>NZ_KB905813.1:0-354595 GCF_000381025.1 Streptomyces sulphureus DSM 40104
AATAGGCCGAGGGCTTGTCCATAGAGGCTTCGCGTCCACTGTGCAGTTCTGAAACAACGAACGGCTGCTTCGGTTCTATCTGAAGAGTGTGTTGTTCGCTCGGCCCGGTAGCGCGTGCGTGTGTCACGGCGTGTGGGTGAGTGTTTCGGTGGTTATAGCGTGAGGGAAACGCCCGGTCACATTTCGAACCCGGTAGCTAAGCCTTTCTGCGCCGATGGTACTGCATACGGGAGTGTGTGGGAGAGTAGGACACCGCCGAACTATTAGTGAGGCCCCTGGCCCCCAGCGTTCAGACGCTGGAGGCCAGGGGCCTTTTTTGTTTTGTTGGTCTGCGCCGTCCGCTGCGGTTCATGTACGGAAGGCGCCGTACCGCGTGCTGCGTGAGAATGAATGTGCAGCAGCCGCAGACAGGAGTCATCTCGATGTCCACCAACTCGCCGGAGGATCGGCCGCCGCGTCGTTCGGATCAGTCCGGGTACCAGCGCGGCGAGGACCGCGCGCGTGACGGTCGCCGTGAGGAGCAGAGGCGGGGAAGAGACGGCGGTCGCGGGGGTTACCGGCCGGGCGGTGGACGCAACGACCGTCGGGACGGACCGCGTTGGCGTGGTGGTTCGGGGGACGACGAGCGGGGCCGTGGCTCCCGTCGTGACGACCGGCGGGGCGAGGAGCGGCCGGAGCGACGTGACCGCAGTACATACGGTGAGCGGGACAGGAGCCAGGGCCGCGGTGGCTACGGGGGCCGTGACGGCGACCGGGGTCGCGAGGGGCGTCCGTATCGCCGGGACGACCGCGACCGTGACCGTGGGGAGAGGCCCTACAAGCGGGATGAGCGTGAGGGACGGCGTCCCTATGGACAGCGTGACGAGCGCGGGGACGGCCGTGGTCGTCGGGACGACGGGCGGGGGGCTCGTCGGGACGACCGCGGTGGTGGGCGCGATGGAGAGCAGGGCCGTAGCCGACGGTTCGATGAGGAGCGGGGTCGCGGTGGGCGTCCCGGGGACGACCGCGGGCGCGGTGGGGGACGGTTCCGGGATGACAGGGGGCGCGGCGGAGACGACCGGGGACGTGGCGGGGGTCGGTTCCGCGATGACCGTGGACGTGATGGTGGCCGGTCCCGGGACGACCGTGGACGTGATGGTGGCCGGTTCCGCGATGACCGTGGACGTGATGGTGGCCGGTTCCGCGATGACCGTGGACGTGGTGGAGGGCGGTTCCGGGACGATCGGGGCGGGCGCTCCGGGGAGCGTCGTGGTGGTGGTCGGTTCGGGGAGGATCGGCGGGATCGTGGGCAGGGGGCTCGGCATGAGCGGGAGCCTGTGCGGAGGATGCCGATTCCCGAGGACGTGAGCGTCGAGGAGTTGGATCGGGATGTCAGGCAGGAGTTGATGAGCCTGCCGAAGACTCTCGCCGAGGATGTCGGGCGGAATCTGGTGATGGTTGCGCGTCTGCTCGACGAGGAGCCCGAACTCGCCTACAAGCACGCCAAGATCGCGTTGCGGCTCGCTTCCAGAGTGCCGTCCGTGCGGGAGGCGGCCGGGTTCGCGGCGTATGCGGTGCAGAAGTATGCCGAGGCGTTGGCCGAGTTCCGGGCTGCTCGACGTATGACGGGCCTCCAGCACCTCTGGCCCGTGATGGCCGACTGCGAGCGCGGACTGGGGCGTCCGGAAAAGGCATTGGCGATGGCCGGTGAGCCCGAGGTCAAGCAGTTGGACAAGGCGGGGCAGGTCGAGATGCGCCTCGTCGCTGCGGGGGCCCGGCGTGACCTGGGGCAGCCCGAGGCCGCGGTGGTGACGTTGCAGAGTCAGGAGCTGGCGTCGAACTCCACTCAGCCGTGGGCTGCCAGGCTGCGTTACGCGTATGCGGACGCGCTGCTGGAGGTCGGCAGGGAGGACGAGGCCCGCGAGTGGTTCGCCAAGACGGTCGAGTCCGACCAGAACGGGGTGACCGACGCCTCGGACCGCCTCGCTGAGCTCGACGGGGTGGAGTTCGTGGACGCGCTCGACCCCGAAGCCGAGGAGGCAGCGGACACCGAGCCGGTCGATGAGGCCCGCACGTCGAGCCGGGAGCAGCGGGCCGAGGCCCTGCGCCAGGTGCACGGAGACTCGCCCAGAACCGATGCCAACTCCACCACCGCACAGGCAGGTTCGGGCTCCTCCGACGCGGGGTCGGAGCGGGACGTCGAGGCGAAGAGTGAGTCCAGGGGCGCCGGCGCTGACGCCCGGGAGGGTGGCGAGGCAGCGGCCTCGGGGACGGAGAGCAACGACGGGCCGAAGGCCGAGGACGGTCCGGGTCCGGTAGATGACAGCGCAGATTTCGAGAGCGACCAGTCTGCTGAGAGTGACGTGCGGTCCGGTGGCGGCCTAGGTACCGGCAGGGACGGCGCCGGTTCCGAGAGTGGCATGCGGTCCGAGGGTGGCCCGGGTGCCGATGACCGTGGCGCAGGTCCTGAGAGCGGGCAGGGTGCTGAGGGCGGCCCGGATGCCACTGGTGACGGTGCGGGTTCCGAGGGCGGACGGAGCGAGGACGGCCTTGGTTATGGGGCCGGTTCGGGTGTGGGAAGCGAGGCGGAGAGTTCCGAGGACGGTGGGGAGCGCCGGGACTGAGGACGGTTTGGTCGCCTGGTTCAGGCGGTGAGGATGGGCACGGCCCCGGGCTCGGTTGAGCTCGGGGCCGTTTTCTGAGGGAGGCTGCGCAGGTGTTGAGCGCGGAAGGGCGAGTCAGGGGCGGAAGCGGGCGAGGGGGTTGTGGAGGTTGCCGACCAGTTGGAGTGCGCCCGAGGGGTCCTGGAGGTCGACCATCTCGCGGTTGTTGCGGAGCTGGAGGCGGTTGAGGCAGGAGAGCGCGAACTCGTCGGTGAACAGGTCGTAGCGGCGGAAGCGTTCGGCGAGGTGCGGGTTGGACTTCTGGTAGTCGCGGATGCACTCGGCGACCGTCGACCAGAAGGTGTCCTCGTCGAGTACGCCTTCGGAGGCGAGGATTCCGTTGAGGAACCGGAAGAAGCAGTCGAAGATGTCGGTCTGGAGCGAGAGGACCTTCACGTCCTCGGGGACGTCGGCCGCGCGGACGCGCTCGACCTCGGGCGGGAGTACGGCGTCCTCGCTCATCACCGCGATCTCCTCGGCCAGGTCCTTGAAGATGGCCCGCTGCGGTGCGCCCTGTTCGTCGAGGACGAGAATCACGTTCTCGCCGTGCGGCATGAAGACGAGGTCGTACGCGTAGAAGGCGTGGAGGAGCGGAGTGAGGTAGGCGTCGAGGTAGCGCCGGAACCAGGTGGCGGCGGGGAGGCCGCTGCGGGCGATGAGGGCGCCGGCGTAGGAGTCGCCCGCGTGGTCGGTGTGGAGGAGCGACGCCATGGTCGCGAGGCGCTCGCCCGGTGCGAGGAGCGGCACGGGGCTCTCGCGCCACAGGGCTGCGAGCATCTTGAGGTACGGGGAGCCCTTGGGGGCCGCTGCCTCGTACGCTGCCGGGTGGTAGCCGACGGTGGCGCACTCGCGGAGGACGGCGAGGCCGGTGTCGCGGAGGACGTCGTCCTCGGCGATGAGGTCGGCGAGCCAGTCGTTGATGGCCGGGGTCGCCTCCATGTACGAAGCCGAAAGGCCGCGCAGGAAGCCCATGTTGAGGACGGAGAGCGCCGTCTTGATGTAGTGCTTCTGCGGGTTGCTGGCGTTGAAGAAGGTGCGTATCGACTGCTGTGCCAGGTGGTCGTCGTCGCCGTGGCCGAGGCAGACGAGGTGGCGCCGGGCCACCTCGGCGGCGAACGTCACGGTGAGCTTGTTCCACCACTGCCAGGGGTGGACGGGGATGAGGTAGTAGTCGTCGAGGTCGAGGCCGAGTTCCTGCATCGTGGCGGAGAAGCGGCGGAGGGTGGCGCCCGAGAGCTCGGTGCGGACGAGCTTGTCGTAGCTGAGGTCGGCGGAGGTGTGGAAGTCTGCGCGGTCGCGGTGCGCGGCGAGCCAGAGGAGGCGGACGGGCTCGCCGGCCTCGGGTGCGTAGGCGTGGTACTCGGCGAGGTCGAAGCCGAGCCGGCCGTTGTTGGCGACGAAGCAGGGGTGGCCCTCGGTCATGCCGGACTCGACGGACTGGAAGTCGGCGGCGGCGAGTTCGGCGGCGGTGGTCTCGGGCTTGGTGAGCTTGAACGCTGTGCCGGCGAGGGTGCTGCTGATCTCCTCGAGGTAGACGGGGAGTATCTCCGTGCCGAGGCCGAGGGCGCCGCGTACCTCGGTGATGAACTCCAAGGCGTCCAGAGGGAGTTCGGCGCCGTCGCGGTGGCGGGTGACGGAGTCGGCGTCGATCTGCCAGTGGTCGAGGGCGGCGAGGCGGGCGGTGAAGCGGTACTCGGTGGCGCCGTCGTCGCTGCGGACGGCGTACTGGTGCGGTACGTCGCCGGGGGCCGACCGCTGCTCGGGGGCGAGGAGGCGCTCGTGCGAGAACTCGGCGAGCGCCTTGCGTATCAGGAGGCGGTTGGCGCGGGCCCAGCGCTCGGGGGTGAGGTGGGCCGCTGCCTGCTGCGGGTCGTCGGTGCGGGGGGTGGTCATGCTGAAGTCACTCCTGTGGCGGCCTCGAATCGGGCGCGGGTGCAGATGCTGAGCAGGGCCTGCTTCTCCGGCTTGGTGATCTCCCCGATCTCCTCGAACCCGACGGCCCTGTTGAGCGCGTGCACGGCGGTGTTGCGGACGTCGGGTTCGACGACGACGCGCTGCACGCGCGCGTCGGAGAAGAGGGACGCCATCACCGTGGTGATGACCGCGAGGGTGAAGCCGTGGAGCGGGGTGCCGGTCGGTGCGCAGAGGAAGTGCATGCCGGCGTCGCCGCTGCGGTGCGGGTAGAGGCCGGCCAGTTCGATCCGCGAGGGGTCGTACCGTTCGGTGAGGAAGGCGGGCTCGCCGCGGTGGAGGCCGAGAAGGGCCTCGATGTGCGGCGAGGCGGCGACTTTGCCGAACTCCGCGGCGACGTCGTCGAGTCGGGCCTCCTGCATGAGCCAGAAGGCCGACTTGGGGTGCGTGAGCCAGGAGTGCAGCAGGGGCGCGTCGGCTTCCGGGGCGACCGGGCGCAGCGCGAACTCGCCCAACTGCGGGTCCTCGTAGCGGAATCGGATGTCGTCGGTCATCGGCTGGCTGCTCCCTCGGGGTCTGCTGTATAGGTGCCCGGTGTGCCGGGGGCGCCGAACTCCTGTGTGGCGATGCGACGTTCGACGGGGTAGTGCTCGCGGCCGAGCATGTCCCGGATGATGCAGGAGTTGCGGTACGCGGCCATGCCGAGGTCGGGGGAGACGAAGCCGTGGGTGTGCAGCTCCGCGTTCTGCACGTAGAGGGCGCCGTGGGGCTGCTGCGGGGTGTCGATGCGGTAATCGCGGCGTACGGCGAACCGGCCCTGGGGGTCGCGGTCGATGCGGTGCTGGACGGGGGCGAGGAACTCCGGTTCGCGGTACCGGTATCCGGTGGCGAGGACGAGGCCGTCGGTGGTGTGGGTGAACTCCTCCTGCTGCTCCTCCTGGCGCAGCGCGAGGGTGTACCTGCCGGTGGCCTCGTCCCAACTCGCGTCGGTGAGCGCAGTGTTGGTGAGGAGCCTCGTCGGGGTGCGGCCGCGTCTGTTCTTGCGGTAGAGCAGGTCGAAGATGTCGTCGATCAGGTCGCCGTTGATGCCCTTGTAGAGGTTCTTCTGGCCGGCGACGAGGGCGTCCCTGGTGGCCTCGGGGAGCGCGTGGAAGTAGTCGGCGTACTCGGGGGAGGTCATCTCCAGCGTGAGCTTGGTGTACTCCAGCGGGAAGAACCTCGGGGAGCGGGTGATCCAGGTGAGCTCGTAGGTGTCGTCGGCGCACTCCTGGAGCAGGTCGTGGTAGATCTCGGCGGCGCTCTGCCCGCTGCCGACGATCGTGACGCTCTTCTTGGCGCGCAGCTCTTCCCTGCGCTCCAGGTACCGGGAGTTGTGCACGGCGTCGCCGCCGAGGTCGCGGCAGTGCTCGGGGACGTACGGCGGGGTGCCGGTGCCGAGGACGAGGCGGCGGGCGCGGTAGGTGCGGCTGCCGCCGGAGGAGAGCTCGACGTGGAGGGTGTACGCCGACTCCTCCTCGCTCCAGACGACTTCGGTGACCCGGTGGCCGAAGCGAACCGAACTCAACCTGTTCGCCGCCCAGTTGCAGTAGTCGCTGAACTCGGAGCGCAGCGGGTAGAAGCTTTCGCGGATGTAGAACGGGTACAGTCGGCCGTGTTCCTTCAGGTAGTTGAGGAAGGAGTACGGCGAGGTGGGGTCCGCGAGGGTGACGAGGTCGGAGAGGAAGGGCGTCTGAAGGGTGCTGTCGTCGAGCAGCATCCCCGGGTGCCAGCAGAAGTCGTCGCGCTCGTCGAGGAAGAGTCCGTCCAGCTCCTCGATGGGTTCGGTGAGGCAGGCCAGCCCGAGGTTGAAGGGGCCGAGGCCGACGGCGACGAAGTCGTGGATCGCGGCGTCGTCCTGCGCCGTGCGGGGGTGCGGGGTGGGCACGTGAACTCCGGGGGATCGGGGGGCGGTTCAGCAGGCTGTGGCGCTGAGCGCGTGCGCGTGGTCGTCGACGTGGCGCTGGGCGTGCCCGGCGATCAGGTCGAGGACGGCGGAGATGTCGTCGAGCGTCGTCTCGGGGTTGAGGAGCGTGAACTTCAGCCAGTGCCGGCCGTCGACGACGGTCCCCGCGACGATCGCGTCGCCCGAGGCGAAGAGGGCTTCCCGCGCGTGGAGGTTGGCGTGGTCGACGTCCTTCGCGTCCATCAGCGGGTCGGAGTCCGGGACCCAGCGGAAGACGAGGGTGGAGAGCTGCGGCGCCGTCACGAGCTCGAACCGCGGGTCGGCGGCGAGCAGCCGGCCGGCCTCGGCGGCGCGGTCGACGACCTCGTCGAAGAGTTCGCCGACGCCGTCCGGGCCCATGACGCGCAGTGTCAGCCACAGCTTGAGCGCGTCGAACCTGCGGGTCGTCTGGAGCGATTTGTCGACCTGATTGGGGATGCGGCGGTGTGCGCTGTGCTCGGGGTTGAGGTAGTCGGCGTGGTAGGTCGCGTGCCGCAGGGTGGCGCGGTCGCGGACGAGGACGGCCGACGAACTCACCGGCTGGAAGAAGGACTTGTGGTAGTCGACGGTGACCGAGTCGGCGCGTGAGATGCCGTCGAGCATGCCGCGCCTGCGGGAGACGAGCAGCCCGCAGCCGTAGGCGGCGTCGACGTGGAGCCAGGTGCCGTACTGCGCGCAGAGGTCGGCGATGCGGGGGAGCGGATCGATGCTGCCGAAGTCCGTCGTGCCCGCCGTGGCGACGACCGCCATCACCGTCGCGTCCTCGGCGGCGCAGCGCTCCAGCTCGGCCGCGAGGGCGGCGGGGCGCATCCGCCGGTCGTCGTCGCAGGGGACGGGGACGACAGCCCCGTGCGGGAGGCCGAGGAGTTTCGCGGACTTCTCCACGCTGAAGTGGCTGCACGTGGAGGTGAGGATGCGGAGCCGGGGCAGAAGGTCGGCGGTGCTCGGCACGATCCCGCCCTCTGCGCCTGCGGCTTCGGCGCGTTTCCGGGCGAGGAGGACGGCCTCTTCGCGGGCGAGCAGCAGCGCCTGGAGGTTCGACTGCGAGCCGCCGCTGGTGAAGACGCCGTCGGCGGCGTCGCCGAGACCGAGGCGCTGCGCGGTCCAGTCGATGAGCCGCTGCTCGATCAGCGTGCCGCCGGCGCTCTGGTCCCAGGTGTCGAGGGAGGAGTTGACGGCGCTGAGCACGGCCTCGCCGAGCACCGCCGGGATGACGACGGGGCAGTTAAGGTGGGCGAGGTACCGGGGGTGGTGGAAGTAGACGGCGTCCCTGAGGTAGACGTCTTCCAGTTCGTCGAGCGCGGCGGTCGTGTCGCCCAGCGGGTTCTCCAGGTCGGGTGCCGAGACGGTCGGGGCGAGCGCGTCCGGCGTGATGCCCGTGAACGGGCGCTGGGTGCCGGCGAGTCTGCCGGCGATCCGCTCGACGCCGTCCGTGACACGGCGCCGGTAGGTCTCTGCCGTCCGGTCGTTGAGCAGGTGTGACCTGCTGCTCATGAACTGTCCTCCTGACGCGGGACGTGAAACCGCTCGGCTGGGCGGTGAGGTAAGGCTAGCCTAATCACTCATTTCGGCTGTCTCGCAAGGCCGCCCTGCGGCAGCGGCGCACGTCACAGGCGGTGTCGGTTTAGCGGCCAACACCCCAACGTGCTACGGCCGTTGGGCGGTAATGCGGTCGGTGTCCACGGTGCCGGACCGCTGTGCTGCTGTGCAGCCGGTGCTGTTGTGAGCGATCTCCCACGGAGGTACGGGAGTTACGAAGAGGAAGGCTCTCCGGCGCCCGTCCCGTCGAGGGTGCGCAGGACCAGCCCCGTGGCCGGCTTGGGGCCGAACGACGTCGACTTCCTCGGCATCGTGACGCCCTGCTCGGCGAGTTCGCGGACGGTCGACTCGGCGACGGGACGCATGAGGACGGCCGTCCCGCCCCAGGATGCGGCCTTGGCGATCGCCGCCGAGGTGTTGTGCAGGTACTCGATCGTGCCGGAGACGTCCTGGACGTGCCAGACGGAGTCGAGGAGCGTCGAGTGGAGCACCGTCGCGTCGAGGGAGCGCCATGCCTCGGGACGGTCGGTGCGCACGGTTCGCGCGAGAAGTCCGGGTTCCGGGGCGTCGAGGAGGTGGAAGGTCTCGCCGTCCTCCGTGAGCAGGTAGGCGTTGCCCGGTGTCTCGCGGAGCGCGTGGGCCGCCTGCGGCAGCGGGACGTGCAGCGCGCGTACCCGGAAGTGCGGTGCGGCGAGGTCGAGGGCCCGTTGCAGGGGGAGCCGGGGCAGGACGCGGTGGATCGCCTGGACTTGGAGCGGGTAGCGGTCGGTGTCGACGAGGAGGACGAGGCCCGACTCCCAGGGGGAGCGCTCCCCGGCGCCGGCCGGCGCGTGTGCGTCGCGGAGGCGCAGGTACGTCGCCCAGCGGTGGTGGCCGTCGGCGATGAGCGCCGTCCGGTGGGCGAGATCCCCTGCGGCTTCGGCGAGTTCGGCCGGGTCCGTCACCGCCCACAGGCGGTGCTCGGTGCCGTCCTCGGTGGTGGTGGCGAGGAGGGGCGTGCCGTGCACGGCGCGTTCGATCACCGCTGCCGCGCCCGTCGTTTCGGCGGCTCCCCGGTAGGAGAGGAGGAGCGGTTCGGGGTTGGCGGCGATAGCTTCCATCAGCGCCGCGCGGTCGGCGACGACCTCGTCGATGACCTCCTCGTGGGGGAGTACGACGCCTTCGCTGCGCGGCAGTTGCAGGGCGCCGACGAGGCCGCGCTGGAGCACCGAGCGCGTGCGCTGCTCGTAGACGTAGAGCGCGGGGCGCGCGTCCCGGCGCAGCACGCCGCTCTCGCGCCACTCGTTCAGCGTGCGCGCGGCCTGGGTGTGGTGGGCGGCGGGAGAGCCGTTGGGGCCGTGCGGGAGGATGAGGCGGACGATGTTGTACGGATTGGCCGTCTCCAGGTGGTGCAGGCCGTCGGGCCGTACGACGACGTCGTACGGCGGAGAGGTGACCGCGGCGAGGCTGCCGACCCGGTCCGGGGCGTAACGCAACCCGCGGAACGGGGTGAGTCTCAGTCCTTCTGCGGCCATCGGTGCATGCTATGCCTCTTCCGGCAGGCAGGGGAAAACCGGGCACCGCAGGCCCGCGCAGCCGCGCGGGCAGACCACACGAGCACGTGCAAGGAGCAGACGACGATGGTGAGTTCGCAGGCAGCGAAGGGCGCCGAGCCGCCCGCGGACCGTACGGAGCCGAGCGCCCGGGCGCTCGGGAGCATCCACGACACTGCGCTCCTCGACCTCGACGGCGTCGTCTACACCGGCGGGGAGGCCGTGCCGCACGCCGTCCGCTCGCTGGAGGCGGCACGCGCCGAGGGGATGGCGCTGGCGTACGTGACCAACAATGCGGCGCGCCCCCGGGAGACGGTCGCCGAGCACCTCACCGAACTCGGTATCCCCGCCGAGCCGTCGGACGTCATCACCTCGGCACAGGCGGTCGCGCGGTTGGTCGCGGAGCAGGTTCCCGAAGGCGCACGGGTGTTGTGCATCGGCGGCGAGGGCCTCGGCCTGGCCTTGCGCGAACGCGGGCTCGTCCCCGTGGAGTCGGCCGACGACGAGCCGGCCGCAGTCGTCCAGGGGTACGGCGGGTCGACGATGGAGTGGGGCAGGCTCATCGAGGCGTCGCTCGCAGTGGGCCGCGGTGTGCCGTGGTTCGCCTCCAACACCGACCTCACCCTCCCGGGCAGCCGGGGCATCTCGCCGGGCAACGGTGCGGCCGTCGAGGTCGTGCGGATCGCGACCCGGTGGATGCGCACGCCGCCCGAACCGCAGGTGGCGGGGAAGCCGCTGCCGCCGATGCACCGGGAGACGATCCTGCGGACAGGTGCCCAACGGCCGCTGGTCGTCGGCGATCGGCTCGACACCGACATCGAGGGGGCGTACGCCGGCGGGGTCCCCTCGCTGCTCGTCCTCACGGGGGTGACGGACGGCGCGCAGCTCCTCGCCGCGCCCCCCGCACACCGCCCGACGTACGTCGCGGCCGACCTGCGCGGGCTGCTGGAGCCGCACCCCCGAGTCGACGTCGGAGAGGACGGCGCCGGGACGTGCGGGGGTTGGCGCGCCCGCCTCGCCGGTGACGAGCTGGCGCTCGAGGGCGAGGGCGAGCCGATCGACGGGCTCCGTGCGCTGTGCGCCGCCGCGTGGAGCGCTGCGGGAGCGGGCAGTTGCCGCGCCGATGCGGGGAAGGCGCTCGGGCGGCTGGGCATCTAGCGGCGCCCCCACGGCACGGGGGCGCCGGTGATGGTGAACGTCAGGCGGCGGCGGGCGCGTTGGCGGTCGCCTCGGCGAGGAGCTGCTCCTCGCTGATGCCGAGCCGCCAGTAGCCGGTGAACTTCACGGCGCGCCTGTCGACCCCGCGCTCACGTACGAGGTGCCTGCGGAGCGCCTTGACGGTGCCGGCCTCGCCCGCGATCCACGCGTAGGGCGTGCCGGAGGGGAGGCTCGTCTCCCGAACGGCGGCGACGGCGGCCTCGGTGCGGTGGCGCTCCTCGCCCTCGCGCACGAGCCAGGTGATCTCGGCGTCGGCCGAGGTGAGCAGGGGCTGCCGGTCCTCGGGGTGCGGGACCTCGAGGAAGACCCGGGCCGGGGTGCCCGCCGGGAGGGACTCCAGAATCGACGCGATCGCCGGCAGCGCCGTCTCGTCGCCGCTGAGCAGGACCCAGTCGGTGGCGGGCGGGGGACGGAAGTCGACGCCGCCGTTGTCCTCGACGACGGGCGCCAGCAGCGTGACCGGGTCGCCGAGGGAGGCGTTGAGCGCCCACTGCGAGGCGGGGCCGCCGCCGGGGACGGGGCCCTCGTGGAGGGCGAAGTCGACGTCGAGTTCGTCGGCCGGGTACTGCGGCGTGCGCCGGAGTGCGCGGACGGTGTACGTGCGCATGAGTGCGCGGACGCCCGGGTCCATGGCGCGCCACTCGCTGAACCAGTTGTCGGACGCGGTGGGCACGACGGGGGCCTGCTGGCCGGGGTGGGGCAGGAAGAGCTTGAAGCGCTGGTCCTTTCCGCCCGAGACGAGCCGGCCCAACTGTGCGCCGCCGAAGGTGAGGCGCACCATGCTGGCGCCGATCCGCTGTTTCCGCACGACCTGGAGCTCGAAGAACTCGAACGGCACCGCCGGAGCCGGGGCTTCGGTCGCCGAGACTGTCATGCGTTTCCTCCTTGCGGCGTGCAGCGCGGCGGGCCGTCGGCGCCGAGAGGCCGCGCCTCTGCGTGCGGCCCGCTGTCGCGCCGGACTGCGGGTGCGGGAGGTGCGATCACCAACCCGCGGTTAGGTTAACCTAACCAAACCGTTTTTTGTCCAGGGGCTCAGGTCCCGGTTGCCGCCGTGCACGTGTGGCGCTGCTCACCCCGGCGGGCGGCCACTCCCAACGGACCGCGACAGAGGGCGAGTCGGCGCCGTCCCGCCGGGCGCCACGGGGTAAGTCGCCACTTCCGTAAGGCTCTTCGCGCGCGGGCCCGGTTCCGGCGCGCCACCGGACGCACCGCCGCACCGCTGCGGTGCGGCGGCGACCGGGTAGCGTCGGGGTCATGAGCGAGCTGACACCCGGCGCGTCCCCCGCGGCGCAGGGAGCGGAAACGGAAGCGCCGGGCGGACCGGAGGCGGAGCAGGCGGACCGGAGCGCGGGCGCCGAGCCCGGAGAGGCCGCGGACGACGGGCCGCGGCCCCTCGGCGTCACCGTCACGCCGACCGGGCACGGGCCCGTCGACGCGCGGCTGGCGCGGCTGGCGGACGCGGACCACCTCGCCGTCTCCGGCCATCTCGAGGTGTACGAGGATGTCCACAGCGGCCTGCGCGAGACGCTCGCCGCCCTCGACCGACCCACCCCTCGGAGCTGACCCGTGGCACGACGCCGACTCGACGCGGAGCTGGTGCGCCGCCGGCTCGCGCGCTCGCGCGAGCACGCAAGCCAACTCATCGCCGCGGGACGCGTCACCGTCGGCGGCAACCCCGCTGCGAAGCCGGCCACCCAGGTTGAGACGAGCGCGCCCCTCGTCGTCACCGAGGACTCCGACGACCCGCAGTACGTCTCTCGCGGCGGCCACAAACTCGCGGGCGCGCTCGAGGCGTTCGCCCCGCACGGCCTGCGTGTCGACGGGCGCCGGGCGCTCGACGCCGGCGCCTCCACGGGCGGTTTCACCGACGTGCTACTGCGTGCCGGCGCCGAGAGCGTCGTCGCCGTCGACGTGGGCTACGGGCAGCTCGCCTGGTCGCTGCGGAGCGACACCCGAGTCACCGTCAAGGACCGCACGAACGTAAGGGAGTTGACGCCCGAGGTGCTCGAAGGCCGCCCGGCCGACGTCGTGGTGGGGGACCTCTCCTTCATCCCGCTGGGGCTCGTCCTGCCCGCGCTGGTACGGTGCGCGGCACCCGGCGCCGATCTCGTCCTCATGGTGAAGCCGCAGTTCGAGGTGGGGAGGGAACGGCTCGGCAGCGGCGGTGTCGTGCGCAGCTCGCAGTTGCGCGCCGAGGCGGTCCGGACCGTGGCGGGGCAGGCGGCCGAGCAGGGGCTCGGGGTGCTCGGGATCGCCGCCAGCCCACTGCCGGGGCCTTCGGGCAACGTCGAATACTTCCTGTGGCTGCGCGCCGGGGCACCCGCTCTCGACCCGGCGGACGTCGAGCGAGCGGTGGCGGAGGGGCCCAAGTGACAGCGAGTACCGAAACAGGCGACCGGACGGTCTTCCTGCTCGCGCACACCGGGCGGCCCGCCGCCGTGCGCAGCGCCGAACTGGTCGTCCAAGGGTTGCTGCGCAGCGGCCTCGGGGTGCGGCTCCTCGGCGAGGAGGCGGTGGACCTGCCGCTTCCGCGCGAGGTCGAGGCGGTCGAGGCGAAGCCGGACGCGGCCGAGGGGTGCGAACTCCTCGTCGTGCTCGGTGGCGACGGGACGCTGCTGCGCGGCGCGGAGTTCGCCAGGGCCTCGGGCGTGCCGATGCTCGGCGTCAACCTCGGCCGCGTCGGCTTCCTCGCCGAGGCGGAGCGCGACGACCTCGACCAGGTCGTCGAGCGCGTGGCGCACCGCTCCTACGAGGTGGAGGAGCGGATGACGATCGACGTCCTCGTCCGCAGCGAGGGCCGCGCCGTGCACACCGACTGGGCGCTCAACGAGGCGTCCGTCGAGAAGGCGGCGCGTGAGCGGGTGCTGGAGCTCGTCACCGAGGTCGACGACCGCCCCGTCTCCGCCTTCGGCGGGGACGGCGTCGTCTGCGCCACCCCGACGGGTTCCACCGCGTACGCCTTCTCCGCCGGCGGTCCCGTGGTGTGGCCCGAGGTGGAGGCGCTCCTGATGGTGCCGATCAGCGCGCACGCGCTCTTCGCCAAGCCGCTGGTCACCTCGCCCGAGTCGGTGCTCGCCGTGGAGGTGCAGCCGCAGACGCCGCACGGGGTGCTCTGGTGCGACGGCCGGCGCAGCGTCGAACTGCCGCCCGGCGCACGGGTCGAGGTGCGCCGCGGGGCCGTGCCGGTGCGGCTGGCGCGGCTCCACCACGCCTCCTTCACCGACCGGCTCGTCGCCAAGTTCGCGCTGCCGGTCGCCGGGTGGCGGGGGGCTCCGCGGGGGGACGGCTGAGTGGTGCGGGGTCGCCGTTGAGGGTGATCCGGCCGTCCCTTTCGTAGTGATTCCTCCGTTTCTGTGCCGGTGCTCGGACAGGGCTGGGGTAGGGGCGACCCCCGGAACCTCGTATGGTCGTATCCGTGTTGGAGGAGATGCGGATCAGAGCCCTGGGCGTGATCGACGACGCCGCACTCACCCTGTCCCCCGGCTTCACCGCGGTGACGGGGGAGACGGGCGCGGGCAAGACGATGGTCGTCACCAGCCTCGGGTTGTTGCTCGGCGGGCGTGCCGATGCCGCGCTGGTGCGGGTCGGGGCGAAGGCCGCGGTGGTCGAGGGGCGTGTCGCGCTCCCGGCCGACGCACCTGCGGCGCGGCGGGCCGAGGAGGCCGGCGCCGAACTCGACGACGGGGAGCTGCTGCTGAGCCGTACGGTCTCGGCCGAGGGGCGCTCGCGGGCGCACGTCGGCGGGCGCTCGGTCCCGGTCGGTCTCCTCGCCGAGCTCAAGGACGACCTCGTCGCCGTCCACGGGCAGACCGACCAGCAGGGCCTGCTGCGCCCCGCCCGGCAGCGCGAGGCGCTCGACCGGTACGCGGGCGAGGCCGTCTCCGGGCTCCTCTCCGAGTACGGCGACCTCTACCGCCGACTCCGCAGCGTCAATGACGAGTTGACGGAGATCACCACTCGCGCGAGGGAGCGTGCCCAGGAGGCGGACATGCTCCGCTTCGGCGTGGACGAGATCTCCGCAGCCGAGCCGCAGGCCGGCGAGGACAGGGAACTCGCCGCCGAGGCCGAGCGCCTGGGGCACGCCGAGGCGCTCGCGGAGGCCGCGGCGACGGCGCACGGCGCACTCGCGGGCGACCCGGCGGAGCCGGAGGGCCTGGACGCCAACACGCTCGTCGCCGGCGCCCAGCGTGCGCTCGACGGCGCGCGGGCGCACGACCCCGCGCTCGCCGCGCTCGCCGACCGGCTCGGCGAGGTCTCCGTCCTCCTCGGCGACGTCGCGGGCGAACTCGCCGGCTACGCCGACGATCTCGACGCCGACCCGCTCCGCCTCGCCGCCGTGGAGGAGCGCCGCGCCACCCTCGCCGGCCTCACCCGCAAGTACGGCGAGGACATCGCCGCCGTACTCGCCTGGGCCGAGGAGAGTTCGGCGCGCCTCGCCGAACTCGAAGGGGACGACGACCGGGTCGGCGAACTCACCGCCGAACGCGACCGGCTGCGCGCCGAACTCGGCGTGCTCGCACACCGGTTGACCCAGGCACGGCAGGAGGCCGCGGAGCGGTTCGCCGACGCCGTCACGGCGGAGCTCGCCGAACTCGCCATGCCGCACGCGCAGGTGACCTTCGGACTCCGGCAGACGGACGACCCCGAGGGCCTGGAGGTCGAGGGCCGCACCCTCGCCTACGGCCCGCACGGCACCGACGAGGTGGAGCTCCTCCTCGCGCCCCACCCGGGCGCGCACCCGCGCCCCATCGCGAAGGGCGCCTCGGGCGGCGAGCTGTCGCGGGTGATGCTCGCCGTCGAGGTCGTCTTCGCCGGCGCCGACCCCGTACCGACCTACCTCTTCGACGAGGTCGACGCGGGCGTCGGCGGCAGGGCCGCGGTGGAAGTCGGCAGGCGACTGGCGAAGTTGGCCGAGTCGGCACAGGTCGTGGTCGTGACCCACCTGCCGCAGGTGGCGGCGTTCGCCGACCGGCACCTCGTCGTCGTCAAGACCGACGACGGCTCCGTGACGCGCAGCGGCGTGCAGGTGATGGAGGGCGAGGAGCGGGTGCGCGAACTCTCCCGGATGCTCGCGGGACAGGACGACTCCGAACTCGCCCGCGCCCACGCGGAGGAGCTCCTCGACGCCGCGCGTGCGGGGGGCTGAGCGCGCGGGGGCGGCCCTGGCCGGGAGGGGGCCGTGGGTCCGGTGTTGCTGTCTCCGGAACGCCTCTGCGCTCGCACGCTTTCGACCTGCCGTGAACCGCGACGATCCATCCACCCGCCCTGCTTCCTTTCGGGCCATGCATGCCGTCGCCGCGCGACCGGCGCGGGGCTGTCGCCGCGGCCGGGCGCAGGGCGGGCTTGGGAGTGGCGCCAAGGGACCGTGGTGTCACCGCGAACGCGGTGGAGGGCGTGGCCGCGCAATCGCCCTTCTTCCGAACCGAGTTGACAGAACCCTTGCCACATAGTCTATTTGGACTGATAGTTTTCGACTATGCCGCGCCGTGCGCTTGAGAACCCGATCGCCCTGGCCGTCCTCGGCCTTCTGCTGGAGAGCAGTTCCCACCCGCACCAGATCCTCGCCGAACTGCGGAAACGCAGCGACAACCAGGCCGCCGTCCTCAGCAGGGGGACGCTTTACCACACCGTCGCTGCCCTCGCCGGTGCCGGATGGGTGGCCTCGCAGGGGCAGCAGCGTTCGGGCAACCGCCCGGAGAAGACGGTCTACGCGCTCACCCTCGCCGGCCGCGAGGAGTTGGTCCGGCGTCTCGACGCGCAGATACGCACCCCGCAGCGGGAGTTCTCGCGGTTCCTCGGTGCCGTCACCTACCTCGGAGCCCTCGGCAAGGACGGCGCGCTCGAGGCCCTCGACGAGCGCGCCCGCCGCCTGCGGGAGCGCACCGCCGCCGACGAGACGCGCCTGGCCGAAGCCCACGCGGCTGGTGTACCGCGCCTCCACGTCATCGAGGCCGAGTACGCACTCCACCTGGCACGCGCCGAGACGGAGTGGATCGACACCGTCACCGACGACATCCGCAGCGGAGCCCTGGCATGGCCACCGCACAGGAAGGGGCCGCAGCGATGACCCGCAGGACCGGCCTGCTCTTCGGCATCTACCCGGGAGGCGTGGCCGGCGACGACTCCGGCTCCCTCGCCGCGGGACCGCCCGACGAGCCCGCCCCGGCGGCCGCCGCTCTCGACCGTCTCCAGGGGCGCCCCGGCCGTCCCTTCCTCGTCCGCGCCTACACGGGCTTCGACGACACGACCCGGCTCGGCGGGCCGCACGCCACCGAGGCACCGGCCGACGCGGCCCGGTACGCCGTCCGCGGGCGCCGCCTGGACCTGGTGGCGCAGTACCGCTCCGGTTCTGCGGACGTCGAAGGCTACTGCGCCTTCCTCCGCGAACTCGTCGAGCAGTACGGCGCGTTCACCGAAACACTCCAGGTCGCCGAGGAGCCGAACGTCACTGACAACCCCGTGCTCGACGGGTACTACCCGGCAGTCCGCGAGGCGATCGTCTGCGGTGTCCCCGTGGCGAAGGCACGCGCACGCGAACTCGGCCACCACCACCTGCGGGTGGGGTGCAACAGCACGCCGCTCTTCGGCCCGGCCGCCGGCTTCTTCACCGACCTCGCCGCCGCCGGCGGTGCGGACTTCCCCGCCCAACTCGATTACGTGGGACTGGACTTCTTCCCCGACGTCTTCCGCCCGGTCGCCCCCTCCGAACTCGCCGCCACAGTAAGCGGGTTGCTGCGCCACCACCGCGAGACGGTGCTCGCCCCGGCAGGTCTGGGACACCTCCCACTCCACGTCACCGAACACGGCTGGCCCACGGGCCCGGAACGATCCGCCGCCCGTCAGGCCGAGGTCGTCGAGACCGTCGTCGATGTCCTGGCGGCGCACGCGGCCCCCCTCGGCGTGAGTGGCTACACCCACTTCGCGCTGCGCGACGCCGACAGCACGCGGTCCGGGCTCTTCCACCGCTTCGGGCTCACCACCGACGACTACACGCCCAAGCCGGCGTTCGAGACACTGCGCGCACTCGTCGAGCGGTACAGCGTCTGACGGCGGCGCCCATGCGGGCTGTTGGGCGCTCAACGACTCCTCATCCAGAGCCAGTTGGCGGAGCCCCCGCAACCGACGTCACCGCCACATGCCTCGACCGGTACACAACCCGAGCGGCAAGCCGGCACGCCGCCTCGGGGCCGGACGCCGAGCGGGCTCATCCGCCCGTGCCTGTGCCCGTGCCCGAGCGAGCCCCCAGATCAGCTCGACCCCCGCACGATCAGCCGCGCCTCCGTCACCACCGGCGCCGGAGGGGCATCGCCGGGCCGCAAGTCGAGCCTGCGCAGCAGCAGTTCGGCCATCATGCTGCCCATTCCCTCGACGTCCTGTCGTACGGTCGTCAGCGTCGGCTCCGACCAGGCGGCGGGCTCCAGGTCGTCGTAGCCGACCACCGCGACGTCCTCGGGTACGCGCAGGCCGCGCCGGTGGAGGGTGCGCAGGGCGCCCGACGCCATCAGGTCGGAGCCGGCGAAGACCGCGTCGATCTCCGGGTCCGTTTCGAGGAGTTCGGCCATGGCGGTCTCCCCGCCCTCCGCCGTGAAGGCGCCGTGTGCGACCAGGGGACTCGGCTGCCGGGGTGCGCCGTCGGGCTCGGCGAGCGCGTCGTGGTAGCCGTCGAGCCGGTCCTGCGCGGAGGTCTGGTCGAGCGGTCCGGTGATCACGGCGATACGGCGGCGCCCGCGGGCACGCAGGTGGGCGACGGCCTGGCGGGCGCCGCCGCGGTTGTCGGTGTCGACGTAGAGGAGCCCGCTCTCCGTCTCCGCGCCGGGCCAGCCGGGGCGGCCGCCGAAGACGGTGGGGAGGCCGGACTCGCGGACCATCGCGGCGAGCGGATCGGCGCCGTGGAGCGAGAACATCAGCGCGCCGTCCACGTGCCCGGCTGAGAGGTAGCGGCCGATCCGCTCGTAGTCCTTCGGCTGCTCGATCAGGACGAGCAGCAACTGCATGTCCCGCTCGCGGAGTTCACGGCTGATCCCGCGGAGCTGCTGCGCGAAGAACGGGTCGGAGAAGACGCGTGTCTCCGGTTCCGCGATGACGACGGCGACGGCGCCCGTCCGCCGGGTGACCAGGCTGCGGGCCGCGATGTTCGGGACGTAGCCGAGGAGTTCGACGGAGCGACGTACCTGCTCGCGCAGCTCCTCGCGTACGCCGCGCCCGCCGTTCACCACGCGGGAGACCGTGGCGCGGGAGACGCCCGCATGCGCAGCCACGGCCTCGAGCGTGGGTCTGGGATCGCGGTCACCGTGCACGTTCAACTCCTCTTCCTCCGCGGGCTCTTGACGCTACCCCCAGAACTCGGCACTGTGCATGCCCAACAAGTGAGAGCGCTCTCACGCCCCCCACAACGAGGAGCGCACATGGACAGGCAGACGCGGTCGACCCCCGCCCCGGAGGCCCGCCGCAAGAAGCGGCGCGCCCTGCTCTCCGCAGCCGCGGTGCTCACGGCGCTCGGCGCCTTCGCCCTTCCGACGGCGCAGGCCGAGGAGCCCGTACGGTCGGCGGCAGCCGGCCCCGGCGCCATGGAGGAGGTCTGGTCGACCGACTTCGAGGGAGAGGCGGGCAGCCTCCCCGACTCCGGCGACTGGATCATCGACACCGGCACCGGCTACGACGGCGGCCCGCCCAACTGGGGCACGGGCGAGGTGCAGACGTACACCGACGCTCCGGAGAACATCCAACTCGACGGCGAGGGACATCTGAAGATCACCGCCCTCAAGGACGGCGACACCTGGACCTCCGGCCGCATTGAGACGCAGCGCACCGACTTCGAGGCCCCCGAGGACGGCGTCCTGCGGATCTCCGCCGACATCCAGATGCCCGACGTCACGGGCGACGCGGCGCTCGGCTACTGGCCAGCGTTCTGGACGCTGGGGGACGAGTACCGCGGCAACTACTGGAACTGGCCCGGCGTAGGCGAGTTCGACATCATGGAGAACGTCAACGGCATCAACTCCGTCTGGGGTGTGCTGCACTGCGGCGAGGACCCGGGCGGGCCCTGCAACGAGACGGAGGGCCTCGGCGACTCCACCGAGTGCGTCGGCAGCCCGTGCCAGGGCAACTTCCACGAGTACGCACTCGAAGTCGACCGCGGCGCAGGCGAGTTGCGCTGGTACGTCGACGGCGAGCAGTTCCACTCGGTCACCGCCGCGCAGATCGGTGAGGAGGCCTGGGAGAACGCCACGGGCCACGGCCACTTCGTCCTGCTCAACCTGGCGATGGGCGGCGCCTTCCCCGACGGCGTCGAAGGCTCCCCCACCCCCACCGACGCGACGGAGCCGGGGCACTCCATGCTCGTCGACCGCGTCACGGTGGAGACCGGAGGAGGAGACGCCTGACGCTCAGCCGCCGGAACCTCCTCCGCTCGGCGCCGCGCTCGCCCTCGCAGGCCGTCGCGCCGCTGGGCCTCCGGACCGACGGAGCTCGGAGGAGATCATCCGTACGCTGAACCCGTCCTGACCGAACGGACCGGCGGCCGGCCTCCCTTTTCAGGGGCGCCGGCCGCCGACTCATCGCCGTCCGCGGCGAGTTGGGCGCGCGCCCCCGGTCGGCTCAGACGCCGTACGCGCCCGAGGTCGTCAGCCGCAGTGCGGAGTCGATCATGGGGACGTGGCTGAACGCCTGCGGGAAGTTGCCGACTTGGCGCTGGTTTCCCGAGTCCCATTCCTCGGCGAGGAGGCCGAGGTCGTTGCGGAGGGCGAGGAGCTTCTCGAAGAGCTTCCTCGCCTCCTCGACGCGGCCGATCATGGCGAGGTCGTCGGCGAGCCAGAAGGAGCAGGCGAGGAAGGCGCCCTCCTCGCCTTCGAGGCCGTCGATGTTCTCCTGGTCGCCGCTGGTGGGGTAGCGCATCACGAAGCCGTCGGGCGTGGACAGTTCGCGTTGGACCGCCTCGACGGTGCCGATGACGCGCTTGTCGTCCGGCGGCAGAAAGCCCATCTGCGGGATGAGGAGCAGCGAGGCGTCGAGCTCCTCGGAGCCGTAGTACTGCGTGAAGGTGTTGCGCTGGCGGTCGTAGCCCTTCTCGCAGACGTCGCGGTGGATGCGTTCGCGGAGCTCCTTCCACCGTTCCAGCGGGCCGTCGACGTCGCCCGATTCGATGAGCTTGACGGTGCGGTCGACGGCCGTCCACGCCATGACCTTGGAGTGGACGAAGTGCCGCCGGGGGCCGCGGACCTCCCAGATGCCCTCGTCCGGCTCGTCCCAGTGCTCCTCCAGGTAACCGATGAGCTTGAGTTGGAGGATCTGCGCGTAGTCGTTGCGGGTGAGCCCCGTCTTGTGGGCGAGGTAGAGGGCCTCGGTGACCTCGCCGTAGACGTCGAGCTGGAGCTGGCCTGCCGCGCCGTTGCCGACGCGTACGGGTGTGGAGTTCTCGTAGCCCGGCAGCCAACTCAACTCGGCCTCGCCGAGCTCGCGTTCGCCGGCGATGCCGTACATGATCTGCAGGTTCTCCGGGTCCCCGGCGACGGCCCGCAGCAGCCACTCGCGCCAGGCGCGGGCCTCCTCGACGTAGCCGGTGCGCAGCAGCGAGGAGAGGGTGATCGCCGCGTCCCTGAGCCAGGTGAAGCGGTAGTCCCAGTTGCGCTGGCCGCCGATCGCCTCGGGCAGCGAGGTGGTGGGCGCCGCGACGATGCCGCCGGTCGGCGCGTAGGTGAGCGCCTTGAGCGTGATCAGCGAGCGGACGACGGCCTCGCGGTAGGGGCCGTGGTAGGTGCAGTGGCCGACCCAGTCGCTCCAGAAGTCCTCGGTGATCTGGAGGGCTTCGGCGGCGTCGGTGACCGGCGGGGGCTCGCGGTGGGAAGCCTGCCAGCTCAGCGCCATCGCGATCCGGTCGCCCGGCTGGACGGTGAAGTCCGAGTAGGTGGTGAGGTCCTCGCCGTAGGTGTCGACGTCCGCGTCGAGCCAGACCGAGTCGGGCCCTGCGACGGCGACGGTCCGGCCGTCGACCTTGTGGACCCAGGGGACGACCCAGCCGTAGGAGAAACGCATCCGCAGCGTGGAGCGCATCGGCACCCGGCCGCTGACGCCCTCGATGATCCGGACGAGCTGCGGTGCGTGGTTGCCGCGGGGCGGCATGAAGTCGGTGACCCGGACGGTGCCGCGCGGGGTGTCCCACTCGGACTCCAGGATGAGGGACTCGCCGCGGTAGCGGCGGCGGGTCGCAGGGGGTGGACTGCTGCCGGTGGGGTGTGCGGGGCCCAGCCGCCAGAAGCCGTGCTCCTCGGTGCCGAGCAGGCCCGCGAAGATGGCATGGGAGTCGAACCGCGGCAGGCAGAGCCAGTCGGCGCTGCCGTCCCGGCTGACCAGAGCTGCCGTCTGCATGTCCCCGATGAGTGCGTAATCCTCGATGCGCCCAGCCACGTGCATCTCCAGTCGAACCGCGCCGCGCATCCCGCGGGCGCTACTGCCACATTGCCAGCGATGAACCCGGAGATTCCGGGCACTCGAAATGTTCCAGATAATGGGAAACGTGCTGCCCGTCTGCGCGAGCGTCCGAGCAATATACGACGCAGGGAAGTGATCCGCGCAGCAGTCCCGGCACTCGGATCGAACCGGTCACCAGGCGAAGGAGTGCCGCTATCATGCCGCTCACCTGCTGCAACCTCTTCGTCACCCAGTGACCGCGGAAGATCGGCCTCTCCCACCGTGAGCGGTCGGACCGGTGGGCCGCCGCACAGGCTGCGTGACGCAGCGGTGAACCGGCGCTGTTACGCTGGTAGCCCGTGGACCGGTGGGCACGATCTCGTTCCGAAGCAGCCCCGGCGGCGGCGAATCCCCTCGACTCGCATCACGTCGGCAGGCACAAGGGACGAGTTCGCCCCGTGCGGCGCCCGTCGCAACGGCCAGCCCCCCGAACCGCAGCGATGCCGCACCCCTTCGCCCCGGCGCCAGGGTGCAGGTGCGCACTCCACCACGCGACCACGGGAGCTCCCTCTTGGCCATGCCGCCCCATTCCTCGAAGTCCTCGACGACCAAGCACCTCTTCGTCACCGGGGGTGTGGCCTCCTCGCTCGGCAAGGGGCTGACCGCCTCCAGCCTCGGCGCCCTGCTCAAGGCGCGCGGCCTGCGGGTCACCATGCAGAAGCTCGACCCGTACCTCAACGTCGACCCGGGGACGATGAACCCGTTCCAGCACGGTGAGGTCTTCGTCACCAACGACGGCGCCGAGACCGACCTCGACATCGGCCACTACGAGCGCTTCCTCGACGTCGACCTCGACGGCTCCGCCAACGTCACGACCGGGCAGGTCTACTCCTCGGTGATCGCCAAGGAGCGCAGGGGCGAGTACCTCGGCGACACCGTGCAGGTCATCCCGCACATCACCAACGAGATCAAGAACCGCATCCGCCGCATGGCCACCGAGGACGTCGACGTGGTCATCACCGAGGTCGGCGGCACCGTCGGGGACATCGAGTCGCTGCCCTTCCTTGAGGCGGTCCGGCAGGTGCGGCACGAGGTCGGGCGGGACAACGTCCTCGTGGTCCACATCTCGCTGCTCCCGTACATCGGCCCTTCCGGCGAGTTGAAGACCAAGCCGACGCAGCATTCGGTCGCCGCGCTGCGCAACATCGGTGTGCAACCCGACGCGATCGTGCTCCGCGCCGATCGGGATGTGCCGCTCTCGATCAAGCGCAAGATCTCGCTCATGTGCGACGTCGACGACGCCGCGGTCGTCGCGTGCAAGGATGCCAAGTCGATCTACGACATCCCCAAGGTCCTGCACGGCGAGGGTCTCGACGCCTACGTGGTGCGCAAGCTCAACCTCCCCTTCAGGGACGTCGACTGGACCGAGTGGGACGACCTGCTCCGCCGCGTCCACCAGCCCGATCACGAGGTCCGGGTCGCACTCGTCGGCAAGTACGTCGACCTGCCCGACGCCTACCTCTCGGTCACCGAGGCACTGCGCGCCGGCGGCTTCGCCAACCGGGCCCGCGTGAAGATCAAGTGGGTCACCTCGGACGACTGCCGCACCCCCGCGGGCGCGGCGCGGGAGCTCTCCGACTGCGACGCGGTCTGCATCCCCGGCGGCTTCGGCGACCGCGGCGTCGAAGGCAAGGTCGGCGCGATCACCTACGCGCGCGAGAACGGCATCCCGCTCCTCGGCCTCTGCCTCGGCCTCCAGTGCATCGTGATCGAGGCGGCCCGCAACCTCGCGGGCATCGAGGGCGCCGACTCCACCGAGTTCGACCGGGGGGCCGCGCACCCGGTGATCTCCACCATGGAGGAGCAGCTCGACATCGTGGCGGGCGACGGCGACATGGGCGGCACCATGCGGCTCGGCCTCTACCCGGCGAAGCTCGCCGAGGGCTCGATCGTCCGCGAGGTCCACGGCGGCGAGCCGTACGTGGAGGAGCGCCACCGCCACCGCTACGAGGTGAACAACTCCTACCGCACCGAGTTGGAGAAGAAGGCGGGGCTCCTCTTCTCCGGGACGTCGCCCGACAACAAGCTCGTCGAGTACGTCGAGTACCCGCGCGAGGTGCACCCGTACCTCGTCGCGACGCAGGCGCACCCGGAGCTCAAGTCCCGCCCCACGCGCCCGCATCCGCTCTTCGCCGGCCTCGTCCGCGCCGCCGTCGCGCGGCAGCTCGCCGCCGAGGAGACCCCCGAGCCGGCGACCGCCGGGGAGGTCTGAGGCGTGACGATCACCGACAGCCCGCAGTCCTGGGAGGTCACGGCCTCCGAGACCCCGTTCCAGGGCGCGAAGACCGGAGTGCGCAGCGAGCGGGTCGTCATGCCCGACGGGTCCACGGCCCGCCGGGACTATCAGGTGCACCCAGGCTCCGTCGCGATCCTCGCGCTCGACGACGAGGAGCGCGTCCTCGTCCTCAAGCAGTACCGCCATCCGGTGCGCGAGAAGCTCTGGGAGGTCCCGGCCGGCCTCCTCGACGTCGAGGGCGAGCACCCGCTGAGCGCCGCGCAGCGGGAGTTGTACGAGGAGGCGCACGTCAAGGCGGAGGACTGGCGTGTCCTCGTCGATGTCTACCCCACACCGGGAGGCAGCGACGAGGCGGTGCGCATCTTCCTCGCCCGCCGGCTCTCCGTCGCGAACGGCGAGCGGTTCGAGGTCTCCGAGGAGGAGGCCGAGATGGAGCAGGCCAGGGTCTCCCTCGCCGAGGTGGTACGCGGCGCGCTCGCCGGCGAGCTCCACAACAACGCGCTGGTGGTGGGCGTCCTCGCGCTCCACGCCGCGCTGACCGGCTACGGCCTCGACACCCTGCGCCCGGCCGAAGCGGAGTGGCCCGCGCGCCCGTTCGGCGCCTGACCCGGGCCGCGCCGCACCCATCGGCGGTCCCCCTCGCGAGGGAGAGGGGGACCGGGCCGCTGTGCTGATCCGGGCATCCGGGGCGTTGCGCCCGCGGCAGGGGCCCGGGCTCCGGTGCCGAGTGAACTACGCTCTGTGGCGTTCCCGCTGGTTGTGGCGGGGCCCCAACGCAGGCGCAGGCGGACGGGAGGCGCGACCCGTGGCGGATCGGACGGAGCACCCCTGCGGTCCGCGCGGCCTCCTCGGACGCGGGCGCGAACTCGCAGCGCTCCAGGCCGACCTCGGCCGCGCGGGCCTCCACACCCTCGCCGGCCGTCCTGCACCGTACGCCCGCGTCCTGCTCGTCGCGGGACGCCCCGGCTCCGGACGGACGTCGCTCGCCGAGGAGTTCGCGTCCCGCGTGGCCTCCGGGTACCCGGGCGGCGTCCTGCGCACCGGCCTCACGGGGCCGCGCGGCACCGCGCTCCCCGCGGGCGACGCGGCCAGGCGCCTCCTCGCAGCGGCAGGCGCACCTCCGCTGCCGGCCCCCGCCGACGACGACGAGCTGACGGAGGCGCTCCGCACCCGCTGCACCGAGCGGCCTGCTGTGCTCCTCCTCGACGACGTCGTCGACTCCGAGCAGGTGCTCGAACTCCTCCCGGAGAGCCGCCGATGCCTCGTCCTCGCCGTCGCGCAGGGCCCGCTCACCGGCGTCCCCGACGTACGCCCGTGCGCGCTCGGCGGCCTCGACCGCGCCAGCTCGGTACGGCTCCTCGCCCACCGCGCGGGGGCGACCCCGCGCGTCACGGTCGACCCGAGGGGTGCCGAGTCGCTCGCGCAGGAGTGCGCCGATCTGCCGGCTGCGCTCCTCCTCGTCGGAGGCTGGCTCCGTGCACACCCCAAGGCGTCCGTCGTCGACGCGCTCGGCCGCCTCACCGCGGCCCCCTGCGACGACCGCCCCCTCGAACCCCACGCCGATCCGCTCGCCCGCGCCTGGCGCCTCGTCCGCTCGGCGCTGACCCCGCGGGCGCTGCGGCTCGCGCCGCTGCTGGCGCTGGCGCCCGACGGGGCGGCGGACGTCCAGACCGCCGCCGCGCTCGCCGGCTGCGACGCCGCTGCCGCGGCCGAAGCGCTCACCGAACTACGGGAGTTCGGCCTCCTCCGGGCGCGCGACGACGGCTGGTTCGCGCTCCCCGGCTGCCTGGCGCCGCTGCTCCGCGCCGAACTCGAAGCGGGTCGCCCCGCCGACGCCGTACTCGCAACGGCCCGCATGGGGGAGCGGACCGTACGCCGGCTCGTCGCCTGCCGTGCGGCGGCCGAGCCCTCGGGCTCGCCCGCGCGGCGCAAGGCCGCGGCGCTGCCCGCGCCGCTCCGCTTCCCCTCGGCACCGGCCGCGGCCGAGTGGCTGTCCGCGCATCGCGAGTGGCTCCTCGCCTCCGCCCGCCTCGCCGCGGACACCGGGGCGCCGGAGCGTCTCCCCGCGGAGGAGGACGCCCCCTGCGCCCCCGGCAAACGGGAGACGTCCGGCGAACTCGACAACCTCGCAAGGCGGTTGACCACCTCACTCGGCCGCGCCCTCGAACTCCACCTTCCCCCCGCCGAGGCGGCATGCGACCTCTACCGCCTCTCCGAGCTGCTGCTGCGCCTCGCCGACCGAGGAGCCCTCCACCGCGAACGCGCCGCCGCCCTCCTCGCCCTCGCCGACCACGACACCGCAGACGGCCGCCTGCCCCGCGCTCTCCACCGCTACCGCACGGCGCTCGACGCGGCACGGGAGGCCGGTGACGGAGAGGCGGTCGGCGCGGTACTGGAGCAACTCGGCGCCTGCTATGCACAGATCGACGACTGGGCGCGGGCCGCCGACTGGTACGCGCGCGCCCTCGCCCACCGTCAGACGCGAGGCGAGCACCTGCACGTGGCCGCCCTCCACACCAGCATCGCCAGAGCTCACGGCCGGACCGGACGCTGGGACGAGGCACTCCGCGAGTGGCGCGCCGCCGCGTCCGGCTTCCGCCGGCTGCGCGAACCCCCCTCGCAGGCACGCGCATTGGGGGAGGCGGCCCGTATCCAGATGGCGGCGGGGCGCCCGCAGGACGCGGCACGCAACTGCCGTCAGGCGCTGCGCGCGGTGCGTGGCGGGGAGGAGCCCCAGCTCTCGTCCGAGCTCCTTGTACTCCTCGCCGCCGCCTGTCGCGCGCTCGGCGAGACGGAGTCCGCGCGGGAGCACGAGGCGGCGGCGCGACTCGCCTACGACGGTCGAGCGGACCCGGACGTGCCCGGCGCACAGTCGGAAGCGGAACCGTCCGTCGATGCCGCGCACCCCTCGCAGGCCGAGGGTGTGCTCCCCGAACCTCCCGCCCCGGCCGGGCCCGAGACCGCGTCCGGGGCGGGAGACGCGCAGCCGCAGGAGCCGGGGGAACCGTCGATCCCGTGGCCGACCGAGGTGGAAGCGGAGGCTCCGGTCGAGAGTCGGGGCGAGCGGCTCGACGGGGCAAGGAAGGTGGCGGGCGACCCCGTCCAGCGTTCCACGTCCCACTCGTAGAACCTGCGAAACGAAAGTACGGCCGATGGAAATTATCTCTTTGTAAGGCTAGACAGTTCAGAATCCTTCTTTAGAATGGTCTAGCTGCGGTCTTTCCCGCTGCTCCCGGAATGCCTGCTTCAGCGGCGTTCGTGCGGGTGTCCCCGGCCACCCCGGGTGCGGCCCGGCCGTTTCGCCGCCTCGGGCCGGCATCGGCAGGCCACCCCTGCCGCCGCGGCCGGCACACGCCGGCCGGCATCCCTTGCCCCCCAGTACCGAGGAACGTGATCGACGTGAAGGTCGGCATCCCCCGCGAGGTCAAAAACAACGAGTTCCGAGTCGCCATCACCCCGCCCGGGGTGCACGAACTGGTGCGCAACGGGCACGAGGTCCATGTCGAGAGCGGTGCCGGAGAGGGCTCCTCCCTCGCCGACGAGGAGTACGAGGCCGCGGGTGCCGTCGTGCTGCCGACGGCCGACGAGGTGTGGCAGGCCGCCGAGTTGGTGCTGAAGGTGAAGGAGCCGGTGGCCGAGGAGTACCACCGGCTCCGCAAGGACCAGGTCCTCTTCACCTACCTGCACCTGGCCGCCTCCCGCGGCTGCACGGACGCGCTCCTCGACTCGGGCACCACGGCGATCGCCTACGAGACGGTGGAGACTGCGCGCGGCCGCCTCCCCCTGCTCGCCCCGATGTCGGAGGTCGCCGGGCGGATCGCACCACAGGTGGGCGCATACCACTTGATGCGCTCCGCCGGTGGTCGCGGTGTGCTCCCGGGGGGCGTCCCCGGGGTGCACGCGGGGCGCGCGGTGGTGATCGGAGGCGGCGTCTCCGGTTGGAACGCCACGCAGATCGCTGTGGGGCTCGGCTTCCACGTCACGCTCCTCGACACGGACATCGACAAGCTCCGCGAGGCCGACCGGATCTTCGGCAACCGCGTCCGCACCGTCGCCTCCAACGCCTTCGAGCTGGAGCGTGCCGTGGCCGACGCCGACCTCGTCGTCGGCGCCGTACTGATCACCGGCGCCAAGGCGCCGAAGCTCGTCAGCAACGAGCTGGTGGCGCGGATGAAGCAGGGGAGTGTCCTTGTCGACATCGCGATCGACCAGGGCGGCTGCTTCGAGGACTCCCGGCCCACGACCCACGCCCACCCCACCTTCGAGGTCCACGACTCGGTCTTCTACTGCGTGGCCAACATGCCGGGGGCCGTGCCCAACACGTCCACCTACGCGTTGACCAACGCGACGCTTCCCTACGTCGTTGCACTCGCCAACCACGGTTGGCGCGAGGCCGCGCGCCGGGACGCGGCCCTCGCCAAGGGCGTGAACGTGCACGGCGGTTCGGTCTACTACGGTCCCGTCGCGCAGGCGCACGGGCTCGCCGCGGGCGACCTCGCGGAGCTCGTCGGCTGAGCCGCCGCTCCGTACCGCGCGGCACCCGGCGCAAGGGCGCCGGGTGCCGGAGCGCGGGGGCGCGCCGGCGGACGTGGGGGGCGCGTACTGCCGTCGGCGCTGCGTGAGTTGACGCACGCGGTGGGCAACTCTCGTCCGAGCAGCGGTGTTCGGTCGGACGGTCGGTGAGCGGTGTGGCGAGGAAGGTCACTTTGTTGACTCGACGACGCTCCCGCGAATCGGCGAATTGACCCGGTAATTCGCGTTCTATGTCACGTTTTTGGGCGTTCGGTGACCCGGTCTTCCGGTCTTCGGGCGCACCTTGGGGCCTTGACACGGGGTCGTGACGCTATCGACACATCGTGCCGTCTCCGGTGGATTGTGTTGCTGCGGACGGCCGACACGCCATAGAGTCGCCAACCGTCGGCATGGTGTCACGCTGACGTGTTGAGAAATTTCCTGGTCACCCAAGGAGGTAGGACGACTTGTGAACGAGTCGACATTTTCTCCCGGGGGTGTTCGACCAGGAGCGCCTGTGCGAGGCCAGGAGTCCTCGGCGCCCGAGGGTGTCGGCTCCGTAGCGGTTCGCGCCTGCACGACCCACCAGAATTCGACGACGAGCATGACAGCCCACCAGAGCATGGACGGCCACGACGTGAACGCCAGGCCAGGCGACGCTGCGAACGGCCGGTCCGCCGAGCCCTTCGCCGACTACACAGACCCGCACAACGACCTCCCCGAGGGTCATTTCTACGACCCCGACGCGGAGTTCGAACCGGACCCGGAGTACGCCGCGACGCTCGCGCCGGACGCCGCGCGCCAGCGCCGCGAGCGCATCGGCCCGACGGGCCGCCCGCTCCCGTACTTCCCGATCCCGGGGCCCGTGAGCGAGCACGGTCCCGCCAAGATCATCGCGATGTGCAACCAGAAAGGCGGGGTCGGCAAGACCACGTCGACAATCAACCTCGGCGCCGCGCTCGCCGAGTACGGACGCCGCGTCCTCCTCGTCGACTTCGACCCGCAGGGCGCGCTCTCCGTCGGGCTCGGTGTCAACCCGATGGAGCTCGACCTCACCGTCTACAACCTGCTCCTCGAGCGCGGCCTCGCGCCCGACGAGGTGCTGCTGAAGACGGCGGTCGCCGGGATGGACCTGCTGCCGAGCAACATCGACCTCTCCGCCGCCGAGGTGCAGTTGGTGAGCGAGGTGGCCCGTGAGTCCACGCTCCAGCGTGCGCTCGGGCCGCTGATGAACGACTACGACTTCATCATCATCGACTGCCAGCCCTCGCTCGGCCTGCTCACCGTCAACGCGCTGACGTCGGCGCACAAGGTGATCGTCCCGCTGGAGTGCGAGTTCTTCGCACTGCGCGGGGTCGCGCTGCTCACCGAGACGATCGAGAAGGTCAAGGAGCGGCTCAACAACGACCTGGAGCTCGACGGCATCCTGGCGACGATGTACGACTCCCGCACGGTGCACAGCAGAGAGGTGCTGGCGCGGGTGGTGGAGGCGTTCGACAACAACGTCTACCACACCGTCATCGGCCGGACCGTCCGGTTCCCCGAGACCACCGTGGCCGGTGAGCCGATCACGACCTACGCCTCCAACTCCGTCGGCGCCGCCGCGTATCGCCAGCTTGCCAGGGAGGTGCTCGCCCGGTGCCACGCCGAGTGAGTCTCCCGGCAGCCGACGAACTCTTCCGCACCACAGGGGGCCCCGCCGTCCAGCCCTCGGTCCCCCAGCAGAACCAGAACGACACCCCGCAGCGGCCCCGGGTGCCGTCCCCGGCGTCCGGCGCCGACGACTCCGGCGCTCGCGCCGAGCACACCGCGGCCGACGAGGCCGGCACCTCGGGCGACGCCGATTCCTCGGCGGACGGCCCCGACCACGCGGAGGCCGAGCAGAACGCGGCGGAGCCCGGCCGTGGCAACGGCACGTCCCAGAACTCCCCTGCGCCGCACGACCGTTCGCCCGAGAGGGCGCCGGCCGCCCGTTCGGCCCCGGAGGCGCAGGGGCAACGGCGCACGCGCAAGGCTGCGGAGTCGGCGCGCAACGCCAATGAGGCCCAGAGCGCCGGGGGTTCGCAGCGCCGCGGGCGCGCCAACCGTCGTCCGAGCGGCCGCGAGCGGCACGACGAGAAGATCACGGTGTACGTCTCCGCCGAGGAGCTGATGGACCTGGAGCACGCGCGGCTGGTCCTCCGCGGGGAGCACGGACTCGCCGTCGACCGCGGGCGCGTGGTGCGCGAGGCGGTCGCGGTCGTCCTCGCCGACCTGGAGTCGCGCGGGGAGGCGAGCATCCTCGTGCGCCGGCTCCGCGGCCGCTGAGCCACGGGCTCCGCGGCCCCGGCGCCGACGCGCCCGGCACGGTTGCCAGTACGCTGCCCGCGATGTCCAGTTCAGACGACGCCACCGGCGGCCGCTCCCGCCGCCGCGCGCTCGGCCGCGGCCCCGGCACCGCGCCCGGCGTCGAGTCGACCGAGGAGCCGCCCGGCACCGAGCCTCGTACGGCGGCCGAACCGGCGGCCCCCGGCCCCGACGCACAGGACGCGCCGTCGGCCCAACTCCGGTCCGCGGCCGTGGAGTCGGACGACGAGCGGGGCGCGAGCCCCCGGCCAGCCGGCATCTGCCCACCGCATGAGGGGCCGCCGTCAGCGGACGGCGGAAGACCGACAGAGTCCGGCCACGCACACGGTGACGGCGCACCGTCCGGCCTCGATCCGGCGGCGGACGCGGCACCCGGCTCCGCAGCACGCGCCGCCGGTCCCGCCGCCGAGCCGCCCGTCCCCGACGCCACCGGCAACACGCCTGCCTCCGCGGCGGGTTCGGCCGAGCCCCGCGACTCCGACGAGCCCTCCGCCTCGGCGGACGAGCCGAAGGCGCCCGCCACCGGGGCCGATTCGGTCGGCGTTCCTGGCTTCGGGGACGACGTGGTCGAGGTTCCCGTCCCCGGGGTCGACTTGGTGGGGGAACCTGGCTCGAAAGCGGCCGAGTTTCCCTCCGCCGGCCCCGACGCGGTTGAGGGGCTCGCCTCTGACGCCGACTCCGACGGGGCTCCCGTCTCCGAGGCTGACGCGGTCGGGACGACCGACTCGCGGGCGGGGGCGGTCGAGAAGCCCGCCTCCCGCCTGGACTCGCTCGAGCCCCCCGGCTTCGTAGCCACCTCCGACGAGTCCGAGACACCTGCCGCTGGCGCCGATGCGCTCGGGCCTCCCTCCTCCGGACCCGGCGCGGTCGAGGCGCCCGTCACCGTTGACGACTCGGGAGAGGCGTCATCCCGCGGAGCCGACTCGGTCGAGGCGCACGCCTCGGAGGGGGTTCTCGTCCCCGAGGCGGGCGTGGTCGGGACGCCTGCCGACGCCGACGCGGCCGAGACTCCCGCCTCCGGCGCCGACTCGGAGGGGTCTCCTTCCCCCGAGACTGACGTGACCGAGCCCCCCGCCTCCGAAGCCACCCCCGACGAATCCCCGGACCCGGACGCCGCTCCCCAAGAGCCCGAGGACGACGGTCGTTTCAAGGTCGTCCTCGACAATTTCGAGGGCCCTTTCGACCTGCTGCTCCAACTGATCTCCAAGCACAAGCTCGACGTCACCGAGGTGGCGCTCTCCAGGGTGACCGACGAGTTCATGGCCCATATCCATGCGATGGGCCCGGAGTGGGACCTCGACCAGGCCACCGAGTTCCTCGTCGTCGCGGCCACGCTCCTAGACCTGAAGGCGGCGCGGCTGCTGCCGACCGCCGAGGTGGAGGACGAGGCCGACCTCGCGCTGCTGGAGGCGCGCGACCTGCTCTTCGCTCGACTGCTGCAGTACCGCGCGTACAAGGAGATTGCGGGGATCTTCGCCGAGCGCCTCGCCGCCGAGGCCCGCCGCTTCCCGCGGACGGTGGGGCTCGAACCGCACCATGCGGAGCTGCTGCCCGAGGTCGTGCTGAGTATCGGCCCCGAGGGATTCGCGCGGCTCGCGGTGAAGGCGATGCAGCCGAAGCCGAAGCCCGAGGTGTACGTGGAGCACATCCACGCACCGCTGGTGAGCGTGCGGGAGCAGGCGCAGGTGGTGGTGGGCCGGCTGCGGGAGCTGGGGGAGGCGAGCTTCCGTACCCTCGTCGACGACGCGGACGACACCCTCACCGTCGTCGCGCGGTTCCTCGCCCTGCTGGAGCTCTACCGCGAACGCGCCGTCGGTCTGGAGCAGTTGGAGGCGCTCGGCGAGCTCACGGTGAGCTGGACCGGCGGCGAGGGCACCGACCTGCGGGTGACGGACGAGTTCGACCGGGCCCCCGAGCAGCCCGAGGAGCAACCGGCCTGACGCGGCCGGCACGGAGCGGAGACACATGAGCGAGCAGACCACGCAGGACCGGCTCCCGGACGGGCCCCACGACCCGGCAGCCACACCACCCGTCCCGGACGACCGGGCCCGCGGCGAAGCCGCCGTGACCGACGAGGGCGCGGACGGCGGAACGCCTGAGGAGCGCCCGCTGAAGCCGGCGCTCGAAGCCGTCCTCATGGTCGTCGACGAGCCGGTCACCGAAGCGCACCTCGCGAAGGTCCTCGGTCGGCGGCAGCGCGAGGTCACCGACGCGCTCCGCGAGCTCTCCGACGAGTACGCCGTGCAGCGCCGCGGCTTCGAGCTGCGCTACGTCGCGGGCGGCTGGCGCTACTACACGCGCCCCGAATACGCCTACGCCGTCGAGGAGTTCGTCCTCGACGGGCAGCAGGCGCGGCTGACCCAGGCCGCGCTGGAGACGCTCGCGGTGGTCGCGTACCGTCAACCGGTGAGCCGCTCGCGGGTCTCGGCGGTCCGCGGAGTCAACTGCGACGGCGTGATGCGGACCCTCCTCCAGCGCGGGCTGCTGGAGGAGGCGGGCACGGAACCCGAGACAGGTGCGATCCTGTACGGGACGACGCACTACTTCCTGGAGCGGATGGGCCTGCGCGGCCTGGAGGAGCTCCCGGAACTCGCTCCCTTCCTCCCCGAGGCCGACGCGGTCGAGGGCGACTCACGGGAGGGTGTGCCGTCCTTCGATGTTGACGCAGGCGGCGAAGCTCCCGGCGAAGCCCCCGACCGAACCCAGACGGAAGACTGATGCGAAGCAGCGGCAGGAACACCGGCCAGAACCGCTCCGGCGGCAGGCGAGACACTCGCGGTGCGGGCGGCCCGCGCGGCGAGGGAGGGCGGCGCACGGACCGTCCGCGCCCGGAGGAGCGCCGCTACGACCAGCCTCAGCGGGACGGCCAGTCCGGGGGGAAGCCGAGCGGCAAGCCGGGCCAGTCCGGGGGGAGGCCGGGTGGTAAGCCGGGCCAGTCCGGGGGCAGGCCGGGTCAGGCCGGCGGCAAGCCGGGTCGGCCCAAGGGCGGGCCGCAGGGCGGTGCCGACTCGGGCGGGCAGGGACGCGGAGGCAGGCCGCAGTCGGGCGGCAAGCCCAAGTCGGGCGGCCCTTCCGGCGGCAAGCAGCACGGCCCCAAGCAGCAGGGCGGCAAGCCGGGCTTCGGCGAGAAGGGGCGCGGCGGGCCGGGCCAGCGGGGCCGCGGGCGCCCGCGTTCGGTGCCGGCGCGCTCGCGCGAGTACGACGCGCAGATCGAGGAGCGCAACCGCTCCCGCCAGGTCGAGCGGGACAGGCGCCGGACGCCGAAGACCTTCGCGGAGCCGGAGGGCGAGCGCCTCCAGAAGATCCTCGCGCGTGCCGGCATGGGTTCGCGGCGTGCCTGCGAGGAGCTGATCGACCAGGCGCGGGTCGAGGTCAACGGCGAGATCGTGCGTGAGCAGGGCCTGCGCGTCGACCCGTCGAAGGACGAGATCAAGGTCGACGGGCTCACCGTGGCCGCCCAGTCGTACCTCTTCTTCGCGCTCAACAAGCCGTCCGGCGTCGTGGCCTCGATGGAGGACCCGGAGGGCCGCCAGTGCCTCGGCGACTACGTGCAGAACCGCGAGACGCGCCTCTTCCACGTCGGCCGCCTCGACACCGAGACCGAGGGCGTCATCCTCCTCACCAACCACGGCGAGCTGGCGCACCGCCTCACGCACCCGCGGTACGGCGTGAAGAAGACCTACCTCGCAGCCATCCAGGGCCCCATCCCGCGCGACCTCGGCAAGCGCCTGAAGAACGGCATCCCGCTCGACGACGGCTACGCCAAGGCGGACAACTTCCGGGTCGTCGAGAACACCGGCCGCAACTACCTCGTCGAGGTCACACTCCACGAGGGCAGGAAGCACATCGTGCGCCGCATGCTCTCCGAGGCGGGCTTCCCCGTCGAGAAGCTGGTGCGTACGAAGTTCGGCCCGATCGCCCTAGGCGACCAGAAGTCCGGCTGGCTGCGGCGGCTCACCAACACCGAGGTGGGGATGCTGATGCGGGAGGTCGAGCTCTGACGGGTGCCGGGGTGCGGCTCAGGACCACAGGGCGAGCGAGACGGCCCGCCCCTCGTGGTCCCGCTGCACCTCGAGCATCCCGGCGACGGCGGTGCGGTTGATCCGCCCGTGGATGCGCGGCCCCGGGTCCCAGCGGACCTTGGCGTCGAGCTTCTCCTCGTCGATCATGAGCGCCATGACCGGCCCCGGGACGTCGCCGAAGTAGGCGTCGGCGGCGGCGAGCGCCGCCTCCTCGTCCCGGGTGCAGGGCACGGAGCCGTCCTCGCCGAGCCCCTTGGGCGAGAAGGGGCGGTCAGGGTCGACCAACCAGTCGTCGAGCGGCACCACGTGGAAGATCATGCCTCCCTTGTACCGTCTCACTGGGCGGGCGTCGCGGACATCCGCGCTGTGCCGCACCTACCCTGGGCCGCCGCCGCGTGGACGGGCGGTGAGGTTCGAGAGGGTGAGGAGCGACGGTGGCGGTACGGGCCGTAAGGGGAGCGGTGCAGCTCGAGCGGGACGAGGCGGAGCACATGCAGGAGCAGGTCTCCGAGCTGCTCACCGAGGTGCTCGCGCGCAACGGCCTCACGGCCGAGGACCTCATCAGCATCTGGTTCACCGCCACCCCCGACCTGCACAGCGACTTTCCCGCCGTCGCGGCGCGGAAGCTGGGGATCGTCGACGTCCCGCTGATCTGCGCGCAGGAACTCCTCGTCGAGGGCGCGATGCCCCGGGTCGTTCGTATCCTGGCGCACACTGAGACCGAGCTCGCCAAGCGGGAGATCAGCCACGTCTACCTCGGCGCCGCTGCCACTCTGCGCTCCGACATCGCCCAGTAGCCGGCGCCGCCACCGGCGGCAGGCGGCACCCCGAGCACAAGGACACCCAGCCATGCGAACCGCCCTCGTCATCGGCACCGGCCTCATCGGCACCTCGGCCGCGCTGGCACTCACGGCCCGCGGCGTGCAGGTGCACCTCAGCGATGAGGCGCCCGAACGCGTGCGTACGGCCGCCTCGTTGGGCGCGGGGACGGAGAAGCCGCCCGAGGGCCCCGTCGACCTCGCCGTCGTCGCGGTGCCCCCGGCGGCGGTCGCCGAGACGGTCGTGGAGGTGCAGCGCACCGGTGCGGCGCGCGGGTGCATCGACGTGGCGAGCGTCAAGGGCGTGCCCCGGCGCGAGTTCACGGCGCTCGGCGGTGACCCCGCCGGGTACCTCGGTACGCATCCGATGTCGGGCCGGGAGCAGTCGGGACCGCTCGCGGCCGGTCCCGATCTCTTCGAGGGCCGCCCGTGGGTGCTGACGCCGACCGCCGAGACCGAAACCGAGGTCCTCAACCTCGCCCTCGAACTCGTCGCGCTCTGCGGCGCGGTCCCCGTCGTGATGGACGCCGACGCGCACGACCGCGCCGTCGCGCTCGTCTCGCACACCCCGCAGCTCGTCTCCAGCCTCGTCGCGGCGCGGCTGGAGGACGCCGACGAGACGGCCGTCCGCCTCTGCGGCGGCGGGATCAGGGACGTCACGCGGATCGCCGCCTCGGACCCGGCGATGTGGATCGACATCCTCTCGGCCAACCCGGGGCCCGTCGCCGACATCCTCTCCTCGCTCGCCGCCGACCTCGACGAGACCGTCCGCGCCCTGCGCAACCTCACCGCCGCCGACGCGGACGAGCACGCCGGGGGCGCGTCCGGCATCGCCGACGTCCTGCGGCGCGGCAACGCCGGACGCGACCGGGTCCCCGGCAAGCACGGGCAGGCGCCGGCGAGCTACGAGACGGTCACGGTGCTCATCAGCGACCGCCCGGGAGAGCTGGCCCGGATCTTCGCGGACGCGGGTGCGGCCGGCGTCAACATCGAGGACGTCCGGATCGAGCACGCGACGGGGCAGCAGGCGGGCCACGTCCAGTTGATGGTCGAGCAGCACGCGGTACGGCCGCTGGAGGCTGCGCTCCGCGAGCGCGGCTGGGGGCTCCGGCAGCAGTAGCACCCCCTCGACGACGCCGGAGGGCCGGAGGCTGGGGCGCTGCCCGGCCGCGGCAACCGGTAGCCTTGCGCGTGGCCCGAGGGCTGTGCGCCCCGCCGTCCTGACACCCGCGCCCATACCGTGCCAGGAATGTTCCAGGAAGTCTGAGAAAGGTGTCGTCCGTCGTGTCTGCAGCTTCGACCCCCGCGTCCCCGGACCCCGAGGTCCCGGGAGTCACCGTCGCCATCGACGGTCCCTCGGGTACGGGCAAGTCCAGCACCTCCAAGGCGGTCGCGGCGCAGCTCGGACTCCGCTACCTGGACACCGGTGCGCAGTACCGCGCGATCACCTGGTGGATGCTGCGGAACGGGATCGACGTCGACGACGCCGAGGCGGTCGCCGCCGCCAGCGGGCGCTCCGAGATCGTCTCCGGGACCGACCCGAAGGCGCCCTCGATCTCCGTGGACGGCGAGGACGCCTCCGGGCCGATCCGCACCCAGGAGGTCACCTCCGCGGTGAGCGCGGTGAGCGCCGTGCCGCAGGTGCGCGAGCGGATCACCGGTCTCCAGCGTGCGATCGCCGCTGCGGGCGGCATCGTCGTCGAGGGCCGTGACATCGGCACCACGGTGCTGCCCGACGCCGACCTCAAGGTCTTCCTCACCGCCTCGTCCGAGGCCCGCGCTGCGCGCCGCAGCGGTGAACTCAAGGGCTCCCAGGACCTCGCCACCACCCGCCAGGCGCTCACCCGCAGGGACCAGGCCGACTCCAGCCGCGCCGCCTCGCCGCTGCGCCAGTCCGAGGACGCCGTCGAGGTCGACACCACCGAGCTCAGCCTCGACCAGGTCGTGGAGTGCGTCGTCACCCTCGTCGAGGAGGCGGCGAAGAAGGCCGGGAGCGCGCGGGCGGAGCAGGCGGCGCGGTGAGCTCCCCGCACCCCGGCGGGGGGTACCGCGGTGCGCGCGTGGGACGGTCGATCGGCATCGGCCTCATGCGCTCGCTCTACAGGCCCCGGGTGCTCGGGGCATGGCGGCTGCCGGCGCAGGGGCCCGCGATCCTCGCCGTCAACCACTCGCACTTCGTCGACGGGCCGCTGCTCCTCGGGACGGCGCCGCGGCCGGTGCACTTCCTGATCAAGAAGGAGGCGTTCGTCGGCCCGCTCGGCTCGTTCCTCCGCGGGATCGGGCAGCTCTCGGTCGACCGCTCGGGCGCCGACCGGACCGCGGTGAGCAGCGCGCTGCGGATACTCGCGGACGGGCAGGTGCTCGGCATCTTCCCCGAAGGCACGCGCGGCGACGGGGACTTCAGCTCCCTGCGCTCGGGCCTCGCGTACTTCGCCGTCCGCTCGGGCGCCCCGGTCGTCCCCGTGGCGGTGCTCGGAACGGCGGGGCGCAGCAGCCGTCTGGCGCCCGCGGTCCCGCCGCTCCGCAGCCGCGTCGACATAGTCTTCGGCGACCCCTTCGACGCCGGGGACGGCAGCACCCGCCGCACCCGCACCGCGCTCGACGAGGCGACCGTGCGCATCCAGCGCCGGCTCACCGAGCACCTCGCCGACGCACTCACCAAGACCGGCCGCTAGGGGGTGTCGTCGAATCCCCGCCAGCCGCCCTCCGGGCGACGACGCGGATTCGACTACACCCCCTAGCCCGTAGCGCGCGGGGATTTGCCAGACTTGTACGACGCCCCCGCATCGACCCAGCAACGCCCACCCGGGGCGAGCACACCCACAGGACGAGGACCGCACCCATGAACGACCAGACCGTCTCAGGCGACGGCGCCCCCGAGCACGGTGAGCTCGACGACGCCGAGTTCGCCGAGTTCATGGAGCTCGCCCGGGAGGAGGGCTTCGACCCGGAGGAGATCGAGGGCGCCCTCGACGAGGCGGGCCACGGCCCGCTGCCCGTGCTCGCCGTCATCGGCCGCCCCAATGTGGGCAAGTCCACGCTCGTCAACCGGATCATCGGACGCCGCGAGGCGGTCGTCGAGGACCGGCCGGGCGTCACCAGGGACCGGGTGACCTACGAGGCGGAGTGGTCGGGCCGGCGCTTCAAGGTCGTCGACACCGGCGGCTGGGAGCAGGACGTCCTCGGTATCGACGCCTCCGTCGCGGCGCAGGCGGAGTACGCGGTGGAAGCGGCCGACGGCGTCGTCTTCGTCGTCGACGCCACCGTCGGCGCCACCGACACCGACGAGGCCGTGGTACGGCTGCTCCGCAGGGCGGGCAAGCCCGTGGTGCTCTGCGCCAACAAGGTCGACGGCCCCTCGGGCGAGGCGGACGCGGCGTACCTGTGGTCGCTCGGCCTCGGCGAACCGCACCCGGTCTCGGCCCTCCACGGGCGCGGCACCGGCGACATGCTCGACGAGGTGCTGCGCGCGCTCCCGGAGGCGCCGGCGCAGACCTTCGGCACGGCGCCCGGCGGCCCGCGCCGGATCGCGCTCATCGGACGCCCCAACGTCGGCAAGTCCTCGCTCCTCAACAAGGTCGCCCACGAGGAGCGCGTCGTCGTCGACGAGACCGCGGGCACCACCCGCGACCCGGTCGACGAGCTCGTCGAACTCGGCGGCCGCACCTGGAAGTTCGTCGACACGGCCGGCATCCGCCGCCGCGTCCACCTCCAGGCGGGAGCCGACTACTACGCGTCGCTCCGTACGGCCGCCGCGCTGGAGAAGGCGGAGGTCGCCGTCGTCCTCATCGACGTCAGCGAGGAGATCAGCTCCCAGGACCTGCGGATCGTGAGCATGGCCGTCGAGTCGGGCCGCGCCCTGGTGCTGGCGTTCAACAAGTGGGACACGCTCGACGACGAGCGGCGCTTCTACCTGGAGCGGGAGATCGAGAAGGACCTCGGGCAGGTGCGCTGGGCCCCTCGTGTCAACGTCTCGGCCCGTACGGGCCGGCACACGGAGAAGCTCGTCCCGGCGATCGACACCGCGCTCGCCGGCTGGGAGTCCCGCGTGCCGACCGGCAAGCTCAACTCCTTCCTCGGCGAACTCGTCGCCTCCCATCCGCACCCGGTGCGCGGCGGCAAGCAGCCCCGCATCCTCTTCGGCACCCAGGCGGGGACGAAGCCGCCCCGGTTCGTCCTCTTCGCCTCCGGCTTCCTGGAGGCCGGGTACCGGCGCTTCGTCGAGCGGAGGCTCCGCGAGGAGTTCGGGTTCGAGGGCTCGCCGATCCAGCTCTCCGTGCGGGTGCGCGAGAAGCGGGGCCGGAAGAAGTAGTCGCGGGGCGGCCCCCGTTGCCCGGGTGCGTGCGGAATTCCCCTTGTCGGACCGGGACTTTAGTAGTCCCGGTCCGAAGCAGCGGGCGGCAGCGACGGCAGCGGGCCGCCGCACTGGTACCACTCGCCGCCCCAGGTGCCCGTCCCCGTACCCCTGACCGTTCCGAACCCCTTGAAGCGGAGGTTCTCCTCGCCTGTGCGGTCGCCGGGGAGGGCGCGGAAGAGCATGCGCCACTCCGCGTAGAGCGCGTCGTAGATCGGTGTCTGCGAGGGGCGACGGAGCGCGCCGTAGGCGGCGCGCATCCCGGGGATGGGGCTCCTGCCGTCGTGGGAGCGGTGGCTGCGGGACGGTTCATAAGGCTGCACGTCAACGCAAACGACCGGGGGTGTGCTGCGGATGCGGGGCCGAATGGTGGACGCCGCTTGCGCCTTCGGGCACCGGACCGGCCGGGGCCGCCGCGAGCGGCCGCCGGCTCACGTGCCGGCGAGCGGCATCAGCCCCGCGACGAGCAGCCCGCCGGCCGCCGCCTTCTCCAACGCCTCCCGCAGCAGGTCCTCGCGCGGCTGCTGGCCGATCGATCCCACGGGCGCCGCGTAGACGACGACGCTGCGGCCGCCTGCCGCCGCACTCCGCCACCCGTCGGTGACCGGAAGCGGCCGGTGCGCCTGCCACCACGCGACGGACTGGTCCCCGCCGTCGTGCGAGGGCTGGAGAATGGCGTGGAGTTCGCCCATCGCGAGCAGTACCGACCAACCCCTGATGGGAGAGGGGAGCGTGGCGACGTCGGTGACGGGGAGGAACCCCTGCTCGATGAGGAGCGGGAGGAAGTCGTCGCCCGGGCTGTCGGAGCCGGGCCGGGAGATGGGACCCGTGGGCTCCACGACGATGGCGGGGTGGAGCGCGTCGTCGAGCAGGACCTGCCCGCAGGTGACCCCCAGGACCGCCTGCCGTGCCTGCGGCGAGATCCGCGGACCCTCCGGGGTGCCCTGCCACTCCTGCGCTTCCTGGCCCGACGGCTGCGGCTGCGGAGGCTGTTGGGGCTGCGCGGGGACCGCGGCACCCTGCTGCTCCTGGTCGCCCGTGATGGTGCGGACGGCGCCCTGGAGCTGCTCCTCGGAGACGGTGACGACCTGCGAGGGGATGCAACTGGCGTGGGCGAACGCGAGGACCGCGGTCTCCTCGCCCACGAACAGCACCGTGCTGGTGGGCTCCCGGTTCGGGTCGCCAGGACCCCGGCAGGAGGTGCAGTCGTAGCTGCCGGGGGCGTTCTCGCCGGCGAGCAGACGAGCGGCTTCGGCTTCGCCGATCTCGGCGCGTACGGCGTCGCTGACATCGAGCATGGGGGACACGAGGGCTCCTGGCTTCCGGTTCCTTGTCGTCTGGACAACGGGCGACCGGTGGGACCGGTCACGCGTCCGTGGGAACGGATCATCCGAGAGCGGTGCTCCGCGGCCGGTGTGCACTCCGCCGCGGGCAGGCAAGGGGAGGGATGAGTACGTGCTGGACCAGGCAGAACGGGCGTCTGCGCAAGGCGGGTTGCCACAGGAGGATCTGATCCGTAACGGTCGGCAATCGTTACAAGTTCCCTGGCTGAGGCACAATGTCCGAACAATTCCAGTACAAGTGGATAGACGACGGCCAACGAGCCCAACCCTCGGGCCCGTTCGTCCGTCTAGCAGGGCGTCAGGCGGTTGGGCGACCCCCACCGCACGGATCGTGGGACCTGGAGCCATGCGCGAATCGCTCGACGGCCGCAGAGGCGCCGTACGCCCCGGGGAGCTCCGGTGACGCGCGCGAAGGGAGCACCTTCGCACGCGCCGAAGGTGCCGGGTGCGCCGGGGCCCCGCGCGTCGGCCGTCCGGCGGGTGGAGTGCACGGCGGACAGCGCGGGCGGGCTCACGCTCGACGTCCACCTTCCCCGCGAACTCCCCGCCACCGCTGCGCCCGCGCTCCTGCTGCGCCTGCGCACGGCGGAGGCCGACGGCACCGAGACGGTACGGCTGCCGCTGAGCCCCGTCGAGTCCGAGGACGCGGGCGAGACGCTGCGTGCTGCGCTGCCGAGCACCATGCCGCTGTCCGAGGGGGACTGGGACGTCCACCTCAGCCTCACCGAGGGCGAGGCCCGCCGCCCCCTCTGCGGCGAGCTCGACCTGCGCTCGCTCGTCGGCCGGGTCCCGCGGGCCGACCGCACCTGGCTCGGGGTGCGCATCCCGTACGCCGGCTCGGGCGGGCTCCTGCGCATCCGCGCGTGGCTGCGCTGGCCGCACGCCGAGGTCGAGGACGTCCGCCTGGAGTCGGGGGAACTGGTGCTCGCCGGGCGCCTCCACGGGGCCGGGCTGGGCCCTGGTGCGCGGTTGGAGGCGCGTGGAGCGGACCGGGAAGAGGATGTACGAGCGGGCCGGGGGAAGGCGGTGCGGGCGCCGGTGGCGCCGGTGGACTCCGCGGACGGTGAGTCCTACGGCTTTGCCGGTGCGCTCTCCTGCGAGGAGTTGGCCGCCTCCGGCGGTGACCGGCAGCTCTGGCTCCGTCCTGACGAGTCGGCCGAGCCGGTCCGCCTCGCCCGCATCCTCGACGACGTCGCCGACAAGAGCCGGGGCGCAGGGCAGCTCGCTGTCCCCGAAGTGGGGCCTGTGGTTCCGTACTTCACGGTTTCGGGGGACCTCCGAGTGCGTCCTGAGCCCTGAGTGATGCGCGCCCGAAGGACCCAACAGGCCCCGCATCGACGGGGGTTAGGTCCCGCGCCGCCGGTTCGAGTGAGAGGTGAGACGAATCCCGTGTGCGGCGCGCAGCGGTCCGATTTCTCTTTCTCCGTAATTCCGACCGGCGCAGGACGAGGTGGCGCACGCCGCCTCGAGGACCGTGATCCATGTCGCTTTCCCGCTCCCTCGGACGAGCCGGAAATCACATCTTCCTGCGAATTCGGTGCGGCCGTGGCGCACGTTATCGAAGAGGCGGGCAACGGGTGCACGCCGCCGGTTTCGGGCCGGCCGACGGTAAAGCGCGACTCCCGGAAAGCGCGTTCGGGCACGGGTTCCCGCTGTGACGGAAGCGTGACGCCGGGGCGCCGGACGGCGCCCTTCCTCGCCGTGCCGACCAGCGCCTACGGTGGCGTCATGGCACCGGAACACACGGCGGGCGAGCCCGCCGCAGACGAGCCCGACAGCTACGTCGGCCTCTCGGCCGAGGCCGCCGAGCGCCGCGCGGCCGAGCGCGGCTGGACGACCGTACGCACGCTCGCGCCCGACGCGATCATCACCATGGAGTACCTGGCGGGACGGCTCAACCTCACCGTCAGGGAGGGCACGGTCGTGCGCTGCTGGAAGGGCTGAGGCGACCACGCAGGAGGGGGCCCCGCTCGCCGAGCGGGGCCCCCTCCTGCCGTTTCCCTCCGCGGTCAGCCGCCGCCGGCGTCGAGGCGGGCGGTGCGCAGCGCGCGCTCCTGGCGGCCCTGGTGCGGACCCTGGCGGTGCGGAGGCGCGGCCGGCACCGTCTCGCCCTCGGCCTCCGCCTCCTTCCGCTGCGCCAGGGCGCCGGCCGGGTCCTGGGTGGGGACGCTGCCGCCGAGCGGCCGGCCCGTGCCGGCCGGCGTCGGTGTCAGCCCTGACCCGGCGGTCCGGAAGCGTGCACGGAGCGACAGCAGGAAGGCTTCGGCCCGGGCGATCGCCGGCTCGCACCAGGGCAGCGCGAGCAGGATCAGGAGGCCGGCGGCCCAGCCGAGGAGGACGTCGCTGAGCCAGTGGGTGCCGAGGTAGACGGTCGTGGCCCCGACCCCTAGCGCCGCCACCGCCGCGGTCACCGACAGTACGCGCCGCGCCCGCGGCGTCGTGGCGAGGTAGGCGAGGATGCCCCAGGTGACAACAGCGTTGGCCGTGTGGCCCGAAGGAAATATATCGCCGCCGGCGAAGAGCTCGGTCGAGCCCACGGTCGTCGCGTAGTGCGGGCCGAGTCGGCCCAGGCCGATCTTGACGGCCCCCACGGTGACGTTGAGCAGCAGGAGCGAGCTCGCGAGGACGAGGAGGGGACGCAGGGTCCGTTGCCGCCAGGAGCGCCACCCCAGCCAGGCCATGACGAGGACGGCCGTCGGGCCGCGCTGGCCGAGGACGACGAAGTAGTCGAGCAGCGCGTGGAGTTCCGGCCACTGCCTGTACGGCCGGAAGAGCATCACCTGCCAGTCGAGGCGGACGAGGTCCGTCCCCTTCAGTACGGCGTAGACGATGGCGCCGTACAGCAGCAGCATGCAGCCGAGCAGCACCTTGCGAGTGCGGCTCATGCGCGGCATCGCCAGGTTGCTCGGTCGCTCAGGCTCCTGCTCAAGCCTGGCGAGGATTCGGTCGGTACGCACCCAATCGACGGTACAACGCGTGAGAGAGGGGAACCGACGCACGACCCGATCTGTGATGACGATGTGATGTGGATGGGCCTCCTCACACTCCTTTCCGTTGCAAATTCCCGCAGGTTATCCGCGTTTTAGGGTCGGCATTTCGGATGCAGGCGGCCGAAGTCCGCGCGCCGCGGCGCCGAATTGTGTTCACCGCCGCTTAACGGTGAATTCCCCCTGCGGCGCGGTGAATGGGGCGACAAGGTGTGGAGGCCGCGTGCAGGTGCACGGCAGGACGCAGAGGGCGCGCGGGCGTCTCCGTGCGCTCGGTCTCGCAGGCGAGACGCCCTGCGTCGACCGTCGGAGGACTCGCGTACGCTGACGCCACTCGCCCCCTCCACCGGCCGGTCGGTACGACTCCGACCGGCTATCCCCCGGTGTGTACGGCGAGCGCATGAGGAGGTGCGGTACATGGCAGGGACGACCACGACCGGCTCGGGGGAGACGGCGGACGTCCCCGTGCACGAGTCCGGCAGGCGCGTGGACGGAAACTCCGGTCAGCGCACGGCGACTTCCGCGTCGGGCGCGAACCGCTGGCTTGTCCTGGCGGTCCTCTGCACCAGCCTGCTGCTGGTCGCCCTCGATGCCACCGTGCTCCACGTCGCCGTCCCCGCCGTCTCCGAGGACCTGCGCCCCGGGCCGATCGCGCTGCTGTGGATCGTCGACGCGTACCCGCTCGTCTGCGCCTCGCTGCTGATCCTCTTCGGAACGCTCGGGGACCGCGTGGGGCGCCGGCGCGTCCTGCTCATCGGCTACGCGCTCTTCGCGCTCGCGTCGGCGATAGCCGCCTACGCGCCCGGTCCCGCGGTGCTCATCGCCGCTCGGGCGCTCCTCGGCGTCGGCGGGGCCATGATCATGCCGGCGACCCTCTCCATACTTCGCGTCGTCTTTCCCGACCGCAGGGAACGCGCCTTCGCCGTCGGGATGTGGAGCGCGGTGGCCGCGGTCGGCGCCGCCGTCGGGCCGCTCGTCGGGGGCGTGCTGCTTGAGCACTTCTGGTGGGGTTCCGTCTTCCTCGTCAACATCCCGCTGATGGCGCTGATACTGCCGCTCGCGCGGTGGCTGCTGCCGGAGTCGGTGAGCGAGGACAAGGGGCCGTGGGACGTTCTCGGTGCCGTGCTCGCCGCGGTCGGGCTCTGCGGCGCCATCTTCGGCGTGAAGCGGGCCGGGAGCGGCGAGGTGCTCTCCGTCGAGGCGCTGCTCCCGCTCGTCGTCGGGGTGGTCCTTCTCGTGGCCTTCGTGCGCAGGCAGCGCCGTCGCAGGTACCCGCTCGTCGACTTCCGGACGGTCTCGCGTGCGGCTTTCGGCACCTCCGTCGGCTGCATCGTGCTGACGGTGCTGGCCCTCGTGGGGCTGGCGCTCGTCGCCGCGCAGTACCTCCAACTCGTTCTCGGGCTCTCCCCGTTGGAGACGGGTCTGCGCCTGCTGCCGCTCTCCGTGGCGGCGATCGTCGCCGGCGTCCTCGGCTCCCGGCTGCTGCACCTGCTCGGCCCCCGGCTCATGGTCTCGCTCGGCTTCCTGCTCACGGCGGCCGCGGTGCTCGCGCTCACGGGGGTGGGGCAGGACGAGCGCCCCGTGCTCCTCGGATGCGGCTTCGTGCTGCTCGGCTTCGGCCTGGAGACGACGCTCTTCGGCTGCTACGAGTCGATGCTCAGCGAGACGCCGCCGGAGCAGTCGGGCGGTGCGGCCGCGATCGGCGAGACCGCCTACCAACTCGGCGCCGGCGTCGGCATCGCACTCCTCGGCAGCGTGATGAACGCCGCCTACGGGCCGGGGGTACGGGACGTCCCCGGTGTGCCCGCGCAGGCGAGCGACGCCGCCGGGCACTCGCTGGGCGAGGCGCTCAAGGTCGCGGCCCAGCTCGGCGGCAGCGCGGGCGAGTCACTGCGGGCCGCAGCCCAGGAGTCGTTCGTCAGCGGGCTGCACCTGGCGCTCTACGTCAGCGCGGGGCTGCTGCTCCTCGGCGCCGTCGCGGCGCTCCGACTCCCGCGCTCGGCCGAGGGGCAGCCGCTCGGGTCCGGTGACGGGAGCGACGGCTCGTCGGGCCGGCAGGGCCGGCCGTAGCGTCTGCGCGACGGCGGCCGGTCGCGCACTTTCCCGTCCGCTCGACGTGGCCTCGGAGTACGGAGACTCTGCCAGCAGTTCGGGCGGCCGGTCGCCGTTTTCGGCCGACTCAGGTGAAGCTGCCCGAAACGGCCGTCGCGCTCCTCGGGAGCCGCACGGACGCAGGCTTGCGGCGAGGTCGACGCCGTACGGGAGACGAGCGGGGCGGCGCGCACGCGCCTGAACGCCAACGGGGTTTCGCCCCGGGCGATGCGCCACGCGACCGACCTCGAGTCGGTGGTGACGGACAAGGGGCGCTCACCGGTGTCGACGCCTCCGCCGAGCCGGGCGACCCGTGCCGGACCGGTCCGTACGCCGGCAGGCCCGTTGCAGGCCACCGGCGTACGGGCCGTCAGCTCTGGTTGAAGAAGCCGCCTTCGGCACCGCGGTCGGTGCGGTTGACGATCTTGTAGTCGGGCGGGGTGAGCAGGAAGACCCGGGTGGCGACCCGTTCGATCGAACCGCGCAGGCCGAAGATGAGTCCGGCGCAGAAGTCGACGACGCGCTTGGCGTCGGCCGGCTCCATGGTCGTGAGGTTGACGATGACGGGGATGCCGTCGCGGAACAGTTCCCCGATGCCGCGGGCGTCGCTGAAACCCTCGGGCGTGACGGTGGCGATTCTGGTGCCCTGATCCTGCGCCGTCTCCGCCGTCACCCTGACCCGGGGGTCGGTGACCCACGACTCTCTGGCGGCGTCTCCCGGCTCCGGCCCCTCGGCGTAGTCGTCGTCGTAGTAGCGCATCTCGCTGTCGTCGACGAGCCCGAGCCAGGCACTGGCCTTGCGCACCGATCCCATGGGCGCCTCCTCTCCTTCGTGCGGTCCCTCCGTGTCCCTCGGCGGTGCCGCCGTGGGTTCCGCAACCCCCATGGTCGTCCATGATGCTGATGGTGCGCCAAGCGGATACCCGTCTCAGATGGGATTCGTGACGGTACTGGTGCACAGGCCCGGCGTGAATCCCCCGCGTGACGGCACCTCGCCGCCCGGTGTGATCCGGCGTCAGCAAGCGCTGTGGCGCCTGGGACGGGCGGTGCGGAGGCCGTACTGCGGGCCGGGAAGGGGCTCTTCGAACTCGTGGGGGTGCGCGGGTCCGTACGGGGCGCGGGCGCGGACATCCGAGTGACAGGGATTCACCGGAGAACCGGGGTGCTTCCGGGCGACCTCCGGGCGTATCGGAACTTCCCCTCGAAAGCGGTACGTTCGCGGGAAAGCAGACTTCACGCAGGTACGACGCGGAGTGTGCGTCCGGGGCGGCGGCTTCCGGCCGGGTGGGGGCGATTACGAGACAGGTGTAGTCCTTTCAAGCAGTGGTCACGGCGTCGCCCGCGGTGCACGGCGTTCCGTTCGACCAGCCGGAACGTGCGCGACTACCGATGTGTAGAGTTCGCCGCGGTGGGGACCCCAAGTCGGCTGTTCCTGTTGTGGACTGACGAGATCCGCTACTTGTGTGCGGCCCGGCGTTCTCGTAATACTCTCCGTTCAGAGTTGGCATGGACGCGACTTTCCTTTCGTGGAAGCCACGTCGTGTCCGTACTTCCTCCGGGGCCGCCTGGCGATCGGGCGAGCCCAACCCCCCACTGGAGGTAATGAGTTGACACATCGTCGAATATCCAAGCGCCGGATCGCCCTCGTCGGCGCGAGTGTGGCAGCGCTGGCTGCCGGCACGCTCACCATCACCAGCGCCAACGCGTCCGAGGAGTCCCCCTCCGCCAAGAGCCTCTCCGCCACCTCGGCCTCCGAGCTGGCGACGAAGCTGAGCTCCTCGGTGAAGGGCGAAGCAGGCTCCTACTACGACGCGAGCGCCAAGAAGCTCGTGGTGAACGTCGTCAACGACGCCGCCAAGGAGAAGGTCGAGGCGGCCGGCGCCAAGGCGAAGGTCGTGGAGCACAGCCTCGCCAAGCTCGACAAGGTGAAGGACACCTTCGGCGGTGAGAACCGCACCGTAGGCACCTCGCGGTCCATCGACCCGAAGACCAACAAGGTCGTCGTCACCGCCGACAGCACCGTCAAGGGCGCCGACCTCGCGAAGCTCAAGAAGCAGGCCGCGGCGCAGGGCGACAAGGTCGAGCTGAAGCGCTCCGCCGGCAAGTTCACCACCCGCATCGCCGGCGGCGACGCCATCTGGGGCTCGGGCTCCCGCTGCTCCCTCGGCTTCAACGTGACCGTCGACGGCGAGCCGGGCTTCCTCACCGCGGGCCACTGCACCGAGGCCGTCTCCAGCTGGTCGGACTCGCAGGACGGCAGCGAGATCGCCTCGACCGAGGACGGCTCCTTCCCGGGCGACGACTACGGCCTGGCGATGTACACCTCGGACACCGACCACCCGAGCGAGGTCAACCTCTACGACGGCGGCACCCAGGAGATCAGCGGGGCCGGCGAGGCCACCGTCGGGCAGACGGTGAGCCGCAGCGGCAGCACCACGCAGGTGCACGACGGTGAGGTGCTCGCCGTCGACGCCACCGTCGAGTACCCGGAGGGCAGCGTCTCCGGTCTGATCGACACCGACGTCTGCGCCGAGCCCGGCGACAGCGGCGGTGCGCTCTTCTCCGGCGACGAGGCGCTCGGCCTCACCTCCGGCGGCAGCGGCGACTGCTCCTCCGGCGGCGAGACCTTCTTCCAGCCGGTGCCCGAGGCGCTCGACGCCTTCGGTGCCGAGATCGGCTGACGCACGGCGAAGTCCCCCCACGCAGGAACCCCCGGACACCGTCCGGGGGTTCCTCGCTCTGCACTGCCCTGCTCGCCGCGGAGCTCCGCTGCTGTCGTTTTACTCGCCGCGGAGCTCCGCTGCTGCCGTTTTACTCGCCGCGGAGCTCCGCGGCGACGAGTTCGGCGATCTGGACCGTGTTGAGGGCCGCGCCCTTGCGCAGGTTGTCGTTGGAGAGGAAGAGCGCGAGGCCGTTCTCCACCGTCTCGTCGTTGCGGATGCGGCCGACGTAGCTGGCGTCCTTCCCGGCGGCCTGGAGCGGGGTCGGGATGTCGGAGAGCTCGACACCCGGGGCGCCGGCGAGGAGTTCGGCGGCGCGCTCGGGGCTGAGCGGCCGGGCGAAGCGGGCGTGCACCTGGAGCGAATGGCCGGTGAAGACCGGGACGCGGACGCAGGTGCCGGAGACCTTCAGCTCGGGGATGTCGAGGATCTTGCGGCTCTCGTTGCGGAGCTTCTGCTCCTCGTCCGTCTCGCCGAGGCCGTCCTCGACGAGCGAGCCCGCGTACGGCAGGACGTTGAAGGCGATGGGGCGCTTGAACTTGTCCGGCTCGGGGAACTCGACCGCGTCGCCGTCGAAGGTGAGGTGGGCCGCATCGCCTTCGACCGCCTTGCGGGTCTGCCCGTCGAGTTCGGCCACGCCGGCGAGCCCGCTGCCGGAGACCGCCTGGTAGGTCGCGACGACGAGCGAGGCGAGCCCGGCCTCGTCGTGGAGCGGGCGGAGGACCGGCATCGCGGCCATGGTGGTGCAGTTCGGGTTGGCGATGATGCCCTTGGGCCGGCGCCTGGCCGCGTCCGGGTTCACCTCCGAGACGACGAGCGGGACCTCCGGGTCCATCCGCCAGGCCGAGGAGTTGTCGATGACGACGGGGCCCTGCCGGGCGACCTTCTCCGCGAGCGCCTTGGAAGTGGCACCACCCGCGGAGAAGAGGACGATGTCGAGCCCGGAGTAGTCGGCGGCGGTGGCGTCCTCGACGGTCACCTCGGCGCCTCCCCACGGCAGCTTCCGGCCCGCGGAGCGCGCCGAGGCGAACAGGCGCAGCTCTTCGACCGGGAACCCCCGCTCCGCCAGCACCTCGCGCATCACGCCGCCTACCTGGCCGGTGGCTCCGACGATCCCGATCTTCATGGGGCTCCTCTTGTCTCTGGGGCAGCTTTCCCGCTGCGCTGAGTGCCTGCGCTGCACGGGCGCGACCGTCCGGCCGCTGTTCCCGGCTCCGTCTACCCTGCCTTGCCACCGGCAGCCGGGGCCAGTTCTTTGAGATCGGTCACAGCCTGTGCTTTCCGTGGCGGACGGGCCTTCCGTCGAGCGGCCCGACGCGGCGAGTGCGTCCTCGGCGCTGTTGCGCGCGCGGAGGTACTCGTCCGCTCACCCCGCCGCGCCCGGCCGCGCGCAACCCGTGCGCGATGCGGGCGCAGGCGGCGTCGTAGCGGGTACGGCCAACGGCGACGGAGCTACCGGGAGCCGAGCAGCGCCCGATGCGCGCCCTCGCGCCCGTACGGCATACCGACGCTGCCGGGATTGACGAGCAGCCGACCACCGACGAGCCGTACGAAGGGCATGTGGGTGTGGCCGCAGACGACGGCGGACCCCTTCCCTCCATCCCGAGAGGAGGGGCCGCCGTCGTCTCAGCGCTCCGTGTGCGAGTCGCCGAGCACCGTTGCACGGGGTGGTGTGGCAGAAGAGGACCCGACCGATTCCGGCCATGGGGAGTTCGAGCCGCTCCGGCAGGGCGGCGAGGCGGGCGGCCTCGGCGTCGGTGAGGAGGGTGGCGGCCCACCGGTCGGTCGTCGCGGGCGGGCCGGCGGGCGGCGCCGCGCGGTGCGCGAGGAGTTCGCGCTCGGCGTTGCCCGGAAGGATGCGGGCGCGGTCGCCGAGAGAGTCGAGGAGACGGAGGGTCCCGCGGGGGAACCGCCACCGGGCCGCCGGTGAGGACGACGGCGTCCGCGGCACGGATGTCGGGCTCGGCGAGGACCGCCTCCAGGGCGGGGAGGACGCCGTGCACGTCGGAGAGGACGGCGACGGTCTGCGGGGTCGGTGTCATCGGGAGAGGCGCCGTGCGGAGGGGGTTTCTCCTGCCGCGTAACGCGGGCGGGCGTCCGCTTTCGAATCTGAGTTCGATGGCTGGTTTAGGGTGGTCACGCGCGGAAGGTGCGAGTGCGAAGGAGGCGCCGATGTCAGGGACGTACGGATTCACGCACCTCCACGTCGCCTCCGGTTTCTCGCTGCGGTACGGCGCTTCGCACCCGGAGACGCTCGCGGAGCGCGCGGCCGAGCGCGGCATGGGGGCGGTGGCGCTCACCGACAGGGACACCCTCGGCGGGGCCGTCCGGTTCGCCAAGGCGAGTGCGCGGGCCGGGGTGCGTCCCGTCTACGGCGTCGAACTCGCCGTCGGTGCACCGCCGGAGGGGGAGCGGCGGCCGGCGGGGCGCCGGCGCGCGCCGGTGCGCGGTGGGGCGTTCGTCGACGAGTCGGCGCCGCGGGTCGTCTTCCTCGCACGGGACGGGGCGAGGGGTTGGGCCGAGCTGTGCAGGCTGGTCACGGCGGCGCACGCAGCGGAGGCGGAGCGGCCGCTGCTTCCGTGGGACGAGGCGGCGGGCGACGCCGGCTCCGTGACGGTGCTGCTCGGCGCCGACTCCCCGGTGGGCAGGGCGCTCGCGGCCGGGCGCCCCGACCGGGCGGCGCGGGTGCTGGGGGAGTGGCGCGAGGTCTTCGGCGGCTCGCTGCGCCTGGAGGTGGACGGCGCCGGGCCGCTGCGCGAGGCGGCACGGATGCTGCGGCTCGCCGCCGACGAGGGCGTTCCGCCCCTCCTCGCCAACCCCGTGCGGTACGCCGACCCCGACCAGGGCCCGGTCGCCGACGTGCTCGACTCCGCACGCCGGCTCGTACCGATCGACGAGCGCCGGGGCGTGGACGCGGGGGAGCGGTGGCTCAAGGGCCCCGAGGAGATGGCGCGCACCGCCGAGCGGATCGCCGAGGCGGCGGGGCTCGGGCCGCGCACCGCGCAACGGCTGCTGGAGCTGACGGAGCGGACGGCGGACGAGTGCCGCGTCGACCCGGAGGAGGACCTGGGGATCGGCCGGGTCTTCTTCCCCGAGCCCCGGCTGGTCGGCGCCGGCGGGCGGGAGGCGGTGCACGTGCTGCGCTCACGGTGCGCGGGCGCCATGCTCGCGCGGGGGTACGCGGGGGACGCGGTGCGCCGGCGGCGGCTGCGGGACGAGCTGGGGGTGATCGAACACCTCGGGTACTCCTCGTACTTCCTCACGGTGGCGCAAGTGGTGCGGGACGTACGGGAGATGGGCGTCCGGGTCGCGGCGCGCGGGTCGGGCGCCGGGTCGTTCGTCAACCACCTGCTGGGGATCGCGCACGCGGACCCCGTCGAGCACGGGCTGCTGATGGAGCGGTTCCTCTCGCCGCGGAGGGCGGCGCTGCCGGACATCGACATCGACGTGGAGTCGGCGCGGCGCCTGGAGGTGTACCGCGCGATCTTCGAGCGGTTCGGGCCGGAGCGGGTCGCGACCGTGGCGATGCCGGAGACCTACCGGGTGCGGCACGCGATCCGGGACGTCGGCGCCGCGCTCGGCATGGACCCGGCCGAAGTGGACCGGCTCGCCAAGGCGTTCCCGCACATCAGGGCACGGGACGCGCGGGCGGCGCTGGCCGAGCTGCCGGAGCTGGAGGGCGTGCGCAGGGAGGCGTTCGACCAACGGTTCTGGGAGCTGGTCGAGGCGCTCGACGGGCTGCCGCGCGGTATGGCGATGCACCCGTGCGGCGTGCTCCTCTCGGACGCCTCGCTCCGTGCGCGTACACCGACGGTGCCGACGAGCGGGGAGGGGTTCGCGATGTCCCAGTTCGACAAGGACGACGTGGAGGAGCTCGGGCTGCTCAAGCTGGACGTGCTCGGCGTGCGGCTCCAGTCGGCGATGGCGCACGCGGTGGCCGAGGTCGGACGGGCGAGCGGGGAGGAGGTCGACCTCGACGCGGTGCCCGAGGGGGACCCCGCCACGTACCGACTGGTGCGCTCCGCCGAGACGTTGGGCTGCTTCCAGATCGAGTCGCCCGGGCAGCGGGACCTGATCGGGAGGTTGCAGCCGGAGACCTTCCACGACCTGGTGGTGGACATCTCGCTCTTCCGCCCGGGCCCCGTCGCCGCCGACATGGTGCACCCGTTCATCGAGACCAGGCGCGGACGCAAGGCGCCGCGCTTCCCGCACCCGGACCTGGAGCCGGCGCTGCGCGAGACGTACGGGGTGGTGGTCTTCCACGAGCAGTTGATCCTGATCATCGCGACGATGACGGGGTGCGATCGGGCACTCGCCGACGAGGCGCGGCGTGCGCTCTCCGACGAGGAGCGGCGGCCGCGGGTGCGCGAGTGGTTCACCGCCGCCGCCGAGGAGCGCGGGTACGGGGCCGAAGTGACCGCGCGTACCTGGGAGACCGTGGCGGCCTTCGGCTCGTACGGGTTCTGCAAGGCGCACGCGGTGGCGTTCGCGGTGCCGACGTATCAGTCGGCGTGGCTGAAGGCGCACCATCCTGCGGCGTTCTACGCCGGGTTGTTGGAGCACGACCCCGGTATGTACCCGAAGCGGCTGCTGCTCGCGGATGCGCGGCGGCGGGGGGTGCCGGTGCTGCCGCTGGAGGTGAACCGGTCGTCGACCGCCTATCGTATCGAACTGGTGTCCGGGGACGAGGAGTCCAAGAGCGGTACAAAGAGGAGCACTTGGGGTGTACGACTGGCGCTCGGCGAGGTCCAGGGGATCAGCGAGGCCGACGCCGAGCGGATCGAGGCAGGGCAGCCGTACACCTCGCTCGCCGACTTCTGGCAGCGGGCCCGGCCCCCGCTGCCGATCGCCGAACGGCTCGCGCAGGTCGGCGCGTTGGACGCGTTCGCGCCCGAGGGGAACCGCCGCGACCTGCTCCTCCACCTCACCGAGCTGCACCGCGCCCAGCGCGGCGCCGGTGCGCGCGCCGGCCAACTGGCGCTCGGCGCCGAGGAGCCGGAGTCCGGGGCGCCGGCACCCGGCGTCCTGGAGTCGGCGCCCGCGCACCTGCCCGACCTCGACAGGGACGAGCGGCTCGGCGCCGAGATCGGCGTCCTCGGCATGGACGCGTCGCGCCACCTGATGGACGACCACCTCGCGTTCCTGCGGGAGTTGGGCGCCCACTCGGCGCGCACCCTGGGAAGCGCGCGCAACGGCGAGACCGTCCTGGTGGCCGGCGCCAAGGCGGCGACGCAGACACCGCCGATCGCCTCGGGCCGCCGGGTCATCTTCACCACCCTCGACGACGGCACCGGGCTCGTCGACTGCGCGTTCTTCGACGCGCCGCCCGGCGGCGAGGGCCGGAACGCCCAGGGACCTTCCGGGTTGGAGGTGAGCGCGCACACCGTCTTCCACTCCTGGCTGCTGCTGGTGCGCGGGGTGGTGCAGCGGCGCGGGCCGCGCAGCTTCAGCGTCGTCGGAGCCGCCGCCTGGAACCTCGCGGAACTCGTCGAACTCCGGCGTACGCGGGGGCTGGAAGCGGTCACCGCGCGCCTCGCGGAGACGCCGGGCGAGGGGCGCGGCGCGGCGCCGCAGCGGACCATCGAGCTCAACCACGGGTTCCGCCTCAACGCGTGGGCCGACCTCCAGCCGGCGGGCGAGGCGGCCGACTCCTCCAAGGCGCTGCGGAAGATGTGGCATGCGAGCCCGGGGAGCGCGGGATGAGCGGGCGCGAAGGCGTGGTCTGGTACGTACGCTTCGACCTCCCGGACGGTCCGGCGGCGGCGCGCTACCCCGAACTGCTCGCGCTGCTCGCCGACGTCACGCCCGTCGTCCAGGCGCTGCCGCCGGACGCCGCGCTCGCCGACGTACGCGGAGCGCTGCGGTACTTCGGACGCGGCCTCGGGCGGGGCGCGCCCGCAGAGCCGCTCGGCGCCGCCGCGGAGTTGGCCCGTCTGGTACGGCTGCGCGCGCAGGCGCGGTACGGCGTGTGGTGCACCGTGGGGGTGGCCGTCAACCCGCAGTTGGCGCGGATGGCGGCCGACGCCTGCGGTGCGGAGGCGGCAGGGGTGCGGCTGGTGCGGCCCGAGGAGACCGCGGCGTTCCTCGCGGAGAGACCGGTCACCGCGCTCCACGGGGTGGGGCCCGCGACGGCGCGCACGCTCCGCTCGTACGGGCTCGACACCGTCGGCCGGCTCGCCGCAGCGCCGCCGGCGACGCTCCAGCGCATACTCGGTGCCGCGAGCGCGCACCGCCTGCGCGAGCGGGCGCGCGGTGTCGACCCCACGCCGGTCGCCGCGCTGCCGCCGGGCGCCGAGGCGCCGGAGATCCCCGGCGCCGGGGTGCCGGGGTCCTCGTCGGCGCGGTCGGTCGGCTGCGAGCACCGCTTCGAGCGGTACGAGCTCGACGCCGGGGTGCGAAGGCGTGCGCTCCTCACCCTCGCCGACGAGTTGGGGTTCCGGATGCGCGGGGAGCAGCAGGTCGCCAGGGCGCTGACGCTCACCGTCGGGTACGCCGACCGCACGACGACGGTGCGCACCCGCAGGTTCCCCGAACCGACTGCGCACACACCGGCGTTGGTGCGGACCGCGTACGCGCTCCACGACGCGCTCGGCCTCCAGCGCGCCAAGGTGCGCTCGGTGGTGCTGCGGGCCGAGGAGCTCACCGGCGCCGAGAACGCGGTGCGGCAACTCTCCTTCGACCCCGGGGCGGAGAAGGCACGCAGGGCCGAGGCCGCGGCGGACCTGGCCCGGACGCGGTTCGGGCGGGCGGCCGCGTATCCGGCGGGGCTGCTCGACGCGGCGTAGGGGCGTGCCCTTCGTCGGGTCAGACGCCGAAGGCCGCCGGGTACCGGATCGTCCCGGACGGGGCGGGGCGCTGCGGGTCGAGGGTGAGCGCCATCATCGCCTCGTCGGGCGCCTCGAAGGGGGCGCGGATACCGAAGCGCGACGCGGGAGTGAAGCCGAAGCGCGGGTAGTAGCCGGCGTGGCCCAGGACGACCACGGTGTTCTCGCCCAGGGCGCGGGCGGCCTCCAACGTGGCCCTGATGGCTGCCGAGCCCGCGCCCGTGCCCTGGTGCTCGGGGCGCACCGCGCACGGAGCCAGGGCGAGCGCGGGACGGTCGTCGATGCGGCACCGGGTGAGCAGTGCGTGGCCGACGACGCTGCCGTCCTCGGCCACCGCCACCTGGGAGAGCCCGTCGATCCACGCGTCCGGGTCGGCGCGGAGCTTTTCGACGAGGTCGGCCTCCTCCGTGGTGGGGAAGGCGGCGAGTTCGACCTCCCTGACGGCCGGGCGGTCGGCGGGCGTCTCGGCGCGTGCGGTCCAGTCGGGCATGCGGTTCCGTTCTCGTGGGTTTCGCGGCTACGGGCTTACGGCGCCGTGCGGGGCGGTCTCCTCGCGCGGTGCGGTGTCGGCCTTGTGCGTCCTTCGGCCGACGCGCGGACCGAGGCGGGCGGTTCGGAGCCGCCGAGGGCGAGTGGCGCCGGAACGCAGGGGGAACTGCCCGTCAGAGTACGGGAATCGGCGGGTTTCCCGTCGAGTCCGTCCGGGTGGAGCCGGTGTGTGGCGGGCACCAGGAGGGACGGCGGGCGAGTGGGGCTTGGAGACCCTTGAGCCCGGTCCCCGGCTGACCGCACCGCTGTTGCGGACGTGGTGCCGGCTTCGACAGGCCGGAGCCTGGACGTGGGGACGGTCGGGGCGTTGCGGACGTCAGCGGCACTCATCGGCTCACCCCCTGTACGCCTCGCGGGCACGCGCCGGGGGTGGTAACACGGCACGTCCCTGCGTACGTCCCGACTGCCGCGCGCCCCACGGCGACCGCATCGCCGGGACGCGGCGGCGCCGCCGCCCCCGAGGTGAAGGGAGGGCGACGGCGCCGGTCCGGGGGCGTCCACCGCGGGGGTGGCTGCCGTCAGCCGCGGTGGCGGCCGAGTGCCTTGCGGCGGACGGTGGCGAGGACGACCGCGGCTCCGGCGACGAGGACGGCGGCGCCGCCCGCCGCTACGAGCGCGGTGTCGTTCTCGCCGCCCGTCTCGGCGAGTCGGGCGTCCTCGGTGCCGCCCTGCGGTGCTGCGCCGTGTCCTGCGTGTCCTGCGGCTTCGCTGTGTGCCTTGCCGCCGTGCCCGTCGTGGTCGACGGTGGACTGCTCGGTGCCCTCGGCGATCTGCTCGTCCGTCGGCGCCTGCGCCTCGCTCCGCGAACCGCCCTCGCTGCCGGACGACTTGGCCGATGCCGACCCTGAACTGCCGCCGCCGAAGGTGACGTCCGAGCAGCTGTAGAACGCCTCGGGGCTGTCGGAGCGCTGCCAGACGGCGTACACGAGGTGGCGTCCGGTGCGCTCGGGGACGTCGCCCTCGAGGGTGTAGGAGCCGTCGGAGAGCGCCGGGTCGGTCGCCTCGGCGAACGGCTCCGACTCCAGGTCCGACCACTTCAGCGGCTTGGAGGCGTCGTAGCCGTCCTTGGTGAGGTAGAGCTCGAAGGTGCCCTTGTGCGGTGCCGTCGCCTGGAACTTGAAGGTGTGGGCGCCGCTGGTGAGCTTGCTCGACGGCCAGTCGGTGCGCGGCAGGTCGAGGCCCTGGTACTTCTCGCGGCCGGCGCTGCACAGCTTCCCGTCGGGGATGATGTCGCGGTGCTTGCCCGCGGCGTCGGGGATGTTGACCTCATTCCAGTCGTAGAACGCCTGGGCCCCGCTCGCCTCGACGGCCGCCTTGCACGCGGCGGACCGCGGACTCTCGGGGCCCTCGGCGAAGCAGGCGGAGACGCGGCTGACGGGGTCCTCCATCGAGCCGTGCGCCGAGGCCGACTCGGCGCTCGCGACGGTCAGCAGCACCGGTGCGACGCCGAGCACGGTGATGTATCCCGCCGTGCGGCGGGCCTTCCGGGAGAGCAGCGCGGACAAGGGGGACTCCTCGCGTTCGGGGACGGTGCGGACGGGCTCGGTCCGCGCCATGCGGGAGGCGCGGACCGAGCCCGGCCTGCGGCACGTTAGCGGCTCCGACCGGCTGCATCGGGGCTGAGAGGCGCACATCAGGAGGGTTTAAAGAGCGCTTAAGCGATGGCTGATCAGGGGTTAATTCCCAAGGGTCGGAGCGTTGGCGGCGCGGGCGGCCCGATGGTGTGCTCGCTCGGGTGCCGGGGGAGCTGCCAACCGGCGTGAGAGGGCGGCGGTGGTGCCGTGCACGGTCCGCGGGGCCGGACGTCGGTCTCGTGCGGTTGCTGTCCGGTCGGGGGTCGGGGAGCCGGCCTTCTCTTCGGAAACAGAACGACGCCGAATCAAGGGCGTCGGCGACCCGCGTATCGCTGACACGGTGGGCGTGCGGCGGCAGACTGGGCTCGGCGGTGCCCGCGGGCGCCAGCGGGGCGCCCGGCCGTACGGGGGAGGTCGGCTGATGCCGGAGAAGGTGCGCGTGCTGGTGGTCGGGGCGGGGATCGGCGGGCTGAGCACGGCGCTGAGCCTGCGGGCCGCGGGGCTCGGCGAGGGGGTCGCGGTCGTGGACGCCTCGCGGCGCCTGTTGCCCGTGGGGGCCGGGATCAACCTCCAACCGCACGCTGTCAGGGAGCTCGAAGAGCTCGGTGTCGGCGCGGACTTGGCCGAGGTGTCGGCCGAGCCCCGCCGGGCGGTCTTCGCCGACCGGCACGGCAACCCGGTGGTCGAGCACCCCCGGGGGCGCCTCGCCGGCTACCGCTGGCCGCAACTCTCCGTCCACCGCGGCGAGTTGCAACGCGTCCTCCTGGAGGCGTTACGCAGCCGGCCGGGCGCGGAGGTGCGGACGGGCCTGCAACTCGTCGACTTCACAGAGCGGGAAGACCGCGTCGTCGCCCTGCTCCGCGACCGCGACCGGCCGGGCGGCCCGCTGCACACGGTCGAGGCGGAGGCGCTCGTCGGCGCGGACGGGGTCTTCTCCGCCGTCCGCGGAGTGCTGCACCCGGGGGAGGGTGCGCCGCTGTGGAACGGCATCCGGATGTGGCGCGGGGTCGCCGAGGCGCCGCTGCCGCTCGACGGGCGCACGATGCTGGTCGCCGGGAGCTACCGCCCCGCGCGCCTCGTCGTCTACCCGCTCGGCGGCAAGGCGCGGGAGGGTGCAGGCGTCGTCAACTGGGTTGCGGAGGCGCGCGTCTCGTCCCCTCCGGGCGGTCGCGAACCCCTCCCGCTGCGGGCCGGCGAGGCCGACTGGAACGCGGAGGGAAGGCTTGCGGAGGTCCTCGCCCACTTCGCCGACTGGCGCATCGAGGGCCTCGACATACCCGGGCTGCTGCGATCGGCGCCGCGCATCCTGGAGTACCCCATGGTCGACCGGGACCCGCTCCCGTACTGGGGCCGGGGCAGGGTGACGCTCCTCGGCGACGCCGCGCACCCGATGTACCCGGTGGGCTCGAACGGCGGCTCGCTGGCGGTGCTCGACGCGCGCGTGCTCGCCTGGGCGCTCGCCGAGCACCGGGGTGAGGGAACCGCCGCCGGGCTGCGCCGGTACGAGGCGATACGGCGCGGACCCGCCGAGCAAGTCGCGGCGGCCTGCCGCGAGATGCCCGTCGACCGCACCCTCGACACCGTGGCCGAGCGCGCCCCGGGGGGCTTCGCCCGCATCGAGGACGTCCTCACGCGGGACGAACTCCGCACTCTGCGGAGCGGTGCGCGCCGTACCACCGACATGGACGTCGAGGAACTCAACTCCCGCCCCTCATGGGGAGTCGGGCCCTGACGCGGGAGGTCGGGCCGTCCGTGGTCGGGTGCTCCCGGGGTCAACGCCTCGTGCACTCGCCGGAGTTCGCGGCGAATGCTGGGCCGGCTGCGGGGGCCCGTGGTGAATACCCCGCGCGTACGCCGGAGTTCGAGCCTGCCTCTCCATCCGCCGCGGGGCGCCGGCGGTGGATGCCTCGCGCACTTGTCGGAGTGTGGGACCGTTCTCTGCTTCGGCCGTGAGGTACTCGCGGTGAAAGGCTCGCGCACCACCGGAGTTCGAGCCGTGACTTCTCCTACCGTGAGCGCTCGCGGTGAACGCCTCGCGCACCCGTCGGAGTGCGCGGACCGCCTTTGCTCCGGCCGCGGGAGCGCTCGCGGTCGCATGTATGCCGAAGTTCGCGCCCTGCTGCGGGGCGCCGGCGGTGAAACCCTCACCGGAGCGCGCAACCGCCTCCGCTGCGGCCGTGCGGGCGCCGCGCTGACGGAGCCCTGCGCGCAGGAAGCAACCGACCCCCGCGCGTGTACGGCCGCCCAAGCCCGACGCCCGTACACGCCCGGGGGAGTTGCTACGTCCGGAGGAGCAGCACCACGCCCGCGGTCGCGGCGCCGAGCACGACGGCGGCCGCGCCGTACGCGAGGCGGTGGTCGCGGAGTCCGGGGAGGAGGCGGTCGACCGCGTACCTGCCGGGCCCCGCGAGGGTGATCGCGGCCGCGCCGGCGAGCATGAGCAGCGGGTACTCCACGCCCTCGGGGGCGAAGAACCCGCTTCCCCAGTCGACGGCGAGGGCGTTGAGCATCGTGCCGAGGGCGGCGGCGCCGGCGAGCGGCGTGAGGAGCCCGAGGGCGAGGCCGAGACCGCCGAGCGTCTCGGTGAGCCCGGCGACGAGGGCCATCGTCCGCGCCGCCGGGTAGCCGACGGAGTCGAAGAAGGCGGCGGTGCCGTCGATGCCGTTGCCGCCGAACCAGCCGAAGAGCTTCTGCGTGCCGTGCGAGGCGAGCGTCAGGCCGAGGACGAGCCGGAGCAGCAGGAGTCCTGCCGACGGTGCGTGGGAGGTGCGGGGTGGGGGTGTTTCCTGAGGAGCCGCGTGTGCGGTGGGGATTGCGGTGTGGGGGGAGGCCATCTCCAACTCCCTGCTGTGTCTGCCGTATCGGGGGGCCGCGCGACGCTGCGCGGTGCTCGGTACGCGCCCGCCGACGAAGCAGGTGCGGGCGTCGGACGGCGGTGTCCGGCCTGCCGGGCGTCAGCGGGGGCCCGCCCCGCGTACCCGGAGCGCGGTGCGGACCGTCCGCCGTCGGCGGTACACGCCGGCCTGTTGCGGAGTTGTTCGAAGTCGAACGACCGGCGGATGCGGTCACGGTAGTAGATGGTTCGAAATTGAACAAGCTTGTAGAATGCGGCACATGGACGCTCCCAGGTGGCTCGACGACCGCGAAATGGCGGCTTGGCAAGGGTTCCTGGAGGCGAGCAACCGTGTCGCACGCCACCTCGAGGCCCAGCTCAGGGACGAGGCCGGCCTCTCCCACCCGCAGTACGAGATACTCGTCCGCCTCGCCGAAGCTCCCGACCGCTCGCTGCGCATGACGGAACTCGCCGACGGCCTGCTCACCTCGAAGAGCGGCCTCACCTACCAGGTCGACCGCCTGGAGAAGCGCGGCCTCGTCGCCCGCCGCTCCTGCCCGACCGACGTCCGCGGCGTCCTCGCCGTCCTCACCGACGAGGGCCTGTACGCCCTGCGCGACGCGGCCCCCGGACACGTCGCCGCCGTGCGCGAGGTGCTCATCGACGTCCTGGAGGACGACGAAATCGCCGTCCTCGCCGGCGCCTTCGACCGTGTCGGCCGCCGTCTGCGGGCGCACGACGGCGCCTGACCTGCGAGCGGGAGGTGTGGCATGCACCTCCCGGTGGAACCGTTCGCGGCTTACGTGCGTTTTCTTTCGTGGGCCACGGCTGATTCGGAACGCCCCGGCCCACTCCGCGCCGCGAGCGGCGCGGCACCCGACCGACCGCAACCGACCCCCGTGAACGAGCCCTTGACCCCCACCCGCCGAAACCCCGCACCCGCCGCCCGGAAGGAACCGGGCACAGAACCGTATCGCCCGTACCACCGCCGCACGGTCGGCGCCGAGGGGGAGGCCGCGTGAACCTGCTCGACCTGCTGTTGCTGCTCGCCGCGCTCGGCGCCGCCGTCTCGGGGTACCGACGCGGCCTCGTCGCCGGGGTGATCTCCCTCGCCGGGTTCATCGGCGGCGCCGCGCTCGGCATCTGGCTGCTGCCGTACGTCCTGGAGTACGTGGAGGAAGGCAGCGTCGCGACGATCGTCGTCGCGCTGCTGACGGTACTGGTCCCGGCGAGCATCGGGCAGGCGCTCACCGGACGGCTCGCCTGGCGGCTGCGGTCCTCGCTCACCTGGACGCCGGTCCGCTGGGTCGACGGTGCGGGCGGCGCCGTGGCCAACGCGCTCGCGGTGCTCGTCGTCGCGTGGATGGCGGCCGGAGTGGTCGCGGCCTCGCCCTCGCCCCAACTCAACCAGGCGATCCGGGGCTCCGCGGTGCTCGGCACCGTCCAGGAGCGGATGCCGGACCAGGCGTCCACCTGGTTCAACCGCGCCAGCAGCGCCCTGACGACGGCCGGATTCCCGCGCGTCTTCAACCCGTTCGAGCACGAGCCGGGCGCGGAGGTCCCCGAGCCCTCGGGCGACGCCGTCACCGCACAGGCGGTCTCGGCGGCGAAGCGGAGCACCGTCAAGGTCGAGGGCGTCTCGGAGACCGACGGCGGCAGGCGCGGCCAGGAGGGCAGCGGGTTCGTCTACACGCAGGGGCGGGTGATGACCAACGCGCACGTCGTCGCGGGCGTCGACCGGCCGACGGTGCGGGTCGGCGGCGTCGGCCCGCGGTACGAGGCGAGCGTCGTCGTCTTCGACCCGAAGACGGACGTCGCCGTGCTGCGGGTGCCCGAACTGAAGGCCCCCACGCTCTCGTTCGCCGGCTCCGCCTCCCGCGGCGACCAGAGCGTGGTCGCCGGGTATCCGGAGAACGGCGGCCTCGACCTGCGAGCCGCGGCCGTCTCCGAACGGGTCCCCGCGCGCGGCCAGGACATCTACGGCAGCGACCTCACGACGAGGGACATCTACACCGTCCGCTCCCTCGTCCGCCCGGGGAACTCCGGTGGCCCGCTGCTCACCACCAAGGGCGAGGTCTACGGCGTCGTCTTCGCCCGGTCCACGAGCGAGTCCGACACCGGCTACGTCCTCACCGCCGACCAGGTGCGCAGCGCCGCCGAGCGAGGCGCGCGCGCCGAGCAACCCGTGGACACGGGGGATCGCTCGGCGTTGTGAGGGGCGTCCTTCTGCTCGCCGGATGCCGCGTGCATCGCCGCGGCCCAGTGCGGCCGATGCCCCGGTCGACCGCCGCCGCTTGCGGGGCGTCCGACGGCGGCAGTCGACCGCGCAGGTCAGGTCACGGCGTGGCTGCTCGCGGTGCCGAACGAGGCTCAACGGGCGGTCTCCGGTATCGAGTTGCAACTGCGGTGGTATCGACAAAAATTCATCAATGTGCTATGATCCGCCACTTGTCTTTTACGGTGTGCCGTATGACAGTACAAAGGCCCAACAGCACTGCCCTGATGACCGCTGCCGCGCGTGCCGCACATCTCGTCGTCGACCGTCCACCACTCATCTTCGACGACACGCTCGCCGCATCCCTGCTGGGCGCCCAGGCCGACGAACTGCTGGGCTACCACCGCGTGCACGGAGAGCACCTCGTGCTGGCCACCGCCCGAGCCCAGGCGACCTGCCGCAGCCGTTACACCGAAGAGCGCGTCGACAGCGCCGTCCGTTCCGGCGTACGCCAGTACGTCCTTCTCGGCGCCGGCCTCGACACCTTCGCCTACCGCTCCGAACTCGCCGACCGCGTCCACGTCTTCGAGGTCGACCACCCCGTGCTCCAGCAGGAGAAGAGAGACCGGCTGGCTGCCGCGGAGATCCAGGTCCCCGGGAACGTCACGTACGTACCGCTCGACTTCGAGCACGAGGAGCTGGCAAGCAGCCTCTCCGCTCGCGGATTCGACCCCCTTCAGCCTGCGGTCGTCGCCTGGTTGGGCGTGAGCATGTACCTCACCGCCGAGGCCGTCGCCAACACCCTCGGCGCGATAGGGAGTTTTGCACCGGGCACGCAGGTCGTCATGGACTACGTACTCCCCGAAAGCCTCCGCGATGCCCCGGCGCAGCAATACGTCGACGCCGTAACGGCGTTCGCCGCTGAACGCAGCGAGCCGTGGCACACGTTCCTCACTCCGAACGACTTGGCCACCCTGCTGTCCACCTGCGGCTTGGAACTCGTCGCAGACGTGCGTCAACACGAGATGCTCGACGCCGCTCACTGGGAACGCCAGGACGCACTCGTACCGCTCGACCTCTTCCGCATAGCCCATGCGCGGACAGGCCGCCGCCGGGAGGGCCTCGCCGGCGGTTGATGAGGGCGGCCACTGTGCGTCGGCCAACGGCACGCCCGGGCCGCGCGGGCGAACCCCCTACCCCAGCCGCCGCGTGTGCCGCCGCTCGGTGCGGCAAGTGCGGTAGCCGAGACGGGCGTTGACGGCGAGCATCGGGGCGTTGCTCGCGTCGTTGCCGGTGTAGAAACGGGTGACGCCCGCTCCGCGGGCGAGGTGGAGGACGTGGAGCTTGGCGAGTCCTGCGAAACCGCGGCCGCGGTGTGCGCGTCGGGTGCCGGTCATCGCGGACCAGCAGCGCTCCCGGCCGTCGGTCTGCGCGACGCTGTACGAGGCGATCTCGCCGTCGGCGACGACGACGGTGCTCAGCTCGGGACGCCAGTCGGGGCGCCGCCAGTTGAGGCCGAGCCACGGTTCGTACGCGAGGTGGCCCGCCTCGATGTCGCCCGGCTCGTCGTCCGCGCACTCCAGGTCGGCCCGCCACAACTCCCGCAGGTCCGAGCCGAACTCGGCGACGGTGCGCACCTCGACGCCGGACGGCAGCCGGTCGGGCAGCGGGGAGAGGGGCGGCGCCGAGGCGAGGTCGAGGCAGAGGAACCGGCCCGTGCGGCCCGGGCTGTAGCCCCGCCGCGCGGCGAAGCCGGCGGCCGGTGCGCTGTCGTCGACCCAGGTGTGGACGAGGGTGACGCCGGTCGCCGCGAGGTGCTCCTCGGCGGCGCCGAGGAGCGCGGAGCCTATGCCGAGGCCGCCGTAGCGCGGGTCGACCGCGACGGTGAGGTGCCCGGCGCCGCCCGTCCCCGGCAGCGTACCGGCGTCGGCCGCGCCCGCTATCCGTGTGCGGCCGCCGTCCTCGGCCTCGGCGACGACGCGGCGCAGCCGCCGCGCGGGCGCCGCGTTCCGCAGCTCCCACCGCAGGCCCTCGGCGGAGTTGACGAGATGAGGGGCGGCGGCGCTGCGCACCGCGACGACCGCGGGGGCGTCGGTGTCGGTGAACTCCCGAATGGTGAACATACGAGCGCACCGTAGACGAGCGGACGACGGCTGTCCGCCCTCTGCCGCTGCCCTCCGTGCCGGCCCGGCGAGCTCCGCACGGCCGCCGCGGCCGCCGGTGCGCCAGGGGAGGAGAATCGTCCCGCGGCCCGGGCCGTCAACACCGCCGGACCGCCGAGAGGGACCAGACCGCCGAAAGACCGGAGCACCCGTGCCGCTGCACCTCGCCATCGACCCCGACTCCGCCACCGCGCCGTACGAGCAGGTGCGCTCCCAACTCGCGTCCCAGGCACGCGAGGGCGAGCTGCCTACCGGGTTCCGGCTGCCGACCGTGCGCGCGCTCGCGCAGGAGCTGGGGCTCGCCGCGAACACGGTGGCGAAGGCGTACCGCACCCTGGAGGCGGACGGCGTCATCGAGACCCGCGGCCGCAACGGCACCTTCGTCGCGGCGGCGGGGGACGCGGCCGAACGCGAGGCGGCGTCGGCCGCGGCGGCCTACGCGCGGCGCGCGCGCCACCTCGGCCTCGGGCACGACGCGGCGCTCGCCGCCGCCGTCGAGGCGCTCCGCGCCGCGTACGCGCGCGAGGGCTGAGCCGGCTCACCCCTTCGGCACCGCTCGGCTAGCCGCCCGTTCCCCGGCCCCGTTTGCTGGTGGACGCGCCGCCAGCGGTGCGGCCGTCCCGACCGGGGCGGGTGGCGAGGCGAAGGAGAGGCCGTGGCAGCCGGTTCCGGGAGTACGAGGGTCGGCCTCGACGGAGCGGCCAGCAGGCTGCTGCTGCGGACGGGGAGGTTCTTCACCCGCGGTGTCGTCTCACCGGACCTGCGCACGGTGGAGAAGCGGGGCGGACGCGAGGGCGACGTCTTCTACCGCGACAGGTGGAGCCACGACAAGGTGGTGCGCTCCACCCACGGCGTCAACTGCACCGGCTCCTGCCGCTGGAAGGTGTACGTCAAGGACGGCATCATCACCTGGGAGACGCAGGAGACCGACTACCCGTCGGTCGGCCCCGACCGCCCCGAGTACGAGCCGCGCGGCTGCCCCAGGGGCGCCGCCTTCTCCTGGTACACGTACTCGCCGACACGGGTGCGGTACCCGTACATCCGGGGCGTCCTGCTGGAGACCTACCGCGAGGCGCGCCGCCGCCTCGGCGACCCCGTCCGCGCCTGGGCCGAGATCCAGGGCGACCCCGAACGCCGGCGCCGCTACCAGCGGGCGCGGGGCAAGGGCGGCCTGGTGCGGGCGACTTGGGAGGAGGCGGTGGAGATCGTCGCCGCCGCCCACGTGCACACGATCCGCGTGCACGGGCCCGACCGGGTCGCGGGCTTCTCGCCGATCCCGGCCATGTCGATGGTCTCGCACGCGGCGGGCTCCCGGTTCATGGCGCTGATCGGTGCGCCGATGCTCTCCTTCTACGACTGGTACGCGGACCTGCCGGTCGCCTCGCCGCAGGTCTTCGGCGACCAGACCGACGTGCCCGAGTCGGGCGACTGGTGGGACGCCGCCTACCTGCTGATGTGGGGCTCGAACGTGCCGGTGACGCGGACCCCCGACGCGCACTGGATGGTCGAGGCCCGCTACCGGGGCCAGAAGGTCGTCGTCGTCTCGCCCGACTACGCGGACAACTCCAAGTTCGCCGACGAGTGGCTCCACCCCCACCCCGGGACGGACGGCGCGCTGGCGCTCGCGATGGGGCACGTCATCCTCCGGGAGTTCTTCGTGGAGCGCCGGACGCCCTTCTTCGAGGAGTACGTACGGCAGTTCACCGACCTTCCCTTCCTCGTCACCCTCACCGAGCGGGACGGCGCCCTGGTCCCCGGAAAGTTCCTGCGCGCCGCCGACCTGGGGGAGCGCGGCGAGGGCGCCGAGTGGAAGACCGCCGTCCTCGACGCGGCGACGGGCAGGCCGAGCGTCCCCCGCGGCTCGCTCGGCTTCCGGTGGACGGAGAGCGGCAAGGGCCGCTGGAACCTCGAACTCGGCGACATCGAACCGCAGTTGACGCTCCACGGCACCGAAGGGGCCGACGGCGTCGAGGTGCTGCTGCCGCGCTTCGACAGCGGCGAAGGCAGCGGCTCCGTCCTGCGGCGCGGCGTGCCGGCCGCCCGGCTCGCCGGCGCGCGGGGCCCGCTCGTCACCACCGTCTTCGACCTGCTCCTCGCGCAGTACGGCGTGGGCAGGGACGGGCTGCCCGGCGAGTGGCCGACGGGGTACGACGACGCGGCCGGCCCCGGCACCCCCGCATGGCAGGAGGCGCACACCTCCGTACCTGCGGAGCGGTGCGTCCGGCTGGCGAGGGAGTTCGCCGAGACCGCGGAGCGCTCGCGCGGCCGGTGCATGATCCTCATGGGCGCGGGGACCAACCACTGGTTCCACTCCGAGACGATCTACCGCACCTTCCTCGCCCTGCTCCAACTCACCGGCTGCCAGGGGCGGAACGGCGGGGGGTGGGCGCATTACGTCGGGCAGGAGAAGATCCGGCCGTTCACCGGCTGGTCGTGCCTCGCCTCGGCCAGCGACTGGACGCGCCCGCCCCGGCAGGGCATCGGCACGGCGTACTGGTTCCTCCACACCGACCAGTGGCGGTACGACGCCTTCCGCGCCGACGTCCTCGCCTCGCCGCTCGGCACGGGCCGGTTCGCCGGCATGACCGTCGCCGACTGCATCGCCTCCGCCGCCCGCAACGGATGGATGCCCTCCTACCCGACCTTCGACCGCAACCCTCTCGACCTCGCAGACGAGGCGGTCGACGCCGCGGGCGAGGAGGGCGCCGCCGGACACGTCGTCGACCAACTGCGCGCCGGCAGTCTCGGGTTCGCCTGCGAGGACCCCGACGCGGAGGCCAACTGGCCGCGGGTGCTGACGGTGTGGCGCTCCAACCTCTTCGGCTCCTCCGCCAAGGGCGCCGAGTACTTCCAGCGCCACCTGCTCGGCACCGACGCCGCGGTCCGGGCCGGCGAGGCACCGCCCGGCAGCCGCCCGGCGCAGGTCACTTGGCGGGACGAGGCGCCCGAAGGCAAGCTCGACCTCCTCCTCTCGCTCGACTTCCGCATGACCTCCTCGACGCTCCTCTCCGACGTGGTGCTCCCCGCGGCGACCTGGTACGAGAAGCACGACCTCTCCAGCACGGACATGCACCCCTTCGTGCACGCCTTCACACCCGCCGTCGACCCGCCCTGGCAGGCGCGCTCCGACTTCGACGCCTTCCACGCCATCGCCCGCAGGTTCAGCGAACTCGCCGCCGAACACCTCGGCGTCCGCAGGGACCTGGTCGCCTCCCCGCTGCAGCACGACACCCCGGGCGAGACCGCGCAGCCAGGCGGTACGGCGCTCGACTGGCGGGCCGGCGAGTGCGAACCCGTGCCCGGCCGCACGATGCCCCAACTCGCCGTCGTCGAGCGCGACTACGCGGCGGTCGCCGAGAAGATGGCCGCGCTCGGCCCGCTCGTCGAGCAGCTCGGGCTCGCCGCCAAGGGGGTCACCTTCCACCCCGACCGGGAGGCGGACGAGCTCGCCGAGCGCAACGGACGGTGCCGCAGCGGGGTCGCCGAGGGCCGCCCGCTGCTCGACACCGCCGTCAAGGCGTGCGACGCGGTGCTCGCACTCTCCGCCACGACCAACGGGCGCCTCGCCGTCGAGGGGTTCCGGGCGCTGAGCGAGCGCGTCGGCCGCGACCTGGTGCCGCTCGCCGAGGGGCAGGCGGACCGCCGGGTGCACTTCGCGGACACGCAGGCCGAGCCCGTCCCGGTGCTCACCTCGCCCGAGTGGTCGGGGAGCGAGTCGGGCGAACGCCGGTACGCGCCGTTCACCGTCAACACCGAGCACCTGAAGCCGTGGCACACGCTCACCGGGCGTCAACACTTCTTCCTCGACCACGACTGGGTGCAGGAGATGGGCGAGTCCCTGCCCTGCTACCGGCCGCCGCTCGACATCCACCGGCTCTACGGCGAACCGCGGCTGGGCGCCCAGGGGCAACGGGAGGTCGCCGTCCGCTATCTGACGCCGCACAACAAGTGGTCGATCCACTCCGAGTACCAGGACAACCTGCTGATGCTGGCGCTCTCCCGCGGCGGGCCCTCGATCTGGCTCTCGCCGCAGGACGCCGAGGCGATCGAGGTGTCCGACAACGACTGGATCGAGGCCGTCAACCGCAACGGCGTCGTCGCCGCGAGGGCCGTCGTTTCGCACCGCATGCCGGCCGGGACCGTCTACATGTACCACGCGCAGGACCGCACCATCGACGTGCCGAAGACGGAGACGACGGGCAGGCGCGGCGGTATCCACAACTCGCTGACGCGGGTGCTCCTCAAGCCGAGCCAGCTCGTCGGCGGCTACGCGCAGCTCTCGTGGGCGTTCAACTACCTCGGGCCCGCCGGGAATCAACGCGACGAGATCACCGTCATCCGCAAGCGGACCGAGGAGGTCGTCTACTGATGGCGCGCAACTCCGCGGCACCGGGGCGCCGGGTCAAGGCGCAGATCGCCATGGTGATGAACCTCGACAAGTGCATCGGCTGCCACACCTGCTCGGTCACCTGCAAGCAGACGTGGACCAACCGCGCCGGCGTCGAGTACGTCTGGTTCAACAACGTGGAGACCCGTCCGGGGCAGGGCTACCCGAGGCGCTGGGAGGACCAGCGAAAGCTGCGCGGCGGCTGGGAGTTGAACAAGCGGGGGCGGCTGAAGCTCACGTCGGGCGGCCGGTTCAAGAAGCTCGCCACCATCTTCGCCAACCCCGTCATGCCGGGCATCAAGGACTACTACGAGCCCTGGACCTACGACTACCGCAACCTCACGAACGCACCGCTGGGCGACGACACCCCCGTCGCGCGCCCTCGTTCGCTCATCTCCGGCAAGCCGATGAAGATCGAGTGGAGCGCCAACTGGGACGACGACCTCGGCGGCGCGCCCCAGTACGGCGAATGCGACCCGGTGGTCGAGAAGTTGCATGCCCAGGAGGCGCGCGCCTCCGTGGAGGAGAAGATCCGCTTCTCCTTCGAGCAGAGCTTCATGTTCTACCTCCCCCGCATCTGCGAGCACTGCCTCAACCCGTCGTGCGTCGCGAGCTGCCCCTCGGGCGCCATGTACAAGCGGAGCGAGGACGGCATCGTCCTCGTCGACCAGGACCGCTGCCGCGGCTGGCGGATGTGCGTCACCGGCTGCCCGTACAAGAAGGTCTACTTCAACCACACGACGGGCAAGGCCGAGAAGTGCACGATGTGCTACCCGCGCATCGAGGTGGGCCTCCCCACCGTCTGCTCCGAGACCTGCGTCGGACGCCTCCGCTACCTCGGCGTCGTCCTCTACGACCAGGACAGGGTGCTGGAAGCGGCGACCACCCCCGACGAGCAGGACCTCTACGAGGCCCAACTCGGCGTCCTCCTCGACCCCGAGGACCCCGAGGTCCGCCGCGACGCCGAGCTCGCCGGCATCCCGTACGACTGGATCGAGGCCGCCCGCAACTCCCCCGTGCACGCGCTGATCAGCCGCTACCGCGTCGCGCTGCCGCTCCACCCGGAGTACCGCACGCTGCCGATGGTCTGGTACGTGCCGCCGCTCTCGCCCGTCGTCGAGGCGCTTTCGGAGACGGGGCACGACGGCGAGGACGCCGGCAACCTCTTCGGCGCCATCGACTCCCTCCGCATCCCCCTCGACTACCTCGCCGAACTCTTCACCGCAGGCGACACCGGGCCCGTCCGCACCGCGCTGGAGCGGCTTGCCGCGATGCGGAGCCACATGCGGCGCATCAACCTCGGCGAGGAGAGCGGGGCCGAGGACGAGGACGCGGCCCGTCGCGTCGGGATGCGGCCGCAGGAGATCGAGGCGTTGTACCGGCTGCTCGCCATCGCCAAGTACGAGGAGCGGTACGTGATTCCGACGGCGGCGCTCGGCGACGCGGACCGGCTGGAGGAGTCGGCGCTGCCCGGCGGGTGCAGCCTCGACGTGGAGGGCGGACCCGGCATGGGCGGCTCGGGACCGTTCGGCGAGGAGTCGGGACCCGTGGCACCCGCCTCGGTCGAGAACTTCCACGCATTGCGCGACCGGCAGACCACCGACGCGCCGGCCGGCCGCCACACGGCCCACCGCGTCAACCTCCTCAACTGGGACGGCAACGGGCGGCCCGAAGGGCTCTTCCCGAAGCGGAAACGCGCCTCCCGGGACTCGGAAGGGGAACGGCGATGAGACTGCGCAGGCGCGGTACCACGGGCCCCGGCGCCGCCGTCGTGCGGCAGGCCGCGGCCGTCTGCCTCGGCTACCCGGGCAAGCGGCTGCGCACCGAACTCCCGCTGCTCAGACGGTCGGCGGCGCACGCGCCGGGGCGCCCGGGCAGACGGCTGCGCGCTTTCCTCGAGTACGCGGCGTCGGCACCGCGGCGCGAACTCGCCGAGCACTACGTCTCCGTCTTCGACCTGCGCAACCGCTCCAGCCTCCACCTCACCTGGTGGACCGACGGCGACACACGGCGTCGCGGCATGTCGCTCGTCCGCTTCAAGGAGGCGTACCGGGCGCACGGCCTGGAGTACGCGGAGGACGGCGAGCTCCCCGACTACCTGCCGGCCGTACTGGAGTTCACCGCACGCACCCGGGACGCGTCCCTCCTCACCGAGCACCGCGCCGCACTGGAGCTGCTGCGGCTCTCCCTCACCGAGCAGCGCACGCCGTACGCGGCGCTCCTCGACGCCGTCTGCGCGACGCTGCCGGGGCGCCGCCCGAAGGACCGGGCCGCGGCACGCGCGCTCGCGCAGCGACCGTCGGAGCCCGAGGCCGTCGGCCTCGACGGCTACGGCGGCGGGGAACGGCGCCGGCTGCCGCTGCTCGCACCGGCGTCCGGACCCGGCGCCGGGCAGCACGGCGACGACCCGCAGCCGACCACCCCTCCAGGAGGCCGCAGTTGAGCACCGTGTGGACCGTACTGCCCTACCTCGCGGCCCTTGCGCTCGTCGGCGGGACCGTCTGGCGCTGGCGCTACGACAAGTTCGGATGGACGACCCGGTCCTCCGAGCTCTACGAGTCCCGGCTGCTGCGGCTCGCCTCGCCGGTCTTCCACTACGGCATCCTCTTCGTCTTCGTCGGCCACATCGTCGGGCTGTTCGTCCCGGACTCCTGGACGTCGGCGCTGGGGATCGGCGAGCACCCGTACCACCTGCTGTCGCTCTACGGTGGCACGGCGGCGGGCGCGCTCACCGTCCTCGGTATCGCCGTGCTGCTCTACCGCCGCCGCACCAACGGGCCCGTCTTCCGGGCCACGACCGCCAACGACAAGGTGATGTACCTGGTCCTCACCGCGGCGATCGTGCTCGGCATGTGGGCGAAGCTGGCCCACTCCTCGGGCAACGGCTACAACTACCGCCTGACGATCGCCCCTTGGCTGCGGAGCCTCTTCACGTTCCAGCCGGACACCGCGCTGATGGCCGGGGTGCCCGTGCTGTACCAGGTGCATGTCGTCGTCGGCCTCGTGCTGCTCGCGCTCGTGCCCTACACCAGGCTCATCCACATCTTCAGCGCGCCGATCCACTACCTCTTCCGGCCGTACATCGTCTACCGCAGCAGGGACGTCGGCCGGCCCGGCACGCGCGACGACCGCAGGGGCTGGGAGCGCGTGCCGTAGCCGCGCGGCTAGAGGTACATCCCGGCGCCCTCGCGCTCCGGCTGGACGGGCAGGCCGGAAGCGGAGCCGCCCTTGCGGAGCGCGAAGAGCTCGGCGAGCGTGGCCCCTTCGCGGCTCACGCCCTCCTCCGTGCCGAGCCACTCGACCGCCTCCTGGCGGCTCAGCGACCCGACCTCGATCCGGGCCAGGCAGCGCCCCGGCCGGACGACGGCGGGGTGGAGCCGCTCCAGGTCCTCGTTGGTGGTGACCCCGACGAGGACGTTCCGGCCCTGCCCGAGCAGCCCGTCGGTGAGGTTGAGGAGCCGCGAGAGGGCCTGCCCCGCCGCGTACTTCGCCTCGCCGCGGATCAGCTCGTCGCAGTCCTCCAGGAGCAGCAGCCGCCAGCGCCTTCCCTCCGACTCCGAGTCGTCGGCGCCGATGGCGATGTCCATCAGGTAGCCGATGTTGTTGAAGAGGTGCTCGGGGTCGAGGACGCAGTCGACCTGGCACCAGTCGCTCCAGGAGCGGGCGAGGGTGCGCAGTGCAGACGTCTTGCCCGTACCCGGCGGGCCGTGGAGCAGGAGGAGGCGGCCCGAGACGTCGTCGGGCGTCACCTTCATCAGGCCGTCCATCGCGGAGGCGACGCGCGCCGTGTAGTTGGGGCGCACCTCGTCCCAGGTGCCCGCGCTGATGGTGCGGGTGGTGCGGCGCGGGCCGCGCATCGGCGAGTGGTACCAGAAGCCCATCGACACCTTGTCCGACTGGGGCTCGGGTTCGTCCTCTGCGCCGTCGACGGCTTCCTCGAGACGCGCGTCGGCGAGTTCGCCGGTGACCGCGGTGACCGTGACGTCGGCTCCCTGGTTCCACCGGGAGATGCGCACGGTCCAGCCGTCCCCCTCGGCGAGGACGTTGCTGGAGTTGTCGTCCGTCGCCTCCCGCACCACTCGTGCGTGCGGGGGCAGCAGCGTGTGGCCCTTCTTGACGCGGTCGACCGAGTGGCTGCGCGAGTAGGGCTGCTCGCCCTGGGTGAAGCGGCCGAGGAAGAGCGCGTCGACGACGTCGGAGGGCGAGTCGCTGTCGTCGAGCTGGAGCCGGGTGGGCAGCGACTCCTCGGGCGGGGTGGGCTGCTGGTGTGCGGTCCGGCCGGGCGCCGTCGTGGCCCCTTGCTGGGCTGCCGGCGTATCGGGTGTGGACTGCGGTACGGAAGCCAGGGGGACGCTCCTGTCGTCGGCGGTTGGCGCGTCGGTACGCATGGCCGCAATGATCCGGCATAGGCGGCCGGGTTGCACGTATGTTTTCCCCGCCTCGGCGTGGACGCACTCCGCAGGCGACGCGCGCGGCGGCTGCCCGTGCGGCTCCGGCGATCTACCAGCGGGCGGCGGCGTCCGGCTACGCTGGCCTCCGGCGAGCGTGGGGGAGCGGGGGCCGTGATGCGGGTTGCTCGGGGGCGTGCGGTCGGGCTCGTCGGCGGCGGGCTGGTGCTCGCGCTCCTCGTCCTCGCGATGTGCCGCCTCCCCGGTGAGCCGGCCGACCATGCCCCCGGCGTCCACGGAAAGCCGACGATCCCGCAGAACGAGCCGCAGGACGCGCTCGGTTGGGGCTTCACACACACGCAGTACAGCGCCGACGAGGGCGCGAACGCCGCACACGACCGCGCCGCCTCGGCGCTGCGCCGCGCCCGACTCCCGCAGAACCAGCACCTGATGGGCTGGGGAGCCGACAACCCCGAGCCCGCGCCCGGGCGTTACGACTTCGACTCCCTCGACGAGCGCGTCGACCTGATGCGCGAGACGGCGGGCACGCCGGTGCTCACGCTCTGCTGCGCGCCCGACTGGATGAAGGGCGCGAAGGCGGGCGCCACGGACTGGAGCAGGCTGGAGACGGCACCGCAGCCGAAGCACTACCGCGACTTCGCACGGCTCGCACGGACCGTCGCCGAACGCTACCCGGACATACGGCACTTCGTGGTCTGGAACGAGTTCAAGGGCTTCTGGGACGAGGGAAAGAAGCGCTGGGACTTCGAGGGCTACACCGAGCTGTACAACCTCGTCTACACGGAGTTGAAGAAGGTCTCGCCGAAGATCCGCGTCGGCGGCCCCTACGTCGTCATGGACTCACTCGATCCGGGAGATGCGCACGCCTCCCGCGTCCGCGGCGAGTGGGGCGCCCTCGACCAGCGGGCGCTCGACGCCGTCGCGTACTGGAGCGAGCACCGCAAGGGCGCCGACTTCGCCGTCGTCGACGGCTCCACCTACACGGAAGAGGACAGACTGCTGCCCGACGAGTTCGGCGCCGCGGAGAAGCTCACCGTCGTCACACGTTGGACGCGCAAGGAGACGGGCCTGCCGGTCTGGTGGGCCGAGTGGTACGCGGAGGTCGGGGACGCGCGCGACCGGCGCGAGGGCTGGGGCGAGCGGCACCGGGTCGCCGTGCACGCGACAGCGCTGATGGCAATGGTCGAGGGCGGCGCGGCCGGCGGCTTCTACTGGAACCCGCAGCTTCCGCGGGGCGCCTGCGCCGGCTGCCTCTGGCGCGGCACCCGGGCTGCGGACGGCGGGGGCGAGCTGCCGATGCTGCGGCTGCTCGCCCGCTTCTCCCGGGAGTTCGGGCCCGACGCCGAGCCGCGGACGGTTCCCGTCTCGGGCGAGGACGCCTCGCGCGTGCAGGCGTTGCGGGGGGAGAAGGCTGTTCTTGTCGTCAACACGGGGGAGGGCCAAGCGCGGGTACGCGTCGACGGGCGGGGGGTGCGGCTGGAGGCGTACGAGGTGCGGTGGGTGCAAGCGGGGTGAGGGGCGTGGGGTCAGTCGGGGTGAAGGATGAGCAGTCCTCATGCGTGGGGTGTTGGCCCATGCGTCCGGGGTGTTTCTGCCGCGGATTGACAGAACTGCCCCGCACTGTCGGCGGGTCGGGGCAGCCCGTCGGGTGTTCACCAGCCGTGTTCGGTGAGCGATCCCCTTCCCGCGAGGTAGCCGCGCAGTCCGGCGGCCGGGTACTCGATGATGCCGGTCTCTTCGCGGAGTGCGCGAGCGGCACCCGCGGTCAGGGGTTCGGCGGCGTCGAGCTTGCCGCTCGGCAGGTGCCGGCGCGTTGGGACATCAGGGTCGTCCTGCACGCCAGCGCCGTGAAACGGCAGGGCGGTGAAAATTCGGGCCGCGGTCTTCTGCGGGAGCGGCTGTGCTCGTGTCGGCGTCGAGGAGCGCCGGGCTACGCCTCCGGGTCCGCAACGGCGCGCAACTCCGGCCTGCCCAGCGACGGCGGCGGGTTCGGCGGGACCGGGCCGAGGTCCTCGTAGTCCGACCTGACCCGGAGGTATCGGGTGTGCCCGGTCTGCTGCCGGTGGCGGTCGCGCCAGGCGTCCGCCCGCGCCTCCGAGGGCAGGGCGTTGGACTCTGCCTCGCATGCGCGACCGCCGGCCTGGGTGGTGCAGACGACGTCCCAGAGTGTCCGCGTGATCAACGTTCCCCCTCCTCGTACCTCATGAGCACCGGCTCTCACGGCCGTTCGTCCCGCTGCTGAAGACGAAGAGCGGTCAGGACTTCGCGATCCTCAGCGCGGCGTACCGATGCCGGGGTGGTGCTCCATGCCGGTCCATTCCCTTCCGGCAGGGGACGCAGCCGGATCTCGTGGGTCCGGATTTCGTCCACGACGCCGAGACGTCCGGTGAGGCGGTCGATCACCGAGTCACCCCGCCTCACCGAGACCATCCCTGGGGCTGTGGGCGGCTGAGCGCGGCGCCGAAACCGTGTGGGCGGGCGCTGCTCACCTCGTCCACGGAAGCGGCGACCGTTTTCGTGCTTGTTCGGCTCATCTTTCGACCCTTGCTCTGCGATGTGATGCATAGAGCATGAGGGGCCGATGAGCCCTCAGGGGATACGGCTTGTATCCCCGTGACCATCAGATGGCCCCGACCCAGTTTGCGAAGTGGTGCAGCGACTCCTCGTCGACCCGCCGGAGACGGAGGAGTGTTGCGCTCGTCTCCCGCGTCCACGGGTGCTCGCGGGTGTGCTGAGGAGCGATGCTTCGCGCCGCCTGCAGCGAAGCAAACGCGTCGTCGAACCGGCTAGCCCACATCTGCGCGCGGGCAAGTTCGATCCAGAATCCCGAACGTCGCTCGGCCGGCAGCGCGTGGGACGGGGACCACTCATGAGCTGCGGCGAACGCACCGTCGATGTGGTCCTGCCCCAGACTCACGGCGACCGACAGTTCATGGATGCGCACGCACTCGGGGCCGAACGCCGTACCCAGGTAAGCGCCTTCCCGCGTCTGTTCACTCAACCGCCGCGCATGGGCGAGGTGGCTGTTCGCGGTCTCGGCGTCGCCGCCGCGTCCCGCGATGACCGCGGCCCGCATGTGGAGCGCGCCGAGCGCCGCGGCCGTGTTCTCGTCCGTTGCCGCCGGCGCGGCGTCTACCGCAGCCTCCAACGCGCGGATGCCGGCCGTGTGAGCACGGGCAGAGAAGAACACTTCGGTGCGAACGTAGGCGACCGAGGCGCTGAGAAGCGGGTCTTCTGCGTAGGCCACGGTCGACCGCATCAGGTCGACGAGCCGAGCCGAGAGATCGCGTGCACCGTACTTGTAGGCGACAGCGTCCACCGACCGGGCGGCCGTGACGACGAGTCGGGCGGCGGTCCGCTTGTCCTGTGCTGTCTGGAATGCGGTGAGGACATCGACGAGTAGCGCGGGGGCGTGCTGGGCGATGCGTCCGTACTGAGCAGCGAGCCGCCAGTGCACCGTCTCGGTGACGGCCGTGCGCAGTTCGTCGAGGGAGCGGCGCGGCGACGCGACGGGCATGTCGTACGTGGCGAGGCTGGCAGAGATCGCGGGCAGGGCCGCGTGTACGCGGGTTTCTGTGCCGGTATGAGTGCTGAGGAGCAGTGTGGGGTCCACGCCGAGTGCGGCAGCGAAACCTTCGAGGGTGGTGTCGCTCGGGTACCGCTTGCCCTGTTCAACGGCCTTGACCATGGGCAGCGATACGAACGATGCGCGGGCGAGGTCTGTCTGCTTAAGCCTCTTCGCTTTGCGGACGGCTGCGATGCGTTTCCCCAGCGCGGCAGCATCAAGTGCGGTCATATCGGCTCCAGTTCGAGGCGTCCATGTCGAACTGTATCGATGCCGTCACTCTGAGGAACCGGAACTCTTCCACGCGTGCCCGCAGACGGGGCTGTTTCCGAGGCGTCACTGCTCGGCGAGCGGCACGAGGTCCATGAGCGAATCGATCCGGTGGTCTGCAGCCTTGACGACCGCGTCTTCTTCGGCCCAGAGGTGCCCCCACGGGCCTCGCCGCAGGTGTGCTGTCCGAACTCCGGCCGCCTGTGCGGGAAAGGTGTCGTTTTGCGGGTGGTCTCCCACATAGAGGACCTGGTCAGCCGGTACGCCGGACTCGGCGACGAGTCGCTCGAAAAAGGCGGGCGAAGGTTTGGCGACGCCCCACTCGCCCGAAGTGGCGATGAGGTCGGCGGGCAGTTCGAGTGCGCGGAGCAGCGCAGCGGCTTTGACCGTCTGGTTGCCTGCGATGACGACGTGCGCTCCGGCGGCGCGGAGTGCGGACAGCGCCGGTCTGACGTCTTCGTACACGTCTGTCTCGTCGAGGTATTCACCCCGGCCGGCGTCCTCGCGGGCCTGGTACGCGGAGTCGATGTCAATGCCGGGCTGGATCAGCCGCAGCGCCTCGGCGTTGTCCTCGCCACGGGCCACGACGGCGCCGACGAGTGCCGACAGCGTGTGCCGGGGGATGCAGAGCCAGTCAGCCCACGCCGTCCAGTAGCGGTCGTCCCTCACGAGGGTCTCGCCCACGTCGAACGCGAAGGTGCGGATCATTCGCCGACTCTATCGACGCAAGGTCCGTGGGTGCTTTTGGGAGCGACGAAGCGGTCCCTGTCTGGCCGTGAGGCCAGACAACGCCGCGCCGTCCGCCTCCGTATGCACCGAATCCGGCACGTCGTTCAGCGCCTAGCCGCCGTCTCACGCCACCGCCGCCAGCACCCCCTGCGCACGCAGCACCGGCAGGACGTGCTGTGTGAGTGCAGGCGAAAGGCGCGGTCCCTCGGCCTCCCCGATCGTCCAGCGCATATGCGCGAGTTCGGCAGCGGGGACGGGCGGGGCGTCGAGTCGGGCCGCGTAGACGGAGAGTTGCATGGGGACGCGCTCCAACGCGGCGGTTCCCTCGAAGCGGGTGAGCAGCCGGGGCGCGACGGGGGCGGCGCCGAGCTCTTCTTCCAGTTCGCGGGTGAGTGTCTCCAACGGGGCCTCGCCGGGCTCCGGCTTGCCGCCCGGGAGGTAGAAGAGGTCGGGTGCCGCCTGCTTGCTGACGACGAGCAGCCTGCCGTGTTCCACGACGGCCGCCGCCACCACCGTCAAACCGGACGGGCGGGCCGGTGCTCGAGTCTCCACCATGGTGCGGATTCTGCCACCGCAGGCGGAACCCCCGCGCGCGGTAGCCGATCCTGCGCGAGCGAAACCCCTGGTGCGCGGACGGTGCTGTGTCAGTCGCCACTGTTGTCGAGCTGCCAAGCGGCTACGGTCCCCGGGCAGGTTCCGGCGAGAGAAGCAGGAGGCCACGTGAGCGAGTTGGACGTACTGGGGATCGGCAACGCGATCGTCGACATCCTGGCGGAGGCCGAGGACGCGACCGTCGACACGCTGGGGCTGCCGAAGGGCGGCATGACCCTCGTCGACGCCGAGCGGTCGAAGGAGATCCTCGCGGTGCTCGGGCGCCCGGTGCGGGCGTCGGGCGGTTCGGCGGCGAACACGGTCGCGGGTGCGTCGTCGCTCGGCTCCTCGGCCGCCTTCATCGGCAAGGTGCGGGACGACGCGCTCGGCGCCGACTTCGCGGCGGACATCGCCGCCTCGGGCGTCGGCTTCGCGACGCAGCCGTTGGAAGGGCCGCCCGACACGGCGCGTTGCACGGTCCTCGTCACCCCGGACGGCGAACGCACGCTCAGCACCTACCTCGGTGCGTGCACGCGGCTCGGCCCCGGCGACATCGATCCCGACCTCGTACGGCGGGCGTACGTCACCTACCTCGAGGGCTACCTCTTCGACCAGCCGCACTCGGGCGAGGCCCTCCGCACCGCCGCCTCGCTCGCCCACCGGGCCGGGCGGCAGGTGGCGGTGACGCTCTCCGACACGCTCTGCGTCGACCGCCACCGGCAGGAGTTCCTCGACCTCGTCGACGGCGCCGCCGACCTCGTCTTCGGCAACGAGGAGGAGCTGCGGGCCCTCTGCGGCACCGAGGACCTCTCCGGCGCGCTGGAGCGGGTGTGCGCGGGCGGCGCCGTCGCCGCGGTGACGCGGGGCGCTAAGGGCTCCGTCGTCGCCTCGGAGCGCGGCTTCGAGGAGGTGCCCGCCGAACCCGGCGTCGCGGTCGTCGACACGACGGGGGCAGGGGACGCCTACGCGGCGGGTTTCCTCCACGGGCTGGTGCGCGGTGCCGGGTTGGCGCGGTGCGCGCGGCTCGGCTCGCTGGCGGCGGGCGAGGTGATCTCCCATCTGGGCGCGCGCCCGGGTCCCGGACTCGCCGCGCGGGCCGAGCCGTTGCTCGCCGGGGGCTGACCAGCGGAGCGCCGGTTCACGACAGCGTCCACAGCCGCAGCACCGTCGCGCCGAGGAGCAGCGCGGCGAGCGGCAGCGAGAACCACAGCGTGCCCTGGAGCCAGGCGAGTCGGTGCGGTGCGACGACGCGTACGAACTCGCGCGCGGTGAGCAGCACGAGCAGCATCCCGGCCGCTACGGCACCGGCGAGCGACCAGGTGTCCCAGGTGACGCGTATCCCCGCGGGGCCGGGGTCCGGGGCGGGCGCCTGCCCCGCGGCCGGTGCGGTCGCGCGGTAGACGACGGCGTCGCGGTTGGTGTGGACGCGCTCGACCGCGGGGTCGCCGTCGAGTGCGGTGCGCGCCTCTCGCCACCAGTCGTGCGGGTATCCGTGGCCCAACTGGAGCGCCTGCGACTGCCCTTCGTTGAGCATCAGCAGCGAGCCGGGGCCCGCCTCGCGCAGCGCGTCGGCGAGGCCGCCCGCGGCGGCCGGGTCGAGGGGTGCCCGCACCGGTTCGTAGACGACGCGCTCCATGTCCCGCGCCCCCCAGGGGATCGACGGGGTGACCTCCTCCACGGGGTCGCTGCTCGGCCAGAGCAGCCGGACCGTGGGGCGGTCGTGCGCGTAGACGTACTCCATCGCCTCGACCTCGCCCGTGCGCACCCGCTCGAACGGCTCGTTGCCCCAACGCACCACGAGGAAGCCGCAGAACAGCACAAGACCGGCGAGGAGCGCGGCCACCGGAGCGGCGCGCGAGGCCGTCCGGTGCGGGTACGCCGCTGCGGGCTGCGGGCCGCCGTCGTCCGGGAGGCGCGGGTAGAGCGCGAGGGCGGCGAGGACGCAGGCGCCGGGCGCGGCGAAGAGGAAGACGCGGAGCGCGATCTCACCGCCGTAGGACTGTGCGCCGAACGCGAGGAACGGAACGGCGGTGAGGACGAGCAGCGACCGGTCGGAGACGCCGGCGCGGCGGCGCCGCCACGCGCCGAGCGCCGCCAGCGCGAGCACCCCTGCGGCGAGCGCGACCCTTGCGTAGAGCACCAGTTGGTGCACCTGGGCCCCGCCCTCGATGCGCCCCGTGACGGAGGAGGAGACGTTGCCGCCCAACCCGCCGATGCCGCCGAAGAGTTCGTCGAAGTGCCCGGACCAGTACGGCTCGGCGAGGTAGACGATCCAGCAGACGAGGACGATGCCGCAGACGAGCGGCAGCCCCCGCGGCACCGTGCGCCGCACGAGGACCAGGCCGAGCAGGACACCGAGCATGACGAAGGGCGTGAGCTGGTGGCCCGCCGTCGCCGCGACGAAGAGGACGAGCAACAGGCCGAGCAGCACGGCGAGTTCGGTGGGCCCCACCGCCCGCACGCGGGAGCCGGGCGCCCCCGCGGGCGGTGCCTCGCCGGGTGCGCGGCCGCGGCGCGGCGCCGAGGTGCGGGCGAACCACAGGAGGAGCACGGCGGCGAAGAGGAGGTGGAAGAGGAGGGTGAACCCCTGCGGTGAGAAGTAGTCCTGGCCGACCCAGCCGCAGAGCGCGAAGAACCACAGTGCGCACCACTTGGCCCTGCGGTCGGCGCGGACGGCGCGGAGGAGGAGCGCGAGCGGGGCGAGGTAGGCGAGTTGGACGAGCGTCGGCCACCAGCGGATCGTCTCGGTGAAGTCGTCGACGCCGCACGCCTGCGCCACGAAGGCCACCGCGGCGAAGAACCCGGGCCAGCTCCACCGCGCGTCGAGGTCGGGCGCGGTGGCCCCGGTGCGCCCGATGTGGTCGAGGAAGCCGAGGTGCTGCCACGCGGTGGCGAACCGCGGTTCGCTCTCCACCACGGCGGGGACGGCGTGCAGCGAGACGACGGTGAGCAGCAGCACGGCCGCGAGCAGCACGGGCCGCGGCGTCGGCGAGCGGAGCCCGGCGACGAAGGCGCAGACGAGCAGTCCGGCGCCGACGAGCGTGGGCACGGGGAGCACGGAGATGAGCCCGAGCCCGCCCATGCGGTCGAGGCGGGCGGCGTCGAGGTCGAGGAGCGGCACCCAGTACAGCGCAAGCCCTGCGGTGAGGAGCGCCCACAGGGCCGTGCCGCGGCTCAACCGGCGCAGCCGCGTGGCGGGTTGGCGGGTGTCCGTTGGGGAGGGGGCCGCCGCGGGGTGCGGAGCCGGGCGCGTGGGCGCCGAGGTGCGGGCGGCGGCCGGTGCCGGTCGCCGGCCGGCCGCGTCCCTCGAGCCGTGGCCGGACACTTCCTCGTGGACGCTGCCCCCGGGGCCGCTAGCCATGCCGTGCGTCCCGTCGTCCGCCCCTTCGGCCTTGCCGTCCGCCCGTGCCGTTCTCCGAGGCGGTGGGTTGCGGCGAACCGGACGGGTCGGGTCCGTCGTCCGGTGCCGTCCGCGCCGACGGCGGGCGTGCGCGCAGCACCGGGCGGAGCCGGACCGCCGCGATCAGGGTGATGAGGCCGATGCTGCCCACCTCCGCCATCCCGGCGCCGATGAGGCCGAGGCGGGGCAGGAGGAGCAGGGTGAGGCCGAGGACGAGGACGCACAACAGGCCCTGCAGGTAGGCGAGTCCGAAGGTGCGGCTCTGGGCGCGGAGCACCGCGTAGTGGACCTCCATGACGACGCGGAGCAGGGCGCCGAGCGCGTAGAGGCGCAGCAGCGGCGTCGCCGCGTCGGCGTACCCCTCGCCGAAGACGGCGAGGACCTGCGGTGCGAAGAGGAAGAGCGCGCCGCAGACGGGCAGCATGATGCGGGCCATCCGCCCGAGCGCGGCACGGCAGTTCTCCGCCAGCCGCGCCGGGCTGTGCGAGCCCTCGACGGTGAGCGAGGCGCCCATGTTGACGGCGAGCAGGTTGAGGGTGCCGCCGATGGTGGTGGTGATGTAGAAGTACGCGTTGTCGGCCGAGCTCACCTGTGCGGCGACGATCACGGGCAGCAGGTAGACGACGGCGAGCGAGAAGAGCGCGCCCGTGTAGTCGCCCGCGAGGAACCGCCCCATCTCCCGGTGTCCTGCGGGGCGTGCGGTCCGCGTCGTCCGCCGTACGTGCGCGGGGACCAGGCGACGGAAGACGAGCCAGCCGAGCGGCAGCACGGAGAGCGCGATCGCCGCCGCCCACGAGACGAAGACCCCGGCGGCGGGCACCGCCGAGGCGAGCACCACCAGCAGCACCAGCTTGGCCGTGGAGAAGACGGTGTTGCCCACCGGCACCCACTTGGCGCTGCGCAACCCGGTGAGCACCCCGTCCTGGAGCGTCAGCAGCGACCAGCCGACGACGGCGACCACGAAGCCGAGCCCCGGCAGGAGGCCGTGCAGGATGCGGTAGGAGGGCCCCCACCAGTCGAGGGTGAGCAGGAAGACCGCCGCCGCCGTCGCCACGAACAGCGAACTCGCCGCGTACGTCCGCAGGATGAGCCGCCGCGTGGTGCGCCCGGCGACGGGCACGAACCGCGCGAGCGCCCCGATCAGGGTGACGGCGGCGAGCCCCGCGAGGAACTTCATCGCCGCGATCGCCGCCGAGCCCTGGCCGACGGACTCCTCGGAGTAGTAGCGCGCCGCGATGACCCAGTACCCGAGTCCGAGCACCGCGGAGACACCCGTGTTGACCATCAAGGCGTAGGCGTTCTTGAAGAGTTGGCGCCCGGGCTTCTCCTCGGGGCCGTGCTCCTCCGGCGCGCGCGCCGCATCGGGGCCCGGGTCCCGGGCGTCTGCTGCCGCGGAGTGCGCCGAGGCGCCGATCTCAGCCACGTGTGCCGTGCCCCTCCTCTCCGGGTTCGCGCCCGCCCACGGGCGGACGCAGACCTGTGGCGCGCAGTGTCCTGTTGACGGCGCGCACCGCCGCGTACCCCTTGCCCAGGACGCGGTCGGCGGCGAAGTCGACGGCGAGGGACCGGCCTTCGAGGAGGCGACGGAACTCGGCGAGCGAGGTGGAGCGGCGCACGGTGAGGCGCGTCAGCGCGTACGGGCCCTGACGGGGCGCCGCGAGGCGGTTGTTGACGGCGAGGGACTGCGCGAACCCGCAGGCGCGTACCGCCTCGCGCACGCGCCGCGTCGAGTAGCCGAAGGGGTAGGCGAAGGAGGAGGGGGTGTGTCCCGTCTCCTCGGCGAGGAGCTCCCGGCAGTGGGAGATTTCGAACCGCAGTCGGGACGCGGCGAGTTGGTCGAGTTGCGGGTGCGTGTGGCTGTGTCCGCCGATCTCCACGCCGTACGCGGCGAGTTCGCGCACCTGCGCCCAGTCGAGCATGGTGTCGAGCTCGCCGCCGGCGTGGTGGCGTCCGGGGAGCCAGCCGGTGGAGACGAAGAGGCTCGCCGTGAAGCCGTGCCGGGCGAGGGCCGGGAGAGCGTGGCGGTGCACGCCCTCGTAGCCGTCGTCGAAGGTGAGCAGGACGGGGTCGCGCGGCAGCGGCCTGCCGCCGCGCCACGCCTCGGCGAGGCGCGCCGCGGTGACGGGCGTACGGCCCAGCTCCTGGATCACCTCCAACTGTGCGGCGAATGACTCGGGCGTGACGGAGAGCGCGTACGTCGCGGGGGCGGGGGTGTGCGAGACGGTGTGGTACATGAGGATCGGCAGCGGCGCGCCCGTCGGCGTGTGCGAGCGGTGTGCGGGACGGCTCGCTGCGGCGGGCGGGTGGAGTCGGGCTCCGTTCGAACCCGGGGGCCTGCGCGGCCCGTTGGGCCGCCGCGGGCCGGGTGCCCGCGGGCGGCGGTACGCGCTGCCGCCGTTCTGCCGGCTCCGTCGGCTTCCTCCGTGCTCGTCGGAAGGGCCGCTCATGCCGCCTCCTCGTCCGGTCGTCGTGGTGCGGCCGGCGGGACGGCCACCGCGCGCCGCGGCTCCGCGGAGGCCGGGCGTCCGGGTCGCCGCCCGGATGCCGTACGCGTCAGGCCCGCGGCGTAGCCCGCGGCGGCCGCCGCCGCTCCGGTGAGGATGGCGGCGGCACGGCCCGCGCCGCCGGGGCGGCCGAGGAGCGCGTCGCGCACTCCGCGCCCGACACCGGCCGGCAGCACCCGGGTGGTGTACCGGCGCTCCGTCGCCAATCCGGCGCGCTGCCCGACGAGTTGGGAGACGGCGGCCTTGGAGAGGCCCTCGGCCCAGGCGCGGCGGCGCAGGTAGCCGAGGCGTGCGCGGTCGGCGGGCACGCGGTGGTGGATCACGGCGCTGTCGTCGACGAGGAGGACGGCGTCGGGCAGCGCCGTGGTGAGGCGGATGCACAGCTCCGTCTCCTCGCAGCCCAACGGAAGCCCGCCGCGCGGGATGTGCGCCGTACCCTCGCCGCCGCGACCGATGCCGGTCTCGAAGCCGCCGACCGCCTCGAACGCCGAGCGGCGGAAGGACGCGTTGCCGCCGAGGACGTTGCGGACGCGGACGCGCCCCGCCGGGTGGCCGCGGTACATGCACCCGACGGTCCAGTCGAACTCCTCGGGGAACCAGGCCGGTCGGCGCCCGGTCTCCCACACCGGCTCGGTGCGCCCGCCGACGGCGAGGACCGCCGGGTCGGCGTAGGGCGCGGTGAGCCGGCGCAGCCACTCCCGCTCGGCGACCGCGTCGTCGTCGAGGAACGCGACGACCTCCCCGTGCGAGGCGGCGATGCCGGTGTTCCGGCCGGCGGAGAGGCCGCGGGGCCCCGAGTTGGGGAGCACCCGCACCGCTGCGGTGCGCGCGTACTCGGCCGCGAAGGCGTCGTGGAGTTCCTGGTGGTGGTCGACGACGAGGAGCGTCTCCAGCGGAGGCTGCGACTGCCGCAGCACGGAGTCGATCGCGTCCTTGGTGTCCTGCCAACGAGCCGCCGTGTAGGCGCAGACGACCACCGAGACCGAGGGTGGGGCCGGGCCCTTGCCCGCGTCGTTGCTCACGATCCCTCCCGCACCGTCCCGCCGAGCGTGGCGCCGCCGATCACCGCGGCGCGCACGTGGCGCCTGCGGCCGCCCCGCTCGGTAAGGATGACGCGCAGGACGCGCAGGCCGTCGCGGACGGCGTGCAGGTTGCTCGTCCCGTGGATGCGTTCGTACTCGTGGCTCGGTATCTCCTGCACGCGCAGGCCGGCCTTGACGATGCGGATGTTCATCAGCGTCTCCACTTCGAACCCGGCGCAGTCCAGGGTGATGCGGTCGAGGGCGTGCCGCCAGAAGGCGTTGTAGCCGTAGCACAGGTCGGTGTAGCGGGCGCCGAACTTGCGGTTGACGACCGTGGTGAGGAGGCGGTTGCCGAGTTTGCGGATCGGTGTCATGTCGTCGGTGCCGCCGCCTTCGGCGAAGCGGGAGCCCTTGGCGAAGTCGGCGCCGCCGACGAGCGCGGAGACGTAGGCGACGATCTCGGTGCCGTCGGCGGAGCCGTCGGCGTCGACCATCACCACGATCTCTCCCGTGCAGGCGGCGAAGCCGGTGATGAGCGCGTTTCCCTTGCCCTTGCCGCGCTGGCGGACGACCTTCACGTCGGGGCGGAGCCGTCGGGCCACGGCGACCGTGTCGTCCGTGGAGTCGCCGTCGACCAGGACGACCTCGTGTATCCAGTCGGGCAGCGTGCCGAACACGTACGGCAGGTTCTCGGCCTCGTTCATGGCGGGGATCACCACGCTCACCGGCGGTGTGATCGCCAGGTGCGAGGAGACCGGGCGGTAGGCCCGCCTCCGGGTGTGGTCGCGTGCCTCGCCCGAGGGTTCCGCCGGCTGGTCCGTAACGAAGCTCATTCCTCGTGTTCCCTCTCGTCCGGTGGACCGCGGCCTCGCCGCGGACCCGCAACTTTCCGGTGCGAAAGGGGGGTTGGACTCCGCGCGGGACGTCGGAGCCCGGTCGAGCGCATGAGCCGGCGCGGCCCGCCCAGCGCCGGCCGGCTCCCCAGAGCCCACCGACGGGAGGCGGCACCCCCCAACCGCGCCCCGCACCGCGGCATCCACGGCGTACTGAGCCCTCCCGCGCCGCACACCCCGCGCATCGCGCGAACGGACCGGCACCCTGCGGTGCCAGAGCCGCCCGGCCCCCTGATGCGCGGCCGCGTCGCGGCGCCGCCTCGGATGCCTGTCGTCCGCCGGTCCGGGACCGGCGGGCCCGTGCGGGTGGCCATGCCCGAAGAAGAAAGCAGCGGCCGGCGGGCGCCCTTGCCCGCCGGCGGCCGGATGCGATCACCTCATCCCCGGTCTCCCCGGCTCGTGTCGGGCCGCTCGGCTTCGGGGGCGCGGGCCCCGGCCGCCCCCGAGTCGTCGGTGTGGTCGGTGTGTTCCCTCTGCCTTCCCTCCCGCTCGCCCGCGCGTGCCGTGCGCAGGGCGCCGACACCGCGGAGCAGGCGGTCGGCGGGGCGGTAGAGGGCCGGGGTGGTCTGCACGGTGTTCCGCAGTGCGCGGAGCGGGACTCGGCGCGCACGGTGGCCGAGGGCGACGGGGTGCGCCCGGGACGCCCACCCCTCGTGGACGGTGAGGTCGCCGGTCTTCAGCGACTCCTTGTACGCCTTCTCGCCGCGGCCCAGGTCGAGTTGGTGCACGCCCTCGGCGGCCGCGGCCTCCGCCATCCGCAGGTGCATCACGAGACCGGGGGAGTACTGCGCGAACTGCGGGTCGTACGCGGGGAACCAGCAGGTGTGCACGCGTTCGGAGCGGAGCCCGAAGTGCGCTGCGACGGGTGCGGAGCCCGCGTAGAGGACGGAGAGGCGACCCGCGAAGGAGTCGCTGCGGGTGTGGAAGAGCTGGTGCAGCAGGTGGACGATCCAGCGTTTGGCGAAGCGGTCGCTGCGCCCGGTGCGGCGGTACTGCGCGGACTTCCACGCCATGAGGACGCGGAGCATCGCCGGGTCCCGCTCGTCGTGGACGTAGCGGACCTCGCCCACGCGGCGGCCGAGTTTCCGGTCCTTGTACCTGGTGGTGCGGTAGAACGACGCCGAACGGGCGCTGAGTTGGGACGCGTACTCCTCGAAGCCGCCTTCGAGGTCGATCACGGGGGAGGCGAAGGAGGCCGTGGCGTGGCCGCCGAACCCCGGCTGCTCCGCAGCCAGGTGGTCGAACTCCCAGACCGACAGGCCGCAGGCGCGCAGCAGTTCGCCGGATTCGAAGGCGAACCCCGGTCTGTGCACCAGCCCTTGGCAGTCCGAGAGGCCGAGGCCGATCGCCCTCCCCACCCCGAACGCGGTGCGCTGGTACGGGAAGAAGGCCGCAGGTTCGCCGTCGGCGCCGCGGACCACGGCGATGCGCACGTCGCTGCGGCACCGGGCGACGGCGAGTGCGAACTCCGGCGCGAGAAAGGGGTTCCCGAGCTGCGGTGCGCCGTTGAGGTGCGCCTTGGCCTGGAGCGAGGTCCACACCGCGCGCTCGGCGGCGGTCAGTTCACCCGGTCTGCATACGGTGACGTCCATCTCAGGCGCCCCGCCCGGGGTTTCTGCCGCGTGCCGGACGCAGCGCGGCGGCGGCGAGGAGCAGCATGCTGAGTACCGCGACCGCTGCGGTGCCGCCGCGGGCCGACCACACCTCTGCTGCGAGCATCGTCTGCGCGACGAGCAAGTCCAGGGCGGCCGCGCCGACGACGGCCACGACGGCACGGCTGAGCGGGTCGAGCCGGATCAGCAGCGCGGCGAGTCCTGCGGCCGGTGCGGCGAGCAGGAAGAAGAGCGCGAACGGGGCCCGCAGCGGGGACGGCACGTCGGCGAGGACGAGCGCGGCGCCGATGCCGCCGATGCCGAATGCGGCGCCGGCGAGGAAGGGCGCCCAAGTGGCCCCGCCCGCGGTGGAATCGGTAGGGACAGCCGGTTCCCGCTCGGGTGTCGGCTCGAACTGGTGTGTTTGAGCGAGGAGTTCACCGGTGCGGGCGACATCGGGTTCGGGCGGCGCGGTGGTGGACGCCCTGTCCCGCCGGCCTTGCCGGGTGGCTCCTCGTGCGTCGCTCCGTGCGGCCGAACGCACGTGGTGTGCCGAGGTGTTGGTTGCGGCCGGACCGGGCTCGGGCCCGGTGTGCGGTGTCTGTTTGCTGCCGATCGTCTGCATTGGCGACTGGTCCCCCCGGATCGCCCGATCCCCCCGGATACCCAAGAATGCCCCTCGAAGGGCCGCTTGCGCCCAATAAATCTGGCCCAGTGCGCTGGAGGGCGTCAAGCAGGTCACCGCATCGTGACCGATAGTGGCTGCCGCGTACGGCGGCCCGGTGGCGCGCATCGACGGCCCACCGGGGTGCGGCGGTGGCTCGGCGAGGTCGGGGCCTGTGTCCGGGCCCTCGGCAGGTGCGTGGGCGCCCGACCTGTACTCGGTGTCAACGCCTAGCGGTTTCACGCCATTTCACGATGATTCGCCCCGCCCGTGTTTGGCCGCCGACCGGACTGGACGGGGGCGCACGCGGACGGGATGCGGCCCGCAGGGTTGCGTCGTGAACAGAGTGCGCCCCTGCCTTCCATGCCCGGAATAAGGCCATAGCGGCAGCTCCGAGCGGTTCCTCCGGTGGTGCGTTCCGACGACATGGCTCGTACGGTGTTCGTCAACCCGCCTGCGGGGCAGGTGAATCCTGAGCCCGGGATGCACGAGAGTCCCAGACGGGCGATAGGCTTATCTTGCCCGGGGCCGGGAGCCCTCGTACGGGTGGGGAGTGACATGGAACAGATAACAATGAGCGGCAGGGCACGAGTCCCTGCGATCAAATGCGGGACGGGGGCGAGCAGTTCGCGCCTCGACCGGCATCTCTCCGTGCTCGCGGGTCCCGCCGTACCTCAGCGACAGGCCGACGAGGCGACGTCGCTGATGCGGGAGATCACCGAGCGTGACGCCGCACGGAGCCGTAGCAGGAACAAGGGCGCGCGAGTCTCGCTCTTCGCGCCGTTGCGCAAGCTGAAGCGCACCCTCTTCGGGGGGCGCGGCTAGCGCCGCTGCACCGAGCTGCCATGCCGCGGGGTACGCCCCGCGGCACTCCCGCCCTGTTCCGGTCGGCGGCCCCACCCCACCCTCCGCCGACCGCACCGCCGTGGGAACGCCCCGCCCACACACGGCAGTTGGTGACGGAGTCACCGACCCTCACCCGCGGAACCCGCGCTCGAACCCCTTCCACACACGGTCGTAACCGCCCTGCCGATGGCCCGCACGGTGGGCCTGGCCGGTGACGGCCACCGGCCACCGCGTCTCGAACATGAACGCAAGCTGGTCGTCGAGCTTCTGCGGGACCAACTCCGCGGTGCTCGCCCGCAGATACGTCTCCCGATCGGGGCCGTGCGCGGACATCATCGTGTGGAGCGAGCCGCCGCCCGGTACGAACCCCTCCGCCTTCGCGTCGTAGGCGCCCTCCACGAGTCCCATGTACTCGCTCATCACGTTCCGGTGGAAGTACGGCGGCCGGAAGGTGTCCTCGCCGACGAGCCAGCGCGGCGCGAAGACGACGAAGTCGACGCCTGCGAGTCCGGGTGTGTCCGAGGGCGAGGTGAGCACGGTGAAGAGCGAGGGGTCCGGGTGGTCGTAGCTGACGCTGCCGATGACGTTGAAACGGCGCAGGTCGTAGACGTACGGCAGGTGGGTGCCGTGCCAGGCGACGACATCGAGCGGCGAGTGGTCCCACTCCGCACGCCACAGTTCCCCGCAGTACTTCTGCACCACCTCGTACGCGCCCTCGACGTCCTCGTACGCGGCGGTCGGTGCGGCGAAGTCCCGCGGATTGGCCAGCCCGTTGGCGCCGATCGGCCCCAACTCGGGGAGCTGGAACGGCCGTCCGAAGTTCTCGCAGACGTAGCCGCGCACGGCCTCGCCCTCGGCGCCCGGCAGCGGCTCTACGCGGAACCGCACGCCGCGCGGGATGAGTGCGACGTGTCCCGGCGCGGCGTGGAGCAGGCCGAACTCCGTGCGGAGCAGCAGGCCCCCGCGCTCGGGGACGACGAGCAACTCCCCGTCGGCGTCGCCGAACACGCGGCGTTCCATCGGGGCGTCGGCGGCGTAGAGGTGGATCGCCATGCCCGAGCGGGTGCTCGGGTCGCCGTTGCCGCCGAGGGTCCAGAGACCCGAGAGGAAGTCGGTCCCCGGTGCCGGGTCCGGGAGCGGGTCCCAGCGCAGCCTGTTGGGGTCGAGGACGGCGTCGCCGAAGGGCGGGGAGGCGAGGCCGGCGCCGCCGGTCCTGGTGAAGGCGGGGTGTGCGGCGCTCGGGCGGATGCGGTAGAGCCAGGAGCGGCGGTTCTGCGCCCGCGGCTCGGTGAAGGCGGTGCCGCTGAGTTGCTCGGCGTAGAGGCCGAGCGGTGCGCGCTGGGGGGAGTTGCGTCCGGTGGGCAGCGCGCCCGGTACCGCCTCGCTGCTGTGCTCGTTGCCGAACCCCGTGAGGTACGCGGCCTCCTGCGCGGCCTTGCGCGCCGCCTCGCCCGTCGTCCCCGGACCGCTGCCGTTGGACTCGGCCATCGGTGCTCCCGCCTGTGGAAGGGAAACCTGCGGATTCCTCCGTCCATCATTGGGAACGTCCTTGCGGGCGTCAACGGATCGGCTCAGGCGACGAGTTGAGTCGCCATCGGGGTTCGGGCACGCCGCAGCCCGAAGGTGATCCAGCGCACTCGGAGCGAGTGCTGACAACGTTAAACGAGCGGCGATAGTTTGGAGGGATGAAGGCACACGACGGGATGTACATCGGCGGAGCCTGGCGCCCCGCCGCCGACGCCGAACCGCTCCCTGTGCACAACCCGGCGGACGGCAGCCTCCTCGCCACCGTGCCGGCCGGCGGCCCCGCGGACGTCGACGCGGCGGTCACCGCCGCCCGCGAGGCGTTCCCCGGGTGGGCCGCCGTGCCGCCTGCGCGCCGCGCCGAACTCCTCACCCGCGTCCACGAGTTGCTCAAGGAACGCGGCGAGGAGGTGGCCCGCACCGTCACCGCGGAGCTCGGCGCGCCGATCGGCTTCTCGCGGAAGGTGCACGCCTCCGCGCCCGTCGCCGTCTCGGGCAGCTACGCGCGGCTCGCCGCCGAGTACGGGTTCGAGGAGCGCCTCGGCAACTCGCGCGTCCTCCACGAGCCCGTCGGCGTCGTCGGCGCGGTGACCCCGTGGAACTACCCGCTCCACCAGATCGTCGCCAAGGCGGCGCCCGCGCTCGCCGCCGGCTGCACCATGGTCCTCAAGCCCGCCGAGGACACCCCGCTCGTCGCCCAGCTCTTCGCGGAGGTCGTCCACGAAGCGGGCGTGCCGGCGGGCGTCTTCAACCTCGTCACGGGGCTGGGACCGGTCGCCGGGCAGGCCCTCGTCGAGCACCCCGGCACCGACCTGCTCTCCTTCACCGGTTCCACGGCGGTCGGCCGCCGGGTCGGCGAACTCGCCGGGCGCTCGGTGAAGCGCGTCGCGCTGGAGCTCGGCGGCAAGTCGGCGAACGTCCTGCTCCCCGGCGCCGACCTCGCCAAGGCCGTCAAGGTGGGCGTCGCCAACGTGATGGGCAACTCGGGCCAGACGTGCAGCGCTTGGACGCGGATGCTCGTCCCCGAGGAGCGCTACGACGAGGCCGTCTCCCTCGCGGCCCAGGCCGCCGCGCGGTACGCACCGGGCGACCCGTCCGAGGAGTCGACCCGCCTCGGGCCGCTCGTCAACGCGACGCAGCAGGCGCGGGTGACGGGCTACATCGAGCAGGGCGTACGCGAGGGCGCGCGGCTCGTCGCGGGCGGCGCCGAGCCGCCCTCCGGTCTCCCCGAGCACGTGCGCGCCGGGCACTGGGTGCAGCCGACCGTCCTCGCCGACGTGACGCCGGGGATGGCGGTCGCGCAGGAGGAGATCTTCGGCCCCGTTCTCTCCGTCCTGCCCTACCGGGACACGGAGGAGGCGCTCCGCATCGCCAACGGCACCGAGTACGGCCTCGCCGGGGCCGTCTGGTCCGAGGACGAGGACGAGGCCGTCGCCTTCGCCCGGCGGATGGAGACCGGCCAGGTGGACATCAACGGCGGCCGCTTCAACCCCGAGGCCCCGTTCGGCGGCTACAAGCGCTCGGGCGTCGGCAGGGAGCTCGGCGTCCACGGCCTCGGCGAGTACCTCCAGACCAAGTCCCTCCAGCTCTAGGCGGATCGGGCGCAGCCCGCCACCGCGACGACAACCCAGGGAGCACCACCATGGTCCGAGCCGCCGTACTCCCCGCGGTCGACTCCCCGCTCGTCCTCACCGAGATCGAACTGCCGGCGCCAGGCCCCGGCCAGGTACGCGTCCGGCTGGCGGCGGCCGGCGTCTGCCACTCCGATCTCTCGCTCTCCAACGGCACCCTCCGCCAGCCCGTACCGGCCGTCCTCGGCCACGAGGGAGCGGGGACCGTCGTGGCGGTGGGCGAGGACGTCGAGCGGCTGCACGAGGGCGACCGCGTCGTCCTCAACTGGGCGCCCGCCTGCGGCTCCTGCCACTTCTGCACCCGGCTCGCCGAACCGTGGCTCTGCCCGCACGCCAACGAGGGCACGGCGGTCCCCTACGCGCGCGACGCCGAGGGCGGCGACCTCTACCCGGGCCTGAGCACGGCGGCGTTCGCCGAGGAGACGGTCGTCCCCGAGCGCGCCGTCCTCCCACTGCCGGACGGCATCCCGCTCCAGGACGCGGCGCTGCTGGGCTGTGCACTGCTCACCGGCTACGGGGCCGTCCACCACAGCGTGGGGCTGCGGGCCGGCGAGAGCGTGGCGGTCTTCGGCGTGGGCGGTGTCGGGCTCGCGGTCGTCCAGTCCGCCCGGCTGGCGGGGGCGGAGCGGATCGTCGCCGTCGATGTCTCACCGGAGAAGGAGGAGTTGGCGCGTGCTGCGGGCGCCACCGACTACCTGCTCTCCTCGGAGCGGACGCCGAAGGAGATACGGCAGCTCACGGACGGCCTCGGCGTCGACGCCGCGGTGGAGTGCGCCGGCCGCGCCGCCACGATCAGGGCGGCCTGGGGCTCGACGCGCAGGGGCGGGCGGACGACCGTCGTGGGGATCGGCGGCAAGGAGGAGCGTGTGGAGTTCTCCGCGCTGGAGATCTTCCACTTCGCCCGCACGCTGACCGGCTGCGTCTACGGCGACTGCGTACCGGAGCGCGATCTGCCGCTGCTCGCCGAGCACGTGCGCGAGGGCCGGATCGACCTCGGCGCACTCGTCACCGACCGGATCACGCTCGACGGGATTCCGGAGGCGTTCGAGGCGATGCTCGCCGGCCGCGGCGGGCGCGCACTCGTCGTCTTCTAGGGGGCGCTCCCCGCCGGGCTCTCCTGCCGTCCGCCCTCCGGGTGCCGCAGGGCGAGGCCGTCCACGAGCGACTGGAGGCCCGTCTCGAACGCGCCCTCGTCGACGCGCTGTTGGTGCTCGGCGAGGAGGTGGGCCTCCTCCAGGTGCGGGTAGTCGTGGGCGTAGAGCGCGGCGTCGTCGACGAAGCCGCGCGCGAAGGAGCCGAGCGCGGAGCCCGCGACGAAGTACCGCATGAGGGCGCCGATCCGGGTGGCCTGCGCCTTGGGCCATCCGGCGGCCGTCATGCCGCCGAAGACGGCGTCGGCCATGCGGAGTTGGCTCGGCCGGCGGCCGGGGCCCTGCGCCAGGTACGGGACGATGTTCGGGTGTGCCGCGAGCGCTGCGCGGTAGGAGTGGCCCCAGGCGAGCAGCGCGGCGCGCCACTCGCTGCCGTCCTCGAACATCGAGACGTCGACCTCGGCGCAGATCCGGTCGGCGACCGCGTCGAGGATCTCGTCCTTGGTCCGGAAATGGTTGTACAACGACGGTCCGCTGACGCCGAGTTCGGCGGCGAGCCGGCGCGTGGAGACGGCCTGGAGGCCCTCCGCGTCGACGAGGGCGAGCGCGGAGTCGACGATCCTCTCCCGGCTGAGCAGGGGCTTGCGTGGACGGGCCATGCCGAACATAGTAGGCACCGCGAAAAACTAGCGCCGATAACCAGGTGCGGCGCCGCACCGGAGGAGCCAGGAGGCGGGCACGGCATGGATCTGGGACTCGACGACGAGCAACGCGCGGTCCGGGACCTGGCGCGGGAGTTCAGCGACCGGGAGATCGCCCCGCACGCGGCCGAGTGGGACCGCGCGGAGCGCATCGACCCGCAGATCGTGCGCAGGCTCGGCGAGTTGGGGTTCCTCGGCCTCACCGTCCCCGAGGAGGACGGCGGTTCGGGCGGCGACCACCTCGCCTATGCGCTCGTCACCGAGGAGCTGGGCCGGGGCGACTCCGCCGTGCGCGGAGTGCTCTCCGTCTCGCTCGGGCTCGTCGCCAAGACGATCGCCGCCCGGGGGAGCGAGGAGCAGCGCCGCGCGTGGCTGCCGGGACTCTGCTCGGGCCAACTCCTCGGCTGCTTCGGCCTCACCGAGCCGGGGACCGGCTCCGACGCCGGCAACCTCGCGACCCGCGCCCGCCGCGAGGGCGGCGACTGGATCGTCGACGGCACCAAGACGTTCATCACCAACGGCACATGGGCCGACGTCGTCCTCCTCTTCGCGCGCACGGGCGCGGAGGAGGGCCACCGCGGCGTCAGCGCATTCCTCGTGCCCACCGACGCGGCGGGGCTCGACCGCAGGGAGATCCACGGCAAGCTGGGCCTGCGCGGACAGGCCACCGCCGAACTCTCCTTCACCGGTGTGCGGGTGCCGGATTCGGCCCGGGTCGGGCCCGAGGGGAAGGGGTTCTCGGTGGCGATGTCCGCGCTCGCCAAGGGGCGGATGTCGGTGGCTGCGGGGAGCGTCGGCATCGCGCAGGCGTGCCTGGAGGCGGCGGTCTCCTACGCGGGCGAGCGCGAGCAGTTCGGCGGGCCGATCGCGCGGCACCAGCTCGTGCAGGAGCTGATCGCCGACATCTCGGTAGACGTCGACGCGGCGCGGTTGCTCACCTGGCGCGTCGCCGACCTCGTCGACCGGGGCGAGCCCTTCGCCGCCGAGTCCTCCACGGCGAAGCTCTTCGCCAGCGAGGCCGCGGTCCGCTCGGCCAACAACGCGGTGCAGGTCTTCGGCGGCTACGGCTACATCGACGAGTTCCCCGTCGGCAAACTTCTGCGCGACGCCCGGGTGATGACCCTCTACGAGGGCACGAGCCAGATCCAGAAGCTGCTCATCGGCCGGGCGCGGACGGGGGTCTCCGCCTTTTAACGGGACGGCCGGACCGGCTTCCGTCCTCCGCCGCCCCGCCCGTGCGGTAGGGATAAGCGGCTGCTCAGCGCTTCCGGGTAGGGTGTCGCTGCCGACGAGCAGGAGGCGGGAGATGGCAGTGCACGAGGAGCAGCGGGACGCCGGAGCACCGGGCGACGAAGCGCCCGGCGCCGACACCTCCTTCGCCTCGGTGACCCCCGACGCGGCGAGGCGCCTGCTGCTCGGCGCCGTCGAGGCGTTCGCCGAGCGCGGCTTCCACGCGACGACCACGCGCGACATCGCCTCACGCGCCGGCATGAGCCCCGCAGCGCTCTACATCCACTACCGCACCAAGGAGGAACTCCTCCACCAGATCAGCCGCGTCGGCCACGAGCGCTCCGTCGAGGTGCTCCGCGACGCCCTCGCCGTCGAAGGCGACTGCGCCGACCGGCTCGCCGCGGCCGTCGCCTCCTTCGTGCGCTGGCACGCCGAGAACCACACGACGGCCCGCGTCGTCCAGTACGAACTCGCCGCCCTCGGCGAGGAGCACTACGCCGAGATCCTCCAACTCCGCCGCCACAGCGAGGAGATGCTCCGCAACCTCCTCGAAGAGGGCGCCCGCACGGGCGAGTTCACGGTGACGGACCTGCGCGGCACCACCCGCGCCGTGATGTCCCTCTGCGTCGACGTGGCACGCTGGTACGGCCCGTCCACCCGGCGCGCACCGGAGGAGATCGGGGCCCTCCACGCGGAGTTGGTGCTGCGAATGGTGGGGCGGGGCTAGGGCGTCCTGGAGCGGTTTCACCAAGCCGTCCTGCGCTCGGCCGGGTTCCTTCCCCGGCCCTCAAACGGTCGATTCCCAGGCGCGGAAGGATCGCTACACGCCGAGTGCGTCGATCATGTGGTCGTCGAGCCTGGCGGCGAAGTCCTCGCGCCGCCACGGGCGCAGGTCCCGACGAGCCTGCCGCAGGCGGAGGAAGGCAACTCGCCCTCCGGTCGAAACCGCGGTGTCGACACAGTCGTGCAGAAGTGCCGCGGCCCCTTGCGGGTCGCCCATACGGATACGCGCGGCTGCCTGGTCGGTCAAAACGATTGCCCGCTGTACGCGCTCGCGAGAGGTGGACAGGGATGCTGCCGAACGTGCGAAGTAGGCATGGGCCTCGGAAGGATCGCCGGTGTACAGCGCCGTCACACCCTCGGAGCCGCGCAGATGAGCAGCCGAGAAGCCTGTCATCGACGACGACGGGTCGTCGTTGCGGCACCTGTCCAGGTCGTACCGGGCCAGCGACAGGGCAGCGTGCGCATGCCTTGCTCCGCCCGCCCGAGCGGCGAGTTCTGCTTGCAGCGCGTGCGCGCGTGCGCGAACGGTCACGCTCTCTCCCGCCTTCGCGTCACGCACCGCAGCGTCGACAAGGCGCTGCGCGGGGGCGAGACCGGGGGCTGAATACAGGGTGACGAGCGCGTGACTCATGTGCACCATCGCCCGCCGCCACGGCGCACCGACGGCACCGGCCGCCGTCGTGGCCGCTGCGTAGAAGGCGCGGGACGCTCCGTCGTCGCGCGTCTCGAAAGCGCACCGTGCGGCGAGGACGTACGCCTGTGCGGCGACCGAATTGAGGCCGGGGAGGAAGACGTCAGGTGGAGACGCGTCCTCGCCCAGCAGGCGACGGCAGGATTCGACGATCGGAGCGAGAAAGAGCTGAAGACGCACGAAGGGGACGGTGCCGACCTGCTCGTTGACGTCATGGACCGCGCAGTGCAGGGAGTCGATCAGGTCTTCGCTGACGCGCGAGGGGTCGGCGAGCGATGCTGCGAGCGCTGCTCGCGTGGTCGGTCCCAGCAGTCCGAGCAGTCCTCCGCCGTCGTCTGCCATGGTGCGGGTGAGCAGGATGCGCAGTTCACGGAGGCGTTGTTGGCTTTCACCGAGCTGTGCGAGAGCGTCGAGCAGCTCGGCGAAGTCAGAACCGGAGCCAAGGGCCACGTCTCCGTCGGCTCCGCGCGAGTACAGATGGGCGAGGAGGAGTTGGTATCGCTCACCTGGAAGGATCGGCGCAGTGGTGCTCTCCCAGCGTGCAACGGAGCGTTGCACGCTGGCCGGACTGGCGGACGGTGGCTGTCCGAGACGTTGCGCGGTGGCGGCGAGCGCTCGGGAGAGGTCGCGCAAAGACCAACCGCGCTGCTGCCTGATCCTCTTGAGCGTGTCAGCGCCGACAACTCTGTCGTGCAGACTCATTCCTGCATGGTGCCCGAATTCGACTCATACGGGAACGATCAGACGTGGCTTGCTCTGGTATGCACAGTAGTTGAGGGTTTGCCAAGTGCCCGAATTTCCCTCCGGCCCTTCGAGCGGGAAGCCGACCACCATGTCCGACCGATCGACCATCCATCGGTTCCGGGCATGGAAGGCCGGAGTTCGCAGCGGGTGGGCACCCAATTCCACGACGCCGTCGATCCGTCCGCAGCACCCCGCGATGGCTTGCCGCGCCTCCGCGGGTTGTTCTGCAATCGTTCCCGGGGCGACGATCGTGATCCTCCCCTCAGACTTCTCGGCCAGCCACAAGAGCGTGAGACTGTCGATGCCCTTGGCCCCGCCGATGTAGAAGTGCGCCCCCGAACGCGCAAAGGGCCCCAGGTACTTGGCGAAAAGGTCGGTGTACCAGGTGGGTTTTCGATGGCCGGTTCTGCGGGTGCCTGTGACGGTCAACTGCATGATCAACTCCGTGTCATACCTTGTCATATCCCGCGGTAGACGGTTCTGGGATGGGATCGGGACATGGATACGGATCCCGAACCCTCTCAGGCGCCTGCTCGCCCGGTACCAGGCACGGTCACGCACGAGGCGTCGCTGCCGATCGACTGGATTGGCTCGGCCAAGGGGAGCGTCAGCGATTCCTTGATGGCGTGGGCGAACGGCCGTCTTGCGGAGCTGCCGGTCGGCCTCGGCTGGGACGTCATGCGACTGCCGGGTCCGGAGGGCTGGGAGACGGTGCGGCAAGTAAGTGTGCAACAGGCGGCGTTGGGCCCTGTACTGCACACTCGGTGCGGCGTCGAGTTCTTCGTGCCGCCACGCTCGGCATCCGCCGGGGATCTGCCCCGAGCCGTGCTCCTCGGCGAGGGCGAGACCGTCGAGGTGCCGCCCCCGGATGTGGTCGCGCCGCGCACCTTCCGGGCGAGAACGTGGATCGTCCCGCCTCGTTGTCCGGGTGGCCTCACCGAGGCCCGTACCCTGTACGCCGCGTACGCCGCAGCCGTGGCGAAGGTCCGCGCGGTGCGGGAGCGTCCGCGGTGAGCACGATGACGCTCCGTGTCTCGTACGACGGCGGGCGCACGTGGACGCGTCGGCGCACCGTTCGGCCGCCCCGTAGCCCGGCTCTCACCGCGGTGTGGCCGCCGTGCAGATGCCCGCGCTGCCGGGCCCCGGGGCGCGGCGCACGTGAGCCGGACCGCCCGTAAGAGTCTCACCAGTAGTACACGGTCAACGTCTGCGCGATGCAGGCCGGCTTCTCCGCGCCCTCGCGCTCGACGACGACCGTCGCCGCCACCTGGAGGCCGCCGGCCTTCTCCGTCGCCGCGTCGAGGGTGACGCGGGCGCGCACCCGCGAGCCGACCGGTACCGGGCTGGGGAACCGCACCTTCTCGGCGCCGTAGTTGACGCCCATCCGCGCGCCGTCGACGCGGAGCGTCTGCGGCACCAGCAGGGGGAGCAGGGAGAGCGTCAGGTAGCCGTGGGCGATGGTGGAGCCGAACGGGCCCTGCGCGGCGCGCTCCGGGTCGACGTGAATCCACTGGTGGTCTCCGGTGGCCTCGGCGAAGAGGTCGATGCGCCGCTGGTCGATCCCGTGCCAGTCGCTGACGCCCAACTCCTCGCCGACCGCCGCTTTCAGCTCCTCGGCCGAGGTGAAGATCCGGGGTTCCGCCATCGGTACGACCTCCCACACGCGTGTTGACCGGAGCGCGAGCCAGGCACCTCGGCACCTGGGCTAAGCGCCCGCTCAGCATGGTGTGCGCTGCGGGCGGTGTCAACGTCGACGGTGTACGCCGGGCCGGTCTCAGCCCGACGCGACCATCGAACTCCGCGCCGCCCGGGGGGCGTTGAGCACCGACAGCGGGCAGTGCCCCTCCATCGCCGCGATGATCCGGCGGAGCGCCTCGGCGAGCCGCACCCCCTGGACCTGCTCGGCGTCCTCCCTGCGGAGCAGGGAGCGGCCGCCCCACGTGCGGCGGTGCCACTCGTCTAGGGCGGTGGGCTGCCGGATGCCTGCGCGTTTCTCCAGCCGCCTGCGTGCGGCGACTTCGGACTCGTACGCTAGCCAGACGGCACGCGCCTCCTCCAGCTCCTCCAGCGCCTGCACGAGCAGCACCGGGTCGGGGGTGCGGTCGTCGGGGCAGAAGCCGGCACGGGCGCAGAGATGGTGCCAGGTGGCGCGATGCCCGTAAGGGGCGAAGCGCTCCAGGCACTTGCGGAGGGCCTGGCGGCGTTGGGACGGCGCCCGGCCGGGGTCGCGGACTTGTTGGGCAAGGGCTCTGAAGCCAGCCATCTATCCCACCTCCGGGGGAGAGGACCCGACTCGTCGGAGATGTGACGTACCGACGTGCTGTTCGGCTCCCGCTCCGGTGCGTTCTGTGCAGCCCCCGTGAGTTGGCGGATTACCCGTTATGGAGCCCTGTATTCCCGAAGGGGTGAAATGCTCCCCCGGTGCGGGGAGCATGCGCCGGGCTCATGCGCCGTGTGACCGCCCGCACACCGCCGTCCCCGAGGGTTCCTCCGCTCCATACCGACTGGTTAGTCTGCCCGGGCACGGGAGCCGGGGCGGCGCGCCCGCGGCAGGCCAACGCGGGAGGAGACCCATGGAGTTCGCCGGCAGCGCGGTCGTCGTCACCGGTGCGGGAGGCGGGATAGGCGCGGCGCTCGCCCGCCGGTTCGCCGCCGAGGGCGCGCGGGTCGCCGTCAACGACCTCGATGCGGAGAAGGCCCGCGCCGTCGCAGGAGAGGTCGGCGGCGTCGCCGTCCCCGGGGACGCCGCCGAAGTGGTCGCGCCTGCACGGGAGATGCTCGGCGGGCGGATCGACACCTTCTGCGCCAACGCGGGCGTCGCGCCGCACGGCGGAGCCGAGGCACTGGACGAGGAGTGGGAGCGCGCCTGGCGCGTCAACTCCATGGCCCACGTGCGGGCGGCACGCGAGCTGCTGCCCGAGTGGCTGGAGCGCGGCAGCGGGAGGTTCGTCGCCACGGCCTCGGCGGCCGGGCTGCTGACGATGGTCGGCTCGGCCCCGTACAGCGTCACCAAGCACGCCGCCGTCGCCTTCGCCGAATGGCTCGCCGTCACCTACCGGCACCGCGGCGTCCGGGTCCACGCCCTCTGCCCCGAGGGGGTGCGCACCGACATGCTGGAGTCGGCGGGTCCCGTAGGACGGATGGTGCTCGCGCCGGGGGCCGTCGAGCCGGACCAGGTGGCCGACGCCGTCTTCGAGGCGTTCGCCGAGGACCGGTTCCTCGTCCTGCCGAGCCCGCGCACCGCCGAGCACTACGCGGCCCGCGCCACCTCCACCGACCGCTGGCTCGACGGCATGAACCGGATGCAGCGCAAGGTCGAGGAGCAGCTCTCCGGACCGCCGCCCGCCGGTTAGGGGCCCCGAACGCCGAGAGCGGCGCCGGCCGGTGGGAAGATCCCACGACGGCGATCGCCCCGGGAAGGACACGGGCGCAGGAGACGAGAGAGACGGTGACGGCGATGGCGAGGGCCGCGACGGCCGAAGCGGGCGGCACCCCGGAGCCCGCGGTAGAAGGGGGCGCGACCGGCGCCGGGACGGAGCGTGCCGCGCGTCCGGTGCCGCAGCGGTTGCTCGCCGAGGCGACGCGGCTCTTCGCCGAGCGGGGCTTCGACCGCACCTCCGTGCAGGAGATAGTCGAGGCCGCCGGCGTCACCAAGGGCGCCCTCTACCACTACTTCGGCTCCAAGGACGACCTCCTCCACGAGATCTACGGCCGCCTCCTCCGCCTCCAGCAGGACCGCCTCGACCTCTACGCGGCAGGCCCCGGCAGCGCGGGGGAGCGGCTGCGTACCGCCGCGGCCGACGTCGTCGTCACCACGCTGGAGAACCTCGACGACGCGATGATCTTCTTCCGCTCGATGCATCAGCTCACACACGAGAAGCAGAAGCAGGTGCGCGCGGAGCGGCGCCGCTACCACGAGCGGTTCCGCGCGCTCATCGAGGAGGGGCAGCGCAGCGGTGAGTTCGCCGCCGACGTGCAGCCCGACCTCGTCGTCGATTACCACTTCGGTGCGGTCCACCACCTCAGTAGCTGGTACCGGCCGCAGGGCCAGCTCGGGCCGCAGGAGGTCGCCGACCAGCTCGCCGAACTGCTCCTGCGAGCCCTGCGCCCCCGCACCTGAACCGCCGCGACCCGCGGCGGTCCCCACGCCGCGCGGCACCGTGAAGCACAGACCCCAGGGAGGCACCCGTGAAGGCATGGCGCGTCCACACCCCCGGTGAGCCGAGGCAGGCGATGCGGTACGAGGAGATACCCGAACCCGAGCCCGGTCCGGGGCAGTTGCTCGTGCGGGTCAGGGCCGCAGACGTCAACTTCCCCGATGCGCTGCTGTGCAGGGGCGAGTACCAGGTGCGGCCCGAGCCGCCGTTCACGCCGGGGATCGAGCTGTGCGGCGAGGTCGTCGCCAGGGGCGAAGACGTCGAGGATGCGCCGGCCGAGGGCAGCAGGGTGATCGGAACGCCTGTGCTCCCCGCGGGTGCGTTCGCGGAGTCGGTGCTGATGGACGCCTCCGCCGCGTTCCCCGCACCCGAGGGGCTCGACGACGCGGAGGCGGCGGCGCTCCACATCTCCTACCAGACCGGCTGGTTCGCGCTCCACCGCAGGGCGCGGCTCCAGAAGGGCGAGACGCTGCTGGTGCACGCCGCCGCAGGCGGGGTCGGCAGCGCCGCCGTGCAGTTGGGCCGGGCGGCGGGCGCGCGGGTGATCGGCGTCGTGGGCGGCGCCGAGAAGGCGGAAGTCGCCCGCGAGCTCGGCTGCGACGTCGTCGTCGACCGGCGCTCCGACGATCTCGCCGCCGCCGTGAAGGAGGCGACGGACGGGCGGGGCGCCGACGTCGTCTTCGACCCCGTGGGCGGCGACGCCTACACGCGTTCGACGAAGTGCATCGCCTTCGAGGGACGCATCGTCGTCGTCGGCTTCGCCAGCGGTGCCGTGCCCACCCCCGGGCTCAACCACGCGCTGGTGAAGAACTACACCATCATGGGGCTCCATTGGGGCCTCTACGCGAGGAAGGACCCGGCCTCGATCGGCGAGTGCCACCGGGAGTTGACGCGACTCGCGGGCGAGGGCGCCGTCCGGCCGCTGGTGAGCCGCCGGGTGCCGATGGACGAGGCCGCCGAGGCGGTGCAGAGCGTCTTCGACGGCGTGACGACGGGCCGTGTCGTGGTGCTCCCGCAGGGGTGAGGCGGCGCGGGCGGCGGTACGCCCGCGCCGCGGTGCCTCAGCCCGCCGTGTGCCGCTTGAGTTCGCGGCGGGCGAGGGAGCGCTGGTGCACCTCGTCCGGGCCGTCGGCGAGGCGCAACGTCCGTGCCGTCGCCCAGAGTTCTGCGAGCGGGTAGTCCTGGCTGACGCCGCCGGCGCCGTGGAGCTGCACCGCCCTGTCGAGGATGTCCACGACGGCGCGCGGCGTCGCGATCTTGATCGACTGGATCTCGGTGTGCGCCCCCCGGTTGCCGACGGTGTCCATCAACCAGGCGGTCTTGAGGACCAGCAGCCGCAACTGCTCGACCTGCACGCGCGCGTCGGCGATCCACTCGCGCACGACACCCTGCCGCGCCAGCGGAGCGCCGAAGCCGTTCCGCGTCTGCGCCCTGGTGCACATCAGCTCGATGGCGCGCTCGGCCATGCCGATCAGCCGCATGCAGTGGTGGATGCGGCCGGGGCCCAACCGGGCCTGGGCCATGGCGAATCCGCCGCCCTCCTCGCCGAGGAGATTGGCGGCCGGCACCCGGGCGCCGTCGAAGACGACCTCGGCGTGGCCTCCGTGGTAGTGGTCCTCGTAGCCGTAGACGGACATCGCGCGCCGCACCTGCACGCCGGGCGTGTCCCGCGGGACGAGCACCATCGACTGCTGGCGGCGCACGTCCCCGGCTTCCGGGCTGGTCTTCCCCATCACGATGAAGACCTTGCAGTCGGGGTTCATCGCCCCGGAGATGTACCACTTGCGGCCCGTGACGACGTACTCGCCGCCGTCGCGGACGATCCGCGTCTCGATGTTGGTGGCGTCGGAGGACGCGACGTCGGGCTCCGTCATCGCGAACGCCGAGCGGATCTCGCCGTCCAACAGCGGGCGCAGCCAGGCGCGTTGCTGCTCGGGAGTGCCGAAGGCGGCGAGCAGCTCCATGTTGCCGGTGTCGGGCGCGGCGCAGTTGAGGGCCGTGGGCGCCAACTTCGGGCTGCGGCCCGTCAGTTCGGCGAGCGGTGCGTACTGGAGGTTGGTGAGCCCCGCGCCGTGCTCGGCGTCGGGCAGGAAGAGGTTCCACAGGCCGAGGCCGCGGGCCCGCGTCTTGAGCTCCTCGACGACGGGAGGAGTCGTCCACGGCGAGTCCTGTGCGGCGCGCTGCTCCTCGGCGACCTGCTCTGCGGGGAGGACGTCCTTGGTGAGGAAGTCGCCGAGCAGGGCGCGGAGTTCCTCGGTGCGGGCGTCGTAGGCGAAGTCCATCGTGGTCAGTCCTTCCGCAGCGTGGCGAGGCCGTCGTGGATGAAGGCGGGTACCAGGTCGCCTATCCGGTCGAAGCCCGGGCCGACGGTCTGCCCGAGCGTGTAGCGGTAGTGGATGCCCTCCAGGATCACGGCGAGCTTGAAGTAGGCGAACGCCGTGTACCAGTTGATCCGCGTCACGTCGCGGCCGGAACCGGCGGCGTACCGTTCGACGAGTTCGGCGGAGGACGGGTGCCCCGGCGCGTCGCTCGTCGTGGCGACGGGGGAGTCGGGGAGCGCGGGGTGCTCGCTGTACATCGCCAGCAGGCCCAGGTCGGTGAGCGGGTCGCCGAGGGTGGACATCTCCCAGTCGAGGACGGCGGTGATCCGGTCGCCCTCGCCGACGAGGACGTTGTCGAGACGGAAGTCCCCGTGGACGACGGAGGGCGGGCCCGACTCGGGGAGGCGGGCCGCGAGCGACTCGTGGAGCGTGTCGACGCCTTCCAGTTCCCGGTTCTTCGAGGCGGCCAACTGCTTGCCCCAGCGCCGCAGTTGGCGTTCGAGGAACCCCTCGGGGCGACCGAAGTCGCCGAGGCCCACGCCCGCGGGGTCGACGGCGTGGAGGGAGACAAGAGTGTCGGGCAGCGCGAGCACCACGCCGCGGGTGCGCTCCGGGCCGAGCGGGGCCAGCTCCTCCGAGGTGCGGAAGGGGACGCCGTCGACCTGCTCCATGACGTAGAACGGGGCGCCCAGCACCTCCTCGTCCTCGCAGAGCAGCACGGTGCCGGGGACGGGGACCTCGGTGTCCCGGAGCGCGGTGATCACGCGGTACTCGCGGGCCATGTCGTGCGCGGTGGCGAGCACGTGGCCGAGCGGCGGACGCCGCACCACCCACCGCGTTTTGCCGTCGGTGACGCGGTAGGTGAGGTTGGAGCGCCCTCCCTGGACCACCTCGGCGGAGAGCGGGCCCTGCACGAGACCCGGCACCTCGCGCTCCAAGTGCGCTGCGAGCCGCTCCAGTTCGAGGCCCGGCGGATTCCCCTGTTTCACGGTGCGCGCTCCTTCGCGGCGGGTGCGGGTGACGATCCGATCATGCCGACTGGTCGGTATGAGGTCCAGAGGGGTGGGCGGAGACGGGCGCCACATGCGGGGTGGCTGGGTGCGGGTGCCGGGGTCCTTCAAGTAATCACGAGAGAAGGAAGGGTCGGGGTACGGAAAGGTCAACCGGAAAGAGTTGGACCCCGACGACAGCCCCGAAGCGGCGTACGGGGCTCGTATGCGCAGGATGCGGGGGAAACGGGGCCGGACGCAGGAGGGGTTGGCCGAGCGTCTGGCGCGTTCCAGTCAGCATATTGCGGCCGTGGGAACTTCCCGTAAGTCACCAACCCTCCCCTTCTCGCGCAAGCTCGACCGCGTCTTCGGGGTTGCCGCCACCGGGGAGTCGTTCGAGCGGGAATGGCGTGAGACGAGGAAGGGGTCTCGGAGTACGTGGGCTACGGGGGACGGGCGACCGAGGTCCGACTGTTCGAAATCGGAGTGATCCCGGGCCTGTTGCAGACCCCGCAGTACGCGGCTGTGGCCGAGAGCGAAGTGGCGCGGGGGACGATCACTGCTGAGCAAGGTCAAGAGCGGGTGGCGGTCGTCGAAGCGCGCCAGGCCGCGCTCGTTCGCCCGCCGCCGCCACTGATCTTCGCGGTGCTGGACGAGAGTTGCCTCGGTCGAGCTGTGGGCGGGCCCGTGCGTTCGCCGGCTTCGTCGGCGCCGTCCGGAGCGGGCGGCTCGGCGCTTAGCGGCGACTGCCTGTGCGCAACCCGCGCCGACCGCCCTCCGGCCACCTCGGATCAGACCTCTGAGGAGCCGACCTCACAACAGCAGCGCCCCCGCCACCACCAGCACCAGCGTGCACGCCACGGTGGCGCGGACCGCCCCCGCGGCCATCGGTACCGGCCCCTCGGCGCGGGCGAGGGCCCGGGTGCGGCGGTGTGCGGCGAGGAGGAGGGCGAGCCAGGCGAGGGCGGCGCAGGCCAGGGCGGTCGCCGCGGTCGGGGAGAGGTCGCCTTCGAGGGCCGTGCGGGCGCCGAGGGCGAGCGCCACCGCGTACGCCAACGTCGTGCGGCGCCAAGCCAGTCGGGTCCGCTCCGGCTGCGCGCCGGGGTCGCGCACACGGGCGCCCTCCGCCGTCACTGGCCGACCCCGCCGAGCACGACGGTCCCGATCACCAGGAGCGCCGCCACCGCCGTGGCCACCGCCAGCAGCACGGGGAACCGTGAGACGGGCAGGTCCTCGCCGCGGCGCATGGCGCGCTCGCACCGTACCCAGTGGTTGACGGCGCGGAAGGCGCAGAGCGCCGCACCGGCGAGGAGGACGACGGCGATCGTGGTGCGTGCGGGGGCGCTGAGCCCGGTGAGGAACTGGTCGACCGCGATGCCGCCGGCGACGAGCGCCAGGGAGGTGCGTATCCAGGCGAGGAAGGTCCGCTCGTTGGCGAGCGAGAAGCGGTAGTCGGGGGTGGTGCCTTCCGCCCGGAGCCGCTGCGGTGCGAACCACAGTCCGAGGGTGGCCAGAAGCCGGTGGATCATGCGTCGAGCCTATGCAATGCGCATCCGCCCGGCGGACTCGGGCCACCGGGCGCCGTCTCCGGGGCTGCGGTGGCGGGTCACTCCGCGTGCTGCGCGTGCCAGGCGTCGAGGCGCCGGTGGCACTCCAGGCCGTCGGGGACGACGTCCCACCGGGGAAGCAGCTCGGCCAACTCGTCGTCGGTGACGAAGGCGTGCCAGGCGACCTCTTCGGGCTGCGGGTGGACGGGCAGTGCGCAGACCACCTCGTAGACCGTGAGGAACCAGCCGTACTCGGGCGTCTCGAAGAGGAATTTCAGCCGCGGCTGCGGCACCGGGAGCCCCTGGACGCCGAGTTCCTCCTCGGCCTCCCTGAGCGCCGCGTCGTCGTAGCTCTCCCCGGCGCCCACGACACCGCCGACGACGAGGTCGTACCGGGAGGGGAAGATCAGCTTCTCCGGGGTGCGGCGGTGCACGAAGAGGCGGCCGTGCGGGTCGCGCACCCGGATCGCGACGGAGCGGTGGCGCAGTCGCTCGGCGTACGCCTCGCCGCGGGGGCGCTGCGTGAGTACGTTGTCGTGCGGGTCGACGATGTCGAGGAGTTCGTCGGAGGCACGGCCCGCGGGGTCCGGAGCGTTCATGGCGGCATCCAAGCAGGCGACGCGGACGGGCAGTGCGGCGCCCTCCCGTGTGGAGTTCTCGTGCAGATCCCTTCACCGGGAAGGGCGGGTCAACGGAGGTCACGAAGAGAGTTTTGGTTCCGAACGGACCGTTTTTGTAAGGGAGTTGATCGGATTCCTCTTGACGTGTCCCGGCTATGTCCGGTTGGGTGATCGCCGACCATGACTCCTCCACCCCCTCCCCTCATACCCCGGAAACCCCGCGACGCCCGGCACTTCGAACCAGCTCTCGACGACTCGGCGCTCGTCGACGCCAGAGCGGCCTTCGCGCAGGGACGGTGGACCGACGTCCGCACCCTGCTCCGGGGCGACGACGACCACGACAGCCGCGGCCACCGCCTCACCGTGCTCGCCGGGATTCCGTCCTCCGAGGCGTGGAGCCGCGAGTGGCTCACCACCGAACCGGACAGCGACGACGCGGCGTTGCTCCACGCCTGCACCCTCGCGCACCGCGCCGCCGAACGCGGGGGAGGGCTCTACGTACAGGCCAGGGAGGCGCTGGAGGAGGTGGCGCGGCGGCAGCCCGCCGACCCCTCGCCCTGGTTCGCGCTGCTGCTGCTCCTGCGCGCCGTCGGAACCCCCGAGGAATGCCGCGAGGTCTTCGACGCGGTCGCGGCCCGCCATCCCGAACACCACCACGCGCACCACCTGATGGTCGCCGCGCTCGCCGAAAAGGGTCCCGTCGTCCACGAGTTCGCCTCGCAAGCCGCCGAGCGCGCCCCCGCCGACAGCTCCCTCGCCCTCCTGCCGCTCGTCGCGCACGCCGAGCGGTACCGCGTCGCCGTCGCGCAGGGGCAGGCGGACGTCGACCCGTCGGCCGGGTTCTGGCACGGGCGGCAGGCCAAGTGGATCACCGAGCGCGCCTTCGGCTGGTGGCTGGAGTGGGGAGGCGAGAGCACGCACCCCAGGCGGCTCGTCGACCTCAACTTCCTCGCCTACGCGAAGTACCACGAGGGCCGTACGGCCGAGGCGGCCGCGCTCTTCCAGCGGATAGGCCGCATCGCCACCCGCGAGCCCTGGTCGTACTCGGGCGGCGACCCTTACCGCGCATTCCGCGCCGCACAACGGGCAGCCCTGGGCTCCGTCTGACCTGACCGGACGCGAACACGCGGCGGCACCCACCGCACCACCGCACGCACCCGCACCATCGGAAGCGACCCCACAGCCGAGAGGACACCGAGCGCCATGCTCACGGGCAGCAGCGAACCCACAGCGGGACCCGACGACATCAGCACCTACCGGGGCCACGACCCCGGCGCGCTGCGCGCCGGCCGGATCGGAACCGCTGGGCTGCTGCTCTCGGTCCTCGCCGCCACCGCACCGCTGATGGTGGTCGCCGGCGTGATGCCGACGACGTACGCGGTGATGGGGATCGTCGGGCAGCCGCTGCTCTACGTCATCCTCGGCGTGGTGATGGCGCTTTTCGCCGTCGGCTACGCGGAGATGAGCCGCCACGTCCACAACGCCGGTGCGTTCTACGCGTACATCGCGCGGGGGCTCGGCGGGATCGCGGGCTCGGCCGCCTCGTACGTCGCCTTCGCCGCCTACAGCGCGCTCCAGGTCGGCATCTTCGGGATCTTCGGCTACGAGGTGAGCGCGCTCTGCCAGCAGCACCTCGACGCCGAGGTCGCCTGGTGGGTCCCGGCGCTCGCCGCGGTGCTCGTCACGGCGGTGCTCGGCGCGCTCAAGATCGACCTCAACGCGAAGGTGCTCGGCGTCCTGCTCGTCATCGAGGCGCTCCTCGTCGTCGTCCTCGACATCGCCTTCGCCTCGGACCCCGGCCCGCAGGGCCTCTCGCTCCTCGCCTTCGACCCGGGGACGATCGCGGGGGCCGGACTCGGCACCGCGCTCTGCTTCACCATCGCCGGCTTCCTCGGCTTCGAGCAGGCCCCTGTCTACGCGGAGGAGACCAACAAGCCCCGGACGGTGGTCCGGAGGGTGATGTTCATGGCGCTCGCCATCGTCGCCGTCTTCTTCGCGCTCACCTCGTGGCTGGTGGGCGTCGCGGCAGGTCCCGACAACATCGTCGGGGAGGCGAGGGAGGAGAGCGCCGGCCTGATCTTCTCGCTGATCGACCCGCGGCTCGGCGGGGTCTTCACCGACCTGCTGCACGTCTTCTTCGTCACGGGGATCTTCGCCTCGATGCTCGCCTTCCACAACGTCGTCTCCCGCTACGCCTTCGCGATGGGGCGCGAGGGGCTGCTGCCGCGCGCGCTCGGCCGCGCCTCGGCGAGCACCGGGGCCCCGGCCTACGGCTCGCTGCTCCAGACGGTGCTCGCTTTCCTCGTCGTCACGGCCTTCGCCGTCACCGACGACAAGCCGGTCGGCGACCCGACCGCGGCGGTGCTCAACCTCTTCACATGGATGGGCAATCTGGGCGCGCTCGGTGTGATCCTGCTGATGGCGGTCACCTCGGTCGCGATCATCGCCTTCTTCGTGCGGCGGGGGGCGGCGGGCGCGCAGGGGTGGCGGCTCGTCTGCTCCGGGCTCGCCGCCGCCGGGCTCGCCACGATCTTCGTCTACGCGGTGAAGGACTTCGACGTGCTCATCGACGCGGGCGCCGGATCGGCCCTGAGCTGGGCCCTGCCGGGGCTGCTGCTCGTCGCCGCCGCGGTCGGCACCGTCGTCGGGCTGGCGCTGCGTTCCCGCAGCCCGGAGACCTTCGCGGGGATCGGGCAGGGCAACCAGGCGTTCCGCCTGGAGCGCGCCGCCGACGAGGAGGCCGCAGCACGGGCGCAGGACGGCGCGCGGGAGTGATCCGGGGACCGGCCCCGTCCGCCTTTGCGGGCGTGGGCCGGTCTCGGTTCCGCCAAGTGGTCCGCGTGCGCGGCTCGTTGGCGCCGCACCGGACAGTGCGCAGGCCCTAGGGTGTCGGGCATGGCCGTGACCTTCTTCGCCGTGACGCTCGACTGCCCGGACCCCGACCAACTGGCCCGCTTCTACCAGCGGTTCCTCGGCGGCCGGCGCGCCGTCTCGGACGAGGGGGACTTCGCCGTACTCGCCCCGTACGGCAGCGGCGTCCGTATCGACTTCCAGCAGTCCGCCAACCCGCAGCCGCCCCGCTGGCCCGACGAGGAAGCCCCGCGCCGCCACCACCTGGAATTCGCCGTCGACGAGGAGCTGGACGAGGTCGAGCAGCGACTCCGCTCCCTCGGCGCCGAGGTGCCTGCGCACCAGCCGGGCGGCGCACTCTTCCGGGTCTTCGTCGACCCCGCGGGCCACGCCTTCTGCGTGGCGCCGCGCGAACACACTTTGCTCAGAGGGGAGTTGCACGACTCGGCGGACTAGAGCCGGATCAGGCAGCGTCTGCCCTGTCCAGAAGGGCGCGTAGGCGGTGATCACCAGTGTGGTGGTTCCGCCGGATGACGAAGCGTCGGATCATGCTGCCCTGCTCCTTGCGGTCGGCGTGATCGTGACGCCGAGGGTGAGGCGCAGGACGGTGAACCGGGCCTCGACGCGGTTGAGAGCCAAAAGCCGCCGGCGGGTGCGTGGACGATCTCGGCGTCGTTCGCGGTGGCGCGAGTGCCGACCCGCCGGGCCTTGACGCTGCCTTCCGCGCCCGGCCACAGCCGTTCGAGCGGCATGGGCCGGGCCGCGGTTCCCCTGCCGTGGATCGGTTCGGCTATGCAGCCAAAGCGGCAACGACCTTGTCCGTCACGCGGGCGAAGAGGTCCGGGTCGGTGGGGGCCTGCCGGACAATGGTGGCCCAGTACAGCGGGCCCGCCAGGAAGTCGAGGCCGAGGTCCAGGTCGGTGTCGGCGGGCAAGTCGCCGCGTTCGACAGCCCGGCGCAGGATCGCACCGACCTTTTCGCGGCGCTCTTCGCCGATGCGTTCGCCCAGCGTGGCGGCGATGCCCGGGTGGTAGGCGCGGGCGGCTAGCAGGTCGGGCAGGATGCGGGAGACCAGCGGGTGGCGCAGTGCCTCGTCGGTCTGGGTGAGGTAGGCCAGTACGTCGCCACGCAGGCTGCCGGTGTCGGGGGTGTCGGCAGCGGCCACCGAGACCTGGACGATGAGGTCGACGGCCGTGGCCTCTTTGGACGGCCAGCGCCGGTAGATGGCCGCCTTGCCGGTGCCGGCGCGGCGGGCCACGGCTTCCAAGGACAGTTTCCCGTACCCGACTTCGGCGAGTTCCTCGAAGAAGGCGGTACGGAGCGCGTCGGTGACGGCGTCCTGCAGGACCGGGCCGCCCGGAGGGCGGGCTGTGGCTGATCGGCTCATGACCGGAAGCATACCCAAGACGGAACGGTTGCGTCTCGACTAATCGGCGAGTACGGTCCTCCTGAGTCGATACGGAACCGTTCCGTCTCGACAATTGACGGGAGACGGTCATGAAGTTCCTCTTCGACGACGAGTCCTTCGCTTTCGAGACCCTGCGCACCGCCTGCTTCGCCCCCTACGGAGGCGCCGATCTCGGGGAGATCGTCGTCACGGCCCGCGCCATCCCCGACGGCGACGAGGACGCCTGGTACCAGCAGTGGCGCGCCACGGCCGCCCGCGTCCACGCTCTGGGTGAGAAGGCGCTCGCCGTCGGCCACCGAGTGAGCGCTCGCGAAGCCCTGTTGAGGGCCTCGAACTACTACCGCACCGCCGAGTTCTACCTCCGCGACAACCCCTTCGACGATGACCGGGCCAAAGAGCTCTCACGCCTGGCACGCAGCACGTTCGCCACGGCCGCCACCCACCTGGACACCCCGGTCGAGCCAGTCTCGATCCCCTACGAGAACACGACCCTGCCCGGCTACCTCTTCCTGGTCGACGACTCCGCAACTCCACGCCCGACCGTCATATTCACCAGCGGATTCGACTCGATCCTGGAAGAGTCCTACTTTGCCGTCGCGGCGGCCGCCCTGCGCCGGGGCTACAACTGCCTCGCCTATGACGGCCCCGGGCAGGGCGCCGCCCTGCGCGAGCAGCGCCTGTTCTTCCGTCCCGACTGGGAAGCCGTCCTCACCCCTGTCGTCGACTACGCCCTCACCCGACCCGAGATCGACCCCGAGCGGATCGTGCTCCACGGCTACAGCTTCGGCGGCCACCTGATCGCCCGCGCCGCCGCTTTCGAGCACCGCGCCGCGGCCCTCGTGCTGGACGGTGGCATCTACAGCTACTACGACGCCACCACCCGCCTGGTCCCGCCGTGGCTGCTGCAGTGGACCCTGGACGGTCGCGACGAAGAAGTCGAGCAGGTCCTGTCGCTGGCCACGTCACACAGCACATCCCTGCGCTGGGCTCTGCGCAACGGCGTCTGGACCTTCGGCGCCGACTCCGCCCCCGATTACGTGCGCCGCTCCCGCTCCTACACCATTGAGGGCGTCGCGCAGCAGATCACCACCCGGGCCCTCATCTTCGACCCGGACAACGACTTCGCCTTCAACGGCGAACCGCTTCGCATGCACCAGGCCCTCAGGAGTCCGAGCACTCTGCTCACCCTTCCCGAGGCGGAAGGAGCCGGCGAGCACTGCAGCTACGGCGGGCGCTCCACCCTCCACCAGCACATGTACGACTGGCTCGACGAGACACTCCGAGCCCACGTCTAGTGTCCGTCAGGCAACGGTCGCCCCGGGCGATCTGTGTCGATGGCTTCGTAGAGGGGCGCTCACAGCGTCCGCCACCACGGCACCGGCACCGAACGCTTCCAGCACCACGCCGTCGGCGACCTGACCCTCGCCAACGAAGGCTTGGAGATGGCCGCCGAACCCGGACTCGCCCTCACCGTCTGCACCGCCGAACCCGGCACCCGCTCCGAAGAGGGGTTGCGGCTGCTCGCCGCCTGGGCCGCGACGCGTGAAGCCGACACGTCGGCGAGGCAACCGTGAACAGGCCGGCGGACGCTTCGTGCGCCGCCGCCCCCGGGACGCCGAGATGACCGCCGTGCGGTCCGCCCGCGTCCGACGGAAACGAACTCTTCGTGACAGCCCGCTCAGGCGAAGGGTTCCGGGAGTTGACCCGCACGGTGGTTACGGTCTGCCCAACCGCCGTATCGGCGGTCGGAGTTGACGGCCGGGACCCGGCGACACGGAAGGAGGTGCTGCTGTGCGCGCGGGGGACGCAGTCCGGCTACGCCCCCGAGGCCCCGTCGGCGCCCGCACCCGCGGTGACCGCAGCAGGCAGTTCGGCCTCCACCGCGAAGCCGCCGCCGCGGCGCTGTCCGGTCTCGATGGTGCCGCCCGCCAGCCGCACGCGTTCGCGCAGGCCGATCAGCCCGTGGCCGCCGCTCGGCAGCAGCGGCGCCCCGTCCGAGGCCGTCCCTGCGCCGGAGCGCTCGTCGGAGGGTGCGCTGTTGCGCACGCCGACCCGCACGGTCTCGCCGCGGTAGGCCACCGTCACCTCGGTCTCGGCGCCGGGTGCGTGCTTGTGCACGTTGGTCAGCGCCTCCTGGACGATCCGGTAGGCGGCGCGCTCGGTCGACTCGGGCAACCGGTGCGGCTCCCCGGCGGTACGCAGCTCCACCGGGAGCCCGGCGCTGCGCGAGGAGTCGACGAGTTCGGGCAGCCGGGCCAGTACGGCTTCGCCGCTCTCCGACCCGGTCTCGGCGGCGGGTTCGCGGTCCGTCTGCGGCGCCTGCGCGGAGACGGCACCCGTCTCCGCGGCCGGTGTGCGCTGCTCGTCCTCGCTTTGGGGGCGGCGCAGCACCCCGATCATCTCCCGCAGTTCGTCGAGGGCCTGCCGCCCGGCGGTGGCGATGGTCGTCGACGCCTGCTTGGCGGCGTCCGGGTCGCCCGAGACGTACTGGAGCGCGTTGGCGTGCACGACCATGAGGCTCACCCGGTGCGATACGACGTCGTGCATCTCGCCTGCGATCCGCCGCCGCTCTTCCGCCACGGCTGCGTCGGCGATCAGCGTCTGCTCGCGTTCCGCCCGCTCGGCCCGGTCCACCCAGGCGAGGAGCGCGACACGGCGCTCGCCCATGTACATGCCGAGCAGGAGCGGCGTCAGCACGGTGAGCAGAATGGCGAACCCCTGCTGACTCAGCAGCACTTGCGGCTCGTTCCAGAACGAAGTGTTGGACACCGAGACGGCGGCGAGGCTCACCAGCGCCGCGACCGCGACCACGCTGCGCCGGCGCGGGCCGCGGAAGGCGCCCTCCGCGTAGAGGGCGAAGAAGACGGTGAAGACGGAGACGTGCACGCTGTACGCGGCGAGGCCGATGGCGAGCACCACCTCGGGCGCACGCCGCCGGGCCAGCAGCGTCAACGCGACCGCGATCGCAACCGTGTGGTTGAGCCACGGCGGGAAAGGGCCGAGGTGCGGGTTGCTGAAACTCCCGAGCGCCGCGGCCCAGACAGCCAGCGCCGTAGCCAGGCAGTCGCCCATGACGGGGTGGCGTAGGAGGCGGCGCAGTCGCGCCCAACGCGCCGTCCGGCTCTCTCCTGCAAAGTTCCCCGAGCTCATCGGCCGAGCGTATACCGCGTCCGCGGGTGCCCTGCCGTCGGTCGTGCGCGGGCGTGCGCGCTCCTCTGCGGAGACCTCCGGACGCCAGAGCAGGCCTCGACGCCGACCGCCTCCCTGGTTCCGCCGCCCTCCCCGTGGCCCTCGTCACCTACCGAAGGGTGAGCTACCGCGCGCTCGCTCCGTGTGCGGGCTGCGGGGCGCTGCGCAGCCGCTCCTCCAACGCCTCCAGCAGTCCGGGCAGGTCGGGGGCGACGGCGAGGTCGTCCAGGGTGGACGGGGGGAGGAGGCCCGAGTCGGCGATACCGCGCAGGGCGTCGAGCGTGGGCGTCCAGAAACCTCCGGCGTCGAGGAAGCCGACGGGCTTGGCGTGGAAGCCCAGTTGGCGCCACGACCACACCTCGAAGACCTCCTCCAGCGTGCCGAGCCCGCCGGGCAGGGCGACGAAGGCGTCGGCGCGCTCGGCCATCATCGCCTTGCGCTCGTGCATCGAATCGCAGAGCAGCAGCTCCGTCACCCCCTCGTGCGCCCACTCCCGCTCGACCATGCTGCGCGGAATGACGCCGATGACCTCGCCACCCGCCTTCAGCGCGCCGTCCGCCATCTCGCCCATGAGCCCGCGGCACCCGCCGCCGTAGACGACGCCGATCCCGCGTCTGGCCAGCTCCTTGCCGACGCCGGCGGCCAGTGCGGCGTGGGCCGGGTCGTGCCCGTCGGACGAGGCGAGGAAGACGGCGAGACGGCGCATGAAGGTCTCCGGGGCGACGGGTGCGGGGTTCTTCGGTGTACCACGGGTTCTCTGTGAGGGCGGCTCGTGGGGCGGCTTACGGCCGTGCGCTGGGTGCACGGCGCATGGGCGTCGCGACGGCGCTCGTCCGGCAAGTGACGCGTCAGGCACGCCCGTTGGAGCAATGTTGCCGTCACGCGTCCGGACGGCGCGGGCGTCGGGCGGGCCGCCGTGACGGCTCGGTGCCGGCACCGGGGATGGCTGATCGCTGTCCCGCGCCCGGGCACGGTGCCGTGGGACGTGCTCCCCGAGTACGTGGTCGGTGCGACGGCCCCTGCCACTCGCCCGCCAAGTGCCGCTGCTGACGCGCGTGTTGGCACGCGCCATCCATCCGGACAGCCGCAGCATCGGTCGACCCCGCGACGCACCCGTCAACTGCCGCCCTCCGCAGGCACCTTGGCGACGTGCCCCTCATGCCCGCACATCAGCTCGCCCCGTGCACGTCCAACAACCCCGGGGAGCGGCGGAGTTCGAAGAAACCCGGGTACTCGGCCATCGCGAGCGTGCCGTCCCACAGCCGGCCGGCCGCCTCGCCCGACGGTGCGCTGGAGACGCACGGGCCGAAGAACGCCACGGTGCCCGCGCGTCGGCGGACGGCCACCACGGGCGTCCCCACGTCGCGTCCGACGAGGGCGACGGCCGCCTCGTGCGAGGCGCGCAGCGCCGCGTCGTAGCGGTCGCTCTCCGCAGCGGCGGCCAACTCGCCCGGCAGCCCGGCGTCTTCGAGCGCGTCCTCGAAGACACCGGCGCGGAACTCCTCACGCTCGTGCAGCCGCGAGCCCAGCGCGGTGTAGAAGCGGCCGAGCGCTTCCTCCCCGTACTCCTCCGCAACGCCCGCGGAGATCCGCACGGGGCGGAGGAGGTAGTCGTCCGTGTCTCCCTCGGGGTCCTCCTCGCGGTCCTCGTTGAGGAGGGTCAGGCTCATCACGTGCCAGTGCGGCGTGAGCGTCCTGACCTCGCAGGCGTGGAGCAGCCAGCGCGAAGTGAGCCAGGTGTAGGGGCAGGAAGGGTCGAACCAGAAGTCGACGTGGGTCGGTTGCGTCATGGTGCCGTCCTTCGCGTCCGTCGTTGCGGCCGCCCGCCGAAGCGGTCAGAGTCCGCGGAGGCGGTCCATCTCGCGCCTCTCCTTCTTCGTCGGCCGCCCGGCTCCCCGGTCGCGCCGCGGCGGCTGCGCCTGCTCCTCGCGGGGCGGGGGAGGCGGGCTGTTGTCCGTGAGGCAGCCGGCGGCGACCGTCGCGCTGACGCGCTTCTTCACCAGCCGCCTGACGACGACGATCCGCTCGCGCCCGGAGTGCCGCAGCCGCACCTCGTCGCCGGGCCTGACCGCGTGAGCTGCCTTCACCCGGTCCCCGTTGACGCGTACGTGCCCCGCGCGGCAGGCAGCGGAGGCGAGCGCGCGCGTCTTGGTCAGCCGTACGGACCAGATCCAACTGTCGACCCGTACCGAACCCTCCTCGGAAGCCATGTCCCCGACTCTAGCCGGGCACGCCGCCGCAGTGGAGCGGCTCCGTACCCGCGGCAGGGCGACCGGAGCCCGAGCCCGGAGCGCCGACGGGTGCTCTACTGGGGGCGGAAGGGCCGCAATGTCCGTGTTCGGATGAGCGCGAGTCCCCGATCACCACGGAGGACGCACTCCATGACCCCCTCGCTCCCCGGCTCCGCAGGCGGCACGCAGGCGACATCCGGCGGCCCCGACCGAGGAGAGCGCACCGCTGACGGCCGGGCGCCGTACACCGCGGAGCCCCCGCCCCAGGAGCAGGCCGGCATCCTCGAGGAGCTGGGCTTCGCGGCGGCACGCACCGCGGCCCGCGCCCGCATTCGGGCGCGCCGCCGGGCCGCCGAGCACGGCGGGCGAGGCCACTACGCACCCGAACCGGGCCCGCCCGCGGGCACGACCGTCGCCCTCGGCGAGGGCGCGCCCGACTGGGCGCGCCCCGTCCTCAGCGTCGCGACGACGCCGTCGGCGATCCTCCGCCCGGACCGCGGCCCCGACGGCGAGATCGTCGACTTCACCCTCGTCGCCGGTAACGCGGTCGGCACGGAGAGCTGGGTCCGCGACCCCGCGGCGCTCCTCGACCGCCCGCTCTCCGAGAGCAACCCCGGTATCCGGACGGGTGGCCTCTACGACTTCTACGCCGACGTCCTCGCCGTCGGCGAGCCCCGGAGCTTCGAGAACGTCGACTACCTCGACACAGTCGACCGGCGCTCGGTGGTCGTCCGGGTGCACGGGACGGCGAGCCCCTACGGCGGGATGCTGCTCGTCGCCTGGGAGGCGCAGCGGCCCTCGGAGCTCAGCGAGCGGGTGCAGCGCTCCAGCAGGATGGGGTGGGCCGAGTGGGACCTGCTCAACGGTGAGGTCTACGCGTCGGCGGGGCTGCGGGAGCTGCTCGGTCTGCCGGACGCGTCGGAGCGGGTGCCCGCCGAGGCGACGGAGCTCGCACGCCTCCTCGACCCGCGCGACCTGGTGGACTTCTCACGGCAGGTGCGCGGACTCCTCCAGGGCGAGGAGGTCTCGGAGAGCGCCGTCACCGTCCACGTCGGCGGCGAAGAGAGAACGCTCCGCTGGCTCGGGCAGCCGGGCGGCGCACAGGCCGGCGGGCCACCGGAATCGCTGCTCTTCACCGTCCGCGACATCACCGAACAGCACCGCGAGCAACAGGAGTTGCGGCGAGTGCGCGAGGCGGCACACCGGCTCCGGCAGGAGGCGGCGGCCGAGCGCAAGGTCTCCGAGACGCTGCGCCGTGCCCTGACGCCCCGCCTGCCAGGGACCACGGCGCCCGGGCTCTCCGTCGCCGCCGGGTACCTGCCCTGGGACCGGAGGGTGGGCGGCGACTGGTACAAGTGCCGCAGCCTCCCGGACGGGCGGCTGCTCGTCGCGATCGGGGACGCCTCGGGGCACGGCGTCGACGCGGCGAGCCGCGCCGTGCAGCAGCGTGCCGCCCTCGCCGGGCTCGCCTACTCGGAAGGCGACGCGGCCCAACTCGCCGCCCACCTCGGCGAGGTGGTCTACCACGACGGCATCGACACGACCGCCACGGCGGCGCTCGGTCACCTGGACCCCGCGGAGCGCACCTTCCGCTGGTCGAGCGCGGGGCACCCGGCGCCCGTACTCGTCCGGAACGGGAGCGCCGAGCCGCTGGACGCGCCACTCGGTGTCCTGCTGGGCGTCGACACGCTGGCCGGATACGCCGTCGACACCGTGCAGTTGCAGGCGGGGGACCTACTGCTGCTCTACACCGACGGCATGGTGGAACGCCGCGGCGAGGACCCCGACGTGGGGGTGCGGTACCTGCTGGACGCCGCCGCCTCACAGCAGTGGAGCGATGCGCACGCCGCCGTCGAGACCCTGATGGGCGCACTCGTCGGCCCGTGGACGGACGACGACGCGACGGTGCTCGCGCTCCACTTCCGGTGACCGCCCGGCCCCGACTCCCGTGCGACGGAACCCGGTTGCCGTCTCACACGGACGGGAAGCTCAGCGCTTCCGTGCCACGCCGGCGAAGAAGGCGGCCTCCGCGTCGGTGTGGTGGACGGGCCCGTCCGGGCGCCAGCGGTGGCCGGGGACGAGCCCGGGCGCGAGGAGTTCGAGTCCCGTGAAGAACGGCTCGATCTCGGCACGGCTGCGGGAGTGCACTTCGGCGCCCCCGTCCCGGTACGTCTGCTCGCCCCGGCGTGCCTCCTCCCCGGTGGCGAACTCGTGGGTGCCGTGGGAGAGAACGAGGAAGCTGCCGGAGGGAAGCGCGTCGACGAGGCTGCGCACCAGTGCGTGGGGCCGGTCGTCGTCCGCGACGAAGTGCATCAGGGCGACGAGGGAGAGCGCGACGGGGCTCGTCAGGTCGAGGGTCTCGCGGACCTGGCGCGAGGCGAGGAGGTCGTCGGTCCGCACGTCGGCCTCGACGTAGGCGAGGCCGCCTTCCGGAGCGCCGCGGAGCAGCGTGTCGGCGTACTCCAGGACGAGCGGATCGTTGTCGGCGTAGACGATGCGGGACTCGGGGGCGATCTGCTGCGCGATCTGGTGGAGGTTGGGCGCGGTGGGGATGCCGGTCCCGATGTCGAGGAACTGACGGACGCCGTAGTCGCGCGCGAGGGTGCGCGTCGCGCGGTGCATGAAGGCCCGGTTGGCGCGGGCGAAGACGGAGATGTGGGGGAACGCCTCGAGCAGGGCCTCGGCGGTGCGTTGGTCGGCCTCGGACCAGTCCTTTCCGCCGAGGTAGTAGTCGTACATCCGGGCGGGGTGGGGCCGGTCGGTGCGGAGCGTCTCGGGCGGCTCGGGCATGGCTGCCTCTCGATCGGGTCGGTCGGCGTCCGGGCCGGGTGCGAGGGCGGTCGCTGACGGACTCGTGGGCGGAGCCGGGCCGTCGCGGAAACTAGCAGGTGCGCGGCGGTGGCGGAAGTGGAGGCGTGGGCGGCCGGCGTTGCGGGACGCTGCCCGGTCCGCGTGCGTCGGCGGGGCGTGTCTTCTCAGCAAACGGCGGGGGAGCAGGGCGGGGCCTGGCACGTCGTTGGTCGCATATGCCGGTTGTGAGGTCGGGGAGCGTCGTGGGCGGCGTTCTTTTGCGGTCGACCGGGATCGCGGGGCCAGGAATGGTTCCGTGCCCTTGTGCGCATATTCCTCTCAGACAGCCAAGTGCCCGCCGGGCGGGCAGTGTTGAGAGCGAAAGGTTTGCCCATGCGCATGGCCAGCAGAGGGACGCCGGTACTCGTGGCGGCGGTCGCCGTGCTCCTCCTCGCGGCCGCGGCCGCCTCGGCGACGCCGGGTCGCGGAGTCGAGTCCACGACGCTGGCGGAGCGGACCGTCGACGGCACCGACTACATACTCAAGGAACTCCACGTGGCGCCCGGCGGTTCGACGGGCTGGCACACGCACGCCGGCGTCCTCCACGCCGAGGTGGAACAGGGCACCCTGACGCACAACGCCGCGGACTGCACGGTCGACGGCGTCTACGGCCCCGGCGACCGGTTCACGGAGCCGGCCGGCGAGGCCAACGTCCACATCGGTCGGAACCTCGGGGAGACCACGGTCGTGATGAAGGTCCTCTACGTCCTGCCGGAGGGCAGCGAGCACGCGGAGGACGCGGAGAACCCCGGGTGCGACTTCGAGTGAGGGGGTCTCGCTGAACCGGGGGCCGGTGCGGGGGAGTTGACCTGTACTGGGGCTGCGGCTTCGGGCGGTGACGGTGGGTCGGGTTCATGAGCCCCCACAGCGGTCCGCCCTGCCGAGCAATCCCCGCAACTCCCCGCGGTACGGCAGCGGTTGACAGCCCCGGCCCCTACCGGCCCCCGCCGCCGCACCCTGTCCCGCTCCCGTACTCGCGCGTAAGCTGACGGATCGTGACGTCCACCCCTACCTCACCCCAGCAGCCCGCCCTCCCGGGCACGCGTGCCGGCGGACTGCGCCGGCGCACCGTCGTCGCCGCAGGCGCTGCCGGAGCGGCGGTGCTTCCGCTCGCCGGCCGGTTGCCGAGCGCCACGGCGGCCGAAGGCCCCTCCTTCCTCCACGGCGTCGCCTCCGGCGACCCGCTCCCCGACGGCGTCCTGCTCTGGACGCGCGTCACCCCGGAGCCGGCGGCCGTGCCCGGCTCGGGCAAGGGAGCAGCGGTCGAGGTCGCCTGGGAGGTGGCGGAGGACGCGGAGTTCACGCGCACCGTCGCCTCCGGCACGGCGAAGGCCGAGGCGGACTCCGACCACACCGTCAAGGCCGACGTGCGCGGACTCGCCCCCGCCACCGGCTACTTCTACCGGTTCACCGCGGGCGCCGGTACGTCGCCGACCGGGCGGACGCGCACCGCCCCCGCGGAGGACGCCACGGCGGGCAACCTCCGCTTCGGCGTGGCCTCCTGCGCCAACTACGAGGGCGGCTACTTCGCCTCGTACCGCCACCTCGCCGCGCGCCGCGACCTCGACGCGGTGCTCCACCTCGGCGACTACATCTACGAGTACGGCCACGGCGAGTACCCCACGGGCAACCGCGCCGTGCGCACCGTGCAGCCGGAGCACGAGATCCTCACCCTCGCCGACTACCGCGTGCGGCACGGTCACTACAAGGCCGACGCCGACCTCCAGGCGATGCAGGCGGCCCACCCGGTCATCGCCGTCTGGGACGACCACGAGTTCGCCGACAACGCCTACGGCGGCGGCGCGGGCAACCACGACCCGGAGACGGAGGGCCCCTGGGATGACCGGGTCGCCGCCGCGAAGCGGGCGTACTTCGAGTGGATGCCGGTGCGGCCCTCGACCGAGGGGACGACCTTCCGCCGCCTCCGCTTCGGGCGCCTGGCCGAACTCTACCTCCTCGACCTGCGCTCCTTTCGCGACGAGCAGGCCACGATCGGCGACGGCCGCGCCATCGACGACCCCACCGCACCCTCGCGGGCCGCAAGCAGTTGGAGTGGCTGAAGTCGGGTCTCAGCGCCTCCCGTGCGCAGTGGAAGCTCGTCGGCAACTCGGTGATGATCTCCCCGCTCGCCTTCGGCAGCGTCCCGGCGAAGTTCCTCGGGGCCCTCGCCGAACTCCTCGGCGTCCCGCGGGAGGGCCTCGCCGTCAACACCGACCAGTGGGACGGCTACACCGCTGACCGCACGGAGCTCCTCACGCACCTCCGGCGCAACGGCGTCACCGACACGGTCTTCCTCACCGGCGACATCCACATGCACTGGGCCAACGACGTGCCGCTGCTCGCTGCCGACTACCCCCGAGTCGCCCCCGTCGCAACGGAGTTCGTCGTCACCTCGGTGACCTCGGACAACGTCGACGACGTCCTCCGCGTCGCCCCTGACACCGTCTCCGGCGTCGCCGAGAGCGCGGTCCGCACGGCCAACCGGCACGTGCGGTGGGTCGACATGGACTCGCACGGTTACGCAGTCCTCGACATCGACGCCGCACGCGCGCAGATGGACTACTACGTGCTCTCCGACAAGAAGGACCCCGACGCCACCTCCGCATGCCGCCGCTCCTACCGCACCGCGAGCGGCACCTCCCGCCTGGAGCGGGCGGACGCACCGGTGGGGTGAGCGGCCGGGGTTTCGGCCCCGGCTCAGACGCAGGGTCCGTTCCGTCGGGCCGGTCCGGGCGTGCCGTTCAACGACTCTCCCTGACACGCCCGTTCACCGTCCGGTCCGTCGGACGCGCGGGCGGCCCACGCCCCGCGGAGAGGCCGCGCTCACGGACGGCTGCCCTCCCCGCCGGAGGCGCCGACGCCGCCGACACGTTGCTCCTTCGCGTCCCGCTCGGCCCCACTTCGTTCCGCTGAACGACCGCCCACGGCCCGCCCGTTCACCGCCCGGCCCGCCGTTCGCGCGCAGACGGTCCATGACCCGCGCGGGGGCGGCCGAACTCCGTGGACGGCCCGCCCTCCGTGCCCCGGGGACGCGAGCTGGGGTTGCTGATCACGGCAGCGTCATCAGCGATTCCGTCCCTGCGCGCCTGCCGCGGCCTCGCTCCGGCCCCCGCTGAACCATCGGACACGGCCTGCCCGTCCACCGCCCCCGGCAGGCGTCCGACACCGCCGAGCACCCTGCGGAACCGGGTGAAGCCCTCACCGTGCAGTCAGTCCACCGTCCACGAAGAGCTCGGAGCCCGTGACGAAAGAGGAGTCGTCGCAGGCGAGGAAAGCGATCGCGGCGGCGACCTCGGCCGGCTCGCCGAGCCTGCCCATCGGCGTCGCCTCCGCCAGCGGAGTCCTGTTCCCCTCGCCGAGGAGCGGCGTCTCGACGAATCCCGGGTGGACGCTGTTGACGCGGATGCCGTCCCCGGCCCAGTGGAGCGCGGTGTTCCTGCTGAGCAGCCGGACGGCGCCCCTCGCCGCGTGGTGTGCGGGGGGTGTCCCGGAGCCGCCCGAGGCCCCCAAGGGCGCGCCGACGTTGACGACGGAGGCCGCGGGTGACGCCTTCAGCAGTTCGGCCGCCGCCTTCATCCCGAGGAACACGCTGGTCTGGGCGACGGCGACGACCCGGTGGTAGGTGTCGACGTCGGTCTCCTCGAGCGATCCGTCGTCGCCGACGCCCGCGTTGTTGACGAGGACGTCCAGGCCGCCGAAGCGCTCCGCGACGCCTTGCACCGCACGCGTCCAGCCTTCCGGGTCCGTCACGTCGAGGTCTAGGAAGACGGCGCGGCCGCCCGCCTCCTCGATCTCCTCGACGAGTGTCGTGCCCGGCTCGTGGTGCAGGTCGGCGACGGCGACGGCGGCGCCCTCGCGCGCCAGGCGCCGGGCCGCGGCCTTGCCGATGCCGCCCGCACCGCCGGTCACCAGCGCCGTCCTGCCGTCGAGCCGTGCCATCGCCGCCTCCTCGCCGAGGTGTCCCCTGCCCTGCCGCCGGGCCGGACGTGACGATACGTCCCGTGTGTCCGGCGATACGCCCGAACGTCCGGGCCACGGCGGCAAGTTCCACCGGTTCGAGTGAGAGAGCCGGATCGGGTGCGCTCGTCAGGCGCCCGGCTCGGGGAGTGCGCCGCCGGCGAGCGCCGGGATGATGCCGCCCGCAAGGATGATCCGGCACTGGCGCGGCGAAAGGCTGTGCCGCACCGTGTACTCCTCGCCCCGGTCGGTGTTCTCCACGCGCACCAGCGGCTCGGTGTCGTCGCCGAGCGCGCGGTGGAGGTCGGGGAGGCGCAGGGTGGTGCCCTTGGCGATGCGGTCCGCGTCTGCCGGGTCTTCGAACTCCAGGGGAAGAACCCCGAAGTTGACGAGGTTCTGCCAGTGGATGCGCGCGAAGGACTTGGCCAGGACGGCCCGGAGTCCGAGGTAGCGCGGGGTGATGGCGGCGTGCTCGCGGGAGGAGCCCTGCCCGTAGTTCTCGCCGCCGACCACGAAGTGCGCCCCCTCGGTACGGCCCGCGTGCTCCGGGTACTCCGGGTCGATGCGGGTGAAGGTGAACTCGGCGAGCTTCGGGATGTTCGAGCGGTACGGCAGGGCCCGCGCTCCGGCCGGCGAGATCTCGTCCGTGGAGACGTTGTCGCCCGCCGTCAGGAGGACGGGGCCCGTCAACTCATCCGGAAGCGCGTCGAGTTCAGGGAGCGCGGAGACGTTCGGGCCACGGTCGAGGTCGACCCGGACGGCCTCCTCCGGCGGCAGCGGCGCCTCCAGCATCGCGGTGTTGACGGCGGCGCGCCGGGGCGGGCCGAGACCGTCCGCCTGCTCCGTCGGATCGAGCCCGACGTCGGCGGCCCAGCGCCGGGGATCGGTGATGACTCCGGTGAGTGCGGAGGCCGTGGCCGTCTCCGGCGAGCAGAGCCAGACGGAGTCGTCCTCGGTGCCGGACCTGCCGGGAAAGTTCCGCGGGAAAGTGCGCAGCGAGTTGCGGCCGACGGCCGGCGCCTGCCCCATGCCGATGCAGCCGAGGCAACCGCTCTGGTGGAGGCGCGCCCCCGCCTGGATCAGGTCGAAGGTCCCGCCGAGCCTGGTGAGGTCCTGGAGGATCTCGCGGGACGTCGGGTTGACGTCGAAGCTGACGCCGTCGGCCGTGGACCGCCCGCGCACCATCGTCGCGGCCACCGCGAAGTCCCGCAGCCCCGGGTTGGCCGAGGAGCCGATCACCGCCTGGTCGACGCTCTCGCCCTCCACCTCGCGCACCGGCACCACGTTGCCGGGGGAGGAGGGGCGGGCGATCAGCGGTTCGAGGGAGGAGAGGTCGATCTCCTCCTCCAGGTCGTAGGCGGCGTTGTCCTCGGGGGCGAGCGGGGTGAAGTCCCCTTCCCTGCCCTCGCTGCGGAGAAAGTCGCGGACGGTCCCGTCGGCGGGGAAGACGCTTGTGGTGGCGCCGAGTTCGGCGCCCATGTTGGCGATGACGTGCCGGTCCATCGCCGTCAGATGCGCGAGTCCCGGACCGTGGTACTCCAGGATGCGGTTGACGCCGCCCTTGACCCCGTGCCGGCGCAGCAGCTCGAGGATGACGTCCTTCGCGCTGACCCACGGCGGCAGTTCGCCCGTGAGCCGCACCCCCCAGATCTGCGGCATCCGCAGGTAGAGCGGGCGTCCGGCCATCGCCAGCGCGACCTCCAGGCCGCCGACGCCGATCGCCAGCATCCCGAGCGAGCCGGCTGCGCAGGTGTGCGAGTCGGAGCCGGCGAGGGTGCGCCCCGGCTTGCCGAACCGCTGCATGTGCGTCGGGTGCGAGACGCCGTTGCCCGGCTTGGAGTACCACAGCCCGAAGCGGTGCGCCGCCGAGCGGAGGAACGCGTGGTCCTCCGCGTTGCGTTCGTCGGCCTGGAGGATGTTGTGGTCCACGTACTGCACGCTCACCTCGGTGCGCACGCGGTCGAGCCCGAGCGCCTCCAGCTCCTGCATGACCAGGGTGCCGGTGGCGTCCTGCGTGAGGGTCTGGTCGACGCGGAGGCCGACCTCCTCACCGGGCTCCGGCACCCCTTCCACCAGGTGCCCTTCGATGAGCTGATGCGCGACGGTTCCGTGTGCCCGCTTCGCCATGGGTAAGCCTCCTCGTCGTCGCCCACCCTCCGCCCGCTCGTGCCCGTACGCCGCCCTGCTGCTCGCGTGTCCGGGCCGCTTTCCCCGGGCGGGCGAGCGGTATTCCCCTTGCGGGGGAGCGGGTTGCGGGCGACGGGAGGCGGTCCCGTGCGGAGGCCGTCACACCGCCCGCGCCCCCAGCAGCTCCCGCGTCCGCGCCAGCGGCAACGCCGGCACGTGGTTCCCGTCGCGTCCCGTCATCGGGGCCGCACCGGTGAGGACGTTGAGGACCGCCTCCTCGACGCACTCCACCACCGCCTCGTAGAAGCGGTCCATGCGGCCCCAGGGCACGAAGCGGAGGGATTCGTAGGGCGCGTCGGCCTCGTCATGGGGGAAAGTGCTGTTGAGCGCGCCGGAGTTGGCCGTGGAGAAGGCGAGGAAGAGGTCCCCCGAGAAATGGCTGCCCGTGGTGCCCGTGCGGGCGAGGCCGAGCGGGACGCGGCGCGCGAGCGCCTTGCACTCGCCGGGGAGCAGCGGCGCATCGGTGCCGAGGACGACCACGATGGAGCCGGCGCCCGGTGGCACCGGCCGCGTTCCCCGGGATGCGCCGGTCTCGGAGGCGGCGAGCGCGTCCGGGTCGGGGAGCTCCCTGCCGACGGGCACGCCGGCAACCGTCAACTCCCGCTTGGCCCCGAAGTTCGCCTGAACGAAGGCACCGACGGTATACCGGTCGGCGCCGTAGGCGACCACCCGGGAGGCCGTCCCCGAACCGCCCTTGAACCCGTAGCACCGCATGCCCGTGCCCCCGCCGACGGCGCCCTCGGCGAGCGGCCCCGAGGCCGCGGCCTCGATCGCCTCCGTGGCGTGGCGGGGTCGGACGGCCGTGCCGTGGATGTCGTTGAGGTGCGCGTCCCAGGTCTCGGTGACGACCGGGAGCAGCCACTCGGGCGCCATGCCCCGGCAGTTCCGCCCGAGCCACTCGACGGCCCCGCGGTGGACCGGCCCGACGGCGTACGTGTTGGTGAGGAGGACGGGTACGGCGAGGGAGCCGGTCTCCTCCAGCCAGACCGTGCCGGTCATCTCGCCGTTCCCGTTGAGCGCATGCCAGCCGGCGGCGCACGGGTCGCCGACCCCGGCCCGCCCGCGGGGCAGAATCGCCGTCACCCCCGTCCGCACGTCGGAGCCCTCGACGAGCGTGACGTACCCGACCTCGATGCCCGGCACGTCGGTGAGCGCGTTCCACGGTCCGGGCTCGCCGTCGAAGGGGATGCCCGCCGCCCGCGCACGCATGCGATCTTCAGCCATGGGCCGAGCGTACGGGCGCCGCGGGGCGGGGACCATGGTGCCGCCAACGAACTTGCGATGCACGGAAGTTGACGCGCGGCGGACGTGGTGAGCGGGAAGCCGACGGAGAGCTTCGGTGCGTGCCCCCTCGTCAGCGTCCCGGCACCAGCCGAGATACCCCGCCCGAGCCGTGCGAACGTCGGCAACTCCGGTTGCGGGAAGCCCCACTTGCTCGTGGGGCGCCGGCGGCCCCGCCACCGGTCGCCGGGGCGCGCGACGCACCCCGCGCCGGAGGCGACGGCCGCCGCCTCCCGACCCTGCGCCCGTCCCGGGCGGCCGGGCGGCGCCGGGGTGGGCTGGCGGACGTGGTCCCCCGGTGCCGCACCGCTGACGGCGTCACCGGGCGCGCTCCCGACGAGCGCGGCGGGAGCCACGCGGACCTTGCCACCGCGCGTGACCGGGGACGTCGGACGTGGGCGAAACGGCGGAAGCAGCGCACGAGCCGGTGGTCCCGGCAGCGGCCGGGGAACGCCTGTCCGCGGAACGGCCAACTGTCGACAGGGCGGAGACCAGGAGATGACCACCATGGCGGGCACCGGTCCGGAGGCCCCGACGATCCCCGACAGCCTCCGACTGCCGGGGATCGTCCTGGGCGTGGGGCTCGGCGGCTTCGTCGACGGCATCCTGCTCCACCAGCTCCTCCAGTGGCACCACATGCTCACCGGAACCAACGACGACCGCATCGGGGTGAAGTACTACAACCCCGGCACGGTCTCGGGGCTGGAGATGAACACCGTCTGGGACGGCATCTTCCACGCCGTCTGCTGGCTCGCGGTGCTGTTGGGCCTCGCCGTCCTCTACTCCCGCGTCACCCACAACAGGCGGGCCGTGTGGACCTCGCCGGTCCTGTGGGGGTGGATCGTCGCCGGGTGGGGCCTCTTCAACGTGGTCGAGGGCATCCTCGACCACCACATTCTCGCCATCCACCACGTCCACGGCGGCCCCTACCAACTGTGGTGGGACATCGGCTTCCTCGTCGCCGGCTGCGTGCTCATGCTCGGCGGCTACCTGCTCCAGCGCACCGGCCGCCCCTTCGAACCCGGTACGCCCCGCGGCGCCCACCGCGCTGAGGGGCGCTGATGGACGGCGCACACCCGGCGCACCACGGCGCCTTCGCCGTCGGCCCACTCGTGCTGCCGCTCCTGCTCGCCGGAGGCGTCGGCTACCTGTACGCCGCACACCGGGCCAAGTGCCGTAACCCCGTGCAAGGTTGGAGCTCCTGGCGCTCCGCCTCCCTCCTCGCGGGACTGGCGCTGCTCGCCGTGGCGCTGCTGCCGCCGCTCGAGTCCGCCGCGCACTCCGACTTCCGCGTCCACATGGCACGGCACATGCTCATCGGCATGTACGCGCCGCTGGCGCTCGTGCTCGCCGCGCCCGTCACCCTTCTGCTGCGTACCCTCCCGCCCGTCGGCGCCCGCCGGGTGACGGCGGTGCTGCACAGCCCACCCGCACGCGTACTCGCCCACCCTTCGGTGGCGCTGCTGCTGAGCACGGGCAGCCTGGCCCTGCTCTACTTCACCCCGCTCTACGAGGCCGCCCTCGCCCACCCCGCCGGACACCCCCTGATGGACGCGCACTTCCTCGCGTCCGGCTGCCTCTTCGCCCACGCCGTCGCAGGACCCGACCCCGCGCCCGCGCGGCCCGGAGCGCCGACCCGGCTCGTCCACCTCGGCGGCGCCATCGCCGTGCACGCCCTGATCGCGCAGGCGATCTACGGCGGCTTCCTCGTCCACATCCACGCGCCCATCGACGAGGTCCGACAGGGCGCGGAGCTCATGTACTACGCCGGCGACATCGCCGAACTCCTGCTCGCCGCAGCCCTGGTGGCCACCTGGCGTCCCGAACGCCGGACCCGCCCGGCACGGGCGAGGATGCGCGAAGCGGCCTGAGCGTGGCGGGATGAGAACCGGACGCGAAGGCTTCGCCCGTCGAGGACGGGGCCCGGGCCGCCGCGGACGTCGAGAGGAACGGAAGCCGTGCGCGGAGCCGGCCACCCTGCCCGCCGACACCGCAGCGCGACGGGCAGCACCTGCACTGCCCCATCCCGGGCGACGGCGGCGAGGGCCCGCTCACAGGACGGGCGGACAGCCCTGAGCTTCAGCCGCTCCCCAGCGCAAGCCGAAGCCTCACCGGTGGCGAGCGACCCGAGCAACCCCGTCTGCACCAGGGCTCCGCCCGCGCACCCGGGCCGTGGCAGGCGGCAGCGGCCGGGAGTTCTTCCCGGCCGCTGCTGTTTCCGCCGCCTGCTCGGCCGGCCCGGCTTCCTTTATGAGGGAGCTTTCAAATGCGTTTGAGTACGTGCAGGAGGTACTCGTCCCGGTTGAGGGGGTCGGGCCCCTTCGGCCGTGGCCGGACGGGCGGCTCCCCGGCGGCGGGGCGATAGTCCAGGTGCTCGGTCACGAACACCCCCTCTCCCCGGGTCAGTGCGGGAACCTGCTGGCGGAAGTCGTGCACGAGGCCGGTCGGCATCGTGCCGCCCAGCCGGAAGACGTCTCCGTCGGCCGCGGGCACGCCGGGGGTCGCACCCGACTCCGCGAGTTTCGCCAGCACCTGGCTGAGCTGGGCGGCGGGGACCTCCAGCTCGAAGGAGCTGACCGGTTCGTGCACCCGGGTCCCGGCCTGCCGGAGCGCGTCCATCAGAACCAGCGGCGTGGCCGCGCGGAAGTCGTCGGCCGCACTGACCGGACTGGCGAAGCCGGTACGGGTCAGGGTGACGGCGCAGTCGGTGACCTGCCAGCCGCACAGACCGTGCCGCAGCGTGGTGCGCACCGCCTCCTCGATGGCTTTGTGAAAGGCCGAAGGCAGCGAGCCCAGCTTCACCGCCACGCGGAACGCGACGCCCGTACCCGGTGCCGCAGGTCCGACGTGCAGACCCACGGTCGCCCAGAAGTAGTTGCGGGTGCGCGTGTCCAGCTCGATCAGCGCCTCGCCCGTCCCCACGGGCTTCTCGATACAGACGGTGCGGGTCGGGTCGAAGCGCACGCGTACGTCGAAGGACTCGGCGAGCGTGCTGGAGAGGATCTCCTTCTGCACCTCCCCGTAGAGGCGCACCACGGCGCCGGTGGCGCTCTCCTCGTGGTACCGCAGGTCGATGGACGGGTCCTGCTCGTCCAACATGCGCAGCGCGGCGTGCAGCCGCCCGGCGTCCGCCGGTCGCTCCGGCCTGACCACGGTCTCCAGGCTGGGAGGGGCGAAGAAGCTCTGCGGTGGCGGACCGTCGAGACACCCGGCCCGGTCACCGACCCGTACGTCCTTCAGCCCCCGGACCTGCGCGATGTCCCCGGCACTCGCCCGGGCCTCACGGGTGGCCGAGCCGTGCTCGAAGACCCGCAGGGCGGTGATCCTCCCGCGATGCCCGGTGACCCGGCCGGTGTGGTCGGCGCGGTGCAGCGTCACCGAGTCACGGGTCCCCAGCGTGCCGGAGACCAGCCGCAGATACGCGACGGCCTCCCCGCGCGGACCGCGGTCCACCTTGAACACGGTGGCCCGCAGCGGCGCGTCCTTCGCGCCGCACACGGACGGCAGCAACTCCCGGATGCCGCACAGCAGATGGTCGAGGCCCTCGCCGGTCAGTGCGGAGCCGAAGAACACGGGGTGCACCAGACCGCTCCCGGTCTGCGCGGCGAGTTCCTCCGCGTACGCCCTCTCGGGCAGTACGCGCTCCTCGTCCAGGTAGGCGCTGAGGAAAGCGTCGTCGTGGTCGGCCAGCGTCTCACCGACCCGCACGGTGAACTCCGGGTCGGTGTCCGCGTCGAGCACGACGGCACGGGCCTGTGGCGTGCCCGCGTGGTCCACGGCGGACAGCGCGACGGCTGCGGGGGTGAGCCGCTTGCGGATCTCCCCCAGTACGCCGTCAGGGCGCGCACCGCCCCGGTCGACCTTGTTGACGAAGAGCAGCGTGGGAATGTCCAGTCTGCGCAGGGTCCGCATCAGGATGCGGGTCTGCGGCTGGACGCCCTCGACGGCCGACACCACGAGAACGGCACCGTCGAGCACCGCGAGCGCCCGCTCGACCTCGGAGAGGAAGTCGGAGTGCCCCGGAGTGTCGATGAGGTTGACCTTGAGGTCGTCCAGGACGAACGTGGCCACGGCGGACCGGATGGTGATGCCGCGCTGCCGCTCCAGCTCCAGCGAGTCGGTCTGCGTGGTACCGGCGGCCACGCTGCCGACCTCGTCGATCACACCGGTGCGGTGCAGCAGGCGCTCGGTGAGGCTGGTCTTACCGGCGTCGACATGGGCCAGAATGCCCAGGTTCAGCTTCTTCATGGGGAGGGTTCGGATTTCTCTGCGTCGCGATACGGGCCTTCCTGCCGGATTCGGTGATCGCCTGCCGCATCGTTCCGCCCTCTCTGCCGTCGCTGTGATCCGCCCGATGGGACACGCGCACGGGCGCGGTCACGGTAGCAAGGGCCGCCCCGGCGGCTCACTGGGTTTTCACGGCGACCGTCAGCCGGTCGGCGAGAAGGGCGCCGACGCGCTCCGGGCTGAGGGGCCGGTCTCCGCGGACGGTGGGGGCACAAGGAGGCCGCAAGTCGCCGCGGCGGAAGCGGAGGCGGCCGTACCGCCCTCACGGATCGCCTCGTCGGTCGGCGGGGCAGGCCGAACCCGGCGCCGGCGGGTGCAGAGGGGGGCCACCACTCGCGTCGTCGGGTCGCTCCGGGACTACCGATGTCGACGACGGCCACATGCGCCCTCGTCGACGCGGCGCGACAGCTCCTCGGCCGTCGTGCCGCAATGCGCCCGGCTCCCGGGAGCACCGTCGTTGCGGGCGTGAGCGCCGGGTTGTTCGAGGACAGTGCGGCCCTGACGTCCGGTGGCGTCCGACAGCGGGAACTCCTGCCCACGGGGCGGTGCGGCACCGCCCTCCCGGCGAGCGCGTCGGAGAACTCCAGGACCGGAGCACGCTCCCTCCGGTCCCTCACCTCCCCGACGGACCCGGGGCCGCCGGGGAGCAGAGCGAACTCCCGTCAGCTCAGCGAAGGTGCGAGTTGCGACCGCGGAGCCCCGACTCAGCGGACCGCCGCACTCCAGGCGGACTCCGCCGCCTGGACCGCGCCGGCCCCGTCGTCCGCGCGCCCCGACGCCCGCACCGCGGTGGCGAGCGCGCGGACCGTGGCGAGGACGCGGTCCCGCTCGGCCGCGCGCCCGTAGTGGTTGATCCGCAGCACCTCGGGCGCGAGGTCGCCGGCCGTCGCCTGGACCGGGACCGAGCCGTCCGCCGCGAGCGCGGCGGCGGCGACCTCGCGCGCGTCCGTGCCCGCGGTGCGCACCGTCGTCGCCACGGGCGCGGCGTCCGCGTCGCGCACCACGTACGGCGAGAGCCCGGCGAGCTCCCGCACCGCCGCGCGGACCGCGGCCGAGGCCGCACGGTGCCGCCGCTGCGCGGCGTCGAGGCCCTCGCGCTCCACCCGGTCGACGGCCTGCTCCAGCGCGAGCATCTCCAACTGCGCCGGCGCGTGCGGCAGGGCGCTCCTGCCGCCGTCGAGCCACCGCTTCCAGTCGAGGAGCGAGAGGTAGGAGCCGCGCGGCGCCCGCGGGTTGGCGGCGATCCGCTCCCAGGCGCGCTCGCTCACCGAGACGGCGGAGACACCGGCAGGACCCGCGAGCGCCTTCTGCCCGCCGACGACGCACAGGTCCACTCCCCACTCGTCGGTGAGCAGCGGCTCCGCTCCGACCGAGGCGACCGCGTCGACCATCAGCAGCGCCCCGTGCTCCCGCACGACCTCGCCGATCTCCGCGACCGGGTTGGTGTTCCCCGTCGCCGCCTCCGCGTGCACCAGGCACACCAGCTCCGTCGACGGGTGCGCGCGCAGCGCCTCCGCGACGCGCTCCGCCGTCATCGCCCCCGTGAATTCCGCCTGCAGGTCCACGACTCGAGAGCCGCCGGAGCGCAGCCACCCCGAAAACGTCTCCCCGTACGGCCCCGTGACCACGTTGAGCGCCGTCGCCCCTTCGTGCGCAGCCCCGCGGATCGCCGCCTCCAACGGCAGCAGCGCCTCGCCCTGCATCACCACGACGTCGGCGCGCGTCCGCAGCAGCGCCGCGACCTTGTCCGCGATGCGCGCGAAGTGCCCGGCGCCGAGCGGCGGGAGGTCGAGCAGCTCCGGTGTGGTTCCGTCCTGGACAGTCATGGCCTGGCCCTTCCGCGGTCCCCTCGCCTGCGCGAGGCGTTTCGCCAACAGACTCTACGGAGGAGCCCTCAGCCGTCGGGCGCGGGGTCGCGGGCCGGCGGGCGCCCCGCTACCGTCGGGGAGAGGCCGCCCTGCTCCGTGGCGGTCGTGGAGGTTCGGTATGGGACTGTTCCCCGAACTGCGCGACGTGGCCCCCCGCCTCGCCACGGGCGCGTTCATCCTCAACTCGGGCGTGGGCAAGCTGCAGGCGGATGAGGAGACCGCCGCAGGACTCCACGCCACCGCGAGCACGGCGTACCCCTTCCTCGGCGACATGGAGCCGGCGAAGTTCGGCCGCTGCCTCGCCTTCGGGGAAGTGGCGGTCGGCAGCGTCCTCCTCGCACCGTTCGTCCCCACGAAGGTGGCGGGTGTCGCGCTCACCGGGTTCTCCGCCGCACTCCTCGGGCTCTACCTGCGGCTGCCCGGGATGCGCGAGCCCGGCAGCCTCCGCCCGACGCAGGACGGCACCCCGCTCGCCAAGGACTCCTGGCTCCTCGGCATCGGCGTCGGCTTCCTCTGCGCCGGCAGCCGCAGCGGTCCGGCGCGGCGCGGCAAGCGCCGCTGCAAGCGCGGACGTTGACGCCGGCGGGGGTCGGGACCCCCGCCGGCGCACGGGGACTCAGCCCCCGATGAGGTCGAGCAGGTCGTCCGCGTGGTCCTCCTCCTCTTCGAGGATCTTCTCCATCACGCGCCGGCTCGTGGGGTCGCGGTCGGAGAGCCACCTGATGATCTCCTGGTACGTGGAGATCACGATCCGCTCCGCCAGCAGGTTGTCCTTGAGCATCTGCTTCAGGTCCCCGTCGGGCGGTGCCGTGTAGTCGGTCTGGGTGCGCTGCTGCAGCGTCTGCGGATCGAAGTCCGGGTCGCCGCCGAGCTGCGAGATGCGCTCGGCCGCCATCAGCGCGTGGTTGAGCTCCTCCTTGGCGTGCTCGGTGAACTCGTCCGAGACCTGCGCCCTGTCGATCCCGGTGGCCACGATGGCGTGCCGCGTGTACCGCAGCCAGCAGACGACCTCGGTCGCCAGCACCTCGTTGAGCACCTGGATGACGCGGTCCTTGTCGCTCCCGTACGTCTGCGTGACGGGGCCCTCGTCCATCTTCTTCCGCGCCTCGTCGCGGATTCTGCTCACGTCGACCACGAAGTCGTCGGTCACCCTGTGCTCCTTTGCTCCGGCCTGCACGTGCCCCACCACCCGTTCCCCCGCAGCCGCCGCATGCTCCGCCTCTCGCCGAGCTGCACCGGTTTGCCGCACCGAGGACCGCTGCTACGTCCGCTCCGCAGCCCCCGCGAGCGCCTCCAACCTGCGCACCGCGTCGCCGCGGAAGAGGGCGCGACCGGCTGCGACGTACGGGGCACGCGCCGAGGACGACCGCGCGAGCCGTCCGACGGTGGCGCCCGGCTCGCCGGGGCCCTCGGCGCGGGCGCAGAGTCCGGCCGCCGTCATCGCACGCATCCCCTCGGCCCCGTGCCCCGGGAGCGGGCGGTGGCCCACCACGGGGACGCCCGCCGCGAGCGCCTGCACGGCCGTCTGGCCCGCGGCGTTGTCGACGAGCACCCGGACCTCCGCCATCAGCTCCGGCAGGTCTCCCACCCAGCCCAGCGGGAGCAGCCCCGGCTCACGCGCCGCCTGCCGCTTGAGCCGCTCGTCGCGTCCGCAGAGCAGCACGGGCAGGCAGCCGGCGGCGGTCAACTGCCCCGTCGTCGCCCGTACGTCGCCGCCCACACCCCAGGCACCGGTCGAGAGGAGGACGGCGGGCCGGCCCCGCCCCGCCTCCTGCAGCCGGGCCTGCCAGTGCCCTTGCGGGTCCCGCGCCCTGAAGAAACCGTGCGGCACCACGGGGCCCGTCGTCTCGGCGGGGGTGCCGAGCGCGCCGTGCACCGCGTCGGCCGCCTGCCGGGTGACGCACAGGTAGAGGTCGTTGCCCGGATGGAGCCACCCGCGGTGCACGGCGAAGTCGACGAGGAAGACAGCGGTCGGCACCCCCAGCGCACCGCGGCCGCGCAGCCGCCCGACGACTTGGGCGGCCAGATGGAACGTCGCCACGACCACGTCGGGCCGCTCCTCCGCGACGAGGCGCAGCAACCCCCGCTCGGCGAGCGCCGCCAGCGGGCCCGCTCCGGGCCGCGGCCCGCGCCCGGGCGCGAGGAATCCCGCGTAGACGGCGCCGTAGAGCCGGGGCGCGTGCCGCAGCGTCGCGCGGTACCCGCTGCGGAGCGCGCTGCCGGTGCCGGCGGGGAGGAGGCCGAGGACGTCGCGGACCTCCGCCGCGTGGCCGCGCTCCCGCAGCCGCAGCGCGAGCTCACCGGCGACGGCGTCGTGGCCGGCCCCCATGCTGGCGCTCAGAAGCAGGAAGCGGCACGGCATGCGGGCCTCCCTCCTACCGATCAGGCGTAGCCTCCACTATCCCGCCCCCGACCGTTCCCCACCCGCCCCCGGCCTGGGGCCGAACGGATGGTTCGCGCACCTGCACCGCGCCGGTACGGACGCGCGGGCGGCACGGGTTGCCAGCATGCTGGGGTCCGGTACTCGCCTCGGTTCGTCAGGAGTGCGGCCATGCCCAGCAGCCCCGAGAGCAGCACCGTCGGCCGCCCCCGGCAGCCCTCGGTCCTCATCACCGGGGCCTCCTCGGGGATCGGGACCGCCGTCGCCGAGCGGCTGGCGGCGCAGGGGCGTTGGCGCCTGCTCCTCAACGGACGCGACGAGCAGCGCCTCGACGAACTCGCCGCGCGCACCGGTGGCGTCCCGCTCGCCGCCGACCTGACGAACCCCGACTCCCGCGCCCGTCTCGTCGACGCCGCCGAGGCGCACGGCGGCGTCGACGCGCTCGTCGCCGGCGCGGGGGCGGGCTGGGCCGGGCGGTTCGACTCGATCTCCGGCGCGGAGATCGAGGAGGTCCTCGACGTCAACCTCGGTGCCGTCGTCCACCTCGTCCGCGGCGTGGTGCCGGGGATGCTGGAGCGCGGACGGGGGAGCGTCGTGCTGATCGGTTCGGTCGCGGGCTGCGTGGGGGTGCGGAACGAGGCCGTGTACTCGGCGGCCAAGGGCGGGCTCGTCGCCTTCGCCGACAGCCTGCGGTACGAGGTGAGCGGTGACGGGGTGAGCGTCTCGCTCGTGATGCCGGGCGCCGTCGACACCCCCTTCTTCCGGCGGCGCGGGGTGCCTTACCACCGCAGCCGCCCGCGTCCCGTCGCGGCGGGGGACGTCGCGGCGGCGGTCTGCGAGGCGCTGCGCACCGGCCGGGCCGACATGTACGTGCCCCGGTGGCTCGGCATGCCGGCCCGGTTGCGGGGCGCCGCACCCGGCGTCTTCCGCTCGCTCGCCCAGCGTTTCGGATAGGGGAACTGCCGCCCGTGTGGGAAGTCGTCTCCGTCGCCTTCGCCGTGCTCGCCGCGCTGGGCAACGCCGTCGCCTCGGTGCTCCAGCGCCTCGGCGCAGCGCCGAAGCCGTCGACGCGGCGGGCCCTCGACTGGGCTCGGCACCTGCTGCGCGACCGGGTGTGGCTGGCGGGCGCCTGCGTCCTCGCGCTCTCCGGTGCGTCGCAGGCGGCGGCGCTCGCCACGGGTCGGCTCGCCGTCGTGCAGCCGGTGATGACGACGGAGCTGCCGTTCACGCTCGTCGTCGGGAGCCTGCTCTTCCGCAGCAGGCCCGACCGGCGTACGTGGCTGGCCTTCGCCGCGATGACCGCGGGCCTCGCCGCGCTGCTGTGGATGGTGCGGCCCTCGCACGGCGTTCCCTCGGTGCCGGGGGAGCGGTGGCTGATCGTCGGGGCGGGGGCCTGTGTGGCGATCGCCGTGCTCTCCGCCGTGGCGACGCAGTTGCCCTCGGCGCCGAAGGCCGCCGTGCTCGGTTCCGCGACCGCCGTCGCCTTCGCGCTGACGGCCGCGCTGATGAAGGACGCGACGGGGCGGATCAACGACGGCTGGGGCGCGCTCTTCACCGCGTGGCAGACGTACACGGTCGCCGCCGTCGGCCTCTTCGGTTTCCTGATGCTCCAGTTGACCTTCCGGGCCGGGACGCTCGTCGCCTCCCAACCCGCGCTCACGCTCGGTGACGCGTTCCTCAGCGTCGTCCTCGGCGCGCTGCTCTTCGAGGAACGCCTCACCCTGGGGGTGTGGGTCCTGCCCGAGATCGCCGCGCTCGCCCTCATCAGCTACGGCAGCTTCCAGCTCGCCCGAGCGCCGGCGGTCGCCGGACACACTCGGGAGGAGACATGGTGAACCGCTGCGCGGCGGCCGCGGTGGCTGCCGCCTCGGCCGGCGCCCTGTGGCACATAGGCCCCGCCGCCACCTGGCTGCCGCAGGTGCGGGAGCGGTTCGCGCCCGGGCTCGACGGGCGCGGGTCCCCCGGCCACATAGCCCTCACCTTCGACGACGGCCCCGACCCCGACACCACCCCCCGCTTCCTCGACGCCCTCGACCGCCTCGGGGTCCGCGCCACCTTCTTCGTCCTCGGAGAGCGCCTCCTGGACGACCGCAGGCTCGCCCGCGGCATGCTCGACGCCGGGCACGAACTCGGCGTCCACGGCTGGAGCCACCAGAAGCCGTGGTTCCCCGAGCCGCACCGCGAGGCGGCCGACCTGGCGCGCACCGCGGACGCGATCAGCGACCTCGGCGCCGCCCCGCCCACCTGGTACCGGCCGCCGTACGGCATCCTCACGGCCGGTCGACGGCGTGCGGCGGCGCGGGCCCGGCTGCGCCCCGTGCTGTGGACCGCGTGGGGGCGCGACTGGCGGCCGGCCGCCGACCGGCGCAGTGTCCTCGCCGACCTCTCCCGCCGGCTCACCGGGGGCGCGACGGTCCTCCTCCACGACAGCGACTACACCAGCACCCCCGGCTCCTGGCGCACGACGCTCGACGCGCTGCCCGACCTCGTCTCCTGGTGCCGGGCGGCGGGGTGGCGGGTGGGCACCCTGGGGGACCACGGAGTGGGACGAACGAGAACTGCTGTGCAGGAGACGGCAGTTGAGGAAGGGCGGGACCTCGGGACGCCGTGATCCGCGCCGGGACGTCCGCGCGGCCCGCCGGGAAGAGTTGGCGACTCGTTCCGCGCGACGCCCGAATCGCCGGGCTCGGCGTCGAGTCGGGGAGCGGCGGTCGGCCACTGGGCGGGCGTCTCCGCAACACGCCTGCCGAGGCGGCCGGTTGCCCCGGTTGGTCGGGTCGTCAGAGGACGAGCCCCAAAACGACGAGCGCCACCCCCGCGATCCCGGCCACCCCCGTGCCGATGCCGAAGCCCATCACCTTGCGGTTCCCACTGCGGACCAACTCCGCCTGCGTCCGGGTCGACATGAGGAAGACGCCGCTCTCGGCAGGCTCGCCCAGCGACAGCCGCCCACTCGCATCGGCGGCCTCGCCGTGCACGAAGAGCCGGACACCGGGGCGGACGACCCACTCCTCCTTCCGGAAGCCGATGGTCCCGCCGCCGCCGAGGCCGACGGAGACGGGGCCGATGGTGATCCGGTTGCCGCGGCCGGTGTGCGGCTCGAAGGTGTCGAGTATCTTCTCGGCGCGGTCCACCTGCTTGTCACCGGGGCGGACGACCATCCGGCCCGTCGCGTCCTCCACGAAGAAAGCGGTGGGGCTGGAGTGGTCGGAGACCACGTCGTTCCGGGTCCTGCGACGCCGGTTGCCGTTGCTGTCGCGGTACGTCTCCTCGTATCTGCGGGTGATGCGGTGCCGGTGCCAGACGCACTCCACCTCGCTCAACTCCGAGCGCAGCACGCCGTCCTTGTGGGCCCGCGCGGAGCCGACGACCTCGCACGGCTGCCGGAAGTGGCCCGGGCCCGCCGCCTCCGCCGCGGCCTCGTGCAGCGCCTTCACGTCCTTCACCGCCAGCGTCTCGACCCTCTCCAGGGCCCCCGTGCGCACGTCCGCCCGCTTCGCGAAGTACCCGCAGACCACAGCCACCGCAACGGCGAAGAGTCCTACCCAGAGCACAGAACTCCCCCCAAGGTCTCTTTCCGAGCTGCCGACCCTATCTGCGGCGCCTTCGCCCGCGCGGGGGAGGGTTGGCGCTGGGGGGACACCCTGCGGGACACGGCCGGTGCGGCCCGGTGCCGTGTTCCCGCGTCAGCGCGACGAACAGCAGTGGGAACCCTTCTGGGCGCCACGGCTCCAAGTTGACGCACCGCCCGACGGGAGGTTCCCCACGGTGCCCTGCTGTCGCTCCGGAAGACCGTCCGGCGCGGGCCGCCTTACTGCTGGGCGGGCACGAGGTACGGGAAGCGGTCGCTGCGCTGGCGTGCGGCGGCGGACGGCTTGAGGCCGGCGGGCACGGCTGTACCGGTCACCAGGCAGAGCATGGGCTCGGGGGTGTTGTCGGCCAGGGTGCGGCCGTTGGCGCCGGCGAAGCCGTAGCTCGCGGTGGTGCCGACGGTGTAGGAGAGCACGTCGGGAAAGAGCCGGTGGGCGACGATCCGGCCGTAGCCCTGCGGATCGCCGGAGGTCCCGGACGCCTTGACGACGGCGGCGACGCGGTCGGCGATGTGGTCGCCGTCCTCCGACAAGTCCCGGGAGGGATGGCGGGTGTTGGCGGGATTGGAGAAGTCCGTGTCCTTCGGCCAGAAGATCGGCCACATCATGGGGTGACCACCGCGGTTGATCTGGCGCCAGCCGCCGGCGTCGGTCGCCAGCTTGGTCGCACACCACACGCCGATCTCGGCGCCGGAGCTCAGTGCCTCGTCGCCGTGGGGGATCTCCAGGACGATCGTGTTCACGGTCGTACCGGCGAAGGTGTTCTTCGCCTGGTCTGGGTCCCAGCCCGTCAGATCGACGGCCGTTCCCTTCTCGACCGCGCTGTTGACGAGGGACAGGAGAGACAGGTCCATGTAGAAGGGGTCTTGGACGCGTCCCGCCCAGAGGCGGGCGCCGGAGGCCGTGGCGGTCTCGCCGGTGCGCCCCTCGAGGACCAGCTCTCCGTCGGCGTCGTCCTCACGGGCGGCCTGATCGGTGAGAACGTGCAGGCGCAGCGCCTGGGCGCCTTCGGCGTCGGGCTCGCTGAAAGAGATCCGGTAGGTCAGTGTCTCGAAGTCGGCGCCACCGAAGTGAATCTTGAACTCGTAGCGGGCCTCGGGGTGGAACCCCGGCTTCTGATGGACGCCCGTGATGTTGGAGTTGACGTCCATGACCAGCACGGTGCCGCTCTCACCGGGGAAGACGTACAGGTCGTCGATGAAGAGCTGGCCGTTCTTCGCCGCCTGCGGAGTGTCCAGATGATGTGACATGACCTCTTCCTTCTGCTCGAAAGGGTGGAACGTCGCCGTCACCCTATGACGCAGGACGATCACGGACGGTATCGACTCGGAGCGAGGAAGAGATCTCCGGTCGCCTTGCCGGCATGCTTCGCCGCCGTGATCGGTGCGCTCGTGCGGGGGCACGCCGTCAGCCCCGGGCGAGCGACGCGGTGGCGAGACCTCCCTCGTCCGCCCGACGCGGCAACTCCACCGGTGTCACGACGTGTTGACCGCCGCCCCGCTCAACGCGCCCCCGTACAAGCGGACTTGCCGCACCCGACGGCTCAGACGTGCGGCTCGTCCGCCGTCGCGGCGACCCCCGGCAGGACGTGATGGCGGCCGATGGGGAGCATCAGCGGCCTGCCCGAGACGGGGTCCTCGATGATGTGGCTGTCCAGGCCGAAGACCGTGCGGACGAACTCCGTGGTCAGCACCGTGTCGGGGGCGCCGGTCGAGTGGAGCCGCCCTGCTGCCAGGGCGATGAGGTGGTCGGCGTACCGGGCGGCGAGGTTGAGGTCGTGGAGGACCATGACGATGGTGGTGCCGCGCGTGCGGTTGAGGTCGGTGAGGAGGTCGAGCACCTCGACCTGGTGGCTGGCGTCGAGGAAGGTGGTGGGCTCGTCGAGCAGCAGCAGGTCGGTCTGCTGGGCGAGCGCCATCGCGATCCAGACCCGCTGGCGCTGGCCCCCCGACAGCTCGTCCACGGAGCGGTCCGCGAGCTCGACGGTTCCGGTGGCCTCCAGCGCGGCGGCGACGGCGGCGTCGTCCTCGTCGCTCCAGCGCGACATGAGCCCTTGGTGCGGATGGCGCCCGCGCCCGACGAGATCGGCGACGGTGATCCCTTCGGGCGCGACAGGCGCCTGCGGCAACAGTCCGAGGGTGCGCGCCAGTTGCCGCGCGGGCAGGCGGTGCACCTCCTTGCCGTCCAGGACGACGCGGCCCTCGCGGGGCGTGAGCAGCCGGGACATCGCGCGCAGGAGCGTCGACTTGCCGCAGGCGTTCGCCCCGACGATCACCGTGACCCGGCCCGCCGATACGGCGAGGTCGAGCGACTCGATGACGGTCCGGTCGGCGTAGCCGAGAGTGAGGTGCTCGGCGGCGAGCGAGTGCGAGGTGGTCACAGCGAGCCTCCGGCCCTGTTGGTGCGGACGATCAGGTAGATGAGGTAGGGCGCACCGAGCACGCCGGTGACCACCCCGACCGGGTAGCGGCTGTCGAAGGCGAACTGCCCGACGAAGTCGGCGACGAGCACCAGCAGCGCCCCGACGAGCCCGGCCGGCACCAGCAGTGACCTGCCGGGCCCTGCGATCCGCGCCGCGATCGGCCCGGAGAGGAACGCCACGAACGAGACCGGCCCGGCGGCCGCCGTCGCGAAGGCGATCAGCCCGACCGCCGCGACGATCACCGTGACGCGGCTGCGCTCGACGCGCACCCCGAGCGCGGAGGCGGTGTCGTCGCCGAGCTGCATGGCGGAAAGATTGCGCCCCTGCGTGAGCAGGACGGGGCCGAGGAGGACGAGCGCGGCGGCGGCCGGCACCACTTGCTCCCAGGCGGCTCCGTTGAGGCTGCCGGTCAGCCAGCGCATCGCCTCCTGGAGGTCCCACTCGGCGGCCCGGGAGAGGACGTAGGAGGTGACGCTGTCGAGCATCGCCGAGATGCCGATGCCGATGAGGATGAGACGCGTGCCGACGACCCCGTTCCGGAACGCCAACGAGTAGACGAGCAGGGCGACCGTGAGTCCCGCGACGACGGCGAGGACCGAGACCGCCGTCTCGCTCAGCGAAAGCGTCACCAGCGCGATCGCCGCGGCGGCGCTCGCGCCCGAGGAGATGCCGATGATGTCCGGACTGGCGAGCGGATTGCGCAGCATCGTCTGGAAGGTGACCCCCGCCAGACCGAAGCTGAACCCCGCCACCACGGCGAGGACCGCACGCGGCAGCCGCAGCCGTCCCACCGTGAAGGACGCCCCCGGCACGTCCTCGCCCATGACCACCCGCACCACGTCGTCGAGCGGATAGAAGGACTGCCCGGCCATCAGGCTCAGCACCAACGCGGCGACGACGAGGAGCGCGAGCACCAGCACCACGGCACGGCGCCGGGAGGCACGCCTGACGCGTCCGCGGCGGACGGCCTCGACCGTCGCGGCCCGGGGGCCGGAGACTTGGACGCTCACAGGGCACGCACTTTCTGCCGACGGACGATGTAGATGAAGAAGGGCCCGCCGACCAGCGCGGTGACGATGCCCACGTCGACCTCGGCGGGCCGGGCGACGAGGCGTCCCAGGACGTCGGCCACCGTCAGCAGCACCGCACCCAGCAGAGCGGAGAACGGCAGCAGCCAGCGGTGGTCGACCCCGACGAGCAGCCGGCAGGTGTGCGGCACGATGAGCCCCACGAAGCCGATCGGCCCCGCGGCCGCCGTCGCAGCCCCGCACAGCACGACGGCCCCGAGCGCGGCGACCGCTCTGGCGAGGGCGACGCGTTCGCCGAGCCCCGCGGCGAGTTCGTCGCCGAGAGCGAGCGAGTTGAGCGTCCGGGCGGACAGCAGGCTGAGGACGCAGCCCGCGAGGAGGAAGGGCAGCACCTGCCCGAGTCGGTCGAAGGACGCACCGCTCACCCCGCCGATCTGCCAGAGCCGGAAGCTCCCCGCGATGTCGTTCCTGGGCAGGATGACCGCGCTGACGAGTGAGGTGAACGCGGCCGAGGTGGCGGCGCCCGCGAGCGCGAGCTTCAGCGGCGTCGCCCCGCCCCGCCCGAGCGAGCCGACGGTGTAGACGAAGGCCGCCGAGACCGCGGCGCCCGCCATCGCCACCCAGATGTAGCCGGTCGCGGAGGAGAGCCCGAAGAACGCGACGGCCGAGACGACCGCGAGCGAGGCGCCCATGTTGACGCCGAGGATGCCGGGGTCGGCGAGCGGGTTGCGCGTCACGCCCTGCATCACGCCGCCCGCCAGCCCGAGCGCGGCACCGACGGCCACCGCGAGGAGCGTCCGGGGGATGCGCTTGGTCGCCGCGGCCTGCTCCAACGACCCGTCGCTCGCGCCTGTGAGCGCCATCCAGACGTCGGACCAGGCGACGGTCCTGGAGCCGAGCGCGAGCGAGGCCACCATGACGGCGGCGAGCACCAGGACCGCGACGAGGAGCCAGAGCACGCGTGTCCGCGCCGGACGCCGCCACACGGCGGCGTCCGGCGCGGATCGGGTGTCTACTGCCGTCACTTGACCTTGTCCGCGGCCTTGGCGAGCGCGGCGACGTAGTCGTCGAGCACCCACGAGATCGACAGCGGGGTCGGGTTGGCGGCGGTCCCCAGCGGCTCGGTGCTCGGCAGCAGGTAGGTCGAGCCGCGGTCGATCGCCGGCATCTTGGAGAGCAGCGGGTCCTTCTGGAGCGTCTTCAGGAGCTTGCCGCTGTCGTCGCCGTATCCGGTGACGATGTCGACGTCGTCGAACGCGTCGATCTGCTCGGCGCTCTGCGTCAGCGCGAACTTCTTCGTGCCCTTGGACGCCTTCGCGATGCTCTTCGGGATCTTCATCCCGAGGTCTTCGAAGAACTGCGTCCGGGTGTCGTGCGTCGTGTAGTAGCTGACCTTGCTGACGTCCTTGGTGTCGACGTGCGTCATGAACATCGCCGACTTCCCCTTGATCTGCGGGTACTTGGCGACGGTCTTGTCGATGTCCTTCTCGATGTCGGTGATCAGCTTCTCGCCCTTGTCGGCGAGGCCGATCGCCTTGCTGTTGAGCCGGATGATGTCGCGCCACGGGGTCGCCCAGGCCGCGTCCGGATACGCCACCACGGGCGCGATCTCGCTCAGCGTCTTGTAGTCCTGCTTGGTCAGCCCGGAGTAGGCGGCGAGGATCACGTCTGGCTTGGTGTCGGCGACGGCCTCGAAGTCGATGCCGTCGGTCTCGTCGAAGAGCTCCGGCGTCTCGGCGTTCAGCTCCTTCAGCCGCTCGTCGACCCAGGGCAGGACGCCGTCATCGTCGTCGTCGCCGAAGTTGGCCGCCGCCATGCCGACCGGCACGACGCCGAGAGCGAGCGGCACTTCGTGGTTGGCCCAGTTCACCGTGGCGACGCGTTCGGGCTTCTCGGGAAGGGTGGTCTTCCCCAGGGCGTGCTCGACGGTGAGGGGGAAGGACTCCGAACTTCCCTTCGTGTTCTTGTTCTTCTCATCGGAGTCGGAGGAACCGCTGCCGCAACCGGTGAGGACGAGCCCCGCAACTGCGACGGCGGCGGTGAGCAGGCGAAGGCGATGCGAACCTATCAACTTGTTCTCCACTTTCGAGATGGCTGGGTGCCCTCCTCGCACGCCTGGGACCCGGGATGCCGTCGTGGAGCTGTGCACCGTACTCGCGCAAACCAATTAGGTAAGGCTTGCCTTGGTACTTTAGGTTAAGAGGGGTTGCGTCGCAATCGACCGGCTGGGACGGAAGTTGCGGGGATCGGGGCAGGTGCGTGCGTCTCTGTAGGTCTGAGGCGGCCAACACGTGCGTGGGAAAGGGGAGTTGGCGGTCGGCCTCTTGACGGAAGGCCGGGCGGCACGCTCGTTCGGAGCCGGGTGTGAGCCCGGTGACACGGCGGAACGCCGCCCCGAAGGCGCTCGCCGGGCCGTAGTCGACCCACCGTGCCCCCAGCCCAACGGCTACCACGTCGCCTGTTCCGGCCCTTTCGCTGTCGACGGAAGGTTCCTAGGGCGGGGCCGGCAGGACGGGCGACGCGCCGCGTCAACTCGCCCGATGCGCTGCCGTTCGCTCATCCGCACCTGAAAACGCGAGCCAACTTCCGTACGGGGCAAGAGCGGCGGGTCCAGTGTTTTCCCGGCAAGTGACGTGAAGCACCATCCAGTAGACATGAGTCTTTCGCAATGGCTGTGACCTTGGCAGGCTTCACGAGTCCTTACCGTCACGCACACCTTTGCGAGGTTCTTCGTCATGGCCGAACTGAACAGGCGTCGCTTCCTGCAGATCACGGGAGCAACTGCGGGCTTTGCGGCGCTTTCCGGCAGCATCGACCGGGCCGCGGCGATCCCGGCCGCGCGCCGCACCGGCTCCCTCGAGGACGTCGAGCACGTCGTGGTCCTGATGCAGGAAAACCGCTCCTTCGACCAGTACTTCGGCGCCATGAAGGGGGTACGCGGCTTCGGCGACCCCCGGCCCGTCACGCTGCCGAACGGCAAGTCGGTCTTCCACCAGCCCACGGAGCCGGGCTCCGGAACGGAGGTGCTGCCCTACCGGGCCGAGGACGAGGACCTCGGCATGAAGTTCCTCGCGGGCCTGGACCACAGTTGGAACGGCAGCCACAAGGCGCTCAACGACGGCGCGTACGACGGCTGGATCGCCGCCAAGTCCGAAGAGACGATGGCTCACATGAACCGGGACGACATCCCGTTCTTCTACGCCCTCGCCGACAAGTTCACCGTGTGCGACGCCTACCACTGCTCGTACATCGGCAACACCGAACCCAACCGCTACTACATGTGGGCGGGCTACCAGGGCGGCGACGAGGACGGGATCGGCGGACAGGTCGTCTCCGGCGACGAACCGGGCAACGGCGGCACCACGTACCCCGAGCGGCTGGAGGAGGCCGGGATCTCCTGGAAGTGCTACCAGGACATCGGCAACGGCCTGAACGGCGCCGGCGAATGGGGCTGGACCGAGGACGCCTACATCGGCGCCTACGGGTGCAACACGCTGCTCTACAACGAGAACTACCGCAAGGCGAAGCCGGGCGAGCCGCTGTACGAGAAGGCGCGGCGTGGCACCGAGATCAAGAAGAGCGGTGAGCTGCTGGACGACCTGCGCGCCGACGTCAGCGCGGGCAAGCTGCCGCAGGTCTCCTACGTCACCGCGCCCGAGGCGTTCGACGAGCACCCCAACTGGCCCACGAACTACGGCGCCTGGTACATCGCACAGGTCCTGGACGTGCTCACCTCCAACCCCGAGGTGTGGAGCAGAACGGCCCTGTTCATCACCTACGACGAGAACGACGGCTACTTCGACCACGTGGTCCCGCCCTACGTGCCCGCCACCGAGGACCAGGGCGACGCGACGATGGACACCGCGGCCGACCACTACAAGGGCGACGCCGAGAACCAGGCGGGACCCTACGGTCTGGGCCCGCGCGTGCCGATGCTCGTCGTCTCGCCGTGGTCGACCGGCGGCTACGTGTGCTCGGAGACCTTCGACCACACCTCGATCATCCGCTTCATGGAGCGGCGCTTCGGCGTCCACGAGCCGAAGATCTCACCGTGGCGCCGGGCCGTGTGCGGCGACCTGACCTCGGCCTTCGACTTCTCGCTCAAGGAGACCGGCCGCCCCGAACTGCCGGACGTCGACGAGTACGAGCCCACCGACAACGAGCGGCACGACTCCTACAACCCCCCGCGTCCCGACACCCCGCAGGCACTCCGGCAGGAGAAGGGCCGTCGCCGCACCCGGCCGCTGCCGTACGCCCCGGCGGTCGACGGCGAACTCGACGCGGCCCAGGGCAGGTTGACGCTGACCTTCGGCGGCGGCGAGAAGGCCGGCGCGCACTTCCACGTGACCTCCGGCAACCGCACCGACGGCCCCTGGGTGTACTCGACCGAGGCCGGAAAGACGCTCTCGGCCACGTGGTCGACGGAAGCGTCCGAGGACGCCTACGACCTCACGGTCCACGGGCCCAACGGGTTCCTGCGCACCTTCCGGGGCAGGGCGGCGGAGGCGGGTCCCGAGGTCACCGCGCGGCACCGGGCCGGCACCGGCGGCATCGAGCTGACGGTCACCAACTCCGGTGCGGCCAGGGCGACCCTGCGCCTGACCAACGGCTACGGCGGCCGGAGCGAGACCCTCACGGTGCGCGCGGGCGAGACGCTCACCCACACCGTCGACCTCCGGGCGACCAAGCGCTGGTACGACCTGCGGCTCCTCAGCGACCACGACGACACCTACCTGCGCCGCCTGGCCGGACACGTGGAGACCGGCGAGCCGGGCGTGAGCGACCCGGCCATCGCCACCGCCTGATCAACTCCTCGGCGCGGGCCGCCTCATGGCGACCACGACGACCACGGCGGGCGGGGCAGTGCTCGGCCACGGCCGTGGTGGTCAGTCGGCGTTGGCGGTGGGCAGCACCGACGCGTCGACGACGTAGAGGTTCTCCGTCCCGTGCACGGCCCCGTCGAGCCCGACGGGGCCGTGCACGGGACGGACGTCGGCCCCGGCAGGTAACGGCGCGTGCTGGTAGGCGCCCGCCGAGCGCAGCGCCGTGGCGAGGCCGCCGGGGCTGCGGACCGCCGCGAACGGGCGGCTCCCGCGCCCAGCAGGCCGCCGAGGCGCGGCGTACGGGCGAGCTGGAGCCCCGTCATCGGCCGTCCGGTGTCGCGGGGGTCCTGGGGCCGCGGGCCGATGGCGGACGCGGCGAAGCGGTCGGCCGAACGCAACCACGGCGCCCCGTCGAACGGGGCCGCATCAGCGCTGTCCACAGGGCGAGTCCCACCCAGCCGTCGCCGATCGATACGGACTCGACGGGAAGACTTGCAGACCGACGGAGCTGGCCGAGGCCCGCCGACAGCTTGCCAACCGCGAGCCGCGCCTCACCTGGTACCGAGCGGCGCTCGACGCAGGGCCGGACGCAGCCCAGATCGCCCAGTGGATCAGCGAGACCCGGCAGGAGAAGGGCGCCGTCGCACAGCGGCTTCGCGCCGCTGCCCCGCGCACCCGGGCAACCGCATCTCCGAAGCGGAGCCGGAAACCATGCCCCGCACGCTCGGCGACATGAAAGACAGGCTCCTCGCCACCGACCCCGCCGACGAACGTCCGACCCACGCATCGTTCGGACCGACCCCCACACACGACGAACGACGGCAGACCGTGACCGTTGAGTCACGTCCCGCCGCCGCATGTGGGTATGGAGTGTGTCGGGAGGGGGAGCGGGGCTGTTGCTCCACGGGTTGCGGCGTTGACGGGGGAATTGCTGCTTACAGCTGAGTAGCCGTCCACTTGACGCACCCGAGAGGGGGCCCCATCCAGGCGATCATCGCGCTTCGCGGACATACCCCAGGCGTACCAGGAGCTCTGCGACAGCACGGTCGTGCCCTGACCCTGACCTGCGACCAACGCCTGCTCGGTGAGATCACCGGCGCATAGTCGCCGCCTGGGCGCAGTGCGGCCGTCTGCCGTACGTCGCTCCCGTCGTCTCAGAAAGACCGGAGTCCCCAATTGCGGTGCGCTGGCCTGCAACGCCAGCGCACCGCGCAGCGATGCCCTCTGGGGCCCCACCCTCAGCTCTGCTTGCTCAGCAAGGGCTTCAGGAACGGGCTCGGGGTACCGTGCCATGAGATGGTCAGACTGTCGCGGGCGCGGGTCGTGGCGACGAACAGCAGCGAGCGGGCGCGCTGGATCTCCCGGGCATAGCGTCCGGGGTCATTCGTGCGGAGCCGTTCCACGGCGGCACGCGGTACCAGCCCGTCGCTCGCCCCAGCGATGATCACATGCTGGTACTCCAGTCCCTTGAACCGGAACATGGTGCCGATGTGGACCCCGCTGCCGCCACGCGGCCCGTCGGAGCCGATCTCGACCGCGCGGATACCGTGCTGAGCCAGGACGGAGGCGAGCTCGCTGGCCATCTGGTTGGTCGGCACCGCGATCGCGATCTGCTCATGCGGTACGTCCCCCCACCCCGCGATCGCTTCCGCGATGTCATGGCGCTCGGCCTCCCAGTTGACACAAGGACGAAGTTGGGGGTGCCCTCCGCTGAGCACGGAGTGGTAGCCGGCGAGAGTCTCGGTACTCCCGTCGAGGTCGTCGTACTTCTCCTGGGCGAGGACGCCCAGCGCGTCGCGCAGGATCTGCCGCGTGGTGCGATAGCTCAGGTTGAGCCGCGACGATCGGCCGCGGATGTTGATGCCGAGGCTCCCGAGTGCCACCTGGTTCTTGTAGATGCGCTGGTGGGTGTCGCCGACCAGGAAGATGTCGTTGCGGTCCCGGGCGGCCATCGCGCGCAGCATCTTCCAGTGGGCGGGCCGCAGGTCCTGCGCCTCGTCCACGACGATGTGGCGGTAGCGGTATCGCAGCCACCCGCGTGAACCGTCCTGGAGGTGGATGTTGTCCCGGCCGCCGGCGTCTTCGCGCTGCCGTTCCACGGCGAGAATGCGCTGTTCCCGTTCCATCTCCAGTCGGGCGGCCCGCTCGGAGACCTGGTCCCAGGTCTGTCGGCTCAGCCGGTCGAGACGCTGGGTGAAGCTCTCGGCGAGCTGCCAGATGGCGGCACGGTCGCTGCGGGAGATCTTCTTGCCACGGCCTGCCCGGCGGGCGCGGAAGTACTCGGTCCGGGAGGGGATCGCCTGCCCGAGGATCACCTGGCTCCACTCGTCGTGCAGGAACTCCGCGTCCCACCGGGACTCGCCGAGTTCGTCGAGGAGCGCGCGCCACTCCCGTACTGCCTGCGCGTCGTCGATCGTCTGCTTTCGGCTGTTGGGTTCTGCCTCCCGGACGCTCCGCAGTGCCAGTTGGTCGACGTGGCTGACGTCCACTCGGGAAAGCAGCGCCTCACCACCCAGTTCCAGCAGACGGGAACGCAGCTCGGCGGCCAGATTCTTGTTGAAGGTGGTCAACAGGATGGGCTTGGTGTGGCCGGAGGGCAACTGTTCTGCCAGCTGCTTCACACGGTGCAGGGCCACGATCGTCTTCCCCGTGCCGGGCCCTCCGCCCACCCGCGCAGGACCGGAGTAGTCGCGTTCCACGATCTTGGTCTGTATGGGATGCAGGAAAACCTTCCACCGGTTGAAGCTGCTGCCCTCCAACGCGTTGCGCAGCGCCTCGTCGGTGGTCGTCACCATCGTCGCCGGGCGTTCGGCCGCTGCCTGCAGGTCCTCGCGGTCGACCGGCTCCGATGCCGAGACCGGCGCGGTGACCCTTTCCAGCACCTCGTCGTAGGGGGTGCCGTCATAGAGCGCGAGCAGGACCTCGCCGGTGAGCTGAGGCGCGAAATCGATCAGACCGAGGAGCTGCTCCTCGGTGGTGAGGGCCTGGATCACCGGTACCAGCGGCTCGGCCACGCCGAGGTCGGTGAGCTGCTCCGCGTCCCAGTCGGCGAACAGAGCGGGGGGTTGCTCCGTGGCCTCCACGGGCCCGGCCGAGGTGGGGCGTTCCGGAGCGACTGCGGGCTCCTGCGGAGGGGTGGTGGACTCCTGTGCCGCCGGCGTTTCTGCCGGTGCCAGCCCGCGCAGGATGCTGTCCTCGACCACTTCGAGGTCGACGTACTCGATGCCGCCCGTGATCCGGTTGACGGAGTACGCGAGACGTTCGGGGTTGTCGTACGCGTGCTTGCGGTGCCGGACGGAGACGATGAGCCAGTCGTCGCTGCCGAGCTGCAGCAGCAGGGCGCGGTATTCGTCGTTGACCCGCGCCGACCACAGCTTGCTGTCCCCCTTGAGCTGCTGCAGCTTGAGGCCGGTGGCATGCGAATTGCTCTTGAACTTGTGCTGGAAGTCGTAGATCGCGCCCTTGACGGACCGGGGGAGCTTGAGGATCTCCTTGTCCGCCTTGTCGAGCAGGCGCAGTGTCACATTGGCGGCAGTCATGCCGTCCCCCCATCTTCCTGATGTGCTTGAGTTTTGCGGCGTGCTGCACCGGACGATGGCTGCCCACCAGTTCCCGCGACCCGTTCGGCGATCTCCCCCACGATCCACCGTGACGCCGGACGCACGTCCCAGCCCGCCGCCGCGAACGCGCGGTCACGGTCCTCCGCCTCCGGATCGTGCTCCTCACCGGCCGCGGGGCAGGGAGCCAGCACGACCCCGATGCGCGCCTGCGGCCAGGCGAGTTCGGCCATCCATCCGTTCCGGTCGAGTTCGTAGCCGTCTTCCGGAGGCGGAACGGTGTCGTGGTCCGCGAGGGCCGTCGCGAGGTTCGCGAGGCCGGGCTCGTCCGGGTCGAGGTATTCGAGGATCTCGTCCCAGCGGGGGTCGTGCGCGTGGCCGTCACCCGTCCTGGACGCGTGGGGCGCGGCGGCGAGGGCGGGCGCCGGCTGAGCGGGCGCCATTGGCTGGGACGAGGACTCGGCCTCTTCCGCCGCGAGCTCCAGACGGAGCGACTCCAGCAGCCCGGTGCCACCGGTGACAGCGAGCGTTTCCAGCGGGAAGGCAGCGAGCTGCCCGAATGTCAGCTGTACGCCGTCCCCCTCGCCGTGATCGAGGAACTGCAGCAGATTGCTCCAGAACAGCCACGCCCCCCAGCGGTGCCGGTGCTGCTCTTCGTCACCGAAGATCTCGTCGCTGTCGTCCAGCGCCGCCAGACCGCTCCACACCGGAGGCGTGTGGCGCCCGTCGGCAGCGCAGACGATGCGGCACCCTGAGGCGTCCCGGGCGGTGTAGAGGTTCGTCCTGCCCCCCGGCTGCGGCTGAGGCGCGACGCCTCGCAGGGCGGCTCCCAGGTGCTCCACCAGCCGGTCCTGACCCACTGGTCCGCCCTGTGCCCCCGCGCCCAGCAGCCCGGCGAGGGCAGCCTCGGCCCGCCACTGCCAGCGTGCCGGGTCGGGAGCCCGAAGGTAGGAGGTGAGCAGAACGGCGGGGTTCACCCACACGGTCTCGGACAGCTCGCCGGGCATGCCGCCCCGCACCCGCCCGTAGTACGTACGGGCCCTGGCCCGGCCCTCGTCACCGTAAGGCAGCCACGTCGCCGAGAGCGGAGCAGCTCCCGCGTAACCGACATCCCGCACCCTGCGCTGCCACTCCCGCACGTCGCGGTAGGTCAGTTGGAGGACCCGCAGCCCCTCGGCACGCAGCTTCGTGCGTTTGGCGGCGTCGTCGGCGAGCTTGTTGTGCGTGCGGGAGGCGTGGAAGGCGTAGCCGTCCAGGTAGAGGGCCACGCGCGGGCCGGGAGCGTCCAGCCGTTCGAAGAGCACGTCGGGCCTGGTGCCGTCCAGCACCCGCTGCTGGGAGACCCGCCAACTGCGCGTCGTACCGTCGTCACCGGTGAGCCGCAGGTTCAGGGCGTAGGCACCGGCCGGAGTGGTGTACGTGTCCGCGCTGGCGGCGGACTCGGGCAGGGCCGCCCACTCCCGGAGGGTGTCGAGGAACATCACCTCCAAGTCGCTCTCCGCCTGCTGGTGCAGCGGGATCTGCTCCGTCGTACGCACCTCGGAGGTACTCCAACGGGTGCTGTCGGGCCCCAGGAGTTCGTCCAGCATCTGCCGGACCTCCTGACGGCTCACCCTGTTGTAGTCACCCGGTGGCACCCGCCGCAGCAGGCACCGGTGGCAGCCGTCCAGGCCCTTGTCCCGGCACGGGCAGGCGTCGATGACTTCCCGGGCCTTCTCCAGCACCTCGCGGAAACCGGTGGGGGAGGAAAGCCGGTGCAGGTATCCCGTTCCTCCGGGAAGCCGGTCGTAGACGACCAGGAACCGGCGCGGCCAGTCCGCCGACCCCTCGTCGGGCATCGAGGCGGCGGCGATGTCGATGTGGTCCGGGTCGCCCCCGTAGCGGGCGGCGATCCCGGTGAACAGCGCGGCGGTGAAGGACGCCAGGCGCTCGTTGGCCCGTGCGACCGAGGCCGGCAGCAGGATGCGCACCGCCTCGGTGACCAGCTCGTGGACGAGTAGCAGCGGAACGTCCTCGCCCTTGCCCTGCGCTTCTACTCCTCCATGCACGCGCCTGCGGGGACACCACAACTGGTGGTGTTCGCTTGCCTTCGTTGACCGGGCGAGGGAGTCGGTCAGCGCGTGCTGCGGCCGGTCGACGACGGGGCGCCCATTGGCCGTGGCGCCCCCGCAACTGGTGCACACGAAGAACGGGTTGATCCGAACCTCCTCCCCGGCCAGCGGCACGGTGCTGCTGCCGTCCTGCCGGTCGAGGCCCAGATTCAGGGTGCGGATGACCGCGTGCCGGGTGAAGTCCGCGCCGAAGGTCGCCGCATCGTGCCGCCAGGAACCGGGGACGAGACGGGCCGGATCGATGTCCACCGTGGTGAGGACGGAGTAGCGGCGGCGGTCGCGCTCCTCGCGGTCGTCGCGCACCCTCGCGTCGTCACGCTTGTCCCGGGCGATGACGCGCTTGGGTTCGAGGACGTGCTGCACACAGCCGGCGTCCGCGATCTCCCGCGAGCCGCAGCGGGGGCAGGGACTGGTGTCCTGCTGCGCCTTGCGGGTCCGTGCGTAGCCGCACGCCGGGCACAGCCGCCAGACCGACCAGGCGCGCCGTTCGGGGCTGCCGATGTCCAGCGCGCGTACGAGATGCTTGTACCCGTTGACATAGAAGCTGTTGCCCGGCGCGAGCTCGGTCAGGGCCAGCTTGCGGGAACGCTCATAGTCCCGCACCGCGCTCTGGTACTTCTTCCGCGGTTCCTCGCCCTCCGCCTCCTCGTTCTCCTCGGTCCAGTAGAGGGTGCCCTCCAACTGGGTCGTGGAGTCGGACAGGCTGTAGTTGGGCAGCAGACCGAGTTCGACCAGCGCACCGTGCGCGCTGGTGTGGCTCAGCTCGCGCAGCAGATTCCCCGTGGTGCGCCGCTCGGCCAGCAGTTCGCGCCGCTCGCGCTCCTGCTCCCGGTCGCTGCGCAGTAGCCCGTCCACCGACTCGTCGATGGCCGCGATACGCCGCCGCAGTTCCTCGCGCCGGGCGGTCCAGCTCTCCTCGGCCTCCTGGAGCGAACGGGCGAGGCCCTCCGGGGAGGTCGCGTACTCACGGAGCGCATCGGCGGCGTGCTCGGTCACCCCGGTGCCCTCCGCCGTCCCCGCGGGGAAGAGCGCGAGGAACTCCTCCACCAGCCGCGCCCCGTGGGTGAGCGCCGCGTCCGCCAGGTCCTGGCACCAGCCGGATGTGCCGAACAGCGCGGACACCAGGCGGGGGAGAGGCTGGAGCACCTCACCGTCGGCCGTGGTGACCTCGCCGCGCGCGGCGAGGTCCAGCAGGTGGGCCGTGTACTGGCGGCGCAGGATCTCCACTGCCGACAGATAGCAGCCGGGCGGCACGATGTCCCCGGAGATCATCTCGCGTGGCTCGTCCAGATAGTAGAGATCCCGGGCCCGCCGCCCGCCGAAGGCGACGATGAGCGCGTTCCCCGTCCTGCGCCCGGCGCGGCCGGCCCGCTGCACATAGTGCGCCGGGCCGTCGGGCAGCGAGCCGAGCAGCACGGTGGACAGGTCCCCGATGTCGATGCCGAGTTCCAGTGTCGGGGTGCAGGACAGGACGTTGGGGTCGGTGTAGTGGGACCCGGCCTTGAACGTACGTTCCGCGCGCTCACGTTGGGCCCTGGTCAGCATCCCGGTGTGCTCGGCGGTGACGACGCGGTAGGTGCCGCCGGTCAGATAGAGGTTCCGGTAGTAGTCGCCGCGGTAGTCCCGTCCCGCAACCGTGGCGCCGGAAGCCGTACCAGTGGGCGACATCTGCGGCTGCGGGGCTGTCAGCATCCCCTTGCAGCGGTAGCGGGGGCAGGGGTGCCCGTACCAGCGGGTGCGCCGCTCGGGCGGCACCACCTGCTCCCAGCCGCACCTCTCGCAGCTGACGAACGCCTTGTTCACGGCCGCTTCGTCCAGCAACCGCACCTGCACATGACCCGGCTGCAGCCCGTAGACCCGGGTCGTCCGATCGAGCGCGGTCCGTACGGAGAGCACTCCCTCGTCCGCGAGCAGCGGCAGCAGCCTGCGCAGGTACTCCGCCGCGCCCGCCGCGTCCAGCCCCAGGCAGCGCTGGGTCCAGTCCTGGTACCAGCCGCCGCGCCCGGCCAGGGCGTCGAACGCCGTGCGCTCCTTGGGCTGGCCGAGCAGAAACCGGGGCGGCGCCACACCCTCCGGGAACGCGGGCATGCCGTCCGGGCGCCCGCCCCAGATCCGGTAGCGGGTGACCCCCGCGTCCTTGATCCAGGGCTCCAGCCACCGGTGCCGCACCCCGCCGCGCAGCCGCATCCGCTCCAGCAGGCCGCGCACATACGCCGAATAACGCTCAGGTGTCGGCAGTCCGTTGCCGAGGGTGAGCTGCCCCGGCAGGGACAGGTGCAGGTCCCGGGCGAGGGCGGCCACCCGCTCCGGCTCCGGGACCGCGACCTCGGCGGCGGCCGTACGGGTCAGTTCCAGCGTGCGCCCGAGCCGGGACCGCAGCCCGAATTCCATGACCGTGGCGAACGCCAGCCGCTCACCGATCAGCTTCCACGTCCGCGCGTCCCCGGTCCCCCGCCCGGACAGCAGCCGGTCCACACCCGCCTCACCGTGCAGATCGGGCGGGACGACTGCGGCGAGCGCGTCCACGTTGTCCACCGTGTCGAGCACGTTGCCGATCAGCTCGTTGAGGGCGCAAGGCGCCCCGGAGTCGTCCAGGTTGTGGGCCAGCAGGGTTCGCAGGGAGAACTTGTACGACGCGTTGGCGACGTACCCGGCGCGGTGGGCGGCGTCCTGCGTAGAGTCGTTGAACAGGAGCGTCTTGCGCTCCTCCGCCGCCAGCGCGATCTCCTCGCCCCCGGTGAAGAGCTGCGTCACCGCGGCGGAGGCGAGTGCGGGCAGCGCCGTGCCCAAAAAGCGGATGCCGTTGTCGGTGTGGCAGGCGGGGCAGCGGTCGTCCTTCGCCGCCTGGTCCGCGGTCTTCTTGTCCAGCAGCGCGAGAGCGAACCAGGCGTCGAGCAGCTCCTCCGCGTCCGTGGCCACCGGCATCCGGTAGGTGCCGCCCGCCCCGTCCAGCACCACCACCGACTGCGGGTCCACCCCGCCCGACGCGGGCCGGTCACCGGTCAGCGCGTCCAGCGCCTCGCGGGCCTCGGAGGCGGTCGCGGAGATGAAGTAGCGGATACGCCACTTGTCCCGGCCCAGCCCGGCCCGCCAGATCTTCTCCGCGTTCATCTCCAACTGCTGCGGACTCGCCTCGGGCGAGAGCGCCGCCCAGCCGGAACGTCCGCAGTTGCGGCAGTACACAGCAGGCAGATGGGTCTGCGCCGGCCGCCGTGCCGTGTCCGAGCCCGGCAGCGGATCAGGGCGCCGCGAGTCGGAGGAGGGCCAACTGTCGCTGCCGGACGACTCCTCGTCGCCCGCGGCCTGCGTGTTCAGCACGGAGCTGAGCGCGGCCTCCCGCCGTGCGGCGGCACGGTCGTCCTCGTGCCAGCGGAACTCGGGAACGCCGGCCACCCCGCGCAGCACCCGGGTGACCGGGCGGACCCACAGATGCGCTTCGATGTGCAGCAGCGGGCGCGGGTTCTTCTCGTCCGACTCCGGATCACGCGCCACGGACAGCAGCGCCACGAAGCGGGCGAGCGCCTCCAGCGCGAGCCGGGGATTCTCCCGCGCCGCGCGCGCCCAGGCGTACCCGAACCGGGCCATCCGGTCCCGCAGCCCCCACTCGTCCAGCGGTTCCCCGTCCAGCAGCGCCAGAACGCCGTGCGTGAAGTCGTGCCGCTTGAGCATCCGCCCGAGCTGGAAGGCGTCCAGCCCGGTTCGATCCAGCATCTCCCGCGCCAGCCCATCCAGATCCAGCAACTCGGGCCGCGACTCGACCCCCGGCCCCCCGGACACCTCGATGACCCGCTTCGGGGTGGGCGGCTCTGGCAGCGTGTAGTCGACCTCGCCGGTGAACGCGGTCGCGTCCTGCCGCTCCTCGGTGATGACCGCGTCGGGCCCGAACGGCGTACCGAAGACCTGCTCCGCGACCTGGAGCAGGCCGCTGGAGGTGCCCCCGCCCGCAATGTCGGACGGCTCGCCCTCGCCCAGCGTCGCCGAGGTCGCGACGGGGCAGATGTCACCGAGCGGCCGGCCGGGCCGCGCGGCCCCGACCGTGGCGGCCAGGCGGCGCAGCAGCATCGCCACATCAGTGCCCTGCGCACCGTCGTAGGTGTGGAACTCGTCCAGCACCACGTACTGGAGCGCCGCGTCCTGCCACAGCGCCCGGTCCTCGGCGCGCTGCAGCAGCAGGTCGAGCATCTTGTAGTTGGTGACCAGCACATCCGGCGGGGTCCGGCGCATCTCCTCGCGCCGCGTCATCACCTGACGGAAGTCCGTGTCGGGCCGGTCGCCGATGTACAGCCCGGCCGTCACCTGCGCCAGCTCCGGCTGCGCCAGACAGTCGCTGATACGGCCCGCCTGGTCGGTGGCCAGCGCGTTCATCGGATACAGCAGGACAGCCTTGACGCCTGCTCGCCCCCGGGCCCGCTCGCGGCGGCAGTGGTCCAGCACCGGCATCAGGAACGACTCGGTCTTGCCCGACCCCGTGCCGGTCGTCACCAGCGTCGGCTCGGCCGGACCGCGCAGCGTGCTCAGCCGCTCCCACGCCTTGGCCTGGTGCCGGTACGGCGTCCAGTCGGGGTGCCACTCCAGCGCGCTCTGCCACCCGTCCTCGGCCTGGTGGAACGGCGTACGGATACGCAGGTACGGGCCCCGGAAGATGCCCGCTTCCGGGTCCCCCAGGAACCGCTCCAGCGACCGCCTGGTGTCCTCGTCGGCGAGCGCGTATGTGGTGGTGAGGTACTGGATCAGACTGCCGCGAAGTTGCGCGGCGGCCAACGTCGGCCTCACGGATTGTCCTCCAGCGTCCCTGCATACCCCACCTGTCACACCCACCGTATCGGGACGACGCCGAACAGTCAGCCTGACCAGCGAAAACGGTCCATCTGACGCGATTCGGCGCCGGTGGCCGGATCGCGCTCCCGCGCTGCGCCGCCCTCTTCCCCGGCCGGTCCGTCCCGATTCACCCTGAGTGTCGGATACGAGTGCCGGATACCGCCGCTGCGTCGGTCGTCCGCCGGTGGGCCGGCGGCCGTTGCCCGGCGCTCCAGCGGATGCGGGCGGAGGAACCGAGGGACGTGCCGACCCGGGTACGTCCGGTACCGGGGGAGGGGCCGTGCCATGCCGGAACCGCTGTATGTGCCCGTACTGCCGCTGAAGCCGCACGCGGCCCGTACGTTCGCCGGGCTGCCCCCGGCCGAGCGCCGGTACGCGGCACCGCTGTGGACGCTGCCCCCGCACGAGCAGAGGCCGTTGCAGCGCGTGCCCGAATCAGCGCTCCGCGACGTCGCCCGCTCCCGGCGCTTCACCCCGGGAGCCTGGCTGGACGTCCCCTACCTTGGGGACTGCACGGAGGCCGTCACCAGCAGGCTGCACGAGCTGTGGACGGTCGGCTCCCTGACACCCGTCACCGCGCCAGACCGTCCCCTGAGGCTGCACGACCTCGCGGTGACGAGCGCCGTCTCACCGTGCGGCGGGGAGCGCCTCGGCATCCGCGTCGCGCTGCCCGGCCGTTGGGACGAGACGCGGGCACGGGAGGTCGGCACCCTGCTCGCCGCCCTCGCGCGCTCCACCGCCGCCGGTGACCTTCCCGTGGCGGTGGATCTGCTGCTGGACCTCGACACGGTGCTGGACGACCGACCGGACGCGGGCAAGCAGGCCCTGCTCGCGCTGGACGCGCTCGTCCCCCTCGCACCGTGGCGGCACATAGCCGTCCTCTCCGGCGCCTCGCCCAAACAGGCCCTCCGTGAACTGCCCCTGGACGCGTACGACTACGCGCCCCGACACGACTGGGCCCTGTGGCACGAGATACGCGATGCCGCCCGCGAGTACGGCCCGCGTGTGCGCTACGGCGACTACGGAGCCCTCCCGGCCGAAGACCTGCGACTGGTGCAGAAGGAAAACGACCGCAACCGTGGCGGGCCGACGTGGGGTGCGATCCGCTACACGACAGAGACCGACTTCCGCTTCGCCAAGTTCCGCTCGTGCGGCGAGGGCCGCCACGATTCCATCCGTGCCGCCGCCCGCCGCCTTCTCGCTGACGCCGACTACCGGGGGAGGGACGACGGCTGGAGTGACGAGTGGCTGACGGACTGCGCGCACGGCGCCGGGAGCATCGGAGTCGGCAACGCGACGACGTGGAACCAGGTCAGCAACCATCAGCACTTCACTCACGTCATCCGCGCCCTGCGACGCTGAGCGACGCGGAACTCGGCCCACACCGTCTTCACGATCGCGTCGCGCTGCCTCACGCCCCAGCGGTCGGCGAGGGCGTCGAGGAGAAGCAGCCCGTAGCCGGACTCGGCGGGCGGGTCGGTGCCGTCCTGCTCGGGGCGGGTCTGCTGCGGCAGCGGCCGGTCCGCGCAGGCGTCGCTCACCTCGACCCGGAGGGTGTCGGCTCCGGCTCCGGCCTCCCAGGTGAGCCGCAGCCGGAAGTCCCGGCCGATGTTGCCGCAGTGCCGCACGACGTTCGAGGCCAGCTCGGCGACGAGCAGCGCGGCCGTCTCCGAGGCGTCGCTGCCGTACGGAATCCCCCAGTCGTCCAACTGCTGCACGGCCAGTCGCCGGGCCAGTCGCGCACCCCGGCGGGTGGAGGAGAGCTGGAGGGAGAACTCCGGCAACTCGGAGCCGTGTTGAGTGGTGGCGGGCTGAGCAGCCTCAATTTCTGTATTCACAGGGTGATGATCCCGTCACCCAACTATCGTTCCCCAGGTCGGCCTATGGTGCGCGAACAGTTGGTACGGGCGAATGCCACCGCTGTACGGGCCGCGACCGTAACCGCACGGAGCGAGCGATGAGGTGGGCGCGATGACCAAGCGCCGAGAACTTGAACAGCAGCCTGGGACCGCCGGTCGGCGCAACGACAACAGGCCGGGCGTATGGGTGGCCTACGGGAAGCTGCTGAAGCTTCTGCGGAAGAAGGCCGGAGTGACCCAGGAACAGCTCGCGGAGGCTGTGGGCTACTCCCTGGAGCAGACCGCCTCCATCGAGCAGGGCCGCCGCCCCGCGAAAGCCGCCTTCACCGAGGCCGCCGAACGCTACCTCGACGCGGGCGGCGTCCTGGAGGCGGTGCAGGAAGAGGTCGATTTCGCGAAGCTCCCGGCGTTCTTCCGCGACTTCGCCGTCCTGGAGCTCGACGCCGTCAGTCACAACTCCTACGAGCCGCTGCTGGTGCCGGGGCTGCTGCAGACGGAGGCGTACGCGCGGGCGTTGTTCGAAGGCCATTGCCCCAAGATGTCGGAGAGCTTGATCGAGCAGAATGTCGACGCTCGACTGGGCAGGCAGAAGCTGCTCACCAAAACACCCAACGTTGAGTTCTCCTTCGTCGTTGGGGAGTCAGCGTTGCGCAACCCGATCGGTGGCGGCGAGGTGATGCGGGAGCAGATGCGTCACTTGCTGAAGCTGCGGGCGACGGGGAACGTGGAAGTGCAGGTCGCTCCGAGCCTTGCGGGCTACCACACGGGGCTCGGGGGTCCGTTCGTATTGCTGGAGACGGCCGAGCAGCATCGTCGCTTCGCTTACATCGAGTCACAGGACCTGGGCAACGTCGTCAGCGACCCAACATGGGTAAGCACGCTTGACCTGCGCTATGCAAGCTGCGTTCGAAAGCGCTGCACATCGACGAATCGGCAGCGTTCATCGAGCGGTTGTTGGAGGAACACGATGACCACTGAGCAGCAGACCAACGTCGAGCTTCCGCTGGCGTGGTTCAAGAGCAGCTACAGCGGATCGGGGGGCGGCAACTGCGTTGAGGTGGCTCGTGCAGCCGTGGGTGTATGTGTTCGTGACTCCAAGGTGGTGGAGGGGCCGCAGCTTGCGATCTCCAGCTCCGGTTGGACCGGGTTCATCGAGCAGTTGACGAGGGAGATTCGATGATTACTCGCGAGCAGACCACCGCCGACCTGTCGCTGGCGTGGTTCAAGAGCACCTACAGCGGGGACGGCGGCGGCAACTGCGTTGAGGTGGCTCAGACGAACGCCGCCGTGCACGTCAGGGACTCCAAGGCGGAGAACGGTCCTCGGCTCGCCGTGGCCCGCTCCGAGTGGGCCACGTTCGTCGCGTCGCTGGCACGCTGAACTCTGTCAGTTCGGGGTCCCCCGCTGCCGGTGAGCGAGCGGCAGGGGACCCTCGAACACTGGTCAACGCCAGGTCTGCAACTCGTCCACGAAATCAGTGAAGGAGCGGTTCGAACCGCTCAGGCTGCCGGTGACGTACCCATGCTTGACCGCCTTCTCCATGATTTCCGGCGCATCGGTCTCGCTGTACTTCTGGCCGCCCAGGACGCGTTCGAGATACTTCTTCGGGTCCTTCTCCAGGCCGCAGTCCCGCCTGTGGTCCTTCTCCGGTATCACCCACTTCGCCCTGAACTTGGTGAATGCTTTCGGGAAGAGGAGAAGCCACGCTTCCATCTCCACGGCGGCCAGAGCCAGAGCTGACTGGCAGGTGAAGGCTCTCCTCAGCTCCGCTGCGATGGTTTCGCGGTCCTTCGTGTACTTGTCGTCGGTGACGCGATCGAGGTCCACGTGCAGGGCGACACCGACCAGGGCGGCGTTCTTCAACTTCGCCTGGCTCTGCGCGAGGCGCCGTAATTCGTAGACGCGGGGCGTGAGCTGAGTGGTCGCCTGCGACAGCTTGATGGGCTTCTTGATCTCTACGAAGTCAGGGCAACGGCCGGGATGCAGGGCGGGGATCAGGTGCCGTAACACCTGCCTGTCGTAGCGGCTTTCCCCGGCGAGCGCGATCACCTTCTTGCCTGCCTTGCCGCTCTTCGCGTGCGGGGGTCGAGGCGTCACAAGTCCCCTCCCAGGCTTCCCGAGAACCAGAGATCGCCAGGGGGCAGCCCCTCCGAGGCCTCGATGATCTCGTGAATCGTCTCGGTGTCGATCGCGGGCACGCGGGAGCTACCGTCCTCGCTTCGTTCGCAGATCACGATCTCCTCCGGAGTCATCTGGTTGACGAAAACCGGGGAGTGCGTCGTGACGAGGAACTGCGTGCGGTCGCTCGCTTCGCGGATGCGGTGAGCGAGGAGCTCCAGTCCGTGCGGGTGGATGCCGTGGTCGATCTCCTCGATGCACGTCAGCGCGGGCGGGTGAGGATCGTGGAAGAGCGCCAGCAGGCTGAGCAACCGCACTGTTCCGAACGAGGCATCCTTGAGCGAGGTGAGCCCGCGCAGGCCGCGTTCCTTGAGGGAGATCTTCACCCTGTCCACGGAGGAGGGCCGGACCACGATGTCCTCGATCTGAGGAATGATGGTCCGCACGTCCTTCAGCAGGGACTCCCAAGCATCCTCGTCGCGCTGCAGTTCGTTGAGGAAATCGGCGAGGTTCGCGGCGTCGTCGTCGAGCCGGACCCCGAGAAAGCCGATGGGGGAGTCACGGCGTGCTGCCCGCACATCCACGTCGAAGGTGCGGACGGACGAGAGGGAGTCCACGAAGTCGCGGACAGCCTTCTTGCTGGGGCAGTCGGGGAGGCCGGGCAGCCGGGAGTGCAGCCCCGTCTCGTACCTGCCGACGCGCAGCGGTTCTACGGGGCGCTCTCCTGGTCCGGAGAAGTGCAACCCCTCCTGAGAGAGCTGCACTGTTGACGGTTCCTCCGCCTCGGCGCGCTGCTCGAAGAACTCCCGACGGGACAGACCGTACTCGCCGTCCGCCGTGAGGCGGTTGAGCAGCGTCAGCGAGTACTGATCAGGCGTCGACGGAGAGGCATGGTCGGTCCAGACGCCCTCAATGCCTACGCGGAGCGTCGCCCGCCGACGCCTCCCCCCACGGAAGGCCAACTCCTCGAACCCGCCACTATCACTGACGGCCCGCTCGACGCCGTCCCGGCTCACCGTGGCGAGGAAGTCGAACATGTGCAGCACGTTCGACTTGCCCACGGCGTTGGGGCCGACCAGAACATTCAGCGGCCCGAGCGGAAGACTTATACGCGTCAACGTACGGAAGTTCTCCACGCTGAGCTTTAAGAAACGACAGGTCAATGGGCTGGCCAATCGATGAGGCGGTGGACAGTGACGTGCGGTGGTGCGTTACGCGGACGCGGCGTCCGCCGCGTTCGCTGGGTCGGGCGGCGACCAACGGCCGGCGGCGATCTCCGCATCCAGCCGCGCTTGGAAATGCGCATGCGCCCCCCGCATCTCGGCCTCCCGGTCCGCCTTGTAGAACGGCGCCTCATATCCCTCAGGCGGCGGCGTGGTGGCCGGAGCTTCGAGGTGAGCGAGCAGCGCCGGGTACGTTTCCTTGGTTTGCCCGAAGCCGTAGGTGTTGTGATTGCGCGCGATCTTGCGCCCGTTGGCGTCGAAGTACATCTCCGCCTCGTAGTCGGAGAGCACGGGGTAGCGGGACTTGTAGATCGCCACAAGCTGCTCAGCGGTGATTCCGAGCCACACAGACACGAGGGCATCCAACTCCACGAGCGCGGCCCGCCGCTCGTACTCGGTCCGGAGGGGGGTGTCGTACTCCCATGTCGGTGCGAGATGTGCGGCGAGCGGCTTCAGATTCGGCCATCCGTCATACGCCCAGTCCTCGTACCCGGGCCAGGTTGCGTTGTACAGCTCTTCCCAAAGGGGGGCGTAGGCGTTGGTGAGGGCATTGAGGCGAAGTGTGCGGAGAAGTAGGGGAGAAGCGAGGCTGTGCCCCTCGGAGGGACTGGGCATGCTTTTCGCATCAGACGACAGTAGATTCGCCCTACCGGTAATGCGCAGGAAATAATCGAGTGGGAGCGAGGACCAGAAACCGACATTGAGAGTTGTCTGCAAGTTATTACTCAGCACCAGAGAAACGACAGAGTCCATGTGTGCTGGGCCAGGGGGAACGAGCGTGGCGAATAGGCTTCGTTCCGTATCGAAAGCAATCATCCTGCGCCAGGCCATGCGAAAATACTCGGTGTGGGAGTGATCGTTCCATACATCTTGGAATGCCAAGTATTTTTCCCAGCTGGAGGCGCGTACATAATTTGTGCCGGGGATGGCGTCCGCGGGGAGATTCACCAGGTCGAATGTGGACCAGTCTCGGTTGGTCCGGCAGGGATTATTTGGCTGCTTACTGAAGGCCGAAGAAACGCCAAGGTGTGGACCTTGAAGAATTACCTCTTTGATGTCTTTCGGGGAAGAGGTTTGCCACTTGTAGATGCCCGCATTTTTGGTTGCCTGATTTTCGAACATTCCCACAGTGATGTGCGGTTTAAGTGAGCCCAGTCGCTGGTGTGCGCCTGATAGGGACTCGATGGCCGCCTCTTCCTCGGCGGTGACCGGATATAGAAGCGGCGCTTGTTGGTCAGGGGTGTCGGATTCTCCGGTGAGGTGGTTCCATGCTGTGAGGCGCTGACTGTTTACGACAGTGATGCGGGACCTATGAGGTCGAAGATCCCAGCTGCCATGATGTTTGATTCCCGGAGGTGGCCCTCCTCCGTCGTGGTACATCGAGTCGATCAAGATAGTTGGGTCGAACAGCCAGCTGATATGCGTGAAAGAGACCTCGGATGGGCATCCGTAGATGCTGAGGCTGAACTCAGTGTTTACATGCACATCAGGAAAAATTCTGGTCCGGTTGTGGAAATGCGCATGGGTCCGAAGATGTCTATATGCCGCTTCGCGCAGTGGTCCTTCTTTTCTTCCGGCGAAGTGGGTATTGGGATGGATTAGTCCTGTGTTGCCATTGTGCTGTGAGTGCAACCATGTTTGACACATGAAGGCTCGATAGAGATCCGGACGAGTGCCGCTGATCAATGGATAGGTGCTTCCAGAACCCAAGAAAGACGCCTTACCGGCAACGCCTGCAGCCTCAGACAGATAGAAGTCACTACTCGGCGGTTCTCCCAGCGCCTCTTCCTTGCGAAACCGCCACTCTGTGATACTCGGTTTGCTCTCCAGGGCAAACCACGGCTCCAACTCAGCCAGGACCATATCCTCCTGCCAATCCGGCCGCACCCAAGGCGGATTCCCCACCTGCAAGTCGTACCCACCCCGGGCGAAGACCTGGCCGTACTCCAGCTCCCAGTGGAAGAAGCCCTGCCGGTCGGCGACGTCTCGCACAACGGACATCCAGGGATACCGCGCCTCCAGCCAGTGTGCGGGGTCCATGCCCATCAGGTCGGGCAACTGGTCTTCGTAGGGCGTCAGTTCTTCCAGGGTTTCGAACTCGGAGACCAGGGAATCCTCCGGCACGTCCTGCGTGCCCAGCAGGGACTCGGCGAAGTCCAGCCAGGAGTCTAGGTTCGCCAACGACGTCACCGTGCGGCGTTCGCGGATGGCCTCCTTGCGGCGGCCTGTCCGCTTCCGTTCCAGGGACTCGCGCGTCAGCGCCATCTGCTGTGGCTGGGCACCCAGATCGAGGCCGGGGAGGGCGTCCGACTCCCACATCATGAGGACGCCGTCCGGGGCCGCAGCGTCCTCGCCGTCCTCACCATCCGCCTCGTCCGAGTCCGCACCAGAATCGGTGGCAGCCTCCAGGATGCCGCTCACCAGCACAGCCGCCGACTGCTCGGCGGCTTCGCCGCTCGCCGCCCCGCGCGTGTACCGCTCGTCCTTCCCGTTCAGCAGCCCGGCCTCCTGCACCGGCCAGAACCACAGCGCGCACCAGGCGTCCATCAGGGTCTTCAGCCGCCAGTACGGGGTGTCAACCGCCTCAAGGTCGGCCACCACCTCGTCCCGCTGGACGGCCTCCTGTGGGCGGCGCAGCCAGCCGTCCTCCGCGCCCCACACATCGATCCGGCGCGAGATGTCGCGCTCCGAGATCTCCAGGCGGCGCACCACCAGCCCCCACAGGTACTCGGCCCGTCGGGCCAGGCCCTGCAAACGGGCGGTCTGCTTCGCACTCGGCGATTTGGTGATGGCCCGGCGCCAAGCCGCCAGCGCTTTCGCCTGTTCCGGGGCGAGGGACTTGGCCTCCTTCTCGGCGGCGACGGCGCCCCACTCCTTCGCCGGGAGCAGGAAGTGGTGGACGGCGCCGGTCGGGAGCGTCTCGCCGGCCTGCGCGTCGGCGAGCGGGAAGCGCTCCGGCGTGGTGCCGAGCCAGCCGCCCTTCTTGAGACGTTCCGGTGCGTACACCTCGCGCCGGCCGCCGATCAGGGAGTTGCCGCGCCGCAGGTGGAGGCCGAACCAGGGGGCTTCCATGCCGGGGTGCATGGTGTTGAGCCAGAGGGAGACCTCGGCGAGCTCGACCGCCGTGGAGTTCAGATCGACGCCGTAGCAGTTGTGCAGGGCGATGTACGCCTTCACCTTTTGCAGCTCGATCTGGTACTGCTCCGTGTCGATCGTGGTGCGCAGCTCCTTCTGGCGCCTGCGCAGGTACTCGGCCGCCACCTGGTTGATGGCTTCGTTGAGGAACGCGCCGGAGCCCAGGGCGGGCTCGCAGATCTGCCACTCCAGCAGCTCGCGCCCCGGGGTCGTCTCGCCGTCCTGGTCGAGCCGGTGCTGCAGGGCGAGCTGCACCGTGACCTTCGTCAAGGATTCGGGTGTGTAGTACGACGCTGAGGTCTGCCGGTCGCGTCCGGAGAGGCGGTAGACGAAGGAGCCGGGGGCGTGCCGGACCCGGGGCTCCTCGCCGGTGTCCCGGTCGTAGCCGCGTACGAAGACCTCGTCGGGGTACTCGTCGGCCTTGGAGGCGGGCACCAGCCAGGAGCCGTCCTTGGCGTCGCCGTTCTTGGCGACCTCGTACAGCTCCTCGTTGGCGACGAATCCCGAGTACGACATCAGGCCCTCGTACACGGCGCCGAGCTGGTTGATGCCGAGCTGGGCGTAGGAGATGAAGCCGCCGCGCCGCCCCTTCTTGCCTTCGGTGAGCATGAGGTTGCGCAGGACCTGGTACAGCGTCGCGTTGCGCAGGCGCGTGTCGAGGTAGCGCGCCTCCTCCGGGCCTCCGGTACCCCGGCCCGCGTCCGCGTCGGCGTCGTAGCGGGGGTCGGGGACGGCGTGCTTGCCGATCAGCTGGATGGAAGCTGCCTCGAAGAGCTTGGAGTGCAGCGGTTCGAAGCGCAGCCCCACATCCTCCGAGGTCTCGCTTCCGGCGTCGTCGGCGTCCCCGGTCTCGGGGACGCCATGTGTGCGGCGCGGCCGGTAGCCGTCCTGCACCTTGCGGAAGAGCAGGTCCAGGGACTCGTACAGGTACGTGCCCCGCCGCGACTCCTCGTCGACCAGTTCGCGGTCGGCGACCAGTTCGCCCAGGCGGCCCAGTCCGTAGCCCTGCTCGTACTCGGGGTAGTCCGAGGGGAGGATGCCCAGCTCGGGACGGGCCTCGGCGTACAGGAGGAAGAGGATGCGGTAGAGGTAGCGCAGCGACTCGCGGGTGAGCTGGCGGCCCAGTTCCGGGAGTTCCTTGACCTGTGCGGGGCGTACGCCCTGCTCGGCGATCCGGGCCAGTATCTCGTTGGCGATCAGCTCGACGCTCTGCCGCAGGCCGTCGCGCAGTTCGGAGGAGACGCCCACGGCGTGCTTGGCGGAGTTGCCGACGAGTTCGGCGAGCGGTACCTCGCCGCCCTCCTCCGGCGTGCGCAGCGAGTCGGCGCCGAAGAGCGCGGCGACGGTGTCGAGTTCGCCGCCGGTCTTGGTGTCGTTGCGCTCCAGTGCTGCGTCCAGCGAGACGGCAAGGTAGCGGCCTTCGCCCCACGCGGCGCGGTCGGCCAGCACGACGACCCCGCCGGTGAGCAGCAGCACGTAGCGGGGCGGCTCCTCGGCGGCGAACAGGAACGAGGCGAGCTTGGCGCCGGTGGCGACCGTACGCTGACCGTCGAGCACCACCGGGTCCAGCAGACGGCCGGGGCCGTCCCCGTCCAGGGCGTCGTCGGGCTCGGCGGCCCAGCCGCAGTCCAGCGCGACCAGGTCCTTCTCGCGGTGCGCGACCGTGACCTCGTGGGCCGCGTCGGCGCGCTGCACCGTCAGCGTGTCGGGTTTCGCGTCGAAGCCCAGCGCGCGCAGCACGTCCGCGTTGAGGGCGCGGATGCGCTCGCGCCACTCGGGGGAGGCGTAGGTGTCCGTATCGTCGCCGCCCGCCGCGACGCTGCCGCTGTCGTCCTGGCCCTGCCGGGCGGCGAAGAACGAGCGGGCCCGGAAGTAGGGGCGGCGCAGTTCGCGCAGTCCGGCGCGGGGGGTGACGGGCAGGGCGTCGGGTGCGCGAGAGGGGGCGGCGCTGTCGGCCGCGCCCTCGGCGGTGGCTGCCTCACGGGCCCGCTTCGCCTCCTCCTCACGCTTCTTCCAGGTGCTGAGCAGCCCGGACTTCAGGTCCTTCGGCAGCACCTCGGACAGATAGTGCGGGGAGAAGTAGTCACCGCGGTTGACCAACGCGTCGAACGTCATGGCCTGGCTCTTCCAGCTCTCGGTCTCAGTCGGCGGACGGGGCGGCGGTGGGGTCGGGCGCGAGGACGGCGAGGAGTCGCAGCATCGGACGGCCGGTCGTCAGCAGCGAGTCGGCCAGGTCTGCCAGCTCCCGCTTGGTGCGCTCACCGGCCAGGGTGGGCTGCTCCCACGCGCCCAGCCGCGCCTTGTACCGCTCGATGGGCTCGCGCAGCGGCTCGTCCCACTCTGCGCGGTGCTTCTCCAGATACGCCTCGGCGGCTTTCAGGACGTCGGGCAGCGGCTCGGCGAGGCGGGCGGCGTTGTGCGGGCTGAGCGGGTTGGCCATCTCAGGACCGACTCCGGCCTCGTGGAGCACCTTCACCATGTCGGCGTCCACCGAGCCGTCGGCGGTCACCGCCATCCACTGGACGACCGTGGGCTTGCCCTGCGCGTTGGAGTAGATCCCCTGGACCAGATAGCGGGCAGGCCGGACGTGCGCCGTGATGATGGGCGCGGTCTGCCGGTCGATGCGGACGAGCACCTTGTCCGTCAGCCACTCGACCATCGGATGCAGGTCCGTGAGGAGCGAGATCTCCGGCCAGTTCGAGGTGGAGGACTGGCGTGCGAGCCGCAGCGAGTGCTCGGCCAGCCGCCGGTTGAGGGTGACGAGCAGCCGCTTGTGGAGCTGCTGCTCGCGCACATAGTCCGGAGGCAGCGCCTTGAGCCGCCGGATGAGGTCGCGGGGCGGCACGAAGGAGATCAGCCCGGACTTCTCGTCCATCGACAGGTCGAGCCGGTCGCGCGCGTCGGGGAAGACCTCGTTGAGGGCTTCGTCGATGTACTGCCGAGTGGAGGCAAACAGCCGCGGGACCTCGGCCGTGGGAGGGGTCGTGTGCTGGCCGCTGTCGTCGGCCGGCTCCTCACCGACCGTGCCGAAGAAGTCCCCCAGGAAGTCGTCCAGCCCGTCGTCCGTGCCGCTCGTGCCACCGGAATGCGGCGCGTCGAGCGACTCGTCCACGGTGCGGCCCCGCAGCAGGTCCTGGACGAGGGACTTCTCCTCGGCCTCGGCCCGGTACAGCCCGCTGACCGCCTCCGCCGTGCCCAGCGCGCGGTGCGCTTCGTCCTCCCGCTCCAGCAGCCGCTCGGCGACGAGGGTGTCGTCCTTGGCGCCGTCCACCGTGCTGGTCAGGATCAGGGCGCGGAACTGCGGCGACCTCTCCTGCCCGTAGCGGTCGATACGGCCGTTGCGCTGCTCGATCCGGATCAGCGACCAGGGAACGTCGTAGTGGATGAGCTGGTGGCACTGGCGGTGCAGGTTGACGCCCTCGGAGGCCAGGTCGCCGGTGAACAGGATGCGGACCGGGGTGTCGGCCAGGCCGAAGTCCTCGACGCACTGCATCTGCTGCTCGTCGGAGAGGCCACCGTGCATGATCCGTGCGGCGGCCCGCTGCGCCGCCTGCCCCTTGAACCCGAGGGCGGCCGGGACCGCGTCGCGGAGCCATTCGAGGGTCTGCACGCGCTCGGAGAAGACCACGACCCGGGTGTCGGAGCCCGGTCCTACGCCGATCTCCTTGAGCTGCTCGACGAGCGCTCGGAACTTCGCGGAGTCCTTCTCCGTCACCTTCGCGGCCAGAGCGCTCAACCGCTCCAGGGCTTCCAGTTCGGCCCGGTCGCCCTCGGGCGTGTTCCTCTTCTCCAGCGTCTTGGTGCGGGTGGCGACCGTCGCCTTGAGTGCCTTGTGGGAGGAGAGGAAGGACTTCAGCAGTGTGTAGGGGAAGAGCGCCACATCGGTGACCGACTTCCGACCGTCCGCCGGCAGCCACGTCTGCGTCAGCTCCTCGAAGATCTGCTCCTCACCCGGGGACGCCGCACAGTGGATGGCCTGGGAGGGGCCGCGGTCGGCCCACTGGCCGCGCATCGCGTCCCGGACCTCCGGGCTCACCTTCGTCCGCCGGATGAACAGATGCTCGATGTCCTCGGCCCGGTAGCGCTCGGGGTCGCGGATGGCGGCGGGGTCGAGGAGTGAGATCAGCTCGGCGAACGAACGGGCGTCGCCGTTGTGCGGGGTGGCGGAGGCCAGCAGCAGCGCGTCGGTCCTGGGGGCCAGCGTCTTGGCGAGCTGGTTGCGCAGCGACCCCTTGTTGATGAGGTTGTGCGACTCGTCGATGACCACCGCGTCCCACCGGATGTGTTCCAGGTGGTGCTTGTACTGGTCGGTGTTCTTGAGGGTGTCGATCGAGATGATGACGCGCTTGAAGTAGGTGAACGGGTTCCGGCCCGCCGGGATCTCCCGCTGAATGCGCTCGATACCCACCGAGTCGAGCCGCACGAGAGGGATGGCGAACCGCGTCCACAGCTCGTGCTGGAACTGCTCCAGCACATGCTGCGGCGTGGCGACGAGGATGCGCTCGCCCCGCCCGCGCCGGATCAACTCCGCCAGCGTGAGACCGATTTCGAGGGTCTTGCCGAGTCCCACGACATCGGCGATCAGCATGCGGGGCTGGAGGTTGCGTCCGGAGAGCGCGAGCTGCGCCGGACGCTGCTGGTAGGGCAGTGCGTCCAGCAGGAACGAGTCCGTGAGCGCCAGCCCTCGCTCGGACTGCGGCAGCGCCGTCTTGCGGATGACGGACTCCAGGAAGAGCCGGGAGCGCCGGAAATTCGGGGAATCGTCCTGCACCAGCGTCGTCTTGCGCGGGTCCAGCAGCTCGGCCCGGTCCAGCGCGGTGAAGAACACCGCCTCCTGGTCCCGTACGAAGTCGGAGATGCCCACGGCGTCGATGCGGGTCCCGTCGTGCTTGGTGGGGAAGCTGTTGCGGACCAGCCAGACCTCGTCCCGTACGACGACCTGCGCACCCGGCGGGTACTGCGCGTCCTCGGAACTCTCGGCGAGGGCGCTGCTGCCGTCGACGGTCACCCGCTGCCTCCTGTGTTGACGTTCGACGTTCGTGTCCTGGATGTGTGTATCACCACCCTTGTCGGGGTGGTGACGCAGGTCAAGGGGAATGGGGACGATCAGTGACCGGCTCGTTACCGCTGTCGTGCCCGGCCTTGCCGCGGACGGGTCAGAAGGGGGCGCTCGCGGCGTACACCTGGCGCAGTTGCTGGGCGGTCCGGCGGGCCTGTGCCGAGTGGCGCAACGGCCCGGAGGGGGGAGCATCGTGGCGCCGTGACGAGGGGGCAGAGGTGACCGGGGTCTGCACGCCGGGGGAGTCTGACTGGTGCCCGTCTGGCTCGGCGGGGGAGGGGTCCAGCAGCGTGGGCGTCTGCTCAGGCGAAGGAGCCGGGACGGTCGCAGCCTCGGGCTCGGGTGCCGGCTCGGTCCGGGCCTCCGCCTGTGGCGGGGCCGGGTGAGGGGGATGCGTGTGGGCCGCGGGAGACTGGACCGTGTGTGTGGTCAGCCTCCGCCGCGCCTGAGCGATCGTCATGCCCTGGCTCTCCACTACCGCCCGGCAGTGCCGCACCACGTCAGTCAGGGACGGTCGCTCCTGGGCCTCGTGCGCGAGCATGGCGGTGAGCAACGGCACCAGCTCATCCGGAGCGCCCTCCAGGTCCGGGGCCTTCGCGGGGTCCCCGACGAGATTGAACGTCGCCATCGGGGTGGCCGCCTGGTAAGGGGCGTGGCCGGTGGCGGCGAACAGCAGGACCGCGCCCAGCGCATACACATCGACGGCCCCCGTCAGCGGCTTGACGCCGTTCGCCTGCTCCGGCGACATGTACGCGGGCGTGCCGACCACCGTGTTCGGCGCCGTCAGAGAAGCGTTCGACTCGGCGAAGACGGCGAGGCCGAAGTCGATGATCTTCGGCCCGTTCGGCCCCAGCAGGATGTTCGCCGGCTTGAGATCACGGTGCACCAGACCCTGGCGGTGCACACCGGCCAGCGCCTCGGCGAGGGTCGCCCCCAGCGAAGCTGCGAGCAGGGACGGCAGCGTGCCGTGCGCGTGCACATGGCCCCGCAGGTCCGGCCCCTCCACGTACTCGGTGGCCAACCAGGGGTCGTCCGCCTCGGCGTCGGCATCCAGGAACGCGGCGATACGGGGACCCCAGATCGTCTTGAGGATCTCGACCTCTTGCGCGAACCGCAGCCGCGCCTCCGAATCCACCACGCTCGGCTTGATCACCTTCACCGCCGCGGGTTCCCCGCCGAGCGACTCTCCCAGGTAGACCTGGCCCATGCCACCTTGCCCGATCCGTCCCTGCAGCTCGAAGCCGCCGATGACGGCCGGGTCCTCCGGGGAGAGGGGAGCAGTCTGCACGGGGAACCTCGCTGGTCGGGTGATCGGGCTGGTGATGGGAAGTGCCACGTTAATGGATCTGCTGCCGTCGCGAGGGCGCTCTGGGAGGTCACACTGTCGCCGACAGATGGCGACCGCGTCCACGGTGCCGCAGGAGGGCCGGGCTGAGGCTGATCCCTGTGAGTGGACACCCTGATGATGGATCTGATGGTCAAGGGAGGGGTGTCCAGGTGGGTCGCAAGTCTCCGTATCCGAAGGAGTTCAGTCGACCGTACTGGCCTCTCGTCCGAAATCAGCACCTACCCTGAAGCGGGGGTGGGTAGTTTCTGCCGATGCAACGCTCCGGCAGCCGACAAGGGGTGGCTAGTGACAGCGGATGTCCGTGGGCCGGCATGGGCACTCGAGGGATTGGGCGTGCGGTCCGGGCGCTACCCCTTGGCGGTGGAGGGCCCGGTGATGCGGGCGGTGGACCGTTTGGTTCCTGGAGTGTCCACGGTGACCCGCTACATCCGTTATCACTCGCTGTATGCGGCGATCGCGGCGCACGCGGAACGGAACGCTTGGGACATCACCGCGTGCCGCCGGGCGGTCCGCCGCAGCGAGGTCCTGCTCGCGGCGCTCCAGCACCACGCGGAGACAGATCCGGCGTGGCTTGCCCACGGGGTCGATCGCGTGCGGCGTTTCTGCACAGAGGAGCTGGAACTCGCGCGAGCTGCCGACGAACAGCAGCCGAGCCAGTCGTACTCACCCCGCCGCTGGGGCTTTTGGGACCAGTACGGCGGACCCGGCACGGTGCTCGGCACCGTAGATGTCCGGGACGGAGTGCTCAGACCCGGCCGGCACCCGTGCCCTCCCGCGGTCAAGGAGCTCTTCGCCCCTCTGCTGTCTCTCGCGGCGCGGGACGTCGTGTCCTTCGCCGACCTGGAGACAGCGGGGCAGGCGGCTCTTGGCGTCCCGTGTCCGGCCGAGCGGGAATGGCTGACGGACGTGCTGACCGCAACTCGCGGTGGAGGAACCCACGCGCAGGGGGACTGGGAGACGTCGGACCGCACTCGGCGTGCGACCCTCCGTATCCTCGGCCGGGCGATCGATCTCCACGGCCATGAGGGCTACGGGTATCAGGAGACGCTGCGCTCCGCGGTGGCCTTCGGTGGCGAGGCGACAACGGATCCCGTTCTGACGGCGATTCCCGAGACGGCCGGTTGGCGGGGAGTGCTGCTGCGCCATTACTCCGTCGGCGCCTGGCGTCGGCTGTGGGCCGCACTGGTGGCTGGTGTCGGCTCCAAGGACGGCGAGGCAGACCGGTCGGCCGAGGAACTACGCGACTGGCTGGCGCAACAGGCCCCGGACGGGAATGTACGGCAGGTCTTGGACGGCCTGCCTCCGCTCAAAAACGCGGCAGGTCAGTTACTGTCTGCCGAAAGGCTTCTCCTGGAGCGGGGTGCCGATGCCCCGATGACCGATGTGCTGCTCCTGATGGTGGGTGCGCTGCGCTCCCGTGAGGGGCATCTGCCGGACGACGTACGGGCCGTCTTTCTGGGCCGTCAGCGGCGTCGGGCTGAGTTCCTCGACCCGACGTGGGTCGACGGCCTCATCGCCGGCTACGCCGACCGGCCGGTCAGCGACCTGGCCGCCCGGCTGGTGGACGACATGCTCGCCCAGTCCCGCAGAGTCGCCCTCGCGAAGCTGCGCATCGACCCCGCGACCGGCGGGCTGAAGATCTTCTCCCGTCTGCACTTTCGCAACGAGCGTTATTTCAAGACCGGTGACGAAGGAGACTCCGACATCGGCACCCGCATACCCCAACTCGGCTCCTTGGCGGCGCAGCTGGGGCTTTTCGCCGTCCGTGACAGCTGCCACACCGTCACCGCGGAGGGACGGCGCATCCTGGAGACGAATCCATGAGCGCGGCACACCACACCCGGTTCGCATCCCCCGTGACGCTGCTGAGGGAGTGGAGCGAACGCAGTGATCAGCAGGCACTGCACGAAGCGCTCTTCCTCGGTTTCACAGTCGATCTTCCCTTCCTGGAGAAGGTCGCCATACCCGTTGCCCGTGGCCTGGGTGCCCGCACCGCGGTGATCGGTGATGCGGCCCAAGGGCTGTACGACCCGGTCGATGTGCGCATGGCAGGCCGCAGTTATCTGCACGGCCTGGCCTCCTGCCAGCGCGCGTTCCACCCCAAGGTCGTCCTTCTGATCGGCGAACACGCCTGCCGGCTCGCAGTGGGTTCGGGGAACCCGACGCTGTCCGGCTGGGGTGCCAACGACGAACTCTGGACGGTGGTGGAAACCGAGGACGACGACTCCCACGCGCTGCTGGCCGACCTCGCCGACTGGCTGGACGCCCTGCCCTCCGTCGTGGAACTTGCCCCTTGGTCGGCGAGTCACCTGACGGAACTCGCCGCCCTTCTGACCGAACGGCATGTCAACGCCCCGGCCGGACCGGAATCAGGTGCCCGGCTTCTGCACAACCTCCAGAAGAGTCTGCTGGGCCAACTGCCGCTCGGTCCTGTCGACGAACTGCACGCGTATGCCCCGTTCGTCGACGAGGCCGGTCAGGCCCTCAGCGGGCTGCTCGGCCGTCTGACACCCCGCCGCACCGTCCTGGGGCTCCAGCCACGCTGGTCCAGCTACGACGCCGGAGCGATCAAGAGGGCGCTCGGCAGCTTCGACGCGCAGATCCGTTTTCTCGAGGAGACTCGGATGCGGCACGGCAAATTCGTCGAGTGGCAGGCCGACGGCCGCCGATACGCTCTCACCGGGAGCCCGAATCTGACCCGCGCCGCACTGTGCACCAGCACCCGGGACGGCGGCAACTGCGAGCTCGCCGTAATCGCCGCCGACACCGCGCCGCTGCTTCCCGAACAGGGGCGCATCACCTCACTCGCGAGCCTGACGGGCCGCACCATGCGACCTTTCGAGTCCACCGGTCACACGCTCGTCCTGCTGGGCGCGAAGACGGACAGCGAAGGTCTGCACGTCTCTCTGGCGCACCCCCAGCCCTTGCCCGTGGTGATCAGCACGTCTCCGGACGGTTCACCAGGTTCCTGGACGCAGACCGGAACCATTCCGGCGGGGGCGTCGGCCTGTTCCTTCCCGCTGCCCGAGGTTCCTGGCGCGGCGGTTCGCGCCACGTGTGCCCGTCCTGACGGCACCACCGCAGAATCCGCCGTCGTCTTCGTCTACAGCCCCGTGCACTGCGCACGACGCCACAGCGTCGACAGCGGTCCCCGGCTGAGAGACGACTACACAGTGCAGTCCCTGTTCGCCGACGAGCGTGCCGCACGCCGTTTCGAAACCGATCTGCTGCGCCTGCGCGAGTTCACCGCCGGAATGTCCGATTCCCGGGTGAGTTCGGCGGGAGACGCGACAGCGGGCTCGGTGACATCGAGCGGCGTCGACCGCTGGGACGCCTACCTCGCCGACTGCCGCCGGATGATCGGGGCGCCGCTGACGGATTTGGCCTTCGGCACCTCGCAGCTCGACCTGCCGCAGGCACCCTCATCGAGATGGATCGTGTCGGCGGTCACCCTTGGCGTGCGGGAGGAGGACGACGAAGAGCACGAGGACGAGACGGAGGAGGTGGACCTCTCCACCACGAGCGAGCCGTTCGTCCCGGACGTCGCGCCAGAGCAGCGTGCGCTTTGTCGCTCCTGGGCCCAGCGCTGGGTCGCGGCGCTCACAGACCCTGACGGTTCGTCCGCAGCACCGGTTCCGGTCCGGCTGCTCGTGGCCAACCTGTACGTTCAGCTCCTGGCCGCCGGAGTCTGGGATGAGCAGGACCAGAGCTGGCGCGATGGACTCAGCCGCCTCCTCGATGCACTCGGTTCCGAAGACCTGGCGGCCGAGACGGACGACGATGTACCGCCCGAGAGTCGACGACGGCTGGATGCGGTGGCGGCCGTGGTGATGACACTGCTCGGCCAGGACGCCACCTTCACCGGCGGGGGCGAGCACGACGTACTCGCGGCCCGCGCCTGGCACGGCGGCAAGGCGATGATCGCGCGTGCCGAACCCGCCGAGGCGGAGGACCTGATGATCCCGCCGGAGCAGGCGCTCGCCCGCGTCGCGCCCTGGAGCGAGGTGGAGAGACTCATCGCTCTGGCGCAGGAAGGCGACCCTTACGCGGAGGTGATCGAGGGGCTCACCGCGGCCGGCTGGTCGGTCGTGTGCGAGGACAGGCTCTGGGAGATCACGGGCACGTTCGGCAATCCGCTTCCGGTCGTGGCCAAGGCCGCCGAACGACTCGGGCGGCACCACGCCGACGGCGTGCTCGTACGAGCCCGCAGCAAGAACCGCTGGGCCTTCATGGCGTGGGCGGACCCCTACCTGGTCCTGCTCAATCCCCCGGCACGAGTCTGGCGTACCTACCAGGTACGACTCCCTGCCACACCGGAATCACGGTTCAGCGGCGGCGACCTTTCCGCGGTACCCGGTCGCGTCGGTTCCCCGATCCCGCTGCAGAAAGGTCCGCCCGAAGCCCTCAGAGAGATTCTCGCCGAAGCAGGCCTCGCCTACTCGGAGTTGGTCGGTCGCCTGTTCACACTCGACTCGTAACGGGGAAAGAAGGCGATCAATGCCGTGGCGCCACCGGCGATGAACCGTCGAGCGGCTGATCCCCCTCGATTGACCTCGTCTTACCGGTCACGCCGCTGCTCAAGGCAGGCAGGCGTGATGATGGTGGGAGCCTTTCTCGCAGGCAGGGAGCTGTCCGCTCCCAGTGCTTGGCAGCGAGTCAGTCCGTGCCCACACCACGGTGCGGCCGTCCGCGCACAGAGCAGCGCGTCGATGAGGTCCTCCCGATGCTTGCACCGACGAGATGACTCAACCTCTCAGCGAGAGTTATGACTGTTCAGGCGGGTGATGACGAGGGGGCGTCACCCGTTCGGTGGGACTGAGTCCCGCTCTTGTGCCGCTCGACGGTGTCGTCGTCGGGACCCGATTGGCGATTCGCCTGGAGGTACCCGATGCCGTCCCTGACCCTCGCTGTCTGTCTACTGATCTCATTCGTCGTACTCGGAAGCGCGCCGTTTGCGTATATGCCGGTGCGGACCTGTCTGGAGCCCGGGCCCGGTCGGCATCGGCGCCATGGCGGTCGCCACGCGGCCTGTTGGAGTGCACGGTGAGTTCCCTGGCCCGCGCGGGACGCGGCGTTGTGGTCTATCGCTGGACCAAGGGGACGCGGCTGCCTACCGCAGGAGCCCGTCTCGCGCTGGGCGAAGCACTCGCTGGCCTCGGCGTTGAAGAAGGGACGCGAGACGATGCGCAGCTTGCGCTGTCGAAACTGGTGGCGAACGCGGCCGAGCATGCCTGCGGTCCGTACGAGGTGCGGTTGCAGCGCATTCTGTCCGAGTGGGTCTGTGAGGTTGAGGATGGTGATCCTCGGCTGCCCCAGCTTCCTCGATTCCCGCCCGATCCTCTCTTTCCGCCAGAGGAGGAGCGCCGGGGCGGTGGGCTGGACTCGCTACTGAGCTTGTTGGAAGAGCGGGGCCGAGGGCTGCAGGTGGTGCACCAGCTGACTGGCGGTAACTGGGGATTCTGCCGGACGGGGGATACGAAGGTTGCCTGGTTCCTGGTCGGCGCTGTTGCTCCTTGAACCTGCCAGGTGCGGTATGCAGCGCTGTCGCGCACCGGGGGTAGGGGCAGTCGTCACGATCCACCGCCGTGTGCTGTTGGCCGATGGCTGCGGACATATTTATAGGGGGCGGGCGGGGCCCTCGTGATGGCTGCGAGTCACCTGGGATGTGACCTGGCACGGCGCCGGGGACTGGGGTGATGCCGGCGGTGGCTGGGAGCGACTCGTGGAGACTGCTCGTGGACGAAGCTCAAGCCGAGCCGCCGTGACCGGCTGACGGCCACGATCCGCTGCTTCGATGCCGAGGGCGTGCCGAGCGTCGAGACGGGGGTCATATCGGGCGTCGATTCGGGCGTCGTCCTTGGAAACGACGCCCCTGGTCGCCCCGTTCGCGCGGGTCAGGGGCACAACGAGCCACCCCTGAGCGAGCCCGACTGTATATCGGTGCAGCAAGCATCCCGATCTTCGGGTACGGCGGGCGGGCACGGCTCGCTGCGTGTCATGGCGACCGATGCGCCGCTGTTTGGTACGTCGCCCGTTCCGTGCTGCCTACCCGGCTGCGTAGCCCTCGCCCCTTCTCGGTTCTCGACGGGCGCTCGACCGCGCCCCACGCACGGCCGTGCAGAGGTCTCCGGGCCTGGTGCGCTGCTGGAGGAGGCGTGCGGGTGTGTCGCCGCTGAGGGCGCCACACCCGCACACCGTGCTGCGTTGTCAGTTCCCTGCCGTGGCCGAAGGGTCGTGCTGGGCCGGTACGTACTGGTAGCGCCGGGGCTGGTCGGTGACCTGCCGGACGGTGCTCCGCTTGGCCAGCGTGACGAGGCTGTTCGCGATGGCGCCGGAACTGCGCTCGATACTGCGGCTGATGGCGGTGGCGGTGAACGCTTCGTCAGAGTGGGCGGCCATGAAGTTGAGGACCATCTCACCCAGCACTCCTGGGCGCAGCCTGCCGCTGTCGGTAACGGTGGTAGATGGTCGCACGTGCCCGCAGGTGGGGCAGGCGCGCCCCGGGGCGGGCGCGTTGCTGTCCTGTCCTGTCTGCGCGTGTGACGGGCTGTCGGCCGATACCGGCACACCGGACGGTGCGGCCGTCGCGGGGAGCCCGACAGGCCCCGGGGCCGGCGTAAGGGCCGTCGCCGCACCTGCCTGCGCACCTGGCGCCGGGTGGGGGTGAGGGTGCGCGGGTGCGTCGGGACTTCCCTCGGGCGTTGGTGCCCCGGCACCGGACTCCCGTGTGTGCGCGAGTTCCTCGTACGGGTGAGCTGGGGGCTCGGCAGGGGTGGGGGATACCTCGGGAGCGGTCGGGTGCGGTGCCGTCGTCTTCGCCTCGTACCTTTGACCGTCGGTCCCGGAGACCTCGGATGAGGCATCCGCCATGGCTTCGGATTCCGTGTTGGGGAGCGGGTGCACCTCGTCCGGGGTGGCGTCGGGGTGCGGGTGCCATCGGTCCGGGGCAGCTTTGCCGGTGGTGGTGGCGCCGTTCTCGCGTACGGCCATGCCTTGGCTCTCCAGCGTGGCGAGGGCCTTGCCGGCGGTGGAGCGGCCGATCCCGGCGACGAGGGCAAGGTCGGCGGCGCTGGAGCCGGGCTCGTCGGTGAGCGCCTGGAAGACGCGGGCGCGAGCGCCGGTCAGCTCGCCTGCTCCGGTGACAGGGCGATGCCGCTGGGTGCGGGTGGTCTTCTTGATGTTATTGATCACGAGGGGAACCCCAATCGCGGTCGTCAGCGGTTGGTTGGGCCCCCGGCCGGGGTGCGGCCCCAGGTGCATGGTTGGGTGCGTGCCTGGCCGCAGGCGGTGCGAGCCGCGTGCGCTGCGCGGTCGTGCTCGCTTCGCCGACGACCATGGACGCTCGATACCCGGCCCCAGTCAAGCGTCATCAGACCAGGTGAGAAGAGAGCTGCAAGAACCGGACGGGTGCAGTGAGGGAACGCGGGGGCACCGTGTGGGTGCGCCGGGGGTGCGGTGACGAGACACAGTTCTGGTGGGCGAGCGGGCGACCACAGTTTCTCCGCTTGCGGCCAGGTGGATTTTCCACCCATCGGTAGTCGTTTGTAGGCTCGTTCGCGGTTCGATGGCGGCAACAAGGGGAGCAAGTCAGCTTGTCACGGTCGTGGTTGTCCATCCGCGTCGATTTGGTTTCCGGGCACGGTGCGGACCTGTGGCCGCGACCCGGCCGGATTCTTGCTGCGGCACGGACCCATTCCTTCGCTCGGCTCGCCCAAGCCATCGATCTGGCATTCGGGCGCTGGGAGCTGGCTCACCTGCACATGTTCTCGCTTGCCGACAAGACGGGCGTGAGCCCGCTGGAGTGGTGGGATGGCGAAGCCCCGGAGGGCACTCTGGATGGCCACTCCACCAAGCTCAGCAGGCTGAAAGCCGGCGAGCAGTTCGCCTACGTCTTCGACTTGGGGGACAACTGGGAGCACCTGTGCACAGTGGGCGAGAGGCGCGTTGATCCGCTGGAGGAGTTCGGCGAGACGCCCTCCCGGCCGGAGCCCTACTGGGGCTGGGGGACTCTGCCGGACCAATATGGCCGCCGGTGGGATGGTGATGATGGTGAGTCGCGCATGCCCGAGCGGCCTCCCAGAGGGCTTGGCGATCTCCCGCCGATCCTTCCCCTGTGGGGCGAACGACGGCGCGGCTGACGCCCGCTTCCGCCGGGTGGTTGCTGCTGACCGCCTGGAGCGTGCCCAGGGCAGTGCCGGGTCTCTGGCCCCCGAGTGGCTCGCTACTGGCTCGCAGATGGCTCGCCACTGGCTCGCCCCTACCTTCACCTGCACGGATCACTGCTCGGCATATGCACCCAGACGATGGGCACTGCACAGCAGAATCGCCCGTACCAGTATGACTTGTGGCAACTCGGCACGGCGGACCTTCTATATCTTGCGTGAGTCCGCGAACTGATTCCCGTCTCCTGAGCAATGCTCGCCCAGGCACCACTCCCTCCCAACGGTCAGCATCCGTTCCTCCGACGACGCCGACTTCTCCTCGGCCGGCGAGCAGCGCGAGCGACGGCGGCGCTGCTGGACCGGACGGTTGCGCATGACTAAGCACTCTGCCTGCTCGGAGACAACGCCGAGCCGTTTGTGCGTCCTGTTCGCCACCCCTGAGCCCGAGCTCATCGGGAAGCTGCCGCCGTTCTGCTGCACATTCTCAAGCAGTAGCAGAGCGCAATGGCGCTCCGACGAGCATCGAGCTACGACTGGACGACCCCGCGAATCACCAGCAGAAGGAGCATCTGAGTGAGCGAAACTGATCTCCCGCTTCCCTGGCTTCACCAGTCGGAGAAGTTGACCTCCCAGACCACCGCGACGCCCCGCCTCCCTCTCCGTTTCGCCTTCTACGGACGCGTGTCCACTGAGGACCAGCAAGACCCCGAGGCTTCCCGGCTCTGGCAGCGCGGGCGGGCCGAAGCACTCATCGGCCGACCGGCGCAACCATCGTCGCCGACTACTTCGACATCGGACAGACCCGCGCCCTGCCCTGGAAGCGGCGACCGGACGCCCAAGCACTCCTGGCCGCACTCGCCGACGCAACCGTGGGTTCGATGCCGTGGTGATCGGCGAGCCGCAGCGAGCCTTCTACGGCAACCAGTTCGGCGACACCTTCCCGCTCTTCGTGCACTACGAGGTCCCCTTGTGGGTGCCCGAGGTCGGTGGCGCCATCGACGCCAACAACGAAGCCCACGACCTGATCCTGTCCGTCTTCGGCGGCATGTCCAAGGGCGAACGCAATCGGCTGCGCCTGCGCACCCACACCGCGATGGCCTCGCAGACCCTCACCGAGGGGCGCTACCTGGGCGAGCGCCCGCCCTACGGATACCGCCTGCGCGATATGGGCCCGCACCCCAACCAGGGCAGGGCTGCCGACGGCAAACGGCTCCGCGGCCTCGAACCAGACCCGGAGACGGCGCCCGTGGTCGTTCGCATCTTCACCGAGTCTCTGCGTGGCTACGGAACCTTCGCGATCGCGGAGGGGCTCACCCGTGACGGCATCCCCAGTCCGTCCGCCCACGACCCTGGTCGCAACCCCCACCGCGACACCCGAGCCTGGGCCAAGAACGCCGTACGGGCCATCCTGAGCAACCCCCGCTACACCGGCCGCCAGGTCTGGAACCGTCAGAAGAAGCACGAGACGCTGCTCGACATCACCGACGTCAGCTTGGGCTACACCACCATGATGCGCTGGAACGCCCAGGACAAGTGGATCATCTCCAAGGAGATCGTCCACACACCGCTCATCGACGACGACACCTTCGCCCGCACGCAGGATGTTCTACGCTCCCGGGTCCGCTCCGGCCCGGCACCCGGGGTCAAACGCACTCGGAACACGTACCTTCTGCGCGGTGCTCTGCGATGCGGCGTCTGCGGTCGCACCATGCAGGGGCACTGGTCCCACCACCAGGCGTACTACCGCTGCCGCTTCCCCGAGCAGTACGCGTTCGCCAACCGCATCACGCACCCCCGCAACGTCTACCTACGGGAAGCGTGGCTGATCCGGCCGCTCGACGATTGGCTCGTGAAGATCTTTTCGCCGCACCGCCTGGACGAGACCGTCGATCTCATGGCTGCCACCGCCCAAGAAGATCCAGGACCGGCCCGTACCACCAACACCGCTCAGCAGAGAATCGCCGACTGCGACACCAAGCTCGCCGCCCACCGAGCCGCGCTCGAAGCAGGCGCCGACCCCGCGCTGGTCACTCAATGGATCGCTGAAACCCAGGCCCGCCGCGAACAGGCCGAATCCGAGCTCCGAGCCACCACGCCGCAGCCACAGCCGCAGTCCGGCACACCGCTGTCGCGGGTCGAGGTTGCCGCACTCGTCAGAGCAGCCGGAAACGTCACAGCGGCGATCCGCCACGCCGACCCCACCGACAAGGCCGAGCTCTACAAGGAGCTGGGAATCCGCCTACGCTACGAGCCCGCGCAGCAAAAAGTCCTGGTCGAGAGCCATCTCAACCAGGACCTAGGCGGTTCCCGTGGGGTACCAGTACGTGTCGGGAGGGGGACTTGAACCCCCACGCCCTGTAAAGGGCACTAGCACCTCAAGCTAGCGCGTCTGCCATTCCGCCACCCCGACCAGGTGGTCGCCGGGGGCTTGCGCCCTTCGCGACGGGGTAAACATTAGCACTCCTTCGCGGGGTGGATCACCTGGCTGTGGGGTGGGTGGACCGGTAGCGGGAGGATGGGGGCACAGCAGCGACCTCGAGGAGGCAGCGTGAGCCAGCCGAGCCAGGCAGCGGGCGGGGAACACCGAGTACCCGGGGGCGAGGGCGGACGGACCGCCGTGGCCGAGCGGGAGGTTGTCGACCTCTGCCGCGACCTCATCCGGATCGACACCAGCAACTACGGTCAGAACGAGGGGCCCGGCGAGCGGGCCGCCGCCGAGTACGTGGCGGAGCAGCTCGCCGAAGTCGGGCTGGAGCCGCAGATCTTCGAGTCCCGCCCGGGGCGTGCCTCGACGGTGGCCCGGATCGAGGGGGAGGACCCGTCGCGGCCGGCCTTGCTGATCCACGGCCACACGGACGTCGTCCCGGCCAACGCGGAGGACTGGACGCACCACCCGTTCTCCGGCGAGATCGTCGACGGCTGCGTCTGGGGCCGCGGCGCCGTCGACATGAAGGACATGGACGCGATGACGCTCGCGGTGGTGCGGGAGCGCATGCGCAGCGGCCGCAAGCCGCCGCGTGACGTGGTGCTCGCGTTCCTCGCCGACGAGGAGGCCGGCGGCGTCTACGGTGCGCGGCACCTCGTCGACAACCACCCCGGTCTCTTCGAGGGCGTGACGGAGGCGATCGGCGAGGTCGGCGGCTTCTCGCTGACCGTCAACGAGGACCTGCGGCTGTACCTCGTGGAGACGGCCCAGAAGGGCATGCACTGGATGCGCCTCACGGTCGACGGCACCGCGGGCCACGGTTCCATGACCAACGAGGACAACGCCATCACGGAGCTGTGCGAGGCGGTGGCGCGGCTCGGCAGGCACAAGTGGCCCGTCCGCATGACCAAGACCGTCGAGCGGTTCCTCGACGAGCTCTCCGACGCGCTCGGCGTCGAGCTCGACCCGGACAACCTCGACGCGACGATCGCCAAGCTCGGCAGCATCGCGAAGCTGGTGGGCGCGGCGCTCCAGAACACCGCGTCCCCCACCCAACTCGGCGCCGGCTACAAGGTGAACGTCATCCCGGGGCAGGCGACGGCGCACGTCGACGGCAGGTTCCTGCCGGGGTACGAGGACGAGTTCCTCGCCGAGCTCGATCGGCTTCTCGGGCCTCGGGTGCGGCGCGAGGACGTCCACGCCGACCGGGCGCTGGAGACCGGCTTCGACGGGGCGCTCGCCGAGGCGATGCGCTCCTCGCTGCGCGCCGAGGACCCGGCGGCGCGGACGATCCCGTACATGCTCGCTGCGGGGACGGACGCGAAGTCCTTCCACGACCTCGGTATCCGCTGCTTTGGTTTCGCGCCGCTGAAGCTTCCGCCCGAGCTGGACTTCGCCGGGATGTTCCACGGCGTCGACGAGCGGGTCCCGGTGGACGCGCTCCAGTTCGGGGTGCGTGTGCTCGACCGTTTCCTCGACGCCTCCTGAGCCCTGCGCGCCGACGAACTCCCGCTTCTGGCAGGGGTGTTCGTCGGCGCGCCCGCCCTGCCGCTTCCCCCGCAGGTATTTCGATGACGTGTGCCAGTGTGCCCGGAAAGGGTGAACGTTCCGATGGGTTCGTAGCCGTATTCCCTCGTCCTCGTTACTCGGGTTGCGGTCCTCGGCTGGGACCGCCCATGCAACGAGGAGGAACAGATGATCAAGAAGGCTGTCGTCACAGTGGCCGCCACCGGCGGTCTCGTGCTCGCGGGTGCGGGCATGGCCGTCGCGGACTCCGGCGCCGGGGGCGCCGCGCTCAACTCGCCGGGCGTCGCCTCCGGCAACGTCGTGCAGGCCCCCATCCACCTGCCGGTCAACGTCTGCGGCAACTCGATCAACGTCATCGGGCTGCTCAACCCGACCTTCGGCAACACCTGCGTCAACAAGTGACGTTCGCGGTTGCCATGTGCCTCACCCGATGAGGCGGTGACACGGGCGGCCTCGGAGCGCGCGCCACGCGCTCCGGGGCCGCCGGCACTTTTCTGGGGGCGGGCGCTTCGCCGACCTCCCCCGTGATTCGTCCAGTATCAGGCAAGTCAGGGGAAGAACTATGCGACAGGTCACCAAGCAGGGCCTGCTCACCATCGTTGCGGCAGGCGGCGTGCTCGCCATGTCCGGCGCCGGCACCGCGCTCGCCGACTCCGGCGCCCAGGGGGGCGCAGAGGGCTCGCCAGGCGTGCTCTCGGGCAACAGCGTCCAGGTACCGATCGACGTTCCGGTCAACCTGTGCGGCAACAGCGTCTCCGTGATCGGGCTGCTTAACCCGACCTTCGGCAACACCTGCCACAACGGCGGCGAGAGCGTCACGCCGCCCGCCGAGAAGCCGAGCCCCGAGCCGCCGAAGCCGGGTCAGAGCACTCCGGAGGCCCCTCCGGAGCACCCGGCGACTCCGGACAAGCCCTCGACTCCGGCCCAGCCCCCGGCGCCCGAGCAGCCGGACGAGCAGACGGTGCCGGAGGAGGCTCCCGCTCCCGAGCAGGAGGAGGGGCGTGCGGTGCCCGCTTCCTACGAGTCCCCGCAGCTTGCGGAGACGGGCAGCGGCTCGCAGATGGCCGTCGTCGCACCGCTCGGCGGCGCTCTGCTCCTGGGCGGTTACGTCCTCTACCGCCGCTCGCGCGCCGCCGCACGCTGAGTCGCACGCATCGCGCGGGGGAGGGGTCGCACGCGGCCCCTCCCTCTTCGTCTCTCCTCCTCGTCGTGCCGGCCGGGCTCACCAGGTGGGACGCGGCTGGCGGATGATGCGGCGGCGCAGCCGTACCCGCCGGCTCCCGTCCGGGTAGAGGCGGGTGCGGGCGAGCTCCCAGTGGCCGTACTCGGCGTGCTCGGTCAGGAGTTGGGTCGTGTCCTTGCGCGAGACTCCGCGGGGGACGTACACATCGCGAAATTCGTATTCCGGCATCTCATCTATTGTGCGGGCAGTGCCCCTCTGCGGATAGCGTCTACCGTATGTCTGATGCTGCGCAGCCCAGCGCTGCCGATGTACGCGCTGCCGCCGAGGCGGTGAAGGCCGCCCTCGACCGGCACCTCGAGGCGGTCGAGCGGCGCGCCGAGGTGCCCGAGGGGACCGCCTCGGCGCAGGAGGCCGCATACGAGTCCGCCGTCTATGCCGCCTTCGACGAGCTTGCGCAGGCAGGCGAAGCCTACGACGAGCTCCTCTACGAAGTGCACGACGAGGTCACCCCGTTCGAGATCCCGAGCGGCGACGGGAGCGCCACCGGCTATCGCGGCCCGGCGCTCCCGAGTGCGCTCAACGTCTTCGCGCGGCGCGACTACACCGTCGTCGAACCGGAACGGCTGCTCGCCCACGTCGAACGCCTCTCCGCCTTCGATCCGGAAGCCCCCGACTCCGACGAAGAGGAGGAGGCGGGCGCCGGCGTCCACTCGGCGCTCGGGGTCCTCTTCGGGGAGTACGAGCCCGACGAGATCGCCGTCCGCCACAAGGAGTTCGGGCTGGAGCGCGGTGACTCCACGCTGTGGGTCGCCGCGGCCGACGAGCCGGCCGAGCCGGGCGAGTGGTTCTCGGCCCCCTTCGACCAGGCCGACCAGGAGCGCGTCGTCTGGCGCTTCGACTCCAGCCCGCTCTTCGACGACGAGGACACCGCCTTTACTCCGCTCGGCGGTCCCGACGAGGACGACTACGAACCGCTCGACGACTTCGACGACGGCGAGGACCTCGAGGCCGAGGGGGAGTTCGACCGGAGCGAGGGAGGCACCGGAAGGTAGCGGTTGCGCGCGGCCGGGTCCGCGCGCGGGGAGAACACGGGTGCGCTGCGGCCGCCCGCCGGGAGGCGCCGGCGGGCGGCCGACGTGTGTGCGGCGGTGCGGTCGTGCGCGGGTCAGGTGTCGGCGGGGCCCCGGCCGTCGCCGTCCGGGTCGAGTCTCCTGAAGCCCGGGTGGATGTCGGCGGAGAGGCCCTGCGCGGCGGCGACCCGGCCGAGGAGGCCGTTGAGCAAGAGCTGCTCCTCCGGGTCGAGGGCGGCGAGGAACTCGGACTCGTGCTGCTCGGCGGCGCGGTGGATCTCGGTGAGGACGCGGCGGCCGGCCTCGGTCGGGTAGAGCGACTGGTAGCGCCGGTCGTTGGGGTTGCGCCTGCGTTCGACGAGCCCGCGCTGCTCCAGCGTGTCGAGGAAGGGCACGAAGCGACTCGGCGTCATGCCGATCATCCGGGCCACCTCCTGCTGGTGGTGGCCGGGGGAGCGGGCGAGCAGGCGCAGCAGGCCGGCCTGCGGCGGCGTCAGGTCGAGCTCGCTTATTCGCCGCGCGAAGCTCTGGGCCGCGAACTCGCCGAGCTGCGTGAGCAGGAAGGTCGCCCGGCGGGTGGTGCCGTCCGGCCCGGCGGCGGGGGCAGGACGCTCAGACGATGTGGTCATGAGAAAAAGCCTAACCCTTGTCAACGATGTCCCGTGTGGAACTATATTGGTAGCGAAATGATGCCGAGGGAAGGGGAGTTGCGATGACTGCCGGTTCGACGGGAGACGTGGCAGCGGAGCCGCGGGCGCCGCAGACGGGTAACGACGCAAGGAGGCGGGGCCAGTCGGGTCCGCCGCTGTGGATTCCGGCGCTGGCCTTCGCGGGCCTGATGATCGTCTCCGTGGTGCTGGCGAGCTCGATGCCCCAGCCCTCGGCCTCCGCGAGCGAGGCGCTGGAGTACTTCCGCGACAACGAGACGGCAGCACGGGTCGCCGGCATCCTCCAGTTCGGTGCGGCCTTCCCGCTCGCCATCTGGACCGCCGTCGTCTACCGGCGCCTTCGCCGCCTCGGCGTGACGGCCCCGGGACCCGCCATCGCGCTGGTCGGCGGCGTGATGTCGGCGGTGCTGATGGCGCTGTGCGGGGTGCTCGGCTGGACGGCCTCCCGGGCCGCCTCCCTCGACAGCCCGGAACTCGCCCGCGTACTCGCCGACTTGATGTTCGCAGCCGGCGGCCCTGCACACGTGGTGCCGTTCGGCCTGCTCCTCGCGGGTGTGGCGGTGCCGGCGCTGCTCGTGCGGCTGACGCCGACCTGGTTCGCCTGGACCGGGATCGTGCTCGCTGCCGTCGCGGTCCTCGGGACGCTCGCGCTGTTCGACACCGCGTTCGGCATCCCGCTGCCGATCGCGCGGTTCGGCGGCCTGATCTGGCTCGTCGCGGCGAGCGTGCTCCTGCCGCGCGAGCGCCAGCGGAGGACCGCACCGCAGGCGGCGGGCTGAACGGGCGGGATGCCCGCGCGCTCTTCGCGCGGGCCGGAGGCAGGGGAGGTGGACTCAGGTGTGCGCGGGAAGCCACTCGTCGAGAAGGACGAAGACCATCCGCTCCATGCGCGAGGCCGCCTGCTCGGTGCTGCTCCCGGGCTCGCAGAGCAGGTCGAAGGTCTCGAAGCTCGTCAGCGTGAAGAGCATCAGGCACAGCTCGTCGCGCTCGTCGGGGGTGGTCTCGGCGCCGGTCTCCGCCGTCAGTCTGTCGATGAGGGTGCGCAGCCCGACGCGTCGGCGCTCGCCGCGGTGGCGGAGCGTCTCCTCCAGGTCGGCGTCGATCACCGCGAGGCCGCGGAGGCGGCGGAGCGCCGTGCGCGCGGAGGAGTAGAAGCCGGCGAAGACGGCGATGAACTTCGCGAGGGCGGTGCGTGCGTCGGTGGCTGAGGCGAAGACGTCGCGGACTCCGCCCATGCCGCCCCGCGCGGCGAGGTCGTCGAAGAGCGACTCCAACAGACCGGTGCGCGACTCGAATTGGTAGTAGACCGTCATCCGGGCGACGCCCGCCTGGCGCGCGACCGCCTCCATGCTGAAGGCGCCGGGGCCCTTGTCGCCGGTGAGGAGCTCTCCGGCGGCGGTGAGGATCTTGGTCCGGGTCTGCTCGGTCGCTGCCGCTTGGCGCTGGCCTGTGCGGTAGGGGCGAGGCGTCATGGCTCGGCTCCAGTAAGACAAAGGGGTGGTCGCGGCATTCTATTGTATGGCCAGTCTATATAAAATCGAGGGGTGCGCCTGGCTGCGCAACTGCCGCACACCCCGCCCGACTTCACACGCGCGACGACGGGAGGCGGGGCCGGGCGCGAGGTACGGCGGTTCACCCGCTGCTCCAACTCGGGTGCACAGTCGACGTATTGCTCTCACGGGAGGTAGCAGATGACGTATCGCCACATGAGCGTCGCCCAGTTGGGCGGAGCCGACGTACTGCGCTGGCGCGAGGCCGCATTACGGGCGCCGGGGCCGGGGGAGGCCCAGGTGCGCGTGGAGGCGTGCGGGGTCTCGTACGGGGACGTGCTGCTGCGGGCAGGTGTGATCCCCGGTGGTCCGAAGCGCCCGTTCACTCCGGGGTACGACCTCGTCGGCGAGGTGGCGTCGGTCGGTCCGGGGGTCACCTCCGTACGGGTCGGGCAACGTGTCACCGCGCTGGTGCGCAGCGGCGGCTACGCCGAGTATGCGAACGTGGCGGAGGAGCGCCTGGTGCCGCTCCCCGAGGGGGTCGACTCGGTCTCGGCCGCGGCCGCCGTCCTCAACTACTTCATCGCGTACCAGATGCTCCACCGCGTGGCCCGCGTCGGGCGCGGCGGCACCATTCTCGTACACGGCGCCTCAGGCGGCGTCGGCACCGCCTTCCTCGAACTCGCAGGCGTCGCAGGGGTGACGTGCTACGGCACCTGCTCGGCGAAGCGGTTCGAGCAGGTGCGGGAGCTCGGCGGGCACCCCATCGACCGGGACGCCGAGGACTTCACCGAGGTGGTCAGGCGCTTGCCGCAGGGGCAGGTCGACGCGGTCTTCGACCCCGTCGGCGGCGGGCACTTCCGGCGCTCGTACCGGACGATCGGGAAGGGCGGGGCGCTCGTCGCCTACGGGCAGAACGCGGCGCTCCGCGGCGACCGCGCCGACCGGCTCGTGGGGGCGCGCGGCTTCCTCGGCGGGATCGTGCTGCCGAAGCTCGTGCCGGACGGCAGGCGCACGGTCTTCTACAACGCCTGGAGCCTGGAGAAGGAGCAACCCGCTGCGTACAGGCAGGACATGGAGGCGGTGCTCGACCTGCTGGGACGCGACCGCATCCACCCCCGGGTCGGGCGGACGACGCCGCTGAGCGAGGCGGCGGAGGCGCAGCGGGCGATGGAGCGGGCCGAGGTCGGCGGGAAGATCGTGCTCGTCACGGGCTCCCGCGCATGAGGAGCAGCCGGACGGGGCCGGACGCCTGCGCGGTGCGCATGGCGTCCGACCCCGACCGGCGCTCGGTGCGGGTCGAACGACCCGGCGAGCGTGCCCGGTTGCTGCGCCGGTGCACCGACCGGTCAGCTACCGAGGCCCGCTTGCCGGGCCCTGATGACCGCCGTGGTGCGGTCGGTGACGTGGAGCTTGGCGAAGATCTGCGAGAGGTAGTTGCGGATGGTCTTGGCGGAGAGGCCGAGCTCCGCTGCGATACGGCTGTTGCTCTTCCCGTCCGCCAGCATGGTGAGCACGCTCCGCTCCCTGCCGGTGAGTTGGGGGAAGGGGTGCTCCTGTACGGGGGGCTGCTTGAACCTGGCGAGGAGGTAGTCGGCGACCTCGGGGCCGAAGAGGACGCCGCCGTACCCCACTTCGAAGACGGCGCGGTGTATCTCCTCCGGGTGGGCGCCCTTCATCAGGTAGCCCCGGGCGCCGGCGCGGATGGCGGCGGCGATGTTCTTCGAGGTGTCGTCGGCGGTGAGGACCACGACGCCGGTCTCCGGGCACCTGGCCTGGAGCAGTCTCGCCGCCTCGATGCCGTTGAGTCCCGGCATGCTGATGTCCATCAGGACGACGTCGGGGTGCATCTCCACGCACGCAGCCGCGACGTCGCTTCCGTCGGCGACCTCACCGACGACCTGAAGGCCGTCGCACCCCTCGATGAGCTGCCGCAGGCCCTGGCGGTAGAGCGGGTGGTCGTCTGCGATGAGGACGCGCAGATATCGGGTGGACATGGCATTCATCGCTGTACTCCTCGGTTGGTCGGCGCCGCGTTCGTCCGCCGGCGCACCTGTCGGGGCAGGCGCGGGCAGGAGGCAACGGGGCAGGAAGAAGGAGGGCGAGAAGGAGGTCGGGGATCGCGGGCGTGGTCAGTGGACGGGTAGGGGGAGCCGCACCCGTACGACGGTGCCGTGCGGTTGGCGGTGCGTCACGCTGAAGGTGCCGCCCTGCTCGCGTGCCTCGCGGCACATCGAAGGCAGGCCGAGGCCCGAGGTGGCGTCGCTCGCGATGCCGACACCGTCGTCGGTGACGGTGAGGCACACGGTGTTCCGGCTCACCGTCAGGTCGGTGTGGCAGTGCTCGGCACCCGAGTGGCGCGCCGCGTTGGCCACGGCTTCGCCCGCGACGCCGCGGAGCGCCGACTGGAGGCGCGGCGGAAGGGCCGACACGTCCCCGGTGATCTGGTAGGTGAAGTGCGTCCGGCCGGCCGACGCCTGCGAGAGCGCTTTGGTGTGCATCTTCAGAAAGCCGGCGAGGTCGGTGCGCTCGCGCGTGGGTCTGTGCCCGCGGCGCGGTGCGTAGCGCAGGCTGCGCAGGGTGTGGCGGAGCTCCTCGAGCGAGCTGTTCACGTCGTCGACGGACTCGGTGAACAGTTCCGCGGCCTGTTCCGGGCGGTCCCGGACGAGCAATACCGCACTCTGCATGCGGAGTTGCAGGGCCGCGAGGTTGGGCGAGAGCGAGTCGTGGAGCGTCTGCGCTAATCGGTGGCGCTCCTCGCGGCGTGCCTGGTCGATGTCGTGCGGACGAGGTCGGGAGCTCGCACTCCGGCCGCGTCCCGGCAGCGTGCGCCTGGGGCGCCAACGCAGCATCCACAGGATTAGGGCGAGGCCGCCGAACGCCAGCGCCGCCAGCGTCGACCTCTCCGGTCGGTCGCTGACCCGGGAGACGGAGCGGGTCAACTCGCGCGTCAGCGCGCCCGATCGGTTTCCGCCCCTTTTTGCAGGTCTGCCAACTAGGTCATGCATGGCTAGAAGTCCCCCGTTGAGTCGGACTCGGCACTCACATTGCCATACCCGCAATCACAGGCCGGAGCCTACTGAGCTTCACCTTTGCCACAGGTGATTCAAGACCGCCCGTCGGCGATCCTTCAGATGATCTTTCGGCGCACTTACTACGGTTCAGGACTTTATGGTCCCGGAAGCGTAGGCGCAAGACTTACTTGTGCCCGGGTGAGTACCCGCCAGTGGCCTCAAGTGCCGGTTGTGATAGGGCAGTTGTCAATCGTGTGAGTGAGCACTTACCCTCACCGGGAGCGACGCGTTGGTCCCGGGGGACTGGGAGCGCGTCCAGTCCGTATGCCCGAACGTCGCACCACGTTGAGGAGGCATTCCGATGGACCGACCACCCGCAGGCGCCGAGGGGCCCGCGCTCCGGATGTACCGGGTCATGGCGATGATCCGCGCTTTCGAGGAGCGCGTCGGCGAGTTGGCGAAGGAGATACCCGGAGCCGTGCACCTGTACATCGGGCAGGAGGCCGTGGCCGCGGGCGTCTGCTCGGTGCTCCGCGACGGCGACCACCTGGCGAGCACGCACCGCGGCCACGGCCACGCGATCGCCGCCGGCTGCGAAGTCGAGGCCATGGCAGCGGAGTTGTACGGGCGCTCGGACGGCGTGTGCAACGGCAAAGGCGGCTCGATGCACATCGCCGACCTCGGCCACGGCATGCTCGGTGCCAACGGCCTCGCCGGCGGCGGGGTCCCGCTCGCCTGCGGCGCAGCCCTCACCGCGCGGCAACGCGGCACCGACGACGTCGCGGTCGCCTTCACCGGCGACGGGGGCGCCAATCAGGGCGCGGTCCTGGAGAGCCTCGTGCTCGCCCGCATGCTCGACCTGCCCGTGGTCTTCGTCGTGGAGAACAACGGCTATGCGCAGGCCACTTCGGCCGCACGCCACTTCTCCGGCACGGACATGTCGGCGCGGGCTGCGGGCTTCGGCATCCCCGGCGCCGTCGTCGACGGGGCCGACGCGCTCGCCGTGCGGGACGCCGCCTCGGAGGCCGTCGACCGTGCACGGAGCGGGCGGGGGCCGACGCTCGTCGAGTGCAGGGCCCAGCGGTTCCACGGTCACATGGAGGGCTGGGACAACCAGGCGTACCGGCCCGCGGGCGAGGCCGAGCGGCTGCGTGCCGAAGCCGACCCGCTCGCGCTGCTCCGCCGCCGCCTCACGGGGGCAGGCCAACCCGCCGACGCGGGCGCCGAGTTGGACCGCGTCGAGAAGGAGAGCGCGGCCCGCGTCCAGGCGGCCTTCGACCGGGCGGCGCAGCCCGCCGAGCCGCTCCTCACGGCGCTGACGACGGACGTCTACGCCGCCCACTGACCCCTGGCGCCGCCAGGAGGTCCCGTCACGTCGAAGGGGGAGAAAGCGTGCGCACCATCACCTACGCGCAGGCCATCCGCGAGGCGCTCGTCGAGCGGATGGGGCAGGACGAGTCGATCGTCCTGATGGGGGAGGACGCCACCAGCGCCTGGGGTCCGACGCAGGGCATCGAGCAGGAGTTCCCGGGGCGCGTGCTCGACATGCCGATCACCGAGTCGGCGTTCGTGGGCGCCGCGGTGGGCGCGGCGGCGACCGGTCTCCGTCCCGTCGTCGACCTGCTCTTCGTCGACTTCGCGACGGTCTGCTTCGACCAGATCGTCAACCAGGCGGCGAAGCTCCGCTACATGACAGGGGGAGGCGTACGGGTGCCGCTGGTGCTCCGCGCCATGTGGGGCACGGGGATGCGGCGCGGTGCGCAGCACTCGCAGGCGCTCCACCCGCTCTTCGTCCACGTGCCGGGGTTGAAGGTGGTGACGCCCTCCACCCCGGCGGACGCCAAGGGCCTCATGGCGACGGCGCTCCAGGAGGACGACCCGGTGCTCTTCCTCGAGCACAAGATGCTCTACTTCACCCCCGGCGAGGTCCCCGAGGAGCCGTACGCGGTGCCCTTCGGCGAGGCGTCGGTCGTGCGCGAGGGGTCCTCCTGCACCGTCGTCGCCGTCGGGCGGATGGTGCAGGTGGCGCTCGAAGCCGCGGAACGGCTCGCAGAGTCGGGGGTGCAGTGCGAGGTGCTCGACCCGCGGACGCTCTCGCCGTTCGACAACGCGGCCGTCTACCGGAGCGTCGAGAAGACCGGCCACCTCGTCGTCGTCGACGAGGCGCACCCGAGGTGCGGGCTGGCGGCGGACGTCGCGGCGCAGGTGGCGCAGGACTGCCACGGCGCGCTGCGCGGTCCCGTCCGCATGGTGACGTCGCCGCACGCTCCCGTGCCCTTCAGCCCGGCCCTGGAGGACGCGTTCACACCGGACGCCGCCGAGGTCGTCGAGGCCGTACGCGCCACCGGGGCCGGCGAGCCGGCGCCCGCGCTCGCGTGAACACACCACCGCGCACCACGGATCGGACGAGGAGACGGGGATGACACTTCCGTTCATCAAGCAGGCGCAGGAGGGGCGTGCCGTGTGGCACGTGGGCGCCCTGCTCAACTTCAAGGCCACGGGCGAGGAGACGGACGGCCAGTTCTGGATGGCCGAGCAGATCTCCCCGCCCGGCTACACCTCGCCGCTGCACACCCACACCAGGGAGGACGAGATCTTCGTCGTGCTCGACGGGGAGATGAGCGTGCGCGTGGGGGAGGAGCACCACAAGGCGGTGCGCGGCGCCGTCGTCTTCGCGCCGCGGGGGCTGCCGCACCAGTTCCAGGTCGAGGACCCGGACACCCGGTTCCTGCTCATGGGGACGCCGGCCGGCTTCGAGAACTGGTTCTTCGAGACGGGCGAGCCCGCCCAGGGCCTCGTGCTGCCGCCCCCGCCCAAGGGGCCGCCGGACGTCGGCAAGTTGCTCGGCGCGCTGGAGCGTTACGGGGCGCGGATGGAGGGGCCGCCGCCCGGCCCGGGTGACGACGTGCCGCACACCCACTGAGGCCGCAGCGGGAAGGAGCCGCGCGTACGTGCCGCCGTCGGGCCCGGCGGCGGTGCGTACGCGCCTGCGGTGCGGGGAGGGGCTGTGAGTGAGCGGCCGCTCGTGTGGAACTACGCTGGACCGCCGCGCACGGGAGCCGTGCGCGGTCTTCGCATGCCGGTCACGAGTCCGGCCCTTCCCAGGAGCTTTCATGAACATGCGTGAGCGAATCATGAACGCGGCAGAGCGGGTGATCCGTGAGAAGGGGCTGCCGAAATGCACGACGAAGGAGATCGCCGAGGAGGCCCAGTGCTCCGAGGGTGCCATGTACAGGCATTTCCGGAGCAAGGAAGAGCTCTTTCTCGCCGTGCTCGCCGAAAGGATGCCCGGGTTGCTGCCCGTGCTGCGGGACCTGCCCGGGCAGTTGGACGCGGGAGAGGACGTACGCGCCACACTTGAACGCGTGACCGAGGAGGCACTCGCCTTCTACCGGGAGTCCATACCAATGACCCTGTCGGTCTTCTCCGAACCGAAACTCATGGTCTCGCACCGCTCCTGGATGCAGGAGAACCAGGTCGGCCCGCACCGTGCGGTGGAGCTCCTCGCCGCCTACCTGGAGTCGGCGAAACGGGCCGGTGCGGTCGGCGCGGAGGTCGATCCGGACGCGTCGGCGCGGCTGTTGCTCGGCGCCTGCTTCCTCAGTGCGTACAACGAGGAGCTGATGCCGACGTCGTCGCCCTCCGATCGCGCGGTACAGGCTCGGGCGCTCGTCGACCAGTTGTGGAGGGCGCTCGCGGCACAGGCGTGACGCGGGCGCCGGGCCGCCCGGTACGGGAGCGGAACCCCGGCGGCGGCTTCGGCGTCCCACCGTTCGGCAACCGGCGCGGTGCGCCTCGGTGCTCTCGCGTTCGCGGACGCGAAGATCGCGGCGCACTCGCGGTCGGCTGCCGGCGCACCCTGCACCGCGGTGCCGAGTCCGCTGGAGGCCGGTGGGCGGTCACCCGCCGTGCGGGGTTCGTGGCGGCAGCGCGCCCCGGGGCGCATGGCGCTCTCCGGGGACGTGGCGCCGGCGCCACGCGACGGGCGCGGCAGGAATGCGCAGGCGCCGGCGGCTCGGCATCAATTCGTTTCGTATTCCCTTGCCTGTTGCCTCGAATTCCGACGGGACATAACGGAGTTGCCGCCATTCCGCGCCCGCGCCACCGCGGTGCGGGCGTGCGGATGTCTGCGGCCGGGTGGAATTCCGTCGGAGAGATTATCCTGCGGCAGGCGGAGCAGGTTTCCGTGGCCGGAACCGAACGCTCACGCGCGTAAGGGAACCGAACGCTCACGCGCGTAAGGGAGTTGCCTTTGCGGCGGGGCCGAACGGTGTCCGGCCCCGCCAGGGTCACGCGGCGGTGGATACCGCTTCTGCGGCGCGGTCGATCTGGTCCCGGTTCGGCACGCACGGCATCAGCAGGACCTCGTCGCAGCCGGCTTCCTCGTACTCGCCCAGCAGCTCGGCGAGTTGGCCCGACGAGGTGGCCGCGTTGCGGACGATGTGGTCGACGAAAGGCCCTGCGCCGCGGTAGTAGGAGCGGAGGTACTCCTCCGTCTCCTCCGCGCCGCCGGGCCCGAGCCCGACGTACGCGATCGCGGCGAGCCGCGGACGGCCCGTCCTCCCCGCCCGCTCCCAGGCCGCCCGGAACTGCTCGGCGCCTCCCCGGAACATCCCGGGCCCCGTGCCGCCGCCTATCCAGCCGTCGCCGAAGCGCGCCGCACGCTCCAGCGCGCGCGGCGCATGGCCGCCGAGGAGCAGCGGCGGCCCACCCGGACGTGCGGGGGCCGGGCCGACGGCCGAGGGCTTGCCTGCCTCGGCCGAGGACCACAGCTCGCGCAGCTCCCGGAGTTGGGCGTCGGTCCGCACGCCGCGCCCCGCGAGTGCGACGCCGCCGACGGCGAAGTCGTCCGGGCGCGAGCCGACGGCGAGGCCGAGCGTGAGGCGGCCGTGCGACAGCCGGTCGACGGTCGCTGCCTGCTTGGCGAGGAGGGCCGTGCCTGCGCGGAGCGGGGCGATGAGGATGCTGGTGGCGAGTCCGATCCGCTCGGTGACGGCCGCGGCCGCCGCCAGCGCCGTCAGCGGTTCCCAACTGCCGTGCACGAGGCGGTCGATGACGCCCAGCGTGGAGAAGCCGCCCGCCTCCGCGTGGCGTGCCCAGGCGACGACGTCGTCGCCGTTCACCGCGGGGTGTGCCGTGGGCAGGCCGATACCGACGTCCATGTCATTCCCCCGGGAGCGGCTCGTCGTGCCGGCGGGAGAGGACCATCTCCAGCGCCGCCTGGCGGAAGAACGCCTGCGCACCCTCGCGCGTCGTCATGTCGCGGGGCGCGGCGAGGTGCTCCTCCAGGCCGCGCTCGAACTCGCGGACCGCGGGCTGCTGGCTCATGTGCGCGGCCACCATCGGCAGCGGTCCCTCGATCTCGATGACGCGGACCGCCATCTCCTTCCCGACGAAGGCCATCGTGCCGAGCAGCCGTCCCTGTACGGCCCCGTCCTCGCCCGTGATGTCGAACTGCGGGCGGCCGCTCTTGCGGAAGAGTTCCTTCACCTTCTCCTCGCTGCCGGGAAGCAGCGGGTAAAAGAGGGCGTGCCAGGTGCTCATAGCGGTCTCCTGTTCTGGGTGGCGTGTCTGCGGGTGCGCGGCGGTCACTGGCTCGCGGTGACGCCGCCGTCGACGTGGAGGATCTGACCGGTGACGAAGGCGGCCTCCGGCGAGGCGAGGTAGGTGACGGCCGAGGCGATCTCCTCGGCCTCCGCGGTCCTGCCGAGCGGGATGCGGCCCACGAGCATGCGCATGAACTGCTCGTCCTGCGCCGAGCCGGAGACGAAGTCGGTACGGACGAAGCCGGGCGCGACGGCGTTGACCCGCACTCCGTGCTGCCCCCACTCGGCGGCCAACTGCTGGACGAGCAGGTTGAGTCCGGCCTTGCTTGCGCCGTACGCGCTGAACCCCCGCCGTGCGCCGAGGGTTCCGCGTACGGAGGAGAGGTGCACGATCCGCCCGCCGCCGGCCGCGACCATCGACCGGCCGACGGCCTGCGAGAGCCAGAAGGCGCCGAGCAGGTTCGTCTCGACGACGGCGCGCCAGTCCTCCTCGCCGATCTCCGTGGCCGGTGCGACGACGAGCGCGCTGGCACTGTTGACGAGGAGGTCGAGGCCGCCGAACTCTTCGGTGACCTCGGCGACGAGGCGGCGTACGTCCGCCGGGTCGCGTACGTCGACCGTGTGGGCGCTCCCCGAGCCGGGGCCGAGGGAGCGCGCCACCTCCTCGGCCCGCTCCTTCGACCTGCCGGCGACGGCGACGCGCGCCCCTTCCTCGGCGAGTGACCGGCAGACCAGGGCGCCGATGCCGCCGTACCCTCCCACCACCAGCGCTCTGTCGCCGTCGAAGCGCTTTTCGGCGCTCATCTCCGCACCTCCTGGGCTACGCGGTGCTCCGCGGCACCGCCCGCAGGCGCCGCCTGCGGCAAGTCGAAGATCCGCCGGGCGTTCCCGGCCCGGATCAGGTCCAAGTGCTCCTCCGACAGCCCGAGTTGGCCGAGCCGGTGCAGAGACTCGGGGAGCGGTGCGCTCATCGGCGGGGTGTCGGTGCCGAAGAGCACGTTGTGCACGCCGAACGCGTCGACGGCGGCAGCGAGGGCGCGGCGGCTCGGCGTCGCGGTGTCCACGTGGACGCGCCGGAGCTCGTCGGCGAGCGGCGGGGGCGGGTCGGCCGGTGCGGGCACCTTCCCGGCGGCGCCGCCGAATCCCGGAGGCATCCGGCGCGCGCGCTCCAACCGTTCCAGCAGCAGGGGCAGTCCGCCTCCGCAGACGGGCGCGATGATCCGCAGCGCGGGGTACTTGCGCAGCCAGCCGGCGAAGAGGACGGCTGCGGTGCCCGTCGTCACGTCGCCGGGCCGCGCGATCTGCTCCACGAGCCGCAGGTCGTCGAGGGCCGCGCCGCCGGCGGGCTCGGCCGGCGGGTGGAGCATGACGGGGGCGCCGTGGTGCGCGGCCATGGCGAAGAAGCCGTCGGCCTCGGGTCCGTCGAGGAACCGGCCCTGCACGCTGGAGTTGACGATGAGGCCGACGAACTCCGGCTGCTCCAGCCGCTTCGCGGCGCGCTCCCACTCCGCGTCCCCACCCAGCGGATTGACGTACGCGTACGCGCGGAGGGACTCGGGGTGGGCACGCACCTGCTCGCCGAGCCAGTCGTGGAAGCGCTCCAAGTCCCCCGCGGGCTGGCGGTAGTTGTCGACCCCCGGCGTCTTCACCATCGTCCCGGCGCCGACGGGGCTGCCGACGACGGTGGTGGTGATCCCTGCGGCGGCCTTCGCCTCCAGCATGCCCTCGACGTCCGCGAGGCTCGGCGGCATCGGGTAGCGCCGGAAGAGTTCAGGAGACGTGAGGTGCCCGTGTACGTCGATCGCCATCGACCCTCCCGGGGTGAGTGAGTAAACGCTCACGAGGATGCGGCCGTCCTGACAGGACGTCAAGGGCGCACGGGAAACCCGGGACGGAGTCCCGGGACGGCCCGGGAAGAAGTCCCGGGCCCGCCAGACGGATGTCCGGTGCCCCCGGGACGCCCCACCGCGCAGCATCTACTGGCGTGCCGGCGTCCACCGGACGGCCGGCCGGAGCGCCGCAGGGCCCGGGGCGGTGCCGTCCGGTGGCCGGGGCGTTCCACGTCCCGGCCGATCCTCCGAGGAGAGCGGATATGCAGAGAAACGTGAACGTCTGGTTGCTCTCGTCCTCCAGCGTTCAGCTCGGCACGTTGTGGATCATGAAGACGTCGATCCTGCCGATGCTCAACTCGATGCCGTACAAGGCATACGTCGACGCCTGCCAGCGCATCGACATGCACGTCTTCCACCCCATCGCCTTCTGGAACGGCCTGGCCACGACCGGCCTCAGCGCCGCGCAGGCGATCCGGTCGGACGACCCGGTCGCCAAGTCCCTCTACGCGGCAGGGGCGTTGGGCATGGGCGTCGTCGCCGTCGCCTCCGAGGGCGTCAACCGGCCGATATGGCGGCAGATCGAGCGCTGGAGCCCCCAGCGGTCCTCCGACGGCTGGCGCGCGAAGCGCCGCCGCTGGCACCTCGCACACCAGGCCCGCACGCTCGGCGCCGCCGTCGCGGCGGGCGCCTTCGTCGCCGCCGCGCTGCGCTGATCCGACGACCCGGGAAGACCGCGGGGCGCCGCGCCCCGCCCGAGCAGGAAGCGAGAGAGAGCCATGGCAGAGCCGTCCCAGAGCGTCGAGGACCGCAAGGACCTGGTACGCCGCATCACCGAACGCGCCTTCAACGAGGGCGACCTCTCCGGCATAGACGCGCACTTCGCACCCGACTACGTCGTCAACGCGCCCGGGCTCCCCGACCAGCCGCCGGGGCCCGAGTCCTTCCGCCAGGCCGTCACGCTCTGGCGCACCGCCTTCCCCGACGTGCACGTCACCGTCGAGGACGTCGCGGGCGAGCACGACCGCGTCTACTGCCGGTTCACCACGCGGGGCACCCACCGCGGACCGCTCATGGGGATCGAGCCGACCGGACTGCCCATCACCGTCCACGAGATGTCCTGCCACCGGTTCGCCGGCGGCAAGGTCGTCGAGTCCTGGATCGGCGACAACGTCCCGCGGATTCTCCTCGACATCGGCGCCCTCCGCCCCATCGAGCAGGCCGCCTGACCCACCGCGCCGCCCCCCGACGGCCACGAAACCAACGGAGGAGCCCGTCATGCACCGCACGTTGATCATCGCCCGCATGCAGCCGGGGGCGCAGGACGACGTCGCCCGCATCTTCGCGGAGTCCGACCGCACGGAGCTGCCCGCCGTCGCCGGCGTCACCCACCGCGCGCTCTACCGTCTCGGCGACGCGTACGTGCACCTGCTGGAGACCTCGGCGCCCGGAGGGGCGGCGGTCCAGGAGGCGCGCCGGCACCCGGAGTTCACGAGGGTGAGCGAGCGGCTCTCCCCGTTCATCACGCCCTACCTGCCCGACTGGCGCTCGCCCAAGGACGCCGTCGCCGAGTGCTTCTACACCTGGGACACCGGGACCGACCGATGAACGCGCCCCAGGGGGAACGTCGGACGGCGGCGAGGACGGGGGCCGCGGAGGGGCACGCGCACCCGTCGTCCGTCGAGGGCCGATGGCGGCTGCGGGAGTACGCGCAGGAGGTGGCGGAGCAGCTACTCACCTCGCTCGCACCGCTCCATGCCCTCTCCGGCGTCGCACTCCCGGAGTCGGTGGCAGCCCGTACGCACCGGGGCATGCAGGTCACCTGCCCCGAGAGCGGCACGCTCCAGCAGCCGCTCGTGGAGGTCGGCGACGAAGTGCGCGCCGGCTCGGCCGTCGCCGTTCTGGAGACCTCGGGACGGATGCGCCTGCTCACCGCGCGCGCCCCGGGCCGGGTCGCCGCCGTCCACGTGCCGAGCACCCAACAGGTCGAGCAGGGACGGGTGTTGCTGACCCTCGAGCCCGCCGGCTGACGGCACACCTCCGACCGCGACACGCGCAACCACTCACACACGAAAGGCGATCCGATGACGATCGAGCACGGCACCGGCACCCTGCGTCCCGTCACCGCTGCGGTGATCGAGGAGATCCTCACCACGCACGCCGGCGTCCCCGCCGAGGCCCTCGAAGGGCAACTCGACACTCCACTGGAGGAGTTGGGCGTCGACTCCCTCGCCGTACTGGAGCTGGAGGCGGTCGTCGCCGACCGGCACGGACTCCAGGTGCCCGAAGGGGCGGTCGGCATGGGTGTCAACGCCATCGTCGACCAACTCACCGCTGTCGAAGGGGGGATCGGCTGACATGGCGGGCCACACGGAGAACAGCGTCGTCATCGCCGCACCGCTGCAACTGGTGTGGGACCTCACCAACGACGTCGACGGCTGGACCGACCTCTTCACCGAGTACGCAGCCGCCGAGGTCATGGAGCGCAGGGGGAACACCATCCGGTTCCGCCTCACCCTCCACCCCGACGAGGAGGGACGCGTCTGGTCCTGGGTGAGCGAACGGACGCTCAACCCCGACGACCACACCGTCCACGCCCACAGGTTGGAGAAGGGTCCCTTCGCGTACATGCAGATCTTCTGGCGGTACGAGGAGGTGCCCGAGGGCACCCGCATGACCTGGATACAGGACTTCTCCATGAAGCCGCAGGCCCCCGTGGACGACGCCGGGATGACGAAGCGGCTCAACACCAACTCGCCCGTGCAGATGGACGCGATCAGACGCCGCATCGAGGAACGGGCGCAGGCCCAGGCCGCGGCCGGCGCGCAGGGGAAGTGATGAGCGTGGCACCCGAGCAGCAGCACCCGGTCGTCGGCATCGACGACGTCGCAGCCAACCACCGGCGCGGCGGCGAGACACGCGCCGTCCTCACGCCGACCACGACGGGGGCGACGTCCGGTTTCATGGGCGTCGCCAGGCTCGCCGAGGGCGAGTGCATCGCCGAGCACTACCACCCCTACAGCGAGGAGTTCCTGCTCCTGATCGAGGGCGAGCTCACCGTCGACATCGACGGCAGCCCCGTCGTCCTCGCCGCGGGGCAGGGGATGTGCATCCCGAAGCATGTACGGCACCGGCTGCGCAACACCGGCGCGGCGCAGGCGTTCGCCGTCTTCCACCTCGCGCCGCTCGCGCCGACACCGCCCGAGGGCCACGTCGACACCGAGGACGCCGCGGCGGCGCGGAAGTACGCAGCGGAGAGGGCGACATGACGCGCCGCGTCGTCGTGACGGGGCTCGGCCTCGTCGCGCCTGGCGGCGCCGACCGCGAGGCGTTCTGGGAGCGGATCACCTCGGGGCGCACCGCGACCCGCAGGATCACCGCGTTCGACCCGTCCGCCTTCCGCTCCCGGATCGCCGCGGAGTGCGACTTCGACGCGGAGGCCGCAGGGCTCTCACCGAAGGAGACCCGCCGCTCCGACCGCTACGTGCAGTTCGCACTCGCGGCGACCGCCGAGGCGCTCGCCGACAGCGGCCTCGACCCGGACGACGCGCTGCGCGAGCGGACGGGCGTCACCCTCGGCAGCGCCGTCGGCGGAACCCTCGCGCTGGAGCAGGAGTTCGTGGTGGCGAGCGACTCGGGCCGCGAGTGGCTCGTCGACCCGGACTTCACGAGTCCCTTCCTCTACCAGGCGCTCGTCCCCAGCAGCCTCGCCGCCGACGTCGCCGCACGGTACGGGCTGCACGGCCCGGCCACCGTCGTCTCCACCGGCTGCACCTCGGGGATCGACGCCATCGGGCACGCCTACCACCTGGTGGCCGACGGCGACGCGGACGCGATGGTCACCGGCGCCTCCGACTCGCCCATCTCCCCGGTGACGGTGGCGTCGTTCGACGCCATCAAGGCCACCACGCCCGACAACGACGCGCCCGAGCACGCCTCCCGGCCCTTCGACCGGGACCGGCACGGCTTCGTCCTGGGGGAGGGGTGCGCCGTCCTCGTCCTGGAGGAGCTGGAGCACGCGCGGCGCCGCGGGGCGACCGTCTACTGCGAGGTCGTCGGGTACGCCAACCGCGGAAACGCCTTCCACATGACGGGTCTTCGTCCCGACGGCGCCGAGATGGCGGAGGCGATCACCGACGCGCTCGCGCAGGCCCGCACCGACCCGGGCGACGTGCACTACATCAGCGCCCACGGCTCGGGCACCCGTCAGAACGACCGCCACGAGACGGGCGCCTTCAAGCGGGCGCTCGGCGAGGCATCGCGGACGATCCCGATCAGCTCCATCAAGTCGATGGTCGGGCACTCGCTCGGCGCCATCGGCGCGATCGAGATGGCCGCCTGCGCCCTCGCGATCGAGCGGGGCGTCGTGCCGCCCACCGCCAACTGGGAGCACCGGGACCCCGAGTGCGACCTGGACTACACGCCGAACACCGCCAGGGAGACGCGCGTCGACACGGCGCTCTCCGTCGGCAGCGGCTTCGGCGGCTTCCAGTCGGCGATGCTCTTCTCTCGACTCAAGGAGTTGTGATGTCCCGCCGGCAAGCGGTGATCACCGGCGTCGGAGTGGCCGCGCCGAGCGGCCTCGGCGCCAGCGCGCACTGGGAGTCGCTCCGCAAGGGCGTCCGCACCATCGCGCCCACCAGCCTCTTCGACGCCTCCGGCTACGACACCCCGCTCGCGGGTGAGGTGACGGGCTTCGACCTGGAGGCACAGGTCGACGGGCGCCTCCAGGCGCAGACCGACAGATGGACCTGGCTCGCCTACGCGGCGGCCGACCAGGCCCTCGCCGACGCCGAGTTGGACCCGCGCGCCGTCGACCCGTACCGGCTGTCGGTGGCGCTCGCCAGCTCCTCGGGCGGCAACCAGTTCGGCCAGCGGGAGCTCCAACGGCTCTGGCACCCGGAGACGTCGCGGAAGGTGGGCGCCTACCAGTCCATCGCGTGGTTCTACGCCGCGACGGTCGGCCAGCTCTCCATCCGCCACCAGGCCAAGGGCCCGTCGAGCGTCCTCGTCTCGGAGAGCGCAGGGGGTCTGGACAGCCTCGGGCACGCGGCCCGCCTCGTCGAGCGGGGGGCGTCCGTCGTCCTCGCCGGCGGCACCGAGGCGCCGTTGAGCCCGTACGCGCTCTCCTGCCAGCAGCGCTCCGGTTGGCTGAGCACCGCGACCGACCCCGACGCCGCCTACCTCCCCTTCGACGCCGACGCCGACGGGTACGTGCCGGGCGAGGGCGGTGCGGTACTCGTCGTCGAGGAGCTGGAGCACGCGCTCGCCCGCGGCGCCACCGTCCGCGCGGAGATAGGGGGTTGGGCGGCGCGCCACGACGGCGTCCCCACCAGGCGCCGGGGCAGGCCCCCGGTCCGCCACTACGCGGCGGCGCTCGCCGGCGCGTTGGAGAAGGGCGGGACCGAGCCGGGCGAGGTCGACCTCGTCCTCCCCGACGCGCTCGGCGTCCCCGCCTACGACGCGGCCGAGTGCGCCGCGCTGCGGGAGGTCTTCGGGGGGTCCCTCCCGGCCGTCGCCGAGTACAAGTCCCTCACCGGGCGCCTCTACCAGGGCGGCAGCGCGCTCGACGCGGCCACGGCCGTGCTCGCCGTGGAGCGCTGCCAGGTACCCGCCTCGGGGATACCGCGCACTCCGGCCGCCGGGTGCGCGCTCCCCTTCGTCGAGGAGGAGCGGAGCGGCGCCGTCGACTCGGTGCTCATCGGCTCCCGCGGCTACGACGGCTTCAACAGCGCCCTGCTGCTGCGCAGTCCGCAGTCCGCATGACCCGCACACCACCGTCCGAAGGAGCCGCCATGCCAGCACCGACGCGCACGGGCCGCGCCCGCGTCGTCTTCCTCATCCGCGTCGAGCCCGACCGGACGACGGAGTTCCTCCAGGCGTACGAGCAGATACGGCACCTCGTCGCCGACGGGGTCCCCGGACACGTGCGTGACCAGGTCTGCCAGTCGTCGACCGACCCCGCCCAGTGGCTGATCACCAGCGAGTGGGAGCGCCTGGAGGACTTCGAGGCGTGGGAGCGCACGCAGGACCACCGCGATCTGGTGCGCCCGATGCGTGCCTGCTTCAGCGAGGCCCGCTCCCTGCGTTTCCAGATCATGGCCGAGACGTCGGCGGCCGAGCCCCTTACCTCCACGAAGAACGGGTGAGAACATGCCACGAGCACTGGTCATCGGCGGAAGCGTCGCCGGACTCGTCGCCGCGCTGGCCCTGGCGGACGCCGGGCACGAGGTCAGCATCGTGGAGCGCGACGGCGACCCGGTCCCTGAGAACACCGTGCAGGCGCACGAGAGTTGGCGCCGCCCCACCGTCCCCCAGGTCCACCAGTCGCACGCCTTCGGCTCGCTCGGGACCAACATCCTGCGCACGCGGATGCCCGAGGTCTATCGGCGGCTCGTCGAAGCGGGGGCGCGGGAGATACGTCTCGGCGAAGCCATGCCTCCCACCCTCACCGACCGCACCCCCCAGCCGGGCGACGAGGAACTGCGCATGCTGGGCAGTCGGCGCACCACCTTCGAGCTGGTGCTGCGGCAGGTGGTGGCCGAGGACCGCCGGATCGGCCTCACCCCGGGCGCGACGGTCGACGGGCTCGTCGTCACCGCGTCGGGCCGGGTCGCCGGCGCCTGGCTGCGCGACGGGACGCGGCTGCCGGCGGACCTGGTGATCGACGCCTCGGGGCGCCGCTCGCACGGCGCCGAGTGGCTCGCAGCCGAGGGGATCGCACAGCCCCGACGGACCACCCACAGCGCCGACATCACCTACTACACCCGCTACTACCAGGCCCACTCACCGAAGCCGGCAGGGCCGCTCAACCGCGGGTTCGGCGCCGGCGGCCTCTGGGACCACTACACGGCCGTCCTCTTCCTCGGCGACAACGACACCTTCACGCTCTCCTTCGGCGTCCTCCCCGAGGACACCGAGGCGAAGGCGCTCCGCCGCGCCGAGGTCTTCGACGCGGCCGTACGCGCCACACCGCTCCTCGCCCCCTGGGTCGACCCGCAGTACGCGACGCCGATCTCCGCGGTGCACAGCATGGGCGGACTCGACAACTCCCTCCGCGTCCACGACGAGCAGACGCCCCCGGTCCCCGGCTACCTGCCGATCGCCGACGCCGTCTGCACCACCAACCCGGCCTACGGGCGCGGCGTCTCGCTCGCTGTCGCCCACGCGACGGCCCTCGTCGACCTGCTCGACGACCACCTGGAGCCCGACGAACAGCAGGCCCGCGCCGCCGCCGAACTCGCCAGGGAGACCTTCACCCCCTGGTTCGAGGACGCCGTGCGCAACGACGCCGGACGCGCGGGGCTCTGGCGCGCCACGCTTGCGGGCAACCCGCCGCAGAAGCCGCCCGAGGGCGTCCTCACCTTCGCCGACCTCGCCGAGGCGTCGGGCACCGATCCCGTCGTCTGGCGCCGGATGGTCCGCTCGATGATGAGCCTCGACGACCCGGCCGCCATGTACGGGGACGAGGACATCAGGCTCCGCGTCAAGCAGGCCGCCGCCTCGCCCGTCCCCGGCTTCCCCGCGCCCGACCGCGCCTCGTTCGTCGAGACGCTCCGCGCCGCATGATCCGCGCGGCCCGAGGGCCGCGCCTCCCACCCGCCAACCTCCCTGCACACAGCGGGGAGTTCCACCCACAGGAGGAGCCATGAAGGTCACCGAACACCCCAACGCCAGGCTCATGGAGAAGGTCTACAACGCCTTCACCGTCGGCGACGTCGACACGGCCGCCACGTACTGGGACAAGGACTGCGTCCACTACTACCCCGGCCGGAGCCGCCTCTCCGGCGCCCACCGCGGTATGGACTCGGCGCTCGCCTTCTCCCGCGAGATGTTCGAACTCACCGAGGGCCGCATCCAGATGGAGATCAAGGAGGTCGGCGCGAGCGACACGATGGCCTTCGCCACCGTCTTCACGCGCTACGAACGCAAGGGCCGGACGCTGGAGATGCCGTTCATCAACGTCGCGCGCATCGAGAACGGCCTCATCCAGGAGTTCTGGACCTACCCCGACGACCAGCAGGCCGTCGACGAGTTCTGGACCGACTGACCGAGACCGCCGGCACGGGCGCGAGTCGCCCTCGGACTCCCGACAGAAGCAGGAGAAGAGACTGTGGCACGCACACTGACAAGCTGGGGCGACAACACCAACGGCCAACTCGGCGACGGCGCTTCGGCGCACCGCTGGACACCCCAGGAGCTGAAGGGCCCCGAGAACATCGCGACGACGGACGCCGGCAGCGGCCACGCCTTCGCGCTCGGCATCGACGGCGACCTGTGGGGCTGGGGGCGCAACGCCTTCGGCCAGCTCGCCGACGGCACGACGGAGAACCAGAACGCGCCCGTGCGCGCCACCGGGCTCCCGGGGCGCGTCCTCAAGGTCGGCGCCGGCGGCGGGCACACGGCGGCGCTCCTCGACGACGGGACCGTCTGGGCCTGGGGCGCCGGGTTCTTCTGCGCCCTCGGCGAGGACGAGTTCGGCGTGCAGATGCAGCCGCTCCTCGTGCGGGGCCTGGAGGACGTCGTCGACCTCGCCGTCGGCGGGGCGCACAACCTGGCGGTGAAGGCGGACGGTTCGGTCTGGTCCTGGGGCCGCGACGACCGGGGCCAGCTCGGCGACGGGCCCGACAGCGAGCGCGAGGGCCGCATCGTCCGCAGCTACATGAGCGCCTCCTTCGACTGCCGCCCGCGCCCGGCGCGCGTCGAGGGCCTCGAGCCCGCCGTGGCGGTCGCGGCGGGCGGCGGGCACAGCATGGTCGTCCACGCCGACGGCAGCCTCTCGGCGTGGGGCTTCAACGACCGCGGCCAGCTCGGCGACGGCACTTTCGAGGACCGGCCGGCACCGCAGAAGGTCCGCGGCATCCCGGGCGTCGCGCAGATCACCGGCGGCTACCACCACACCGTGGCGCTCATGGTGGACGGCACGGTCTGGGCCTGGGGCCTCAACGACGGCGGCCAGCTCGGCGACGGCACCACGCAGGACCGCGCCGAGCCCCGCGCGGTCAGCGGCCTCTCCGGCGTCAAGAGCGTGTCGGCGCACGGGGGAGGTACCGACGCGGCCCCGGGCAACGGCGGCCACAACCTGGCGCTCCGCTCCGACGGCACCGTGTACGGCTGGGGCTGGAACAACTACGGCCAGCTTGCCGCCGACCCGGCGACGGCACACGTGCTGACGCCCCGCCGACTGCCCCTGGACAGGCCGGCGCTGGACGTCACGGCCGGCGGCGAGATCCCCGTCTCCAACAAGTTCATGGCCAACCCGGGCGGCGGCTTCGGCCTCGCCCTGCTCGGCTGACCCCGCGGCCGAGGCCGGGCCTCCGGACCGGAGGCCCGGCGACCGACCTGTCCGCACGCCGCGGCTCCGCCCGGAGCCGACCGCAGAACGGAGTCCCTGATGACACCCGAGCAGACGCTGCCTGCACCGAGCCGTGCGGCAGCCCTCTCCGAGCTGATGTTCCCCTCCACCCCGCGGTGCCTCGCACTCGCCGCCGAGTACCGGATCGCCGAACTGCTCGCCGAGGGCCCGATGGCGGTCGCCGACCTCGCCGCCCGCGCGTACGTCGAACCCGGGCCGCTGCACAAGGTGTTGGCCCTCCTCACGGAGGACGGCGTCTTCGAAGAGACCGAGCCGGGCGTCTTCGCCAACACCCCCCTCTCCGAGCTCCTCCAGGCCGACATACCCGGTTCCATGCACGCCATGGCACGCATGGTGGGCAGCCCGTGGCTCTGGGACTCCTGGGGAGCCCTCGACCACAGCCTCGCCACCGGACGCCCGGCGTTCCGCAAGGTGCACGGCACCGCGCTGTGGCCGTGGCTCCAGGAACACCCCGACGAGGCGCGGATGTTCAACCGCGCCATGACGGACTTCACCGAGGCCCTCTCCGACGCGCTCGTCGCCGCCTACCCCGAGTTCGCCACCATGTCGGCCGTCTGCGACCTCGGAGGCGGCGAGGGCACCTTCCTCGCGACGATCCTCGACACCTACCCGTCGCTCGGACGGGGCGTCCTCGCGGACCTGCCGCCCGTCATCGAGCAGGCGCGCAAGCATCCGCAGGTGATGCCGCTCGTCGAGCAGGGGCGGTTCGACTTCGCCGCCGCCGACTTCTTCTCCCAGGTGCCGGTCGGCATCGAGGCGTACGTGACCAAGCAGGTGATGCACTCCTGGCCCGACGCCGCGCTCGTCCGGCTGCTGCGGCGCTGCCGTGAGACCTCGCCCGGGGCACGGTTCGTCGCGGCCGAGATGGTCCACCACGACGGGGTGGCGCGGTTCGTGAAGAACTTCGACCTCGTCATGCTCGCCACCATGAGCGGACAGGTCCGCGACGAGCGGCAGTTCGCAGACCTCTTCGACCAGGCCGGCTACCGGCTCTCCCGGATCGTCCCGACCGGTACCGCCTTCTCCCTCATCGAGGCCGTGCCGCACGGGCTCTGAGACCGGCGGCGCGCTGGGGTGGCGCGCCGCCTTCCGCGCGGGAGAGGTGCTCCGACTCAGGGGGCGGAGCACCTCTCCCGCCTTCCGCTGCCTTTTCTGCGTACGGACAAGGAACTGCCCGGAATCCACGCCGTGCCGCGTGAATTCCGGGCGGTTCGCTTTTCACGTCCGGGTCGCAGAATCAGCAGAACGGTGCGTGATTCCTACTCGAACCGGTACTCGACCGTCGTGCCGTGGCTGCGGAAACCGAACGAACGGAACAGGGATTGCGCCGCCGTGTTCTCCGCCTCGGTGAAGAGGACGAAAGTGGAGGCGCCTTCCGCGCGGCCCTGCTCCAGCGTCTCGGCGAAAAGCGCTCTCGCGTATCCGCGCCCGCGCCGCTCGGGGACCGTGTGCATCGGCGTGATGCGCACCACGCCGTCGCTCGCCGGTGTCCTGCCGACGACCGCGGCGACCTCGCCGTCGTCCCAGACCAGCAGGTGCCCCGAGGCGATCTGCCGCTGCGCCGAGCGCCGCGCCTCCTCGCGGCTGATTCCGGAGCCCGCCGCGGCCTCCAGGAAGAAGTCGGTGAGTGGCTCCAACTCCCCCTCCTTGGCGGGCCTTGCGTGCCCCGCGGGCGTCTGACCGGGGAGGGAGGGCAAGGCGGTGTCGAGTCTGAGGATGTGCTCCGTGCGCCCCGCGACCGCCGTGCTGCCCGTCGCGCGCGTCCACTCCTCCACGAACGCCTCGGCCGCCCGCGTCGGCCCGAGCACGCCGGCGACCGGTGCGCCCGACTCGTGGAGCGAGGCGGCGCAGGCGGCTGCGGCGCCCGCTTCCATCCCCGAGAGGATGGCGAGGTTCGGCGGCACGCAGACGCACGCGCCCGCTGTGCCACCGCCGGATTCCGCTTCGTCGACCGCCCAAGTCCAATAGGCGGTCGGTCCCTTGCCTCCGCTCTTCCGCATTCCCTCCATCATGGTGAGGAGAATGCTGTTCCCCACCGGGTCGGAGCGCACATGGGCGCCTGCTGCCTCGATGAACTCTTCCGCATTGTTCGTCGTTTTCGCGCTCATGCCGCGAAGATAGAGCAGTGCATTTTCCGGGGCAATAGGACGCGGGCCCGAAATGGTGTGAACACCGGATTCCGCATCACTGCACGGCAGTTGGGGCGCTGCGGCGACCGCCCCTTGGCGCCGCGGCACGCGGCTCGCGCGGACGCCGCGCCAACTGCCGCCCGCGCTCAGCCCTTTCCAGGGCGCTGCATCATCCCCGCGGTCACACCCGCCGTCATGCCCCCGTCCAGGCCGAGGAAAGAGCCGGTGACGAAGGAGGACTCGTCCCCGGCGAGGAAGGCGACCGCGGCGGCGACCTCGTCCTCGGTGCAGATGCGCCCGAGCGCGGTGCCGGCGCCCGCCCGCTCCACCGCGCCCGGCTGCCCCTCGACGCGCTTGCGGAAGTCGGCGGTGTCGACGGGGCCGGTGATCAGCGCGTTGACCCGGACGCCGGCCGGGCCCGCCTCCAGGGCCGCCGCCTTCGTGAGCCCGACGACCCCGTGCTTCGCGGCGGTGTAGGCGGCGAGCCCGAAGGCGGTGCCCTGGACACCCGCCGTACTCGCGTTGTTCACGATGCTTCCGCCGCCCGCGGCCTTCATCGCGGCCACCTCGTACTTGAGGCAGAGGAAGGTACCGGTGAGGTTGACGGCGAGCACCGCGTCGTACGCCTCCCTGGGAACCTTGTCGATCGGGCCGAACGCCCCGCCTCCGCCCGCGTTGTTGAACGCCGCGTCGAGCCGCCCGTGCCGCTCGACCGTCCCTTCGACGAGGCGCGCCACGTCCTCCTCGCGCACGACGTCGGCGGCGACGAATTCCGCGCGGCCGCCCTTCGCCTGGATGTCCTCGACCACGGCTGCGCCCCGCTCCGTGTTGCGTCCCGAGACGACGACGTGCGCTCCCGCGAGCGCCAGCGCCTCCGCTGTCCGCGCTCCCATGCCCGCAGTGGAGCCCGTGACGATTGCGATCTTTCCGTCGAGCTGAGGCATCGGTCCTCCTGCCCTTGACGACCAAATTTGTTTGTATAGCCTATACGAATAGTGGCCCGGGGCAAGTCCCGACCGGGCTCCAACTTCGTTCGAGGAGTGCTCGATGAGTGCCACCCAAGCCGCGCAAGGTGCCGACGCGGCGCCTCAGTTCTCGCGCAGAACGTTCCTCACGGTCTTCTGCGCGCTTGTCATGGCCATGTTTTTGGCGGCTCTGGACCAGACGATCGTGGCGACCGCGTTACCTACCATCGCCGGTGACCTGGGCGGGGTGAACCACCTCTCCTGGGTGGTGACGTCGTACATGCTCGCTGCGACGGCAGCCACCCCGCTCTGGGGAAAGCTCGGCGACCTCTACGGCCGCAAGCGGATGTTCCTCACCGTTATCGCGATCTTCCTCGTGGGTTCCGCGCTCTCCGGACTCTCCGCCAACATCGGGCAGTTGATCGCCTTCCGCGCCTTCCAGGGCCTGGGCGCGGGCGGGTTGATGGCCATCGCGATGGCCATCATCGCCGAGATGGTGCCGCCTCGTGAGCGCGGACGCTGGCAGGGGTACGCGCAGTCCTGCTTCGTCATCGCCGGCGTCGTCGGACCGCTCATCGGTGGGGCCTTCGTCGACCAGCTCTCCTGGCACTGGATCTTCTACATCAACCTGCCCATCGGATTCGTCGCCGCCCTGCTCGTCGTCTCCGTGCTGCGGCTGCCCTTCCGGGCCAACAAGCACCGGCTCGACTACCTCGGCTCCGCACTGCTCAGCGGCGCGATCGTCGCCGTGCTGCTCATCTCCGTCTGGGCCGGCGACCAGTACTCCTGGGGTTCCGTCGAGATCATCGGTCTCATCGCCGCCGCGGTCGTCCTGCTCGGGCTCTTCGTTCTGCAGGAGCGCCGGGTCGACGAACCCGTGGTGCCGCTGACGCTCTTCAAGGACTCGACGATCCTCGTCGCGACCGTCGGCCTCTTCCTCACCGCGGCTGCGCTCTTCGTCGCGACGGTGTACACGCCGCTCTTCCTCCAGGTGGTCAACGGCGCCACGGCGACGGAGTCCGGATTGATGCTGGTGCCGATGATGATCGCCACCGTCGTCACCCTCACCATCTCCGGCAAGGTCGTCTCGGCCACGGGACGCTACAAGTTCTTCCCCGTCTCGGGGCTCGTGGTGATGGCGGCCGGGCTCTTCCTGCTCTCCACTCTCGACACCGGCTCCGAGACCTGGCTCACCTCCGTCTATCTGGTGATCTTCGGGCTCGGATTCGGGTTGGTGAGCCAGGTGCTCATCGTCGCGGTGCAGAACGCCGTGGACATGCGGCAGTTGGGCGTGGCCACCGCCGCGGCGAACTTCTTCAGGTCGCTCGGCGGCGCGATGGGCGTCACGATCTTCGGCGCCGTCCTCAACTCCGGTCTGCGGCACTGGATTCCGCGTGAGGTCGACGGCGCGGTGCTCCAGGAGCAGGGGACGCAGGGCGTCCTGCGCGACCCCGAGACCATCCGCGGGCTGCCCGACGCCGTGCGCGAGGGCGTGGGCACGGCGCTCGCCAACTCCCTCCAGTCCGTCTACCTGTTGGCGATGGTGATCGCGCTCGCCGGTGCGGTCGTGGCGCTCTTCCTCAAGGAGCTCCCGCTGCGGTCGGCTCCCGGTCCGCAGAAGAAGTAGCGACGGGCGTGCTCTGCTCGGCGGCGGACGGGGCGACGCCGAGCAGGGCGCGTCAGCGTGAACTTTCGCGGTTTCGGGGGGACTTGGGCTCTCGTCAGAGTGAGTGTTCACTCGCTATGCTGGAGCGGTCCGCCCGGCCGGTGCGGGGCGCCGGCCCCGGCGCTCCGCCCGTCGTCCTCTCGAACACCGAAGGAAGCAGGGAGAGATCATGGAAGGCACGCTCGAAACCACCGCCTCCGACGCCGGTTCCCAGGCCCCCCTGCCGCGGATCGGCGTGGTCGGGCTCGGCACGATGGGGGGAGGGATGGCGGCACGGCTGCTCGACGAGTGCGGCCGGCTGGTCGTCCACAACCGCACCGCCGCGCGCGCCGAGCCGCTTGCGGCCCGCGGCGCCGAGGTCGCAGCGGAACCGGGCGAGGTGGCCGCCGCGAGCGACGTCGTCGTGCTCAGTCTCGCGGACGAACAGGCCGTCGAGCAGACCCTCTTCGGCCCCCGCGGCGTCCTCGCCCGGCTCCCCGCAGGCGGCGTCGTGGTCGACACCAGCACCGTCTCACCCGCGTTCGCCAGGAGGACGGCCGAGCGGGTGCGCGCGACGGGGCACCGCCTCGTCGACGCGTGCATCATCGGCAACGGCCGGCACGCGCGCCAGGGCGAACTGCGCTTCATGGTGGGCGGGGAGAAGCAGATCTTCGACGAAGTCGCCCCGCTTCTCGGTGTGTTGGGCAAAGAGGTGCGGTACCTCGGCGGCCACGGGCTCGGTGCGAGCGCGAAGGTCGTCCTCAACCTGCTGATGGGCGTGGAGATGCAGATGCTCTCCGAGGCCGTCGTCCTCGCCCAGCGGGCCGGCATCGAGCGGGCAGCCGTGCTGGAGATGATCAGCAACAGCGGCTTCAGCTCCCCCGTGATGCGCTACAAGGCAGGCGTGATGGGCCGCAAGGAGTACGGCGACCCGCAGTTCCGGCTCGACCTCATGCACAAGGACATGCGGTTGGCGACGGGCGAGGCCGACGCGCTCGGCGTCGACGCGCCGCTCTGCGCCGAGACCCGCGACGCGCTCGCCGCAGCCGCGGAGGCCGGCCTCGGCGACGCGGACTGCGCCGCGATCCTCGCCCACGCCGAGTCCCTCGCCGGGCTCGATCCGCTCCCCGACACCGCAGGCTGACCGCCGGCACCCGCAAGCCACCCGTCCGAGACAGGAGTTGCCCATGCCGACAACACACCACGACCGCAGACGGGCCGTCAGAGCCTCGGTCCGCACGGCACTCTTAGCCCTCGCGCTCCTCCTCGCCTCCCTGCTCCCGCTCGCGCCTGGCGGCACCGCGGCGCACGCCGAGGGCGAGGCGAGCGCCCGCAGCGGCTCCGGCGCCGGTTCCGGTGGGGACTGGCCGAGCTGGCAGCACGACCTCAGCGGCACGCGCTACAACGGCGAGGAGAAGAAGCTCACCCCCGCCAACGTCCAGAAACTCAAGCAGAAGTGGGCGTTCGGGCACGCCGACGTCCCCGGCGTCTACCTCGGCAGCCAACCCGCCGTCGTCGACGGCGTCCTCTACACCGGGGGCGCCGACGCCACCTTCCACGCCCTCGACGCCCGTACCGGCGCCAAGAAGTGGACCTTTGACCTGCGTTCCGCCATCGGCGACGACGTCGGCGACAAGGACCCGGTCCGCTCGGGGCCCACCGTCTCGGGCGACACCGTCTACTTCGGTGACAACAAGGGCCACCTCTACGCACTCGACCGCCGAACCGGCAAGCCGCGCTGGCACACCCGCCTCGACGACCACCCGACGGCGCAGATCACCGGCTCCCCGCTCGTCTACCGGGGCAGGGTGTACGTCGGCGTATCCAGCTCCGAATCGGGCTCCCCGGCCGACCTCACCTACCCCTGCTGCACCTTCCGCGGCTCGCTCGTCGCCGTGGACGCGCGCGACGGCTCCGTCGACTGGCGGCACTGGACCGTCCCCAAGCCAAAGCGGACCGGCTCGTGGCCCAACGGGGCGGCCCGGTACGAGCCTTCGGGCATAGGGGTGTGGAGCTCGCCCGTCGTCGACCCGGGCACGGGCAACGTGTACGTCGGCACCGGGCAGAACTACACCGGCACCGAGGGCGAGACCGACTCCCTCCTCGCGCTCGACGCCGCCACCGGCGCCGTGCGCTGGCAGCAGCAGGCGACCCATCCCGACACCTACACCGTCCCCTGCGACGAGCCGGGCCAGGAAGAGTACTGCCCCGGCAAGGCCGACGGCACCGACCTCGACTGGGACTTCGGCTCCAGCGCCAACGTCTTCACCGCCGACGGGCGGCGCCTCGTAGGGATCGGCCAGAAGAACGGTGTCTACCACGCCTTCGACGCGCGCACCGGAGAGAAAGTCTGGAAGCGCGCACTCGTCGAGGACCCCGGCACCCGCGGCGGCCAGTCCGGCATCCAATGGGGCACGAGCTGGGACGGTGAACGCCTCTACGTCGCCACCTGGTTCGCCTCGCCCGGCACGCTGTACGCGCTCGATCCGGCGACGGGCAAGGTGGAGTGGGAACGGCCGACGCCCGAGGACGGCTGCGAGTGGGGCGGTGCGGCCGAGCACCCGGAGTTCTGCGAGGCCGCCTTCACCCCGGCCGTCACGGTTACGCCCGGCATCGTGTGGGAAGGCAACGCGGACGGCAAGATGCGGGCCTTCTCCGCCGATACGGGGAAGGTCCTCTGGCAGTACGACGTGATCCGCGACTTCTCCACCGTCAACGGGGTCCCGGCGCGCGGCAAGGCGCTCTCGGGCGGCGGCGGCGCGGTCGTCGCGGACGGCATGGTCTACGTGCAGGCTGCGTACTATCCCGAGTACCCGAGCGAGGTCGGCGGCGCGTTGCTCGCCTTCTCCCTGCCGGGCAGGAAGTGACCGCGCAGGGCCGGCTGCTGCGCACGCACCACAGTTCGTCAACGGGGGCCTGCATGGGCTCCACCATCGAGGGAGCACTGTCATGAAACTGGTCGTGGTAGGTGCGGCGGGTCGCACCGGCCGGCTGATCGTCGAACGCGGTCTGGAGAACAAGCACGAGGTGCGCGCGGTGCTCCGCGATCCGAGCCGCCTCCAACTCACCGACGAGAACCTCGAGTTGGTCACCGCCGACGTCCTCGCCGACGGCTCGCTCGACGGGGCCCTCGACGGCGCGGACGCCGTGGCCGTCGCGCTCGGCACGCCGAACCGCTCGACCACGACCGTCTTCTCGCAGGGGATGCGGAACGTCGTCGCGGCGGCGGGCAAGTCGGGCACCCGGCGGCTCCTCACGATGTCCTCGGCCGGGCTGGAGGTCGGGCACCTGCCGCTGATGCAGCGGCTCGTCTCGCAGTTCGTCGTCGACCGCGTGTACCGCAACATCCACCTCGACCTCGCACGGATGGAGGACGAGGTCGAGGCGAGCGGGCTCGACTGGACGATCGTGCGGGTCCCGATGCTCAAGGACGGCCCTGCGAAGCCGCACTACGAGGCGGTCGTGGGCGGACACCTCGCCAAGGCGGGGGCTGCGACGCGCGCCAACGTCGCCGACTGGATCGTCGGCCACCTCGACGACGCGTCCACGTTCGAGCAGCGCGTGGAAGTGGGCGACGGATGACCGGCATCGAGGAGCCGGCCCGGCGGGGGAGGCGGGGGTGAGGATCGTCGTCTTCGGCGCGTCGGGCGGGACGGGGCGGCAGCTCCTGGCGCAGGGCGCGGAGCGCGGGCACGAGATGACCGGCTTCGCACGCAACCCGCCCGCCGGCGAGGGCGGCGGCGCGCGATGGGTCCGTGGCGACGTCCTCGAACCCACCGACGTCCGGGGCGCGTTGAAGGGCGCCGACGCCGTCCTCTCCGCGCTCGGCATCGGCTTCCGCCGCCACGCCACGACGGTGTACTCGGCGGGCACGGCCCACATCATGGCGGCCATGCACGCGGAGGGGGTGCGCAGGCTCCTCTGCGTCTCCACCACCAGCCTCGAGCCGCCGCCCTGGTCGCGGTCGCCCGCCCAGCGACTCCTCGCCTCGGCCGTACTCCACCCGCTGCTGCGCCGTCCCTACGGAGACATGGCACTCATGGAGCGGGCCGTCACGGCCGAGGACACCCTCGACTGGACGGTGGTGCGCGCGGCCCGGCTCACCGACGGCCGCAGAACCGGCCGTTACCGCACCGCACCGGGCGGCGCTCTGCGCGGGGCGTGGTCGATCTCCCGGGCCGACGTCGCCGACTGCCTCCTGCGGCACATCGACGCACCGGAGACGCACCGTTCCGTGGTGGACGTCGCCTATTGAGCGCGGCCTGCGGGTCGCGGGCCGTGCCGCGCGGTGCCCGGCGTTCCAGCGCCGGGCGCCGCGCGTGGGGGCGGCGGTCGGGTGCCGGCCTGCGCGGAATGTTGGGCGGGTGCCGGCCGTGCGGGTGGCGGTTGCGCCCGTATCTGCGTGAGCGTCGGGGCGGGGCGCCTGGACGTGCGGGCAGTATCCGTGCGCCGAATCTGCGCGGGTGTCGCGTCTGCACGGGGGCCGGGCGTCGGGCGCCGGGCGCCGGGCGTCGGCCGTACGGCGGCAGTTGAGGCTCGAGTCGCGCGGGCGTGGTGCGGGGCCTGGGGCCAGTGCGGGCTGTCGGGCAGCCTCGGGTGCCGCGTCCGCACGGGCACTGGCCGGGCGTGAGCCCGTACGGCGGCAGTTTGGTATCGGATCTGCGCGCGAGTGGGACCAGCGCGGTTGTGCGGGCAGAAGTCCGGCGCCGGTTCGCGTGGGCACGGGCGGGTGCCAGCCCGTGCAGGCTGGTCTGCGCGGACGTCCGACCGCGTGCGCCGGGTCCGCGCGTGTGTGTCGGCCCGCGCGAGGCCAGCACCGGGCGCCGACCCGCGCGGGCAACAGGTGGGCGGAGCCGCACGGTTGGCCCCGCCGTCTTCGGGTTGAGGTGAGGCGTCAGCCCTGTGCGTCGGCCGCTGCGAGCGCCATGGACCTGGTGAGGAGAGTGCGCAGCCTCGTCGTCCGCTCGGGCATGCGCTGGCCCGCGACGACCTGGGGGAGGGCCTCCACCGCGCCGTGCACCACCGAGAGGTGCGCCTCAGCACGGCTGAGCGCGGTGTAGATCCACTCCCGCGTCAGCGCCTCGACCGCGTCCCCGGGGACGACGACCACGGCCGCCGGCCACCGCACCCCCGCGGCCTGGTGCGCGGTGATCGCCCAGCCGTGCCTGAGCACCCCGGCGAGACGCTCGCGCGGCACGGTCTCGGTACCGGACGCCGTCTCGATCACCAGCCCGTCCTCCGCGGCGGCGGAGACGGTGCCGACCGAGGTGTGCCCGGGGGCGGGGGAGTACGCGACGCGGTCGCCCGGGTCGAAACCGTCGAACCGGCCGGGGCCCGGGTTGAGTTGCTGCTTCAGGGCGGCGTTGAGCGCTCTGGTGCCGGCGGCCCCGCCGTGGCCGAGGGCGATGACCTCGGTGTCCTCGCTGGCGACCCCGAGGGCACGGGGGACGGAGTCCGCGACGAGCTGCACGCTGCGGTGGACGGCCTCCCCCGGAGCGGTGACGGGGACGATCACGACCTCACGCCCGGGAGCCTCCACCGCTTCCCACTCCCCGGCCCCCACACCGGAGACGAGCTCGCCGATCGGCCCCGGGTCGGGGGTGCGCGAGGCCACGTGCGGGCAGGCGCGAGAGGCGAGGACGTCGCCCAGGACGTTGCCGGGACCTGCTGCGCCGAGCAGCATCGGGTCGCCGCTGAGCACGAGCCGCGCCCCCTCGGGGAGCGACTCGACGACGGCCGCCGCGGTCTCGGCGTCGAGCAACTGCGCGTCCTGGAGCACGAGGAGGTCCAGCGGCCAGCGGCCCTCCTCGTCCCGAGCGGGACCCTCGCGTCCGGCGAGCAGCCCTGCCACGGTGACGGCGTCCGCGGCCTCGTCGGGCGGTGCCGCGTGCCCTGGTGCGGACGCCTCGCGCACGAGCGCGGCGAGCCGCGCCGTGCCCTCGGGGGCGTGCGCCGCCGCGCAGACGCGCAGGCCCTGCCCAGCGGCCGCGGCCACGAGCGCGGCAGGCTCGCGCCGCGCCTCCTCGCCGCCGGTGTGCACCACGAGCCCGCTGCCCGCGGTGGCCCTGACCAGCTCGGCGGCCGAGCCCGGCCCCGCGGCCGAGGCGGCGGCCTCCCAATCGGCGCCCCCGCGCGGGGCGTCGGGCTCGCCGGCCGCCGGAGAGCCCAGGGTGGCCAGCAGGCGGGCGAGGCCGTCGGCGAGGCTCTCCTCCGCCAGGGCGTAGCGGTCGAGGCCGAGGAGCATCCGCCCCGGCTGCTCCTCCTCTTCCGCTTCCTCTGCCGCGCCGCCCGTGCGCGGCGCGGGGCCGGCGTCGAGGGAGTCCTCGAAGGCGAGCACGGCGCCCGACTCGATCGCCTCCCGTACGGCCGCCTCCGGGTCGGGGACGGCGTGCTCCGCGAGGCCGCGGGAGAGGTCCTCGGGGGCGAGTGCCGAGTGCCCGCGCAGCGCCGCGCGCTCCAGCAGCCAACCGACGAGGGCCGCGCTCCGCCGCGGCTCCCCGGGCCCCGCCTCCGCGCCGAGCAACGCCCGCGCGAAGGCGTCCACCTGCTCGGGCCCGACGCCGGGCACGGCGAGCAGTCGCCAGGGGTCCTCCGCGAGCGCCTCCGCGGCCCCCTCGCCGAGCGCCTCCGCCGCCGGGGCCGCGAGCGCCGCGGGCACACCGCCCTCGGCGAGCAGCTCCCGCAGGGCCGGCCCGGCCGTGGCCGGGCGGCGGACGCCGGGGGCCTGCTCGGCGGGGGCCTGCGCCTGCTGCGGGGGCCGCGCTGCGGGCGCCGGTTGGGTGAAGAAGGACGCGGCGGAGCGCTCGCCGCTCTCCACCGCGCGTACGGCGGCGAGGAGTTCGGCTGCCTTGTCGTTCGTCACAGCTCGCTCCAGTCGTGGTCGGGGTAGCGGTGCACCGGTGCGGAGACGTCGTCGAGCGCCCGGCGGATCTCGTCAGGAAGACTAAGCCCCTCCACTGACAACGCCTCCGCCAGTTGCTCCGACGTCCGCGCCCCCACCAGCGGTGCGACCACCCCCGGCCGGTCCCGCACCCACGCGAGGGCGACCTGGGCGGGCGGCAGCGCCAGCCCGTCGGCCGCTGTCGCGAGCGCGTCCACGACCCGGGCCGCGCGCGCGTCGAGGTACGGCTCGACGAAGGGTGCGAGATGCGGCGAGGCGCCCCGCGAGTCCCAAGGCCGGCTCTCCCCGCGGTACTTGCCGGTGAGGACGCCCCGGCCGAGGGGCGAGGAGGGGAGCAGTCCGACGCCCAAGTCCAGTGCGGCGGGCAGGACTTCGCGCTCCACCCCGCGCTGGAGCAGCGAGTACTCCATCTGCGCCCCCGCGACCCTGGTACGGGCGCCGCCGGCCGCGAGCTGCCAGGCGCCGGCCTTCGCCAGTTGCCACCCCGAGAAGTTGCACACGCCCGTGTACCTGGCGCGCCCGCTGGAGACGGCGATGTCGAGCGCCTGGAGCGTCTCGTCGAGAGGGGTGAGCGGGTCGAAGGCGTGGAGCTGCCAGAGGTCGACGTAGTCGGTGCCGAGCCGCTCCAGCGAGGCGTCGAGCGCGGAGAGGAGGTGCCCCCTGGAGGCGTTGACGCGGCGGGTGGGGTCGGGGACGCTGCCGGCCTTGGTCGCGATGACCAACTCCCGCCGGGGCACGAGGTCCTGCATGAGGCGGCCGAGCAGGTGCTCGGTGCCGCCGTCGGCGTAGACGTCCGCGGTGTCGACGAGCGTGCCGCCCGCCTCCCAGAACGCCTTGAGCTGGTCGGCCGCCTCCTGCTCGGCGGAGGCCGCGTCCGCGTCGACGGCCCAGCCGAGGGTGCCGAGTCCGATCCGTGAGACGCGTAGTCCGGTACCTCCGAGGTGCCTTTGCTCCATGGGCGTTGAGCGTACTTGCGGCGGCCGTTAGAGTCCCCTGGGACCTTGAGATTACTGATCAGTAAGGGGATGTGCGATGCGGCTGGGTATCAACCTCGGCTACTGGGGCGCCGGCATGGACGCGGACAACCTGGCCGTCGCGCGCGAGGCCGACCGCCTCGGCTACTCGGTCTGCCACGCGGCGGAAGCGTACGGCTCCGACGCGGCCACCGTCCTCAGCTGGGTGGCCGCGCAGACCGAACGGATCGACATCGGTTCCGCGATCTTCCAGATCCCCGCCCGCGCCCCCGCGATGACGGCGATGACCGCCGCCACCCTCGACTCCCTCTCGGGCGGCCGCTTCCGGCTCGGCCTCGGCGTCTCGGGCCCGCAGGTCTCCGAGGGGTGGTACGGCGTCAAGTTCGACAAGCCGCTGGCGCGCACCCGCGAGTACGTCGAGATCGTCCGCAGGGCGATGTCCCGCGAGCGCCTCTCCTACGAGGGCGCCCACTGGACGCTCCCGCTCCCCGACGGACCCGGCAAGCCGATCAAGCTCACCGTCCACCCCGAACGCGAGGAGATCCCGCTCTACATCGCGGCGATCGGCCCGAAGAACCTCCAGCAGACCGGCGAGATCGCCGACGGCGCGCTGCTGATCTTCTTCTCCCCCGAGCACGCGGAGGAGACGACCCTCCAACACCTGCGCACGGGCCGCGAGGCGGCGGGGCGCACGCTCGACGGCTTCGACGTCTGCCCCACCGTCCCGATGGCGCTCGGCGACGACATCGACGCGCTCGCCGACATCTTCCGCCCGTACACGGCGCTCTACGTCGGCGGCATGGGCAGCCGGAAGCAGAACTTCTACAACGCCCTCGCCAAGCGGATGGGCTACGAGAAGGAGGCCGAGGAGATCCAGGAGAAGTACCTCGCCCGCGAGAAGGACGCCGCGGCCGCCGCCGTCCCGCGCCAACTGATCGACTCCACCACGCTCCTCGGCTCCGTCGAGCGGATCGCCGACCGCATGCAGGCGTACGCCGACGCCGGGGTCACCACGCTCTCGCTCACGCCGGCCGGGTTCACGCTCGACGAGCGGCTCGCGGCGCTGCGCGCGGGGGCCGAGGCCGTCGAGCGCGCCGGGCTCGCCGAGTAGGAGCGGGCCCGGGGAGCCTCGCTGCCGGCCCTCCGCCGTTCGGCGCAGCCGGAGGCGCTAGCTGTTGCCGGGCAGCCTGCACGCCACTTGACTTCTTTGCGCGGAAACCTGCACGGAGGTGGTGGCAGCGATGCTCTCGGCCAAGAGCCTTTTCCAGGAGATCCTCAACAACGACGACTCGTTCCGGCTCTTCTGCTCGATCGCCGCGACGGGCGAGGCCCAGGGCGGTTGGGAGAACGCGCGGATCGCGGCGCTCGTCCCCGCGACGCAGTGCGCGCTCGCACCGAAGGTCGCGCGGCACGGCGCCGACGAGGACAAGCACGGGCGGATCTTCGAGGCGCTGCTGCGCAAGCGCGGCCTCACCCCCGCCGAGGTCCCCGACGACGCCGACTACACGATGATCCTGGAGGGCCTCGGCATCGGCCTCGCCCACGAGAAACTGCGACGCGAGCAGCACCTCACCGAGCGGGACGTCCTCACCTACCTCGCGCACAGCCGCGTCACCGAGCAGCGCGCCAGCGAGGAGATGACGATGCTCAAGGACCTCTTCGGCGAGGACCCGGAGCTCGGCCGGGCGGTGCGCATGATCTGCAGGGACGAGGAGAACCACCTCGCCTACTGCCATGAGGAGCTGCTCCGCCTCTCCGCGGAGGGCCACGGCCGGCTGATCCGCACCCTGCTGCGGGAGAGCGCCCGCGCGGAGATCAGGGTCTACCGGAACGTCAGCCTCGCCGTCATGGCGCGCATGGGGACGATCCTCGGCTGGTCGAGGCTGCGCGGCGGCCTGCTGGCCTTCGGCATCCACGGCCGCTACGTCTACGAACGCCTCGGCGGCTGGCGGCGGTTGACGCGGCTGCGGATGCCCGAGCGCAGGGACGCACTCGGCGGAGCACCCGCCGTCGCCCCCGAGTACGCGCCCGACGCGGCCGCCGAGCCTGAGGTGGCGTGAGCGGGGCTCACATCCAGCCGCGTCTCCGGAAGAGCCGGAAGAGGGCGAAGCACGCTCCCGCCATGAGCACGAGCACCGCCGGATACCCCCATGCGCTGTGGAGTTCCGGCATGACGTCGAAGTTCATCCCGTAGACGCCGGCCACGGCGGTCGGGATCGCGACCATCGCCGCCCACGCGGAGATCCGCCGCATCTCGTCGTTCTGGCGCACCGAGGTCTGCGCGAGCGAGGCGGCGTGGATCGCGGAGAGGAGCCGATCGAGGCCGTCCACCTGCTCGTTGACACGTATGAGGTGGTCGTGGACGTCGCGGAAGAAGGGCCGCGCCCCCCCGTCGGTGAACGGGACGGCCGTGCCGGTGAGCCGCTCGGCCGGCGTCGTCAGCGGCAGCGTCGCCCGCCGGAACGTCAGCACCTGCCGCTTGGCCGCGTACACCCGCTCCGCGACGCCGGGGCCCGCGCGGCCCCGCTCCTCGGGGGCGAAGACGGTCGACTCGACCTCCTCCAGGTCGACCTGGAGGAGGTCGGCCACCTCCAGGTAGCGGTCGACGACCGAGTCGCAGAGCGCGTAGAGCACCGACGTCGGCCCGTACTGCAGGAGGTCGGGCTGCGCGGCGAGGCGGCGGGCTGCCGCGCCGTGCTCGCCGGGGCGGGTCTGCGCACCGTGCTCGACCGTGACGGCGAAGGAGTCGCCGACGAAGGCCATCAGCTCGCCGGTGGAGACCTCGCCCTCCTCGTAGGCGACGGGCTTGAGGACGAGGAAGAGGGAGTCGGCGTAGACCTCCAACTTGGGCCGCTGGTGGGCCCGGAGGGCGTCCTCGACGGCGAGGGGGTGGAGCCCGAAGCCGGCGGTGGCGCGCGCGAAATCCTCCGGTGTCGGCTCGTGGAGAGCGATCCACAGGAAGGCGTCCGCGCTCTCGCGGGCGCGCTGCAGCGCCTCCCCGGCGTCCTGCGGGTACTCCGCGGGGCCCTCCGTGCGGTAGAGCGTGCACTCCTCGATCACGGGGGACATTCTTCCGCGATCCGTCCCTCGTACAACCTGCGTGCCGGGAGGTGTTCGTCATGCCGGGCGGCCGGCTCCCCGCGGCCGACGGGCTGTCGGCGGGCTCGTCTAGGGTTGGGCTCATGGCCACGCTTCTCCTCGTACGCCACGGCAGGTCGACGGCGAACACCTCCGGACTGCTCGCCGGCCGCTCGCCGGGCGTCGCGCTCGACGCCGAGGGCGCCGCGCAGGCCGCCGCGCTCCCGGCGCGGCTCGCCGGGCTCCCGCTCGCGGCCGTCGTGAGCAGCCCGCTGCAGCGCTGCGGGGAGACGCTCGCGCCGCTCCTGCGCGAGCGCCCCGAGCTGCGGGCCGCCACCGAGGAGCGGATCAGCGAGTGCGACTACGGCGAGTGGAGCGGCCGCCCCCTCGCCGAGCTCACGGGCGAGCCGCTGATGACGACGGTCCAGCAGCACCCGTCGGCCGCCGCCTTCCCCGGCGGCGAGTCGATGCGCGCCATGCAGCAGCGCTCCGTCGACGCGGCCCGTGAGTGGGACGCGTCGGTCGAGCGCGAGCACGGCCCCGAGGCCGCCTTCCTGATGTGCTCGCACGGCGACATCATCAAGTCGATCGTCGCCGACGCCCTCGGGATGCACTTCGACCTCTTCCAGCGCATCGCCGTCGCCCCCTGCTCGGTCACGGCGATCCGCTACACCGAGCACCGCCCCTTCCTGCTGCGCCTCGGCGAGACGGGCGAGTTGGGTTCGCTCGTGGCGGGACCGGCCTCGGCGTCCGACACCGAGACGGGGGAGCGCGGCGTCGCGCCGGTCGGGGGCGGTGCGTAGTGGGGATGATCGGCACCCGCAGTAGGGTGCAGTGACCGCGGGCGCCACGGCGCCCGCGGAAGTCCGAGCCAACCATCCGTCGACGTCAACGGAGCGAGAGTGTCCCGTCAGGTGTTCCTTTACGACCCGCCGGACCGGTTCGTCGCCGGGACGGTCGGGTTGCCTGGCCGTCGCACCTTCTTCCTCCAGGCCACAGCGGCCGGCCGCACCACCAGCGTGGCCCTGGAGAAGGCACAGGTGGAGGCGCTGGCCGAGCGGATCGACGAACTCCTCGACGAGGTCGTGCGCCGCTCCGGCGGCAACGCTCCCGTACCGGCCGTGGCCCCCTCGGAGATCGACGACACGGCCCCGCTGGAGGCGCCGATCGAGGAGGAGTTCCGGGTCGGCACGATGGCCCTCGCCTGGGACGGCGACGGCGAGTGCATGGTCGTCGAGGCGCAGGCCGTCGTGGAGCTCGCCGCCGACTCGGAAGAGGACCTCGCCGACGAGGAGGAGCGGCTGCTCCAGGACGACGAGAACGGCCCCCCGATGCTCCGGGTCCGCCTCAGCGGGACGATGGCACGCGCCTTCGCCAAGCGCGCGATGGAGGTGGTCAACGCGGGGCGTCCGCCGTGCCCGCTGTGCAGCCTCCCGCTCGATCCCGAGGGGCACGTGTGCCCGCGCCAGAACGGATACCGCAGGGGCGAATGAGCGACTCGGAACCCGGCGCCGCTGCGGAGCCGCAGCCTCCGCCGCGCCTCGACCCGGTGGAGGACCCGTCCTCCGAGCGCGTCCGTACGGCGCTGGCACAGGGCGAGTTGACCGTGCACGGGCGCATCCCGGACGCCTCCAACGCCGTCCTCTTCGGCTCCGTCGCACACGAGGGGGCGCTGCTGCCCTGCGTCTACAAGCCGGTCGAGGGGGAGCGCCCGCTCTGGGACTTCCCCGAAGGCGACCTGGCCTCCCGCGAGGTCGCCGCCTTCGAGGTGGCGAGCGCGGGCGGCTGGCCCCTGGTCCCCGCGACGGTGCTCCGCGAGGGGCCGTACGGCAGGGGCATGTGCCAGGCGTGGGTCGGCACACCGCCGACGGCGGACGACGCGGCGGACCCGGACGACGACGCGACCGACGACGCGGACGAGGACGCGCAGCCGTTCCTCGCCCTCGTCGACTCCCAGGAGCCGGAGGAGGGCTGGAAGGCCGTCGGCTTCGCCGACGTCGGCGAGGGCCGCACGGCGCTCCTCGTCCACGCCGACCACCCCGAGCTGCGCCGCCTCGCGGTCCTCGACGCCGTCCTCAACAACGCCGACCGCAAGGGCGGCCACCTCCTCCGCCACCGCGGCCGGCTCTACGCCATCGACCACGGCGTCACCTTCCACACCGACGACAAGCTCCGCACCCTGCTGTGGGGTTGGGGCGGCGAGGAGCTCACCTCCGAGGCCGTGGCGGTCCTCGGCACCCTCGCCGCGCAGCTCGCCGAGGACGGGCCGCTCGCACGACGCCTCGCCGGTCTGCTCACCGCGGCCGAGGTCGAGGCGGTGCGCAAACGCGTCGCTGCGCTCCGCGCCTCGGGCCGCCACCCGCTGCCGAGCGGCGACTGGCCGGCGATTCCCTGGCCCCCGGTGTAGCGCGGAAAGCCGCCTGCGCAAGAGCGCGGATCAGGCCATCGGCGCAGGCCGGACCGCTCCCGTCGGTATGCGAACGCCGCGCCCGGGTTAGGCTCTCCACCATGCATGCCTGGCCCGCTTCCGAGGTCCCCGTCCTGCCTGGGCAGGGCCGCGACCTCGCACTCCACGACACTTCGACGGGAGGACGGGTCGCCCTCACCCCCGGTCCCGTCGCCCGTATGTACGTCTGCGGCATCACCCCCTACGACGCCACGCACCTGGGGCACGCGGCGACCTACAACGCCTTCGACCTCGTGCAGCGCGTGTGGCTCGACACCGGGCGGCAGGTTCAGTACATCCAGAACGTCACCGACGTCGACGACCCGCTCATCGCGCGCGCGGTCGAGACGGGCGAGGACTGGGCCGCGCTCGCCGAGCGCGAGACGGCGCTCTTCCGGGACGACATGACGGCGCTGCGGATGCTGCCGCCCGAGCACTTCGTCGGCGCCGTCGAGGCGATCCCGTGGATCGTCCCCATGGTCGAGCGGCTGAGGGACGCCGGCGCCACGTACGAGATCGAAGGCGACGTCTACTTCTCCGTCTCGGCCGACACCCACTTCGGCGAGGTCTCCCGCCTCGACGCGGAAACGATGCGTCTGCTCTCCGCCGAGCGCGGGGGCGACCCGGACCGCCCCGGCAAGAAGAACCCGCTCGACCCGATCGTCTGGATGGCGGCCCGCGAGGGCGATCCGCACTGGGACGGCGGCTCGCTCGGGCCCGGCCGACCCGGGTGGCACATAGAGTGCGTCGCAATCGCACTGCACTACCTGGGGATGGGCTTCGACGTGCAGGGCGGCGGCAGCGACCTCGCCTTCCCGCACCACGAGATGGGCGCCTCGCACGCGCAGGTGCTCACCGCCGAGTACCCCTTCGCGAAGTCGTACGTGCACGCGGGGATGGTCGGGCTCGACGGCGAGAAGATGTCGAAGTCGAAGGGGAACCTCGTCTTCGTCTCGAAGCTGCGGCAGGACGGCGTCGACCCGTCGGCGATACGGCTCGCCCTCCTCGCGCACCACTACCGCTCGGACTGGGAGTACACGGACGCCGTGCTCCAGGAGGCCAACGCGCGCCTGGCACGCTGGCGTTCGGCCGTCTCCCGCCCCGACGGGCCCGCGGCCGAGGGGATGCTCGACGAGGTGCGCGCGGCCCTCGCCGACGATCTCGACACCCCGGCGGCGCTCGCGGCCGTCGACCGCTGGGCGGCCGAGCAGGAAGCCTCGGGCGGCAGCGACACCGGCGCCCCCGGCCTCGTCTCGCGCACCGTGGACGCGCTGCTCGGCGTCTCGCTCTGAGCGTCGGCGCGGAGGGCACGGTCTTCTGCCGTGCGCCTCCGCGCAGGTGCGCGCCGCGGTCCGCGGCGTGCCGAACGCCGTGCCGCGGCTCCGACCGTGGTACGCCTGTCCGGCTCGGAGGCGACTGCCGGGAGGCGCAGATGGCGGGGACGGAACCGAAGCCCGAGGGGCCGAAGCAGGAAGGGTCGGCGGACGGCCGGGCTCCGCACAAGCAGGCACTCGTCTTCTCGCTGGGGCACGCGGAGTTGATCGTCCGCCGCCGCTACGAGGCGGCGAGCATCTGCAACGACGTGCTCATCGCCGTGTGGTTCATCCTCGGCAGCATCATGTTCTTCTCCGAAGCCTGGACGACGACGGGCACGTTCTGCTTCCTCGCCGGCAGCGTGGAGCTCCTGATCCGTCCGCTGATCCGCCTCTCCCGCCAGTTCCACCTCAAGCGCTTCCGCCCGCGGGGGAGCACCGTCCCGCGGGAGACCGCGGAGGACTACTGACGCGGCACCCGGCCCGACTCACCGGCGAGGACGGGCCGTTGGGCGCTGTCAGCCGCCCTCGCCCTCCTCGTCGGGGCGGTCGCGGCCGCCGCGGTCCCTGCGCGCCTCGCTGCTCTCGTCGTCGCTCTCCTCGTCGGTGGCCGCGGTGTCCGGGTCACCGGTGGAGGCGCTGGGCTCCTTTTCGCCCGGGCGCGGTCTGTGGCTCTCTCTGCTCTTGCCACGGGGGGCGCTCTCGCCGGGGTCGTCGTCCCGGTGGCGCAGGTAGCGCTCGAACTCCTTGGCGATCGCCTCCCCTGACGCCTCGGGGAGTTCGGCCGTGTCCCGCGCTTCCTCCAGCGACTGCACGTACTCGGCCACCTCGCTGTCCTCGGCGGCGAGTTGGTCGACACCGAGCTGCCAGGCCCTGGCGTCCTCGGGGAGGTCGCCGAGCGGCATGTCGACCTTGATCAGGTCCTCGAGGCGGTTGAGCAGGGCGAGCGCGGCCTTGGGGTTGGGCGGCTGCGAGACGTAGTGCGGGACGGCGGCCCACAGGCTCGCGGCCGGGACGCCCGCGTGGGTGCACGCCTCCTGGAGGATGCCGACGATGCCCGTCGGTCCCTCGTACTTCGTCTCCTCCAGACTCAGCGTGCGCGCGAGGTCGGCGTCGGAGGTGAGACCCGTCACGGGGACGGGGCGGGTGTGCGGGGTGTCGCCGAGGAGGGCGCCCATCACGACGACCATCTCCACGCCCAACTCGTGGGCGAAGCCGAGGAGTTCGTTGCAGAAGGTGCGCCAGCGCATGCTCGGCTCGATGCCCCTCACGAGGACGAGGTCGCGCGGACGCCCGCCCGAGGACTCCCCGACGCGGACCACGGAGAGCCGCGTCGTGGGCCAGGTAACCCGGCGGACGCCCTCGTCGAGCCAGACGTGCGGCCGATTGACCTGGAAGTCGTAGTAGTCCTCGGCGTCGAGCGCCGCGAAGACCTCGCCCTTCCACTCCCGTTCCAGGTGCGCGACCGCACTGGAGGCGGCGTCGCCGGCGTCGTTCCAGCCTTCGAACGCGGCCACCATGACCGGGTCGACCAGCTCGGGAACGTTCTCGAGCTCGATCACCCAGCGCCTCCTTCCGTCCAGTGCGAGGCACTCGGCCCCGGCACCGGAGACCGTTCTCCTTGCGTGCCCGCCCAGCCTACGGCGTGAGCGGGGTGCTGCCGCAGCCCCCGCACGCATCCGGTCCGTTCCGTGCACACCTCTCGACGGTTCGTGTCGGCGCGGCTATACATCGGACCTATGACCAGAGGTCCGATGTGCAGCTTGACACCCATCGAGGTCCGCGACATCCGCTTCCCCACCTCTGACCGCCCCCACGCCTCCGCGGCGCCACCGCTCCCGCCGCTACGCCGCATGGTGCACACGCCGCAACCGTCCGTGCCCGGACCCGAGTTGCGCGCCCACGGCGTCTGCCCGATCGCCGCGGCGACCCGTGTCACCGACCGTCCCGCACCGTGCGACAGGCAGGAGGCGCCCGCATGACGTTCCCCACAACGGCGGCCGAACCCACCGCTGAGGCACCCGACTTCGCGGGCACGGCGGCGCTCGTCACCGGCGGCGGGTCCGGTATCGGCGCCGCGACGGCACGCCTCCTCCTCGCTCGGGGCGCCGACGTCGCCGTCCTCGACGCGGAGCCCGGCGGCGCGCCGCCGGGAGCGCTGGCGCTGGAGGCGGACGTGACCGACGAGGACGCGGTGCGCCGTGCCGTGGACCGGGCAGCCGCCGAGTTCGGCGGGCTGCACACCGTCGTGGGCAACGCGGGCGTCGGCGCCGTCGGTACGGTCGAGGAGAACGACGACGAGGAGTGGCGGCGCGTGCTCGACGTCAACCTCCTCGGCCTCGTCCGTACCGACCGGGCCGCGCTTCCGCACCTCCGGCGCTGCGCGGCGGACCGTCCCGGGCGGGTCTCCATCACGCACACCTGCTCCATCGCGGCCACCGCAGGGCTGCCGCAGCGGGCGCTCTACGCGGCGAGCAAGGGTGCGGTGCTCTCGCTCACGTTGGCGATGGCGGCCGACCACATCCGCGAGGGAGTCCGCGTCAACTGCGTCAACCCCGGTACCGCGGACACGCCTTGGGTCGGCCGCCTCCTCGACCGGGCGGCGGACCCGGCGGCCGGGCGGGCGGCGCCGGAGGCCAGGCAGCCGGCGGGTCGGCTGGTGCGGGCGGCCGAAGTCGCCCGCGCCGTCGCCTACTTGGCGGGCCCTGACGCGGCCTCCGTCACGGGCGAATCGCTCGCCGTCGACGGCGGCATGCAGGGCGTGCGGCTGAGACCTGACGCGCCCGGAGGCAGTGGGGCCACATAGCCGCGGATTCGGCCGAGTCGGCGTCAGGGAGCCGCCGACTCCCCGTACGGGCGGGCGAGTCGACGCGCCGCCCGGCTCAGCGGGCGAGCGGCGCGGCGGCGCCCGGAGCGAGGCGGCGGCGGATCTCGGCCGCCGCCTCCTGCGCCTGGGGCCCGAGTTCGGCGAACCGGCTCTCAGGCACCCGGTCGTGCGGCCCCCAGACGCAGACCACGGCGACCGGCCGCCCGCCGGCGTCCAGCACCGGCGCGGCGACCCCGTTGAGCTGCGCCTCCAGCTCGCCGACGCTGATGCCGTACCCGCGCTCCCGCACCGCGGCCAACTCGGCGTAGAGCGCCTCGCGGTCGGTCTGCGTCGTTGCGGTGTACCCGGCGAGCCGACGGGAGAGGAGCGCCTCGACCTCGGCGCGAGGCTCCCATGCGAGGAGCGCCTTGCCGGCCGACGTCGCGTGGATGGGGACCTCGCGGCCGAGCCAGCGGGCGGTGAGCACGGCGGGCGGTACCACCTCGTCGACGTACGTGATGCCGCCCCCGCCCTGGGCCACGGCGAGGTTCGCGGTCTCGCCGGTCGTCTCGCAGAGGCGCTGCAACACGTCGTGCGAGCGCCGCACCAGCCCCTCTACGCCGGCGGTCGACGCCATGCGGCTCACCGCGGGGCCGATCGTGTACCGGTTGGCGGCGGGGTCGCGCTCGACGAGTGCGTGGTGTTCCAGCGTGGCGAGGAGGCGCCAGGCGGTGGCGCGGTTGAGGTCGCACACCTCGGCGAGCTCCGCGACGCTGCGTCCTTCGGGGGCGCTCGCCGAAACGGCATTGAGCAGGGCGATCGCCCGCTCCAGCGACTGCACCCTGCCGCCGCCCGGCCGGCCTTTCGCCTCGGTCGCCGCTTCCTCCGCCACGTCCATTCCTGTGCCTCCGCTGTCTCGCTCTGTCGCCCCGGAAGCGTAGTCGCCGCGGGCGGCGGCCGGATCGCACGCCTTGACGTGCGGAAGCGCCCGCTCCTATTGTCGCGCACTACGAACAACTGCCGCACATTGTGCAGAGCAAATGCCCGCCAACCCCGCATCACGTCACAGGTGAACCCATGGAAGCCAGCCCGCGCCGAGTAACCACGCCGTACGAGGGGACGGGCGTGCGCCCTTGGGACGACGGCGCCCCTGTGCCGACGCCGCTCGCCCTCCACCGCACGCCGGTGCGGCCCCAATGGGCCGACTACAACGGGCACATGAGCGAGTCGTGCTACCTGCTCGTCTTCGGCGACAACTCCGACGCCTTCTTCCGCTACCTCGGAGTCGGCGAGGAGTACCGGGCGGCGGGGCACTCGCTCTACACGGTCGAGACGCACCTGCGGAACCTGCGCGAGGCCGTCGTCGGCGACCCCCTCGTCGTCACCCTCCGCCTCCTCGACCACGACGCGAAACGCCTCCACGTCTTCCACGAGATGCGGAACGAAACCGAGGACACCGTGCTCGCCACGGCCGAACAGATGCTGCTCCACGTCGACGTGGCGGCGGGACGCGCCACCGCGCTCCCGGACGAGCTGCTCCGCAGGCTCGACGCCGTCCGCGCCGCCCACTCCGCCCTGCCCGCGCCGGAAGCCGCGGGCAGGCCCATGGGCATCCGCCGCAGCCGCACCAACTGAGGGAGCACCCAGTGGACTTCGCACTCACCGACGAGCAACGCCTCATCGCGGAGACGGTCTCCGCCTTCGTCACCGCCGAACTCGACCCGCACGCCGACGAGGTGGAGCGGCTCGACGAGGTGCCCGACCAACTCGCCCGCTCCATCCGGGAGAAGGCACTCGCTGCGGGGCTCTACGCCGCCAACATGCCCGAGGAGATCGGCGGCGGCGGGCTCGACGCGGTCAGCATGACGCTGGTGGAAAGGGAGCTGGGGAAGACGAGCTTCGCGCTCCAGTCCCTCGTCGCCCGCCCCAGCAACATCCTCCAGGCATGCGAGGGCGAGCAGCGCGAGCGCTACCTGCTGCCCGCGGTGCGCGGCGAGCGCCACGACTGCCTCGCCATGACCGAGCCGGGCGCGGGCTCGGACATCCGCTCGATGCGCGCCAGCGCCGTACGCAGCGGTGACGCGTACGTACTCGACGGCACCAAGCACTTCATCTCGCACGCCGACATGGCGGACTTCGCCGTCGTCTTCGCCGCGACGGGGAGCGAGGAGACGGCGCACGGGCCGAAGAGCCTCATCACCGCCTTCCTCGTGGACCTCGACGCGCCGGGCGTCGAGGTGCGGCGAGGCTCCGACTGCGTCTCGCACCGCGGCTACCACCAGTGCGAGCTCGCCTTCACCGGCTGCCGGATACCGGTGTCCCAGCGGCTCGGCGAGGAGGGCGGCGGCTTCGCGCTCATGGGCGAGTGGCTCGGCGCGAGCCGGCTCCAGGTCGCCGCGACGAGCGTCGGGCGAGCCCGGCGCATCCTCGACCTCACGCTCCAATGGGCCGCGGAGCGCGAGCAGTTCGGGCGCCCGGTCGGGCGCTTCCAAGGCGTCGCATTCCCGCTCGCCGACATGGCGACGGAGCTGGAGGCGGCGGAGCTGCTGACGCTGCGCGCCGCCTGGAAGCAGGACAACGGCGGCATGACGGACAGGGACGCGGCGATGGCGAAGCTCTACGCCTCCGAGGCGCTCGGGCGCATCGCCGACCAGGCGCTCCAGACCTTCGGCGGCATGGGCCTCATGGCGGAGCTGCCGATCGAGCGGTACTGGCGCGACGCGCGCGTCGAGCGGATCTGGGACGGCACCAGCGAGATCCAGCGCCACATCATCTCCCGTTCGCTGCTGCGCCCGTTGGGCGCCTGATGCGGGGCGCAGAAGAGACGGGCCTCGCACGCCTGCTGCGCCCGCGGCACCTCGCGCTCTACGGCGGCGCGGCCGTCGCCGAGGCCGTACGGCAGTGCCGGGCCGTCGGCTACGAGGGCGAGCTGTGGCCGGTCAACCCGCGCCGGCAGGAGATCGAGGGGCTGCCGTGCTACCGCACCACCGACGAGCTGCCCGAGCCGCCCGACGCCGCCTTCGTGGCGGTTCCCGCGGACCGGACGGTGGACGTCGTCGCCGAACTCGCCGCGCGGGGCGCGGGCGGTGCCGTCTGCCACGCCTCCGGGTTCGCCGAGGAGGGCGCCGAAGGGGCACGCCGTACGGCCGAGTTGCGGCGTGCGGCCGGCGGCATGCCCGTGATCGGCCCCAACTGCATCGGCATCCTCAACTACCTCGACGGCACGGCGCTCTGGGCCGACCGGCACGGCGGCGAGCGGGTCTCCAGCGGAGTCGCGCTCATCACCCAGAGCGGCAACATCGGGCAGAACGTCACCATGCAGCGCCGCGCGCTTCCCCTCGCCTACGTGGTCACGAACGGCAACGGTGCGGTGACGGGCGTGCCGCAGCTCATCGACCACCTCTCCGCCGACCCGCGCGTCACGGCGATCGGGCTCCACCTCGAAGGGATCTCGGACGCCGCCGAGTTCTCCCGCGCCGCACGCTCCGCGCTGCGCCGCGGGGTGCCCGTCGTCGCGTTGAAGACGGGCACCTCCGAGCTCGGTGCCCGCGCCGCCCTCAGCCACACCAGCTCCCTCGCCGGCTCCGACGTCCTGTGCGACGCGCTCTTCGCACGGACGGGCGTGGCGAGGGTGCGCGACGTCCCCGCCTTCGTCGAGACGCTCAAACTCCTGCACGTGCACGGCCCGTTGGAGGGCCCGGGCGCGGGCGAGGACGGGCGCGCCGGCATCACCTCGGCGAGTTGTTCCGGAGGCGAGGCCGCGCTGATGGCCGACACCGCCGCGCGGCACGGCGTCGAACTGCCGCCGCTCGGCGAGGAGCAGGCCGCGACGATGGCCGAACTCCTCGGCGAACACGTCCACATCAGCAACCCGCTCGACTACCACGCCTACATATGGGGCGACTTCGAGGCCCAGCGCGCCTGCTTCACGACGCTCACCGGCGGCGAGCACGACATGAACGTCCTCCTCCTCGACATGCCGCGCACCCGGGCACCCGAGGGCGACCCCTGGGCCACGACGCTCGACGCCTTCACGGCGGCACGCGAGGCCACCGACTCCCGCTGCTGCGTGGCGAGTTCGCTCCCCGAGGGCCTGCCGGAGGAGGAGTCCCGCCGCCTTCTCGCCGCGGGCGTCGCACCGATGCAGGGGCTCTCCGACTGTCTGCGGGCGATAGCGGCGGCGCGGTCGATCGGCGTCGCGCGGTCCCGGCTGCACACGGCGGAGGAGGACGGAAGCCCGCTGGCGGCGCCGTTGCCCCCGGCGCCCCGACGGTCGTCCGAGCAGGGTGAGTTGGCCGACGAGCACGCGGGCAAGTCGGCGCTCGCCCGGTACGGCGTCGCCGTGCCGCACGGTGTCGTGGCGGGACGGGCGGAGGCAGCCGCCGCGGCATACGAGGTCGGTTTCCCCGTCGTCGTCAAGGCGCTCGCCCCTGGGCTCGCGCACAAGAGTGAGGCGGGAGGCGTGCGGCTGGGGCTGCGGACCGAGGACGAAGTGGCGTGCGCGGTGGGGGAGATGTCCGCGCTCGCCGACCGCTTTCTCGTGGAGCGGATGGTGCCGGACGCCGTCGCCGAACTCCTCGTGGGGGTGCACAGGGACCCGGTCTTCGGTACGGCGCTGACCCTCGGGGCCGGCGGCGTCCTCGTCGAAGTCGCCGCGGACACCGCGACGTTGCTGCTCCCCACCGGGCGTGAGGAGATCGAGGCGGCGCTCTCCTCGCTCCGGCTGTGGCCCGTGCTCCGCGGTGTACGCGGCAGGCCGGCGGGCGATGTGCGGGCGGCCGTCGCGGCGGTCGAGGCCGTGGCCGCCTACGCCGCGGACCACGACGACGTTGCCGAACTCGACGTCAATCCGCTGCTGGTACTCCCCGAAGGCGAAGGAGCGGTCGCAGCGGACGTCCTCGTGCGCCGCCAACCGCCCTACGCACACGGGGAGCAGGACGGGCGAACCGCCTGACGCGCGCCGCCGATGCGTCGGGCGGCCTCACAGAAACCGACCAGGAGGAGAGAATGCAGAGCACAACGGACGCGGCCCACGAGGCGGTCCGCAGCGAGGAGCAGGACGGCGTCCTCGTCGTCACCCTCGACCGGCCGAAGGCGAACGCCATCGACACCAGCACCAGCCGCGCGCTCCATGCGCAGTTCACACGGTTGCAGGAGGACCCGGGGCTGCGGGCGGCCGTGATCACGGGCGCCGGCGACCGGTTCTTCTCGGCCGGATGGGACCTGAAGGCCGCAGCCGAGGGCGAGGCGATCGACGCCGACCACGGTCCCGGCGGCTTCGCCGGGCTCACCGAGCTGCACCGGCTCGACAAGCCGGTGATCGCCGCCGTGGGCGGCCTCGCCTTCGGCGGCGGCTTCGAACTCGCCCTCGCCGCCGACCTGATCGTCGCCGCACCGCACGCCGAGTTCGCGCTCCCCGAGGTGCGGATCGGCATGATCGCCGACTCCGGCGGGGTGCTCAGGTTGCCGAGGCGCCTCCCGCGGGCGGTGGCGACGGAGCTGCTGCTCACCGGGAAGCGCCTCAGCGCGACGGAGGCCGCTCGCTGGGGCCTCGTCAACGAGGTGGCGGAGCCGGGGGCCGTCCTGGAACGCGCGGTGGCCCTGGCCGGGGAGCTCGCGCAGGGCGCACCGCTTGCGCTCGCCGCCGTCAAGGAAGTCCTCAGGGAGACCGAGGCGTTGGACGTGGAAGCCGGGTTCACGCGGATGCGCAGCGGCGAACTTCCGCGCTACGACGCCATGTTGCGCTCAACCGACGCGGAGGAGGGACCGCGTGCCTTCGCCGAGAAGCGCACGCCGGTGTGGAAGGGCGCGTGAGCCGAACTGCCTCCGACAGCGGGGGAGTCGGGGCCCCTCACGGTGTCGAGCGGAGCCGCCGCTCGACACCGGCGAGGTGCACGGTCGACCAGGAGCGCGCCGCCTCGGCGTCGCCGTCCCGCAGCGCCGCGAGGATCTGCCGGTGCTCGTCGAGCGCACGGCCGACGGCGTGCTCCCGGGCGAGGCCGCGCCACACCCGGGCCCGTGTCGCCGGCGCCGCGAGCGCGTCGAGCAGCGAGCGGAGCACCGGGTTGCCGCAGGCGGCGTTGGTGCGGCGGTGGAACTCCAGGTCCGCCTCGACGAGCTGCTCGACGGCGGAGTCCCCACCCAGCGACTCCAAGCGCGCCTGTAGGGCGTCGAGTTCGTCCCTGCCTATCCTGGAGCCGGCGAGCGCGGTCGCGGCCGGCTCCAGGATGCGCCGCACCGCGAGGTAGTCGAGCACGGCGCCGTCCCGCTGGAGCTCCACGACCGACCCCAGCGCCTCGAGCAGCAGTCGGGGGTCGAGGCTGGTGACGTACGTGCCGTCGCCCTGGCGCACGTCGAGGACGCGCACGAGCGAGAGTGCGCGCACCGCCTCCCGCAGCGAGCTGCGGGAGAGGCCCAACTCGCCTGCGAGCACACTCTCCTTGGGCAAGCGGTCACCGGGCCTGAGCGCCCCGGAGACGATCATGCCGCGGATCTTCTCGATCGCCTCGTCGGTGACCGCCACAGCGCCGTCCTTCCCCCGACCGCCCAGACATCCGATCCCTCGCCATTATGGGGGTTTCCTCCCTGCGACTTCGCACCAACTCCTGCGGTAGGCAGTCCAGTCGGCTTCGTCGGCGGCGAAATCCACGTACGCCGCCGTACCGAACCGCCTGCGCCGCACGTCCCCGCGGCCGAGGCCCAGCCGGATACCGCGCACCGCGGCCGGCACGGTCTCCGCAGAGGCGCGGTGGGCGAGGTTGTCGGTGTGGAAGAAGGGCAGCCCCATCAGGAGATCGGTCCCGCGCGGCGTCGCCTCCAGGGCCAACTCCGTGAGATGCGCGACGAGTCCGCCGTAGTGGCTCTCCGTCTGCATCCAGGTGTCGTACGACATCATCGCGATCTGGTCGACCCGCCGTGCGACCTCCCCGAAGTACCCCTGCGACCAGTACTTGCCCCGACCGCTCACCGCACCCAGAACCCGGTGTGCCTCGGGTAGCGGGTCGATCTGGTGCGCTGCTACGGAGAGCACGCCGCCCGCGCCGGAGACCACGGGGCCGAGCCGATCGAGAAGGCGCAGGAAGTCCTCGTTGCCCGAGTGCATCTGCTCCAGGTCGAAGTGGACGCCGTCGAACCCCGCCCGCATCACCTGCCGCGCGCTCGCCACCACCGCGCGCCGCGAGGCCGGGTTGGCGAGGCGCAGCCCCTTCCCCGCGCGCTCGCCGGCCTCGTCGTAGACGAGGACGTCGCCGAGCCACGCCTGCACACGGACCCCCGGCAGCTTCTTGCGGACGGCGCCGAGCAGCCACGGAGTCCGTGGGGCACGGCTCGCGTCGAGCGTGCCGTCGTGCTCCAACGGTCCTGTGTGCACGTAGAGATCGCGCACGCCGGTGCCCTCGATGCGGCGCCCGAGGCGGGCCAGGTCCTCGGCGCCCTTGCGGCCGTCGACCCAGGCGTGGCCCAGCCAGACGGCGTCGCGTCCGCGCGTGTGCGCCCCTGCGGGGAGGTCGCCCGCGTAGGAGAGGCGCAGCGCCGTCGCCGCGGTGGCCGCGGGGAGGAGGACGGCGGCGCCGAGCGCGGGCAACCCCCACAGCAGCAGCCTGCGCCGGAGCGTCGGGGACGGGACCCCGCCGGCGTACGCCCGGCGCTCGGCCGTCGATTCCGTCCGTCCGCCCTCGGCTGCTTCCGGGCCGCCGGTTCCCGCCGGCCCGTTCTCGTCGTCCGCCCGCTGCTCACCGAACATGGGTCGGATGCTGCCACGCAGAAGCGACGGTGCGATCCGAAACCCCGGAACGCACCGCCGCCGTAAGGACGTTGACCGCGCGGTGTCAGCCGCGACGGTCGTCGAGTATCCGCTGCACCTTTGCGCGCACCTCGTCGGTGTCGAGCCCGCGGATGGTGAGCGTGGTGCGGCGACGCAGCACGTCGTCCGCCGTCTCCGCCCACTCGTGGTCGCGTGCGTAGACGACCTGTGCCCAGACCTCGGGTCCGTCGGGGTGGATGCGCTCGCCGAGCGCCGGGTCCTCGTTGACGAGCCGGGCGATGTCGAAGGAGAGCGACCCGTAGTGCGTTGCCAACTGCCGTGCGGTGAGCGGGTCCATGCGGGCACCCGGCTCGCGGTCGACGAGCAGACGGTGCGCCACCGCGTTCGGGTTGGAGACGCCCGGCAGCGGAGTGTGGCGCACGAGCCGCTTCACCGGCTCCATGTCCTCGGCGAGTGCCCCGCCGGGCAGCTTCGTCAACTTGTCGAGGACAGTGCGACCGATGTGCCGGTACGTCGTCCACTTGCCGCCGGCGACCGAGAGCATCCCGCCGCGCCCCTCGCTGACGACCGTCTCGCGCTTCGCCGACTCGACACCGCCGGGACCGCCCGGCAGCACCCGCAGTCCGGCGAACGCGTAGGTCATCAGGTCGCGGTCGAGGTGCTCGTCCCGCACGGAGAACGCCGCCTCGTCGAGGATCTGCTGGATGTCGGACTCGGTGGCGCGGACGTCCGCGGGGTCGCCCGTGTACTCCTCGTCCGTGGTGCCCAGCAGGAGCTGGTCCTCCCATGGAAGCGCGAAGGTGATCCGGTACTTGTCGATCGGCGTCGCCATCGCGGCCCTCCACGGAGCCTTGCGCTTGAGGACGAGGTGGGCGCCCTTGGAGAGCCGGATCGACGGGTCCGCCGCGCTGTCCTCCATCGCGCGCAGGTGGTCGACCCACGGCCCGGTCGCGTTGAGGACCAGGCGTGCGTCGATGCCGAACTCGGTGCCGTCGAGGCGGTCCCGCAGCTCGGCGCCCGTGACGCGGCCGCGGGTGGTGCGCAACCCCGTGACCTCGGCGTGGTTGAGCACGACGGCGCCGGAGTCGACGGCGGCGCGGACCGTCATCACCGCCATGCGCGAGTCGTTCATCTGGTGGTCGCCGTAGACCGCGACCGCCTTGAGGTTCTCCGTCCGCAGGCCGGGGTTGTCGGCCGCGGCCTTCGACGGGGAGATCACGCGGCCGACGCCGTCACCGAAGGCCGAGAGCGCCGAGTAGGCGAAGACACCGGCACCGAGCTTCGCCGCCCCGTGCGGCCCGCCCTTGTAGACGGGCAGGTAGAAGGTGAGCGGGTTGACCAGGTGCGGTGCGACGTCCTTCGCCAGCACCCGCCGCTCGTGGTGGTTCTCCGCGACCAGCTTCACGGCGCCCGTCTGCAGGTAACGCAGACCGCCGTGCACCAGCTTGGAGGACGCGGACGACGTGGCTCCCGCGAAGTCGCCCGCGTCCACCATGGCCACCCGCAGCCCCGACTGCGCGGCATGCCAGGCGACCGAGGTGCCCAGGATGCCGCCGCCGACGACCAGCAGGTCGTACGTCGCGTGCGCGAGCAGGTCCCTGGTCTCGGTGCGGCCGGGGTTGCTGCCGGCAGCCGGGTGCGTCCCCAGGGCGGGGGCGCTCAGCGGGGTGTTCATCTCTCTCAGCTCTCCTCTTCAAGCCAACCCATGGTCCGCTGCACGGCCTTGAGCCAGCTGTTGTACTCGCGGTCCCTGACGGCCGCGTCCATTTGCGGTGTCCACTCGGCAGCCCGCTTCCAGTTGGCGCGGAGCTCGTCGGTGTCCGACCAGAAGCCGACGGCGAGCCCGGCGGCGTACGCGGCGCCGAGGCAGGTCGTCTCGGCCACCATCGGGCGGACCACCGGCGCGTCGAGCACGTCCGAGATGGTCTGCATCAGCAGGTTGTTCGCTGTCATGCCGCCGTCGACCTTGAGCGAGGTCAGGTCGACGTCGGAGTCCTTGTGCATGGCGTCGACGATCTCCTTCGTCTGCCACGCGGTCGCCTCCAGTACGGCGCGCGCGAGGTGCGCCTTGGTGACGTAGCGGGTCAGCCCCGCGATCACACCGCGCGCGTCCGAGCGCCAGTACGGCGCGAACAGGCCGGAGAACGCCGGCACGAAGTAGGCACCGCCGTTGTCCTCGACGGAGCTCGCCAGCGTCTCGATCTCCGCGGCGCTGTTGATCATGCCCATCTGGTCCCGCATCCACTGTACGAGCGAACCGGTGACCGCGATCGAGCCTTCCAGCGCGAAGACCGGGTCCTGGTCGCCGATGCGGTAGCCGACGGTGGTCAGCAGACCGTTGTACGAGTTGACCGGCTCGTGCCCGGTGTTCATCAGCAGGAACGTGCCGGTCCCGTACGTCGACTTCGCCTCGCCGACCTCGTAGCAGGTCTGCCCGAAGAGCGCCGCCTGCTGGTCGCCGAGCGCGGAGGCGACGGGCAGTCCCGCGAGGTCGCCCGTGGCCTCGCCGTAGACCTCGGCGGAGGAGCGGATCTCCGGCAGCACCGACATCGGCACCCCGATCGAGGCGCAGATCTTGGGGTCCCAGCTCATCGTGTGGAGGTTCATGAGCATCGTGCGCGACGCGTTGGTCACGTCCGTGACGTGCACGCCGCCGTTGACGCCGCCGGTGAGGTTCCAGATCACCCATGAGTCCATCGTGCCGAAGAGGAGCTCACCCCGCTCGGCGCGCTCCCGCAGCCCCTCGACGTTGTCGAGCAGCCAGCGGATCTTCGGCCCCGCGAAGTACGAGGCGAGCGGCAGTCCCGTCTCCCGCCGGAAGCGGTCCTGACCGACGTTGCGGCCGAGCTCCCGGCAGAGCGCGTCCGTGCGGGTGTCCTGTCCAGACGATCGCGTTGTGCACCGGCTCGCCCGTGTTCTTGTCCCACAGCAGCGTCGTCTCGCGCTGGTTGGTGATGCCGAGCGCCAACACGTCCTGCTTGGTGATGCCGGCCTTGTCGAGCGCGCCCGTGACCACCTGCTGGACGTTCTGCCAGATCTCGGTGGCGTCGTGCTCGACCCAGCCCGGCTTCGGCAGGATCTGCTCGTGCTCTTTCTGGTCGACCGAGACGATCCGGCCGTCTTTGTCGAAGACGATGCAGCGGCTGGAGGTCGTGCCCTGGTCGATCGCTGCGATGAACGGGCCGGTGGAGTGGATGTCGCTCACGGTGTGCTCCGATGCTCGGTTGGTCTGTGGTTCTGCTCCGCGGCCGGCTCTCCCCGGTCGCCTGCGGTGCTGCTCACGGGGCGAAGGCGAGGTTGTAGAGCCCGCCGGCGAGAGCGGCGCCGATCAGCGGTCCCACGACGGGGACCCACGCGTACTGCCAGTCGGAGCTTCCCTTGTTGGGCAGCGGCAGCAGCGCGTGCACGATGCGCGGCCCCAGGTCGCGCGCCGGGTTGATGGCGTACCCCGTGGGCCCGCCGAGCGAGAGGCCGATGGCGAGGACGACCAGCGCGGTGATCAGGGCGCCGAGCGGGCCGAGCCCGTTCCCGTCGTCGTTGAGGCCCTGGGTGAGGATCGCGATGATCAGCACGAAGGTCGCGATGATCTCGGTGACGAGGTTCTGGAGCTTGTGCGGGATCTCCGGCGCGGTCGAGAAGACGCCGAGCACGGGGCCCGGCTCGTTGCTGGCCGCGGTGGGGCTTCCGTGGTCGAGCTCGTCGCCCGTGATCGGCGGCGTCGTGAGGTGGTAGCGGAACTGCCCGTAGTACGTGAGCCAGACGAGGACGGCGCCGATGATGGCGCCGAGCATCTCGGAGAAGAGGTAGAGCGGAACGTCGCTCCAAGCGGTGCCGCCCTCGATCGCAAGTCCCAGCGTCACCGCGGGGTTGAGGTGGGCGCCGGAGACGCCGGTGGCGATGTAGGCGCCCGAGAGCACCGCCATGCCCCAGCCGAACGCGACGGCCACCCAGCCCGCCTCGTACGCCTTGGAGCGTTTGAACGTGACGGCGGCGACCACGCCGCCACCGAGCAGGATCAGCACCGCGGTGCCGACCACTTCCCCTACGAAGATGTCGGTGCTGGACACCCGCGACTCCTTTGTCCTTCGTCCAGAGGGAACACGGACCTACGCAGCCTGAGCCACGAACCAGCCCTGCTTCCTTAGCCGTTCGTTGTTCGACAATGTCGACCGATGATCGGCAGTTTTCTCTTTGGTGAAGCTTGCGTCAAGAGGGTGTGACACAGCACTCCATGGCCGTCCATCCTCAACCCGCGACGCAACCGCGGCATCCGGGACGACGCCAACCCGGTGGTTGCCGCCGCCTCCTGCTCCGCTGCCCGACGTCCGATGCCCGAACCGGCGGGCCGGCGAGACCTCGGACGGGCAGGATCGGCCCGCGGAGGTGAACTGGGAAGGGGGTGCGCGGCAACCCCGCCGAACATGCCGGTCGGCGCTCCCTCGGAGCGTCAACTTCCGTTTGCCGGCCCGACTTAGACGGCGCCCCGCCCCGCCTGGAACCGCCCGGCGCCCAGGTCCCTGGAGATGGCCCGCGCGCAGTCGCGAACGGAGGCGACGATGCGCGCCCGCAGCTCCCCGGCGTCGCAGACCCGCTCGACGGCGCCCGTCACGCCGACCGCGCCGAGGAGCAGCCCGCGCCTGCTGTGGATCGGAGCCGCGACGGAGGCGAGCCCCTCCCACGTCTCCTCGACGTCCGAGCCCCAGCCCCGCCCCTTCGTCAGCGCGAGGACCTGCTCCAGCTTCTTCGGGTCCGTGACCGTGTGCGCGGTGAACCGCCGGCGCTCTCCTTCGAGGGCATCGCTGTGGGCCACCGGGTCATAGGTGGAGAGCACCTTGCCGAGCGCCGAGCTGTGGAGCGGCTGCATCGCCCCGACCTCCAGAACCTGACGGCTGTCGTCCGGCCGGAAGACGTGGTGGATGATGAGGACGCCCTGCTGGTGCAGGACGCCGAGGTAGACGCTCTCGCCGCTGGAGCGCGCGAGGTCGTCGGCCCACACCAGGGCGCGGGCACGCAGTTCGTGCACGTCGAGGTAGCTGTTGCCGAGACGGAGCAGCTCGGCCCCGAGCTGGTACTTGCCGGAGAGCGGGTCCTGTTCGACGAACCCCTCCTGCTGGAGCGTCCGCAGCAGCCCGTGCGCCGTGCCCTTCGCGAGCTCCAGAGTGGAGGCGATGTCGGAGAGGCCGAGCCGGCGCTCACCTCCTGCGAGGAGGCGCAGCACCGCGGCCGCGCGCTCCAGGGACTGAATGGTCCGGGCCATCGGCACCTCCCTGGCCTTTCTGTCGACAGACGTCCACGGGTCGACAATGTCGAACGGTATCCCTTACTGACGACCCAGCGGTAGTCGGACTTCAGCCGCAGAACGGGAGCAGTCGACCCCGCAGAGTGTCCGCTCAGCGGTACACCCGAGCGTCCTCTTGCGCCCGCCCTATACGCTGACCGGGTGCGTTGCATCGCCGAGGAAGTCGATGATCACGCATAGCCGACAGCCGTCGCACCTCAGGGAGCACTTCCATGGCCTCGCCGAGCAGTACGTCCGCAGCCAACTCCACCAGGGCAGACGCCCTACGTCAGGCCCTCGCCGAACGCGTGGTGGTGGCCGACGGCGCGATGGGGACGATGATCCAGGCCCAGGACCCCAGCCTCGACGACTACGAGCAGCTCGAAGGCTGCAACGAGATCCTCAACGTCACCCGGCCCGACATCATCCGCGCGGTGCACGACGAGTACTTCGCGGCCGGAGTCGACTGCGTGGAGACCAACACCTTCGGCGCCAACCACGCGGCGCTGGGCGAGTACGACATCACCGAACGGATCTTTGAACTCTCCGAGACGGGCGTGCGGATCGCCCGCGACGCCGCCGAGGAGTTCGAGTCGGGGGACGGCCGCATGCGGTGGGTCCTCGGCTCGATGGGCCCCGGCACCAAACTGCCGACGCTGGGGCACGCGCCCTACGCGACCCTCCGCGACGCGTACCAGCAGAACGCCGAGGGCATGCTCGCAGGCGGCGCCGACGCGCTGCTCGTCGAGACGACGCAGGACCTCCTCCAGACGAAGGCGGCGGTCATCGGCGCCCACCGGGCCATGGAGGCGGCCGGCTACCGGGTGCCGCTGCTCTGCTCCGTGACCGTCGAGACCACGGGCACGATGCTGCTCGGGTCCGAGATCGGCGCGGCGCTCACCGCGCTGGAGCCGCTCGGCATCGACATGATCGGCCTCAACTGCGCCACCGGGCCTGCGGAGATGAGCGAGCACCTGCGCTACCTCGCGCAGCACTCCACCGTCCCGCTCTCCTGCATGCCCAACGCCGGCCTCCCCGAACTGGGCAAGAACGGCGCCACCTACCCGCTCACCGCACCCGAACTCGCCGACGCCCACGAGGGGTTCGTACGGGACTACGGCCTCTCGCTCGTCGGCGGCTGCTGCGGCACGACGCCCGAGCACCTGCGCCAGCTCGTCGAGCGCGTCCGTGGCGCGGAGCAGACGCCGCGCTCCCCGCAGCCCGAGCCGGGAGCCGCCTCGCTGTACCAGACGGTCCCGTTCCGCCAGGACAGCTCGTACATGGCGATCGGTGAGCGGACCAACGCCAACGGCTCGAAGAAGTTCCGTACCGCGATGCTCGAAGGGCGGTGGGAGGACTGCGTGGAGATGGCGAAGGACCAGATCCGCGAGGGCGCCCACATGCTCGACCTCTGCGTCGACTACGTCGGCCGGGACGGCGTCGCGGACATGGAGGAGCTCGCCGGCCGGTTCGCCACCGCCTCCACGCTGCCGCTCGTCCTCGACTCCACCGAGGTCCCGGTGATCCGCGCCGGGCTGGAGAAGCTCGGCGGCCGCGCCGTGATCAACTCCGTCAACTACGAGGACGGCGACGGCCCCGAGTCCCGCTTCGCCAAGGTCGCGGGCCTCGCGCGGGAGCACGGTGCCGGGCTCATGGCGCTCACCATCGACGAGGAGGGCCAGGCCCGTACCTCCGAGCACAAGGTCGCCATCGCCGAGCGGCTCATCGAGGACCTCACCACCAACTGGGGCCTCAACGAGTCGGCGATCCTCATCGACTGCCTCACCTTCACCATCTGTACGGGTCAGGAGGAGTCCCGCAAGGACGGCATCCACACGATCGAGGCGATCCGCGAACTCAAGCGCCGCCACCCCGACGTGCAGACCACCCTCGGGCTCTCCAACATCTCCTTCGGCCTCAACCCGGCCGCGCGGATCGTCCTCAACTCCGTCTTCCTCGACGAGTGCGTCAAGGCCGGACTCGACTCGGCGATCGTCCACGCCTCGAAGATCCTGCCGATCGCACGGCTGGAGGAGGAGCAGGTCCAGGTCGCGCTCGACCTCATCTACGACCGCCGCAGCGAGGGATACGACCCGCTCCAGAAGCTGCTGGAGCTCTTCGAGGGCGTCGACACCAAGTCGATGAAGGCGGGCAGGGCCGAGGAGCTCCTCGAACTGCCCCTGGAGGAGCGGCTCCAACGGCGCATCATCGACGGCGAGCGCAACGGCCTGGAGGCCGACCTCGACGAGGCGCTCCAGGAGCGTCCGGCCCTCGACATCGTCAACGACACGCTCCTTGAGGGCATGAAGGTCGTCGGTGAGCTCTTCGGCTCCGGGCAGATGCAGCTACCGTTCGTGCTCCAGTCCGCCGAGGTGATGAAGACCGCGGTGGCCCACCTGGAGCCGCACATGGAGAAGAGCGAGGACGACGAGGGCAAGGGCACGATCGTGCTCGCCACCGTCCGCGGCGACGTCCACGACATCGGCAAGAACCTCGTGGACATCATCCTCTCCAACAACGGCTACAACGTCGTCAACATCGGTATCAAGCAGCCGGTTTCGGCGATCCTGGAGGCGGCGGAGGAGAACAGGGCCGATGTGATCGGGATGTCGGGCCTGCTGGTGAAGTCCACGGTGATCATGAAGGAGAACCTGGAGGAGCTGAACCAGCGGAAGATGGCGGCGGACTTCCCCGTCATCCTCGGTGGCGCCGCGCTCACCCGCGCCTACGTCGAGCAGGACCTCCACGAGGTCTACGAGGGCGAGGTCCGCTACGCGAAGGACGCCTTCGAGGGCCTCTCGCTCATGGACAAGCTGATGGACGTCAAGCGCGGCGTCCCCGGTGCCGAGCTGCCAGCGCTGAAGCAGCGGCGCGTGCCCAAGCGCGACCTCCAGATCGAGGAGCCCCCGCCCAACGACGGCTCCGTGCGCTCCGACGTCGCCGTGGACAACCCGGTCCCCGAGCCGCCGTTCTGGGGCAGCCGTGTCGTCAAGGGCATCGGGCTGCGGGACTACGCCGCCTGGATCGACGAGGGCGCGCTCTTCAAGGGGCAGTGGGGCCTGAAGGAGTCGCGCAAGGGCGACGGCCCGTCCTACGAGGACCTCGTGGAGTCCGAGGGCCGGCCGCGGCTGCGCGGCCTGCTCGACCGGCTGCACACCGAGAACATGCTGGAGGCCGCCGTCGTCTACGGGTACTACCCGTGCCACTCCAAGGGCGACGACCTGATCGTTCTCAACGAGGACGGCTCCGAGCGGACCCGCTTCACCTTCCCGCGGCAGCGGCGCGGTCGCCGGCTCTGCCTCGCTGACTTCTTCCGTCCGGAGGAGTCGGGGGAGACGGACGTCGTCGGCTTCCAGGTCGTGACGGTCGGCAACCGCATCGGCGAGGTCACGCAGGAGCTCTTCGAGGCGAACGCCTACCGCGAGTACCTCGAACTCCACGGCCTCTCCGTCCAGTTGGCCGAGGCCCTCGCCGAGTACTTCCACGCCCGCGTCCGCAACGAGCTCGGTTTCTCCGGCCAGGACCCGGCGCAGATGCAGGGCATGTTCGACCTCCAGTACCGGGGCGCCCGCTTCTCGCTCGGCTACGGTGCCTGCCCGAACCTGGAGGACCGCGCGAAGATCGCGGACATGCTCCAGCCGGAGCGGATCGGCGTCGAGCTCTCCGAGGAGTTCCAGCTCCACCCCGAGCAGTCGACCGACGCCATCGTCCTGCACCACCCCGAGGCGAAGTACTTCAACGCCCGGTAAGCACAGGACGTAGACTGATCGATCCGACAACAGGCCGGCCGCCCTCGCCGTACAGCGGGCGGCCGGCCTTCTCGCCCCGTGGGAGGTGCATGCGGATGTCCAGTTCCGTCTCGGCGCTCGGCACCCTTCTGGAGGAGGGGCCGGGCCTACAGGCCGTCCTGCTCGACATGGACGGCACCCTGGTGGACACCGAGGGCTGCTGGTGGCAGGCCGAGCGGGAGGTCTTCGCCGAGCTGGGGCACTCGCTGCGGGAGGAGTGGCGGCAGGTGGTCGTCGGCGGGCCCATGGCGCGCAGCGCCGGCTTCCTCATCGAGGCGACCAAGGCCGACATCGGCCTGGAGCAGGTGAGCAGGCTCCTCAACGCCCGGTTCGTCGAGTGCGTCGCACGGATGGGCCAGAGCGTGCCGCTGATGCCGGGCGCGGGCCGGCTGCTCGCCGAGCTGACGACGCACGGGCTGCCCGCGGCGCTCGTCTCCGCCTCGCACCGCCACGTCGTCGACCACATGCTCGGCTCGCTCGGGCACGCCAACTTCGCCTGCACGGTGGCGGGTGACGAGCTGGCGCGCACCAAGCCGCACCCCGACCCGTACCTGACGGCCGCCGAGCAGCTCGGCGTCGACCCGCGCAGGTGCGCGGTGCTCGAGGACACCGCGACGGGGGTCGCGTCGGCGGAGGCGGCCGGGTGCCGGGTCGTCGCCGTGCCGTCGGTCGCGCCGATCGAACCGGCGCCCGGGCGGACGATCGTCCGATCACTCGAAGAAGTCGATCTCGCATTTCTGCGCTCTCTGAGAGCGGTTGCGCACTGAGTGTAGGGAAGGCGCTGCGCCCTTCCCGTGGGTGAATAGCCGGGGAAACCTGGTGCGCCGGAGTGCTCATTTTCGGTGACTGTGGACCCGTCAATTCCCAGTGCGCACAGGTGAGTTGATCGTGTGACGTTTGTCACGGGAAACAAAGTCGACAGAGGGCCGCGGACCTGCTCCGCGGCCCTTCGTGCGCTTCGGGCGGTTGCCTATGTGTCCGCATTGGTTCACCGAAGGTGCGGTACGTTCCCATGTCCGCATAGCGGATGGTGGCGCAGCGATATCGGTCCGTGAAACCGCTCCGCGCCTTCCACTTCAGGGGCTGTCCGAGCGGACTACTAATGTCTGTTGCCCGGCCATTCCATTCCTGCACAACTCGCGGCCGGACGAGGGAGATCGTCGACCATGAACCGAAAAACCGTGGTGTTGCCCGTGCTGGCCGGGCTCCTCGCACCTCTGCTCGCCGCCTGTGGGGACGGGTCGGGGAGCGGCGGGGATGACACCGTCGTCGTGGGCACCACCGACGAGTTCGCCGTCAGCAAGGACACCCCGGCGCCGTTCGATCCGGCCGCCTCGTACGACGTCGCCGCGTGGAACATCATGCGCAACACCTTCCAGACCCTGGTGCGCATACCCCGTTCCGGCACCGAGCCGGAGGCCGACGCGGCCGAGAAGTGCAGCTTCACCGACGCGCACAACGAGCAGTACCGCTGCACGCTCAAGGAAGGTCAGCGTTTCTCCAATGGCAACGAACTCGACGCCGAGGACGTCGAGTTCTCCATTCGCCGGCAGCTCTCCATCAACTACGTCAACGGCCCGGCCTCGCTCTTCGCCAACGTCGACAAGGTGGAGGCGGTCGACGAGAAGCAGGTCGTCTTCCACCTCAAGAAGCCGGACGCGACCTTCCCGCTGAAGCTCACCACCCCGGCGGCCGCGATCGTCGACAGCGAGACGTATCCGAAGGACGGCTTCGTCGACGGCTTCTCCGTGACCGGTTCGGGCCCGTACGTGGTCGACTCCTTCGAGCCCTCGGACGGCAAGGCCGTCCTCAGCCGGAACCCCAAATACGACGGCGGGTTGGACGTCCGGAACAAGGAAATCGAGCTCCGCTTCTTCAAGAGCGCGAAGAGCATGGAGCAGGCGCTCACCGCAGGCGACATCGACGTCATGAACCGGACCATCTCGCCGAGCCAGGTGGATCGGCTCGGCACGGCGAAGGACAAGGGTGTCCAACTCGTCGAGCAGTCGGGTCAGGAGATCCGCTACCTCGTCTTCGACACCGACGACCGCGTCGTCGGCCGAAAGGCCGTACGCCAGGCGATGGCGCAGGTGATCGACCGTCAGAAGCTGGTGCGCGACGCGTACTCGCGCGCCTCCGAGGCGCTCTACTCGATCGTGCCCAGCGGCCTGCCCGGCCACAAGAACTCGTTCTTCAACGAGTACGGCCAGCCCAGCGTCGCCGCCGCCCGCGCCACGCTCAGCAAGGCGAACATCGACACCCCGGTGAAGGTGCAACTCGACTACACCACCGACCACTACGGCGAGGTGACGACCGATGAGTTCAAGGTCCTGAAGAAGCAGCTCAATGACACCGGGCTCTTCGAGGTGACGACGAAGGGCACCAAGTGGAAGACCTTCCACCCGGCCACGGCCAAAAAGGTCTTCCAGATCTACGGCTTCGGCTGGTTCCCCGACTTCCCTGACGCCGAGAGCTACTTGGCGCCCTTCTTCGAGGAGAACAACGTCCTCCACTCGCCCTACGTCAACCGGGAGATCCGCGACAAGCTCATCCCCGAGAGCCGTCGCCTGACCGAACGCGCGAACGCCGCCAAGCAGTTCGGCCGAGCCCAGGACCTCGTGGCGAAGGACGTGCCGCTCCTCCCGCTTTGGCAGGGCAAGCAGTACGTTGCCGCGCGCGACGACATCACAGGCGTCGAATGGGCGCTCAACGCCTCGTCGATCAACCAGTTCTGGGAGCTGGGCCGCGGCGTCTCCGACTGACGGACCCTTCCTCGACGGGCTCTCGTCCCCGGCGCGCCGCGCCCGGGCGGGAGCCCGCTCCGCGTACGGGGCTCAGGCGGCGCCGGGGCGTACGAGCCCGCTCTCGTAGGCGTAGACCGCCGCCTGCACGCGGTCGCGGAGGCCGAGCTTGGTGAGCACGTGCCCGACGTGCGTCTTGACGGTCGTCTCGCTGACGAAGAGGTCCGCGGCGATCTCCGCGTTCGACAGGCCGCGCGCGACGAGCTTCAGCACCTCCACCTCGCGCTCGGTAAGCTGGTCGAGGCTGTCGGGGACGGGCTCCTCGCCGGAGGGCAGCTTCTCCGCGTACTTGTCGAGCAGGCGGCGGGTGATGCTCGGCGCCAGCATCGCCTCGCCCGCGGCCACGACCCGGAGCGCCTGGACGAGTTCGTCGGCCGGGGCGTCCTTGAGGAGGAAGCCGCTCGCCCCGGCGCGCAGCGCCTCGACCACGTACTCGTCGAGGTCGAAGGTGGTGAGCACGAGCACCTTCGCGGGGCCGTCCTTCTCGGGGCCCGTGATGCGCCGCGTCGCCTCGACGCCGTCCATGCGCGGCATCCGGATGTCCATCAGCACCACGTCGGGCTGGAGCGCGCGCACCTGGTCGAGCGCCTGCTGACCGTCACCGGCCTCGCCCACCACCGCCACGTCCTGCTCGGCCTCCAGGATCATCCGGAAGCCGGTACGCAGCAGCGGTTGGTCGTCCACGAGCAGTACGCGGATTGCCACGGGATCTCCTCCAAGGGGCGGCAGGCGGCGGGCGTTCCCATTCTCACCCACCCCGCGGCGCGTACACCGCCGGGCTTTCGGGCGCCGGTCGGACGCTCAGGCCGGTTCCTCGGCCTCGCGGGGCATCGGGAGGCGCGGTTGGATCGTCAGCGGGTACTCGGGCGGGGTGCCGCCGAACTCGGGGCAGCGGGAGCGGTGGTCGCACCAGTTGCAGAGCTTGCTGCGTCTCGGGCGCCAGTCGCCGGTCTCGGTGGCGCGGGTGATCGCGTCCCACAGCGCGTGGAGCTTGCGCTCGACGGCGAGGAGCTCGGACTCCTCCGGGTCCCAGGTGAGGACGTCCCCGCTGCCGAGGAAGACGAGTTGCAGCCGCCGGGGGACGACTCCGCGGAGGCGCCAGAGCACGAGCGCGTAGAACTTCATCTGGAAGAGCGGTCCTTCGGCGTACTCGGGGCGGGGAGCCTTGCCCGTCTTGTAGTCGACGACGCGGACTTCGCCGGTGGGAGCGACGTCGACCCGGTCGATCACACCCCGCAGGCGCAGCCCCGAGGGGAGCGTCGTCTGCACGAAGAGCTCGCGTTCGGCGGGCTCCAGGCGGGTCGGGTCCTCCAGTTCGAACCAGCGCTCGACGAGCGCCTCGACCTCCGCGAGCCACTCGGCGAGCTGCGCGGCGTCGGGCGCCGGGTTCTGGGCCTCCTCCTGCTCCGGCGGCTCGGCGGGAGAGGCGGGCGCGAACAACCGGGCCAGCTCGGGCCGTTTGGCGAGCAGCTTCTCCCACTCGGGCCCGACCATCGACCGAGCCCGCTCGATGCTGCGCTCGGCCGCCGGCGCGTCGAAGAGGCGCTCCAGGACCGAATGGACGACGGTGCCGCGGGTGGCTGCGGCGGACGGCTCCTCGGGCAGTTTGTCGATCACCCGGAAGCGGTAGAGCAGCGGGCACTGCATGAAGTCACCGGCACGGGAAGGGGAAAGGCCGTTCGGCGGGGCCGGGCGGCGGGCGTCCGCGGGGGAGGGGGAGGAGGCACCGGTGTTCATGGGCAACGACCCTAAGCCCCGTCACCGACACCGGGCACATACCATCGTCCTCGGACGGCAGCAGCGCTCACCCTGCATGATCACCACACCTCCACCGCGTGCGACCGTGCAGGCGGGCGGGGGACACCAGGCAAGCGGCAGAGGGGAACCCGTGGCGGACACGGACAGCGGCGGGAAACCGCGGGCCGGCGGCCCCGAGGGCACGGACGGCGAGGGCGGCACGCCCCGGCGTACCGCGTCGCCCGCGCCGCACGGCGGCGCTGAGAAGCCGGCGCCCGCCCCCGGCGGAACCGACGCAGGCGAACAGGAGACGGACGCCGAGCGCCCGTCCGCCGCCGAAGAGCCCGAAGGCACCCGACGCCCCGTCACGGACGCGGACACCGGCGAGCGGGAGCCCTCGGGCGAACCGTCACCCGACCGCCCGTCGGCGTCCCCGAGCGGACCCGCGGACGCCCCGCAGCCGGCCGGAGCGGACGAGCACCGCCCGCCCGAACAGCCGCGCCCCGACGCACAGTCGGCACGCCCCGAGCCCCCGGAGGAGGAGCACACCCGTCCGGACGGAGCCCCCCGGAGCGAAGACCCCACAAACGAGCCAGGGCAACCCGGGCCCACGCCCCCCGGCCTCCCCGGCGCGGGGCAGCCCGGCACCGGCCGTCCCGGTGAGACGAAGGGCGCGGGCGCACGTCCGCGCGGTGGCGGCCTCCTCATGGGGCGACCCTTCGGCGTGCCCGTCTACGTGGCACCGAGCTGGTTCCTCGTCGCCGCGCTCATCACCTGGGTCTTCGGCGGGCAACTCGACCGGGTCCTCCCGCACTTGGGCATCGAGCGCTACCTCATCGCCCTCTTCTTCGCGGTCGCCTTCTACGCCTCCGTACTCGTCCACGAGCTGGCGCACACCGTCGCCGCGCTCCGCTTCCGGCTGCCGGTGCGCCGTATCCAGCTCCAGTTCTTCGGCGGCGTCTCGGAGATCGAGAAGGAGGCGGAGACGCCGGGCAGAGAGTTCGTTCTCGCCTTCGTCGGGCCGCTGCTCTCCCTGGTGCTCGCCGCCGTCTTCTACGGCGCGATGCAGGGGGTCGAGGCCGGCACCGTGCCCGGCGTCATCCTCGCGGCCCTGATGCTCTCCAACCTGATCGTCGCCGTCTTCAACCTCCTTCCGGGGCTGCCGCTCGACGGCGGGCGGATGCTGCGCGCCGTCGTGTGGAAGCTGAGCGGCCGGCCGATGACCGGCACCGTCGCCGCGGTGTGGACGGGCCGGGTGCTCGCGCTCGCCGTGCTCGTCGGACTGCCGCTCGCCACGCGCTCCCGCGCCGGCACGGAGGGCATGGGCGGAGTCTCGACGCTCACCGACGCCCTTCTCGCCGCGATCCTCGCCGCGATCATCTGGACGGGCGCGGGCAACAGCCTCCGGATGGCGCGACTCCGCGAGCGGCTCCCGGAGTTGAGTGCCCGTGCGCTGACGCGTCGAGCCGTCCCCGTCTCCGGCGACACCCCGCTCTCCGAGGCGCTCAGGCGCGCCAACGACGCGGGCGCCAGGGCGCTCGTCGTCGTGGGCGGCAGGGGCGAGCCGCTCTCGCTCGTACGGGAGTCCGCGATCGTCGGGGTACCGGAGCACCGGCGGCCGTGGGTCGCGGTGAGCACTCTCGCGCAGGACCTCAAGGAGGGGATGCGGGTGCCGGTGGAGCTCTCGGGCGACGAGCTGCTGGAGTACCTGCGCACGACGCCGGCCACCGAGTACCTCGTCGTCGAGGAGACGGGCGCGATCTACGGCGTCCTCTCGACCGGCGACGTGGAGCGCGCCTTCGTCAAGGCGATGGCGAAGCACCCCTCCTGACCGGCGCCGGCCCTCCGCGCAGGGCAGCTCCGACGACCCGTTAGTGTGTCCGCATGTCCGAACCGACCGGTGCCGCCCGCCGTCGCGGGCCCTTCCAGGTCGGGGACCAGGTCCAGCTCACCGACCCCAAAGGCCGCCACTACACGATCACCCTCGAAGAGGGGAAGAGCTTCCACACCCACAAGGGAGCCTTCCCGCACGACGAGTTGATCGGTGCGCCCGAGGGCAGCGTCGTCCGCACCACGGGCAACGTCGCCTACCTGGCGTTGCGCCCCCTGCTCCCCGACTACGTCCTGTCCATGCCGCGCGGAGCGGCCGTCGTCTACCCCAAGGACGCGGGGCAGGTGCTGGCGATGGCCGACATCTTCCCCGGCGCCCGTGTCGTCGAGGCAGGTGTCGGTTCTGGCTCGCTCAGCGCGTTCCTGCTGCGCGCCATCGGCGACCAGGGCATGCTCCACTCGTACGAGCGTCGCGAGGACTTCGCGGAGATCGCCCGGCAGAACGTCGAGCGGTACTTCGGCAGCCCGCACCCGGCGTGGACGCTCACCGTCGGCGATCTCCAGGACAACCTCTCCGACACCGAGGTCGACCGCGTCATCCTCGACATGCTCGCCCCCTGGGAGTGCCTCGACGCCGTCTCCAAGGCGCTCGTACCCGGCGGCATCGTCTGCTGCTACGTCGCCACGACGACCCAGATGGCGCGCATGGTCGAGTCGATCCGCGAGCACGGCACCTTCAACGAGCCGCAGGCGTGGGAGACGATGCTCCGCAACTGGCACGTCGAGGGCCTCGCCGTCCGCCCCGACCACCGCATGATCGGGCACACCGGTTTCCTGCTCACCGCCCGCCGCCTCGCCGACGGCGTCGAGCCGCCGCTGCGGCGCCGCCGCCCGTCCAAGGGCGCGTACGGCGAGGACTACAAGGGCCCCGGCAGCACCTCCCGCTGACACGACCGACCAGGCCCCGCAGCACCGTTCCGACGGGGAACTCCGCTGCGGGGCCGCTGCGTTGAGAAGAAGCGGGCCGGAGACCCGCCGTTCCGCCGCGGTGTGACGTATGGCACCATGCTGGCACCCGCCAGCCCTCCGCGCCGCCGCGCCGGCGCGTTCGAGCACGCCCAGGAGTCGCCCCGCGTGACAGCACTGCCGCACACCCGTCCCCGCGCGGCCCACTGGGCCGCCACCGCCCTCGCGCTCGCCGCCTTCCTCGGCGGTACGGCCCTCCTCCAACCGTCCGGCGCCACGGCGAACCCGACAGGCGAGGCGGCCCGCGGCCCCGACCCCGAAACGGCCCGTTACCCGCTCGACTGCGGTGCGGACGAGGCGGAGGTACTGGCGAGCGGTTCGGCCGACTTCGACGGGGACGGGCGCGCGGAGGCCGTGGCGGTCGCGCGGTGCCGCTCGGCGGGCGGGACGCCGCCCAGCGCGGTCTTCGTCCTCGCGCCGGCAGCGGAGGACGAGCGGCCCGAGGTCGTCGCCACGCTCGTCCCGGCGAGCGAGGGCATGAGCGTGCAGGGGCTGAAGGTCACCCCGCACGCGGTCTCGGCGACGCTCCTCGGCTACTCCTCGACCGACGTCCCGAGGTGCTGCCCCGACAAGCAGCGCAAGGTGCGTTGGGAGTGGCGCGACGGGCGGTTCGTGCTGGTGCCGGGGCCGGTCGCGGGCGCAGCCTGAGGGCGGTCGGGTCCAAAACCCCTGCGACGTACGCGCGTCGAGCATGCGGAGGCAGTGGCGGAGCGCGCTGGCCGTGTCCCGCCGCGTCCTCCCGCTCCGAGCAGAAGGACGGAATCCGCACCCCCGTAAGGGTGTTGGGGTGCGCAAGCACAAAGCGGGCCGCTTTCGGACCGGAACTCGTGGGTATCCCCCAGACGGGAGGGAGCGCGCAAGGGTGAAGATCGGACACTCCCCTTACGTCTTTGTGATCTAGGGGTTTCAACCCGCACCGGCCCAGGTAGGGTCGAAGCGTCCAGCTCCCCCTGGAGGAGGTGAGGACCGTGGCAGCCCACGACGACGACATCAACCGCGGCATCAAGGCCGGTCGGGGTTCAGAGGACCCGGAAGGCCAGGTTGCCCAGCTAGAGCAGGAAATCGCCGTCCTGCGCCGGAAGCTCGCCGACTCTCCGCGGCACACTCGGGCTCTCGAAGAGCGGATCGTCGAGCTCCAGACCAACTTGGCCGGGGTCTCCGCGCAGAACGAACGGCTCTCCAACACACTGCGCGAAGCCCGCGACCAGATCGTGGCGCTCAAGGAGGAGGTCGACCGCCTCGCGCAGCCCCCCGCCGGGTTCGGCGTCTTCCTCAAGCCCAACGAGGACGGCACCGCCGACATCTTCACCGGGGGCCGCAAGCTCAGGGTGAACGTCAGCCCCAACGTCGAACTCGACGAACTCCGCCGCGGCCAGGAGCTCATGCTCAACGAGGCGCTCAACGTGGTCGAGGCCATGGAGTTCGAGACGGCCGGCGACATCGTGACCCTCAAGGAGGTCCTGGAGGACGGCGAGCGGGCCCTCGTCGTCGGCCACACCGACGAGGAGCGCGTCGTGCGCCTCGCCGAGCCGCTGCTGAGCAGCACCCTGCGCGCAGGGGACGCGCTGCTGCTCGAACCGCGCTCCGGCTACGTCTTCGAGATCATCCCCAAGAGCGAGGTCGAGGAGCTCGTCCTCGAAGAAGTCCCCGATATCGATTACAACAAGATCGGTGGCCTCGGCGGTCAGATCGAGGCGATCCGCGACGCCGTCGAACTCCCCTACCTCTACCCGGACCTCTTCAAGGAGCACGAACTCAGGCCCCCCAAGGGCGTTCTGCTCTACGGCCCGCCCGGCTGCGGGAAGACGCTCATCGCGAAGGCGGTCGCCAACTCGCTTGCCAAGAAGGTCGCCGAGGTCACGGGCAAGCCGCAGGGGAAGAGCTACTTCCTGAATATCAAGGGCCCCGAGCTGCTCAACAAGTACGTCGGCGAGACCGAGCGGCACATCCGCCTCGTCTTCCAGCGGGCGCGCGAGAAGGCAAGCGAGGGGACGCCCGTCATCGTCTTCTTCGACGAGATGGACTCCCTCTTCCGCACCCGCGGCTCCGGCGTCAGCTCGGACGTGGAGAACACCATCGTGCCGCAGCTCCTCTCCGAGATCGACGGCGTGGAGGGCCTGGAGAACGTCATCGTCATCGGCGCCTCGAACCGCGAGGACATGATCGACCCGGCGATCCTGAGGCCCGGTCGCCTCGACGTGAAGATCAAGATCGAGCGCCCGGACGCCGAGGCGGCGAAGGACATCTTCTCCAAGTACCTCACGGCGAACCTGCCGCTGCACGCCGACGACGTCGCAGAGCACGGCGGGAACGTCGAGGCGGCCTGCGCGGCGATGATCCAGTCCGTCGTCGAGCAGATGTACGCGGAGTCCGAGGAGAACCGCTTCCTGGAGGTCACGTACGCCAACGGGGACAAGGAGGTCCTGTACTTCAAGGACTTCAACTCCGGCGCCATGATCGAGAACATCGTCGGCCGGGCGAAGAAGATGGCGATCAAGGCGTACCTCGACCACAACCAGAAGGGCCTGCGCGTCTCCCACCTCCTCGCCGCCTGCGTCGACGAGTTCAAGGAGAACGAGGACCTCCCCAACACCACCAACCCCGACGACTGGGCCCGCATCTCCGGCAAGAAGGGTGAGCGGATCGTCTACATCCGCACCCTCGTCACCGGCAAGCAGGGTGCGGACACCGGCCGCTCGATCGACACGGTCGCCAACACGGGCCAGTACCTCTAGCAGGCACCGCCCCCACCGACGCCGCGGCCCAGGGCCCCGCCCACCAGGCGGGGCCCTGGCGCCTGGCGGCGCGACGCCGGCTGCCTCGGCGTACGGATGCCGCCGGTGGGCCCCCCGGCGCGCGCCCCGGGGGTAGTCTCATCGGACTCGCCGCCGTATGCGGCGCCCGGAGCACGCCGCAGGCATGTCGGTGCCGGGCAGTACCTTGGCAATGCGCGTTGACAGTGCCGTGTATCCACGCAAGGAGAATGCGATGACCGTACGGCGGGTAATGGGCATCGAGACCGAGTACGGGATCTCCGTTCCGGGCCACCCCAACGCGAACGCCATGCTCACCTCCTCGCAGGTCGTCAACGCCTACGCGGCTGCGATGCAGCGGGCCCGCCGCGCGCGTTGGGACTTCGAGGAGGAGAACCCGCTGCGCGACGCGCGCGGCTTCGACCTCGCGCGCGAGACCGCCGACGCCAGCCAGCTCACCGACGAGGACATCGGCCTCGCCAACGTCATCCTCACCAACGGCGCCCGCCTCTACGTCGACCACGCGCACCCGGAGTACAGCGCTCCCGAGGTCACCAACCCCATGGACGCCGTGCTCTGGGACAAGGCGGGGGAGCGCGTGATGGCGGAAGCCGCGCTGCGCGCCGCCGAGGTGCCGGGCACGCAGCCCATCCACCTGTACAAGAACAACACCGACAACAAGGGCGCCTCCTACGGCACCCATGAGAACTACCTGATGAAGCGGGAGACCCCGTTCTCCGACATCGTCCGACACCTGACACCGTTCTTCGTCTCCCGGCCCGTCGTCTGCGGCGCCGGCCGCGTCGGGATCGGTCAGGACGGCACCGAGCAGGGCTTCCAACTCAGCCAGCGAGCCGACTACTTCGAGGTCGAGGTGGGCCTGGAGACCACCCTGAAGCGCCCGCTGATCAACACCAGGGACGAGCCCCACGCGGACGCGGAAAAGTACCGCAGACTCCACGTCATCGTCGGCGACGCCAACCTCTCCGAGGTCTCCACCTACCTCAAGCTCGGCACGACCTCCCTCGTCCTCTCGATGATCGAGGACGGTTTCATCGCGGTCGACCTCGCCGTCGATCAGCCCGTGCGCACGCTCCACCAGGTCTCGCACGACGCCGGCCTCGGGCACCTCGTCACGCTCCGCAGCGGGCGCCGGCTCACGGCCGTCCAGCTTCAGATGGAGTACTGCGAGCTGGCCCGCAAGTACGTCGAGGAGCGCTGGGGCCAGGACGCCGACGAGCAGACGAAGGACGTCCTCAGTCGCTGGGAGTCGGTGCTGACGCGCCTCGAGGACGACCCGATGAGCCTCAGCGGCGAGCTCGACTGGGTCGCCAAGCGCGAACTCCTGGAGGGCTACCGCCGTCGCGACGGCCTCGGCTGGGACGCGGCCCGCCTGCACCTCGTGGATCTCCAGTACGCCGACGTCCGCGCCGACAAGGGCCTCTACAACCGGCTCGCCAACCGCGGAAAGATGCAGCGGCTGCTCACGGAGGAGGAGGTGGACAGGGCCGTACTGCGCCCGCCCGAGGACACCAGGGCGTACTTCCGCGGGCGTTGCTTGGAGCAGTACGCGGACGACGTCGCAGCGGCGTCGTGGGACTCGGTCATCTTCGACCTCCAGGGCCGCGACTCCCTGCAGCGCGTCCCCACCCTCGAGCCGCTGCGGGGCACGCGGGAACACGTCAAGGACCTGCTCGACCGATGCAGAACGGCGGACGAACTTGTGCGCGTGCTGTCCGGAAACTGACCGTTCCCGGACTGCTCAGGGGTCTTCTTCCGATACCGAGAGTTCACGAACCCGCCCTCACCAGGTGCGCGGTCGCCGTTCTCGGGGAATCACCATCAGGCGGGGAATCACTGCGGGGGACCCCGGACGTTGCACCAACCGAGGGGCCGAAGTCAGTCGCGGCTTGTAGGGTCTGATCTTGTACGTCTCGCGTACAACCAAACCGAGCGGGGTGAGGGAAATGGCGACCAAGGACACCGGCGGCGGACAGCAGAAGTCCACCCGGCAGACCGAGGAGACCGAGGAGGAAACCCAGGACGCACAGGCGTCCGAGGACCTCAAGGAGCGCCAGGAGGCACTCTCCGACGACGTCGACTCGGTCCTCGACGAGATCGACGACGTCCTGGAGGAGAACGCCGAGGACTTCGTCAGGTCGTTCGTGCAGAAGGGCGGCGAGTAGGTCCCGTGCCCGACGGTGCCGAGCGGCCGAACCGGCCCCGGCGCAGGCGGACTTCGCTCGACGGCGCACCGGTCCGCCGGTGCGCCGTCCGTCCGCCGGGCGCTGTCTCCCCCGGTGCGGCGCCGGGGCACGGCACCGACCGTGCGGTCGGCTACTGTCGGCGTCCGCCCCGCGGTTCGCCGGAGCACGTGGTTCACGATCATGCGGCGGGTAGAGTCCCGGCGTGCACCGCGCCCCAACCGGGAGTCAGCGCCGGGCACATGGAAACCGGGGAGCGGCGAACCGGGCCGTCGTCCAGCAGGAAGGAAACGTGTGGCAGCCGAAACTCGTAGCGCCGGGCGCGCGCCGGCAGCCTTCCTGACGCCGGGCTCGCCCTCTGCGCACATGCCCTGGTGGTTTCCGGGAGACCGCCCGATGCCGTCCGAGGAGGCCCCGCACGGCACCACCGTCGTCGCTGCGACGTTCCCCGGCGGCGTCGTGCTCGCCTGCGACCGCCGGGCCACGACGGGCAGCACTCTCTCGCAACAGAACCCGGAGCACGTCTTCCCGGCCGACGAGCACTCCGGCCTCGGCATCGCGGGCGCGCCCGGCCCCGCGGTGGATGCGGGTCGGCTCTTCCAGTCGGAGCTGGAGCACTTCGAGAAGGTGGAAGGCTCCCCGCTCTCCTTGGAGGGCAAGGCGAACCGCCTCGCCGGGCTGGTCCGCGGACACCTCGGCGGGGCGTTGCAGGGCCTCGCGGTCGTCGCGCTCTTCGCCGGCTGGGACAAGGAGCGCCGCAAGGCCCGCCTCTTCACGTACGACGCGACGGGTGGGCGCTCCGAGGAGGCCGGGTTCGCGGCGCTCGGCCCCGGCTCCGTCCACGCCCGCGGCTCGTTGAAGAAGCTGCACGGCGAGGGCGTCAGCGAGGAGCAGGCGGCGACCGCGGTGGTGCAGGCTCTCCACGACGCCGCAGACGACTCGGCCGCGGGAGGTTCCGACGCCGGCAGGCAGATCCCCCCGGTGGTCGCGGCGATCACCGAGGACGGCTACCGCAGGCTGGAGCAGGCCGAGGTCTCCCGCCTCGTACGGCGCGTGCACGAGGGCCGTCTCCAGCTCCCCAACGGGCCGCAGGCCCCGCTCTCTCAGGCCCACCCCGACAGACGGACAGGAAGGGACGGATAGCCGGTGTCGACGCCGTTCTATGTCTCACCCCAGCAGGCCATGGCGGACCGCGCCGAGTACGCCCGCAAGGGCATCGCGCGCGGTCGCAGCGTGGTCGTGTTGCAGTACGCCGACGGCATCGTGTTCGTCGCCGAGAACCCCTCGCGGGCACTGCACAAGGTCAGCGAGATCTACGACCGGATCGCCTTCGCGGCGGTCGGCAAGTACAACGAGTTCGAGAACCTCAGAATCGGCGGCGTCCGCTACGCGGACCTGCGCGGCTACACCTACGACCGCACCGACGTGACGGCGAGGGGCCTCGCCAACGTCTACGCGCAGACGCTGGGCACCATCTTCTCGGCCAACGCGGAGAAGCCGTACGAGGTCGAGCTGATCGTCGCCGAGGTCGGTGCCGACTCCTCCGAGGACCAGATCTACCGCCTCCCGCACGACGGCTCGATCGTCGACGAGCACGGTTCCGTCGCCGTCGGCGGCAACTCCGACCAGATCGGGAGCCACCTCGATCAGAACTACCGCGAGGACATGTCCCTCGGCGAGGCGCTGAAGCTGGCGGTCGCGGGGCTCGTCAGGGACGGCAGCGGCGGCGAACGCGAGCTGACGGCCGACCAGTTGGAGGTCGCCCTCCTCGACCGCTCCCGCCCGCAGCAGCGCAAGTTCAAGCGGGTCGCCGCGACGCAGGTCGCCAGGCTTCTCGGAGGCTCGAACGGCTCCTCCTCGGAGGACGAGGCCGGCGACGCGGAGGACTCCGAGGACTGATCCTCCGCCCGCCCTGCTGAGGACGCACGGGGCGGGGCGGCCCGAACGGGCCCGCCCCGCCCCGCGTTTGTGCCCGCCGGCGCCCCGCGCCCGCCGTACGGCCGGAGTGGCTCAGGCGGGCGCGGGACCCGTGGACCCGCGGACGGCGAGCGACACCGGCAGCAAGCCGCGCCGGGGCACGCGCCCGTCGACGACGTCGAGGAGGGCGCGCATGCCCGCGGCGCCGAACTCCTCGGCCGGCAGGTCCACCGTCGTCAGCTCCGGCTCCAGCGCGGTCGCGAGCGTGACGCCGTCGACGCCGGTGAGCGAGACGTCCTGTGGTACGCGCAGTCCCAGGCGGCCGGCGGCTTTGGAGGCGCCGGCGGCGAGGAAGCCGTCGTCGCAGATGAGTGCGGTCGGGCGCGGGTCGGCCGTGAGGAGTTCGGTGGCCGCGCGGAGTCCGCCGGGGATGTTCAACGGTGCCGCCGCCGTGGGCGGTTGGGCGGCGCCCCCGTCCGCGAGGGTGCGCCCCAGCGCGTGCGCCCGTACCCGGAACGTCCAGGAGTCGATCGCCGCCGCGACGTGTCCGATCCTGCGGTGCCCGAGGGCGAGAAGGTGCTCGGCGGCCTGGCGCATTCCGTCGGCGATGTCGAGGTTGACGGTGGCCGCGACGCCGCTGAGCGCGGGATCGTCGTCGAGCATCACGACGGGTGTGCTGCTGCGCAGCGCCGGCAGGGTGCCAGGCGTGAGCGAGGAGGCGATCACGCCGTCGAGCGCGGCGCCGGCGGAGCCGAGCGGGTCCTGGACGAGGCCGCCGGTGTCCGACTGGGTCGCGCCGGGCGCGGGCGGTGTCGAGTGCGTCGGGTACAGGAGCAGGCCGAAGTCGTGCCGGGCCGCCTCGCGCGCGGCGCCGAAGTGCACCCGGGCGAAGAAGTCGCTGTTGAGCGCGGGCACGACGAGCATCCCGGTCCTGGTGCGTCCCGCGCGCAGGGTGCGCGCGGCAAGGTTGGGCCGGTAGCCGAGCCGGGCCGCGCTCCGGCGCACGGCCTCCGAGGTGCGCGCGGAGATCCGCCCCTCGCCCTTGCCCGAGAGGACGAGCGAGACGGTCGCCTGCGAGACCCCGGCGTCCTGGGCCACGTCCTTGCTGGTGGGGCGGGCCCGTCCGAGTGCGGGGTCCGGTTGACCTTGCGGCACGCGGCCTCCTTCCGACGCAACACAACCGGGTGGACCGGGAGTTGGCGTCGATGATACGTATGACGGGTCCTGTTCATACGTATCACTTCGGGTCGGGTACCCGGTGGGAAGGAGCGCGCGATGGCGGGTTACTGGGAGCTGCTCCGGGTGCGGTACGCCGCCCGACTCCTCGCCGGCACCCTCGTGGGGCGGCTCCCCAACGCCACCGCGGCGCTCGCCGTCGTCCTCTTCGTCCGCTCCGAGGGCGGCAGCTACAGCCTCGCCGGCGCCCTCGCCGCCGTCTACGGCGTCGCGACGGCCGTCGGGCAGCCGGCGCTCGGACGGCTCGTCGACCTCTACGGGCAACCGGTCGTGATGCTCCCCGCGGCCGTGCTGTCGGCCGGCGGCATGTGCCTTCTCGCGGTCGTGGGAGTGGAGCCGGTCGTGCTCGCCTACCTCGCCGTGCTGCTCGCAGGCGTCTGCACCCCGCCGCTGGAGGGCGGGCTGCGCGCGCTCTGGCCCGACGTCCTCGGACGCGGCGAACGGGTGCACGCGGCCTACGCGTTGGACGCGGCCGCACAGGAAGTCATGTTCACGGTCGGCCCGTTGCTCGTCACTCTTCTCGTCGGGTTCTGGAGCGCCGGCGCCGCGCTGCTCGTGATCAACGTGATCGGGGTGCTCGGTGCCCTGTCGGTGGTGCTCTCCCGCCCCTCACGCGCCTGGCGGTCGGCGCCGCGCACCGCGCACTGGCTCGGCGCCCTGCGCTCCCGGGGCCTGCTCGCGCTGCTCGGTGCGTTCTTCTTCGTCGGCCTGGCGCTCGGCTCGATCGCGGTGGACGCGGTGGCCTACGCCGACGAGGTGGGGAGCGAGCGCGTCTCCAGCTACCTGCTCGCCGCCAACGGCGCCGGTGCGCTCCTCGGCGGCCTGGTCTACGGGGCGCGGCAGTGGCCGGGCGTCCCCGAGGTACGGCTGCGGCGGCTCTCGGTGGCGCTCGCCGCCGGGTACCTGCCGCTCGCACTGACGCCCGGCGGCGTCGGTGCCATGACGCTCCTTGCGGGGGTCGCGGGCCTCTTTCTCGCGCCGGCGCTCGCCTGCTCGTTCGTCGTCGTGGACCGGCACGCGCCCGTGGGGACCGTCACGGAGGCGTTCTCCTGGCTCGTGACGACGTTCGGGGTGGGGGCGGCGGTCGGCACCGCTGCTGCGGGGCCGGCCGTCGAACGCGGCGGTGCCGCACTGGGGTTCGCCGTCGCGGGGGCCGCAGGCGTGGCCGCGTTCCTCGTCCTCGCGGCGACGCGGCGCGTTCTCGCCCCCGTCGAACCCGTGTCGGGCTCCGCCGGTGCGTCCCGCTCCGCTAGCTGAAAATGATCGCAACGGTGCCCCGAACCCGGTTTCAGATCAGGGCATCGGGCGTAATGTTCAGTCATGGACCGCCGAATCTTCGGGCTGGAGAACGAGTACGGCGTCACGTGTACGTTCCGGGGACAGCGGCGGCTGTCCCCCGACGAAGTGGCGCGGTACCTCTTCCGCCGTGTCGTGTCATGGGGCCGCAGCAGCAATGTTTTCCTGCGGAACGGCGCCCGCCTCTACCTGGACGTGGGCTCACACCCGGAGTACGCGACTCCCGAGTGCGACAGCGTGACCGAGTTGGTCACCCACGACAAGTCCGGCGAACGCATCCTCGAGGGACTGCTGGTCGACGCCGAGCGCCGGCTCCACGAGGAGGGGATCGCCGGCGACGTCTACCTCTTCAAGAACAACACCGACTCAGCAGGCAACTCCTACGGTTGCCACGAGAACTACCTCGTCGCCAGGCACGGGGAGTTCTCCCGGCTCGCCGACGTCCTCATCCCCTTCCTCGTCACCCGCCAACTCATGTGCGGCGCGGGCAAGGTGCTCCAGACGCCGCGCGGCGCCGTCTACTGCGTCAGCCAGCGTGCCGAGCACATCTGGGAGGGTGTCAGCTCGGCGACGACCCGCTCCCGCCCGATCATCAACACCAGGGACGAGCCGCACGCGGACGCCGAGCGCTACCGCAGGCTCCACGTGATCGTCGGCGACTCCAACATGTCCGAGACGACGATGCTGCTGAAGGTCGGCGCGACCGACCTGGTGCTCCGCATGATCGAGGCGGGCACCGTGATGCGCGACCTCACCCTGGAGAACCCGATCCGCGCGATCCGTGAGGTCAGCCACGACACCACGGGGCAGCGCAAGGTGCGCCTAGCCAGCGGACGCGAAGCCTCCGCACTGGAGGTGCAGGAGGAGTACTACGAGAAGGCCGTCGACTTCTGCGAGCGCCGCGGCATCCGCAGCGGCCTGGTCGAGCAGGTGCTGGAGCTGTGGGGCCGCACGCTGGAGGCGATCCGCACCCAGGAGCTCGACCGCATCAACACCGAGATCGACTGGGTGATGAAGTACCAGCTCATCGAGCGCTACCGCGAACGCAACAACATCACGATGTCGCACCCGCGGATCGCGCAGATAGATCTCGCCTACCACGACATCCACCGCCGACGCGGCCTCTACTACCTGCTGGAGCGGAGCGGCAGGGCCAAGCGCATTTGCAACGACGTCAAGATCTTCGAGGGCAAGTCCGTGCCCCCGCAGACGACGCGGGCGCGGTTGCGCGGCGACTTCATCCGCCGCGCCCAGGAGCAGCGGCGCGACTTCACCGTCGACTGGGTCCACCTCAAGCTCAACGATCAGGCGCAGCGCACCGTCCTGTGCAAGGACCCGTTCCGCTCCGTCGACGAGCGGGTGGAGAAGCTGATCGCCGGCATGTGAGGGCGACGGTCGCGGAGAGACGCCCCGGGGAGCGCGGAAGCTGCGCCCCGGGGCGCGCTCGTGTGCGGGTGCGCCGAACGTGTCGCCGGTGGTCCGCGAGGGGCGCGTGGAGTCGTAGGCTGGCGTGACTGCCTGACCCACACCCCTACACACCGCGAGTTGGACTCATGCTGCAACGTTCCGGGGGCAAGTCCCCCCGCGCACCCCGTCCGGCACGGCAGACCGTGCGCCGCTCCGCCACCGCTCTGCTGGCGCTCCCGCTGCTGCTCACCGCGGCCGCCTGCGGCAACGAGGACGGTTCCGACGACAAGAACTCCCGCCCCGTCGTCACCGGCGCCCTGGAGCAGAAGCCGAAGATCAAGAAGGCGGAGGGCGATCCGCCGAAGAAGCTGGAGTCGAAGGTCCTCAAGCAGGGCAAGGGCGAAAAGGTGCAGAAGGGCGACGCGCTCAACGCCCACTACGTCGGACAGCTCTGGAACGGCAAGGAGTTCGACAGCAGTTGGAAGCGCGGTGACCCGACCACCTTCGAGATCGGCACCGGCAAGGTGATCAAGGGTTGGGACGAGGCGCTCGTCGGTCAGAAGATCGGCAGCCGCGTCCAGATCATCGCGCCGCCGGCGAAGGCGTACGGCAAGCAGGGGCAGCCGCCGACGATCCCGGCCAACTCGACGCTCGTCTTCGTCGTCGACCTCAAGAAGATCATGCCGAGCCAGATCGACGGCAAGCCCTCCGAGGAGGAGCCCAACTCCGAGCTGCCTGCGGTGAGCAGCAAGGTGGAGAAGGGGAAGGCCCCGAAGATCGAGATGCCGAAGGGCAAGGAGGAAGGACCCGACGAGCTCGTGAAGCAGACCGTCGTCGAGGGAGACGGCGAAAAGGTCGGCAAGAAGAAGACGGTCCTCGCGCACTTCACGGCGAAGCTCTGGAAGGACTCCAAGCAGCTCGACAACACCTGGGAGCAGGGCGGTCCGCAGGAGATCGCGCTCGACCAGATCCCCGGCTGGAAGGAGGGACTGAAGGGCGCCAAGGCGGGCAGCCGCGTCGTCTTCTCCGTCCCCGGCAGCGAGTTCCCCAAGCAGCAGCAGAAGCAGTTCAAGTCCGGCGTGGTCTTCTCCGTCGACATCCTCGACATCAACTGACCTGCGGGACGGGCGCGGAGCGAGCCCGACTCCCGTGCCGTGGCAGACTGGCGCGGTTGTCCCCGATTACGTACGTAGGAGCTAATCCGTGAGCATCGACAAGCCCGAGGTCGAGTTCCCCGAAGGCCCCGTCCCCAGCGATCTGGAGATCCAGGACCTGTGGGAGGGCAACGGGCCCGAGGCGAAGGCAGGGGACACCGTCTCCGTGCACTACGTCGGGGTCTCCTTCTCGACCGGTGAGGAGTTCGACGCGAGCTGGAACCGGGGCAAGCCGCTCCAGTTCCAGCTCGGGACCGGGCAGGTCATCGCCGGCTGGGACCGCGGGGTCCAGGGCATGAAGGTCGGAGGCCGGCGCCGGCTGACCATCCCGCCGCACCTCGCCTACGGCGAGCAGGGTGCGGGCGGCGGTCGGATCAAGCCCAACGAGTCGCTGATCTTCGTCTGCGACCTGATCGCGGTCTGAGCGGCCGCTGCATCGGTTCGGAACAGACCGTAAGCGTCCGGGTCCGACCGATCGCTTCCGATGCCGCGGTCCGATGGTGACCGCGGCCGCGAGGGTCCCGCTTCGGCGGGGCCCTCGGCTTTTCCCGGTCTCCCGCGGGCGGTACGGTCGGGAGTCTGTCGCAGGCGGTCCGCGGGGCGGGGCGGAGACCGCCCCCTTCGACCGGAACCCCTCCGAGCCGGCAGCGGGCCGCGTACGTAACCACAGCACGAGAGCGTGAGAGAGGCACCCAGGACCCATGGCGATCGCCAAGGCCGAGCGGCTGATGAACCTCGCGCTGTGCCTTCTCGGTGCGAGCCGCGCGCTCACCAAAAGGGAGCTCCGCGACTCCATCGAGGCATACCTGGAAGCGTTCGGCCCCTCCGGGCGCCTCCCCAGCCAGCATGCGGAGGCCGGTGGCGACGACGCCTTCAACCGGATGTTCGAGCGGGACAAGGACGACCTCCGCGAACTCGGCCTCGTCATCGAGACATTGGAGACGGACGAGGGGGAGACGGGGTACCTCGCGCACCGCGACAGCAACCGCCTGCCGCCCGTCGCCCTCGACGCGGAGGAGGCGGCGGCGCTCGGACTCGCGGCGCGCGTCTGGCAGCAGGCCAGGCTCGCCGGCGCGGCGAGCGGCGCGCTCCAGAAGCTGCACGCCGCCGGCGGCATGCCGGCGCCCGCGGACGGTGCGGGCGGCCGCGGCGCTGCGGAGCGGCAGCCGTACAGCTCGCTGGAGCCGCACATCCCCGCGCGCGAGGCCGCGTTCGAGCCGCTGATGCTCGCCTGCCGGGACCGTCGCGCCGTCGCCTTCGAGTACCGCAAGTCCAACGCGGCCCGCCCCGAGCGCCGGCTCGTCGAGCCCTGGAAGCTGGAGTGCTGGCGGGGCCAGTGGTACCTCGCCGGCTTCGACAGGGACCGCGGGGAGCAGCGCGTCTTCCGCCTTTCGCGGATCACCTCCGCCGTCCGGTCGCGCGCCGGCGCCTTCACCGCGCCGGTGCCCGAACAGGTCAGCGTCCGCGGCACGGTGGAGCACTGGGCGGGGGAGAGCACGACGGGCAGCGCGCGGATCAGGCTGCGGCGCGGCTGCGGCTACCCGCTCCGCGCCCGGGCCACCGCCCAGCGCCGACTCGACGACGAGTGGGACGAGTTGGAGCTGCCGTACGGACACGGCATGGACGCCTGGCTCGTCGAGTTCGGCCCGGACGTCGTCGTCCTCGCCCCCGACGAGCTGCGCGCCGAGGTCGTCGACCGGCTCCGCGCCGTGGCGAAGGACTAGGAGGAGCGGACATGGCCACCAACGCCATCGACCAGACCCGACGGATGCTCTCCCTCGTCACCTATCTCCGCGACCGGCCCGGTGCCGCCGTCGAGGAGGTCGCGCGCGCGTTCGGCATCACGGCGGACGAGCTCATCTCCGACCTCAACGTCCTGCCGATGTGCGGCACCAGCTTCCGCGGCGGGGACCTCCTGGAGATCGAGTCCGACGGTGAGCACATCTGGTGGCGCAACGCCGACGCGCTCGGCGCCGACACCGCGCAGCCGCTGCGCCTCGCGGCCGACGAGGCGACGGCCCTGCTCGTCGCCGCACGCGCCGTGGCGAACCTGCCGGGGCTGCGGGAGAGCGACCGGGAGGCGCTCCAGCGTGCGACCGCGAAGCTGGAGGCCGCGGCGGGTGAGAGCGCAGGCGCCAGCTCCCGGCTCTCGGTCACCTTCGAGTCGGAGGGCGGCGTCTTCGCCGACCTCGACCGGGCGATCGCCGAGCGCCGCCGCGTCTGGCTGCGCTACTACTCGCCGGCGCGCGACCGGTTGACCGAGCGCGAGGTCGACCCCGTCCGCCTCTTCACCGTCGGGCGCACCTACCTGGAGGCGTGGTGCCGGCTCTCCGAGGACCGGCGCACCTTCCGCCTCGATCGCGTCGCGCAGATACGGCTCCTCGACGAGGCCGCGGACCCGCCGCGCGTCGAGCCGCGCGACCTGAGCGCCGGGCTCGTCCAGCCGTCCGCCGACGACCCGGAGGTCGTCGTGGAGGTCGGCCCCGGCGGGCGCTGGGTCGCCGAGTACTACCCGCACGACAGCGCCGAGGAGTTGCCCGACGGCGGGCTCCGCATCACGCTGCGGACCCCCGACCCGTCCTCGCTCCGCCGGCTCGGTCTCCGGCTCGGCGCCGACGGGCGCATCGTCTCGCCGCCCGAGCTCGCGGAGCGCGCGCGTGCGGCGTCGCGCGAGGCACTCGCGGCGTACGGCGAGTGAGCCGGCGCCGGGGCGCCGGGGTCGGGGGCGCGGCCGGTGGGTCCGCCGAGCGGCTTCGTTAGGCTGCGGGCATGCTCTGGCCCATGTTCTTCCTCACATTCGCGTTCTGCGGCATCGCGGTCCTCGGCGTCCTCGCCGTCCGCGTCGGACTGGAGGTGCGCCGCTTCTCCAAGGCGGTCGGGGACGGCGCCGAGCGGATCGCTGTCGCGGCCGAGGAGTTGGAGCGGTCGGCTGAGCCTCTTGCCGCCCGCACCGGCCAGGCACGCGGGCAGGGCCCGACACGGCGGTAGCCCCGCTGCTGTCACCCGTCGAGGGGGCGGTGCCGCCGGGGCTGCGGCCGAGCGCCCGGCGGACGCTGCGTGCGCCAGGCGGAGGACGCATGGGGATTGCCTAGCGTTCACACCCCGGGGGTACGATCTCTCGGAGCACGAAAAGCTGACGCACCCGTCCGAATCACTCGGCAGGCACGGACACACGCCTCCCCGGCGAGAAGGTAGTGGCACATGATTGGCAACTTGAAGCCCATGGAGATCGTTCTGATCCTCGTTGTCATCCTGCTGCTGTTCGGCGCCAAGAAGCTCCCCGACATGGCGCGTTCACTCGGCAAGTCGGCGCGGATCCTCAAGAGCGAAGCCAAGCAGATGAAGAAGGAGGGCGGCAGCAGCGGCGGCGGCAGCGGCGAGGAGAGCGAGCCGGCGCAGAGCAGCGAGACGCAGGCCGCTCCCCGGACCATCCAGGCCGCCCCCGGCGACGTCACCAGCGCCCGCCCCGTCAACGAGACGCAGCAGCAGAAGAACTGATCCAGGCCCGTTCCGACACTTCGACACCGAGGACGTGGGGTGCTCAAGTCCGCCCGGAAACAGGGCAGTAGCCATGGCAAGGACCCCGAGGGGCGCATGCCCCTCGCCGACCACCTGCGGGAGCTGCGCAACCGGCTTTTGAAGTCCGTGCTGGCCGTGCTCGTCGTCACCATCGTGGCGATGGTCTTCTACCAGCAGATCGCCGACTTCCTCATGGGCCCGGTCCGGGACGCCGTCGGTTGTACCGAAGGCTTCGGCGAGGCCGCGAAGGACGGCGAGACCTGCGCCGAGATCACCATCAACGGCCTGATCGCCCCCTTCACCATCATGCTGAAGGTGGCGCTCACCACCGGTGTCGTCGCAGCTTCGCCCGTCTGGCTCTACCAGCTCTGGGGCTTCCTCGCGCCCGGTCTGCACAAGAGCGAGAAGAAGTACGCGCGTTCCTTCGTCGCCGCGGGCGTCCCGCTCTTCGTGGGCGGCGCCTGCCTCGCCTACATCCTGCTCCCCGCCGCCGCGCGCACACTGCTCGACTTCAGCCCCGAGGGCACGGGCAACCTCATCCCGCTCGACGACTTCCTCGACATCGTCACGCGGCTGGTGATCGTCTTCGGTCTCGCTTTCGAACTCCCGCTGCTGCTGGTGATGTTGAACTTCGGCGGCATCCTCACGGGCAAGCGGCTGCTCGGCTGGTGGCGCGTGATGGTCCTCTGCATCACGATCTTCTCGGCCGTCGCCACCCCGACCGGCGACCCGCTCACCATGCTGGCGCTGGCGGCACCGATCGTCGTGCTCTACTTCGCGGCTGTCGGCATCTGCTTCTTCAACGACAGGCGCCGTGCACACAACGATCCGTACGCCGGTCTCGACGACGACGAGGCGTCGAGCCTCGACCACCGTCCCGAATCGATCGGCACCGACACCGTGCCCCCGCCGCGTGGACTCAGCGAGGACGAGCAGGGAAGGCGCCGCCGCGACGACGGCGACGACAGCGGCACCGGCGGTTACGACGACGCCACCTGACCCGCTAACCTCCGCTCGTGACCAGCGAAGTTTCCCTCTTCGTCAACCCGGTGGCCGGCCGCGGCCGAGGCGCGCAAGGTGCCAGGGCCGCGGCCGAGGTGCTCTGTGCAGCGGGTTTCTCCGTCCGCATGCTCGTCGGCAAGGACGCCGATGACGCGCTCAGCCTCGCCCACAAAGCCGTCGACGAGGGCACGGGCGCACTGATCGCCGTCGGCGGCGACGGCATGGCGTCGCTCGCCTTGCAGGCCGTCGCCTGCACCGGGACGCCGCTGGGCATGGTCGCCGTCGGCACGGGGAACGACTTCGCGCGCGCCACCGGGCTCCCGGTGCTCGACCCCGCCGCGGCCGGCAGGGTCGTCGCCGAGGCGCTCAAGGAGGACCGCACCCGACCGCTCGACCTGGGGCGAGTCGGAGGCCGCTGGTTCGGCTCGGTGCTCGCCTCGGGACTCGACTCCCGGGTCAACGACCGCGGCAACCGCATGCGTTGGCCCAAGGGCAAGCTCCGCTACGACCTCGCCGTCCTCGCCGAGGTGGCGGCGCTCCGCGCCTTCGACTACCGGTTGACGCTCGACGGGGGCGAGCCCATGGAGCTGCGCGCGACCCTCGTGGCGGTGGGCAACGGCCCGTCGTACGGCGGCGGGATGCGGATATGCGCGGCGGCGTCGATGGAGGACGGCCTCTTCGACGTCGCCGTCGTCGGCGCGTGCAGCCGTACGGAACTTCTCCGAGCCTTCCCGCGCATCTACCGCGGGACCCACCTCGACCACCCGCTCGTCACCCTCCATCGCGCACAAAGCGTCACTCTGGAGGCGCCCGGCGTGACCGGGTACGCGGACGGTGAACCACTCGGTCCGCTTCCTCTGACAGCGGAGTCGTATCCGGCCGCCGTACGCCTGCTGACCAGCGTTTCCTGAGCACGTCCCGGCTCATGGCCCAGTAAAGATCGTGAGCTATCCGGGCCATGACCGGTAGGGTCGTAGGCACGATGACCGACGACCTCTCCCCAGCAGAGCGTTACGCTGCCGCGCGCAGGCGGGCGGCGGAGCAGGCCACCGCTCTCGCTCCCTTCCAGGACCTGTACGACTTCGACCTCGACGGCTTCCAGATCGAGGCCTGCCAGTCCCTCGAGGCCGGCTCCGGGGTGCTCGTCGCCGCGCCGACCGGCTCGGGCAAGACCATCGTCGGCGAGTTCGCCGTCCACCTGGCCCTCTCCCAGGGCCGCAAGTGCTTCTACACGACGCCGATCAAGGCGCTCTCCAACCAGAAGTACGGCGACCTCGTGAAGCGGTACGGCGCGCAGAAGGTCGGCCTGCTCACCGGGGACAACAGCGTCAACTCCGAGGCGCCGATCGTCGTGATGACGACAGAGGTGCTGCGGAACATGCTCTACGCGGGCTCTCAGTCGCTCATCGGTCTCGGGTACGTCGTGATGGACGAGGTGCACTACCTCTCCGACCGCTTCCGGGGCGCAGTGTGGGAGGAAGTGATCATCCACCTTCCCGAGTCGGTCACGCTCGTCTCGCTCTCCGCGACCGTCTCCAACGCGGAGGAGTTCGGGGACTGGCTCGACACCGTCCGCGGTGACACAAAGGTGATCGTCTCCGAGCACCGGCCGGTCCCGCTGTGGCAGCACGTGCTCGCGGGGCGGCGGATGTACGACCTCTTCGAGGAGAAGGGGGAGAAGAAGGAGGTCAACCCCGATCTGGTGCGCATGGCGCGGATGGAGAACACCCGCCCCACCAGCGTCAGGGACCGGCGTCGCGGCGGCCGCCCCAAGCGCGAGGCCGACCGGGAGCGGGAACGGCGGCAGCGTGCTCGGATCTGGACACCCAGCCGACCCGAAGTGATCGACAGGCTCGACGCCGAGGGGCTCCTCCCGGCGATCACCTTCATCTTCAGCCGCGCCGGCTGCGAGGCGGCCGTCCAGCAGTGCCTCGCCGCAGGACTGCGGCTCAACGACAACGCCGGGCGCGCCCGTGTGCGCCAGATCGTCGAGGAGCGCACGGCCGACATCCCCGACGCCGACCTCCACGTCCTCGGCTACTACGAGTGGCTGGAGGGGCTGGAGCGCGGCATAGCCGCACACCACGCGGGGATGCTTCCCACCTTCAAGGAGGTCGTCGAGGAGCTCTTCGTCCGCGGCCTCGTGAAGGCGGTCTTCGCCACGGAGACGCTCGCGCTCGGCATCAACATGCCTGCGCGGTCCGTGGTGTTGGAGAAGCTCGTCAAGTGGAACGGCGAGCAGCACGCCGACATCACGCCCGGCGAGTACACGCAGCTCACGGGGCGCGCGGGGCGCCGGGGCATCGACGTCGAGGGGCACGCGGTCGTGCTCTGGCAGCGCGGGATGGACCCGGGGGTCGTGGCCGGGCTCGCGGGAGCGCGTACCTATCCGCTGCGCTCCTCGTTCAAGCCGTCGTACAACATGGCGGTGAACCTCGTCGGCCAGTTCGGGCGCCACCGCTCGCGCGAGCTGCTGGAGACGTCGTTCGCGCAGTTCCAGGCCGACCGCTCGGTGGTCGGGATCTCGCGCCAGATCCAGCGCAACGAGGAGGGCCTGGAGGGGTATCGCACGTCGATGACGTGCCACCTCGGTGACTTCGGGGAGTACGCGGAGCTGCGCCGCCGGCTCAAGGACCGCGAGACGGAGCTGGCGAAGCAGGGCACGGCGCAGCGCAGGGCGCAGGCAGCCGCGTCGCTGGAGAAGCTGAAGCCGGGCGACGTCATCCACGTCCCGACGGGGAAGTTCGCCGGGCTCGCACTCGTCCTCGACCCGGGCACCGGCGGTTCGCCGCAGGGTCCTGGGCACCGGCGCAGGGCGGGCGGCCACGACGACCACCCGGAGGGCCCGCGTCCGCTCGTCCTCACTGCCCAACGGCAGGTGAAGCGGTTGGCGTTGATCGACTTCCCGGCCGCCGTCGAGCCGTTCGAGCGGATGCGTATCCCGCGCTCGTTCAACCCGCGCAGCCCGCAGTCCCGCCGTGACCTCGCTTCGGCCCTGCGCACCAAGGCCGGCCACTACGCGCCTCCGCGCCACAGGCGCCGTCGCTCGGAGGCCGCCGAGGACGAGGAGATCGCACGCCTGCGCCGGGAGATCCGCCAGCATCCCTGCCACGGCTGCGAGGAGCGCGAGGACCATGCACGGTGGGCGGAGCGCTACCACCGACTGAAGCGGGACACGCGGCAGTTGGAGCGACGCGTGGAGGGGCGCACCAACACGATCGCGCGCACCTTCGACCGCGTCTACGCCCTCCTCTCCGATCTCGACTACCTCGAAGGCGACCACGTCACCGACGACGGCAAGGTCCTCGCCCGCCTCTACGGCGAGCTCGACCTCCTCGCCTCCGAGTGCCTGCGCGAGGGCGTCTGGGAGGGGCTTCCGCCGTCGGAGCTCGCCGCGTGCATCTCGGCGCTCGTCTTCGAGGCGCGCAGCGGCGACGACGCGATGCCGCCCAAGCTGCCGGGTGGCAGGGCCCGTTCGGCGCTGGGCGAGATGGTCCGGATCTGGGGACGCCTCGACGCGCTGGAGGAGGAGCACCGCATCAACGCCACGGAGGGCGTGGGCCAGCGCGAGCCGGACCTCGGCTTCGCCTGGCCCGCCTACCGCTGGGCCGAGGGCCACGGCCTGGACGAGGTGCTGCGCGAGGCGGAGATGCCGGCAGGCGACTTCGTCCGCTGGTGCAAGCAGGTCCTCGACGTCCTCGGGCAGATCGCCGTCGCCGCCCCGGAGGGCGGGACGGTGCGCACCAACGCGCGCAAGGCGATGGACGCGATGAAGCGCGGGGTCGTGGCGTACACGAGCGTCGGCTGAACCTGCGCCTCGCGCGGGGTGTCGACCGGGCCCCGGCGCCGCACGCCACGGCTGCGACTGCACCGCCGAGCCGTGCGGGGCCGGTGCCCGGTCACCGTGCCCCCGCGGCCCCTGCCCTAGCGGCCGGCCGGAGCGCTGACGGTTCCGCCGCTCTCCTGCTCCGCCTCGACCTGTGCGTTCCACTCCCGCTTCGCCGCCTGCCAGCCGTCCTCGTCGGAGCCGAGGCGCCAGTACCCGGAGACGGAGAGCCATTCCCTCGGCACCTGGCGCTCGACGCGCAGGTACCGTCGGAGCTCCTTGACGAAGCCGGCCTCCCCGTGCACGAACGCCTGCAAGTCGCCCTGGGGCCAGTCGAGTTCGCGCACCGCCCGGGTGAGCAACGAGCCGACCCGCGCCGCGCCCCGGTGCAGCCACACGAGCTCGGCACCTTCGGGCACCGTCAGCTTCTGCTCCTCCTCGGGCCCTGCCACCTCGACGAGGACGCTGGCCCGTGCGCCCTCCGGCATCTCTTCGAGCGACGCGGCGATGGCGGGCAGCGCGCTCTCGTCACCGGCGAGGAGGTGCCAGTCGGCCTCGGGGGAGGGGCGGTACGCGCCGCCGGGGCCGGCGAAAACCAGCTCGTCGCCGGGGCGGGCGGCCTCCGCCCAGGGCCCGGCGATCCCTTCGTCGCCGTGGACCACGAAGTCGATGGCGAGCTCGCGCAGTTGGGGGTCCCAGGAGCGCACGGTGTACGTCCTCGTGAGCGGCCACTCGTGCCGGGGGAGTTCGGCGCGTGCCTGGGCCAGGTCGAAGGGCTGCGGGTAGGTGACCTCGGGCCGGGGGAAGACGAGCTTGACGTAGTGGTCGGTGAACTCCCCGGCGGCGAAGGCGGAGAGCCCTTCGCCGCCGAGGACCACCCGCACCATGTGCGGGGTGAGTCGCTCCGTGTGCAGCACCGTCGCGCGGTGCTGCTGCGGCTGCTTGCGGGCGGGACGATCGGGCACGTGGGCCTCCAGCGACTGCGGCGACGGCAACTTAGGTATACCTAACCGTACCTGTAGTGGCCGTTGTGTCGCGCAACGAGGTGGCGTGCTCCACACGGTTCCGGTCGCGGCCGCCGTGCTGCCCCTACTCTCCGGCGTTCTCCCCGAGCGCTGAAAGCAGGCGCTCCAACGAACCGCCCAGGCCCCAGCGTTCGGCGAGCGCGGCGAGCGCTTCGGGGTGGCGCGCTGCGCCGGGCACCGTCGCGTCGTGCGCGGGCAGGTCGACGTCCCTGGCGACCCTGACGACGTCGGGCGCGACGTCGAGGTAGTCGCTCGCCTCGTGGAGCCTGCGGCGCTGCGCCGGGGTGAGCGCCGAGGCGGGGTCGTCGACGGCGGCACGGATCGCACCCAGATCGCCGTAGGTCTCCAGCAGCCGCGCCGCCGTCTTCTCGCCGATGCCCCGCACGCCGGGGAGGCCGTCGCTCGGATCGCCGCGCAGCAGCGCGAGATCGGCGTAGCTGCGCCCGTCCACGCCGTACTTGGCGCGCAGCGCCGCCTCGTCGTAGACGTCCAGGTTGCCCACGCCCTTGACGGGGTAGAGGATGCGGACGCCGCGGGCGTCGTCGACGAGCTGGAAGAGGTCGCGGTCGCCCGTGACGACGTCGACCGGCCCCGTGGCGCGCGCCGAGAGCGTGCCGATGACGTCGTCGGCCTCGTACCCGGCTGCGCCGATCCGCGCCAGGCCCAGCGCGTCGAGTACCTGCTCGATCACGGGCACCTGGGGAGCGAGGGTGTCCGGCGTCTCCTCGACGTCGACGCCGCCGGGTCCCGCGTCCGGCTCGGCGACCCGGTGGGCCTTGTAGCTCGGGAGCAGCTCGACTCTCCACTGGGGGCGCCAGTCGGCGTCCATGCAGGCGACGAGGGCGTCCGGGCGGTGGTCGCGGAGGAGCCTGGCGAGGAAGTCGAGGAGGCCCCGCACGGCGTTGACGGGGGTGCCGTCGGGGCTGCGCACGCTCTCGGGGACGCCGAAGTAGGCCCGGAAGTAGAGCGAGGCCGTGTCGAGGAGCATCAGCTTCGGCAACGATGCGGTGTCGGTTGTGTTGGTCGTCACGCGCCCGATGATGCCCGACGGAGGAAGCGGACGGTCCCCGAGCAGCCTCTGAGCAGGAATTCTGTGCACCGTGCATCGAAGTGCGTAAAGATTGGGTCACGTCTTGTTTGGACTGGTGGGCTCCGAGCAGGCGCGGCCTGGTGCGCCTCTGATGTAAGGTGCGTAGTTCTGGTATGCACCTTTTACTGTTGAAGTGTGCTGTTTCTCCCCTGAGAGGGGTGCCGGGTTTTTCTGTCGTCTGACCCAAGAGGTGAATGTGTCTAGGCTCAAAGCCGAGCACTTGTACAAGGTCTTCGGACGAAGGCCAGAAGAAGCGGTGTCCCGGCTCCAGCAGGGGGCGGATCGCGAGGAGCTGCGCGGCGAGGGCACTACTGCGGCCGTCGTCGACGCTTCCTTCGAGGTCGAAGAGGGCCACATCTTCGTGGTGATGGGCCTGTCAGGCTCCGGCAAGTCCACGCTGCTCCGGATGCTCAACGGACTGCTGCCGCCCACCTCGGGCCGTGTGCTCTTCGACGGGCAGGAGGTCACGTCGCTCCCTCCGAAGGAGCTGCGTGAGGTCCGCTCGAAGCAGATCAGCATGGTCTTCCAGCACTTCGCGCTCTTCCCGCACCGCAGCGTGATGGAGAACGCCGCCTACGGGCTCGAGGTCCAGGGCGTCCCGCGCGAGGAGCGGCAGGAGCGTGCGCTGGAGGCGCTCGAGCTGGCCGGGCTGAAGGGCTGGGAGAAGTCCTGGCCCGACGAGCTCTCCGGCGGTATGCAGCAGCGCGTCGGCCTGGCTCGTGCGCTCGCGACCGACGCCGAGCTGATGCTCATGGACGAGTCGTTCAGCGCGCTCGACCCGCTGATCCGCCGCGATATGCAGGACCAACTGCTCGAACTGCAGAAGACGTTGAAGAAGACGATCGTCTTCATCACCCACGACCTCAACGAGGCCATGCGCCTCGGTGACCGGATCGCGGTGATGCGCGACGGCCGCATCGTCCAGACGGGGACGGCCGAGGACATCCTCGTGCGTCCCGCCAATGACTACGTGGCCTCCTTTATTCAGGATGTCGACCGCTCCCGGGTGCTCACCGCGGGTTCGATCATGGAGGGCCGCCGGGGAGGTGCCTCGGTCGACGGCGCGGGGAGTGCCCACGTCACGGCCGAAACCCCCCTCGCCGACCTCTTCAACCCGCTCGCCAGTGACGACGCCGAGATGGTCGTCACCGACGAGAACGGCACCCCGGTCGGCGTCGTCGACCGCGAGCGGCTGCTCAGCGCGCTCGCCGAAGAGCCACAGGTCGCGCAGGGCTCCAACGGGCCGCGCGACGGAGAACAGGAGGACGGGACAGAGGTGAAGGCAGGTGCCTGACTTCCACCCCGGAGAGTGGGTCGAGAGCGCGGTCGACTGGCTGCAGGGGCATCTCGCCTGGCTCTTCGACTTCATCAACTCGGTTCTCACCGGTCTGTACGACGGTGTCAACGCCGTGCTCGGCGGGGGCGAACCGCTGCTGATGGCCGGCATCTTCGCCGTGATCGCGTTCTGGCTGAGGGGATTGCTGGGAGCAGTCGCCACCTTCGTCGGATTCGCCCTGATCGACTCGTTCGGTCTGTGGAGCGACGCGATGTCGACGCTGTCGCTGGTCATCGCCGCAGCGGTGATAACCATCGCGATCGCCGTACCGCTCGGTATCTGGGCAGCCCGGAACAAGGCCGTCAGCGGAGTGCTCCGCCCGGTCCTCGACGTGATGCAGACGATGCCTGCGTTCGTCTACCTGATTCCGGGCGTCATGTTCTTCTCGATCGGTACGACGCCCGGTCTGATCGCCACGATCATCTTCTCGATGCCGCCCGGCGTCCGCATGACCGAGCTCGGCGTGCGGCAGGTCGACGGCGAGCTCGTCGAGGCGGCCGAGGCGTTCGGCACCAGCCCGCGGGAGACCCTCACCAGGGTCCAGTTCCCGCTGGCGCTCCCGACGATCATGGCCGGTATCAACCAGGTCATCATGCTCGCGCTCTCGATGGTCGTCATCGCCGGCATGTCCGGTGCCTCCGGCCTCGGTGAGCGGGTCTACGCGGCGGTGACGCAGGTCCAGGTGGGTCTCGGCGTCGAGTCCGGCATCGCCGTCGTCATTCTCGCGATGTACCTCGACCGCATGACGGGCGCGCTCAACCAGCGCGTCTCGCCGCTCGGCCGGCGTGCTGCGGCCAAGGCCGCCGCTGCCTTGGGCAGCATGCGCTTCGTCAGGTACAAGCCGGGCACCGCCGTCGCGCTCAGCGGCGTCGTGGTCCTGGCGCTCGTCGCCGGCGGGATCAACATCGCCGGCAGCGGGGACGACGACACCGCAGGCGGCGGCTCGTCCAACGTCGGCAAGGGCGAAAAGGTCAGCATGGGGTACATCCCGTGGGACGAGGGCATCGCCACCACGTACCTCTGGAAGGAGCTGCTCGAGCAGCGCGGCTACAAGCCCGACGTCAAGCAGCTCGACGCCGGCCCGCTGTACTCCGGTATCGCGCAGGGCGACGTCGACTTCCAGACGGACGCCTGGCTCCCGACCACCCACGAGCAGTACTGGAGCAAGTACAAGTCGAAGATGGAGGACCTGGGCGACTGGTACGGTCCCACGTCGCTCGAGCTGGCGACCCCCGAGTACGTCAAGGGCATCAACTCCCTTGAGGACTTGAAGGGTCAGGGCAAGAAGTTCAACGGCAAGATCATCGGCATCGAGTCCAGCGCGGGCGAGATGAAGATCCTCAAGGACAAGGTGCTCCCCGAGTACGGCCTTGAGGGCGAGTACGACGTGGTCTCGTCGAGCACCTCCTCGATGCTCGCCGAGCTGAAGCGCTCGTACCAGAAGAAGGAGCCCGTCGTCGTCACGCTCTGGTCGCCGCACTGGGCGTACAACGAGTACGACCTGACGAAGCTGAAGGACCCGAAGGGCGCCTTCGGTGAGGGCGAGAAGCTCCACACCGTCTCGCGCAAGGGCTTCTCCGAGGAGAACCCGACGGTCGCCTCCTGGCTCTCCAACTTCAAGATGACGGAGAACGAGCTGACGTCGCTGGAGAACGAGATCCAGAACGCGCCCAAGGGGCAGGAGCAGGAAGGCGTCAAGACCTGGCTGAAGGACAACCCGGACTTCGCCGACAAGGCGGCTCCGGTCCCCGGCGGTGACGTCAAGAAGGGCAAGGACGCGGGGAAGCCCGTCAACATGGGCTTCTTCCCGTGGGACGAGGCGATCGCGACGACGTACCTCTGGGAGAACGTCCTGGAGGACCGCGGCTACAAGCCGAACGTCAAGCAGCTCGACCCGGGCCCGCTCTACACCTCGCTCGCCCAGGGCGAGATGGACTTCCAGACGGACGGTTGGCTACCGACCACGCACGAGCAGTACTGGAAGAAGTACGGCTCGAAGATGTCCGACCTGGGCGCCTGGTACGACGAGACCTCCCTGGAGCTGTCGACCCCCGAGTACGTCAAGGGGATCAACTCGATGGAGGACCTCAAGGGCAAGGGCGATCTCTTCGACAACAAGATCACCGGCATCGAGTCGAGCGCCGGTGAGATGAAGATCCTCAAGGATGTGCTCAAGGAGTACGACCTCGACAAGGAGTACAAGGTCGTCTCTTCCAGCACTTCCTCGATGATCGCCGAGGTCGAGCGCTCGGTGAAGCAGAAGAAGCCCGTCCTGGCGACGACTTGGTCTCCGCACTGGGTCTACAACAAGTACCCGCTGAAGAAGATCAAGGACCCGAAGGGCGCGTGGGGCGAGGGCGACTCGATCCGCGTGACCGCCAAGAAGGACTTCAAGAAGGACTTCCCCGAGCTGCACGGCTGGCTGAAGGACTTCAAGATGTCCGAGGACGACCTCAACTCCCTTGAAGCCGAGATCCAGAACGGCGCCAAGGGCGAGGAGAAGAAGTCGGTTCGCAAGTGGATGGACGCCCGGCCCGGGCTCGTCGACAAGCTTGCACCGGTGAAGTGACGCCGCTGGACTGCTAGTTCACGGTTCCCACTCGCGAGTGCCGCCGCCGGTCCCGCAAGGATCGCCGGCGGCACTCGCGTGTGCAGGGGCGCGTAGAGTGCCGGGCATGGCGGACGAGGACGCACAGGGCGCGAGCGGCAGCCTGTACGCGGGGAGTGCTCCGCGCGTACGCCGGGTGGTCTCGCTCGTCCCCTCGCTGACGGAGGCGGTCGCGGTGACGGAGCCGGGGCTGCTCGTCGGCGTCACCGACTGGTGTACGCACCCTGCCGAGTTGGACGCGGCGCGCGTGGGCGGCACGAAGAACCCCGACGTGCGCCGCGTCGCCGCACTCGCGCCCGATCTCGTCCTCGCCAACGAGGAGGAGAACCGCGCGCCCGACCTCGACGCACTGCGCGCCGCAGGGCTGCCCGTGCTCGTCACCGAAGTGCGGTCGCTGCCCCAGGCGTTCACCGAGCTCGACCGTGCGCTCACGGTCGGCTGCCGACTGCGCCGTCCGGCCTGGCTCGACGAGGCGGAGGAGGCGTGGGCCGCGACGCCGGCCGAGTTCGACGTCCCGGCCGTCGTGCCGATCTGGCGGCGTCCCTGGATGGCGTTGGGTCGGGAGACCTTCGCCGGGGCGCTCCTCGCCCGGCTCGGCGTCCGCAACATCCTCGCCTCCCACCCGGAGCGGTACCCGCGCGTCCCCGTCGAGGAGCTCGGCTCCGCCGGTGCCGGGCTCGTCGTCCTGCCGGACGAGCCGTACCCGTTCTCCGCGCAGGACGGCCCCGAGGCGTTCCCCGGACTGCCCGCCGCCCTCGTCCCGGGGCGTGAACTCACCTGGTACGGGCCGTCGTTGCGGGAGGCGCCGGAGGTGCTCCGGCGCGCGCTGCGCGCGGCGCTCGGCTGAGCGCGCGGAGCTTTCCGGGCGCCCTGCGGTTCGCACACGTGTTGGCCTAAGGTCGTTTCCGTGAGCATGTCGACGCCCCCCGGCTGGTACCCAGACCCCGCGCAGCCCCCCAACTCCCCACCGCAGGAACGCTGGTGGGACGGGGCCACCTGGACGCAGCAGAGCCGCCCGGCCCTCCCGCCCGGCTCCCCACCGCCCTACGGTCCCCCGCCCCACGTGCCCCAGCCGGAGCGGGCGAGTCGCCGGGCGCCCATGATCGCGATGATCACGGGGGCGGCGGTGCTCGTGGCCGCATTGCTCGTCGGCACCGTCCTCTTCTTCCTGCCGGGCGGCACCGACGACGAGGCAGGCCGGGGCAAGCCAGGGCCGGGCTCCTCCGAGGACGGCGAGGGCCAACCCGGCGAGAGGGACACGGGGGTGGACCCCGACCCTGCGCGCGGCGTCCGCCTTCCGGTCCCCGAGGGATGGGAGCCCAGCGAGAACCTCGACGGGATCGCCGTCAGCAGCGGCGAGTACACCTGTCCAGGCGGCGACGGGAAGCGCTGCGTGCGCGGCTCCGCACTCGTCATAGAGGCGACGACGGAGGGCGACCTCGCCGAGGTGGCCAAGCGGGACATACGGGAGAACGCGGCCCGCTCCTACAGCACGGAGACATTCGGGGGGATCACCTCGCACTCCGTCGTCACCTCGGGGCGCACGAAGATCGCCGGCAAGATCGGCTACCGGGTCCGGTGGAAGATAGACAACAAGCTGAACCCGGACGGATACGTCGAGTCGGTCGCCTTCCCGCACCCGGACGGGTCGGGGCAGATCCTCGTCGTCCGCTCCAGCATCGACCTCCACACCGACTCGCCCCCGCTCAGCGACCTCTCCCGGCTCATCGCGGGGCTGCGTGAAGGCGACGGCGGGCCGTCCGAGGGCGGTCCGGACGACGGTGGTTCCGACGACGGCGGCTCGGGCGAAGCCGTCTGAGCGGCGGCGTCCGGGGGCGTCGGCCCCCGGACGCCGTCAGAGGAAGGTGTGCCCCTCGCCCCGGTAGGTCGGCACGGTCTCGCGTACGCGGTCGCCCTCGATCAGGTGAAGCGCGTCGAAACGCTCGCACAGTTCACCGGACTTGGCGTGCCGGAACCACACGCGGTCGCCGAGGAGCAGGTCGTCCGCGGGGGGGCCGAGGAGCGGCGTCTGCACCTCGCCCGGGCCCTCCTGCGGGTCGTACCGCAGCCCCTCCGGCAGATAGGGCTGGGGCAGCCGGTCGGCCCCCGCGACACCGGAGGCGGGGTACCCGCCACCGAGCACCGTGACGACGCCGACGCCCGGGCGCCGCACCACGGGCGCGGCGAAGAGGGCCGCCGGAGTCCCGGTGAAGGAGCGGTAGTTGTCGAAGAGCCGCGGCACGTAGAGCCCCGAGCCGGCCGCCACCTCGGTCACCGCCGGCTCCGCGGCCGTGTGCTGCACACTGCCCGTACCGCCCCCGTTGACGAACTCCAGCCCGGGGCAGACGGCGCGCACCGCGCGCACCACGGCGTCGCGCCGCGTCGCGAGTTCGCGCCTGGCCGCCTGCTGCATCAGTCGCACCGCCCGCGAGCGGAGCGGCCGCCCGGGCACCGCGTCGCCGACGCCCGCCACCTGCGCCTCGTACGCCATCAGCCCCACGACGCGGAAGCCGGGCCGCGCCTCCACCCGGCGCGCCAACTCGGCCACCTCGGCGGGGGAGTGGAGCGGGGAGCGCCGCGCTCCGATGCGCACCCGGCCGCCGAGGAGGTGCAGCGAGGCGTCCAACTCGAGGCAGACGCGGACCTCTTCGGCGCCGCCCTCTCGCGCGGCGTCGATCAGCGCGAGTTGGGCGGGGTCGTCGACCATCACGGTGACGGCGCCCGCGAGCTTCGGGTCCGCCGCGAGTTCGGCGTAGGAAGCGCGGTCCGCCGAAGGGTAGGCGACGAGCACGTCCTCGATCCCCGAGCGCGCCAGCCACAGCGCCTCGCGGAGGGTGAAGGCCATGACGCCGCTGAAGCCCTCGCGGGCCAGCGCCCTGTCGAGGAGCGCGCGGCAGCGCAGCGACTTGCTCGCCACCCGCAACGGCTTGCCGGCGGCCCGGCGTTCGAGGGCGGCCGCGTTGGCGTCGAACGCGTCCAGGTCGACGACGGCGAACGGGGCGTCGAGGTGGGCCGTCGCACGGTCGTATCGCAGCCGGTCCGCGGGGAGTTGCCTGCTGGTATCGAACACGACAGCAGCTTGCCAGAGCGGGAGCACGCAGCACACCCCGACCGGGCTCCGGGTTGCCGACCCTCCCTGTGGGCACCGTAGAGTGACGCAGCACGCCGTGCCCGAGGGTGCACCGGTGTGCTGTCCGATGCGAACATGCCTGCGTCCAGCGGGCGTTCGCGTGGGGTGGTACCGGCCGGGAGGAGTGCACAGGGTGAGCAGGGACTCGGGCCGCCCGCGCATACCACCGCCCCCGGCAGCACCACCGCGCCCGAGCGCGGCCCCCGGCACGGAGTTCCCGCCGCCGCCCGCTTCCCCGCCCCGGGGGACCGGGCCGACGCGTGGCAGGTCTGAGCGGAGCGGCGGGGCGCAGAGAACGGAAGCCGAGCCGACAGGACCGATGCCGAAGTACCCGGAGGCGGAGGGGCGCAGGGATGCAGCGCCCCTCGCGCCGGACCGCAGCGCACGACCGCCCGTGTCCGCCGTGCCCCCGCAACCGGCGCCGCCCACCGGCGAGCCCCTCGGCGCCGCGCGCCCCCGCACGACGCCGGGTTCCCGCACTCGGCAGGAGCCCCCTCCCGCTCCGGAGCCGCCGACCGATCCGCCTCCGAGTCCCCAACTCCACGGCTCCCGACGCCTGCTGCCCCGGCGCGAAGGCGAGCGCCGTGCCCCCGCGCCGCGCACCCTCGCGGCCGCGGTGTGCCTCGTCGTGGGCATCGGCCTCCTCGGCGGCGCGGCGGCGGGCGCCTGGCTCTCCGGCCCTTCGGGCGGACCGGGCGGCCCCGACGACTTCAACAGCGCGCGCACCCTGTGGCGTGACGTACCCGTCGACGAACTCTTCCCCGAGGTGCTGCGGAGCGAGGCCGCGGGCCCCGGCGGCTCCGACCGGAGGTGGACCCGCGTCGCCGTCGCCCCCGACAGCGGCTGCGCCTACGCCTTCGACCCCATGCTCACCAAGGCGCTCTCGCAGGTCGGCTGCGGCCGCCTGGTCCGCGCCACCTACGTCGACGAGACGACCAGCGGCGTCACCACCGTCGGCATGCTCTTCACCAAGGCCGACGAGGACGGCATGAAGGCGCTGCGGAAGCGCTTCGCGGTCGAGAACCTCACCGAGCGCACCGACTTGATGCCCCGTCCCTACGCGGCGCGCGGCACCGTCGCCGCCGACTTCGGCGACGCGCAGCGGGCGAGCTGGACCGTGCACGTGCTCGCGGACGCGCCCGTCGTCGTCTACTCGGTCACCGGCTTCGCCGACGGACGCGTCGTCAGCGACCCGCAGGCGGCGGCCGAGGCGACGGAGAAGGGCGAGACGTCAGCGGCGGCCCAGTCCGGGCTGGGACACGACGCGCAGGGCGTCGCCGACCGCGTCGAACAGGCGCTCCGCCAGGCGGCGGGCGACCCGGACGCCGTCCCCGGTGCCACGGACGGCGGTTCTGGCACGGGCGAGGACGGCGGGGGCGGTACGCGCACGCACCGTTCGTCGGCGCGGTGAAGGAAGGAGCCGAGGTGTCGGGGAAGCCCGGGCGCAAGACGCCCTGTCAAGGGCGCAGTTGGAGGGCGTACGCCGCATCGGGCGCCGTGGCGCTGCTGCTCGCCGGCGTCGCGGCCCCGGCGGCGCACGCGGAGGACGGCGACATCCAGGCCCGTCAGTGGGGCCTGAAGGCGATCCAGGCCAAGGACGCGTGGAAGACGACGAAGGGCAGCGGCGTCACCGTCGCCGTCCTCGACACCGGTGTCGACGCCACCCATCCCGACCTGGAACAGAACACCGTCCAAGGCAAGGACGTGCTCGACATGGGCGCCTCGCGCGGCGACCGCGCCTGGGCCCGGCACGGTACCGCCATGGCGGGGATCGTCGCAGGGCACGGCCACGGGAAGGACGGCAAGGAGGGCGTGCTCGGCGTCGCCCCCGAGGCGAAGATCCTCCCCGTCCGCGTGCTGCTGGAGGACACCGACTCCAAACGCGGCGCGGCCCGCAAGAAGCACCCCAACGCCCTTGCGGAGGGCATCCGTTGGGCCGCCGACCACGGCGCGGACGTCATCAACCTCAGCCTCGGCGACGACAGCAGCTCGGCGCACCCGGACGCCCACGAGGACGCGGCGGTGCGGTACGCGCTGCGCAAGGGCGCCGTCGTCGTCGCCTCGGCCGGCAACGGAGGCGCCAAGGGCGACCACGTCTCCTACCCGGCCGCCTACCCCGGCGTGATCGCTGCCGCCGCCGTCGACCGCTACGACGCACGTGCGGCCTTCTCCACCCGCCGCTGGTACGCCACCGTCTCGGCGCCCGGCAAGGACGTCCTCATCGCCGACCCCGACCGCGACTACTACGAGGGCTGGGGCACCAGCGCGGCAGCGGCCTTCGTCTCGGGCGCCGTCGCACTCGTCCGCGCGGCGCACCCCGAGCTGAGCCCCGCACAGGTCAAGGAACTCCTCGCCGACACCGCGCGGAACACCCCGGAGGGCGGACGCAGTGACGCGCTGGGAACCGGCGTCGTCGATCCGGCGGCGGCGATCGAGATGGGCACCAACGTCAAACCCCGGAAGCAGTTGCCGAGTCCGCAGCCGCACAAGCAGCAGTACTTCGGCGACGGACCGACGGACGGCTCCGGCATAGGCTGGTTCGCTCCCGTGGCCGCCGTCTCGGGCGCCGTGCTGATCGCCGCCTCCCTCGCCCTGTGGCGGGGCGGCGTCCCGGCCGCGATGAGACGGCCGAAGAACGGCTGACCAGGCCGTGCGACCCACGGCACAGGCCCGCCCAGCCCTGCGGATACGCTCCTGAGGTGGCCACGAAGAACATCCCCGCCCCCGCTTTCGCCGACGACGACGGCTCCGCCGACCCCGAGCTCACCGCCGCCCTCGCCGCCTGGCGCGCCGACGCGGAGGCCCCGCACGCCGAGGACCGCGTCCTCGAAGCACTCGCGGGGGCGCGGCTGTTGGTGCCGGTCGTCGCCGTCCTGACGGAGGAGGAGCACACGGAGAGCGGCCTGCGGCAGGAGAAGAGCAGCGACATGGCCGTCCCCACGCTCACCGCGCCGGACGGCAGCCGCGCGCTCCCCGCCTTCACCTCAACCGACGCGCTCGCACGCTGGCGCCCCGACGCGCGCCCGGTCGCCGTCCCCCTGCGCCAGGCGCTCCACGCGCTCGCGCAGGAGGGCGCGGACACGCTCCTCCTCGACCTCTCGGGACCCGTCGCCTACGAGGTGACGGGCCGCGCCCTGCGCGCCCTCGCCACGGGCCGCACCGGCACCCCGCTCGCCGCGGACCCGGAGGTGGCTGCGGCTCTCCGCGGCCTCCTCGCGGACCAACCGCGGGTGCGCGCCGCCCACTTGGCCCCCGGCGGCCGCGACTCCGACGGCACACTCGTCCTCGCCCTCGACGCCGAGGAAGCCGCACCCGAGGTCGCCCGAGGGCTCGCCGATTCGCTCGCGGCCGACGAGACGCTGCGCGCCGGCCTCGTCCACGGCCTCGACCTCGCCCTCCTGCCGCCCGAAAGCGAGCTGCCGGCCGCGCCCTTCTACCGCCGCGGGCCCCGGACCTGACCGGCGTGGGGCAGCGCGAGTGGCTTTCGGCGTGCGAGCCCCCGCGCGCTGTCGCATGCTCGTGAGGGTCAAGCGGGACCGCACCCGCTCTCCGCATCCCTCACGGGAGGCTCCATGCAGGCCACGGAGATCAGAACGGCGCTCCTAGAGCAGGAGAAGGACCCCAAGCCGCTCGCCGCCGAGTTCCTCGGGACGCTGCTGCTCGTCTTCTTCGGCGTCGGCGCTGCGGTCCTCTCCGGCGAGTACGTCGGGACCCTCGGCATCGCTCTCACCTTCGGCTTCGTGATGCTCGCCCTCGCCTACTCGATCGGCTCGATCTCCGGCAGCCACGTCAACCCGGCCGTGACGTTCGGCATGCTCCTCGCGGGACGCATCAGCGTCGAGCGCGCGGTCCGCTACTGGATCGCACAGATCCTCGGCGGCATCGCAGGCGCGGCGCTCCTCTTCCTCGTCGCGAAGCAGGTCCCGGGGCTGGACACCCACGAGACCTTCGGGAGCAACGGTTTCGCCGACCGCTCGGCGGTGCAGATCAACACCGGCGGTGCCTTCGTCGCGGAGCTGGTGCTCACCTGCCTCTTCGTCTACGTCGTCCTCTCGGTGACGCACAAGATCGCCGTGGTCGGCTTCGACGGGCTCCCCATGGGCATCGCGCTCGCGACGGTGCACCTCGTCGGCATCCCGCTCACCGGCACCTCCGTCAACCCGGCGCGGAGCATCGGCCCCGCGCTCTTCGCGGGCGGGGCCGCCATCACGCAACTGTGGCTCTTCATCATCGCGCCGCTGATCGGCGGAGCGATCGCCGCCGCCCTGCACCGCCTCACGCACCCCCAGGTGACGAGGGGCACCGAGACACTCAACGCCGAGCCCGAGTGAAGGCGCGGCTCGACCCCCGGGGACGGCCGGGGAGGGAAGGGCCGGAGCGGGGCGGTCGTTTCGACGGCTGCCCCGCTCACGGCCGGACGACTCCGGGCCTGCCTGGTCAGCCGAAGACGGGACCCGTGTACTGCTCGCCGGGGCCCTGTCCGGGCTCGTCGGGGACGGTGGACGCCTCGCGGAAGGCGAGCTGGAGCGACTTGAGGCCGTCGCGCAGCGGTGCCGCGTGGTACGAGCCGATCTCCGTCGCGCTCGCCGTGACCAGCCCCGCGAGGGAGTGGATCAGCTTCCGCGCCTCGTCGAGGTCCTTGTGCTCCTCGCCCTCCTCGGCGAGGCCGAGGTTGACGGCGGCCGAGCTCATGAGGTGCACGGCCACCGTGGTGATCACCTCGACCGCCGGGACGTCCGCGATGTCGCGGGTCATGCTGTCGAAGTCGGGGTTCTCGCCGGAGGAGCCGGCGGGTACGGCGTCGGTCATGCGGGAAAGCCTAAGGCGCTGCCCGGCAGGAGAGGCCCCCGCGTCCGTGTGGGCGACCGCGCTGCCCCTGGTATGGTTGGTAGCCGACCGGCTGAAAGACCGCAGCACTGGTGCCCGCCGCCGTACCGCATCTTCCCAGCCCGCAAGTGGAGGCTCCGTTCTCCCACCTTGGGTCCCCAGGACCCGGGTCTCAGGTCAGGTTGCGCCCCGCGGATTCCGCGGCGGTGCTCCCGGTCTACGAGGAGCCCCGCCTGTGTTCCGTCCGGGGCGTTTTGTGCGCCTGGGTACGGGCGGTCATCCCGATCACAGACTCATAGCGCGGCCGTCCGCCAGACCGCCGCGCGGCGTACCCGAGGAGGCCCCATCAGCGCCGAGCCCCGCATCAACGACCGGATTCGCGTCCCAGAGGTGCGACTCGTCGGTCCCAGTGGCGAGCAGGTCGGCATCGTGCCGCTTGCCAAGGCCCTGGAGCTTGCACAGGAGTACGACCTCGACCTCGTCGAGGTGGCGGCGAACGCCCGCCCGCCGGTCTGCAAGCTCATGGACTACGGAAAGTTCAAGTACGAGTCGGCCATGAAGGCTCGTGAAGCGCGCAAGAACCAGGCGCACACGGTCATCAAGGAGATGAAGCTCCGGCCGAAGATCGATCCGCACGACTACGACACCAAGAAGGGTCATGTCGTCCGGTTCCTGAAGCAGGGTGACAAGGTCAAGATCACGATCATGTTCCGTGGTCGTGAGCAGTCCCGTCCCGAGCTCGGCTTCCGGCTGCTCCAGCGGCTCGCAGACGACGTGGCCGACCTGGGCTTCGTGGAGTCCAACCCGAAGCAGGACGGCCGGAACATGATCATGGTTCTGGGTCCGCACAAGAAGAAGACCGAGGCCATGGCGGAGGCCCGCGAGGCGCAGGCCGCGCGCAAGGCCGGCCGTCAGCAGGACTCCGCCGAGGACGAGGAGTCCGCCGAGGAGCCTGCCGAGGCGTGACCCCCCCCCGGGGACCGCGTCAGAAACCAACCGAACCAGTCGGTGCTTCCGCGTGCCGGGCACGCTGCCCGCGGACGGAGGCACCGTGACGAGGAGACTACGGCGACATGCCGAAGAACAAGACCCACAGTGGGGCCCGCAAGCGCTTCAAGGTCACCGGCTCTGGCAAGGTGAAGCGCCAGCGCGCTGGTCGCCGCCACTACCTCGAGCACAAGTCGTCGAGGCTGACGCGTCGCCTCGCCGGCGACACCGTGGTGGCCCCGGCGAACGCCAAGAAGGTCAAGAAGCTTCTCGGCAAGTAAGACTCCCGCTCGACCGGGACCCCACCGTCATGGGTCGGTGAGCCTTGCGCTCCGCGACCCCGCCTAAAGGAGTACTCACGTGGCACGCGTCAAGCGGGCAGTCAACGCTCAGAAGAAGCGCCGGGCGATCCTGGAGCAGGCCAGCGGCTACCGCGGCCAGCGCTCGCGCCTGTACCGCAAGGCGAAGGAGCAGGTCACCCACTCCTACGTCTACAACTACAACGACCGGAAGCGCCGCAAGGGCGACTTCCGCCAGCTGTGGATTCAGCGGATCAACGCTGCCGCCCGCGCCAACGGGATCACGTACAACCGCTTCATCCAGGGCCTGAAGGCCGCCAACGTCGAGGTGGACCGCAAGATGCTCGCCGAGCTCGCGGTCAACGACGCTCCCGCCTTCACCGCCCTCGTCGAGGTGGCGCAGAAGGCCCTCCCGAGCGACGTCAACGCGCCGAAGGCCGCCTGACGTCCGGGACCTAGCGTCCCCGGCGACGGACCCGCAGGCTCGGCCTGCGGGTCCGCAGTTCTGTCGAGCCCTGTTCTCCGCAGCCATCCCATCCACCGGAAGCGAGCCGCCGCACATGGCCAGCCCTCAGCCGATCTCCCCGCGTTCCCCGCACGTCGCTGCGGCTCGGCGGCTGGCGCGCAGAGGGCTCCGGGCCAAGGAGCGCAGGTTCCTCGCCGAGGGGCCGCAGGCGGTGCGCGAGGCGGTGGCGCACCGCGGGCCCGAGGGAGGGGCCTCGCTCGTCGAGCTCTTCGCGACGGTCGACGCCGCGGAGCGGTACGAGGAGATCCTCGCCGCCGCCCACGAGGCGGGTGCGCGGGTGCACTTCGCCGCCGACGGGACGATGGCCGACATCGCGCAGACGGTCACGCCGCAGGGGCTCATCGGCGTCTGCCGGTTCCTCGACCGGCCGATGAGCGAGATCGCGGGTGCGCGCCCGACCCTCGTGGCCGTCCTCGCCCACGTCCGCGACCCGGGGAACGCCGGGACCGTGCTGCGCTGCGCGGATGCCGCGGGTGCCGACGCGGTCGTGCTCACCGACGCTTCCGTCGACGTCTACAACCCCAAGGCGGTGCGCGCCTCGGCCGGCTCGCTCTTCCACCTGCCCGTCGCCGTCGGCGTACCTGCCGAGCAGGCGGTGCGGGAGCTCAACGCGGCCGGGGTGCGGGTGCTCGCCGCCGACGGGGGCGGCGAGCGCGACCTCGACGAGGAGCTCGACGCCGGCGCCATGGGCCGCCCCACCGCCTGGGTCTTCGGCAACGAGGCGTGGGGGCTGCCGAAGGAGACCGCGGCGCTCGCCGACGAGGTGGTCCGGGTTCCGCTCCACGGCAGGGCGGAGAGCCTCAACCTGGCCACGGCGGCCGCGGTCTGCCTCTACGCCTCGGCCCGCGCACAGCGCTGACCCGTTTCGCCTGCTGCGGCCCTGCCTCCTGCGCCGGGCGTGCGGACGCCCCTCCGCGCGGTGGACGGGAGCGCTCCATCTGCCGCTGTACTGCGGGGAGTTCCCGTGTCGGCCATGGCTTGTAGTGTGGCCCGCAGAGCGTCGGGAGCTGTCGAGCCCGGCGGGAGGGGCGACTAGGGGGTCCCGTATGGACGTGACGGCCTCGGGCGGCCGTGCGTACGGTGCCGCGCGGGGCGCGGGGGCGGCGCCGCGCAACGGAGTCGAGGGTGCCGGCGAGGAGCCGGACGAGTCGTGCACTGAGCCGCCGTGGCTCTCGGGGCCGGGTGCCGCGGCGGCACTCCGACGCTCGCTCGCCGGTCTCCACCCGGACGATCTTCCCGACGGCCTCGTCATCGCGGACGACGCCGGCCTCGTCGTCTGCTTCAACGCGGCGGCTGTACGGATCACCGGTATCAGCGCCGGCGACGCGATCGGGCAGCCGATCGAGCGTGCCCTACCGCTCGAGGACATGGAGGGCTGCCGCTGGTGGGCCTCGACCGATCCCTACGGCGGGATCGCGATCCGCAGCGGTCAGCCGGAGCGGAACCTGCTGCTGCCGGGCGGGCGTGAGGTGCTCGTCTCCGCCCGCTACGTCAGACCGTGGCGGCTCGGTCCCGTCGAGCGTCTCGTCGTCACGCTGCGCGGGACGGAGGCGCGGCGGCGGACCGAGCGGAGCCACGCGGAGCTGATCGCCACCGTCGCGCACGAGCTGCGCTCGCCGCTCACCTCGGTGAAAGGGTTCACCGCCACGCTCCTCGCGAAGTGGCAGCGGTTCACCGACGACCAGAAGCGGCTGATGCTGGAGACCGTCCACGCGGACGCGAACCGCGTCACCCGGCTCATCGCCGAGCTCCTCGACATCTCGCGGATCGACTCCGGGCGGTTGGAGGTGCGTCGGCAGCCGGTACGGTTGGAGCAGGCGGTCCGGCGGCACGTCGACGGTTATCTGGCGGCGGGTGAGCGGGCGGAACGGTTCTCCGTGCACATCTCGGAGGAGCTCCCGGCGCTCTGGGCCGACCCGGACAAGATCGACCAGGTGCTCGGCAACCTGCTGGAAAACGCCGTGCGCCACGGGGAGGGAACGGTCACCATCGAGGTGGCCTCGGCTCCCAACCGCTCCCAGGAGGAAGGGACGGCAGTGACCGTGCGAGACGAAGGCCCCGGCATCCCCGAGGAGTCGATGAGCCGCGTCTTCACCCGGTTCTGGCGTGGTAGCAAGCGCGGAGGTACCGGCCTCGGCCTCTACATCGTGAAGGGCATCGTGGAGGCGCACGGCGGCACCATCACCGTCGGCCGCCCGCCCGCGGGCGGCGCCGAGTTCCGATTTACCCTGCCCGTGGGCGCCCCGGCCGTACTGGCCTGAAGCGCCGCCCACGGGCTCTCCCAGCCGGCGTGTCCGCCGCGCGCCCGCTTCTCCCGCAGGTGCCCGGCCCGTACGCCAAGTCATCCGCGTTCAGGGGCGCCGGACGCCCCCAATTACACTCGCGTGTGGACGCCGCGGGGACCGGCGCGACCGGCACCGGCACGAAGCCGGACGGCAGTCTGCGAGCGGCCCTCCTGAGCGCGCAGCCATCCAATCGGAAACACGGGAAGAGATGTCGGCACCCAACAAGTCGTACGACCCTGTCGAGGTCGAGGCACTGAAACCGGAACAGATCGACCGCGCGCGGGACGAGGCCGTCGCCGCCGTCGCCGCGGCCGGCGATCTTGAGGAGCTGCGCGAGGTCAAGACCGCACATGCGGGCGACCGTTCCCCGCTCGCCCTCGCCAACCGCGAGATCGGTGCGCTGCCCCCGCACGCCAAGGCGGAGGCGGGCAAGCGTGTCGGGCAGGCGCGCGGCGCCGTCAACAAGGCGCTCAAGGCTCGGCAGGAGGAGCTGGAGCGGGAACGGGACGAGCGGGTCCTCGCCGAGGAGTCCGTCGACGTCACGCTGCCCTACGATCGCCGTCCGCGGGGCGCGCGCCATCCGCTCACCACCCTCTCCGAGCGGATCGAGGATGTCTTCGTGGCGATGGGCTACTCCGTCGCCGAGGGGCCTGAGGTGGAGGCGGAGTGGTTCAACTTCGATGCGCTCAACCTCGACCCCGACCACCCCGCGCGTTCCATGCAGGACACCTTCTTCGTCCAGGCGGGCGAGGGCCGCTCGTCGAAGGACTCCGGTAGCGCTGCCGGGGACTCCGGCGTCGTGCTGCGGACGCACACCTCGCCCGTGCAGATCCGCAGCATGCTCGACCGCGAGCCGCCGCTGTACGTGATCTGCCCCGGCCGGGTCTACCGGACCGACGAGCTCGACGCCACGCACACACCGGTCTTCAACCAGGTCGAACTGCTCGCCATCGACGAGGGCCTCACCATGGCCGACCTGCGCGGCACCCTCGACCACATGGTGCGCTCGCTGCTCGGCGAGGGCATGCACACGCGCCTGCGGCCGAGCTACTTCCCGTTCACCGAGCCGTCGGCCGAGATGGACATGGTCTGCTACGTGTGCCGGGGTGCTTCCGTCGGCAACCCAGAGCAGCCCTGCCGTACCTGCAACAGCGAGGGGTGGATCGAGCTCGGTGGCTGCGGCATGGTCAACCCGCGTGTGCTCAGGGCATGCGGGGTCGACCCGGAGCGGTACAGCGGGTTCGCCTTCGGGTTCGGTATCGAGCGGATGCTGATGTTCCGCCACAGCGTCGAGGACATGCGAGACATGATCGAGGGTGACGTGCGCTTCACCCTGCCGTTCGGGATGGAGATCTGATGCGCGCCCCCCTTTCCTGGCTTAGGGAGTACGTGGACCTGCCGGCGGGGGAGACCGGGCGGCAGGTCGCTGCCCGGCTCGTCGACGCGGGGCTCGAGGTGGAGACCGTCGATCGGCTCGGTGCCGATCTGACCGGGCCGCTCGTCGTCGGCGAGGTCCTCGCCATCGAGGAGTTGACGGAGTTCAAGAAGCCGATCCGGTACTGCCAGGTCGATGTCGGGAAGGCCAACGGCTCGGGCGAGCCGCAGAACATCATCTGCGGCGCACGCAACTTCGCCGTCGGCGACAAGGTCGTCGTGGCGCTGCCGGGTGCCGTGCTTCCCGGGGACTTCGCGATCTCGGCGCGGAAGACCTACGGCAAGGTCTCCGAAGGCATGATCTGCTCCGAGCGCGAGCTGGAGATGGGAGACGACCACGCAGGCATCATCGTGCTCCCGCCGGAGCACGAGGCAGGCACGGACGCGGTCGCACTCCTCGAACTCGTCGACGACGTCCTCGACATCGCCGTCACCCCCGACCGCGGCTACTGCCTCTCGCTGCGCGGCCTCGCCCGCGAGGCCGCGACCGCCTACGGGGTGCCGCTGCGTGACCCGGCGCTCATCGACGTGCCGGCGCCGAACGCCGACGGTTACCCCGTCGAGGTGGTCGACCGTCACGCCTGCGACCGTTTCACGGCGCGGACCGTCAGCGGTGTGCGGCCGGAAGCGCGGACCCCGATCTGGATGAAGCGCCGGTTGCAGAAGGCGGGGATGCGTCCCGTTTCGCTGCCGGTGGATATCACCAACTACGTGATGCTGGAGCTGGGCAGTCCGCTCCACGCCTACGACCGGGACCGGCTCGACGGGCCGATCACCGTGCGCCGCGCGGAGCGGGGCGAGAAGCTCACCACTCTGGACGCCGTCGAACGCACCCTGCACGCCGAGGACTTGGTGATCGCCGACGCGCGGGGGCCGATCGGTCTCGCCGGCGTGATGGGCGGGGCGTACAGCGAGATCGTCGACCCGGCCTTCGACGCGGAGAGCGGTCGCTGGGAGGGGACGACCGAGATCGTCGTCGAGGCGGCGCACTTCGCGCCCGTCCCGATCGCCCGGTCCGTGCGACGCCACAAGCTGCCGAGCGAGGCTGCGAAGCGGTGGGAGCGCGGTGTCGACCCGCAGGCTGCGGCCTCCGCGGCGCAGCGCACCGTCGACCTTCTGGAGCTCCTCGGGGGCGGAACGGCCGGGCGCGGTGTCACCGAGGTGAGCAGCGCACGGGAGCCGCAGACGATCGTCATCCCCGCGGACCTGCCCGACCGCACGGCGGGGCAGGAGTACGGTCGCGAGACGGTGGTGCGCCGCCTCCACCAGGTGGGCTGCGATGTCTACGGGCAGGACGAGTTGACCGTCACGCCGCCCTCCTGGCGCCCGGACCTCACCGACCCGGCGGACCTCACGGAGGAGGTCATCCGGCTGGAGGGTTACCACAACCTGCCGGTCCGGCTGCCCCGCCCGCCGTCCGGCCGCGGCCTCACCGAGCGGCAGCGGCTCCACCGCAGGGTGGGCCGGGCGCTCGCGGCCGACGGGTACGTGGAGACGCCGACCTACCCCTTCCTCGGGCAGGAACTCCTCGACGCGCTCGGGTTCGAGGCGGACGATGCGAGGCGCCGGACGGTCATGCTCGCCAACCCGCTCTCGGAGGAGGAGCCAGGTCTGCGCACCACGCTGCTGCCCGGCCTGCTCACGGCGCTCCGCCGCAACGAAGGCCGCGGGAGCCAGGCGCACGGCACCGGTGTGGCGCTCTTCGAGACGGGGCTGGTCTTCCTGCCGAGCGGCGAGGAGCCGCCTGCCGTGCGGCTCCCCGTGGACCGTCGGCCCTCCGACGAGGAGATCGCGGCGCTCGACGCCGCTCTCCCGGAACAGCCGCGGCACGTCGCCGCCGTCCTCGCGGGACCGCGCGATCGCGGTGGCTGGTGGGGCGGTGAGACGCCGGGCGGTTGGGCCGACGCCGTGGAGGCGGCGCGCCGCGTGGCGGACGAGGCAGGGGCCGAACTGCTCGTCGGCAACGGGCAGCACGCGCCCTGGCACCCGGGCAGGTGCGCCGTGCTCTCGGTGCAGGTCGACGGTGAGCGGCGGCTCGTGGGCCACGCGGGCGAGCTCCACCCGAGGGTGCTCAAGGAACTCGGCCTGCCTGCCCGCACCAGCGCGATGGAGCTCGACCTCGACCTCCTCGCAAGGGCCGGCTCCGGACCCGTCCGCTCGCGGCACATCTCGACCTTTCCGGTGGCAACGCAGGACGTGGCGCTCGTCGTCGACGGACAGGTGCCTGCGGTCGAGGTCGAGCAGGCGCTGCGCCGCGGCGCCGGCCAACTCCTGGAGTCGCTGCGGCTCTTCGACGTGTTCACCGGTGAGCAGCTCGGTGCCGGGAGGAAGTCCCTGGCCTACGCACTCCGCTTCCGCGCCGCTGACCGGACGCTCACCGCGGCCGAGGCGAGCGAGGCCCGCGACGCTGCGGTAGCGGCCGCCGTCGAGGAGACGGGGGCGGTGCTTCGGGGGGTGTGAGCGTGCACGGCCGTGTCGATCGGACGGTCGGCCGGCGCGCCTTCGGAGGGCGCTTCCCGCTGGGGAGCGCCCTCCGGTGCGTCGCGCGTCCCGCTCGGCTGTCTCCGGTGCGCCTTGGACGCCGGTGGAACCCGGCGACAGCGGGGTGGCCGCCATCGGAAGGCGGCCGCGAGCGGGGAGGCACCTTGCGAGAAAGACGCCGGTGAGGCACTGGGCGACGAGACGCACCACTTCGAGCGGCATGGGGACTCCGAACAGAGAGCTGGAACTGACGGTGGACGAGCGGGACTTCGCCCCGCACCGAAGAAACCGTATGCACCCGCGCACGCCGCGCGCTTCTTCCGTATTGCTCTCTTTCGCCACAGCCCCGAGCCGCCTCGCAAGCGCACGGTACGCGCGGGAAACCCCGCTCATGCCGCACCGGTACCGCTTGCCCGGCGGCAGCGTCGAGCCGGCAGAAACCGTCTCAGACGGCCCACCGGCAGCGTCCCGTGCTGCCCGACTCCCCCTTCACGGCCGAGGTGCACAGCCATGCCGGCAGCACATCACGCTCGTCCTTCTCACGGCGAGGTCCTGCCCGCGCAGCCGCACGAGGTCGAGCAACGCGGCACCGGCGGGGATGGGAGTCACCGACCGCGAGAGGCAGCCCGTCGGGCTGAAGCCCCCTGAATAAGCCCGCGGCCGCGGCTCGGAACCCCGCAGCCAGGGCAGAGCCACGAAGTCCCGTGCCCGGCGTTCGGGAAGCACGACGCTGCCGGTGGCCTCCGTCCAGATCACCGAGGCGCGCATGTGAATGGCGAGGCAGCCGTCCGGACACTGTCGGACGGTGGCGCCCAGCCGGGCCCCGAGCTCGTTGATCGTCCCCTCGACGACGTTCCTCTCCTGCCGGGGACCAGCAGAGGGGCCGACGCTCGCCCGGTCGATCGCCGCGTGGGCGGAATCGGTTGGGCGTCGCAACCGGGGGCAGCGCTGCCGAGCAACGCGGGTTCGTCGAGTCGTACCTGCCGATCGGCGGGTACGGCCCCTGCCCGAGCGACCGCGGCAGCAGGACGGAGGCGTGATGCCGCCGGTTCAAGTCGGCGACCAGCGGCGGGATATGCCGCAGAGGTGGGGGCCGACCCGCTCGGCGGGAGGCCGGGGCCGCAGCCGCAGCACCCCGGACGGTCAGTACGTGTAGAACCCGGCCTGCGTCTTGCGGCCGAGGCGGCCCGCGTCGACCATCCGCTGGAGCAGCGGGGGAGCGGCGTAGAGCGGCTCCTTGAACTCGGCGTACATGGAGTCGGCGACCGAGGCGACGGTGTCGAGGCCGATGAGGTCGGAGAGCTTGAGCGGGCCCATGGGGTGGGCGCAGCCGAGCTCCATGCCGTTGTCGATGTCCTCCCGGCTGGCGATCCCGGACTCGAACATCCGTATGGCGGAGAGAAGGTACGGGATGAGCAGCGCGTTGACGACGAAGCCCGACCGGTCCTGCGCCCTGATCGTGTGCTTGCCGAGGAGTTCCCCGACGGCGGCCTCGGCGCGGCGGATCGTCTCCTCGCCGGTGGTCAGTGCGGGGATGAGCTCGACGAGCTTCTGCACGGGCGCGGGGTTGAAGAAGTGGATGCCGATGACCTGGTCCGGGCGGGAGGTGGCCACAGCGAGCTTCACCAGCGGAATGGAAGAGGTGTTGGAGGCGAGGATCGCGTCGGGCCGCACGACGACCTGGTCGAGGACCTGGAAGATCTCCGTCTTCACCTGCTCGCTCTCGATCACCGCCTCGATGACCAAATCGCGGTCGGCGAAGTCGCCGAGGTCGGTGGTGAAGGTGAGGCGGTCGAGGACGGCGTCCCGCTCCTCCGCGCTGAGCTTCCCGCGCTCCGCGGCCTTCTCGAGGGAGTTCACCAGCCGTGTACGGCCGAACTCCAGCGCCTCCCCCGTGGTCTCGGCGACCTTGACCTCCAGCCCGGCTCGGGCGCAGACCTCGGCGATGCCGGCGCCCATCTGGCCACAGCCCACCACTCCGACGCGTTCGATGTCGGTCACATCGTGCCTTTCGCTGCTCGCTGGTCCCCTGCACCGACGCAGGTCGGGCCCACGCCGTCTCGCCGCCCGACGTTACCCCCGAACTGTGCCCGCACACGCGTCGGGTGTGGCCCGCGGCACGCAGCACTCCGCGTGCGGGTGTGCACGCGGGGTTGTCCGTGCTGGGTGCGGGCGCCGATGATCTGCCGCGCGGCCTCAACGGGGAGGCCAGGATCGAGGGGAACCCATGGGTCATCTCACACGAAGAACCTTCGCGGTCGGCGGCCTCGGCGCCGCGGCGGGCCTCACCGGCGCCCTCGCGCCGCCGGCCGCCGCCACGGAGCGCGGCACGGCCGGCGGAGCAGCCGGGCACAGGCCGACGGAGGTGCGCGCCATGTGGCTCGCGACCGTCGACAACAGGGACTGGCCGAGCGCCCCGGGACTCCCGCCGGCCGAGCAGCGGGCCGAGCTCCTCGCCCATCTCGACGCGGCGGTCGAGCGCCGCCTGAACACCGTCTACTTCCAGGTCCGTCCGACCGCCGACGCGCTGTGGGAATCGCCGTACGAGCCGTGGTCGGAGTGGCTCACGGGGGAGCAGGGGCGCGACCCCGGCTGGCGGCCCGTCGAGTTCGCCGTCCGGGAGGCGCACCGGCGGGGGCTGCGGATCGAGGGGTGGTTCAACCCGTACCGCATCGCGCTGCACGACGACCCGTCGCGGCTCGCCGCCGACCATCCCGCGCGGCTGCACCCCGAGTGGGCCGTCTCCTACGGCGGGCAGCTCTACTACAACCCGGGCATCCCCGAGGTGCGGCGCTTCGTGCAGGTGGCGATGGTCGACGCCGTCCGCCGGCATCCGCTCGACGGCGTGCACTGGGACGACTACTTCTACCCGTACCCGGTCGAGGGCGAGGAGTTCGACGACGCGGCGGCGTTCGCCGAGTACGGCCGCGGCTTTCCCGACGTCGCCTCCTGGCGCCGGGCCAACGTCGACCTGCTCGTTCAGGAGACGGCGCTGCGGGTGCGGCGGTTGCGGCCGGGCGTCCGCTTCGGCGTCAGTCCCTTCGGCGTCTGGCGGAACGCGGCCACCGATCCGCGGGGGTCGGCGACGGAGGCGGGGGTCACGACCTACGACGACCTGTACGCGGACACCCGGAAGTGGGCGCGCGGCGGATGGGTCGACTACCTCGTCCCGCAGCTTTACTGGAACATCGGCTTCCCCGCCGCCGACTACGCGGAGTTGGCGCGCTGGTGGGTGCGGACGGTACGCGGTACGGGCGTCGACCTCTACGTCGGCGAGGCCCTCTACAAGGCCGGTGATCCGGAGCAGTCCGCTGAGTGGCAGGACCCGGACGAGCTCTCGCGCCATCTCTCCCTCTGCCGGCGGTTTCCCGAGGTGCGGGGGCACGCCTTCTTCTCCGCGCTGGAGGTGTCGCAGGACGTGATCGGGGCGATGGACGCCGTCGTCCGCGATCACTACGGGCACCGCGCGGTGCTCCGCTAGACGCGCGGCCCCCGTCCCGCGGCGGGCGGGGGCCGTCTCCTGTTTGCCTAAACCCCTTAGGTGGATGCAGAGTGGGTGTCGGAAAACGGGAGGCACCATATGGCACGCGCAGGGCTCACGGCCGAGCGCCTCACCGAGGCGGGCGCGGAACTCGCCGACGAGGTCGGCTTCGAGCACGTGACGGTCTCGGCGCTGGCGCGGCGGTTCGACGTCAAGGTCGCGAGCCTGTACTCGCACCTCAAGGGCTCACACGACCTCAGGACGAGGATCGCCCTCCTGGCGCTCGACGAGCTCGCCGACCGCGTCGCCGACGCCCTCGCGGGCCGCGCGGGCAGGGACGCGCTCGCCGCGTTCGCCCACGCCTACCGCGACTACGCGCGAGAGCACCCCGGCCGTTACACAGCGGCGCGTCTGCGCCTCGACCCCGAGGCGGCGGCGAGGAGCGCAGGCGTGAAACACGCGCAGATGACGCGCGCGATCCTGCGCGGCTACGACCTGACGGAACCCGAAGAGACCCACGCCGTCCGGCTGTTGGGCAGTGTCTTCCACGGCTACATCAGCCTGGAGGCTTCCGGAGGATTCGAGCACACCGCCGTCCCGGCCGAGGAGTCCTGGGCCTGGGCCCTCGACCGCCTCGACGCGCTGCTAAGGCACCGTCCCACTCCCTGACCCCGCCTCCGTCCGCGGCGGACGGAGCCCCTGACCGACAGGCTGAGGCAATGAGCAACGACTGGACCACCACCCCCCTGACGCCCGAACTCGTGCGCGGAGCTCTGGAGTTGGAGTACACCGACCAGGGCGTCCGCCCGCACAGGCTGCCGGCGCGCGCCCGCGCGCAGGGCGCCGACGGGCAGCTCCTCATGGCCGAGGCCCAGACGTCGGGCGTGCGGCTCGCCTTCCGCACCCGGGCCACCGCGGTCGAGCTCGACACCCTTCCCACCAAGCGCACCTACGTGGGCGCCCCGCCGCGTCCGGACGGCCTCTACGACCTGCTCGTCGACGGCCGCCTGGTGGACCAGGGGAGCGTGGTGGGCGGCAGCACCCTGGTGATCGACATGACCGCCGGAACCGCGGAGACCCGTACCGGCCCGGTCGGCACCCTCCGCTTCGACGGCCTGCCCGCCCGCGCGAAGGACGTCGAGATCTGGCTGCCGCACAACGAGGCGACGGAGCTCGTGGCCCTGCGTACCGACGCGCCCGTCGAGCCGGCAGCCGACCGCGGGCGCAACGTCTGGCTGCACCACGGCAGTTCGATCAGCCACGGCTCCGACGCCGCGAGCCCGACGGCCACCTGGCCCGCGCTCGCCGCCTCCCTCGGCGGCGTGGAGCTCGTCAACCTCGGCTACGGCGGCAGCGCCCTCCTCGATCCGTTCACGGCGCGGACTCTCAGGGACACGCCCGCCGACATGATCAGCGTCAAGATCGGCCTCAACCTCGTCAACGCGGACCTGATGCGGCTGCGCGCCTTCGTCCCCGCCGTCCACGGGTTTCTCGACACGATCCGTGAGGGCCACCCGACGACGCCGCTGCTCGTCGTCTCGCCCCTGCTGTGCCCGATACACGAGGACACCCCGGGGCCGGCCGCACCCGACTTCTCCCTGATGGCCGAGGGGCGACTCCAATTCCGGGCGACGGGCGACCCGGAGGAGCGAGCCGCGGGGAAGCTCACGCTCAACGTCGTCCGCGAGGAGCTGGCCAGGATCGTCGAGCAGCGGGCTGTCGAGGACGCGCACCTCGCCTACCTCGACGGGCGCGACCTCTACGGCGAGGCGGACGCGTCCGAACTGCCGCTCCCCGACGGCCTCCACCCGGACGCGGCCACGCACCGCCGCATCGGCGAGCGCTTCGCCGGACGCGTCTTCACCGGCGACGGCGTGTTCGCCGGCAGGGAGTGAAACCGCCTCCGCCGTACGGTGCTCAGCGGTTGGGGCGCGGCTGGTTCGGCGTCTCCTTGACGCAGTCGGGTCCTGGCGCGACGACGGCTTCGTGGCCGTCGTCCTCGAAGCGCACGCGGTACGGCGGCTCGCCCTCCGTGCCGAGGACCTCCAGGACCTGCGCGGCGCGGTCGTGCTGTCCGACCGCCCTGCCGTGCATCAGGAGCCGGTCGCCTGCTGTCGCCTGCATCGGAGCCTCCTTGCCGCTCGCAGGGGCCGGCGGACCGCGACCGCCCGGTCGCGTGGCCGGCGGATGGCTCTCCTCCCAGGCTACGGCGACGGGCGGCCCCCGTCGCGTTCACGTAGCGTGGTTGCGGCTGCGGGGAGCGTGGCACGATGGCCGCCATGGACGAGCAGCCGACCCTTCCAGCGCCCTACGAACTCTCGGTCGACGTCGGCAGGTTGGACCGCGACAAGGTCCACGGCTGGCTCTCGCAGGACGCGTACTGGGCGCTGGGGCGTCCCCGCGAGACACAGGACAGGGCGATCGACGGCTCGCTCAACTTCGGTGTGTACGACGCGGGTTCGGGCGAGCAGGTGGCGTACGCGCGGGTTGTGACGGACGGCGCGACGTTCGCCTGGCTCTGCGACGTCTACGTGGAGCGCGGTGCGCGCGGTGCGGGCGTGGGGACGGCGCTCGTCGCGGCCGTGCGTGCGCGGCTGCACGAGTACGGGGTGCGGCGGACCCTGCTGTGCACCGAGGACGCGCACGCCCTCTACCGTAAGAGCGGTTTCTCCCAACTCGCCGATCCCGAGCGGTGGATGGCCGCCTTCGGAGGCACGGGGACCTGACCCCGTACTGCTCCCGAACTGCCGACGGGGTCTCGAACAACCGGCGTGGCGCGCCTAGTATCGGCCAATGCACCTTCGTGTGACGCTGCTTGCGGCGGGGCGGAGTTCGAGCCTGCTCGACGTGCGCTTCGACGACGAGCGTCCGCTCGACCAACCCGGGTGGCACGAGGTGCGCCGCAGGGTCCCGCTCCTTGCGCACCTCGCGGCGGCGGAGATGCGGTACTGCTCACCGTCTCCCCGCTGCCGGGAGACCGGCGACCTCCTCGGGCTCGCCCCGCTCGCCCAACCGGCCCTGCGCGACTGCGACATGGGCCGCTGGCGCGGCTACACGCTCCAGGAGGTCGCGGCCGTCGAGTCGCACTCCGTCGACCAGTGGGTCGCCGACCCGCGCAGCGCGCCGCACGGCGGGGAGTCGCTCCTCGGCTTCATCCAGCGGATCGGGGGATGGCTCGACACCCGTCCGCTCGGTGAGACGGGCTGGATCGTCGCCGTGGCGGAGCCGGCGGTCGTGCGGGCCGCCCTGTGCTACGCACTCAAGGCGCCGCCGCACGCGTACTGGCGGATCGAGGCCAACCCGCTCAGTTCCGTCTCGCTCGTCGGGAGAGCGGGGGACTGGAGCCTCGGCCTGGAGGCGTGAGCCCCACGGTGCTGAGCGCCAACGGGACGGCGTGCGACGGGAGTCGAGGCGCCGTATTACGGTTGCGGCTCCTCGCGCCCCGGTGTTGGCTGCGCTGCACGGCTCGAAGACGGGCCGGACGGCGGCAGAGGAGGGCCATGACGAGTGAGCTGCAGGACGAACGGACCGCGCTGCTTGCGATGTTCGACGCGGAGGTCCGGCGGGGAGCGGCGCCCGACGTGCCGGGCGCACGAGTGGAGGCGGTGGGCGGCGTCGTCCGCCAGGTCGGTGGCCCCGGCGAGAGCAACGCCGTCCTCCACAGCGATCTCGCTGCCGAGGACGCGGATCGCGTCGTACGCGAACAGTGCGCGTATCTGACCGGATTGGGGCACGGCTTCGAGTGGAAGCTGTACGCCCACGACCGTCCGGCGCACCTTCCGGACGTCCTCCGCGCTGCGGGCCTGTGCCCGGGTACGCCGGAGACGGTGATGGTCGCGCCGGCGGCGGCGACGGCCGTCCCCGAGGCGCTGCCCGAGGGGGTGCGCATACGCACGGCGGGTCCGGGAGACATCGATGCGGTCTGCGAGGTGCACGAGCGTGCATTCGGCCGGCCCATGCCGGGGCTCCGGGATCGGCTCACATCCCAACTCGCCGCCGACGAGGCGGGGTTGTACGCGGAGACGGTCGTCGTGACGGCCGAGGGGCCGCAGGGGCCCGTGAGCGCGGCGCGATTGGAGCTGCCGCCGCGGGGGCGCTTCGCGGGGCTCTGGGGCGGCGGAACCCTCCCAGGGTGGCGCGGGCGCGGCGTCTATCGCTCCCTCATCGCGCACCGTGCCGCCGTCGCCGTCGAGCGGGGGTACACCTACCTGTACGTCGACGCGTCCGAGGAGAGCCGACCCATTTTGGAGCGCCTCGGCTTCGTCAAGCTCACGACGACGATCCCTTACGCGCCGTAGAAGGCGGCTCCTGGTTTGCCGCACCGGAACCGAGGAACGCGGGTTCCGTAGGCTGTGCGGCCGTCCCTGACGGTCGCACACGGGGCGCGCGCCGGGTAGTGGGCGCGCGCCAGCCACCACCGGTGCCGGGAGTCCGCCATGAAGACAGCAGACGCGCCCTCCGCAACCCCGCAGACCGACGGCCTCGTACCCCTGCCGGAACCCCGGGGCCCGCTCTCGGAGCTGCTGGTCGGCGTGCTCGGCGCGGGGCCCGCCGGCAGCCGGCTCGGCGACTGGCAGCGCCTCGTCGACGGCGCCGATCCGTTCGGCGAGGACCTCCAACTGACCCTCTACCTCTGCTACGAGCTGCACTACCGCGGCCTCGCGGGCGCCGACCCGGAGTGGGAATGGGACCCGGGCCTGCTGGCGATGCGCTCGGCGGCGGAGCGGACGTTCCTCATGGGCGTCCGTTCCTCCGTCAGCGGGGGAGACGACGTGCAGTCCGCACTCGCCGCCCTCCTCACCGAGCCCGAGGGCGCCGCCGGACTCTCGGGGCGGCTCCTCGACGACCGTAGCTGGTGGCAGATGCAGGAGTTCCTCGCGCACCGCTCCGTCTACCACCTCAAGGAGGCGGACCCGCAGCTCTGGGTGATTCCGCGCCTCGGCGGACGCGCCAAGTCGGGCCTCGTCGCCGTGGAGTTCGACGAGTTCGGCGCCGGGCACGAGACCCGCGTCCACGCCCGCCTCTACGCCGACCTGCTGACGGGCGCGGGACTCGACGCCGGATACCTGCGCTACCTCGACCACGCCTCGGCGCCCGCACTCGCGATCGTCAACACGATGAGCCTCTTCGGCCTCCACCGCTCGCTGCGGGGCGCCATGGTCGGGCACTACGCCGCGGTCGAGATCACCTCCTCGCCCGCGTGCGCCCGCCTGGCCCGTGCCCTGGAAGAGTTGGAGGCACCGGAGGAGTGCGTGCACTTCTACCGGGAGCACGTGTCGGCCGACGCGGTCCACGAGCAGCTCCTGCGGCGGGACGTGGTGGACGGCCTCCTCGACGAGGAACCGCACCTCGCCGGGGACGTCGTACTCGGCCTCCAGGCAGCGGAGTTGATGGAGGACCGGTTCGCCGCGCACCTGACGCGGGCCTGGGACGACGGGGCCTCCTCGCTTCGGCGCCCCCTCGCCGACTGACCCTTCTACTCGGCGGAACCCTTCTTCTCCCGGCGGCACGGGCGGCGGCGGTGGCTCGTGTCGCACCAGGGGAAGTCGGCGCTGCGGTGGCAGGTGCAGAGCGCCACCATGAAGCGCTCGGAGCGTGCAGTCCCGCCGCCGGGGAGTGCGATCTCCACGGGGCCTTCAACGAGCATCGGGCCGGCCGGGTCGATCATGACGCGCCGGGCGTCCGCGTCGCCGGGCTGGCGGTCGCGATCGGGCTCCAACTGCGGGGCGTTCGGCACCGTCGATCACCCACTCCTACGGTCTGCCGCCGGCTCGTACCGGCGGACTCCCCGCCCGGGTACCTGCGGGAAGCGCAGACAAACGCGGCAGGGCCGCGGCCCGTCCGTCCGGCCCGCGGCCCTGCCGCTCGCTTCCGTCGCTGTTCAGTCGGCGGAGACGGCCTCGACGAGGCGCCCCGTCTCGGACTCGGGGAGCGTGCGGGCGACGTCGGCGAGGGCGATCATGCCGACGAGCGCGTCGCCGTCGATCACCGGGAGCCGGCGGACCTTGTGCTCGGTCATCGTGTCGAGCACCTCCCCGGCGTCGTCGTCCGCTCCGACGGTGACGGCCTCGGCCTGGTTGAGGCTGCCGGCGGCCATGCCTCCCGGGTCCCGGCCGGGGGCCAGCACCTTCGTCACCAGGTCGCGGTCGGTGACCACGCCCTTCAGCTTGTTGTCCTTGCCGCAGATCGGCAGGGCGCCGAGGCCGTGCTGAGCCATGAGGCGCGCTGCGTCACCTGCGGTCTCGTCGCTCTGTACGCAGACCGCGCCGGGGGACATCACGTCGCGTGCGACGGTCATGGTGCTCACCTCCACGGGGACGGCCGACGCCGTGGTCGCGATGTCGGCCAACTTCCCCTGCTCACTTCGCTTTTGCGCCCCGCGCCGGTTCCGGTCCGGGCGGGCACGGGCCCCAGCCTGCGGCGCGACGGCCTGACGAGCGCCCTGCGCCCCGGCTGGGACGGCCTGGCGGACGGGTGCCCTTCGGCCCCGGGCCGAAACCCGCTCAGGCTGCTGCGCGCCGCGCGACGGGTGGGCGGGGTGCCATGCGGTGCAAGCACCTTGTATTGCACCGCTGTTGGTCGGACGGTCGGTACACACGACGACGAGCCGAGCTCCGGACCGGTCGCGGGACGCCCTGGGCGACGACCTGCCCGACGAGCCGGACGATGCGCGGGAAGATTGCCGCTGCCCAGCGAGCGGCTTACGTCGGCCGACCGCTGCATGGTGGTCGGCGCTCACGACTGCTGGCTGAGCCCGGCCTTCGGGGCCGAGCCGAAGGCCGCCGGGCCCTCGCGAAGACCGGGCGCACCCACGGAGCCTCAGCCGTCAGCTCCCGCCGCTAGCCTGGAGGTCGGCGGCCCAACATCCCGGAAGCGTAGGCGAGTCGGAGGGCGCGGTGGACCCGTTCGACAGGTGGGAGCGGCAGGTCTGGGCCGGCAGTGGTGCGGCCTACGCTGCCGGTCTCGCCCGGCTCTGCGCCTTCCCCGTGCCGCGGCTCCTCGCAGCGTCCGGTGTGTCCGCAGGGGATGCCGCGCTCGACGTGGGCACCGGCACCGGGGCGGCAGCCGGTGGTCTCCGTGCGCGCGGCGCCTCCGTCGTCGCGCTCGACGCCGAGCCCGATATGGCCGCGCGTGCTGCCGACGCCCTGCGGCAGGCGCCGGTCCTCGTCGGTGCGCTTCCCGAACTCCCCTTCCGCAGCGGCGTTTTCGACGCGGCGGTGGCCAACTTCGTCGTCAACCACGTGGCACGCCCCGGGGCCGCGCTCCGGGAGATGCGGCGCGTGGTGCGCACGGGTGGCCGCTTCGCCGCGACGGTCTGGGCGGCACCGCCCGCCGCCGGGCAGGCGCTCGTCGGCCGCGCCCTCGACGAGGCCGGCGCCGGCGAGCGGCCGCGGTTGGCGGAGCGGGAGGAGTTCGCCCGTACCGAGGAGGGGCTCCGGGAGCTCTCGTACGCCGCCGGGTTCTCCGACGTCCGCTGTACGACGCTGCGTTGGACACACCGCACGACCCACGCGGAGTGGTGGGGAGCCCAGGCGGCGGGCGTCGGCTCGACGGGCCACGCACTGCGCGCCCAACCTCGGGCCGTACAGGAGGAGGCGCAGCACGCCTTCGTGCGACTGAGCCGCCGATTCGCCGCCCACGGCGGCGAGTTGGCGCTGCCCCACGCCGCAGTGCTCGTCTCCGGGCGGGCTTGAGGCCGTCACACCCGGAGCGCGCGGTGCCCCTGCGCCGTCGCCACGAGCGGCCCCCGCTCCTCCCAACCGACGGGCAGCGAGGCGAGGTTGCGCTCGACGTCGGCGAGGCATCCGGCGGCCCCGCACTCGCAGCACAGGGTGAGCCGCACCGACTCCCACACCGGTGCCCACGGCCGCGCAAAGAACTGGCGGTACTGCGCGACGGGTGCACGGTTGGCATACCTCGCCAACTTCCGCCGACCCGCCGCATCTCGCGCGTGCGGCCCGGCCGCCAGCGGCTGCTCCAGCGCCGCGTGCACCCGCGCCGCCGTCGCCTCCGCGCCGTGCTCGCCGTCGACGTGCACGACGGCGCCGCCCGCGGCCGCAACCTCCGCCGCGATGTCACGGCGCAGCAACTCGTAGAGGCGGAAGGCGCCTTGGTCCGGCTCCAGTCCCCGCCGACGGAGCCGCCGCTGCTGCACCGCGGCGGTCGGGAGGAGCCACACGGCGCGCTCGACCCCGACCGCGGCGGGCGTCAGGGGAGTCCCCTCGGCGAGGACGAGCGGGGCGGCGGGAAGGCGCGCGAGGTCCTCCTCGACCATCGCACCGCGCTCGCGGTGCAGCGACTCGGCGAGGAGCCGCCCGTCCGGCGCACGCCACCGCTCCTCGCGCGCCGTCGACTCCCAGTGGGCCGCGGCCTCGTGGCCGGCGGCGAGTGCGCGGTCGCGGTGCTCCCAGGTGTGTGCGTCGGCGCTGTACCAGCGCAGCCCGAGGCGGCGGGAGAGAAGCCGCGCGACCGTCGTCTTGCCGGCGCCAGGGGCCCGCCGAGCCGGACGATCGGAGGGCCGCCGGGGCCCTTCACGCCCGGTACGAGCCGTACCCCTCGACGAGCTGGGTCTCGGCGGTGTCGAAGTAGGCGTCGAGCCGCTCGGCGGCGGTGCGCCAGGAGGCGGCGGCGAGGAGGTCGGCGATCTCGCGGTTGAGGCCGAGGTAGGGCTCGTGGAACTCGCGGGGGCGGGACATCACATGGAAAGCGAGGCGGAGTTCGGCGAGGACCTGGCGCATGGTCTCGTTGGCGCGGGGGCTGCACGCGAGCGCGACGAGGGCCTCGTGGAAGCGCATGTTCGCCGTGCCGACGTCCCACCAGCGCTCATCCCGCGCGGCCCGCTCGCCCTCGGCGACGGCTTCGGAGACCGCCTCCACCAGCGCCTTCGGCGCCCCGGCTGCGCGCTGCACCGAGCTGGTCTCCAGCAGCCGACGTATGCGGTACAGGTCGACGACGTCGTCCACGGAGAGCACCCGGACGAAGACCCCGCGGTGGAACTCGTGGACCACCAGACGCTCGTGGACGAGCAGGCGGAACGCCTCACGCAGGGTGTTGCGGGAGACGGCGAGCGCCTTGCCCACCCCCTCCTCGGAGAGCTGCGTCCCGGGCGTCAGCGCACCGTCGATCACCCGCTGCCGGAGTATGTCGGCGACCCGCTCCGCGGTGCTGGCGCGGTCGAGCAGCAGCCGATCGTTGGCAAGCAGATCCATCCACTTGTCCGTGGCGGTCATCGTCCCCCCATCTCGACTAACTCGGCCTGGAGCGCAGTGTAACGAGGAATTTTCACAGCGAGTATCGAGCGGCCTCGGCCCCAGACCGAGGAAATTCCGCTCCGTCCATTGCAGGATTGTTGAACAATCCTCTACGTTGAGCCGAACCGCGCCACCGTGGCCGGTTTTCAGTGCTCCAGCACCGCCGGCCGGCGGTGCCCCGTGGATCGGAGAGCCATGGCTGACGAGATAGACGAGGTCGAGACAGCGCCGCCCCGCCGCTCGCCGGCGAAGCGCGGCGCGCTCATGGGCGCCGTCTTCCTGATGGCGACGAGCGCGATCGGGCCCGGGTTCATCACCCAGACCACCGAGTTCACCCTGGAACTCGGGGCCGCCTTCGCCTTCGCGATCCTGCTGTCGATCGTCGTCGACATCGCCGTACAGCTGAACGTCTGGCGCGTGATCGGCGTCTCGGGGATGAAGGCCCAGGACCTCGGGAACAAGGTCGTGCCCGGCCTCGGATACCTGATGGCCGCGCTCGTCGTCTTCGGCGGGCTCGTCTTCAACGTCGGCAACGTCGCGGGTGCCTCGCTCGGGCTCGACGCCATGTTCGGCCTCGAGACGAAGATCGGCGGCACCCTCTCCGCGCTGATCGCCGTCGGGATCTTCCTCAGCAAGCGCGCGGGCGCCGCGATGGACAAGCTCGTCGTCGCCCTGGGCGCGCTGATGATCCTGCTCACGGCGTACGTCGCGATCGTCTCGGAGCCACCGGTCGGCGAGGCGATGAAACAAGCCGTGCTCCCCGACACCGTCAGCTTCCTCGCGATCACCACGCTCGTCGGCGGGACCGTCGGCGGCTACATCACGTACGCCGGTGCCCACCGCCTCGTGGACGCAGGTGTCTCGGGGCCCGAGCGGGTCAAGGAGATCAGCCGCACCTCGGTGATCTCCATGCTCGTCACGGGTGTCATGCGCGTCCTGCTCTTCCTCGCGCTCCTCGGTGTCGTGGGCGGGGGCGTCTCGCTCGCCGAGGCCAACCCGACGGCCTCGGCCTTCCAGCACGCGGCGGGCGAGGTCGGGCTGCGGCTCTTCGGGATGGTGATGTGGGCCGCGGGCATCACCTCGGTCATCGGTGCCGCCTACACCTCGATCTCCTTCGTCTCCAGCTTCACGCCGAGGCTGGAGCGCTCGCGGAACTGGCTCGTGCTCGGGTTCATCCTGATCTCGCTGCTCGTCTTCCTCGTCCTCGACCAGGCCCCGACGACGCTGCTGGTGCTCGCCGGCGCGCTCAACGGCCTGATCCTCCCGATCGGCTTCGGGGTGCTGATGTGGATCGCCTGGCGCCGCCGCGACCTGCTCCACGGGTACCGCTACCCGAGGTGGCTGCTGGTGGTCGGCATCCTGGTCTTCGCCCTCACCGTCTACCTGGGAGCCAACTCGATCACCGGCATCGCCGACCTGTGGAACTAGTGCCCCGGCACGGCCGGGCTGTGGAGAACTGAGGTGAGCATGGACCTGAACTCGGACCTCGCGGAGGGCTTCGGCCGCTGGGAGCTCGGCGACGACGAGGCGCTGCTGGCGATCGTCACCAGCGCCAACGTCGCCTGCGGCTACCACGCGGGGGACGCCACGGTGATCCGCCGCGCATGCGAGCAGGCGGCGCACCACGGAGTCGCCGTCGGCGCCCAGGTCGGATACCGCGATCTTCCCGGGTTCGGGCGCAGGTTCATCGACGTCCCACCGCCGGAGCTCACCAACGACGTCCTCTACCAGATCGGCGCGCTCGACGGCCTCGCCCGCGTCTCGGGCACGCGGGTCCGGTACGTCAAGCCGCACGGCGCGCTCTACAACGCACTCGTGCACCACGCCGAACAGGCCGCCGCCGTCGTCGAAGCGGTGCGGGCCTGGGACCCGGAGTGCGCCGTGCTCGGCCTCCCCGGCTCGCAGTGGCTGGCGCAGGCCGAGCGAGCCGGACTCCCGGTCCACCGCGAGGCGTTCGCCGACCGCGCATACACGCCCGAGGGCACCCTCGTCCCGCGACGGGAGCCGGGGGCCGTCCTCCACGACCCGCAGGAGATCGCCGACCGCTGCGTCCGCATCGCCGCCGGCGAGCCGATCACCGCGATCGACGGGTCCGCGCTCCGCGTCACCGCCGACTCGCTGTGCGTGCACGGCGACAGCCCCGGCGCCGTGCAGATCGCCGAGGCCGTGCGCGACCGGCTGCGGTCGGAGGGCGTCGCCCTGCGTTCCTTCGCGGCAGAGCGGGAGATGTGACCCGCGTTGCGGTTCCTGCGCTGCGCCGACCACGGCCTGCTCGTCGAACTCGCCGACCTCGACGAGGTCCTGGCGCTCTACGCCGCTCTTCGGGCGGAGCCGCCGCCGGGCGTCACCGACCTGGTACCCGCGGCCCGCACCCTCCTCCTCCACCTCGCCGCCGACGCCGACGCGGGCGGCGTAGAGCGCGCGGTCCGCGAGGCGGAGCCCTCGGCGGGTTCGCAGGGCGAGGGCCAACTGCTGCGCGTCCCCGTCGTCTACGACGGGGCGGACCTCGGCGAGGTCGCCGAGCTCACCGGACTCACCCGGCGCGAGGTGGTCGACCGCCACACCGCGGCCGAGTGGACGGTCGCCTTCGGCGGCTTCGCACCTGGCTTCGGCTACCTCGCAGGCGGTCCACCGGAGTTGACGGTGCCGCGGCGCGCCGAGTCGCGGACGCGCGTGCCGGCGGGCGCCGTCGGGCTCGCGGGCGAGTTCAGCGGCGTCTACCCGCGGGAGTCGCCAGGCGGTTGGCAGTTGATCGGCAGGACGGAGTTGCCCATGTGGCAGGTGGACCGCGACCCTCCGGCCCTGCTGCGGCCCGGGGTCCGCGTCCGCTTCGAGGAGGTCTCATGACGACGGACGCCCCCGCGCGCGAAGCCCTGGAGGTCGTCTCGACGGGCCCGCTCGCGACGCTCCAGGACCTCGGCCGTCCCGGCCTCGCACACATCGGCGTCGGCGCCTCGGGCGCCGCCGACCGCGGGGCTCTGCGCCTCGCCAACCGGCTCGTCGCCAACCCCGAGAGCGCGGCGGCGATCGAGGCGACGCTTGGCGGGCTCGCCGTCCGCGCCGTGCGTGAGGTGGTCGTCGCCGTCACCGGTGCGCCCTGCCCCGTCACCGTCGACGGGGTCGCCGCCGCGCCCCACTCGGTGGTGCGGGTGCCGGCGGGGGCCGAACTGCGGCTCGGTGTACCGCAGTCGGGGCTGCGCAGCTACCTGGCGGTACGTGGTGGCCTCACCGTCGATCCGGTGCTCGGCTCGCGGGCGACCGACGTCCTCGCCGGGCTCGGCCCCGACCCCCTCACCGCGGGGACGCATCTGCCCGTGGGGCCGCCGCCGGAACGGTTCCCCTGCATCGACCTCGCGCCTGTCGAGGCGCCCGTCTCCGGGGAGCTCACCCTCCGCGTCGTGCCCGGGCCGCGCGCCGAGTGGTTCACGCAGGCGGCGCTCGACGCCCTGTTGAGCAGCGCGTACGAGGTGACGTCGGAGAGCAACCGTGTCGGCATGCGGCTCGACGGGCCCCTTTTGGAGCGTGTGCGCGCCGAGGAGCTGCCGAGCGAGGGGATGGTCGCGGGCGCGCTCCAGGTGCCGCCCTCGGGGCAGCCGACGCTCTTCCTCGCCGACCATCCCGTCACCGGTGGCTACCCCGTGATCGCCGTCGTCGCCTCGCGCGACGTCGACCGGGCGGCGCAGGCGCGGCCGGGGCAGCGCGTCCGCTTCACCGTGAGCCCGTCGCGTGCGTCGCGCCACCGCACCCACTGACGCGGTGCACCCGTCCCGACAAGCAGAGAAGTGAGGGCAAGATGACCCACGTCCCGCACCCTGCGCCCCGCGAGCTCACCCCCGAGCAGGCGCGGGCGGCCTTCCGCGGCGGGCTCAAGGCGCCGACCTCCGGGTACAGCGCGGGCTGGACACAGGCGAACCTGCTCTGCCTGCCCCGTGCGGAGGCGTACGACTTCCTCCTCTTCGCCCAGCGCAACCCCCGCTCGTGCCCCGTCCTCGACGTGACGGAGCCGGGTGAGGCGTCCGCGTCGATATTCGCCGGGGACCTGCGGACGGACCTGCCCGGCTACCGCGTCTACCGGGACGGCGAGTTGGCCGAGGAGCGCACCGAGGTCACCGGTGTGTGGCGGGAGGACCTCGTCTCCTTCCTCATCGGGTGCAGCTTCACCTTCGAGGCGGCGCTGCTGGAGGCAGGCGTCCCCGTCCGGCACATCGAGGCGGGGAGCAACGTCCCGATGTACCGCACCAACCGCGCGTGCCGTCCGGCCGGTGCGCTCGCGGGGCCGCTCGTCGTCTCGATGCGCCCCGTCCCTGCCGACCAGGTCGCGACGGCGGTCCGGGTCACCTCGCGGTATCCCGCGGTGCACGGTGCGCCCGTCCACGTCGGGGCGCCGGGGGAGTTGGGCATCGACGACCTGGACGTGCCGGACTTCGGCGACCGGGTCGAGGTCGCTCCCGGCGAGGTACCGGTCTTCTGGGCGTGCGGCGTCACCCCGCAGGCGGCCGTGATGCACTCGCGCCCGTCCTTCGCGATCGGCCACGCGCCGGGCCACATGGCGATCACCGACGCGCGGGACAGCGGGTTCCAGGTTCCGTAGGCCCAAGACGGCGGACGGCTCAACTCGCCGCGGCACCGGAGGCGACCGTGAGCACGAACACCCCGACCAGCGCGGCGAGTCCGACCGCTCCCGCCTTGGCGCCGCCGCGCGGCACGAGGACACCGACGACGGAGGCGAGCGTCACCGCAGGTGCGAGGTAGAGGCAGGCCATCACCAGCGCGCCGTCGAGCGGCAGCGAGCTCCGGATTCCGTCCTCGCACGACGGAGAAGAGGAAGAACACGCCACCGCGAAGAGCGGCCCGAAGACGGTGGTGAACGCGCCCGCCACCACGAGCACCAGTACAAGCACCGCGCGTCCGGCCCAATCGGCCCCGCTCGGGCGGGTGTTGGCGTGTTGCTCAGCCGTGTCCGTCTCCTGGCTTCCCATGCCGTCGACGTTACGGAGGCGCCGTCTCCCCCGGTATCCGTCGGGATACTCAGAGGGACGTGGGTGCCGACTACCCCTGTGACAGAGGCGGTTGCGCCTCAGTGCGAGAGGAGCCCGGTGAGGACCCGGTGCATCGCCCGCTCGAAGAGCGCCTGCACGTCGGCGTCGGTGTCGGACTCCGCCATCGCCGCCGCCACGAACGGATGGCCTCCGGCCTCCGCCGACGCCAGGTAGGCGGCCTGGGAAGCCCGGCGGTCCGTCCGCCCCTGGTGCGCCGCCAGTTCGGTCCTGGCGAAGAGCGAGACGAGCGCGTTGGTCAGCGCGACGACCTCCATCCTGGCCCGGCCCGAGAGCGGCGCCGGTGCCGTGGCGGCGAGCGCGTACTCCAGGAAGTCGAGCCCGCGCGGCCCCAACCGCAAGGGCTCCGGCGGGACTTCGCAGAGCCAGGGGTGGCGCAGATGCACCGTTCTGGTCCGGCGGGCGAGGGCGAGCAGGTCGGCGACGGGGTCGCCGGAGAGCGGGACGTCGAGTGCGATCTCGCCCGTCACGGCGTCTGTCATCAGGTCGAGCAGGTCGTCGCGGCCCGAGAGGTGGCGGTAGAGCGACGCCTGCCCCATGCCGAGGGCTCCGGCCACCTGTCGCATGGACACCGCGGACAGGCCGCGGCGGTCGGCCAAGTCGACGGCGGCCGCGGTGAGCTCGGCCCGGCTGTACGCGGCAGCCGGGCCGCGTGCGCCCTGCTCCGGGCGCGACCACACGCTCGGCGCTCCTTCGGCCACGCCTCTTCACCCGCCCTTCCGTGCCGACGTCCGGCCGCCTAGTATAAAAACCGCGAACAGTGTTCTCGGTTTTGGGAGTCCCCGTGCCTGCTTCCCCGCCCGACCGACCGTGGACCCCGACGCGCTGGGCGGAGAACGGCGAGGTCCGCCTCGCCTACGACCAGTTGACGGAAGGCGGCGAAGGCGAGCCGCTGCTCCTCGTCGCGGGGCTCGGCGCGAACCGGCGCTGGTTCCCTGAAGGTCTCGGCCGGCTCCTGGCAGCACAGGGGTTCGCCGTCGCCCGCTACGACCAGCGGGACGGCGGCGAGTCGACGCACCTGCCGCCCGCCCCCACGCGCAACCCCGTCTCCGCGCTCGTCCGCGGGCGTCAAGTCGCCTACACCGCCGAGGAGATGACCGACGACGCGGTCGCCGTGCTCGACGCCCTCGGGTGGCGGACGGCGCACCTGCTCGGCGTCTCACTCGGCGGCGCCGTGGCCCAGCGCGTCGCGCTGCGGCACCCGACGCGCGTCCGCACGCTCACCTCGATGGCGGCCGTGCCGGGCGACGCCGCGGGGCTGCGCGCCCTGCGGTACGTGCGCCTCTCCACCCTCCTGCGGTTCGCGCGGCTCAGGTTCCCCGACACCCGCGAGGGCGCCGTCGAAGCGGGCGTCGCCGTCTCCCGCCTTCTCGCCTCCCCCTCGCACCCGTTCGACGAGCGCGCGGCGCGGGCCGCCGCCGTGCGCAACGCCGACAGAGGCGTCCACGACGCGCAGGCGCAGAGCCGGCAGATCGGCGCCGTGTGGCACGGCGGCGCCATCGAACGGATCACGCGGCCCGCGCTCGTGCTGCACGGCGCCGACGACCCCTTGATCAAGCCCCGCGCAGCCGAGGCGATAGCGGCGCGGATACCGGGCGCCCGGCTGGCGCTGCTTCCCGGCGTCGGGCACGACCTCCCCGAGCCCTGCTGGCCGCGCGTCGTATCGGAGGTGCGCCGGCTGGCGGACGGTGCCGACGACTCCCCGTCTCCACGGGCCGGTTGACGTGCGACGAGCTCGGGATACGGCGACCGCTCGCCACGAGGGCTGGGCGGCGCGTCCTCGGGCGAGCCGCGGCTTCCTAGTGCGGACGGTGCCGTCCGGGGCGGATCAGGGACGAGTGGCCGTCAGCGCGACCAGGGCGGAGGTTGCCGTCGCGGGCCTCCTGGCGTCCGTGAGCGTCTCGCCGATCTCCTCGGCGGCCAACCGAGCGAGCGGCTCAGCGTCGGCGCTGCTCCGCGGGTGATCATCGCCACCATTGCATAACACTGCTGAAATACGTATAGTCATCCATCGAGGGATGGAGGTCTCATGGCAGTGCGAGCAGCGGTGGCGGGGGCGAGCGGATACGCGGGCGGTGAAGTGCTGCGCCTGCTCGACGCGCATCCGCAGGTCGAGGTGGGCGCGCTCACCGGTGGGTCCAACGCCGGGCGCAGCCTCGGCGAACTCCAGCCGCACCTGGCGCCCTTCGCCGACCGCGTGCTGGAGGAGACGTCGCCCGAGGTGCTCGCGGGGCACGACGTCGTCTTCCTCGCGCTGCCGCACGGCCAGTCGGCCGCGGTCGCGGCGGCTCTCGGCGAGGAGGTCCTCGTCGTGGACTGCGGCGCCGACTTCCGCCTCTCCGACGCCGAAGCATGGCAGCGGTTCTACGGCACCGAGCACGCCGGCACCTGGCCGTACGGCCTCCCCGAACTCCCCGGCGCCCGTACGGCGTTGCGCGGCGCCCGCCGCATAGCCGTGCCCGGCTGCTTCCCCACCGCCGTCTCGCTCGCGCTCTACCCCGCCTACGCGGCGGGACTCGCCGCACCCGAGGCCGTGATCACCGCGGCGACGGGCACTTCGGGCGCCGGCAGGTCGCTGAAGCCGCACCTCCTCGGCAGCGAGGTCATGGGCTCGATGAGCCCGTACGGCGTCGGCGGCGTCCACCGGCACACCCCCGAGATGGCGCAGAACCTCTCCGCGGCCGCGGGCGAGCCCGTGACCGTCTCCTTCACGCCGACGCTCGCCCCGATGTCCCGCGGCATCCTCGCCACGTGCAGCGCCAAGGCGGCCCCCGGCGCCGACGGTGCACAGTTGCGCGCCTCCTACGAGAAGGCGTACGGGGACGAGCCGTTCGTCCGCCTCCTCGCCGAGGGCACCTGGCCGACGACGGCCGCCGTCCAGGGCGCCAACTCGGCACAGGTGCAGGTCGTCCACGACGAGGCCGCCGACCGGATCATCGCGATCAGCGCCATCGACAACCTCACCAAGGGCACGGCGGGCGGCGCGGTCCAGAGCATGAACCTCGCTCTCGGCTTCCCCGAGACCCTCGGCCTCCCCGCCGCAGCCGTCGCCCCCTGACGGAACGCATCCCGGGTGCCGGCCGTACGGCGGCGCCCGTACCCCGACCTGCCCCGCGCGGGCCCTCCGGCGGCCCGACGAGAAACGAGGAATCCACATGAGCGTGACCGCTGCCAAGGGGTTCACGGCTGCCGGCGTAGCCGCCGGGATCAAGGAGAGCGGAGGGCCCGACCTCGCGCTCGTCGTCAACACCGGGCCGCGCCTCACCGCCGCCGGCGTCTTCACCGGCAACCGCGTCAAGGCGGCGCCCGTGCTCTGGTCCGAGCAGGTCCTCAAGGGCGGCCAGGTCTCGGCCGTCGTCCTCAACTCCGGTGGCGCCAACGCCTGTACGGGGGCGGCGGGCTTCCAGGACACGCACGCGACGGCCGAGCGGGTCGCGGAGGTCCTCGGCCACAGCGCCGGCGAGGTCGCCGTGGCGTCGACGGGGCTGATCGGCACGCGCCTGCCGATGGACCGCCTACTCGCCGGCGTCGACGCGGCGGCAGGGGCGCTCTCCCCGCACGGCGGCGAAAAGGCGGCCCTCGCGATCAAGACGACGGACACGGTGCACAAGACCGCCGTCGCCGAGGGCGAGGGCTGGACGGTCGGCGGCATGGCCAAGGGCGCCGGCATGCTCGCGCCCGGACTCGCCACCATGCTCGTCGTCCTCACCACCGACGCCGATGCCGACACCGGAACCCTCGACCGTGCGCTCCGCGAGGCGACCCGCACCACCTTCGACCGCGTCGACTCCGACGGCTGCATGTCCACCAACGACACCGTTCTCCTCCTCGGCTCGGGCGCGTCCGGCGTCGTCCCCGAGGAGAAGGAGTTCGCAGAGGCCGTCCGCGCGGTCTGCGACGACCTGGGGCAGCAGTTGATCAGGGACGCCGAGGGCGCCTCGAAGGACATCCGCGTCGACGTCGTGGGAGCGGCGAGCGAGAGCGAGGCGGTCCTCGTCGGCCGCACGATCGCCCGCAACAACCTCCTCAAGTGCGCCATCCACGGCGAGGACCCGAACTGGGGCCGCGTGCTCGCCGCGATCGGCACGACGGACGCCGCCTTCGACCCCGACGCGCTCGACGTCGCCATCAACGGCGTACAGGTCTGCCGGGGCGGCGCCATCGGCGAGGATCGCGACCTCGTCGACATGCGCTTCCGCGAGGTGCACATCACCGCCGACCTCTCCGCGGGCGACGCCTCGGCGACGATCTGGACCAACGACCTCACCGCCGACTACGTCCGCGAGAACAGCGCCTACTCCTCATGAGCACCCGCAAACACACAGCCCTGCCCAAGGCCCGCACCCTCATCGAGGCGCTGCCCTGGCTGACCAGGCACCACGGCAAGACCGTCGTCGTGAAGTTCGGCGGCAACGCCATGGTCGACGAGGAGCTGAAGGCCGCCTTCGCGCAGGACGTGGTCTTCCTCAGGCACGCCGGCCTCCGCCCCGTCGTGGTGCACGGCGGGGGACCGCAGATCAGCGCCCAACTCGACCGGCTCGGCCTGGAGTCGGAGTTCCGCGCCGGGCTCCGCGTCACCACGCCCGAGACGATGGACGTCGTACGGATGGTCCTCGCGGGGCAGGTCCAACGCGAGCTCGTCAACCTGCTCAACCGGCACGGCCCGCTCGCCGTCGGTATGACGGGCGAGGACGCGCACATCATGGCGGCGACGAAGCACTACGCCGAGGTGGAAGGCGAGCGCGTCGACCTCGGCCGGGTCGGCGAGATCACCGAGGTCGACACGGGCGCCGTCCAGGCTCTCCTCGACGACGGCCGCATCCCGGTGATCTCCTCGATCGCCCGCAGCGTGGACACCGGCGCGGGCGAGGACCCCGGGGTCTACAACGTCAACGCGGACACCGCCGCCGCCGCGCTCGCCGCGGGGCTCGACGCCGAGACGCTCATCGTCCTCACCGACGTCGAGGGGCTCTACGCGGACTGGCCCCGGAGCGACGACGTGATCAGCCAACTCACCGCGGCCGAGCTGGAGAAGCTCCTCCCCGACCTCGCCAGCGGCATGGTGCCGAAGATGGAGGGCTGCCTCCACGCCGTCCGCAACGGCGTGCACACCGCACGCGTGCTCGACGGCAGGGTGCCGCACAGCATCCTGCTGGAGATCTTCACCGACGAGGGGATCGGCACCATGGTGCTCCCCGACCCGCCCCCGGCCCCGCGGACACCCGGCGGGACCGGAGCCGTACCCGCTTCCGAGGAGACACCGTGACGTCCCAAGAGCCGACCCCCGCAGCCAACCAGGCCCTCACCGCCCGCTGGCAGGCGGCGCTGATGGACAACTACGGCACCCCGCGCCTCCCGCTCGTGGAAGGCGAGGGCATGCGCGTACGGGACGCGGAGGGCAACGAGTACCTCGACTTCTTCGCCGGCATCGCCGTCAACGCGCTCGGCACCGCGCATCCCGCCGTCGTCGGCGCCGTCAGCGCGCAGGTGGCGAGGCTCGGCCACGTCTCCAACCTCTTCGTCGCCGAGCCGACCGTCCGCCTCGCCGAGCGGCTGCTCGGGATCGCCGGGCGCGAGGGCCGCGTCTTCTTCTCCAACTCCGGTGCGGAGGCGGTCGAGGCGGCCTTCAAGATCGGCCGCCGGACGGGTCGCCGCCGGATGGTCGCCAGCGACGGCGGCTTCCACGGGCGCACCATGGGCTCGCTGGCGCTCACCGGGCAGCCGGGCAAGCAGGAGCCGTTCGAGCCGCTCCCCGGCGACGTCACGCACGTGCCCTACGGCGACACCGAGGCGCTGCGCGCGGCCGTCGACGAGGACACCGCGTTCGTCATTCTGGAGCCGATCCAGGGTGAGAACGGCGTCGTCGTACCGCCCGAGGGGTATCTCGCCGCGGCACGCGAGATCACGCGGGAGGCCGGGGCGCTGCTGATCCTCGACGAGGTGCAGACCGGCATCGGCCGCACCGGTCAGTGGTTCGCCTGCCAGGCCCAGGGCGTCGAGCCCGACGTCATCACGCTCGCCAAGGGGCTCGGCGGCGGCCTCCCGATCGGCGCGACGCTCGCCTTCGGCGAGGCGGCCGAGCTGCTCACGGCCGGCCAGCACGGTTCGACGTTCGGCGGCAACCCCGTCTCGTGCGCCGCCGGGCTCGCCGTCCTCGACACCCTCGACGGCGGCCTCCTCGACGAGGTGAAGCGCCTCGGCTCCCGCCTCGCCGAGGGCCTCACCCAACTCGCCCACCCGCTCCTCGACCACGTGCGCGGTAGGGGACTGTTGCTCGGTATCGTGCTCACCGAACCCTTGGCGCCGCAGGTCCAGCAGAGCGCGCAGGAGGCCGGTTTCCTCGTGAACGCCCCGGCCCCGCACGTCATCCGGCTGGCGCCGCCGCTGATCGCGGGCGAGGAAGAGGTGGACGCGCTGGTACGGGCGTTCCCCGCCGTCCTCGACGCCGCACAGTCGGCCGCGGAAGCGGCGGGACGGGGGTGAAGAGCCGACGAGGAACCACGGAGGACCGGGGACGATGAGCGACGAGCAGCAGACGGGGGGCCTGGCCGTACCGCAGACCCGCACGGCGAGGCATCGACGGATCGTCGACATCCTCAACCGTCAACCGGTGCGCTCCCAGAGCCAGTTGGCGAAGGTCCTCGCCGACGACGGGCTCCACGTCACCCAGGCGACGCTCTCCAGGGACCTCGACGAGCTCGGCGCCGTGAAGATCCGCAACACCGGCGGCGAGCTGATCTACGCCGTCCCCGCGGAGGGCGGCGACCCGACACCGCGGGCCCCGCTCGGCGAGTCGGCGAGCGAGGCCCGCATGGCGCGGCTCGCGGGCGAACTCCTCATCAGCGCCGAGGCGTCCGCGAACCTCGTGGTACTCCGCACCCCGCCCGGCGCGGCCCAGTTCCTCGCCTCCGCGATCGACCAGGCCGGCGTCCACGAGATCATCGGCACCATCGCGGGCGACGACACCTTGCTCCTCATCAGCCGCGACCCCGAGGGCGGTCACGCACTCGCCGGGCACCTCCTCGCGCTGGCCCAGAAGGAGAGCTGACCCGCTGCGGCGAGGACCTTCTCGTGAAGTCGCGCGGAGCGGGCAGCAGTTGGGCGCCGTGTCCGGGTGCCCCCTTCTCGCCGTGCGACGTGGCTGCGGAAAAGGCGGTTGGGGTTCGGCAGGGCCGAGCCCCCTCGTGGCGCGACGCCCTTCGCCCGATGCGGATCCGTCTCGCGCCCGTCCGCGCCGTCCGCGACGCGCCCGCAGCGGAGCGCACCGCCGTCGTCCAGGTGGTGGCGGGCCCGCTCGCCGGGCAGCATGGGTGAGGCAGCACCGCCGACTCTCCCACCCTGCTCGCACGGGGATCGGAGGCACCATGTCGAAGGCCCGACAGCAGCAGTCCCCGCCCGGTACCACCTCCGAGATGGACCCCCACCCCGACCACGGCGAGCGGAGCTACCGGGGAAGCGGGCGGCTCGCCGGCAAGGCGGCCGTCATCACCGGTGGCGACAGCGGGATCGGGCGCGCGGTCGCCATCGCGTACGCGCGGGAAGGGGCGGACATCCTCCTCTCCTACCTCGACGAGCACGAGGACGCGTCCGAGACGCGGCACTGGGTCGAGGAGGCGGGCCGCCGGTGCCTGTTGGTCCCCGGGGACGTGGCCGAACCCGCGCACTGCCGGGCCGTCATCGCCGAGGCCCTGGAGAAGCTGGGCCGCATCGACGTACTCGTGAACAACGCCGCGTTCCAGATGACGCACGACTCGATCGAGGACGTGCCCGACGAGGAGTGGGACCGGACGCTCGCAATCAACATCAGCGCCTTCTTCCACCTGACCAAGGCGGCCGTCCCGCACATGGAGCCCGGTGCGGCGATCATCGGCAGCACCTCGGTCAACTCCGACGCCCCACCGCCCCAACTGCTCCCGTACAACGTCACCAAGGCGGGGATCGCGAACATGGTCGGCTCGCTGTCGCAGCTACTCGGGCCGAGGGGCATCCGCGTCAACAGCGTGGCGCCCGGGCCCATCTGGACACCGCTCATCCCGTCGACGATGCCGCCGGAGCAGGTGGAGAGCTTCGGGTCCGGCGTCCCGCTCGGGCGGCCGGGACAACCGACCGAACTGGCGCCGGTCTACGTGATGCTCGCCTCCGACGAGGCCAGTTACGTCTCCGGCGCCCGGATCGCCGTCACCGGCGGGCAGCCGATCCTGTGAGCCGGTACGGCGTCGGCCCGTACCCGCTGCGGCTGACGACCCCCACCAAGTCGCTCGTCTTCGGCGGTCGGGCGATCGCCCGCCGTCTGGGAAAGCGCGGCCTCCCGGACCGGAGCGTCGCGGAGACGTGGGAGTGCAGCGACGTCACCGGCTCCGAGTCCTTCGTGGAGTCCGGGCCCCTGGCCGGCAGGACGTTGCGCCGGGTGCTCATCGACCACCCGGAGGAAGTGATGGGCGCCGGATGGTCGGGCCGGTACTTCCCCCTGCTGACCAAGTTCATCGACGCGACCGGCGCCCTCCCGGTGCACCTGCACGCGGACGACGAGGCCGCCCGCCGACTGGAGGGTCAGCACAACGGAAAGACGGAGGCGTGGCACATCCTCGACGCCGCCCCCGGCGCGACCGCCCTCTGCGGCGTCCGCGACGGGGTGACGCCGGACCGGTTGCGCGCCGCGCTGGAGGCCCAGGACTTCGACGCGGTACTGCGCCGCCTGCCCGTCCGCGCGGGGGAGACCGTCTACGTGCCGGGCGGCACGCCGCACACCTTCGGTCCCGACACGCTCGTCTACGAGATCGAGCAGACGTCCGACATCCAACAGCACGCGATGCGTTGGAGAATGGAGGACGGTTCGACCGTCGGCGACGCCGAGTTCGACGCCAACCTCGACATGCTGATGCAGCAGGTCGACATGGCGTCGCGACCGGAGTTCACGCCCGGGCTCGGCGTCGCGGTCGGTGACGGGGTGGACCGCGTCTTCCTCTCCGCGGGACCGCACTTCGCCCTGGAGCGCTGGCGCGCCGGTACGGCGGAGCCCCTGCGCCGCTCCTTCGCGACCGGGCAGGTCCTCTCCAACGTCGGCTCGACCGTACACGTGCGGACGGGCGGCCACAGCGAGCAACTGGGCCCGGCGCAGACGTTCTTGTTGCCCGCGGTCTGCGGCGAGGTCGAGATCCGCGGGCCTGCCGACGTCCTCTTCGGCTACCTCCCCGACCTCGCCCGCGACGTCCGCGGACCGTTGCGGGAAGCCGGCTACCCGCCGGACGCGATCGCCCGCCTCGGCGCCTGCTGACCCGCGGAACGGCACCACCGCGAGCGGGGGGGGGGCGCCCACCGGCCCAACTCCCCGGCGCAGCCCGCCAGTCGTGGACGAGGGACGCTACTCCCGCGGCCCGGGAGCCGGAACCGTGAGGATGCCGAGCGTCGACTCCTGCGGCAGCAACCCCGACTGCACCACGTCGAGGACGAGGGGACGCAGCAGCTCGACGAGCCGCTCGCACGCCGGCCGCCCCAGTGCCGCGTACGGAGCCGCCGAGAGTTCGTCCGTCGTCCGCTCGACGTCGGCACGGAGGCGGTGGCCGGCCGGTGTGGCGCTCCCCTCCGCGTCGACGAGGCCGCGTACGCGCAGCCGCTCCTCCGCTGCCTCCCACTGGGTCGAACTCCACCCGCGCGAGGCGAAGTTGGCGACGGGTACGGCTCCCGTCGAGCCGAGCGAGACGAGCGCCTCGCAGCCGTCGAGGGGCGCACCGAGGAGCGCGGCGAGGTGGCCGTCACCGCGGTGCTCCCGCAGTACGTTGGCGGCCTGCCACAGCACCATGTGCGGCTCCTGCGGCCATCCGAGCGCCCTGTTGGCGGCGGCGAGAGGGCGCCCGGCGACGTCGGCCGACTCCGCGGCGGTACGCGCGAGCCGGGCGGCCTCCTCGAGCCCCTCGCTGCCGATCGAGGGGCCGAGCAGAGTGCGCAGCGCCCGGTCGACGCCGCGGGTGCGGGCGGCGAGCACTGCATCGGGGTCGGCGACCTGCCAGGCGGCCGGCACGTGTGCGGCGACGCGGGCCGGGGCGAAGCTGTAGAACGTCGCCGTGGTCAGCTCCGCCGTCGCGCGCCCCAGGGGCGCTGCCCGGAGAGCGAAGTAGGAGGGCCAGCGCGCCTGTGTCCCGTATCCGAGCGCCGCGACCTCCTCACCCACCTCGGGTGCGAAGTACACGCCTGCGTAGAGCGGTTCGAGGTGCTGCCACACGTGGCGGGCGAGCGTCGGGAGGTCGTCTGCACCGGTCATCCCGTCAGGCTAGGGTTCTTGATCGGTGCCTGCCACCCCGATCCGCCTTCGTCCGCCCCGAGTTGGGGCGGTGTGCTCGGCAACTCGCGTCTTTCCGGCGTCGGTTGTGGGGGAGGGCGGCAGGGGAAGCGGCAGGCCCGGCAGGCCGTCGATGCTGCGGGCGACGTGCTCCTTGCCGTGGAAGTAGGCGTCGAGGGAGGCGTCGTCCTCGCGTGCGAAGCGGGAGCCGTGCAGGGTGCGGTCCTCGACGTACTCCATGAGCGGAACGGCGAACCCGCAGGTGTCCCTGACGAGTTCGGCGTGGACGAGGACGATCGCCCGCAGCCCGTGGTCTGCCGGGTCGATCGCGGTGAAGCGGTCCAGCAGCGCAACGAACCGGGGGTCGTCGCGGAAGACGGGCTCACCCGTGCCGTGTACCCGCACGATGGTGGGCGGCCCGCGGAAGGCGCACCACATCAGCGTGATGCGTCCGTTCTCCCGGAGGTGCGCGAGGGTCTCGGCGTTGGACCCGGCGAAGTCGAGGTAGGCGAGGGTGTGCGGGTCGAGGACGGCGAGCGAGCCGGAGAGGCCCTTGGGGGAGAGGTTGACGGTGCCGTCCGGCGAGAGCGGGGCGGTGGCCGTGAAGAAGACGGGCTGCGCGAGTATGAAGTCCCGAAGCCGGCCTTCGATACCCGGATATGTCTTTCCCATACGGTCAGTACTGCCCCGCGCCCGTACCCCGGCATTCGGAGCCGGCTCGGTGAACCCGCTGCCACGGCAAGGGGATCGGCGGCCGGACGGCGACCGCCCCCGAATCCGACTGGCTTGAACTATACAGGTCGGTCTACACTCGACGCCATGACCGCCGAGACGACGCAGCGACCGGACCGGATCGTGATGACCCCCGGCGCCCTACGGGTGCGGGAAGCCGCGGGCAGGCTCTTCTACGAGCGCGGCATCCACGCCGTCGGCGTCGACCTCATCGCGGCCGAGGCCGGCGTCACCAAGAAGACGCTCTACGACCGTTTCGGCTCGAAGGACGGGATCGTCGTCGAGTACCTCGCCGAGCGGGACGACCGCTGGCGCGCCCTCCTCGCCGACCGCGTCGAGGCCGCAGGCTCCCCGTCCGACCGTGTCCGCGCCGTCTTCGACGCGGCCGAGGAGTGGGCCGGTGAGAACAGCCCGAGGGGCTGCAGCATGGTCAACGCGCACGCTGAGATCAGCGACCCGGCCCACCCGGCCTTCGCGCTCATCGAGGAGGCGAAGCGCTGGATGCTCTCCCGCTTCACCGAGCTCGCCGCTGAAGTCGCCCCCGAGTCGGCGGCGGAGCTCGGCCGCAGCCTGCTCCTGCTCTACGAGGGCGCGCTCGTCGCGTACGGCATGCGCCTCTTCGACGGGGCTTTCGACACGGCGCGGGCCCGCGCTGAGGAGCTCCTCTCGCGCGCCGCCGGGTAGCTCCTGCGGGCGAGCTGCGGTCCGCGCCGGCCTGCGTCAGCCTGGAGGCATGAGTACGAAACCGAAGCTCGACGTCCGAGTGCGCCGCATCTACGAGGAGCCGGACCACGAGCACGACGGGATGCGCGTCCTCGTCGACCGCGTCTGGCCGCGCGGCATCGCGAAGGCGGACGCCGAGTTCGACGAGTGGGACAAGGAGATCGCCCCCTCGACGGAGCTGCGCAAGTGGTACGGCCACGACCCGCAGCGCTGGCCGGAGTTCACCCGCCGCTACCGCGAGGAGCTGGCCACCCCCGAGATGCGCGAGGCGCTCCACGACCTCCGCAAGCGAGCGGGGACCGGCACCCTGACCCTCCTCACCGCGGTCAAGGACCCGGAGCACGGCCATACCAAGGTGCTCGCCGAGGAGCTGCGGCACACCCGCTGACACCTCCGGTCCGGGTCTCCTCGGCGTCGTCGGGCGCGTGACCTCGCGCGTTGACGAACCATACGGGGCGGTGCATACTTATACCTGTCAGCGCATGCACCGTAAGGAGAACCCCGTGACCGAGCGCGTCGTACTCGCCTACTCAGGCGGCCTTGACACCTCCGTCTGCATCGGCTGGATCGCGGAGGAGACCGGGGCCGAGGTCGTCGCCGTCGCCGTCGACGTCGGCCAGGGCGGCGAGGATCTGGACGTCATCCGCAAGCGTGCGCTGGCGTGCGGCGCCGTCGAGGCCGAGGTCGCGGACGCCCGCGAGGAGTTCGCAGACGAGTACTGCCTCCCCGCCATCAAGGCCAACGCGCTCTACATGGACCGCTATCCGCTCGTCTCGGCGCTCTCCCGGCCCACCATCGTCAAGCACCTCGTGGCCGCCGCGAGGAAGCACGGCGCCGACACCGTCGCGCACGGCTGCACGGGCAAGGGCAACGACCAGGTCCGCTTCGAGGCCGGCATCTCCTCGCTCGCCCCCGACCTGAAGTGCATCGCCCCCGTCCGGGACTACGCGATGACGCGGGACAAGGCGATCGCCTTCGCCGAGGAGAAGGGCCTCCCGATCGAGACGACCAAGAAGTCGCCGTACTCGATCGACAAGAACGTCTTCGGCCGCGCCGTGGAGACGGGTTTCCTGGAGGACATCTGGAACGCCCCCGTCGAGGACGTCTACGAGTACACCCAGAACCCGGCCACCCAGCGTGCGGCCGACGAGGTCGTCGTCACCTTCGACAAGGGCGTCCCGGTCGCCGTCGACGGCAGGCCCGTCACCGTCCTCCAGGCGATCGAGCAGCTCAACGAGCGCGCGGGTGCGCAGGGCGTGGGCCGGATCGACATGGTCGAGGACCGGCTCGTCGGCATCAAGTCCCGGGAGATCTACGAGTCGCCCGGTGCCATCGCGCTGATCACCGCGCACCAGGAGCTGGAGAACGTCACGGTCGAGCGGGAGCTCGCGCGGTACAAGCGGCAGGTCGAGCAGCGCTGGACGGAGCTGGTCTACGACGGGCTCTGGTTCTCGCCGCTGAAGAAGGCGCTCGACGGCTTCGTCGAGGAGTCCAACCAGCACGTCTCCGGCGACGTGCGCATGACGCTGCACGGCGGCCGCGCCGTCGTCACCGGCCGGAAGTCGAGCCAGTCGCTCTACGACTTCAACCTCGCCACCTACGACACGGGCGACACCTTCGACCAGTCGATGTCCAAGGGCTTCATCGACATCTTCGGCCTCTCGTCGAAGATCGCCGCCAAGCGCGACCAGTCCTGACCGGCGACGGGCACGCCCCGCCCCGCGGGCGGTAGCCTGCCCGCGCGCAACTCCGTCCGCCTCCTCGCCCCGCGGGGAGGCGGACGCGTACCCCACCACCGAAACGCGCCGCGACGGCCGGTCCGCGCGGGCACATGTCCGCGCAGGCGGCCCGCAGGGAACAGAGGAGCACCACGTGAGCAAGGGCGACGAGCCGCAGCAGGCAGTCGGCAGCGGGGAGCAGAGCGGCGACGTGAAGCTCTGGGGCGGACGTTTCGCCGACGGGCCCGCGGAGGCGCTGGAGAAGCTTTCGGCCTCCGTCCACTTCGACTGGCGCCTCGCCCCCTACGACATCGCCGGCTCCCGCGCCCACGCCCGCGTCCTCCACAAGGCGGGTCTCCTCAGCGAGGAGGAGCTCCAGCAGATGCACGCGGGCCTCGACCGGCTCCTCGCCGACGTCGAGTCCGGCGCGTTCACGGGAACCGTCGCCGACGAGGACGTCCACACGGCCCTGGAGCGGGGCCTGCTGGAGCGCCTCGGCGCCGAACTCGGCGGCAAGCTGCGCGCGGGCCGCTCCCGCAACGACCAGGTGGCGACGCTCTTCCGGATGTACCTGCGCGACCACGCCAGGCTCATCGGCGGCCTCCTCGCCGATGTGCAGGGCGCGCTCGTCAAGCTCGCCGAGGAGCACCCCGAGGCCGCCATGCCGGGGCGCACCCACCTCCAGCACGCGCAGCCCGTCCTCTTCGCACACCACGTCCTCGCGCACGCGCAGGCCCTCGCGCGGGACGCCGAGCGGCTGCGCCAGTGGGACGAGCGCACCGCCGTCTCGCCGTACGGCTCAGGGGCCCTCGCCGGCTCCTCGCTCGGCCTCGACCCGGAGGCGGTCGCCGCCGAACTCGGTTTCGACGGCGGCAGTTCGGCGAACTCCATCGACGGGACGGCCTCGCGCGACTTCGTCGCCGAGTTCGCTTTCGTCACCGCGATGATCGGCGTCGACCTCTCCAAGATCGCCGAGGAGGTCATCCTCTGGAACACCAAGGAGTTCTCCTTCGTCACGCTCGACGACGCCTTCTCCACCGGCTCGTCGATCATGCCGCAGAAGAAGAACCCGGACATCGCCGAGCTGGCGCGGGGCAAGTCGGGCCGCCTGATCGGCAACCTCACAGGACTCCTCGCCACCCTCAAGGCGCTCCCGCTCGCGTACAACCGCGACCTGCAGGAGGACAAGGAGCCCGTCTTCGACTCCTGCGACCAGCTGGAGATCCTCATGCCCGCGTTCACCGGCATGCTCGCGACGCTCACCGTGCACGAGGAGCGGATGGCCGAACTGGCGCCTGCGGGCTTCTCGTTGGCGACGGACATCGCCGAGTGGCTCGTCAAGCGCGGCGTGCCGTTCCGCGTCGCGCACGAGGTCGCGGGGGAGTGCGTACAGGTCTGCGAGCGCGAGGGGATCGAGCTCGACGCGCTCACCGACGCGCAGTTCGCCGAGATCTCGGAGCACCTCACCCCCGAGGTGCGCGAGGTCCTCAACGTCCCCGGGGCCCTGGCGGCGCGCAACGGGCGCGGCGGTACGGCGCCCGAGGCCGTCGCACGTCAGCTCGCGGAGTTCCGCGCCGACCTCGCGGCGCAGCGCAAGTGGGCCGAGGCGCCGCTGCGCTGACGGGGCGTCCGCCTTCTTGCAGCTTCGGCCGGTACGGTGGTGCGGCGCTCCGCGGCGCGCGGGGTGCGGCCCTTCCCCGTAAACCGACCGCGCAGGAGCCTGCGATGTCCTTCACCCGCCTCGCCGCAGCGACCACCCCGACCGCGCACGTCGGCCTCGGCCTCGCCGCCGTCGGACGCCCCGCCTACCTGACCCTCGGCCGCGACGGCGAGCTTCCCGCCCCGCGCACCGTCGAGGCGCTGCGGGCCCGCACGCACCAACTCCTCGACGCCGCCTACGCGCAGGGCGTCCGGTACGTCGACGCCGCACGCTCGTACGGGCGGGCCGAGGAGTTCCTCGCCGAGTGGCTGGATGCGCACCCGGAGGCGTCCGACCTCGTCGTCGGGAGCAAGTGGGGCTACACCTACGTCGGGGAGTGGCGCACCGACGCCGAGGTGCACGAGGTGAAGGACCACAGCACGGCCGCCTACCGCCGCCAGATCGAGGAGACCCGCGCGCTCCTCGGCGACCGCCTCGACCTGTACCAGGTCCACTCGCTCACCCCCGACAGCCCGGCGCTCACCGACCCCGAGCTCCACGGCCTCCTCGCCGAACTCGCGGCCGAGGGCACCACCGTCGGCTTCTCCACCTCGGGGCCGGCGCAGGCCGACGCGATCCGCGCCGCGCTGCGCATCGAGAGCGGTGGGGCGCCGCTCTTCCGTACCGTGCAGTCCACCTGGAACCTGTTGGAGCCCTCGGCGTCGGACGCGCTCGCCGAGGCGCACGGAGCCGGGTTGACCGTGATCGTCAAGGAGGCGCTCGCCAACGGCAGGCTCGCGGGCCGGGCCGCGCCCGCCGAACTGCTTGCGGCGGCCGAGCAGGTGGGCGAGAGTCCGGACGCCGTCGCGCTCGCCGCCGTCCTGCTCCAGCCGTGGGCGGGTGTCGTGCTCTCGGGAGCCGCGACGGTCGGGGAGTTGGGGAGCAATCTCGGTGCCGTCGCAGAGCCGGGGTCGACGTTGCAGACCGGGCTGAGTCGCCTCGCGGAGGACGCGGAGGCGTACTGGGCGCACCGGGCGGGGCTTCCCTGGACGTGAGACGAGGGTGTCTCACGCGGTGTAGTCTCGTCTCATGACCACCGATCGAGAGGCGTTGCTCGGCTCCACGGCGGAGCTGCTCACCCGCCGCCCGGCGGCCTCCATGGACGAGATCGCCAAGGCGGCCGGCGTCAGCCGCGCCACGCTCCACCGCTACTACGCAGGCCGCGACGCCCTCGTGCGCGCCCTCGAAGAGCTCGCCCTCAGCCGGCTCGACACGGCACTCGACGCCGTCCGCCCCGAGGAGGGCGATCCGCAGGACGCCGTCCGCCGCGTGATCGCCGGGACCGAGCCGCTCGCGGGCTTCCTCGCCTTCCTCATCACGGAGAACCAGCTCTTCGAGCCCGGCCGGCAGCACGAGGGCTGGCGCCGCATCGACGACCGGCTCTGCGCCCTCTTCACACGCGGCCAGGAGTCGGGGCACTTCCGCGTCGACCTGACGGCCGCCTTCCTCACCGAGGCGCTGTACGCGCTGATCACGGCCGCTGCCTGGGCGGTCCAGGACGGCAAGGTAGCGGCCCGCAGCGCCACCCCGATGACGGCGGAACTCCTCCTCGGCGGCGCCCTGCGGAGGGCCCGATGAGCGGGGCGCCGCTCCCCGCGACCGCCGCGCCGCTCTCCCGCCGCGCCCGCTGGTTGGCGCTCACGGTGCTCGTGCTCGCCGTCCTCCTCGTCGCCGTCGACGCCACGGTGCTCGGGCTGGCGACGCCCTTCCTCAGCGAGGACCTCAGGCCCACCAGCACGCAGCTACTGTGGATCGGCGACATCTACTCGTTCGTCATCGCGGGGCTGCTCGTCTCGATGGGCAGCCTCGGGGATCGGATCGGCCGCAAGCGGCTGCTGCTGGCGGGGGCGGCCGTCTTCGGCGTCGTCTCGGTGCTCACCGCCTACGCGCACAGCCCCGAGGCGATGATCGTGTGGCGGGCGCTGCTCGGCGTCGCGGGTGCCACGCTCATGCCGTCGACGCTGGCGCTCATCCGCAACATCTTCCCCGACCCGAAGGAGCGCAGCCTCGCCATCGGGATCTGGGGCGCGATGGCCTCGGCGGGTGCCGCGCTCGGGCCCGTGGTCGGCGGCTTCCTGCTGGAGCACTTCTGGTGGGGCTCGGTCTTCCTGATCAACCTTCCCGTGATGGCGGTGCTCGTCGTCGTCGGCGCCAGGCTGCTGCCCGAGTCGCGGAACCCCCATCCGGGGCCGTGGGACCTGCCGAGCGTGGGGCTCTCCACCATCGGCATGATCGCCGTCGTCTACGGGATCAAGGAGGCGGCGGCGCACGGGCCGACGCTTCCGGCGGGCGTGGCCGTCGTCCTCGGCGTCGCCGCGGTCACCGTTTTCGTGCGGCGCCAACTCCGGCTCGACGCGCCCCTGTTGAACATGCGGCTCTTCGCCAACCGCGGGTTCAGCGGGGCCGTCCTCGCCGACCTGCTCACCATCCTCGGCCTCGCGGGTCTCGTCTTCTTCCTCTCGCAGTTCCTTCAGATGGTGCAGGGGCGCTCGCCGTTGCAGGCCGGGCTCGCCGAACTGCCCGCCACGGTGGGTTCCGTGGTCGCGGGGCTGCTCGCCGGCCGGGTGGCGCGGCGCACCTCGGTGCGCGGCGCCGTCTCCGGGGGACTCGCTGCGGTCGGCGTCGCGCTCGGCGCCTGCGTGTGGCTCCAGGCGACGACGGGGTACTGGCTCCTCGGCGCGGTGCTCCTCACCGTCGGCGTAGGGGCGGGACTCGCGTTCACGGTCACGGCGGACGTCATCCTCTCCAGCGTCCCCAAGGAGCAGGCCGGCTCGGCCTCCGCCGTCTCGGAGACGGCATACGAACTCGGCTCGGCGCTCGGCATCGCGCTGCTCGGCTCCGTGGTCACCGGCTTCTACCGCTCCTTCCCCACACCGCACGGCGTCGACGAGTCGACGGCCGAAGGAGCACGTGAGTCGCTGGGGGAGGCGGTGCAGCGTGCGCACCAACTCCCGCCCGCGGAAGGGGCGAAGCTTCTCGACGCGGCGCGCGGGACCTTCACCGAGGGCTTGCGCGCGGGCGCCGGCACCGGTGCCGTCGTCCTCCTCGGTGCGGCGGTGCTCGCCTGGCACCTGCTGCGCGGGCAACGGCTGGGGACGGTCCCCGAGGAGTGAGGGTCGCGCGGCGCGCGGCTCCGCTGCCGGGGGAGCGGTACGGCGGCCCGTCGAGCGAGACGCGGCCGCCTCGCGCCCGGGCAGCCGACTCGCCCGAGCAGCAGGGCAGTCGGCCGACGTGCCCGGGTCAGGCCGCCTGGGCCTTGGTGGCGTAGATGTCGACGTACTCCTGACCGGAGAGCTCCATGACCTCGCTCATCACCTCGTCGGTGACGGCGCGGAGGACGTAGCGGTCGCGGTCCATGCCGTCGTAGCGGGAGAAGTCGAGCGGTTCGCCGAAGCGCACCCGGATGCGCCGTCCGCCACCGAGTCGGGGCAGGCCCTTCCCGCCCGGCTGCACCTCGTCGGTGCCGATCATCGCGAAGGGCACGACGGGCGCTCCGGTCATCAGCGTCAGGCGGGCGATGCCCGTACGCCCGCGGTAGAGGCGGCCGTCGGGGGAGCGGGTCCCCTCGGGGTAGATCGCGAAGAGGCCCCCCTCCTCCAGCACCCGCCGGCCGGTCATCAGTGCGGCGACGCCGCCGCGCCCGCCGTCCCGGTCGACCGGGATCATGCCGACTCCGGTGAAGAACCACGCCATGAGGCGGCCCTTGAAGCCCTTCCCGCTGACGTACTCGTCCTTGCCGATGAAGAAGACCTGCCGCTTGGTGACGAGCGGAAGGATCAGTGAGTCGATGAACGTGAGGTGGTTGCCCGCGAGGATGACGGGGCCTTCGTCGGGGATGCGGTCGCCGCCCTCGACCTTCGGCCGGAAGAGCACCCGGAGGACCGGGCCGAGCACTGCCTTGATCAGCAGGAAACGGGACAACGTATCCTCCGCCCACTCTCGCCTACGCCGCCTCGCCCGGCGGCACTTGCTGGACGCCTCCCGCCCCGCCGGGCCGACCGCGGAGGCCGGCCGACAGCAGCGCAGGAACGCGCGGTTGAGGACGATACTCGCCGCTACCCGCAGGTTGCACACCGGGTTCACCGGGTCGGTACGGGAAGTTGACGCAGGCGACACGGGCCGTGACCCCCGTTCGTTCGCCGCGCGTTCGCATCAAGGTCTCCCGTACGTACCGGGGGCGCGCCTACGATCGGCCCGTCCGCCGGCACGGCAGCGGACAGGCGTACCACGCACCCCGCGTGTGCCGTTCCGTACAGCGACGGCGACACGGGGCGTCCGGCACGCCGGCAACGCCATGCACGTCTCGTCACGGAGTTGAGGAGGGCCCATGGGTCAGGAGTTGCGTCCGGGTCGAAGAACCCTGCTCTCGGCCGCGGTGCTCGGCGCCGCAGGTGCGACAACGATCGGGACGGCGGGCGGCGCCCAGGCGGCGTCCCGCGCGCACCGGCGAGGGGGCAAGGGGCTGCCGTTCCCCGCGGTCGTCGCGCACCGCGGTACGAGCGGCTACCGCCCGGAGCACACCTTCGGCTCGTACCGACTGGCGCTCGAGATGGGCGCGGACGTCATCGAGCAGGACCTCGTCCCGACCAAGGACGGGCACCTCGTGTGCCGTCACGAGAACGACATCACCGCGACCACCGACGTCGCCGACCACGACGAGTTCGCCGACCGCAGGACCACCAAGAGCGTCGACGGCGCCGAACTCACCGGCTGGTTCACCGAGGACTTCACGCTGCGGGAGCTCAAGACGCTCCGCGCCGTCGAGCGCATCCCGGACCAGCGCCAGCACAACACGCTCTACGACGGCCGTTGGGAGGTGCCCACCTTCGAGGAGGTCCTGCGATGGGCGCGCGAGAAGGGCCGCGAGCGCGGGCGCCCGATCTGGCTCCACATCGAGACCAAGCACCCCACCTATTTCCGCGGACTGGGTCTCGCCCTGGAGAAGCCGCTGGCGAGGCTGCTCCGCAAGTACGGCCGCCACCGGGCCGATTCGCCGAACTTCGTGCAGTCCTTCGAGCCGAGCAGCATCGAGCAGCTCTCGCACCTCGTCGCCTGCCCGGGCGTGGTGCTGCTCTCCGACGCCGACTCGCAGCCGTGGGACTTCGTGGAGTCCGGCGACCCGCGGACCGTCGCCGACCTCGTCGAGCCGGAGGGCCTCGCCGAGATCGCCGGGTACGCCGCAGGCATCGGCCCGACGCTCGAACTCGTCATCCCGCGCCGCGAGGACGACACCCTCGACGAGCCGAGCAGCCTCGTCGACGACGCGCACGACGCCGGCCTCGTCGTCCACCCGTACACCGTCCGCAACGAGAACAGCTTCCTCCCCGCCGACTTCCGCAGGGGCGAGGACCCCAACGCCTACGGCGACGCCTTCGGCTACTTCCGGAAGCTCTACGCCACCGGCATCGACGGCCTCTTCTCGGACAACTGCGACACAGCCCTGCTCGCCGCCGAGGAGTTCCGCGGCTGAGGAACGGCCCCGGCGCGAGCGCGCCGGGGCCGCCTCCGGGGCGTGCGAAACCCGTGCGTCCGTGGGGAGTTGGCAAAGTCACACGGCGCCCCGCCACGTTCCCGTTGTCCCCGATGCCTGCGCACAATGCCCACGAGCGAGGTTCCGCTGCGGCGGCCCGGGGGAATGGTGCGAGAGGCGACCGGCCGGGCCGGTGCCACCGACCCGGTGCGGCAGACCCTCGATCGCTTGACGCCCGGGTGAGACGAGCATTGGGGAGGCATGCGCACATGGGCACCAGCGTGACCATCTCTGCGGCGGGCGAGCGGGACGCCGAACAGATACTCAAACTCCAGTACCTCTGCTTCCAGAGCGAGGCCGAACGGTACGGCGACTACGGCATCGCCCCGCTCACCGAGACGCAGGAGGAGTTCCGCGCCCAACTCGCCCGCACGACGGTGCTGGTGGCGAGGCTCGGCGAGGAGATCGTCGGCGCCGTACGCGCGAGCCTCGACGAGGACGGCACGGTCAGCGTGGGCCGTCTCATCGTCCATCCCAGGCTCCAGCGGCACGGACTCGGCGGGCGGCTCCTCGCCGGCGTCGAGCAGCGGCTCGCGGAGGCGGGCGCCCGGCGCTACCGGCTCGTCACGGGCGGGCGCAGCGAGGGGAACCAGCGGCTCTACCGCCGTTACGGGTACACACCGGCCGGCACCGAGCGGGATCGCGACGTCGTCCTGCTCACGATGGTGAAGGACGCCGCCGAGCCGGCCGGCGTCTGAGCGCTCCCCGCGGCACCCGCTCCGCGCGGGTGCCGCCAACCCCCGTGCGGCTCAGGCGTGTTCGCGCCGCAGCCACCACAGCCCGGTGAGCGGCAGCAGGACGGGGATGAAGAGGTAACCCATGCCGTAGTCGGACCAGACGGTCGCGTCGGGGAAGGCGTCCGGCTCGACGAGCGTCCAGGTGCCGACCGCGAGGACGCCGAGCAGCTCGACGCAGCAGCAGACGAGTGCCGCCCTCCGCGCGCCCTCGCCGCCCCGTACGAGCGAGACGGTGATGAAGGCGTAGACGAGTGCGGCGACGGCCGAGAGCACATAGGCGAGCGGTGCCTCGTCGAAGCGGGTCGTCACCTGTACGAGCGAACGTGAGGCGGCGCCGACGGTGAAGATCCCGTAGAGCGTGACGAGGAGCCGCCCCGGTCCGCTGGCGAGACGGCGCCGCGGGCGCGGCGCGTCCGTGCTTTCCGCGGTTGTCCCGTGCTCGGCGCGTACCGCGCCCTCGGAGTGGTCAGGCGCCACTTCCGCCTCCCCAGATGTCGTAGAGCCGCACTTGGAGCACGGCCAGCACGACCGCCCCTGCGACCACCGTCAGCGAGCCCCACCTCGTCCGCTCGGTGAGGGAGAGCAGTCCGACGACGGGGATGCACGCGAAGACGCCGAGCAGGTACGAGACGAAGATCACCGTTCCGTCGTCGGGGTGCTCGCCCCGCGCCAACTGCACGATACCGACGACCAACTGCACCACCGTCAGCGCGAAGACGACCGCCATGCCGGCGAAGTGCCAGTCCTTGGTGGGTTGGTCGCGGTAGGCGGCCCAGCCGCACCAGGCGGCGAGCGCCAGCGCGGCAACGGCCAGCGCGACCGTCAGCGGGGTGAGCATGCGCCGAGTCTATGCAGCCGCGGGCCGCCGCCTGCGCCCGGGCCCGGTGCCCCACCCGAGGCGGGGCGCGAGCAGCGAAGTAGCCTGGCTGCTCATGAAGATCCACGGCACCGGCCTGCTGTTCGACAACGACGGCACACTCGTCTCTTCGCTCGACTCGGTGGTGCGCTGCTGGACCCGATGGGCCGAGGAGTACGGCGTCACCGCCGAGGACTACGCCCGCGTCGGGCTCCACGGCCGCCCGGCCGCGGAGATCGTCGCCGACCTTCTCCCTCCCGAGCAGGTACCCGAGGCGGTCGAGCGGATCGCCGCGCTGGAGCTGGAGGACGTCAGCCGGGGCGGCGGCGTCGAATCCCTGCCGGGGACCGCCAGGGTGCTGCGGGGACTGCCCCGCGACGTGTGGGCCGTGGTCACCTCGGCCACTCGCGAGCTCGCGTCGGCGCGGCTGCACCGCGTAGGCATCGAGGCGCCCGTGCTCGTCGCGGCCGACGACATCACGCACGGCAAACCGGACCCCGAGCCGTACCTCCTCGGTGCGGAGCGGCTGGGGTGCGAGCCTTCGGAGTGCGTCGTCTTCGAGGACGCCCCCGCGGGGCTGGAGGCCGGCCGGGCCGCCGGAATGTGGACCGTGGGCTTGGCCACAACCCACCGTGCCGACGAGCTCAAGGCCGACCTCGTCGTACCCGATCTCGCGGGGCTGTCCGTGCAGGTCACGGACGTCGGCTTGGAGGTCTCCGCGGCGGCCTGACGGGGGCGACGCACGGGCACATGTCCGCGATGCGGACACTGTTGTCCACGAGCCGGTGACCGTGCGGCTTCCTTCTGGTTTACTGACAGGCATGAACGCGACGAGCTGCCGCACCCCTGCGACCGAGGCGAAGATGGCGCCCGGTGCTCGTTGTCGCCGTGCGATGCGTCGAATGTGCGCCCACTGAGGGCCCTCACCCGAGCCGGACGAAGCGGACCCGCGCCCCGAAGCGAGTCCTGAGCGCGCCCCCGCGCACCCCCCGACAGGCGCCGAAGCGCCCGGAAGTCCCGAGCTCAGCCAGCACGCCCCTGCCGGGCAGCCGCGCCACGCGCCGGCTCCCTCACGCGCGGGCACACCCACACACGACGACGGAAACCCTGTGATTACCACCAAGGACCTCACCAAGGTCTACCGCACCCGTGACCGCGAGATCACTGCACTCGACGGCGTCGACCTCCACGTGAACGAAGGCGAGGTCTTCGGCGTGGTCGGCCAGAGCGGAGCGGGGAAGTCCTCCCTGATCCGCTGCGTCAACCTGCTGGAGCGCCCCACGTCCGGCACCGTCACCGTCGACGGCGAGGACCTCACGGCGCTCGCCGGCAAGCGGTCCCGCGCCGGGCGCGAGCTGCGGGCCGCGCGCAGCCGGATCGGCATGGTCTTCCAGCACTTCAACCTGCTCTCTTCGCGCACCGTGCGGGGGAACGTGGAGCTGCCGCTGGAGATACTCGGCTACAGCGGGCAGCAGCGCCGCAGCAAGGCCCTCGAACTCCTCGACCTCGTCGGCCTCTCCGAGAAGGCGCGCGCCTACCCGGCGCAGCTCTCGGGCGGCCAGAAGCAGCGCGTCGGCATCGCACGCGCCCTCGCGGGCGACCCGAAGGTGCTCCTCTCCGACGAGGCGACCTCGGCGCTCGACCCCGAGACGACGCGCTCGGTCCTCCAACTCCTGCGCGACCTCAACCGCAAGCTCGGCCTCACCGTCCTCCTCATCACGCACGAGATGGACGTGGTGAAGTCGGTCTGCGACTCGGCTGCCCTGATGAAGAACGGCCGGTTCACCGAGTCGGGCACCGTCTCCGAACTGCTGGCGACGCCGGGCTCCGAACTCGCCGGTGAACTCTTCCCGGTCGGCGGGGGCTCCTCGGGCGACGACCGCACCGTCGTGGACGTCACCTTCCACGGGGGCACCGCGACCGAGCCCGTCGTCTCCAAGCTCTCGCGTACCTACAACATCGACGTCTCGATCCTCGGGGCCGCGATGGACACCGTCGGAGGGAAGCAGGTCGGCCGGATGCGGATCGCGCTGCCCGGCGGCTTCGACGACAACGTCGTACCCATCGGCTACCTGCGTGAGCAGGGACTCACCGTGACGGTCGTCGACGGGCCCGAGCCGGCCTCGGTGCTCTCCGGCGCCTCGGCTCAGGACCAGGACGCGAAGGAGCGCCCGGCGACGGGCGCCGAGTTGAGCGAGGAGGGCCGCCGATGAGCTGGGGCGAGATGCAGCCGCTGCTGTGGCAGGGCGTGATCGACACCGTTTACATGGTCGCCTGGTCGACGCTGGTCGCCGTCCTCGTCGGGCTGCCGATCGGGGTGCTGCTCGTCCTCACCGAGCGCGGCGGGCTGCTCCAGAACGCCGTGGTGAACAAGGTGCTCGGCGCGATCGTCAACGTGGGCCGCTCGCTGCCCTTCATCATCCTGATGATTGCGCTCATCCCCGTGACCCGTGCACTCGTCGGTACTTTCATCGGCCCTTCGGCCGCGATCGTGCCGCTGGCGATCGGCGCCATTCCCTTCTTCGCGCGCCTCGTGGAGACCGCCGTGCGCGAGGTCGACGGGGGCCTCGGCGAGGCGGTGCAGTCGATGGGCGGCGGTACGCCGACGATCGTCTTCAAGGCGCTGCTTCCGCAGTCGCTTCCCTCGCTCGTCGCCGGGCTCACCACGACCGTGATCGTCCTCATCAGCTACTCGGCGATGGCCGGCGCGATCTCCGGCGGCGGACTCGGAGCGGTCGCGCTCCAGTACGGCTACCAGCGGTTCGAGACGGGCGTGATGCTCGCGACGGTCGCCGCGCTGATCGTGATCGTCACCCTCGTCCAGCTCCTCGGCGACGCGGTGGTGCGGTTCCTCACCCGCCGCGAGCGCTCCTCGGCCGCCTGAGGGCGGCACACCCGTAGATCCGAACTCCTCGTTCGGGCAGGCAGATTCACACAGAAAGAGGCACTCTTCGTGCGCAAGTCCACCACCCTCACCACGTCCCTGGCAGCCGCCGGCGTCCTCGGCCTCGTCCTCACCGGCTGCGGCACGGCCTCCGACCCGGACAGCGGCGGCTCCGACGCCGACTCCTCGAAGCCGCTGACCGTCGCCGCGAGCCCCACTCCGCACGCGGACATCCTCAACTTCGTCAAGAAGGACCTGGCGGAGGAGGCGGGCCTCGACCTCAAGGTCCGCGAGTTCTCCGACTACGTCCTCCCGAACAACGCCACCGAGTCGGGCGAGGTGGACGCCAACTTCTTCCAGCACAAGCCGTACCTCGACGACTTCAACGAGAAGAAGGGGACCAACATCGTCCCCGTCGTCAACGTCGAGCTGGAGCCGCTCGGCCTCTACTCCGACAAGGCCGAGAGCGTCAAGGAACTCAAGAGCGGCCAGACGGTGGCGCTGCCCAACGACGCCACCAACGAGGGCCGCGCGCTCCACCTCCTCGACGAGCACGGCCTGATCGAGCTGAAGAAGGGCGCGGGGCAGGACGCCACGCTCGGCGACATCGCGGACAGGAAGGGCCTGAAGTTCAAGGAGATGGAGGCGCCTTCGGTGCCCCGGGCCCTCTCCGACGTCGACGCGGCGGTGATCAACGGCAACTACGCGCTCGAGGCCGACCTCAACCCCAAGGAGGACGCGCTCGCGGCGGAGGAGGCCGAGGACAACCCGTACAGCAACTTCCTCGCCGTCAAGAAGGGGAACGAGGACGACCCGCGGGTGAAGAAGCTCGCCAAGCTGCTCAACTCCGACGAGGTCAAGCAGTTCATCGAGAAGAAGTACAAGGGCGCGATCGTCCCTGCCTTCGGTTCCGTCTCCTCCTGATCGGTTCCGCTCGTCCGGCCGGTCCCTGCGCCCTCCGCGGCGCGGGGGCCGGCCGGTGTGCGTACGGGGCGAGTTTCCGTATCGACAAGTCTCTTCACCGCGCGGAATACCCGCAGATTGCGGGGCCCGGCGCTGCACAAGCCCGGCGCCATGCTGCATGCTGTGCACTGCTGCGATCCGCAGGGGAGCGGCCCGGCCCGGCCGGCGCAGGCGCCCGGACGCAGACCCCAGGGGTGATCGACCCCCGACCCCGACGGTATGGAGCGGCGCATGACATCGACCTTCCCGGACATCTCGATCAGCACGGACCGCCTCGTGCTGCGCCCGTTCGAGGAGGCGGACGCACCCGCACTCGCCGAGATGATGGCCGACGACCAGATCACGGCGTGGACCTCGCACCCGGTCCCGTACACCGAGGCCGAGGCACGCGCGTTCGTCGACCACCGCGCCCCGGCCGCGCGCACCGAGGGCGGCGGGATCGTCTTCGCCGTCACGGAGTTCCTCACGCAGCGGCTCGTCGGCCTGGTGGCACTCGACCGTACGGACTGGCGCATCCTCGCCGCCGAGGCGAGCTACCTCACGGCCTCCTGGGCGCGCGGTGAGGGGTACGCCTCCGAGTCGATGCTCGCGGTGGCTCAATGGCTCTTCCAGGACCAGAAGTTCGAGCGCCTCGAGGTGCGCACCCCGGCCGACAACACCGCGGCCCAGCAGGTCGCGCAGAAGCTCGGCTGCGTCAGCGAGGGCGTGCTGCGCAACGCGTGGATAGCCAGGAGCCGTACGGAGGACGGCGGTTGGGCGGAGATCCGCACCGACCTCATCGTCTGGAGCCTCCTCCCCGAGGACCTCGACGGCGCGTTCGAGCAGCTCGCCGAGGCCGGCGGGTACGCGCCCTACCCGGACTGGGCCGGCTCGGGGAGCTGAGCCGCGCCCTCCCGCCGAGGTCCGGGTGCGGGCCGGGCGGGAGGCGGGGGTAACCTCGACGGGCCCACCTGCGACGACCCAGGAGATACCCGCCGATGGCCGACCGCGTCACCGTCCTCGGGTGGGACGGCTCGCCGCTGACCGGCGCCGCCAGGCACGCGCTCGGCGCTGCAACCCTCGTCGCCGGTGCCGCGCACCACTTGGCGCTGCCCGAAGTCCCTGCCGAGGCCGAGCGCATCCGCCTCGGCAGCACGGCGCTCGCCGCCCGCCGCATCGCGCGGCACCGTGGGAGCGCGGTCGTCCTCGCCGACGGCGACCCCGGCTTCTTCGGCGTCGTACGGACGCTGCGCGCGCCCGAGCACGGCCTGGAGGTCGAGGTGATACCGGCGGTCTCCTCGGCTGCCGCCGCCTTCGCCCGGGCCGGTATGCCGTGGGACGACGCGCAGCTCGTCGTCGCCAACTCCCGTACGCTGCGCCGTGCGGTGAACGTCTGCCGGGCGCACCCGAAGGTGGGCGTCCTCACCTCTCCGGGGGCCGGGCCCGCCGAACTGGCGCTGCTCCTCGGCGGCGTGCACCGCACCTTCGTCATCTGCGAGGGGTTGGGGACCGACCGCGAGGAGGTCTCCGTCCTCACCTCGGAGAAGGTCGTCGACCACGCGTGGCGGGACCCCAACGTGGTGATCGTCGTCGGCGGGCACGGCTCCTCCGCGGAGTCCGGGGCGCCGACGCAGAGCGGGTGGATCGCCGGGCAGGACGCCGGCTACCCGCCGCGGTCGCGGGGTTGGGCGCTGCCTTCCACCAGCTACCCGGGGACGCCGAGCGGCCCGGGCGAGTCCGTGCAGTTGCGCGCGGCCCAACTCGCCAGGTTGGGGCCGCGCTTGGGCGACCTGGTGTGGGACATCGGCTCGGGGAGCGGGGCGTTCGCCGTCGAGGCCGCGCGGTTCGGTGCGGCGGTGATCGCCGTCGACGCCGACGCCGAGGCGTGCGCGCGCACCGCTGCGGCGGCCCGCGGGTTCGGGGTGCAGTTGCAGACCGTGCACGGTCCCGCGCCGCACGTGCTGGAGGACCTGCCGGAGCCCGACGTGGTGCGCGTCGCGGTCGGTGGGCCGGCGGCCGTCTCCGCGGTCGCCGACCGCCGGCCGGCCCGGATCGCCACGCACGCGGCCACCCGGGACGAGGCAGAGGCGGTCGGCAGGGTGCTCGCGGACGCCGGGTTCGCGGTGGAGTGCGCGCTCCTCCAATCGGTGGAGCTGGACACCGAGTTGTGGGCGGAAAGTGAACGCGCGGTTGTGTTCGTGCTGTCCGGTGTCCGTATCTGAACCTCCCGCTTCCGATGTGTGTCCGACGTCGACGAAGTGCAGTTTCACTCCCACCCTCGGCCGTCGGTCCACCCCGCTGCGGGTAGGCTGATGGATCGTTGTGCCGCCGTTCGGGGTTGACGGTTCGTCCGTCCTTGTCCGGATGGTGTGGTCGGAGGATCGTGCCGCATCCCCGTGCGGGCTCGTTCTCCGACCGAGGCCGGAGAACGGGCCCCGGGGCGTCGCGGGTCCCGGGAGGTCACGCACAACGGCCGCGCCGGGGGCGCGGTGGGCTTCCACCGCGTGGGAAGGAGCAGGAGCGATGGGCGAGGGGTACGCATGACTGACACCGGTCAGGTCCCGGGCGAGGGGCTGCCGGAGAGCGCAGGCGGGCAGCCGGAGGTGCGGCAGCAGTCCCCGGCGCCCGGCACGTACACCTTCATGCAGCAGACCGACGTACACCCGGGCACTCCCGCGGGCGAGGCGCCGCAGGGCGAGGAGGAGCTGCTGATGCCGGGAGCATGGGGCGAACAGCCCCCGCACGTCGCGCAGTCGCAGCCGCACCCCGTGCACCCCCAGCCGCACCCCGCCGGCTACCCGGTGGAGGCGTACGTCGCCGCGCAGTACCCCCAGCCGCACCCCGAGCCGCACGAGGCCGACGGCCGCGACTCCGGCCACCTCGACTACGGCGCCGTCCGCCCGGACGAGCCGCCGTACGCCGCCGAACAGCCCGCTCCCCAGGAGGGGTCGGGTCCCGCTCCGGCAGCCGAGCCGTCGACGGAGGAGCAGTCCGACGCTGAGGCGCAGGAGCGCGCGCAGCACAACCGGCGCCGTCCCCTCCACCTCGGCCCGCCCGTACCCGAGCAGTCGGGCACGGTCCGCAGCCTCTCCGATCGCGGCCCGGCGCCCCCGCGGGCGGCTCCGCAGTCCGAACAGCAGCCGGCAGCGGAGCAGTCGGCCGCGCCCCAGGGACCGCCGACCCTCGGCCCCGAGTACCTCGACGTCGCCGGTACGACGGCCGGCGCCGGTGGCTCCGAGTCGCTCCCGGGCCCCCAACTCGGCGCCATGCCCCCGCAGACGGCGCCGTGGACGGAGCAGCACGCACCGCAGCCCATCGCGCCCGGCGCGGTGAAGGCAGCCGGGGACGGGGAGACACACGTCAACGGCGACAGCGGGCAGGACACTCGGACGGGCCAGGTCACGCTCCCGGAGCCGACGCACCTCAACGGCAACGCCGCACCGAGCACCCCTGCTCACGGCACCTCGACCGAGGCGGCCGACGGCGCCCCGGGCGGAGCCGTCGACGGCCTCCCCGTGAGCAGCACCCCGGCGGGCGGCACGCCCGCTGCCGGGACGCTCACCGACGCCGTCAACGGCACCCCGACAGGCAGCCCCCCCGATGCAGGCACGCCTGGGGGAGCGCCGGTGCCGTCAGCCGCGCCCGAACCCGCGGCTCCGGGCGAGGCCGGTCCCGTGGCAACGCCCCCTGGCGGGACGCCGGTCGGTGTCGCGCAGCAGGAAGCATTCGTCGGCTCCGCTGCGGAGCCCGCGTCGCAGCCCTCCGCGCCGGAGGGCGTGCAGGCGGCCGACACCCGCATCAACGGCGTGCAGTTCGCCGCTGCCCCAAGTGCGCCCGTCCAGCAGGACGCCGCGCCCGTGCAGCCTGAGCCGGACGCCGCACCCGAGATGGGCTCCGCGCCCGAGTTGGGCTCCGCCGCCGAGGTGGTGGCCCCCGCCCCAGCCCAGTCCGAGACGACCGCTCCCGTGCACACCGAGACGCAAGCCTCCCCCGAGGAGGCCCCCCAATCCGCTCCCGCCCAAGGTGAGTCCACGCCCTCGCAAGGGCCCGTCGAGGAGCGCCCGGTGATCCCGAGCCAGCCGGACGGCGCCGCCATGGCGGCCCGCATCCAGCAGGCGGCCGAGCAGCCGTACGCGACGCCCTCGCAGGTCGCAGAGGCGCCGGGACACGGTGGCCCGAGCCTCCCCGAGCAGCCGGAGGCCCCGTTCGCCGAGACGATGGCGGACACCCCCGCGGGCCCCACCGAAGCAGAAGGACCCGCCTCCGCGGAGCCCGGGTCCGCGCCCGGCACCGCGCCGGCGGGCGGCGGCCAGGCACAGGCCACGGCGCCTGAGTCCGCAACGCCCCTCGACCCCACGGCTGTTGCCGACGCCCGGCCCGAGCCGGCAGCGGACGCGCCGACGCCGCCCGCCGAGTCCGCCATCCCCGAAGACAGGGAGACCCCCGTGGGCGGCGTCCCAGAACCCCAGGCACCCGGCGCGGAGGGCGTGCTCCCCGCGCAGCCGGTGCCCGCTTCCGCACCGATAAGCGAGGACGGCCCGGCGGGCGCCGTGCCGTCCACCGAGGCGGAGCAGTCCGCCCAGACGGCGGCCGCGCCCGAGCCGTCCGCGGCGGAAGCCGTGGTCGAGCGGCCCGAGCACCCCGAGCAGTTCGGACAGTCCGAACAGACCGCGCCGGCCGAACAGCCCGAAGCCACGGAGCCCCCCGAGCCCCGCCCCAGCGAGCACGCCTCCGGGTACGACGAGGCCGAACGCGAGGCCGTACACCGCCTGATGCGCGAGCGCCGGGACATCCGCAACGGCTTCCGATCCGACCCGATCCCCGACGACGTCCTCCTCCGCGTCCTGGAGGCCGCGCACACGGCCCCGAGCGTCGGCCACTCCCAGCCGTGGGACTTCGTCGTGATCCGCTCGGCCGAGACGCGCCGCACGATGCACGAACTCGCCGAGCGCCAACGCATCGCCTACGCGCAGACGTTGCCGAAGGCACGGGCCAAGCAGTTCAAAGAGCTCAAGATCGAGGCCATCCTCGACACCCCGGTGAACATCGTGGTCACCGCCGACCCGACGCGCGGCGGCCGGCACACCCTCGGCCGGCACACCCAGCCGCAGATGGCCCCGTACTCCTCGGCGCTCGCCGTGGAGAACCTCTGGCTCGCCGCGCGGGCCGAGGGCCTCGGCGTCGGCTGGGTGAGCTTCTTCGACGAGCGCGAGATGGTCCGCACGCTCGAACTCCCCGAGCACCTGGAGGTGGTGGCGTACCTCTGCGTCGGCTACGTCGACGAGTTCCCGCCGGAGCCGGAGCTGGCGCAGGCGGGATGGTCGAAGCGCCGCCCCCTCTCGTGGGTCGTCCACGAGGAGTCCTACGGCCGCCGTGCGCTCCCGGGAGCCGCGCCGCACGACCTCCTCGCCGAGACCCTCGACGCCATCCGCCCCCTCGACGCCAAGGCGCTCGGCGAGGCATGGGAGCGGCAGAAGCGGATGACGAAGCCCGCAGGCGCGCTCGGCATGTTGGAGATCATCTCCGCGCAGCTCTGCGGCCTCTCGCGGCAGTGCCCCCCGCCGATCCCGGAGCCCGCCGCCGTGGCGATCTTCGCGGGCGACCACGGGGTCCACGCGCAGGGCGTCACCCCGTGGCCGCAGGAGGTGACGGGCCAGATGGTCGCCAACTTCCTCGGTGGGGGAGCGGTCTGCAACGCGTTCGCCACCCAGGTCGGCGTCGAGGTCTGCGTGGTCGACGTCGGCGTCGGCACCGAACTCCCCTCGGCCCCCGGCCTGTTGCCGCGCAAAGTACGGCCCGGCACCGCCGACATGACGGAGGGGCCCGCGCTCACCAGGGACGAGGCGGCACGTGCCGTCGAGGTCGGCATCGAGACGGCCCGCGACCTCGTGGCCGCGGGCAACCGCGCCCTCCTCACCGGCGAGATGGGCATCGCCAACACCACCGCTTCCGCGGCGCTCATCTCGGCCTGCACGGGCGTCGACCCCTCGGAGGCCACCGGACGCGGCACCGGCATCAACGACGAGACGCACTCCCGCAAGGTGGAAGTGGTGCGCCGCGCCCTGGAGTTGCACCAGCCCGACGCCGAGGACCCGGTGGGGCTCCTCGCCGCCTTCGGCGGTCTGGAGCACGCGGCGATGGTCGGCCTGATCCTCGGCGGAGCCTCGCTCCGCACCCCGGTGCTCCTCGACGGCGTCAGCGCGGGAGCAGCGGCGCTCGTCGCACGGGCGCTCGCCCCCGAGTCCCTCGCCGCGTGCATCGCGGGCCACCGCAGTGCGGAGCCCGGCCACGTGGCGGCGCTCACCAAGCTCGGCCTGCGTCCGCTCGTCGATCTGGACCTGCGCCTCGGCGAGGGCACGGGCGCGCTCCTCGCGCTCCCCCTCGTGCAGAGCGCCGCCCGCACCATGCACGACGTCGCCACCTTCGACTCGGCCGGCGTCACGGAGAAGGACTGACCGAAGACGGCGGGGGAGGGCGCCGGGTGCTCCGGCGCCCTCCCTCCTATGCGCCCGTCCCGGCGTGATCCCTGGTACAGCGCGTCCGCGCGAGGCCGCCTACGCTGTGGGACGTCCCCGCCGCTCCGGTGCCGCAGCGGCCGGTTCCCGCTGCGTAGCGCCGGCGCGATGCCGCAGGACCGCCCGCGCCGCAGCCCGCACCCAGCCGACAAGGATGACGCCCGAGATGTCCGAGACCCCCGTCTACCCCGCCGGGCTCCGCCTGTCCGGCCGACGCGTCGTGGTGATAGGCGGCGGAACCGTCGCGCAGCGGCGGCTCCCCGCACTGCTCCGCGCCGGAGCCGACGTGCTGCTCGTATCGCCGTCCGCCACCCCGTCGGTCGAGGCGATGGCCGCGGCGGGGGAGCTCGCATGGGAGCGCCGCGAGTACCGCGAAGGCGACCTGGCGGGCGCCTGGTACGCCCTCGTCGCCACCGACGACCGCGCGACCAACGAAGCCGTCTCGGTGGAAGCCGAGTCCCGCAGGATCTGGTGCGTCCGCAGCGACGATGCGGAAGCGGCGACGGCCTGGACCCCGGCCTCCGGCCGTACGGAGGGCGTCACCGTCGCCGTGCTCAGCGGCAACGACCCGCGCCGGTCGGCGGCCGTGCGCGACGCGATCGTCGCGGGCCTCGGCGAGGGCGCGCTCGACGCACCGCGGCACCGCCCCCGCCACCCGGCGGGCGTGGCACTCGTTGGGGGCGGGCCCGGCGACCCGGACCTGATCACGGTGCGCGGCCGGCGTCTCCTCGCCCAGGCCGACGTCGTCGTCGCCGACCGGCTGGGCCCGCGCGACCTGCTCGACGAACTCCCCCCGCACGTCGAGGTGATCGACGCCGCGAAGATTCCGTACGGCCGCGCGATGGCGCAGTCCGCGATCAACAGCGCGCTCGTGGACCACGCGAAGGCGGGGAAGTTCGTGGTCCGGCTCAAGGGCGGCGACCCGTTCGTCTTCGGCAGGGGCATGGAGGAGGCCGAGCAACTCGCCGCCGAGGGAGTCGAGGTCACCGTGGTGCCGGGGATCACGAGCGCGATCAGCGTCCCCTCGGCTGCCGGGATTCCCGTCACCCACCGCGGTGTCACCCACGAGTTCACCGTCGTCAGCGGGCACATCCCGCCGGACGATCCGCGCTCCCTCGTCGACTGGGAGGCGCTCGCACGCCTGCGCGGGACGCTGGTGCTGATGATGGCGGTCGAGCAACTCGGCGCGATCGCCGACACGTTGCTCTCTTACGGCAAGGCTCCCGAGACGCCCGTCGCCATCCTCCAGGAGGGGACGATGGCCACCGAGCGCCGCGTCGACGCGACGCTCGCCACCGCCAAGGCGCGCGCGAGGGCGGAGAACGTGCGCCCACCCGCCATCGTCGTCGTGGGCGGGGTCGTACCGGTGGGCGCGCGCGTCGGCCTCGCCGGGCCGCACGATGGCTGAGCCGCTTCCCGTCGACAGGCCGGACGACCCCCGCCTCCAGGACTACACCGACCTCACCGACGTCCAGCTCCGCCGCACCCGCGAACCCGCCGAGGGGCTCTTCATCGCCGAGGGCGAGAAGGTGATCCGCCGCGCCCTGGAGGCGGGGTACGCGATGCGCTCGATGCTCCTCTCCGAAAAGTGGCTCGGGCCGATGCACGACGTCGTCGAGTCGGCGACCGCGCCCGTCTATCTCACGACGCCGCAGACCGCCGAGGCCGTCACCGGTTACCACGTGCACCGGGGCGCGCTCGCCTCGATGGAGCGCGCCCCGGAGCATACGCCGGCCGAACTCCTCGACGGTGCACGCCGGATCGCCGTCCTGGAGTCGGTGAACGACCACACCAACGTGGGCGCCGTCTTCCGCAGCGCCGCGGCCCTCGGCATGGACGCCGTCCTCCTCTCCCCGGACTGCGCCGACCCGCTCTACCGCCGCTCGGTGAAGGTCTCCATGGGCGCCGTCTTCGCCGTGCCCTACGCGCGCGTGGAGCGCTGGCCGGACGGGCTCGACGCGCTCCGCTCGGCCGGCTTCCGACTCCTCGCGCTCACCCCGCGTGCGGGCTCTCAGCCGATCGAGGACGTCGTCGCCGAGCGGCCCGAGCGGGCCGCCCTCCTCCTCGGAGCCGAGGGGACGGGGCTCACCGCGCGGGCGCTCGCCGCCTCCGAACCGGTGCGCATCCCGATGGCGCACGGCGTCGACTCGCTCAACGTGGCAGCAGCTGCCGCCGTCGCCTTCTACGCGCTCACCCGGGCCTGAACGCGCGCCGACAACTCGGGCTTCTCCGCCCGGCGTTCGGCTTCGCGTGCCCTGCCGTCCCGCGGAGCAGCCGCGCCGTACAAGGCGGGGCTCCACCGCTGGCGTTCGGGCGGCTGCCGTCCCGGCGACGCGCGGCGCTCACCCGGAGGCGTCGAACGCCCCGCGAGGGGCGTGCACTTCGCCGCCGGGGGTGCGACCGAGCCCCTGGGCCGGCCCCTGGCACCCTTGCGCGACGGCTATCCCCAGCGCAACGAGGAGCGTCACCGTCACGAAGACCACGAGTCGCTGACGGAGCAGCCGCCGGTTCGGGCCCGTCCGGCGCCCTCGCTGCGGCGGCCGCTCGGCTCGCGCGCCCTGTGCGCGCTCCGGCCGCCCGGCCTCGGCGCCGCGCGCCGTCGCCCTCGGCCGCCGCGCCTCGGACTCCCGGACCGCCGCATGCCGCTCCCCGCGCTCCGGCTGACCGCTGCGCCCCTGCCGCGCGCCCCCCGTCTGACGAGGGTGACCGCCGCGCGAGGCCGGGCGCCCCGCAGTCGGACGGGGATGCTCCTCGGTGCGGCCGTCCCGCACGGCCGGGCGCCGTGCGGGCTGCTGCGGCGGTGCGCTGCGTGCCTGCGGCGGCCGTTCGGAGACACCACGTGCCTCCCGCGCCGCGATCTCCTTCAGGCGCAGGGAGAGCTGGAGGGCGCCCGGACGCTCCTCGGGTTCCTTGACGAGGCAGGCGCGGAGCAGCGGCGCCAACGCGGCGTGCACGTGGTCGAGCTGCGGCTCCTCGTGGACGACGCGGTAGAGCATCACCTCCGAACTTCCCTGCCCGAAGGGGGAGTCGGCGGTCGCCGCATACGCGAGGGTGGCACCGAGTGCGAAGACGTCGGTGGCCGCGCTCACCGCCACCCCGCGCACCTGCTCGGGCGAGAGGAAGCCGGGCGAGCCGACGGCGGTGCCGACGTGCGTCAGGGTGCTGGCACCCGTGGCCCAGGCGATGCCGAAGTCGATGATCCGCGGACCCTTCGGCGAGAGCAGGATGTTGGAGGGCTTCAGGTCCCGGTGGACGACCCCCGCCTCGTGCACGGCGAGGAGCCCCTCGGCGAGTGCGGCACCGATCGCGGCGACCTCGGCCGGCGGCAGCGGTCCCTCCTCGCCGACCTTGTCGTGGAGCGAGGGCCCCGGCACGTACTGCGTCGCGAACCACGGCCGGTCCGCTTCGAGGTCGGCGGCGACGAGGCGGGCCGTGCACCCTCCCCTGATCCGCCGCGCGGCGGAGACCTCCCGCGCGAACCGGGAGCGGAACTCCTGGTCCTCGGCGAGGTCGGGCCGGATCACCTTCAGCGCGACGCGCTGGCCACGCCGGTCGGAGCCGAGGTAGACCACGCCCATGCCGCCGGCGCCCAGGCGCCGGTGGAGCCTGAACGAGCCGACGACTCGCGGGTCCTCGCGCCGGAGCCGCATCATCGCCATGTCGTTCCTAACCTCCGGTGGGCAGGCCCCACTCCGCTACCCGGTCCGTCTGACGAGCCCAGCTTACGGACTGCCTCCGGAGACCGACGACAGGCCGCGCACACCGCCCGGACGGTTTGTCAGGACCGCGCATGCGGCGGGAAACCCAGCTCGAGCAGGCCCCTGAAGGCGCATCACTCAGCGGCTCACGCTCCGTCAAGAGTGCACGGCGCCAAGGAGGTTGGCGGAACACCGCCCCCGCGCGCACGCCGCCGCGAGGAGCTCCGCAGTGCCCCGGGGGCACGACGCCTCCGAACGTCGAAGAACCCGGTGGTCACACAGGTGCAGTGAGGGAACTCACCCCGGGCGTACGGGTGCAGGCCCCCGCGCGGGGGTGGTGCCCGCCCCTCCGGGTGCACTGCGGGGGAGGTCCAACCAGGGGAGTACACACCGGTGCCCGCGGTCCTCCTGGGGGAGGCCCGCACGCGGTACGCCGGCATGACGTTCGCCTTTTGCGTTCGGCCTAGTGTGGTGGACAAGCGGCGGACGCAGCACTCGTCCCCCGAGGCAGAACGTCCGCCGCCCCGCTACCACGAAGGAGTGGACCATGTCGCAGTACGAGGGCGGGACACAGCTCCGTGCGAGGGCGAGGGCGTTCGCGGTGTTCGCGACCGGCTCCCGCCGTTCGGGCAGGCGGCACCCCCTCGTCGCCGTCGCCATGGTCCTCCCGCTGGCCGTCGCGCTCGCCCTGCTCTTCGGAGGGGTGCAGGCGGTGGTCGCACAGGCGTCGTCCGTAGCCGGGATGCTGGGGCCCTGAGCGGCTCCGGGCCCGGGAGAGCGGCCCGGGTCGGGGACTCCCGGCCGAACCCCGTGGGGACGGGGGTGCGGCGGACGGCAAAGGGCCCGGGCGGCTGGGGAGCTGCCCGGGCCCTCGTACGTGTCCGATCGCCGTCCGGCGCGCGGGAGTTGGACCTGCGCGGAAGAGAAGAGGCCCCCGGCAGCGGATGCCGGGGGCCTCGAAACGTGGACGATACTGGATTTGAACCAGTGACCTCTTCCGTGTCAGGGAAGCGCTCTCCCGCTGAGCTAA
>NZ_KB905813.1:354715-939081 GCF_000381025.1 Streptomyces sulphureus DSM 40104
TTGAACCAGTGACCTCTTCCGTGTCAGGGAAGCGCTCTCCCGCTGAGCTAATCGTCCGAGGTGGAGACGGGATTTGAACCCGTGTAGACGGCTTTGCAGGCCGTTGCCTCGCCTCTCGGCCACTCCACCAGGGTGGGAGCCCAAGACCCCCTCCGAGCGGACGACGAGATTCGAACTCGCGACCCCCACCTTGGCAAGGTGGTGCTCTACCAGCTGAGCTACGTCCGCACTGCCGCTCCCGGAATCCACCGTGAGCCGCGTTGCCGCCGAGCTGCTTGCGCGTCCCGGCGACGTGTTGAACTTTAGCGGATTCCCGCCCCAGCTCAAATTCCGTTTGCCCAGCCAGGGTCCACAGCAGGACAGATCGGGCACAGCACTGGCCATAGACTCGGCTGATGCCCGACTCCGCGCCCATGGCCTGCTTCGACGGCCTGCTCGCAACCGACCTCCGCGACGTCACGACCGACCCGGCGGCGCTCGACTCGAAGGGCTGGTGGGCGGTGGTCGCCTCCTTCGAAGGAGCGGTGGTCTGCGCGCGCTTCGGCGATGTGCGCCCCGCACCGCTGCGGCGCCCGGCGAGGTGGCGGGGGCCCGCCCCCGAAGCATGGCGCAGCTCCCTCGACCGCGCCGCCTACACCTCGGCGGTCCGCCGCGTACGCGCCGCCATCGCCGCGGGCGACGTCTACCAGGCCAACCTCTGCCGCACGGTGACCGCGCCGCTGCCCGACCCGGACGCCGCCGACGTCGAGGCGCTCGCGTCCCTCCTCGTTCGCGGCAACCCGGCCCCGTACGCCGGGGCCGTGCGCCTCCCCGCGCACGGCGTCGAGGTCGCGACGGCCTCGCCCGAGCTGTACCTCTCCCGTAGCCGCCGCACCGTCCGCTCCGGTCCGATCAAGGGCACGGCGCCGGAGCGCGCGCTGCTCCTGGAGAAGGACCGCACGGAGAACGTGATGATCGTCGACCTCGTCCGCAACGACCTCGGCCGACTCTGCCTCCCCGGTTCGGTCTCCGTGCCCGCACTCTGCTCGGTCGAGTCGCATCCGGGCCTCGTCCACCTCGTCTCCACCGTCGAGGGCGAACTTCCGCGCGACGCCGGCTGGCCCGAACTGCTCGCCGCCACCTTCCCGCCCGGCTCGGTGACGGGGGCGCCGAAGAGCTCGGCGCTGCGCCTCATACGGGAGTTGGAGACGGTGCCGCGCGGCCCGTACTGCGGCGGCGTCGGCTGGGTCGACGCGGACCACGGCACCGGCTCCCTCGCCGTCGGCATCCGCACGTTCTGGGTGGAGCGCGCGGGCCGCGCCGGCCGGCTCCGGTTCGGCACCGGCGCGGGCATCACCTGGGGCTCGGACCCGGACGGCGAGTGGCAGGAGACCGAACTGAAGGCACGCCGCCTGCTCGCGATAGCGTCGGGCGTGGACGTACAGGCACACGGTGCCGCACGCGACGGCGACGCCGCAGTGCACGCACCAGCGGTCCCCGCGGACCGCCCCGGCACCCCACGGTGAGGATGGTTCACGTGAAGATCTGGCTCGACGGCCGACTGCGCGACCCCGACAGCGCCTACGTCTCCGTGCTCGACCACGGACTCACCGTCGGCGACGGCGTCTTCGAGACGCTCCAGGTCGCCGACGGCACCGCCTTCGCACTCACCCGCCACCTGCGACGGCTCAGCCGCTCCGCGACCGGACTCGGCCTGCCGGAGCCCGACTTGGACGAGGTGCGCCGTGCCTGCGAGGCCGTGGTGGCGGCGAACCCGATGGAGTACGGCCGGCTGCGCATCACCTATACGGGCGGCGTCTCGCCGCTAGGCTCGGCGCGGGGCGAGGAGCGCCCCACGCTCGTCGTCGCGGCCGGGGAGACCACCCGCCGCCCCGACACCACCACCGTGATCACCGTGCCCTGGACGCGGAACGAGCGCGGCGCGCTGACCGGCCTGAAGACCACCTCGTACGCCGAGAACGTCGTGGCCCTCGCCAGGGCACGTCAACAGGCCGCCACCGAGGCGCTCTTCGCCAATACCGCGGGGGCGCTCTGCGAGGGGACCGGTTCCAACGTCTTCGTCGTCCTCGACGGTACGCTCCACACCCCGCCGCTCTCCTCCGGGTGCCTCGCCGGCATCACCCGTGAGCTCGTCCTGGAGTGGACGGGCGCCCACGAGACCGACCTCCCCCTCGACGCCCTCGACCGCGCCGAGGAAATCTTCCTCACCTCGACCCTCCGCGACGTCCAGGCGATCGCCCGCGTCGACGAGCGCGCCCTCACCCCGTCCCCGGGGCCGGTCACGGCCAAGGCGATGCGCACCTTCACCGAACGCGCCGCCGCCGACCGCGACCCGTGCTGAAGCACCGAGGGGGACCGATGACGACGACACTCCGGCCGAGCGGCCCCGAGGAACCCTCGGGGCAGGACGGCACCTCGCGTGCGTACGAAATCCTCGACAACGGGCGCGAGATCGGCGGCCTGCGGCTCACCGCGTACGCACGCGGCGCAGGCGCCGTCTCCGAGCTGTACGTCGCCCCCGAGGAGCGGCTGCGCGGCCGCGCGACGATCGCGCTCCTCGCCGCCGAGGAGGTGCTGCGGGACAGGGGCTGCCGGCGGATCGAGTGCGGCGTGCCCGCGGAAGGAGCCGAAGCGCTCCACCTCGCCGCGGCGCTCGGCTACCGCGAGACCGGCAGGCACCTCGTCAAACCGCTCGCCGCCGCACCGCAGTTGCCGCCCGGCTCCCGCGTGCGCCCGATGACGCGCGACGAGTACCCGCGCTGGGTCGAGAACGGCCGCGTCGTCCACGTCGAACTCACCCGCGCCTCGGGGCTCTCCGAGTCGGAGGCGGACGAGAAGTACCACGCGGCGCTCGCACGGCAACTCCCGGACGGGCCGGCCACCGAGGGCGCGCGGCTGCTCGTGCTGGAGCACGGGGAAGAGGCGGTGGGAACCCTCTGGGTCGGGATGCGCGGCTCACCGCGGCCCGGGCTGGCGTGCTGGGTCTGGGACGTCCTCGTCGAGCCCGAGCACCGGGGGAGCGGGCACGGGCGCTCGCTGATGCTCGCCGCCGAGGCCGAGTGCTTCGAAGCGGGCGCCGACCGCCTCGGCCTCAACGTCCACGCGGGCAACATCCCCGCACTCCACCTCTACTACTCGCTCGGCTACGAGCTCGCGGAGGTCTTCCACGCCAAGCACCTCGCGTAGCGGCTAGCCGCCGGCCCCGTCCACCAGCCCCTCGATCCGCTCCCGCAGCCCCTTCTGGCTCTTCCCGCCGTCCAGCCTCTCCCCGGCCACGACGTACGTCGGTGTCCCCTGCACGCCGAGCGCCTTCCCCTCGGCCTGGTCCGCGTCGACGATCAGCAGATGCCGCCCGTCGATCAGTGCCGTCTCGAACTCCTCGACGTCCAGGCCGAGTTCTCCGGCGACGCGGACGAGCAGCGCCTCGCCCTCCCGCCCCAGCTCCTCCGTGCGCGCGAGCACCGCGGCGGCGTACGCGTCGCCGCTGCCCTGCGCGTACGCCTCCTCGGCGGCCTGTGCCGCCGCGTAGGCGTGCTTGTGCTTCTCCAGCGGGAAGTGGCGCAGCCGGATCTCCAACTCGGCGCCGTAGCGCGCCCGGAGCGCCTCCACGTCGGCGAGGGCCCGGTGGCAGTCGGGGCACTGGAGGTCGCACCAGAAGTCGAGTACAGGGGTGTCGTCCATGCCGCCATCTTCTCAGCCGCGGCGACCCGGAGATCTCCCCGAGGTCGGGCAGGGGGCATGGCTTCGCCGTGGGGCGACAAGGCAGGATGGAGCCATGCTCACCACGACCGTCTGTGCCGCGCTCTCGGCAGCGGGCCTCGCCGTCGCCTTCCTCACGGCCTGGCGCCGCAGGTTCGTCGTCGCCACCCGCATCGCCGCCGTCTCGCTGCTGCCGGTCGGGCTCGCGATGGCCGGCCTCGTCGGGCTCGGCGGCAAGATCGTCCGAGCCGTCGGCTCATGGGCGGCCGACCTGGTGCTGAAGCCCACGGTCTGGGCGGGTTTCGCGGTCCTCGCCGCCGCCGTCGTCCTTTACGTCGTCGCGAGCTTCGCCTCCCGCCGCTCCTCCGGCGCCCCCGCCGGACGTCAGCCCGCAGCCCCCGAGGCCGGGGCGCCGCAGCAGGTCGGTTCGGGCGCCAAGGAGAAGGGCAAGCCAAGCGCGGCGGGCGGCGAGGACTTCTCCGACATCGAGGAGATCCTCAAGAAGCACGGCATCTGACGGACCCCCTCTACACGACGGACGGCCTCCGCCGCGACCCAAAGGCGAACTCCGTACCCACAAGAGCGTGTTGAGCGGCTTCGCCCCGTTCCGCTGCGACATGATCGCGGCGAGATGGAGACCACGCCCGATCCCGACCTCGGCTTCGACGAGCCGGGGCCACCGAACCCCGCGAACCCCGGCGAGCCACGAGGCTGCCTCTACGCACTCTCGCAACCCCCACTGATGCTCTTCCTAGCCGTGATCGCCACGCTTCTGGCGCTCACCGGGGCCCACGACCTTCTGTTCTGACCTCAGTCGCGGACGCCGGCCCCGGTCGTGCGCGAGTCGCGCTGCCGCGCGCGGTAGGCGGCGACGTGGAGGCGGTTGCCGCACGTGCGGCTGGAGCAGTAGCGGCGCGAGCGGTTGCGGGAGAGGTCGACGAAGGCGCGTCCGCAGCCCGGCGCCTCGCACCGACGCAGCCGGTCGCGCTCGCCCGAGACGACGAGGAAGGCGAGCGCCATCCCGCCGTCCGCCGCCAGGTGGTCGGCGAGGGAGGCGCCCGGCGCGAAGAAGTGCACGTGCCAGTCGTACCCGTCGTGGTCGGTGAGCTGCGGTGTCGTCCCGGCCTGCGCGACGAGGGAGTTGATCGGCTCCGCCGCGGCGCGTGCGTCCTCGGCCGCGAAGATCTCGACGAACCGGTCCCGCACCCCGCGCACCGCGGCCAGGTCGGCCGCCCCGAGCTCACCGACCCCGCTGACGCCGTTCCGCTCCACGTACGCGCGCAGCGACGCGACGCTCTGGAGCGTGTCGGGAACGTCTTCCTCCGCCGCGGTGTTCAGCAGGTCGACTACGTAGTCGAGCGCGCACCGGGTGTCGTGGTTGATCTGCACGTCTCTCGCTCCTGCTCGGCAGCGGATCGGCGGGCGGCACCCCGCGGCCCGCACGGGCCGCGCCGGGCGCCGAGCCCGGTGCGCACAGAGCCTAGCCGCTGCCTGCGCCGAGGCGCCGCCCTCGCGTGTGGGATACGCGAGGACGGCGCCTCGGTTGTGCGTTTGTGCCGGGCCCCAGCCGTCGCCCCGAGTCGGACGGCTGGGTACCGGCGGTCTCAGCTCTCGGCGAGGATGTGCGAGAGCTCCGTGTCGAGGTCGAAGTGTCGGTGCTCGGTGCCGGGGGGTACGGCGGCATCCGTCCGCTTGAGGAACGATTCCAGCGCGCGTGCCGGTGCTTCGAGGAGTGCCTCGCCCTCGGGGGAGCTGAGGGCGATGCAGGCGACTCCCTGTCCGTGACTGCGGGACGGCCACACCCGGACGTCGCCGGTGCCCGTGGGGCGGTGGAGACCCTCGGCGAGGAGGTCGCGGGCGAAGACCCATTCGACCGTCTCCTCGGCTCCGGTGTGGAAGGTGGCATGCACGGCGTAGGGGTCCGCCGTGTCGTACCGCAGGCCCGCGGGTACAGGCAGTGATGACTCGCTCGAAACAACGAGGCGCAGGTGCAGCTCGCAGCTGACCGTAGTGTTCATAAGCGCCAGGGCCTTTCGCTCAGTGTGCGCTCGGGGGTTCGCACGTCGGCGACATCGACATGCCACTTACGGGCCGGTTGTAAACCCCTCTGAGTGTTTTGTCGGAAATCGGCGGCTTTATATGGCTCTCGACTGGTTTTCGGCGTGCATCCATTCCGGTGAAGGACGGAGTCCGGTAGCTTTCCCAACGTGAACGCGGAGAGTGACGGGACGCCCCGGGGGTCGCAAGCGCCCGGTTTCGTCCGTAGTTCCAGGCTCCTGCGCCTCTGCTGGAGGGCCGGGGTTTTCGTGGTCGGTCTCGCCGTGGTCGCTGCCGGGGTGGTGATGCTCGTGCTGCCCGGCCCGGGCTGGTTGGTGATCCTCGCCGGGTTGGCGCTCTGGGCCACCGAGTTCGTGTGGGCACAGCGTGTGACCGACTGGACGAAACGGCAGTTGCGGTGCTGGGCGAACCGTGCGAGGCGCCGTGTGCGGGAGCGCCGTCGTGCGAGGAGCGGACGGAAGGCCGCGTCGGAGGAGGCGCGGGACGAGGGCCCGGTGCCGGCCTCGCGGTCGGGCGTCTGAGGCGGTGCGGAGCACCCGCTGACATGGGGTAACGTTGTCCGCGCAGCCCGGGCGATTAGCTCAGCGGAAGAGCGCTTCGTTCACACCGAAGAGGTCACTGGTTCGAACCCAGTATCGCCCACTCTTGTGCCGGGGCCGGGGAGTCTTTCCTCGGCCCCGGCGTCTGTGCGGGCTCGGTGAAATCGCGGGCCGTGCTGCGTAGTTGGGGGCCTCCGAGGGGTCGTCGGGAGGCAACGCCCCATGTAGCGGGCGGTGTTGGTGCGGTTCGGCCGATGGTTTGGTCGATGGCTCCGCGGCACGGTAAGGTTCCGGTCGTGCCACAGCGCGGGAAGCGGCGTCGAAAGCCGTACGCGCAGGGGCGATTAGCTCAGCGGAAGAGCGCTTCGTTCACACCGAAGAGGTCACTGGTTCGAACCCAGTATCGCCCACGTTCCATAGGCCGGTCCGTCGTCAGACGGGTCGGCTTTTTTGTGTGCGCTGCCAACCCGTGCGCGTGCGGCCGTGTTTCGCAGGGTGGCCCCGCGGTCAGGTGGGTGGGGGAGCGACAGCCACCGGGGCGGAGGCCGGATGCCGATCGGCGGCCAGCGAGAGGACGAGGTGCACTGGCATCGCGAATTGCCGCAGGGCAACCGTGCCGCCGGCGTGCGCGCCCGGCAGCGGCTCGACGCGGGGGCGCGATCCCTTGTGCGGGCGGCGGCGCTCGCCTCCCGGGCGCCCGCCGGCTACTTCGGCGCACGTCACGAGCGTTGGGCGGCGGCCCGCCTGGAGCGCGCCCGCTTCGAGGAACCGCAGGCGGCGTACCAGGCCGGTGCCGCTCCGCCCGGCCGCCGGTACGCAGCGGCCGTGCCGGCGCTGCCCACCGGCGGCCGCGCCGAGGCCGCCTCGGCCGTCCTTGCCCGCGCGCTGCCCGCCGCGGAGGAGGCGACCCGCCACTTCCGTGCCACCGGCGGACTCTCGGGGTTCGAAGCGGCGGTGGCCCACGGCGTGAGCAAGGAGTTGGTCGACGCGCTCCACCAACTCCTGCGCGGCGCCGAAACGGTGCGCATATCGGTCGCCTGGTCGCCGACGGCGGGCCCGCCGCCCGGGCTGCCCGACCGTCCCGCTGCCGCCGTCTTCACTGCGGCCGATCTGACGGCGCTCGAGCGGGCCGCCCGGCGCTACGTCGAGCTGGAGCCCTCGGTCCCGGTGCGGGTGACGGGGACCGTGGTGCGCCTGCGCCGGTGGGAGCCGGCGGGGGAGGGGACGGCGCGTCTGCGGGTGCTCGCAGGGGCCGACGTCGCGCAGGTGCGTGCGCGGCTCGGCGAGGAGGCGTACCGCTCGGCGGTCCATGCGCACCTCGCCGGCGTCCCCGTGGTGGTGGAGGGGCGTCTGGAGAGCAGGACCGGCTTTCGCAGGCTGGCGGGGGCGCGCGGGCTCTCGCTGGTGGAGCCCGGCGCGGAGCGCAGGCGTGCGCTCCTTGCCCGGCTCCGGGAGGGACTGGACGACTTCGCGGCGCTGCTCGACTCCGACGCCGACGGCCGTGCGCGCGGCGAGGGGTGAGGACGGAATCCGTTTCGCGCGCGCGGTGTTCTCCTCGGTACGATTCCTCGCGCGTACGACGCTCGTCCTACGCTTCGTACAAGAGTCAGGAGAGACCGGTGTCAGATGTCCGTGTGACCGTCCTACGCGATTCCGAGCGGGAAGAGCGCGTGGTGACGACGGGCACGACGGCCGGCGAGCTCTTCGAGGGCGAGCGTGCGATCGTCGCGGCGCGGATCGGCGGCGAGCTGCGGGACCTCGCCCACCCGCTGGCGGAGGGCGAGGAGGTCGAGCCCGTCGAGCTCGCGAGCGAGGACGGCCTCGCCATCCTGCGCCACTCCACCGCACACGTCCTGGCCCAGGCCGTGCAGGAACTCTTCCCCGACGCGAAGCTCGGCATCGGCCCGCCGGTCAAGGACGGCTTCTACTACGACTTCGACGTCGCCGAGCCGTTCACCCCCGAGGACCTCAAGCGCATCGAGAAGCGGATGCAGCAGATCCAGAAGCAGGGGCAGCTCTTCGCGCGCCGTGTCACCACCGACGAGGACGCCCGCGAGGAACTGGCGGCCGAACCGTACAAGTTGGAGCTCATCGGCTTGAAGGGCTCGGCCGCGGACGCGGCGGAGGGCGCCTCGGCCGAGGTCGGCGGCGGCGAGCTGACCATCTACGACAACCTCGACGCGAAGACCGGCGAACTGTGCTGGAAGGACCTCTGCCGCGGCCCGCACCTGCCGAGCACCCGCCTCATTCCGGCGTTCAAGCTGATGCGCTCGGCCGCCGCCTACTGGCGGGGCAGCGAGAAGAACCCGCAGCTCCAGCGGATCTACGGGACGGCGTGGCCGAGCAAGGAAGAGCTCAAGGGATACCTCGAGTTCCTCGCCGAGGCCGAGAAGCGGGACCACCGCAAGCTCGGCGCCGAGCTCGACCTCTTCTCCGTCCCTGAGGAGCTCGGCCCGGGGCTCGCGATCTTCCACCCGAAGGGCGGCATCGTCCGCAGGGTCATGGAGGACTACTCGCGGCGCCGTCACGAGGAGGCGGGGTACGACTTCGTCAACACACCGCACATCAGCAAGGAGCGGCTCTTCGAGATCTCCGGGCACCTGCCCAACTACGACGAGTCGATGTTCCCGCCGCTGGAGTTCGACGGGCAGAACTACCGCCTGAAGGCGATGAACTGCCCGATGCACAACCTCGTCTACCGCGCGCGCGGTCGCTCCTACCGTGAACTGCCGCTCAGGCTCTTCGAGTTCGGCACCGTCTACCGGTACGAGAAGTCCGGCGTCGTGCACGGGCTCACCCGCTCCCGCGGCTTCACCCAGGACGACTCCCACATCTACACCACCAGGGAGCAGATGCCGGAGGAGCTCGACAGCCTCCTCACGTTCGTCCTCGGCCTCCTGAGGGACTTCGGGCTCGAGGACTTCTACCTGGAACTCTCCACCCGTGACCCGGAGTCGGAGAAGTTCATCGGCGAGGACTCCGAGTGGGAGGAGGCGACGGAGACCCTCCGCCAGGCGGCCGAGAAGCAGGGGCTCGAGCTGGTGATGGACCCCGGCGGCGCCGCGTACTACGGCCCGAAGATCTCCGTGCAGGCGAAGGACGCGATCGGCCGTAGCTGGCAGATGTCGACGATCCAGGTCGACTTCCAGCAGCCGAAGCGGTTCGAACTCGCCTACACGGCGGCCGACGGCTCGCGCCAGCAGCCGGTCATGATCCACCGTGCGCTCTTCGGCTCCATCGAGCGGTTCTTCGCCGTCCTGCTGGAGCACTACGCGGGCGCCTTCCCCGCCTGGCTCGCGCCCGTGCAGGCCGTCGGCATCCCGATCGGCGACGACCACGTCGCGTACCTCGACGAGTTCGCCGCAGCGGCGAAGGCGCAGGGGCTGCGGATGGAGGTCGACTCCTCGGCCGACCGCATGCAGAAGAAGATCCGGAACGCGCAGAAGGCGAAGGTGCCGTTCATGGTGATCGCCGGAGACGAGGACGTCGCGGCCGGCGCGGTCAGCTTCCGTTACCGGGACGGCTCGCAGAAGAACGGCATCCCGCAGGACGAGGCGATCGCGGAGATCGTCGACGTGGTGGGGCGCCGCGTCCAGAACTGAGCAACTCCGAGGGGCGGTCCGGGCCGGGCCGCCCCTCGTCGTGTCCGGGCTCGCGCGCCGAATATGCTGGCCGGCATGACGAGCGAGCCGGAGCAGCAGATCGGGGTGGGGACGCCCGACGCGTTCCAGCGCCTGTGGACACCGCACCGCATGGCGTACATCCAGGGCGAGGACAAGCCGACGGGACCCGGCCCCGACGACGGCTGCCCTTTCTGCTCGATCCCGGCCAAGTCCGACGAGGACGGCTTGGTGATCGCCAGGGGTGCCCAGGTCTACGCCGTGCTCAACCTCTATCCGTACAACGGCGGCCACCTGATGGCCGTCCCCTACCGCCACGTCGCCGACTACACGGAGTTGACGTCCCCGGAGACGACGGAGCTCGCCGAGTTCACCAAGCGGGCGATGACGGTGCTGCGCAAGGTCTCGGGGGCGCACGGGTTCAACATCGGTATGAACCAGGGCAAGGAGGCGGGCGCCGGGATCGCCGCCCATCTCCACCAGCACGTGGTGCCGCGCTGGGGCGGCGACACCAACTTCATGCCGGTGGTCGGCCACACCAAGGTGCTGCCCCAACTCCTCGCCGACACCAGGACGATGCTCGCCGAGGGCTGGCGCAAGGTCTGACGACGCGGCAGGGGGCCCTGCCGCGTCGTGGTGGCTCAGGCGTCGTACGCGTCGGCCTTCTTCGGCTCCGCCGCCTGCACCTGCCCGCCGAGGCTCAGCGACCTGGCGCCGAAGCTGCTGGTGTCGCAGCCGTGCTCGGCGAGGACCTTGAGCGCGGCGGAGTGCACGACGCGGAGCACCGGGGTGGCGGCACGCAGGGCGTCGTCGGCCATGAACCGGTGGCGCCAGGGCTTGTCGGCCCAGGCGTGCCGCAGACCGAACGGCTCGGGGAGGGAGAGCTTTCCGCCGAGGAAGTCGAGCACCGGCGGGAACCAGGTGAGCGGGGCGCGGGCGGTGAGCCGCACCACCTCCTTCGCCTCCACCAGCGGCAGGCTGACGCTCTTCGTCTCCCAGAACTTGATGCTCTTGGAGACCTCCTTGCTGGGCGCCGAGGGCTTGGTGGTGAAGAGCGGGTGGACGGGGCCGAGCGCGTGGCCCGTCACCTCGATCCGCAGCGTGTGGTGGAGGACGGTGACCGTGATCAGCATCGTGATCACCAACTGGCCGTCCCAGAGCACGAACTGCACGCCGAGGTAGTGGCGGTCGCCCGCGCCGAACTGCTGCTCGTTGCAGATGCGTTCTATCTCGAACTGCTTGATCCGGTACCCCTCGACCTCCTGCCCCTCCGGCCTGCTCACCGCCTTGGCGCCTTCGCCGATCGGCGAGACGATCCAGTGGCGTATGGAGGGCTTGGGGAAGCCGCCGGTGTGGAGCGGGCCGCGCTCCAGCATCCGCAGTTGGTCGTAGACGGCCTTGGCGATGTCCCAACTGCGGAAGGGGTAGATCTCGCCGTCCGCCTTGGCGGGCGCCAGCTCCTCGGCGAGCTGCCAGCTCCCCCAGCGGGTGCCCATCCCGAGTATCCCCTTGGGGCCCGCGTAGAAGACGACGTTGCTCGCCTGCTCGGCCGAGACCTTGGCGAGGCCGAGGCGGATGCTCTCGGCGCCCGCGTCGTTCGGGTCCTGCGGGACGGCCTCCGGGATCTTCGCGCCCACCCCGACGCCCCCGCCGAGGAGCCCCGACCATCTGCCGCGCAGGTCCTGTGCGTACCGCTCGCAGATCCGCTTCGCCCAGAACCAGCCGACCACAGGCGCGACCAGCATCAGCCGCAGGTACCAGGACCAGAAACCGTCGAACGGCAGGCTGATCACGAGGAGCACGGCGCCCACCCCGACGACACCGAGCACCAGCTTCCCCAGCGCGCCGGCCCGCTTGTTCTGCGCGCCCGCGAGCGTGCGCCGCAGTTGGAAGGCGCCGAGCCACAGCAGCACCCCCGGGAGGAAGAGCAGCCCGAAGAGGACCATGACGAAGGTGAGTTGGGTGTCCCGCTGCTTGCGGACGCGGGTGGCGGCGAGGCAGTGCTCGACGACGGTCTGCGGTTCGAGGCCGAAGGACTGGATGAGCGGAGCCCGCGCTCCGCCGAGGAGGCGGGTCTGCACCGCCCGGGAGAACGCCTCGCCGAGGTTGGGCTCGAAGAGCGAGATGCGGGCCTTTTTCACGCTCGCCTCGCTGTTGGCCTCCACCAGCGCGTCGACGGGGCCGTCGCGGTACGCGGCCGAGGCGAGCGCCTGCGTCGCCGCCGTCTGCCCGCTGGCACCGGAGAGCGGGACCTGCGCGCCGGGGGAGAAGTCCGACGCGATGTCGTGCTCGCTGAGATCGTCGAAACCGGCCACTTGACCCCCACCACTCGCGCGTTCGCTCGCGTGCGGCCCCGGAGCCGGCCGCAGCCGCGGAGCCCGTCGCGGCTGTCCCTTCCACTGCCCAACTGCCGTACACCGCACACGTAAGGGAACCGAGCCTACCGGTCGTCAACCCTCGTCCAGGTCGGCTTCGAGTATCTTCGCAGCCTGCTGCTGCGGCATCGGTTCGTGCCCCGCGTGGCTGCGCGAGAAGCGCCCGGTGCCGTGGGAGAGGGCGCGCAGGTCGACGGCGTACCGGCCGAGCTCCCTCTCCGGTACGAGAGCGCTGACGGCGGCGCCGGAACCGTCGGTCGCCTGCCGGGTCCCCAGGACCCGCCCCCGCCGCGCCGACAGGTCGCTCATGACGGCGCCGACGTACTCCTCCCCGACGTGGACCGTGAGCTCCGCGACGGGCTCCAGGAGCCGGACCCGGGCGCGTCCGGCGCACTCCCGCAGCGCGAGGGCGCCAGCGGTCTGGAACGCGGCGTCGCTGGAGTCGACCGGGTGGGCCTTGCCATCGGTGAGCCGCACCCGGAGGTCGACGAGTGGGCGGCCGGCGGTCACGCCGCGCTCCGCCTGCGCGCGGACGCCCTTCTCCACGGACGGGATGAACTGCCGCGGTACGGCGCCGCCCACGACCTCGTCGACGAACTCGATGCCCGCCCCCTCGGCGAGCGGCTCCACGGTGATCTCGCAGACGGCGTACTGCCCGTGCCCGCCCGATTGCTTCACGAGGCGTCCGCGGGCCGACGTGGCCGAGGCGAAGGTCTCACGCAGCGGTACCCGGTAGGGGACGGTGTCGACGTGCACGCCGTACCGCCGGCCGAGCCGCTCCAGCGCGACGTCGAGGTGGGCCTCGCCGAGGCACCAGAGCACCAACTGGCCCGTCTCCGAGTTCTGTTCCAGCCGCATCGTCGGGTCCTCGGCGACGAGTCGGGCGAGCCCGTGCGAGAGCTTGTCCTCGTCGGACCTGCCGTGCGCCTCTACGGCGGTCGGCAGCAGCGGCTCGGGCGGCGGCCACGTCTCCAGCAGCAGCGGCGCGCCCCCTGCGGAGAGGGTGTCGCCCGTCTCGGCCGAGGAGAGCTTGGCGACGCTGACGACGTCGCCGGCGACGGCACCGGCGGCGGGGGACTGGCGCGTCCCGAACGGAGCGGAGAGGCCGCCGATCCGCTCCTCGCAGGTGCGCGCCCCCGGTTCTTCGCCGTGCGTCGGCCCGGTGACGTGGACGGCGTCGTCGGGGCGCAGCGTCCCGGAGAAGACGCGGACGAGCGAGACGCGGCCGACGTACGGGTCGGTCGAGGTCTGCACGACGCTCGCCGCGAGCGGGCCCTGCGGGTCGCACGCGAGCTGAGCCTCGCCGCCGCCCGCGTACGCCCGCGCGCGCACCGGCCTCCGGCGCTGCGGTCCGGGGAGCGCCGCGACCGCGAACTCGAGCAACTCCCGTGCACCGAGCCCGAGTCCGCCACCCTCGGGTGCGGGGCCCGCGGCGAGGACGGGGAAGAAGCTCCCGCGGGCGATCGCCGCCGCCAGGTCGGCGACGAGGGTGGACGCGTCGCACTCCTCGCCCGCGAGGTACCGCTCCATGAGCGCCTCGTCCTCGCTCTGCGCGATGAGCGACTCGATGAGCCGTCCCCGCGCCTCGTCGATCCGGGGCAACTGCCCGGTCGCGGGCGTGCGTTCCACGTGGGAGCCGTCGGCGTAGTCGCCGACGCGGCGGGAGAGCAGCCAGGCGAGCGCCGTGGGGGCGCCGTCCGCGGCGAGCGGCAGGTGGAGCGGCGCGACGGCGTCGGGGTCGCCGTCGGAGGGAAGGCTCCGGCACGCCTCCGCCGTCGCCTCGAAGTCGGCCTGCGGGGCGTCGAGATGGGTGACGACGAGGGCGCGGGGGATCGCCGTGCGCTCGCACTCGCGCCAGAGCATCCGCGCCGTGCCGTCTAGCGGGCTCGCGGCGGAGACGACGAAGAGCGCGGCGTCGGCGGCGTGGAGCCCCGCGTGCAACTCGCCTGCGAAGTCGGCGTATCCGGGGGTGTCGAGGAGGTTGAGGCGGCAGCCCTGCCACCTCAGCGGCGTCAGCGAGAGCCGCACCGAGCGGTGCTGCCGGTGCTCGGACTCGTCGTGGTCGGAGAGGGTGGTCCCGTCGGCGACGCGGCCCGCGCGCTCGACCGCGCCCGCCGCGAGCGCGAGGGACTCCACGAGGCTGGTCTTGCCGGCACCGCTCGGGCCGATCAGCGCCACGTTCCGAACGGAAGCGGGCCCCTCCGCCTCCGCTTCCCTGCCGGCGGCTCCGGGATGTGCGCTCCGCTTCTCGCCCATGGGCCTCCGCCTTCCGGTCTTCGCCTGCCGGACCGCGCCACGCAGCGGCCGGGCCTGCGTGGACGCCTCGTGCGCGGCGCGCGGCGGTGCGCGGACGCGGAGGGGGCGCACCACGTCGTGGCCATCTCCGCGTGGCTGCGCTGGAGTTCGAGCTTTCCACCGCGGTGCGGGGCCGTCCATACGTCGCGCACCACCGCCGTGCAGCCCGTGCGCGAGGTGCAGTTCACGGCGGTCGCGCCGACGGGGAGAGCGGTCCCTTCGCCCGAGTGCGCAACGGCGTGACTACCATGGGCGCGCCGGTGGCGCCCGCGCCCCGCCAGCCTCCACACGACGTTCGATACGACCACCCGGGACCGTCATGCTGAACAAGTACGCGCGTGCCTTCTTCACGCGTGTCCTCACCCCCTTCGCCGCCTTGCTGCTGCGCCTGGGGGTGAGCCCGGACGCCGTCACGCTCGTCGGCACGGGCGGCGTGCTCGCGGGTGCGCTGGTCTTCTTCCCGCTCGGGGAGTTCTTCTGGGGCACCGTGGTGATCACGGTCTTCGTCTTCTCGGACCTCGTCGACGGCAACATGGCGCGGCAGTTGGGCCGCAGCAGCCGCTGGGGCGCGTTCCTCGACTCCACCCTCGACCGGGTCGCCGACGCGGCGATCTTCGGCGGTATCGCGCTCTGGTACGCAGGACGCGGCGACAGCCTGCTCCTCTGTGCCGTGACGCTCTTCTGCCTCGCCAGCGGGCAGGTCGTCTCCTACACCAAGGCGCGCGGCGAGAGCATCGGGCTCCCGGTGAACGTCAACGGCCTGGTGGAGCGCGCCGAGCGGCTCGTCATCACGCTCGTCCTCGCCGGCCTGGCAGGCTTCCACACCACTTTCGGCGTCCCCTACATCGAGGTGCTGCTGCCGATCGCGCTGTGGGTCGTCGCGGTGGGCAGCGCGGTGACGCTCGGCCAGCGGGTCGTCACCGTGCACCGTGAGGCCGCCGAGGCGGAAGCGGCCGTCGAGACACCCGGTGCCGGCGGGTCCGGCCCGTCCGAGGGGAGGACCGCGTGAGCGGATGGCAGGACCGGCTCACCTCCGGCCTGTACGGGGCCGGTTGGGCAGGGGTGCGGAAGCTGCCCGAGCCCACGGCGAGACGGCTGGGGCAACGGATCGCCGACACCGCGTGGAAGCGGCGCGGCAAGAGGGTGCTCCGCTTGGAGTCGAACCTCGCACGAGTGGTGCCCGACGCGGACGCCGAGGAGCTCGCCCGCCTCTCCAAGGCGGGCATGCGCTCCTACCTCCGGTACTGGATGGAGTCCTTCCGGCTGCCGGTCTACAGCCGCGAGCAGATGGCCGCCGCCGTCGACGCCGACGGGCTCGACGTGCTCAACGAGGGCCTGGAGCGCGGCCGCGGCGTCGTCATAGCGCTGCCGCACATGGCCAACTGGGACCTGGCGGGCGCCTGGGCCGTGAGCCGGCTCGGCATCCCGCTCAGCACCGTCGCGGAACGGCTCAAGCCCGAGACGCTCTACGACAAGTTCGTCGGCTTCCGCGAGGGACTCGGCATGGAGGTGCTGCCGCACACCGGCGGCTCGGCGTTCGGCACGCTCGCGCGGCGGCTGCGCGCGGGCGGCCTCGTCTGCCTCGTCGCCGACCGCGACCTCTCCGCTTCGGGCGTCCCCGTCACCTTCTTCGGCGCCGAGGCCCGGATGCCGGGCGGCCCCGCGATGCTCGCGCTGCAGACCGGCGCGGTCCTCCTGCCCGTGACGCTCTGGTACGACGGCACCCCGGTGATGAAGGCGAAGGTGCACCAGGCGGTCGAGGCGCCCGAGGAGGGCGACCGCAAGGCGAAGGCGGCGGCGATGACGCAGTCGGTCGCCGACGTCTTCGCCGCCGGCATCGCCGAACACCCGGAGGACTGGCACATGTTGCAACGGTTCTGGGTCTCCGACCTGGAGCCCGGGAAGCAGCCGTCGCACGCCTCGGGCGAGCCCGAGGGGGCGTCGTGAGGATCGGCATCGTCTGCCCGTACTCCTGGGACGTCCCCGGGGGCGTGCAGTTCCACATCAGGGACCTCGCCGAGCACCTCGGCGGTCTCGGGCACGAGGTCTCCGTCCTGGCGCCCTCGGACGACGAGACGGTGCTCCCGCCGTACGTCGTCTCCGCCGGCCGTGCCGTGCCCGTCCCGTACAACGGTTCCGTCGCGCGGCTCAACTTCGGGCTGCTCTCCGCCGCGAGGGTCCGCCGCTGGGTGCACGACGGCGACTTCGACGTGCTCCACATCCACGAGCCGGCCGCCCCCTCGCTCGCCCTGCTCACCTGCTGGGCGGCGCGGGGCCCCATCGTGGCCACCTTCCACACCTCCAACCCCCGCTCCCGCGCCATGATCGCGGCGTACCCGATCCTCCAGTCGGCGCTGGAGAAGATCAGCGCGCGGATCGCGGTGAGCGAGTACGCGCGGCGCACGCTCGTCGAGCACCTCGGAGGGGACGCGGTCGTCATCCCCAACGGCGTCGACGTCGGCTTCTTCGCGCGGGCCGAGCCGAAGCCCGAGTGGCAGGGCACCCCCGACGCCCCGACGATCGGCTTCATCGGGCGGATCGACGAGCCGCGCAAGGGCCTCCCCGTCCTCATGGAGGCGCTGCCGAAGATCCTCGACGAGCAACCGGGGACGCGGCTCCTCGTCGCCGGCAGAGGGGACGAGGAGGAGGCGGTCGCCGCCCTTCCCGCGGGGATGCGGGAGCGCGTGGAGTTCCTCGGAATGGTGAGCGACGAGGACAAGGCACGGCTGCTGCGGAGCGTCGACCTCTACGTCGCGCCGAACACGGGCGGCGAGTCCTTCGGCATCATCCTCGTCGAGGCGATGTCGGCGGGTGCGCCCGTCCTCGCCAGCGACCTCGACGCCTTCGCGCAGGTGCTCGACGCCGGATCGGCGGGTGAGCTCTTCGCCAACGAGGACCCGGGAGCGCTCGCGTCGGCAGCCGTGCGCCTCCTCCGATCCCCCGCGGCGCGGGAGGAGTTGACCGCGCGAGGCGGCCGCCACGTGCGCCGGTTCGACTGGCAGACGGTCGGCGCCGACATCCTCGCCGTCTATGAGACCGTGACCGACGGCGCGGCCTCCGTCGCACCCGACGAGCGCACCGGCCTGCGCGCCAGGCTGGGCCTGGCGCGGGACTGAACGGGCGGCCGGACCCCGGGAACCGCGGGGCCGGTCGGGAGAGGACCCGAGACCCATGCCCACCATCACCACGCTGATCTGGATCGCCGTCGTGCTCCTGCTCGTCGGCGTCTACCTGAGCTGGACCGCCGGCCGCCTCGACCGGCTGCACGCCCGCATCGACGCCGCCCGTGCCGCACTCGACGCGCAACTGCTCCGCCGCGCCTCGATCGCCCAGGAACTCGCCACCGCCGGCGTCCTCGATCCCGCCTCCTCGATGGTGCTCTACCAGGCCGCACACGACGCACGCTCCGCGGAGGAGGAGCAGCGCGAGGTCGCGGAGAGCGAGCTGAGCCAGGCGCTGCGTGCCGTGTTCGAGGAGGACGAGCAGGTCGCGGCGGTCCGCGCGGCACCGGGCGGCGAGGAGGCGACGGGTGAACTCGCCGCCTCCGTACGGCGTGTGCCGATGGCCCGCCGCTTCCACAACGACGCGGTGCGCGCCGCGCGCGCCCTGCGCAGGCACCGCAAGGTGCGCTGGTTCCGCCTCGCCGGGCACGCACCCTTCCCGCTCGCCTTCGAGATGGACGACGAGCCGCCGGCCCCGCTCGCCGAGCGCGACGGCAACGGCGGCCGGACGACGCACGGTTGACACCGGGCGGTCCACGCCCTGCCGATTGGCTCTTTCCGCCACCGGGACGCGACGGCGAAGGTGCGGCTGAGGGCCGGTTCTTCGCCGGTCCGCACAGCTTCCCAGCGAGTCCGAGCGAGGTTCAGCCATGTCCACTCCGTCCACCGCGGCACCTTCGGCCCACGAGACAGGCACGCCCCGCGTCAAGCGCGGCATGGCCGAGCAGCTCAAGGGCGGCGTGATCATGGACGTCGTCACTCCGGAGGAGGCGAAGATCGCCGAGGACGCCGGGGCCGTCGCCGTGATGGCGTTGGAGCGGGTGCCCGCCGACATCCGTGCACACGGCGGCGTCGCGCGGATGTCGGACCCCGACATGATCGACGGCATCGTCAACGCGGTCTCGATCCCGGTGATGGCGAAGTCCCGCATCGGCCACTTCGCCGAGGCGCAGGTGCTCCAGGCGCTCGGCGTCGACTACATCGACGAGTCCGAGGTGCTCACGCCGGCCGACGAGGCGCACCACAGCGACAAGTTCGCTTTCACCACTCCGTTCGTCTGCGGCGCCACCGACCTCGGCGAGGCGCTCCGGCGGATCTCCGAGGGCGCCGCGATGATCCGCTCCAAGGGCGAGGCGGGCACGGGCAACGTCGTGGAGGCGGTACGCCACCTCCGCCGGATCAACGGCGAGATCGCACGCCTCACCGTCTGCGACCGCAACGAGCTCCACACCGCGGCGAAGGACCTGCGCGCCCCGTACGAACTCGTCCGCGAGGTCGCGGAGGCGGGCAGGCTGCCCGTCGTGCTCTTCTCCGCCGGCGGCGTGGCGACGCCCGCCGATGCTGCGCTGATGCGGCAGTTGGGCGCCGAGGGGGTCTTCGTCGGCTCCGGGATCTTCAAGTCGGGCGATCCGGCGAAGCGCGCCGCCGCCATCGTCAAGGCGACGACGTTCCACGACGATCCGAAGGTCGTCGCCGACGTCTCGCGGGGCCTCGGCGAGGCGATGGTCGGCATCGACTGCGACACCCTGCCGGAGGGCGAGCGGTACGCGGAGCGGGGCTGGTGACGCGGGGGATGGAAGCCGGCGGGGATCGTCCCCCGATCGGGGTCCTCGCGCTCCAGGGGGACGTGCGCGAGCACCTCGCGGCGCTCGCCGCGTGCGGCGCCGAGGCGCGTACGGTGCGCACCGCGGCCGAACTCGCCGACGTCGAAGGGCTGGTGGTGCCCGGCGGCGAGTCCACGACGATCGCGGGACTGGCCGGTTCCTTCGGACTGCTGGAGCCGTTGCGCGCGCGGATCGCCGCCGGGATGCCGGCGTACGGCTCGTGCGCCGGGATGGTCCTGCTCGCAGAGAAGGTCCTCGCGCCCGACGGGCACGAGGTCGGGCAGCAGACGTTCGGCGGCATCGGGATGGCGGTCCGCAGGAACGCCTTCGGCAGGCAGAACGAGTCCTTCGAGGCGGAGATCGAGGTGGCGGGGGTGGACGGGGGGCCCGTCACCGGTGTCTTCATTCGTGCACCATGGGTGGAGTCCACGGGTGAGCGGACCGTGGTGCTCGCCGAGTACCGCGGGCACCCAGTGGCGGTCACGCAGGGCAACCTGCTGGCCACGTCCTTCCATCCGGAGCTGACGGGAGACCCGCGGGTGCACGCGCTCTTCGTCGGCCTCGTGCGGCGCGCGGTCCTGCGGGAGGAGCCGGCGCTGCCCTGGGGGTACGGACCGCCGGGCGGTCGGCACGCTGAGTGGCGGACGGTAGGATCTCCGCGTTGATTCTGTTGGTGACTTTGAAGGAGCGAGGCTGTGTCCGGCCACTCGAAGTGGGCTACCACGAAGCACAAGAAGGCCGTGATCGATGCCAAGCGCGGCAAGCTCTTCGCGAAGCTGATCAAGAACATCGAGGTCGCGGCGCGCACCGGAGGAGCTGACCCGGAGGGCAATCCCACCCTCTTCGACGCCATCCAGAAGGCGAAGAAGCAGTCGGTCCCCAACAAGAACATCGACAGCGCCGTCAAGCGCGGCGCCGGCCTCGAGGCCGGCGGCGCCGACTACGAGACGATCATGTACGAGGGGTACGGTCCCAACGGCGTCGCCGTCCTCATCGAGTGCCTCACCGACAACCGCAACCGCGCGGCCTCCGACGTCCGCGTCGCCATGACGCGCAACGGCGGCTCGATGGCCGACCCGGGCTCCGTCTCGTACCTCTTCAACCGCAAGGGCGTCGTGACGCTCCCGAAAAACGGCCTCACCGAGGACGACATCCTCGCCGCCGTGCTGGAGGCCGGTGTCGAGGACGTCAACGACTACGGCGAGACCTTCGAGGTGATCAGCGAGGCGACCGACCTCGTCGCGGTCCGTACCGCCCTCGTCGACGCCGGTATCGACTACGACTCGGCGGAGGCGAGCTTCGTCCCCAGCATGCAGGTCCAACTGGAGGAGGAGGGCGCCCGCAAGATCTTCAAGCTGATCGACGTGCTTGAGGACAGCGACGACGTCCAGAACGTCTACGCCAACTTCGACGTCTCCGACGACGTCATGGCGAAGGTCGACGCCTGATCCTCCGTCCCCCTCGCTTCTCGCGGGGGAGCCGCCCGGCGTGCGGGCTGCCGCCCGTGCGGTCAACGGGGCCGCCGGTTGCGGGCGTTGTCGGTGCCCGGCACTAGGCTGCTCGTCGACGGTCGCACCTGCGGTGATCGCCGTGAAGGACGCGGCGGGAGGGCGGCCACGGTGCGCGGGAGCGCGTAGAAGGGGCGGTGGCGTGTGCGCGTGCTGGGGGTCGATCCGGGGCTCACCCGCTGCGGCATCGGTGTCGTCGAGGGCGTCGCGGGGAGGCCGTTGGCGATGGTCGGGGTCGGAGTGGTCCGCACCCCCGCCGAGAGCAGCGTGCCCGAGCGGCTGCTCGGGATAGAGCGCGGCCTGGAGGAGTGGCTCGAGGAGCACCGCCCCGAAGCGGTCGCCGTGGAGCGGGTGTTCAGCCAGCACAACGTACGCACCGTCATGGGTACGGCGCAGGCGAGCGCCGTCGCGATGCTCTGCGCCGCACGTCGGGGACTGCCCGTCGCGCTGCACACCCCGAGCGAGGTCAAGGCCGCGGTCACCGGCTCGGGCAGGGCCGAGAAGGCCCAGGTCGGCGCGATGGTCGCCAGGCTGCTGCGGCTCGACTCGCCGCCGCGGCCCGCGGACGCGGCGGACGCCCTCGCTCTCGCGATCTGCCACATCTGGCGTGCCCCCGCGCACAACCGCCTCCAGCAGGCGAAGGCCGCGCACGCCGCCCGGTACGCAGCCACCCCGAAAGGCGTCCAGCGATGATTGCTTTCCTCTCCGGCACCGTCGCCGCGGTGGGGCCCGACACGGCCGTCGTCGAGGTTTCGGGCGTCGGCATGGCCGTCCAGTGCGCCCCCGGCACACTCGCCGCACTCCGCGTGGGCGAACAGGCGCGCCTCGCCACCTCGTTGGTGGTCCGCGAGGACTCCCTCACCCTCTACGGCTTCGCCGACGACGACGAGCGCCAGGTCTTCGAACTCCTCCAGACGGCGAGCGGCGTCGGCCCCCGCCTGGCACAGGCGATGCTGGCCGTGCACACCCCGGACGCGCTGCGTACCGCCGTCGCCGGCGGTGACGAGAAGGCCCTCACAGCCGTCCCCGGGATCGGCAAGAAGGGCGCACAGAAGCTGCTGCTGGAGCTGCGCGACCGGCTCGGCGAGCCGATCGGCTCGGCACCCGCGCAGAGCGCGGCGCGCGGTACGGCGGTGCCTGTGTCCGGGTGGCGGGAGCAGCTCAACTCCGCGCTTATCGGCCTCGGTTACGCCAACCGCGAGGCCGAGGAGGCGGTTGCGGCGGTTGCGCCGCAGGCGGAGGAGCTCGCGGCGGCAGGCGCCGAGCCGCCGGTGCCGCAGCTACTCCGCGCCGCGCTCCAGACCCTCAACAGGGCGCGCTGAGATGGCGCTCGGGAGCACCCCCGCCCCCCGTACGGACAAGGCACAGCGCGAGGCAGCCGATGCAGAGTGACGACGGAACCGAGACGGCCCAGGACGCCGAGCGACTCGTCGGCGCCGAGGCCGACGGCGACGACCAGGCCGTCGAAGCGGCCCTGCGCCCCAGGGAGTTGGGCGATTTCATCGGCCAGCCCCGCGTGCGCGAGCAGCTCGATCTGGTGCTGCGGGCGGCGCGTGCCCGCGGCGCCAGCGCCGACCACGTGCTGCTCTCGGGGGCCCCGGGGCTCGGCAAGACCACCCTCTCGATGATCATCGCCGCGGAGATGGGCGCCCCCCTCCGCGTCACCTCGGGCCCGGCCATCCAACACCAGGGCGACCTCGCCGCGATCCTCTCCTCCCTCCAGGACGGAGAGGTCCTCTTCCTCGACGAGATCCACCGCATGTCCCGTCCCGCCGAGGAGATGCTGTACATGGCGATGGAGGACTTCCGCGTCGACGTCATCGTCGGCAAGGGCCCGGGTGCCACCGCGATCCCCCTCGAACTCCCCCCGTTCACCCTCGTCGGCGCCACGACGAGGGCGGGCCTCCTTCCGCCACCGCTCCGCGACAGGTTCGGGTTCACCGCGCACATGGAGTTCTACGAGCCGACCGAGCTGGAGCAGGTGGTCCACCGCTCGGCCCGCCTTCTCGACGTCCGCATCGACGGCAAGGGCGCCGTGGAGATCGCCGGCCGCTCGCGCGGCACCCCGCGGATCGCCAACCGGCTGCTGCGCCGCGTGCGCGACTACGCACAGGTGAAGGCCGACGGCGCGATCACCAGGGACGTCGCCGCCCGCGCTCTCGACGTCTACGAGGTCGACGAGCGCGGCCTCGACCGGCTCGACCGCGCGGTGCTCCACTCGCTGCTGAAGCTCTTCGGCGGCGGCCCCGTCGGCCTCTCCACCCTCGCCGTCGCCGTGGGGGAGGAGCGCGAGACGGTCGAGGAGGTGGCCGAGCCCTTCCTCGTCCGCGAGGGTCTGCTCGCCCGCACACCGCGTGGCCGGGTGGCGACTCCGGCGGCATGGGCCCACCTCGACCTCGTCCCGCCGCAGCAACCCAGGGACAAACCAGGACAAGAGGGGCTGTTCCCCGGGTGACGGCGCGGAGGTTCGCCGCCCCAGGAACCCCGGTGCCATGCTGGACGTTGTTCCATCGGCGAGGGCTCCCTTAGACTCCGCCGACGCCGCCCCTTTTGCGGGTGGTACCCACACCCCCGAATACCAGGCCGCCGTGAGGCGTCCGTGTAAGGAAAATCTTCCGCCGTGGATCCTATTGCTCTGCTCCCGTTCATCGTGCTCATCGGGGCCATGTACCTGATGACCCGCTCGGCCAAGAAGAAGCAGCGTCAGGCCACGCAGATGCGTGACCAGATGCAGCCCGGCACCGGCGTCCGGACCATCGGGGGCATGTACGCCACCGTCAAGGAGATCCGCGACGACACCGTCCTCCTTGAGATGGACTCGGGCCAGCATGCTCTCTTCGCCAAGAACGCCATCGGCGCCGTTCTGGAGGACGCGGAGTACGAGCGCATCGTCAACGGTGTCTCCCAGTCCGAACTCGACGTCGACACCGTCGTCCCGGACGACGCCTCCTCGCTCACCGAGGACTCGGACCGCATCGACCTGCACAAGTCCGAGGAAAAGTCGGAGGAGTCGGAGGAGAAGGCCGAGTCCGGGGAGGGCGAGGACGCCGCTTCCGAGACCGAGAGCGAGACGGCGGACGCCGCCACCGCAGAGGACGCGAAGCCCGAGGACGCGAAGCGGGACGGTGACACCGACTCCAAGTAAAGTCGGGCCGCCGGGCCGGAAGGTCAGGTCCGGCGGCTGAGTTACGTCCGCGCACACCTACTTCGCGTGCCGCGCCGCCGCCTGGCCTGACTTCCGGGCGGCGTTGGCGGTTGGACAGGGAGAGACGACAAGGTGGCAGCACCGAAGAGGGGCCGCAAGTCCCCCAGCGGACAAGGGAAGCCATGGCGCTCCCTGGCGCTGATGATTTTGGTCATCGCCGGCCTGGTGGGAGGGATGTTCGCCTCCGGGACCGAGACGCCGCGTCTGGGCATCGACCTCGCAGGCGGCACGAGCATCACGCTTGAGGCGAAGAACCAGCCGGGCAAGCCGGATGCGATCAACCAGGCCAACATGGACACCGCCGTGGGCATCATCGAGCGGCGCGTCAACGGTCTCGGTGTGCAGGAAGCCGAGGTGCAGACCCAGGGCGACCGGCACATCGTCGTCAACATTCCCAAAGGGACCAACTCGCAGCAGGCGCGCGAACAGGTCGGCACCACCGCGCAGTTGGCCTTCCGCCCGGTCATCACCCTCGCCCAGGTCGAGCAGGGCAAGCAGCAGTCGCCGAACCCGTCGAACTCGCCCGGCTCCTCGGAGAGCGGTTCGGACGGCGCGTCCCAGAGCGGCAAAGGCGAGCAGCAGAACGACGGCGGAAAGCAGGACGACGGGCAGAAGGGCGACTCCGCCGACGCCGGCGGCCAGGGCCGCGCCGTCACGGACGGGCTCCGCGCCAAGACCGCCGACGAGACCCCGACACCCGGCGAGAGCGCCGAGCCCACGGGCAAGCCGTCGGAGCAGCCCTCGGCGCCGCCCCAGCAGCAACAGCCCCAGCAGCAGGGCGTTCCGCCCGCCGTCGCCAAGCAGTTGGAGCAGCTCGACTGCAGCACCAACGAGGCGAAGGCGAAGGCGAGTGAGAAGGCGGCCGCCGCGAAGAACGGCGACACGATCGTCGCCTGCGACCAGCAGCAGCCGATCAAGTACGCGCTCGGCCCGGTCGGCGTCGAGGGCAAGAACGTGAAGGACGCGGACGCTGTCTTCGACCAGGAGCAGGGTCAGTGGATCGTCCAGATGTCGTTCAACAGCAAGGGGTCCGACGACTTCGGCGACATCACAGGCAAGCTCTCCCAGCAGCCCCAGCCGCAGAACCAGTTCGCCATCGCACTCGACGGCGAGGTTGTCTCGGCGCCCACCGTCCAGCAGCGCCTGACGAACAACGCGCAGATCACCGGCAGCTTCACCCAGGAGTCGGCCGAGGAGCTCGGCAACATCCTTTCCTACGGCGCGCTTCCGCTGACCTTCCACGAGTCCGACGTCACCACGGTGACCCCGGCGCTCGGCAGCGACCAGTTGGAGGCCGGACTCTTCGCCGGCGCCGTGGGGCTGTTCCTCGTGGTGATCTACCTCGTCGCCTACTACCGGGGGCTCTCGCTCATCGCGCTCGTCTCCCTGGTCGTCTCCGGCGTCCTGACGTACACGATCATGACCCTCCTCGGTCCTGCGATCGGGTTCGCCCTCAACCTCCCCGCGGTGTGCGGTGCGATCGTTGCGATCGGTATCACCGCGGACTCCTTCATCGTCTACTTCGAGCGCATCCGCGACGAAGTGCGCGAAGGACGCACGCTGCGCCCCGCCGTCGAGAGAGCGTGGCCGCGGGCCCGACGCACCATTCTCGTCTCGGACTTCGTGTCGTTCCTCGCCGCCGCGGTCCTCTTCATCACGACCGTCGGCAAGGTCCAGGGCTTCGCGTTCACGCTGGGTCTGACGACCGCGCTCGACGTCGTCGTCGTCTGGTTGTTCACCAAGCCGGTCATGACGCTCCTCGCCAGAAAGAAGTTCTTCTCCAGCGGTCACCCGTGGTCCGGCCTCGATCCGAAACGGCTCGGTGCCAAGCCACCCCTGCGCAGCGGTCGTCGTCGGTCGACCCTCAGCGAACCGAAGGAGGCCTGAGGTGTCACGACTCGGCAATATCGGTGCCAAGCTCTACCGCGGTGAGATCGGCTACGACTTCATCAAGCACCGGAAGCTCTGGTACGGCGTCTCCATCCTGATCACCATCACGGCGATCGTGGGCCTCGCGGTCCGCGGCCTCCACATGGGCATCGAGTTCGAGGGCGGCGCCGTCCTCGCCACGCCGAAGACCTCGGCGACCGTGCAGCAGACCACGCACTCGGCCGAGCAGGTCTCCGGTCACCAGGCGATCGTCCAGCAACTCGGCGACGGCGGCATGCGCGTGCAGATCGCCGGTGTCGACACCAGCACCTCGACCGACGTCAAGAACAAGCTCGCCGAAGAGCTCGACGTCAGCGCCGAGAGGATCGACGCGCAGCTCGTCGGCCCGAGTTGGGGCGAGCAGATCGCCAACAAGGCGTGGCAGGGGCTGGGGATCTTCATGGTCCTCGTGGTGGTCTACCTTGCGCTCGCCTTCCAGTGGCGCATGGCGGTGGCCGCCCTGATCGCCCTCATCCACGACATCACCATCACCGTCGGCGTCTACTCGCTCGTCGGCTTCGAGGTCACGCCGGGCACCGTCATCGGTCTGCTCACGATCCTCGGGTATTCGCTCTACGACACCGTCGTCGTCTTCGACGGCCTACGGGAGTCGAGTAAGAACGTCACCAAGCAGACCCGCTACACCTACAGCGAGATCGCGAACCAGTCGATCAACGCCACACTGGTGCGTTCGATCAACACCACCGTGGTCGCGCTGCTGCCGGTCGCCGGTCTGCTCTTCATCGGTGGCGGACTGCTCGGCGGCGGCATGCTCAACGACATCGCCCTCTCGATCTTCGTCGGGCTCGCCGCCGGCGCGTACTCCTCGATCTTCATCGCGACACCGCTCGTCGCGGACTTGAAGGAACGCCAGCCGCAGATGAAGGCGCTCGCCAAGCGGGTGCACGCAAAGCGGCTCAAGCAGGAGGCCCGCGAGGACGGCGACGACCCGGAGGGCCCCGACGACGACGACGGCGACGACTCCGGCCCGTCGGACGACGACCCGAGCAGCCGCCCGACCGTCACGGTGCAGGACGCCCGCGGTAACGGCGCGGCAGGCGTCCAGAAGCAGCGCGCACAGCAGTCGGCACGGAACAAGGGCGGTCGCGGCCGCCCGTCGGGGAAGCGGAGGTGAGTGCCGTGAGCGCAGCGGCAGGAACGGAGAGCGCGGGCGTGGAGAACGACGCGCCCCCGCTCCCGCCCCACGTCCGCGAGCTGCTCGCCGCGCGCATCCACGACGTCCCCGACTACCCGCAGCCCGGCGTCGTCTTCAAGGACATCACGCCGCTCCTCGCCGACCCGGAAGCGTTCGGCGCCCTCACCGAGGCGCTCGCCGAGCTGTGCGCCGCACACGGCGCCACCAAGGTGGCCGGCCTGGAGGCGCGCGGTTTCATCCTCGCGGCGCCCGCCGCGGTTCGGGCCGGGATCGGCTTCCTCCCGGTGCGCAAGGCGGGCAAGCTGCCGGGCGCCACCCTGCGGGAGTCCTACGAGCTGGAGTACGGCACGGCCGAGATCGAGATACACGCCGAGGACCTCGAGCCGGACGACCGCGTGCTCGTCATCGACGACGTCCTTGCCACCGGCGGGACAGCAGAGGCCGGTGCCCGCCTCATCGCGAGCACGGGCGCCGAGGTCGTGGGCGTCGCCGTCCTCCTCGAGCTCGGTTTCCTCCGGGGCCGCGCGAGGCTGGAGCCGGCGCTGGACGGGGCACCGATCCACGCCCTCGTCACCGCTTGACCTGGCGCACGGTCGGCGCACCTGTACAGAACGGGGCATAACGGCGGCCCTTCGGAGCGTTCTCCGAAGGGCCGCCTTTCCTGTGCGTCCCGCGTGCCGCAGCGGGCGCGTGGCAGCGACGGGCGGATGGCTACCATGGCAGTCCCGAGTCCAACGAGGAGTGCTCTTGCCAGACGAGGCCAGGCAGCTCGCCGCACAGCACCAGGACGAGAAGAACCGACCGGGTGCCGAGGAGCAGGCTGCACCGGGGAAGGCCGAATCGGCGGGACGCGAGCGCTCCGAGCCCAAGCCCAGAGGCGGCCGGCAGTCCAAGGGATCGCGTCTCGGGAAGGGCACCCCGCAGCCGGAACCCGAGCCCGCGCCGGCCGACCGCGTCGCGCCGTCGCGCGCCGTCTCCGGTGTCTCGGGCCGCTCCGGCTCCTCCAATCGCGTGCGGGCCCGGCTCGCCCGCCTCGGAGTGCAGCGTTCCAGCCCGTTCAACCCGGTGCTCGAGCCGCTGCTGCGGACAGTCCGGGCCAACGACCCGAAGATCGAGTCCTCCACGCTCCGCCAGATCGAGCGCGCCTACCAGGTCGCCGAGCGGTGGCACCGCGGTCAGAAGCGCAAGAGCGGCGACCCGTACATCACCCATCCCCTCGCGGTGACGACGATCCTCGCCGAGCTCGGTATGGACCCGGCGACCCTCATGGCCGGCCTGCTCCACGACACGGTCGAGGACACCGAGTACGGCCTCGACACCCTCCGCCGCGACTTCGGCGATCAGGTGGCCCTCCTCGTCGACGGCGTCACCAAGCTCGACAAGGTCAAGTTCGGCGAGGCGGCACAGGCCGAGACGGTCCGCAAGATGGTCGTCGCGATGGCCAAGGACCCCCGCGTCCTCGTGATCAAGCTCGCCGACCGGCTCCACAACATGCGCACGATGCGGTACCTCAAGCGTGAGAAGCAGGAGCAGAAGGCCCGCGAGACGCTGGAGATCTTCGCCCCGCTCGCGCACCGCCTCGGCATGAACACCATCAAGTGGGAGCTGGAGGACCTCGCCTTCGCGATCCTCTATCCCAAGATGTACGACGAGATCGTGCGCCTCGTCGCCGAGCGCGCCCCCAAGCGCGACGAGTACCTGGCGCTCGTCACCGACGAGGTCCAGGCGGACCTGCGTGCCGCGCGCATCAAGGCGACGGTGACGGGCCGCCCGAAGCACTACTACAGCGTCTACCAGAAGATGATCGTCCGCGGCCGTGACTTCGCGGAGATCTACGACCTCGTCGGTATCCGCGTCCTCGTCGACACCGTCCGCGACTGCTACGCGGCCCTCGGCACCGTCCACGCGCGCTGGAACCCCGTTCCCGGGCGCTTCAAGGACTACATCGCGATGCCGAAGTTCAACATGTACCAGTCGCTGCACACCACGGTGATCGGCCCGGAGGGCAAGCCCGTCGAGCTGCAGATCCGCACCTTCGACATGCACCGCCGCGCGGAGTACGGCATCGCGGCGCACTGGAAGTACAAGCAGCAGGCTGTCGCGGGCGCGTCCAAGGTGCGTACGGAGGGCGAGAAGGCCGACAAGGACCACGTCAACGACATGTCCTGGCTCCGCCAACTCCTCGACTGGCAGAAGGAGACGGAGGACCCGGGCGAGTTCCTGGAGTCCCTCCGCTTCGACCTCTCCCGCAACGAGGTCTTCGTCTTCACGCCGAAAGGCGACGTCATAGCGCTCCCGGCCGGCGCCACCCCCGTCGACTTCGCATACGCCGTCCACACCGAGGTCGGCCACCGCACCATAGGAGCGCGGGTCAACGGCCGGCTCGTCTCCCTGGAGTCGACCCTCGACCACGGCGACACCGTGGAGGTCTTCACCTCGAAGGCGTCCACGGCCGGACCCTCGCGCGACTGGCTCGGCTTCGTGAAGTCGCCGCGCGCGCGGAACAAGATCCGCGCCTGGTTCACGCGGGAGCGCAGGGACGAGGCGATCGAGCAGGGCAAGGACTCGATCGCCCGCACGATGCGCAAGCAGAACCTCCCGATCCAGCGCATCCTCACGGGCGACTCCCTCGTGACCCTCGCCCACGAGCTTCGCTACCCCGACATCTCAGCGCTCTACGCCGCCATCGGCGAGGGCCACGTCTCCGCGCAGAACATCGTGCAGAAGCTGGTGGAGGCGGTCGGCGGCGAGGACGCCGCCAACGAGGACCTCGCCGAGACGGCACCACCGATGCCGGCGACGCGGAACAAGCGCCGCTCCAACTCCGACCCCGGCGTCGTCGTGAAAGGCGTCGAGGACGTCTGGGTCAAGCTCGCGCGGTGCTGCACGCCGGTTCCCGGCGATCCCATCATCGGCTTCGTCACCCGCGGCAACGGCGTCTCGGTCCACCGTGCCGACTGCGTCAACGTCGACTCCCTCTCGCGGGAGCCGGAGCGGATTCTCGAGGTCGAGTGGGCGCCGACGCAGTCCTCCGTCTTCCTCGTCGCGCTCCAGGTGGAGGCGCTCGACCGGTCGCGACTCCTCTCGGACGTGACGCGGGTGCTCTCCGACCAGCACGTCAACATCCTCTCGGCCGCGGTGCAGACGTCCAGGGACCGCGTCGCCACCTCCCGGTTCACCTTCGAGATGGGCGACCCGAAACACCTCGGCCACGTCCTCAAGGCCGTCCGCCGCGTCGAGGGCGTCTACGACGTCTACCGCGTCACCTCGGCCCGCCGCTCCTGAACCACGACCGACGGCGGGGCCCCGGCCGGAAGCAACTCCCGGCCGGGCCCCGCCGTCGGACGACCGGCCGCAGTCAGCCCCCGAACTCCTCCAGGCCCTTGAGTGCCTGGTCGAGCAGGGCCTGACGCCCCTGGAGCTCCTGCTCCAGCTTCTCCGCCTTCGCCGTGTTGCCGTCCGCGCGCGCCTTGTCGGCCTGCGCCCGCAGCTTGTCGACGGCGTCCTGCAGCTGCCCCGTCAGCCCCGCGGCGCGCGCCCGCGCCTCGGGGTTGCTACGGCGCCACTCGGCCTCCTCGCCCTCCTGAATCGCCTGCTCGACGGCGCGCATCCGGCTTTCGACCTTGGGACGCGCGTCACGCGGGACGTGGCCGATCGCGTCCCACCGCTCGTTGAGCGAACGGAAGGCGGCACGGGCCGACTTGAGGTCGCCGATCGGGAGCAGCTTCTCGGCCTCGGTCGCCAGCTCCTCCTTGCGCGCGAGGTTCTCCCGCTGTTCGACGTCGCGCTCGGCGAAGACCTCGTTGCGGGCCGAGAAGAAGACGTCCTGTGCGGCCCGGAAGCGGCTCCAGAGGTCCTCCTCCTGCTCCCGCTGCGCCCGGCCCGCCGCCTTCCACTCCTGCATCAGGTCGCGATACTTGGCCGCCGTCGGGCCCCACTCCCGCGAGGGCGAGAGCGCCTCGGCCTCGGCCACGAGCTTCTCCTTGCGCTTGCGCGCCTCCTCGCGCTGCGCGTCGAGCTGAGCGAAGTGCGCCTTGCGGCGCTTGGAGAAGGCGGAGCGTGCGTGCGAGAAGCGGTGCCAGAACTCGTCGTCGGTCTTGCGGTCGAGGCGGGGGAGGCGCTTCCACTCGTCGACGAGCGCGCGGAGCCGTTCTCCCGCCGCCCGCCACTGCTCGCTCCCGGCCAACTCCTCGGCCTCGGCGACGAGTCGCTCCTTGGCCTGCTTCGCCTCCTCGCTCTGCTGCGCCTTGCGTGCACGGCGCTCCTCGCGACGCTTCTCGACCGTCCCGGTGAGCGCGTCGAGCCGGCGCGCGAGCGCGTCGAGGTCGCCGACGGCGTGCGCGGCTTCGACCTGCTCGCGCAGGTGATCGATGGCCGCCGTCGCCTCCTTCGCGGAGAGGTCGGTGGTCTTCACCCGCCGCTCCAGCAGCTCGATCTCCACAACCAGGCCGTCGTACTTGCGTGTGAAGTAGGCGAGGGCCTCCTCAGGAGAGCCCGCCTGCCAGGAGCCGACGACCTTCTCGCCCTCGGCAGTACGCACGTATACCGTCCCCGCGTCGTCGACGCGCCCCCACGGGTCGCTGCTCACAGCGCCTCCTCCACATGATGCCTGCTGCGGTGCGCTCGCTGCGCCCTGGGCATCGTCCACATATGTTCACGGTGTCGCCGGCGTTCGTCCCGCCGACGGTGCCGGGCGCGCGAAGCGGAGGCCGGCGGCCGGCCGCTGCCGCCGGCTGCGCCCCGACTGGGAGCGGCCGCCGGTGTGGGCACCCTGCACCCCGCCAACATAGGCGAGAGGGGGCTGCGCTGTCCGCAATCCGACGTCGCGAACTTTGCCGATCAGCGGCGGTTCAGCCCTTCCTGACCTCGGCCTTGTCGATCACCACCGTCGCGTTGGGCGCGGTGTTGCCCGTCTGGGGGTCGGGGACGGAGCCGGCCTTCGCGATCTTCTTCAGCACGTCCATACCGCCGGTGATCTTGCCGAACGGCGTGTAGTCCGGCGGGAGTTGGGTGTCCTCGAAGACGAGGAAGAACTGACTGCCGCCGGAGTCGCGCCCCTTGTCCGCCTGCGCGTCGTACCGGTTCGCCATCGCGACGGTGCCCGCGGGGTACGTGTTCCCCTTCAGGCGGGGGTCCTTGAGGTTCTCGTCCGGGATCGTGTAGCCGGGGTCGCCCTCGCCTGTGCCCTTCGGATCGCCGCACTGGAGGAGGCGGTCGTCGAGGAGGCGGTGGCAGGGGGTGTGGTCGAAATAGCCTTCGCCGGTGAGGAAGTCGAAGGAGTTCACCGTGTGCGGTGCCTTCTCGGCGTCGAGATCCAGGGTGATGTCACCGCAGGTGGTGGCGAGTTCCATCGTGTAGTCGGCGGAGGTGTCGATCTTCATCGCCGGCTCCTTCTCCCACGTCTTGCCGTTCGGCTTGCCCTTCGCCGGCTTCCCGCACGGGTCGGGGGCCTTGGAGCTCGGGCTCGGCGACGGCGCCTCCTCCGCCTTGTTCTCCTCCTCGGAGGCGAAGCCGCCGGTGGCCGCGTAGGCACCGAACGCCGAGAGGACGACCACCGCGCCGGCGGCGATCCCGATGTTGCGCATCCTCGCGCGCCGCCTGCGCTGGGCCCGCCGCTCCAGTTGGCGCCTGTGCTTGTCGCGGGCGAGCTGCTTCCTGCGCTGCTCACTGCTGACCACGGTCGTCTCCTTCGGGCGTGCGCGTGCCAGGGTTCGGCCACGTACGGTATACGGGTTTCCGCCGTGCGCCAGGGCGCCGGTAAGGTGTCCGTGCTGCCACGGAGCGCGGACGTCGGAAACGACCGCTCGCGGCGCCGTCGCAGCGACTCCCCACCGTCGACGATTGAAGGACGATCGTGCTCGTTGCCGGGTTCCCAGCAGGGGCTTGGGGCACCAACTGCTACCTTCTCGCGCCCGGAGCGGGCGAGGAGTGCGTCATCATCGACCCGGGCCACCAGGCCGCGGAGGGCGTCGCGGAGGCCGTGGCGAAGCACCGCCTGAAGCCGGTCGCCGTCATCCTCACCCACGGCCACATCGACCACACCGCCTCCGTCGTGCCCGTCTGCGGCGCGCACGGTGTTCCCGCCTGGATCCATCCGGCCGACCGCTACATGATGAGCGATCCGGAGAAGGGCATCGGGCAGGTCATTGGGCAGCCACTGATGGGCGAGTTGACGATCGGGGAGCCGGACGACCTCGTCGAGCTCTCCGACGGTGCCTCCCTCGAGCTCGCGGGGCTCGAACTGTCCGTCGCGCACGCCCCCGGCCACACCAAGGGCTCCGTGGCGTTCCGCCTCCCGGGCCAGGCCGCCTCCCCGGCGGGCGAGGAGTTTCCCTCCGTCCTGTTCTCGGGCGACCTGCTCTTCGCCGGTTCCGTGGGCCGTACCGACCTGCCCGGTGGCGATCAGGCCGAGCTCCTCCAGTCGCTCGCCCGCGTCTGCCTGCCGCTGGAGGACGAGACCGTGGTCCTCTCCGGGCACGGCCCCCAGACCACCATCGGCCGTGAACGCGCCACCAACCCCTTCCTTCGGGAGGTGGCCACCGGCGGCGGCGCCGAGGGCGTACCACCGCGACGAGGAATGTGACGAGAGAACCAGTGAGCACCTTCAAGGCCCCCAAGGGCACCTACGACCTGATCCCGCCCCGCTCCGCCGAGTACCTCGCGGTGCGCGAGGCGTTCGCCGCTCCGCTGCGCCGCGCCGGGTACGGCTACGTCGAGACTCCGGGCTTCGAGAACGTCGAGCTCTTCGCGCGAGGAGTCGGCGAGTCGACCGACATCGTGACCAAGGAGATGTACACCCTCACCACCAAGGGCGGGGACGAACTCGCCCTGCGCCCAGAGGGGACCGCCTCCGTGCTGCGCGGCGCGCTGGAGAACAATCTCCACAAGGCGGGCAACTTGCCCGTCAAGCTCTGGTATTCGGGCTCGTACTACCGCTACGAGCGCCCGCAGAAGGGCCGCTACCGGCACTTCTCGCAGGTGGGGGCCGAGGCGATCGGCACCGAAGACCCTTACCTCGACGCCGAGTTGATCATCCTGGCGCGCGACTCCTACCGCTCGCTCGGCCTGCGCAACTTCCGCATCCTGCTCAACTCGCTCGGCGACGCCAACTGCCGCCCCGCCTACCGCGCGCTGCTCCAGGAACACCTCCGCGGCCTCGACCTCGACGAGGACACCCGCAGGCGGATCGACATCAACCCGCTCCGTGTGCTCGACGACAAGCGTGAGGCGGTGCAGCGCCAACTCACCGGCGCACCGCTGATGGCCGACCACCTGTGCGCCGAGTGCAAGGCGTACCACGAGCGCGTGCGGGAGCTGCTCACGGCGGCGGGCGTCGACTTCGAGGACGACCCGAAGCTCGTGCGCGGCCTCGACTACTACACCCGCACCACCTTCGAGTTCGTCCACGACGGGCTGGGCTCCCAGTCGGCCGTCGGCGGCGGCGGACGGTACGACGGCCTCTCCGAGATGATCGGCGGCCCCGCGCTGCCCTCGGTCGGCTGGGCCCTCGGCGTCGACCGCACGGTGCTGGCGCTGGAGGCAGAGGGCGTCGACCTCCAACTCCCCGCCGTGACGCAGGTCTTCGGGGTGCCGCTCGGCGAGGAGGCGACCGGGGCGCTCTTCGGGGTCGTCACCCGGCTGCGGAGGGACGGCGTCGCAGCGGACCTCGCCTTCGGCGGCAAGGGCCTGAAGAACGCGATGAAGTCGGCCAACCGCTCGGGCGCGCGCTACGCGCTGATCCTCGGCGAGCGGGACCTCGCCGAGGGCGTCGTGCAGCTCAAGGAGTTGGAGACGGGCGAGCAGGAGGCCGTCGCACTCGATCGTGTGGTGGCCGAAGTCCAGGCGAAGCTCGGGTCGCTTCCGGCCCGTTGAGGCACAATGAGCGCTACCGGCGGCGTGACATCCGCTCACCCCGGTTGTCACCGCCGGTCACGCGTCAGACGGACCGACCGACGGGACCAACACCGCTATGACCACCACCGCACCACACGAGAACGCGCACACCACCGGCGGGAGTTCGCCCGGAAGCGCGGTCGGCGGTGGCCGGGTCTTCGCGTGGATGCTCATCCTCACCGGCGCCGCGGGCCTCCTCGCCTCCTGGGTGATCACGCTCGACAAGTTCAAGCTCCTCGAGGACCCGGACTTCACCCCGGGATGCAGCCTCAACCCGGTCGTCTCCTGCGGCAGCGTGATGGAGAGCGATCAGGCGTCGGCGTTCGGTGCGCCCAACCCCATGATCGGCCTCGTCGCCTACGGCATCGTGATCGCCGTCGGCGCCTCGCTGCTCGCGGGCGCCCGCTTCCCCCGCTGGTACTGGCTGACGTTCAACGCCGGCACCCTCTTCGGCGTGGTCTTCTGCACCTGGCTGATGTACCAGTCGCTGTACAACATCGCAGCGCTCTGCCTCTGGTGCTGCCTCGCCTGGACGGCGACGATCATCATGTTCTGGTTCGTCACCGCCCACAACGTGCGGCACGGCTTCCTCCCGGCGCCCGCTGCCGTGCGCTCCTTCGCCGAGGAGTTCGCCTGGGTCCTGCCGGTGCTCCACCTCGGCGTCATCGGCATCCTGGTCCTGACGCGCTGGTGGGAGTTCTGGACGAGCTGACCGAGGGGCCGGCTGTCGGCGGGGTCCTTTAGGGTTTCCGTCGTGGAGCCCGATCTGTTCACCGCCGCCGCGGAGGAGCGCCAGTCCAAGGACCCCTCCGCGAGCCCCTTGGCCGTAAGGATGCGCCCGCGCACGCTCGACGACGTCGTGGGCCAGCAGCACCTGTTGCGGCCGGGGTCGCCCCTGCGCCGCCTCGTCGGCGAGGGCGGCTCCGGCCCCGCCGGAACCTCGTCGGTCATGCTCTGGGGCCCTCCCGGCACCGGCAAGACCACCCTCGCCTACGTCGTGAGCCAGGCGACGGAGAAGCGCTTCGTCGAGCTCTCGGCGATCACCGCGGGGGTCAAGGAGGTCCGCGCGGTGATCGACGGAGCCCGCCGCTCCTCCGGCGCGTACGGCAAGGAGACCGTCCTCTTCCTCGACGAGATCCACCGCTTCAGCAAGGCGCAGCAGGACTCCCTCCTCCCGGCCGTGGAGAACCGCTGGGTCACCCTGATCGCCGCCACCACGGAGAACCCGTACTTCTCCGTCATCTCCCCGCTGCTCTCGCGCTCGCTGCTGCTCACCCTGGAGCCGCTCACCGACGACGATCTGCGCGACCTGCTCCGCCGCGCCGTCGCGGACGAGCGCGGGCTCTCCGGCCAGGTCGTGCTGCCGCAGGACGCCGAGGACCATCTGCTGCGGGTCGCAGGGGGAGACGCCCGCCGCGCGCTCACCGCGCTGGAGGCGGGCGCCGGCGCGGCGCTCGCCAAGGGTGAGAGCGAGGTCCGCCTGGAGATCCTCGAGGAGGCGGTCGACCGTGCAGCCGTCACCTACGACCGGGACGGCGACGCGCATTACGACGTCGCCAGCGCCCTGATCAAGTCGATCCGCGGGTCCGACGTCGACGCCGCGCTCCACTACCTCGCGCGCATGATCGAGGCCGGCGAGGACCCGAGGTTCATCGCCCGCCGCCTGATGATCTCCGCCAGCGAGGACATCGGCCTCGCCGACCCGACCGCGCTCCAGACGGCGGTCGCCGCTGCCCAGGCCGTGGCGATGATCGGCTTCCCCGAGGCGCGCATCACCCTCGGCCACGCCACCGTTGCGCTCGCCCTCGCACCGAAGTCCAACGCGGCCTACCTGGCGACGGACGCCGCCCTCGCCGACGTCCGCGCGGGCGTCGCGGGCCCCGTCCCGCCGCACCTGCGCGACAGCCACTACAAGGGCTCGCAGAAGCTCGGCCACGGCAAGGGCTACCAGTACCCGCACGACCTCCCCGGCGGCATCGCCTCCCAGCAGTACGCCCCCGACGAACTGCACGGCAAGGAGTACTACCACCCCACCCGCCACGGCGCCGAAGCCCGCTACGCGGACGTCGCAGCCCGAGTCCGCGCACACCTGCGGGGCAAGGCGGGCGACGAGGACCGGGGCTGACCCTCCGGGTTCTCAGCCCCGCGCCGCGCGCAGCAGTTCGTGCATCGCCGTACGCAACTCCCGCACGCTGGCCACGGGTTCGGGGAACTCGAACCGCGCGTCGAAGCACCGCCCCGTCCGGCAGAACCGCACCCGCAGCCCGTGCCGGTCCAGGGCGAGCGGGACGGCCGACGCCTGGAGGTCCGCCGGTTCGCAGTCGCTGCCCTCGGTGCACACCAGCGAGGCGAGCGACCCGATCTGCTCGGGGTGGGAGGCGGCGAGGTGCTGGAGCAGCTCGGCCTCGTGCCGTACGAGGGGGTCGGGCGCTGCTTCGGCGAGCTCGTCGGGCTCCACCTGCTCCGCGCCCCACAGGTCGTCGACGGCGGCCTCGCCCACCTCCAGGCGCAGCAGCTCGTGGTCGCTCCCGGACGGCGCCCCCCAGGGGTTCTCTGCGGCGAGCAGCCGGGTCGCCTCCTCGCGCTCCTCCTCCGGTACGGCGGTGAGCCAGCCGACGATCCACGCCCGTCCGCGGATGCGCTGCGGGACGGAGACGGGCGCCACATCCGTGATCTCCATCACGGCGGTCAACTCGTCCCCCCGCGCCAAGCGCGCGGCCCGAACTGCCGCCGCACGTGCGGAAACGAGCATCAGCACGCTGCCGTCGGGGGTGATGGTGCGTAGCTGCGGGGAGGCGTCGCCGCCCCCGGGGGCGCTCTCCTCGGGTCCGGGGACGGTGAGTACCGCAGATACGCTGGAATGCACGAGGGTTCGTACGCGCTCGGCGGCTTCAGGTCGCCGGGCCTCCGGCGCGGGACGCGGCTGACCTCCCTCGGCATCGGTGCCGGGCAGGGGACTCCCAGGTCGGAACATGCGATCTCCTCAGCTAAGGTAAGGCTCACCTAACTTACAACGGAGGTCCGTTCAACGTGAACCAGTCGCGTCCCAAGATCAAGAAGTCGCGCGCGCTCGGCATCCCCCTGACGCCGAAGGCCGTCAAGTACTTCGAGCAGCGCCCCTACCCGCCGGGCGAGCACGGCCGCGGGCGCAAGCAGAACAGCGACTACAAGGTCCGGCTGCTGGAGAAGCAGCGGCTGCGTGCGCAGTACGACATCAGCGAGCGGCAGATGGTCCGCGCGTACGACCGCGCGCAGAAGGTCGACGGCAAGACGGGCGAGGCGCTCATCATCGAGCTGGAGCGCCGTCTCGACGCCCTCGTCCTCCGCTCCGGGCTGGCGCGCACCATCTACCAGGCCCGTCAGATGGTCGTCCACGGTCACATCGCGGTGAACGACCGGAAGGTCGACAAGCCTTCCTTCCGCGTCCGCCCCGACGACGTCGTGACCGTCCGCGAGCGCAGCAAGCAGAAGCACCCCTTCCTGGTGGCCCGCGAAGGCGGCTACGCAGGCGAGGGGGAGACGCCGCGCTATCTCCAGGTCAACCTGCCGGCCCTCGCCTTCCGGCTCGACCGTGACCCGAACCGCAAAGAGATTCCGATCGTCTGCGACGAGCAGCTCGTCGTCGAGTACTACGCACGCTGACGTCGGCGACCCCCGCAGGCAACCGGCACCGTCCGGCGGGACGCGCCCGGTCGGCCCGGGCCTGCGGGGAGTGCCGGGGGCTCAGCCCGGCGCCGTGCCCCGGCCCGTTGCCGTGCTGTCGCGTTCAGCGGCAGCACCGGCGGCGGGCCTTGGCCGTTCCGGGGCGATCCCGGCCTGCGGCTGCTCGGGGCTCGGCACCGTGCCCGCACGCTCGACCTCGTGCGCGAGCGTCGCCGAGAGGCCCAGGCGTACACCCCTCGCTCGCGCGGCTTCGAACTCCTCGGGGCCGAGGGCGGTGACGAGCCGCGTGCGGCAGGTTTGGCCGAGGTGGGCGCAGTGCGCCGAGCCGAAGTGCCTCGCGCCCACCGCGTCCCAACCGGCATCCGCGGCGCCGAGCAGCTCGGCCGCATGCTGCGGCTCCTCGTCGCAGGCGAGCGCCGAGAGGAACTCCGCGGCGACGGCCATGCCGGGGAGGTCGCCGAAGCGGAGCTTGACCGCGGCCGAACCGAGGACGGCGCGGAGCGCGCGCGGCGCGTCGCCACGTACGAGATGGACGTAGCCGAGGGTGTGCTGCGCGCAGGCCCAGGCCCAGTGGTCGTGGCTGTCCCCTGCGACCTCGGCCGCCTCCTGGGCGAGTCCCCTGGCGGTCTCCCACTCCCCGTGCGCGGCGTGGGCCTGGGCGAGTTCCACCTGGGTGAGGATCACCCAGGTGTCGAACTCGCCGAGCCGGCGGTAGCGATCCATCGCCTCGGCGAGGGCGGCTTCCGCGGCGTGCGGGTCGCCCTGGGCGAGGCGGAGGCAGCCGAGCCCGTGTGCCGCGTGGGCGATGGTGGCGCCGTGCCCCGACTGCCGTGCCAGGCACCGGCATTCGTCGAGGAAACGCTCCGCCGCGTCGCCCTCTCCCTGGGCCAGCGCGAGCAGGGCGCGGACCCACAGCGCCTTGGCGCGCACCGCAGCGCGCGTACCGGGGGCGGCGAGTGCGCGGTCCAGCCAGTGCGCGCCCTCGCGCTGCCGTCCGCACCCGATCCAGAGGAACCAGAGCGCACCGGCGAGGAACTGCGCGAGGTCGGCGTCCTCGGGCTCACCGGTGCCGCACTCCAGGGCGGCGCGCAGGTTGCGCAGTTCGTGCGCGGCACGGGTCACCGTCTCCTGCTGTCGCGGACCGAACCAGTCCAGCTCGGACCGGGCCGCGACGCCGACGTACCAGTCCCGGTGCCGGCGTCGACGTAGATCCCCCTCGCCCAGCCGCTCCAGCCACTCGGCGCCGTACGCGCGCACCGTCTCCAACAGGTGGTAGCGGGCCTGCCCCCGGGTCCCGAGCCCGGGGGAGCGGACGACGACGGACTGGGCCACCAGGCCGTCGAGGGTGTCGAGCACCCGCCGGCTCGGGAGGTCCTCGTCGGAGCAGAGGTACTCCGCTGCCTCCAGGTCGAACTCGCCTGCGAAGACGGAGAGTCGGGCCCACAGCAGCCGCTCCTGCGGTGAGCAGAGTTGGTGGCTGAGGCCCACCGCGGTACGCAGGCTCCTGTGGTGTTCCGGGCCCGCTCTCGTGCCGCACTCCAGCACGTCGAACCGGTCGGTGAGGCGCTCGTGGAGCTGCCCGGGGGAGAGCGCCCGCAGCCGGTGGGCGGCGAGTTCGATCGCGAGCGGGAGGCCGTCGAGGTCTCGGCAGACGTCGGCGAGCACTCCCGGCGGTGCCGCGTCGGCCTCGTCGGAGGGGACGCCTGCGGCGCGCTCGGCGAGGAGGGAGACGGCCTCGTCCTCGGGGAGCGGCGGCACCATGCAGACGTACTCGCCCGGTGCGTCGAGCGGGCGTCTGCTCGTGGCGAGGATGCGCACCGTGCCGCTGTGCTCGAGGAGGCGGACGAGGAGCGCGGTGCACTCCGCGTCGAGGCGCTCGCACCCGTCGAGCACCAGCAGCGAAGCGGGGCTCTGCGGCGCCGTGCCGGTGCCGGACGCCGTGAAGTCCCGGAGACGGGAGCGGAGTTGGGGCGCCGTCGCCGTGTGCGAGACGTCGAGGCGCCAGACGCCGCCGGTGAACCGATCCTGCGCGGCGGTGGCCGCGTGCTGGGCGAGGCGGGACTTGCCGACTCCCGCGGGGCCCGTGAGCGTGACGAGGCGGGCACGCTCCACGAGGCCGCTGAGCAGCCGGAGTTCGGCGTCGCGTCCCACGAACGCGTCGAGCGGGAGGGGCAGGTTGCCGCGTGCGCCCGGCGGCCGGTCCTGCGGCCGCGGTGCCGAGTCCTCGAAGAGTCGCAACGGGGTGCCCATGGGAGACGGAGAGTATCGGCCAGGTAGCCGACCGTACAATCGCCCCGAAAGACCAGCTTCAATATGGCGATCGCGTCGGCGGGGCTCGCCCTGCGGCGGGCCGGCATCCGGTGGGGGAGTGTCGGTCGGGCGCGATAGGGTCGGCACTCCGGCGCCGTGGCGGGGAGTTCGGGCGGCGACCGTGGTGAGAAGGTCGAGATCCTAGGGAAGCGGTGCGGCGTGTCCGGTGGAGAAGTAGCCGGCCTGCTGGTCGCGGTCTTCTGGGCGATCCTGGTGTCGTTCCTCGCAGTCGTGCTGGTGAGGCTCGCGCAGACGCTCAGGGCGGCGACGAAGTTGGTCAACGGCGTGACGGAGCAGGCAGTTCCGCTGCTCGGCGAGGCGTCCGCGACGGTCCGCTCCGCGCAGACCCAGCTCGACCGCGTCGACGCCATCGCGACCGACGTCCAAGAGGTCACCTCCAACGCCTCCGCGCTCTCCTCGACCGTCTCCACCACTTTCGGGGGACCCCTCGTCAAGGTCGCGTCCTTCGGGTACGGCGTGCGCAGGGCGCTCGGCCGCAAGAAGGCCGAGCCGCCGCAGCGCCGCGTCGTACTGGGCCGTACGCTGCCCCAGCCGAGGCGCGGGCGGCCGCGCAAGGACCGCAACGAGCGCCGCAGCGGGCGCGACAAGGGGTGAACAGCCGTGTTCCGAAGAGCCTTCTGGTTCACCACCGGCGCCGCGGCCGGCGTCTGGGCCACCACCAAGGTCCAGCGCAAGCTGCGTGAACTCGCCCCCGACGCGCTCGCGGTGCGTGCCGCGGACAAGGCCGTCGAAGGCGGTGAGCGCTTGCGCGTCTTCGCGCTCGACGTCCGGGCCGGAATGGCCCGCCGCGAGGAGGAGTTGAACGAGGCGCTGGGACTCAACGCCCCCGTCGACGCCGCGCCCCCGCCCAGGATTCTGCCCGCCCTCGGGCAGCACGCCCCCACCACCAACCCGCACGACCGGAATGAGGACCACTGATGGAGTCGGCTGAAATCCGCCGCCGCTGGCTGCGCTTCTTCGAGGAGCGGGGGCACGCAGTCGTGCCGTCGGCGTCGCTGATCGCGGACGACCCGACGCTGCTCCTGGTCCCCGCCGGCATGGTCCCCTTCAAGCCGTACTTCCTCGGCGAGGTCGCAGCGCCGTGGCCCCGCGCCACCAGCGTGCAGAAGTGCGTCCGCACGCCGGACATCGAGGAGGTGGGCAAGACCACGAGGCACGGCACCTTCTTCCAGATGTGCGGCAACTTCTCCTTCGGCGACTACTTCAAGGAAGGCGCCATCAAGCTCGCCTGGGAGCTGATGACGACGCCGCAGGAGGACGGCGGCTACGGCCTGGACCCGGAGCGCCTCTGGATCACCGTCTACCTGGAGGACGAGGAGGCCGAACGGATCTGGCGGGACGTCGTGGGCGTCCCCGAGGAGCGCATCCAGCACCTCGGCATGGAGGAGAACTACTGGTCGATGGGCGTGCCGGGACCGTGCGGCCCGTGCTCGGAGATCAGCTACGACCGCGGTCCGGAGTTCGGCGAGGCCGGCGGCCCCGCCATCAACGACGAGCGGTACATCGAGCTGTGGAACCTCGTCTTCATGCAGTACGAGCGGGGCGAGGGCAGCGGCAAGACCGACTTCGAGATCCTCGGGGACCTCCCCAAGCAGAACATCGACACGGGGCTGGGCCTCGAGCGCCTCGCGATGATCCTGCAGGGCGTGCAGAACATGTTCGAGGTGGACACCACCCGCCTCATCATCGACCACGCCGGCGAACTCGCAGGCGTGCGCTACGGCGAGGACGAGCAGCAGGACGTCTCGCTGCGCGTCGTGGCCGACCACATCCGCACCTCGATCATGCTCATCGGGGACGGCGTCACTCCGGGCAACGAGGGCCGCGGGTACGTCCTGCGCCGCATCATGCGCCGCGCGATCCGCAACATGCGCCTGCTCGGCGCCAAGGGGCCCACCGTCGCCGAGCTCACCGACGCCGTCATCCGCGCGATGGGCCCGCAGTACCCGGAGCTCGTCGAGGACCGCAGGCGGATCGAGACGGTCGCCCTCGCCGAGGAGGCCGCCTTCCTCAAGACACTCAAAGCCGGCACCAACATCCTCGACGCGGCCGTCACCGAGACGAGGAAGAGCGGCTCGAACGTCCTCCCGGGCGACCAGGCGTTCCTGCTCCACGACACCTGGGGCTTCCCGATCGACCTCACCCTGGAGATGGCGGCCGAGCAGGGCCTCAGCGTCGACGAGCAGGGCTTCCGCCGCCTGATGAAGGAGCAGCGGGAGCGCGCCAAGGCCGACGCGCAGGCGAAGAAGCAGGGCCACGCCGACCTCAGCGCCTACCGCGAGATCGCCGACGCCGCCGGCGGGACCGACTTCACCGGCTACACGGACACGGCCGACGAGGCGACCGTCGTCGGCCTCCTCGTCGACGGCCTCCCCTCGCCCGCGGCGCACGAGGGGGACGAGGTCGAGGTCGTCCTCGACCGCACCCCGTTCTACGCCGAGGGCGGCGGCCAGCTCGCCGACACCGGGCGCATCAGGCTCCACAACGGCGCCCAGGTCGAGGTGCGCGACGTCCAGCAGCCCGTCCCCGGTGTCAGCGTGCACAAGGGCGTCGTCACCGTCGGCGAGATCACGGTCGACGCACCCGCCTACGCGGAGATCGACGCCACCCGCCGCCGCTTCATCGCCCGCGCGCACAGCGCCACCCACCTCACCCACCAGGCGCTGCGCGATGCGCTCGGCCCGACGGCGGCGCAGGCCGGCTCGGAGAACGCCCCCGGCAGGTTCCGGTTCGACTTCGGTTCGCCGACGGCCGTCCCGGGCTCCGTGCTCACCGACGTCGAGCAGCAGATCAACACCGTCCTCGCCCGTGAACTCGACGTCCAGGCCGAGTACATGGGCATCGACGAGGCGAGGAAGCAGGGCGCGCTCGCCGAGTTCGGGGAGAAGTACGGGCAGACGGTCCGCGTCGTCACGATCGGCGACTTCTCCAAGGAGCTCTGCGGCGGCACCCACGTCCACAACACGGCGCAGCTCGGTCTCGTGAAGCTCCTCGGGGAGTCTTCGATCGGGTCGGGGGTGCGCCGCGTCGAGGCGCTCGTGGGCGTCGACGCCTATCAGTACCTCGCGCGGGAGCACACCGTCGTCTCGCAGCTCACCGAGCTCCTCAAGGGGCGGCCAGAGGAGCTCCCCGAGCGGGTCTCCGGCATGCTCGGTCGGCTGCGGGAGGCCGAGAAGGAGATCGAGCGCTTCCGTGCCGAGAAGGTGCTCCAGGCGGCCGGGGGCCTCGCCGAGGGCGCGAAGGACGTGCGCGGCACCGCGCTCGTCGCGGCCCGCGTCCCCGACGGCACGGCCGCCGACGACCTGCGCACCCTCGTCCTCGACGTGCGTCAGCGCCTCGGCAGCCGCCCGGGCGTCGTGGCGCTCTTCGCGGTGACGGGCGGGCGGCCGCTCACGGTCGTCGCCACCAACGAGGCGGCGCGCGAACTCGGCCTCAAGGCGGGCGACCTGGTGCGCACCGCGGCGAAGACGCTCGGCGGCGGTGGCGGCGGCAAGCCCGACGTCGCGCAGGGCGGCGGCCAGAACCCGGAGGCGGTCGACGAGGCGGTCGGCGCCGTCGAGCGGCTCGTCGCGGAGGCCGGCTCCTGATGCGACGCGGCAGGCGCCTCGGCGTCGACGTGGGGGACGCCCGGATCGGGGTCGCCAGCAGCGACCCCGACGGACTGCTGGCAACCCCCGTGGAGACGGTGTCGGGCAGGGACGTCCCCGCTGCCCGGCGCCGGCTCGTCGCGCTCGTGGAGGAGTACGAGCCGCTCGAGGTGGTCGTCGGCCTGCCCCGTTCGCTGAACGGGGGAGAGGGGCCGGCCGCTGCCAAGGTGCGGGCCTTCGTCGAGGAGTTGGCGAAAGCGGTCGCGCCGGTGGCGGTGCGCCTCGTCGACGAGCGGATGACGACGGTGAGTGCGGCGCAGTCGATGCGCGCCTCCGGAGTCAGTGCGAAGAAGGGCCGCTCGCGCATCGACCAGGCCGCCGCCGTGGTCATCCTCCAGACCGCGCTGGAGACGGAGCGCACCTCGGGCGAGGCCCCGGGGGAGTGCGTCGAAGTGGTTGTCTGATCGCGGTACGGTAACGTTCCGCCGGAACAACGGCAGCCTCCCGAACAGCACTTGCCCAGCGCGGGGTGAGGAACCCCGCGCAGATCGCGCACACCGTCGGCTGCCGTGTCGGCGCAAGGGGATCGATGACTGAGTATGGCCGGGGGCCCGAATCACAGCCGTGGGACCCCGACGACCCGCTCTACGGAGACGGGCAGTTCGGCGCCGGATACCCCGGCGACTACCGGCAGGGATGGCAGCAGGCGCCGTACGGCACCGAGGGCCACTACTCCGGCTACCCCTCGTACCAGCCGCAGCACCCCTACCAGCCGCAGCACCCTTACCCGCCGCAGTACCAGGTAGCGCAACAGTACGACCCCTACTCGACCGATCCGGCCAATTCCGGCCAGTACCAGGGCGGTTGGTCCCAGGACGCCCCGTACGACCAGCAGTACGGCGCCCAGTATCCGGGCCAGTACCCCGGGGACCCGTACGGCACGGGTGAGCACCCTGCGTACTACCCCGAGCAGCAGCAATACCAGCACCAGCAGTACCCACACCAGCACCAGTACCAGCAGCCGGAGCCCGGCTATCCGCAGCCGGACCCGGACACCGGCTGGGACCCGGGCCCCGACCAGGGCGAGAGCGCGTTCTTCGGCGGACGCGACGAGGAGGCGGAACCCGAGGACGAAGGCGAGGTGGCGCGCGGCGGCAAGAAGCGCAAGCGGCGCGGAGGGTGTGCCTGTTTCGTCGTCTCGTTGCTCGTCGTCGGGGGAATCGGCACCGTCGGTTACTTCGGTTGGGACTTCTACCAGGCCCGCTTCGGATCGGCCCCCGACTACGAGGGCGACGGCTCGGGCGAGGTCCAGATCGAGATCCCGGACGGCGCCGTCCTCGCCGACATGGGCAAACTCCTCGCCGACGAGGGCGTGGTGAAGAGTCCGGGGGCCTTCATCGAGGCCGCGGACGGCAACCAGAAGGCGCAGGCGATCCAGCCGGGCACGTACACGCTGCGTAAGCGGATGTCCGGCGAGGCGGCCGTGGCGATGATGCTCGATCCGCAGAGCCAGAACGGTCTGATCGTCGCCGAGGGGCTGCGCGCCAGCAAGATCTACCAACTCGTCGACGACAAGCTGCAGGTGCCGGAGGGCACGACCAGGAAGGTCGCCAACTCCGGCGATATCGGTCTGCCTTCGTGGGCGGAGGGCAAGCCGGAGGGCTTCCTCTTCCCGTCCAAGTACAGCGTCGGCAGGAACGCCGAACCCGAGGACCTGCTGCGGGAGATGGTCAAGCGCGCCGAGGCGGAGTACGAGAAGGTCGGCCTCACCAAGGAGGCGAAGAGGGTCGACCGGTCGCCGCGGGAGGTGATCACGATCGCCTCTCTCGTCCAGGCGGAGGCGCAGCAGGACCACGAGTTCGGCAAGGTCTCCCGGGTGATCTACAACCGCCTCGACGAGCCGATGGCGCTCGGCTTCGACTCCACGATCAACTACGCGCTGGGTCGCTCCACTCTCAACACCTCGGTCGAGGACACGCGTTACCCCTCGCCGTACAACACCTACCTCCACCAGGGGCTGCCGCCCGGGCCGATCGGCAACCCCGGCCACCAGGCGATAGAGGCGGCGCTGAAGCCGACGAAGGGCGACTGGCTCTACTTCGTCACGGTCAAGGCCGGCGACACCCGCTTCACCGACAGCAAGTCCGAACACGACCGCAACGTGCAGGACTTCAACGAGGAACAGCGCAAGGACAGGGAGAACGGCGACTGATGTCCGACCGACGCCACACCGCCCACCGTCGCCACCGTGCAGCCGTTCTCGGCTCCCCGATCGCGCACAGCCTCTCACCCGTCCTGCACCGCGCCGCGTACGAGGCGATGGGCCTCGCCGACTTCCGCTACGAACGCCACCGGGTGGAGGAGGACGCACTCGCGGGCTTCCTGGAGGGGCTAGGTCCCGAGTGGGCAGGGCTGTCGCTGACGATGCCGCTCAAGCGTGCTGTGATTCCGCTTCTCGACGAGGTGAGCGCGACGGCGGCCTCCGTGGAGGCCGTCAACACCGTGGTCTTCACCGAGGACGGGCGCCGGGGCGACAACACCGACATCCCCGGTCTGGTCGCCGCGCTCGCCGAGCGCGGCGTCGGCGCGGTGGAGGAGGCGTCGGTGCTGGGCGCGGGCGCCACGGCCTCCTCGGCCGTCGCCGCGCTGGGGCGGATGGGGGTGCCCCGGGTGACGGCGTACGTGCGCGGACCCGAGCGGGCGCGGGAGATGCGCGGCTGGGGCGAGCGGCTCGGCGTCGAGGTGCGGGCCGAGGAGTGGGCGCGCGCCGCGTCCGGGCTCACCGCGCCCCTGGTCGTCTCGACGACGCCGGCGGGCCCGACCGCCGAACTTGCCGGTTCCGTACCGCGCACCCCCGGCGTCCTCTTCGACGTCCTCTACGAGCCCTGGCCGACGCCGCTCGCCGCCGCCTGGTCCGCCGCCGGCGGCCCCGTCCTCGGCGGCCTCGACCTCCTCGTCCACCAGGCCGTGTTGCAGGTGGAGCAGATGACGGGGAAGGGCCCTGCACCTGTGGAGGCGATGCGCAAAGCCGGCGAAGAGGCGCTGCGCGCCGGGTAGCTGAGAGCTGCGCGCCGGGTAGCTGAGGGCTGCGCGCCGGGTAGCTGGGCTGCGGGCCGAGTAGCTGAGCGTTGCGTTCCCTAGCAGTTACGACTGCACTACGGTCAACTCCGTTCACCCACCGTCACCGTATGCCCCCACCCCCACCGGTCGGCCCGCCAACCCCTCACCTCACCCGCCCAGTTGACCTCTCCACCTCGCCCGGCCCCACCCCGCAGGCCCCCGGCTTCGTCCGGCTGCCGGACCGTGCCCTCGCCACGTCCGCGGGCGTGAAAGGATCGGGGCGAGTATCCGGCGGAGTAGGACGCGCCGTCGAAGGCGCGGGAGCAGGAGTGGCGTTGAGCAGGTTGCGCTGGCTGACGGCGGGGGAGTCGCACGGCCCCGCGCTCGTCGCGACGCTGGAAGGGCTGCCCTCGGGGGTGCCGGTCACGACGAAGGCGGTGGCCGACGAGCTGGCGCGGCGGCGGCTCGGATACGGCCGAGGTGCCCGGATGAAGTTCGAGCAGGACGAGGTGACCTTCCTCGGAGGTGTCCGGCACGGGCGCACCCTCGGCTCGCCGGTCGCGATCATGGTCGGGAACACCGAGTGGCCCAAGTGGGAGAAGGTCATGTCCGGGGACCCGGTCGACCCGGCGGAGCTCGCCGAGCTGGCGCGCAACGCGCCGCTCACCCGGCCCCGTCCCGGCCACGCCGACCTCGCCGGCATGCAGAAGTACGGCTTCGACGAGGCGCGCCCCGTACTGGAGCGCGCCTCCGCGCGCGAGACGGCGGCGCGGGTGGCGCTCGGCGCTGTGGCGCGCGCCTACCTGAAGGAGACGGTGGGCGCCGAAATCGTCTCCCACGTTGTGGAGTTGGGCGGCGCGGCGGCCCCTGCGGACGGCCCGCTCCCCGTGCCGGGCGACGTCGAGCGGCTCGACGCCGATCCGGTCCGCGCCCTGGACAGCGAGGCGAGCGCCGCGATGGTCGCCGAGATCGACCAGGCACACAAGGACGGCGACACCCTCGGCGGCGTCGTCGAGGTCGTCGCGCACGGCCTCCCCGTCGGCCTCGGCTCGCACGTCCACTGGGACCGCCGACTCGACTCGCGGCTCGCCGGCGCGCTCATGGGCATCCAGGCGATCAAGGGCGTCGAGCTCGGCGACGGCTTCGACCTCGCACGCACCCCCGGCTCCCGCGCACACGACGAGATCACCGCGGGCCCCGAGGGCATCGGCCGCGCCTCGGGCCGCTCGGGCGGCACGGAGGGCGGCCTGTCGACGGGCGGCCCGCTGCGGGTGCGCGCCGCGATGAAGCCGATCGCCACCGTCCCCCGCGCGCTCGGGACCGTGGACGTCGCGACGGGCGAGCCGGCCAAGGCGCACCACCAGCGCTCCGACGTCTGCGCCGTGCCCGCGTCCGGGATCGTGGCCGAGGCGATGGTGGCGCTCGTCCTCGCCGACGCCGTCGCGGAGAAGTTCGGCGGCGACAGCGTCGAGGAGACGCGGCGCAACGTCACCGGCTTCCTGGAGAACCTGGAGATCAAGTGAGTGGAACGCAACCACGGGAGCACGGGCCCGCGGTGATCCTCGTCGGACCGATGGGCGTCGGCAAGAGCACCGTGGGCGCGCTCCTCGCCGAGCGCCTCGGGCTCCCCTCCCGCGACACCGACGAGGACGTCGTCGCGCGCGCGGGGAAGCCGATCTCCGAGATCTTCCTCGACGAGGGCGAGGACCACTTCCGGGCCCTGGAGCGCGAGGCCGTCGCCGAGGCGCTCGCCGACCACAAGGGCGTGCTGGCGCTCGGCGGCGGCGCGATCCTCGACTCCGACACCCGCCGACTCCTCGCCGGACACCCCGTCTTCTACCTGGAGATGGGCGTCGCCGAGGCGGTCAAGCGCGTCGGCCTCGACGCCCCGCGCCCCCTGCTGATGATCAACCCGCGCCAGCAGTGGCGCGCGCTGATGGACGCGCGCAGGCCGCTCTACGTCGAGGTGGCGCGCGCGGTGGTCAGCGCGGAGGAGCGCACCCCCGCCGAGGTCGCGGACGAGATCCTCGGCCTGCTGGACACGAACGACGAGTCCGAAGGACTCCCCACGCCCGGGAGCATGCAATGAGCACGACCGAGACCACCCGGATCACCGTTGGCGGCGGCGAGAGCGGCAGCCCCGCGTACGACGTCCTCATCGGGGAGCAGCTCCTCGGCGAACTCCCGGGCCTGCTCGGGCGGCCGGACCGCACGGCGCGGGTGGCGGTGATCCACCCGGAGGCGCTCGCCGAGACGGGCGAGGCGATCCGTGAGGACCTCGCGGCGCAGGGGTACGAGGCGATCGCCGTGCAGGTCCCCAACGCCGAGGAGGCGAAGACCGCCGAGGTCGCCGCGTACTGCTGGAAGGCGCTCGGTCAGACGGGGTTCACCCGTAGCGACGCCCTCGTGGGCGTCGGCGGCGGCGCCACGACCGACCTCGCAGGATTCGTCGCGGCGACCTGGCTCCGCGGTGTGCGCTGGGTCGCGGTGCCGACGACGGTCCTCGGCATGGTCGACGCCGCGATCGGCGGGAAGACGGGGATCAACACCGCCGAGGGGAAGAACCTGGTCGGCGCCTTCCACCCGCCCGTCGGCGTCCTGTGCGACCTCGCCGCGCTCGGTTCGCTCGGGGTCCACGACTACGTCTCGGGCCTCGCCGAGGTCGTCAAGGCCGGCTTCCTCGCCGACCCGGCGATTCTGGAGCTGATCGAGAGCGACCCCGAGGGCTCCCGCGCCCCGCGGGGCCCGCACACCGCCGAGCTGATCGAGCGCGCGGTCCGCGTCAAGGCCGACGTCGTCGCGCAGGACCTCAAGGAGTCCGGGCTCCGCGAGGTCCTCAACTACGGCCACACGCTGGCGCACGCCATCGAGAAGAACGAGCGCTACGAGTGGCGGCACGGCGCCGCCGTCTCCGTCGGCCTCGTCTTCGCCGCCGAACTCGGCCGGATCGCGGGCCGGTTGGACGACGCCACGGCGGAGCGCCACCGCACCGTCCTCCAGGCGCTGGGCCTCCCCGTCACCTACCGCGGCGACCAGTGGCCCAAGCTGCTGGAGACGATGAAGGTCGACAAGAAGTCCCGCGGCAACCTGCTGCGGTTCATCGTCCTGGAGGGCCTCGGCAAACCCTCCGTGCTGGAGGGCCCGGACCCGGCGATGCTCCTCGCCGCGCACGCGGAGATCGCCGCGTGACCCGCCGCGTCCTCGTCCTCAACGGCCCGAACCTCGGCCGCCTCGGCTCCCGCGAGCCCGACGTCTACGGCTCCACCTCCTACGCCGGCCTCGTCGAGGAGTGCACCTCCCTCGGTCGCGAGCTCGGCCTGGAGGTGGAGGTCCGCGAGACCAACGACGAGGGGGAGCTGATCCGTTGGCTCCACGAGGCCGCCGACGGCGAGCTCCCCGTCGTCCTCAACCCGGGTGCGTTCACGCACTACTCGTACGGCATGCGGGATGCCGCGTCGCAGCGCACGGCGCCGTTGATCGAGGTGCACATCTCCAACCCGCACGCGCGCGAGGAGTTCCGGCACACCTCGGTGGTCTCCGCCGTCGCGAGCGGCACGATCGCGGGTTTCGGCCTCGCCTCGTACGCACTGGCGCTGCGCGCGGTCGCGGAGCGGCTCGCCTCGTGACGGCGGCTGGGGGCGTGCGGTGGGCGTGAGGCGTCAACTGCGCGCCGCCTGCGGGCACTCGGAGCCGGAGCCGTGCGTTCACACTGGGGTACCCAGGAGCGGTACCGTTCGCTGTCGGCGTTCACACGGCGTTGCGGAGGCGGCGTCCGCACAACCGAGACGGAGTGGGTCCTGATGCACTACTACGGGGCGCGGCACCCCTCTCCGTACGGCTCCCCGCTCCCGCCGCCGGCGGCCTTCCCCTCCGCCCCCTCGGCGAGCGGTCCGGTCCCTCCGGCCCGACCGGGCCCACCTCCGGCTCCCGCGCAGCCCCCGGCTCCCGCGCAGCCCCCGGCTCCCGCGCAGCCCCCGGCTGCCGTCCCGCACCAGGTCCCGCCCGCGACCCCGCTGGAGACGACGGGCCACATCGCCCTGCCCACGGGCGCCCCGGTGGAGATACCCGACCCGGCCGCCACCGCCCCGCTCGACGCCACCAGGGCGGCCGTCGCCGTGCTGCTCATCGGCCCGGCCGGCGCCGGAAAGACCTCCGTCGCCCGGCACTGGGCCGACCGCCGCGCCGTCCCCACCGCGCACATCAGCCTCGACGACGTCCGCGAATGGGTCCGCTCGGGCTTCGCCGACCCGCGCACCGGTTGGAACGACCACTCCGAGGCCCAGTACCGCCTCGCGCGGCGCACCTGCGGCTTCGCCGCCCGCAACTTCCTCGCCAACGGCATCTCCTGCGTCCTCGACGACGCCGTCTTCCCCGACCGCCCCGTCGTCGGGCTCGGCGGCTGGAAGCGCCACGTCGGCCCCGGGCTCCTCCCGGTCGTCCTCCTCCCCGGGCTCGACGTCGTCCTGGAGCGCAACGCCGGCCGCACCGGCAACCGCCGCCTCACCGAGGAGGAGGTCGCCCGCATCCACGGCCGCATGGCCGGCTGGTACGGCTCGGGTCTGCCGATCATCGACAACTCCCGCCAGGACGTCGCCAGTACGGCCCGGATGCTCGACGACGTCGTCGCCCGCAGCCTCGCCAGTCCGCCCGCCTGGTAGCGCGGACGCGGCCCCGCCCGTCCGGTCGCCCGCACGGCCCCGCCCGAGCGGTGGTACCCGCGGCACGCCCCTACGCTCGGCGTATGTCCGAGGTGCATGTCTCCCGCCGCGCGCGCTTGCGTGAGAGCTGCGCTGCCGAGGGCGGCCGGAACCCGGCGGACGCCGTGCTGGTCTCCCTGCCGTCCAACATCCGCTACCTCACCGGCCAGGCCGCCCCGGGCGCGGCCCTCCTCCTCGGCGCCGACGGCGAGGACACCCTCATCACGGCCCGCACCGAGGATTCGGAGCCCGGCCGCCCGCCGGTCGACGGTCTGCGCACCGCCGTCCTCGCGGCGAGCGAGGGCGATCCCGTCCTCGTCGCCGCGCAGTTCGCAGTGGAGTCGGGCGCCGGCTCGCTCGCCGTCGAGGAGCACCACCTCACCGTCGCGAGGCACCGCAGCCTCGGCCGCACTGCTCCCGGCGTCCGTCTCGCCGACCTCGGATGCGCGGTGGAGCAGCAGCGCGTCGTCAAGGACGACGAGGAGATCTCGGCGCTCCGGGTCGCCGCGGAGATCACCGATCAGGCGCTCGGCGAGCTGCTCGAGTCGATCCTCGTCGGCCGTACCGAGCGGCATCTCGCGCTGGAGCTGGAGCGCCGGCTCATCGACCACGGAGCCGAGGGCCCGGCGTTCCCCACCTCGGTCGCGACGGGCGCCAACGCGGGCCTCGCCACGCACCGTCCGACCGACCGCAGGGTCGAGGAGGGCGACTTCCTCTCCGTACGCCTCGGCGCCAACTACCACGGCTACCGCTGCCAGGTGGGCCGTACCTTCGTCATCGGAACGGCCCCCGACGACTGGCAGATCGAGCTCTACGACCTCGTCTTCGCCGCTCAGCGCGCCGCCCGCGAGGCGCTGCTGCCCGGCGCCAGTTGCCGCGAGGTCGACGGTGCGGCCCGTCGGGTCCTCGGGGATGCGGGGCACTCGGCGGCGCTCGGCCCGTCCACGGGCCACGGAGTGGGTCTGGAAATCGGTGAGGACCCTCGGCTCACTCCGGAGGCCATGAGTAGACTGGACGCTTGTGTGCCGGTCACTGTCGAGCCGGGGGTCCATCTCCCGGGCAGGGGCGGTGTCCGGATCGATGACACTCTCGTCGTTCGCCCGCAGGCGGACGGCGGACCCGAGCTACTCACCATCACGACCAAAGAGCTGCTCGCACTCTGAGCCGGCGGGGCCACCGCGGGCTCGGAGGCGCCGGCGGCTCTTCGGTCTTCCGCAGCAGCAGTCTCAGGAGATTCCTCGACCGTGGCATCCACGAACGACCTCAAGAACGGCATGGTGCTCAAGCTCGACGCCGACCAGCTCTGGTCCGTCGTCGAGTTCCAGCACGTCAAGCCCGGCAAGGGCCCGGCCTTCGTCCGCACCAAGCTCAAGAACGTGCTCTCCGGCAAGATCGTCGACAAGACCTTCAACGCCGGCACCAAGGTCGAGACGGCCACCGTGGACCGACGGAACATGCAGTACTCGTACAGGGACGGCGAGCACTTCGTCTTCATGGACATGGAGACGTACGACCAGATCCACGTCACCCCCGAGGTCGCGGGCGACGCCGCCAACTACCTTCTCGAAGGCTTCGAGGCGACGGTCGCGATGTACCAGGGCAACCCGCTCTCGGTGGAGCTCCCGGCCGCGGTCGAGCTCGTCATCGCGCACACCGAGCCCGGCGTGCAGGGCGACCGCTCCACCGGCGGCTCCAAGCCCGCGGAGCTGGAGACCGGCTACGAGGTCCAGGTCCCGCTCTTCATCACCACGGGCGAGAAGATCAAGGTCGACACCCGCACCGGTGAGTACCTCGGCCGGGTGAACGGCTAACCGTGGCAGCTCGCAACAGGGCCCGAAAGCGCGCCTTCCAGATCCTCTTCGAGGCGGACCACCGCGGCGCCGACGTCCAGACCGTCCTCGCCGACTGGCTGCGGCACGCGCGGAACGACCCGCGCCAGCCGCCGGTCACGGAGTTCGCGATGGACCTCGTCGAGGGGTACGCGCGGCACGCCGCCCGGATCGACGAGCTCCTCTCTACGTACGCGGTGGATTGGACCCTCGACCGGATGCCGGACGTCGACCGCAGCATCCTGCGGCTGGGCGCCTACGAGCTGCTCTGGGTCGACGGCACCCCGGACGCGGTCGCGATCGACGAGGCGGTCCAGCTCGCCAAGGAGTTCTCGACGGACGACTCCCCGAGCTTCGTCAACGGCCTGCTCGGCCGGCTCCTGGAGCTGAAGCCGAGCCTGCACCGCTGAGCCGCGAGGCGCCGGGCACCTCACGACGCTGCCCGCCGGACCACGGGGTCCGGCGGGCAGCGTTGTGTGCGGTACGACTTCTTCCGGGCGGTGCCTGCCGTCGCGGCCGTCACCGCCCGGCCCGCCGGCCGAGCCGACGGGCGGGGTGGGGCGGGAGCGCTCAGAGGTCCTCGGCGTGCGAGACGGCGCGGCGCGCGTCGGCGTCGAGCACGCCCCAGCTGATCAGTTGCTCGGTGAGGACCGACGGCGACTGGTCGTAGATGACTGCGAGGGTGCGCAGGTCGTCCTGGCGGATGGAGAGGACCTTGCCGTTGTAGTCCCCGCGCTGGGACTGGATGGTGGCGGCGTACCGCTGGAGCGGTCCGGCCTTCTCGGCCGGCACGTGCGCCAGCCGCTCCAGGTCGAGGACGAGCTTCGGCGGCGGCTCGGCGGCGCCTCCCGGAGTGGTGCCGGGCAGGAGCTCCTGCACCGGGACCCCGTAGAAGTCGGCGAGCTCCGCGAGGCGCTGCACGGTGACCGCGCGGTCCCCGCGCTCGTACGAGCCGACGACGACCGCCTTCCAGCGGCCCTGCGACTTCTCCTCGACCCCGTGGAGGGAGAGGCCCTGCTGAGTGCGGATGGCTCGGAGCTTCGCACCGAGCTGCTTGGCGTATTCGCTGGACATAAGGCTCCCCGGACGAAGTCTTCGTAACTCATTGTGAGGTTACGCAGCGTAATGTGCCGCGTCAAGCCGAGAGGCACAGCACACCGCCGACCAGGGGGTCAAGTCCGACGCGCCGAGGCTGCTAATGTGGTGCGGCGAAAGGCCAGACGTCCTTTAACGCCCGTCCCGTGAGGCGGGGAAGGAGGTCCCTCGAATGGACGACAGCAGTACCCAGGCGCCCCCCGAGCCCGCGCGGCCCGTGCTGGAGGCCCCTGACATCGCGCGGGTCCTGACCCGCATCGCGCACGAGATCGTCGAGCGCGCCAAAGGCGCCGACGACGTGGTGCTTCTCGGCATCCCCACCCGTGGTGTGCACCTCGCCGAGCGGCTCGCTGCGAAGCTCCGCGAGATCACCGAACGCTCGATTCCGGTGGGCTCCCTCGACATCACCATGTACCGGGACGATCTCCGTCTCCGCCCCGCGCGCACCCTCGCCCGTACCGAGATCCCCGAGGGCGGGGTCGACGGACGCTTGGTAGTCCTCGTCGACGACGTCCTCTTCTCCGGGCGCACCATCCGTGCCGCATTGGATGCGCTGGGTGACATCGGGCGCCCCCGCGCCGTCCAACTGGCGGTACTCGTCGACCGCGGACACCGAGAGCTTCCGATCCGCGCCGACTACGTCGGCAAGAACCTCCCCACCTCGCTGCGCGAGACGGTGAAGGTGCAGCTCGCAGAGGAGGACGGCCGCGACGGCGTGCTCCTCGGGCAGCTCGCAGCAACCGGTGAGGCGCAGGCGCCCGCACGCGCCTCCGAGGCCGGCTGACCCACCCGACACCGCTCGCGCCACGGGAGCCGTGCGCCGGCGCGCCCGCGCCTCACCGCCGCCTGCCCGTACGCCGGTGTGCCCGACTGCCCGTACATACACGGAAGGCAACAGATGCAGCGCCATCTCACCTCGGCCGCCGAGCTGAGCCGTGACGACGCCGTGCTCATCCTCGACACCGCCGAGGAGCTCGCCCGGCTCGCCGACAGGCCGATCAAGAAGCTGCCGACCCTGCGCGCCCGCACCGTCGTCAACCTCTTCTTCGAGGACTCGACCCGCACCCGGATCTCGTTCGAGGCAGCGGCGAAGCGCCTCTCGGCCGACGTCATCAACTTCTCCGCGAAGGGCTCCTCCGTCTCGAAAGGGGAGTCGCTCAAGGACACGGCGCTGACGCTGGAGGCGATGGGCGCCGACGCCGTCGTCATCCGCCACCCCGATTCCGGGGCCCCGCACCGGCTCGCCACCTCCGGATGGATCGGCGGCTCCGTGATCAACGCGGGGGACGGGACGCACGAGCACCCGACGCAGGCGCTCCTCGACGCGTTCACCTTGCGAAGGCGGCTCGTCGGCGCCGAGGGGCAGGACCTCGCGGGAAAGCGCGTCACGGTCGTCGGGGACATCCTGCACAGCCGGGTCGCGCGCTCCAACGTGCGGTTGCTCAGCACTCTCGGCGCCGAGGTCACGCTCGTCGCGCCGCCGACGCTGGTGCCTGTGGGGGTGGAGGAGTGGCCGTGCGAGGTGAGTTACGCGCTCGACCCGGTGCTGGCCAAGTCGGACGCGGTGATGATGCTCCGCGTCCAGCGCGAGCGGATGCGGGACGCGTTCTTCCCCACCGAGCGGGAGTACGCGCGGCGCTACGGGCTCGACGGGGAGCGGATGGCCCGGATGCCCGAGCACGCCGTGGTGATGCATCCCGGCCCGATGAACCGCGGCATGGAGATCACCGCGCAGGTCGCCGACTCCCCGCGGTGCACCGCCGTCGAGCAGGTCACCGCAGGCGTGAGCGTGCGGATGGCCGTGCTGTACCTGCTGCTTGGCGGCGCCGAGCCCGCCGGCAGCCCCACGCCCGCCGGAACGGCAGGGCGCCCCGCCGACGCCGAGGAGAGCGCCTGATGGCAACGAAGACCCTGATCACCTCCGCACGCGTCCTCGGCGGCGAGGAGCAGGACGTACTGCTCGACGGGGAGACGATCGCCGAGGTCGGCACCGGGCTCGATGCCCCGGGCGCCGAGGTGGTCGACGCGGCGGGCGCCGTGCTCCTCCCCGGTCTCGTCGACCTCCACACGCACCTGCGGGAGCCGGGCCGCGAGGACTCGGAGACGGTCCTCACCGGCACCCGGGCCGCGGCGCGCGGCGGGTACACGGCCGTCCACGCGATGGCGAACACCTTCCCCGTCGCGGACTCGGCGGGCGTCGTGGAGCAGGTGTGGCGGCTCGGCAGGGAGTCCGGGTACTGCGACGTGCAGCCGGTGGGCGCCGTCACCGTCGGCCTGGAGGGCAGGCAGCTCGCGGAGCTCGGCGCGATGCACGACTCCGCGGCGGGGGTGCGGGTCTTCTCAGACGACGGCAAGTGCGTCGACGACGCGGTGATCATGCGGCGGGCCCTGGAGTACGTCAAGGCGTTCGACGGGGTGGTGGCGCAGCACGCGCAGGAACCGAGGCTCACTGAGGGCGCGCAGATGAACGAGGGCGCCGTCTCCGCCGAACTCGGGCTCGGGGGCTGGCCCGCGGTGGCCGAGGAGTCGATCGTCGCCCGCGACGTCCTCCTCGCCGCCCACGTCGGCTCCCGGCTGCACGTCTGCCACCTCTCGACGGCGGGCTCCGTGGAGATCGTGCGGTGGGCGAAGTCGAAGGGCTGGGACGTCACGGCCGAGGTCACGCCGCACCATCTGCTCCTCACCGACGACTCGGTGCGCACCTTCGACCCCGTCTACAAGGTGAACCCGCCGCTGCGCACCGAGGCCGACGTCATGGCGCTCCGCGAGGCGCTCGCCGACGGCACGATCGACTGCGTCGCCACCGACCACGCCCCGCACCCCGGCGAGGACAAGGACTGCGAGTGGGGAGCAGCCGCCATGGGGATGCTCGGCCTGGAGACGGCCCTCTCGGTGGTGCAGCACACCATGGTCGAGACGGGGCTGCTCGACTGGCGGCAGGTCGCCGAGCGGATGTCGCACCGGCCGGCGGAGATCGGGCGGCTCGACGGCCAGGGCCGGCCGATCGCCGCAGGCGAGCCCGCGAACCTGGTTCTGCTCGACGCCGCATACCGTGGAGAGGTGAACCCGAACGGGTTCGCCTCCCGCAGCCGGAACACGCCCTACCGGAGCCTTGAGCTGCCCGGCCGCGTCACCCACTGCTGGCTGCGGGGACGTACGACTGTCGTGGACGGGAAGCTCGCGTGAACGCATCGACCACCCTCGCCGTGCCGCACTGGCTCGCCGCGGAACAGAAGTCCCAGGAGGTCACCGACTGGGCGGCCCGGATCGGCTGGGTCGTGGGTCTGGTGCTCTTCATCGCGCTGCTGTACTGGCTGATGCGCCAGGGTTGGAAGTGGCGCGGCACCCTCCAGGGGGACCTTCCCGAGCTGCCCTCGACGCCGGCAGAGCGCGGTGAGGTGCTGCGCACCGCGTCGGGCCGCTACCACGGGTCGACGACGGCGGGGCAGTGGCTCGACCGGATCGTCGCGCACGGCCTGGGCGTCCGCAGCCGGGCCGAACTGACGCTCACCGCCGAGGGGTTGGACGTCAGGCGACCCGGAGCACAGGACTTCTTCATCCCCCTCGCCCAGCTCCGGGACGCCCGGCTCGACAAGGGCATCGCCGGCAAGGTGCTCACCGAGGGCGGGCTCCTCGTCGTCGTCTGGCAGCACGGCGAGAGGCTCCTCGACTCGGGCTTCCGCGCCGACCGCGCGGCGGAGCACCCGGCGTGGGTCGAGGAGCTGCACACCCTCCTCACCGAGCGCGGCGGAGCAGGCACACCCGAGCAGGACACCGCCGGCACCGAGCCGGCGGCCACCGAGAAAGGCGCACGATGACCACCTCCACCAGGGGAGCCGGAAAGGCTCCCGCCGTACTCGTCCTGGAGGACGGGCGCAGCTTCAGGGGCCGCGCCTACGGGGCCCTGGGGGAGACGTTCGGCGAGGCCGTCTTCTCCACCGGCATGACCGGCTACCAGGAGACGCTCACCGACCCGTCGTACCACCGGCAGGTGGTCGTGATGACGGCCCCGCACGTGGGGAACACGGGCGTCAACGACGAGGACCGCGAGTCGGACCGGATCTGGGTCTCCGGCTACGTGGTCCGCGACCCGGCGCGCACCCCGTCGAGCTGGCGGGCGACCCGTTCGCTCGACGAGGAGCTCTGCGCGCAGGGCGTCGTCGGGATCAGCGGGGTCGACACCCGCGCGCTCACCCGGCACCTGCGGGAGCGCGGCGCGATGCGGGTCGGGATCTTCTCGGGACCGGCCGTCGCCGACGTCGAGCTGCTGCTGGCGCGGGTGCGCGAGGAGCCGGCGATGTCGGGACGTGCGCTCGCCGACGAGGTGGCGACCACGGAGGCGTACACCGTTCCGGCGCAGGGGACGAAGCGGTTCACCGTCGCCGCCGTCGACCTCGGGATCAAGGGCATGACGCCGCAGCGCATGGCGGAGCGGGGGATCGAGGTGCACGTGCTGCCGGCGGACGCCTCGCTGGAGGAGGTCTACGCCGTCGATCCGGACGGCGTCTTCTTCTCCAACGGCCCGGGCGACCCGTCGGCGACCGACCACCCGGTGGAGCTGATGCGCGGCGTACTGGAGCGGGGCACCCCGCTCTTCGGGATCTGCCTCGGCAACCAGATGCTCGGACGGGCGCTCGGGTTCGGCACCTTCAAGCTCAAGTACGGCCACCGCGGCATCAACCAGCCGGTGCAGGACAGGGCCACGGGCAAGGTCGAGGTCACCGCGCACAACCACGGCTTCGCCGTCGACGCACCGCTCGGAGCGCCGAGCGACACCCCCTACGGCCGCGCCGAGGTCTCCCACGTCTGCCTCAACGACGACGTCGTCGAGGGGCTGCGGCTCCTCGACCGGCCTGCGTTCAGCGTCCAGTACCACCCCGAAGCGGCAGCGGGTCCGCACGACGCCGCCTACCTCTTCGACCGCTTCGTGAGCCTGATGGAGGGCCAGCGTGCCTAAGCGCACCGATATCCAGTCCGTGTTGGTGATCGGTTCGGGGCCGATCGTGATTGGTCAGGCTGCGGAGTTCGACTACTCCGGTACGCAGGCGTGCCGGGTGTTGAAGGCCGAAGGGCTGCGGGTCGTCCTCGTCAACTCCAACCCGGCGACGATCATGACCGACCCCGAGATCGCGGACGCGACGTACGTGGAGCCGATCACGCCGGAGTTCGTGGAGCGGATCATCGCCAAGGAGCGCCCCGACGCGCTGCTGCCGACGCTCGGCGGACAGACGGCGCTGAACGCCGCCATCTCGCTGCACGACGCGGGGACGCTGGCGGAGTACGGCGTCGAGCTGATCGGCGCCAACGTCGCCGCGATCAACAAGGGCGAGGACCGCGACCAGTTCAAGGAGGTCGTCGCCGCCGTCGCCGACCGGATCGGGCACGGCGAGTCGGCTCGCTCCTACATCTGCCACTCGATGGACGACGTCCTCAAGGGCGTCGAGGAGCTCGGCGGCTACCCGGTGGTCGTCCGCCCGTCGTTCACGATGGGCGGGGCCGGCTCCGGCTTTGCGCACGACGAGGAGGAGCTGCGCCGGATCGCGGGGCAGGGACTCACGCTGTCGCCGACCACCGAGGTGCTGCTGGAGGAGTCGATCCTCGGGTGGAAGGAGTACGAGCTGGAGCTGATGCGCGACCGCAACGACAACGTGGTCGTCGTCTGCTCGATCGAGAACTTCGACCCGATGGGCGTGCACACCGGCGACTCGATCACCGTGGCACCCGCGATGACGCTCACCGACCGCGAGTACCAGGTGCTGCGGGACATCGGCATCGAGGTGATCCGCGAGGTCGGGGTGGACACCGGCGGCTGCAACATCCAGTTCGCGGTGAACCCCGCGGACGGCCGGGTCGTGGTGATCGAGATGAACCCGCGCGTCTCGCGGTCCTCCGCGCTCGCCTCGAAGGCCACGGGCTTCCCGATCGCCAAGATCGCTGCGAAGCTCGCCGTCGGGTACACGCTCGACGAGATCCCCAACGACATCACGGGCGAGACGCCGGCCTCCTTCGAGCCGACGCTGGACTACGTCGTCGTCAAGGCCCCCCGGTTCGCCTTCGAGAAGTTCCCCGCCGCCGACTCCACGCTGACCACGACGATGAAGTCGGTCGGCGAGGCGATGGCGATCGGCCGGAACTTCCCCGAGGCGCTCAACAAGGCGCTCCGCTCGTTGGAGAAGCGCGGCAGCCAGTTCGACTTCACGGCGGGCGGCAAGAGCGATCCGGCGCTCGCCGCCGAGCTGCTGGAGGAGGCGCGCCGCCCGACCGACGGCCGGGTGCAGGCGGTGATGGGCGCGATCCGCGCCGGTGCCACCCCCGAGCAGATCTTCGAGGCGACGCACATCGACCCGTGGTTCACGGACCAGATGTTCCTCATCAAGGAGATCGCCGACGAGCTCGCGGCCGCTCCCGAGCTGCAGCCCGCACTGCTCGCGGAGGCGAAGCGCTACGGCTTCTCCGATGCGCAGATCGGCCAGATCCGCTTGCTGCGCGAGGACGTGGTGCGCGAGGTGCGGCACGCACTCGGCGTGCGCCCCGTCTACAAGACGGTCGACACCTGCGCCGCCGAATTCGCCGCGCGCACCCCGTACTTCTACTCGTCCTACGACGAGGAGACCGAGGTGGCGCCCCGCGAGAAGCCGGCCGTGATCATCCTCGGCTCGGGGCCGAACCGGATCGGGCAGGGCATCGAGTTCGACTACTCCTGCGTCCACGCCTCCTTCGCGCTCCACGAGGCGGGCTACGAGACGGTGATGGTCAACTGCAACCCTGAGACCGTCTCCACCGACTACGACACCTCCGACCGTCTGTACTTCGAGCCGCTCACGCTCGAGGACGTCCTGGAGATCGTCCACGCCGAGCAGCAGGCGGGCCCGGTCGCCGGAGTCGTCGTCCAGCTCGGCGGCCAGACGCCGCTCGGCCTGGCTCAGGGGCTCAAGGACAACGGCGTGCCGATCGTGGGCACCTCTCCCGAGGCGATCGAACTCGCCGAGGAGCGCGGCGCGTTCGGCCGGGTGCTCGCCGATGCGGGGCTGCCGGCGCCGAAGTACGGCACCGCGTTCTCCTTCGAGGAGGCGAAGCGGATCGCCGCTCAGATCACCTACCCGGTGATGGTCCGCCCGTCCTACGTGCTCGGCGGGCGCGGGATGGAGATCGTCTACGACGAGAACGCCCTCGCCGAGTACCTGGAGCGGCACGCCGGACTCATCGAGCAGCACCCGGTGCTGATCGACCGGTTCCTCGACGACGCGATAGAGATCGACGTCGACGCCCTCTACGACGGTCACGAGCTGTACCTGGGCGGCGTGATGGAGCACATCGAGGAGGCCGGCATCCACTCCGGCGACTCCGCCTGCGCCCTGCCCCCGATCACGCTCGGCGGCTACGACATCAAGCGCCTCCGCACCTCGACGGAGGGGATCGCCGCCGGCGTCGGCGTGCGGGGACTCATCAACATCCAGTTCGCGCTCTCCGGAGACATCCTCTATGTCCTGGAGGCCAACCCCCGCGCCTCGCGCACCGTTCCGTTCACCTCGAAGGCGACCGCGGTGCCGCTGGCGAAGGCCGCGGCCCGCATCTCCCTCGGGGCGACCATCGCCGAGCTGCGCGCCGAGGGCCTCCTCCCCGAGAGCGGGGACGGCGGCGACCTGCCGATGGACGCGCCGATCTCCGTCAAGGAGGCGGTGCTGCCCTGGAACCGGTTCCGCGACGTGCACGGCCACGGGGTGGACACGGTCCTCGGCCCCGAGATGCGCTCCACCGGCGAAGTCATGGGCATCGACGCGGTCTTCGGCACCGCGTACGCCAAGTCCCAGGCGGCCGCCTACGGTGCGCTGCCCCACAAGGGACGCGCCTTCGTCTCCGTCGCCAACCGCGACAAGCGGGCGCTGATCTTCCCCGCGCGGGAACTCGTCGCCATGGGCTTCGAATTGCTCGCCACCTCGGGTACCGCCGAGGTACTGCGGCGCAACGGCATCGAGACCACGGTCGTGCGCAAGCACGGCCAGGGCGAGGGCCCGCAGGGGGAGAAGACGATCGTCCAGCTCATCCACGACGGCGACGTCGACCTCATCGTCAACACCCCCTACGGCACCGGCGGTCGCCTCGACGGCTACGACATCCGCACGGCCGCCGTCGCCCGCGCAGTGCCCTGCCTCACCACCGTCCAGGCGCTCGCCGCCGCGGTGCAGGGGATCGAGGCGCTCACCCGCGGGGAGGTCGGCGTCCGGTCCCTCCAGGAGCACGCCGAGCAGCTCACCTCCGCCAGGGCGCTCTGACGGCGGGGGCGGGCCGCTCTCCACGGCCCGCCCCCGCCGTCGGCGCCGGCCCCATCCACCGCAGAAGGCGGCACCGTCTTGTACCATCTCCTCTTCCGGCTCCTCTTCGCGCGTATGGACCCCGAGCGCGCGCACCGTGCGGCCTTCGCCTGGATTCGGCTCGCCGCGCGCGTCCCGGTGCTCCGCACCTTCGCCGCCGCCGTCCTCGCGCCGCGCCACCGCGAGTTGCGCACCGAGGCGTTCGGGCTGCGTATGCACGGGCCCTTCGGACTCGCCGCCGGCTTCGACAAGAACGCGGTCGGCATCGACGGCCTCGCGCTGCTCGGCTTCGACCACGTCGAGGTCGGAACCGTCACGGGCGAGCCCCAACCCGGAAACCCGCCGAAGCGGCTCTTCCGGCTCCCGCGCGACCGTGCGCTCATCAACCGGATGGGGTTCAACAACGAGGGCTCGGCCGCCGTCGCCGCCCGTCTCGGTGCACGGAGGCCCGTCTTTCGTACGACGGTCGGCGTCAACATCGGTAAGACGAAGGCGGTTCCGGAGTCCGAGGCGACGGCGGACTACGTCGTGTCCGCCGAGCGGCTCGCGCCGTACGCGGACTACCTCGCCGTCAACGTCTCGTCCCCGAACACACCCGGACTGCGGAACCTCCAGGCAACCGCCGAACTCCGCCCGCTGCTGCGCGCCGTGCGCGAGGCCGCCGACCGCACGTCGCGCGGGCGCCGGGTGCCGCTGCTGGTGAAGATCGCCCCCGACCTGGCGGACGAGGACGTCGACGCCGTCGCCGACCTCGCCGTCGAGCTCGGCCTCGACGGCATCATCGCCACCAACACCACCGTCGCGCGGAAGGGGTTGGGTCTGCGGTCGGAGTCGGCCGCCGAGACCGGCGGCCTCTCGGGCGCCCCTCTCAAGGAGCGGTCGCTCCAGGTCCTGCGCCGGCTCCACGGGCGGGTCGGGGACCGGCTCACGCTCGTCGGCGTCGGCGGCATCGAGACGGCCGAGGACGCCTGGCGGCGCATCCTCGCGGGCGCCACCCTCGTCCAGGGGTACAGCGCCTTCGTCTACCGCGGGCCGTTGTGGTCCCGTGCCGTCCACGACGGCCTCGCGCGGCTCCTGCGCGAGAGCCCGTACGCGACGCTCGCCGAGGCGGTCGGCGCCGAAGCGCGCGACGACGCCCCGAGGACGGAGTCCGCATGACCGAGCCCCAAGTCCCCGCTACCGCCGAGCCGTTCGGCGCCCGCCTGCGACGCGCCATGGACGTACGCGGCCCGCTCTGCGTCGGTATCGATCCGCACCCCTCGCTGCTCTCCGCGTGGGGGCTCGACGACGACGTCGCAGGGCTGGAGCGGTTCACGCGTACCACGGTCGAGGCGCTCGCCGACCGGGTCGCGGTGCTCAAGCCGCAGTCGGCGTTCTACGAGAGGTACGGCTCCCGCGGCGTCGCCGTGCTGGAGCGCGCGGTGGCCGAGGCACGCGCGGGCGGTGCCCTGGTGCTCATGGACGCGAAGCGCGGCGACATCGGCTCGACGATGGGCGCCTACGCGGACGCTTTCCTGGACCCGGCCTCCCCTCTCTTCAGCGACGCGCTCACCGTCAGCCCCTACCTCGGCTTCGGTTCGCTTCGCCCGGCCTTCGAGCGGGCGAGCGCCGCGGGGAGCGGGCTCTTCGTCCTCGCACTCACCTCCAACCCGGAGGGCGCCGAGGTGCAGCGCGCGGTCACGCCGGCGGGCGGGACCGTCGCGAGCGGAGTGCTGCGCGGGCTGGCGGCGGCCAACGCCGGTGCGGAGCCGATGGGTTCATTCGGCGCCGTCGTCGGCGCGACGGTCGGCGCGGGGGCGGCCGGTGCCGAGCTCGCCTGCGGCGGGCCGCTGTTGGCGCCCGGGATCGGTGCACAGGGGGCGCGGCCGGAGGACCTGCCCGCCGTCTTCGGCTCCGCTGCGGGCAGCGTGCTCGCGAGCGTCAGCCGCGGGGTGCTGCAACACGGCCCGCAGGCAAGCGGATTGTGGGCTTCCGCCGAGCGATTCGCCGACGAGGTGTGGAGAGCGGTGAGTTGAGGCCGGAGAAACCATCGAGTTTGCCCGGAAATGTCTGCCTCGGTTGAGCCTGACCTGGACTTTTCGCTTGTTCTCGCTGACTGTTGCGCTCCCGGCCGCTAGTCTCCCCTTCAGCGGCGCGAACAGGCGCGTTGCTCGTTGCTCCGCAGGTGTGGGGCTACTAGGTTCCTCACCGGTCCATATCCGACAGTTCGACATCCGAGGTGACGCAGGCGTGGCTCTTCCGCCCCTTACCCCTGAACAGCGCGCAGCCGCGCTCGAAAAGGCCGCCGCGGCTCGCCGGGAGCGCGCCGAGGTCAAGAACCGGCTCAAGCACTCCGGCGCTTCCCTGCACGACGTGATCAAGCAGGGCCAGGAGAACGACGTGATCGGCAAGATGAAGGTCTCGGCTCTCCTGGAGTCACTGCCCGGCGTGGGCAAGGTCCGCGCCAAGCAGATCATGGAGCGGCTCGGTATCTCCGAGAGCCGCCGGGTGCGCGGTCTTGGCTCCAACCAGATCGCCGCTCTCGAGAGCGAGTTCGGCGGCGCGAACGCCTGAGGTGCCCCACTGGTGCCGGGCACCCTCTCGGAACCGGGATAATCACGGCATGAGTTCCGCAGTCCCCCCGCGAGAAAATCCGGCACCCCCGGTCGGCACCGCGCGGCTGACCGTACTCTCCGGCCCGTCCGGTGTCGGCAAGAGCACGGTCGTCGCGCACCTGCGCAAAGCCCATCCCGAGGTCTGGCTCTCGGTCTCCGCGACCACCCGCCGGCCCCGACCGGGCGAGCGCGACGGGGTGCAGTACCACTTCGTCGACGACGAGCAGTTCGACAAGCTGGTCGCCAACGGCGAACTGCTGGAGTGGGCCGAATTCGCCGGCAACCGGTACGGCACCCCCCGCCAGGCCGTCCTGCAGCACCTGGAGCGCGGCGAGCCCGTCCTCCTGGAGATCGATCTCCAGGGGGCGCGGCTCGTCCGTGAGTCCATGCCGGAGGCGCAGTTGGTCTTCCTCGCTCCGCCCAGTTGGGAGGAGCTCGTACGCCGGCTCACCGGCAGGGGGACCGAGCCTCCCGAGGTGGTGGAGCGCCGGCTGGAGGCGGCACGCGTCGAGCTGGCCGCCGAGGCGGAGTTCGACCGCAGCCTGATCAACACCTCCGTCGAGGAGGTCACGGACGAGCTGCTAGCCTTGATGCGGATCGCTCCCTGAGGTAGGTACCCGAGGGCTCGGTCCACATCCCGGTCGGCTCCTGGCGCTGCCAGTTGCCGGCCTTCCCGGGGAACGCACCGCGGACACCATCGTCGGGCGCCCCGGGCCCAACAGGTCGGCTCCGCGCCGGCCGTACCGATTCCACCCCTTCGGAAGGCAGAGCGTGTCCTCTCCCATCACCACGCCCGAGGGCATCATCAACCCGCCGATTGATGAGCTGCTGGAGGCGACCGACTCGAAGTACAGCCTCGTGATCTACGCCGCCAAGCGCGCGCGTCAGATCAACGCGTACTACTCGCAGCTCGGTGAGGGCCTTCTCGAGTACGTCGGCCCCCTGGTCGACACGCACGTCCACGAGAAGCCGCTCTCCATTGCACTGCGCGAGATCAACGCGGGCCTGCTGACCTCCGAGGCCATCGAGGCGCCCGCTCCCGTCGCGCCGTAGGCGGGCGGGAAGGCGCGGCCGGCGCCGAGCGGGAGACCGGCCACGGGCAACATCCCTCCAGGGGCCCGGCAGCGCGGCTGCCGGGCCCCTGGTGTGTGATGGAACCGGCGGCGCGCATCCGCGCGCACTTCCGGTCGCAAGGCACCCGCCGGCGTGCGGGTGCAGGGGAGAGAGCGGGCGATGGTGGAGCAGACGCAGGCGGAGCAGCACGAGCACGGCCGCGGTGGCGAGGCCCCGCGGGTGGTGCTCGGTGTCTCGGGCGGTATCGCCGCGTACAAGGCGTGCGAGCTGCTGCGGCGGTTCGCGGAGAGCGGGCACGACGTGCAGGTGGTGCCGACCGCCTCGGCGCTCCACTTCGTCGGGGCGGCCACGTGGTCGGCCCTGAGCGGGCACCCCGTCTCCGAGCAGGTGTGGGAGTCCGTCCACGAGGTGCCGCACGTGCGCATCGGGCAGAGCGCCGACCTCGTCGTCGTCGCGCCGGCGACGGCGGACCTCCTCGCCAGGGCCGCCGGGGGTCTCGCGGACGACCTGCTCACCAACACGCTGCTCACGGCGCGCTGTCCCGTCGTCTTCGCGCCGGCGATGCACACCGAGATGTGGGAGCACCCGGCAACCCAGGAGAACGTCGCGAAGCTGCGCTCGCGAGGCGCCGTCGTCGTCGAGCCGGACGTCGGGCGGCTCACGGGTGAGGACTCGGGCAAGGGCAGGTTCCCCGACCCCGCGGAGATCTTCGCCCTCTGCCGCCGGGTGCTGGCGCGCGGTCCCGAGGCGCTCGTCCCCGATCTCGCGGGCCGGCACGTGGTGATCAGCGCGGGCGGCACCCGGGAGCCGCTCGACCCGGTGCGGTTCCTCGGTAACCGCTCGTCGGGGAAGCAGGGTTACGCGCTCGCTCGTACCGCGGCCGCCAGGGGGGCGCGGGTCACGCTGGTCGCCGCGAACAGCTCGCTTCCGGCGCCGGCCGGTGTGGAGGTCGTCGAGGTCGGTACGGCGCGGGAGCTCCGTGCTGCGATGGTCTCGGCGGCGGGCGAGGCCGACGCGGTGGTGATGGCGGCGGCGGTGGCGGACTTCCGTCCGGCCGAGTACGCCGCGGGGAAGATCAAGAAGCGGTCCGGGGCCGAGCCGGACCCGCTGGCCCTGGTCCGGAACCCCGACGTCCTCGCCGAGTTGGGGGCGGAGCGTCCGCGGGAGGGGCAGGTGCTCGTCGGCTTCGCGGCCGAGACGGACGACGTCCTCGCGCACGGGCGCGAGAAGCTGCGCGCCAAGGGGTGCGACCTTCTCGTCGTCAACGAGGTGGGGGAGGACCGGACGTTCGGGAGCGAGGAGAACGAGGCGGTCGTCCTCGCCGCGGACGGGGGCGAGACGCCGGTGCCGTACGGGCCGAAGGAGACGCTGGCGGAGCGGGTGTGGGACCTCGTCGCCGAGCGCCTCGGTTGACCGCGGGCTCGCGCGGGCGGGCCAGGCGGCGCGGTGGTGAGGAACGCCACCTCGCGCGCTCGGGGTGACGCGCAATTTCCGGTGCACGGCACGAACGGGCAAAAGGAGGCAATGCGGCTTTTCCGGGCGGGAGTTGGGGCTGTCGAGGAGAGGGGATTGGATGCGGAGAGTAGTCGCCGTGACGGACGGGTCGGTGAGGTGAAAGCGGTCGGTGCTCGTCGGAGCGCGATGACCGATAAGTCTGGCCCGTCTGCTTATCGGGCATCCCGCACAGTTCGCGAGCAAGGTGCTTGTTCAGGGGATACACGCCCGGCTCCTCGATTTCTCTTTGCGTGCTCTCGTGTGTCTGCGCAGTTACTTCGTGTTGTGGAAATCCGCCTGTTCCCGGGGTCGACAGAGTGCGACATAGCCTGATCTAGGCGGGGTTTCCGGTGGTCCCTTCCGGGCGAGAGCGCAGGTGGGGCTCGTCTCGTACTGCGAGAGCCCGTGACTGGAAGCGGGTCGGGATGGATAAACTGACGTCGGACCGTGCTTGGGCGCAGCCCCCGACCGGTCCGTCATGTTCAGCCAGCAGCCGCTGCAACCCCAGGGAGCGATGTGTCGCGCCGCTTGTTCACCTCGGAATCCGTGACCGAGGGTCACCCTGACAAGATCGCTGACCAGATCAGCGACACCATCCTCGACGCCCTCCTCAAAGAGGACCCGAAGTCCCGGGTCGCCGTCGAGACGATGATCACCACCGGCCAGGTGCACGTGGCCGGCGAGGTCACCACCAACGCCTACGCCCCGATCTCCGCGCTCGTGCGCAACAAGATCCTGGAGATCGGCTACGACTCGTCGAAGAAGGGCTTCGACGGCGCTTCGTGCGGCGTCCAGGAGTCCATCGGCGCCCAGTCGCCCGACATCGCGCAGGGCGTCGACACCGCCTACGAGAAGCGCGTCGAAGGCGACGACGACGAGCTCGACAAGCAGGGCGCGGGCGACCAGGGCCTGATGTTCGGGTACGCCTGCGACGAGACCTCCGAGTTCATGCCGCTGCCGATCACCCTCGCGCACCGGCTCTCCGAGCGCCTCTCGGCCGTCCGCAAGAACGGGACCATCCCGTACCTGCGCCCCGACGGCAAGACCCAGGTCACCATCGAGTACGACGGCGACAAGGCCGTCCGTCTCGACACGGTCGTCGTCTCGTCGCAGCACGCGGCCGACATCGACCTCGACTCCCTGCTCGCCCCCGACATCCGCGAGTACGTCGTGGAGCCGGAGCTGAAGGCCCTCGTCGACGAGGGCATCAAGCTGGAGACCGAGGGCTACCGCCTGCTCGTCAACCCGACGGGGCGGTTCGAGGTCGGCGGCCCGATGGGCGACGCCGGTCTCACCGGACGGAAGATCATCATCGACACCTACGGCGGCATGGCCCGTCACGGTGGCGGTGCCTTCTCCGGCAAGGACCCGTCCAAGGTGGACCGTTCGGCCGCGTACGCGATGCGCTGGGTCGCGAAGAACGTGGTCGCCGCCGGTCTCGCCGGCCGCTGCGAGGTGCAGGTCGCGTACGCGATCGGCAAGGCGGAGCCCGTCGGCCTCTTCGTCGAGACCTTCGGCACCGCCACCATCGACGCCGAGAAGATCGAGCGGGCCATCTCGGAGGTCTTCGACCTGCGTCCGGCCGCGATCGTCCGCGACCTCGACCTGCTGCGTCCGATCTACTCGCAGACGGCGGCGTACGGTCACTTCGGCCGCGCCCTCCCGGACTTCACCTGGGAGCGCACCGACCGCGTCGACGCGCTGAAGAAGGCCGCAGGCGTCTGAGACGCCACGCCCCCTTCGCGGGGATGAGCATCCGGAACCCGGCGCCGCCTCTGGCGGGCCGGGTTCCGGCGCTGCCGGTCGCCGCCTGCGCCCACTCCGCGGGAGCGGACGAGCGGTGGCCGGGAGGCACCAAGAGAACACGGGAGTGGTGACGGGGCCTCAGGCCGTCGCCACCGGCGATCGTACGCGCAACTCGGCCCGCTCACAGGCCGATCGGGGTTCTCGCCGGCGGGAAGCGGCGGTGTCGGAGGAGCGGGGTCCGCCGACCGCGCCCGCGAGGTGCGGCACCGCATCGAGACCGCGGTGCGCGCCCGGCGCTGCACCGGTCGGCAGCACGGAGGAGCGCGGCCCCGCCGCAACGGCGCCACCGTCCTTGACGGGGTTGTCGCCGACCATCAGCGCCTCCTCCTCGGTGACGCCCAATTCCACGCAGGCGTGCGCGAAGAGGAGCGGGTCAGGCTTCTCCGTGCCGTGCTCGAAGGAGTGCACCCAGGCTCCGACGTACCGGCGGGTCCCGGCGGCACCGGCCCCGACTCAGGTCACACCGGACGCCGCGCTGGACGCAACGGTCAGTGGCGGGGGGTCAGGGCGAGGGCCGGGGCGCCGCCGGGGAAGACGTACTTGGCGGCCAGCAGCGGTCGTCCCGACGCCGAGACGGTCTGGGTGAGGAGCACAGCGGGGGTCTCCGGCGCGCGGGAGACCGCGCGGCCGCGCTCCTCGCCGAGGACCGTGGCGCCGAGGGTGCTGCGGGCCGTGAAGGCGAGTCCTGGCGCCGCTTCCAGGAAGACGGCGAGCATGGTGCCGGCCTCGTCCTCGGCGGCGCCGTCCGGTGCCGCTTCGGCGGAAGCCGCCGATGTCGCCGCTGTGCGGGCCGTCGCCGGTGGCGGGCCGAGCGCGTCGAGGAGCGCGGGGCCCGCCATCTCGCGCAGGACGGACGCGTCGGCCGCCCACTCGTGCGCGAAGCACGCGGGGGTGCCGTCCACCTCGACGACGGTCTCCCAGAAGCGGGAGCGTTCCGCCGGGGCCATGAGCAGGTGGTGGCCGGAGAAGTCGGTCGGCTCCTCCAGGTCGACGGCGAGCCGCCGGCAGCGTACGGCGCCGGCCCCGAGCAGCGTCTCGACGGGCAGCAGACGCTCCAGGCCGGGGGTCGGCGGGCGCTGGTTGACCGTACTGCCGGCGCCCTGGCGGCGGGTGATGACGCCGTCCTCCTGGAGCAGGATGAGCACCTCGCGCAACGCCGAGCGGCTCACGCTCAGTCGGGTCGCCAGCTCGGGTTCCGGTGGCAGCCTGGCGCCGAGCGGGAAGGTGCCGTCGTCGATGGCGGCCACGATCCGCTGGTAGAGGCGGACGCGGGGCGAGTGTCGGCGGTCTCCCTGACGGGGCACGGCAGCTCCGGATTTATGTAGGACATTTATCGGCCCTCGGGTGGCGGTCTCGCCACGTGGGCCGTGGGTGCGCTCCAGCGTAGTCCCGCGCGGACGCACGCGGACCGCCAGGGGTCCCGGGCCTCGGTGCTCGCCTCCCAACGCCCTCGCGAGCGGCGGCCGGAGGCTCGTACGGCCGTGACGTCCGCAGTACCCCAAGGCGTGCGACGCCTTCCGAGCGCGTGCTCGCTGGAACTCCCGTCGGGGAACCTCTTGTCGCGGCCGGACCTCGGGGCTAGCCTCACGGCACGATATTTGTCCGACAATCTTGGACGGGTGTTGGGTGCATCGCCGTGCCCGCACCGGTCCGCCGCACTCCTACCCCGGAAGTCACCCCATGCCCGACATCTCCCCCCGTCCGCTGCTCATGGACTGCGACACCGGCATCGACGACGCCGTGGCGCTCATGTACCTGTGCCTGACCCCCGGCGTCGACCTGCTCGCCGTCACCACCGTCGCCGGGAACACCAGCGCCGCGCAGGCCGCGCGCAACTCGCTCCAGGTACTGGAAGCCGCGGGCCGCACCGACATCCCCGTCGCCGCCGGCGCCGGCACCACGCTGCGCGGCGAGAGCCGTCCCGAGGCCGACCACGTGCACGGGAAGGGCGGGCTCGGCGGCGTCACCCGGCCCGCGCCCAGCGCCGCGCTCGACCCGCGGCACGCCGCGCGGCTCATCATCGACACCGCGCGGGAGGCGGGCGGCGAGCTGGACATCCTAGCCACGGCGCCGCTGACCAACCTGGCGCTCGCGCTGCGCGAGGAGCCCCGGCTGCCGGAACTGATCCGGCACGTCACGGTGATGGGCGGTGCCGTCCACCACCCCGGCAACGTCAGCCCGGTCGCCGAGGCCAACATCGGCAACGACCCGGAGGCCGCGGAGCTGGTGTTCGCCGCCGACTGGGACCTCACGCTCGTACCGCTGGACGTGACGATGCGCGAGAACCTCACCGAGGCGCACCGACAGCGGCTGCTCGCCGCCGGCACCCCGGTGAGCACGCTGGCCGGCGAGATACTCGACTTCTACTTCGCTTTCCACGAGGAGGTCGCCCTCCCCTTCCGCGGCTCGGCACTGCACGACCCGCTGGCCGCCGGGATCGCCGTCGGCGAGGTCACGCCGGTCTCCGCGCCCCGCCTCGCGGTCACCGTCGACACGGCCGACGGGGCGGCGCGCGGCGCGATCGTCGCCGACACCCGCGGCATGCACCGCGGCTACCCCGAACAGCCCGACGCGCACACGGCCGTGGTCCTGGAGACCGACGGCACCTTCCCCGAGCTGCTCGTCGAGCGGCTGTGCCGGACGACGAAGTGAGAAATGGCGATGGCACCTGACTCCCCCGCCCGACCGGCAACGAGGCCGGCGGGCACCCTGGCGCTGATGACGGCGCTGCTGGCCGCGTGCGTGGCCTTCCAGCTCAACGCGAGCATGCTGAGCCCCGCGCTGGTCACCATGGCGCGCGAGCTGCGTACCGACGAGGCGGCCACGGGCCTGTCGCAGACGGCGTTCTTCACCGCCTGCGCGATGTTCTCCCTCTTCCTCCCGCGCTTCAGCGACATCGTCGGCCGCCGCCGCGTGCTGCTGGGCATGACGGCCGTGCTGACCGCGGGTTCGGTGCTGGCCGCGCTCGCGCCGAACATCGTCGTGCTGGACATCGCGCGGGTCGTCCAGGGCGTCTCGGGACCCGTCGTGCAGATCTCGCTGCTGACGCTGCGTTCGCAGATCAGCGACCCGAAGCGGTTCGGCACCCTGATGGGCGTGGTCACCGCGGTCAACGGCGGCGTCGCCGGGGTGGACGCGCTCGCTGGCGGCTGGCTGGCCTCCGCCTTCGGCTTCCGCAGCATCTTCTGGACCATCGCGGTCTTCGCCGCCCTGGCCGTCGTCGCGGTCGCGCTGGGCTGCCCCGAGTCCCGCCCGTCGGCCGGTACGACGATGGACTGGCCCGGCGTACTGCCCCTGGTGGTGAGCGCTGCCACGCTGCTCATGGCCGTCGAGCAGGCCAAGAAGCTGGGCGGCGCCAACTGGCCGCTGGCCGCAGGGCTGCTGGCCGTCGCCGCGCTCGCCTTCGCCGCGTTCTGGCGCACCGAGAAACGCAGCGCGCACCCGCTGGTACGCATCAGCGACCTGAAGCAGCGCGCCACCTGGGCGCCCCTGCTGACGACGCTGCTCACCCTGATCGGCGTGTTCGCCGTCATCAACGGCGTCCTCATCTCCTACGTCCAGAACCCGCACGCCGGATTCGGGATGAGCGCGAGCGTCGCCTCGCTGCTCTTCCTCACCCCGATCGCGCTGATCGGCTGGCTCGTCGGCCCGTTCACCGGGCGGCTCGCCCCGGTCGTCGGCTACGGTCGGCTGCTGCGCTGGGGCCTGCTCGGCAGCGTCGTGATCGTCGCGGCGATGGCCCTGGTGGGCGTGTACTCGGCGCCGGTCATGGTCGGCTGCGCGGTCCTGCTGGGCGTCACGTACGCCGGCATCGCCAACATCATCCTCAACCTGCTCGGCGTCGTACTCGCCCCCAAGGACCACCCCGGCTTCCTGCCGGGACTGATCTCCGCCGCGTTCGGACTCGGCGCCGGACTGAGCTTCGCGCTGCTGACCGCCGTACAGGTCACGGGCAGCCCGGACGGCAGCGACTCAGCGGGCGGTTACGTCGCGGCGATGCTGACCGGTGCGGTAGTCCTCGCGGGCGCTTACGCGGCCTCCTTCCTCATCCCGCGGCCTCGGGCCGCGGAGATCTCCGGGGAGGGGGCGGAATCCTCGGCGGCGTCGAGGCCCGAGCCTGAGTCCGCGTCGCAGAAGGACGCCCCCTCCTCCACCTCTTCCTCCTCAAGGACCACACCGTGATCGCAGTCGTCGGCAGTCTCAATCTCGACCTGGTCGTCCCCGCGCCGCACCATCCCGTGCCCGGCGAGACCGTGCTCGGCGGTGATCTGGCCCGGCATCCCGGCGGCAAGGGCGCCAACCAGGCGGTCGCCGCCGCGCGGCTCGGCGCGCCCGTCGCCATGGTCGGGCGCGTCGGGGACGACGCGGAGGGCGGCAGGCTGCTGGCAGCGCTCGGGGACGCGGGAGTGGACACCGGCCGGGTGGCCCGTACGGCGGGGGTGGCGACCGGACACGCGCTGATCACGGTGGACCCGGCGGGTGAGAACACCATCGTGGTCAGCCCCGGCGCCAACTCCCGGCTCACCGCGGACGACTGCCACAGCGCCGCTGACCAACTCGGCGCCGCCGCCGTCACCGTGCTCCAGCGGGAGGTACCGGACGAGGCCAACGAGGCAGCGGCCCGGTTGGCGGGCGGCACCGTCCTGTACAACCCGGCGCCTGCCGTCACCGGCGCCACCGTGCCGCCCGGCGTCGACCTGCTCGTCCCCAACCGGACCGAACTGGCCGCGCTCACCGGCCGCCCCGTCCCCACGACACTGGACGAGGTCGCGAGCGCGGCCCGCCGGCTCACGGGCCCGGGCGCCGTCCTGGTCACCCTCGGCGAAGACGGCGTCCTGCTGGTGGAGGGCGGCTCCCACCTGCACCTTCCCGCCTACCCCGTCGAACCGGTCGACACCACGGCCGCAGGCGACGCCTTCTGCGGCGCCCTCGCCGTAGCACTCGCCGAGGGCGCGGGCCTGGAGGCGGCCACCCGCTGGGCGAGCGCGGCCGCCGCGGTGAGCACGACCCGCGCCGGAGCCCAGCCCTCACTTCCCCACCGCGCGGAGGTCCACGAGGTGTACGCCCGTACGGGGAATGCCGTTGCGGCGGTTGGTGGGAAGGAGCGGGGCGAGAGTTGAGCGTGGGGCCCGGATTCGCGCGCGGGTTCAGCTTACGAAAGCGGGGTGTGCGTGGGGTGGGGACGTACGTGCTGCCGATGTGCGGGTCGGTTTCGTGGCCGCTGCGGTACGCGCGGTCGTCCGCCCGGTCGCCCAGCTCCGTACGGGTCCGGTCCGCGCAGGCCTTGTGCGCGGCCACCATCGGCGGGATGCCCGCCTGAGCGTGTCCCACATCCGTGCGGCGAAGACGGACGAAGGCGGCCCGGTGTGCGCGGGCCGAGGTGTCGCGGCCACGTTGCGCGTCGGCGACCTCGGGCTCGTCGAGGGCGGCGGAGAGGGCGTCGAGGTGCTCCGTCTCCTCCTGCGGGATAAGGCCGGGAGGAGGGCGCGGAGCTGCTCGGTGCAGTCGCGGATCTGGAAGAGCGTGCCGGAGAAGTCGAAGAGGACGGCGCGCACCGGAGCGGGCGAGGCGCGGGCAGCCGGCGGACGCAGGGGCCGTCGGGGCCGTAGCGGGGAGGCTGCATCGGGCTTGCGTATCTCTTTGCGGGGGCTGGGGGACAGGGGCCTCGCAGTGAACGCGGGGGAAGGGATGGAAGGTTCAGGCGGCGTTCCCCGGCTCGTCGGGTGGTGGGTCGTCCTGTGTGCCGGGGTCGGAGGGCGGTTCCGGGGCTGCGGGGCGGGTGAACATGTCCTCGTCGGTCGGAGGGGGAGCGGTGTCGGTGCCGTCGGGCGTCTCCTCGGGGGGTTCTGTCGGCCACTCCGGACCGAGGAAGTGCTGGAGGAGCTGGTCGGCGTCCTGCTCCTTGCCCATGTGGCGGAGGAGCTCGGCGAAGTTCTGCGTCGCGTAGGCGGTTTCGGGGTCTCCCGTCTTCCATCCCCACTCCCGCAGGGCCTCCTCGACGTGTTCGGCGGCAGTGCTCACGGGGTCCGGTGCCGCCCACGTTCCGGCGGCCGGGGAGGCCTCCGGCTCCGGGGCGGCGGCGAGGGGGTGGACCAGGTCCTTGAACTCCTCCGGGACGCGTTGGTTGTTGGCGGCGGAAGAGAGGCGGGCGAGCAGGTCGATGTCGTCGACGGTCCTGCGTACGTCGTCGTTGTTGCGCGAGAGCCACCACACGACGGCCCGGCCGGGGTCCTGGAGCACGTCTCCGCCGAGGTACTCCCGTCGGCTCGTCTCCCAGCGCCTCTCGTGCTCCCAGACGGACTCCTCCTTGCGGACCGTGGCGAGGCGCTCCAGCCGCCGTGCGTCCGACTCGGCGAGGGTGAGCGAGACGTGTTCGGCCATCGCTTCCACCTGTCCGGTCGGTTCGGGGGCCATCGCGGCGAGGACTCCGCGCAGTTGGTACTGCCCCAACGAGCTCCTGTCGGGCGGGAGTCGGCGAGTGAGCTGCGCTGCACGCTCGACCACGGCGCTGACGGCGAGAGCACCGGGAGAGGGCGAGCAGAGCGGCTCGACGAGGGGGCGCCAGCGTACGACGGCGGAGAAGAGGAAGTCGTAGTCCGCTTCGGCGCTGTGGAGCGTGACCGCGGTCAGCCGCTCCTCCCTCCGCTCGGGCGGATCGATCGGCAGGTCGGGGCAGGAGGTGTACTGCTTGCCCAGCGGGTCCTCGCGTGGACGGAGAAGGCGGAGCAGGCCGAGGGCCGTGCCGACGAGGAGGGCGCCGGCCGCGGGCCAGGCCCAGAGCGGCCAGCCCGTGGCGAGGCCCACGATGGCGACGAAGAGGCCGGAGATGAGGGTGACGAAGGCCACCACGGTGCCGTGTCCCGAACTCACATGGACTCCAGGGGTGTTGGTCAGTGGCAGGAGAGACCGAGGCGCTTCCTGCTCTCGGTGAGGAAGTGTGCGGCGAGACCGTGCCGCGCGCCGTCTTCGCGCTCGACGTCGGCGGCGAGCGTGTAGAGCAGCGCATGCAGCGTGCCGTCGCGCCCGCAGGCGTGGACGAGGATCGCCAGCAGCGTGCTCGCGCCGGGACGGCCGGGGGCGGCGGCCCGCAGCCATGCGCGTGCGAGCTGCTCCGAGGTCCCTTGCGGGTGCCCGGCGAGGACGTCGGCCCAGCAACGGGCGAGCTCCTTGCCGAACCACCCGGTGATGCGGGGTCGTTGACGGCTTTCGGTGAGGCGCTCCGGCTCGGCGAAGGCTGCGAAGAGCGCTGCGTCCGCGCTGCCGTGACGTGGGTCTGCGGGGGCCAGGCGACTCAGCAGGGCGCGTTGCAGCCACGCCGCGCCGCTCGTCGAGTTCAGCAGAGCCTCGCGGGCGACTTCGGCGATCTGCGGGTCGCGCTGGCGGGAGAGGTGGTGCAGGCGCACCATCGCCTGCCGCTGGTACAGGGTGGCCATGGCGCCCGTGCAGACCCCGAGGACGACCTGTGCCCGCTCGCGGGGGAGGCCGGGGTAGGTGGCCCAGTCGTAGAGGAGCCGGCGGAAGGTGCTTCCGCGGCGCGGGTCCACGACGGCTGCCTCCAACGCGGTGCCGGCCGCGGGCAGTCCGAAGTGCGGTCGCCTGCCGTCGGTCCACGCTCTGACCGCTTTGTCCAGCAGCTCCGGCGACGTGCGGAGGCTGAGCCGGACGAACCTTCCCACGAACGCGGTGCTTTCCGCGGGTTCCAACCGGCCGCTGTGCACGAGGCGTTGCACCCAGCGGGCGATCTGGGGCCGGAGCGCCTGGAACTGGTCCCAGAAGTGGTCGGCGACGGCCTCTGCGAAGTGCGCCTCGGTGAGGTTCTCCCGCCTGACCCCTCCTGGGCTCGTCGTGTCACCTCCGGCGGGCAGCAGACCGACGAGGTCGTCCAACTGCCTTGAGAGCGGGCGGCGTTCGAGTACCGGGACGGGTTCGCCCGCTTCTGCGGCCGCGTCCGCCAGGTCCTCGGCGGCGTCGAGGACGCCTGCGGCCCGTACGTCCGGCAGGAGGCAGCGGGCGAGGAGGACCGCGCGCTGCCGGCCGGTCTCCAGCACGTCCACCAGCGCGGCGGCCGAGCTCGCCTCGCCGGTGAGCACGCGGGCGAGCAGCTCCTCGTCGGACTCGCCGCGGTGCCGTCGGGTGCGCACGAGTTCCTCGGCGAGGTGGCTCACCTCGTGCAGCGTCGCGTTCTGCAGCCGCTCGCGGATGCGGGGGCTGCCCACGACCATCCGTGAGTCGAGATTCGAGCCGTTCACGAGGAGGTGCTTCTTCAGCACCTCCGGCTGCGGTGGCGCGGTGATGTCCACCCTGAGGGGCTGGAGCGCCGGAGGGATCGCGGTGCGGCGTTCCCATGGTGCGACGATGCACAACCGCGCCCGTTTGTCGGGGAGTTCTTCGACGGCGGTGGAGAGCTCGGCCATGAAGACGCGGAAGCGGGGCTCCTCGACGGCCGAGAGGTCGAGGAGGTACCGCCCGCCCGATTCGATCTGCTCGGGGTCGAGGGCGATGCCTTCGCCCTCCTCCTCCTGGTCGAGGAGCTGCCGGACGAGGACGCCGTCCGTGTCGCCTTCGAGGAGCATCTTGGCGGTGGTGGTGCGTCCGCTGCCGGGCCGGCCCAGGAGGAGGACGGCGCATGCCGAGCCGAGCATGCGGTGCGCGAGGCCCAGCTCCGGGGGAGCGACGAACGAAGCGCGGAGCCGGTCGAGTTCGGTCCTGGCGATGCGGCGCGGGTCCGGGCGGGCAGCGTTGCGGAACACGGAGCCGAGGTCTGCGAAGCCGACGTTGTAGAAGTTCTGGTCGCCCGTCCCCGTATGGACGTGTCCGTACGCGGAGTCCATCCACGTCTGCGCGTGACCGGTCAACGCTCGTCCTCGGCCTCGCCCGCACGCTCTCCCGTCGTTCCCTGCGGCCGCTCCCACCAGTCGCCGTGGAAGCCGCCCTCGATGTTGGTCATCCGCCCGGCGCTGTAACTGCGTGCGCCCGGTGCGTTGTGGGTGCCGTCGCGGTACTGACGCGCGTCGATGTTCTGGTCGCCCGAGCCGGTGTGCGCGGAGCCGTGCACCGTTCCGATGGAGGTGTGCGTGGAGTCGCCCGTGAGGTCGCCGTACTGGGTGACGGGGCCCGTGACGTCCCCCACCGTGTTGTCGACCGCGGCGTCGCGCTTCCCGGGCTCCTGGGGCGCCTCCGCATCGGCGTGCGCCAACCGCGGTACGCGCGCGGCGAGTTCGTCGCCCACGCGTTGGGCGTCCGTCTCCACGGTCCTGGTGTCCCAGCGCAGGTACTGGAGGTCTGCCAGGTCGGCGAGGTCTGCGGGGAGCTCGGCCCGGACGAGGCGCGGCGTCGTGCGGCCGTCGAGGAGGGGAACGATCGGGATGCCGCGTACGAGCGCTTCGAGGAGCTCTCTCCGCACCCAGTCCTCCTCCTGCGCGAGGGCGGGGGCGGCGGCGTCCGGGTAGGTGAGCCAGCGCGGTCCGACGACGGCGACGACGACGGAGCAACTGCGCAGGCTGTCCAGGATCTCCGCCGGGTAGGCGGCGCCTGGCCGGATGGAGGAGCTGGCGCGGAAGACCAGGTCGTCGCCGAAGCGGGAGGCGAGCTTCTCGGCGAGGTGGGCCGCGGTCTTGTCGCCGTCGTGCGTGCGGTAGTTGACGAACACCTCGGGCATCGTCAGTCCTTTCCTCGGCTGTCGAAGGGGCTGTCGGAGGGCGGAGTGTGGCCACCGACCGCGGGTGCGGCCGGGTGGAGCGAGGCAGCGACGCGGGGTTCGAGCGCCCGTACGGCGCGGAGCGTGCGGTGCCGGCGCAGGACGTGCGCGAGTTGGGCCAGGTCGGAGCGGACCGTCGCCGAGTCGACGGAGTCGACGGTGGGCAGCAGGCTCTCCAGGAGTGAACAGGCGTGCTCGACCTCGCCGGCCTCTGCGTAGGCGAGCGCACGGCGCACTCCGTAGCGCGCGTGCGAACGGTCGGCGTGCGGTGGCAGGGCTGCGATCTCGCGGTCGAGCTCGGCCGCGGCCCCGGCGGGGTCGCCGAGATCGCGCAGGCACCAGCCGGCGGCCATCGCCGCGGGGTCCCTCAGATGGGAGGTGCCGATGACGGGCCCGCCGTCGGAGGGTTCGCGCGAGAGCCAGTCGCGCGTCCTGTCCAAGGCGCGCATGCAGGCGTCGAAGTCACCGGCCAGCGCGTGGCCTTGGGCCTCGCGCTGGGCTGCCAGGCCCCGAATCCGCCACGGCAGGCCCGTCTTCTGTGCTGCGGCCGCGAGGGCGACCGTGGCTGCGGCGTCGCCCTGGTAGAGGGAGACGAGCCCGCGACGGACGGAGGCGTAGGCGGTGAGACTGCGGTCGCCTCCCGCCTCGGCGAGCTGCACCGCCTGGTCCGTCCACCACACTGCTCCGGCGTTGTCCCCGGTCTCCTGGACGAGCCAGCCGACGTACTCGGCGTATCGGGCGGCGAGACCGAGGAGTTGGGCGCGGGTGCGGCGCTCATGAGCTGCTGCGAGGCCGCGGAGGGAATGCGTCTGCGCGATCAGCGCGGGCAGCAGCAGCGCCGGGCTCGACGTCTGTCCGATCCTGCGGTACTCGCCGAAGAGAGAGCGCGCCGCGGCGACGACACCGCTCCCCTCCGCGCGCGCCGCCCCGGCCCCGGGCAGCAGGAAGACCGAGGCCGCGCCGGCCGCCATCACCTCCCTACGGGCCATGCTCCGCGGTACCGGGCGGAACCAGCCGCCGTCGGGGGCCATGCCCATCAGCCACACCTCCCCTTCCTCTCCGTCGCGTGCGCCTTCCGGCGGCCGTCCCGCGGACGCCGCGCCGTCCCCGACCGGCTCCTCGGGCTGCTGCGCGGCGACGAGCCCGTTGAGAGCGCCGCCCGCGCAGAGCACCTCGTCGCAGAGCCGGACGAGTGTGGGGCTGGGCCGCTTCAGGCCCCGCTCCACCTTGCTGAGCTGGGACTTGCTGTAGTGCACCGCTCCGGCGAGGCGTGTCAGAGTCCAGCCCGCACGGAGTCGGAGTCTTCTGAGCTCGGGCCCGAAGGGCAGCGGACGGTCGTGCACGTGGACCTCCAGTGACGGGTCCGCACAACGGCCGGGCGCCTGACGTCAGCCTGGTTCCGGGCGGTACGGACGGACAAGAGAAACCGGGCGTTTCCCGTTTCCTCCTGAGGAGCCTCGCCAGGCAAGCGCTCCCCGGAACCGGTGCCGAGGCCGTCCGGCTCGGGGCGCCGGCTGTCCGGGACGGGCGCGGAGGGAGTCCGCTCGCGCCGTTGCGGCCGCTGCTGGGGAAGCAGGCGCTCCTCGCCGAGACACGCGTCCACTGCGAGGAGGCGGCCGCCGCGAGGCCGGGCACGGTGCAGCCGGTCGTGACCACGGCACGGGAGGCGGCCAAGGCGCACACCACCGCGCCCCGCAAGGGCCGAAAGCCCTCCCCGAAGTCGCCCGGATGTCACGGGCGTTACCCCGGGCGCCTCAGGAAAGATCCGCGTGAACTCCTGTCGCAACCCTTGCCAAGCCGAGTTAGTACGTGTTCGGATTAATTCCGTCGGGCACCGAACCGACATGCATCTTCGCTGGTCAACTGCCGTACGGCGAGGCGATATCAGCCTGCCGAGACCCCCGTCCGCACCCCCAGCTCCCGACCCGTGAACCCGTCGCAGCCCTCGTGGCCGGCGGGCCGGCCCCGCACTGCCTCAGCATGCCCAAGGAGGGTCCTTCGTGTTTGATCTCTCGTCCGTCGACCTCCTCGACGCCTTCACCAAGGAGTTCCGTCTCTGCAAGGTCTCCGAGGGTGAGCACGTGGTCGTGCTCGCCGAGCCGGACAGCCGCGGCGACTACGTGGCGGCGGCGTTCGGCGCGGCCAAGTCCCTCGGTGCGCACGTCATTTCGGCGACGGTGCCGGGCGGCAGCCCCGCACCGATGCCGAGCACCCACACCGGCGCAGGCCCCGGACTCTCCTCCGTCCTCGACGACACCACGGCCCAGGACCTGCTGAAGTCGGCCGACTTCGTCGTCGACCTCACCCAGGAGGGGTTCATCCACGCGCCTGTGCAGCAGGAGATCCTCAAGGCAGGCACCCGCATCCTCTTCGTCTGCGACGCCCCCGACGTGCTCGTGCGCAACCTGCCGAACGAGGCGGACAAGGCGCTGGTGCGCCGCGAGGCGGAGCTGCTGAAGTCCGCCGCCACGATGCGGGTGACCTCGGCGGCGGGCACCGACCTGACCGTCGAACTCACCGGCTCCAAGCCGGAGTTCCAGGTCGGCTTCGCCGACGACGCGGGCCGCTGGGACCACTGGCCCAGCACGATGGTGCTCTGCTGGCCGGAGATCTCGGACGGGCAGATCGTGCTCGCCGAGGGGGACATCCTGCTGCCGTTCAAGGAGTACGTCGCCTCGCCCACCACGCTGCACGTCTCCGGCGGTCGGATCGAGGGCGTCGAAGGGGGCGCCGAAGCCCGGCTGCTGGAGACCTTCTTTGCGGACGCCGACGACAAGTGGGCCCGCTACCTCTCGCACATGGGCTGGGGTCTGATGCGCTCCGCCGACTGGTTCGCCACCGCGATGTACGGCAAGGGCGACCTGATGGGCATGGACGCCCGCGCCTTCGCCGGCAACTTCCTGTGGTCGACGGGGCCGCACCCCGTCCTCGGCCGCGAGTCCTACGCGCACCTGGACATCGCGATGCGCGGCTGCTCGATCGCCGTCGACGAGACCCAGGTTGTTCGCGAGGGCGAACTCACCGACCGCTGAGGGGCCTTGCCCCGCCCGCCGCACCGGACTCGGGCGGCGGCACCCGCCGCCCGAGTCCGCCCCCGTTCGCACACGCTGTGAGGAGAACCGCGTTGGCGCCCAGTCAGTCCATCGAAGCCACCGTCGTCGGCGGAGGGCTCGGCGGTCTCACCGCCGCGCTCGCCCTGCGTCAGCGGGGAGTTCGCGTCACCGTCCTGGAGCAGGCACCGTCCCTCGGCGAGGTGGGCGCCGGTATCCAGACCGCGCCGAACGCCAGCCGGCTGCTGCTCGGGCTCGGGCTGCGCCGGCAGTTGGAGGCGATCCACACCGAGCCGCTCGACCAGGTGCGTCGCCGTTGGAAGGACGGCGCCGTCGTCGGGCTGACGAGCCTCGGGCAGCACTGCAAGGACACCTACAACGCGCCGTACTGGCACTACCACCGCGCCGACCTGCACCGCGTCCTCCTCGACGCCTGCACGGACCCCCAAGGCGCGGGCCCGGTGGTGGAGTTGCACACCGACAGCCGCGTCGACCGACTCGACCGCACCGACCCGCGCCGCCCCGTCGCGTGCACCGACGACGGCCGCCGCTTCGCGGCCGACCTGCTCCTCGGCGCCGACGGCATCCGCTCCCAGGTGCGCGAACTGATCGGGGCCGAGGACACCCTGGAGTTCTCCGGCGAGATGGCCTACCGCGCGCTCATCCCCGGCGACGCGATCGCCGCCGACCCGGCCACCCGCTGGCTCTTCGACCGCTTCCAGAGCACCATCTGGTACGGCCCCGACCGGCACCTGGTGCACTACCTGATCCGCGGCGGCGAGTACCTCAACATCGTGGCGATCGTGCCGTGCAGCGAGGAGGTCGCGGAGAAGTGGACCGTCCGCTCCTCGCCGAGCGAACTCGCCGCCGCCTACCCGGGTTGGGACGACCGCGTCCCCGCGATGCTCTCCAAGGCGAAGGACGACGTCGCCGCGTTCGCCCTCTACTACCGCCGCCGCGACCCCGTCTGGCAGGACGGCCGGGTGGCGCTGCTCGGCGACGCCTGCCACGCGATGCTCCCCTACCAGGCGCAGGGCGCCTCCCAGGCGATGGAGGACGCCGCGGTGCTCGCCGAGGAGTTGGGACGCGTCACCGTCGACGGAGTCGAGGAGGCGCTGCGCCGCTACGTGGACCGCCGGGCCAAGCACGCCGGCATGGTGCAGGAGGCCTCGCTGCGCAACAAGGACTTCTACCACTACCCGGACGGGCCGCTCCAGGAGCAGCGGGACGCCAAGCTCCGCCGGGGTTTCACCGGCGAGTCCGACGTCTCCTACGAGTGGCTGTGGAGCGGCACCCCGCTGCACGACCCGGACCAGACCGACTTCTCCTACCAGTTCCCCCGCTGACTCGCCCGCCGCATTCCCGGTCACCACCCGGTGACCCAGACCCTTGGAGCCACGGTGAAGACAGGCGACCAGATCGTCCAGGAACTCCCCTGGAAATGGGGCGTTCAGGGCCGGATCTTCCTCATCGGTGGTCTCGGCTACCTCTTCGACGCATGGGACATCGCGCTCAACGGCTTCCTGATGCCGCTGCTGGGCGACGAGTTCGACCTCACCCTCAGCGCCCGCGGCCTCGTCGCGACGTCGAACCTCGTCGGCATGGCCGTCGGCGCGATCGTGTGGGGCGCCATCGCCGACCGCATCGGGCGGAAGAAGGCGTTCAGCGCCACGCTGTTGCTCTTCGCGCTCTTTTCCGTGGTCGGCGCGCTCTCTCCCACCTACGAGGTGTTCCTGCTCTTCCGCTTCCTCGCCGGCGTCGGCCTCGGCGGCTGTATCCCGGTCGACTACGCGCTGGTGAGCGAGTTCTCGCCGAAGCGCTACCGCGGGCGCATCCTCACCGCGCTCGACCTCTGGTGGCCGATCGGCGTCACGCTGTGCGGCATCGCCTCCACGGCGCTCATCCCGCTGAGCGGCAACTGGCGTTGGATGTTGGCGACGATGGTGCTGCCGGCGCTGCTGCTCTTCTGGGTCCGCCGCGGCGTACCCGAGTCGCCGATCTACCTCACCAAGACCGGCCGTGAGGCGGAGGCACGGGAGGTGATCGACCGGCTGGTGGCCCAGACCGGCGCCACGCCCGAGCCGTACGCGATCCCCGCGCCGCCCGCCCCGGACGAGGGGCGCCGCATCGGTGGAGTGCGCGCCGGCTGGGAGCAGTTCCGGCTGCTGTGGAGCCACAGCCCGCGGATCACCGGCGTCGCCTGGGCGCTCTTCGTCACCATCATGCTCGTCTACTACGCCGCGCTCACGTGGATGCCGTCGATCCTCAAGGAGGAGGGCTACGGCGACACCGCCTCCTTCATCAGCACCACGCTGATGAGCGGCGTGGGCATCGCCGGCGTCGTCGCCTCCACCTGGCTCGTCGACGTCGTCGGCCGCAAGTGGCTGATCGGGCTCTCGGCGCCGATCGCGACCGCCGCCCTCGTCGCCTTCGCGGCGGTGCTGGAGGTGCAGACGGCCGCGCTCATCGGCATCGCGGTCTTCGGTTTCCTGATCCAACTCACCATCCCCGCGCTGTACGCGTACGTCTCCGAGCTGTACCCGACGACGCTGCGGGCGAGCGGCTTCGGCTGGGCCTCCTCCGTCTCGCGGGTCGGCACGGGCTTCGCGCCGATGCTCTTCGGCTCGGTGATGTGGCCGCTGCTCGGGCTGCCGTGGACCTTCGCCGTGCTCGGCGTGACCGTCCTCGCGGCTGTGCTCTGGATGGCCGTCGCTGCGCCGGAGACCCGGGGCAGGGAGCTCGACTCGGAAGCGATCAACACCGACCCGCTCGACGAGGCGGACCCGCAGCGGCACCTGTCGACCGAAACGCTCACGGACGGCACGGGTGCCCCGACCGCCGCCGGTGAGGAGCCCGTTCGCGGCTGACGGACCGCCCCTGCACCGTCGTCCACGGCCGTCCGTCGGGAGGCGGCACGGACAGTCCGTCGCCGCCTGCCGTCTCCCGACGGAGAGGAGATCCCCCAGCACCATGAAACCCGCACCGTTCACCTACCACCGTGCCCGCGACCTCGACGGGGCGACGCGGCTGCTCGTCGAGTTGGAGGCGCGCGAGGAGGACCCGAAGGTCCTCGCCGGCGGCCAGAGCCTCGTCGCGATGATGAACTTCCGCCTCGCCCGCCCAGCCCACCTCGTCGACATCGGCCGCCTGGACTGCCTGCGCGGGATACACACCGACGCGGACGGCGCGCTGCACCTCGGCGCGCTCACCACCCACCACCAAGTCGAGCGCGCGCCGGCGGAGTTGCTCGGCCGGGGACACGCGGTGCTGCGCGACGCGATGCGCTGGGTCGGCCACCTGCCGATCCGCACCCGCGGCACCGTCGGCGGCAGCCTCGCGCACGCGGACGCCACCGCCGAGTGGTGCCTGCTCGCGACGCTGCTCGACGCCGAACTCGTCGTGCACGGCGGCGGCGGTCGACGACGGGTGCCGGCCGCGGAGTTCTTCCTCGGCTACTACACCACCGCTCTCGGCGCCGACGAACTGCTCACCGAGGTCGTCTTCCCGCGTGAGGCGCCGCACGCCGCGCTCACCGAATTCGCCCAGCGGCACGGGGACTTCGCGACCGTCGCCGCCGCCGTCGACCTCGAACTCGCCGCCGACGGCCGCACGGTGTGCGGCGGGCGCGTCGCGCTGGGCGGTGTCGCCGCGCTGCCGGTGCGGGTGCCGGAAGCGGAGGCGGTCCTCGCCCGCGGCGACACGGCCGGCGACGCGCTCTTCGCCGCGTGCGGGCAAGCCGCCGCCGAGGCGGTCGACCCTCCCTCCGACGACGCCGGTTCCGCCGGCTACCGGCGTCGACTCGCCCGCACACTCGTCGTCCAGGCCTGCGAGGAGGCGTTCGCCCGATGAGCCCGACCGAACCCCACGAGGACCGCGCCGCGTTGGTCGGCACCTCGACCCGCCGCCGCGAGGACCCCCGACTCCTCACCGGGCGCGGCACGTTCACCGACGACATCCACCTGCCCGGCACGCTCTACGCGCAGTTCGTCCGCGCCACCGTCGCCTCGGCCACGGTGACCTCGCTCGACCTCTCGGCCGTGCGCGAGGTACCGGGCGTCGTCGCCGCGTTCGACGCGGCCGACCTCGCCCTCGGGGACATCACCGCCCGACTCGGCCGCCCGGCGGCGGAGTTCGTGCCGACGAGCATGCCGATCCTCGCGCGGGACCGGGTGCGGTACGCCGGCGAGCCGCTCGCGGTCGTCGTCGCCAGGGACCCGTACGCCGTCGAGGACGGTTTGGAGGCGGCCCGGGTGAGCTACGCTCCCGAACGGGCCGTCACCTCGGACACCGAGGCGCTCGCCCCCGACGCCCCCCTGGTCCACGCCGAGGCCCCCGCCAACACCCTGCTGGACGTCTCGATGTTCGCCACCGAGGGGATCGACGACGTCTTCGCCGAGGCCCCCTGCGTCGTCGACGTCTCCGTCCGCACCGGGCGGCAGAACGCGCTGCCGCTGGAGACCAGGGCCGCGCTCGCCGCCTGGGACGACCGCGAGGAACAGCTCACGCTGCGCACCCCGACCCAGGTGCCGCACCAGGTGCGCACCGTCGCCGCGCGCTGCCTCGGGCTCGACGAGCGGGCCGTGCGGGTGCTGGTGCCGGACATGGGGGGCGGCTTCGGACTGAAGTGCGTCGTCGGCCGGGAGGAGATCGCCGTCGCGGCGGCGTCCCTGCGGCTGGGCCGCCCGGTGAAGTGGACCGAGGACCGCAAGGACGCGCTCACCGCCTCCTTCCTCGCCCGCGAACAGCACTACGAGGCCCGCGCCGCGTTCGACGCCGAGGGACACGTCCTCGGTCTCGACACCGACCTGATCTGCGACATGGGCGCCTACTCCTGCTACCCGTTCACCGCCGGCATCGAGCCGCTGATGGCCTCGTCCGAGATGCCCGGCGTCTACAAGGTGCCCGCCTACCGGGTCCGCGCCCGCGCCGTGACGACGAACAAGGCGCCGAGCGCCCCCTACCGCGGGGTGAGCAGGCCGCAGTACGTGATGGTCGTCGAGCGGCTCTTCGAGCGCGCGGCACGGGAGTTGGGGATCGACCCGGTGGAGATCCGCCGCCGGAACCTGATCACCGACTTCCCCTACACAGGCGTCAACAACGTCACCTACGACCCGGGTTCCTACCTGGAGTCGCTGGACCTGTGCGAGCGGACGCTCCGCGAGGAGGGGTGGTACGCACGCCGCGAGGAGGCCGCCGCCGAGGGCCGCCACCTCGGCATCGGCTACGCCTGCTTCAGCGAGCGCACCGGCTACGGCTCGACGGCCTTCGCGCAGCGGAAGATGGAGGTCGTCCCCGGCTTCGACATCGCCGAGGCGCGCATGGACGTCACCGGCGCCCTCACCGTCTCCACCGGGACGATGAGCCACGGTCAGAGCCACGAGACGACGATGGCGCAGATCGCCGCGGACGAGCTCGGCCTCGACCTCGCCCGCGTCCGCATCCACCAGGGCGACACCGACCGCGTCACCTACGGCTGGGGCACCTTCGCCAGCCGTTCGATCGCCGTCGGCGGCAGCGCCGTGCGGCTCGCCGCCGGGAAACTCGGCGAGAAGCTGCGGCTGCTCGCCGCCTCCCGGTGGGAAGTCGCCCCGGACCGCGTGGAGTTGGGCGACGGCCGGGCGCGCAACGCCGACGACGGCAGCACGCTCAGCTATCCGGAGCTCGCGGAGATCGCCTACCTGAAGTCGCACCTGCTGCCGAAGGGCGTCGAGCCGGGACTCTCGGCCACGGCGAGCTTCGACGTCTTCAACGACGGCACCTTCTCCAACGCCACACACGGCGTCGTGGTGGAGCTCCACGAGGCGACCGGCCAGGTGGAGATCGTGCGGTACGTCTGCGTGGAGGACTGCGGGGTGGCGATCAACCCGCAGGTCGTCGAGGGCCAGTGCCGCGGCGGGATCGCGCAGGGCATCGCCGGGGCGCTCTTCGAGGAGATCACCTACGACGCCCAGGGCGAGCCCTCGGCGACCAGCTTCATGGACTACCGGGTGCCCACCGCCCTGGAGATCCCCGAGATCGGCATCGCCCACCTGGAGACGCCGTGCGCCTTCACCGAGACCGGCGCCAAGGGCGCCGGCGAGGGCGGCACCATCGGCGCGCCCGGCGCGGTGCTCAACGCCGTCAACGACGCGCTCCGCCCGACCGGCGTCGAGCTCGACCAGACCCCCATCACCCCGGAAACCGTCGCCGACGCCCTGGAGCGTGCCTGATGTCCCAGATCACCCACGAGCCGCCGGACCGGCAGTTGTTGACGTTGGAGGTCAACGGCGAGGCGCACGAGGTGCTCGTCGAGTCCCGCCGCACCCTCGTCGACGTCCTCCGGCACGACCTGGGGCTCACCGGCACCCACGTCGGCTGCGAGCACGGCATCTGCGGCGCCTGCACCGTCCTGATCGACGGAGCGCCGGCGCGCGCGTGCCTCACCTTCGCCGCGCAGGCGGAGGGGAGCGCCGTCGAGACCGTCGAGTCGCTCGACGGGGGCGGTGGGGGCAGTGCACCAGGGCGCCGACTCTCGGATCTCCAGCAGGCGTTCACGGAGCACCACGCGTTGCAGTGCGGCTTCTGCACGCCCGGGTTCCTGATGCTCGCCGAAGGACACCTCGCCGAGCAGCCGGCGCCGAGCAGGGAGGAGATCCGCGAGGTGGTCGCAGCGAACCTGTGCCGGTGCACCGGCTACCAGACGATCGTCGACGCGATCGAGGACTGCGCCGCCCGGCGTCGGGCGGCCACGAGCGAGGAGGGCCCGTGCAACTGAGCAACCACGTCACCGTGAAGGCGTCGCCGCAGGAGGTCTTCGCCCTCGTCAACGACGTCGAGCGGGTGGTCTCCTGCATGCCGGGCGCCGCCCTCACCGGTCGCGAGGGCGAGGCCTGGCAGGGGCGGGTGAAGGTCAAGGTGGGCCCGATCACGGCCGCCTACGCCGGCACCGTGCGGTTCCTCGAAGTCGACGAGGAGCGCCGGACGCTGCGGGTGCAGGCCACCGGCGCGGACACGCACGGCAGCGGCGACGCGGAGGCGGCCGTCGCGCTGGAGGTGGCGCCGGCACCCGAGGGGGCCGAACTCCGGCTGGAGACGGACCTGGTGATCCGCGGAAAGATAGCCCAGTTCGGCAAGAGCGCGGTGAACACCGTCTCGGACAAGCTCCTGCAGCAGTTCGCGCAGAACCTCGGCAGCCTCCTCGACCAGGACCGCGCGGCGGCCGCGACGCCGGCTCCGTCCGGCGGGCCGGACAGCCCCGCCGCCGGGACGACGCCCGCCGCCACTGCGCAGCCCGTTCCTGCGGCCGCCCCCGCGGCGGCCACGCCCGCCGCAGTCGCCCGGTCCCCCCTCGGCGACGAGGAGTTGAACGGCCTCGCGATGCTCGTGCCGCCGAAGGTCGCCAAGTACGCGCCGCTCGCGGGCGCGTTCGCCTTCGGCCTCTTCGAGGGCTGGCTGCTCGGCCGGGTGTTGACGCGTGAGAAGCAGCAGGCGCTGCGCGGGAGGGCCCGATGAACCACTACGACGTCGAGACCGACCGCACCTACTCCCGCGCGGGCTTCGGCGCCCCGGTCCGACGCGGCGGTCGCCCGGCGCTGGTCGTCGTCGACCTCACCCGCGGCTTCACCGAACCGGGCTTCCCCTCCGGGGCCGACCTCACCGACGTCGTCGCCGCGACCTCCGCGCTCGTCGAGGCGGCGCGGCCCGCCGGCGTCCCGGTGCTCTGGACGGCGATCGCCTACAGCCCGGCCGAGGCCACGGGCCACTCGGTGACCTGGCTGGAGAAGGCCCAGGGGATGCGCGCGCTGGTGGAGGGGAGCGAGCAGGTGGCGCTCGACCCGCGGTTGCCGCGGCGGGAGGAGGACCTGCTCGTGGTCAAGAAGGGCGCCTCGGCGTTCTTCGGCACCTCGCTCGCCGCCGCCCTCACCGGCCTCGGTTGCGACACCGTTCTCGTCTGCGGCGCCACCACCAGCGGCTGTGTGCGCGCCACTGCGGTCGACGCGGTGCAGTACGGCTACCCGGTGCTGGTGCCGCGCGGCTGCGTCGGCGACCGCGCGCGGGGGCCGCACGACGCCGCCCTCTTCGACATCCAGGCGAAGTACGGTGACGTCGTCGACGACGCGGAAGCGCTCGACTACCTGCGCGGGTTGCCGCCGACCGCGACCGCCTGACCCGACCAACTCCCCGATTCCCCAGCACCGTTCCACCACCGTCAGGAGCAGCAGTGTCCCTGCCCGCCCACGCCACTCCGCCCGACCGCTTCCTCACCCCGGAGGCGCTCGCCGACCTCGCCGACCTCCCGGCGCACAGCCGCTGGGTACGCGCCGGCTCCCTCCCGCTGCACCTTCTCGACTACGGCGGGGACGCACCCCCGCTCTTGATCCTCCCCGGCATCACCAGCCCGGCCGTGACGATGGACTTCGTGGCACGCCGACTCACCGACCTGGTCCGCCCGCTGGTCCTCGACGTCCGCGGACGCGGCCTCTCCGGCGACGGCGAGGGGTACTCGCTGACGGAGTACGCGACCGATGTCGAGGCCGTCGTCGACGGCCTCGCGCTCGACCGGCCGCTGCTCCTCGGCCACTCGATGGGCGCCCGGATCGCCGCGGCCACCGCGGTGCGCGGCACCGTCGAACTCTCCGGCACCGTGCTGGTGGACCCGCCGACGAGCGGCCCCGGACGCGGCGCCTATCCGACGAGCCGGGAGGCGTTCCTCGGCCAACTCGCCGAGGCGCGGCGCGGCACCGACGCGGAGGAGGTCGGCCGCTCCTGGCCCCGCTGGCCGCTGCGGGAGCGCGCGTTGCGCGCCCGGTGGCTCGCGAGCTGCGGCGAGGCGGCGCTCGTCGGCACCCACGAGGGCTTCGAGACCGAGGACTTCTTCCACCTCTGGCCCGACGTCCCGAGCCCGACGACGCTGTTGTACGGCGCGGACAGCCCGGTCATGCCCGCCGAGGCCGTCGCGGAGGCCGCACGCGCCCTGCCCACGGCGACATTCCGGGAGATACCGGATGCCGGGCACATGGTCTTCTGGGACAACCCGGAAGCCTCCCTCGACCTGCTGCGCGAGACGCTGCGCGGCCTCCTCGACTGAGCGGCCGGCCGGCTGTCGGGCGCCCGCTCGAGGGCCCAACTGCCGTGCTTAAGTGGGCTCATGGCTGACAACACCCCCCCTGCTACGCGCTCGGAGAGCGTGCCACCGGCTGCGCTGACCGCTGCGCCCGGATACCAGGTCAGGCGGCTGTACCAGGCGTACCTCGCCGTCTGGCTGCACACCGTCGACGCCACGCTGACCGGACCGCAGTTCGCGGTCCTCACCGCGGTGGACGCCGATCCGGGCCAGGACCAGTCGTCCATGGCCTCCGCCGTCGCACTCGACACCTCCACCATGGCGGACGTCGCACGGCGGTTGGAGCGCCGTGGCCTGCTGGAGCGCCGCACGGCCGCCGCCGACGGCCGGCGCAAGCTGCTCTACCTCACGGAACTCGGCGCCCGGACCCTCCGTGAGGCGCACCACCGCGCACGGGAGTTGGACGAGTCGCTGCTCGCGCCGTACCCACCCGCGCGCCGTACCGAGCTCCTCGCGGAGCTGACCGCCCTCGCCGACCACTGGGTTCAGTTGGCCGACGAATCCTGACCCCCGGAGGACCCGTGACAGACCACCACATCGGCATGATCGTGCCCAGCTCCAACCTGACGATGGAGGACGAGCTGCCGCGCATGCTGCGCGCCCGACAGGAGGAGCTTCCGGAGGACAGGTTCCTCTTCCACAGCAGCCGGATGCGGATGCAGCACGTCACGCCGGAGCAACTGCGGGCGATGAACGCGCAGACCGAGCGGGCGGCGCTCGAACTCGCCGACGCCCAGCCGGACGTGGTGGCCTCTGCGTGCCTCGTGGCGCTGATGGCACAGGGTCCCGGCTACCACTGCACCGCCGAGCGGGAGATCGCCGCGGGTCTGCGTGCGGGCGACTGCGCGGCGCCCGTCCTCTCCAGCGCCGGGGCGCTGTTGGGGGCGCTGGAGGCGCTGGGCGCGGAGCGGGTCGCGCTCGTCGCCCCGTACATGAAGGACCTCACCGGCAAGGTCGTCGACTACATCCAGGACGCGGGCGTCAAGGTCGTCGACTCGCTCAGCCTCCAGGTCCCCGACAACCTCGACGTGGCCCGCCTCGACCCCGACGACCTGCGCACCCACTGGCAGCGCCTCGACCTCGCGGACGCCGACGCGATCGTCCTCTCCGCGTGCGTGCAGATGCCCTCGCTCTCCGCGGTCCAGTACGTCGAGGACGCCTCGGGGCTCCCCGTCCTCTCCGCCGCGACGGCGACGGTGCACGGTCTCCTCACCGCACTCGGGCTGCGTCCCTACGTGCCGAACGCGGGGCGTCTGCTCGCAGATCGGGGCTGACCTGGACGAACCGGGCGTTTTACTGCCGTAGATCACCCTCCGACGCCGCGCGTCCCGCTCCCTTGCGGGGGCGCGGCGGGGGAGCGGGTGCCCGCGGCGGGCTTCCCGTGGCCGAAACGTCGGCGCGGGCCGCACGTCGGCCACGACGCTGTCACGTCGGCGCCCTCGGTTACCCGGCCTCAACTCGCCTTCGCCCGGGGTCGATCGACCGAGCCGCCGTTCCGAGTTGCGGGCGAGCGCGGCCGGCGCCTGGTTGGGTCGTGCGGCATGGCGACGCCGTGCCTCTCGTGCGGTGGGAGCGGTGATGACGAGGACCGTCCTGCTGCCCTCCCTGGCTGACCGCGAGGGACCGAGAACGGGGCGCCACTTCGCAGCCCTGTCGTCGACGTGCCTGCCTCCAGGCCGTTGAGCCCCGGTAGCTCCCATGCTTCTTCGTGCGCCCCACCGCCACTTGCAGCGCACGTGAAGTGCGCCGAGGCCGTCCGGCTCGGGGGTCGATTGTCGGAGTGGTCTGCTAAGACTGGGCGGGTGAGCAGCGAGGACGAGCGGGAGGGCGGGGCGCCGCCCGAGCAGTTGGCGTTGATCCGGGAGACGGTGCGGAAGAAGCGTGCGCCGAAGGCGAAGCCCCGGACATGGCGCGGCGTGGAGCTCGCGCCTGAGCTGCCCGTGGCGCGTGTCCTCGTGGACAAGGGGCTCGTCCACCTCGACCGGTACTTCGACTACGCCGTCCCCGCCGCCATGGACGAGGAGGCACAGCCCGGGGTGCGGGTGCGGGTGAGGTTCGGGGCGGGGGAGCGGGAGGGACGCCGCGAGGGCGGCAGGCTCACGGGCGGCTTCATCGTCGAGCGGGCGGCCCGCAGCGACTTTCCGGGGGCGCTCGCGCCGCTCGCGCAGGTGCTCTCCACCGAGCGCGTCTTCACGCCCGAACTCCGGGAGCTGTGCCGGGCCGTCGCCGACAGGTACGCCGGATCGCTCGCCGACGTCGTGCAGTTGGCGGTGCCGCCGCGGGTGGCCCGGGTGGAGAAGAAGCCGTCGCCCGAGCGGCTTCCGCCGCCCGCGGCGCCCGAACCAGCCGGTTGGTCGCGGTACGAGGAGGGCCCCGGGTACCTGGCGGCGCTGGAGCGCGGGGAGGCGCCCCGTGCCGTGTGGACGGCGCTCCCCGGTGCCTGGCCCGAGGAGCTGGCCCGCGCGATGGCCGCGACGCTCGCCGGGGGCCGCGGCGCGCTCGCGGTGCTGCCCGACGGAAGGGCGGCCCGGCGCGTGGACGCCGCGCTGACGGAGCTGCTCGGCGAGGGGCACCACGTCCTGCTCACGGCCGACGCCGGCCCCGACGCGCGGTACCGCAGGTGGCTCGCGGTGAAGCGCGGAGCCGTGCGCGCCGTCGTCGGTACGCGGGCTGCGATGTTCGCGCCCGTACAGCAGTTGGGGCTCGCCGCGATCTGGGACGACGCCGACCTGGCGCACAGCGACGACCACGCGCCGCAGCCGCACGCCCGCGAGGTGCTGCTGCTCCGCGCGGTCCACGAGCGGTGCGGGTTTCTGCTGGGGGCGCACGGGCGCACGGTCGAGGCGGAGCAGCTCGTGGAGTCCGGGTGGGCGGGCGAGTTGGTCGCGCCGCGCGGTGTCCTGAGGGACCGTGCGCCGCAGGTGCGCACGGTCGGCGAAGGGGACGAGGCGCGGGACGCGGCGGCCCGTGCCGCGCGGCTGCCGAGCGTCGCGTGGCAGGCCGCCCGCGAGGCGCTGGCGTCGGGCCCCGTGCTGGTCCAGGTACCGCGGCGCGGCTACGTACCGGGGCTGGCGTGCGAGCGGTGCCGCGAGTCGGCGCGGTGCGCTCGATGCGCCGGGCCCCTGGAGCTGACGGGGAGCGAGGAGGCGCCCCGCTGCCGCTGGTGCGGGGTGCGGGAGCCGTGGCGGTGCCCGTTCTGCGGCGGGGCGCGGCTGCGCGGCCGCGTCTTCGGAACGCTGCGCACGGCCGAGGAGTTGGGGCGTGCCTTCCCCTCCGTGCCGGTGCGCACCTCGGGCGGCGACCACCTCCTCGACGACGTCCCTGACGCCCCTGGCCTGGTCGTCGCCACCCCCGGCGCCGAGCCGCCGACGCGCGGGTGCGGGTACGCGGCCGCGCTCCTCCTCGACGGTTGGGCGCTCCTCGGCCGCGCCGACCTGCGCGCGGGTGAGGAGGCGCTGCGGCGGTGGCTCGGCGCGGCGGCGCTGGTGCGCGGGAGCGAGGACGGCGGTCGGGTCGTCGTGGTCGCGGATGCGGCGCAGCGGCCGGTGCAGGCGCTGGTGCGGTGGGACCCGTCCGGCTTCGCGGCCCGGGAGTTGGCCGAGCGCGCCCAGCTCGGTTTCCCTCCGGTCTCCCGGATGGCGGCTGTGAGCGGGCGTCCCGAGGCGGTTGCGGGATTGCTCGCCGACGCCGAACTCCCGCCGGAGAGCGAGGTGTTGGGCCCGGTTGCGCTGCCGGTCGCGGAGTCCCCGCGGATGCGCAGGGTGGGCGGTCCGCCCGTGGGGGAGACGTGGGAGCGCGCTCTGGTGCGCGTGCCGCCCGGGTCGGGGGCGGCCATGGCGGCGGCGTTGAAGACGGCCCAGGTGCAGCGGCTGACGCGGCGGGAGGGGCCGCCGGTGCAGATCAGGGTCGACCCGATCGACATCGGATGACGGTCCGCGCCCGGGAGCGAACCGTACTGCTGTGCCCTGGGGTTGCTCTTCGCACGCCGACGCCTCCCCGGGCAGGACGGGGGCGCACGGCGTGCGGGACTCCGACGTACGGCGGAGTCCCGCACGCGCGCACCCTTCAGCCCGTGCGGGGCCCCGGAAAGGCGCCGGTCCGCGATTCGCGGGAGGGCTCCCGGGCCGGCCCCGAGGACTGCGCGGGCACGGAGGGCGCCGTCGCGGGGCGCGGTGCCTCGCCCTCGGGCGCGGGGCGCGGTTCGGAGGCGGTCTCGCGCGCGGGGGCGCGCCTCGCGCCGTAACGCCGGTGGACGGCCTGCTTGGTGACGCCGAGCGCAGACCCCACGGCGTCCCAAGAGAAGCCGAGCGAGCGGTCGAAGTCGACGGCTGCGGTGACGAGCGTTTCGACACTGTCACGGAGTTCCTGGGCAAGCCGGACAGTCGGGGCCGGCGCCCTGCCGTAGACGACGAAACCGGTCGAGGGGCCCGTACGCCGGGGGCGGTAGACGTTGCCGAGCTGCGCGGTGAGGGTGCGGAGGGCGTCGACCTGGCGGCGGACCCGTTCGATGTCCCGTACCAGGAGGTGCAGGGTGGCCCGGGCCTGGGCGTCGTGCGTTACGTGATCGGCCATGAAGGAGCCTCTCGAACCGGCTGTACAAGTGGGGGGCGAGACCGGACCGCGAAGCGGTCGGAATCGGTCAATCTGACTTGACCAACGCATGAGCGGTCACTGTGGTCACGCTGCTGGGGCGTGTGCTCAACCGAGGTGGGGCGCGTCGGGGTTGGTCCGCGCCGTACGAGCGCCGGGCGTACCCGGGCGCTCGTAACGCGGGCGCGTACCGGCCGCAACGGCGCCCTCGCGCGTACCTAGACTGGTGCGCCCGGCCGCTGCGGTCGGCCCGCTCGCCAGCCGCCCTCCGAGAGGTAGTCCGCCACCGATGAGGCTCGTCTTCGCCGGCACCCCCGAGGTCGCCGTCCCCGCCCTCGACACACTGCTCTCGTCCGCGCACCACGAGGTCGCCGCGGTCGTCACCAGACCGGACGCGCGTGCCGGAAGGGGGCGCAGGCTCGCCCCGAGCCCGGTCGCCGAGCGCGCGACCGAGGCGGGCATCGAGGTCCTCAAGCCGGCGAAGCCCGGGGACGCCGAGTTCCTCGCGCGGTTGCGGGAGATCGCGCCCGACTGCTGCCCCGTCGTCGCGTACGGGGCGCTGCTGCCCAAGCGTGCGCTCGAAGTCCCCCGGCACGGCTGGGTGAACCTGCACTTCTCGCTCCTCCCGGCCTGGCGGGGCGCGGCCCCCGTGCAGCACGCGCTCCTCGCGGGCGACGAGGTCACGGGTGCCTCCACCTTCCTCATCGGCGAGGGGCTCGACGACGGCCCCGTCTACGGCGTCGTCACGGAGGAGGTCCGCCGCACCGACACCAGCGGCGACCTGCTCACCCGGCTCGCGCTCGCCGGAGCCGGCCTGCTCGGCGCGACGATGGACGGCATCGCGGACGGCACGCTGGAGCCGAAGCCGCAACCGGCCGAGGGCGTCTCGCTGGCGCCGAAGCTGACCGTCGAGGATGCGCGCATCGACTGGGGCGCGCCCGCGCTCCGTATCGACAGGGTGGTGCGCGGCTGCTCGCCCGCGCCCGGCGCGTGGACGCTCTTCCGGGGAGAGCGCCTGAAGGTACGCGCGCTCGCTCCGGACGCCGAGGCCGCGCCGCTTCCCTCGGGAGAGCTCCGGGTGGGCAAGCACTCCGTCCACGTCGGCACGGGCTCGCACCCCGTCGTCCTGGAGTGGGTGCAGCCGCAGGGCAAGAAGCCCATGGCGGCGGCGGATTGGGCCCGCGGGCTGCGGCTCGCCGACGGAGCCCGGCTCGGCGAGTAGGCACGGGCGCTGCCGCCGGCGCCGGGCGCCCGCACCGGTGCTGCGCCGTCCGACGTAGGCTGGGGCGTACGCAGAACCCTGTCCCGCCCCTGCGGGACCCAGTACCCCCGGAGCACCTTCACCCGTGAGCACCCGGCAGCAGCGTCCAGCCAAGCCCTACCGGCGCCCCCGCCGCGACCCCGTCCGCATCCTTGCCTACGAGGCGCTGCGCGCCGTCGACGAGCGCGACGCGTACGCCAACCTGGTCCTCCCCCCGATGCTCAAAAAGGCGCGCGACAAAGGGGAGTTGGACGAGCGCGACGCCGCCCTCGCGACCGAGCTCGTCTACGGCACCCTGCGCCGCCAGGGCAGCTACGACGCGGTGATCGCGGAGTGCGTCGACCGTCCGCTGCGCGAGGTGGACCCGCCGGTGCTCGACGTGCTCTCGCTCGGCGCCCACCAGCTACTCGGCACGCGCATCCCCCCGCACGCGGCGGTGAGCGCGACGGTCGAGCTGGCCCGCGCCGTGCTGGGGGACGGCCGCGCGAAGTTCGTCAACGCCGTGCTCCGGCGCATCTCGGCACGCGGGTACGGCGAGTGGCTCGACCGGGTCGCCCCGCCGCTCGACGAGGACCCGGAGGAGCACCTCGCCGTCCACCATGCGCACCCGCGGTGGATCGTCTCGGCCTTCTGGGACGCGCTCACCGCCGCGGGCACGGGCGAGGCGACGGTCGAGCAGGTCGCCGAGGCGCTGGAAGCCGACAACGAGCGCCCCGCCGTCACTCTCGTCGCTCGCCCGGGCCGCGCCACCCGGGAGGAGCTCCTCAACGGCACGGCCACCGCGGGCAGTTGGTCGCCGTACGCGGCCCACCTCGACGAGGGCGGCGAGCCGGGAGCGCTCGACGCGGTGCGCGAGGGGCGCGCCGGCGTGCAGGACGAGGGGAGCCAACTCGTCGCGCTCGCCCTCGCGAACGCGCCCGTGGACGGCGACGACCGCGCCTGGCTCGACGTCTGCGCGGGCCCGGGCGGCAAGGCCGCACTGCTCGGTGCGCTCGCGGCCGAGCGCGGTGCCGGCCTCGTGGCGGCGGAGAAGCAGCCGCACCGCGCCGGGCTCGTCGCGCGGTCGCTCGCAGGCAACCCCGGGCCCTACACGGTGGTCACGGCCGACGGCACGCGCCCGCCGTGGCAGCCGGGCAGCTTCGACCGCGTCCTCGTCGACGTGCCGTGCTCGGGTCTCGGCGCGCTCCGCCGGCGCCCCGAGGCCCGGTGGCGGCGCCGCCCCGAGGACCTTCAGGGCTTCGCGCCGCTCCAGCGGAGCCTGCTGCACGAGGCGCTCCGCGCGGTGCGCCCCGGCGGCGTCGTCGCGTACGTGACCTGCTCGCCGCACCTGGCGGAGACCCGCCTCGTCGTGGACGACGTCCTGGAGCGGCTCCCCGGCGGCCTGGCGGCCGAGCGGCTTGACGCGCGTCCGCTGCTGCCCGGCGTCCCCGACCTCGGCGAAGGTCCCGACGTCCAGCTCTGGCCGCACCTGCACGGCACGGACGCGATGTACCTGGCGCTGCTGCGGCGTACGGCCTGACGGGTCGACGCCAACTCTGCCCGGAGCGGGGGCGGTTGGGCGAGGACCGGAGTGGTCCAACGGCTGGTGACCAACAGGCCGGGAGAGGCGGGGGTGTGCACCGCCGCTGCGACCGGATTGTGCCTCGGCGTGCGGCCCCTCGGCCGCCGGTGATCGGGCAAGAGCCGTACCGTTCTTGACGGTCGGAGCAGGCGGTGCTCGACGGTCGGTCACCGCTGTGCCGATCGCTGCTGTGCCGGGTGCGGCAGGGGCGCGAGTGCTGTGAACGCTGCGTCGACGTACGGGCCGGGGAGTGGTGGTGCAGGGCCGGTCGCGGCGCCGAGGAGGGCACCCGGCGCTTTTGAGGCGAAGGCGGCCCGCGAAGACGTGCGGTGGGCCGGTCGCCGTCGAATCTTCCCGTGTGTGCCGGCCGGCCAGGGCAACGACGTGCCGGCGCGCCGGAGTCGGGAGCGCCGGCTCGGAGTTGCGCGAACTCCGGCCGCCTGTGGTCGAGTTGGAGTCCTCCCGCCTCGGGTCGCGCGGTGTGTGCCGCGAGGTTGCGGCTGCGGAGCGCTCACTGCCGGCTGCCCCGCCGCCGTCCGGCAGTACCGTGCGGTCGGCCGCCGTGGCGGCCCGTCCGCCAGGGCGACTTCACGCAAGGCGCGATACGGACACCGCGTCTGCTCACGACGGCCTGACGCCCCCCCCCGCTGGCGACCGACGGCTTTTCAGAAGCTGGGCGCCCGAACTCCCGTGCTCAGCGGCGCAGTTGAAGAGGACGCACAGTCGCGGCCGCCGCCCGGCGTGAGTCGCATCCCGGAGCCGTGCCTGCGCACGACGAGCAGGGAGGCCGACGGCGCGGAGGGCCGGGCAGGCACCGCAAGCGGAAGACGTCCGGCCGGTAACGGATCGATGGCCGTGAGGCAACCGCTCGGACTCGGCTTGTTGCGGCAGTGAGTTCGCGCAATTCGCGGAGGTGTCGCCCGCGGTTCCGACCCGGCGACATCGGATATTCCAGGTGCGCCATGGCCAATTAGGCAGGCTGCAAAAGAGTACAGGCGTGCGGTAAGAACCCGGGTTGAGGAGATGCCGCGCGGCGCATTCGGGGAACTGCATTACAGGGAGGCTCCCGTCGGGCCTGCTCGGAGCGGAGGCCGCGCCGCGGGCGGCCCGCGAGAGGCGACCGTGCCGCGCCCTTTCGAACGCCCGGCAATTCGCGGCCTTACCAGGCCGTCCGCGTCGATATTCCCAGCGCACAGGATCGTGCCCAGGTCGTTTCTCCGGCGGTTTTCCCGATGCCGGGAAGAGTCGTGCACCGGCCCGCGCAAAGTGCCCGAGCAAATCCCGCCACACGGCTCTGACCTGCGGCTTTGTGATAGGTTTCAGGTATGGCTCAGATCAACCCCAGCATCCTTTCCGCGGACTTCGCCAACCTCGCCGCAGAGGCGGAGGCGGTGCGGGGTGCTGACTGGCTCCACGTCGACGTGATGGACAACCACTTCGTCCCCAACCTCACGCTCGGCGTGCCCGTGGTCGAGTCGCTGCACAAGGCGACGCGGACCCCGCTCGACTGCCACCTGATGATCGAGGAGCCGGACCGCTGGGCCCCCGCGTACGTCGAGGCGGGCGCCGGCTCCGTCACCTTCCACGCGGAGGCGGCCGCTGCGCCGGTCCGTCTGGCGCGGGAGCTCCGGGCGAAGGGGGCGCGCGCGTCGATGGCGCTGAAGCCCGCGACGCCGATCGAACCGTACGAGGACCTCCTTCCCGAGCTCGACATGCTGCTCGTGATGACGGTCGAGCCCGGCTTCGGCGGGCAGGCGTTCCTCGACATCATGCTCCCGAAGATCCGCCGCACCCGGCAGTTGATCGAGAAGCACGGCCTGGAGATGTGGCTCCAGGTCGACGGCGGCGTCTCGGCCGAGACCGTCGAGCGGTGCGCGGAGGCCGGGGCCGACGTCTTCGTCGCCGGGTCCGCCGTCTACAGCGCAGAGGACCCGGCGGAGGCGGTGCGCGCACTGCGCGCGCAGGCCGAGAACGCGCGCCACGCCTGCCGTTGAGCGAGTACGAACAGGCTCCGGGACCGGGGCAATCTGCAAGGATGAACGCGCCGGCGCCAGAGCGCGCAGAGTGCGCACAAGGCAAGACTGTGAGGTGAATGCGGTGTCGTCGGGCCGAGCCACGCGTATGGGACCCGCCGAGCTGATGCAGGCGGCGGCGATGGCGCGCCGCTTCTACCTGGAGGGGAAATCCAAGATCCAGATCGCCGACGAGTTCGGCGTGAGCCGCTTCAAGGTGGCGCGTGTGCTGGAGACGGCGCTCGAACGCGACCTGATCCGGATCGAGATCCGGGTGCCGGCCGAGCTCGACGCGGAGCGCTCCGACGCGCTCCGCGCCAGGTACGGCCTGCGGCATGTCGTGGTTGTCGAGTCGCCCGCCGAGGCGGCGGACGACGCCGCCGACCCGGAGAACCTCGGCGAGGTGGCGGCCGACCTGCTCGGTGAACTCGTCACCGAGGGGGACGTCCTCGGCCTCGCGTGGGGACGTTCCACGATCCACATGGCCGCGGCGCTGCGGCAGCTTCCGCCGTGCACCGTCGTCCAACTCACCGGGGTCTACGACGCTGGCACCGCCGACCGCGGCTCCGTCGAGGCGGTACGCCGCGCGGCCGAGGTCGCGGGCGGCGAGGCCCACCCGATCTACGCGCCGATGCTCCTCCCCGACGCGGGCACGGCGGCGGCACTGCGCAGCCAGACAGGCATCGCGCGCGCCTTCGACTACTTCGACAAGGTGACGGTGGCGGCCGTCTCGATCGGCTCCTGGGAGCCGGGCATCTCCACCGTCCACGACATGCTCAGCGACACCGGGCGGGAGCACTACTCCTCGCTCGGCGTCGCGGCCGAGATGTCGGCCCACCTCTTCGACTCGGAGGGCCGGAGGATCGGCAGGGACCTGGGGGAGCGCTGCATCACCGTCGAGGCGGAGCGGCTGCGGCGCATCCCGGAGGTCGTGGCGATCGCCGGCGGCCAGCGCAAGTCGGCCGCGATCGGCGCCGTCCTCCGCTCCGGCCTGGTGACCAGCCTCGTCACGGACACCGCCGCGGCCGACGCCCTCCTCCTCGGCGAACAGCCGGGCCCCCGTCCGGCGTTGGAGCGCGCGGACCCCGACGGCGCGGCTCTGCAAAGCTGACCACGCGGGAGCGTACGCGTGCCCGAGGGCGCGCGGCGCTTCCGTCTCTGCGGACTTGGCCAGTGCAACTCTTGGCCGCCGTCGGGGCATCGGGCATTGCGCGGTGGTGACGTCGCTTGTGGCACGTCTGCGCGGCGCCCGGGAAGTCCGGCTGTTGGCTACGAGGCCGGAGCAGGGTCCGGCGTATCCGGAGGCGCGGTGCCGTGGGGGGACGACGGTTCCTTCCCTTCGGCAGCCCGTCGCCTGAGCCTCGGCGCCGCGGTGGTGTCTTTGTACCGCCGGGGAGACGTTCCAGCTACTGGTGACAACTCCTCAGCGAGCCGTCCTCTCCCAACTCCTTTTGTTCCACAGGCCGTCGGGCACGCCTGTCCGATGACGGCACGTTCTGCACCGCCGCACGGCCGAGCTCTTCGCCGATTCTGCGCCGAATTCGCCGCGCCTGATACGGCACTCCGCCTCGTCGGCGCACGGCTCGCCCGACAACGTGGCAACCCCAACTCGGCGCTGGGTCCCGCTGATCCAACACCGCCCTCTTGCACCGCGGCGGCCCAGGAAGGGCACCGCTACAGGACACGGCCTTGCCTCGCCGGAGCTCGGTGGACCCAAGCGCCCCGGCATTACGCGGTGTTGAAGCCGCTCTTTCCTCCGGTACCGCACGCCGGCGCGCGGGCTGTTCGCGCGCGGTCCTCCGCGTCACCCAACTGACCGAGATCAGGCGTCGATTCACGCCCCGGCAACAAAGATGCGTTAAGAAAGCGTTAAGATGCTTCCCGTCCTGGGCCGCAGGCGGTCGGCCCCGCACCCGTTCGAGGAGGCAAGCGCAATGACCACCCGCAGCACGAAGTTGCCCGGGGTGGGCACGCAGTACGACATCTCCACCCGCGCCGGCCGCCGCGTCTCGGTCGTCGCGCACCAGGACGGGCGTCGCTTCCTCGCCTTCTACACGCCGGATGATCCGGACGCCTGCCAGGCCACGGTCCCGCTCGACCCGGACGAGGCCGGCTCGCTGGCGAAGATCCTCGAACCCGGTGAAGCGCAGACACCCGGGCTCGGCACCTGCGGCCTCGACATCGACCTGGTCACCGTCCGCATCCCGCTCACCGGTCACTCGCCGTACAGCGGCGAGGTGTTGGGGGAGACGAAGGCCCGCACGAGGACCGGCGCCTCGATCGTCGCCGTGCTCCGGCGGACCGGTCCCGTCCCCTCGCCGACGCCGGACTTCCGGCTGGAGACCGGTGACGTACTGGTCGCCGTCGGCACCAAAGAGGGCGTGGACGAGCTGACCCGGATCATCTCCGGAACCTGAACCGCCGAAACACAGCACCGCCGGACTCCCGGCTCACCCGGTCCCACGCAGCAGAGGAGGCGTCGAGCACACCGCGCAGCACCCGAACCCCCTTACACGGCAAGGGGGTTCGCCCACATCTGCGGCGCACCCCACAGCGCCGTGACCGGCCCAGAGGTCCGGTCACCCGACGACCGACAACCCGACGACCGCGAGAACTCGAACGCACCGACGGAGCTCGGGCGAACCCCACCGCCGCGCCCCACACGGGCCCCGGCGACGCGTCCGCACCGCAGCCACGCCAAGACAGCAACTGCCCAGTCGACAAACCGTCCGACCGACAAACCCGCCTGACGAAGGAGCCTGCACAGGAGCCTGACGGAAGGTAAGCGACTAGCCGGACAGCACCGGCAATGCGGGAGAGGGGCCCCCTATATGCACGAAACCACCGTCCTCCTAATCGAGTTGGGCGCAGTCATCCTCGGCCTCGGGCTCGTGGGCCGGCTCGCCGGCCGCATCGGTCTCTCGCCGATCCCCCTCTACCTGCTCGCCGGGCTCGCCTTCGGCAAAGGGGGTCTTTTCCCGCTCACCGCGAGCGAGGAGTTCATCAGCGTCGGCTCGGAGATAGGCGTCATCCTGCTGCTCCTCCTCCTCGGACTGGAGTACAGCGCCTCCGAGTTGGTGACCAGCCTCAAGACGCAGTACCCCTCGGGGATCGTCGACTTCCTCCTCAACGCGCTTCCCGGTGCCGTCGCCGCCCTGCTCATGGGGTGGGGCCCCGTTGCCGCCGTGGCGCTCGCCGGCGTCACCTGGATCTCGTCCTCCGGGGTCATCGCCAAGGTCCTCACTGACCTGGGGCGGCTCGGCAACCGTGAGACGCCGGTCATCCTCGGCGTCCTCGTCATGGAGGACCTCTCCATGGCCGTCTACCTTCCGCTGCTCACGGCGCTCGTCGCGGGGCTCGGCCTCGCCGGCACCAGCGTCGCGCTGCTCGTGGCGATCGGCACGGTCGGCATCGTCCTCTTCGTCGCGCTGCGCCACGGGCGGTTGATCAGCCGCGCGGTGAGCTCCGACGTGCCGGAGATGCTGCTCCTCGTGGTCCTGGGGCTGACGCTGCTCGTCGCGGGGCTTGCGCAGAAGCTCCAGGTGTCGGCCGCCGTCGGGGCCTTCCTCGTCGGGATCGCCCTCTCGGGCGAGACGGCGAAGAACGCACGGAGCCTGCTGAGTCCGCTGCGGGACCTCTTCGCCGCCGTCTTCTTCGTCTTCTTCGGGCTGAGCACCGTGCCGGCCGACATCGTGCCGGTGATCGTCCCCGCGCTGATCCTCGCCGCCGTGACGACCGTGACCAAGATCGCGACGGGTTCCTACGCCGCACATCGTGCCGGGGTAGCTCTGCCGGGGCGGCTCCGCGCGGGCGCGGGGCTCGCGGCCAGGGGGGAGTTCTCCATCGTCATCGCGGGGCTCGCCGCGGGGGTCGACCACCGGCTGGTGCCGCTCGCCACGGCGTACGTGCTGATCATGGTGATCGTCGGGCCCGTGGCGGCCCGTTGGACGGAGCCTGCGGTCCGCCGCTTCCGACGCCTGCTCGCGCGGTCCCCCTCGTCCGCGACGCCGGAGGCCGTGCCGCAGCAGACCGAAGGGGCGCCGCCCGCCGTCCCGCGCTGAGCGTTCCCGGCGGTGCAGTTCACCGGGTTGCCGCTCGCGCTCCGTACGCGGGTACGTACGGAGCGCGAGCGGCAACCCGGTGCTCCGTAGAAAGGCACAGGGCTCCGGCGCACACCTTCGGTCGATCGTCTGTTCGCGGTCTCTCGCCGCGGCGTGGGAGACTGAAGTACGTGCGTTTCCTCAATGACCAGCAGCCGCAGTACGACCTGACGTACGACGACGTCTTCATGGTCCCGAACCGTTCAACGGTCGGTTCCCGGCAGGGAGTCGACCTCTCCACGCCGGACGGGACGGGGACCACCATCCCCCTCGTCGTCGCCAACATGACGGCGATCGCGGGCCGCCGCATGGCCGAGACCGTCGCCCGCCGCGGGGGCCTCGTCGTCATCCCGCAGGACATCCCGCTCGACGTTGTCACCGACGTCATCCACTGGACGAAGCGCCGCCACCTGGTGCTCGACACCCCCATCACCCTCGACCCCTGGCAGACCGTCGCCGACGCGCTCTCCCTCCTCCCGAAGCGGGCGCACGGCGCCGGCATCGTGGTGCGGGACGGGCGGCCCGTCGGCGTCGTCACCGAGGCGGACCTGACCGGGGTCGACCGCTTCACCCAGCTCTCCGAGGTGATGTCGTCCGAACTGCTGGTCCTCGACGCCGAGATCGACCCGCGTGAGGCCTTCAACCGCCTCGACGAGGCGCACCGCAAGCTCGCGCCCGCCGTCGACAAGGACGGCCGCCTCGTCGGCATCCTCACGCGCAAGGGCGCCCTGCGCGCGACGCTCTACACCCCCGCCACCGACGCCCAGGGACGGCTGCGGGTGGCGGCGGCCGTCGGCATCAACGGGGACGTGGCGGGAAGGGCCCGCGCGCTCCTCGACGCCGGTGTCGACACCCTCGTCGTCGACACCGCGCACGGCCACCAGGAGCGGATGGTCGAGGCGCTGCGGGCCGTGCGGGCGCTCGGTCCCGAGGTGCCGCTCGTCGCGGGGAACGTGGTTTCGGCCGAGGGGGTGCGCGACCTCGTCGAGGCGGGGGCCGACATCGTGAAGGTCGGCGTCGGGCCCGGCGCGATGTGCACCACGCGGATGATGACGGGCGTCGGTCGGCCGCAGTTCTCCGCGGTGCTCGAATGCGCCACCGAGGCGCGGAAGTTCGGCAAGCACGTGTGGGCCGACGGCGGCGTACGGCACCCGCGCGACGTCGCGATGGCGCTCGCGGCCGGGGCGTCGAACGTGATGGTCGGCTCGTGGTTCGCCGGCACCTACGAGTCGCCCGGCGATCTTCAGGTCAGCTCCGAGGGGCGCCTCTACAAGGAGTCGTTCGGTATGGCCTCGGCGCGTGCGGTGCGCCACCGCACCAGCGAGGAGTCGGCGTACGACCGGGCGCGCAAGGCCGTCTTCGAGGAGGGGATCTCCACCTCGCGGATGTTCCTCGACCCGACCCGCCCCGGGGTGGAGGACCTCATCGACTCGGTCATCGCCGGGGTGCGCTCCTCCTGCACCTACGCAGGTGCGGCGACCGTCGAGGAGTTCGCCGAGCGTGCGGTCGTCGGCATCCAGAGCGCCGCCGGATACGCGGAGGGCAAGCCGCTGCACGCCAGTTGGTGAGGCCGTGCCCCGTTCCCTCGCGGCGTCAGCGGGGGAGCGGGGTGAGCAGGCAGCGTGCCGTCGTCCCGGCGTCGGCGTCGAGCCGTTCGGCCAACTCCGCTGCGAGCGACGGCGCGGCGCGCAGTTCCCACAGCGCACGGAACGCCGCCCACGCGCCGCGCAACGCCCGGTCGAGGTTCCACGCGCCGACGAGGTGGGCCAGCGGCTCCGTGACGACGAGGGTCTCGGGGCCCGACGTCAGCTCCTCGCGCACCCGCTCCTCGACGCCGGCGAGCAGCTCGCAGGCGCGCGCGAAGTCGCGCTCGATCGCCTGCGGTTCGAGGCCGTCGAGTCGGCAGGTCTCCAGCAGCGTCAGGGGGAGGTCGTGCGCCGCCATCGAGTAGACGCCGCTCAGTGCGAACTGCACGCCGCGCACGGCCGGGTGGCGGCGTGAGCGGAGGAGCGGGCGCCAGCACGCGGGGAGTGCGGCGCCGGTGTCGTCGGCGGCGAGTGCGTCCAGGTACCGGCGGGTGAGGCGTGCTGCGAGTGCGCCTGCGACGGGGCTCGGCTCCTCGAAGGACTCGATCGCGGCGAGGTACAGCCAGTTGAAGAAGACGAGGCCGTCGTCGGTGCGGAGGGACTGCGTGACGGTGCGCAGTGCGTGCGCGGAATCGGCGAGGGGTGGTGGGGGAGCCGGGGGGTGGCTCGTGGCTGTCGTCATGGACGCACAGTTGCAGAGCCGGCCCGGTACACAGGTGTGAGAGCGGGGCATGTAGCTCGTACGAGGGAAGCGGTGGGTGCAGGGTGTGACGGGACACCTGCCGTCTGCGGGACCGAGGGCTTGTCGACCGCGTGTCCCGGTCCTCAACTCGGTTGCTGAGCCAGGGTCGTTACCGCCTCCGAGCACTGCGTGCCGGCTCACCTTCCGGCGTCTAGAGGCGGCCGTCGGCGCCGGCACTGGCAGGACGGCAGGGCAGAGTCTCCTCGCCCGGACGGCTTCTTTCTCCGAGCCGGCGTTGTCAGAGGCGGCGGCCAGCGTCCGTCCCATGAACACAGGCGACACCGCCATGCGCGGATTCGGCGTCCAGCGCGCCGAGTCGGGGACGGCCCCCAGGGCGTCGGACCGCAGAGCGGTCAGGGAGTGCGTCCCGCTCGTGCACGCGGGCGGTGACCCGCGCCGCCCCCTGGCTGCCGGGCAGGCCGAACCGGGAGGCCGGAGCGGCACGGCACCGTGCCGCTCCGGTTGTGTGCTCGCGGGCGGTCACCCGCGAGTGGCGCTCCGCGGGCGCTCGGCGTCGGAGCGGTCCCGCACCGCTCCCCGAGGTGCCCGTCCCCGCCTCCGCCGTGTCCCTGCCCGGCGGGAGCGGAGCCGGGGCGGCGAGGCACCCGTCGGGCTCTCGGGGCGGGGCCGCCCGGCAGCGGAAGCGGCCTCGGCGGGCGACGGGCGACGGCGGAGGACGACCCGCCGCGGGCGGACACCGGCGCGCAGCGGCCTTGCAGGGCGCGGCTCGGACGTCTCCTGCTCGGCCGCGCCCGTGCGGACGCCGAGCCGGGCCGTGACGAGCACCGCCAGCACGCCGAGCCCCGCGCCGGCCCAACTGAGCCGGGTCACCGAGACGGTGAGGGGCATCCAGGAGGCCATCAGGCCGACGGCGACGGCGGGCACCCCCGACCCGAGGTAGAAGAGGAGGTGGAGCGCGGCACCGGTGCCGGCGCGCTGCTCGGCCGGTGTCCGCGCGTCGACGGCCCGCGCGGCGCCGCTGAACGCCAGCCCGTGCCCCACGCCTACGAGCACGGCCGCGCCGAGCGTGGCCGGCAGCGAGGCGGCCCCCGTCGCAGCGAGGAGCAGCAGACTCACGGTGACGGCGGCGACGCCGAGCCGCTGAGCGGCGCCGGGATCGCAGCGTCGCCCGGCGAGTTGGGCGAGCAGCGACAGCGCCAGCACCGCCCCCAGCACCCCGCCGCTCAGAGCCGGGTCGTCGCTGCGCAGGGTGCGCTCCAGCAGGGCGGGCACCAGGGCGAGGTAGACACCCACGCCGGCCCAGACGAGGAACCCGTTGAACCCCGCCGCGAGAAAGAGCTTCCGCGTGCCGGGAGCGATGCGCGGCCAAGTCGGGCGCCACCGCGCCGAGTCGACGCGGGCAGGTGCAGGGCCGGGCACGGTGCGCAGCCGCCACCACGCCCACGCCAGCAGCACGAGGTGGAGCACGTACGGGACGACGAGCGGCCCCGGCGCGTAGCGGGCGAGCGCCCCGGCGACGGCCGGACCCAGCGCGGTGCCCGCGGTGAAGGCGAGGCTGGTGAGGAGCGGCCCGCCGATGCTTGCCGTGACCGTCCGGTGCCGGGCGATGAGCGCCTGGGCGGCGCCCGTTGCCGCCCCGAGCGCCAGCGCCTGGCCGACGCGTCCCGCGAAGAGCCAGGCCGGGGAGGTGGCGAAGAGGAAGCAGCACGAGCCCGCCGCCGCGAGCAATGCGCCGAGCCGCAGCAGCGGGCGACGCCCCAGACGGTCGGCCGCGGGGCCGCAGAGCAGCAGAGCGGGGGCGCTGACCATAGCGAACGTGGCGAAGAGCAGCGTCATCACGAGGTCGTCGTAGCCGAACAAACGCTGGTAGTCCGGGTAGAGCGGGCTCGGCAGGTAAGCGCCGGCCGTGAGCACCACGACGAGCAGGACGGCCGTGCGCACCGTCCGCCGATCGACGTGCTCCGCGGGTACGCGCGCACGCGGCATGCGGCGCGGTCGGTCCTGTGGATTCGATGGGGCGACGACGGTGTGGTTCCGAAAGGCGCTTCGCGCCGTTGCACAACGCTCATCAGTCACGTCGGTCAGTGTGCGTCCGGAGGACCGGCGAGCGGAATCAAACGATTCCGCTCTCAATCGTGCAAAATTTTTGCATGATTGATTCGCGTCTCCGCATCCTCCAGATGGTCGCCGAGCACGGTACCGTGACCGCCGCCGCTCGGGCGCTGCACTACACACCCTCCGCGGTCTCCTACCAACTGCGGCAACTCGCCGCCGAGTTGGGCGTCGACCTGCTGGCCTACCAAGGCAGAGGCATACGCCTGACCCATGCGGCCCGCGTCCTGCTGCGCCACGCGGAGCGCCTCCAGGCGCAGTGGGAGCTCGCCCGCGGCGAGCTGGCAGCCGCCGGCACGGAGCCGAGCGGGCAGGTCACGCTCTGCGGCTTCTCCACCGCGGCGAGCCGTCTGCTGCCGCCCGCGGCGGCCGGGCTCCGCGACGCGCACCCCCACCTGTCGGTGCGCATCATCGAGGCCGAGCCCGACCGCTGCTTCGACCTGCTCCTCACCGAGGAGGCGGATCTCGCCCTCCTCGTGGTGACGGCGGACTCGCCCCCCATGACCGACGAGCGCTTCGACCAACGGCCCCTCCTCGACGACCCGTTGGACCTCGTCGTCCCCCGCGACCACCCCCTCGCCCGACAGCAGCGGGTCACGCTCGCGGACGCCGCGAGGGAGCCCTGGATCGTCGGCAACCCAGCGTCGACCTACCACCAACTCGTCCTCGCCGCCTGCATGAGCGCGGGATTCACACCGCACATCGCGCATTACTCGGACGAGTGGGACACCGGTATGGCGCTCGTCGCCCACGGCTTCGGCGTCGTCCTCGTGCCCCGTCTGGCGCAGCTCCGCGAGGACGCACCACTGGCACGCCTGCCTTTGCACGGGGATTCCGCGCCGGCCCGCCGCATCATGGCCGTCACCCGCCTCGGAGCGCGGGAGAACCCCACCCTGACCCACGCCGTCGAGACGATCTCGACGACGGCCGCGCAACTGCTGCCCGAGCGTTGACGAGCGCCGCGGGGCCTCGGCTTCCGGTGGTCAACGGCTCGTGGGGCGTGGGGTTTTCCGGGGCTCGGCCTGTGGGTGGTTCGGGCTCCCGTCGCGGAAGCTCGTAAGGGCGCTCCGTTGGCCGCGCGGCCTGACGCTTCCGGTCGAGGTGTCGGCCGGTCCGTCGACGGGCGGTTGCCGACTCGCTGCATACGCAGGGTTCTGCGGCATCGACCGTCACCCACGAGCACGCGCTGCGGAGGCGCGTCAACGGATGCGCGGCGCCCCGTCGGACGGCCGAAGGGCGCGCCGGCCGGTGCCCTCGGGCTCAGGAGCCGGCTGGGGCGGTGAGCGGTGCGGCGACCTCTGCCAGCAGACGGGCCGCCGGTGCCGGTTCGACGAGCCACTTCAGGTGGCTGCCCTCGAGGGTGCGGACCGTGTAGGGGTTGTCAGGCGTCAGCTCGTCGCCCTCGCGGATCAGCCGGTCCTGCGCGGCGAGCGGCATGCTCGCGTCGTCGGTGAGGCGTACGTACGTCTTCGGGATGCGGCCCCAGGTTTCGGCCTGCGCGCGGTCGGCGGGGCCGCCGATGTCGAGGTTCTCGTCGGGTTGGAAGGTGTTCAGGAAGACCAGGAACTCCTCGTCGGTGCCGTCGGCGAGCATGGCGGCCTTGAGCGCCGCGAGGGCTTCCGGGTCGGCGGTGCGGAAGTTGCTGCGGAGCAGGCCGAGTCGGGCCGGGTCGCCGACGACCGCGGCCGCCAGGCCGGCGGTGTCGGCCGTCGCCATCTCGGGTTCGGCGTGGTACTCGCCGACGTCGAGGGCGGTCGGGCACCAGGCCGAGACGTAGACGAGGTGGTCGATCAGATCGGGCCGTGCGTTGGCCGCGGCCGTCGCCGTGATGCCGCCGCGGCTGTGCGAGACGAGGACCACCGGGCCGTTCCGCTTGGCCCGCTCCAGCACGCCCGTCAGGTGCGCCGCGTTGTCAGCGAGCGTGACGCCCTCGATCGAGCCCGGTGCGGTGGCGAGGGCGCCCGGGTCCTGCGGTGCCTGGTAGGCACGCGGGTAGGTGGCACCGAAGCCGTGGCCCGGGAGGTCGACGCCGACCGAACGGTGCCCGAGGAGGCCGAGTTCGGCCTGGAGCGGCGCGAAGGAGAAGGAGTTGGCGAAGGCGCCGTGGACCAGGACGAACGTCGGTTGCATCTGTCTGCTCACTCTCCGAACATCGAGGCATAGCCGGTGCGCGCCGCCCTCCGGGCGGCGTCGAGTGGTCAAATGCCGTGGTGCGACGGACGTTTACGGGCGGCTGCCCGAGCGCACCGCGTGGTCACACTAGTCACGGAAGATCACTCGCACTACTGGTGCGGGGCGTTCCGCTTGTGCGCGTCCTTCCTCGGGAGGGGACAGAGCGCGGGTGGCGGCACGTAGTTGTCAGGAAGCTGCCGTCGGCAGCACGCCGCCGTCCCGCGGGCAACGCCGAGACGCGCCGCCGGGGGACGAGGGCGGTCACCCTCCGTGTGCAGTGGAGCCCCGATGCACGTCGCACCCGACCAGCGACGCAACACCGCACGTGGCGTGCGGAGTTCACCCCTGCTGGGACGGTCCCGCTTCCCCGCGCCCGGGGTCGTAGCTGCTGGTGCCCTCGTCGAGGAGGGGTTCCTGGCCCTTCAGGTGGGCGGGTGCCAGGGCGCGCAGCGCGTGGTAGCCGGTGATGACGACGAGGGTGCCGAGCGCGATCCCGCTGAGCTCGAAGTTGTCGCTGATCTTCAGACTCACGCCGCCGACGCCGATGATGATCCCTGCGGCGACGGGCACCAGGTTGAGCGGGTTGCGCAGGTCGACGTTGTTGGCCGTCCAGATCTGGGCGCCGAGCAGGCCGATCATGCCGTAGAGGATCACGGTGATGCCGCCGAGTACGCCGCCGGGGATCGCCGCGACGACGGCGCCGAACTTCGGGCAGAGGCCGAAGAGGAGCGCGAAGATCGCCGCCGCCCAGTAGGCGGCCGTCGAGTAGACGCGGGTCGCCGCCATGACGCCGATGTTCTCGGAGTACGTGGTGTTGGCGGGGCCGCCGACCGAGGTCGAGACCATGCTGCCGACGCCGTCGGCGGCGATCGCGGTGCCCATCTTGTCGTCGAGCGGATCGCCGGTCATCTCGCCGACGGCCTTGACGTGCCCGGTGTTCTCGGCGATGAGCGCGATCACCACGGGGAGTGCGACGAGGATCGCCGACCAACTGAAGGAGGGCCCGTGGAAGGACGGCAGCCCGAACCAGTCGGCGTCCCCGACGCCCGAGAGGTCGAGCCGCCAGTGGTCGACCGTCTCACCGCTGGCGTCCGGCGAGTGGATCTTGCCGAAGGCGCGGTCGAAGACCCAGGAGAGGAGGTAGCCGACGACGAGGCCGAGGAAGATCGCGATCCGCGACCAGAACCCGCGCAGGCAGACCACCGCGAACCCGGTGAGCAGCATCGTCAGCAGCGCCGTCCACTGGTCCTGCGGCCAGTACGTACTCGCCGTCACCGGCGCGAGGTTGAAGCCGATCAGCATCACGACGGCACCGGTGACCACGGGCGGCATCGAGGCGTGGACGATGCGCGCGCCGAACGCCTTCACCGCGAGGCCGACGAGGAAGAGCACCGCTCCCACGACGAGGATCGCGCCGGTGATCGTCGCCGCGTCGCCGCCCTGCGCCCGGATCACGGCGGCGACGCCGACGAAGGAGAGGCTGCACCCGAGGTAGCTGGGGACGCGGCCGCGCGTCGCCAGCAGGAAGATCATGGTCGCGACGCCGGACATCATGATCGCGAGGTTCGGGTCGAGACCCATGAGCACGGGCGCCACGAAGCTCGCCCCGAACATGGCGACGACGTGCTGCGCCCCCAGCCCGGCGGTGCGCGGCCAGGTGAGGCGCTCGTCGGGACGGACGACCGCGCCCGGGGCCGGAACCCGTCCGTCGCCGTGCAGTTTCCAGCGCACGCCGAGTCCGCCGCTCATTCTCGCTCCTGACCGCTGTGGTTCCGTCTCGTGCCGTGGATGGCCTGGGCATATTAGTTCGGGCGCCGCAAGGGACGAATTCCGGCCTGACCGGCACGCATCCTGCCCGGCTCACGTCTCGGCCGTGTTGCCGGGGCCCCGTGGGCCGTACGTATCCGGTGCGTGACGTCCGCCCGGGTCAGCCCTGCTCCTCCGGCGCCGGTTGGCGGGCTTCCGGTTCGGGCACGGCGTGCGCCGCCGTCTTCCCGGTCCGTCCGGGACCGAGCCTTCCCGCGCCGAGGACGAGGCCCAGCGCGAGCGTCGTGACCACTGCGAAGGAGGCGGAGAGCGACGTCGTCTCCGCGATCCAGCCGACGACGGCCGGCGCCCCGAGCCCGGCCGCGTAGGCGAGCGTCGCGACGCCGGCGATCGCCTGGCCCGGCGCCGCGCCGCCGAGGCGCCCCGCGGCCGCGAAGCAGAGCGGCACCACCACGGCGATGCCGACCCCGACGAGCGCGAACCCGGCTACCGCGAGCCCCGGCGTACGCGCCACGACGACGAGCCCGGCCCCGAGCGTCGCGAGCACCCCGCCGGCCCGCACCGTCCGCACGGCACCGAACCGCGCGACGAGCGCATCCCCTGCGAGCCGCGCCGCGGCCATCGTGCAGGCGAACGCCGTGTAGGCGGAGGCCGCAAGGCCGGGCTCGGCTCCGGTGACATCGCGCAGGTAGATACCGGACCAGTCCATCGAGGCGCCCTCGGCGAAGACCCCGCAGAGGCCGACGGCGCCGATCGCGAGGGCGCCGCGGCTCGGCAGCGCGAAGTGCGGGGGCCGTTCTGCCGGTTCACCGTGCGGACGCGCCGCGGACTCGAGCACCCAGGACGCCGCCACCAGCGCCGCGACGGCCAACGCGGGGGCCGTGAGCGCCAAATGGGTGCGTGCGTCCGACTCGACGTGCGCGGCGAGCGCGCCGACCGCGCCACCTGCGAGCGCCCCCACGCTCCACATCCCGTGGAGGCTCGACATCACCGAACGCCCGTACTGCTCCTCGACTTTGACGCCTTGCTCGTTCATCGCGACGTCGAGGAGGCCGAGCCCGCACCCGTAGACGAAGAGCGCGCCGCAGAGCCAGCCGAGCGAGGGAGCCAGGGCGGGCAGCGCCAACCCGGCGAAGCAGAGCCCCGCGAGCCAGCGCAGCGTCGCGCGGGGTCCGAGACGGTGGGTGAGGCCGGCGGCGAGGGGCATGGCGGCGAGACTGCCCGCCGTCATGAAGACGAGCGCGAAGCCCAACCAGCCGGGACTGAGGGCGAGATGCTCCCTGATCCAGGGCACCCGTGTGGCGAAGCTCCCGCTCGCCGCACCGTGGGTGGCGAAGACGGCGGCCACCGCCCACCGGGCTCGGGCCACCTGCTCCATCCGCCGGACTCCTGCTCGTCGCCGCCCGACGGCCGTGCGCCGCCGGGTAGTTGCGCGGCCTGCGCCGCCGAGAGGGGAGCGTTCCCAGCGGAACGCCGTCCGAACCGGCGTGCGCCGCACGGCTGTCCGTCCGCGGGCCGGCTCGTCCGCCTCGGCTCGTGCGAGGCCGGGGCCCGGACGCAAGCGCGGCAGCTCGCGCTCGTCACCGGTCAACCCGAGGAGAGCGGGAGCGCGTTCGCTCGCCCCGTGGCAACAGACCGTCATCGCAAGACCGGTCCGGCCCCGACGTCGCATCCCGCGCCGAACACCGCACTCCACTCAGCCCCGCCGACGGAAGAGAGGCGCCCCACCAGCAGCGGCCGCTTGCACCGAGGGCCCGCCCCGCCGGCGGCCGTGCGTCGGTCCGGCGTCCCGCCGGTGGTTGCCGCACGCCATCGGCCGCTGCTGTGAGTGAGCGCACAGGGCCCGTATGTGTACCGGTGGAATCCCCGTGGCAGACTGAGCGTTGTTAGACACGCAAGCGCACTCCGGGGTCGGTGAAAGTCCGAACCGGCGGTTACAGTCCGCGACCCGGCCGCTGCCAGCGGCCGGTTGACCAGGTGAGATTCCTGGACCGACGGTGAAAGTCCGGATGGGAGGCAGTGCGCGGCGGAGCGGGTTCCGCCGTCCTCGACGGCGTGCTCGGGCGCCGGTGGAACGGTGCCGTACTCCGCCCGTCGTTCCCGCAGCGCCCCGGAGTCCGTGCCGAAGAGGCAGGAGGACCCGGTGGACGCGACCACCCCGGCACCGTCCGACGGCCCGCTCGAGCCCGCAGGCTCGGCGGACGCCGCCGCCATGCGCCGTGCCGTCGCGCTCGCCGCCCGTGGGCTCGGCTCCACCAGCCCCAACCCCGTCGTCGGCTGCGTCGTCCTCGACCGCGACGGACGCACCGTCGGAGAGGGCTGGCACCAGCGTGCAGGCGGGCCGCACGCCGAGGTCCACGCACTCGCCGAAGCCGGTGACGACGCACGGGGCGGCACGGCTCTCGTCACCCTCGAACCCTGCAACCACACCGGGCGCACTGGACCCTGCGCGCAGGCGCTGATCCGGGCGGGCGTCTCCCGCGTCGTCTACGCCGTGCCCGACCCCTCGCCCGTCGCGGCCGGCGGTGCCGCCGCGCTGCGGGCCGCGGGCCTGCACACCGAGGGCGGCCTCCTCGCCGACGAGGCGGCGGCCGTCAACGTCGCCTGGCTCACCTCCGTGCGCCGCGAACTCCCGTACGTCACCTGGAAGTTCGCCGCCACCCTCGACGGGCGCACCGCGGCGGCCGACGGCACGAGCCGCTGGATCACCTCGTCCGAAGCCCGCGCCGACGTCCACCGGCTCCGCGCCGAGTCCGACGCCGTCCTCGTCGGGTCCGGCACGGCACGCAGCGACGACCCGCACCTCGCGGTCCGCGGCGTCCCCGGAGCCGTCCAGCCGCTCCGCGTCGTGCTCGACACCGAGGGCACGGCGGTGCGCGCGGAGGCCCGCGTCCTCGACGACGCGGCGCCCACGCTCGTCGCCGTCGCCGAGGACGCCGAGGCCGACGCCCTCGCCGCCGCCGTCGAGGAGTCCGGGCACCAGCTCCTCACGCTGCCCCGCGCCGCCGGCGGGCTCGACCTCGACGCGCTCCTCGCCGCGCTCTTCGCGCGGGACGTGCGCCGGGTGCTGCTCGAAGGCGGCGCAGGACTCGCCGGAGCCTTCGTCGCGCAGGGCCGTGTCGACGAGGTCGTCGCCTACCTCGCGCCCGCGCTCCTCGGCGCCGGCCCCGCCGCTCTCGCGGACGCCGGGATCGGCACCATCGCGCACGCCCTGCGCCTCACGTTCGGCGAGACCGAGCGCCTCGGCCCCGACCTGCGCCTCACCGCACGCCCCGCCCCCGACGCCCTCGCGCCGGAGCCCTCACCCACCGCTGCGGCCCCCGCCGTACACCCCGCCAACGAGGAGTTCTGAGTGTTCACCGGAATCGTCGAAGAACTGGGCGAAGTCACCGCCGTCGAGGCCCTCGGCGCGGGCGGCGGCGCCCGTCTCCGGATGCACGGCCCGGCCGTCACCGCCGACGCGGCGCACGGAGACTCCGTCGCGGTCAACGGCGTCTGCCTCACCGTCACCGGGCTCGCTGACGCCGAGTTCACCGCCGACGTCATCGCGGAGACCCTCGACCGCTCCTCGCTCGGGGCCCTCGCCGTCGGCTCCCGCGTCAACCTGGAGCGCCCGATGCGGCTCGGCGGGCGGCTCGACGGCCACCTCGTCCAGGGCCACGTCGACGGCACGGGCACCCTCGTCCGCCGCACCCCGGACGGCACCGTCGGCGTCGCGCTGCCCGCGCACCTGTCGCGGTACGTGGTGGAGAAGGGGTCGATCGCCGTCGACGGGATCAGCCTCACCGTCGTCGAGGCGGGGGCCGAGCACTTCACGGTGAGCCTCATCCCGACGACGCTCGAACGCACCACCCTCGGCGTCAAGGAGCCGGGGGACCTCGTCAACCTGGAGGTCGACGTCCTCGCCAAGTACGTCGAGCGCCTCCTCGGCGATCCGGCCGCCGCCTCCCGGCTCGGCCAGGCAGGAGCGGCGCAGTGAGCCTCCTCGACTCCCTCAACTCCCCGGCCTTCACCGCCTTCGGGCAGCAGGTGATCTGGACGGACATGATCGGCAACACCCTCGGCCTGATCGCGCTCGCGCTCGGCTGGCGGCGCTCCCTGCTGACCTGGCCGGCCCAACTGCTCTCCGGCGTCATCCTCGTCGCCGCCTACGCCTCGGCGCAGCTCTCGGGCGGCGTCGGCAAGCAGTTGCTCGTGATCGTCGTCGCGCTGTGGGGCTGGCGGCAGTGGCAGCGCGGCAAGCGGCAGGCGCAGGACGGTTCGCTCGCCGTGCGGTTCGCCTCCTGGCGCGAGCGGGGCGTCCTCGCCGCCGGTACCGCCGTGGGGACCGGGATCGTCGGCTGGCTCTTCGCCTCCGTGCCCGAACTCTCCTGGAACCCCTGGCCGGACGCGTACATCTTCGTCGGGACGCTCGCGGCGATGGTCGCGCAGGCCCGCGGCCTCGTGGAGTTCTGGTTCGCCTGGCTGCTCGTCGACGTCGTCGGTGTCCCGCTCGCCTTCAGCAGCGGGCTCGCCTTCTCCGGCCTCGTCTACGTCGTCTACCTCGGGCTCGTGCTGTGGGGCCTGCGCTCCTGGTGGCTGCGGACCCGTGTCCCCGTCGCGCCGCTCCCGGAGCGGGCGCCCGCAGCCGCTTCGGAAGGAGCCTCCGTATGAACCGCCGAACCGCACCGCGCCCGCGGCCCGGTGACCCGCTCGCGGGGGAGAGCGTGCTCGACCCCGTCGAGCAGGCCGTCCGCGACATCGCGGCGGGGCTGCCCGTGGTCGTCGTCGACGACGAGGACAGGGAGAACGAGGGCGACCTCGTCGTCGCGGCCGAGCTCGTCACGCCCGAGCTCGTCGCCTTCATGATGAACGAGTGCCGCGGCCTGATCTGCACGCCGATGGCGGCCGACGACCTCGACCGGCTGCACCTGCCGCAGATGGTCGCGCACAACACCGAGTCGATGGGGACGGCCTTCACCGTCTCCGTCGACGCCTCCCACGAGCACGGCACCACCAGCGGCATCTCGGCCGCGGACCGCGCGACGACGATACGGCTCCTCGCCGACCCGGAGGCGGTGGCAGGGGACTTCGTCAGGCCCGGCCACGTCTTCCCGCTCCGCGCCCGCGACGGCGGTGTGCTGGAGCGCACCGGGCACACCGAGGCCGGCGTCGACCTCGTCAGGCTCGCCGGGCTGCGGCCCGCCGCCGCGATCGTGGAGATCGCGGGCGAGGACGGCGCCATGCTCCGCCTGCCCGAACTGGTGCCGTTCGCACGCAAGCACGGCCTCACCCTCGTCTCCATCGCGGACCTCGCCGCCCACCTCTCCTCGCCCCACGCCACGCCGGACGAGGCCGAGTTTCAAGAGGCGGAGGCGGCGCTGCCCGAGACCGCTGCCCCCGCGGGCGGCGTCGTCCGCGAGGCCGAGACCCGACTCCCCACCGCCCACGGCGAGTTCCGCGCCTACGGCTACCGCACGCCCGACGGCGTCGAGCACATCGCACTCGTCGCAGGGGACCCGGCAGCCGGGAGCGACGAGGCCCCGCTCGTACGCGTCCACTCCGAGTGCCTCACGGGCGACGTCTTCGCCTCCCAGCGCTGCGACTGCGGGCCCCAACTCCAGGGCTCGATGCGGCGCATCCAGGAGGAGGGCCGCGGCATCGTCCTCTACCTGCGCGGGCACGAGGGCCGCGGGATCGGCCTCCTCTCCAAGCTGCGCGCGTACGCGCTCCAGGAGCGCGGCCGCGACACCCTCGACGCCAACCTGGAACTCGGTCTCCCGGCCGACGCGCGGGACTACGCCTCCGCCGCCGAGATCCTCGCCGACCTCGGCGTACGCTCCCTGCGGCTGATCACCAACAACCCCGACAAGGTCGCGGCGTTGGAGGGGCACGGGCTCACCGTGACCGGCAGGGTCCCCGCGCCCGTGGCGGCCGGCGAGCACAACCTCGCCTACCTGCGCACCAAGCGGGACCGCATGGGCCACGAACTGCCCTGGCTGGAGGCGGAAGCCGTCTCCGTCTGCGGCAGCCAGTGAACAGACGACACGCAACCGACGGACCCACACCGAGGAGCGGCACCACGTGAGCGGCAAGGGCGCACCCGAACTGAACGTCAGGAACTGCGGAGACCTCCGGGTGGCCGTGATCGCGGCCCAGTGGCACGAGCGGGTCATGGCAGGGCTCGTCGACGGCGCGCTGCGCGCGCTCCGGGAGGTCGGCATCGACGAGCCGACGCTGCTGCGGGTGCCGGGGAGCTTCGAACTCCCCGTCGTCGCCAAGGTCGTCGCCGACCGCGGGTACGACGCCGTCGTCGCGCTCGGCGTCGTCATCCAGGGCGGCACACCCCACTTCGACTACGTGTGCCAGGGCGTGACCCAGGGCCTCACCCAGGTCTCGGTCGACACCGGGGTGCCCGTCGGCTTCGGCGTCCTCACCTGCGACACCGAGGAGCAGGCGCTCGACCGCGCGGGGCTCGCCGGCTCGCACGAGGACAAGGGGTACGAGGCCGTCACGGCGGCCGTGGCCACCGCGGCGACGCTGCGCACCGTCGCGGAACCCTGGCGCCAGCCGTCCTCGCCGACCCCGTAGGCTTGGATCACCATGGCGAACAAGACATTCGAGGAGCTCTTCGCCGAGCTCCAGCAGAAGGCCGCCACCGGCGACCCGATCACCTCGCGCACCGCCGAGCTCGTCTCCCAGGGCGTCCACTCGATCGGCAAGAAGGTCGTCGAGGAGGCCGCAGAGGTGTGGATGGCCGCCGAGTACGAGGGCGAGGACCGCACGGCGGAGGAGATCTCGCAGCTCCTCTACCATCTCCAGGTGCTCATGGTCGCCAGGGGGGTCTCCCTCGACGACGTATACGCTCACCTCTGACTGCCGCCGCCGGAGCGCCTCCGGCGGCCCCGTCCAACGGGCCGGCGCGCGCCATCCGTTGACCGCCGGGCGCGACCGCCCCACCCCGCCCGCCAAGCACCATAACCGCCGAAGCAAAGGAATTACGCCCCATGCTGCGCATCGCCGTCCCCAACAAGGGTTCACTCTCCGAGCCTGCGTCGGCGATGCTCCATGAGGCGGGCTACCGGCAGCGGACCGACCGCAAGGACCTCGTCCTCGTCGACACGGAGAACGAGGTCGAGTTCTTCTTCCTCCGCCCCCGCGACATCGCCGTCTACGTCGGCTCGGGACGCCTCGACGTCGGCATCACCGGGCGCGACCTCCTGCTGGACAGCGGCGCGCAGGCCGAGGAGATCCTCGAACTCGGCTTCGCCGGCTCGACGTTCCGGTACGCGACGCTGCCCGGCACCGCCAAGCACGTCAGCGAGTTCGGCGGCAAGGCCGTGGCGACCTCCTTCTCCGGGATCGTCAGGCAGCACCTGGAGCGGGAGGGCGTCGACGCCTCCGTCGTCCACCTCGACGGCGCCGTGGAGACCGCGATCCAGCTCGGCGTCGCGGAGATCATCGCCGACGTCGTGGAGACGGGCACCACGCTCCGCAACGCCGGGTTGGAGATCATCAGCGAGCCGATCCTCCACTCCGAGGCGGTGGTGATCCGCGGCCACGGCTCCGACGCGGAGGAGGCGAAGGTGCAGCAGTTCCTCCGCCGTATGCAGGGCGTCCTCGTCGCGCGCCGCTACGTGATGATGGACTACGACATCCGCGCCGAGCACCTGGAGGAGGCGGTCGCGCTCACCCCGGGCCTGGAGTCGCCGACCATCTCACCCCTCCACGACCAGGGTTGGGTCGCCGTTCGCTCCATGGTCCGCACCAAGGAGGCCCAGCGGATCATGGACGACCTCTACGAGCTCGGCGCCCGCGCCATCCTCACCACCGGCATCCACGCCTGCCGGCTGTGAGCCCGGTACGCACGCCGTGAAGCACCTCCCGCACGCACCACGCCTCGATGGGGGAAGCCGCCCATGACCGGTCCGTCACCGCAGCTACCCGTCACGTTCCGGCCGCACCGCACCAGGGCACTGCTGCTGGTGCTCGGTGTCGCCGCGTGCGCCGTCATCGTCGTCGTCGCGCTGATGCTCGACATGAGCGGCGCACAGCGGTCGGGTTTCTTCTTCACGGCACTCTGCTTCCTCGGCGTGCCGCTGCTCCTCGCCCGGCCGCACGTCACGGCCGACGAGGGCGGTGTCACCGTCGTCAACCTCACCACCAGGCGCCGCCTCGAGTGGCCCGAGGTCCTCGCCGTGCACCTGCGCAACGGCGACCCGTGGGTCTTCCTCGACCTCGCCGACGGCACCAGCCTCCCCGCGATGGGCATCCAGCCCGGCATCGCACGCGAGCAGGCGATCCGCGACGCGAAGGCGCTGCGGGAGCTCGCCGAGCGGCACGGCGCCGCGGGCTGAGCCGGGGTCGTTCGGCGGAAGCACGTGGTGCGGAGGCCGGAGGCCGTGGCGGTCGGGGGTTGAAGCACGCGTCACATGCGTGGAGTCGGCTGCGCGCGCAACGGGACGCAGCTCGTAGGACGTTGTTGGCGGGGGAACGCGGAGGGCCTGTCCCGACGCTGCGTCCGCTGCTCGCTCCCCCGCGACGCCGCCCCGCGCCGCGGGGGAGCGAGGGCTCCGGAACGAGCGCCCGGCGCCGAACAGCCCGACGCCATAGGCGCATTCGGCATCGGCAGGACCAACGCACGGGCAGGCGTGGCCGGTTCGCCGGTGCGCAGCCGGACGCCGGTGGGGTGCGGGCGCAACTATTCGCGGTCCGGGGGAGGATCGCCGCCCCGGAGCGATTATGAGTCACGAAGTCCTCGCGCGGCCGGATCGTGCTCCTCGGGAGCGTGGCCGGGTTCGTCTGCACGCCGGGCAACATCTACGGCGCGACGAAGTGGGCCGTCACCGGGCTCGCCGAGAACACCCGCAGGATGGTGACGGGCGACGGCATCGGCGTCACCCTCGTCGCGCCGGGCCGGGTGGAGACCGCGTTCTGGGAGACCGCGGGAGGAGCGCCCGAGGGCGTGAACCTCACGGCGGAGCAGACCGTCGTCGTCCGCCCCGTCACCCAAGCAGTCTGACGCGGTGGCACATGCGGGCGGACGGTCCCGCACGGCATCCGTGCGGCACCGCCCCTGGGTCGACGCTGAAGTCCCGCCCGCCGCCGCACGGTTCGCCGTGACGAACCGTGCGCGAGGACGGGCACGGCGGCCGAGCCGCGCCTCGCACCGACGGCCGGGCGCAATCTCAGAGCGCCGCGCCGCCGCCCTGCGCGACCTTCTTCGTCACGTCCTCGGTCTTCGCGGCCGGTGGCGCCTCGACGTCCACCTCCGTGCCGAAGCCGGAGAGTTCGATGGTCGTCTTGACCTTGGCCTTCCCGCCCGCGTCCGCTTCCTTCGGTGGATCGATCGTCAACTGCGTCGCCATACGGCGCATCACACCGTCATCGTCCGTCCACATGTCCACGGGGACGTCCTCGCCGAGCTGCTCGCGCAACTCCTTCTCCTGCTGTGCGTCGCCCTTCGCCAGCTTCTCGACGTCGAGCGTCACCCGGTAGTGGGTGGTGGCGGCTCCGCCCACCTTCTCCCGGCCGAGCTTCTTCACGCCGTCGCCCGAGACACCCTTGGTGAAGGCCAACGTGTCGGCGGGGTCGCCGAGTTGGCCTCCGCCTGCGGCGCCGAGCTTCCCGACGTCGATCCTCATCCACGTCTTGCCCGCGGGGAGTTGGGCCGCGGCCTCCTTCGGCGGTTTCTGGTAGAGCACCTCGTCGACGACGCGCTGTTCGAGGCGCTGGCCGCCCTCGCCCACCTCCAGACTGCTCGTGCCGTCGCGGAGGTCGATCACGCCGTGGCCGTCGACGTTCACCGTCTGCCCGCCCTGCGCGACCACGGTCTTGAGGGAGAGGTGCGCCGTCTTCTTCTGCACGGTCTTCTGGTTCGCGGCCTCGACGACCTTCGCGGGCGGGGGCCCTGAACTCCGGCCCGACGCGCCGTCGTCCGAGGCGCTGTCGCCGTCGCTGCCGCAACCGGCCACGAGCACGGCTGACAGCAGCCCCGCCGAGGTCGCAGTCGTCACTCGTGCCGCGGTCGAACGTATCCGCATCTCCACACCCCATCCGATGTCGGCCCCATGAGAGGGGATCTGCCTCGCATGCCCCGCATGCGTGGCGACATGCGCAGGTTATCGCCAACATCCGTCCAACACCGCCGACTTGGGAAGCGGCAGCGGCTGTACGCGGGGGCCGAGCGCCGTGCCGAAGTGCACCGTCTCCCCATCAGCCCGCACCCGGCGGCGCGTCCCAGCCGGGACCCTCCGGGCCCCGCCCCGAGAGGACCTCGCCGTACGCCTGCATGAGGTCGGGCAGGCGCAGGGTGGCGAGCTCGTCGCGCGTGGGGACTTCCGGGTACCCCGTGAGGCGCAGGTCGCGGTAGGCGCAGCTCTTCTCGTAGAGGGTGCGCAGGAAGCGGCCGTTGCCCAACTCGTCGATCCAGCCCTGCTCGACGACGTGCCCGCTGATGCTCCGCAGCTCCTCCAGGGCCTCCTCGTCCCACACGTCGCCGTTGGCGGCGGCCAACACTTCGCCGATCGAGGTGAGTTCGGGTGGACGGTAGCTCGGGAAGTCGACGCGGCTGGTGAAGCGCGAGGAGAGTCCCGGGTTGGCGCCCAGCAGACGGTCCATGCCCTCCGGGTAGCCGGCGAGGATGACCACGAGGCGGTCGCGGTTGTCCTCGGCCCGCTTGAGAAGCACTTGGAGCGCCTCGTCGCCGTAGGCGTCGCCCTTGCTGTAGCCGGAGTTGGAGAGGGCGTACGCCTCGTCGACGAAGAGGACGCCGCCGAGCGCCGAGTCGATCAACTCGTTCGCCTTCACCGCGGTCTGCCCGAGGAACTCCCCGACGAGGTCGGCACGTTGGGCCTCGACGAGGTGGTCACCGCCGAGCAGCCCGAGCGCGTAGAAGACGCGCCCGAGTATGCGTGCCACGGTCGTCTTCCCGGTGCCCGAGGGCCCCGAGAAGACGAAGTGCCGCTTCGGCGGCTGCACGGGGAGCCCCTGGCCCGTCCGGAGCCGCGCCATGTTCAACTGCGCGGAAAGTGCCCGTACTTGGCGCTTCACCGGCTCCAGGCCGACCATCCGTTCCAGCTCGTCGAGCGCCTGCTCCAGCATCACGGGGTCGGAGGGCCCCGCGGGCAGCCCGCCGCTGCTCGGGTCGGCCGGCGGGGTCCCGCGCAGCCTCGGCGGGCCGGCGTCGACACGGACCGGCTCCGCCGGATCGCCGGAGTCCTCCAAGCGGAGCGCCTCGGCGTCCGCGTCGAAGTCGGGGTCGACGGGGGCCGAGGGGTCGGCCTCGGGCTGCTCGGCGGGGCGACCCTCGCCGGCGAGACCCTCGGCGGCCTCCGGCTGCTCGCCGCCCTCGCGGGCAGGGCCCTTCTCCTCGCCGCCCGCGGCGCCGGCGAGGACGGCCGCCGCCAACCCCGAGGCGCCGTCGAGGTCGTCGCTCTCGGCGATGGTGGTGAGCCGCGCCGCGGTGTCCATGAAGGCAGGGTCCACGCGGTGGACGGCGCGGTAGAGGGGGAGCGCCGCCGCGCTGCGCCCCGTCCCCTCGCGGGCCCGCGCGAGCCAGTACCGCAGCTCCTTGCGCTGCGGCTGCTCGCTTCGGCAGCGCATCAGCGCCGTCTCCAGCAGCGGCTCGGCCTGTCCGTACATCTCCAGGCGCACACGCGCCATGCCGGCGAAGAGGCCGGCTTCGATCCCCAACGAGGCGTCGTCGACGAGCGGTTCGGTGTGGCGGACGAGCCGCTCCCAGTCCTTGGCGAGGTAGGCGCGGCATGCGTGGAGGAAGCGCACCTGCCGGTCGGCCTCGACGGGCGGGCACTCGGCGAGCGCCAGGTCGAGCTCGGCGACGTGCCGTCCGTCGAGCCAGTGCGAGGCGTGCGCCAGCAGCAGGTCGCGTTCGGTCTCCAGCACCGGTTGGACCCACCAGCCCAGCCAGTACCAGGAGTTGAGGGTGCGCGTGTGGCGGGCGCGCTGCTCGCCGAAGCGGTCGCGGTGGTGGTACATCCGCAGCAGCGCCGTCGCGGTGTCGGCGCGCAGCGCGTGCAGGCCGAGCCACGCGTCCGCCATGCCGGAATCGAGGCGTACCGCGGTGCGGAACTCCTCCTCCGCCTGCGCGTACCCGCCGACGGTGTAGGCGTCGACGCCGCGCAGCCACGCGAGGTCGGCCGGAGCGTGCAGGCCCCTGGGGTCCTGCGTGCCGAAATCCATCACGTCCCCCACGAAACGTCCCCCGTCCCAATCGACGGTCGCCCACCCGTCCTCGGCGGCGGGCCGGATGAACCTCCGGCCCCCCGGCGGGAGTTGCTGCCCGCGACCCGGGCGTCACCCGGGGTTTCCGCGCCACTGCGCATCGTACCCGCGCGGCGCTCACCACCGAAGGGCGGCGCAGGCGCTGGTGCGGAGGTGGAGGGTGGGGTAAAGGAGGTGAATCGCGTACGTAGAGTGAGGGAAAGGAAGCATGGAGGTTCCGGTTGGAGCTGAACGAAGCCCCCGGTCACGGGGGAACAACCGGGGGCTTCGTGTCTGAGGTGGCGTGAAAACCACCTGTAGAGAACGTAATTGCTCTTCGGCGCGAAGGTCAAGCCAGGCCCGAAGCCTTCCGCTGAGTGGCACGCACCGCCGCCAAATCCCTTACCTACGGTGACGATTGGTGAGGCTCAGGCCCCTCCCGCGGGCCCCGGCAGCAACCGGTGTCCGTACTGCCCCTGGAACACCAGGAGTTGCGCATGGGGGCGCGAAGGGTCGGCGGCGAAGTGCGCCCGCTCCGCCGTCTCCCACTCGTCCCAGAACCCCGCCAGCTCCTCCCCGTCGCGCTCCCGTCCCCGCCGCCACGACTCCTCCGCCGACAGCTCCAGCCACACCAGCGCCGCCAGCCACGGGCGCACCTCGTGCCTTCCGGCACCCACGCCTTCCAGCAACACCACGGGCGCCGGGGGGACTTCACCGCCCGGCACGAAATGCCGACCCACCCAGTCGTAGACGTCGTACCGGGCCGACTCGGCACGGGAGAGCGGCTCCAGGACGTGCTCGCGCAGCCGGTCCGTCCAGGCGAAGAGCGCGGCGTGCGAGGAGAGGTCGTCGAGGTGGACGACGGGCGCCCCGCCGAGCCGGTCGGCGAGGACGGCGGCGAAGGTGCTCTTCCCCGAGCCGGCGTGCCCGTCGACGCCGACGAGGCGCACGGGCCCGCACGAGGGCGGCAGCCGCCGGAACCGCTCCGCGAGTCGGTCGGGGCTCAGCGGCCCGCCCGCCGCCGGCTGCTCCCACCGTCTCTCTCCGGACCCGTACTGCCGCATCCGCTCACCCTACCGAGGCACTCCGCACCGCCGACGGCCGACGAGCGCCCCACCGCGCGGACACGCCGCAAGCTCGACCACTGGCCCACGCGCCACTACAGCGGCAATAGTTGGGTACCTGACGTGCACCTGCCGCGATGCAGGGGCCTATCGACCCGGACTCACGGAGTGGGGGACACCCATGATCAGCAGACCGGCCAAGCGCCGCACCGTCCTGGCAGCCGCCGTGGCCGTCGCCGCAGCGGCGGCCACCGCCCCGAGCGCCGGCGCAGCCGGGAGCGGAGCCTCCCGCCGCCCGCGCCCGGGCCGCGCGGGAGACCACACCCACCTGCGGGCGTGGTCGACGAAGCCCGACTGGGCCTCGGGCACCGCCGAGGGCACGGCACCCGCGGACGGCAGCCGCCCCGGCGTCGTCCTCGCGGACCCGGCGGGCACCACCGACTACCGCGACCCCCACACCGGCACCACGGCCACCTGGGAGTACGCGACCTGGACGAGCACCGAGACCCGGCCCACCGTCCCCGCAACCGAGTTGATCGCCTCCTGGAACGCCGACACCCCCGAGGGCACCTGGGTCCGCGTCGAACTCGCGGCCTCCTACTCCGACGGCACCGAGTCGCCCTGGTACACGCTCGGCATCTGGACCTCGGGCGACGGCGACGACGTCCCCCGCCGCACCTCCGTCGACGACCAGGAGGACGGCAAGTCCACCGTCTACACCGACACACTCGCCATCGCAGACGCCGCCTCGGGACTCCGCTTCACCGCCTACCGCCTGCGCGTCACCCTCTACCGGGCGGAGGGCGCCACCGGCACGCCGACGGTCTGGCGCACCGGCGTCCTCGCCTCCGACGTCCCCGACCGCTTCGAGGTCCCCGCCTCGTCCCCGGGACCTGCGGCCGGCGTCGAACTCGACGTCCCGCGCTACTCGCAGGAGATCCACAAGGGCCAGTACCCCGAGTACGACAACGGCGGCGAGGCATGGTGCAGCCCCACCTCCTCGCAGATGATCATCGAGTACTGGGGCCGCAAGCCCACCGAGGAGGACCTCGCCTGGGTCGACCCCGACTTCGCCGACCCCCAGGTCTGCCACGCGGCCCGCCACACCTTCGACTACCAGTACGAGGGCTGCGGCAACTGGCCCTTCAACGGCGCCTACGCCGCCACCTACCCCGACATGCAGGCCGCCGTCACCCGCCTGGAGAGCCTCACCGACGCCGAACGCTTCATCGCCGCCGGCATCCCCCTCATCACCTCCCAGTCCTTCCTCGAATCGGAACTCGACGGCGCCGGCTACGGCACGGCAGGCCACCTCATGACCGTCATCGGCTTCACCGAGAACGGCGACGTCATCGCCAACGACCCCGCCTCCCCCGACAACCCGTCCGTCCGCCACGTCTACAACCGCCGCCAGTGGGAGAACATCTGGCTCCGCACCAAGCGCCACGACGCGGACGGCGAGGAGGCGAGCGGTTCGGGCGGGGTGTGCTACGTGTACTTTCCCGTCAACCCAGCACCAAGTCAGCACGAGGTGCTGCGGCAGTACGGCCTGAGCTGACCCGTCCCTCCAGGATTCCCGCGTAGGTCTCGTCCACCACCCGCCGACAGCGCTCCCGACCGTCCTGGGCCAGGTGCCCGTAGCGATCGACGGTGACCTTGATGGAGGTATGTCCCAGCCACCGGAGGCGGAGTCGCCAGCAGGGTGTTTGCGGACGAACCACCAGCCAGTGAGTTCGCCGGTTTGCTGGGTGTGGTCGAGGAGTGAGGTCAGGTGGTCGCGGGCGGTGGTTTCGGCGCTGGGCCAGTGGGTGAACTGCAGGTTGAGTTGGTGCCATTCGGTGTGGAGTGTTTCCTGGGTGCGGGCTTCTCGTCCGGCTCGTCGGTAGGTGGCCGCGGCGTCGCGGAGTTCGGCCGTGGCGAGGTTGGTGCCGGACGTCGCGGCGTGTGCCGGTGAGGAGGGTGAGAATGGCGTCTTCGAGGGTGCCTGTCCGGTCGACGGGGGTCAGTTGGTCAGGAGGCATGCGTCCCATCCGCAGGTCGGGGTCTCGGGGACAGCGGCGGTGGTGAGGGTGAGGGCGATTCCGGCGGCTCCGGCCAGGAGGCCGGGGCTGACAGGTACGTTGCGGGCTCGATGTGCGAAGGCGGTGGCCAAGTCGGGCAAGTGCTTTGCGAGTTCGGGGCTTCGTGCGTCGCGGGCGATATGTCGGATGGTCTGGTAGAGGCCGGCCCAGCCATGGCAGAGGCCGGGGTCGGTGAGGGGGCGAGTTGGTTGGGGTCGGTGAGGCAGGTGAGGGTGGCGTGTTCGAACTCGTCTTGAAGCGTGGTGTCGTGAAGGGCGAGGGCGGCGAGTTGGCCGGCGCGGGTGATGCCCGGGGTGCCGTAGCACCAGCTTGGTCGAGCTGGACCCGGCTGGTCGGGGGCGCCGGTGGCGAGCTCGGTGCAAGTGAGGGTCTCGGGCCATCAGGGGCCGCGGTCGCCGAGTTGTTTCCACTTGGCGAGCCATCCGCACGGATCGGCGAGAGCTTCGTGGTGTCCGTTGACGATGAGGCCGTGCAGGAGGGTTTTGCTGGGGAGGAGTAGGGGTCCGGTGAAGCCGTGGGCGAGGCCGAAGTTGGCGTGTCCGCCGTGTGGTCGGGGCGGTTCTGGGGGTCGTGTCCGACCCACCATCCGGGGAGGCCTTGGTTGTGGGGGAGGGGCGGGTCAGGGTGACGAGGTAGTGCAGGCGTTGCTCCATCGTTGAGCTGGTCGGTGCGGTGCGTACGAGATAGGTGCCGAGTCCGGTGAGGCCGTAGAGGAGGTCGTACTCGTGGAAGGTCGCCAGCTCGCCGGCGGCCAGGCGGGCTCGGGTGGTGCGGAGGCGTCGCCGGGCGAGGGCCGGTACGGACTCGTGGAGGCGGGCGTGGGCCTCGGTGTAGTGACTGGTGGTGTGGAGGACGAAGGCGAGGGCGGGGCGCCGAGGAAGAGGCCTGCCCCACGGCGTCCGCCAGCTCCCGCATCGTCGGTGGATCACCATGCTCGATCATGAACTGGCGCGCCGCGCGGAGGATGCGCTCCTGCTGCTCGTACCTCACGTCCTCCCCTCCTGGAGCTGATCAGCGGCCTTCCGTGCTTGCCTGCCCAGCTCTACTCGGGCGGCTGGAGATCCCCCCCGCTGCGGGGTCGAAGAGCGGGTGCCAGGACAACCGGGCCGACAGCCACAACGGCCAGTTGATCCACCACTCCGATGCCGGGATCGCAGTACACCAGCTTCCGCCTGGCAGAACACCTGCAGGAAGTAGGGATCGCCGCGTCCATCGGCTCCGTCGGCGACGCCTACGACAACTCCCTGACGGAATCCACGATCGGTCTGTACAGGACAGAACTGCTCAAGCCCCGGCGACCGTGGAGAACGCTCTCGTACGTCGAAATTGCCACCACCGAGTACATCGACTGGTACAACCATCGTCGACTCCACGGCGAAATAGGCCACATCCCGCCCGTCGAGCAGGAAGTCAACCACTACCTCACCACCGCAAAACCCCAGGTCACAACGAACAACGGAGATCTCTACGGAACCCGGAGCGGTTCAGTAGTTCACCGCATGGTGACATCCGCTCCACAGCGACAGTTCCACGCCCAGCGAGCGGACCGGTCGGCTCACCGGGTCAGTTTCACCGCGACGTTGCCCATGTACGCCCCGCCCAGCAGGTCGACAAGGGCCTGCGGAGCCGCGGGGAGCCCGCCCTCCACCACCGTCTGCGGGACCGTGAACCGGCCCTCCGCCATCCACTGGGCGAAGTGCCTTTCCCACGCGTCGATCTGATCGGGCGTGTGGTATGTGGCAAAGGGCAGAATGACGATCTGCTTGCGGATCGCGGTCATCACGTCGAGTCGGGGGAACGCCCCGGCAGAGTCGCCCACTTGACCGGACAGAGCTCCGCACAGGGCGAACCGGGCGTGCGGCGCGGCCGCCTGCACTGCGGCTTCGAACTGGTCACCTCCCACGTTGTCGAAGAAGACGTCGATGCCGTCCGGGGCCAGCTCGCGCAGCCGGTCCAGCACCGGCCCGTCGTGGTAGTCGAATGCCGCGTCGTAGCCCAGCTCGTGAACCAGGTAGTCGGCCTTCGGTTTGCTGCCCGCCGCGCCGATGACCCGTGCGGCGCCCAGACACCTGGCAATCTGCCCGGCCAGCGAGCCGACTCCGCCCGCGGCGCCGGACACGAAGACGGTGTCGCCCGGCCCAGCCTCCGCCGTATCGGCCATTCCGTGGTATGCGGTCGGGCCCTGAGTGAGGTGGTGGACCGGGCTGGGAAGCGCCTTCTGGCTTAGCTTTACGTACTGCGGTGCCGGGCCCGCCGAGTACTCCCGAAAGCCGTCACTGCCCTGCACGAGGTCGCCGGGCGCCAGCCCCGGGCTGTTGGAGCGGACCACCACGCCTACGGCCGCGCCCCGCAGCCGCTCGCCCGGACGGAATCCGGGCATCGGCAGATTGGGCTCGGGGCGTGTCAGATCTCCTATCACCGCCGCCAGTTGAAGGTACTCGTTCCGTACCAGGACCTCCCCTTCGCCCGGCGTCGGCACCTCCGTGCCCGCGAGCGCGAAGCATGAAGAGGTGAGGGCGCCGTCGGGATGAGCGGCAAGCCGGACTTCCCGGCAGGTCGCAGGGATCTCTTCGATGGCCATGGCCGTTCTCCTGATGCTGCTCGTCCGTGTCCGTTTCGCCTCGGCACCAGGCTGCCGCGCGCACCGCGGCAGCCTGGCGAAACCGGCATCCCCCATTTCACGGACATTACCCAGGGCGGGCCTGTGAAGCAGCAAGATCAGGCCAATTCCTAATTTGACCCACTGAGCCGCTTGCCTTGCGCGGCAATCGTCTCCACACGTCAGAGGTTTAAGCGTGCGCCACCTGGCTTGCCGAAGAAGAGACACTCGCGTCAGGAAAGTGAATGACAGGACAACTTAGAGCGTGTCCTATGTGCTGAGGCATTGGAGTCTCTTGTAGCAGCACAGTGCTGCGGCGAGTCCGAGGAAGGCCAGGTAGTTGCGGGGGTGGCGTTCGTAGCGGGGGCTGAGCCTGCGGTAGCCGCATAGCCAGGACATGGTGCGTTCGATGGCCCAACGATGCCTGCCCAGCCGGTGGTTGGGCTCGACGTTCTTCCGCGCGATCCGGATGGGGAGGCGCTGGCCGCGGATCCGTCTGCGCAGGTCGGGCCGGTCATAGGCCTTGTCAGCGTGGACCTTGCCAATGGGTAGTGCCGGCTGCGGTCAGGGTCGTGTCTCGAATGAAGACCGGCCAGAAGCGGCTTCAGGCCCTCGCCGTCGGGGATGTTGCCACCTGAGACCACGACCACGAGAGGCAGTCCTTTTCGATCGGACAGCACATGCATCTTGGAACCCGGTCGAACGGGACATCAACCGTCTGAAGCAGTGGCGCGGCATCGCCACCCGCTATGAAAAGACCGCCACCATCCATCTGGCCGGACTCCACATCGCGGCCATCTTCCTCTGGTCCGCCCGGTGATCCGAATGAAACGGCCTATAGGACGGCCAAGTGAGGCGGCCGGTGACCGGAACCCCGCAGGACGGTGATTTCACCGCTGTTGTGGACGTAGGGGCCTGTGCGTCGGAAACGAAAGCGAGTCCCCGGCGTACGAGGATGTCGACCGGGTTGACCGTCGCAGCGTGCACCCGGAGGCGGACCTCGCCCGCTTTTGCCTCAGCCCTCGGAAGGTCAAGAACGCGCAGGGCGTCAGGTCCGCCGAATTCGGTTGCTCCCTCAGCTTCATGGACTCATCCGCTCTCAGAACTCTTTCCGTCGCATCCTGGGGGGGGGGCATCTGCTGCGGGCTGCCGCCAGGTCGCACCGACGGCGGCCGTGTTCAGGTCGTCGAGGATTGCTGCGCAGAAGGCGTCTCATGGGTGGCGGCCCAGGAGGCGAGCAGGCGCAGTGCTTCCTCGGAGGGTGAGCCGGGTTCGGCTGTGTAGACGGTCAGGGTGAGACCGGGGGTAGCGGCCATCTCCAAGTCCTCGAAGGCGAGGGTCAGTTCGCCCACCGACGGGTGGAGGAAGTGTTTGGTTCCGGTGCCGTGGTGGCGGACGTTGTGGGCGCCCCAGCGGGTGCGGAACTCTTCGCTGCGGGTGGAGAGTTCGCCGACGAGGTCGTGCAGGTCCTTGTCGTACGGGTTGCGGCCGGCCTCGGTGCGCAGGATGGCCACCGCCATGTCGGCGAAGGTCTCCCAGTCGGGGTAGAAACGTCGCGAGGAGGGGTCCAGGAACTGGAAGCGGGCGAGGTTGGCCTGGTTGCCGGGGGTGGCGTAGAGGTCCGTGTAGAAGGCGCGGGCGAGCGGGTTGACGGCGAGGATGTCCATGCGGCCGTTACGGACACACGCCGGCCCGGCGGTGACCGCGTCAAGGACCCACTGCAGGCTGCGGTGCGGGGTCCACTGGCGCGTGGTCGCACGACGCCGGGGCCGGGTGAGAGTGTCGGTGCCGTCGGCGGCCTGAGCCAGGCGGAGCAGGTGGGCGCGTTCGGCGTCGTCGAGTTGGAGGGCGCGGGCCACCGCTTCCAGGACGGCGGGGGAGACGCCGGCGAGATTGCCGCGCTCGAGTTTGGCGTAGTACTCGACGCTCACATCGGCGAGCGCGGCGACCTCGCTGCGGCGCAGCCCCGGCACGCGGCGCCGCGGCCCGGCCGGCAGCCCGGCCTGCTGGGGTGTGATCTTGGCTCGCCGCGAGGTGAGGAACTCGCGGACCTCTACTCGGTTGTCCACGTCTTCGACGGTACGTGCTGTCTGCCACGGGAGGGGTGTACCGCCAGTACACCCCTCACTGGTGACTCGCTGCCCGCGCGAGATGGCGTTTTCCTGGGTGACGTGGCGCTTCGGCTCCGACCTTTCGGGAGGACTGGGCGCCGCCCTGGGATCTGTGGGCAGGCAGCGTCGCCGCCCGGTCCAGGGCTGGGAATCGCATTCGGTGGACGCCGGTACGTCGCTCGTACCGGGCGCCCCAGTACGTAAGGAAAAGCCTTTTTCATGCGCGGAGCAGTGATTCACGCCCCCGGCGATGTGCGTTTCGAGACCGTGGACGACGCGAAGATCCTCAAGCCGACCGACGCGGTCATCCGCACGGCGGTGACCTGCGTGTGCGGCTCGGACCTGTGGCCCTTCCGGGGTGCCGAGCCGACTGAGCAGGCACATCCGATGGGGCATGAGTACGTCGGTTTGGTGGAGGAGGTCGGATCGGAGGTCACGGGCGTCAGGCCGGGCCAGTTCGTCGTCGGTTCCTTTGCGACTTCGGACAACGTGTGTGCGAACTGCCGCAACGGCTTTCAGTCGAGTTGTCTGAACGTTGAGTTCATGTCCACGTGCCAGGCCGAGTACGTCCGTGTCCCCAACGCGCAGGGCACCCTCGTCGCCACCGACGAGGTGCCGGGTGAGGAGTTGTGGCGGAGTCTGCTGGCTGTCTCCGACGTGATGGGCACCGGCTGGTGGGCCGCCGACGCCGCCGAGGTGAAGCCCGGCTCGACCGCCGTGGTCGTCGGTGACGGTGCGGTCGGCCTGTGCGGGGTGATCGCGGCGAGAGAGTTCGGCGCGGAGCGGATCATCGTCATGTCGCGGCACGAGTCGCGGCAGAAGCTCGCCCGCGAGTTCGGCGCCACCGACATCGTCACCGAACGCGGCGAGGAAGGCGTTGCCCGGATCAAGGAGCTGACTGGTGGGGTAGGCGCGGACAGCGTGTTGGAGTGCGTGGGAACCGCCCAGGCCATGCAGCAGGCCCTGCACTCCACCCGCCCCGGCGGGAGCGTCGGCTTTGTCGGCGTCCCGCACGAGGTCGCCGTCGACGGGCAGGAGCTGTTCTTCTCCCACGTCGGCCTGCGCGGCGGCCCGGCGCCGGTGCGGCGCTACCTGCCCGACCTGATCGACCGCGTCCTGACCGGCCGGATCGACCCGGGCAAGGTCTTCGACCTCACCCTGCCGCTGGCGCAGGTCGCCGAGGGCTACCAGGCCATGGACGAACGCCGCGCCATCAAGACTCTCCTCACGCCCTGACCCCCGCGCCGCAGCAGTGATGAGCCGGCTTCCGCCTTGCGGCCCGGCTCCGCACACATCGTCGGCGCCGACTCCGGCGCCATCACGGCGGACTCCGAACACTCCAGCCCCGAGACCCTGGCCCAGCGCCTGTACACCTTGCACACCGAGCAGACCGGGTTCAGGCACTACGCCGAACCCGTGTCCGACTGAACCGGACGCCCCGGTGCCCCGCCCACCCTGCGTCTGTGCACCACATGTCCGTCCGGCGGCGAGGCCCCCTCACTAACACCGACCGAGGCCGCATGAATGCGGCCTTCTGAACCCTCTCAGGACGCGCAGAAACGGAATGGAAAGTAGGTCTGTGTACGGAGATCGGTAGCAGTGGTCCCAGCCTCGTCGGAATCGAGATGCCCCGCCGCCTCGGCGACACCCGCTCCGGAGAGGCGCTTCACGGAGGAACCCGCCGGCCGCTCGACAACAGCGGCCCGCACCACGTGAACACCCGCACGCCTGCGAAAGGAAGCACCCACATGAACCCCACCTACGACTTCACCGGGAAGGTCGCCCTCGTGACAGGTGCCGGAGGCGGCATGGGCCTGGCCACCGCCCAGGCCTACGCGCGGACGGGCGCCGCCGTCGTCCTCGCCGACCTCGACGGACAGGCAGTGCGCGCGGCTGCGGACGAGCTGACCTCCGCCGGCCACCAGGCCCTTGCCATCCCCTGCGACGTCTCCGACGAAGACCAGGCAGCCGCCCTCATCGACCGGACGGTGGAGCACTTCGGCCGCCTGGACATGGCCTTCAACAACGCCGGCATCATGATCCCGTTGGCCGACGCCGCCGATGAGGACGCCAGCGCCTTCGACCGGGTCAACGCCGTCAACCTGCGCGGCGTGTGGGCGTGCATGAAGCACGAACTGCGCCGTATGCGCACACAGGACAGCGGAGGCGCGATCGTCAACTGCTCCTCGCTCGGCGGCCTGGTCGGCAACCCCCAGCGCGCCTCCTACCACGCCACCAAACACGGCGTCATCGGTCTGACCAGCAGCGCAGCTCTCGAGTACGCCCCGCGCGGCATCCGCATCAACGCCGTATGCCCCGGCACGATGAAGACTCCGATGGTCGCCGGCATGATCGCGAAGGGAGAACTCGACCCCGAAACCGCGGCAGCCGACGCCCCCATCGGCCGTCTGGGCACCGCCCAGGAGATCGCCGAAGCCGTCCTGTGGCTCAACAGCCCCGCCGCCGGCTACGTCGTCGGCGTCGCCCTCCCTGTCGACGGCGGCTATGTCGCCCGATGACCCCACCGGCCGTCGACACAGACGCTGAGGAGGAAGAGACCCCAGATGGCACGCGTACTGGTCACCGGCTCCGCCGGAGGGCTGGGCCGCAACACCGTCGTGGCACTGCTGGAGCAAGGCCACCAGGCAGTGCTGCATGCCCGCAACCACGACCGACTGAACGACGCACAGGACCTGTTGGAGCGCGGCGCACTGTCGGTGACGGGCGACCTGTCCACCCACCAGGGCACCCTGTCCGTCGCCGAAGAGGCCAACACACTCGGCAACATCGACGCGGTGATCCACAACGCGGGGACCTACAGCGGACCGGACGTCCAGGCCGTCAACGTCCTCGCCCCCTACCTGCTGACCTGCTTGATCACCCGACCCGACCGGCACGTCTACCTCAGCAGCAGCATGCACAGTGCGAGCCGGACCGGCACCGCCGCTCTCCGCACCTTGCTCAACCCGGATTCCCCGATGGACTACGCCGACAGCAAGCTGTTGGTGACCGCCCTGGCAGCCTCCGTCGCCCGCCGCCGACCTGAGCTGCTCAGCAACGCCGTCGATCCGGGCTGGGTCCCGACACGCATGGGCGGCCCCCAGGCCCCCGACGAGCTGGAACTCGGCCACGTCACCCAGACCTGGCTGGCCACCTCGTCCGACCCACAAGCCCACGCCGACGGAGGCTACTGGCACCACCAACAACAGCAGGCCGCGCACCCGGCCGTGCACGACGAGGACTTCCGGAACGAACTGCTCGACACACTCGCCCGACGCACCGGGATCGCGCTGACAGCACGGTGAACACCCACCCGCTGCAAGCCGCCGACCTCGACCTTCCCGGAAACCACACTGCGGAACGGTACGCATCCGTCCGCGTCCCGCACGAAAGGTCAATACCTCATGCAGTACACGCACTTGGGCCGCAGCGGTCTGCGGGTCTCTCGCATGGCGCTGGGCACGATGAACTTCGGTGACGTGACGGACGAGCCCACCAGTTTCCAGATCATGGATGACGCGCTGGAGGCGGGCGTCAACCTGTTCGACACCGCCGATGTCTACGGCGGGCCGCAGTCCCCTGACATGGCGCAGGGCTACGGGATCTCCGAGGAGATCATCGGGCGTTGGCTCGCCCAGGGCGGGCGTCGACGGGAGCAGCTCGTGCTCGCCACCAAGCTGTACCAGCCGATGGGGCGCGGCCCGAACGACAAGTACCTGTCCGCCTACAAGATTCGCAAGGCCGCCGAGGAGAGCCTGCGGCGCCTGCAGACCGATCACATCGACCTGTACCAGATGCACCACATCGACCGCTCGACTCCCTGGGAGGAGATCTGGCAGGCGATGGAGCAGCTTGTACGCGAGGGCAAGGTGACCTATGTCGGCAGCAGCAACTTCGCCGGCTGGCAGATCGCCACCGCGCAGAACGCCGCCAGCGCCCGCAACTTCATGGGCCTGGTCTGCGAGCAGAGCCTCTACAACCTCACGGCTCGCACCATCGAGCTCGAAGTCATCCCGGCCCTGCGCCACTACGGACTCGGCCTGTTCCCGTGGAGTCCCCTGGGCGGCGGCCTCCTCGGCGGCGTGCTGCGCAAGCTCGAGGGCGGCCGGCGCATGTCCACCCAGATGCAGAACACCGTCGAACGGTACCGGCCCCAACTGGAGGCGTACGAAGGGCTCTGCGCCGAGATCGGCGAACAGCCGGCCGACGTCGCCCTCGCCTGGCTCCTGCACAACCCGGTCCTCACCGCCACGATCATCGGCCCCCGGACCACCGACCAGTTCGCGCAGAGTCTGCGCGCCCTGGAGGTGACCCTCCCCGAGGACGCCCTGCGCCGGCTCGACGAGATCTGGCCCGGCCCCGGCGGCGAAGCCCCCGAGGCCTACGCCTGGTAACGACTCGTGTGAGCCCCCGCCTCACCCGGGCGTAGCCGGGGCTTTGGGCAACACCGAACGAATCCGGGGCCTGCGGACCGGTGCTGACGTCGGCCGTCTGCGAAAAGGCCCGCGAGCACTGCTGCACGTCGACTGCGGGACGGCACCGTGCCGCCCGGCAGCCTGACGGCTCACCAGTCGTGGACCGTCCCGTCGTGCAGCCGGTTCACCGGGAGGTACGCCGCCTCGTAGGGATGTGCGGCGGCCAGTGCCTCGTTCAGGCCCACCCCGATGCCCGGCGCCTCTCCCGGGTGGAGATGACCGTCCTCGAAGGTGTACGCGTGGGGGAACACCTTCTCGGTGAGCGAGTTGTGCCCTGAGTACTCCTGGATACCGAAGTTGTGCACGGCGAGGTCGAGGTGGACGGCGGCCGCCATGCCGACGGGGGAGATGTCCTCCGGCCCGTGGATCGCGCTCTTGATCTGGTACTGCGCGGCGAAGTCGAAGAGCTTGCGCAGCGGAGTGACCCCTCCGAAGTGCGTGACGGCGGAACGCACGTAGTCGATCAACTGCTCGGTTATCAGGACCTGGTAGTCGTGGACCGTATTGAAGACCTCGCCGATGGCCAGTGGCGTGGTGGTGTGGCGGCGGACCAGACGCAGAGCCTCCTGGTTCTCCGCGGGCGTGCAGTCTTCCAGCCAGAAGAGGTGGTACGGCTCCAGCTCCTTGCCGAGGCGGGCGGCCTGGGCGGGGGTGAGCCGGTGGTGGACGTCGTGCAGCAGGGGCAGTTCGGGGCCGAACTCGGCGCGCACGGCCTCCACCACGGTCGGGATGTGTCGCAGGTAGGCGCCGGTGTCCCAGTCCTCGGTCAGCGGTCGGGCCTGCTGGTGCAGCACGGGGGAGCCGCTGTCGTCCGTGCTCGACACTCCGTAGACGGCCTTCAGCCCGGGGATTCCGGACTGCACGCGCACGGCGGGGTACCCCTCGGCGAGGCGGGCGCGGACCGAATCGAGGAGCTCGGGGATGTCCCGGCCGTTGGCGTGGCCGTAGGTCCCGACACGGTTCCGGCTCGCGCCGCCGAGGAGTTGGTAGAGGGGAAGGCCCGCCGCCTTCGCCTTGATGTCCCACAACGCCACGTCGACCGCGGCGATCGCGGCCATGGTCACAGGTCCGCGCCGCCAGTAGGCACCCCTGTACAGAAACTGCCAGGTGTTCTCGACGCGGTGCGGGTCGAGGCCGAGGAGGAGCGGAACCACGTGGTCGTCGAGATAGCTGACCACGGCCAGTTCCCGGCCGTTGAGCGTGGCGTCGCCGAGGCCGACGAGTCCCTCGTCCGTGGTCAGCTTGAGGGTGACGAAGTTGCGGCCGGGGCTGGTGACGCAGACTTTCGCGTCGACAATTTTCATGGGGTCTTTCTTCCTTGAGACGGAGGTGAGGCCGTTCAGCCCTTGGAGGCGCCCGAGGTCAAGCCGGCCACCAGGTACTTCTGTCCGAGGACGGCGGCCAGGACGACGGGAACGGTGATGAGCGTCGCGGCGGCCATCAGACCGCCCCAGTCGGTGCTCGCGTACGAGATGAAGTTGAAGAGGGTCACCGGCACCGTCTGCGTGCTGTCGTCGGCGAAGACCAGCGCGAACATGAAGTTGTTCCAACTGAAGACGAAGGCGAGCAGGGAAGCGGTGGCTGTGCCGGGGGCCGCGAGCGGCAGGGCGATGCGCCAGAAGGCTCCGAACGCGCTCAGCCCGTCGGTGCGCGCAGCTTCCTCCAGTTCGACCGGCAGACCGGCGAAGAAGCTGATCATGATCCACATGATGAGCGGGACGGAGACGAACATCTGGCTGAGGATCAGCACGGTGTAGGAGCCGACGAGCCCCATCTGCGCGAACAGGTAGTACCAGGGCACGAGCAGCGAGATCGCCGGCACGATGCGCGCGACGAGAATCAGCGATCCGGTGCGGTGCATGGCGAAACGTCCGACGGCCCACGCCGCGGGCACCGCGATGACGGCGGAGAGCACGGTGGAGACGACGCCGACCAGCAGGGAGTTGCCCATGGACCGCTGGATCTGCCCAGCCTCGACGATGTTCCGGAAGTTCTCCAAGGTGGGCCTGAACCACAGACCCACGGAGGGATCGGTCACCTGGACGTTGGTCTTGAACGCGGCGGCGAACATCCACACCAGGGGCAGTGCGAAGACGAGCGTCACGACGACGATCGCGATACCGCGCAGCCATGACCGGGCTGTGCGCCGGCGCTGGCGTGCCGGGACGGGAGCGGCGGTGACGGGGGCACTCATGCGGCCTTCCTTCCACCCCGGCGGCGCAGCAGCACCACGACGCCGACGATGAAGAGCGTGAACAGGACCAGGACGGCGGCGGCCAGGCCGTACTCCTGGTAGTCGAAGGTGAGTCCGTAGGCGTAGACGTTCAGGGTCTCGACCTCGAAGTCCGAACCGCCGCCCGCGCCCTTGGTCGCGTAGAGGATGTCGAAGGTCTTGAGGGCGTCCACGGCGCGGAGCACCAGGGCGGTGGCGAGCGTCGGTCCGAGCATGGGCAGCACGACGTGACGGAACCGCTGCCAGCCGTTCGCCCCGTCGACGCGGGCCGCCTCTTCCGGCTCCGCCGGCAGCGTGGTCAGTCCGGCGAGCAGCAGCAGCGTCATCATGGGTGTCCACTGCCAGACGTCGATGAGCATGAGCGTCGGCAGGGACTGGCTGACGGAGCCGAGGAAATCCTGCCGGGGCAGTCCGATCCCCGTGAGCAGGTGGTTGGCTATGCCGTTGGTGGGGTCCAGGATCAGCAGCCAGAGAATGCCGATCGCCACCGGCGTGGTGAGCAGCGGGATGATCAGCACCGTACGCACCCATCGCATGCCCCGGAACGTCTTGCGCATGAGCATCGCCAAGGCGAGGCCGAGCGCCGTCTCCAAAACCACCGCTCCGACCGTGAAGAGCACCGTGCGCCGGGCGGCGGGCCAGAACCGGCGGGTGTCGCCGAGCGCGTCGGTGAAGTTCCGCAGCCCGACGTGCCCCTTGCCGGCGTTCACCGCGCCGAACGCATCGGTCAGGCTGAGGTTGAGGGTGTAGACCAGCGGAAAGACGATCATCAGGCCCACGAACAGCAGGGCCGGCGCGAGCATCCCCCACTTCAGCCGCCGATTTGCCTGTTCGAACGTACGGGTACGGCGAGCGGGGGACGGCCCGGCGCCCGACGCGGCCGCGGGGCGGGCCGGGGAGACCTCTGTGGTGGACATCAGGTCTCCTTGTGGCGGTTGTCGCGTATGAGGAAATCGGCGAACTCCGCGTCGGCGTCACGGGTGACCGGCCGCACGTCCTCGCCGAGGATGCCCGCGACCAGCGGACGCCCGACGATGTCCCTGGCCCGGCCGACCTGCAGGACGCGGGGCCGGTCGTAGCCGAGGCCGCGCTCCGCGTTGAGCCGCATGGCCTTGGCGAGGTCCGGCGGAAAGGAGGTCAGCGACGCGGGGTCGGACCACACAGAGGAACGGGCGCCGGGGATGCCGTCCTTTTGGAGGGCCGCGGTCATCTCCGCGCTGCCGGCCCACTTGATGAACTCCCAGGCGTCGTCGCGCAGCAGGGAGAACGTGCTGATGCCGAGGCTCCACGAAGGGATGTTGTGCGGCCGGGCGCCGGCCGGTCCCGCGGGGAAGGGGGCGAAGCCGACGGTCTCGCGCACGGTCGACACCTTGGGGTCGAGGAAGTTGCTGTAGATGGCGTCCGCGTCGATGTAGAAGGCGGCCTTGCCCTGGGCGAAGATCGGCATGGCCTGTTCCAGGCTCATGTTGGTGGCTCCTGGCGGGCCCGTCCTCGCCAGCAACTTGCCGTAGTACGCGTACGCGGCGAGGGCCTCGGGCGTGCCGATGCCCGATCTGCCCCGTACCACGAAGTCCCCGCCGTGCGAGTACAGGAAGCTCGACCACTGCGACACGGCACCGCTGCGCTGACCCCGGCCGACGAAGCCGTACACACCCTTGTTCTTCGAGGTGAGTTCCCGGGCGGCCGACATCAACTGCTCCAGAGTGCGCGGCGGTCCGCCGAGGTCCTCCACGAGGTCCTTGCGGTAGTACAGCGCCGGGCGCTCGGTGACGACGGGGACGCTGAGGATTTTGCCTCCGGTGACGGAGGCCTCGCGGGGAGCCTTCTGGAAGTCCGACCAGGCGAACTCGTCGTCCTGGCGTAGGCGGTCGCTCAGATCGGTCAGCCAGCCGTTGTGCGCGAAGAGGAGCTGCTCCTGGAGCGCACGGACCATCATGACGTCCACGTCGGTGCCCGAGGCGTTGAGCTTGACGTTGTAACTGCTCGTCAACTGGTCCGCGGTGAGCAGGGTCATGGAGACCCGTCGCCCGATGCGCTCCTCGAACTCCTTCGTCCGGCGGCGGATCGCCTGGGACCACACATGGTTGATCGCCATGACCCGCAACGGTGTATCGGGGGAGGGCCGTCCGCCCCGGGACGTACACGCACCGAGCGCCCCCATCCCGGCGGCTCCCGCGCCCCCTACCGCCAGCCTGCCGAAGGAGCGCCGGCTGAGGAGCTGGCTGCTCGTGGACATCGTTGTCCTCGTCTTTCTCTGCGCTGTACGTCTCTCGGCCAAGGGGCATCACCTCGGCGGGAGTTCCGGTCCCTGTCCGGCTCAACTGGTAGGACCAGTTGAGCCGGAGGGGACGTTAGCAGGAGAGCGGCGTACCGAACAGCCCTTTCATCGACCGGACTTGTCGAGGCACGCAGGCTTCACCGGGCCCCGGAGCCGACGACCGGACCGGCCGGGGCGGCCCGGGGAGTCAAAGCCAGGAGGGGAACCGGCCGCTCTTCGGGCGACGACGACACCGCGGCGACAGACCTAACGGCCCGTCCCGCCGGTGCCGTAACGGTTCCCGGGCTCGTCCAACAGCGCCTCGATGTGGTTGCGCGCCATGATGTCGACCTGGACGTCGAGATCCTCGCCGTAGGTGCGCAGACCGAGCATCAGGTGCTCCCGCATCCGTGCGCAGGCCAGATCCGCGTCACGGGCCTCGATCGCCTCGAAGATCTCCGGATGGTGGGGGACGCCGGGTTCGCCGATCGAGGGGTCCGAGTTGGAGCGCAGCATCATCTCGAACATCATCCCGCTGATCGACGACAGCATGATCCTCAGGACGGGGTTCTTGCTCGCCGCTGCTATGGCGTCGTGAAAGGCCATGTCGGTTCGGGCCTTGACGACGACGTCGCTCGCCGACTCCAGGGCGTCCCGCGCGGACCGCAGCGCCTCGATGTCCTCGTCCGTCGCCCGCTCGGTCGCAAGGCGCACCATCTCCACCTCGAGCGGCAGCCGGGCTTCGATCAGATGCCGGACGGTGGGTCGGCCGGCCCTGTACAGCGCGTCGTACCCCCTGGCCTGCCCCGAGGTCTGCTCACGTACGAAGGAGCCGCGGCCCGGTGCGACTTCGATCAGATGTTGGGCTTCGAGCCGCCTCAGGACCTCGCGCACGACGTTCCTGCTGGCGCCGAACTCTGCCGAGAGTTCCCGCTCCGAGGGGAGCTTCGTGCCGACGGGGATGTCACCGGAGCGGATGTGGTGTTCGAGTTCCCGCGCGATCCGTTCCGTCAGGAGCCCGCGCTGGGCCGGGGCCGCGGCCTGACCGGAGCGCGCGGAGGAGGAAGAGGCGGACGACTGCACCCCCGCAGCGTACAGCCCGGCCCGGGAGTCGACGGCAGAGCAAGGGGTTGCTGCGCACCTTGCCGAGATGCTGGCTCGGAGGTGGGGCGTCTCACCGGAAGAAGCCGTGCACCTCGTGACGTCGGAGGCCGTCGCGGAGGCGAGCACCGGAGACCGCGACAGGCCCTGGCGAAGTGTCATTCGGAGGAGATCTGCGCACGACGCGTCGGGTGCCTTCGATTCTGTTCGTCCCTTAGCACGCGCCGAACAGATTGCTCAGCGGGGGCCGTCTGACCTGGGGCAGTAAAATTTTCTGTGATCCAGACTCATCTATTGAGGTGACACACGAACTCGTTTAACTTGTCCGCCGTGAGCACAGACACCGACATCGATCGAACCCCTGGCGATCGCCTCCGCCGTCGCCGCCGCGCCTTGCAGCTCACCCTCAGTGATGTTGCCGTGCGTGCCGAGGTCACCGAGGGACACCTCTCCGCGATCGAACGCGGCCGATCGAATGCGAGCGTGTTGACCCTGCAGCGGATCTGCGCGGTGCTCCGACTGAAGGTCGGCGACCTCTTCGCCCAGACCGAATCGGTCCAGCCGGTGCTGCGCTTCCGCGATGCCCGGGGCATGGCCTTCGGCGAGGGCGCCTCGAAGATCAAGCTGACACCGGCGCACTTCGACCATCTCGAGCTGCTTCTGGGCCACTTCGCGCCGGGCGGATCGACGGGCGTCGATCCCTATACGCACGGGGATTCCGAGGAAGTCCTCTTCGTCGTCGACGGCGAGGTCGAGGTCACGATCGACGGCGACACCCAGACCTTGTCGACCTTCGACTCGATCCACTACTCCAGCAGCCGGCCGCACCGTGTCGTCGAGCGGACGGGAACCGCTGAAGCCCGCGTCCTCTGGGCGATGGCCCCTCCCACCTACTGAACGCCGCACCGCCGCGGGCACGGACTCTCCGGCCGGAGCCGGATCACCGTCGCGGGTGCAGCGCACGCCAGGAACCCGCACATGTCGAGGAGACAGGCCATGACCACCTACCGCAACGGTGAAATCTCGCACTGGATGAAGGATTCCGGCCACCCAGGCTTCGCCGGGGAGAACTCGGCAGGGCAGGGCGAAAGCGCCCCTACCGGCGCTCCGGCTCCGCTGCCGACCGAGGATCAGGATCTCGTCATCGTCGGCGGCGGACTCACCGGCTTGTGGACGGCCTACTACGCCTCGCTCGAACACCCGGGCCGCTCGATCACGGTCCTGGAGGCCAAGAAGGTCGGCTACGGGGCGAGCGGTCGCAACGGGGGCTGGCTCTCGACCCTCATCCCCGGCAACCGCGCCGTCTACGCCCGGTCCGTCGACAAGGCGGGCGGCGACGGATGCCAGGCCGTCCGCATGTTCCAGCAGGCCATGTTCACCACGATCGACGAGACACTGGAGGTGCTCAAGACCGAGGGCATCGACGCCCACCAGGCACAGGGCGGCAACCTCAAGGTCGCCCAGACACCGGCCGGCATGGAGCGCATACGCGCGACCTACAGGGGCGACCTCGCTTACGGCTACTCGACCGACGACGTACGCCTCCTCACCGCCGCCGAGGCGCGGTCCCGGGTCAACGTCGAGAACGCGGTCGGCGGCATCCTCTACGGGCGCACTACCGCGGTCGATCCCGCACTGCTCACCCGTGGTCTCGCGGACGCCGTCGCCGCCCGTGGCGTGCGGATCTGCGAGGACGCGCGGGTCAGCCACATCGATGCCGGTTCGGTGACGACGAACCGGGGCCGGGTCGGCGGCCGGACGATCCTGGTCTGCCTGGAGGCCTACTCGGGCACGGTCACGGGGAGCGCGCCCGGTCTCGGTGCGCGCCAAGTGATCCCGGTGAACTCGTCGGTCATCGTCACCGAGCCGCTGCCGGAGGAGACGTGGGCACGCATCGGCTGGGAGGGCCGGGAGTGCCTCAGCGACGCCGCCCACACGTTCATCTACGCCCAGCGCACCGCCGACGGCCGGATCGCGATCGGCGGGCGAGGAGCGCCCTACGCCTTCAACTCCGGCACGCCCGGTACCGGCGCTGTGGACGAGCGGACCGTCGGGCAGCTACGGCACAAGCTCGATGCTCTCTTCCCCGGGCTCGACGTGCCGATCGCGCACGCCTGGCGTGGCGTCATCGGTGTCACCCGCGACTGGTGCGCCGGCATCTACTTCGACGCGCGCACCCGTATCGGAGTCGCCCGCGGCTACGCCGGACACGGGGTGACTGCGACTCAGCTCGCCGCCCGCACTCTGCTCGACCGCGCTGAAGGCAGGGCGACTCCGCGCACCGGACTGCCGTGGAACGACCACCAGGCCCGGCTGTGGGAACCGGAGCCGCTCCGCTGGCTCGGCGTCCATGCGATGTACCGGCTCTTCGAGTTCGCCGACGGCTGGGAGCAGTCGCGCCGGGCCGAGCGGACCTCGCTCATCGCTCGCTTCGGTTCCCGGCTCGCGGGGCTCCACGAATAGGAGCGCGTGGCCGCCTCCTGAACTCCCCGGCTCATCGCACGACTTCGAGGACGACAGCATGACGACGACACCACCGCGGCTTGCCGCCCCCAGCGAGACCCGTGCCGCTACGCGGGGCCTGTGGAGCATGGCGTTCACGGAGCTCTGGGAACGCTTCTCCTTCTACGGCCTGCAGGGAATCCTCTCCTTCTACCTGCTCTACTCGCTCGACGAGGGCGGACTCGACCTCCGCCCCGCCGCGTCGGCGGGCATCGTCGGGGCCTACGGCGGCGCCGTGTACCTGGCCCAACTCATCGGCGCCTGGGTCGGGGACCGGCTCCTCAGCCCGAAGTACGTGGTGCTCTGGGGCGGGGTCGTCATCACCTGCGGGCACGTCGTGCTCGCCGCCCTGTCCGGGTTGGCAGGTCTCGGCGTCGGCCTCGTCCTGATCATCCTCGGCACGGGGGCCCTCAAGACGAACATCACCTCGATCGTCGGCTTCATCCTGGAAGGCCAGAGCGACGCCAAGCGCGACGCGGGGTTCACCTACTTCTACATGGCGATCAACATCGGCGCCGTCGTCGGACCGCTTACCACCGGCTTTGCGCAGAACCAGTGGGGGTTCCACTACGGCTTCGGACTCGCCGTGATCGGCATGTGCGCCGCCCTCGTCCAATACGGGTTCTCGCTGAAGCAACTGCCCGAGCGGGCAGGGCAGGTGAACAACCCGCTGCCCGCGGGGAAGCTCATCGCCCCGATCGGGTACGTCCTGGCCGCGCTTGCCGTCATCGTGGTGAGCTCGCTGGCTGGATGGCTGCGGGCGGAGAACATGTCGAGCGCGGTCACGATCGTGGCACTCGTCGCCGCCGCGGGGTACTTCGCCGTCATCCTCTCGTCGGCGAAGGTGACGCGTGACGAGAAGAGACGCGTAAGTGCCTACCTGCCGCTGTTCCTGCTTTCCGGGATCTACTTCGGCTTCCTGTTCCAGAAGTTCACGGCGATCTCGAGCCTCATCACCGACCGGGTCGACCTCCATATCGGCACGTGGACGTTCCCCGCCGCATGGATCACCACGGTCAGCCCGCTCGCGGCCGTCCTCGTGACACCGCTCGTCGCCCGCCTGTGGGACCGCCTCGGGCCCCGCCAGCCGAAACCCGCGGCGAAGATCGCGATCGGGCTCCTCCAGATCGGCCTTGCGTACTTCTACCTGCTCGTCGTGTCGAGCGCGACGGGGGACGCGACGATTCCGCTGGTCCTGATCCTCCTCTTCATGGTTTTCGCCGGGTCCTCGGAGGTCTACGTCGGGCCGATCGGACTGGCGCTGGCGACAAAGATCGGACCGGCGAAGTTCAGGGCACAGATGGTGGGGCTGAACTTCCTCACGCTGGCGCTCGGTTCGTCGCTGTCGGGACTCCTCGGCCAGCTCTTCGCCGCGGTCTCGAACACCGCGTACTTCACCGCCGTCGCCACCTCCGCGGTCGTCCTCGGAAGCGTACTGCTGCTCGTCCGGAAACCGCTGAACCGGCAGCTCTACGCGGGCGTGGGGACGGAATAGCCCCCGCGGAACCGAACCCCGGGGAGCGCTGCTGCCGTGCGGACGTGCCCGGCTCCGGTGCGTCCGGCTGTGTGTGGTTCGGTCCGGCCCGTGTGAGGCGCGCGCCCATCGTGCCGAAGGACGGCACGCCGCGCGAGCTGCAAAGCAACTCCGGTCCGGCGCAGGCACGTCGAGGCCCGGACGAAGAAGGCGGCGGGAGCCGTAAGTCACGCGATGCGGCGAGCTGCGGGGTGGAAGGCGCGCCAGCCGGTGGCCCGGGTGATCTTCACGACGTGCACCGACGTCGGACGCAACCCATGCGCGGACGGAGCCGACCGGGCGAGTACGGTTAGCGAGCGAATCACCGCGGTGTCAGACGACCAGTCCGCCAGGGGAGGAGGAGCGGTGCGCCGAGCACGCACGACCGACCGGTCGATGAGTTCCTTTCTCCTGTTGCTGGTCGCCGTTCTCTTCGGCCTGCTCTGCGTCCACGGGCACACCGGTCTGCAAGGCGAGTCGGGCCAGGCGGTTACCGGCGCTCCGACGGTCGGGGTAGCGCAGTTCACGTCGGAGGGCGCAGACGCCGCGCCCTCCGAGCATGGTGCACACGCGTCCGCCGCTGACGAGACGGCTGCGGACGTCGCCGAAATCCTGCCCTCCGACGGTGGAAGCTGCCCTGAGCGCCAGGCTCCGGAGCAGTCGAGCGGCCCCCATGTCGCAGCGCCCGCTCTGGCGGAACTGCCCTCTGTGGGCGGGGCCGCGGCGACCCCGCAGGCCGCACGATGGCTCGCACACAGCGAGGAACAGTCTGCGAAGGCACCACCTCCGCGCGTCTCCGTACTGAGGATTTAGACCGGCCCGCGCCGCTCCTTCTCCGGGCCTCTCCCTGGGCTCCGGGGTGCGGAAGCGGCTACGCGCTCGCGTTCCTCCTCAGTCACGGAGACATCTTCATGGACCCGTCGCCCACCTCTCCCGAGCCTGTTTCACAAGCCGTCGGGAGCAGCCGCTCCCTGCGCACCGCCCTGGGTGCACTTCGCCTGTGGGAGCCCCGGCAGTGGGTGGCCGCAGCCGCTTCCGCCGCGGCCGCGGCCGTCGTCGTCGGCGTGCCGACCGCCGTCATCCCCAACGCGTTCTTCGGCCGGGAGATCCCCGTCCAGTGGTGGAACTACCCGGCCCTCGCCCTGACCGCGCTGCTCTCCGGGCTGGTCCTCGGCACGTACCTGCGTCCCAGCCCGCCGGTTGCCCCCGGCGGTCGGCTCGGCTCGGTCGGGGGAGTGCTGTCCTTCTTCGCCGTGGGCTGCCCGGTCTGCAACAAGATCGTCCTGCTGCTGCTCGGGACGGGTGGTGCTCTCAGCTACTGGGCGCCGTTGCAACCTCTGCTCGCCCTCGGCTCGTTGGCGCTGCTGGCCGAGGCGGCACTCCGCCGCCTCAACGCCCAGGCCGCCTGCCCCACGCCCACCGCCTGACGCCGTCCCCCTGGGCCCGTTTCCCAGGGCGGGTCGGCAGGGCCACCTCATCTTCTGCTCACAGGAGCGTGTTCTTCATGTCCGAGAAGTCCTCTTCATCCACTCGCACCACGTCGCAGGCGCGCGCACGTCGCAGGCGCACCGTGTGGGCCGCCGTCGTGCTGGTTGCCGCCACCGCCGCGACCGTGGCGCTGGTCGTGACCGCCGACTCCGAGTCGGGTTCCGACCGCTCCCGGTCCGAGACCTCGGCCGAACCCGTGCCGGGGGACTCCGCACCGGCCGGCCCCGATCTGGCGCGTCGTGACACCGACGACCCCCTGGCCGTCGGCTCGGTCGACGCACCCGTGGTGATGGTCGAGTACTCCGACTTCCAGTGCCCGTTCTGCGGACGCTTCGCACGCGAGACCAAGCAGGAACTCCTGAGCACCTACGTGGAGAAAGGGTCACTGCGCATCGAGTGGCGCAACTTCCCCCTCTTCGGTGAGGAGTCGGAGAAGGCGGCGCACGCTGCGTGGGCCGCCGGTCGGCAAGGTGCTTTCTGGGAGTTCCACGACCGTCTCTACGCTGAGCCGCGCGAGCGCAACACCGGCGAATTCACGGAGGACAAGCTCATCGCCCACGCGAAAGCGGTCGGGGTGAAGGACCTCACGCGTTTCCGCCGGGACATGGATTCGGCACAGGCCCGCCAGGCGGTGGATCGCGACCGCGAAGAAGGGTACGCCCTCGGCGTCACCAGCACCCCCGCCTTCCTCGTCAACGGCACACCCATGCTCGGCGCCCAACCCACCGCAACCTTCCACGAGGAGATCCGGAGCGCACTCAGCGAGAGCGAGAGCGAGAACGAGGGCGAGGCGAAATGACGGACGTCGGTATCCTCCTCGCCTTCCTCGGTGGGCTGCTCGCCTTGCTCAGCCCGTGCAGCGCCCTCCTTCTGCCCGCCTTCTTCGCCTACTCCTTCACCCACAGGACGCGGCTGCTCCGGCACACCGCCGCCTTCTACGCCGGGCTGTGCCTGACGCTCGTCCCCCTTGGAGCAGGCGGGGCCTTCGCCAGCCGCCTGTTCATCGGTCACCGGGACACGCTCGTCCTCGTCGGCGGCTGGACCATGATCGCCCTGGGGATCATGCAGCTCCTCGGACTCGGCTTCGGCTCCCGCCGCCTCCAGCAACGCGCCGGAGCCCCCACCGGATCGACGTCCTCCACCGTCGCTCTCGGCGCCGTCTACGGGCTCGCCGGGTTCTGCGCAGGGCCGGTCCTGGGCAGCATTCTCACCGTCGCCGCGCTCGGTGGGAGCCCGCTCCGCGGCGGTCTCCTTCTGGCGGTGTACGCCCTGGGCATGGCCGCTCCCCTCTTCGTCCTCGCCCTCCTCTGGAACCGCTGGCAACTGGGGCGACGCGCCTGGCTGCGAGGGCGGGGATTCCGCATCGGCCGCCTGCACCTCCACAGCACTTCGGTGATCGGCGGCCTGCTCTTCGTCACCCTCGGAGCGGTCTTCCTCCTCTTCGACGGTTCGGCCGCGCTGCCGTCGCTGCTGGACGTGGATACCGAGTACGCGTGGGAACAGCGGGTCGCCGCTCTCGCCTCCGCCGTCCCGGGGAACCTCCTCCTGGCCGCCCTCGCCGCCGCGGTGGCGGTGGGAGCGAGCGTCGTCCTGGTCAGGAACAGTCGGGAGGAGAGCCGCGGCCGACGCTGAGTCGGTCGCCGCGGCCCGTACTGCTGAGGGGCCCGGTAGCAGGCCGCCTGCTTCGTGCGTCGGTGGCCGGGCCCGGCTCAGCGGTGGCGTTCAGTCAGCAGCGGGCCGTTTCGGCTTGCCCCGCCTCTCCGACGTCCAAGGGCTGAACTCGTCCAATGCGCTCGCGGCCGAGCGCCGTCCGCGACGTCAGCACCGTCACCCGGACGAGGAGACGGCCACCGTCCGGACTCCCCGTCACCGTTGCCGCGCGAGGCCGGGGCAGCGGGTGGCGGCTCTTCGGAAAGCCGGTGCCGAGCGAACGTGGCCGGGAGCCGGCGCGGCACGGCCCTGTGGGTGATCGGGGTTGCGTCGGCTCACGACCGGCTTCCCGCTCGCTGGGGCCGGGCAGGCGTCGTCGCTCTCCTTGCGCAAGCGCAACAGGAGGCTGACGTACGGCAGTTCGGCGCCGTCGACCGTGCGGCCCGAGGCGGGCCCTGGATCATCGGCGGTAGGCGGTGGCAGCGATGGCGGGTAGAAGGGCGAGGGAGAGGACACCGCCGGTGAGGGCGAGGGCGGGGTAGCTGGTGGCGGCGACCATGAGGCCGGAGGCCATGCCGCCGGTGGCACCGGCGATGGCGATGGAGACGTCGACCAGTCCCTGCGTCTTGGCGCGGGTGGCCAGCGGGACAGTGTCGGTGATGATCGCCGTGCCGGAGACGAGGCCGAAGTTCCAGCCGAGCCCCAGCAGGGCGAGCGCGAGGGCGAGGAGAGGCACGGAGCTGACGGGCGCCGCGGCGGCGACGATACCGGCGGCCAGGAGAGTGGTACCTGACGCGGCGGCGATCTTCATGCGGCCGTAGCGGTCGACGAGCCAGCCGGTCACAGGGGAGGGCAGGTACATGGCGGCGACGTGGATGGCGATGACGAGTCCGGAGGCGGCGGTGCCGTGGCCGTGGTCGTGCATGTGGACCGGCGTCATCGTCATGATCGCGACCATCACGAGCTGGGTGAGGACCATGACCAGCGCCCCGAGGACCACGCTGCTGCGCCCTTCGCTCGGGTCGGCGGCATCGGCGGCCGCCGGATCGGCGACGGCGTCGGTCTCCTCCTTCTTCGCCAGGATGCGGGCCAGCAGCAGCGGGTCGGGCCGTAGCCGGAGCGCGAGCACGAGTGCGGCCAGCGCGTAGGCGACGCCGGAGAGGAGGAAGGGGCCGGCGAGAGGGGGGATGCCGAGGGTTTCGGCGAAGGTTCCGGTGGGGGCGGCGAGGTTGGGCCCGGCGACACCGCCGAGGGTGGTGGCGACCAGAACGGTGGAGACGTCCCTGGCGCGGTGGTCGGGCGCGGCGAGGTCGGCTCCGGCGTAGCGGGCCTGGAGGTTGGTGGCGGTGCCGGCCCCGTAGACGAACAAGGCGAGGAAGAGCAGGACGGGGTTGTCCAACACGGCGGCGACAATGACGCCGGCCGAACCGAGGGCGCCGGCGAAGTAGCCGGCTGCCAGGCCGGGACGGCGGCCGCGGGTTTGGGAGATGCGGCCGACGGCGACGGCGGTGAGGGCGGAGCCGGCGGTGAACAGGGCGCTGGGCAGCCCGGCGAGACTGGTGGTGCCGAGCATGTCCTGGGCGAGGAGGGCGCCGACGGTGACGCCGGCGGCGAGCCCGGCTCCGCTGCACACCTGGGAGGCGACGAGAACGCGCAGGGTGCGGCGTTGGGCTTGGGCGAGGTCGGATATGTGGTCCGTCGTGCCGTCGGATGCGGTGTCGGTCATGTTCTCTTCCGGAGCAGGTACTGCAAAGGGCGGGGCGGTGGCTCGGCCGAGCTCGGCGAGTTGTCGGCCCGGTGCGTGCCGGGCGGTGCGTCGGCTGACGCCGGTTGTGTGCGCCCGGACGGCGAACGAGCCGACCTCGTCACGGCGTTGAAGGTAGTACACCTGCGCAGCCGAAAGGCCGCCTCGAAGAGGGCGAGGGCGGGGCAGTGCACGACGCCCCCGGACCGGCGGAACGCACGGTGTCCGACCGCCACACGGTCCCCGACCGACCAGCCCTCGACCCGCTCATCCGACTCGGGGAGGACATCGGCGACTTCGCGGCCCGGGGTGAAGGCGGTGCCCGCTCCGGTCACGATCTCGGCGTCGCACATGCCGCTCGCCGTCACCCGGACCCGGCAGCCCGTCGGCGACGGTGTCCCGGCCGCGGACGGGCGCAGAGAGCCTCCGAGCTCGCTAGCGACCACGGTCACGGCGCTGTCCGACATGGATGCTTCCTCCGGGAACAGGGCGATGTCCATAGCTGCTGATTATGTTGGAGCCACGGAGACCCTAGGCAGGCACGGCAACACCTGGTAGAGGGCAGCGGTGAATGGAGCGATAAGCGATGGCTATGGCCGACCGGATGAACCTCGAAGGGCTCCGCTACGCGCAGGCCGTGGCGGAGACCAAGTCGTTCAGCGCCGCCGCCCGCGCCTACGGCGTGACCCAACCCGCCTTGTCGAACGGCATCGCCAAGCTGGAGGAGCGCCTGGGCGAGAAGCTGTTCGACCGCTCCCCGCGAGGCGTGACCCAGACGGCGTTCGGTTCCCGCGTCCTACCCCTGATCGAGCGCGCCCTGGAGGGGTTCGACGCCGTGGCCGCGGAGGCCAGGCGGCTGACGGAAGTCGGAGAGCAGAAGATCCGCATGGGCCTCTCCCCGCTGATCGGCTCGCGCCTGGTCGCCCGCGCCTTCAGCATGGTCCAGGATCTGCCCGCGCCGCGTGACCTCGTGCTGCGCGAGGCGAACATGCAGGAACTGCGCGAAGACCTGGATGCCGGACAGCTCGACGTCGTCCTGATCCCGGCCGTGGCCGCGATGCCGCGCTTCGAGCATCGCGTCGTCGATGTCGAGCGGATGGTCGTCGTCAGTCCCGGCACTGCGGAATCGACTCCGCTCGAACTCGAAGAAGCAGGCGAGGAGTGCTTCATCCTCGTGCCGGACACCTGCGGCCTGACCACGTTCACCACGCAGCTCTTCGAGGCGCGCGAGATGCCCCTTCGCACCTACCCGGGGGAAGCCGCCAGCTACCAGGTCCTCGAGGACTGGTCGAAGCTGGGCCTGGGATCGGCCATGCTTCCCCACTCCAAGCTCAGCTCGCCCGATGCTCCCCATCGCCCGCTCCTCGACGAGGGCCGAGAGGTGCAGATCTCCTTCGAAGCGGTCTGGAGCGCCGATTCCCCGCTCGCCGCTGACCTCCTCCACCTCGCCGACAGTCTCGCGGCGGCCCGCGCATAGCCATACACGGCACCTATGACCAGATTCGCAGGACTCCTCTACCGGCGCCTCGGCCGCCTGCCTAACGTGGCAGGCACGTTGCGGAATCCGCCGCAACGCGTCACCTCGCCGTCGAATGAGGCATAACCATGGCGTATCTCGAAATCACCCTGCGGGTGGCCCCGGACAACCGCGCCGCGGCTGCAGGCGTCTACGAGAAGTACAAGCAGCTCTTCCTGGACACCGTCCCCGGAGCCACCAGCAAGGAGCTCCTCGTCCGAGACGAGGATGTCCAAGTCCTCCACACCTTCCGGGGCGCCGCCGACGCCAAGGCGTACCTGGCCGGCGACCTCTTCACCCGCGACGTGGTCGGAGAGCTGGCCCCGCTGTTGGAGGCCAACCCCGACGTGCGCGTCTACGAGACCGTCTGAGCCGGGCGGCGTCATGTACGAGACCCAGGAACTCCTCCGCGAGTACGACCGGGCCCGCGCCTACACCGACGAGCTGTGGAAGGACCTCACCCCGGACGAGGTGACCTGGCGACCGCACGAGAGCTCCAGCGCCATCGGCTGGCACCTCGGCCACCAGGCCCACGTCGCCCACTTCATGATCCGCAACCTCACGGCGGCCGAGCCCAGTCCCGACCCGGAACTGGACGGACTCATGGACTCGGCCAACCCGGAGAAGTTCCGTGGCGCGCTACCGACCACCGGCCGGCTCACCGCCTTCCGCGACACGGTCGCCGAGCGCGTCCACGCCCGCATCGGCGACATCGCGGCCGGCAAGGTCGGCGCCCCCGCCCAACTGGCCGTCGTCGCCCAGCATTTGCTGGTCGCTCTCATCAACCACGAGTACCAGCACGACCAGTGGATCAGCGAGGTCCGTGCCGACGACCTCGGCCATGCACTTCCGCCCGACCCCGTTTCGGACCGGCTCAGCCGCATCGACGGCTACCTCGTCTGCAACCCGTACCCCTGATCCCCGCACACCCCTTCCCGGTTCGGACAGCACGCCCGAAACCAGAAGCCCCCTACCGGCACGCCCAATTCCCGCGAGCTGGTTCGCAGTCAAGGAGCACGACATGAGCGATGTGCGCGTCACACCCTGGCAGGACGACACGATCCCCTCGCCCCCGCCCGAACTCCTGGCAGACATGAAGGCCCGTCGTCCCGACGGCGAACTGATCGGTATCGACCGTGTCCTGCTGAAGAGCTTCCCGCTCGCCACAGGGTGGAACGCGCTGCTGGGCCGGGTCCGCGCCGAGTTCGCACTCGCCTTGGAGTACCGCGAACTGATCATGCTGCGAGTGGCCGCACTGAACCGCGCCGACTTCGAGTGGGGCGTGCACCACCCGGCGTACCTGCAGGCGGGCGGCACGGAAGAGAAGTGCGCAGCTCTCCAGGGCGAAGGCGCAGAGAGTGACGTCTTCGACGAAGAGGAACGCACCCTGATCGCGCTGACCGACCAGTCCACGAAACAGGTCGAGGTTGACGCTCTTCTCGTTGAGAAGACGAAGCGCTTGTTCGGCGAGGTCCAAACGGTGGAAGCGGTCGCGACGGTCGCGGCCTACAACATGGTTTCGCGCTTTCTGGTGGCGCTGGCCGTCTGACAGTCGGCAACGGGCGCGCCGTGCTCGGGTCGCGTCACCCGGACCAACTCCCGGTTGCTGGCCGCCGGTCGGCGGACGATCAGATCGGATCGACCATCGACGGGCTGACCGGCGGCCGTCCCCTCGCGGGGCGTCAGCCCACCATCAGCGCGGACGCGCGGGGCGCGAGGAAGTGATCCAGCACCAGTTCCGCGGCGCCCTGAGCAGCCACTTGGTCGCCCACGGCGGACCCCTGCACCTCGATGTTCCTGCGCCTCACCACGAGTTCGCGCTCGACGATGCCAGGGATGACGGGGAGGAACACCGGGCTGAGCCGGCCCCAGAGCGGGCCTCCGATCACCACGCGCGGTACGTCCAACAGGTTCACCAGCACGCCGAGGCCGACGGCCACGCGGCGTGCCGCGTGGTCGAGGATGCGGGAGGCGCCGCCGTCTCCGGCGGCGGCGAGGGCGCACAGCGAGGAGCAGGCGTCGTCGATGGCGACGTAGTCGCTGAGGTTCGGGAGCGGCAACAGGCCCACGCGGGCGGCCTGGAGAACGAGCGCCTCGGGAACGCAGGCGGCGGCGAGGCCGCCGCGCCGGCCGCTCCACTCCAGCCGTTCGGCGTCGGGGTCGACGACCAGGTCGCCGATCTCGCCGATGTTGTTCGTCGTGCCACGGACGACCTGGTTGTCCAGCACGACGGAGGCGCCGACACCGGACCCCAGGTAGAGGAAGATGAACGTGTTCGACGCCTCGTGAGACGAGCGGAGCTCCGCTGTGGCGGCTGCCGTGACGTCCTTGTCGAGGAGGACGGGCAGCCCGGTCGCTTCGTGGAGGTCGGCGCGCAGTTGGACGTTGCGCCAGTTGGGTAGCTGAGGCGGGTCGAGCAGCACCCCGGCGCCGATGTCGAGCGGGCCCGGAGCGGCGATGCCCAGCCCGAGCACCCGGGTCCGGGCGATGCCGGCCTCGGTGATCAGACCGTCGACGGCGTCGGCGATGCAGGCGGTCACCTCGGAGGGGTTGGTGGCCTGCGGTGTCCGTTTCTGACATGTCAGCCGCACCTCGCCGTCGAGATCGAGGAGGACGACGGTCAACCTTGCCGGGTCGATGTGCACACCGACTGAGTAGGCTCCGTCCGGGTCGGTGACCAGCGGTATGCTCGGCCGGCCGCGCGCGTTGCCGCCCGGCGCGCTTTCACGGACCAGGTGGTCGTCGATCAGCCGACGCGTGATGTTGGAGATCGTCTGGGAGCTCAGACCGGTCGCGCGCTGCAGGTCGGCTCGGCTCACTCCGCGCGACCTGCGCACCACCTCCAGCACCACCGCCTGGTTGTAGTCCGCCAGCCGGAGCTGGTTGCTGCCTCGCCGCATGCGACTCTTCCTGCCTTCCTCTAGGACCCTCGGACCGGCGATCGCGCGGGCCTCTCGCGGCGGTTCGCCGGGCGGCTCGGTGATCTGCGCCCACAGGAGGCTGTCCCGGCCGGGTGCGGGCCACGCTACGGGACTTGGCGTCATCCCTTGACGGGGAACGATCTCGCTCCATAGCATCACCGAACTTTATCCAATCCATTTGATAAAAGATGGATCGGAAACACGGCCAGGAGAGATGCCTATGCGACGCAACCGTGTACTTGCCGCCGGCGCGGCCGGACTGCTGTTCGCAGGGGTGCTCACGGCGTGTTCGGACTCCCGCGCGGAGGGCCCGGTGACCGTCAAGCTGCTGCAGTTCCAGGAGGCCCGCGCCGATGTCGTCAAGGACCTCATACCGGAGTTCGAGAAGGCGATGGCCGAAAAGGGGCAGGACGTCAAGGTGGAGCTGGTCACCGACATCCTCACCGACGACCAGTTCCGGACCAAGATCACGCAGCAGTTCTACTCCGGCAAGGCGCCGGACGTCGTGGACATGGGCAACAAGAACGTGACCGGCATGGCCGGCGCCGGCTACCTGCTCAAGCTCGACAAGTACCTGCACACGTGGGACGGCTGGGACGAGTACTACCCGTCGGTGAAGGACGGCGCACGGGAGCGGAACGGCAGTTACTACTCCCTCCCGCACGAGGCGAGCGTGCAGAGCCTCTTCTACCGGAAGGACGTGCTGGAGCGGCTGGGCATCGACACCTCGCAGCCGCGCACGTGGGACGAGCTGATCGCCCGGCTGAAGCAGGTCCGCGCCAAGACCGGCGAGGCTCCGATCGTCCTGCCCGCCGGGACCGCCTGGGGCGACGGCTCGTGGTCGGAGGGCCTCCTGCCCGTCATGGCGGGTACCGGCAGCACCCTGTACGACGACGAGTCCGGGAAGTGGAAGCTCAGGAGCAAGGGCCTGTCGGCCGCCTTCGACCTCTACGCGGACCTCGTCGAGGCAGATCTGCTCCCGGTACGCGACCTGCAGAACCCGAACCCGTGGGAGCCGACGAAGTACCAGAAGTTCCCCCAGGGCACGCTTCCGGTGGCGGCCCAGGGGAGCTGGGGGTGGAAGTACGACTGGGGCCCAGAAGGGTCGGCCCCGATCAAGAACTCCCGCGAGAGAATCGGCACTTGGGACTACCCGGCCCTGGTGCCGGGCACCAAGCCCGCCCCGGTCAGCGGCGGCGGCTTCGGCTACAGCGTCAACGCCGACGCCGCCCATCCCGACGCCGCCGTCGAGCTGGCGAAGTGGCTGAGTTCCGGAAAGGCGCTGGCCAAGCAACTGGCCGCGGTGGGCGCCGTCTCGCCGCGCGAGGGCCTCTCCGGCACCGCGCCGTACAAGAACGAGCCGTCCCTGCTCCAGGCGGAGGACGAGCTGAAATCCAGCATCCAGCCACCGCTGGGTGACGGAGAGGACCGCGTCTCGCAGGCGGTCCAGAGCGCGACGGCGAAGATCGTGTCCGGCGATGCGGACGGCAGCCAGGCCGCCGACGCCTTCGCCGAAGAGGCCGCAGAGCTGCTCGGCAGCACTCGGGTGGCGAAATGACCACGGCCAAGACTTCGGCCGCCCGGCCGACACGTCCCCTGCAAGAGCGCGCTGCGCTGCCCGTGCTGCTCGGCCCCTCGGTCCTCCTGATCGCGGTCTTCGTGATCGCCCCCGCCGCTTACGGCATCTACCTCGCCCTCACCGACACGCAACTGACCGGATTCGCGGCGCAGGACCCGCAGTTCGTCGGGCTGGAGAACTTCCGGAACCTGCTCGGCTCGGCGGACTTCCTCGAATCGCTGGGCCGTACGGGAGAGTTCGTCCTCTGGTCGGCGATCATCGGGCAGACGGTGCTCGGCATGCTCGCCGCACTGCTGCTGCGTCAGAAATGGCTGCGCGGCAAGGGGCTGTTCGGAGCGTTGATGCTCCTGCCGATGGTGGTGCCCGAGGTCGTCGCGTCGTTGACCTGGGCGAGCGTGCTCTCCTCCGAGGACGGCAGCACGTTCAACCGACTGCTCGGGCTGTTCGGTTCGGGCGCGGCGGCGCCGCTGCAGGAGTACCCGATGACCTCGGTGATCCTCATCAACGTCTGGCGGGGTATCGCGTTCGCGATGATCATGTTCCAGGCCGCGTTGGAGGACGTGCCCGACGAGCTGCTGGAGGCGTCGCGCATGGACGGCGCAAGCGCGCTCCAGGTCTTCCGGCACATCACCTTGCCCCTGATCCGCGGCCCGGTCTTCCTCTACCTGCTGCTCACCACCATCACCACGGTCGGCGTCTTCGGGCTCATCTACTTCCTGACCCAGGGCGGTCCTGGACAGGACACGGAGATCACCTCCGTGTACATCTTCCAGAGCGCCTTCAAGTACTCGCAGATCGGCCTGGGAAGCGCCGCCTCGGTGATCCTGCTCATCCTGCTGACGATCCTCGGCATGACCTACGCCCGGCTGGCAAAGGTGGAGGTCTGATGACGGCCACGACGAACACCGAGCACGTGACGGCCACCGGACCCGCAGGTCCGCGCCGCCGCAAGCCGACGTGGGTGATCCTGCAACAGGCGCTGCAATACGCCCTGATGGTGCTGCTGGCGCTGTTCTGCGTCGTCCCGTTCGCCTGGGTCGCGCTCACGGCCGTGGACGCCGACGGCGGGCCCACGGCCAGCCTTCCGACGTTCACGCTGGACAACTTCGTCCGGTTCTTCACCGACGGCGCCACTCCGCGGCTGTTCCTGAACAGCATCGTCGTCTCGTTCGCCGCCACCGCGCTGAACCTCGCCTGCGGCGTCCTGGGAGCCTACGCGCTGTCCCGCTACCGGTTCCGCGGACGCAGGACCTTCATGTTCGCGATCCTGCTGATCCGGGTCATTCCGCCGCCAGCGACGATCGTCGCCCTGTACCTGCTGATGGTCAAGATCCAGTTGGACGACAGCTATATCGGCCTGATCCTGGTCGAGGCGTCGGCGGCGCTGCCGATCACCCTGTGGCTGCTGAAGGGGACCATCGACGCCATTCCGTTCGAGCTGGAGGAGGCGGCGTGGCTCGACGGCAGCAGCCGGTTCGGCGCGATCGGCCGGATCATCCTGCCGCTGGTCGGCCCCGGGCTCGGCGCCGCCGCGATGCTGACGTTCATGGCCGTGTGGGGCGACTTCCTCACCCCGCTCGTGCTGTTGCAGTCGCCCGACCTCTATCCGCTCTCGATCGGTCTGTTCCGGTCGTTCACCGCTTTCAACCAGGTCGACTGGGGCGTACTCGCTGCGAGCGCCGTCGTCTACATGGCGCCGCCCGCTGTGCTGTACCTCTTCCTCCGGCGTCACCTGATGCGATCGAGCCTCGGCGGTGCCCTCAAGTCCTGACCGCACGCGTCCACTTGACCCCCATGGCGACGGGCCGCCGTGCCCTGCCGCAGTACCCAAGCCCCGGAACAACCAGCAGTACGTAAGAGGAGACGCTCTCTTGGCTGACGACAATCCGCATGGCCGAGTGCAACTCGACGCCACCGCACTGGCGATGCAACGGGTCCGACGGTTCACCAAGTTCCGCATACGGCCCGCCGTCTACCGCGACACCCGTCCGGTCCGCATCGCCGCGTGGGCGGTCGAGGGCGAGCCCGTGCCGTTCGCGGAGGCGGTGCAGGAGCAGTACGAGCCGTTCGCGCTGGGCCGGGCGTGGGGCAGACCCTGGGGTACCACCTGGTTCGACGTCTCCGGCGAGGTGCCGGCGGAGTGGGCCGGCGGGCAGGCCGAACTCGTCGTCGACTTGGGATTCACGGGGGACCAGCCGGGGTTCCAGGCCGAGGGGACGGTGTACCGCCCGGACGGAGAGATCGTCAAAGCGATCGAGCCCTACAACTCCTGGGTTCCGCTTCCGGAGCCGGGGCCCTTCCGCCTGCTGATCGAGGCGGCGGCGAACCCGATCGTCCAGGTGCCCTACGAGTACGAACCCACGGCGATGGGTGACAAGGCGACCGCGGGCGAAGAGCCGCTGTACCGCCTCAAAGAGCTGTGCGTCGCCTCTCGCGACCGGCAGGTGTGGGACCTCCTCCAGGACGTGACCGCCCTCGACGGGCTGGTCGACGTCCTTCCCGAACAGGGCTCGCGGCGCGCGGAGATCGTGTACGCGCTGGAGCGGATGGTCGACGTCATGGACCCCGAAGACATCGCGGGTACCGCGGCGCGCGGCCAGGAGGTCCTCGCGCCCGTACTCGCGAGCCGCGCGGCCGACAGCTCGCTGATCGTCTCCGCCGTCGGCCATGCCCATATCGACTGCGCGTGGCTGTGGCCGGTACGGGAGACCGTGCGAAAGGTGGCGCGGACGTTCGCCAACGTCCTGGATCTCAGCGGACGTCACCCGGAGTTCGTGTTCGCCGCCTCGTCGGCGCAGCAGTACGCCTGGCTCAAGGAGACCCAGCCGCGCCTGTTCGAGCGGGTCCGCAGAGCAGTGGCCGAGGGCGTCATCCGTCCGGTCGGCGGGATGTGGGTCGAGTCCGACACCAACATGCCCTCGGGCGAGGCGCTGGTCCGCCAGTTCGTACTCGGAAAGCGCTTCTTCGCCGAGGAGTTCGGGGTGGAGAGCGAAGAGGTGTGGCTGCCCGACTCCTTCGGGTACACGGCCGCGCTGCCGCAGATCGCCAGGGCGGCGGGCGCTCGCTACTTCCTCACCCAGAAACCGTCCTGGAACGAGACGAACGCGATGCCCCACTCCAGCTTCCACTGGGAAGGCATCGACGGCTCCCGACTGTTTACCCACTTCCCGCCCGCCGAGACCTACAACTCCGACCTCGGCGCCGCCGATCTCGCGCGTACGGAGCGAACGTACCGGCAGAAGGGCGCGGCACGGCACGTACTCGGACTGTACGGATGGGGCGACGGCGGCGGCGGTCCCACCAGGGAGATGCTGGCAGCGGCCGAGCGCAAGCGCGACCTCGACGGGTCGCCGCGGGTGCGGATGGACGATCCGGACAGCTTCTTCCGTGCTGCCGAGGCCGAACTGCCCGCACCGCCCGTGTGGGTCGGCGAGATGTACCTCGAACTGCACCGCGGCACACTGATCTCGCACGCGCGGAGCAAGCGGGGCAATCGGCACAGCGAGGCCCTGCTCCGGGAGGCCGAACTGTGGGCGGCGACCGCCGCCCTCCGCAGCGGAGCCCCCTACCCGTACGACGAGTTGCGGCGGATCTGGGAGACGGTGCTGCTGCTCCAGTTCCACGACATCCTGCCGGGCACGTCGATCGCCTGGGTCCATCAGGACGCCGAGCGGGATTACGACCGGGTGGCGGGGGAGCTCGACTCCCTTGTGGCGACCGCGCTCGACGCACTCGGCGGTGGCGAGGGCGACGGTGCTCCGGTCGCGGCCAACGCGGGCCCCTACCCGCTGCACGGCGTGCCGGCGGCCGGCATCGGTCCCGCCTCCCCGCCCCCGGCGGCCGCTCCGCGTCAGGTGAACGACAGGTTCGTGCTCGACGACGGGCTGCTGCACGCCGAGATCGACGGGCGCGGCACGGTCGTCTCGCTCGTCGATCCGGTTGCCGACCGGCAGTTGCTGCCGCAGGGCGTCGCGGGCGGTGTCCTTCAACTCTTCCGCGACACCCCGCGGGAGTGGGACGCGTGGGACATCAACGACGAGGACAAGCGCAGCGGCCGTGACCTCGTGGAACCGGTGTCGGTCGGCATCGTGGACGATGCAGTGGTGGTGCGGCACGAGCGCGGCGAGACGGTGATCACCATGTCCGTCCGCCTCTCCGAAGGCAAGCTCACCTACGCCTTCGACATCGACTGGCACGAGTCGCAGAAGCTGCTCAAACTCGCCTTTCCGCTGGACATCAGGGCGGACCGGTCCACGTCCGAGATCCAGTTCGGTCATCTGCACCGGCCGATCCACCAGAACACCTCCTGGGACGCCGCCCGGTTCGAGACGGTCGCGCACCGGTGGGTGCATGTCGGCGAGCCCGGGTACGGCGTCGCCCTCGCCAACGACGTGGTCTACGGACACGACATCCGCAACGGGCAGGGGCCCGGGGGCCGTCCGATGACGACGGTGCGCTTGTCGCTGCTGCGTGCGCCGCGCTACCCGGATCCGGCAGCGGACCAGGGGCGGCACACCTTCTCCGTCAGCCTGCGTCCCGGAGGGATTCCGGACGCCGTCGCGGACGGGTACACGCTGCAACTCCCTCTGCGCACGGTGCCGGGCGGCGCGGTGGAACCGTTGCTGGAGGTCTCCGACCCGGCCGTCGTGGTGGAGAGCGTCAAGCTCGCGGAGGACCGCTCGGGGGATCTCGTCGTGCGCCTGTACGAGGCGCACGGCAATCGCTCGCGCGCGAACGTGCGCACCCGGTTCTCCTGGCGCGAGGCCCTCGCCACCGATCTCCTGGAGCGTGCTGTGGAGAGCGAGGCCGTCAGGGGAGCGGAGCCCGGAGGCGAAGTCGCCCTGGAGCTGCGCCCGTTCGAGCTGCTCACCCTCCGATTCCGCGACCCGGTGGCCGAAGAGCCGGCGGGTGCGCGTCACACATCGATGAGTTGAGACGAGTTGAACACAAAGGTGGTTTCCATGCCGGCTGATCGGTTCGATCCGCCCAGGCCGGAGTATCCGCGGCCCCAGTTCCAGCGTGACCGCTGGGTGAACCTGAACGGCAGATGGGAGTTCGAGATCGACCGGTCCGACACCGGTCGGGAGCGCGGACTCGCCGAACGGGAGTTGGACCAGGGCAAGTTGGCCGGCGAGATCGTGGTGCCGTTCGCCCCCGAGGCCGCGCTCTCGGGCGTCGGGGAGCAGGACTTCATGCGCGCCGTCTGGTACCGCCGCACGATCACCGTCCCGCCGGAGTGGGCGGGGGACCGGGTGCTGTTGCACTTCGGCGCGGTTGACCACGACGCGACGGTGTGGGTGAACGGGACCGAGGTCGGCCGGCACCGCGGCGGATTCTCCGGCTTCAGCCTCGACATCACCGACGCCGCCCCCGCAGGGGAACCGGTGCCTCTCGTGGTCCGGGCCCGCGACGACCCCGAGGCACCGCAGGCCAGGGGAAAGCAGTCGGTGCCCTACACCCCGCGCGCGGCCAAGTACCAGCGGACCACGGGTATTTGGCAGACCGTTTGGCTGGAGCCGGTGCCGCAGACCGCCATCCGCCGCCCCCGCATCACGCCGAACGTCGCGGCGGGAACCTTCGACGTGGAGGTGCCGCTCTCGGCGAACCTGCCAGGCGGCGTCGTGCACATCCGCGTCGGCGACGGCGCGGGCGACGTGGTCAGCGGCACCGTGCGCGCGGACCTCGACCTCGCGCCCCGGCTGAGCCTGGTGCTGCCACCGGAGCGGGTCCGGCTGTGGTCGCCGGACGATCCCCATCTCTACGGACTCAGCGTCGAGTTGCGGGACTCGGACGCACGCGCCGTCGACAAGGTGGAGTCGTACGCCGGTCTGCGCAGCGTCGCCATCACCGGCAAGCAGATCCGGATCAACGGCGACGTCGTCTTCCAACGACTGGTGCTGGACCAGGGCTACTACCCCGACGGGCTGATGACGGCGCCCACCGACGCCGATCTGGTGCGGGACATCCAGCTCGGCCAGGCGGCCGGTTTCAACGGTGCACGACTGCACCAGAAGGTCTTCGAGGAGCGCTACCTCTACCACGCCGACCGGTTGGGCTACCTGGTGTGGGGCGAGTTCGGCGACTGGGGCTGCAACACGGGCGAGGGCCAGTCCACCAACCAGCGGCCGGACGCGTCGTACATCCAGGAATGGTTGGAGGTGCTCGAACGGGACCACTCCCACCCGGCGATCATCGGCTGGTGCCCGATGAACGAAACCTGGCAGGACTACGGCGACAGGATCACCGCGCTGGACGACGTGATGCGCGGCATGTTCCTGGCCACCAAGGCACACGACACGTCCCGGCCCGTGCTCGACACCTCCGGCTACGCACATCGGATCGCCGAGTCCGACGTGTTCGACAGCCACGACTACGAGCAGGACCCGGACGCCTTCGCCGCCACGCACCGTGCCCTCTCCGACGGCGATCCCTACGTGAACCGGTCGGACACCACGGGTGAGTCCTGGTCCATCGGCTATCGCGGACAGCCCTTCTTCGTCAGCGAGTTCGGGGGCATCTGGTGGAACCCCGCCGAGGCCGGCCGACCGCAGACGGTCACCGGGTCCTGGGGGTACGGCGACCGGGTACGCAGCGTCGAGGAGTTCCACGACCGGTTCGACGGACTCGTCGGTGCGTTGCTCGGCCATCCGGACATGTTCGGCTACTGCTACACGCAACTGACCGACGTCTTCCAGGAACAGAACGGCATCTTCGGATTCGACCGGTCCGAGAAATTCGATATCCGACGCATCCGCTCGGCCCAACTCCGGCCGGCGGCCATTGAAGTCGGCGCGAGGCAGCACGACGGAAAAGACGCCACCGACGGGGCGCAAGGACGACGTTCGACGGAAGGACCGGGCGCATGAAGGCCATCATGGTCATGTTCGACAGCCTGAACCGGCACATGCTGCCTCCTTACGGCGCGGACTGGGTGCACGCCCCGAACTTCACGCGCCTCGCCGCCCGCTCCACCACGTACGACAACTGCTACGTGGGATCGATGCCCTGCATGCCGGCACGTCGTGAACTGCACACGGGCAGGCACAACTTCCTCCACCGGAGCTGGGGTCCGCTGGAGCCGTTCGACGACTCCATGCCCGAAATGCTGAAGCAGCACGGCGTGTACACCCACCTGGTCAGTGACCATCAGCACTACTGGGAGGACGGCGGTGCCACCTACCACGGGCGCTACAACACCTGGGAGTTCTTCCGCGGCCAGGAGGGAGATGCCTGGAAGGGACAGGTGGCCGACCCCGTACTGCCGGAGGATTTGCACAGCAACCGCAACGATCTCTGGCGCCAGGACTGGGTGAACCGTGCGCACATGGACACCGAGGAGAAGCACCCGCAGACGCTCACCTTCGATGCGGGCCTGGAATTCCTGCGCGAAAACCGGGCGCAGGACGACTGGTTCGTGCAGATCGAGACCTTCGACCCGCACGAGCCCTTCTTCACGCACAAGGGCTACAAGGACCTCTACCCGCACGAGTACCACGGGGCGCACTTCGACTGGCCGAACTACGCCAAGGTCACCGAGACCGAGGAAGAGACCGCCCATGCGCGCTTCGAGTACGCAGCGCTGCTGTCCATGTGCGACAACTCGCTGGGCCGGGTGCTGGACGCGATGGACGAGTACGACCTGTGGGACGACACCCTGCTGATCGTCTGCACCGACCACGGCTTTCTGCTCGGGGAGAAAGGCTGGTGGGGCAAGCTCGTCCAGCCCTGGTACAACGAGCTGGCGAACACCCCCTTGTTCGTCTGGGACCCGCGTCGGCCCACGCAGGCCGGCAGGCGCCATTCCGGCCTCGTCCAGACGATCGACCTCGCCCCGACGCTTCTGGAATTCTTCGGCGTCGACCGCACCCCCGACATGCAGGGCCGCCCTTTGGCCGAAGCGACCGACGACTCCCTGAGTGAGGTACCGCTGCGCGAATCCGCGCTCTTCGGCATGTTCGGCGGCCACGTCAACATCACCGACGGCCGCTGGGTCTACATGCGTTCCTGCCACGACACGACCAACCAGCCCCTCTACGAACACACGCTGATGCCCACGCACGGGCGCGGCCGCTTCACCCCCGCCGAGCTGGTCGACGCCGAACTCGCCGAGCCATTCGACTTCACGAAGGGCGTCCGCACGCTGCGGGTCCCCGCCCGAACAGCGCCCGGCTTCGATCCCTCACGGTTCGGAGCGCTGCTGTACGACCTGGCCGACGATCCCCGACAGGAGCGGCCGGTCCACGACGACGAAGCGGAGCTTCGCATGATCCGGTTGCTGGTGGAGCGTCTCCGGGACACCGATGCCCCAGCGGACCAGTACGAGCGTCTCGGCCTGCCCCGGAGGCCGGAGCAGGTGACCACCGCGCACCTCCAGGTCGCCGCGCACCGTGAACAACCGCGCCAGGCGGCGGCGCTGGGCCGCGCACCGCGAGCCGACGAGTTCCCCGAGGGACGGCTCAGCCTGCGCACGCCGCTCGCCGTGCTGCTGTCCGACCCGGTGGCCGTCGAGGCGGTGCGCCGTTTCGTGCCCGGAATCACCGACTCCGAACAGCTGACGGCGCCGGGCGCCGTGTCACTGCTCCAACTGGCCGCCGCTACCGGGGAACCCGACCGCGAGCAGTTGACGGGGCTGGCGAACGAACTCGCACGTCTCTTTCCCCGAAGCTGAACAGCACGCCGTCTTCCGGAGGGGGGTGCCGCACGCAGCAGGTCGACTGGCTCTGTCGCCGGAACTGCTCCCCGTCTGAGCACGACAACGCTCGGCGCCCCTCGTCCCGTTGCAGGGTCGGGGGCGCTGTCGCGTCGTGCCTGTGCGCCCGAGCCGCGGGCTCTGCGGAGCTTTGTGCCGGGGGCAGTCTCGGAGCTGTGGCAGGGCGAGACGGTGAAGGGAGAGCGAGCTGCGCCCAGTTGGGCGACGAACAGCCACGGGAAACGGCTCCCCCGAAGAGTCGGCCGACGTGTGGCGCGGATCGGAGAACGGCCGCTGCCACCCCCGAGCGGAGGTGGCCGCGTGAGGACAGCGGGGTCGGTGCGGTGTCACCCGCCGCTTGCGAACAACTCCGGGTGTGCGCGCGCCCATGCGACGTACTCGGCGACCTGCTCGCTCAGCGGCGTCGGCTGCCAGGCCAGGTCGCGCTGGGCTCGGTCGGCGGCGTAGATGCCGTCCTTGCCGCTCTCGGCGTCCGGGTCCATGTCGGCGTCCGCCGTCTCCGGCGGGGCTTGCCGGGGCTCGACGCCGAAGAGCGCCAGGAGGTCGGGGACGCTGGTCCGGGTGCCGCTGGAGAGGTTGTAGGTTCCCCGTGCCGTGCCCTGACCGCGGGCGAGCAGGTGCAGGGCGCGGGCGGCTTCGGTCGCCCCGAGCCAGTCACCGCCCGCCCGGAGCGTGCGCTCGGTGAGCCCGACGGGCCGGCGGCGCACCGCTGCCGCGGCGAGGTGGTACGGCAGCGACATGACGGCGCGCCCCGGGCTCGGCCGTTCCATGGGGCCGAACATCTTGGTCAGGCGCGCCACCGGTACGTCGAGGTCGTAGAGCTCACCGAACCGTCGGGCGACGAGCTCGGCGGCGACTTTGCTGACGCCGTACATCTCGTCGGGCTCCGGCGCCGAGTCCTCCGTCAGCAAGCGCCGCGACGAACTCCCGTACACGGCGCCGCTGCTGACGAGGAGGACGCGGCGCACACTCTCCGTTCGCCGTGCGGCGTCGAGTACGGCCGTCGTCCCTCCGACGTTGACGCGGACGAAACGGGCGGGGTCCCGATACTCGGTCGTTGCGTCGTGGGTGACGGTGGCCCCGTGCACCACCACGTCCGGCGCCGCCTTCGTGAGCGTCTCCGAGAGCGTTGCGCTGTCGGCGACGTCGGCCCGGGCGTAGTGCACCCGTTCCTCGTGTCCGGCGAGGAAGCCGGTGAGGACCTCGTCGGGCGGATGCAGGTCGACGGCGGTGACGACGGCGTCGGGCTCCGTGGCGAGTAGCTGTTTGACGAGGACGCTCATGACGAAGCCCCCGGCGCCTGTGACCAGGTAGTGCATGTTCAGTGGACCTTGTCGTCGTGGATCGGGGATACGTCGGGTGACGCTGCCGGGGTGCGGCTCTCGCTCATCGCACGGACCGCGTCGTCGACCGTCAGGACGCCGGGGAGACCGAGTTCGGCGGCGAGCACCGCCGCCTGCGGAGGCCGGATGTTGCTCTCCTGGATGACCTCGCGCTGCGAGAAGACCTCGGCCGGCGAGCCGTCGGTCAGGAGGCGGCCCTGGCGCATGGCGATGACGCGGGTGGCGTACTCGGCGACCAGCGCCATGTCGTGGGAGATGATGACGATCGTCCGGCCACGGGCGTGGTGGTGGGCGAGGGCGTCGAGGATCTTGCGCGACTCCGCCCGGTCCTGCCCCGTGGTGGGTTCGTCGACGACGGCGACGTCGCACCCCATGATCAGGGTCGAGGCGATGGCGAGGCGTTGGCGTTCGCCCCGGGAGAGGTGGATGGGGTTGGTCTCCTCGTGCCCCTCCAGGCCCACCAACTCCAGGCTGCTGCGCACCTCTCGGGCGAGCTCCGCGGGGTCGGTGCCGAGGTTGCGCGGCCCGTACTCGAGCTCTTCGCGGCAGGTGTCGTGGAAGATCTGGCGGTCCGGGTTCTGGAAGACGTACCCCACGGTCGCGGCGAGATGGTGCAGCCGTGTGCCGCGGGTGTCCACCGTGGCGCCGTCCTTGGTGTGCAGACGGACCGTACCGCGGGGGTTCGTCGGCCGGAGCAGGCCGTTGAAGTGCTTGGCGAGAGTCGTCTTGCCCGAGCCGTTCCTGCCGATGATCGCGACGAACTCGCCCCGGCCGATCGTCAGATCGACCCCGGCCAGAGCCGCCGCGCCTCGACCGTAGGTGTGCTCGACGTCGACCATCTCGATGACGTTCTCCGAGTGGTTCATGAGCGGTTCCTGTCACTGTGCGGGTCGTTCGTCATCGCCTGCCAGGCGGCCACCGCCTTGGGAACGGAGAGCGGCACCTCGGCGTCCCAGTGCCCCCGCTCCTTCAACCGCAGGGCGATGTCGAGGACTTGGGGCCGGTCCGGCGCCGTCGGGCCCGTGAGCACGTCGCGGGGGCTGCCGGCCGCCTCGACGCGTCCGTGCCTCAGGACGAGAAGACGGTCGGCGTAGACGGCCAGCTCCTCGACCTTGTGCTCGACGAGGAGGACGGTGACGCCCTCGCCCGCGAGTACACGGATGGCGTCCATGACGCTCTCGGTGCCTGCCGGGTCGAGTTCGGACGTCGGCTCGTCGAGGAGCATGATCCGCGGGTTGAGGCAGAAGATCGACGCGACGACGACGCGCTGCTTCTCCCCGCCCGAGAGGGCGTGCGTGAACCGGTCGAGAAGGCCGCCGATGTCGAAGAGTTGGCAGGCCCGCTCCAGGCGGCGTTCGATCTCCGGTACCGGCGTCCCCCGGTTCTCCATGCCCCAGACGAGCTCTTCGCGCACCACGGTGTTGACGAGCTGCACCTCCGGGTCCTGCATGACGAGGCCGACGGTCTCGGTGATCTCGGAGAGACCGGCGAACTCCGAGAGCGGACGCCCGAAGACGAATACTTCGCCGCGCATGCCGGCGTTGTCCTCGTGACGGGGGATGACGCCCGACAGGCACTGCATCAGGGTCGACTTCCCTGCGCCTGTCGGACCGAGGATGCCCAGGATCTCCCCGGGGGCGACCTCGAAGTCGACCTCGTCTAGCGCGCGTTGCTCGGCCCCCTCGTAGCGGACGGACAGGCCGGAGACCGCCAGTGCTGGTGCAGTCATGTTCACGCCCCTTCGGTGAATGGTGCGGGAAGCTGCCACTGCATGACCAGGAGCGCGGCGGCCACCAGGACCACGCCGGCGATCAGCCAGGCGTCAGCCGCCCGGAAGGAAGTCGTCCGGTAGAAGGTCCGCCGCCCGGGCAGGCTGTAGCCGCGCAGCTCCATCGACAGGGCGATGTCGCTGCTGCGCTTCATGGAGCCGGCGAGCATCGGAAAGAGCATCCGGACGATCGCGCGACCGCGCCGGATCGGGTGCCGCGAGCTGGTCTCGGCCGACCCGCGCACCGCCATGGCGGTGAGCAGAGTGCGTGCCTCGTCCTGCAGCAGCGGCAGGAAGCGGAAGGCGAAGCTCGTCAGGTAGGCGAACTTGTAGGGCAGACCTGCCTTGTTGAGCGCGAGCGCGATGTCCGAGGGGCTCGTCGTCACCGAGAATCCGTAGAAGCAGATCCCCATGGCGAACAGGCGCATGCCGATGCCCAACCCGAGCAGCACGCCCTCCCGCGAGAGGGAGACCCCGGCGACGGTGGCCAGCGCCGGTCCTCCTTGGACGAGCGCCTGCAACAGGGTGAGCAGCAGGATCAGCGGGATGATCAGGAGCAGCGCCTTGGCATAGGACGCCGGCGTGATGCGTGCGGAGGCGGCGAGGCCGACGACGACCACGGCGGTGAGCACGACGAGCACGTCGATGCGCGTCGTCATCAGTGCCAGGACGAGCACGACGAGGATGGCGGCGATCTTCGCGCGGGCGTCCGCGCGGTGGAGGAACGTCCCTCCCGGCTGGTAGAGCATCGTTCCGCTCATCGGGAGCTCCCCTTGGTTCGTGTGGACCGGTCAGACGGCATCGGCGGCCGCCTTGAGGTCGCGTTGCTTCTGGACGAGTCCGGTGTTGACCAGCCGACGCATGATCCCGTAGGTGATGAACGAGCCGAGGAGGTAGCACGGCTGCACGACGAGGACCTGACCTGTGATGAAGTCCCAGGGCAGGTGCAGGATGACGCGGTTGCCGAGGCCGAACATGAGGGCGTCGCACACGCCGCCGAGCTGTCCGATGAGAAGGACCTGCCACAACTTCAGGCCCTTGTCCCGCGACTTCACCAGCCACACCAGCAGCGCCACGGGGACCGTGTGCGCGGCGTTGGTGAGGAAGAGGAAGGGCGCCATCGGTTGGGAGGCCGTGAGGTTGGAGATGATCGGGTTGATCCACGCGGTGATCAGGGCTCCGGTGAGGCCGTAGAACGCCGCGGAGGGCACCCATATCGCGCAGACGACGATCGCCGACACGATCGGAATGCTGCCGCCGGTCAGGGCGAGGTCGAGGCGCTCGGTGATCTGGTTGATCACCGCCATGGTGAGCCCCAGGAAGACGCACGTGATGATGGTGCGGGTGTCTCGGGGGAGCAGTCGGAACTTCCAATTGGGGAGTCTCGCCCACCACTTCGCCGACGCCGCTTGTGTCGTTGCCATGGATCTTTCCTCTGCTGATGCGAGCCAATGCGGATCGGTGCGGCGCCCCCAGAGGTGGTCGGCGTGATCACCGCGGGCGCCAGTTCACCGGGTGGCGGTCGTCCCGGGCTCGGGCTGCGCGAGGGCGCGGTTGACGAGCACGCGGGAGGCGGAGCCGTCGCTGTCCATCCGGCCGGCCAGGATGTCGTCCTCGGTGAACCTGGCGAGGTAGACGGCCCGGTCGCCGAAGCGGTCATGGTCGTAGACGACGAAGAGCCGACCGTCGTCGGTGATGGCGGCGTCGGGGTAGGAGACGTCGTCACGGTCGTCGAGGAGGAGGCGGTGCGGCCAGCTCACGCCGTCGTCGTCGCTGAGGAAGGCCGTGAGGTTGGTGCGGCCCTTCCACTCCTTGACGTCGCCCTGCTGCTCGATCTCCGCGCGAGGGCGACGATCCCCGAAATCCGCGTGGTTGATCATCAGGAGGCGGCCCGAAGGCAGTCGGCGGATGTGGAAGCGGGAGCAGGGGCCGTCGACGTGGCTGAGGCGACCCGGCGTCCACGTCCGGCCGCCGTCCTCCGAGAAGCTTTCGCCGACGCCGTCGAACCGTCGGACGAGCATCCACAGTGTGCCGTCGCGCTTTTCGACGACCATGTGTTCGTCGAAGCTGCGGTTGGGTATGTCGGCCCCGCCGAGGTAGGAGACCGTCTCGCCCGCGTCGGTCGAGGCGTAGACGTTGGAGAACCGCTCCTGCTCCAGCGGGTGTTCCTCGGTGGCGGCGTGGCAGGCCCAGATCGCTGCGGGGAAGAGCCAGGTCCCGTCGGAGAGCACGGTGGGCTTGTTCATCATGATGCCGTTGGCTATCCGGCGCGGGGCGGACCAGACGGGCTCGTCGTCGTCGGGGTTGTCGCTGGTCGCGGCCCAGACGCCGATCCGGCCGTCGAAGAAGCCGCTGCTCTGGTTCCAGGTGAGCCAGAGCCTGTCGGCGGGGTCCCGCCACAGCGTCGGGTCGTACACGCGCACCGCCGGGTCGTCGTGCTCGACGACGAACCGGGGGCCGGTCCAGGTGCTGCCGTCGTCGTCGCTGGTCGTGACGACGACGAAGTTGCCCGAGGTCTCCGTCTCCTGCCCGGTGTACCAGTTGACGTAGAGCCGACCGCCCCGGGTGCGCTCCACCGAGGGGATGCCCTGCCACTTGCGGTGCTCGTCCTGGTACCGGGCACCGGCGGGGCGCGGAAGGATACGGGCGGGGGCCATGGTGCCTGCTTGGGGCATGCCTGCTCCTGTCGTCGGTGGTGCCGCATCGTCGAGCGTGCGGCGGTGCACGACAGTGTTGAGGAGCGCCTAGCGTCTGTCAATAGTGACGAACGCTGCTCGTGAGCTACTCGCCCGCGGGCATCCAGTCCAGCAGCCGCTGGACGAGGACCTCGTTCCCCCCGACGATCGACGTCTCCACGGCCGCGATCATCTCCTCGAAGTGCGCCCTCATGGCCTCTTCGGCACCTGCGGCATCGCGGTGGCCGATCCGGTCCAGCACCGCCCGGTGCTCGGCGATCACCTTCTCCTCGTCGCGCCGGGTGGCGAGGATGGTGTCGAGCACCGCTTCCACTCGGTCCAAATGGGACGCGAGCATCATCTCGGCGGCCACTTTGAGCATCCTGTTCGTCGACATCTCGACCAGCGCCCGGTGGAACCGCAGCCCCGGCTGCTCGATCAGGGGGGCGCTGCCGACGGTGTGGGCGTGCTGGTCGCACAGCTCCCGCAGCTCCACCAGCCGGCCCTCCTCCGGCTCGCGAGCCGCATCGCCCGCGACCGCGCTCTCCACCGCCCGGCGCGCCCTGAGCAGGTCGAGGAGGTCCTTGGTGTCGCGCACCGCGTGCTGCAGCGAGTCCGAGGTGCGGTGGGTCAGAACGGCTTCGGCCGCTCGGCGTCGCCCCTCGGCGGCGAGCGTGCGCCCCTTGGCGCCGACGGGCGTCGTCCAACCCCGCGCATCCATCTCCCGCAGCAGGCGCGAGACGGAGGACTCGCTGAGCTCCCTGCCCCGCTGTGCCAGCTCGCGCTGCGCGTTGCGGGTGCCCAGCGGGGTGCTGGACGCCGACATCAACTGCAGCAGCGCCAGCATGGCCCCTTCGCGGTCGTTCATGATCGTCCCCTCGCTCGTCCCTTCGGACGCCTCGTTCGCCACCGGCCCTCGCCCGGGGCGAGGGGCAGGCCGCCGAAGAGCGTGCACTTGACGCGGAGCACCTCGGCGACCATGGTTAGTCAAAACTGACCAACGCCTGCCGGTCACAGGGTACCGTGCGTGTGCCCGTGGCAGCACGGCCTTTCGCGATCAAGGCAGGGACTGCTGATGCCCCCCTTCCCCTCCAGCGACTACCCCCGAGACCTGGCCGGCTACGGCAGGCAACTCCCGCACGCACAGTGGCCCGGCGGAGCGAAGGTGGCCGTGCAGTTCGTCGTCAACGTGGAGGAGGGCGGCGAGAACAACATTCTCCACGGTGACGACGCCTCGGAGGCGTTTCTCACCGAGGAACCGACCGCCGCACTGCCCGGGCGCCGCAACCTCAACGTCGAGTCGCAGTACGAGTACGGCACCCGCGCGGGCTTCTGGCGGCTGCGACGCATGTTCGCGGAGCGCGGTCTCCCGGTGACGGTCTTCGGGATCGCCGAGTCGCTCCGGCGCAATCCCGAACTCGTGGCGGCGGCAGGGGAGTCCGGCTGGGAGCTGGCCTCGCACTCGCTCCGGTGGATCAACTACGCGGCACTCGACGCGGAGACCGAGCGGGCACACGTCGAGCGGGCGGTGCAGATCCACGCCGATGTGTGCGGCGAGCCGCCGCTCGGTTGGTACACCGGTCGCAACAGCGAGAACACCCGCCGCCTCGTCGTCGAGCACGGCGGTTTCCTCTACGACTCGGACTCCTTCAGCGACGACCTGCCGTACTGGACCGACGTCGAGGGCACCGCCCACCTCGTCGTTCCCTACACCCTCGACAACAACGACGGTCGCTACGTCAACACCTACGGGTTCCAGTCCGAGTCCTTCTCCTCCTATCTCACGCGGGCGTTGGAGCTCTTGCTCGAAGAGGGGGCGGAGTTCCCCAAGATGATGAGCGTCGGGCTGCACCTTCGGATCAGTGGACGCCCCGGCCGTGCGGCGGACCTCCGCAGGTTCCTCGACTTCGTCGCGGAACGCTCCGACGTCTGGGTCGCACGCCGCGTGGACATCGCCCGCCATTGGCGCACGGTCCACCCGGCGGCGCAGTGGTTGCCGGACTCCGTGGACCCCTGGCGCGGGACGGGGTGACGGCGAATCGGCCGCTTAGTTGAGGCGCGCGAGATGATCACGAGCGCCGGAGCTGGTGAAGACCCGTGGCGAGGCGTCCTGTTGGCCGTCCAGGAAGCGCCTCGGTGCACGCGTCAGTGTGGCCAGGGGTGCGCACGGGGACCGGTGCGGGAGACGCGGGGAGCGCAGCTTTGCGTACGTCTGCCATGTCGTCTGCCGTAAGTGGAGGCAAGGCTTCTCCGCACGGCACGGAAGCGGACGCTTCGGCCGACGACGCGCGTGCACCGGCAGCGCTTCAGCCCGCGCCTTCGGCATAGGCCGCCGGCTGGACGGCGCACCGGTGGGGAAGTCGGCCCCGGAACCCACGAGTTCGGGGCCGACGTCACGTCCGTGGCACTCGGCCCGGCTGCTCACCGGACGCCGCGCTGCACGCCACCGAGGAGTCGGTGGCTGTCCGTGTGCGCAGCCTCCGCCCCGCCTGATCAGGCTCCCTGCAAGTCCTGAACCCGGCGGCCGGTCGTGGAGGCGAAGCCCAGCCAGGTGTGGCGGTTACCGGCCCAGCACCAACCGACCTTGGGGGCGTTGCGGCGCTCGCGGCCGTCGCGCCCGGTTCCGTTGCTGATCCAGAGTGCCGGCGTGCGGGCGTCCAGGACGCCGTCGGCTTTGCGCAGCCGAGAGCCGATGGTCATGAAGCAGTGGTTGCGCTCCAGGACTGCGGGCTGCTGCAGCACCCAGTGGATGCCCTCGGTGAGCAGCAACGGGGCTCGGGCCTTCGCAGTGAGGGCAGGCAGCGCCTCGTTAGGGCTCCAGTTGGCCATGTGGTCGCCGCGGTCGGGGTCGGTGAGGAGGTAGAGCGGAGCGTCGGGCACCGCGACCGTGTCGAGAGGGGCGAAGAGGTCGACATCGGGCATGTCGGTGACGACGAAACCCGGTTTGCCGTCATGGCGGAGCAGCGGCGCCAAGCCGGAGGCGGGCGCACGCTCCGGGTGCACAGCGAGCAGGGCGCCTTCACCGCCCGCAGGGGCCGCTGCGGCGAAGGTACGAAGCTCGACGGCAGAAAGCCCTGCCAGCTCGTGCACCCCCAGCTCGATGAGTCGCTCGGCCTGTGCGCTCAGGGCCGGAAGTGCGGGGGGAACGGTGGAGGTGGCGTACGTGTTCTCGGGCACTGTACTCCCAGGGGAAGAGAGACGGACGGGCTCGGAGGCAACGCAACGGCCCGCCGGAATGTTCCCGTTCCTGCGGACTTCACCCGGCCCTGCGACCACGGTCCCGTACAGGCCCAGGAGGCTCAACCACCCGGGGACACCGCCCACTTCGTCCGGCGCACCACAGCCTCCAGGGCGCTGCCCAGTGCGGCCGTCTCCTGCTCGCCCACCTCGGCGGCCCACTCGTCCCCGATCCGGTCGAGGGCCTGCCCCGAGAGGACAAGAGCTTCCCGGCCCCGCTCGATGAGTACGACCACGGTGCGTCTGCGGTCCACGGGACTGGGTTGGCGCCGTGCGTACCGCGGTTCCTCCGGTTTCTCGACCGTCCTGTGCGCGGCCTGCTTGCTGACGCCCAGCCGGTGACCGACGTCCGCGATGCTTCCGCTGTGGCCGATGGCCTGCATGGCGAACCCGTGTGCCGGCTTCGGCTAGGGATGCCCCTGCGTGACGAGTCGGACGCGGAGTTCGTCCACGAGCGCGCGGAAAGAAGCGAGCAGCAAAGAAGTGCGTTGCCCGTACCGAGTCGGCATGGGAAGCCGGGACTCCAGTCGACCAGGTGGCCTCGGGGCGGGCGGAGGAGTATCCCAGGCGTCGAAGCGGTAGCCCGACGTCCGGCCCCAGGGGGCACGTCCGGATGCTGTGGTGGCCGGCGGACAACCGCCGGCCACCACGCGCTGGTCGGGGCCGCTACTTGGTCGTGCACCGCCGGACACTCGCGGTCAGGGCGCTCCCGGCCGTCACGGGCTGAAATGATCGAAGAACACCCGAGCGGAGCGAGCGCGGTCTCCGTCGGAGAACGCTGGCGCTCGGGACCCGACGGCCGGGATCGGCCGACCAACCTCCGCCCAGGCGGGGCGGGTTGGACCCGCCCACGACCTCACGCACCCGTGCGCGTCAGACGCAGCGTGACGAGCTCGAAGGGGCGCAACGTCAGTGCGACGGTCCCGTCCTCGCCCACCGTGTGCTCGCGCGGTGCGGCGAGCGGACGCTCCAGCAGGTCGCAGGCGTCGACCTGCGCCACCTCGAACCCCGGCCGCAGCCGCACCGCGGTGCGGCCGCCGTGGGACTCGTGGAAGCGGGCCACCACGTCGCCGCTGCCGTCGTCGGCGAGCTTGACGGCGGTGAGGACGACGGCGTCGTCGTCCACCGTCACCAGCGGGGCCACCTCGCCGCCGCCCCGGACGGTGCGCGAGGGCAAGTTGAGGCTCCAGCCTTCGCGCACCGCGTCACCGACGGAGGCGCCGGGGACGAGCGCGTAGCGGAACCGGTGCACGCCCTGGTCGGTGTGCGGGTCGGGGAAGCGCGGGGCGCGCAGCAGGGAGAGCCGGACCGTGGTCGTGGTGCCGTGGTCGTGGGCGCGGACGGTGCGGGTCACGTCGTGGCCGTAGGTGGAGGCGGTGACGAGTCCGACGCCCCAGCCCGGCTCCTCCAGGTGGACGAAGCGGTGGTTGCACGCCTCGAACTTGGCCGCGTCCCAACTGGTGTTGGTGTGGGTCGGCCGGAAGTAGTGCCCGTACTGGGTCTCGGAGGCGTAGCGGTCGGTGTGAACGTCGAGGGGGAAGGCGACCTTGAGGAACTTCTCGGTCTCGTGCCAGTCGACCTCGGTGTCGACGTCGAGCCGCCCCGAGCCGGCGTCGAGGGTGAGCGTCTGGATCGCCCGCGAGCCGCCGAACGACCGGGTGACGCGGACGGAGGCGGACTCCGGGCCCTCGGTGACGACGGTGAGTTCGTCGGTGGCGGTGAGGTCGGTGACGCTGTTGCGGTAGAACTCGTCCACGTCCCAGGCGTCCCACATGTTGGGGAAGTCCGGGTGGATCTGGAGGAGGTTGGCGGCCTGCCCCGGGGCGACCGCCTCCCGTCCGGAGGGGATGTCGTAGGCGGAGACGACGAGTCCCCGCGCGTCCAGCGCGACCCGCAGCCTGCCGTTGTCGAGGACGAGGCCGCCTGCCTCGCGCTCGGTCACGGTGACGGCGCCCTCGGCGCGTGCTGCGGGGGCGGCGCCGCCGGGGAGCACGCCGTGGCGGGCGTGCGGTGCGGAGTTGAAGACCAACTTCCCTTCGTCCTCGCCGGGTTCGCCGGCGAGTGCGCGCTGGGCCTCCTCGATGACGCCCGTCAGCTCGTCCGCGACGGCGGCGTACGTGCGCTCCGCCTCCCTGTGCACCCACGCGATGGACGAGCCGGGCAGGATGTCGTGGAACTGGTGCAGGAGCACCGTCTTCCAGATCCGGTCGAGCTGCTCGTACGGGTAAGGGTGTCCGGCGCGGACGTGTGCCGTCGCGGCCCACAACTCCGCCTCGTACAGCAGGTGTTCGCTGCGCCTGTTGCCCTGCTTGGTCTTGGCCTGGCTGGTGAGGGTGGCGCGGTGCAGCTCCAGGTAGAGCTCGCCGACCCACACGGGTGCCTGCGGGTATTCGGCCTCGGCCTTGGCGAAGAAGGCGGCCGGTGTCTCCCACTCGACGGTTGCCGAGCCCTCCAGGTCGCGCATCCGGGCGGCCCTGGCCACCATCTCGCGGGTCGTACCGCCGCCGCCGTCGCCCCAGCCGGTGGGCGCGAGCGAGTGCCTGGCGGCGCCCTTGTCCTTGAAGTTGCGTGCGGCGTGGGCGATCTCCTCGCCCTTCATCGAGCAGTTGTACGTGTCGACGGGCGGGAAGTGGGTGAAGATCCTGGTCCCGTCGATGCCCTCCCACTGGAAGGTGTGGTGCGGGAAGGAGTTGATCTGGCTCCACGAGATCTTCTGGGTGAGCAGCCACTTGGCGCCGGCGGCCTTGATGATCTGAGGCAGACCGGCCGCGAAGCCGAACGTGTCGGGGAGCCACGCCTCGTCGTTCTCTATCCCGAACTCCTCGAGGAAGAAGCGCTTTCCGTGCACGAACTGGCGGGCCATCGCCTCCGAGCCCGGCATGTTGGTGTCGGACTCGACCCACATGCCCCCCGACGGGACGAACCGCCCCTCCGCCACCGCCTGCTTCACCTTCGCGTACACCTCGGGCCTGTGCTCCTGCAGCCAGGCGAACTGCTGCGCCTGGGACATGGCGAAGACGAAATCCGGCTCGTCGTCGAGGAGCGCGGTCATGTTGGAGGCGGTACGGGCGACCTTGCGCACCGTCTCTCGCAGCGGCCACAGCCACGCCGAGTCGATGTGCGCGTGGCCCACCGCGCTGATGCGGTGCGCCGACGCCTGCGCCGGGGCGGCGAGTACCTGGCGCAGACAGCGGCGTGCGGCCTCCGCCGTGCCGCCCACGTCCTGGAGGTCGACGGCGTCGAGCGCCTCGCCCACGGCGCGGAGGATCTCCGAGCGCCGTGCCGAGTCGGTGGGCAGCTCCGGCACCAGCTCGCCGAGTACGTCGAGGTCCTGTACGAGGTTCCACACGGTCTCGTCGAAGACGGCGAGGTCCATCCGGGCGAGGCGGTACTGCGGTGCGTCGCCCGCCGTCTCCTTGTCGCCCAGCGCGGTGGGCAGGAAGGGGTGGTAGTCGAGGATGACGGGGTTGGAGGCGGCCTCCACGCGCAGGTCCAACTCCTCGCCGCCGAGGGCCTCATCGGCGATGCGCACCCACTGGTTGCGCGGATTGAGGCCCTTCACGGGGGTGCCGTCGGGGCGGTACACGAGGCCCTCGCACTGGAACCCCGGCATGTTCTCGTCGAAGCCCAGGTCGAGGAGCGCCTCCACGGTACGGCCCGCCCACTCGGCGGGGACGGACCCGGTCACCCGGAACCAGCTCGTCCCCCAGGGCGCGCCCCACTTCTCGCCGACCGAGACGGGGCGGTACGGGGCTGCCAGTCCCTCGTCGACGGGCACCGGCTCGCCGGGGGCGTGCCAGACCGACACCTCGAGCGGCACGCTGGCGGGGTAGACGGCGGGGCGGATGCGCTCGTCGAGGACCCGCTTGAGGCGGGCTTCGGTCAGGTCGCGGTCGTCGTGCATGGTGCGGGCTCCTGCGGGGGTGAGGGTGTGCGGGTGTGCGGACGAAGGCGGTGCGAACCGCTTACGTGTGCAGGGTGTCGGACGTCACGAGGCGTGCTCGACGGAGACGGTCTCCGTGATGCCGCGGGCTGCCAGGTGGGCCGGGTCGTCGGCGTGCTCGCGCAGGACCACCGCGGGGCGTGCGCCGTCGGCCGCCAGGCGCGCGAACGCCTCGAAGAAGGCGCCGCCGGGGGCGCAGACGGACCGGCCGGGGCGTGCGTCGGCGGTCGCCTCGGGAACCGCGTCGAGGATCAGCGCCGTCGTACGGGGCGGCGCGGGGCGCCACTCCGCGCGGGCCTGCGCGGCCGCGTCGGCGAGGGCGCGTGCGGCGGGTTTGGGGTGCTGGTCGACGGTGAACAGGCCCAGGTCGTATTCGAGTTCGGGGAAGTCGGCGAGGCTGCGGGAGACGTCGTGGGAGCACCACCAGGTGACGCCCCAGACGTCCTCGGTGTCGAGCGCCTGCGCGACGGTCGCCGCGGTGAAGGCAGCGGCCCGTTCCGGCGGCACGTGCGGTGCGGGCGCCCCCACCTCCTGGAGCCACACCGGGCGGTGCGGGTCACGCGCCCATGCCTTGGAGAGCTCCATCAGGTAGGCGGCGTGCCCTTCCGTTGCGGCACCTCCGGGGCCGTGGCGCTGCGCGGTGCCGTTGAACACCCACGAGTGGACGGCGGTCGCCGCGCCGACGCGGGCCGCGTGCGCGGGTGTGAACGGGTGGCCGTCCTGGTACCAGGCCGCGTCGTACGCCGCGTGCAGGTGGAGCCTGCCGGGGGCGCCTTCCTCGCAGGCTGCGACCATCCGCTCCAGCCAGGCGCCTGCGCCGTCCTGGCCGACCGGGTCGGGGTCGGGGTGGGGCGCGTGGGAGAACTGGTTGACCTCGTTGCCCACGGTCATGCCGAGGAAGTGCGGGCGGTCGGCGAGGGCCTGCGCGAGGGTGCGCAGGTACTCCGCCTGGGCCGCGACGACTTCGGGGTCCGTGAAGAGGTTCCTGCGGTGCCACGTCGCGGTCCAGGAGGGCAGGAAGTCGAAGCTGGAGAGGTGGCCCTGGAGCCCGTCGACATTCACCTCGAGGCCGCGTTCCCCTGCCGCGTCGGCGAGTTGGAGGAGCTGCTCCACCGCGCGCGGCCTGATCAGCGAGCGGTTGGGCTGGAAGACGGGCCAGAGCGGGAAGACGCGGACGTGGTCGAGGCCGAGCGAGGCGATGGCGTCCAGATCGGTGCGGACGGCGTCGAGGTCGAAGTCGAGCCAGTGGTGGAACCAGCCCTGTGCGGGTGTGTAGTTGACGCCGAAGCGCGGTGCGGGGCTCATGCAGGTCCTGTGGTTCGGGGTAGGTTCACGGGTCGGTGCGGGCGGCGGGGTCAGCCCTTGACGGCGCCCTCGCTCACACCGCGGAAGAAGTAGCGCTGGAGGCAGGCGAACATCACGATCAGCGGCACAACGGCGATGATGGTGCCGGCCGCCACCAGGCGCTGATTGTCGGCGAACGTGCCGTGCAGGTAGTTGAGTCCGACGGTGAGGGTGAAGTTGTCCGGATCGCTGAGGACGATGAGCGGCCACAGGAAGTCGTCCCAGGCCGCCATGAAGGCGAAGATCGCGACGACGGCGAGCGTTCCCTTCACGGACGGCAGCGCGATGCGCCAGAAACGCTGCCAGACGTTGGCGCCGTCCACCAGGGCGGCCTCCTCCATTTCGTACGGCAGGTGGGAGAAGGCGTTGCGCATCAGAAGGACGTTCATCGCGCCGACGGCGCCGGGGAGCACCACACCGGTGAGGGTGTTGTTGAGCCCCAGCTCCCGCATGAGCGTGAACTGGGCGATGATGATGCTCTCCAGCGGGACCAGCATCGCCATCACGAAGACGACCAGCGCGGCCTTGCGCCCCCTGAACCGCAGCCTGGCAAGCGCGTATCCGGCGAGCGAGGCGCCGAGGAGGTTGGTGAGGACGCTGGCGACGGCGACCGTCAGGGAGTTCAGCGCGTAGTCCCACACCGGGATGATCCTGGCGACGCCGCTGTAGGCGTCCCACGTCCAGTCCTGGGGCAGGAGTTGGGGCGGATAGCTGTAGATGTCCTCGCCAGGCCCCTTGAGCGAGGTGGAGAGCTGCCACAGGAAGGGGCCGATCATCAGGGCGAGCACGGCGAGCAACAGGGCGTAGCGCAGCAGCAGTTGCCACAGGGGGAGCTTCCTGCCGTCGCTGAAGCCGGCGCCGCGCCTGCGGCGTTCGCGGGGTCGGGGCGGGTGTGCGGCCTCCTCGTCCCGGTGGCCGTCTGCGGCGCGCGGCGCGGGTGCTGTGGCGGTGGGCCTCACGAGTCCTCCTTGCGGTTGGCCCGCAGCACCAGCAGCATCAGGCCGAGGGTGAGGGCGAAGACGACGACCGAGATCGCGGAGGCGTACCCCACGCGTCCGTTGAGTCCGGTGCCGACCTGCTGGACGAGCAGGACGAGGGTGGTGTCCTCGCCTGCGGGACCCCCGTTCTCCCCGGCCAGCAGGTAGACCTCGGAGAACACCTTGAAGGCGCTGACGGAGGAGAGCGCCCCGACGAGCACCATGGTGTTGCGGAGCGCGGGGACGGTGACGGTGACGAAGCGGCGGAACGCGCCCGCGCCGTCCACGGCCGCGGCTTCGTGGAGCTCGCGCGGCACGTTGGTCAGCGCGGCGAGGTAAATGATCATGTAGTAGCCGAGGCCCTTCCAGACCGTCAGCAGCATCGCGCTGAGCAGCAGCAGCCACGGGTCGCTGAGGAAGGAGACGGGACTCGCACCGAGCGCCTCCAGGATGCCGTTGACCAGGCCCCGGTCGTCGAGCAACCAGACCCAGATCAGCCCGACGACGACGACCGAGGCGACCACGGGCGTGTAGAAGGCGGAGCGGAAGAAGGTGATGCCGGGGACGTGCCGACGTACCAGCATCGCCAGCAGCAGGGGGAGCAGCACCAGCAGCGGCACCGTCACGGCGACGTACAGGACGCTGTTGCGCAGCCCCGTCCAGAACATGTCGTCGTGGAGCAGCTCGCGGAAGTTGGCGAGTCCGACGAAGCCGCCGGGCACCAGAGTCCGGTTGTCCGTGAAGGCGTTGCCGAGGGTGCTCAGGAACGGGTAGAGGCTGAAGGCGGAGACGATCAGCAGCCCGGGAGCGAGGAACAGCCATGGGCTGACGGGGCGTTGCCGCCGTACGGCGCCGGGGCGGCTGTCGGTTGCGGTGGTCATCGGCGCGCCCCTCAGTTCAGCTTCAGCAGTCGGTTGCACTCCTCGACGGCGCTGTCGAGCGCCGCCTTCGGAGAGGTGTCACCCCGCATGACCCTGGCGACGGCGTTCTGCAGAACGGTCTTCATGTCGTCGCTCAGCAGCACCGGGGTGTAGTTCACCGCCTTGTCGAGGGACTTCGCCGAGGAGACCCGGATGCGCGTCTCGTCGTCGCCGTCCTTGTCCTCGGTGAAGTACGGGTCGTCCAACGTCCCCTTCGTGCTGGGGAAGACGGTCGTCTCGTGGGCGAAGTCCATCTGGTTCGCCGCGTTGGTGACGAAGCGGGCGAAGGCGACGGCGGTCGCCTTGTTCTCGCCGGCCGCGTTCACCATCAGCCCCTGGACGTACATGTTGGGACGGCCCGTGTTGTTGGGCGCGTCGGCGACGCCGATGTTCTTGTACAGGCTCGGGGCGTCCTTCTTGAACTTTGCGAGGTCCAGGGCGCTTCCCGGGTTCATCGCCACCGACTGCTGCATGAACTTCCTGCCCGCCTGCTCAGGGGTGGCGGTGAGCACCTGGGAGTCGAGGGCTCCCGCGTCGTACAACTCCTTGTAGCGTTCCAGGAGTTCGACACCCTTCGGCTCGTTGAAGGTGAAGGCGGTGCCCTTCCGGTTCATCAGGCGTGCGCCGTAGCGGCCGAAGTCCTCGATCGTCGGAGTGGCGGCGAGCGTGGCGATGCGTCCGTCGCTGCGCTTCGCCATGGTCAGGGCGGCGTCGAAGAGTTCGTCGTAGGTGCGGGGCGGCTTCGCCGGGTCGAGTCCGGCCTCGCGGAAGAGGCGCTTGTTGTAGAACATCGGCCCCGTGTTGAGGTACCAGGGGAAGGCGTAGGTGCCCTTCATGCCCGGTATCTGCTGGCTCTTCCACGCGGCGGGCAGGTAGCGCTCGCGGTACTGCGGGGCCGCCTGGTCGAGGTCGAGGGCCAACCGCGCCTTGGCGAGGGGCGCGACGAGGTCGGGGGAGACGTTCACCACGTCCGGCAGGGTGCCGCCCGCGGCGTCCGCGCTGATCTTGTCCGGGTACGCCTCCGCCGGCTGGTCCACCCACTTGACGTGCGTGCCCTCGTGCTTCTTCTCGAACTCTGCGATCAGGTCCTCGAAGTAGTCGGGGAAGGCCGCCCGGAGATTCCAGGTCTGGAACGTGATCGAGCCGTGTACGCGCCCCTCGGCGCTCCCGGTGTCGACGTCCTGCGTGCCTGTGGAGCAGGCGGAGAGGAAGAGCGCGCAGGCGAGGGTGGTGAAGGCGGGACGGGAAACGCGCAAGGCGAACGGCTCCTTCGGGCAGGAGTGGGGAAGGGCGCCCGGAAAGCCGTCACCGGTTGACATCGATGTCAGCCGCGGCGCCGAAAACAACCTGCACGGCGTCGCAGGGGAAAGTCAAGAGATCGAGGGAAGGCGAAGTCGCCGCTGCTCGGCCGTTTTTGAGAACTTGCTCCGAAGGGTTGCGTCCGGCGTCTAATGCGCTTTAGTCTCCAACAGCTTTAGCGCATTAGCCAGTTGTAGCGGAGAGTGGTTCTGCATGCCGTCGAAGCCTTCCGGGGGCGGGAGGCCGCCCCAGGGCGGCCGGCCCGCTCCACGGCGCTCGGTGTCGCGGCGCAGGGCGACCATGAAGGACGTCGCCGAGCGTGCAGGCGTCTCGGAGAGCGCGGTGTCCTTCGCGCTCAACGGGCGCCCCGGCGTCTCCGAGGCGACCCGCGAGCGAGTCCGGTCGGTGGCCGAGGAGTTGGGATGGCGCCCGAGTACCGCGGCGAGGGCGCTCTCCGGCGAGGGGGCCGCGACAGTCGGCCTCGTTTTGGCGAGGCCCGCGCGCACCCTGGGTGTCGAACCCTTCTTCCTGCAACTCGTCTCGGGCGTCCAGCAGGTCCTGGCGGAACGCCAACTCGGCCTGCTCTTCCAGGTGGTGGAGGACGTCGCGGCCGAGTGCGCGATGTACGAGCACTGGTGGGCGGAGCACCGGGTCGACGGGGTGCTCCTCGTGGACCCGCGTGCGGAGGACCCGCGCCCGGACGTGCTCGCCTCGCTCGGGCTGCCGGGCGTCGTCGTCGGAGGCACCGAAGCGCGCCGGGGCCTCTCCTCGGTGTGGGTCGACGATGCCGGTGCGATGGCCTCGGTGGTGGAGTACCTGCACGCCCTCGGGCACCAGCGGATCACGCACGTCGCCGGGTTGTCCGAACTCGCCCACACCCAGCGCCGGATGGCCTCCCTGCGGAGCGAGACCGAGCGGCTGGGCCTGCCGCACGTCCGCTCGCTCACCACCGACTACTCGGACGCCGAGGGCGCCGCCGTGACGCGCCGCCTGCTCGACGAGCCCGACCCGCCCACGGCCGTCGTGTACGACAACGACGTGCTCGCCGCCGCCGGAGTCGCCGCTGCCGCCGAGCGCCGACTCCCTGTCCCCGCACGGCTCTCCCTCGTCTCCTGGGAGGACTCCGTGCTGTGCCGGATGGTCCACCCGTGGCTCACCGCCCTCGCCCGCGACCCGCTCGCGCTCGGCCGCGTCGCCGCCGAGGAGCTCACCAGGCTGCTCGACGGCGCCCCCGCGCGCACGGCCGGCGTCCCGGTGCCCCGGCTGGTGGTGCGGGAGAGCACCGCACCCCCTCCGGGCGGCGGGAGAGACGGCGACGCGTAGAGGCGGCGGGCAGCCGTCCATGGAGACGGGGGCGCAACTGCCCTTCCACCGGCGCGAGTTGCCCTCACGCACGCGGGACGTGCCCGGGGGACGTCGGCAAGGCCACCTGCCGGCCGCCCCCGGGCACGGGCCGGATCACACGGTGCGGTCGGGGAGTTCCTTCCGTACCGTGCGGGCTGCGGTGACGAGGTTCTCCAGCGACGCACGGGTCTCCGGCCAACCGCGGGTCTTCAGGCCGCAGTCGGGATTGACCCACAGGCGTTCGGCGGGAATCGCCTCGAGCCCCTTGCGCAGCAGGGCGGTTGCCTCCTCCGCGCTGGGGACGCGGGGTGAGTGGATGTCGTACACACCGGGACCGGCCTCGCGCGGGTAGCCGTGGTCGGCGAGTTCGTGCGCCACCTGCATGTGGGAGCGGGCGGCTTCCAGGCTGATGACGTCGGCGTCGATGTCGTCGATCGCCTGGACGATGTCGCCGAACTCGGCGTAGCACATGTGGGTGTGGATCTGGGTGGCCGCGCGGACCCCGCCCGTGCTGAGGCGGAACGCCTCGGTGGCCCAGGCGAGGTACGCCTCGCGGTCGTCGGCGCGCAGGGGGAGGGTCTCGCGCAGCGCGGGCTCGTCCACCTGGATCACCGAAGTCCCGGCGGCCTCCAGGTCGTTCACCTCGTCGCGCAGGGCGAGGGCCACCTGCCGGGCTGTGTCGCCGAGCGGCTGGTCGTCGCGGACGAACGACCACGCGAGCATGGTGACGGGCCCGGTGAGCATGCCCTTGACCGGGCGTTCGGTGAGCGACTGCGCGTACCTCGTCCAGTGCACCGTCATCGGCTCGGGGCGGGTGAGGTCGCCGGCGAGGATCGGCGGGCGCACGTAGCGGGTGCCGTAGGACTGGACCCAGCCGTGCTGGGTCGCCAGGTAGCCGGCGAGCTGCTCGGCGAAGTACTGCACCATGTCGTTGCGTTCGGGCTCGCCGTGCACGAGGACGTCGATCCCCGCCTCCTCCTGGAAGGCGAGGACGTCGCGGATCTCTGCCTGGATCGTCTCCTCGTACGTCGCCTCGTCGATCCGCTTCTTGCGCAGGTCGGCGCGGGCGGTGCGCAGCTTGGCGGTCTGCGGGAAGGAGCCGATGGTGGTGGTCGGCAGCAGCGGCAGCCCCAGGTGCTTCCGCTGCGCCTCGGTGCGCTCGGCGTACGTCTCCGCGCGGTGCGTGTCGGAGTCGGTGACCGCGGCGGCGCGGGAGCGCACCTTCGGGTCGTGGGTGAGCGAGGAGGCGGCGCGGGAGGCCAACGCCGCACGGTTCGCGACGAGTTCGGAGGTGATCGCGTCGGTCCCCCGGGAGAGCCCCCTGGCGAGCGTGACGATCTCCGAGCACTTCTGCCGTGCGAAGGCCAGCCAGCGCAGCACCTCGGCGTCGATGTGCCGCTCGGCCCGGACGTCGAGCGGGACGTGCAGCAGGGAGCAGGAGGCGGCGACGTCGACCCGGTCGGCGAGGCCGAGCAGGGTGCCGAGGGTGGAGAGCGACCTCTCCAGGTCGTTGATCCAGACGTTGCGGCCGTTGACGACACCGGCCACGAGCCGCTTGCCCGGCAGCCCCCCGACGGACGCCAGGGCGTCGAGGTTGGCCGCGGCCGATTCGGTGAAGTCCACCGCGAGCCCGTCGACGGGGCTCTTCGCCAGGACGGGCAGCGCGTCGCCGAGCCGGTCGAAGTACGACGCCACGAGGAGCTTCGGACGGTCGGCGAGGTCGCCGAGTGCGCGGTAGGCGCCGGCGACGGCGTCGAGCTCCTCCTGCGTACGGTCCTGGACGAGCGCGGGCTCGTCGAGCTGTACCCACTCGGCGCCCGCCGCGCGCAGGTCGCCCAGGATTTCTGCGTAGACGGGCAGCAGCCGTTCCAGCAGCGAGAGCGGCTGGAACGCGGGGTCGACACCGGGCGCCGGCTTCGCCAGAAGCAGGTAGGTGACGGGGCCGACGAGCACCGGTCGCGCGGCGACGCCGAGCGAGAGCGCTTCCCGCAACTCGGCGACCTGCTTCGTCGAGTCGGCGGAGAAGACGGTGTCGGGCCCCAACTCGGGGACGAGATAGTGGTAGTTGGTGTCGAACCACTTCGTCATCTCCAGCGGCGCCACCTGCTGCGTACCGCGTGCCATGGCGAAGTACCCGTCGAGGGCGTCCGCCTCGACGGCTGCCCGGTGACGCGTGGGCACGGCGCCGACCATGATGCTGGTGTCCAGCACGTGGTCGTAGTACGAGAAGTCGCCGGTCGGCACCTCGTCGACGCCGGTCTCCACGAGCTGCTGCCAGTTGTGCCTGCGGAGGTCGGCGGCGGTCTGCCGGAGGACGTCTGCGGTGATGCGGCCCTTCCAGTAGCCCTCGATCGCCTTCTTCAGCTCCCGGTCGGGGCCTTGGCGGGGGTAGCCGTACACGGTGGCCCGTGCTGCCGCGGCTGCGGACTTCGCTGTCACGGAGATCTCCTTCGCGAGATGTCTCGTCGAACCCCGGGTCGGGACGAGAGCGCGAAGGTGACGGACGGCGGAGGGGCTCCTGACGCGCGGCATGCGCCTGCCCGTCTCCGCTGTGTGCGCCGACCCGCCCTCGAGGTCACCGGGATGTACCGCACACGCATCCGCGCATGCGGGCAACGGGCAGGTCTTCGGACTCGTGGGCACGCCTGCCGGTTTCCCGGCGGGCTCCTACTGGCCGTCGCTTCCCGGGCCTCGAGGCCCAGTGCGTATGACGGCGGTCGTTCCCACTCACCGCTGCGGGGCAGTCCCGGAATCGCACCGGGTTCCCTCTTTCGACGCCTCCCGTCCGGCTGACGGGGGCGAACCTGTTGCGCGTCCAGCGTAGACATAGATCGCCGTGCCTGTGTAGTGCCCCCGGCCCCACCCCGACGGCAGCGGCCCGGGACCTTCGGCCAACTAGCCACCTCTACACGGGCGTTGGCGCTCGGAAATCCGCCCGAGGCGGGCGTCCGGGCTCCTGTCCAACGGCCCGTGGGCTCTCCGCCGTGCCCTGTGTCGCACCCTGCCCGTAAGCTCTCGGGGAGTGGCGCGACACGGTGGGAGGAGCCAGTGAGCGAGTACCGTCCCGAGGGCGGGGAATCGGCCTGCTGGGCCGGTCTGGTCTGCCCGGAGTGCGGCGCCGTCCGCGACGCGCCCGACGGGCCCTGCCCCCGCTGCTCCACCGCACCTGGACCCGAACTCCGGCCTGCTGCCCAGCCGGTGGAGGAGACCGCGGACGGAGCCGGGCCGCCCTCGGCCGCACCCCGTGCCCGCCGGCGGGATCGCGACCCGGCGACGGGCCGGGCACGGAACGCCCGCCCCCGCGACGGTCTGGGCCGTCCCTTGCCCTACGGCTCTCCCGGCGTGGCCCGCGCCCCGGAAGGCGTCGTCCGCGCCCCGGGCGAGACGCTCGTCGAGGCGCAGCACCTCATCGACTCCGGTATGCCCTTCCACGCGCATGAAGTCCTCGAGGACGCCTGGAAGACGGGGCCCGAGAGCGAGCGCGGCCTGTGGCGGGCGCTCGCCCAGTTCGCCGTCGGCCTCACCCACGCCGCCCGGGGCAACACCTCAGGCGCCGCCTCCCTCCTCCAGCGGGCCGCCGACGGCCTCGCCGCGTTCGGCACCCCGCCGCACGACATCGACACCGCCGCCCTCGTCGCCTGGGCGCGCCGGGCCGCGGACGACCCCGCGCGCGAGCTCGGGCCGCCGCCTCGGTTGACGAACAGCTCAGGCGAGCGGTGAGCGACGCAGCTCGGCTGACGCGGTCGGGTGAAGTCGTACTCGCGGTCCGGCGGTCGGGGACCGGGCAGACCGGCGCGACTCCATCGGCCGGCTGGGGCGTCCGCGCGCTGGGGCTCCGCCCGTCTCCGCCCGCTGTCGAAATGCAGCGGTCGTGCGACGCCCCCGCCGCCGGCTCCGTCCGGTCGCCAAAGCGACCGCGAGCGTCCGGACTTGACGCCCTGGCGGCGGTTCGACCTCGGCGCGGGGTGACGCACGGGTGCGTCAGTCCGCCGCCGCGTCCACCACCATGAGCGCCGCGTGGAGCGAGGCCCGGGATTCGGCCGACTCCAGCGAGACCCCCAGAATCCGCTCCACGGTGCGCAGCCTGCTGTAGAGCGTCGGCCTGCTGAGACCGGTCCGCTGGGCGGTGAGCGTCTTGGAGCCCGAGCACTCCAGATAGGTGCGGAGCAGCTCCAGGGTGCGGTGGCCGGTGCGTGCGTCGTGGTCGAGGAGCGTCCCGATCTCGGCCTCGGCGAACGCCTGGACGCGGTGGTCGCCGCGGAGCAGCGCCATCAGGCCGCGAAGGCGTACGTCCGTCGAGCGGTGCAGCCGCTTGCCGCTGCCCGGTAGGGAGAGAGCGACCTCGGCGACGTGCTCCGCCTCCCGGAGCCCGCGCGCCGCGGCCACCAGGTCCGCCGAGGCGGCTGCCGTCCCGGCGACCCACCGGGTCCTGCCGTACGCGCGCCCGGCCAACTGCTCCTCCACACCCGTGCACACGCCCTCCAGCGCGGCTTCCACCGCGTCGGCAGCGGGGCAGGAGAGGACGAGCGCCACGGTGCCGGCCCGCCGCAGGGAGACGAGCGCGGTGTGCTCCCCGCCGGCGACGGCCTGGCGTACCGAGGTGAGCAGCCGCCGGTCCGCCTCGCCCTGGCCGAGCGCGTCCGTGTCCGTCCGCTCGGGCATCCGCGCGACCAGCGGCACGTAGCGCGCTCCGGGCGCGAGGCCGAGCGCACCGGCGCGGGCCAACGCCTCCGAGCCGTCGGTGACGCGTCCGCCCACGAGGTCGTCGAGCAGGCCACCGAGCGCCTGGAGGACGAGGGCGTCCTGCTCGCGTTGGAGCATGCGGTGGAGTTGGAGCGACTGGGCGGCGCGCTCCAGCACCATGCGCGCCCTCGCCGCTCCGCGTGCGGACGCCGTACCGGGTTCGGGCAGGACGAGGCGGCCCCAGCGCTCGTCGCCGAAGCCGACCGGGACCGTCGTCCACCGCTCTTCCGAGGTGCGCCCCTGGTCGAGCCGGGAGCGCTCGGGCCACTGGTCCAGGAGGCATGCCGTGGAGTGCCCGGCGGAACAGGACGCGAGGACGCGATGGTTGAGGTCTTCCAGGACGAGGGGGGCGCCGAGGATCTGGGAGGCGCGGGCGACGATGTCCGCGGTCGAAGCGCGGGCGATGTTGAGCGAGGTGAAGACCTCGTGCGCGGTGCGCGCGAACTCCAACTCCTCGTAACGGTCGGCGACGATGAGCCGGTGGACCTGCTGGGTGACCTCGACGAAGCGGATCTCGTCCGCCAGCACGACCACCGGCAGTTCCAAGGAGTCGGCGAGCGGGCCGAGTTGTCCCGGCAGCTCCTGCAACCGCGTCCCCAGCTCGACGACGAGCCCCGCCACCTGCTGCTCAGCGAGCATCCGCAGGTACCGGGCGGCCTCTTGCGGGCCGCCGGCGAGCGGCAGCCCCGTCGTCAGGACGAGCTCGCCGCCCTCCAGCAGGTCCGTCAGGTCGGCGGATTCGCTGATGTGCACCCATCGCACGCGCCGGTCGAGATGGGTAGAACCGCTGACGACACGGGGCGCTCCGGCGGCCACGACGGGCAGGCCCAGTACTTCGCGGACAGAAGGGATCACCGACGTAGTGTAAAGAACGCAGTGTCTTCTTTTACACCCCGTTGCTCGGAGTTCTGGAAGCCTCGTCCGGGGCGGCCGCCGCCGCACCCTCGACCCTCGTACGAACCAGGAGCATTCGTGACAGAGACAGGACAGCCTCGCCTCGCGCACTGGGCCGACAACGCGCCGTACACCGGCTCGGGCGACCGTACGGCGCCGGTGACCGATCCGGCCACCGGAAAGGTCACGGGCCAGGTCCTGCTGGCCACTTCCCAGGACGCGCACGCGGTGATCCGCTCGGCCAGGGCCGCCTTCCCGGCCTGGCGCGACGCTTCCCTCGCGCGGCGGACCGCCGTCCTCTTCCGCTTCCGTGAGCTGCTGAACGAGCGGAAGCAGGAGCTCGCCGAAATCATCACCAGCGAACACGGCAAGGTGCTGTCGGACGCGCTGGGGGAGGTGACGCGGGGACAGGAGGTCGTGGAGTTCGCCTGCGGTATGCCGCACCTGCTGAAGGGCGGTTTCACCGAGAACGCTTCCACCGGCGTCGACACCTTCTCGGTGCGCCAGCCGCTCGGCGTCGTCGGCGTCATCTCGCCGTTCAACTTCCCGGCGATGGTGCCGATGTGGTTCTTCCCGCTCGCCATCGCCGCCGGAAACACGGTGGTGCTCAAACCCAGCGAGAAGGACCCCTCGGCCGCGCTGTGGCTCGCTCGGCTGTGGGCCGAGGCGGGCCTGCCCGACGGCGTCTTCAACGTGCTCCAGGGCGACGCGACCGCGGTGGACGCGCTCCTCGACGACCCCTCGGTCAAGGCGGTCAGCTTCGTCGGCTCCACCCCCGTCGCCCAGCACGTCTACGCCCGCGGCACCGCGAACGGCAAGCGTGTCCAGGCGCTCGGCGGCGCGAAGAACCACGCGCTCGTCCTGCCCGACGCCGATCTCGACGTGGCGGCCGACGCGATGGTGAACGCCGGCTTCGGCTCGGCCGGCGAGCGGTGCATGGCGATATCCGCCGTGGTCGCGGTGGGAGGCGTCGGGGACGAACTCGTCGCGAAGATCGCGGAACGCGCAACGGCCCTGCGCACCGGAGACGGCACCCGCGGCTGCGACATGGGCCCCCTGGTGACGGCGGCCCACCGCGACCGGGTCGCCTCCTACGTCGAGCAGGCGGAGAAGGACGGCGCAGAGGTCGTCGTCGACGGCAGGACCGTCAGCCCGGACGGCGGGGACGGCGGCTTCTGGCTCGGCCCCACGCTCCTCGACGGCGTCGGCGTCGACATGAGCTGCTACACGGACGAGATCTTCGGCCCCGTCCTCTCGGTGCTGCGAGTCGACACCTACGACGAGGCCCTGGAGCTGATCAACGCCAGCCCCTACGGCAACGGAACGGCGATCTTCACCAACGACGGCGGCGCGGCGCGGCGGTTCCGCAACGAGGTGGAGGTCGGCATGGTCGGCATCAACGTGCCCATCCCCGTGCCGATGGCCTACTACAGCTTCGGCGGTTGGAAGAGCTCCCTCTTCGGCGACACCCACGCGCACGGAGTGGAAGGGGTGCACTTCTTCACCCGCGCCAAGGCCGTCACGAGCCGCTGGCCCGACCCGAGCCACGGCGGCATCAACCTCGGCTTTCCGCAGAACGCCTGAACTCCCGTAAGGAGACGTCCATGACGATCGCCGACTCCACCCGAGAGGCCACCACTTCCGCGGCGCGCACCTACGAACTCGACCGACGCCACGTCTTCCACTCCTGGTCGGCCCAGGCCGAGATCGCCCCCATGGTGATCACGCGCGCCGAGGGCTCGTACGTGTGGGACGGAGAGGGCAACCGGCTCCTCGACTTCTCCTCGCAGTTGGTCAACACCAACATCGGCCACCAGCACCCGGAGGTCGTCGAGGTCATCGCTGCGCAGGCGCACCGACTCGCCACCGTCGCGCCGCAGCACGCCAACGACCAGCGCTCGGAGGCGGCGAGGCTCGTCGCCGAGCACGCTCCGGGCGACCTGGACCAGGTGTTCTTCACCAACGGAGGCGCCGACGCCAACGAGCACGCCGTACGCATGGCCCGCCTCGTCACGGGGCGCCCGAAGGTGCTCAGCCGGTACCGCTCCTACCACGGCGGCACCGAGCAGGCGATCAACCTCACCGGCGACCCGCGGCGTTGGGCCAACGACGACGGCCGTGCCGGCACCGTGCACTTCCTCGGTCCGTACCTCTACCGCAGTGCCTTCCGGGCCACCACGGAAGAGGAGGAGTGCGCGGCGGCCCTCGCCCACCTCGAGCAGGTCATCGAGTTGGAGGGCCCGCAGACGATCGCCGCCGTACTGCTGGAGGCCATCCCCGGCACGGCCGGCATCATGGTGCCGCCCCCCGGCTACCTGAGCGGCGTCCGCGAACTCTGCGACCAGCACGGGATCATGCTCATCGTGGACGAGGTGATGACCGGGTTCGGGCGCACGGGAGCGTGGTTCCACAGTGCAACCGAGGGCGTCGTCCCCGACCTGCTCACCTTCGCCAAGGGCGTCAACTCGGGCTACGTCCCGCTGGGCGGCGTCGTCCTCGGGCCGCGCACGGGCGAGTACTTCGCCCACCGTCCCTACCCCGGCGGCCTGACGTACTCGGGCCACCCGCTCGCCTGCGCGGCGGCGGTGACGTCGATGACCGTGATGGAGAGGGACGGCATCATCGACCACGCGCGCCGGATCGGCGAAGACGTGCTCGGGCCCGGCCTCGCACGTCTCGCCGAACGGCATCCGAGCGTCGGGGAGGTCCGCGGCCTCGGCGTCTTCTGGGCGATGGAGCTGGTGCGGGACCGCGGGACGCGGGAGCAGGTGGCGCCGACCGGCGGAAGCAGTCCGCTCATGGCGGAGGCGGTGGCGACGGCGAAGTCGCTCGGCCTGCTGCCGTTCGCCAACTCCCACCGCCTCCACGCCGTCCCACCGTGCACGGTCAGCGAGACGGAGGCGCGCGAGGGTCTGGAAATCCTCGACCGCGTGCTCGACAGGGTGGACGAGATGGTGGCGGGCGTCTAGGCGCTCCGGGGTTGCTGCCGACCCCCGGTCCGGCAGCAACCCCCGCCGCTGCGACTGGAGTTCGCGTCGCGGCTGCTCGCTTACCCGAGATCGCGTCGGCGACGTGGGCCAGCGGGGGAGGCGCTGCCGCGCCCCGCTGACTCCTGGCGCTCGGCGGCACGGTGGACGGCGTACATTCCGCGGACGCCGAGCCACCTGGCCGGTGCCGGCTCCCGGCGGCGGGAGGTGTGCTCGGTCCAGGGCAGCCGCGTGCGTTCGGTCTCCTCGCCGGGGGACGAGGTCGGTGAGGGGTCGCGCGGCGAGATGCGAGGCGGTGACACCCTGGCCCGTGCAACCGCCGGCCCAGCCGCGTCCGTCGGCCCGCTCCAGGCGGACGGAGGGGCACCTCAACTCGTACGGGGACGGCTCCTTCCAGTACGTTTTGATCGCAGCCGACCGCGTCTGAGGCGTCACCGGGTGGAGGACCCCGCGGGCCCTCCACCCGCTCGCCGTACGGCCCGCAGCGTCAACTGCGCGCTGTACGGCGGGAATCGCCCCGCTGCGGCCCTGCCCGCGGAAACCCGGTGGCGACCGCAACAGAGCTCAGCCCCGTGAGCGACAGCAGTCCCCGAACCTGCTGAACGCCGCCGAGTGCCGCCCCCGCCACCGAAGTCGGCCGCTCAGCGCAGCCGGTCGGCGAGCTCCGCTGCGGCCTCGGTGACGGTGCGGCCGAGGTGCGCCGCGTCGGGGAGCTCGAAGACGGAGACGCCGACGCTCGTCGTGGACCTGCCGCGGCGGGACGGCACGGCCGCTGAGACGCCGATGACGGCGGGGATCACTTCGCCGTGGGTGACGGCGTACCCCTGCCGCCGCGCCTCGGCGACCTCGGGCCGCTCCCCGTCGAGGGGAGGCGCCGAGGCGAGCAGCGCGAGACCGGCCGACCCGGCGTCGACGGGGTGCGTCTGGCCGGGGCGGAAGGAGACGTGCACCTTCGCCTCGCGCGGCTCGACGACAAGCAGTGCGCGCACCTCCGACTCGTCCTCGCGCACCACGAGGTGGGTGGTGGCACGGGTGGCGTCCGCAAGGTGCTCCAGCACGGGGCGGGCGAGTGCGCGCAGGTCCCGCTCCACCGGTTCGGCGAGGCTCACCAGGCCGGTGGCGGGCAGGATGCGCTTGAACTCGTCGCGCCTGCAGAGGTGATGGGCCTCCAGTGTGCGCACGAGGCGGTGCGCGACGGTGCGGTGGAGGCCGATGCCTTCGGCTATCTCCGTTGTCGACAGACCCTTCGGGTTCTCCGAGAGCAACTCCAGGACGAGCAACCCGTGATGGAGCGTCTTGGACATCGACGGCTCCCACGCGACCGTGCTCCCCGCCCGTTCCTCCCCGATCGAGGTCATGGCCCTCCCTTGACGGCTCCGAGGCGCTTACTTAAGCTCGCCGAAATTCGCACGGCGGGTGCGATTATCGCACGCCGTCCGGGGCGGCACAACGTCACTTCAAGGACCCCTATGGCACAGAGCGTTGGAGCGGAGCCCGCGGGTGCCCGTCTCGCCGAGATCCACCAGCTATACGCGCTCCAGAGTCACTTGATCGATTCGGGGCGCGCCGCCGAGTGGGCGGCCACCTTCACCGACGACGGCGCCTTCCACTCGCCCAGCTACCCGGAACCCTCGGTCGGCACCGGGCAACTCACCGCGTTCGCCGAGCAGTTCGCCGCCGACGCGCGGAGCGCGGGCGAGGTGCGCCGCCACGTGCTGACCAACCTCGTCGTCCATCCCGAGGAGCACGCGGACGGCAGCCTCGCCGTCGAGGCGTACCTCCAGATCGTCGCGACGCCGCACGGGGGCGCCCCGCGCCTCGTGCGGTTCACGACCGTCTCGGACCGCCTGGTGCGCGAGGGGCACGCCTGGCGCGTCGCACACCGCACCGTCCGCCGCGACGACGCCTGAACCGCCCCGCCGTCGACTACGACGGCACGAGCATGGAGCCGCAATGAGCACACTCAGCAACGACGAGCAGCAGGGTCCTGGACGCGTGATCGACCGGGCGATCGCCGCCTACTACCCCGAACTCCCCGGCAAGGCCGCCGTGATCACCGGCGCCGCCCGCGGAATGGGCGCCGCGTACACCGAGGGGCTCGTCGCCCGCGGGGTCGACGTCGTCGGCGGGGACCTCGACCTCGACGCCATGAAGGCGACGGCCGACGCCGTGAACGCGGGCACCCGCACCGTCCCCGCAGACGGCGTCCGCGGCCGGGTGCACCCCGTCGCCCTCGACGTCGGGGACGCCGACGGGCACGAGGAGTTGGCGCAGGCCGCGCTCGCCGAGTTCGGCCGGCTGGACTTCTGGGTGAACAACGCAGGCGTCTTCCCCTACGGGCTCGCCGAGGAGATCACCCCCGAGCAGATCGACTCGACCCTCCGGGTCAACGTGCAGGGCGTGCTCCACGGGGCCCAGACCGCGGCGCGGCACATGGAGCCCGGGGGTGCGATCGTCAACATGTCCTCCGTCTCGGCGGTACGGGTGCGCAGGGGACGCGGCGCGTACTGCGCCTCCAAGGCGGCCGTCGCGCACCTGACGGAGTCCCTCGCCGTGGAGTTGGGGGACAAGGGCCTGCGCGTCAACGCCATCGCCCCCGGCTACATCGACACCGAGATGACCCGGTGGGTGCGCGAGGACCCGGCGGCGCTGGAGCACGCCTTGGACTCGGTGCCGCTCCACCGACTCGGTGCGCCGGAGGAGGTCTTCGGCGCCCTGCTGTTCCTGCTCTCCGACAGCGCGCGGTACGTGACGGGGCACAGCCTCGCCGTCGACGGGGGCTCCCGCCATGTCTGAGTTCAGGGAGCCGGTGCGCTACCCGGAGGTCGTCCTCGTCACCGGGGCCGCCGGCGGGATGGGTGCCGCGCACGCGCGGGCCCTCGCGCACCGCGGCAGCCACGTCTGCCTCGCCGACACGGCGGACGCGGGCCCCGTCGCCGAGGAGATCGCCGCCGCCGGCGGCACCGCGTCCGTGCACGCGCTCGACGTCACCGACTCGGCGCAGTGGCGGCGGCTGGTGGCGCAGGTGCGCGCGGAGCGGGGGCGGCTGGACGGGCTCGTCAACAACGCGGGGATCTCCCGCCGCTTGGGGTTCCTGGAGACCTCGGAGGAGGTCTGGGACCAGGTGCTGCGCGTCAATCTCGACGGCGCCTTCCACGGTATGCAGGCCGCCGCCCCGCTGATGCGGGAGGGCGGGGGCGGCTCCGTCGTCAACATCTCGTCGATCTCCGGTCAGATCGGGTACTTCTCGCCGTCGTACTCCGCCAGCAAGTGGGGGCTCACGGGGCTCTCGAAGTCGGCCGCCGGCGAGTTGGCGGCCTGGAACATCCGCGTCAACTCCGTCCACCCCGGGCTCGTCGCCACCGGACTGCTCGACGGCGCCGACGCGTTCGTGGACGCGGCGGTGCGCAGCATCCCCGCGGGGCGGACGGCGCGACCCGAGGAGGTCACCGACATCGTGCTGCACCTGCTCTCCGACCGCTCCTCCTACGTGACGGGCGCCGAGATCACCGTCGACGGCGGGCTCGTCTCCAACGGGCTCTACCACCGCATACTCGCCGACGCCGAGGAGGTCGCCCGATGACCGACGCACACGACGAGTGGGACGTCGTCGTCGTGGGTGGCGGCGGCGCGGGCCTCGCCGCGGCCGCCTCCGCTTCCGAGGAGGGCGCGCGGGTGCTGCTCTTCGAGTCCGAGCGCGAACTGGGCGGCTCGACGCGGCTGTCGGCCGGCATGTTCACCGCGGGCGGTACCGCGGTGCAGCGGGCGCTCGGCGTCGAGGACACCGTCGAGCGGTTCTTCCAGCACTACATGGACCTCAACCACTGGCAGTTGAAGCCGGGGCTGGTCCGCGCGTTCTGCACACACGCAGGGCCGGCGCTGGAGTGGCTCGTCTCGCTCGGCCTCGAGGTGCCCGCCGCGGTCTCGGCCAACGCCCACACGCCCGGCCTCTGCCAGGCGGGCGTGGAGGACGTCTGGCGCGGCCACGTGCCGCGCGACCAGGGGTACGGGCTCGTCGAGGTGCTGGAGCGGGCGTGCCGCAGGCACAAGGTGGAGACGGTCCTCGACACCCGGGTCGAGGCGCTGCTGTACGAGGACGGACGGGTCCGCGGCGTGGTCGCCGACGGCATCGAGGTGCGCGCGCCCGCGGTCGCCGTGACGACCGGCGGCTTCGCGCAGGACCCGGCGCTCGTCGAGCGGTACTACCCGCGGGCGCACCGGGCAGGGGGGTCGCTCTTCGTCGTGGCGGCCCCCGGCAGCCGCGGCGACCACCTCCGGTTCGCCTCCCAGGTGGAAGGCGCCGTCACGGGCGAGGGCTGGGGCCTGATGCTGCCGACGGCGTACTTCCAGCGGTACCACCACTGGCAGTCGGGCTTCCCGCCCGCCTCCCGCGTCCACGTCAACGCGGCAGGGCGCCGGTTCATGGACGAGGACGCCTCGTACGCCGTCTCCTCCGGGATCATCGATGCCCAACCGGGGCCCGTCTGGGCCGTCTTCGACGAGCGGGCCCGCCGCGGCCTCCCCGTCGGGTACGCGGACTGGACCCCCGAGGGTGTCGCGGCGGAGGCGGCGGCCGGACGCACGGCGTGTGCCGAGTCGCTCGACGCGCTCGCCTCCTCGATGCACGTGCCGGCGGAGGCGCTGCGCGCGACCGTCGCCCGCTGGAACGCCGAGCTGCCGTACGGCAGGGACTCGGAGTTCCTCCGCCACCGCACGCTCGCCAACAAGGGCGGCCCCACCGAGCCGGACCCGATCGGCGAGCCGCCGTACTACGCCGTCCGCCTGCTGCCGGCCGAACTCGTCTGCACGCACGCGGGGTTGGAGATCGACGGCGACGCCGCCGCGCTGGACCGCGAAGGCGCCCCCGTGCCGGGGCTCTTCGCCGCGGGCGAAGCAGGCGCCGGTGTCCTCGGCGAGCGGTACATCGGCGGCGGCAACGCCGTCGCCAACGCCGTGACGATGGGCCGGCTCGCCGGCCGCAACGCCGCCCGCGCGGCGACCCACTGAACCACCGACGCGGGACGTGCGCGTCCCGCCGCAGGAAACCCCTGCCTCCCCAAGGAGTTGTCATGGGAGCTCCCCTCAACGTCGAGGAAAGCGAGCTGGGAAAGCGGACCGTCAAGAAGGTCTCCTGGCGCATCCTCCCGATCGTCGGCCTGCTCTACGTCTTCAACTACATGGACAGGTCGAACATCAGCTACGCCCAGTTGGGCATGGCGCACGAACTCGGCATCACAGCGGCGACGTTCGGCACCGCTGCTGCCGTCTTCTTCCTCGCGTACGTCGTCTTCGAAGTCCCGAGCAACATGCTGATGAAGAAGGTGGGCGCGCGGCTGTGGCTGGCGCGGATCGCCGTCAGTTGGGGCATCGTCACGGTGATCACGGGCTTCGTCGCCAACGTCACCCAGCTCTACGCCGCGCGGCTGGTGCTCGGCGTCGCCGAGGCCGGCCTCTTCCCCGGGCTGCTCCTCTACCTGACGCTCTGGTACCGGGCCGAGGAGCGCGGCCGGGCGATCGCGGCGATGGCGCTCGCGCAACCGGTGGCGATGGTGCTCGGCAGCCTGACCGGCGGGTGGATTCTCGACCACGTCGACTGGTTCGGGATGAGCGGGTGGCGCTGGGTCTTCATGCTCCAGGGCGCGCCGGCCATCCTCATCGGCATCGTCACCCTCCTCTACCTGCCCAACACCCCCGCGAAGGCCCGGTTCCTCAGCTCCGAGGAGAGCGCCTGGCTGGAGCGGGAGATCAGCAGCGAGTACCAGCCGGAGGAGAAGGAGACCTTCCTCGGGCAGTTGCGCGCCCTGAAGAACCGCACCGTGCTGCACCTGGCGGTGGCGAACCTCTTCGCCGCCTGCGGCCTGTACGGGTTCACGTTCTTCCTGCCGCAGATCGTCCAGCAGATGGACCCGTCCTACTCCGCCACCAACATCGGCCTGCTGGGGGCGATCCCGTTCGCCATCGGGGCCCTCGGCATGGTGCTGGTCGCCCGGAACTCAGACCGCAGCGGGGAGCGGCGGAACCATGTCGTCGGACTGATGGTGCTGGCGGCGGTCGGCCTCGCCGGCACCATCACCTTCCGGCACACGCCCGTTGCGGCGCTCGTCTGCCTCTCGCTCGTCGCGGTCGGCGTCCTCGGGTACATGGCGCCGTACTGGGCGATGGCCGCGCGGCTGCTGCCGCGCGAGCACACCGCCGTCGGGCTCGCCGGCATCAACTCCGTCGCGGCGCTGGGCGGCTTCCTCGGTCCGTACGTCATCGGGGCCAACGCCACTGCTGACAACGTCACGGTGGGGCTGTACTTCCCGATCGGCTGCCTCGTCGTCTGTGCGCTCATGCTGCTCTTCCTCCGGGTGCCGCGCGAAGAACGCACACGCGAGAAGGAAGCGGCTCAGCAGCCCGTCGCGGCCGACTCCGCCTGAGCAGGCGTGTCCGCCCGGCCGGCGTGCGCCCTCTCCCGGTGGGGCGCACCCGGCCGATGCGGAGTCCCGACTCCCGGGCGTGCGCCGTGATCTGGGCGCGGTTGCGGGCGGCAAGCCTTCGTTGGACGTTGCGGAGGGGGTGGTGCGGAGATCGGCGGGGACCTCGTCCGTGCCGCGGCCGCGGGAGACGAGTCGGACGACGTCGCGCTCGCGGTTCCGGCCGATCCGTGCGGGCCGATCCGTGCGGTCCGCGGCGTGAGGCAGCCGGGCCGACCTAGGCTGAGGCGTATGGAAGACATTGTCACCCTCGCCACCCGCCTCGCAGAGGAAGTGCTGTTTCCGCACGCGTCGGCCGTGGACGCGGGGGAGCGGGACCTCGCCCGCAACCTCGACGTCCTCGCCGAACACCGCTTCTACGGCGCGATGTTGCCGCCCGAGGCCGGCGGTCTGGGCGCCGACCCGTCGACGGCCGCCCTCGCCGCCGAGATCCTCGCCGGCGGATGCCTGAGCACCACCCTCACGCTCGGGCAGCACCAGGGCATCACCGGGCTCGTCGCCGGGCAGGGGATGCCGGACTTCCGCGAACGGTGGCTGCCCGGGCTCGCCTCCGGCCGGGTCCGCAGCGGGGCCGCGTTCACCGGCGCCATCCCCGGGCCGCCCCGCCTGCGGGCCACCGCGGCACCCGGCGGATACCGGCTCGACGGGGCGGCGCCCTGGGTGAGCGGCTGGGGCATGGTCCACGTCCTCGGCACGGCTGCCAGGGACGAGGACGACCGCATCGCCTGGCTCCTCGTCGATGCCGAGGAGGCTGCCACGCTGCGGGTGCATCCGCAGCGGATGCTTGCGGCCAACGCGACCCGCACCGTCACCGTCGAGTTCGACGGCCACCCCGTCCCCGCCGACCGCCTTGTCACCGTGACGACGCAGGCCGAGCACGCAGCCGGTGAGCCGTTCACCAAGCGCCTCAACGGTTCTCTGGTGCTCGGAGTCGCCCGCCGCGCCGTGGAGTTGCTCGGCGGCGGTGCGTGGCGTACGGAGCTCGACGAGTGCCGGGCCGAACTGGACGCCATGGCCGACATCGACGCCGCACGCGCCAGGGCGGGCGAGTTCGCGGTCCGCGCGGCGACGGCGGCCGTCGTCGAGGGCGCGGGGCGCGGCGTGCTGGCGGACGCGGCGCCCCAACGGCTGCTGCGCGAGGCCGGGTTGATGCTGGTGTTCAGCTCGCGGCCCGCGATCCAGGCGGGGTTGCTGGAGCGGCTGGCGCCCGGGGCGGCGTCCGCGCAGTGAGACGCGGCGGCCTGCGCCGCCCGTCGTGATCGTCGGAGGCACCTCCGGTCAACGGCGCGCGGAGCAGGCTGCTTAGGGTTCCCCCCATGGAGTGGTGGGAAGTTCTCGTGATCTCGTTCGCCGGTCTGTGGGCCGGGACCATCAACACGGTCGTCGGCTCGGGGACATTGGTGACCTTCCCCGTGCTCGTCGCCCTCGGCTACCCACCGGTGACGGCGACGACCTCCAACGCGATCGGCCTCGTCCCCGGCACCATCGCCGGCGCGTGGGGCTACCGCCACGAACTCGGGGAGCGCAGCGGCAGTCTGCGCAGCCTCGCGGTCGCCTCGTTCTTCGGCGCCCTCGGCGGCTCCGCACTGCTGCTGACGCTCCCGCACGACGCCTTCGAGACCGTGGTGCCCTGGCTCGTCGGCCTCTCCGTCGCGCTCGTCGCGGTGCAGCCGCTGCTGACGAAGTGGCTCGGCACCCGGAACGCCGACGCGAAGCCGGGACCGCTGCTGTTCTTCCTCATCTTCCTGATCGGCATCTACGGCGGCTACTTCACCGCGGCCCAGGGGATCATGCTCGTCGGCGTCATGGGCCTGCTGATGCCTGACACGGTGCAGCGGCTCAACGCGGTGAAGAACGGGTTGAGCGCCGTGGTGAACCTCGTCGCAGGCGCCGTCTACGCCGTGGTGGCGCCGGTGAGTTGGCCGGTCGTCGGCCTGCTCGCGGTCAGCTCCACCTGCGGCGGTCTCCTCGGGGCCAAAATCGGTCGCAAGCTGCCGCCGCTGGCGCTGCGGATCGTGATCGTGGTGATCGGGGTCGCTGCGGTGGTGCACATGGTCATGGAGTGAACGGGCCGGGTACGCGGTGCCGTCGGTCGGCGTTCGGAGGGTGGGCCGCAGGCGCCGACGCCGCTGGAAGAACGGCCAGTTGGACTCCCCTCGTCGGCACGGTGAGGGTTTCGCGAGTGCTGTAGCAGCTCTCCGGCGGCTTGGTCGCGCAGGCTTCCGACGTGGAGGCTCGCATGCTGCTCGGCACGGTGGAGGGGCTCGCTGTCCGCCTCACCTCGGTCGGTTGCGGGAAGAAGGAGGCCGGACGCCTTCTCCCGCGTACCCGGAGCGTGCCCGAACCGGTGGATCTCGCCGACGAGGAGCGGCCGCCGCGGGCGAGACCGTCCCCCAAGAGGAGGAGGGCAGGAAGCCCAAGCGACCTGCCCCGCCCGGGAGTCAGGGCGGACGGCCCAGCCGCAGGCGTCCGGGCCGCGGCGTGCAGCGGGACGCCGCGGCCCGGCGCCGGGGTCTGCACCCCGGCGCCGTAGCTCGGCCTACTTCGCGGAGTCCTCCCCGCGCCAGGCGCAACTGCCCGCTGTGGCGCCCCTGTCGAGGGCGCGCTCGGCGGCCGCCTCCTTCAGCACCCGGGTCTTGCCGCCCGTGCACACCGGGGTGCGGTCGGCGTAGCCGGCCAGGTCCAGGAGGATCTGGTCCCAGTGGCGGTACTGCACGTCGTGCCCGCTGTCGTCGTACTCGCGCACGACAGGCTTCTTCGGCAGCGCCTTGCTCCAGCGTGCCTGTGCTTCGGGCGTGACGGTGGTGTCCTTGAGCCCGGTGTAGACGTAGGCCGGCGCCTTCAGCCGCGACATGTCGGGGCCGGGGCGCTCGCAGTACAGCTTCTGCTCGTGCACCTGCGCCGACGGGTCGCCCTTCTGCCCCTGCAGGTAGTAGGAGCGTCCGCCGTCCTCCTCGGCCGTGTCGGTGAAGCCGGGGATGCGGTGCATGGGGCTGTCGTCGTCGAAACCCCACCACGAGCGGGGATCGCGGATCTGCTCGCCGAAGTACTCCTTCAGCTCCGCGTCGCTCTTGCCGCAGTACGACGGCTTCTCGCCGTACGGCGGCGCCGCGGCCGCCAGGTGGAGTGACGAGATCCGCTGCGGCGCGGCCTCGGCGAAGTGCGCCGCGTACGGGCCGCCGCCGGAGATGGCGACGACGGACGCCCTGCGGATGCCCAGTTCGTCGAGGACGGCCTCGACGTCGGAGGTGTAGTCGTCGAAGTCGAGCCCCGCGTCGAACTCCGTGTCGCCGAAGCCGTTGCGCTCGATGGAGACGATGCGCTGGCCGAGGTCCTCGCGGGTGGTGCGGAGGAACTCGGTCATGCCCGACGCGCGCGCCGTCGTTCCCGTACCGCCCATGAAGACCACCGGGTCGCCGTACGTGCGGCCGTTGTCGCCCGTGTCGCTGTAGTGCACGGTGCGGCCCGCGTTCTCCATCTGGTGCATCGCCGGGCCCAACGGGTCGAACTCGTCCTGCACGACGGGCTTGGGGCGCTTGTCGGCCTCCGCGCTCGATGCTCCGGCGGTGAATCCGACCGCCCCCGCGACCGCGGCCACGGAGAGGGTGAACGCCACTGCTGCTGTCGGTGCCTTCTTCATTTCTCGGTCTCCCAGTTGTCAATGTGCGAGAGGGGACCTGCCCGGGAACTCGTGGGTCATGCCTGTCCGACCTGCGACGACGGCACAGACGAGTACCCCGCGCGGTGGGCGGCGCGACCGCGCCCGTCCGCCGCGTACCCTTCCGCGAGAGGGCGCGACACAGTAGAGGAGAGCCGTCCATGCGCACCGTCCACGTCGTCACGCACCCCGAGGCGACGCACCACGTCGAGCGCGTCGTCGGCGGCTGGCACGACTCGGAGTTGACCGACGCCGGCCTCCGCGCGGCGGCCTCCGCCGCGAAGGCGCTGCGAGCACGCATACCGGACGGCGCCGAAGTGCAACTCTTCTCCTCGGACTTGCGGCGCACCCGGCAGACGGCCGAGGAGATCGCCGCGGCGCTCGGCGTGCCGCCCGTCCTCGACCGCAGGCTGCGGGAGAAGTCCTACGGGGAGGCGGAAGGCAGGCCGCAGGAGTGGCTCGACCGGCGGTTCGTCCCGCCGCCCGAGGCGGGGGAGCGGCTCGACCACGACGAGGGAGTCGAGGGCTCGGAGACCAAGGCGGCGTGGGCACGGCGCGTCTACGCGGCGATGGACGCGATCGTGCGACTCCCGTGCGCGCAGCAGGTCGTCGTCACGCACGGCGGTTCGCTGACGTTCGTCGTGGCGCACTGGATCGGGATGCCGCTGGAGACGGTGGGCCGCGCCGCCTTCCGCGCGCCCTCCGGCAGCATCACCACGCTCCACGAGGACGGCTACTTCCACAACCGGCAGGTCGTAGGACTCGGCGACGCCCGCCACCTCGAGTCCGCCTGAACACCTCAGCGCGCCACGGCGAACAGCGCGGCCGCGACGGCGCCGAGGGCGGTGCCGTAGACGAGTTGAGCCCAGGTGTGCGCCTTGAGGACGCGCCGGGACCAGCCGCTCACCAGCACGAGCAGCACGCTCGGCAGGGCGGGGAGGCCGAAGACGAGCAGGAGGATCGTCACGGTGCCGCCGGCGACGGCGTTGTGCGCCGAGATCTGCCACCACACGGTCACCACGAGGACGGACGCGAGCCCGCCGAGCATCGCGACGACGAGCGCCGACACGTCACGGGGCGCATCCAGCGCAAGGAGCAGGACGACGCCGCCCGCGACGGAGAGCAGGCTCGCGCCGAACGGCACCAGGCGCTGCCGCCGGACACGGACATGCCTGTCGCTCAACCGGCCCCGCCGCACGCCGAGTTGCACGAGGGCGAGCGGGACGGCGCCGCAGAAGGCCCCGGCGAGAAGGCCCCACCCGACCCCCGCGAAGCTGCGGGTGCTGTGCCAGCCGACGAGGAGGAGCAACGCGACGACGAGGTGCGCAGGTGCGAGGAGCTCGGTGGCGACCTTCGCCGCCTTCACCCTCGGGCCCGCTCCCGCGTAGGCGGGCGGCGCGGGAGGCGTGAACGTGCTCATGGCGGGGCTCCGTCGGAAGAGGCTTGCGCGACCACCGCACCTTACGCGGCGGAGCCGGTGCGCCCCGCCGTCTGCGCCCCGCCGGGGCAACTCGACCGCAACTCGACCGCCCGCAGGACCGACTCCGACCCGTGCGAGGGCGGACGCAGGCATCCCGGGTGAACCGCGCGGTGCCCGTGTGGCGTCCGTGACCTGTGGGAGGAGCCGAACCGCGGCTCCGACGACGTGTGCGACGAGGAGAGTTACGTGACGGTCGGCGAAAGGGCGCGCACGGTGCGCCGGTTGTACGCGGCGGCGCTGGTGCCGACGGGAGGGGCCGCCGTCACCGGGCTCGCCGTCGTCGTGGGCGTCTTCGTCGCCGGCTGGCCCGCCCTCGTCGAGGTGATGGCGACGCACCGGAGAGTGCGCGCCTACGAAGATCCGGCGGTCGGCTACATCGACGAGCCCGCGAACCGCATGGAGGTCGTGGGGAACGTCACGCTGCCGATCTCGGTGGTCCTCGCCTGCGCGCTGCTGGGGGTGATGTGGAACTGCTGCGTGCGGTCGCTCTCCGCGCGGCCGACGTGGCGGGAGGCGGTCCGGCCCGTCGGCGCGGCCTTCCGGGTGCAGCTCCTCGTCTGGTGCGCCCCTGCGGGGCTCGGCGCCGTCCTTCTCCCGCTTGCGACGTCCTGGGGCGGGCAACGCCCGGAGCATCTGCAGGACTTCACCCTCGGTCTGATCGCCGTCGTCTTCGCCGTGTCGTTGGTCTGCCTCTCGTTCGCGCCCGTCGCCGTGGCCCGGGGCGACGCGCGCACCGCACGCGAAGCCGTGCGCCGCTCGTTCCGGCTCGTCCGGCGCGGTCCCGTGCGGGCCACGCTCAACATGGCGCTCGCCGTCACCGTCGCGGTCCTCGTTCTGAGTGTCACGGACAGGCCGACGGACCTGGCGACCGTACCGCTGTGGCACGCGGCCGAGGCCGTCACCGGCAACCTCTACGTGGGGTACCTGGCGCAGCTCTCCACGGCGCTGCTGCTCGGGATGCTGGTCGCGTTCTTCCTCGTCGTCCCCGCCGTGGCCTTCTCCACCGACCGGCTGTACGCGCGGCTCGCCGCCCGGCTCCCGTCCGACGAAGGCGACGCCCGACCGACGGGCGCGGAGCGGGAGTCGGCCGTCGGCTCCGGAGGCGCGTAGCCGCGGCGGCGGGCTGCTCCGGGCGGGCCCCCGCGAGGGGAGCCGCCCGGTGCAGCCGCCGTCAGCGCGGAGCCGGCGCGGCGTGGGCGAAGCCGCGGCGGTGCCACAGGAGGCCGCCCGCCGTGTGGGGCGTGCCGGTGATCTCGGTGATGCGGCCGATGAGAATGGTGTGGTCGCCGCCCTCCACCGTGTCGTAACGCACGCAGTGCAGCCGCAGTTCGGCCTCGGCGAGCGCCGGCGCCGTCGGGCGGTCCGCGTCCGGCGAGGGGACGAGGGGCACCCCGAGGAACCGCTTCTCCGCGGGGCCGGCGAACCGGCCTGCCAGCGCCTCGTTCCGCGGCCCCGTCAGGTTGACGCAGAACGACGGCGCCGCCGTCAGCGCTGCGTGGGTGCCGGAGCGCCGGTCGAGGCAGACGAGGAAGAGCGGCGGGTCGAGCGAGAGCGAGGAGACGGCGCTCGCGGTCAGGCCCCGCGGCATACCGGCCTCGTCGTAGCAGGTGACCACGGTGACGGGGGAGGCGACGGCGGCCATAGCCGCTCGGAACTCCTCGGCGGGTACGGACGGTTGGCGAATCTCGGGCGCAGCCGCGGGGCGGGTGCTCAGCAGGGCCGTACTCATCGTGCTACCTCCGTCTGCTCGTCGGGAGCCGTCGCGGCCGAGGCGAGCCAGCGTCCGGCGGGGTGCCCCGAGACCCCCGTCCGCACGTCCCACACCACGCGCCCCGAGGCGAGCACGGTGGTGAACCGGCCGGTGAAGAGCCACCCCTCGTACGCGGACCAGCCGCAGCGGGAGGCGACGTGCGCCGCGGAGAACTGCCAGCGCGTGTCCGGGTCGAGGAGCGCCAGGTCGGCGTCGGCCCCCGGGACGAGGCGCCCCTTGCCCGGCAGGTCGAAGAGGCGGGCGGGGCCTTCGCCCATCAGGCGTGCGAGGTGCGCCGCCGCGGCGTCGGGCGGGGTGCCGCGCGAGAGCATCCCGGTCCACACGGCCGTCGCCAGTTCCTGCACCCCGGGGAGGCCGGGCGGCGCCTGCGCCGGGGGGCGGTTCTTCTCCTCGACGGTGTGCGGCGCGTGGTCGCTGCCGAGCGTCGCGGCCTCTCCTTCCAACACGGCCTGCCAGAGCCGCTCCTGGTCGCGCGAGCTGCGGATCGCGGGTGAAAGGCGGGTGCGGGGGCCGCGGCGTGCGGTGTCGGCGTCCGTGAACGACAGGTGGTGGCCCGTGACTTCGAAGGTGACGGGGAGTCCCTCGCCGGCGGCCGCGGTGAGCAGGTCGGCTTCCTCGGCCGAGGAGACGTGCAGGACGTGGGTGCGGGTGCCGTGGGTGCGCACGAGCTGCACCACCCGCGCCACGGCCACGATCCCGCCGGAGCGCGGACGGTGGGCCTCGTACTCGCGGTAGGACGCCGGGTCCGGCTGCCGGGTGTCGAGCAGGTCGAAGACGTGCTGGTCCTCGGCGTGCAGCACGAGCCGTACCCCGCCGCGTGCGGCCGCCGCGAAGGCCGCGTCGAGCTGCTCCTCGTCGCGGAAGACCACAGGCGCCGTGTGGTGCCCCGCCATGAAGATCTTCGCCGAGGTGGCGATGTCGGGGGCGAGGTCGGCGAGGAGGTGCGGGCGGTCGGGGTCGGCGCCGATGTGGAACCGGTGGTCGACCCGTGAACGGCCGGCGATCAGCGCCGCCTTGGCGCGCACCGAGCGCGGATCGAGCGACGGCGGGCGGGTGTTGGGCATGTCGACGACGGTGGTCACGCCCCCGGCGAGGGCGGCCGCGCTGCCGTGCTCCCAGGTCTCCTTGTACTCCAGGCCCGGGGTGCGGAAGTGGACGTGCGAGTCGATGAGCCCGGGGAGGACGTACCGCCCCGCCGCGTCGAGGCGCGGCCCGGCCGGGAGCGGGGCCCCGGCGTCGGGCAGCGCGTCCACGCGGCCGTTGCGCACGACGACGGCGCCGTCGCGCACCCCGTCGGGGGTGACGAGTCGTCCGCCCTCGACGACCAGGTCGGCGTCGGCTCCGCTGCGGGTGCCGTCCGGTGTCAGCGCATCCATGGCAGACTCACCAGTTCCTTGCAGAGGTCGTTGGTCGGTCCCATCAGAGCCACGGCGCGCACGTCGTGGGCGTAGCGGTTGATCGGGTGCGTCTCGACGTAGCCGGCCGAGCCGAGCATGCGCTCCACGTCGGCGACGACCGATTCGCCCGTCGTCGAGGCGAAGAGCTTGCTGTGGAGAGTCGCCGTCCCCGGGTCCGCGGCGCTGCGCCGGCCCGCACGTTCGACGCTCGCGCGCGCCGCCTCGACGCGGGTGGCGAGGTCGACCAGGCGGTGCCTGACCGCCTGGTGCCCGAGGAGGCCGCGGCGCTCGGCGTGCCGGTGCGCCGCGTCGAGCGCGGCCTGGGCCACGCCGACGGCGACCGCGCCGAGGGAGGCGCCGCTCTCCCGGACGCCGGCGATGATCCGGGCGGCGACGCCCTCGGCGCCGAGCCGTGCCGAGTCCGGGACGTGGCAGTCGCGCACCGAGACGAAGCCGGTCGCGGAGCCGCGCATGCCGCTCAGTCGCATCGAAGTGTCGGGCAGCAGGCCGGGGTTGTCGCCGGGGACGAGGAAGAACGTCTGCCCTGCGGCGCCGTAGGAGGCGTCGGAGGAGTCGGAGGAGGCGCCGTCCGGCGAGGTGCTCTGCGCGAGGACGAGGTAGACGTCGGCGAGGCCCGCGCTGGTCGTGAAGGACTTCGCGCCGTCGAGCAGCCAGCCGTCGCGGGTGCGGCTCGCCGTGGTGGAGAGCTTCTTCTTGTCGGCCCCCGCGCCGGTCTCGCTCCAGGCGGAGGCGGCGAGCCAGGTGCCGGAGGCGAGCCGGGGGAGCAGCTCGCCGCGTTGTTCCGCGCTGCCGTGCTCGACGACGCGGGCGCTCACGGCGTAGTGCTGGAAGAGCATGATCGCCGCCGAGGCGTTGGCGTACGCGACGTCTGCGACAAGGGAGTTGAGCTCCGCGGCGTCGGCGCCCGCGCCGCCGTACTCGGCGGGCACGGCGGCGCCGAGGAGCCCGGTCTCGCGGAGTACGGCGAGGGCCTCGACGTCGGGGAGGCCGCTGCGGTACGCCGCCTCGGCGCAGTCGGCGAGCCGCTCGCGGTCGGAGGGGGCGAGGGCGGGTCGGGTGGAAGGGCGGGCGGCGGTCAGACCGTCAAGGGCAGCCATGGTGTCTCCTCGGAGGCCGAAGTGTGCGGGGACGCGGGGGAGTCGGGGGTGCGCTCGCGGAGCAGTCCGGCGTAGTCGACCTGCTTCCGCGCGACGGAGACCCAGGCGAGGTGCCGGTCCGCGGGCGCGCCCGAGGTGGAGGCGGCGACGCGTACCTCGCCGTCGGTCGTACGGAGCGTCAGCAGCCCCTCGCCCCTGCCCGCCTCGGCGAGCAGCCGCCACGGGACGCTGTCGGTGATCTCCGCCGCCGAGCCGAGGCAGACCGCACCGGTCAGGGCGACGGTCGGGTGCCAGGAGGGCACGGAGACCGCCCGCACGGCGAGGCGCTGCGGCCCGTCCGGCAGGAGCGCCGCGATCTTGGGGAACGCCCCGTGCGGGTCCCAGCCCTGCGCCTCGCAGACGGTGCGGCGTACCTGGAGCATCCGCGCGAAGAGCGCCGGGTCGTCGGCGAAGAGACCGTCGACGCTTCCCGCTCCCAGGTCGGCGGCGGAGACCAGGACGTAGGGGTTGCCCATGGAGACGAGCGAGACCTCCAACGAGCCCCCGCCGAAAGGGATTCGGGTCCGCGGCTCGCCCGCGAGCAGCAGGTCGCCGAGCGGGCGCGGCGGGGAGCAGAGGAAGTGCGCGGTGAAGCGGGTGCCGCCCGTCGAGGTTTCCTCGACCTCGCAGACGACGTTGTCGCCGTTGTTGAGGACGTTCACCCGCACACGGCACCCCGGCACGAGCGGCTGGATCATCCCGGTGCGCGCGGCCGCCTCCACGGCGGCGAGGATCGAGTGGCCGCAGGAGCCGCGGACGTCGAAGGCGTCGTCGCTCCCGGGGAGGGACTGCACGAAGCGGTAGTCGAGATCGAAGAGCGGATGGCGGGACGGGCGCACGAGCGCGTTCTTCAGAACGCCGTCGGTGCCGCGCGCCGCCAACTCGCCCCGCAGCGCGGTGAGTGCGCCGAGCTGGCCCGTCTGCGACTCGGGGAGCTCCCGGGCGTCGAGGACCGCCGTGGGGCAGGGGGCGCCGTGCGCCCTCGCCAGCGCGGTCGAGAGGGGGACGGCCGGTGCCGTCGGTGCGTTCATGCCGCTGCTCCTTCCAGCGCGTGCGGTGCCTGTACCGCGGTGTCGAACCGGGTGGCGGCGTCGAAGAACTGACGTCGCCAGAGCTGGTGGCCCATGAGGGACCACAGTGCGAGCGAGGCGGTGTCCGAGGGGCGTTCGGCCTGCTCGGTGAAGAGCGCCTCCACGGTGTCGCCGCGCAACCGCCCGTCGGCGCGGAGCGATACGGGCGAGAGCACGTCCCGCGCCATTTCCCAGAGGCGCTGCCCCGGCGCGAGCATGGCGGTGACGGGGAGCGTGAACGGCTGCTTGGGGCGGTCGAGGACGGCGTCGGGGACGAGGCCGCCGGCCGCCGCGTAGAGCGCGCGTTTGACGCCTGCCGAGGTGAGGCGGTGCGCGTCGGGCAGCCCCGCGGCGAAGCGGACGATCGCGGGCTGGCAGAAGGGGATGCGGGCCTCGACCGAGGACGCCATCGAGAGGTGGTCGACGCGGCGCAGATGGTAGGCGGGCAGCCGGTACCGCTGCTCGGCTTCGCAGATGCGGGTGAGGCGGCTCCCGTTGCCGTGCTCCAGGGCGGCGTGCAGTTCCGGCGGCAGGGCGGGGCGCGCGCGGACGGTCGCCGCGTAGTCGTCGGTGTAGAGGCGGGCGCGGAGCGCGCGGGGTACGGCGGCGAGGTGGTCGAGGTAGGCGCCCGACCAGTCGGCGCCCTCGGGGGCCGCGAGCGCCTGGCTCATGCGCGCGTAGCCGGCGAAGAGTTCGTCGGCGGCGTCGCCCGTGAGCGCCACCTTGAAGCCGGCGTCGCGGACGGCGCGGAAGAGCGAGAAGGTGCTGAGCGTGATCGGGTCGGCGTTGGGCTGGCCGAGGTGCCAGACGACGTCGGAGAGGAGCTCGGGGAAGGAGGCCGGGTCGATCTCCACCTGGTGGTGCGTGGTGCCGACGGACTCGGCGACGCGGGCTGCGTAGGCGCGTTCGTCGCCGGGCCAGCGGCCGGTGTAGGCGATGTTGAAGGTGTGGAGGGCGCCGCGTGCCGCGCGTGCGGCGAGGGCGGTGACGAGGCTGGAGTCGAGCCCGCCCGAGGTGATGGCCGCCACGGGCACGTCCGCGGTGAGGAGCCGGGAGACCTCCGTCTCCAGCGCGGCGCGCAGCTCTCCGCCCGCCTCCTCCAGCGAACGCCCGGGGGCCGCGCCTTCGGCACTCTCGTATCCGAGGGGGCGCTCGCTGATGCGCAGCCCGTCCGTGCGCGAGGCGGTGGCGGTGGCCGCGGGCGGCAGCACGTCGATCCCCTCGAACATGGTGCGTTCGCCGAACGGGGTCTTCGACGTCAGGTAGGCGTCGAGCCCGAGCTCGTCCTCGCGGGCGCGGACGTCGGGGAAGCTCAGCAGCGCAGGTATCTCGGAGGCGAAGTGGAGGACCCCGGTACGCGAATCCCAGGAGTAGTAGAGGGACTTCATGCCGGCCGGGTCGGTGGCGAGGACGAGCCGCGGCTCGGCGCGCAGGTCGATCACGGCGACCGCGAACATGCCGTCGAGGTGCTCGGCGAAGGAGTCGCCGTAGGTGAGGTAGAGCGCCGGGAGGATGGACCCGTCGCAGCGGTCCTCGAAGCGGAAGCCGCGTCCGCGCAGGCGTGCGCGGAGCTCGTCGTGGTTGTAGAGCTCACCGTTGAACACGACGACGACCCCGTCGTGGTGATAGGGCTGGGCACCGCCCTGCGGGTCCATGATCGACAGACGGTTGTTGCCGAGTGCCCAGTCGGCTCCGCGGACGAACGAGCGGGCGTCCGGGCCGCCGTGGTGCAGCAGCGCTGCGGCGGTGCGCAGTTCGCGGTCGCCGGTGCGGGTGTTGAAGGTTCCGTAGATGCGGCACATCACTCTCACCTGAGCTCGGAGGAGACGCCGGCGGCGGAGTACAGCGCCGGGTCGAAGGGGCTGGGACCGCCGCAGGTGACGAAGCGCGCGGCGGCGGGTCCCGTGTGCGGGTTGCGGGCGCCGTGGAGCACGCCGGGGGCCGCGTAGAGGACGTCGCCGGCGGAGACGTCGATCCAGCGGTCGCGCAGGTACATCTGGCCGTGCCCCTCGAAAGCGAGGAACGCCTCGTCGCTCTCGGGGTGGAGGTGGACGTTGAAGGTCTGGCCCGGCTGCTGGATGCCGCAGTGCAGGCAGAGTTGGGCGCTCCCGGTGCCGGGCCAGAAGACGAAGTTCATGGTGGCGCGGTCCTCGGCCGCGCTGACCTGCCCGGTGCCGCCGAACCCCTGGAGGCGCGTCGTCTCGTCCCACAGCGAGGAGAAGAGCAGCGGCCGCGTCCCCGCGGCGCGGGTCGGTTCCAGCGGGGCGCGCCACACGTAGGCGACGAGCCCGCCGGCGCCGGCGGAGAGGCTGAGGGGGAGCCCGGTCGGTGCGTGCACGGAGTCGGCGCGCTGCACGGCGCGGGTCTCGCCGCCCACGCGGGCCGTGCCCGAACCGTCGAAGACGACCGCGGTGTTCTCCTCCTCGGTGCTCGCGTCGGGGGTGAACGTCTCGCCGGCGGCGACGCGTACGACGTGCAGCGTCACGTGCGTCGCGCCGGCGGCGGGGCTGACGGGGGTGGCGACGAGGGTGCGTCCCGACTCGACGGGTTCGAAAAGCAGCTCGGAGGACGGGATGATCCTGCCGCCGCCGAGGTACGTGGAGGTCTGCATGGGGGCTACTCACTCCTTGGACCTGGATGCGCTCTGGCTCCGCCAGCATCGGCGGGCGCCTTCCCGGTGCCCTCCCTCACCGGTCCCTGCGCGGAGGAACGCGGGGGAGGAGGGACGGGAACGCCTCCGCGGGGCTCACGCGACGGGCCGGGGCCCGGTCCGAGCACCCTGGGGGTGTCGGACCGGGCCCCGGCCCGGTCGGTGCGAGGTCGCCTCAGCGCCCGGCGTCCTGGGGGACGCGCTCGACGGGTGCCGCGGCGGGCGTGCGCTGCGGCCGGTCGGCGCGCGGCCGCAGCCGGCCTTCGGCGAAGCCGAGCGCCAGGATCACCACGGCGCCTCCCACGGGGACGTTCCACCCCACGGACTCGCCCAGCGCCACGGCCCCGACGATCACCGAGAAGACGGGGACCAGGTAGTTGACCCCGGAGGCCGTGGTCGGACCGGCGTCCGCGATGAGCCGGTTGAGCAGTACGAAGGCGAGGCCGGTCGACGCGGCGCCGAGCAGCACCAGGGCGAGCACGGGCTTGACCGCGAGGTCGCCGGCGAGGGTCCAGCCGGAGACGAACGTCGTGACGACCGCGGTGATCACGGTTCCCGAGGTGAGCTGCCCCGCGGTGACGGCGAGCGCGGGGATCTTGTGCGGCGCGATGAAGCGCCGGACGTAGACGAAGCTCACCGCGTAGCTCGCGGCGGCCCCGATGCACGCCAACTGCCCGCCGACGGAGCCCAGCCCGCCGGCGGCCCACGGCCCGACGATGACGACGAGGCCGACGAACCCGGCGGCGAGCCCGATGACCTTCCGCGACGTCGGCTTCTCCTCCGGGATGGCGAGGGCCGCGATCCCCAGCGTCACCAAGGGGGTTGCGCCCTGGATCACCCCGGCGACGCTGGCGGTCGTGTGCTGCTCGCCGACGGCGAAGAGGGTGAAGGGGACGGCGTTGCCGAAGACGGAGGCGACGACGATGTGTCCCCACACCGGCCGCGCCGGCAGCGGGATGCGCTTGAGCGCGACGATCGCGGCGACGACGAGGGCGCCCACGAGGAGCCGCCCCGTGGCGAGTTGGAGCGGCTCGAACGCGTCGAGCGAGACCTTGATGAAGGCGAAACTGCATCCCCACAAGGCGGCGAGCAGCAGGAACCGTCCCCAGCTAGCGGTGTTCATGGTCACTCTCCCGGTGATGTGTGGTCGTGGTGGTGCGCGTGGGTGTGGTGGTGCGGTGCTGCGTCGGGATCGACCTCGTACTGGTCGAACTCCTCCATCAGCGCGACCATCTCCTCCCTGCTCGGCCTGTTGCCGTCGGCGAGCAGGCGGGAGAGCCCCTCGAAGAAGCCCTCGCGGTGCTCGGCGGGGGTGAAGATGATGAGCATCTCCGCGAGTGCGCCGCTGTCGTTGCGGAATCCGTGCACGGCCCGCTCGGGCACGTGGAGGAAGTCGCCTGCGTGCGCCGTCCGCCAGCCGCTCCCGTCGTGGAGCGCCACCTCGCCGCGCAGCACGTAGAACGACTCGGCGATGCGCGTGTGGTAGTGGGGCGCCGCTCCGGAGGCGCCGGGGAGCATGCTGTGGTGGAAGATGCCGAGGCGGCCGTCGGTCGCTCCGGCGGGGGCGATGAACCGCGTGGTCGTCGTCTCCCCGATACGGACCGTGCGCGCGTCGTCGAACGCGTGGAGCGCGGCCAGGGTCATGGTCTCTCACGTCCTCTCTCGGTGGGGCGCTGCGGCCTTCGGACGGCTCACTCGTCCCACATGCTCAGGTAGCGCTCGCCGGTGTCGGGCAGGACCGTGACGACGGTCCGCCCCGCGTGCCGGTCCTCCGCGGCGAGCGCCGCGCTGACGTGCGCCGCGGCACCCGAGGAGACCCCGGCGAACAGGCCCTGCCCGCGGGCGAGTTCGCGGGCGGCTGCGAGCGCGTCCGCGTCGGAGACGGTGCGCACCTCGTCGATGAGCGAGACGTCGGTGGTCTCCGCGACGAACCCGCCGGTGAGACCGGGGATACGGTGCCGTCCCGCGTAACCGCGGGAGAGGACGGGGGAGTTCTCCGGCTCGACGGCGACCACGTGCACGTCCGGGTCGGTCTCCTTGAAGTACCGTGCGATGCCGGTGAGCGTCCCGCCGGTGCCGACGCCGCAGACGAGCGTGGCGAGCCGGCGCCCGGTGGTGCGCAGCGCCGCGTCGATCTCGGGACCCGTCGTCTCGTAGTGCGCGCGGACGTTGTCCTGGTTCTCGTGCTGGCAGGGGAACCAGGACCCCGGGGTGGCGGCGTGGATCTCCTCCGCCTTCTCGATCGCGCCCGGGTAGCCCTGCTCGCTCGGGGTCTGCACCACCTCGGCGCCGAAAGCCCGCAGGAGCCGTACGCGCTCGGTGGTGGCGTTGTCGGGCAGCACGATGACGCACCGGTAGCCGCGCGAGGCCGCGAACGCCGCGAGCGAGATACCGGTGTTGCCGGACGTCGCCTCCACGATCGTGCCGCTGCCGGGCAGGAGTTGGCCCCGGTCCTCGGCGCCGCGGATCATCCGCAGCGCCGCCCGGTCCTTGCTGCTCGACATGGGGTTGGCCGACTCCAGCTTCGCGAGCACCTCGGCGCCGGGTGCGGTCGCCGGAAGGCGGAGCCGCAGCAGCGGCGTCGAGCCGACCAGTTCCTCGACGCTCTCGGCGACGGCGGGAAGGCGGCGGGTCTCCTGCGGGGGGCTGATGGTCTCCATGGGAGGGGTCCTCACGTTGGTGGGGCGGAGATGGGCGGCGCGGGCTACCAGGAGCCGGCCGAGGCGATGTCGGCGTAGACGTCGGTGAGCAACTCGGGCCGCCTGCCCGGCTCCTTGACGACGGCGGTTGGCGCCAGCACGCGCGAGCCGGCGGGGACGTCCTTGTTGACGAGGGCCTGCGCGCCGATGACCGCGCCGTCGCCCACGGTCACGGGCCCGAGCACCGTCGCGTTGGCGCCGAGCACGACGCCGCGACCCACCACGGGGTGGCGGCGGGCGCCCGGCGGACGGGCGTTGTCGCTCCACCAACCGACGGCGCCGAGCGTCACCTGGTGGTAGAGGGTCACGTCGTCGCCGACGCGGCAGGTCTCGCCGATCACCACGGCGGCCCCGTGGTCGATGAAGACGCGGCGGCCCAGCTCGGCCCCCGGGTGGATCTCCACCGCTGTGACCTTCCGCGCCCACCGCGCGAGCAGCTTCGCGGTCAGCCGCATCCCCCGCGTGTGGAGCCGGTGGGCGACCCGGTGGCTCCATAACGCGGTGAGTGCGGGGTGCAGCGACGCCTCCAGGCGCCCCCGTACGGAGGGGTCGCGTTCGACCACCACGTGCAGGTCCTCGCCCATCGTCCGCAGCATGCCCGGGTGTTCGGGACCCGTGCGGGAGGCGTGTACGGGGGCGGCGCCGCGGCGCCTTGGCGGCGGAAGGGTCTTCCGCCGTGAGGTGAGCGAGGCATTCATGGGCACTCCGGGGCTGTCGTCTACCGCGGCCGGCGCTGCTGCACCGGCTCCCGACACCGCAGACACTCCCGCCACCGCTTCCCGATCGCTTCCCGCCCCGTTCCCCCGTGCCGTGCACCGCGGTGCCGAGCGGAACCACGGGGACGGGAAGAGAACGGGAGGCGGAAGGGAACGCCGCTGTGCACGCTCGACGGGTCGGAGCAGTCCGCCTCCGGCCGGCAGCCTCACGCGCGGCGCTCGCGGCGCGTGGGGCCACGTGGAAGGAGATCGTCATGCCTGTCGTCACCGTGGACTGGTGGAAGGGGAACGACCGCAGCCGGCGTGCCCGGCTCGTCTCGGAGGTCACGAGCACCGTCGCGCGCGTCGCCGGCTGTCCGGGCGAGGCGGTGACCGTCATCGTCAGGGATGTGGAACCCGGGTACTGGGGGAAGGGAGGAGAGCTTGCCGACGCGGCAGCCTCCGGGGAGGTGGAGGCCGAGCGGACGGCAGCGGGGACGCCCGCGGGCGAGCCGGAGCACGGCCGTGAACTCACCAACCGCTGACTGCGGTGCCCGGGGCCGTGACCGTCGGCACCTGGGTGCGCTGCTCCTTGTCGAGCCCGAGTGGGCGGCGGTCAGGGCCGCCGCCGCGGCCGGCTTCGAAGTCCTGGTGCTCGTCGGCCCGGAGCGGGAAGAGCCGCCGTACGGACCGGAGTCGGGCCCCGGCGGCCCCCTCCTCCGCGCCGACCTCCGCGACCCGGAAGCGGTGCGCGCGCTCGTCTCCGCGACGACGCGCACACAGCGGATCGCCGGTCTCGTGGCGTTCGGGTCGGCCGGCGAACTCCCGGCCGTGCTGGAGACGGCGGAGGCGTTGTCGCTGTCGGCGAACCCCGCCGCGTCGGCCCGCCTCCTCGGCGACCCGATCGAGCGGCGCCGGCTCCTGAACCGCGGGAGCGGCGGGTACGTCGCCTACGCGCTGGCGGACACCGACGACGAACTGGGCGCGGCCGTCAGGGAGATGGGCCCACGCGCCACCGTGCGCCACGTCGAGCGGAGCCCGCGGGCCGGACCGGAGGGCGGGGGCGTCTACTTCGTCGAAGAGGCCCTCGACGGGCCGCGCTTGGGCGTCGAGACGGTGACCGTCGACGGGATGCACCATGTGCTGGGCGTCGCCTCGCTCCACCACGCCTGCGCCTCGGTCAGCGGCCACCTGCTGCCGGCCCCGCTCGGGCGGGAGGAGGAGGCGCAGACCCGGGCGGCCGTCACGGGGCTGCTCGACCTCGCCGGGTACGAGTGCGGCCCCGCGTACACCGTCGTCGCCCTCACCGCGGACGGGCCGCGCGTCGTCGGCGCGAGCGCACGCCGGGCGTCGGGCCCCGTGGCCGGGCTCCTCGCACCGGCGACGGGGCTCGACCGCGACGCCGAGTTCTTCGGGCTGCTCGCGGGCGGCTCCCTCCGTCAACCCGTCGCGGGGCGCCATGCGTTGGCGGCGCCGCTGCGGCCGCCGGCCGGGTGGCTGCTGTCCGTGGAGGGGATCGAGGAGATCGCCGCGCTGCCGGGCGTGTGCGAGCTCTCGTTCCCGTACCTTCCCGGCGACCGGGTGCCGGAGGGGGAGGACGGCACCGACCGGTGGCCCGGCTACGTCGTCGTCGCGGCGGACTCGCCCGGCGAGGCGGCGCACCTGGTGACGGCGGTACGGAGGCTCTTCCGGGCGCGCGTGGCGGAGTCCGGGCGCCCACCGGCAGGCGGTGGGCGCGCCGTGGTGCGCGGCCCGCACCGTACCTTCCCGCCTGGTTCCCGTTTCGGTGGCGGCGAGGGGTAGCGGAAGCGGAACGGCAGGGGAGCGCGGCGCGCGACCTTTTTCTCGTCAGCACCGCGCCACCTCACCTAAGGCAGGGACTATGAGCAGCAAGTCGGCCACACTGGCTGGGTTTCTCGCGACCGGCGTCCTCACCCTCGGCCTCGCCACCCCGCTCGCCGCGGCGCAGCCGACCTGGCCCGGCACTCCGTCGCACGCGACGGTGCTCGGCGCGGGGCTCGACTCGCTCGCGGGTGAGGGGCCGAACGTGACGGTGCTGGACGGTGAAGGGCCGAACTACGCCGTGTTGGGAGGGGAGGGTCCGAACTCGGCGTCGGGTGAGGGGCCGAACGTGACGGTGCTGGACGGTGAAGGGCCGAACTACGCCGTGTCGGGAGGGGAGGGTCCGAACTCGGCGTCGGGTGAGGGGCCGAACATGGCCGTGTTCGACGGTGAGGGGCCCAACGTCGCCGCTGTGGGCGGTGAGGGCCCCAACCTCGCCGTGTCGGGTGGCGAAGGACCGAACGTCGCCGTGTTGGAGGGTGAGGGCCCGAACTCGGCAGCGCTGGTGGGCGAGGGCCCCAACGCCGCCGCGGTGGAAGACGAGGGTCCCGATGCGGCGTCGGGGGAAGGCCCGAACGTCGCTCCCGTCCCGGCCGCGGGTGAGGGCCCCAACTTCGCATCTGCCGAGGGGGAAGGCCCGAACGTGGCCGCGGTGTGAGGCAGTCGGGAGCGCAAGGCACACGCCCAACAGGCACAGGCGGCGCCATCGGTAGGACACCGGTGGCGCCGCCTCGTCGCGTCAGCCTTCAAGTGCCGGTCGCCCGCCGATTCCTGTCCGTCCTCGGGCATCGGTCCACCGCCGGCGAACCGGTGCGAGCCGCACCGTACGGAGGCGCCGACCGGAGCGTCCGCGCCGAGGAGCCCCGCCCGAGGGACACCCGTGCCGAAGCGTCCGCGCCCGAGAAGTTCCCGCACGGCAGGAGCGTCCCCTCGAGCAGCGCCCGCACGCCGTCACCGTGCCCCCGATCCCACGGCCGCGACCGTGAGTTACCGACGAGCGCCCCAGGCCCCGCTCACCCGCGGCACTCCTGAGGCACCCCCATCGCCTCGAACGCCTCCTCGGCGCGCATGCGGTACCTCTCCGCCTCCTGGTCGTCGCCGAGCCCCCGCAGCGCGGCGGCGATCCCGTGGAGTGCGTGGGCCTCCTCCACGCGGTAGCCGGACTCGGAGGCATGGCGGTGCGCCTGTCGGTGCAGCTCCAGTGCGCGTGCGTGCCCGCCGCGTCGGCGCTGGAGGCGGCCGAGGGTGTTGGCGACCGCGGCCTGGCGCAGCGGCGCCCCGCTCAACCGCGCCTGGTGCAGAGCGGCTCCGGCGCGTCGCTCCGCCTCCTCCGTTTCGCCCAGCCGCTCGCTCGCGTCCGCCGACACCGCGAGGAGGAGCGCGCCCTCGGCAGGGGAGACGGCGTCGCTCGCCAGCTCGCGGGCGCGCGCCAGCACCCGGTACGCTTCCCTCTCCTCGCCGAGCCCCAGCTTGGCGACGGCAAGGTCGGTGAGCGCCTCGACCTCCTTGTCGGTGGCACCGATGCGCCGGTCGAGCGCGACGGCCCGCTCGGCCGCCTCGGCGGCGTCCGCGAACCGTCCGCGCTGCGCGTACAGCGCACTGAGGTTGGTGAGGGACTCCGCCTCGGCGCGCTCGGCGCCCAACTCCCGCTTGAGCGCGATCGACTGCTCCAGGCGCGGCGCGGCCTCGTCGAACCTGCCGAGCGCGGCGAAGAGCAGCCCCAGCAGCCCGGTGTCCTTCGCCTCGCCTCTCTGGTCCCGCAGTTCGACGGCGAGTTGCAGCGCCTCCTCGGCCTCGGCCACCCCTTCCTCGAACCGCCCCAACTTCCAGTGCGCAACGGCGAGATTGGAGAGGCTCAACCGCAGCAGCGGCCGGTCGCCCAGCCTCCGGGAGGCGTCGACCGCGGTGCCGGCGAGCTCCTGGAAGTCGTCGAACCGTCCGCGCAGGTCCAGTTGGAAGACGATGTTCGCGGCGAGCCGCGCCACCCGCCGGTCCAGGCCCCTGCGGTAGGCGAGGGCGACGGCGGCGAGCAGGCCGTCCTGTTCCCGCTCCAGCCACTCCCTCGCCCTCACCGCGCTGTGCAGGTAGGGCAGTTCGCGGTGCACCTCCTGCTGCGGGCTCTCGGTCCGCACCCGCCCGGGGAAGAGCAGGTCGCAGGCGGCGTCGGTGGCGAGCTGGCAGTAGTCGAGCAGCCGGACGACGGCGCCTTCGGCCTCGTCGTCCCTCTCCGCGGGGCGCAGCAGCCCGAGTGCGAAGCTCCGCACCAGGTCGTGGAAGGCGTAGCGGCCCGGTTCGTGCTGCTGCATGAGGTGCACGTCGAGGAGGTACTCGAGGGTGTCCTCGGCGTCCCTCGTCGGCGCATCGAGGAGGGCGGCGGCCGTGTGGACGTCGAGCTCCGGGCCCGGGTACTGCCCCAACAGGCGGAAGGCTTTGCGGTGTTCGGCCTCCAGTCCCTCGTACGAGAGCCGCAGCGTCACCTCGACGCTGCGCTCGCCGGCGTTGAGCTCGGCGAGCCGGTGCGTGTCGTCGCGCAGCCGGTCGACGAGGTAGCGCACCGTCCACCGCGGACGCTTGCGGAGCCGTGCTGCCGCGATGCGCAGAGCGAGCGGCAAGTGACCGCAGAGCTCGGTGAGTTCGGCGACGGCCTCCGGCTCGGCCTCGGCTCGCGCCGCTCCGAGCACCGCGACGACGAGCGCCGTGCTGTCCTGGGGCGACATGGTGCCGAGCGACACGCTGTGTGCCCCGTCGAGGCCGACGAGGAGGGACCTGCTGGTGATCAGCGTGAGGACGTCGCTCGACGGAGTCAGCAGCGGACGGACCTGCGCCTCGTCCACGGCGTTGTCGAGGAGCAGCAGCATCCGGTGCCTCGCCGCCGTCTGCCGCCAGAGAGCGGTGCGTCCGTCGAGGTCCTCGGGGATGCGTTCGGCCGGCGCCCCGAGCATGCGCAGCAGCGCCTCGGTGGCGGCGAACGCCGAGAGCGGTTGCTCGCCGGGAGCGAACCCGCGTAAATCCAAATAGAGTTGCGCGTCGTTGTAGCGCCCCGCGAGCTGGTGCGCTGCGCGCACGGCCAGCGAGGTTTTCCCGCTCCCACCCATCCCGTCGACCATCACGATGAGCGGCCCGGAACCGGTCGGCTCGTCGACGAACCCCAGGATGCGGCCCAACTCCTCGTTGCGGCCGGCGAAGTCGGGCAGGTCGTAGGGGAGCGTGGTGCGCGTCTCGTCGACGACGAGCGGTGCGGGGCCCGGCGGCTCCTCGGCCGGCGCGGGCGCCGCCAGCTCCGGGCTGTTGCGCAGGACGCCCTGGTGGAGCTCCTGCAACTCCTCGCCCGGACCGATGCCGAGCTCCTCGACGAGCAGGTCGCGCACTCTGTTGAACTCCTCCAGCGCCTCCGCCTGTCTCCCTGAGCGGTAGAGCGCGAGCATCAACTGGCCCCTGAGCCGCTCCCGGAGCGGATGCGCGCTGATCAACTCGCGGAGGTCGCCGATGAGTTCGCCGCTCTCCCCGAAGCCGAGGCGCAGTTGGAAGGACTGCTCCAGGGCGGTCAGGCGCCGTTCCTCGACCGCGGCGGACGCGGCCACGATCACCTCTCCGCCGGCTCCCGAGAGCACGGGGCCGCGCCACAGTGCCAGCGAGGCGCGCAGCGCCTCCGCGGCCCGGCGCGTCCGGCCGTCGGCCGTCGCCTCCCTCGCCCTGCGCAGCCCCTCGTTGAACTGGCTGAGGTCGAGCTGCTCCTCCGTGACCACGGCCCGGTACCCGGGACCGTCGGTGACGATCACGCTCCGCCCGTCGGGCAGGCGCCTGCGCAGATCGGCAACAGCCTTGCGGACCTGGTGCTCGGCGGTCGCGGGCGCCTCCTCCCCCCAGACGGCCTCGACGAGGCGCGGAACCGGCAGTACCCGCCCGGGGTCGAGGAGAAGGGTGACGAGTACGCGTTCGTGCACGGGCCCGCCCACGCGCAGGCGTTCCTCACCGTCCCAGCATTCGAAGGACCCGAGTATCCGGAAGCGCACACGTGTCTCGTTCCCCATCGGACATGTCCCTCCATACGTCGCCCGGTTTCCTCTGCGCCGCCCTCATGGAACGCCCGGGCCCCCCTGCCCGGCCGCCCGACGGTGACGGCTCCTCGCGGCGGCACGTCAAGTTTCGTCTGCGCCGACGCACGCAGTCCACACAGCACCCCGGCGGACGGGCACCGGTGTACCCGGCGCGACGGCCGACCGGCGGCGTATCCCGGCGGAAGGCCGGCCGGTTTCCCGGGGAAAAAATCCCGGCCGGGCCGCGGAGGCTGCTTGAGCCGTGCGGAGGGCGAACCGAGGGCGCAGGGGCGGACGTTCGCGGCTCTGTGAGTGCTGCTGCCGGTCCTCAGGTCGGATTCCGGCGTGTCTGGCCGAGCCCCCCGCTGCGCGCCACCGCTGTCACGCCTCCGTCGACGAGCAGGTCCGTCCCCGAGACGAAGCCGGCTCCGGAGCCGAGGAGGAAGGCGACGGCCTCGGCGATGTCGGAGGCGGTGCCGACCCGCTTGGCGTTGGAGGCGGAGACCATCGCACGCATGGTGTCGCCGTGCTCACCGCTGAGTTCCTGCTGCCCCATGGGGGTGGCGATGACGCCCGGGCTCACCGAGTTGATCCGCGCCCCGCGCTCGCCCCACGTCGTGCTCGCGGCCTGCACGCGGAGGAGGTTGGCGCGCTTGGCGAACGCGTAAGCGGCGCTCGGGGACGGGAAGTTGGACGCTGCGGTGCACGGCAGGGAGAGCAGCTCGCCCGGCGGCACCGTGGCCAGCCGGCGGCTCTCCTCGGCGGCGAGGACCGGGTGGCCGTGGCCGGCCATGCTGGCGATGACGACGCCTGCGCCTCCGGGCGCGACGACGCCGGCGAACTCGTCGAGCACCAGCGCGACTCCGAGAAGGTCGACGGCGAGGATGGCGGCGACGGGCGCCTGCACGGGCGAGAGCCCGGCGGTGTGCACGATGCTGCGGACCTCGCCGAGCGAGGCCGCTTGCCGGGCGAGCGCGGCCACCGAGTCGGCGGAGGAGACATCGGCGGCCACCGCGGTGACGGCGTGGCCCTCGCCCTCCAACTCGTCGGCGACCGACCGCAGAAGCTGCTCGTCGAAGTCCGCGAGCAGCAGCCGGCTCCCCGCCCCCGTGCGTCGCGCGACGGCTCTCCCCATGCCCCCGACGCCGATGACGACGACCACCTGCTCTGCCATGTCCTCCACCTTCCCTGCAGCGTACGGCGCGGCGACGTCCGGCGCGTGCGGCCAGGGACGTCGAGAGCCCCGAGCGAGGCCCCGCCCGCTCCACCCTCATCGGCCGGGCGGCTCCGGGCAAATCCACGACCGCCGAGCGCGCCGGGCACGACTCGCGAGGAGACATTCATGGGGGAGGCCCGTACCGCAGAATGTGGGACGCCCCCGAACTCCGCTGCTCCGCAGGAAAGTCGAACGCCGGTCTCTCGTGGCCCTTGCTTCACGCTGCGCGGAAATCTCTTTGCGTGCGCTTGCCCCGTAAGTGCGAGTTTCGTTCCCGTTCCCTTCCGTCCCGGCTCGACTCGTGGATGATTCAAGTTGCGGCTTCCTCCCCCTGAAATCTGGGGCATTGGTCGCCGAATCGGGAAACCCTCACGCGCGGAAAGGACGAAGCGTGCGCGAAAACGACGCTCTCCCCGAGGAGATGACGATCCGGAAGGCCGAGGAGACCTTCGCGGGCCGTTCCTGCCCCTCGGCCGCGCCGAGCGAAGCCGAGTCCGAGGAGGAGTAACGCCGGGTCGGCCGTCGTGGGACTCCCGGCCCGGCCGGGAGGCGACGAGCCCGAGCCCCCCAACCCCCTCCCGAAGGTGAACAGCAGTGGTTGAACAGCGCGCCGGCCGGATTCCGGCCGGTACGGTCCGACGGGACGTCCGGCTCGTGCAGCGGAACGGCCACCTCTACGTCTGCGCGACTACGGGCACGCTCCGCATCCCGGCCCAACCGCCCTTGAACGAAGGCGAGATGGACGCCGTGCCCTTCGCCTCCCTCCCGTCCCGGCGCGCCGAGGCGCTCCGTGAGCGCGGCCTCGCACACCGGGGTCCCGACGGTCGTGCCCACCTGCCGGCCTGCGCCGTCTACCTCCCGTACCGCTTCCCCCGCGGCCACCACTTCTGGTTCGAGCCGGTCTCCACGAGGCTCGCGGCCGGGGCCTGTCCGCAGCACGCCGTGTTCGCCGGGCTGATGGAGGCGGTCGAGCGGGACTCCTCCGTCGTCTTCCGGGAGAACCGACTCACCCTCCCCTCCCTCGATTTCGACCGCCTGCCCGAGGGGAGGGCCCGCACCATCGTCGAGCGGCTCGGGGCGCGCGGCATCCCGGCGACCGGCAAGGACCCCACCACGGACCTCGGCATCCCCGCTCTCGGCGTGCGGCTTCGGGAGGGCACCCCCGAGCGCCCCGTCGTCGTCCACTCGGCTCGCGCCGACCTCGACCCGCACGCCGCACTGCTCGGCGCACTGGAGGAGGCGTGCCCACGCGGGCGCCGTCGAGTGGCAGGAGCACCTCGTCACCGGCGCCCGCCTCCCGTACGACGACGAACCACTGGACTCCCTCCGCGACTTCACCCTCTGCTACCGGCACCCCGACCGCCTACGGCGCCTCGCCTTCCGGGAAGAGGGACCGCTGCGCCCACCGCCGGAGCCGTGAGCGTCGGAGGGGCTCGACGCCGACGTCGCCCAGGCCGTCGCCCGGCTCGCCGTGCGGATACGAGACGGTGACGGTCGACCTCACCCCGATCGACGTGGCCGAATGCGGCGTCTCCCTCGTCCGCACCGTCGTGCCGGGCCTGTGCCCGACCACACATCGCAACGACCTCCACCGGCGCGGCAACCCCCGTGCCCACGAGGCGCCGGCGGCGAGGGGCGTGCGCGCCGAGCCGCGCATCGACAGTCAACTCAACCCGTATCCGCTGCCGTTCCTCTGAGTGGGGCGCACGGCCGAAGAGAGTGAGCCACCTGCCGAGCGTGCACTCCCGACTCCCCGCCGGTGTCGTCCTGCACCGCCTCTCCGCGCGGGACCAGGAGCTCGACGTGCTCCAGCACCGCACGGTCACCCTCCCCGGGCCGCTGGCGGTTCCGCCGCCCGCCGGCCTCTACCTCGCGTCCTACGGCGATCGCACGGCGTGGAAGTACGAGGGAAGGGCGCTCCGCCTCGTCTGCCGCGGCACCGGGTGCCAGACGCTCGGCCTCGCCCCATGGCTCACAGGGAGGAGGGAGACACCCGTCACCCCGCCTCCTTCCTCAAGGGCTGCGAGGAGGAGGCGCTGCCCATGGGCAACCTCGCGCTCGGGCTCCCCGGAACGACGCCTCCGCCGGTTGCCCGCGTCGAACACCCGTAGCCGGCCTGCTTGCTGACACGCGGAAGGCTCCGGCGGTGGCGACCACCGCCGGAGCCTTCCGGTGCGTCTGCTGCGGGTGCCGCGTCAGCGGCCCCGGTTCCCCGTCAGGAGCCGGTAGACCAGCAGCACGATGACGGAGCCGACGACGGCGGCGATCCACGTGGAGAGGTGGAAGAAGCCGTTGATGGAATCCACTCCGAAGATGACCTTGCCGAGCCACCCGCCCAGGAGCCCGCCGACCACACCGATGAGCATGGTGATCAGGCAGCCGCCCGGGTCCTTGCCAGGGACCAGGGCCTTGGCGATGGCGCCGGCCAGCAGTCCGATGATGATCCACGCGATGATGCCCACTGTGACTCACTCTCGTTTCGGGGTCGTTCGATCAGGCTCTCGGCACCAGTCGATCAGATGCGCGGCGCGGTAGCGGGAGCAGGGCGCTCCGACGCGGCGCGCGTCCGGCCGGCCGGTCTCAGACGGTCCCCGCTGCCACGACTCTGCGTACGTTCTCCACTCGTCCCGGCGCGCTCGCCAACCGGTCGCGGCGGGCCCGTGCGAACGCCCGCCCGAGCTCGCGGCGCTTCGCCGGGGCGACGTTCTCCCTCGCGTCGTTGATGAGCGAGCGCTCCTCCTCGTCGAGGTGGTGGGTGACCGCCTCCACGAGGGACTCCAGCTTCGCGTCCCAGTCCGCTCCTCCCGGCTCGCCTGCGTCCAGGAGGGCGAGCAGGGCCTTGTTGCCTTCGGCGTGCTCGTGGACGCCGTGCTCGACCTCGTCGTCGTCGACGTCGTCGAGGCGGCGCAGCACCGGGTAGACGTCGCTCTCCTCGGCCTCGGAGTGCGCGATCAACAGGTCCGCGAAGCGGCGCAGCGCGCCGGTGCGGTCGGCCTCCACACTCCGCATCTCGCGGAAGAGCTCCTCCATCGCGCGGTGGTCGCTGAGGATCAGCTCCACGACGTCGTCCGCCGCTGATGCGCCGTCCGACGTGCGGACCGTCTCGGTGCGATCCATCCCTGCACCTCCGTTCGCTCTCGGGGACACCGTCCCGCTTTCCCCGAGCCGCCGTTCGGAAACGGACGGTGACGGTGGCGTACGCCGGGGGCTCCGCCGGGCTGCCCGCGGAAGGTGACGTGCGCCCGAGGGTGCGGCCCTGCGCTCGTCCTGGTGCGCGGGTGGCTCCCCTGACGAGGGTGGCGACGGGGCGCGGTTGGGGGACGAGGGGCGTACATGCCGGCGGTCGAATGGCTACCCTCCCGCCCCATGCGCCGCGAACTCCTGTTTTTCTGTGGGTTTTTTGAGCGGCATTGCCCCCGGAAGGCGAAACGAACAGGCCACTCGGTGGCCCGGCGATTCGAATCGCGTTCGTAATTCCATTCTTTTGTGGCCCGATGGTTGCCCCGTGCCACGCATCCCCGCGTTATGAATACTTTCCGGGATCGATTGACCGGCAAGTGCCGGGTCTCTAGCGTGAGTTGCGTCCCCATCCGGATGAGCGTTGAGAAGCCTGCCGTGCAGCGCCGCTCATCCGCACGTCTCTCCTCCGGCGGCGAGGAACGCTGCCCGAAAAACCGCGGACACCAGAATTCGGCGGTGTCTGCAACAGCGTGCCCTGCCGTCTCGAATACTTTCAGCACACTCGTCGAACGGGAGCAATCGCATGGATAACCCGTGCCTTCTCACCTGGACCCCCAAGGCCGTCGTATTCGACTGCGACGGGACGTTGCTCGACTCCGAGCGGCACTGGCAGGAAGCCAGGTCGCTCACGCTCGCCGAGTACGGATTCACCGTCGCCGAGGGCTTCGCCGAACGCGCGGCGGGACTCCACTACACCGACTGCGGCCGCATGATGGCGGAAGAGGCCGGACACCCGGACGAGGCCGAAGCGGTCGCCGGCCGCCTGCTGGAGATCTTCCGGCGGCTCTCCGTCGCGGAACCGGTGACCATGCCGGGCTCCGTCGAACTCGTCGGCGCGGTCAGCACGTTCGCGCCGCTCGCCGTGGCGAGCAACTGTCCGCGCGACGTGGTCGAATCCTCGCTGGACGCCGCGGGTCTGCTGCACTACTTCCGGTACATCTCCGTGCCGGAGGAGGCGGTGCGCCCGAAGCCGGAGCCCGACACCTACCTCACGGCGGCCCGCCACTGCGGCGCCGACACGACCGACACCCTCGCCGTCGAGGACTCGCGCGCCGGGATCGAAGCCGCACGCTCGGCGGGCATGCGGGTGCTCGGCGTCGGCCCCGCGCCCGCGGAGAAGGTCCTCGACCTCGTCGACCTCTGGGTCGCCTCGCTCGATCGCCCGGAGATGCGCCGCTGGGCCTTGGCGCGCATTCCACGTCAACAGCCGCGCTCCGACGGGCTTTGACACCGGGAGTCGCTCCGCAGGGGTCCGACGCGGAAGCGCTGTGTGCTCCGTCGGCGGGGGCGCACACTCCGCGGGCCTGTGGTCGACGGGGCACCCGCGGAGGGCCGTTGGCTCTCTGCGGGGGCCCGCAGCGGACAGGGCTCGGGGCGCACCGCGCCCCGGGCTCCGGTCCGGTCGCGCCGCCGCCGGCAACCAGGCGGCGAGGCACTCCGCGACCGGTCCGGGACCCGGCCGCCGTGTCAGGGAACGAGAGGCTTGACCATCACGCGCTCCCCGGCATCGTCCGCCAGGACGGCGCCCTCGGCGACGAAGCCGTTGCGCACGTACAGCGCCTCGGCGGGCCGGTTGCCACGAACGACCTTGAGCTGCAGGGACGTTGCCCCGGACTCGCGTGCCCACGATGCGACGTTCGAGAGCAGAAGGTCACCGACGCCCCGGCCCCGCACCAGGGGACTCACCCAGACCGACCGCAGCTCGTACGCGCCGTCCCGGGACAGCCCGCTCGCCATCCCGACGGCCGTCTCCTGCGTGAAGGCGGCGACGTTGTGGGCGCCCGGCGCCTCCAACCGTGCCCGCCACCGCTCCTCGCCCCCGTGCGCCCAGTCCGCGAGCCGCGCGGTGAAGGCGTGCGGTGCCTCGCGCAGCGCGGTGAGGCGCAGCTCGCGCCACAGCGGCCAGTCGTCGACCGTGAGAACCCGAAGACGCACCATGCGGACAAGTGTGCCGCAGCCCTTCGGTGGCCTTTCCCGGATCAGGCGGTCGTGTCATGATTCACGGCGTTCTCATGTCGATCGAAGGACGTCGATGCTGGCTGTACCGCTGGGGGACGAGGGCGAGTTGCGCCCGTTGGAGCCGTGGCAGGCCGAAGAGTTCCTCGCCCACATGGACCGCGGACGCGAGTTCGTCGGACGCCACATCGGACTCGCCGACGCGGTGCGGGATACGGCGTCGAGCCGTGCCTTCCTCCAGCGCTACGCGGACAAGGCCGCCGCCGACACCGGCCGGATCTACGGCATCTGGGCCGACGGCGAACTGCGGGGCGGCGTGCTCTTCCGGACGATGGACGTCGCGCAGGGCACGGCCGAGGCGGGCTGCTGGCTCGAACCGTCCGCCGTCGGACGGGGGTTGGTGACGAAAGCGGCACGTGTCCTCATCGACTGGGCCGTGGAGAAGCGGGGCATCCACCGCGTGGAGTGGCTGGCGTCGGCCGAGAACCAGCCGAGCATCGCCGTCGCCCGACGCCTCGGCATGCAGCGGGACGGCGTCCTCAGGGAGAGCATCCTCCACCGGGGAAAGCGCGCCGACACGGAGGTCTGGTCGGTCCTCGCCCCGGAGTGGCGCGCCCGGCACGGCAGTTGAGCCCCGCGTCGGGGAGCGCCCGCCCGTGCGAGCGGAGTTCTCCGAAGGCGAGCCCGAGTACCGCCCGACCGACCGCGGTTGACGGGCGGCACGGCCCCGGTCCCGCAGCGGGAGCGGGGCCGCGCCGGCCACGTCAGACGCGCGCCCCGGTGTCGGCCGGACCGCGCACCCGCCGCTTCCGCTCGGCCGGGATCTTCGGCGTGGGCGGCTTCGGCGCTCCTCCCATCATTTCCAGCTCGACGGCGAGCGGCGCGGCGATGAAGAGCGACGAGTACGACCCCGCCACGATCCCCACGAGCAGCGCCACCGCGAAGTCCTGGAGCGAGTCTCCGCCGAGGAGCGCGAGCGACCCGGCGATGAAGAGCGTCCCCATCCCAGTGTTCAGCGTCCGCGGCATGGTGCGCACGACCGCCGTGTTGACGATCGACCGCAGCCGCCCCGCCCGGTTGGCGGCCCACTCGGTGCGTACGCGGTCGAAGACGACGACCGAGTCGTTGACCGAGTATCCGACCACCGTCAGCAGCGCGGCGAGGAACACTCCGTCGACGGAGATCCCCAGCCAGGCGAACACCCCGGCGACGATGAGTACGTCGTGGAGGAGCGCCGTCATCGAAGCGGCCGCGAAGCTCCACCGGAACCGCGCCGCGAGGTAGGCGAACTGGGCGCAGAGCGCGACCCCGATGGCGACGAGCGCGTTGCGGCGCAGCTCCTCGCCGATGCTCGGGCCGATCAGCTCGTCCCGCACCCGCTCGGCACCGCCACCGAGTTCGTCGACCGTGTCGTCCACGGCCTTCTCCTGCTCGGCCGTCAGCTTCTCGGTGCGCACGGAGACCTTCTCGCCCCCGTCGTCCGAGCTCTGCACGACGGCGTCCGAGATGCCGGCCCGCTCCAGCGCCTGCCTCGCCCGGTCCGGCTCGACGGACTGCTCGGTCGTGTACTCCACGATCCGCCCGCCGGTGAAGTCGACACCGAACTCCAGGCCGCGGACGACCAGCCCCGTGACGGCGACGGCGAGCGCGAGACCGGAGACGACCAGCCACCGCCGCCCGTGGCGCATCCAGTCGGGGTTGCTGCGCTCCCACATGGCCCGCAGCCGCCCGCGCGCCGTGAAACCGCTGAGCGCGGGACGCGCCCTGAGCCAGCGGGTCCCGGCGGCGAGGTCGGTGAGGACCCGGGCGACCACGAGCGCGCTCACCATCGAGGCGAGCACACCCAGCGAGAGCGTCACCCCGAAGCCGCGTACCGGGCCCGCCGCGAGGAAGAAGAGGAGTCCGGCGGCGAGCAGCGTGGTGACGTTGGAGTCGATGACGGCCGAGAGGGCACCCCTGAACCCCTTCGTCAGGGCCGAGCGCAGCGACCGTTTGCGCCCCTCGGCGCCCCCGTACGCCTCGCGTGCCCGTTCGAGGACGAGCACGTTGGCGTCGACGGCCATCCCGATCGCCAGCACGAAGCCGGCGAGCCCCGGCAGGGTGAGCGTCGCGTCGAAGGCGAGGAGCCCCGCGTAGGCGATGAGCGTGTAGCTGAGCAGCCCGATGACGGTCAGCAGCCCCGCCACCCGGTAGACGATGATCACGAACGCCGCGGTGAGCGCCGCACCGAGGACGGCCGCCTCGGCGCTCGCCGTGATGGCACGCGCACCGAGCGTGGGACCGACGGTGCGGTGTTCGACGACGTCGACGGGGACGGGCAGCGCACCGCCCTCGATCAGCGCGGCGAGCTCCTTCGCCTCCGCCTCGCTGAAGGACCCGGTGATCTGCGTGGTGCCCTGGGTGATCCCCCGCCCGCAGGCGACGGACGGGTCGATCTGCGGCGACGAGATGATCTTGTCGTCCAGGACGACGGCCACCCGCCGCGCCGGGTCGCCCTCGGGAGCACAGGCCGCCTTGCCCGTCACGTCGGCCCAGGCGTCCTTGCCCCCGTCGCGCAGGCCGAGTTCGACGAACCAGCCGCCGCGCTCGGGGTCGACCGCGGCTTTCGCGCGTGCGACCTCGGCGCCGGTGAGCTCCGCGGCGTCGAGTTGCAGCGCCTGCCCCGACTCGTCGCGCAGGGCGCGGCCGTCGGTCTCGTCCCCGTCCGCGGCGGAGCCCGGCGACTTGCCTTCGTCCGACCCGTCCTCGCCCTTGGCCTCCGCCGCGTCCGCGGGTCCCTCGACGGGGTGGAACGAGAGGCTGGCGGTGCGGCCGAGCACCTCGGCGGCCTCGGTGGGGTCGTCGACGCCCGGCAGGTCGACGAGGATGCGGTTGTCTCCGGAGCGCACCAGCTCCGGCTCGGTGACGCCGAGCCCGTCGATGCGCTGGCGCAGTACCTCCATGGTGCGGTCGGTGGTGTGTGCGGTCGCATCGGCCTTCGCGGTGTCGCGCGTCTCCAGGACGATGCGGGTGCCGCCCTTCAGGTCGATCCCGAGGTTCGGCGGAGTGGTGGCGGTGAGCAGCGCGGAGAACGCCAGTACGGCGAGCGCGATCACCGCCCGCACCTTGTTGGCGCGGGTCATGGGTTGCCTCCAGCAGGCGTACCGCGGTCGGATCACCGACCGCGGCGGGATGGGAAGTTGTCAGCTACCTGCTGGAAAGGGCGGTCCGCGCCCCAAATAGGGGGCGAGCCGGGCGAGGCGCAGCGCCGACTCGCCGGGCTCCGCCAGCGCTGCCGCGACGGCGTGCGCCTGCCCCGCGCCGGCGCCCGGCAGGACGACGGGGGGAGCCGGAGCGTGCACCGGGTGGACCGGGTGTCCGAACGTTTCGTGGAGGCGTGGGGGCTGCCCCTGGTCCGACCATGCGTGCTGCACGTGCTCGACGTGCTCGACGCCGGGAACGCTGCCGCCGGGCACCTGCGAGCCGGTGTCGCCGACGAGGACGACGAGGAGCGCGGTGAGGAGTGCCGCGGCGGCGCGGGTGGTGCGGTGGGCCGCGGCACGTACCCGTGCCGGGCGCCTCGTCGTGCGCACCGCCCCTCCTCTCGCGGCGCCTTCCGGGCCGCACCTCGGCGCGGCTCGGTTGCCGTCGCCTCCGCTGTCTCAACGCTCGGGGCACACGTTTCTCGCCCGTCACCGTGCGCCATCTTCCCCGGTACTCGTGCCGACGTCGCGGAGGGGCGGCAAGGTGGCGCGCTCCGGGCGTATTTATCCGGATATCGCCTGCCGGTGTTCTAGGGTTCCGCCGGGGGACACGTCGACACAGGGCAGGTCTCGTGATGCAGAGCGCTGACGGTTCCTCGCGGCGGAACCCGGGCTCCGGCGGAGCCGGGGCGGCGGCACCGCGGATCGCGGCCGTCGAGGTGGCGGTTCCGCCGTACCGCTACACGCAGGAGGAGATCGCGGAGACCTTCGCCGCCACCTCCCTGCCCGACGACGACCGACGCCGCATGCTCGCCCGGATCTCCGCCAACGCGGGCGTCCGCACCCGCCACCTCTCCCAGCCGCTCCACCGCTACCAGGAGCTCGCCGACTTCACCGACGCCAACTCCGCCTGGTGCACAACGGCCTGCGCGCTCGGTGAGGAGGCGCTCCGCGCCGCGCTGCACCGTGCGGGGATCGCAGCCGAGCGCGTCGACCTGATCGCCAGCACCACCGTGACGGGGCTCACGGTCCCGTCGATCGAGGCGCGGCTCGCCGAGCGGATCGGGCTGCGCGAGGACGTCAAGCGGATTCCCCTCTTCGGCCTGGGGTGCGCCGCGGGCGCCGCGGGGCTCGCGCGGCTCCACGACTACCTGCGGGCTTTCCCCGAGCAGGTCGCGGTCCTCCTCTCGGTCGAACTTTGCTCGCTGACGGTGCAGCGCGGCGACACGACGACGGCCAACCTCGTCGCCTCCAGCCTCTTCGGGGACGGTGCGGCCGCGGCCGTCGTGCTCGGAGCCGACAGGACCGAGCCGGCCCCGGGGCCGCGCATGCTCGCGACCCGCAGCCGCCTCTACCCCGACTCGCTCTCCGTCATGGGGTGGGAGATCGGCGCCGACGGTTTCACCATCGTCCTCTCGCCCGACGTCGCCGACATCGCCGAGGGCGAACTGTCCAAGGACGTCACGGGGTTCCTCGCCGAGCGCGGCCTCGTCCCCGCCGATATCGCCTCCTGGGTCTGCCACCCGGGCGGCCCGAAGGTGATCGAGGCGGTCGAGCGCGGCCTCCAACTGCCGGACGGGTCGCTCGCGCACACCCGCCGTTCCCTCTCCAGCCTGGGCAACCTCTCCTCCGCCTCGGTCCTCGACGTGCTGCGGCGGACGATGCACGCCCCGCCGCCGCCCGGCTCTCCCGGCCTGATGACGGCGATGGGGCCCGGTTTCGCCAGCGAACTGGTCCTCCTCGACTGGTGAGCGCCCTCCGGTTCCGCCCACACCCGTTCCACGCAGAGGAGAAAACCCCATGTCCGCACAGATGCCGCAGTTCCAGGACCGCATGATCCGACTGCTCGCCGAGCAACTCGGCGTCGACGCCGAAGAGCTGCGCCCCGAGCAGACCTTCCGCGAGTTGGGTGTCGACTCCTTGGCGCTCGTCGAGCTCGTCGTCGCCGTCGAGAACGACCTCGACCTGGGGTTTCCCGCCGAGCTCGACGGTGTGAGCCGCGAATCGACGCTCGGCGAGGCGTGCAGCGTGCTGGAGGCGCTCGCCGTGCCGGGGCGCACGCCTGCCGGCCCCGCGGGAGGAGAGGCCCGTGTCGAGGGATGAGGTCCTCGTCACCGGACTCGGCCTGGTGACGCCGGCCGGAGCCGAGCCCGAGGGGGTGTGGCGGACGGTGTGCGAGGGCGTGTCGACGGCGCGCCCCGATCCGCTTCTCGCCGGGCTGCCCGTCGCGTACTCGTGCCAGGTCGCGGAGTTCGACGCCGAGGCGGAGCTCGGCGGACGGCTGAGCCGGCGGCTCGACCGCTTCACGCAGTTCGCCGTCGGGGCGGCCCGACGTGCCGTGGACGACGCGAAGCTCGCCGCGCCCCACTGGGCGGCGGAGCGCATCGGTGTCGTGCTGGGGACGGCCGGCAACAGCCTCGACCGGTACGCCGACGAGTTCCGGCGCCTCGCGGACGGCTCGCCCCGCCGCGTCTCGCCCTCGGCGCTGCCGCGCAGCCTGCCGAGCATGTCGGCGGCGGAGGTGGCGCTCGAACTCGGTGCGCACGGGCCGAACTTCGTCGTCGCCAGCGCCTGCGCCTCCGGTGCGACCGCGCTCGGCGTCGCGCGGGACATGGTGCGCTCCGGTGGCTGCGACGTCGTCCTCGCCGGCGGCAGCGAGTCGGCGCGGGTGCCGATCACCGCGACGGGCTTCGCCCAACTCGGCGCGCTCTCCCGCAACCCGGACCCGCAGTGCGCGTGCCGACCGTTCGACCGGGAGCGCGACGGCTTCGTCCTCGGCGAGGGCGCCGCAGTGCTCGTCGTCGAGTCGCAGGCGCACGCGCGAGCGCGCGGCGCCCAGGCGCGCGCCCGGCTCCTCGGGTACGGCGCCTCCGCCGATGCGCACCACCCGACGGCGCCGCACCCAGAAGCGCGCGGCGCCGAGCAGGCGATCCGCGGCGCCCTCGCCGACGCGGACCGCACACCCGACCAGATCCACCACGTCAACACGCACGGCACCGCCACACAGCTCGGGGACGCCGCCGAGGCGCATGCGCTGCGGCGCGTCTTCGGCGAGCCGCCTCCCGCGACGGCCACCAAAGGCGTCCTCGGCCACGCGCTCGGAGCCTCCGGCGCCATCGAGGCGGCCCTCACCGTCCTCGCTCTCCAGCACCAGCAGGTCCCGCCGACAGCCGGCCTCCGGCTCCAGGACGCCGGCGCCGAGTTCGACCTCGTCACGCGCGGACCGCGGGGCGTGGCGATGGAGGCGGCCCTCACCACTTCGTTCGGCTTCGGAGGCCACAATGCCGCTCTCGTCCTCGCCACCGCCTGAGCCGCCGTACGGGCCGTCCTGCGCCGGCGGGCGTGAGGCGGTCGCGCGGTGAGCCTCCTCTGGTTCGCGCTGCTCGCGCTCGCCGTGGCCGCGGAGCGCCTCGTCGAACTCCTCGTCTCCGCACGGCACTTGCGCTGGGCCAGGGAGCAGGGCGGCGTCGAGTACGGCGGTGGGCACTACCCCGCGATGGTCGCCGTGCACGCGGCCCTGCTCGTCGGCATGGTCGCCGAAGTGGCCCTCGCCGGGCGGCCGTTCCTGCCCCTGCTCGGCTGGACGGCGCTCGCGTTCGTGGTCGCCTCGCAGGCGCTGCGCTGGTGGTGTGTGAGGTCGCTCGGCTCGCGGTGGAACACGCGGGTGGTCGTCGTGCCGGGGCTGCCGCTCGTCGAGCGGGGCCCGTACCGGTGGCTGCGCCACCCCAACTACCTTGCCGTGGTGGCCGAAGGTGTCGCCCTGCCGCTCGTCCACACCGCCTGGCTGACGGCGCTGCTCTTCCTCGCCGCGAACTCCCTCGTCCTCGCCGTCCGCCTGCGGGTGGAGAACGCGGTGCTGGGCTTCGCACCGTGACCGGGCCCGCCTACGACGTCGACCTGCTCGTCGCCGGCGGCGGACCCGCAGGGCTCGCCACCGCACTCCACGCCTCACGGGCAGGGCTCTCCGCGCTCGTCTGCGAACCGCGCGGCGCACCCGTCGACAAGGCGTGCGGGGAGGGTCTGATGCCCCAAGGGGTGCGGCTGCTCGCCGAGTTGGGGGTCGAGCCCGCGGGGTACGAACTCACCGGGATCGAGTACGCCGACCTCGCGGGCAACCGCGCACACGCACGGTTCCGCTCGGGGACGGGACGGGGCGTCCGCCGCACCGAGTTGCACGCGGCGCTGGCGGCGGCGGTGGAGTCCGCAGGGGTGCCGTGGGTGCGGCGGCGGGTCGACCGAGTGGAGCAGGACGCCCGCTCGGTCCGTGCGGCCGGGGTGCGCGCCCGGTGGCTCGTCGCGGCCGACGGACTGCACTCGCCGGTGCGCCGCACGCTGGGGGTCGGCGTCAGGTACGGCGCACCGTGCCGCTTCGGGCTGCGCCGGCACTGGCGTACGGCCCCGTGGAGCACGCGGGTCGAGGTGGTGTGGGCGCCGCACGCGGAGGCGTACGTGACGCCCGTCGGGCCCCAACTCGTCGGCGTGGCCGTGCTCTTCGCCAGGGACAGGGCGCGTACCGGGGGAGCGCCCTCCTACGCGGGGCTGCTGCGCGCCTTTCCCGAGCTGGCGGCGCGGCTCGACGGCGTGGAGCCCGCCTCGCCCGTGCGCGGTGCAGGACCGATGCGCCAGTACCCGCGGCTGCGGGTGCACGGCCGCGTCCTCCTCGTCGGAGACGCCGCCGGGTACGAGGACGCGCTCACGGGCGAGGGCGTCAGTCTGGCACTCGCACAGGCGAGGGCGGTCGTCGACGCCCTCGCCGACGGCGGACCGGAGGCGTACGAGCGGAGCTGGCGCCGTGCCACCCGCGGCTACCGCCTCACCACCCGCGCGCTCGTCCTCGCCACGTCCCAGCCCCTCCTCCGCCGGCACCTGTTGAGGTGCTGCACCGGCGCCCCCGCGCTCTTCGACGCCGCCGTGGGACGCCTCGCCCGCTGAACCGGGGCCGGGGAGCACCGGCCGACGACCGAAGGAGACGCCCGTGCGCATCGCCGTCCAGGGGGAGACGCTGCTCGAACGCCTCGCGCTGCGCAGCGGGCGCGTCCCGCTGCCGGCGCTCCAGTCGCTCGCCGGCATGGCCCTGCCCGGTGTCCTCGTCGCGACCGTGCGCCTCGGCCTGCTGGAACGCCTCGCCGCGCGGAAGGCGACACCCGAACAGCTCGCCGAGGACCTCTCGCTGCGCGCCGACACCACACGGCTGCTCCTGGAGGCGCTCCGGGCGCTCGGGTACGTGCGCGCGGGCCGCCGCGGCCGCTACGCGCCGACCCGCGCGGCGCGGCGCTGGCTGCTCGCCGACTCGCCCCGCTCGGTGCGGAGTTACGTCGCCAGCCACGAGGAGTACTGGCCGTGGTGGTCGCGGCTGCCGGAGCACGCCGGCGGGGCCGCCGTCGTCGACCACCACCTCGCCCCGGCCGACTCCCCGTACTGGCGCGAGTACATCGAGGGGCAGTACGAGCTCGCGCGGTTCAGCGCCCCGGAGTTCGCAGCCGCGGTCCGGGTGCCGGAGAAGGCCCGCCACGTGCTGGACGTGGGCGGCGGTCACGGGTGGTACGCGGCGCAACTCTGTGCACGGCACGGGGGGTTGCGCGCCACCGTCCTCGACCTGCCGGGGAGCGTCGCCGTCGGCCGCCGCATCATCGCGGACGCCGGCTGGGCAAGCCGCGTCGACCACCGCGAGGGCGACGCACGCACCGCCCAACTCGGTTCCGGCCATGACGTGTTGCTCTGCCTCAACCTTCTCCACCACCTGCGGCCCGAGGAGATCCCCCCGCTGCTGCACCGCTTCCGCGCGGCCTTGCGCCCGGGCGGCACCCTCGCCGTCCTCGACCTCTTCGCGCGCGATCCGGACCAGCGCGGCCCCGACGCGACGGCCGCAGGACTGGGCCTCCTCTTCCACCTCAGCTCCGGCGCCTCCCTCCACGGACGGCGGCAACTCCTCGACTGGCTCGCCGAATCCGGGTTCGTGGAACCGCGCAGCACGGAGCTGCGCCGTATCCCCGGCCAGGTGCTCTTCCAGGCCGTCGCGGGGTGAGAGGACTCAACCCCGGCGGCCGGCGGCTGCGTCGGGCGCCACCGCGGCCAGGACCCGTGAGCGGTGCACCGCCGGTGTGCCCCAAGCATCCATCAGGGCGCGCACCTTGGTCAGCGAGCCGGCCCCACACCCGCAACCCGGGCCCGGCGTCCCCCGCTCCCCAGGCGCGGGACGCAGCCGGCGCCTCGGCCGCCGTGAGCAGGTCGTTGAGCGACCCCGCGAACGCGCGCCGCTCCTCGGTGAGCGCGAACCTCATCGGGCCCCCCTCGGCAGGCCGAGCAGCCGCTCGGCGACGATGTTCCGCTGGATCTCGTTGGTGCCGGCGTAGATGGGCCCGCCGAGCGAGAAGAGGTAGCCGTCCGCCCACGCGCCCTCGGCGTCGCGCAACTCGGCCTGCGGGCCGAGGAGTTCGAGCGCCGTCTCGTGGAGCCCGACGTCCAACTGGGACCAGAAGAGCTTGTTGACGCTGCCCTCCGCGCCGACCTCCCCGCCCTCGGCGACCTTCGTCACCGTCCCGAAGGTGTAGAGCCGGTACGCTTCCGCCGCTATCCAGGCGTCCGCGACACGGTCCCGTGCCTCGGGCAGCGAGGCGCCGCGCTCGCACCAGAGTTGGAGCAGTCGGTCGGCGGCGGCACAGAACCGGCCGGGTGAGCGCAGCGAGAGTCCCCGTTCGTTGCCGGCCGTGCTCATCGCCACGCGCCAGCCGTCACCGGGGGCGCCGAGGACGTCCTCGTCGGGGACGAAGACCTCGTCGAAGAAGAGCTCGGCGAACCCCGGGTTCCCGTCGAGCTGCGGGATCGGGCGGACGGTGAGCCCCTCCGCGTCGAGGGGGAAGAGGAAGTAGGTGAGGCCGCTGTGGCGCCTCGCCTGCGGGTCCGAGCGGAAGAGGCCGAAGCCGCGGTCGGCGAAGGCGGCGCGCGAGCTCCACGTCTTGGCGCCGCTGAGCAGCCAGCCTCCGCGGGCCTCGTCGCGGACGGCGGTGCTGCGCAGCGACGCCAGGTCGCTGCCGGCCTCCGGCTCCGACCAGCACTGCGCCCAGACCTCCGTCCCGTCGGCCAACCTCGGCAGATAGCGCTGCTGTTGCTGCGGAGTGCCGTGCGCGAAGAGGATCGGTGCCAGCAGTGAGATGCCGTTCTGGGCCACCCGCACGGGGGCGCCCGCGCGGTAGTACTCCTCCTCGAAGAGAACCCACTCCAGCAACGTCGCGCCGCGCCCGCCGTACTGCTCGGGCCAACTCACCACCGACCAGCGCCCGGTGGCGACTTCGCCCTCCCACGCGCGGCGCGCTGCGAACCCCTCCGCAGAGTCCGTCGGCGGCAGTGGCTCCGTCGGTACGTGGGCGCGGAGCCAGGCGCGTGCCTCGTCGCGGAAGGCGAGTTCGGACTCGCCGAGATCGAGGTTCATGAGGCGTCCCGCCCCGCGTCCCGCATCCGTCTGGCGTCCATGCCGGCGAGCGAATCGTCGCGCCGGCGGCGAGGTAGGCGGCGGCCGTCTCGTGGACGCGTTCCGCGAGTTCGCGGTACCCGAGGCGCACCCTTCCTTCGACCACGGCCGGGCGGTCGTGGTACCTCTTCGCCATCTCCCGCACGAGCTGGGGATCGTTCTCGGAGTACTCGCGGTGACCACATTCTCCTCCAAGCGAGCAATTGCTTGTTTGGCATCGTACTCAGGCGGTGCGGCGCTGAACAGAGCCGCTCACACGGGTTCTACGGCCACTGCTCGCCGGGGTGGCAGGTCGGTACCGGCCGCGCGGCGGTCGTCGGCTGTGGCAGAATCGCCGGCGGTCAAATGCTTGTTGTGGCACATCAGGAGGGACGACAGATGGCGGCGAAGCCCCGGCAGGGTGCCGTGAAGAACCCAGGAGCGCCGCCGGCCGGCAAGGGCGTCGCGAAGAGCGGCTCGGCGCGGCGCGGCGAGCTGCTGGAGATCGCCGCCGGCATGTTCGCGACCCGCGGCTACGCGGAGACGACCGTGCGCGACATCGCCGACGAGGCGGGCATCCTCTCCGGCAGTCTCTACCACCACTTCAGCTCCAAGGAGGCAATGCTCGACGAGATACTCCGCGACTTCCTCGTCAACCTCCTCGACCGGTTCACCGCGATCGAGAAGCAGGCGGGGGAGCCGAGGGAGGCGCTCGAGGAGCTCGTCAACGCCTCGTTCGACGCGATAGCCACGGCCCCGCACGCCGTGGCGCTCTACCAGAACCAGGTCGGCCCGCTCAGCAAGCAGCCCGGCTTCGAGTACGTCGGCGAGTCCAGCCGGAAGATCGAGGCCGTGTGGGTGCGGGTGCTGGGCGCGGGGCAGAAGTCCGGCGCCTTCCGCAACGACATCGACGTCAAGCTCGCCTACCGGTTCATCCGCGACACCGTCTGGTCGTCGGTGCGCTGGTACCGGCCGCGCGGCAAGTACAAGGTCGACGCCGTCGCGAAGCAGTACCTGCGCATGCTCCAGGGCGGGCTGCTCGCGCAGCAGTGATCCGGTGCGGCGTGCGCCGGCGCCGAACTCGCGTATTCAGCCGCGGACTTCACGGTCGCGCAGGCCCTCCGGGTCGATCACCTCACGGATCAGCCGCAGTTCCTCGCCGGTGGGCGCGCGGGTCACCTCCGCCCCGTCGGTGTCGAGCGCGAAGCCCGTGCGCGCGCGGACCTCGTCCGCGGTGACTCCGGGATGCACCGACTCCAGACGGAGGCGCCCTTCGGGCCCGAACCCGAGCACGGCGAGATCGGTGACGACCGCCCCCAGGCGGTGGTGGCGCCCGGCCGAAGTGTGCCTGTGCGCACGGTCGTTGCCCACGCCGGAGACGACATCGACCTGCTCGACGAAGACCTTGGGCGAGTGCCGGGCGACGAAGTAGTCGGTGCGGTGGTTGACGGTGTTGCCCGGTGCTCCCCGTACGCCGATGAGTTGGCGGTCGGGCCTGCGCCAGTCGCCGATGAGGGAGATGTTCTGGTTCCCGTACCTGTCGATCCGGCTCGCGCCCATCATGCTTTGCCGCCGCCCGCTCTCGACGATGTCGAAGACGGTGCGGAAGGGCAGCCACCCGCTGACGACGCCGCCCTCCGCGGCGGTGGCACCGAGCGGGGGCGGCTCGCTCATGAGGTACGCCTCGCCGTCGGAGAGGACGAGTTCGGGTGTGTGCGTGAGCCGGGCGAGGCGGGCGCCGATCGTGGGTACGAAGCCGACCGTGTGCGCCAGCACCTCTCCCGCGCCGCGCCAGGTCTCGGCGCAGGCCACCGCGCAGACCTCGGCCCTGGTGAACCCCGCGCTCATGCCGTCGCCTCCTGCCTCTTCCCGGCGCGGTCCGCGTGGAAGCGGGCCACGGCCGCCTGGTAGTGCGCCTCGTCGCCGCTGAGGTACGTACGCGCGAACTCCCGCCAATCATCGGGGCGTTTGGCGGCCGTCGCGTACTCGGTCTGGAACGGCTCGTCGCGGGCGTACTCCGGGGGACAGGTGGTGAAGTGGGCTCCGTGCGGCGCCTCCACCACCCCGGTTGTGAAGATCTGGCTGAGCAGGAGGGACTGCGGGGGTCCCGCGTCCAACAGGGCCGTTGTGGGCACGAGTTCCTCGCAGCTCACGTAGCACCGGTCGGCCGCACGCGCGTAGAGGTCGTCGAAGTACGGGTCCGGGCCGAGGTATTGGCCGTTTCCGGTGCGGTCGGCGCGGTTGACGTGGACGAGCGCCGCGTCGAGGCGCAGTGCCGGCATCGCGACGTGCTCTTCGTCGCAGTAGGGCGAGGCGACGGTCTTCAGCCCGGGGTTCATGGTGAGCACGTCCGAGCGGAGGCCCGTCCGGGTGGGGAGGAAGGAGAGGCGGCTCGCGGCGGCGCGCAGGCCGGCGACGAACATGCCCTCGTCGTACTCGGCCACCTCGATCGTGCCGGTCTCCCGCGCGGCGCGGAAGTGCGGGTCGAGCGGGATGCTGTCGAGGGACACGAAGCCGTAGACGAGCTTGCGCACCTTGCCCGCCGCGCAGAGCAGGCCGACGTCGGGGCCGCCGAGGCTCACCACCGTCAGGTCCGTGACGTCGCTGTGGAGCAGGGCGCGCACGAGTGCCATCGGTTTGCGGCGCGAGCCCCAGCCGCCGATTCCGATCGTCGAGCCCGACGCGAGGGTGGCGGGGAAATCGTCGAGGGCCATGGTCTTGTCCGTCATGCCTCTCCTCTCTGGAGTCGGTGCGGTCGGTCGCCGAGCGTGTCGGCGTGCGGGTGCGAGGGACGGGGCCAGGGCGATGCCTCGCCGGACTGCGTGTGCGCCGTGCGCGTCCGGGAGTTCTGGCCGGAGAGCCTCAACGCTGCTTCGGGCGGCTCGAGTTGAGTCGACGTGTAGAGCAACGAAGTCGTGCCGCGGGCTGTTCGGAAGGTGGCGGCCTGCTCGCAACGGTGCCGGTGCGCTGCTGTCGTACTGCGGGGGAGCGGCGGGGGGTTGTCCGCTGCCTCGGTGGTGTAGGCCTCGGCGGTGGGCGTGTCGAGCCAACGGCGGGCGCAAAAGGGCGCGTTGTGCATGTCGGGGTGAAGGCCGGTCCGCATGCGCTCACTCTACTCACGTCAACCAAGCGATTGCTAGGGCCTGCGGGAAGGGCGGCTCACGCTCGGACGGTCGGGAGAAGGGTTGGGGGAGCGGCCTGCGCTGTTCCAGCACAGGCGTCCGGTGAGCAGGTCGCACGACGCGACGGGTGGTCCAGTCGGGCCCGACGCGGGTGGTTCGCCACGTCCCGCGGCCGGCTCACTACTAGGCTGCGACGATGGAGCGCGCAGCCGAGGTGCCCGAAAACCCCGCCCCCGTCGCAGGTCCGGGGCGCACGAACGACTACGACGGTTTCGCGGAGGCGTACGCGGCGGAGAACGAGCACAGCCTCGTGAACGCCGGTTACGAGCGGCCCGCGATGCTGGCCCTCGCCGGGGACGTGGCCGGTCACCGCATCCTGGACGCCGGCTGCGGCTCGGGCGCCCTGTTTGCCGCACTTCGCGACCGCGGTGCGGTCGTCGCCGGCATCGACGCCAGCGCCGGGATGCTGGCCGTGGCCAGACGGCGGCTGGGCGAGGAAGCCGACCTGCACGTGGGCGACCTGAGCGAGCGCCTACCCTTCGACGACGGCGCGTTCGACGACGTGGTCGCGTCGCTCGTGCTGCACTACCTGGAGGACTGGGGGCCGACGTTGGCCGAGTTGCGGCGCGTGCTCAGGCCCGGCGGCCGGTTGATCGCCTCGGTGGACCACCCGTTCGTGGCCTATACGCTCCAGGAGCCCCGGCCCGACTACTCCGCGACCACCGGCTACTCCTTCGACTGGGAGTTCGGCGGGCGGTCCGTCCCGATGCGGTTCTGGCGCAGACCGTTGCACGCGATGACCGACGCCTTCACCGCCGCCGGCTTCCGTCTCTCCACCCTCAGCGAGCCGCAGCCCGACCCGGCCGCCCGTGAGCTGTTTCCCGACGGTTTCCATGACCTGTCGACCAAGCCCTGCTTCCTGTTCTTCGTCGTGGAGGCGCGGCCTCAGGGCTAGGGCTCAGGAGGGCGAGGCGGACGCCTGGCAGCGCGTCGCCCTGGACCAGCAGCGCGGTCTCCACGCCGAGCAGGAGTACGTATTCCACGGACCTCCGCCCACCGCGGGCACCGAGCTGACCGCCCGGTCGACGGTGACCGAGATGTACACCAAGCAGGGCAGGCGGGGCGGCGAGCTCACCTTCGCCGTGATGGTCACCGAGTTCCGCGACGCGCACGGCCGTCTCGTGGCGGAGGCGAGGATGACCGGCGTCGAGACCGGCGGCGTCCCGGAGGCGTCATGACGACGGGCCGTGCCGCGCTCCCGCCTGCGCCCGGACCCGCCGTGCACGGTCCTGTGACGCGCACCGACTTCGTCCGCTACCAGGGCGCCTCGGGCGACATGAACCCCGTCCACCACGACGAGGAGTACGCCAGGGCCGCCGGCTTCCCCTCCCCGTTCTCGGTGGGGATGTTCCGGGCGGGGCTCCTCGCCTCCTGGGCCACCGACTGGCTCGGCGCGCACAACGTGCGCCGCTTCCGGGCCTACCTCGGTGAACTCGACGCCGCCTACGGCGCGGTGCTCGCCACCGGCGGCGACGCCGCCACACGTCTCCGTGCTCTGGTCCTCGCCTCCCTGCACGTCTCGCACGCCCGCCCGCACGCGACGGAGGTCTACCAGCTCAACCGCGGCTACTTCGCCTCGCACGACCGCTTCGCCTCCGTACGCGGGGCTGCCGCGCGGATCTTCAGGACGTGGCAGGAGACGATCGCCGACGGCGTCGCGGAGCGCGCCTTCCGCCGGGACGTCGGAGCACGCGTCTTCCACCGCTTCCTGCGGGACGCCGTCTTCCTCTCGGTGCGGTGGTTCCGCCCCTCCGAGGGCTACGGCGTCGAGGAACTCGCCACGGACACCGCGGAGATCTTCCTGGAGGGATTCGGCGCGGACGAATGAGGCCCGACCGAAGGCACAAGGGATCAACGCCCCTGCTGCGGAGGGCCGTTGGACGTCCTCACACTTGCACGACCGGCTCCCCGTCCAGGGAGACGCCGGCGTTGCCGAGCTCCTCCAGCGCCCTGTCCGTCGTCTCCCTGGCGACGCCGGCCGTGTAGTCGAGGAGGACGCGCGTGGCGAAGCCGTCGCGGACGGCGTCGAGCGCCGTCGCGCGGACGCAGTGGTCGGTGGCGATGCCCACCACGTCGACCGAGGTCACGCCGCGCGCACGCAGCCAGTCGGTGAGTCGGGTCCCCGCTGCGTTCACGCCGTCGAAGCCGCTCTCGGAGGCGGCGTGCTCGCCCTTGTAAAAGACCTCGCCGACGGCTGCGGACTCGGCGGCTGCCGCGAAGTACGGGTGGAAGGCCGCCCCTTCGGTGCCGGCGACGCAGTGAGCGGGGAAGGACGCGCGGAAGTCCGGGCGGACGGAGAAGTGGCCGCCAGGGTCGATGTGGTGGTCGCGGGTGGCGACGATCTCCGCGTACACGCCCTCGGCCGCCGTCCTCGCCACGAGCCCGGCGATGGCGGCGGCCCGTCCGGCGCCGCCGGGAACAGGGACGCTGCCCCCTTCGCAGAAGTCCTTCTGCACGTCGATCACCAACAGTGCCCGCACCATGGCCGCTCCCTCTTCCGTCCGCTGCCGCCTCCCTGCGACCGGTGCCCGTCCGCGGCGGCGCGCTCGCTCCCCTGGGCCGCTGTTCACCCGAGCGGGGCCCGCCGGCGGACGAGAAGGAGGCGGTCCAACGCACCTGCGGCGCAAGGTCGTTGACGAAGCGGACGCGACGTCGGAGAGCGGCCGCTCGCGCGTCGCGCACCGCTGTGCGCTGGGAAAACTCAGGGGCGGACGTAGGATCGCACACATGGCCGACATCATCGACAGAAGCACGCATCGGGAACTGATCGACCTCCAGCGCGCCGTGAACGCCGCCTTCGCCGCCCTCGACGGCCACGCCAGGGACGTCGGAAAACCGGGGATCGAGTGGACGGAAGAGGAGAAGGCCGAGTCCGAGCGGCTGCGGGGCGTGGTGCAGGAGGCGGTCGTTGAGAAGAACAGGGCGCTCGAGGAGTCGGGGCTCCCCGCCGAGCACGGTGCTTTCCAGGCGAGCCAGGCGTTGAAGGACGCGGCCAAGTCGGAGTCGGAGGGAAGCGCGGGGGAGTAGCGCACTCCGGGCCCCCGTGCGATCGGGGGCTTGCGCGTTCGGGGCAACCGCCGCGGAAGCCGCAGTAGTTGACACACGGATTCTTCACTTCGCCGCGGGGTTCTGACATGTTCACGCGCGTAGATTCCCGGGCAGGCATCGTGCGACCGAACACCCGTCACACGGGCGCCGCGCGCCGGTACCCGGCGCCGGAGGCGTCCGTCCCCCCACGCGATGGGATGAACCGTGATACGCAGAACCCTCTATGCCGCCGCGGCTGCCGGAGCGGTGGTCGTCGCAGCCGTCGCAGTCCCCACGGCCACGGCCGGACCGGCGCCCGGGGCGCTCGAAGCGCCCGCCGACTACTACCAGGACGCCGAAGGCAAGACCGGCGAGGAACTCAAGGACGCGCTCCACACCATTATCTCCACCGACGCCGAGGCCATCTCCTACGACGAGGTCTGGGACGCGCTGAAGGAGACCGACAAGGACCCCGACAACTCCTCGAACGTCATCCTCCTCTACACCGGCCGCTCCCAGTCGGCCGACGACAACGGGGGCGACTCGGGGCAGTGGAACCGCGAGCACGTCTGGGCCAAGTCCCACGGCGACTTCGGCACCTCGACAGGGCCCGGAACCGACGTGCACCATCTGAGGCCCGCCGACGTCCAGGTCAACAGCGTGCGCGGGAACAAGGACTTCGACGAGGGAGGCGAGGAAGTCGAGGACGCCCCGGGCAACTTCACCGACGACGACTCCTTCGAGCCCCGCGACGAGGTCAAGGGCGACGTCGCGCGGATGATCCTCTACATGGACGTCCGGTACGAGGGCGACGACTCCTGGCCCGACCTGGAGGCCAACGACGAGGTGGACAACGGCTCGGCGCCCAACCTCGGCCGCGTCTCGGTCCTGAAGGAGTGGAGCGCGCAGGACCCGCCGGACGCGTTCGAGGAGAACCGCAACGACGTCATCTACGAGCAGATCCAGCACAACCGGAACCCGTTCGTGGATCACCCGGAGTGGGTCGACGAGATCTACTGACACGCCAACCGGCCGTCGTACGGCCGCAGTACACGCGCCGCCGGGTCGTCCGGGTCGATCCGGAGCCCGGCGGCGCACGCCGGCGCCCCTGCGCGCGGCGTACGCTCCCTCCGCCGTGCAACCAAGTGCGCATGGGGAGTTGGTGACCCGCGGGCGCGCCGGGCGTTGAACGGGACATGGAGACAACCCGCACCGCCCACCGATTCGGCGGCGCCGCACTCGCGCTCGCCGCCGCCCTGCTGCCCCTCGCCGCCACCTCGGCCTCCGCCGCCGGCACGGCGGCAGGCGGAGCGAAGAGCCCCGCGGGCGCCGAAGCCCGCTCCGCCGACCACGAGGCGCGACTCGGAGCCGACCGCCCCGCACGCGGCCTCGAACTCACCCTCTCCGGCAGCGAAGGGACCTGGACCCGCGCCGCCCGCCTTCACTGCCCCTCCGGCACCGGCACCCACCCGCACGGCCCCGCGGCCTGCGCCGACCTCGCGAGGGCGCACGGCGACCCGGATGCCGTCCCCTCGGCCACCGGAGCCTGCTCGATGATCCACGACCCCGTCACCGCGAGCGCCTACGGCACCTTCCGCGGCCGGACCGTCGAGTGGGAGAAGACCTTCTCCAACGAATGCCTGCTCCACCGGAGCGCAGGGGACCTCTTCCGCTTCTGACGCGCCGCGCCGGAGGACCGGTCGGGCGGCACGCGTGTCAACGTCCGCTCGACCTGGTATCCCTGGGCACCATGCACGGCCATCGAGCAGAGACCGAGTCGACACCTCCCCGAGAACCGCAGCAGATCGACGGCGTCGAGGCCGCCGCCCTCGACGCGCACTGGCGCGCCGCCAACTACCTCTCAGCGGGCCAGATCTACCTCCGCGACAACGTCCTCCTCCGCGAGCCCCTCACCACCGACCACCTCAAGCCGCAGTTGCTGGGCCACTGGGGCACCTGTCCCGGCCTGAACCTCCTCTACACCCACCTCGACCGCCTGATCCAACGCAGCGGCCGGCCGACGGTCAGCGTCTGGGGCCCCGGGCATGGAGCGCCGGCGGTGCGCGCCGGGGCCTGGCTGGAGGGCACCTACGGTGAGTTGGAGCCGCAGTACCGGCGGGACGAGGAGGGCATGCGCGCCCTCTTCCGCAGGTTCTCGACGCCCGGCGGCGTCGCGAGCCACACCTCTCCCGAGGTCCCCGGGTCGATCCAGGAGGGCGGCGAACTCGGTTACAGCCTGCTCCACGCCTACGGTGTCGCGTTCGACAATCCGCAGGTGCTCGCCTGCGCCGTGATCGGCGACGGCGAGTCGGAGACGGGACCGCTCGCCGCCTCCTGGCGCAGCAACGCCTTCCTCGACCCCGTCCACGACGGCGCCGTCCTCCCCGTCCTCCACCTCAACGGCTACAAGATCGCCAACCCCACGCTCCCCGCGCGTACCGGGAAGCAGGACCTCGACGACTACCTCAGGGGCCTCGGCCACGAACCGCTCCACGTCACCGCCGAAGCCGACAGCGATCCCCTGCGCGTGCACGTCGAGTTGGCCCACGCGCTCGACACCGCGGTGGCGCTCCTCGACGACGTACGCAGGCGCAGCGCGGACCGCAGCGGCACTGCCCGACCGTCCCGGCTGCGTACCCCCGTGCTCGTCCTCCGCACGCCCAAGGGCTGGACGGGTCCGAAGGAACTGGACGGCGAACCCGTCGAGGGCACCTGGCGTGCCCACCAGATCCCGCTCCCTGGCGTCCACGAGGACCCGCGACAGTTGCGGCAGTTGGAGGAGTGGCTGCGTTCCTACCGGCCCGACGACCTCTTCGACGCGGCGGGCCGACCCCGCGCCGAAGTGCTCGCGCCGGTGCCCGAGGGAGAGCTGCGACTCGGTGCCACCCCCTACGCCAACGGCGGCCGGCTCGTCAGCGAGCTGCCGCTTCCCGAAGTGGAGGCGCACGCCGTACCGGTCGAGGAGCCGGGGAGCACGGGCCACCAGCCGACCGCCGTCCTCGGCGCCTACCTCGGCGCCCTCCTCACACGCACCGCCGAGCAGCGGAACTTCCGCATCTTCGGCCCCGACGAGATCGACTCCAACCACCTGCAGAGCCTCTACGACACCGAGGAACCGGGGCGCACCCGCGGCTGGCAGGAGGCCCTGCTCCCCACCGACCGCAACCTCGGCCGCCACGGCCGGGTGCTGGAGGTCCTCTCGGAGCACATGTGCCAGGGGTGGCTCGAGGGGTACGTGCAGTCGGGACGGCACGGGCTCTTCGCGAGCTACGAGGCGTTCGCCAACATCGTAGGGAGCATGACGGCGCAGTACGTCAAGTGGCTCGACCAGTCCGAGCAGGTCGCCTGGCGGGAACCGGTCGCCTCGCTCAATACGCTGCTCACCTCCCACGTCTGGCGCCAGGACCACAACGGCTTCTCGCACCAGGACCCCGGCTACGTCGACAGCCTCCTCAACAAGAGCCCCGACATCGTCCGCGCATACCTGCCGCCCGACACCAACACCCTGCTCTGCACCACCGAGCACGTGCTGCGCAGCCGGGACACGGTCAATGCGGTGGTCGCGGCCAAGCACGACTGCCCCGACTGGCTCGACCTCCCCGCCGCACGCGAGCACTGCCGACGCGGGCTCGGCGTCTGGGAGTGGGCGGGGAGCGAGCGCCCCGGCTCCGCGCCCGACGCCGTCCTCGCGTGCGCCGGGGACGTTCCGACGCGGGAGGCGCTGGCGGCCGCGTCGATCCTGCGTGCGGAACTGCCCGAACTGGCGGTGCGTGTGGTCAACGTCGTCGACCTCGCGCGGCTGCTCCCGCACGGTGAGCATCCGCACGGCCTCACCGACGAGGAGTTCGACGGGGTCTTCACCCGGGACCGTCCCGTCGTCTTCGCGTACCACGGCTACCCGTGGCTGATCCACCGCCTCACCTATCGACGCGCGTACCACGACGACCTGCACGTGCGGGGCTACAAGGAGGCGGGCGCCACGACGACGCCCTTCGACATGGTCGTGCGGAACGACATGGACCGCTTCCGCCTCGTGCTCGACGTGCTCGACCGTGCGGAGCCGCAGGGGTCGGCCGCGGCGGGGGAGTTGCGGGAGCGGATGGTTGCCTTCCGGCAGCGGCACCACGAGTGGGTCGAGGAACACGCGGAGGACATGCCCGAGGTCGCCGACTGGCAGTGGCGCCCCGGCTCCTGACGCCGACTCCTTTGCGCGACGGGCCCGTTCGGACACCGTCCCCGCCGTAACATCGGTCGGGGCCGCCCGACGGCTCGGGAGCGCACGTACGCCGGTGAGGAGAGGGAGCGGATGACGCAGCAGCGCTGGGAGGCTGTCGACGAGTACATCGAGCGGGAGGTACTGCCCGAAGAGCCGGACCTACGGGACGCCCTGCGGGCGAGCCGGGAGGCCGGCCTGCCGCCGATCGACGTCCCGCCCAGCCAGGGACGGCTGTTGGAGCTGCTGGTGCGCATCCACGGGGCCGCGAAGGTGCTGGAGATCGGCACCCTCGGCGGGTACAGCACACTGTGGATGGCACGGGCACTGCCGCCGGAGGGGCTCCTCGTCACTCTGGAGGCACAGCCGCACCACGCGGACGTCGCGCGCCGCAACCTGGAGCGCGGCCTCGCGGACCGCGCGGACGCTCCCCGGGTCGAGGTGCGCACGGGGCCCGCGTCGGAGACGCTGCCGCTGCTGGAGGCGGAGAGCGTCGGCCCGTTCGACTTCTTCTTCATCGACGCGGACAAGCCCTCCAATCCCGTGTACCTGGAGTGGGCGCTGCGGCTCTCCCGGCCGGGGAGCGTGATCGTCGTCGACAACGTCGTGCGGGACGGTGCGGTCGCCGACCCGGGCGCGACGGACCCGAAGGTCGTGGGGAGCCGCAAGGCGCTGGAACTCATCGGTGCGGAACCGAGGTTGGCGGCGACGGCGGTGCAGACCGTCGGCGGCAAGGGGTACGACGGGTTCGCGCTGGCGGTCGTGACGGGCTGAGCGCGGGGCTCCGGGCGGGCGAAGCGATGGGAAACCGGCGGCCCGCCCTCACAGCGAGAGCGGTGCGTCCAAAACCCGGCGCACCTCTGCGTGAGCCGCACCCAGGAGCGCCGCGTCGGCGCCGAGCGGCGAGACACACAGTTCCACGGAGGCGCCGCGCGCTGCGGTGCGGCGTCCCAACTCCCGCTCGACAGGGGGAAGAACCCACTCGCCGAAGTCGGCCAGCGCGCCGCCGAGCACCACGGCGCGCGGGTCGAGGAGGTTCACCGCGCCGGCGAGCGCCGTCCCGAGAGCGGTGCCCGCCTCGTGGAGCGCGTGGAGCGCGGCCGTGTCGCCCGCCTCGGCCCGCACCGTGAGCAGGCGGCGCGCTTCGCCGCCCTCGGTCGCGGTGACGTCGGCCGTACGCAGCACCGCGGCGGCGCCCGCGTACTGCTCCAGGCAACCGCGTCCGCCGCACGCGCACTCGGCGCCTTCGGGGCGCACCGGTACGTGTCCGAACTCGCCGGCGAAGCCGCGTGTGCCGCGCAGCAGTTCGCCGTCGAGCACGAGCCCTGCCCCGACGCCGACCTCGGCGGAGACGCGCACGAAGTCCCGCAGCGCCGAGTGCGCCGCGCGGCCCTCGCCGATCCACAGCTCCGCAAGCGCGCCGAGGTTGGCCTCGTTCTCCACCGTCAGCGGCAGGTCGTCCCCGAGGTGGTGCGCGAGGTCGACGCCGTGCCAATCGAGGTTGGGCGCGTGGACGACCGTCGTGCCGCCGCGCTCCACCGTGCCGGGGACCGCCACCGTCAGCCCGGCGGGACGCAGCCCCTGCGGCGCCACCGCGTCCGCGACCTCCCTGACGAGCACCCGCAGCCGTGCCGCCGCTTCGGACGCCGGCTGCGGATGCGTCAGGTCGGCGGCCGCGCGTGCGCGTGTCTCGCCGCGGAGGTCGACGGCGCAGACGGTCAGATGGTCGACGCCGATCTCGGCTCCGAGACCGCACGGTCCCCGGTCGGGCAGGGTGAGTGCGCTGCCGGGCCTGCCGACGCCGCTCGAGTGCCCTGGGCCCAACTCGTCGAGAAGCCCGCTGCGCAGGAGCTCCTCGACGAGCGTGGAGACGGCGCCGCGCGTGAGGCCGATCCGGGTCGCTGCCGAGGCGCGGGAGATCCTCCCGGCTTCGGCGACGGCGTAGAGCACGCGCGACAAGTTCCGCTGACGCATCTCACGCTGCGAGTTGGGCGCCGCCGACCGCCGCGCACCTGCCTGCCGTCCGGCGGACGGGCCGGACGGCAGCCGCGCGGAGCTCACCCCTCCCCGGCGAGCAGGCCGCCGGCGCCCCGCAGGACGCCGGAGATGCGGGCCAGCGCCTCCTCGTCCGCCGGGACGGGCTCGTACGCAGGGCCCTCGTCGGTGCGCCAGCGGCGGGCGACGGACGCTGCGTCCTCGCCGAGGAGAAGGCCCGCCGCCTGGGCCGCGGCACCGAGCGCGACCAATTCCTGCGCCTGCGGCACCACGACGGGACGTCCCGAGAGCCTGCGCACCGTCTCGCGCCAGGCGGTGCCGCGGGCTCCGCCGCCGATGAGCAGGATCGGCTCGTCCGCTGCGCCTCCCGCATCGAGGACGCGGTCGAGCGCCTGGAGGAGGGCGAAGACCGCGCCGTCGTACGCGGCCTGGAGGAGCTGGCCGCCCGAGGTGGCGTGGCGCAGGCCCGTCAACAGGCCGGTGGCGTAAGGGAAATCGGGGGTGCGCTCGCCGTCGAGGAAGGGGAGCAGGACCGTCTCGCCCGCGGGGTCGACCGCCTCGCGGTCTCTGCCGAGGAGTTCGGCGACTCTGTCCACGGCGAGCGTGCAGTTGAGGGTGCAGGCGAGCGGGAGCCAGTCGGCGCGCGCGTCGGCGAAGCCGGAGACGGTGCCGCTCGGGTCGGTGGGCCGGTGCGGTGAGACGGCGTAGACGGTGCCCGAGGTGCCGAGCGAGACGACGGGGCGCCCTGGGCGCAGGCCGAGGCCGAGCGCTGCCGCCATGTTGTCACCCGTGCCCGTGGCCACGAGGGCGCCCTCGGGCAGGCCGCTCGGCTCCCACCCCGCCACCTCGCCGACCGTCCCCGCGGCCTCCCCGGGAGCGAGGACCTCGGGGAGCAACTGCGGGTCGAGGTCGACGAGTTCGAGGACCTTCTCGTCGTAGGCCTGCTGCGCCGAGGACCACCAGCCGGTGCCCGAGGCGTCGCCGCGGTCGGTGACGGCGCGGCCGGTGAGTCGCTCGGTGAGGAAGTCGTGCGGGAGGCGGACGGCGGCAGCGGCGGCCGCGGAGCGCGGCTCATTCTCCCGGAGCCACGCCCACTTGGTGACCGTGTACGCCGGCAGCGGGACGCTGCCGATCCGCTCGGCCCACTCGCCGGGGCCGCCCAACTCGGCCACGATGCGGTCACGTTGGGGCGCGGAGCGCACGTCGTTCCAGAGGAGGGCGGGCCGCACGGGCGCGCCCTGCGCGTCGAGGGTGACGAGCCCGTGCTGCTGGCCGGCGACCGAGACGGCCGCCGCTTCGGCCGCGGCGGGGCCGCACTGCGCGAGCGCCTCGCGGAGCGCCTGCCACCACTCCTGCGGATCGCTCTCCCTGCGCTGGTCTCCTGTGACGGTGTGCGCCGCCTGGCCACGGGCGACGACATCACCCGTACCGGCGTCGACGACGAGCACCTTGGTCGACTGGGTGGAGCTGTCGACCCCCACGACGAGCGGCCCCTGCGGTGCGGTCATGGTCTCTTCCCTCTTCCCCGGCTGCAGATGCTGAGCGCATACTAGTTTGTTAGAAGGTATTACTAATCGGCGCGAGCGTTCACCTACGGTCCCTGCCACGCCAGTAGGGACTCCTGCTCGCTCGGACCGGGTTCATGACACGGCATCACCGACGGAGTGGGAAGCCCGTGCCGCTCCGCGGCAAGAGAGGACGCGATGAACTACCAGCCAGAGCCGGCGGACAAGTTCAGCTTCGGCCTGTGGACCGTGGGATGGCAGGGGCGGGACCCCTTCGGCGAGGCGACGAGGACGCCGCTCGAACCGTCCGAGGCGGTACGGCGGCTCTCCGGCCTCGGGGCCTGGGGCGTCACCTTCCACGACGACGACCTCATCCCCTTTGGCGCGACGGAGGCCGAACGCGACGGCTGCATCAAGAGATTCAGGCAGGCGCTCGACGCGACCGGCATGGTCGTCCCCATGGCGACCACCAACCTCTTCGGGCACCCCGTCTTCAAGGACGGCGGATTCACCTCCAACGACCGCGGTGTGCGCCGCTTCGCGCTCCGCAAGACGATGCGCAACATCGACCTGGCGGCCGAGCTCGGCGCGCAGACCTACGTCGCCTGGGGCGGCAGGGAGGGCGCCGAGTCCGGAGGGGCGAAGGACGTGCGTCTCGCGCTCGACCGCATGAAGGAGGCGTTCGACTTCCTCGCCGACCACGTCGTGGAGCAGGGGTACGACCTCCGGTTCGCGATCGAGCCGAAGCCCAACGAGCCGCGGGGCGACATCCTGCTGCCGACCGTGGGCCACGCCCTCGCCTTCATCGACCGGCTGGAGCGGCCCGAACTCTTCGGCGTCAACCCGGAGGTGGGCCACGAGCAGATGGCCGGCCTCAACTTCCCGCACGGGATCGCCCAGGCGCTCTGGTCCGGCAAACTCTTCCACCTCGACCTCAACGGGCAGACAGGCGTCAAGTACGACCAGGACCTGCGCTTCGGCGCGGGGGACGTGCGGTCCGCCTTCTGGCTCGTCGACCTGCTGGAACGAGGCGGCTACCAGGGGCCGAGGCACTTCGACTTCAAGCCCCCGCGCACCGAGGACTACGACGGCGTCTGGGACTCCGCCGCCGGGTGCATGCGCAACTACCTCATCCTGCGGGAGCGCGCTGCGGCCTTCCGCGCCGATGCGCGCGTCCGGGAGGCGCTGCACGCCGCGGGCCTGGAAGAGCTGGCCCAACCCACCCTGGCGGAGGGCGAGACGCCGGCCGCGCTCCTCGCCGACCGCTCGGCCTACGAGGAGTTCGACGTCGACCGGGCGGCGGCGCGCGGCATGGCCTTCGAACGCCTCGACCAGCTCGCCATGGACCATCTCCTCGGCGTCTGACCCCCACCACGGCGACCGCCCGGCTCCGGGCGGCACGGGCCGCGCCGACGAGGTGGCCCGCGCCGTCCGGGACCGCGTCCTCACGGCGCCTCCAGCAGCGGGGGCGCGTCGCCGAGCGGGCTGCGTGCGGAGTCGAGGGCGGCCGGAAGACCGCACTTGGAGAAGAGCCGGGTGTCGAAGAACGCGGCAACGTGTACCACTCGCCCCTTACGGAGGGTCAGCACCTGAAGATGGAAGGGGCGGTAGAAACCGTCGGCATGGAGCCGGTAGAGGCCGAAGGCCGGCTGGCCGTTGGCCGAGGTCGGCACCATCGCGCCCTCGTCGGGACCGAGCGGGCATTGGGCGGCGATGAGCCGGAAGAGCTGCTCCCGCCCGCACACCCACTCGGGGAACGGCGGCATCTCCCAGACGACCTCCTCCTGGAAGAGGTCGGCGATCGCCCTGACGTCGGCCTTCTCGAAAGCGGCGGCATACCGCTCCAGACGTGAGCGCAGGCACGGGTCCGTGGGCTCGGAGAGCTCCTCCTCCACCGGGGCGACATCCTGGAGTTGGGCTCTCGCCCGCTGGAGGGCGCTGTTGACCGCGGCGGTGCTGGTGGCGAGGAGCTCGGCGACCTCGCCGGCGCGCCATTTGAGGACGTCGCAGAGGAGCAGCACGGCGCGCTGCCTCGCCGGAAGGTGCTGGAGCGCGGCGACGAGCGCGAGCCGCATGCTGGCGCGCCCCACGGCCACGGAGGCGGGATCGCCCGCGGGCGCCTGCCCGAAGAGGGCGTCGGGCGCCGGTTCGAGCCAGGGCACCTCTGCCGACTCGGCGACGGGGCGCTCCGGGTCCTCGACGGGGGCGCCGAGGCCCGTGGGCATCGGGCGCCTGCCGCGCTGTTCTATGGCGGTGAGGCAGGCGTTGGTCGCGATGCGGTAGAGCCAGGTGCGCAGCGAGGAGCGACCTTCGAAACGGTCGCCTGCGCGCCATGCACGGAGGTAGGTGTCCTGGACGAGGTCCTCGGCGTCGTGGACCGAACCGAGCATCCGGTAGCAGTACGCGAGGAGTTCGCCGCGGAAGGGCCTCGCCTGCTCCAGGAGCTCCTCGCGCGCCGCCGTCCCGTGCGCCGCTGCCTTCACCGTCTCCGCCATCGTTTCGCCTTCCGATCGGACCGTCGGAGACAAGTGTGGTGCCCACCACTGACAACGGGCGGGTCCGGCGGAGCGGAAGCCAACCCTCCGCTCCGCCGGGGCCTTTCGGCCGCCTGCGTTTACCGCACGGCCGCCGCCTGGACGCACTGCACGTCCAGCTCGATCCGGATCGTGGCGCCGACGACGGCGATGCCCGCTTCCAGCATCTTGCGCCAGTTGAGCGTGAAGTCCTCCCGATGCAGCTCGGTGGAGGCGGCGCAGGCCGTGCGCAACTCCCCCTCCATGCCGGTTCCGACGCCGAGGTAGCGCGTGTCGAGCTGCACGTTGCGGCTGACGCCGTGGAGGTTGAGGACGCCCTGCACGGTCCACCGCGCGCCGCCGCGGTGCACGAACCGCTCGCTGGCGAAGTGCAGGTACGGGTAATTGGCGGCGTCGAGGAAGTCCGACGAGCGCAGGTGGTTGTCGCGCGCGGGGACGTTGGTGTCGATACTGGCGGCCTCGATGCCGACCTCCATGAACGACTGCTGCGGGTCGGGACCGACGAGGACCCGACCCTCGAAGGCGTTGAACCGCCCGTGCACCTCGGCGAGCCCGATGTGGCGGGCGATGAAGCGCACAGAGGTGTGCGCAGGGTCGATCCGCCACTCGCCGGGCTGCGGCAGTCGCGGAGCGGGCGTGACGTCCATGGTGGCGGGTGGGAGCGTGGTTCGCTCGTCCTGCTCGACGCGGACCGAGGTGCGGAGCGGTCTGAACCCTTCCGCCGCTACGGAGAGTTGGTACGAGCCCGGTGGCAGCGTCGCGGTGAAGATGCCGTTGGGGTCGGTCCGCCCGCGCATCGCCTCTCTGCCGTCGGACCCGGTCAGCTTGGTGCGGGCGCCGGGGAGCGGGAGGCCGACCGGGTCCTGCACGAAGAGGTCCAGCGCACCGCAGCCGTGCGGGAGCGTGGCGAGCGCCCGGGGTGCGGTGCGACGGGAGCGACGGGTGGGGAGGAAACGCAGTGCCATACGCCCCATGTTGCCAGTTGCACCGCACAGGTGAACGATCGGGAGGTCCGTCCGGCCTGACCACACACGCCCTCTTGCAGCCCGTGTGCGTCGGGTGTCACAGAATCGCCACTTCCTCGTCACGCGGCGAAGTGCACCGGATGCAGGGAAGGTTGGGTGCGCGACGCCGTGAGTTCCCCTGCGGCGCCGACCAGTTGGTGTGTGCCTCCCGAGCCCGCGTCGCGCGGGGCTTCCCGACGGCCTTGCGTACGCCCGGGGTTGACCCAGGGTGTGCGTACAGGTGGTGAGGGCCGCATGACACAGTGGTGGCATGACGATGCCGCCTCCACCGCCCACTCCACCTCCCGGACCTCCCGGTCCGCAGGGCCCGCCACCGGGTGCGTACGGCTCTCCGGGGCCACCGCCGCCCGGACCGCCCGGCGGAGGCTTCGGCCCGCCGGGCTCCGGCGGGTTCGGACCACCCGGGAGCGGCTCCGGCTGGCCGCCGCCCCCGCCGCCCGGCGGAGGGGGCGGCAAGGGCAAGGTGGTCGCGGCGATCGCGGCGGCGGCTGTCGTGGTCGTCGCGCTGGTGGTCGCAGGTGTCGTCGTACTCTCCGGAGGCGGAGACGACGACAAGGCCGACGACAAGCCGAGCCCCACGGTGTCGGAGAGCTCCACCCCGCCCGAGGAGCTTCCCTCGGACGACCCGGCCGACGACCCGTTGGACGATCCCGCGACCGAGTTCCCCGAGGACGAGCCGTCCGACGAGCCGAGCAGCGACCCCAGCAACGTCCCGCTGCCGTCGTGGCTGCTCCAGGAGGGCGACTGCTTTGACCTCCCCGACGACGACACCGGCGGCAAGGTCCTGATGCGCGAGTGCGACGAGTCGCACTACGGCGAGGTCGTCAAGCGCGTGAAGATCGAAGGGAATTACGACACCGACTCCGAGGTGCGCAAGAAGGCGTCCTCGCTCTGTGAGAAGCCACTGCGCGACAAGGGCAACAAGCAGGACCCGGGGAAGGTGAGCCGCACCCTCGTGAGCTACCCGAAGGCGGCCGGCGTCGACTCCGGGATCAACTACGTCACGTGCAGCCTCACCGCCGCCGAGGGCAAGAAGCTGAAGGAGCCGCTCCGCTAGGGGCGTTGACGGCCCGAGCCGTCGATGCCCCGGCGAGACAGAGGGATTCGTACCCGCGGCACGGGAAACCTCCCGTGCCGCGGCTTTTTTGACGCTCATTCATGGGTGTTTTCTCCCGACGCTACACGTGTAGAAATCTTGGAAACGTGGGATCGATCCCGCTAGGCGCTCCGAGGTGATCCGTCGCGGGCGCCGTCCCAACGGGCGGCACTGCACTGCGGGTTCGTCGGGTCCGTCGCGCTCGCCGGGTCAGCAACGGCGGCGTGCGGCCCCGGATTGGCATGAACATGTCTTCGCTTCGTCGGCGCTGCACGGCACCAGACCGCCTCCTCCAACCCCCCACCGGAGGTCCCATGAAGTGCTGCAGACTGGCCGCCACCCTCTCCACGGTGGCCGCCCTCCTCGGCCTCTCCCTCGCGGGAGCGGCCTCGGCCCAGGCGCAGTCCGCGGCGACCGGCTACGTCGCCCTCGGCGACTCCTACTCCTCAGGGGTCGGCGCCGGCGACTACGACTCGGGGAGCGGCGACTGCAAGCGCAGCGCCAACGCCTACCCGCAGTTGTGGAACGCGGCCAACTCGCCCTCCTCGTTCGACTTCACCGCCTGCTCGGGGGCGGTGACGACGGACGTCATCAACGACCAACTGGGCCCGCTCGACGACTCCACCGGGCTCGTCACGATCAGCATCGGCGGCAACGACGCCGGCTTCGCCGACGCCATGACCACCTGCGTGACCTCCGGCGAGAGCGCCTGCATCGAACGCCTCCAGGAGGCGAGGGACTACATCAACGGCACGCTGCCCGAAAAGCTCGACGCCGTCTACGACGCCATCAGCAGCAAGGCGCCCTCGGCGGACGTCGTCGTCCTCGGCTACCCGCGGATGTACCAGCTCGACGGGGACTGCGCCGTCGGCATCAGTGAGAAGTCCCGCGCCGCCGTCAACGACGCCTCGGACGACCTCAGCGACGTCGTCTCCGGCCGCGCCGGGGCGCACGGCTTCCAGTACGGCGACGTGCGTCCCAACTTCACCGGCCACGAGATCTGTTCGGGAGACGAGTGGCTGCACAGCGTCGCCGTGCCGATCGGTGACTCGTACCACCCGACGGCCGCCGGCCAGTCCGGGGGCTACCTCCCCGCGCTGGAGGCGCACGCCTGACGGGCGCGCTCCGGTTCCGATCGGCGCACGGGGCGACCGGAGCCGGTCACGGGGACGCGGGACGCCGTGGGTTGCACAACGCGCCCGCGGCGTCCCTGCGTTCGACAGCCCGCTGTCAGCCGAGCCGTGCCGCGTCCTCCGCCTCCGCGGCGGCGACCGCGTACGCCGACGCGCACTCGTGCTCCGGTCCCCCCGCGGGCCACCAGCCCCCGTCTGCCCGGCGGTAGGGCCACCAGCGCCCGTCCGGCGCGAGCCGCAGTTGCACCGACGTCCATGTCCAGCGGTTCTCCTCGACCGATTCGGGTTCGGGCGTCGCCTCCGCTTCCAACCGGGCTCGCACGGAGGCGAGTTGCTCGGCGTCCGGTCGCCAGGGCCGCTCCAGTACGGCGAGTCCGGCGGCGCCCCCCGACCGCCACGCCGCCACCGCCGCCGCCAGCTCTCGCGCGGTGCGACCGCTGCCGGCCGCGAGGCGCCGGGTGACCTCCGGGCGCGTGCACGCGGCCGCGAGCCGTACCGCATCGACGTCGGCCGTGGGGTCGGCCGGGAGGGGCTCCGAGGCGTGGCCCGGCGCAAGGGCCGCGGCGAGCGCCTGGTGTGCACGCCTCGCCGCCGCGTTGAGCACGTCCGCGAGCGCCTCCGTGTCGAGCTCGTGCGCCGGCGCCCCCTCCAGGAGCGGCACCTCACCGGGAGCGTCGGGGAGCGCAGGCGGAGCGGGGAGCGGCGGCACCACAGCGCCGAGCGCGAACACCTCCTGTGCAGGGACGCCTTGGGGCGCGGCAGCGGGGGAGGGGGCGGCTGCGGCGCGGCGGTGGAGTTCCTCCAGGAGCGTGCGCCTGCTGCGGCCGCGGAGCAGGAGCAGCGCGAAGGGGTCCTGGTCGAGGAGCCTCGCCGTCTGATAGCTGAGCGCAGCCGTGTGCGCGCAGTGGTCCCAGGCGCCGCAGGCGCACTCCGGCTCGAGATCGCCCACCCCCGGGAGGAGTTCGACGCCGGCGCTCTCCGCGTCCTCCACGAGGCGGGGCGGCATCTCGCCGTCGAGGAGTGCGGCGAGGTGGCCGCCTTCGGCGGTGAGGACGTCGCAGAGCCGGTCCCACTCGGCCGTGTCGAGCTCGCGCAGCAGGACGTCGGCGCGGTGGGCCGAGCGATCGGTGCCGTGCACCACCGCGGTGATCCGTCCCGAGCGGATCGAGACCGCCCCCACCGCGCCGGCCCTGGCGACCCGCTTGCCTCGCTTGAGCTGTTCCGTGTCGAGCGCCGTCTGCTCCAGCGCCTTCAGCCAGCGCAGCCCCCACCACGTGGTGGCGAACCCGCGACCACGCGCCGGCGGCAGCGGGGCGAAGACGGACTCGCGCTCCTCCTCGGTGCCTTCCGGCGCATCGGCGAACTCGTCCCCTGCTGCGGGGCTTTCGTCTCCCCGTCCGGATGCTGCGTGCGTCATCGCTCCTCCTGCCTCAAGGCGACCAGCTCGGCGAGTTCCGCGTCGGTGAGTTCGGTGAGGGCCGAGGCGCCTCCGCCGAGCACGGCCTCCGCGAGCGCGCGTTTGCGGCGCAGCAGCCGGTCGATGCGGTCCTCCACGGTGCCCTCGGCGATGAGCCGGTGCACCTGGACCGTGCGGTGTTGGCCGATGCGGTGTGCCCGGTCGGTCGCCTGCTCCTCGACGGCGGGGTTCCACCACCGGTCGTAATGGACGACGTGGCCGGCCCGCGTCAGGTTCAGACCCGTGCCCGCCGCCTTCAGCGAGAGGAGGAAGACGGGGAAGGCGCCGTCCTGGAACGAGCGCACCATCTCCTCCCTGTGCTGCACCGAAGTACCGCCGTGCAGCAGGCGGTTGGGTACGCCCCGCCGGTGCAGGTGGCGTTCGAGGAGCCGCGCCATCTGCACGTACTGCGTGAAGACGAGGACGCCCGCCCCTTCGGCGATCAGGGTGTCGAGGAGTTCGTCGAGGAGCTCCAGCTTCCCCGAGCGGCCTGCGAGTTCGGCGTCGTCCTGCTTGAGGTACTGCGCCGGATGGTTGCAGACCTGCTTGAGCGACGTCAGCAGCCCGACGACGTGGCCGCGCCGCGCGAGCCCGCCGGAGTCCGCCACCTGCGCCAGCCCTTCGCGGACCACCGCCTCGTAGAGGCCCGCCTGTTCGTCGGTGAGCGCGACGGTTCGGTCGGTCTCCGTCTTCGGTGGAAGCTCGGGCGCGATCCCCGGGTCGGTCTTGCGCCGGCGCAGGAGGAACGGGCCGACGAGGCGGCCCAACCGCTCGGCCGCGGCCGGATCGCCGCCCGCCTCCACGGCGTCGGCGAAGCGGCGCCTGAAGGTCCCCAGGCGGCCCAGTACCGAGGGGCAGGCCCAGTCGAGGATGGCCCACAGCTCGGTGAGGTTGTTCTCCACCGGTGTCCCCGTCAGCGCCACCCGCGCCTGTGCGGGGAGGGTGCGGATCGCCTTCGCGGTGGCGGAGGACGGGTTTTTGATGTGCTGCGCCTCGTCGGCGACGACCAGGCCCCAGTCGACGCCCGCGAGTTGCTCGGCGTCCCGCAGGAGCGTGCCGTAGGTGGTGAGGACGAAGCCTGCGGCGTCCTCGAGCGCCCGCGAGGCGCCGTGGTGGCGGCGGACCGGTGCACCGGGGGCGAAACGGGCGATCTCCCGCTGCCAGTTGGCCAGGAGCGAGGCCGGGCAGACCACGAGGGTGGGGCCGCTGGTCGCGGGGTCCTGCTGCCGGTGCAGGTGGAGGGCGACGAGCTGGATCGTCTTGCCGAGCCCCATGTCGTCGGCGAGGCAGCAGCCGAGACCGAGTCCCGTCATCCTGGAAAGCCAGCCGTAGCCGCGGAGTTGGTAGTCGCGCAAGGTGGCGGCGAGTGCGGGCGGGGGAGGGGGAGGGCCTTCGCCGTCGCCGTGCTCCGGGTCGGCGAGCAGGCGCCGCAGTCGCTCCAGCGGACCTGCGGCCTCGACGGCGTACTCCTCGCCTCCGACCTCCGCCGTGCCGCTGAGCAGTGCGCCGAGCGCCTGCGGTGGGGTGAAGGAACGGGAGCCGCGCTCCGTGCGGCGCCTCGCCTCCTCCGCCCGCTGCGGATCGACGAGCACCCAGGTGTCCCGCAGCCGCACCAGCGGACGGTCGGCCTCGGCGAGCCGATCCAGCTCGCTTCGGCTCAACTCCCGCCCGCCCACGGCGAACCGCCACCCGAAGGAGAGCAGCGCCTCGGCCGACAGCAGCCCGCTTCCCGGGCTGCCACCGCCCGCACCCTCCGCTTCCGCGCGGCCGACGACGGCGCTCACCTCCAGCGAGTGCGGCAGCTCCCGTGGCCACTCCACGCGCACTCCGGCCGCCGCGAGCCCGCGCGCGGTCGCCGGGTCGAGGAGCTGCACGAGCTCGTCCTCGCCGAGCTCGACGAAGTCCGGGACAGCCTCTCGCAGGAGCGGTCCGAGTGCGTCCCAGGCCCTCGCGGCCCGACGCAGCGACAGCAGCACCGTCTCGCGGGTCCCCGGTCCGAACGCGCCGGGCGAGGCGTCGCCCTTCCACACCGACGGGGCGTCCGCCTCCACGCCGGGTTCCGTCCTGCTGCACAGCCGCACCGTGCACCGGAGGCGTGGCGCGGCCGCGGCGTCGTCGAGTCCCTCCGCTTCCAGTCGGAGGACGACGTCGACGCCGCCTTCCCGCCCGGCGGCGACCGACTCGGCCCAGCCGCGCAGGTGCGGTACGTGCTGTGGCTCGGGTGCCGTGAACGCGGGGTCGCCGGCGGCGAGCCGGGCGGCCGGGGTGCGGGGGAGGGTGTCGGCGACGGCGCCGAGGAAGGTGCGGAGCGCCTCCTCGGGCGAGGTGACGCGCAGCGGGTCGCTGCCGGGAAGGGGGAGTGCGTGCGCGGTCGGCGGCATCAGCGCGGTGAGTTCGTCGAGGCGCGCGGTGGGGAGCGGCGCGAAGCGCCAGACGTCCCGTCCGGCGGCGTCGACGTGCGGCAGCAGCCTTCCCTGCGCGGCGAGTTCGAGCGCGACGAGCGCGGCCGCTCCCCAGAAGCCGGCGCCGGCGGTGCCGCCGGCGGCGCGGGCGCGGGTGAGGACGGGAAGCGCGCGGTCGAGGGGGAGGAGCAGCGCCGGGACCGCGGTGGTGCGTACGGTGCCGTGCTCGTCGGGGAGGGCGACAGCAAGGGGAGCGGCGTCGGGGCCCACCGGATCGCCGCCGGGGTGCCAGAAGGCCATGCGCGCAGTGCGCGGAGGGTCTCCCTCCGGCGCGGGGACCACGACGGCGGCGGCGTCGAGCAGGCGCGAGGAGCCGAGGAGTCCGGAAGCAGGGGCAGGAGCAGGGGCGTGCGGCGCGGCCGGTGGCTGGTCCACTGTCGTAGTCCACTCCTCAAGTTTGACTAGCCTGGCGTGGGCGGCTGACCGTACCCCATCGACGAGTCGAAGCCCAACGCTTCTCGAGGGAACGCTTCGGGGGCGGATCGCGTTCAATGGAGCAGGGGGAAGTGCGCCCCCTGAGGAGGGAGAAAGATGACCAACCGAGGCAAGATCGCCCTCGGCGGCGTCGCCGTCGGGCTCCTGCTGTGGTGGCTCACCTCGTTCTGGATCGCGCTGCTGGTGATCGTCGGCGTTCCCGCCGTCGCCTACCTCGCGCTCGATCCCTCGCAGCGCAAGCGGCTGCGGCGAGTGAGCCGTAAGGAACTCGGCAGGTAGGCGTGCGGAGCGAGCAGGGCGAAGCAACCGGTAAGCGGCTCAGGAACCTGCCGCGCGTCGTGCGCCTGGCGCACGCCGCGCTCCCCGTGGACGCTCTCGACAACGGCCGCAACAAGTGGGCGGACTGGACGCCTTGGCGCCTCATGCTCGGGCTCGCCGTCCTCCTCGGCGGTGTGCTCGCGCTCCTCGACCCCGAGGGGCAGATGGCGTGGTGGATGCGGGGCCTCGGCGCCGCGGCGACGGTCGTCGCTCTTCTCTGGTTCGGAGCGCTCGCGCAGGGTTACCGGCAGATCAAGAGCGCGGCTGCGGCCGGACCGGAGGAGGAGCGGCTCTCGCCCACGGCCTAGAGGGCGGGACGCAGCGCCAGGCCGTCCAGGCCGGCGAGCAGCTCGGGCAGGGCCGTCCCGCGGCCGACGGGTAGGACCTCGCCCGGCTCCTCGTCGAGGAGGACGAACGCGATGTCGTCGGTGCGTGCGACCATGCTCCAGCCCGGGCCGTCGGCGCGCAGGGTGCGTGCCTCGCCGGAGGCGAACGCCGAGCGGACGCGACCGGGTGGGGGCGGCGCCTCCAGGTAGCCGCGCGCCTCGCCCAGCACTTCCCCGAGCCGCCCCCCGGGGCCGTCGCCCTCGGCGGCGAACTCCACGCTGTCTTCCACCTCCTCGCGCCACTCCGCCCAGCGGAGCGCTATCTCGTCGGCGCCCAGCCGGCGTTGGGGCGCGCCCCAGGTGTCGGTGTCCGGCGGAGCGAGCGCTTCCTCGGCGTCCTCGGGGTCGTGCGGAGCCGGCATGCCGGGGGCCGCGACGGCGACGTCGAGCGGCCAGCCCGGCAGCACGGCGGTGACGACCTCCTCGCGCGGTGAGAGGTCGTACTCCATGCCGCAGTCCCAGGCCGCGACGGCGCAGGCGACGTCCGTCACGTCCTCGGTCGCCACCGTCCAGCGCGCTCCGTCGCCGTCCTGGGCGAGGATGAGGCCGTAGCCCTCCGCGTACGGTTCGAGCCCCAGGCGTCCGCAGGCGGCCGGGTAGTCGTCGCCGAGGACGCTCGGGAACTGCGCGGGGGTGAGCATCAGCGCAGTGAGTACGTAGAGGGGTTCCTCCTCGGTCGCTTCCACCGCACTCCCTTTCCGCACGAGGCTCAGGACGGTGCGCCGCGGCGTCCTGCCGCCGCACGCCGTCGATCAACGGAACGTGCCCCACGCAGCGGCCCGTCCGCCAAGGCACCTTAGCGGCAAGGCGGTTGGGCCGACAGCCTGCCGGCGTCACGAGGACCCCGCCCCAAGTGCGGGAACTCCCGGTAACGGCGCCGGGGGCAGCGCGTCGGGAAACCAGGTGACGGGCTCGGCTCGACGTGCTAAGCCTGCGCCATGGAAGACCTCTTCACCGACCGCCTGCAGCTCCATCCCCTCAGCCGCACCGAGGCGGAGCAGCTATTGGCCGGGGTCCCCTCCGCCCTCTGGCACCCCGAGTACCCCACGACGGGGGACGTCATCGCCGCCCGCCGCCTTCTGCTCGATGTCGAACCCCCGGAGCGCTGGGCCCCGTTCGGCACCTACGAAGTCCGCCTGCGCGCGGACGGGCGGGCCGTCGGAGGCGCCGGCTTCCACCGGCCGCCCGACGCGCAGGGGCGCGTCACCATCGGTTACGGGCTCGTCTCCGCCGTCCGCGGCAACGGTTACGCGACGGAGGCACTGCGGGCGCTCATCGCGCTCGCGCAAAGGTGCGGCGCGACGGCCGTGGAGGGCGACGCCGACCTGGCGAACGTGGCGTCGCAGCACGTGATGCTCCGCGCCGGGATGAGCGACGTGGGCGCCGACGAAACGGTGCGCTACTTCCGGATCGTCTTCGCCGAGGGAGCGGCAGGGCCGGGAGCCGCCGACGCCGCGTGACGCGGTGCGCTCACCCGTCCCGGACGGCGAGCGCGAGGTAGCGGTCGTCCTCGTCCGTGTACGAGCGCAGGCGCCAGCCGGCGGCCGCGAGCAGGGGGCGCAGGCGGTGCTCGGCGCGGAGGTCGTCGCCGTCGAGCCGGTGGCCCTTGCGGGCGGCGAGTGCGGCGCGGCCCACCGGGTGGAAGAGGGCGAGCCTCGCTCCCGGGCGTGCGACGCGGGCGAGTTCGCGCAGATCGTCCTCGGGCGCGTGCAGGTGCGAGAGGAGCCCGGCCGCGAGGACGGCGTCGAACGTCCCGTCGCGGAGGGGAGTCGGGAGACGTCGGCCTCCACCAGTGCGCCGTGTGCGGCGCGGTCGGAGGCGACGGTGAGCATCTCGGGCGTCAGGTCGACGCCGACGACGGTGCCCTCGGGACCGACGGCGGCGCGCAGCAGCGGCAGTGCCCTGCCGGTTCCGCAGCCGGCGTCGAGTGTCGAGTCGCCGGTGGTGAGGGCGAGTTCGGCTACGGCTGCGGCATAGGCCGGGCCGTCGTCGGGAAACCTCGCCTCCCAGCGTGCGGCGCGTGCGGCGAAGAACGTGCGGACCGACTCCCGGTCGGGACGTGTGCGCTGCGTCATGATCGTTATCTTCCCGGACGAACTCGGTGTGCGCCAGGGGCGGTTGGTATATGTCCGTGTCCAAGTCCGTGCGGACAGTAAGCGAACTCCTAGCACTCCGATGGTTGCCCACAGTGCGCTCGTGGGTAAGGGTGGCTCGTCAGTTGCCGCGGAGAAGGGGGCCTCGGGGATGGCGCTGAACACGGGACTCGACTGGCTGCTCGACGATCTGACGCAGCGGGTCTCCTCGGTACGCCATGTGCTGGTGCTCTCCAACGACGGGCTGGTGACAGGCAGCAGCCAGACCTTGGAACGGCAGGACGCCGAGCACCTCGCCGCCGTCTCCTCCGGCCTGCACAGCCTCGCCAAGGGGTCGGGCCGGCACTTCGAGGCCGGCAGGGTGCGCCAGACGATGATCGAGTTCGAGGAGGGCGTCCTCTTCGTCACCTCGGCCGGCGAGGGCAGTTGCCTCTGCGTGCTCACGGGGCCGGGTGCCGATCTCGGGCACGTGGCGTACGAGATGACCCTCCTCGTCAACCGCGTGGGTGAGCACCTCGGTGTGGGCGCGCGCCAGGAGTGACGCGCGGGTCGTGTCCGGGCGTCCGCGTCCGAGCGCTACCGGTGTGCACGCTGGGCGCCTCGGAGGCGCTGAGCAGGACGTTCCCTCCTGTTGTCCGTGACCGGACGAGAGTTGTCCACAGGGTCGAGCGCGATGCCTCGCTCCGGGCTACCTTTGGCGCTGCCGTCGTCCGAAGGGGACGGCGCGGAACGGGGGTTCGGCATGGCGCGGCAGCGGACACGGCAACAGGGGCCGGTGGGTGCCCGGCGGAAGGTGGAACAGGTAGACGCCGCAGGCGTGCGGACTCAGCCCTGCGAGCCGTCACCGGTCTCCCGGAGCGGGCGGAAGAGCCCCTCCTGGGTGACGGAGACGGCGAGCCCGCCCTCCCGCGTGAAGATCTGGCCGCGCGCCAGGCCCCTCGCGCCGGTGGCGATGGGTGACTCCTGCTGGTACAGGAACCAGTCGTCCGCCCTGAACCGCCGGTGGAACCACATCGCGTGGTCGAGTGAGGCGAGATCGAGTTTGCGTTCTCCCCAGAGCGGTTCGACGGGGATGCGTACCGCGTCCAGCAGCGTCATATCGCTGGCGTAGGTGACCGCGCAGGTGTGTACGAGCGGGTCGTCCCCCAGCGAGCCGATCGCTCGCATCCACACCGCGCTGCGCGGCTCCGCGCCCGCCAACTCGTCCTCGCTCCAACGCAGTCGCTCCACGTAGCGGATGTCGAACGCCTGCCTGCGGGCCATGCGCTCCAGCCGCTCGGGGAGGCTGCCGATGCGCCCCTTGATCTCGTCGACGAGCCGCGGCAGCTCCTCCGGGGGCGGGACGTCCGGCATCGGCATCTGGTGCTCGAAGCTCGGCTCCGGCCGATGGAAGGAAGCGGTGAGGTTGAAGATGGTCCGCCCCTCCTGCACGGCTACCACCCGGCGCGTGGTGAAGGAGCGCCCGTCCCTGACGCGCTCCACCTGGTACACGATCGGCACCCCGGGGCGGCCGGGGCGCAGGAAGTACGCGTGGAGCGAGTGGACAGGGCGCTCGGGCTCCGTCGTGCGTCCGGCGGCCACCAGCGCCTGGCCCGCCACCTGTCCGCCGAAGACCCGTTGGAGGGATTCGTGCGGGCTGCGTCCGCGGAAGAGGTCGAGGTCGATGCGCTCCAGGTCGAGCAGGTCGACGAGGTGCTCGGCCGGGCTCTGGTCGGTCACGGCCTCGGCTCCTTCCCACTCGGCGCGACGGGTGTCACAACCGTCCGACATCGGTGATCTTCAGCACTGCGCGGCCCTCCGCGTCGGAGGCGGTGAGGTCGACCTCCGCGGAGATGCCCCAGTCATGATCGCCCTGCGGGTCGTCGAAGGTCTGCCGGACGCGCCAGAGGCCGTCCTGGGGCACCTCCTCGATACGGAGCAGCTTGGGGCCGCGTGCGTCCGGCCCCGTACCGAGGTCGTCGTACTCATCCCAGTAGCCGTCCATCGCCTCGGCCCACGCGTCCTCGTCCCACCCCGACTCCGCGTCGAGCGCGCCGAGTTCGGCGACCTTGTCCAGCGCCGCGAGCTCGACCCGGCGGAAGAGGGCGTTGCGCACGAGCACCCGGAAGGCCCGCGGGTTGCCGGTCACCGGCTTCACCTCGTCGGCGCGGTCCTGGGCCTCCTCGGCGGTCTCGTCCTCCGGGTTGGCGAGCTGCTCCCACTCGTCGAGGAGGCTGGAGTCGACCTGGCGCACCAGCTCGCCCAGCCAGGCCGTGATGTCCTGGAAATCCTCCGACTTCAGGTCGTCGGGGACGGTGTGCTCCAGCGCCTTGTAGGCCCCGGCGAGGTAGCGCAGGACGATCCCCTCCGTCCTCGCCAGCTCGTAGAAGGAGACGAACTCGCTGAAGGTCATGGCGCGTTCGTACATGTCCCGCACCACCGACTTCGGGGAGAGCGGGTGGTCCCCGACCCAGGGGTGCGACCTGCGGTAGAGCCCGTAGGCGTGGAAGAGGAGCTCCTCGAGCGGCTGCGGATGGGTGATGTCCATCAGCCGCTCCATCCGCTCCTCGTACTCGATGCCCTCTGCCTTCATCTCGGCGACGGCTTCGCCCTTCGCCTTGTTGGTCTGCGCGGCGAGGATCTGGCGCGGATCGTCGAGCGTCGATTCCACCACCGAGACCATGTCCAGCGCGTAGGAAGGGGATTCGGGGTCGAGGAGCTCGAAGGCGGCGAGCGCGAACGTCGAGAGCGGCTGGTTGAGCGCGAAGTCCTGCTGGAGGTCGACGGTGAGCCTGATCCGCCTGCCTTGCGCGTCGGGCTCGTCGAGCTGCTCGACGATGCCGCCGTCGAGGAGGGAGCGGTAGATCGCGATGGCGCGCCTGATGTGCCGCAGTTGGCTTCGGCGGTCCTCGTGGTTGTCCTCCAGCAGCTTCCGCATCTGCTGGAAGGCGTCGCCGGGCCGCGCGATGACGGCGAGGAGCATCGCGTGCGTGACGCGGAAGCGCGAGGTGAGGGGCTCCGGGTCGGAGGCGATCAGCTTCTCGAAGGTCTGTTGGCTCCAGTTGACCGAGCCTTCGGGCGCCTTCTTCCGCACCACCTTGCGGCGCTTCTTCGGGTCGTCGCCGGCCTTGGCGAGCGCCTTCTCGTTCTCGATCACGTGCTCGGGCGCCTGCGCCACGACGAACCCGGAGGTGTCGAAGCCTGCCCGCCCGGCACGCCCCGCGATCTGGTGGAACTCCCGCGCCCGCAGCGTGCGTACGCGATTCCCGTCGTACTTCGCCAGCGCCGTGAAGAGCACGGTACGGATCGGCACGTTCATACCGACCCCCAGCGTGTCCGTGCCGCAGATGACCTTGAGGAGGCCGGCCTGCGCCAGGCGCTCGACGAGCCGCCGGTACTTCGGCAGCATCCCCGCGTGGTGCACGCCGATTCCGTGCCGGACGAACCGGGAGAGGTTGCGGCCGAAGCCGGTGGTGAAGCGGAAGTTGCCGATGATCTTTGCGATCTCGTCCTTCTCGGCGCGCGAGCACATGTTGATGCTCATCAGCGCCTGAGCTCTCTCCACCGCCTGCGCCTGCGTGAAGTGGACGATGTAGACGGGAGCTTGGTGCGTCTCCAGCAGTTCGGTGAGGGTCTCGGTGAGCGGCGTCGTCCGGTACTCGTAGCTCAGCGGTACGGGGCGGGTCGCCGAGCTGACGACGGCGGTCGAGCGGCCCGTGCGTCGGCTGAGGTCCTCCTCGAAGCGCGAGACGTCGCCGAGGGTCGCGGACATGAGGACGAACTGTGCCTGCGGCAGCTCGAGGAGCGGGATCTGCCAGGCCCACCCGCGGTCCGGCTCCGCGTAGAAGTGGAACTCGTCCATCACCACTTGGCCGATGTCCGCGTCGGCGCCGTCGCGCAGGGCGATGGAGGCGAGGACCTCTGCGGTGCAGCAGATCACCGGGGCATCGGAGTTGACCGAGGCGTCCCCCGTGAGCATCCCGACGTTCTCGGTGCCGAAGAGCTTGCAGAGGTCGAAGAACTTCTCCGAGACGAGCGCCTTGATCGGCGCCGTGTAAAAGGTGACCTTGTCCTGTGCCAGCGCGGCGAAGTGGGCTCCCGCGGCGACGAGGCTCTTACCCGAGCCGGTGGGCGTCGAGAGGATGACGTTGGCCCCGGACACCACCTCGATCAGCGCCTCCTCCTGAGCCGGATAGAGCGAGATACCCCGCTCTTCCGCCCAGTCCGAGAAGGACTCGAAGAGGGCGTCCGGATCGGCGTCGGCGGGCAACTGATCGATAAGGGTGGCTGTCACGGCCCCCATACTGCCTTGCCTCCCGGGCGATCGGTGAACCGGTGCGCCCGCGGTGATCATCGGACGCTACCCTGTGTCGCCGACCGGGTGTCAGATCGGAACCGACGGCACCGGAAGACCAGTCACCGGTGCTCCGGCGGCTCGTGGCGAGCCGCGCGCACGCGGACCGAGAGACAACCACAGGGCGGGGATAGAGATGATGGGACCGGCGCATTCGCTGTCGGGAGCGGCGGCGTGGCTCGGAGTGGGTGCGGCGGCGGCCTGGCTGGAGAACCCGATGCCCTGGCCGGTGCTCCTGGCGGGCATGCTCATCTGCTCGGGCGCCGCACTCGCCCCCGACCTCGACCAGAAGTCGGCCACCATCTCCCGTGCTTTCGGGCCGCTCTCCAGAGCCCTGTGCGGAATCATCGACACCGTCTCCACCGCCGTCTACAACGCGACCCGGGGAAAAGGGGAGAGGCAGCGGTCGGGAGGGCACCGCACACTGACCCACACCTGGCCGTGGGCGCTCTTCATCGGCGGCGGGTTCTCCGCGATCGCGTACTTCGGCGGGCGCTGGGCCGTGCTGGTGATCCTCTTCATCCACATGGTGCTCGCGGTGGAAGGGCTGCTCTGGCGTGCGGCGCGGGTCTCCAGCGACGTCCTCGTCTGGCTGCTCGGCGCCACGAGTGCCTGGATGCTGGTGGAGATACTCGACCGCCCCGGCAACGGGGCCGACTGGCTCTTCGGCGCCGACGGCCGGGAGTACCTGTGGCTCGGGGTGCCGATCGTCGTGGGGGCGCTGGTCCACAACATCGGGGATGCGCTCACCGTCTCGGGGTGCCCGGTCCTGTGGCCGATACCGATAGCGGGCAAGCGCTGGTATCCGCTGGGCACGCCCCACTTCATGCGCTTCAGGGCCGGCGCGTGGGTGGAGAACGCGGTCCTCATGCCGGCCTTCATGGTGCTCGGCGGCGCGGGCAGTCTCGTCGCGCTCGGAGTGGTCTGAGCCGCGCCCGGGCAACCGCCCGTGGAGAGCGGCACGTTGGCCTTGGCCGGTCCGAGGAGGCGGCGCGCCGTGGCTGAGGCAGGCGACCGTCCGGAGCCGGTGGGGCCTGGCACGAGCAACTCGCCGTCGGCGCACGGCTCTCCACCGAGAGCGCCCGGTTGCTGACGGCTGAGCGCGGCGCGTGGCACGGCGTCGGGAAGTGGCTCCCCCGGCGTCTGCGTGCGGCCGATCCCTTTCTCGGGCCACGCCTCCTCGACGGGTACTCGGAGCTGGCGGAGCGACGGAACCGGAGCCGCTCGTTGCCGCCGTCCGCGGTGTCCCGAACCTGTTCGGCGGTGCACTCCGTGAGGGGTTCGTGCAGGGACGCCGGCCTCCGGGGGGGGCTGAAGCGTGGGACGGCCGGCGGAGTACATCGGGTTCGTCTCCGCATGCGTGAACGAGCCGTCTCACCGCGGGAGTTGCCTTCTCGTGCGGCGACGGAGGTGCGGGGATACGTCACGCTCCGGCTGACGGGCTCGTGTCGGGGTGCTGCTTGGAAGGCGCACCCTGGGGTGCCCCGTCGTCCCGCTGGGTCCCGTCGCCATGGCTGCTTCCTACCGGAGGAGCGGGGACGCGGCCGGAGAGTCGCCGAAACCGGTGCCTCAACCCGGCGTGACCGTCGAGGTGTTGGGTACCCGGCGCCCGGAGGTGAGAAGAGTGATTCCTTTGCTTCTCGTCCTGTTGCTTGTCCTGCTCCTCTTCGGGGCGGGCTTCGCCGTGAAGGCGCTGTGGTGGATCGCGCTGGTCGTCCTGGTCGTGTGGCTGCTCGGCTTCGTCGTGCGCCCCGGCACCGGAGCAGGTCGCGGTCGCTGGTACCGCTGGTAGAAGGGAATGCGTGCGGGCGTCCGGGGCAACGGTCCGGGGCGCCCGCCGACGCGTACGGCCGCCGGGGCTTCGCGCCTCGGTGCGGGGCCGAGCCCGTTCTTTCACTGTCCGGCACCGAACCCGCCCCGTGCCGTCACCGAAAGCCGCGAGCCCACCCGTCGTCCTCCGCAACGCCGACTCCTGGGCCGCCCCGGTCACTTCAGCGACTCAGCCCCGGCCGTCCCCTCAGTTCCCCGCGTCGGTGGCGCCGGCGCGCAGCCAGCGGTAGCGGTGTTCGGGGCGTCCGGCCGAGCCGTACCGCATGCGCAGTTCGACGCGGCCGTCGGCGCAGAGGTGTTCCAGATAGCGGCGCGCGGTGACGCGTGAAACGCCGGTGCGTGCGCTGACGTCGACGGCCGACAGGTCGCCTTCGGCGCCGCGGAGCACGTCCGCGACGAGTTCGCTCGTCGTCGACGTCAGCCCCTTGGGGAGCGCCGGGGCCGCGACGGGGGAGCGCATCAGCGCGAAGAGCCGGTCGACCTCCCGCTGCGAGGCGGCCTCGCCCGCGTCGGTCATCTTGCTGCGCGCGACGGCGTACCGCTCCAGCCGGTCCCGCAACGCTGTCAGCGGGAAGGGCTTCAGCAGGTAGTGGACGGCGCCGCCGTGCAGCGCGGCGCGCACCTGGTCGATGTCGCGCACCGCGGTGATGACGAGGAAGTCGACGGGATGCCGGACCGCGGTCTCGGGCGCGCGCAGCGTGCGCAGCACCGAGATCCCCGTGTCGTCGGGGAGGTAGAGGTCGAGGAGGACGAGGTCGGGCCGCAGCCGCCGCACCGCGTCGAGCGCGTCGACGGCGGTGTGCACGATGCCTGCTGTGGTGAACCCCGGGAGCGAGTCGACGAGTTCGCGGTGGTTGCGGGCCACCCGCGCGTCGTCGTCGACGACGAGGACCCTGATCACGAAGGCACCGCCCGCGTCACGGCGACACCCCGCGCGGCCTCGGCGACGGGCAGGTACGCGGTGAACACGGCCCCCTCCTCGCTGTCGGCCTCCCCTGGCACCACCTGGACACTGCCCGCGCGACTCTCGCAGACCTGGCGCACCAGCGCCAGCCCCAGCCCGCGACCGCCGCTGTCCCTCGCGGCTTTGGTGGTGAAACCGTAGTCGAAGATCTCCTCGGCGAGTTCGGCCGAGACCCCGCCACCGGAGTCGATGACCCGGACTTCGACGAGGTCGCGCAGCAACTCCTCGCCGTCGGCCGGGTGGACGCGGACGAGCACTTCCAACCAGCCCTCGCCGGCCGCCGTGACGGAGTCGAGCGCGTTGTCGACGAGGTTGCCGAGGACGAGGAGCACGTCCGACCGCAGCGTGCTCGGCAGCGGCGAGGGCACACGGCTCATCGGCGAGAGCAGCAACTCCGCGCCGCGCTCGGTCGCTTGGGCGGACTTCGCGAGGGCGAGCGCGGCGACCGCCGGGTCGGCGATCCGCTCGCTCACCTCGTCGCTGGCCCGTGCGTGGGCGGCGGAGAGGTCGGCGAGGTAGGCGCGGGCCTCTTCCGTGGCGCCCAGCTCCAGCATCCCGGCGACGGTGTGGATGCGGTTGGCGAACTCGTGGGACTGCGCCCGCAAGCCGCTCGTGACCGTGCGGGCGCCGTCGAGTTCGCCGGTGAGCCGGTCTAGTTCGGTGCGGTCGCGCAGCGTCACCACCGCTCCTGCCGTGCGGCCCCGCACCCGTACCGGCATCCGGTTGCAGACGAGGATGCGGGCTCCGGCGAGGACGATGCGGTCGGCGCCGGGGTCGTCGCCGGAGACGATGTCGCGCAGCCGCGCATCGAGTCCGAGGTCTTCGAGCATGCGGCCCTCGCTCGCCGGGGGCAGGTCGAGCATCTCCCGCGCGGGCGGGTTGACGAGGACGATGCGGCCCTCCGTGTCGACGGCGAGTACGCCCTCCCTGACGCCGTAGAGCAGCGCCTCCCTGCTCTCCAACAACGCCGTGATATCAGCGGGTTCGAGCCCGTACGTCTTGGCCCGCCCCCGGCGCGAGAGCACGAAGGCGCCGGCCGCGCCGAGCACCAGCACCGTCGCGGTGGTCCCCAGCACCCAGGGGAGCGCGGCGGTGGCCTCGCTCGTGATGTCCGAGGTGAGCACACCGACCGAGACGTACCCGACGACCTCGTTCCCCGAGCGCACCGGCACCTTCGCACGCACGCTGCGGCCTTGGGTGCCGGTCTGCTCACCGCTCCACTCGTGCCCGCTGGCCGCCGGACCCGGCGGCGTGGAGACGCGCTTGCCGATCAACTCGTCGTCCACGTGCGACATCCGCATGCCGTCGGGCGTCGCCACGACCACGTACAGCGCACCCGTCGCCCGCTGGACGTCGTCGGCGAGGGGGTCGAGCACGCGCGCGCCGTCCGGGCGCGGCAGCGCCTCCCGGACCTGGGGCATGAGGGCGACCGAGCGGGCGATGGTGAGCACACGTGCGCTGTACTGCCGGTCCAACTCGTCGTCGTGGTGGGCGATCCAGAGGCCGCCCGTCGCCGTCACCGCGAGGGTGAGGAGCAGGACGCAGCCAACGAAGAGGGAGCCGGTGAGGGAGAGACGGCGGGGGCGCGGAAGGTGCATGAGGAGACATCGGGGAGAGGAAGAAGCGGGGTACGGGCCCGGGCGGGCGGCGGTACAGGGGCCGGCCGGGCGGTGCGGGCGCAGCCGGATCGCGACCAATACGACCACTATGACGTCAGTGTTAACAGATCTCGAACGTGCCTGTAACCGCGCTCACACTGTGGTGCACCCCGCAGCGCCTGCCTCCCGCGGGAGGCGGTGCGCCGCGGTTGGCGAAAGGCCCGGCAGGCGCCGGGCACCGCACCGAGGAGAGAAAGGACGGACGGGATGAAGTCTGCCAGGCTCCTGAAACGTACGGCGGCCGTATCCGCTGCCGTGCTCCTGGTCGGGGCCGCCGTCGTCGACGTACGGCAGAAGGCCGCGTCGGGCAGCGGTCCGGGCGAGAAGCTGATGCTGATCGCGCCCGCGGCGCCCGGCGGCGGCTGGGACATGCTCGCGCGGGAGATGCAGAGCGGCCTGCGCGAGGAGGACCTGCGCTACAACGTCGAGGTCGCCAACGCGGAGGGCGCCGGCGGGACCATCGGCCTCACGCAGAACGCCAACAGGCACGGCCAGGACAACGTGCTCACCATGTCGGGCCTCGGCATGGTCGGCGCGGTCGAGTCCCTCGACTCGCAGCACACCATGGCCGATTCGACGCCGATCGCCCAACTCGCCTCCGAGTACCTGACGGTCGTCGTCCCCGCCAAGTCCCCCTACAAGACCCTCGACGACCTCGCCGAGGACTGGCCCGGCAAGGCGAAGGACCTGCCGGTGGCGGGCGGATCGATGGGCGGCGTCGACCAGATCTTCGCCGCACGGGTCGCGGAGAGCATGGACACACCCCCTGCGGAGATCAACTACCTGCCGTACGCGGGCGGAGGCGAGGTCCTCACCTCGCTCCTCTCCGGCACGGCCGACGTCGGCTTCGGCACTCTGGGCGACTTCAGCGACCAGTTGGAGACCGGCTCCGTCCGCGCCCTCGGCGTCTCCTCGAAGGAGCGGCTGGACGGCGTCGACGTGCCGACGATGGCGGAGGAAGGGTACGACGTGGAGATGTCGAACTGGCGCGGCGTCATCGCACCGCCGGGGCTGACGCGGGCGGAGACGGCGAAGTTGGAGCGCGTCGTCGAAAAGCTCAGGAACAGCCCCAGTTGGGCCGACACCCTCAAGCGCAACCGGTGGACCGACACCTACCAGGGCCGCGCCGAGTTCGAGGAGTTCCTGAAGAAGGAGACGGCGGAGACGAGGAAGACCGTGAAGGCGCTGGGGCTGTGATGACGAACCGACAGAACCCCGCGCAACCGGACGACTCCGCCGAGACCGCCGAGACCGCCGAACCCCCGCCCACCGCAGGCGACGCGGACGCCACCGAGCCGCCGGCCGCCGCCCCGGCGCCCGACGCCGACCCGACCCCGGACGCCGAGGCGGCCCACGACCCGGAGACCGCGCCGTGGACGGGGCGTACCGCCTGGGTCTTCCCCGGGCTCGTTGCGCTCTTCGGCGCCGTCGCCGTCTGGGGCGCCCTCACCATCGAGGCCCCGCCGCACAGTCCGCCGCCGGGTCCCGGGGTCGTTCCCGGCATCGTCGGCGCGCTGCTGCTCCTCGTCGCCGCCCGCATGGTCTTCGTCAACCTGCGCGTGGCGCGGCGCATACGCGAGGGTGCACAGGCGCCGGGCGCCCCCGGGGTCGACTGGCCGCCCGTGGGGATCATCGTCCTCACCCTCGCCGTCCACGTCGCGCTGCTGGAGCCGCTGGGCTGGCTGCTCTCCGGAGCGCTCCTCTTCTGGGGCGTCGCGTACGCCTTCGGTGCGCGGACCTGGGTGCGGGACGCGGTGGTCTCCCTGTCGATGTCGGCGGCCGTGCAGGTCGGCTTCTCGCTCGGCCTCGGGCTCAACCTGCCCGGTGGCGTACTGGAGTTGGTGCTGTAACCATGGATGCGATAGTCCTCCTCCGCGACGGCCTCGCGGCGGCGCTGACGCCCGGCAACCTGCTGTGGGCCTTCTGCGGCGTCCTCCTCGGCACCGCCGTCGGCGTCCTGCCCGGCATGGGCTCGGCGATGGCGGTGGCGCTCCTGCTGCCCGTCACCTTCCAGATGGACCCGACGAGCGCGTTCATCCTCTTCGCCGGCGTCTACTACGGCGGCATGTTCGGCGGCGCGACGACCTCGATCCTGCTCAACACCCCGGGGCAGGCGTCCTCGATCGCCACGACCTACGAGGGCCACCGGATGGCGCTCGGCGGGCGTGCACCGCAGGCGCTCGGCACAGCGGTGATCGGTTCGTTCGTGGCGAGCATCATCGGCACGCTCGTCGTGGCGCTCTTCGCGCCCACGATGGTCGACTTCGCGCTGAAGTTCGGTCCCGGCGAGTACTTCGCGCTCACGGTCTTCTCCTTCGTCGCGGTCGCAGCGGTCGTCTCGGGGTCGGTGCTGCGGGGCGTCGCCTCGCTCCTCATCGGCCTCGCGATCGGGCTCGTCGGCATCGACGGGCAGAGCGGCGCGCCCCGCTTCGACTTCGGCTCGCCCGTCCTGCTCGACGGCATCGACATCGTCATCGTCACCGTCGGCCTGCTCGCGCTCGGCGAGGTGCTCCACGTCGCCGCACGCGGCAGGAACGCCCCCGACCTCGCCTCCATCCGCGCGGGCAAGCCGTGGCTCAAGCGGCGCGACGTGCGCCGCTCCCTGCCGGCGTGGCTGCGCGGTACGGCGCTGGGCACGGCCTTCGGGCCGATCCCGGGCTCCGGGGCCGAGATCCCGACGTTCCTCTCGCTCGGCGCGGAACGGCGGCTCGCCAAGCGGCGCGAGCAACGCGGCGGCGGCGAGAGCGAGTTCGGCAAGGGCGCCATCGAGGGCGTCGCGGGCCCCGAGGCCGCCAACAACGGGAGCGCGGCCGGCAGCCTCGTCCCCCTGCTCGGCCTCGGCCTCCCGACCTCGGCGACGGCGGCGATCATGCTCGCGGCGTTTCAGCAGTACGGTCTCCAGCCGGGGCCCGTGCTCTTCGAGCGCAACGGCGACCTCGTCTGGACGCTCCTCGCCAGCCTGCTGATCGGAAGCGTCCTGCTGCTGGTGATCAACCTGCCGTTCGCGCCGCTGTGGGCGAGGCTGCTGAAGCTGCCGAAGCCCTACCTCTACGCCGGGATCACCCTCTTCTCGGTGCTCGCCGTCTACGCGATCAACGCCTCGGTCGTCCACCTCGTGATGCTGATCGGCGTGGCGCTCCTCGCCTTCGTCATGCGGCACTTCGGGGTGCCCGTCGCGCCGGCGCTCATCGGCGTCGTCCTCGGGCCGATCGCCGAGAGCGAGCTGCGCCGCGCCCTTGCTGCCTCGGCGGGGGACCTGTCGATCCTCGTCGACAGCGGGATCTCGCTGACGCTCTACGCGCTGGTCCTGATCGCCGCGTTCATCCCGCTCGTCTCGCGCGTGCGCCGCCTGCGCGCCGAGCGCAGGGAGCGGGAGACGACGGGGGCCGGCACCTCCTAGTACGGTCCGGCGGCGGCGCGTCGTTGCTCGCGCCGCCGCCGGTTCACGGCTGTTCCTGGAGCGCCGGCACGTGTCTCGTCATCACGCGCACACGCACCGCCGCAGCATGGCACGGGGCGCGCTCCTACCCGTGCCACGACCGCCACAGTGCCGCGTACGCGCCGTCCGCGGCGAGGAGTTCGGTGTGGCTGCCGAACTCGCTGATACGGCCGTCCTCGACGACGGCGATGGCGTCGGCGTCGTGCGCCGTGTGCAGCCGGTGGGCGATGGCGACGACGGTGCGGCCGTCCAGCACCGTGGCGAGGGAGCGCTCCAACTGCCGGGCCGCGCGCGGGTCGAGGAGGGACGTCGCCTCGTCGAGGACGAGGGTGTGCGGGTCGGCGAGGACGAGTCGCGCGAGGGCGATCTGCTGTGCCTGCGCCGGTGTCACGACCGCTCCGCCCGAGCCGACCTGCGCGTCGAGACCTCCTTCGAGCGCCGCTGCCCACTCGGACGCGCCGACGGCGCGGAGCGCCGCCCACAGCTCGGTGTCGCGCGCCTCCGGTCTGGCGAGCCGCAGATTGTCGCGGAGCGGTCCGACGAAGACGTGGTGCTCCTGGTTGACGAGCGCCACGTGCCGCCGCACGTCTTCGGCCGGCATCGTCCCCAACTCGGCGTCGCCGAGAGTGAGTCGCCCCTCGCGGGGCCGGTAGACGCCGGCGAGCAACCGCCCCAGCGTCGACTTGCCCGCTCCCGAAGGGCCGACGAGGGCGACGCGGGAGCCGGTGCTGACCCGCAGGGTGAGCCCGTGGAGGACATCGGCGCCTTCGAGGTAGCCGAAGCGGACGTCCTCGGCGCTGAGGTTGCGCCCCGAGGGCTCCGAGCCGAGTTCCCCCGCCTCCGGATCGATCTCCCGCACCCCGACGAGGCGAGCCAACGACACCTGCGCGACCTGGAGTTCGTCGTACCAGCGCAGGATCATGCCCACGGGTTCGATGAGCATCTGGGCCAGGAGCGCGCCCGTGGTGAGCTGCCCCACGGTGATCCACCCCTCCAGCGCGAACGCGCCGCCGAGCATCAGCACGGAGCCGAGGACGAGCATGTCGGTGAGGTTGATCGTCGGGAAGATGATCGTCCGGAGCCACATCGTGTACCGCTCCCATCCCGTCCACTGCGCGACACGGCGGTCGCTCAGCGCCACTCGCCGTGCGGAGAGCCGGTGGGCCTCGATGGTGCGGCCCGCGTCGATCGTCTCCGCGAGCGCGGCGGCGACGGCGGCGTACCCGGCGGCCTCCGAGCGGTAGGCGCGCGGCGCCCGGCGGAAATACCAGCGGCACCCGAGGAGAAGCACCGGGAGCGCGACGAGTAGCGAGACGGCCAACTCCGGTGCGGTGAAGGCCAGTGCGCCGATGAGCAGCAGCGCCCAGGCGACGCCGATCGCAAGCTGCGGTACGGCTTCGCGCATGGCGTCGGAGAGGCGGTCGATGTCGGTGGTGATCCGCGAGAGGAGGTCGCCCGTCCCCGCCTTCTCCAGGACTCCGGGAGGCAGCCGCACCGAGCGGACGAGGAAGTCCTCCCGCAGATCGGCAAGCATGCGTTCGCCGAGTACGGCGCCGTGCAGCCGGACCTGCCGGGTGAAGAACGCCTGGAAGGCGAGCGCGCAGAGGAAGAAGGCGACCGTGCGCGCCAGCGGCAGCTCGCGCTCGCCTGCGGCGAGCCGCTCCACGAGCCCGCCGAGGAGGTGCGGCCCCACCAACGAGGCGAGCACGGCCGCGCAGTTGAACGCCATCAGCAGCCCGAACGCGAGCCGGTGCCGGCGGAGCAGCTCCCGCACGTACGTGCGCACGGTGCGCGGGCTCCCCACGGGGAGAGTGGTGGCGTCCTCGGGCGCCGCCGGGTCGTAGGCGGGCGGTGGGACGCCGATGCGGCCGCTCATACCGTCGCCTCCTGTTCCTGACCGTCCCCGCGCTCGTCGTCCTGCACGGGCGTAATCGGCGTGCGGCTGCCGGTGCCCGGGGTGCCGCGGGCGACGACGGAGCGGTACGCGGGCTCCGTACGCAGCAGTTGGGCGTGGTCGCCCACGGCTCGTACCCGGCCGTCGACGAGGAGCGCCACGTGCTCTGCCCGGTCGAGGAGGAGCGGGCTCGTGGTGAGCACGACGGTCGTGCGTCCCTTGCGCAGTCCCTCGATGCCGGCGGCGATGCGGGCCTCCGTGTGCGCGTCGACGGCCGAGGTCGGCTCGTCGAGGACGAGGACGTCCGGGTCGGTGAGGAGGGAGCGGGCGAGGGCGAGCCGTTGGCGTTGCCCGCCGGAGAGGGAGCGTCCGCGTTCGGTGAGGTGGGCGGCCATCGGGTCGCCTCCGCACTCCGGGCTGGAGCGCACCAACGCCGTGAGTACGTCGGCGCATTCGGCGGCGCGCAGCGCGTCGTGCGGCTCGACGGCGCCGGAGGAGGGTACGTCGAGGAGCGCGGCGAGGGTGCCGGAGAGGAGCGACGGGTCCTTGTCCTGGACGAGGACCGCGCGGCGTGCCGCTTCTCGCGGCACATCGTCGAGGGGGACGCCGCCGAGGAGAGCGGAGGGCTCTCCGCTCGGCGCGGGCGGGTGGCCGCCGAGCCGCTCGGCGAGGCGCCCGGCGGCGTCGGGGTCGTCGCAGACGACGGCGGTGAACGTGCCCTCGGGGGCGCGCAGTCCGCTCGCCGGGTCGTACAACTCGCCTACGGGCGGCTGCCGTACGTCCCCTTCGCCGGCGTCCTCTGCCGCGCGTTCCAGCGCCAGCACCCTGGCGGCACGGGCGGCGGAGGGGCGCGAGAAGGAGTACGCCATGGCGAACTCCTGGAAGTCGCGGAGCGGCATCAGCAGGTACGTCACGAGTCCGTAGACGGTGACGAGGCGGCCCACGGAGAGTGTTCCGGCGAGGACGGCGTGCGTGCCGTACCAGACGACGCCGACGAGGAGCAGCCCCGGCAGCGCGACCTGGACCGTCTCGATCAGCGCCCACATCCGCGCGGTGCGCACCGCGGCCGCGCGGACGCGCTGGGACGCGTCGCGGTACCTGCCGAGGAAGAGTTCTTCGCCGCCGATCCCGCGGAGCACCCGGAGTCCTGCGACGGTGTCGGCTGCCAACTCGGTGGCGTGACCTGCCAGTTCGCGCTGGCGGTCGGCTCTCCGGGTGGCCAGGGGCAGGAGCGGGAGCACGGCGAGCGCGAGGCAGCAGAGGCCACCGGTGGCGAGGAGGCCGAGTTGCGGTTCGTAGACGAGGAGCGCGGCACAGACCCCGAAGGCGGCGAGCACGGAGGAGGTGAACCGGGAAGTCGACTCGACGCACCAGCCGATCTTCTCCACGTCCCCCGTGGAGACGGCGACGACCTCGCCCGCAGCCACCTTCCGGGTGAGGCCGGCCCCGAGCCTCGCGGCACGGCGGGCGAGGACCTGCTGGATGCGGGCGGCCGCGGTGATCCAGTTGCTCACGGACTGGCGGTGGAGCATGGTGTCGCCGAGGGTGACGGCGAGCGCGAGCACCGCCAACACCGCGCCGGCGCCGGCGAGTCGGCCGCTCGAGCCGTCGGTGACGGCCTGCACGGCGGACCCCACGACGACCGGCAGCAACGCCACGCCGCCGCGGTGCAGCATCCCCCAGCCGAGCGCCCGTAGCTGGCCGCCGAGTTGACCGCGGCCGAGCCACAGCAGCAGCCGCGCCCCCGAACGTGCGTCGGGTCGGCCGGGGTCGTCGTAGGGGAGATCCTTGAGCTGCATGGCGTCCGGTTCTGCTGGCGGGTTCTGCGACCGTCACAGGCTGGGTGGAATGATGACGGAAATCAACGGGTTTTTCCGTGCCGCCGATCCGTGTCCGTGCCGGGTGCGACGATGGATGCGAGAGGAGACCGGGGCGAGCGACGCCGCGGGGACGAGCACGGGAGGTCGGGTGTCGGCAAGGGCGAGGGACGCGGACGGCAGGGCGAACTCACCGACTGTGCACGGTCGGCGGCGGCGCGCGGGGCGCAGCCCGGCGCGGGCGTGCGCCGCGGTGGTGTGTGCCGCAGCGCTGGTCGGGACGCTCGCCGGGTGCGGGGGAGCGCCCGAGGAGGCGGCTGAGCGGAAGCCGAGCGGCGGTCCCTCGACGGCGTCGGCCGATGCCAGGCACGGTGACCCGAGGCACGTCCCGGGCGTGGGCGAGCGGTACCGCGCGAAGATCCCTCGCGGGAGCAGCCAGGTGGTCGCCGTCTACGGAAAGGGCAAGGACTCCGCGGAGTCGACCGTCCGCCTCCTCACCCGCAAGGGCGAACGCTGGACGCAGCAGGAGAGTTGGCCGGCGCACAACGGACGCAAGGGCTGGGCGAAGGACCACCGCGAGGGCGACAAGCGCAGCCCCGTCGGCGTCTTCACGCTCTCCGACGCCGGCGGCGTCAGGAGCGATCCCGGCGCGGCGCTGCCCTACACCAGCAGCACCGCCTTCACCCCTCCCGCGTACTGGCCGAAGAAGACCCGGCACGACTTCGACTACGTCATCGCAATCGACTACAACCGCGTCGAGGGCACCTCACCTCTCGACCCGACCCGCCCGGAGGGCGAGACGAAGGGCGGCAGTATCTGGCTCCACCGCGACCACGGCGACGGCACCTCTGGCTGCGTCACCCTCTCGTCGGCGGCCATGCGCCACCTGCTGCGCACCCTCGACCCGGACCGCAAGCCCGTGGTGGTGATGGGCGACCGCGCGACCCTCGCGGGGTGAACTCCGCACGCACGGGGGCGAGTCGGCGACACGCGCCCCCGTGCCGACGGGCCGCCGGCACGGGGGCGGGGACTCACCCCTGCGGGTCGTCGGGCTGTTCGGAGTCGAGCCCGTCGCGCTTCTTTCGCCACTCGCCGCGGGTGAAGTCGGGGATCTCCTGCGGCGCTCCGTGCGCCTTGATGGAGGCGTGGCTCAGCGGTACGGGGGAGGACCAGGTCGCCGCGTCGTAGACGTCGAAGTCGGGGACGAGGCCGAGGCGCATGCACTGCATCAGCCGGAAGAGCATCACGTAGTCCATGCCGCCGTGGCCGCCGGGCGGATCGGCGTGCTCCTTCCAGAGCCAGTGGTCCCGGTCGGCGTACTTGTCGAAGTCGCCCCACTCGTCGCCGGACATCTCGGGCTCCAGGTAGATGCGCGGCGGGTAGTCCTCGAAGACGCCCTTGGTGCCGGCGAGGACGTTGAGGCGGTCGTAGGGGTGCGGGTTGGAGACGTCGTGCTCCAGCCGGATCAGCCGGCCCTGCGCCGTCTGCACCAGCGATATCGACATGTCGCTCTCGATGTAGCTCTCCTTCCAGCTCTCGTGCCCGGGCGGCATGTTCTCCTCCCGGTATGCGGCGAGCCCGAGCGCGGGGGAGCCGAAGGTGGAGATGCGGACGGCGCGGTCGCCGCGGTTGACGTCGAAGTAGCCGGCGATGGGGCCGAAGCCGTGGTTCGGGTAGAGGTCGCCCCGCAGCTTCGTGTGCCAGCGGCGGCGCCACGGGCCCTCGTAGTAGTCGGGGTCGAACATCAGCTCACGGAGGTCGTGGAGGTAGGCGCCGGCGCCGTGGAGCAGGTCGCCGAAGAGGCCCTCGTGCGCCATGCGGAGCACGCGCATCTCGTTGCGCCCGTACGCGCAGTTCTCCAACTGCATGCAGTGGCGGCGCTGGCGCTCGGAGAGGTCGACGAGCTCCCACAGCTCGTCGACCCGGAGCGCCAGCGGACACTCCACCCCGACGTGCTTGCCCTCGCGCAGCGCCGTCCTCGCCATCTCGAAGTGGAAGTCCCACGGGGTCGCGACGTAGACGAAGTCGACGTCGCCGCGCGCGCAGAGTGCGGCGTAGTCCTCCTCCCCCGAGGTGTAGAGCGCGGGTGCCGGTTGGCCCGCGTCTGTGACCTTCTTCGCGGCGCGCTCGGCCTTCTCGCGGACCGGGTCGCAGAGCGCCACCACGCGCACGCCCTCCAGCGCGAGGTAGAGGTCGATCATGCTGCCGCCCCGCTGCCCGAGCCCTACGAGCCCGACGCGGACGGTTCTGTGGCGTTCGAAGGGGGTGTCCACCATCGTCCGGCCCTTGCGCGGCGGCGCTTCGGCGGACGTGGCCGCCGCGGGGGAGGCGGCTGCCGCCTCTCCCGCTCCGAGCGCGCCGACGCTCAGGCCCGCGCCTGCTGCGCCGGCGCCGCGCAGTAGGGAACGGCGACTGAAATCGGGGATGTTCACGGAGACCTCCAGCGGGTTGGAGAGCCACCCCCGGGCCGGCGGAGCGGGTCCGGCGCGCTCGGTCGGCAGCTCTGCGTACGTCGGAATCCTCAACTCCGCGCAGGACACTGCACGTTGGAGGGGTGTTGGCGCAAGAGCGCGGCAAGATCCGCAAGGTGATGGCGGGTTTTCAGAAAGTTCGTGGAAACACTTGCGGAAGTCTTGACGTGCTCACATAGCCGGCGGCAGTCTCACCGTTACCCTCACGGCGGCCCGGGCGCGGCTGCCCTTTCGGAAGACGGAGCGCACCCGTACCACGAAGGAGCCGCACACCATGAAGACCCCCGAGAAACGGCGCTGGATCAGCGCGGGCACCGCAGGGGTGCTCGCCGCCGGCGGCCTCGTCGTCCTCGCGCCCTGGCAGTCCCAGGCCACCCCGCCCGGCGAGAAGGCGGTCACCGCGACCCTCTTCGAGCGCCCCTTCACTTCCGTCGCGCAGGCGTGCGAGGAGGACCTCGGCCCGGCCGGGTACGGCTACGTCGAGGTCTCGCCGGCGATGGAGCACATCGAGGGCGACCAGTGGTGGACCTCGTACCAGCCGGTGAGCTACGAGATCGCCGGACGGCTCGGCGACCGCGGGGAGTTCGAGGCGATGGTCGCCGCCTGCAACCAGGCCGGCGTCGAGGTGATCGCGGACGCGGTGATCAACCACATGACCTCGGGCTCCGGTACCGGCACCGGAGGCACCGCGTACCAGAAGTACGAGTACCCCGACCTCTACGAGGACGGCGACTTCCACACCTGCCGCAACGACATCTCCGACTACACCGACAGGGACGACGTCCAGAACTGCGAACTCGTCGGCCTCGCCGACCTCGACACCGGCAGCGAGAAGGTGCGCGGCGCGATCGCCGGCTACCTCGACGACCTCCGCTCGATGGGCGTCGCCGGCTTCCGCATCGACGCGGCCAAGCACATGGCGGCCGACGACGTCGAGGGGATCAAGGCGGCGATGAGCGAGGACCCGGGGTTCTGGGTCAGCGAGGTCATCCACGGCGAAGGCGAGGCCGTCGGCCCCGACGAGTACACGGGCGTCGGCGACGTCGACGAGTTCCGGTTCGGCACCCACGTGAGGAGCGCCTTCGAGGGCGGCGACCTCGGCTCGCTCCAGGACATCGCCGAGGGGAAGCTGGACGGCGGCGACGCACGCACCTTCGTCGACAACTGGGACACCGAGCGGAACGGTTCGACGCTCAGCTACAAGGACGGCGACACCTACGCCCTCGCGAACGTCTTCATGCTCGCCCACCCCTACGGCTCGCCGAACGTCTACTCCGGCTACGAGTTCGACGACGAGGACGCCGGCCCGCCCAGCGGCGGCGAGGGCTGGACCGACATGCACGCGCGGTCCGACGTCACGGGCATGGTCGGCTTCCGCAACGCCGTCGGTGACGCGGAGTTGGGCGACTGGTGGTCCGAGGGCAGCGCGCTCGCCTTCAGCCGCGGCGACGCCGGCTTCGTCGCCCTCAACAACGGCGACGGCACCCTCGACCGGTCCTTCTCCAGCTCCCTCCCGGCCGGCACCTACTGCAACGTCGCCTCGACGGAGGGCGGTTGCTCCGACACCGTCGACGTGTCCGAAGACGGCACCGTCCAGACAACGGTGCCTGCCCACGGCGCGGTAGCCCTGCACACGGGGGCCACCGCCTGACGACGCTTCCCGCGCTGCCCCTGCCGAGCGGCGGGGGCAGCGCCTCGTGCGCCGCGCCGGGTCCGACGCGCCCGTGGCGAGGGCTCGCGGACCGTGGCGGACCATGCGTGCCCGCTCGCCTGGCCCGTGTCGCTCACGTCACCGGCCCACTTCTCGCGCACCTTCCGGGCCGCCTTCGGCGAGACCGCGCACCGCTACCTCCGGACGGCGGCCGCACGGTGCCGGGCAGGTCCTACTCCGGACGCGTCGCGCGCTCCAGCTCCAGTACCACCGAGCGGTAGCCGCGCCCGCCGGTCGCCTGGGACATGCCGATCTCGCACATGCGGTTCGCGGAGAGGTGCGCGTCGAAGTCGCGCGAGCGGACCTCGGCGGCCTCCTTCGCGGTCGCTGAGGCGGTCAGCTCCCAGTGGAGCATGCCGCGGTCGCCGGCGAAGCCGCAGCAGCCCGCGTCGAGCGGAACCACGACCTCCTCGGCCACGGATTCGGCGAGCCGGGTCAACTGGTCCGCGTCGCCGAGGTGTTCCATCGAGCACGTCGGGTGGACGACGGCGGAGCCCGAGCGGCGCACCACCTCCAGTCGGGGCAGCAGCTCCTCGGCCGCCCAGACCAGTGAGTCGACGATGGTGAGTCGTTCGTGGAGCTTGCGGTTGGCGGGCGTGAGGTAGGGGACGACCTCCTCGGCGATGCCCAGGGTGCACGAGGAGGCGTCGACGACGAGCGGCAGTTCACCGCCGTCCGTCCACTGCCAGGCCGACTCCACGATGCGGTTGGCCATCACCTCGTTGCCCTCGCGGTACCCCTTCGAGTGCCAGATGGTGGCGCAGCAAGTTCCGCCGACGTCCTCCGGAATCCACACCGGCCGCCCCGCTCTCGCCGAGACGAGCACCATCGCCTCGGGGAGCGTGGGCTCGCGGCCCTCCGAAGGCGGGTCGGCGAAGATGCGGTTGACACACGCCGGGTAGTAGACGGCGCTCGCCTGTGAACGGTCCGTCGCCGGGAGCCGCTTCGCGGCGGCGCCGGGGAGTTCGGTGAGCCACTCCGGCATCAGGTCGGGGCGCACCGCCTTGCGGGCGGCGCCGGTCACCGAGGTGAGGAGCCGGTCGCCGAGCCGGTCGCGCACCCGGTCGGCCGCTGCGACGGCGAGCCGCGCCGAGCGCTCGACGGCGCCGAAGCTCTTGGCGGTGCGCGCGGCGGTGCGCTCCTCGCGAGGTGAGTGCCTGGCGTGCCGGAACTCCTTCATCATGGCGCCCGTGTCGATCCCCACCGGGCAGGCGAGCTTGCAGGTGGAGTCGCCCGCGCAGGTGTCGACGGCGTCGTAGCCGTAGGAGTCGAGGAGCTCGTCGCCGACGGGGGAGTGCGACGCCTGGCGCATCATCTCGCGGCGCAGGACGATGCGTTGGCGGGGCGTGGTGGTCAGGTCCCCGCTGGGGCAGGTCGGTTCGCAGAACCCGCACTCGATGCACGGGTCCGCGACGGCTTCGACCTGCGGGATGCTCTTCAGTCCCCGCAGGTGCGCCCGGGGATCGCGGTCGAGGAGGACCCTCGGCGCGAGCACGCCGTCCGGGTCGAACGCCTCCTTGACCCGCCACATCAGACCCGTCGCCTTCGGGCCCCACTCCATTTCGAGGAAGGGCGCGATGTTGCGTCCGGTGGCGTGCTCGGCCTTGAGGGAGCCGTCGAAGCGCTCGACGGTCAGCCGGCAGAAGTCGTCCATGAACGCCGCGTACCGCGCGACGTCCGCCGGCGCTGCCGCGTCGAAGGCGAGGAGGAAGTGGAGGTTGCCGTGGGCGGCGTGGCCCGCGACGGCGGCGTCGAAACCGTGCTCCTCCTGAAGTTCGAGGAGCGCCTCGCACGCCTCGGCGAGCCGGGCCGGCGGCACGGCGAAGTCCTCGGTGATCAGTGTCGTACCGGAGGGCCGCGAGCCGCCCACGGCGGTGACGAACGCCTTGCGCGCCTTCCAGTACCCGGAGATCGTCGCGCCGTCCCTGGTGAACTCGTTGGTGACGGACGGTACAGGCGCGACGAGGTCCAGCCCCTCCGCCACCCGCCGTGCCGCCTGCTCCTGCCGTTCCTGCTCCGCCTCGTCGGGTGCCCGGAACTCGACGAGCAACGCCGCGGTCCCGTGCGGCAGTTCGGCCCAGTCCTGCGGCACGCCCGCGACGCTCACCGAGGCGCGCAGCGTGTTGCCGTCCATCACCTCGACGGCGAGCGCCCCCGCCTCGTTGAAGTGCGGCACGGCGGAGGCGGCGGCCTGGAGGGAGGGGAAGAAGAGCAGCCCGGCAGTGGTTCGGCGGTGCAGCGGGAGGGTGTCGAAGACGAGGTCGGAGAGGAAGCCGAGGGTGCCTTGGGAGCCGACCATGAGTCCGCGGAGGATCTGCGCGGGGGTGTCCGCGTCGAGGAAGGCGTCGAGCCGGTAGCCGTTGGTGTTCTTCAGCGTGTACTTGGCGCGGATGCGGGAGACCAGCTCCTCGTCCGCCTCGATCTCGGCCTTCAGCTCCAGCAGGCGCTTGCACAACTCGGGTTCGGCTGCGGCGAGCCGCTCCTCGGCGTCGGGGGCCCCGGTGTCGACGACGGTCCCGCTCGGGAGGACGGCGGTGAGCGAGGCGACGGTCCGGTAGGAGTTGCGGGTGGTGCCCGCCGTCATGCCGGACGCGTTGTTGGCGACGACGCCGCCGACGGTGCAGGCGATCGCGCTCGCCGGGTCGGGCCCGATGAGCCGCCCGTACCGCGCCAGCGCCGCGTTGGTGCGCACCACGGTCGTTCCCGGGCCGATGCGGGCCCGGTGCCCGTCCGCGTCGAGCACCTCGACGCCCGCCCAGTGCCGCCGGACGTCGACGAGGATGTCCTCGCCCTGCGCCTGCCCGTTGAGCGAGGTGCCCGCGGCGCGGAAGACGACGTTGCGCCCGTTGCCGCGTGCGTAGGCGAGCACGGCCGCGACGTCCTCTGCGTCCTCGGCGAGGACCACGACGAGCGGCACGAAGCGGTAAGGGCTCGCGTCCGAGGCGTACTTGACGAGGTCGGAGACCTTCCAGAGCACCTTCTCCGTGCCGAGCAGGCGCTCCAGGTCGCGGCGGAGCCGCTCGGGGGCGCCGCCGGCGCGGTCGTCGGCCACCCGGTCGGCGGACGGTGTGCGGTCGGGCTTCCCTGTGGGACGCAGGGCGCCTGGTTCGGGTTCGAGGAAGGGCACCGTTGGCCTCCGGTTCTCGCAGGGTGGTACGCCCACACAGGATAGTTGCGGCCCTACCACGGGCGGCGTCCCCCTGTCTGCCAGAGGTCAGCGCGGCCGGCGTCCGGTGTCCAGCAGGCCGAGCAGCCGGCTCAACTCCTCGCGCTGCGCGGCCGTGAGCGGTTCGAGGAGCTCCTCGGCGGCCGAACGGCGCACCCGTCGCAGCGTCTTGAGGGCACGCGCGCCCTCGTCCGTGAGCTCGATCCGCGTCGCCCTGCGGTTGGCCGGGTCCGGGACCCGCCGCACCAGCCCGCGCTCCTCCAACGCGTCGACGAGGCTCGTCACCTGGCGCGGGACGACGCCGAGGCGCTCTGCGAGGTCGGCCATGCGGGGCGGTTCGGGGCACCGCGCGACGGTGCCGAGCAGGCGCCCCTGCGCGGGGGTGAGGCCGAGGGGGGCGAAGTTGTGCCGGTGCGCGTGGTGCAGCCGGCGGGTGAGGAGGAGGAGCTGGTCCGCGAGGTCGTCGGCCGAGTCGCGGTCGGGGTGGGCTGCCATGCGCCGTAGCATAACAGGGGATAGTTCATTGTGAACACAGGTAACAATGCACTACCCTTCCGGGACGCGTCCCTTACGCACCCATCCGCCCCGATCCCGAGGAGCCCGTTGAGCAGCCTCACCGTCGACTCGACCACGCCCACCAAGGGCCCCGACACCGCACGCAAACCTGCACAGGTGCGCCGCATCGTCCGCCTCTTCCGCCCCTACCGCGGCCGGCTCGCCCTCGTCGGGCTGCTGGTCGGCGCCTCCTCCCTCGTCTCCGTCGCCTCGCCCTTCCTGCTCCGCGAGGTGCTCGACGTCGCCATCCCCCAGCAGCGCACCGGACTGCTCAGCCTGCTGGCGCTGGGGATGATCCTGACGGCGGTCACCACCAGCATCTTCGGCGTCCTCCAGACGCTGCTGAGCACCACGGTCGGCCAGCGCGTCATGCACGACCTGCGCACCGGTGTCTACGCCAAGCTCCAGCGAATGCCGCTCGCCTTCTTCACGCGGACCCGCACGGGCGAGGTGCAGTCGCGCATCGCCAACGACATCGGGGGCATGCAGGCGACCGTCACCTCCACGGCCACCTCGCTCGTCTCCAACCTCACCGGTGTCGTCGCCACCGTCGTCGCGATGCTCGCGCTCGACTGGCGGCTCACCGTCGTCTCGCTGCTGCTGCTCCCGCTCTTCGTCTGGATAAGCCGACGCGTCGGGCGCGAGCGGAAGACGATCACTACCCAGCGGCAGAAGCAGATGGCCTCGATGTCCGCGACCGTCACCGAGTCGCTCTCTGTGAGCGGCATCCTCCTCGGGCGCACCATGGGCCGGGCCGACTCGCTCACCCAGGACTTCGCGGGGGAGTCCGAGCGCCTCCTCGACCTGGAGGTCCGCTCGCACATGGCGGGACGGTGGCGGATGTCGGTGATCAGTATCGTCATGGGCGCCATTCCCGCGCTGCTGTACTGGGCGGCGGGGATGCTTGTGCACTTCGGCGGGCCCGGCTTCTCGCTCGGCACCCTCGTCGCCTTCGTCAGCCTTCAGCAGGGGCTGCTGCGGCCCACCGTCTCGCTGCTCAACACCGGTGTCGAGATGCAGACGTCGCTCGCTCTCTTCCAGCGGATCTTCGAGTACCTGGACCTGACCGTCGACATCACCGAGCCCGAGCGGCCCAGGCGGCTGCCGAAGGTGCGCGGCGAAGTCCGCTTCGAAAGCGTCGACTTCTCCTACGCGGCCGGCACGCTCCCCGTCCAACCGGGCGCCGGGACGGAGCCGGAGCCCGCGCGGGGCAACACCCTCACCGGCATCGACCTGACCGTCCCCGCCGGCGGCAGCCTCGCCGTCGTCGGCGCGACCGGTTCGGGCAAGAGCACGCTGAGCTACCTCGTGCCCCGCCTCTACGACGTCACGGGCGGACGCGTCACCCTCGACGGAGTCGACGTGCGGGACCTCGACTTCGAGACGCTCTCCCGGGCGGTCGGCGTCGTCTCGCAGGAGACCTATCTCTTCCACGCGAGCGTCGCCGAGAACCTCCGCTTCGCCAAGCCGGACGCCACCGACGCCGAGCTCCGGGCGGCCACCCGGGCGGCGCAGATCCACGAGCACATCGCCGCGCTGCCCGACGGGTACGACACCGTCGTCGGCGAACGGGGCTACCGCTTCTCCGGCGGCGAGAAGCAGCGCCTCGCGCTCGCCCGCACCATCCTTCGGGACCCGCCGGTGCTCATCCTCGACGAGGCGACGAGCGCCCTCGACACCCGTACCGAGCGCGCCGTCCAACAGGCCGTCGACGGACTCTCCGCCGGCCGCACCACCGTCACCATCGCCCACCGCCTCTCCACGATCGCCGACGCCGACCAGATCGTGGTCCTCGACGAGGGCCGCATCGCGGAGCGCGGCACGCACGACCAACTCCTCGCCGCCGACGGTCGATACGCGGCGCTGGTGCGCAGGGACGCACGGGCCGCGGACCCGGCGGTGGGGTGAGCGGCGCGCGTCGGCGTTGCGGAACGGGGCTCGCGCTGCGACGGGTTCCGGCTCAGGGCAGTGCCGCGGCTTCGTGGAACGCGTGCCGCACCCGTCGGATGCCGTCCCCGTCCCTGGTCGGATGCACCCGGTTGGTGAGCAGTACCGCGTAACGGCCGCGCAGCGGGTCGATCCACACGCTGGTGCCGGTGAACCCGGTGTGCCCGAAGGAACGCGGGCCGAACGCCGGGCCGACGGGGGAGTCCTGCGCGTCCAGCCCTTGCCACGCGAGCCCGCGCCGGAGGTTCAGGTCGTCGGTGTGGGGCGACGTCATGAGGCGCAACGTGGCGGGGGTGAGAACGCCGCCGCCGTCGCCGGCCATCGCGGCGGCGAGGCGTTCGACGTCGGGCAACGGCGCGAAGAGTCCCGCGTGCCCGCAGACGCCGCCGAGCACCACCGCGTTCTCGTCGTGGACCTCGCCGTGCACCACGCGGCCGCGCCACGGGCACTCCTCGGTGGCGACGAACGAACGGCCGGGCGCAGCCGAGGGGTTGAAGGAGGTGCGCGTCATCTCCAGCGGTGCGCAGACGAGTTCGTCCACCAACGCGTCGAGTCCGCGCCCCGTGACGGCCTCCAGCAGCAGGCCCAGCACGATGAACCCCAGCGAGGAGTACTCCACCCGCGTCCCCGGTGCCGAGCGGAGCGGCGTCACCCGGACCGCGTCCAACAGGCCGGTACGCGTGGGGTGTCGGCGGTGCAGCCGGACCTGTCCCGGCAGGCCGGAGGTGTGCGTCAGCAGGTGCCGCACGGTAGCCCCGGCGCACGGGGCCTCCCGGAAATCGGTGAGGCGACCGCGGACGGTGTCGTCGAGGCCGAGGACGCCGCGTTCCACGAGAGCGAGCGCCGCCAGGCCGACGATCGGTTTGGTCACCGAGGCGAGGTCCCACAGCTCGGAGCCGTCCACCGGCCTTCCGCCCCATCGACGCGTACCGAGCCAACCCCGCGCGTCATGACGTCCGTTGGCGGCACCCGTCGACCATGCGGCGGCCGAGTAGACGCGTTCCTCGTGCCCCCGCTGCACCACGCGCCGGAGCCGGTCGCCGGCGTCTGCCGGGCCGGTCATCGCTGCCCCCGCACGAGGTCCAACGCGCCCGGTCGGGCGCCGAGTTCGGCGGACAGGGCGCGGGCGGCGGCGCGAACCATCGGCCCGTAGAGGCTGACGCTCGTCGGATCGAGGGTGAAGGCGAGGCCGCGCAGCGCGAGCGCACCGCGCGGCTGTCCGTCCGCGTCGTGGACGGCCGCGGCTACGCCCACCGTGTCCTGCTCCTCGAACTCCTCGTCCACCGCGTACCCCGACTCGGTCGCCTCGCCCACCGTCTCGGCGAGCGCGGCGCGCTCCACGCGGGTGTGCGGGGTGAGTGCTGCGTGGGGTCCGGAATCCAGGAAGGCGTCCAACTCGGCGTGCGGCAGCACCGCGAGCAGTGCCAGCCCGGGGGCGGCGGCGTGCAAGGGGGCGCGGGCGCCGGGGTACAGGGTGGTGCGGTGGCCCCGGGGTGCCTCGGAGAGGGCTATGCACACCGTTTCGCGGCCGTCGCGCACGGCGTAGTAGGCGAGTTGGCCGGTGCGGGTGCGCAGGTCGGCGAGGTACGGCTGGACGCGGCGCACCGCGTCGGTGGTGTGCAGCGTGGTGGCGGCGAGCCCCAACAGGCGTGGGCCCGCGCGGTATGCGCCGTCCTCGGTCGGCTCGGCGAAACCGAACTCCGCGAGTGTGCGCAGGTGCCGGTGGACCGTTGGCTTGGCGAGGCCGGTGCGCCGGGCGATGGCCGCCAGGCGGTGCGGCCCGCCGGGTTCCGCCAGGACCTCCAGGAGCTCCATCGCCTTCTCGACGGGACCGCCGCCTGCTGCGAGTTGCGGACTCGGACGGGTGTTGACCGGTTTCCCCATGGCGCTTAGCTTAACGCAATCGCATTCCATCTTTCGGAACGGATGTGTTGTTCGATGGAACGGATAGGGAGAGCGGGGCGTTGTCCGGCCGGCAGCCAGGAACCGCCCAGCCGCCGCCAGTTGCTGAGGCTCGGCGCCCTGGCGGTTCCGGCGCTCGCCGCCCCGCCCCTGCTCACCGGGTGCGGAAGCGCGGCCGGCACGGGCGGCGGCGATGTCGGGGACGTCCTCCGCGTCTCGCAACCCGGCGACGCGAAGACCATGGACCCGCACAAACAGGGCGACATGGTCTCGATGAATGTGCTGATCAACATCTTCGACACGCTCACCGCCCGCGGCGCGGACGACCGCCTACGTCCCGGCCTCGCCACCGACTGGAAGGCGACGTCGCCGACCACCTGGCGCTTCCGTCTCCGTCGCGGCGTGACCTTCCACAACGGCGAGGTCTGCGACGCCCGCGCGGTGAAGTCCAGCATCGAGCGGGTCCTCGACCCGGCCACCAAGTCGCCCATCGTGGAGCTGCGTTACGTCCGAGAGGTCACCGTCGTCGACCGGTACACCGTCGAAGTGCACACCGAGATCCACGATCCGATCCTTCCGGAGAAGCTCTCCCTCTTCGGCGGCGCCGTCGTCCCCCCTCGTTATCTGGCGGAGGTCGGTGAGCGCGGCTTCGCCCAACACCCCGTCGGCACGGGCCCGTTCCGGTACGTCGAATGGCGGCGCGATCACGAGATGCGGATGCGGGCGTTCGGGAAGCACTGGCGCGGCCGGCCGGGTGTCTCCGAACTCGTCTTCACGCCGGCGCCCGATGCCTCGTCCTCCCTCGCCGCGTTGCAGAGCGGTGGCGTGGACCTCGTCACCGGCCTCACCCCGGACGCTGCCGAGCAGTTGGAGGGGTACACCGGTGTGAAGGTCGACAACGACACCGGCATCCGCACCGCCTACCTCTCCCTCAACACCCTCGAACGCGGCCCCCTCCGCGACCGCCGCGTCCGGCAGGCCCTCAACCACGCGGTAGACGTCCCGCTGCTGATCAAGGCGGTGCTCGGCGGGCGCGCCGCCGAGGTCCCCGCGATGATCCCGCGCGGCGCCTTCGGCTTCGACGGGTCCGTCAAGCCGTTCGAGCGCTCCGTGACCACCGCCCGCAAGCTCCTCGCCGACGCCGGCTACCCGCAGGGCTTCACCACCACCCTCACCGCCTCCAACGTCGACGCCAACGTCGCAGAGGCGCTCTCCGGGCTCCTCGCCAGGGCCGGCGTGCACGCCAAGGTCTCCCTGCTCGACCCCGGCACCTATTCGCAGCGGCTCACCTCGGACAACCACGGTGCCCTCGGCCCGATGTACCTCGCGGCGAGCACCGTGTGGACGATGGACGGCTCCTCGATGCTCCAGTCCAACGTGCGCAGCGACCGCCGGCAGAGCCGCTGGCACTCCGACGAGGCCGACCGGCTGATCGACGTCGAGGAGCAGTCCGTCGACCCGGAGCGGCGCCGGGCCGCCTTCTCCGACCTCCAGCGACTCGTGCGCACCGAGGCGCCGTTCGTCCCGCTCTTCCAGTACGACAACGTCTACGCCCGCAACCAGCGCCCGAGGTGGCACCCCGGCGCCGCAGGAATCCTGGCGATGGGCGACGCGGAGGTGGCGTCATGACCGGTACGACCGTGAGCCCACCGTCTCCTGCGGCCACCGAACCGCCGGCAGCCGGCGACGCGAAGGACGCAGGACGTGTCGCACGTGTGCTGCGCCAGGTCGCGCTCCGCCTCGGCACGGCCCTGCTGGTGCTCTTCTGCACCGCCACCGTCGCCTTCTTCCTGGTACGGCTCTCCGGCGACCCGGTCAAGACGCTCCTGCCGCCGGACGCCACCGCCCAGCAGGAGGAATCGCTGCGAGCCGGCCTCGGTCTCGACCGCTCGCTCCTCAGCCAGTACCTGCACTACCTCGGCGGGCTGCCCCGGTTCGACTTCGGCGACTCCCTCTTCTACAACCAGCCCGTCCGCACCGTGCTCGCCGACCGGCTCCCCGCCACCCTCGAACTCGCCGCGGGCGCCCTCGTGCTGACGCTGCTGATCGCCGTGCCTGCGGGCATCGTCGCGGCGATGCGCCGCGGCCGGCCCACCGACCGCGGTGTCATGGCCACGGTGCTCCTCGGGCAGTCCACACCGCCGTTCTGGGTCGGCATCCTGCTCATCCTGCTCTTCGCCGTCACCTTCCAGGTGCTCCCGGCCTCCGGCTACGGCACCCTCGCCCACCTCGTACTGCCGGCGGTGACGCTCGCCGTGTACTCGGTCGCCGTCGTCGCCAGGCTGCTGCGCTCCTCGCTCATCGACGTGCTCAGCTCCGACCACATCCGCTCCGCGCGTGCACGGGGCCTCGGCCCCGTCAAGACCGTCCTCAGGCACGGGCTGCGCAACGCCTCGCTGCCCGTCGTCACCGTCGTCGGCCTGGAGGTCGGCAGCCTCCTGGGCGGGGCGATCCTCACCGAGCGCGTCTTCTCCTGGCCGGGTGTCGGGCAGTTGACCGTCGAGGCGATCGCCAACCGGGACTTCCCGCTCGTCCAGGCGACCGTGCTGCTCTTCGCCGCGACCTTCGTCGTGGTCAACCTGCTGGTTGACCTCTCCTACAGCCTCCTCGACCCGAGAGTGAGGAGCTCCCGTTGACCGACTCGACCACCAACGAAGCGACGCCCACCAGCGCCCGGGGCACGGGCGCGGCCGGGGCTTCCCGCACGGGAGTGCTGCGCTCCCTCCTGCGCAACAGACTCGCCGTCTGCGCACTGGGGTTCCTGGTCCTCGCCGCCGCGGCGGCCGTCCTCGCACCGCTGATCGCGCCACACGACCCGGCCCACCAGGACCTGCTGGTCCGTCTCCGTCCGCCCGCTTGGCAGTCCGGCGGCAGCGCCGAACACCTCCTCGGGACCGACCAGTTGGGCCGCGACCTGCTCGCCCGGGTGCTCTACGGCACCCGCGTCTCGCTCCTCGTCGGTGCCGGTGCCGCGCTGCTGGCCGGTCTCGTCGGCACCGTCGTGGGCCTCTCCTCCGGCTACCTCGGCGGCTGGCTCGACCGGGTGCTGATGCGCCTCGCCGACGTGCAACTCGCCTTCCCCGCCATCCTGCTGGCCCTTGCCATCGTCGGGTTCCTCGGCTCCGGGCTGTGGTACGTCATCCTCGTACTCGGCTTCACCGGGTGGGTCGCCTACGCACGCGTCGTCCGGTCCGAGGTGCTGTCGCTGCGTACCAGGGACTTCGTCACCGAAGCCAGGGCCATCGGCGTCACAGACGCCACCATCATGCGCCGCCACCTGCTCCCCAACGTCCTCGCACCGCTCGCCACCATCGGCACGCTGCACGTCGCCACGGCGATCGTCGCCGAGGCCTCGCTCAGCTACCTGGGCCTGGGCGTGCCGAAGGAGACCGTCACCTGGGGCGGCATGCTCTCCGACGGGCAGCTCTACCTGGGCACCGCCTGGTGGGTGGCCGTCTTTCCCGGCGTCGCCCTGATGCTCACCTCGCTCGCGATCAACATCACAGGCGACGCCCTGCGCGACGTCGCGGACCCGAAGGCGTACCGCAGATGACACAGCCAAGGCCGAACACCCCGCGCTCCCCGGCCGCTTCGGCGCCGCCCGAGCAGCCCGACCCGCTCCTCGACATACGCGGCCTCAGCGTCGACTTCGTACTGGAGTCGTCCGTCGTGCACGCGGTGCGTGGCGTCGACCTCCGCGTCGGCGAGGGCGAGACGCTCGCCGTCGTGGGGGAGTCGGGCAGCGGCAAGTCCGCCACCGCGCTCTCGGTGCTGCGACTCAACCCGCAGCCCCCGTGCGTCTACGCCGCAGGGGAGATCCGGTTCGACGGGCAGGACCTGCTGCGCGCGGGAGAACGCGAGCTCGGCCGGGTACGGGGAGCCGGAGTCGCGATGGTCTTCCAGGACCCCATGACGAGTCTCGACCCACTGCAACGCGTCGGGCCGCAGGTAGCGGAGGCACTCCGGCACCACCGCGGCACCTCCCGCGGCCAGGCCCGCCACGCCGCGCTCGCCGCGCTCGAAGAGGTCGGAATCCCCGAACCGGAGCGCCGCTACCGGCAGTTCCCGCACGAGCTCTCCGGCGGCCTGCGGCAGCGGGTGATGATCGCCGCGGCGCTCGTCGTCCGGCCGCGGGTGCTCATCGCCGACGAACCGACCACCGCGCTCGACGTCACCGTCCAACGGCAGATCCTCGACCTCCTGGTCGACCTGCAACGCCGGCACGGCATGGCCGTGGTGCTGATCACCCACGACCTCGGCGTGGTCGCCGAGACCGCCGACCGCGTCGCGGTGATGCACCGCGGCGAAGTCGTCGAGACCGGTCCCGTCTTCGACGTCTTCGATCGGCCCGCCGACGACTACACCCGCCGACTCCTCGCCGCCACGCCCCGATTGGAGACGGTGTGACTCCCTCCCCGGCCCCCGCACCACTGCTCGCCCTCGACGGGCTCCGCAAGGTCTTCCGCGGCGGCGCCGTAGCCGTCGACGACGTCTCGCTCACGGTCGGCGAGGGTGAAACGCTCGCCGTCGTCGGGGAGTCGGGCTGCGGCAAGACGACGCTCACCAGGCTGCTGCTCCGCCTCCTCGAACCGACCTCGGGCACCGTCCGGTTCGAGGGGCGCGACCTGACGGCCCTCGCACCGGCCCGACTCCGCGACGTCCGCGCGCGGATGCAGGTGGTCCTCCAGGACCCGTACTCCAGCATGAACCCGCGGATGCGCGTCGTGGACATCGTCGGCGAACCGCTCGTCACACACGACCCGCAGGCCCGCGGCCGCCGCAACCGTGCGCGCACCGCCGAGCGGGTCGGGGAGCTGCTGGAGTCCGTCGGGCTCGACGCGGCGATGCGCGACCGCTACCCGCACGAGTTCTCCGGCGGCCAGCGGCAGCGCATCTCCATCGCCCGCGCGATCGCGCTGCACCCGCGCCTCGTGGTGCTCGACGAGCCCACCAGCGCCCTCGACGTCTCGGTGCAGGCGCGCGTCCTCGACCTGCTCGCCGAGCTCCAGCAGCGTCTCGGTCTCACCTACGTCTTCGTCTCGCACAACCTCGCCGTGGTGCAGCAGGTCGCCGACCGCGTCGCGGTGATGCGGCGAGGCCGACTCGTCGAACTCGGCGAGGCCGCGCAGCTCTTCACCGAGCCGGCGCACCCGTACACGCGGCAGCTCCTCGACGCCGTTCCCGTCCCCGACCCGCGCGCCGCACGGCGCGGAAGGACCACGACGGAGGCTGCCGGATGAGTACCGCACCGAGGAGGCCGCTTCCCCGACCCCGGAAGAGCCCCGCACCGCGGACGGCCGCTCGCCTACTGCGCGGAGAGCACCAGCCCCGCCCCACCGAGCAGCGCGACGTCGTCGACGGCGCCGCTGCCGACGGAGACCCGCGGCTGCTCCGCCTGCGGCGCGGCGAGACCCGCACGCAGCCCCTGCTCCACCAGCTCGCGGAACGTCTCGCCGCCCTCGCGCGCCTCGCCGTGCAGGACGAACAGGCCGGGAGCGAAGAGATGCTGGACGTTGACGAGGCCGAGCGCAAGGTTGCCGGCGTACTCCTCGACGACCCGCCGCGCCGCCTCCCTCGCAGGCGCCGCCGCCACCAGCGCGGCGAGCGTGGCACCGGTGCCCAGGCCCGCCTGCTCGGCTGCGCCGCGCAGCCAACGGGTCGTCGCGACGGTCTTCCAGCAGCCGCGTGCCCCGCAACCGCACCGCTCGCCGTGGGCCGAGACGGTCATGTGCGCACCGCTCCGCCCGCCGGGCGGCGCCACCACCTCGCCGTCGAACAGCAGCCCGACGCCGAGCACTTCGCCGGTGGAGACCGAAGCGAAGGTCCGCCGCCCGCGCCCCGGACCGAACCAGCGGTCGCCGAGCACCTGAAGCCGCGCCCGGTGCTCCACCCGGGCCGGTGCGTCGACGAGCTCCCCGAGACGCCGCGCGACCGGGTAACCGCTCAGCGCAGGCGCGTCGTTGACCTCCACGACCAGGCCCGCCTCGGGGTCGACGAGCCCCGGCGCGGCCACTCCGACGCCGAGCGGTCTGGCGCCGGCGAAGACGCCGGCGGCCCGGGCGAGAGCCGCGTCGATCTCGTCGCGGGTCCCCGCCGCCGCATCGAACGTCGCCTCCGCGCGCGCCAGGATCTCGCCCGACCTGCTCAGCACGGCGGCGCCTATCCGCCCTGGCACCAGCTCGACGGCCCCCAACAGCGGCACAGCGGCGCTCGGCACGGGCTCCGCCGCCGTATCCGGAACCAACCGCAAAGGAGCACGTTCATGAGCCATGGGGCGACTCTGCCACGTCCCTCCACCGCGGGGGTAGCGCAATGAGCGGCACGAACACCGACCGCCGCGGACCCCGCCGGCTGGCACATCTCACCAGCGACGAGGTCCGCGCCGCGGCGGAAGAAGGCATCGCGGTGCTGCCGCTCGGCTCCCAGGAGCAGCATGCCGGGCACCTGCCGATGGGCACGGACGCGCTCCTCGTCGAGGCGGCCGTGGACCGGGCCGAGGCGCTCCTCGCCACGGACGCCGACGTCCCCGAGCTGGTCCGGCTGCCGACGCTGCCGTTCGGCCACAGTCCGCACCACCTTTTCGCCGCCGCCGTCTCCCTCTCCGCGCAGACCCTCTCCGCGGTCCTCCACGACGTACTCGACTCCCTCGCCGTCACCGGCTACCGCCGCGTCCTGCTCGTCAACGGGCACGGCGGCAACGACGAGATCATGCGACTCGCCGTGAAGCGCTACGCGCTGCGCGCCGACGTCACCCTTGCCGCCTGCTCCTACTGGACGCTCGCCGAGGGCACGGAGTTCTCGGACGCCGAACGCCCCGAGGCGACACCGGGGCACGCCGGTTGGTTCGAGACCTCCCTGATGCTCGCCGCCCACCCCGACCTGGTGCGCACGCCGGTCGTGCCCCGTCCGCCCGTCGACCCGCCGCCGCTCTTCGACGCTCCGCCGTATCCGGGCCTCACCGTCGAGCGGTACGGGGAGTGGGCGCGTGTCGGTGGTGCCACCGACGACGCCTCCACCGCCGAAACCGCCACCGGAGAACGGCTCCTGGAGGCGCGTGCCCGCGGACTCGCCGCCGCCGTCCGTGCCTTCGCCACCGCCACCGCCCCGTCCCGAGGAGCAGCATGAAGATCACCGATGTCGACGTGCAGGTCGTCAACCTGCCGCTGATCAACCCGTTCACCAGCTCCTTCGAGACGAAGACGGGCGAGACCCGCACCGTGGTGCGCATCCGTACCGACGACGGGATCGAGGGGTGGGGCGAGACGATGTGGGGACGCCCCGTCGCTGCGCTCGTCGAGCAGCTCGGCGAAGAGCTCGTCGGCACCAGCCCGTTCGCGCTGGAGGCGTTCCACCGCAGGCACCACATGGTGCCGTTCTTCCACGGCTACCTCGGCTACGCCGCCCTCGCCGCGCTCGACGTCGCCTGCTGGGACGCGATCGGCAAGGCGAGCGGCCAGTCCCTCACCGACCTGCTCGGCGGCCCGATCCGCGCAGAGGTACCGATCACCGCACTGATCACCCGGTCCGATGCCCCCGCGTCACGCTCGGCCGACCTGCCCGCGGCCCTCGCCGAGCACGCGGCCGCCGTCGTGGCCGAGGGCGGGTTCCGCGCGGTGAAGCTCAAGGGCACCACCGACGTCGCGGGCGACGTGGCGATCCTGCGGGCGCTGCGCGAGGCGCTGCCCGGCGTCCATCTGCGGGTCGACCCCAACGCCGCCTGGTCGGTGCCGGATTCGGTCCGCGCCGGTATCGCCCTCGAGGAGCTCGACCTGGAGTACCTCGAAGACCCTTGCACGGGAATCGAGGGGATGAGCCAGGTCCGCGCCAAGGTCCGCATCCCGCTCTGCACCAACATGTGCGTCGTGCGGTTCGAGGACTTCGCGCCCGCGGTTCGCCTGGGAGCCGTCGACGTCATCCACGGCGACGTCTACAAGTGGGGCGGCATCGGCCCCACCAAGGCGCTCGCCGCGCACTGCGAGACCTTCGGGCTCGGCATGAACCTGCACAGCGGCGGCGAACTCGGCATCGCCACCGCCGCCCACCTCGCCGTCGTCACCAGTACCCCGGTGCTCTCCCGCGCCATCGACAGCATGTACTACCTGCATGCGGACGACATCATCGAGCCGCTTCCGTTGAACGACGGCTGCCTGCGCGCTCCCTCGGGCCCCGGACTCGGCGTCCGCGTCGACGAGGAGAAGCTGCGCCACTACGCGGCCGTCAACGAGCGGGAAGGAGACCTGACCCGATGACCGACGAACCTCTCAACCCCGCCTCCCGTCCGGCCGCGGACGCGGTAGGGCGCGAACCGGTCGTCACCGCGGGGGCGCCGCAGCCCGCCGGCGCCTACAGCCAGGGGCTCGTCGCCGGCGGCTTGCTCCACACCGCGGGGTTCGGCCCCCAGGACCCGGCGACAGGACGCGTGCCAGAGGGCATCGGCGAGCAGACGCGGCAGGTGCTGCGGAACGTCGGCGCGGTGCTCGCAGCGCGGGGTCTCTCCTTCGCACACGTGGTGAAGGTCACCGTCCATCTCGCCGAACTCCACCGGGACTTCGGCGAGTTCGACGCCGCCTACCGCGAGTTCGTCACGCCGCCGTACCCGGTGCGCACCACGGTGGGCTCCGAACTGATGGACATCCTGGTGGAGATCGACGTCGTGGCCGCCGTCCCCGAATGAGGACTGCGCCGGGGTGCGCCCCGCCGCCGCAGGGCGCACCCCGGCGCAGCCGCGACCGGGCCGGGTGCCGGCGTCGCCCGCCCGTCGCGGTACTGCGGCAGTTGGCGCCGGAGGCCCGGGGCAGGCTTCGGTGCGCCGACGTGCCCGGGGCCTGCCTCGACGCCGCTTGCGACGGCGCCTCGCCGCGCGTGCTGTCGGCTTCGCGGCTATCCCAAGTACGGCGCCGAGCGGTGCCGGAGGAAATGCCGGACGCGCATCCGCTGCGTGTGGTGCAGGGGCAGCTCGTCCAACTCGTCGGGCGGCACGAACCGCAGCTCCGTGGACTCCTCCGAGAGCACCGGCTCGCCTCCGGTGATGCGGGCTGCGAAGCACACGTTGAACTGCCGCCGCACCTCGCCGTCGGTGTAGGCGACGATGTGCCGCGGGTCCGTGTACGTGCCGACGAGGCCGGTGAGCTCGACGTCGAGCCCCGTCTCCTCCTTGACCTCGCGCACGGCCGCTTCCGGGAGCGACTCGGTCGGCTCCATGCCCCCGCCGGGCAAAGCGCCCACAGGCCGTTGTCGGCGCGCCGCTGGAGCAGGATGCGCCCTTCCCCATCGGTGACGGCGGCCGAGGCGGCGACCACCAGGCTGTTGGGTTCGGGTGCGTCGGGATCGTCGTAGTACTCGGTGCGTGCCACCGCTCAGCCTTCCCCCAGCGCGTGTGCCCCTGCGTCCGACGAGCTGGACGGCAACCGGCCCGGCCTGACGTCGTGAAGGCTTCGCCATCGCTGCCGTGGTCGCCTGCGTCCTGCTCCAACTCGTGCCGGAGGCCGGGAAGATGACGTTCTCCCGGTGAGCGGTCCGGTGCGAGCCTCGCCGGGCCGGGCGGCCGATCAGTAGAGGAGGTAGGGCCGCCGCCGCTGCTCGAACCGGCGCACCTCGTCCCGCCAGGCGGCGGTGGCCCGCTCCCAGCCGGCGCCGTCGTCGAGCATGGTGCGCAGCCTGGGGGAGCCGGAGAGCTTGTCGATCCAGTACGGGCGCTTCTCGTCGGCGTCCTTGCGCCAGGCGAACCCGTCGTAGGCCCGGGCCGCCGCGAGCATCGCCACCGCCGTCGGGATCGCCCGGTACCGCGCCGGGTCGGTGACGAGGAGTTGGACGCCCGCGCAGGTCTCGCCCTCGTGGTCGCCGAACGTCGGCACGAAGTAACCCTCGCGGAACCGGACGCCGGGCAGGCCGAGGGCGTTGAGCCGGTCGCTGTACCGGTGGTCGAGGTACGGGGCGCCGATGAACTGGAAGGGCTGCGTGGTGCCCCGTCCCTCGGAGAGGTTGGTGCCCTCGAAGTACCCCGTCCCCGCGTAGGCGGTCGCGGTGTCGGGGGTCGGCATGTTGGGGGACGGCGGCACCCAGGGGAGCCCGTGCTGCTGCGCGGTGGCCCGCGGGTCGAGCCCCCGTACGCGGACGACCTCGGGCTCGACCGAGCCGCCCTCGCCCTCGTGGGGCAGGAGCTCCCCGTCGAAGTAGCGCGCGAGTTCGCCGACGGTCATGCCGTGCTGCTGCACGATCGGCTTCAGCCCGACGCCCGACGCGAACTCCTCGGTGAGCAGCGGCCCGTCGACGCGGCGCCCCAGCGGGTTGGGCCGGTCGAGGACGACGAAGCGCGCGCCCACCGAGCGCGCCGCGACCATCGCGTGGTACATCGTCCAGATGTACGTGTAGAAGCGGACGCCGACGTCCTGGATGTCGAAGACGACGGTCTCCACGCCGGCGTCCTCGAAGAGCCCGGCGAGCTTCGCCGCGTCGGCCCCGTAGGCGTCGTAGACGGTGAGCCCGGTGCGCGGGTCCTCGAACTCGGGCTCGGACTCGCCGGCTTGGGCGCTGCCGCGGAACCCGTGCTCGGGGCCGAAGACGCCGACCACGTCGAGCGCGCCTGCGCCCGACTGCTCCGCCATCGAGTCGACGATGTGGCGCGCGTCCCGCAGCACCCCCGTCGGGTTGCTGACGACGCCGAGCCGCCGGCCGCGCAGCGTCCGCCAGCCCTCGCGGGCGGCGGCGTCGGCGCCCGGCACGACGTGCCGGGCCGCGCCGGGCGTGGCTGCCGCGGCGCCGGGTGCGAGGAGCTGTCCGGCGAGCGCGGTGCCGGCACCGCCGGCGAGCAGGGTGCGGCGGGAGGGTCTCGGGGACATCGCGAACCGTCCTTCCGGGAGGTGCGCCGTTGCCGGCACGGGGAGTTCGGGTACGTGCACGCCCGTCCAAGATGTGCGGCGGCGCGGTCGCACAAGGTATCTGCGCGCCGCGGGCGACGACAGCCCCCGCGCGCCGTCCAGGGTGCACGCCGCGCTGTGCGGCGCCCGTTGGGGACACGGCGCGCGGTGCGAGGATGGCCCGTATGCCGAAGCCGAAGCTCACCCTCGTCCGCGGGGACCTCACCGAACAGGACGTCGACGTGGTGGTGAACGCCGCCAACTCCTCGCTGCTCGGCGGCGGCGGGGTCGACGGCGCGATCCACCGCAGGGGCGGACCGGAGATCGTCGCCGCCTGCCGGGACCTCCGCGCCACCAGCCACGTCGACGGGCTGCCCACCGGACAAGCCGTCGCCACCACCGCCGGCCGGCTGCCGGCCCGGTGGGTGGTGCACACGGTGGGCCCCGTCCACGCGAAGTCCGAGGACCGCTCCGGGCTGCTCGCCTCCGCGCACCGTGAATCCCTGCGTGTGGCCCGGGAATTGGGCGCCCGCACGGTGGCCTTCCCGGCGATCTCGACGGGCGTCTACCGCTGGCCCCTCGCGGACGCGGCGCGGATCGCGCTCGGCACGGTGCGGGCGGAGGGCGAGGGGTTCGAGGAGATCAGGTTCGTACTCTTCGGGGACGACGCCTACCGGGCCTACGAGGCCGAGCTGTAGCCCCGCTGCCGGGGCGGGACCCGGCAGCGGAACCCCCGGAGCCGCTCAGTCCAGCTCGGAGCGCGCGTAGGCGACCATCGCGTCGCGCAGGTAGACGGCGAGGCCGTCGGCGACCCTGTCGTGGTTGGCGCGCAGGTCCGGGTCCTCCACGTAGTGCTGCCCAAGTCCCCTGTACGCCGCGGCGTTCGGCGTCCAGAACCGGCACACGCCCCGGTAGTGGGCGTCCACCTCGGCCTGCACCGCCGGGTCGTCGACGGGTGCTCCCGCGCTCATGAGCTCGGCCACGCGGATGAGCTGCGCTGTCACCTCGCGCTGCCACCGCTCCGTCTCCTCCGCGGTCATCGTCTCGACGACCTGCCGCGACTGCTCCCACTGCTCCGGCCACCGCTCGCGCGCCTCCTCTTCGACGCGTGCGGGCTGGAACCCTTCGAAGAGGTTCTCCGGCCTGTTGATCTGCATTGTCTCCCTGCTTTCCTCGAGGGAGGCGAGGGTCCGCTCGACGGTGCGGGTGAGCGTCTCCAGGCGCTGCCGCTCCGCCAGCAGCCTCCGGCGGTGCTCGCGGAGGACGCTCACCTGGTCGCGCCGGCGTTCCAGGACCGCACCTATCTCCCGCAGCCCCACTCCCAACTCCCGCATCAGCAGGATCTGTTGGAGCCGCAGCAGCTCGGGCTGACCGTAGTAGCGGTGCCCGTTGCCGCCGATGCCGGCGGGCGGCAGCAGTCCGGTCTCGTCGTAGTGGCGCAGTGTCCGGGACGTCACCCCGGACATCCGGGCAACCTCCGCGATCGACCAGGCCATCGCCCCGCCTTCCCTCGCCGGGCCGGTATCTCCGGCCGCACGAAGGACCGTAGAAGTTGACGCAGCGGCAAGCGCAAGCCGGCCACCCGAGCACGCGCCGCCTCCTGTCCCAGGTGGCAAGGGCAGGAGGCGGCGCGGGTCGGGTGGCCGCGGCGGGGGAGGTGCGCGGCGTCCCCGGGGCGGTTGGTCAGTGGCCGGAGTGGTCCGGGCCCGAACCCCCCTTCGGACGCGGGGAGTCGGCCGTGCCGCCGCCGTGTCCCTCGTGTCCGCCTCCGCCGCCGGGGACCTCCCCGTTCTCGTCGGTGACGATGAAGAGACCGGCCATGCCCATGTCCGAGTGGCTCTGCACATGGCAGTGGTACATCCACTCGCCGGGGCCGACGTGCTCGCCCGCGATCACCTGGAAGCCGAAGGAGTCGCCAGGGCCTGTGAGCTTGTCGTCGATGATGCGGCTCGGATCGTCGGCGGAGGCGAGCAGGCCCGTGCGGTTGTCGGCCCAGCGGTGCCCGTGGACGTGGAAGGTGTGGTAGAACTCGCCGTGCGTGATCTGGATGAACTCCACACGCTCGCCCGACTGCGCGGTGAAATCGGGGACTTCGTCGCCCTCGGCGCCGGTCTTGTTGTTGATCGTCATGTCGTTGAAGACGACGACGAACTGCTTGTCGGGGATCGGGTCCCCCTGGCGCCGTACGACGAGCGCACCGTAGAGCCCCTTCTGCAGCCCCTGGGTGCCGTGGTCGGTGCCGACGGCGTGGTCGTGGTAGTGCCAGTAGCCGGCGCTGCCCGGGATGAGGGTGCCGTCCTCACGCTCGCCCGGGGCGTGCGACTCCCAGGTGTAGACGCGGCTCTCGCCCGGCTGCACCACACTGTCGGTCATCGCCGTGCCGTCGTTCTCGATGGTGTAGTCGACGCCGTGGACGTGGAGGCTGGCGGCGACGTCGAGGTTGTTGACCAGTTCGATGTTGAGGGTGTCGCCCTCGTTCATCTCCAACAGGGGCCCAGGGATGGTCGGTTTGCCGGGTTCGAGTCCGTAGCCCATCAGGTCTTCGCCGACCGGCTCGGCGTAGAGCGTGATGTCGCGGACCTCGCCCGGCGCGGCGTCCTTCCGCGGGGCGGCGGAGGAGAGGCCGGCCGGGGCGAGGGCGGCGAGGGCGGCGCCGGTGGCGAAGGATCTCCGGGAGAAGCGTGATCGCGTCATGCGCAACCTTCCTCGGTCGCCGTGCAATCGACGTTGACGGCGCATCATGTTAGGAAACCCGGCCGAGTTTGCCCACCCTAAAGACAAAGTCCGTCCAACTCTGGTCATAGCCATTGGCGTAGCGGCGAAAGGGGTCTAGCTTCCTTGGGCGTTGCTGTCACCTATGAGAGGTGGACGAAGCCATGCGACGCAGACAAGGCGGTCTGGCGCTCACCGCCACAGTGATTCTCTCGTTGTTAGCGGGCGCCACCGCGACGACCGGGACGTCCGTGGCGAGAGCCGACGCGATGCCCGGCAGCGCCGACGAACCCCAGGTGCTCGTCTTCCACGGGGCCGAGGCCCCGGACGGGTTGACCCGCGCGGGGATCGAGGCGATCACCGAGATCGGCGACGCGGCACCGGACGGCGAGACCTTCGAAACCGAAGCCACCGACGACCCGGGCGCGTTCACCGCCGACAACCTCCAGCAGTACAACGCCGTCGTCTTCCTCTCGGCCGAGGGCGCGGTCCTCAGTGCCGACCAGGAGGCCGCGTTCCAGGGATACATCGAGGACGGCGGCGGGTTCCTCGGCGTCCACGACGCCTCGGCGGCGCAGCCCGACTCCGAGTGGTTCACCGGGCTCCTCGGCGCCCGTGCGGCCGACGGCGGCCCCGACGGGGCGCAGAAGGCCGTCGTCGAGGTGGGCGACCGCACCCACCCGGCGACGGAGAGCCTCCCCCTGGAGTGGAACCACACCGACGTGTGGGCCAACTGGGAGGAGAACCCGAGCGGTTCGGTCCACACCGTCGCCCGTGTCCGGGAACAGTCCTACGACCCGGGTGAAGGCGCGCTCGGCTGGGACCATCCCGTCTCGTGGTGCCGCGACTACGAGGGCGGACGCTCCTTCTACACCGGCATGGGCGGCACGGCCGAGAGCTTCGGCTCCGAGAACCTCCGCACCCACCTGCGCGGGGCTCTGCTGTGGACGACGCGGCTCGCACGCGCCGACTGCCAGGCCGCGATCTCCGCCAACTACCAGGCGGAGCGCGTCACCGAGCCCAACCAGGAGGACCAGCTCGACCAGATCGGAGAGCCGCACGGCCTCGCCGTCGCCGACGACGGCCGGGTGCTCTACATCGGCCGCGGCGGCGGGATGCCCAGCAGCCCCGTCGTCACCGACTGGGACGACCCGCAGGTCGGCCTCGGCGAGGGCACGCTCCACGTCTGGGACCCGGAGAGCGGTGAGGTCACCAAGGCCGGCTCGCTCGACGTCTTCGGCAACAAGGGCGGCGGCGAGGAACTCGTCAAGAACGAGGAGGGTTTGCTCGGCATCACCCTCGACCCGGACTTCGCCGAGAACGGCTGGCTCTACCTCCAGTGGACGCCGCACGAGGGGATCGACCGCGAGAAGCACCTCGCCGAGCGCCGCCTCTCCCGCTTCACCTTCGACCTGGAGACCAACACCCTCGACACCGCGTCCGAGCAGGAGATCCTCTCCTGGCCCGTCCAGGTGCACAGTTGCTGCCACGCGGGCGGAGGCATGGACTGGGACTCCGAGGGCAACCTCTACATCGCCACGGGAGACAACAACTCCTCCCAGTTCAGCGACGGTTACTCGGGCAACAACCCCGAACCCTCCTTCGAGGGAACCTCGTTCTCCGACGCGCGCAGGACCGCCGGCAACACCAACAACCTCAACGGCAAGATCCTCCGCATCCACCCCGAGGACGACGGCAGCTACACCGTCCCCGCGGGGAACCTCTTCACCGGAGACGAGGAGGGCGGCGGCAAGACGCGCGAAGAGATCTACATCATGGGCGTGCGCAACCCGTCGCGGATCTTCGTCGACAAGGAGACCGACTGGCTCTACGCGGGCTGGGTGGGGCCCGACGCCAGCGAGCCGTCGACCACCTGGGGCCCGGCGAAGTACGACACGTTCGCCGTGATGAGTGAGGCGGGCAACCAGGGCTGGCCGTACTGCATGGGCAACAAGCAGCCCTACAGGGACCGCAACCTGCCGGACCCGGAGACGCCGCTCGACTGGTACGACTGCGACAACCTCAAGAACGAGTCCCCCAACAACGACGGCCTCGTCGACCTCCCACCGGCCCGCGACAACAACATCTGGTACTCGCCGCAGGGCGGCGGTCCCGACTTCCCGCGCGACGAGAACGGCGTGCCCAGCTACGAACTGGACGAGCAGGAGCTGAAGTTGCCCTGGCTCTCCGGCGGCGGCCAGGCGGCGATGAACGGCCCGGTCTACCGCTACGACGCCGAGAGCGACTCGGACGTCAAGTGGCCCGAGTACTGGGACGGCAAGTGGTTCGTCGGCGACTACAGCGACTCCGACCCGCGGAACGCCGTGCTCCTCGACCCGTCCAACGCGACGAGCGGCGGCCTCCCCGTCCACTCCGAGAGCCTCCAGGACATCGTCCCGATCGGCAACGACGGCGTCGGCAACCTCATGGACTGGCGGTTCGCCCCCGACGGCTCGCTCTACGTCCTCGACTACGGCCGCGGGTTCTTCACCGCGGACTCCAAGTCGGCGCTCTGGCGCGTGACGTACCAGGGCGGCCCACCGACTCCGCTGCCTGACGACCACATCGGGCCGAAGGGTTCCTGACGAGAGGAGAGGAAATGGCCCGGAACACCAGAGCACGACCCCGTGCCCCACGCCGCCTCATGGCGGTGCTGGCAGCGATCTGCCTGACGCTGGCCGGCCTCGCCGTCCTGCCGACGGCGCAGGCCCAGCCGAACGGCGAGGACGCCCGGAAGGCCGCCGACCAGGTGCTCACCTGGACCGCGGGGGACGCCCTCGACGAGTACACCTCGGCGCCCGAGACGGCCGTCGCAGGACCCGCCACGCTCGTCTTCGAGAACAGCGCGGAGACCGGCAACACCACAGGCATGCAGCACACGTTGACGTTCACGACCTCGGACCCGGACTACAACCAGGACGTCAGCGTCAACATCCTCGCCGGACCCAACGACGCCGACGGCGGCCGCCACGAGGTCGAGGTGGAGCTGACCCCCGGCGTCTACCACTACCACTGCACCATCCCGGGACACTTCGGTATGGAGGGCGAACTCGTCGTCACCGAGGACGACGGGGGCGGCGGCGAGGACACCACGCCGCCCGAGGTCTCCGCGAGCGTCGAGGGCGAGCAGGACGCCGACGGCGCCTACCTCGGCAGCGCCACGACGACGCTCACGGCGACCGACGACTCCTCCGGCGTCGACAGCGTCGAATTCGCCCTGGACGACGCCGAGTTCACACCGTACGAGGAGCCCGTAGCGGTGACGGAACCGGGAGACCACACGCTCGCCTTCCGCGCCACCGACGTCGCGGGGAACGTCTCGGAGGAGGACTCCGTGGACTTCACCGTCGTCGCACCGCCGGGCGACGACACCACCCCGCCCGAGGTCTCGGCGAGCATCGAGGGCGAACAGGACGCCGACGGCGCCTACGTGGGCATGGCGACGGTCGCGATCGAGGCGTCCGACGCCGAGTCGGGCGTCGCCACCACCGAGTACGCCCTCGGCGGGGAGGAGTTCACCGAGTACGAAGGCCCCTTCATGGTCCACGCGGCCGGCGAGCACACCGTCGCCTACCGGGCCGTCGACAACGCGGGCAACTCTTCCGAGACGCACGAGATCACGTTCACGGTCGTCGAGGACGGCGGAGGCGACCCCGACCCGGAGTGCCCCGAGACGGACGACCGCCCGGTCGTCTTCGTCGGCGAGCAGCAGACCGACGTCCCCAACCGGGAGAACGCCGACGGCTGCACCGTCAACGAGGTGATCCAGGACGAGCGCGCCTGGACCACGCCCAACGCCTTCCGCGGCCACGTGCGCGGCGTGACGCGCACGCTCGCCGCCGAGGGCGTCATCGACGCCGACGAGCGACGGCAGATCCTCGACGCTGCCGACTCCTCGGGCATCGGTGAGGGTGACGACGAGGGGTACGAGAAGCTCTTCGACGGCACCGAGGCGTCCTTCGAGAAGTGGGAGCACGTCGGAGGCGGCGGCTTCGACCTCAACGAGGACGGCACCATGACGAGCAGCTCGGAGACCGACGGCATGGGCATGCTCTGGTACCCGGACGAGGAGTTCGGCGACTACTCGCTCAAACTCCAGTTCCGCGACGACGCACCGGGCGACGGGCGGGCGAACAGCGGCGTCTTCACCCGCTTCCCCAACGTCCACGACCACCCGGAGGAGTCACGCCCCGAGTGGGTGGCGGTCAAGTACGGGCACGAGATCCAGATCAACGACGCGCCCGGCGGCGACCAGTACAAGACCGGCTCCGTCTACGGGTTCGACCTCGTCGACCACGCCGGCGGGCTGCCCACGCCGAAGGGGGAGTGGAACGACTACGAGATCCGCGTCGTCGGCCAGACCTACGCCGTCTATCGCAACGGCACGCTGATCAACGAGTTCCGCAACTCCCCGGGCCAGCACTTCTCGCCACCGCGCGACGACGACCCGGGGACCGACGGCCGGCAGAACGACACCGGCTACGTCGGACTCCAGACGCACAGCACCTCCGACGTCACCTCGTTCCGCGACGTGAGGATCAAGCCACTCTCCTGAGACAGGGGGCACGCGAATCCGGCCGCCCGCGGGTCTCCGCGGGCGGCCGGGTACGTTTCGCGGTGGGCCGCGCTCGGCGTCGGGTGCCCGTGCTCGGGGTGCCGATGCGGCGCTGCTCGGGTGTGCGCGTCCGGGGTGCGGCTCCTCCCCGCCGTGCACGTGCGGGGTGCCGGCGTGGTTTCGCTCGATTGTGCGTCCCTGGAGCGCCGGCGCGGTTTCCCTCGGGCGTGCGAGCTCAGGGTGCCGGCGTGGTTCCGCGCGGCCGTACGCACTCGAAGTGCCGTCACGGCCCGCGTCTTGTCCTCGCGCCGCCGGCGCGTGCTCCGGCACCCGCAACGGGCGCCGTTCCCCCACGACTTGCCGAACCGGCAACGCTGCTGGCCGCCCGCTTCCGGGGTGCTGCATGCTCGTCGCACGTCGAGGATGTCGCCGCGCCCGGGCGCACCTCGGCGTCCCGCCGACCTCCGGAGGAGACATGCCGCAAGACACCGGCCTCACCCATCGCCTCGTCCCCACCCCCGCGGGCCGCACCCACCTCGTCGAGGCCGGTACGGGCCCGCTGGTGCTCCTCGTCCACGGGTTCCCCGAGTCCTGGTACTCGTGGCGGTTCCAGCTCCCTGCGCTCGCCGACGCGGGGTACCGGGCCGTCGCCTTCGACGTCCGCGGATACGGCCGCTCTTCCAGGCCGCAGGAGATCCGGGCCTACCGGATGCGCGAACTCGCCGCCGACTGCGCCGCGTTGGTGCGCACGCTGGGGGAGCGGACCGCCGTCGTCGTCGGGCACGACTGGGGCTCGTCGATCGCCTCGACCTCCGCGCTGCTGCATCCCGACGTCTTCCGCGCCGTCGCGATGATGAGCGTGCCCTACACCCCGCCGGGCGGCGGGCAGCGACCGAGTGAGATCTTCGCGGCGATGGGCGGGGAGGAAGAGTTCTACGTCTCCTACTTCCAGGAGCCCGGGCGTGCCGAGGCCGAGATCGAGCCCGACGTGCGCGGCTGGCTCTCGGGGATCTACGCCGCCATGTCGGCGGACACGATGCCGGGGCCCGACGACCCCGCGCCCCACTTCGTCAGCCGGGGCGGCACCCTGCGCGACCGCTTCCCCGCGGCCCGCCCTTTCTGGCTCGGCGAGCAGCAACTGGACTTCTACGCAGCGGAGTTCGAGCGCACCGGCCTCACGGGCGGCCTCAACCGCTACCGCAACATGGATCGCGACTGGGAGGACCTCGCCGACGTCGCGGGCGCGCCGCTCACCCAGCCCTCGTGCTACCTGGGAGGCGCCCACGACGCCACCACCGGTTGGCTCGCCCCGGCCATCGAGGCGTTCCCCACCACCCTCCCGGGCCTGACCTCAGCGCACACGCTCGACGGGTGCGGCCACTGGATTCAGCAGGAGCAGCCGGACGAGGTCAACCGCCTCCTCGTCGAGTGGCTCGGCGGGCTGCCTGCTTGATCGGTCCAACTTCCCTGCTGCTCAAGCGGGTTCCCGCCTCAGCGTCCCGAGCGCGCCTGCCAGCGGCCGTGCGTGCGGGAGACGAGGATCGGGCGGCCGAAGCAGCGGGTGAGCTCCGCGTCCGTCAGCACCTCCCCGGCGTCGCCGGCCGCCTGCACCCGGCCCTCGCGCAGGAGCAGCGCGTGGCTCGTCGCCTCCGACAGTTCCTCCAGGTGGTGCGTGACCGTCACCGTCGCCAACTCGGGGCGGTTCTGCGCCAGTTGGTACATGGTGTCGATGAGGTCCTCGCGCGAGGGAAGGTCGAGCGCGTTGAACGGTTCGTCGAGCAGGAGCAGCGAGGGCGACGGCATCAGCGCGCGGGCGATCAGCAGCCTCGCCCGCTGGCCACCGGAGCAGACGCGGAACGGGCGGTCCGCGAGCTCCTTGCAGTCGAGCTCGGCGAGGAGCGCGTGTGCCAGCTCCCGCGTCGCGTCGTCGTACGTGCGCCACAGCGGTTGCACGGTGCCGCTCGCGCCGGTGAGGACGACGGTGTGGCCCGTCGCGTCGAGCGGTACCTGCTGGCCGCCCGAGACGTGCCCGAGGTGTGCGCGGAGCTCCCGCACGTCGAAGCTGCCGAGGCGCTTCCCGAGCACCTCGACCGTGCCCGTCGTGGGGTGCGCGAGTGCGCCGGCGAGCCGCAGGAGGCTCGTCTTACCGGCTCCGTTGGCGCCGAGCAGCGCCCAGTGCTCGCCGTGCCGCACCTGCCAGTCGACCGAGTCGAGGATCACCTGGTCGGTCGTGAAGCGGCGCACGCTCGCGCCGCGCAGGGCGATCACCGGTCCCGTGGACTCCGCCGGTGCGCTCAACTCCGCCTCCCTGTGCGTGGTGCGGGCGCTGCCACCCGCGTGTGCGCGGGCCCGTGCGGTCCGCGCCCGCCCAGGTTAGTTGCGTCGCGCACACGTCGGCGGCCGGTCTCGGGATGCGGACGCGGACGGGCTCACCCGCCTCTGTGCAGCACGAGATGCCCGCGCCGAAGCGACCGCTCGTCGTCGTGGGGCTCCCGCAGCATCCGCCCCACCTCGACGAACCCGTACTCGGCGGCCAGCCCCGCAAGGGTGTCGATCGGCCACTGGTATGCCGTCCTCGCCCGGTGGTCGAACGGGGCGACGGGGCCGCCCCGCGACTCGAAGAAGGCGAGCAGCAGCGGGCCGCCGGGTGCGAGCGTCCGCCGGAACTCGGCGAAGTACGCGGGAAGGTCGGAGGGCAGCGCGTGGATCACCGAGTACCACGAGACGATGCCGCCCAGCGCACCGTCGGACACCTCGAGCGCCGCCATGGACCCGACCTCGAACCGCAGCTCCGGGTACGCCTCGCGGGCGAGACCGATCATCACGGGCGACACGTCGACACCGAAGGTGTCGAGCCCCAGGCCGTGCAGGTGCGCGGTCAACTGCCCGGGCCCGCACCCCACTTCGGCGACAGGCCCGGTGCCGGCGGCCCGCGCCAGCTCGGCGAACGCAGCGAGCACGGCGCGGTCGAGCGGAAAGGCGTCGAGGGCGTTGCGGGCCAACTCGGCGTACTGCTCGGCGACGGCGTCGTACGCGGCCGCCGTCGCCCGAAGGTGCGGGGAGGTCTCGGTCACGAGCGAGGAACCTATCCGCTGCCGTCGGGCCCGGCCAGTTCGGCCTCGCCGCGCGGCCCGTGCGGACGGTGCGTAGCATGGCGGCGTGCGGGAGAGCGGCGGCGTCGACGCGACGCAGGGCGGGGAAGCATCCGGGAGCGATGGCCACGGGGCCCCCAACTTACCGCGAAAACAGACTACTTCGCAGGTGAAGAGGCAGCCGTCGACGCGGGGGCACTCGGACATGGTCGGCATCAAGGACGTCGCCCGATGGGCTGGGGTCTCGGTCGGCACGGTCTCCAACGTCATCAACCGCCCCGAAGTCGTCGCGGAGGCCACGCGCAGGAGAGTGCGCGCCGCCATCGACCAACTCGGTTACGTACGCAGCGAGTCCGCGCGCCAGCTCCGCGCCGGCCGCAGCCGCATCCTCGCGCTCCTCGTCCTCGACATGGTCAACCCGTTCTTCGTCCAGGTCGCCTCGGGCGCCGAGGGCGCGGCGCGCAGCGCCGGGCTCGGGGTGATGTTCTGCAACAGCGCACAGTCCCCCGAGGAAGAGGCCGCCTACCTCTCCCTCTTCGCCGAACAGCGCGTCCGCGGCGCCCTGCTCACCCCCGCCGACCCCACGGGCGGCAACCTCGCCGCCTTCGCGCGCCACCGCATCCCGTACGCCCTCGTCGACCATCCGGTGCCGGCCGAGCAGTCCTGCTCCGTCTCGGTCGACGACGTCGCCGGCGGTGCCCTCGCCGCCCGCCACCTCCTCGAACAGGGAAGCCGGCATCTCGTCTACGTCAGCGGCCCGATGCACCTGCCCCAGTGCCAGGACCGCTACGTCGGGCTCCGCGACGAGATCCGCGGCGCCGGCCTCGACCCGGAGAGCACCCTCCGCCGCATCGAGTGCGCCCGCCTCGACGTCCCGGCCGGCCGTGACGCAGGTGCCCGTCTCCTCGGCATGTCCCCGCGCCCCACCGCCGTCTTCTGCGCCAACGATCTGCTGGCACTCGGCGTGCTCCAGGCCCTCTACGCCGCGAGCGTCCCCGTCCCCGAGGAGGTCGCCCTCGTCGGCTACGACGACATCGAGTTCGCCGCAGCGGCAGCCGTCCCCCTCACCTCCGTCCGCCGCCCCGCCTACCGCATGGGCCGCACCGCGGCCGAGCTCCTCATCGAGGAGACCGCGGAGGGCGACACCCCCCACCGCCACCAGCGCATCGTCCTCCAGCCCGAACTCGTCGTCCGCGACTCCTCGTTGCGGACGCGCCCGGCCTGAACGACCGAGCAGGCTGGACGGCGGCACGGGCGCTGCTTGCCCCTTCAGCGCTGCGGGGCCACTGTGCCGCGGCAGCGCAACCCCGCTGAACACCGTGGAGTTGGCGCTTGCCAGGAGGACTTCACCGCGCCCAGGAACCCGGCGGGTCCTGCGAACTCGACTCGACGCCCAGCCAGTTGCACCCTCGGAACCTTGGGCAAGGCGGGGGACCCGGTGGCCCTCTCAACCGGGCGCACTCGGGAGCGGGTTGTGCTCCCGGAGTCCCGACCTTGTTTCTTCGACTCGCTACGGAAGGCCGCTTCCGGACGCTTGGGCAAGCCGGAAGGCGCGTCAGCTCGGCCAACTCGACGTGACGGTGCTGCGGCTTGAAGCCCCAACCCGGACGCGCCTCCGACCGGATGCGGAAGACCACTCGTCGTACCCCACCCCTCATACCCGGTCACCCGGGCAGCACCGTCCGCACCGACTCCTCACACACCCGCCAACTCCCGCCCCGACGCGCCAGCGGGACGCCCCCCGTTCGCAGTCCCGGCGGCGAGCAGCGCCTGCACGTCGCGTACCGCAGCACGCCCCGCCCGGTTCGCACCGATGGTGCTCGCCGACGGCCCGTACCCCACGAGGTGCACTCGCGGATCGCGCACCACTCGCGTCCCCTCCGTACGGACACCGCCGCCGGGCTCGCGGAGCCGCAGCGGTGCGAGGTGCCCGAGGACCGGCCGGAAGCCGGTGGCGTAGAGAACGGTGTCGACCCGTGCGAAGGAGCCGTCGGCCCACACCGCACCGTCCTCGGTGAGGCGCTCGAAGAGCGGCAGCCGCTCCAGCACCCCGGCCTCCCGGGCACGGCGCATCTCCTCCGTCATCGGCAGCCCCGTCACCGAGACGACGCTGCGCGGCGGCAGCCCCTCGCGCACCCTCTCGTCGACGAGCGCCACCGCAGCGCGCCCCTCCTCCGCGCCGAACGGGCCCTCCCTGAAGACCGGCGGCCGCCGCGTCACCCAGTACGTCTCCGCCGCCACCTCGGCGATCTCCATGAGGTGCTGCACGGCCGACGTGCCCCCACCGACGACGAGCACCCGCTCACCGGCGAACCCGGCGGGCCCTGGATAGCCGGCGGTGTGCAACTGCCGTCCGCGGAAGACCTCCTGCCCTCGGAAGCGTGGCCAGAACGGGTGGTCCCAGGTCCCTGTCGCGTTGAGGACGACCCGCGTACGCCACACCCCGGCCGACGTCTCCACCAGCAGCCTCCCGTCGCCGGCCTCCCGCACGGCCCGTACGTCCACCGGCCGACGCACCCGCAGGTCGAAGGCGCGCTCGTATGCGGCGAAGTACTCGCCGATCACCTCGGAGGACGGCCGGAGCGGGTCGGCCCCGCGCAGCTCCCTTCCCGGCAGCGCGTGCATCCCGTGCACCCTGCCGTACGTCAGCGTCGGCCACCGGAACTGCCAGGCACCCCCGGGCTCCGGCGAGTGGTCGAGGACCACCGCGTCCTGACCGGGCACGATGCCCGCCCTGCGCAGGTGGTATGCGGCGGACAGCCCCGCCTGCCCGGCACCGATCACCACCGCTGTGACGTCGTCCATAGACACTTCAACCAGATCTCACCCGCCGAGCTTCCCTCCCCGTGTGACGACTCGCCGTCCCCCGTGCAGGATGTGGCCATGACCCAAGCGCTCTACAGCCGACTGCTCGACATCCACACCGGCTCCCACGAGACGGTCGTCGACCTCACCCGGGACCTGGAGACCTTCCTCGCGAGCGCAGCCGACGACCGCGACGGCCTCCTGAACGTTTTCGTCCCCCACGCCACGGCCGGCATCGCCATCCTGGAGACCGGCGCCGGCAGCGACGAGGACCTCCTGGCCGCCCTCCACGACCTCCTCCCCGCCGACGACCGCTGGCGCCACCGCCACGGCACCCCCGGCCACGGCCGCGACCACGTCCTCCCCGCCCTCGTCCCCCCGCACGCCACCCTGCCCGTCATCGGCGGCACCCTCGAACTCGGCACCTGGCAGTCGGTCTGCCTCGTCGACACCAACCGGGACAATCCCAATCGGCAGGTGCGGGCGAGTTTCCTGGGGTGAGCTCGGGTAAGGGCGAAAGCGGGCGAGTGGAGCCGGCTGGGCTCAAACGCGGCCGGGTGCTCCGCGCGCCGGACCCGGCCGTCGGCGGACGTCCCTGGCTTGTAAGGCAGGGCCTTCTTGGCTGAGGCCGTGCTCGAACCCTCGCGGATCGCCCGGCACGGCATCGGGGTGCGGACGGCAACGACGAGACCTTGGCAGCAAGGAGGGCATGCAGGTCGGAGAAAAGCCCCCGCAGGCCTCGGGCCATTGCGTGCGGGCTGACAGCGAGCAGTGGTTGTGAGCGCGGCAGTTCGGACCTGTGCGCACACCTGGCACACAACTGCGGGACCGGTTGTTCGCCGTGCCGATGCGCTCAGGGCGATGCGAAGCACGCCGCCGGGCACTCTTGCTCGTGTGCCAGAGGTTGGATTCACTGAGTGAGGAGACGGCTTCGCTGGAGCGGAGCGACCTGGGCTTGGGGAGTACAGGTGGAAACCGACGGCATGGACAGCCCCGTGCCGGGGTGGTCGAGGTCGGCAGCCGGTTCCGCGAGGTCCAGGTCCACGACTCAGTCACGAGTCGGCAGGCTCGACGACCAAGTGCCGTTTCTGGCACGACTGGAGCACCAGGAACGTGTCGCCCTGCTGGAGCTGAGCCGACCCATGGAGTACGGACCGCAGTCCGTGTTGGTTCGTCAGGACGAACCGTCCACCCACGTCGTGATCATCCTTGCCGGCTGGACCAAGGTCACCCACTCCGCGGCCAATGGCTACGAAGCTTTGCTGGCCCTGCGTGGCCCCGGGGACGTCGTCGGGGAGGCCTCCGCGGTGAGTGGCCGCCCGCGTTCGGCGACAGTGGCAGCACTCGGGGCGGTCGAGGCCGTGGCGATCGAGCGCGGCGAATTCCTGGACCACCTCGCAAGGTTTCCCGCCACTGCTCTCCAACTGCTCAGTCTCATCGGGGACCGGACACGCGCCAGTGACCGGCGGCGCGTGGAGCAGGGAGCACTTGGCGTTCGTGAGCGGTTGTCGCTCCTGCTCCTGGAACTGTCGCGCACCCACGGGGCCGAGGATGCGGAGGGAGTGCGCCTGACAGCCGGCCTCAGCCAACATGAGCTGGCAGGCGCGGTCGGGTCCTCGCGTGAGGCGGTGGCCAGACTCCTGAAGGAGCTACGGGAACGCGACATCGTCCGGACCAGCCGCAGGGGGCTGGTCATCGTCCGCCCGGACCAGTTGCGCCGGATAGGGGGCGGCGGACAGTCAACGACCGGGTAACCGGGCCGAGTTGTGTGTCATCGGTTACAGACGCTGTGTGCAGGCGTTCCTTCTCCGCTGTCAGACCCTCGCGGGATAGTGCTCCGGACCGAGCCCGATTGTCCGAGAGGTACCCATGAGCCTGGCCCTGACGGAACCCGTCAACCGCACCATTCTGCTGCTGGACATTGAGGACTTCAGTCGGCGGGACGACGTGGCGCAGGCTTGCCTGCGCCGGGAACTGCACAACGTGGTGGAGGACACCCTGGCCGACGCGGGCGTCGAGCGGAACATGCAGTACCGCGAAGACCGGGGGGACGGCCTGATCGTTCTGGTCAGCGCCGAGATCCCGAAGACCGCGCTGCTTCGAGCCCTTCTGACGACTGCCCCGGACGGGCTGCGGCAGTACAACCGGCTGGCGTCGAGTAGTGCACAGATGCGGCTGCGGATGGTGCTGGCCGCAGGAGAGGTCGCCTTCGACTCGAAGAAGGGGACGGTCGGCGGGCTCGTCGGACACGATCTCAACCAGTCCTGTCGGCTGCTCGATTGCGACGTCCTGCGTAAGGCCCTCGCACAGCGGAAAGCGGACTGCGTGCTGGGAGTGTCGCCCCCCGTCTACCAGGGCGTGGTCCGCCATGGGCACCGCGGTATGCGGCCGGAAGAGTTCCATCACGTGCCCGTTGCCGTGAAGAAAGACCGGCTCGACCTGTGGCTGCACGGTCCGCAGCCGCACGGCAACACCGTCTCCGCCCCGGAGCCCGCATCCGCCGGAAGTGAAAGCGCGAGCACGCACGGCGGTGCCGCCGTGCAGTCCCCCGTGTCGGCGCCTGCCGCGGGCATCACGATGAACGGCGGCACTGCGTCTTTCGGCGGTAGCCAGGTCCTCGGCGACCAGACGGGAGTCAGCGGCGGCCACGTCGCCGGCGACGTGGTGATGGGCAGTGTCCGCCGTGAAGGCGGGGGTGAGCGCACATGAGCGAGCAGCCCGGTGACAAGCAGGCGGACCAGTTCCAGGACGACTCCGCTCCGTCGGCCGACAACCAGGAGCAGGCGGGCGACGAGCAGCCCGGCGCGGCAGACGATCGCCCGCAGGACCCCTGGGCAGCTCGGCGTGAACTGTACGAGCACGTACCGGCTGCCGTCAGCGGCAGTCTGGTCGGTGGCGATCAGACGGGAGTCAGCGGAGGCAGCGTCGCAGGCGACGTCATCCTCGGGACGAAGGTGGAGCACCATTACCGCTTCGGTGTCTCCACCCGCACCTCCGGCAACATCCCGTCCGCCGAACTCGACCAACTCGCCATGGTGTTCGCCGGTTACGAGGAACGAGTGCACCCCCTACGTGACCGCTTGCACGACGAACGGGTCCTCGTGCTGTCCGGTGCGCCTTTCACCGGTCGTCGCAGCGGTGCCCTGATGCTGCTGCGCGCCCTCGGCGCCGAGCACATCCGCGCCGTCGACCCCAACACCCGACCGACCGCGCTGAGGGACGAGTTGAACGGCGATGCGCCCGGCTACCTCATCAGCGACCTGGTGACGTGCAGGGAGAACCCGCTGCGCGACATCGATCTGTGGGCCGCGGGAGACGTCCTCAGGGAGAAGGGCGCCTACCTGGTCGTCACCGTCGATCTGTTCGCGACCCTGCATGGCGTGCCGGTCGTCGCATGGCGGCCGCCGTCGCCCCAAGCCGTGCTCCGGTCGCACCTGCATGCCTCGGTGCAGAATCCGCGGCGGGAGAACGAGCTGCTGGCCCTGGACGTTTCCCGACGATTCCTTGCTCGGGACGACCATCAGCTACGGGAGGCGGCGGTGTTCGCGGAGAACCTGGCCGCGCACGGGGACGGCACGATGACCTACCAGGAGTTGGCGAATGTCGGCCCGACGTTGGTCCGGGGCCAGGTCGAGGAATGGTTCGGGGAGAACGAAACCCGTCTCCGGGACAAGGCGTTCCTCATCTCCCTGGCGGCGTTCGACGAGGCTGCCTACGCCTTGACCGCAGAACTCAGCGACGCGCTCTACGCGCAGTTCCAACGAACGGAAGACGGCGGGCGAGAGCCCCGGGTAGGCATCTTCGGGACGTCCATCACCGCGCGCCTGAACCTTGCTCGAGCTGTCGAGTACTGGAAGGAGGAACACACCGAGTGGGGGCCCGTGCGTCAGCGCATGGCCCGCTTTCAGGAGCCCGCAGCCGCCGGTGAGGTACTGCGCGAGGTATGGACGAGCCACCCCTCCGCGCGGCCGGCTCTGCTCGCATGGCTCCGGCAGCTCGCGCAGGACGGCCGGCCACTCGTGCGAACCCGCGCGGCAGTGACCGCCGCTGTGCTTGCGCGCACGGACCTGCCGTCGGCGATGGCCCTGCTCATTGAGGGCTGGGCGAAGTCGAAGCTCTACCGTGACCGCCTCGTCGCCGCCAATGCCCTCGCGATGGCGCACGCCGTCGATGCCCCCAACATCCCGCAGATCCTGCGTTCCTGGTGCGACGAGGAGGCCGGGCCGCGGCTTCGCTGGACCGCTATCCGTGCCTACGCCCTCGTGGGCCCGCGGATGCCCGACGAGGCGTTGGAGGCGTTGGCGGAAGCCATCCATACCGGGGACGACGAGGAGGAGGCCCAACACATCGCCGAGTCTGTCGCGCTGCTGCTGAGCGACGAGTCGGCACCGGTGCGCAGCCACGTACTACAGGGATTGCTCGACTTCCTCCAGGTCGGGGCGTCCGGCCGCCGGCTGGCGCTGCATGCGTTCGTTCTGGCCTGCACGCGCGCCGACAGCCGACTGCTGCTGCGGTGGTATGCGGAGGCCGCCGCATCGGGCACGGAGGACGCAAACCGGCTGGCCTCGCTGTGGCGGACCGCCCTTGCTGATCTGAGCTACACCAACGATGCGTTGAAGGCCCTGGCCGGCTGGATCCTAGAGGCTGACGGCGATCCGCGGGCCGAGCGGGAACTGACGATGCTGCTTCCGACGCTCGTCAGCTCCGACGCTGACCGAAAGCGCCTCGACCACATGCTTCGAACGCTCCGCGGCCGACACAGAGGTGACCCGCCCGCGGTGGCAGACCGTCTGGCGGCCGTGTTGTAAGACGCCGCCTCCCGTTCGCGGCCACGGACCGCGAAATTCCGCATTACCTTCAGCGAGGAGATGAACCATGGTGGACCTCCGCCGCGAGCCCGACTGGGACCAGGGCGCGAACCGGCACAGCGATCTGATCGATCCGGTGCTCACCGTGCGTCAGCTGTCCCGTTTCGACCACCGCAGGGGTTACAGCCGGATCGACAACGCACTGGTCTTCACCACGGACAAGGGAAAGTTTGAGGTCTACCTGCCACCACAGCGGCCGACGCGCTCCCTGTTGGCCGGCAGGCGGTACACCGCGGTCTACGAAGTCGACGTCGGGGTGCATGTTTGCACCGCTTCACTGCCGCTGCCCAGCGACAACGACGCCTTCGACTTCACCGCAGAGGTGGAGATGACCTGGCAGGTATCCAGGCCGCACCTCTTCGTGACCAGCGGAGTTCGGAGCGTACCCGCTCTGCTGACGCGCCGTCTGGAAGGACTGATGCGTCCGGTCAGCCGTGGTTTCCCGGTCGAGCGGAGCGCGGATGCCGAACGCGCCGTGTGCCGGGCGATCGCCGATGCAGGCGCGCTGGGAGACGCGGCCGGGTTGCTCACGTCGTGCGCCGTGCGGTTGAGGCTGGACGATGCCGCGATCGCCCACCAGCAGGAGATCCGGCGGATTCGGCACGCGGACCAACAGCTCGGCCTGTCGCACGACTTGGCGATGCAGGAGGACCGGGCCACAGCGGAGCGGAACGCGAAGCAGGCGCGGCACGATCACGAGCTGGTCATGCTGCGGAACCGCCAGCAGGAGGAGGTGCGGGAGCTGGAGGCGGAGAAGATCCGCCACTACGAGCGGTACCTCCGGCAGGGCGGCGTGGCGATGTGGGCTTTGCACCTGGCGCAGAACCCAGAGGATTCGCGACTGGTGATGGAGAACCTGCGCAAGGACCAGATGGACCTAATCAGAAGCCAGTCCGAGCTGGCCGTGCAGGTGTTGAAGGAAGGGAACCTGGAGGATTATCAGCGGGCGGGCCTCAACGCACAGGCGGTGGAGATCGTGGAAGCGATGCTCGCCCACAACCTTCCGGTTGCCACTCCTACGCCTTCCGCAGCGGACGCTCTGCCCTGGGCCGAATTCGACGACACCCGGGTGCGTCTCCACGAGCAGATGGACAGGGCACGTGCCGAGAATGCCGAGGACGAGCGGTGAACAACGGCGGGACAGAAGCTCCACCGGTGGGGACCCGTCTGCTCACGGAGCTGCGCTCCGAGACGGCCCGCGCGGACAGCAAGGCGTCGCTGCTCCTGGGGGCTATGAGCATGACCGTCAGCCTGCTCGTCGGCCTGCTCGCGGTCCGAGAAGGGTCCGCGTTGCGGCTCTCCGCTGCGGGGAACGTGCTGTTGTGGGCGGCAACGGCCGCTCTGGCCGGGGCACTGGTGTGTCTGCTCCTCGCCGTCATGCCCCGGTACGGCACCGCCCGGTGGACTCCGGGACGGCCTTTGACCTACTTCGGAGACATCCATCGGGCCACGGAGGGTGGCCGCCTCGCTGAGGCGCTTGCCGTAACCGAGGCACGTCAGTCTGACGGGGTCCTCGAGGCGCTGGCCCAGAACAGCCGCATCGTCGGCGCCAAACACCGGTGGATACGAGCCGGCCTGGCCGTCTACAGCACAGGAGCGCTGCTCATGCCCCTGGCGTGGCTCGTCGGCTGAACGCATGTCAGCGAGCCCCACCGTGTCGTCACGATCCGATTGCCGTACACACAGGAAGTTCTCATGACTGAACCTCCCAAGTCCGCACGCCCAGACTGTAGTTTCCGGCACGACCGTCCGTACCACCGGTCCGATCCGTGTGACGGGCACGAGGACTTCCGTCGCAGTGGCCGCGTTCACCTCGCCAAGCGGCAGCGGGGCATCGATGCCACGGCTGTGGTCCATCTGCTGCTGCATTTGCCCTCGTTCCTCGCAAGCCTCGCAATCATGGCGTTGCTCTTCCACGCTCTTCTTCCCGCCATGGCTTGGCTGGGCGTCCTGCTCTGGCTCGCCTCTGGGGCCTTGGCTTTTCATCGCCCTACCGAAAGGGCCCTAGCCCGCCACTTGTTGGCTCTCCGGCACCCGACACCAATGGAACGGATTCAGCTCGAACCGCTGTGGAGGGAGGTGACGGCACGGACGGGAGTCGAGGGTCGCGCCTACGAGTTGTGGATCGAGGACAGCGAACATCTCAACGCCTTGGCCGCGGCAGGTCATATTGTGGGAGTCACTCGATTTTCGCTGGAGAACCTGTCCGGTGGGCAGCTCGCTGCGGTCCTCGCTCACGAGCTGGGGCACCATGTCCGAGGTCACGCATGGTCCTCGCTCCTGGCGCAGTGGTACGCGGTTCCGGGACGGCTTGCGTGGTCCGCCGTGAAAAGGCTGGTTCAACTCCTCGCCGCCAGCAGTCGTAGGAGCATGGGCTGTTGGGTGCCGGCGCTGCTTCTGGTGGTCGGCAGCATCGTGGTGGTGATCGCGGTGTCGTACTGGTTCGTCGCCCTGGCGCTGGTGGTGCTCCCGTACCTGCTCGCCGCTGTGGCCCGCCGGGCCGAACTGCGGGCGGATCAGCATGCGGCTGCGTCCGGTTTCGGGCCGATGCTTGCCGAGGTGCTGCACATGATGCAAGCCGCGGAAAGGGACAGCGGACGTGTGACGGCTTCCGCTCTGTCCGGGTGCGGTGCTACCGCGTCGACGATCACAGGTGCGAGAGCGCGCGGCCGGGGGCGAAGCCTCTCCGGGGCGCTTCTGTCCTCACATCCCGACTACTACACCCGCCTGCACCACTTGGCGCCGTATCTCCGGGGGCGAGGAGCCTGAGTGATGTTGCTCCGGGAGAGGTCGGCACTCCCCAACCGGCAGGCGCAGGTGAGCTTCCTCGATTGCAAGCTCACCCGTGAGTGCGGGGCTGAGCGCGGACACCACAGCGGGGCAACCAGAAAGCCGGTCGTGAGTCCCCCTACGCTCGACCTCGCGTGGAATATCGCGAGCGTGTTCAACGGTTCGGGCTTCCGCCGGATGCAACTTGGACGGATGTCCCGTTCGGAGAGGCGCCATTGGCCGAGGTCATGCTGTTCGGCAATGGTAATGACGCGGATTTCGCCATCCATCCTCTCGACGGGCGCCGGTACCGGCCGGCTGTCGGCAGGAGCCTGCGGGTCGGCGGATGTCCAGGGAGGGACGGACAACGAAGCTGGCGCGCTGTACCGGAGGACGAACAAAGGGTCGTGCCAGGGACCGCCTCGCCCCTGGCGACTGTGGCCGCTGAGCCCCCGTACGTCACCCGGGCAGGTCCCGCCTGCTCCCCCCGGAGCGCTCTCCCACCCGCCGACCCGAACGGCTCGCTCGGAGTGCTCGGCGCGGTCCAGGTCCGGCGGTCCGGCGTGACGCGTCGTCACCGTGCACCGGTCTCGCTACGGTGAGCAACCGACCTGCCGGCTCACAGGAGGACACATGGCTCGACGACGCGCGGGAGCCGGGCGGGTGTGGTGCGGAGTCGCTGCGGCCGGGGCTCTTCTCGCGTTCTGTTGCCTGCCTCCTTCCGACCAGCCGGGCCCTGGCGAGCCGCGCACGGAGCAGGCGTCACCGGACTCCGGCCCGACCGGTGATTCCGTCCCCGCGCTGGGCGCGTTCCTCGAGCCGGACGCCGAGGGCGTGCGGCGCATCGCGGACCTCGAGGACTGGCTCGGCGGGGTCGAGGTCCGGGTCGGGCACACGTATCTCCCCGGGGATCTGTGGTCCAACATCGAGGGGAGAGAGGACTTTCTGAAGCCGTGGGTGGAGTGGAAACGCGCCGACCCGGACCGCATGTTCGTCCTCAACGTGCCGATGCAGGAGCGCAACGAGGAGCACCTGTCCGACGCCGAAGTGCGCGGACTGCTGCGCGCCGGGGCGGACGGCCGCTTCGACGCGCACTACCGTGCCCTGGCCGAGCGCCTGGTACGGCTGGGTGCACCGGACACGGTGATCGTGCTCGGCTGGGAGATGAACGGCACCACGTACACCCACCGGTGCGGCCCCGATCCCCAGGCGTGGAAGGCGTACTGGCGACGCATCGTCACGGCCATGCGCTCCGTTTCGGGGCAGGGTTTCCGCTTCGACTTCGCCCCGAGCCGGGGCCGGGACGCCGTCGGCTGGACACGGTGCTATCCCGGTGACGACTTCGTGGACATCGTCGGAATGGACTCGTACGACCAACCGGCCGGCCACTCCGTCGACGCACAAGTGGAAGAGGATTTCGGCCTGCAGAAGCAGGTGGATTTCGCCGCCGCACACGGAAAGCCCGTCTCCTACCCGGAATGGGGTCTCTTCCGCAACGGGGACAACCCGGCATACGTGCGCCGGATGCTCGCGTGGTTCGCGGAGCACGAGCCGGTCTACCAGACGGTCACCGACTACTGTCCGCACGGAGTGTGGCTCTGCCGCGAGAACCCGGAGTCCTCAGCGGTCTACCGCGCCGCGGTGTCCGCGTACCGGAACGCGGCGGACGGATCAGAACCGTCCGATCGCGAGCGGCCCTCCGGCGCACACTGGTACACCGCCGCCTCACGCTCGACGCACCTCCGCCCTGCCTTCCGTGCCGTCGAACGGTGACCCGGCACCTTCACGTCATCGTCCTCCGGCGGGTGTCGGGACGCGGAGCCGGCACCGGGGCGGCCTTCGGGTGCAGAGCCCACATCCGGGCGAGGGACGCCCGTGAGCGGACGGCCTCGGCAGCGTGCTGGCGAGCCGCGATCTGCCCGGCGTACAGCTTCAGGGCGGGTGTCATCCCCCGAGAAGCGAGCAGGAACCGCTGGTTCACCACGGGGTAGGGCTTCCAGCGCAGCTTGTACGGCTCGGTGCCGCGCAGCAGACTCATGGCCCGGCGCCCGGTGCGGGCCGTGAAGTCGAGGTCGTGCCTGAGGAGCATGACGGCGATGTCGATCCGCTGCTCGCGCAGCCGCGGGTCGGCTCCGTAGAGGTAGCCGCAGACGAGATCGGACTGGGCGAAGGAGACGTCCGTGGCCACGACGTCTTCGCCGACGCGGTACTCGGTCACGACCGCGTCCCCGTTCCGCACCATGGTCGGCAGCGCCCGCTCCAGGTGGGCGTGGAACCGGGAGGTCAGGTGTTCGGGTGTGACCGCGCGGTCCTGCCACTGCAGCCTGTGGAGGCGCAGCATCGTACGTACGGCCGCGGCGCTGTCCCCTGCGGTGACGGTCCGTTCCTCGACGCCCAGCTTGTCGATCTTCCGCAGCTTCTGCCGGGTGCGTCTGGCGCTGGCCGTCGCCAGTCGGTCGAGCAGAGCTTCGATGGGAACGCCCGGCAACTCCAGACAGCTTGAGTCCGTACGTCTCCGGCGTGGGCCCTGCCAGGACTCGTAGAGCCGCTCGACGGCGGCGCCGGGGCGTACCTCGCGCAGGTCCACGACCGCGCCCCGGGCGGCCCGGCGAACGCCCCTCGCCAGGGCGGCCGGTGCCTGCGGGCAGTCGTCGTCCAGCAGAACGTCGCAGAAGTCGGTGATGCCACCGCCGAGCGCGACGAGTGCGGGAAGCGGCCGGTGGGTGAGCATCATCGGTGCTGCGGCGACCAGCCGGCCACCCTGGCGGACGAGGACGACGCGCAGCCTCCCGGGGCTGCCGTACGACAACCACCAGGAGTAAAGCCAGGCGTGGCTCTGGAAGGCCGTCGCGGAGCGGCTGCGGCCACGCAGGGACTCCCACTCCTCGGCGAGGAGAGCGAACCCGTCGGCGTCGCGGCAGACGGTGCCGCTCAACGTCCGGGAGCCGACGACGGCCGTCACGGCCGCGGCTCCCTGTGCGCGGTGGACTCCTCGCGGGTCGGGTGCGGCAGCGCGTCGGCGGCGTCGCCCTCGTGTACGGGCGCCGGCGGGGCGGCGTCGGTGGCCGAGCGGCGGTGCCGTTGCGGGCGGGCCAGCAGCACCAGCCCGCCGAGCAGTCCGCCGGCGCAGGCTCCCACGGAGAGGGCCGCGGGCGCGGAGGGGGAGACGGAGGAGTCCGGCGTCTCGGCGCTGGAGAAGACGGTCAGAGAGGTGCCCGTCCGCTTCGCCGGCTGTGCGGCCGTGTGCACCAGCGCCTGAGCGACGGCGTTGGCGTACTCCGCCGCTTTGGCCGAGTCGCCCGCGGTGTAGGTGATCTCCACCATCGGTGCGTCGGGTGAGGTGCTGGCCTTCGCGCCGGTGGTGAGGGTGCCGGGTGCGACCCGGGCCCTGCGCTCCGCCGCGGCGAGGATCACGGGATCGGTTGCGATCTTCCCGTACGCCTGGGCGTAACCGAGCGCGGAGGCGGGGTCGGCCTGCTGCCCCGTCGAGACCATCACGTACGTGCTGGCGGCGAACTGGGGCTGCGCAACCGAGGCGTAGACGGCACCGCCGGCGGCGCCCACGGCGAGGCACAGCGGGATCGGCCACCAGATCGGCACACGCGCACGCAGACTCTTCCGGGATGCCAGGGCCGCAGGGAGCCCGAGGTCGGTGGGTGGCTTCTCTCCGGAAGAGCCGTGGAAGGCGTCGGCGGTCCGGGCGGCAGCGTCCGTGCTCCCGGACGACCGGTCCGGTGCGCCGGCGAGCGCTGTGCGCGCGGTGCCCGCCGTACTCGCGGACGGCTGCCTGCGGAAGCGTGCCGTGCGGGATGCCGGGGCTTCCGACGCGCTGTACTTGGTTCTCTTTGCGGCGCTGGGCATAACGGAACCTATCTCGCTGTCAGGGAACGGTCGTGATCGGCAAGTTCGGGCGGGGAAAGGGCAGGCGGCCTCCGCCGGAGCGGCTGCCCGGCGACCGACTCGTAGACGTCGAGGAGACGTTCGACGCTCGTGGCGATGTCGTACCGCGCCACCACGGGCGGTACGGGCAACCGCCGGTTGCCGGCCTCCCGGCACTCCCGCAGCGCGGCGGCGAGCGCGGTCCCGCCGGCGCCGATGCGGCGCGCACCCGGCGCTTCCCCGGGCGGCAGCTCGTCGATCGCGGGGCAGGTGACGTGCAGTACGGGCAGCCCCGAGGCGAGTGCTTCCAGCACCGAGAGCCCGAACGACTCGTCGTCGGACGTGGAGACGAAGACGTCGACTGCGGAGAGCAGCTCCGGGATGCCCGGGACACCCCCGTCTGCGGGCGCGACGGCGGCATCCGGTGCGACAGCGCCGCCGCACTCGCCCAGCAGGCGGATGCGGTCGAACGCGTCGCACTGTGCGACGCGCTTCTCCAGCGCGGCCCGTTCGGGGCCGTCGCCGGCCAGCAGCAGCCGCGCGTCCGGCAGTTCCGCCACGGCCCCGACGAGCGTGTCGAACCGCTTGCCCGGCACCAGCCGGCCCACGGCGCCCACCACGAACGCCCCGGTCGGGATGCCCAGTTGGGCACGAACCCGGGCGCGAGCGCGGGGGTCGAAGCGGAAGCGCCCGGCGTCGATGCCGTTGGGCACGGTGTGCACACGGTCCGGAGCCACGCCCCAGCGTTGCAGCCGTTGTGCGACGGTGCCGGAGACGGCGACCGTGGCGGAGCCCAACCGCTCGGCGGCCAGGTACAGGGACCGGATGCCGGGCGAGAGCCGCCGCCCCTCGATCGAGTGCTCGCCCAGGGAGTGCTCGGTGGCGACCACGGCACGCACGCCCGCCAGTCGCGCGGCGACCCTGCCGTAGAGGCATGCACGGTAGAGGTGGGTGTGGACGAGGTCGTAGCCGCCCGCGCGGACCAGTCCGACCAGTCGGGGGAGAGCCGGCAGGTCGCGGTTGCCCCGCATGCCGAGCTCCACGACGCGGGTGCCGTCCGCACGGATCTCCTCCGCGACGGTTCCCGCATCGGTGAGCGTGACGACGTCGCAGGGCATCGGGAGGTGCCGGAGCAGCAGCCGCAGTTGCTGCTCCGCGCCGCCCACGCCCAGGCCGGTGATGATGTGCAACGCCTTCACTGGCGGTCTCCGATCCGTGGGCGCCCCGTCGCGTCGGGCGATTGGCTCTCGGGCAGGGGCCTGCGGCGCAGGGGGTGCAGGAGTTGCTTGAGGCGCATCCGGAAGGGGGTGTCCGATGCGTCGATGTGCACTCGTGGCAATGCGAACGGCCCGGTGAGGGGGCCCGGTGAGATGGCGCAGGCGTAGCGGTAGCCGGCGTCGCGGACGGCGTTGATCGCGCGGGCGTCCACCGCTCCGTAGGGATAGCAGAAGCACCGTGGCGCGGTGCCCGCGAGCTCGGTGAGCAGCGCGCGGCTGTGTGCCGTCTCCTGCTTCAGCCTCGTATCGGGCGCGGTGGTCAGGTCGGTGTGCAGCAGCCCGTGGGAGCCGATCTCCATTCCGGCCGAGGCCGCCGCGCGGATGCCGTCCGCGCTCAGCAGCGGTCTGCGGGGGCCCAGCGGGTCCCACGAGTTGACACCGCCGAGCCTGCCGGGGAGGACGAAGACGGTGGCAGTGCAGCCGTGCCGGAGCAGCACCGGCAACGCCTCGTCCACGAAGTCCGCGTAGCCGTCGTCGAAGGTCAGTCCCACGAGTCCGCGGTCCCGGCCGGCCGCACGGGCGGCCATCAACTCGCCGACGCCCACGCACGAGAGGCCCCGGCCGAGCAACCAGCGGAGCTGTTCCTCCAGGCGCTCGCGCGGCACCGTGATCCGGTAGGGGTCCTCCGTGCCGCTGGACACGGAGTGGTACATCAGAACCCAGGGAGGTCTGCGGCCCGCCGCGCGCGTCGGCCCGCCGGCCGGTGCGTCGGCGGGCGGGGGAGGTGGTTGACGGGCCAGCGTGCGGGATTCACCGGACATGGACGAGCCTTCTTCCCAGAGCGGTCAGCAACTGTGCGACCTCGGACGCCCGTACGAGGAGGGCCACCGAGGCGAAGACCAGCAGCACGGTCACGCCGCCGACCACGGTGGCCGGCAGGGGCGCGTCGGGGACGCGAGCCGCCGCCCAGCCCGCCGCCGCGGCCGCGGCGGCGGCCAGCAACAGCCGTAGGAGCCCCTTCGTCACCGCGCGGACGTCGATGGCGATCACGTGTGCGCCCAGGCCGCGCATCAGCAGCAGTGCGGTGGTGGTGATCCCTGCCGCGTTGGCGGCGGCGATGCCGTGGACGCCCCACGGGCCCACCGTGGCCGCCCCGACGGCACCGGTGACGGCCAGGCCCGCGCCCATCGCCACGGCCGGATACCAGCCGGGCCGGATCCCGGAGAAGAACGGCCTGGCGAGCGCACCGACCAGGCTGTGCCCCAGCAGTCCGCAACTGTAGACACGCATCACCGAAGCCGTGTCGGCCGTGTCCCGGGGTCCGAACTCCCCCCTCTCGAAGAGGAGTTGCACGATCTGCGGCGCGCACGCCACGACGTACGCCGTGCCCAGCAGCACCACGACGCCGACGAGCCCCAGGTCGCGCTCCACACGGCGGCGTGCACGTTCCGGTTCCCCGTCGGCCATGGCACGTGCCACGACCGGAAAGGTGACCGTGCACACCATGAGGGAGAGCACCATCGGCATCTGCGCGACCTTCTGCGCGTAGTTGAGGTGCGAGATGGCGCCTGCCGGCAGCGAGGAGGCGAGGAAGCGCTCGTAGAAGACCTGCGCCTGGCGGCTGAGTGCGAAGATCGTCACCGGTGCGAGCATCCCGAAGGTGAGCAGCGTGAGGTTCGCCGCCCCGCGCCGGCGGCGGTTGCCCGCGGCACAGTCCCGACGCACCGCGGGCAACCGCCGGAAGAAGGCGGGCAGTTGCACCGCCACCATCAGCGCCCCTCCCACTGCAACGCCGACGGCGGCGGACCGCACCCCCCAGGCCGAGTGACCGGCGAGCATGGAGGCGATGATGGCTGCGTTGTAGGTGACGTAGATCGCCGCCGGAGCGACGAAGCTGCGGTGGGCGCGCAGCAGGGCGCTGCAGTATCCGGCAGCACCGAACGTCACCACGTTCAACGAGACGAGGCGCATGCAGTCGACGGCCGTGCCCGGGTCGGTCAGGCCCGGCGCCATGGCGCGCACGAGGAAGGGTGCGGCCAGTGCCAGCGCGACGCCGGCGCCCGCGAGCCACAGCGACAGCCGTGGCAACGTCGTCCGCACCAGCTCCCGCACGGGATCTGGCCCGGGCGTGTGAACGGTGCCTCCGCGGTGGCCGGTTTCCCGCAGGGACAGGGCGACGCTGAAGGCGGGGACCAGGACGAGGGCCATCGCGTCCTCGATGAGCAGCGTCGACGCCAGCTCGGGGACCGTCCAGGCGACGAGGAAGGCGTCGGTGTCCGCGTCCGCGCCGAAGAGCTGGGCGATGACCTGGTCGCGCAGCAGGCCGCAGAGCGAACCGGCCGCTGTGAGCGCGGCGGTGACGGCCGCCGCCCTCGCGAGGAACCGGCCGGTCCCCCGGGGGCCGTCCGCACCGGCTCCTGCGCCTCCCGTCGGCTTCGGGCCCGGTTCGGCGGGCGCGGCGTGCATGTCCGTCATCGTGCTGCCGCCTCGTCACCGGCGGCCGGCGAGGGATGCAGGGCCCACCAGGCGGCCATGCCGAGGGCCACGGCGGTCAGTACGGTCGAGGGTCCCCCGATGTCGGCGTACAGGAAGTCGACCGTCTGCCACACCAGTAGGCCGACGGCGGCGAGGCCGCAGTCGCGAGCTCCCGCCGACCGTGCCTCCCGGTGCCGGCGCACGCCCACGACCAGCAGTGCCACCCAGCCACCCGCTACCGCCGTCGTGCCGACGAGGCCCTGCTCGCTGAGGAGGAGCAGGTACATGTTGTGGGGGGAGAGCAGGGGCTCCCGCCGGAAGTCCTGTCCCGCCCCCTCGGTGTCGCTTCCGGAGGAGAGGCCCAAGGGGGCGTGGCTGTCGCGATGGGACGCGAAGTTCTTCGGACCGACGCCCGTCGCGGGCTCGTCCCTCCACATCGCGGCTGCGGCCGACCAGAGGCTGTAGCGGTCGTCCACCGACCGGTCGGGCGCCGACGAGACGTCGGTGATGCTGGCGAAACGCTCGCCCACCTGCGCCGAGCCCACCCCGAAGCCACCGATCACCACCACGGCACCCGCGGTGAGTGCGGCAAGGACGACCACGGCTCTACGGGCGCCCGACAGGAAGAGCACGACCGTGCACGCCGCAGCCGACGCGATCCACGCCCCCCGGCTGTAAGAGAGGATCAGCGGCACCACGAGCGCTGCCGCGGCGCAGAGCGCGGCCGGCCGCAGCCCCCGCGGTGTCCGATCACGGGCCCCGAGCCCCAGCGCGACCGCTGCCACCAACCCGTAAGCCACCACGGTCGCCATCCCCATCACGTCCAGAGGCCCGAACGTGCCCACCGCGCGGATGGTCCGACCCCCGAAGGAGGCTCCCGTCCCGGTGACGTTCTGCACGACACCGACGCCGCCCTGCACCAGGGCCAGCACCACGAGGGCGCCGCAGAGCAGCCTGAAGTCGCGGGCGTCGCGGAGGACGAGCAGGACGGCAAGGGGGACGAGCACGAAGATCTGCAGACTCCGCAGAAAGCCCGGAAGACTGGCCGACGGATCGGCCGACGCTGCGGTCGCCACCGCGAACGCCACGGTGGGCGCGCCGAACACGAGCGCACCCAGTGGTGTCAGCGGACCGCCTCTGCCGCGCAGCAGCCTCACTCCGCACCATGTGACCAGCAGAACGGAGGCCCCGTCGGCGAAGGTGACACCGCCCGGGGCGGCCGCGTCGCCGGTGGGGACCGGCGCGCACAGCACCAGCACCGTGGCGAGCACGGGGGCGACCGGCGTCCAGCGCAGACGTCGCAGGTGCGCGGGCGACAGCCGCCCGCGGACTGCCGGACGGGACAGGACCCGCGGGGTCGCGGACTCCGCGCTCATGCCCCCTCCTGGCGGAAGGCGGACGCGGCGGTCCGGCACAGGATCTGCAGGTCCTGTCGGAGCGACCAGGTGTCGATGTAGTGGTTGTCCAACCGCGCCCGGTCCTCGATCGAGGTGTCGCCCCGAAGGCCGTGTACCTGGGCCAGGCCGGTGATCCCCGCCGGAGCGCGGTGCCGGTCGGCGTAGCCGGGCAGCCGCCGGCTGAACTGCTCCACGAAGTGCAGTCGTTCGGGTCGGGGACCGACGAGGCTCATGTCGCCGCGCAGTACGTTCCAGAGCTGCGGCAACTCGTCCAGTGAAGTACGCCGCAGCACTTTGCCGACCCTGCTCATCCGCTCGTCACCCGCGACGCTCCAGCGCGTCGCCGACTCCCACTCGTCGCTGGGACGCAGCGAACGGAACTTCAACAGCACGAACGGGCGCGACCCCAGGCCGATGCGCTCCTGACGGAAGAGGACCCCCGGCCCGTCGGAGAGCCGCACCGCCAGCGCGCAGGCGATCAGCAGCGGCGCCGCCACGACGAGAGCCGGCACCACGAGAAGGAGGTCGAGCAGCCGCTTCCGCCGCCGGGAGACCAGGCGTGCGGGCTCCAGGTCGAGGCGTCGGCACGAGAAGCCCCACATGTGGGCCGACCCGGCCGCCCCCGGGCGGCCACCCTGCGCGGTGCCGGCTCCGATGAGCCAACCGGTCAGTCCCCGCTCGCCCAACAGCCGGGCCAGTACGGCTTCTTCCGCCTTCTCCCAGGGGGGACGGAGGAAGACCACGTCCTGGACCTCGTTCTGGATGACCGCCCGGACGACGTCCTCCGGGGCGGTGATGACCGGCAGCGGAGCGACGACGGCACCATCCCCGGCGTACGGGTCGACGAAGCCGATCGGCCGCAGCCCGTAGCGGGGCTGCTCTGCGAGGACGGCGGCGACCGCACCTGCCGCGTCGCCGTGACCGACGACGAGAGTGGGACGTGGCCGTTTCCGGGCCCGCCGCCTGTGGCTCCCGTGGACCACGGCCCGCGCCGTGCCGGCGAGCACGCCGGTCGAGACGACGGCCCCGGCGAGGGTCGGCAGGCTGAGCCCGACGGGGAAAAAGGACGCGAGGAGACCGGTCGCCGCGCACCAGACCACGGCTGCCCGCAAGAGCAGCGTGGGCAGTTCCTCCAGCGCGTACGCCTCCAGACCGGGCCGGTACAAGCCGGCCCGGGCGTTGAGCGCCAGAGTGCCGCACACCACGGGGCCGAGCAGCAGGGGAGCCGTTTCGAGCCCGGCGAAGACCAGTACGACGACGACGCAGGTACCCACGTCCGCGCCGCCCAGCAGCGCCGCCCCACGAATTCTGCGCCGGTGACGCGCCATGAGGGTCAAGCGTGTCCCTGGCGCCTCCACGGCCGCTCGCGGGCCGGAGGACGCCGAGGCGGGCGCCGCTTCTGCCGCGCCCGGCGGGGGGACCACGGGTGCGTCGCTCGGTCTGTCCTCTGCGCTCTTCGTCGTCACCGCGCCGTCCACTTCTCTGTCGTGTGCGCACCGGCGTCGAGCAACTCGCCGTACAGCCGCCGCACCGCCGATGTCGTCCGCTGTACGTCGAATTCCGCTCGCACGTGCTTCTGCGCCGCCTCCCCGAGGTACGCACGCAGGCGCGGGGCCCGGAGGAGCCCCGCGACCGCGGTCGCGAGGGCGTCCGGGTCTCCCGGTGGCACGAGGCACTCCAGCTCCTGGCCCGGTGGTAGGCACTCCCGTCCACCGCCGACGTCGGTGAGGACCACGGGCCGGCCGCAGGCCATCGCCTCCAGCGGAGTGAGCGCCATGCCCTCCCAGAGCGAGGGCTGCACCACCAGATCCGCCGCCGCGTACCAGCGGCTGGGGTCCGCGACGCCGCCGGCGAACCGCACCCGGCTGTGCGGTTGCCGGGTGAGCGCCGGCCTGTCGGGCCCGTCGCCGACGAACACCAGCCAGGCGTCGGGCACTTGCTCCGCGATCCGCCGCCACGCCCTCAGCAGGTCGCGCTGTCCCTTCTGCCGGCAGAGCCGCCCGACGCACACCACGAGCGGCGCCTCCGCTGGCACCCCGGACAGCGCCGGCAGACTCTTCCGGCACGCCGCGCGCTGCCGGGCGCTGCTCTCCTCGGCAGGGGAGGCGATCGGGAAGGTGGGGAAGGCGTCCAGATCGACGCCGTTGGGGACGACGGTCCACGCCGCCCGGATGCCACAACGCTCGCCGGTACGCCGCTCCTCGTCGCTCACGCACAGCACCCGGTCTGCCCAGCGCGCGGCGTACCGTTCCCAGGCGAGGACGAGTCGGGCGGTCGGCCCCTCTACGGCCGCGAACGACCAGGCGTGCGGCTGATAAACGGTGGGCAGCCGTCCGCGCAGCGCGAGTCGGCCGGCCAGTCCGGCCTTGGCACTGTGCGCGTGCACCACATCGGGGCCGACCCGTCCGATCAGCCGGTGCGCAGTCCACGTCTCGGCCGGCACGGAGCGGCCGGGGCCTCTCTCCGCGGCCCAGTGCCGCACCTCCGCGCCCAGCGCCGCGATCGACCGGGGCAGGCTGCCTTCTCGCGGGCACGCGACGACCACCCGCAGCCCCTGCCGCATCTGTGCCCGGGCCAGATCGGTGACGACCCTCGCCACGCCTCCCTCGACGGGCTGTGACAGGTGAAGGACGGTGAGCCGACCTACGGGACCCCTGCGCTGTGACACCACCGAACGCCTCCTCCATGCCCCGGCCGGTTCAGGCCCCGTTGAAAATTCAGCGTCACTCGTCGGCCCGGAAGCCGTACCGGCCGAGGCGCCGTCTTCACCGGGGGAGGGGCGTCGCACGGTTCTGCTTCCGGAAGCGGATTCCCATTCCGACCGAGCGGCGCGGCCCAGGAGTTGCGGTAGCGATGGGTTCTCCGAAGCCGCTGAGGATTCCGCTTCTGCTCCTCAGCGGATAACTGTGACAAGCACGGCGCCGAGGCCCGTGCGCCACTCTCAATGGTTCTTCCGATTCACTGAGTAGTCGGGCATCCATTCGTGTGCCCGGTGCTCAGCGAAGAGCGAGTGAGAAGAGCGCCGCACTTGTCGGCAGCTCGTATGCTGATGCGCCGATTCGTCCGACACGAGGTCAGAAAGCATGCCGCTGCCGCTGTCACACGCATGTCGCGTGATCCGCTGCTACTTTGACCGATCGGAAAACGCCCTCAGCGGCCACAGGGAGTGTCGTGAAACTCGTCTGCGTCGGTGGCGGTCCCGCCGGCCTGTATTTCTCGATCCTGATGAAGCTGCAGAACCCCGAGCACGACATCACGGTCTACGAGCGGAATGCGGCCGGTTCGACCTACGGCTGGGGAGTCACCTACTGGGGCGACCTGTTCGACAGCCTCCACGGCAATGATCCGGCGTCCGCGCTCGCCGTCCGTCAGGACTCGGTCCGCTGGCGCGACGGGGTCGCGTACGTGCGTGACCGCAGAACGGTGCACCGTGGGGACGAGGGCTTCGCCATCAGCCGCCGGCGCCTGCTGGACGTACTCGCGGTGCGGGCCCGATCCCTCGGTGTACGCCTGGAGTTCGGGTGCGAAATCACCGAGGCGGACTTCCCCGGCGCCGACCTCGTCGTCGCCTGCGACGGCATCAACAGCAGACTGCGCGCACGCCACTCCGGCCACTTCGGTACGGAGGTCACCGTCGGGAACAACACCTATGCCTGGCTCGGCACCACGAAGGTCTTCGACTCCTTCACCTTCGCCTTCGTCGAGACCGCACACGGCTGGGTGTGGTGCTATGCGTACGGATTCAGTGCGCAGCACAGCACGCTGATCGTCGAGTGTTCACCGGAGACCTGGGCAGGGTTGGGGCTCCACGAGGCGAGCCAGGCGGAAGGGCTGGCCCTGCTGGAGCGGCTCTTCGCCGAACTGTTGGACGGCCACCGCCTGATCGGCCGGGCGGAGGCCGACGGGGGCGCGCAGTGGCTGAGGTTCCGCACGCTGACCAACCGGAACTGGTACCGGGACAACCTGGTACTGATGGGCGACGCGGCGCACACCACGCACTATTCCATCGGCGCGGGAACGACACTCGCACTCGAGGACGCCATCGCGCTGGCAGGCGCCCTGCGTGGGAACTTCGATCCGGAGACCGCGCTCGCCCGCTATCAGCAGGAAAGAACGTTCGCCCTGCTCTCCGTCCAGAGCGCGGCCCGCTACAGCGCCCAGTGGTACGAGAACCTCCCGCGCTACGTCGACCTCGCGCCGGACCGCATGTTCGCGCTCCTCGGCCAACGGCACTCGCCGCTGCTTCCCTATGTGCCGCCCCAGCTCTACTACCGCATCAACCAGGCGGCCGAGCGGCTGGAGGCTTTTCGCCGGCTCAAGCGCTGGCTCGGCCCGAGACTCGCACGGACCCTGCACTCCCGCGCCTGACCAACGGCCGGCCGGGTATCCGTCCACGAGAGCCACGAGGCCGGTGCGGGACGTTGGGCCGGAACTCCCCAACAAGCCTGCGGCGACCGGCTTTTCGCAGGGCGACCGGGGAGCCGCGCCTTGACGCGACCGGCTTTGGCGTCGGTGTCGTCCTCGGCGGGACGGGCGGCTGCTCTGTGCCTCCGCTGCACGGTCTGCAACCGGCTGCGCAGACTTGAGCAGTTCACCTCCCGTCCCGCGACCCGACCGAGACGGACCCCGGTACCGGCCCCGCCTACTGCCGCCGGTGGCCTGACGGTTCGGGTGCCGAAGGACTGCTGGGGCGTCGACGCCGCAGCCGGGCTTCGCACATGCCGGGCAAGCCGGCACCCTCCGCGACCTTGTGGATCACCTGTTCCCGCGTTACAACTCGTGCTGTCGATCAACGTGGAGGTTCCAGTGGACGTCAGCCGGATACGGTTCTCCCGCAGACACGCGCTCGTGGCCACGGCGGCGGGGTCGCCGGGGCGCAGGCGCTGGGGCAGGCGCCGGCGAGCGCGAAGTCGCAGCCACGCCAACAGCCGTTCCGCGTCAAGGGGTTGCGCGAGCCGGTGGAGTTGATCGAGGACCGGTACGGCGTGCCGCACCTCTACGCACGCAACGAGGACGACGTCTTCCTCGCGCAGGGCTTCAACGCGGCCCGCGAGCGGCTCTTCCAGATCGACCTCTGGCGCCGCCGCGGCCTGGGAAAGCTTGCCGAAGTGCTCGGCCCCGACCATGTACAGCAGGACCGGGCCACCCGGTTGTTCCTGTACCGCGGGGACATGGACACCGAGTGGGCCCGCTACTCGTCGGACGCGAAGAAGATCGCGGCCCGGTTCGTCGCCGGTATCAACGCATACCTCGACTGGCTCGACGCCCATCCGGACCGACTCCCCGACGAGTTCGGGCTCCTCGGCTACCGTCCGGCCCGCTGGGAGGCGGAGGACGTGGTCCGTATCCGCAGCCACGGCCTGACCCGCAACCTCACGGGCGAGGTCGAGCGTGCCCGAGTCGCCTGCGCCGCCGGGGTGGAGGCCGACCTCGTCCGTCAGGGGCTGCAACCGGACCACGAGGTGACCGTGCCGGACGGCTTCGACCCCTGCGCGCTGCCCGAGGACGTACTCAAGGTCTTCGAACTGGCCACCCGGAACGTGGAGTTCGCACAGGGGCAGGTCCGCACCACCGCCCGCGACCGAACCACCGAGGGCAGCAACAACTGGGTGATCAGCGGAGACCGCACCGACACCGGGCGACCGATCCTCGCCAACGACCCGCACCGCGCCTACTCCGCGCCCTCGCTGCGCTACCTGGCGCACCTGAGCGCGCCGGGGCTCGACGTCATCGGCGCGGGGGAGCCGGCACTCCCGGGGATATCCATCGGCCACAACGGCACCGTCGCCTTCGGTCTCACGATCTTCCCGATCGACCAGGAGGACCTCTACGTCTACGAGTTGGCCCCGGACGACCACCGCCGCTACCGGTACGGGGACGACTGGGAGTCGATGAAGGTCCTCCGCGAGCAGGTCGCCGTAAAGGGCGAGGACGCGCGCGCGGTCGAGCTCGCCTTCACCCGGCACGGCCCGGTCATCCACGTCGACGAGGAGCGGAACCTGGCGTACGCGGTGCGCACCGCGTGGCTGGAGCCGGGCATGTCCCCGTACTTCGGCAGCGTCGCCTACATGCGGGCACGCAACTTCGACGAGTTCACCGAGTCGATGCGCAACTGGGGCGCTCCCACGGAGAACCAGGTCTACGCCGACACGGACGGCAACATCGGCTGGGTCCCCGGCGGCCTGGCACCCAAGCGCGTCGGCTACGACGGCCTGCTCCCGGTGCCGGGCGACGGCCGCTACGAGTGGGACGGCTTCTACTCGGGCGACGACCTGCCGCGCAAGCTCAACCCGGACGCGGGGTTCTTCGCCACCGCCAACCAGTTCAACCTCCCGCCCGAGTACCGGGACATGGGGTTGGGCTACGAGTGGACCAACCCGTTCCGCCATCAGCGGATCGTGGAGGTCCTCTCCAAGCAGCGCAGGCACACCCTCGCCGACTCGCAGACGTTGCAGAACGACCAACTGTCCATACCGGCACGCCGGTTGACTGCCCTGCTCGCCGGCCTGCAGAGCAAAGACCCGGACCTGCGCCGCGCCCTGCGCCTGTTGCGCGAGTGGGACGCCGTCGAAGCGGCCGACTCGGGCGCGGCGGCGCTCTTCGAGGTGTGGCTCAGCAAGCACCTCGGCCCGGGGTTCGTACGGGCAGCGGTGCCGCAGGCCGCCGAGGTCATCGAGGACGCCGACACCCTCGTGCTGCTCGGCGAGTTGGAGAAGCCCGGCCGGTGGCTGCCGGACGAAGCGGCGCGCGACCGCCTGCTGCTGGACACCCTCGATGCGGCCCAGGCCGAGCTGCGCGACCGGCTGGGCCGCGGAGAGGCGTCCTGGGAGTGGGGCAAGCTCCACCACACCTTCTTCGGACACCCGGCGTCGGCGGCGTTCAGCGAGGACCAGCGGTCCCGCTTCGACGTCGGCCCGCTGCCGCGCGGCGGCTCCCCGGACACCGTCAGCCAGTCGTCGTACCGGACCAGCGACTTCCGGCAGACCAACGGGCCGTCGTTCCGGATGGTTTTGGACGTGGGCGACTGGGACTCCTCGGTGGCGGTGAACACACCGGGACAGTCCGGCAACCCGAACGACCCGCACTACCGCGACCTCGCCGAACAGTGGCGCACCGGCGAGTACTTCCCCCTCGCCTACAGCCGGGCCGCGGTGGAGCGCATCGCCGAGCGCCGCATGCTGCTGCTGCCTGCCCGGGACTGACCCGGGCGCCGCCCGTCGCCGCGGCCTTCGACCGGTCCCGTGCCCGAGTCGGGGCGCACGGAGACCGGCCGAAGGCCGCGGCAGGCGGTCCGTTCCCGGGTCCCGCTTTGTTCCTCCTGCCTCAGACGAAGAGCGAGATGAGCAGGGTCATGAGCAGGCCGCAGACGCTGACGAGGGTCTGGATCATCGTGTGGGACTTGGTGGCCTGGCCGAGAGTCATCCCGAAGGACTCCTTCACCAGCCAGAACCCGGCGTGGTTCACATAGTTGAGCCCGATCGAGCCGGCGCCGATCGCGACGACGAGCAGGGAACTCTCGACGCCTCCACCGCCTCCCGTCATGGGCGCGAGGATGCCCGTCGCCGCGACGATGCCGACGGTCGCCGAGCCGGTGGAGAACGAGAGGACCAGCGCCAGCAGCCACCCCAGCACCAGGAGGTTGAGGTGCGCGCCGGAAGCTGCGGTCTCGATCGCCTCGCCGATCCCGGAGTCCTCCAGCACCTGCTTGAAGGCGCCGCCGCCGGCGATGATCAGGATGATGCTGGCGATGGACTTGATGCTGTCGGTGAGCGACTCCCGCACGCGGTCCGAGGACATGCCGCTGCGGTAGCCGAGGACGAAGAGCGCGAAGAGGAAGCCGGCGAACATCGCGATCACCGGTTCGCCGAGGAAGTCGAGGACATGGCGGGTGGGGCTGGACTCGCCGAGCGACAGCTCCCCGATGGTGCGCAGCAGCATCAGCACCACCGGGACCATCAGGGCGGTGAGAGCCCAGCCGACGGGGACGCCCTTCGGCGCCGCCTCCGACGCGTCCGCTCCGGCCGACGAGCCGGACGGTGCGGCATCACCCTGCGTGAACTGGCCCACCAGCTCGTCGTCCGGGTAGACGGCGAGCCGCGGCGCGATCCAACGCCCGTAGAGCGGGCCGGAGATGACGACGGTCGGCACGGCGCACACCAGGCCGACGAGGATGGTGGTCCCCAGATCGGCGCCGAGTCCCTCCACGCCGATCAGCGGTCCCGGATGCGGCGGCACCATGCCGTGCAGGGTGCACAGCGCGGCGATCGCGGGGGTGGCGAGGTACACGTACGGCGAGCCCTTGATCTTGGGGCTGTGGCGCAGCCGCTGGGCGACGCTGAAGATCAGCGGCAGCAGCACGATGAGCCCGATCTCGAAGAACATCGGGATGCCGATGACGAACGAGGCCGCCGCCATGTACCAGGGCAGCGAGCGCTCGCCGGCACGATCGACGATCGTCCTCGCGATGCGGTCGGTGGCGCCGGAGTTGGCGAGCAGCCGCCCCAACATCGCCCCGAAGGCGAGCGTCACCCCGACATCGCCGAGTATGCCGCCGGCCCCTTCCTCGACGGATTCGGCGATCTCGCCGGTCGACTCTCCCGCGGCGAGCGCGACGCCGATCGAGACGAGCATCAGGGCGACGAAAGGATGGAACCGCAGCCGCGAGTTGATGAGCGTGATCAGCGCTGCGATGGCGGCGGCGAGTATGAGCAGCAGCGTCCAGGTGTGCCCCGTCATCGCCGACCTCGCTCTTCGGCCGCTCCGCCCGTGCCGCGCGGGGTGTCGGCCCCCGCGCCCGTGCGATGTCTGCCTTCGCGCCACGCTGCGCGGGGTGGTGCCATGGGGCTCTCTCCTGCTGTAACGGCTCGTCGTCTGTTCCGGCTGGGGAAGCTATCCGCCGCGTGCTGCGGCGCGACAGCATTCGTGCGCAACCCGCGAAAGCCCTGTTCTGCGGGTTCTGTGCGTTGTGCTCAGCCGGCCGCCTGGTGCGAGCACCGCTTCGCCTGCGGTCTACGGTGGGCCGGGTGAAACTCTGCGCACCTCTCCGCCGCCGGCGGACGACGCCTCCGGACGGGCTCGGGGCGAGGCCCCGTCGACTCCGGTTGCGGACGCAGACTCTGTTCCTCCAGTGGGCGGTTGTCGCCCTCGTCGTCTGCACGGCCTTCGGCGCCTTCGCCTACGACAGCGACCGGCGACTCGTGCGGGAGCACCAGCAGCGCGCGCTCGTCGTCGCCCGTACCGTCGCGGGCGAGCCGGCCGTACGCGAGGCCGCGGCGCACTGGTCGGCGGCGAACAAGCGGCCGGGAGGCGGTGCCCGCGGAAGCGGCGCCACTCTCGCAGGCACAGAGGTGCGCAACAGGGCCGAAGCGGTGCGCAGGTCCACCGGGTCGCTTTTCGTCGTCGTCACCGACGACGAAGGCATCCGGCTCGCGCATCCGGACACCGCCGAGTTGGGGAGGCGGGTGAGCACCAGCCCCTCGGCCGCGCTCTCCGGGCGGGAGGAACTCGCCAGGCACCGGGCCCACTTGGGGGAGGAGGTCGTCGCGAAGGTGCCGGTCAGGGCACCGGGGTCGCGGCAGGTGGTGGGGGAGGCCAACGTCGGCGTCTCCGCGTCGGCCGTGCGCGGGCAGCTTGTCCGGGTGCTGCTCGGCGGGCTGGGCTGGCTCGTCGCCGCGCTCGTCGTCGGCTTCGCCGCCTCCGCACTGCTCGCCCGCCGCTGGAAGAGGCTCACCCTCGGTCTCGAACCCGACCAACTCGCCGCGCTCGTCCAAGAACAGGAAGCGGTGCTGCACGGTATCGGCGAGGGGGTCCTCGCGCTGGACGCACGCGGCGTCGTCACCGTCGCCAACGACGAGGTGCGCGCGCTGCTGAGCTCCGCCGCCGTACCCGGCAGGCGAGTCGATGCCCTTGGCCTCACGGCGAGGGTACGGGAGACGATCGAGAAGGCCGACGGGCGGCCGGTGATGGCCGTCGTGGGGGAGCGGGTGCTGGTGCTCTCCGCACGCCCTGTCGAGAAGGACGGCAGGCACCTCGGCGCGCTGCTGACGGTCGCCGACCGGACCGATGTCGAGTCGTTGACACGGCAGTTGGACGCCGTGCAGACGATGAGTTCCGCGCTGCGCGCTCAGCGCCACGAGTTCGCCAACCGGCTGCACGTACTCTCCGGGCTGGTGCACGCGGGCAGTACGCGCGAGGCGTCGGAGTACCTCGACGCGCTGATCGGTTCCGGAGCGTTCGGCGAGTCCCTCCCGGCACTCGACTCGATCCAGGACTCCTCCCTGCGCGCCTTCCTCTTCGCCAAGGCGGCCTCTGCGCGCGAGCGCGGGGTGACGCTGGTCCTCGGCGGCGTGACCTGGGTGGAGGACCGGGTCTCCGCACCCGTCGACGTGACCACCGTGGTGGGCAACCTCCTCGACAACGCCATCGACGCCGCGCACGACGGCACTCGCCGCCCGCCCCGCGTGGAGGTGGAACTCATCGCGCAGGAAGCGGAGTTGCTCGTTACGGTCGCCGACAGCGGAGACGGGGTTCGCGCCGAGGTCGCGGACGACCTCTTCGCCGAGGGCGTCTCGACCAAGGACCAGGCACAGGTGCTCGGCGGGCGCGGCGTCGGCCTGCCGCTCATTCGCCAGATCGCGAGGGCGAGGGGCGGCGACGTCCGGCTCACCGAGCGCGGCTCCCCGCCAGCGGACGGACCGCGGCCGCCCGCCGAGCCGGTCGAGGCGGACCGCGTCACGGGCGGCGCGGTCTTCGTCGCGCGGCTCCCCGACGTGCTGGACCACACTCCGGAGGAGGACGCCGTGCCAGGCACCGCATGCGTCGCGCCTCGCCGCCCGCCGTCCGGCCGCGGTACGGGCCGGGCCGCAGAACCCGGAGGCGGTGCCGGATGAACAGCCGGACACCGCTGCGGGTGCTCTCCGTCGACGACGACTTCCGCGTGGCCGACCTGCACGCCTCGCTCGTGGACGAGACGCCCGGCTTCGCCTCGGCCGGCACCGCGCACTCGGCGGAGGCAGCTCTACGTGCGGTCGCCGAGGGTTCCGTCGACCTCGCCCTCGTCGACCTCTATCTCCCGGACCGTTCAGGGCTCGCGCTGCTGCACGAGCTGTGCTGCGACACCATGGTCCTCAGCGCGGCGGCCGAGGGTCGGGCGGTGCGTGCGGCGCTGTCGGCAGGCGCCCTCGCCTACCTCGTCAAGCCGTTCCCGCCCGCCGCGTTGACCGGACGGCTGCGCGCCTACGCGCGGTTCAGGGAGCTGACCGAGTCGGACGGCCTCGACCAGAGCGCGGTCGACCAGGCCCTCGACGCCCTGCGGGGGTCGGGGCGCGTCGGCGCCCAACCCGCTACGGCGCAGAAGGTCACGAGGCAACTCGTCCTCTCCGCCGTGGAGGAGGCGGCGGGGGCGCTCTCCGCGGGCGAGGTAGCGGCACACGTCGGCGTCTCCCGTGCGACCGCTCAGCGGTACCTCGCCGAAATGGTCGGCCGCGGGGTGCTGCGCATGCGCCTGCGGTACGACGCAGCCGGGCGGCCCGAGCAGGAGTACAGGCCCGTGTGACCGGGATCGACCGGCCCCCGGGGCCGGGCAGCCGGCCGTGGTGCGCGCACCTTTCGGCCGACTGCCGTTGGAACACCCGTCCCTCTGCCGGGTGTTCAACCGACCGGATCGAGCAGGCCGTCGAACGGATCCCGCAGCCGGTGCCACGCGTCACGTCCGGCTGCGTACTCGGCGTCGGTCAACAGGCAGGAGTCGAGCAGCTCTTCGAGGCTTTCGCCGTCGAGCCCGGGTGAGGTGAAGACGAGGTGCTGGCAGCGGTCGCCGTGTTCGGGGTGCCAGTCGAGGGACGCCGCGGCACGGCGCGCGGGAGAGGCGGTCTCCCAGGCCGCGTTCGGCAGCGAGGCGAGCCAGGAGCCGACCCGGCTCACGCACAGGGCGCCGCCGGCCGCTTCCCACGAGAGCAGGGTGTCGGGCCGGTCGGCGAGCCAGAAGCGTCCTCTGCTGCGGGTCGCCGCGCAGGTCAGGTCCTCCAGCGCCGTGTAGAGCCGCTCGGGGTGGAAGGGACGCCGACGACGCCATACGCGGGTGGCCACCCCGGCTTCGTCGGAGTGCTGGGGAAGCCGTGCGCACGACGGATGCTACGCGTCGGCGGCCGCTTCGACGTCGAAGTCGGCGAAGGCGGCACGGGCGAGTTCGGCCGAGTCGTTGGGCAACTGCACCGCGAGCGGGTGCAGTTGACGCAGGAGAGCCCGGTCCTCGGCGTCGGCCTCGCCGCCCGGCGCCAGCGCGAGGACCTGCGGGTACTCGACCTGGCGTGCCCAGGTGTCGGCGACGGTGCGCTGATCGGCCGCGGTGAGCCCGAGCCCGACGTCCAGCAGGTCGTCGCCGTTGGCGAGGCAGGGCAGGACGAGCGCCGGGTCCACCGCCGTGATGACGTTGGCGAGCCGCAGTGTGTCCCCGGCATGCGCGGCGATCGTCTCGGCCATCGCCTGTGGCTCGACCGCGTCCCACAGCTCGACGACGGCGAGGGTGTGCGCCCGCGCATCGGCGAGCAGCCCGAGCGCGGGGACGAGATCCTCGCGAACGGCGCAGCAGGCGCAGCCGTTGACGCGGGCGATGTCGTCGTGCGACACGGGGCCCACGGCGTCGCGCAGCGAGCGGTGGACCTTGCCGTCGTCGGTCGGGGAGAGGTCGTGGTGGAGGGCGATGCTGCCCGGCACCGAGAGCAGGAGCCGCTCCACGGTCGCCCGGCGCGCTTCAGCGTGCATCCCCGCGACGAGGACCACGGGGAGGGCGGAGGAACTCGGCATCACCGGCCTCCGCGCCGACCGTAGCGCCGCTCGAACCGCTCGACGCGTCCTGCGGTGTCCACGACGCGGGCCGCACCGGTGTAGAAGGGGTGGCTCGCCGCGGAGATCTCCACGTCGATGACCGGGTAGGTGTTGCCGTCCTCCCAGGTGATGGTCGTGTCACTGGTGCGCGTCGAGCGTGTGAGGAAGGCATGGCCTGCGGCCTTGTCGCGGAAGACGACCGGGCGGTACGGGGGGTGGATTCCGGGCTTCACGGGGGCTCCTTCGGGTTGTTGGATCAGCGTTCTTCGCGGAAGTCGACGTGCCGCCGGGCCACGGGGTCGAACTTGCGCAGGGTCAGCCGGTCGGGGTTGTTCCGCCGGTTCTTGCGCGTGACGTAGGTGTAGCCGGTGCCCGCCGTCGAGCGGAGCTTGATGAGCGGGCGGCTCTCGTTGCGTGCCATGCGCACACCCTAATGGAAATGGTTTTCATCTACAATGCCGGTGGTCGGTGCGCGGTGCGACGGTGCGAATCGAAGACGTCGCCCGCTCAACGCGGGCCTGCGGCCCGTCACTTGACGGTGGTCGCCTCGTTCCCGGTCAGGCAGCCTCGGGCAGTCCCCATACCTGGCGCAGCCTGTCGTCGGTGAGCACGTCGCGCGGAGTCCCCTCGGCGACGAGCCGCCCCTCCTGAAGCACGAGGCAGTGGTCCGCGCTGCGGGCCGCTGCCATGTCGTGCGTCGCCTGCACCACGGCGGCGCCGTCGGCTGCGGCCTCCGCGAGGACCGCGAGGATGGCGTTCTTCGCCCGTGCGTCGAGGCCGGTCGTCGGCTCGTCCAGCAGGAAGAGGTCGGGCTCCTGGGCCAACCCCTGGGCCACAAAGGCACGTTGGCGCTGCCCGCCGGAAAGCTCCCCGAGCTGCCTGTGGGCCAGGTCGCGGATGCCGAGCCGTTCCATCGAGTGCTCCACCACCGAGCGGTCGTGCCGGGTGAGCCGCCGCCACGGGCCCCGATGGGCCCAGCGGCCCATGGTGACGGCGCCACGGACGGTGAGCGGCAGTGAGTCCGGTACGGCGCTGCGCTGGACGACGAGGCCGGGGCGTACGAGAGCGCCGCGGGCCACGACGCCCGAGCTGTGCGGCAGCACACCCGCGACCACGCTCAGCAGCGTCGACTTGCCCGAGCCGTTCGGCCCGACGACCGCGGTGACCGCGGACTCCGGTAGCCGGGCGGTGAGTTGGCGCAAAACGGGGTGGCGCGGATAGCCGGCCTCCACGTTCCGCAGACGGACTCCGGCTTCCTCGATGAGCGGTGGCACGAACACCTCCAAGTTGTCATGACAATCATTTTCATTGTACTGTTCCGGCCCATGGAGTGGTTGACCGGCCCTTTCGAAGTGGCCTTCGTCCAACGGGCCTTGTGGAGCGGCGTCCTCGTCTCCCTGATCTGCGCCCTCACCGGGACATGGGTGGTGCTGCGCGGCATGACCTTCCTCGGGGATGCGATGTCGCACGGCATGCTCCCGGGGGTCGCCGCCGCCTCCCTCCTCGGTGGGAACCTGCTGATCGGTGCCGCGGTGAGCGCCGGGGTCATGGCCTGCGGGGTGACGGTCCTCGGTCGCACTCGCCGGCTCTCCCAGGACACCGGGATCGGCCTGCTCTTCGTCGGCATGCTGTCGCTCGGCGTGATCGTCGTCTCGCGCTCGCAGTCCTTCGCCGTCGACCTGACGGGGTTCCTCTTCGGCGACGTACTCGCCGTGCGGGAGGGCGAGTTGACCAACCTCGCGGTGGCGCTCGTGGTCACGGCGGTGGTCGCCGCCGTGGGGCACCGGGCGTTCCTTGCGCTCGTCTTCGACGAGCGCAAGGCCCACACCCTCGGGCTGCGTCCGCGGCTGGCGCACGCGGCCCTGCTCGGGCTGGTCACGCTCGCGATCGTCACCTCGTTCCACGTGGTGGGCACGCTGCTGGTCTTCGGGCTGCTCATCGCGCCGCCCGCCGCGGCGCTGCCGTGGGCCTCGCGGGTCCCTGCCGTCATGGCGGGGGCGGCGGTGTGCGGTGTGAGCGCGACGTTCCTGGGGCTGCTGCTCTCCTGGCACCTCGGTACCGCGGCCGGCGCGACGATCGCTGCGAGCGCGGTCCTCCTCTTTTTCCTCTCCGTGTCCGCCGCCGGAATCCGGGATCGGATCGGTGTGCGGAGACCCTTTGCCTCAGAACTCCGTAGTGAATGCGAGCCCGCAGCATGACGCGAAAACAGCAGAAAACCGTCCCCGCACTGGCAGCCGTTCTCGTGGTCGGTTCGCTTCTCGCCTCGTGCGCGGAGGGCGGCGGCCAGGAGGAGGGCGGTTCCAATTCCTCGTCCTCGGCGAAGCCGCACGGATATGTCGAGGGGGCGGAAGAGGCAGCGGAGCAGCAGTCGCGGCTCGTGCTGCGCGACGACGGAACGGGAGCGGTGAGCCTGCTGGACCTCGTGGAGGAGGACACTCGCAAGCTCGGCCGTGCGAAGGACGCCTCGGGAATGAGCACCGACGGCCGCTTCGCCTACGTCGTTTCGCCGAACGGTACCGGGGTCTTCGACGGTGGCTCGTGGATGGTCGACCACGGCGACCACGTCCACTACTACCGGGCGAAGGCGAAGGACCTGGGCCGGGTCGAGAAGAAGGAGGCGGAGCACGCTTTCAGCAGCCCGTCGCTCACCGCGCTGACTTTCGCCGACGGAACGGCGCGGTTGCTCGACCGGGCCCGGATGGAGAAGGGGAAGTTCAAGACGACGGCTGTGCTGAAGGACGCTCGAAAGGGACCCGTGGTCCCGTACGAGGACGTTGCGCTGGTGCCGGTCTCCGGCTCCGGTGGCCGCACGGTCGTCGAGGTCCGCGACACCAAGGGCCAGAAGAAGGAGCAACTGGACGAAGAATGCGCGGACTTGCAGGGAGCTGCCGAGACCCGCAGGGGCGTCGTCTTCGGATGCGCCGACGGCGCGCTCTTTGTCAGCGGGAAAACCGAGGGAAAGCTGAAGGCCGAGAAGATCCCCTTCCCCGACGATGTGAAGAAGGAAGAGCGTCCCGACAGCTTCAGCCACCGCTCACTCGGGACCACGTTGGCCGCGAAGGCCGGTGACAAGGGCGCCTGGCTGCTGGATGTGACCGAGCGCCGCTGGAAGCGGGTGGACTCGGGCCCGGTTGTCGCCGTGAACACGGCAGGCGAAGGCACCCCGCTGCTGGCCCTCGACAGGTCGGGGACGCTCACGTCCTACGACGCGGAATCCGGCAAGGAGTCGGCGAGCAGAAAGGTACTGCGCAAGCCGGTGCGCAAGGGCTCCGAGCCGGTCATCGAGATCGATGCGAACCGCGCCTACGTCAACGACGTGGACGCCAAGAAGATATACGAGATCGACTACGCCGACGATCTCCGCAAGGCCCGCACTTTCCCGCTCGACTTCGCGCCGACCGACATGGTCGAGACGGGCAGGTGAGTGCCGTGAAGAGGAGCAGAGCGAACCGGCCGGTACGCGTCAGGGCTTCCTGTGCCGCGTTGTGCATCGCCGTGTTGGGCGCGCTCTCGGGGTGTGCGGAGGCCGAGGACACGCGGCCGACGGTCGTCGTCACGACGAACATCCTCGGTGACGTCACCCGCAGTGTGGTGGGCGGGCAGGCGGACGTGAAGGTGCTGATGAAGCCGAACGCCGACCCGCACTCCTTCGGGGTCTCGGCAGCCGAGGCCGCCGAGATGGAGGGCGCGGACCTGGTCGTCTACAACGGTCTCGGGCTGGAGGAGAACGTGCTCCGCCACGTGACGGCCGCGAAGGAGGCCGGTGTGCCGACGCTCGGCGTGGGCGCGGCAGTCGAGCCGCTCCGTTACAAGAAGGGTGAGAGCACCGGGCAGGCCGATCCTCATTTCTGGACCGACCCGCACCGCGTGCGGAAAGCGGTGGACCTCATCGCCGAAAAGGTGAAGGAAGAGGTGGACGGCGCAGATCCGCGCGCGATCGACCGCCGGGAGAAGGCGTACGGGGCCGAGGTGGACGAACTCGATGCCTGGATGCGGAAGAGTTTCGACGCCATTCCGCAGGACCGCCGCAACCTCGTGACCAACCATCACGTGTTCGGTTACATGGCGGAGCGCTTCGACTTCCGGATCGTGGGGGCCGTCATTCCGAGCGGTACGACGCTCGCCTCGCCGAGCGCGGCCGATCTGGAGTCGCTGACCGGTGCGATCGAGGACGCGGAGGTCCCGGCGATATTCGTCGACTCCTCGCAACCGGATCGGCTTGCCCGGGCGCTGAAACGGGAGAGCAGCGTGGACGTCGACGTCGTCCCGCTCTTCTCCGAGTCCCTCACCGAAGAGGGAAAGGGAGCCGCCACCTACTTGCAGATGATGCGCTCCAACACCAAGGCCATAGCCGGAGGGTTGGCTCCCTCGTGAACCGGCCGTCGTGCCGTCGAAACGCCGTGCCCTCGGTCACGGCAGAAGAAAGGAAAATTTCCATGAGCCACCGAACTCGCAGGAGAAGCAGCGTCGTTGTGTCCGCGGTTCTCCTCTCTTCCCTCGCCCTCTCCGCCTGCGGGGGAGAAAGTGAAGAGGAGTCCGGCAAGAAGGAGGGTAAGAAGGCTTCGGCGAACGTCAGCGACCCGCTCGCCATCACCTACGACGGCGGCGTATACGTGCTCGACGGCGAGTCACTCGACGTCGTGGGGGACGTCCCGTTGGAGGGGTACAACAGGGTCAGCCCGGCCGGCGACGACAAGCACATCATGGTGTCCACGTCCGAGGGATTCCGCGTGCTGGACGCGGCACAGCAGAAGATGACGGACATGAAGTTCGAGGGTGCGGAGCCCGGACACGTCGTGCTGCACGGTGGGAAGACGGTCCTCTTCACCGACGGCACGGGGGAGACCCGCATTCTCGACTCCGACGCCTTCTCCGACGGGGAGCCGGATGTGGAGACGTACAAGGCCCCCTCTCCGCATCACGGCGTCTCGATCGAGTTGGAGAACGGAGAACTCGTCACCACGCTCGGAACGGCGAAGAAGCGCAAGGGGGTGGTCGTCCTCGACAAGGATCGTAAGGAGGTCACGCGCAACGAGGAATGCCCCGAGGTGCACGGAGAGGCTGCCGCGAAGGGGGAGGCGGTCGTCGTCGGGTGCGAGGACGGCGTATTGATCTACAAGGACGGGAAGATCCGCAAGGCGGACAGCCCGGACGACTACGGGCGGATCGGCAACCAGGCGGGCTCGGAGAAGTCCTCCATCGTCCTGGGCGACTACAAGACGGACCCGGAGGCCGAACTGGAGCGCCCGGAGCAGGTCTCGCTGGTGGACACCGAGAAGGGCAAGATAAAGCTCGTCGATCTCGGCACCAGCTACAGCTTCCAGTCGCTCGCGCGCGGACCGCAGGGCGAGGCCCTGGTGTTGGGGACCGACGGCGACATCCACGTCCTCGACCCTGAGAGCGGCAAGGAGACCGACACCATTCCGGCCGTCGGGGACTGGCGCGAGCCGATCGACTGGCAGCAGTCGCGCCCCGAACTGTGGGTCCGCGAGGACACGGCCTACGTGACGGACCCCGAGAAGAAGAAGATCCACGCGATCGACCTCGAGACGGGGAAGAAGAAGGCGACCGGCACCTTCGACAAGAAGCCCAACGAGGTCAGCGGCGTGACCGCGAGCTGAGCAGTGCCGTACGTGTCGGCCCGGCGGCGCATGGCCGCCGGGCCGACACGCGGTGGTTCCGCTTCGGAACGACAGGTCCAGCCAACTACGGGTAGTAGGACCCGAGTTCGTCATGGAGGCGACCGAGCCGCAGAGCTACGGGCTGTGTCGCCCGGTGACACGACGTCAGGCCGCGGCGAGCCCGGCCCGGCGCATCGTGCCGTGGCCGGGCTCTGCGGGGCCTCGCCGGTTGCTGCTCATTTCCCTGGCCCACGCCGCTCGTTCACGAACGGTCGTCGGTGCGCTGCCCGGCGCTTTTCGAACGCGGGGTGAACGGACGAAAGGCGTCCCGCAGTTCGGGACGGGACCCAGCGAGTGTCCCGCGGACGTTGTTCGTGCACGGTGCTGCGGCACGACGTCCGCGAACCGAGAAACCGGCCGCACCGACGTTTGCGTACCGGGCGGCACGGTCAGGCGGACGGGCACGTGCTTAGAAGGTCAGGCACGTCGCGGGAGCCCGCGTGGCGCCCTGGCGTGTCCTGACCGGATCTCTCCGCGTCCTGTCACCGCGGCGGAAGGAGAAGAGCCCGTGACCAAGACGACCTTTCCCCAACGTGCCCAGCGCTACCGTCACGACCACGCCGACGCCCCCGACACGGCCGAGGACCTGGCCCGCCTGCCGAGCATCCCCGAAGGTCCCGAGCACACGGAGCTGGCCGGCAGCATCGTCGAAGAGTGGCTCCCCATGGCCCACCGACTCGCCGCCAAGTACCGCGGCAGGGGCGAGAACCTGGACGACCTTCGCCAGGCGGCCGCCCTGGGCCTCGTCAAGGCCGTCGAGCGGTACGACCCCGAACGCGGCACCGCGTTCGCCACATTCGCGGTGCCCACCATCGTGGGGGAGATCCGCCGGCACTTCCGCGACTACAGTTGGCAACTCCACGTGCCGCGCCGGGTCCAGGAGCTGCGCAACACGGTGCGCGACGCGTTGCTGAGCATGGACACCGGAAGCGGGGAATCCCCCTCGGTCCAGGAGATCGCCGAACGTACCCGGCTGGACGTCGAGGACGTCGTCGCAGGCATGAAGGCGATGGAAGGCTACCGCGCACTCTCCTTGGACGTGCCGCTCGAGAGCGACGAGGGCGACGGCTTCGTGCTCGCCGACACCCTCGGCGAGCGGGAGCCGGCCTACGAGACGGTCGTGGCGAAGGAGGCCGTCAGGTCGAGCATCGGGGCACTGCCCGAACGGGAGCGGCGCGCCCTGTACTTGCGGTACTTCCACGACATGTCCCAGTCCCGCATAGCCGAGGACCTGGGGGTCTCGCAGATGCACGTCTCCCGGCTGCTCTCCCGTAGCTGCGACCGGGTGCGCCGGGAGGTCGACGGCGAGCCGTGCGCGGCGGCGAGTCAGGCGGCGTGAGCGCTCGGCGCTGCGGGGCAGGCAGCACGAGCCGGCTACCGCGCTTCGGGAACCCGTCCCGTTCGTCTGAGTTCCCCGACGATCTCCCGGAGCGGGAGACAGGGACCGGGCCGGTATCGCGCGGCTGCGACAGCAGCCCGTCCCTCGGGCGGTACGCCTCCGACCGTCACCCTTGCCGTGCGACGAAGGCGACGAACGCCGCCCAGACGTCGGGGGAGTGGTGCAGTACAGGCTCCGTTGCGGACTTCGAGTCACGCACATGGATCGCCTCACGGCAGGCTGCGATCTCGACGCACTGACCGCCTTCCCCGCTGCTGTGGCTGCTCTTGCACCATTCCAAGCTGTGCGCGTGTGCGTTGCCTACTGCGTTCATCTTTCTCCCAGCAGCTTTTCCGTGAAGTCCAGCGATTCGGTTGGGGTCAGCGCTTGCGCCCGCAGGATGCCGTACTGCTCCTCAAGCTCTCGTACCGACTTCCGCTCCGTGTAGAGACGACTGTGTCGCTGCACCTCTACGTAGGCGATCCTGCGCCCTTCGTCCGTCTCGATCAAGGTGAAGGGGCCGGCCAGGCTTGGATGTTCGGTACGTTCGTTGGGCATGACCTGGATCTCCACGTTGCGGCGCTGGCCGAACAGAAGGATGTGTTCAAGCTGACCGCGCCACACGTCCCAGCCGCCCGTCGGTCGTCGCAGGACCGCCTCTTCGATCACGAAGCTGATCGTCGGCATGGGTACCCGATCGAAGATCGCTTGACGCTCCAGGCGAGCCGCTACGCGTTGGGCGACGGTATCGGCATCCAGTAGCGGACGTCGGACCTGGAAGACAGCCTCTGCGTGCTCGGGAGTTTGCAGCAGCCCGTTGATCAACAGCGTGTCGTACACGTGCAGTTCGACGGCCTTGGCCTCCAGCTTTGCCGCGTCCCTGAAGAACGCCGGATACTGAGCCCTCGCCACCTCCTCCTTCCCTGCCCTCAACGCCCCGCCCGCATCGAGCAGTTCGTCCGCCAGGTCGATGAATCGAGGTGGCGGGATCCGTTTGCCCTGTTCGAAGGCGGCGATGCTCGACGGCGAGTAGCCCACCCGTGCGCCGAAGTCCGGCCGTTCCATCCCGGCCCTCTCGCGCAGCGCCTTGAGCTGCCGTCCGAAGACGACGAGGAAGCCGCCGCCGACCTCCGGCTCCGGGCCGTGCCGCGGTTCCCCGTCTCCGTACTGTTCCGGTTCGTCCATCCGGTCACCTCCGCCCCTGTCCAACTCGCGCACGCCACCGCCCGGTTACGGCCGCCCCGCATACAGCCATGACCACCGCACGTACAACCGCTGCCGGTCCGCCCGTCGCTCCTGGTCGACGCTACCCGTGCACGGCCACCATCTCCCCGTGAACGGAACAAACCGCCCTCCCGAATCCGCCGCGCAACGCCCCGCCCACGTGGGGGAGTTCGTCATGTGCTTCACCTCCTCCCCGCGCGGCGCACGGCTCGCCCGGCGCCTCGTCTCCCACCGGCTCGACGCCTGGGGCCATTCCTATACCTCGCGCGTCAACGAGACGCTCACCGCAATCGCCGCCGAGCTGACCGCGAACGCCGTCCGCCACGGCCACGTGCCGGGTCGCTGCTTCCACCTCCGCCTCACCGAGGCGGCCGCCCCCGAGCGTGTCCTCCGCGTCGAGGTCACCGACACCCGTTGCGAGGCACTGCCGCGGCCGGTTTCCGCGCCGGACGGCGAACACGGCCGCGGCCTGCTCCTCGTCGCCGCTCTCGCCCGCGACTGGGGGACGGTCGCCCTCCCCGCCGGATCGGGCAAGACGGTCTGGGCCGAAGTGAGCGCCGGCGTGCGCACGCACTGATACCGCATCGAGACGCAGCGTCACGCTCACGTGCGGCGCCTCGACCCGCCAGGCCGAAGAGAAGCGGCCGCCGCACCGAGCTCTTTCGCCCGGAGGTATTGACACCTGGGTCAACGTGTCAAATAGTTCTCGCCCCTCAGCGCAACGGCGTTGCGTTGAGCGCACCATCCGGTGGGCGCGTGCCGGGCACAGCAAGGAGCAGGGACATGGCCGAGACCGAAGCGCCGAAAGGCGTGCTGCAGAGCGCCGATCGAGCGCTGAGCGTCCTCCTCTCCTTCACCGAGGTACGGCCCGAGTGGGGTGTGAGCGAGCTGGCGAGGGAGCACGGCTGGGACAAGGCCGTCGCCCAGCGCCTGCTCACGACACTCGCCGCACGCGGCTTCCTGCTGTGCGACGAGACCACGCGCCGCTACCGGCTCGGCCCCTCGGTCTCCCGGCTGGCACGCGTCGGCGAGCACAGCGGCGTCCTGCCCTCGCTCGTCCGCCCCGTCCTCGCGCGGCTGCTGCGGGAGACCGGCGAAAGCGTCGTGCTCAACGTCCCCAACGGCAGCGGCTACCGCTGCGCCGCCGCCGTCGACGGCGCGGGGCCCGTGCGCTACACCGCGATCGTCGGCGCCCTGATGCCGGGGCACGCAGGGGCCTCAGGACACGCGATCTTCGCGCACTATCCCGAGGCCGAACTCAGGCAGCTCTTCGGCGCCAGCCCGCTCCAGCGCTTCAACGAGCAGACGATCACTGATTTCGACGCCCTCATGGACCGTTACGCGCAAGTCCGCGAGGACGGCGTCAGCCTCAGCCACGGGGAGTACGACGAGGCGGTGACCGCCGTTGCCTCCCCGGTCTTCCAGGCGGGGGCCGTCGCCGCCTCGTTGACCGTCATCGGCCCGGCCCACCGCGTCTCGCGCGCCGCCGGGAACCTCGGAGACCTGGTCAGGGACGCGGCAGCCGAGGCCACCGCCGCTTTCGGAGACTGACCCGGACCGCCCTTCCACACCGCACAGCACAGCCGCGCGACGAGCGACGCGTCGGCCGAACCGCCGTACTCCGGCCCGTCCTTGCCGAAAGGGGTGCCCCGTGTCACCTCACTCCCCGTCCGCCGCCGGCCCCGACCCCGCCGCTCCCCAGGAGACCCCGCCGGAGTCAGGGGCGGAGGGCACCGCGCACCCGAAGGTGCGCGAGCCGATGCTGTTCGTCCTGCTCGCCGTCCTCTCGGTGGTGGGTGCGGTGATCGGCGTCGACCTCGTCACCAAGCTCGGCATCTCGGCGAACACCTCCGTCGTCGGTGCGCTCGTCGCCATGCTCATCGGGCGCATCCCGCTCGCGGGGCTGCGGCGGATGCGCTCGGTCCACCGGCAGAACCTCGCCCAGAGCGCCATCTCCGCCGCCACGTTCGCCGCCGCGAACGTGCTGTTGACCTCCATCGCCATTCCGTACGCCTTCGGCCGCAGCGACCTGGTCTGGCCGATGCTGGCCGGCGCGACCGTCGGGCTGCTCATCGACGTCTGGGTGCTCTACCGGTCGTTCGGCTCCCGCCTGCTGCCCGCCGACGCGGCCTGGCCCTCGGGCGTCGCGGCGGCCGAGACGATCAGAGCCGGCGACAAGGGCGGCAAACGCGCCCTCGTCCTCGGCGCCGGCACCCTCGTGGGGATGGGCGGCGCCCTGTTCAGCCTTCCGCTCTCCGCGGCGGGCGTCGCCTTCCTCGGCAACGTGTGGGCGCTGCTGATGTTCGGCTTCGGCCTGGGCGTCGCCGAGTACGTGCCCGGTCTGCTCGACGTCGACCTGACGGGCGAGTTCATACCGCACGGCGTCATGGTCGGCGCGGGCATCGTCGCTCTGGGGCAGGCCGTCCGCCTCCTGGCACGGCGGCGGACCAGCACGCCGGCCCCGTCGGCGCCGGCCGACCCCACCGCCGTGCCCACCGTCGACGAGGCCACTCTGCGCCGGACGCTGATGCGCGGCTACGGCCTCTTCACGGCCGGCGCGGTCGTCATGGCGGTGCTCGGCGGGCTGCTGGGCGAGATGAGCCTGCCCGCCCTCGTCGGCTGGGCGCTCTTCGCCGCGTTCGCAGCGATCGTCCACGAGTTGATCGTGGGCCTCGCCGCCATGCAGTCCGGCTGGTTCCCCGCCTTCGCGGTCACCCTGATCTTCCTGATCGCGGGCCTGCTCATGGGCATCCCCTCGGTGCCGCTGGCCCTCCTCGTGGGATACGTCTCCGCCACCGGGCCCGCCTTCGCCGACATGGGGTACGACCTCAAGGCCGGCTGGCTGCTGCGGAAGGACCACCGCCCGTGGGACGCGTACGAGCGCGCCGGGCGGCGGGAGCAGCTCAAGGCTTCGCTCGTCGGATTCGCCGTCGCGCTCGCGGTCGTCGCGCTGGTGTGGCAGGCGTACTTCGAGCAGGACATGCTCCCGCCGGTCGCCACGATCTACGCCGACACCGTCAAGCACGGGCTCGACTCGCCCGGCGTCCTCACCAACCTGCTGCTCTGGGCGATCCCCGGAGCGCTGATCCAACTGCTGGGCGGGACCAAGCGGCAGATGGGCGTCATGCTCGCCACCGGCCTGCTCGTCGCCACCCCGCACGCCTGCTGGCTCGTCATCGCCGCGCTCGCCGTCCGCGTCGTGTACCGCAGGTGGCGCGGTGCGCGGGCCGACGAGGAGCTCAACCTCGTCGGTGCCGGGCTCATCGCCGGCAGCTCGCTCGGCGACTCGGCACAGATCGTCAAGGCCGGGTGAGCCCGTGCCTCGCGCCCGCCCTCCACCGCCACCGCTGCCGCCCCGCTGATCGCAGCACCACCCGCACAAGGAGAGAACGCCCCATGGAGATGTTCAGCCGCCTCGAACCGCGCCCCGAGTACCTGGGGTTCGAACTCGCGCTGGCCGCACGGAAACTCGTCGAGGAGGTCATGCTCGTCAAGCCCGGTGAGCACGTCGTGCTCACCGGCGACACGAGCAGCGACCGACGCGTCGTCGACGCCACGGCGCAGGCCGTCGCGGCTGCCGGCGCGCACCCGGTGGTCGTCTGGTCCGAGACCCTCCCCAGCTCCTCCATGGAGCCGCCCCGACCGGTCGCCGGTGCCATCGCCGACGCGGACGTGTGGATCGAGTTCGCCGTCTCGTACCTGATGCACTCCGACGCCTTCCGCGCCGCCATGGCCAACGGCTGCCGCTACACCAACCTCACCGCCATGGACGTCCACATGCTGGTCGCCACTGTCGGACGCCCCGACTTCCAGGGCGTGATGAAGCTCGGCAAGGCCCTGGTGCGGCTCCTGGAGCAGGCCGACGAGGTGCGCATCACCTCCCCGAACGGCACCGACATCGTCGGCCGCAACGGTGACCGGCCGATCAACCTCCGCGGCAAGCCCGCCGAGAAGCCGGGCGAGACCGTGATGCTCTCCGGACAGATCTCCTGGAACCCGTTGGAGGAGACCCAGGACGGCGTGCTCGTCTTCGACGGCGCCCTGTGGCCGCCCGACCAGCTCGGCCTGCTGCGCTCGCCGGTCCGCCTCACCGTCGAGAAGGGCGTCGTCACGAACATCGAGGGCGGCCAGGACGCGGACGTCTTCCGCAACTGGATGGCGTCCTGGGACGACCCGAACATGTACCGCGTCGCCCACTGGTCGCTCGGGTTCAACCCCGGGGTGCCGGCGCCGACCGGGCGGATCGTCGAGGACGAGCGGGTCTTCGGGTGCGTCGAACTCGGCATCGGCACCAAGGGCGCCTGGATCGGCGGCGAACCGTGGGTGGCGGCGGCCCACACCGACGGCTCCCTCGTCGGCCCCTCGATCTACCTCGACGGCGAGTGCATCGAGCGGGACGGCGTCTACGTCCACCCCGAACTCGTCGAGATCTGCGCCGAACTGGGCGTCGAGGGCTACTGAGTCCGCCCGTCAGGGCGCCCCTTCCCGGTCGGGGAGGGGCGCCCCGCCCGGCGCCGGGGTGCGCGCCCCGGCGCACACCCGCACATCGCCACGGAGCACCGCATGACCACGACCGTCGAGCGCACGTACCGCCACAGCGGACTCGTCTGCACCGACCACACGCTCGCCGTCCCCCTCGACCACGACCGCGCCGACGGGCCGCGGATCACCCTCTTCGCGCGCGAGGTCGTCGCGGCCGGGAACGAACACCGCGACCTGCCCCGCCTGTTGTGGCTCCAGGGCGGGCCGGGCGGACGCGCGGAGCGCCCCAACGCGTCCGGCGCCTGGCTGCGCCGGGCGCTGGAGGAGTACCGCGTCGTCCTCCTCGACCAGCGCGGCACCGGCCGCTCCACGCCCGCCGACCGCACCACCCTCGCCGGCCGCGACGACGCGGCCGACTACCTCGCCCACTTCCGCGCCGACGCCGTCGTGCGCGACGCCGAACTCCTGCGGCGCGCGCTCCAGGGCGACCGGCCCTGGACCGTCCTCGGTCAGAGCTTCGGCGGCTTCTGCACCCTCACCTACCTAAGCCACGCCCCCGAGGGACTCGAACTGGCCCTCATAACAGGCGGGTTGCCCACGCTCACCGGTCACGCCGACGACGTCTACCGCGCCGCCTACCGGCGAACCCTCGCCCACAACGAGCGCTACTTCGCCCGCTACCCGGACGACCAGAAGCTCGCCGACGCGGTCGCCGCCCACCTCGCCGAGCACGAGGTTGCCATGCCGTCGGGCGAGCGGCTCTCCGTGCGCCGCTTCCAGACGCTCGGCCTCACCTTCGGCACCGCCTCCAATTTCGACAGTCTCCACTACCTGCTGGAGACGGCCTTCGTCGACGGCCCGAACGGCCCCTGCCTCTCCGACCCGTTTCTCCGCGGCCTCGACGCCACCCTCTCCTTCGCCCCGCGCCCGCTCTACGCCGTGCTCCACGAGCCGATCTACGCTCAGGGCGGCCGCGCCACGGCCTGGGCGGCGCACCGGGTCCGCGAGGAGTTCCCCGAGTTCGACGCCGGGCGCGGGGGCCCGCTCCGCTTCACCGGCGAGATGATCTACCCCTGGCAGTTCGAGGAGGACCCGGCCCTCGTGCCCCTGCGTGACGCCGCCGAGCAGCTTGCGCACCGCACCGACTGGCCGGCCCTCTACGACCTGGACCGGCTCGCGGCCAACGAGGTCCCCGCCGTCGCCGCCGTCTACCACGACGACATGTTCGTCGACCGCGAGCAGGCCCTGGAAACCGCGGAGCGGGTCCGCGGCCTGCGCCCGTGGATCACCAACTCCTACGCACACGACGGGGTGCGGGCGGATTCGGCCGTCCTCGACCGGTTGCTTGCCATGGCACGCGGGGAGGTGTAAGACGCGGTTGTCCGCCGGCAGTTGTCGTTGGGCATCCTGCGCGTTTCCCAACGGCAGGACGTCACAAGAGGGTTGGCCGTAGGCCCCGCCGTCGGGGAGGGGTGCGGCCTGCCTCGGCGGTTTCCGGCTCTGGCATCATGCGCAATCGGAACTTCGTTCCGTCGGCGGAGCGGCAGGGAGGAGCGTCGCGGTGAACGGCAGCGGTACGGGTGCGCGTCGCCGGCGTGTGGACGCCCTGCGCAACGAGGAGGCTCTCCTCGACGCGGCTGCCGCGGTCTTCGTCGCCTCGGGGGTGGAGGCGCCCGTACGCGACATCGCCACCGAGGCGGGCGTCGGAGTGGGCACGATCTACCGCCACTTCCCGACGCGCGCGGACCTCATCATCGCCGTCTACCGACACCAGGTCGAGGCGTGCGCGGAGGCGGGACCCGCGCTGCTGGCGAAGAGCCCCACCCCGTACGCGGCGCTCGGCGAGTGGACCGGCCTCTTCGTCGACTTCCTCGTCACCAAGCACGGCCTCGCCGCCGTCCTCCACTCGGGCAACCCCGGCTTCGAGGCGCTGCACGCGTACTTCCTCGACCGTCTCGTCCCCGTGTGCGCCCAACTCCTCGACGCCGCGACCGCCGCCGGCGAGGTTCGAGCCGACCTGGAAGCCTACGAACTCCTGCGCGGTATCGGGAACCTGTGCGTCGGCGTGGAGGACGACTCCCGGTACGACGCGCGCCGCGTGGTCGGAATCCTCGTCGAGGGGCTGCGCCAACCGCGTTGAGGGCGAGCGGTGTTGCCGCGGGCGTCGCACTGCTGCGGTGATGCGGGTCGTCTGAACGCCGCACCACCCGCCGGGAGTTGGCGGACCGGCGGCAGCTCGCCAGGGGACGGGTCGACGGCTGCCCGAGTCGTTCACCCGCTGCCGGAGGCGTCCTGCTCGGGAGCCGAACCCACCACTCTCGCAGCGAAGTCGGCCAGCCGGGCCCGCAACACCTCGCGCCGCATCCCCTGTGCGGCCAGGTGCTCGACGAGGTCGGCCCGGACGGCGGCGAGCAGCGCGTGGGCGGCGAAGTCGGCGTCGGGTACGTCGGGGATCTGCGCCAACGCGTCCCTGAGCAGAGCGTGCCAGCGCGCGTAATGCCCTGCCTGGTAGGGGCTGGTGCTTCCGGTCTCCTCCAAGGCCAGTGCCAGGTGCCGGTTCTCGAACTTGAAGCACAGCGCGGCGTCGAGGAGCGCGGGCACCCGCTGAAGCGGCGGGGTGTCGGGCCCCAGGGGCGGCGGCCCCGACTCGACGGCCGCCCGCGTCGGTTCGAGGCGCTGCGCGTACAAGGCCCTGAGCAGTCCGGTCCGATCGCCGAAGGCGCGGAAGAGCGTGCCCTTGCCCACTCCGGCCGCCGCGGCGACGTCGGCCATCGTCACCTCCTCGGGGCTCTCGCAGTGCGCGAAGAGGGTGTCCGCGGCTGCGAGGACGGCCTCCCGGTTGCGGGCGGCGTCCTTGCGTGGCTTGCGCTCGGGCACGGTGCGGGCCTCCATTGCGAAACGGACCCCGGGTCCGTATTGTTGAAGCGGACTCAGGGTCCGAATTCTACGAGACGGAGGCCACCCATGTCCGCACCCGCCTCCGCGGCTGGCATCCACCGCCGCGGCCCGCGACTTCTGCTCGACGGGAGCATTTCCGGCCACACGGAGAAGGGGTCCTCGTACCGCGACCACGGGACCCCGCTCCCCGGCGCCGACCTCCCCGCGGCCGGCCGGTGAACGCCGTCCTCGTCGTCGGTGCCACGGGCACGACAGGCGGCCGTACCGCCGCGCAGTTGACGGCTGCCGGACACCGTGTGAAGGCCGCCAGTCGCCGGGGCGCCGCGGTTCTGGGCGCGGAGTCGGTGGCCTTCGACTGGTACGAGCCGGCCACTCATGCCGCGGCCCTCGAAGGAGTCGACCGCGTCTACCTTCTGCCGCCCCCGGGCGAGAGCGACCCGGCGTCGGTCATGCTTCCCTTTCTCGACCGGGCGCGGGACGCGGGGGTGCGCAGGGCGGTGCTGCTCAGCTCGTCGGCGATCCCCGCGGGCGGACCGGCGGTGGGTGCCGTCCACCGCGCTCTTCCCGAACTCTTCCCGGAATGGGCGGTGTTGCGGCCCTGCTGGTTCATGCAGAACTTCACGGGCGACCATGTGCATGCGCGGAGCATCCGCGAGGAGGGCGTCGTTTTGAGCGCTACCGCGGACGGTCGGGTGGGCTTCGTCGACGCCGAGGACATTGCGGCCGTCGCCGTCCGCGCCCTGACCGACAGGGAGGCGCCCGGCACCGATCTCGTCCTCACGGGACCGGAGACGCTGAGTTACGACGACGTCGCCGCGCTCTTCGCAGAGGTCGCCGGACGGAGCGTCGTCCACCGCCGGGTCTCGTACGAGGAGCTGTCCGCGCGGCTCACCGAGCAGGTGCCGTCCGAGTTCGCCGCGCTGCTGGCCGGTTTGGACCGTGCCATCGCCGAGGGCGCCGAGGACCGCGTCAGCGACACCGTGCAGCGCGTCACCGGGCGGCCGCCGCGTACCTTCCGGGCCCACCTGGGGGATGCGGTGCGAACTGCCTGACAACCTCCGGTCGTTGGCGCCCGCCGGGGCCGACACTCCGTTCCTGCCGGCTCGTTCACTCGCGTGGGCGGGCGGACAGCACCAACTGGCTCTGCGTCATCCGTCCTACGAGGCGGCCCTCGTCGTCGGAGAGCCCGGTCTCGATGACGACCAGCGTCGACCCCGTGTGCAGCGGTCGTGACACCGCCCGTACGGAGCCGGCGCGCACGGCGCGGAGGAAGTTCGTCTTCGACTCGACCGTCGAAGTCCCGGCGCCCGGCGGCAGGTTGAGGAAGGCGCAGACGGCGCCGGCCGCGTCCCCCAGCGACATCAGCGCGCCGCCGTCGCTGGGCTCATTACGGGCGCTCAGTGGGCATCCGACGTGGACGGGAACGTGTGGCTCGGCATCGGGCGCTGGCTCGTGGTCGCCGTGGGCTTCGCGGGGTCCGGTTATGGACTCTTCGCGTCCGCCCGCTGGGTCGCTGGCCTGGTGGAGACCTGGAGGGGCCGCGGGATGCCGACGTGGCCCAACTGGCGGAAGTAGACGGAAGGTCGGCCTACGCACCAAAGTACGATTAGATCGTGCTTAGCCATGAGGAGATCGTCCGCCTGTACGGCCCATGGAGACTGCGTACTCCCGTCGACGCTGCGGCGCTGCTCCGCAACTACTCGGGCTGCTGGTGGGTGGCTGGAGGCTGGGCGATCGACGCGTTCACGAAGACTACGCGCGAGCACGGCGATCTCGACATCGGCATCCCGAAGGACGACCTCAATGACTTCGTGGACTTCGTATCACCGCACCTGGACGCGTGGGCCGCAGCAGGCAGTCTCACTCCGATGGTCCCGAGCCAAGGCACTTCGATCCCGGCCGACTGCGGCAACCTCTGGCTGCGTGCCAGCGGTGCGGACCCCTGGGAATACGACGTCATGCTGGAGAGCGTGAAGGATCTGTCTTGGGTCTACAAGCGCGATCCCCAAATTACCCGCCCCCTTGCGGACTGCCTCTGGACGGAGGACGGTATCGCCTACCTGCGGCCCGAAGTGCAACTGCTTCTCAAGGCGAAACATGCGCGGCAGAAGGACACCGAAGACTTCGAACGGTGCCTGGACCATCTGGACTCGCCGAGCCTCGATTGGCTCGCCCAGACGCTCCGCGGCCAGAACCCTCTTCATCCATGGTTGAAAACGCTCTAGCTCCGGAAAGTGTGGACAACGGGCGGAGGGCAAGGACGTATACGCCCGCAGCAGCCTGACCCACCAGAGTTATAACCACGATATGCGCTAGCGCATGTCGATGACGCCGGTGCCGATCTCGATCCGATCGGTGCGGGCACCGATCGCCGCGAGCAGCGGGAACGGTGACGAGTGCTGCCGGGCGAAGTGGTGGACGCGGAAGTAGGCGCCGTCGGCTCCGAGCTCCTCGGCGGCGACCGCGAGGTCGATCGCCTGGAGCAGGGAGTCGGCAGCCGAGCGGGTCCGCGAGTGGGGGGAGGGCGTCCAGTGCCCGAAGGACAGAAACCCGATGTTCTTCATACCGGGTGCAACGCTTCTCGTCCCGGTTCATTCCGCGGAGGGCGAGAGCACCGCGGACCGTGACGGTGAGCGCAGCCAAGACGCACATGGTGCGCGGCCTCGCCTACCCTGAGCGCACCCCCCGGTACCCCCTCCTCGGCGTGCGCTTCACACGCCGCGTCGACGGCACGGTGGAGGGCGGCCCCAGCGCCGTCCTCGCCTTTTCGCCGAGGGCTACCGGCTCTTCGACATCGACCCCCGCGGGCTGCGGCGGGTCGCCCGCTTCCCGGGCACCTGGCGAGGCAGCACCGGCGAACGGGATCACCGAGATGCGCGGGTTCCTCTCGGTCAGGGCGTACATGAAGGCGGCGGTGCGCTACTACCCGGCGTCGGACCTGGTGGGAATCTTCCAGGAGCTTGTCTCCTCGCGCTCCGAAGCCTTGGCGAAGCTCCTCGACGTCGCGGAGGCTCCGCTCGCAAAGCAGCCGGCGTCCGACTCCGACAGCTCCCCGCCGTCCTCCAACGGGAATAGCCGGAGCGACAGCGACTGACCGCGAGGCCGAACTCCGCCCCGTCACAGGGTGGTTCGGCGACGGTGCGCGGTCGAGGCTATCGGGCTCGCCTAGCCGAGCGGCACCATCGCCAAGCCTACGACCACCAGCAGCCCGATGTAGGTCCAGGCATGGACGCGGTCCGGTATGCGCGGCGGGCGGCGCCGCACCACCGCGATCACCGGCAACGCCCCGAGCAGCAGCGCCCCCGCCGCGACCGGGTCCACCAGCCCCACCAGGGTTGTCCCGCCCGCGGTATTCCCGCTGAGCGGGACGGCGGCCTCGGCCGCGAGGAAGACCGCCGCGGCGGGCAGGGCGATCGCCACCGTCAGCGGGTTGGCCAACGCGGTCGCCACCCCCATCGGATGCCCGGCCCGCCGCATCGTGGGCACCGTCAGGACGCTCCCGCCCACTCCGAGGAACGACGCGACCGCACCGACCGGAGCACCGAGCGCCGCGGGCAGCGGCCGCGCCCCCTGCTCGGCCGCGGCTTCCGGCCGCGGACGGAGGAAGCCGGGCCGCATCAGCAGGTCCACGACCGTCAGGCCGACGTATCCGACGAACGCCCACCGGGCGAGGTCCGGCGGCGCCACACGCGCCGCGCACGCGCCCACGGACGCCCCCAGCACCAGCAGCGCCAACAGCGGGCCGCTGCCCCGGAGCGCCACGAGTATCCGCCGCGGCGTGACGGCCGTCGCGAACCCCGCGTTGACGACCATCACCACGGCCGAGGTCGCCGTCGCCACCCGCATCGCGTCGTCGCCGAGGGCGGCGTCCGCCCACACCACGACGGGCACGGCGACGAACCCGCCACCGAACCCGAACAACACCGTCGTCGCCCCTGTGAGGAGCCCGATTCCGACCAACGCCACAACGTCCACCAGCCCACCCCACCAGGCCCGCGGGCGGCGCGCATGCGAAGGTCGGCACGTTTCCTTCGCGTTCCGGCCGCTACCGTGGTTGCGTGAAGAACGTCCCCCTCGCCGAAGTCGACCACCTGGACCGGGCCGTCCTCCCGATCGGCACCGACTACCCGCCCGGCCACCTGCTCGACTGGCACCACCACCGCCGTGCGCAGTTCCTCCACGGAGCCACCGGCGTCATGGTCGTCGACACCGCGGACGGCACCTGGACGGTCCCGCCCGAGCGCGCCGTCCTCATCCCGGCCGGCACCCGGCACCGCGTCCACATGCTGGAGGTGAGCACCCGCAGCCTCTACGTCGAACCCGACGCCGTCCCCTGGTGGCCGGCCACCTGCACTGTCGTCGACGTCCCGCCGCTGCTGCGCGAACTCCTCCTCGCCGCGGTCGACTTCGCCCCCGACTACGGGCTCACCGGACGCGAGGGCCACATCGCCGCACTCCTGCTGCACGAGATCGCCGCCCGCACCCCGCTCCCGTACCACCTGCACATGCCGCCCTCCGAGGAGCTCGCCGCTCTCTGCCGCAGCTACCTCGCCGGTCCTGACACCTGTACGAGCAACGCCACTTGGGCGGCCGCGACGGCGATGAGCGAGCGCGCCTTCACCCGGCGCTTCCGGGCCGAGACCGGACACAGCCCCGCAGCCTGGCGTGCCCGAGCCCGCCTCCTCGCGGCCGTCCCACTTCTGCGCACCGCCACCGTGACCGAGGTCGCGGTCCGACTCGGGTACGCCTCGCCCGCCGCCTTCACCGCGGCCTTCACCCGCGCCTTCGGCACCCCGCCCTCCCGCTTCGCCGGCCGCCACAGCCCGTACGCACGCGGGAGCCGCCCTCCGGAGGGGAGGACGGCACCCAAGTGACGTGTGCGGAGCCCCGGTTCGACGCGCCGGGCGGCTAGGCGGTTTCGTGCGGTTCAGCCGGTCGTTGGTCTGAGGCGCCCCCGGCGGTGTGGACCCTCTGACAACGGACCTTGCAGATCCAAGGGAAGGTGTCCTGGCGTCGACGGGGTGATCTTCCACGCGGACAGGGGCACTCAGTACACGTCGGCTGCGTTCGTGCAGGTCTGCGACGGCTTCAAAATCCGCAGGAGCATGGGCCGGGTCGGCTCAAGCTATGACAATGCTCTCGCCGAGACGAAGCACCAGAGGGTGTTCTCGACGGCGCGGCAGGCGAGCCACTGGAGATTTTCCAGCGGCTCGCCTACTACGACGCTCGCCGGCGCCACAGCGCCCTCAACTACCTCTCGTCTGCGGAGTTCGCACAACAGCACCTACGAGCAGATACATCGCGCAATCGCAGCATGGACCTGTGTGCCCACATTCCGGGGGACGCCTCAACGCGAAGGTCCCGTTGTCGTCGCCGCACTTCGGCCTTTCGCAGCGGTCCACGCGCGTCACGCTGATTACGTCCGCATTCGCGAGCAGAGGGCAGGGCATCGTGCGTCTCCACTACGTGGTGTGGTGTCGGTCCGGCCCATAACCAGCGGCTTCGACGGTGAGGCTTCTCCGTGGCGTGCTCTGCGACTCCGGGCACGCGGGTCGTTCACGGGGAACGCCGGGGCGGGGCTAGTGCCACAGCCCGCCCGTACCCAGTCCACCAGGGCTGCGCACATGAGCGCTCCCGAAGTGCGCCCGAGTGAGCGGTTCCGCCGTTTTGCTGAGGGGTTTTTGGCGACCCGAGGAGGAGCCGCTGTCTTCCACGGAGGCGTGCAATGGCGAAACGGCAGGAATTGGCCAGGGGCGAGAAGGTCTCCTGGTCCAGCCACGGCGGCGAGGCCGTGGGCAGAGTGAAGAGGAAGATCACGAAGCGGACGAAGGCGGCGGGCCGCACGGTCGACGCGTCGCCGGATTCTCCCCAGTACGAAGTGGAGAGCGAGAAGTCCGGTGGCCGGGCGGTACACAAGCCCGAAGCCCTGCGAAAAAGGAATGAGTAGGCATGGCACCCCAACAGCGAGACCAGATGATCGCCGATTTCCAGCAGGCGGTCAATATGACACCCGGGCAGCTCGAGCACTGGCTGCGCTCAAAGGAGTCCCAGCAAGTCGGTCAGAAACACGGAGACGAAGAAAGCACCGGGCACGCCTCGGGCCGCCGCATCGTCGCACTGCAGCGCAAAAAGAAGAAAGAGCTGACGCCGGACGACCTCGCACACATGCGCAAGGTCGTCGGCTACATACACCGGCACCTTGCCCAGCGGCCACGCGGCGACGTGCACGACTCCGCATGGCGCTACTCCCTCATGAACTGGGGCCACGACCCTGAGGCCGACGACTGAGCGGTGAAGACACGGCCTGCTCGACGAGGAGTCGGATCCTCGCGTGGGATCGGTGCACTGCCTGCCGGCTCGCGGAGAGGGGCTCCTGTCGTCCCCAGCACGGATGCGGAGTGCGTGTTGCCGGCGCCTCGGTAGCCCTTGTCGGGGCCCCTTTTTGCGGGGCCGGCCGCGTGCTGATGAGCCCGCACGATCGTGGAGCCCACCGAGACGGTCCAGTTGAGGTCCTCGTCCGTGCCGGTCCGGGCCACCAGGGCGGTGAACACTCGCTCCCGGGTGCCGTCGACAGCCCACGTCCGCAGCCGGTTGTGGACACCTCGCCAGTTGCCGCACTTGCCCGACAGGTGGACCCGCTGGGTTCCGGTCTGGAACTTGAAGGCGATCGCGTCGATCAGCACACGATGGTCTCGCCAGCGGCCACCCGTTTCGGCGCGCGGTCCGGGGGCAAGGGTTCGATCCGCGCCCACTGCGCATCAGTCAACGGCACATCCGGAACACCGGCTAGCCCGAGTGCACCTCCCGGTAGAGGTCGCCCGTGTAGTAGTCCGACGGATCGGGGTTCTCGTCGAGCTGCTGGTTGCGGACGAAGAAGTCGCCGAGCTTCTTCAGCCAGCGGTCCATCTCGCCGCTCTTCGTCTTCGCGGCGAGGTCGTCGGTGGAGAGCGTCTCCACGTGCGAGGCGTCCGCTTTCGCCTGCGCCTTGCTGACGTTCAGCATCTTCGCGCTGAGGGCGATGGACTCCTCGGGGTGCTTCTTGCGCCAGTCGTTGGCCTGCTGGAGTACCTTGACCACCTTGCGGTTCTTCTCCTCCGGCACCTTGGTCCCTGCGACGAACGCCGTGGGGAAGCGGTCGCCGGTGTCCTTGGTGCTGGCCACCTCCTCCATCCCCGGGACCTTCTTCTTGATGGTGTCGATGGAGGGGTAGAAGATGCCGGCGCCGTCGATCTTCCCCGAGGTGAAGGAGGAGACGACGGTGGACGGGTCCATGGCGACCTTGTTGATGTCCTTCGTCGTCATCCCCGCCTTCTCCAGCGCCATGTTGAGGATCATGTCGCCCGAGGTGCCCTCGGGCACGCCGACCCGCTTGCCCTTGAGGTCCTTCATCGTCTCGATGCCGGGCTGTCCGATGACGCGGTCCGCGAAGGTGAAGGTGTTCACCGAGACGACCTTCGCCTTCCCCGACGCCGGGAGCCACATGGCGCCCGGGCCTATGTAGCCGTAGTCGAGGTCGCCCGAGCCGAGCGCCTGGACCTGCACGGGGCCGTTGTTGAACACCTTCGCCTTCGCGGTGAGGCCCTGCTTCTTCCACAGCCCCTGCTCCTGTGCGATGGCGAGCAGGCTGGCGCCGTTGTAGTCGCCTATATAGCCGAAGTTGACCGTGTCGTCGTCCTGACCGGCGCTCCCCGAGCAGGCGTTGAGGGCGAGGCTGAAGACGGTGACGGAGAAGAGTGCCGTCAGGGTGCGGCGTGTCCTGCTTCCGGGCATGGCGGTGGTCCTATCGGGGAGAGTAAGTCGTGGATACGGGCTGCCGGTTGGCCATGCGGCGCTATACGGCGGGAGCGGCCTGCTCCTGGTGGTAGACGGAGGTCCACACGGTGTTGCGGATCTGCCGGAACTCGGCGGAGAGGCGGATCTCCTCGGTGCGGGGGTAAGGGAGGTCGACGTCGACGATGCGGTGGATGCGCCCCGGCCGCGCGGCCATCACCACCACGCGGCTCGCCAGGTAGACCGCCTCGTCGACATCGTGCGTGATGAAGAGGACGGTGCGCTTCTCGCGGCTCCACGTCGCCAGTAGCTGATCCTGCAACTGGACGCGGGTGAGCGCGTCGAGCGCACCGAACGGCTCGTCCATGAGCAGGACTTGGGGGTCGACCGCATAGGCGCGGGCGATCGCGCACCGCTGCTTCATGCCGCCGGAGAGCGTCTTCGGCAGCGCGTCCGCGAACTCTTCCAGGCCGACGAGGCCGATCGCCAGGTCGGCCCGGCGGCGGCGTTCCTCGGCCGGGACGGAGGCGAGCTTGAGGCCGAACTCGACGTTCTGGCGCACGGTGAGCCAGGGGAAGAGCGCGTACTGCTGGAAGATCACCCCGCGGTCGGGACCCGGCCCCGCCACCTCGGCACCGTCGACCAACACCCGCCCGCCTGTGGGTTCCTGGAGACCGGCGGCCATGCTCATCAGGGTGCTCTTCCCGCACCCCGACGGCCCGACGACGGTGACGAACTCCTGGTCCGCGATGTCCAGGGACACCCCGTCCAGGGCGGTGAACTCGGTCCCCTTGAGCGGGAAGGTCTTCACCACGTCCCGGAAGCTGATCTTGCTGTTCATCGCCGCTCCTGCCAGCCGGTGAGTCGTCGTTCGGCGAGCAGCAGCAGCCGGTCCATGAGGAGGCCGAGCACGCCGATGGTGATCAGGGAAACGAAGATGGTGTCCATCTCGAACCAGGTGGACGCCTTCTGCATCTGGTAGCCCAACCCTTCCTGCGCGCCGATGAGTTCGGCCGCGACCACGGTCGCCCAGGAGGCTCCGAGCCCGATCCGCATGCCGACGAGGATGAACGGCGTCGAGGCCGGTATGACCACCTTGGTGAAGATGACCCGGTCCGAGGCGCCGAGGACCCGCGCCGCGTTGATGAGCGTGCGGTCCACGTCGACGACGCCCTGGAACGAGGACACGACACAGGCCATGAACGAGGCGAGGTAGATCACCGCGATCTTCGGTACCTCGCCGATCCCCAGCAGCACCACCGTCAGCGGGATGAGCGCGAGCGGCGGGATGGTGCGGAAGAACTGGATGTACGGCTCGACGACGGCGCGCACCGACGGGTACCAGCCCATGAGGAACCCCACGGGCACGGCGACGACGACCCCGAGCGCGTAGCCGAGGAAGACCCTGCGCAGGCTGGCGAGCGTGTCCGCCGCCAGGGTGCCGTCGGCGACCATCTCGCCTGCCTTGCGCGCCACGGCGAGCGGCGTCGGCAGGTTCTCGATGAGGCCGAGGGCGGCCACGAGTGCCCAGACCAGGACGCCGGCGACGAGCGCGAGGACGTTGAGGAGAAGCGGCCGTCGCCGCGAGCGGCGGGCGGTGCGCCGCGGAGGACGGTCCACCGCGGTCTTCTCGGGAGGGACGGTCACGGCCATGGGTGCCTCACTGGTTTCACGCGTGCTCCTGGGCGACGGGCGGCGGATAGCTGGAGAGAAGGGGGGATTCGTGGAGGACGAGGGCGATACCGCCGAGTGCGCTCCCGGCCTCGCCGAGGGTGGCGAGCCGCACGTGCACGCGGTCCCTGACCCTCGGCATCACGTGGGCGTGCAGGGCGCGTTCGACGGGTTCGACCAACGCGGGCCCGGCTTGGGCGAGTTCGCCGCCGACGACGAGGACGCTCGGCCCGATCGCGTTGCAGACGGCGGCGAGCACCTGCCCGACGTCCTCGCCGACCCGCTCCAGCACCGAGCGGGCGGTGCGGTCGCCCGCTGCGGCCGCGTCGAGGAAGGCGGGGACGTCGGGCGCGCTGCCTCCGGCGGAGCGGTACAGGGCGAGGACGGCGTCGAGCGAGGCGACGGTCTCCAGGCAGCCGGTGCCGCCGCACTCGCAGGGCGCACCCCGGGCGTCGACGGTGATGTGCCCGAACTCCCCCGACATGCCGTCGGTTCCCCTGTGCAGCGAACCGCCGACGACCAGGCCGCCGCCCACGCCGTGCGAGAGCCGGAGGTAGACGACGTCACCTCCGTCGCAGGCCGCACCCCACACGGCCTCGGCGAGGGCGGCGAGCCTGGTGTTGTTGTCGACCAGCACCGGGACCCCGAAGCGCTCGCGCAGCAGGGCGGCCAGCGACTCCGGACCCGGAGCGCGGGCGCCGGCGCCCTCGGCGATCGGTCCGACGATGCCGACCCCGATCGCACTGAGCGAGCCCAGCCGGAGCGGACCGCCCTGGCTTCCCTGTGCGGGGCCGCCGAGGGAGCCGAGGAGCCGTTGCGCGATGTCGGTGCGCTGGGTCCAGGTGAGGTCGGGCGGGTGCGCCTCGCTCGCCGAACCGAGCATCTCATGGGCGACGTTGACGGCCGAGACGTGCACGGCGCGCCGGGCGAAGTCGATCCCGATCGCCTCTCCCGCACGCGGGTTGAGGCTGAGCTTCTCCACCGGCCTCCCGCGCCTGCGGACTTCGGCCGGTGGGGTGGAGGCGACCACGGCGCCGCCCTCCACGAGGCCGGCGACGATGTCGTAGAGGGTCGTGCGGGACAGGCCGCTGTGCGCGCCCAACTCGGCCCGGCTGAGCGGGCCGTGCTTGCGGAGGAGGTCGAGGACCGACTGCTCGTGGCTCTTGCGCAGCCGCGTCAGCGGACCGTCGTGTGCCTGCATGCCGCACAGCATGGAGAGCGCCGGCTTTTTTCGTCAATGAGTCGGAACAAAGATTTCCGACGCCAGGTGACGTGAAGGACTCCGCTCCGGGCGGGAGTTGCGCCGCCTGCCGGCCCTCCTCGCGGGGCGAGGGGCTCCCGGAGCCTTCGATTTATGTTCGCACTATTGACATAAATCTTCCGCGGGTCAGAGCATTCCTCGCAGGCACCGGACAAGATCACCCACCTTGCGGCGGTGCCGACGGACGCTCCGGCGGGTGCGCCGCGCGGAGCGCCGACTCCCGCGACGCCGCCTGCCCCGGTCGCCCCCCGCTGACCCCAGGCCGACCGAACCGAAAGGGTCATCGTGCGCCCCAACATGCTCTTCCTCATGACCGACCAGCACCGGATCGACACCCTCGGTGCCTACGGCAACCCTCACGTGAGCACCCCCCACCTCGACCGCCTCGCGGCCGAGGGGACCCGGTTCGACAACTGCTACACGCCCACCGCCATCTGCACCCCGGCCCGCGCCAGCCTCCTCACCGGCTCCGCACCCTTCCGCCACAAGCTGCTCGCCAACTACGAGCGCAACGTGGGCTATCTGGAGGACCTCGCCGACGACCAGTTCACCTTCGCCGAGCAACTGGGCGCCGAGGGCTACCGGTTGGGGCTGCTGGGCAAGTGGCACGGCGGAGTGCGGCGCACCGCGGCCGACTACGGCTTCGAGGGCCCCGACCTGGCGGGCTGGCACAACCCCGTCGACCACCCCGACTACCTTGCGTACCTGCGGGAGGCCGGCCTCCCGCCGTACCGGATCACCGAGCCGGTACGCGGCACCACACCCAACGGCAGCCCGGGGAACCTCCTCGCCGCCCGGCTGGACCAGCCCGTCGAGGCCACCTTCGAGTACTACCTCGCCACCCGCACCATCGAGATGCTCCACCGCTGGGCGGACCAGGACGCGGAGAGCGGCACCGAGGAGCACCCGTTCTTCCTGGCCACACACTTCTTCGGCCCGCACCTTCCCTACATCCTGCCGGACGCGTACTACGACATGTACGACCCCGAACTGGTCGAGCTGCCGGCGTCGGTGAGCGAGACCTTCGCGGCGAAGCCGCCCGTGCAGAGCAACTACAGCAAGCTCTGGGCGTTCGACACGATGCCGCTGGAGGAGAGCCGCAAGCTGATCGCGGTCTACTGGGGCTACGTCACCCTCATCGACGAGCAGATCGGACGCATCCTCGACGCCGTCCGCGCGCTCGGCCTCGAGGAGCGCACCGCCGTCTTCTTCACCGCCGACCACGGCGAGTTCACCGGCGCACACCGCCTGCACGACAAGGGCCCGGCGATGTACGAGGACATCTACCGGATACCGGGACTGCTCAAGGTGCCGGGCGCCCCGCGCGGCCAGGTCCGCGACGAGTTCGTCTCGCTCACCGACTGCACCGCGACCATCCTCGACCTCGCCGGGAGCGACACCGCGCCGGCGGTCGACAGCCGCAGCCTGCTGCCGCTCGCCGCGGGCGAGCACCCCGAGTGGGCCCCGTACCACGTCGCCGAGTTCCACGGCCACCACTTCCCGTACCCCCAGCGGATGCTCCGCACCAGTCGCTACAAGCTCGTCGTCAACCCCGAGTCGCGCAACGAGCTGTACGACCTGCACACCGACCCCGACGAACTGCACAACCGCTACGAGCACCCGGAACTGCGCGACGTCCGCACCGAGTTGACGCGTACCCTCTACGACCTGCTGCGCGAACGCGGCGACAACTTCTACCACTGGATGACGCCCATGTACGACGTGGAGACCGACTACGACACCACGCTCTCGGCCTTCGAGACCGAGACCGTGGACGCGGCGTCACCGCACGCGGGGGAGGGGCGGCCGTGAGTGCGTCCGGCTCCTGCTGCTCCCCCTCCCGGACGGCGGCCGAGGCGAAGGCCGCCGCTCCCGCGTCGTCGCCTTCCGTCCCGCCGGAGGGCGCTGACGAGGCGTACCGGACCCGGGTCGAACTGCCCGGCGGCGTCTTCCGGATGGGGAGCGAGGACCGCGACGCGAACCCCGGCGACGGCGAAGGGCCGGTGCGCGAAGTCGAGGTGGCACCCTTCGCCGTCGACGCGTACGCGGTGACCAACGCGCGGTTCGCCGCTTTCGTCGAGGCGACGGGCCACCGCACGGAGGCCGAACTCTTCGGCTGGAGCTACGTCTTCGCGAAGTTCCTCCCCGCGCGGCTGCGCAAGGTGTCGCCGCGGCCGGACGCCACCCCGTGGTGGTGCGGCGTGGAGGGTGCGCGGTGGGACGCGCCCGAGGGGCCAGGAAGTGGACTGGAAGGGCGCTGGCACCACCCGGTCGCCCACGTCGGCTGGAGGGACGCGTGCGCCTTCAGCGCGTGGGACGGCGGGCGCCTGCCGTCCGAGGAGGAGTGGGAGTACGCGGCGCGCGGCGGGCTCGACCAGGCCCGCTACGCGTGGGGCGACGAACTCCTCCCCGGCGGCGAGCACCGGTGCAACATCTGGCAGGGCACCTTCCCCTCCAAGAACACCGCGGAGGACGGGTACACAGGCACCGCGCCCGTGGACGCCTTCGAGCCCAACGGCTTCGGGCTGTACAACGTCTCGGGGAACGTCTGGGAGTGGACGGCCGACACCTGGCGCCCGGGCGAGCCGAGCCTGCGGGCGACGCGCGGCGGCTCGTACCTGTGCCACGCGTCGTACTGCAACCGCTACCGCGTCGCCGCGCGCACCGCCAACACCCCGGACAGCACCGCGGGGAACCTCGGCTTCCGCGTCGTCCGCACGCCGGCGAACGGGAGTTGAGCCCGCCGCACCGGGCGCCCGTGCCACGCGGTTGACGCGGACGGCAGGCCCCGCGCGGCCGACCGGCCGCGCGGGGCGTCCGCGGTCACTCCTCCCGCGCGTGCCCCCTGTCGCGTCGCTGGACGTACAGGCGGTTGCCGCGCGGCCCCGTCCACTCGACGCGTACGACGCCGGGGACGGCCGCGTCGGCGGAGCGTGCGGGGTCGGCCCAGTAGCCGAAGGCGGGGTTGCGGAAGAACGTCGCCCACAGGCGGCCCTTGTGGTCGGCGAAGAAGTTGTTGTGCCCGGCGCCGACGCCCGCGGTCCAGCGGTGCGAGTACGGGCCCTCGAACCTGTCGGAGACGGCGACGACCGCGTCGTACTGGTACTGCACGCGGCCGTCACCCGGCGGGTCGTACGCGTACCGCGTGCTGCCGTCGGGGCCGATCGACGCACGGTTCCAAGCGGCGTGCAGCAGGTAGTACTTGCCGCCGTGCTTGAAGACGTAGGCGCCCTCCAGGTACGGCTCGGGGGAGTAGGGCCTCTGCTGGAACGCGGGGAGGTCGGTCGTGGTGACGATGTCCTCCATGTCGTCGCGGAACTTCGCGTAGAGGTCGTTGTGGAGGACGAGCCATGCGTCGTCGCCCTCGCTGTAGATGCTGCCGTCGATGTGGTAGTAGGCGCCGGGCTCGATGAAGTCGGGCCCGCCGTCGACGGGTTCGCCGAAGGGCTCGGAGAGGTTGCCCTCGGCGAGGCGGTAGGGCCCCTCGACGCCGCCCTCGCTCACCAGCAGGAACGAGCCGACCTTCCGGGAGTGGTCGCCGGTGCACGCCACGATGTACCACCTGCCGCGGACGTAGTGCACCTCGGGGGCCCACGCCTGCCCGCGCTTGCCGAACTCCTCGTCGTACCAGTACTTCTGCCACTCGGCGACGACGGTGCGCCCGGGCCGGTTCTCGTCGACGAACTCGGGCGACCACACCTTGCCCCGCTCGGCGTCCGGCCGGATGCCTCCGGTGTCGGCGAGCTTCCACGGGCCGCGCAGCGAGCGGGAGACCCACAGGAAGATGCCGTCGTTCCAGGGCGCGGCCGCATCCAGCCCCGGAACCCGCGTCGTCCCCGTGGCGACGTAGAGCGGACGGCCGTCCACGACGAAGCAGTTGACGTAGGTGTCACGCATCCACACCCGCCCCAGCTCCCTGTCGCGGGGACGCAGCTCGAGGGGCAGGACGAAGGAGTTGTCCCTGCGCGGCCACAGGTCCCGGCGGGTGTCGGCGAGGCCGTAGGAAGCGGGCTCGGGCCAGTTGGACGGGTGGCGGCCGCGCGGGGGCGTCAGGGGTGCGGCGTGCGCGGTGGTCGCCGGGAACGCCGCCACCGCGCCGACGGAGCCGGCGAGCAGGGCACGTCTGGCGAGGGTGGGTCGGTCCTCGGAGTTGGTCATCGGTCACTTCCTTCTTCGTCGTGCGCCACCACGCCGACCGGTCGTCGCTGCGCCCGGCGGGCGGCACAGGTGCAGGGCAGCGGAGTCGGGCGTGCGGCATGCGGGTCCGGTTGCGGGTGGTGCGGGGAGTCGGGAGGGACGAGGCCGTGGCAGGGTCGGCTCTTCGCGATCGGCGGCCCGAACGAACGGGCCGTACGGGCGGGGGAGTCGGGGCAGGAGCCATGGGCGTGCCGTCCCTCTGCGGCCGTCCGGGAGGGCACGAGGCACAGCATGCGAAGACGCGTCGATTTTCGTCAAGACTACGGAAAAATAATCCGGACGGCCTTGAGACGGATCGCCAACTCGGCGCGGTGGGCGAGGGCTTGCCTCTTCCCGGTCACCGCGGCGGCGGTGTGTCCGGCTCTTCGGCCGCCGAGCCTTCGGAATCCGCCATGGGCCAGGCCCGGAGCCAGTTCCCGCCCGGATCGACCACGGTGAAGCCCGCCCTGTGCCCCGTGCTCCGACGCCGCGGTCGCGTCAGCGAGGGATGCCGGAGAGCAGCAACTTGCCGTGCACGGCGCGCATCCCGGTCGCGGCACCGGAAGGATGCAGGAGCCGTAGGACTCCGTCGGGTCGATCTCCGGCAACCCGAAGAAGTGCCACTCGATGTCGCCGCGCACCACGGCGGCGAAGGGATGCGGACGGCTCTGACAGAGCGGCCTCGTCCGCGGACCGGCAGGGCAGGAGCGGGAGGCTTCTCGCGTCCGGGACATCCGGCAGGTGTCGGGCGCCGTGGCGGGGTCGTCAGGCGAATACTGCCCCCCCCCCGGAGCCGCCTTGCGGACCGGCGGGCAGACGTCCTCGGTGTGCGTTACTCTGTGTGATTAGACCCCCAAGGCCCCCTCTGTTCGGTGAGGTTGCCCGTGGGCATCGAGGAGCGCGCAGAGCAGGGAGTGCACAGTGGCCGAGAAGGAACCCGCCAGGGCCGAGGGCGAACCCGTCGTGGACTCGCCCTGGTGGGCAGGGTTCAAGCCGCTCGGCGGCGTCCTGCTGATAGTCGTCGGCCTCGGCTGGGCGGCGTGGGTGCTGCTCTCCGGCCCGGGCAGCTTCATGAGCGCCTACGGTGCGAGCAAGATCGTCGCTGTCGGCTGTGTCGTCGTCGGCGGCGCCCTGCTGCCCCGTCGCCGCGGCTCCCGCTGCGATCGCGAGGAGGAGGACGAGGGCGAGCAGACCTCCTGAGCCGCAGTGCCGTACGGGGCCTTCCCGGCCAACGTCCGTGCGCACGCCGCCTTCCCCGCTGTGGCATCCTGAGCGCTCGCACGCGCAGGGGAGGAGCAGCGGCATGGACGTGCCGGTCTCGCAGGGGTTCTCGCTGCTCGACGACGAGCCCGTCGCGCGGCAGGACGACGACGCGCTCGGGACCGGGCGCACCGCCCGGCTCCTCGCCGAACTGGTGCTCTCCTCGCGCTCCTCGACGCCGTTCACGCTCGCCGTCGAATCCGGCTGGGGCACCGGTAAGAGCAGCCTGATGCTGCTGCTGCGGGACGAGTTGGAGAAGGAAGAGGACGTCCGCACGGTCTGGTTCAACGCGTGGAGCTCGCCCGGACCGGACGCGCTGGAGGGGCTCATCCGCACGGTCCTCGCCGGCTTCGACCGCCGCACCCTCCGGCGCAACCTGCGGAACCTCTCCGAACACCGCGGCATACGGCACGTGTTGCGGCTGCTCTCCCTCCTCGCGGCCGTACCGCTCGGCGCAACGGCGGCGGTCGAGGAGACCTGGCGGCTCCTCTCCGCCAACCCCGAGACCCGCAACCGTATGCAGGAGCGCATCAGGGACCTGACCCGCGAGTGGGCAGCGGGCGGGGAGCACGGCGAGCGGCTGCTGGTGGTCTTCGTCGATGACCTGGACCGCTGCTCGGAGGAGACGGTCCTCGCCGTGTGCGAGGCCGTCAAGGTCTACCTCGACGTCCCCCGTATCGCCTTCGTCGTCGGATGCGACCGCTCGGCGCTCGACGCCAAGGGGCTGCTCCGCGAACTCTCCCCCGCCGGCGCGGCGTTCCTGGAAAAGGTCTTCCAGACGAGCTACCGCATGTCCGTCCCCGAGAAGGAACAGGTGGAGGAGTTCGTCCGCCGCTGCCTGCGGAGGGCCGGCATCGAGCGGCTGCTCGACGACGAGCACGTCTCGCTCATCGCCAACCGCTCCGGACGCAACCCGCGGCGCATCAAACGCCTGGTGAACGGGCTCGTCCTGGAAGTCCGACTCAACCCGCTGTGGCGCGACTTCGGCCCCGACGCGGTGGGCACCCTGCTGCGCCTCCTGCTCGTCCAGCACCTCTACCCGGAGTTCTACCGCCTGTTCGCCCGGCGCGACGCCGCATACCCGGGCCCCTTCACGGAGTTCACCGGGTACCGGGCCGTCCGGAACGCCCTCCTGCGGGGCGACGCCGCCGACCCGGCGCAGGTGAACGGCTTCTTCGCGGACCACGGGCTGCCCGAGCCGGAGGGCGAACCCGCCGCGGTGCTCGGCGAGTTGGAGGAGCGGCTGCCGACGGAGTTCCCCTCCCTCGTCGAGGACCGCCCCTTCGTCACGCTCGTCGAGGACCTCAACGCCTCGCCCCACTGGGAGAAGCTCCTGGAGCGCCTGGAGTGGAACGACGGGCGGCAGGACGAGCCCGCGCTCCCGGAAGCAGAACGCCCCGCCGTGACGGCCGAGGAGCCGCTGCTGGGGCGGCGGCTCCTGTGGATCGACGACAATCCGGTGAGCGTCGCCCACGAGCGCCGGCACCTGGAGGCGTTCGGCGCCGACGTCGACGTGGTCCCCGACGAGGAGGCGGCCAGGGCGTACCTGCGGCGCGGCCACCCGGACCTGCTCCTCTCCGACATCACCCGCGGGGACGACAGGGCGGCAGGGTTCGATACGGTCCGCCGCCTCAAGGCCGAGGGCTACAGAGGCCCCGTGCTCTTCTACACGGGCCGTGTCACACCCGAGCGGGAGAGCCGGGCGAGGGAGCTCGGGGCACAGGTCACCGCCGACCCTTCCCGGCTCAGCAGCGCCGTCCTGTGGTCGGCGGGCCGCGACGCCCGCACCTGAGCCGATCCGGCGCGCGTCAGGCGGCGTCCCCGCGGGCCTCCGCGCGGCGCTTCTCCTTCAGGCGCGTGTTCTCCTTGCGCACCTCGGCCTGCGTCGCCCGCTCAGTCTGGAGCCACTCGGGATTCTCAGCCCTGAGCGCGTCGATCTGCTCCGTGGTGAGCGCCTCGGTGACGCCGCCCCTGGCGAGCCCCGAGATCGAGACGCCGAGTTTCGCGGCGACGACGGGGCGCGGGTGCGGGCCCTTGGCGCGCAGCTCCCGCAGCCACTCCGGGGGGTCGGCCTGCAGCGCGTTGAGCTCGCCGCGCGAGACGGGACCCTCGCGGAACTCGGCGGGGGTGGCCTCAAGGTACACACCCAGCTTCTTCGCCGCGGTCGCGGGCTTCATGGTCTGGGTGTTCTTCTGCGACGTCATGGTCCCCAGGGTATCGATCGCGTGCGGTGCTCCTCACCACGGCCGGTAACCTGTGCGGTGTGACTGGCTCGGACGCGTCCCCCTCTTTCCGGCTCGCCTACGTCCCCGGCGTCACGCCCACGAAGTGGGTGCGGATCTGGCACGAGCGGCTGCCCGACGTCCCGCTCTCCCTCGTGCCGACCCCGGCCGCCGACGCGGAGGCGCTGCTGCGGGAGCGCGCCGCCGACGCCGGCTTCCTGCGGCTGCCGGTCGACCGCGACGTCTTCAGCGCGATCCCGCTCTACACCGAGACGACCGTGGTCGTCGTCCCGAAGGACCACGTCGTGACGGCCGCGGAGGAGGTCGGTGCCGAGGAACTGGCCGACGAGGTGATCCTCCACCCGCTCGACGACGTACTCGGCTGGACGCCCGCCGGGCGGCCCGCGAGGGAGCGCCCCGCGACCACGGGCGACGCGGTGGAGTTGGTGGCGGCCGGGATCGGCGTTCTCGTCGTGCCGAAGTCGCTCGCCCGCCTCCACCACCGGCGGGACCTCACCTACCGACCCGTCTCGGACGCGCCGCAGTCCCAGGTGGCGCTCGCCTGGCCGCAGGAGGCGACGACGGACCTCGTCGAGGACTTCATCGGGATCGTGCGCGGCCGCACACCCAACAGCACCCGCGGCCGCAACCCGCCCGCGGCCCAGCCGAAGCCGAAGGCGAAGCCCGGGACCCGCGGCGAACAGGGCGGCGCCCGGCGGCAGGCCCCCGGCCACGCCAAGGGGCGGCGGCGCGGCCCGTCCGGCCGCGGGCGCCCCGGCAGGGGCAGGCCCCGGGGCCGCTCGTGAACCTCAGCGCAGAGTGGCAGTGAAGCTGCGGCCGTAGGCGTGGTGGGTGTCGACGAGCACGCGCGTCCCGCCGCGCCCTCTCCGCACCGTCACGGCCTCGTCGCCCTTCTCGAGGCGCAAGGACCGTCCGCGGACGACGAGTTCGACGGTGTCCCGGCCCATCGTCGGGTCGGAGACGGCGACCTCGAGCCGTCCGCCCCGACGGTGCCGGAGGAGGACGGAGGCAGGGCCGTCGATGCGCACGCCTGCCGCCTCGTGCGGCCCGCGCGTGAACGTGTTGGCCGCGGTGAGGCGGAGCCCGCGGTGGGTGAGCGCCTGGAGCCGCGGGGTGTTGGCGAGAATCCGCAGCGGGCCCCGCAGGTAGGAGCGGAGGGCGCGCTCGTCCGCGTGGGGTACGAGCGCGTACGCGTGCGCGGTGGGCGCTCCGGGCGGCTGCTCCGCCGTGACGCCGAAGACGGAGCGGACGGCCGAGGTGTCCGGGTTGGCGGTCCGGACGACCCGGCGGCTGCGCGTCACCACGTCGAGGCCGACCCGCACAGGGGGTGTGTCGAGGAGAACGTAGCCGACGGCGGTACGCCGGGTGGCGTTGGCGTACCTGAGCAGACGCAGGTCGCCGGAGCCGGGGCCGGTCCAGCGCCGGCCGTCGCGGAGGGTGCCGGTGACGGTGATCCGGTCGTCGGGGTGTGCGGTGCGCGCGTCGAGCGTCGTGGTCACGGTGCGGCCCGCCGGGTCGCCGACGTCCGCGGCGAGCACCACGATCTCGTCGTCGAGGAGGAACCAGGACTTCGTCGCCCGCGCGTTCCGGTAGACGGTGAAGTCGTCGGGCAGCTTCGCGCGGTCGCGGAATGCCACGTCGTCGGAGAGGACGAGGGAGGCGGCTCCGTAGGCGCCGAGGACGGCGCCGCCCGAGTGCCGTGCGGTGCCGCGCGGGAAGTAGACGTAGGTGTTCTGCGACTCGGAGGAGGCTGTGAAGTGCAGCGGGTGCTCGGGGTTGTCGTAGTACGGCTTCCCGTAGAGCTCGGGCACGGTCCGGCGCTCTTCGGCGGGGACGGTGGTGCCCGCGAGGCGGTAGGGGGAGACCGTCGTGAAGTGGTCGACTCCGTACGACGCCTCCTGATCCTCGCCCGAGAGGTAGAGGTAGTGCGCCCCGTCCCCCTGGAACCAGGGCATGAGGTTCTCGCCGCTCATGTACTCGTACTTGCTGATCCGCTCGGAGCTGCGCGCGAGCGCGAAGGCGTAGCCGGGCCTGCGGTGGACGGTGCGGTCCATCGCGTTGAAGGCGGTGCTGCGGGCCGCGGGGTTGAGGTCGGCCGCGGTGACGCCCTCGTCGGAGACGGTGTCGGCGTACCGCACGATGCTGAGCGGCGAGACGAACCCGGAGGGGTCGAGCTCGGCCTGCGCCGTCGAGTGCAGGTGCTTCACGTAGCTCCTCAGCGCGGCGGCGTCCTCGTCCGCCGAGAGCGTGGCGAGGTCGACGGCGGCCTCGGCGACCGGGAGGACGTCTGCGTACCCGCCGTCGGCGCGCGAGACGGCCCTACCCTTGACGATCTCCATCAGCCAGCCCTCGAAGATCAGGGGCGCGAACCCGTCGCGCAGCCAGCCGTGCACCACGGGGACGAGCTCCTCGTGCCGTGCGTATCCGGTGCCGTCGAGGAACTGGAGCGTCTGCACGACGCGGGTGAGGAGCCCCTTGCCGTAGGAGCCGGTGTAGGCGACGGAGGCGTGCTGGAGGAAGGAGCCGTCCGCGTAGTAGCCGTCGGTGACGCCGTGGACGAGGTGGTACGGGTCGATGGTGGCGAAGACCGTCAACTGGTCGGCGACGGCCTTGCGGATGCGTGGCGCGTCGCCGGTGAGGGCGCCTTGGAGGAGGCGGTTGGTGGTGATGTCGGCGAGGTTGGCGCCGGTGTGGAAGCGCGAGTCCAGGTCGACGTCGCCGTCGACGCCGTTGCGCAGGTACGCGTCCATCGAGTCGACGTAGGCGCCGGTCAGCTCGGGTCGGTGCGCGGCCGCCTCCTCCCTGAGCAGCACGAGCGTGCGGGTGGCCTGCTGCGAGATGCCGATCTCCCAGACGAACCAGTTGCCGTAGTAGCCGCGGGACTGGTCGCCGTAGTGGTGCTCGTGGAGCCAGGCGAGGCCGTCGAGCACACGGTGCTGCACGCCGCGGTCGCCGTGCAGGTCCCCGGGGAGGCCCGGGGTGCGGGTCGCGAGGGCGATCTCCTGGAGCCGCCGGTGGGCGGTCTCCAACGCGGCCTCGTCTGAGCCGAGTTCGAGGCCGGCGAAGAGTTCGTCGGGCCCTGCCGCGTCCATCGCCGCCAGGTGGTCGCGTGCGTCCTTCTCGACGGCTGCGCGCTTGTCCGCCGTCTCCGGACGCGCGTTGCTCTCGGCCGTGCCGGTGAGGAGCGTGGTGGCGTTGGTGAGCAGGCGCTCTCCGTCCGCTTCCGCTGCGCTCGCGGAGCGGACCGGCAGCGCCGCCAGCAGACTCGCCGCCGAGGCGGAGAGCAGCAGGCGTCTGCGGGTGATATCCATGCGTCCTCCGGGCGGTGGTGGCTGCTGGCGGCCCGGAGTCAAGCAAAGCCCGCGCCGGCCGACAAGGCTCCCGACGCGCCGAGCTCGCGCAGCGGGGAATGTCGGGCGGGGAGCGGCAGTTGCTCGTTGAGGCAACCGTGTTCGGGCCGGACCGCCGGCTCGGGGAGAGGAGTGACGATGTCCGCTGACAGCCCGTTCGACGGCGAGTACGTGCCGAGCGCCACGCAGTGGGTGGCAGACCAGGTCGAGGAGTACGAGAGGAGCGGGGGCACCGAGGGCACGCAGATGCGCGGCTACCCGACGGTCGTGCTGACGACGCTCGGCGCGAAGTCGGGCGTGGTGCGCAAGTCGCCGGTGATGCGGGTCTCCGACGGCGAACGGTACGCCGTCGTCGCCTCGTTGGGCGGGGCGCCCGTCAACCCTTCGTGGTACGGCAACCTGCGCGCCCACCCCCGCGTGCGGCTCCAGGACGGGCCCACGGTGCGCGAGTACACGGCGCGGGTCGCCGAGGGCGCGGAGCGGTCCGAATGGTGGCAGCGGGCCGTCGACGCCTTCCCGCCGTACGCCGAGTACCAGGAGAAGACCGACCGGGTCATTCCCGTCGTCGTGCTGGAGCCGGTCGACGGGTGAGGCGCGCGGTGCTCACCCGCCTCCGGTGATCCAGGCGTAGGCGCGCTCCGGCTCGAACTCCCGCTGCCCGCCGGGGAAGACGAGCCCCGCCGAGGCGAACCCGCCGCCCGCCACCGAAGGCACGGCCACGCACCGCATCCCGGCGGCCTCCGCCGCCGCGACCCCGGCCTCGGCGTCCTCCACGACGACGCAGGAGCCCGGCGCGACGCCCAGCCGCCGTGCCGACTCCAGGAGGACGTCGGGCGCCGGCTTGCCGCGGGCCACCTCCTCCGCCGACACCCGTACGGGGAAGTGCCTGGCCAGCCCCGAGGACTCCAGCACCGCTTCGATCGCGGAGGGCGAGGACCCGGACGCGACGGCTAGCGGCGACCCGGCGGCGTACAACCGCTCGACGAGCCGCCGCATGCCGGCGAACGCCTCGGCGTGCGCGGCCAGTTCCAGATAGCGCCGGTTCTTCTCCGCGACGAGCTCCTCGACGGGAGCTTCGAGGCCGTGTTCCTCCCGCAGCGTCTCCAACGTGTCGCGGATGCCGACACCGAGGAAGCGGGTGTGCTGCTGCCAGGTGAATCCGGGGACGCCGTGTGCGGCGAGGAGATCACGTCCGGCCGCGTAGTAGAGGGGTTCAGTGTCGACGAGGGTGCCGTCGAGGTCGAAGACGACCGGTACGGGTGTGCGCATGGCTCCAGCATGCCGACCACCGGCGGACGGAGGCTGCGGAGGGGGCCGCTCTTCGGGGGTGCAACGCACGGAGGTGACGCGGGCTGTTGGCCCGGGGGAGCGGTGCCGCCTCCCGTGGCTGCGGGTACGGCTTTTCGGTGACGGGGAGGCGCGGTCCGCCTGGGCGCGGAGGTTGACGGGGCAGGGGTCATTCGTCTCTCCGTCCGGCGCGGGCGTGTGTTCACCGCGGGCTTGCTCCGTACGGCCCGCTGCGGTCGTGCTGGGACAACGCACGGAGGTGACGCGGAAGAGAGGGCCCGGATGGTGCGATGTTCCGTCGCTGCGGCAGGTACGTATTTGCGCCGTGGGGAGGGTGCGGTCCGCATGGCGTGGAGCTGCTGTCGGTGGCTGGGGTTGATGCGCTCCCGCGTCCGGGCAGGTGAGCGTTGCTGTGGTCGTCCTGACGTCTCCGTGGGTGTGCAGCCGTGTGCATATGGTGCAAAGCAGCTAGCGGAGGCGGAAGTTGCTCGGGGGAACGGTGCGACGTTCCGTTGCTGCGGAGGCACGGCTTTTCGGCGACGGGGAAAGGCGATCCGTACGGGTGTGGAGCTGCTGCCGTAGCGAGGAACCGAGTCGCCGGCTCGTCCGGCCCGGATACGCGAGCGTTGCCGGTGTCCGCCGCGTGGGGCTCCGTGCGACCGGGAGCCGTGTGGCCGCGGGGGTGACACAACACGGAGGGCGAAAAGGCAGGATTGGCGCCGGCGGCTGACCTAGTGCCGGATCGACGGTGAGAGGAACAGCATGCCCAGCCGCTGACGGTGACCACGGCCTACGTGTGCCCCCGTCCGGCGCGGGCACACGAGCGTCACCAGTGCTCACCGCAGCGTTGCACCCCGCCCCCGAGCATCACGTGCGAACCCGCCCTGCCCCGTCGGTGGTTGGCCGTCAGGAGGGGACCCCGCCGCCACGTTCGGGGCGGAATCCGCGGGGCCGCCGGAGGCGCTGCCCGTGCGCGCTCCGACGGCCCCGGGGCTGGTTCCGTGCGGCGGGTGTCAGCGGACCGACATGCCCTGCGGCTGCTGCTGTGCGATGCCGAGCTTCGCCGCGTACGTCGAGGCGATGAGCTTGCCGATCGCCGGGTAGGAGCCGAGCGGTTCGGCGCTCGTCGAGCCCGCTTCCTGCGCCGCCGCCTCCAGCAGCCCGCCGGGGACCTCGGGGCCGATCAGGCAGGGCGCGAGGGCGAGTTGCTGCGAGCCGGAGCTGCGGAGCTGCTCTGCGGTGCGCCCGACGGCGCCCTCCTCGTCGAGCCCGGCCGCGAGCACCGGCACCGCGAGCCGGGCGGCGAGGAGCATGCCGGTGATGCCCGCGGCCTGCACCGCCTCCTCGCCGCCCATGGTGGCGAGGATGATGCCGTCGGCTGCGGTTGCGACGGTGAAGAGCCGGGCCCTGTCGGCACGCGCCAGGCCGGCCTCCGAGAGCTTCACGTGGACGCCCTCGGCGAGGAGCGGGTGCGGGCCGAGGACGTCGGTCAACTCCGCGCTGCCACCGGAGTTGAGGACGGCCTGCCGGATGAGCCGGATCTGTGCGGCGTCGGGCCCGGCGAGCAGGGGCACGACGACGGCCGTCGGCCCCGCGTCGGGCTGCGGCTCGGCGCCGGAGGGCTGCGGTTCGCCGCGCTCGGCGGCGGCCTGGCGCAGCACGGCGTCCAGGGCGGGGAACTCCTCGTCGCCGCCGTCGACGAAGCCGAGTCGGGCGTCCAGGCCGGGGAGTTCGGACCGCGCTATGCTCAGCGACTCCTCGGCGACGCTCCGCGCCGGGCCGCTGGGCGTCCCGGGGACGGCCAGCACGAGGGCCGGCGCGTTCTCCGGCGCGACGACGGGCTCGGGCTTGCGGTGCCGTCCGGGCTGGCGCGGACGCGGCATTCGTACGGGCAGGCCATTGTCCGGTCCTGTGGGGGAGCTCATGCGCCCGCATGTTAATGCCTTGGTGGGCTTAGCTGTTTGGCCGGGGGAGTTGCGGACGGGAATGTCCCGTTTCGACCCGCGCGTCGTGTCACCCTGCCGTGTCTCCGCCACTCACACGAGAAAGCGGCGTGAGCTGCACCGCGCGCAGAGTCGGCAGCGGCTAGCGGGAAGCGGGGAACGGCTGGAGGAGCGCAGCGTCAGCGGGCAGCGCGAGGGATGCCGCGGCGTGGCGGGTGGCGAGGAGCACGGCCCCGTCGAGCGGATCGCCCGCGGGCTCGACGAGTCGGGCCGCCGGCAGCCGCCGGCCCAACTCCCGCCGTACGGGACCGAGTAGCGGCTCACCCATCCGCGGCAGGCCGCCGGTGAGGGCGACGGCGGGTGCGGCGCCCGCCCCTCCGGGCGGGCAGGCGGCTGCCGCGGCGCGCGAGACCTCTCGCGCGGCCTCTTCCAGGATGCGCTCGGCGACGGGGTCCGTGTCGGCGCAGGCGGCCACCTCGGGCGCGAAGGAGGCGAGGACCGCGGCACGGTCCTCGCGCGGGTAGAGCTGCGAGGGCAGTTCGGGGAGCGGGCCGAACACGGCCTCGGCGCGGGCCCTGAGCGCGTGCGAGCCGCCTTCGCGGCCGTCGTGGTTGCGGAGTGCGGCGTCGAGCCCGGCGCGGCCGATCCATGCGCCGCTTCCGCAGTCCCCGAGGAGATGCCCCCAGCCGTCGGCACGGCGCCATGTCCGCAGGTCGGTGCCGAGCGCGATCAGGCCCGTCCCCGCTGCGACGACGGCACCGGGGCGCTCCCCGACCGCCCCCGCGTACGCGGTGACGGCGTCGGCCGCGAGGAGCAGGCGCTCGGTGCCGAACTCCCGGCGCAGGAAGGCGGGGAGCTCGGCACGCAGGTCGGCGCCGAGCGTCGCCATGCCCGCTGCGCCGACGCAGACGGCGTCGAGCGGGGCGCCCTCCGCCCCCGCGCCGGCACGCAACGGGCCGACGACGGCGAGGAGTTGCTCGGCCATGTGGAGCGCGTCGATGCCCTCGGTGCCGGTGCGCACGGGGCCCCGCTCGGCGGTCGCGACCGTTCCCGGGCCCGTCCCCGTGGAGCGCGCGAGCGCCACCCGCAGGCCGGAGCCGCCCGAGTCGACGCCGAGCACCCAACTCACGGCAGCCGCCAGTCCACCGGTTCGGCGCCCTGCTCCGCGAGGAGCGCGTTGGTGCGGCTGAACGGACGGGAGCCGAAGAACCCGCGGTCCGCCGACATCGGCGAGGGATGCGAGGACTCGACGGCCGGGACCCGCCCGAGCATCGGCCGCAGGTTCCGCGCGTCCCGCCCCCACAGGATGGCGACGAGGGGCCGGTCGCGCGCGACGAGCGCCTTGATCGCCTGCTCCGTCACCTCCTCCCATCCCTTGCCGCGGTGCGCGGCCGGCTTGCGCGGGGCCGTGGTGAGCGCCCTGTTGAGAAGGAGCACGCCCTGTCTCGTCCACGGGGTGAGGTCGCCGTTGGACGGGCGGGGGACACCCAGGTCGTCGTGGAGCTCGCGGAAGATGTTCTCCAGACTTCCCGGCAGGGGGCGGACGTCGGGGGCCACCGAGAAGGAGAGGCCGACGGCGTGCCCGGGGGTGGGATAGGGGTCCTGGCCGACGAGGAGCACGCGCACCTCGTCGAAGGGTTGTTGGAAGGAGCGCAGGACGTTCTGTCCCGACGGCAGGTAGGTCCTGCCGGCGGCGACCTCCGCGCGGAGGAAGTCGCCCATGTCGGCGATGCGTTCGGCGACCGGCTCCAGTGCCTTCGCCCAGCCAGGTTCGACGATTTCGTTCAACGGTCGTGCAGCCACGGCGGGTCACTCTACTGTCTCCGCGGTGACCGCGAGCCCCATCCCCCTTCTCCCGACGGGCTGTTGCACACCTCCCGCCGCGCGCCCCCCCGCCGTGCACGGAGTGCGGGACCACTTCCGACGCGCGTGCCCCTCTCCTTCACTCCAGCACCGCGGCACGGAGGCACAGCACGTCCGGGAGGTGGGCGGCGAGTTCCTGCCAGGTCTCGCCCTCGTCGGCGCTGGCGAAGAGCTCACCGTTGCGGTTGCCGAAATAGACGCCGGCGGGCTCGGCGGCGTCCGTGCAGAGCGCGTCGCGCAGGACCGTGCCGTAGTGCGGGCCGGTGGGCAGCCCTGCGGTGAGCGGCTGCCAGCTTTCGCCGGCGTCCTCGGTGCGGTAGATCCGGCAGCGGCGGCCGGCCGGGACGCGGTCGGAGTCGGCGTTGAGCGGGAAGAGGTAGGCAGTGCCTCCGCGGTGCGGGTGCGCGGCGAGGGGGAAGCCGAAGTCGGACGGGAGGCCGGAGCCGATGTCCTGCCACGTGCCGCCGGCGTCGTCACTGCGGTAGACGCCCCAGTGATTCTGCAGGTAGAGGCGGTCCGGGTCCGCCGCGTCCCTTGCGACCTTGTGGACGCACTGGCCGAACTCGGGGAACCGCATGCTCTCCGGGAGGAAGGGCACCTGTACGCCCTTGTTCGACGGGGACCAGGTCCCTCCGGCGTCGGAGGTGCGGTAGACGCCGCCGGTGGAGACGGCGACGGTCACCGAGGAGGAGTCGCGCGGGTCGACGAGGACGGTGTGGAGCCCGAGGCCGCCTCCGCCCGGCATCCACTCCTGTCTCGTCGGGTGCTCCCACAACCCGCGCACCAGGGCGAAGGACTCTCCCGCGTCCTCCGAGCGGAAGAGGCCGCCCGGCTCGGTGCCGGCCCAGACGGTGCCGGGCTCGTCCGGGCCGCCGGGCTCGAGCTGCCAGACGCGCTCCAGTGAAGTACCGGTGTCCGACGGGTACTTCACTGGTGGCGCGGCAGGCTCGTGCCAGGTGGCGCCGAGGTCGTCCGAGCTGAGTACCGAGGGGCCCCAGTGCGAGCTGTCCCCGCCGACGAGCACCCGCGGCGCACGGCCGCGGGTGTCGACGGCAACGGCCGAGACGGCCTGCGCGTGGAGGTGGGGACCCGTGAACCGCCAGCCGGCGGAGGACCGTTGGCCCAGGGGCCGCCGCGCGAGGAACAGCCCCTTGCGGGTGCCGACGGCGAGGAGTACTTCGGTCATTGCTGCCTCCACGAGGGGACGTCTTCGTCCGAACGCGCAACAGTCTGCACGCGCCCACTGACAATCCGTCCGACCTGCAAAGACACCGCCCGCGCTCAGGAGCGCGCGTACTGCTCCGGCACTCGTACCTCTCCGCCGAGCGCCCGCGCGGCACGGCGCGCCCAGGAGGGGTCGCGGAGCAGCTCGCGCCCGAGGAGCACGGCGTCCGCGCGTCCGGAGGTGAGCAGCTCCTCGGCCTGTGCGGGCTCGGTGATCAGCCCGACGGCGGCGACCGGCATGCCGGCCTCGTTCCGTACCCGATCGGCGAACGGCACCTGGTAGTTGGGGCCCAGGGGGATGCTCGCCCGGGGCGCGTTGCCGCCGCTCGAGACGTCGAGCAGGTCGACGCCGCGGCGGTGGAGCTCCTTCGCGAGGCGGACGGTGTCGTCACCGGTCCAGCCCTCGCGGCCGTCCTCCGGGTTCTCGCTCAGCCAGTCGGTCGCCGAGATGCGGAAGAACAGCGGCAGTTCCTCGGGCCACACCGCGCGCACCGCGTCGACGACCTCCAGCGCGAGGCGGGTGCGCCCCTCGAAGGTGCCGCCGTAGCCGTCGGTGCGGTGGTTGCTGTGCGGCGAGAGGAATTCGCCGATCAGGTATCCGTGTGCGCCGTGGATCTCGGCGACGCGGAAACCCGCGTCCAGGGAGCGGCGCGCGGCCTGCGCGAACGCCTCGACGACGTCCGCGATCTCGTCCGTCGACAGCTCGGCGGGCTCGTGGTGGTGCTCGTCGAAGGCGAGGCGGCTCGGGCCGACGGGCTGCCAGCCGTAGCCCTCGCCCGGCGCGATCGGCGCTCCCCGCTCGACCCACGGGCGCTCGGTCGACGCCTTGCGCCCCGCGTGCGCCAACTGGATGCCGGGGACGCTGCCTTGGGCGCTGAGGAACCCGGTGATCCGGCGGAACGCCGAGACCTGCGCGTCGTTCCAAATGCCGAGGTCGTACGGGCTGATCCGGCCTTCGGGCGTGACGGCGGTGGCCTCGGTGAGGATGAGACCGGTCCCGCCCGCGGCGCGGGCGCCGAGGTGCTGGAGATGCCAGTCGGTCGGTGCGCCCACGAGTTCGCCCTCGGGTGCCGCCGAGTACTGGCACATCGGTGCCATCCAGGCGCGGTTGGGGATCGTCAGCGATCGCAGGGTGTAGGGCTCGAACAGTGCGCTCACGGCGGCTTTCTCCTCTTCTCGGCTCGCTCGGCACCGTAACCCTCTTAGTACGTGAGGTGTCAAACTACGGAAGGCTTCATACAATCCCCGGTGTGACCCCGACGACGGCCCCCCGCCGACTGCCGCACCCCGCGCCCGATCAGATCCGCCTGGAGGGCGTGCTCCACGCGCTCTCCGACCCGGCGCGCGTGCAGATCGTGTGCGCTCTCGCCGCGGCCGAGTCCGGTCTGACGTGCTCGGCGGTCGAGGTCCCCGTGTCCAAGTCGACGCTGACGCACCACTACCGCGTGCTCCGTGAGGCCGGCGTCGTGGCCCAGGTCTACCGCGGCACCTCGAAGGTCAACTCGCTCCGCAAGGCCGAGTTGGAGGAGCTCTTCCCCGGGCTCCTCGAGGCCCTGCTCACCGCTGCCGACCGGCAGTCCCGACGGTCGTAGTCCTCGCGCCGCCGCTCGTACGCCCCCTGCCAGTCCCCGCCTGTGAAGGGCGGTCGGCGGCTCGGCAGCGGCGACCGTTGACGCCCGCCGCCCCGGGCGAAGACTTCCGGCCGGCGCACGCTGCTCCACCGGGCGTACCCGCCCGCTGTCGCCGTCCCGTTGCCACCGCGACCGGGACCGGGCGCGGCGGGGACAGCACAGTCGTGCCCGTCCGTTGCCGGGCCGCCGCCACCACCGGTGTCCGGCTGCCGTCGGCGGCTTCCACCCGCCGGCGGAACGCAGGACCGATCCGCATCCACCGACGCCGGCCAGCGACGGCAACACGGGGCCCGGCACAGTTGTTGGTGCACCCGGCCGGGGAAAACCGTGTGACACGCCGCCCGGCCGCTCCCTAGGGTCGCCGGTCATGGACCGTCTCGCCGAGCCCGCCGTACGCGCCTCCTTCGTCAACTGCTCGAAGGGGGAGGCGAAGAGAATCAACGTCCCGCGGGACCTGGCCGAACGCCCCTGGGAAGAGCTGGACTTCCTCGGCTGGCGCGATCCGGGTGCGCCCGACCGCCGGTACCTCGTCGCGGAGTCGGCGGGCGGGCCCGTCGGCGTGGTGCTGCGGGCTTCGCAGGGTGTCCACCGCGCCGGGGCCAAGGCGACTGTCTGCTCCCTCTGCCTCACCTCGCACACGGGCACGGGCGTCGCGCTGCTCGCGGCGCCGCGGACGGGCGCCGCAGGGCGGCAGGGCAACACCGTCGGCGTGTACCTCTGCGCCGACCTCGACTGCTCGCTCTACGTGAGGGGAAAGAAGGAGACCGGCGTCGGCGTGAGCTACCGGGAGACCATCGGCGTCGAGGAGCGGATCGAGCGACTCCGCGGCAACCTGCGGGGGTTCCTCGCCAAGGTCGGCGTCGGCTGAAGAGGCCGGCCGCGCAAGGCTGTTGAGCCCCGTCAGTCGTCGGTTTCCTCCTCCCGGAGCACCCGGTCGGCGACGGCGAAAGCCGAGTTGGCCGCCGGCACCCCGCAGTAGACCGCCGTCTGCAGCAGCACCTCGCCGATCTCCTCGCGGGTGAGCCCGTTGCGCAGCGCGGCGCGTACGTGCATGGCGAGTTCGTCGTGGTGGCCGCGCGCGGTGAGGGCGGTGAGCGTGATGCAGCTCCGCGTCGCGCGCGGCAGCCCCGGCCTCGTCCAGACCTCGCCCCAGGCGTAGCGGGTGATGAAGTCCTGGAAGACCTCGGTGAAGGCGCTGGTGCGCTCCTGCGCCCGGTCGACGTGCGCGTCCCCGAGCACGGATCTGCGGACGGCGGAGCCGGCGGCGCGGCGGCCGTCGTCGTCGGTGGGCGGCTCGTCCTCCGTGCCGGGCGCTGCCTCGGCGAGGTGCGTGAGGAGCGCGGAGAGGACGGGGCCCGGGCGTTCCGCGCCCGCGAGGTGGGCGGCGCCGGCGAGCTCGGTGAGCGAGGCGGAGGGGACGGCGTCGGCGAGGAGCCTTGCGTGCGAGGGCGGCGTCGCCGGGTCGTCGCGGCCGGCAACGGCCAGTGTCGGTACGGCGATCCGCGGCAGCGCCCCGCGCACGTCGAAACCGGCGAGCGCATCGCAGCAGGCGGCGTACCCCTCGGCGGCCGTCGCGCGCAGGTCCGCGACGAGCGCACGCGCGGTGGCGCTCTCCCGAAACCCCGGCGTGAACCACCGCTCGAGCGAGGAGCTGACGACGGCCCCGACGCCCTCCGACCGCACCAGCGCGGCTCGTTCGCGCCACCCATCCGGCTCCCCGAACCGCGCCGAGGAGCAGACGAGGGCGAGCGAGGCGACCCGCTCGGGGCGGTGGACCGCCAGCCACGTCCCGACGGCACCGCCGAGCGACACCCCGGCGTAGGCGAACCGGTCGATCCCCAGCCCGTCCGCGAGTTCGAGGACGAGCGCCGCGAGATCGGCGACACTCGCTCCCGCGTCGAGGAGCTCGGCCGGCGAACCGCCGTGGCCCGGCAGGTCGTAGCGGACCACGCGGTGGTGCCGGGCGAGCGCCGGCACCTGCGGGTCCCACAGCGCCAGGGAGGTGCCGAGCGACGGGCCGAGGAGCAGCGGCGGTGCTCCGGTGGGGCCGTCCGCGCGGTGGTGGAGGCGGGGGATGCTGGAGGACAAGGCGTGCCTCTTCTTCCGTCTACGGGTGCGTCGCCGGCGCGGGGGAGCGGCGGGCGAGGCCGCGGTCGACGAGGGCGGGCGCAGCGCCGAGGTAGCCGGCCGGGTCGAGGAGTTCCCGCAGCCGCTCGACGGGGAGCGCGGCGGCCACCCGGGGCTCCTCGGCGAGTACGTCGGCGAGTGCGGAGCCCTCCTGGGAGGCGCGTGCCACCGCGCGGTCGAGCACCTCGCCCGCGTCCGACGCACCGAGCACGGCGGCGAGTTCGGCCGTGATCCGCTCGCTCACGACGAGCCCGCCCGTACGCGCGAGGTTCTCCGCCATCCGCTCCGGATGCACCTTCAGCCCCTGCACCAGTCCGACCGTGGCCCGCGCCGCCCCGCCCACGATCCGCAGCGCCTCGCGCAGCGGCTGCCACTCGGCGTGCCAGGCGCCCGCGGGCCGCTCGTCCTCCGCGGCGATCGACCCGTACAACGCCGCCGCAAGACCGGGGAGTTGCCGCGCACAGGAGGCGACGAGCGCGGCCTGCACGGGGTTCGCCTTGTGCGGCATCGCGGAGGAGCCGCCGCCCGCCTCCTCCGTGACCTCGCCGATCTCGGTGCGTGAGAGGACCAGTACGTCCTGCGCGGGCTTCCCCAGCGCACCCGCCGCGAAGGCGAGGGCACCCGCGAGGTCCGCGACGGGCGTGCGCAGCGTGTGCCAGGGCAGGAGCGGCTCGGCTAGCCCTGTTTCCTCGGCGTAGGCGGAGAGGAGCTGCGGCGCGAGGTCCCCGGTGTGGACACCGGCCCGCTCGGCTGCGGTGTGGAGGGCGGCGAGTGTGCCCGCTGCGCCGCCGAGTTGGGCGGGGAGCCCGTCGCGGACCGCGGAGAGGCGGGTGTGCGCGTCGAGGAGCAGGCTGCGCCAGCCGGCCGCCTTGAGCCCGAAGGTGGTGGGGACAGCCTGCTGGCTGAGCGTCCGCGCGGGCAGCGGCGTGCCGCGGTGCTCGCGGGCGAGCGTGGCGAGGTGTGCCGCGGCGCCCGCCAGGTCGTCGAGCGCGGGGCCCAGGGTGCGTGAGGCGACGAGCATGGCGGCGGTGTCGAGGATGTCCTGGCTGGTCGCGCCGCGGTGGACGTACCAGGCGGCGTTTTCGTCCCCGTCGACCTCGCCGACCGCCCGCCGCAGCGCGCCGACGAGCGGGATCACGGGGTTGCCGCCCGCGGGAGCGGCGAGCGCCAACGCGCGTGTGTCGAAGGCGTTCTGGCGCGCCGCGACCGCGGCGACGGCCTCCGCCGCGCTCTGCGGTGCGAGGCCGAGTGCCGCCTGTGCGCGTACCAGGGCGACCTCGGCGTCGAGCATCGCCCGCAGGTACGCGGCGTCGCCCGTCGCCGCCTCGGCCGCCGAGCCGGCGCGGACGGGGGAGAGCAGTCCCAGGTCGGCGCCGGTGGGGGGCAGTTCACTCGAAGGCAAGGAAGACGGTCTCCTCGTGCGTTCCGTCGGACTGGAGCCGGACGTCGAAACGGTAACGCCGCTCGCTCTCCTCGTCGGCGAGGAGGGTCCGCCTGCGCTCCTCCGCCAGCGAGTCGAGCAGCACGTCCCGCGGCGTTGCGCCCTCCCGCGGGAGGTAGACGCGGGTGTGCAGGTGGTGCAGGAGACCCCGGGCGAAGACGACGACGGAGAGGTATGGGACGCCGCCCGGCGGGAGGGTGCGCACCGCGAAGTGCCCGTCGGCGTCGGTGGCGACGCGGGCGAAGCCGGTGAAGTCGGTGCCGTTGCGTCCGAGGAACCCGGCGTCGGTGGGGGAGCGGCGCATCGAACCCGGCGCCCCCGTCCGTGAGCCGTCGGGCCCCGGCTGCCAGAACTCCAGCAGCGCGTCGGGCACGGGCGCGCCGGCGCCGTCGTAGACGTGGCCGTGGACGGTGACGGCGTCCGCTCGGTGGGCTGCGGCGGGCGCCTCACCCTCGGGGAAGGGAAGCGCGTAGCCGTAGAAGGGGCCCACGGTCTGGGAGGGGGTCGGCCGGTGGACCGTCATCTCAGCGTCCCTCCTCGACCCAGGTGGCGGAGGGTCCGTCGAGGACGATGTCCCAGCGGTAGCCGAGCGACCACTCGGGAGAAGAGAGGGAGTGGTCGTACGCCGCGACGAGTCGCTGCCTGGCCGACTCGTCGGTGACCGACTGCAGAATGGGGTCGTGGGGGAAGAGCGGGTCCCCCGGGAAGTACATCTGCGTGACGAGGCGTTGCGTGAACGCCGTGCCGAAGAGCGAGAAGTGGATGTGCGCGGGGCGCCAGGCGTTGTCGTGGTTGCGCCACGGGTAGGCGCCCGGCTTGATCGTGGTGAAGGCGTACGCGCCGTCCTCGCCCGTGAGGCAGCGGCCGACTCCGGTGAAGTTCGGGTCGAGCGGCGCCGGGTGGTCGTCGAGCTGGTGCGCGTAGCGGCCGGACGCGTTGGCCTGCCACACCTCGACGAGCTGGCCGCGCACCGGGCGTCCCTCGCGGTCGAGGACGCGCCCGGTGACGGTTATCCGCTCGCCGAGCGGCTCGTGGAGGTGCTGTCTCGTGAGGTCGCTGTCGAGCGCGGTGACGTCGGTGACGCCGAAGACCGGCCCGCTCAGCTCGACCGCCTCCGGGTCGTCCACCGCCACCGGAGGCTGCTCGGGATGGCGGAGCACGCTGGAGCGGTAAGGGCGGTATCCGCGGTCGGGATGGTGGACGGGCGGCAGACCGTCGGCGAGGCGCTTGGCGTACGCCTCGCGTTCGGCCGCGATCTCGGCGTCGATCGCACTCTGCGTGAGGACGGGAGGGTCCTGCGGTTTCGTTGGCACGGCGGCTCCTTCCTGGCGCGTGCGGGGGCGCGGTTCTCACCGTTCCAGGACGAGCGCCAGCCCCTGTCCGACTCCGATGCACAGGCTCGCGAGCGCGGTCCCCGAGCCCGCCGCCGCGAGTTGGTGCGCGGCGGAGGTGACGAGCCGTGCGCCGGAGGCGCCGAGCGGGTGCCCGATGGCCAGGGCGCCGCCCCGCGGGTTGACGCGCGCCGGGTCGAGGGCGGGCCACTCGGCGAGGCAGCCGAGGGACTGCGCGGCGAACGCCTCGTTGAGCTCGACGGCGACCAGGTCGTCGAAGCTCCGACCGGCCTTGGCCAGCGCCCTGTTCACCGCCTCGACGGGACCGAGTCCGAAGTACTGCGGCTCCAGTGCGGTGACGGCACTCGCGCCGATGCGTGCGAGCGGCTCGCGCCCGGTGGCGCGCAGGCCGTCCTCGTCGGCGAGGAGGAGCGCGCTCGCACCGTCGTTGAGCGGCGAGGAGTTGCCCGCCGTCACGGTGCCCCCGTCCTTGCGGAAGACCGGCTTCAGCTCGGCGAGCGCCTCGGCCGAGGTGTCGGGCCTGACGCACTCGTCCCGCTCCGGCCCGACGCCCGGATACGGCACGACCTCCGCGTCGAAGAGGCCGTCCCGCCAGGCGCGCGCCGCCTTCTCGTGACTCGCCAGCGCGAAGGCGTCCTGCTGCTCGCGCGTCACCAGGTGCCGGTCGGCGACGAGTTCGGCGCCCTCGCCGAGCGGCACCGTCCAGCCGGGCTCCATACGACGGTTGACCATCCGCCACCCGATCGTCGTGGAGTACATCTCCTGGTGGCCGGCGGGGAAGGCCCGCTCGGGCTTGGGGACGACCCACGGCGCACGGCTCATCGACTCGACACCTCCCGCCACGGTGACCGAGGCGTCCCCGACGGCGATGGCGCGCGCCGCCTGTATCACCGCTTCGAGCCCGGAGGCGCACAGCCGGTTGACGGTGCTGCCCGGCACTGAGGTGGGCAGCCCGGCGAGCAGCACGGCCATCCGGGCCACGTTGCGGTTCTCCTCGCCCGCGCCGTTGGCGTTGCCGAGTACGACGTCGTCGATCCGGCCGGCGTCGAGCGAGGGCGAGCGCTCGACGAGGGAGCCGAGCGCGTGCGCCGCCAGGTCGTCGGGGCGCACACCGCTCAGCGCGCCGCCGTACTTGCCGACCGGGGTGCGCACGGCGTCGACGAGGTAGACCTCGCGCAGGCCCTTCATGCCGATTCCCCGCTCTCCGCGCCGAGTTGCACCCGCACCGGCGCCCCTGTCCGCTCGCACACGTCGGCGACGGTCGCACCCGGCGCCGTCTCGACGAGTGCGAGCCCGTCGGCCGTGACGTCGAGGACGCCGAGGTCGGTGATGACGCGATCGACGCAGCCGCGCCCGGTCAGCGGCAGGTTGCACTCGCGGAGCAGCTTCGGCGAACCGTCCTTCGAGGTGTGCTGCATCAGCACGATCACCCTGCGCGCGCCGTGCACCAGGTCCATGGCACCGCCGACCCCCTTGATCATCTTCCCGGGAACGGCCCAGTTGGCGAGGTCCCCTGCGGCGGAGACCTGCATTGCGCCGAGGACGGCGACGTCGATGTGGCCGCCGCGGATCATCCCGAAGGAGAGCGCGGAGTCGAAGAAGGAGGAGCCCGGCAGCACGGTGACGGTCTCCTTGCCCGCGTTGATCAGGTCCGGGTCGACCTCGGACTCCTCGGGATAGGGGCCGACGCCGAGGAGCCCGTTCTCCGACTCCAGCACGACATCGACGCCTTCGGGCAGGTGGTTCGGTATCCGCGTCGGCAGCCCGATGCCGAGGTTGACGTAGCTGCCGTGCGGGAGCTCGGCCGCGGCGCGCGCGGCCATCCCGTCCTTGCCCCAGGCCATCAGGCCGGCACCGCCTCGCCCGTGCGCGCGGAGACCGTGCGCTGCTCGATGGGCTTCTCCCGCGCCTGCTCGGGCGAGAGCGCGACGACGCGCTGCACGAAGATGCCGGGGAGGTGGACGGCGTCGGGGTCCAACTCGCCCGGCTCGACGAGCTCTTCGACCTCGGCGACCGTGGTGCGCCCCGCCGTCGCCGCGAGCGGATTGAAGTTGCGCGCCGACTTGCTGAAGACGAGGTTGCCGTGCCGGTCGCCCTTGGCGGCCCGCACGAGCGCGAAGTCGGTACGGATACCGCGCTCCAGTACGTACTCCCGCCCGTCGAACTCGCGGACCTCCTTGGCCGGCGAGGCGACCGCCACCCCGCCCTCACCGTCGTACCGCCACGGCATGCCGCCGTCCGCGAGGGTGGTGCCGACGCCGGCGGGCGTGAAGAAGGCCGGGATGCCGGCGCCGCCCGCCCGCAGGCGCTCGGCGAGCGTCCCCTGCGGGATGAGCTCCAACTCCAGCTCGCCGGCGAGGTATTGGCGCGCGAACTCCTCGTTGGCGCCGATGTACGAGCCGGTGACACGGGCGATGCGCCCGGCGGCGAGGAGCACGGCGAGACCGGTGCCCAGGGCGCCGCAGTTGTTGGAGACCACGTGCAGTCCGTCGACGCCGCGCTCCTGGAGTGCGTCGATCAGCACGTTGGGCACGCCGCTGAGGCCGAATCCGCCGACCGCGAGCGACGCCCCGCCGGGCACGTCCCGCACGGCTTCGGCCGCCGAAGAGGCCGTTTTGTCCATGTGGTGGCTGCTTCCTCGCTCGGCGCGGCTCAGGCCACCGCTGCTCGGTGCCGGCGAGGCGCCGCGCTCGCGCGTGTTCGCCTGGTGAACTAATGTTCACTGATGCCTCGAAGTCTCATCCCGGGGCAACGGCACTGTCAATGGCCCCCGTCGGTACGGTTCTCGGCGGAGCCGTCCACCGCACCGTTGCCGGCGCGCCGGCGCAGAGCAGATCGGAGCAGTCGATGCCCCCGCCCTCCAGCCGTCCCCCGGGGACGCCGCGGGAGGTCGTCGGCCCCCTCGTCCGCGGCCTCGCGCTGCTGCGCGCACTCGCCTCGGGCGGCGGTGCGCGGCAGGCGAGCGAGCTCGCCAAGGCGCTCGGTGTCGCCCGCTCCTCCGTCGACCGCCTCGTCAGCACCCTCGCGCGGCTCGGCTACGTACGCCTCGACGGCCGCGAGGTGGCACTCACCCCCCGGCTCGCCGAACTCGGCAACGCCTACATCGCCTCGACGGGCCTCGCCGACCGGCTCGGCGGCCTCGCCGACCGCCTCGCCGACGAGCTCGACGAGTCCGTCTCGCTCGCCGTCCCCGACCGGGACGGCGTCCGCTTCGTCCACCAGGCGACCCGCCGCCGCGCCATGTCCCTCACCTTCCGCACCGGCGCCCTCCTCCCGGCCGAACGCGGTGCCCCCGGCGCTCTGTTCGCGGCGGAGTGGGACGAGGAGCAGTGGGCCGCCTGGCGCGCCCGCCGCGAGGCCGACCCGGACGACGAGACCTTCAGCGCCCTTCCCCCGCCCCACGTCGACGCGGCCTCCCGCTTCGCGCGGCGCATCGAGACGGCGGGGGAGCGCGGCTGGTCGCTCGACGACGAGCTGATCGAACCCGGCCTGCTCGCCCTCGCGATGCCGGTCCGCGCCGCCGGGGGCGAGCAGATCTGCGCCGTCAGCGTGGTCAGCCACACCAGCAGGCACAGCGCCGAGTCGCTGGAGCAGGCCGTCCTCGGCCGGCTCACCGGTGCCGTGGCGGAGATGTCGGAGGTGCTGGGCGTGCCTCCGAGCCCACGCGAGGAGTCGGGGGCCGCCGCGGCGCGCAGCCGCGAGCCGAAGCGCGAACTCGGCCCGGAATACGTCGAGTCGCTCGCCCGCGGACTCGCGGTGCTCACCGCTTTGGCGGACGGCAGCGCCCCCCTGACGCGGGTCGCCGAAGCGGCCGGGCTCGCACGCGCCACCGCGCGCCGCTCCCTCCTGACCCTCGAGCACCTCGGCTACGTCGTCGTGGGCGACGGCGGATTCCGGCTCACGCCGCGGGTGTTGGAGCTCGGGTTCGCGCAGCTCTCCGGGCACACCCTGGCCCAGCTCGCAGAGCCGCACCTCGCCCGTCTCGTAGCGCGGGTACGCGAGTCGGCGTCGCTGAGCGTGCTGCGTGGCGGCGAGATCCAGTACATCGCGCGGGTGCCGACCGTGCGCATCATGAGCGTCAACATCACCGTCGGTACGCGCTTCCCCGCCTACGCGACGTCCATGGGCCGGGTGTTGCTCGCCGGCCTGCCGTCCGCCGAGCGCCGCGCAGTGCTCCGCGCCGCCGAGCCGGCGCCGCTCACCGAGCGGACGGTGACCTCGGCGCGTCGGCTCGACGAGCTCGTCCGCGAGGCCGACCGCGCCGGATACGCGCTCGTCGACGACGAGTTGGAGGAGGGCCTGCGCTCCCTCGCCGTGCCGGTCCGTGACGGCTCGGGGCGCGTCGTCGCCGCGGCGAACGTCTCGACACACTCGGGGCGCTCCACGCCGCAGGAGTCCCGGAGCGCCCTGCTTCCCGCGCTCCGTGAGGCCGCCGCGGCGATCGAGGCCGACCTGGGCGTCCTCGGCAGGTACGTGCGCATCCCGGCGGGCTGACGGCGGCGGGCGGGTCAGCCGAGCTTCTTCATCCGCCCGATCTCGGCGCGCTGCTGCGCGAGCACGTCCGTCGCCATCTCCTCGACGCGTACGTCGTTCCCCTCGGCGAGCAGTTCGCGGGCCATGGTGAGCGCGCCCCGATGGTGCGCGATCATCAGGTCGAGGAAGAGCGCGTCGAACTCGGCGCCGCGCGCCGCGCGCAGCCGGTCGAGCTGTGCGCCGGTCGCCATCCCCGGCATCGCCGCGTGGTCGTGGTCCGAACCGCCCCCGGCTTTACGGGCGTTGGTGCGCTGCCAGCCTTGCATCGCCTTCACCTCCGGGCCCTGCGCGGCGCGGATGCGGTCGGCGACCTTGCGCACCTTCGTCTTCCCTGCGTGCTTTTCGGCCAACTTCGCCATGGTGAGCGCCTGCCGATGGTGGACGATCATGTGCTGCACGTACGCGTGGTCGGCCGCGTTGGGGCGCGTCTGCTCCCCCGACTTGCGTCGCGCCTCGTCGGCGGAGAGCGTCTCCGCCGACTCGCCCGGCTTCCCCGGTGCGAGGACCGAAGGGCCTGCCTGCGGCTCGTCCGAGCCGCTCTCGCAGCCGGCGAGGGCCGGCAGGGCGAGGAGGAGCGCGGCGCCAACTGCGGTGAGACGGACGGATGTACGTGGGGTCACGCGGTCCTCCTGGGGCTGACGGCCCGGTCGCGATGATCTTCGCTGCCGAGTACTGCGGTGGCGAGAACGGTCGATGACAGCTTCGTTTCCCTCTATTGAGATGTACATGCAACCCGGCATACTTCCGGCATCCGCCGACCGCCACCTACCGGACGGAGAAGCGGCGGAGACAAGGGAGGTAGCAGTGGTGTCCACGCACAGATCCCGCGTGCGGCCCGGGCGTCTCGGCGTCGGAGCGGCGGTGCTCGGCCTGGTCGCAGCGGTCTTCGCGGCCGGGCCCGCAACGGCCGTGCCCGACCCGGGCGACAGCCCCACGGCGCCGCAGAAGGTGACCCAGCGCGACCAGGAGCAGACGAAGAAGGCGATCGAGAAGGGCGAGATACCCGGCCAGGACGAGATCGTCCACAGCGACAACATCACCCATCTCGCCAACGTGCCCAAGGGCGCCCTCCAAGGCACCAACTCCGACCTCGCGTTCCAGGGCAAGTACGCCTTCGCCGGCAACTATGACGGCTTCACCGTCTACGACGTCAGCAAGCCGGCGAAGCCGAAGGTCGTCAGCCAGGTCCTCTGCCCGGGCTCGCAGAACGACATCTCCGTCTCGGGGAACCTGCTCTTCCTCTCCACCGACTCCTCCCGCAGCGACGACTCCTGCAACAGCACCACGCAGCCCGCGACGGAGAAGGACTCCTGGGAGGGCATGAAGGTCTTCGACATCACGGACAAGCGGCACCCCGAGTACGTCGCCGCCGTCGAGACCGCCTGCGGCTCGCACACCCACACGCTCGTCCCGGACGGCAAGAACGTCTACATCTACGTCTCCTCGTACGCGCCGGACGCGTCCTTCCCCGACTGCCAGCCGCCGCACGACGGCATCTCGATCGTCAAGGTGCCGCGCAAGGCCCCGCACAAGGCGCACCTCGACTCGTTCCGCGGCCTCTTCCCCGACGGCGGCTTCCCCGGCGACCCCGCCCGGCCGGAGAAGATCGAGACGACCGGCTGCCACGACCTCACCGCCTACCCGAAGCTGAAGCTCGTCGCGGGCGCGTGCATGGGCGACGGCATCCTGCTCGACGCCTCGCACCCCGACAAGCCGAAGGTCCTCGACCGCACCCGGGACACGGAGAACTTCGCCTTCTGGCACTCGGCCACCTTCAACCAGCGCGGCGACAAGGTCGTCTTCACCGACGAGCTCGGCGGCGGCGGTGCCCCCACCTGCAACGAGGAGGTCGGCGACGAGAAGGGCGCCGACGGCATCTACGAGCTGAAGGGGAAGGGCTCCGACCGCAAGCTGGTCTTCAAGAGCTACTACAAGATCCCCCGCCACCAGGCGGAGACCGAGAACTGCGTCGCCCACAACGGCTCGCTGATCCCGGTCGAGGGACGGGACATCATGGTCCAGGCGTGGTACCAGGGCGGCGTCTCCGTCTGGGACTTCACCGACTCCTCGTCCCCGAAGGAGATTGCCTACTTCGAACGCGGCCCGCTCTCCGAGACCTCGCTCGTCGGCGGCGGCTCCTGGTCCGCGTACTACTACAACGGCCACATCTACTCGAACGACATGGCCAAGGGCTTCGACGTGCTCCGGATCGACGACCCGCGCACCGATCCCGCCAAGCGCGTCAGGCTCGGCGAGCTGAACGTGCAGACCCAGCCGGAGTACTTCGGCTGACGCTCAACCCTCCGCGCCCGCCGGCCCGTTGGCCGGACCCGGCAGCCGGAAGGGGGTCGGTGTCCCGCCGGGCGCAGCGCCGCCCGGCGGGGCGCCGCGCTCCCAGTCGAGCCCGAAGCGCCCGAAGAGGTCGGCCCGCAGCCGCTCGTGCGGCATCGGGGCGCCGGGCAGCAGCGCCGCGACGACGGAGCCCATCAGCAGCGCGCGCAGCATCCGGTAGTCCGGCTCCGGGTCGTACGAGCCGAACCGCACGACCGTCTCGCGGAGCAGCTCGGCGAGGCGTTGCTGCTCCTGGCACTCGACGAACCCCTCCTGCTGGAGGAGTCCGGCCATGTGGGAACGCATCAGCACGGTGTGGTCGCGCGCGAGGCCGAGGATCGCGTCGATCGCGCGGGCGAGCAACTCCTCACCCGCGTCGGGCCCTTGGGGAACCGGGTCCCGCTCCAGCGCGGCCTCCAGCGTCAGGTGCATGAGTCGGTGCACGGCGGACTGGAAGAGCTGGCGCTTGCCGGGGAAGTAGTACGAGATCAACCCGCGGGCCGCGCCCGCCCGGTCGGCGATGTCGCCGAGGGTGGTCGCTTCGTAGCCCTGTTCTGCGACGACGTCGACGGTCGCCTGGAGCAGCCGCTGTCGCGAACGCCGGCGCAGCGCCTTGTTGGTCGACGCGCTCCGAGGAGACATGCGTGCACTCCTATGTTGACTGGCCCGTAGCCAGTATACTCGTGGCGGATTCGGCGCTACTGCTCGGCGCCCATTTTGTGTTGCCGAGCGCCCGGTCCAGCGCGGTATCGGGGCGACGCGGGGGATCGCCCCGATACCGCCGCTCAACCACGGCCGCCCGCAGCGGAGTTCACCTCCCGGGCCGCCCGGCGCGCGGCTGCCCAGGCGGCCACCGCGGCGAACCCGAGGGCGCCGCCCAGCAGCGCACCGGCCACCGTGTCCGAGAGCCAGTGCACGCCCAGCACGAGCCGGGTGAAGCAGACGCCGACGACGGAGACGGCAGCGACCACGACCGCTGCGTTCCGCACCGCCGCGCCCCGGACCACCCAGATCAACAGCACAAAGGTGAGCGCCGCCGTCATCGCGTGCCCCGAGGGCATCGCGGCGTACTCGGCGGAGTCGACGGGCACGAGCCACCGCGGCCGTGGCCGTCCGACGACCGTTTTGAGCGCCTGCTGCACCACCGCGCCGAGCACGGCCGCGGCCGCCACCCACGCCGCCCTCGCCAACTCCCCGCGACGCAGCAGCAGTACGACTCCGCCGGCGAGCAGCAGGCGCATCGTCCACGGGTCCCAGATCCAGTCGGAGAGGATGCGCTGCGACTGCGTGAACGAGGGATGCTCCAGCGCGAGGCCGTGGAGCCGCACGGCGACGTTGCCGTCGAGATCCAGCAGCGGCCGCCAGTCGAGCGCCGCGCCGACGAGCGGCACGGCGGCGAGCAGGGCGAGGAGTGCTGCCGTACGGGCCGCCGCGGCGCCCGAGAGGTGCGAGGTGTGCATGGGACGATCCTCGCTGCTCACAAGAGGATTGGGGCAGCGCCGGATGCGGCGTGCCCGCGCACGAAGGCGGCGAGGGGCGCTCAGCGCAGCGCCGAGAGCCCCGGAGCGAAGGCGATGAGCACAGGCACGACCGGGACGAGGGCCGCCGCGGCCGTCACCCGGAGCCGCCGCCCCCGCGTCAGGCGCGGCCCCGGCGACAGGAGCCGCTGCACGCGCTGTGCGACGAGGCCGAGCCCCGAGGGGCACGGGCCGAACACCCCGCGCTCCTGGTTGAGTTCGACGAGCGCGAGGGCGATCGTGAGCCGTCCGTACCGGCGCGACGCGGTGTCGTCGGCGGCGAGCTCGACGAGCCGATGCACCTGGTCGCGGAAGGCGGCGAAGACCGGGACGCGGGGGAAGCCGGAGGCGAGCGCGGCCGAGGAGTGCAGCAGCCAGTCGTGGCGCGCCCGCGCGTGACCCTGTTCGTGTGCGAGGACGGCGTCGAGCTGGCGGCCCTTGAGGCGCTGGAGCGCCGCCGTGGTGATCACCAGTTGCGGCGCGTTGCCCGGCAGCCACCAGGCGTCTGGGCGCGCGCCCTCCAGCACCACCAGACGCTCGCCCGCCTCCGCCTCCTCGCCGGGCAACTGCGGGGCGCGGGCGCGGAGTTCGGCGCGGTTGCGCTTGCGCCGCCACCGCGCCTCGTGGACCTCGCGGAGCAGCATCGCGCCCGTCCAGGCGCCGCCGCACGCGAGGAGCACCGCGACGGCGCCGGCCCACGGCCCGTACGCGCCCAGCCCGTACGCCTCGACCACGCCGTGCGGCGCAGGCGCGAAGACGTGGCTGCGCACCACCTGGAACGCCGCGGCCCCGGAGAGCGCCATCGCCAGACCGCAGCACATCAGGACACCGGCGACGACGCACTGCCACACCCAGAGCGCCAGTACCGGCTCGCGGTCGGGCCACGTCGAGCGGCCGATCCATCTGGGAGCGAGGGCCGCGGCCGGGAGCGCAAGCAGCAGCAGGGCGAGCGGGACCATCATGGAACGCAGACTATGGGGCGCGCACCCTCGCGCGGTACGCGGCCGCCCCCATAGTGACGCAGACCTCACCGCGCCCGCCCGCACTCACATCCCGACGAGCATGGCGAGCATCCCCGCTCCCATCGCGAGCCGGCAACTCACCGCGAAGTCCGGGGTGTTGCGCAGGCGGACGGCGCCCGCGGCAGCCGTCTGCGCCCCTGCGGGGAGCAGGGCCGCACCGCACCGCAGCACGTACCAGGCGAAGTACGCCAGCAGGCCCGCCGTGACGACCGGGACGCCGGCCCCCGTGTGCGCACCGGCGTGCGCCGGTGCGGCGAGCGCCATGTAGACCATCGCCAACGCGCCGAAGGCGTGGTGCAGATGGTGCGCGCCGCCGTGCGCAGCGGCGAGCGCGACACCGGCGCCGGCGAGGAGGCCGAACACGAGGACATACCCCGTCGGCGGGAGCTGCACGGCGCCCGGCAGCGCCATCCCCGCCATGGCCACGCCCATCGCCGCCTCCAGCGCCGCCGCGGTGCGCGCGGGCCCGCCGAGCGAGCCGGCACGCAGCAGGCAGGCGGAGGCGGTGAGCAGGCAGACGGCCGTGAGCAACCAACCGACCGACGCGGACCCGTGCATCGTCCACCTCCCACCGCTCGCGGAGAGGCTGCCCCGGCGCCCGCGCCGCCACGGGAGCGCACGGGCGCAGCCGGGGAGCGCACAGGGGCTGCCGCGTCAGATCCCCGGCCGGTACCGCAGCGGATGCTCCGCCGGCACCTGGACGAGGACGATCTCGTTCCCGTCGGGGTCGCGGAGCCACATCTCGATCAGGCCCCACGGCTCCTGCACCGGCTCACGGGTGATCTCCACGCCGACTGCGGCGAGTTCGTCCCGCGCGGCGGCGGCGTCGGCGACCTGCATCCACAGTCGTACCGGCGGCTTGCTCGCCTGCTCGGCCCGCCCCGAGAGCTCGAGGAACCCGCCGCCGAGGAAGTAGACCGTGCCCCGCTCGGGCCCGGTGCCGAACTCGCGGTAGACGTCGAGGCCCAGTCGCTCGCCGTAGAACGCGCGGGAGCGGTCGGGGTCGACGGGACGCAGCAGAACGCGGCTGCTCAGCACATGCACCATGCGGCAGACCATAGTCGCCGGGAGGCTCGCGGCCGGAGGTAGGCTCGCTCCCCATGGACACATGCGCCCGCACCGCACGGCTCACCTTCCGCGACGCGGAAGCCGCCGACGTCGACGCGCTCGTCGCGCTCGTCGAGTCGGCGTACCGCGGGGAGTCGAGCCGCCGGGGATGGACGACCGAGGCGGGGCTGCTCGACGGGCAGCGCACCGACCGGGAGGGCGTCCTCGCCGTGGTCGAGGACGAGCGGAGCCGCCTCGTCGCCGTCGAGGCGGACGGGGAGCTCGTCGGCTGCTGCCAGCTCGAACACCGCGGCGCGCAGAGCTACTTCGGGATGTTCGCCGTCTCCCCCGAGCGCCAGGCGGAGGGCGTCGGGCGCGCGGTGCTCGCCGAGGCGGAGCGCCGGGCGCGGGCCGAGTGGGGTGCGGAGGAGATGCTGATGACCGTCATCGAGCAGCGCGCCGACCTGCTCGCGTGGTACGAGCGGCGCGGGTACCGCCGCACAGGCGCCCGCAGTCCCTTCCCCTACGGCGACGAGCGGTTCGGCCTCCCGCGCCGCGACGACCTGGCCTTCGTCCACCTCGCCAAGCCGCTCGGCCGGCCCCTCTAGCTGGCCGAGGCGGCGCGTGCCGTGTCGGGCCGGTCGGTGACGATGCCGTCGAGGCCGAGTGCGACGGCCTGCTCCAGCTCCTCCGGGGTGTTCACCGTCCAGGAGATGACGCGCACCCCTGCCTCCTGGCAGCGCCTCACCGTCTCGCTGTCGAACCTGCCGAGCTCCAGCGAGACCATCCCGGCGCCGAGCGCGGCCGCGCGCTCCGGCGCACGCGGTGACGACTTCCCGGCGACGACGACGAGCGGCTGCTCGGGAAGGAGTTGAGCCGTCTCGGCGAGCGCGTCGTCGTGGAAGGAGATGACGGTGATGCGGTCGTGCAGCTTGCGCGCCTCGATCGTCGCGCAGAGCACCCGGGCCGCCGCACGGTCCTTGATCTCTGCCTGGATCGGCGCCTGCACCGCGTCGACGACCTCGTCGAAGACGGGTACCCGCTCGCCCTGCCCGGCGTCGAGCGTCCGCAGCTCCTCCAGGGTGAGCTCGCCGATCGCGCCGCTGCCGTCTGTGGTGCGGTCGACCGCGGGGTCGTGCATCACCACGAGCTCGCCGTCCTTGCTGAGGTGCAGGTCCAGCTCGATGTAGTCGAGCTTCTCCCGGTCGGCGCGGACGAACGAACGCAGCGTGTTCTCGGGCTCGACGCCCATCACTCCGCGGTGTCCGACGGTGAGCAGCGGCACGGGGCTCTCGCTTCCTGGCGGTGTCGGTGGCACGGCAAGCCTAGGACAGCTTCCCTGGCGGGGGCGTCCGGAGGGCGCACGGCGAAGGCTCCGTCGTGTGGCGGGGCGCCGACGGATTTCGTTCCGCGTGCGCTCGGGGTTACAGGAAGGATGAGCGGGGAACCAGGATGTGGGCGCAAGATATCCGGCAGGCACGGTTGAGTGCGCAAGCATCGGCGGATACTGTGCCCGAACGTGAATTTATCCGGTGGAGGGGTCGCCATGACGGAAAATGTCTCGTCGGTGTCGGTGGGTACCGATGTTCTCTCGGAGGAGCCGGTCGTCGCACACCCTGCTTGGGGGCGTCTGAAGGCGGCGGTCGAAGAGATCAGGCCGGCCCAATCCAAGGACGGCTCGGTCGACTTCGAGGCCGAGGGCGCACCCGCCCCCGAGGCGCTGCACGCCGCGCTCCGTCGCGTCGTCGCCGCCGTCGAGGAGCTGTCCCCGCTGCTGCCGCACGACGCCGCCTACCACGCGGCCCTCGTCGCCGACCTCGACCGCTGGGCCGAGGACGGCTTCGGCGTCCCCGACTTCCTCGACTCCCTCCTCGCCTTCCAGCCGGCACAGCAGCGCGCAGACGGCCTCCAACACCTCGTCGTCTTCCCGATGTACACCCAGAACGGCAACCCCGACCGGAACCTGGAGGCCGTCGTCCTGCGGATGGTCTGGCCGGAGTGGCTCGCCGAACTGGAGCGCACCCGCTACGACAATCCCCTTTTCTGCGGCATCACCTTCGAGGACTTCACCTCGGGCTACGACACCCACTCCGCCGTCCTCTTCCCCGAGACGATCGCCGTCCGCGAAGCGCCCGAACGGTTCGGCTGGGGCGGCATCTTCTGCGACCGGGAGGCGGCGCGGTTCCGCCGCGTCGTCGCTGCGGCGTGTGAGGTGACGAGCCTCGAACTCCCCGAGGACGCCCGGGAACTCCTCGCAGACCAGGACCGCTGCCAGCAGACCTTCGTGCTCTGGGACATGGTCCACGACCGCACCCACAGCCACGGTGACCTCCCCTTCGACCCGTTCATGATCAAGCAGCGGCAGCCGTTCTGGATGTACGGGCTGGAGGAGCTCCGCTGCGACCTCACCGCCTTCCACGAGGGCGTCAAGCTGGAAGCCGACGGCTACCCGCAGGGCCGGGACGTGCAGTACGCGATGCTGCTGGAGCGCCTCTTCCGCTTCCCCGTGACAGGCGAGCGCCGTCGCAACTACGACGGCCTCGGCGGCCAGCTCCTCTTCGCCTACCTCCACCAGCACGACGCGCTCCGCTGGACGGACAACCGCCTCGCCATCGACTGGGACCTCGCCCGCCGGACCACCGTCCGCCTCCGCGAGGAGATCGAGCACCTCTACCGCGCCGGCATCGACCGCCCCAAGGTGGTCCACTGGTTCAAGGGGTACGAACTCGTCTCCCGCCACCTCGCCCCGCACCCCGGCTCGACCTGGGCGAAGGGCCCCGAGGCCCTCGACCTCACGCTTCCCCCGCGCAAGCTCGTCGACGAGGTGCTCCCCGACGAGTTTCCGCTGAGCATGTTCTACGAGGCGCTCGCCAAGAAGCTCAAGTCCGTGATCGCATCGACCGAGGGCATCACGGCCCGCACGCCGGCTCGGGCGGCGGCCTGACCGGGATGCGAGCAGAGGCGAAGGCCGGTACACCCGGCGACGGCACCGGATCGAGGAGGCGGCGATGAGCGGGACGGGCGGACAGGGCACCGCAAGCAAGGGATACGAGGGCGACGGGGAGGGGCGCCTGGAGGGCCGCGTCGTCGCCGTCGCCGGGGCCGCTGGTCCCGCGGGCGCCGCCGCGCTGCTGCGCCTCGCCGACGAGGGAGCGACCGTCGTCGCGGCCGACGCGGACGCCGCCCGGCTCGCGGAGGCCGTCGACGCGGCGCGCTTCGCACACGGCGGTGCCACCGTCACGGGCGACACCGTCGACCTCCTCGACCTCGACGCGACGCGCGCCTGGGCCGACCGCACCGAGAAGGAGTTCGGCCGCATCGACGGACTCGTCCACCTCGTCGGCGGCTGGCGCGGCTCCTCGTCCTTCGCGGCCACCGACCTCGCCGACTGGGACGCGCTCAACGGCCTGCTCGTCCGCACCCTCCAGCACACCTCCCTCGCCTTCGAGAGCGCGCTGGAGCGCTCCAGCAACGGGCGCTTCGTGCTCGTGAGCGCCGCGGGCGCGACGAAGCCGACGGCCGGCAACGCCGCGTACGGCGCCGCGAAGGCGGCCGCGGAAGCCTGGACGCTCGCGCTCGCCGACGCCTTCCGCAAGGCCGGGGGAGAGGACGGCCCCGCAGCCGCGGCTACGATTCTCGTGGTCAAGGCACTCGTGAACGATCGGATGCGGGCCGAGCGCCCGAACGCCAAGTTCTCCGGGTTCACCGACGTCTCCGACCTGGCCGACGCCATCGCCGCGACCTGGACCAAGCCCCTCGAGGAAGTGAACGGAACCCGCCAGTGGCTGACCCCCAAGCCCTGAAGCACCAGGCAGAAGCGATATCCGGCACCGACGCACGGCGGCGCCACGATCCGGCCCTGCGGGGCTTCGCCAGCGACAACTACGCGGGCGTCCACCCGGAGGTGCTGGCGGCGCTGGCGCTCGCCAACGGCGGCCACCAGGTCGCCTACGGCGCCGACGACTACACCGCGCACCTCCAGGAGGTCGTGCGCGGCCACTTCGGGCCCAGCGCGCAGGCGTTCCCCGTCTTCAACGGCACAGGCGCCAACGTCCTCGCCCTCCAGGCGCTCACCGACAGGTGGGGCGCCGTGATCTGCGCCGGGAGCGCGCACATCAACGTCGACGAGGGCGGGGCGCCCGAGCGGGTCGCCGGCCTGAAACTGCTCACGGTGCCGACGCCCGACGGCAAGCTCACCCCCGAGCTGATCGACCGGGAGGCGCACGGCTGGGACGACGAACACCGGGCGATGCCGCAGGTGGTGTCGCTCACTCAGGGCACCGAACTGGGCACCGTCTACACGCCCCAGGAGCTCCGGGAGATCAGCGAGCACGCGCACGCGCTCGGCATGCGGGTCCACCTCGACGGCTCCCGCCTCGCCAACGCCGCCGCCTCACTCGACGTCCCGATGCGGGCGTTCACCAACGCGGCAGGCGTCGACGTCGTCTCCCTCGGCGGCACCAAGAACGGGCTGCTCTACGGCGAGTTGGTGGTCGTGCTCAGCCCGGACGCGGTCGGGCCGATGAAGCACCTGCGGAAGCTTTCGCTGCAGCTCGCCTCGAAGATGCGGTTCGTCTCCGTGCAGTTCGAGGCGTTGCTCGCAGGGGACCTCTGGCTGCGCAGCGCGCGCCATGCCAACACGATGGCCCGCCGGCTCGCCGACGGAGCGCGCGCGGTCGAGGGCGTCGAGCTGTGCTATCCGGTACAGCAGAACGCCGTCTTCGCGCGGCTGCCGCACGACGTGAGCGAGCGGCTCCAGAAGCGCTTCCGCTTCTACTTCTGGGACGAACCGGCGGGCGAGGTGCGCTGGATGTGCTCCTTCGACACCACGGAGGAGGACGTCGACGCCTTCCTCGCCGCCCTCCGCGAGGAGATGCGCCCCTGAGCGACGGGCGGCACGGGACAGGCGGACGGCCGGTGCTTCCGCCGTGCCCCGTCCGCCCGACGGCCGCACTGCGGCGCGGGTGTCGGCCGCCGCACTCGGACGTCCCGACCGGGAGGTTGGACGTGGCGGCGAGCGGTCCGTCAGGCCGCGAGGCCGCAGCGCCGGGTGCTGTGGCGGCGCGCCGTCACTCGCCTTCGAGGAGCCGGGCGATGCCGTCCCGGTAGCTCGTGGGCTGGAAGTCTGGGAACCGTCTCGTGAACTTCGACGAGTCGAAGACGTTGTCCTGCCGGTAGCGCGGCAGCAGTTCCTCTACCTCCTTCACCGCCGGGTTGACGAGCCCGCCGATCCTGAACGCCCAGCCGGGGACCGTGGAGTAGCGGATCTTCTTCCCGGTGATCCGGGAGGCGATGTCGATCATGTCTTGGTAGGTCAGGCGGTCCGGCGCGATCGGCAGATGCCAGGTCTGCCCGTAGGCGTCGGGTGTGTTCCCGATGCGGGCCATGGCCCGGCTGGCGTCCGGGGTCCAGATCAGGCTGCGCCTGGTGTGGGCGTTCAGCGGCACCATCGGCCGCTTGCCATGTTCGATGCGGTGGAAGACGGCCGAGTTGGTCAGGCTCTGGGTCTTGCCGGGGCCGTAGAACTCGGGGGCTCGGCAGATCACGGCGTCGATCGTGCCCGCGTCCCGCTCGGCCAGCAGCGCCGACGCGATTCGTGCGCGCACGGTTGCCTTCCGCCCGACCGGCTCGAACGCGGTGTCCTCGGTCTGGGGCGTCGAGGTCTGCGGGTACATGTAGGTGTTGTCGAAGAAGACGAGCTTGCTGCCGTGCTTCCGGCAGGCGGCGATCGTGTTCGCCATCATGGTCGGGAACCGCTGCTCCCACAGTGCGGAGTCCATCGGCAGCCCGACGGTGAGGTAGACGATGTCGCTTCCCGCCACCGCCGCATCGGTGGCCTCGGCATCCATGAGGTCAGCGGGTACGAGCTGGTCGGTCTCCTGCACCTTTCCGGGGTTCCTGCTCACCAGGCGGACGTCGCGGGTGAAGTTCCGGTGCAGTTCGCGAGTGAGCTCTTCGGCGATCTGGCCGCCTGATCCGAGCACGGTCTGCATGGGGTGCTGCCCTTCGGGTCGGGATTCGGTGCGGCGGTCTCGGCTGTCAGAGCAGCGCGGCGACCTTGGTTGCGGTCTCCTTGGCCGACCCGGGGTTCTGGCCGGTGACGAGCCTGCCGTCGACGACGGTGTGGGAGACGAACGGCAGTAGCGCCTTCGCGTAGTGCGCGCCACGCTCCTTCATCCGCTCTTCGACGTTGTAGGGCACGAGCTTGTCGACGCGTGCGAGGACTTCCTCGCGCCAGGAGTACCCGGTGAGGTTGCGGCCGGCGACGAGGTGGCTTCCGTCGGAGAGAGTGGTGTCGAGCAGACCGCAGTAGCCGTGGCAGACCGCGCCGACGACACCGCCGCGCTCGAAGATCTCACGGGTGATCCGTTGCAGGCCCTGGCTGCCGGGGAAGTCGAACATCGTTGCGTGGCCGCCGGTGAAGTAGACGGCGTCGTAGTCGGCCGAGTCGATCTGTTCCGGGGCGGCCGTGTCGTCGAGCAGCGCCATCCGGGTCGGGTCGTCATGCCAGGACTTGGCGGACTTGTCGTAGTGGGGGAACTTCAACGACCGTGGCTCCGTCGGTGACTTCCCGCCCGCGGGGCTCACGATCGTCTGCTCCGAGCCGTGCTTCTCGAAGACGTCGTAGGCGTGGGTCAGCTCTGACAGCCAGAGCCCGGTCGAGTGCGACGGGTCGGCCTCGTAGCGGTCGACGTTGGTGACGACGATCAGGATGCGCGCGCTCATGAATCCTCGATTGCGGGCTGGACGACGGGTGGGAAGACGGCGGCGAACGTCGAACGCACGCGCTCGTCGCTGGCGGCGGGGTCGGCGTGGGAAAGCTTGCCGTCGAGGTGGAGGAAGGCCAGCCCGTGGGCGAGCGACCATCCGGCGGTGGCCAGGACGGCTGGGTCGGATGCGGGGTAGACCTCGGCCATGACGGCTTCGAGGTGGTCGTGCAGCGCACGGGACGCGCGCACCCTTTCGTCGTCCTGGTCATCGCATGCCTGCCCGAACATGAGACGGAACAGCGCCGGCCTGCGCAGGGCGAAGCGCACATACCCGACGGCGAGCTCGCCGACCTCGGCGGCAGATGTCGGGGTTGGTCTGCCTGCGGTCAGTTCGCTCCTCAGTTCGCGCAACCCGTGGACGGCCAGCGCCGATTCCAGCTCCTCGCGATCGGCGAAGTGCCGGTACGGAGCGGCGGTGGACACACCCGCTCGGCGGGCAAGCCCACGCAACGAGAACGGCTCGCCGGCCTCAAGCAGCTCCAGGGCGGCGAGAACCAGCGTCGCCCGTAGATCGCCGTGGTGGTAGCCGGGCCTGGTCGGGTTCGAGTCCATCGCACCTCATAATGTAAGCACTGCTTACATTATGAGGGTAGTGCACGCGGAAGTCGCTCACGAGAGCCCAACCGCGGCGCCGGACGTGGCGATGGGTGATCAAGCAGGCGGCCAGGCCGAGGAAGGCCCGCGTCTCGTCGCGCTACCAGCGGTTCGGTGCCTGGGGGCCGGAAAGGCGCCGGTGCTCGTCGTGGCCGCGAACGGCCAGCAGGAGATCGGGGGCTGGTGCGGGTCGGCCGCCCCTAGGCCGGCAGCGGCAGCAGTTGGGTGGTGTGGTCGGCCCGGGTGCCGGCAGCAACGGTCCGATCGATGACCACAGTTCGGCCGAGACGATCAACGGCCGAGCATCCCGCTTTCCCGCTGCCGACCGGCGGGCACGCAACCCGGCAGTCGCACCGGATAACACTTCCTGTCAGGGCCTCTTACAGGGCTCGCGCCTCGGCGGGTGTCGGGGCTGTGCCGCCGAGGTGGGCGGGGAGCCACCAGGAGCCGGGCGCGTCCGCGTGCGAGGGGTAGGCGCGCTGGGCCGCCTCGAGGAGGTCCTGCATCCGCTCCTTGAGGCGCTCGGTTATGCCCGTGGGCGACTCGTCGCCGGGGGCTTCGATCGGGGCGCCCACGCGCAGGGTGAGCGGGAGGTGGTTGCGGCCGAAGTCCCGCTTGTGGCCTTTGGTCCACAGCCGTTGGGTGCCCCAGACCGCCATCGGCACGAGCGGCACTCTGGCCTCCTGTGCCATGCGTGCCGCGCCCGTCTTGAAGTCCTTGAGCGTGAACGACCGCGAGATCGTCGCCTCGGGGAAGACGCCGACCACCTCGCCGTCGCGGAGGGCCTGCACGGCGTCGGCGTACGCCTGTTCACCACGGGAGCGGTCGACGGGGATGTGCTTCATCGCGCGCATCAGCGGTCCCGACACCTTGTGCCGGAAGACGGCCTCCTTCGCCATGAAGCGGACCAGGCGCTTGGCGGGCCTGGCGGCGAGGCCGTTGAAGACGAAGTCGAGGTAGCTGATGTGGTTGCTCGCCAGGACGGCACCTCCCCTTCTCGGCAGGTGCTCGGTGCCGCGCAGGTCGATCCGCAGGTCCAGGGCCTTGAACCAGACGCGGGCCGCGCCGATCACCGGGGGGTAGAGGAGGTCTGCCACGTGGGGCCCTTCGTCTCGATCGCTGGGCGGAGCGGGGCTCGCCGCTCCGGTCCGGTCGTCTCGCCGGAGTGAGAACTTACGGGGGCGTAACTTCCGGCTGCCTGTGATGGTTCCCCAAACGGCAGGTCATGGCTAGCCCATGGACGGGCAAGACGCGAGATCCTCGTCACGTGCGCGAGGCGGGTGCGGGTCGCAGCGGTCTCGGTAAGGTGCGGAGACGCGGCCGGCGGGGCGCCGGCCGGTTCCGACGGGGCGCGGAGGTGGCTGATGGCGCAGGACGACCGCACGGTGCTCGAAGCTGCGCGCGCGGCGGGACGGTTGGGGGAGCGGGCGACCCTGCTCCAGTTCTCCAGCGCGTTCTGCCAGCCGTGCCGTGCTGCCCGCCGCGTCCTCGCGCAGGTCGCCGACATGGTGCCGGGCGTCGCGCAGTTGGAGGTCGACGCGGAGTCGCGTCCCGCGCTCGCGGCACAGCTCGGCATCGAGGGGACCCCGACCGTCTTCGTTCTGGACTCCCGCGGGCGGACGGTGCGCAGGGCACAAGGTGTGCCACGCAAGGCGGACGTGATCGCGGCGCTCGGCGAGGCGGTCGCCTGAGCGGCAAGTCCCGCTGCTCGCAGGGGGTTTCGGGCCGCGTATCGTCGGAACGGCGGGAGCGGCCTGCGGCGCTCCGGTGCCGCATGCGGCGGGGTGGGGAATGGTTGGGTTGCGCGTGCGTGGCGCGCGTAGGAAAGGTCACAGTTCACCCGGCTTGCCACGCGGGAAGCAGCTAGGTGTACTGGCGAGTAATATTGAGGACGGAGAGCCGGTCCTGCCGGACCGGAACCGTGAGTCGACGCACGAGGAGAGCCGGCGTGAGCTTGAGGATCGTTGTCTGTGTGAAGTACGTGCCGGACGCCGCGGGTGACCGGGAGTTCGCCGAAGACCTGACGGTGGATCGTGAGGCGGCGGACGGTCTGCTCTCCGAGTTGGACGAGTACGCGGTGGAGCAGGCGTTGCAGATCTCCGAGGAGTCCGACGACGCGGAGGTCACCGTGGTGACCGTCGGCCCCGAGGACGCCCGCGACGCGGTGCGCAAGGCGCTCTCGATGGGGGCGGACAAGGCCGTGCACGTCGAGGACGAGGACATCCACGGCAGCGATGTCGCGGGCACTTCGCTGGTGCTCGCCAAGGCGATCGAGAAGACCGGCTTCGACCTGGTGGTCTGCGGCATGGCCTCGACCGACGGCACGATGGGCGTGCTGCCCGCGATGCTCGCCGAGCGCCTCGGCGTCCCGCAGGCGACGCTGCTGTCCGAGGTGTCGGTGGCCGACGGCAAGGTGACAGGACGCCGCGACGGTGAGGCTGCGACCGAGCACCTGGAGGCGGCGCTGCCCGCCCTGGTCTCCGTCACCGACCAGTCCGGCGAGGCCCGTTACCCGTCGTTCAAGGGGATCATGGCGGCGAAGAAGAAGCCGGTCGAGGAGCTGGAGTTGGACGACCTGGATCTGGAGGCCGAGCAGGTCGGCCTGGAAGGCGCCTCCACCGCGGTCGTCGAGGCCAACGAGCGCCCGGCCCGCACCGCAGGCACGGTGGTCAAGGACGAGGGCGAGGGCGGCAAGCAGCTCGCGGAATTCCTCGCCGGCCAAAAGCTCCTCTGAAGCCCGCCCTCCGTTCGCTTTCCCCTCTTCTTCCGGCAGGAGATTCCCACCATGGCTGAAGTTCTCATCTATGTCGACCACGTGGACGGTGCCGTCCGCAAGCCCACCCTCGAACTCCTCACTCTGGCCCGGCGGTTGGGTGAGCCGGTCGCGGTCCACCTCGGCCCGGGTGCGCAGGAGGCCGCGAAGGTCCTGGGCGAGTACGGCGCCACCCGCGTGCTGGCGGCGGACGCACCGGAGTTCGCCGACTACCTCGTCGTGCCGAAGGTCGCCGCGCTCAAGGCTGCCTACGACGCCGTCTCCCCGGCCGCGGTCCTCGTGCCCTCCAGCGGTGAGGGCAAGGAGATCGCCGCTCGTCTCGCCGTGCGCCTGGAGTCCGGCCTGATCACCGATGCGGTGGACGTCGAGCCGGGCGAGGACGGCCCGGTGGCCACGCAGTCGGTCTTCGCGGCCGCCTACACCACGCGCTCCCGGATCACCCGGGGTACCCCGGTCATCACCGTCAAGCCCAACTCCGCGGCGCCCGAGGCGGCTTCGGCCGCCGGCACCGTCGAGGAGCTCGAGGTCTCCTTCGACGATGCGGCCCGCGGTACGAAGGTGACGTCGCGGACCGAGCGGGAGTCGACCGGGCGTCCGGAGCTCACCGAGGCCGCGATCGTCGTCTCGGGCGGCCGCGGGGTCAACGGTGCGGAGAACTTCCCCGTCATCGAAGCCCTCGCCGACTCCCTCGGCGCCGCGGTCGGCGCCTCCCGTGCCGCCGTGGACGCCGGCTGGTACCCGCACTCCAACCAGGTCGGCCAGACCGGCAAGTCGGTCTCTCCGCAGCTCTACATCGCGGCGGGTATCTCCGGCGCGATCCAGCACCGCGCGGGTATGCAGACGTCGAAGACGATCGTCGCGGTCAACAAGGACTCCGAAGCCCCCATCTTCGACTTGGTGGACTACGGCGTCGTCGGCGACCTCTTCAACGTCCTCCCCCAACTCACCGAAGAGGTCAAGACCCGCAAGGGCTGACCACGACGCAGCAGCGCGACCTCGGCCCCGGTACCGCATCGGTACCGGGGCCGCCGCCGTCCGGTCGCTCTTGACCTGCGCTTCGGGCGCCAACTAGCGTCCAGGGCCCACGGGTTCAACATCCTGTTGAACCGCCTGCTCCGCAGCCGGCGCCCGCGCGCCGGAGCCCACAGGAGGCGCGCGATGCCCGACGAGACGCCGCAGCCCAGCCCCCGCACCTGCCTCCCCGAGGCCGTCGCCGCTTCCGTGGACGCGGCGCTCGCCCCGGTCGACGCAGAGCTCGCCGCCCGGTACCCGGGCGACCCCGGCACCCGCCAACCCGTCCACACCGTCTACGTCCCCGCCGACACGCTCACCGCCGGAACCCCTGCCGAGTGGGGCCGCGCCGCGCTGGACCTCCTCGACCGGCACGCGCACAACCCGGAGACCCTCGCTTCCGCCCTCGGGCTCGGCGGAGCAGCCCAGGACGCGTACAGCGAGGCCGAGTTCGCGCAGGTGCACGCGCGCGTCAGGGCGAAGCTCGCAGCCGAACCCGTCGAGGACCTGCGCATCGACTTCGAGGACGGCTACGGGAGCAGGCCCGACGCCGAGGAGGACGAGGCCGCGGTCCGGGCCGCCGCCATCGTCGCCGGATGGGCGGGGGCCGGTCCGGGCTCCTGCGTCCCGCCGTACGTCGGTATCAGGCTCAAGTGCATGGAGGCGCCGGTCCGTCGACGCGGCCTGCGCACCCTGGACCTCTTCCTCACGGGGCTGCTCGACGCCGGTGATCTGCCGGACGGGCTACTGCTGACACTTCCGAAGGTGAGCAGGCCCGAGCAGGTGGCCCAATTCGCCGCCGTCTGCCGGGGGTTCGAGGAGGCGGCAGGGCTGCCGGCCGGGCGTCTGGGCTTCGAGATCCAGATCGAGACGACCGCCGCGATCCTCGGCGCGGACGGCCGCGCCACCGTCGCCGAGCTGATCGGCGCCGCCGAGGGCCGTGCCACCGCCCTCCACTACGGCACCTTCGACTACAGCGCCGACTGCGGAATCAGCGCGGCCCACCAGGCGCCCGACCACCCGGCCGCCGACCACGCCAAGGCGGTGATGCAGGCGGCGGCTGCCGGTACGGGCGTGCGTCTCTCTGACGGCTCGACCAACGTCCTGCCCGTCGGCGGTACCGGGCAGGTCCACCGAGCCTGGCGGCTCCACCACCGGCTCGTGCGGCGCGCTGCTGCACGCGGCTACTACCAGGGCTGGGACATGCATCCGGGCCACCTGCCCAGCCGTTACGCCGCCGTCTTCGGCTTCTTCCGCCGCGGCGCCGCCGAGTCGTGCGCACGGATAGCGCGCTACCGCTCCGGCTCGCAAGGCGCCGTTCTCGACGAGCCGGCCACGGTGCGCGCCCTCGCCGGGTACCTGCTCCGCGGCCTCGACTGCGGCGCCCTCGCCGAGCACGAGGTGGCCGAGGGCGCCGGTACCGACCGTCGTGGCTTGGAGCAGCTCGCGGGACGGTGAACAACTGTCAACCGCCGGGCGGCAGTTCACCGGAGCCGCGCGGGACGAGCCGCGTCGGCTGGGAGAGGCGGCGCGGCGGCCCGCCGGCGCCCGCGAGCCGCGCGAAGAGCAGTTCAGCGGCGCGGCGTCCCATCGCGGCCGGGTCCTGCGCCACGACGGTGACGGGTGGTGACAGGAGGTCGGCGAGCTCGAAGTCGTCGAAGCCGACGAGCGCCGTGCGGTGTTCGGCCGCCGCGAGGAGCCGGACGAGGGTGACCGTCACCCGGTTGTTGCCTGCGAAGATCGCCGTCACCGGCTCCGCGCCGCCGAGCATCCGGCCGGCGTCGCGCCGCACGCGCTCGGGGTCGGTGGCGCCCGGTGCGACCCACGCCTCGTCGACGGGGAGGCCGGCGTCGCTCATGGCGGCACGGTAGCCGGCGAGCCGTTCCTCCGCGGTGTGGATGTGCGGACGGTCCCCGACGAAGCCGATGCGGCGGTGGCCGTGCGCCACGAGGTGTGCGACTCCCGCGCGTGCGCCCTCCCGGTTCTCCGAGAGGACGAGGTCGGCCGCGATGCGCCCGGGCGGCCGGTCGACGAAGACGGTCGCGACGCCTGCCGAGATCTCCGGCTCCAGGTAGCGGTGGTCGCGGCTGGCCGGCACGATCACGAGTCCGTCCACCCGGCGCGCGCACAGCGCCAGCGCCAACTCCCGCTCGCGCTCCGGGTCCTCGGTGCTGGAGCCGTTGATGAGCAGGGCGCCGTGCGCCCGCGCGACCTCTTCGACGGCGCGGCTCAGCGGGGCGTAGAACGGGTCGGCGAGGTCCTCGAGTATCAGTCCGACGCTGGAGGTGCGCCCCTTGCGGAGCACCCGGGCGCTGTCGTTGCGGCGGAAGCCGAGTGCGGCTATCGCCTCGCGTACCCGACGCTCGGTGTCCTGGGCCACCCCTGCCTCGCCGTTGACGACGCGGGAGACGGTCTTCAGGCCGACGCCGGCGTGTGCGGCCACGTCCTTCATGGTGGGGCGGGCGCCGTAACGGGTCCCTACGGCGTCGGCCGGCGGTGCGGTGTCGACCACGGAGTTCCTTCCTCGGCTGGGCGCTTCCTCGACTCCGCAGCATAGTCGGCGAGATCGTGGACTAGACAACGTTGTCAACTCTGGGGAGACTTACCCGGTCACACAGACGACCCACCGTTCCAGCCGCTAGGAGCCGCCGAAGATGCACACCGAGCTCGTCGCCGCCCTCGACATCGGGGGCACCAAGATCGCCGGAGCTCTCGTCGACGGCGACGGCTGCCTCCTCGCCCGCGCACGACGCCCCACCCCCGCGGAAGCGGGCGCGGAGGACGTCGCCGCCGCCGTCGACGAGGTGCTCGCGGAGCTGGCCGCCGCAGGGGAGTGGGCGCGCGTCGCCGCGGTCGGCATCGGCAGCGCGGGTCCCGTCGACGCGGCCGCCGGGACGGTGAGTCCGGTCAACATACCGGCGTGGCGCGGCTATCCGCTCGTCGAACGCGTCCGCCGCTCCACGCGGCTGCCCGTCGCGCTCGTCGGCGACGGCCCGGCGATCGCCGCCGCCGAGCACTGGCAGGGAGCCGCGCGGGGGAGGAGGGCCGCGCTGTGCATGGTCGTCTCGACGGGCGTCGGCGGCGGCCTCGTCCTCGACGGCAGGGTCCACTCGGGGCCGACGGGGAACGCGGGGCACATCGGGCACATCAGCGTCGACCTCGACGGCGATCCGTGCCCCTGCGGCTCGCGCGGCTGCGTCGAGCGCCTCGCGAGCGGCCCCAACATCGCCCGTACGGCGCTCGATCGGGGCTGGCGCCCACCGCAGGACCGCCCCGCGGACGCGGGCGCCGTCGCCGAGGCCGCCCGCGCGGGGGACGCCGCCGCGCTCGCCGCTTACCGGCGGGCGGCGAGGGCTCTCGGTGCGGGGATCGCAGCGACGGCCGCGCTGGTGGAGATCGAGATAGTCGTCATCGGCGGCGGGGTCGCGGCCGCGGGCGAGGTGCTCTTCGCGCCGTTGCGCACCGCACTGGACGAGTTCGCGACGCTCTCCTTCGTCCAGGACATCGAACTCGTGAAGGCCCGCACCGGCACCGACGGCGGGCTCATCGGCGCGGCTGCCGCGTGTCGCGAGCTCGTGGGGTGGTGACCCGCACGTCGGCTCCACGGCGCCCGGCTGGGGCGCTCGACTCGCCGCCGTCCGTGCGCAGTTGGCCGGGCGGCGGCGGGCCCGTCCGCCGCGGCGCCAGGGCTGTCCCGTAACTGATCCTCGCTGCGTCGGAGGTGTGCATCCCGTCGGGGTGGGCCGTCGGCTCAGCCTGTCAGGGCGAGGTTGTGCCGGCGTGCGGCGCCGGGCAGCGCGTGGTGTGCACCGTCGCTCTTCAGGCGGCAGTCACACAGGACCTTCCGGCTCTCCATCCGGGCGAACCTCCAAGGAAGTCGGTGGCACCGAGGTCACGTGCCTGGGCGGCTGCCGACGACCGTGCGATCGCCCTTTACGGCTCAGCTCTCACCTTGCTGTGCGGACGGGCTGGCCGGTACCTGCAAGGTCTCACGGGCCGGACGGCATCCCGCCTGGTCGGGCGCCTTTCCGGGGGGAGTCATCCCCGCTGCGCCCCGGCGACGAGGTCGTAGACCTGATCGCCGGTCAGGGCGCGGTCGTAGAGGCGGACTTCGCTGATGTCTCCGGAGAACCAGTCGGACGGCTTGTCATCGTAGACGGCGCGGCCGATCAGCAGCGGACCGTTCCGTGGGATGGGCGGAACCTCGGGCTTCACCCGTTCCTGCGGCTTCCCGTCGACGTACAACTGGAGGGTCCCATCCTTGTCTTGGACGCCGGTAAGGTGGGTCCAGCCGCTGGGGTCCGCAACCGTGAAATTGGAGTGGGCCCGGCCGGGAGTGCCATCGACGGCGCCGCTCAGAGAGAAAGCCCACCTCTCGGTGCCGCCACCCAAGTACTGCAGGTAGAAGCTGCACCCGCCCGCCTCCTCCCAAGCCGGCACCTGCTGAGCCACTGCCGTATAGACGGATTCCGTGCCCGGATTCATGCTCCTGCGCTGATTTAGCTTCGGGCCCTCCGGAACCCGCAGGACACGGACCCGGGCGACGACCGTGAACGCCTTGTCCGGCCCCGCCGCGACCACCGGATTCGTGGTTTCGGCATACCCATGGAGGCCGTCGAAGGTCGCGCGGCCGCTGGCCCATTTGATCCCGCTGGCCTTCGCATCGTGGTGCCCCGCCGTGTCCTTCACCTTCCTCCCGCTGCCGTCGTTCATCGGCCAGCAAGCCACCGGCTTCGGCCCGATCCAGCGGGGGGTCGCGGATGCGGAGGACTTCGGCGCGGGCTGGTCCGCCGACGCGGTGCCGTTGTGGCCGTCCGCGGACCGCCACAGCGCCAGCCCCCCGGCGCCCGCGACCAGGGCGGCTCCGCCTGCGAACAACGCGGACCGCCGGGTGAGGCGGCCGCCCCGGCCGGGTCCGGACGTCACCTCCCGGTCGCGATCGGGTTCGGGGAGGGTCGAGATCTCGGCGAGGTCCAGCGCCTCTTCGCGCAGTGCCACGGTGCGTTCGGCTGCCGGGGCCCAGGCGGAGGCGTCCAGGAGCGTGCTGCGGTGCTCGTTGAAGCCGGTGCGCTCCAGCACCTGCTGCGGGGTGGGCCGCGCTGCCGGGTCCCGGTCCGTGCAGTCCGTGATCAGACTGAGCAGCTCGGGGTTGGTGATGCCCTCGAGGCGCGGCTGCTCGTGCACCGTCCGGTAGGCGAGCACGTGGTCGGACCCGCTGCCGAAGGGGCTTGAACCGGTCGCCGCGTACACCAGGACCCCGCCGAGCGCGAACATGTCGGACGCCGTGGTGCTCTCGCCGCGGCTGAGGAACTCGGGAGCGATGTAACCGTAGGTGCCCAGTGGCTGCTTGGTCCGGGTGATGCCGGTGATGTCCTCGACGCGGGCGATGCCGAAGTCGATGACCCGCGGGCCGTCCTCGGCCAGCAGCACATTCGACGGCTTGAGGTCCCGGTGGACCAGCCCCGCCTCATGAATGCTGGCCAGCGCCTCGGCCAGCGCCCCTGCGAGCAGCACCACGGTGCCCTCCGGCAGGGGCCCCGCATCCCGCACTGCTCCCTTCAGCGACGGCCCCGGCACATAGGAGGTCACCAGCCACGGCGGGCTCGCGTAGGAGTCGTGGTCGAAAACCGGGGCAGTGAAGGCACCGGTGACCAGCCGGTTGGCCAGGACCTCCCGGCGGAACCGGGCGAGGTACTCCGGGTGCCTCTCGAACTCGCCGTGGATGACCTTCACCGCGACGAGCCGCCGCCCCGGGGAAATCCCCAGATACACCTGGCCCATCCCGCCCGCACCCAGCCGGTGCAGCAGCCGGTACTTGCCTACCTGATGCGGATCGTCCGGCCTCAGTGCCTGCAACGCTCCCTCCCCTTCCCTCTGCAACGGCACTGATTCGAGTAGGACGCCCACCGGGCCCACGCACCCGCAGGGCTGAGGTGTGGGCCTCAGACGGGCTTGACACCATCCGGTTCACTCGGCTCCAAACCTGCGCCAGTTCGCTCCCGCACAGGCCGTTTGGCGTGCCTACCCAAACGGCCTGTACCCCGCACGGCAGTCGCTGTTGCCGGTGGCGGGGACACGCTCCATGAAAGCTCACCTACGTGTGTTCTGCCACGAGTTTGCCTGGAATCAGAGCAAAGCTGTCCGTAACCGTACGCCAGCCAAGCATCGCCGGGCCGTGGACAACCCTTGCTTGGCTGGCCAGTTGGCCCGCACCGGCCTTCCGGTCAATGTCCCGTGTGCTCGCCGGCGTGAGTGCGCCGGTAGGTTCCCGGCGTCGTGTCGAGAGTCCGAGGAGCACAGCGGGAGCCGCCTGAGGTATCCCCGCGTCCACCGCAGCAGGCTCCGGCGTCCGTCCCCGACCGACGGCAGCGCGGAACCCCGGCCAACCGCGGTCCGGGCGGTCGGGGTTCCGAGCCACGCGCGTCAACCCGTCGAGTACGCCGAGGACTTGGGTACGAGCGGCGTCATCAGCGCGCGCACGTAGCCGGCGGGCGGGACGCCCACGGCGGCGGTGAACTCCCGTACCAGGTGGGACTGGTCGCTGTAGCCGAGATCGGCGGCGAGACGGCCCCAGTCGGGGCCCGGTTCCGTGGTGGCGTGCTCCAAGGCGTCCAGGAGGCGGTACCTGCAGACGAGCTGCTTGGGGCCGATGCCGTGCACGGCGGCGAAGAGGCGTTGCAGGGCGCGCACCGACAGCCCTGCTGCGTGGGCGAGTTGGTCGACGCGGCGGAGCGTGCGGTCGGTGCGCGCCCGGTGGGCGAGCGCCATTGCTCGTGCGGTCGCGGTGTCGGGGACGGGGCCGTACGAGGTGAGGAGGGCGTCGAGCGCGTCGACGCGGGCGTCGTCCCCGCCGGCCGCGAAAACCGCGGCGGCGGCGTCGCGCGAACCGGGCAGCGCTTCGTCGAGGGGAAGCCTGCGGTCGGCGAGCGCGGCAGGGGAGCAGCCGGGGCCGGCGAAGGCGCGGAAGGCGCCCGGCCGGAACTGCACGCCCGACACCCGCCCGTGCCCGGCTAGTCGGGTTTCGAAAAGCCGGTGGAGCGGGCCCACGGCCTCCGCATCGGCTGCCCCGTCGGAGAGTTGAAGGGCGAGGTTGACGCAAGGGTGGGTGAGGACGCGCGAGGTGTAAGGGGCGGGGAGATCCCAGTCGATCAGCCAGTAGTGCTCGACGTGGCGACGGAGCGCGGGCGCCGGAGCGCGGCGGCGGAAGCGGACCCGGGAGAGGAGATGGGGCGCGGCGACGATGCCGCGCGTGTCCTGGCGTAACGCTTCCACACCGGCATGCTACGGCGCAGGCGTGTTTCTTCAAGACGGTGCGGCGGCCGGGCGGTTGGCTGCCCGCATGACCGATGAGACACTCACGAACCTCCGGGACGCCGCCCGCTCGGCCCTCCCCGTCGTCCAGGGCGTGCACGACGGGCAGTTGGGCGCCCCCACGCCGTGCGCCGAGTACGACGTGCGGGCGCTGCTCAACCATCTCTTCCACGTCGTCGTCTCCTTCCAGGCGCTTGCGGTGAAGGGACAGGCCGACTTCTCCTCGACCCCCGACCGCCTCGGGCCGGAGTGGCGCGACAGGTTCGCCGTCGAGAGCGACGCGCTCGTGCGGGCGTGGTCGAGCGACTCGGCGCTCCGGGGCGAGTCCCCTGTGATGCGGATGCCGCAGCGGTTCGTCGCCACGCAGGCCCTTGCCGACCTCACCGTGCACGCATGGGACTTGGCGCGCGCCACCGGCCGACCGTACACGCCGCCGCCGGGTGCCGTCCGTGAACTCCTGCCCGCTCTACGGGAGATGGCACCCATGGCCCGGCAGGCGGGCGTCTTCGCGCCCGAAGTGACGACGGCCCCGGACGCGCCGGAGTTCGCTCGGCTGCTCGGTGTCTCGGGGCGGGACCCCGACTGGCGCCCGTAGCGGGTTCGCGCGCCGGGGCGTGGTCGCCCTCTGCCGCCGAGCGGGGGCGCCCGCGCCCCGGCGCGTTTCCACCTCTGGGGGTAGCGGGCAGCCCTTTGGGGTGGACGTAGAGGGGGACCGACGTGCTCGTCTGGCTGAACGGTGCATGCGGTGCAGGCAAGACCACCGCCGCGTACGCACTCCAGGAGCTGCTGCCCGGCAGCGTGCTCTTCGATCCGGAGCTCCTCGGTCCGGGGCTGCGCGCGATGCTGCCCAAGGAGCGGCTGGGCGAGGTCGCCGACGTCCAAGAGCTGGCCGCCTGGCGGCGGTTGGTCGCCGACACCGCCGCCGCGCTCCTCACCGAGGTGCAGGGACCGCTGATCACGCCGATGCCGCTCTTCCGCCGCGAGTACCGGGACGAGATCTTCGGCTCGCTCGCCGCGCGGCGGATACCGGTCTCGCACTTCCTGCTCAGAGCAGAGGACCCGATCCTTCGCGCCCGGATAGACGAGCGTGCAGCAGTCGAGGGTGAGGCGTCCCGTCTGCGGTGTCTGCGCCAACTCCCGCGCTACCGCGCCGCGTTGCGCTGGCTCTCGGCCGACGCGCACACGGTGGACACCACGACGCTCACTCCCCGGCAGACCGCCGAGTCGCTCGCCTGCGCCGTCGGCACCGGCGCGGGCCGCGTCGAGATCGTCCAGACGCCGGAGCCGACCGCCGAGACGGTCGCCTCCGGCGTCCTGCTCTTCGACGAACTCGACCGCGTCCTCCTCGTCGACCCCACGTACAAGCCGGGCTGGGAGTTCCCCGGCGGCGTCGTCGAACACGGTGAGCCGCCCGCCTCCGCCGGCCGGCGGGAGGTGGAGGAGGAGCTCGGCCTGCACCTCGCGGGGCCGCTGCGGCTGCTCGTCGTCGACTGGGAGCGGCCCCGGCCCCCGTCGCTCGGAGGGCTCCGTTTCCTCTTCGACGGCGGCCGCCTCGGACCCCGGCAGGCGAGCAGGGTGCTGCTGCCCCGCGCCGAGCTGCGCGGCTGGCGGTTCGCCACCGAGCAGGAGGCGCGGACCCTCCTCCCCGCACACCGGTTCAGGCGCCTTCGCCGCGCCCTCCAGGCCCGCCGCGCGGGGAGCCCGCTGTACCTGGAGGGCGGAGAGCCGGAGGACGCAACGGTGCGCGACGGGCGTGCATACGAGGGGCGTTGAGACCCGAGCCGGCCAACCCGCCCCGCCGCGCGCCCCGTCGGCTCAGGAACGCTCGGCGTACCGCTGGAGGAACCGGGCCTCGGCGACCGAGAGGCGTTCCAACTCGCCAGGGTCGACGCTCTCGTTGACGGCGTGGATGTGCGCCTCCGGCTCCGAGAGGCCGATCAGCAGAATCTCGGCCCGCGGGTAGAGCGAGGCGAGGGTGTTGCAGAGCGGGATCGACCCGCCCTGCCCGGCGACCTGCATCTCGGTGCCGTCGTACGCCTCGCGCATCGCCTCGGCCATCGCTCGGTAGGCGGGGCTCGCGGTGTCGGCGCTGAACGGCTCGCCACGGCCGACGACTTCGGTCGTCAGTCGGGCCTTCCACGGCACGTGCGTCTCCAGGTGGCGCAGGAGGTGGCCGAGCGCCGTGTCCACGTCGAGCCCGGGGGCGATCCGCAGCGAGACCAGCGCACGCGCCGACGCCTGCACCGACGCGGTGGCGCCGACGACCGGCGGGCAGTCGACGCCCAGTACCGTCACCGAGTTGCGGGCCCACAGCCGGTCCGCGACACCGCCCGTGCCGGTGAGTTCGACACCCTCGAGGACGCCGGCGTCCGAGCGGAACTGCTCCTCGTCGTACCGGAGTCCCTCGGCGGTCGCCTCCGAACGGAGCCCCTCGACGGCGACGTCGCCGTGCTCGTCGCGGAGCGAGTCGAGGAGCCGGACGAGCGCGGCGAGCGCGTCGGGCGCCGCACCGCCGAACTGCCCCGAGTGCAGATTGCCTCGGAGCGTCTCCACGCCGACCCGCACCAGTACCATCCCGCGCAGCGTCGCCGTGACCGTCGGCAGGCCGACGCGGAAGTTGCCCGCGTCGCCGATCACGATCGTGTCCGCGGTGAGGAGTTCGGGGTGCGCCTCCGCGTACCGCTCGAGTCCGCCCGTGCCCTGCTCCTCGGAACCCTCGGCGATCACCTTCACGCCGACGGGGACGCCGCCGTTCGCCTTCAGCGCGCGGAGTGCGAGCAGGTGCATCAGCACGCCGCCCTTGCAGTCGGCCGCGCCCCGCCCGTACCAGCGCCCGTCGGCGCGCTCGGTGAGCTCGAACGGCGGGGTGTGCCACTCGTCTTCGGCGAGCGGGGGCTGCACGTCGTAGTGGGCGTAGAGGAGGACGGTCGGGGCGCCCTCGGGGCCCGGGAGGTGGCCGTAGACGGAGGTGGTGCCGTCGGGGGTGGCGAGCAGCGCGACGTCCTCGAAGTCCTCGGCGCGCAGCGCGTCCGCGACCCACTCGGCGGCGGCGTCGCACTCGCTCTTCGGGAACTGCGCGGGGTCGGCGACCGAGCGGAACGCGACGAGTTCGGCGAGCTCGCTCCGCGCCTCGGGCATCATGGCGGAGACCGCCGCCGCTATCCCGGGCCCTGCGTCGGTACGGCTCTGGTTCATCTGCGCTCCTTCTTCTCGTCCCTCGTCGTCACGCCGTGCTGCCGAAGGCGGGGGGCGCCGCCGCGGGGTGCGGCTCTCCTCGCCGGCTGCGGGAACGCTCGGCGGGGGCGCGCCGTTGGGCACACAGGCGGGGCCGCGAGCCGCGGAGCGGACGCTCCGGGCAGGGCGGGCCGACGCAGATCCTCCCACAGCCGGTGCTCCCGAGGCAGCGCCGTAGGATGCGGGGGTCCAAGCGCAGCCGAGGTCGGGCGGGAGAGCAAAACACATCGTGAGCAGCGAGAACGCCGAGAGCGCAACCGAGGGTGAGGAGCGCGCGGTCTGGGACGTCGTCGTGGTCGGCGGCGGTCCAGCAGGTGCGTCGGCCGCGTACGCGGCTGCCGTGGCAGGCCGGCGGGTGTTGTTGGTGGAGAAGGCCGAGTTGCCCCGCTACAAGACCTGCGGCGGCGGCATCATCGGCCCGACCCGCGACTCGTTGCCTCCCGGGTTCGAACTGCCGCTCAAGGACCGCGTCGACGCGGTGACCTTCTCGCACAACGGCCGTCTCGCGCGTACGCGGCGCTCCCGGAACACGCTCTTCGGCCTCGTCAACCGGCCCGAGTTCGACCGCCAACTCGTGGAGCTGGCGCAGAAGGCCGGCGCCGAGGTGCGCACGGGCGCCACCGTCTCGCGCGTCGAGCAGCACGGCCCCGCGGTGCCGGACCGCCGCTCCGTCGCCGTCGTCCTCTCGGGCGAGGAGGAGCCGGTGCTCGCGCGTGCGGTGGTCGGTGCGGACGGCAGCGCCAGTCGCATAGGCGCGCACGTCGGCGTCAAGCTCGACCAGGTCGACCTCGGCCTGGAGGCGGAGATCCCCGTTCCCCGGAGCGTCGCCGACGACTGGCGCGGGCGGGTCCTCATCGACTGGGGCCCGCTGCCCGGGAGTTACGGCTGGGTCTTCCCCAAGGACGACACCCTCACCGTCGGCGTCATCTCGGCGCGCGGCGAGGGCGCTGCGACCAAGCGCTACCTCGACGACTTCGTCGGACGCCTCGGCCTCGCCGGCTTCGAGCCGCGGATCTCCTCCGGCCACCTGACGCGGTGCCGGGCCGAGGACTCTCCGCTCTCCCGCGGACGCGTCCTCGTCTGCGGCGACGCGGCCGGCCTGTTGGAGCCGTGGACGCGCGAGGGCATCTCCTTCGCGCTGCGTTCGGGACGGCTCGCAGGGGAGTGGGCGGTGCGGATCGCGGAGTCCCACGACGCGGTGGACGCGCGCCGGCAGGCCCTCAACTACGCGTTCGCGATCAAGGCGGGCCTCGGCGTGGAGATGGGCGTCGGCAGCCGGCTCCTCCGGGTCTTCTCCAGACGCCCCGGACTGATACACGCGGCGCTCACCGGCTTCCGCCCGGCCTGGTCGGTCTTCGCCCGGATCACCCGCGGCACGACGACGCTCGGCGAGGTCGTCCGCACCCACCCGGTGGCCCGTCGGGTGCTCGACCGCCTCGACCGGGGCTGAGACAACGGCCGCCGCACGCAAGGAGATGCGCACGGCGACCGGTGGAGACCCGGCATGCCCGGTGAGCATCCCTCGCCGGCGCCGAAGGAGCCGCCTTCCGACGTGCTGAGGCGTCGCCTCCCGCTGTCGTACGGGGCGTACGGCAGCGGGCCGTCCGGCGCCGTGAGCGCCCCGCACCGGCTGCCGCCGCCCCGCCGCTTCCCGGGCTGGGCGCGTCGGGCTGAGGACCTCGGCGGCTCCCCGGTCTCGTCATCGCGCGGCACGGCCACCACCGCCGCTACTCCGCCGGGAGTATCCGCGCCGTCTGCCGAAGGCTGACGCCCCCGCGGCGGCCGGCGGCCTACGGTTGCAGCCATGGCCGCCACCGCAGACCCCGACCCGCCAGCCCGCCCCGACCGGCGCGGCGGGCGGCGAGGGGGCCGATCCCCGCTGCTGCGCCGCTCGTTGGCGGCGCGCGCCGCGCTGCTGAGGCTGCCGCAGGCGGAGCCTCCGCGGGCCGGGCGGAGCGAGCCGGAGTACCGCGGCCTGCCGTGGCCCTCGTCGCTCGTGGTGCTCCTTCTCCAGCAGATCGGCTCGACCTTCGCCGCGGGGCAACGGCCGGGGGAGGCGGGCGCCGTCGACCTGTGGGCGCGGCTGCTCCTCGCCGCCGGCCCGCTGCTCCTCCTCGTGCGCCATCGCTGTCCGCGTGCCGTCGCGTGGGGCAGTGCCCTCGTCACGACGGTGTACCTCGCCGCCGGCTATCCGTACGGCCCCGTCTTCCTCAGCCTCGCCGTCGCCTGCGTCGCCGCGGCGGCAGCGGGGGAGCGGTACTCCGCGTGGGGCGCCATGGGGGCCTTCTGGCTCTCCCACCTCGTCGCGGCGCACTGGCTGCGGGCGTGGCTGCCCGAACCCGGCGGCGCGCACGCCACCTGGACGACCGACCTCTTCTTCGCCGCCTGGGTGCTGGCGCTCGGCGCGCTCGGCGAGCTGCTCCGCGTCCGCCGTACGGAGCTGGAGCGCAGACGGGACGAGGCGGCGGAGGCCGAACGCCACCGTGCCGACGAGGAACGCTTGCGCATCGCGCGGGAGTTGCACGACGTGCTGGCGCACAGCATCTCGGTCATCAACGTCCAGGCTGGCATGGGCCTCGCCCTCCTTGACTCCGACCCGCAGCAGGCACGCACCGCGCTCACCACCATCAGGACGGCGAGCAAGGAGGCGCTCGGCGAGGTGCGCCAGGTGCTGGAGACGCTCCGCGCTCCGGGCGAGGCGCCGCGCACCCCGGCACCGGGACTCGCCCGCCTCGCCGACCTCGTCGAGCAGGCCCGCAGCGCCGGGCTCTCCGTCGCGACGGAGACCGAGGGCCGCCGGCGCGACCTGCCCTCGCAGACGGACCTCGCCGCCTTCCGCATCGTGCAAGAGGCGCTCACCAACACCGTCCGCCACTCCGCAGCGCGCACCGCGACCCTCCGACTCGCCTATCGCGAGGAAGAGTTCGAGGTCACCGTCGACGATCCAGGCCCGGCCGCCGAGCGGGGACCGCGCGGCTCGGGAGGCAACGGCCTCGTCGGCATGCGCGAGCGCGCCACCGCCCTCGGCGGCGCACTGGAGGCAGGCCCGCGCGCCGATGGCGGGTTCCGGGTACGCGCCCGATTGCCGCTCGCTGCGGGTAGCGTCGACGGGGCAGCGGGCGAGCGGCGTCCGCGGGAGGAGAAGCCGTGATCCGTGTCCTGCTCGCAGACGACCAGGCGCTCGTGCGCGCCGGCTTCCGCGCCCTCCTCGACGCGCAGTCGGACATCGAGGTGGCCGGCGAGGCGGCCGACGGCGACGAGACGCTCGCCGAGGTGCGGCGGCTCGTCCCCGACGTCGTCCTGATGGACATCCGGATGCCCGGTATCGACGGCCTGGAGGCCACCCGCCGCATCACCGAGGACGCGAGGCTGGAGAGCGTGCGCGTCGTGATGCTCACGACCTTCGAACTCGACGAGTACGTCTTCGAGGCGCTGCGCTACGGCGCCTCCGGCTTCCTCGTCAAGGACACCGAGCCGGACGAGCTGCTGCGGGCGGTACGCACCGCCGTCGAGGGCAACGCGCTGCTCTCGCCCGGCGTCACCCGCAGGCTCATCGCCGAGTTCGCCGCGCGGTCGAAGGAGCCGACGCCGCCCACGAGCCTTGCCGACCTCACCGAGCGGGAGCGGGAGGTGATGGCCCTGGTCGGGCTGGGCCTGACCAACGAGGAGATCGCCGGACGCCTCTTCCTCTCCCCGCTCACCGCCAAGACGCACGTCAGCCGGGCCATGGTGAAGCTCGGCGCGCGCGACCGCGCCCAACTCGTCGTCCTCGCCTACGAGTCGGGCCTCGTGCGGCCCGGCTGGCTCGGGTGAGGGCGTCGCTCAGTCCCCGGCGGCGTCCGCCTCGCGGAGGAAGTCGACGAGCAGCGCGGTGAGTTGGGCGGGAGTGTCCTCCTGGACGAGATGGCCGGCACCGGCGAGGAGGTGCTTGCGGGCGCCCGGGACGACGGCGGCGAGGCGGTCGGCGCGGTCGGCCGGCACCCAACTGTCGTCCGCGCCCCAGCAGACGAGCACCGGCAGGTCCAACTCGCCGTAGCGGCCCTCGACTTCGTCGGTGTACCGCTGGTCGTTCTGCTCGATCTGACGGTAGAACGCCGGCTGTCCGATCTCCCCGAGCCACGGCGCCGCGAGCCGCTCCAGCACGTCCTCGCGGAGGCCGGCGCTGCTCGCCGAGCGGATGTACTCCCGCACCATGGCCCCGTGGAGCGCGGGCGGAAGCGCACCGAAGACGGACGCGTTGCGGCCGAGGAGGCGGTACGCGTCCGAGCCCCACGGCGCCAGGGCCACCACGTCGACGAGCGTCAGCGTGCGGTAGGCGGCCCCGTGCAGCAGTGCCGCCCGCAGCGCCACCGCGCCGCCGAAGTCGTGCGCGACGACGTCGGGGCGCACCAGCCCCCAGTGGCCGAGGAGTTCGGCGAAGAGCCGCCCCTGTGCGCCGAGCGAGACGTCCTGCCCCTCGTACTTGGCGGAGCTGCCGTACCCGGGCATGTCCCAGACGTACACCCGGCGCCTCACCGCGAGCGCCCTGGCGACCGCCCGCCAGGTGTACGACGACCACGGCGTCCCGTGGAGGAGCACGACGGGCGGCTGCCCGGGGTCGCCGAGGGCCGTCCAACGGACCGTTCCCGAGGCGCTCTCGTAGGCGTGGTCGAGGTACCAGTCTTCGCTCATGGCCTCAACTCTGTAGTACCCGGGGCGGGTTCGCCACTCCGGTCGGGGCTCAGCGCGTCTCGCCGAGCGCCGAGCGGCGCACCGCCGCGGCGACGAGGGCGGCGACCGCGGCGAGCAGCGCAACCGAGGTGAGTGCGGCGGTGAGCGAGAACCAGTCGGCGAGGAAGCCGATCGCGACGGGCCCGAGCAGCATCCCGCCGTACCCGAGCGTGGAGGCTCCCGCGACACCGGAGGGCCCGGCGAGTGCGCCCGCCCTGGCGATGGCGACGGGGAAGACGTTGGCGAGCCCGAAGCCCGTCAGCACGAACCCGGCGAGGACCAGCGGCACGCTGGGCGCGAGGGCTCCCGCGACCATGCCGACCGCCGCCGCGGCTCCGCCCCCGACGAGGGTACGCGCGGGACCGAGCCGCTCGAGCAGCGTCGTCCCCGCCAGGCGGCCCGCCGTCATCGCGAGCGCGAAGACCGAGTAGCCGGCTGCGGCGATCCCGGCGCTCGCACCGAGGTCGTCGGTGAGGTGCAGGGCGCTCCAGTCGGCGAGCGCGCCCTCCCCGTACGCCGTGCAGAGCGCGATCAGCCCCAGGACGGCGACGAGCGCGTACGGCCTGCCGTCCACGGGAGCGCTCGGCGACACCTCCGTCCCGGCTTCGGACTCGGGCGACGGGATCGCGCCGCGGAGCAACGGCCGCGCAGCCGCGGCCGCGACGACGAGCCCGACGGCGGTGAGCAGCAGCAGATGCCGCGTCGGGCTGAGCGACCCGGCGACGAGTCCGCCGAGCCCGGCGCCGAGCATCCCGCCGAGGCTGAACGCCGCGTGGAAGGACGGCATGACGGGGCGTCGGAGCGCGGCGACGAGGTCGACGGCGACGGCGTTCATCGCGACGTTGAGTCCGCCGTAGGCGGCGCCGAAGACGAGCAGGACGAGACCGAGCGCGAGCGCCGAGTGCGTGAGCGGGGGCAGCGCGACGCCGAGCGGCAGCAGGAGCCCGGCGAGGACGGTGACGCGACGGCTTCCGATGCGGCGGCAGAGCTGCCCGATGAGCAGCATCGTCGCCACGGCACCTGCCGAGACGCCGAGGAGCGCGAGCCCGAGGGCGCTCGCCGAGGCGCCGGTCTGCTCCTTGACGGCGGGGATGCGGACCACCCAGCCGGCGAAGAGGAACCCGTCGAGTGCGAAGAAGACGGTGAGCGCGGTGCGGATGCGGCGCAGGCCGAGGGCGGCGGGGGCGGGGGCGCGAACGCCGGGCCCCCGGCCGACGGCGAGCGCCGACCGTATTTTGTTTAGTGACGGCACAAAGCCAGAATAAGGGTGTGACCCAGATGCGTACAGCAAAGGTGGAGCGCGGACGCTCCCATCTCGGCCCCGCTCTCCAACTCGTGCACACCGGAAGGGCACCGACCCGCGCGGTGCTCACCGCCGAACTCGGCGTCACCCGTGCCACGGCGGGCGCGGTCGCCGCCGAGTTGGAGGCGCTCGGCCTCATTGCCGTCGACCCCCACCCCACCGCTGTCGGCACCCAGGGGCGGCCCTCGCACGGCCTCTCCGTCGCCCCCCGCGGGCCCGTCGCGCTCGCCGTCCAGGTCCACGCGGACGGCTACCGCGCCGCGCTCGTCGGGCTCGGCGGCACCCTAGTCGGGACGAGCGCGGGCTGCGGGACCGTCGACGCCGACCCCGCGCAGGTGCTCGGCGAAGCGGTCGGCGCGGGGCGGGAGTTGCTGGAGGGCAGCGGGCGGCGCTGCGCCGGTGCCGGGCTCGCCGTGCCCTCCGCGGTCGCCGAGCCGGCGGGCACCGCGCTCAACCCGCTCCACCTCGCCTGGGAGCCGGGAGTGGCCGTCCGCGACATCTTCGCGCGCTGCCTCGACGAGGCAGGCATAGAGCTGCCGGGGCCGCACCCGCCGCCCGGCCACACCGCCAACGACCTCAATCTCACCGCCCTCGCCGAGCACCGGCACGGCGCCGGCAGCGGCGCCCGGCACCTGCTCGCCGTCGGCACGGGGCACCGCGGGGTCGGCGGCGCCCTCGTGCTCGACGGGCGGCTGCACACCGGGAGTTCGGGCCTTGCGATGGAGGTCGGGCACCTCACCGTCGACCCGAACGGCCGCCGCTGCCACTGCGGCAGCCGCGGCTGCCTCGACGTCGAGGCCGACCCGCTCGCGCTCCTCACGGCCGCCGGCCGCGACCCCGGCCCCGAGACCTCGCTCCTCGACCAGGCCGCCGAGCTGATCCGCTCCGAGTACGAGACGGACGCCGCGGTACGCAGTGCCGTACGGCTCCTCGTCGACAGGCTCGGGCTGGGGCTCGCCTCGCTCGTCAACATCCTCAACCCCGACCGCATCGTCCTCGGCGGCCTCCACCGCAGGCTCGTCGAGGTGGAGGGGGAGCGGCTCCGCGCCGTCGTCGCCGACCGCAGCCTCTGGGGGAGCGGCGGCGTGCCGATCCGCGCCGCCTCGCTCGACCACGGCGCGCTCGTCGGCGCGGCCGAACTCGCCTGGCAGCCCGTCCTGGAGGACCCGCTCACGGTGTTGGGGAACTGATGGAGATCCGCACGCCCCACGAGAACGAACTCCCCGTGCTCCAGCGGATCGAGCGCGCCGCGGGCGCCCCGTTCCGCGCCCTCGGCATGGACGCCGTCGCCGACGACCCGCCGCCGCCCCTCGCCGAGCTCCGCCGCCACCTTGCGGCGGACGGGCTCCGGGTGGTCGCGGAGCCGGGCGGGGAGCTCGCCGGGTACGTCCTCACCGAGCACGTGGACGGCTGCGCCCACGTCGAACAGCTCTCCGTCGACCCGCGGTTCGCCCGCCGCGGCCTCGGACGCGCCCTCCTCGACGACGCCGCACACCGCGCCGCCGGAACCGGCCTCGCCGCGCTCACCCTGACCTCCTTCGCCGACGTCCCCTGGAACGCGCCCTACTACGCGCGGCTCGGTTTCCGCACCCTCCCCGAGACGGCGCTCACGCCGGGGCTGCGGGAGGCCCGCCGCCGCGAGCGCGAGGCGGGCCTCGACCGCTGGCCGCGGGTGTGCATGCGCCGCGATCTGCCCGACAGGCCGCAACACGGGGCACGTTGACGCGCGCCCGACCGTCGGTGAGGGTGGCGCCATGGTGCCTCAAGAGCTCGCCGCAAGCCGCTACGTCAGCCTCGTGACGCACCGCCGCGACGGCACGGCCGTGCCCACCCCCGTCTGGGCCGCAGCCGACGGGCCCGAACTCCTCGTCTGGACGCGGACGGACTCGGGCAAGGTGCGCCGCCTGCGCAGGGACACGCAGGTGGCGGTGGCGCCGTGCGACGTCCGAGGCCGGACGGGCGACGCCGAACCGGCCCAGGGCGAGGCCCGCCTCCTGGAGCCGGAGCAGCTCTCCCGCGTACGGGACGCCCTGCGCCGCAAGTACGGCTGGCAGTTCCGCCTCCTCGACGCAGGCCAGGCGCTGCTGCGCCGTGGCCGTCAGGTGCACACGGGCATCGCCGTGACGTTCTGATCCGCCCCTGCTCCCGCCGGTGTAGCCGAGCTGCCGCCTGCCGTACGACGACGCGGCCCCCGCACCGCGCGAGGCTCGACGGTGCAAGCACAACCGACGAGTCCGAGGAGCTGAGGGCCATGGAGATCCTGGCGTACTGGCATCACGGGGGACCGGGGCCCTGGGTCCTGTTCTTCCCGCTGGTGTGGGCGCTCGTGGTGGTCGGCGTCATCCTGACGCTGCGGCGCACCGTCTGGCGCAGGCGCGGCGGATGGGGACCGTACGGCGGAGGCTGGGGACCGCATGCGGCGGGCGAGGACCCCCGCACGCTCCTCGGCCGCCGCTTCGCCAGGGGCGAGATCGACGAGCAGGAGTACCGCAGCCGCCGCTCGGTGCTCGACGAGTTCGGGCCCGTGGAGCCCCGCCCGGGCGAGCCCGGCGGGCCGGAACTGAAGAAGGGCCCGCCCGGCGGCGAGCGGTGAACGCGCGGGTGCCGCAGTCCTCACACCGCGGTGGGCTGCGGCACCGCGGCCGACACGTCCTCGGCGGGCGCCGGCACGGCAGTGGGTACGGCGAACCCGAGCGTCCGCACCGCCTCGCGCGGGGCTGTCGCGCTGCGCGGGTCGCCCTCGCGCACCGAGACCGTCAACTCGCCCGGGCGGCACGAGAGTTCCACCGCACAGGGCTCGTCGTCGGCGGCTCCGCGCGGGAGCGCCGAGAGCAGCTCCGTCGCGCCCCGCCCTGCGGGCCCGGCGAGTTGGCCGAGGCCCCAGTACCTCACGTACGCGGCGACGATCCGGCGTGCCTGGCCGCCACGGGAGGGCGCCGCGCGGAACTCGACGGAGCGCTGCACACCCGGACTGCCCGAACCACTGGTCACTGTGACTCCCTGGGGACGACTCGACTGTCGGCGTGCGGAGCCCCCGCCCGCGTGCTCGCGGGGTGACGCACCGACAGCGCGGAGTACGGGAGGCGAGCACGGCGGGGCGCGCCGCAGGGCCAGCATCCGCCCGCCCCCTGCGGGCCGCAATCGGGCGGAGCCCGACCGGCCGACCCCTGCGGTCAGGCGCCCAACACGCCCTGCTCCGCAGCGGCCTTGGCCCGGGCCGTGCGCACCGCGTGCAACAGCCCGGCGCGCTCCGAGAGCCCGAGGTGCAGCACGTACCGCTTGCCGCCGAGCGACGCCAGCGCCGCCTTCGGGAAGCCGTAGGCGGCGATGTGCGCGCTGCCCAGCGGGGCGCTGTCGATCTCGCTGCCGTAGCTCGTCGCGAGGACCAGGCGCCCGTCGCGCACCAGCACCCTGCCTGCACGGGTGAGCGAGCGCAGCATCCGCCGAATCCCCACCCCTGCGACTTCGAACTCCGAGTCCGTCATCTCCGCCTCCCTGGCCTTTCGCGGCCCGAGCCCCGCCCGGCCGCCCCTTACCCCTCACGGCAGTCTGCCCCGCGCCGCGCCGCTCCACCAGGGCGCCCCTATGATCGTCCGCGTGAGCAACACCCCCCGGCCGCACCCCGGCCCCATCCGAGGCGAGCAGGCGGAGCCCACCGCCGACGTCGACCGCAGCGACCCCGAGTACCGGGCCTGGCTCGCCGAGGCCGTCCGGAAGGTCCGGGCAGAGGGCAACCGGAGCGCCGACACCCACCTGCTCTCCTTCCCGCTCCCCGAGTCGTGGGGCGTCGACCTGTACCTGAAGGACGAGTCGACCCATCCGACCGGCAGCCTCAAGCACCGCCTCGCGCGCTCGCTCTTCCTCTACGGGCTGTGCAACGGGTGGATTCGCCCTGCGCGCCCCGTCATCGAGGCGTCGAGCGGTTCCACCGCCGTCAGCGAGGCGTACTTCGCGAAGCTCATCGGGGTGCCCTTCGTCGCCGTCGTACCGCGCACCACCAGCAGCGAGAAGACGCGGCTCATCGAGTTCCACGGCGGCACCTGCCACTTCGTCGACGACGCGGCCTCCGTCTACGCCGTGTCCGCCGCCCTCGCGGAGGAGACGGGCGGGCACTTCCTCGACCAGTTCACCTACGCCGAGCGCGCCACCGACTGGCGAGGGAACAACAACATCGCCGAGTCGGTCTTCCGCCAACTCGAGCGCGAGCGCCACCCGGTGCCTGCCTGGATCGTCGCGACGGCCGGCACCGGCGGTACCTCCGCGACCTTCGCGCGGTACATCCGCTACCTCTCCTACGAGACCGGCGTCTGTGTGCCCGACCCGGAGAACTCCTGCTTCTTCGAGGGGTGGGTCGAGGGCGACCCCGAGGTGGTGAGCCGCTCCGCCTCCCGGATCGAGGGCATCGGACGGCCCCGCATGGAGCCCAGCTTCGTGACCAGTGCCGTCGACCGGATGATGAAGGTGCCGGACGCGGCGTCGGTCGCCGCCGTACGGGAGTTGGAGCGGGTGATGGGCCGCCGCGCGGGAGGCTCGACGGGGACGGGGCTGTGGAGTGCGCTGCGGATCGTCGGAGAGATGCGCGCCGAGGGCCGCAGGGGCAGCGTCGTCACGCTGATCTGCGATCCAGGGGAGCGGTACCTCGACAAGTACTACTCGGACGCCTGGCTCGCCGCCGAGGGGTTGGAGATCGCCCCCTACCGCGAGTTGTTGAGGCACTTCCTCGACACGGGGGAGTGGACCGAGGCAACCACTCCCTGACGGCGCACGCCGGCGAGCGGAACCGCTCCGCAGCTCCCGCTGGCGGAGCCCGAAGGCTCGGTTTGCTGTACCGGCAAGAATCTTTGCCTCCTGTTTCGGCCTCCCGCACGCTCGGGTGCGGAGGTGGTCGAAGTGACCGAAGAGTGGAAGAACACCTACGACGTCGTGGTCGTCGGCGGCGGGGCCGCGGGGCTGAGCGGCGCCCTGATGCTGGCGCGCGCCCGCAGGTCGGTGCTGGTCCTCGACGCGGGCGCGCCCCGCAACGCGCCGGCCGACGGCGTGCACGGGCTGCTCGGCCTCGACGGCATCCCGCCGGCCGAACTGCTGGAGCGCGGCCGCAGCGAGGTGCGCCGGTACGGGGGGTCGGTGGCCGCGGGCGACACGGTCCCAGCCACGGGCGAGGTCGTCTCCGCGGCACCGGCGAAGGACGGGTTCGTCGTCGGCACGCGCGACGGACGGAGCGTCGGCGCCCGGCGGCTGCTGGTGACGACCGGGCTCGTCGACGAGCTGCCCGAGGTGGACGGGCTCCGCGCCCGCTGGGGCAGGGACGTGGTGCACTGCCCGTACTGCCACGGCTGGGAGGTCCGCGACCGGGCCATCGGCGTCCTCGCGTCCGGGCCGCTCTCGCTGCACCAGGCGTTCCTCTTCCGCCAGTGGAGCGCCGACGTCGTGTTCTTCACGCACACCGGGCCGCAGCCGAGCGCGGAGGAGGCCGAGCAACTCGCCGCGCGCGGCGTCGCCGTGGTGCCGGGCGAGGTCACCGCGGTGGAGACGGCGGAGGACCGGCTCGCCGGGGTACGCCTCGCCGACGGCGGCTTCGTCGCCCGCGAGGCGCTCGCCGTCGCGCCGCGCATGGTCGCACGCGCCGGCTTCCTCGACGGGCTCGGCCTGCGCCCCGCCGAACACCCGGGCGGGGCGGGCGAGTACGTCCCGTCCGACGCAGCGGGCCGTTCCGCGGTCCCCGGCGTGTGGGTCGCGGGCAACGTGACCGACCTCGCTGCGCAGGTCGGCGCCTCCGCGGCGGCAGCCGCCACCGCGGCGGCTTCGCTCAACGCCGACCTCGTCGAAGAGGACACCCGCCGGGCGGTGGAGGCGAGTCGGGACGCCGCCTCCGACGACCGATGAACGACGAGAGGAGCCCCACCATGCCCGAGGAGTTCGACGCGGCGTACTGGGAGCACCGCTACCGCACCCACCCCGCGCTCCGACGGCCCGTGCCAGGACCGCAGTTGACCGCGGAGACGGACGGCCTCGCCCCCGGGCTCGCCCTCGACGCGGGGTGCGGCGAGGGCGCCGACGCGGTGTGGCTCGCCTCCCGCGGCTGGCACGTGACGGCGGTCGACGTCTCGCCGACGGCGCTGGAACGCGCCCGCGAGCACGCCGCGTCGGCGCTCGGCGAGGACCGGGCGCACCGCATCGACTGGGTCGAGGCCGACCTCACGTCCTGGACGCCGCCCGAGCGCCGCTACGACCTCGTCACCACCGAGTACGTGCACGCCGGCTCCGCCCCCGCCGAGCTCTACGCCCGACTGGCGGCCGCGGTCGCGCCCGGCGGCACCCTCCTCGTCGTCGGCCACCACCCCGCGGACGAGCACACCGCGGCTCGCCTCTCGGAACACGTCCACTTCACGGCCGACGAGGTCGCGGCCGGACTCGACGCCGCCTGGGAGGTGCTCACCGCCGAGAACCGGACGCGCCGGTCCGAGGGCCACGGGGGCGCCACCCTGCACGACGCGGTCCTCCGGGCACGCCGGCTCCCCTGAGGCCGCCGCGCGGCGAACGCCGTCGCGCGGTAGCGGAGTCGGGGCGCCGGGGGTTCAGCCCGCGCTCTCCTCCGACTCGTCCTCCTCGCCCGCGACGACGAGTTCGAGGAACTGCTCCTCGATCTCCGCACGCACCTCGCCCGGCAGGCCGGCGTCGGTGACGAGCGTGTCGACCTGCTCCAGCGAGGCGAACGAACTGAGGCCCACCGTGCCCCACTTGGTGTGGTCGGCGACGACCACCACCCGCCGCGCCGAGCCGACGAGCCGCCGGTTGGTCTCCGCCTCCGCCAGGTTCGGCGAGGAGAGGCCCGCCTCGACGGATATGCCGTGCACCCCGATGAAGAGCACGTCGAAGTGGAGCGAGCGGATCGCCGCGTCCGCCACGGACCCGACCAGCGCGTCGGAGGGGGTGCGCACGCCGCCCGTGAGCACGACCGTCGCGGCGCCCGGACGCGGCGCCTGCGGGCTGCCGGGCGGGTACTCGGCGGCGTGGAAGACGTCGGCGACGCGGGCCGAGTTGGTGACCACCGTCAGCCGTTCGACGTCGACGAGGTGCTGCGCCAGCGCGTGCGTCGTCGTACCGGCGGAGAGCGCGATGGCGCTGCCCGGCTTCGCGAGCCGCGCGGCGGCCCGCGCGATGTCCTCCTTCGCCGACAGCTCCAGCGACGACTTCGCCTCGAACCCCGGCTCGTGCGTGGAGGCTTCGGCAACGGGCACCGCGCCGCCGTGCACCTTCTCCAACGCGCCCTGCCTGGCGAGCGCGTCGAGGTCACGGCGCACCGTCATGTCCGAGACGCCCAGACGGCGCGTCAGTTCGTTGACCCGGGCGCCTCCGCGGCGGCGCACCTCATCGAGGATGAGCGCGCGCCGCTGCTCCGCAAGGAGGTTCTGGTTGTCGCCCACCGGAGTTCGTCTCCCTTCGCCGCCTGGCCGCAGATCGACACATCCTGCCATGCGCAGGACTCGTGTACGCAGGTCACGATTGCGCTTCCGCCGATCCATCACCGCCCCGCGGGGATGCGCAGGCACCTGCCGTCCCGGGATGCTGGGTGCGATCTACCAGGAGACCGACCGGGGGGCGTTGCGATGCGGCCTGAGCAGAACGAGAAAGCCAAGGGAACCACAGCCAGCGCCCCGGCGCCGCGGCAGGGGGAACCGGAACCCGGCGAAGCGGGAAGCGCACCGGAGGAGGGGGACGGCAGCGGGCTCTCCCTCGAACTCCTCGTGCACGGCGTGGGCGGCACCACGCCGCAGGAGATGCTCGGCGACCCGCGCACCACCCGCATCACGGGCGACCACACGGCCGCCGTCTACCGGCGCACGGCCGACGCGGACGCCGAGGCGCGCCCCGAGGAGTACCGGGACAAGCCCGTGCCCGAGGCGTACTGCTGGTCGAACCTCACCTCGGGGAACGGCGCCCGCGCCCTGTGGCTGATCCTGCTGCCCTTCATGGTCGTCAACCTCGCGCACTGGATGCGTCCGGGGGTACCGCCCGACTCGGCGCCCGGCTCGGCCGCGTCGCCGCGCGGCGGGACCGTCGTCCGTCTCCACGGGGCGCTGGTGCGGCTGCTCGCGCTCACGCTCACCGTCCTCCTCGTCGCCGGTGCCTGCGAGGTTGCGCTCGACCTCGTCGCCTGGCAGTGCGCGGGATCGGCCGAGTGTGTCGCGGAGCGCTCCTGGCTCGGCTTCACCGGGGGCGGTTCCGGGGGTTGGTGGAGCCAGCCGGGGCGGCGGCTCGCGCTCGCCGCGCTGGTGCCCGCGGCCGTCACCGTCCTGCTGTGGTGGCTCTCGCACCGTACGTGGAGCGCATACGAGTCCCAACCGCCGCTGGTCACGGGCGAGTTCGGCGAGGGCGAACCGGGCGACCGTCCGGCGCTGCGGCTCCCCGGCTTCTGGTACGGCAGGCGGCACGTGGCGCGGCTGCGTGCCGCGCACACCGCCGCCGGGTTCCTCACCATCGCGGCGGCCGTCACCGCGGCCACCACGCGGTTCGACCGCAGGCCGGGCGGGAGCGCCCTGCTCGACGTGGTCGGCTGGGCGCTGCTGGTGCTCGTCGTGGCGGGCGCCTGCTGCGTGGTCTTCGTCGTGTGCTGGCGCGGACGCAAGGAGCGCTACGCCGACGACCGCGAGGAACTCGTCGACCGGCTCACCGTCGACGTGCTGCCAGGCGCGACCGTCGCGGTCGCCGTGCTCGCCGTCGTGCACGCAGCCTGGTCGCGGCCCGACTGGGTCTCCGTGGACGGGCTGCCGGGTGACGAGACCTTCGGCGTACTCGCCGTCGTGCAGGGGATGTTGGTGATCGCCCTCGGCGCCTGCGGCCACGCGCTCTACCGCCGCAGGGCCGAGCGCCGCACCGCCCTGCGCGGCCTCGCGCCGGCCTCCGTCGCGATGCTCGCCTGCGCCGTCGGCGGGCTGATGACGGGCGGCGTCGCCCAGCGCGTCGCCGACTGGCTCGACGGACCCGGCACCCCGGGGGCCGAGGACGGGCTCATCTTCGGGCCGCCGACCGTCCTCACCTGGCAGGCGTCGATCATCCCCGTTCTCCTCGCCGCCGCCCTCGCCATGGTCTGCTGGTGCGCGCTGCGGCTGCGACGGCGCACCGTGGGACTGGAGGGCACCGTCACGGAGGCGTACTCGCCTCCGCCCGTGCCCGACCGCTCCCGCTCCCGCCGGATCGCACGGACGATCGCGGGCGCCGAACTCACCGACGCGGCACCGCGGTTCGTCGGGATCTTCGCCGCCGCCACCCTCACCCTCGGCGCCCTCGCGGTCGGGGGGACCGTCTTCACGGGCGAGGTGCCGGGCAAGGCGGCGCGCGGGGCGCCCGCCGCCGTCGAGGGGTTCGCCGACACGGTGCAGACGCTCGGCTCGTGGCTGATCGGCCTCGGCGTCCTCGCTCTGCTCTTCTGGGGCAGGCGTGCGTACTTCGACCCCTCGGCGCGCCGTACCGTCGGCATCCTCTGGGACGTCGGCACCTTCTGGCCGCGCTCCGCGCACCCCTTCGCCCCGCCGTGCTACGCCGAGCGCGCCGTGCCCGACCTCGCCTGGCGGATGGCGACCTGGACCGAGCAGCACCCCGGCGGGCGGCTCGTGATCTCCGGGCACTCGCAGGGCAGTGTCCTCGCGGCCGCCGCCGTGTGGCAGCTCGACGAGGTGACCCGCCGCCAAGTCGCCCTGCTCACCTACGGATCGCCGCTTGAGCGGCTCTACGGCCGCTGGTTCCCCGCGTACTTCGGTGCAGGACCGCTCGGCGTCCTCCACTCCCAACTCGACTGCTGGCGCAACCTGTGGCGCCGCACCGACCCCATCGGGGGCCCCGTGCGGCTGGGAGCCTCACCCGGCGGCCCCCTCCAGGGCGACGTCGACTGCGGCCCGCTCCGCGACCCGCTGGCCTATGGTCGCACCGTCCAACAGCCCCTCCCCGCACCCATCCTGGGGCACAGCGACTACCAGGCCGACCCCGTCTTCGCCGAGCAGCGCGATCTGCTCCTCGCCCGGCTCCGGCCGCCGGCGGCGGGTGAGGGGGATGTCGGGGAGGGAGCCGGCGTGCCGCGCCAGGGATAGCGGGCGCAAGCCGTCGGGACCGCGAGAGCCCCGGCGAGGTGTCGGTTCAAGGCTCAAGTGTGCGTGTTTTTAACCAAGTTGTCGCTTTCTCGTCACGCCGTGCCTCGCCGTGCAAGGGCTTGAGGGAGCGCACTCAGGCCGGTTGGAGAGCGTCCGGCTGCCGTTGCGCCACCGAGCGCCGCACAACAGGGTGAACCCACTCGCAACCGCTCAAAGCGCACCCGCCGACGTGCCTAATGTCGCCCTCGTCCCGAACAGGAGGAGGTTCCGTGCTCGCCACCATCGTCCGTCGCTCCACCACGGCGCTGCTCGCCCTCGCGGGCGCCGCGGCGTTCGCGCCGATCCCGATGAGCAGCGCACAGGCGGCGCCCCAGCAGGCCGGCACGTCGGCGGCGGCCTGCGCCCAGGGCAAGGCGGCGGCCAAGGGGCTGGTCTGCTACCTCAACCACTGCGACCCCAACTGGTGCTACTGCGACTGCTATCCGACGCTCGCCGCGAAGCAGGAGGGCAAGAAGCCGGCCAGTACCAAGAAGGTCGCCAAGCCCCAGGGCAAGCCCGCCGCCACCATCTCCGGCTGATCCACGCCGGGGCCCATGGTGCCCCGGATCGAGACAGGCGGTGCCGGTCCTTGCGTGTCGGGGCCCGCACCGCCCCCTCCCCGCCGCGCGGGGAGGCGTCCCGCACCGGGGTCGGACCGGCTCCCGCGTCCCCGGGCCCGGTGCGGAGGCGGCGGCGGGGCGTCGGCGGGCTTGCGTGCGCCCGCAACGCCCCGCCGCCCGTGGCGGGTTGGCGAACTGTCGGCGGGTCGGCCCGGTCGGGGCGTTCCCGGTTGTGCTCCGTGGCAGGAGATGCCGGGCCGCGGCCCAGCCCGGCGCCTCGACGCTCCCGCCGCGCCGGCGGGTCGGGACCGTACGAGCCCGCCCCTCCGCCCGTCAGGGAAGCTCGGGTAGGTCCCCGGGAAAGAGGAGAGTGAGGTCGTCGGTGTCGGGCTCGGTGAACTGGGCCACGCGCCCCGCGTGGCGCTCGACCATCGCCTCGAAGGTCTGCCGGGCGGTACGCCCGTTGCCGAACGACGAACCCTTCGGAAGCGCCTCGAAATAGGCCGAGAGAGCCTCCCGGGTGCCCTCCCCGAGGCGGTACTCCTGCTCCACGGCCTGCTGCTCGACGATGCTGAGAAGCTCGGCAGGACCGTAGTCACCGAAGGTGATCGTGCGGGAGAACCGGGACGCCACCCCGGGGTTGACGGCGAGGAACCGGTCCATCTCCGCCGTGTACCCGGCGACGATGACGACCGTGCCGTCCCTGTGGTCCTCCATCAGCTTCACCAGCGTGTCCACCGCCTCCTTGCCGAAGTCCCGCCCCGAGTCCTCGGGCGAGAGGGCGTACGCCTCGTCGATGAAGAGCACGCCGCCCTGCGCCCGCTCGAACGCTTCCTGGGTACGCAGCGCGGTGGAACCTATGTGCTCCCCGACGAGGTCGACCCGCGAGACCTCGACGAGATGCCCGTGCTCCAGCACCTGGAGCGACCGGAGGATCTCGCCGTAGAGCCGCGCGACGGTGGTCTTTCCCGTGCCGGGCGAGCCGGTGAAGACGAGGTGCCGGTGGACGGAGGCGGCCTTCAGTCCCGCGCGCTCCCGACGCCGGCCGACCTCGATCATGTCGATCAGCGCGCGCACCTCGCGCTTGACGCTCTCCAACCCGACGAGCGCGTCGAGTTCACCGAGCACCTCGCCCGCGGGACGCGCCGGCGGCTGCTCGACGGGTGCCTGGTTCTTCGCCTGCTGCCCCGGCTTCCGGGAGCCGCCCGAGGCGGGCTCCAACTGCGGTGCCCGCGCCCGCGGTCCGGTGGGCAGCGCGCCCTGCCGGGGCACGCTCGCCGCCGCCTCGGCGTCGGCAGGTATCTCCGCGCCGCCTCCCGCCGGCACCGGTGTCCGGAAAGGATGCGGTGCGCCCGACGGCTCCGCCGCGGCCCCGACCGTCGCGCTCTCGTCGCCCGTGCACTCCTCGACGGTCGGTCCGTCGGCGCCGAACTCGTAGCCGCCGCGCGCGCATCGCTCGGTGCGGCACCGGCGGAGCGTCGTCCGGCAGCCGTCGATGACGTGGAAGCCGAACCCCTCGGACCCGGTGACCCTGGAGCCCTCGAAGGTGCCCCGCCCGTCGGCCGAGACGTAGCAGCCCGCTTCCGTCACCGAGCTGATGGTGCACCGCTCGACCGTCGGGTCGGCGCCCCTGGTGACGATGATGCCCGTCGCCGCCGAGTCGATGGTGCAGCCGGAGAGGACGCCGCCGCTGCCGTGGTCGCGGAACCAGGCGCCGGTCGTCGTCTGCGAGATGCGGCAGTCGTGGAGCTCCACGGCGCCGCCGTCGCTCACCGAGACCGCCGTGCCCCCGATCCGTGAGAGGTCGCTGTCCGTGACGTCGGCCCGGGAGCCGCGGTCGAGGACGAAGACGGCGTCGGGGACGGAGTGCACTCGGCAGGTGTCGAGGATCGCCGTCGCGCCGTCGCTCACCCACACCGCCGGATAGTCGCCCGTGGCCTCGTGGACCTCGCAGCCGTTGGCGTCGACGCGGGTGCCCGCGTCCCACACGGAGAGGCCGTTGCGCCCGAAGCGGCGCACCGCCGACCTCGTCAGCGTCAGGACCGAGCGCGAGCGCAGGTCGACGGCGTTCTCCGGGATGTCGTGGATCTCGCAATCGGCGAGGGTGAGTACGGCGTCCGACTCCAGCGTCACACCGTCGGCCGTCGTACGGTGCACGCGGCAGTCGGTGAAGTGCCCGCTGGCGCGGCCCGCGATGCGCAGGCCGCTCCCCTTGATCTCGTAGACCTCGCAGCCGACGGCCTCCGCCGCGCTGCCCTCGCCGTGGAGCGCGATCCCGGCGCCCGACGCGTGGTGGACACGGCACTGCTCCAGCCGCGGGTGCGCGCCGTCCCGTACCGAGACGCCCGCCTGTCCGGCCGCGACGACCTCGCACTCCTCGTAGACGCCGCCGGCCTCTCCCGAGACGCTGACCCCGACGCCCGCGGGGTTGTCGATCGTGCACTGCCGCACCGTCGGCCTGGCGCCGCCGCGGACCTCGATCCCCGCGGCCGAACGGGCCGTCACCCGCACCCCGTTGAGCACCGGGGTGCCCTCCTCGACGAGCAGCGCGGCGGCCGTGGGGTCCTGCCCCTCGACCTGGATGTCCTGCACCGTCGCCGAGGACCGCACCGCGATCGCCACGCCCTCGGCCGGGGCTATTCGGACCGAACCGGGACCTCCCCGCTCGGGTCCCCGCAGCGTCACGGCCCGCTCGATGACGAGGTTCTCTCGGTACGTCCCCGGGGCGACGGTCAGCACGTCCCCGTCGGCGGCGGCCTGGAGGGCGGCGGCGAGGGAGGCGTACTCTCCCGTACGGCGCCGCCACCGCGACGTGCCGGTGTGCGTCACCTGGACCGTGCCCTGTGCCATCGAGTGCCGTGCCCCAACCTCGTGCGAACCAAGATCTGTTGAACAGGTGACCACCGTAGCGTGTGCAGGGAGGGCCGTTGACACACCGTGGCACCGACGGACGGGCGGCGCCGCTCAGTTGCCGGCCCCGGCCCGCCCCCAGTCGGGGCCGATGCGCTGCCACTCCTGCGCCCACGCCGCGTACCGACGGCGCATCAGGAGCCGTACGCCGCAGCGGCGTCCGCACTCCACCGCCACGACGGCCGCCGCGCCGACGCCGAGGCCGGCGAGCGCCGAGTGCGAGGAGGCGGTGTGCGTCGTCATCGGGCGCCCCGCGTGCCGGCCGCGCTGATCGGTCCAGATGGGGAAGCGGTCGCCCGCGTCCACGGCGCGCTGGGTGACCATGGAGCCCTGCCGTACGTTTCCGTCGGGCGCGTACCAGTGTGCCCGGACGCGGTAGCGGTCCTTGCGGGGCGTGACCGCCTCGGCGTCGGTGACGACGCTCCGCTCCAGCGAGACCTGCTCGGCAGTGGCCCAGGTGCGCTGCCGCTCGGCGTGCTGCTGCTGCGCGCTCTCCACGAGAGCCGACTCGACGGCCCCGGCACCGGCGAACCCCGCTGCGGGCGCCCCGAGCACGATCAGCAGCACCGCGCAGACGCCCAGCCACGCCTCCCGCAGGTCGGTGGGGCGGCACAGCGGGTTCCCGCGCCACCGCCACAGCCCGACGATCGTTCGCACCACCGCTCACCCCCTCTTGCCCGTCCGTGCTTGCGGAGGGTGGTACACCACGGGAGCGCGCGGCGGCGCCGTGCATGCGCGGCAGCGGAAGACGCCTGCGCGGAGACGCTCGCCACGTGCCGAAGAGCCTCCCGTTCAGGGGATTCTACTGACCCGGGGCCCGGTATGGAGGCAGGGTTCCGAAACGGCGGCATCCGCCGGGGGCCTGCCGGTGCGCACCGCCCCCAGAAGCCGCGCACCGCACGCCCTTCGCCGTGCGGCCACCGCGCCGGCGCCAACTCCCGCGCGCTGCTCGGCACTTCGCCCGCACGCCGTGCGCCGCGCCGCCGGCGGGCGCGCGCGACGGACGGAGCGCCCACGGCGTTCCGGGTACGTGCACCGAGCGTTGCCGAACCGCAGCCCCGGGGCCACGATGGCGGTGTGCACAATTCCTGGCTGGCACTGGAGACAGGCGCGGACCCGCGGTCCCGCGCCGGAGAAGTGCGCCGCGCACACGAGGAGTTCGTCTCGGCCGGGGTCATCGGCCACCGTGTGCGCACCGTCGTCGCCGACTCCTGGAGACGCTGCGCGGGCGCGGCCCTCGCCCCCGAGAGCACGGCCCGCGTCGACCTCGACGGGGCCGACCTCGACTCCTTCCGCAGCGAGCACCGGCTGGCGCGCGTCATGCCCCTCTTCCGCGAGCTCCTCGGCACCGTCGCCGAGGACGGCGCCCACCTCCTCTCCGTCTGCGACGAGCACGGCCGCATGCTGTGGGTCGAGGGCCATCCCCAAGTCCGCAGGCACGCCGAGCAGATGAACTTCGTGCCCGGAGCCCGCTGGGCGGAGGGCGCCATCGGCACCAACGCGCCGGGTACCGCCCTCGCCGTCGACCACCCGGTGCAGATCTTCGCCGCCGAGCACTACTGCCGCCCCGTGCAGGCGTGGACCTGCGCCGCGGCCCCCATCCACGACCCCGTCACCCACCGCATCATCGGCGCCGTCGACATCACGGGCGGCGACCACGTCGCCTCGCCGCAGAGCCTCGCCCTCGTCCGGGCCACCGCACGCGCGGCCGAGGCACACCTCGCCTCGGCGTCCGGCGGGGCCGGCACCGCGCTGCACGTCCTCGGCAGGGACGAGGCCCTGCTGCGTACCGGGGCGGGCGAGCCGCACCGACTCGGCCGCCGGCACAGCGAGATCCTCCTCCTGCTCACCGCGCACCCCGACGGCCTCACGGGCGAGCGCCTCGCGGCCGAGCTCTACGGCGACCGCGACGTCAACCCCGTCACCCTGCGCGCCGAACTCTCCCGCCTGCGGCAACTGTTGGGCTCCCGCCTCGCCTCCCGCCCGTACCGCCTGCGTCAACGTCTCGCCACCGACTACGACACGGTGACGGAGGCGCTCGGCGCCGGAGACGTCGGCACCGCGCTCGCCGCGTACCACGGGCCGCTGCTGCCGCTCTCCGAGGCACCGGGCATCGTCCGCCTGCGCCGCCTGCTGGAGGACCGCCTCCGCCGCCGGCTCCTCGCCCGCCGCGACCCGTCACTGCTGGAGGCGTGGGTGCGCACTCCCTGGGGCGAGGACGACCTCCAGGCATGGGAGGCGCTCGCCGACGCGCGCACCGACGCCGACCCGCTCCACGGCTCGCTCGCCGCCCGCGTCCGGGAGCTCCGCGAGGCGTACGGAATCGAGGCGCCGGGTCCGGTCGATCGGCCCGCCGGGCCGCCAACGTTCGCGCAACGTCAGGGCAGTTAGCGTCCCGTCAGACGCCGGCGGACCGCCCGCCGGCCGAGGACGGGAGGCAGAGTATGAGCCGCTACGCCGCCCCTGGCACCGAGGGCGCCCTCGTCACCTACCAGCCGCGCTACGACCACTGGATCGGCGGCGCCTACGTCGCCCCCAAGCAGGGCGGCTACTTCGAGAACCCCACCCCCGTCAACGGACAGCCCTTCACCGAGATCGCCCGCGGCACGGCGGAGGACGTCGAGAGCGCCATCGACGCCGCGCACGCGGCGGCCGGCCCCTGGGGACGGACGGCGCCCGCCGACCGCGCCCTCGTCCTCCACCGCGTCGCCGACCGCATGGAGGAGCACCTGGAGGCCCTCGCCGTAGCCGAGAGCTGGGAGAACGGCAAGCCGGTGCGCGAGACGCTCGCCGCCGACATCCCCCTCGCCATCGACCACTTCCGGTACTTCGCCGGTGTGATCAGGGCGCAGGAGGGTGGTATCTCGCAGATCGACGAGGACACGGTCGCCTACCACTTCCACGAGCCGCTCGGCGTCGTCGGGCAGATCATCCCGTGGAACTTCCCACTGCTGATGGCCGTTTGGAAGCTGGCCCCCGCACTCGCCGCGGGGAACGCGGTGGTCCTCAAGCCGGCCGAGCAGACACCGGCGTCGATCCACTACTGGATGAGCCTCGTCGCCGACCTGCTGCCGCCCGGCGTCGTCAACATCGTCAACGGCTTCGGCGCCGAGGCGGGCAAGCCGCTCGCCGCGAGCCCGCGGGTCGCCAAGATCGCGTTCACGGGGGAGACCACCACCGGGCGCCTGATCATGCAGTACGCCTCCGAGAGCCTCAAGCCGGTCACGCTGGAGCTCGGCGGCAAGAGCCCCAACATCTTCTTCGACGACGTCTCCGCCTCCGAAGACGCCTTCCTCGACAAGGCGTTGGAGGGGTTCACCCTCTTCGCGCTCAACCAGGGCGAGGTGTGCACCTGTCCCTCGCGCGCCCTCATCCAGCGCGGCCACTACCGGGACTTCCTCGACGCCGGCATCGCCAGGACCGAGCGGATCGTCCAGGGACACCCTCTCGACACCGACACGATGGTCGGCGCGCAGGCGTCGAACGACCAGTTGGAGAAGATCCTCTCCTACCTCGACATCGGCCGCCAGGAAGGTGCACGCGTCCTGACCGGCGGCGAACGCGCCGAGCTCGGCGGCGAGTTGGCGGGCGGCTACTACGTCAGGCCGACGATCCTCGAGGGCGGCAACCGGATGCGGGTCTTCCAGGAGGAGATCTTCGGTCCCGTCGTCTCCGTCACCGGATTCGACGGTTTCGACGAGGCGATGAGCCTCGCCAACGACACCCTGTACGGCCTGGGGGCGGGCGTCTGGAGCCGCGACGGCAACACCGCCTACCGTGCGGGCCGCGCCATCCAGGCCGGCCGCGTGTGGACCAACTGCTACCACCAGTACCCGGCGCACGCCGCCTTCGGCGGCTACAAGCAGTCGGGGATCGGCCGCGAAAACCACCGGATGATGCTCGACCACTACCAGCAGACGAAGAACCTCCTCGTCAGCTACGGCGACGCCAAAATGGGCCTCTTCTGATGGCCGAGCACACGACCGCGCCGAAACCGCCGGACGTCGAGCGGGTCGCGCTCACCGAGACCGCCGCCGACCTGCTGCGCTCGCTCACCAGGGCGCACGGCCCGCTGATGTTCCACCAGTCCGGCGGTTGCTGCGACGGCAGCAGCCCGATGTGCTACGAGCGCGGCGAGTTCCGCACGGGCGAGGGGGACGTCCTCCTCGGCGAACTCCGTGTCGACGGCGTGCCCGAGCCCGTGCCGTTCTGGATCTCGGCGAGCCAGTACGAGTACTGGAGCCACACCCACCTGACCGTGGACGTGGTGCAGGGACGCGGCAGCGGTTTCTCGCTGGAGGCGCCCGAGGGCGTCCGCTTCCTCATCCGCTCGAGGCTGCTGGAGTCCGGCGGCTGAGCCCCGTCACTCCAGCACCTCGACCGAGTCCCCGCTGCGCATCCTGCCCGGACGCTCCGGCACCAGTAGCTGCCCGAAGGGCAGTCGGTCGCCGAGGCGACGGTGGCGGGCCAGGGTGCGCAGCGGCTCCTTGCCCCGCACCGCCGTGGACTGGTCGGTCGTCGTCACCACACAGCGGGAGCACGCCATGGCCACGTCGAAGACGACCTCGCCGATGCGCAGACGGCGCCATCCGTCCTCCGCCCAGGGCGCCGCGCCCTCGACGACGACGTTGGGGCGGAACCGGTCCATCGGGAGCGGGGCCTCCCCGGCGTGGTCGCCCTGCGCGACGAGGGAGTTGAGCGCGTCGAGCGACGAGACGGAGGTGAGCAGCAGCGGAGCGCCGTCCGCGAACGAGACCGTGCCGTCCGGGCGGGCGAACTCCGGGCCGAGCGGGCGGCGTACGGCGGGCGCGTCGAGATGGACGAGCTCCGCTTCCGTGCCGAGGAACTCGCCGAACCACGCCTCGGCCTCCGCGGGGCCGCGCAGCCCCTCGACCTTGGTGCCCGCGACCGTGACGACCGCCGCCTCGGCGTCGCCGAGCGGCGCCGGGAGGGAGAGGGCGGCGCGCCCCGGCGCGCTGATCCGTACTGCGCCGCCCGGCCGCGGCTCCGCGGTGGCGAGCGCGAGCCGCGGGTGCTCGCGCTGCGTGAGCGCGACGCCGGCCGGCGAACTCACCACCCACCTGCGGTCACCCGCGGGCCCCCACGGCTGGACGAGCATCTCCGCACACGGGATGCCCCCCAGCGCTTTGACGGGATGGACGTGGAGCGACAGTAGCGTGGGTGGCGTCATGCCCCGGATTCTGCCACTGCGTACGGGTATTCGGGGCGTGGTCGGCCACGGCGCCGCCCGCGACGCCAGGACCGGATGCCGGCCGCAGCCGATGGTCGGTCAGCCGCCGGCACCGAGGAGGCGCTCGGCGCGGTCGAGGCTGGCGCGTACGTTCGCCGCCCCGGTGAGCCGCCTCGCCTCGGTGAACTCCAGCCACCGCAGCGGGGCTTCCGGGTGCTCCGCGCGCACCTGCTCGGGGACGCGCGTGGCGAGGACGAAGCGGAGGTCGAGGTGCTCGTGGGCCGGCTCGTCGCGCCCGGGGGCGACAGGCACGCGGACGAGGTGGAGGAGGGCCGCGTCGGGCCAGGGAGCGAGATCGGGCAGGCCCGTCTCCTCGGCGGCTTCGCGCAGCGCGATGTCGAGCGGCAGCTCCTCGCCGGGGTCGGCGTGCCCGCCGACCTGCAACCACTGCTGCTGGCGCTGGTGCCAGCGCAGGAGGACCCGTCCACTGCGGGGCGCGACGACGAGCGCGGAGGCGGTGAAGTGCAGCGGGGTCGCCCGGCTCCACGGCGCGGCCTCCGCCGCCAGTTCCCGGGCGCGGGCGAGCGCCTTCTCCTCCGCGGCGTCCTCGGCGCGGTGGCCGCGGACCACGTCCAGCAGGGCGCCTGTCGCCATGACCGCTCCTTCCGCGGCAACGTGCCCGTGCCGCCGGGGTGTTGGAGGGCGCCGGCCGGCGCCCCGACCGGTCGTGGACGGTAGCCCGCCGTCCCGTGCCGTCTCAAGCGGGTTCCCCCCGGCCGGTGTACGCCCGCGCCTTCCCGCGTCAGCGGCGTCCCAGCGCCCGGTCGGTCGAGGTGAGGACGAGGAGTGCGAGCGCGAGGACGCCGCAGGCGGCGCCTATGCGGTGCAGGCCCGCGTCGTCGGCGCGGCTCTGGTAGAAGAGCCCGATCAGGCCGGCAGCCGTCATCGCGCCGAGGTACTGCGAGGTGCGCTGGAAGCCGGCGGCCGCGCCCGTGCCGCCGGGCGGCGCCTGCGCGTAGACGGCGGCCTGGTTGCCGGTCCCGACGAGCCCCTGCGGGACACCGAAGAGGACCGAGACGCCGGCGAGGACGAGCAGCGGTGTCCCCTCGGAGACGAGGACGAGCGCGAGCGCTCCGCCCCCGGTGAGCAGCGACGCGAGGACGAGGGGCCCGCGGAGCGTGCCCGTCCGCGCGGCCGGCAGCGAACAGGCCGTCGCCGCAAGGGACATCGGCAGCATGGCCAGGCCCGCCTGGAGCGGACTGACGCCGTGCGCCTCCTCCAGCCACTGCGCCCAGCCGTACATGACGCAGTACACGACGAGGTAGGCGAGGCCGTGCCGCAGGTAGGTCCGTACGAGCGCCGGGTGCGCACGGAGCAGCCGCAGGTCGAGGAAGGGCGCGGCCCGGCGCAGCTCGACGGCGACGAGCCCGCAGCAGAGCGCCCCCGCGACGGGCAGCAGCCACCACGGGGGAGCGTCGAGCCGCATGACGAAGAGCAGCACCGCGGTGAGCGAGGCGGCGAAGAGCACGACGCCCGGCCAGTCGGTCCGCGCGGCGTGCGCGGTCCGCGGTGGGTCGCGCGGCAGCCAGGCGTACGCGAGGGCGAGCGCGAGCAGGGCGAGGGGCACGTTGAGCGCGAAGGTCGCGCGCCAGCCGACCGTCGCGGAGAGCAGTCCGCCGAGGACGGGACCGAGCGCGGTGCTGCCGAGCGCGGCCATGGACATCAGCCCCAACACGCGGCGGGGGAGCGGCACTCCGGTGGTGTGCGCCCTCGCGCGCAGCAGCGCCATCGCCGAGGGGTACGCGGCCGCCGTCCCCACGCCGAGCAGTCCTCGCGAGACGACGAGCGGCCACAGCCGCACCGCCGTGAGCCCCACGCCCCCTGCGACGGCGACGAGGACGAGGCCGCCCGCGAGGACGCGCCGCGGGCCCACGCGGTCGGCGATCCCACCGAGGACGGGTTGGGCCACGGCGCTCGTGAGGTAGAGGACCGAGACGAGCCACGCGGTGGAGGCGGCGCCGACCCCGAGGTCGCCGCCGATGGAGACGAGACTCGTCGCGATCATCGTGGAGTTGAGTGGGTTGAGCACCGCGGCGAGCAGGAGCGGGGCCATCAGGCGCGCGCGGTACGGCGAGCGTTCGCCGGTCGGGGGAGCGGCGTCCGGCGGCTTCTCCTTCCGCCGTGCACGGTGGGTGCGGGGGCGCGACCCGGCGCGGCGCCCGGCGCGGGAGGGCCGGTGTGCGGAGGGCGTGCCCGCGCCTCGCGCGTCGTCCGCCGCCGCGCTCACTCCTCGACCAACTCGCGGAGCACTTCCGCGGCTTCGGCGACCTGGCGCAGCTCCGGGCCTCCGAGCGCGCACAGGCGGGCGGCGAGCCAGCCGTGCTTCGCCTGCCGGAGTGCGGCGAGTTCCTTGCGTCCCGCCTGCGTCGGCGCGAGCTGGACCTGCCGGCCGTCTGTGGGGTGCGCCTGCCGTGCCACCAGGCCGCGTTCCTCGAGGGCGCCCAGGGTCGCGCGCATCGACTGGGGGCGGACGAGCTCGGCGCGGGCGAGCCCGGCGATCGTCGACGGCCCCGACTCGACGAGCCGGGCGAGCGCCGAGCGCTGCGACGCGGTGAGCCCGTTCCCCGACGAGGCTGCGCGCAGGCGCCGTTGGAGGAGCGCGGCCGTGGTGGCGAGGCTCGCCGCGAGGGCGGCGGCCTCTCGGGGATCGCCCGCGGCGGGGCGTCGAGCGGGGACGCCGGGCGGGCCGCAACGGGGGCTGGACATGGCGCGGAGAGTAGTTTTCGACAGGTGAACTTGCAAGATTTCCTGTCGTTTGTTGCTCGCGGATGCGCAGTTGCAACGACGCCGCTTAAGTGACGGAGCGTCAACCAACCGTGTATCCAGCGTTGTTGGCTGCTGCAACGGTTCAACGGGAAGGCCTGAAAAGCAAAGTGCAGGGTTCCGTCCGCAAGTATCTATCTGATAATTTCAACCTGCTCGCTTCTACTGCGAGCGCAAGGAAGGCTCCAACGCCCCGGCGCCACGGCGGTGTTGGAGCCGCTTCGGGCCCCCGAAGCCCAGCGGGTCTCCGGAGGGCGACCGAACGCCGCCCGGACCGCACCTGCCTGCACCATCTGCGGAAAGAGTACGAGCGATGAACGAATCGGCTCAGAGCCACGCCAGCGCACGCGAACTCGGCACCGAGGGCTGGCACAAGCCCTGGAGCGGGCAGAACGGGGGTGCCTGCCTGGAAGCGAAGAAGCTCAGCGGGCAACGCGTCGCCCTACGGCAGTCCACTGATCCGGACGGGCCCGCACTGGTCTGGAGCTCCGACGAGTTCGCGGCTTTCCTCGAAGGCGTCAAGTCGGGGGAGGCGGACTTCCTGCTCGGCTGCTGAGCCCCGAGCCGGCGCCTGCGAAGGGCGCCGGCCGTCCTTACGCCGTTTCGACCTCTCGGGTGAGCGCCATGATCGCCATGTCGTCCTGCGGCTGGTACCCCGTCCACGCCTTCACATCCGCGACCAACGCGTCGACGAGCGCCGCCGGATCGCTGCACCGCCCCCTGCTCAGGCCGGGGGCGGGGTCGAAGAAGACCTCGCTCGCGTCGCGGGCCTCCGTCACCCCGTCGGTGAAGAGCAGCAGCGAGGCGCCAGGCGGGAGCGCGACGGCATCGGCGGGGGGCGGCTCCACCCCCTCCACCACCGGCAGTCCCATTCCCAGCGGCAGTTCGGGGACCGCCGGCTCCAACAGCACCGCCTCGTTCATGCGGACCAGGTACGGCGACGGGTGGCCGCGGTTGACGAGCCGTGCGGTGCCGCCGTCCGGCGAGATCTCGACGAGGATCGCCGTCGTGAACTCCTCGGCGTCTCCCACGCGTTCGCTCTCCCGGGAGAGGGCCAGATCGAGCTGCCTGGCGAGGAGCGGAAGCGTCGGCGCCTGCTCCGCCTCCTGACGGAAAGCGCCGATCGCCACCGAGACCGACGTGATCGCCTGCAGCCCCTTTCCCCGCACGTCCCCGATGACCGCACGCACGCCGAACGGCGTCATCTGCACCGCGAAGAGGTCACCGCCGATGCGCGCCTCGCTCTGCGCCGCCTCGTACCGCGCGGCCACTGCCACGGGACCCACCTGCGCCGGCGGATCGGGAAGCACGGCGCGCTGTGCCGCCTCCGCCACGCCGCGCGCCTGCGCCAACCGGTACTGCTGCCGGCCGATGAGGATGTTGATCCCCATGGCCAGCGCGCTCGTCATCGCCACGTCCGCGAGGTCGACGAGGAGCCCGGAGACCGGGCGACCGAGGTGCAGGTCGACCAGGATCGACGTCGTGCAGGCGAGGGCGCCGAACGCCGCGCTCATCGCGAACGAGAGCATCGCGCCCGCGGCGAGCGGCGCGGCGGCCAGCAGCGGCAGCCCCAGATAGGCGTACGGCCCGTAGAGGTCCATCACGACGCCGCCGATGAGCAGCAGGATCGCGATCGCGCCCGGTGTCCCCAACACCCGCCCGCCGTACGTCTCCACCGGGTCCTGCCGGGATGAGAGAGCGGAGCCGCGACCCGGTCGGAGACGGGGCGGCAGCCTCATCGCCTCCCACCTTCTCCTGCCCCAGACCATCGCGCCTCCGATCAGCCGCTCCCATGCGCCGACCGTACGTCCCCGCCACGGCCCCCGCTCTCCGTACCACCGAGAAACGACGCCCGTCCCCTCCCCGCGAGGGAGAGGGGACGGGCGCGGGGTTCACGAGGTGTGCCCGGGGCCGCCCGAGCCGAACCCGCCGCTGCCTCCCGGGCGCCAACGCGGCGGACGTCCCGTGATCCTGCGGCCCGTGGTGTTCTGCGTACTGAACTCGTACGGCATCCGGCGGCGGCCGTCGTGCGGTACGTCGGCCGAGTCCATCTGTTCCCGGTCGTCCGTGGTCTCGGGGCCCGGATGCGGAGGCGGCGAGCCCGACTGGCGCATGTCGCCCCTGCGGCGGAGCCGCTGGCCGTAGACGACGGCGAGGATCAGCATCGAGACGACCCCGATACCCAGCACCAGCGGCACGATCCCGACGAGCAGGTCGCGGGTGGCGGCGAGCACCACGGGTCCGTCTGCGACGGCGGTGAGTGCGCTGTAGGTAGTCATGTCCCGCGGGTTCCACACGTCGAGCTTCTTACGCAGAGCGGTGCAGCTCCATCCGGTGGCGGAGTACCCACTCCTGCTCTGCTTCCCGCAGGTCACTACATCATCGCAGGTCAAAACGGGTGGCGTAACGTGCAGGAAACACCCGAGCCCTACGGTTCCAGACGGCGCCGCCCCTGCGGCTCCGGTCACACGAGCATGCGGGAGGTGCGGGCGCCGATGGCGGACGGGAGCCGAACCGACGCAGTACACCGCGCCGTGCGACGGGCCGACCACGCGCGCAGGGTCGCGGGCGTACTGCGCCGCCAGATCGCCGGCGACGGATTCCCCGCGGACCGCCTCCCGGAGGAGCGGCTCCTCGCAGCGGAATTCGGCGTCTCCCGCAACGCGGTCCGCGAGGCGCTCGCCCTCCTCGCGCAGGAAGGCGTCGTGGAGCGCCGCCGCGGCATCGGCACCCTCGTGCGCAGCCGCCCCTACCGGCATCCGCTCGCACAGCTCGCCGGCCTCGCCGAGGTGCTCCACCACCACGGCGGCGTCGTCAACACCGTCCGCGAGGCGCGACGCGTCCGGCCCCCCGCCGACGTCGCGCGGAAGCTGCGGTTGGAGCCGGGGGAGGAAGCCGTCTACCTGGAGCGGCTCCGCCGCCTCGACGGCTCGCCCCTCTCCCTCGACTCGACCTACCTCCTCACCGAGGTCGGTGACCCGCTCCTCGCCCTGGAGCCCGCCGCGCTCGAACACCACGACGTCTTCCACCTCATCGAGACCGTGGCGGGTGCGCCGCTCGGCCGCGCCGAGGTCTCCGTCCAGGCGGTCGCCGCCGACCCGGCCACCCGTGAGGTCCTCGGCATGCCCGAGAGCGGCGCCGTCCTCGCCGTCGAGCGCCTCGCCCGCCTCGCCGACGGTCGGCCCGCCGACGTCGAGCTCCTCCACCTGCGCGGCGACCGCCTCACCCTCCATGCCGAACTCGACCGCCCGTCCGCCGGCGCCTGACTGCCGCTCCCGCCCGACACCCGCCGCACACCAGGAGGTAAGCGGTGCGCCACGCACTGCACGGAACCGCCGAGCCGAGCCGTCGTTCCTCGGGCAGGCGCGGACTCACCGCCGCGATGTGCCTCAGCGTCACCCTCGTCGTCGGCATGGTCTCCGCCGTCAACCTCGCCATCCCCGAGATCTCCGCCGACCCCGTGCGGCCGTCCGCCACCGCCGTGGTGTGGGTCGTCGACGGATACCTCCTCACCTTCGCCTGCCTTCTGCTGCCCGCCGGGGCGCTCGCCGACAGGCTCGGGCGCAAGGGCGTACTCCTCGTGGGGCTCGGTCTGTTCACGCTCGGGAACCTCGTCTGCGCGGCGGCGCCGCACGTCGGTGTGCTCATCGCCGGGCGTGCCCTGAGCGGCGCGGGGGCGGCCGCCGTGCTGCCGACCACGCTCGCGCTCCTCGTCCACGAGAGGACGGGCGCCGAGCGCTCCCGCGCCGTCGCCGTCTGGGCGTCGATGACGGGGCTCGCCGCCGTCCTCGGCAACGTGGGAGGCGGCGCCGCGCTGGAACTCGGCTCCTGGCGGGCGCTGTTCCTCGCCGTCACGCCGCTCGCCTGCGGCGCGCTGCTCCTCGTCGCCGCGCTGGCGCCCGCCGTGCCCCGCACCCCGCGGCCCGTCTCCTGGCCCGGAGCCGTGCTGCTCACCGGCGCCGTCGCCGCGCTGCTCTACGCCGTCGTCTCCGGACCGCAGCAGGGGTGGGGCAGCGCACCCGTCCTCTGCGCCTTCGCCGCTGCCGCGTTCCTCGGGCCGGCGTGGGCGGGCAGCGAACTCCGCGCCCGGCACCCGCTGTTGGACCCGGCCCTCCTGACGAGCTCCCGCGTCCTCGCCGCGGCCGCCGGGATGGCGCTCCTCTTCACCGGGATGTTCGGGCTGTTCCTCCTCAACGGGCAGTACCTCCAGTACGTACAGGGCACGGGGCCGCTCGGCGCGGGGGTCCGCCTGCTGCCGATGGCCGCTGCGCTCCTTGCGGGGCCGCGCTGCGGACTGCTGCTGCGCCGTGTCCTCGGCGACGGGGCGACAGCCGCGGGCGGCATGCTCGTGCTCGCCGCGGGGCTCGCCGTCGTCTCGCGGATCGACCCGCACACGCCGTACGCCCTCTACGCCTGCGGTGCCGTGCTCACCGCGCTGGGCTGCGGCATCGCCACGCCCGTCTTCTCCGAAACCATGGTCTCCGCGCTGCCGGGCGAGCGCGCCGGGGCCGGGTCCGGACTCCAGTCGCTCACCCGGGAGTTGGGGAGCGCCTTCGGCATCGCGGTCACCGGCAGCCTCGTCACGGCGGGCTTCACCGCGCGGCTCCCGGCTCGGCTCACCGGTGAACCGGTCCCCACCACCGTGCCCGCCGCCAGGGCCCGCGCGACGGAGGCCGGTGCGGGCGAGGCGCTGGACCCCGGCATCCTCGCCGCCTTCACCGGTGCCGTGCACACGGCGACCCTCGTCCTCGCCGCCGGTATCGCGCTCGCCGCGCTGCCCGTGGGGCGCGGGGTGCGGCACCGGGAGGGGTGAGGGGGCCGGCGCGGGGCCGGCCCCCGGTGGGTGTCAGGCGAGCAGGCGCTTCCAGTCGTCCTTGCCCAGCACGCCGCTGGTCCTCAACTCACCGCCGGCGCGGCGGAGTTGCGTCACCGCGTCGGACACCTCGCTGCCGGAGGCGGCCGTCACGCGCGGCGTCAGCAGCGGCCAGATGTCGGAGCCGAGGAAGCCGGTCTCGTCCACCTTCGAGTGGTGCAGGGCCGAGCAGGTGTGCGGCTTCACGCCCGCGGAGTCGGCGAGCTTCGCCACGGCGCGCTTCGTTTCGGGGCCGAAGACGCCGTCGGCGCGTACCGAGGGGAAGCCGGCGGCGCGCAGCAGGTGCTGCGCCGCGCGCACCCGGGGCCCCGAGCTCCCCGGCTTCAGCAGCGGCCAGGCGAGCGGTGCGGCCGGCGCCCGCGTGCCCATCGCGCCGGCGACCGCCTCGCGCAGCTCCTGGAGGCGTCCGTAGAGGACCTCGCCCGGGCACTCGGTGGAGTTGAAGTCCCGGTGGCCCATGATGTTCTCGACCGGGCGGTCGTACTGGGTGGCGATCCAGGCGACCAGCGAGACGAGCGAGTCCCACAGCGCTTCGGGGACGTCGACCTCGGAGTAGAGGCCCTCGTTCTCGATGCCGATGACCTCGCTGTTGCGGTCGGCGACGTTGGCGCCCTGCACGTGCTGCGTCCCGCCGCGTACCACCTCGAGGCTGCGGTGGCGCCCTTCCAGCGCGTACCCGCCGCGGCTGTTGGTGAACTGCTGCCCGGTGTCGCCCCAGCCCTGCCCGTCCATGTGGAAGTCCTGGATGTCGCGGCAGATCTGCATCGCGTGTTCGAGCGAGTAGTCCTCGCTGTTGCCCGGCTCCGCCGTGTGGTGCACCACGATGTAGGTGGGGACCCGGTCGAGGACGACGATCTGCCCGTCCGGCTCCCGGGCTCCCCACTCCTGGGTGTCGTAGATTCTCGGCTCCTCCGAGTCGGCGGCGACGCGGCCCGGCTGCGATCTCTGTGGCGCGGCGCCCGCGGAGGCGGCGCCGAGCCCGAGGGCTCCGACGGCCGACACGGTGAGGCCGCCCGCGAGCAGGGAGCGGCGTCCTAGGGGGGAGTGGCTTGCCATGACGATCTCCTTTTGCGGTGTGGGGGGTTGGAGAGTGCGCGGCTCCTCCGGTCGGCTCCGTGGGGGTGCCGGCCGGGGAGCAGGGAGCGTCGTGTGCGGGTGCGCGGCGGCGGTTACGGCGTGCAGGGCAGCGGGACTCCGCGCTCCGCCAGGTAGGCCACCGGGTCGTCGCCGAAGCCGTAGCCACCGTCGTGGTGTACCTCGAAGTGCAGGTGCGGACCAGTCGACTCGCCCTCGCTGCCGACGGAGGCGATCCGCTGCCCGCCGTCGACGGTGTCGCCGACGGCGACGAACCTCTCGTACATGTGTCCGTACTCGGTGACCGAGCCGTCGTCGTGCCGGATGCGCACCCACTGCCCGTACCCGGTGGCAGGGCCGGACTCGGTGACCTCGCCCGGCCCTGCCGCGTGGATGGGCGTGCCGAGGGGTGCGGCGAGGTCGACCCCGTCGTGCCCCTCGTGGTAACCCTGGCTGATCTCGGCTGCTACGGGGCACGACGCCGCGTAGGAGGCCGAACTCCCTTGCGTCCGGGGGGAGTCGGAGCTTGCGGCAAGGGCGGGCGCCGCAGCGGCGACGCTCAGTACCCCACTCGCCGCAAGGGCGACGGCACCTCTGCGCTTGCGGGACATTCTTCTCCCTTCGTCGGTTCGGGTCCCCGGCATCCACCCAGCAGTCTTGCTCATGTACGCGACAATGTCTCCCTCTTGTGCGGGATTAGCTACGCGCGGAGAACGGCGCCGAACTCGGCCAACGCCGCCCGCTCGCCGGGCCGTTGACGCCCCACCCGCCGCGACCTGCGGGGTGCCGTCGACCGCCCGGGGGGCCGTCCCGGTGCGCCTTCGTAGGCCGGCTTACCGCGGGCTCGGAACAAGAAGGGCGCGCAACCGTAAGGGGACTTGGCAACGTCAGCCGGAGGCCGGTGCACACGAGTGGGCTGGTAGCACGTGTCCGAAGTCCCGTCCCCTCGCCTGCGTCTCCTCCGGGAGAGTTACGGCGACCCCGTGGGCGTCGAGGAGGCGCGGTCCAGGCACTGGGGCCGCCTCGTCGCCGACGCCGAGCATCGGGAATGCGTCACCCTGGGGAGGGCGAGCGCCTCGCCGCCACCGCTCCCCGGGACCGCAGGACGCGTCCCCCTCAGCGCGGCCCGCGCCAAGCTCGGCGACCTCGTCCGCCGCGCCACCGCACTCTCCGACCCGGTGGCGCACAGCCTCACTCGTCACGGTGTCGCCGTCGCTGTGCTCCTCGACGTCGCCCGCCTCCAGTCCCGGCACCCGACGCAGCACCGGAGCCGGCCCCCGCGCCCGCCGCGCTCGGTGACGTCACGGCGTCCACCCAGCCGTACGGCCTCGTCGCCCGGATCGAGCAGATCGTCGACCTGGGCTCGCAGTGGGGGAGGTACGAGTACGTGACGTCCGTCGGCTTCTCGGCCTGACCGCACGGCCCCCCGACACCGGACGCTCCGGGCGGGCCGCCCGGTTCGCGTGCGTAAGGGTCTGCTGCGACGCCAGGTATCCGGGTAACGAACTGACCGGCTCCTGGCCGTACTTCACGACGAGCGCGGGTCCCTACATCCTGCTCGCCCGGTTCGAGTCGAGCCCGAACCCCGGCGAAGCGCAGTGAACCCGCCGCTCAAAGGCACGCGCTGCTGGGCGAGTTCCGACCTCCCTGCCGTTTCGACCGGCGTCGCCCAGCAGCGCCGGCACGCCGTACTCGCAACCATCCGCCACCGGCGCTCCGTTCATGCGAGCGCAGCGCGCAGCCGCCCCCCCGAACGAGCCTCCAGCGTCGGCTCGTCGTGCTCGCCTCCTGGCCTAGGGCACCGCAACCTCGCTGCCAACAGGCTCCGGGCGCTCAGGAGTTGCGGCGAGCTCGGCGATGACGCTGTCGAGGTGGGCCCGTGCCGCTGCCTCCGCGGCGGCGCCGTCGCCCGTGACCACCGCCTCGATGATCGCCAGGTGCTGGGGGAGCGACTGCGCGGGGCGCCCGGGACGGAGGGCGAGGCGGAACTGGAAGCGGACGGTCTGGCCGTTGAGGCGGTCTAGGAGGTTTTCCGCCACCTCCTGGCCGCTTGCGCGGGCAATGGTGTCGTGGAGGCGCCGGTTGAGCGCCGAGTAGGCGTCGAGGTCGCCTTCGGTGACGGCGCGGCTCATCTGCTCGCCGATGTCGCGGAGTTCGGCGCGGTCCGCATCGCCCGCCGAGGCTGCCGCCCGCCGGGCGCACAGGCCCTCCAGGGCGGCCCGGCACTCGGTGATCTGCACTGCCTCCTCGACGGAGATCACCCGGACCCGCGCGCCGCGCCTGGGTATCAGCTCCACCAGGCCCTCGGCGGCGAGGTCCTGGAGCGCTTCGCGTACCGCGCTGCGGGTGGTGCCGAACGTTTCCGACAGCTCCTGCTCGACGAGGCGTTGGCCTGGTGCCATCTCGCCGGCGGAGAGCCTCGCGCGGATGCCGGCCCCGACGATGCGGCGCCCTTCCTGACCGGTGACCTGGCCGTCCGCCACCCGTACCGCTCCTCTGCTCGCACTCAACTCGCCGCCCCCTGCACGGGGCTGGCCGGGGAGTCTACCGGCCCCGACCTTGTTGACGACAATGGAAAGTTTTTCATCAACCATATTGTCAACAATCTCGTCGACGGTTACGTTCCCTGCGTCACCTCCTCGGAAGGGAGCCACGCACCACCATGACGCCGCCCACCCCTCGGCCCGCCGACGCCGCACTCCGGCACGGCACCCGCCGCCACGGTCAACAGACCGCGGTGCCCTGCTGGTTCATGCGCGGCGGCACCTCGCGCGGCCCGTTCTTCCGCGCCGGCGACCTCCCCGCCGAGACGGCCGCGAGGGACGCCGTCCTCCTCGCCGCGCTCGGCTCCCCCGACCCCCGCCAGGTGGACGGCCTCGGCGGCGCCCACCCGCTCACCAGCAAGGCCGGCATCGTCGGGCCGAGCCAACTCCCCGACGTCGACCTGGAGTTCCGGTTCGCCCAACTCCAGCCCGAGAGCGACGTCGTCGACACCACCTCCAACTGCGGCAACATGCTCGCCGCCGTCGTCCCCTTCGCCCTCGAAGCGGGACTCCTCGCGGCACACGGAGAGACCACCACGGCGCGAGTGCACACCCTCAACACCGGCCTCACCGCAGACATCACGGTGCGCACCCCACTCGGACCCGACGGCCGATACGTCGCCTACGACGGCGAGGCGCGCATCGACGGCGTCCCCGGGACCGCGGCGCCCGTGAGCGTCGGCTTCCTCGACACGGAGGGCTCCGTCTGTTCCGCGCTGCTGCCCACCGGGCGCGTGCGGGACCGCGTCGAGGTCGAGGGGCTCGGCCCCGTCGACGTCACCTGCATCGACAACGGGATGCCGCTCGTCCTCGTCCCCGCGGCGGCGCTCGGCCGCACCGGGTACGAGCCGGCCGCGGAACTCACCGCGGACGTCGCACTGCGCACGCGCCTGGAGAGGTTGCGGCTGGCGTGCGGGCGGCGCATGGGCCTCGGCGACGTGGCCGGCCTCAACTACCCCAAGATGACGCTGACGGCGCCGCCCGCCGAGCGCGGAGCCGTCGCCACCCGGAGCTTCATCCCGCACGTCTGCCACGCCTCCATCGGCGTCCTCGCAGCCGTCACGGTCGCCACAGCCTGTGTCCTCGACGGGACCGTCGCGCACGAGGCGGCGACGCTCCCCGCGGTCGGGCCGCAGGAGGGAGGCGGCTTCGCCACGACCGTCTCCGTCGAGCACCCCTCGGGGGAGTTCAGCGTCGCGCTCGGACTCGACGCGGATCTCCGCACCGTCACGCGCTCCGCGCTGCTGCGTACCGCCCGGCTGATCATGGCCGGCGAGGTCATGGTTCCCGCGGCCGCGCACCCCGTCCCGCACGAACACGAGGAGGACCAGCGATGATCATCGACTGCCACGGCCACTACACCACGGCGCCGCCGGCGCTGGCGCAGTGGCGGGAGCAGCAGATCGCCGCCCTCGGAGGACCCGCCGCGGCGCCGGACCCCGCGGGGCCGCACCTCGGTGACGACGAGATACGCGAAAGCATCGAGTGCAACCAACTCCGCCTCATGGACGAGCGCGGCATCGACCTCACCGTCTTCTCGCCGCGCGCCTCCTTCATGGCGCACCACGTCGGCGACTTCGCCACCTCGCAGAAGTGGGCCGCCCGCTGCAACGACCTCTGCCACCGGGTGAGCGCCCTCTACCCCGAGCGGTTCGCCCCCGCGGCCATGCTCCCGCAGTCGCCCGGCGTCGACCCGGCCACCTGCGTCCCCGAACTCACCCGCGCCGTCGAGGAGTTGGGCGCCGTCGCGGTCAACCTCAACCCCGACCCGTCCGGCGGCCACTGGAGCGCACCCCCGCTCACCGACCGTGCCTGGTACCCGCTCTACGAGAAGCTCGTCGAGCTCGACGTGCCGGCCATGGTCCACGTGAGCACCAGCGTCAACCCGGCCTTCCACACCACGGGCGGCCACTACCTCAACGCCGACACCACGGCGTTCATGCAGCTCCTCCAGGGCGACCTGTTCGCCGACTTCCCCGCACTGCGCCTGATCGTCCCGCACGGCGGCGGCGCCGTCCCCTACCACTGGGGCCGCTTCCGCGGCCTCGCTGCGGCCCTCGGGCGCCCGACGCTCGAGGAACACCTGCTCGGCAACGTCTTCTTCGACACCTGCGTCTACCACCAGCCCGGCATCGACCTGCTCCTCGGAGTCGTGCCGGCCCGGAACGTGCTCTTCGCCTCGGAGATGATCGGCGCCGTCCGCGGCATCGACCCCCGCACCGGGTTCGCCTTCGACGACACCCGCCGCTACGTCGAGTCGGCGGGGCTCTCCCCCGAGGACCTCGCCGCCGTCGAGGAGCGCAACGCCCGCACCGTCTACCCGCGCCTCGACGCCCTGCTGCGGCGTCAGGGCCGCTGACCTACGCACAAGGAGCCGTCGTGTTCGCACTCGGTGTCGTACACCGCACCGTCAACCGCCCGCCGACCGCCGACGTCGAAGCGCTCTCGGAGTTCGGGGTGAGCACCCTCCACGAGGCGATGGGCCGCGTCGGACTGATGCGCCCCTACCTCCGCCCGGTCTACCGCGGGGCCCGACTCTGCGGTCCCGCCGTCACGGTGCTTCTCCAACCGGGCGACAACTGGATGCTGCACGTCGCGGCCGAGCAGGTACGGCCGGGGGACGTGGTCGTCGCCGCCTGCACGACCGAGAGCGAGGACGGGTTCTTCGGCGAACTCCTCGCCACCTCGCTGCGCGCCCAGGGCGCACGTGGCCTCGTCATCGACGGCGGCTGCCGCGACGTGGCCGAGCTGGAGGCGATGGACTTCCCCGTCTTCTCCCGGGCCGTCAACGCCAAGGGCACGGTCAAGGCCACGCTCGGCTCCGTCAACGTGCCCGTGGTCTGCGCCAACGCGCCCGTACGCCCCGGCGACGTCGTCGCCGCCGACGCGGACGGCGTGGTCGTCGTCCCCGCCGAGCGTGCCGCCGAGGTCGCCGAGGCGGCGGCGCGCCGCGAGGCCAACGAGGAGGGGAAGCGACAGCGTTTCGCCGCCGGGGAGCTCGGCCTCGACATGTACGCCATGCGCGAGCCGCTCCGCGAAGCCGGCCTCCGCTACCTCGACTGACCCCGTCCGCACCACGTACCGCCGGTCGCCCGCCCCTCCGCGTGCCGGCCGAGGAGGAGAGATGAGTACGCGCTTCCGCAAGACCCCGGGCTGGCTCGACTGGCACCCGGACCCGGCGAAGCCGACGTACCGGCTGCCGTCGGGAGCCGTGGACGCGCACTGCCACGTCTTCGGCCCCGGCGACGAGTTCCCCTACGCCGCCGCACGCAAGTACACGCCCTGCGACGCGAGCAAGGAGCAACTCTTCGCGCTCCGCGACCACTTGGGCGTCGCGCGGAACGTCGTCGTCCAGGCCACCTGCCACGGCGCCGACAACACCGCCATGCTCGACGCCGTCCGCTCGGCAGGCGGCCGCGCCCGCGGCGTCGCCACCGTGCGTCCCGACGTCACCGACGCCGAGCTGTGCCGCCTCGACGCGGCCGGGGTGCGCGGCGTCCGCTTCAACTTCCTCAAGCGGCTCGTCGGTCCCGCGCCGCAGGACGACCTCGCCCGTATCGCGGCGAGGATCGCACCGCTCGGGTGGCACGTGGTGCTCTACTTCGAGGCCGCCGACCTCCCCGAACTGGAAGGGTTCTTCGCCGCCCTGCCCACTCCGCTCGTCATCGACCACATGGGCCGCCCCAACGTACGGGAGCCCGCCGCGGGGCCGCAGTTCACGCGGTTCCTGCGGTTCGCCGAGCGCAACGACGTGTGGGTGAAGGTGAGTTGCCCCGAGCGGCTCAGCCTCACCGGGCCCGCCGCGCTCCACGGCGAGCGCAGCGCCTACGCCGACGTCGTGCCCTTCGCGCGCACGGTCGTCGAGGAGTTCCCCGACCGCGTGTTGTGGGGCACCGACTGGCCCCACCCCAACCTCACCGACCACATGCCCGACGACGGGCTGCTCGTCGACCACATCCCTCACGTGGCCACCACCGAGCAGCAGCGCCACAAGCTCCTCGTCGACAACCCCGTGCGGCTCTACTGGCCGGACGAGACGGCCTGACCGGCCCCGTCCCGCCGCCGCCCGTCCCACCTGCCGCGACGGCGGTCGCCCGCGCCTGCGCCGAGACCGCCGCCCTCCCCTCACCGAAGGCGTTGCCATGGCACATCCGAACGCGGCGCACCGGCTCGACCGGTTGCCGATATCCCGCTTCCACAAAGTGACGCTCGTCGCCGTCGCCTTCGCGTACTTCTTCGAGTTCGCGGACATCAACAGCTTCGCCGTCACCGCCCCGCGCCTGATCACCCTCTGGGACGTCACGGTCGACCAGGTCGCCTACGTCACCTCGCTCTCCTTCGTCGGCATGTTCATCGGCTCGGTCGTCGCCAGCCGCATCGCCGACCGGCTGGGGCGGAAGAAGGCACTCACCCTCACGACGGTCTTCTTCGGCACCTTCTCGCTCCTCTCCTCCTTCGCCTGGGACATCCTGTCGCTCGGTGTCCTCCGCGTCCTCACCTCGGCGGGGCTCTCCGCGATGACCGTCGTCGCCGTGGTCTACGTGAGCGAGCTCTACCCCTCCGCCGTCCGCGGCAAGTACCAGGCGTACGCCATCGTCATCGGCATCTGCGGGACCCCTGTCACCAGCCTCATCGCCAGTCTCGTCGTGCCGCTCGCCGACTGGACCTGGCGGTTGGTCTTCCTCTGGGGCGCCCTCGGCATCCTCTTCCTCGCCTTCACCCGGCGCCTCAAGGAGTCGCCGCGTTGGTACGAGAGCAAGGGCGAGTACGACAAGGCCGAGGCGACCCTCCGCGAGATCGAGGCACAGGTCGAGGCGGAGAAGGGGCCGCTGCCCGAGCCGCTCCCGCCCGTCGACGAGGCCCCGCAGACCAAGGCCCCGCTCAAGCTGCTCCTCCAGCGCAAGTACCTCGTGCCCACGCTGGTGCTGACCGTCCTGTGGGTCACCCAGACGATCGGCTTCTTCGGGTACTCGAGCTGGGCGCCGACGCTGCTCGCCAAGGAGGGCTTCAGCGTCGAGAAGTCGATCTTCTACATCGCGCTCACCACGGTCGGCGCACCGCTCGGCTCCTACGTCGCGTCGCTCGTCACCGACCGCTTCGAGCGCAAGTGGTGCCTCGTAGTCTTCGGCCTCGCCATCGCCGTCTGCGGGCTGCTGTACGGGCTGACGTTCAACCCCGTCTTCATCATCGTCTTCGGCTTCGCCGTCAACATGCTGGAGCGCGGCTACACCGCCCTCGCCTACGCGTACTCGCCCGAGCTCTTCGACACCAGGGGCCGCTCCCTCGGCACCGGCATCTCCTACGGCCTCGGCCGCCTCTCCAACGCCGCGGGCCCGCTCGTCATCGCGGCGCTCTACAACAGCACGGGATACCAGAGCGTCTTCTTCTTCATCGCGGGCACCTGGGTCGTCGGCGCCGTCGTGCTCGCCCTCTTCGGAGCCAGCACCCGCCGCGCCCGCCTCGCCTCGGCACGGGGACCGGCCGAGGAGACCGAGCCCTCGGCGGTGTGACGTGCACATCGTCCGGCGGCGGCTGCCGGACGGCGTGCCAACGCGCGGCTTCGCACGGCCCGTTGGGCAGGCGCCCCGTGGACGGAGAGCCCCGGCTGCCGCTCCCGGCCAACGACGCACGTCGGGCGCAGGGGCTGCCACGGCCGTCTGCCGGGTGAGACGGTGAGCGGGATCGCCCGCCCCGCCCGGCAGCGGCCTCCGCACGGGGCGCCGCGTCCGGACATCCGCCCTGCGGGGACGATGCGCCGTCAGCCCTCGTCCCCGCGGTGGCGGAGAGCACCGGCAGCGCGGTGCAGTTCGTCCGGGACGCCGAACGTCCCGGGCGCGTCGAGCTGGGGGAGGAGCCGCTCGACGAGCGTTTGTTGGGCCAGCATGAGGCGCTGGTTCTGCTCGCGGGTGACGGCACCGTCGGCGGCGGGCGGCGGTGAAGGCACCGGAGGCGAAGCCGACCGCGTGCGACGCGACCATGTCCCGCGCGGCGGTCGACGCGTCGTTCCGCCCCCGGGGGTATCTCCCCGCTCGCCCGAACGCAGTTGGCTGCCCGCGGTGGCGTGCCGGAGGCGCTCGGACGAGGCGGCGCGCGAACTCCGGTCCCGTGGACGGCCCTTCGCCGCACGACCACGCGCCCCTGCGAGCCCTCAGCCCAGGCGGTGGTCGAACCGCGGTGCGACCGCGAGCAGGCTGCTCAGGTCGGCCCCCGGCGCGTACTCGACCGGCTCGGCCCCCGCGGAGAAGAGCCGGGCACCCGCCGACGTGCCGCCCAACTCCAGTACGCCGTCGCGACGTTGCAGCCAGGTGCCCTCGCGCAGGCCGAGGACGGGCACGTCGTTCTCCTCGAGGAACTGGGTGAGCCGCTCCTCACGGGTCTCGCCCATGTGCGCGCTCCCCGGCTGCGGGTCGAGGTAGTGCGGGTTGATCTGAAACGGGACGAGCCCCAGCGTCCCGAACGACGTCGGCTGGACGATCGGCATGTCGTTGGTGGTCCGCAGCGTCGGGCAGGCCATGTTGGTCCCGGCGCTCGACCCCATGTACGGCACTCCGTCCTCCTGTACGCGCCGGGCGAGTTCAGGGACGAGGCCGTGCCCCTGGAGCGCCCGCAGCAGCCGGAAGCTGTTGCCCCCGCCGACGAACACCGCCTCGGCCGCGGCCACTTCGGCACGGGGATCGCCCGAGCCGTGCAGGCCGCGCACCCGCACGCCCAACTCGCCCATGAACGCCGCGACCTTCGCGGTGTAGGCGTCGTGGTCGGCGAGCGCGTACGGGACGAAGAGCAGTTCGCGCACGCCGCCGAGGTGCTCGGCGACCACCTCCCGCGCGTGGTCGAGGTAACCCCGTCCGGGGGCCGAGGAGTTCGACAGCAAGAGCAGCTTCACGGTGTTCCGGCCTTTCTCTTCTTCAGTTGCGGGACGTCCGGGGGGTTCGGCCCCGGACCCGACGAGGGGTGAGCAGTTCACCGAGACCCTCCGCGGCGGAGCGCAGCGGTATGAGCAACTCCTCGCGGTCGTCGGCGAGTTGACGGTGCGGCCCGACGAGGGTCAGCGAGCCCACCGGCTGCGAGCGCACCACGACGGGCACGGCGAGCCCCGCCGTCGCGGGGTCGTACTCGCCCTCGGAGTACGCGTAGCCGTCGGCCGGCACCCGGCACATCAGCTCCTCCAACTGCGCAGGGTCGGTGACGGTCCGCTCGCTGAAACGGGCCATCGGGCGACCGTAGAGGGCGGCGGCGCGTGCCCCCGGCGCGAGCATCCCGAAGTACGCGCGCGAGGTGGCGCCCGCGTGCCCCGGGTAGAGCTCCTCGGCGAGGCGGTAGGTCCGCAGCGGTCCGAGCGTCCCGTCGGCCGAGTCGACGCACCTGAGGTGGGCGCCGTCGGGCACGGCGAAAAGCGCGGTCACCCCGCTCTCCGCGGCGAGCTCCCGCAGCGCCGGACGCACCAGCCCCGCCATCCCGCCGTGCCGCTCCCAGGCGGTGGCCATGTGCCACACGGCGGGCCCCAGCCGGTAGCGCCGGGTGACGGCGTCGGAGACGAGGAACCCCCGGTGCGCGAGCGCGGCGAGGAGCCGCTGGGTGACGGACTTGTCCCAGCCGAACTCGGCTGCGAGGTCGGTCACCCCCCACTCGTCGCGGTCGTGAGTGAAGGCGAGCAGCACCTGGAGCGTACGGTCCGCGGTCTTCAGCGGAGCCCCTCGATCGGTAGTCACCCGGCGTACCCTATCGGTATCCACCTCTGCTTCTCACATATAGGGAAAAGGTTGCTCTCGCGGAGCGCGGAGGAGCAACCTGGCGGCATCGGCCGACGGCCACCGCCGCTCACCCGATGCCGGGCGCCACCTCGAAGGGCGCAACGGCTCCCGCGGCCCGGAGCCGCATCACCCCGGCAGCAACGACGCTGCCCCTCGCACGGCCCCCGCCCGTCGCCCACCAGCGCGGCGGCCCGGGCATCGCCCCCAAGGCGTCGCCGTCCGAGTCCCGACCGCACCACCCCAAGGAGCCCACGGTGCTCAAGCACGTACTGGACGTCCTCGAACTCCTCGACCGCCCGCAGGCCGACGGGCACAGCCTCGACGCGCACCTCCGCGACGTCCTCCACCGGGCGGCGCAGCAGGCGGGCCGCACCGCCGAGGCCGACCGCGTCGAGATCTCCGTCACCCGCATCGAGGGGGCGCAGGGCGGCACGGACTTCGTGAAGGCCGTCGTCCCCGGCCGCGACGGTGCTCGCGCGGGCGGCAGCGCACCCACCCTCGGCGTACTCGGCCGCCTCGGCGGCGTGGGCGCCCGCCCGGAGCGGACCGGCCTCGTCTCCGACGCGGACGGCGCCGTCGCCGCGCTCGCCGCAACGTCGAAGCTGCTCGACATGTACGGGCGCGGCGACGTACTCGACGGCGATGTCATCCTCAGCACCCACGTCTGCCCCGACGCACCGACCCGCCCCCACGACCCGGTGCCCTTCATGGACTCCCCGGTCTCCATCCTCGACTGCAACCGTCAGGAGATCGACGGAGCGATGGACGCCGTCGTCTCGATCGACACCACGAAGGGCAACCGCCTCCTCAACCACCGCGGGCTCGCCCTTTCCCCGACGGCCAAGGAAGGCTGGATCCTGCGGGTCAGCGACGACCTGCTCGGCATCCTGGAGACCGTCACGGGCGAGGACGCGCACGTGCTGCCGATCACCACCCAGGACATCACCCCGTACGGCAACGGCGTCCACCACATCAACTCGATCATGCAGCCGTGCGTCGCCACGTCGGCGCCCGTCGTCGGCCTCGCGCTGACCACCGGGCCGGCCGTCGCCGGCTGCGCGACGGGCGCCAGCCACGAGACCGACATCGCAGCCGCCGGCCGCTTCGCCGTCGAAGCGGCGAAGGAGTACGGACGAGGGGCTGCCCGCTTCCACGACGCGGAAGAGTTCGCCCGACTCGTCGACCTCTACGGGCCGATGACCCGGCTCCAGTCGACGGCAGGTGCGACCGAGGACTGACCCTCGGGCCACCCGGCCGCTGCGGGGGAGCGGTCGAACAGCTCCTCCGCACCCCCCACCCCGCGTACGCCCCACGCGCACCGCACCCGAAAGACGACCCCTATGAGCACCTCTCCAGCTCCCGCCCCGGAAGCGAGGCGGGCCCACCCCAGAGCCCTCGAACCGGTCACCCTCGTCGTGACGGTCCTGCTGTCCGTGCTGGGAGCCGTGATCGGCCTCGTCCTGATCACCACCCTGGGCATCGCCCCCAACACCTCGGTGATCGGGGCACTCATCGCCATGCTCATCGGGCGCCTCTCCTTCGCGACGCTCTCGCGGATGCGCGACCCGCACCGCCAGAACCTCGTCCAGTCGGCGATCTCCGGCTCCACGTTCGCCGCGGCCAACTCGCTCGTCACGCCGATCGCGGTGCCGTTCCTGCTCGGCGAGCCCGGCCTGGTCTGGCCGATGCTCGGCGGCGCGGTCATCGGCCTCGCCGTCGACAGTTGGGTGCTCTACCGCGTCTTCGACTCGCGGCTGCTGCCCGCGACCGCCGCCTGGCCCGCCGGAATCGCGGCAGCCGAGACGATCAAGGCGGGGGACGAGGGCGGCCGCAAGGCGGGGATGCTCGGCGTCAGCGCGGTCGTCGGCTTCCTCGGCTCGCTCTTCAAGCTCCCGATGAGCGCGGCCGGCGTCGCCTTCCTCGGCAACATCTGGGCGCTGCTGATGTTCGGCGTCGGCCTGCTCGTCGCGCAGTACGCGCCGACGCTGCTCGACACCGACCTCTCGGCGAACCACGTGCCGCACGGCGTGATGATCGGCGCGGGACTGGTCGCCCTCGTGCAGGCCGTCCGGCTGATGCGGGAGCGCGACGGCGGGAGCAAGGACCAGCAGCCCGCTCGGGAGGCCGAGGACGCCTTCGACCCGCAGACGCGCACCGTCGACGCCCGCCGACTGCGGCGCGGACTCCTGGAGGGGCTCGCGCTCTTCCTCGTCGGCGCCCTCTTCGTCGCCCTGACCGGCGGCATCCTCGCCGACATGAGCGGGCTCGGGCTCGTCGGCTGGGTGCTCCTCGCCGGTGTCGCGGCGCTCGTGCACCAGCTCATCGTCGGGCTCGCGGCGATGCACTCGGGGTGGTTCCCCGCCTTCGCCGTGACCCTGATCTTCCTGATCCTCGGGCTCGTCCTCGGCATCCCGATGGTGCCGCTCGCCCTCCTCGTCGGCTACGCCGCCTCCACGGGGCCCGCGTTCGCCGACGTCGGCTTCGACTTCAAGGCCGGCTGGCTGCTGCGCAAGGACGCCGTGCCCTGGCACCCCTACGAGATGGCGGGGCGGCGCCAGCAGTACGTCGCGCAGCTCGTCGGCTTCGCCGTCGCGATCCTCGTCGTGGTCGTCGCGTGGAAGCCGTTCTTCGAGGACGGCCGGGTGCCGCCGGTGGCGCAGGTCTACGTCGACACTCTCAAGGCCGGCCTCTCGGACACGCATGCGCTGACGATGATGGCGCTCTGGGCGATCCCGGGCGCGCTCGTCCAGCTCCTCGGCGGCTCCTCCCGCCAGATGGGCGTCCTGCTGGCGACGGGCCTCCTCGTCGCGACGCCGCAAGCGGGCTGGCTCGTCCTCGCCGCGCTCGCCGTCCGCTTCGGCTACGCCCGCAGGGCGAAGCGCCGGGCGGACTCCGGAGACGGGCAACAGGCAGCCGCCGACAACGACTTGGCGCTCGTCGGCGCGGGTCTCGTCGCGGGCAGCTCGCTCAACGACGTAAGCCAGATCTACAAGGCGGTGTGACCGTGGACCCCTGCACCACTTCCCCCGCGCTGGGGCTCGTCACGATCGGGCAGGCGCCCCGCACCGACCTCGCCGGCGACATCGCGCCCCTGCTCGGCGGCGTCCACGTGCGCGAGCACGGCGCCCTCGACGGGGACGTCCTCGACGGCGAGGAAGGCGCCCGCACTCGCGCGCGCCTCGCCCCCGCGCCGGACGAGCCTCCCCTCGTCTCCCGGCTCCGTGACGGCGGTTCCGTCGTCCTCGGCCACGAGGCGCTGGCGCCGCGGATGCGGAACGCCGTCGCCCGCTGCGAGGCGGACGGGGCGGGCGCGACACTGCTGCTGTGCACGGGCAACTTCCCCCCGATTCCGGCCACTCGGCCGGTGCTCTACGCGGAGCCGCTCGTGCAGCGCGGGGTGCGCGCGGTCGTCGGGGACGCCGAAGTGGGCGTCGTCTGCCCGCTGCCCGAGCAGGCGGACGACGTCACGCGCCGCTGGGCCGCGCTCCTGCCTGGACGGGTGCTCGCGGAGGCCGCCGACCCCTACGCGCCCGACGCCGGTGAGCAACTCGCCCGTGCTGCCTCGCACTTGGCCGCCCGCGGGGCACGCTGGCTCGTCCTGGACTGCATCGGCTACACGGAGCCGATGCGCCGCACGGCCGCCCGTGCGGCCGGCCGCCCCGCGCTCCTGGCCCGGGCCCTCGCGGTCCGCCTGGCAGCGGAGGCGGCCACGGCGGTGGGCCCGGCTGGCCGGGGCTGACACTCCTCCGGCCTCGCCCCAACGGGCTGTGCTCACCTCTCCCTTCACTCGCGACGGGGCGCGCGGCCGTACGACGGGTGGGCAACTGACCCTGTTTCGGGGGTGATTGGTCCGGTGCGACGGTGCGTTGTCGACGCGGCTACCGTCGGCCGGGGCAGCGCGCGGCGCGGACACGCCGGCCCTCACCGCTCCGGCCGCACACGTCGCAGTCGGCGCGGACGAGCGCCGACCGGCTCCCGTCCGGCCCTGGGCGTACCCCGTCAGACCGTGCCGCCCCGTTCCCCCGTGTCGCCGCGCAGCTCGCCGGCCTGACGGGTCAGGGTGTCGAGCCGGTGGGTGAGGGCACTGTCGCGCGGCGCGACGTAGGGGCGTGCCTCGGTGAGCGGGGCGAGGAGGTGGGTCGGGTCGTCGACGGAGAGGGCGCGGACGAGGGGGCTGGACGCCTCGTCCGGCAGGCCGGTGAGGGTGGCGATCTGCGCCGCGAGCTGCCGCAGGTCGGCGGCGTTGCCGCGGGCCCAGGCCGCGACGGCGCGGTCGCCGGCCCGGCGCTTGCGGGTGTCCTGGACGCGCTGCTCTCCGGTGTCGCCCGGCCTGCCGGGGCGTACGCGAAGGTACCGGCGCTCCGCCGCCTGGCGGCTGGCGACGCCGAGCGGGTGCGCGAGCTCCGCCCAGCTTGCGCCCGCCGCGCGCGCCGCTTCGATCAACGTCGGCTCCCACCCGGCGAGTTCGTCGCGGAGCCGGCGCAGCAGCAGAAGAGCGGCGAGGGCCTGCTCCGAATCGGCCGTGCCCGCGGCTTCCGTCTCGGCCGGCCGCTCCTCGGGCGGGGTCCGGGCGGCGCGCACGGCCTCGTCCATCGTTCCCAGCGCGACCGAGGCGGCGACGAAGGAACGCGGCGTCGGCTGCTGCTCGGGTGAACTCATCGACTCGCTCCCGCTTCCTGCTCCAAGTGCACCTCGCCGCTTCCGGGCCGACGTGTCATCGGGACAGCGACGAGAGAGTTTGTCATCGTTCCGACGACATGCTACAAGAGAAGCAGGTTGCCGCCCACCGCGGCAGCAAGTGCCGTAGCCGATGGAGGTGTTGACAGATGCTGATGCGCACCGACCCCTTCCGTGAGTTCGACCGCCTGAGCCGGCAGTTCTTCGGCGACCCGGTCGGCACCTGGACCCGTCCGACGGCGATGCCGATGGACGCGTACCGCGAGGGCGACGAATACGTCATCGCCCTCGACCTCCCCGGGGTCGACCCCGACGCGATCGATATCGACGTCGAGCGGAACATGCTCACCGTCAAGGCCGAACGCCGTCCCGCAGGCGACCGGGACGGCGTCCAGATGGAGCTCGCCGAACGCCCGCTCGGCGCCTTCTCCCGCCAGGTCGTGCTCGCCGACACCCTCGACACCCGGCAGATCGCCGCCGACTACGACGCAGGGGTGCTCACCCTGCGCATCCCGATCGCCGAGCGCGCCAAGCCGCGCAAGATCAGCATCGGCGGCGGAAAGCACAAGCAGATCGAGAGCTGAACGGCCCCACACGCATCACGGCGCGGACGCGGCGATCGCCGCGTCCGCGCGCATGACGGGGCGGACGCCGAACCGGCGCCCCGCCCCGTCCACAACCCCATAGCGAGAAAGGTGTCCTGTAGATGCTCATGCAGGTCGAGCCCGCCACGACGACCCCGCGCACCGCCTATCCGGAGCTGCTCGAACGTGTCCGCCGCGCCGGCGCCTACGCCGACGTGGAGCGCGCGGAGCAGGTCGTCGGCGACGTGCTCGCCGGCCTCGGGCGGCAGTTGACGGGGGAGGAGCGCGGGGAGCTCGCCGCTCTCCTTCCGGCCGAGGCCGCGCAGCTCCTGGTCGCCGAGGTCCCCGACATCCGTCCGCTCACCGGGTGGGGCTTCGTGAAGGACCTCGCCACCCGTACCGGCGGAACCCTGGCCAGGACGCGCTGGGACGTCGGTTCCGTGCTGCGGGTCGTCGCCGATCTCGCCGACCGCGACCTCCTCGACCGCATCCTCGCCCAACTCCGCCCCGGATACGCCCTGTTGTTCGGGCGCGCGGAGCTCGTGCAGCCCGCGTGAAGCTGCGGCGCGCCCCTGGGGCGATGTCGGGCCCCGCTGTGCTTCCTTCTCCCCGTATCGCATGGTCCGTGCGGTGCGGACCCGATTCCCCCGGCCTCTTCGGCCGGGGGAATCCCATTGCGTCGGAAGCCCCTGTCCGAGCGGGGAACGACAAGCGGAGGCGCCGCCCCGCAGTTCCGCTATTCCACAGGCGTATTTCGGTTCGCGAAACCCGCCCCGTGAGATCCATGCTGCGCCTTCGGAACGGGTTGTGCCGGAGCGGACGGGCAACGAGCCGAGGTGATTGGCAATCACTTCCGGCTCGTGCAACTGCTTCGGCCTCTGCGCTCCGTCCGCGGTTCGTCGTGCTGCTTCGGGGTGCTATAAAGGGGCAGCCCATCAGCGGAGGAGAACACCGTGGCAAAACAGGTCAGGACCATCTACATCGACGATCTGACCGGAGATCAGTCCGACGACGTCAAGACGGTACGGTTCGGTGTCGACGGGCGCGAATACGAAATCGACTTGAACGCCGAGAACCACGACAAGTTGACCAACCTCCTCAACCCCTACATTCTCGCCGCACGCAGGCGTGGCAGGTCGGCCCCGACGGCCCGAAAGGCCGCGGCGAGCACATCCGCCGACTCGGCGACGGTCCGGGAGTGGGCCAAGCAGCAGGGGTTCGAAGTCAGTGAGCGCGGTCGCGTACCGGCCAATGTCAGGGCCTCCTACGAAAAGGCGCACGCCAAGAAGAACTGAAAGGCGACGCGGGCCGGCGCAGGGCTCTCGGAGCCGCAGCCCTCTCGGCGCACGCGCACCGAAACGCACGGCGCGGCGGGGAGCCGGCGTGCAACGCAGGCGCCACTGCTGCCGTGAGCGTAGTGCACCCCGCCGTGTAGGCTGCACCCGGCCGCTGTTTCCCCTCCTATTCCCGGCGCACCGGCCCGTGTTGGCTACCATGGACCCGCTTCAACGGGTGTTCCAGCGGGTCGATGAATGGACGGGGCCACAGAGCGATGAGTGAGCGGCTGAGCGGTTCCCGGGGTCCTGAGAAAGGGAATCAGCGGCTCGCCGAAAAGGTGGCCGAGCTGATCGAACAGGACATCTGGGAGAGCGGCTGGAACGTGGGTTCCGTGGTCGGTTCCGAATCGGAGCTCATGGAGCGGTACGGGGTGAGCAGGGCCGTATTCCGGGAGGCCGCGCGGCTGGTGGAACACCAGCGGATGGCCGCCATGCGCCGGGGGCCCGGTGGCGGCCTCGTCGTCACCGAACCGGAGCCGGGCGTCGTGCGCAATGCGGCCCGTGTCTACCTCCGGCACGCGGGCGTCGATCGGCGCCAACTCTTCGAGGCCCGCATGGCGTTGGAACTCGCCATGATGACGAGCGCCAGCAGCAACGTGACGGAGCCGGGGATCGAGCGGCTCAACGAAGCACTCGACGCGGAGCGGCAGTTGCTCGACCGCGGAGTGACGCGGGGGCACGCACGCAACCTGCACCGGGTGATCGCCGAAGTCGCAGGGAACCCCGCTGTCACGCTGTTCGTGGAGGTCCTCGCCCAGCTCGACCAGGACATGGTGCAGCAGAAGTGGGACGAGAAGGGCCCGAGCGGCGACGCTTCCGACGAGGCCGCCCAGGCTTCCCACGAAGCGCACCGGGCCATCGTCGCCGCGATCGTCTCCGGCGACGCGGCGCTGGCGCAGCACCGTATGCGGCGCCACCTCCAGGCGATCACCGAACTCTTCGAAGCGGAACCCTGAGGGGTTCTCGCACGCGGGCAGCCGTGTGCGCGGGAGCCTGCTCCGTGCCCACTGTCGACGCGCGATGGAAACAGCCCCGCAGAAAAGTGCACTCATCCGGAAGTGAGCGCAATCCAAAGCGCCTCGCTGACCCGGGAGTTGTCGTGTGGTTGACAGTGGACGTGCATAAAACAGTACCCTGAATGTCTCGGCGGCCAGGGGCACCGGCAAGCACGCTCCCGCGCCTGCCGTCAAGGCGAGCTTGTTCCCCGACAGGACAAGGACCTGCCCATGCCTCCCGTCACCTCCCGACCTGCCGATGCGGCCTCCGTGCTGTGCAGCCTCCGCGCGCCCACGGCGGGCACCGTCTACGACCTCTCCACCGGCTGGTGGCGGCACATGCCGACCTTCGGCGGCTACCCGCGGTTCGAGGTGGTCACCTACAACTCGCCGCACGGCCAGCGCGTCGACCGACGCTTCCCCTTCGCCGAACCGGCCGCCAACGAGGCGGAGTTCGGCTATGTCTCCGAGCTGGTGTCGGGAAGCCTCCATACGGGCACCCACATCGACGCGCTCTGCCACGTCACCTGCGGCGCCGACGATGAGTGGCACGGCGCCGTCCCGGCCGGCGAAGCGCTGGGCGACTACGGAGCCCGGCGCGACGACGCCGCCGAACTCGCACCGATCATCGGCCGAGGCGTGCTGCTCGACATACCCCGGACCCTCGGACTCGACGCGCTGCCACCCGAGTTCGGCATCGGCGAGGAACACCTCAGCCGCGCGGCCGAGGCGGCAGGGGTGACGCTGACGCCCTCCGACATCGTGCTGGTCCGCACCGGGCAGATGAGGTACTGGCCCGACGTGGAGCGCATCGCCGAACTCTGCGGCGGCAGCGGCGTCGCGCTCGACGGCGCCGAGTGGCTGGTCGCCCAGGGCGTCCGCTACGTCGGCGCCGACACCATGTCGTTCGAGGTGCGCCCTTCGGCGACACCGGGGAACCCGCTGCCCGTGCACGTACTCCTCCTCCAACAGCACGGCGTGCACATCATGGAATGGGTCGACTGCGAGGCGCTCGCCGCCGACGCGGTCGCCACGTTCCTCTTCGTCGGCCTGCCGCTGACCATCAGCGGAGGCACGGGGTCACCGCTGCGCCCGGTCGCGGTGGTGTGAACCCCGTGTCGGACGGCTACGAAGGGCAGGCCACGATGGAGAGTTCGCGTCCCGACGAGGGGCTTCCCGGTGCGGCCAACGACGTCGCCCTCAGCCCGGTGAGCTTCCTGCACCGCGCGGCCGACGTCAGCGGCGACGACATCGGCGTGCGCACGGAAACCGGCGAGGCCGTCTCCTGGGCCCGGCTGCGCACACGCGCCGAGCAACTCTCCGGAGCCCTGCGAGGGTTGGGTCTGGAGGCAGGCGACCGGGTGGCGGTGCTCGCACCGAACGGCCTGCCGCTGCTGGAGGCGCACTACGGCGTCCCGGGCGCGGGATGCGCACTGGTGGCCCTCAACACTCGCCTCGCCCCGCAGGAGTACGAACTGCTGCTGCGGCTCGCCGAAGCCAAGGTGCTGCTCGTCGACCCCTCGCTCGCCGACAAGGTCGCCGACGCCGCGCCGAGACTCCCCGCGCTGCGCGCGGTGCTCACCCTCGGACCGGGCGACGGCGCCTACGAGGACTGCCTCCGCGCCGCCGATCCCGCGACGCTGCGCCTCCCGGCGGACGAACGGCAGCCGCTCGCCGTCAACTTCACCTCGGGCACCACCGGCGGACCGAAGGGCGTCGTGTACACGCACCGGGGCAGCTACCTCAACGCTCTCGGCCAGGTCCACTCCACCGGCCTGCGCTCCGACTCGCGCTACCTGTGGACGCTGCCGATGTTCCACTGCAACGGCTGGTGCCACACGTGGGCGGTGACGGCGGCCGGTGCCGAGCACCTCGTCCTGCCGAAGGTCGAACCGGAACGGGTGCTCGACCTCATGGAGCATCACCGGGTCACCCACCTGTGCGGCGCGCCCGCGGTCCTCGACTCGCTGGTCGAGCACGGCGGCAGGCGCCGTGGCCGCTTCCCGCAGCGGGCGCTCTTCGCGGTGGGCGGTGCCGCTCCGTCGCCGACCGCGATCGAGGCGATGACCGCGCTCGGCGTCGACATCATGCACCTCTACGGGATGACGGAGACCTACGGGCCCTCCCTCGTGTGCGAACCGCGCCCGGAGTGGCGGGGGTTCGACGCGCCTCGGCGGGCGAGCGTGCTCGCCCGCCAAGGCGTGCGCACCGTCAACGTGGAGTCGGCGCGCGTGGTCACCGAGTCCTTCGAGGACGTTCCCGCCGACGGCAGGACCACGGGGGAGCTGATCATCCGCTCCAACACGGTGATGTCCCACTACCTCGACGACGAGGAGGCCACGAGGGCAGCGCTGAGGGGCGGTTGGCTGCACACCGGCGACGTCGCCGTGCGCCATCCCGACGGGTACCTGGAGATCCGCGACCGGCTCAAGGACGTCATCATCAGCGGTGGCGAGAACCTCTCCTCCATCGAGGTGGAGAACGCGCTGCGCCGCCACCCGGCCGTCGCCGAAGCGGCGGTGGTGGCGCAGCCGCACGCGAGGTGGGGAGAGGTGCCGGTGGCCTTCGTCCGGCTGCGGGACGGCGGGGAGGCGACGGGGGAGGAGCTCACCGACTGGCTGCGGGAGCGGATGGCGCACTTCAAGGTGCCCCGGCAGATCCACTTCTCCGACCTACCCAAGACCTCCACGGGGAAGGTCCGCAAGGCGGAGCTGCGCAACCGGCTGCAGTGAGCCGCCCGACGCCTACCGGGAGGCCCGCACGGGCACGATGCAGCGTCGCCGGAGAGCCCTCGGCTGCTTCCCCCTACTTGATCGCCAGAGGATTCACCGGCGACCCGCTGGCGCCGGTGAACTTCAACGGTGGGCCCGCGAAGAAGAAGGCGTAGCGGCCGTCAGCGGCGCAGTCCGCCGCCAGCTCTTCGAGGTCGAGCATTTCGGCGAGGGTGAGCCCCATGTCGCGGAGGAGCACCATGTGCAGTTCGAAGAGGCCGTCGGGGTTCTCGCCCGGCATCACCTCGACCCCCTGGTTGTCCGAGCCGACCACCGCGACGTCGCGTTCGCGAAGCCACGCGGCCGTGTCGAGGCCGAGGCCCGGCTCGCCCGAGAGGAACTCGGCGCGGTCGCCGTCCCGTTGGTACTTGCGCCACCAGCCGGTGCGGACCAGCAGGATGTCGCCGCGCCCGACGCGCACCCCGGCGGCGCGCTCCGCCGCCTCCAGGTCGTCGGGTCCTATGACCTCGCCGGACGGCAGCCAGTCGACGCCGCGCTGCCGTGCGACGTCGAGCAGCACGCCGCGTCCCGTGATGCCCTTCGCCTGCGTGTGGATGCCGCAGTGCTGTGCACCCGTCTCGGTCACGTCGGTGGCCGGGTGGCCGTTGTAGAGCTTGCCGTCGTAGTGGACGTGGGCGAGCGCGTCGTACTGGGAGCCCGCTTGGAGGGGCATGAAGACGTAGTCGTCGGAGAACCGGAAACCGCCGGGGTAGTCCTGTCCATGCCCGGTCTGGGAGGTCAGCCTGATCGGATTGGGACGGAAACTGCCCGTCTGGGGACCGCTGCTGTCCAGGGGGATGCCGAGGTCGAAGACGGAGCCGGTGCGCACGAGGGCCGCGGCAGCCGCCACCAGGTCCGGGGTGATCAGGTTGGTGGTGCCCCGGTCGTCGTCCGGGCCCCAACGCCCCCAGTTGCTGAGCTGCTTGCCGAGTGTGCGTACGTCGGGGCGGGTCTCGCTCGTCATGACTACCTCGTTCGTGGTGCGGAAGAAGGGGCCCGGGCCGCGGCCAGTGCGTCGGCGCGCACCCGCCGGCGGTCCGGCTTGTTGTTCGGGGTCAGTGGGATCGCGTTGAGCAGGCGCAGAGTCTTGGGGATCTTGTAGCCGGCGAGTCGGCTGCGGCAATACGCGCGGAGGTCGGAGAGCTCCACCGTGGCGCCGGGCGCCGACACGGCGCCGACTTCCACGCGTTCGCCCCAGTATTCGTCCGGCACGCCGTACACGATCGCATCGGCCACGGCGGGATGGTCGAGGACGACCTCCTCCACCTCCCGGGGATGGACGTTCTCGCCGCCGGTCACGATCGTCTCCTTCCGGCGCCCGGCGATGTGGACCCAACCGTCCGCGCTCCGCGAGGCGAGATCGCCGATATGGACGCCGTCGGAACGGAAGGTCGCCGCCGTCTCCTCGGGGAGGCCGAAGTAACCGCGGGTGCGCCAGGGGCACTCGACGACGAGGTCGCCGACCGTGTCGGGCGGCGCCTCTGCGCCGTCCGCACCGAGGACGTGCACGGTCACGCCCGGCAGCGGCCGGCCCACGCCGCTGGTCCGGCCGGCGAGCAGGTCCTCGTGGTCGAAGCCCATCACCGAGCCGAACTCGGTCGCTCCGAAGCCGGCGCGGACGCGGGCGTTCGGGAAGTCGCGCAGCAGACCGTGGACGAAGTCGCCGGTCGAGGGCGCCGAGCCGAAGCGGATCGCGGTGACGTTCTCACGGCGTGCCGTGGCGAACTCCGGTCGCGCGCGGAGCGCGGCGAACATCGTCGGCGCCCCCATGAGGCGGCTCGCGCCCCGGTCGATCGCGGCGAGCGCCTCCTCGGCGTCGAACCGGCGTTGGACCCACACCTCCCCGCCGGCGAGCAGCGGCGCCAGCAGATTGGTGCCGAGGGTGATGTGGAAGAAAGGCGAGAAGAACAGCTCGACGTCGTCGGGTGTGCGGGGGTTGCCGTGTGCGCACGCGTTGAGCCACAGCCACAGGGTGCGGTGGGTGTGCACCGCGCCCTTCGGGGTGCCGGTGGTGCCGCCCGTCCCGAAGATGATGGCGGGCGCGTGTTCGTCGGGCCCCGCGAGGCGCCGGCGGCGGGCGTGCAGCGGGGCGAGGCGCGCGGCGACGGGCAACGGCTCGCTGGCTGCGGGCAGTTCGACCACGCGGTGCCCGGTTGCACGCGCGAGCGACGCGTGCGCCGCGTCGGCGAGCACGAGCGCCGGGCGGAGCCTCGCGAGGTAGGAGCGCGCCTCGGGCGGGGTCAGACGTGTGTTGAGCGGGGCGGCGACCATCGACCCCGCCAGCGTGCCGAGGACGGCCGCGGTGTGCGGGATCGACGGTTCCATCGCCGTGACGATCCGGTCGCCGGGGCGTGCGCCGGCCTCCAGCAGCCCCGCCGCCACGCTCTCGGCCGCGTCGAGGAGTTGGGCGAAGGTCAGCTCGCCGGACTCGTCGGCGAGCGCGCGCCGGCTCTCGCCGTGTCGCTGGCTGCCGAGCGTGCGGAGCCAGTGCGGAAGTGTGACGTCCTCGCCCACTGCGTCGCTCCTCGTGTCGAGCTGCGGCGGGTGCTACCGCACCCCCTTATTGAGGGTACTGTTTTTTCTCCGGCTGTACAGCCCGTTGCTGTGTCACCTCTCCCTGCGGAGGCGTGGGGTGCGCCTGGCGGCGTTTAGTCGGCGAACTCACTGGTGGAGTAAGTGCGTTGCGCGCCGCCTCCTCGTCGATCGGCGACGGGTGGCCTCTGGACTCGCGAGGGTCGCCGCAATAGAGTGCACTGAAAAGCGGCCTGTCGGTGCCTCGCCACGGCAGCCGTACCGAGATCGTGCGCCAGGGAGGGACCGATGGAGTCCTCGTGGGAACCGGCGGACGCGGCCTTCCGCGAGGAGCTCTCCGCCTACCTCGATGAGGAGCTCGGCGGGTGGGAGCGCTCCGAGACCGGCCTCGGCAGCGCCGTCTACACGGACTTCTCCCGGCGGTTCGTGCGCCGCCTCGCCGACCGCGGCTGGCTGACCCCGCACTGGCCCGAGGAGTACGGGGGCGGCGGCCAAGGAGCCTGGCAGCACTTCGTCCTCGGCGAGGAGATGTGGAAGCGGGGGGAGCCGCGCGGGCCGCAGTACATGAACGTCAACTGGGTCGGTCCTGCGCTCATCAAGTACGGCACTCAGGAGCAGAAGCGCACCCTGCTGCCCCCCATCGCGCGCGGCGAGGTCTTCTGGTGCCAGGGCTTCTCGGAGCCGGAGGCCGGCACCGACCTGGCCGCGCTCCGCACCCGCGCGGTGCGCGACGGCGACGACTACATCCTCAACGGCCAGAAGATCTGGACGTCCTACGCCAACGCCGCCGACCACTGCTTCCTGCTCGCCCGCACCGGAACACTCGCCGACGGCCGCGACGGCATCTCGGTGTTCCTGCTGCCGCTGAGAACCCCCGGAGTCGAAGTGCGGCGCATCGAAGGACTCGTGGGGGAGCACTCGTTCAACGAGCTCTTCCTCACCGACGTCCGCGTCCCCGCCGGCTGCCTGCTCGGCGAGGAGAACAAGGGCTGGCGGATCGTACGGCGCACCCTCGCCTACGAACGCGTCGGAGCGCCGCGTTACGCCCGTGCCGCCCTCGTCCTCGACCGGCTCGCGGAGTGGAGCCGCGCGCACGGCCGGCTCCGGGACACGGGCGTCCAGGAGCAGTTCGGGCACGCGCGGACGCTCTGCGAGGCGGCGAGAGTGCTGGTCTACCGCGTCATCGACGAGCGCGCCAAGGAGCGGGAACCCTCCGCGTACGCCTACCAGGCCCGCGCGGCCATGGTGCAGGCCGAGCGTGCGGTCGGGGACCTGGCGCTCGACGTCATGGGGAGCGAGGCCCTCGTCGAAGGCGCCCTCGGAGACGCGCAGTTCCGCAACTCGCTCGGTGCCGGCATCGCGGCCGGGAGCTACGAGGTGCAGCTCAACCTGATCAGCCGACTCATTCTGAACCTGCCGAAGGAATAGCCATGGACTTCGAGCCGTCGCCGACCCAGCGCGCTCTGCTGGACGCGCTCGGCGTACTGCTGAGCCGGCGAGCCGGCACCGGACGCAGCCGGGAACTCGCCCAACGTGCCGCTTACGACCACGAGTTGGAGGACGCCCTGCGCGAGGGCGGGTTCCTCGATCTGTACGCGACCGAGGAGGCAGGGCCGCTGGGCGCCACGCTCGCCGTCGAGCGGACAGCGGCGGAACTCGGCGCCGTCACAGCCGTACCGCACCTCCTGGTCTCGCCCGCGCTCGGACTCGGCCCGGGGGAGGGGCCCACCGTCCTCGCCGTCGCCGGCGACACCGGCCCCGTGCGGTACGGCGGAACGGCGACGCGGATGCTGGTGGCCGGCGCCGACCGGTGCGAGGTCGCCCGGCTCGACCCGACCCGCGCCCAACCCGAGCCCACCGTGTACGGCTACCCGCTCGCCCGCGTCGCCGCGGCGGACCGGCACGAGCTGGGCCCCGGCACAGCGGCGACGATGCTCGCCTGGTGGCGCGTCGGACTCTCGGCGGAAGCCGTCGGCATGATGCGCAGAGCGTTGGACACCACCGTCGAACACGCCCGTACCCGGCGGGTGTTCGGCCGCGCGCTCGGTTCCCTCCAGGCGTTGCAGCACCGCCTCGCCGAGCTGAGCGTACGCGTCGAGGGCGCACGCTGGCTCGTCTACGAGGCGGCCCACCTCGGCGCACCCCCGGAGGCGGCCGCCGTCGCCGCTGCCCACACCACGGCGGCGCTCCACCGGCTGACCAGAGAGACCCACCAACTGAAGGGCGCCGTCGGGCTGACCGTCGAGGACGACCTGCACCTGTGGACGCTGCGCCTGCAAACCCTGCGCGCCGAGCTCGGCGGGCTGCGCGCGCACCGCCGCGCCGTCTCCGAGTCCCGCTGGGCGGCGACGGCATGAGCGTCCCGCTGACCCGCACCCCCGAGCAGGCAGCCCTCGCCGACTCGGTCCGCCGGTACTGCACGGCCCACTGCACCGACGGGGTGCAGCGCGGCGAGGGAGACGCGTTCCCCTGGGAATTCTGGCGCGGCCTCGCCGAGTTGGGGGTGCTGTCGCTCGCCGTACCGGGCGAGGGCGGCGGGGCCGGCGAGATCGCGGCGGCCTCGACCGAACTCGGCAGGGCCGCCGCCCCGGGGCCGCTCGCCGGCACGGTGTTCGCCACGCATGCCCTCCCCGCGGACTCCGCAGCAGCGGTGGCGCAGGGCAGCACCCTCGCCGCCTGCGGAGCCCCGCCGCTGCTGCCGTGGGCACCGCTCGCCGGGGTGTTCGTCGAGACCGACGGCGCCCGGGCGTGGTCGGCGCACCCCACAGGCGCCGTGGAGCCGGTGCGGACGCTCGGCGGGGAGCCGTGGGGACGGGTGGAACTACGGCGCGGGGAGCCCCTCGAGCGCGCCGCGGGCGCAACGGCGCTGACGCATGTCGCGCTCGCCGCCTACCTCTGCGGGGCGGGTCGGCGGCTGCTCGACGCGGCGGCCGAACACGCCCGCACCCGCGTCCAGTTCGGTCGCACGCTCGACACGTTCCAGGCCGTCGCGCACCCCGTCGTCGACGCGGGACTGGCGCTGAGCGCTTCCGAGAAGCTGCTGGCGATGTCGGCCGCCGCCCTCGACGGCGCCCATCGCGACGCCGGCGCCATGGCAGCCGCCGCACGGCTCTCCGCGTCCGGCGCCGCCGTCGAAGCGGCGTTCGTCGCCCACCAGGTGCACGGGGCGCTCGGCTACACCGTCGAGGGCCCCGTCGGCCACGTCGCACAGCGGATCAGGCGGCTGGCCACCCTGCCCGGCCACGCGGAGACGTGGCGCGAGCAGGCACTCGCGAGGTACTACGGGAAGGTCGGCAATGGTGGACACACCGGATGAGACCGCGGACGAGGTGCTCTTCGAGAAGCGCGACCACGTCGCGTACCTCACCCTCAACCGCCCCCACAAGGGCAACTCCCTCACGGGCACGATGATGCGGCGGATGCGGGAGGTCTGGGGGGAGGTGCGGGACGATCCCTGGATACGCGCGGCCGTCGTCACCGGCGCGGGGGAGCGGCACTTCAGCACCGGCGCCGACATGGACGTCGTCGCGGAGCGGGGCGGGATGAGCACGGGCACGGGGCCGCTCACCGACGAGGTGTACTGGTCGCCGCGGCAGAACCGGGTGTGGAAGCCGGTGATCAGCGCCGTCAACGGCCTGGTCGCCGGCGCCGGGCTGCACTTCGTCGTCGACGCCGACATCGTCGTCGCCGCCGACCACGCGGCCTTCATGGACACGCACGTCAACGTCGGCCTCGTCGGCGCCATGGAGAACATCGGCCTCGCCAAGCGGCTGCCCCTCGGCTCGGCGCTGCGGATGACGCTGCTGGGCCGCAGCTACCGCATGCCGGCGGAACGCGCCTACCAGCTCGGCCTCGTCGACGAACTCACCACGCCCGACGCACTGCTGGACACGGCGGAGGAGATGGCGCGCGCCATCGTCCGCAACTCACCCGCCGCGGTGTCGCTCTCCCAGCAGGCCGTCTGGAACTCCCTGGAGATGGGGTACACGCAGGCGAACGAGTACGGCTGGGCGCTCCTCCGCATGCACTGGGCGCACCCCGACGCCAGGGAGGGCCCCAAGGCGTTCAGCGAGGGACGCGAACCGCGCTGGGCCACGCCCGAGGGGGAGTGACATGGAGTTCGGCTTCACCCGCGAGGAGGAGGCGTTCCGCGGCGAGATCCTCGGCTTCCTCGACCAACACCGGGGCGTCGACGGCTACTTCCACCGCGGAACGGACACCGCGGACGGTGTCCGCCGGGTCTACAGGGCGCTCGGCGCGCGTGGCTGGCTCTCGCTCTCCTGGCCGTCCGAGTTCGGGGGCGCCGGCCTCCCGCCCGCCTACGAGTTCCTCCTCTGGGACGAGCTCGCGTACGCGAGGGTCGCACGTCCGCCGATGGGCCCCGGGCTGGTGGCCAAGGCGCTCATGACGCACGGCACGGCCGAGCAGCGCGGCCGGTTCCTCGACAACCTGGCCCGGGGGAGGACCGCCTTCTGCCTCGGCTACTCCGAGCCGGACGCCGGTTCCGACCTGGCCGCGGTACGCACCCGCGCCAGGCGCGAGGGCTCCGAGTACGTGGTCGACGGGGCCAAGTGCTGGACGTCGAACGCGCACTGGTCCGACTACATCTGGCTGCTGTGTCGTACGGGCACGCCGCAGAGCAGGTCCCGCGGGCTCAGCGTGCTGATCGTCCCGCTGGACAGCCCGGGCGTGCACGTCTCGCCGATCCCGACGCTCGACGGCGGGCGCCTCAACGAAGTGCGCTTCGACGGGGTGCGGGTTCCGTCCGCCGACCGCGTGGGAGCGGAGAACGAGGGCTGGCAGGTGGTCAGTTCGGCGCTGGCGGTGGAACGGCACGTCCAGTTCCCGCCGAAGCGGCTCCGGCGGGACCTGCAAGACCTCGTCGACTGGACGGAGTCGGCCGGGCTCGCCGACGATCCGCTGGTGAGGCGGCGGCTGTCGGAGCTCGCCGTGCGTGTCGCGGAGGTCGAGGCACTGGCGCTCGCGCTGCTCGGCGAGGTGACGAGCGGGCAGCCCTCGGCTGTGCCCGCCGCGCACCACAAGCTGGCCGGCACGCTCCTCGCGCAGGACATCGCCCGCGCCGCCGCGGAGTTCGACTCGCCCGAGGCGCTGGTGAGCGGGACCGACGTCGAGTTCATGTGGCGCCAGGCGATCCTGGAGACGATCGGCGGCGGCACCTCCGAAGTGATGCGCGGCCTGATTGCGCGGCAGGAGTTCGGACTGGCGGGCTGAGCAACGGGGGCAGCCCTGTCGTGTTGCGCCTGCAACCGGGTGCGCACCGCCCGGCGGGCACCTCCTGCCCGGCGGCGCGTGTCCGACTCCGTCCCCGCGTCACGGGCGCGGCGGCGCGGTGCTCTTGCGCACGACGAGGCTGGTGGCGAGCTCCAGCCTGGTGGTCACCGGCTCCTCCACCCGCAGGCGCAGCAGGAGTTGGACGGCCTCCTCCGCCATCCGCTGCAGCGGCTGGTGCACCGTGGTGAGCGCTGGACTCGCCCACCGGGCGACGCTGACGTGCTTTCGGCGAGCCGCTGCGCCGCGCCGTAGCCGACGGCCTGGTTCCCGAGTCCCTGGTGGACCGCGCCGTGCGCCGAGTGCTGGCGCAGAGGGCCCGGTTGGGGCTGCTCGACCGCGACTGGGACCCGCTGCCGCCCGCACTCGCCGGAACGGACCCCTGCGCCGAGGACCCGCGCGGAAGCGTGGACCTCGATCCGCCCGCCAAGCCCGTCGCGTCGCCGAGCGGGCCGTCGTGCTCCTCCGCAACGACGGGACCCTTCCGCTCGCCGACGGCGCCGTTCCCGGCCGTATCGCGCTCATCGGGCCGCAGGCCGACAGCCCGACAGCGGTACTCGGCTGCTACTCCTTCCCCGTCCACGTCGGAGCGCGGCACCCGCACACCCCGCCCGGCATCGCCTTGCCCACGCTGCGGGAGGCGCTGGCGGCGGAGTTCCCCGCGAGCGACATCGTCACCGTGCAGGGCACCAGTAGCGACGGCGGGGACACCGCGGGCTTCGCCGAGGCCGTCTCGGTCGCCCGCGACGCCGACCTGGTGATCGCGGCGCTCGGTGACCGCTCGGGCCTCTTCGGCAGGGGGACGAGCGGCGAGGGCTGCGACGCCGGGGACCTCGCCTTGCCCGGCGCCCAACAGCCGCTCCTCGACGCTCTCCTGGGCGTCGGGACACCGGTCGTCGTCGCGCTCCTCGCCGGCCGCCCGTACGCACTGGGCGGGGCGGCGACGCGGGCTGCCGCGCTCGTGCCAACCTTCTTCCCCGGCGAGGAGGGCGCTCCCGCGCTCGCCGCCGTCCTCAGCGGGCGCGTCGCTCCCTCGGGGCGCCTGCCCGTCTGCGTGCCGACGCTGCCGGGAGCGCAGCCGTCGACCTATCTGGAGCCCCGGCTCGGCCACGCGAGCGAGGTCTCCAGCAGCGATCCGACCCCCGCGTTCGGCTTCGGGCACGGGCTGACCTACACCACCTTCGCCTGGTCCGCCCTCGACGTGGGCACGGAAGAAGCCGCGACCGACGGTGAGTTCACGCTCGCCTGCACCGTCCGCAACGTCGGCGGCCGGGCCGGCACCGAGGTCGTGCAGCTCTATCTCCACGACCCGGTCGCCTCGGTCGTCCAGCCCGTGCAGCGCCTGATCGGCTACGTCCGCCTCGACCTCGCCCCGGCGGAGTCGGCGCGCGTCCACCTGACCGTCCCTGTCGACCTCGCTTCCTTCACGGGCCGGGACGGGCACCGGATCGTCGAACCCGGCGAGTTGGAGCTGCGGTTGGGCGCGTCGAGCACGGACCCGCGCCTGACGGCGCACGTGCGCCTCACCGGAGCCGTCCGGCAGGTGGACCACCGTCGCCGCCTGCACCCCGGGATACGCGTCGAGTTCGGGTCCGCGCCACCTGCCACGGACCGTTGACGGTCACGCCGCGGCGCGGCGGTGCGCGAAGCCGCCTGTGCGGAGCGCCGCGCCGGACCCGTCACACCTCTGCCTGTCCGGCCCCCACGAGCGTCAGGTCGGTCCCGGCGGACCGGATGCCGTGGGCCGCCGCCTCGGTGAGGGAGGCGTCGGTGACCACGGTGTCGAAGGCGTCGAGCCCGGCCACCTTGTACATGCCGAAGGTGCCGTACTTCGACGACCCGGCAACCAGCACCGACTGCTGGGCCGCCGCCATCGCGGCCTGCTTAACCTCGACCTTCGGCGCGGAGGGCGTGGTCACCCCGCGGACGAGGTCCCACGAACTGGTGCTGACGAAGGCGACGTCGAAGGCGAGTTGGCGGATGGTCGCGGCGGCGAGGCGGCCCACGCTGGAGTGGTTGTCGGGCTCCACCTGGCCGCCGACGTGTATCACCGTCAGGTGGCTCGCGGGGAAGAGCTGCTCGACAGCGCCGAAGTCATTGGTGACGACGGTGAGTTCGGCGTGCTCGGCGAGGCGCGGGACCATCGCCAGCAGGGTGGTGCCGGCGTCCAGGTAGACGGTCATGCCGTCGTGCACCAGCTCGGCGGCCGCCTGCGCCATCGCATGCTTCTGCGGCTGCTCGACGACGGACTTGTCCTGGAAGCTCGGCTCCGAGTGGAGCCGACTGGCGATCCGGACGCCCCCGGGCACCGTGAAGACGAGTCCACGGCTCTCCAGTTCGGCGATGTCGCGGCGGACCGTCATGTGCGAGACGCCGAAGATCTGGGTGATCTGCTGGACGCTCAGCACGCCGTCGCGGCGCAGGTGTTTCAAGAGGAGTTCGCGTCGCTGATCCGGGATCAGCGGCGGCTCTCCGGAGGAACCCATGCCGTGTCGTCTCCGTCCTGGTGGTCGTGGGCGGTGGCCCGGGGGTGTGCGCTCTCATAGTGCCGGAGGCCGGCTCCCGCCCGTCAGCCGACCACCGTGCTCAGCAACAGGATGCCGCCGAGGCTCAGCACCGACTGGAGCGACAGCATCAGCGTCCAGGTACGGAACGTCTGGGCGATGCTCAGCTGGAAGTACTCCTTGAAGAGCCAGAACCCGGAGTCGTTCACGTGCGAGAGCATCACGGCACCCGACGCGGTGGCGAGCACGAGGAGTTCGGGCGAGAGCCCGGGGTACGTCCCGACGAGCGGGGCGACGATGCCGGTCGCCGCGGCGGTCGCCACGGTTGCCGAGCCGAGGCAGATCCGCAGCAGTGCTGCCGCGCCCCAGGCGAGCAGGAGCGGCGGTATCGACCAGTCGACGGCGTAGTGCGCGATGACGTCGTCGACGCCGGTCGCCGAGAGCACCTCCTTGAGCGCACCGCCCGCACCGAGGATGAGGACGATGGTGCCGACCGGGCCGAGACCCTTCGCGGCCATCTTCTGCAACTGGTCGAGCCCGAAGCCGGACCGGATGCCGAGCGCGAAGAACGCGAAGACGACGGCGGCGATGAGGGAGAGGACGGGGGTGTCGCACGCCTCGAAGAGCGTGTACGCCCAGGACCCCTCCGACGTGACGGCCGTGCCCAGCGTGCCGGTGAGCATCAGTGCGGCCGGCAGCAGCACGGTGATCAGCGCCATGGTGAGGGAGACCGGACGCTTGCCCTCGCGCGGCGCGGGCCCGGGGTCGGGCACGGGGCCCTTCGTCAGGTCGGGCGCCGGACCGAACCAGCGGCTCGCCACCTTGGTCAGCAGCGGCCCGCTCACCGCCGCCAGCGGGATCGCGATGATCAGGCCGTAGAGCAGGGTGAGCCCGGTGCTGGCGTGGTAGGCGCCCACGGCCAGGGTCGGCGAGGGGTGCGGCGGCAGCAGCCCGTGCGAGACGTACAGCCCCGCGGCCATCGGCAGCCCGACGAACAGCAGGTGCGAGCCGGTGCGTTGGGCGACGGCGTACACCAGCGGGACGAGCATCACGAAGCTGACGTCGAAGAGGTGCGGCATGCCGATCAGCAGCGCGGCGGCGGCGATCGCCGTCGGCACCCACTTGACCGGCCGGGCGCCGATGAAGGCGGTCGCGATCCGGTCGGCTCCGCCGGACCCGAGCAGGATGCCGCCGAGCAGCGTGCCGAGTCCGATCACGGGTCCCGTGCTGCTCAGCGCGTCCCCGAAGCCGGTCTCGAAGTGCTCGACCGTCTTGGCGGGGGAGATGCCGTTGGCGAAGCCGAGGGCCAGCGCACTGACGGCGAGCGCGAGGAACGGGTGGAGCTTCGCCTTGGTGATCAGCAGGACGAGTACGACGATCGCCGCTGCGGCGAGGAGCAGGTGCTGGACGTCGGCGCTCATGCGGGCTCTCCGGAGGTGCGTGCCTCCCAAGCGGACACCAGGCCGGCGTCCGGTCCTTCGAGGTCGTCGAGGGTGAGGAGCTCACCTGCGGGGACGTCGCGCCGCACCGTCGCGCCGGCGGCGAGGTAGAGCGGAGCCACGCGGTCCGGGGCGTCCTCGGCGCGCAGCAGTACCGCGCGCACGCCTTCGACGTCGTGGTGGTGGCCGCCCATCGTCAGCGGGGCGCCCGCCGCCAGGTCGCGGGAGGCCCGCCCGGCGAGGACGGCGGTGCTGCGCGGGGTCGCGCCGCCGGAGGTGCGGTGGTGCAGCACGGCGGAGAAGAGGGTCATCGGGGTCTCCACGCCCATCAGGTGGTACGGCAGGTAGATCGCCGCGTAGCGGCCGTCGCGGCTGACGACGTGGCCCTTCTGCGCGAGCGTCCGCCAGGTCTCCGCGTCGCCGGTGCGCACGACGACGAAGACGCCGCCTGCGAAGGAGGCTTCGCCGGGCAGCCGCAGCGCGGTGAAGACGTCGACGGCGCCGGGCGCGGAGAGGACGCCGCCGTCCTCGCGGAGCGCGTAGGCGTCGGCGAGTTCGGCGATGCGCAGGACGGGGTAGTGCAACCGCTCGGTGTCGGGCGCGAAGCCGGTGTTGTCGGCGACGACGGCCATCTCGCAGTAGTCCGCCGTCGCGCCCGTGGGCAGCGCCGCGACGGTGCGGGCGCGGGCTTCGAGCGTCGCGCGCACGTCGTCGCCGAGGTCGAGGAGCGCGGCGAGGCCCGGCGCGGGCACCGTGGTGTCGAGCTGGGTCACCGTCTCCGTGGCCGGGTCGAGGACCAGGTCGTACTCGGTGGACTTGCCGACGGCGACGATCTCCAGGCCGAGGGCTTCGGCCCAGGTGACCAGGCCGATCAGGTTGGCGGGCTGGTCACCGCCCGCGGGCGTGTAGACGACGCCCCGCCTGCGGGCCAGCTCCGCCAGGTGCAGGCCGGCCACGGAGTCGACCTCCTTGCTCACCATCGCCACATGGCGGTCGGCCGTGAGCGCGTCCCGCGCCATGGAGCAGCCGCCGGCCGGGTCGCCCGTGGCCTCGACGAGGACGTCCCACTCGCCGGCGACGAGCAACGTCCCGTCGGCGACGAGGGCGATGCGCCCGGCGTCGTTGGCCCCCGCGACCTCGGCTGCGGTCGCGCACGACTGCAACTCCTCGTCGGCGTAGCCGAGTTCGAGGCAGAGCGCACGCAACCGCGCCGGGTCGACGTCGCACAGGACGGCGGGCGAGAGGCGGGGGATGAGGCGGGTCTGCGCGAGCAGGGTGCGGGCGAATCCGCCGCCTGCGCCGGAGAGGGCGTAGCGGACGGGACGGTCACCCGCGTCGGAGAAAAGACGGTGCACGTTCATGGGGCTCCTCGACGGTGATCGGGGAGAGCAGGTCCTCATCCCCGATGAACAAAAGCTACGCAGCGATTAACAACAGCGTCAACCCTGGTAACATTTTTTCACGTACGAAGAACCACGAAGCACAACGGTGCGAACGAACCAGGCCGCGGGGCACCCCGCGGCCGGAGCCGCGCCGACTCAAGGGAGGGCCGATGCCGACGCTCGGTGCCATCGCCGATGACTTCACCGGCGCGACCGACCTCGCCACGATGCTCGTCGCCCGGGGCTTCCGGACGAGGGTCGTCGTCGGCGTGCCCGAACCGCCCCCGCCGGCGGACGCGGACCCGGACGCGCTCGTCGTCGCGCTCAAGTCCCGCACCGCGCCCACGGCACAGGCGGTCGCCGACTCGCTCGCCGCGCTGCGGGCCCTGGTCGAGGCCGGGTGCGAGCGCTTCTACTTCAAGTACTGCTCCACTTTCGACTCGACGCCGCAGGGCAACATCGGCCCCGTCATGGACGCGCTCCTCGACGAGCTCGGTGCCGCGCGCACCGTCGTGGTGCCGGCCTTCCCCGCCACCGGCCGCACCGTCTACCGGTCACGGCTCTTCGTCCACGACGAGCTGCTCGACGAGAGCCCCATGCGGAACCACCCCCTCACGCCGATGCGCGACTCCCACCTGGTGCGGCTGCTCGCCCCGCAGACCGCACGCACGGTGCGGCAACTGCCGCACGAGACGGTCCGCGCGGGCGCCGAGGCGGTGCAAGCACGGCTTGCGGAGCCCGAGTTCGCGGACGGTGCGCTCGTCGCCGACGCCACCACCGACGACGACCTGCGCACGCTCGCGGCCGCCACCGCGTCGTTCCCCCTCGTCACCGGCGGCGCCGGACTCGCGCTCGGCTTCTCGGGCCCGCGCTCCGGCGCCGACGAGGCGCGGGCCTCCGCCGCCGACCCGGCGCCGGACGCGAAGGGCGTCGTCCTCTCGGGGAGCGCCTCGGCCGCGACGCGCGCCCAAGTCGCGCACGGTGCCGCACGGTTGCCGCACCGAAAGCTCGACCTCGCCGCGCTGCGGCGGGACTTCGACGCTGAGGTGGCAGCCCTCGTCGAATTCGCCGAGCGGAGCTGGGCCGAACGTCCGGGGCAGCCCCCGCTGCTCTACGCCGTCGGCGAGGAGCGGGACGTCGAGCCCGCCGGCGCCGAGCCCGGCGTTCCGGCCGCCGAACTCGTGGAGTCCGCGCTCGCCCGGTGTGCACGGCTGCTGGTGCGCCGGGGCGCCACCCGCCTCCTCGTAGCGGGCGGGGAGACCTCGGGCGCCGTCGTCACCGCGCTCGGGGTGCGCGCGCTGCGGATGGGTGCGCCGCTCGGGCCGGGTGTCTCCTGGGCCACGGCCGAGGCCTACCCGTACGGCGAGGAGGACGGTGCCGCCGAGACGGGCGTGCTCGTCGATCTCGCACTGAAATCGGGGAACTTCGGCGCCGTCGACCTGTTCACCGCCGCCTGGAAGGAGCTGTCGTGAGCGAACAGGCCCACGAACTCGCCGCGGCGGGCGCCCGGTTGGCGGCGCTCGGGCTCAGCCCCGGCTCGTCGGGGAACCTGAGCGTACGGGAAGGCGACCGGATGCTCATCACGCCCACCGGCGCGGACCTCGCCTCGCTCGACCCGGAGCGGCTGAGCCGACTCGACCTGGACGGGCGGCACGTGGACGGCCCGAAGCCGTCGAAGGAGTACCCCCTCCACTGCGCCTTCTACCGCCGCGACGCCGGCACCCGGGCCGTCGTCCACCTCCACTCGCGGCAGGCGACCGCGCTGAGCTGCCTGCCTCCCTGGGGCGAGCGGAGCGCGGTGCCGCCGCTCACGCCGTACTTCGTGATGCGCGTCGGGCAGACCCCGCTCATCCCCTACGCGGAACCCGGCGACGCCGAGCAGGCCGAGCAGATGGAGCGCCTCGCCTTCGGCTTCCGTGCCGCGCTCCTGCAGAACCACGGTCCGGTGACCGCGGGTGTCTCGCTGGCGAAGGCGGTGGATGCGGCCGTGGAGTTGGAGGAGGTCGCAGGGTTGCTGCTGCTCTTCGGCGCGCGAGCGCCGCGGTTGCTGGAGCCCGAGGAGGCCGGTGCGCTGGCCGCCCGGTACGGCACCGAGTGGGACGCCGCCTGAACCCGAGCGGGGGCGGTCCCAGGGGCCGCCCCCCTGCGGTGGGGGCGCCTCAACTGCGCCTGCGGCGGGCGCTGCCGATGCGGGAGGCTCACTCATTCCGCCGTGGCCGCCTCTCTCCGCCGGTCTGTTGACCCAGAGGTCGGCTCGGCGGCCGTCGGTCTCTCGCGCACCCCGGACATGCCACGCAGACGGCGCCCGCGGAGACGGAACGAACTCCGGCCGCACACCGCCTGCTTGCCGCAGCGCGGACGTCGCGGCCCCGGGCGCCGCCGGGCGCGGCACCGGCCCGACGAACGCCGCTCGACCCGTTACGGCTTCCGTGCCAACAGTCCGTAGCAGGACGCCTCCGCATCGGAGTAGAGCGGTATCGGCGCCAGTCGGGCAGGGCGTCCGGGCCACCACCGGCTGAGCGGGCGCACTCCGGGCTCCAGCAGCTCAAGACCGGCCTCGGAGACGATCTCCTCCACCTCGGCGCCCGACCGCAGCCGGACCGGCAGTTTGCGGCGTCGGTAGACCTCGGCGGCCTCCTTCATGGCGTCGTCGAAGTCCTCCGTGGTGTGCGAGAGGACGAGGAAGCTTCCCGAGGGCATCGGTTCCATGATCGTGCGGAGCAGTTCGCCGGGCCGGTGCTCGTCGGTGACGAAGTGGAAGATCGCCACGGCGCACACCGCGACCGGCCGCTCCAGGTCGAAGACCGGCTCGGGGCCGGCGAGGCAGGGGTGGCCCAATATGTCCTGCGGTCGCCTGAGGTCCGCCTCGATGTAGTCGACGCGTCCCTCGCGGGTGCTCGTCATCAGCGCTTCGGCGTACGTCATCACGATCGGGTCGTTGTCGGTGTAGAGCACCCGCGCGTGCGGCCGGTGGTACTGGGCGACCTGGTGCGTGTTGGGCTTCGTCGGGATACCCGTCCCGATGTCGAGGAACTGGTCGACGCCCTGTTCACGCGCCAGGTACTCGACGACCATCTGGAGGAAGTACCGGTTGGCCCGGGCGAACTTGGCACTGTTCGGGGCGGTGCGCAGCACCTCCTCGGCCGCGAGCCGGTCGGCCTCGAAATGGTCCTTGCCGCCCAGGTAGTAGTCGTACATCCGCGCCACCTGCGGCTCGCCCCGGTCCGCGACGTCGTTCGCGGCAGTCGGCCCCGGGCCGCTCGTGCTCATCCAACCGGAAGGGTCTCCCATCTGCGGCTCCTCTCGACCGTGTGCTAGTGAGGGACACCTTCCCTCACTATCAAGTTCTTGTGAAATTGCAGGTGTTGGGGGTTGTGGGAACGCCGGACCCGTCCGGCCTCACGCCTCCGTCGCCGCGTCCGCCAGCAGCGCCGTGAGCGGGTCCTCCGGGCCGAGAAGCGGGGCGAGTTCGGCGGACGTCGGCCCGGTGGCGGGGCCGCGGCGGGTGACGGCGACCGAGGCGGCGACGTTGGCGCCGCGTGCCGCGTCGAGGGGTGCGGCACCCAGCCCGAGGAAGGCGAGAAAGGCGCCGACGTGGGCGTCTCCCGCCCCGTTGCTGTCGACCAGCTCGACGGGACGCCCCGGCACCGCCACGGCGCCCCCGCCCGTGCGACGGCTGCCGCCCGCGAGCCAGCAGCCGTCGGCGTCCCCGCGCACGAGGGCACCGGCGCCCGGCCGCAGTCCGCGGGCCAGTTCCTCGGCGGCCGGGCCCCCTTCGGTGACGCCGCAGAGCAGCCCGGCCTCCCGCCGGTTGCAGCTCAGCCAGTCCGCGCGGGCGAGTACCCGCTCCAGACGCACCGGATCGATCTCGGCGACGAGCGGCCCCGGGTCGAGGCACAGCACGACACCCTCGGGAAGACCCGCGGCGAACTCCGTGAGGGCGGGCGCCGATTGGGGGTAGGCGAGCCCGTAGCCGGAGAGCTGCACGAGGTCGCCCGCGCGTACGCAGGCGGCCAACCTCGCCGCCTCCTCGGAGGTGAGCGCGGCCTCCGCGCCCGAGGCCGTCACGAACGTGCGCTCGCCTCCCGAGTCGACGAGGGCGACGCAGTACCCCGTGTCCCGGTCGGAGCGCGCCGGGAGGAGCGGACGCATGCCCTCCGCGTCGAGCGCAGCGCGGACCAGGTCCCCGAAGGGGCCGCTCCCGTGGCCGCCCCCGTACACGGCGGACAGCCCCAGGCGGCGGGCGGCGGCGAGGACGTTGAACCCGCCGCCGACCCGGTGGCCGGCGTCCGAGGCGAGCATGTCGCCGCCGCGCTCGGGCAGTCGGGGCACGCGCAGCACCATGTCCACGAGGACGCTGCCGGCGAGGACGAGTCGTGCACTCATGCGGAGACCTCCTTCTCGGCGGCCGGTCCCTCCGCGTCCGCGGTCTCCGTGTCGCGGCGCAGCGCCTCGGCGCGGACGGCGCGGTCGAGCGGCAGCAGCAGGCTGTAGGCGACGGCGGCGACCACGAACGTCACGACCCAGCCCAGCCCGTTGCTACCGAGCCAGCTGTGCGCGAAGGGTCCGGAGAACCACACGTCGGCGTCGCTCGTCTTCGCTTCGGTCAGCAGCAGCCCCACCACGATCGCCGCCGCCCACGAGACGCACGCCGACCAGGCGAAGCCGCCGTTGTACCAGTAGCGGCCCGCGCGCCGCGGCTCCATCAGCGCTTCCGCGTCGTACACCCGCCGACGCAGCATGTCCACGGCGAAGACGCCGACCCAGGCCGTGATCGGCACGGCGAGGAGGGTGAGGAACGTCGTGAAAGGACCGTAGAAGTCCTCGGCGATGAGCATGAAGTAGATGCCGCCGGCGAACGTGATGACGATGTCGATGCCGACGGCGACGGTCCGCCTCGCCCGCACGCCGAGCGTGACCAGCGTCAGCCCTGCCGAGTAGACGGAGAGGTGGTTGGAGAGCAGCAGTCCGCCGAACGCGGCGACCAGGTAGGGGACGGACATCCACGAGGGCAGCATCGCGTCGATCGCGGCCACCGGGTCGGACGCCGCGGCGAGCGAGGAGTCGCCCGCCGAGAGCAGCGAGCCGAGCGAGATCAGCAGCACCAGCGGAATGCCCGCGCCCCAGGCGGAGGCGACCACCAGCCGCCCGCCGGGCACCGAGTGCGGCAGGTAACGGGCGTAGTCGGCGCCCGCGTTGGCCCAACCGATACCGGTGCCCGCGGCGATCACACCGACCCCCGCGACGACGGAGCTCAGCGGCGCGGCGGGAGCGTCGACCACCTCGCCCCAGTCGACGGTGGCCACGAGGAAGGCCATCACCAACAGGTTGAGCAGCCCGAAGACGTATGTGGCCCACCTGTTGATCCACATGATGACGGCGTGTCCCAGCCCGCTGATCAGCAGCGTGCAGGCGATGAAGACCAGCAGGCAGACCAGAGTCAGAACGGTGTTCTGGCCGACGCCGAAGACGATCGCGAGCAGTGAGAGCAGCGCGTACGCCGCGGTGGTCGTGTTGACCGTCTCCCAGCCCACCCGGCTGATCCACGTCACCAGCGTCGGCCCGGTGTTGCCGCGCCGGCCGAACACCGCGCGGGAGAGCGTCAGCGCGGGCGCCCCACCTCGCTTCCCCGCGATGCTCAACGCACCCACGAGCGCGAACGACCCGAATGCCCCGACGAACGCGACGAGTACGGCCTGCCAGATGTTCAGGCCGCGGAACGCCACGAGAGTGGCCCCCAGCGGCAGCCCCAACAGCGAGATGTTCGCGGCGAACCACGTCCAGAACATCTGGCTCGCGTGACCGCGGCGCTCACTGTCGGGGACGGGCTCGATGCCGCGGGTCTCCACGGCGCCGGCGAGCTCACTCCTCTTCGAGTCAGCCATGGCCCAACCTCCTTACGAGGCAAGAAGCGAGGAGCGGGCTCCTCGGGATGTGCGGTCCGGCGTCGGCTCAGCCGTTCGAGCGGAGGGAGAGCAGGCGCGCGGCGAGTGGCTCCACGTCGAGGTCGTTGACGGAGCGCAGCATTGCCACCGCGTCCGCAGGCAGCCCGCTCAGGCCGGTGACGGCACCGGCGACCGCCCCGGCGAGGGCGCCGATCGTGTCGCAGTCGCCGCCGAGGTTGGCGGCGAGCAGGCAGGCGCGCTTCGGGTCGCCGCCCGTGACGGCGAGCACGGCGAAAGCGGCGGGCACCGACTCCTGGCTGGCGACGCTGGTGCCGATCAACTCGCTGACGAGGGTGAGCGCTTCGGCCTCCGGCCGCCCCGCCACGGTGTCCCGCGCCCAGCGGATGCGGGCCGCGATGTCGGCGCCGGCCACCCAGTGCCCGCGTGCGACGCCGGCCCGGGCGGCCGCCTCGGCCGTGTCCATCGCCGTCTCCAGGTCCGCCCCGTCGACGGCGCTGCTCACCGCGGCGGCGACGGCGGCGGCGCCTGCGATGCCGAGCGTGGTGTCGTGGGTGACCTGGCAGGACTCCACGACCCGGTCGAGGAACGCCTCCAACGGGCGGACGGGGAACGCCACTCCGACGGGGGTGACGCGCATCGCGGCCCCGTTGGTCGTGCCGGTACTGCCGGTCTCGGTGGCCGGCACGCCGCGTGCCACCGCGTCGAGCGCGGCTTTGGTCGAGGGGCCGAGGAGGTCGAGGGAGCCCTTCTCCCGCATCCCCGCCTCCCACTCCAGCAGGGCCCGCGCGAAGCGCTCGGGGTCGATGTGGCCGCCACCGTCGGCGAGGAGGCGGCCGACGAGCAGGGCCTGGTCGGTGTCGTCGGTGACGGTGCCGGCCGGCAGCCCGGCGGCCACAGGGTTGTCGGGCGGGCCCGCCTCGAAGTCGGAGACCGTGCCGAAGCGGGCCGCGATGGCCGCGCGCGACATGGTCTGGGTGGGCATGCCGAGCGCGTCGCCCAGGGCGAGGCCGTAGAGGGAGCCCAGAGCGCGGTCGGTGCGGGGGTCGTTCATGTGCGGTGTTCCGTCTGTTCGTTGGGGAGTCGGATGGTCGGTGCGTCCGGTCGTCGCCGCGGTCACGGGGGCTCGGTCTCGCCGAAGCTGGTGCGCAGCTCGAACCGCTCGGGGTCGAGGAGGCTCACCACGTGCTCGACGACGCTTCCCACGGGCGAGCGCCCGGTACGGGTCACGCGGAGGAAGGTGGTGCCGGCAGGACGCTCCAACTGGGCTGCGTCCCCGGGCGTCAACGGCACTGCGGTGGCGCTCTGTTCGCCGGAGGCCACCACGAGGCCGGCTGCCGTGAGCGTCGCGGTGAGCGAGCCGTCGAGGAGGCCGGTCTCCGGCACCTCCTCCAGGCCCGGGTGGAGCGGCACCCGGCTGCGCTCCAGGGAGAGCCGTACACCGTCCGGCAGGGTGCGCATGCGGTCGACGGCCAGGAACTGCGCGCTTTCCAGGCCGAGTCGGGTGCTGAGCGCGGGCTCCTCCACGGTCTCCAGACGCAGCACCGTCGTCTCGGGAGGCACGCCCTGTGCGGTGAGGGCCTGCGTCCAGCCGTGCCGGTTGTCCAGCGGTGTTCCGTCGAAGCTGACGAAGGAGCCTATGCCCGGGTGGGTGCGCACCAGCCCCTCGTCGGCGAGGGAGCGAAGGGCTTCCCTGACCGTCGACCGGCTCACCGAGAAACGCTGGGTCAGCGCGTGCTCTCCCGGGAGCCGGCTTCCGGTGCGCAGGGCTCCGCCCCGGATCTCGCGGCCGAGGATGCGGGCCACCCGCTGGTGCTTGCGTGCCTGTTCGGACATGTCCGCACGGTAGACGCACCTGTCCGGACCTGTCTGTTGTATGGGTCACACCTTGCGCAGCTTTCGCGGGCGTAGGGAATGGGCGAACAACTCCCTTTCCGCCGCGAGGAGTTCGCGGAGATCGGGCGGCTTTTCGGTGGCGAAGCCGGTGAAAGTGCTGGTCCCTGCCTCGATCGCCGGTCGGGCACCTGCTAGAGTCAAATCCCGTTGGTTTCCCGGAACATGACACATTTTTTCGCGTTCCGGGACGGCCCGCTCCGTCGACCCGACTTCGCCACCCACCGGTGGCGGCCTCACTTCTCCCGCATACGTGGAGAGGAGAAAATCGGCGATGAGTGAGACTTCGCAGGGGCGACGCGGGATGAGACCTCCGCCTGCATCGTCGGCTCGGGCAGGGCAGCGCCCCCGATGCCGAAAACGACCGACGCCGATTGCGCAAACGTTGGGAATCGGCCGCCCGGATCGCACGCGAAATGCAGTGCTGCGGAGCCCCGTCGGGCCTGAACCACGACCGACCCTTGCTCAGTCCCGACCTCAGGAAGAAAATGCTCCGACTCCAAGCCCGCCTGATCACCTCTGCCGCCCTTGCCGCCTCCTTCACGATGGTCACCGCGCTCGGTGCGCCGTCCCTCGCCTTCGCCGACGACGAGCAGCACGAGCGGCCGACAGGGGCACAGCAGGAAACCTTCCGGCAGCCGGACAAGTCGTTCGCGGTGTACGTCGGCAAGAACCGGTCGTCGACCGGTCACACCATGCTCGGCGGCTTCGGCCACGAACCTTCCAGCCACTGGATGGAGGTGGTCCCGGCACAGGACCACCCGAAGGGCTCCAAGATCACCGTGGGGGCCACGGAAGAGGCCGACATGCCCGGCAAGCTGACCAAGATCCCGCAGGCGCGGCACACTTACCGGTACCTCACCTCCAACTACTCCGAATTCACCGGCATGCCTGCCCCGCTCACCAACGGAGGTCTCAACGAGAAAGGGGTGGCCGCGCGGGACGTCTGGTCCAACTCCCGCGAAGAACTGGTCGACATGACGCCGAAGGACCAGACGGGACCGCAGTACTCCGACCTTTCCAGGATCGCGATGGAACGTGCGGGCTCGGCGCGGCAGGCGGTGCAGATCCTAGGCGACCTCATCGACACCCACGGCTACACGACGTACGGCGGAAACTCGCACCTTTTCGCCGACGGCAACGAGGGCTGGGTATTTCTGGAGTTCGCAGGAGGCAAGGGGCTCTGGGCGGCCCAGCGACTCGGCCCCGACGACATCCGCGTCTCCTACCCCGGCTACATCAAGGAATTCCCCACCGACGCCGTCGACGGCGGGAACCGCGATTTCGTCGGCTCGAAGAACCTCGTCTCCTTCGCCGAGAAGCAGGGCTGGTACGACCCGGACAAGGACGAGAAGTTCGACCTGCAAAAGGTGTACCAGGAGCCGTTCCCGACCAAGTCCTTTCCTGTCGGGAAGACGGCGGACTCCAAGGACGCGGCCCCGTACCGCAACCCCGTCTCGCTGGAGGCCGAGTTCGCCGAACTCGGCAGGGTGAAGCTGGAGGACATGATGCGGATCGTCCGCGACCCCCGCTGGTCCGACGACCGCTCGGGCTACGGGCACGTCGCCGAGATCGACCCCGACCTCCCCGACCCGCGGCTCGCCACCTTGTGGATGGCCCCGACGGCAGCCGTGACGGCCCCGTACATACCGGTGTCGATCGGCACCCGCGACCTCCCCGTCGAGTACACCCAGCACCGGTACCTGACCGCCGGCGCCTCCGCCGAGTACCTCGAACCCGAGTACGCCGAGCAGGAAGCGACCGAGTCGGCGACCCAGACGTTCAAGCGCCTCATGTACGCCACGTGCGCCCGCCCGGAGAAGTACCTCGCCGACGTCACTGACGCGTTCGAGGGGTTCGAGGCCGAGCAGATCAAGGAGTGGAGGAAGCTCCAGCAGACCGCCGACACCACCCCGGCAGAAGCCACCGACTACACGAACCGCCAGGCGCTCGACGGACTCAGGCTGGGCAACCACCTGCTCGACGACGTCCTCGCCGAGTCCCGGGCCGACGGCGGCCTCCACGAACCCGAAGACGCCTCCCAGGAGGACGGCACCACCGCATCGGCCCGCTCCCAGTCCATGGGCCTGCGCAGCAGCGACTCCTCCCGCGACCGGATGCACTGCGACGTCGGCGGCGGCTGGGCCGACGGCTCCACCCTCGACAGGGCCGGCGACTACGGCGACCCGGACAAGGTGCCCGACTACTCCTCGGCGCGCATCTCCGGCCACCAGGAAGCCTCGGGCGACCGGCCCGAGTCGGCTTGGCGGACGTGGACGCCCTGGGGCGTGACCGCGGCGGCGCTCCTCGTCGGCGGCGTAGCAGTGTGGCGGTCGCGGCGGCGCGCCTAGCCGCGCACCGCGTCCCTGAGCGCGCCGGGCAAGTCCCGTGGCCCCTGGCCGAGTTCACGCACCGGCGCGCTGCTGGACCGGCACGGTCCGGTGACCCGGACTCGTCGCCCCCGGCCGGCGGGTGAACTCCGTACAGAACAGGCGGAGTTCACCCGCCGCCGGTGGAGGCACAGACAGCGGACCCCACCCGCCACGACCGGCTCCCGGCACCGGCCCCGTAAGTCCCCGTACGCACGCCGAGACCATCGCCCCGACGCAACCGCAGTGCGCACTGCCGCGACCGCACGCTCGGGGAGAGCGGGCCGGCCCGGGTCAGCCGACCGGGGCCACGGCGGAGCCGCGAATGACGAGTTGCAGCGGGTAGACCTTGTCCACGCGCTCCCTGTCCGGCGCTTCGATCCGCGACCTGACGAGGTCGAGCGCGCTGGCGACGAGGTCGGTGACGGGCTGCTGGAGGGTGGTGAGCTTGGGCCGCAGCCATTCGCCGACGCGGATCCCGTCGCAGCCGACGACCGAGAGATCCTCCGGGATACGGAGGCCGTGCAGCTCGGCCGCACCGAGCATGCCGACGGCGACGATGTCGCTGCCGACGAAGACGGCGGTCGGGGTCCTCTCCGCCTGCGCGAGGTAGGGGAAGGTGCTCGCCCCGAACTGCTCGGTGTAGGGCCCGTGGAGGACCAGGTTCTCGTCGACGTCGAGGCCCGCGTGCGCCATGGCGTCGCGGTAGCCGCGGAGCCGGTCGCTGGTGGTGGAGAGTTCCGGCGGCCCCGCGATGTGGGCGATGCGCCGGTGTCCGAGCTGCGCGAGGTAGGAGACGGCCTGGTAGGCGCCGCCGTAGTTGTCCACGCTGATGGTGTCCACGTCCGACGTGCTGGCGATCTCCTCGTCGAGGACCACGACGGGGAGGCCCTCGGCCACGGCGCGGGAGAGCCGGGGGTTCCGGCGGTGGATGCCGACGTAGATCAGGCCGTCGATCGCGTCGCTGGAGGCCACGAAGTCACTGAACCTGGCTTCGCGCAGGGCCTGTTGACCGGTGACGCCGACGACGAGCGAGGCGCCGTCGGCGGTGGCGGCAGCGGCCGCTTCCTCGGCGAGGGCGGCGAAGAACGGGTTGACGAGGTCGGGGACGACGAGGGCGATGACCGGACCGCCCCCTCGTACGGGTTCTGACGTCGGCCCCGGTGCCGGCGGGGGAGCGGCGACGGGGTACCCGAGGTCGCTCACCGCCTTGTCGATGCGAGCGGCCGTGTCCGGATTCACTCTGAGCTGTCCGCGCAGGTACCGGGACACCGTCGAGACCGACACCTGCGCCTGTTGCGCAACGTGCGTCAACGTCACGCTCTGCTCCTTCCGCCGTCTGGCGTCAGTCTATCGACAGCAGAAGACCATTGACCCCCGGGGACCCCGCTCGTATTGTTGCGCAAAACACAGCACAATTTTTGCGCAAAGCGCACAAGGAGGCAGTCCATGGCACGCGTACTCCTCGCGGGCGAGTCCTGGATCAACGCGGCGACCGACTACAAGGGCTACGACGCCTTCCCCCACACCCAGCTCGAGATCGGCGCCACCCCGCTGCTCGAAGCACTGGGCGCGGAGGGCCACGAGGTGACGCACCTGCCCTCGCACGCCGTTGCCACGGACTTCCCCGCGACGCTGGAGAAGCTCGACGAGTACGACGTGGTCGTCCTCTCCGACATCGGGGCCAACAGCCTGCTGCTGCCGCCCCGGGTCTTCGCGGAAGGGCGCCCCTTCCCCAACCGGCTGAAGCTGCTCGCCGAGTGGGTCAGGCGCGGCGGCGGACTGGCGATGGCCGGCGGCTACCTGAGCTTCCAGGGCTTCCAGGCGAAGGCGAACTACCACGCCACCGCGGTCGAGGACGTGCTCCCCGTCGACATCCTCCCGTACGACGACAGGGTGGAGTGCCCCGAGGGCATACCGGGCTCGCTGACCGCCGCCTCCCACGAGGTCACCGCCGGCCTGGACGCGGAGTGGCCGATCCTCCTCGGATACCAGCGGCTCAGCGCCAAGCAGGACGCCGAGGTCCTGGCGACGATCGAATCGCACCCGCTCCTTGCGGTGCGGACCGAGGGCGCCGGCCGTACCCTCGCCTTCGCCTCGGACATCTCCCCGCACTGGGCGCCGACCGAGTTCATCGAGTGGCCCGGCTACCAGCGCCTCTTCCACCAGGCCGTCACCTGGCTCGCCGGAAACGCAGCGTGAACCGCCATGTCGGAACGACGAATCACGGTGGTGGGGAGCCTCAACATCGACGTGAGGCTCGCGGTCGCACGGCTCCCGCGCAGCGGTGAGACCATCGCCGCGCACGGGCTGACCTCGTCCGTCGGCGGCAAGGGCGCCAACCAGGCGGCCGCCGCGGCGCGGCTCGGCGCCACGGTGCGCATGGTCGGTGCAGTCGGCACCGACGCTTCCGGGAGCACCGTGGTGGACCGCCTGCGTCGCGAGGGCGTGGACGTCTCCGCGGTCGACACGGTCGAGGGCCCCACGGGGACCGCGGTCATCCTCTGGGAGCGCCCCGAGTCGACGATCGTCATCGACGCGGGCGCCAACGCGGCCCTCGACGCGGAACGGGTTCGCGGCCACGCCGCGGCCCTTCGCTCGGCGGGGGCGGTCCTCTGCCAGCTCGAGACCCCGGCGAGCGCTCTCGACGCGGTCCTGGAGAACGCCGGCGGGCTGACCGTCCTCAACCCGGCGCCGGCCCCCGACCACGCTTCACGCGCGATGCGGGGGTTCGACGTCCTCGTGCCCAACCGCCACGAACTCGCAGCCCTCGCAGGGGCGGCGTCGGCCCCGGCCACCGTGGACGACACCGCGGCTCTCGCGGCGTCCCTCGGCCTGCCGGGCGACGTGGTGGTCACCCTCGGCGGCGACGGGTCCCTGGTGCTCCCCGAGGGGGGCGCCCCGTTCCACGTCGCCGCCGAGCGGGTGCACCCCGTGGACACCACCGCCGCGGGGGACAGCTTCTGCGCAGCCTTGGCCGGTGCACTCCTCGACGGAGCGTCGCTCACCGACGCGGCCCGCTGGGGCAACCGCGTCGCGGCCGCCACCACCACCCGGGACGGCGCCATGGAAGCGCTGCCCCTGGCCACGGAGTTGACTCCGGTCCCGCCCTCCGGCACGGGACGAGAGAACAAGGACACACCATGACGCATGCGACTCCCCAGGCCCCGATCCCGGCCGAGCCCGCCGCCCCGCAGTCGGCCGTCCGCCGCACGACCACGCTCGTCCTCGTCGTCGCCACCGTCCTGGCGGGCATCCTCAGCCCCCTCCAGGCCACCGTCAACGGCGCGTTGGGCGACGAGATCGACGACGGCAACGCGGCGGCCGTCATCTCCTTCGGCACCGGCCTCGTGCTGATGGCACTGATCGTCTTCGCCAGGCCCACCACACGCCGTCAGGCGCTCGCCATTCCACGGCTCATCCGACGCCGCTCGCTCGGCTGGTGGAACTGGCTGGCAGGGCTCTGCGGTGCCGCCGTCGTCCTCTCCGAAGGCGTCACCGTCGGCACCCTGGGCGTCGCCGTCTTCCAGATCTCACTCGTCTCCGGACTCGTGATCTCCGGAATGATCTGCGACCGGATCGGCGCCACCTCGGAGATCAAGCAGCCGCTCACGCCGACGCGCCTGCTCGGCACCGTCCTCGCGATCGCCGCCACCGCGCTCGCCCTCTCGCCCAACTTCCACGTGCCGGGGACCGTCGCGTTCGCCCTGCTGCCGTTCGCCGCAGGACTGCTCGCCGGCTGGCAGCCCGCAGGCAACTCGGAGGTCGCCCGCGGCACCGGGTCGATGCTGGTGTCGATCGGCTTCAACTTCCTGGTGGGCTTCGCCGTACTGCTCGTGGGGCTCCTCGTGCGGACGGCCTCGGGCCACGTCGAGTTCGCGCTGCCCGGCACCTGGTGGATGTACACGGGCGGTGTCCTCGGACTCCTCTCCATCGCCCTCATGGCGCTGCTCGTCCGCGGGCTGGGACTGCTTCTCCTCGGGCTCTCCTCGGTCGCCGGGCAACTGCTCGGCTCCCTCCTCCTGGACGCGGTCGTCCCCTCGGTCGGCCAGGAGCTGCACATCGCGACGGTGGCGGGCACGGTCCTCGCACTCGCGGCGGCCGGCATCGGCATGATCCCCTCCCGACCGGTCGGCACGGGGGACACCTCGCCCCCGGCGGGGACCGACGACACCACCGGGCCGGCGCACGCCTCGGACAGGACAGGAGACACACCATGACCTCGGCCAGGACCGACCCGCCGCCCGCGGTGCAGACCGTCACGGGGCGGGTGGCCGCGGACGCCCTCGGAGTGGTGCTCCCGCACGAGCACCTCTTCAACGACCTGTCAGCCGTCCTCGACGCGCCCTCGTACGGGTTCTCCGCGCGCCTTCCCGATCGGGAGGTGAGTGCCGCGTCGGCGTGGGCCCTGCGGCACGACCCCTACTGCTGCCCGGACAACCTCGCCGCCAAGTCGGTCGACGAACTCCTGCCGGAGCTCGCGCTCTTCCAGGAGGTCGGCGGCTCCACGCTCGTCGACGCCACGTCGAGCGGGGCGATCGGGCGCGACCCGCTCGCCCTGCGCGACGCGGCACGGCGCAGCGGCCTCAACATCGTCATGGGGTGCGGCGCTTACCTGGAAAAGTTCGAAGGCGAACGGATCTCGGCGGCGACGATCGATGCGCTGGCACGCGCCCTCGGGGCCGAACTCACCGACGGGGTGGGCGAGACCGGCGTCCGGCCGGGAGTGATCGGCGAGATCGGCGTCTCGCCCGACTTCACGGCTGCCGAGGCCGCCTCGCTGCGCGCCGCAGCGCTGGCCCAGCTCGACTCGGCGCAGGTTCCGCTGCTGATCCACCTTCCCGGTTGGCAACGGCGCGGGCACGAAGTGCTGGACATCGTCCTCGACGAGATCGGCGTTCCGCCGGACAGGGTGGTACTCGGGCACATGGACCCGTCCGGTGCCGACCACCGCTACCAGGATTCCCTCGCCGATCGCGGGGTGTGGCTGGAGTTCGACATGGTCGGCATGGAGGTCGCCTTCCCGAACGAGGGCGCCGCGCCCTCCGCGGGACAGACCGCGGACGCGGTCGCACGCCACCTCGCGCGCGATCACGGCGCCCAACTCCTGCTGAGCCACGACGTCTTCCTCAAGCAGATGTGGACCAGGCACGGCGGCAACGGATTCGTTTTCGTGCCGACGGTCTTCGCCGAGCTGCTGCGCACCCGCGGTGCCGACCGCGAGACCGTCATGCGGCTCATGCGGCGGAACCCGGCCCGGATGCTGACGGGCCAGACGCCGGACTGAGCACGCCCGCACCGCTTCCGGCCGCGGCGCAGTCGGCTGCGCCGCGGCCGGAAGCCTTCGCCGACAGGCCCAACTCCCCACCGCCCGCCCCCAATACGTCCGGACGTGTTTACTCCGCCGGGTTCTCCCCGTAACTTCCCCCGCAGGCAACAGACTCGGGCGTCGAACGGACACGAACCCACATGTACGCAGCCGAACGTCAGCAGGAGACCCTGCGCCTCGCCGAGGAGCACGGACGGGTGGACGTACCGTCGCTCGCCGCCCGTTTCCACGTCACGGCCGAGACCGTGCGCCGCGACCTGAAGGCGCTCGCCCGAGCAGGACTGCTGCACCGCGTGCACGGCGGCGCGGTCCCCGGCACCCGGCTCGCCTTCGAACCCGACCTCGCCGAACGGGACACCGTCGCAGCCGACGAGAAGGACCGCATCGCCAGAGCCGCACTCGCCGAACTCCCCACCGAGGGCAGCGTGATACTCGACGCGGGCAGCACGACGGCGCGCCTCGCACAGGCCCTCCCCGCCGAGGCGGCACTCACCGTCGTCACCCACGCCCTGCCGCTCGCCGCACGCCTCGCCGACCACCCCGGCATCTCCCTCCACCTCGTCGGAGGCCGGGTACGCCACCGCACCCGGGCCGCCGTCGACGACTGGGCGCTCCGCGCCTACCGCGAGATCAACGCCGACGTCGCCGTCCTCGCGACCAACGGCGCCGCACCCCACGGCCCGCTCACCACGCCCGACCTCGCCGAGGCCGCGGTGAAGCGCGCCATCGTCGCCGCCGCCGACCGCGTCGTACTCGTCGCGCACTCCGCGAAGTTCGGCGTGCGGCACTTCGCCCGCTTCGCCGATCTCTCCCAGGTCGACACCCTCGTCACCGACTCCGGGCTCGCCGCAGGCACCGTGCGCGCCGTCGAGGGCCACGGTGTGCGGGTGGTGCGGGCATGATCCTCACCGTCACGCCCAACCCGAGCCTGGACCGCACCTACGAACTCCCCCGACTCGTACGCGGTGCCGTGCTCCGCGCCCGCACCGACCGCGTGGACCCCGGCGGCAAGGGCGTCAACGTCTCGCGGGCCCTCGCCGCCTCCGGTCGACGCACCGTCGCGCTCGTACCGTTGGGCGGCCCCGAGGGCGACCTCGTCGCGCGGCTGCTGGAGCGGGACGGGATCGAAGCGGTCGGTGTCCCCGTCGACGGTTCGACCCGGGTGAACGTCAGCCTCGCCGAACCGGACGGCACCCTCACCAAGATCAATGCCACCGGGCCAGAGATCCCGCCGCCCGCCGCCGAAGCCCTCTCCACGGCACTGCTCGCGCACGCCGCAGGGGCCGACTGGGTCGCCTGCTGCGGCAGCCTGCCCCGCGGCCTCCCACCCGACTGGTACGCCGATTCCGTCGCGCGGGCGCACCGCGCGGGCGCACGCATCGCGCTCGACACCTCGGGGCCGGCCCTCCTCGCGGCCCTCCCCGCACGCCCCGACGTGGTGAAGCCGAACGCGGAGGAGCTCGCCGAAGCGGTCGGCCGCCCGCTCACCACCGTGGGCGACGCCGCCGAAGCAGCCGAGGAGCTGCGGCGACGCGGTGCGGGCGCCGTCCTCGCCAGCCTCGGACCCGTCGGCCAACTCCTCGCCGACGGCGAGGGTGTTCGCTTCGCAGCCGCCCCACAGGTCGACGTCCGCAGCACCGTCGGAGCCGGCGACGCCTCGCTCGCGGGCTTCCTCGCGGCAGGCGGCGAAGGCCCCGCCGCACTCTCCGCCGCGCTCGCCCACGGTGCCGCCGCGGTCCGGCTGCCCGGCAGCAGCATGCCGCGGCCCGCCGACCTCGCCCCCGTGCCCACCACCACGACGCCGCCGCTCGACCGCCCTCTCACCGACGCCCCATGACGCCGCAGCCTGCGCGCCCCGGCGCCGGACGGCCAGTCACCAAGGAGCCGCATGCCATGACGGAAGAGATCACCCAGGACCTCGTCGACCTCGACCTCCACGCCACCACCGCCGAAGCCGCCGCCCGCGCCCTCGCCGAACGCCTCGTCTCCGCGGGCCGCGTCACCGACCTCGACGGGTTCCTCACCGACGTCGCCGCCCGCGAGGAGCAACTGCCCACCGGCATGGAAGGCGGGATCGGCATCCCCCACTGCCGCAGCGAGCACGTCACCCGACCCAGCCTCGCCTTCGGACGCAGCGCCGCCGGCATCGACTTCGGAGCCCCCGATGGGCCCGCCCACCTGATCTTCCTCATCGCCGCCCCCACCGGCGCGCACAGCGACCACCTCTCGATCCTCTCCGCCCTCGCCCGCAAACTGACGGACCCGGAGTTCATCAGCGCCCTGCGCGCCGCCTCCGACCCGGGACGGGCGGCCGCGCTCATCCGAGGCGACGCCTTCGTCGAGGACGAGCCGAGCGAACCTGCGCCCGCAGCAACGGAGTCGGACGGCTTCCGCCTCGTCGCCGTCACCTCGTGCCCCACGGGGATCGCGCACACCTACATGGCAGCCGAGGCGCTCGAAAGGGCCGCCGAGGCTGCAGGGTGCGAGATAGCCGTCGAGACCCAGGGGTCGGGCGGCTTCCAACGGCTCGATCCCGCGCGAGTGGCAGCAGCCGACGGCGTGCTCCTCGCCCACGATGTCGAGGTCCGCGACAGGCACCGCTTCGCCGGCAAGCCGACCGTCGACGTGGGCGTCAAGGCCGCCGTCAGCCGCGCCCCCGAACTCATCGCGGAGCTCCGTGAGAAGGCCGCCCGCGGCGAGACCACGCACCCTGCCGCGGAGACGACGGAACCCGACGAACCGCAGCACGCGCAGGACGGGTTCGGGACCCGGCTGCGCAAGTGGCTGATGACCGGCGTCAGTTACATGGTCCCGTTCGTCGCGGCGGGCGGACTCCTGATGGCGCTCGCCTTCGCCATCGGCGGCTACGAGATCACCGAGGCGCCCTCCGTCGCCGACCACTTCGGCTGGACCGAGGCAGCGAGCTGGGCCGCGCTGATGCACCAGATCGGCACGACCGCCTTCGACTTCCTCGTCCCGATCCTCGCCGGGTACATCGCCTACGGAATGGTCGACCGGCCGGGCCTGGTGCCGGGGATGGTCGGCGGTGCTGTCGCGGTCGCCATCGAGGCGGGGTTCCTCGGTGGGCTCGTCGCCGGCCTGCTTGCGGGGGCGGTGGTCATGGCGATCCAACGCGTGCGCGTCCCAACGACGTTGCGTGGGATCATGCCGGTGGTCGTCATACCGCTGATATCCGCCGCCGTCGTCGGCTTCCTCATGTTCGTCGTCCTCGGCAAACCGATCGCGGTTCTCCAACGGGCGCTCACCGACTGGTTGAGCGGGCTCTCCGGCACCAACGCCGTGCTCCTCGGCATTCTGCTGGGCCTGATGATGTGCGTCGACCTGGGCGGCCCGGTGAACAAGGTGGCCTATGCGTTCGCCGTCGGCGGCCTTTCGGAACCCACCGACGGAAGCCTGAAGATCATGGCCGCGGTCATGGCGGCCGGCATGGTGCCACCGCTCGCGATGGCCCTGGCGACGACCGTGCGCGGCCGGCTCTTCACCAGGGCCGAGCGTGAGAACGGCAAGGCCGCCTGGGTGCTCGGCGCCTCCTTCGTCAGCGAGGGCGCCATCCCGTTCGCCGCCGCCGACCCGCTGCGCGTCATCCCCTCCGCGATGGCGGGCGGCGCGGTGAGCGGCGCCCTGTCGATGGCGTTCGGCAACACCCTGCGGGCCCCGCACGGCGGCGTCTTCGTCGTCCCCCTGATCGGCCAGCCGTTCCTCTACCTGCTCGCCGTGGCCCTCGGCACCGTCACGTCGGCGATCCTGGTCCTCGTCCTCAAGGGTGCGCGGGGCCGCCGAGCCGAGCCCTCCAACGACGCCGTTGCGGCGGGTGGTTGACGACGCGGGCCGCAGCCGCTCACGACTGCTGGGTCAGCGGGCGCGCGATGCTCTCCAGACCTTTGCGCTCGGCGTTCGGACCGATGACCACCTCGACCAGCCCGGCCACGATCAGCACCGCGGCACCGGTGGCGAAGGCGAGCGCGGTGTCCCGGGGGACGTCGGTGCTCACGAGCGTGGAGAAAACCATCGGCCCCGAGATGCCGCCCGCTGCCGTTCCGATCGCGCGGAAGCCGGTGGCGTCCCTGCTCCGTGCCGTCACCTACGGATTCCGGCACGGGGCAACGCTTGCGGCGCAGGAGGGAGTTGTCCCGCCCAAGTGGGCGCGCGGGTGCGGGCCCGCCGGCGGAGGTGACCGTCTGCCGAGTCTCCGACGGCGAACTCCGGTGGCCGGCAGGCAGATCGGGCGCCGTGCGGAGAGGGGCGCCGCCGGCCGTCGTCTCCCCCCCTGTCCGCGACCACAGGGCCGACGATCGGCGACGGCGCGTGGCCGCGACGTCCGGCAGGGGCTGGCTCAGCGGCTGGTGGGGCGCGCCAGGTAACGCCCCTGCGGCTCGCCCGACACTTTGCCGTCGGCGTAGACCTGCCGTCCGCGCAGATACGTGGACTCCACGGTGGCGCCGATCTCCAGGCCCTGGAGCGGCGTGTACTCCTGGGTGGACTCGGAGGCCGCCGCGTCGACCGTCCAGGAGCGGGAGGGGTCGACGAGGGCGAGGTCCGCGTCGTACCCCTCGGCGATGCGGCCCTTCGTCGGCAGGCCGAAGCGTCGGGCGGGCGTCTCCGCGGTGAGCTCGGCGACCTTCTGCAACGGCAGACCGTGCGCCCGGGCGGCTCCCGCGAGGCCGGGCAGCAGGTACTCGGTGCCGCCGAAGCCGGACTTGGCGGCGAAGACGTCGCTGCGCGGGTCCCCGAACTTCTTCTCCTCCTTGCAGCACGCGTGGTCGCTGACGACCCAGTCGACGTTCCCCGCCGCGAGGTGCTCCCACAGTGCGTCGACGTCGTCCTGTGGGCGCAGCGGCGGGTTGACCTTCCCGCCGATGCCGGAGGCGGTCTCGATGTTCGCCAGCAGGTGGCCGATGGTCACCTCGCGGCGGAAGTCGACCTGCGGGAAGGTCTTCGCCATCAGCATCGCGGAGTCCATCGCCTTGCGCGAAGAGAGGTGCAGCAGGTTGATGTTGGGCAGTTCGGTCTCGGCCGCGAGGTAGCTGGCGACGGTGACGGCGAGGCCCTCGGAGTGCGGTGGGCGGGAGGCGCTGTAGGCGGCGAGCCCGTCGAGCCTGCCCTCCTCCTCGACGAGCCTGGTGTACGCCGTCATGATTTCGGCAGTCTCGCAGTGCAGGGAGAGCGAGACGGCGTCGGCGAACTCCGGGTGCTTCTCCCGTGCGGCCTGCACGCCGCGCATCACGAATTCGAAGTGCGCCAGGTCGTAGCGCTCCTCGGGCGGGATCATCAGGAAGGAGTTCTGGTCGGCCGAGCGGCCGTGCAGGCCGTGGCTGCCGTAGAACATGAAGATCTTGAACGAGGTGACGCCGAAGCGGGAGATCAGCTCCGGTATCTCGTCGATGTGCGACTTCTGCATCGGCGCGAGGTGGAAGCCGTAGTCGACGTGCGAGCGGCCCTCGGAGCCGGCGAGCACCAGCGGGAAGACCTCCTCGTAGGAGCCGCCGCGGTTCATGTAGTACTGCCCGGTGCGCATGTACGTCAGGGCGGTGGTGACGCCGCCCTGCGCACACGCCCTGCTCTCGGTGGCGGTGTCGTCGGCGAGCGGGTTGTAGATGCCCCAGTGCTGGTGCGCGTCGACGACACCGGGGAAGGCGTGCAGCCCCTTGCCGTCGACGACTTCACGGGCTTCGGACGACGGGATGTCGGGGGCGATCCGATGGAAGACGCCGTCCTTGACGCCGATGTCGGTCGTCGGGAGGTCATCGGCGTCGTGGCGTACCAGGCGGACGTTCTTTATCAGCAGGTCGAGCTCGGTCATCTGGGCGGTTCCTCTCTGGGATCAGTGTGCGGAGTGCCCGGCGTCCTGGGAAGCCCCCGGGCGGAGCGATGCGGTGTGCGGCCCGGCCAGCACGTTCGCCGCCTGCCAGGCCAGGCCGAGCGCGGGCAGCAGGCCGTTGCCGGCGAGGTAACCGGAGGCGCCGTGCCCGGAGATGCCGTGCGCGGCGCCGCCGGAGGCGAAGAGGCCGTCGATCGGCACGCCTTCGCGGTCGAGTACACGGGCTTCACCGTCGACGAGCAGGCCGCCCTGGGTGTGGAAGAGCGCCGGGATCACCTCGACCGCGGCGAGCGGTCCGCGCAGCGGCTCCTCGGCCGAGGTCCGGCCGAACCGGTCGGGCGCCGACGCATCGGTCGCCAGCGCCGTCTGCTCGGCGACGGCCCCCGTCAAGGCGTCGGCGGGGCAGCCGATCCGCGCCGCGAGCTGCGCCGCGTCGTCCGCCCAGACGAGGGCGCCGGCCGCCACGGTCTGCCGGAAGTCGGTGAACGGCAGGCACAGGTCGTGGATGCGGCGGTCGAGGACGATCCAACCCCGCGCACCGGGGCGGGCGGCGAGGGCCGCCGCGTACTCGGAGTATCCGCGCGTCTCGTCGCCGAACCGGACGCCTTCGGCATCGACCATGATCGCCCCGTGCATGATCGTGGCCCATCCGACGAGCGTGCGGGAGCGGCGGGCGAGCGCGGCGTGGCCCTGGTAGGCGTCGAGGTACGCGGCCCGGCCGCCCAGTTCGAGACCGAGGGCGAGGCCGTCGCCGCGGGAGAACTGCCCGCCCGCGTACTCGGCGGCGGCGATCTCCGGCAGCCGCGCGGCGACTTCCGCGCGGTCGGCACCGTACCCGTTGGTCGCCAGCAGCACGGCGCGGGTGACGACGGTCTCCCGGTGCCCGCCCGGGTCTTCGACAACGGCGTGCAGCAACCGGCCGCCGGGGCCCGCCGGCCCGCGCTCCACGTGGACCAGCCGGGCCGGCACCATCAGGTACGTCGAGTCCGCGGCGCGCACCCGGGCGTGCAGGTGGCGCAGGAGCGTGGAGCCGTGGCGTCCCTCGATGGTGTGCAGCCGGTCCGCGGAGTGGCCCGGGTAGTTGAAGTCCCGCACGAGGTGGAGGGGGACGCCTGCGTCGTCGGCGAGCCACTCGACGAGCGGCGCGCTGAGCCGGGCGAGCGCGGCGGCGAGGACGGGTTCGGCGGTGCCGCCGGTCTTGGCGGCGATGTCGGCGAGGAACCGTTCCGGCCCGTCCTCGATGCTGCACGCCCGCTGCCATCTGGTGCCCGCGCCGGGGATCATCGCCGTCGACATCGAGGTGTTGTTGCCGCGCAGGAAGTGTTCGTCGGGGTCGACGACGAGTACTTTCAGGCCGGCCTGGGCCGCGCGGAGCGCACCGGCCAGCCCGCCACCGGCCCCGGCGACGAGCAGGTCGACGTCGGGTTCCCGGACCGGGATTGACGCGGTGCCGGGCGTCATACGGCGTCTCCTGCCGCCAGGAGACGCAGCGCGAGCGCGGCGGGGTCGACGAGCGCGACGGCGTGCGCCGCACCGGTGTCCACGGCGGAGCAGCCGTTGATCACGTGCCCCACGCCTCGCTCCGCGAAGCGGTCGAGCGTGCCGCGTACCGCGCCGTGCCAGGCGGCCGGGTCGCTGATCGCGGCGAAGTCCAGGTCGAGCACGGCCACCCCGGCGAACCAGGGGCCGAAGCCGTACTCCTCGACGCGCGCGGCGAGCGCCTCGCCGATCGCCTGGTTCCGGGTGACGGCGCCGAACTTCCGGCCTGTGGCGACGAGATGGGAGGCAGTGAGCCGCAGCATGCCCACGATCGGTACCGCTGCCTGGTCGGGGACGAGCGGCACGGCCGGGTCGAGCACGCAGTCCGGCATGCGGAGGGCCGCCCCCGTCTCCGGTGCCTCCGCGAACGCCGCCGCGACGTGTGCCGTCGACGCCTCGACGTCTTCCTGGGCGGCCAGTTGGGCGGGTGCCGCTTCGGGCGCTGCGTCCAGGGCGAACTCGACGCCGGGCGGGGCCAGCCGCGCGTACCGCGCGCGGCGCCTGGCGAGTTCCTCGGCGTCGACGCGGATGGGGGTGAGGGAGTGGATTCTCATGCGGGTCCTCCCGGTGCTGTCGGGTGCGCGGATGCCAGGGCGCGGAGTGCGGGCCCCACGTCCGCGGCCTCGGGAAGCTGCTCCGCGAGACGGTGCAGGCGGTCCACGAGCGCCCGGTCGCCGAGGAGTTCGGCGAGTACCGGGGGCAGGGTGCGCGCGGTGAAGGGGTGGTGGTCGCTGTCCCCGAGCGGGTGGGGTGCGCTCGCCTCCAGCCTTCGGCCGTCGTCGAGGTGCACCGTCAGCCGGGCGGGGCGCTCGTGCGGCAGCCGGGCGGTCATCCGCGCGTCCTCCCGTACGGTGACCCGGCGGGCGAGGGCGAAGAGGGCGGGGTGCGTCGCCGCCGTGGCGTCGGCCGTTTCGGGTGTGATCCGGCCGTACAGCAGCGCGGCCGCCACCGCGTAGGGGACGGAGAACATCGCGCCGAGTCCGTTGTGCCACCTGGTGCGGTCGAGCGGTGCGGCCAACGCGTGTGTCTCCACGACGAGTCGGGAGATGTGGCCGCCGTCGCGCGCTTCGGGGTGTTCACGGCGGAGTGCGCACGCGAGGTCGGCGGCCGGGTGCGTGTACGCGCACGAGGCGTGCTGCTTGAAGTAGTTGTGCGTGATCTGCCAGTCGCCGCCCGGGGGATGGGCGAGGGTGTCGGGGTCGAAGGTGCCGAGGAGGGTGCCGAGCGACAGGGCCGCGGTGCCGGTGTTGGCCACGACGCCGGCGGCGGCGAGCCGGGCGGCCGCCAGTCCGGAGAGGGCCGCCGCACCCATCCACGCGTCGCGCACCCGGTGGCCGTCGAGCGCGGAGTCGAAGTGACCGGCGATCGGCAGTCCCGCCGCGGTGTCGATCGCGGCGGCGATCCGGTCGGCAGGGAGCCCCAGCAGCACCGCGCAGCCGGCCGCGGCCCCTGTGACGCCCCAACTACCGTGCGGGTGGGCGCCGGGCCGCAGCGCGGTCGCGCAACCGAAGCGCGCCGCGACCTCGTACCCCGACAGCAGGGCCCGCGCGGTGAGTTCGCCCGTGCAGCGCCGTTCCGCGGCGAGCGCCAGGATCGCGGGGAAGGCGTGGGCGGCGGGGTGGCCGCGGGCGTACTTGCCGCCCTCGTCCAGCTCGCTGCAGACCAGCGCCGTCGCGTTGAGGTAGGCGGCGGTGTCCGTCCCGGTGAGCGTGTCCCCGCCGAACACCGGGGCGTCGCCCGGAGGTTGGGGCCAGGCGGCGCGGAGCCGCCGTTGGCCCTCGGTGCGGGAGCCGGCGAGGGCCACGGCGAGGGTGTCGAGCAGGACGAGGGGGAGTCGTTCGCGCACCTCGCCGGGCGCCCGGTGCCAGGACAGCTCTGCGCACAACTCGCCGAGTTCGGCGGTGCGTTCGGCGGTCGCTGCTCGGAAGTCCGACGCGGGCGGGGGATGTTGATCGTCGTGGCCGGTGGTCACCGTGCCCACCTCCTGTTGTTCCAGTGAGCGGAACGTTCGGATTCATCGATCCTTGCAGTGCCACTTCCGAGGCGTCAATACCTTGCTCAGGGGCATGAACAGAGCTGAATTCGCCCGGCCTGCGCTCTTGACCAGTCCCGAGTGCCGGTGCTTTGGTGGCGTTCCATTGAGCGGTACGCCTTCGGCCTACCGAGGACAAGCCAACGACCCCAGGCAGGCGAGAATGGGCCCATGACGACTCAGCCCGGAACCGAGACCGCAGGCCGCGTGATCGACGTCCTGCTCCTCTTCACCGACGGCCCCGACCACCTCGGGGTCTCCCGCATCGCCCGCGACCTCGGCCTCAGCAAGGCCGTCGTGCACCGCATCCTGCAAACCCTCGTCGCCCGCGGCATGGTCGCCTACGACCAGCAGAGCCGGCTCTACCGGCTGGGACCCACCGCCACCGCGGTGGGCGCCAGGGCACTTCGCGGCTCCGACCTGCGCGCCGTCGCCGCCGAACCCCTCCAGCGGCTCCACGCGCAGACCGAGGAGACCGTCACCCTCACCGCCCTCGTCCCCGGCGGCCGCGCCTACATCGACCAGATCGTCAGCACCCACGAGGTGAAGATGACCGTCGAGCTGGGCAGGCGGTTCCCGCTCCATGCGGGCAGCTCGGGCAAGTGCGTGCTGGCGTACCTGCCGGAGGACCGACGCGAGGAGGCACTCGCCGACGACCTGCCGGCGCTCACCGGCAGCACCCACACCGACCGCGCGGCCCTGCGCCGCGAGCTGACGACGATCAGGGACCTCGGCTACGCCACCTCCCAGGGCGAACGCCAGGCCGACGCAGGCTCGTTGGCCGCCCCGCTCTTCGGCCTCGACGGCGACGTGCGCGGCTCGGTCTCCGTCTGCGGTCCCCGCTCCCGCTTCACCCCCGACTTCATCGACGCCTGCGCCCCCCACGTCCTCCAGGCCGCACAGGACATCTCCACCGCGCTCGGCTGGACCGGCCCCGACAGGACGCCGAGCCCGGCCCCCGCCCACGCGACGACGGAAGGACCCCCATGACGGACCCCACCCCGCCCCGACCGGCCGACTCCACGGCCCTCCAAGGCATCAAGGTCCTCGACATCGCCACCCTCTTCGCCGGCCCCCTCGCCGCCACCCTGCTCGCCGACTACGGCGCCGACGTCACCAAGCTCGAACACCCCAAGGGCGACCCGGTCCGCAGCCACGGAGCGAGCAAGGACGGCGTCGGCCTCTGGTGGAAGATGCTCTCCCGCAACAAGAAGGCGATCACGCTCTACCTCGGCAGCCCGGAAGGACAGGACGTCTTCCGCCGCATGGTCGCCGACGCGGACGTCGTCATCGAGAACTTCCGCCCCGGCACCCTGGAGCGCTGGGGGCTCGGCTACGAGGAGCTCTCCGCGATCAACCCCGGCCTCGTGCTCGCCCGGGTCACCGGATTCGGGCAGCACGGCCCCTACGCGAGCCGCCCCGGCTTCGGCACCCTCGCCGAAGCGATGAGCGGATTCGCAGCGATCACAGGCGAACCCGACGGGCCGCCGACCCTGCCGCCCTTCGGCCTCGCCGACGGCGTCTCCGCACTCACCACCGCATTCGGCATCATGACCGCGCTCCGCGCCAGGGAACGGACGGGCCGCGGGCAGGTACTCGACCTCGCCATCATCGAACCCCTGCTCACCGTGCTGGGCCCGCAAGCCATCACCTACGACCAACTCGGCGAGCTCCAGCAGCGCACCGGCAACAGATCCGCCAACAACGCGCCCCGCAACACCTACCGCACCAAGGACGGCCGCTGGGTCGCCGTCTCCACCAGCGCCCAGTCCGTCGCCGAACGCGTCATGCGCCTCGTGGGACACCCCGAGTACATCGACGAGCCGTGGTTCGCCTCCGGCGCCGAACGCGCCCGCCACGCCGACGAGTTGGACGCCGCAGTCGGTGCCTGGATCGCCCGGCGCAGCCGGGCCGAGGTCACCGCCGCGTTCGAGGAGGCACAGGCCGCCGTCGCACCCGTCTACGACGTCAGCGACATCTTCGAGGACCCCCAGTTCCGCGCGCTCGGCACCCTCACCACCGTCGACGACGAGGAACTGGGCCCCGTCACCTTCCAGAACGTGCCGTTCCGCCTCAGCGACACCCCCGGAGAGGTCCGCTGGCCAGGCCCCCGCAAGGGCCGCGACACGGCCGAGGTGCTCGGCGCCTACGGCATCGACGCCGACGAACTCGCCCGACTCGCCCAGCGAGGCGTCGTATGAGCACCCCGTCGGCCCGCTCCTGGCTCTACGTTCCCGCCGTCCGGCCCGACCTCCTCCACAAGGCGATGGAAGGCGCAGCCGACGCCGTCGTCCTCGACCTGGAGGACGCCGTACCGCACCAGCGCAAACAGGAAGCCCGCGCCAACACCGTCGCAGCCGTGCGCCAACCCTGGCCCAAGCCGCTGTGGGTACGCATCAACCCGCCCCATCTGCCCGCAGGCGAAGAGGACGTCGCCGCACTCGCAGGCACCCCGGTCCAAGGCGTCCGCGTACCCAAGAGCGAGAACCCCACCGAACTCCGCCGCCTCGCACACCGACTCGACGTGCCGCTCCACCTCCTCCTGGAGACCGCGCTCGGCGTCGAGCGGGCCTACGAACTCGCCACCGCAGCACCGCAGGTGCGCCTCCTCTCCCTCGGCGAGGCCGACCTCGCCGCCGACCTGAGAGTCACCGACGACGCAGACGACGGCGGCACCCTCGACTGGGCACGCGGCCGCCTCGTCCACGCAGCACGCGCCGCCCGGCTGCCGGGCCCGGTACAGAGCGTCTGGACCGCCGTACACGACATCGACGGGCTCACCACGAGCACCCGCCGCGCCCACAACCGCGGGTTCTACGGGCGTTCCGTCGTCCACCCGCGTCAAATCCCGCCCGTCCACCGGGTCTTCACACCCAGCGACGAAGAGATCGACGAAGCCCGACGCCTCGTCGCCTCCCTCCAACGCGCCAGCGACCAGGGCAGCGGCGCCTGGCTCGACGCGCACGGACGGCTCGTCGACCCCGCCGTCGTCGCCCGCGCCCACTGGCTCCTCGAACACGTCGCCTGACCCGCGCGCCCGCGACCGCACCACAGCAACCCCCGACAGGCAGGCCCCACATGACCTCAGCCCCGCACGCCCGCAACCCCCTGCTCGACGCTCTCCCCGCCGAACCCCGCCTCGTCGAACTCGGCCAACCGCTCTTCACCGGCATGCCGTGCTCGCCGAACCACCCCGGCTTCCGCATGGTCCTCGCACGACGCCACGGCGACATGGTCCGCCCCGACGGCGGCTCCGCCGCCAACGAGACCATCGTCACCGGCGGCCACGTCGGCACCCACATCGACGCCCTCTCCCACGTCAGCCACGAAGGCAAGCTCCACGGCGGCATCGACGCGGCCCAGGCCCAGACCGGCGGCGCCTTCTCCCGGCACGGCGCGGAGGAGACCCCCGCCATGGTCACCCGCGGCGTCCTCCTCGACGTCGCCGCCGCACACGGCACCGACACACTGCCCGGCGGCTACGGCATCACCGCCGACGACCTCGACGCCGCCGCGCGCCACGGAGGCGAGGAACCCCGCGCCGGAGACGTCGCGCTCGTCCGCACCGGCTGGGCACGCACCTTCGACGACCCGACGACCTACCTCGGCAAGGAGACCGGCGTACCCGGCATCACCGAGGAAGCGGGGGAGTGGCTCGTTGCGCGCGGGGTGCGGGCCGTCGGCTCGGACACCACCGCGTGCGAGCAGATCCTGCCGGGCGCCGGACACAGTGTGCTGCCCGTACACCGGCTGCTCCTCGTCGACCACGGCGTCTACATCATGGAGCACCTGGCGCTCGAGGACCTCGCCGCCACCGGGCAGCACGCCTTCGTCTTCGTCGTCGCGCCGCTGCGGATCGTCGGCGGCACCGGTTCCCCCGTCCGGCCCGTCGCGGTGGTCGCCTGATGACCGGCCGCACACCCCACGACGACCCCACACCCGCCCGACTCCTCGCCCGGTTCGCCGCCCGCACCAGGGACGACGGACTCCCCGCCGAGCTGCGTGAGAAAACCTCGGGGCACCTCCTCGACCTCCTCGGCAACAGCCTCGCGGCCCTGTCCCACCAACCCGCCGCAGCCGTGGCCGAGTTGGCACACGAGTGGGGCGGCGCCCCGGTCGCCACCGTCATCGGCTCGCCCACCCGCCTGCCCGCCCCCTCCGCCGCCCTCGTCAACGGAACCCTCGCGCACAGCCTCGACTTCGACGACACCCACCTGCCGTCCGTCCTCCACCCCTCCGCCTCCGTCCTCCCCGCGGCCCTCGCCACCGCCGAGGCCGCCGAAGCCCCGGGGGCCGCGCTCCTCGCCGCCGCAGCCTGCGGAATCGAGACGACCTGCCGCCTCGGCATGGCCCAGTACGACGAAGCCCTCGGCAACTCGGTCTTCTTCGACCGCGGTCTCCACGCCACCGCCATCTGCGGAACCATCGGCGCGGCCGTCGCCTCGGCGATGCTGCGGGGACTCGACGACGACGGCATCTGCGCCGCGATCGGCATCGCGGCCAGCATGGGCTCCGGCATCATCGAGGCCAACCGCACCGGCGGCACCGTCAAGCGCGTCCACTGCGGCTGGGCCGCCCACGCCGGCGTCGTCGCCGCGGACATGGCACGCGTCGGCCTCACGGGACCGCCCACCGTCCTCGAAGGCCGCTTCGGCTTCTTCCGCGCCTTCTGCGGCGACCGCTTCGACACCGCCGCCGTCACCGCCGCCCTCACCGCGGACCTCGGCCAACGCTGGGAAACGCAACGCCTGTTCCTCAAGCCCTACCCCTGCAACCACTTCACCCACGCCGGCGTCGACGCCGCCATGCGACTCCGCCGACGCGGCATCCACCCCGACCGCATCCGCGCACTCACCCTCGGCGCACCCGCCCCCGTACTCCGCACCATCGCGGAACCCGCCGCCGAGAAAGCACGTCCCCGCTCCGGCTACCACGCCGCCTTCAGCGGCCCCTACACCGTCGCCGCCGGACTCCTCGCGCCCCCCGGCGGCGCACCCGACAGCGGACTCGGCGTCTTCCACGCCGACTTCACCGACACCGCCGCCGCGGACCCCGCCCGCCTCGCACTCGCGGCCCGCGTCACCTGCGTCGCCGACGAGGAGTGCACCGCCGCCTTCCCGCACCAGTTCCCCGCCGTTCTCACCGCCGAACTCGACGACGGCACCACCGCGACAGAACGCGTCATGGTCAACCGCGGAAGCCCCCAGGACCCCCTGGAGGCACACGAACTCACCACCAAGTTCCTCGCCAACGCCCAGCACGCCGTCGCCCCCGAGGCGGCACGCGCGCTCACCGACGAGGTCTGGCAGATCGACGGCTCCCCGGACACCACGGGCCTCACCCGCGCGCTGTCCGCGGTGGCTCACGGCACCTGACGTGCCACCGCACCCCAACCGCTCTGTGCGAGGTGAACCAGTGAACTCCCCACGTACCCGTGTCAGATGGCTGACCCTCGGACTGATCGTCTCCCTCATCGTCATCAACTACATCGACAGGGCCGCGGTCAGCTACGCAGTCGGGCCGCTCACCGAAGCATTCGACATCAGCAAGTCCCAGTACGGCCTCATCAGCAGCGCCTTCTCCATCGGCTACATGGTCTTCGCGTTCCTCGCGGGCCCACTCGTCGACCGCTACGGCGCCCGGCGCATCCTGCTCCTCGGCGTCGCCGTCTGGTCCCTCGTCACCGCGCTCACCCCGGTGGCCGGCTCCTTCCTCGGCCTCTTCCTCGCCCGCGTCGTCCTCGGCGCCGGAGAGGGCCCAGGCTTTCCCGCCGCCACCCGGACGGTCAGCCGCTGGCTGCCCCAGCAGGAGCGCGGCACGGCACTGGCCATGGTCGGCGGCGTCGCCGTCGCCGGATCGCTGCTCATCGGCGGCCCCGTGGTCACCCAACTCATCGCCGGCTTCGGCTGGCGCGGCATGTTCTGGGTCCTCGCCCTCGTCGGCGCCGTGTGGTTCGCCGTCGCCTGGCGGCTCCTGAAGGACACCCCCGACGAGCACCCCGGGGTGTCGGCCGCCGAACGCGCCCACATCGCTGCGGGACAGCGCGACGAGGAACGCACCTCCAAGGGCCGAGTGGAGTGGCGCCCCGTACTCGTCAACCGCAACATGTGGATCATCGGCATCGGCTACTTCGCCTGGGGCTTCATGTTCTGGGCCTTCATGTACTGGCTCCCCGAGTACCTCTCGACCGAGTACGGCCTCAGCATCACCGCCGTCGGACTCTTCAGCGTCGCCCCCTGGGCGGCCGGCGTGGTCGGCGCACTGCTCGGCGGCGTCCTCACCGACCGCATCTTCCGACGCACCGGCAGCCCGCGCACCCGCCTCGTCATCATGGGCGTCGCGCTGCTGCTCTCCGGCGCCTCCCTGATACCGATCTTCACCGCTCCGTCGCTGACGGTCTCGCTCGTCTTCATCTCGGCCGGCGTCGGCATCGGCTTCGTCACAGGCGGCATCTGGTGGGTCGCAGCGATCGACGCGGCGCCGGGCCAACCCGGCCTCGCCGCAGGCTTCGCCGACGCGGCCTTCGCCGGCTCCGGCATCGTCGCGCCCTCGGTGATGGGCTTCCTCGTCACCACCACCGGGAGCTTCTCCAGCGGCTTCGTCCTCATGACGGTCCTCGCTGTCGTCGGCGGCGGAGCCCTGCTGATCTTCCCCAAGCGCGACGAACCCCGCCCCACCCTCGACGACCCGGGCACCCTCGCCGACACCCGGTGACGGTCGCCCCGGTCCGCCGACTCGTCTCCCACTGCCGTCTGCCGCGCATGGCCGGGCGCGAACGGCCTTGCCTCGCAGCGCAGTTGGCCTCCTGCTTTGCCTGCCCTCGCCCGAGGGCAGGCAAAGCGCCTCCGGACGCGGCGCCCCGCCCACCGCTGCCGTACCGCGACAGCCCGTGCGCGAGCCGCTCACTCAGCCGAGCACGGCCTCGGTGATCTGCCGGGCGGTCTGCTCGGCGACACGTGAACTCACGGCGGCGTACGAGGTGTACGCGTTCAGCCCGGTGGCCAGGGCCCAGCCGCGTCCCCGCGTCCAGGTCGCGTCGTCCACGTTGAGCGCGGCCCGGAAGGCCGCCCGGCTCCGGGCCGACATCAGGGTGAACGCGATCGTCAGATCGCAGGCCGGGTCGCCGATGCCGAGACCGCCGAAGTCGATGACCGCGCTGAGACGACCCTCGGCGGTCAGCAGATTGCCGGTGTGGAAGTCACCGTGACACCAGACCGGGGGACGGTCCCACGCCGGAGCATGCAGCGCTTCCTCCCACAACGCGGTCATGGCGGCGCCATCGAACGCGCCCCCGACCTCCGCGATGGCGGCCCGGGTGGCGCCGTCCCGCTCGGCCAGTGTTCCCGCGGCAAGACCTGCGCGGGCATCCCCGACCGTGCGGCCTTCGGGCGTGAACTCCTGCAAGGCATGCAGGAATTCGGCCAGCCGGACCGCGGCCCGGGTCGAGTCGCCCAACGCCTCGACCGTCGCGACCTCGCCGTCCAGCCAAGGGGACACCGCCCACCGCCACGGATACCCGAAGTCCGGATCGCCCACCGCCACCGGCACCGGCACGGCCAGCGGTACGCACGGCGCGAGCCGCGGCAGCCACTCGTACTCCTTCTCCGCCTGTCCGACGGCCCCGGGGTGACGGGGCATCCTGACGGACAGCTTCTCGCCCAGCCGATAGATCACGTGGTCGGAGCCGGCCGGGTCGAGTAACCGGAGAGGCAAATCGGCCCAGTGCGGGAACTGCGTGTCGACCAGCTTCCTGACCAGTACGGCGTCGACTGCGGGCCGCCGTACGGTCTGCTCGCTCACCAAGAGCAACTCCTGTCTCGCGCCCGCTCGTCGGGCGACGGAAGCCAGCACAGCGGGTCGCCCGCTTGGCTGTCGAGCGATTATCCCCGGGCCGCGGGCGACGCGGGGGCCAGACGCCACCACTGCGCGGGCTTCGCGCCGGCGCAGTCCCGCAGTCCCCGCGGCTCTCGGAGGCTGGCATCATCAAGGGATGCCAGAACGTATGGTCGCGGCCTGCGACGGAGCCGCCAAGATCAACCCCGGACCCGCGGCCTGGGCCTGGGTGCTCGCCGATCCCTCGGGCACCCCGCAGCGCTGGGAAGCCGGCCCGCTCGGCCGCACGACGAACAACGTGGCCGAACTCACTGCCCTGGCCGAGCTGTTGGAGGCCACCGACCCGGACGTGCCGCTGGAGATCCGCATGGACTCCCAGTACGCGATGAACGCGGTCACCAAGTGGATCGCCGGGTGGAAGCGGAACGGCTGGCAGACCGCGTCGAAGAAGCCCGTCGCCAACAAGGACCTGGTGGTCCGCATCGACGCCCTGCTCGACGGCCGCGACGTCGTCTTCCAACACGTCCTCGCCCACCAGGTGAACGGCGACCCGCTCAACGCCATCGCCGACGCCGCCGCCAGCACCGCCGCCAACGACCAGACCCCCGCCGGCACCGCGCACGGCACCACCACCGTCCCGCAGCCCAGCCCCGCAACCGAGGACAAGCCGGCCCGCCCCGTCAAGACCCGGCCGAACCGGACGTCCGGCTCCGGCAGGACACCGGTGCTCAAGGCCAAGTTCCCCGGCCGCTGCGGCCACTGCAACACCCGCTACGAGCCGGGCGAGAAGATCACCAGGATCGCCACCGGCTGGGGCCACCACTCCTGCCGCGACACCGCCCCCACATCCTGACGGAGGCGACGGACGGCGGGCCCCACGCACAACCCGGCGGGCATCGCCGAACTAGCCGACGAACCGTGAGAGCGACACTCGCCCCTGCGTGCGCAGCCAACTGGCCGCGCATGCAGGGGCTTTCGCCTCGGAGAGGGCCGACCGACGGCCGGGACAGCGGCGAACCACCGATCCGCCGACGAGACTTCTCCGCTCCACGCGCGCCGAATGCGCACCGCGTCACGAAGCCTTCAGGCCCACTCGGCGACGTCCCCGGTGGAGCAGCGCTGGCCGCGTGGCCGACGTAGCGGTAGCAGAGATCGACAACTGCCCTCCCACGGCACCTACTTGGACCACCGCCCGAAAGGCCCGTCAGGTATTGAACGCAAACCGGGCGCTCTCGGACGGCCCCCACGTTGCTTCCGTTGACAAGTTCATGCAGTCACCCCACTCTTTACCGAGAGCGCTCTCACCTTCCTCGAGGTGCCCGGCCGTCGACCGGTGCACCCGAGGTTTGCCCAGTACGTCCGTGTACCGCCCCGGTCGGGTCGGCATGCGGACGCCCCCCACGCCCCCGAGGAGCAACATTGACCTCCGCACACGCTCGGCGGCGCAGCCGCGCCGTGCCGATCTACCTGCTGTCCGCCCTCGCGCTCGTCGTGACCGCGATGTACATGTTCAGCAACACCTCGAACGCCACCACGGCCGACGCCGACGGCGCCGCGACCAAGGCCGTCCAGGCCGGCGACCCGCCGCCGGAGGACTTCTGGGGCGACGTCGACGACATCCCGCCCGCCGAGAACGCGCTCACCGTCAAGATCGCCAACCAGACCAACGGTCAGTACCCCGACGACGAGGTCTACTGGAGCTTCGAGGGCGAGACGCACTCCATCGCCGAGCAGCCCTACATCGACCTGCCGGCCATCGAGGCGGGCCGGATCGACATCCACGTCGGTTCCCCCGACAGCGAGTACACCGACTTCGTCGAGTTCACCGTCAAGGACGGCATCTTCTACGGCAACCTCACCCGCGTCGACGGCTACGTCCTGCCGCTGGCGATGCGCCTGCACTCGGAGGACGGCGAGAACCAGCAGGTCGGCGAGGACTACGAGCTCTTCAAGCAGTCGCGTGAGGACACCTTCCAGCAGTTCTCCGACGAGGTTCCCGCAGAGTTCCAGGGCCTCGTCGACGGCGACAAGAAGATCGAGGCACCGCGCAGCGGCGCGGACTTCGCCCCCGGCGGCCAGCACGAGAACTACTTCGACGAGTACGCGCAGTCCGTCGGAGTCGACGCCGCCACGCAGGAGATCTTCGCCTGCTCCGGCCCGCTGAGCGAGGACCCGTCCGGCTGCGCCGGCCTCAACCGGCACGTCGCCGACCTGCCCGAGGACCAGCAGGCCGACCCGGAGAACTTCTACAAGGACGCACCGGCGAACTACTACGCCCAGTTCTGGCACGACCACTCGATCGACAACCGTTCCTACGGATTCCCGTACGACGACGCGGAAGGCCAGGACACGCTCATCACCTCCGACAACCCGGAGTACCTGGTCGTCGCCGTCGGCTACTGAGCCGTCCGGACAGACGCCCAATGCGGCGGGCTCCCCGAACCGGGGAGCCCGCCGTCGTCCGTCGGCCGCCGAGGAACCCGGGGAAGGGCTCGCCCCCGCGGCCGGCAATGTCGCACCGAAAAGCCACAGGAGCCGGTCCGTGCCCGCCGGTTCGTACACGCTCCCGCCCCGGCGAGGGCTCCGAGCGGACCGCGCACGGCGAAGGTGCCGGAACACCGCGGACGTTCACCCGAAGGCTCCGTCGCACGGTGCCACATCGGCGCCGCTCCGACTGCCTGACGGCTTCCTCCCCGCCTCGCGCCGCACACTGTGGGGCGTCGAGGTCGTACGAGAGGGAGGTGCTGGCGCATGAGGGCGGTCGTCTACCAGGACGCCGGAACGGTCGGCGTGGAGGAAGTCGCGGACGCGGTCGTTGAGGAGCCGACCGACGTCGTGGTGCGAGTGACGTCGAGCGCGATGTGCGGCACGGACCTGCACATGTACGACGGCCGTATGGGCGCCACCGCCGGAATGGTGCTCGGCCACGAACCGTTGGGCGTCGTGGAGGACGTCGGCCCAGGGGTGCAGATGGTGGAGCGGGGCGATCGCGTCGTCATGCCCACCCATCTGTACTGCGGGGTGTGCGTCAACTGTGCCCGCGGCTGCTCGGCGGCCTGCCTGCGGGTCCGACCGAACGGCTTCGGCGCGGCCTACGGCTACCCGGGGATGGGCCCCTATCGCGGAGCGCTGGCCGAGTTGCTGCGGGTTCCGTACGCCGACGCCAACTGCATTCCGCTGCCCGGCCGGCCCGGTGACGACTGGGAGGACGACTTCGTCCTGCTCGCGGACGCGTTCGTCACCGGCTGGCACGCCACCGAACTCGCCGAGGTGACCGCGGGCAGCACGGTCGCCGTCTTCGGCGCCGGCGCGGTCGGTCTGCTCGCCGCGCACAGCGCGCAGTTGAGAGGAGCCCGCGAGGTCTACGTCGTCGACGCGGTGTCCGACCGCCTGGACAAAGCCGGCGACCTCGGCGCCGTCCCGATCGACTACCGGGACGGCGACCCGGTCGACCAGATCCGGCAGCGTCGTCACCAGGCAGGGCTACCGATCGGTGAGGAGGCGATGGACGGGGTGCAGAAGGGCATCGACGCGGTCGGTTTCCAGGCCTGCGACCGAGACCGCCGCGGCAGCGAGAACCCGACCCAGGTGCTCAGCGACCTCGCTCGGCTGGTGAACCCCACCGGAAACATCGGCGTCGCCGGCGTCTACGCCGAGTCCGACCCGCACCCGGCACCCGGCGGGAGCGGCGACGGGCGGCTCACCGTCCCGTGGGCCACGTTCTTCTCCAAGGGCCTCTCCGTACGGTTCGGCCGTACCCACGACCGCCGCTACACCACCCGGCTCCGCGACCTCGTGGTCGCCGGCCGGGCCCACCCCGGACGCGTGGTCACCCACCATGGCGGACTGGAGCAAGCACCTTCCCTGTACCGGTCTTTCGACCAGCGCGCAGACGGCGTGATCAAGTCCGTTCTCCAGCCGTGACGCCCGGCGAGCCACGCTGCGTCACGGTGTCGGCCTCGGTACTGGACTGCGGCCCCCGTCGCCGTCAAGTCACAGTTCCGCTTGACGCTTGTCGCTCGAAGCGGGAAAAAGCGCGAGCGGACCCCGGTGGCCGAGCCCCTCGAAAATGCCGTGCGCCCATGACCAGGGCCCGTCCGACCCGCCGTTACCCCGGCCCTGAGAGGGGAACCCGACGTCCAGCCAACCCATGCACGAGGAGATGAGGCACATGCCCGGACGACAGGACATGCCGTCGACCTTGGAGCGGTCGCCCCAGGGCGCGCAGCGCACGTGGGTCAAGGCACACGACTCGGCCATCAAGGAGTACGGCGAGGGCCAGCGAGCGCAGCGGGTCGCCTACGGTGCGCTGAAGCACGAGTACGAAAAGGTCGGTGATCACTGGGAACGCAAGGAGGGCGGCCGCAAGGGACCGTCGGACCCGCAGTCGGCGCGTCCTCGGCAGCAGGGTGGCCGCAGCGGTGAGGGCGTCGACGAGAGGGCCTCCAAGCAGCACCTCTACGGCGTCGCGCGGCGTCTCGGCATCGAGGGACGCGCAGGCATGAACAAGTCCGAGCTGCTCAAGGCGATCCGCAAGGCGAACCGTACCGATACACGGGAAGCCAGAGCACGTTGACGGGAGGCACACTCCTGCCCGCCGGGCTCGGCCCGAGATGACGCGCTCGATTCTCCCGCGAGTGAGCAACTCGAGCGCGTCCTGTCCTTGAGGCCGAGCCCCGCCCAACGAGCTGTGTGAAAGCCCGGCGCTGTGTCGTCACGGCCACCGAGCCGCGCCCGCCGCTGCATCGCGACGGCACGGCAACGACCGCGACGTACCGGCGGGGCGCGCGACGACCACGACTCCATGCCCGCCCAGGCCCCGGGCAGCCATCCGCCGACCGTCAGAGAAGCGACTACTCCGGCGGCCGCATGCCCCCGCCTAGAGCCGCACGGACGCCGCCACCGGCAGGTGATCGCTGTCGGTCGCCTTCAGGTTCCAGGCCGAGCAAGGTCGCATGCCGTCTACCAGAATGTGGTCGATCCGGGCCACCGGCAAGGACGCCGGCCAGCTCAACCCGAACCCGGCCCCTGCCACCTCCTGTGCCGAGCGCATCGGAGAGGTGACCGCGGACAGAGCACCGTCGTCCGTGGTGCCGTTGAGGTCTCCCAGAAGGAGAGTACGGGGGAGTGGTTCCGCGCGCAGCGCCTCGGCGAGCCGAGCCGCGGCCCGATCGCGGCCGTCCGTACTGAGGCCCGTCAGGGAGCTGAACCGGACGGACAGGAGATGGGCGACGTAGACGGCGACCGGCCCCTTGGGGGTACGGACGGTGGCACGCATCGCGCGTGGCCAGGACGCGATGTCGACGGTGCGGGCATCGGCCAGCGGGTGACGACTCCACAGGCCCACCGTCCCTTGCACCGAGTGGTACGGATAGCGGTCGCGCAACACCGCACGGTAGACGGAGGTGTCGTCCCCCAGCTCCTCGAGGGCCACCACGTCCGCGTCGGAGGCGGCCAGCGCCCGTGCGGTGCGGGCCGGGTGCGGATTCTGCTCGTCGACGTTGTGCGTCACCACGGTCAAGTCGCCGCCGTCCGCGCGCTTGTCCGCGAGCGTCCCACCGAAGAGCGCGGTCCACACGACGGCGGGCAGCAGCACGGCCACGGCGAGCGTCGCGGAACGCCGGATCGCCGCGCACACGAGGAGCACCGGCACGACGAGGCCCGTCCACGGCAGAAAGGACTCGGTGAAACTGCCGAGGCCGCCGAGCCAGTCCGGGATCCGGGCGTGGCCCACCATCACGAGCGTGGCCAGCGGCGCCAGAAGGGCGGTGGTCCGCCCCTGGCGCCAGACGCCCGGGTGCTGGCGCGGCGGTCGAACGGTTTCCGGCTCGGGAGACACGGTGTCAGGGAGAGTTGCCAAGGCGGTCTCACCGGCTTTCGGACGGGGTGGCGGCCGCCGTCGCGGGATCGGTCGCAGCCACCTGACTCTGTACTTCCTCCACGAGCGCGCGGCTGGAGTCGAAGGCGGCGTTGAGGCCCTCTTGCGGGCTGGTCTCGGTGCGTTGGTGCAGAACGACACCGAGAGCGAGATGCTTCTCCCCGCGTCGGTCCGGCACGGTGACCGCCCACATCAGGGCGCCTCCGGCGGGGGTGCTGGAGCCGGTCTTGATCCCGATCACGCCCGGTGTGGCCAGGAGGTCGTTGGTGTTGACGAGCGTGTCGGAAACCGCGGCGGAGGCAGTGTCCGGTTGGGAGACGATGGACCTGAAGACCTCGTCGCGCATGGCCTGCCGCGCGAGTTTCAACTGGTCGGCTGCCGTGCTCGTGGTGGCGGACTCGGCGCCGCTGGCTTCCGTGTAGGTGGTGCGGTCCATGCCCAGGTCGTCGGCGACGCGGTTCATTTTGGCGACGAACGCCTCGTGCGACTTCGCATCCCAACGCGCAAGCAGCCGCGCGATGTTGTTGCCCGAGGGGATGAGCATCAGTTCCAGCAACCGCCGTTGGCTCAGCTCTTGTCCCCGCCTGACCTCGACGGTGGATTCCGTGCCGGAGAAGGACTCGTCCGCCGCCCGTTGGTCGACGGTGATCGAAGGGCCGGTCTCGCTGCCGTCCAGCGGGTGGTTGCGCAGGATCACGTACGCCGTCATCACTTTGGTGACACTGGCGATCGGCACCGGTCGCCGGGGCCCGTGGGCGCCCAGGTCACCGCGCTCACCGAACCCTTCGACCAGCACGGCCGCCTGGCCCTCGTCCGGCCACGGCAGTGCCGCGTCACTCTTCGCCCCGTCGAACAGCCCTTCGGCATCTGACGCGTCGTTCCCGGCGCCGATGTAGAGCACGCTCCCGAGAACTACCAGCGTGACCAGGGCAGTCGCGGCGACGAGGAGCGCCGGGTGACGCCGCAGGCGTAGCCGCTCGGTCGCCGACCCCGGTGGCAAGGTGCGCGGGCTGTCGTGTTCACCCGGTTCGGGCGTCGGGCGCATGGGGGACCTCCAAGGGGGCACGGTGCGCGGCGTTCGCGCATCGCGACCACTCTCGGCTGCGCGCATGTCCACACCGCCGTGACCGCGTCGCCGCTCCCGCTCGGCCGTGCATCCGTTGCGTAACAACGTCACGGCACGGCAGCGCTGTGCGGGTGTGCCAGTGAGATGTCAGTCGTCGCCCGGCAGCCGGAGGGTGGCGACGGCTCCGCCGTCGGACGCGTTGGCGAAGGACAGCGACGCTCCGATCACCTCGGCCTGGCCGAGCGCGATGGTGAGTCCCAGCCCGTGGCCCCGGCCGCGTTCCGGCGCCCCGGTACGAAACCGCTGGGGTCCGTCGTTGAGCAGCTCTGGCGGGAAGCCGGGACCGTGGTCGCGCACGGTCACCGTGGTGCCCGCAACAGTGACCTCGACGGGCGCGCGACCGTGGCGGTGGGCGTTGACGACGAGGTTGGTGACGATCCGGTCGAGACGGCGCGGATCGGTCTCGGCGCACAGGGCGTCCGCCGCAGTGAACCGCGTTTGCTGCCCCGTACGGGCCAGCGATTCCGAGACCGCCTCGGCCAGCGGCACCCGTCTCGATTCGGCCCGCTCGCCACCCGCGTCGAGCCGGGAGATCTCCAACAGGTCCTCGACAAGGGTCCGCAGGACCCGCACCCGATCCCGAACCAGCTCGGTAGCCTCCCCCTCGGGGAGCAACTCACTCGCGGTGACCAGACCCATCAGCGGAGTCCGCAGTTCATGGGCGACGTCCGCGGTGAAGCGCTGCTCGGTCAGCAGCCGCTGGTGCAGGCTGTCGGCCATCGAGTCGACCGTGGCCGAGATGGCGGTGATCTCGTCGTCGCCGCGGCTCTCTCCGGTCCGCGCGGTCAGGTCACCGGATTCGATCCGGCGGGCGGTGCGCGCCACCTTCTGCAGTCGGCGGTGCGGCAGTTCCGCGGCGAGCACCGACAGGGGAACGATGACGGCCAGGGCGAGAAGGGAGTACTTCCACATGTGCCGGTCCAAAGCGCGGCGCGTGAGCAGATCGGCCGTCATGTCGATCTTCACGGCGACGGGTTCGCCGCGGTACGTACGCGCCGCCCACATCGACGGATGGTCCCCGGGGCCCGGCTTCTCGTACCAGGTGACGTCGCTCTGGCCGTGGCCCTGCCGATCGCGGAGTCGGCGCAGCAACTCGTCGGGAAGGGCACCAGGCGACGACCGGAGCTCGGGGGGCGGGACGCCGTCCCGCTCGTAGTTGTCCAAGCTCCGGGTCAGCGCCGCGACGGCTTCCGCACCACCGTCGTTCATCGACCGGGCCAGGGTGCTGGAGTGCACCAGACTTCCGACGGTCAGCGCGACGGCACAGCAGCAGACGGTGACGAGCAGACACGTCTTCCAGCGCAGCGAACGCCAGTTGAGCAGATCGCGCACGTCAGCGCCGCAACTTGTAGCCGAACCCGCGTACGGTCTCGATGCGGTCGCTTCCGATCTTCTTCCGCAGCCGCTGCACGCACAGGTCGACCACGCGGCTGTCGCCGTCCCAGCCGTAGTCCCACACGTTGCGCAGCAGCGTCTGCCGGTCGAGTACGGTGCCGGGATTCGCGGCGAACTCCAGCAGGAGCCGCAGCTCGGTCGGGGCCAGCGCGAGGGGCCTGCCGGCCAGTGATACCTCGAGTCCCGCGGTGTCGATGGTCAGTTCGCCGAAAACGAGCCGGGTGCGCTCGTCGGGACGGTACCGCTCCGGCCGCACCTCGTCCGCGGGAGGCGGGACGGCGGCAGGCGTGTAGACCGCCCGCCGCAGCAGCGAGCGGATACGGGCCACCAGAACCGCGGTGTCGACGGGCTTGGCCACGTAGTCGTCGGCGCCCGCCTCCAGACCGGAGACCACATCCAGCGCGTCGCCGCGCGCGGACATCATCAGAACCGGGTCCATGCTCGTCTCCCTGATCCGTCGGCAGAGCCCGATCCCGTCGAGGCCGGGCAGCATCACGTCCAGCAGCAGCAGATCGTGACGGCCTTCCCTGAACAGCTCCAGTCCGGTCAGGCCGTCACCCGCGGACATGACCTGGTAGCCGTAGCGCTCCAGCGCGATCGTGACGGACCTGCGGATGACCTCGTCGTCCTCGACCAACAGGATCGTCACGGGCGTCGGGGCATCCCCGTGAGTCACTCGACCCGACCTTTCTCCTGCACCCACCGCGTGATCTCCGCGCGGCGGTCCTTCGTCTCGTCCTGTGCGCATCCTGCCTTCCACACGTCGCCACCGAGTACCTAGCACGACGTAGCCGTGTATCAACCGCGTATTGACCGGTCCGGGCTCCGGACCGAGAGCCCGGACGCGACGACCGCCCGTGCCGACGCTGCCGTATGGGACCGGGCAGGCACGTGTCCGGTCCCAACTCTTCACGAGCGTACGGGCGGTACGCAGCCCGAGCGGCTTCTCCGAAGGTGTCCGGCAGGACCGCTGCCCCGCCTCCACGGCTGTGCCACGCGGCAAGCAGCCGACGACAGCACCCACGTTGAGACAGAGTCTGCCGGACCACACAGGACACGGTCTTGAGCACACGTGTCCGCATCGCCGTGTTACCGGCCTTTGGAGGTGAACCGCGCCGAAGACAGACGGGGCCCGAAGCGTCCGCGCCCCGGGCCCACCTGCTCGTCCGAGCAGAGTCAGGGTTTGCGACCGACGCCCGCCCACACCCCGGCTTCGCTCGCCGAGATCATGCCGGGCAGACGGTGCAGGTCTGCCGTGGCCGCGGGGTCGAGGTCCGGTCTCCAGTCGCAGGTTGGCACGACGCCGGGTTCGAGAAGCTCCAGCCCTTCGAAGAACTGCTGCATCTCCTCCTGGTCGACGTCACCACGCACGGGGATGCCGCGGGCTCTGTACTCCCGGAGCGCGGCGGCGACGGAGGCGTCCCGGCCCGGTTCGTCGAGGCTTTCCGTCACGTGTGACAGCGCGAGCACGCTGCCGGAGGGCAGTGCTCCGACAAGGGTGCGCACCACGTCGTGCGGCTGCTCGACGACGAAGTGCATGAGCGCGATCAGTGAGAGAGCTACGGGCTGGTCGAAGTCGAGAGTTTCCGCTGCACGTTCGAGTACCTTCTCCGGCTCGCGAACATCGGCGGAGATGTAGTCGATGTGCCCGGGCGGGCCTGCTGTGAGCAGGGCGCGCGCGTAGGTGAGAACGATCGGGTCGTTGTCGGTGTAGACGACCCTGGCGGACGGCTGGTAGCGGTGGGCGACCTGGTAGAGGTTCGGCTCGGTCGGAACACCGGTCCCGATGTCGAGGAACTGCCGAATCCCCAGTTCCTCGGCGGCATAGCGCGTGGCGCGATGCATGAAGTGCCGGTTTTCTCGCGCGGCGACCATGACGTCCGGCCATGCCCGCATCGTTGCCGCGGCCGCCTCTCGGTCGGCCCGGTAGTTCGTCTTGCCACCCAGGTAGTAGTCATAGGCTCGGGCCGAGTGCGGCTTGTCCTGCCCGAGCGTCTCGTGTGCGTCCATGGTCCCCCTCGGGTGCGTTTCCCATACATGATCACCGACGCGGGGCGACCGCAACCCGCTTGCTACAACCAGTAGTTGGGGATGTGACCATGCACGCGGGAAGCGACCGAGGTCAAGCCCGCGAGACCGCCCGTCCCGCCTTTCTGCCTGCGGTGATGTGGCAGGTCCTCCGTCCTCGCTCTTGCCCAGCAACAGGACACCGGCCATCCCACAACCGGGCACCTCGCCGGCGTCACGCCCCTGACACCCGGCGCCTGATACTCGAGCTTCCACCACACAGACAGAGTTCGGCGGGTACGGCCGTTCAAAGTGCGCCGTCGTCGGCTGCGGAGGCGTACTCCTCCCGCGCGTCCCCGCACACATCCTTCACGCTCTTGAGCGCGAGGAGGCGCCCATGGCCGGCGACGCCGCCGCCTTCGCCCGCACCGGGTGCGTGCTGAAACCGCGCAACAGCACCTGCACCGCGAACACCCCGACACACCAACTTTCCGATGCCTTCGCCGACGTCCGCCTGCCGCGGCGTCACCGCACGCCCAGTCCTCGCCGAAGTCCCGGGCGAGTGGCCCCTGGTTGGGCCCGGCCACGACGTCCGCCCACACCCGACCCGCCCCCGAGTCGCCACCGATGCTGCCGGGGAGCTGCTGTCCGCACGCTTGCGGCCCGCGTCGTGCCGCGCGGTGCAAGAGGCGTCGCCGGCGCCGTGCGGCCTGCTCGCGGCACTGGCAGCACAGCCAGGGCGACCTGAACGTCTTCGTCGTGCTCGGTGTTCACCCGGTCATGGGCGGGTCGGCCTAAGACCGATTCCGCCCGCGCCACTTACCCCGCCACATCCTCGACGCCCTCGACAGCGACAGCGTCGTCGAGCGCGGGGGAGCCGGCCGATGCGCCGCCTCCCTCCCCTCGGTGGGGCGGGAAGACGCCGCCGCGTGCCTGTCCGGCTACGGCGATACAGCTCTCAGTAACCTGTCCGGCACTTCTCCTGTCATTTGAAGTCGGTGTCGACGCCGACAGACGTAACGGCCTGTGGGTGGGGGCATGTCGCACTTGACCACTCGTTGTTGTAGGACCACTCGCCGAAATGCATCGATCCGTCGCTGCAATTCACGAATACCCGATGCCGCATGATGACCGTCTCACCGGTGCACTTGGCGCTACCAGTTGCTTCGCCAACTCCCTTTGTCACGCAGGAGGGCGACTCAGGGGAGTTATCTCCCCCAGACGCAGCGGAAGCCGTCGCAGCGGTTACCACACCCCCCGGTCATGGCCAGCCCCGCTACCAGACCAGATGCAAGACTCTTCACCTATTCCCCCTGTCCCTTGCTGCTCGGTTCTTGGCTTGCCAAGTCTCGCCCTTTGAAAGGGCTCTGCGTACCTCGCAACTGCGAGGTTGACGGAAGGGCGCCGGGGCGCAATCTGTCCGTATGACCGAGCCCGCTGGCGCGTCTACGGTGCCTATTCCGAAGATCCCGGCCACGGACCTCAACTCGGTTGCACTCACTGGGAGTTGTCAGACGGCCCGCTCGACGTCACCGACTGCCGTGACGAAGAAGTGGCCGAGGGTGCTGCCCCGATCCCGGCCCCTGTGGCAGCAGGGTCTGGCCGCGGGTCGCGAGGAGACCTGCACCCGCGTCGACGACGAGCCGGCCGCCGTCCGGGATGCGGGTGCGCGCTTGGTCACCGTCCTTGACGGGGATCACCCGGCGAACCTGCGCATGATCGGCAACCTGCCGCCGTTCCTCTTCCACCGCGGCGCACTCCATCCGCGCGACGCCCGCTCCATCGCCGTCGTCGGCACCCGCCGGGCTGCCTCGGACGGTCTGCGCCTGGCGGCCCGGACGGCCCGCGAGTTCGTCGAGCACGACGTCGTGATCGCCAGTGGCCTCGCCGACCGCTCCTGTGGGCGGTCGAGCTCCTCGGCCAGGGCGGCAACCCGCCGATCACGTCAAAGGCGACGACGCCCTTGCGATCGCGGAGGAGGAGCAGACGATGGGTGTCTTCGACGACGCGCTGGAGCGCGCCGCCCAGTGAGCCGTCACCACCCGCTGCCGGCCGGTAGTCCGGTCAGGCTGCGGCACCTCGTCGGGTACCTCGGCAGCGCTGCGGCAGCCGCCTGCGCTCTGGGGCACTTCCGCGACGACGGCGCCGGGGTACCGACGACATCAAGGGGGCCACAACCTTGCTGGTCGGCGCTTGTCTTCACGAACGACTCCCAGCTCAATGCCCTCCGCCTTCGGGACACCGGAGCCGCTGACGTCCGCGGACTGGTCCTCGCCCGCGTCCGCTGGAGGGGATGACCCCGCCAGAGGCGCTCCGGCGGGATCGGTGGTTCACCGACAACGTCGAGGAGCGCGTCGCCTTCGGTCGAGGGGCGCGTTCGGCCCGGCTTGTGAGGCTTCTTCTCAACCCCACGTGCCGCCCCGGCTTGGGGCTGCCGCCGCCAGCCGGCTTCCCCACGTCCTACCGCGGGTCCGCCCCGCCAGCATGCCGGTCGGCCCACCGTTCCAGACCTTCCAGTACGCACTGGAGCCCGAACGCCCACACCATGTCCGTGTTGTAGGCACCGGCGGCCTCGCCCACCCGCTTGGCGAGTGGGTATCGCTCGCCGTCGATCACCCGGGCGAGCAGCGGCCCGACCTCGGCCCACCAGTCGTCGTCGCTCTGTCGGCTGTTCAGCTCGGCCGAGTCGGTTGCGGCCCAGGCGGTGGAATGGACGAAGCCCAGCAGGTGGGTGAGCGCGGCGTCCCGTTCGGCGTCGGGCAGGCCGATGCCCTCGAAGGCCGCCAGCTCGTGCTCGTACTTGCCGATCACGCCGGGGCCCAGGGGTGGACGGGTGACGGACATCTCGGCGATCCAGGGGTGACGCGCCAACAGGTCCCGGTTGTCTGTGGCGACCCGGGTGACCCGATCACGCCACGGCTCGTCCGGGCCGAAGGGGGCCAGCTCCATGCGCCCGTACACCTCGTCCAGCATGAGGTCGAGCAGCTCGTCCTTCCCGGGGACGTACGTGTAGACGGTCATCGGCGTGACGCCGAGCCGCTGGGCCAGGGCGCGCATGGTCAGGGCGTCCAAGCTTTCAGCGTCGGCCAGTTCGACCGCTGCGCCGACCACCGCACCGACGGTCAGCCCTTGGCGGGGGCCGCGCCGCCCGGCCGACGGCTCCGGGGCGCCGACCTCACGCCACAACAGCTCCAGGGTGCGGACGGGGTCCCCACCTCCGCTGCGGTTCTTCGTCACCGCGTCTCCAGCCCGTCGCAAATACTGTGTACGATGTATAGAATACAACGTACAGAGAAAGCTCGAGTCCCCACCGAGGAGTCCCGTGCAGATCACCGACACCGCCATATGCCTGACCGTTGACGACGTTCCTGCCTCCGCCTCGTTCCTGAGCCGGTACTTCGGCTACACCGAGGCCGTGGCCGCCGACGGCTTCGCGTCCCTCGGCCACCCCGACGCGCCCAACGTGATCTTCCACCGGCGCGGCCTCGAAGTGCTCCCCGAGGGCTTCCGCGACCGGCACGCGGACGGGGTGATCCTCGCGTTTGTCGTGAACGACCTGCGCAAGGAGTACGAGCGGCTGCGCGACGAAGGCGTCACCATCACCTTGGAGCCCCTCGAGGAGCCGTGGGGTGAGCGGCTGTTCATGGTCGCCGACCCCAACGGGGTCCCCATCGAGTTGGTCGAATGGGCCACGCAGAACGAAAGCAGGAGCGGACACGCGGAGACGCACGCGTGAACCCCCTCTCCACGCGCCGGTCGACGGCCGCTGATCCAGGTGTGAAAGCCCGCGAGAACGACTTCGGCGATCGACTGGCGCAGTCGCGAAGGGAAGGAGGACAGCGGGCCGGGTCACCGGCTGCGACCGAGCGGCCGCGGCCGTCCACCGGGAGCATCGGAGGACGGCCGCGGTAGCGTGCAGCGCTCCCTCCGGATCAGCGCACTACGTGCGCCAGCGAAATGGGGCGGTCAGGAGGCGGTGAGCGCCATGAGCGACACATGCTCGTCGCTCTCGACCTGGGGGCTCGTTCCAGGGGTGAGGTACAACGTGCCGTCGCGTAGGTACGGCAGCGGTCGCAGACCGGCCTTACCGCCGGCTGTGTCGGCCGTGTACGTACGCACCGTGCTCGGTCGTCCGCTCTTCGGGGAGAACTTCACCAAGCGGACCGGGTGGTGGTCGTTTCCGTCGGACAGGGCCAGAATTTCCTTGCTGTCGGTATCCACCGGCCGGTACTTCTGCATGTAGCCGGTGGTCTCGCGCTCCCACAGCCGCTTGCCCGACGAGGGCGACCAGGCGACGATCTTGTTTCTGTCTTCGTCCGCGTCGTCCTCGGTCACTGCCGCCGCGATGACGTCCTTCCGGATGATCAGGTCCGGGGACGAGCCGCCGTCTTCGTCCACGTGCTTGAGTATGTGCTCGGCACCCCGCTCAAGCTTGATCTCCCCCTCGCGGGAGAAAATGCTCAACCGCGCGGTGGAGTAGTTCTTGGGAGTGTTCACCACGACGGGGTCGGCATGCAGGACGTGCGCAACGGTCCCCTCGGGCCCGAGGTATTGACTCCAGCGCTCTTGACCGGAGGCAGGGTCAACTACCGCGACACTGAACGGAACACCTGACGCAGGAGTGCTTTCCTCCTCGCAGCGCTGTTTGCGCACCAGTTGGCTACCCCCGACGTGTTCCTCCCCTACGCAGTCGGACCGCCCGTAGAGGGACGCTCCCTCGCGCCACAACTCCCTCCCCGTACGCGCGTGGAAAGCCGTCGTGACTCGACCTGTTGCTTCGACGACCGCCGTTTCGCCGCTGCGTGCGATCCGCGCAGGGTAGTCGAGCTCGAAGTCCTCGTCGTTCTCGGCAAGCTTCTTGGTCCACAGAAGTTTTCCGCGGTGGACGTCGACTGCCCATGCTGTGGAGCAGTCGTCCTCTCCTGGCCCACCTACCAGGACTGCCACACCACCGCCCGCCGAGGTCGATGCCTGGCAGCGCACGTGCCCGCCCGGGGTAGCCACCTCCCACCGTTGCTTTCCCGTGGTCCGATCCAAGCCGACCACCCGCTCCGGCAACGACTTGACGACCTGTTCCCGACTGACCCACACACCGCGATGACCGGACGCTCGCGGAGCCTGCTGCGCCTCTTCCAGCGGCAGGCTCCACAGCATCCGCGCCTCCTTCTCCGCCGCGCCTTTCCCCTGCGCGTCGTCCTGGCCGGGCGAGGCGATCAACCACGCGCCCACACCAGCCACACTCACGACACAGACCGTCAACAACGCCGCGACTCGACGCCGTCGGCGAGGAGGCCGCGGCGGATGCGGTGGCTGAGGGGGGGGGCGGAGGGAAGGGCCCTACCGGCGGGGCCGGATACCCTGGCGGGTACGGGCCGACGCCACTGGTGCTACTCACACGACCTCACATCACGATTCAGATGATTTCTCCTCGCGCCCATACCCTGACCGCACACAGGGACTCTCTGCACGTCGACTCCTCTGAGGTTGCACCGTCGGCAGCCGTGTCGATCGACTGCCTGGAGATCCGAAGCGCCGTCCATCGCCCGACTGTTGTGGCCAGCGGTATCGCTCCCGCCCAGGCTGCGGTGCAGCCGCAGGTGGCTGCACCCAGGTCTTTCCGCCGTCGGGCCGCGACTTGGGCTGGCCGGACACCGACGTAGTCGGTCGCCCGCGGTGCCAACAGGCCGGCAGCCGCTCGAACTTCTGGCCGTCGACGAGCGTCTGCGACGTGACCCGCAGCGTCCGCGCCTCCTACGTCGAAACAATCGTGGGCGAGGACGGTCGGCTCCGTCCTCGCCCATCTGCTGACGGCGTCGGCGGAAGAGCAGCAGCGGGGCCGCGAGGAGGAGTGTCCCGGCGCTGATGTGGCAATGCAGCCGTACGTGCCGGTGCCGGTGCGTGCGTCAACGCCACCCGGGCCTCGATCCGTCCAAGCTCGTCCAGGCGCCGGGGTCTTCTTGTGTGTTTGTCGCCGTGCATGGGTGCCTTTCGTCGTAGGGATCGGTCGTGAAGTGGGCACGGAGAGAGGTTGCGGGGCCAGCCCTGCAACTCCGCATGCGTGGCCTGCTTTTCTCCGAGATCCTGGCGGCGAGTTCGGCGCACCGGATCTCGCTCTCCTCTCTCGATGTACGCGACTTGTACGCGGCGAATACGTGAACTGTGCGTTTGGGGTAGCGTGTGGGGCGTGGAATCTGAGGAGCGTTTCGAGGCGATCGACGCGCTGGTCGCCTCCCGCGCATCGCTGCCTGTGCCGTCGGAGCGGCAGCGTTTGAGGAAGGCGCACGGGCTCACCGTCGCCGAGGTCGCGGAGGCGCTGGGGGTGCGTCGGGCGACCGTCAGTGACTGGGAAGCAGGCAAGCGAGAACCCCGACCTCCGGAACGCAATGCTTATGCCCGGCTGTTGAGGCAACTCGCCGAGCTCTATCCCGCCCCGCCGGCGCCGTCCGAGGCCGGGACGGCATCGGCGCACGCGATGTTCACCCCGGCCGCACCTGCGTCGGTGCCCACGTCGGCTGTTGTGGAGTCGACGCCCGCGTCCTCGACGCGAACCCCGCGGCGGCCGGCCGCGAAGAAGGCGGCGCGGAAAAAGCCGGCTTCGGGCCCGGCTTCGGCGGAGGGTTCGCGGTATGCGGATGGTCCGCTCGCAGTCCTGGACGGGGAAGGGCACGCGCACGGAGTCGGGGGGCAGTTGCTGTCCTGCCCGGCCGGCTCGGTCGTCGAGCTGGTGGAGTGGACGCTGCAGCAGACCCGGATCGGTGCTTCGCGGTTGCACGAGCACGGGTGGGACGCGGACCCGCTGCTGGTGTTGACTCCGGCCGCGGCGGCCCGCCTCGGTCTGCCGGGGCAGGCTCCCGACGTGCCGTCCACGGACGGCGGGCCGCGGCTGCGACGCCTCCCGGATGATCACCCGGTCCTGTCCCAACTCGTCACGGCGGGTTGGCAGTTGACGCGTCGGGGGTTCGGCCCGTGGGCGAGGATCTACCGCCCCGCCGTGCGGGAGCGCAGGCAGTGCGTGCAGCTCTGCCTGCCCGGCTGGGGCGCGTTGGAGGAGCGCGCCTGGGGCCCCCTCGCCGCCGCGGCCGCACAAGACCAGGTGCCCGCACCCGAACTCGCCCGCATCCTGGGCGCGTACGCGTCTCGGGTCCTCACCCCGCGCGGCTCGACCGCTGTGGCCGGCCTGGAGTTGATGACCGCGCTGCGCCCGCCCACGCGCCCGGTGCGCGGCGAGGACGGCGACTGGGTCAAGGAGATCCGGCCGGACTCCCTCGGGGAGGAGCCCCTCGAACCGGCGCCGCCCGAGGCCCCCTTCGGACACCCGTTGGTCGGCGCCCGCGACGAAGCCCCCGACGTCGCGGTGAACGAGGAGGCGTACGACTGGGCGCGCGACCCGGAGACGCTGAGCGATGCCGAGTGCGCCATGCCGTGGGCGGTCGGTCTCGACGTCAACTGCGCGTTCCTCGCCGCCGCCAACCGGCTCACCGTCGGTCTCGGCGCCCCCGAACACGTCCAACGCCCGCAGTTCGACAAGCGCCTGCCCGGCTCCTGGCTCGTCGACCTCTCCCACATCCACGTCGATGAGCGCCTCCCCTCACCGTTCACCCCCGACGGCACCCGTCCGACCGGACCGGCCTGGTACGCGACGCCCACAGTCGCCTACGCCGCCGAACTCGGCGCCGACATCGCTCCGTTGGAAGCGTGGGTACGCCCGCACAAGGGCGCCTACCTCGACCCCTGGTACCAACGGCTCCGCGACGCCTACATGACCACGATGCAACAGCTCGGCGTCACCGACGACATGACCCCGCAGCAGTACCTCGAGGCAATGGCACACCACAAGGACGGCGACCCCGGCGAAGTCGCAGTCCTCGGCGCGATCAAGGCCACCGTCAAAGGCGGCCTGGGCAAGCTGCGGGAACGCGCGGCCGGCCGCGGATGGCGCCCCGGACAGCCCTGGTCCGCACTGCAACGCCCCACCTGGCGTCCCGACATCCGCGCCGCCGTCATCGCCCAAGCCCGCACGGCCATGCACCGCAAGATGCGGAACATGGCCCACCACGGCCTCTACCCCCTCGCGGTGCTCTCCGACTGCGTCGTCTACCCCGCGGCCGGCCCCTCCCCGCTCGATCTTCTGCCGACCGGTCCCGACGGGCAGCCGCTCACCAAGGGCGTCTTCGCCCTCGGCCCCTCCCCAGGCCGAATCAAACACGAAGGCAGCCGGCCACTGCTGTGGGCGGCCGAACTCCTCGACCAGGGCGGCAACCCCGCCAACCACATCAAAGGCTCCGACGCGGTCGCGGAGGGCGAGTAGACGATGGGCGTCTTCGACGACGCGCTGGAGCGCGCCACCCAACAAGCCGTCACCACCCCGCTGCCGACCACCGCCCCGGCCCGCATGCGACACCTCGTCGCCCACCTCGGCACCGCCGCCGCAGCCGCCCGCGCACTGGGCACCTCCGCGACGACGGTGCGCCGCTACATGCGCGGCGCCTCCCGCACCCCTCGCCCCGAACTCGCCGCCGCGCTGGAGCGCGAGCTGCGCCGGCACTGGAAACCGGGCCTGCGCCGTGCCGCGCTGAAGCGGGCCGAGCGGGAGGGCTTCACCGTCGAAGCCCGCGCCCGCTTCGGCTACAGCGCCCCGGGCGGCACCACCAACGAACCCCGGCTGCGCCTGATCACCCAGTACATCCCCCCGGCCAGCGCGCGCGACATCGTCGCAGCCCACCGCCGCGGAGACCCCGAACAGGAACAGCAGCAGCGGTTGGTGGACGCCTTGGCCTTCCACTACTTCCGCGACGGCGGCCGGCGCGCCCACGGCCTCCAGGTCGGCTTCGGCAGCGTCGACCACGGCGCCGAGTTCGGCGACATCGACTACATCGACGTCGACCTATAAAGGGGAATCCGGACCGAACTCCGGCTTCGCCGATTGTGTCTGAGCACTTCAGTTGGCCACTGAGTGCTTCACCTGGCCACGCTTTGCTCTGAGTTCTGCGCCGGTCGCGGCGCAGCAGCTTTCTTGCTGTCGGTGGTTCTCCGGTGGGGTGTCGGAAGTCTGTCGGCGGTGTCCGTGATCCGTCTGCGGTCTGTCGGGTGGAGGTTGCGACCTTGGGCGGGTTGGTGCTCCTCATGAGCGCGCTGCTCCAGATAGCTAGGACCTGTCATGGTGTCGTCCGCAGCCCAGAGTCGAACGTGGGACGTTCACCGGCTGCCGTCTGCTCAGGGCAGGACCTTCCTGGTCACTGGGGCTAACGCCGGGATCGGCTACTTCGCCGCGGAGCAGCTCGCCGCCACCCGCGCCGTCGTGCCACTCGGCAGCCGGGACGCCACGAAAGCCGACGCCGCCATGGCCTCGATCCGCTTTCGCGTCGTCGGCGCGCATGTGCAGCACCTCCAACTGGACCTCGCGAGGCCACCACCCGCAGCACGCCCGCCGAGGACAGCCGGTGATAGCGCCGGGCGACCGTGCTGTCGGAGACGCCGAGCACCTCGGCGATTCTGCTGAATTGGACGCGCCCGTCGATCTGGAGGGCGTGCGCGAGGTCGCGGTCGATCTTGTCGAGCGTGATGGAATTCACCCGACAAAGCTATGGGTGTGCGGCGATCCGTCAAATGAGCGGCGGTTGGCGCCATCGGCGGTCGGACTCAAATGGTCATGCGAGACACATGCCTCCGGCACGCACCCGTGCCCCCTCACCCCCAGGTGGCAGACCCCGACGATCCGGCACCCCTGCACACTCATCACACACCTGGGGTCCCTGTGGCGGGTGCCAGTACGGCGACACCATGGAGATCTGCATCATCACGTCGGACGACGTCATCGCACCGTTCCTGCGCATCGACGGGCAGTCGGGCTCGGAGATCACCGGCCCGGCGTTCTCGCCCGACGGCTCCCGGCTGTACTTCTCCAGCCGGCGGGGGACCAGGGGGAGTTCAGCCGGTGGGATCACGTACGAGGTGACGGGGTCGTTCCGCTTCTGACCGCCGTCCCGGAGCGCGGCGTGACGTCGGCCGTAACCGGCGTCGCGCTCCATCCGCACGCGAGGGCACGCAGTGCGCCGGGAGCAAAGATGCAGAGGGCCGCCACCAAGGGGTGGTCGTCAACTTCCACGGGCGGTGAGAGTACGGGGGTCACCGAGGTGCTCACCGTGTCCTCCCGCCCCGCTCGGCCCGCCGCCACACGAGCACACGGCGCTGTGGGCGCGCGTCCACCTCCCGAGTGGCACGCACGGTGAGCACGTCACCGTTTAGTTCGGCGTCCCGGCTCTGCTCCGTGCCGATCCAGTCTGCGCGTGAGGAGATCCGGATACGGTGCACCACCTTCCCGCCCACCGCACGCCAGTCGCCCGCGTACCCCATGTAGGAGGGGCCCGGCCCCGGTGTCGTGGGCATCATGCTCACCGAGACATGGCCGCCGGCGGTGTACACGAGCATCCCGTCCGGGGCGGTACCGAGCGGGCCCTCCCCGACTGGCCGTCCCGCCTCGTCCACGTCGTGGAACGCCTGGAGGCGCCACACACCGACCAGATCATGTGTCATGTCCGCTGCTCCTCACCGGTCTTGTCGTGCCGCAGGCAGTCCGCCACGAAGCGGAGCACGCCTTCGTGGTACGCGCGCGCCGTCCAGCCGAGGCTGATGTTGTGCCCGGCATCGGGCTGACGGTCAATCAGGACGCGGGGCGCCGCGTGCAGCCGGGACCGTATCCGGTTGACCGCCCGCCGGTCGGTGCGCCACCAGCGCTCGTGCTCGGCGAAGGTGAACCGCACGGGCACCCGGATCAGCCCGGCCAGCCGTGCGAATGCCTCCGGCCAGCGCGCGGCGTCCGCCAGCTCGCGTGGCGGTATCGGGGCGACGACCGCGCAGCTCGCCCGGAACGTACCCGGCGGATACAGCCGCAGCGGGCCCCAGCTGCCCTGCCGGTGTCCGGCCGAGCCGGCCGGCACGGTGAGCGGGACCAGGTACTCGTCACCGCATCCAGAGACCGCGAGACCGAGCACCCCGGGCACCGTCCCGTCCGCCGCGATCCGCAGCGCCGGCTTGCTGCCGAAAGAGTGCGCGAGCAGGAAAAGCCCGGCGCCCGTCTCGTACCGGGCCGTCAGGTCGCTCAGTGCCGACGTCAGGGTGACCGCCTGTTCCGCAACCGTCTGTCCCGCGGGCAGCCGACCGGCGGAGAGACCGTAGCCGGGCCGGTCGAGGGCCACCGTCGCAAATCCCAGATCCGCGGCGAGGGCCAGCAACGACGTCTCCGGACGGGCCGGTCCGTGGAAGTATCCCGCAGTCATACCCGCTCCGTGCAGAGCGACGACGGTCGCCCTGCACGGAGTGTGCCGCGGACGGGCGAGAAGTCCGGAAAGCGGGACCCCGTCCGCGTCCAGCGTGATCTCCCGGACCGTCGGTGACGGTGGCGCGGGGACGCTCGGCCGTGCCGTCGTCACGACCGAGCGTCCCCGGCGCGCCGCTCCGCGTACTCCCTGGCCAGGGTGAGTGTCGCGAGGCTGTTGGTGCTGAGCGCGGTGCGGGCGTGCTCGATCGCGTCCCGCACCGTCGCGTCCGCGCCCAGGACCCGCGCCACGGCGTCGGGGTCGACGCTGATCGTGTGCTGCGAAGTGGCCGTGACGCCGTCGCCGTCGGGTGCGACGGTCCAGCGGCCGGTGTGCAGACTCAGCAGGGCGGGGAGGGTGACCTGCTTGTACACGATCCGGTGCGGTGGCATTCCCACCCGGTACGACTTTGTGGTGTGGGATATGCCGTCCTTGGCCACCGTGTCCATCTCCAGCGTCTGCAGGCCCGGCACGGGTTCCTCCAGTCGCACCGCTCTGACGTGCGGCAGACGCTCGGTCCACCGGTCCGCCCGGTCGATGAAGTCGTACACGTCCGTGGCGGAGCCCTTTATGCGGACCGTGTCCTCGAAGGAGCAGGTGAGTTCATCGTTGGCGGCGCCCGACTCGGCGATGGTTCGCAGAGACTCCAGTTCGGCGCGGGAGTTGTTGTCGACCACGTCGTCGAGCCAGCTGAGGCTTTCTGTGTCGACCGCCCGGTAGTCGTGCGTGAGACGCACCAGTGACTCCCCCGATGGGAGGGCGGCGATGTGCCAGGTGCCGCCCATCGCCGCCACCGGGGGCGCTGTGACCTCCTGTCGAAAACGGATGCGCAGGTTCTCGTGGTCCAGGGTGCGGTGCGAAATCCAGTTCTTGACGGTGTCGTCGGCGGTGGCCCAGATGCGGATGCGCTCCTCGCGCTCACTCCGTTCCACATGGTCGACGTGAATGTTCGGCGGGAAGAGCCGGGGCCAGTCCTCCGCGTGGGCCAGCAGGTGGTAGACGGTATCGGCCGGAGCGCCGATCTTGATCTCGTGCCCGGACTCGTGCAGTTCGGACGCCATGGGGAACTCCTCGGGGCTCGGTGCGGGACGGGTGGCGCGGTCAGAAGTTGCCGAGGCCCCCGCAGACGTTCAGGGCCTGGGAGGTGATGGACGCCGCGGCGTCGGTAACCAAATAGCCGACCAGCCCGGCCACCTCCTCGGGGGTCGAGTAGCGGCCCAGCGGTATCTTCGCCTGGAACTTCTGCAGGATCGCGTCCTCCGAAGTCGCGTACACACGCGCATAATTCCGCCGCACCCTGTGTGCCATGGGCGTCTCGACGTAGCCGGGGCAGACGGCGTTGACCGTGATGCCCGTGGGGGCCAGTTCGTTGCCCAGTGCCTTGGTGAGTCCGACGACGCCGTGCTTGGAGGCGGAGTAGGGAGCGCCGAGGACAACGCCCTGCTTGCCGGCGGTGGAGGCGATGTTGATGATGCGACCCCAGTTCTGGTGCCGCAGGCCGCCGGTGGTCAGCACCTCCCGCGTCAGCCGGAAAACGCTGTTGAGGTTGGTGTCGACGATGTCTTCCCACAGCTCGTCGGCTATGTCGGCCGTGATGCCACCGCCGCTGATGCCGGCGTTGTTGACGAGTACGTCGACCGTGCCGTATCTCTCGGCGGCCGCCTGGACGCAGCCGCGTATCGAGGCCGGCGACTGGACGTCGAGGACCGTTCCGTCCACGTCGAGTTGCTCATCCTGGAGTTCCTTGATGGTGGCGAGGACCTTGTCCTCGGTGCGCGACCCGATGAACACCCGGTGTCCCTGCTCGGCCAGCAGCCGGGTGACGGCCAGGCCGATCCCGCTGGTGGCGCCGGTGACCAGGGCGGTTCGCCGCTCTTGCTGTGTCATCTCTCCTCCGTTCTTCTCGGTGAGGTGTCAGGCCGCTTGGACGGGGAGTTGCGCGCGGACGACGTCGACGAAGGCGCGCGGGGTCGTGGCGTCTCCCAGGACGGACTCCAGGTCGATGCCGTACTCGCGCTCGACCCGGCCGACCGTCTCCAGCAGGGCGAGCGAGTCGTAACCGATGTCGGCGAACTGCGTGTCGTGGATGTCCGCGTCGAGGTCGGCGCCCTCGGGGACGCCGGAGCCTTCGAGGAGGATCCGTTTGAGGTCGTCGAAGGTGAAGGTGGTGTGTGACATGAAGGAATTCCTCCTTGTGGGGGCGCGTGTGCAGGAGCGTGAGGGGCTCAGGAACGTGGGGTTTCAGGAGCGTGGAGGGTCAAGAGCGCACGACCATGGCGGAGTTGAAGCCGTCGTGGCCACGGGCGAGGATCAGCGCGGTCCGCAGACGGGCGGCGCGCGGCTGGGAGACGACGAGGTCGAGACCGTGCCGGTCGGCGGGTTCGACGTGGACCGTCGGGGGGATCAGCCCGTCCTCCAGAGCGAGGAACGCCGTGGACAAGTCCAAGGCCGCGGCCCCTGCGTAGAGCCGGCCGGTCATGGTCTTCGGCGCGGTGACCGGGACGCCGTGCGGCCCGAACACCGTGACGAGGGTGTAGGCCTCGACGCCGTCGAGGTCGGCCTCGGCGGCGGCGTCCGCGAAGACCACGTCCACATCCCCCGGGGGCGTCTTCGCGTCGGCGAGGGCCAGTTCCACGGCCCGGCGTAGGCCGGTCTCCCGCCCGTCGAAGGTGGCGGCGTACCCGGCGATCTCGCCGTACACCCTGGCTCCGCGGGCGCGGGCGGCGTCGGCGGCTTCCAGGGTGAGCAGAGCGCCGCCCTCGCCCGGCACATGGCCGTCGGCCCGGTCGTCGAACGGGAGGTAGGCGTGGGTGGGTTCGTCGGCGGTGCTGAGACGGCCGCCGGCGTGCAGTCCGACCCAGCCCCAGGAGCACAGTAGGGCGTCGACCCCGCCGGCGAGCATCAGCGAGGTGCCTTTGCGGATCTGCCGCCTGGCCTGCGCTACCGCGTCCAGGCCGCCGGCCTGGTCGGTGACGACGACGCCACTGGGGCCCCTCATCCCGTTGCGGATGGAGATCTGGCCGGTGTTGACGGCGTAGAACCAGGCGAAGGACTGGTAGGCACTGACGTACTGACCGCCCCGGCTCCACAGGTTCTTCAGCTCCCGCTGGCTGAACTCGAACCCGCCTGCCGAGCTCGCGGTGATCACGCCCAAGTCGAATGCGGGCAGTTCGGCCGGCCGTACCCTCGCGTCCGCGAGGGCCCAGTCCGCGGCGACCAGGGAGAGCCGGGTGACCCGGTCAGTCTGCGGCATCAGACGGCTCGGGAGATGCTCTTCCGCCGTGAAACCGTTGATCTCTCCGGCGAGCCTCGCCGGGTACGAGGCGGCGTCGAAGTGGGTGAGCGGGCCGATGCCGCTCTTGCCTGCGAGGGTCGCGTTCCAGTAGTCCCGCACGCCGAGTCCGTTGGGTGCGGTGACGCCGAGCCCCGTCACCACCGCGGATGCGTTCATGCCGCGTTCCTTTCCGGTGCGGCCAGCACCATGGCGCTCTGGAACCCGCCGAAGCCGCTGCCGACCGTGAGGACGGCGTCGACGAGCTGGTCTCGCGCCGTCAACGGCACATAGTCCAGGTCGCACTCCGGATCGGGCGTGTGCAAGTTCGCCGTCGGCGGGACCACGTTGTCCCGGATCGCCAGGACGGACGCGGCGATCTCGATGGACCCGATCGCGCCCAGCGAGTGCCCCACCATGGACTTGATGGAGCTCACCGGCGTGCGATACGCGTGCTCGCCGAGGCTCCTCTTGAAGGCGGCGGTCTCGTGCCGGTCGTTCTGCTTGGTGCCCGAGCCGTGCGCGTTGATGTAGTCGATCTCGGTGGGGTCCATCCGGGCCCCGTCGAGGGCGACGGTGATCGCCTCCGCCATCTCCACCCCGTCGGGGCGCAGACCCGTCATGTGGTACGCGTTGCTCCGGGTCGCATATCCCGCGATCTCCGCGTGGATACGGGCCCCACGGCGGCGCGCGCTCGTCAGCTCCTCCAGCACGAACACCGCGGCGCCCTCGCCGAGGACGAACCCGTTGCGGGTGCCGTCGAAGGGACGGGAGGCGTGGGCCGGCTCGTCGTGACGCGGGGTGGTCGCCTTGATCGCGTCGAAGCAGGCCATGGTGATCGGCGAGATCGGCGCGTCGGTGGCACCGGCGACCATGATGTCCGCGCTGTCCTCACGGATCAGCTCAACGGCGTAGCCGACCGCGTCTAGCCCGGAGGTGCACCCCGCCGATACCACACCGCTCGGCCCCTGGGCCGCCACGGCCCGGGCGACCTCGGCAGCGAAGGAACTGGGCACGAAGTGGTTGTAGAAGTGCGGGTCGGCGTAGGTGTGGTCGACCAGGTCGAGCCGGCCGCCGTCGCTGACGACTCGGTAGTCCTCATCCAGGCTCGTGGTGGCGCCCACCGCGCTGCCGATGGTGACGCCGATCCGGTACGGATCGAGGGCGGCGGTGTCCAGAGTGCTGTCGGCGACGGCGTCGCGCGCCGCGACCACGGCGAACTGTGCGGCCCGGTCCATCCGCCGTACCTCGTGTGGGGTCAGTCCGTGCTGCTCCGGTAAGAAGTCGATCTCCGCAGCGACCCGGGAGCGGAACGGCGTGGGGTCGAAGAAGGTGAGGATCCGGGTGGCCGTACGGCCTTCGGTCAGCAGGTCCCAGAAGGCACCGGTTCCCACCCCGCCTGGGGCGAGGACCTGCATTCCGGTTATGACCACGCGCCGTTCGCTCATCAGGGGACCATCCCTTCTACAGCCCTCTTCGGTAGGGTTGTGACTCCTCGGTTCCTGTGGGTGCATGGCGATCACCACCCGTGCTGACAACAGCCGGCACAGCAGCGCGTGGGCCGCGAAGATCTACACCGACGCGCGGGACCGCAACCCTCACGCCACCCGCATCCCGGCCCATGCCTGGCTCCGCGTGATCTGGGCCTGCTGGCGCAATGGAGCCTGCTACGACCCCGACATTCATCAGCCCAACGGAAAGATCAATACCGCCCCCGACGCCCTCTTGGCGGCCTGGAAGTTGACTCAGGAAACTCATGCTGGGGCCTCCCAGCGGTAGACACGGGTGGCGACCTGGTCGGCGGTGGAGCGCCAGCTCGTCGGGTCGTACACCTTGACCAGGGGTTCGAGCTCCCGGCAGATCTTGATGAACCGCGGGTCCGCCTCCTTCCACGCTTGGTCGATCAGCGCGTACCCGTCCGACGTCGTGAAGTCCTGCAGGTGGAAGTAGACGCCGTCGAGGCTGAACAACTGGCGGCGGCGCGTACCCATGTGGTGCGGGAAGTCGGTGGCATCGAGTTCGGCGAACAGCGCCGAGACCTTGGGGATCACCGCGGGGTCCATCCGGTTCACGATGACCGTGCTGTGCAGCGGTTGCCCCGGGGCGGTGGGCTCGCCGTCCCACCGGTAGAAGAGGGTCGCCTCGGCCTCGAGGGAGTCTCTCGGGGCTGGCACGGTCACGTCGTCGGCATCGGTGACATCACTGGCCTGTATCAGCAGGTCGTGATAACTGAAAAGCTGGCGCCGAAGCAAACCTGCCGCTTTGGCTTCACCGGTGGCATCGAATTCAGCGAAGGAATCACGTGTCTGTGTGATGGTGTCGGGTTCTGTTCGGCACATCCAAATGGCAGTCTGCACGTTTCCCCTTTCCATTTGCGGCGATCGGAAATGCGCAGTGGTCAGAAATATTTCGGGAACTATGCGCGGGAAAAGGTTTCAGTCCTCTTCGACCGACAAGGCTCCCGACGGGCAGATGAACACCGCTTGCCGCACCTTTGGCATCAATTCGCCCTCGGCCCGGTCGGTGCGCAGCTCGACCACTCCCCGGGCGTCCTGCGCGAAAACGCCGGGTTCCGTGAGCACGCACTGGCCGGCTCCGGTGCACACGTCTTGATCGCTGGAGATGCGCATGCCGTCTCCCCTCACCAGACGACCGGGAGTTCGTACAGGCCGAACGCCAACGCGTCGTACTTGAACGGGAGGTCGGCCTCGTCGACGGCCGGCCGGAGCGTGGGGATGCGCTCGAAGAGGGTGTCGAAGACGATCTGCAGTTCCAAGCGCGAGAGGTTCTGGCCGAGGCACTGGTGCGGGCCGTAGCCGAAGGCCACGTGGTGGCGGGCGCCACGCTCCAGGTTGAGACGATCCGGGTCAGGGAACGCCGCGGGATCGCGGTTGGCGGCGAACACCGAGGCCAACACGCCGTCCCCGGTGCGGATCGTCACACCGCCAATCTCGACGTCCGCGAGGGCGACCCGTCCGGCGGCGACGTCGAGGATTGAGTAGAAGCGCAGTAACTCCTCCACCGCGACTGGTGTCTTCGCGGGGTCCTTCCTGATTGTCTCGAGCCATTCGGGACGTGTCAGGAAGGTGTGGACGCCGAGAGCGATCATGCTCGCGCTGGACTCGTATCCGGCGATCAGCAGAAGCTGGGCGAGACTGTTGAGCCCCTCGCGGTCAACCTCGCCGTTCTCCTCCCGCTGGAACGCTATCTGACGACTGATGATGTCGTCGCCGGGGTTCGCCTCCTTCTCGGCGATCAGGTCGTCGAAGTACTTCCGCAGTCCGATCGAGATCTGCACGCGCTCCTCGCCCGAGGTTTTGCGCCATAGCATGCGGTGTACCAGGTCGATGAAGTAGGCGTGGTCGGCGTGGTCGGCTCCGACCAGTTCGGCGAGCAGCAATGTCGGTACCGGAAGGGCCAGTTCGGCCACCAGGTCGACAGGCTGCGGCAGGTCTAGGATCCGGTCGATGCAGTCGTCGACCAGCTTTTGGACCATCGGGGTGAGTTCGGCGACCCTGCGCACCGAGAAGTCGCTGATCACCCGGCGCCGGGCGGCGGAGTGCTCCGCGCCGTCCATGCTGATCATGAACTTGGGCTGTTTGCTCAGCCCTTCGCGCTGGCCGAGCGCCAGGTTCGGGAAGCCGTCGGCAAGCCGGTCGGCGCTGAACCGAGGGTCGGAGAGCACCGCCCGCACATCCTCGTATCGGCTTAGGAACCAGACGGGCTGACCATCGCTCATCACCACCTTGCTGACCGGTTCCTCCGCGCGCAGCCGAGTGTAGATCTCCGGTATTTCATAGGGGCACCGACGGCCCACCGGGTAACGCGGCAGTCCGGCGACTTCCTCGGGATCCAGATTGAGCACGACGCTCCTTCGGGTGCTGTGGATTCCTTCCGTGGATACCCGAGGGACTGTAGCCATGGATTCCCTGGAGCAGTGTCAGGAGAATGTCAATTGGACTTCTCCTGACACTGTCTTTCATACAATTGTGGTTGGCGGTTAGGTCGGGAATTCCGTCCCCCACCCGTGTTCCACCAGCTCGAACAGCCTGCGCATGGCCGCGGCGGGGTCGGTACTCGCGCGGACGAGGTGAGGAGCCTCCAGTGCGATTCGGGCCAGCGCGGTGACCGCCAGGTCGTCGGAGTGCCGGCCCGTCTCTTCGGCGATGACGGCCGCCAGGGCGTGCTCATGACGCAGCCACATGCGCTGTGCGTACTCCCTGAGCTCCGGGGTCGCCTCGACCAGCGCGTAATGGGGGTCGTCGGTTCGCAGGCCGGTACGGGTGCGGACGAGGTGGTCCCGCAGCGCGTGCAGCGCCGACTGGTCCGGCGCACGGTCGCGGACGGCACGGACGAGGGCGTCCTCCACGTCCTGGTCCTCGTCGAAGACAAGCGCCTCCTTGTTGGGGAAGTGTTTGAACAGCGTGCTCAGCGAGACGTCGGCCGCCTCCGCCACCTCCCGAACCCCGACTCTGTCGAAACCACGCTCGGTGAACAGCCTCAGCGCGGCGTCCGCCAGGGCCTGGCGGGTGGCGGCCTTCTTGCGCTCACGACGGCCCATGGGCTCGGTCGCGGCGTCCCTGGAATCGGTCACAGGGGCACTGTACTGCGCATTCGAAGACCTGATCTCCAATCAGTGCGGCCCTGTTATCAGAGCGGTTGTACTTACCGATCCGATGTGCTTTCGTAGAGAGGTGGGCAGCGGTCTCCGGCCGCAGTCAATCGACGGAATCCCGCGTTGCACAACAGCCCGGCGTGAGCCGGGTCGGGCGCAGGAGAGGACGTCATGGCAAGTCCCACACAGCCGTTTGCTGGGCCGCAGACCCCGTTGGTGGTGAGCGACCGGCGGTTGAACTTCACGATTGCCGCTCTCGGCATCGGCGCCATCGCGAGCATCCTTGACTCGACGATCGTGAACGTCGGCGTCGACCGGCTCTCCACAGTCTTCGACGCGAGCCTCACCGCCACCCAGTGGGTGATCACCGGCTTCCTGCTGGCAATGACCGCGATCGTGCCGCTGTCGGGATGGCTGATCGACCGCATCGGCGGGCGTGCCACCTGGATGTCCGCGCTCGGGGTGTTCCTCGGCGGCTCGCTCCTGTGCGGCATCGCGTGGGACCTCACGGCCTTGATCAGTTTCCGGGTGCTGCAGGGTCTGGGCGCCGGCCTGATCATTCCGACGCTGATGACCCTGCTCACGCAGGCCGCCGGCCAGCAACGGCTGATGACCGCTATGGGCAGCTTCTCGCTCCTGGTCCAGGTCGGCCCGATTCTCGGGCCCGTGGTCGGCGGCGTCCTGCTCGAGGGCGCAAACTGGCGGTGGCTTTTCCTGGTGAACATTCCCTTCTGCGTCGCCGGGCTGGTGTTGGCCGGCATGGTCCTGCCGCTCAGACAGCCTTCCGCGCACAAGCGCCCGCTGGACGGCATCGGGCTCGCGCTGCTCACCCCCGCCCTGGTCGGCGTGGTCTACGCACTCAGCAACATCTCCAACGCGGACGATCTAGGCACCGCACAGGTCTTGCTGCCGCTCGTCTGCGGGCTCGCGCTGCTCGCGGGGTTCATCGCCTGGTCACTGCGGGACGGCGCCTCGGCCCTGATCGATGTACGGCTCTTCGCCGAGCGCGGTTTCGCCGTCAGCAGCGGGCTGTCCGTGCTGGCCGGCTTCACCCTGTTCGGTGGCATGCTGCTGTTCCCGCTCTACTTCCAACAGGTGCGCGGCGCGTCCGTCGTGGACACCGGGCTGTTCTTGGTCCCGCAGGGCGCGGGCGCGGCCGTACTGATCATCTTCGGCAAGAAGCTGCTGCAGCGGATCACCGCCCGCACCAGGATCGTTTGCGGGTTCGGGCTCATGGCGCTGGGCACCGTGCCGTTTGCCTTGTCGGCAATGCGGGACATGACGTGGCTGCTGATCGTCGCTTTGACTGTGCGCGGGCTGGGCGTCGGCGCCAGCACCTCGGCGATCAACGCCTCGGCCGTGGCCGGGCTGCCCAAGGACGAGATCGCGCGCGGCACCACCGCCTTCAACATCGTCCAGCGCATCGGTGCCCCGTTCGGCACGACCACTGTGGCGATGATCCTCGCGCAGACCTCGGCCCAAGCGGCGCACGACTCCGCAGGCATGGCGGGAGCCTTCGCCACGACCTTCTGGTGGACCCTCGGATTCACCGCCCTGCCCGTCGCCCTGGCACTCCTCCTGCCGCGGGTTCCCGCCATGGAACCGGAGCGCGCCGCGTAGCGGCGAACGCGGACCGGCCGCCGGGGTCCACCCCCGAACCCCGGCGGCCTGCTTTTCTTCCAGCACCCGAAGCCGCTCGAAAGGAGCAACGCGCTCGTGGCCAGCTCTTACGACAATTTCCTCGCCGTCGGCTCAGATATGATCCATCATGAATCCCACACCGCGAATCGAGACGATCCAGTCGCGGTCTCCGAGCTTCGAGCGGATGCTGCTGATATGCGTGTCCACCGTCCTGCGGGACCAGGAACCGCCCCAGATCTGCTTGAGGATCTCATCACGCGAAACAACGGTTCCCCGGTTCAGCGCGAGGAGCAGAAGAAGATCGAACTCTTTCCGGGTCAACTTGATGGCACGGTTCTTGAAAACCACATCGCGCTTGCGTACGTCGATACGCAGAGGGCCGCGTTCCAGTACCATCGGCGTTCGTTCGGAGGCGCCCACCCGCCGCATGACCGCTTCCATCCGGGCCATGAGCTCACGAAATCCATACGGACGGGCCACATAGTCGTCAGCGCCGGCCCGCAGGGCCAGAACCGCGTCCAGTTCGGACACCTGAGAACCGATGGCGATGATCGGTATGTCCCGAGCGGCACGCAGGTCGCGGCAGACCTCAAGACCATCCAGATCCGCTAATTCCAGCCCGAGCAAAATGAGATCGATGGCCAGGTCACAGTCAATGGCCGCACGTCCACTGGTAACCGACCGCACCTTCTGCCCACAGCGGATTAAATCTCCCGCGAGGGCCTCCCTGTCCTCAGCCTGACTTTCCACAACAAGGACCGTCCAGGTTTCCGCGGTGTTCACTTCGCGCACCGACTTTGCCGGTATCAGTGGCAAGCCGTGTCCCATGATCCTCCCCCGCATGCGATCAATTCAACACTTTACTGAACTTCCTCATTCTGACACCTGTGGCCGATCACCACAAGGGACACGTCTTCATCTGCAGGTAGGGCAAAATACTTTTAAAGCGGGTCTTACATGGTGAGTCGGTCGTTAGTTGGGCACAGGGAATAGTCGGTGGGAATGGATCGTTCCGGACGGCTTGTGGGAGTTGGCGCGGCCGTTGCTGCCGGCGGCTCGGGTGCGGCCACAGGGTGGCGAAGTGGCTCATATCGATGATGAGGCGGTGTTCGCGGCCATCACCTATGTGTTGATGTCCGGGTGTGCCTGACGGGCGCTGCCACCGTGCTTCGGCGCTTCGAAGTCGACGGCGCACCGCAGGTTTTTGATTCGGTCGCGGGCAGGAGTGTGGGCCCGCCTACACCAGGCCGTGCTCGAGGAACTCGCCGAGGAGGACTTGCTGGACTTGTCTCGTGTGGTTCTCCATTCGGCCCATGTACGGGTGGGAAAAAGGACGCACGTAGAGGTCCGAGCCCCGTGGACGGGGGCAAGCCGGGTACCAAGATGCAGTGCTGTCCGATACGGCAGGATTGCCTCGTGTGGTCGCTGTGTCAGCTGGTAACACCCATGACAGCGAGGGCCTGAAGCCTTTGCTGGCCGGGCTCCATTCGAGACACGAGCCCGTACGCGGCTGGCACTATTCCATCGGGTAGCTTTTCGCGGACAAGGCTTACGGTCGGCTCGGCCTGCGTTGATGGCTTCGCGGAAAGCGGCTCGCGGTGCGGATCGCCTGCAGAGGCATCGAACCCAAGAATTGCCTGGGCAGGCACCGTTGGGTCATCGAACGCACCATGTTCTGGCTCTCCGGCTACCGCAGACTCAGCTTCCACTACGAGCGCCACCTCGCAACTACCTGGCCTTTCTCGGGCTGGTAGCAGCACTATGCTGCTACCAGCAGACTCCAAAGACTCACCATAGAACGCGCTTTAAACCCGCCATGTACCTACACAGAGACGCCATATGCAAAATGCCCGGATTAATCCCCGATGGAAGCACCAAGAAGGCAAAGATTAGGTAAATAGGGCCATCGAAATTCGAACTCGAAAAGCCTGCAGAGAAAAAGAAAGAAATCCCGGCGTCCGATTGTCGAGTATCCCAAGCAGATGGCAGGCGTCGACCACGTGGTTGGTAACGCCGCCGGCCGCCAGCCACTCCAGCACATCGAAGCGATCATGGATGTAGCTTTCACCGAGTACACCACCCACACCTTCCCCTCAGCCCACCCGGCGAGCACCGCCTGATCAAAGAGACCGTGACGTCTCGGTCGGCCAACAAGAGCCTGGACGACAAGCGCGCCACCGCGGCCGCGCACGCGGCTGCGCTGACCTGGACCAGCGGCACCGACGCCCTCAAAGGAGCCACCATCCTGCTGGTCGACGATGTCTTCACCAGCTGCTTCCAGTTCCAGCACGTCGCCCTCCGGCTTCGGGCGACCGGCGCCGCCGACGTCCGCGGCCTGGTCCTCGCCCGCGTCCCCTGGAGCGGATGACCCCGCGGAGGCGCTGTGGCGGGTGTCGGTGGTTCACCGACGACCTCGAGGCGCGCGTCGCCTTCGCCGCCGATCCTCAGGATGTTCTCCCGGCGACGCTTATGCACCGCCGGACTGTGCTGGTGGCACGTCGGCGACGTCAATGTCGTCGCGAAGGCGCAGGACGCGTACTGGATGCCGCCAGCGGCCGTCGTCGACGGCGGTCGCCGGCGCATTCGACGACCAGCTCGGGCTCGACGGGGGTGTAGGCGAGGGGCTGGCGCATGCCCCAGCCGGCCGAGCACCGTACCCCTTCCCACGGGTGCCTGCGGCCCGCCGGCCGGACTCGGCGGGCCACCTCGGCGCGCGCCGGACCCGCGAGCGGGGTGCTGCGCGCGACCAGCCGCAATACCCTCGCCTGGTCCCAGCGCCCGAGCAGTACACCGTTCGGCGTGCGTACCGACCCGGTGACGCGGGCGAGTAGGGCCTCGGTCGTATGCCGGGCGCGCAGCTTGAGCCAGCCGCGTACTCCCGGCTCGTACTCTTGTTGTGTGCCTTTGACCATGTAGCCCTCGACGCCGGCGGGGCCCCAGGCGGGAGCGAGCCATGCCTAGGCTGAAGCCGGGTCCCGCGTCGCCGGGCAGAGTGCCCACCGGCCGTCGACGAGCGTGCCGTCCTCGACCAACTCCTCCAGCCGCGCCCGCCGTTGCCCGTATGGGGCGCTCAGTAGCCGGCGCCCGCCGACCTCGGGCACCCCGCGTCGAAGACGCACCGCTTCCCTCACGCCACGACCTGTACCGACCACCCGTTACCACATCGAATTCCCTTGCTCCGGCCGGAGTTACCGCCGCCTCATGGACCGGGTGAGCACACTGCCGGAAGCACCGCGGCCGGGCCAGGGCCCTCGTGATGAACCTCAAGCCCGGCCGCCACTTCGACCTCTCCTCCGACCTGAGCTTATGGGCGATCGCCCGCTGCCTGCCCGGCACTCTGCGCCGGGCCATCACCCTGGGATGGCGCACCGATCGCCCGTGCCCTTGATGTTGTGCCGGGCAAAGGTTGCCCGTACCCGGCCCGCCGTTTCGCGGTCGCGGGTTTGGCCCCCGACTGTACTGAGCGTGGCAGCTTGTGGCGCCCGCCGAGTCTCAGCGGGTGCCACAAGCTTGCCCTCTGCGTGTTGGGCGGGAAGCGGCCTGTTACTGGGACGCTGCTTGTTGCCTGTACGTCTCGACGGGGACTTGGCCGGACTTCGCTTCGGCCGGTGCTTGCTTGCCGGTTTCGGCCGGTGCCTGCTTGCCGGGCAGGGCCGGTGCCTCATCGCCGGTTTCGGCCGGTGCCTGCTTGCCGGGTGAGGCCGGTGTCTGTCCGGTGGAGAACGAGTCGGCCCCTGCGGTCGCCGCCACGCCGGTCACGGCCAAGGCCGCTCCCGCCACTGCTATGGCCACCCCTCGAACCCTGCGTGCTGCCACGTCATTCCTCCTTCGTCTAGGAAAACCTCGTGCACTAAGCAGTACGCGGACCGGCCGCCACGGGTTGCACGAACCGCAGCATGTTTTCTCGGCCACTCGTGCAACCCCGCGCTCCGCTGTTTCGTAGGGAAGGGTTGAAGGACCGCTACGGAAGGTGGGCAGGTGAGGCAGGCCGTCCAGGAGGAGGAGTTCCGAAAGTTCGTCGAGGCGCGGCAGCGGCAACTCAGACGGAGCGCGTATCTCCTGTGCGGGGACTGGCACCAGGCGCAGGATCTGACGCAAATGACCTTGATGAAACTGTACGTGGCATGGGGCCGGGTGAGGCGCGACGGCAACGTGGACGCGTACGCGCGCACGATCCTCACTCGACTTTTCATAGACCAGTGGCGGCGCAGGAAAGTACGGGAAGATCCGCTCGACGCGGTATCCGAGCCCGCCGGAGGGCCGGACCACTCGCCTGAGTTGCGACTCGTCATGCAGGCGGCGCTGATGGCGCTGCCACCGCGTTATCGGGCCGTACTGGTGTTGCGGTACTGGGAGGACTGGAGCGTGGAGCAGACAGCCGAAGCGTTGCGGGTGACGCCCGGCACCGTGAAGAGCCAGAGCGCTCGGGGCCTCGCCCGGCTACGCCGGCTCCTCGACGAGCAGCGAGCCGCCGAGGTGAGCGGACCATGACGCGGCGCAACGACGATGAGTTGGCCCTCGCCTTCGAGGCTGTGCTTAGCGCTGAGCCGGAGCCGCCCATGGAGGATCTGACGGACAAAGCCGTCGCCGGGGGCCGCCGCGCACTCAGGCTCAGAAGAACGGCACTCGCGACGGCCTTCGCCGCGACGTGTGTCGCGGCGACCGCGGTGGGCGTGCTTCTGACCGGAACTGATTCGACACCGCGGCCCGACCGACCGGAAGTCCCTGCGAAAAGCCCCTCACCCACCCACAGCACCACCCCTCCCGTACAACTGCCGCGCCCCCCGCAGCCCACCGACTGACGAAGACCGACTACCGTCCACAGTCGGCGCTCGGCCCGAGCGCCAACGGCCGTGGGACTGGTGGGCTCGCATGTTGAGGTGTCGCGAAGTCCCGTGGACCGAAGGCCAGTTGTCACCGCGTGTGGTCGCCGGGGGCGTATCGGGTCCAGGTGCCGCCGGCTTCGGCGACCAGACGGGTGGTGGTCTTGTGATAGCCGGCCGTCCAGGGTGCAAGGTCAAGGCCCGGCCTCACTCGTGGGTTCCTCCACGGCGAGCTCCATGCGTCTTTTACACGCGACTTCCGCGCTGGGCATAGGCGGCGAGGCCCACGACGGTCAGCAGGGCGGCCACTGTGGTGGAGGTGACGGTGCGCGGGTCTTGGACCAACCAGGTAAGTATCTGTCCACCGACGGAGACTCGGGGACCGACTGCGAGCATGAGCAGGGCCCAGCCGACCGAGGGAACCCAGGCCGTCCGCGCCCCGAAGCATGCAGCGCTCAGGGCGGTCAACGCGGTGAGTGCCAGGACGGCTTGTGCGAGGTTGGCGAAGGGCGTCGAGTGAGTCCACTGGGCGGCGATCAGCTGGCTCGCAGTGAGCAGGCCGAGGAGTATTCCCCCGAGCAGCGTCACGTGGAGGGTGCGGACCAGCCGCCAGGGGAGGGCGGTGGGGCGTTCCAGTTCCCCGTCAGGGCCGGCGAGCGTGTGGGCGATGGCGGCGACCCCCAGTACGACGGCGATCAGACAGACCCTGTGGGTCGTCGCCGGATCCTCCGCCAGGTATCCGGCCCGGGTGAGGCCTGCCGCGGCCAGGAAGGTCAGCACGGTCGTCGGAATCGACCGCGAGCGTGCGTACAGCAGGACGCCGCGCGAGCCCCGGCTCATCGGTCCGCCCCTCGGCCCATGACGACGGTCAGTGGGTCCTGGCACGTCAGTCCGGCCTTTCGGCTGCTTCCTATCCGAGAAGCGCGCTCTTCGGCGGGGAGTGCGCGCAGCGTGTCGTACGCCTTGCGGGCGACGGGGCTCAGATGGTCGGTGGGAGTGCGAAGGAGCAAAGTGGTCACCGCGTCCGAGGCGTCGCTCGCGCGGGCAAACTCTGCGTCCCCGGGAAAGCAGCCTTCGTCGAACATCGCCGCCCGGGCCACAGCCTCCAGGAGGATGCGCGGTTTCCACCTGATGCTGCCTGACTGGGTCAGCTGCGACAGCTCGACGCGTGCTGCAGAGAGGTGCGTGCCGTGGGCCGCCGGTTCGGTGTCGTCCAGTTTCCAGCTCGTCGGCTTTTCCTCGACTTTCCTCGGCCCGCCCGGCACTTCGGCGAAGGCGGCGAGCACCTTCCGGGCGGGAGTGACCAGCGCGGGCAAGGCGTGGCTGTGCACCTTGGTGACACAGACCCGGTTGTTGTTCGGCGCGCAGACCAGGGCGGTGGCCTGCGGGTCGCGGACGACGGCGTCGGGCGGGGCCAAAAGGGTCGCGAGGACGATTCCGGTGACGGCCGGCGTCAGGGCCACCAGGCGGGCGCGCTTGGAGGCCGCGACGCTCAGCAGCACGCCGGTGACACCGAGGGCGGAATACCAGAGGCACTGGGCCACGGACAGGGAGGGCAGCACCCGGTGGAAGTCGTCCGCCTGCGGCAGCATCGGAAGCGCAACGTCCACCAGACGGTTGGCCGGCCGCTCTTCCGCGTTGACGCCCAGAACCAGGAAGAGTGCGACTGCCGCCGATGGCGCCGCGATCGGTGTGGCCACTGCGCGTCCGATGCCCAGGCCGAGCAGGGTGACGGCGACGGCGGCCAGTAGTCCCGTCGCGAGGGCCAGCGGCCACTGTCCGCCGCTGTAGGTCGCGTGCCGGGTGACCAGCGTCGCCGCCCAAAGGACCACCCCCGCTTCGGCGATTGCCACCGCGCCGACGATCGCCACGAAGGCAGGCAGCAGTCGCACCGAGCGCGGACGTGGTGTGGCGGCGAAGAGTTCGGAGACCTTGTTGCGGCGTTCACGCCCGCCGTGCCAGACGGCGGCCGCCAGTACCACCGGCAAGGAGATCCAGGCGGTCGCGCGCGCGGATTCGACCAGCGACGCCCAACTCGCCGCCCATTCCTGGATATCCATCCATAGAAAGACACGCGTCAGGGCGGCCAGCACCAAGAGGAGCGGCAGCGCGATCGAGCGCTTCGCCTCCAGACGCATGATTCGGAACATCACAGTCTCCAACAGATAGGCGGGTACATAGAGAGGAAGAGCGGCCGGGGCGTTGCCCGTCGCTACCGTCCGGTTTCGGGCCGTCCTGCGGAATGCCGGCGCAGCAGGGCGGAGTAGCCGCGCTCGATGTCGCTGTCGCCCTGGTCGGTGTCGGCTCCCGCGGCGCGTAGGTGGTCGAGCGGGCCCGCGAAGACCGACCGGCCCTCGTCCATGACTATGACGCTGGCGCAAGCGCCACCGACGTCCTCGACGAGGTGGGTGGAGACCAGGACGCAGGAGCGCTCGCCGATGTCGCGCAGCAGCGTGCGGAACTCCATGCGTTGGGCAGGATCGAGGCCGACGGTCGGCTCGTCGAGCAACAGGATGTCCGGGTCGTTGACGATCGCCTGGGCTATGCCGGCACGGCGCAGCATGCCGCCGGAGAGCGATCCCATCCGGTCTTCGGCCCGGTCGGTGAGGGCGACCCGGTCGATGGCGTGCTGTACCGCGTCGACCATCCGATGGCGGGGCACTTCCTTGAGCCATGCCATGTACTCGACGAACTCGCGCAGCGTGAAGCGCGGGTGGTGGCCGAAAGCCTGGGGCAGATAACCCAGCCGGCGGCGCAGCTCGCGCAGTTCGCCGCGACTGCGACGTGCGCTACCCAGAAGCTGCAAGTCGCCGCTGTGCGGAGTCAGGACGGTGGCGAGCGTACGGATCAGCGTCGTCTTGCCCGCTCCATTCGGCCCGAGTACGCCGTGCACGCCGGTGCCCAGACTCAGGTCCATTCCGTCGACGGCCGTGCGTCGGCCCCGCCGCACGGTCAGCGCTTGAGCCTGGATGTGGTGGGCGTAGCGGGTGGGGGCCGTCTCGCTCGGACTGACGCTTCTGGGCATGGTCGTGCCTCCTGGCAGTGCGGGTGAAGGAATGTGAGGGGAGAAGAACGATCCGCTTCTCACCGGCGTCGCGGGCCGCTCTTCCGGGGATGCAGGTAGGCGTTGCGGCGCAAGACGACAGCGACTCCAAGGAACGCGGCCGCGGTCGCCCACCTCGGGGCGGTGGACTCCAGCAGGTAGGGCGGCACTTCGCGGCCGTTGGCGACGGTGGGAAGAACCACGAACAGTGTCCAGGCGGCGCCCAGAGCGGTAGCCGCACGCTCGACGTCCACCACGCTGCCCAGCGCGAGGGCTGCGCAGGTCAAAGTCAGGGCGGGCAGCAAGACCAGCGCGGGCGCCGTGCCGGTGATCCACCCGGCGGCTGCCAGGGCCGGAACCACGAGGGTCAACACGGCGCATGTCCGCCGCAGAACCAGCCCGAGTCCCGCCCTCGGAGCAGCGGCGATCAACTCATGGGCCGGATCGAAGCGCGGACCCCAACTCACGGCGACCCCCAAGAGCGGCATCGCCGGGGCCAGCAGCATGAGAAGCGGGGAGTTACGCGCCGCGGCAGTAGACAAGACCGAGGCGGAGAGAACGATGAGGGCGACCGCTACGACCCACGGCCCGAGCGCGGGGGCCGCCCACCGGGCCAGCACCCTTCGCACCCGGCGCCACCGGCGGCGACGTACCGGCGGCAGAGTCTGAGCCAGACGCACGTGCACACGGTCCATCACCGCGGTATCGGACGGGCAGTGAGTGAGGGACACTTCCCTCACTTCTGCCTGGCAGACAGCGCACTGCTGGACATGGCCCTCCAGCGTCCACAGTGCTCCGACGCTCACGTCCTCGGGCATCCCGGAGGCTAGGACGTAGCTCATCAACAGTGCGCGTGGCACGTGCGCAGTCATGACAAAGCCTTTCGCATCTCGAGACGAGCGCGACGAGCACGCGTCTTGACGGTTCCCTCCGGCAGCTGCAGCAACATGGAGGTCTCGCGGACCGTCAGCCCGTCGAGCACCATGGCGGTCAGGACCTGGTGCAGCTCGGGGGCCAGCCGGTCCAGCGCCGTCCCGAGGTCGCCTCCTATCGCCGCCTCCAGCACTTCGCTCTCTGCCGAAGGCGCCGAGACCGGTACGGCGCACGCCGGGGGAGGGGTGCTGTGGCGACCGCGCGTCCGGAAGGCGTCCACCAGTCGACGGGCGGCGACCGTCCACAACCAGCCGCCCGCTTCCTCGCTGCGCATGTCGGCGAAAGACCCGGCCGCCCGCCACACCGCAAGGTATGTCTCCTGCAGGACTTCGACGACGATCTCGTCGTCCGCACAGCGCCGCCGCAACCGCGCCGTCAACCACGGAGCGCTGCGCCGATACAACTCGTCGAAGGCCGCGGTGTCTCCATGGGAGACCCGCCGGACCAACTGGGCTTCGGACAGCGAAGCCGGTGAACGTTTCACGTCCTAGTCTGACGGTCCGGCGCAGCTACAGGTTTTCCCCGAGGGTGTAGTCCACATCACATCGTGTGGATCGCGCCCGTGCCGAAACCTGTGGGCACGAAGTCCCGCGGGAGGAAGGCCGGATCGTCAGCACGCCCGGACAGAGTCGCGGCGGTTGCGAGCTTGTCACGAGGCGGGAAAGCCGGAACCGCACACTACCTGCCAGTCAGGGACCGGCTTGCGGTCGGGATAGCGAAAACGACGTTTTCGTCTCGGCAACAGCGGCTCGATCCGCTCCCGCAAGTCATCCGGCACGATCCACGATGCAGTCCCCACGACCCGGACAACGACTAACTGCTCTACTTAATTGTGTTAGCCATTCTCGGTGGGTGAATCTTCTGGAGGAGAAGAGAAGTGCTCAGTCGACACCTTTCCGCAACCCTGGCCAAATGTTGGCACACCGACGAGGTCGTGGTGTGCGATGCGGGACTATCGATCCCGAGCGGCTGCGTGGGGCGACGTCTATTCGCGCCGATGCCGTATCCGTGCTCTCGCAGGGCGGAGACGGTCACGAGAATTGCATGCCACCGTCGATCATCACCGACTGGCCGGTCATGTAGTCGGAGTCTGGGGACGCCAGGTAGGACACGTATTTTGCGACGTCTGCCGGTTCTTCCACCCGCCCGAGAGCGATTTGCTCCGAGTATTTGCGGATGGCTTGGCCTTTTTCGAGCCCTTCGTACGCGGCCAGCTTCTCATCGATAAGATCCCACATCGCAGTGCCGACGATGCCGGGGCAGTAGGCGTTGACGGTGATGCCATGACGAGCCCACTCAAGCGCAGCAGCCTGCGTCAGCCCGCGCACTCCCCACTTGGATGCCGAGTAGTGGCCCATCAGGGCGAACGGACGATACGCGACGATGGACGCAGCCCCGATGATCTTTCCACCCGTGCCCTGCGCAATCATCTGCCGGGCAGCTGCCTGATACTGCAGAAACGCACCACGTAGGTTGACGGTCACAACCCGGTCGAACTCCTCAGCAGCCATCTCCAACAGCGAAACGACGCCAGCGACGCCGGCGTTGGCGACGAACACGTCCAATTGCCCCAGGCGAGATGCAGACTCCTGCACCAGAGACTCGACTTCCTGTTCACTCGTGACATCCACGTCTACGACGAACGCCCGACCACCAGCGGCGGCGATACCGTCCGCGACGGCCTGCGCCTCGCTACGCATAGCTGGCAGGTCCGCAACTACGACCTTCAGCCCGTCGCGGGCCAGTCGTTCCGCGATGGCTCGCCCAATGCCGCGTGAGCCCCCCGTGACGACCGCGCCGCGCACCTGTTCGCCGCTTTGTCTCCGGCTCTGTTCTTGCCCTGCGTCCATGAAGCACCGGCCTTTCTGCATGTCAGGGCTGACCGACAACCGGCCAGAAGAGTGAGCGACCAGAATTGCTTGAGTCAGGCTACGCAATTCACGCCTACTTTTTCTTTTCGACACGCTCAGGAGTGTGTTTTAGGTGGTCCTGATGGTGCATCATGGGCTGTGAGTGAGCGTTTCTCGTGGCTGGTATCAGCCGGTGGGGTGTGGCGGAGCCGAGAAGCCTGCGGTGCGGTCGCAGGGCGGCGGCAGGGCGCGCTCCGACGATGAGGCGGTCTTCGCTGCCGTGGTGTTTGTGTTCGTCACAGGGTGTGCATGGCGGAAGCTACCGCCGATCTTCGGTCGTTCATGGACGACTCCGATCAGCTTAGCCGATGGCGGCGCAAGGGGAACATCGCGCCGTGTATCGCGCAAAACGGAACCGAACCCTCTGATGGGTCGTGAAACGCATTTTCGCCTGGATGGGCAACTACCGCTGCGTAACCACGAGATGGGACCGCAGGGCCGACCACTTCTTCGCCCTCGCAGCCACCCTCATCTGCTACAGGCACTACAACAAACAATCCGTCTGAGACACAGTCTTACCGGCCTCTTGCTGGTGAGTAGCGAGCCGTTGGGCGGTGATGCCTCAGGACGGTCGTTTGATGATGCTGCGCATCTGCGACGAATCGTGTTCGAAGTCGGCGTGCTGCCAGTCATGTGACTGGAGGTCACCCGTTTGATGGCGTGTAGTGAGCGGACATGGCGAGCGGAGGTGACAGTGGCAGTGCTTGCAGATTCGCGTCAGAGGAGTCGCACCATGATCGTCAAGAAGTTGCATGAGGCGGGTTTGCGCAGTGACCACGCCTATACAGCTGCTGTCGTCTCGATCGGGCTGTCGTTCTTGTCTTGGACGACGTCGCTCAAAAAAGAGACAGCGGGAACGGACCGCGCCGACCGGTGGGGAATTTTCGTGGGCGAATGGGCGCCTACCTTCTTCGGCTTGGGACTGGCGCTGGCCCAGTACGAAAAAAACTGACGAGGCAGCGTCTCGTTGCCTGTGGGGTCGGCCGGCGGTCGGCCCCACTCGGTCGTCAGGCGACACCCGCGACCGTGGCGGGCTCAAGTGGCCGGCCGTATGCGTGCTCAGGCGCCAGTTCGGCGACCGGGGTGGAGTTCCCGTCCGCTGGGCAAGTTGCACGCGTCGAAGTTAACGGCACCGAAGACCGCGCCGTTGTCGGGGACGAGGATGCCGTTGCGGGGCCGGGTGCTCAAGGAGAAGCCGGTCTTCCCCGGACTCCGGAGGTCCGGGGAGTCGGCGAAATTGCGGAGTCGGTCCGGCTGGTGCCGCTGCCGATGTAGTCCCCACTCTCGTACTTGCGGGGCGGCTGTACCACCCCACGCCCGCCAGTCTGGGCTGTCCAGCCCTTGTTAGCCGGCGGCATCGACCGCTCCGTCATCGACAAGGCGGCCTTTGCCCACCGAGCGTGGCTACTTTACCGACAGAACCGCTGCTGCGTAGGAAGTGGCGGTCTCTTTCCTCCAGGCCACAGCGCGTCTCCACTTTCGAGTCCGGACACTGGACCAATCGTTACCCGGTGGATCAAGGCTACAGCGGCGGCATTTACTGGCAGACGCCCCGGTTTCGGCTGCCTGGCGCAGCAGGCGGCGCGGCGCTGCTGCCGGGCCGTCCTTTTCGTCCACCATGGGTGGACGGTCGCTCGCTGTTCCCCTTCTTGGCGTGCCCTGGAACTTCGCCCGTGGAAAGAGGCCCGCTCATCGGCATGGCCACTACCGGAAGCCCGGAGAGGCGCAGCGGCAGAGGCCGGAAGTACGTCCGAGGGAGCGCGGGAATGGTGCAGATCGGCTACAAGCTGTCTTCGGAGGCGTTCGGCCCCGAGGAGCTGGTGAGACAGGCGGTCCTGGCGGAGCGGGCCGGGTTCGACTTCGTCGAGATGAGCGATCACTACCACCCGTGGCTGGACGTGCAGGGGCATTCGCCTTTCACGTGGACGGTGTTCGGAACGATCGCGGCGAAGACGGAAAGGGTTGGGCTGGTCACCGGAGTGACCTGCCCGACCGTTCGCTACCATCCGGCGATCATCGCCCAGGCCGCCGCTACGCTTGCGCTGGTCTCCGACGGCCGCTTCACCCTCGGCGTGGGCGCGGGCGAGAGGCTCAACGAGCACGTGGTCGGCGAGGGGTTCCCCAACTCGGTGCCCGAAAGGCACGCCCGCCTGCGGGAGGCGCTGGAGATCATCCGGCTGCTGTGGAGCGGCGGATACCGGTCGTACGACGGTCGGCACCTGCGGCTGGACGACGCTCGGGTCTTCGACCTCCCGCGGGATCTGCCGGTGATCGCGGTGGCTTCCAGCGGTCCCCTCTCGGCCCGGATCGCCGCCGCACTCGGGGACGGCTTGTTCGCGACCGAGCCCAAGGGCCAGGTGACGCAGGCTTACCACACGGCGGGAGGAAGGGGCCCGCGCTATGCCGAGGTGCCGGTGGCCTGGGCGGACGAGGCCCACACGGCCGCGCAGGCGGCGCTGCGAACCTCACCGTGGGCGGTGACGGGCTGGAAGGTGATGAGCGAGCTGCCCAATCCGGTCAACTTCCAGGCCGCGACGGCCACCGTGCGCGAGGAGGACATCCTCGGCCAGTTCGCGTGCGGCTCGGACCCCGCGCGCTACGCCGAGGTCGCGCAGCCTTTCGTCGATGTCGGCTTCGACCGGCTGGTGCTGCAGAACGCCGGCCCGGATCCGGACGGATTCATCGACTTCTACCAGCGGGAACTGGACCAGCGCCTTCGCGGGCTCACCCCGTCGGGAAGCTTCGCCTGAGCGCGCCGTGCCGGTGCCTGCCGCCCGCCGGGGAAACGGACACGGCCGTCCCGGCGTTCGCCTCCGGCAGGCCGGAAACCTCGGAACAGCAGCGTGTGGCCTCGAAGGGGAGAGCGGATGGGCTACGTCAAGGCCGGCGACGGCACCGGCCTGCACTACGAGGAACACGGGTCAGGCCGGCCGCTCGTGCTGGTCCACGGGTGGACGTTCAGCGGCCGGTTCTTCGACCGCAACCTCCCGGCCCTGGCGGAGCACGCCCGCGTCGTCTCCATCGATCTGCGGGGGCACGGCGATTCGAGCAAGCCAGGGCACGGGTACCGCATCGCCCGGCTGGCCAAGGACCTTTATGACCTGCTGGAGGCCCTCGACCTGCGCGGTGCGACAGTGCTGGGTTGGTCGCTGGGCTGCCCGGTGATTTGGAGTTACCTGGAACTGTTCGGCGCCCACCGCGTCAAGGCCGCCGTGTTCGTCGAGCAGACCCCCCGCCAGTACTACGCGGCCGACTGGACGTACGCGCACGCTGTTTGCTTCGACGATGCCGCACTGGCTGCGTTGCAAGCCCACACGGGTGCGGACCCGAGCGGCCAGGACCGTCGGCAACTGGAGACGATCACGGCGACCGAGCTGAGCACCAACGAACGAAACCTGTTCCTGGCCGAAATGGCCAAGTGCCCGCCCGCGGTCCGCAGCGCCGTCATGGCCGATCACACGCGCGCCGACTGGCGGGACGTGCTGCCTACGCTCGACCTTCCCACGCTCGTCCTGGTCGCTCGCCGGGACGAGGTCTTCGACTGGCGCGGCCCGGCCTGGGTCGGCGAGCACATGCCGAAGGCGCGCACGGTGTTCTTCGAACACAGCGGCCACGCCCTGTTCCTGGACGAACCCGAGAAGTTCAACCGGATCGTCACCAAGTTCCACACCAGCGACCGGAGCCGGGCGTGAATCACCCCGCAGAGCTGCCCTTCATCTTCGCGGTCTGCCAAACGTTCCAGGTGTCGAAGCAGATCCATACCTCCTGCCGGTCGACTTCTTCCACGATTTTGAGGGCTTGTTCCATAGTCCAGATCGCTGTCTTCCGGTTCAAGGAGACCGGATTGAGCGGCTCGAGAGCGATCCGAACACCATGGGCGGCGGTTACGGAGGCCAGTTCCCGGTGATCAATCACGGTCTGCCGGATGGCTTCAGCCAGGTCGCCGTGCGGCGCCGGGCCGGTGTCGGTGACGGAGACTGCCCGGCGCGTAGGGAGCCACCTGCTCTATGCAGGCGCGGACCGTTGCCAGACGTTCCTGCCTTGCCGTGGGGCGAGGCTGACTCACGTTCGGGACCATGGTGCGCACCGAGGGCTGCGCGGAGCTGATTGTCCAAGGCTGTTTTCAGTTGCCCCATGGCCCGGGCAGGGTCGCCGTGTTGTGGGACACGACCGGCGACAACATGTCGAGACCGCGTACCACCCTCACCACTGACACAGACACAGTCTCGGTGGCCATCAGCCGCGACGGCACCCTCCGCACTCGCTACGCTCACCTCGACCACCCAACGCACACCCATCGACAAACCGGCGCAAAGGTGTCCGGCAGTCGCGTTCAGCGCAGCCACACGTGGGCGCGGACAAGCGGGAGCCGCGCCCACAGCCGGCCCAGCCCCAGCGCATCACCGGCCGATACCGCAGCCAATGCCATCAACACCACTGCATACACCAGGTGGTAACTGACGAACGGGTTCGTCGACATGCTGGCCGACCCGTCCGACAGATGTCTGGCCGGCGGCCACTCCCCCATCCACATCAACGCCATCATCATCGTCCCGGTGACAGCAGCCAGACGCAACGCCACCCCTGCCGTCAGCGCCAGCCCGATCCCGAGCAGGCCCAGCATGAACAGCCAGTCCGCCCAAGCAGCCCCCGCCCACGAGTGGAACGTCGACTCCATCGGGCCCACTGCCACGTTCTTCAGAAAACCCTCCGTGGGCGTACCACCGTCGATCCAACCCTTCCCGGAGGCGGTGGCGTAGCCGAGCCCGTACGTTTTGTCGAAGAAAGCCCACAAGAAGACGAAGCCCAGCAACACCCGAGCCGAGGCGAAGATATAGGCCCGGGCGGTGAATCTGCCGGCCTTTGCCGACCCGTCCGCCCCGGGCGCGGAAATGTCGTGGTCACGGTGGAGCGCCGGCGGATCGAGACTCGAACCATGGTGCGCGGGCTGGTGCACGGCCATGACAGTAACCCCTTCAAAGACGGGTCAAGCTGATTCCTGGTAGCACCCACCCTCCCGCCCCTCGTCGCCCTACACCCGACGCCGAAAGTCCGCACCCGAGGACCCAACAGCCTCAAACCGCAGGGACCTTCGGCCATCATTGGATGGCAGCGGTGAGGCGCTCGTTGCCGCGGCGGAGCTCCTGGCGTCGGATGACGGCGAAGTTCAGGTAGAAGTCACGGTCGCGGGCGATGGCGTATCCGTGGCTGAGGTCGGCGTCCGAGAGGGCTCGGTCTGTCGCGCGCTGCGATCTTGGGCGACGTTGCGACTCGATCAAAAAGTGGCTGATCGCCCATCCCCAACTACACCTGTAGGCCACTACATCGCTGATGCTCCTGCGCAGCGTGTACTCCGCTTAGCACCGTTTGCATTCTGCTGAATAGAGGGGCCCCATCGCCGCTCGCCTTCGCTGGTCTGGCATGGCAGCTCCAGTATGAAGCCCGCCCGGCCTCCATGGACTACGTCGCCCATACGAGTCCGAGTGCGGTGAGTTGGGCTCGTCGTTGCGTGGTGTGTGGTGCGGCAAGCTTTTGGTTGTTCAATCACGCTCCGAGCCGGTGCTCGACGACCTGACCACCCTCAGCGGGAGAGAGGATCGCATGCCTGCACGGAACGGCGAGGCACCCTTACGGACGAGGTACTGACGCGCCACCGCCATGCCACGCACGCGTCGAGACTGGCGAGCCCACGATCGGTTTCGCGGCCCTTTCGCTTGCGTGCTGTACTCCGGGCCGGCCGCCCGCATGTTGGCCGGCGGCCTGTCAGGAGCGGGTTGCCGCAGCTGAGCGAGACGCTACTGCGGCCGTTGCGCAGGGCCGGGCGCCGTCACCGGGAACGGTCTCCATGGATGTCAGTGTGATCTGGGAGGGTCGGTTTCATGATGACGAATTCGACTGTGACTGCTGCTGATTTCACCTGGCTGAGGGAAGCGGGCTGGGGGATCACCTACGGCGTGACTGTGGCGCGAGGGATAACTCCTGAGGAAGCGTTGCGGCGTCTGGAGGCGGAAGTGGTGGGAACCGCGGCGGGGATGGACGGAGTCAGCGAGGTGTGGTACATGGACAGGGCTGGTTGTGCGATGGACAGACGGGCCGCGGCGCGACCGAAGTGCAGCTCCTCGGCCACGGCGACGAAGTACTCCAGCTCGCGGGTCTCCAGCTCGGCCATGCCGTGAGACTATCGCCGATTCATTCCTGTCAGTCATCGAACCATGGCGGGTGGATCTTGGACGCGGGTGAAAAGTGCCTGTTCACTGGGGTAATGATTCACCACACCATGATCGTAGCGTTTGACAATCCGATTCCGTCGCGTGAGTTGGATCAGTATCTTAAGGAGTTCGAGGAGTTCGTGATGGGCTCCGGTCTGGTCGAGTCGGTCGCGGCTCGGCACCACATCAGCGTCCCGGGCGACGTCCACGCGCCCATGGCTGTTGCGAGCGCCATCGTGCAGCTTCGCCTGGCCGACCTCGACGCTTTGAACGCGACGTTCACCATGCCCGGGGCCGTCGACCTCATCAAACGCTGGCAGGGCCGCCACCCGTACAAGGCGATGTGGGCCAACCACGAGCCGCTGGCATGAGCAGCTACGCCGGCAAGGCCGGTCTGGTCACCGGCGCCGGCAGCGGAATCGGGCGTGCCAGCGCGCTCGAATTTGCTCGGCGCGGGGCCGTGATCGCCGTGCTCGACCTCGACGAGGACAGCGCCCGCCGGACCGTGGAGCTGATCGCGAAGGAGGGCGGCCAGGCGGAAGCCGTCGCTGTCGACATCGGCGACGAGGAGTCCGTGCAACAGGCCGTGGCTCAGGTCGTGTCAACGTTCGGCGGGCTCGACTTCGCGCTGAACAATGCCGGGCTTGCCTCACACGGCCGCGTCCTGACGGAGATGTCGCTCCAGGAGTGGGAGCGCGTATTGCGGGTCAACGTGATCGGCACCTGGCTGTGCATGAAGTACGAACTGCCCGCGATGCAACAACGCGGCGGCGGAGCGATCGTGAACGTCGCCTCCAACGGCGGCCTGTACGCGATCTCTGGCGCCCCGGCGTACGTGGCAGGCAAGCACGGCGTCGTCGGCCTGTCGAAAGTGGCTGCCGTGGACCACGGCCCGGACGGCATCCGGGTCAATGCGCTGTGTCCCTCGGTGACGGAGACCGCCATGTTCGATGGCGTCGTCGCGTCGACTGGTGCGCACATCATCGAGCAACAGACGGCCGTGACCCCGCTGCGTAGGCTGGCCACTCCCGAGGAGGTCGCGGCAGCGGCGGTATGGCTGTGCTCCCCGGACGCCTCCTACATCACCGGCACCGCCCTGTCGGTCGACGGCGGCCGCCGGGCTTGAGAAGGGGCCACCAAACACTGGGGGCATTCGCGACGCTGACCGCGGCGTTGTCTCGCCAGCCTCCTTCGTCGGTTATAGCACTCCCAGCTCCCGCAGCTGCTCGGCGCGTTCGGGGGTGAGGCGGTCGCGGCGGGTGCGTTGGTTGGACAGCCATACGCCGAGTTTCACCGGGTGCTCGCCGTCGGTGTCGTGGATGGTTTCGATGTGGTGGCGGGGGACGCCGGTCAGGGTGCCGTGGCGGTTGCGGTACTGCTCGGCGGCGGCGCGGCCGCGTTCCCAGGCGGCTGCCCGAGCCCCTCCGGACGGCGCCGCGGTCGTCTTCGGGCCGGTCGGTGCCGCGGGTTGGGGGGTGACGCCGAGTGCGGTGAGGCGCTCTTGCTGGCCCGGCACCAGGTGTTCCCATCGTTGGCGTTGGGCGTGTAGCCAGGTGCCGAGGTCTTCGCCGTCGATGGTGTGTCCGGGGCGAATGTCGTTGAGGGTGGTGCCGTTGCGTAGGCAGTTGGCGAGGCGGGTGTAGCGGCGTTGCCAGCTGATGTTCCAGCCGAGTGTGCGGGGGTTCCAGTCGGGGTCGATCGCGGCGAGTTCGTCGGCGCGTTGGGCGGCGCGTTCGGGGTCGGCTCCGAGTCCGCCGGGTTGGCGCAGGTTCGCCAGCCACCGGCCGAGGGGGAGTTCGTCCCAGGTGGCGTTCTGGGGGACGCACAGGGTGCCGTGTTCGGCGTGGTAGGCGCGGGCGGCGTCGATCCGGATGCGCCAGTGCTCGTCGCGCTCCGACCAGACCATGCCGAGCTCGTCCAGCCGCTGCACGCGGCGTTCCTCGAGGATGTCGTCGGCGTGCTGCCGGCGTTGTTCGGCGATCCACCAGCCCAGCGGGTAGGTGTCTTCGTCGCGGTAGTGGTACGGGACGCGCAGGTCGCCGTAGGCGGCCTGGTAGCGGGTGGCGGCGGCGTAGCCGGCGCGCCAGTTGTCCCGCTCGGGTTCCAGGACCCGCATCTGCACGAACCGGGCGAGTTCGGCGGGGTCGCGGCGGGTGGAGAACCGCAGCAGCAGCCGTCCTTCCTCCCCGTCGTCGGGGGCGGGTCCCACACGCTCAGGGACAGACACCTCGGCGGCGGGGGTCTGGGGGAGGGCGAGCATGTCCACCATCTTCTCGTCGTGTGCCCGCAGGGCTTGGAGTACGGTCACCAAGGGTTTGTAGGCGCCGGATTCCAGCATTCTTTCCGGATTCTCGTCCGCGTCCAAAAAGACCGGAACAATCAGGGTGGCCATTTTCCCTTGCCGGGGCTGCTGCCGGAGGGCACGGCCGACGGCTTGGACGATATCGACCATCGATCCCTTCGGGTCGATCAACGCGACCGAGTCGACGGAGGGGACGTCGACGCCCTCGGTCAGTACCCGGCAGTTGGAGAGCACGGCGCGGTCGGCGTCCCCGCTGCCGAACTCGCCCAGCACCCGCCGGCGATACGAGGATTCATGCTCGCCGCACAGCCACTCGGCCCACACCCGCCCTGAGTCGGGATGCCGCTCAGGGGCCTCGGCGTGCAATTTCGCCGCGACGTCGCGGAAGCTGCGTGCCCAGGCCTCGGCCTCCACGGTGCGGTGGTGATAGGTGATGAGGGTGCGCAGTCCGCGGTCGGCCATGGCCTCGCACACCGCGGCCTGTGCGGCCGCCAGCCGCTTCCCGCGGATCTCCTCCTCCCGCTTGCGCTCGCCGTAGAGCTCTTCCGGGGGGAGTTCGGGGTCGCGGACCTCGACGCACACGATCTGGAAGCGTGCCAACAGCTCGCGTCGGATCGCGTCGGCGAGAGGGAGCTCATAGCAGACCGGGCCGAAGACGTCAGGGTCGTCCATGCTGCAGGCCACCTCGGCGGGCAGCGCCTCCCGTACCCCCTCGCGCACCCGCGCACTCGGGGGGCGTTCCTCCCAGACCCGCGGGGTCGCTGTGAGGTAGAGCCGGCGACGCGCGGGGAGTTGGGTCTGGTCGTGCACGGCTGCCCACGCCTTGCCCCAGGAGCCGGAGGTGCGGTGGGCCTCATCCACGATGACCAAGTCCCACCGGGGGAGCGGGGCGAGGCCGAAGGCACCCTCATGTGCCTCGACGAGGACCGGTAGGGAGGCATAGGTCGCGAAGACGGTCACCTGGCGGTGCCGGTTGGCCCACAGGGCCAACTGCGGGGCGCTCGTCGTCGAGCGGACTTCCGCGCTCCACAGCAGCGGATCGTCCCCCAGCGAGCACACCGCATACGCCGCGCCCCCACGCCCCTCCGCCCGCCACTCCGAGACGGTCTGTGAGAGGAGTTCGAGCGTGGGCACGAGCACGAGGATGCGGCCGCGCGGCGCGAGGCGCTCCCCGGTGTGGATCGCGGTCTTCGTCTTCCCCGTTCCACACGCCGACACCAGCGTCGCACGCAGGCCGCCTTCCGGCTCACACTCTCCTGGCTTTACCTCCAGAGCACGAACCGCAGCGCCCATGGCTTCTACCTGATGCGGGCGGAGTTTCCTCGGCATGATTCCCGGCTCTTTCCGATCAGCAGTGGAAGGTGACATGAATCCCCAGAGAGTATACGTGCATCACAACAGGATACACACATGGTTGGCCGCCTGACACGCTTCGCCAACCTCACGTCACCCGACGCAAAGACGAGGGTGCCCGAGAACTCCAGAGTCCATCCGTGCATCATTTCCTCGGGTCGACCCCTGAGGGGAGGACGCACGCTCATCCAGGAGAGGTAGTCTCCCCATACCGCTGCGCAGCCGCACCACTCGCACCACGCCCACACCCCACCCACCCTGTAGATGCCCGGCAAAGCCGGAAAACACCCCGCGCAGCGGGGTGTTAAGGATTCCCGCGCAGCGGGAATCCATTCTCTTTCGCGAAGCGAAAGAAGAAACTCCTTAAATGTGCCGCGGAGCGGCACATCAGAATTCCCGCGGAGCGGGAATTACATTCCGCGAATGCGGAATGCTAATCGACGCGAAGCGTCGATTTTTAGGGGATGCGAAGCATCCCCTAACC
>NZ_KB905814.1:0-594950 GCF_000381025.1 Streptomyces sulphureus DSM 40104
GTGAGGTCGTCGATCCCGGCCGACGCCGAGGTCATCACCGCCTCGGTGCGCAGCGGGTTGATCTCCGAGACCGCGCCGACGAAGGTCGTCTTGCCCACGCCGAAACCGCCCGCCACCACGATCTTCGCGGAGGTGGTCGAACGGCCGCCGGCGGGCACGTCGCCGACGAACTGGTCGGCCTGCTGCGGCACACCGGGCGCCTGGCCGGGGTGGCCCATCTGACCGATCCCCGTCTGCGGGCTAGAGCTTGCGAAGTCCACTGAGCACCCTTTCGAGCAAGGTCACGTCTGGAGCGCCACCGGGGTCGGTGCCGCCGCCGGGCTGATGGATCGCCACCATCCCGGCCTCGGCGAGGTCGGCGACGAGAATCCGGGCCACCCCCAGCGGTATTGCGAGCAACGCCGAGACCTCGGCAACCGATTTCACCTCAAGGCACAGATGGCAGATCCGCTGGTGCTCGGGGAGCAGACCCTGCAACTGCGCCGGATCTGCGCTGGTGCTCACCAGCGCCTCGATCGCGAGTTGGTAGCGCGGCCGGGTGCGGCCGCCCGTCATGGCGTAGGGACGTACCAGGGGTTGGTCGCCTTCGCCCCCGAACGGTGCCTGCTGGTTCGCACCGTACGGGTCGGGTGAAGCGGGCGGCGGGGTCATGTCTCCTCCGAGAGAGGGATCAGTGAGATAAGGGCAAGGTGCGGGCTGTGGTGCTCATGTGGGGGGAGCGTGCAAGATCAGTTGAGAATGCTGCCCTGCAGTTCCGCTCGCACGTCTGGAGTGAGTACTGTTCCAGCACGGTCGACGAGCAGGGCCATCTCGTACCCGATGAGGCCGATGTCGGCCTCCGGGTGCGCAAGGACGGCGAGTGAAGAACCGTCCGAGATCGACATGATGAAGAGGAAGCCGCGCTCCATCTCCACCACCGTCTGGTTGACACCACCGCCTTCGAAGATGCGGGAGGCGCCGGCGGTGAGCGAGGTCAATCCTGAAGCGACCGCCGCCAGTTGGTCGGCACGGTCGCGCGGAAAGCCCTCGGACATCGCAAGCAGAAGCCCGTCGGCAGAGACCACCACCGTGTGCGACACCCCTGGGGTGTTCTCCACAAAGTTGGTGATCAACCAGTTCAGATTTTGCGCCGCCTGGCTCATCGGACTCAACTAACGCTCCTGCTGGTAAGTGGGGCCAATGCCGCGCCCATCCGTGCCGGCCTGCCGGCCCTGCTGGATGCCGCGACGGAGATTGGTCAGCCGGCCGCGTACGTCGTCCGGCGCACGCGAGACCTGCGGTCCCGGCTGCTGTGCGGACGACTGCTGTTGGGCGGTACCCGCGACCAGGTTGGCACGGGGCACCCGCCGCGGCAGGCCCGACGTGGTGACTCCCCCGGCGGACGGCTGGCGCACCTGTTCGGCACGGCGCCACCGCTCGTCGTTCGGCGAGGCTCCCCAGTGGGAGCCGGTGTCGGAGCCGTCCTGCGGCGGACCCTGAACGGGCTGTGGCTGCGGAGGTACGGCGGATGCCGGCTGATCCGGGCGCGGGGTGGGCGCCTGAGGCGAGCGCGGAGGGATGTCCGCTGACTGCTGCGGCGCCTGAGCTGGTGGCTGCTGCGCCTGAGTCTGCTGTGGGGGGAAAGGGGCACGCGCCGACGGCCCCGCACTGCGGAACCAGTTCGACTCCATCGAGGCGAAGATGGGGGTCGGGGCATCATCAGGTGCCGGAGGAACGGCGGGTATGCCGTACTCCGGTGCCGCGTGCGCCTGTTGTTGCTGGTGCTGCTGCTGCTGGGGCGCGTTCTCCTCGCCCCGCCGGGGAAGCGCGGGGAACTGCCCCGTCCCGCCGGGACCGGCGGCGCCGCCGCTTGAGGCCCCGGTGAAACCGGGTTGTGCGTACTCGCCGGTGGCCTCGTGTTCGTCGTGGCCACGCGGGAGGTCTTCGGTGGGGGCCTGCTGTCCGGCCGCCCAACTCGGGCGCTGCTGCTCGGCGTTGCGCTCACCGGCGTCCGGCCTCACAAACGCGCCGGTGTCGCCGGGGCCGCGCTGCGGCGCCACGGCGGGGAACTGAGCGGTGTCGCTCGGTCGCGTGAACTCGCCCGTCTGCCCCGGACCGTGCCCGGCACGTCCGTCCTGCGGCGGTGCCGCGAACTCGCCGGTGCGGCCGGGGTTTTGGCGTCCGCCTTCGGGGCCGCCCTGCTGGGGGTCGCCGCCGACGGCGGGGAACTGCCCAGTGTCGCCGGGACCGCCGTACGGCGGGACGGCAGGGAACTGGCCCGTGTCACCAGGACCGCCCTGCGGCGGAACGGCAGGGAACTGACCCGTGTCACCAGGACCGCCCTGCGGCGGAACGGCAGGGAACTGACCCGTGTCACCAGGACCTTGACGTCCGGACGACGGCCCGCCTCCGGTGAGCTCGGCCGGGTTGCCCCGGCTCGGCAGCGGCGGCGACGTACGGCCGCCGGGGGCGGACGGCGTCCGGGGGCCCTGCGGGCCCTGCCCGAAGCCGCTGCGGCCCACGGGCGGTGCGCCGAAGAGGTTGCCGGCACCCGACTCCTCGCCGCCGCTGCCCGGCAGTGCGGGACGCGGCCCGCCGCCCGCGACCTGCCCGCGCGACGGACCGCCACCGAGCTTCCCGCCACCGGGACCGCCCTGCGGTTCGCGCTGGAGGGCCGCGGCGAGGCCGCTGCCCTTGGGCGGACGCCCGCCACCGGGACCGCGGGGACCTGCGCCCGGCTTGCCCTTGTTCGCGCCGCCCTGTGCGACGTCGACAGGGAGCATCACGAGCGCGGTGGTACCGCCGGAGTCCGAGGGACGGAGCTGTATGCGGATGCCGTGCCGGAGGGAGAGGCGGCCGACGACGAAGAGGCCCATGCGGCGGGAGACGGAGACGTCGACCGTCGGCGGGTTGGCGAGCCGCTCGTTGATCGACGAGAGGTCCTCGGGCGAGAGGCCGATACCGGTGTCGTGGATCTCCACGAGGACGCGTCCGTCGGGGAGTGCGTGGCCCGTGACCTTCACCTTGGTCTGCGGGGAGGAGAACGAGGTGGCGTTCTCCAGCAGCTCGGCGAGGAGATGGACGAGGTCGTTGACGACTCGCCCGGTGACTTCGGTCGCCGGGACGGAGCTCAGCTCGATGCGCTCGTACTGCTCCACCTCGGAAGCCGCTGCACGCAGGACGTCGACGAGCGGGACCGGACGCGTCCAGCGACGGCCCGGCTCCTCGCCGGCGAGGACGAGGAGGTTCTCACCGTTGCGCCGCATGCGGGTGGCGAGGTGGTCGAGCTTGAAGAGGGAGGAGAGCTGGTCCGGGTCGGCCTCGCGGGACTCCAACTCGGAGATGAGCGAGAGCTGGCGCTGGATGAGGCCCTGGCTCCGCCGCGAGAGGTTGGTGAACATCGCGTTGACGTTCCCCCGCAACAGCGCCTGTTCGCCTGCGAGGCGGACGGCCTCGCGGTGGACGTCGTCGAACGCGGCCGCGACCCGGCCGATCTCGTCCCGGGTGTGGACACCGACGGACTCGACGGAGGTGTCGACGTCCTGCGGCTCGGCCTCCGACATCTGGCGGACCAGCTCAGGCAGGCGCTCACGCGCAACGTCCTGGGCGGTGTCCTGGAGGCGGCGCAGCGAGCGCACCATGGAGCGCGCCACGACGAAGGCGCCGACGAGCGAGATGCCGAGGACCAGAAGGATGATGGCGCCGTTGAGGAACGCCGACCCCTGGGCGTCGGAGCGGAGTTCGCGCGCCTGCTGCTCCATCTGGGAGAGGAGGCTGGCCTCGATCTTCGCCATCTCGTCGATCTTGGAGCGGTCCTGGTCGAACCAGTCCGGGTAGGAGCGGTACTGCTCCTTGATGGCTCCGCTGTTCTGCAGCACGCGATCGCGGTACTTGTCCGCGGTGGTGATGTTGACGTTCCCACCGTTGAGCGGCTTGGTGAGGTCCGACGCCTTGTCGTCACCGTAGATCTGGCTGAAGCTGGTGAGTTGGGCCTTCTCGCTGTCCGCCGCCGTGCGGGCGTAGAGGCGGTCGCTCTCCGAAAGCTGCGGGCCGCCGCTGCGCGCGAGGCCGGCCGAGATGACGGCACGCTGGATGGACGCGTACTCCTTGGCGCTGGAGAAGGCCGCGAGCGCACGCGTGGACTGGATCATCTCCGGGTTGCTCGTCGCCTGGGCCATGTCCTGGGAGAGCGAGAGGAGCGACTCGATGAGCTGGTTGTAGCTGTTGACCGTCTGCGAGACGTAGGCGTCGTTGTCGTACGCGCGGTCACGGATGTCGTTGATGTCGGTTAGCTGACGGGTGATGTCCAGGACGGTGGACTGGACCCCGGCCATCACCTTGTCGCTGCCGTCGATGTCGCCGGTGGCTTCCTTGAACGACTGGAAGGCGCGGTCGGTCTCCTCGCGGGGCGCGACGACCCAGTCGTCCTTGGCGTTGCCCGTACCCACCAGGGGACCGGCCGAGCGGTCCCGCTCCTCCTGGAGTGCGGCTGCCAACGCCGTTGCCTGCTCCGTCATTTCGGTCAGGCGCTTCATGTTGTCGAGCTGGTCGACGTTGTCGAGGGAGTCGCCGATGCGCAGGGCGCCGAGGGTGGTGGCGGCCACGACGGGGAGGGCGAGCAGGGAGACGAGGCGGGTGCTGATGCGCCAGTTGCGCATGCGGATTCTGGAGCCGGGGCCGGTCGGGGCCTTCCCTGCTCCCTCGCCCTTACCGCGGTCCTTGTCTCTGGAGCCGTCTACGTCGTGAACGGCGGCAGCGGGACCGCTCTCCTGGGCACGCTGGGCGGCGGCGTCGGACGAACTGCCCGACTCCGCTTTCCCCTCGGCGTTGCCATCCCTCTTGAAACGTCCCTGCACTAGCGTCGCAACCTCTGGACCAGGCGTCCTGCCGCGTGGACGGCGGGACGGTATCGAGTCACGGGGGGACATCCCCCCTTGGCGGTCGTGAATGACCGGCGCGCCCCACCCGACCGCCGCGCGGCGCTGGTTGAGCGCCTGTGCGCGCCGGCTGTCGTCCTGCGGCGGTCCGTGGAATTCCAGCACAGTGCCGGATCTCCAACAAGGGCTGTGGAAAACCCGCGGAGCCGCATGACGCTTCGCGCACGTCGGGTCACTACACGTGCCGAGCAGTGCTCGAAATACCGGACTTTTCCCTACGAGGCGAACAGCGGAGCGCTCCGCCTCACTGACGCGAACTGCGCGCACAAGCTCACGATGACGAGCATTGTCCGCTATGCCGCGTGCCCGAAATGCCTTGCGGGCGGCCTTCGTTCATCACTCGGTGAGCAAACTCACAGGATGATCGTGGCCTAGCTCACGCGTCGGTAGGGAACGGCGGGCCTACCCTCGGCGTTCACAGCGAGTAGCAGATCCACAAGTGCCGAGCAGTCAGTGAGGTAAGGGCAGACGTGAAGTCCACCAGCAGCCACAGGAGCATAGCCAACCCCCGCCGCACCACCCTCGCTCACCTCGAGGACGCCGACGATCTCACCACGCAGGCAGTCCGCGAGTCCGAGCAGAACGGCGAGGAGGCTCCCCTCCCGAGTGCAACCGCGAACCCCCGGCGCACCACCCTGGTGGACTCCCCCGCAGACTGAACGCCCGTGCGGAGCCGCTCGGTTGAGTGAAGCGCCCGAGGCGCCTCCGCGCACCGGCACGGAAAAGGGGCGGCGCGCCCGACCTTGGTGGTCGGAAACGCCGCCCCTTTCGCGTCACCCGAGGCGCCGTCAGCCCTGCCAACTGTGCGGCGCGCGAAACCCGTGCTGCCGGTCGAGGCGCCGCCAGCCGGCCTTGCTGGCACGGTGCGGACGCGTGGTGGCGGGCGCTCGGTGCGCGCTCGTGGCACGGGCCATCAACAGGGCGGTGACGGCGGCGAGTTCCTCCTCGCTGGCGTTGCCCTTCTCCACCCGGATCGGGTGACTGCCTGCGGTAAGCGAACTGTCGGAGTCCACGGTTTCCTCTCTTCTTCCCGTGCGTCGGTTCTCAGTCTTCTCGGCGGAGCCGGGCTCCCGCAGAAGCGCATTGCGCCTCACTGGGGCGGGTTGCCGTGCTTCCGCGCGGGCAGGTCGGCGTGCTTGCTGCGGAGCATCGCGAGGGACGCGACGAGTACCTCTCTCGTCTCCGCCGGGTCGATGACGTCGTCGACGAGGCCGCGCTCGGCCGCGTAATAGGGGTGCATGAGCTCGGACTTGTACTCCTTGACCATCCGCTGCCGCATCGCCTCGGGGTCGTCCGCGCCCGCGATCTGCTTGCGGAAGATCACGTTCGCCGCACCCTCCGCGCCCATCACCGCGATCTCGTTGGTCGGCCAGGCGTACGTCAGGTCGGCGCCGATGGTCTGCGAGTCCATCACGATGTAGGCGCCCCCGTACGCCTTGCGCAGCACCACGGAGATCCGGGGCACCGTCGCGTTGCAGTACGCGTAGAGGAGCTTGGCGCCGTGGCGGATGATGCCGCCGTGCTCCTGGTCGACGCCCGGAAGGAAGCCGGGGACGTCGAGGAAGGTGAGGATCGGAATGTTGAAGGCGTCGCACATCTGGACGAAGCGGGCGGCCTTCTCCGACGCCTCGATGTCCAACACACCGGCGAGCGACTGCGGTTGGTTGGCGACGATGCCGACGACCTCGCCGTCCATCCGCGCCAGGCAGACGATGATGTTGCGCGCCCAGCGCTCGTGCACCTCGAGGAACTCCCCCTCGTCGACGAGCTCCTCGATCACCTTGCGCATGTCGTAGGGGCGGTTGCCGTCGGCGGGGACCAGGTCGTAAAGGCCTTCGCCGCGGCGGTCGGCCGGGTCGGCCGGCTCCTCGGAGGGAGGGTTCTCGCGGTTGTTCTGCGGGAGCAGCGAAAGGAGGTAGCGCACCTCCTCCAGGCAGGTCTCCTCGTCGTCGTAGGCGAAGTGGCACACACCCGACGTCTCCGCGTGCACGTCGGCCCCGCCGAGCGCGTTCTGGGTGACCTCCGCGCCCGTCACCGCCTGGACCACGTCAGGGCCCGTGATGAACATCTGCGAGGTGTCGCGGACCATGAAGACGAAGTCGGTGAGCGCGGGGCTGTAGGCGGCGCCACCGGCACACGGGCCGAGCATCACCGAGATCTGCGGGATCACGCCCGACGCCTTGGTGTTGCGCTGGAAGATGCCGCCGTACCCCGCGAGCGCGGAGACGCCCTCCTGAATACGCGCGCCTGCACCGTCGTTGAGCGAGACGAGCGGCGCTCCCGCGGCGATCGCCTTGTCCATGATCTTGTGGATCTTCGCGGCGTGCGCCTCGCCCAGCGCACCGCCGAAGATGCGGAAGTCGTGCGCGTAGACGAAGACCGTCCGCCCGTGCACGGTTCCCCACCCGGTGATCACACCGTCGGTGTGCGGCTTCTTCTCCTCCAGGCCGAACCCGGTGGCGCGGTGCCGGCGCAGGGTTTCCACCTCGTGGAAGCTGCCCTCGTCGAGCAGCAGCTCGATACGCTCGCGCGCGGTCAGTTTCCCCTTGGCGTGCTGCGTCTCGGTGGCCCGCTCGCTCGGGCCCCGATACGCCTTCTCACGGATGGCGTGCAGTTCGGCCACGCGCCCGCGGGTGTCCTGCGGTTCGGGGGCCTCCGGCGTGGTCTCCGCCGCCTGTGGTGACAGCTCGGGCAGATCGGTCATGTATAGACCCTACGAAACGCAGGCCCGCCACAGCGTCGTCGGATTCGTACAGTCTCGGCGGCGGTTTCATGGCTCCGCTGGACAGAACTGGCCAACAACGGGTTACGAAGACGCCCCGATGCAGGTCCGCGGCACACCCTGTGTCTCTGTCGCTGTGGAGACCCCACAGCGAATGGGGACGCTCACTGTACTCGCGCGCGGCAGACGGCCGGCGCTCCACTCCGGCGCGGGGCCTGCTCCGCCCCGCGCCCCCTCGTCGCCCGAGCGATGTCAGTGGTCGCTGCAATGCTCTCGACGACACCGCCGAGAGGCAAAGGAGCCCGAGTTGACCGCCTCCACACCGCAACACTTCGCCGCCGCCCTCGCCGGCGACGCGCGCACACCACCCCCCGCGGCGGCCGGCGAGCGCGAGACCCTCGTCGCCTTCCTCGACTGGCACCGCGCCACCTTCGAAGCGAAGTGCAGCGGTCTCGCGCCCGAACGCCTCTCCGAACGCGCCGTTCCGCCTTCCGAGCTCTCCCTCCACGGGCTCGTCCGGCACCTGGCGGCGGTCGAACGCTGGCTGGTGGTTCCGGGTGCAGTTCGCCGGCGAGGACGTCCCGCTGCTCTACTACACCGACGACGACCCCGACCACGAGTTCCACGCCCTCGCAGGCGACCCGCAGCAGGCGCTGGACACCTGGCGCGCCGAGTGCGCCCGCGCGCGGGAGATCGTCGCCGCTGCCTCGCTGGAGGAGACCGGCGTGAGCCGGCGCACCGGCGAGCCGGTGTCCCTGCGCCGCATCCTGGTCGCCATGATCGCCGAGTACGCCCGCCACGCGGGCCACGCCGACCTGCTCCGCGAGCGGCTCGACGGGGCCACGGGATGGTGAGCGCGGCCCGGTCCCCAACTGCCGGGCTGATGCACCGGGTTGGGGCACGGGCCGGGCGGCGGTCAGTCGAGCGGCTCCTCGCCCGCGCGCAGGAGGCCGTAGGTGCAGCCCTCGGAGAGCGCCTGCCAGGAGGCGGCGATGACGTTGTCGGCGACGCCCACCGTCGACCACTCCCCCGAGCCGTCGCTCATCGAGATCAGCACGCGCGTGGTGGACGCCGCGCCCTTCGCCCCTTCGAGGATGCGGACCTTGTAGTCGACCAGTTCCAGCCGCGCCAGCGCCGGGTAGATCCGCTCGAGGCCGACGCGGAGTGCCTGGTCGAGCGCGTGGACCGGGCCGTTCCCCTCGCCGGTGGCGACCTGGCGCTCGCCCTTGGCCCTGAGCTTCACCGTCGCCTCGTTCACCTGGGCTCCGTCGGGGCGCTGCTCGACGATCGTGCGCCAGGACTCGAGCTGGAAGTACCGCTCGGCCACGGGCCCGCTCCCCGAGCCCCTCTCCACCTCCGTGCGCAGGAGGAGTTCGAAGGAAGCGTCGGCCGCCTCGTAGCTGTAGCCCTTGAGCTCCTGCTCCTTGACGCGCTCGACGATCCGTCCGACGAGGTCTCGGTCCCCGCCGAGGTCGTAGCCGAGCTCCTTGCCCTTGAGCTCGACGGAGGCCCTCCCCGCCATGTCGGAGACGAGCATCCGCATGCTGTTCCCGACGAGTTCCGGGTCGATGTGCTGGTAGAGGTCCGGGTCGATCTTGATCGCCGAGGCGTGGAGCCCGCCCTTGTGCGCGAAGGCCGAACTCCCCACGTACGGCTGGTGGGTGGCCGGAGTCAGGTTGACGACCTCCGCGATGGCGTGCGAGACCCAGGCCGTCTCCGCGAGCGTGCCCTCCGGGAGGACCCGCCGGTCGTACTTGAGCTCCAGCGTGGGCACGACCTGGAAGAGGTTGGCGTTGCCGACGCGCTCGCCGTACCCGTTGGCCGTGCACTGCACGTGGGTCGCCCCGCCGTCGACGGCGGCGAGCGTGTTGGCGACCGCGCACCCGATGTCGTCCTGCGCATGGATGCCGAGCCGCGCCCCGGTGTCCGCGACGACGGTGCGCACCGTCGCCTGGACCTGCGCAGGGACGGTCCCGCCGTTGGTGTCGCAGAGCACGACGACCTCGGCGCCGGCCTCGGTCGCCGTCGTGACGACCCGCTCCGCGTAGGCCGGGTTCGCCTGGTACCCGTCGAAGAAGTGCTCGCAGTCGACGAAGACCCGGCGCCCCTTCTCCCGCAGATAGGCGACGGTCTCGCCGACCATCCGCAGGTTCTCCTCCAACGTGGTGCGCAGGGCGAGTTCGACGTGGCGGTCGTGCGCCTTGGCGACGATCGTCACCACCGGAGCACCCGAGTCGACGAGTGCCTTCACCTGCGGGTCGATCGAGGCGGGCACACCCGCGCGGCACGTCGAGCCGAAGGCGACGAGTGTGGCGTGGCGAAAGTCGATCTCGCGCTCCGCGCGCTCGAAGAACTCCGTGTCCCGCGGGTTGGCCCCCGGCCAGCCACCCTCGATGTAGCCGATGCCGTAGTCGTCCAGGAGGCGGGCGACGGCGAGCTTGTCCGCGACGGTGAGGTTGATCCCCTCGCGCTGCGCTCCGTCGCGCAGCGTGGTGTCGAAGACGTGGAAGGCGGGATCTGCGGCGGCTGCGTCCTCGCCGAGGCGAGGACGCCGATGCTCCGCCGGCTGAGCGGCATCCGTGGTCATGTGCTTCTCGACTCCTGTACCGAAGTGAAGGGTCCGGAATGGTGATCCACTTGTCGCCTGCCCGCGCTCCGATCGGCTCCGCCGGGTGGTGCGGATACGAAAAAACCTCTCGCGGGTGCGAGAGGTCTGCGCGCGGGTCTGGGACACGGCTTCCGTCGCCGCACAGATGGTGCGGCAGGCGGTCACTGCGGACCGGCGCGCCAGCCGATAATCATGGCGTACATGGGCACACTGCGATTTTTGCACGCTCTTCGCCGCTCATCGACGGCGTCTCACGATCCGGTCAGCCCGACGGGCAGGAGGCTCCCGCGGCCGACAACTCCGCGGCGCCCTCCGTGAAGCGGAAGCAGGCGGGCCCGTGCGCCGGACCCGCCCGCCATGACACCCCGGGCAGCGTGAGCCATCTCACCGCGCCGCAGGCAGCTCCGCTCTCAACCGAGCTTGCGCATCCAGCCGTGGACGTCCTCGCGCCGGCCGCTCTGGATGCCGAGAAGCGCTTCGCGAAGCTGCATGGAAACGGGGCCCGCCGTGCCGTCGCCGACCTTCCACGCGTGGTCGCGCGACTTCACCTCGCCGACAGGCGTGATCACAGCGGCGGTGCCGCAGGCGAAGACCTCGCTGATCGAGCCGTCCGCGTTGCCGAGCCGCCACTCCTCGGTCGAGATGCGCCGCTCCTCCGTCGGGTAGCCCAGGTCCTCGGCGATCTGGAGCAGGGACCGCCGCGTGATACCGGGCAGGAGGGTGCCCGTGAGCTCGGGGGTGACGACCTTGGCGTCCGCACCGGAGCCGAAGACGAAGGCGAGGTTCATGCCACCCATCTCCTCGACCCAGCGCCGCTCCACCGCGTCGAGCCAGACGACCTGGTCGCAGCCCTGCTGCGCCGCCTCTGCCTGGGCGACGAGCGAAGCAGCGTAGTTCCCCGCGCACTTGGCCTCCCCCGTGCCGCCCGGCGCAGCGCGCACGTAGTCCTCGGAGAGCCAGACCGAGACGGGCTCCACACCACCGGGGAAGTAGGCACCGGACGGCGAGGCGATCACCATGAAGAGGTACTCGCGCGCCGGCGCCACACCGAGCCCGACCTCGCTGGCGAACATGAAGGGCCGCAGGTAGAGCGACTCCTCACCGACGCCGGGCACCCACTCCCTGTCCTGCTCGACGAGGATCTCGCACGCCTCGATGAAGGTCTCGACGGGAAGTTCGGGCATCGCCAGCCTGCGTGCGCTCAGTTGGAACCGCTCGGCGTTGGCGTCGGGCCTGAAGACGGCGACAGAGCCGTCGGGCCTGCGGTACGCCTTGAGCCCCTCGAAGATCGACTGGGCGTAGTGGAGCGTCTTGTTCGCCGGGTCGAGGGAGAGCGGGGCGTACGGCTCCAACTGCGCGTCGTGCCAGCCGCGGCCCTCGGTCCACTTGATCGTCACCATGTGGTCGGTGAAGTACCGGCCGAAGCCTGGTTCCGCGAGTGCAGCCTCCCGCTCAGTCGCGGGCAGCGGCTGGGCCGAGGGCTTGAGTTCGAAGTCGATTCGGGGCGTCATCTGCGCGTCCTCCGCTGGGTGTCGTGTGGACCGCGCTCCCTTGCTGCCCCCGGACTCCGGGCCACAGGCCCTCGCTGCTCCGGCACTGCCTGTCGGCGGCCCACGTTCGATTATCGCGCGTGCGGACCGAAATGGGGACGGGGGGATGGCGGTCGATGTGTGGGAAGGTGCACCCGGCCGAGCACAGCACAGCGGCCGGGCGCCTGGCCCGGCCGCTGGTGGCGGTTGAGTCCGGGCCTAGCCCGCTACTCGTGCCGCGAGCGCGTCACCGATCTCGTCCGTGGTGCGGACGGTCTCCGCGCGCTCGGCGAGATCGGCGGTGACCGCCTCGTCGATGCGGGCGGCCTCGGTCTCGTAGCCGAGGTGGCGCAGGAGCAGCGCGACGGAGAGGACCGTCGCCGTGGGGTCTGCCTTGCCGCTGCCGGCGATGTCGGGCGCGGAGCCGTGGACCGGCTCGAACATCGAGGGGTAGGCGCGGGACGGGTTGATGTTGCCCGAGGCCGCGAGGCCGATACCGCCCGAGACGGCGGCGGCGAGGTCGGTGAGGATGTCGCCGAAGAGGTTGTCGGTGACGATCACGTCGAAGCGCTCGGGGTCCGTCGTGAGGAAGATCGTGGCGGCGTCGACGTGGAGGTAGTCGGTGGTCACCTCGGGGAACTCGGCTCCGACGCTGTCGAAGATCCGCTTCCAGAGGTGACCGGCGTGCACGAGCACGTTGTTCTTGTGGACGAGCGTCAGCTTCTTGCGGGGGCGCGCGTCGGCGCGCGTGTAAGCGTCCCGCACCACGCGCTCGACACCGTAGGCGGTGTTGACGCTGACCTCGTTGGCGATCTCGGCGGGCGTCCCCGTCCGGATGGCACCGCCGTTGCCGACGTACGGGCCCTCCGTCCCCTCGCGGACGACGAGGAAGTCGATCTCCGGGCGGCCCGCCAGCGGCGAGACGGTGTTGGGAAAGAGCTTGGAGGGACGGAGGTTGACGTAGTGGTCGAAGGCGAAGCGCAGCTTCAGCAGCAACCCGCGCTCCAGGACGCCCGAGGGGACGCTCGGGTCACCGATGGCGCCGAGGAGCAGCGCGTCGTGCCGGGCGAGCCGCTCCAGCTCCGCATCGGTGAGCGTCTCGCCGGTGGCGTGCCAGCGGCGGGCGCCGAGGTCGTACTCCTCGGTCTCCAGCTTCACGTCCGACGGCAGGGCGGCGGTGAGGACCTTGATGCCCTGGGAGACGACCTCCGGGCCGATTCCGTCACCGGGGATCACTGCGAGGCTGATACTGCGCGACATGACCGGGACCTTACTCCTCGTCCCATGACATGACACAACCGGCTCGCATCCTGGACACGTCGGCTCAACGCACGGAAGCGGGAGGGGAGTTCGACCACCGGCCCCCGCCCGGCTCAGTGGCCGGCCGAGCCTCCGTTGTCCCTGCGGTCGAGCGCGCGCTGGAGGGCGGCCGCGGCATTGCGGCGGACCGCCTCGTGCTCCTTCGCCGCCGCACGTACACGGCGGGCCCTCGGCGTGGTGGTGGCAGTCTCCATGGCTTACAACTCCTTCTGCTGACGAGTCGGGAAGAGGCGCTCAGGGTGCCGTCCTCCACGCCGTCACGGCGGCGCCCCGTCGCGTGGCACGCGGCAGAGCACATGGGAGGGCGGAAAAGCCGGAAGCCGCGGGGGCATTGGGCGCCGCGGGGATCACCCGCCGACGCCGAGCCGCGTCCGAGGAAGCTCGATGGAGCAGATCGTTCGGCTTCTACAAATGTAGGAGCCCGCAGCCGTTCTGTCTCGCCAATTACTCGGTCTTCCTACTATCTGAGACGACGCACCTCCTCCGCCCCTGGCCGCTCCGGAGCCGCGCGGAACACGAGGACGGGCCCGGCCCTGCTCCGAGGCGAGGAGCAGGGCCGGGCCCGTCGTGCCGGGTGCGCGGCGGCGTCAGTCCATGTGCGGGTAGCGGTAGTCGGTCGGCGCGACCCGCGTCTCCTTGATCGCCCGCGGCGAGGACCAGCGCAGCAGGTTGAACTTCGAGCCCGCCTTGTCGTTGGTCCCCGAGGCCCGGGCACCGCCGAAGGGCTGCTGCCCGACGATCGAGCCGGTCGGGCGGTCGTTGAGGTAGAAGTTGCCCGCGGCGAACCGCAGCTTCTCCGACGCCTCGGCGAGCACGGCGCGGTCCTGCGCGAGGACGGCACCCGTGAGCGCGTACCCGGAGGCCGACTCCATCTGGTCGAGCATCGCGTCCCACTCCGCGTCCTCGTAGACGTGGACGGCGATGATCGGCCCGAAGTACTCCTCGGTGAAGACCTCGTTCGCAGGGTCCGAGCAGACGATCACCGTCGGGCGGACGAAGTAGCCGACGCTGTCGTCGTAGGTACCGCCGGCGATGATCTCGCAGGACGGGTCGGCCGTGGCGCGGTCGATCGCCGCCTTGTTCTTGGCGAACGCGCGGTCGTCGATGACGGCGCCGAGGAAGTTCGACAGGTCGGTGACGTCGCCCATCGCGAGCCCCTCGACCTCCGCGACGAGCTCGTCCTTGAACCCGCTCTCCCAGACCGAGCGCGGCAGGTAGGCGCGGGAGGCCGCCGAGCACTTCTGGCCCTGGTACTCGAACGCGCCCCGCGTGATCGCCGTCTTGAGGATCGCCGGGTCGACCGAGGGGTGCGCGACGATGAAGTCCTTGCCGCCGGTCTCGCCGACGAGCCTCGGGTAGGAGCGGTAGTTGGCGATGTTCTCGCCGACCGACTTCCAAAGGTGCTGGAAGGTGGCCGTCGAGCCGGTGAAGTGGATGCCGGCGAGCTCGGGGTGCGGAAGCGCGACCTCGGAGACCTCCCGGCCGTCGCCTGTGACGAGGTTGATGACGCCCTTCGGCATCCCTGCCTCCTCCAGCAACTCCATGAGCAGCACGGCGGAGTGGGTCTGCGTCGGCGACGGCTTCCAGACGACGACGTTGCCCATGAGCGCAGGCGCCGTCGGCAGGTTGCCTGCGATCGCGGTGAAGTTGAACGGGGTGACGGCGTAGACGAAGCCCTCCAGCGGGCGGTGGTCCATCCGGTTCCACACACCGTTCGGCTGCACCAGCGGCTGCTCGGTGAGGAGTTCGCGCGCGAAGTGGACGTTGAAGCGCCAGAAGTCGATCAGTTCGCAGGGTGCGTCGATCTCCGCCTGCTGCGCCGTCTTGCCCTGACCGAGCATCGTGGAGGCGGCGATCTTTTCGCGCCAGGGGCCCGCCAGGAGGTCGGCGGCCTTGAGGATGATCGCGGCGCGGTCGTCGAAGGAAAGAGCGCGCCAGGCGGGAGCGGCCTTGAGCGCGGCGTCGATCGCGTCCTGCGCGTCGGCGTGGGTGGCCGTCGCGTAGGTGCCGATCGCCTTGGCGTGCTGGTGCGGCTGCACGACGTCGACCCGCTCGCCGCCGCCCATCCGCCGTACGCCGTCGATCGTCATCGGCAGCTCGATCGGGTTCTCGGCGAGCTGCTTGAGCTCGCGCTCCAACCGCGCGCGCTCGGCGCTCCCCGGGGCGTACGTCTGCGGGGGCTCGTTGTACGGGGCCGGGACCTGGGTGACAGCGTCCATGGTTCTCTCCTTCGCCGGTGTGGCGTTCTCTACGCTACGTGGGTGTGCCGCTCGGCGGCGGGGATCGGGTCAGCCCCTGGTGACCAGGGACCGCAGGAAGAAGCCGACGTTGGCGGGACGTTCCGCGAGGCGGCGCATGAAGTAGCCGTACCAGTCGGTGCCGTAGGGGACGTAGACGCGCATGCGGCGGCCGTCGGCGACGAGCCTGGACTGCTCCTCGGTGCGGATGCCGTAGAGCATCTGGAACTCGTACTCGTCGCTCTGCCGCCCGTTGCGGACGGCGAGTTCCTCCGCGAGGGCGACCATGCGCGGGTCGTGCGAGCCGACCATGGGGTAGCCCTTGCCGGCCATGAGGGTCTTGAGGCAGCGCACGTACGCCCGGTCGACCTCGTGCTTGCTCTGGTACGCGACCGAGGCGGGCTCGTCGTAGGCGCCCTTGACGAGCCGGACGCGGGAGCCCGCGCCGGCGAGGGCACGGCAGTCGTCCTCGGTGCGGTACAGGTAGGACTGCACCACGACGCCCGTCTGCGGGTACCGCTTCCGCAGCTCGGCGAGGACGGCGAGCATCGAGTCGATGGTGGTGTGGTCCTCGGCGTCGAGGGTGACGGTGGTGCCCGCCTCGGCCGCCGCCTCGACGACGGCGAGGACGTTCTCGAAGGCGAGGTCCTCGCCCCCGTCGGTGAGGCCGAGGCCGAAGGCGGAGAGCTTCACCGACATCTCCGCGCGGTCGCCGAGGCCCGTGCCGGCGAGCGCCTCGACGAGCCGGAGGTAGGCGTCCCTGTTGCCCAACGCCTCGCTGCGTTCTGTGATGTCCTCGCCGAGGTGGTCGAGGGTCACCCGCTTTCCGGCGTCGGTGAGCGAGGTGACCGTCTCCATCGCCGGTGCGAGCGCCTCGCCCGCAACGAAGCGGTCGACGACGGGCCGGGTGACCGGAGCTGCGGCCACGATTCTGCGGATGCTGTCGCTGCGCGCGGCGGCGAGGAGCACGGGACCCAGCACGGGCACCTCCACGGGTTGTGCGTCTGTCGGCTCGACGGTGCGGGAGCCACCCAGAACCTAAGGATCGTGCCGGTCGGCAGCCATCGACACCTGTCACGTATCCGTGGCCCGGATCTCAGACAGATGTACGAGATCGGGCACGCAGGTGGAGGAGAATGTCAGGAGCGCCCGGCGGTACGACCGCGGCAGGAGGACGCGGCCGGCGGAGAAGGAGGCGGGGATGCGTGAGGACTACCAGACGCTCATCGACGGGGTCTCCACCCTGCTCGGCACGCCCGCGCTGCTGGAGGGGCGGGACTTCGGGCTGATCGCCTTCGGCGCGCACCCCGGGGACGGTGCGGAGGCCGCGCTCGATCCCGTCCGGACGCGCTCCATCCTTCAACGGGGCTCCAGTTCGGCGGTGCGCACCTGGTTCGAGGGCTTCGGCATCACCCGCGCCGCGGGCCCCGTCCGTATCCCGCCCGACCCGTCGGCCGGCGTCGTCCACGGGCGGATCTGCCTGCCGGCCCGAGAGAGCGGCGTCGTCCACGGGTACATCTGGCTCCTTGACGACGGAGTGCTCTCCCTCGACGATCCGCGGCTCGACGCCGCCATGGGCACGGCCGCACGGATCGGCCAACTCCTCGCGGCACGCACCCGGAGCGAAGCGCGGCAGGGCGAGCTGCTGCGGGCCGTGCTCACGGGCGACGAGGGCGCCGCGCGCGACGAGGCAGAGGCCGAACTGCGGCATGCACTGGGACCGGTGGCGCAGGGCCACGTCGCACTCGTCGCCGTGACGCCGTGGCCCGCGCCGAGCGCCGGGCGCGCTCCCGCGCAGGTTCCCTACCTCATCGCCCACACCCCGCTCGACGGAACGCTCGCCGTGCTCGTACGGCTGCGCACCTCCGACGTGGGCCCGGCGGCGGAGGCGGCGGAGAGGCTGCTGGGGTGCGGTGAGGCTCCGGGGGCGACGGGCGCCTGCGCGGGGGTGAGCGGAGCGCGCGAGAGCGCGAGGGGGTTGCGCGGCGCGTGGCGTCAGGCGCGTGCGGCGGCACGTGCGGCGGGTGCGGAGCGGCGGTTCTCGCCGGTGGCGAAGTGGGACGGGATCGGGCCGTACCGCCTCCTCACCGAACTCGACCCCGGGCACGCGGAGGACGCGGCCGTACTCCCGCTCCTCGGCCACGCGCACCGCGAACTCGCCCGTACCGCCGAGGTGTTCCTCGACCATGCCGGCCAAGCGTCGCGGACCGCGACAGCCCTCGGCGTCCACCGGCAGACCCTCTACTACCGCCTCTCCCGCATCGAGCGCCTCACCGGGCTCGACCTGGACGATGGCGAGGACCGGCTGCTGCTGCACATGGCCCTCAAGACGAGGCGGTTGTAGGGGCGTTGGCGCTGGAGCGCAACGGCGCCCGGCTCCGGTGCGGGGGCCGTCCGTCGGACGGCAGGGCATCGGTGCTTCGCGGCGGCTGACGGGTTCCCGTAGACGGTCGGGGACGGCTACCGTCCTGCCTTTCTCCGGTGAACTCGCCTGAGTATGCGGTGCGTTCACCCGCTGGAGCGCCGTGCAGTGCGCGCGAGCGAGCGCTGCGGGGCCCGCCAAGCGGGGCGGCTACGACTGCGCTTGCCTCCACCTCAGCGCCGTCGAAAAGGCGCCTCGACCGTGCATGGCCGCGACGGCAGGCGTCCGCACCTTCGCACGGGCGGGTGGAGCGTGCCCGCCACGCCTGGTCCGCCCCGGGGGAAGGGCTCCCGGCCGAGCCCGCCGACGTTGGACGGCGCCCCCGGACATCAAACGCCCCGCAGCCACACCCGCACTGCGGCAAACGGGAGTTGGCCGCCCGAACGCCGTGCCCTACTCCCGCTCGGTTGGCCCCGGCACCTCGCCACCCGCACCCAGCGTCAGTGCGGAGTCGGCGTGGAGCGTGAGGCGTACCGGCACGAAGTCGGCCGCGTCGACCGGCGACTCGGCGGTTCCGGGGTGGCGGGCGAAGCGCGGATGGGCGCCCCCGCTGAGCTGCCACCGTATGCGGTGGCCGACATCGAAGCGATGGGCCGTCGAGCTCATCGGCACGGTGCGGTGCGACGGTTGCTGCCCCTCGGTCCGCACCTGTCCCAACCCGTCGCAGACGTTGACGGAGCGGCCCTGCGCGTCGACGTCGCACAGACGGGTGAAGACGGCGGCATGGCCGGTGTCCGTCGAGACGCTCAACCGTGCGGAGACCTGGCCCAAGACGTCGACCGGCTCGGTGAGCGGAGGCCCCGTGAACGTCAACACGTCGTCCCTGGTCTCCAGTACGCCGTTGTCGCGGGGACCGGCAGCGGGCGAGAGCAGGGGGCCGCCGACGGACGGCGTGGGGTCGTCCGGGTCGTACCGGAAGGACGCCAGAGGCGCGGAGCCGGTGGGGGCCTGCTGGGTGAGATGTCCGTGCGGGGCGGGGAACCAGACTCCGGCGCCCGTGGGCGGGGGCCAGTCGTCGAGGTCCCGCCACGCGTCCTCGCCGCTGACGTGCACACGCACCCTGGTGGGACGGAGACCCGAAGGGTCACCGGACAGGTGGGCGCGGAGCCAGGCGAGACTGTCGGCGAACACCTCGGCCCACCCCCGTTGGAGGGCCGAGGTGTGCGTCCAGGGGCCGACGAGCAGGGCGGCGTCGCACCCTGACCGGCGCAGGCGCGCGTACTGCTCCAAGGTCTGGTCGAGCAGCGCGTCGTGCCATCCGGTGACCAGGGCGGTGGGCACGTCGAGCTGCTCGGCCGATGCGGCCAACGAAGCGCCGTGCCAGTAGGCGTCGTCGGGGTCCGGATGCGTCATCACGTCGTCGAGCCAGGGCACTTCGCCACCGAGGGCAGGCACGTACGCCCCGCGCAGCGGCCGCGCAGCGACGACGCCGCGGAGCCGGCGCTGGAGGCGCAGCGTCGCCCTCATGAACCGTGGCACGCCCCTGTGCTGGTAGGTCAGGCCGGCGCCGACGGAGAGGGTGTTCTCCAGGCGCAGCACACCGTCGGCGTGGAAGAGGGCGTGAGGGTCGTGCAGTCCCAACTGCACCACCATGGCCTTCAGTTCGGGCGGCGGCTCGGCAGCGAGCGCCCACTGCACGTAGGCGAGGTAGCTGGGGCCGACGGTCCCGAGGGTGCCGTCGAACCAGGGCTGCTCGCGGAGCCAGGCCACCGTCGCCCGGGCGTCGGCGACCTCGTTGCGCCACAGGTCGAACGCGCCACCCGAACCACCGGTGCCGCGGCAGCTCTGGAGGACCACGTGGAAGCCCTGTTCGGCGAAGAGGAGGCCGTACATGGGCGACCACGGCAGACCTCTGCCGTACGGCGAGCGCACCAGGAGAGTGGGGAAGTCGCCCTCGGCGCGGGGGAAGTAGTGGTCGGTGACGAGCGGGCTGCCGTCGGCGCCCGGCACCGGGAGTCCCGGCTCCCACCCGGCCTCGTACAGCTTGGCGGGGAGGCGGCGCCATGTCGCCCTCATCGCCCGTGCGGCGCGTGGGGGTTTCCCACGGGGCGGCGTCCAACTCGACGTCGGGGCAGGGGTGTCGGCTCGCTGTGTCATCATGGCCTCCCGTGTTTTCCGTACGGCGTACGAGAATACAGGGTGTTTCACTGAGAGGCTCAACAAGGCCAACGCGACCGAGAAAAGGCGTGGACCATGCCTCACGACGAAGGCGCCCGCGGCGTCGACCCTCAGCAGCTCTGGCTGCACTCCGGCCCCCCACGCAGAGGTCGCAAGCCTGCCTACAGCCGAGAGGCGATCACCGCGGCAGCCGTCGCACTCGCCGACGCGGAGGGGATCGAAGCCGTCACCATGCGGAGAGTGGCCGCGCAGGTCGGCGCCGGCGTGATGTCGCTCTACAGCTACGCGCCCGACAAGGAGACGCTGCTGCACCTGATGGTCGACCACGTCAGCGGCGAACTCCCGACCACCGACCCGCTCACCGGTGACTGGCGCGTCGACCTCAAGGCCGTCGCCCATCGGCAGCGTGCCCTCATGCTGCGGCACCCCTGGCTGCCGGCGGCGCTCTCCACCCGCCGTACTCCGGGCCCCAACGCCCTGGCGTTCCTCGAGCACGTCCTCGCAGCCCTACGGCCGACCGGCCTGGACGGTGCGGCGAAGCTGGAGGTCTTCGCCCAACTCACCGCGTTCGCGGCCGCGCACGTCTCCCACGAGATCACACAGGCCGCGGCCGCACAGTCCACCGAGCGCGCCGGAACCGAAGCCCGTTACCTCGCCGCGGTCGCGAGCGACGGCGCACACCCCGAGCTCGCCGAAGCCCTCTCCGCTCCCGGGCGCCCCCTCACCCCCGAAGCCACCTTCGCGCGGTTCCTCAACCGCCTGGTCGACGGGCTCGCCACCGGCTGAACCCACCCCGGCGGAAGCCGCGCAAACGGGCCGGGCTCGGCAGGAGGTCGAACCTCCCGCCGAGCCCGGCCCCTTGCTGCTGCGCCCGCGCAGAGCGGCTCGTCCCGCGCAGGCGTCCGGTTCACTCCGTTAGGTCGACCCCGCGGGCGCGGGTGGCGCCGACCTCGCCGGCGATCTCGTTGAGCACCGTGGCACCGACGGTGTCGTCGACGGTGAGGGCGACGACCGCCTCACCGCCCTCCTCCGCCCGAGAGACCTGCATACCGGCGATGTTGACGCCGGCCTCGCCGAGGATGCGGCCCACGGTGCCGACGACGCCCGGGCGGTCCGTGTAGCTGAGGAACGCCATGTGGTCGGTGAGGGCGAGGTCGACGTCGTGGTCGTTGATGGCGACGATCTTCTGGAGGTTCTTCGGACCGGCGAGGGTGCCGGAGGCCGAGACCTCCTCACCGCCCGAGAGTGTGCCGCGCACGGTGACGACGTTGCGGTGGTTCCGCGCCTCGCTCGACGTGGTCAACCGCACCTCGATGCCGCGCTCCTGCGCGAAGAGCGGGGCGTTGACGTAGGAGACCGTGTCGTCGACGACGTCCTCGAACACGCCCTTCAGCGCGGAGAGTTCCAGCACCTTGACATCGTGCTGAGTGATCTCGCCGTAGACCTCGACGTCGAGCCGGACGGCGACCTCGCCCGCCAGCGCCGTGAAGATGCGGCCCAGCTTCTCCGCAAGCGGCAGCGCCGGACGGACGTCCTCGGCGATGACCCCGCCCTGGACGTTGACGGCGTCCGGCACCAGTTCGCCCGCGAGCGCCAGCCGGACCGACTTGGCGACGGCGATACCTGCCTTCTCCTGCGCCTCCCCCGTCGAGGCGCCGAGGTGCGGGGTGCAGACGACCTGGTCGAAGGCGAAGAGCGGGGAGTCGGTGCAGGGTTCGGAGGCGTAGACGTCGAGCCCCGCGCCTGCCACGCGCCCTTCCTTGAGCGCTGAGGCGAGCGCGTCCTCGTCGACGATGCCGCCACGCGCCGCGTTGACGATGCGGACGGACGGCTTGACCTTGTGGAGCGCCTCGTCACCGATGAGGCCCGCGGTCTCCGGGGTCTTCGGGAGGTGGACGGTGACGAAGTCCGAGACCTCCAGGAGTTCGTCGAGGGAGAGCAGCTTGACGCCCATCTGCGCGGCGCGGGCCGGCTGGACGAACGGGTCGTAGGCGACGACCTTCATGCCGAACGCCGACATGCGCTGCGCGACGAGCACACCGATCCGCCCGAGCCCGACGACGCCGAGGGTCTTCTCGCTCAGCTCGACGCCTGTGTACTTGCTCCGCTTCCACTCGCCGTTCTTCAACGAGCCGGTGGCCTGGGGGATGTTGCGGGCAGTGGCGATGAGGAGGCCGCAGGCGAGCTCCGCGGCGGTGACGATGTTGGAGGTGGGGGCGTTGACCACCATCACGCCCGCCTTCGTCGCCGCGGGAACGTCGACGTTGTCGAGGCCGACGCCGGCGCGGGCGATGACTTTGAGCTTCCCGGCGGCGGCGATCGCCTCGTCGTCGACCTTCGTTGCCGAGCGGACGAGGATCGCGTCGACGTCGGCGATCGCAGGAAGGAGCTCGGCTCGGTCCGCACCGTTGCAGTGCCGGATCTCGAAGTCCGGTCCGAGGGCGTCGACAGTGGCGGGCGACAGCTCTTCTGCGATGAGTACTACAGGCTTGCTCACGTGGTCTCCAGTCGGATCATCCCCGCACGCCGGCGGGGCACGGCCGAGTCCCGACGGCCGCAGACGGTGGAGGGGGTCATCCCCGCGGGCGCAGGGCAGACGCACGACGCTGTGAGCCTGGCGCGCTTGCATGATGCAGTCTAGCGACGGCCCCCGGACGTGACGGAACTCTCGAAATGATCGTTCCCCTGCCAGCGGACGGCACGCCTCGGAGGGCGCTCCCTTCGTGGAAGCGCCCTCCGAGCGTACGCCGGGATCGGTCAGCCCGAAACGGGGCCGCGGCGGGTCCGCGTGGGGACCGCCCGGAGCGTCAGGCGTTCTTGGAAGCCTCGCCCTCCGGCTCGTCGACCCAGCTCATCAGGGAGCGGAGCTTGCGGCCCGTGCTCTCCAGCAGGCTGTCGTGGTCGTCCTTCTTGTACTCGTTGTACTTCGGCAGACCGGCGTTGTACTCGGCCATCCAGTTGTTGGCGAAGGAGCCGTCCTGGATCTCCGAGAGGATCTTGCGCATCTCGGCCTTGGTCGCGTCGTTGACCACGCGCGGACCCGAGACGTAGTCGCCCCACTCCGCCGTCTCCGAGATCGACCAGCGCATCTTCTCCAGGCCGCCCTCGTACATGAGGTCGACGATGAGCTTCAGCTCGTGGAGGCACTCGAAGTACGCGATCTCCGGCTGGTACCCGGCCTCGACGAGCGTCTCGAAGCCGGCCTTCACGAGGGCCGAGGTGCCGCCGCAGAGCACGGCCTGCTCACCGAAGAGGTCGGTCTCGGCCTCCTCGGTGAAGGTCGTCTTGATGACGCCGGCACGGGTGCCGCCGATGCCCTTCGCGTACGAGAGGGCGAGCGCGAACGCGTTGCCGCTGGCGTCGTTCTCCACCGCCGCGATGCACGGGACGCCGCGGCCCTCCTCGTACTGGCGGCGGACCAGGTGGCCGGGGCCCTTGGGCGCGACCATGCAGACGTCGACGGTCGACGGGGGCTGGATGAAGCCGTAGCGGATGTTGAGGCCGTGCCCGAAGAAGATCGCGTCGCCGTCCTTGAGGTTCGGGGCGACGGACTCCTCGTAGATCTTGGCCTGGATCGGGTCGGGGACGAGGATCATGATCACGTCGGCCTCGGCTGCCGCCTCGCCCGGAGTGGTCACCTTCAGGCCCTGCTCCTCGGCCCTGGCACGGGACTTGGAGCCCTCGTGCAGGCCGACCCGCACGTCCACGCCGGAGTCGCGCAGCGAGAGCGCGTGGGCATGGCCCTGGCTCCCGTAGCCGAGGACCGCGACCTTGCGGCCCTGGATCAGGGAGAGGTCGGCATCGTCGTCGTAGAACAGCTCGGCCACTTGGGGTTTCTCCTTGCTTCGCTTGCTGATTGCGTCGGCCGCCTGTGGCGGTCGGCGTTGGGGCGGGGCCTACGGGACTTCAGGCCCCCGTGAGTGCAACGGCGCTGCGGCTCAGGCCGTCCGCTCGAGCGAACGCAGGCTCCGGTCGGTGATGGAGCGGGCGCCTCGCCCGATGGCGATCGTGCCGGACTGCACCAGTTCCTTGATGCCGAAGGGCTCCAGCATCTTCAGCATCGCCTCCAGCTTGTCGCCGGAGCCGGTCGCCTCGATGGTGACGGCCTCGGGTGAGACGTCGACCGTCTTGGCGCGGAAGAGCTGGACGATCTCCACGATCTGGGAGCGGGTCTCGTTGTCGGCGCGGACCTTGGCGAGGACCAGTTCGCGCTGGACAGCCGAGTCCGGCTCCAACTCGACGATCTTCAGTACGTTGACCAGCTTGTTGAGCTGCTTGGTGACCTGCTCGAGCGGCAGGTCCTCGACATTCACCACGATGGTGATGCGGGAGATGTCGGGGTGCTCGGTGACTCCGACGGCGAGCGAGTCGATGTTGAACCCGCGCCGGGAGAACAGTGAGGCGATCCTAGCGAGGATGCCCGGAGTGTCCTCCACCAGGACGGAGAGTGTGTGCTTGGACATGTGGGCGGCCCGTTTCGTGAGAGAGTGCTCGGTTGCTCGGCGGCCGGATCGGCCGGTCAGTCGTCGCCGCTGAAGTCCGGGCGGACTCCGCGGGCCGCCATGACCTCGTCGTTGGAGGTACCGGCGGCGACCATCGGCCAGACCATGGCGTCCTCGTTGACGATGAAGTCGACGACGACGGGGCGGTCGTTGATCGCGTTGGCCTTCTCGATCACCGCGTCGAGCTGGTCGGGGGTCTCGCAGCGGAGGCCGACGCAGCCCATCGCCTCCGCGAGCTTCACGAAGTCGGGGCAGCGGGTGCCCCTCGACAGCGGGCCCTCCTCCGGCTCCTCGGGCGGTGCGCCGTGGGGCGCGTGGAGGTTGGTGTTGGAGTAGCGCTGGTTGTAGAAGAGGGTCTGCCACTGGCGGACCATGCCGAGCGCACCGTTGTTGATCACGGCGACCTTGATCGGGATGCCGTTCATCGCGGCCGTGACCAGCTCCTGGTTGGTCATCTGGAAGCAGCCGTCCCCGTCGACCGCCCAGACGGTGCGCCCCGGCTGCCCCACCTTGGCACCGAGCGCCGCCGGGACCGCGTACCCCATCGTGCCGAGGCCGCCGGAGTTGAGCCAGGTCGCCGGGGTTTCGTGGTCGATGAAGTGCGCCGCCCACATCTGGTGCTGGCCCACGCCTGCGGCGAAGACCGAGTCTTCAGGGGCGAGTTCGCCGAGCCGCTGGATCACCTGCTGCGGGGCGAGCGTGCCGTCCTCGGGCAGGTCGTAGCCGAGCGGGTACGCCTCGCTCCAGCGGCTGAGGAGCTTCCACCACTCCGCGTACCGGGCTCTCGCCTCCTCGCCTGCGTACCCGCCCTCGAACTCCGCCTGGAGGGCGACGACGAGGTCGGCGATCACCTCGCGCGCGTCGCCGACGATCGGGACGTCGGCCGCGCGGTTCTTGCCGATCTCCGCGGGGTCGATGTCGGCGTGGACGACCTTGGCGTGCGGCGCGAAGGAATCCAACTTTCCGGTGACGCGGTCATCGAAGCGGACTCCGAGTCCCACGATCAGGTCCGACTTCTGCAGCGCGGTGACGGCCGCGACGGCTCCGTGCATGCCCGGCATGCCCAGGTGCTGCTCGTGGCTGTCGGGGAAGGAGCCGAGGCCCATGAGCGTCGTCGTGACAGGGGCGCCCGTGAGTTCGGCGAGCACCTTCAACTCCGCGGAGGCGCCTGCCTTCAGGACGCCGCCGCCGACGTAGAGAACGGGGCGGGAAGCCTCGCAGAGCAGCCGTGCCGCCTCCCTGATCTGCTTGCCGTGCGGCTTCGTCACAGGGTGGTAGCCGGGCAGGTCGGTGGTGGGCGGCCACGCGAAGACGGTGCGGCCCTCCAGCGCGTCCTTGGCGATGTCGACGACGACGGGGCCCGGGCGTCCCGTGGCAGCGATGTGGAACGCCTCGGCGATGATGCGCGGGATGTCGTCGGGGTCGCGCACGAGGAAGTTGTGCTTCGTCACCGGCATCGAGATGCCGCAGATGTCGGCCTCCTGGAAGCCGTCGGTGCCGATCATCCGGCTGGCGACCTGGCCCGTGATGGCGACCATCGGCACCGAGTCCATGTGCGCGTCGGCGAGCGGCGTGACGAGGTTGGTGGCGCCGGGGCCAGAGGTGGCCATGCAGACGCCGACCTTCCCCGTGGCCTGCGCGTACCCCGTGGCCGCGTGGCCCGCGCCCTGCTCGTGGCGGACGAGGACGTGGCGGACCTTGCCCGAGTCCATCATCGGGTCGTAGGCCGGAAGGATCGCTCCGCCGGGGATACCGAAGACGGTGTCGGCCCCTACCTCCTCGAGCGAGCGGATGAGGGACTGCGCGCCGGTGATCGGCGCTGCGGGTGCAGGGATGGTGGGCTGTCCGCCGGTACGGGCCCGCGGCTGGGGCTTGGGCGCCCCGGTTGCCTGCTCGGTCATCGCTCTCTCTTCTCGGAGGTGAGGGTCCGGGTGTTCGCTCGCGGTGGGCTGTGACGGGGAGGCCGTCCGCACGTCGCCGGCGCCCGGTTGCGGAGGGCGCGGCCGGGGCTCTGCCCTGCCCGGCCGGTGCCGCCGGTGGTCCGCTCGCATCTTCCGGTCCGTGTGGTGGTGTACGGGGCGGCCTCGCGACCCCGCCTTGTGCAACAAAAAACCCCTCGTGCCGTGAGGCAAGCGAGGGGAGCGCGCCGCTGGTGTGCGCGGATTCTTACGATCCGCTGTCAGCCGACGCGCTTTCCAAGTACGAGAATTCGGGTGTGCATGGCAGAGACAATCCCCCCGTCAACCCCCGGGTGTCAAGTGGGTGGGACGGACGTCTCAGCATTCGGTCGGAGGGCGGGGCGGCCGAGGGAGTCCGCTGGGACCGCGCCGCCCCTCGGCATCGGAAGGGTGCCGGCGATCACCACCGAGCGGCCGCCGAGCTCCTCCCCCGAGAGGCCAACCGGTGCTCCCATGCCGCCTCCTGCCGCCCCCACTCCTGAGACGGCTCCGACCGCGCCCACCGGATCGAGCCGGCGCCGCTGGAGGAGGTACTCGCCGCGCGTGAGCGCCCTCCGCAGCCGGTGCTCGTCCAACGGGCCGCTGAACGTGGCCCCTTGGGCGTGCGAGCATCCCAACTCCCTCAGCGTCTCCGCCTGCTCGGGGAGGTCGACCCCCTCTGCGACGGTGAGGAGACCGAGGTCGCCTGCGATGGTGAGGAGGCCGGCCGTGACCGTGCGCTGACGTGGGGAGTCCATGGTGCCGCGGACGGCGGCGGCATCGAGCCGCAGCATGTCGACCGGGAGACGGCGGAGCGCGGTGAGGGCTGCGTATCCGCTGCCGAAGCCCTCCAGCGCGATGCAGACGCCGAGCCTCCGCAGCGCGCTCAGGCGGCGCTCCAACTCGTCGAAGTGCGTGCGTGGATCGCTGTCGGTGAGCTCCAGGACGAGGCCGGAGGAAGGGAGCCCGTGCCGCTCCAGGAGGGCTTCCACAGCCGCCGGGGCGAGGGACGCCTCGGTGACCCGGCGCATCGGGAGGCGGACGATCACGGGTGTGGTGAAGCCGTCGAGGTAGCGGGCCGCCGCCTGCCGGACGGCCTCCTGGAGGAGCCAGCGGCTCACCTCGGCAGCCCGTTCGCTCCGGGCGCCGCCCGCCTCGTCCTCGGTCGCGCCCTCGGTGCGGAGGAACTCGGCCGGCGTGAAGAGGATGCCCTCGGCCGAGCGCCAGCGCGCCTCGGCGGCGACGGCGGTGATCCGGCCGGTGTCGAGATCGACGACGGGCTGGTGGAGGAGGGTGAACTCGCCGTCGTGGAGGGCGCTTCGCAGCCTCGCCTGGAGCTCGGCGCGCTTGACCACCTCGGCTTGCATCTGGGGGGCGTAGAGCTCGACGCGGTCCTTGCCCGCCTGCTTCGCGCGGTACATCGCGAGGTCGGCGTTGCGCATCAGGGCCGAAGGCGAGATCCCCGGCTCCGCGAAGGCGATACCGATCGAGGCGGCCACGCGTACCTGGTTGCCGCCGTCCACCCGGTACGGCTCGGAGAGGGTGAGGCGGAGACGGTCGGCGATCTCCTGTATGCGCAACTCCCGTTCGGCGGCGGTCTGCCGCCCGCAGTCGGCGTCGGACTGGATGAGAACGGCGAACTCGTCCCCGCCGAGGCGGGCGGCGGTGTCCCCGGCGCGGATCGACTCGCGCAGTCGCCGGGCGGCGAGGATGAGCAGCTCGTCCCCGGCCTGGTGGCCGACGGTGTCGTTGACGGCCTTGAAGCCGTCGAGGTCGATGTAGAGCACGGCGGCCCCGCCGTCGCTTTCGCGGCGGCCGGAGAGCGCCTTCCTCACCCGCTCGGTGAACAGGGCCCGGTTGGGAAGGTCGGTGAGGGTGTCGTGGGAGGCATTGTGCTGCAACTGGGCCTGGAGGCGGACGCGTTCGGTGACGTCACGGCTGTTGAAGATCAGGCCGCCCTGGTAGCGGTTGACGGTGGACTCGACGTTGAGCCAGTGGCCGTCGCCGTGGCGGAAGCGGCACTCGATGCGTGCCGAGGGCTCCTCCTCGGGCGAGGAGGCGAGGAACCTCCGCACCTCGTGGAGGACGCCGGCGAGGTCGTCGGGGTGGACGAGCGCGGCGAGTTCGGAGCCGACGAGCCCGTCGCCGTCCCTGCCGTAGACACCCGCGGCTGCCGGCGACACGTACCGCAGGACGCCGTCGGGCGCTGCGATCATGATGACGTCGCTCGACCCTTGCACCAGCGACCTGAAGTGGCTCTCCTTGTAGGCGAGTTCCTGGGTGAGCCGGAGGTTGTCGCCAAGCATGATCCCCTGGCGGACGACGAGCGCGAGCACGACGGCGCAGCCCGTGAAGAGCACGACCCGGTCGACGTCACGGCCGTCGAGCGAGTTGTAGAGGATGCCCAGCACGCAGACCGCGGCCGAGAGGTAGGGCATCAGTGCGGCGAACGAGCCCGGCAGGGACCTGCGCCGCTCCGGCATCCCCGCGGCGTCGCCCGAAACCGCCCCTGCCTCCCCCTCGGGGCGCCGCTCGCCGGACTCATGCCTGCGCACCCAGGGCGCGTACGCGAGGAGGAGGGAGCCGGCGAACCAACCCGCGTCGAGGAGTTGGCCCGAGGTGTAGTGGTCCCTGAGCATCGGCGAGGTGAACAGGGCGTCGCAGAGGACGGTGAGGGCGAGGGCGCCGATGGCGGTGTTGACCGCGGAGCGGTGCGCCGAGGTGCGGCGGAAGTGGAGCACCAGCACCATGCTGACGAGCACGATGTCGAGGAGCGGGTAGGCGAGCTTGAGGGCGCCGAGGGCGACGGAGTCGTCGGCCCCGTAGGCCGTGTGCACCAGCGCGACCGACCAGGAGAGCGTCAGCAGGGAGCCGCCGATCAGCCAGGTGTCGAGGCCGAGGCAGACCCAACGCGCCCTGGTGACCGGGCGCTTGGCGAGCACCAGCAGGCCGACGATGGCCGGTGGCGCGAAGAGCAGGAAACAGAAGTCGGCTGCCGAGGGGCGCGGCACGGCTGAGTGGAGAACCAGCTCGTACCACCCCCAGACGGCGTTGCCCGCGCTCGCCATCAGCGAGGAGGCACCGAAGAGCAGCCAGGCCGGCCGGAACTCGCGCTCACTGCGGGTGATCGCGTACCAGAGGCAGGAGGCGCCGGCGAGCAGGGCGGCCAGGCTGAGGCCGAAGTCCCCCATGAAGACGGCGACTTCCTCGGACCTCCAGCCGAGCGCCGCACCGACGGCGTACCCCCCGGAGAGCGCGGCGATCACCAACTGACCCGCCACGCCCGGCCGAAGCCCGGCGAGGAGATGCCGGGGTGCCGTGCGACGGTGGTACGACGGAAGGGGACGTACGCCGGTCCAGAGCCGGCGCTCCCCGGGTACTGCTTCCTGCGCGCTCACCAGACTGCCCTCCAGGCCGGAGGTTTCTCCTGCTGCCGCCGCACCGCGAACGGCCAACCGGCCGTTGCTGCCGGGGGTGTTGCCTCCGGCAGCGGGTGACACCGGCGCCGCGCGCGGCGCTTGGTCCTGTGCTCCTGCATTCCGCCCGTCGCCCCCCTCGTGTCCGGGTTCGCCCCCTGTCGGGACGATACACCAGCTCGTCACTCAGGGACATAGCCCCCATACAGTCCGTGACGATAAAAGGCATGCCCGGCACGGGGAGCATTCATACGCTTCCGTAGCGTGGTTTCTGAGCGCTTCGACGGCTTTCCGCCTCCCCGGATACCGCTTGCGGCCCCCCGTCGCCGCACAGCGCGGGACAGCGCCTCCAGGTCTCTCGCGGGCGCCGCGCCGAACCGGCGCCACCGCACGGCAGCATGCACGCCCGCCGACGCGAGCGACAGGGCGCAACGTCCTTTCGTCGCACCGTCGAGCGATCTCTCGCATCTCCCGCAACCGTGCCCGGGCGGACGGCAGTTCGACGCGGACGGCGCCGCTCGCCGCTCCCCCGTCACCGCTTCCCCTCAGGCCACTGCCCTCACGTGGTCGAGCGGTGCGCCGCGCGCCCAGCGTCCCAACTGCTCGCGCAGGAGCCGCTCGGCACGGGGCCGGAACGCGGAGGTCGGTCCGCCGACGTGCGGGGTGATCAGCGTGCCCGGCGCCTGCCAGAGCGGGTGGTCCTCCGGGAGCGGCTCGGGCTCCGTGACGTCCAGCGCCGCCCGCAGCCTTCCGGGCTTCCGCGGGCCCGACGGCCCTGCGGGTGTGCCCAGTTCGGCGAGGAGCGCGTCCGTGTCGACGACCGCTCCGCGTGCGATGTTGACGAGCAGCGCCCCGTCCTTCATCCGGCCCAGGAAGGCCGCGTCGGCGAGGTGCCGCGTCTGGTCGGTGAGCGGCGTGCAGAGGATCACCGCATCGGCCAGGGGCAGCAGTCCGTCCAGTTCCGCGAGCGTACGTACGGGTCCCCGGGGGGCCTCTCGGGCGTGCCTGGCGACCCGCAGCACCTCGGCCACCTCGAAAGGAACAAGCCGTTCCTCGATCGCGGCGCCGATCGCACCGTATCCGACGATCAGCACCCTCTTGTCGGCGAGCGACTCGCGGAATCCCCCGTTCCAGATTCCGGCGTCCTGCTGCCTGACGAAGTCGGGGACGCCGCGCAGCGAGGCGAGGACGAGGCTGAGCGCCAACTCCGCGGTGCTGGTGTCGTGGACGCCCTGCGCGTTGCAGACGAGCGTCCCGTCCGGAAGGTGCGGGATCGACGGTTCCAGCGCGTCGATACCGGCCATGAGCATCTGGACGACGCGGAGGTTGGGCATCACGGGGAGCGGCCGGAGCGTCGCCTCCCTGCCGCGCATGTACGGGGGGACGTAGAAAGCGCAGTGGGCCGGGTCGGCGGGGAACTCCTCGCCGCCGTCCCAGTGCCGGTAGGTGAGAGAGGTCGGGAGGCCCTCGACGGTCTCGGGGCGGAAGGGGAGCCAGACCTCGCGGGCCTCGGGCGCGGGTGCAGGCGGCATGTTGGTCGACGCATTCATGCGCCCCGAGGTTAGATCGTCGGTGGTCGCCGAGTGGATCAAGGGCCGTGCGACGGCTGTCGGTGCCACCGGTTAGTTTGGTGGCCGTCAGGAGGGAGCTCGACCGTTGGAGCGCAGGAGTCTCGGGCCCGTGGCGCTCGGGGTGGGAGCCATTGGGCTCGGGTGCATGCCCATGAGCTGGGCGTACTCCACCTCTGAGCAGCGCGGGGAGACGTCCGTGCGCGCCGTGCACACTGCCCTCGACCGGGGCGTCACGCTCCTCGACACCGCCGACATGTACGGCCCGTTCACCAACGAGCTGCTGCTCGGCAGGGTGCTCAAGGAGCGCCGCGAGGACGCGTTCGTCTCCACCAAGTGCGGGCTGCTCGTCGGCGAGCAGCACCTCGTCGCCAACGGCCGTCCCAGCTACATACGCCGCGCCTGCGACGCATCCCTGCGCCGCCTGCAGACCGACACCATCGACCTCTACCAGCTCCACCGCGTCGACCCGGAGGTCCCTGTCGAGGAGACCTGGGGTGCGATGGCCGAGCTCGTCACCGCGGGGAAGGTACGGGCGCTCGGCTTCTGCGCGATGGGGGCGCGCGCCGACCGCCGCGGTAGGTCGGGGGTGCACGAAAAGACGCTCGGTCAACTCGCCCGCGTCCAGCAGGTCTTCCCCGTCGCCGCCGTGCAGGCGGAGCTCTCCGTCTGGTCCCGCGAGGCCCTCCGCACCCTGGTGCCCTGGTGCAGCGCGCGCGGCGTCGGGTTCCTCGCCGCCATGCCGCTCGGCAACGGGTACCTGACGGGCCGCCTCACCACAGGCGGCGGCTTCGAACCCGACGACCTGCGTGCGCGCCATCCCCGGTTCACCGCGGAGATGATGGCGGCGAATCAGCCGGTCGTCGCCGGGCTCCGCCGCGTCGCGGAACGGCACGGCGCGACGCCCGCGCAGGCGGCGCTCGCCTGGCTCCTCGCACAGGGGGCGCACGTCGTGCCGGTGCCGGGCACGAAGAAGGCGGAGTGGGTCGAGGAGAACAGCGGGGCGGCCGAACTCGCGCTCACAGCCGAGGATCTCGCCGAGATCACCGCGCTCCCCCAGGCCGTCGGCTCGTGGTACTGACGAGCTCGCTGGGAACACCGTGGTGCGCCGAAACGTCGCCTCGTGTGTGGTGTGCTGACCCCTACCGCAACCCGACGAGAAGGGGATCGACGACGTGCGACGCTCCCGAGCGACCGCGGCCCTCGCGGCAGCCCTGACGACCCAACTCCTGCTCTCCGGCTGCTCGTCGGACTCGGGCGACGGCGAGAGCTCGCCGTCGCCCTCCGCCTCCGGCGAGGGCTCCGCCGACGCCTCGCCCTCGGGCTCCGCGGCGCCGGCCAAGGGCGACGCCGAGGTGGTGGAGACGCTCACCAAGAACCTCGAAGCGCCCTGGGGCCTCGCCGAACTCGGCGACGGAGACCTGCTGGTGACGGAGCGGGACAGCGGTAAGGTCCTCCGCGTCGACGGGGAGAGCGGGGAGAAGACCGAGGCGGGGACCGTGCCGGGCGTCGCCGCCGCCGGGGAGGGCGGCTTGCTCGGCGTCGCCGTCCCGCCGGGGGACGACAGGTCGGTCTATGTCTACTTCACCACCGAGTCCGACAACCGCATCGCGCGCCTCGTCTACGACCCGAAGAAGGACGAGGGCAACCAACTCGGGGCACCCGACACGGTGCTCAAGGGCATCCCCAAGGGCACCACGCACAACGGCGGCCGGATCGCTTTCGGCCCGGACAAGATGCTCTACGCCGGTACGGGCGAGGGCGGTCGGGGCGACGAGGCGCAGGACCGCGAGTCGCTCGGCGGGAAGATCCTCCGGATGACGCCCGACGGAGAGCCTCCCGGCCAGGGCAACCCCGAGGCGGACTCGGTCGTCTACTCCTGGGGCCACCGCAACGTGCAGGGCTTCGACTGGGACTCGGGAAAACGCCTGTGGGCCTCGGAGTTCGGTCAGGACGACTGGGACGAGCTCAACCTCATCCAGCCGGGGAAGAACTACGGCTGGCCCGAGGTGGAGGGGAAGGCGGACGAGCGCGGGTACGTCGACCCGATCGAGCAGTGGAAGCCGAGCGAGGCGTCGCCGAGCGGCCTCGCCGTCGCCGAGGGCTCGGTGTGGATGGCCGGGCTGCGCGGGGAGCGACTCTGGCGCATCCCGCTCGACGGGACGAAGGCGGCGGCCGAGCCGCAGTCGTTCTTCAAGGGGAAGTACGGGCGCCTTCGCACCGTCGCCCCCGCGGGGAAGGACGGGCTGTGGCTCGTCACTAGCGAGACGGACTCCAGGGGGACGCCCTCCAAGGGCGACGACCGTATCCTGCGGTTGAAGGTGCGCTGAGCGGACACCCGGAGGATCGGGGCGGCGGAGCGGACCGACACCACCGAGCGGAGGAGAACGATGCTGAGCGTCAACGCGCTCGAGGAGCTCTTCATCCCCGGCTCGCGCCACGTCCACGAGGAGCGCAAACGGCTGGAGTACAGCCGCGACGACGCGACCGTCGGCGGGCCGGGGTGCGGGCCCATCGACCTCGACTCGGGCAAGGTCGTCGTCACCCTGCCGACGGAGGGCGTGCTGCCGCCCCGCCCGCGCGTCGAGGAGGAACCCGGCGAGGCGTAAAGGCGGCGCTGAGCGCAAGGGACGGCCGGGGGCGGCCCGGATCGCTGTACGTGGCCGGGGTGTTGGGGCTCCTGTGCGAGGGGCTGCGGGCAGCGCTGGGTGCGTACGGTTGTGGCCCCGGCCCAAGCAAGCGGTGGGTGGGTGCTCACTAGGAGTGGGGAACACCAGCGCCTGATACGCGCGGTTGCGGTGCGGACTCGGGGTCGGGGCGGCGCATGAGGGGTAGCGCCCAGCAACTTCCAATACGTGTGGCTCCGCTTGCGGTATGAGCCCGGGTCCTTGGGCACACGCTTTCGGCGCGACGGACGTCGACGGTCCGCACGCCGGCCTCGATACCGATAGGCACCAGGGTTGTGGGGCGGTGCCGGGCGGCATGTCCGTCTTGCAGGCTCAGCTCTTACCACTGCACGACTCCCACGGCTACGAGCCCCGCGGAATCGCAGCACTACACGCAACCTCGACCGCTGCGGGAGCCCGAGGCGTTGGCGACGGACGAGCGGAGGGTATGTCGGCGCCTCACGTGCACAGCTCTGACCACGCCACGAGCCCGGGAGGTGCAGCAAGCACAGGGCTCAACGCCCCGAACCAGTAGCGTTCGGCACTTACGGACACCGCGGAACAGCGCCAGGCGTGCCCAGCTACGGCACGAGCTCGAGTCGCCGAGCGGTGCCGAGCGGCCGGCGAGGCACGGGCGCGCGTTACCGGGCTCTCGCCTCTGCCGCCTGCTCACCCGCCAGTCCCAGTCGGAACGCTGCCGCGGCCGCTTCTCCCCGGCCGGCGACGCCGAGCTTGGAGAGGATGTTGGAGACGTGCACGCTCGCCGTCTTCGGTGAGATGAACAGCTCCGCGGCTATCTCACGGTTGCTGCGGCCCTCGGCGACGCGGATCAGGACCTCCCGCTCACGTGGTGTCAGGTTCTCGGCGGCTCGGGGCGCCCGGCGCTGTTCGCCGGCTAGGCCGGCCTGTGCGGCAAGCCTTTCGGCCGCCGCACGGAGCGGCTGCGAGCCGATCCGCACGGCCGTCTCCCGTACCGAGGCGAGGAGTTGGGCCGGGGAACCTGGCCGGCCTGCCCCTGCGGTGCGTGCGCCGTGCGCGTGCAGGAGGGCCTCGGCTCTCCTGAAACGTGCGTGGGCGAGGAGGTGCGGGCGCTCCAACGGGACGAGCGTCTCCTCGACGCCGCACCACTGGGAGGCATCGAACCGCCTTGCGGCGCGGAGGAGTTCGGCGCGCAGCAGTTCGCGGTGGGCCGCCCACACCGGCACGGGGTGGGCGAGGGTACGTGCCGCCTCGGAGATCCTCGCGAGGGCCTCCTCGCGGCCCTCGGATGCTTCGGGGTTCTCCGCCACCGCGGCCTCGTGGTGTGCGGCGGCGAGGAGGAGTGGCCAGGCGTAGCGGTGGGTGCCGGGTGGGAAGCCCTCCGAGACGCCGAGCGCCGCTCTCTCCCTGACGGCGGCCGTGTCCCCCCGCAGCGCGGCCTCCAGGACGGAGAGGGTGCGCAGCGGGATGCGCTGCTGGGGCTCGTACGGCTCGGTCCCGAGGGCCCGGCGGGCCCGGGCGAGGGCCTCGCCTGCGCCGGCGGTGTCGCCGCGGAGGGCCGCGAGTTCACCGGTGCGGAGGGCTATCAGGCCGCGTGTGCCGACGGTGACCGGGCCACCGCGTGCCTGCTCCAGCAGCCCCGGAACGCGGTCCCACTCGCCGAGCGAGAGGAGCCCTTCGATCTGGTTGCCGAGTGCGAAGACGAGCTGGGAGCGGCGACCGGTCTCGACGGCGGCGTGCGCGGCACGCTCGGCAGCGGTGACGGCCTCCCGGGAACGTCCGACGGCTTCGAGTGCGGAGGAGAGGTTGATGTCGGCGCGGATCACCTCGGCGTGCGCGCCGTTCCTCTCCGCCTCACCGCGGCCGACCCGGATCTGCTCGAGGCCGGCTTCGATGTCGCCGGAGGCGGCCGTGACGGTGCCAAGGGTGTTGCGCGCCCTGATCTCCGTCTCCCTCGAACCGACCGTCCGTGCCAACTCGACGGCGCGTGTGGCGAGTTCGAGGGCGTGCTCGCCCGGGTCGCGCAGCATCGCCCAGCACGCCGCGACGTGGAGCGCCTCCGCGTGGACGGGCGAGGGCGCGAGCCCCCGGCCCAGCTCTTCGGCCTTGGCTATCTCGGCCGAGCCGTCGCCGCTCCCCAGAGCGACGGCGAGCAGCGCACGCTTGACCCAGAACCAGGCGCAGCGCAGCGGCTCGCTGCGCTCGTCGAGGAGGTCGAGAGCGCGCCGGACGAGCGTCATCGCACGGTCCGTCTCCCCCGCCGTGCGCGCCGCCACCACAGCCTCGGCGAGAAGTTCGACGCGGCCGGGCGGCTTCGCCCGGTGGGACGGGAGGTGCACCGCACGACTCTCCCCCAGTTGGAGCCCGGCTCTGACCTCCTCCGGCGCCGCGTCCCACAACTCCATGGCGCGCTCGAGGAGTTGCCGCTGCTCGGCGTAGGCGTACCGCCCGGCTGCGACCTCGGCGGCGAGGAGCGCGGCGGGGAGGGCACGGGCGGCGTCGCCACCCCGGTACCAGTGGCGCGCGAGGCGGGTGGTGCGCTCCTCGGCGGGGAGGAGGTGCGGGTCGGCTTCCAGGGCTGCGGCGTAGCGCCGGTTGAACGCGGCGGCCTCACCGGGGAGGAGGTCGTCCTGGACGGCCTCGCGGAGCAGGGCGTGACGGAAGCGGTAGCCGGCGCCGTCCGCCGTCGGCAGGAGGACCTTGGCGCCGACCGCCGTACGGAGCGCCTCCAGCAACCGGTGCTCGGGGAGTTCGGCGACGGCGAGCAGGAGGACGTACTCCGCGCTGGAACCCGCCTCCGACACCAGGCGCGCCAACTGCAGCGCCTCCTCGGGGAGCCGCTCGACGCGGATGAGCAGGAGGTCGCGGAGCGACTCGCTGATGCTGCAGGTCGCGCACTCCGACGTGAGCTCCTCGACGAAGAAGGGGTTGCCCTCCGAGCGCTCGAAGACCGCCTCGGCGAGCGCGGCTTCCGGCTCGGCACCGCCCTGTATGCCGACCATCTGTGCCTCCACCTCCGCGCGGCTCAGCGGCCTGAGGCCGACGCGGCGGACGGTGCGGAGGCGGTCGAGCTCGGCGAGGAAGGGGCGGAGCGGGTGCCTGCGGTGGATGTCGTCGGTGCGGTAGGTACCGATGAGGACGACGCGGCCGGTGCGCAGCGTGCGGTAGAGGTAGCCGAGGAGTTCGCGGGTGGAGCGGTCGGCCCAGTGGAGGTCCTCCAGGACGAGGACGAGCGGGCGCTCGGCAGCGAGCACCTCCAGCAGCCGTGCCACGAGCTCGAAGAGCCGCGCTCGGTCCCCCTCGGCCTCCTCCCACATCACCTGGCGGGCCGTGGCACTCTCGTGGCCTGCCGGGCGCGCGGGCGCGATGTCGGGGAGCAGCCGGGCGAGTTCGGCCTCCCGGCCGGCGGCCGCGCCCGCGACCGCCTCGGCTCCGAGCTCGGTGCGCAGGCCGCGCAGGGCCGTCGTGAACGGCGCGAACGGAAGGCCCTCGCCGCCGAGTTCGAGGCAACTGCCGACGGTGGTGACGGCCCCCTCGGCGCGCGCCCAGGCGAGGAACTCCTCCAGGAGTCGCGTCTTGCCGAGCCCGGCCTCTCCGGCGAGCAGGAGGTGCTGCGGACCGGACTGAACCTGCTCCAACGCCTCGCGGAGTTGGGCGAGTTCGTCCTGGCGTCCGACGAAGACGGGGCTTACGGAGGTCGCGTACGTCACGTCGACAAGAGTCCCACCCGGGACTGACAGGGCGGCACCCTTCCGCGACGGGTGAACCGCATGCGCCATCTCAGGCGGCCCTTCCCCACAGACGCCGCCCGCGCTTCCGCCGCCCGGACCGGCCGAACCTCGCCGCACCGCGCTTCCGCAGCCCGCGCGGCTCCTCCGCCTCCGCCTCGCGCTGCTCCGCTCGGCTGGCCTCGACCGCGAGACGCTGTTGCTCCGCCTCGTGCCGGAGTTCGGCTGCTCTCACCCGGTAAATCTCGTACTCCGCGTACATCGCGCCCCCTGTGCTTCCCGCGAGTCCAGGGAGGACTCGCTCTGCCCCGCACACTCCTCTCTAAGAAGCACCCGCCACATGGGGAGAGTTGAGGATTGACGTCCACGAGAGGGACCTTAGAAACAGCGCGCCGCGCCCCTGGTTCCTTAGAAAGCAGCCCAGCCGCGACCCCGACCACGGCGACGGAAGCGGAAGCAGACGAGCACAGCGCACCCGCACGCGTCGAAGCGAAAGCCCGCCGCACACGGCAGCCGCCCGTCACGACGGAGCCGGCGAGGTCCGCACGCCACCCCTGCACCCCGGCTCGGGGCGGCGACCTGTGTCGCGGCGTCGGCGTTCTTCGGGAAGGCGCCGCCCAGCTCAGCCCCCGCCGCCAGATCACTTCCACCCCCGCCCGGCGGGCGAAGACGAGCACCCGGCAGCCGTCGACCTTGGGGCTCGAAGATGAGCTCGCCCGGCAGCACACGGGGACGCGTCGATCGCCCGCGCCAGCACCGGCGTCAACGGCGAGATACGCATCATCACCACCCGAAACCGCCCCACCGCGGGAAAGGGCGTGGTCCGACCGGGCCCGGCTGACCCGACAGGTCTTCACACCCCTCCCCCGCGGCGCGCAGCCGAGGATCATCGGAGCCGCGGCATTGTGCGACGCCGCGGGGTCAGCCCCGCGACCGTATGCACGACTTGCGGTTGCTCCGGTGCTGCGTGCGGTGTCCCGCGCGGCGGCCAGGCACGGAGAAGCTGGGCGAGGAGAGCTGGCGTGGGCACGAGCGCGAGAATCCGCCACCAAGGGCGTGTGGTCATCGGGAAGATGCCGCAAGAGGACCGGGTCTTGTCAGAGCCGGCAGGTAGAACTGAGCGACTGGCAAACGACAGCGAGACTTGCGAGGTACCCCGATGCGTCCTGCTCTGCCCCTGCCCGCGATCGATGACGGTCCGCGGGTGCCCGGCATGCTGCTGATCCGCACCCACCACGACGACGAAGCCTGGCGTGACGTGCTCTCCCACGTGGATGGCCTGCCTGGCCTGGTCACGCCGCACCCGGGAGACGCGGCCCACGCGGTGCCGCCAGAGCCCATCCCCCGACGCCTGATCGTGGTGGACGACCCCGCTTGGCAGGGCGCCACCCCCGAGGAGGCACGCGAGGCCCTACGCACACACGAAACGTGGATACCCGACCTCGTGCTGCTCACCAACGACGAGACCACGGCCGACCCTCAACTGCGTCCGCTGCTGGCGTTCCGCGGCACCGACGGAGACGCCTTCCGGATCACGTCCCGCCAAGCAGCCCTGCTCCACCTGGTATTGCACCGCCCGTACTTGTGGATGACCTTGGAGCACTTCGAGAAGGAGGCCCCTGTCGAGGCAGAAGCGACAGCGGGGGACCGGTGGGACGACCTGCCCGAGCCGGTGGGTGCCTACCTGGAGTCGCTGAACCCTGCGCCGCGCTATGAGCCACCGAACCGGGCTCTGCCCCTCCTCACCCAGGAGAACTTCGGTCTGCTCGTGCGTACCGACTTCAGCGATGACGCCGCCTGGACGTCGCTTGTTGAGACCGTGCACCGTCCGGGAGTGGATTATGACGACCCCATCGAGGACTTCAGCGACTACGTCGACACCGTGGACGACCCGCTCTTCGAAGGCTCCACCCCCACGCAGCTCATGGCACTGGTCCACCGCAGCCAAGACGACGAAAGGATGGTTGCGGACCTCGTGGTGCTCGCGGACCGGACCGCGATGCGCGATCCCGACCACCGCGTCCTGGTCGTCTCACTGAACAGGCCTATCGGTGACACCTTCCGCATCGACCCGAGGAGGGTCGGGATCATGGTGGCCAACCTGGCGATCGGCAACATGGATATACAGGACTTCATGGACGAATAGCCCAAGGCCAGCCCTGCGGACCGACAGTGGCTTCCAACCGTTCACGCACGCAAGAGTCCAAACCCGAGCCGTGCAAGAGAGCTGTCAAAGGCCGCCGGCTTTCACGTGCTCAAGGAATGTGCCGAGCGCAGTAGGTGAGAAGGCCAGTGCTGGACGGTCGGTGTCCTTGGGAGTCCCGTACGGCAGACCAGCCGGTCACCCTCCCCAGCTCCACGCATTCGTTCCCGCCGCTGCTGCTGTAGCTGTTCTTCCGGTAGTCAGCCGTCGACAGCTCGGCAGCGGTGGTGCGTCGTTACGTGTACTCCTCGCGTGCTGGTCTCAGGATCCAGAGATCGAGTCGTGGATGCGGCCTGACTGCGGAGGTAGTCGAACGTGACCCGGTTAGCCCTCTGCCTCGGTCGGCTCGCTGACGTACAGCCCGCCGCCGAGCAGCTCGACGTCCACCGCGGTGCGTCGCCCGCCGCGAGCGTCACGAAGTGGCCGACACCGGCCGCGCTCGCGCCCGGACCCCGGGCAGGCCCCAGAGCCCAGGCACCATCCCGGTGCCGGGGCTCACCCCTGCCGTAACCGGCTCACGGCCGCTCGTCAAGGCGCCTGCACTGGGCGGGCGCCGGACGTGTTTCACACTGGCGTCGACGCCCTGCTCAAACTCGCCGCCCCGCCCGCACGTCCACGCGGGACCGACCGGGACAGAGTGCCCCGCCCCACCCAACGCCCCCACACAGCCCGCCTGTTGACCAGCCCCCTCCCAAGCGAAAAGCCGGCCACCGGTATCCGATGGCCGGCTCGCGCCGGGTGCAGGGCTGTCGCGCCGGGAGGCGGACGGTCAGCCCCCGGCGCCGGGCAGCTCCGGCTGCGAGGCGAAGAGGTCGAAGTACATGCCCAGCCCCGTGAGAAGACCGATCGCACCGAGGATCGCACCGCCGAGCGCGACGGCGCGGACCCAGGGGCGGGTGTCGGTACGCCCGCTGAGCTGGAGGACGAGGAGTCCGCCGAGGAGCACGGCGACGAGCGCGAAGATGCTGTTGATCATCGCGGTGGCGTGCCAAGGGGCGCCGTAGAGCGCGTTGACCTGGTCGCTCCCGCCCCCGCTCCCCGCCTCGATCTGGCCGAGGAGCTGCTTGCGCTCGCGGAACATTTCGCTGAGCGACGTCCCGGTGATCGAAGCGAGGCCGAGTCCGGCGCTGACGACCGCGCCGGCGCCTGCGGCGAGGCCGCCGCTCTTCGCGACGGGCAGCTCCGTCGCCTCGCCGTCGGCCGGCGCGTCGTCGCGGGCGTCCTCCGGGGTCTCCTCGGAGTCCGCCGTCTGCTCAGCGGCCTCCGTCTTCTTCGCCTCCTCTTCGGTCGTCTCCGGCTCCGTGCCGGTCTTCTCGTTGTCGGTCTTGGTCGTATCGGTAGCCATGGTGCGCAACCGTAGAAGCCGAATCTGAGAGCCCGATGAACGGGGGGTGCCTCGGCTCGGGCAGGCGGGGACCGGCTGCGGCGCCCACCGACGCGTGCGCCGGGGCACGGGCGGCGTCTGCGGGCTCCCCATCGCGGTGCTCCTGGCCCTCCGGCTCGATGCTGATCCGCGGAAGCCACCTGTCGACGGCGCGCGGCAACCACCAGTTGGCGCCGCCGAGCAGGTGCATCAGCGCGGGCACGAGGAGCGTGCGCAGGACGAACGCGTCGAGCGCGACGGCGGCGGCGAGCGCCACCCCGAACATGGCGATCACCCGGTCCCCGCTGAGGACGAAGGCGCCGAAGACCGCGATCATGATCACGGCGGCCGAGTTGATGACCCGGCCGGTGTCGGCGAGGCCGACGCGGACCGCGCACCGGTTGTCGCCGGTGCGCCGCCACTCCTCGTACATCCGGCTCACCAGGAAGACCTGGTAGTCCATGGAGAGCCCGAAGAGCACCGAGATCATGATCACCGGCAGGAACGGCTCGATCGGCCCGCCGCTCCCCAGGCCCAGCAGCTCGCTCCCCCAGCCCCACTGGAAGACCGCGACGACCACCCCGAACGAGGCGGCGACGGCGGCGACGTTCATCACCGCGGCCTTGAGCGGTACGGCGAGACTGCGGAACGCGAGCATCAGCAGCAGGCACCCCAGGCCGATTACGACGCCGCCGAAGAGCGGCAGCTTGCCCGTCACCACCTCGGCGAAGTCGTCGTTGCCCGCCGTGAGCCCGCCGACGTGCACCTCGGGCGCCGCGTCGCCAAGAGCGCCGGGGAGGACGTCGTCCCGCAGCTCCGCCACGAGCCGGGAGGTCGCGACCGACTGCGGCGAGGTTTCCGGCACCACCGTGATCACGCCCGTGGTGCCGCTGCCGTCGAACTCCGGACCGCTGACCCGGGCCACCCCCGGGGTCTCCCGCAGCGTCTCGGGGACCCCGTCGAAGGCGAGGCGGTCGCCCGAACCGTCGAGTTCGCCGACGAGAGTCAACGAGCCGTTGGTGCCGGGCCCGAAGCCGTCGGCGAGGAGGTCGTACGCCTGCCGCGTCGTGCTCTTCGCCGGGTGGTTGCCCTGGTCCGACGTGCCGAGATGGAGGGCGAGCGCGGGCACCGCGAGAACGGCCATCACCGCCACGGCGAGGGCGGCGAGGAGCTTGGGGCGGCGCTCGACCAATTGCGACCACCGCACCGCGAACCCCGTCGGCACATCGGGCTGCGGACCGCGCTCCGCGAGGCGGCGGCGCTCCCTGCGACTGAGCGCGCGGGTGCCGATGAGCCCGAGCAGCGACGGCAGCAGCGTGACGGAGGCCGCGACGGCGAGGACGACCGTCAGCGAGGCCGCGAGCGCGACGCCGTTGAGGAAACCGAGCCGGAGGATGAGCATCCCTAGGAGCGCGACGCAGACGGTCGCGCCGGCGAAGACGACCGCGCGCCCGGAGGAGGCCACCGCCTTCGCCGCGGCCTCGTGCACGGGAAGCCCGGCGCGGAGGCCGCGGCGGTGTCGCGTGACGATGAAGAGGGCGTAGTCGATGCCGACGCCGAGGCCGATGAGCGTGCCGAGCATCGGCGCGAAGTCGGCGAGCTGGAGCAGGTGGCTGAGGAGCCCGGTCGCCGAGGCCGCGGTACCCACCCCGACCACCGCCGTGACGAGCGGCAGCGCCGTCGCGGCGAGCGAGCCGAAGGCGAGGAAGAGGACGACCCCCGCGACGCCGAGCCCCACGGCCTCCGCGACCGTCGCCGACGGCGCCTGGAGAGTCCCCGACCCCGGTCCGCCGACCTCGACCCGGAGCCCGTCCGACGACGCGGCCGTGGCCGTGTCGACGACCGCGCGTACGTCCCGCTCCTCCAACTCGTCGTAGGCGGCCTCGTAGCGCAGATCAGCGTAGGCGGTCCGGCCGTCCTCGCTGATCTGCGCGCCGCCCCTCCCGGCGTACGGGCTCTGCACGGAGGCGACCCCGCTGTAGCCCCCGATCTCGTCGAGGACCTCCGTCATCCGCTGCTCGACGGCGGCGGCGCGGACCGTCCCCGAGTCGGTGTGCCAGACGATCGTGTCGTAGTCGCCCGACCGGTCGGGGAACGCCTTCTCCATCTGGCGTGCGGCGGCGCCGGATTCGGTCCCGGGGACGTCGTAGTCGGCCGAGTAAGCCGAGCCGACGCACGAGGAGGCGGCGGCCGTCCCGGCGAGCGCCGCCAGCCAGAGCAGCAGGACGAGGAGGCGGCGTCGCAGACACCAGCGTGCGAGTGCGGTCACGTGAGCTCGCCTGCTTCCCGGGTCGTGCGCCGAACCCTCCCGGGAGTGCCGTGCGCGGTCGTGCGGGCTGTGGCGTCAGCATCGCACCGGACAATGATCCTTTGTCCGCTATGTGGGGATGGCCACACGACCGCGCTCGGCCCGCACACCGGGCGACCAGGCCGGTCAGGGAGCGGCGCCGTCCGCAGGTCCCGGCTCGGCGCTGTTCCCCAGCTCGCACCAGACGGTCTTCCCGCAACCGCCGTCCCCCGGCTCGAAGCCCCAGCGGTCCGCGAGGTACTGGACGAGGAACAGCCCCCGTCCGTGCTCCTCGTCCGATGCCGGAGTCCGGGGACGCGGCACACCGACCCCCGCGTCACTGACGTCGATCCGCAGTATCCCGCCGCGCAGGCCGAGCCGGACCCCGACCGGCTGCTCGCGCTCCTCCGACGCCAGCACCGCGTTGCCCATCAGCTCGGAGAGGAGGAGAACGGCGGTCTCCAACTGCTCCTTCGGGCTCCCCCACCCGCCGAGCACCTCCCGCAGCGCGGTCCGCGCCCTGGGGACGCTGCGCGGGGTGCCGGGAAAGCGGTAGTTGATCTTGTACGGGGGTGCCGCCACTTCGGTCTCCAGATGTACAGACGGGGGCCAACCGGCCCCGCCTGTAGGCCGGTTGAGACTCAAGGAAGATCAGCGTGGGCCTGAAACGAGGCAACTTGCAACGTTGCGGGTTGTTTTGTTTTATTTTTTCACCCTTCCGAGGGAAGCAGACGGATCGCCCCCTTTCCTTCTGCTACAAGAAGAGCTATGAGTGCACGCACGAGCGCAGAGCGCCCCTCCACCGTCCTGGGGCGCCAACTCGGCGACGAACTCCGCCGATTGCGGGAAGCCGCCGGCCTGTCGACCACGGACGCAGCCGACGTGCTCGACTGCACCAAGGGCAAGGTCAGCCGCATGGAGAACGGCAAGGTACTCGTCAGGTCACCAGACGTGACGGCTCTCCTCAATGCCTACGGTGTTCACGAACCGAAGTCGCACAGAAAACTCACCAATCTGGCACGCGCCGCCAACCACCGCCGGCAGCACGGCTGGTGGAACCGGTACGGACCCGTGCTCGCCGACACCTACCGCGACTACGTCACGTTGGAGGCGATCGCCGAGTCGCTCCGCACCTTCCAGGCCCAGTTGGTGCCCGGTCTCCTCCAGACGGAGAAGTACGTCCGCGCCGTCACCGTGGCTTCGCACGCATGGCGGAGCGCCGATGAGATCGATCAGTTCGTATCGGTCCGTATGACCCGGCAGAAGAGGCTCACCGACAGCCCACCGCTGCGCCTGCGGGCCGTCCTCTCCGAAGCCGTCCTCCTCCAACAGGTGGGCGGCGCACGCGTGATGCGGGAGCAGTTGGCCGCCCTCGCGGACGCCTCCGAACTCTCCAACGTGACGGTCCAGGTCCTTCCGTTCTCCCACGGGGCCCATGCCAGCATGTTCGGCCCGTACCTCATACTGGGCTTCCGGCAGGAGACGGCGACGGACGTCGTGTTGGCGGACAACCCGACCGGTGCAGTGTGGCTGGAGCGCGAACCCGAAGTCCGGCGCTATCGGGAGCTGTTCGACGCCGCGCGTACGGGCGCCCTGTCCTGCGTCGAATCCCGCTCACTCATCCACCGCAGGGCCAAGGAGCACGAGAGATGAGCCGTCGAGACGAGTCGTCGCAGCTCTCCGGGAGCGCATGGCGGACCAGTAGCCACAGCGGGGGCCACAACGAGTGCGTCCAAGTGGCCGATGCGCACCCCGAGTTCCTCCCCGTCCGCGACAGCAAGTTTCCGGAGGGCCCGACGCTCGCTTTCCCCCGGGTCGCCTGGACGGCGTTCGTCGCCCACCTGCGGTAGCCGAACGCCACTTCCACTCACCCGAGTTGGGCGCCGCACCGCCTCCTCCGACCGATAGTCGGCGCACTATGCTGCGCCTTGACCGATCACGGCACGCACGTGAGCGGCCTCCATCTGCCCGCGCCGTCCGAGGAGCGCCCATGGCCGACGAAGAGACGATCGACACCAGCAGGCCCCACTCGGCGCGGATGTACGACTACTACCTCGGCGGCAAGGACTGGTTCGAGGCCGACAAGCAGGCCGCCGAAGCGGCCATCGCGTTCTGGCCGCACGCCGCCGTCACCGCGCAGCAGAACCGGTACTTCATGCACCGGGCCACCCGGGTACTCGCCCGCGACTACGGCGTCCGGCAGTTCCTCGACCTCGGCACCGGCATCCCCACCGCACCGAACCTGCACCAGATCGCGCAGGAGGTCGCCCCGGACGCGAAGGTCGTCTACCTCGACAACGACCCGCTCGTCCTGGAGTACGCGAGCGCGCTGCTGCGCAGCACCCCCGAAGGGCACACCGCCTACGTCGAGGCCGACGTGCGCGAGGTCTCGCTCGGCGAGAACCAGGAAGTGCACGAGGTGCTCGACTTCGAGCAGCCGATCGCGCTCTCCCTCATCGCGCTGACGCACTTCTTCCCCGACGACTGGGACCCGCACGCGATGGTGGAGCGGTTCCTGGCGCCGCTGCCCTCGGGCAGCTTCCTCGTCCTCTCGCACGCGACGCCCGACTTCGAGCCGGAGATCGCCGAAAAGGTCCGGCAGCTCTACCTGCAGAGCGGGACGCCCGTGCAGTTCCGCGCGAAGGCGGAGATCGAGCGGTTCTTCGACGGACTGGAGCTGGTCGAGCCCGGCGTCACCACCGTCCACCGCTGGCGCCCCGAGGAGCCCTCGGAGTACTCCGACTACCAGGTCTCGTTCTACGGCGGCGTCGCCCGCAAGCCCTGACGACCGCGCACACGCGGCGGGACCCACCGAACCGGTGGGTCCCGCCGCGTGGTTGAGCGCTCAGCCCTCGACGCCGAGCTTCTCCAGGATCAGCTCGCGGACGCGCGCGGCATCCGCCTGCCCCCGGGTCGCCTTCATGACGGCACCGACGAGCGCACCGGCCGCCGCGACCTTGCCGCCCTTGATCTTCTCGGCGACGTCGGGGTTCCCGGCGATCGCCTCGTCGACTGCGGTGCCGAGCGCGCCCTCGTCGGAGACGACCTTGAGGCCGCGCTTCTCGACGACCTCGTCAGGGGCGCCCTCGCCCGCGAGGACTCCCTCGATCGCCTGCCGCGCGAGCTTGTCGTTGAGCGAGCCCTCCGCGACGAGCGCGCAGACCCGGGCGACCTGCTCCGGCGTGATCGGCAGCGCCTCCAGGGCGACGCCGTCCTCGTTGGCGCGGCGGGCGAGTTCGCCCATCCACCACTTGCGTGCCTGGTCCGACGGCGCTCCGGCCTCGGCGGTGGCGACGATCGGGTCGACGGCGCCGGCGTTGAGGACCGACTCCATCTCGTGCTCGCTGATCCCCCACTCCTCACGGAGCCGGTTCCGCCGCTCGCGGGGCAGTTCGGGCAGGGTGCCGCGAAGCTCCTCCACCCACTCGCGCGGGGGCGCGACCGGGACGAGGTCGGGCTCGGGGAAGTAGCGGTAGTCCTCCGCCTCCTCCTTGACGCGGCCCGAGGTGGTGGAGCCGTCGTCCTCGTGGAAGTGGCGGGTCTCCTGGATGATCGTGCCGCCCGCGTCGAGGACCGCGGCGTGTCGCTGGATCTCGAAGCGGGCCGCGCGCTCCACGCTGCGCAGCGAGTTGACGTTCTTCGTCTCGCTGCGGGTGCCGAACTTCTCCGCGCCGTGCTGCCGGAGCGACAGGTTGACGTCGCACCGCATCTGGCCCATCTCCATGCGGGCCTCGGAGACGCCGAGCGCCTTGATGAGCTCGCGCAGCTCGGCGACGTACGCCTTGGCGACCTCGGGGGCCCTCTCGCCCGCGCCGACGATCGGCTTGGTGACGATCTCGATGAGCGGGATGCCGGCGCGGTTGTAGTCGAGCAGCGAGTGCGAGGCGCCGTGGATGCGGCCCGTCGCGCCGCCGATGTGCGTCGACTTGCCCGTGTCCTCTTCCATGTGGGCGCGCTCGATCTCGACGCGGAAGACCTCGCCGTCCTCAAGCTGTACGTCGAGGTAGCCGTCGAAGGCGATCGGCTCGTCGTACTGGGAGGTCTGGAAGTTCTTCGGCATGTCCGGATAGAAGTAGTTCTTCCGGGCAAAGCGGCACCACTCGGCGATCTCGCAGTGGAGCGCGAGGCCGATACGCACGGCTGAACGCACCCCCTCGGCGTTGACGACCGGGAGGGCGCCCGGGAGGCCGAGGCAGGTGGGGCAGGTCTGGCTGTTCGCGTCGGCGCCGAGGCCGGTGGAGCAGCCGCAAAACATCTTGGTCGCGGTGCCGAGCTCGACGTGGACCTCGAGGCCCATCACCGGCTCGTAGGACGCCAACGCATCCTCGTAGGACACCAGTTCAGTGACGGTCACGGAAAACTAACCTCTCTTTTCCCCGCGTCAGCCCGCGAGGATGTCGTCGTCGCCCATCCGCCGCAGCTCGCGGACGAGGAGGGCGACACCCGTCACGATGGAGGCGCCGGACACCAGCGCATCGACGAGCCTCAGGGAGTCCTGCTCGTGCCGAGCGTTCTTCGCTTGCTTGACCACGGTGACCGCACCGAAGAGCGTGGTCCCGATGGACAGGTACACGCCGGGCTTGGACTTCTTGAAGCCCTTGGCCTTGTCCAGCTTTCCGCTCATGGTGCTGTCTCCTGTTCCTCGATCGTCCGTTGGCCTCACAGCGACGGTGCCTCGTCGAGTAGCTGATGACCCCAACGTGCCTCGAAGGCGGCCTCGACCGCCGCACCGACACGATAGAGCCTGTCGTCCGCCATCGCCGGGGCGATGATCTGGAGCCCGACCGGCAGTCCGTCCTCCGGCGCGAGCCCGCACGGCAGCGACATCGCGGCGTTGCCCGCGAGATTGACGGGGAGCGTGCAGACGTCGGCGAGGTACATCGCCATCGGGTCGTCGGCGCGCTCGCCCAGGGGGAACGCCGTCGTCGGGGTGGTCGGCGAGACGATGACGTCGACCTGTGCGAAGGCCCGCTCGAAGTCGCGTGTGATGAGGGTGCGGACCTTCTGCGCCGAGCCGTAGTACGCGTCGTAGTAGCCGGAGCTGAGCGCGTAGGTGCCGAGCATGACGCGGCGCTTCACCTCGTCCCCGAAGCCGGCCTCGCGGGTGAGTGCGGTGACCTCCTCGGCCGAGTGCGTGCCGTCGTCGCCGACGCGCAGGCCGTAGCGCATCGCGTCGAAGCGGGCGAGGTTGGAGGAGCACTCGCTCGGCGCGATGAGGTAGTACGCGGCGAGCGCCTTCGTGAAGGACGGGCAGGAGAGCTCGACAACCTCCGCGCCCAACTCCCGCAGCAGCTCCACGGATTCACCGAACCGCTGCATCACGCCGGCCTGGTACCCCTCACCGCTGAACTCCTGCACCACGCCCACGCGCAGGCCACGCACCTCACCGTTGCGGGCCGCCGCGACGACGTCGGGGACGGGTGCGTCGATGGAGGTGGAGTCGCGCTCGTCGTGGCCGGCGATCACCGAGTGGAGCAGGGCCGCGTCGAGGACGGTGCGGGCGCAGGGGCCGCCCTGGTCGAGCGAGGAGGAGAAGGCGACCATGCCGTAGCGCGAGACGCCGCCGTACGTCGGCTTGACGCCGACCGTGCCGGTGACGGCGGCGGGCTGGCGGATGGAGCCGCCCGTGTCGGTGCCGAGGGCGAGCGGGGCCTCGAAGGCGGCGAGCGCCGCGGACGAGCCGCCGCCCGAGCCGCCGGGGATGCGGGTGAGGTCCCAGGGGTTGCCCGTCGGGCCGAAGGCGCTGTTCTCGGTGGACGAACCCATCGCGAACTCGTCCATGTTGGTCTTGCCGAGGACGACGACGTCGGCTTCCTTCAGCTTGCGCGTCACCGTCGCGTCGTACGGCGGGACCCAGCCTTCGAGGATCTTGGAACCGACCGTCGTGGGGATGCCCTCGGTGGTGAAGATGTCCTTCAGGGCGAGCGGTACGCCGGCGAGCGGGCCGAGCCTCTCGCCGGCCTCGCGCTTCGCGTCGACCTCGCGGGCCTTGGCGAGTGCGCCCTCGCGGTCGAGATGGAGGAACGCGTGGACCTTCTCGTCGACGGCCTCGATGCGCGCGAGGTGCGCCTCCGTCGCCTCGACGGCGGTGACCTCGCCGGCGGCGATCTTCTCCGCGAGCGCGGCCGCGGAGAGTCTGGTCAGGTCGGTCACGATTCCTCCCCCAGGATCTGCGGCACCATGAATCGCTGCTGCTCGTGGGCGGGCGCACCGGAGAGCGCCTGCTGCGGGGTCAGCGAAGGACGGACGACGTCCTCGCGCATGACGTTGGTGAGCGGCAGCGGGTGGGAGGTGGGCGGAACGTCCTCGTCGGCGACATCGGAGACGGCGGCGACCGCGCCGATGATGTCGTCGAGCTGACCGGCGAAGTGCTCCAGCTCTTCGTCCTTCAGCTCCAGGCGTGCCAGCCGGGCGAGGTGGGCGACCTCCTCGCGCGTGATGCCAGGCATGCAGCGATCCTCTGGGGTGAGTGTTGGATTTTCCGCCCCAATCCTATGGGTCCCGTGGGGTGGTGTGCGCCGGGCGGGTGCACACCCGCGAGCGGATCGCCCTCCGCTACTGGACGGGTTGCCTGCCGCCCGTCGGCCGCTCGCCCCCTGGGCGCTGTTCGAGCGCGGGCGCGAGGGACTGCGTCGCGCCGCCCGCTTCCGGCGTCGAGCGCCGCGGGGCCGCAGGGGGCGGGGGTGCGGCGGCGCTCGTGCCCGGCGCCGGCTCGGTCGGGTCGTCGGAGGTGGACGGGCCGGGGAGGGCGGTCCCGGGGTTGCCTCCGGAGCCGACCGCGGGGGTGCCTGCGGCGGGTGGGGGTCCTGCGAGGCGGTCGCCGTCGAGCGCCTCGCGGTCCGTGCAGGGGGAGGCGGTCGCCGTGTCCCTGGCGCGGAGCCAGGCCGTCGTCTCGCTCGGCGGCATCGCGGCGGCGACGAGCCAGCCCTGGACGGCGTCGCAGCCGAGGTCCCGCAGGCGCTCCCAGGTCTCGTCGTCCTCCACGCCTTCGGCGACGACGAGCAGCCCGAGTGAGTGCGCGAGGTCGACGGTGCAGCGGACGATCTCGGCGTCCTCGGTGTCTACGGCGAGGCGTGCGACGAAGGAGCGGTCGATCTTCAGCTCGCTCACGGGGAGGCGGCGCAGGTGGACGAGGGAGGAGTACCCGGTGCCGAAGTCGTCGAGCGACATGCGCACACCGTGTCCCGTGAGCCCGGCGAGCGTGTCGGCGGCGCGCTGCGGGTCCTCCAGGAGGACGTGCTCGGTGATCTCCAACTGGAGTGCGTGCGCCGGCACTCCGTGGCGCGCGAGGCGGGCGGCGACGGCTCCGGCGAAGCCGGGCGAGTGGACGTCGCGCGGGGAGACGTTGACGGCGACGGGCACGGTGAGTCCCTGCGCCCACCACCTCGCCACCTGCGCGAGCGCCGTCTCCAGGACGTACTCGGTGAGCCTCGGCATCAGCCCCGAGGTCTCCGCGATGGCGATGAACTCGTCGGGAGGCACCCGGCCGCGCTCGGGGTGGACCCACCGCACCAGCGCCTCGAGGCCGGAGACGGTGCCGTCGAAGCCGACCTTCGGCTGGTAGTGGAGGGCGACCTCGCCCGCGTCGAGGGCGCGGCGGAGGTCGGCGAGGAGGCCGAGGCGGTCGGGGGTGTTGCCGTCCCGGGTGGCCTCGTAGACCTCGACGGCGGTGCGGTCGCGCTTCGCCTCGTACATCGCGACGTCGGCGCGGCGGAGCAGCCCTTCGGCCTCCTGGGCGTGTTCGGGGAAGACGGCGACGCCCGCGCTCGCCTCCAGGACGAGGTTGAGGCCGTCGAGGTCGAGCGGGGAGCCGAGGGCGCCGACGAGTTCGCGGGCGATCTTCTGGGCCTGCGTGATCGAGGTGCAGCTCGGCAGCAGGACGGCGAACTCGTCGCCGCCGAGGCGGGCGGCCTCGGCGCCGCGGGGCAGGGCGGTGCGGAGGCGGTCGGCTATCTGCAACAGCAGGCGGTCGCCTGCGAGATGGCCGAGGGTGTCGTTGACCGAGCGGAAGCGGTCGAGATCGATCAGGACCAGGGCGGCCCTGCTCTCGGTGCGTTCGGCCTCGTCGAGCGCGGCCCAGCTCCGCTCCATGAGCCAGAGGCGGTTGGGCAGTCCCGTGAGCGGGTCGCGGAGCTGCTCCTCCGCGCGGGCGCGTGCGATGCGCAGCGTCGAGTCGAGGGCGATCAGCGGGACGGCGAAAAGCGGCAGCAGCGCGGCTTTGTAGACGGCGACGACCGCGATCAGCGGCGCGAGCCCCAACAGCGCGACGGCAACGAGCAACTGCCGTGCGAGCGCCGTGCGCAGCGGCGTCGGCAGGCTGGTCGTGCGCGGCGCGAAGGAGAACCACAGCAGTGCGCGCGAGACGGCGAGGTAGCCGACGACGGCGAGCCCGACGAGCAGCAGCGCCCCCGGAACCCACTGCTCCGGCTGCCACGGACGTGCGACGGAAGGGTGGACCCCGAACGCGGCCAGGATCAGCGCGGCCGTTCCGATGCCGAGGATGTCGATGGCGCCGTGCGCCAACGCCTGCCGCCAGCGGTGCCGCCGTGCCGCTCCCACGAGCACCACGACCGCGAGACTCACCAGGGCGGCCGGGACCCAGCCGTAGAGGAGGAGGATCGCGAGGGTGAGCGCGGCGCCCGAACCCGTGCCGCCCCACCAGCGGTCCCTGCCCAGCGCCACCAAGTGCCCCACGACGGCGCCGATGAGGAGCGCGAACGCCCAGCCGGCGACTCCGTCGGGGAAGAGCGCGTGTCCGTCCGTCAGGACGCGGACGAATCCGAGTACGAGGACGACGCCGGCCGCAGCGGTCACGAGCGGAGGCAGCAGCGGTGGTCTCAGCGCCGAGAGGCGCTGCAACCACGAGGGCACGTCCTCCGTGCCCCTGCTACCAGACGCGCCGCCCGATGCTCCGCCCTGCGCGCTCGCCTGGGCGCCGGTCTCGGAGGGCAGACGAGAGCCCGCGGGGAGACTGCCCCCGGTGAAATCCTGCATCCCGGTCCCTCTCACAGCCGTCGGGGCCCGCTCTCGCCACGCACAGGCCCACCCTTCAACAGTAGGCCGCCGAGAGCGATATGGGGCAGCGATCGGCGGTGGTTGCCCGGAAGCCATCGGCTCCGAAGCGTCCATCTGCCGTACGAAGCACGACAGATGGGACAACAGCGGCCCGACGTCACGCATCGCACCGCCGCCTGCCGCGGGGGCTTGCGGCACAGCCGGACCTCGATGAACTCCCGCTGCCTGCGGCTCAGGCGGTACCTGCGCCACGTGCAGCTCTTCTGCCGGCCTAACCGGGAGCTTGGTGCGGGACGGGCGGCGCCCCCGAACGGAAGTGCGCCGGCGGCCTGTTGACCGGGGAAGGCCGCGGCCCGAAGCGGAAGGGCGCCGGGGTCCTGCCGCCCGCCGCCGGCCGCCACGGCTTCAGCCCTCCTCCTCGACGGGCTCCGCCGCATCCCGCGCCGCGTCCGGTCCCTCGGTCAACAGGAGTGCGAACGCGTCGTCGCGGAGGACCGGGACCTTGAGCTGGACGGCCTTGTCGTACTTCGATCCGGGGTCAGCGCCGGCAACGACAAAATCGGTCTTCTTCGAGACGGACCCCGTCACCTTGGCGCCCCGGCTCTGGAGCGCCTCCTTGGCGCCGTCCCTCGTGTACGAGGCGAGGGTTCCGGTGACGACGACGGTGACCCCGGCGAGCGGACGCGGCCCCTCCTCCGCGGCGCCCTCCTCCTCCATCCGCACGCCGGCCGCCCGCCAGCGCGCGACGATTTCGCGGTGCCAGTCCTCCGCGAACCAGTCCTTGAGCGAGGCGGCGATCGTGGGACCCACGCCCTCCGTCGCCGCCAACTCCTCCTCGCCGGCCTCCGCGATGCGGTCGAGGGAGCGGAACTCCCTCGCCAGCGCGGCCGCGGCGACGGGGCCGACATGCCGGATGGAGAGCCCCGTGAGGATACGGGCGAGGGGGCGGTCCTTGGCCGCCGCGATGTTCTCCAGCATCGCCAGGGTGTTCTTCCGCGGCTCGCCCTGCTGGTTGGCGAAGAGGGTGACCACCTTCTCCTCGCCCGTCTTCGGGTCGCGCTTGGGGAGCCCTGAATCGGGGTCGACGACGTGCGCGCGGATGGGGAGGAGGTCTTCGACGGTGAGGTCGAAGAGGCCGCCCTCGTCGCTGAGCGGCGGTCGCGACGGCTCCAGCGGCTGGGTGAGCGCGCTCGCGACGACGTATCCGAAGTGCTCGATGTCGAGGGACTTGCGCCCGGCGAGATAGAAGAGCCGCTCGCGCAACTGGGCGGGGCACGAGCGCGCGTTGGGGCAGCGGAGGTCGATGTCGCCCTCCTTCATGGGGCGCAGCGCCGTGCCGCAGTCGGGGCAGTGCGTCGGCATCACGAACTCGTGCTCGCTGCCGTCCCGGAGGTCGGCGACGGGGCCGAGGATCTCGGGGATGACGTCACCGGCCTTGCGGAGGACGACCGTGTCCCCGATCAGGACGCCCTTGGACTTCACCACCTCCTGGTTGTGCAGGGTGGCGAACTCCACCTCGGAGCCGGCGACGGTGACCGGCTCGACGACCGCGTACGGCGTGACCCGGCCGGTGCGGCCGACCCCGACGCGGATGTCGAGAAGCTCGGTGTTGACCTCCTCCGGCGCGTACTTCCAGGCGATCGCCCACCGCGGCGCGCGCGAGGTGGCGCCGAGCCGGCCCTGGAGCGCGATCTCGTCGAGCTTGACGACGACGCCGTCGATCTCGTGCTCGACGGAGTGGCGGTGCTCGCCGTAGTAGGAGAGGAACTCCCGCACCCCGGCGAGCCCTTCGACGACGCGGCTGTGGGTCGAGGTGGGAAGGCCCCACTCGCGCAGCAGGTCGTAGGCGTGCGAGAGGCGGTCGATGTCGAAGCCCTCGCGCGCGCCGATGCCGTGGACCACCATCTGGAGCGGGCGGGTGGCCGTGACCTTTGGGTCCTTCTGGCGGAGCGAGCCCGCCGCCGCGTTGCGCGGGTTGGCGAAGGGCTTCTCGCCCGCCTCCACGAGGCGCTTGTTGAGGTCGTCGAACCGCTCCATCGGGAAGAAGACCTCGCCGCGTACCTCGACGAGCTCGGGGACGCGCTCGCCCGCGAGGCGCTCCGGGATACCGGAGACCGTGCGGATGTTGGGGGTGATGTCCTCGCCCGTGCGGCCGTCGCCGCGGGTGGCGGCGCGGGTGAGGCGCCCGTGCTCGTAGGTGAGGTTCACGGCGAGGCCGTCGATCTTGAGTTCGCAGAGGAAGTGGTAGGGCACGCCGGAGAGTTCGCGCGCGATGCGGTCGGCCCACTCGCCCAGCTCGGCGTCGTCGAAGGCGTTGTCGAGGGAGAGCATCCGCTCGCGGTGGGCGACCTCGGTGAACTCCGTCTCGTACTGCCCTGCGACCTTCTGGGTCGGCGAATCGGGGGTGCGTAGCTGCGGGTGCCGGTCCTCCAGCGCCTCCAACTCGCGCAGGAGCCGGTCGAACTCGGCGTCGCTGACGATCGGGGCGTCCCTGACGTAGTAGCGGAAGCGGTGGTCCTCGATCTCCTCCGCGAGCCGCTGGTGCCGCTCGCGGGCTTCGGCGGGCACGGCCGCCGCTTCTTCACCGGCCACAGTCTCTTCCTCTCCGGTCCGGTCGGCGCCGCACGCCGGGACGCGGAAGAGCGCCGGCGGGCGCTCCTTGCGGGCGACGGAGCCACTCGGGAACTACTCGGGGTCGTCGGCGAGCGAGCCCGCCGCGCGAACGCAGTGGGCGAGCACCGCGCGAGCCGCCGCCGGCGCGGAGCCGGCGAGCCCGCAGGCAGGGGTGACCACCACGGACTCGCTGAGCAGCCCGGGAGCGAGCCCCAGCCTGCGCCACAGCGACCTGACACCCGAGACGCTACTAGCCGGGTCTGACAATTCCGCCGCATCCGAGACCGCGCCGGGTACGACGCCCGCAAAGAGCGCGAGGCCGTCTTCGACCGCCTCCCCCAGCGCCGTGTCCTCGGCTTCCCGCGCCTCGTCGGCGGCGCCGCGCTCGCCTGCAAGCTGGGCGGCGTCGAAGGAGAAGCCCGTCGCGCCGGCCCGCCGGAGCAGGCCGAAGGGCGCCCCGGGGGCGCAGCAGTGAAAGATCACCGGGAGGTGCGCGTGCGCGTCCGCGGCGAGGCCGGAGACGAGGTCGCGGAGGGCCGACTCGGCGACCGTGCCCTCTACAGGGGCGTACCTGCGGTACCCGCTCGCGGTCGGCACCCGGCCGCCCAGCACGCGGGGCAGCGAGGGCTCGTCGAGCTGGAGGACGAGGCGCGCCTGCGGCACGCGGCGGGCGACCTCGGCGAGGTGGGCCGCGAGCCCCTCGCGGAGCGAGGCGGCGAGGTCGCGGCAGGCTCCGGCGTCGCCGAGCATCGCCTCGCCGTTGCGCCGTTGCAGCGCGGCGGCGAGCGTCCAGGGGCCGACCGCCTGGACCTTCAGCGCCCCGGTGTGCTCGCCGGCGAACTCCTCCAGTGCGTCGAGGTCCTCGCCGAGCCAGGAGCGGGCCCTGCGGGTGTCGCGGCCCGGGCGGTCGGCGAGGCGCCAACCGCTCGGCTCCGCCTGCACGTAGAGCTCGGCGAGGAGCCCGGCGGTGCGGCCCGGCATGTCGGCGCCGGGCCCGCGGGCCGGCAGCTCCGGGAGGTGCGGCAGGGCTTCGAAGGTGCCGAGCACCGCCTTGGCCGCCTCGCGTGCGTCGTCTCCGGGCATCGAGCCGACGCCGGTCGCGGCGCCGCGACCCCAGGGGAAGTACGGTTCCGTCTCACTCACCCGGAAAGGGTACGTGGCCGGGCGCAAGCCCCTCGAGGACGGCTCCTCCGTGCGGGCGCCGCGACAGGGGGAAGTTCAACTCTTCGGACGCACCTGCAAATCGGTCACCTCGGCCCCGCGCGGGAGGTCGAGCGCGCACACCACCGTGTGCGCCACGTCGGCCGGTGCGAGCCACTGCTCCGGGTCGTAGGAGCGGCCCTCGTAGCGGTGGATCTTCTCCTGCATCGGCGTCGCCGTGCGTCCCGGGTAGACCGAGGTGACGCGCACTCCGGCGGAGGTCTCCTCGGCGCGGAGCGAGTCGGCGAGGGCTTTGAGTCCGTGTTTGCTCGCCGCGTACGCGCCCCATTCCGGATTGGCGCGGAGTCCGGCGCCCGAGTTGACGAAGACGACGTGTCCGCGCGACTGCCTGAGTTGGGGGAGCAGCAGCCGTGTGAGTTCTGCGGGCGCGACGAGATTCGCGGCGAGCGACGCGTTCCACAGCGCCGGAGTCGATTCGGCGACCGGGGACAATTCCGCAACGCCGCCGATGTGCAGCAGCGAATCAAGCGTTTCCGGCTGCTCCTGTTTCTCCAACGCCCAGGAGAGTCGCGCGGGTTCGGAGAGGTCGCCCACGACGGTCCGTGCGCCGGGGAACCTTTCCGCCAACTCCTTGGCTCGGCCCGCGTTTCTCGCCAGCAGCCACAGGGTGTCTCCACGGTCGAGAAGACGTTGGGAGACCGCGCTTCCGATTCCGGACCCGGCGCCGGTGATCAAGTGTGTTGCCATACCGACATCCTGCCGCATCGCGCACCCGCTCCCCCGCGATCGTCGGCCCACCGCGCCGCGGGGTGCGTTCGAGCGGGATCGTCCGGTTTAGCTTGCTTGTCGCTACGGTCGGACAGAGCGGGTACTTGTCATGGTTTGACGCCGCATGCCCCCCGCATTTTTTCGGGACCGAGAACCCGCTGGTCAAAGCGGTGTTTCAGGCCAATGTAACGGCGTGCAGGTCGAGTTGGGGGCATAGATCTGCCGGAGCTGGATAGCTATGCGCCAGAGACCGTGCGTGCCCCCTCAACCTGCCGTGCATTCCCTGGGCACTTCCAGGGCCACCCCAGTGCGGCGTCATCCGGGGCGCGCGCCATAGGCCACCGTCTCAGTACTGGAGGTTTCGTCATTTCCGCGCGACCGGCTCAGGAGTTCGGAGACAACCCCGTCGAGGTCCGGGAAACGGGCCACTACACAGAAGAATACGTCCCAAGCTTCGCGGAGAAGTGGGACGGGCTCATAGATTGGGAGAAGCGGACAGAGAGCGAAGGCAATTTCTTCATCGACCTCATGCGCAAGCGAGGCGTGAAGAGCGTGCTCGACGTGGCGACGGGGACCGGGTTCCACTCGGTGAGCCTGCTGGAGGCCGGGTTCGAGACCGTGAGCGCGGACGGCAGCGCCGACATGCTCGCCGTCGCCTTCGAGAACGGCATGAAGAAGGAGCACATCCTCCGCGTCGTCCACGCCGACTGGCGCTGGCTCAACCGCGACGTGCACGGCGAGTACGACGCCATCGTCTGCCTCGGCAACTCCTTCACCCACCTCTTCTCCGAGCAGGACAGGCGAAAAGCACTCGCTGAGTTCTACGCGATGCTGAAGCACGACGGCATTCTCGTGCTCGATCAGCGCAACTACGACGCGATGCTGGACAACGGCTATTCCAGCAAGCACTCGTTCTACTACTGCGGCGAAGACGTCAAGGTGGAGCCCGCTTACCTCGACGACGGACTCTGCCGCATGCAGTACGACTTCAACGACGGTTCCACGTACTACCTCAACATGTATCCGCTGCGGAAGGACTACACCCGCAAGCTGATGTCCGAGGTGGGTTTCCAGCACATCGAGACCTACGGCGACTTCCAGGACACCTACCGCGAGGAAGAGCCGGACTTCTACATTCACGTCGCGGAGAAGGCGTACCGCCCCGGCGAGTACTCGGAATCCACGAACACGGCCCGGAGTTACTACAACTCGACGGACGCCGACACCTTCTACCACTCGGTCTGGGGCGGCGAAGACATTCACGTCGGCCTCTACAAGACCCCGGACGAGCCGATCGCGGACGCCAGCCGCCGCACCGTCGAGCAGATGGCGTCGAGGCTCGGGCTCACCGCCGACCACAAGGTGCTCGACCTCGGCGCCGGCTTCGGTGGCTCGGCGCGCTATCTCGCCAAGACCTTCGGCTGCCGCGTCGAGGCGCTCAACCTCAGCGAGGTGGAGAACGAGCGCAACCGCCAGTACACGGAGGCCGCCGGGCTCAGCCACCTCATCGACGTGACCGACGCCTCCTTCGAGTCGATCCCCTGCGCCGACTCCAGCGTCGACGTCATCTGGTCCCAGGACGCCTTCCTGCACAGCGGCAACCGCGTCAAGGTGATGGAGGAGATCGCCCGCGTGCTGAAGCCGGGCGGCCAGGTGGTCTTCACCGACCCGATGGCCTCCGACGGCGTCGACTCCAAAGCGCTCCAGCCGATCCTCGACCGCATCCACCTCTCGGACATGGGCTCCCCCGGCTTCTACAAGCGCGAGCTCACGAAGCTCGGCTTCCAGCCGGGCACCGGCGACGGCTTCGAGGAGCACCGCGAGCAACTCGCGACCCACTACGGCCGGGTGCACCAGGAGACGGAGAAGCAGGAGGCCGACGGGCTCGGGCAGAAGGTCAGCGCCGAGTACCTGGGGAACATGAAGAAGGGCCTTCAGCACTGGGTCGAAGGCGGCAGGGCGAAGAACCTCACCTGGGGCATCTTCCACTTCAAGCTGACCGACAAGTAACCGCGCAGCCGCGTGCGTTCGGCGGGCATCCCGTACGCGCGACCGGCTGAGCCCCGTACCGTGACGGGCCCGCACCCCGGGAGACCAGCCCCTCCCGACGGTGCGGGCCTGACGGCGCCCGCGCGCTCAGGCGCCCCAGCCGGGCTGCCCCGGCAGGTGCCCGTCGGCCCTGCGGATCGCGCCGCCGAGGTCGTACTCGCCGGTGCCGGGGATCCTGGGGCCCGGCGAGGGTCCCGCCGCCATCAGCCGGCCGAGGCCGCGGCGCGTCGCGGCGACGACCACGCGGTCGCCCGCCTTGAGCGGGTAGTCGGGAGAGAGCCGCCACTCCATGCCCGTACTGCCCTGCCCGAAGGGCCACTCCGCCTCGGGCGGCGACGCCTGCCCCCCGGTGTCGAGCGCCAGCACCCGCCACCCGCCACGGTGGAACGCCTGCGCGACGGTGCGCCCCTCCAACAGCGCGTTGTCGGCGACATCGAGCGCTGCGAAGACGAGGACCCGCCGCCCGACCTGGATCGCGCCGAGCACCTGCCGCCCCATCATCGCGCCGGCGAAGGCAGGCGCCGCCAGCGCGGAGACGCTGCGGCTCCGCGTCTGCGCCGTCGGGTAGGTGTCGTAGAGGGTGCGGTAGACGGTGGCGGCGAAGTCGTCGTCGAAGAGGCGCATCACCACGCGGAGTTCGGGCTTGACCTGGCGTGCGTAGAGCGACGCCTCCAGGTTGGTGCCGTCGCTGCTGGTGAGGGCGAGGAGGGCGCGGGCGCGCTTGATCTTCGCCGCCTCCAGCACCTCCCGTTCTGTGACGTCGGCGACGACGGTGGGCACGCGCTGCTCCCGCGCCCGGGCCATACCGCGCGCCTCCGGGTCGCGTTCGACGCAGACGACGGGGATCTCCAGCTCCAGCAGCCGGTCGAGGACGCGCGAGCCGACCTTGCCGAGCCCCAGCAGCACCACGTGCCCCGACATCCCGCGCGGCGGCGCCGGCATCTCGCTCGCCCTGCGGAAGGCCCCGTAGCTCTCCAGCACCACCGCCATGAGGAGCGGGAGTATCAGCATCCCCGCGAGAGCGGCGAGGAGTTGGAGGACCTGCTCGTCGTGGGGCTCGTCGACCTTCGGCTCGTTGATGGCGAAGAGGTCGAGGAGGGTGATGTACCCGGCCTTGAGGGGCGAGTCGTCGCTGAGGACCCAGTTCCACGCGGCGAGGACGAAGACGACGGCGGCGAGGACGAGGACCGAGTACCGCAGCCGCCGCGAGAAGAACTCCTTGAAGGCGAGGAGCCGCGGCAGCCTGGGCGCCCGCACCGGCTGCGGGCTCGACTGCCGGGTGATCGCCTCCAGCATCACGGCGCCCCGCTGCTGCGGCAGTCCGGCGAGGTCGGTCTCCGAGGGCAGCAGGAGCGGGCCCTCGTGGTCGGGGCCCTCCTCCTCGTCGACGTCGCCCTCGTCGGACGCCTCCGACTCCGGGAGCAGCGCGAGCGTGCAGAGCGGGTCGCGCGCGTCGGCGGTGCCGAGGGTGCGCTCCTTGGCACGCAGCAGCAGCCCCTCCGCCTGGACGATCTTGTCGCTGCCGACGACGGCCGCGGCGACGAGCGAGGGCGCCGCGGTGTCGGCATCGGAGAGGACGGTCGTCGAGGTGTCGACGGCCGTGGCGTCGAGGTGGGGGCTGCGGACCTCGACGGCGCGGTCGAGGAGGCTCTCCAGATAGCCGCCGAGCGTGCGGTTGAACATGCGTATGACGAGGCGTATTTCGGGGTTGACCCGGCGGGCGCGCAGCGCGATGTGGATGTTGAGCTGGTCGTCGCCCGAGGTGAGCGCGAGGGCGCTCGCCGACTCGACGCCGGCGCGGCGGAGCGCGTCGTCGTCGGGCACCCGTGACTCGACGGCCCGGACCGCGTGACCGGCGGGTACCGGGCGGCCGTTGGCGTCGCGCAGCGGCCGGTCGACGAGTTCGGCGATCTGCGGACCGTGGTCGCCGCCGCGCAGCGAGGGCAGGACGACGGTGACGCGCTGCCCGTAGACCGTCGCCAACTCCTTGACGAGCCGCAACGAGAGAGCGTTGTCCCCGCAGACCACCATATGTCCGGGCGGACTGCCTGCCCCTAGACTTCTGCCCATGGCCTCCACAGACCCCGCGCCGCCCTCTGGCATGACCGCTCCCATGAACATCTGTGTGTTCTGCTCCGCCGCAGAGCTCTCTGCTGTATACACCGAGCCTGCCCGGGAGTTCGCCGAGCTTATCGGCAAACGAGGTCACAACCTTGTGTGGGGCGGCTCCGACGTGGGCCTGATGAAGGTGATGGCGGACGGCGTGCAGTCGGCGGGGGGACGCCTCATAGGCGTCTCCGTCGAGTTCCTCCGCGAGACTGCGCGCGAGGACGCGGACGAGATGGTGGTCACCGCCGATCTCGGGGCGCGCAAGGCGGAGTTGCTCCGGCGGTCCGACGCCGTCGTCGTGATGGTCGGCGGCACGGGGACGCTCGACGAGGCCACCGAGATCCTGGAGCTTCGCAAGCACCGCCAGCACACCAAGCGCATCGTCGTCCTCAACACCGCGGGCTACTACGACGGCCTGCGGCAGCAGTTGGCGCGGATGGAGGCGGAGGGCTTCCTGCCGCTGCCCGCCTCCGAGCTGTGCACCTTCGCCGAGGACGGCGCCGAGACGCTCGACCTCCTCGAAGCCTGACGCCGCCCCTCCGGCTACCCCGCCGCGGCGGTGCTGCGGTCCGTCGCCGCGATCGTCGCGGAGCCGACGACGCGGGTGCCGTCGTAGAGCACGACGGCCTGCCCCGGCGCGACGCCGCGCACCGGTTCGGCGAACTCGATCCGCAACTCGCCCTCGGCGACCTCGGCCCGCACCTGCGTCTCGCCGCCGTGCGCCCGGAGTTGGGCGGTGTAGGTACCGGGCGCCGTGGGCGGGGCGCCGCACCAGCGGGGGCGGATCGCGCGGAGCGCGGTGACGTCGAGCGCCTCGGCGGGGCCGACGGTGACCGTGTTCTCCACCGGGGAGATGTCGAGGACGTACCGCGGCTTGCCGTCGGGCGCGGGGTGGCCGAGGCGGAGGCCCTTGCGCTGTCCGACGGTGAAGCCGTACGCGCCCTCGTGGGTGCCGAGCCGCTCGCCCGATTCGTCGAGGATCGCGCCTTCGGTGCGGCCGAGGCGGCGCTCCAGGAAGCCGCGGGTGTCGCCGTCGGCGATGAAGCAGATGTCGTGGCTGTCCGGCTTCTCGGCGACGGCGAGGCCGCGCCGCTCGGCCTCGGCGCGGATCTCCCCTTTGGTGGTGAGGGTGTCGCCGAGGGGGAACATCGCGTGCGCGAGCTGGCAGTCGTCGAGGACGCCGAGGACGTAGCTCTGGTCCTTCGCCGCGTCGCTGGCGCGGTGGAGCTCGCGGGTGCCGTCGGGGAGTTCGGTGACGGTGGCGTAGTGGCCCGTGCAGACGGCGTCGAAGCCGAGGGCGAGCGCCTTGTCGAGGAGCGCCGCGAACTTGATCTTCTCGTTGCACCGCAGGCACGGATTGGGGGTCCGTCCTGCCTCGTACTCCGCGACGAAGTCCTCCACGACGTCCTCGCGGAAGCGCTCGGCGAGGTCCCAGACGTAGAAGGGGATGCCGATGACGTCGGCGGCGCGGCGCGCGTCGTGGGAGTCCTCGACGGTGCAGCATCCGCGGGCGCCGGTGCGGAACGACTTCGGGTTCTCGGAGAGCGCCAGGTGGACGCCGGTGACGTCGTGCCCCGCCTCGGCGGCGCGGGCTGCGGCGACCGCCGAATCGACGCCGCCCGACATGGCGGCGAGCACCCGCAGCGGACGCCGGGGGGCTGGCCCCGGCTCGCCGGGGGCACTGGGAGCGGGGGCGGCCGCTCGGCCTGCTGCCTCGCGCTGGTGGGAGTTCGCGGCTGTCATAACGGCCCCAGCCTAGTCGGAACAGAGGACGGTCTCGAAGCCGTTGTTCATGCCGTGGACGATCAGCAGCGGCGCGGGCAGCGCGAGGAGCACAACCCGGCGGAAGGGTCGGACCGGGAGACCGGCGACCGCGGCGCGACGGGCGCCGAGGGGCGCGGGGGCAGAGCCGGCAGGCGCGCGGTGCTGCTCGGGGGCGGTGCCGCTGCTCTCGGTGGACTCGCGTACGTCTCCAAGGACGGCCTCGGCCGCCTGTGGTGGCGGATGCCCTCCCACATCAAGCCGCGCGAGGAGGGCGAGGTCGACGACGCACGCGCCGACTGGGACGGCGCCTCCCCGAGCAACTGGCGCCAAGCGAGCCGCCCCGACGACTACGGCATCGACCGCATCGTCGTCCACGTCGTCCAGGGCAGCTACGCCGTCGCCCTGAAGGTCTTCCGCGACCCGGCGCACGGGGCCGCCGCCCACTACGTCGTGCGCAAGGACGGCCACCTGGCGCAGGCGGTCCGCGAACTCGACGTCGCCTACCACGCGGGCAACCGCGACTACAACCAGCGCAGCATCGGCATCGAGCACGAGGGCTGGGTCGACCGCCCCGAATCCTTCACGGAGTCGATGTACCGCTCCTCCGCCCGCCTCGCGGCCGGCATCTGCCGCCGGTACGACATACCCGCCGACCGCCGGCACATCATCGGCCACATCGAGGTCCCCGGAGCCGACCACACCGACCCGGGCCCGCACTGGGACTGGGACCGCTATCTGCACATGATCGAGCAGGAGCTGCGGCGGGGGCGGTGACCGCCGCCGCGGGGCAGCGAACTCCGGTCCCGCGACAGGGGATTCGTCCGCGAGGAGTCGCCGTCGCCCGGGCACCCGTCGTCGGTGCGATCATGCCGATCGGCGCGACGGGGACGCGCCCGACGACCGGCTGGTCGAGCGCGCGGCCTCTGCCGACGAGCTCTCCTGCGGGGGCCCTCAGCTCAGCCCGGCGCTCCTCGCCCGCTCCACGACAGGGCCGATCGCGTCGGCGAGCGCGGCGACGTCCGCCTTGGTCGAGGTGTGGCCGAGCGAGAACCGGAGGGTGCCGCGGGCGAGTTCGGGGGTGCTGCCGGTGGCGAGGAGGACGTGGCTCGGCTGGGCGACGCCCGCGGTGCACGCGGAGCCCGTCGAGCATTCGATGCCGCGGGAGTCGAGGAGGAGGAGCAGCGAGTCGCCCTCGCAGCCGGGGAAGGAGAAGTGCGCGTTGGCGGGGAGGCGTCCTGCCGGGTCCGGGTCGCCGTTGAGGACCGCGTCGGGGACGGCGCTCTGCACCGCGTCGACGAGCGTGTCCCGCAGCTCCGTCACCTCCCGTGCGTGCTCCTCGCGGCGGCCGACGGCGTGGTGGACGGCCGTGGCGAAGGCGGCGACCGCGGGGGTGTCGAGGGTGCCCGAGCGGACCTGCCGTTCCTGGCCGCCGCCGTGGAGCAGCGGGACGGGTGCGTACGCGCGCTGGAGGAGCAGCGCGCCCGCGCCGTACGGGCCGCCGACCTTGTGGCCCGTGACCGTCATCGCGGCGAGCCCCGACTCGGCGAAGTCGACGGGCACCTGCCCGAGCGCCTGCACCGCGTCGGAGTGCATCGGCACCCCGAACTCCGCCGCCACGGCGGCGAGTTCGGGGACCGGGTTGACGGTGCCGATCTCGTTGTTCGCCCACATCACGCTGACGAGCGCGGCGCTCTCCCCGTGCTCGGTGAGGGCCGCCCTGAGATCCTCGGCGCGGGTGCGCCCGTACGCGTCGACGGGGAGCCACACGACGGAGGCGCCCTCGTGTGCCTCCAGCCACTCGACGGAGTCGAGGACGGCGTGGTGCTCGGCCGGGCTCGCGAGGATCGTCGTACGCCGCGGCTCCGCTTCCCTGCGGGACCAGTAGAACCCCTTTATCGCGAGGTTGTCCGCCTCCGTCCCGCCGGAGGTGAGCACCACCTCGCTGGGCCGGGCGCCGAGCGCCGAGGCGAGCTGCTCCCGCGCCTCCTCGACGGTACGGCGGGCTCTGCGCCCCGCCCCGTGCAGCGAGGAGGGGTTGCCGACGACCGCGAGCTGCGCGGTGAACGTCCGCACGGCCTCCGGGTGCATGGGCGTCGTGGCGGCGTGATCGAAGTAGGCAGTGTGGGCCATGGTTCCGCAATTCTACGGGGCCGCCGCGGCCAACGGTGGGGCGCGTGGTGGGGCGTGGGGGCGGGGTGGGGGTTGTGACGGAGTGCGGTGAGTGGGGGCGATGTGGTGGGGGGTGCGTGCTTGCTTCACGTGGCCGTGGTTGCGGCGCGGAAGCCGCACTCCTCCCGGCCCGATCAGCCGTACATCGCCAGGCGGTACAGAGTCGCGAGCTCGTCGTCGATGGGATGGGGATGCGGCTTGCCGGAGGAGTCGAGTCCGTTCCACCTCTGGAAGTTGATCGCGACCGCCATCTGTCGCTTGCCGTCGGCACGGGTCATGGCCAGCGTTCCACCACCCCAGACCGTGCCTCCGTGACCCCAGAAGACGCTCTGGCCGGGGCCCTCCATCGGGTGCAGGCCGAGTCCGTACTCGATCGTCCTTCCCTCTTGGGAGACGACCGGGACGGTGCGCTGCATCTGCGCCAGCGACGACGGGTTGACGATCTCCCCGGCCAGCAGCATGCCGTAGAAGCGGTTGAGATCCGCGACGGTCGATATCAGCGAAGCCGACGGCCCCACCCATGACATGTCGTAGACGCTGTAGTCGCGCGGCGGGTCGATCATGCCGAACCATGCCTCGTAGAGCCGCGAGTGCGGTCCGTTGACGTACGGGCCGACGGGGAATGCGGTGTCCCCGAGCTCGGCGCGCTCGATGACGTTCCGCGTGATGTACCGCTCGGCCGGAGCGCCGGTCACCTCTTCCAGCAGTTGGGCGAGGAGCAGGTAGTTGGTGTTGGTGTACACACCCGGAGTGCTGCCGGGGGCGCCGACGGCAGGTGCGGTGACGCCCATCTCGATCAGTTCGACGGGGTCGAACCGCGTGAGCCGGTGGTCGTCCAGGCTTTGGGGCCCGGTGTCCGCGAGGACGGGGAACGCCTTGAGGGACGGGTAGGCGTGAGGGAGGTATTCGGCGAGGCCGCTGGTGTGGTTGAGCAGCATGCGGACGGTGATCGCGTCACCGCGTTCTCCGGGAACGAGCCTCGGCAGGTACCGGCCGATCGGTGTGTCGAGACCGACCTGGCCCCCCTCGACCTGCCGGAGAATCGCGGCGGCGGTAAAGGTCTTGGTGACGCTGCCGACGCGGTGCCGCATGTCCGAGGTGACAGGGCGACCGGTGGCGATGTCGGCGACCCCGGCGGCGCCGTGCCAGACCTGGTCGTCGTCCCGCACCTCGGCGAACAGGCCCGGCATCCCGGCGCGGTGGACGTTCTCCATGGCGGCGTTCAGCTCAGCGGAATGCAGTGGGTTCCCCACGTCGTGCGTCCTCTCGTATGCGCCGGGGCGTGCTCCGTACAGCTCGCCTGACCCGGACAACGGGGCTCGAGGGGGACGCCGGTGCACCTGCTGCCAAGCCCCCTCGGCACACTCACGCACTCATTATGCACACAGTGCGTGCAACGCCAAGTGCATTGGTTAGACTGGGAGTTGACGAAAGGGGCAACATGGCAGGCCGAAGGCGCTGGTCGACCGAGGAGATCCTGGATGCGGCGGCGGAGCTGCTGCGCACGAGCGACGCCGAGTCGTTCAGCGTGCGCAAGCTGGCCGCTGCACTCGGGACCGATTCGTCCAGCTTGTACCGGCACTTCCGCAACAAGACGGAACTGCTGCGCGCGGTCGCCGACCGGATTCTTCTGGCCGCCATGGAGGGCCACACTTCCGAGGGCGACTGGAAACAGCGCATCACTTCCCTGGCCCTGCGCGTGAGAGAAGCCTTCGGACAGCAACCCCAACTCGCCACGATCTGGGGACTCTACGCGTCGAGCGGCACCGGTTCCCGGCTGGTCATGGAAGAGGTACTACAGGCACTGCGCGCTTCCGGACTGCCCGACGAGGAGGTCCCGGTGCACTATCACCGGATCGCGGTCCTCATCGCGGCGTTGATCGCCTCCGAGGCCGGGGCCGGCGCGGTCACCCCCGTCGAGCGCGAACAGGGCATGGAGCATTTCCGGGTGGCGGTGCTCGGCGCCGACCCCGAACTCTTCCCGTCCCTGGCCCACTTCGCCCGCGACATCCGCCCGCTCGGGGCGGACCGCCGCACCGCGTTCGAGGACATCCTCGCTGCCCAACTGGCCCACGTCGAGGCCACATTCCGCCCGAGCCGGCCGACCGACCCGGGGGCGTAGGCGAACACGACGACAGGCGCCGCATCCACCCGATGAGTCCGGGTACTCCGGCAGGCGTCGCCACCGCCGGCGCGAGCCGGCCCACGACAGACCGCGGGCGGCCGAGCCCAAGAAGCAACACGGGCGCGTGGTGGACAAAGCCGAGGAGCCGGGCCGGCCACCGACGTGGGCCAGGCGGCACCTGCTCAGTTCTCGGACGCCCCTCCGCCGGCGCCCCCGTTCAGCGAGCACTGCCCATGTTCCTGTCGGCTTCGGCGCCTTCGAGCATGAGCGTCACCTCATCGATACGACGGAAGCGGCCGTCGGGTGCGAACTCGCCGAACACGTAGACCTCCGTGCGCACGGTGCGGCCGTCCGCCTTGGTGAGGTGGACGGTGTGCCGGTCGGCGTAGTGAACGCCGTCGTACAACTCGTCGTGGACCTCGACGGAGCCTTCGGCCACGATGCCGCGCAGGTGGGCGATGTGCTCGAGGAAGGCGACGCGGTCGGTCCAGCGCCCGTCGGTGCGCTGACGGTAGTCGGGGGCGAAATGCCGGTCGGCAGCCTCGTGCAGGTCGAGTCCCGGCTTGAAGATCAGGTCGGTGAGTGCTGCGGCGATGTCGGTGCGGTGCATGGCGGACTTCCTCTCGTACGTTGCGTGCGCGGCGCACGCAACTGGACAGCATAATCCATACGCGTGCGCCGCGCACGCTAACCTGGGTCGATGGACACCGAGGTGGGACGTGACATCGCCGACGCCCTGGGCGTGCTGCTCAAACGCAGCACTCGGCAAGAACTGCACCGAGCCCTGACCGCCGGTATGGGCGAAGCCGTGGATGAGCTGACCTACCCGCTGCTCAGCGGCCTTGCGCGCACCGGCCCTTGCAGCGCGGCCGACCTGGCCCCTGAGGTGGGACTCGACCGGTCCGGCATCACCCGCCGGGCCTCCAGGCTGGAGGAAGCCGGGCTCGTGCGGCGCGAACCGGACCCCTCCGACCAGCGCGCCACCCTGCTCGCCCTCACCGACGCGGGAGAACGCACGGTGCAGGCGTTGCGCGAGCGCCTGTCCGCCCGTATCACCATGAGCCTCGCCTCGTGGCCGGCCGACGAGGCCGCAGCCTTCGCCAACTCCCTGCGCCGCTTCGTCACCGACGGCCCGTTCTCCCAGGCCCACCTGCGTTAGACGTCCTGGGCACAGCCCCGGGTCGCCGCAGCGGGAAGGTCAACGGACCGACCATCCGCCCAGCGCGCCAACGACCCCGTACGTTCACCGCCCGAGGGGCAGCCACCGATCAACTGCCCCACTGCTCGACCCGGTTCACCGCCTCCAGCCGCCTCCTTCCCGAGCGCCCTCCCACGAGCACGCCGGCAGCCGCGAAGCAGACCCGGCCCGCCTCACCCGCCGCCTCCACGTACCGGTCGACCGCGGCTCCGCGCGCGTGCGGGCCGAGCGGATCGAGTCCGACGGCGAGGAGCACCTGACCGAGACCGGCGAGCATGTGCAGGCGCCGAGCCGGCTGGTGGAGGCGCAAGGCGTGCGGGGTGCCGTCGAGGTGCACGAGCAAGAGGCCGCCGCCGTGGACGGTGAGCCGCGGACCGCTCTCCGGAAGGAGCGGCCCCGGCGGCGAGGCACCGAGGGCTTCGGCGACGCCGCGCATCCGCGCCTCGATCGTCGCGGCGTCCTCACCGGTGCGGCGGGCCGGCGGGTGGGTGATCAGCAGCGGCGCGAACTGCCGCCCGCCGGCGGTGAGATCGAGCCACAGGCGTACGTGGAGGGAGGCGATCAGCCCCGGTGTGGGCACGGGCGGCGCATGAGCGGTCACCTGGGACACCTCCGTCCGCCCCGGACGCTCGCCAGGGCTGCGGCGTACGCACCGTAGAGGTCGGCGGAGTCGGTGAGCCCGCGGAGGTCGCGGGGCGGCACGATCCACGACCTCGCATGGCAGGTGTGCGGCGCGATCACGCTCGGGTGCGGCACCTCGACGGTTTCCCCGGCGCCGAGTACGGCCGCGCCGGGGAGGTCGAAAACGGCGGCCGAGCCGGTCGGCACCAGGACGTCGACGCCGTACCGGGCGTGCAGCACCGGGCCCAACACGGCGCGCATGCACCGGAGTTGCCTCACCGTCTCCCAGCCCTCGGTCCTCGGGAGGCGAACGACGTCCCAGCCGACGCCGACCGGCAGCTCGGCCAGTCGGCCGTCCTCCCAGGCTGTCAGGGCGTCACGTACACCCGCCTGACAGACGCGAACCCAACTGACCGGCAAGAACACTTCGTGTGTAGAGGCGTCGGAGAGGCGTGCCCGACGAACGTGCTCGTCCGTCGTCCGACGGGGCTTCTGGGGGTTCTCAGGAGTCATGCCACTGTGCCCTGTTCGTACTCGCGCCGGTTGATGAGTCCTTGTGCGCGAGAGATATCCCGAGCTCGTCGTGGAGTTTCGCCGCGTCCGCAATCGTCATCACGAGCGCGCAGACTCCGATCGACACCCCGTCGTTCTGTAGTTCAAGCGGCAGCGCAAGCCGACCCGCTGCGGTACGCCGCAAGGCACCTGCCCGATGCAGCCGAAGTCCTTGTGCGGGATTGGCTGTGGCGGCGCGAACGCTCCGTCGCTGATGTCCCGTCACATGAGGACGGTAGAGCGCAAGGGAGAAGGCGACCCGGAACCGTCTTCCGGGTCGCCTCCGGCTCCGGGTACCGCGATCGAGCGGCGCCCCTGCTTACCCGAGCACGCCGACATGTTCGGCCAGCTCGTGCACCTCCCTCCGGGTCTGCGGACGCGGGCGCTTCAACAAGCCCTGCACCGCCTCCCGTACGAGGGGGAAGTACCGGATCTCCTCGGGCGACGCCTCCATGATCTGGCGCAGCATGTGCAGCGTGCCGAAATCGTCCCCGGTCAGCCTGTGCGCGTGCATCACCTCTACGAGGTACCTCGTGGTCCTCTCCAAGGGGAGGACGCCGCCGGGTTCGGGTACCTCCACGTCGTCGGCGAGGCGCAGCGCCTCGTGTGCGTCGCCCTCCTCTGCCGCGAGGTGGACGCCGTGCATCCGGACGTTGGTCGGGCCGAACGAAGTGTGGAAGTCGTTGCGGTCGGCGCCCAGTCGGCGGGCGATCTCCCGTGCCTGCGCGAGCAGGTCCCATGCGGTCGGGGCCTTGCTGTCCCGGACAGCCGCGATGACGCCCGCGAGGTGGAGGGCACCGTAAGCGCTCAGGTGCTCGGGGGCTGCGTCGTCGTCCGGGCGGCAGTGGTCGATGGTCCGGCGCGCGAGCTCGAGCGAGTCGCCGACCTCGCCGCTCGACGTGAGGATGCCGCACACGTTCCATGCGGCAGCGGCGACCAGTACCGGGTCCTCCGTCTCGTCGGCGATCTGCATCGCGCGGTCGGCCGCCCTCAACGACAGCGTGCGCTCACCGACGCGGCGCAGGAACACCTGGTGGAGATGGAGGAGCGAGACGAGCGCGCGCGTCGCCGTGCGTTCGCCGTCGCCGCTTGCCTGCCGCAGCGTCGCGTACGACTCCGCGAGGAGCCCGGGCAGCATCGCACCGACCGGACCGTAACGTTCCCTGTGGGTCTCGTAGACGCCCCACGCCTCGGTGACGCGTTCGTCGAGTTGATGGGGCGCCAGGGGCTCGCCGGGCAGGTCCGAACCGAGCGTCGACGGCGGGGCGTTGAGCGCGCGACGGATCGACGGGACCGAGTCGTGTTCGAGGCCGCCCGCGAGACTGAGGTCGATTGAAGGGCCGACGAGGTCGGCGACGTTGTCGATGTCGAGTTCGCGCGCGATCCTGATGAGCATCGAGAGCGAGTCGATCGCGATGACGTTGCGCTCGACCTTGCTCAGCCAGTCCTCCGACCGGCCGACGAGCCCCGCGACCGACGCCTGCGTGCGCCCGGCCTTGGTGCGGTAGTACCTGATCCGCTCCCCGGTCGTCATGGCAGTTGGATTGATCATCGCATCCCCTTGATGGGCGGAAGCACTCAACGCCCAGGGTAGGACGGCTGGTTGCCGCGCAGGTCGTGTCGCCTCACGCGGTGTCGCTCCCGGAAAAGCACCGACGGGCGCGGGCAGCGGACCGGCCTCCACCCCTTGCCCCCACCGCCCGAACCCTGTGAACTCCCCCCATGCCGCCCTCGGTCCTGTACCTGATCGCCTGCGCCGCCGCCCCCGCGCAGTACGTCGACGTCGGTGTACGTCGCGCCCAGGAAGCCGGTTGGGACGTGTGCCTCGTCCTGACGCCCTCCGCCGCGCGCTGGTGGGAGCATCGCCACGCGGAACTGGTGGAGTTGACGGGGCACCCTGTGCGGTCGCAGTACAAGCTGCCGTGGGAGTCCGACGTGTTGCCCCCTGCGGACGCCGTGCTCGTCGCTCCGCTCTCGTGCACCAGCCTCAACAAGTGGGCCGCAGGTATCGCCGACACCCTGGCGATCGGGCTCGTCTCCGAGGGGGTGCACATGGGGATTCCGGCCGCTGCCGTGCCGTACTTCAACCGGGCCCAAGCCGCTCAGCCGGCAGTGGGCAGGAGCGTCGACGTGCTGCGGGCACAGGGTGTCAACGTGCTGTACGGGGAAGGCGGTTACGCAGCGCACCCGCCCAGGCAGGGCGTCGCGGACGCCTTCCCCTGGGAGGCGGCGCTTGCGGCACTTCCGTCGTCAGGAGGCCCACGCCGGAAGTGACCAGCGCCCGCACGCGGCCGGTCAGAGCCCGTACGAGCGCGAAGCCCTCCCTCACCCCTGGTTGGCCGCCTGGAACATCCAGTGGTGCTTCTCCAACTCGCCGATGAGGGAGATGAACACGTCCTCCGTGACCGGGTCGACGGGCCCCACCTCGCGCATCCGGCCGCGGGCGCCGGAGACGCACTCGGTGAGGGCCGTGACCATCGCCTGCACGGCGTCGGAGTCGGCGAGCCAGCCCTCGGGGACGGTGCCGATGCCGCTGCCGATGGCGACCGTCTTGGAGCGGCCGTCGGGCGAGACGCCGAGGGCCGCCGCGCGTTCTGCGACGGTGTCCGAGTACTCGCGGGCCGTCTCCACGACCTCGTCGAGCTGGAGGTGGACCGAGCGGAACCGCGGTCCCGTCACGTTCCAGTGAATCTGCTTGGCCACGAGCGAGAGGTCGACGAGGTCGGTCAACTCGGCTTGCAGCGCCTCCCCCACGACCTTCAGCTCGTCGGCGGGAAGCGTGCTCTCGACGGGGTACGCCACTCCGGATCACCCTCTCCGGCTGCGGTCCGAGGCACCGGGGCGCCCGGCACCTGCTGCGTCACCCCTCCCACGCTACACGCGGCGGGACCCGGCGGCCCGTCGGCGGCGGGCGGCCCCGCTCACCTGCGACGGAGTGTGCGCGCCAGTTGTCGGGACTGGGCGACGAGCCGGTCCTTGGAGTCCCAGACCTCCGCGTCCTCCTCCAGGTAACCGCCCGCGAGGTTGCGGCTGCTGAGGGCGATCCGCACGGGCCCGGGGGCGGGCATCGCGCGTACGTGGACGGTGAGTTCGACGGTCGGCACCCAGCCCTGTACGCCGTAGTCGAAGGCGGTGGGCGGCAGTGCGTCGACGGCCATCAGCAGCGAGAGCGGGTCGTGGTCGCGCCCGTCGGCGAGGCCGAGCCAACCGCGGATCTCGCCGCGGCCGCTGGGTTCGCCGAGGGCCCAGCCGCAGGTGTGCGGGTCGAGACGGAGATCGAGGCGGTTGCCCATCTCCGGCTTGAGCTCCTCGGGGCTGTCGGCAGCCGAGAAGCACTCCGCCTGCTGCGGGATCGGGGGCGGTTCGGCCGTCGTCCCCACCTCGTCGGTGAGCGCGTCGAGGTCGCCGTAGGTGGCGAGGACGCGTATCCGCTCGGTCTCGCGGCCCTCGTCGTCGGTCTGGAAGACACCGGCGGACGCGGTCGAGGTGGTGTTGCCCGTGCGCGCCACGTCGGTGCGGATGCGCGCGGGGCCCGGGAGGGTCGCCGTGAGGTAGTGCGCGGTGACGGTGAACGGGTCGGGGTGCGGGAGGCTCTCGGCGAGGGCACGGCCGGCGACGGCGAGGACGTAGCCGCCGTTGAGTCCGTGGCCGATGCTCCAGCCCGCCGAGAGATCCACGTCGTGGACGCCGGGGCCGCCGCGGGTGACGGCGGTGTCCCGGTCGAACTCGTGGAGTGCGGTTTCTGCCATGGCGAAACCCTACCCGCCAGTAGCCGACGCACGCGCAGCCCCCGGTGCTCCCCCACTGCACGCCGGGGCGCACTGTCCGACCGCCCTGGGAACGACGTGCGCCCCTGTGTGCTCCGTGCGCCACACCGCGTCGCAACCGCTCCCGCTGCGAACGGCCAACACGCCCCTCCCGTACGTAACATGGGGCCGCGGCCCTCGGCCCGTGCCGGGCACGGGACCGCGAGGGAAGCGCGCGAGAGGGGATCTGCCATGCCCGCTGCCTCCACCGGCCCCCGGGCGCAGGACCGCACGCCGTCGGGCGGAACGGTCTCGCACGCGCCGGGTCGACTCGCCGGCGGATTCCCGGAGTTGGCCCTCCAGTGCATCGACGGCGCGTGGCGGCCGGGCAGCGGCTCCTGGGACCTCCTCGACTTCGACCCGTACACGGGCGAGCGCCTCGCCTCCGTCACCGTCGCCACCTCCCGCGAGGTCGACGCCGCCTACCGCGCCGCGGCCCGCGCCCAGCGCGAGTGGGCGCAGACCGCTCACCCGGAGCGCGCCCGCATCTTCACGCGCGCGGCGGACCTCCTCCAGCAGGAGCGCGGGCGGCTCACCGACCTCGTCGTCTCCGAGTCGGGCAGCACGGCGGCCGAGGCCGACGAGCAGTTCACAGCCGCCCGCGAACTCCTCACGCACGCAGCTCGGTTGACGGCACACCCGGAGCGCCGCGCCCTGCCGCCCGAGCCCGAAGGCGCGGCGCACGCACTCCACCGCAGGCCGGTCGGCGTCATCGGCGCGATCACCCCGTCCGACCTCCCGTTGACGGCCGCCGTGCGCACCGCCGGCTGCGCGCTGGCGCTGGGCAACGCCGTGGTGCTCAAGCCGCACCAGAGCACCCCGGTCGCGGGCGGCACCCTCCTCGCGGCGCTCCTGGAGGCGGCGGGACTCCCGCCGGGGCTGCTCAACATCGTGCTCACGGACGTCGCGGAGATCGGCGACGCGCTGCTGGAGCACCCGGTACTCCGGGCCGTCGCGTTCGCCGGTTCCGCCGCGGCGGGCCGGCGCATCGCCGCTGTCGCGGCCGCCCACCTCAAGCGCACGGTGCTCCAACTAAGGGGAAACGGCGCCTTCTTCGTCCTCGACGACGCCGACGTCGCGCTCGCCGTCGAGGACGCGGTACGGGACCGCTTCCTTCACCGCGGTACGGCGGCGGCCCGGGTCCTCGTCCACCGGTCGATCGAGCGCGCGTTCACGGCCAAGCTCGTCGCCCGTGTGCACGACCTGCGCGTCGGCGATCCGCACGACCCGCACACCGACCTCGGCCCCCTCGTCGACACCTCGCAAGCCGAAGCGGCCCCCGCCTTCACGGAGCAGGCCGTCGCCGCCGGAGCCGTCCCGCTCCTGCGGGGACGCGCCTCGGGCTGCCTCGTCCACCCCACGGTGCTCACCGCGCTGCCACCCGACTCGCCCGTCTTCCGCCAGGAGGTGCCGCGCCCCGTCCTAGCGGCCCTCCCCTTCGACGACGAGGAGCAGACGGCGTCCCTCATCGCCTCGGCCCCCACCGGCCCAGTCGGCGCCGTCCACACCGCAGAACCGCGCCGCGGCGAGCACCTCGCCCGGCTCCTCGGCACGGCGGAGTTCCACCTCAACGGTCCCCGCCCTCACGGGATTTGGCCCGCCTCGGAGGACGCGGAGACGGCGGCGGCGATGGTCCGCGGCTTCTCCGTCCAGCAGTGCGTCTCGGCGCGGGAGGGGGCGTCCGAGTAGAGCAGGTTTGGGGGATCGTCGTGTTGGTCGAATGGAGATGTGGGTGGTGTGCTGCCGTACGGCGCGTGTCACCTTGTGTCCCGGTAGGCGCCGGCGAGCGAGGCCAAAGCCACGACGAGCGCCGCCAGCCAGATGCTCTGGAGGGTGCTCCAGCTCGCATCCGTCGCCGCCCAGGCGGAGTTGTCCCCTGGTAGGAAGGCCGTGACGGTGAGAAGGACACCGAGAACGACCAAGCCGGCGGAGGCCGCATGGCGTTCGGCAACACGGCGCACCGCCCACGCCGCCCCCGCCATGCCGACGACGAAGAGGGTCGCCCCCTCGATGCCGGCGACAGCCCAGGAGACGTGACCGGGCCCCGCCAGCCACACGTCCGCCACCAGGTAGGCAAAGGTCCAGGAGAGCGCCGCAGGGACAACCGCCAGAGCGGTGCGCACCCACATGCGGAGCCAGCGGGGGACCGGGGCTGCGGCAGTGGTGTGCGCCATCTCGTCGGCGAGAGTGAACGCAGCAGCACCCCCCAGGAGCACTCCCGCGGCCCTCGTGAGGTTCTGGGACATCTGCGGATCAAGAGGATCATTCCCCGACATGGCGGCCAGCACCCAGGCGAGCAGCGGGATCAGTGGTGCGGACACCGCCAGAGGCGTCCACGAGACGGCACGAACCAGAGGCGGTACGAGGCGCCCTGCGGTGGCGATCCGATTCAACGACACGGTGGCCCCTCGCTCTTCGCCTGCGGTACGCCGTCGCTCTCCGCGCCAGCGTCGGCCTGCGGGTGCGAGCCGCTGGTGTCGGCGAGGCCGAGCAGCGAACGCGCTTGCTGCAAGTCGGTTTCCGGGCGGACGAGCGTCTTCCAGTGCGCGCCGATCCGTTCGCCGGCGTCTTCACGTCTCAAAAGCGTTCTGGCAACGCGACCGTCCTCCGCGCTGTAGCCGACATGCCCGAGAGCGGTGAGCCCCATCTCGTCGACGGTCGATTCCGGCTCGGGCGTGACCGTCTGGCCGGCCAGCCATAGCGCGACGACCGTGCGAGCCTGGCCGTCGCCGGCGCACGTGGTCGGGTCCGAGGACGTGTCCGAACCGTCGTCGAGCCCGGTGATCCGAGCCGCCAACTCGCCGGCGAGCATGCGCTGGTAGTCCTTCTCCACCTCGTCTCTGCCCCACTCGGTGCCGACGAGACCCCCGCCCTGTTGCGCGCCCGACATGGTGGTGCGGTACTGCTTCACCACGGGCACCGCGTCCCGCTCCGCAGCGGGAACCGCGGCGACGACCGGCTCCGCTGCCTCGGCCCAGAGCGGAACCCATGCGTCGAAGCCGGGCAGGTGACAGTAGCGCACTTCGGTGCGGTCCGTGCAGCTGAGCTCGGCGGCGTCCCCCTCGTGAGCGGCGGCATTGCCCGAGAGGAGCAGCGGCGCTGCCAGGGCAAGCGCCAGGGCCCCCGCCAACGCTCGGTACGCGTGCATCCCATGACGCAGCAGGGCGACCGCCGCAAGCAGCACGACGAGGGCAGCGAGATACACCGAGCGCGAGCCGGCCGGCCACTGCAGCACGTCACCAGCGAGCAGGGAGGTGATGGGCAACGGCCAAACCGTGGTGCCCTGGTCGACCGTGAGCGCGAGGAACACTACGAGTACTACCGGGACAGCGATGAGCGTGGGCATCCATCTTCCGAGCGTCACACCGAGCACAGTGAGCACTACGCTGCCCTCGACAACGGCGGGGATCTCCCAGACACTCATGCCACCGGCCACGGGCCCCGAGCCGAGGCGAAACAACACGTGGGCGCCAACGGTCACGGCGGTGAGGAGCGCCCCCGCGAGACCGCAGGCGATCGCCACGGCGAGGGTGCGGACCATGGCACCCGCCGGCAGAGCGGCGAGGGTCTGCGGCATCCCCCGACGCTGGTCGCGCACGGCACCGAGATTCGCCGTCACCATCACGGTGACCGCGATCAACAGAGCACCCGTTCCGGCGAGTTGCACCTCGTATTCGAGGTTGGCGACCATAGGCTGCCGAACGCTCAGCAGGACGGGGAGGGCGAACGCGACGGCAGCCGCGCCCCAGATGAAGGGGTTCTTCGCCAATCGAAGCAGTTCGGTCCGGGTCAACGAGGCGACCACGGCCCCGATCCGTGTTCGCCGCACCGCAGTGGACGATCCGCCGCTTTCGGAGACGACTACAGATGCCGCCTCGCCTTCGGCACCCGTCTCCGTCTCGGCGCTCACGACACCCCCGCCTGCGGAGCACGATCACCCAACAACAGCAGGTAGCCGTCCTCGACTTCGGGTTCCGCGCACTCCGCCTCGTCGGGGCGCTCGCCCAGAACACGGTATCGGCCGTCCGCAGTACGCCAGAAGAACCGTCCGCCCGGCGGCGCCTGGCGGGTCAGCCAGACCTGGTCCGCTGCATGCTGTGCGAGCCCCTGCGGCGTGCCGTCGAACAGAACACGTCCGCCGAAGAGTACGACGACGCGCTCGCACAACGCCGCCACGTCCTCAGTCTGGTGCGTGGAGAGCAGGACGGTGCGGGACTCGCCGAGCCGGGAGACGAGGGCCCGAAAGCGCATACGCTGCTCAGGATCGAGTCCGACCGTCGGCTCGTCGAGGATCATGAATTTCGGGTCACCGAGGAGGGCTTGGGCCAGCCCGAGGCGTTGCCGCATCCCTCCGGAAAGACGCTTCACCTTGGTGGTCGCCCGGTCGGTCAGGCCCACCTCCTCCAGAACTCTGCGTACCTGGACGTGGCGTTCGTCGCGGTCAGTGAACTCTTTGAGGATGGCAACGTAGTCGACGAGCTCGTAGGCAGTGAAGTGCGGGTAGTAACCCGGATTCTGTGGAAGGTAACCCAGGCGCCTACGGAGCTCCGTGCGCTGGTTACGGTCTGCCGGGTCGAGTCCAAGGGCGCGGAACCCGCCGTCGCTCGGTGACTGCGTTGTGGCGAGGCATCGCATGAGCGTGCTCTTGCCGGCACCATTGGGACCGAGCAACCCGGTCACGCCAGCGGTGAGTTCGAGGTCGATACTGTCGAGAACCTGTGCCGCGCCGTAGCTGACTGTGAGCGAAGTCAAGCGGACGCCCGCGTCTGCTGTGACCATGAGCTCCCTCCCCTGTAATCGATGTGGTGGCGGCGCAAAAATCCGACGAGCAGCAGCACTGCGGTGGCGACGCCGTATCCGGCCTGCAGAGGCGGCGCAAAGACCACTAGCTGCCCGGTGGCCAGGAGTTCACCCAGCACGACGCAGGCGATCCACAAGGCCGCTGTGCCTCCGGCCGCCACCGGCATGGGCCACCGCGTCGAGAACGCCAAGCAGGCGGCGGTCAACGACAGGGCAGGCAGTAGCCATACGGCGCCACTCAGCGGCGGTCCCGGTAGCAACGGTGTGACCAGGGCGGCCGGCACGAGGGCGACTCCGAGCACGGCCGCGGCACGCCAGAGCAGCAACCTGGGCCCGGAGAACGGAGTGGCGGCGAGCAGTTCGTGCGCCGGATCGCTTCGAGGCCCGTAGGCGAAAGCGATCCCACCGAGCGGGAGCACCGGTGCCGCAATGAGGAAAGGCAGCAGCGCCGTCTTGCCCGATCCGATGGCGTGCGCGGCCGCAACGGCGAACGCCAGCACCGCCGCAAGCCCGGTGAGCCAGGCACGACTGAGCGTGGGCGTCGCGGCGAGCAGGCGCGCCAGGTGGGATGGCACGCGGCAGGCTCTCAACAGACGTTCGAGGAGAGTCGGTGCCGGGCGCAACACCACGGCAAGAATGCCCTCCCAACTTTCCTCCATCCACTCCTCATTGACTGGGAAGACCTCCCGGCACATGGCGCACCGGTCCAGGTGCTGTTCGAGCAACTCGGCCTCGGCCGGGGTGACGTCCTGCTCCAGGTAACGGCGAAGCAGCTCCTTCGGCGCGTGCCGACCAGCTGTTGTCTCGCTCATGCAAGCTCCTCCCGCAGCCGCGCCTTCGCCCGCCGCATACGGGTCTTCACGGTGCCCTCGGGTATCTCCAGCCGGTGCGACGCCTCCCGGACCGTGAGTCCGTCCAAGACGCAGGACTGCACCACGGCACGGAGTTCAGGCGAGAGACGTGCCATCGCAGACCCTGCTTCGCCATGCTCCACGGCGCTCAACACAGCCTCTTCTGCGGAGCCCGTGACGGTGTCCGCCTCGACCGGCTCCCGCGGACCAGCTATCCATCGCGACCCCCTCTTCCTCAACGTGGACACCAGCCGGCGTCGAGCGATGGTCCACATCCAGGCGGCAACTCCGGCGTCCTCGGCTTCCCGGCTCCGCCTGTTAAAACGGGACGCACCCTTCCACACCGCGACAAAGGTGTCTTGGAGAGCCTCGTCGACAGCGTCGGCGTCACGGCAGGCGCGACGCAGGCGTGCCCTCAGCCAGGGCGCATGCCGACGGTGCAGTAAGCGCAGCGCGTCGGAGCTACCGGCGGCGACAGCCGCAACGAGCACCGCGTCATCCTCCCCGCGACCGCTCCGCGTTTCCTCCGCGGTCCCGGGTGCGGCGCGAGCCCGCGAGCGCCGCGGGTTTCCTGAGGGCCACATACTTTCTCTATCGCAGGGGGCAGGCGAAATGGTTCACGCGAAGGCTGCTGAGTTTCACCCGAGTTCGGGAAGTGGCCGGCCCTGCACGATCGCCGTGTGCAGCCGACGCAACGTGGGGCCGGGCACAGTGCCGAGTTCGTCGGCGAGCTGTCTGCTGAACGCGTGGTAAGACCGGAGGGCGTCGCTGGCGTATCCCTCGGTGTAGAGCGCGGCCACGAGTCGTGCCGTGACGGGCTCGGTGAGCGGCTCGGACTCGACGGTGCGCTCCAGAGCCTCCAGCGACCTGTTCGCCTGTCCCAGATCTCGCAAGCTATCAGCCCAGTCGAGTATCGCCCTTACCCGCTGCCGCCGGTACATCTCGCGTCGCCGCTCGGCCCAGGGGCCCGGCAGTCCGGAGAGGGCCTCACCGCGCCATAGACTCAACGCGTCCCGCAGAAGACGGACCCGCTCGTGAGCCTCCTGCTGTCCCGCCTCCTGCACCAACCGACGGAAGACCTGTGCGTCGACAGCCTCCGCAGGGGCGAGGAGCAGGTAGCAGCCGTCGCGGAAGAGCAGCCTGGGAGCGCCTGCATCGGCTTCCTGAGTAAGCAGGTTCCTGATACGGCTGATGTGGCTATGCAGCGTCCGCCTGGCGGTGGGCGGCGGGGACTCGCCCCAGATCCGACCGATCAGCTCGTCCGGGGTGGCCAGCCGACCGAGATCATCCAACAGGGCGGCCAGCAGCGTGCGTTGTTGCGGCCTCGCGTGCCGCGCCAGCGAACGGGACCCGGACCAGACCTCGACCGGCCCCAGAAGACCGAATCGCATGTTCCCCCTCCGTGAGAAGCTCCCGGGCTGGCAGAACCGCCCCCGAGCTCTCGTTTCCTCGTTTCTTCTCGTCCCCGCCGCGTGCCTGCAAGACCGATCGGTGCACCGGGAACGCGGACTCGGTGCTGTCGCTCGCTCACACGTCCATGACGACAAGATCCCGCCTGCAGGACGGCCAAGTATGTGCGGCTACGTCGACGCGGAGCTGCGGTGGTGCGTGGCGTTGAAAGTTTGCGGTCGCTTAGTGGATTTTGTGAAGGAGTCGTCAGCATAACGCCGTACCGGGCTCACATCTTCCGCCTCGTGATGACTCTGTTTCCTGATCCACGCAACCCCGAATCGTGGGCTAAAGCTGCGAGTTCGCCCAGGTCGGGCTACATCCGACCGGGCGGCAAGAATCTGTCAACAACCGCGCATACACCGAGCAGTCAGCATCGTGGGTCGCGCATGGGAGTGACAGAAGTGGCTGCGTGTCACAGCTGCCCACGCGTCTGCCGACGTACGGGGAGGGGAACAGGTGGACATCCGCTATCCGGCCTACTGTGCCGTCGATCCGCGCTACTACGACTCGCCGGAGCAGGCGGCCGACACCGCACAATTTGCGTCGCTCATATCCGTCCCTGACGGCTGGCAGCGCAGGGACAACGGCCGCTGGAGCTACTATCGGCCGGTCGACCACCTCGGCGCAGACCAGGGCTGGAAGATCCACGTGTCGGCCACTTTGGAAAATGCGACGGCCATCCTCGAACGGACTGCGCGGCACTGCTTCCGGCACGGCCTCGCCTTCAAGTTCCTGCGCTCCCGAGACGTCCTCTTCGAGCACAACTCCAAGTACGCTCCGAGGGGCGCCAGCGGCAAGTTCGTAGCGCTCTACCCAGGGGACACGCAGCAGTTGGAGGAAACCCTCAAGGAACTGGGCGAGGAGCTCACTGGGTTCGAAGGCCCGTACATCCTGAGCGACGTGCGCTGGCAGGACGGCCCACTCTACGTCCGCTACGGCAGTTTCACACCGCAGTACACCTACACCTCGAGCGGCATCCGGACCCCCGCCATCCGACGCCCGGACGGGAAGCTGGTGCCCGACAGCAGGGAGCCCCGTTTCACCCTGCCCGACTGGGTCGAAGTGCCAGAATTTCTACGCCGACCCACACGCCGACGCGTGTCCGCGAATGGCGGCGACGCTTTCCCCTACCAGGTACGCGCCCCACTGCACTTCTCCAACGGCGGCGGCGTCTACTCCGCACAACGCCGTTCCGACGGCGCCGAGTTGATTCTCAAGGAGGGGAGGCCTCACGCCGGGCTCGATCGCGGCGGAAGGGACGCCGTCGCCAGGGTCCGCAGCGAGGCCGCTGCGCTACGGGCCCTGGACAGCGTGCCCGGTGTCCCCGGCATCCACGGCCTCGACACCTACGGCGATCACGAATTCCTTGCCATGGATCGGGTCCCCGGCATCCCGATGCACTCCTGGCTCGCTATTCACTACCCGTTCACCTCGTGCGATCCAGCCGCCACCGTGTCGCAGGAGTACCACTGCCGAGTCCGTACCCTGCTCGCGAGGGTCGAGAGAATCATTACCGAGGTACATGCGCGGGGTTACGTTTTCCGTGACTTGCAGCCCAGCAACATCATGATCGACGACGAACTCGGCGTGTCCCTCGTCGACTTCGAGATGGCGATGCCGACGCAGGAGAGCGCCGCACGCACCCTGGCAACCCCGGGATTCGCCCCGCCCGGTCACCTCACAGGGGAAGCCGAGGACCTGTACGCACTCGCCGCCGTTCAGCTGTACCTCTACTTTCCCCTCAACAGCATCCTGGCGCTCTGCCCCCAGAAGGCGGGCGCCTTCATCACGGAGGCGGGTCGGCGCTTCGCCCTCAGCGAGGAGGAACTCGCCAGGATGGCACCGCTCTGCGGTGAGTGGACCGGGCCCGGCCCTTCCGGTCTCGCACCCATGACCAAAAACGTCTTTCCCAAAACAAGCGGCCCTTGGCAACCCGTCATCCGCGATCTGGCTACCTCCCTGCGCGGTGCCGCCACCCCTGAAAGGGAAGACCGCCTTTTCCCCGGGGACATCGGACAGTTTGAACATGGGGGCCATGGCTTCGCATTTGGCGCCGCCGGAGTCATTGACAGTCTCCGTGGCGCCGGAGAGGGCCGGCTGGAGGAATACGTCGAGTGGCTACTGGCACCGACCTACGGAAGACAGTCGTCGCCTCCCGGCCTCTACGATGGTCTTGCCGGAGTGAGTTACACCCTGGCGCAGCTCGGCGATACCGCCACAGCCCAGAAACTCCTGCTGCCCTGTTTAGAAGCCCGGGTACGAAGCAGCAAACTCTTCGACGGTCTTTCCGGCATCGGGCTCGTGAGCCTGCTTCTTCACCAACAGACAGGTGAACACGAATACTTAACATACGCGGACTGCTCCGCGGACGCGGTATGCGAAGCTGTCGAGCGGGGCAGCCTTGGGCTCGTTGACGAGTCACAGGACGGCGGCACCACGACAGAGGGGCCGAGCAACGCCGCAGAAGCTTTCTACGGCGGACTGCTGTACGGCTGGTCCGGACTTGCCCTCTTCCTCCTGCGCATGTATGAGTTCACGGGTCGGAGCAGGTACCTCGACCTCGCCCAACGCGCGGTCCACAGGGATCTCGACATGTGCGAGGCCTCGGCCCACGGCGCGGTGATGCTGCGGAACGAGGGGCGGCTGCTGCCCTATCTTGCCACCGGCAGCGCGGGCATCGCTCTCGTAAGTGACCTGTTGCTCGACCACCGCACCGACGCGCGCATCGCCGATATGCTCCCAGGCCTCGCCACCTCCGCCCGCACGGACTTCTGCATCGGGAGCGGACTGTTCAACGGCCGTGCCGGGTTGGTCGCCACGCTCCACCGCCTCGCTCCCAGACTGGGCCGCGAGGTGGTACAGCCGTACGTCGACAGCGGCCTGGCGGCACTCGATCTGCACGTACTCGCCGACGAGCACGGCCTGATCTTTCCCGGTGACCAGAACCTACGCGCATCCACTGATGTGGCGACGGGGTCCGCGGGCGTGCTGAGACTCGCGAGTTTCCTGGACGGGCGGTGTCCAGAAATACTTCCCTTCCTCGCCCGGAATATTTGCGACGACGCGGAAGCGGAGACGGGCTCGACGTCCCCAACGGGTGGACGTCGAGAGCACATCAAACACAGGGGGAGGTGACACAACCATGACCGACTTCATCCTTGATCTTCAGGGGATGAGCTCCGAGGACGTCGAGGTGGGCGAGCAACTCGCCAGCTCTTACACGACAGTTCTCTGCGGGCACAGCTGGACCAGCATCACCTGCTGACGGGGCTGAGTGAGGCCGGTGGCGTACCTGCGAGTGCGCTACCGGCTTCACGCTCGACAACACTTCCCTGCTAGCAACACCGACCCTGTCCCGCAGCACGGTGCCTGTAATTCCGTAGCACCTCGTCGGTCGAAATCCTCGCTGACAGCGACTGGGACGGTAGCTCAGCCGACCGCTGCTTCACTACCGTTCAGTCGCACGTTCAGGGACGCTCTCCTCCTTGTCGCCTCGCCTGCACACCCAACTCGGAACGTCCTTCGGGCGCGCCCTCCACACCGCAGAATCTCGCCTGGAGGTTCGGGATGACATGTCCTCCACGCCGCGCAGGACTGCGCGACTTCCTTCGGCACCTGCGCGGCCAGCGCGGCGCCCTTACGGCGGCCACGGGCCTGTCACTGCTCATGTCCGCCGCGTCGCTCGCCCAACCCGTCATGGTCGAGTCCTTGTTGACGCGTATGGCAGGTTCCGGTCCCGTGTTTGGCTCCGCGCTCCTGCTCGTCGGTCTTGTCGTCGCCGTGGCCGTGCTCACCGGCGGGCGCGACTATCTGCTGGAGCGAACAGCCGAACGCATAGTGCGGAAGCTTAGGGAACAACTCGTGGGACGGATGCTCAACCTCCCCGTCGGCGAATACGATCGGCGCCCGTCGGGAGATCTGCTCTCGCGGCTCGGCTCCGATACCGTGCTGGTGCATATGGTCGTCAGTTCTGGCCTAGTGGATCTCGCCTCCGGACTTCTCCTCATGATCGGGTCTGCCGTCGCCATGGCGGCGATGGACTTCCCACTCTTTCTCGTCGCCGCCGGCGGCATCGGCGTGGGCGCAGGCGGTGCGCTGTTGGTCGCCCGCGGCCTGCGACAACGCAGCGAAGACGTCCAGACCAGCATCGGAGCGTTGGTTGCGGCCAGCAGCAACGCACTCGCCGGCCTCCGCACGATCCGCGCCGCACGTGCCACGGAACAACAGTTGACGTACATCGGGCAGAGGACGGGGGACGCCTACCACGCCGGGCTCCGCCTCGCCCGGTTGAAATCGATCGTCAGTCCCCTCTCTGGCACTGCAGTGCAGGCGGCGTTTCTGGCGGTGCTCGCCGTAGGAGGCGCCAGAGTAGCGAGCGGTGCGATGGACTTCGCGCAGCTGATCTCGTTCGTGCTGTTCCTCTTCTTCCTGGTCTCCCCCGTCGGTCAGGCTTTTCGGGCTTATCTGAGCGTCCAGGAGGGCATGGGTGCCTGGCGCCGGATCGAAGAAATTCTCCGCATCCCATCGGAAACGGCACACGACAGACCCGCTATGGGAGCAGATAAGCAAGACGTAACTGTCTCCCGCCGGGAAGCGGCGGCCGCCAAATATCCTCGCAGGGCAGACGAGGACCGTGCGCACGCCCTTGAGTTTGACAGCGTGGACTTCCGCTATATCGGGGGCGAACCGGTTTTGCGTAATGTGAGCTTCCAAGTCCCGCTCGACGGCCTGACGGCGCTCGTGGGACCCTCCGGGTCGGGCAAGACTACGCTCCTGAGCCTTGTCGAACGGTTTTACGATGTCGAGCGCGGCACCCTGCGCATAGGCGGCTTGGACCTCAAGACAATTTCCCGGGACGCGCTTCGCTCCCAACTGGGCTATGTACAACAGGAGTCGCCGGCCCTCGCCGGGTCCCTCAGGGACAACCTGGTACTCCAAGCGCCGGACGCAACCGAGGAAAGCTTGCACGCCGCGCTGGCGCAGGTGCAGCTCACCGAGCTCGTCCGGCGCTCCCCCAACGGCCTGGACGCCCCGGTGGGCGAGGGCGGTGTGCTGCTGTCGGGCGGAGAACGTCAACGGCTCGCAATCGCCCGAGTATTGCTGGCCGCTCCACGCATACTCCTCCTCGACGAGCCAACCAGCAATCTCGATGCACGGAGTGAGGCAGCGTTCCGTGGCCTAATCGGAGAATTGACGAAGGCGCACACACTCCTCGTTGTCGCACACCGCCTCTCCACGGTCACCCATGCGGACCGCATCGTCGTCATGGATCGCGGCGAAGTCGCGGCGGTCGGCAGTCATGAGGAACTCCTCGAAATCTGCCCGCTCTACCGCGACCTCGCCACCGAACAGCTACTCGCCTAAGGCCTTGTTTGCGTTCACGCTCCACCGGCCTGACTGCATTTTTTGTCGAACGCCGGTGACGCACCTACGTTCCGCACGGTCGCTCTACACGCCCGTAGCCCACGCCATGCCCCGGCAGACAAAACCTGTCCCTCGAACCATCGACGTGGGCCTCTTACAACAAAGCCGACTATCCAAACGAACACGTAGTTCTTCCCTGATCCCTCATCCCCTCCCCCGCCGCCAGGCGCGCGGTGCACGCCAGTTGTAGTGGAGGGCGAGAAGCCGCAGGAGGAAGCCGAGAAGTGCGGCGAGGACCGTCGTGGCGGGGGTCAACGCGTTGCAGGCGAGGAGTACCGCGACGAGTCCGGCTCCGGCGAGCGCGGGGACGCCGTAGATCTCGCGGTCCCAACGGAGCAGCGAGGGGACCTCGTTGGCGAGGACGTCGCGGAGGACGCCGCCGCCCGCGGCCGTCGCGAGGCCGAGTGCCACGCAGGCCCCGAGTCCGAGTCCGTACTCGTGCGCCTTGAGGGTGCCCGTCACCGAGAAGAGGCCGAGTCCCGCCGCGTCGAAGACGCTGATCGCCTTGTTGATCCGCTCGATCTCGGGGTGGAGGAAGAAGACGAGCAGCGCGGCGAGGAGCGGTGAAAGGTAGTAGCCGGGCTCGGTGAAGGCAGGCGGTGGCACGTCGCCGATCACCAGATCGCGGAAGAGGCCGCCGCCGAGCCCCGTGATCTCGGCGAGGATCGCGATGCCGAAGACGTCGAGGTCGCGTCGGACGGCGAGGAGCGCCCCGGAGACGGCGAAGACGAAGATCCCGGCGAGGTCGAGCCAGTGCGGGAGGGAAGGGAGGAAGAGGTCCACGGGGCATGTCTACCGGGCTGCGCCGCACGCCGGTGCGGCGGCCGTCCCCGAGCGCAAGGCCGGGTGCCCGACGCGGGGTCAGGCACCCGGCTGCCCCTGGCCCGCGGCTCCTACACCCAGGACGGGAGCCGGGGTCAGCGGTTCACTTCTCCGGCGAGGAAGCTCCTTCGGAGCCGCCGTCCGCATCGCCGGGCTCGGTCGAACCGTCGTCCGCCGCAGCGGGCTTCGTCATCTCGATCCGCTCCCCGCCGGGCGCGGGTGCCTCCTTGAGGAGCGGCTCCGGGTGGAGGTCCTCGTGGTTCTCCGGGTGGTGGCAGGCGACCTCGTGACCGGTGCGCAGGGAGAGGAGCGGGGGCTCCTCCACGGTGCAGACCTGCGTCGCCTTCCAGCACCGGGTGTGGAACCGGCAGCCGGTGGGCGGGTCCATCGGCGACGGGACGTCGCCCTGGAGCAGGATGCGGTCGCGTCCGCCGCCGTCGGCCTTGCGGCGCGGGTCGGGCACGGGGACGGCGGAGAGCAGCGCCCGCGTGTACGGGTGCATCGGCGACTCGTAGAGCGACTTGCGGTCGGTCAACTCCACGACCTTGCCGAGGTACATGACCGCGATCCGGTCGGAGACGTGCCGGATCACCGAGAGGTCGTGAGCGATGATCACGTAGGTGAGGCCGAGCTCTTCCTGGAGGTCGTCGAGGAGGTTGACGACCTGCGCCTGGATGGAGACGTCGAGCGCCGAGACCGGCTCGTCGGCGACCACGAGCTTCGGGTTCAGCGCGAGGGCTCGGGCGATGCCGATGCGCTGGCGCTGGCCGCCGGAGAACTCGTGCGGATACCGGTTGTAGTGCTCCGGGTTGAGCCCGACGACACCGAGGAGCCGCTGCACCTCCTTCTTCACCCCGCCCTCGGGCTTCACACCCTGAAGGCGGAACGGCGCACTGACGATGGAGCCGACGGTGTGCCGCGGGTTGAGCGAGGAGTACGGGTCCTGGAAGATCATCTGGACGTCGCGCCGCAGCGGACGCATCCCGCTGACGCCCAGGTGCGTGATGTCGGTGCCCTGGAACTCGACGGTGCCCTCGGTCGGTTCGAGGAGCCGCGTGATCAGCCGGCCCATCGTGGACTTGCCGCAGCCCGACTCCCCGACGACGCCGAGGGTCTCCCCCGAGCGCACCTCGAAGTCGAGCCCGTCCACCGCCTTGACCGCGCCCACCTGCCGCTTGAACAGGCCCTTGGTGACGGGGAAGTGCTTCTTCAGACCGCTGACCTTGAGCAGCGTCTCGCCCGGCTCCGCCTCGGGCGCGACTTCGGCGGTGCCCGAAGCCTGCTGGGGGATCGTCATCGGCTAGTCCTCACTCGCAGCTCTGGCTGGTCCGACTCGGGGCGCCCGCGGCGGGGTCCGCCGGCTGAGGGGCACCGCGCCGCCGCCGTCCTCGGTGCGTCCGTCGTTCTCTTCGGGGCCTCCGGTGCGGCGGCCGTGCGCCGGGCGCCGGTCACAGCTTCGGCGCAATCTCTTCGTCCCAGATGCGGGTGCGGTCCTCCTGGGACATGTGGCAGGCGGAGTAGTGCCCGCCGCCGAGGTCGCGCAGTTCGGGCCGCTCCGTCCTGGTGACACCGCCCTTGGGGACGTCCGCGTAGGGGCAGCGCGGGTTGAAGGCGCAGCCGGAGGGGACGTTGATCAGGCTCGGCGGCGAGCCCTTCACCGGTACGAGGCGCTCGGTGCGCTCCCGGTCGATCCGCGGCATGGAGCCCAGGAGACCCCAGGTGTAGGGGTGTTGGGGCTCGTAGAAGACCTTCTCCGCCGTGCCGTACTCGACGCAGCGGCCGCCGTACATCACCAGGATGTCGTCGGAGAGCTCGGCGACGACGCCCAGGTCGTGGGTGATGATGACGACCGCGGAGCCGAACTCCTTCTGGAGGTCGCGGATGAGGTCGAGGATCTGCGCCTGCACGGTGACGTCGAGCGCGGTCGTCGGCTCGTCGGCGATGAGGAGTTCGGGGTTGTTCACCAGCGACATGGCGATCATCGCGCGCTGCCGCATGCCGCCGGAGAACTCGTGCGGGTAGCTGTCGACCCGCTTGTCGGGCTGCGGGATGCCGACACGGTCGAGGAGTTCGACAGCGCGGCGGCGCGCCTGTTTCTTCGTCACGGAGTGGTGGACCCGGTACGCCTCCACGATCTGGTTGCCGATCGTGAAGTAGGGGTGGAGCGCGGAGAGCGGGTCCTGGAAGATCATCGACATCTCGCGGCCGCGGAGCTTGCGCACCTCGTCCGGCTCCGCGCCGAGCAACTCCCTGCCGTCGAGCCAGATCTCACCGCTCAGGTGCGGGCGCTGCCGCCCGTACTGGCCGACGGTGTGCAGCCCCATGATGCCGAGCGAGGTGACCGACTTGCCGGAGCCCGACTCGCCGACGATTCCGAGCGTCTTGCCCTTCTCCAGCCGGAAGGAGAGGCCGTCGACGGACTTCACCCAGCCGTCCTGGGTGGGGAAGTGCACGTGCAGGTCGCGGACTTCGAGGAAGGACGAGGGGGGTGCGCTCGCCTTCGTCGTCTCCACCGGCTCGCCCGCCGCCGCCTCGACGCTCTGCGCGCCGGCGGCGGAGTCTGCTGCGTCGCTCATGCAAGCCTCACTCGGGGGTCGATCACGCCGTACAGGAGGTCCACGATCAGGTTGGCGAGGACGACGGCGGTGGCGGTGATGAGGGTGACGCCGAGGATCAGCGGCAGGTCACGCTCGTTGATCGCCTTCAGTACCGCCTGGCCGAGCCCAGGGACGCTGAAGGTGGTCTCGGTGAGGATCGCGCCGCCCATCAGGGCGCCGAGGTCGATACCGAGAAGGGTGAGAACGGGCGTCATCGTGGAGCGCATCGCGTGCTTGCCGATGACCACCGGTTCCTTGAGGCCCTTGGCTCGGGCGGTGCGGATGTAGTCCTCGCCCATCACCTCCAGCATCGTGGCTCTGGAGAGCCGTGCGTACATCGCACCGAAGAGGAAGGCGAGCGTGATCCACGGCAGCACCATGCCGCTGAACCACTGGGCCGCGTTCTCCTCGAAGGGGGTGAACGCGTTGTTCACCCAGCCCAGTTGGTAGGCGAAGAGCGCCAGCGAGATGAGTCCTGTGAAGTAGACGGGCAGCGAGACGCCGCCGAGCGCGACGGTCATCGCCGCCCGGTCCCAGAGCGACCCCCGCTTGAGCGCGGAGAGCACACCGATGGCGAGCCCGATGATCAGCCAGACCACGGCGGCGCCGAGGGCGAGGGTGAGGGTGACGGGCAGGCGGTCGGTGAGGACCGGCCAGATCTCCTGCTCGTTCCGGAACGAGTAGCCGAAGCAGGGCGCGGAGCAGTGGATCGTGTCACCGCCGCCCGTGTAGTCCCGGCCGACGAAGATGCCCTTGAAGAACTCGAGGAGCTGCAGGAGAACCGGGTCGGCGAGGCCCAGCTTCTCGCGGACGCCCTCGATCGCCTCCTTGTCGGCCTGCTTGCCGACGAACATCAGCGCCGGGTCGGTGCCCGTCCACTTCGGAATGAGGAAGAAGATGCAGAAGACCGCCAGAACAATGACGACCAGCATCACTGCGACGGCGAACAGCCGCCTGATGAGATATGTGAGCACTGCTCTCGGCCGCCTGCCGGCGGCCCGGCCTCCCCGGTCGGGGGAGCACCGGACCGCCGCGACGGCGGCCTTCACCTGCCCTTCGTGCCAGCGGCGGGTGACGCCGTCAGATGGTGATGTCGGTACGGGTCACTTCGGTCGTTCAGTCGGTCACTTGACGCCGATGTTGACGAAGTCGTACCAGCCGCTGAAGGCGTCGGCCGAGTAGACGTTCGTCAGCCGGTCCGAGCGCCACTGCACGACCTTGAGGTAGGTGAGGGGCATGTAGTAAGCGCCCTTCATGACCTCGTGGTTGATCTCGGCGTAGGTGTCGGCCGCCTTGTCGGGGTCCTCCTCGGCGATGGCCTTCGCGAACCCGTCGTCGATCTTCTTGTCGTCGATGAGCGCGTAGTTGTTGTTGCCGCTGTCGAGGATGTAGTCGCTGTGCCACAGCGGCAGGCCGTAGCCCTGGCCGCTGGGGAAGTCCGGGCCCCAGCCGTAGATGATGATGCCGTAGTTCTTGCGCTTGACCGTGTCGGGGACGCCGACGATGGAGGCGCCCTGCGCACCGTCGAACGCGTCGATCTCGACCTCGACGCCGATCTTCTTCAGCGACGCCTGGATCGCCTCGGAGGACTTCATGTCCGCCTTGTCGGTGTTGCGGACGGCGAGCGTGGTCTTGAAGCCGTTCGGCTTACCGCACTTCTTCAGCTCGTCCTTCGCCTTGGCGATGTCGGCCTTGCCGCCGTTCTTCGCCTGGCCGTACTGGTCCTCGCCCTTGTCGTAGCCGGGGACGACCGGGGGCAGCATGTTGGTGGCGATGTCGCCGCCGGCCGCCGGGCCGCCGCGCGCGGTCTGGACCGACTTGTGGTCGGTGCCGTAGATGACCGCCTTGCGGCAGTGGATGTCGTCGAAGGGCTTCACGCTCTTCGGGAAGACGGCGTAGGAGATGAACCCGGACTGCGGGTTGTCGACGTTGTCCTTGTTCTGGCTCAGCGCCTTCTGCCGGCCCTGGGCCTCCATGCCGCGCTGGTTGAGGTCGAGGTCGGCGTCGCCGTTGAGGAGGCGGTTGTCGCGCTCGTCGGGGTTGGTGAGCAGCGTCAGCTTGACCTGGTCGGGGAGCGCCTTGCGGAGCGGGTCGGAGCCGCGCTTCCACTCGGTGTTGCGGACCAGCGTCAGGCCCTTGTTGGGCGTGTAGTTCTTGAACTTGTACGGACCCGAGGAGAACGGCTTGAGGCCGTACTTCGACTTGGTGTCCTTGTCCTCGCGGACCGGCGCGTTGGTGGGCATGGCGAGCATCTGCTCGAAGTCACCGTTGCGCTCGGGGAGTTTGAAGACGATCGTCTTCTTGTCCGGCGTCTCGATCGCGTCGAGGCCGTCCTTGTCCTCGTACGGGCCCTTGTACTTGCTGTCGGGGTCGAGCACGTCCTTGATGTAGACGGGGCCGCCCGCGAGGGTCTTCTGCGCCCACTGCCGCTGGATGCCGTACTTGATGTCTTCGGAGGTGATCTCCTTGCCGTCCTCCCACGTCACGTCGTCCTTGAGCGTGTACGTGTAGGTCTTGCCGTCGTCGGAGATCTTCGCCGTCTCCTTGGCGAGGTCCGGCTTGAGCTCGATGCTCTTCTGGCCCGGCGCTCCCGTGTAGCTGACGAGGGTACGCGCGTAGTAGCGGGAGAAGGAGAACGCGAAGCCGTAGTACATCCTGGTGGTGTCCCAGGAGTCGGCGTCCTGGACGCCGACGTACTTGAGCGTGCCGCCCTTCTTGTCGGACGGGTTGGCGACCTTGTCGACGCCGGCGTTGTAGCCGGCCGCCTTGCCCTCGCCGTCCTCGCTTCCGCCACCGCCGCCGCAGGCTGCCGTGGCAACCAGGACCGCGGCTGTCAGCGCCGACATACCGGCCACTCTGCGCCTGGTTGAGCGTTGGGTTGTCACGATTGTGGTCCTCCGTGTAGATCGGCACCCGCTGGGACGGCGGGGCGGGGTCTCAAGTGGGGGGTCAGCGGGTCCCCTTGGGATCGAGCGCGTCGCGCACGCCGTCGCCGAAGAGGTTGAACGAGAGCACGGTGACGAAGATCGCGATACCGGGGATGATCATGTACGTCGGGTCGGTCTCGTAGAACGTGACGGCGTCGGAGAGCATCGAACCCCACGACGCCGTAGGGGGTTTGACGCCGACTCCGAGGAAGCTCAGCGCCGCCTCCGTGAGGATGTTGGTCGGGATCATCAGCGTCGCGTAGACGGTGATCGGCGCGATCAGGTTCGGCAGGAGCTCCTTGCGGAGGATGTAAGGACGCCCCGCGCCGAGGCTCCTCGCCGCCTCGATGTACTCGCGCTCGCGCAGCGAGAGCACCTGGCCGCGCACGATCCGGCCGATGTACGGCCAGCCGAAGAAGCCGATCACGATGATCATCACGAGCAGCCGGACGCCCGTGCCCTCCAGGCCCAGCATGTTGTTGGGCATGACGGAGATCAGCGAGATGATGAAGAGGAGCTGCGGGAAGGCGAGCAGCATGTCCATCACCCGGCTGATCACCGCGTCGAGCCAACCGCCGAAGTAGCCGGCGAGGGTGCCGAGGAGCGTCCCGAGGATCACCGCGACGACGGCGGAGAGGAAGCCGACGAGGAGCGAGACCCGCGCCCCGTAGACGATGCGGGCGAAGATGTCGCGGCCGCTCACCGGCTCGACGCCGAGGAGATGGTCGCCGCTGATCCCGCCGAACGAGCCGAGGGGGGTCTGGAAGAGCGGGTCGATCAGGTCCTCGTGGCGCTCGTCCGGCGACTGGCCGAGGAGCGCGGTGATCACGGGCGCGAAGACCGCGACGAGGATCAAGACGAGCACGATGACACCGCCGGTGAGCGCGACCTTGTCGCGCTTCAACCGCTCCCAGGCGATCCGCCCGGGCGAGCGTCCTTCGACGGCCTTGGCGGCTCCGTCACCGGTGACGGGTTCGACCGGAGCCGTCTCGGCTGCCGTGTCATGCAATGGTGCCGTCATCGTGGTGGGAACCCCTCTCGACTGGCGGTGACCAGCCCACGCCTGCCGCTGTGGCGGCTTGTTCGCAAGCAGTTCGTACAGAAGACCGATGGCCTCATCGCCGGGAGTCTTCATCGCGCCGGTGATCAGTCGCCAGACTTCCCCGCGAAAGGATGCGCAACTGTGATGTCGTTCGGCATCTTCCGTTATGCGGACGGAAGTTGGCGTTCTGCGGGGTTGTGCGCCCGCTTATGTCCCGGTTGGGAGCGCCCCGCGCCGCGCCTCTCCAGAGGGCTCCGCACGACCGAAAATCCCCTATTGCAAAGGGAATTGAATACGCCGGGCGGGAGTTTCCCCTCGCGCCCCGTAATGGGGACGGCGAACCCCCGCAACGCACCACGGAAACGCGGGCATCGAGCTCCGAGGGAGACCCGCGGCCCCGCGGGACACCCGTGGACGACCCCCGCCCCATCTGCCGCCCCCTGGGGGCACTTCGCGCTCACCCTCCTCGACTACCCCCGAGCCGAGCAGAGTTCACCTGCGGAACCCCCGCCGCACCGGCGCACGGACACCCTGGACGGCGCGCAACGGCGTCAGGCGCGCGGGCTGCCGTATCCGAACCCGGGCACGCTCCCCGGCACGGCGCCCGCGTGCACGTCGCGATCGAAGAATGGGCGGGAATTGCGGCGGAGCCACATGGCGACGGGATCGTAGTCGTCCGACATCGCGACGCTGGAGACCGGCAGCCCCTCGGGCGCCGCGGCCACCGACTGCCCCATCATCCGCCGGGCGCCCTCCACCGCCTGCGGGCTGTCGTCGTAGAGCTCCAGGCCGATCGCGAGGTAGGCGACGCCGAGCGCCGGCTGCACCCAGGCCCTGCGCAGGGAGCGCACGGCCGGCGTGTGGTGCGCGTTCTGGGTGAGGACGGCGTAGAACTGGGCGGCGTTCAGGGCAGGCTCGCTGATCCTGAGCGGGCCGGCCGGCAGGCGGTCGAGACCCGTCGCGATGCGCCGCAGGTCGAGCCAGGGGATGCCGAGACCGCCGCCGGGAGCGTGCGGATTCAGCCAGATCCCCCAGCGCTCGGGGAAGAGCGCCGCGGCAATCTCCTGCCCGGTGACGACCTCGTGCGCGCGGTCCCAGCCGGAGGCGGCGAGCTCCTGCGCCGAGGTGACGCAAGGCGCGTAACCGTACCCGGCGACCTCCATGTTGCCGTACTGCGCATCGGGGGAGCCGGCTCTGCCGTTCCAGAGCAGCATCCAGACCTGGCCGCGGGCGAGTGCGTTCAACAGCGCCTCGTAGGCGTCGTACCTGCCCGGCGAGACCTGACGCAGTAGTTGCTCGACGCTCTCACCCGCGCTCACCTGAGGCCGCCTTCCCGTCTTCCCCCGACACCGAGGTCGCCTGCCACCCGGGCACGCTTCGGCGCCCCCGCTCCATCCAACCAGCTTACGAGGCGGCCCAGTAGGCGTACGGCTACATGGGCGCCCCATCGAGCGACGCGTCCGGCCACGCCGCACCCTCACTGCGCGACGGGCAGCCCCTCGCGCGCGTAGAAGGGGCGCACGCACTGCCGCATCCACGCGACCATCGGGTCCTCGGCCGCGTCGAGGAAGACGAGCTGCACGGGCCACTTCACCGGCGCGCGACCCAGCGCGCGGCCGACACCCTCGTGCACCGCCTGCCGCGACGGGGCGTCGAGCGGGTCGAGTTCGACGCCGACGTAGAGAGCCGGCGGGTCCCCTTCGGCGCTCGCCAGCGCGCGCCGGGCCGAGCGCGCGGCGCCCACCTGCTGGAGCTCGTCACCTGCCGCGGAGAGGAAATCCAGCGGGTCGTCCTGCCAGTCGGGCTCGAAGAGGCGCATCCGCGCGCCCCTCGCCACGCCCGAAACTGCCTGCTCCGAGGGGGTGTTGGCGCACAGCTCGGCAACGACCTCGGGCGGCAGCGGGACGCCGACGGCGCCCCCCGGGTTGATGGCGATGCCCACCTGCGGCGGCAGCCCGCGCGCGAACTCCCTCGCCGGCGCAGCGGTGAACGACAGGTGCGCCCCCGCCACACGCAGGAACTCCTCCTGGGAGCTGAAGACCGGAACGTACGGTGCGCCGCCCAACTCGACCGTGGGCAGGTCGAGATGGGAGCTGTCGGGACCGCCGCCCTCGGGGAGCGGCACCCAGAGGCTGCTGCGCGCGAGCACCTCCAGCAGACGGGCGCCCGCCTGCTGGACGCCGAGGGAGGCGGCGAGGGTCTCCTCCAGCTCGTTGCTTGGCCAGCCGCCGCCCTGGCCGGGCTCCTCGGGCAGGCCGCCGGAGCCGTACTGCTGCGGAATGGTCATGGGAACACCCTAGAGGCTGCCGCCGACACCCCGCCCGGCCCACCCGGGGTCGCACACGGAACCCGCGCGAGGGACACACGGCCTCCGCGGCCGTCACCCTGCGGAGTCTTCCGGTTGCGCTCCGCATCGGGGGCGCCAAAGGTGGTTCCCGTCCCCTCGTCGTAGTAGGGCCACCGCGCCGGAGGCGCCGGGACGCACCGGCCGCGCAGCCGGTGGCGACGAAGGACCCACCCCGACAGACCCGAGGAACAGGTATGCGCCTCTCCAGAACCGTCGCGGCGGCGACCGCGGCAGCCGCCCTCGCGGGCTCCCTCGCACTCGCCGCCGGCACGGCCGCAGCCGGGCACGAGCCCGCGCCCCGCACCCCGAGCCACGCCGCCCCCGCACGCCCCCAACTCGCCCAGACGGCAGGCACGCTCCAGCGTGCGGACCAGGTGCTGCGCCCCGTCAGCGCGCTCCTCACCGAAGTGCTCCGCGACGGCGCCCGGCTCCCCGAGGCCCAGGCCGACCGCCGCGTCGCCGAAGCCGTCCGCGCCCTGGACACCGTCCGTACCGCCACCCCCGCGCGCGCCTCGGGACACCGCACGGCCGCCGACTCGGCCGCCCTCGTCCAGCGCGCCGCCGACCGGTTGGAGGAGCGCGTACGCGCCCTCGCCGACGCGGCGGGCACCGGCGACCGCGCCCGCGTCGACACGACTGCCGATGCCGCGCTCACCGGGTCCATGGACCTGCTCGCCGCGCTCGTCGCGGGAGGCAACCTGCCGACGGCACACATGCCGGGGCTGCCGACCCACACCGGGCCCAAGGCGCACGCGAAGGTGCCCACGGCGCCCGAACCACCCGCGAAGTCAGGCCCGTTGGGCGGCTGAGGCCCCGCTAGCCGACGGCCAGGCGGTCGGCGCGGTCAGCGGGGTCGAGCTCCGCCTCGCGGCGCCGCCCGAAGGCGAGCCTGCGCACGCACGCGGCGGCCCGGCGGTCGAGCAGCACGACGGAGACGCACGGCCACGGCATCCGCCCCCGCTCCGCCCCTGCTATCAGCCGCGCCACCGCCCTGCGGTGCCGGAGGAACGCGTACGCGGAGACGCGCCGCCCCCGGCCGGCCTGGCCTAAAAGCGCGTCGCCGGGATCGACGTCGAGGAGGAGCAGATGCATCCCGCGCCCGCCGCGCACCGCCGCCCTGGCGATCCAGCGGAGCACCCACGCCTGCGCCCCGCACGCGTGCACCACCGCGCCCGCCCCGGAGGCGAGTGCGCGGTGGAGCGCCGCGTAGTGCGCCAGGCGCACGAGCGGGCGGTAGAGCGCATAGGGGAGCCAACTCGGCACTCTGCGGGCCCAGTTCTCCCTGACGTCCTGAGAGTCGATGCGCACCAGGTGCCGTCCGGGGCGTACCGCCCGTCCGATCAGCGTGGACTTGCCGCTGCCCGGCAGCCCGGAGACGACGACGAGATCGCCGGCAGGGAAGCGGAGCGTCCTGCGCTCCGCCGAACCGCGCAGATCCCTGCAGCGGAGCTCGGCCCCCGCCGCTCCCGACGGAACCTCCGGAGACGCCGACGCCGCCCCACCGCCCGCCGGATGCCCGCTGCGCAGGCTCTCCACTGGTGCCCTCCCCGGGTGTGCTCGCGCACCGTGCGCGCCCCCGCGCTGTCGCTCAGCACGGTCAGAATGCCAAGGGAAGGTAATGTCCTTCAAGGCGATTGCCGGCCGACGGGGGGCAGCGGAGGGCGCGCTCACCGTGCGATGATGGCCGCCGCCAACTCCATACCGGCCGCATGAATCCGCGCGGGAGAGTTCCCGGGACAGAAGGCCCGGGGCGCCGAAGGAGCAAGATCCTCCCTTGAATCTCTCAGGCCCCGATACCGCGCGGGCCAGGCAGATCTGGAAAGCGAGCCCCCGCGGGCTCCACCCACGGTGCAAGCCGCGTCCCCGCTCGGGCCGCGGTGAAGCTCTCAGGTTCCGATGACAGATGGGGAGGACATCCGCGTCAGCACACCTACGGGAGCCCTTTCATGACCGAGCCCTCGGCACCCCCGCGCCGCACCGCCCTCGACGAGGTGCACCGCTCGCTCGGCGCCACCATGACCGACTTCGCCGGCTGGGAGATGCCGCTCCGCTACGCCAGCGAGCGCGAGGAGCACCAGGCGGTCCGCACCCGCGCGGGGCTCTTCGACCTCTCCCACATGGGCGAGTTCACCGTCTCGGGCCCCGCCGCCTGCGACCTCCTCGACTACGCCTTCATCGGCAACCTCGGTTCCCTCCGCACGGGCCGCGCCCGCTACACGATGCTCTGCGACGAGCGCGGCGGCATCCTCGACGACCTGATCGTCTACCGCACCGCTGAGGACCGCTACCTCGTCGTCGCCAACGCCGCCAACGCCGAGACGGTCCTCGCCGCGCTCCGCGAGCGCGCCACCGGCTTCGACGCGCAGGTCGCCGACGACCGCGACACCTACGCGCTCCTCGCCGTCCAGGGCCCGGCGGCGGCCGGCATCCTCGCCCGGCTCACCGACGCCGAGTTGGAAGGGCTCCGCTACTACGCAGGGCTCCCCGGCACCGTCGCCGGCGCGGAAGCGCTGATCGCACGCACGGGGTACACGGGCGAGGACGGCTTCGAGCTCTTCCTCGCCCCGGCCGGGGCACCCGCCGTCTGGCAGGCGCTCCTCGACGCGGGCGCCGAGGACGGCCTCACCCCGTGCGGCCTGAGCTGCCGCGACACCCTCCGCCTCGAAGCCGGCATGCCGCTCTACGGGCACGAACTCTCCACCGCGCTCACGCCGTTCGACGCCGGGCTAGGCCGGACGGTGAAGTTCGAGAAGCCGGGGAACGGGGGCGCGTTCGTCGGACGCGAGGCGCTCCAGGAGGCCGCGGCCCGTGCCGAGTCGGCGCCGCCGCGGGTGCTCGTCGGGCTCGTCGCGCAGGGGCGCCGGGTCCCGCGCGCCGGGTACGCGGTCGTCTCGTCCGACGGCACCGTGCTCGGCGAGGTCACCTCGGGCGCCCCGTCGCCGACGCTCGGGAAGCCGATCGCGATGGCGTACGTCGACGCCGAGCACGCGGTGCCCGGTACGGAGGGCGTCGCCGTCGACATCCGGGGCTCGCGCGAGCCGTACGACGTCGTGGCGCTCCCCTTCTACAAGCGCGAGCGCTGAGCGCGCTCCTGCCAACGGCCGCGCGGCGAGCGCCGCCGCGCTCCGGCGTGCACCGCCGGCGCCGCCACACGCCTGTGCACTGTGCGTCTCGTCCCATCTGCCAAGACCGCTTACTGTCCGGGTCCGTCGTCGAGGAGAATCAGACCATGAGCAACCCCCAGCAGCTTCGCTACAGCAAGGAGCACGAGTGGCTCTCCGAGCCGGTCGACGGCGTCGCGACCATCGGCATCACGGCGCACGCGGCCGACGCGCTCGGCGATGTCGTCTTCGTCCAGCTCCCCGACACCGGCGACACCGTGAGCGCCGGTGACACCTGTGGCGAGCTGGAGTCGACCAAGTCCGTCAGCGACCTTTACTCCCCCGTGAGCGGCGAGGTCACCGAGGTGAACCAGGACGTCGTGGACGACCCCGCGCTGGTCAACTCCGCCCCGTTCGAGGGCGGCTGGCTCTTCAAGGTGCGCCTCGACCCGTCCGGAGCCCCGGACGACCTGCTCAGCGCCGACGAGTACACGGCGTTCGCAGCGGGGAACTGACCACCGCCGCCAGCCGCGCGCACCCCGGGTTCAGCGCCGAGCGCGGGAGGGCTCGCGGACCCGCAGCGGACTGCCCGGCACGGGGCCCGCCGGCCCGCCGGCAGACCGCAGACTCACCCAGCCTCGCCACAGGGATGGATACATGTCGCTTCTCAACAGCTCGCTCCACGAGGTGGACCCGGACGTCGCCGCCGCCGTCGATCAGGAGCTCCACCGCCAGCAGTCGACCCTGGAGATGATCGCCTCCGAGAACTTCGCGCCGGTCGCGGCGATGGAGGCGCAGGGCTCCGTGCTCACCAACAAGTACGCGGAGGGCCTCCCCGGGCGCCGCTACTACGGCGGCTGCGAGTACGTCGACGTGGTGGAGAACCTCGCGCGCGACCGCGTCAAGGAGCTCTTCGGGGCCGAGGCCGCCAACGTGCAGCCGCACTCGGGCGCCCAGGCCAACGCGGCCGCGATGTTCGCGCTGCTGAAGCCGGGCGACACCATCATGGGGCTCGACCTCGCGCACGGCGGCCACCTCACCCACGGGATGAAGATCAACTTCTCGGGGAAGCTCTACAACGTCGTCGCCTACCAGGTCGACGAGCAGACCGGCCAGGTCGACATGGACGCGGTCGAGCGCCTCGCCAAGGAACACCGCCCGAAGATGATCGTCGCCGGCTGGTCCGCGTACCCGCGACAGCTCGACTTCGCGGCCTTCCGGCGGATCGCGGACGAGGTCGGCGCCCTCCTGATGGTCGACATGGCCCACTTCGCCGGCCTCGTCGCAGCCGGCCTCCACCCCTCCCCCGTGCCGTACGCGGACGTCGTCACCACCACGACGCACAAGACGCTCGGCGGGCCGAGGGGCGGCGTGATCCTCACCAAGAAGGAGCACGCCAAGAAGATCAACTCCGCGGTCTTCCCCGGCCAGCAGGGCGGGCCGCTGGAACACGTGATCGCGGCGAAGGCCGTCGCCTTCAAGATCGCGGCGTCCGAGGAGTTCAAGGAGCGGCAGCAGCGCACCGTGGCGGGCGCGAAGCTCCTCGCCGAGCGGCTGCTCAAGCAGGACGCCGTCGACGCGGGCGTCTCCGTCCTCTCGGGCGGCACCGACGTGCACCTCGTCCTCGTCGACCTGCGCAACAGCGAGCTCGACGGCCAGCAGGCCGAGGACCGCCTCCACGAGATCGGCATCACGGTCAACCGCAACGCAGTCCCCAACGACCCGCGCCCGCCGATGGTCACCTCGGGCCTGCGCGTCGGCACCCCGGCGCTCGCGACCCGCGGCTTCACCGAGGAGGACTTCCGCGAGGTCGCCGACGTCCTCGCCGAGGCCCTGCTGCCCGGCTTCGACGAGGCCACGTCGCGGTCGCTCGCGGCCCGAGTCAAGGCCCTCGCCGACAAGCACCCGCTCTACCCGGAGCTCGGCACCGCGAGCTGAGCACGCAAGCCCCGCGGGGCGCGCCGTCGACCACGGCGCGCCCCCGCCCGCACCACCGGGGGCCAACCCCGCGTTCGGACAAGGGAGTCCGCACCATGGCCATCTCCGTCTTCGACCTCTTCTCCATCGGCATCGGCCCGTCCAGCTCGCACACCGTCGGCCCGATGCGTGCCGCGCGGATGTTCGTCCGGCGGTTGAAGAACGAAGGGGCGCTGGCCCAGACCGCCTCCGTCCGCGCCGAGCTCTTCGGCTCCCTCGGCGCGACGGGTCACGGACACGGCACCCCCAAGGCCGTCCTCCTCGGCCTGGAGGGCGAGTCCCCGCGGACCGTCGACACCGCGGAAGCCGACCGCCGGATCGAGGAGATCCGCACCGCGGGCCGCCTCCGCCTCCTCGCCACCGAGATAGGCGACGCGCACACCGTCCCCTTCGACGAGCGCACCCAACTGATCCTGCACCGGCGCCGCTCACTGCCGTACCACGCCAACGGCATGACCCTCTTCGCCTACGACGCCGAGGGGGCGCCGCTCGTCGAGAAGACGTACTACTCGGTCGGCGGCGGCTTCGTCGTCGACGAGGACGCCGTGGGCGAGGACCGCATCAAGCTCGACGACACGGTGCTGCGCCACCCCTTCCGCACCGGCGACGAACTCCTGCGCCGCACACGGGAGACGGGCCTTTCGGTCTCGGCGCTGATGCTGGAGAACGAGCGCGCCTGGCGCACCGAGGCCGATGTACGCGCCGGCCTCCTGGAGATCTGGGAGGTGATGCGTGCGTGCGTCGCCCGCGGCCTCGACACGGAGGGCATCCTCCCCGGCGGCCTCAAGGTCCGCCGCCGCGCCGCCGTCTCGGCCCGCCAACTTCGCGCCCAGGGAAGCCCGCAGACCGCACCCGCGCACGCCACCGACTGGGTCACCCTCTACGCCATGGCCGTCAACGAGGAGAACGCCGCAGGCGGCCGCATCGTCACCGCACCGACCAACGGCGCCGCCGGCATCATCCCCGCCGTCCTCCACTACGCCCGCGACTTCGTCCCCGGCACCGACGACGATGCCGTCGTACGCTTCCTCCTCGCGGCCGGCGCCGTCGGCATGCTCTTCAAGGAGAACGCGTCGATCTCCGGCGCCGAGGTCGGCTGCCAGGGCGAGGTCGGCTCCGCCTGCTCCATGGCGGCGGGCGGCCTCGCCGAAGTCCTCGGCGGCACCCCCGAACAGGTCGAGAACGCCGCCGAGATCGGCATCGAGCACAACCTCGGCCTCACCTGCGACCCCGTCGGCGGCCTCGTCCAGATCCCCTGCATCGAACGCAACGGCATGGCGGCCGTCAAGGCCGTCACGGCGGCCCGCATGTCCCTGCGCGGCGACGGCCGCCATCACGTCTCCCTCGACAAGGCCATCAAGACGATGCGCGAGACGGGGGCCGACATGAAGGTCAAGTACAAGGAGACGGCCCGGGGCGGGCTCGCGGTGAACGTGGTGGAGTGCTGAGCGCAAGCGAACCGACCAGGTGATTGGTGTCGTTCAGCGCTGTCACGGGCTTGTTCTGCTGTACGGCGGGAGGTCCCTCGGGAGTCCCCGTGACGGAGCTGGAGGTTCCTGGTACGTCCGCTGGTGCGGAGACCGGTGATGTTGCCCTCCATCAGCCGCAGAGCATGGCGGCCCGGCTGGCCGGGTCGGCACGCAGAAGCGGTCAACGTCGCGGCCACGTACGTCAGATGCTCAACTGGCTGCTCAACGCATCGGTCTGTAGGATCTTTTGTCAATCGCCCAGGACATCCTCCGGGGCGCACGCACCATCTCTTGCGGTCGGACGACAGCGGCCGTCTGCGATCGGTAGCAGTGGTGATGTTGTTCTGCCGCTTGCCGCCACGGTCACAAAAGCTGGGCCCCGCGACAGGGCCGTCTCCACACCTCGCACAGGCGAAAGCGCGTACTCCGTCGCGCGTGCGCGCCAAGTACGAAGCAAGTAGAGGTGAAAGCACTTGCGCAGGTTCACACGCACAGCAGTAGTCGCTGCCGGGCTCCTGGCGTTCTCCGGCGTCGCCGCCGGAGCGGCCCAGGCCGTCCCCCCGCCGCCCCCGCCGAACCAGGAATTCATGGCGGGCGGCGTCGACTCCTGCGACGCCGGCATCAAGGAGATGCAGAACACCTGGCCCTCCCTGCCGGACGATCCGGACCGCTACACGTGCTACATGGACGGTGGGAACACCGCGATGATCTCCTACCAGTGACAGCCACACTCCGCTGACCAGCCCCTTCCCACCGGTTGCCGGCTGAGTGCACACACCGGGGAAGCGGAGCGACTGACCGCCGACGGGCGGAGCCGGTCACACGCTGATTCACGGAAGGCCGAAGGCGGCTCCCCGCCCCTTCACCGGGGCGGGGGAGCCGCCTTTCGCCGTCACCGGAAGCCGCGGCGTCACCCGGCGTCGCCGGGAACGGCAGCAAGGGCGGCGTGCCTCTTCCCAGAATCGAGCGGAGAACGCGGCCGGGGACAAACGGCGTCCCGATCGCTCGGTGTTTCAAGGCATCTGCTCGCGCTGCATGCCGACATCTCCAGCAACACCTGCCGCAGGAACTCGGCTTCGGACTCGGGCGTCACTTGCACCGTGGCGCGCACGTCGACGCACGTGCCTGCCTCCCGGCGAGTCTTGGCGCGGGTGCAGGGAAGCGCCCTCTGTGCTCACGGCCGGGCGTTGCGTTCGAGCATGCCGTCGATGGGGAACACCAGCAACTGCCCCGCTCACCACACGAATTGGCCAAGCCTCACTCACGAAAGCCACACACGCGGATATCACAGCGGTGGGTGACGAGCCATAGCACTGGGAACCGGAGCGAGATATTTTGGCAGGATAACGGTTTCGATGTGGCCGGGTGACACAGCAGTTGACTCCTTCGCAGCTCCGCGCCTTCGCGGCGACCGTACGTCTGGGCTCGGTCAAGGCTGCCGCGGCCGATCTCGGGGTGTCAGAGGCAGCCGTGTCGATGCATGTGGCGCACCTTCGCAAGGAGTTGGGCGACAAGCTGTTCTCGCGCACGAGTTCGGGGCTCGCGTTCACCCCGGGCGGTTTGCGGCTGGCAAGCCGCGCGGCGGAGATGCTGGGTCTCCAGGACCAGACGATCACGGAGGTGAGCCAGGCCGGTTCGGGGCGGCGGCTGCTGCGGGTGGCGGCTTCGAGTCTCTTCGCTGAGCACGCGGCGCCAGGACTGATCGAGCTGTTCGCCGGTCGCGCGGACGATCTGGACATCGAGTTGAGCGTGCACAACCCCGAGAAGTTCGACGCGCTGCTGACGAGCCGCGCCGTCGACGTGGCGATCGGACCTCGCCCGGCCACCGTGGATGCGTCGATGACCTGCACGCCGTTCCTCAACTACCAGGTGCTCGCCGTCGCAGGCTCCGACCACCCGCTCACCGCGGCCAGGTCCGTCGGCACCACCGAACTCCGCGAGCAGACGTGGCTGCTGGGGCCGTCGGCGGTCGGACGGCTGGGCATGGTGCCGCAGATTCTGCGCCGGCTCAACGTGCCCGAGCACCACCAGCGCATCTTCCAGAGCCACGCCGCCGCCGTCGAGGAGGCCAAGCGCGGCAAGGGCCTCGCGTTCGCCGTCGCGTTCGCCGTGACGAAGGACGTGGCCGACGGCGACCTGAAGCGGCTCGACGCCTCCTTCCAGCCGGCCCGCGGGGCGTGGAACATCCTCACTCTCGCCGAGCGCAACGGCCCGCCTGCGGCCGCCGAGTTGAGGCGGTTCGTCACCACACCGCGCGCCACCCAAGCGATGCTGCGCGGCACCGGCGTCACAGCCGGACGCTTCCGGCCCGCCGTCCATGTGACTCTCTGGAGCTGACGGGTCCCAGCGCCTCCCGCGCCCGGAGCCCACTGCCCCTCCGCCGCCGCGGACGCGCCGTCACATGCGCGGCGCTGGGTGCCGCTCCCGACGTGCACAGTGCGTGATCTGCGTGATCAGACCACGCAAGGACGCGAACGTGTCGCCGGGCACCAGCGCGTCGCAGTACGGCAACGCGGCGGCCATGGTCGTCGTGCGCGGCGCGAAACCGGGCGCCCCCGCACGGGGGTTGAGCCAGATCACCCGGTGGGCGCGGCGCCGCAGCCGCGCCATTGCGGCCGCCAGCCGCTCCGGTGGGTCCCCGTCCCAGCAGTCCGAGCCGACGACGACGACCGCACCGCGCAGCAGCCCGCCGTGGTGCGAGTCGAGCAGCGCGCGCAGGCTGCCCGCGATACGGGTACCGCCGAACCTGTCGGCGACCCGCCGCGACGCCTCCTCGATCGCCGCCTCCGCCGAACGCTGAGCGAGAACGGTGGTGAGCCGCGTCAACGAGGTGGCGAACGCGAAAACCTGGGCGTCGGCGGTGAGGGTCAGCGCCCGCATCAGGTGCAGGTACGCCACCGCCTGGGGCTGCATGGACCGGCTGACGTCGCACAGCATGACGACCCGGCGCGGCTGCGCGATCGCTCCGTTGCGCACCAGCACCACGGGCTCCCAGCCGGTGCGGCGGGAGCGTTCCACCGTCGCCCGCACGGCGATCCGCGCTCCCCGCTGCCGTACGGCGAAACGTCGCGAGCGGCGCGTCGGCCAGGTACGCAGCGCCGACTCCAGCCACTTCCCCAGCAGCCGCGTCTCGTACGGGCCCAGCTTCTCGAACGGGGTGTCCACGAGCCCCGCCACATCGCTGGGCAACCGTTCCGGCAGCGCCAGCGTGTGCTCGGTCGCCCCGTCGGCGGCGTCCACAGTCGTCGGCCGCGTCACCCAGGGCAGGCCCTGCCCCGCCTCCTCCTCGCGTGAACTGCCGGGCACCGGCGCGTGGTTATCGTCCCCGCGCGGCGCAGCGCCCGGCCCGTCGCGGCGGGCGTGCGGATCGAGGGGGAGGACGGCGCTGCCGAAAACCGCCTCGAACACCGCGTCGAACTCGGCCAGGTCGTCGTGGTTGCGCACCAGACAGATCCGCGCCGTCCAGTACAGCTCCGCGCGCGACCGGAGAGTCGTGCACACCAGGGCCCGTACGAAGTCGTCGACCAACGTGAGCCCCACCGGGACGCCGCGCGCACGCAACCGGTCCCCGAGCGCCACCGCGAACGCGGTCCGGTCGACGGCGGGCAGCAGCGCCCCGCCTCCCGGGCTCACAGAACGAAAACGAGAACGAGCACGACGATGAGCACCAGTACCACGACGCCCGCGGGGACCACCCGCTTGTACACCGACGCCCCAGCCAGCCCCATCAGATCGAGCGCCTCGGCCTCCCCCTCGTCGGCGGCCTTCGCCCCGGTTCCGCTCGGGGACCCGGCCGGCGAAGTACCCCGCACCTGGCTGCCCGCCTCCCTCGTCGGGACGGCCCCGGCGGACGCAGACGGCGGGGCGGACACGGGCTCCGCTTCTCCCGCGGTCGCCGGCTCCTCGACGGGCGCGGACGTGCGCTCGGGCGTCGTCCCGAGCGCCGCGGGGGTCGCTTCGGGCTCGGCCCCGGCGAGCCGGGCGCCGGACTCACGCGCGGGCGCCGAGACAACCTCCCTCGCTCGCTCCGCACCTGCCGAGGAGCCCGACGACTCCTGCGACTCCGCCGGCTGTGCCCCGACCGTCTCCTCCCCGGGTGCCGGCTCTTCGGGCGCGAGCAGCCGCTCTTCCAGGTTGGACACGAACTGCGCGAGCAGCTTCTCGGAGATCTCCTTGATCATGCCGCTGCCGAACTGCGCGAGCTTGCCGGTGATACTGAGGTCCGTGTGGACGGAGACCACCGTGCGGTCGTCTCCGTCGGGGCGGAGCCGCATGTCGATGGTGGCCGAGGCGTTGCCGCCACCCCGCGCGTCCTTCCCTTTGGCACCGACGACGGCGTGCCGTTCGGCCGCGTCGCGTTCCGCGAACCGGGCCGTGCCTGCGAACTGGCTGACGACCGGGCCGACCTTGACCTTCACCTTGCCGTTGTAGACGTCGCCGTCCGGCCCGTGCTCGACGCCGGTGAGCTGGGCGCCGGGCAGGCACGGTGCGAGACCCTCCAGATCGGTGAGGGCCGCCCAGGCCCCTTCCACCGGGGCGCGGACAGTGAACTCGTTGTCGATCTTCATGGCTTCCTCGCTTCCTCTGTGTGCGGCGCGTCCGACGCGTGCGGCTCCCCTTCGGGGGGACAGCCCAACTGCGTGAGTGCTTCGGTGAGGGCGACGTGGTCGTCCGGGCTCTTGGCGAGCGTGCTCAACGTGCGCAGCACGTCGCCGCGCACCAGCCGGTCGACCCGGAGCGCGGACAGCGCGGCGACCCAGTCGATGGCCTCGGCCATGCCCGGCGCCTTGTCCAGTTCGAGCGTGCGGGCGCGGCCCAGGAACTCGGCCGCCGAGGCGAGGAGTGGCGCGTCGGCGCCCGGCACCGAGCGACGCAGGATCTCCACCACGCGCTCCGGGCCGGGGAAATCGATCCAGTGGTACAGGCAGCGGCGGCGCAGCGCGTCGTGCAACTCCCGGCTGCGGTTGGAGGTGAGCACGACGACGGGCGCGTGCACGGCAGTGAAGGTGCCCAGTTCGGGAACGGTGATCGACGACTCGCCCAGGATCTCGAACAAGAGCGCCTCGAACTCGTCGTCTGCGCGGTCGATTTCGTCGACCAGCAGTACGGGCGGTACGGGCCCCGTGTGGCGGATCGCCCGCAGCAGGGGCCGGTCCTGGAGGAACTCCTCGGTGAACAGGTCCGCATCGGTGAGCGTTTCGCTGCGTGCCTCGGTGAGCCGGATCGCCAGCAGTTGCCGCTGGTGGTTCCACTCGTACAACGCCTCGCCCGCGGTGAGGCCCTCGTAGCACTGGAGTCGGATGAGCGGGGTGTCCAGCGCCGCGGCGAGCGCCTTGGCCAGGCTGGTCTTGCCCACTCCTGGCTCGCCCTCCAGCAGCAGGGGACGCTCCAGGGTGGTGGCGAGATAGAGCGCTGTCGCCGTGCCCTGGTCGACCAACTGCCCGACGGCGTCGAGTCGGCGGCTCACCTCGTCCGCGTCTTCGAACAGCGCGCTCACCACCGGTTCACCGTTGAGGTGCCGTACACGGACTAGTCCACCGCCCCTTCGGCTTCGGTGCTGGTGCTGGTGCTGGTGCTGGTTTTGGCGTAACGGTCCCGGCAGCCGGTGCCGCAGAACCAGACATCGGCGCCCTCCACGCTCAGATGCGGCGTGCCCGGGACGACGGTGACGGCCATCCCGCACACCGGGTCGGTCGCCTCCGACGGCAGACCGCCCACCTCCGTCCCCCCGCCCGGCGAGGGCGCAGCCGACCCGGCACGCAGGGCCGCGACCGACTCCGCCATGATGGACAGGGCGATCTCCGCCGGCGTACGGGCGCCGAGGTCGAAGCCCGCCGGCGTGCTGATCCGGGCGCGTTCCGCGTCGTCGAAGCCGAGTTCGTCCAGGAGGGCCGCTCCTCGACGGGGGCTGGCGACCAGCGCGATGTGGGGTACGCCCGCATCGAGCGCGGCCCGCAGCGCCGGGGCCTCGTCACGTCCGTGGCTGGCGATGATCACTGAGTCGGCGCGTTCGGTCAGCTCGCCCGGCGCCGCCCGGGTGGCGGCGTAGCCGAGTTGCCGGGCGAACGCGATCACCGCCTCGGCGATCGGCGTGCGGCCCACGACGCCGATCAGCGGGGGCGGAAGCCGGGGTTCGAGGAAGATCTCCAGCGCTCCCCCGGACAGACACGGGTTCACGACGACCCGCGCGCCCGGCGACTCCGGAAACGTCACCTCGCCCTCCGGCAGCACTCGCAGCAGTACGGGGCCGCCGTCGCGCAGGGTGCCCAGCGCCGCCGTGCGGACCGCGCCCTCCGCGCACACCCCTCCGACGAAGCCGTCGATCGAGCCGTCCTCGCTGACGATCGCCTGGTCTCCCGGCCGCGCCGAGGCGGGCGGCTGTGCCCGTACGACCGTCGCCCTCACGAACGAGCGCCGCCGGCCGTCGAGTTCACGGGCGCGTTCTGCCACCGTCACCATCTTGGGCACCTCCCCGACGTGAGCACTTGGAATGGACCCTTCACGACTCCGCACCGACGCCGGTGCCCCTCCCTCACAACCGCCCGGGAGGGGCCGGCATCGGCGCGCCTTGTCAGATGGGCGGGGTCGCGCTCCCCCGCATGGCCTCCCACACCCGGGACGGGGTCAGCGGCATGTCGGCGTGCCGGACGCCGTACGGCTTGAGCGCGTCCACCACCGCGTTGACCACGGCGGGCGGTGAGCCGACGGTCGCGGACTCCCCTACGCCCTTGGCACCGATGGGGTGGTGGGGCGAGGGCGTGACCGTGAACCCCGTTTCCCAGTCCGGCACTTCGAGCGCGGTCGGGATGAGGTAGTCCATCAGCGAGCCGCTGAGGCAGTTGCCCTCCTCGTCGAAGGAGATCATCTCCATCAGAGCCATCCCGACCCCGTCGGTGAGCCCCCCGTGCACCTGACCCTCGATGATCATGGGGTTGATGCGGGTGCCGCAGTCGTCCACGGCGACGAACCTCCGCACCTTCACCTGCGCGGTCCCCGGGTCGATGTCGACCACGCAGATGTACGCGCCGTGCGGGTAGGTGAGGTTCTCCGGGTTGTAGCAGATCTGCGCCTCGAGCCCGCCCTCGATGCCCTCGGGCAGGTCGCCGGCGCCGTGTGCGCGCATGGCGATGTCCTGGATCGTGACGGCTGCCGTGGGGTCGCCCGTGACGTGGAAGGAGCCCTTCGCCCACTCCACGTCGGTCACCGACACCTCCAGCATCCCGGAGGCGATGAGCCTGGCCTTGTCGCGGACTTTGCGGGCGACGAGCGCGGCCGCCGCGCCGGAGACAGGAGTCGAGCGGCTGCCGTAGGTGCCGAGCCCGAAGGGCGTCTGGTCGGTGTCGCCGTGCACCACGTCGATGTCCTGCGGCGGGATGCCCAGCTCCTGGGCGACGATCTGCGCGAACGTCGTCTCGTGCCCCTGGCCCTGGCTCTGCACCGACAGGCGCACCACGGCCTTGCCGGTGGGGTGGACGCGCAGTTCACAGCCGTCGGCCATGCCGAGGCCGAGGATGTCCATGTCCTTGCGCGGCCCGGCGCCCACCGCCTCGGTGAAGAACGCCACGCCGATACCCATGAGTTCGCCGCGTGCGCGCTTCTCCGCCTGTTCTGCGCGCAGTTCGTCGTAGTCCGCCAGCCGCTGGGCCAACTGCATGGTGGGTTCGTAGTCGCCCGAGTCGTAGACCCAGCCCGTCTTGGTCGTGTACGGGAACTGGTCGGGCTGGATGAAGTTGCGGGTGCGCAGCTCGACGGGGTCGGCGGAGAGCTCGTACGCCAGGCAGTCCACGAGCCGCTCGACCAGGTACACGGCCTCCGTGATCCGGAACGAGCACGCGTACGCGACGCCGCCGGGCGCCTTGTTGGTGTGCACGGCGGTCATCTTGCAGTGCGCGGCCTCGATGTCGTAGCTGCCGGTGAAGACCCCGAAGAAGCCCGCGGGGTACTTCACAGGCGCCGCCGTGCCGTTGAACGCGCCGTGGTCGGCGAGCACATGGGTACGGATGGCGAGGATCTTCCCTTCCGACGTAGCCGCGATCTCCCCGCGCATCACGTAGTCCCGCGCGAACCCGGTGCTGACCAGGTTCTCCGTGCGGTCCTCCATCCACTTGACCGGCTTGCCCGTGAGCAGCGAGCCGACGACGGAGCATACGTAACCGGGGTAGATCGGGACCTTGTTGCCGAAGCCGCCGCCGATGTCCGGGGAGATGACCCGGATCTTGTGTTCGGGCAGCCCCGCGACCATCGCGTACAGCGTGCGGTGCGCGTGCGGTGCCTGCGTGGTCGACCACAGCGTGAGCCGCCCGTCGACGGGGTCGAAGTCCGCGACCGAGCCGCAGGTCTCCATCGGTGCCGGGTGCACTCGCGGGTAGACGATGTCCTCGGAGACCACGACATCGGCCCGCGCGAACACCGCGTCCGTGGCCTCCGCGTCGCCGGTCTCCCAGTCGAAGCAGTGGTTGTCCCTCTTGCCCTCCAGATCGTCCCGGATGACGGGCGCGTCGGCGGCGAGCGCCGTGCGTACGTCCACCACCGGGTCGAGCGGCTCGTAGTCGACGTCGATCAGCTCCAGCGCGTCGCGCGCCGCGTACCGGTCCTCGGCGACGACGAAGGCGACCTCCTGCCCCTGGAAGCGGACCTTGTCGGTGGCGAGCACGGCCTGCACGTCGTTGGACAGCGTCGGCATCCACGCGAGGCCCTGGTCCGCCAGCATCGCGCCGGTGACCACCAGCTTCACCTTGGGGTGGGCATCGGCCAGGCTGGTGTCGACGGAGACGATGCGCGCATGTGCCATCGGCGCGCGAAGGATCGCCAGGTGCAGCATTCCGGGCAACTGCACGTCGTCCACGTAGCGGCCCTTGCCGCGCACGAACCGCGGGTCTTCCTTGCGCAGCATCCGCCCGTGGCCGCACGGCTTCTTGTCGTTGTCCTCGAAGGAGGTGACGACGTCGGGAGCGGTGGCCGTGGCGTCGGTGCTCAATGTCATGAGGCACCCCCCGCGCTCGCGGCGGCCGGTTCGGAGGCGGGGGCGTCCGGTGCGGGTGGCTCGGGGGCGCCGGCGGACTCGCCCTGCGAGGCTGTCGTACGCGAGCCCGACTCCTCGGCCGCCGCCCACTGCACGGACCGGACGATCGTCGCGTACCCGGTGCAGCGGCAGATCTGCCCGGACAGCGCCTCGCGGATCTGCGGCTCGGACGGCGCGGGGTTACCGTCCAGCAGCGCACGCGAGGTCATCAGCATCCCCGGTGTGCAGAAGCCGCACTGGAGCCCGTGGCACTCCATGAAACCCCGTTGTACGGCGTCGAGTTCACCGCCCTGCTCCAGTCCCTCGACGGTGGTGATGTCGTGGCCCCCGGCCATCGCCGCAAGGACGGTGCAGGACTTGACCGGCTCCCCGTCCATCTGCACGACGCACGTGCCGCAGTTGCTGGTGTCGCAGCCCCAGTGCGTGCCGGTCAGCGCGAGGTGGTCGCGCAGGAAGTGCACCAGCAGCAGCCGGCCCTCGATCTCCCGGCTGATCTCTTCGCCGTTGACGGTCATGGTGACCTGCATACTCACGCTCCCTCTCCGCCGGTTCCCTGCACCGCGCCCGGAGTTCCGGCGCCGGAGGCGCCGATCCGCGCCACGGACCTGCGCAGGGCCCGTACGGTCAGCTCCTTGGCGAGGTGCCTCTTGTACTCGGCGCTGCCCCTCCGGTCGGTGACCGGATCGCACGCCTCGGCGGCGAGGTCGCCGGCCCGCGCGAACAGCTCTTCCGTGGGCGCCTTGCCCCGCAGTTCCTCTCCGATACCGGGGATGCCCGCCGTGTTCGGACCGACGGCGGCCAGCCCGACCCGGGCGTCCGCGACGGCACCGTCACCGTCCAGCCAGACCGCCGCTCCCGCCGAGACGACCGCCCAGTCCCCGGCCCTGCGCTCCACCTTCTCGAACGCGCTCGACCCGTTCGGCCGGATCGGAAAGCGGACCTCGGTGAGCATCTCCGCGTCGCCGACCGCCGTCTCGTACGGGCCGCGGTGGAAGTCCTCCATGGACACGACGCGTTCACCCTCGCGGCCACGAATCACGCAGGACGCGTCCAGCGTGGTGCACACGGCGGAGAGGTCCTCCGACGGGTCCGCCTGGCACAGCGAACCGCCGAGCGTCCCCCGGTTCCGTACCGCCGGGTCGGCGATCACGCTTTCGGCGTCTCCGAACACCGGGAAGGCGGCGGCCAGTTCGGCGCTTTCCAGCAGTTCGCGGTGGCGCGTCATCGCGCCGATGCGCATCCGGCCCGGCTCGGTCACCACGTAACCCAGCTCGCCGTGCAGCTCGTTGATATCGATCAGGTACTCGAAGTTGGCCAGCCGGAGTTTCATCATCGGGATGAGGCTGTGCCCGCCGGCCACCAGCCGCGCCGTGTCCCCGAGGCTGTCCAACAGCCCGACCGCCTCGCCGACACTGCTCACCCGCTGGTACTCGAATGGCGCGGGAACCTGCATACGGGCATCTCCCTCTGCTGCGTACCGGCAACTGACTTCCAGTCACGCGGGGCTGTGGTTCCGCCCTGCGGCCTTGTACCGGGACATTGGGCTCCCGGTCGGCGCCAGTGTCAACAGAGAGTTAAGTGTTCGCTTAAGTAGCTCCCTCCCCTCTCGGGCCCACCCTCAGAGCGACCTAAGCGAACGGTTAATCGCCCGTTGACACCCGCGTCCGCCTCTTCGCATGCTCACCCTGAAAACCGGTTCCGGGGTGAGGAGCACACACGTGCGGGACATCGCCGAGGGCCTCGCCGCCTGGCAGGCGGACGGGACACGTTTCGCGCTGGCAACGGTCGTCGCCACCTGGCGCTCCGCACCCCGCGGGCCCGGAGCCTCGATGGCCGTCAACGAACACGGCGAGGTCCTCGGCAGCGTCTCCGGCGGGTGTGTCGAGGGTGCCGTCTACGAACTGGCCACCGAGGTCCTCGACACGGGACGCCCTGTACTGACGACCTACGGCGTCAGCGACGACGACGCCTTGGAAGCGGGGCTGACGTGCGGCGGCGTTCTCGACATCCTCGTACGCCCCGCAGGCCCCGGCCGCTTCCCCGCCCTTTCCCCGACGCTCGGGATGCTGGCCGCGGGCGACCCCGTCGCGCTCGCCACCGTCCTCCCGACCCCGGACGGAGAGACGGACACCGCCCGCACCGCGCCCTCGGACTCGGACTCGGACTCGGACTCGGACTCGGACCTGATGGTGACCCCGGGGACGAGGAGCGGCACCCTCGGCGACGACCGACTCGACGCCGTCGTGACCGACCGGGCCCGCGCGATGCTCGACCAGGGCACCTCAGCCGTTCTCCACACCGGATGCCGCGGCGCACCGGACGAGGACGAGGTGGCGGTCTTCGTCCAGTCCTTCGCACCACCGCCCCGTCTCCTGGTATTCGGCGCCATCGACTTCGCCGGCGCCGTCGCCCGCATCGGCAAGTTCCTCGGCTACCACGTGACCGTCTGCGACGCCCGCCCCGTCTTCGCCACCCGCCGCCGCTTCCCCGACGCCGACGAACTGGTCGTGTCCTGGCCGCACCGCTACCTCGACAGCATCGCCGTGGACAGGAGCACCGTGATCTGCGTGCTGACCCACGACCCGAAGTTCGACATCCCCCTGCTGGAGCGGGCTCTGCTCACCCCTGCCCGCTACATCGGTGCGATGGGCAGCCGCCGCACCCACGAGGACCGCCTCACCCGCCTCCGCGCGGCGGGTGTCACCGAAGCCGCCCTCGACCGCCTCGCCTCCCCCGTCGGCCTAGACCTGGGCGCCCGCACCCCCGAGGAGACAGCCGTCTCCATCATGGCCGAAATCATCGCCCTCCAACGAGGCGGCACCGCGCAACGCCTCACCACCACCCTGCAGCCCATCCACAACTGAGGCTTCTTCGCCCCGACTTGTCGGCACGGGCACGGTCCACCGGTACACCGACGAGACGTCGGACACGGGCAACTGCGTCTTCCAAGTCCCGTCTCACTCAGGGCCGGCCACCGCAATCGTCCGGCGGCCGGTGCGGTAAACCCGGCTCCCGTCGCAGACCTGCGGGGCGGCTGCCGTTCAGGGAGCAGCGGTGGTGACGTCCACGTCGGTGACGGCCGCGTCGGGGTGCCGCTCCCCCGTCAGCACCTGGTCCTGCCCGGTGTCGCCGAGGAGGTGGCGGCGGAAGAAGGCGCCGAGGTACGTGGCGGCCGCATGGCGCTGCTGCGGCTCGGTCAACTGCTTGGCCGACGCCGCACCCTCATGGTCCGTGCACTGCCCGGGGTGTCCTTCCACCGGCACGGAGTCGTCGGTGGCGGCGACCTGACGGCTCCGAGGCGACCACTGCGTGTTGAAGTAGTTGTGATTCGCCCCGTGGAGCGAGAACCGGTAGAAGCCGCCCCGGTTCCCCTCGCCCGCGTCGGCCGCGAACGAGAACGCCTCCCGGCCGACCTGCCCGTCGCATGTTCCACGGAAGACGGCGAAGGGCGTCTTGGTGATCGTGTAGTCGGACATGTTCTTCGTCATCATGTTGTAGGCCGGTGCCACAGCCGCGACCGCCTTGACGTCGACGCCCTCGGGCCACTGTCCCCGATGGCTGTCGGCCGCCTGCCAGGTGGCCCCGGCCCCCGCCCTGGAGTGCCCCATGATCCCCACGTCGCCCATGTCCACGTGGTGGGCGAAGCCGACGCGCCGCGCCGCTCCGGTCGTCGGGTCGACGAACTTCCCGGCGAGCTCGCCCTCGTTCTTGGAGCTGAGCTCCTGCCACATGCGCAGATGCCGGTTGATGAGATCCGCCCGCGCGGCAGCATTGCCGTCCCCCGACACGGAGGAGGCGTTGATGCCGTTGGCGCCGACCGAGACCACGACGAACCCCTGAGCGGCCAACTTGCGGCCCACGTAGTCGTATCCGCGCTCGCTGGGCAGGGCGGGCGTCCCCGTCGCACACGGCCAGGCGAACAGCTTGGCACTGGCAGCTTCGTACGCGGCGTCGTCCCCACTGCGTTCGGCGGCAGTGCGCGCTGCGTCCGCCTTCCGGTCGGCGCAGGTCTCGTGCCAGCCGTGCACCATCAGGATCAGTGGATGCCGCCCCGTGCCCAGGTGGGCGGGGTAGTGCACCACCCCGGTCAGTTCGACGGGTTCACCGGTCTGTGGCAAGTGCCAGCCCTGGTTGCCCAGGTCGTAGCGGACCGTCCTGGTGGCTTCCGACGTGGGCACCGCGCTGCGTCCCGTCGCCTCGTCCGGTGCCGCGGTACCGGTGGCAGCCGTATACGTGACGGCTGCCGTTGCGGCGCACAGCACCGCGGCCGACAGGCCCAGCAGGCGAGCCGAAGCCCTCGTGCGTGTGTGGCGCTTCATCAGGTCTCCCTCGGTGAGTACGGGGCCGGACAGGAGCGTCCCGCTTTGCTCGTGCCCGGGGTGCGGGTGGAGGCTGATGTCCCGGGATTGCAGCGTGGCCTTGGAGCACCTGCCCGCTCGGTCATGTCCGTTGCGTGGAAGGCGCTTTCGTCGATGACCGGTTCGTTCTTTCCTGGACACGCACATCCGCACCATGGCGGGACACTGCCTACGTCTTGACAGACGTGCGGACCCGCCCGGGGTTGCAGGCGGCGATCGATGTTCCGGAAGCCGGAGAGGGACAGGCTGTGCCGCATCCGCACGCCCGCGGAGAAGTGCAACCTGTCGGCGCCCCACACGTCCTTTCCGGTAGAGGGCCCCTGAGAGCCCCGAACCGCTCTATTCACGCAACAGGTTGAGGCGTATGCCAGAAATACCCCGCTGGGAGACCATCCGCGGCAGCAACCCGACAGTCCCACGGCGCTCCGGGCCGGATGGCAGCACACAGCGTCAGGACGTCACCACCCCGCCCGCGGGAAAAAGGCGGTGACGGCTGCCGTTTCCGCCTGTGCAGGTGGTGTCCCGCACAGTTGGTGGCGATGGCTACTGGGCCGGCTCTCCCGAGGCCGAAAAGAAGTGGGCATCGAGGGCCGGCTGTTCGGCACGGCGTCGGAAGGGATCGACATGCTGTACCGCCACCGCAGGCTCGACCTCGTGCGTCTGGCCGTCCTCCTGGTCGACGACGTCCCCACGGCCGAGGATGTCGTCCAGGAAGCCTTCGCAGCCCTCTACCGACGCCACGGCAACACGCTCGACGACATCGCCGACCCCGAAGCCTACGTACGGCGCAGCGTGGTCAACACCTCCAGGGACGTGCTGCGCAGGAGGCGCACCGTGCGCGCCTACATCCCGCCGCGCACTCTCCCCGCGCCACCACCGGAAGAAGAAGTCCTCCTCAGGGAGGAACACCAGGAAGTGCTGCGAGCGCTGCGGCTGCTCACCGTGCGCCAGCGGGAGGTCCTCGTCCTCAGGTACTGGTCGAACATGTCGGAAGCGGACATCGCAGCGACTCTGGGCCTGTCCCGGGGTGCGGTGAAGTCCACAGCCAGCCGGGCACTCACGGCTCTGGCCAGAAGACTGAAGGAGACGCCATGACAGCCGTCGAGGACCGACTTCGCGCCGCACTGCACGCCCGGGCCGACCAAGTCACCGCCCTCCGCCCGACCTTCCCGTCGTCGCCGCGCGCACGGGCGGTCGTACACCCCGGACTCCGCAGGGCTGCGGTGGTGTTTCTGGCCGCAGCATTGGCGACAGCCCTCCTCGTGCTGCCACGGCTCCTCTCCCAGGGCGACCCCTCACCCCCCGCCGACACTCCTCCGCCCGCCGGCCCGAGCAACAACACGTCACCCTCACCCGCTCCCTCCCCACCGGACGAGGCACCTGGGCCTGCCGCACCGTAGAGCAGCCGCAGCCGGGGCTGCGGCCGTACCCGCTCCACGCCCTCCGCGCAGCGGTCCATCCGAGCGGCCGGGCGGTTGCTGGGCGTCCCAGCGAAGCGGGCGACCGGAGCATGCTGTGGATACCGTCCGCCTGCCGCGACGAGCGGGGCTTCGCTGAACCGGATCGCTTCGACCCCGCGCGGTGGCCCCATCGCCGCCTCGCGCTCGGCTCGGGAGGGCACTTCAGCCTCGGCTCCGTCCTGGCCCGGACATGCGCGGAAACGGCTGTCTCCCCTCGCGCGCGGTGCGGCACGGGATCTCGCGCGCGGTGCGGCACGGGATACAGCCGACGTAGGGGCAGGCGTCGAGCTGCTGCTCGTCGGTGCTCCGCGAGAGGGCGGCCTCCTGCATCATCCGGTCGCGGCCGAGCGCAGCCACGGCCGTCATGCACGCGCACCAGGATGCCGTTGCCGGTGAGGCGCGTGGAGTCGAAGTACAACCGCTCCCCGCACAGGCGGAGTTGGAGGTGGTGCGACTCGGACCCGAGCTGGTTCACCGAGCAGGACGGACGGCTTCACCGGAGGTCGACCCGTCGTCATCGGCGTCCCGCACGACCTTGCGCGTCTCCCAGCCGATCCGGGTACTGCTCACGGCTACGACGAGCGCGGACAGCGAAACGAGCGCCATGCCCCACACGAGGCTGCTCGCGTTCGCCACGAAGCCGATGAGCGGCGGGCCGGCCAACAGACCCGTCGTTCCCATGGCGGCCACCAAGGGCAGTGCGTTCGAGTCCTGCTTCGCAGCGGCCACGTAGACGCAAGGCGTCACCGCTGCGATCCCCAGACCGACGCAGGCGAATCCGACGAGCGCGGTGACCACGCCGCCGGTGACCAACGCGAAGGCGAGTCCCGCACACGCCAGTACGCTGCCCAGGAGGACGACGCGGCCATCCCCCCAACGGCTGCGCCAGCCGTCCGCGAAGAGCCGGGCGAGCAGCATCATGCCCGACACGACGGCGATGCCCAGGGACGCGATCTCCCCGGAGGCTTCCGCGACGTCCTTGAGATAGAGGGTGGACCAGTCGTTCATGGCGCCCTCGGTGACGGTGCCGAAGACCATGGCGCAGCACATCCACAACGTCACGCGCTGGGGCAGCTTCCAACCAGTGCGAGGGGACTTCCGCGCGGACTCCGTGGGCTTGTCGTCGGCCAGGAGCCCGCCGCGCGCGCCCACTGCGAGGAGCGCGAGAAGCGCGGCGGCCACGGCGAAGTGCGCCACGACGGACGGGGTCACCGCGTGCACCCCGGAGGCCAGGAGCGCCGCGAGCGCGGACCCTGCGCTGAATGTGGCGTGCAGTTTCGCCATCGTGGCGCGTCCGTTGCGTGCTTCAAGGGTTGCTCCCTGGGCGTTCATGGCCGTGTTGAGGCATCCGACGAGTACGCCGTCGACGCAGAGCACCACGAGCGCAGCCGGATAGTTCGGCGCTGCGACCAGGGCGAGAAGGACCGCAGCGAGAGCCGGCGCCGACCAGAGTGAGAGCCGCCGCGACCCCATGCGTCCCATCAGGTATGTCACCAGCGGGAACGACACCGAAGCGCCGATGCCGGCCGCCATCAGCAGGACTCCCACTTCCGCAAGCGTGAGGTCGAGGTCCGTCTTGAGCGCCGGTAGGCGAGAGACCCAGGTGGCGTACTGGAAACCCAGGGAGAAGAAGAGCGCTGCCGCGGCCAACTGGCCCCGACGGAACGGGTCGTGGAGTCTCGACACAGGGCTATCTCGATTCATGCTGCTGCAGGGGCGGACTGGGGACGTGGATCGGCAAGGGCGCCGACATGTAGACGGCGTGGGAGTCGTAACCGCCCGTGGTGACCGCTCCGAGTCGCGGCGTGAGCCCTCGGGACATCCAGAACTTTTCGCTCCCGCCGACCGCGACCAGCGAGAGCTGCTCGTACCCGAGGTACTTCGCCGTCCTGACGGCGTGTCCCAGCAACCGCCGTGCCATACCTCGGCGCCGCAGCGGGGCGGCGACGACGAGGTCGTGCAGGTGGAGGTTGCGCGACGGGAAGGCGGCCGCCGCTTCTCGCCGCAGATCCGGGTAACGGTCGGGCGGGTAGGGGAAGGCAAGCAGGTAGCCGGCCGCGCGGCCGTCGGCCTCCAGGACGAAGCAGGTTTCCGGGGAGAGCTGCGCCCGGCTTCGCAGCATCTCCCGCCCCTCAGACAATCCCAGTTCGGCATAGGCGCTGAACTCCATCTCCACGATGGAGTCCCAGTCCCGGGCCTGTATTCGGCGTATCAGCGAGTCGTTGCTCACCATCCGCCGCCCGTACAGGTGCGGAGCAACGGAGCGAAGCCGTTGAAGCCCTCGGTCATGTAGCTGACCGCGTACGCGCCGCAGGACTTGATCTCCACCGGGTCGCCCGAGTTCAGGTTCTCCGGCACCTGCACCAGACCGTGTGCGGAGTAGGCGTCGTCGCTGTCGCAGGTGGGCCCCGCCACGACCGCGGGTACCGTCCGCTGTGCGGTGTGCAACGGGAAGACGAGGCGGTATTGCAGCGCGTCCATCTCGTACAGACCGTTGAACTTGCCGACGCTCAGGTACAGCCACCGTTGCCGTCCGCCGTCCGGTAGGTGCCGCTCCGTCATCCGGATCACGCGGGCGTGGATCGTTCCGTGGTCGGCCACCAAGTACCGCCCCGGCTCCATGACGGTCTTGAGGTGTTCGCCGTGGATCTGACGCAGCTCCGCCGTCCCCTCGCGCAGCACGTGGAAGATCTTCTCGATCGGCGGGTGCAGGGGACTGCCGTGCCGGTCGAGGTAGTTGAGCGCGGGGAGTCCACCGCCGAGATTGACGTGGCTCAGGACGATTCCGCGCCGGGCGAGTCCTCGCATAGCCATGTCGAGCCGCTCGAAGGCGTCGTTCCAGGCGTCGGGGTTCATCTGTTGTGAGCCGACGTGGACCGACAGGCCGGAGGGGACCAGGCCGCCGGCCTCGGCTGTCGTCAGGATGCGCACGGCGCTGTCGGGCGAGCAGCCGAACTTGTGCTTGAGGCCCCAGAGGGCGCCGTCCCCGCTGGTAGCCAACCGGCAGAAGACCCGCGCTCCCGGCGCCCAGCGCGCCAGGGCTTCGACGTCTTCGGGACTGTCGGTGGCGAAGTCCCTGATGCCTAAGCGGTGCGCGTCGGCTATGTCCTGGTCCGACTTGACCGTGTTGCCGTAGTGCGTGCGGGAGGGCCAGGCGCCGACTCGCAGTGCCTGTTCCACTTCGGGCACGCTTGCCGCGTCGATCCCGGAACCGAGTCCGGTCAGGCCGGCGAGTACGTCATCGACCGGACACGCCTTCATGGCGAAGCGGACGTCGACACCTGGCAGTTCTCGGCGCAGGGTCTCGTACCGCTCCCGCACGCCGTCCAGGTCGAATACGATCCGGTCGTCCCCGGGCGCTTGGGTCCGGGCAGACGGCAGAAGGCGCTCTTCGGTCACAGGACCGCCCGCCGAGGACCGGGCGCCGCACGGTACAAAGCCGTGTCACGCGCGGCGCCCACCAATTCGCCCCACGCTTCCGTCAGGAGGGCGAAATCGCCGATGTCGTCGCGGACTTCCTCGAGCAGGCTCGTCCGCCGGGACGCCAGCGCATCGGCGAATTCCGCATACTTTCCGCCGAGTCTCCGGTAGGCGGCGTCGATCCGGTCCAGCCGCTCCCGATTCTCTTCCTGATCGAGCTCCGTGCTCCGCCGCGCGAACTCGGCGACGGCAGTGGCGCGCACCTGTAGCCGCTCGTCGAGCAGCGAGGTGCCGGCTTCCGCCAACCGGTCGTAGAGGAAGTTGAAGTAGAGCATGGAGAGGAGGAACTTGACGAAGCGGGCCTGGTAGGCGGCGAATCCTGTGCTGGTTCTCCGTTCGGGGGTGTAGTAGTTGATGATGTTGCGGTTGTGCAGTACGCCGGGCAGTGCGGCGTTGTACACCAGGTGGATAAGGAAATAGTCGCTGCCGATCGTGTCGGTCGCGGGTGGCAAAGGCACCTGGGCATGCACCCCGTGGAAAGCGATGTTGCACATGTCCACCCGCATGGGGTCGACCAAGGTGAGCATCGAGTGGTCGTGCGCGAACAGGCCCTGGCCCGCACCGCGGAAGGACTCCTCGACGAGCTGCCGTTTCTGCGCGGCCGACCAGTCCGTGGGCGCCCACAGACTCACTATCTCCTGATAGGCATCGGGATCGATGCGCGCGATCTCGTCGATATCCACGGACGGTTCGCCCACGAAGGAGCTCCCCACCATCGCTACGCGCCGGCCGGCATGCTCCTTGGCCAGAACCGTCTCTGAGACCGCATCCGATACGTCCGCGGCCCGCTTGCCGATGCAGGCGAGTTCGTGGTGGACGGGAAAGACCGCCTCGCCGTTCGGACCGCTCTGGTAGTGGCTGTCGGAGTCCCTGCGGTGCACGGAAGTGCATCCGAGCGCAAAGGCGACGAGGAAGGCCCGGTTGGTGCAAGCGCCGTACGACAGCCGCTCCGGGAGCATGAGGTCGAGAAGCAGACTGGGCTTCGCGGTACCGGTCCGCCCGATCACCCGTTCCAGGAAGTCCCGTTGCTCGGACTCGCTCAGGTGGTGGACGGTGATGCGGGGATGCCGGGGCAGGGCACGGACGGCCTCCGCGTGCCGGGCGTACACCGACGCGTCGCAGGAGTCGAGGATCAGAAGGTGGACTTCCACGGGGAAGTGGTCGACGGCGTACGCCGCCTCCTGGCCGAGACCGGCAATGCTCTCGGCGCACGCGCGGTTGGTCGGAAGAGTCAGGCAGATGCGCTGCACTTCGCCTCCCGGGCCGCTTCGTCGAAGTCCTGTCCTCGCCAGGACTTCAGACCGAGGAGCTTCTCTCCGAGCTCGTTCAACGTCGCCGGCCCGTACCGCTCGGATTCGGGCCGCAACGCGTCGCCGAGCAGGGTGCCGTTCCATGTCGGCGTGGTGACGTTGCGCCAGGATTCGACGCGGGAGCGGCGGAGCTCCGCGTGGCCGTCGAGAGCAGGCATCATCGCCAGGTACTGCACGGCTCGTACCCCGTCCGACGTGAGGTTGGGGCCGACGCCGTGGGCCAGGTGGCCGTTGAAGAGCAGCAGGTCTCCGGCCTGCAAATCCGGTCGGACCACGGGGAGTTCGTTCCGGTCGATCGCCGGCCGGATCGGGTCGCGGTCGTCCGGCTGGAGCGCTGCCCAGCGATCGAACGTGCGGAAGAGTTCGGGACAGCACTGGAAGCCGCCGTGCTCGGGGCCGGTGTCGTTGAGTGCCACGATGCCCTGCACCCGCTGCGGGGGCACTGCCAGCGTGGTGTCGACGTCCCAGTGCAGTTCGATGTCGAAACCGCGCTCACGGGACTCGATCAGCGAACGGTCCCTGGTTCCTGAATTCGGTGGGTTCAGGTTCATGCGGTCCAAAGTCACCCACAACTCCTCGCAGTCCCATACGTCGACGAACGCGTCGTACACACGCTGGGTCTGACGGCTGTCCCACAGAAGCTGGTGGTGATAGGCCTCGACGAAGCCGTAGATGTGCAGCTCCCTGTCGAGGTCGGAGCGGTACTCCTGCTTTTCGTACCACGTCTCGGGACGGTCAGGGTCAAGTCCCTGGAAATCCCACGCGAAATCCAGCAGGCGCCCGGCGGCGTCCGGATCGATCGCCCGCTTGACCACGACGTAGCCGTAGTTCTGCCAGAACGTGAAGTCCTCTTCTGACAGCACTCTGAGGGGCCGTGACTTCTTCAGGTCGCGCAGCCGCGTGGGGGCCAGGTACGTCTCGCCGTCGGAGCTGAAATACGGGAGGTCGGAAGCGGCGCGATGCAGATAGGGGGAAACCGTTGACATGAGTACTAGTACTCCAAAGCTCGGTTCGGGGTGACGGCTGCACGCGGGCGCGAACGTCCAGGGCTCAGCCGGAGCGCAGCCACGGCGCCCTCTCGGCGGTCGCAACAGACTTCGAGTAGCGCACGTCGGCAGGAGACCCGGTTCCGCTTCTTTCCAGGTCCTCGCGTCGTGACCGTAGCTCAGTAAAGATGGACTAGACCAATGGCTCGTGTCAACCCGCTCGCCGCTCCTGGTCGGCAGCAACGCACCCTCGTTTGCGGGGAGTTGAGAACTGGTGCGACTGCTCGGCGCCAGCCTCTTCGTGGCGCCGCCGACCCGCCGGCGCGGGCTCCGCTCTCGGCACGGCCAGCCTGCTTCGGGCAGCGCGGCACCCAGCCGGCCCGCTGACCGGGGTTCGCGGCGTGAAAAGCCAGACGGCGCCGCTGTGCCGGGGCGACCGGAGCAGCCCACGGGCCGAGTCGGCCGACCACCGACGGCCGGTCGTTCGTGCCCGTGCGTCTCACCCGCGCGCGGTGCGGGCGAGACGGGCTCGCGACCCGGTGTGCCGCGACGCCGGAGGAAGTCCCCGGCCGGTACGTCGTCCCGTGGTGGGAGCAGGGCGACTCCGTCGCCGCACCGCTCCCGGAGCGCGGCCTCGCGCTTACTGGAAGGCGATCTCCTCGCAGTGCCGGACGCTCCGTCGGATCGAAGCGCGGTCGATGCCGAGGAGGGCGGTGAGCCAGAGGCCGTTCTGGACGATGTCGATGTCGGTGGCGCGTCTGCCCGCCTCGGCGCCGGACAGCTCGGGGCGGGCCGCACGGATGAGGGCGGTGAGCGCCTTCCGGTAGCGCTTCTGGGCGGCCGTGTTGATCTCGCCGAAGTCCGCGTGCGCCCGCGCGAGCGCCCACAGTTGGAGGCGGAGGGAGAGGTACTCCGTCGTCAGGAACTCGGCGTCGGCGATGCGGCGCAGGGCGGAGCGGAGGTTCTCCTCGGGGCTCTTCGACGGGTCCGGCTCGACCAAGGCCACATCCTGCTCCTCGATGCGGCGCAGGGCCGCGCTGATGAGGGTGGTCTTGTCGTCGTAGTGGTAATTGACGAGCCCGAGAGCGACTCCGGCCTCACGGGCGACGGCGCGCATGCTGACGCCAGAAATGCCGTGCTGGGACAGGAGGGTGAGGGTGGCGTCGAGGATGCGCTCCTGTCTGCCGACCTTCTTCTCGGGTTCCGCCACCGTGTCGCTCACCCGCCGATGGTATCGGGCGGCTGTTCCTCGCGGGGAGGGCCGGACCGTCGCGGGGACGCGGCGTGCACTCCGCCGCTGATCCCCGCGCTCAGCGGGGCGTGCTCACAGGTCGAGGACCAACTTCGCACTGCGGGACCGTCCGACGCAGATCAGCATCGTCCCTTCTTCGTCGTGCTCCTCGGGGGACAGGAGAGTCCCGCGGTGTTCCGGCCGTCCCTTTAGGACGCGGGTCTCGCACGTGCCGCAGTAGCCCTCCTGGCAGGAGGAGTCGATGGTCGGCCGTACGGCCCGTATCGCCTCCAGGAGGCTCTGGTCCGCGGGGACGGTCAACGTGACGCCCGTCTCCCGCAGTTCCACCTCGAAGGCGGAGTCGGCGCTCGTCTCCGGTGTGCCCTCGGCCGGGGCGAACCGCTCCACGTGGAGCCGGTCGCCGACGCCGGCGCGGGCGCACTCCTCGGTGGCCGCGGCGAGCATCGGCGGAGGACCGCAGCAGTACAGACGGGTCTCGGGGGACAGCGTCGCGACGATCCGTTCCACGTCCGGGACCCCTGCCTCGTCCTGGGGCACGAGGGTCACCCGGGCGGGGTGCGAGGAGGCGAGCTGCTCGGCGAAGGCCATGGACTGCCGGTCCCTGCCCCCGTAGACGAGTCGCCAAGAGGCTCCGCGGCGTTGCAGTTCCTCGGCCATGGCCTTGAGCGGAGTGATGCCGATGCCGCCGGCGAGCAGCACGTAGTCGGGCGCCTCGACCAAGGGGAAGTGGTTGCGGGGGTGGGAGCTTTCGATCTCGGCGCCGACGTCCAGCCGGTCGTGCACCTCTGCGGAGCCGCCGCGGCCCGCCTCTTCGCGGAGGACGCAGACGGTGTAGGTGGCGCGGTCGGCCGGGTCGCCGCAGAGCGAGTACTGCCGGCGGAGTCCGGAAGGCAGGCGCAGGTCGAGGTGGGCGCCCGGGTCCCAGCGGGCCAGTTCGGCGCCGTCGGCCGCTGCGAAGGCCAGCAGCACGACGCCGTTCGCGACCGGTGTCCTCCGCACCAGCCGCAGCTTCAGCGAACTGCTGTCGTTCGCAAGGGGCATGACGGTGTCTCTCCTTCTTGACGGAGCGGATGGCACGGTCGCCGCGGCCGATTCGGATCGGCCGCGGCGACCGCGCTCCCGCTGTGCTCGTGGCCGGTCGTGCGCGGCCGCGGGGCTCAGTGACGACGAGGGTCTGTGCCCCGTCCGGTGGCCTGCTTCCGGGCTGTGGCGATCAGCTCCGTGAGCAAGGCGTCCCGGCGGTGGGCGAGTTCGTCGACCGAGTGCTTCTCGCTGATCGGCCCGAGGCCATCGACGAGCCGCTGCGACGTCGCCTCGTCGAGGTGCGGGCGCCCCAGGTCGTCGAACCAGCGGTTGAAGCTGTCGGCGTAGCGCTCGCAGAAGGCGGCGAGCCCTCCCTCGCCGGCGCCCAGGTGGAAGAGCTGCGTCGGGCCCATCGCCGCCCAGCGCAGACCCGGTCCCGAGGAGACCGCCGTGTCGACGTCCTCGACGCTCGCCACGCCTTCGTTGACGAGGTGGATGGCCTCGCGCCACAGCGCCGCTTGCAGCCGGTTGGCGACGTGGCCCGGGACCTCGCGCCTGACCTCGATCGTCACCTTGCCGACCGAGGCGTAGAAGGCACGGGCGCGGTCCACCGCTCCCCCGGCGGTCCTGTCGTTGCCCATCACCTCGACCAGGGGGATGAGGTGCGGCGGGTTGAACGGGTGCCCGAGCACGAAGTGCCCCGGGTCCCGCCAGCCTTCCTGCATCTCCGTCAGCGTCAGGCCCGAGGCCGACGAGGCCACCACGGCGTCGGCGTCGAGGGCGGGCCCGATCGCCGCGTAGAGGTCGTGCTTGAGGGCGATGCGCTCGGGGACGCTCTCCTGGACGAAGGCCGCTCCGTCGACGGCAGCACGGGGGTCGGCGCAGAAGTGCACGTTCTCGGGGTCGCCGTGCTCGGTGAGCCCGAGCTGCGTCAGAACGGGCCAGGCGGACTCGACCGCCTGCCGCACCCTCGCCTCGGCCTGCGGGTCGGGGTCGTAAACGGCCACGGATTTCCCGGCGGCGAGGAAGAGCGCGGTCCAGCTCCGGCCGATCACGCCGGCGCCGAGGCTCGCCACGCGTGCGAAGTCGCCGCTGCCCGCGACGTGTTGGGCAGGCTGCTCAGAAGGCGACACGGTCAGCTCCCTTCAGGCCGAGTCGGCGACGGGCGTCGGCCGGGGTGGCGACCGAGCGTCCGAGGGATTCGACGATCGTGCGGATCTTCGCGACCTGGTCGGCGTTGGAGGCGGCGAGTTGGCCAGGGCCGATGAAGAGGCTGTCCTCCATACCGACCCTGAGGTTGCCGCCGAGCATGGCCGCCTGCGTCGCGAACGGCATCTGGTGCCGGCCGGCAGCGAGTACGGACCACTCGTAGTCGTCCCCGAAGAGCTTCTCGGCGACCGTGTGCATGTGGACGAGGTTGTCCAGATCGGCGCCGACGCCGCCGAGTACACCGAAGACCATCTGCACGAAGAAGGGCGGTTGGAGCCAGCCCTGGTCGACGAGCCAGGCGAGGTTGTAGAGGTGGCCGAGGTCGTAGCACTCGAACTCGAACCTGGTGCCGTGCTCCCCGCCCAGCTCCTTCACGATGTACTCGAGGTCGGCGAAGGTGTTCTTGAAGACCAAGTCCCGCGTGGATTCGAGGAATTCGGGCTCCCAGGCGTGCTGCCACCGGTCGTACTTCTCCAGCATGGGGAAGATGCCGAAGTTCAGCGAACCGACGTTGAGCGACGCCATCTCCGGCGAGACCGCGACGGCGGCGCGGAGCCGGTCCTCGCGCGACATGCCCAGACCGCCACCGGTCGAGACGTTGACGACCGCGTCGGACCTGGCGGAGATCTGCGGCAGGAACTCCTGGAAGAGCTCGGGTCGGGGGTCGGGCTTCCCCGTCTCGGGGTCGCGGGCGTGCAGGTGGATGACGGCCGCGCCTGCCTCGGCGGCCTCGACGGACGCCTGCGCGATCTCCTCCGGGGTGATCGGCAGGTGCGGCGACATCGTCGGGGTGTGGATGCCTCCGGTGGGGGCGCAGGTGATGATGACTGGCTCGGGCATGCGGACGCACCTCCGTACGGGTCGGACGGATCTCCTGGTCAGGACGGGCTCTGGTCGCCTGCCAGGGCGCGGTACGCGTCCAGGACGAGGCCGTGGAAGTGGTGCACCCCGTGCTCGGAGAGCCCCGGCGCCCTCTCGGGGTCGTAGATGATCCGGCCCTGGTTGAAGGCGGGCGTACCCATCCCCCGCTGCACGCTCTCGACCAGGTCGATGTCCTGTACTTGGAGCACCTCGTCGATGTACTGCACCGACTGCTCTTCCGCCTCGTTGAGTTCGGTGCTCTCCAGGAAGAAGTCCCAGGTCTCCAGGGTGCGTCCCGGGCCGTCCGGCCAGACCTGGAAGACCATGAAGTTGCCCCGCCCCGGGTAGCGGAGGAGGCAGGTGTTGGGCCACAGCCACCACACCGCGTGCTCGGTGACCGTCGCGTCGGAGACGTCGTACGCGGTGTTCTCCGAGGTGCCCGCGTCCGCGAAGTGGCTCGACCAGATGCCGTGCGTCTTCACGTCGTAGGTCTCCATGTCGACGAGGGAGACGAACTCCTTGTGCGCGACGTGGCAGTGGTAGCACTCGAGGAAGTTGTCGATGACGTTCTTCCAGTTGGTCTCGACCTCGTAGTACAGCCGTTTCGCGTGCGTGAGGTCGGCGATGTCGGGGGCCCGCCGGGTGATGTCGGCGGCGAGGTCGGGGGCCTGCTCCGCCAGCGGCGTGGCGGTCGGGTCGAGGTTGACGTAGACGAAGCCGCAGAACTCCTCGACCTGGACCTGGTCGAGGCAGATCTCCGTCTTGTCGAACGTCTCCATCCGGTCCGTCTGCCGGGCGCCCACCAGGGAGCCGCCCAGGTCGTACGTCCAGGCGTGGTACGGGCAGACGATGGTGCGCGTCGTCCCCGAGCCCGACAGCAGCTCGTGTGCCCGGTGCTTGCAGACGTTGTAGAAGGCCCGCAGCCCTCCCCGCCGGTCGCGGACGACGACCACGGGCATGCCGGCGACCGTCGCGGCGACGTAGCTGCCGGGCTGGGTGAGCTTCTCGACGTGGCAGATCCACTGCCAGGTACGGGCGAAGATGGCCTGTTGATCGATCGCGTACCACTTCGGTTCGGTGTAGGCGTCGGCACGCAGGGACATGGAGTTGGCGGGATCTTCGTCGTAGCCAGCGGCTATCGCCGTGACCTGGTCTGCGGTGACATCAGTCATGACAGCGACCATAGACCGGACTGGACGATCGTTCAATATGTCGGTGAACGATCGTCCAGCTCACCCCAGTAGGCTGGACAACTGTTCAATCTATGCCAGCATGATTCTTCCACCGCCCGAATGCGCACCAGAGGAGGAGCATGAGCCGGTACGCCGTGACCAACCCCGCGACCGACGAGGTGGTCCAGGAGGTTCCGACGATCACCGACGAGGCGTTGGAGCTCGCCCTCGACGCCTCACGCGCGGCGCAGTCCTCCTGGGCGCGCGAGAGCACAGTGGAGCAGCGGTCGGCCCTCGTCGCGCGCGTGGGTGCACTGCACGCGGAGCGCCGGCGGGAGTTCGCCGACATCATCGTGCGCGAGATGGGCAAACCCGTCGGAGAGGCGCTCGGCGAGGTGGACTTCTGCGCCGACATCTACCGCTACACCGCCGAGTCGGCACCGTCCTGCCTGGCCGACCAGGAGATCCCGCTCCCCGCGGGCGAAGCCCTGGTGCGCAGCGCTCCGTTGGGCGTCCTGCTGGGGATCATGCCGTGGAACTACCCCGCCTACCAGGTAGCCCGGTTCGCGGCCCCCAACCTCGCCATCGGCAACACGATCCTGCTCAAGCACGCTCCGCAGTGCCCGCAGTCCGCGGCCTTCCTGGAACAGCTCTTCGTCGACGCCGGCTTCCCGGCCGGCGCCTACACCAACATCTACGCCTCGAACGACCAGGCGGCGCGCCTGATCGCCGACCCGCGCACAGCCGGGGTTTCCCTCACCGGGTCCGAGCGCGCCGGGCGGGCGGTGGCCGAACTCGCGGGCCGGCACCTGAAGAAGGTCGTGCTGGAGCTCGGTGGCTCGGACCCGTTCCTGCTGCTCGGCTCCGAGGATCTGGACGCGGCGGTCGGACAGGCCGTCGCCGCGCGGCTGGACAACGGCGGGCAGGCGTGCAACGCCGCCAAGCGGATCATCGTCGTCGACGACCTGTACGACGAGTTCGCCGACCGGTTCATCCGGGAGTTCACGGCCGTCGAACCTGCCGACCCCACCGAGCCCGCCACGGTGTTGGGGCCGCTCTCCTCGACCGAGGCGGCGGACCGGCTGGAGGACCAGGTCGAGAGCGCCGTCGCGCACGGAGCCACCGTCCACCGGAGGGCGTCGCGGCGGGGCACGTTCTTCCCGCCTGTGGTGCTCACCGACCTGTCTCCCGAGAACCCGGCCCACCACGAGGAGTTCTTCGGCCCGGTAGCCGTCCTGTACCGGGTGCGGGACGAGGAGGAGGCGGTCGCCGTCGCCAACGACACTCCGTACGGGCTCGGTTCGTACGTCTTCACCCCGGATCGGGAGCAGGCCGTGCGGGTCGCCGACCGTCTGGAGGCCGGGATGGTCTTCATCAACGAGGTCGGTGCGGAAGGGGCTGAGCTGCCGTTCGGCGGTGTGAAGCGCTCGGGCACCGGGCGCGAGCTCGGTCACCTGGCGTTCAACGAGTTCGTCAACAAGAAGATGATCCGCTCCGCGTGACGTCAGGCGCCGGTCGATTCCGCTTCGGGCGGATCACGCCGGTACCTCAACGGAGGTCACCGATGAGCGAGTTGTCCGACCCGGCGCGGTCGCCGGCCGCAACTCCCCGGTGGCCGGGAGGAGAAGTCCCGGCCACCGGCTACCGACCCCGCGGAGGCTTGCACGCGAACGGAGTGCGAAACCACGCACGCGACGTGCGCGGGACGCGAACCGACGGAGGTGAGCCGCGGCTTGGATCAGCGCGCGAGGATCGTGCGGAGCACGGTCGTCACCCCGGCGGGGTCGTCCGCGTTCATCAGGTGTCCGACCCCCGGGACCTCGTGGTAGGCGGCGTCGGGCAGGTTCGTCAGCATGATGTCGGCGGCCTTCCGGGGGCAGAGCGCGTCGAACTCGCCGCCGATGACGTCCACATGGGCGGTGATCCCCTCCAGCAAAGGTGTGAGCGGCTCCTCCCGCAGCGCCCGCATGGTCCGCAGACCGTTGACGTAGCCCTCGGCACCGCCGACGGCCTTCGTCCTGCTTGCGACGACCCTCTCCAGCAGATCGGCACGCCCGACGAGCGCACCCGCCGAGTCCTCGCGGAGCGCGTCCTCGATCACCACGCGGTCGCCCGACTCCGCGATGGCCCGCCGCTGCTCGTAGAACGCCGCGGCAGCCCGACCGACCACGGTCGAGGTGGCGACGACGACCGGGTGCGGCACGAGGTCCGGTCTGTGGGCGGCCGTCCAGAGGACGACGGTCCCTCCCAGCGAGAAGCCGACGCAGGTTGCGGGACCCGTCACCGCGTCGAGGAAAGCGACCAGGTCGCCGCCGAGTTGGGAGAGCGTCCCGTCGGTCCTGCCTGCCGGGGTGTCTCCGTGACCTCGCAGGTCGTAGGCGTAGGTGTGCAGGTCTTCCAAGGCGTTCTGCTGGTACGACCAGGTGTGGCGGTCCTCGGCCAGACCGTGGAGGAAGACGACGGGTGCCCCGTTGCGTCCGCGCTCGGACCACGTGACGTCGAGGTCGCCGAGGCGTGCGGTACGGGCGGGGACCTCGGCTCCGTCGGTGTAGCCGGCCATGGGGGGCTCCTGGCTGTCGCTGGCTCGTGAGGAGAGCTTCGTCCCTCTGGGCGTGGCCGGTCAAAGGCGGTGTCGCTCCTTGCTTCCGGGAGGCGCTCGGTCGCACGCGCCCTGAGGACGGCGAGACCGCACGGTGCGAGCTGCCGACAGCCGCGCCGCGCAACGACCCGTCGGTGCAAGGTCGTTGAGGGGGCACGCCCCTACCCGACAGACCGGCCGACGAGCCGTTCCGCCCTCACGCCCCGAGGTCCGGTACGGCCTCCAGCACCGCGTGGCAGGGCAGGCCCGCCAGCTCGGTGACCTTCTTGCACCTCAACCCCGCTCTGCCCAGCAGCTCCTCGTACTCCGCCAGGGTCCGCTCCCTGCCGGACGTCAGCGTGAGCGTCTCGATGTCGCTCAGCATCGTGTGCAGCACGCCCGCCGCCTCGACCGTCTCTCCCTCGCGCGGCAGCAACAGGGTGGCCACCAGCACGGTGCCGTCGGGCCCGGCGGCACCGCGGCAGAGGTCGAGGACGCGGACGCAGGAGGCGTCGTCGAGCCCATGCAGGATGTTGCGCAGCAGGTACGCGTCCCCGCCGGCCGGAACCGAGGCGAGGAAGTCGCCCTCGAGCAGGGTGCAACACCCGGCGACGCCCGCGGACTTGAGCGTGTCCGGCGCCGGGCGCAGCGCCTCGGGACGGTCGTACAGCGTGCCGTGCAGCCCGGGCTGGGCGGCGAGGATCGCTGCCAGCAGCGTGCCGTCGCCCCCGCCGACGTCGACGACGTGCGCGAACCTGCCCCAGTCGCAACTGTCGGCGACCAGGGGGGCCTGGGCGGCGGTGCCCGATGCCATCGCGGCGGTGAACCGCTCCCCCAGCGCCTCGTCGGCCGCGAAGGACTCGTAGAAGCCGGTGCCGTGCCGCTTCTCGAAGGCCGGTGTGCCCGTGCGGACGGCGTCCTCCAGTGCACCGAAGGCGTCCCAGAGGGCGGGGGTCCCGTAGAGGTCGGCGGCGAGCCGGGCCGGGGTGCCCCTGCGGAACTCGGCGCCGAACGGGGTCAGCGCGAACCGTCCGCCTTCGCCGGTGGTGACGAGTCCGAGTACGCAGCCGGCGCGCAACAGCCGGCGCAGCGACGGCGCATGGGTGCCGGTGTCGCGCGCCACCTCCTCGGCGGTGCCTGACCGCTCGCCGAGCGCGTCGACGGCTCCGACGCGCGTCAGGGTCCCGGCGATCTGGCTCAGCAGGAAGCCCGACATCACGGTCGTCCTCAGCCACGCCGCGTCGGCCTCCGCACGCGCCTGCTCTTCCGGGGTGGTCATCGGCCCTCCGTGTCGAGCGTGTGGAAGTCGGACGCCAAGAGGACGTCGGGCTCCTCCGTCTCGTCGTGACCGCCCGAGGCGACGAGGAGGAACTGCACGCGCCGGGAGTCGGGTGCGTGCGGGCAGCGGTGGCTGACGAAGTTGAGCAGTGCGAGGTACGGGACGGTCATGTGGATGTGCTCGGGGCCCTTGTCCTGGCGCACCAGGAAGGCGAGGTCGTTCTGCACGTCGCAGAGCGCCTTCTCCCTGCGCCTGTTGGGGTGCCAGACCATCTGGCGCAGCGACCGGTCCTGGGAGACGGGGTACTCGGCCCACTCCGTGGTGCTGCCGTCCAGCAGCTCGTCGCGGACGAGGAGGTGGGTGTCCGTGGTGCCGGGCCGCGGGGCGAAGAACGTCGAGACGGGCAGCGTGACGTTGCCGGGGTCGACGCGCTCCAGGAACCGGGGACGCTTCTTGAACTGCTGGCCGACGGTGAGCGCGAACCAGGTGCCGAGCAGCCCGTACAGGGCGGCCTCCGCTGCGAGCGAGGCTCCGTTGTGCCGCCTCATCGAAGACTCCCTTCCCCGACCGCCGCGCGTTTTCTGGTCCAGGCGATGGCGTCGGCGACGTGCGGTGCGTGCTGCGGGTCCATGACGAGGCTCTCGTGCGTCGCGCCCGGCACCAGGTCGTGCCGCGACTCGTGGGAGAGCGCCGCGAGTTCGGCCTGGAGGTCGGCGTGGACCGGGTCGCGCTCCACGGTGCCGCTCGCCGTCAACACCGCGACAGGGCGTCCCCCGGCGTCGGTCAGCTTCGCCGCGTCCGCCGACCAGGAGCGCGGCCACTGGCTCATCTCGCGCCGCGCGGCCCGCCAACTCGCCGGTGCCTTCATCCGCTCCACGGTCTGCGCGGCGAGCGGCGCGGGCAGGGAGGAGAACGGGCCGAGCCGCTGCGGCTCGGGCAGCATGCCGAGTTCGGCGCGGAGCCAGGTGGACGTCATCCGCTGGCGGAGCCAGGGGAGCGTACGCCGCTGGCCTGCGGAGCGGGCGAGTTGGTCGGGGTGGCTCGCGTCGACGAAGACGAGCCCGCCGACGAGTTCGGGATGCCGGCGCGCGAAGCTCCGGATGAGCAACCCGCCGACGGACTGCCCGACGAGGACGTACGGGGGCTCGGCGCCGAGCCGCGCCAGCAGCTCCCGCAGACCGGCGCTGGCCCGCTCGGCGTCCTGCGGCCCCTTCGCGGGCGCGCTCCAGCCGGTGCCGGGCCGGTCGTAAGCGACGTAGCGGGTGCCGGGCTCCATCCCCTCCCACACCCAGCTCCACCCGGTGGCGGGGCAGGCCATGCCGTTCTCGAAGACGACGGTGGGACCCGAGCCTCCGGTCCGTGCCACCACGTGGACGTCCCGGCCTCCCACGGTGACGAGTTCGCCGGGCACGGCGACCGCGCGTGCGCGCCCGCTCCGCACGCGCCGGTACACCGCCGCACCCGCCACGGCAGCCGCGCCGGCCCCGACCAGCAGGCTCGCCGCCCGCGGCGCCGTACGCACCGAGCCGCCGCGCCAAGTCGCCCCGTTGAGCGGCTTCTTGGCGGGTGCCTCCTTCCGCGGGCCCAGCGCCCGGGAGACGTGGGCGACGGCGGGGTAGGTGGCGCAGAACGACCAGACGAAGCGGTTCAGCCCCATGAATTTCGCGTTCCCCAGATGGAAGGCCGTCCCCGTCGCGAGGAGGCCGCGGGCAACCGGCTTGGGCGCCACCAGGGCGAGAGGGAAGGCGAGTTCGCCGGCGATCGTCGACCAGGCGACGGTCTTGGCGAGCCAGGGACGGTCGCGTACGAGCTCGTAGAAGAACCGGTCGCCGTAGGTGGCGGTGCGGAAGATCCCCGGTATCGCGGTGCCGTCGCGCCAGACGGGCGAGGCGAGTTTCGCGGCGCCCGAGGTGAAGTACGACAGGCACGCCTGCGCGGCGAGGAAGACGACCACCGCTTCGCGGGCGCGGGCGTTGTCGGGGAAGAGCTTCTCCAGCGCCGAGCTGGCGAAGTTGAGGAAGGCCATGTGGTCGGACCCGTCGAGGCCGTACCGCATCTGGGTCTGCATGCCGTACGCGGTGCCGCACATGGTGGCCGCGAGCGCGCCGCGCTGCGCGCGGGTGGTGCCCGGCAGGAGCAGTCCGAGCCCGGCGAGCATGCGGGTCCCCGGCAGCGAGAGGACGTTCGGATAGCCGAAGAGGGCGTCCAGCCGGCCTTCGCCGGCGCTGCGCCACCACTGCGGCGCGTGCAGTTTGAGCACCGGCCAGCTCAGCAGGTCGTCGTCGGCGTGCAGCGAGGACGACGCGAGCTGTTCCAGGGCGCTGATCGTCGCACCGACCGAGGTGCACCGCTCGACCTTGCGGAAGACCGCGTCGATGTCGTCGCGTCGTGTGTTGTCCACGGACCATCCTCCGATGACGGGTGCGGTGCTCCGGCGAGCGCGCGCTCGCCGGAGCACCGGTGTCGAGACGGGCGCTCAGAACCCCTGCGGGTGGTGAGCGAGGGTGTCCCCGACCGAACGGCCGGTGTCCAGCGCGGTGCTGGGGACGGTCGACCCGTGGTCGTCGTAGCCGAGTGCGCCGGCAGCCGCCGTGAGGCCGACCTGCGCGGCCGTCTGTGCGGCCGTCACTCCGGCGAAGACGGCGGCCGGGGTGAGCAGCACCGGCAGCGGCTCGTCGCTGCGGGGTACGTGTCGCTCGCCGAACTCCGCGTGGTGCTGGGCCCAGTCGGCGATCCGTGTGGTCCGTGACACAGCCATCGCTGAGTACCTTCCTCTTCTCGTCGGTCAGACCATGACGTGCTCGTCATGCGCCGGTTCATCCCAGTGCGGACGAAGGGCGAACGACGTGCTGAGGAATTTTCTACAGCGACAGCGATGCGGGTACCGGCCCCGTGGGCGCACGAATCGTGATGGTTTTTTTCCGATTCTTTACCTTGCGTAACGCTGTGGCGCGCGAAGTCTTGCGCGCGACGGCGCACCCGCGATCCGTTTCGGGGTCGTGGCGACCGTCGTTGCGTGCCCGCGCAGGGGTCCGGCTCTCCTGCCGGGCCGCAACTTCCTTACGTCGAAGGGGCGTTGGAGGAGGCTCGGGACGGAAAACCACCGCCTCCCGCCCCGCGGGCGCGACAGCCACGGGTAAGCGGGTTTCCACGAGCCGCGTTCACCGGCTTCCGCGAGACGGAGCCCGCGTCGTTCCGGCCCGGGCGTACAGGAGTCGGCCCTGTCTACGCGGCAGCGGTGCAGCCGCGGCGGGCCTCACGCCACTCGGCGCGGAGCCGGTCGAGCTCGACCAGGTCCGCCGGCGTCCACACGGTGCGCCCGGCGACGAAGCGCCGGATCGCGTCGTTCGCCTCGGCGGCGTCGAGGCGTGGTTCTCGGTCCCTTCCTGTGCTCATGGTCGACGAGCCTAACGTCCGTCTTTTCCGTCGACGTCATCCTGTGGGCGGATCAACGACCCTTCAGGGTGGGTAGTCCCGCGGAGTGCCGTCCGCCCGCGGTCGGCGGAACCTCGCGCTCCACCGTACGGTCCGCCGCCCGTCGACCTGCCCGACCCGTCCCGACCGAGCGCGTGAGCGGGCGGCCCTGGTGCGGACAGGGACAAGGAAGGTCCGCTCCCCGCGCCCGTCACCGGCCGTCCCGTAAGGGATCATCTACCGGTAGCGGCCCGGGACTTCGTGGAGGACCCACCGCCCGGCCCGACACCGAGGCGAGGAGGATTCCGTGAGCAACCAGGAACGCCGCGAGCGGTACGCGAGGGCGCTGTACGCCACCCTCGGGTTCAGCGCCGAACGGCACCCGTGGGAGGGGCTGGCCGCGGCCCGGCGGGAGGTCTGGTACGTCCGGGCCGACGCCGCGCTCGCGTTGGCGGACGAGGAGATCGCCGAGGCGCTGGAGTCCGAGCGGCAGCGCTGAACTCCGAGCAGCGTCGGCCGAGGCCCTCCGGCTTCCGGCAGAGCACCGTCTCCTCCCCAGGTCGCAGCCGTACTCCGCAGCGACCACCGACAATTGACCGATGCCCCGTCTCCCCCGAAGCCCGTTCACGGCGCCCGGCGAACAGGGCCGCGGCGTGTGGCGCGCGCTCGCCGAAGTCGCCGGTGGCGTGCTGCTGATCTCCCTCGGCCAAGTCGTCGTCAGCAGTGCGGACGAGCAGCTCCCGCTGAGTCAGTACGCCCTCTCCGTCCCCGTGCTCGGACTCTTCGCCGTCCGCCGCCGCTACCCCGTCGTCAGCCTCCTCGGTATCGCGGCGCTCGCGGGCGCGCAGCCCGCCGCCGGACTGCCTGCCGCGGTCACCGCGTACACCGCCACGCGGCAACTCACGGCGCCACGGCACCGCACGGCCCTGCTGCTCGCCTCCACTCTCCTCGTCCTCCTGACGAGCACCGCCCTCGCCGCGTTCGCCGGCTCCGAGGGCCAGACCTCCGGTCCGGCCGTCGGCGCCGTCCTCGCCGCCACGGCGCTGCTCGTACCGGGACTCGTCGGCACCTCGGTGGGACAGCAGGACCGGCTGATGCCGGCGCTCAGGGAACGCGCCGCCGCCGCCGAGGAGGCCCGCCGGCTCGCCGAGAGCGAGTCGCGGATGCAGGAGCGGTCGCGGATCGCCGCCGAGATGCACGACCTCGTCGGCCACCGGCTCAGTCTCATCTCGCTGCACGCGGGCGGCCTGGAGATGGCGCTCCGCGACGAGTCGGCCGAGATGCGCGACGAGGCGGCCCTGGTGCGCCGGGCCACCGGCGACGCGATGCAGGAGCTGCGCGAAGTCCTCGGCGTCCTGGGCCCGTTGGGCCGGGACACCGGTACCGGCGCGCTCACCGACACGACGGGTACCAGGTCCGACATCGAAGCGCTCGCCGAGGAGTCGCGGAGCGGCGGCATACCCGTCGAGCTCACGTGGGAGGGCGCGGACCTCGACGACCGCCCGGCCCAGGTGCGCCGCGCCGTGCACCGGGTGGTCCGCGAGTCTCTGACCAACGTGCACAGGCACGCGGCCGGCGCCCACGTCACCATCAACGTCACGCACACCGGCGACCGCGTGGAGGTGCTCGTACGCAACGGGCGCGCGCCCCTGCAAGGTGCGGCGCAGCAGGGCTCGGGGCGCGGCCTCGTCGGACTGCGGGAGCGGGTCTCGCTGCTCGGCGGCGAGTTGGAGTCGGGGCCGACGCCGGCGGGCGGGTTCGCGGTGACCGCGCACATCCCCGCGCAGCCGGACCCGCACGCCGGCACCGCGGGCTCAGGGGACGCACGGCCGGAACCGGCCGAGCCCGGTGCCGAGCGCGCGCCCTCGGGTGTCCAGCGCCGCGTCGTCGGTGCACTCACCGGGCTGCTCGGCCTCACGGGCGTCAGCGTGATGATCCTCTTCGGCCTCTTCCTCGTGAGCGAGGCGAACCGGACCCCTCAGGCCGCCGAGGAGGTCGAGCCCCGGATCGGCATGCACCGTGAGGAGTTGGGCCCGTCCCTCTGGGACGACACGGGGGTGCGGGCGGCAGCGACGGGACACGAGCCGGCCCGCCCCGAGTCCGCGACGGAGTGCATCTATCCGATGGTGCCGAGCGAGGACTTCCTGCCGCTGAGCGAGGGCGCGGGGATGGGACCCATGGAGTACGCTCCCTTCGACGCCCAGGAGGGCCCGGGTCAGCTCAGGATCACCCGATACTGCTTCCACGGCGACGAGTTGACCGCGATCGACCGCTTCAACGTGCCGGTGGTGTCCCAGACGCCATCGTGGGAGTCCCCGTGACCGTGCATCCCGACCGTCCGATCCGTGTCCTGCTCGCCGACGACGAGACGATGATCCGGCACGGCGTCCGCCTGATCCTGCGCCATGCGGAGGGGATCGAGGTGGTCGGCGAGGCGAGCGACGGCGAGGAGGCCGTGCGGCTCGCCACCGAGGCAAAGCCCGACGTCGCACTCATCGACATACGGATGCCCGTGCTCGACGGGCTCGCCACGATCGACCCGCTCCTCGCCCTGCAGCCCCGCCCCCAGGTGGTCATGCTCACCACCTTCGGCGACGAGGAGAACGTGACGCGCGCGCTCCGCTCCGGCGCCACCGGCTTCCTCCTCAAGGACGAAGGCCCGCAGGAGCTCATCAGCGCGGTGCGCTCCGCCGCCGCAGGGGACGCCGTCCTCTCCCCCGGCGTCACCGGAACCGTCATCGAGCGGATGCTGAGCGGTAGTTCGGACGCGGCGAGCCCGCCGCGCGGCACCGCCCCCGAGCAGCAGCTCTCCGAGCTCACCGGCCGGGAGCGCGACGTGCTCACGCTGCTGGGCGGCGGGCTCGCCAACGTCGACATCGGGCGGCGCCTCGGCATCGGCGTCGGCACCGTCAAGACCCACGTCAGCGCCATCCTGGAGAAGACGGGCACCGACAGCCGGGTGCAGGCGGCGGTGCTGGCGTACCGGACGGGCCTGCTGTCCTGAAGGACTCTGCCCGAAGACAGAGTTCCGGATAGGCCCCGAGGACCACACGGCCCTGCGGGCCCGACCTTCGACAGGGGCTCCACTCGGTCCCTGAGGCCGACGGATTCGGCGTACGGCGCGCGGAGGATGAGGGGCAGTCAACCTCCCCGCCCACTCTGGAGCCGCCATGTCGATGCAGGCAGCCGTATCCGCGTCCGTCCACTCGCCCCAAAGCTCGGCCGCCGCCCGCGCCACCGAGCTGAGCAAGGTCTACGGCGAGGGCGAGACCCGAGTGGTCGCCCTCGACTCGGTCTCGCTGGAGTTCGAGCGCGGCCGGTTCACCGCCATCATGGGGCCGTCGGGCTCCGGCAAGTCGACGCTCATGCACTGCATGGCCGGTCTCGACTCCGTCTCGGGTGGCTCGGCGCGGATCGGCGACACCGAGCTGTCTCGCCTCAACGACCGACAGCTCACCCGGCTCCGCAGGGACAGCGTCGGCTTCGTCTTCCAGGCGTTCAACCTGCTGCCGACGCTGTCGGCGTCGGAGAACATCACGCTGCCGATGAGCATCGCCGGCCGCAGGCCCGACCCCCAGTGGCTCGACACGGTCGTGCAGACCGTCGGTCTCTCCGGCCGGCTGGACCACCGTCCCGCCCAGCTCTCCGGCGGTCAGCAGCAGCGCGTCGCCGTCGCGCGCGCCCTCGCGTCCCGGCCCGAGATCATCTTCGCGGACGAGCCGACCGGCAACCTCGACTCCCGCTCCGGCGGCGAGATCCTCGGGTTCCTGCGCAACTCCGTACGGGAGTTGGGCCAGACCGTGGTGATGGTCACCCACGATCCGACGGCCGCCGCCTACGCCGACCGCGTCGTCTTCCTCGCCGACGGCCGGCTCGTCGACGAGTTGTTCACGCCGACCGCCGAGAGCGTCCTCGACCGGATGCGGCGCGCAGGCACCGCGGGCCGCACGGACTGACCCGGCCGCCTGCTCCCGCCGACCCGCCGCTCTCCACACCAGGACCCCTCATGCTGCGTACAGCTCTGCGCAACCTCATCGCGCACAAAACCCGACTGATCATGACAGCGCTCGCGGTCGTGCTCGGTGTCGCGTTCGTCTCCGGCACCCTCGTCTTCGGCGACACCGTGACCCGGGCGCTCCGCGGCGCCTCCGCCGACAACCTCAAGGACGTCGCCGTCTCCGTACAGGCCGAGTCCGAGTGGGAGTCGGAGAGCGACGCGGTCGAGGACCGCTCGACGGCGCTCACAGGCGACCTCGCCGAGAAGGTGAAAGACGTCCCGGGCGTCACCTCGGTGCGCCCCACCGTCAACGGCACCGCCACTCTCGCCACCAAGGACGGCCGGCCGCTCAACGCCGACATGAGCTGGCAGAACCTGGCGACCAACTACGCACCGGACGACCACGACCGGGACAGCCGCTACCCCCTCAGCACCGGGCGCGCCCCCACCGGCGAGGACGAACTGCTCCTGGAGCGCCGCACCGCCGAGAAGGCCGGCTACGAACTGGGCGACACGGTCCGCTTCGCCGTCAACGGCCCGGCGCTCACCGGCCGGTTGGTGGGCACCGTCGAAACCGACGACCCTCGCGTCACCGCGGGCGGAAGCCTCGTCCTCTTCGACACGGACACGGCGCAGCGGCTCCTGCTCCAGCCCGACCGGTTCGACGAGCTCGCCGTCGGCTCGGCGCCCGGGACCGACAACCGGCAGCTCGCCCAGGAGGTCTCCGAGGTCCTGCCCGAGGAGAGCATCACGGCCACCAGCGGGGCCGAACTCGCCAAGGAGCAGGCCGACGACATCGTCCGGAGCACCGGCGAGATGACCAAGGTGCTCATCGCCTTCGCGGGGATCGCGCTCTTCGTCGGGATCTTCCTCATCGCCAACACCTTCACGATGCTCGTCGCCCAGCGCAGCCGCGAGACCGCGCTGCTGCGCGCCGTAGGGGCCTCGCGCCGCCAGGTCGTCCGTGCGGTGCTCATCGAGGCCGGGCTCCTCGGGCTCGTCGCTTCCGCCGTCGGGTTCGCGCTCGGCATCGGTATCGCGACCGCTATGCGGCCGCTTCTCAACATGGCGGGCGCGGGGCTGCCGGACGGGTCACTGGTGATCTCCGCGGGCACGCTCGTCTGGTCGCTCGTCGTCGGAGTCGGGGTCACTGTGTTCGCCGCGTGGCTGCCGTCCCGGAAAGCCGCGAAGGTGGCGCCTGTGGAGGCGCTGAGCACCGTCGACCAGGCGCCGCCGAAGCGCAGCATGGTGTTCCGCAACTCCCTCGGCGGCGTGCTCACCGGCGCGGGAGTGCTCGTCATGCTGCTCGTCTCCACGCAGGAGGGCGGCGACGACTCCAACCTCCTGGCCGCCGCCTTCGGTTCGGTGCTCACGCTGATCGGCATGATCGCGCTCGCCCCGCTGCTCTCCCGCCCCCTGGTACGCCTCGCCGGCGCGCTCACGTCGCGGCTGTCCGGTGTGAGCGGCATGCTCGCCAGGGAGAACGCCCTGCGCAACCCCCGCCGCACCGCTGCCACCGCCTCGGCCCTGATGATCGGGCTGACGCTGATCACGGGCATGAGCGTCGTCGGCAAGTCCACCCAGGCCGCCCTGGAGGACGACGCCGTACGGGGCATGACAGCCGAGTACAAGGTCTCCGACGCCGACTTCAACGGGATCGAACCGGCCCTCGGCGCGAAGGTCGACGACGTCCCGGGCGTCACGGCGAGCGCGCCCCTGACCTCCTCGACCCTGATGGCCGAGGACGAGTTCGCCACCGTCACGGGAGCCGACCCGAAGCGCCTGGAGCGCGTCACGGACCTGAAGTTCACCAGCGGCTCGCTCGCCGGGGTCGGCCCCGGCGAGGTGGCGCTCTCCGAGGAGTACGCCGAGAAGACGGGCCTGTCGCAGGGCGACACCTTCCGGGCCGAGATCGGCGCCGAGGACTCGCAAAAACTCACCGTCGCCGGGGTCTACGAGTCGACGCGCGTGGTCGAGGACGTACTGGGCACCTACGACGACGTCCTCCCCTACTCCGAGGGCGGCAAGCTCGACAGCGTCCTCGTCGGCACGGCCCCCGGCACCGAGGGCCTCGACCAGGACATCCGCGAGGCGCTCGGCAACAGCCCGCTCCTCCAGGTGCAGGATAAGGAGCAGTTGACAAAGGAGGAGGCCGGCCCGATCGACCTGCTGCTCAACATGATGTACGGGCTGCTCGGCATGACCGTCGTCATCGGCGTGCTCGGCGTCGTCAACACCCTTGCCATGTCGGTCTTCGAGCGCACCAGGGAGATCGGCCTGCTGCGCGCCATCGGCCTCGACGACCGGGGCGTCAAGCAGATGGTGCGCCTGGAGTCGGTGGTGATCTCGCTCTTCGGCGCGGCCCTCGGCGTCGGCACCGGGATCTTCCTCGCCTGGTCGCTCGGCAGCCTCACCGGCTCCTCGCTCACGACGTACGAGACGGTGCTCCCCTGGGCGCGACTCGGCCTCTTCCTCCTGCTCGCCCTGGCGGTGGGCGTCCTCGCGGCGGTCTGGCCGGCCCGCCGGGCCGTGCGCCTCAACATGCTGCGGTCGCTCAACGCGGAGTAGCACGACGGAGAAAGGGGTGCCGCGGCGTCCGGCCGCGGCACCCCTCTTTCTCCGTCACACGGCGTCCCGTCACGCCCCCGCGGGGAACCTCTCCCAGACGCGGTGGCGTTCGAGGAGGGCCACGATCTCGTCGAGGACGCCGGTGCCGTTGGTACCGGTGACGACGCCCGGCGCGTCGGCGGGGACGCCGGCCGCCTCCAGGACGGACTCGGCGCCGCCCCAGAAGCCGATCGGCTTCGCGTGCCGGAACGCCTCGGCGACGAGCTGCGGTACGCGCCCGTCCGTACGCTCGCCGCGGGCCGGCGGGCCGACCTTCGCGTCGCGGGCCGGGTAGCCGTCGCCCGCCTTCGACGGGGTGCCGGCGAGGAGGATCGCGTCGAACTCGATCGAGCGGGCCGTCGTGAACGTGCGCTGCACGGTGAGCGAGTCGCCGAGGGTTCCGCCCTTGGGGGCGATGACGAGGGGCACCATGCTGGCCTCGCCGATCCTGCGTACGACGGCGGCGAGTTCGTCCAGGTCGCTGCCGGGGTCGGCGATGATGCCGACGACGCGCCCGTCGACCGGCCAGCTCTCGCCCACCTGCGAGAGGGCCGGGCTCGGCTCGACCGAGGCGGCCCTGTCCGTGGCGGCGGGCGCCGGGAGCCCGAGCCCGTCGGCCACCTGGCGGCACAGCTCCTCGTCGACGTTGGCGAGGACCTTCAGACCGCGCTCCTTGATGGGCTGCTCGTAGCACTTGCCCAACTCGAAGGTGTACGCGGCGATGAGGTGTTCCTTCTCCACGGCCGAGAGGCTGAGCCAGAACCTGCGGGGCTGCGAGAAGTGGTCGTCGAAGGAGGAGGCGTGCTCGCGCACCTTGCGGCCCTGCGGGATCTCCTTGGGGATCTCGATGTCCGCGCCTTGGCCGGCGCCCGCGATGAACGGGCAGCCGCCGTCGAGCGAGTTGGGACGGTAGGGGGCGACGCCGCGGTGGACGGCCGTCTGGTGCATGCCGTCGCGCAGCATGTCGTTGATCGGCGCGTGCGGGCGGTTGATCGGGATCTGCGCGAAGTTCGGGCCGCCGAGGCGGGTGATCTGCGTGTCGAGGTACGAGAAGAGCCGTCCCGCGAGCAGCGGGTCGTCGGTGATGTCGATCCCGGGGACGAGGTGGCCGACGTGGAAGGCGACCTGCTCCGTCTCGGCGAAGAAGTTCTCCGGGTTCCGGTTGAGGGTGAGCAGGCCGATCGGCTGCACCGGGGCCAGCTCCTCGGGGACGATGTTGGTCGGGTCGAGCAGGTCGATCCCCTCGAACATCTGGTCCGCGGTGTCGGGGAAGGTCTGGATGCCCAGCTCCCACTGCGGGTAGGCGCCGGCCTCGATCGCGTCGGCGAGGTCCCGCCGGTGGAAGTCCGGGTCCACCCCGTTGGTGATCTGCGCCTCCTCCCAGACCATGGAGTGGACGCCGAGCCGCGGCTTCCAGTGGAACTTGACGAGGGTGGTCTCGTCCGAGTCGTTGACGAGCCGGAAGGTGTGGATACCGAAGCCCTCCATCATCCGGAGGGAGCGCGGGATGCCCCGGTCGGACATGTTCCACATCGTGTGGTGGGTCGCCTCGGTGTGGAGCGTGACGAAGTCCCAGAAGGTGTCGTGCGCGCTCTGCGCCTGCGGGATCTCCCTGTCCGGGTGCGGCTTGCCCGCGTGGATGACGTCGGGGAACTTGATGGCGTCCTGGATGAAGAAGACGGGGATGTTGTTGCCCACGAGGTCGAAGACGCCCTGCTGCGTGTAGAACTTCGTGGCGAAGCCGCGGGTGTCGCGGACGGTGTCGGCGGAACCGCGCGAGCCGAGCACCGTGGAGAAGCGGACGAAGACGGGGGTCTGCACGCCCTCGCGGAGGAAGGCCGCCTTGGTGACCGAGCTCGCCGCGCCGTACGACTGGAAGACGCCGTGGGCCGCGGAACCGCGGGCGTGCACGACGCGCTCCGGAATCCGCTCGTGGTCGAAGTGCATGACCTTTTCGCGGAGGTGGTGGTCCTGGAGGAGGATCGGGCCGCGGGGTCCCAGCCTGAGGGAGTGGTCGGTGTCCGGGACGCGGTCGCCCTGCGCGGTCGTCAAGAAGGCGCCGTACTGGTTGCGTTGGTCCTCGTCGCCGCTCTCCCTGCCCGTCGGGCTGACCGCCTCGGGTGCGCCCTGGTCGGACTTGGCGGGCAGCGGCTCGCGTGGCGTCGTCGGCTCGTCCACGGGGGGCGTCTCGGGCCCCGGCTTGCCGGGGACGCCGCCCTCGGGGCCTGAGGCACCGCCTCGCAGGGCCTCGGCGATCTCGCGTGCCTTTTCCTTGAAGGACTCGGACTTGGCCATGGCTACTCCTCGAAGGTCGGACCTGTACGGCAGACGTCCGGCCCGCACACGCACCCCGCCACGACGCGAACGGCTACCCGGTACACCGAAGCACCCGCGCCCGGCCGCGGGCCGCCGCTGAGGTCCCGGGCGATCCGCGCCCCCACGAACGGCGGACTCCTCCCCGCACTGCGCGGCGGCCCCGTGCCCGCGGTCGTCCACAGGCGCGGGAACGGGCTCCTCGGCGAGCGGCTCGACCTGCCGCGGGGTCGTCACGTGCACCTCCTCCGGGTCGGCTCGGGCGTGTGCGGACCCTCGGCGTCCCGGAGGAGCACCGAGAGACGGCGCCCGAGTGCCCGGTGGGTGCGGCGGTGAATCCGACGTCCGGGTGCTGCGCGCGGGCTGCCACGGCGGCTCTCGCCGTACCGTCGCCTCCGTGCCGCGTGCCGGTCCCGCGGCACGTCAACTCCCCGGTGGTTGCCGTCCGTTCGACGTCGGCACCGTCGAGTGCCGACGTGTCGTGGGCGTCACCGGGGCTCGGCACCCGTGCCGTCGGCTGTCAACAAGCGGGACACGTAGGGATGTTGCGTCCGGTACGGGTTCCGGCCGCTGCTACTCGGCCCGGCGACGCCGTACGTGGGACACCAAGCGGGTGCCGGCTGCCGCTGGGGAGGATGCCATCTGGATCGGCAGCAGCACGGAGCTGACCGTTCTCGGCATGCCGGCGTGCAGTCCCGCGGTGTGCGGGTCGACGGCGGCGCGAGGGGCGGGGTCGTGCGCGGCCCTCCGCAGAGCGCGCGCACGCCGCCAGGGCCTCGGGACTCGGTGATCAGGTACCCCTGCTCCGAGCGGACGGCGAGGCGCGCGCCGCGCGCGGTCTGCGCCGGCACGCCCCTCCGGGTCGGGTCGACGGGCCTCGCCTCCAGCGTCCAGCCCTGCGGCCCGGCGTCGCCGCCCTCCGATGTCTTCGACGAGAGCGGCCTTCGGACCGCACCGCGTCGGCGCCTCCGGGTGGTTCCGCGACCACTGCCACACGTCGCCGAAAGCGGTGCGGTCGGGTGCTGCCGTCGAAGGTCTCACCCGTTGGCGCCGCCGTAGAGGGGCGGGGTACGGCGCGGGGATCGGGCGACCCCGGTTGCCCACGTTGAAGCCGCCCCGTCCTGTGCCGATGGCGGTCGGGCTCGGTCCCGTCGGCGCAGGACCGCGAGCGTCGCGGAAGCGGCGGTCGCGGCCGTCCGGGGACGGTGCGTACCCGGTCCGTCGAAGCGCTTCCGCCGCATGGGCTTCGGTGGTGACCGGGCGGCGTCAGCCCGCCGACTGACGGGCCGTCCAGAACTCGTCGAACGAGAGGAGGCCGTCCCCGTCCGTGTCGCTCGCGGCGAGGAGGGAGGCCGCGGCCTCCGGCTCCATGCGGCTCCCCGTCGCCTCGCTGAGGACGGTGCTGAGCTCGCCGGCGCTGACGTATCCGTCGCCGTCGGCGTCGAACGTGTCGAAGACGCTCCGGGCCTCTTCCCTCTCGGACATGGCAACTCCCTTGGTGTGTACGGCCGTCGGTGGACGGTCGCACCCTAGTGGAAGCTCAGCGGTCCTGGAGGCGGAGCTCGAACCAGGTGGTCTTGCCGTACGGCTGGAGGTCGACGCCCCAGCGGTCGGCGAGGGTGTCGACGAGGTAGAGGCCCCAGCCGCTGGTGTCGAGCTCGCGGACGGGGAGGCGGCAGGGCAGGCCGCGCGAGGGGTCCTGCACCTCGACGCGGACGGCGCTCCCCCGCCGCAGCATCCGCAGGCCGAAGACGTGCGCACCGGTGTGCCGGACCGCATTGCCGACGAGCTCGGAGACGAGGAGGACCGTCTGCTCGGTGCGGCCGGGCGGCGCCGCCCACCGCAGCCGCATCGCGCTCTGCGCCAACTGGCGGGCGATGGCGGCCGATTCGGGTCGGTTCGGCAGCCGCACCTCGGCCGCTGTGGGATCGCCGACGAGCTGGAGCAGGTCGCCGGCCGGCTCCTCGATCGCAGCGGCCCCGGCGATCGGTGGTGCACTGCCGGCTGCGCTCGCCACGTCTCCCTGTCCCGCCATGCGCACCATCATGGACGCACCCGGAGCCGCCCGGGGTTGGTTCGGACGATTTGCCGTCTGTAATTGCAGAATGGCCGAACGCGTCACTCTGCGTACGCGCCATCAGGCGGCGCAGAAACGGGAGTTGACCTGGATCGACGGCCCCTCGCCCCGGACAGGGCGAGAGGCCGCGACGACCACCGACGGCGACGGAGAGCAGCCCCCGCCTCAGGTGAAGTCGGCCTTGCCCGGACCGTTCTCGACGAAGCTGCGCATGCCGATCGCGCTGTCCTCGGTGGCGAAGAGCCCGGCGAACCAGTTGCGTTCGAGCGCCAAGCCCGTGTCGAGGTCGGCCTCGAGGCCCACGTCGATCGACTCCTTCGCCGCACGCAGCGCCATCGCCGGGCCCCGCGCCAGCTTCGCCGCCCAGGCGTGCGCCTCGGAGTGGACCTCGTCGTCGGGGACCACGCGGTCGGCGAGGCCGAGCGCGAGCGCCTCGTCAGCCTTGACCTGACGCCCCGTGAAGATGAGGTCCTTCGCCCTCGACGGACCCACGAGCCGCGCAAGGCGCTGCGTGCCGCCGGCGCCGGGGATGAGGCCGAGCTGGATCTCCGGCTGCCCGAACTTCGCGCGCTCGCCCGCGATCCGCACGTCGGCGCAGAGTGCGAGTTCGCAGCCGCCTCCGAGCGCGTAGCCGGTGACGGCCGCGACGACGGGCTTGGGGATGCGGGCGACGGCGGTGAAGGAGTCCTGGAGCCTGCGCGACCTCGCCACCATGTCGGCGTGGCTCATCGCCTCCATCTCCTTGATGTCCGCGCCGGCGGCGAAGACCTTCTCACCGCCGTAGAGCACGACGGACCGCACGTCCTCGCGCCGGCCGGCCTCGTCGGCGAGCTCGTGCAGCCGGTCCTGGAGGGCGGTGTCGAGGGCGTTCATCGGCGGACGGTCGAGGCGGACGGTTCCGACGCCGTCGGCCACTTCGAGGCGCACAGTCTCCACAGTCATGCGCGCAGGCTACCGGGGCGTCGCCACCCGTCCCACGGGAGGCGGCTCCGCGCTCAACCGTCGGCCTTCCAGCTCTTCCAGTCCATGTTCCAGACGTTGAGGCCGTTGTCCGGCTTGATCGTCTCGTCGTTGGAGTTCTTCACCTCGACGACGTCGCCGACGAGCGAGTTCTCGTAGAACCAGGCACCCGGGGTCGAGGAGCTGTTGCCGCCGCGCTTGTCGAAGAGGCCGACGCAGCCGTGGCTGGCGTTGACCTGCCCGAACTGGCCCTGCGGCGTCCAGTAGTTGCCGTGGATGAAGGTGCCCGAGGTGCTCAGCCGCATCGCGTGCGGCACGTCCTTGATGTCGTACTCGCCGCCGAAGCCGACCGTTTCGCCGTTCATGCGGGTGACCTTGTGCTTCTCCGAGATCACCATCTTGCCGTTGTACGTGGGGTTCTCGTCGGTTCCCGAGGTGATCGGGATGGTCTTGATCTTCTTGCCGTCGCGCTTGACGACCATCGTCTTCTTCTTCGCGTCGACGACGCTCACCTGCTGCCTGCCGACCGAGAACTTCACCGTCTTCCGCTGCGTGCCGTAGACGCCGTTGGCGCCCTCGACGCCGTTGAGGTCGAGCTTGAGCGTCACGTCGGTGCCGGACGCCCAGTACTCCTCGGGGCGGAAGTCGAGGCGGCGGTCGCCGAACCAGTGCCCCTCGATCTCGACCTTCGGGTCCGCGGTGACCGAGACGGCGCGCTCCACCGCCTCGCGGTCGGCGATCGAGCGGTTGAAGTTGAGGGAGACCGGCATCCCCGCGCCGACCTTGGAGCCGTCCTCGGGCGTGAAGTAGCCGACGAAGGTGTCCTTGGGGACGACCGTGCTGAACGTCGCGTGCTTCGCGGACTCGCGGCCCTCCGCGTCCTCGGCGAGCACGTCGACCGTGTACTTGGTGCCGGTCGCCAGGTGCCGGTCGGGCTTCCACAGCGAAGCGCGCTTGCGCAAGGTGCCCTTGACGGTCTTGTCCTTGTCGTCCTTGACGGCGACCCGGGTGAGCTTCCCCTCGGTCACGCCGACCTCGAGCGCGCCCGACGTGGCGACGCCGTCGCTGCCGTCCTTGGGTGCGATCTCCACCACCGCGTCCGACGTGCCGTCGTCCTTCCCTGCGCCGCCGGGTGCCTTGTCGTCGGCCGAACTGCCGCCGCTGCCGCACATGGTGAGCGTGAGCACCAGTACCAGCAGGAGGACGAGGAGACCGACGGCCGAGCCGCCTATCCACTGGAGCCGACTGTCCTCGCGTATCGCCGACGGGTTCAACTTCTCCTTCGCCAACGTCTTCAGGTCCAAGACGGCGCCACCCCTTATTTCCCGTCACGCTGCTGCGCACCCCGCGTGCGCCCCCGACCGCGTCGGGCCGACAGGTAACCACACCGCTGCGCGGGGCCGCTGCCCGCGCGGTGTCACCGTTCGGTCGCAGTTTCCCGGGAGGGGCCTCCACCCTCGCGGTACCGCCCTCAACGGGCCTTTTGTCGCCGCGAGGCGGTACGGCGCCCTGTCCTGTGCCGAGTCCTCAGCCGAGCGCCGAACCCTCTCGCCACTCCTGCCACGAGAGGTTCCAGCCGCCGAGTCCGTTGTCGGGCGCGAGGGTGCGCTCGGGCGAGCCGACGACCTCCACGACATCGCCGACGAGGGTGGATTCCCAGAAGGCCCCGGCCGGCGACTGCGCGTCGCCCTTCCGGCCGTCGCGGAGCCCGATGCAGCCGTGGCTGGTGTTGCGGGACCCGAAGACGCCGTTCTTCGCCCAGTAGTTGCCGTGGAGGAAGGTGCCGCTCTCGGAGAGGCGCAGCGCGTGCGGCACGTCCTCGATGTCGTACTGCCCGCCGAAGCCGACGGTGCTGCCGTTCATCCGCGTCGTGCGGTGCCGTTCGCTGACGACCATGCGGCCGTTGTACGTCGGGGTGTCCTTCGCCCCCGCCGTGATCGGGTAGTCGGCGTGGGGGCGCCCGTCCCGCAGGACGGTCATCCGGTGGGTGCGCACGTCGACGGTGCTGCGCTGGTCGCGCCCGACCGAGAAATGCACGGACTTGCGCTGCTCGCCGTAGAGGGAGGGGCCGCCGCGGACACCGCGCAGCCCGAGGTCGAGGGTGATCCGGCTGCCGGGGCGCCAGTACGTACGGGGGCGGAAGTCGAGCCGGGTGCGGCCGAACCAGTGCGGCTGCGCCTCCTGTTGGCGCGAACCGACGCTGACGGCGCGCTCCACCGCCGCCCGGTCGGTGATCGGCCTGTCGAACCGCAGGGAGACGATGGTGCCGGTGCCGACGGTCTGCCCGTCCTCGGGGAAGAAGTGGGCGAGGAAGCGCTTGTCGCGCGGGCGCGTGGTGAAGCTCGTGGCGCGGGTGTGGCGGCTGCCGTCCGCACCGCGTGCGACGGCGTAGACGCGGTAGCGGGCGCGGGGTTGCAGCGCACCGTCGAAGCTTCGCGCCGACTTGCGCCCCCACGCGGCGCCCTGCGCCTCGTCCGCCCGCAGCGGGCGCCATCGCCGGCCGTGCCCACCGATCCGCCCGGGCACCGCAAGCCCGTCGGAGGCGCGGACGACCCGGACCGAATCGAGCCTGCCCCGGGACACGGAGACTTCCACACGCTCGCCCGTGCGCACGCGCGCGCCGTCGCGCGGGGTGACGCGGATCGACTCCTCGGCGGGGTCGGGGGCCGCGCCCAGGAGTCCGCAGCCGGCGGCGAGCGCGCAGAGTGCGCCGGCGGTCGTGGCGAACAGGCCACGGCGCAGGGCGCGTCGGCGGCGCGGCGACCGCGCGGGTGACCGGCCGCGCTCCGGCGCCCCGCGTCCGGTCGTACGCGCGAGAGCGCTCCGGATGTGGAGTGCCATCCATCCGTGCCGGGGTCGCCCGGGGCCCGCCGTGAAGTCCATCGCTCCGCCTCACCGTTCGCTCGCGCCGCCTGCACGGTGGCTCCGTGCAGGTCAGCAGCCGTCCGGCTCAACGAACATCGACGAGCGGGGGATACGAAGCGATCAGGCGGTATGCGAGCCGTACGGCGTACGGCTCAGGCACCGCTCGCGGGTACGGTGCCGAGGCGGCAACCTGCTTCACCAGGACGCCAGTTGGGCGGCTCGGGTGACACTCCGCCGGAAAGAACTGGACGAGCGGAGCAGGTACCCGCAGACTGAGCGTCCTGTGAGCGACTCCCCTCCCGAAGCCCCCTCCGCCGGACCAGCGACCGCGGCCCCCGAGCACGGACCGACCCGGCCCGATCCGCTCGACGCCACCGCCCGCTCCGACGGGACGGGCAACCGCCTCTGGTCCCGCAACTTCCTCCTCTTCTTCACCGCACGCGCCGTCGCCAAGCTCGGCGACACGATGCTGCCGGTCGCGCTGTCGGCCGGGCTCATCCAGCAGGGCCACGGCGCCGGCGCCATCGGCGCGGTGCTCGCCTCGCTGAGCCTCTTCCTCGCCGGCTTCGTCATCTTCGGCGGCGTCTTCTGCGACCGCTTCAACGCGCGGGCGCTGATGGCCGGTTCGGACCTGGTGCGCGTCGCGACGCAGACCGTCGCCGCCGTGCTCTTCCTCAGCGGGAACATCGTCCTCTGGCAGATCTGCGTCATCGGCGCGATCAACGGCATCGCGGGCGGAATGTTCGAACCCGGCGTCGCGGGCACGGTGCCGAAGGTCGCCAGGGACGTGCAGGGCGCGAACGGACTGATCCGCACCGCCGAGTCGCTCGCGATGCTCGCGGGTCCCGCGCTCGCCGGGCTGCTCGTCGCGCTCGTCTCGCCCGGCGGCGTCTTCGCCGCGCACGCGGGCACCTACGCGCTCAGCGCCGTCTGCCTGCTGCTCCTTCGGCTGCCTCCGGACGCGCCGGGCGGAGCGCGCCGGCAGCGCACCGGTTACCTCACCGATCTCGCCGAGGGCTGGCGGCACTTCAGGGCCCGCACCTGGATGTGGGCGGTGATCGTCGTGTGGATGGTCTTCATGCTGACCGCCTGGGGACCGCTCGTCCCGCTCACCGCGGCGGAGATCGTGCCCACCGCCGGCTCCGGCGCGTACGGCCTCGTCAACTCGGCGCTCGGCGCGGGTACGGCCGCCGGCGGACTGCTGGCGCTGCGCATCAGGCCGCTCCGCCAGCTCCGCGCGGGCTCCGCCGCGCTGTTGGGGTGCTGCTGCTTCCCCGCGGCCGTCGGTGCGGGGCTGCCCGTCTGGGCGATGATGGGCGGCGCGGCCGTCTCCGGCGCCGGCATGGGGTTCTGGAGCGTGATGTGGGCGACGAGCGTGCAGACCCAGGTCCCGCCCGAGGTACTCAACCGCATCCACGCGCTGGAGGTGGCGGGCTCACTCGCGATGCTGCCGGCCGGGCAGGCGCTCGCCGGGCCTGCCGCGGGGCTCCTCGGCTCCCGCCAAGTCCTCCTCGTCGGCGGGGCGATGGCCCTCCTCGTGGCGTGCACGCTGCTCTCCGTCCCGGCGGTGCGGAGGCTGCGGCGGGTCGTGTGAGGCGGCGCTGCTCGGCCGTCCTGCCTGGGGCTGGTGATCCCCGACGCCCCTCAAGCATCGCCGACGGCCCGGCGGCGGCATGAAGGACGCCGAGCCCCCATGACCGAGCAGCACCAGGACCGGGCCGCCGTCGCCAGCGAACTGAGCGTCTGCGGAGGAGCGTTGGGGTCGGGTTCGCCCGGGTCGCCGAGCTGAAGCGCTCCCGATGGCCGGACGACAACGCCCCCGCCCCGGCGCGATGCCGGGGCGGGAGGGCGTTTTTTGCTCAGTCGAACTCTCCGGCCCTTACGCCAGCGATGAAGGCCGTCCATTCGTTTTGCGTGTAGAACTGGATTCCGTCATCACGGTTCTTGCTGTCCCGGATCGCTCGGCCGCCATCAGCAGTCATGGCCACCTCGACACATTCCTGTTGCGCCCCCTGCGAAAAGCTGGACTTGCGAAACCCGGTGACGATCTCCTGGTTTTTCATGCTGTTACTTACTCACTTTCCGGTATCGCGTCGAGTTGCTCTCTCAGGAAGGACAGCGATTGCGTGGGCGTCAAAGCCGACGAACGCAGGGCCTCGAGAATTTTGGCGTGAAGCGCCATGTCGTCGAGATCTTCTATGAGGACGGTACTCCGAGATCGCACCACCCGAGGAAGCACGCATCACTCTTCAGCGTGAAGAACTCGACGCCTGGCGCTGGGCAAGCCGCGACGAGGCGGCATCACTGCTCCACCCCGCCATAGCCGCACGTATCGTGGGGCCGCTCCACTTCACGGGCGGCGCCGTCTACCGCGAAACACGACATGGAGAACCCCTGTGAGCGACTTCCCCGCCCGGACCCTGCGCATCGGCACCCGTAGCTCACCTCTGGCCCTTGCTCAGGTGCAGCAAGTGACGGATCGCCTGCACCAGCTCATGCCGGACCTGACCATCGAGACGGTACCGACCACCACGGAAGCCGACCGCTGGCACGGCGACCTGGCCCGACTCGGCGGAAAGGGCCTGTTCGTCAAAGCGATCGACCAGCAACTCCAGCGCGGTGAGATCGACATGGCCGTGCACTGCCTCAAAGACGTGCCCGGGGACCAGCCGATGCCGCACGGTCTGATCTTCGCCGCCATGCTTCCCCGCGGCGACGTGAGAGACGTGCTGCTCGTACCCGAGGGCTCCTCGGCCAAGTCACTCGGCGATCTACCGCCCGGTGCCACGGTGGCTACCAGCGCAGTGCGGCGGAAGGCGCAAATCCTCGCTCGACGCCCCGACTTGAACGTGGTGAGGGTCCGCGGCGCAATCGGCACTCGGCTGGACAGACTCGACCAGAAACAGGGCGACCTCCAAGCCGACGCCATGGTCCTCGCCCGTGCCGGACTCGAACGCCTCGGCCTGACGGACCGCATCGTCGCCGAGTTCCCCGTACAGGAGATGCTCCCCGCCGTGGGCGCCGCCGTCCTCGCCCTGGAATGCCGACGCGACGACGACTCCGCAACACGACTGCTGGAACGACTGAACCATTCCAGAACCCAGACGGAGGCGACCGCGGAGCGCGTCATGCTCCACGGACTGCGCGGACACTGCAACAGCCCGATCGCCGGACACTGCACCACCGAACCCGACGGCCAACTCAGCCTGCGCGCAATGGTCTTCGCCCGCGACGGAAGCAGGTTCGCGCACGCGCACGTCCGGGGCGAGACCTCCAACAACCCCGGCACCCTCGGCTCCCGCGTCTGCGCCGAGCTGCTACGGCAAGACGCCCGCGACATCATCGACGGCATTCCGCACTGACCCGCGACCGCCCCCCTGTGACCGCTCTCCCGTTGGCGGTCACAGGGGCTCCCTCGTGTCCGGACGGTCTGTCAGAGCCGAGTGGGCACCTGTTGACAAGCACTGTCCAGCTTCACCAACCTGCGGATGACCGTCCTCATGGCGCACTCCTGAGGGGCCCTGGGCGGTCAGGCCCCGTAAGAGTCCTCTGCCAGACTCGTGCGGACGTGCTCCAAGGCGTCCCGGAGCGCGGCGGGGAGGGCGGAAAGGTCCCGGGAGACCACCCGCTCCAGGTGGCCGAGGGTGACGCGCGACGAGATCTCGGTGACTGCCGGAACCAGCGTTTGGGCGGCCGTCTCCGCCTCGGTCCACGCGCGCAGGGACAGCAACGAATCGAGTAGCCACACCTGGGACACCAGGCCGTACCCGACGTGGTGGCCCGCCGTCTCGTCCGACGCCCGATGAAGGATCGGCAGCGCTTCGTCCCAGCGGTTCGTGAGGTTCAGGGCCCGGCCTTGCTGGCGGTCCACCTCCCGCTCCGACACCCACCAGGACCACGCAGGGGAGTCGGTGGGCGGGGCCTCTTGGAGGAGGGAACGAGCCCGCGCGAACGACTGGGCGGACCGGCGGCTTTCCCCTGCGCGCTCCAGCCCTTGGCCCTCGCGGCACCGGAACATGGCCTCCACGCGCGGATCGAGGCCGCCCCGTTCGAGGACGGAGCGGGTGAGGGACAGCTCTTCGCCTGCACGGCCCGTCCATCCCGCGAGCAGCGCCAGGTTCTGGAGCGTGAGGAGTTCGATTCCGCGGTCTCCGGAGCGTTGGGCGAGGAACAGCGCCTCTTGGCTGAAGCGCTTCGACTCGCGCGGCCGACCTTCGTTGAAGCACGCCCAACCGGCAATCTCCGCCAGCTCTGCGGCAGCCGACTGGACGTCCCGTTCGTGCGCGTCGCGGAGCCCTTCCCCCAGGCGCCGGAACACCGTCCTGAACGCCCTGGCCGCCGTCTCCGCGATGGGCAGGCCGTGGAGTTCGTTGTCCAATGCCACCAGTCGGCGATTCAACTCCCGAATCGTCGGCGCCAGTTGCTCGGCGGTCACACGGTGGAGCACGGGGAGGGGCTCGGGGAACGACGTTGGTTCGAGTCGCCCGGTCGTTCTCGTGGTTGCGGTGGAAGTCCCCAGGGCGGCGGAGAGCGCGGGCAGCCAGTCGGGAGGCGTACGGCGGCCGGTTTCGTACCGGTGGATGTCGTGCTTCGACAAGGAGTCCAGAGGTACGCCCGAGGACTTGCACGCTTCACGCGCCAAGCGGGCCCGGGTCCAGCCCAGCGCTTTCCGGCGGTTCCGGATGCTGTCTCCGACTGTCGTCCCCATAGCTCTCATTGTGGCCCACCCGGGGCATACCGGAAGGCACACCGAACGCCTCCGCGCCCGGGCCGCCGCACGTCCCGCGGTGGAAACGTCGCTCGGGCCCGGCCCCCCGTTCCGGGCCCGAGCGGGCTCAAGGAAGCAGCCTCACAAGCGAGTTGCGCAGCCCCGGGTGACGCGTCGCCATGAAGCGGTGGAGCGTACGGGAGCCGAAGGCGACGCGCTGGGCGGCGCGGCGGCGCTCGCGGTCGTAGGCGCGGAGTGCGGTCGGGAGTGCGGCGGGAACATCCGCGGTCGCGCAGGCGCGCGCGAGGGCCTCGGCGTCGAGGAGCGCCGTGCAGGCGCCCTGCCCGAGGTTGGGCGTCATGGCGTGCGCCGCGTCGCCGACGAGCGCGACGCCGCCGCGGGTACGGTCCCCGGCCGCCACGAAGCTCGGGAGCGCGGGGTGGAGGTGGCGCATCTCGTAGCGGAGCCAGGTGTCCGGGTCGGTCCGCGACAGGATGCGCGGGATCGGGTCGTGCCATCCGGCGAAGAGTTCCCTGAGCTCCTCGGGGGCGGTGACTCCGGAGGCGGTCGCGTACCAGTTGGTGCGTCCGGGCTCGATCGGGGTCAGGCCGAAGAACCGTCCCGCGCCCCAGGTTTCGCCGTGCACGGGGCTCTCGAAGTCGGCGATCCCGATCCAGGCCACGGTGCCGACACGGCGCTGGCGGCTCCGCTCGCCGAAGCACTCCCGGCGGACGGCGCTCCCGATGCCGTCGGCGCCGACGACGAGATCGTGGCGTTCGCGGAGTGCGCGCACGTCTGAGGCGGTTCTGCCGAACTCCAGGGCGACGTCGCCGGCCCGGTCGAGCGCCTCGAAAAGCGCGTCGAGCAGACGGGGCCGGGAGACGAGGAGTTCGGGGCGGCCGGCCTTCCGCTCGATGCGTTCGAGGGGGAGGCTCGCGAGTACCGTCCCGTCCGGCCTGCGGATGCGCGCGCCGCGGTAGGGCACGGCGCCGGCGTGGAAGTGCTCGCCCGCGCCGAGCCGTTCGAGCGCCGCCTGCGCCGTGGGGTGGATGCCGAAGGCGGCCCCGTAGCGCTCGGCCTCGCGCCGCCTCTCCAGGACGGTCACCTTCCAACCGGCACGGCGCAGGCCCAGCGCGGTGGCGACCCCGGCCACCCCGGCTCCGACGACTACTGCACTCTTCGCCATGCTTCCCCCCGTACGTCGATTCACCACACCTGTGGTACCACGCCTGAGGTAGCCTCGCCAAGCCCTCGTCTCCCAACTCCACGAGCACGGAGGAGAATCGACACCGCCCCGTCCCGACCGAAGAGGAGCACCACGGTGAACCAGGACCGCCGCGACCGTCTGCGCGACGCGGCGACGGAGGTGCTCGCCGGCGCCGGCGGGCGCGGCCTCACCCACCGCGCCGTCGACACCGCGGCCGGCGTCCCCGCGGGCACAGCCAAGAACTACTTCCCCACCCGTGACGCCATCCTCAGAGGCATCGCCGAACGCTGCCTGGAGCACTACCGCGCCGTCGCCGCGGCAGCCGGCCCGGCACCGGGCGACCGCGCCCAACTCGCGGCGCTGCTCAGAGCGCTCGTGGAGAACGTCGCGGGCCCCGGTCGCCCCAGGCTCCTCGCCTACGTCGAGCTCCAGGCCGAGGCCGCGCGCAGACCGTGGCTCGCCGAAATCCTCGACCCGATCGCCGCCTCGGACTTCACCACCTTCCACGCGGCCCAGCGCGCGGCCGGGCTCCCCGCGACACCGCAGCGCTCCGCCGTCGTCACCCTCGCGCTGCACGCCGCCATCCCCCACCTCCTCGCCGGCGGCCCCCGCACCCTGACCGCCGCCGGCCTCGACGACCCGGAGGCGTTCGTCGACGCCCTCCTCGACGCCGTCTACCCGGCCCCGGACGACGGGGCCTAGCGCCGCCGCTCCGTCAAGTCCGCGGCATTCTCACCGAGTTGAGCGCCCCGGCGCCTGACCGGGCCTCTCCGCGACGGGACGCAGTCGGCCTGCGGGACCGCGGTCCGGCAGGTACGGAAGGTAGCGCCGACGGACCGACCCGCGCCGGGCGACATCCCGACTCCGCACGCCAACTCGCCCCGCGCGCCCGGCGGTAGCCGTGTCCGTCATCCGTATCCGCCCGTCCCGTCAACGGACGCAAACCGGCCAACCTCCCCGGCGGCGGGCAACGCACCGGTGACATGTACGCGCCGCAGTGGCAGGCTGCCACGCGCACGCACTCGTACATGCGCGCGTCGCACCCGCACCTCAGTTCTGCCCGGACGGTCCCGAGCGACCGCCCGGCCCCCACGGCAGAAGGAGCCATCGCGTGAGAACCACCTCAGAGAAGCGACGCCTCACCCGGATGTCCGGCACCCTGCTCGCCGCCGGCGCACTGCTGGTCGCAGGCATCACCGCAGGCACAGCAGGCGCCGCACCGGCCGACTCGACCGCCCGGGACGCGCTCCCCGCGCACCTGACGGCCGCCCAGCACACGTCACTCGTCGCGAAGGCCGACTCCGGCTCCGCCGCGGAGGCCAAGGCGCTCGGACTCGGCGCCAAGGAGGAGCTGCGCGTCAAGGACGTCGTCCGGAACCGGGACGGCGCCACCCACACCCGCTACGAGCGCACCTACGACGGACTCCCCGTCATCGGCGGCGACTTGGTCGTCCACAAGTCCGCCGAGGGCAAGCGCACCGGCGTCACCAAGGCGACCAAGGCGGAGATCGCGGTCGCCACCACCACGGCGCAGGCGGCGCACAAACCGGCCACCCCGAAGGCGAAGGGGAGCAAAGCTCCCCGCAAGGTGATCTGGGCGGCCGAGGGCGAGCCCACCCTCGCCTGGGAGACGGTCGTCGGCGGCGTTCAGAAGAGCGGCGCGCCCAACCAACTGCACGTCGTCACCGACGCCGCGACCGGAGAGAAGCTCTTCGAGTTCCAGGGCGTCCAGGAGGGCACAGGCGAGAGCCAGTACAGCGGCACCGTCGAACTCGGCACCTCGGGCTCCGAAGGCAGCTACACCCTCACCGACGGCGAGCGCGGCGACAACGAGACCACCAACCTCGACGGCGGCACCAGCGGAGACGGCGAGCTCTTCACGGACGAGGACGACGCCTGGGGCGACGGCACCCCCGACGACCCGCAGACCGCAGGCGTCGACGCCCACTACGGCGCCTCCGTCACGTGGGACTACTACGCGGACGTCCACGGCCGCGAGGGCATCGCGGGCGACGGCAAGGGCGCGCGCAGCCGCGTCCACTACGGCGACAACTACGTCAACGCCTTCTGGGAGGACGGCTGCTTCTGCATGACGTACGGCGACGGCGAGGGCAACGCAGCGCCCCTCACCTCCGTCGACGTCGCCGCCCACGAGATGTCGCACGGCGTCACCTCGACGACGGCCGGACTCATCTACGCCGGTGAATCGGGCGGCCTCAACGAGGCGACCTCGGACATCCTCGCCACCGGCGTGGAGTTCAACGTCGACAGCGAGACCGACGTCCCCGACTACCTCATCGGGGAGATGATCGACATCAACGGCGACGGAACGCCGCTGCGGTACATGGACGAGCCGAGCAAGGACGGCGTCTCGCTCGACTTCTGGGACGAGAACGCGGGCGACGTCGACGTCCACTACTCCTCGGGCATCGCCAACCACTTCTTCTACCTGCTCTCCGAGGGCAGCGGTGCGAAGGAGATCAACGGGGTCGAGTACGACTCGCCGACCGCCGACGGCTCCGACGTCGAGGGCATCGGCATCGAGAAGGCCGAACAGATCTGGTTCAAGGCGCTCACCGAGCAGATGACCTCCACCACGGACTACGCGGACGCGCGCCGGGCCACCGTGGAGGCGGCGACCGACCTCTACGGCGCCGACAGCGCCGAGGTGTCGGCCGTGGAGGCCGCCTGGAGCGGCGTCAACGTCAACTGACCTCTCTCGCACGGAAGACGCCGCCCGCGGGGACTGTCCCGCGGGCGGCGTCGTCCGTGCCGGGTGGTGGCACGGCTCGGTCGGGGTCTGCCCCGGCCCGGCCTGTTCCTGATCGCTCAGGGCACGTCGGGCGGCGTGTAGCCGAGGGTGTACGACAGCGCGGTGAGCGCGACCAGCATGAGCGGGGCGAGGAACAGGAACTGCAGGAAGGTGAAGCCGACTATGTGGCGCGCGCGCAGCTTCAGGATTCCGAGGAGCGGCAGCATCCAGAAGGGGTTGATGAGGGTCGGCAGTGTCTCGGCGGCGTTGTAGACCTGCACGGTCCAACCGAGGTTCTGCTCCAGTCCGTTGGCCGCGTCCATCACGTAGGGGGCCTCGATGAGCCACTTTCCGCCGCCGGAGGGGATGAAGAAACCGAGGACGGCGGAGTAGACGGCGACGACCATGGGGAAGGGCGCCGCCGAGGACAGCGAGGTGAAGGCCTGCGTGAGGTAGTCGGCCACCGAGTCGCCCGCGCCGTTGGTCGGCCGGGTCAGGACGGCCGCGATCGCCGCGTAGACGGGGAACTGGATCAGTACGCCGCTGGTGGCGGGGACGGCCCGTGCCACGGCGGTGAGGAAGCTGCGGGGACGCCAGTGCAGCAGCATCCCTAGCATCAGGAAGAGCAGGTTGTACGTGTTCAGCCCGGACAGGGCCACGAGCGGGTCCGACTCCGCGAACTCCTGAACGGCCCAGCCGACCCCCAGCACCACCACGAGGACGGTCAGCAGCGGGCTGTACTCCAGCCACTCCCCCGGCCGCGAGCGGGGCGGCAGCCGGTCGTCCTCCTCGGCGTCGAGGTCCACCCCCAACGCATGGGCGCTGCGTACCTGTTCGCCGCGCGGTGCGGAGAAGTAGGCGATGGCGACGACCACGGGGATGAGGACCGCGGCGAGCAGCAGCGACTGCCACAGGAAGATGGTGTCCCGGAAAGGGATGACACCGGTGATGGGCATGAGGTTGTCGGGGATGCTGTCGGGGTTCGCCTGGAGCTGCGCGGCCGAGGAGCTGAGGCCCAGCGCCCACACACTGCCCAGCCCCATGAAGGCGGCAGCGCCGGCGGCCCGGTAGTCCACGTGCAGTTCGTCCCTGCGCGCCACGCGCCGTGCCAGGAGGCCCGCGAAGATGAGGCTGAAGCCCCAGTTCAGCAGGGCGCTGAAGGTGCTCACGGTAGCGATCAGCGCCACGGCACCCGGGCCGCTCGACGGCTTCGCTGCGATGCGGGCGATCACCCTGCGGGCCGCCGGCGCCGTGGCGACCACATAGCCCCCGATCGCGACGAAGGCCATCTGCATGGTGAAGGGGATCAGGTCCCAGAAGCCGTTGCCGAACTCGCGGGTCACCTCGGCAGGGGACGCGCCGATGGACAGTGCGCCGAGTGTCACGACGACGAGGGCTATCAGCGCGAAGATGAAGGCCTCGGGGAACCACTTCTCCGAGAAGTTCGAGATGCGGACCGCCAAGCGGGACAGCACCCGGGCCTCTTCCTTTCCGGCCCGGGGCTCGTTCTGACGGGACGCGGCCTGTTTCGAAGCCATGGCTACCTCTGCCTCACGTTCTCGTGTAGACGGTCGCGGCCGCGACGAGGTCGGTCAGGCCGGTGCCGACGGTCTTGAAGACGGTGACTTCCTCCGGCTGCCTGGGCCGCGGGCCCGGTGCCGCGCAGAGCTGGTCGAGGTCGGTGTGGACCTCCTCCTCGGTCAGAGCTCCTTCGGCGAAGGCCGTGACGATCTCGCCGGACTCCGTGAGTGCGACGGCGTGGTCGACGAACACGGTCGCGCGGGCCATCAGCGCGGAGTCGGCCTCGCGCAGGGAGGGTCGGAAGCTGCCGATGAGGTCCAGGTGGGTACCGGGGGTCACCCACTCCCCGCGGATGACGGGTTCGCGGGCCAGTGTCGCCGTGGTGACGATGTCGGCCTGGGCCACCGCCTCAGGCAGGTCGTCGACCGCGAGCGCGTGCACACCCCGCTCGGCGAGGGAGCTCGCGAGCGCCTCGGCGGAGGCGGGATCGTGCGGGTCGGCGATGAGTGTGGTCTCGATTCCGCCGCGCACAGCGCGGTAGGCGTCGTGGACCGCGCTGCCGATGTGACCGGTTCCGACGATCAGATGGACGCGTGAGTCCTCCCGTGACAGCAACGAGGCGCCGAGCGCTGCGGTGGCGACCGTACGGCGGCGGGTGAGTTCGCCTCCGTCGACCAGGGCCAGATGCTTGCCGGTCTCACCGTCCGCCAGGACGTAGGCGGAGGAGAGAGCTGGCAGGCCGTGGGCCGTGTTCCGGGGGAAGACGTCCACGAGCTTCACGCCCACGAACTCCCGGTTCCAGGCGGGCATCACCAGCAACGTGGCCTCGTCGCCCGAGCCCAGGGAGTAGTGCTGCCGAGGCGGCACGGTCGCGTCGAGGGCCATGCCGGAGCGCAGGGCCGGTATGAGGACGTCGTACTCCAGTCGGCTCGCTGTCTCTTCGGCGTCGAAGTACTGCATTGCGCGGTTCTCCTCGGGGTGGTTGTCGGGGTCGGGACTTGTTGGGACTGCTTGTTGGGAAAGGGGCTTCGAGGCGTTGCCCGGGACGGTCTGCTGGTGGTGTCTCCCGGGGCGCCAGTGGGTCAGGCGTCCAGCACGATGTCGCTTGCGGGTACGGCCTGGCAGGTCAGGCAGGCGTCATCGGTATCGGGCGGGTCCGTGAGGTGTGCGACGGAGCCGGAGAGCAGGCGTACGGCGCAGCTTTCGCACTGCCCCACGCGACAGCCGCTGGGGAGGCGGAGTCCACCGCGCTGGGCGAGGTCGAGCAGCGGGCCGTCCTGCGGACGCCAGGTCAGGGTGGTGCCGGAGGCACGGAAGGTGACCTGGTGCTGTGCGTCCCCGGTGGGCAGTGCCCTGGCCGGAGGTGCGAACCGTTCGGCGAAGATCTCGAAGCGCGGCACCCCGCGTGCGACGAGCCCCTCGGTGACCTCGCGGATCATCGCGTCGGGGCCGCAGAGGTAGAAGCGCGCCCGTGCGTCGATGTCGGCCTGGTCGACGGCGTCCGCGCTGACGCGGCCCTCGTGTTCGTAGTCCCGGCCGCGCACGTCGCCGGGGCTTGGACGGCTCAGGTGGCGGATCAGCCGCAGCCGGGGGGTGCGCTCGGCGAGGTGTGTGAGCCGGCTTTCGAAGATGACGTCGTCCCCGCCGCGGTCTCCCTTGTGGACGGTGATGCGCGGGCCCTCGCCCGCGAGTTCGGCGGTGCGGTCCAGTTGGCCGAGGAACGGGGTGATACCGATCCCGGCAGCCAAGATCACGACGGGGAAGGGCGGGTCGACGGGCAGCGTGAAGGTGCCCGAGGGCTCGCTGAGGCCGACGGTGTCGCCCACACGGAGCGCGGTGTGGATGTGCGTGGAGGCCGTCCCGCCGGACTGGAGGCGTACGGCGACAGCGTGTTCCTCGCCGGGCTTGCTGGTGAGCGAGTACGCCCGGCGGACCTGGGCTTCCTCCCCCACTCCGTCGAGGGTGACTTCGACGTACTGACCCGGCCGGTGGGACGCGCACGGGCCCCCGTCGACCGGCCGGAGCCGCAGCTCGAGGACTCCCCGCCCGCGCGAGGTCATCTCGCGGACGACGAACCGACGTTCGCCTTCCCGCGCTCCCTGCCGGGGAGCTGCCTCGCGGGACTCCCGGTCCGGCCGGACATCGCAGGCGACCCCGCGCATCTGGAGCGACCCGCTCACCGGGTCCGCGGGCGCGGCGGACACGGCCGCGTTGAAGTTGGCGTCTCCCTCAACCGGGTCGGAACCGGGCAGGCCCAGATCGGGGGCGGCTTCCCACCAGCCGTACTCCGCGACGACGACGCGCGGGTCGAGGTCCGGAGAGATCTCGGTACGCATGCGGAAGGTGCCGTGCGCCGTGGTGACCCTCGCCTGGTCCCCGTCCGACAACGCGCGGTCGGCGGCCAGCCGTGGGGATATGTTGACGACGGGTTCCGGGTGCCTGCGCCGCAGTGAGGAGACGGCACGGTGCTGGCTGTGGCAGAAGTACCCGTTCTTCGCGCTGGTGAGCACGTAGGGCAAGGACTCCGCTGGGGCAGATCCTGCATCGGGCACGCCCGGATACCCTGCGCGGGCCAGGCGGGGGGAGTAAAGCTCGACGCGGCGGCTCGGCGTCGCGAATCCGGTGACGGTGCCGTCGGCGTGCTCCGTCGCGTACTTGCGGTACTCGGTGCGCAGAGGGTAGCGAACGCCGCCGGGGGCGCTGCGCAGTTGCCCGGTCGTGAGTCCGGTGGGCGCGAGCACGTGGTTCCATGCGGCCTCGATGTCACCGTCGAAGAAGTCGGCGCCCAAACCCAGGCGACAGGCCAGATCGAAGACGATCTCCATGTCCGAGCGTGAGGCACCGAGCGGAGGCACCATACGCTGACGCAACTGCACCAGTTCCTGGGCGTTTTCGTCGATCTCGAATCCGACCTTGAGAGCTTCGCGCTCCCAGGGGCTGTTCACGGGGAGGACGATGTCCGCAAGGTGCGCCGTGGGGTTCATGAACAGGTCGCAGTGCACCTGGAAGTCGAGAGCACGGAGCGCCTCCCGGCCCCGTGCGGGTTCCGGCTGCGAGACGAGGAGGTTGGCGCCGAACCCCACGAGTGCCCGGACGCGGTACGGCTCGTGATCGAGCGCGGCGTTGTACAGATCGTGACTGGTCACCCACCCGGTGGCAGGCGGACCGAGTGGCCGCTGGCGCAGCCCCAGGGTCTTCTCCCGTTGCCCCGGGGCCATCTCCTCCAGCGAGGTGACCGGGTTGACGGGGACTTTCGGCAGGACGACGTTGCCGCCTGCTGTGTCGTAGCAGCCCTTGAGGGCGTAGAGCGTGGCGATGGCGCGCTCGGTCTGAGTCGCGTTCTCGTGCTGTCCCACACCGGTCCAGGAGTGGTAGGCAACGGTGCGCGCCGCGGCGAAGTCCTCGGCGAACGCACGCAGTTCGTCCTCGTCGACCCACGTGTACCGTGCGGTCCTGGCGAGTGACCACGGCTCGCACGCCTGGGCGTAGAGCTCGAATGCGGGACGCGCCCGTATCCGCCGGCCGTCCAGCAGTGTGACGGTGAACTCCCCGCGGAGGGCGAAGTCTTCCGGCCGCCCGGCGCGCGTACGGGTGTCGTAGCAACGACTACGGCCGGCCGCCACGTCCCAGACCACGAAGCCTTCGCCCTCGTCGGTCGTCACCTCCTGGGCGGTGAGCGGTTCACCGGTGTCGTCGCGGATCAGCAGCGGTCCGTTGGTCCAGGAGCGCACGAAATCCTCGTCGTAGCGCTCCGTTCGCAGCAGGTGCCGGGCCACACCGAGGGCCAGCGCCGCATCCGCACCGGGCCGAATCCGCATCCAGTGGTCCGCATCCCGGGCGCTGGTCGAGCGCCGGGGATCGACCACCGCGATACGGGCGCCCCTGTCCTTGCCCTCGCGCAGGGCCACGGCCTGGGCGAGCCAGGTCTTGGCCGGGTTGTGCCCCCAGAGCACCGCCAGCTCCGTGGCGCGGTAGTCGGCAGTGGGCTGTGCGCTGCCGAACGTGAAGGTGTGCGCGAAATCCTTGTGCCAGTTGCAGATCTCCGTGGAGTAGCAGGTGTTGGAGGCGCCCAGGCGCCGGATGAGACGCTCGACCCACTCGATGGAGTCCGACATCGGGGTTCCGCTGGGCGAGGTGACGGCGAAGCCGATGGCCTCCGGACCGCTCTCCGCCCGGATCGCGTCGAGCCGTTCGGCGACGGTCGCCATCGCCTCCTCCCACCCGATCTCCTCCCAGCCGGGGTCCTCGGCCCCCTTGGGGCGCGTGCGGCGCAGGGGCGTGGTGAGTCGGCGGGTGCTGTGCGCGATCTCCGGCGCCGCCCGCCCTTTCGGGCAGAGCGCGGTGCCGGTCGGGTGGGCCGTATCGGGCTCCACTCGCGTCATCCGGCCGGAATCGACGGTGTACACCGCGCCGCAGCGGGAGCGGCACAGCGTGCAGTATCCGTGCTTCTTCTCAGGTGGCACGAGGGGACCCCTTGCGAACAGAGGACGAGGGTGGGGGCGGGAACGTAGGAACCGGGAGAGAAGAGGGAGGGGGACGGCGCTGCCAGCCCCCTGGTGACCGGTAAGCGATTACCGTTTAGCAATGCCCGGTAGTATGCGAACACCGGAAATCGGGTGTCAAGAGTTTGCCGAAGAGCGGATCGAGGAGGGTCGTTGGACCGGCTGGCACATGTGAGCCTGCGAGAGCAAGCGTTGGTGATCGTTCGCCAGGCGATCGTCTCCGGCGAGATCGGGCCGAACGAGATCTACTCGGCCTCCGCGCTGGCGAGCCGGCTGGGCGTCTCCAACAGCCCGGTGCGGGAGGCCATGTTGACCTTGGTCAACCAGGGCATCCTGGAGCCCGTGCGCAACCGGGGGTTCCGCATCGTGCCCATCAGCGAGCACGATCTCGACGAGATAGGCGAGATGCGCCGCATGTTGGAGGTCCCCGCGGTCGTCGCGCTGATCGACCGCGCCGGCGACGAGGACATCGAGGCTCTCCGCCCCGTCGCCGCCGAGATCGAGTCAGCCGCGCGCACGGGGGACGTCGCCCTCTTCCTGGAGACCGACCGGCGCTTCCACCTGTCGCTCCTCGAACTGGGCGGCAACACACGGCTGGTGGAGACCGTGGCCCAGCTTCGTGACCAAACCCGGCTCTACGGCGTCAGCAGCCTCGCCGAGAAAGGCGTTCTGCAGCAGACGGCTCCTGAGCACTTCGAACTCCTGGACGCAGTGCTGGCCCGTGACCCGGCCCGCGCCGAGGCCGTCATGACGCGCCATCTCGACCACGTCCGGGGCGAGTGGGCGGGGTAGACGACCCGCACGGCCACGACACCGAGCAACCTCGACCCCTGCGCCCAGCACCGCTCAGCATGCGAGCGTGCCGGGTTCACGGGGGATACGTCGCACGGTCAACGACTGCTGGGCTCACGGTGGTTGCTCCTGACGGGCTCGGCGAGCAAGGTCGCGCCCACGTGCTTCTCGAGCACCCGGAGCACCGCGCGCCGTGCCGAGCACCTGGCCGCCGAAGCTCACGGGCCGCGCCTCCGGGACGAGTTCTCGCTCTTCCGCCATGCACGTACTCCGGCACCGGCGCTCGACGTCGACGTCATCGCCCCGTGGGCATCCCGCGGTCGAAACGACGGAACTGCCCCGGCTCGTCCCCACCGCGGACGAGCCTGCGCCCCGGCACCGCGCGCCCGGCGCAGGATGCCGTCTCCGCCAACTACCGCAGCACCATGCCGCCTTCGGGCGACGCCCCGGCGTCCCCCGAAGCGACCGCCACGAGACCCATCTCCGCCGCCCCGCAAAGCAGCCGGTGCGCCGGCAGCACCCGGACGGTGTAGCCGAAAGAACCGGTCCGATCGAGAGGAAGCTGCCCCTCGAAGAGCCACCTGCCTTCGACGTCCCTACCGCCCGACCGCTTCAAGGGGTGACTCCGCGCCTCCGGCCACAGGACCACGTCCGACTCGTCCACCCGCCCGACCACCGCCTGCACCTCCACGTCGGCGGGGTCCAGGCCGCCCAGCGCGACGCGCACCCGGAGGGAGAGCGATGCCCCCAGCTCCAAAGTCTCGTCGCCGACCGAGTCGCCTTCGGACTCCACCCGTTCCACCGCCACCTCGGCCCATTCCGAGCGCAACCGGCGCTTCCAGGCGGCGAGTTCGCGGGCCACCTCGGGCGTGAGCTCACGGTGCGCGCGGGCGGCGGGCGCGTAGAGCCCGGCGACGTACTCCTGCACCATGCGCTCCGCGTTCACCTTCGGCCCCAACCGTCCGAGGGTCTCGCGGACTTTGGCGACCCACTGCTTCGGGACCTCGGCGTCTCCGTCGCCGGTTCCACCGGGAGACGCGCGTGCGTAGAAGCAGGGTGCCACCTGTTCGGCGAGGAGGTCGTAGAGAGCGGCGGCCTCGAGGGCGTCGCGGCGCTCCGGGTCCTCCTCCGCGGCGCCGTCGGCGGTCGGGAGCGCCCAGCCGAACTCCGGCTCGTACCACTCGTCCCACCAACCGTCCCGCACCGAGAGGTTGAGGCATCCGTTGAGCGCTGCCTTCATACCGCTGGTACCGCACGCCTCCAGAGGGCGGATCGGGTTGTTGAGCCAGACGTCGCACCCGGGGTAGAGGGTCTGGGCCATCGACATCCCGTAGTCCGGCAGGAAAACCATCCGGTGGCGCACACGGGGGTCGTCGGCGAACCTGACCAGCTCCCGGATGAGCCCCTTGCCCCCGTCGTCGGCCGGGTGCGCCTTGCCCGCGACGACGATCTGCACGGGTCGGGTCGGATGGAGCAGCAGCTCCGTCAGACGGTCCCGGTCCTGGAGCATCAGCGTCAGCCGCTTGTAGGAGGGGACACGGCGAGCGAAACCGATCGTCAGCACCTCGGGGTCGAACACCCCGTCGATCCAGTCGAGTTCGGCGTGCGCGGCACCGCGGGACCGCCAGGAGCGGTAGAGGCGGCGGCGTACGTCCTCCACCAGCCGCTCGCGCAGCGTGCGTCGCATCCGCCACAGGCCGGCCTCGTCGAGCGCGCCGAGCGCGGCACCGTCGGCGGGCACCTCGGCGGCGGTCCAGGTCGGGGCGTGCACGCCGTTGGTGACGGAGGCCAACGGGACCTCCTCGTGCTCGAAGCCGGGCCAGAGGCCGACGAACATCCGCCGCGCGACCTCCCCGTGGAGCGCGCTGACGCCGTTGGCGCGCTGCGCGAGACGCAGCCCCATCACCGCCATGTTGAAGACACCCGGGTCACCTCCGGGGTACTCCTCGGCCCCCAACCGCAGCACGTCCTCCACCTCGACGCCCGGAAGCTCGCCCTCCGCACCGAAGTACCGAGCGACCGTCTCGCGGTCGAAGCGGTCGATCCCCGCGGGCACGGGCGTGTGCGTGGTGAAGAGGGCGCCGGCGCGCACCGCCTCCACGGCGGCGTCGAACTCCGTGCCGGCCGTGTGCTGTTGCTCCGCCTCGGCCGGCTGGGCGGTGCTCGCCGCGTCGGGGCAGGAGTCCGTCACGGCTGCCCACGGCCGCGCATCCCCGCCGTCGGCGAGCAGCTCGCGGACCCGCTCCAGGCCGGAGAAGCCCGCGTGCCCCTCGTTGGTGTGGAAGACCTCGGGTGAGGGATGGCCCGTGACGGCGCAGTACGCCCGCACCGCACGCACACCGCCGATGCCGAGCAGCATCTCCTGCAGCAGCCGGTGTTCGCTGCCGCCGCCGTAGAGCCGGTCGGTGACCTGCCGTTCGGCCGGTGCGTTCGCGTCGACGTCCGAGTCGAGAAGGAGCAGCGGCACACGCCCCACCTGCGCCAGCCACACCTGCGCCACGAGACTGCGCCCCTCAGGGAGCCGCAGTCCGACGCGCACGGGACGCGGAGGCGCCTGGTCCGACGCGGGCGCGGTCTCCCGGAGCAGCCGCAACGGCGTGCCCTCCGGCTCGAAGACGGGGTACTCCTCGCGCTGCCATCCGTCGGCGCCGAGCGACTGCCGGAAGTAGCCGTGCCGGTAGAGCAGCCCCACTCCGATGAGCGGCACCCCCAGGTCGCTCCCGGCCTTGAGGTGGTCCCCGGCGAGGATGCCGAGCCCGCCCGAGTACTGCGGCAGTGTTCCCGCGAGCCCGAACTCGGGCGAGAAGTACGCGAGGGCGGCGGGCAGTTCGCCGTCCTGGCCCTGGTACCAGCGCGGCTCCTCCAGGTACCGCCGCAGCTCGCGGACGGCGGCGTCGACCCGGCGCACGAAGTCCGGGTCGGCGGCGGCCTCGGCACAGCGCTCGGGCGCCGCTTCGGTGAGCATCCGCACCGGGTCGCCGCCGGACTCCTGCCAGCCGACCGGATCGAGCGCGCGGAAGAGCTCCCGCGTCCCGGCGTGCCAGGACCAGCGCAGGTTGCCCGCGAGTTCGCCCAGCGGGCGCAGCGGTTCGGGGAGGACGGGGCGCACGGAGAAACGACGAATGGCCTTCACACCGCACGAAGGTAGCTGCGCACTCGCCCGTTTCGCACGGTTGGCCCGGATATACAGCGTTTCGCGGGACAGCGGAACCGAACGGCACCCGCCGCGGCGGCACCGTCCGCCCGACCCGGCCGGCTTTGCGGCACGCCCCGGCGGGCCCACCGCCCGCACGGACGCTCGACGTTCGCCGGGCGGTACGGTCACCACGCGGACGCCCGCACCGTCCCTCCGCAATTGCCCCCGCAGACCTTGGAATCCCGTACGCCCCCAGCAGAGTGAACGCGGGCCGGAGGGGTCACGCGCGCGCCGGGGAAGCCGTGCACGGAGCGGATAGAAAGAGCGGAGCACGCTTGCCCTCCCCACGATCCTCCAGGTGAATCCATGATCGGTCGTATCCCCGTGCTCGACGTCCGACCGCTCGTCGAGGGCGGACGCCGCCCCGCGAAGGCGGTGGTCGGCGAGTCCTTCGAGGTCTCGGCGACGGTCTTCAGGGAGGGGCAGGATGCGGTAGGCGCCAACGTGGTGCTGCGCGGCCCCGCCGGCCGTGCCGGGCCGTGGACCCCGATGCACGAGTTGGCGCCCGGCACCGACCGCTGGGGCGCCCAGGTCGTTCCGGACACCGAGGGCAGATGGACGTACAGCGTCGAAGCCTGGTCGGACCCGCTCACCACATGGCGAAGAACGGCCGAGGTGAAGATCCCGGCAGGCATCGACGCCGAGTTGACGTGCCTGGAGGGCGCCGAGGTGCACGAGCGTGCCGCCGCCGGCGTGCCGAAGCGGGACGGCAGGGCCGTCGTCCTCGACGTCGTCGACGCGCTGCGCGACCCGACGCACCCGCCGCACGAGCGTCTGGCGGCGGCGCTTTCGCCCGAGGTCACGGCGGTACTCGCGCGCTTCCCGCTGCGCGAGCTCGTCACCTCCTCCGCCGCGCTCACCCTCCAAGTCGAGCGCGAGCGCGCCCTCTTCGGTTCCTGGTACGAGATGTTCCCCCGCTCCGAGGGCGCCGTCGTCACGGAAGGCGCCCCGCCCGTGAGCGGCACCCTCCGCACCGCCGCCGAACGCCTCGACACCCTCGCGGCGATGGGCTTCGACGTCGTCTACCTCCCGCCGATCCATCCGATCGGCACCACGCAGCGCAAGGGTCCGGGGAACGCTGTCGAGGCCGGCCCGTACGACGTCGGGTGCCCGTGGGCGATCGGCTCGGCGGAGGGCGGCCACGACGCCGTCCACCCGGAGCTCGGCACCCTCGCCGACTTCGACCGCTTCGTCGCGAAGGCGCGTTCGCTGCGCATGGAGGTCGCGCTCGACTTCGCGCTCCAGTGCTCGCCCGACCACCCCTGGGTCGAGAAGCACCCGGAGTGGTTCCGCCGCCGTCCGGACGGCTCGATCGCGCACGCGGAGAACCCGCCCAAGAAGTACGAGGACATCTATCCGCTCTGCTTCGACGACGATCCGTCGGCCTTCGACGGCATCGTCCGCGAGACGCTCCGCGTCCTCCGCTTCTGGATGGGCCGCGGCGTGCGGATCTTCCGCGTGGACAACCCGCACACCAAGCCCGTCGTCTTCTGGGAGAAGGTGCTCGGCGAAGTGGGCCGCACCGACCCCGACGTCGTCTTCCTCGCCGAGGCGTTCACCCGCCCCGCGATGGTGCGCGCGCTCGCCGGTATCGGCTTCCAGCAGTCGTACACGTACTTCACCTGGCGCAACTCCAAGCAGGAGCTGACGGAGTACCTCACCGAGCTCACCACGGAGACCGCCGCCTACCTGCGCCCCAACCTCTTCGTGAACACCCCCGACATCCTCCACGCCTACCTCCGCGACGGCGGACCCGCCGCCTTCGCGACCCGCGCGGTGCTGGCGGCGACGCTCTCCCCCTCCTGGGGTATGTACGCGGGGTTCGAGCTCTGCGAGGCGGAGGCGGCCCAGGACGGGAGCGAGGAGTACGCCGACTCGGAGAAGTACCAACTGCGGCCGCGCGACTGGGCGGCGGCCGAGCGCGAGGGCCGCTCGCTCCGCGGCCTCGTCACCCTGCTCAACCGCCTGCGCCGGCGCCACCCCGCGCTCCAGCGCCTCCGCAACCTGCGCTTCCACCCCACGGGCAACGACCAGGTGCTGGCGTACTCCAAGCACTGCGAGGACCCGTACGCGGACACGGTGCTCGTCGTGGTCAACCTCGATCCGCACCACACCCACGAGGCGACGGTGTCGTTGGACAGCACGGACCTTGCAACGTTCGGCCTGAGCGCCGCTCAACTGAGCGGGTCCGAGCCTTTCCCGGTGCGCGACGAGCTCACCGGCGAGACCTACCACTGGGGCAGGGCCAACTATGTCCGCCTGCAGCCGGGGGGTGATTCCCCCGCTGCGGCGCACATCCTCACCCTGCGACCGTCCTCACCGATCGGAGGGTCACCCAATGACCGTCAATGAGCCCGTCCCCGACACCTTCGAGGACACCCCCGCAGGGAAGCTCGACCCGGAGTGGTTCAAACGCGCCGTCTTCTACGAGGTACTGGTCCGCTCCTTCCAGGACAGCGACGGAGACGGGATCGGCGACCTCAAGGGGATCACCGCGAGGCTCGACTACCTGCAGTGGCTCGGTGTCGACTGCCTCTGGCTGCCGCCGTTCTTCAAGTCCCCGCTGAAGGACGGCGGTTACGACGTCTCGGACTACACCGCCGTCCTGCCGGAGTTCGGCGACCTCGCCGACTTCGTCGAGTTCGTCGACGCGGCGCACCAGCGCGGCATGCGCGTCATCATCGACTTCGTCATGAACCACACGAGCGACCAGCACCCGTGGTTCCAGGAGTCGCGGCGCGACCCCGCGGGCCCCTACGGCGACTACTACGTCTGGGCCGACAACGACAAGCAGTACCAGGACGCGCGCATCATCTTCGTGGACACCGAGGTCTCCAACTGGACCTTCGACCCGCTGCGCAAGCAGTACTACTGGCACCGCTTCTTCTCCCACCAGCCCGACCTCAACTACGAGAATCCGCGCGTCCAGGACGAGATGATCTCGGCGCTGCGCTTCTGGCTCGACCTCGGCATCGACGGGTTCCGCCTCGACGCCGTCCCCTACCTCTACGCGGAGGAGGGCACCAACTGCGAGAACCTCCCGGCGTCGCACGCCTTCCTCAAGCGCGTCCGCCGCGAGATCGACGCGCAGTACCCGGACACCGTCCTCCTCGCCGAGGCGAACCAGTGGCCCGAGGACGTCGTCGACTACTTCGGCGAGTACGAGCGCGGCGGCGACGAGTGCCACATGGCGTTCCACTTCCCCGTCATGCCGCGGATCTTCATGGCCGTCCGCCGCGAGTCCCGCTACCCCGTCTCCGAGATCCTCGCCAAGACGCCGTCGATCCCCTCCGGGTGCCAGTGGGGCATCTTCCTGCGCAACCACGACGAGCTGACCCTGGAGATGGTCACCGACGAGGAGCGCGACTACATGTACGCGGAGTACGCCAAGGACCCGCGGATGCGCGCCAACATCGGCATCCGGCGCCGGCTCGCCCCGCTCCTCGACAACGACCGCAAGCAGATCGAACTCTTCACCGGGCTCCTCCTCTCCCTCCCCGGGTCGCCGATCCTCTACTACGGCGACGAGATCGGCATGGGCGACAACATCTGGCTCGGCGACCGCGACGCGGTGCGCACGCCGATGCAGTGGACCCCGGACCGCAACGCCGGCTTCTCCTCGTGCGACCCCGGCCGCCTCTTCCTCCCGACGATCATGGACCCGGTCCACGGCTACCAGGTCACCAACGTCGAGGCCGCGATGAGCTCCCCGAGCTCCCTGCTCCACTGGACGCGGCGGATGCTCGAGATCCGCAGGCAGAACCCCGCCTTCGGGCTCGGGAGTTACGCGGAGCTCAGCTCCAGCAACCCGGCGGTCCTCGCGTTCCTCCGCGAGGTGCGCCTCCCGGAGGGCGGGGACGACGTGGTGATGTGCGTGCACAACTTCTCGCGGTTCCCGCAACCGACCGAGCTGGACCTCGCCGAGTTCACCGGCCGGGTCCCGGTGGAGCTGATCGGCGGCGTCCGCTTCCCGCCCGTCGGCGAACTGCCCTACCTGCTCACTCTCGCGGGCCACGGCTTCTACTGGTTCCGGCTCCGCAAGGACGTCTGACGCCGCGTCCTCCCGCACCCCCGCTCGCGCAGCAGAGCCGAGCGGGGGGCGCGCACCCGGCGCGGGGTCGGGCAGAAAACCCACGAAGTTGCTCGACACGGACCGCGCACCCGAGCATCCCTCTCCGTCATCCGAGAGACTCTGCGTACCTTTCGTGTGCCCGGGGAAAGGACGCCATGTCGGACAGCTCCTCGCCCCTGGCCGCGGGCCTGGCGAGTGCACCCACCCACGCGAGCCGTACGGCGCTGCTCGCCTCGCTCTCGCCCCTCCTCACCGCATGGCTGCCCAGACAGCGGTGGTTCGCCGGCGGGGGGCGCGAGCTCGCCGGGCTCTCGCTCGTCGCCTCCGTCGAGTTGCTCCCCACGCTCGGCGCCGGGCCCGGCCTCCTCCACCTGCTGGTTCGCGCCTGGCACACCGACTCGCCCGCGCTCGCCGCGCAGCCGGAGAGCGGCCCGGGCGCCGCCGCGGCCGGCGAACACGCCGACGACTGCTACCAGTTGCTCCTCGGCGTACGGCCCCGCCTCCCCGAGGAGCTGGCGCACGCCCTCGTCGGGCGGCCGCGCTCGGGGCCGCTGCGCGGTCGCGCCGTCTACGAGGCGCTGCTCGATCCGCGACTCGCGTCCGTGCTGCTGGAGCGGCTGCGTACGCCGGGGAACCTCGGTCCGCTCCGCTTCACCAGGGTGCCGCACACGGACATCGCCGACGGCCTGACGCCGCGCCCGCTCGCCGCCGAGCAGTCCAACTCCTCCGTGATCTACGGGCGTTCGCACATCCTGAAGCTGTTCCGCCGGGTCGAGCGAGGCGTCAACCCGGACCTCGAACTCTCCCTCGCCCTCGCCCGCCACGGCTGCGACCGCGTCCCGGCGCCGACGGCGTGGTTCGAGGCGACGCCTCGCACGCCGCCCCGCACGCCGCCCCGCGCCGAGCGCACGCCCGCGGCACCGGAGTCCCGGGCGTCCCCTCCGCGCCGGGCGGCCCCGGCGCCCACCGCAGCCGCACCGCGGGCCACCGAAGGCTCCCTGACGCTCGGCGTCCTCCAGCCGTTCTTCCCCGAGGCGGTCGACGGGTGGCAGCTCGCGCTCCGCTCGCTCGGCGAAGGCCGCCACTTCACCGCGCAGGCACGCGCGCTGGGGCGCACCACCGCGCAGGTGCACCGGACCCTCGCCGAGGCGCTTCCCACCAGAGTGCTGGGCGGCGACGATCTGGAGGAGGCCGCGGCCGGCATGACCGCCCGGTTGGAGTCGACGACCGCGGCGGTCCCGGCCCTGCGCCCGTACCGCGCCCGCCTGTTGGGCACCTACCACGCGCTCTCCCGGCTCGGCAGCGACGGCAGGCGGCGTCGGGCCCAGCGCGTCCACGGGGACCTCCACCTCGGGCAGGTCCTCCAGTGCCCGGAGGGCGACTGGTCGCTCATCGACTTCGAGGGCGAGCCGGCCCGCCCCCTCGCCGAGCGGTGCCGCCCGCAGCCGGCCGTCCGCGACGTCGCCGGGATACTGCGCTCCTTCGACTACGCCTCCTACCGGCCGGGCGCCCGCTCCGCCGACGACCCGTGGGCGCGGAGCTGGGCCGAGGCGGCGCGCGGCGCCTACTGCGACGGCTACGCCGAGTCGGCCGGCAGCGACCCGCGGGACGACGCGGTGCTGCTGCGCGCGTACGAGACCGACAAGGCCGTCTACGAGGTGCGCTACGAGGCACGCCACCGCCCGAGTTGGCTGCCCGTTCCGCTCTCCGCCGTCCGCAGGCTCGCCGCTCCCCCGACCGAGGCACGCGGCTGAACCGCACCGCAGCAGCGCGGCCCCCGACCGCCCCAGAAAGGCACCGCCGTGACGACGAGCAACCCCCTCCGCCCCGCCCCCGTCCCACCGCAGCACCCCGCACCGCGCTGCGCCGTCCTACCGGCGCCGCCGCTCCCCGAGGCGGACCGCAGACGCCTCCTCGACGGGACGCACCACGACCCGCACGCGCACCTGGGCGCGCACCCGACCGGGGCGGGCGTCGTCTTCCGCGCCCTGCGCCCCTTCGCGCACGCGGTCGCCGTCCTGCTCGACGGGGCACGGGCCGAACTCATCGACGAGGGCGACGGTTTCTTCGCCGCCACCGTCCCGCTGAAGCCGATGAGCGGCCGGGAGCACCCCACCGTCCCGCCGTACGAGCTGCTCGTCCGCTACGGCGCCGAGCCCGGACAGGACGAGCTGCGGACGGCCGACCCGTACCGATTCCTGCCCGCGCTGGGCGAGTTCGACCTCCACCTCGTCGCGGAGGGGCGGCACGAGGAGCTGTGGCGGGCGCTCGGGGCGCACCCGATGACGGTCGCGGGCGTCGTCGGCACGCGGTTCACGGTGTGGGCGCCGAACGCCCAAGGGGTGCGCGTCACCGGCGACTTCAGCCACTGGGACGGGACGGCGCACCCCATGCGCTCCCTCGGTTCGGCCGGCGTGTGGGAGCTCTTCGTGCCCCGCGTGGGCGCCGGCGCACGGTACAAGTTCGAGATCGTGGGGCCCGACGGCAGCCGCTCGCTGCGCGCCGACCCCATGGCACGGCGTACCGAGTGCCCGCCGGCGACGGCGTCGGTCGTCGAGACCTCGACGTACGAGTGGCGGGACGGCGCATGGCTCGCCGCGCGCGCGGGGCGCAGCCACCACGACGCGCCGCTCTCCGTCTACGAGGTGCACCTCCCCTCGTGGCGGCCCGGCCTCGGTTACCGGCAGTTGGCCGAGGAACTGCCCGCCTACGTCAAGGGGTTGGGCTTCACCCACGTCGAGTTGATGCCGGTGGCCGAGCATCCGTTCGGCGGCTCCTGGGGCTACCAGATCACCGGCTTCTACGCGCCCACCGCCCGCCTGGGGACGCCCGACGACTTCCGGTACCTCGTCGACGCGCTGCACCGCGAGAACATCGGCGTCCTCATGGACTGGGTCCCCGCGCACTTCCCCAAGGACGACTGGGCACTCGCCCGGTTCGACGGCACCCCGCTCTACGAGCCCGCCGACCCGCGCAGGGCGGAGCACCCGGACTGGGGCACCCTGGAGTTCGACCACGGCCGCCGCGAGGTCCGGAACTTCCTCGTCGCCAACGCGGTCTACTGGTGCGAGGAGTTCCACATCGACGGGTTGCGGGTGGACGCCGTCGCCTCGATGCTCTACCTCGACTACTCGCGGCCGGAGGGCGGATGGGCGCCGAACGCCTTCGGCGGCCGGGAGAACCTCGACGCCGTCGCCTTCCTCCAGGAGATGAACGCGACCGTCCACCGCCGCTGCCCCGGTGTGCTCACCGCGGCGGAGGAGTCCACGGCCTGGGACGGTGTGACGCGGCGGACCGACGAGGTGGGCCGAAGCGGCTTCGGCGGGCTCGGGTTCGGCTTCAAGTGGAACATGGGCTGGATGCACGACACCCTCGCCTACCTCGCCAAGGAGCCCGTCCACCGCCGCTGGCACCACCACGACATGACGTTCGCGATGGTCTACGCGTACTCGGAGAACTACATCCTCCCGATCTCCCACGACGAGGTCGTCCACGGCAAGCAGGCGCTCGCCGCGAAGCCGCCGGGCGACTGGTGGCAGCGGCGCGCCTCGCACCGCGCCTACCTCGGCTTCATGTGGGCCCACCCGGGGAAGCAACTCCTGTTCATGGGCCAGGAGTTCGCGCAGGGCGCCGAGTGGTCGCAGGAACGCGGGCCCGACTGGTGGCTGCTCGATCCCGGCTATCCGGCAGAGCCGGACCACCGGGGAGTCCGCGACCTGGTACGGGAGTTGAACGCCGAGTACCGCGACGCACCCGCCCTCTGGCAGCGGGACACCGACCCGGCGGGGTTCCGCTGGGTCGAGGCGGACGCCGCGGACGACAACGTCTTCGCCTTCCTCCGTTTCGACGCGGACGGCGCTCCGCTCCTCGCCGTGAGCAACTTCTCGCCCGTCGTACGGGAGGGGTACCGGCTCGGCGTACCGGCAGCGGCGGCGTTCTGGCGCGAGGTGCTCAACAGCGACGCCGAGCGGTTCGGCGGCGGCGGCGTCCACACGCCGGGCACGCTGTCGGCCGAGCCGGTCGCCGCGCACGGGCTGGAACGTTCACTCCGTCCGACGCTGCCCCCGCTCGCCACCGTGTGGTTCCGCCCGGCCGTCTCGTCCGACTGAGCGCGTACCGAGCGGAGTTGGGCCCCGCTCGCACGACGACGCCACTCCCCACCGCGCACGCCAGGGGCGCGGCCCGACCGGGCCGCGCCCCTGGTACGTCGAGCGCAGGCGTCAGCTCCTGGCCGCGCCCTCCGACTGCGCCGGGACGGTGTCGCCCGTCGAGGCCCCCTCTGCGGGCGGCGTGTCCTCCGGGTCGGTGTCGCCCTCGGCGAGGGAGCGCTCGTCGAACGGGAGCTGTCCGCTCAGGACCTCGCCGACGCGATCCCTGTCGATCTCCTTCGTCCAGGTACCGATGAGGACGGTGGCGACGGCGTTGCCCGCGAAGTTGGTGAGGGCGCGGGCCTCGCTCATGAAACGGTCGATACCGACGATCAGCCCCACACCGTCGACGAGTTCGGGGCGGTGCGAGTTGAGGCCGCCCGCGAGGGTCGCGAGACCGGCGCCCGTGACGCCCGCCGCGCCCTTGGAGGCGACGATCATGAAGACGAGCAGCGAGATCTGCTCGCCGAGCCCGAGCGGGCTGCCCATCGCCTCGGCGACGAAGAGGGAGGCCATCGTCAGGTAGATCGCCGTGCCGTCGAGGTTGAAGGAGTATCCCGTCGGGACGGTGATGCCGACGACCGGCTTGCTGACGCCGAGGTGCTCCATCTTCGCGATCAGACGCGGCAGCGCCGACTCCGAGGAGGAGGTCGAGAGGATCAACAGCAGCTCGCGCCCCAGGTACTTGAGGAGCGCGAAGACGTTGACGCCCGTGAAGACCTTGAGGATCACCCCGAGCACGAGGAAGACGAAGAGAAAACAGGTGACGTAGAAGCCGATCATGATCACGGCGAGCGATTTCAGCGCATCGAGACCGGTCTCCCCGACCACCGCCGCCATGGCGCCGAAGGCCCCCACGGGCGCGGCCCACATGATCATCGCCAGCACCCGGAAGACGAGCTTCTGGATGTGGCCGATCCCCTTGATGATCGGCTCGCCCGCGCGGCCCATCGCCTGCAGGGCGAAGCCGACGAGCAGCGCGATCAGCAGCGTCTGGAGCACCTCGCCTTCGGTGAAGGCGGAGACGAAGCTCGTCGGGATGATGCCGAGCACGAAGTCGGTCATCCCCTCGCCGCCGTCCTCGGCCTGCGAGGCGCCGGCATCCCGCGTCGCAGCGTCGAGGTGCATGCCGTGGCCCGGCTCCAGGACGTTGCCCACGAGCAGACCGATCACGAGCGCGACGATCGACATCACCATGAAGTAGCCGATGGCGATGCCGCCCACGGCACCGACCTTCGCGGCCTTCCGCACCGACCCCACGCCGAGCACGATGGTGCAGAAGATCACAGGCGAGATCATCATCTTGATGAGCGCGACGAAGCCCTCACCGATGGGCTTCAGCTCCTTGGCGGCCTCGGGCGCCACGAAACCGAGCGTCACGCCGACCACCACAGCCAGGATCACGGCTATGTAGAGGTAGTGCGTACGGTCCCGCCGCTGCGGCGGTGACTGCTCAGGTGTCTTCTTCGACACGTCGGCTCCTCGTCAATCCTTCAATAGCGACTCCGACTCGTACCGAGTCCCGGTGACTATCCAACGGCTCGTGCGCGACGTCACGCTTCTGTGCATTACGTGCATGAAAAATCTGTAGGCAGACTTGGCGGGTGCGCACCGTGTCCCGACTTTTCGACCGCCTGCCCCGGCGGAGCAGGCGGCCCCGCAGCCTCGCCGGGCAGCTCTTCGCGATGCAGGTGGTCCTCGTCGGCCTGGTGGTCGCGGCGTGCGCGGTCTTCACGTACCTCAGCGACCGGGTCCAGGCCGAGGACGACGCCAGGCACCGGGCCTCCGCCACCGCCTCCTCCGTCGCCGACTCGCCCTCGGTGCTCGGCGCGATCGGCGGGAGCAACCCGTCGGCGCAGCTCCAGCCGTACGCCGAGCAGGTCCGGAAGGACACGGGCGTCACCTTCGTCACGATCATGGACGCGGAAGGCGTCCGCTGGACGCACCCCGACACGGCGCAGATCGGCAAGCCCTTTCTCGGCCACACCGAGGAGGCGCGAGGCGGCCGCGCCTTCACCGAGGAGTACGAGGGGACGCTGGGTCCTTCCGTCCGCGCGGTCGCCCCGATCAGGGCCGACGACGGGGGTGCGGGGACGCGGGTCGTGGGGTTCGTCTCCGCGGGGATCACGGTCGACGCGATCAGCGAGGAGCTCCGCAGGCAGCTCACCGTGCTGCTGCTCTTCGCCGCGGCGGCGCTGGCGCTCGGCGGCGTCGGCACGTACCTCGTCAACCGCCGGCTCCGCCGCCACACCCGCGGCATGAACGCGGCCGAGCTCAACCGGATGCACGACTACCACGAGGCGGCCCTGCACGCCGTCCGCGAGGGCCTGTTGATGCTCGACGGCACCCGCAGGGTGGCCCTCATCAACGACGGCGCACGCACGCTCCTCGGGCTCCGCGACGTCGAGGTGCTCGGCCGGGGCGCGGACCAACTGGGGCTGCCGCGGCGGCTGGCGGGCGCGCTCCTCTCCTCCGAGCCGCGCGTCGACGAGGTGCACCTGACGGCGGACCGGGTCGTCGTCGTCAACACCTCTCCCGTCGCGGGCGGTGAGCGCAGGGGCACCGTGGTGACACTCCGGGACCACACGGAAATCCAGGCGCTGGCAGGCGAGTTGGATTCGGCGCGCGGCCTCGCCGAGGCGCTCAGGGCACAGGCGCACGAGGCGGCCAACCGCCTCCACACCGTCGTCTCCCTCGTCGAACTGGGGCGCACCGAGGAGGCGGTGGAGTTCGCAACCGAGGAGTTGGAGCTCGCGCAGGAGCTCACCGACCAGGTCGTCGCCGCCGTCTCGGAACCGGTGCTCGCCGCGCTGCTGCTGGGGAAGGCGGCACAAGCCAACGAGCACGGCGTCGAGTTGGTGCTCACCCCCGACAGCGGGGTGCACGACGGGCTGCTCCCCGACGAGCTGCCGGCGCGCGATCTCGTCACCGTCCTCGGCAACCTCATCGACAACGCGGTGGAGGCGGCGGTCGGTTCCGGGTCCGCACGCGGTGGCGCGAGCCCGCCGCGCGTCACGGTGACGGTGCGGCTCTCCGCGGCGGAGTCGGACGGAGGACCGCCCGAGTTCCTCGTGCGCGTCCACGACACCGGGCCCGGGCTGCCCGAGGGCAGCGAGGCGGTCTTCGAGCACGGATGGTCCACGAAGACGCAGGGCGGCAGGCACGGCGCCGGCCGGGGCATCGGCCTCGCGCTGGTGCGGCAGGCGGCGCTGCGGCACGGGGGGAGCGTCGTCGCCGCCGAAGGGCCGGGCGGTGGCGCGGAGTTCACCGTACGGCTGCCGCTCCGGAACGCGGAGGCGCCCGCATGAACCCTGCCGTCCGGGATGCGCTGCGCGTGCTCGTCGTCGAGGACGATCCCGTGGCCGCCGACGCGCACGCGCTCTACGTCTCGCGGGTGCCCGGCTTCGCCGTCGCCGGGATCGCGCACACCGCGCTGGAGGCGTTCCACGCGGTGGAGCGGCACCGCGTCGACCTCCTCCTGCTCGATCTCTACCTGCCCGAAGGGCGGGGCGCGGCGTCCGAGGACAGCGGGGGCGGCGAGGGCGGCGGGGACACAGCCACGCCGACAGGGCTGGCGCTGCTGCGGCGGCTGCGCAGCGCGGGTCGCACGACCGACGTCTTCGCCGTGACGTCGGCCCGGGACCTGACGGTGATCAGGGAGGGCGTCTCGCTCGGCGTCGTGCAACACGTGCTGAAACCGTTCACCTTCCGGACGCTTCGGGACCGGCTGCTCCAGTACGAGCGGTACAAGGCGACGGAGGCCGCTGCGGGCGGCGAGGTGCGCAGCCAGGCGGAGGTGGACAGTGCGATGGCGGTACTGCGGGCGCCGAAGCGGGCCGCGCCGCCGAAGGGGATGAGCGCCGCCACGCTAGACCGCGTCGTCTCCGAACTGCGGGAGGCGGACGACGGGCTCACCGCGGCGTCCGCAGCCGAGCGCATCGGCGTCAACCGGATCACGGCGCGCCGGTACCTGGAGCACCTGGTCGAGGCGGGCCGGGCGCGCAGGGCCCCGCTCTACGGGCAGGTGGGGCGGCCCGAGTACTGCTACACCTGGCGCGACTGACACCAACGGCCGGGCTCCGCACGGCGGTTGGCCGCCGACGTTGCCGCCGTCCGCGGTCCGGCGCCGCCGGGCCGCACGACCACCGGAAACACCGCGCCGGACGGCCCGCGCTGAGCAGGGCGCGGCAAAGTCGCAGGAAGGTTTCCTATCCTTTCTATTGTCTGGACCAATCCGGGTCGCTACGGTGCCGAGCACCCACAACTGGACTCCAGAACGGGAGAGTTGCTGTGCGCCCCCACACCCCTTCGCACCGCAGAACAGCCCCCCGCACCCGCCGCAGGCTCGCCCTCGGCCTCGCCGGCGCGCTCACCGCTGCCGGCGCCCTCACCGTCACCGCGCAGGCGGCGCCGGGTGAGGACGCCCCCGCCGCGGCGCCCAGCGGCGCCAGCGGCCCCTACCTGTACCTGGGTTGGGGCAACCCGCCGGACGCCGCCGCCTTCATGGCGGAGACCGGCACCGAGCAACTGACGATGGCCTTCATCCTCTCGGACGGCGGCTGCTCGCCGGCCTGGGACGGCCAGCGTCCGCTGGAAGGCGGCCAGGACCAGCAGACGATCGAGGCGATCCAGGCGGCGGGCGGCGACGTCACACCGTCGATCGGCGGCTGGAGCGGCAACAAGCTCGGCGAAGCCTGCGGCAGCGCCGAGGAGTTGGCCGGCGCCTACCAGCAGGTGATCGACGCCTACGGGCTCGACTCGATCGACATCGACATCGAGGCGAGCGAGGTCGAGTCCGAGGAGGTCAGGCAGCGCGTCATCGACGCACTCAAGATCGTCAAGGACCGGAACGAGGGCATCAAGGTCTACGTCACCTTCGGCACCGCGCCCAGCGGTCCCATCGAGCCCGGCCAGGACCTCATCAACAAGGGGGCCGCCGCGGGGCTCGACGTCGACGGCTGGACGGTGATGCCGTTCGACTTCGGCGACGGCACGACGGACATGGCCGCCGCCACCAAGTCGGCGGTCGACGGGCTCGCCGGACGGGTCGCCGACGCGTACGGGATCTCCGAGGCGGAGGCGTACGCCAAGTCCGGGTTCTCCTCCATGAACGGCCACACCGACGTCGAGGGCGAGGTCGTCTCCGCCGCCGACTTCCTGGAGATGGTCGACTACGCCAAGGAGCACAACCTGGCGCGCGTCAGCTTCTGGGCCGTCAACCGGGACCGCGCCTGCGAGGGTGGCGGCTCCCCCGGCGACTCCTGCAGCGGTATCGACCAGCAGGAGTGGGAGTTCTCCAAGATCCTCGCCGGGTACGGCAGTTGAGCACGCCGGAAGATGAGCACGGCCCCCTGACGGGTCGAGCCCACCGGTAAGGAGCGAGGGCGCGTGCACCGGCTCGGTGCACGCGCCCTCGTCGTCCGTGCGCTTCGTCGTCCGCCGATGTCTCAGGGCGGGCCGACGGCAGGCACGTCGGCCCTCCCGCCCGCGTCGCCGCCGACGGGAGGGACCGGTGCGTCAGCCTCGCGCCGAGCGGCGCTTCCGGGTGACGGCGAGCAGGACGCCGCCGATGACCACGACGGCCGCGGCGATACCGGCGAGCATCGGGGTGGAGTTGGAGGAGCCGGTCTCGGCGAGGTCGGCGGAGTCGCCGCCCTGCTGCGGTGCAGCGGCGGGGGCGCTGCTGCTCGGCTGCTCGCTCGCCGGCGGGGCCGGGGCCGGGGCCTCGGAGGACGGCGGCGTGCTCGGCGTGTCGGTCTCGGACGGCGTCGGGGCCGGCGGTTCGGTCTCCTCGCAGGCCGGGGCCGTCTTCTCCTCGTCACGGGAGAACTTGTCGTCGTCGCCCGCGTTGACGACGAGGCGGACGGTGACCTCGTCCTTGTGCTCGGGCAGGTCGAGCTTCTTGTGGAACTCGCGCTTGAAGGTCTGCTCGGCGAGGAGGTCCTTGCCGTCCACCGTGATCTTCACGGTGTTGTCGACCTGCTCGTTGTAGTTGGTCAGGTCGACGGAGACCGTCGAGCAGTCCACGTCGAAGCCCGGGCTGTGCGCCTGGGCGGGAGCAGCGGCTATCGCGGTGCCGAGGAAAGCCGTCGCCCCCATCGCCGCGATGGCGGCGGAGCGCTGCCACCTCTTCCTCACTGCTGTCATCGTTTTCCTTCCGGGTAATTTCCTGCCGCACGGGGAAAGACGCGGCCGAGGGAGCACGCTACTCCCGCGCGCAACGCGGGACACACCGACCCAGGGGTTCCAACTCCCCCTGGTGCCGGAGTACTTCGAGATCACGCGAGGACCGGTGGCTTCCTGGCGGTGGCACTTTCCCCACCGGCGGAAAGTTCTCCGCCGAAGTCGGACCGTGGAAAGACAAAGAATTCACCAAGATTCTGGATCACTTCGCCGGACGATCTTCCACGGTGCGCCGGAATGGCACCACTGAGAGCGGCCGATGCCCTTGCGACGTACGGGAATTGCGTGTCGGCAGCACAATACGGCAGTCGCGGCCCCGCCGCCCCGCAGAATCGTCACAACCCCGTCACAGTGCCTCCAGAGGAGGGTTGAACGCGAGGCACAGCGACGGGAGTTGGCCGGGGCGGGCCTCACCGGGCTCGCGGGGAGGCACATGGAGGCCCGGTCGCGGGCATCAGGGACGTCCCGCGACCGGCACGACAAGCGCCCTGCACACACGCGCACTTGGGGACGCACGCACACGCAGCACCCGGTGACCGGGACCCCCGGCCCCGACACCCCCGCGTCGCAAACCACTTGCCGCCCTCACGACGGCGAGGCGTCCGCCTCAGAAGACCGCTTCGGTCTCGTCCATCCGGTACTGCGGTACGTGCTTGAGCTCGGTGACCGCGTCGGCGAGCGGCGCCATCACGATCTCCGTGCCGCGCAGCGCCGTCATCTGCCCGAAGTCGCCGCGGTGCGCGGCCTCGACGGCGTGCCAGCCGAAGCGGGTGGCGAGGACCCGGTCGTAGGCGGTGGGCGTGCCGCCGCGCTGGACGTGGCCGAGGATCACCGGCTTCGCCTCCTTGCCGAGGCGGTGCTCCAGCTCGACGGCGAGCTGGTTGCCGATCCCGGTGAACCGCTCGTGGCCGTACTGGTCGATGGTGCCCTTCTCGTAGGGCATCGAGCCGGCGGCCGGACGTGCCCCCTCGGCGACGCAGATGATCGCGAACTTCTTGTTCCGCGCGAACCGCTCCTCGATCATCTTCGCCAACTCGTCGATCTCGAAGGGACGTTCAGGGACGCAGATACCGTGCGCGCCGCCGGCCATGCCGGCCTCCATCGCGATCCAGCCGGCGTGCCGCCCCATCACCTCGACGACCATGACGCGCTGATGGGACTCGGCCGTGGTCTTCAGCCGGTCGAGGGCCTCGGTCGCGACCGTGACCGCCGTGTCGAAGCCGAAGGTGCGGTCGGTCGCCGAGATGTCGTTGTCGATCGTCTTCGGTACGCCGACGACCGGGAGCCCCGCCTCGGCGAGCAGCCGCGCGGCCGTGAGCGTGCCCTCGCCGCCGATCGGGATGAGCGCGTCGAGCCCGAGGCGCGACACCAGCTCCTCGGAGTTGTCGCAGGCGTCCCGCAGCCGCCCCTGCTCCAGCCGGGCCGAGCCGAGGATGGTGCCGCCCCTGGCGAGGATGCCGCTGACCGAGTTGATGTCGAGCGTGCGGTAGCGGCCGTCGAGCAGGCCCTTGAACCCGTCCTCGAAGCCGATGACCTCGTCGCCGCGGTCGTGCACGGCGCGGTGGACGAGGGACCGGATGACGGCGTTGAGACCAGGGCAGTCACCGCCGGCGGTGAGGACTCCGATGCGCATGGGGTTAGCTTCTCCTGCTCGCTGTGGGCCCGCTGAGACGGACCGCTGTACTGCTGTTCCGCTGGTACTGCTTTTCCATGTGAGCCATGTGAGCCGGTGCGATTGTTTCACGTCTTGAACCCATCGGCACTGCCCGTCCCGGCCCCTGGACCCGTCCGCGCACCTGAGCGCGGGCCCGCACGGATCGACTGCGCGCGCGGAGGGATCGCACCCGCAGGTATGGTCGAGAAGCCGGGAGGCAGCGCGGAAGCACGCCTGCACACCCGCGAGCACACCTGCACAGAAGTGCAGCTCGGGGCCGGCCGGACGTCGGCACGTCCGCGCCCGGAGCCGCCGAACCGGGCGGCGTGCGTACGGTCGGACGTGCCGACGGACGGAGCCCACGGGCAGGAGGGAGCCACCGCGTGACGCGCAGCGTGTACGTCTCCGGAATCGGCCGGGGCGACGGCCGCCAGGTCGTCGAACTCGGCCTGATGGAGCTGCTTTCGCGGCAGGTCGACCGCGTCGGGATCTTCCGGCCGCTCGCCCACGAGGGCCCCGACCGGATCTGCGAACTGCTGCGCGCCCGCTACCGGCTCACCCAGCCCGCCGCCTCCGTCTTCGGGCTCCGCTACGAGGCCGCGGCCGAGATCCAGGCGAACCTGGGCACCGACGAACTCGTCTCCCGGCTCGTGGAGCGCTACCACCAGGTCGCCATGGAGTACGAGGCGGTCCTCGTCCTCGGCACCGACTTCGCGGAGACGGGCCTCCCCGCCGAGCTGGGGCTCAACGCACGCCTCGCCAACGAGTTCGGCGCCTCCCTCGTCCCCGTCGTCGCCGCCCGCGACCAGGGCCCCGAGTCGGCCGTCGCGGAGCTCCAGAACGCGCACGAGGCGTACGCCTCGCTCGGCACCGACATCAGCGCCCTCGTCGCCAACCGCGTCCTCGACGAGGCCACCCGGCACGCCCTGCGCGACCTCGGCGAGCACCTGCCCTGCCCGCTCTACGTGCTCCCCGAGGAGCCCGCGCTCAGCGCGCCCACCATCTCCCAGGTCCGCGAGGCGCTCGACGCGGACGTGGTCCTCGGCGACCCTGCGGGCCTCGCGCGCGACGTCCGCGACTACGTCTTCGGCGGCGCCCATCTCCCCGTCTTCCTCCCCGCGTTGACCGAGAGCTGCCTCGTCGTGACGCCAGGGGACCGCGCCGACCTCGTCATGGGGGCGCTCGCCGCGCACGCCGCCGGATCGCCGCCGATAGCAGGCGTACTCCTCACTCTCGGCCACCGCCCCGACGACCAGGTCCTCGCGCTCGCCTCCCGCCTGGCACCGGGGACGCCGCTGCTCTCCGTCCCCGAGAGCTCCTTCCCCACCGCGTACGAACTCTTCGGCCTCGAAGGCGAGTTGACGTCCACCACGCCGCGCAAGGCCGAGGTGGCGCTCGGGCTCTTCGAGAACCACGTCGACACGAGGGAGCTCACCCGGCTCCTCTCGGTCGGACGCAGCTCCCGCGTCACCCCGCTGATGTTCGAGCACGAACTGGTGGAGCGGTCACGCGCCGCGCGCCAGCACATCGTCCTCCCCGAGGGCGCGGAGGAGCGGGTGCTGCGCGCCGCCGAAGTGCTGCTGCGGCGCGGCGTCTGCGACCTGACGCTCCTCGGCGACCCGGTGGAGGTCCGCAAGGTCGCCGCCGAACTCGGCATCTCGCTGCGGCTGCTGTCGGACGGCGAGCCGGCCGAACCGGGCGGTCCCGTGGCCCGCGTCGTCGACCCCCAGGCGTCGCCGCTGCGCGAGGATTTCGCCGAGTCGTACGCGCGGCTGCGCGCGCACAAGGGCGTCACGTACGAACTCGCCAGGGACATCGTCACCGACGTCACCTACTTCGGCACCCTCATGGTCGAGCACGGCCTCGCCGACGGCATGGTCTCGGGCGCCGCGCACTCCACGGCCGCCACGATCCGCCCGGCGTTCGAGGTGATCCGCACCAAGCCGGACGCGGCCGTCGTCTCCTCGGTCTTCTTCATGTGCCTCGCCGACCGCGTCCTCGTCTACGGGGACTGCGCCGTCGTACCCGACCCGGACGCCGAGCAGTTGGCCGACATAGCGATCCAGTCGGCGCAGACGGCGCAGCGGTTCGGCGTGGAGCCGCGGATCGCGATGCTCTCGTACTCGACGGGGAGTTCGGGCTCGGGCGCCGACGTCGAGAAGGTGCGGACGGCCACGGAGCTGGTGCACGACCGCCGTCCCGACCTCCTCGCCGAGGGCCCGATCCAGTACGACGCGGCCGTCGACCCGACGGTCGCCGCCGCCAAGCTCCCCGGCTCGCACGTCGCGGGGCGCGCGACGGTCCTCGTCTTCCCCGACCTCAACACCGGCAACAACACCTACAAGGCCGTGCAGCGCTCGGCCGGCGCCGTCGCCGTCGGCCCGGTGCTCCAGGGCCTTCGCAAGCCCGTCAACGACCTCTCTCGGGGAGCGCTCGTGCAGGACATCGTCAACACCGTCGCCATCACGGCCGTGCAGGCGCAGACGCAGAGCGCCCTGCCGCCGGAGCCGGAGGAGGAAGCGCCGTGACCGCCGCCACGCGGGTGCTGGTGCTCAACTCCGGTTCCTCCTCGGTCAAGTACCAGCTCCTCGACATGGCCGAGGGCGTCCGCATCGCCACGGGGCTCGTGGAGCGGATCGGCGAGCGCGAGTCCCGCATGGAGCACGTGCCGCGGCTCTCCGGCACGGGGGCCCGCGAGCGGCACACCCGCTTCGCCGACCACGACGAGGCACTGGCGGCCGTCGCCGACGAGTTGGCAGCCGACGGGTACGGCCTCGACTCGCCCCAACTCGCCGCCGTAGGACACCGCGTGGTCCACGGCGGTCTCCGCTTCACCGAGCCGACGCTCGTCGACGACGCGGTGCTCGCCGAGATCGAGCGGCTCGTGCCCGTGGCGCCGCTGCACAACCCGGCGAACCTCACGGGCATCGAGACGGCCCGCCGGCTGCGTCCCGACGTCCCGCAGGTGGCCGTCTTCGACACCGCGTTCCACTCCGCCATGCCGGAGGAGGCGGCCCGGTACGCGATCGACGTGCGCACCGCCGACGCACACCGCGTCCGCCGCTACGGCTTCCACGGCACCTCGCACGAGTACGTCGCCCGCCGCACCGCCCAACTCCTCGGCACCGAGCTGGAGGAGACCAACACGATCGTCCTCCACCTCGGCAACGGCGCCTCGGCCTCCGCCGTCTCCGGCGGGCGCTGCCTGGACACCTCGATGGGTCTCACCCCGCTTGAGGGCCTCGTGATGGGGACGCGCTCCGGCGACATCGATCCGGCCGTCGTCTTCCACCTCCACCGGGTCGCGGGGATGTCGCTCGACGAGATCGACACCCTTCTCAACAGGGACAGCGGGCTGCGCGGCCTCTGCGGCGAGAACGACATGCGGCAGATACGCAGGCGTCGGACCGAGGGCGACGCCGCGGCGCAGCTTGCGTTCGACATCTACATACACCGGTTGAAGAAGTACATCGGCGCGTACTTCGCCGTCCTCGGCCGCGTCGACGCACTCGTCTTCACCGCGGGTGTGGGGGAGAACGCGGCCGACGTACGCGCAGCGGCCGTGGCCGGGCTCGACGGCTTCGGACTCGCGGTGGACCCGGAGTTGAACACCGCGGACGCCTCGGGGCCGCGGCTCGTCTCGCCGCCGGACGCGGGGGTGGCCGTGGGGGTCGTACCGACCGACGAGGAATGGGAGATAGCACGTCAGACCTACGCGCTCGTCACCGCCTGAGGCGGTGCGCGCCCTCGCCCCCATTCGTTCCGAACATAAACAAAACGATAGGATCGCCCTCATGCGCCGTTCCAAAATCGTCTGCACGCTCGGGCCAGCCGTCGACTCCTACGAGCAGTTGAAGATGCTCGCCGAGGCCGGTATGAACGTGGCCCGTTTCAACATGAGCCATGGTTCGCACTCCGAGCACCAGGAGCGGTACAACCGCCTCCGCAAGGTCTCGGAGGAGTCAGGACGCGCCATCGGCGTCCTCGCCGACCTCCAGGGCCCGAAGATCCGGCTGGAGACCTTCGCCGACGGGCCCGTCGAGCTCGTGCGCGGCGAGGAGTTCACCATCACGACGGAGGACGTCGCCGGTGACAAGAGCATCTGCGGCACCACCTACAAGGGCCTCCCCAGCGACGTCGCCAAGGGGGACCCGGTCCTCATCAACGACGGGAACGTCGCGCTCCAGGTCACCTCGGTCGAGGGCCCGCGGGTGCACACCATCGTGATCGAGGGCGGCGTCGTCTCCGACCACAAGGGCATCAACCTGCCGGGCGCCGCCGTCAACGTCCCCGCGCTGAGCGACAAGGACGTCGAGGACCTGCGGTTCGCGCTGCGGATGGGGTGCGACCTCGTCGCCCTCTCCTTCGTGCGCGACGCCGCGGACGTGCGCGACGTCCACCAGGTCATGGACGAGGCGGGGCGGCGCGTCCCGGTGATCGCCAAGGTCGAGAAGCCGCAGGCGGTCGCCAACATGGAGCAGATCGTCGCCGCCTTCGACGGCGTGATGGTGGCGCGCGGCGACCTCGCGGTGGAGTACCCGCTGGAGCGGGTGCCCATGGTGCAGAAGCGCCTCGTCGAGCTCTGCCGCCGGAACGCGAAGCCCGTGATCGTCGCGACCCAGATGATGGAGTCGATGATCACCAACTCCCGCCCGACGCGCGCCGAGGCGAGCGACGTCGCCAACGCGATCCTCGACGGCGCCGACGCGGTGATGCTCTCCGCGGAGTCCTCGGTCGGCCAGTACCCGATCGAGACGGTGAAGACGATGTCGAAGATCGTCGGAGCCGCCGAGGGCGAGCTGCTCTCGCGCGGCCTCCAACCGCTCGTGCCGGGCAAGAAGCCGCGCACGCAGGGCGGTTCCGTCGCGCGCGCCGCCGCCGAGATGGCCGACTTCCTCGACGCCAAGGTCCTCGTCGCCTTCACCAAGTCCGGTGACACGGCGCGACGGCTGAGCCGCTACCGCGCGCGCCAGCCCATCCTCGCCTTCACGACCGAGCCGTCGACGGGCAACCAACTCACCCTCTCCTGGGGCGTCGAGGCGCACGTCGTCCCGCACGTCGACCACACCGACGAGATGGTCGACCTCGTCGACGCCGAGCTGCTGAAGATGGGCCGCTTGGAGCAGGGCGACACGATGCTGATCACCGCGGGTTCGCCCCCCGGCGTCCCCGGCACGACCAACATGGTCCGCGTCCACCACCTCGGCAGCAGCGGCAACTGACCTGCGCGTCCCCGCCGTCCCCCGCACGCACTGGAGCCGGGGCCGCGTGGGGACGTCCGTCGGGGCTCGGCCTTCCTGCGTGCACCGGGCCCCTGACGCACGCAGCGTGCGTCAGGGGCCCGGCGGTGTGCGGCTCCCGGAAGGTTCGGGTCAGGTGATGGACTGCTGGAGCCCCGGCACGGTGAGGGTGCCTCCGAACTGCGCGGCCTGCTTCACCGTCACCTTGGTGAAGTACGCCTCGGGGATGTTGAGCGGCGGCGGGTGCTCCGGGTCGAAGGTGATCGGGATGAGCCCGAAGAGGTTCCCCTTCAACTCTTCGGTGTACATGGTGACTTGACCGTCGTCGATCGTCGAGGTCGAGCCCTCGGCCGCCTGCACGTGGTACTTGGTGCCGTCGGCCCCCTCGACGATCTGGTGGAGGTCGCCGATCTCCAGACCCTTGGCGGTGAACTTCAGCGCCTGCTTCGTCTTCCCGCCGGCCGTGCGGATGTTGACGACGCCCTCGTAGTCGAGGCCGTGCAGGGTCAGCGAGGTGGCCTCCAGCGTCCAGGGGTCGTCGGGGACGGCCGCGGGCGTCTGCTCGTCCTCCCCCTCGTCCTTCTTCTCCTCGACGCACGGGAAGGGCTTCTTGCCGTTGGCGTCGCGGCCGTTCTCGTCGAGCTCGGGGGCCTTTCCGTCGCCGGACTCGCCGGCGTCCTCGCCCGCCTTGCTCTTGCCGTTCTCGCCGTCCTTGCCGCCCTTGCCGTTCCCCGAGCCGGTCTCGCCGTTCTCGGAGCCGGAGCCGGCCTCGTCGTCCTCGCCGGACTTCGCGGCCTTCTTCGCCTTGGCGACCGCCGCCTCCGCCTCGTCGAGCGCCTTCTCCGCCTTCTCCTTGGCGTCGTCCGCCTGCTTCTGGAGCTTCTTCAACAGCGGGTCGGTCTCGGTGGGCGCCGACTCGTCCTCGTCCTCGGCCTCGCCGTCCTCGGCCGACGCACCGGACTCCGCCGCCTGCTCCTCCTTCGGCGTGAAGAGATCCTTGAGCTTGTCGCCGAGCCCCAGGGGGTCGAGCGGGTTCTTCGGCTTCTCCTCCTCGGGCGCTTCGCCCTCGTCGGTACCGGAGTCGGCGTCCTCACCGTCCTCGCCCTGCTGCTTCTTCTTCTCGGCCGCGTACTTCTTGGCCGCCTTCTCGGCGGCCTCGACGGCCTTCGTGGCGCGCTCCTTGGCGTCCTCGGCGGCCTGCTCGACGGCCGTCGTCGCCTTCTCGCCCGTCTCGGCCGCGGCGCCCCCGCTCTCCTCCACGGCCTTACCGGGGTCGTCGGCAGCCGAGCCCTTCTCGGTGGCCTTCTCGTCCTCCTGCCCCTTGTCGGGCACGGAGACGCAAGGACCGTCCCTGAAAGGGTTCTTGGGGATCGGCTTCGCGTTGGCGAACTGCGGTGTGACGCCCATGCCCAGGAGGACCGTGGGCATCGCCGCCAGAGCTATCGCCTTGCCCGCCGGCATGTGCAGCCGGGTCAGCAGCGGCTTGCGCGGCAGAGCATGCCGGGGGCCGGTTCTGCCGCGGCCGGCGGGTGCGGATGCCGCACCTCCGCCTGCCTCCTCGTGCACCTCGTCACCCGGCACGGTGCCTCCCGTTCCCCATCGCGTCGGCCCCCGCGGCGGGGGCCACTCCAGAGACTGCTGTGCTCGATCCGGGGCCCTCGGCGTCCGGGCCCTGTTGCGGTTGCTCGGCGCGGGACGCGCCCTCGGCTCCGTGGGCCTGCGCGGGGCGCGGGGCCGCCGTGGCGTCAGGGTCCTCGCCGCTCTCGCCCGTACCGGGCTGCTCCGGCGGCTGCGGCTTACCCGGTGCCCAGGAGACGCCCAACGCGCCGCCTATCAGGCCGAGAAGAAAACCGATCAGGAACGCGCCCACGTTCGAGACGACCAGCGAGACCAGCGACAGCAGGATCGCGGCGACGCCGGCGAAGACCCTGGAGTGCGGCTGGAACCACATGGTGAGGCCGAGGACGACCAGCAGCACGCCGATGATCAGCGAACCGGCCCCCGCCGTCGTCGACATACGGATCGTCAACGAGCCCAGAGTGAGGTTCTGGTACGGGATGTACATGATCGGAATGCCGGCGAGCAGCGTGAGCAACCCTCCCCAGAACGGGCGCTTGCCGCGCCAGTTCCGGAACGAACGGCGCTTCCGGCCGAATCCGGTCATCAGCCTCTGTCGCGTGTCGGCGTCGCTCATGTCGTAGGGCTCCTTGAACTGGCGCAAAACGTACTGGGTGGTGCAAGGCCGGCCGCACGGGCGCGGGACGGAAACACGCCGAAGTCCTCGCGCCCGTACGGTCGTTCAGTGCGTCAGTAGCACTCGTGCTTGCCCTTCTTGACGGACATGTTGAGCCCGCTCAGCTTGAAGGTGCCGGCTGTGGTCGCCCACGCACGCTGCTTGACGTCGGTGAAGTGGACGCTGTCTGCCTGCTGCGAGAACGAGTCCGGCAGGTACTTGTCGCCCTTGTGCGGACCCGGACCCTTCGTGCCCTTGTCGACCGAGACACCGATGTCGATGTTCTTGAACGTCGCATTGGTGCTCATCTGGTCGGCGTCGACGTACAGCTTCTTCGCCTCGACCTTCGGGCTGCCCTTGGCACCCGCACCGAGGTTCATCGACACGTCGCCGAAGACCGGCACGGGTATGACGACCGACTGGCACAGATTCCTGATCTGCGCCGAGTTCATGCCGACGACCGTGACGGGCTTCTGGCCCTTGGCCGTGCTGTCGATGGCGCCGTACTGAACGAAGCCGTTCGCGTCGAGCGACTCGGCAGTGAGCTTGAACTGCTGACCGGAGACGCTGAACGATGCCGCCAACGCGCCTTGCGAGAGCGCGACGCCGATGGCGGCGGTTGCGGCAACGCTGGGCACCATGACCACGGCGAACCGCTTCCATCTGGTCCCGCCACGAGCCTGGGACTCCATGACTTTCCTCCTTCTCGGACGTACATCTCCGGCCCGGGCACTGCCGAGCGGCAGTCGCTCCCGGCCTGGGATGGGAGAAGTGCTACGTCCTCGGGAAGGGGAACGCCGCCGTCGAAGACGTGTCTGCGTCAAGACGTCACGTCCGAGCTGTCGGCGATCACCCCCGAGCGACAACCACTGGCCACGCTCACGCGCAACCTGCTTTGTACGGACAGGCCCTGCCTGGGCAGAGACCCCCCTGTCCGGAAGACCGGCGATGTTCCGGGCGCGCCGTGCAGCGCTCGCGCGGCGCTGATGCCGGTCTGCTCGGTGGGGACCCAGAGCGGCGCAGCACCGAATGGATTGCCGGGCTGCGAGCAATGGACCGAGCTTGGCCGATCGTGGTGCATCTGAACGCTCCGCACAAGGGGGTTCGTTACTTACGAGTAACGCTCAGGTCACCGGAGTTGGGGTCTCTGGTGCAGATCGAGCACGCAGCGTCGCCGGAGGGTGGCGTGCAGAACGGGGGTGAAAGGAGCAATCCCGGACGAGAAGACGAAGATCCGTTACCGGACGTAACAGCGGCCGCGATCGCCAAGTTTTGGCAAAACGCGGCCGCTGTTGTCGCTAAATCAATGAGTAGTGGCGGGGACGGAGCTGGTCAGCACGACCGCCGACGAGCCCCGATCGCCCACGCTCAGAACAGCACCCGGGCGAGCGCCGCACGCGCTGCGACCACCCGCGGGTCCTCGGAGCCGATCACCTCGAAGAGCTCCAACAGCCGCAGCCGCGCGCTCTCCCGCTCGTCCCCCGCGCTCCGCTGCACCGCCTCGACGAGCCGCGAGAAGGCGTCCTCGACATGGCCGCCGGCCATGTCGAGGTCGGCCACGCGGAGTTGGGCCGCGACGTCCCGCGGGGAGTCGGCCGCCTCCTGGCGCACCTGGCGCGCGTCGAGCTGCTGGACGCGGCCGAGCAGCTCGGCCATGGCGAGGCCGACCTTCGCCTCGGTGTTGTTGGGCTGATCGGCGAGCACGTTCTTGTAGGCCTGGACGGCACCGCCCAAGTCGCCGGCGTCGAGAGCCTCTTGAGCTGCGGCGAGCACCGGGTCCTCGGGCTCCGCCGGTTCGGCGGCGGGCTCCTCGACCTCCTCAGGGACCCCCTGGAGCCCAGTGATGCCGAACCGCTGCTCGGCGACCTGGACGAGTTGGTCGAAGGTCTGCCTGATCTGCTCGTCGCCCGCGGCACCCTGGAAGAGGGGGAGCGCCTGGCCTGCGATGACGGCGAAGACCGCGGGGATGCCCTGGATGCCGAACTGCTGCATCAGCATCTGGTTCTTGTCGACATCGATCTTGGCGAGGAGGACGCGACCCGCGTACTCCTTCGTCACCCGCTCCAGCGCGGGCGAGAGCTGCTTGCACGGCTCGCACCACTCGGCCCAGAAGTCGATGACGACCGGCACCTCGGCCGAACGCTGGAGGACGTCGGCCTCGAAACCGGCCTCGTCCACATCGATCACCAGGCCCGCAGGTGCGGGCGCTCCGCCCCCTTCGGCGGAGCGCGTACGCGCCTGCTCCGCCTTCTCCTTGGCCTCCCCGGCCGCCTTCACCGCGGCGAGGTCGACGACTCCGCTCATGGACATGTTGCGTGGCTGCATGAGACCAGTCTCCCCCTTCCGCGCGGGCGGTTGTGCACATGCGCCGGGGTCCCCACCCGGCTCGTGGTTGTCGCAGCGGGAATGACCGCCCGGAGGAGACCGGGCAGGGCAGGAACGCGAGACGCACTCGCACGGCCCTGCATTCCGCTACGCGTCGTAGCGTAACACCGAGCCACCGAGGCGTGCAGCCCACCGAGGACGAAGGGCGAGCGGCCCCCAACTCCCTTTCCTGACCCGGGAAAGCCGGTTACCGGGGAGTACTACGCCCGCGTACCCGGCGGTATGGTGCGCACCATGACAGCCCCCTCCCGCCCGCGACGCGGCCGCCCCCGGAGCCCGGAGGCCGACCGCGCGATCCTCGACGCCACCCGGTCCGCGCTGGTGGAACTGGGGTGGAGAAAGGTGACGATGGGGCTCATCGCCGAACGGGCGGGCGTGGCCAAGACCACGCTCTACCGACGCTGGGCGAGCAAGAGCGAACTGGTGGTGGACGCCGTCTCCGTGGTCTTCGACGAGCTCCACCTCCCCGACAGCGGCAGTCTCCGCACCGACATCGAGGACGTCGTGCTCGCCTTCGCCGAACTGCTCCGCCGTCCGGAGGCGAAGTCCGCGCTGATGGCCGTGGTCGCCGAGGCGACGACGGAGCCCGTACTGCGCGCGAAGATCAAGGAGATCCTCGTCGGGCGGCAGAAGCGGCTCGTGGTGCTCGGACGCCAACGCGCCCAGGCGCGGGGCGAGTTGCCCCCCGACCCGGGCGGCCCCGAGCAGGCGTCCCGCGCCGTGGACCTCATCTTCGACGTCATAGCGGGCGCCGTCGTCCACCGCTCCCTCATCAGCACCGAGCCGATAGACCGCGAGTGGGCACAGCGCTTCACCAACCTGCTCCTCGGCGGCCTCCCCGCCACCTCCGAGTGACCCCGGGCCGCGGAACCGCGGCGGCCCGGGCGGCTCAGAAGACCGGCGGCTCGGTGTAGACGCCCCACTCCTCCCGCAACGCCCCGCAGATCTCCCCGAGGGTCGCCTCGGCACGCACCGCGGCGAGCATCGGCTCGATGAGGTTCGCCGAACCCCGCGCCGCCTCGACCATCGCCGAGAGCGCGGCCGAGACAGCGGCATCGTCCCGCTCGGCCTTGCGTTCGCCGAGCGCCTTCACCTGCTCCTGCTCGACCTCGTGCCCGACACGGAGGATCTCCAACTCCCCCGTGACCGAACCGGTGTGGCAGTTGACGCCGACGACCTTCTTCTCCTCCTTCTCCAGCGCCTGCTGGTAGCGGAAGGCGGACTCGGCGATCTCGCCCGTGAACCAGCCGTCGTCGATCCCGCGCAGGATGCCCGAGGTCATCGGCCCGACCGGGTGCTCGCCCGTCGGCACAGCACGCTCCGCGCGCTCCAGTATCCGCGCGAAGACCTCCTCGGCCTGCTCCTCGATCCGGTCCGTGAGCTGCTCGACGTACCACGAACCCCCCAGCGGGTCCGCGACGTTGGTGACCCCCGTCTCCTCCATCAACACCTGCTGGGTACGGAGCGCGATCTCCGCCGCCTGCTCGCTGGGGAGGGCGAGGGTCTCGTCGAGCGCGTTGGTGTGGAGCGAGTTGGTGCCGCCGAGAACGGCGGAGAGGGCTTCGAGCGCGGTGCGCACCACGTTGTTGTAGGGCTGCTGCGCGGTGAGCGAGACCCCGGCGGTCTGCGTGTGGAACCGCAGCCACTGGGCCCGCGCCGTCTTCGCGCCGTAGACGTCGCGCATCCACCGGGCCCAGATCCGGCGTGCCGCGCGGAACTTGGCGATCTCCTCGAAGAAGTCGAGGTGCGCGTCGAAGAAGAACGAGAGGCCCGGTGCGAAGGTGTCGACGTCGAGGCCGCGGGAGAGCCCGAGTTCGACGTAGCCGAAGCCGTCGGCGAGGGTGTAGGCGAGCTCCTGCGCGGCCGTGGAGCCGGCCTCCCTGATGTGGTAGCCCGAGACGGAGAGCGGCTTGTACGCCGGGACGCCGCGGGTGCAGTACTCCATGAGGTCGCCGATGAGGCGCAGATGGGGTTCGGGCTTGAAGAGCCACTCCTTCTGCGCGATGTACTCCTTGAAGATGTCGGTCTGGAGCGTGCCGTTGAGCGCCCCCGGGTCGACGCCCTGCCGCTCGGCCGCGACGAGGTACATGCAGAAGACCGGGACGGCGGGCCCGGAGATCGTCATCGACGTGGTGACGCTGTCGAGCGGGATGCCGCGGAAGAGGACCTCCATGTCCGCGGCCGAGTCGATCGCGACGCCGCAGTGGCCGACCTCGCCGAGGGAGCGGGGGTCGTCCGAGTCGCGGCCCATGAGCGTCGGCATGTCGAAGGCGACGGAGAGCCCGCCGCCGCCGGCGTCGAGGATCATGCGGTAGCGCTCGTTGGTCTGCTCGGCGTTGCCGAAGCCGGCGAACTGGCGGATGGTCCAGGTGCGTCCGCGGTACCCGGTGGGGTGCAGGCCGCGCGTGAACGGATACTCGCCGGGCCAGCCGATCCTCTCGAACCCCTCGTAGGTGTCCGTGGGTCGAGGGCCGTACACCGGCTCCACGGGGTCGCCGCTGAGCGTGGTGAAATCCGCGTCCCGCCGGTGGGCGGCGTCGTAGCGCGCCTGCCAGCGGTCGCGACCCTGTGCGATGGCTTCAACATCCATACGGCCAATTTAATTGGACGTCCTACTATCCGTCTACGGCAGCAGGTCAGCCCGTTACTCGGCTGCCCCGGACCGGCTCCAGGAGGAGGACGAGCGGCCCGGACTCCGGCCCGGGCCGGGGGAGTTCAGGCCCTGACCGGGTCCTGCTTCGCGTCGGCGAGGAGCGGCTCGACTTCGGCGCGCACCCGGCGCTCGACGAAGAAGGCGGCCGTCGGAATCGTGCCGGCGACGAGGACCCAGAGCAGCTTGCCGAACGACCAGCGCGCCTTCTGCCCGAGATCGAAGGCGAAGCCGAGGTAGACGATGTAGAGCAGGCCGTGCGCCTGGGAGACGACGAACGTGACGTCCTCGCCCATGCCGAAGCCGTACTTGAAGATCATGCAGGCGCAGAGCACCAGCAGCATCACGGCGGTGACGTAGGCCATCACCCGGTAGCGGGTCAGCACGGTCCTCTTCATGAGGACGAGCCTAAGCGGTCCGCTCCGTGCACTCTCCGGCGGGTATGCACGGAAGGCTCCACGGCGTCCCCGCTTCAGTCCTCCTGGAAGTCGTCCGCCGCTATCCGCAGCGGGCGCAGCATCTCGAAGATCTGGCGGCACTCCTCGGAGTCGTAGACGCCGAGGCCGAAGTCGATCGCCATCAGCTCCCGCGTCGTCGCCTCGCAGACCTCCCGGCCCTTGTCCGTGATGGAGGCGAGGGTGCCGCGGCCGTCGTTGGGGTTCGGACGCTTGGCGACGAGCCCGGCCGATTGGAGGCGGTCGATGGTGTTGGTGACCGAGGTGGGATGCACCATCAGCCGCTCGCCGATCTTGGACATCGGGAGCTCGCCCTCGCGGGAGAAGGTGAGGAGCACCAGCGCCTCGTACCGCGCGAAGGTGAGCCCGTAGGGCTTGACGACGGCGTCCACCTCGGCGAGCAGGATCTGCTGGGCACGCATGACGGAGGTGATCGCGGCCATCGACGGCACGGAGCCCCAGTGCTGCTTCCAGTGCTCGTCGGCGCGGGCGATGGGATCGAACGTCAGGCTCAGCGGCTTCGACACGGGGCCGACCCTACCGGCCGCCCACATGGCGGTTGCAGCGGTCTCACGCGACGGGCGGACACAGCGGTAGGACGGGTGGCGGAGGGACCCCTCCGCCACCCGTCCCGGTGCGCCTCCCGCTCAGCGCTCGCCGAGGAGGCGGTCCACCTTCTCGACCTTCTCGTCGAGGCCGTTGGTGACGCCCGGCCGGATGTCCGCCTTGAGCGTCACGGACACCCGCGGAGCACGGGCCTCGACGGCGGCCGTCGCCCTGCGGACCACGTCCATGCAGGCGTCCCAGTCGCCCTCGACGGAGGTGAACATCGCGTCGGTGCGGTGCGGGAGCCCGGATTCGCGGACGACGCGCACGGCGTCCGCGACGTACTCCCCCACGTCCTCACCGACGCCCAGCGGCGTGATGGAGAATGCGACGATCATGAGTCCACGCTACTGGGAACGCTCGTCTGCTCCTTGCGGGCGCGGGCGGCGATGACCCCGGCCTCCTCCTCCCGGCGCAGCATCCGGTCGGCGAAGAACCCGCCCGTCGGCAGGACGGAGAGGACGAAGTAGAGAGCCGCCTTGGGGAAGGGCCACTTGATCCGGTTCCAGGCATCCGCCCAGAAGAGGACGTAGAGGATGAAGAGGATTCCGTGGATCGCGCCCATCACGGGGACGGCGTTGAAGTCGGTGGTCCGCTTCAGGACGGAGCAGACCAGCAGGAGGAGGAACGAGACCGCCTCGGGAGCCGAGGTGAGGCGGAGTCGGCGGAGGGAGGAGACGGCCTTGGGCGGCAGCCCGCTCGGGGTTTCCAGTATGGCCACGGCTGGGTCCTTGTTTGTGAAGGGATGCACAAGCGCTTCCATTGTGGCAGCAGTCCCGGCGATCTCCGCCGCCGGGTAAGTTCGCGGCGTGACTGACTTCCGACTGCACGGCAGCAAGGTGCTCGCCGTCTCATTGGGCGGGGACGCCGTCAAGGCGAAGAACGGGTCGATGGTCGCGTACGAAGGACGGATGGCCTTCAAGAAGCTGACCGGAGGCGGGGAAGGGCTCCGCGGGATGGTGAGCCGCAGACTCACCGGGGAGCAGATGACGGTGATGGAGGTGAAGGGAGACGGGGTCTGCTACTTCGCCGACGAGGCGAGGGACATCAACCTGGTGCGGCTGAGCGGTGAGAAGCTGCACGTCGAGGCGAGCAACCTGCTCTGCACCGACTCGGGGCTGCGCACGGGCACCACCTTCACGGGGCTGCGGGGCGCCTCGCAGGGCAACGGTCTCTTCACGACGACGGTGGAGGGGACGGGCCAGGCGGCGCTGCTCTCGACCGGGCCCGCCGTGCTGCTGCGCGTTTCGCAGGGCGCACCGCTCCAGGTCGACCCGGGCGCGTACGTCGGGCACCAGGGCGAGTTGCGGCAGAGCTTCCAGTCGGGCGTCAACTTCCGCACCGTGATGGGCGAGGGGTCCGGCGAGTCCTTCCAGATCCGGTTCGAGGGAGAGGGCCTGGTGTACGTGCAGCCGAGCGAGCGCGCGACGGTCGGGGGCGATCTGTGATGCCGTTCAGGGAACTCAGCGCCAAGCTCGTGGAAGCGCAACTCGTCCCGGGGCAGCGGATGTTCAGCCAGCGGGGCGCGATGGTGGCGTACAAGGGGGAGGTCAGCTTCACGCCCAACATCCAGGGCGGGCAGGGCGGCTTCGGCTCCATGATCGGGCGGCGGGTCGCGAACGAAGCGACGCCGCTGATGACGGTCGAGGGCCGCGGCACGGTGATGTTCGGACACGGCGGGCACCACGTCGAGGTGATCGAGCTGGACGGGGACACCCTCTGCGTCGAGGCCGACCGGCTCCTCGCCTTCGACGGCAGCCTCCAGCAGGGGACGATGTTCCTCGGCAAGGACGGCGGCGTGATGGGCATGGTCCGCGGCCAGATGACGGGCCAGGGCCTCTTCACCACCACGCTCCAGGGCAAGGGCGGCGCCGCGGTGATGGCGCACGGCGGCATCATCCGGCTCCCGATCACACCGGATCACCCGGTCCACGTCGATCCGCAGGCATACGTCGCGCACCACGGCGACGTACGCAACCGGCTCTCCAGCGCGCTGAGTTGGCGGGACATGGTCGGGCGCGGCTCGGGCGAGGCGTTCCAGTTGGAGCTCTCGGGGGACGGCGCCGTTTTCGTGCAGGCAAGCGAGGAGAAGCTGTGAGGGACCAGGCAGAGCCGTTGGACTTCCGTACCCTTCCGGCGGACGACAACGTCAACGACTACACCTTCTGCGTCGCCCTCGACGGGCGGTGGTTCCTGCAGAAGGGCAAGATGATCGCCTACTACGGGCAGATCGAGTTCCACGGCGTAGGCCACGGCCCGCTCGACGCGCTGATCGCCTCCAGCTTCCACTCCCCGCTCCACGCGGCGGACTGGGTGGTCGCCGAGGGCAGCGGCAAGATGCTCCTCGCCGACCGCGCCTTCGACGTCAACTCCTACGACCTCACCGACGGCAACCTCACCGTGCGCTCGGGGAACCTGCTCGCCTTCGAGCCCTCGCTCTCGCTGAAGCAGTCGATCATCCCGGGCTTCCTGACGCTCGTGGGCACGGGGAAGTTCGTCGCCGCCTCCAACGGCGAGGTGCACTTCGTCGAGCCGCCGGTGCGGGTGGACCCGCAAGCCCTGGTGGGGTGGGCGGACTGCCCCTCGCCCTGCCACCACTACGACCACGCGTATCTGCGCGGATTCCTCGGCGGCGTACGGTCGTTGACGGGTATCGGCGGCGCCTCGGGCGAGGAGCACCAATTCGAGTTCACGGGTGAGGGGACGGTGCTCATCCAGTCGACGGAGACGATGCTCGCCGACCGCGAGACCGGCAACGTACCCGGTCAGGCAGGTGTGCCGGGCGGGCAGCAGGGGCAGGCAGGCCCCGGCTTCCAGCGGTCGTACGGCTGAGGACGCGGGGCCCGGGCGCGGCCGCTCGGGCCCCATCTCGCGCCTGCCACCGTCAACTCCGATGAACGCCGTGCACGCGGGTGTCGGCCCGGCTCGGTAAGGTCTCCGGCATGGAGACCGAGAACGGCACGGCCTGGCTGTCCGAAGAGGAGCAGCGGACCTGGCGCACCCATCTGGAGGTGAGCCGCCTGCTGACCTACCAACTCGAACGCGACCTCCAGCCGTTCGGGCTGACGATGAACGACTACGAGATCCTCGTCAACCTCTCGGAGTCCGAGGACCGCAGGATGCGCATGAGCGACCTCGCCGCGGCCACCCTCCAGTCGAAGAGCCGGCTCTCGCACCAGGTCACGCGGATGGAGAAGGCCGGCCTCGTGCACCGGGAGAGCTGCGAGTCGGACCGGCGGGGCCTCTTCGCCGTCCTCACCGAGGCGGGGTGGGAGACGATGCGCAAGGTCGCACCGCACCATGTCGAGTCCGTGCGGCGGCACTTCATCGACCTGCTGCCCGCCGAGCGGCTCGCCGCGCTCCGTGAGACGTTGGAGCCGGTCGCCGAGGAGCTGCGGGAGCGGCGCGGACGGGTGTGACCTCAACTCTTCTCGCTGCAGGGCTTGTTGAGGTGTGCCAGGAGCCGGTCGGCCGCGTCGAGGTGCTCCTCGCGCACGACGTAGCGGGTGATGCCCCAGCGCCGGGCGTGTGCCGCCGTCGCCGCAGCGATCTCGTCCACCGTACCGAGCCAGACGTACGGCGAGGCGAGGATCTCCGCCGCCGTGGCGCCGATTCGGTCGGCGAGGGCGTGCGCGGCGCGCTCGGCGTCGTCGGTCACCTCGGCGTGCTGCACGAGCGCCTCGCGCTCGGGCGGCGTCTCGCGTCGCGCGGACGCCTCCTCGATAAGCGCGACCTGCCGGTCGATCTGCGCGCCGCTCCAGCGCACCTCGTGGCTGTACCCGTCGGCGAGCGTGCGGCCGAGGCCGGTGAGCGCCACGATGTCGGCATGCTCCCCCGCCCAGCGCAGGAGCGCGGCGTTGCCGCCGCCGACGGCGAGGGGGATCGGGCGCCGCACCGGCTCCGGCACCGTCAGGCGCGCCCCGAACGCCTCCAACCCCGGTCCGTACGCAGTGACTTCGCCGCCGTCGAGCAGGGTGCGGCAGGCTTCGGCGACGGCGATGAGCCGGCGTACGCGCGCGGCGGCCCCCGGCCGCTCGCGGCCGAGCATCCGCCACTCGGCCGGGGTGTGCCCGGCGCCGAGGCCGAGGCGTGCGCGTCCGCCGGAGACGACGTCGAGCGTGGCCACGTCGGAGGCGAGGAGGAGCGGTTCGCGGACGCCGGCCTGCGCGACGTTGGTCCCGAGCGCGATCCGCTCCGTCACCGGAGCGGCGGCCGCGAGGGCGACGAAAGGGGAGGCGACGGCGCCCGGGTGGTCGGCGGCAAGGAGCGCCGCGTAGCCGGTGGCCTCGACGCGTCGGGCGAGGGCCGTCCAGGAGGCTGCGTCGTCGGGCTTCGCCTGTACGGAGAGGGTGGGCATGCTCGGAGCGTAGGGCGCACCGGGTGGCGCGGGGGCTGTTCCGCGGCGGGTGAACGGCCGCTAGCCGACGGGAGGTCGGCCGCCCTCGGCCGTCGGCACGCGGAGCACGAAGCTTGCCCCGCCCGCGGGGGACTGCCCCACCGTGAGCGTCCCGCCGTGCCGTTCGGCCACATCGCGCGCGATGGCGAGGCCGAGTCCTGCGCCGCCCTCGTCGCGGCTGCGTGCGTCGTCGAGGCGGACGAACCGCTCGAAGATCCGATGACGTTCGGCCTCCGGCACGCCGGGCCCGTCGTCCTCCACGGCGAGTTCGAGGCGGCCGGGGCTCTCGCGGCGCATGCGGACGCGCACCTCGCTCCGTGCGTGGCGCTCGGCGTTGTCGAGCAGGTTGCGCAGTACGCGTCCGAACTGGCCGCGGGAGCCAGCGACTTCGTCGGGAACGAGGGACTCGGCGCGGGGCGCCACGCGGTGGCCGGCACGCTGCGACAGCTCCTCGCGGACGAGTTCGGCCGGCGAGAACCGGCCGTGCTGCGGGCGCTCGCCCGCGTCGAGCCTGGCGAGGAGCAGGAGGTCGGCGGCGAGCTGCTGGAGGCGGACCGTGTCGGTCACCGCGCCCGGCAGGTCGAGGAGTTCGGGGTGTGCCTCCGCGACCTCCAACTGGGTGCGGAGGGAGGCGATGGGGCTGCGCAGCTCGTGCGAGGCGTCGGCGACGAAGCGGCGCTGGCGCTCCGTCGAGGTCTCCAGCGCGGCGAGGGTCTCGTTGGTGGTGTGCGCGAGGCGGGCGACCTCGTCGCGGGAGTCGGGGACGGGGACGCGACGTCCCAGGTCGGCGCTGGCGGTGATCGTCCCCATCTCCCTGCGGATGCCCTCGACGGGGCGCAGCGCACGCCGGACGACGAGCCACGTCACCCCGGCCACCACGACGAGCAGCACCGGCAGGCCCACGAGCATCGCGCGGGTGACGGTGGCGACGGCCTCCTCCTGGTCGCGGAGGGACGCGCCGGCGTAGACCGTCACCGGGGTGCCGTCCGCCGTCGTCGTGCGGACGGCGACGACGCTGAAGTCCTGCTCGCCCACGGCGTCTTCGGCGCGGGTCGGCTCGCCGTCGTCGTCGACGGGGAAGGTGACGGTCTCCTCCTCGCTCCCGCTGTCGGCGTCGGGTTCGGGGGAACGGTCGTCCTCGTCGTCGGGGTCGTCGTCCTCGTCGTCCTCGTCGTCGTCGGAATCCTGCGAGGCACGTTCGGGACGGTGGAAGTCGGCGAAGGGCGCCTCGCCCTCCAGGTGGTCCGAGGCGCCGAGGACCCTGCCGTCGGCGTCGACGACCTGTATCGGGTCGTCGTCGAGCGCGTCGAGGTCGTGCACGTCGCCGGTGGCCGCAGCGGAGGTCTGCGCGGCGACCTCGCGGGCCTGGGCCTCCGCGGCGAGTGCGGCATTGTCGGCGAGCCCGGAGCGGAGCACCGAGACCACGAGGAGCCCGACCGCGACGAGAGCGGCCGCGACGACGGCCGTCGCACCGAGCGCGGCGCGCAGCCGCACGGAGCCGCTACGCATCCGCGTCCCCTTCGGTGAGCCGGTACCCGGCGCCGCGCACCGTCGTGATCCAGTCGGCGCCGAGCTTCCGTCGCAGCGCGCTGACGTAGACCTCGACGATGTTCACGTCGCCCTGGTAGGCGAAGTCCCAGACGTGTTCCAGGATTTCGCCCTTCGAGACCACCTCCCCCGCCCGCATCGCGAGGTACTCGAGGACCGCGAACTCCTTCGCCGTCAGCTCCGGTTGACTTTCGCCCACCGTCACGCGCCGCCTGGCCGGGTCGAGCGTGAGGCGGCCGAGGCGGAGCAGGGCGTCGCCGCGGCCCCCGCGGCGGCGGAGGAGGGCGCGGATGCGGGCGAGGAGGACGACGTAGGAGAACGGCTTGGTCAGGTAGTCGTCGGCGCCGGTGTCGAGACCCTCCGCCTCGTCGTACTCGCCGTCCTTCGCCGTGAGCATGAGGATCGGCGTCTCGTCGCCGGACGCGCGGAGCTCGGCGCAGACGCGGTAGCCGTTGAGGCCGGGGAGCATCAGGTCGAGGACGACGAGGTCGTAGCCGCCCTCGCGCGCGAGGTGGAGTCCTTCCGTTCCGTCGTGTGCGAGGTCGACGGCGAAGCCCTCGGCGCGGAGCCCCTTGGCGAGGGACTGCGCGAGACGCCGTTCGTCCTCCACGATCAGCAGGCGCATCCGTACACCTTGCCAGAGCGCACCTGAAGCCATCTTCAGCTCGCTTCAGGTCCCCTTCAGCATCGCCGTCGCATGGTGGTCCCCTGACTCGGTCCGATCCCGACGGAGGGAAACCATGCAGCTCAAGCGATTCACCCGGCGCAACACCGTGCTCGCGGGCGTCGCGGCGGCCGTCCTGGTCGGCGGCGGCGCCTCGGCCGTCGCGTTCAGCGGCGGCTCGTCGGACGGTGGCTCCTCGGCACAGGCGACCGCGGGCTCGCAGCGCGCGCAGGCCGGCGAGTCCTCGCTCGACCGCGAGGACCGGGGCGACGTCCGGATCTCCGCGACCGGCGCCGTCGACCGCGTGCTGAAGGCGGTGCCGGGCAACGTCACCGAGCTGGAGCTCGACCACGACGACGGCCGGTACGTCTGGGAGGCCGACGTGCTCGGGAAGGGCGGCGGCTGGCACGAGGTGACGCTCGACGCCGACTCCGGCAAGCTCGTCGAGAACCACAAGGAGCGCGCGGACGACGCGGAGGAGCGCGCCGAGCACCGCGTGAAGGCTCAGCACACCTCCGCCGTCTTCGGCGGCGACCACGTCGACGCGCGGGACGCCCTCTCCACCGCCGCGAAGTACGGCACCGCGACCGAACTCGACCTGGAGCGCGTCGAGTCGGGCCGTAGCGGCGCCGTCTGGGAGGTCGAGACGGCCGACGGCTCGGGCGTGGAGCGGACGGTCCTGGTGGGCCTCGCCGACGGCAAGGTCAAGAGCGTCGAGACGAAGCAGAAGGCGGACCACGACGAGGACGACGACTGAGGCGTACGCCCCCGCGTTCCGCGGAAGCTCGCACACCACCGGCCCGGGCCAGGCGGCCCGGGCCGGTGCGCGATCCGGCGCGGCGCAAGTACGGCCGCACGCGGCGCACTTGAGGGAAGGGGCGCCCCTCAGCCCGCCTCGGTCAGCTCGGTGAGGAGCTCGTCCGCCGCCCCGTAGGGGTCGAGGGTGCCGTCGAGGACGCGTCCGGCGAGGGCGTCCAGCCGTGCGCCGCCGCGCAGTTCGCCGATCCGCTCGCGGAGGGCCGTCACCGCGATCGTCTCGATCTCGCGGGCGGCCCGGCGTGCGCGGCGCTCGGCGAGCACCCCGTGCTCCTCCATCCAGCCGCGGTGCTTCTCGACGGCCGCCACCACTTCGTCGACGCCCACGCCCTCGGCGGCAATGGTCTTCACCACCGGCTGCCGCCAGTCCCCGGGGGCGCGCGCCTCGCCGAGGCCGAGCATGTGGTTGAGCTCCCGCGCCGTCGCGTCGGCGCCTTCCCTGTCCGCCTTGTTGACGACGAAGACGTCGCCGATCTCCAGGATGCCGGCCTTCGCCGCCTGGATGCCGTCGCCCATACCGGGTGCGAGGAGCACGACGGCGGTGTCGGCCTGCGCCGCGATGTCCACCTCCGACTGCCCGACGCCGACGGTCTCCACGAGCACCACGTCGCAGCCGGCCGCGTCGAGCACCCGGATTGCCTGCGGCGCGGACCAGGAGAGGCCGCCGAGGTGGCCGCGGGTCGCCATGGAGCGGATGTAGACGCCGGAGTCGGAGGCGTGCTCGCTCATGCGGACGCGGTCGCCGAGGAGGGCGCCGCCGGAGAAGGGCGAGGAGGGGTCTATCGCGAGGACGCCCACCCTCCTGCCGGTCCGCCGGTAGGCGCTGACCAGCGCGGAGGTCGAGGTCGACTTCCCCACACCGGGCGCCCCCGTGACGCCTACGACCTGCGCCCCGCCGCAGTGCGGCGCCAACTCGGCCATCACCTCGCGCAGTTCGGGCGCCGCCCCCTCGACGAGGGAGATCAGCCTCGCCACTGCGCGCGGCCTCCCCTCGCGCGCCTGGGCGACGAGACCGGGTACGTCCACTCGGGCCGCCATCGCTGCTCCGCTCCTTGTAAGTACGTCTGGATACGCCGGAGTGCACCGGCGGAAACAAGCGCGGGAGGCGCGCGCCTCCCGCGCCGACTAGCCGGCCGCGCCCGTCACTTGCCCGGCACGCGCAGCAGCAACGCATCGCCCTGCCCGCCGCCACCGCAGAGCGCGGCTGCGCCGGTGCCGCCGCCGCGCCGCCTCAGCTCCAGCGCGAGGTGGAGGGCGATGCGCGCCCCGGACATCCCGATCGGGTGACCCAGGGCAATGGCGCCTCCGTTGACGTTCACCTTTTCGGTGCCGACACCGAGGTCCTTCGTCGACTGCACGGCGACGGCCGCGAACGCCTCGTTGATCTCGATCAGATCGAGGTCCCCGACGGAGAGCCCGTCCTTCTTCAGGGCGTGCTGCACGGCGTTGGACGGCTGCGACTGGAGCGAGTTGTCGGGCCCCGCGACGTTGCCGTGCGCGCCGATCTCGGCGATCCACTCGAGGCCGAGCTCCTCCGCCTTCGCCCGGCTCATCACGACGACCGCCGCGGCGCCGTCGGAGATCTGCGAGGAGGAACCAGCCGTGATCGTGCCGTCCTTGGCGAAGGCCGGACGCAGCTTGCCGAGGGATTCCTCCGTGGTCTCCGCGCGAATCCCCTCGTCCTGCGAGAAGACGACCGGGTCGCCCTTGCGCTGCGGGATCTCCACCGGCGTGATCTCCGCCTCGAAGAGACCGCCCTGCTGCGCCGCGGCGGCCCGCTGGTGGGAGGCGGCGGCGACGGCGTCCTGTTCGGCCCGGCCGATGCCGAGCCGGGTGTTGTGCTTCTCGGTCGACTCGCCCATGGCGACGTTCTCGAAGGAGTCGGTGAGCCCGTCGTGCGCCATCGAGTCGAGCACCTCGAGGGAGCCGTACTTGTACCCCGCGCGCGACTTCGGCAGCAGGTGCGGCGCATTGGTCATCGACTCCTGGCCGCCCGCCACGACGACGTCGAACTCGCCCGCGCGCACGAGCTGGTCGGCGAGGGCGATCGCGTCGAGCCCGGAGAGGCAGACCTTGTTGACGGTGAGCGCGGGGACGTTCATCGGGATGCCGGCGTGCACGGCGGCCTGCCGCGCCGGGATCTGGCCCGCACCGGCCGTGAGGACCTGACCCATGATCACGTACTCGACCTGGTCGCCGCCGATGCCGGCCCTGTCGAGCGCCGCCTTGATCGCGAAACCGCCCAACTCGGAGCCGGAGAAGGGCTTCAGGGACCCGAGCAGCCGCCCCATGGGGGTGCGAGCGCCGGCGACGATCACTGAGGTGGTACGGGAGGTGCGAGTCATGGTGTTCCCTTCCGGCCGGGAAGTGAAGTCGGGGCGCGGCCGGATGCCCGGCCGCCTCCGGCCCGGCCCACACGGTTCCGAGCACGCGCCCGCACGAGGGTTGGCGCCAATGTACTGAGCAGTATGCTTCCCGGTCACCCCGCGTACGGTGTGACCGTGCGCACGTTGCGTAACCACGGCGCAAGCGCTGCACTGTCCCCATGCTGACGCGTATCGACCACATCGGGATCGCCTGCTTCGACGTCGAGGAGACCGCCGGGTTCTACACCCGCACCTACGGCTTCGAGGTCGCCCACACCGAGGTCAACGAGGAGCAGGGGGTCAGGGAGGCCATGCTCAGGGTCAACGGCACCGACGACGGCGGCGCCACCTGGCTCCAGCTGCTGGAGCCGGTACGGGAGGACTCGGCCGTCGGGAAGTGGCTCGCCAAGAACGGCGAGGGCGTCCACCACATCGCCTTCGGCACCGCCGACGTCGACGCGGACTCCGAGGAGATCAGCGAGAAGGGCGTCCGCGTCCTCTACGACGAGCCGAGGCGCGGCTCGATGGATTCCCGTATCACTTTCCTCCACCCCAAGGACTGCCACGGCGTTCTCACCGAACTCGTCACCGCTGCAGGGGCGTCGAGCCGGGCGGACCACTGACGTCCGCTTCTCGGCCCGGTAGAGTGACACTTCGGCCGGGGCGGACTCGCTGCGCTTGCGGTGGGGTCCCCGGCTGGGGGCTCGGTCCACGTTCCGCCGACGATCTGACACCATTTCCGGGAGGACCTCCTCCACCGGACGGGACAGCGCCCGAGGGCACTGCCGCTCCGCCCGGACGGGCCCGGTACCACCGGGCCGGCAAGCGGAGGGGGTTCGACCGAGATGCCCGGATCACCTCCACGACGACCAGGGGACGGATGGGACCGCGCAGTGCGGGGCTACGACCGCTACGAGGCTGACGACCAGCTCTCGCAGTTCGAGGCCGAGATGGATCGGCTGAAGAAGGAACGCGAGAAGGCCGTCGACCACGCCGACGACCTCGGCTACCAGGTCGAAGTGCTGCGTGCCAAGTTGCACGAGGCGCGCCGCACCCTTGCCACGCGCCCGGCGAGCTACGACAACCTCGCGCAGCAGGCGGAGCAGATGCTCCGCAACGCCCAGCTCCAGGCCGACCAGATGCGCGGGGACGCTGAGCGCGAACTCCGCGACGTACGCGCACAGAACCAGCGGGTGCGCCAGGAGCAGGCGGAGCAGCAGGCACGCCTCCAGTCCGAGCTGCACGCCGAGGCCGTACGCCGCCGTCAGCAACTCGACCAGGAGCTCGCCGAGCGCCGCACCACCGTCGAGAACCACGTCAACGAGAACGTCGCCTGGGCCGAGCAGCTCCGCACCCGCACCGAGCAGCAGGCCCGGCGCCTCATGGAGGAGACCCGCACCGAGGCCGAACGCACCCTCGCGCAGGCGCGCGCGGAGGCGCAGCGCCTCGCCGACGAGTCGCGCAGCCGCGTCGGCGCCGAGTCCGAGGAGGCGCGCACCGAGGCGGACGCCATACTCCGCCGGGCACGCGCCGAGGCCGAGCGCCTGGTCAACGCGGCCTCCGCGCAGGCGCAGGAGGCCAGCGAACACGCGGAGCAGGTCCGCGCCACCAGCGCGCAGGAGGCCGAGACCGGCCGGCGGGAGGCCGCCGAGCTCCAGCGCGCCGCGGAGGAGCGGATGCGGAAGGCCGAGGAGGAGGCGCAGCAGCTCCGCGAGGAGGCCGAGCGCCTGCGCACCGAGGCCGAGGAGACGGCGGAGAAGCGCCTCGCGGACGCCGAGTCGGAGAACGAGCAGCGCACCCGCACCGCGAAGGCCGAGGTCGCCCGCCTCGTCGGTGAGGGGACGAAGGAGGCCGAGGCGCTCAAGTCCGAGGCCGAGCAGCTCAAGGAAGAGGCGAAGGCCGAGGCGGAGCGGCTCGTCGCGGAGGCGAAGGAGCAGGCCCGCACGACGACGGCCGAGGAGTCGGCGAACCAGCTCGCCGAGGCGGCACGCACTGCGGACGAGGTCCTCACCAAGGCGGCCGAGGAGGCGAAGGCGACCACCAAGGCCGCGGCGGAAGAGGCCGAACGGCTCCGCAAGGAAGCCGAGGAGGAGGCCGACCGCCTCCGCTCCGAGGCACACGACACCGCGGAAGAGCTCAAGGGCTCGGCGCAGAACGACACCAAGGAGTACCGCGCCAAGACCGTCGCCCTCCAGGAGGAGGCGCGGATGCTGCGGAGCGAGGCCGAGCAACTGCGCACCAGGGCGGTCGAAGAGGGCGAGCGCATCCGCAGCGAGGCCCGCAGGGAGGCCGTCCAGCAGATCGAGGAGGCGGCGACCCGCGCCGAGGAGCTCCTCGCCAAGGCGAAGGCCGACGCGGAGGAGACGCGCACCGACGCGACGAGCGAGAGCGAACGCGTCCGCACCGAGGCGATCGAGCGCGCCACCTCGCTCCGCAACCAGGCCGACGAGGCGCTGGAGCGGGCGCGGACCGAGTCGGAGGAGCTGCGCACCCAGGCCGAGCAGCAGGCCGAGGAGACCCGGGCCGAGGCGGACGACGCCGCGCGCCGCGTCCGCGAGGAGGCGGAGGAGGCGGCCTCGGAGCGCAGGGCGGAGATGGCCGCGGAGGCCGAGCGGCTGCGTGCCGAAGGAGAGCGCCAGGTCGCGGAGGCCGAAGAGGCGCTCGCCGATGCACGGGCCGAGGCCGAGCGGCTCCGTGAAGAGGCGAAGGGCGAGGCCGAACGGCTCCGCAGCGAGGCGGCCGAGCGCGCCCGCACCGTGCAGCAGCAGGCCGAGGAGGAGGCCGAACGGCTCCGCGAGGAGGCCGCGTCGGAGGCTTCGCAGAGCAGGGCCGAGGGCGAGGCGTACGCGGTGCAGCTACGTACCGAGGCCGAGGCGGAGGGCGAGCGCCTCCGCGCCGAGGCGCAGGAGACCGCGGACCGGGTGCGGGCCGAGGCGGACGCGGCGGCCGAGCGGCGCGGCACCGAGGCGGCCGAGGTCCTCGCCGCCGCCCGCGAGGAGGCGGCGAGGCTGCGCGCCGAGGCGGACGAACTCCTCGCCACCGCACGGGAGGAGGCGCACCAGGAGCGCACCTCGGCGCGGGAGCAGTCCGAGGAGCTGCTGGCGCAGGCCCGGACGCGGGTCGAGGAGGCGCAGGCCGAGGCGGAGCGCACGGTGGCGGACGCGGAGCGGCGCTCGGCCGAACTCGTCGCGGCGGCCGAGGAGACGGCGCAGCAGGTCCGCGACTCCGTCGCCGGCCTCCACGAGGAGGCGGAGGCGCAGATCGCCGAGGCACGCGCCGCGGCGGAGGCCGAGGCCCGCACCCTGCGCTCCGAGGCCGAGCAGGCGGCCGAGACGCTGCGCAGGGAGGCGAACGAGGAGTCGGAGACGGCCAAGTCCCTCGCGGAGACGACGGTTTCGGAGGCGTCGGCCGAGTCCGACCGCCTCCGCGCCGAGGCGGAGCAGGCGCTCGACGACGCCCGCACGGAGGCATCGCGCAAGCGCAGCGAGGCGGCGGAGCAGGCGGACGAACTCGTCACCCGCGCGCAGGAGGAGGCACGCGCCGCACAGGCCGCCGCCGAGGAGCAGGCCGACTCGATGGTCACCGCGGCGCGTACGGAGGCCGAACGGCTCGTCGCCGAGGCGCGGACCGAGGGCCGCGAGGCCGTGGAGAAGGCCAGGTCCGACGCGAACACGATGCTGGAGGAGGCGCGGAACGACGCCAACGCCATAAGGACCCGCGCCGAAGAGCTGCGCTCCCGGATCGAGGGCGAGGTCGAGGAGCTCCACGAGCGTGCGCGCCGGGAGTCGGCGGAGGCGATGCAGTCGGCGGGCGAGCGGTGCGACAAGCTCGTCAAGGCCGCGGAGGAGCAACTCTCCGAGGCGCGCGAGGAGTCGGAGCGTCTGGTGTCGGAGGCCGAGGCGGAGGCGGGCAAGGTGCGCATCGCCGCCGTGAAGAAGGCCGAGGGGCTCCTCAAGGAGGCCGAGCAGCGCAAGTCGGAGACGGTCCGCGAGGCGGAGAAGCTGAAGTCGGACACCGAACGCGAGGCGGAGCAGCTCAAGGCCGACGCGGAGGCGGAGGCGGAGCGGATCGTCGCGGCGGGGCAGAAGGACCTCGACGTACTGGAGCGCCGCCAGGAGGACATCAACGCCGAAATCAGCCGCGTTCAGGAGGTGTTGGACGCACTCGGCTCCTTCGAGGCGCCCGGCTCCGGCGGCTCGGCGGGCAAGGGCGACCCGGGCGGCAAGGGCGACTCGGGCGAGGCCGACGAGGGGCCCGCGGGCGGTTCGTCGAGCGGTCCGTCGAAGGGCCCGTCCGGCGGGTCGAACGGAAACGGGGGCAAGGGCTCGGGGAGCGGCGGGAGTTCGGGCTCCTCGGGTGGCGGTTCGAAGTCGGGCAACGGCTCGGGAGCGCGCGGTGACGGCAGGCCGGATCCACGTACCGGCACGGCAAAAGGCGGTGTGAAAGCGGGTGTTGGACCAGGCGCACCACGTTCGGGCGGCAAGGGTTCGAGGGGCTAGCCACTCGAACGAGCGCACATTTTCCAGATCAAACGGGCATCAGCTCGATGACACGCCGCTATGCCCCCTAGGATTCACCTATCACTCCCCCGTCTGATAACCCGTCTGAATCGACAGGAACCCCATGAGCGACACCTCATCCTCCCCCTTCGGCTTCGAGCTCGTGCGGCGTGGCTACGACCGCGGACAGGTTGACGACCGCATCACCAAGCTCGTCGCCGACCGTGACAGCGCCCTCGCCCGCATCACCTCCCTTGAGAAGCGGATCGAGGAGCTCCACCTCGAAACCCAGAACGCCCAGCAGCAGGTCAACGACTCCGAGCCCTCGTACGCCGGCCTCGGCGCCCGCGTCGAGAAGATCCTGCGCCTCGCCGAGGAGGAGGCGAAGGACCTCCGCGAGGAGGCGCGCAGGGCGGCCGAACAGCACCGCGAGCTCGCCGAAGGCGCCGCCCAACAGGTGCGCAACGACGCCGAGTCGTACGCCGCCGACCGCAAGCAGAAGGCGGAAGAAGAGGGCGCCCAGATCGTCGAGAAGGCGCAGGGCGAGGCGAACCACCTGCGCACCGAGGCGGAGAAGGACGCGCAGTCCAAGCGCGAGGAGGCCGACTCCCTCTTCGAGGACACCCGCGCCAAGGCCGCCCAGGCCGCCGCCGACTTCGAGACCAACCTCGCCAAGCGTCGCGAGCAGTCCGAGCGCGACCTCGCCTCGCGTCAGGCGAAGGCGGAGAAGCGCCTCGCGGAGATCGAGCACCGGGCGGAGCAACTCCGCCTGGAGGCCGAGAAGTTGAAGTCGGACGCCGAGCGCCGCGCCCGTCAGACCGTCGAGACGGCGCAGCGCCAGGCCGAGGACATCGTCACCGACGCCAAGGCGAAGGCGGACCGCGTCCGCAGCGAGTCGGAGCGCGAGCTGGCCGCCCTCACCAACCGCAGGGACAGCATCAACGCCCAGCTCACCAACGTCCGCGAGATGCTGGCGACGCTCACGGGCGCCGCGGTCGCCGCGGCCGGCCAGCCCGGCGCCGAGGAAGGCGCGGAGGAGGACGAGCAGCAGGCGGGCGTCCCGGCGCAGCAGTCCCGCTGACCGCCGCGCGGCTCCGCCGAGCATCGAGCGCCGTCCCCCCCACGTACGGCCCCGCCCCTGCGCGGCCCGGTCCACCCGGGCCCGCAGGGGCGGGCGCGTGTCCGCGCCCTGCGGGGACCCGCTCGGGCGGCGTCCTCCGTACGCAGAGCGCCGAGTCGCGGCCGGCCGCGGCCCGACGTAGCGTCGCCCACATGATCGAGCTGCTGGGGCTCACCAAGCACTACGGCGAGAAGAAGGCCGTCGAAGACCTCACGTTCACCGTCCGCCCTGGGAAGGTCACCGGCTTCCTCGGGCCGAACGGCGCGGGCAAGTCCACGACGATGCGGATGATGCTCGGCCTCGACAAGCCGACGGCGGGCGACGTCCGCATCGACGGCATGCACTACCGCGACCTGAAGGAACCGCTCAGCTACATCGGGGCGCTCCTGGAGGCGAAGTCGCTCCACCCCGGGCGTACCGCGTACCACCACCTGCTCTGCCTGGCGCAGTCGAACGGGCTGCCCGAGCGGCGGATCGACGAGGCACTGGAGATGGTGGGTCTCTCCGCGGTGGCGCGCAAGCGACCGCGGTCCTTCTCTCTCGGCATGGGCCAGCGGCTCGGGATCGCCGCCGCCATGCTCGGCGACCCCCGCATCCTGATGTTCGACGAGCCGGTCAACGGGCTCGACCCGGAGGGCATCCGGTGGATCAGGAACCTGATGAAGCACCTGGCCGACGAGGGGCGCACCGTCTTCGTCTCCAGCCACCTGATGAGCGAAATGGCCCTCACCGCCGACCACCTGGTGGTGATCGGCCGCGGAAGGCTGATGGCCGACACCGAGATGTCGGACTTCATCAGCAGCAACTCCCGTACGTACGTGCGCATTCGCACCCCGGAGCCCGAGCGCATGCGTGATCTGCTCACCTCGAACGGGCTGACGTACGTCGCGGCGGAGGACGGTTCGCTGGAAGTCGAGGGCGACGAGACGGCGCGGATCGGCGACCTCGCCGCGCAGTGGCGCCTCCCCCTGCACGAACTCAGCCCGCAGCGCGCCTCCTTGGAGGACGCCTTCATGCGGCTCACCGCCGAGACCGTCGAGTACCACGCACACTCGGGCGACCAGCCGGAGACCGAGCAGGAGCCCGCCGAGCGCTGGGGGCGCGGCTTCCCCGGTCGCGGCGGCGAGGGGAGCTGACGATGCGCCATGCGACGAGGGTCCTCCGCTCGGAGTGGACCAAGCTGCGGTCGGTCCGCGCCACTCGCTGGACGCTGATCGCCGCGGTACTGATCACCGCCGGGCTCTCCGCGCTGATCTGCGTCTTCACCAGGGCCGACTTCGACAACATGTCCCGGCGGTCGCAGGCGACGTTCGACGCCACGTATGTGAGCTTCACCGGCATGGGCATCGGGCAGCTCGCGATGATGGCCTTCGGGGTGCTGGTCGTCTCGGCGGAGTACAGCACGGGCATGATCCGCAGCTCGCTCTCGGCCGTGCCGCAGCGCGGGCTCTTCCTCGTCTGCAAGGTGGCGGTGGCGACGGGGCTCGTTTTCGTCGTCGGACAGATCACCGGCTTCGGCACCTTCTATCTCGGCCAGTGGCTGCTCGGGTCGCACAGCGTCGGTATCACCGAGCCCGGTGTGCTGCGTGCCGTGGTCGGCGCCGGTCTCTACATGACGCTCATCGGGCTCTTCGCGATGGGCTTGACGTTCGTGCTGCGCAGCCCCGTCGTCTCGTTCATCGTGCTGATGCCCTTCTTCTTCATCGTCTCCGGCATCCTCAGCTCGGTGGGCGCGACGCAGAAGATCGCGCACTACCTCCCCGACCAGGCGGGCACGACGATCATGGCCGTCGTGCCGCAGACGCTCGACCGCCCCTACGGGCCCTGGGGCGGCTTGCTGATCATGGTGGGGTGGACGGCCGCCGCGCTCGTCGCCGGCTACTTCGTGCTCCGCGAGCGGGACGCCTGACTGTGCGCCTCCTCGGCGGTGGCGGGGGCAGCGGCCGTCGACGCCTCGCTTCCGCGAAGGTTCGGTGAGCGGTGCCGACGCCACGCCGGGGAGCGAGTGGCTCGGCGCGACGGTCGGTGCGGGTCCCTGCGTCGCGCTGCTCGGCCTGCTCGCGCTGGGCGTCGGCGCACTGCTGCGGCGCTCGGCCGGCGCCGTCGCGACGATGCTGGGCGCCGTCCTGCTGCCCATGGTCGTCTCGGTCTTCATGAGCACGGAGGCGTTGCAACCGGTCCGCGAGAAGCTCATCGAGTACGCGCCGCTCAACGGCCTCACCTCGCTCAACCGCATCCCCACGGACGGGAGCGACGGCACCGGCCGGCCTCAACTCGGCCTGCTCGCCGTGGTCACCTGCGCCGTGCTCGCGGGCGCTCACGCACTGCTGATGAAGCGCGACGCCTGAGCGGAACCGGGGTCACATCCAGCGCTGCGCCCCGCCCGGTCTGCGCATCCGGGCGCTGCGGCGCTCGCGTGCGCCCCAGCAGGCGCCGTGCCAGTGGCGCCTGTCGTCGACGCTGCCCTCCCGCTGCCAGGCGACGACGTGCGGGACGCCCGGCGGGATCTCCTGATCGCATCCGGGGCAGCGGTAGTGCTTCGCCGCTGCGCCTCCGCTTATCCGCCGGACGACCCACTCCTCGCCGCGCCATTCCTCGGTGTGCTCCAGGCCGTATCTGTCCTGCTCCTCCCGCGCCGAGCTGGCCTTGGGCGCGCCTCGGGGGCGGTTGCGTCGCGGGGACACGGCGGGCACCTCGTTGTGGGTCGCGGGCGGTCGGTCGGCGCGCGCCCTGCCGTCGCACCGCTCGGCGAGGAGGGGCGGGCGCTGGGGCCGCACCGGGCGGCCGGCCCGTCCACCAGGTTACGCACCCATATACCGGAAGCGCCTACTCCGCCTGTGCGGAGCGTCCCGTGGAGGCAAGCACCCAGCGGCGGTGTTCTTCCGAAAAGCTGAGCAGTGCGCGTGCCTTTGGCACGTGTCAGGCGTTAGTGCCTGGAGGGGATGGACTTCGCAGAGAGTCCTGGAGACCAAGGAGGTGGCAGCACATGCGAGTTGGGGCGTTCGTGCTGGGCGCGCAGTTCCCCGGGCAGCGGCAGGAGGAGGCGCTGGCCGGAGCGGTGCGGGCAGCCGAAGTCGCGGAGGAGGCGGGGCTCGACGACGTCTGGTTGGCGGAGCACCACTTCGTGCCGTACGGGGTCTGCCCCTCGGCAGTGACCCTCGCCGCGCTGCTGCTCGGGCGCACCAGGCGCATCGGCGTCGGCACGGCGGTCTCCGTGCTCCCCAACACGCACCCCGTCGCACTCGGCGAGCAAACGGCCCTCCTCCACCTGACCTCGGGCGGACGGTTCACGCTCGGCGTCGGGCGCGGCGGCCCCTGGGTCGACCTGGAGGTCTTCGGCGGCGGACTCCCCGCGTACGAACGGGATTTCCCCGAGGCACTCGACGTCCTCCTGCGCTGGCTGCGCCGACCGACCGTGGAGGGCACGGGGCCGCGCTACCGCTTCCGTGAGGTCCCCGTCGTGCCGCGTGCTCCCGACCAAGGGGACGACGCCAGGGTCGTGGTCGCCTGCACCTCACCGGGCACGGTGCGGACGGCCGCACAGCAGGCGCTGCCGATGCTGCTCGGTATGCACTGCGACGACGAGGAGAAGGCGGAGATGACCGCGCTCTGGCGCCGCGAGGCGACGGCCGCCGGGCACCCGCGCGAGCGCGTGGAGTTGGCCGAATCCCGCCACGTCTCGGCGGGCGTCGCGCAGGTCGGTGACTCCGTCGAGGAGGCGACCGACACACTCGCCCGGGCCCTCCCCGGGTGGCTGCGCGAAGGTCTGGGCGCGCACCGCACCGTCGACGGCCGCGCACGCCCGATGCGCGATCCCCTCGGCTACACGGAGCACCTCTGCGGAATCCACGCCGTGGGCACACCGAAACACTGCGCCGAGCGCCTGGCGACGACGGCCGAGCGCACGGGCATCAGGCGGTTCGCGCTGCTCGTCGAGGGCGCGGGCGACCCCGCGCTGACCGAGGCGAACGTCGAGCGCCTCGGCTGCGAGGTGCTGCCGCTCCTGCGGTAGGGGAACGCACCCTGACGGTACGGGCGTTGGGCCCGCGACCGCCGGAACGGCAGCCGGACCAGGAGGTTCCCGCCCCGCGGGGAACCACTCCCGACCCTGTCCGACCGCGTCCGCCGGCACGGAGCCGGGGGGCGCGGCCGGATCATCCTGGCGGACGCTCAGCAGTCACGCAGCTCCGGGGACTGGTTGAGCACCTGCCCGCGGACGGAGGTGAAGCGCGCCAGCCTGTCGTCCACCGCCGAGTCGAGCGGGAAGACCGCCACCCGGTGGCAGTTCTGGAAGGCGAGACGTACACCGAAGTGCCGCTCCAGCGCGCCACGGATCGCGTTGCTGGCGAGAGCGCGCAGCAACTGGCCGCGCGCCTGCTCGTCCGGCGGAGGGGTCTGGTTGTCGGCGAACTCTCCGCCGTCCACTTTCAGTTGAGCGACCAGCGAGCTGACCATCTCCCAGGCGTACGGGAGAGAGGTGCGGACGCAGTCGACGAAAGCCGCTTCATCCACCTCACCGCGCTCGGCCTGTTCAAGAAGCGCAGGTGGAACATCGAGCGACATGGCTTCTCCTCTCACAGCCCCGGCCCCCGGGCCGGGTCTCTTAGGGATACGGCCCCCGACCGGCCGCGGCGGAGCTACAGGCGGGTCGGGACGCCCCCGTGCCGGGGAGCAATGGGGGCTGGACCGGAGGACACACCGCACCGCGTAGTCACGCAACCCCGTACGGCAACGTCCCCGCTGCTTACCGTAGGACGCGCAGAGATGACGCACCATGCGAATGGGAATACTCGCGCCATTACCGAACGCACCCTTCCAAGAACGTCGCGCACCGCACCGCGCCCACGCGCCGCTCCTCCGGAGCCCTCGCCGGCCGAGAGGGCGGATCGCGCGCCGAGGGGGAGTTCGAGTAGCGTTGCCGACCATGCGTCTCGTCATCGCCCGCTGCTCCGTCGACTATGCGGGGAGGCTCACCGCCCATCTGCCCTCGGCCCCGCGGCTGATCCTGGTAAAGGCCGACGGCTCGGTCTCCGTGCACGCGGACGACCGTGCGTACAAGCCGCTCAACTGGATGTCCCCGCCGTGCACCCTCAAGGAGGCCGAGGACCGCTGGACGGTGGAGAACAAGGCGGGCGAGAAGCTGGTGATCACCATGGAGGAGGTGCTCCACGACTCCTCCCACGAACTCGGCGTCGACCCGGGTCTGGTCAAGGACGGCGTAGAGGCGCACCTCCAGAAGCTCCTCGCGGACCGGATGGAGACCCTGGGCGAGGGGTGGACCCTCGTCCGGCGCGAGTACCCCACGGCCATCGGCCCCGTGGACATCCTGGGACGGGACGCGGAGGGCGCCACGGTCGCCGTCGAGATCAAGCGCCGCGGGGAGATCGACGGCGTCGAACAGCTCACCCGCTACCTGGAGTTGCTCAACAGGGACCCGCATCTTGCGCCCGTCCGCGGTGTCTTCGCCGCGCAGGAGATCAAGCCGCAGGCCCGCGTACTCGCCACCGACCGCGGCATCGACTGCGCCGTCCTCGACTACGAGGCGCTCCGCGGCATCGACGACGACAAGCTCCGCCTCTTCTGACGCACCCGCGCCCGCGTCCCGCTCCTGGACCCCCAAGCAGCCTTCGGCTGCCCGCAGTCGACCGGTGAGCGACACCCGGCGGGGAGGCTGCCGTCGGAGAGCGCTCTCATTGTTACCTCTCCGAGTCCGGGAACGCTCCCACGCCCCGCGCCGCAGGTCACCGGCGCGCACTCCGTCGACTCCCCTGCTCGCAGGGCGAGTTGGGCGGCCTGACGGCCCGTCGGCCCATGTCCCACCTCTTGACGCGCTCTTCTCTCAATAATTAACTCACTGCGCGAATTAAGGGTGTTCCGCCTTCAGTTACTTAAGTGAGCTTCCCCTGAGAGGGGCAGACGACCATGAGCAGAAGCAGCAGGAGCCGCGGGCGCCTCGCCGCCGCAGCCGCCCTCACCACGGCGCTCACCGCCACCGCGTGCGGCGGCGGGACCACCACGGACGGCAGCAGCAACGACGACCCGAAGACGCTCACCTACTGGGCGAGCAACCAGGGCCCCAGCGTCGAGGCCGACAAGAAGATCCTCACCCCCGAGTTGAAGAAGTTCGAGAAGAAGACCGGGATCAAGGTCAAGCTGGAGGTGATCCCCTGGGACAGCCTCCTCGACCGCATCCTCGCGGCCACCTCCTCGGGTCAGGGCCCCGACGTGCTCAACATCGGCAACACCTGGTCGTCCTCGCTCCAGTCCAGCGGCGGGCTCCTCCCCTGGAACAAGGAGAACTTCGAGAAGATCGGCGGCCGGGACCGCTTCGAGCCGAGCGCGGTCGCCGCCGCCGGCGCCAAGGGCGAGCCCCCGTCCGCCGTCCCGCTCTACTCGCTCTCCTACGCCCTCTACTACAACAAGGAGATGTTCGAGAAGGCCGGGATCGACGGCCCTCCGAAGACCTGGAAGGAGTTCGACGCCACGGCGAAGAAGCTCACCTCGGACGGCCGTTACGGCGTGGCGGTCGAGGGCGGGAACCCGGTGGAGAACGCCCACCACGCCTTCATCTTCGCCAAGCAGCACGGCGCCGACTTCTTCGACGCCGAGGGCAACCCCACCTTCGACAAGCCCGGCAACGTCAAGGGCGTCAAGCAGTACATCGACCTCCTCGCGAACGACAAGGTCGCGGCCCCCGGCAACGCCGAGTACGCGCAGAACCAGACGATCAAGGACGTCGCCACCGGCAAGGCGGCCATGATGCTCTGGCAGGCCGCGGGCAGCACCCTGAAGCCGCTGGGGATGAAGGAGGACGAGTACGGCGTCGCGCCGATCCCCGTGCAGGAGGGGCAGCAGGACGCCGTCAACTCGATGGTCGCGGGCATCAACATCGCCGTCTTCGAGAACACCGACAACCACGACGGTGCCATGGAGTTCGTGAAGTTCATGACGTCCGACGCCGAGCAGAAGATCCTCAACGAGACCTACGGCTCGATACCGCCGGTGAAGCCCGCACAGCAGGACGCCGCCTTCGGAAAGCACGAGCAGAAGGTACTCCGCGAGGTGTTGTCGAACTCCTCGGCCCCGCTTCCGCAGGTGCCCAACGAGTCGCAGTTCGAGACGCTCGTCGGGACGGCGATGAAGGAGCTCTTCGCCGACGCCGCGGCCGGTCGCACCGTGACCGAGGGAGCGGTGAAGCAGCGGCTCACCAAGGCCCAGCAGCAGATGCAGAAGTGAGCCGAAGGCGATGACAGCCACCGAGACACCGAGCAGCGCCGCACCGTCGGCACCGGGCGGCGGGGAGCGCGGCGGGCCGCCGGCCCGGCGCGGCCTCCGGCGGTTCCTCTCCGCGCGGATACGCCGCGGCGGCCTGCCCTACCTGCTGCTGCTCCCCGCCCTCGTCCTCGAACTCCTCATCCACCTGGTGCCGATAGCCGTCGGCGTGGTGATGAGCTTCCGGGAGCTGACCAACGAGTACCTGCGGCACTGGGGCGACGCACCCTGGCGCGGGCTCGACAACTTCCGCGTCGCCGTGGACTTCGACGGGTCCGTGGGCGCGGCGCTCCTCAAGTCCTTCGGCGTCACCTGCGCGTTCACCATCCTCGCCGTCGGGCTCGCCTGGGTGCTGGGGGCGGGCGCCTCGATCCTCATGCAGGACGCCTTCCGGGGGCGCGGTGTGCTGCGTGCGCTCTTCCTCACCCCGTACGCGCTCCCCGTCTACGCCGCCGTCATCACCTGGTCGTTCATGCTCCAGCGGGACAACGGCCTCGTGAACCACGTGTTCCACGAGCAGTTGGGGCTCACGGACGAGCCCTCGTTCTGGCTCATCGGCGGAAACAGTTTCCTCTCGCTCGTCGTCGTCTCCGTCTGGCGTACCTGGCCCTTCGCCTTCCTGATCATCACGGCCGCGCTCCAGAACATCCCACGCGACCTCTACGAGGCGGCGGCGATCGACGGCGCCGGGATCTGGCAGCAGATCAGGAAGATCACGCTTCCCTCGCTCCGCCCCGTCAACCAAGTGCTGCTGCTCGTCCTCTTCCTGTGGACGTTCAACGACTTCAACGTGCCGTTCATGCTCTTCGGTAAGGCGGCCCCGGAGGCGGCGAACCTCATCTCCCTCTACATCTACAAATCGTCCTTCCTCACCTGGGACTTCGGCACCGGCGCCGCCATGTCCGTACTCCTGGTGCTGTTCCTGCTGCTGGTGACGGCGGGCTACCTGCTCGCGACGTCCCGCAAGAAGAGGGGTGCCGATGTCTAGCGCGACCGAGGGCGCCACCGAAGCGCGACGGCGCACGCCCGCGCCTGCCCGGCGCTCCCCCAACGCACCGCCCGCGTCGTTCCTCTGGACGCGGCGCATCCTGCTCACCTTCCTCGCCGTCTTCTCCGCGGTGCCGATCTACGTCATGATCAGCTCCTCGCTGAAGCCGCTGCAGGACGTCACGGGCAAGTTCCGGTGGATTCCGAGCGGTCTGACGATCCGCCCCTACATCGACATCTGGCAGACGGTCCCGCTGGCGAAGTACTTCATGAACTCGCTGATCGTCTCGCTCGCCGCCACCGCCTGCTCCGTGGTCGTCGCGGTCTTCGCCGCGTACGCGGTGAGCCGGTACCGGTTCCGCGGCAAACGGCTCTTCACCGTCACCGTCCTCTCCACGCAGATGTTCCCCGGCATCCTCTTCCTGCTGCCGCTCTTCGTCCTCTTCGTCAACATCGGCAACGCGACGGGGATCGCGCTCTACGGGTCGCGCGGCGGACTCATCCTCACGTACATGACGTTCACGCTGCCGTTCTCGATCTGGATGCTCGTGGGCTACCTCGACTCCATCCCGCGCGACCTCGACGAGGCCGCGCTCGTCGACGGCTGCGGGGCGGTCGGTGCGCTCTTCCGGGTCGTCGTCCCGGCGGCCGTGCCGGGGATCGTCGCCGTCGCCGTCTACTCGTTCATGACCGCGTGGGGCGAGGTGCTCTTCGCCTCCATGATGACCAACGACGTCACCCGCACGCTCTCCATCGGCCTCCAGGGCTACGCCACGCAGACCCAGGTCTACTGGAACCAGGTGATGGCCGCCTCGCTCGTGGTGAGCGTGCCCGTGGTCGCCGGTTTCCTGCTCCTCCAGCGGTACCTCGTCGCCGGGCTCACCGCCGGCGCCGTCAAGTGACCCCTCAGGCAACGGTGTTCGCCGCAGCGCACAGCGCCGCGGTGGGCGCCGCAAGAAAGGACCACCGTGCAAGCCGAGCACCCCGAGCAACTCAGCGCTCTCCCCGAGGACTTCGTCTGGGGCGTCGCCACCGCCGCCTACCAGGTCGAAGGGGCCGTGGCCGAGGACGGGCGCGCCCCGTCGATCTGGGACACCTTCTCGCACACGCCCGGCATGGTCGCCGGCGGCGACACCGGTGACATCGCGTGCGACCACTACCACCGGTGGCCGGAGGACATCGCGCTGATGCGCCGACTCGGCGTCGACGCCTACCGGTTCTCGCTCGCCTGGCCGCGCGTGATGCCGGACGGCGACGGCGTCAACCCGAAGGGGCTCGCCTTCTACGACCGGCTCGTCGACGCGCTCCTCGAAGCCGGCATCACGCCCTTCCCCACGCTCTACCACTGGGACCTGCCGCAGGCGCTCCAGGACAGGGGCGGCTGGCCCGAGCGGGCGACGGCGGAGCGCTTCGCCGCGTACACGCAGGTCGTGGCGGAGCGGCTCGGGGACCGCGTCACCGAGTGGGCGACGCTCAACGAGCCGCTCTGCTCGGCCTGGATCGGGCACCTGGAAGGACGTATGGCGCCCGGGATCGCCGACATCCGGGCTGCCGTCCCCGCCTCGCACCACCTGCTCCTCGGACACGGTCTCGCGGTGCAGGCGCTGCGCGCCGCCGTGCCGCACGCGCGGATCGGCATCGTCAACAACCTTTCCGACCACACGCCTGCGAGCGACGACGAGGCGGACATCGCCGCCGCGAGGCGGGCCGACGGGCACACCAACCGCTGGTGGCTGGACCCGCTCCACGGGCGCGGCTACCCCGCCGACATGGTCGAGCTGTACGGCGTCGAGCCGCCCGTGCGCCCCGGTGACCTGGAGGCGGTCGCCGCTCCCCTCGACTGGCTGGGGCTCAACTACTACTTCCGCAACGTCCTCGCCGACGCGCCGGGGGGCGAACTCCCGTACGCCGCGCAGGTGGTCGCGGAGGATGCGCGGCGTACCGCGATGGGCTGGGAGGTGCACGCGGAGGGGCTCACGCGGACGCTCCGGCGGATGACCGACGACTACGGCGCGCGCCGGATATACGTCACCGAGAACGGCTCCGCCTACGAGGACACCGTGGGGCCCGACGGGCAGATCGACGACCCCGAGCGGACCAGGTACCTCGAGGAGCACCTGGCGGCGTGCGCCGATGCGGTCCGCCAAGGGGTGCCGCTCGCCGGATACTTCGCATGGTCGCTGCTGGACAACTTCGAGTGGGCGTACGGGTACGAGAAGCGCTTCGGCCTCGTGCACGTCGACTATCCGACGCAGCAGCGGACGATCAAGGGAAGCGGCCACCGCTACCGGGACATCCTCGCCTCGCACCACGCACGGCGGCACCGGGCGGCCTGAGGGTCGGGCGGGGCAGGAGGACCGGTCGCCCGGGGCCGCGGGGATCGTACGGCGACGTCCGGCCGCCCGGGTTCGGGCGGCCCGGCGGCCACGGTCGGCCGGGGCAGGGACAGGCCGTTGTGTCCACCGAGCCCGCCAAGCTCGTTACGGCAAGGCTTGTTGGGGCGGCACACCCGACCCTGAGCCCGGCCGAGCCTCCCCCCGTCGGACAACAACGCCCGACCGTCCGCCGACCGCCCCAATCCGACTCAAACCATCGAGACCTCGGAGGCCGACGGTTGGACATTGCGGGCGGAAGAGGTCCCCGACTCCCCGGCGGAGGAGCTGGAGTCCGGTCCGTCGTCCTCCGGGGCGGACGGGTCCGGGTCGTCGGGGGAGGTCGGGGGGTCGTCCGGGGAGGACGGTGGGTCGTCCGGGGACGTCGTCGGGTCGTCAGGTGAGGTCGGCGGGTCTTTCGGCGAGGAGGGCCGACCGCCGCCACCGCTGTCGCCACCGTCGTCCGAGGAGCTCGGGGCCTCCTTCGTGGAGGAGCGGTCGTCTTCGTCCTCTTCCGAGGGTTGAGAGGCGCTGGTGCTGGGGCTGTCCGAACCGCCGTCCTGCGTCGAGGACTCGACGGGTCGCACGGGTCTGCTCGAGCGGTCCGACTGCTCCTCCACCGGGGAATCGTCGGCGGCCGGCTGCTCGTCGCCCTCCTGCTGCGAGGTCGACTGGCGCGGCCGGACGGAGTCCGGGTCGCCGTCGCCCGCCGTGCTGCCGAGGGTGACGAGAGTCCCGAGGACCGCGACGAGCACCGCGCCCGCGCCCGCCGCCACCAGGTTCCTCCGGCTCCCCTTCGGCGCAGGGCCCTGGCTCTTCTCCGACTCGGGGGCTTCCCCCGCCGAGAGGTTCACACGCGTGCCTGCCGTGGGGGCGCCGGCGGTGTGGTCGGCGGCGGGCGGCGGAATCCGCTCGGCGACAAAGGCGACCCCGGTGGGTGGTGTACTCGCCGGCGAGGGCTCCCCGGCCGCGTCCGCGGGCCCGGCCGCCTCGGCGAGGAGGCGATCGGCGACGAGCGCGAGCGCGCGCCTGCCTGCGACGGTGCCGCGCTGGTCCGCGAGGACCCCGCGGAGCCCGATCGACGCCTCCAGCTCGGCACGTGCTCTCTCCGGCTGACCCGTGCAGAGGGCGAGAACGCCCAACTCGTGGTGGAAGTACGCCTCTTCGGCGACCTCTCCGGCTATCCGGGCCGCTTCCTGGCCTCCCCGGAGAATCCGCTCCCAATCGCCCCAACGGAGCCCGGCGGCGAGTACGGGGGCCGCGGCCCTGGCGAGGAGCACCGCGGCGCTCGGAGCGCCGTCGCGCTGCGCGCCCTTGAGGGCGGCGAGGAGCGCATCGGCCTCGGCTGTGACGCGCTCGTGCGTGACGGAGGGATGGCCCGCCCACCAGCCGTAGTGACGCGCCGCTGTGAGGGCACGTGCGCCGCTGCCTTCCGCGTACCCCGCCTCGGTGAGCTGCTCGGCGACACCGGCGGCGAGGCGGAAGTGCCCACCGACGGGCGAGACGAGGCCGGCGTCCCGGAGGTCGGTGAGGGTGTCGTCGGCGTCGTCCGAGCCTGTGAGGGCGGGGAGGTGCGAATAGTGGGGCACCTCGCCCTCCAACGCGAGGGCGTACCGCAGGACTTCGCGCGCGGACTCGGGGAGCGCGGCGACGACCTGGCGCGCCGGCGGCCCTTCGGCCGGCACCCCTCCCCCGCCCAGCCGCAGCAGCGCGCCCGCCTGGACGAAGGTGCGCACGTTGCCTTCGGAGGAGAGCCAGAGGCCCGAGGCCCAGTCGGCCTCCGCATCGAGGAGCGGGCGCTGCACGGCGTGCTCGAGCAGCTCCAGGCAGGCGGTGCGGCTGAGCCCTTCGAGCGGGACCTCCTCGACGTGCGAGGCGGGCTCGGGGGCGGGGGTACCGGGCAACGCCGAGAGCAGGAAGGCGCATTCGGGGGTGTGGCTCAGCAGCGACTCGAGCGCCTCCTGGCCGAACTCCAGATCGTCGACGAGGACGATCGCCCCGATCCGGCCGAGCGCGGCGTGGAGTTCGGAGGGTTCGGGGCGATGGCCGAAAGCGTCGTAGACCGCCGCGTAGAGGGCGTGTTCGAGATCGCGGGCCGTGCGGTGGTGGCCGCTGAGGCGGACGACGCCGTCGGGCGGCAGCCCGGCGACGTCGCCGGCGACCGCGTCGAGGAGGGCCGTGCGCCCGGAGCCGGGGGCGCCTGTGACACGGACCGAGCGGCCGCACGAGAGCAGTCCGGCGAGCCGGCTGCGCTCCTCCTCCCGTTCCAGGAGCGGCGATTGGCCCGCCTGCCCGGGTACGGCGGAGCGCTCGGCGGCCGGCAGCTTCGTCGGAGAGGACGGGCGCATGCCGGGCGGGCAGGGCTCGACCTCGCTGCCGTCGACCGGGTTGACCGTCAGTAGCAGTTCACCGGCGACGAGTTGGACGATCCGGGCAGGGCCCTTCCCCGGTCCCCCGCCGCCCGCGGCCGACCCCGCGCCGCCGAAGCGGCCGCCTTCCTGCTCCATGCTCGTGCCCCCAGTCGCGTTCTGCGCACACGGCGCCTCCACAGGGCTGCCCCTGCCCCGGGCAGCACGTCCGATGCCGTCTCCTCGTACCGTGCAGGCACACTATCGCCACCCCCCGACAGCGCCCACGGTGCCGACTCGTCCGCTATCTCTCCGCAACAAACCGCCTCCGAAGGGCGGATGGGAGCAGAGCAGAGCCGTGCCCAGCGGCGCGGCGCACGGCTCCCCCACCGCCGCCCCAGGACGCGGGCCGCTTCGCCGGCGGCCGAGCGGGCGAACCGGCCCGCAATGCCGCCGAGTTGCCCCACCATCGAGTGAACTCCCGCCCTCTCGAGGGCGACGGGCCTACTGCTGGGAGAGGAGCGAGGGATCGGCCGCCGGTGGTTCCGCGCCCTCGATCGCCAGGATGCGGTGGAGCCGGGTGGCGACGAGGAGGCGCTGCATCTGCGGCGGCACCTCGCGCAGCACGAGCCTCCGGCCGCACCTGCCCGCCCTGCGGTGCGCCCCCATGATGACGCCGAGCCCCGTCGCGTCCCAGGAGTCGAGTTCGGTGAGGTCGAGCACGAGGTCGCCGTCGCCCGAGTCGACGGCGGAGTGCAGGACCGTACGGGCGTCCGCGGCGCTGCGTACGTCGAGGCGGCCCCCGACGACCAGCTCGGCGTGGTCGCCCCTGATGTGCATATTCGCTCCCCGCTCTCTCGCTGCTGCCGGCCGTACCCGTGCTCGGCCCATGCGACCTTCTCCGTCTGTTGTCCCATCACAACTGACTGCCCGGGCGGCAGCGAAGTTGCCGATCGTGCGCGATCCGGCGCCGATTTCACCCGGCAGGGTGAGCAGTTGGCGGCGCCTCCCCGCTGTCCCGGCACGCGGTCACCAGGCCGGGAACAGGGGTTGCCGGAAGGCCGGAGCCTCAGTAGGTGTAGTACCCGCGGCCGCTCTTGCGTCCCAGGTCGCCGGCGTCGACCATGCGGCGCATCGACTCGGGCGGCGCGAACTTGGGGTCCTTCGACTCCTCGTGGATGTTGTCGGTGGCGTGCAGCAGGATGTCGACGCCCGTGAGGTCGGTGGTGGCGAGCGGGCCCATCGCGTGCCCGAAGCCGAGCCGGCAGGCGGTGTCGATGTCCTCGGCCGAGGCGACGCCCGACTCCTCCAGCTTCGCCGCCTCGACGACGAGCGCGGAGATCAGCCGCGTCGTCACGAAGCCGGCGACGTCCCGGTTGACGACGATGCAGGTCTTGCCGACGGACTCCGCGAAGGAGCGCGCGGCGGCGAGCGTCTCGTCGCTCGTCAGGTGTCCACGCACCAGCTCGCAGAGGGCCATCATCGGGACGGGCGAGAAGAAGTGCGTGCCGACGACGCGTTCGGGCCGCTCGGTGGCGGCGGCGATCTTCGTGAGGGGGATCGCCGAGGTGTTGGAGGCGAGCACCGCGTCCTCGCGGACGAGCCGGTCGAGTGCGGCGAAGATCTCGCGCTTCACTTCGATCTTTTCGAAGACCGCTTCGACGACGACGTCCGCTTCGGCCACCGCGTCGAGTTCGGTGCTGGTGGTGATGCGCGCGAGCGCCGCCTCCGCCTCGTCGGTCGAGAGCTTGCCCTTCGCGGCGAACTTCTCCAGCGAGGTGCTGATCGCGTCCCTGCCGCGGGCGAGCGCTTCGTCCGTCACGTCGCGGAGTACCACGTCCCAGCCGGCCTGCGCCGAGACCTGTGCGATTCCGGAGCCCATCAGTCCGGCTCCGACGACGGCGAGCTTCTTCGCCACGGCATTCACCTCTGCTCGTCTGTGCGTGTACGTGTCTGCGGCACGATGTCATCCCACGGCACGGCTGCGACGCACCACGGTGCGGCGGCCGGGGGCCGATCCCCGAGAGCTCGCCGTCGGTGCGGTGCGCCCGAACGGCCTCGGGCGCCAACGGACCTTTGACGCAGCGTCCGTTGAGCGGACATTACTGGTTATCCGCGGTGCGTGGGCAGGGAAGAGACACGTATCACGTCTCACATGGCGGACGTCACACCGCTGGGCCACAGGCGTCGCACACGAACCACCGTCTCCGCCCCTCGGAACGGCACACGGGCGCCAACGTATGTGCACAGCAGGGAGATCCGCGCTGCCCGGCGTACGCGGGGCGCCGGGCAGCGCCCGTCACGTCCGCCGCACGTGGTGGGCACGCGCCATCGCCAGCGAGAGGAACCCGAGCACCACGGCACCCGCGACGACCCCCGCCGCGACGACCTGCCCGACGGACGGCTCTCCCTGCGACAGCAGCATCCCCGCCACCACAGCCGCCACGAGCAGCCCCGTCAACAGGCTGCCCAGAAAGGCACGTTCAGGCGAGCGCACGCCGCCCACCGCACGCGCACCGAGCGCCGCCCACCACACGCCCGCCTCCTGCCGCTCCCGCCTGCGCGCCACGGCGGCAACGAGGTGAAGGAGAGCGCACGCCGCGGCCCCCGCACCCGCGGCCCACCCGACGAGCGAGCGCGCGGCGCCGAGGAAGAGCAAGGCGGCGAGCACGGCGCCCGTCCCCCAGCCGAGTACGCACCCGCCGGCCGCGAGCCGCGCCGACACGGGGCGGTCGGCGCCCGAGCGGAGGACGCAGAGCGCGGGCAGATACCAGACGGCGCCCGAGGCGGTGACGGCGGCGGCACCGAGCGCAAGCACGTCGCCCACCGTGCTCACCACCCGCCGGGCAGCGCGGAGGCGCCGGCGTGCGCCACGGCGTCCTGCTGCTCGGCTTCCGGGTGATGGAGGTCGAAGGCCGGCGACTCGGAACGTATCCGCGGCAGCGAGCGGAAGTTGTGGCGCGGCGGCGGGCAGGAGGTCGCCCACTCCAGCGAACGCCCATATCCCCAGGGGTCGTCGGCGTCGACCCGCTTCCCGTACTTCGCCGTCCGCCAGACGTTGTAGACGAACGGCAGCAGGGAGAGGCCGAGGAGGAAGGAGCCGATCGTCGAGACGGTGTTGAGCAGGGTGAAGCCGTCCGAGGCGAGGTAGTCCGCGTACCGGCGCGGCATGCCCTCGGCACCGAGCCAGTGCTGGACGAGGAAGGTCGCGTGGAAGCCCACCGTCAGCGTCCAGAAGGTGATCTTGCCGAGGCGCTCGTCGAGCATCTTGCCCGTGAACTTCGGCCACCAGAAGTGGAATCCGGCGAACATCGCGTAGACGACCGTTCCGAAGAGCGTGTAGTGGAAGTGCGCTACGACGAAGTAGGAATCGGAGGTGTGGAAGTCGAGCGGAGGCGAGGCGAGGAGAACACCCGTGAGCCCGCCGAAGAGGAAGGTCACGAGGAAGCCGGTCGCCCAGAGCATCGGCGTCTCGAAACTCAGCGACCCCTTCCACATCGTGCCGATCCAGTTGAAGAACTTCACCCCGGTCGGGACGGCGATGAGGAAGGTCATGAACGAGAAGAAGGGGAGCAGGACCCCGCCCGTCGTGTACATGTGGTGGGCCCAGACCGTCACGGAGAGCCCTGCGATCGCGATCGTCGCCGCGATGAGGCCGACGTAGCCGAACATCGGCTTCCGGCTGAAGACGGGGATCACCTCGCTGACGATCCCGAAGAAGGGCAGCGCCAGGACGTACACCTCGGGGTGGCCGAAGAACCAGAAGAGGTGCTGCCACAGGAGCGCCCCGCCGTTGGCCGGATCGAAGATGTGCGAGCCGAACTGCCTGTCCGTCTCCAGCGCGAGGAGCGCCGCCGCGAGCACCGGGAAGACCATGAGGATGAGCAGGGCGGTGAGCAGCACGTTCCAGGTGAAGATCGGCATCCGGAACATCGTCATCCCGGGTGCGCGCATGCACAGGATCGTGGTGATGAAGTTGACGGCGCCGAGGATGCTCCCGAAGCCGGAGAGCGCGACGCCCATGATCCACAGGTCGGCGCCGAGCCCCGGCGAGTGGACCTCGTCGGAGAGCGGCACGTAGAGGAACCAGCCGAAGTCCGGTGGTCCCGCCGGCGTCAGGAAGCTGCTCGCGGCGATGAGCGAACCGAAGAGGAAGAGCCAGTAGGCGAGCATGTTCAGTCGTGGGAACGCCACGTCCGGAGCGCCGATCTGGAGCGGCATCAGCCAGTTGGCGAACCCGGTGAAGAGGGGCATCGCGAAGAGCAGCAGCATGATCGAGCCGTGCATCGTGAACGCCTGGTTGAACTGCTCGTTCGACATGATCTGCGTGCCCGGCCTGGCGAGTTCGGCGCGCATCACCAGCGCCAGCGCCCCGCCGACGGCGAAGAAGACGAGCGCCGAGACGAGGTAGAGGGTGCCGATCCGCTTGTGGTCGGTGGTCGTCAACCACTCGACGACGGACGCACGCCGCGGCCGCTGCCCCTCGACTTGGCGCGGACACTCCTCCGCGACCCGGGATTCCTCGATGGCGCTCACCGGCCGACTCACCATGCCTCTCGGCGGCCGGACCCGCCGGCCGCCCGTCCACCGCCCGCGGTGGGGCGCACACGTACGGAAGCCGAGGGGGACGGAGTCGGGCGGCGACCCCCGCCCCCTCGGCACCGTCCATGCTCGCTGCGACGCACTCCCCCTCCGTAGGGGCGAAGAACCCCGCGTACAGGGGACGTTGGGCCCCTGGAACGAGGCGGCCGCCGGGCCGAAAGGGGTACCGCACCGGGGGCCGCCGGGGGAAGCCACCTGGGGCGCACCCGAGCAGGGTGGCTACCCTCGTCGCATGGTCAATCTGACGCGCATCTACACCCGGACCGGCGACAAGGGCACGACCGCGCTCGGCGACATGAGCCGTACCCCCAAGACGGACCTGCGGATCACCGCGTACGCCGACGCCAACGAGGCCAACGCGGTCATCGGCACCGCCCTCGCACTCGGCGAACTCGAAGAGGAGGTGCGCAAGGTCCTGGTCCGCGTGCAGAACGACCTCTTCGACGTCGGCGCCGACCTGTCCACGCCCGTGAAGGAGAACCCCGAGTACCCGCCGCTCCGCGTCGAGCAGGAGTACGTCGACAGGCTGGAGGAGGACTGCGACCGCTTCCTCGCCCAACTGGAGAAGCTCCGCAGCTTCATCCTCCCCGGCGGCACCCCGGCAGCAGCCCTCCTCCATCAGGCGACGACAGTCGCACGCCGCGCCGAGCGCTCCACCTGGGCCGCCCTGGAGGTGCACGGCGACACGATGAACGCACTCACGGCCACCTACCTCAACCGCCTCTCCGACCTGCTCTTCATCCTCGCCCGCATCGCCAACAAGGCCACGGGCGACGTGCTCTGGGTCCCCGGCGGAGAGCGCTGAGCCCCTCCGCGCCCGGCCCGCCCCGCGACCGCAGGGAGGCGAAGTGGGCGGTGTGATCTCGGGGTTCGGGGTGATCGCGGCGGTGATCGCCGCCGGCTGGCTCCTCGGCAGGTACGCACTCCTCGGCCCCGGCGGACGCGAGGTGCTCACGCGCCTCGCGTTCCACATCGCCACGCCCGCGCTGCTCTTCGCGATGCTCTCCGAGGCGGACCTCGGCCTCCTCGCCTCGGGGCCGCTCCTGGCGATGGCCCTCTCCACGGCAGCGGTCGCCGCGCTCTACGCGGCCCTCGCCGCCCTGCGCCGCTGGCCGGCGGGCGGCTCGACGATAGGCGCCCTCTCGGCGTGCTACGTCAACGCCGGCAACCTCGGCATCCCCGTCGCCGCCTACGTCCTGGGGGACGCCTCCCTCGCGGCGCCCGTGATGCTCTTCCAGCAACTCGTCGTCGGTCCCCTGGCGTTGACGGTCCTCGACGCCACGGGTGACCCCGAGGGACGCGCCGCGCAGCAACCCCGCCGCGGCCTTGCGCGGCGGCTGAGCGGGCCGCTGCGCAACCCCATGGTGCTCGGCTCGCTCCTCGGCGTCGCCGTCGCCGCCACGGGACTCCGCATCCCCGAACCGGTGCGCGAGCCCTTCGAGCTCGTCGGCGCCATGTCGGTGCCCGCGATGCTGCTCGCCTTCGGCATTTCGCTCCACGGCAGCGCCGCGCCCGCGCGAGGCCCCGAGCGCGGAGCCGTCCTCGTCGCCGTGGGGCTGAAGACGGTGGTGCAGCCCGTACTCGCCTGGGCGGCCGGGGCGTTGGTGCTCGGGCTCGACGGGGCCGAGCTCTTCGCCGCCGTCGTGCTCTGCTCGCTCCCCACCGCGCAGAACATCTTCACCTACGCCTCCCACTACCGCACCGGCGTACGCCTGGCGCGCGAGGCGATACTCCTCTCCACGGCCCTCTCCCCGCTCTGCCTCGTTCCGGTGGCTGCACTGCTCGGCTGAGCCCTCACCTGTCGGCCGGTACGTCCGCGTCTTGCGGCGCCCGCTTCGGCCAGATCGTGTAACTTACCGCGATCAGCGCCGAGATGCCCGCGACGAAGGCCATTTTCGTCTGCCAGTCGCGCAGCGGGGCAGCCTGCGCCGGATCGCCGACGTACCAGATCGCCCCCTGGAGCAGCACGGCGGCGATCGCAGCGCCGCCCATCGCCCGCGCTCCCATCTTCCACTCGTGGACGGCCCGCGCCCTGCCGTACCGAGGCGGCTTCGCGGGGCGCGGCCCGCCCGCGAGCCGGTGCGCCGCGTGCCCGTCGGCCCAGGCGACGACGTAGCGCCCGTGCGTCACGGTGAACCCCAGGTAGACGGCGGCGAGTCCGTGCTTCCAGTCGGGCTCGGCGCCGCGCCCCAGGTCGACGACGCCGGCGACGAGCAGCACCACTTCGAGCACCGGCTCCATCAGCAGCACGACGGCCCCCGCACGGCGCCTGCGCAGCCCGTACCGCAGGCCCAACCCGGCTGCCAGCAGCACCCAGAACCCGACCTCGGAGATGACGACGAGCGTGACGATCAACACTGCCCCTTTCGCAGAACCAAGCCCTACGCACCCAGGCTCCGGCTCCGCGCCCGCCGCGCGCATCGTCTCGCCAGCCGATCCCTGCCGACCCGCACTGCATACTTCGACCTACCCGACCGGCGCCCGGCTGGTCCCGAAAGCCGAGGCGGCGAGGACGCGCGCCTCCTACGCTGGTCCGGCGCCCGCACCTCCCCGCGGAAGGCCCCCATGCACCTCCTCCGACGCCGGCCCGCCCGCGACGACGTCCTCATCGCCGCCGCCGGCCTCGCGTTCGGCCTCGCGCTCTGGGGCCTCGGCGCACTCGGCGACGCGCAGGAGCGGCACGGCGCGCTCGTCCTCCTGCCGCTCGCCGCCATGTGCCTCGCGACGCTCGGCCGCAGGACCGCGCAGCCGTGGGTACTGCTGCTCGCCGTCCTCGCACAGATCGCGGACGCGACGATGGGCACGTTCCTGCCCACGGTGATCCTCTTCACCGACGTCGTCTACGCCTCCGTCCTGTACGGCTCGCCCCGGTCGGGCCGCGTCGTCACCAGGGCGAGCGTGGCGTTCTCCGTCGCCGCCGTCCTGGTCCTCCTCGCGCTCGTCCCGCCCGGGGAGGTGCTGCTGTTCGGGGCGCTCTGCGCCGGCCTCACCGTGGCGCCCGCGTGGACGGGGCTGCTGCTGCGCGACCACAGGGAGGCGGCGGCAGCGGAGCGGTTGCGCGCCGAACAGACCGCGCTGCTCGCGGAGTTCGACCGGAACCAGGCCGTCCAGGAGGAACGGGCGCGGATGGCGAGGGAGCTCCACGACGTCGTCGCCAACCACCTCTCGGCGATCGCCATCCACGCCACGGCGGCGCAGGCGGCGGCCGACGGGCGGGAGGACGCCGAAGGCGACGGCAGGCGGGCCGCAGAGGCGGCACAGCAGGCGCTCGGCGTCATCCGCGAGAACAGCGTCCGCGGGCTCACCGAGATGCGGCGGCTCATCGGCCTCCTCCGCGACGCGGAGGGCACGGACGAGAGCCCCACGGCCTCGCCGAGCCTCGACGCGCTCGACGCGCTCCTCGCCCGCTGCCGCGCGAGCGCCGCCCCGGAGACGGCCGAGTCCTTCACCTTCGTGCTCAAGGACGAGCGCACCTCGGCAGCACCGCTCCCCGCCCCGGTCGAGCTCGCCGCGTACCGCATCGTCCAGGAGGCGGCCACCAACGCGCTGAAGCACGCGGCGCCCGGCGAGGTCACCGTCCGGCTCGTACGGCCGCGTCCGGAGTCGGCGCTCACCGTCCACGTCACCAGCGCGATACAGCGGGACGACGCGCACGCAACTGGACCGCGCGCCCCGGGCGCCGGCGCAGGGCTCGTCGGCATGCGCGAGCGAGCGGCGCTCCTCGGCGGGGAGTTGGAGGTCGGGCCGGACGCGGGGGGAACACGCTGGGAGGTATGGGCACGGCTGCCCGTCGCAGGAGAGGAGCGAAGGTGAACGAGGCCGAAGCGGAGCGCACCGTCCGGGTGCTCGTGGCGGAGGACCAGCAGGCGGTGCGCGCGGGGCTCGTGCTGATCCTCAGGGGAGCGCGGGGGGACCCGCCGATCGAGGTCGTGGCGGAGGCGGGCGACGGGGAGGAGGCCGTGGGCCTCGCCCGCGAACTGCGCCCCGACGTCGTCCTGATGGACGTGCAGATGCCGCGGCTCGACGGGGTGAGCGCCACCCGGCTGATCGCGGCGGAGCACCTCGCGGACGTCCTCGTACTCACCACCTTCGACCTCGACGAGTACGTCTTCGGCGCGCTCCGCGCCGGCGCCTCGGGGTTCCTCCTCAAGGAGAGCGAGGCGTCCACGGTCGTCTCTGCCGTGCGTACGGTCGCCGCGGGCGAAGGCATGATCGCGCCGGCGGTGACCCGGCGTCTGATCGCGGAGTTCGCCCTCACCTCCCCCGAGGGTCCCGCGGGAGAGCCGGAGGGGTTGGCGGAGCTGACCAGGAGGGAGCGCGAGGTGCTCGCCCGGCTCGGCGAGGGTCTCTCCAACTCGGAGGTGTCGCAGGCGCTTTCGATGGCGGAGGCCACGGTGAAGACGCATGTCAGCCGGCTGCTCGCCAAGCTCGACCTGCGGAGCCGCACACAGGCGGCGGTGTTGGCGCAGGAGTGGGGGATCGTGCCGGGCGCCGATGACGACCCGAACGAGCGGCCCCCTAGGCCACGTTGACGCGCTGCCCCGGCGGCGCCGCCTCCAGCCAGGCGAGGAAGCCGGTGAGCGCGTCCTCGCTCATCGCCAGCTCGACCCGCACCCCGTGGAGCGCGCACGCGAGGATCACGGCGTCGGAGAGGAGCGCCAACTCCTCCTCGCCCTGCGGCAGTCGGCGCTCCAGGACCTCGATTCCGCCCCTGACGAGGAACCGCTTCGGACGCGGCGCGTACGAGAAGACCCGGAACCACTCGATCCGGTCACCGTTGTAGCGCGCGACGCCGTACGCCCACCCCGTACCCGTCGGCTCGGCCGCCTCCTGCTCGGAGACCGCCCAGCGCAGGTTGCAGTCGAAGGTGCCGCCGGTGCGCTGGATCAGCCGCCGCCCCACTCCGAAGGCGAACAACCCCCCCCCCCCCCCCACCAGCAGAACGACCGCGCCGCACAGCAGCAGAGCGAGGACCATCTTCACCGACCTCCTCGCCGAGTCTCGAACCGCCGCCCCGCGAGGGACGACGCGGGCGCCGTTCCCCGCGGGCCCGGCAACCCCACCTGTATGGCTACAGCCGCGGACGGCTCCGGCGAACACAGTTCGATTCGCCAGTGCCGTCCGCGGCTGAGTGTCGTACCCGTCGTATCAGCCCCGCCAATACATCAACGCACCGCCGTCACCGAGCGGAGACGGACGTCGGCGCGACGCTCGGCGTGCGCGTCCGCGTCCTCCTTCGCACGCTCCAGGGCGCGCTCGGCACGCTCGACGTCGATCTCGTCGGTGAGCTCCGCGATCTCGGCGAGGATCGAGAGCTCGTTCTCGGAGAAGGAGATGAAGCCGCCGTGCACGGCGGCGACGACGGTGCCGTCGCCGCTCTCCCCCGTCGTACGGATGGTGACCGGGCCGGAGTCCAGCACACCGAGCAGCGGCTGGTGCCCGGGCATGACGCCGATGTCACCCGAAGAGGTGCGCGCGACGACCAGGCTGGCCTGGCCCGACCAGACCTTGCGGTCGGCGGCGACCAACTCGACGTGCAGCTCAGCCACTGTGGCTCCTCAGACTGGGATGGGGATCAGGATAAGGGGTGCGGATACGGGGGCGGGAAGTGCACCCGCCCCCGCGGAGCAACGTCAGCTGACGCCGAGCTCCTTGGCCTTGGCCTTGAGGTCGTCCAGGCCACCGCACATGAAGAACGCCTGCTCGGGGTAGTGGTCGAAGTCGCCGTCCGCGATCGCGTTGAACGCGGCGATCGATTCGTCGAGCGGCACGTCCGAACCGTCGAGACCGGTAAACTGCTTCGCCGCGTGGGTGTTCTGCGACAGGAAGCGCTCGATCCGGCGGGCGCGGCTGACGGTGAGCTTGTCCTCCTCGCTCAGCTCGTCCATACCGAGGATCGAGATGATGTCCTGGAGGTCCTTGTACTTCTGCAGGATGCCCTTGACCCGCTGCGCGGTGTCGTAGTGCTCCTGCGAGATGAAGCGCGGGTCCAGGATGCGCGAGGTGGAGTCGAGCGGGTCCACCGCGGGGTAGATGCCCTTCTCCGAAATCGGGCGCGAGAGGACCGTGGTGGCGTCGAGGTGCGCGAACGTGGTCGCGGGCGCCGGGTCGGTGAGGTCGTCCGCGGGCACGTAGATCGCCTGCATCGAGGTGATCGAGTGGCCGCGGGTCGAGGTGATGCGCTCCTGGAGCACACCCATCTCGTCCGCCAGGTTCGGCTGGTAGCCCACAGCGGAGGGCATCCGGCCGAGCAGGGTGGAGACCTCGGAACCGGCCTGCGTGAAGCGGAAGATGTTGTCGATGAAGAACAGCACGTCCTGCTTCTGCACATCGCGGAAGTACTCCGCCATGGTCAGACCCGCGAGCGCGACGCGGAGACGGGTCCCCGGCGGCTCGTCCATCTGCCCGAAGACGAGCGCGGTCTGCGGTAGCACGCCGGACTCGGCCATCTCCTCGATGAGGTCGTTGCCCTCACGGGTGCGCTCGCCGACGCCGGCGAAGACGGAAACGCCCTCGTGCAGCTTGGCCACACGCATGATCATTTCCTGGATGAGGACGGTCTTGCCGACGCCCGCACCGCCGAAGAGGCCGATCTTGCCGCCCTTGACGTACGGGGTCAGCAGGTCGACGACCTTCAGCCCGGTCTCGAACATCTCGGTCTTCGACTCGAGTTGGTCGAACGCGGGGGCCTTGCGGTGGATCGCCCACCGCTCGGTGACCTCCGACTCGGCCTCGGGCTCGTTGAGGATGCGCCCGAGGGTGTTGAAGACGCGGCCCTTGGTCACGTCGCCCACGGGAACGGTGATGCCCTCGCCGGTGTCGGTGACCGGCGCCTGGCGGACGAGGCCGTCGGTCGGCTCCATGCCGATCGCGCGGACCAGGCCCTCGCCGAGGTGCTGCGCGACCTCCAGCGTCAGGGTCTTCGACTTGCCGTCCTCGGCCGGGTCGGCGATGTCGACGGTGAGGGCGTTGTAGATGTCGGGCATCGCGTCGACGGGGAACTCCACGTCGACGACGGGCCCGATGACGCGGGCGACCCGGCCGGCGGCCGTGCCCGCTTCCGGGGCCGTCTGCTCTACAGCGGTGGTCATGGTTATTCACTCCCCGCGTTCGCGTCAGCGAGCGCGCCCGCGCCACCGACGATCTCGCTGATTTCCTGGGTGATGTCGGCCTGCCGGGCCGCGTTGGCAAGCCGTGTGAGGGACTTGATGAGGTCGTCGGCGTTGTCGGTCGCCGCCTTCATCGCCCGACGGGTCGCCGCGTGCTTCGAGGCGGCCGCCTGGAGCAGCGCGTTGTAGACCCGGCTCTCGACGTACCGCGGGAGCAGCGCGTCGAGCACCTCCTCGGGCGACGGCTCGAAGTCGTAGAGCGGCAGGACCTCGGGGCCGTTCTTGAGGGCCGACTTGAGGACCTCCGCCGACTCCTCCGCGCTCTTCTCGAAGGTGAGCGGCAGCATCCGGCTCTCGATCGCCGTCTGCGTCATCATCGAGACGAACTCGGTGTAGACGATGTGGAGTTCGTCGACCCCGCCCTGCGCGGCGGTCTCCGCCTTGATCGCCTCGATCAGCGGCTCGGCGACCGCCTTGGCGTCGGCGTACGACGGCTCGTCGGTGAAGCCCGTCCAGGACCGCTCCACCGGCCGGTCGCGGAACCCGTAGTAGGCCGCGCCCTTGGAGCCGACGATGTGGTTGACGACCTCCTTGCCCTCACCGATCAGCCGGTTGGTGAGCTGCTCGGCGGCCTTGATGGCGTTGGAGTTGTAGCCGCCCGCGAGCCCGCGGTCGCTGGTGATCAGCAGGACCGCGGCCCGGGTCGGGCGCTCCACCTCGGTCGTCAGCCAGTGCTGGACACCGGAGCCCTGCGCGACGGCGCTCACCGCGCGGGTGAGCTCCTTCGCGTACGGCTCGGAGGCCGCCACCTTGCGCTGCGCCTTGACGATGCGCGAGGCAGCGATCATCTCCATCGCCTTGGTGATCTTCTTGGTCGCAGAGACGGACTTGATCCGGCTCTTGTAGACCTTGAGCTGGGACCCCATGCTCAGTCCTCGCCCAGGAGCTTGCCGTCCGAGGTCTCGAACTGCTTCCTGAACTCGTCGACCGCGTCGCCGAGGGCCGTGAGTGTGTCGTCGGACATCTTGCCGCCCTCGACGATGCTCGTGAGCAGACCCTTCTGCGTGCGGTGCATGTACTCCAGCAGCTCGGTCTCGAAGCGCTTGACGTCCTCGACCGGCACGTCGTCCATCTTGCCCTTGGTGCCGGACCAGACGGAGACGATCTGGTCCTCGGTGGAGAACGGCGCGTACTGCGGCTGCTTGAGCAGCTCGGTCATGCGCTTACCGCGCTCCAGCGCCTGCTTCGACGCGGCGTCGAGGTCGGAGCCGAAGGCCGCGAAGGACTCCAGCTCGCGGTACTGCGCCAGGTCGACGCGGAGCGAACCCGTGATCTGCTTGATCGCCTTGTGCTGGGCCGAACCACCCACACGGGAGACCGAGATGCCGACGTTGAGCGCGGGGCGCTGGCCGGCGTTGAAGAGGTCGGACTCCAGGAAGCACTGGCCGTCGGTGATGGAGATGACGTTGGTCGGAATGAACGCCGAGACGTCGTTCGCCTTCGTCTCGACGATCGGGAGACCCGTCATCGAACCGGCACCCATGTCGTCGGAGAGCTTCGCGCAGCGCTCCAGCAGCCGCGAGTGCAAGTAGAAGACGTCGCCCGGGTAGGCCTCGCGGCCCGGCGGACGGCGGAGCAGCAGCGAGACCGCACGGTAGGCGTCGGCCTGCTTGGTGAGGTCGTCGAAGACGACGAGGACGTGCTTGCCCTGGTACATCCAGTGCTGGCCGATCGCCGAACCGGTGTACGGGGCGATGTACTTGAAGCCGGCCGGGTCGGAGGCGGGAGCGGCCACGATCGTCGTGTACTCCAGCGCACCGGCCTCCTCCAGGGAGCCGCGCACCGAGGCGATCGTGGAGCCCTTCTGGCCGACCGCGACGTAGATGCAGCGCACCTGCTTCTCGGGGTCGCCCGAGCGCCAGTTCTCGCGCTGGTTGATGATCGTGTCGACGCAGAGCGCGGTCTTGCCGGTCTGGCGGTCGCCGATGACGAGCTGGCGCTGGCCGCGGCCGACCGGCGTCATCGTGTCGACCGCCTTGTAGCCGGTCTCCATCGGCTCGTGGACCGACTTGCGCTGCATCACCGTGGGGGCCTGCAGTTCGAGGGCGCGGCGGCCCTCGGTCTCGATCTCGCCGAGGCCGTCGATCGGGGCGCCCAGCGGGTCGACGACGCGGCCGAGGTAGCCGTCGCCGACCGGGACGGAGAGCACCTCGCCGGTGCGGTACACCGACTGGCCCTCCTCGATGCCGCTGAACTCACCCAGCACGACCGTGCCGACCTCGCGCTCGTCGAGGTTGAGGGCGAGGCCGAGGGTGCCGTCCTCGAACTTCAGCAGCTCGTTCGCCATGGCCGAGGGGAGCCCCTCGACCCTTGCAATGCCGTCGCCGGCAACGCTGACCGTACCGACCTCTTCGCGCGAGGCCGCGTCCGGTGTGTACGACTGGACAAAGTTCTCCAGCGCGTCCCGGATCTCATCCGGCCGGATCGTGAGCTCCGCCATCTGGGTTCCCTGCTCTCCTTGTTGGGACCGTAAGTCACTTCGGGCCTGGGGCCGCCGCTTCGGCGACGCTCACCTGAGCTTCCCCAGGAGATCCCCTGTACGGCCCAACTCGGGCCGCTGTCGTGCTTGTTGAGTTGGTGTGGCGCCTGCGGCGCCGAGGTGCTGCCTGCTGCCCTGGGGCGTCGGCAGCGACCCGTGGTGGGCGTCCGAAGCCGCGCGGCCTCCGCCTCCCCGGCGACCGGCCTGCGGCCGATCGCCCCGGGGACGTCAGCCGGCCATCCGCCGTTCCGCCTCCCCGACGCGCTCCGCGAGGGAGCCGTCGATGACCTCGTCCCCGACCCGGACCGAGATCCCGCCGAGGATCGTCGGGTCGACGTCGAGGTTGAGGTGGACCTCGCGTCCGTACAGCTTCGCGAGTGCGGCGCCGAGGCGCTGCTTCTGCTGGTCGCTGAGCGGGACGGCGGAGGTCACCACGGCGACCGACCGGTTGCGCCGCTCGGCCGCCAGCTTGGACAGACCTTCGAGTCCGCCCTCAAGGCTACGTCCTCGCGACTCGGTGACGAGCCTGACGACCAGACGCTCGGTGACGGGCTCGGCCCGGCCCCCGAGCAGCCGGTGCACCAGCTCGGCCTTGGCCTCGCCGCCGGACTCCCGGGAGAGCGCGGCCCGCAGCCGCGGCTCCGCGCTCAGGATGCGGCCGAAGCGGAAGAGCTCGTCCTCGACGCTGTCGAGGGAGCCGTCACGCTCGGCTGCGATGAGGTCGGCGGAGTCGGCGAGTTCCTCGACGGTGTCGACGAAGTCGCGCGAGACCGACCAACGCGACCGCACCATGCCCGCGGCGAGGTCGACGACCTCGCCGCTCACCTTGTCACCGAGGACGCGCCTGACGAGTCCCGCCTTGGCCTCACCGTCCTGCGAGGGGTCGGTGAGGGCTCGCCTGAGCCCGACCTCGCGCTCCAACAGGGCTGTCACGGCGGCGAGCTCGTCGGCGAGAGACCTGGCGTCGGCCGACGTGCCGTCGGTGAGCGCCTGCAGGTTCTCGCGTGCGGCTGCCGCCGCCTCACGGCTCGCTCCGTTCATCGGCCTGCCTCGGCCTTCTCCTCGAGGTCGTCGAGGAACCGGTCGATCGTGCGGCTCTGCCTGGCGTGGTCCTCGAGGGACTCGCCGACCAGCTTGCCGGCGAGCTCGGTCGCGAGCTTGCCGACGTCCTGGCGCAGCGCCTGGGCGGCCTGCTTGCGGTCCGCCTCGATCTGGGTGTGGCCGGCTGCGACGATCTCGTCGCGCTGCCGCTGGCCTTCGGCACGCATCTCGGCGATGAGCGTCGCACCCTGCTCCTGCGCCTCGGAGCGCAGGCGAGCGGCCTCGTGGCGGGCCTCCGCGAGCTGGTCCTTGTACTGCTGGAGGACGTCGTTCGCTTCTTGCTGGGCCGCCTCGGCCTTCTCGATGCCGCCCTCGATGGCCTCACGGCGCTCGTCCAGAACCTTGTTGATGTTCGGGAGGAGCTTCTTCCAGAGGAAGAAGAAGACGATGGCGAAAGCGAGCAGGCCGATGACGAGCTCTGGAATCGGCGGGATGAGGGGGTTCTGCTCCTCCTCGGCCGCCAGCTGAACCAGGGCGTTCACATCAGTGCCTTTCGTCGACAGAGTGGTGCGTAGGGCTCAATCACTGCCCGTACACGAACGGCATGACGATGCCGATGAGGGCGAGCGCCTCACAGAAGGCGAAGCCGAGGATCTGGTTCTGGCGGATGAGGCCGGCCGCCTCGGGCTGACGGGCGAGCGCCTGGGTGCCGTTACCGAAGACGATGCCGACGCCGACGCCCGGACCGATGGCGGCGAGACCGTAGCCGACCGAACCGAGGGAGCCGGAAACACCTTCGGCGAGAAAAGTCTGCGTAGCGGACATGCTGTTTCTTCCTTCTTTTCATGCGGGCCGGTGGGGGTTGGCCACCGGTTGGCCTGAGCCGGGGAACCGGGCGGTGCTCAGTGGTTCTCGGCGAGCGCGCCCTGGATGTAGTTGCAGGTCAGGAGGACGAAGACATACGCCTGGATCGCCTGGATGAAGAGCTCGAAAGCGACCATCGCAATGGTCATCACGAAGGAGACCGCGGCGTACGCGATACCGATGCCGTTCAGCAGGTACCAGCTCGCGATCGTGAACATCACGATCAGCAGGTGTCCCGCGAACATGTTGGCGAAGAGTCGGACGGCGTGGGTGAAAGGCCGCACGAGCAGGTTCGAGAAGAACTCGATGAGCATCGCCAGCGGCAGCACGGGGCCCAGCGACTTGTCGTAGCCGGTGAAGTTCTTGAAGGCGCCGACGAATCCGTGACGCTTGAACGTCAGGCTGACCCAGGTCACGTAGACGATCAGCGCGAGCACCATCGGATAGGCGATGATCGAGGTGACCGGGAACTGGGCGAGCGGGATCACGGACCAGAGGTTCATGACCCAGACGAAGAAGAACAACGCCACCACGAACGGGACGTACTTCTCACCCTCGCGCTTTCCGAGGTTCTCGTAGACCACGCCCCTCCGGACGAAGTCGTAGCCGGCCTCGCCGACCATCTGGAGCTTGCCCGGCACGAGCTGCGGCTTGTTGAAGGCGGCCCAGAAGAACCAGACGATCGCCAGGGTGCCCACGAGGGCGAGCAGCATGGGCTTGTTGAACTCGAAGCCGCCGACCGTGAGGAGCGGCTCGAAGACGAAAGAGTGGAGCCCCGGAGCCGGGAAGCCGCAACCGTCGAAGATGTGGCAATCGGTCTCGAAGGCGAGCATCTGGTCAGCACTCACCGCGAGCTCCTTCTGCATGGCGCATGGATACGGCTACCTCGATGTGTCGGCGCGGCGCGGGGCCGCGGGGCGGCACTGGACTGGTGTTACGGATGTGGGGGCGGCGGACGGTTCGCGAGGGGCGCGGGCCGTTCCGTCGCCGGGAACCTGCCTGCTCGACCACCCGCACCTGCTGCGCCGCAGTTGGCAAAGGACGATAGCAGTTGCTCGAACGAGCGCTTATTCCGCCCCTACGTCTGCCCCGCGTCACGAACTCGCCCCCGAGGCCACCTGCTTGCCGGTCTCGGACGAATCGGGCTCGACATAAAGGATCTTGGCCTTCGAGTGCGAGACGGCCTGGCAGACGACCCAGACCACGGTGGCACCGAGCAGCGTGAAGGCGAACGCCTTGGTGTCGAAGAGCGTGGTGTTCTTGAAGACCGCCAACACGACCGCGAGCAGCAGGATCTGCGTCGTGTACAGCATCAGGCCCATGGCCTGGAAGAGGTGCGGAAAGGACTTGGCGGTCCGCTGGAGAACGATCTGGCCGATCCCCATGAAGAGGATCACCACGAACGCTCCGACGGCCGCACCGATTGCTCCTTTGCCGCCTGCAAGTACACCGCTGACCACCGCACCCGCGGCACCCGCGAGAGCGGTCGGGACGGCGCAGTGCAGCAGCATGCGGGCGTCGGGCGACTGCATGGGGCTTGCTCCGGAGGTCTTGGGGGGTTGTCGTCGTTGACGAGCGGCACCCCGGTCGATGAAGGCCGTTACTGATCAACACCGCGCCGACGGGCCGCCGTTCAGCATTTGCACGAGGACACATCGACCGGTCACCGGGGTTCGTGAACGGTATCACAAACTATTTGATGAGGTCTTTACCCGCCCCCTGTGCTGCCTGTCACATACACAGAGTTCGTTGTGTGCATCCTCCCGCACCCCCGAACTCGCCTCCCACTCACGCAGGGTGGAGCCACAGGCACTCGCCGCGCTACTTCCTGCTTCCTGAAGAGCGGCGCAGGAACGGAGTTCGGCGCTCACCGCTGGCGGTGGCGCCGTGGGGTACGGCGAACGCCGGCTCGCGCTCGGCCTCCTCGCGCCCCTGCCCCGCCTCGGCCTCTCCGTCGTCCGCGCCCTGTGTGCCGTGTGTGCGGCGTGAGGCGCCTGTTGCGAGGCCGTCCGCGGAATCCCCCGCCGCCTCCCCGCCGGGCCGTCCGACCGCCCCCTCCGGGCCGTGCGGGCCCTCAACTCCCGTACCGCGTACGTCGGATGGCCTCCGGTACCGCGGAGGCACGAGCGCGTACGCCCAGTGCGGCACGCTCGGCCGGAACCTCGGGAAGAGCAGCGCACCGAGCCCGAAGGCGCACAGCACCACGACGGCGAGGACGATCGCGAGGCTCGACGAGCGCACCGAGAACGCCACGGTGCCGAAGGCGATCAGCGCCGCCCAGAAGTACATGATGAGGACCGCGCGGCTGTGCGAGTGCCCGATCTCCAGGAGCCGGTGGTGCAGGTGGCCGCGGTCGGCGGCGAACGGCGAACGGCCGCTCCAGGTACGGCGGACGATCGCCAGCACCAGGTCCGCGAAGGGGATGGCGATGATCGTCAGAGGCAGCACCAGCGGGATGTAGAGCGGCACCATCGTGTGGACCGCGTCCTTCATCGAGCCGCCGGACTCCTCCACGAGCAGGTCGGGGTCGACCTGGCCCGTGATGGAGACGGCACCGGCCGCCAACACCAGCCCGATCAGCATCGATCCCGAGTCGCCCATGAAGATCCGCGCCGGGTGCATGTTGTGCGGCAGGAAGCCGAGGCACATGCCCATGAGCACCGCGGCGAAGAGCGTCGCGGGCGCCGCCGCCTCGATGCCGTAGCCGTACCAGATCCGGTAGGCGTACATGAAGAACGCCGCCGCAGCGATGCAGACCATGCCGGCCGCGAGTCCGTCGAGACCGTCGACGAAGTTGACCGCGTTGATCGTCACGACCACCAACGCGACGGTGAGCAGCGTGCCCTGGAGCGGCGTGAGCGCGACGTTGCCGACGCCGGGCACGGGGAGCCACAGGATGGTGAGGCCCTGGAGGACCATGACGCCGGCAGCGATCATCTGGCCGCCGAGCTTCACCAGCGCGTCCACGCCCCACTTGTCGTCGAGCACGCCGATGAGCCAGATGAGCCCGGCGCCCGAGAGGAGCGCACGCGGCTCGTCCGAGAGGTGGAACAGCTCGCCGATATTGGTGAGTTGGGAGGCGACGAGGAGCCCGGCGCAGAGGCCGCCGAACATGGCGATGCCGCCGAGGCGCGGCGTCGGCTCGCGGTGCACGTCGCGCGCCCTGATCTCCGGCATGGCCCGGGCGGCGATGGCGAACTTCCGCACCGGCCCGGTCAGCAGGTAGGTGACCGCGGCCGTGACGCAGAGCGTCAGCAGATATTCACGCACGGGCTCCCCAGAGGTCTCGCTCGAATCCTGGCCCACACCTTAGGACACCGCACCACGTGGCTCGGTTCCCCTCTCCCGCGCCGCCCGCAGGCCGCAGCCCTCCGACGGGCATACCCGGCGCAACGGCGCGCGTCCCGTGCAGCGGCATGCGCGTACGCTCAGCGGCACTCGGTGATCAGCTCGGGCGGGACGCCCGTCAGCGCCGTCAGCACCGGGTCGAGCGCCTCGATGATCTCCTCACCGACGCTCCTGAAGTACGGGATGGGGGCGCCGTACGGGTCGTAGATCTCGTCGGCGTCCGGGCTCGGTGCGAGGAGCCAGCCACGGAGCGCGGCCGCGGCCTGCACCAGCGCCCTGGAGCGCTCGACGACGCCCTCCGCCGTGCCGGCCGGCGGCAGTGTGGCCGCGTCTATCGCCTTCACCAGGCGCGTGAACTCCTTGAGCGTGAAGGTGCGCAGCCCCGCGGAGTGCCCCATGGAGACGACCTGCGCGCGGTGGTCACGCGTCGCCGTGAGAACGAGGTCGGCGCGGATGACGTGCTCGTCGAGGAGCTCGCGGCCGGTGAACCCCTCGGTCTCGGCGCCCTGTTCGTGGAGCACCTGCGCCGCGTGGTCCTCCATCGGCGCCCCCTCGTGCCCCCAGGTGCCCGCCGACTCCACCACGACGCCGCTGCTCAACTCGGCGCCCAGCCGCAGCCGGAGGGCGTGCCTCGTCAGCCGCTCGGTGATCGGCGAGCGGCAGACGTTGCCGGTGGAGACGTGGAGAATGCGGAAGACACCCGAACCCCGGCCGGGCCCCGGTATGCCACGCCCTTCGGGCGGGGTCGTCAATTGCTCACCTCAAGGTCCGGTACGACCTTCCGCAGCTCCTCCTCGCTGAGCGCGCCTGCCCGCAGGAGCTTCGGCACCCTTCGAGTGACGTCCACGATCGAGGACGGCACCGGATCGGGTGTCGGACCGCCGTCAAGGTAGACGGAGACCGAGTCGCCCAGCATGCGCTGCGCTGCCTCGCAGTCCTGCGGAGAGGCGTGTCCGCTGAGGTTCGCCGAGGAGACGGCCATCGGCCCGAACTCGGTGAGGAGTTCGATCGCCACGGGGTGGAGCGGCATCCGGACGGCGACGGTGCCCCTCGTCTCGCCGAGGTCCCAGGTGAGCGACGGCTGGTGGCGCGCGACGAGAGTGAGTGCGCCCGGCCAGAACGCATCCACCAGCTCCCACGCGAGTTCGGAGAAATCGGTCACCAGGCCGTGGAGCGTGTTGGGCGAGCCGACGAGCACGGGCGACGGCATGTTGCGACCGCGCCCCTTCGCCTCCAGCAGGTCGCCGACGGCGTCCGAGCTGAACGCGTCGGCGCCGATGCCGTAGACCGTGTCGGTGGGGAGCACGACGAGTTCGCCGCGGCGGACCGCCGAGGCGGCCTCGCGCAGGCCGGTCTTCCGGTCGGTCGCGTCGGTGCAGTCGTAACGCCGTGCCATCTAGGGCACCTCCCTGCGGGCAGTGGCAAAACGTGGCCGGTTGTTGAGGTCTGGATGGTCGGCGGCGTCGGCCCAACCGCGATCCTCCGTGAAGATCCACGGCACTAGGCCGCCCTGGGTGTCCGCGTGCTCCACCACCACCACCCCTCCGGGACGCAGCAGACGGTGCGCCGCGCGCTCCAGGCCACGGATCGTGTCCAGGCCGTCCTCCCCGGAGAACAACGCGAGCGACGGATCGTGGTCGCGGGCCTCGGGGGCTACATACTCCCACTCGGTGAGGGGGATGTACGGCGGGTTGGAGATCACCAGGTCGACCTGGCCGTCGAGTTCGGGGAGCGCGGTGAACGCGTCTGCGTGGTGCAGCGTGACACGGGTGCCCTCGGTGTTCCGCCGCGCCCAGTCGTACGCGCCGTCGTCGAGCTCGACGGCGTGCACCCTCGAGCGGGGCACCTCCTGCGCGAGGGCGAGGGCGATCGCGCCAGAACCGGTGCAGAGGTCGACGACGAGCGGCTCCGCGACGTCCATCGCGCGGACCGCGTCTATCGCCCACCCCACGACCGACTCCGTCTCCGGTCGCGGTACGAACACCCCTGCGCCCACTTCGAGTTCGAGGTACCGGAAGAACGCGCGGCCCGTGATGTGCTGGAGCGGCTCACGGGCCTCCCGGCGGGCGACGGCCTCCCAGTAGCGGGCGTCGAAGTCGGCGTCGGCGACCCGGTGCAGCTCGCCGCGGCCCACCCCGTGCACCCAGCCGGCGAGCTCCTCCGCGTCGAACCGCGGCGAGGGCACGCCCGCGTCCGCCAACCGCCTCGTCGCCTGGGCGACTTCGGCGAGCAGCACGTTCATCGCGCACTCCCTCCCACTGCGCTCTCCCCCGCCGCGCATCCGGCGGACGCCGGACGCTTCCTCACTGCGCCGCCGCCAGCTTCGCCGCGGAGTCCGCGTCGACGCACGCCTGGATCACCGGATCGAGTTCACCGTCGAGCACCTGGTCGAGGTTGTACGCCTTGAACCCCACGCGGTGATCGGAGATCCGGTTCTCCGGGAAGTTGTACGTGCGCACCCGCTCCGAGCGGTCGACCGTGCGCACCTGGCTGCGCCGCGCGTCGGACGCCTCCTTCTCGGCCTCCTCCTGGGCGGCCGCGAGGAGTCGGGCGCGGAGGATGCGCAGCGCCTGCTCCTTGTTCTGGAGCTGGCTCTTCTCGTTCTGGCAGGAGACGACGATCCCGGTGGGCTCGTGCGTGATCCGCACGGCCGAGTCCGTGGTGTTCACCGACTGACCGCCGGGTCCCGACGAGCGGTAGACGTCGATCCGCAGGTCGTTCTGGTTGATCTCGACGTCCACCTCCTCCGCCTCGGGGAGGACGAGCACACCGGCGGCCGAGGTGTGGATGCGCCCCTGCGACTCCGTCGCAGGCACCCGCTGCACGCGGTGCACCCCGCCCTCGTACTTCAGCCGGGCCCATACGCCCTGCCCCGGCTCGGTGCCGCCCTTGGTCTTCACCGCGACCTGGGCGTCCTTGAACCCGCCGAGGTCCGACTCGGTCGACGCGATGAGCTCGGTCTTCCAACCGCGGCGCTCGGCGTAGCGCAGGTACATCCGGAGCAGGTCGCCGGCGAAGAGCGCCGACTCGTCGCCGCCCTCGCCCGCCTTGATCTCCAGGATGACGTCCTTGTCGTCGCTGGGGTCGCGCGGTACGAGAAGCAGGCGCAGGCGCTCGGTGAGCTCCTCCTCGCGGGCCTGGAGCTCCTTCACCTCGTCGGCGAACTCCGGTTCCTCGGCGGCGAGTTCACGCGCGGTGGCGATGTCCTCGCCGGTCTGCCGCCATGCGCGGTAGGCGCCCACGATCGGGGTGAGCTCCGCGTACCGCTTGTTGAGCCGCCTCGCCCTGGCCTGGTCCGCGTGGATCGCGGGGTCGGCGAGCTGCTTCTCGAGGTCGCTGTGCTCGCCGATCAGCTCCTCGACAGCCTCGAACATCGTGTGGTCCCTCGTCTGGAGAAGAAAGCGGAACGGCCGTGCGGCGGCCGGGGTCGTGAGCGGTCCACCGGACCACCGCAGCAAAAGAGCGCCGGCCGCGCCACCCGTGCGGGGCGGCGGCGGACCGGCGCTGCGGCGTCGCTACTTCTTCCCCGTGCCGGCGTTCTTGCCGAAGCGGGCCTCGAAGCGGGCCACACGGCCACCGGTGTCGAGGATCTTCTGCTTGCCCGTGTAGAACGGGTGGCACGCCGAGCAGATGTCGGCGCGGATCTGGCCGGCGCCGATGGTGCTACGGGTGGTGAAGGAGTTGCCGCAGGTGCAGCTCACCTGGGTCTCCACGTACTCCGGGTGGATGTCGCGCTTCAAGGTTGCTCCTAGTGTCCGGGAGGGCGCCGGGTCGGGAGGCGGGTTGCCGCCCGTGAACCGGGACCGGCGGTCAAGTTTGCCACCTGGTGCCGCGTGCCCCAAAACCGGGTGCTCGCGCCGAGCACAGCCCCCGGGCCCGTGCCGTCAGCGCTCGTCGGCGGCCTGGTCCGCCTGGTTCGACGGCTTCGTGCCGTCCCTTATGACGCCGTCCACATCGGCCGCGTCCCCCGCGGAGTTCTTCGTCGCCGACTTCGGTATCGGACGGTCCTTCTTCAGCGCCTTCCAGACCTGAGCCGTCTTGCCGGAGATCGGGACGACGCGGTTCTCGTCCGTCGGGTCGTACCGCACGGGCAGCGTCGTCATCTGCATGTCGTCCGAGGTGACGCCCTTGAGCGTCTTCGCCAGCCCCGAGAGGTCGTTGACCGAGTCGAGGTCGGAGTCGGTGGTGAGCGCGGAGGTGGCGGTGTCGGCGAGGTCGTAGAGCCGCTTGGGGCTGCTGAACAGGCCGATGGAGTTGACCTGGTCGATGAGCGACTTCACGAACGACTGCTGGAGCTGGATGCGCCCCAGGTCGCTCCCGTCCCCGACGCCGTGCCTGGTGCGCACCAGGCCGAGCGCCTGCTCGCCGTCGAGCCGGTGGGTGCCGGCCGGGAGCGTCAGGTGGCTCTCCTTGTCGTCGATCGACTCGGTCGTCGTCATCTGGACGCCGCCGAGCGTGTCGATCAGCTTTTTGAACCCGTCGAAGTCGACCTCGACGTAGTGGTCCATGCGCACGCCCGACAGCGACTCCACCGTCTTGACCGCGCACGCCGGACCGCCCACCTGATAGGCCGTGTTGAACATCGCGCGCTTGGCGGGCGCCCCCTGGCGCTCGCTCTCGCCGTCGTCGCCCCTCTTGGCGTCCTCGTTCTTCGCGTCGCCTTCGGCCGCGCAGGTCGGCCGGTTGACGACGGTGTCGCGCGGGATCGAGACGACGGACGCACGGTCGTGGTCCTCGTTGATGTGGACGATCATCGCGGTGTCCGAGCGCGAGGAGCCGTCGTCCTGCCCGTACGAGGAGTTGTCCCCGGCCCGGCTGTCCGAGCCGAGGACGAGTATGTCCATCGACCCGCCCGGCGCGTCCTCGGGACGGTCCGTGCCGAGCGCCGCGTTGATGTCGACGCCCGAAATGTTCCCGTTGAACTTGACGTACGCGACCCCGAGCCCCGCACCGCCGAGTGCCACGGCCCCCGCGACCGTGCACGCGCCGATCACCAACGCCTTCCGACGCCGGGTGCGCGGCTTGCGACGACGGCCCGTGGGGCGCACCGCCCACGTGCGGGGCTCCCGCCCTGCCGTCCCCTCGCTGCTGTCGCCCGTCATCTTCACTTCCCTCGGTATGCGGTGTGGCTTCCTTGCTGGACGCCTGTGCCTTCGCGGCAGGGTTGCACAGTGCGCCACCGGGACGGGTAAAGCGCCTGCCAATGGAACGAGGTCGGCAAAGGCCCCCTTCTCCGCCTTTCCCCTCGGTTTTACCTGCGAGAACGCGGACTCGCTCGTCGTGCACGGCGGTCCGCTGTCCCCCGTCGGCCTGTGCGAAAGCTCTCAGGGCGTCGAACGCCGTGGTCACATACGGCGAGGGCCGTCCCACCCGATGTGGTGGGACGGCCCTCGGCCCTGCGCCCGGACGAGTGCGGTGCACTCGTCCGGGGACGGCAGCTCAGTCGCTGCCGTTGCCCGGAGTGGGCGTCGTCTTCTGGATCTGGAGCAGGAACTCCGCGTTGGACTTGGTCTTCTTCATGCGGTCGAGGAGCAGCTCGACCGCCTGCTGCTGGTCGAGCGCGTGGAGCACCCGGCGCAGCTTCCAGACGATCTGGAGCTCGTCGTTCCCCATGAGGATCTCCTCCTTGCGGGTACCGGACGCGTCGACGTCCACCGCGGGGAAGATCCGCTTGTCCGAGAGCTTCCGCTCCAGCTTCAGCTCCATGTTGCCGGTGCCCTTGAACTCCTCGAAGATCACCTCGTCCATGCGGGAGCCGGTCTCGACCATCGCCGTCGCGACGATGGTGAGGGAGCCGCCGTCCTCGATGTTCCGCGCGGCGCCGAAGAACTTCTTCGGCGGGTAGAGCGCGGTGGAGTCCACACCGCCGGAGAGGATGCGACCCGACGCCGGCGCGGCGAGGTTGTAGGCGCGGCCGAGGCGGGTGATCGAGTCGAGGAGCACGACGACGTCGTGCCCGAGCTCGACGAGCCGCTTGGCCCGCTCGATCGCCAACTCCGCGACGGTGGTGTGGTCTTCGGCGGGACGGTCGAAGGTCGAGGAGATGACCTCGCCCTTCACCGACCGCTGCATGTCGGTGACCTCCTCGGGCCGCTCGTCGACGAGGACGACCATGAGGTGGCACTCGGGGTTGTTGGTGGTGATCGCGTTGGCGACCGCCTGCATGATCATGGTCTTACCGGTCTTCGGCGGCGCCACGATCAGGCCGCGCTGCCCCTTGCCGATCGGCGTGACCAGGTCGATGATCCGCGTCGTGAGCTGGTTCGGCTCCGTCTCCAGACGCAGCCGCTCCTGCGGGTAGAGCGGGGTGAGCTTGGTGAACTCCGCGCGGCCCTTGCCGTTCTCGGGCGACATGCCGTTGACGGAGTCGAGGCGCACGAGCGCGTTGAACTTCTCGCGCCGCTCCCCCTCGCGGGGCTGGCGCACGGCACCGGTGACGTGGTCGCCCTTGCGGAGGCCGTTCTTCCGGACCTGCGCGAGCGAGACGTACACGTCGTTCGGGCCCGGCAGGTAGCCGGAGGTGCGCACGAACGCGTAGTTGTCGAGGATGTCGAGGATGCCTGCGACCGGGATCAGGACGTCGTCCTCGGCGATCTGCGGCTCGCTGACGTCGTCGCGGCCGCGGCGTCCCCTGCGGTCGCGGTAGCGGCCGCGGCGGCCGCGCCTGCCGCTGCCGTCGTCGTCGAAGTCGTTGTTGTTGTTGCCGCGGCCGCCGCCCTGGTTGTTCTGGTGCTGGGCGCCGCCGCCACCGCCGTCGTTGTTCTTGTTGCGGTTGCGCTGGCGGTCACGCTTCGACTGGCGGTCCTGCTGCTGCTTGTTGCCGCCGTCGGAACCGCCCTTGCCGTCACCGCTCTTGGAGCCTTCGCCCTTCGGCTCCTGCCTGCGGTCCTGGCCGTCCTTGGGCTGGCTGTCCTTGGGCTGGTTGTCCTTGGCGCCGTCCTGCTTCTGGGCGTCCTTGCCGGACTTGGCCTCGCCGCCCTCGGCGTCGGACTTGGCGCCCTGGCCGCGGCGGTTGCGGCGCTCGGCCTGCTCGTCGCCGTCGGTCTGCACGGGGATGTCGATCTGCTGCTGCCGCTCGTCCTCGTCGCCGGTGCGCGCCTTGGAGGTGGCGCGCCGCTTCGGCTTCTCCGACGCGGCCTCGGCTTCGGACTCGTTCTCCGCGGCCTGCTTCGCAGACCCCTTCGCGCCCTTGGAAGGCGCGGACTTCTGCTCCGACGAAGCAGCCGACGAGCTCCCGGAACTCGACGAACTCCCGCCTGCCTGCCTCTCCTTGATGACCTCGATCAGTTGGCTCTTGCGCATCCGCGCGGTGCCCTTGATTCCGAGTTGGGAGGCGACTTGCTGAAGCTCGGCGAGGACCATGCCCTCAAGGCCGGTGCCGGAGCGCCGGCGCCGGGGTGCGGCACCGGTGGAAGCGTCCGTGGCAGGCCCGGCGGCACTCTCGGCGGAGCTGCCGGCGGCGTTTGCGGCTCCCTGACCCTCAGGCCCGGAAGGAGCGGCGTTGACGCCCATCAGATCGGTGGTGTCGCTCACGAAGGGTCCTTCCCTGGAGCGGACGTCGGCCCTACTGGCTCGGCGACCGGTTGTGCTGTCCGGCTCGAGTCCTTGCACTGCGGACCTGACCGGGACGGTGGCCCCGCCTGGATGTACGGCGGGGAGATCAATTCAGTGGTTGACGCGAAGCTGTGATTCGGGGCTTCGTGCCGACTCCGGAGCGTGCTCGACGCTGCCTGGATGCGATCACGCAGAGTGGGAGACTCCTGGAAGAAGTGGTGGTCCCTGCCGGGCCTGCCAGGTCCGAGATAGTGCCGCACTTTACGTGCCGTCACAGATATCTGCGGGAGACCCACGAGACTGCGTGTGCTGACTTGAGGTTAACACTACCGGGCCCAACAAACATTCCCCCTCTCGCAGACCGGCGATCACCTGTCACCGACCGTCGTCCCCGCCCGCAGCACGGCGGGCACCCCCTGCCGACCCGTCCTCCGGGGCCGGCGACCTGTCCGACGCGTGCAACGGGAGCACGCTCGCGCCCGCGCTGTCGAGGGCGAGCCGGTTCGCCGTCCAGCCCTCTCCCGCGAGTCTCGCGACCTTCTCCGCAGCCCCGTCGTCGCCCGGAAGCGCGAGCACGGTGGGGCCTGCGCCAGAGATGACGGCCGGGACGCCGTCCGCGCGCAGCCGCTGGACGAGCTCCGCGCTCCCGGCCATGGCGGGAGCCCGGTACTCCTGGTGCAGGCGGTCCTCCGTCGCCGCGAGCAGCAGCTCGGGCCGACGCGTCAACGCCTCGACGAGAAGGCCGGCGCGCGCCGCGTTGAAGGCCGCGTCGACGTGCGGCACGGTGCGCGGGAGCAGCCCTCTTGCGGTCTCCGTGAGCAGCGGGTTCGCCGGGACGAAGACCACCGGATCGATGGACTCGGCGGGTTCCATCCGGATCGCGCGGGCGGCCCCGTTCTCCGTCCAGGCGAGGGTGAAGCCGCCGAGGAGGCACGCCGCGACGTTGTCCGGGTGGCCCTCGATCTCGGTGGCGAGCTCGAGGAGCGCGGCGTCGTCGAGGCGGGCCTCACCGCCCGTGGTGACGGCGCGGGCCGCGACGATGCCGGCGCAGATCGCCGCCGAGGAGGAGCCGAGGCCGCGGCCGTGCGGGATGCGGTTGGCGCAGACGATCTCCAGGCCGCGGGGCTGGCCGCCGAGGAGGTCGAAGGCGCTGCGCATCGCGCGCACGAGCAGGTGGTTCTCGTCGCGCGGAAGGGTGTCGGCGCCTTCGCCTGCCAGGTCGACGTGCAGACCGGAGTCGGCCACCCGGACGACCAGGTCGTCGTAGAGGCCGAGGGCGAGGCCCAGGGCGTCGTACCCGGGACCGAGGTTGGCGCTGGTGGCGGGGGTGCGCACCCGGACGGCGGCGGCGCGGAACGCGGGACCGGCCATCTTCCGATGACTCTCCTTGGTTTGGTTTGCGGCGACCCCTGGGGCCGCGGCTGCGAGCCGGACCGGCCTGGACCCGGCGCTTCCGCGGAGGCTCCGGCTGCGGCCTGGCAAACCGAGCAGGAACCCTTCCGAGGGACATCGCGCGGGGCGGGGTGAACGCCAGCCTATCGAAGGAAGGTTCAGTGGCGACATAGGGCGCACGGGAGGCGCACGATGCGTGTCGAAAGCCGCCGTGCGCTCCTGTGCCGCCGGGCGCCCTGCCGCCCAGGCCCACCGGCCACTCACGGCGTCCGGCCCCGCACCGCCGCGAACAGGCCCCGAAACCAGGGTAGTTGGGAACGAGGGCGCGTGGCGGTTCGCCGTGCGCAGGGTGCGCGGACCATACGTCCGTCGGCCGCGTGCGGGCCGGCGGCGCGGCGGTACGCCCGTAGGGAAATCGGCGCGCCCGTGCGGGAGTTCGGCGGTGCGCCGAACTCCCGCAGGGGTCAGGCGAGTCCGAGCCTGTCGGCTGCGGCGTCGGCGTCGACGGGGACGGTGACGGGCTGGGGCGCTCCGGCGACGGCCCAGTCCGGGTCCTTGAGGCCGTTGCCCGTCACCGTGCAGACGACGCGCTGGCCCGGATCGAGCCGGCCCTGCTCGGCGGCCTGGAGGAGACCGGCGACCGACGCGGCGGACGCCGGCTCGACGAAGACACCCTCCTGGGAGGCCAACCTCCGGTAGGCGCGCAGGATCTGACGGTCCGTTACCGAATCGATGAATCCGCCGGAGGCGTCACGCGCCTGCTCGGCGAGGGTCCAGGAGGCCGGGTTGCCGATGCGGATGGCGGTGGCGATCGTCGTCGGCTCCTCGACGGCCTCGCCGCGGACGATCGGGGCGGCCCCCGACGCCTGGAAGCCCCACATGCGCGGGGAGCGGGTGGCCGGGCCCTCCTTGGCGTACTCGCTGTACCCCTTCCAGTACGCCGTGATGTTCCCGGCGTTGCCGACCGGGAGCACGTGGATGTCGGGGGCGTCGCCGAGCATGTCGACGATCTCGAAAGCAGCCGTCTTCTGGCCCTCGATCCGCACCGGGTTGACCGAGTTGACGAGCGCCACCGGGTACTTCTCCGAGAGGCCGCGGGCGAGCGTCAGGCAGTCGTCGAAGTTCCCCTCGACCTGGAGGATCTGCGCGCCGTGCACGAGTGCCTGGCCCATCTTGCCGAGAGCGATCTTGCCCTGGGGCACGAGCACGGCGCAGACCATCCCCGCGCGCACCGCGTATGCGGCGGCCGAGGCCGAGGTGTTGCCGGTGGAGGCACAGATGACCGCCTGCGCGCCCTCGTGCTTCGCCTTGGTGATCGCCATCGTCATCCCGCGGTCCTTGAAGGAACCCGTCGGATTGGCGCCCTCCACTTTCAGGTGGACGTCGCACCCCGTGAGCTCGGAGAGGACGGGGGCGGGGACCAGCGGCGTACCGCCCTCGCGGAGGGTCACCGGGGTGGCCTCGGGGGCGACCGGGAGGCGGTCGCGGTACTCCTCGATGACGCCGCGCCACTGGTGGGTCGCGGCAGCCGGCATGACGGCACTGTCCATGATGGTCACTTGTTCCTTACTCCCCTTCGACCCGCATGATGCTTGCGACGCCGCGCACGGTGTCCAACCGCCGCAGCGCCTCGACGGTGGCGCTGAGCGCCGCGTCCGTCGCCCGGTGGGTGACGACCACCAGCCATGCGTCGTTCTTCGAACCTTCCTTGCCCTGCTGGCGCACAGTGTCGATGGAGACGCCGTGCTCCGCGAAGACGGTGGCCACCTGGGCGAGGACGCCCGACTTGTCCGCCACGTCGAGGCTGATGTGGTAGCGCGTGACCACGTCGCCCATGGGCGAGACGGGCAGCCGCGTGTACGCGGACTCGCCCGCGCCCCGGGCCCCGTTGAGCTTGTTGCGGGCGGCCGAGACGAGGTCGCCGAGGACCGCGGAGGCCGTCGGCGAACCGCCGGCGCCCGGCCCGTAGAACATGAGCTGTCCCGCGGCCTCGGACTCGACGAAGACCGCGTTGTACGCCTCGCGGACGGAGGCGAGCGGGTGGCTGAGCGGGATCATCGCCGGGTGCACACGCGCCGTGACCGAGCGGCCGCCGGGGGTACGCTCGCAGATGGCGAGGAGCTTGACGGTGCAGCCCATGCGTTTCGCCGACGCCATGTCGGCGGCCGTCACGTCGGTGAGGCCCTCGCGGTGCACGTCGTCGAGGCGGACGCGGGTGTGGAAGGCGAGGCCGGCGAGGATCGCGGCCTTCGCCGCCGCGTCGAAGCCCTCGACGTCGGCTGTGGGGTCGGCCTCCGCGTAGCCGAGGGCCGTCGCCTCGTCGAGCGCCTCGCTGTAGCCGGCGCCGGAGGAGTCCATCCGATCGAGGATGAAGTTGGTCGTGCCGTTGACGATGCCGAGGACCCGGTTGACGTTGTCGCCGGCGAGGGACTCGCGCAGCGGACGGACGAGCGGGATCGCGGCGGCGACCGCGGCTTCGTAGAAAAGATCGGCGCCGTGCTTCTCCGCGACCTCGTGGAGGGTGGCACCGTCCTCCGCGAGGAGCGCCTTGTTCGCCGTGACGACGCTGGCGCCGTGCTCGAACGCGGTGGTGATGAGCCTGCGCGCCGGCTCGATTCCGCCGATCACCTCGACGACGAGGTCGACGTCCTCGCGCGCCGCGAGCCCCTCGGCGTCCGTCGTCACGAGCGAGGGATCGATGCCGGCGCGCACACGGTCGGGTCGGCGGACGGCGACGCCGGCGAGCTCGACGGGGGCGCCGATGCGCTGGGCGAGGTCCTCGGCGTGCGTCGTCATGATGCGTGCCACCTCTGAGCCGACGACTCCACAGCCCATCAGCGCCACCTTCAGCGGACGCGTACGCATCATCAGACCTCTTCTTCGACTACTTCGACTCGCCCGCGGCGCCCGGTTCGGGCCGCCGCGGTGTCACCTCGCGTGCCGTGGCTCCGCGGGTGCCCCTGCACTGCATGCTGCACTCTGCCACCTGTCGGTGGCGTCCCGGCCGGTCGGCGGCTTCCTCCCCTTCTGCGCGGCCCCTCCAAGTCTCACGCACCACAGGGGAGATTCCACGCCTGGTCCATTATGTGGGACCTATATCTCGTCACCCGACATCGGGTTCGGCGGCGCTCAGCCGACGTCCAGCCTGAGCAGGTCGTCCTCCGTCTCCCTGCGCACGATCGCCCGCGCCGCGCCGTCCCGGACCGCGACCACGGGGGGCCGCGGCACGTGGTTGTAGTTGCTCGCCATCGAGCGGCAGTACGCGCCCGTCGCGGGGACGGCGAGGAGGTCGCCCGGTGCGACGTCCGAGGGCAGGAACGCGTCGCGGACGACGATGTCCCCGCTCTCGCAGTGCTTGCCGACGACCCGGCAGAGCATCGGCTCCGCCGTCGAGGTGCGGGAGGCGAGCGAGACCGTGTACTCGGCGTCGTAGAGCGCGGTGCGGATGTTGTCCGACATCCCTCCGTCGACGCTGACGTAGGTGCGGAGGCCGTCGAGCTCCTTGACCGTGCCCACCCTGTAGAGCGTGAACGCCGTCGGCCCGACGATCGCGCGCCCGGGCTCCACGGAGATCCGCGGCACAGCGAGCCCCGCGGACTCGCACTCCCGGGTGACGATGGCGCCGAGCGCCTTGGCGATCTCGTGCGGCTCCCTGGGATCGTCCTGCGGTGTGTAGGCGATGCCGAGGCCGCCGCCGAGGTCGATCTCGGGGAGCTCGACGCCGTGCTCGTCGCGCACCTCGCGGAGAAGCCCGACCACGCGGCGGGCCGAGACCTCGAAACCCGCCATGTCGAAGATCTGCGAGCCGATGTGCGAGTGGATGCCGGTGAGTTCCAGCCCGTCGAGCATCAGGACCCTGCGCACCGCCTCGGCCGCCTCCCCCTCGGCGAGCGGGATGCCGAACTTCTGGTCCTCGTGCGCGGTTGCGATGAACTCGTGGGTGTGCGCCTCGACGCCGACCGTCACCCGGATCTGCACCCGCTGGCGCCTGCCGAGCCGCTCGGCCGCGTGCGCGACCCGGGCGATCTCCTGGAAGGAGTCGAGCACGATGCGCCCGACGCCGGCCTCGACCGCGCGCTCGATCTCCGCCTCGGACTTGTTGTTGCCGTGCAGGGCGATCCGCTCGGCAGGCATGCCGCCGGCGAGCGCGGTCGCCAGCTCGCCGCCCGAGCAGACGTCGAGGTGGAGGCCCTCCTCGGTGAGCCAGCGGACGACGGCGCGGGAGAGGAACGCCTTACCGGCGTAGAAGACGTCGGCGTCCGGGCCGAACGCCTCGCGCCACGCGCGGCAGCGGGCGCGGAAGTCCTCCTCGTCGAGGAAGTAGCCGGGGGTGCCGAACTCCTCGGCGAGCGTGGAGACGTCGACGCCGCCGACGCCGACGGTGCCCTCCGCGCCGCGCTCGACCGTGCGCGCCCAGACGCGTGCGTCGAGCCCGTTGAGGTCGGCGGGGGGTGCGGTGAAGTGGCCTTCGGGGAGGACGTCGCCGTGCCGGGGGCCTGCGGGGTGTGCTGACCTGCTCATGGTGTTGCCTCGGTGGTGGTCTCGGGGATGCCCGGCTGCGGGCGCCGGGCGGTGCGGGGTGTGCCTTCGTCCGGGTCCTTCAGGTGCCGGGACCTCTCAGACAAGGACGGGCGCGGTGACGCCGAGCTGGGACAGGCCGCGGACGAGCACCGCTGAGACGGCTTCGGCGAGGGCCAGCCCCGCGCGGTGCGCGGCCCCGGGTTTCTCGTCGCCCAGGGGGAGCGTGGGACACGTCGCCGACCAGCGGTGGAACGCCTCGGCGACGGACTCCAGATGGCGTGCGGCCGAGCGCTCCTGCCCGGACTGCAGGTGCCGGGCGCCGTCGGCGAGGAGGGCGAGCAGAGCGCGTTCCTGCGGGGCCGAGTACGCGTGGCCCCCGGCGCCGGGCTCCGCCTCGACGTCGAGTGCACGTCCGGAGCGCAGCAGCGCGTGGGCGCGTGAGCATGCGTACTGGACGCGGAAGAGCGGGCTGGACGCCTCGGTGCGGACGGCGAGCGCGGCGGTGTCGTCACCGGTGACTGCCGACCAGTTCGCGATGTCGGCTGCCGGTGCCTCGTGGGCGCTCGGCTGCGCCGTGCCGTCCCCGGCGAGCGCGCGCACCAGCTCGGTGCGCCCCTGCGCGTCGAGCGTGACGTTGAGGAACCCGAGACCCGAGATCTCGACGCCGCCCACGCCGGGGGCTCCGGCCAACTCCCCGCGCAACAGCCGCGCCAGGGCGCCGGGGGCGCAATGCAGCGAGGGGGCGAGGCGGAGCGGCGCTGCCGTCGCGTAGTCGCCCTTGCCGCGCGCGGGGGGTGCCTCCACCACGACGCGGTCCGGCAACGCGGCGCCGGGTGCGGGGAGCCGGCCGTCGTCGACGGCACGGTCCACGCTGCGCAGCACGAGAGCGGAGAGCCGGGCGGGGGTCACGGGACCCAGCGTATGGGAGAGGGGGTGGGGGACGGCGACCCGGTTTCGCACCGTGCGCGCAGGGTGTATCCACCGTGCGCGCGCGGTGGCCGAGCGGGCGGCGGGGTCACGCTCCGCCGACCGCGGGAGAGTCGGTGCCGGCGAACGCGCCCTCGCCCGAGGTCGTCGGTGACCGCGGGGGTTCTTCCTCCACGCTGTGGATCAGCTCGTGCACCAGCCGCACCAACTCGGCCGGCTCGAAGGGCTTTTCCAGGAACGCGTCGACCCCCGTCTCGGGCGACACCGCGGCCGCGCGCTGCGCGTCGCCACGGAGCTCGGCGCACCCGCTGATCACCGCGACCGGGAGGTGGCGGGTACGCGGATCGGAGCGCAGGCGCTCGGCCGTGGTCAGCCCGTCGAGCTCCGGCATCACCGCATCGAGGGTGACGACGTCGGGGCGGACGTCGTGCACCACGTCCAGGCACTCGGCACCGTTGGCGGCGGTCACCACCTCGAAGCCCTCCAGCTCAAGGTTGACCCTGATCAACTGCCGGATGACGCTGCTGTCGTCGACGACGAGGACCCGGCCGGACGTACGTGGCACACCGCAAAGACTAGGCCGACGACACCGGCTGCGTCCGGGTTTTCCCCGTTTCCCGCTCCCCACCGCGCCATCGCCCCGCCTCCCCCGCACCGCCTTCACACCGCCCCCGCCCCTCCTCCGGCCACCGGTCCCCGTTCACTCGCACCCCCGGTGTGCTGGTAGTGTTCTTCCCGTCGTCGTCGAGAGCGGCGGCAGCGCCCCCGTAGCTCAGGGGATAGAGCAACGGCCTCCGGAGCCGTGTGCGCAGGTTCGAATCCTGCCGGGGGTACTTTGATTAAAGTACCGAAACGCCTCGTGACCAGCTTGGATGTTGGTGCGGGGCGTTTGTCGTTGTGCAGCCGGATGCGGCTGCGAGCCGCTGTTTGTCGGTGGTCGCGGCGTATCCGTGGGATGGATTCGGCCCCGTTTCCGCAGGTCAGGGCCAACGAATGAGAGGGCCCCCGGGATGACTCCCGAGGGCCTGACTGTAGCCGTTCAGCTCTCAGTCGATTGTCAGTCGGTCTCGCTCGTGTCTTCGGTGCCGGAACCGTCGTCCCAGAGGGCGTCGATCCGTTGGTTGGCTACGTGCTGCCGACCGTCGAGGCACTTCGCGTATCGGGTCAGCAGCACGTCCACGCTGTTGCCCGCGCGCTCCGCGACCTCGGCCGGATCGACTCCGGCGTTCAGCCAGGAGGACAGAGCCGCGTGCCGCAGGTCGTATGGCGTACCGGCGAGCGGTGAGGCAACCTGTTCCGGGGTGAGGGCCAGGGCACGCGCTTCCTCCCAGGTACGGGAGTACGACGACGAGCCGATGACGCCGCCCCGCTCGTTGAAGAACAGCCGGCCGTCTTCGGCCGTACCGAACTCCTCCACGTGCTTGCGGACGGTGCGCACCAGTTGCGGCGGCACCGGAACCGGCCGGACTTCGTCCTCCGAACGGTTCTTGAGCCCACGGTGATCATGGACCTTGCCGGTTTCGGTCCAACGCTTCCCCACCGTGGGACGCGTCTTGTGCAGGATAAAGCGCCCCCATCCCTTCTCCGGCAGTTCGCAGTCCTGAAGGCGAAGCCCAACCGCTTCTGCCGGACGCAGTCCGCCGTAGTACATGCAGGCGAAGAGCGCGACCATCCGACGCCCCCGCGCCCGCTTGTAGAGCCCCACGTACGACAGCGCGGTCAGCAGCTCCCGAGCCTGTACGGGATTGATCACGACCCGGCGGTCCACCTCTTTGGCGAGCTTCGGCGGCTTCCACTGCACCGACGCCACGGGATTCTCGTTCAGCTCTCCGATCTCTACCGCGTACCGGAGAACGTTGGACAGCACCGCACGCTTGCGCCGTACCGTCTCCGGCGCGGCCGGAGTCCCGTCCAGCTTCAGCGTGAGCGCGTTGAGAACGCTGCGCATCACAGCCGGATTCTTCAGATCAGCAAGCGGCAGCGATGCCTTGGCCGCCCAGGCGAGCGCGTTGCTCACCTTGGCCGGTGGTTCTTCCTCGTCCTCGTTCGGCGAGTGCACGAATGCCCAGCCCCGCAGCGCTTTGCGTAGCACCGCATCCGCAGGTCGACCAGGCTTCTTGCTCACGAGGACCGTGCTCACCAGCGTCAGCGTCTCGTTCATGCTGTCGCGCGAGTTGGCGGCCGCGTGCGGCCACTTCATCGCCAGGTACTTCAGTGCGAACTCGTACCAGGTGAGGGAAGGGGCAACTTCGACCAAGGAGTCCGGCAGACCGGTCTCCGTGTCGAACCCTTCCCCTGCCCGAGACGCCTTTACGAGGTTGGACCGGAAGCTGTCGGCCAGAGCTTTGGTGCGGAACGTCTTCGAGAACGGCTTCCCGGCCACCTTCCACCGGACCTCGTAGGAAGGCCGCTTGCTCGACTTGTTCCGCCGGATCTCCCAGACCCTCACGTCTTGCGATTTCATACGACCTCCTCCTCACGCCGCCGGAGCCATGCAGTGAATTCGCTGCGCCAGACGCGGATCTCGCCGTTCGGCAGCTTGAGCGACGCGGGGCCACGCCCCACCTCGCGCCAGCGGTAGAAGGTGCGCCGGGAAACACCGCCCAGTTCGGCCAGAACTTGCGGAACGGTCATCAGCTCATCAGCCGCCATGTCCGTCACCGCCTTCCCGAACCGAGGCCGCGAGCAGGGCCGCCTCCGGGCTGTAGCCGCGCCCGGCGTACCGCCACTGGCCGACAAGGACGGCGTCCCGGTCGTCCAGGCCGAGCGCGGACCGCTGTTCGCGCGCACGGTGCTCCGCGCGGGCCGAGCGCAGCGCGCCGAGGGTGGTGGAGTAATGGCGGGACTTGGTCGAGAAGTGGCCCCGGTAGCCGAGCATGTGGGCCCAGCGCCGCAGCCTCAGCTCTTCGAAGGAGGGCAGCGCGCCGAGCCACCAGCAGGTGCCGATCATGCGGAGCACGTGATCCCGCACGGGCAGTGTGGCCAGGTCCTTGCCATGCCGGATACACCCGTCGACGGCCCCGGCCGACTCGGCTCCCTTGGTGGCGTACTTGGCGATGTAACCCGCCACTGCCGACGAGGACAACCCGTCCGCCGAATCGGCCGCCGGAACGGCACGGATGTCCAACTGCCGACCGAACCGCAGCACGCGCGAGCCGACCACGTCTGCCCCGTACGCGACCACCCGCACCCGGCCGACCGCTTCCCGCACCGCGTCCGCCAAGAGGCCCGACGTTGCCCAGCGAGGAGGCGACTCCCCCGGCCCGTCAGGACCGTCGAGACGGACGACGGCATGGAAGTGCACGAGGCCACGCCGCTGGTACTCCGCCACCTTCGCGTACGAGAGCCGTACCGCGTCCGCCAGCGTCGAACGCGACAACCCGGCACGCCGAGCCAGCACACGCCGAAGCTCCAGCGTGAAGCGGTGCCACAGCTCACCGGATTGCGCCTGCCAGAGCACGGCGCCGGCATAGTCGTAGCAGCGCGGACACAGCGGCTCACCGAGTCGCGGATCGTCCGCCGCATGCCGGGTATGGCACCCGACCGGAGCGCCATGCGGACAGCACTCCCCCACCTTTCGCGGACGGCAGGCCAGCACCCGGCCGCCCCGCTCCCGCCGCGAGTGCACAGGGCCGAAGCCCGGAGCGGTGAGAGTGGCGAACACCCGAGGGTGCCCGCTCACCGTCTCCGCGACCGCCTTACCGCCGACCAGTCCGGCCCGGATGAGCTGATACGTGTCCGCGCGGTAGAGCTGAGCGCACGTCGGACAGACCGTCGCCCGGCGGTTGCCGCACGCGACCAGGAGCCGACCGCCGAGAGCTTCCGAGGTGTACGAGTGAAGCGCCACCCCGGTGGCAGCGTCCACGTATGCGGCGGAGCCGACGAGGTGAACAGGGTTGGTGCAGCCGCCAAGGCGGAGAACGCTCCGCCGCCAGCCGTCGAAGTCCGACCGCCCGGCGCGCTCGACAAGCGCCGCGACTGCCTTGCTGGCCTCCGTCATCGGCCACCCCCGAACGCCTGCCGCATCACTGCGGCGATGGCTTCCGGCGGAGTCTTCGCGGAGAAGCGCAGACTCGGGTCCGTCAACCAGAGCGAGGCAGCGTGCGCCGGACAGACGCGCCGCTCAGCGCCCTCACGATCGGCCAGGACCACCTCTTCGCTCCCCTGGCACGTCCGGTAATCGTCTTCCTTCAGATCGCACCAGGGACGGCGCGACGGTTTGCGCGATCGATGCGCAGTGGACAAAGTGAGACTGCTCCTTTCACTGCTGACGTAGCGGATGGAGTGGGTTCCTGACGGGGTCGGGTTTGGCGACTTCGCACCCCGTCGGGAGCCGTCTTTCATGGAGATCATTTGGGCGACTCCTCCCTTCAACTCAGTTCGCTGAGGAGTCCGCCGATGCCGTCCAGCACCCCCTGAACGACAGGTCCGGCACCGGTCTCGGCCAGGAGAAAGCCGAAGGTCGAACAGATCAGCACCTCGGCCCACCGGAAGTACCGGATGCGCAGCAGAAACCAGGTCAGGAGGCCGAGCAGCACCACGGCGGATACGGAAACGATCACGGGAGTCCACCCCCTCTCTCACTCGTTCTCTTCGCCGTCGAGTCGTTCGAGCCGCACGCGGGGAACGTCGTCCGCCGAGGTTGCGCCGCCCCCGCTGTGACCAGCTCCGGCACGTAGGGCGTGAGGTGCGCGTACTCGGCAGCCACGCGCTCCGCCTCGGCTTCCGAGACCAGGTGGGACCGGGCACGGTCCCAGCCGTCGGCCGAGGCGAGGACCGCCGTACCAGCCTGTTCGGGCGTGATCGATTGCGCCGCGTGCAGCGCATCCGGGTTGAGGTCACCGAGCGCCATTTCCGCCGTACCGGGGTCGGCCACCCGGTGGCAGACGCGGCCGGCGAGCTGGGCACGGAGGGCCGTGACGCCCGGCCCGAGGTCCGAGCCGACCCGCTGCCCCGCGACAACGAGGAACACACCGAGCGCCGCACCGAGTTGCGCCAGCCGGATGAGAGCCGTACTCGCCGCCTGTGCTTCTTCCTTCTCGTTGCGGCTGGCGACCAGGAACAGCTCCGCCAACTCGTCCACGATCACGACGATCGGAACGGGCCGTTCGTCCTCCGGCAGCCCCCAGACGTTCCGGACCCTGGCAGCGCGGCAGACGGTCATTCGGTCCAAGGTCAGGTCGACGAGCGCGCCCAGGAGCTTGACCGCCTGTGCCCGGTTGGTCGCCAGCGCGGACAGCCGCGGGCCGTAGAGCGAGAGTTCCATCCCGCCTTTGCAGTCGATACCGACCAGCGCGACGGGTTGCCGAGCGAGGCCCGCGACGAGGGCATTGATCAGCGTCGACTTGCCGGAACGGGTGGCGCCCACGATGAGCCAGTGCGGTACCTGCCGCAGGTCGATGACCCACTGAGCACCGGTCTCCAGCGCCCCGACAGCAACCCGCAGCAGTCGCCCCGCACCACGCTGCTTCGGTATCTGTGGCGCCTTGAGCGGATCACTGGCCGAGGCCACCACCCGAACGAGACCGGGCTTCCACGTCGTCACGCGGACCGCATGCACTTCCCACTCATGCGCCATGGCAGGAGCCGCCTTGATGAAGTCTTCCGGCACCTGCCCCGGCAGTAGCCGGACGAGGAACCAGAAGCCGCCCCGAATCGGCCGTATGAGTCCACGGTGAGGCACCCGAGGTTGGGGCGGAGGCGAACCGTTGCCGACGAGCCCGGAGACGACCATCAGCGCCGCCTTACGGCTCACGGCCAGCCCACACCCGGCCATCAACGGCCGCCAGGTCCGCATGACCCGCATGCACGCGACCGGAAACCCGAGGCACACCCACCAGGCCACCGGATAGCGCCGGCGCAGGGCCGGGCCTGCCAGAAGCAGACCCGACACCAGCACTGCGGCCACCACGAGCACCCAGCTCGACGAGGCGGACCCCGCCGAATTCGCGGAAGCCAGGGCAATCACTGTCCGGCCCCCTTCCCGGACGCCGTTGCCGACGAGCCGGACGCGGACGAGGCCGCCGGAGCCGTGAGGGGCTTGACCTCGGTCGCCCGGAACGAGACACCGTGCCGCCCCTCGTTCTCCCACGGCGTGGCGACCAGGTCCCGGACCTGAACGGGCACCCCGTTCTGCACGCCCGACGGCTCCCCCGGCACGTTCACCGTGACGACATCGGCCGACCTCCCGGACATGAGGCACAGGCCCACCTGATAGACCGTCTGGCCTGTGTCCCGGTCGACCCGGACCTGTCCGGTCTCCCGGTTGGCGATGCGCGGCGTTGGGGCAACGGCGCAGATGATCCCCGTGAACTTCGCCGTATCAATCGGTAGAGCTACCACTGTCTGAACTCCTTGTCTGTCGCACCCGAAGGCCCTTCCTCCGAGTTGCTTGACAACCCGTACTACGGGTTGCGGAGAGTCCAGAGTGGCCACCCGTAATACGGGTTGTCAACCGTGTTGGAATGAGAGACGCTGTCCTCGTTCGGAGACGATTTGTCTCCGGATCAAGACAGCACAGGCTTGACCAGCGATTCGGGGAGTCAGATGCCATCGCAGAGGGCCAGCGATCAGCAGAAGCAGCCCAAGTACCGGCAGATCGCGGACTACTTGCGTGCCGGCATAATGGACGGCACCTACCCATCGGGCCAGCCGCTGCCCTCAGAGGAAACCCTGGCGAAGCAGTTCAGCGTCACGCGCCCGACCGTGCGTCAGGGCATCGCAGAGCTACGAGCCTCCGGCTTGGTCGAAGTCATGGCCGGCCGAGGCGGCTTCGTCCGCTCCCCCCACAGCCGCCCCAGCCTCACCCGCCCGCGCGGCGTACGCCGCGAGCCAGACGGCCGGTACGTCGAAGCCGACGGCATCCGCTGGACCAACGCCGAGGAACCCACGGCCACACGCACAGACGCCCCGGTCGCTCTGGCGGACCTACTCCGCGTGCCACCGGGCGAGCCACTGTTCACGTACGACGTGCTCCAGACGGCCGAGGGCAGCCCACTCCGCCAGCTCCACCGCACGTACGTGCCCTTCTCCGTACTGGTCGGCACGAAGTTCGAGGAAGAGCCCCCGCCTCCCGCACCGGAACTCTACGAAGCCCTGTCGGCCCTAGGCCACGAACTCCACTTCACCGAGCACGTCCGCACCCGCATGCCACTGCCAGACCAGGCGGAAGCCCTGCGTCTACCGGATGGCGTCCCGCTCCTACAACTCCTCCGCGTCACACGGGACTCCGACGGCCGACCGCTCGCCCTGGAGGAGCTGCACCTGCCAGGCAACGACTTGGAGCTGACGTACCCCCTCTGAGTACGCAGAGGCTCAGACTTTCTCTACGTCTTCAAGGCGGCTCGCTCCGCTCCCCGCGCGCATGCCCGGCCCTCGGCCCGGCCTGTGCTCATGTCTCCGCCCCTCCAGCCCGGCCAGCGCCCGTGCCACTCCATGCATACAGCCACCTGATGCCAGAGAAGGGGGTACGTCGTGGCTGGGGCGGTCGGCTCCACGGCTTTACGGAGCCACTTTGGCGCGAGCCTCGAAGATCATGGCCCCAAAGTCGTGCTTTACCGAGCAGGTCCACTACCTGCCCGACGCGCCGGAAGCTTTCGGAACCATGATCACTCGCGCCAAAGCAGCGCCACCTCAAAGCCGCTCCACCGACCTTGCACCTTCGCCGACGGCCCAGACAGCGGAACGGTGCCACAGTTATGATCCGACGGTGGCCATCTCAGACAAATCCATGAAGATCCTTTGGGCGCTAAGCGGCGGGTGCTGCGCTATCTGCCGGACGGAACTTGTGATTCCGCGAGAAGTTGAGAAGGACGACCATTCCGTCATTGGAGAGATGGCACACATTCACCCGCAGTCACCGGGTGGGCCGAGAGGGAACGCACCTTTCACTGGAAACAGAGACCACCATTCGAACCTGGTCCTACTGTGCGGGAACCACCATAAGGTAGTTGACGATCAGGAAAACGGATGGCCCGTAGAGAGGATGAAGAAGCTCAAGGCAGATCATGAAGCTTGGGTCACAGACACCCTTACGCGTCAGCCGCTAAGCATGAGCGTTGATCCAAGTGGGCCCGACCCTAAGACGATTGAATTTTACTTAGTCCGTTCGGGAACAGAACTATGGGCTCTCATCTCTAGTGCATGTTCATTCCTTCCCAGCTATTCCGAAGAGAATCGAACGGATGAAGAAGTCGAACAACTACTTGTGCTGCTAGATGAACTCAGGGATTGGTTGGAGTTGGGTGACACTCTCGAAACTCTAATAGAGCAGCGAAATGCGAGGAAGCGGATGGATACGATCTTGGAGGAGTGTGCGAATAGCGGCTACTTTCTGTACTCGCGCAAGATTAAGATGCGCGTCGCAGGGGGAACTGATCCTATTCCGATGACTTGGTGGCAGGCTGAGGTCCGTGCCGTCCCCGTAGAACATTTCTTCAAGCTCGTGGAAGAGCGACTGAAGCAGCGAAATGACGAAAGCGGTTGTAGCAGCTAGTGCATGTATTCGAATCCATCAACATTCTGAGGTGTGAGCTTTGACTAGTGAAACCGACGCCGTCGAACACGAGCGAATCGTGGATTTTAATCCTCTGCGGAACGCTGCTGACTACCTGGACAGCGTCTTCGAGCACTTGACGGACAAGCCGTCACAGCCGGGAGCGCGCGCTCTCAAATACGCAATTCTCCATCTACAAGCCGCTACCGAGATCCTTTTGAAGGCACGCCTGATCCATGAACATTGGAGTCTCGTCTACCGTGACCCGAAGAAAGCAAACTTAAGCCAGTTCCGTGCGGGCGCGTTTGACAGTTGTTCCGTTGAGGCAGCGATGGACCGCCTTGCGAAGATCGCAGAGGTTCCTATCGAGCAGAAGGACCGCGAGGCGATCGCTAGCCTGGCGAAAACGCGGAATGCACTGACTCACTACGGACACACGGCATCCGCGTTCGCGTTGGAGTCTCAAGCGGCCAAGGTACTGTCCTTCCTTTTGGCTTTCGTCACTAAGCAGCTCGTGCCGAGGCTTGGCGATGATGACTCTTGGATGGCTCGCAAGGTCGACGATTATTGGCTACAGCTTGCTGACCTTCAGGCTGTCGTTGAGGAACGCATGAAGGGGCTATCCGGCCAACTACAGCAACACGCCGAGTACACGGTTTGGTGTCCCGACTGTCGCCAACCCGCTTTTATTCCCGGCGAAACTCCGACATGCCTCTTCTGCTTGCAAGAGTTTGATGACCCAGAAAACGCCACTCTCGATTGGGGGTACGGAATCCTCGGAGACCCTGACTATGGCCCCGATTGGTTCGTAGATAACTGTCATTGCGGCGTAGAAAACACGCTCGTGTTTCCGGTGACCACTGTCGGAATTGGGCCTGGTGAGGATGTTGCACTTTGTTTCGCTTGTCGTGCTGTCTACCGCGAGGAAAAGAAGCGGTAAGAGGTAAAAGCTCGACGAGCCTCAGAACAGACCTAATCCGGAATAACCGAGAGAGGGCGTCGCTTCATACAGTACTCCTTCGTTGTGTTTCTCAGTATGTCTCATTCCTTATGTCATGCGGCTACTCGCTCCCCGTCTCGCGAAATACCATCCCGTTGGCGTCGACGTTCTTCCGACGCTCGTCTTCCTGCCAGTAGGCCCACCGTTTGGCCAGGTAAGCGCGCCGCTCGTCGGTCATCATGACCGAACGAGAAAGGGCAACTCGCGGATTCCCCAGGAGTAGTGCCCCCTTTCCGATGAAGGTACTCGTCCCGTACACCGGCGAAAAAGCATAAACATTCGGTCCGTATGCCGTCATCGTCAGCGTCATCGAAATGCGGTGATCGTAACGGGGCCGCAGTGCGTCGAACGTCATGAACACCTCGTCCATCCGCCGCTGTTGATCTCGCTTGTATCGAAGCTCGTCGGGTTCGTGTGGCCACCTCCTCGCTTGAATTCCAACTCACGACCATAGATCAACACGTACTGCGGCTCCAGCGGTCGATCATGGTACTTGTCACCAAAGCACAGAAACGTATCTCGAAAGAGAGATTGGTTTCCTCCACGAGCGAACCAAGAACGCCAATCATTCAGCTGATCGCGAGCATCCGTGAAATTGCTAGTGGGACGCTCATCCTTCTTAAACCATCGCTTCGATGGCTTCTCGATCTCAATGAGGATCGGCGTGATAAGACCGGAAGACCTTGTGACCCACATGAAGTCAGGTTCAAATGTACGGCCGCTACCGATTAGCTTGGGCCGCCGGAACACCGCCCCCATATCGGACCCATGATGTCCACCCGGACCAATATCACCGCTACCTCCCGGAACCATTGATGGATGCAGCTCAAGGAAACGTTGAACTTCATCCTCCTCAGGATCCTGGCTAAGGAGCCTGTACCAGTCGGCAAGCACCATGTCTGAGTACGTCTCCCAGGCATGGCTCCTCGGGCGGAGCGGATCGGTATCCGGAACGACCGCACCACGGACAGCTCTGGCGGATGACTGAGAATTCTCCACAGGCTAAGGCTACTCAGTGCCCGCAACCGTCACCCTCACTTCACGGAGAATAGGTGACTGTTGAGACGTCAGCGCTTCCTGCCGAGGCCAGGTAACCCCCCGCTAACTGGACGTACGCTGGTCGACGGCTCGTCGACGGCTCGTCGAAGTTCTTCAGGATATGCTGGCGCTTGGCGAGAGCCTAGCGGCGGTAGGCTCAGCGGTTCGCCGCCTTGAGGGGGCAATACGACGCTCCCGGACGCTGGGCAAGCGAGGACCTTCCCCGGCGGCTGATGCGAGTAGAGGCGTCCAGTCCGGACGTTAACCTTGGTTACCCTTCCACAGCCGTCGCATTCGTATCGAATCGAATCCGGATTGCGCATTCTGCCCCTTCAATTAACTATGCCACGACCCATTCAACCCAATCAGACACTCAGATGCTTCAAGAAGTCGGTCACGAATTTTTCCACTTCCGCTTTCTGGGTCGAATCGGCAACATCGATTCGATCAATATGTCTGATGCCTGCATTTCTCAGCAACCGCTCGCGACCAGCATCGTCGGACCTACGGCCCTTATGGTGCGGTCCGTCGATCTCGATGACTCCGACGCGACCCCGGTAGGTAACCATCAGATCTGGCTCGAATGTGTGCCCCAGAACACGCGTTCCTGCAAGTGGGATGATTCCGATGGTCTCGTTGTCCGGGAGGCTTGACTGGCGCTCTCGAAGTACTTGGTAAACCTTGTGTTCCCACTCATTCGTTAGATGTAAGCCGTCAGCTTGAGGATGTGTCGGCTCGTAGCGAATATTCCGCCCCTGATTACTTACGCTTCCGCCTTTCAGTTCACGAGCAAGCCTGTTCCGCCAATCCGAGCCAACTTCAGGTATGACCTCACGAACCATCACTTCGTCGAAGTACCGCTCCCATTTATTCCCCACGGCATCAAAGGCGGAAGCGATCTGGTGGACTACTGACCGGTCGAAGCCGAGAGTGAGGTGAGGTTCGACCTCCAGGATTACATCCTCGTATTCGAGTGTGGAGGTAAAGTCCATGCTCTCTTCGTAATGCGTACGTCGCTCGAAGATGAAGGCCGTCACGTCGAGCATGAGCGCAGCAGCCGTGGTGTGGCCCCGTTGCGACAACAGGATTGCTGCGGCGCCGATCGCTCCGTCATCCGTGAGTCCCTCCTTGGCAGACTGGGCTCCTGGCTCGTCTGGCGAGCGGTGCGATTCACCCATGTGAGCATGTTGACATCGGTCGCGGGCAATTGCACCTGATGCGAAAGATGTTGGCTGCCCGCAGTGCGTGATAGACGGCGTCGGCAAGCGGGCTTCACGCCGCCGCCCGTCAGCCCATCTCGTTCATCGCCGCAGGTAAGGCAACCACAAGACGGATCGGAGGTTCCCTCACCGTTCTCACACTCCGGGGGCAAGCCAGCAGGGGCCGCTGACAGCGGCCTGGCAGCCGGGAGTTGCGGTACAGCAGCGAGGTACAGCAACCACCACCACTGCACCTGTTGGACTGCAGGCCGAGACTTCGGGCGAAGAGGTCCGTGCCAGGCCCGTGCCAGAACCTGCGGGGAACCACGAGGAACACAGGGGTATCAGCCGACCACCCACCAGGCGCCGGCACCGCTCCGTCGCAGGTCAGCCCCGGAGCGAGCCCCAAATGCCCTTAGCTTCCCAAGCTCACAGCTCAGCCGACACATAGGTGGCTCGTCGTTCGGCTCGGGCTGCGGCGCTGGGGCGCCGGTCCCAGCCGACGACGAGCCACCTGTACTGCTTGGCAAGCTTGTTCGCCGATCCGTTCTATGCCGCTGAACTGTCAGCAGCGCCTCCGAGTCCCGGCCGGCCGTCTTCTTGCCATGCCATCTCTGCCGTCAGCGCAGTCGTCAGCAAGTCGGCCAGGAGCCGCGCAGCGTCCGGACGTACCGTGCCAAGGGTGACGACGCCGTCCCCGAAGACGTTCACGTCCGCCTTGAGCCCCGGCAGGTCCACATCCAGGCCGACCGCGCGTAGCACCTCGGCAAGGCCGTCAGCAGCGCAGTTGCCTTCCGCCCAGCCGCGGACATAGGCCACACCTGGAGTGAGGCAATCCGCAGGTCGCGCGCACACGCCCTTGGGGTCCGTCACGTCGTCCACCTCATCCGCTCTGCTCAGTCGTTCCGCTGCTGGCGGCCGTGCGTTCCTGTGCCCGGCACGTCGTACGTGCTCTCTAGTGCCCGCCGCAGCAGCCCTGTCAGCCGCTCGGCCGTCTCCGGCGAGATGCGGCCGAGTTCGATCAGGCCGTGTCCGAAGGCGTTCAGGTCGGCACGCAGGTACGGGAAGTCGCGTTCCATCCCGGCAGCGATCAATACGTCCCGAAGCCCGGCGACCGCGTCCCGCGCCGCGTACCACTCTTCGCTGTCGAGCGGGGACCAGCTCGCGCTGTCGCTGCTGTGTTCGTGGTCAGCTGGCATGGGTGGCTTCCCCTTCCACGGACGCGGCCGACTGCTCACGGCCGTACCGGTCCGCCCGAGCCACGACAGACGACGCGGCGACGAACATCGCGGCCAGCGCAGCGATGCGCGAAGGGGACGCCTCCGGTCGACGCATCGGAGCCCGGAGCCAGATGTAGCGATCCCCCGTCAGCGGCATCGGCCCGGGTACAACGACCGTGGAACCCTCACCCAGGTAGCGGTACTCAGGCGCTTCGTCTGCCGACTCCTGCCGGACCATGCGGTCGAAGGGATCGCGTGCCCAGGTGGGGACGAAGAAGCCGATCTGTTCGGACGCGCGGTCCGCCATCACAGGTCCCAGCGGCATGCCGTGGCGCTGGAGTTGGTCGAACGTCTACAGCCCGACCCGCTGCCCGACCGCCACGACGTCGAAGAAGCGCCCAGCAGGAAGCGCGTAGGGGCGTCGAGGGTCAACCGCCCAGTACTCCCGGCACTCGTCCGGGTCATCGGATGCGCAGGAGATCCACTGAACTCCCCTTCTTGTCATCATCTGCACGTCGAGTCACCTCAGTTGGTCCAAGCCCCAGCCGTTTGGCCGCGTTGGAACCACCTTCGGCCGCACCGCCCTGAGCTGGGCAGATGACGAGAGGTGACGGGGGTTGACGTGCCCTCCGGCCCCGCGTCACCCCGGATCACCTGCCGATGAACGCACCGACCTCGGAATTACGGGCAGACAGGAGGGCCTTACATTCCGTAAATTCGGAGGGGTCAGCAGGACAGCGCATCTGGCCGGACGCGCGGGGAGGCGATCAGAACGGAAGCGAACCGGTCCTTTGGGGAACTCCTCCGCGCGGCTCGCAAGGCCCGCGGCTGGGGACAGCTCCGGCTCGTCAGCGAGTTACGACGGTGCGCGAAGCGACACGGGAAGGCACTCCCGTCCGATGACAGCGTGAAGCGCCGCATCGCAACCTGGGAGAACGGGCACAGCACGCCCGACGAGTTCTACGGGGCACTCATCTGCGAGGCGTTCGACATCGCTCCGGCCGAGTTGGGGCTGAGTGCCGCCGTTGGCCAGGACTCCCGCTTGCTGGAGACGCGCTACCCGCCGACCCCGGAGGAGGCGTTTCAGACCGTCAGCCAGTTGTGGCGCGCTGACTTGCACGGCTACGAGCCGCTGTTGCTCTCCGAGGCGTCGCAGCATGCGTGGAGCGAAGCGTCTTTGCGATGGCTGGTCGCACCAGATCCCTCGTTCCCATCGAGCGCCCGCACGGATGGTGCACGGGTGGGACTGGCCGACGTAGCGATGATCAAGACGACCAGTGACATGTTCGCCGAGATGGACGACCGGTTCGGCGGCGAGCATGCGCGACAGTCCGTCGTCCAGTACCTCAGCCAGGATGTGGCGCCCCTACTCACGGGCCAGTACACGGAAGCTGTCGGCCGGGCGCTGTTCTCCACAGTCGCGGAGTCCACTCTGCTGGCCGGTTGGATGTCGTACGACGCGTGTCACCACGGCCTTGCTCAGCGGTACTTCCTCCAGGCGCTCCGTCTCGCCCAGGACGGCGACGACCGCCGGCTGGCGGGGAGCATACTGTCCGCGATGAGCCACCAGGCCACGTTCCTGGGCAACTACACCGAGGCCGCGACACTCGCCCGAGCCGCACGCATGGGCATCTCTGGCGTGGCGACGCCGACCCTGATGGCGCAGTTCCACGCGATGGAGGCCCGTGCCCTTGCCCGTACGGGTGACATCCGCGCGTGCGAACAAGCTCTCAGCGAGGCCACCAAGGCGCTGGAGAGCCGCAACAGCAGCGACGAGCCGGAGTGGATCACCTACTTTGACGAGGCCGAGCTGGCAGCCGAGGCCGCCCACTGCTTCCGCGACGTGAACAGCGCCCGCCGAGCCGTGGCCCACGCTGAGAACGCCATGAGCGGCAGCCATGTGAGAAGCGACTTCTTCGCCACCATGGTCCTTGCCGACGCCCACCTTCGGGCCGGAGATCCCGAAGAGGCATGCCGCGTAGCCCTCGACGCTTTTGATCTTGGAGAACAGCTCAAGTCAGCGCGCTGTGTCAGCTACCTCAAGGAGTTCCGGGACGGCCTGTCGGCAGTGGGAGAGACAGCCGCTGTTCGTTCCTTCCGCGAGCAGGCGAATGGGCACCGGCTGTGGACCGCTACGGAGGGACAGCACGACGGAAGCCGCTGATCAGTACGGCTGCCAATCCTTCCGGCTGCCTCCGGTCCGGATGCTGTCGACCCGACGGGGGAACTCTTCCGCGGCCCTGCTGTTCGTCGTCACCTGGTGCCCGAGCCACAACGTCATCATCAGCTCACGCACGTCAGCAAGCACCGGGTAGCCCGGCCAGTTCATGAGGTCGAATCCGTAGTGATGCACGAAGGACTCGTACTCGGTCCGCGTGTGCCAGCCGAAGCGCTCGTAGTAGAGCGAGGTGAGGACCAGATCCCACTCGCGAGGAGCCAGCGCGAAGCCGTCGAGGTCGATGAGGACAGCGCGCCCGGTCCGGTCGCGGAGGCAGTTCCCGACGTTGGCGTCTCCGTGGATCATGCCGAAGGGCAACACGAAGTCCAGACGGTCATACGCCTTGTTCAGCTCTCCCGCCCGCTCCTCCAGGAACGACCGGTCCGCCTCCGAGGCGCCATCCAGTGTGCGCAGCGAGTCCCACACTTTGGCGAACGGATCGAAGTGCGGCAGCCCGAGCGACTTCGGCTCTTCCAGCCAGTGCAGCCGCTTCAGGAGGTCAGCCAGCTCGTCCAGGCGGGCGTACTCGACTTCGTCCTGAAGGTTCACCCAGTACGTGACGACCCGGCCACCGATGACGGCCGGCTGTTCCACGTCGCCAAACACGCGCGTGGCGGGGAAGTCCTCCGTCTCCAGCCAGCGTGCGACCCCGACAGCCCGCTGCATCTCGTCCAGGGCATCGGTGTCCCGTGCGATACGGACGATGACAGGGGCTGTCGACAGCCGGTATACGGCGTTGGAGCCCAGGCGCAGCAGTTCCGCGCCCGCAGGATCGAGCCCCGCCGAGCGGCACGCCTCCCCCAGCACCGCGCCCGCCGACTCAGCAGTGAACTCCGCCGTCATGCTCGCGCCTCCCCGCCGCATAGATCATGTCGACGGTATCGCTTCGCAGCCGCCGCCTACAGAGCGCCCACGGCGTATACGCGGCGTGACGCACCCCCAGTCCAAGTCGATCAGCACGTCGACCTGCACAGACGCACACAAGCACGTCGGCCTCCGGAGCCGTGTGCGCAGGTTCGAATCCTGCCGGGGGTACTTCGAGTTCGGAGTACCGAAACGCCCCGCCAGCAGCCCAGTTGCCGAGTGCGGGGCGTTCGTCGTTGGGTGACCAGATGCGGCGGGGCGCCGCCGGAAGCAGCCCTATGACGGTGGTCACCTGATGACGGCGTAGTGATCTTTGCTGCTTCTTCGCTGGTCAGTTGCCACATGCGACTTACAGATCGGCACCAAGCAGCGCCGGGGGCTGCCTGTCGATCACTGCCACCGGCAATGTCGCGGCGCACGGGACGCGCGACTGACACGAGCCCGGGCACGGCGACACGGCAACGACCAGCGGCGCGCTCCGCCCCGCAGCGGCAGCGCTCTCCTCGACCCGTGCGCCGTCTCATCTCCCGGTGCCGGAGGGCCCGTTGGGCATGGGGCGATGCTCAGCAGAGGGCGGTGCCCGGGCGGGTGGGGCTCGCCGGCGGGGTGGCCCTCCGCCTCGATCCAGGCGTGCGCGGCGAAGGGGTGGGGGCGGACGCGCGTGCACCAGGTGGGCCAGGTTCCGCGGAAGCGGCAGAGCAGGGCGGCGGCGAGGGAGCGCTCCAAGCAGCCCTGTCCCGCGCACCGGAGGCTCACCGAGACGATGTGCTGCCGGGCGGCGGGGGCTTGCCCGGTGGTCGCCGGCGCGGCTCCGCGACGGGCGTGCTCGAGGCACCAGCGGATGACCGATGGACGGACGAAGGCGAGCAACCTGGCAGCGGCCACGGCCGTCAGCGGCAGCACCCGGCGGTGCGGCGGCAGTCGGTCGCGGGGCGCGAGGGCGACCGGTTCGCTCATCGGTCCAGCACCAACAACCGGGCGTCCAGCAGTTCTTCGACCACGGCCGCGACGTCCCGGTCGGCTTGTTCGCGCTCCACCCGGTGGTGGTCCGCGAGTCGGCCCGCGATGTCGGGAGGCTCTTCGCCCTCCAGCAGCAGACGCAGCACGAACGCGCCGGTGGCGTTGAACTGCCAGTAGCCGCCGGTGCGCTCGTTGAGCAGTACGACGCCTTCGTCGGTGCGGGACTCGCCGTCGTCGGCGCCGAGAGCCGTGGTGGAGACGTCAGGGTGAAGTCGCAGCGTCATCGGTCCTCTTCGGGTGAGTGGGTGGGCGGACGGCACGCAGCCACGCCTCGCAACCGACGAGGTTCTCCACGTGCGACTCGGCGCTGATGTCGGCGTGCGGTGCGTGCAGTTGCCGACGGAGTGCGTCGAGATCGAGCAGACCGCGCTCGGCGAGCGCCGAGTCGGTGCACATCGTGAGAATGGCGCCTCGGTGCGTCAGCAGTCCGCTTCGGGCCTCGGCGTTGAACTCTCCCTTGGTCGCGCGGTTGCGCACGGACTCCGGGAGGGTGCCGCGCATCGCCTCGGAGAGCAGCGCCTTGTACCGCCACGGGGTGCCCCGCTCGTGGACGCGGACCGACAGGACGGCCTCGACCACGCGGTCGTCGAGGTAGGGAGAGTCCAGGTGGACGCCCTCCTCGACGAAGGGGGAGGCCAACTGGCGGTGGTCCGACGCCGTCGAGCGCAGAAGGAGGAGGGACTGGTGCTGGCCGGGGTCGTCGGCGAGGGGAAGCGCCTCGTCCGCAGTGCGGAGCAGGGCCGTGCGCGCCGTCTCGACGGCGGCGGCCGAGGCGGACTCGGACGCGCGGACCGTGTCGAGCCCCCACCCAGTACGGGGCGGCGGTCGTCGGTGTCGGGCGGCTCCGTGAGGCGGCGGGCCTGCGACCGCCACCAGCTCCATACGCTGCCGGGACGCATCAGTCCTGCGACGGTGGCGCCCAGCGGCCACCTGGCCAGCGAGCGGAACGCTCGCACGTACCGCAGCGCGAGGACGGGGTGGTGCGACACCAATCGGTGCGGGTAGCCGTGGGAGGGCAGGAAGAGCTCGTCCCCGCCGAATCCCGACAGGTGCCAGTGGCAGCCACGCGCCGCCAGCATCCGGGCGATGTGCCGCCTCCGGGCGTCGGTGCGCGCGAAGACCGCGGGCTGCTCCGTCCCGCAGGCCCGCTCCGGTTCGGCGAACAGCTCGGGCAACTCCTCCTGGGCGACGACGAGATGCTCGGCTCCGGAAAGTCGGCGGGCGGCGCGGGTCGCGAACACCGTGTCTGTCCCGGTCCGGATCGCCCAGGGACGGCCGGAGCGGTACCGCACCACCTGGTCGCCGGCCCGCGGGAGCAACCTCGCCTTCATTTTTCTCCTCTGATTTCTGAGCGCCGCCTGCGGCACTTTGTGAAAACAGCGTGCAGAAGAAATACGAAACCCGGTAGCCCCCGGAACAACCTTCACCCGATGGAATGACACGCGCCACGGAATTTCGTTCAACAATGCATTCTCATATGCCTCTCCGCGCTACTGCCTGCGCACCTTCCCCACCACACCCGGCAACGGGCACCTCCAGCGCAACTGCAGGTAACGGAGCACACACGGGAAGCTACCCGGCTCGCGCAGCGCACGCCCGGCTCCCCATTCCGGCGGCTCACCCTCGGAATGCCGGGCACGGTGGTACGCGCCGACCTCCGGTACCTCTATTGTTTCGTCGCCCCGTGTGCACGGCGAGAGCGGACCCATGGAAATTGACACGAAGTCGGCAGGAAAAAGTTTCCCCGAAAACGCAGAAGAGCACCGGGAAAGGCGCACCGAATCCCGCGCGGAAACCGTCGCCGAGGTCCCCCACACACCCAAGGCAGGCGTCCCGGCCGTGACCACACACCGCACGAACCCCATGCCCGAGGCTTCCGTGGCGGAGCACACGCGGCAGGACCACGGCCCCGCCATCGCGGTACGGGGACTGACCAAGGTCCACGGCGAGCAGCGCGCCGTCGACGGCGTCGACCTGACCGTCGGCTCTGCACATTCGGAGCATCCTCTCGCTGAGCGAGGACCTGCCGGTGGCGATCGTCGTCGTCGACAGCCGCGAGCGGGTCCGCGGATTCCTGCCGCAGCTCGACGAGTTGCTCGGCGAGGGGCTCGTCGTCCTCGACGAGTGCGAGGTCATCCGGTACGCGGCCGGGGAGTGACCGACGGTTCATTCGGGTCCGTACGGGAGGTCGGGGGCCGTGCCGGAGATCTCCAGGAGGCGGTTGTACTTCGCGAGGCGCTCGCCGCGGGCCGGGGCGCCGGACTTGAGTTGGCCGCAACCGGTGCCGACGGCGAGGTCGGCGAGGAAGTCGTCGGTGGTCTCGCCCGAGCGGTGGGAGACCATGCAGCCGTAGCCGGCGTCGCGGCAGAGCCGTACGGCGTCGAGGACCTCGCTCACCGTGCCGATCTGGTTGACCTTGATCAGCGCGGCGTTGGCGACGCCCTGGTCGATCGCCTCCGCGATCAGCGTCGGGCTGGTGACGAAGTTGTCGTCGCCGACGAGCTGAACGGTGCCGCCGAGGCGCTCGGTGAGCCGCTTCCACCCGTCCGTGTCGTCCTCGCCGAGCCCGTCCTCCAGCGACCACACGGGGTATCTGCGGACGAGGTCGACGTACCGTTCGATCAGCGCGTCCGCGTCCAACTGCACGCCGCCGACGCGGTATCCGCCGTCGTGCCGGAGTTCGCTCGCCGCCGGGTCGAGTGCCAGCGCGACCTCCTGCCGGGAGGGGGTGTACCCGGCCGCCGTGATCGCGGCGACGAGCAGGTCCAGCGCGTCCTCCGGCTGTCCCAGGGCCGGTGCGAACCCGCCCTCGTCGCCGAGTCCTGTGGTGTGGCCCTCGAACGAGAGCAGGGACTTGAGGTGGTCGTAGATCTCCGAGCCGGCTCGCACCGCCTCGGGCAGTGAGCCGGCGCCGCGCGGCGCGACCATGAACTCCTGGAAGTCCAGGGCGCCCTGGGCGTGCGCACCGCCGTTGACGACGTTGAAATGCGGTACCGGCATCCGGGGTTCGGCCTCGCCGACCTCGGCGAGACGCTCCCAGAGCGGCATCCCGCGCGACCGTGCGTCAGCCTTCGCCGCCGCGAGCGAGACGCCCACGACCGCGTTGGCGCCGAGCCGGGACTTGTCCGCCGTGCCGTCGAGTTCACGGAGCGCCTGGTCGACCTCGCGGAAGGAGGAGAACATCCGTCCTGCGAGGGCCTCGCTGATCTCCCCCTCGACGTGGCCCGCCGCGATCCGCACGCCCTGCCCGCCGAACCGTTCCGGGTCGCCGTCCCGCACCTCGACGGCCTCGCGGCTGCCCGTCGACGCCCCCGCGGGCACGCCGGCCCGTACCCGGATGCCGTCCGTGGTCGTGAGGCACACCAGCAAGGTCGGTCGTGACCGGGAGTCGAGGATTTCGAGCGCTGTCGTCCGGGCGATACGCAACATGGCGGTGTCCTTCCGTGGAGTCGACCTGTCCGTTCACCGCTGTGTTTCGGCACATCGGGGCACCTACTCGATCCCGGCGGCGGGGTGCGCAGTGTCTGCGGGTCCGTCGGGTCTCGTGCGCGAGCGGAAGGTGGGCGGTGCGGGTGCGGGATCGTGTGCCTCGTCCTTCGGGTGGAGTCGCGCCGGACGGAGACCCGCTGCACCGGCGGCAGTTCGGGGACGGGCCGCCCCGCAGGATTGTGCGCGGAGCCAACCAGTGATCTTCTGAGGCAAGTTGGCGGAAGAGGAGGACGGTGGACGCACACACGGAGTTGGGCCAGGACCGCGCGCACTCGGCGCGGATGTACGACTACTACCTCGGCGGGAAGACGAACTACCGAGCCGACAGGGAGGCCGCAGCCGGGGTACTGCGGGTCTACCCGGGCGCCCTCGTCGCGGCGCGCGAGAACCGCGGGTTCATGCACCGGGCGACGCGGTACGCCGCCGAGGAGCTGGGTATCCGGCAGTTTTTCGACATCGGTACCGGCATCCCCACCGAGCCCAACCTCTACCAGGTCGCCCACCGGTTCCAGCCGGACGCCAGGGTCGTCTACACCGACAACGACCCGATCGTCCTCGCCTACGACCGCGCCCTCCTGACGGCCGGTCCCCCGGCCGCGATCGCCTACATCGACGCCGACGTGCGCGAACCGGAGACGATCCTCGAACGGGCCGCCGAGACCCTCGACTTCGACGAGCCGGTGGCACTCTCCCTCGTCGCGCTGCTGCACTTCATCCCGCGCGGCGACGACCCGCACAGGCTGGTCGCACGCCTCACCGAGCGCCTCGCCACCGGAAGCCTCCTCGTCCTCTCGCACGCCACCACCGACTTCGACCTGCCCGACAGCACGCACACGGTCGCCGCGGCGGCCCGCGCGTACGAGGAGAAGGGGCTGATGCTGGGGAGGGTCACCCGCGAGGAGATGGGCGCCTTCTTCGAGGGGCTGGAGCTCGCCGCTCCGGGGCTCGTGCCGACCTCGGAGTGGCGCCCGGACCTCGACCTCGCCGAGGGGCTGCAACGCCTGCCGGGGATGATCAGCCCGGACGAGGTCGGCGTCTGGGCGGGCGTCGGCCGCAAGCCGTAGAGCCGGACCGCGGTTCACCTGCGCGGAGTTGGCTGCGCGTGCAGGCAGGGCGTGTCAGTGGCGCCGCCGCAGCGGCGCCCGGCCTTACGCTGTCCCGGCCGCCCGGAGCGGCCGGGGGCGCCGGCGTACGACCGGCCGTCCGCGCACGGGTGCCGCCTGCCCGCCCGGGCACCACCGCCCGCCCGGCCAGGGAGGCGCCCCTTGCGGCCCCGTACCCGTCCACGCCCCCGCACTCTCCTCGGCCGCACGCCCCTGGCCGGGCGGTACCCGGCCGCCGTCGCGCTCGCGCTGCTGGCGCTCTGCCCGTACCTCGTGCTCACGACGGCCACCACACTGATGGAGCCGCTGCTCCTCCGCGAGCTGCACGCCACGCGGTTCGGCCTCCAACTGGCCAACGGACTCTCCAACGCCGCCTACGCGTTCGGCGCCGTCGCCGCAGCCGACATCGTCCAGCGGGTGCCGCGTCGGCACGTCTACCTCGTCTGCGAGTGGGGGTTCGTCGCGGGTTGCGTGCTGGTGCTGTGCGCCCAGGGGGCCGCCGTCTTCGTCACCGGCATGGTCCTCCAGGGGCTCGTCACGGGGATGCTGCTGGTCGCCGCGCTGCCGCCGCTGGTCACCGGGCACGGGACGCGGCGGCTGCCGACGACCGCGGCGGTGATCAGCCTCGGACTCTTCGGGATGGCGACGTGCGGTCCCCTCGTCGGGGGGCTCGTGGGCGCCTTCGGCGGGTGGCGTCTCCTCTTCGCCGTGCTCGCCGTGCTCGCCGTCGTCGGTGTCACGATCGGTGTCCTCGCCTTCGAGCCGAACCAACCCCCCGCACAGAGCGCGGCGTTCGACTGGCTCGCCATCCCGCTGGCGCTCGGCGCCACCCTGCTGCCGTTCTTCGGCGTCTCCTGGCTGACGAAGAGCTCGTTCACCGATCCGCTCTTCCTCGTGCCCGTCGCCTTCGGGCTGCTGCTGGGCGTCGGACTCGTGGCGGGGCAGTACCACGCTCCGCGTCCACTGATGCCGGTCCGGCCGATCAGCAACACGCTGCCCGTCGCCGGGATACTCGGGGCCATGACCGTGGGGGCGGTCTTCACGGCGCTCGTCGAGCTCACGGAGGGCTACCTCGTGGACGTCGCAGGCGCCTCGCCTTTGCAGGTGGGGCTGTTGCTGGCGCCGCAGCTTCCGGGGGTGGTCGTCGCCGCCCTGCTCTTCCGACGGGTGCTTCCCACGGCAGGGGTTCCCTTGCTCGCGCTGTCGGGGCTGGCCGGTGTGGCGGCGGCGGGTGCGGTGCTGCTCACCGCCACGCCGTCCGATGCGGCGGTGGTCGTTCCGTTCGCCGCGCTCCTCCTCGGCTACGGGGCGGGTGCCGGGGTGGCGCCCGGGCTGTTCATGGCGGGCCTCTCGGTGCCCTCGACGCAGATCGGCCCGACCTTCGCCCTCGTCGAACTCCTGCGCTCCGAGGCCGCGTTCCTCGTCGGGCCCGTCCTCCTCCGCATCGCCGACGCCGAGGGCCTCGCCAGCGGGTTCCGCCTCGCCGTCGGGGCGTCCCTCGTGCTCACGGTGCTCGGGGGTGCGCTCATCGTCGGCGTCTACCTCCTCGGCGGCGCTCGGCTTCACCGGCCCGACCTGTCGGCCTGGATCGCCGGGGGGTCCACGGCCTATCACTCGCCGCGGCTCGGGGCGAGGCTGCGGAAGGGGTGAGCGCGGAGCCCTCCCGACGCGCCTGCTTGGTGCGCGGGGGCGCGTGCGGGGCTCGTCGCCCGGGTACGTGCTTGCCGTGCGCCCGCTGGTGCGTCAGCGGGGGGCCGTGCCGGAGCTGCCCGCATAGAGGACGGTGGCGAGCTCCTCGTCGAGGGACTGGCGGATCTTGCCGAGGACGTCGCCCGAGGTGGCCTCGTCGACGACCTCGACGACGCAGCGCGCGGCGTGGATCGCCTTGGACGGATCGAGGCCGCTGCGCTGCGCCACGCGGTCGAAGAACTCGCGGCGGTCCATACGCGCGCCGGTGACCGGTTCGTCCTGCGCGTAGGCGACGCGGCGGAGGTGCTCGCCTATCTCGTGCGGGAGTTGGTCGGCGAGGTTCTCCGCCTGCGTGGCCTGGATGCGCTCGGCGAGCGTCTCCAGGGTGGCCCGCGTGACCGCCTCGGCCTCCCCGCGGCTGCTGAGGCCGGCGCGGGCCTGCACCTGGCCGATGAACGCGTCGTGCTGCATGGGTGCCTCCGGTACTTCCGGGGGCCTGCGGCGCTCGGACGGGACGTGCGCCGCAGGCCCGTGTGCGACTTCCGTGGCCTGGTCAGGTGTTGGGCGTGCTGGCGCTGATGTCGCCCAGGGCCGAGTACGGTTCCCGCTCGACGGAGAGGTCGCCCAACGAGACGACGCCGATCACCTGCCCGTCGTCGAGAACCGGCAGCCGACGCAAAGCCTTCCCCCGCATCAGCTCCACCGCTCCGCCGACCGGCTCCTCCGGAGCGACCGAGACGAGCTCGCGGCTGCACGCCTCGCGTACCCGTATGCCCGTGACGTCGCCGCCGCGAGCGAGGATGCGCACGGTCAGGTCGCGGTCGGTCACCAGTCCCCGCGGTTCGCCCGCCTCGGTCACCAGTACCGCACCGATGTCCTCGTCCCGCATCCGTGCGGCGACGTCGCTCACGTACGCGGTGGTGCTGACCTGCACCGGTGCTTCCGTCATGATCTCCCGTACCGTCCGGGGCATCGCATACCTCCGAGGTCTGCTCGCGGGACCGACGCCGCTCGGGCGGCCGCCGACCGGTCGGTGTGCCGGGTCTCCCGTCCGACGCGGACGAAACACGGGCTTCCGGGCGTGAACAGCACCGGGGCTACCGCTCCGGCGCGAAGAGGCCGGGGAAATGTGCGCCGTCGGCGGTGGACGCGAGCAACGCTCATGGTGCGGAAGTCTGAACCAACTGTTCTTTGACGCACGGAAGTTGGGCACGAAACGCCGTCTGCACGGACGGAGCGCCCCGGATGCCCTGGGGCGCGAGGTTGTGGACCACCTCGCACTCTGGACATGTATGCGAATCGCATAGGATTGCCGCATGGAGTCTCCACTGGAAGCAGCCATCGACGAGTGGCACGCGAGCGTGAATGAGGGCGCTCCGGAGCGGTCGGCGAGGGCGGTCGGTCGTCCGCTCGTCGTTCTTGGCCCCAAGGGCGCCGGCCCGATCGACCCCGAGCAGTTCGCAGAGTGGGTGGAACGCTCGGGGATCAAGCTCATCCCGCGGTCCTGGCATCCGGTCAGTGAGCGCCTCATGGTCGTGGAGCAAGACGCCACCTGGCCCGAGAGCGAGGGTCCGGCTCGGGTGGCGACGGTTTTCCGGGTCACCGGAGAGAGAGTGACCGCCGCTCTCCGGCTGCCCGATCTGGAGTCGGCGCTCGAATTGGCCCGTGTCTGCCGCGAGATGGCGGCCACCGAATGACGGCCCCGGGGCCGGGGCAGATCCTGTTCGCCTTTGTCCGGCACTGGTCGCGCAGACCGCCGACGAGTGAGGGCAAGCTCGCCGAGCAAGGCCGACTCGTGCTCGTCACCGAGGCTGCCCACTCCCTGACTCAGCGAGGCATCGCGGCAACGGTCAATGCCCTCGCCCACGAGATCGGCATCGACCAGAGCGGAGCGTCGCGACTGGTCAAGAGCGCTACGGAGGCTGAGTACCTGACCATGCAAGCGTCGGAGACAGACGGCCGCCGACGCCAAGCGTCGGTCACCGCATCCGGCCGCGCCTTGCTGGAGCAGGCTCACCGCTGGCAGGAAGAGGTTTTCGGCCGACTGACAGAAGACTGGAGCGAACAGCAGCGCCGCGATTTCCAGCGAGCGATGACAGACCTGATCGACCGCTCCTACGCGCTGGGCACGTGAATACGGTTCCCCCCGCTCTCCAAGTGCGGCGCGGGCTGCGGGGAGTTCGGATCGCGCCCGGCAGTGTGCGCTGCCTGTCGCAGAGTCCTCTGGTGCGGTCGAAGTGCTGGACGGAGTCGCGGACCCGCAGGTACGCGAGGCCCGGTCCCTCGGGCATGGACCCCCTCGCGAATCTTCCCGGGCATCGGTCCACCTGTGACCTGTCCGCACCGGCAGGGCGTACGGGCAGGTTCCCCAACTTGCATGTGAGCCAGGCGAGTCGACCGGAGGACGACCACTCTCCGAGCGTGCTCCGCGCACAGCATGTGCACACTGCGGGACACGATGCGGGGGCTCGGAACGAGGCGGAGTCGCAGACGGGCAGAGCCTCCGATTCCCCGAGAGGGCCGCCTCTCCTTTCGGACACGACCGCGCGCGGTGCGCAGTGGAGGCCATGGCGACACCCTTCCGCGGCCCGAGGTCGGCAACGCCCGCAGGACGCGCCGCAGCCGCGGCTGTGCCCGACCGTCCCGTCGTGCGGCTAGTTTGGCGCGGCAGGGACCGTCTGCCGTAAGGACTGCCATGAGGGATCTGATCGTCACCGAGAACATCACGCTCGACGGGGTGATCGAAGCGGCAGGCGACTGGTTCGCACCGGCGAACACCGACGGCGACCGCTCGGACATGGCGGCGGCGTTGCAGCGGCAGGCCGAGATGGCCGACGCCTTCCTCACCGGGCGAGTCACCTTTGAGGAGATGCGGAGCTACTGGCCCCACCGGGCCGAGGACGGCTCGTACGTCGCGGAGTACCTCGGCCGGGTGCAGAAGTACGTCTTCTCCGGCACGCTCACCCACCCCGAGTGGGAGCACACCACGGTGCTCAGGGGAACGCTGGAGGCCGAGATCCGCGGACTGAAAGCGGAACCCGGGCGGGACATCGTCGCCACCGGCAGCATCTCCCTCGTCCACGCACTCGCCGCGGCCGGGGTCGTCGACGAGTACCGCCTCTTCGTCCACCCCGTGGTGCTCGGCACGGGGCGGCGGCTCTTCCCCGACGGGGCCGCACCACGCCGGCTGCGCCTCACGGAGACATCGGCCTTCGCGTGCGGGGTCGTGCTGCTCCGGTACCGGGTGGGGTAGCGGGGCAACGGAACGATGTGTGCGGCTTGTTGCTGGGGCGGTGCATCGACGGTGCTCACACGAAGGAGCGGGCGGCGGCGGCAGTAGGTTGACGACTCGGCGGGCAGCACTTGCGGAGCCCTGTCACCGGTCCCGGAGGACACCATGCGTCCGCGCCGCCTCGCCACCGTCGCCGCCCTCGCCGTTGCCGGCGCCCTGCTCCCGCTCCCCGCCTTGGCCGCCGCTACCGCCTTCGGGGGGCCGGCGCCCGTCTGCCAGGAGAACGGCCTCTTCCCCCACGCGGAGGACGCCCGATACTTCCACCACTGCTCCGGGCACAGGCCGCACCTGAAGAAATGCCCGGCCAACCTTCGCTTCGATCCGCAGCTCCGCGTCTGCGCCTACGCGAAGAAGGCCAACACCCCTCGTGTCTGACGGGCGGGACCGTTGCCCGCAGTCAACCGTCGCGAGGCTCCGAACTCCCCTCCACCATTGGTTGTTTGGGCGCGGTGTCCAGGTTGAGCGAGAGGACGTCGGGGCGTGCGTAGTGGCCCGACGCGTCGAAGTCGAGGCTCTGGCGGATGATCTCGTCGGTGTCGACCTCCGCGTAGAGGAGGCACTCCTCGTCGTGAACGGGGCCGGCGAGGAGATCCCCGCGCGGCGAGACGACGGCGCTGCCACCGCGCATCAGCAGGTCGTCGGGGTCCGTGCCGAAGAGCGGTGCGTAGTCGTCCGGATAGTCGCGGCGGCGCATCACCTGGCAGGCGGTGAGGACGAAGCAGCGCCCTTCCAGGGCGATGTGGCGGACGGTGGGCAGCCAGGTCTCCCGGTCGTCGGCCGTGGGCGCGCAGTAGATCTCGACACCCTTCGCGTACATGGCGGCACGCAGCAGCGGCATGTAGTTCTCCCAGCAGATGACGGCACCGAGCGCGCCCGCAGGGGAGTCGACGACGGGGAGCGTCGAGCCGTCGCCGAAGCCCCAGATGAGCCGCTCCGCCCCCGTCGGCATCAACTTGCGGTGATACCCGACGCGCTCCCCGCGCTCGTCGATCATGACGACGGTGCAGTACAACGTCCGCCCCATCCGCTCCACGACACCGATCACGACGAACACCCCGTGCTCCCTCGCGGCAGCAGCCACCACTGCGAGCTCCGGCCCGTCCAACTCCACCGCCGCGCGGTACGACCGCAGGAACTCGTCCCTGCCCTCCTCCGTACGCCTGCCGACCGGGCTGCCGAAGGAGAGGCCCTTCGGGTAGGTGCCGAGGAACGCCTCCGGGAAGACGACGAGCCGCGCACCGGCCGCCGCGGCCTCGGCAAGCGCGGCGGCGGCTTTGCGGGCGGTTGCGTCGGGGGCGAAGGCTATGGAGCCCAGTTGGGCTATGGCGGTTTTTGTCATTCCTGTACTTCCTTGCGTCGGGGGCGGGTTGGCGGTCTTGGGGCCGGGTTGCCACACGGCTCGGGGGCTGACGAGCGGTGGTGTGGGGTGCGCCCCACGGTGGGGGATGTGTGCGGCTGTGTCGATGCGTAAGTGGGCTGGGGCGTTGCCGGCGTGGTGGAGGCTCGGAGGTGGGCCGGCATTGCACGTGCCTGCCGCGGCCTCGGATGGGTGGCGTGGGTTCGTGGCTTCACGGTGCTGGCACTCGTATCGTTTTGGTGAACCATCCTGCACCAGTGGCTACTTGACACCGTGGGAGTGCAATGACTGCTTTGTACCAATGGTTCGATTCCGTAGAAGTGGTCGGAACCAGTCTCTTCGGCTGACAACACCGCAGCTCACGGAGGGTGCTCCCCGCGCGTGCGGGGGTGGTCCCAGCGCTGTGAGCCTGCATTCTCTAAATCGCCTGTGCTCCCCGCGCGTGCGGGGGTGGTCCCGACCGCGATGATGTTGTCGATGCTCGACGCCGGTGCTCCCCGCGCGTGCGGGGGTGGCCCCCGGGACACCACCTCGGTAGCGGGCGGCGCTTGGTGCTCCCCGCGCGTGCGGGGGTGGTCCCGATCGCAGGCCGCGCTTGGCGGGGTCGATGTCGTGCTCCCCGCGCGTGCGGGGGTGGTTTCGATCTCGAAGAAGGAGAACTTGTGACCTCATGCGTGCTCCCCGCGCGTGCGGGGGTGGTCCGATCTTCGAGGAGTACCAGCGCCCCGACCCATAGTGCTCCCCGCGCGTGCGGGGGTGGTCCCACCGTGGCCCCGCCGACATCCGCCGGGACGATGTGCTCCCCGCGCGCGGGGATGGTGCCCCGGCCCGGTTCATCAAGAAAGGCAGGGATGCGTGCTCCCGGCGCTGGGGGATGGCCCCGACGAGCCGACGCTGAAGCTGACGGCGGATGAGTGCTCCCCGCGCGCGGAGGAACGTACAGCGCGCACATGTCGCAGGCGGGAGTGCTGATGCGCGGAAAAGCGGACTTGGCTTTCTCAGCCGAGAGATGGTGCGTCGAACCAGTCCTTGCCACTCAGGCAGTAGTCGTACGTCCGGGCCGGCTGCGGTCTGGTCGTGTCGATCTCCTCCTGCGACTGGCGGCCTCCGGATAGCTGCCCTGCAACGGCCTTGCGTAGGGGACCCGTTGGACGCTCGCGGCGGAACCATCAAGGGCGGATACCGGACGCCGTCGCATGGGTGCCGGTGGTCCGGGTCGTCTGCCCGGCGATGCTGGAAGAGAAAATTCCGCTTCCCGTCGTCAACCCGGCGGCGCGGGAAGTGGAGACTCCGCTTCCGGCGGAATTCGCGGGGCCGAGACGGAGGGTGTATCTCGGCGCCCGGAGGCGGCCCGTTGCAGGCCGCGGAAGCGCAACCGGAAGGCTACTGTGTGGAGTTGGCTCACTCCCCTGGGTTTCCCATGGCTCCGGCCCGGGCGTGGCGTCGGTGGGGCGTCCTAGGGTTGCCTTCATGCGAGCGAGAGTGGACACCGGGGGCGACGGGCTCCTCGGTACGGAAGTTGCCGGTGGGCCGGGCGGCGCCCACAACTGGCAGGAGGAGCCGCCGGAGGACGACTACGGCGATCCCTTCGCCGAGGCGGACCCGTTCGGTGAGGACGATCCTTTCGCCGAGGCCGATCCCTTCGGCCACGGCCAGGGCGCGGGCTCGGTCGCCGGGGTCGAGGGGCCGGACGCGCCGCGCACCGTGCTCCGCAAGGTCTTCGGTTACGAGGAGTTCAGGGGGCACCAGCAAGACGTGGTCGAGCACGTCACCGCCGGCGGGGACGCCGTGGTGCTCATGCCGACCGGCGGCGGCAAGTCGCTCTGCTACCAGATCCCCGCCCTCGTACGGCCCGGCACCGGCGTCGTGGTCTCGCCGCTCATCGCGCTCATGCAGGATCAGGTGGACGCGCTGCGAGCCCTCGGCGTCCGCGCGGGCTTCGTCAACTCGACGCAGGACCTCGACGAGCGCCGCACCACCGAGGCCGCCTTCCGCGCGGGCGAGCTCGACATCCTCTACCTCGCCCCCGAGCGCCTCCGCACCGAGGCGACCCTGGAACTCCTCGACCAGGCCCCCGTCTCGCTCTTCGCGATCGACGAGGCGCACTGCGTCGCGCAGTGGGGCCACGACTTCCGCCCCGACTACCTCGCCCTCTCCCTCCTCGGCGAGCGCTGGCCCGACGTCCCGAGGATCGCGCTCACCGCGACGGCCACGGCCGCCACCCACAGCGAGATCACCGAGCGCCTCGGCATGGAGCGGGCCGAGCACTTCGTCGCCAACTTCGACCGCCCCAACATCCGTTACCGCATCGCGCCGAAGTCGGAGCCGAAGAAGCAGCTACTCCGCCTTGTGAAAGAGGAGCATCCGGGCGAGGCCGGCATCGTCTACTGCCTCTCGCGCAGCTCCGTCGAGAAGATCGCCGAGTTCCTCGACCGCAGCGGCGTCCCCGCGGTTCCGTACCACGCCGGGTTGGACGCCCACGTCCGTGCGGCGCACCAGTCGCGGTTCCTGCGGGAGGACGGCCTCGTCGTCGTCGCCACGATCGCCTTCGGCATGGGGATCGACAAGCCCGACGTCCGCTTCGTCGCGCACCTCGACCTCCCCAAGTCCGTCGAGGGCTACTACCAGGAGACCGGCCGTGCGGGGCGGGACGGCCTTCCCTCCACGGCGTGGATGGCGTACGGCCTCCAGGACGTCGTCCAGCAGCGCAAGCTGATCGAGAGCGGCGAGGGGGACGACGCCTTCCGCCGCCGCGCCGCTGCCCACCTCGATTCCATGCTCGCGCTCTGCGAGACCGTCGAGTGCCGCCGCGGTCAACTCCTCGCGTACTTCGGGCAGCAGCCCGAGTCCTCGTCCTGCGGGAACTGCGACACCTGCCTGGAGCGCCCCGAGACCTGGGACGGCACCGTGGCCGCGCAGAAGGTGCTGTCGACGGTGGTGCGGCTCAAACGGGAGCGCGGGCAGAAGTTCGGCGCCGTGCAGATCGTGGACATCCTCCGGGGGCGCCGCACACCGAAGGTGAGCCAGTTCCGCCACGACGAGCTCTCTGTCTTCGGCGTGGGCGAGGATCTCGCCGAGGCCGAATGGCGCGGCGTCATCAGGCAGTTGCTCGCGCAGGGGATGCTCCAGGTCGAGGGGGCTTACGGCACGCTCGTCCTCGGCGAGGCGAGCGCCCCCGTGCTCCGCGGCGAGCACCGCGTCCATCTGCGCAAGGAGCAGCGACCCGCCGCGGGCGCCGCCTCCCGCAACGAGAAGCGCCCGCGGACGGCCGCGGCAGCCGCCGACCTCCCCGAAGAGGCGATGCCCGTCTTCGAGGCCCTCCGCGCCTGGCGCGCCGAACAGGCGCGGGAGCAGGGCGTCCCTGCATACGTCATCTTCCACGACGCGACCCTCCGCGAGTTCGCCGCCGTACGCCCGGGAACCCTGCGGGAGTTGGGATCGATCACCGGCGTCGGGGAGAAGAAGCTCGCGACGTACGGGGAGGGTGTGCTGGCCGTCCTCTCGGAAGCCGCGTCGGGCGGCCCCACGGAGGAGGTGCCGGTGCCGGCGGCCGGAGAGTAGCCCGCAGGGGCCTGCGCACAGCGGACCACCGTGCTGCGGAGGCGGGGCGGTCCGGAGTCTCGCTGGTCAGGGCGCCGCCGGCCGCCCTCGCAGACACGGCGCCGGGCGGGCCGACGGAGAGGGTGCGATACCGGCGGCCGGGGAGCAGCCCACCCAGCACTACACCGACGGCCCGCGCTGGCCGGTAGGACCGACCTGGTCTCGCCCGCAGGCCGACAGCTCCGCGACATTCGCCCCGCGGGCGGAGCCGTCCCGTACACGTTGCGACCACGGCGGAAGGCAAAGCCTGCCGCGCGGATCACCCCCAGGGCCGTCGGACGAGCCACGCGGCGAGCGGCGCACCGTCGAAGTCGCCTGCGGCGAGGCGGGATCGGACGGTGCGGCGGACGGCCGGTGCCGCGAGAGCGGGGGCGGGAGCGTGGTTGAGCAGAGCCGCTTCCACACGACCGCGCCGCGTAAACGCGAGATCGCGCGGGACACGCTCTCGCCGCGACGACGGCGTCGACGACGCCTCCCACCGGTCCCGTTTCGAGGCGCTCCTGAGGGCGTGTCACCTCCCATGTGCTGTCGTGGATCGGTCTGCGCACCATGCACGAATAGACGGTGGTGACGCCCACGGGCGCACCGCTGCCAGTCGCAGCGCGTCGGCATTCGCGGCGAGCGCGCTTCGAGGTCCCGCACGCGAAGGTGAGCTGCACCGGCATCGCGGACGAGGCGCACTGCCACAGTCGAAGGCCGCCCGGCCCCTTTCCGCAGGGAGGCCGCAGCGTGGATGCGCGAAGGCAGTCTTCGTGTGACGCACGTTGGAGAAGGCCAGTTGGGTTGCGAGCTGCCAGACAGCGCTCTCGGTGCCGCTCGTCGAACTCGCCCTCCAACCCCGAGCGACGAATCAACTACTCGCCAAACGCGCAAAGTTGAACGAAACGGCCTCGGACTCGTTCGGCACCCGTGCCATGCGCCCGGTCGTAGTGGAGTGGCTCGACAAGCCGCCCTCCACGTCCCGCGCTCCGGATGAGGCAGTGGCCCCCGATGCCGTGATACGTGCCGACTCGCCCCGATCCCACAGCCGTTGACCCAGCATGCCGATGTCCACGCCACCGAACACAGGAGGACCCCTGACGCCCCGTCCCCTCCACACGTCACGTCCACCCCATCCGCCCCGATTCACCCACCCGTGGGAAAGCCGAACTGGCGCTCGTGGAAATACAATTGGGGGCTACATGGGAGTGCAGGGCTCTTCCGCAGGGCAAGTGTGCTGCATGTCTGCTCCGAAGGGGGAATCCGTGAGCGGTCTCAACAAGGGGATCGAGAAGGCGCAGGTGACGCTCAGGTGGGACCCGAGCCCACTCGGTGAAACCGGGGTCGACCTCGACATCATCGCCGCCACCTACACCTCGGCCGATCCGTACGGCACCCCGGACTACCTCGTCCACTTCGACAGCCGCGCCCCCGACGGCACCATCGTGCTCAGCCGGGACAGCAAGACGGGCCAGGGGTTCGGCCCCGACGAGTCGATGACGCTCGACCTCTACCGCCTCGCCGAGCGGTACGTGCGCGTCATCGTGGGTGTGGCGATCCAACAGCGTTCCAGCGCCCGGACGTTCGGCGAGGTGGAGAACCCACAGGTGGAGATCCACGAGGGGCCGGAGGAGCTCACCGTCTACGACTTCTCCGCCATCCCCAAGGCCCGCGCGGCGACCGTCGGCGAGTTCTACCGGAACGAGTTCGGCGCCTGGGCGTTCCGAACCAAGCCCCGCGGGTTCGACGCCGATCCCGGCACTTTCACCCGGCAGATGGGTTCGGCGGAGAGCTGACGCTCCGGGGCGGGTGCGGCGCACGCCGGAGGAGCGCGAGGCGAGGACGGCCTGACGGAAGCCCGACTTCGCGCCCTCTCCGGCGCGCGCCGCGCCCAGGCCCTTCGGCGCGTTCCGCATGGCAGGCCCGCACCCAGGCACCTCCCCAGGCCGGCGCCGTACACATGCCCGCACGCGCGCAGGCGTTGACCGAAGGACACCCGCGCACGCATGCCCGGTGACATGGGCGCCCAACGACGATGTCCTGTGCGGCGGCGTCTTACGCCTCACCTCCCTCGGCGCACCCATCCCTTCGCGCGCCCACGCAGCCCCCTGGAAGGGACACCGCCCGACCTCCCCAGCGAACCCCCGTCCTGCCCGAGCCGCACGAGCCCAACCCCGTTTGTCCCGCCACGAGTTCACGCACTCACCGCGCCTCCAGCATCTCCCCCGGCGGCCGAAAACCCGCACGCCGGTAGATCGGCACGCTGCGCTCCGACGGCCACACGAAGAGCACGTCCACGCCGCGCTCCCCCGCATGCTCCCGGACGGCTCGGAGCAGGGCGGTCCCGAAGCCGCGGTTGCGGTACCGGACGTCCACGTAGAAGTTGGTCACGTAGCCGATCGGAGTGTTCTCCTCGTACGGCTCGGGGACCCGCTCCACGAGGTTGAGGAAGACGTGCCCGCGGATACCGGCGTCGCACTCGGCCACCCAGGCGAGCCACCGGCCCGAGCCGAGCCGCTCCGAGATCCATGCTGCGGCCCGCGCCTCGGGCCGAGCCTCCGCGTGTCCGCCTCCGTGCTCCTCCTGCTTGAACTCCCAACGCAGTCGCGCCAGTTGGTGTGCATCGGTGGCCTGTGCGCGCCGCACTCGAAATTCCGTGGTCATGGAAACATTCTCGCGCGCACCGGGCTCGGCGGGCTCCCGGTTTTCGGCGCGGCTACGTGCCCGGAGCCGCCCCCTTGCCCACCGCGAGGCACCGCGCCCACCAGCCGATACCGTTGCCGCACCACTCACCCGGCCACGCGAGCGCGGCCCGTGTTCACGAGAGGACGACGCATGGCCAGCCGGCTCCGAGACGACGAGCCCTTCCTGGAGTTCTGGCGCGAGAGGCGCGTGGGCTTCCTCACGACCCCGCGCCCTGACGGCACCCCGCACCTCGTCCCCGTCGGCATCACCTACGAGCCGCAGACCGGCATCGCGAGGGTGATCAGCAGCAGGGGCAGCAAGAAGGTGCGGAACCTGCTGCACGCCGGGCCCGGGGCACCGGTCGCCGTGAGCCAGGCGGAGGGGCGGCGCTGGGCGACGCTGGAGGGGACGGCCAGGGTGCGCGAGGATGCCGAGTCGGTGGCGTACGCGGAACGCCTGTACGCCGAGCGGTACCGCACACCACGGGTCAACCCCGAGCGCGTCGTCATCGAGATCACCGTCACCAGGACCCTCGGCTGGAAGACGCGCTGAGCCGCCGGTCGGACGCCGCCGCGGACAACGGCGCCGGACTGCGGTGAGCCGCAAGGCGGTTCGGTCCGCCCCGCGAACCGCGCACACGCGGCAGCCGCACAGGCACGCCCCGCCGCGGAGAGCCGGTCAGCGCACCCAGAGCGTGTGCCGCGCCGCCCCCTTCTTCTTCGTGCACTTCCACTGCGTCCACTTGGCGCTCATCCGCACCGCGACCCGCCCGTCGCGGTCGCAGCTCGCCTCGGTTGCCGACTTGCCGCCGTACGTCCACTTCTTCGTCTGCTCGACGAAGAGCCGAACAACCGCGTGCGTGCCGGCGTACGCGGGCGGCGAGCCCGAGCCGGGCTGCGAGCAGGACGGCGGCGCACGCGGTGCGTCCCCTCGAAGCTGACGTCACGCACGTTCCCCCTGCGGAGTCAGTGCGGCTGTCGGCAGCCGTGTAAGCCCTCCCAGGGCGCGAAACAGCCGATAGCAGACAAGAGCACCCGGAAGAGCGCAGAGCGTCCCGCCCGAACAGCAGCGCCAACCTGCCCCCGACCGGACCTCGTTACGGCACTGCGCGGTTCTGTAACCCACCGAAACCGGAGTCGAGGACTCCGCCGGAAAGACGGCGTCCGGCACCGTGGACGCGACGCAGTACACGCACATGAAGACACCCCGTCCGCTCCCGACGCCACCGCACCTGCGCCCTGTTGCCGCGCCGACCGCGCGCACGACCTCGACGCACCGCTCGCCTCACCCGCGGGCAAGGCGAACGGCAGCCCTTTCCCCGCACAGCCTCCGTCACCCATGGCTATGGCCCGCCCTCGCCGACGGCATGACGTCCACGGGCTTCCTTTGGGACCCGGCGTCACCCAAAACGCATGGCACGTCACGGAGTTCGGCGACAAAGGGCCTTCCTCCACCGCACAGGCGCCGGCACCACAAGCGCGAACCCCGCGCAGCCCTGCACGAAGTCCCGTACGCGCCAGGAAGCCCGCCATGCACCGAGCAACCGCACGGCGCGCGAACGAAGGCAACTCGCAGAAGAACTCCCGTGATCGACGACACAGAGAAACCCAAAAAGAAATATACACCCACGAACAGGACAGCAGCTCCCCGCCGGAGCAGCCCCAACGCCAGCCCGTCGCACCGCAGTTGCCCGTCCTGCGGCACCATGGCCCGGCACCCCGGCGCTGGGCGCGCGCAGGGGTTGGCTTACCCTGTGTAGTAAGTTTAGCCTTACCTAAGATCTTGACCTGGGAGTCCACCCTCCTCGCCCGGCCGACCCGTTTCGGCGACCCCCACTCGTCGAGGCGGGCGCGACCGCGCAGTCAACTAGCCCTGAGGAAGCCCATGCCCACCAAGTTCGCGCGCGTGCGCCGCCAGACGCTCGCCGCCTCGGTCACCGCCGCTGTAGCCGCTCTCGCTCTCGCCGGCTGCTCGTCGGAGAGCTCCGACGACTCCTCGTCGTCGAAGGGCGACGGTGCCTTCCCCGTCAAGATCAAGAGCGCCCTCGGCACCGCGGAGATCGAGGACGCCCCGAAGCGGGTCGTCACCCTCGGACAGGGCTCGACGGAGACCTCGATCGCCCTCGGCACCACCCCGGTCGGCGCCGAGAAGTACCCGTGGGGCAGCGACAAGACGGGCTACCTCCCCTGGGTCCACGAGGCCGTGAAGAAGAAGGGCGACAAGCTGCCGAAGCAGTTCACCGGCGGCGAGGAGCTCGACATCGAGGCGATCACCGAGCTGGAGCCCGACGTCATCCTCGCCCCGTGGTCCGGCGTGACGCAGAAGCAGTACGACGTCCTCAAGGACATCGCCCCGACCGTCGCCTACCCCGACAAGGCGTGGTCGACCGACTGGGACGAGCAGATCGACCTCATCGCCAAGGCGCTCGGCAAGCCCGCCGACGGCAAGAAGCTCACCGCGAAGATCGAGAAGCAGCTCGACGACGCGTCGAAGAAGCGCCCCGAGTACAAGAACCACACGTTCTCGTACATCTACAACAACGGCCCCGGCACCCTCGGCGTGTTCAAGCCGAAGGAGCAGCGGGTCGACATGGTCTCCCGGCTCGGCCTCAAGGTGGACCCGGTCGTCAACGGCTTCAAGGAGACCGAGGGCACCGACTCGGCGCTGATCGGCCTCGAGAACGCCAACAAGCTGAAGAAGAGCGACGTGATCTTCACCTTCTACAGCGACGAGAAGAACCGCAAGGAGATCGAGAAGCAGAAGCTCTACGCCTCGATCCCCGCCGTGAAGAAGGACGCGGTCGTCGCCAGCGAGGATCAGCCGTTCGTCACCGCCTCCTCGATGATCAACCCGCTCACCGTCCCCTGGGTCATCGAGCGCTACCTGCCGATGATCGACAAGGCGATCGAGAAGGCCGAGAAGTGACCGAAGCGAGCTGACCTCCGCACCCGATGACCACCACCAGCCGCACCCGGCCGGGCGGTGCCGCCACCCTGCGTGGCGGCACCGCCCGGCGGCTGCTCGTCCTGGCAGCGGGGCTCGCCCTGCTGCTGCTCTCCGTCGTGGCGAGCCTGATGTTCGGCAGCAACAGCACCTCGCTCGGCGACGTCGTCGACGTACTGACGGGCGACGCGGGCACCTACGTGACGACCGTCGTGGAGAGCCGGTACCCGCGCACCGTGCTCGGCGTCCTCGCGGGCGTCTGCCTCGCCGTCGCCGGCACGCTGATGCAGGGCGTCACCCGCAACCCCCTCGCCGATCCCGGCCTGTTGGGGATTAACGCGGGCGCGTCCGCGTCCGTCGTCGCGGCTACCGCCTTCCTCGGCGCCACCGGACGCACCGACACGATGTGGTGGGCGCTGCCGGGCGCGCTCCTCGCCGGGCTGCTCGTCTACGCGCTCGGCTCGGCCGGCGGGAGCACGGGGACCAGCCTGGTGCGGCTGGTACTCGCGGGCGCCGTCCTCACCGCGGTCCTCACCGCCTTCATCCAGGCCGTCACGCTCAGCAAGCCGCAGGTCTTCGACAGCTACCGGTACTGGGTCGTCGGCTCCCTCGCCGGCCGGGGCTTCGACGTCTTCTTCTCCGTGCTGCCCTTCGCCCTCCTCGGCCTCGTCATCGCCGTCCTCCTCGCCCCTGGGCTCAACGCCCTCGCGCTGGGCGACGAGTCGGCGACCTCGCTCGGCAGCAACCCGACCGTCCTGCGAGCCGGCGGGCTCCTCGCGGCGACGCTGCTGAGCGCCGCCGCGACCGCGGCCGTCGGCCCGATCGCCTTCGTCGGGCTCGCCGTTCCGCACATCGTCCGCGCCTGCGTCGGCGTCGACTTCCGGATGCAGGTCGCCTTCTCCGCCGTCGCGGGGCCGGGGCTGCTGCTCCTCGCCGACGTCGTCGGACGTGTCGTACTGCGGCCGCAGGAGTTGATGGTCGGCGTGGTGACCGCGTTCATCGGCGCGCCCGCGCTGCTGTACGCGGTGCGCAGGATGAAGGGGACCGCATGAGCACGACCACCGAAACCCGCCGCGGTGCCGAACAGCCCGCCGGGCACCTGCGGATCGGCACCGCCGTCGCGCTGCCGGTGCGGAGGCGCTCCGTCGTCGTCGGCGTCGTCGCCGTCGTGGTGCTGCTCGCCGCCGCCGTCGCCACGCTCACCCTTGGACGGCTCGGCATCGCACTGCCCGACCTGCCGCGCTCGGTCTTCGGCGGAGCCGAGGGCGCCGACAAATTCGTGCTCAAGCGGCTGCGGGGGCCGCGGCTCGGCGTCGCCGCGGGAGCGGGCGCCGCGTTCGGGCTCTCCGGTGCGCTCTTCCAGTCGGTCACCCGCAACCCCCTCGGCAGCCCCGACGTCATCGGGCTCACCGCGGGCGCGGGCGCCGGCGCCTCGGCCGCCGCACTGCTCCTCCCCGACCTGCTGCCCGTCCCGGTCGGCGCCCTGCTCGGTACAGTGCTGGCGATGGCCCTCGTCTACGTCTCCACGGGCACCGGTTTCCGGAACCCCGGGCGGCTCGTCGTCGCCGGGATCGGGGTGGCGGCGATCGCCACCGCGTTCACGCAGTACGTCGTCTACGCCGTCGAGCGCGACAACGCCACCTCGCTCATGACGTACATCAACGGCAGCCTGGCCACGCGCACTTGGGGCGAGGCGGCGACGATCGCCGCGGTGCTGGTCGTCGTCGGACCGCTCGTCGCGCTCCTCGCCCGGCGGCTGCACCTCTGCGAGATGGGCGACGAACTCGCCGCGGGGCTCGGCGCGGAGCCGCAGCGGACTAAGGGAGCGGCCGTCGCGCTGTCGATGGCGCTCTCCGCCGGTTCCGTCGCCGTGGCGGGGCCGATCGCCTTCATCTCACTCACGGCGCCGCAGATCGCCAAGCGGCTCACGCGCGGCAGCGGCCCCCACCTGACGCTCGCCGCGGTGCTCGGCGCCGTGCTGCTGGTCCTCGCCGACCTCACCGCGCAACAGCTCCCGCTCTTCGACGATCTGCCCGTCGGGATCTACACCATGGCCATCGGAGGCGCGTACCTCGGGTACCTGCTGATCCGCGAGTGGAGGAAGGGAATCCTGTGAGGCCCGACAAGACCCGGCCCCTCGCACCGTCCGAGGCGGCCGAACAGGTCGCCCACGACAAGGGGTTGAGCGCCCGCCGGGTGACGATGTCGTACGGGGGCGCCCCGGTCGTGCGGGACGTCACCCTGCAGATCCCGCACGGCGGTCTCACCGTGATCATCGGCCCCAACGGCTGCGGCAAGTCGACCCTCCTCAAGGGGTTCTCGCGCACGCTGAAGCCGCAGACGGGCGAGTTCCTCCTGCACGGCGCCGACCTCCACTCCTACCGGGGCAAGGAGGCGGCGCGGCACCTCGCGCTGCTGCCGCAGGCGCCCGTCGTCCCCGACGGCATCAGCGTCCGCGAACTCGTCCGCTGCGGCCGCCACCCGCACCACTCGCTCCTGCGCCAGTGGTCGCCCCACGACGACGAGGTGATCGACCTCGCCCTCGCCCGCACAGGACTCACCGGGATCGCCGACGACCGCGCCGCCGAACTCTCCGGCGGCCAGCGCCAGCGCGCCTGGATCGCGATGATCCTCGCGCAGCAGACGGAGCTGCTCCTCCTCGACGAGCCGACGACGTACCTCGACATCGCCCACCAGTACGACCTGTTGGAGCTCTGCGCCGAGCTCAACCGCGAGGGCCGCACGATCGTCGCCGTCCTCCACGACCTCAACCAGGCGGCACGGTTCGCCTCGCACCTCGTCGTCATGAAGGACGGAGAGGTCCACGCGGAGGGCGACCCGAGCGAGGTGATGACGGCCGAGCTCGTCAGCGATGTCTTCGGTCTGCCCTGCGACATCGTCCCCGACCCCCAGACCGGCACTCCGATGATGGTCCCGCACGCGCGGGTGCCGGAGCAGGCGGAGGGTGCCGGGAATTAGGGACGGCGTGCTGCCCAAGCGGATGCGAGCCGTGCACCCCGGGCGCCCCAACTCCCTTACGCCGCTGCGGGCTTGTCCTCCGCCGTCTACCAGGCCCCCGGAATCTTCGCGTCCGGCATCGCCCCCTCGGCGGCGGACCCCCGCCTACGGCTACCCCGCCCTCACCGCAGCCGTGAGCGTGTGGGCGACGCCTACGGCGACTTCCTGGACGAGGACGCGCGGACCGGCGAGTTCCTCCACGTCGTACGCGAACTGTGGCGGGGGCGCACCGTCGGCTGCGAGGGCGCGCACCTGCGCGTCGAGCAGGCGGCGCCCTCCGAGCCGATGCCAGACATCCTCGGCTCGTCCCCCACGGTGCTTGGCGTCGCCGCGCGCCACAGCGACCCCTACCTGGCGTGGGGCGAGCCGCCTGCACAGGTGGCGGAGAAGGTCGCCAGGGTCCGGTCGCGCGCCGCCGGGCACGGGCGCACCGCCGGTTCGGCAGCCGGCTGCACACCATCTCGCGGGGCGCACCCGAGCAGGCGTGAGCCGAGGCCCAACGCCTCCTCGGCGGCTTCGACGCCGGGACGGTCGCGGAGGCCCAACGGGGCCTCGTCCGCGGCGAGTCCGAGTCCGAGTTCGAGTCCGGAAGCGGATGCTCACGCCCCACGGCGGCGGACGCGGCGGGCTGGAGATCCGCCCGGGGCTGTGGGCCGGCAACGGGCTGGTGCGCGGCGGTGCCGGCACGGCGCTCGTCGGCAGCCGTCAGAAGGTCGCCGACCCGATCAAGGAGTACCAGGCGGTCGGGGTCGAGGAGTGCGCCACCTCCTGCTACCCGCACCTGGGGAGGGCGTACCGGTTCGGGGGAGGCGTCCTGCTGATCTGCCGCCAGGAGGTCCTTGGCCGCCGGACCCGCGCTCGCCGCCGAAGTGGCTGCCGTACCGTTGGCCGGGGCACGCCGGCGTGCTGAGCGCCGAACCATGCGTGACAGCACGGCAGTTCGGCGACCCTCACCCATCCTGCACCGGCCACCGGTCGGCCACCGCCGCCACGGCGAGCAGGTCGGCCTCCCGGTTGCGGCGCCCGACGAGCTGGAGCCCGACCGGCTCCCCGACCGCGGTCAGCCCGGCGGGGAGGCTGACGGCCGGGTGCCCGCTGATGTTGAACGCCCAGGTCAGGGCGGTGCTCATCGTCTCCCCCGGACCGCTGTGCGGATGGGGCGGGTTGGGGGTGGTCGGCGTGGCGATGAGGTCGGCCCCTGCGAGCACCCGGTCGACCTGCCGCGTCAGGGCCAGCGCCAGCGACCGCCCGCCGCGGCCGGCTCGTAGCGCCTCCCAGCACGGCTCCGGGTCGTCGAGGACGACGGGGTACTCGCGCACCTCCACGGCACCGGCGGCGGCGAGGGCGTCGAGGCGGCCGTACGCCGTGACGCCGACCCGGTCGAGCACATCGGCGAAGCCGAGGGAGGCCGACCACACGGTGCGCAACGGGCGGGCAGGCAGGGAGAGTTGCGTCGGCGCGGCGCCGGTGAGTGCGTCGAGGTAGGCGGACGCGTCCGCCGCCGTACGCGCGAGCGGTCCGGGGGTGTTCAGTCCGGCCCTGTCGCGCCCCTGGACGCGCCCGCTCGTGGGTTTGAGCCCGACGACGGAGCACCACGCGGCCGGGATGCGCACCGAGCCCGCGCCGTCGCTGCCGGTGGCGAGCGGTACCAGCCCGGCAGCGACCGCGGCGGCCGAGCCGGCCGAGGAACCACCGGGGCTCCACCGGGGATCGTGCGGGTTGAGCGTGGGTCCGCGCTCGGTGTACCCCCAGGTACGCCAGCGGGTCCCCCGCCCCGGTACGGCCGCTGCTCCCACGGCGACGCAGCCGGCGGCGAGCAGTCTGCGGGTCTGGAGCGCGTCCGGCCCTTCGGTCGCTTTGACGGCCAACGGGACGCCGGCGAGCGGGAGTTGCTCACCCGCCCGGACACGGCGGTCGACCTCGGCTGCCTGCTCGGCTGCGCGGCCCGGCCACCGCTGCGTGAACGCGCGCAGCGCGTCGCCGTGCGCGATCCGCTCCAGCGCCGCCGCCGCGACCTCGCGCGCGGACACCTCCCGCCGGCGGACGGCGGCGGCGATGCCGCAGGCCGTCGGCTTCGAGGTGGCGTCGGCTGCGTGGCGCACGTCGATCGCCCCGCCGTCAGCGCCCGGACGTGAGCGATCCAACCGACCGCCAAAAGGGCGCCCTCGCACCGCGGTTCATGCCTTGCTCCCCACCCCGCACCACATCGGCCCGCTTCTCCCGCCGGGTGCCGCCGGGGCCTCGGGCCTCCACTCGGCGAGCGGGACGACCCCCGGCTCCAGCAGCGACGTCCCCTCGAAGAACCGCTCCACCTCGCCCCGCGTACGCGGCGTCGCCGCAGCGTGCTCGGCGGCGCGTTCGTTGTACCGGCGCATCGACTCGGCGACCTGCTCCCGTCCGATGTCGATCGCCGGGTGCGAGACGACGACGCGGCTGCCGGGCGCGAGCGCCTCGACGAGGCGCCGGGTGAGTCCGTGCGGGTCCTCGGCGTCGGGCACGTACTGGAGCACCGCGACGAGCATCAGGGTCACGGGGCGGCCGAAGTCGAGTGTGCCGGCGGCGTGTTGGAGGACGCCGTCGACGTCGCGCAGGTCCGCCTCCAGGTAGTCGGTGCGGCCCTGGGGCGCGGAGCGGAGCAGGGCGCGCGCGTGGGCGAGCACGATCGGGTCGTTGTCGACGTAGACGACGCGGCACTCGGGCGCCGCCCGCTGGGCCACCTCGTGCGTGTTGTCGGCCGCCGGAACGCCCGTGCCGATGTCGAGGAACTGCCGGACGCCCGCGTGCACCGACTCCCGCACGGCACGGCCGAGGAAGGCCCGATTGGCGCGGACGGCATCGATGATCTCGGGGTTCGCGGACGCCGCCTGCTCGGCCGCCTCTTGGTCGGCGGGGTAGTTGTCCTTGCCGCCGAGCCACGCGTCGTAGACGCGCGCCGGGTGGGCTTCCGCCGTGTGGAACGCTGCGGGCGGTCCGCCCGTCGTCTCGTCCTCGCTCATGCTTCCGTCTCGGGCTGGGGCGGCCACGCCGCCGTCCGGAACCGGCGCCGGGCGGCACAGCGCCCGCGGCGCACGCACGGCCAACCCCTGTACGGGAGGCGCTTATTCCGAGTGTGAGCAGTGATTTTTCGGCAAAAAAACAAGCCCCGGAAGAATTGACATCCGTGGCTCGATCCTGCGTATATTTGGTCCTTCGTGCCTTCATGCGAAAGGCGCTTAAGAAGTGGACTGCTGAGAACTTACCGCGTCAGGAGTGGAATTGTCAACCGAGGAAGTGCGGCGGGAACAGCAATTCATCGACGGGCTCTACGCCAGGCTCGACCAACTGGTCGAGCAGGCCGAGGAGACGGTACGCAGCTCGCTCGCGCAGGTGGGCACGGGAAAGCAGGCGAGGCTGGAGCGGGACGTGATGGTGGCGGAGCAGTCGGGGCTGCTCCACGCGATGCGCGCGGAAGAGGACGGGCTCTGCTTCGGGCGCCTCGACTTCCGCGACGGCCGCACCCACCACATCGGGCGCATCGGCGTCCGGCAGGACGACTCCTCCCGGACGCCCTTGGTCATCGACTGGCGCGCCGCCGTGGCGCGTCCCTTCTACCTCGCCACCGGACACTCCCCGATGGGACTGCGACGCAGGCGGCACCTGACCACCGAGGACCGCACCGTCACCGCGCTCCACGACGAGCTGATGGACCTCACGGACCCGACCCGTACGGGACACGAGGGCGAGGACGCCGACGCGGTCCTCCTCGCCGCACTCGACTCGGCGCGCACCGGGCGGATGCACGACATCGTCCGCACCATCCAGGCCGAGCAGGACGCCATCATCCGCGCGCCCCACCAGGGCACCATGGTCGTCGAGGGCGGCCCCGGCACGGGGAAGACCGCCGTCGCGCTCCACCGCGCCGCGTACCTGCTCTACGAGCACCGGGAACTCCTCGCCCGCCGCGCTGTGTTGGTCGTCGGGCCCAACCCCGTGTTCCTCGGCTACATCGGCGACGTGCTGCCGTCGCTCGGCGAGACCGGGGTGCTCTTCGCCACCGTCGGCGAGCTCTTCCCCGGCGTCGAGGCGAGCGGCACCGACAGCCCGGCGGCCGCCGAGGTCAAGGGCCGCGCCACCATGGCCGAGACGCTGGCGAAGGCGCTGCGCGACCGGCAGACCGTGCCCGAGCGGGCGACGGAAATCCCGCACGAGGACTACGAAGCGCTCAGCCTGGACCGCGAGATGGCCGAGGACGCGCGCTGGCGCGCCCGCGAGACCGGCCTGCCCCACAACCTCGCGAGGCCGGTCTTCGCCTTCCACCTCATCGACGCGCTCACCGCGCAGTTGACGGAGCGCATCGGCGAGGACCCTTACGGCGGCCCCAACCTGCTCGGTCCCGACGACATCGCCCAGATGGGCAAGGAAGTCGCGCAGAGCCCGGAGGTCCACGCGGCGATCGACGAGCTGTGGCCGCAGCTCACCCCGCAGGAGTTCGTCGCGGAGTTCCTCGCCGACCCCGTCCACCTCGACGACGCGTCCGCCGAGCTGATCCGGCGGCAGGGCGGCCCGTGGACCGAGGCCGACGTGCCCCTCCTCGACGAGGCCGCCGAGCTGCTCGGCGAGGACGACAGCGCGGCACGCGCCGCGGCCGAGGCGGAGCGCCAGGAGCAGATCGAGTACGCCGAGGGGGTGTTGGAGCTCTCCGTCGGCTCGGAAACGTACGAGTTCGAGGACGAGGAGTCCGAGGTCCTCGCGGCGCACGACGTCATCGACGCCGAGCGGATGGCGGAGCGCCATGAGGAGGCCGACCACCGCACCGCCGCCGAGCGGGCGGCGGCCGACCGGACATGGGCCTTCGGCCACCTCATCGTCGACGAGGCGCAGGAACTCTCGGCGATGGCCTGGCGGCTGCTGATGCGGCGCATTCCGACGCGCTCCATGACGCTCGTCGGCGACCCCGTGCAGGCCGCGGAGACGGCGGCGCTCAAAACCTGGGAGCGCATCCTCGAGCCGTACGTGGGCGACCGCTGGGAGCACAGGCGGCTGGACGTCAACTACCGGACGCCTGCCGAGATCATGGAGGTGGCCGCCGACTTCCAGCGTGCGTACGACCCGTCGTTCGAACCGCCCGGCTCGGTACGGTCGACAGGGACGCGGCCGTGGGCACGGCGCGTCGCGGCGGACGGCCTCGCGGCCGCCACGGCGCACGAGGTCGCGGCCGCGAGGACGGGCGGCCGGATCGCGGTCGTCGCCCCGGCGGAGCTGCACGCCTCCCTCCTCGCCGAACTGCCGGACGCGGCGCACGGGGCAGAGCCCGACCTCACCCGGGAAGTGGTACTGCTCGGGATCCGGCAGGCGAAGGGTCTGGAGTTCGACACGGTCCTCGTCGTCGAGCCGACCGCCTTCGGCGTCAGCGACCTGTACGTCGCGCTCACCCGTGCCACCCAGCACCTCGGTGTCCTCCACACCGGCGAACTCCCCGCAGGGCTCGGGGGACTTGAGGAAGCGGAAGGGCGCTAGGAGGCGTCGGGCTGGGGAAGCGGCGGCGTTGCCGCACGCCCGTCGGGCGGTCATGATCTCCGTCTGGGAGTACGCGTGCCCGCGCGGGCGGTGGGACGTGGACAGGACGCCGGCAACGTCGGCGAGCGCCCGGCCGCCCGCGGCGGAACGGGCTCGACGGGCACGGAGCGGCACCCGCGGCGACGTCGGCGGGCGGACGGTCGCCGGCGTACGTCGACTCCTGCGGGAGCGGGGAAGGATGGCTACGATGCTGCGGTGTCCGCACCGTACCCGCAGCCCGTGCGAGTGCAGGGTGTGCCCGCCCGTTGCACGGAGTCGCCTTGAGCCCCCCGCCGCACCGCCGCCCCGAGGCGGAGGCGTCGCGGGCGGACACCGGGGACCACTGGGCGACGTGGCAGGTGAGGGCGAAGGTGCTCGGCATCGCCCGGACGCTCACTTCGGCGACGCGGCTCCAGGACGTCCTCACCCTGCTGCGGCGCCCCGACGGCATCGAGCTCTACTACACCGTCAACGAGGGCTCCCGGTTCTCCGCCGGCCTCCACGAGTACCTCGCCTCACTCGTCGAACCCGAGCGGGTGCTCCCCTGGGAGACGGCCGTGGCCATGGACCGCGCGGGCGAGTTCCAACTCGCCGTCGCCTGCACCGTCAACTCCTCGATGCACAGCCTCACCTCGCCGCTCGTGGTACTGCCGCACGGGGCCGGGTACAACCGCCTCGTCCCCGAGACGACGGGCGACGCGGAGGCGCCCGCCGGCCTCTCGCGCGGTGAACTCCTCCACGCGGGTCGGCTGGTTCCCCACCGCATCGCGCTCTCGCACGAGGAACAGCTCACGCGGCTGGCGCGCTCCTGCCCTGAAGCGCTGCCCCACGCCGTCGACGTCGGCGACCCCTGCTTCGAGCGGATGCTCCGCAGCCTCGAGCTGCGCGACCGCTACCGGGCGCAGCTCGGCGCCGTCGACGGCCGCAGGCTCGTCGCCGTCAACAGCACCTGGAGCACGCACTCCCTCCTGGGCCGGCGCCCGGACCTCCCGCTGCGTCTGCTCGCCTCGCTGCCCGCCGACGAGTTCCGGGTGGCACTCGTACTGCACCCCAACGTCTGGGCCCACCACGGCAAAGCGGGCGTCCTCGACCAGCTCGCCGAGGCGCTCGACGCCGGCCTCCTCGTCGTGCCACCGCAGGCGGGCTGGCGTGCCGCCCTCGTGGCGGCCGACTGGATCGTCGGAGACCACGGATCGACGAGCTTCTACGGCGCCGCGCTCGGCCGCACCACGCTCCTCGCCGCGGACGGGCTCGCCGAACTCGACCCGGCCTCGCCCACCGCGGAGTTCGCCCGGACGGCACCTCCTCTCGACCCGGACGGCGACCTCCACGCCCAACTCCTCGACGCCGAAGAGCACTTCACGACCGAGGACCTCCGTTCCGTCACGGACCGCTCCCTGTCGCACCGGAACGACGCGGCCCGGCGCGTCCGCGACCTCCTCTACGCGGAGCTCGCCCCGTACGGGGTGCTGCCCTCGGCCGCACCCCGCCTGCCTCCCGTCGAAGAGCCGGAGCCGCGGCGGGGCCTGGACCCGAGTTGTTTCGCCGTGTACGCGCGCACGGAGCCCGGCGGGGCCGTCGCCGTGCGGCGCCATGTGTACGTGCCCCGACAGGGCCTGGAGGAGTGCGACTTCTACGCCGTCACCGCCGAGGAAACGAGCGGGCACCGGGGAACGGCGCCCGTCTGTGCGCGTGCGCACGTCTCGGCCGAACTCCCCGCAGGCGACTGGCTGGAGAAGCAGGCTGCCGCCTATCCGCTTCTTGACGTCGGCGTCGCGGACCTCGGCGAGGGACTGCACCTGGTGCGGCTGCGCGGCGGGGAGCGGCTGGAGGCATGGGTGCCCCGGCAGCCCGGCGAAGCACGCCCCGCGATCGATCCGTTGCTCCTCGGCTCCGCTCTCTACGCGGTCCTCCTCGAAGCAGCCGCCGAGCTGCCGGAGGAGCTGCCGCCAGGGGAGGGCGAAAGGCGCGTCTTCCGTGCGGACACGCTGGGCGAGGAGATCGTGGTGCGCACCGGCCGCCGTCGGGTCGCGGTGCAGTTGGTGCGGGTCTGAACGGTTACGTCCGGGTCATCGTGGGCCGGACCTGGATGCCTGCACCGCGGAGCGCCGCGAGGTAGAGGTTTGCGAGCTTCCCCTTTTCGCGGGCACCGGCAGCACGCCGGTGGACGAGGACGATCGCGGAGTCCGCCGAGACCGCCCGGTCGGTCCTCGTCCGCGTCAGCCCGGGCCTGCAGTGCGGTCGACACGCGCTCCCGCTCCCTGGCGCCGTCCGGGAACCGCAGACACCACGAGTTGTAGCTCCCGCCGGTTGCCGCACCTCTCCGGCAGGCGCAGCCGCGCGGCCCGGTCCGGGACCTCCAGGCGATCGCGTCGATCACCTCGCGGTGACCCTCCACCGGTCGCCCCGCTCGGACGGCCGGTCGAAGGCCCGTGTGGTCACCACGAGTTGTGGTCCGGAGGTGAGCGCCACGTGCGTCGGGAAGCCTTCTCTGGCGTATACACGATGCCGGTCGCGCGGCGTGGGCGGCGGGGAAGGCACGGTACACGGCGGGGTCCGGCGGACGGGTGACCGTACGGTCGCAGCGCGCTGGGACGCGGACGGCGCGCGGGGCGACGCACCCGCGGACGGCGACGGCGGCAGGCGCCGCCTGCCGTGCACACGGACGGGGCTCGCGGAGCTGCGGCGCCTGCCGGGGACGCCGCGAGCGGGGGCGCCCGGAGACCGGCGCGCCGGGCCGTGCGGAGGCCCGACCCCCGGGCGGACTCGGGCCGTCCGGCGACCGCGTGGGGAGCCCGGCCGCGGCGGGCCTAACCGGTCTTCACCCGGTGCTCGCTCTCCGGCTTCGCCTCCGGGTCGTCGGGGCTCACCGAGAAGACCGTGTCACCGGCCGAGACGACAAGGACGTCGGCGGCGAGGGTCACCGAGGACCTCGCGTCCATCTCGCCGGGGTCGGTCCCGCCGTCCCTCGCCGGCGTCCTCGTGGTCTGCCAGCGCTTCGCGCCGCTCTCGCCGTCGAAGGCGACCAGCCGGCCGGCCGGATCGGCGAGGTAGACCTCGTCGCGGTGGGCGGCGACTGCGGGGGCGGAGGCGTACTTCAGCGAGGTGGTGGCCTGCCACCGTTGCTCGCCGTCCTCGGCCCCGACGACCACCAACCGGGTCCGGTGATCGGTCAGTTCGCGCGCGAAGTACAGTTTGCCGCCGACGAGGTACGGGGTGGCGCCGGTGCCGATGGCCTTGCTCGGGAGGTGCTGCCGCGCGCGCTCGCCGCTCTGCGGGTCGACACGGACGAGGTCGCCGAACCGGCGGTCCGGCGGGAACTCGTTGCCCTCGGCCGGGAGGAAAAGCAGGTCGCCGTCGTCGATACCGACGGGCAGAGTGTCGTCCGACTCCGCCTCCTTGTGCCGATAGAACCTCCGCAGCTCGGGGTCGCCCTCGCCCTCCCACCGATACCAGGTGACGCGGCCGCCTTGGAACTCCTCGTCCCGACAGGTGACGAAGGCCCGGTCCGCGACCTTCGTCGGTGCGCACCATTCGTGCTCCGGCGTACTGATCCGCCACCGCTCCTCGCCGGTGCGCGCGTCCCACCCGACGACATCGCCGCCGGGAGCGGAATGCGCGCTCCAGTCCTCGTAGTCGCCGTCTTCGGGACGGTTGGTGACGCGTGTGGCCTCGTCGCCGACGATGGTGTCGCCGTCGCGCACCGCGGTGGAACGGACGTCGTGGGACCAGCGGGTCTCGCGGGTCTCGGCGTCGAGCGCGCGGACGGTGTGCACGCTGTCGAGCGCGCCCCGCTCCACCTCGCTCTCCTTCATCTCGACGGTGAACGCCAGCCCGTCCCTGCGGGCAAAGTCCGAAGCGCGGTCCGGCTTCGCGGACTTGGGCAGGTGCGCTCCGTCCCTCACCCGCAGCGTCTCGTCCCTGAAGCCCGTTCCGTCGCAGTTCAGCCGCGAGGCGGCGGTGCCCCTCGAGGGCTGCGGCGTGGCGTCGTCCTCCCGGCTGGCCGCCGCCGTTCCGGCTACGCAGCGGTTCTCCTCGCCCGCCGGGCCGTCGTCGGCACCGCCGCCGTGGAAGCTCGTCCGCCACGGCTGCCAGCCGGCGGGCTCCTCCGCCTCGGGCGGCTCGGACGGACGCTCCTGGTCCCCGCAGCCGGCGAGGCCGACGACGACCGCCAACAGCAGTGACGCCGCGACGAGTTCTCGGACCCGGTGACCGACCGGACGGGACGGGAGCGTGGTCGTGAGCCCCATGGAACCTCCCCGTTGCTCCCCGCGACCCGCACCGAACCGGCGGCGCACCGCCGGTACCGCGTGCCCCCGGGCGCGCGGGGACGTATCGATCCAGCGCTTCCAGCCGAACAGCCGGCTGCTAAGGGGACGATAAGTCCGGCCGCCCCGGACACGGAACGCCCGCCGCCCCTTCCCTCACGGGGTACGGAAAGGACCCGCCACTCGCGCGGGCGGCTTCGGACAGCGTGGTCGCGCGGGCGAGAGGCAGCGCCGCCCGCTACGAGAAGACCGCAATCCACTACCTCGCCGGGCTCCACGTTGCAGGCGTCTTCCTTCGGCCCACACGGTGCCCCAGACGAGACCGCCCGCAGCCGCCGGCGGTCATGCTCGGCGAGTCGGCGCGAGGCGACTCCGACAACCGCTCGAACGGGTGAGGGAGTTGTCCACAACTCACGGGTTGTCCACAGGAATCGAGCAAGATCCACTTTCTCGCGGTGGCCTCCGTACCGTCCTCGCCATGACCCCTACGACGACAGACCACGCAGTCCACGACCGCGCCCCTCGTGCAACCGCCCGCGCGACCTCCCGCCCGCGTCCCCGGCACATCCTCCGCTCAGCCGTGCAGATGCCGGCGTACCGCTTCGGCTCGCTCGCGGCAGACCTCGGCGAGCTCCTCGTCCTCCAACTCCTCCGCGAGCTCCGAGAGTTGCTGCAGGGCCTGCCTCAACTTGGCGTGCTGTGCGAGCCGGTCGGCCCACTCCGCTGCCTCGACAGCCAGCCGCACGGCCTCGTCCCAGCGCCCCGCCCGTCGTTCGGCCTCGGCCCGTACCAGCCCGATCCGCGCACGCATCGGATCGTCGTGCGTGCGCTCCACGTCCCGCAGAGCCTCCTCGAGGAGCGCGCCGGCCTCCTCCGCACGCCCGTCCCCGAGGAGCGCCTGAGCGAGGTTGTAACGCTGGACGACCGTGCCGTGGACGTCCCCGGCACGTCCGTTCGCCTCGAGTGCCAAGGAGAAGCGGTCGGCAGCCCTCTCGTTGTGCCCTTCCGCGAGGGCGAGCAGCCCCTCCGACTCGTGGATCATCGCCGGCAGCACCGGTTCGGTGACGAGGTCGAAGAGCTCAGCGGCGAGGGAGAGTTGCTCAGCCGCCGCCGGATGGTCGCGCTCGGCGAGGTGCGCGCGCGAAAGCTGGTTGCGGAGCCTCATCTCCGCGTCGGGGCGCCCCTCCCAGCGCGCCGACTCGATGCCGATCCGATGGGACTCCTTCCACTCCCCCAGGAGATGCCTCCGGCTGTCGTAGAGAGCCCAGAGCGATTCGCACAGCCGCCAGACGGCATCGTGGTTCCCGGCCTCGGCGGCCGCGCGCAGCACTGCGAGGAGGTTGGCACGCTCCTCGTCCAGCCAGTCGACTGCGCTCGCGCCGTCCTCGAAGAAGCGCTCCTCGGGCACCGGGCTGAGTCGGAAGCGGTGGCGGAGCGCCGCGAGGTCGGCGGCGGCGGCGCGGGTCCGGTAGAAGTCCGTGAAGCGTTCGAGGAGCTGCTCCTGCTCATGCTGCGGCAGTTCCGCCCTGGCAAGGCCGCGTGCGTGCACCAGGACCAGGTCGTGGAGGCGGTAGCGGGCCCGGTCGGCCGGTCTGTCCGCGTCGAGCCTCGTGGCGAGGTGCGTGCCGGCGAGCGAGTGGAGCGCCTGCTCGGGCCCGTCCATGCCCGTGTGCGCGAGGAGGTCGACGGTGAAGGAGGTGCCGGGGAAAGCGCCGAGCGTCCGCAGTGCCTGGCGGGCCCCGGGCGGCAGTCCGCGGTAGGTGGCGTCGAGCACCCCTGCCAGATCCCCCTCCCCCGCCGCGGCGAAACCGTCCAACCGCCGTCGCTCGTCGGTGAGTTCGTCGAGGAGGAGACGGGCTCCCGCACCATCCCCGGCGTCCAGCAAACGCGCCCCCACCGCCCGCAGCGCGAGCGGCAACCCGGCGCACAGGTCCACGAGCCGACGCCCGGCCCCGCTTCGGATGCCGGTGTCGGCTCCGAGCCAGGTGCTGAGGAGCCGCACCCCGGCTTCTGCCGAGAGCGGGTCGACGGCGAGCTCCCTAGCCCCGTCGATCCGCAGTCTCGGCAGAGCACGCCTGCTGGTGACGAGTACCGTGCCCGCGCTGGGCAGCAGAGCCCGCACATCAGCGGCCTGCTCCGCATTGTCCAGGAGGATCACCGGCTTCTTCCCCGCCGTGTGGGTACGGAAGGCAGCCGCCCTCTGCTGCTCGTCGCCGCCCGCCTCCTCCGGCGTCGCGCCGAGGGCACGAAGCCATCCCCCCAGGACCGCCGACGTGTCGACAACCCCCTTGTTCCGCGCGTTGGTCAAGTCGCAGTAGAGCTGCGGACGCGTTCCGTCCAGCTCCTCCGCCCACCTGACGACGAGCTGCGTCTTCCCCACACCGCCGAGCCCCGTGAGCACGACGATCCTCCGCTGCTGCCCGGTGGCGGAGCCCGCGTCCGCGGAGTCACCGACCAGCCGGTGCAGCAGTTCCAGTTCGCGGGTCCGATTGACGAATCCGTACTCGAGAAGAGGAAGTTGCCGCGCGGCGGGGGGATCGTCGCGGGGTGTGGCGAGGGTTACCTGGCCGATTCTGGCCGCCTGCACCACGTTCCTCGCCTGCCCTCCGGAGACGACGTTGCCGTGCCGGGAGCGCCCTCCTCCAGCGGCCTCGTCCTCGCAGGCTTCCACGTGGCTTCCTCCCGTCCCACCGGCGCCCGGTCGCGCCCCCGCATGATGCCCGACCGCCACGCGGAGTGTGAACACACACTGGTGGCCGCCGCTCTCGGCTTCCTCGCACGCACCGGGTGCGTACCGCCTCAGGCGAGTTCCAAAGGGATGCGGCGATTCCTCGCTCCGAACCAACCCGACAGCCGCTCGGGCCGGCCAAGTCGCCTTCAGCGAGCGGATATCGGCGGATACGCCAGGCAGGGGAGACGACGCCGGAGCGGGCGCCGCCGGGAACAGCCGACGTGCCCTCATCTGCACGCATGCTGGCAGCCGTTGCCTGGACAACTCTGGATTATCCTTCGGCAACGAGGAGTTGGGGACGGCATGCCCGCGCCGTCTCGCAGCCGCATGAGGCAAGGGAGCGCGGGGCCCACCCAAGTCGCCGACGGTAACCACCGTGAAACCCGGACAACGGCGGCCGGGGAACGGCAGACTGTCTCCACCCAGACGGTGGGTTCCGGCGGCCTGGTGGCCGGGCGCCGGAACCCACTCCTTTTCCTGCACGCTTCCAAGAGGCGTGGCAAGCGTTGCGCAGGGCGATCCCCAACCCGCGTATACGAGTTGACGGCCGCCCTCGCCTTGCCCGGCACTCCCCGGCGCGCCTGTGCATCGATCGAGTGAGGACACAGAACCAAACCGCCGCGCGCGAGTTGATCAGGTCGCTCCGAAGGTGAGAGCTCGCTTCCGAGAAGGGTTAACCATGATCAAGAACGTTCTGGCCACCGCCGCTGCCGCCACGGCGCTCGTGGGCGCCGGCGCACCGCAGGCCCTCGCCATCGGCGACGACGAGGGCCCCACCTCGGTCAACGGCAACGGCGCCCAGCAGTCGTACGGCAACCAGGCCACCGAGGGCAACTGGAGCCCGCAGTTCGCGCTCATCCAGGGCTCGCTCAACAAGCCCTGCGTCGGCCTTCCGCTCAAGGGCAACCTCGGCTCCCTCGTCGGCGGTGTCCCGGTCACGGTGCAGGACATCCCGGTCCTCTCCTCGTCGCAGAACCAGCAGTGCACGGAGAACTCCACCCAGAACAAGGGCGACGACGCCCTCTCGCACCTCGTCGACGACCTGCCGATCCTTTCCGGCAACGGCTCGGCCGGCCGCTGAGCACACCGCCTCCAAAGGCCCGCAGGGAGCATCCCTTGCGGGCCTTCGGCATGTTCGCACCAGTCGGTCGAGTGGTGAACTCGACCGTATGTACGGGGCATTCGGCCTCCCGTCCATTTCCTCGCGCCCAGGCAGGCCCCGCGGTTCCGGAAAGTCACCGCGGAGCCGCGGAAATCGCCCAGCCGAGCGAGTTCATAGGGAATTCCGTCTGCATCGTGTCGTGCGGTGGCGGCGATCGTTACGAAGGACGACAGCGGAGTTCGGGTCGCCTCGGCGACCCGCAGGACACGAAATCCGTCGTCGCGCAAGACGCCGCTGCGGAAAGGACTCATCGTGAAGTACACCAAGGTTGCGACCGTCGCCGCCGGGACCCTCATCGCCCTCGGCACCGCGGCCGCCCCGGCCCTCGCCGACTCGGGTGCCAGCGGCGGTGCCGCCAACTCGCCCGGCGTTCTCTCGGGCAACGTCGTGCAGATCCCGGTTCACGTGCCGGTCAACGCCTGCGGCAACACCATCGACGTCGTCGGCGTGCTGAACCCCGCGTTCGGCAACACCTGCGTCAACGCCTGAACCATTCCGCCTCAGCGGAGAGCCTGACCCGAGCCGGCTCCGGAACGCCCCACGCGTTCCGGAGCCGTTCGGTTCCACGCCCCAACCCCCGCTGCGAGGGCAGGCGTTGCACCCCTCGCCCCTCCGCCATCCTTCGCCGAACAGGAGCAGCACATGCGCAAAGTCCTGAGCCGAAGCATCCTCACCGCGGCCGCCACCACAGGCGCAGTGGCGATCGGCGCCGGATGCGCCCAGGCCGACGCGCACGCCGAAGGAGGCGGCAGCGGCTCACCAGGGGTGCTCTCCGGCAACTCGGTCGAGGTACCGGTGGACGTCCCCGTCAACGTGTGCGGCGACACCGCCGACGTCGCCGGCCTCGTCAACCCGGCGTTCGGCAACACCTGCACCAACGGCTCCCACCCGCACCACGCCGCGCCCGACCGCAGCGACTCGCCCGCGCCCGGCGACACTTCGACTTCCGATGAGCCGCCGAGGAGCGAGCCGCCGAAGAGCGACCCGGAACCGCCTTCCGGCGCGCCTGAGCCACCGTCCGGCGGTCCCGCCGAGCCGTCCCTCCCCGAAAGCATCGCGCCGGAGGAGGTCCCGTCGGCCCGGGAGGGCAACGGGGTCTCCGAGACGCACCCGGCACCGCCCCGCACGCCGCAGGACCAGGTCCGAACCAGCAGGGCGGTCCGCGCGGACGTCGAAACGGACGGCTTCCTCTCCGAGTTCGACTACACCCCCCAGCGCGCGGCCACGCCTCCCTACGACGAACGCACGTCCTCCGGCTACTACAGCGGCCGCAGCGAGCTGCCGGCCGATGGAGAGTTCGGGTGGTTCTCCTCCCCCGTCCCGACGAAGCACCCGGCGCAACCCCGCCTCGCACGGACCGGTTCGGACGGTGTCGACGCCACGACCGCGTCCGCCGCCGCCCTCGGGCTCGTCCTCGGCGGTGCCCTCCTCTACCGCCGTCCGCGCGTGCGCCGCTGAGCCGCGCCGCACCGGGCGTCAGCGCATACGCCGTATCACTCCTTTCGGGTGCCGATGAGCGGAAGAGGAATACACGACGTTTCCCGGGCGGCGCAGGCTCGTTGGCCATGAGGACGCCGGACGCGATTGGCAGGCACGGAGCCCGAGCACTCGCACCGTCCGCGGAATTCCCAAGCCGCCGACTCCATTTCGGGAGAAGCATCCTCATGAAGCACAAGAAGACCGCAGCAGCGCTCGCAGGTTCCGTGCTCGCACTCGGTATCGCCGCGCCGGCCGTCGCGGAATCCGCCCCGCAGCCCGAGGCGAACGGCGACGACTCGGTCGCCCGCACCCTCACGGGCCAGCAGGGCGACCTCGGCACCGCGCTCCAGAACACCCTGTCCACCGCAGCCAGCGGCGAGCTCTCCGGTGCCACCCCGCTGGAAGCCCTCACTGGGGACGGCTCGTCCCTCCTCGGCGGCCTGCCCCTCGGTGGCTGACCCGCGGGAGCGTGCGGAGCCCGCGGCTCCGCACCTTCACAGGAATCCGCGGTCCACGGCCCCGGATTCCACACGGGAAAGCGCACGGTATTCACGACGCTTTCCCCTTCCCGAGCCGAAAGGCCGGGCAATTTCAGCGCGGCGCCAGCCGGGCCGCGCGCAATCCGCAGCGACCGCGGACATCAATCAGGTGATGCAGCAGAACCTGTCGCCCCGGGCGCAGTTGTCACCGTGTCACCGCGGTCCTTGTGTTCCTCGAAGAAGGGCAACATCGCAATGATCAAGAAGGTTCTCTCCACCGCCACGGTCGCCGCCTCCGTCATCGGCGCGACCGCCATGGCCGCCTCCCCGGCTCTCGCCATCGGCGACGACCAGGGCCCGCAGTCGGTCAACGGCAACGGGTCGCAGCAGGCCTACGGCAACCAGGAGACCAAGGGCGCCTTCAGCCCGCAGAACTCGCTCGTCCAGGGCTCGCTCAACAAGCCCTGCATCGGCCTGCCCGCGAAGGTCAACGCCGGCTCCCTCGTCGGCCTCGTCCCGGTCACCGTGCAGGACGTCCCGGTTCTCTCCTCGTCGCAGAACCAGCAGTGCGCCGAGAACTCCAGCCAGAACAAGGGTGACGACGCCCTCTCGCACCTCCTCGACGACGTCCCGGTCCTCTCGGGCAACGGCTCCGCCGGCCGCTGACCCCGCCGAGGGCAGAGTAGCCCGGGGCCCCGTCCGCGCGACCGCGGCGGGGCCCCGGGCTTCGTCGTCTGCCGGGAGGCGACCGCCCCGCGGGGCCCGCCACGCGCCAACGGGCGGGTCACGCAGGACGGTTCGGCGTCGTCCTCAGCCCGTGACCGCGTCGGCCACGGCGCCGGTCAGCGGAAGGTCACCGAGCGAGGCACCGTCGGCGAGCGGGCCCGTGAGGTCCTGGGTGCCGACGGCGGGGAAGCCGGTGATCTTCGTGCCGACGCCGTTGTCGAGCGGGTCGCTCCCCGTACGCGCGAGCGGGTCGAGTTGGAGGCCGAAGACGGGGCCGAGGGCGTACGTCGTCGCGTCGTCGAGGGCCCCGAGGGACTGGGTCGCCGCTGCGGTGAGCCCCTCCCCCGTGCCGGCGAGGGACTCGGCGGCGGTCTCGCCCTCGGCGGCCGCGGCCGCCGTGCCGGCGCCGCCGACGGCCGCGCCGGCCGCCGAGACGAGGAGGCCGGCCCGGAGCAGAAGGCGGCCCGCGGCCGAACTGCGTTGCCTGCGGTGTGCGTTCATCGTTTTCTCACCACCGTGGAGTGGGGGTACATGGCGTGCCGCGGCCGCACAGCGGCCGCTTCCTCCTGGTCAACGACGCACCGCCCGCCGCGGAACGCACACGGGGCGGCCCGGACCAGCTCAACTCCCGCGCTCCGGACGGCCGGCACGACACACGGCGGCGCCGGCAGCTTGAGCGGGGAGGCGCACGGCCGGCCCGCGGCGGTCGTCCTTTCGATGGAGTTGCAGCACGGCGGTGCCACGCACGGGTGAAGCCGGCGCCCCGGGCGCGCACCGCGCCGCTAGGGTGCCCGCCATGACCTCGACTCAGGCCGGTATGACCGGATTTCGGCCCTCCCTCTTCGGCACCATGTCCGTCATCGGCTGGACGGGCCCGCACCCGGACGACGGTGAGGACGTCCCCTTCCTCCTCGCCTATTCGCTCGGCGACGGCGAGGAGGGTCCGCAGGGCGGCGCCGAGGCCGCCCGCCAGTTGCTCCGGGAGACGGGGCTGCCGATCGGCGGCGAGGTCCCGGACGCCTCGTACACGCGCAGGCTCCCGATGACGCTGCTGGTGCAGGGCGGTCAGGCGGCCCTCACGATGCCGCACGTGAGCGTCAGGTATCCGGCGCCGATCGAGTGGCTGGCGGCGGCGCAGGACAGGGGCGAGGTCTACTTCATGTTCGCCACTCTCCCCTGGCCGGAGGCCCGCCCGGGAGCGGAGGTCACCGAGGAGCAGCTACGCGGGTTCGTCGACGAGGAGATGATGTCGTCCTCGGCGCACTGCATGCTGCCGGTGAGCGGCCTGCGCAGGTAGCCAACCTCCGCGCCGCGCAGGCGCGTCGAGGGCAGGACGAGCCCCGCGCCCCACTCCGTGCGCGCCCCCTCCTCGACCGCCTCCGCGACCTCCGCCGTCCGTTCCGCCTCCTCGGCGGCGAACCGCTCGGCGTCGAGCTTCTCCGCCATCTCCTGGTCCCGAGCCGTCAAGAGGTCGAGGTTCTGGTCCCCGAGGTCGAAGACGCCGAGGTCGACGTAGGCGCGCTGGAGCCGTTCGTCCCACAGGCCGATGTCGCGTACGCACGGCACGATGCGGCTGAAGAGGAGCTATCGGAAGAGCTGCAGGTACTCGGAGTGCTCGCTCAACTCGTCGGCCTCCGCCTCGGGGACACCGAAGTCGGTGAGGACCTCGGCGCCCTTGAGGCGGTCCCGCACGAGGTAGCAGCCTTCTGTGACGAACTTCCGCGCTCCCGGAGTTCGGCGTCACTGAGCTGCCTGTAGTAGTCGCGGAGCGCCATCCTGCCGAAGGCGACGTAGCGCCTCGTCGGGGATGCCGAGCGGGTCGTACGGGTCGACTTCGAGGTCCCAGTCGATCCGTCTGGCGCCGTCCCACTGCTTCTCCTTGCCCCTCCGGTAGAGCGCGAGGAGCCGGTCGTGGCCGTCGTCGTACTCCCAGTTGAAGCGGGCCGCGCTGCCAGGTGGGCTCGCCGGGGGCATGGACGTAGAGATCTCCGGTGGACACTTCGAACCGCCTCGGTCCGTCAACTCCCGCAACGGAAAAGCGAGTTGGGAGGAACTCCGCAGCCAGTGACCGGCTTCCCGGCAGGCTCACACGCCGGTTACCGCGCGGTCGACAAGCCGTGCGCAAGGGATTGACGGGCTTGCTGACGCGGAGTCTCATAACAGCGAGGCAGTAGGTAACCGACGGTAAGTCGAGTCGAGGGGTGCCGCCATGACCATTGCACCGGAACAGCAGGCCGCCGAACACCGCGCCGTGCGGGACGCGTTGGGACTTCTCAAGGACCGCGAGCAGGTGGCGGAGCGCCTCCTCGCCTCGTCGAGGAAGCACTCCTTCGATCCGGACACCGAACTCGACTGGGACGCCCCCTTCGAGGACGGACTCTGGCACTGGCCGCCGGAGTTGGTCTCGCTCTACGACACCCCGCTGTGGCGCCGCATGTCCGAGGAGCAGCGCATGGAGCTCAGCAGGCACGAAGCGGCCTCGCTCGCCTCGCTCGGCATCTGGTTCGAGGTCATCCTCATGCAGCTCCTCGTCCGGCACATCTACGACAAGAAGCTCACGAGCAGCCACGTCCGCTACGCGCTCACCGAGATCGCCGACGAGTGCCGGCACTCGATGATGTTCGCGCGCCTGATCAACAAGAGCGGCATCGAGCCCTACCCCGTCACCCGGCTCAACCACAACCTGGCCCGCGTCCTCAAGTCCGTCTCGACAACACCGGGTTCGTTCACCGCGACGCTCCTCGGCGAGGAGATACTCGACTGGATGCAGCGGCTCATCTTCCCCGACGAGCGCGTACAGCCGCTCGTCCGCGGCGTCACCCGCATCCACGTCATCGAAGAGGCGCGGCACGTACGGTACGCGCGCGAGGAGCTGCGCCGGCAGATGGTCGACTGCCCCCGCTGGGAGCGCCAACTCACCCGCCTCAGCTCGGGCGAGGCGGCCCGCGTCTTCTCCGTCTCCTTCGTCAACCCGCGCGTCTACAGCGACGTCGGTCTCGACCGGGCGGAGGCCGTCGCGCAGGTCAAGGCGAGCGGACACCGCAGGGAGATCATGCAGCAGGGCGCGAAGCGGCTCACCGACTTCCTCGACGAGATAGGCGTGCTGCGCGGCACCGGCCGCAGGATGTGGGTGAGCTCGGGACTGCTGCCCGCCTGACACCGGGCGAGCGCGGGAGTTGTGGACGTCGCGTGGTTCCGCTGTGCGCGTTACCCGTTGGTGTGCGCACCGTCTGGCACTACGCTGCGGCCATGGGCAGCGACGGCACGTCTCCCGCGTACCGGAGACTCGGCGCGGCGCAGCGCCGTGAGCAGCTCCTGCGCGCGGCGCTCGACCTCTTCGCCGGCCGGCCGCCCGAGGAGGTCTCCGTCGACGGCGTCGCCGAGCACGCCGGGGTCTCCCGGCCGCTCGTCTACCGCTACTTCCCCGGCGGCAAGGAGCAGCTCTACGAGGCGGCACTGCGCAGCGCCGCAGACGAGCTGGAGAAGTGCTTCGACGAACCCCGACAGGGGCCGCTCACCGCGCGGTTGGGACGCAGCCTCCAGCGGTACCTCGGCTTCGTCGAGCGCCACGCCACCGGCTTCGCCGCCCTGCTCCAGGGCGGCAGCGTGGTGGAGACGTCGCGGACCGACGCCATCGTCGACGAGGTGCGCCGCAAGGCGGCCGAGCAGATCCTGCTGCACCTGGAGGTCGACGCACCGGGGACGCGGCTGCGACTGGCGGTGCGCACCTGGATCAGCGCCGTCGAGGCGGCGTCGCTGATCTGGCTCGACGAGCAGAAGCAGCCGCCGCGCGAAGAACTGCGCGACTGGCTCCTCGACCACTTCGTCGCACTGCTCACCGCCACGGCCCTGCGTGACCCGCAGACCGCGGCCGCCGCCGAGCGCGCCCTGGGGCGCGAGGTGACCGAGGGGTCGGCGAGCCGCCTCCTCGACGCGCTGCTCCCGCACGTACCGCAGACGCCGGGCGCGCCCCTGGAGAGCCCGACGGCCGTTACGTGAACCTCGGTTGAGGTACACGGCTACCCTGGCACCATGTCCACTCAACTCTCCTGGCGGGCGAGCGAGGCGACGGTCGGCGAGCTCGCGGCACGCGCCGGGGTCGCCACCTCGGCGCTCCGCTTCTACGAGCGCGAAGGGCTGATCAGCAGCCGACGCACCTCGGGCAACCAGCGCAGATACGGCAGGGAGATGCTGCGCCGCGTCGCCTTCATCCGGGCGGCACAGAGCCTGGGCATCCCGCTCGCCGCGATCCGCGAGGCGCTGGCGCTCCTCCCCGAGGGCCGCACGCCGACGCCCGAGGACTGGGCGCGCGTCTCGGAGTGCTGGCGCGAGGACCTCAACGAGCGCATCCGGCTGCTGGAGCAGCTCCGCGACAACCTCACCGACTGCATCGGCTGCGGCTGCCTCTCGCTCACCAAGTGCGGCCTCGTCAACCGCAACGACCAGCTCGGCTCCGAGGGCCCAGGCGCCCGGCAGCTCGCCCACCCCGGCTGCTTCCAGCCGGAGTGACGCGGATGCGCAGCGAGGAGACGGAGTTCCACGGCGGCCCGCTCGACGGCCGCTCCCTCGACGTCGCCACGGGCCCGACCGGCCGCCCGCCTAAGGCGTACCGGGTCCCCGTGCCCTCGCCCGAGGGCGAGACCGTGCACCGCTACCGGCTGGAGCCCGGCACGGTCAACCGTCTGGGCCTGCCGCGGAGTTGGCGGTACGTCTACGAGGGGTGCCAGGACCGGCGGGAGTCGCCGCTGGACCGGTTGCCGTGGCGGCGCGGTGAGCGACGAGGGCCCAACTCCCCTTCTGGTACGGACCATTGACAGTATTGGTCTAGTCCGGTTTGCTGCACATGCGGGCGGCCCCGGCCGGTACGCCTCCCCGGCGGCACCCAAGACGCCCGGCCGGCGCCGCCCGACTCCAGCAGGCCGGGCCCGTCCGTCGAGCCCGGCGACACCCCCCACCCGGGAGAGACGACGGAGGAGCGACCCATGCGCGTACGCCCCCGAACCACCCGGCACCGCCCCCGCACCGCACTCCTCACCGGACTCGGCGCGGCCCTCGCGCTCGGCGGCCTACTCGCCGGCACCGCGGCCGCGGCACCCGACGGAGACACGGCAGGACAGGCCCGGCCCGCAGCGGCGCGAAGCGCCGAACTCCCCGAGCACGCCCTCGTCGGCTACCTGCACACCAGCTTCGCCAACGGGTCCGGCTACACCCGCCTCGCCGACGTCCCCGACAGCTGGGACGTCATCCAACTCGCCTTCGGCGAGCCCACGTCGACGACCTCGGGCGACATCCGCTTCTCCCTCTGCCCCGAGGAGGAGTGCCCCGAGGTGGAGACGGAGGAGGAGTTCAAGGCCGCGGTCGCCGACAAGCAGGCGGAGGGGAAGAAGGTGCTCCTCTCCATCGGCGGCGAGAAGGGCCAGGTGCAGCTCGCGACCACGGCGGCGCGCGACGCGTTCGTCGAGTCCGTCGGCTCCCTCATCGACGAGTACGGGCTCGACGGCGTGGACATCGACTTCGAGGGCCACTCCCTCGCGCTCGACGACGGCGACACCGACTTCCGCAACCCCACGACCCCCGTGATCGTCAACCTCATCGACGCGCTCAAGGCCCTCAAGGACCGCTACGGCGACGCCTTCACCCTGACGATGGCCCCCGAGACCTTCTTCGTCCAACTCGGCCACGAGTACTACGGTTCCGGTGAGTGGGGCGGCCAGGACGCGCGCGCCGGCGCCTACCTCCCCGTGATCCACGCGCTCCGCGACGACCTGACGCTGCTGCACGTCCAGGACTACAACTCGGGACCGATCCTCGGCCTCGACGGGAACCACCACACCATGGGAAGCGCAGACTTCCACATCGCCATGACCGACATGCTCCTCGCCGGCTTCCCCGTCGCGCAGAACGAGGAGAACGTCTTCCCGCCGCTCGACCCCGAGCAGGTCGCCATCGGCCTGCCCGCCTCCGCCCAGGCAGGCAACGGGCACACACCGCCGGCCCAGGTGAACCAGGCGCTCGACTGCCTCACCTCGGGCAACGACTGCGGCGACTACCAGACGCACGGCGAGTGGCCGAATCTGCGCGGCCTGATGGCCTGGTCGATCAACTGGGACCGGTTCAACGACTGGGAGTTCGCCGAGAACTTCGACGCCTACCGCGGCCGCTGAACCCCGGCACCCCGCCCCACCGAGCCGACCTGCTCCAGCTCGGCGACGACGACCGAGGCGTCGTCGTGGCGCTTGCCCCGACGGTGGCGCACACCGTCGGGGTCGGCGTCCTCGGCCTCGCGCACGCGCGAGATCACGGCACGCGGTCCCTCCTTGCGTGCGAGCTCGAGGAGTTCGGACCAGCCGCCGAGCCGGAAGGTCTCGCTCCAGCGGCTCGCACCGTCGCTGAACGCCGCGAGCGTGCGCACCTGCGGGCGGGGGTGGCCGCCGGTCACGGCGTACGCGGCGACGGACGGGTCGGCGGCCGCCGTGTAGAAACCGGTGCCGTCGGGCGCGTTGCGTAGCTGCTCGACGGCGGCTGCCTGCTCCCGCCGCAGCTCCTCGCGCGCGGGCGAGCCCGGAGGCAGCGCCGTCGTCCGGGCCCGGAGCGAGGGGACCGGCTCGGGGAGGCGGCCCAGCCGGTCGTCGAGGACGGCCTCCACCTCTCCTCCGGCGGTCTCGACGAGGAGGACGGAGTCCGAGAGGACGAGGTGCTCCGTGCGCTCCTCGTCCCACCGCGCGAGGACCACGGTCGCCTGCGGGGTCCGCGGGTGAGAAAGGTCACATGTCCCGCTGTGTCTGGCCGCCGTCCGCTCGATCGCCTCCGCGAGGCAGTCGGCGAGCGTCATGTCCACGCGTGCTCCCGTCAGTTCGGCGAGGGCTCCGCCCAGGTGCGCGGTGAACCAGGGAACGGAGTGGCGGCAGCCGTACTCGCCGCCGGGCGGGGTGACGCCGTCGAGGAGGACGAGTACACCGCCGCTGCCTGCGGCCGGTGCGGTGGCGAAGACGTGGTCCTCGTTGGGGCGTTGGGGAGAGCCGGGTGCCGTGGCCATCTCGATGCGCATGGAGGGAGTCTGCCGGAATGCTGCATCGGGCAGGCGACGTGCCGACAGCGGTCGGCGCGGCGCTCGCAATGACGCACTGAAGTGCAGGAATTCACCGGAACCGGATCGGCACCCTGCGTAAACGGAATAACGCATACCCCTTGGTGGAGCGCCCTTTGACAGGAATTCAGGCGGTAAGCGGAAGCCGGGTGACAGACCGTTGAGGCATATTGCCATCGTCGGCGACGTATTTCCAACCCATGCCGAACGCCCCAGCAGCCGCGCCACACGCGAGAGTTGTTCAGGTGCTGCCTGGTGATGTTCACTCCTTCGGGTGGCCCCGGCGGGGGTTCCGCACCGGTCGCCCCGACGCACTGCGAAGGTCGGGCGTCGGAGACGTCCCCGGTGCTCCCTGCCGCGCAGCTCTGCCGCGCCGACCCACGCGAGGGTCGCACGCAGCACGGCACCCAGCAGGCCACCCGGGACAAGGCTGAACGAGATTGCGAGCACGGGTGCGGAAGAAGCAGCTTCGGAGGCCGGACACTCCACAGGACCCAGCCAGCTCCGCGCCCGAGGGCCCGCGCAAGCCCCCCGCGGCGGCGCCGCGCCCCAAGCGGGTGCGCAACAGGCTGATCGGCTCCGTGGCGCTCTGTGCGCTCGCGGTGCTCGGTGCGGGCGCCCCCGCGGTCTTCTCCGCCTCCCAGGACGCCACGCAGGCACAGGAGTTGGTCGACAGGGCGGAGACCAACCGCAGGGCCGTCGCCCTGGCGCACTCCCTCGCCGACGAGCGCGACAGCATGGTCGAGTACGTCGCCCGCGTCGCCGCGGGCCGAGACAGCAGCGAGAGCACGGGCGTCAGCGAGGCCCAACGCGCCCGCGTCGACCGGCAGGGACGCGACCTGCGTGCCGGCGCCACCCGGGAGGTCCGCCAGGGCATCGACGCGCTCCCCCGCACTCGGCAGCGGGCGCTCACGGGGAAGAGCGGCGTCCTCGGCACGCACCAGGCGTACACCGAGACGATCGACGCGCTGCGCGCCATCTCGCTCCAGATCTCCCGCGACCTCCCGGAACGCGCGAAGGACGCCACCGCAGCGGCCCTTCCCGACCTCGCCGACGCCGCCGAACAGGCGTCGGCAGAGCGGGGGTTGCTCCACGCGGCGCTCGCGGGGCACGGCAGCCAGCCCGCACTCACCTCCCAGGCCCAGCAGGCGCGCGCACGCGAACGTGCGGCCCTCACCGCCTTCGACGAGACGGCGGGGACGACGGCGCAGGAGACGTACAGCACCACGGTCACCGGTACCGATGTCGCCGTCGCCGAGCGCTACCTCGACCGTCTCACCGGCCGGCCCTACCTCACCGAAGACGACCGCTCGATGGACCGGGAGCGCATCGGCTCCACCCTCTCCGCGCGGATCGACCAGATGCGCGGGGTGCAGTCCTCGTTCGCGGCGAAGGAGGTCGAGCGCCTGGAGGCGCTCCGCGACGACGACGTCACCGCGCTCCAGTTGAAGGTCGCGCTCTTCGGCGTCTGCTTCCTCCTCGCCGTCGGCGCCGGTGTCACCACGGCGCGCTCGGTCACCCGCCCGCTCTCCGTGCTCACCAGGGGCTCCAAGCGCCTCGTCGACGACCCGCAGAGCCAGGAGCCGATCTCCTACACCGGGCGGGACGACGAGTTCGCCACCGTCGTCCGCGCGCTCAACTCCCTGCGCTCCACCGCCGAGCAGCTACACAAGCGGGCGAGCGCGGCGGAGACGGAGAGCGAGCCGCTGCGCGGCTCCGTCGAGGAGCTCACCGCGGAACGGGACGCGCTGCGCACCGAGTACGAGGAGGCGAAGGCGCGCCTGCAGGAGCTCTCGGGCGCCACCCACGGGACCTTCGTCAACCTGGGGATGCGGACGCTCGGCCTCGTGGAGCGCCAACTCGCCGTCATCGAGGACCTGGAGTCCTCGGAGGCCGACCCGGACCGACTGCGGCACCTCTTCGCGCTCGACCACCTCGCCACCCGCATGCGCCGGCACAGCGAGAACCTCCTCCTCCTCGCCGGGTCCGAGCACACCGGCGGGCACCACCAGGGCCCCGTGCCGCTCCTCGACGTCCTGCGCGCCGCCGTCAGCGAGATAGAGCGCTACGAGCGCGTCGAGCTGGGCTCGCTGCCGCCGCACATCCAGGTGAGCGGCTTCGCGGCCGACGACATCAGCCACCTCGTCGCCGAACTCCTCGACAACGCCAGCGCGTTCTCGCCCCCCGAGGTCGAAGTCCGCCTCTCCGGCTGGCTGCTGGAGAACGGCGAGGTGATGCTCTCGGTGCAGGACGAGGGGATCGGCGTCGCCGACGACCGGCTCGCCGAGCTCAACGAGCGGCTCGGCGACCCCGAGTCGCAGGAGCCGCCCGAGCCGGGCAACGAGCCCGCCTCTCCCCCCGGCACCGTCGCAGGCGTGCCGTCGGGCGGCGAGAGCGGCCAGCTCGGCATGGGCCTCTACGTGGTGGCGCGGCTCGCCGCCCGGCACAGGCTCCGGGTGGAGCTGCGGAAGCAGCGCAACGGAGGCATGGCCGCCGTCGTCGTCGTGCCGCACCGCCTGCTGCCCGACCGCCCGGCGCCCGGCGTCGCCCAGCCGCGCGAGGAGCAGGACACCGCGCTCCCCGGCTCCGCGGCGGAGGCCAACTCCAATGCGCTGCCCTCCCGTCGGGCCGTCCACACCAGGACGGAACCCGCCGCGGAGGAGGAGCCGGCAGGCGAGGAGACCGCGCCCGCCGCCTCCGACGACGAGCACGAGCGTCCCGACGCCGACACGACGCAGGGGACGGGCGCGGCACCGCTCACCGCACCCGCCCGCACGTCGGACGCGGACGAGGCGACGCACGAGCACGTCGGCGACTCGGCACCCGTGCCGGGCGGTACGCGCGGTGCGGTTGCGGACCCGTCCGCAGCGGACGAGGACCCGCGTCCCGACGCAGACGCTGACGCCGACGCTGACGCCGGCGCCGGCACCGGCGTCGACGAGCCCGCGACGCCCGGCGCCACCGAGCCGAGCACGGCAGAAGAGGGGGAGGACGAGCCGAAGGTGCCGCAACAGCGGCGCACGGCCAAGGGGTTGCCGAAGCGCACCCCGAAGATCAGTGCTCCGGCGCACGCGCCGGAGGACACCACCCGATCGAGCGGCGTCAACGCCGACGAACTCCGGCGGCGGCTCGGCGGGTTCCAGCGCGGGGCGAAAGAGGGGCTGCGGGCTGCCGAGGCCCAGATCGCCGAACAGACCGCGGACCAGGCGGCGGAAGAGGAAGCAGACCGGCCAGCGGGGGCGCAGGGTGACGGTGGTACTGCCGAGGAGGCTCGCAAGTGAACGCGCCCAGCACGCGTACGGACGGCAGCAGGGAGGCGCGCAATCTGCGCTGGCTGCTGGAGAACCTCGTGGAGGAGGTTCCGGGGATCAGGTCCGTGGCGGTCGTCTCCTCGGACGGCCTGCTGCTCCTCTCCTCCGACCCGCACCAGGCGGCCGCGACCCGTGCGGGAAGCGGTAGTTCGGGCCCCAAGGGTTCGAGCGCCGACCTCGCCACGATCGTCTCCGGCGTCGGCTCGCTGACGCTCGGTGCGGCGAAGCTGATGGACGGCGGGAAGATCACCCAGACCATGGTCGCGATGGACCACGGGTCGCTCTTCGTGATGTCCATCGGCGACGGCTCGCTGCTCGGCGTCTACGCGACGCCCGACAGCGACATGAGCGTCGTCGGCTACCACATGGCGCTCTTCGTCGGCCGCGCAGGCCATGTCCTCACCCCCGAACTCCGCACGGAGCTGCGCACTTCACTGGAGCGTGAGCAGTGACCCCCATGTCTTCCATACCGGGGCCCTCCGACGGAGGGCACACCGAACCGGCCACCGGCGGTACCGCCTCGGGCGGTGGCAGCGGCGAGAAACCGGCGAGACTCCCCGTGCGCGGCGCGCGTTCGGGGAAGGCGAAACGCGTCCGGCCGTACGCGCTCACGGGCGGGCGCACCGAGTACGGCCACGTCCTCCTCGTCGAGACCTTCGTCGCCGCGATCGAGGCGCCGGAGTCCTTCCCCGAGCTCACCTCGGGCGGCCTGCACGAGCGGGTGTTGCCCGAGGCACGCGCCATCGTCGAGCTCTGCCGGCGGATGCGCTCCGTCGCCGAGATCTCGGCGCTGCTCCAGATGCCGCTCGGCGTCGTGCGAGTGCTCCTGAGCGACCTCGCAGACCAGGGGAAGGTCCGCGTCTACGGCACGGGGCACGGTACCGACCGACCCAATCGCGCACTGCTGGAAAGGGTGCTCAGTGGACTTCGCAGGCTCTGACCGTCACGAACGCCTCGATGGGCAGGCGGCCTTCAGGGGCGAGAGCCCCGGCGAGGAGACGGCGGACTGGCAGCGCGACCTGAGTCGGGCGCCGATCTCCACCAAGATCGTGGTGGCGGGCGGTTTCGGCGTCGGCAAGACCACCTTCGTCGGCTCCGTCTCCGAGATCGAGCCGCTGACGACCGAAGCCCTGATGACGCAGGCGAGCGAGGGGACCGACGACCTCGGCCCGACGCCGGAGAAGATGACCACCACGGTCGCCATGGACTTCGGCCGCATCACCCTCGCCGACGACCTCGTCCTCTACCTCTTCGGCACGCCGGGCCAGCAACGGTTCTGGTTCATGTGGGACGACCTCGTCAGGGGCGCCATCGGCGCCGTGGTGATGGCGGACACGCGACGGCTGGAGGACTGCTTCCCCGCGCTCGACTACTTCGAGAGCTGCGGGTTCCCGTACGTCGTCGCCGTCAACCACTTCGAGGGCACCGACCGTTACGAGGCGCCCGACGTCCGCGAGGCGCTCTCCGTCCCGCCCGAGGCGCCGATCGTGATCATGGACGCGCGGGAGCGGTCCACGGTCCTCGACTCGCTGCTGGAACTTGTCGGGCACGCGGTGGAGGTCGCTCCCGCGTGACCCCCGGCGGGCGGCGCCGAGGCCCACCGCGGGCCGCACGCCTCTTACCGCTCCTCCCGTACGCCGCGGCCGCGGCCTTACGGTGCCCCGGCCCCGCCTTGTCCGGCGGTCCCCGGCGCACCCGACGGCCGCCCCGCAGCGGCGAGTTGCGGTTGCGCTGAGCACAGCCGGGGCAGTCCGCCGTACCCGTGCGATCACGGTCCCGGGGCGCCGCACCCCGGGGCGCCCCGTCAGCCACCCAGCCACAGCAACCCAGAAAGAGATCCGGCATGCGGAAGATACTCATCGTCGGCGCGGGCCAAGCAGGTCTGCAACTCGCCCTCGGCCTCCAGTCGCACGGCTACGAGGTCACCATCATGACCAACCGCACCGCGGACGAGGTGCGCGGCGGCCGGGTGATGTCCACCCAGTGCATGTTCCACGACGCGCTCCAGCACGAGCGGGACCTCGGCCTCAACTTCTGGGAGGACCAGGCGCCGAAGATCGGCGGCCTCGGGGTCTCCGTCGCGGGACCCGACTCCTCGCGCCCCGTCAACTGGCTGGGCAGGCTGAAGGACGGCTACGCGCAGTCGGTCGACCAGCGCGTCAAGATGGCCGGCTGGATGGAGACGTTCGCGCAGCGCGGCGGCCAACTCGTCATCCACGGCGCCGCCGTCGGCGACCTCGACTACTTCGCGCGCCGCTACGACCTCGTCCTCGTCGCCGCGGGCAAGGGCGAACTCGTCTCGATGTTCGGCCGGGACGCCACACGCTCCCCGTACGACGCCCCCCAGCGTGCGCTCGCCGTCGCGTACGTGCACGGCCTCGGGCCGCGGCCCGAGCACCCGGAGACCGAGGCCGTGCGCTGCAACCTGGTCCCCGGCGTGGGCGAGCTCTTCGTGATGCCGAGCGTCACCAACTCCGGGCGCTGCGACATCCTGTTCTGGGAGGGCATCCCCGGCGGGCCGATCGACGCCTTCCAGGGCATCAAGGACCCGTCGGAGCACCTCGCCAAGACCCTTGAGCTGCTGGAAAGGTTCACACCCTGGGAGTACGCGCGCGCCACGAAGGTGGAGCTCACCGACGCGGGCGGCACCCTCGCGGGACGGTACGCGCCCACCGTGCGGAACCCGGTCGGACGGCTGCCCAGCGGCGGCCTGACGCTCGGCGTCGCCGACGTCGTCGTCGCCAACGATCCGATCACGGGCCAGGGTTCGAACTCCGCCTCCAAGTGTGCCGCGGTCTACCTCCAATCGATCCTCGACAACGGCGACAAGCCGTTCGACGAGGCATGGATGCAGGCGACCTTCGACCGCTACTGGGCGCAGGCCCAGCACGTCACGAAGTGGACCAACGCCATGCTCGCGCCGCCGCCCGAGCACGTCCTCCAGCTCCTCGGCACGGCCAACGAACTCCAGCCGATCGCCGACCGTTTCGCCAACGGATTCAACGACCCCAGCGACTTCGAGGAGTGGTTCTTCGACCCGGAGAAGGCGCAGTCCTACCTCGACGCACTGACGGCCTGAGCCACGTGCGAGGGGCACCCACCGCGGCGGGCGCCCCTCGCACCCGCCGCGACCGAGGCGGGACGACGGGCCGTCCTGGGCGTGCCCGCCGTCCCGCTCGGCGTCCTTGGGCGCCTGCCGGGTGAGCAGCCCGCCGGTGCGTCCAAGGGGTTCGGTGTTCGGGCGCGCCGCGGTCGTTGCGCGGGGCGCCCAGCCGCTGACGGGCTTGCGCGACCGGGAGTTCAGCGTGCGCCGTACGAGGTGCGGCCTCCTTCCGGTTCCCGGCGGCGCTCCCGGACGGGCGGCCGTGCGGGGCTGTGCGCCCGCCGGGGTGCCGGGACGGCCGGTCCCCTGGCTGTCCCGGCATCCGGCGGCGTCGCGGCGCGCGCCGGCACGACGCCTGGCGGTGGTGCGGATGGAGCGCGTGCGGTGGAGCCGAGTCGACACGGTTCTGAGCGCCTCGGTCGTACGGGCGAGAGAGCGCTCTCACAAGAAGTGCACGTTACGAACGTGTTTGAGACGTGTCAATACACCTTGCAGGAAAGCCCAGTTGGGCTCACGAGTTGAACCTTCACCTGTCGAGAAATGCCCCTTTGAAAGGGTTCTGACGGCCCCGCCCCGAACCGCGCTCCTGACTGCTGAACCCACCCGGCCTCCGGAAGCTCCGTCGCCCTCCCTTGACAGCCTCCTCCGGTGCGTCTAGAAGTAACCCCGGCGAGAGAGCACCCTCATGCGTCGACGGATGCGCAGCGAAGGGTGGTCCACAACTCCCGTGCCACCGGGCGCCGATGGCGCGCGCGGGCACGCGGCCGCACCTGCACCGAGTCGACCGCGCGGCGCCGCGGCGCCGCACCAGCAGCGCCGGCCGCGGCACCGCCGCGGCCGTCCGACTCCCCCCACGTGACAGGAGAACTCGCCATGGGTAGCAGCAACCCCGACGGCAGATCCGCACGCGACGGCGCCGGTTGGCGCCCCTCTCGCCGCGCCGCCCTCACGGGTCTCGCCGCCGCGGCGCTCACGCCCGTCGTCGCCGGCAGCGCCCTCGGCGCCGCAGGACGCTCCCCCGCCCCGCGCGCAGCCGACCCCGACCTCGGCCCGCACGTCCACGTCTTCGACCCCGCCACCCCTGCCTCCGAGATCCAGGCGGCGCTCGACTCGGCCTTCGACACCCAGGAGCGCAACCAGTTCGGCACCGAGCGGGTGGCCTTCCTCTTCAAGCCGGGCACCTACACCGGCGTGGACGCCAACGTCGGCTTCTACACGCACGTCGCCGGGCTCGGTCTCAGCCCCGACGACGTGGTGCTCGAGGACAGCCACGTCCGCGTCGAGGCCGACTGGTTCGACGGCAACGCCACGCAGAACTTCTGGCGCGCCGCGGAGAACTTCCACCTGGTGCCCCGCGACGGAACCAACCGCTGGGCCGTCTCCCAGGCGGCACCGCTGCGCCGGGTGCACGTCAGCGGCGACATGACGCTCTGGAACGGTTACGACGGCTGGTCGAGCGGCGGGTTCCTCGCCGACAGCCGGGTCGAAGGCGCGGTGGTCTCCGGCAGCCAGCAGCAGTGGCTCACCCGCAACAGCACGCTCGGCGAGTGGGCGGGCTCGGTGTGGAACATGGTCTTCGTCGGCGTCGAGGGCGCCCCGCCGCACCACTTCCCCGACCCCTCGCACACCGTCGTCGACACCGCGCCCGTCCTCCGCGAGAAGCCGTTCCTCCACGTCGACGGGGCGGGCGCCTGGCAGGTCTTCGTGCCGGCGACGCGGACCGATTCCGCCGGCACGTCCTGGTCGGGCGGCGGCGCCGCGGGCGAGTCCCTACCGCTCGAGGACTTCCACATCGCGCGGGAGGGCGACTCCGCCGCCGACCTCAACGCGGCGCTCGACGCGGGCAAGCACCTGCTCGTCACCCCGGGCGTCTACGAGATCGAGGAGCCGGTGCGCCTCACCCGCGACGGGACCGTCGTACTCGGCATCGGGCTCGCGACCTTCGTGCCGCAGGGCGGGGTCACCGCGCTCACCGTGGGGGACGTCGAGGGCGCCACCGTCGCGGGCATCCTCATCGACGCGGGGACCACCAACTCGGAGACGCTCATGGAGGTCGGCACGGGAAGCGGCGGCGGCAGCGCCTCCCGCCCCACGGCGCTCCACGACGTCTTCTTCCGGATCGGCGGCGCGCACGCGGGCAAGGCCACCACCAGCCTCGTCGTCAACAGCCCCCACACGATCGGCGACAACCTCTGGCTCTGGCGGGGCGACCACGGCTCGGGGATCGGCTGGGAGACCAACACGGCGGAGACCGGGCTCGTCGTGGAGGCCGACGACGTCACGATGTACGGCCTCTTCGTCGAGCACTACCAGAAGACCGAAGTGGAGTGGAACGGCGAGCGCGGCCGCACCTACTTCTTCCAGAACGAGTTCCCCTACGACCCGCCGGACCAGTCCTCGTGGTCGGACGGCGGGACCAACGGCTACCCGGCGTACCGCGTCGCAGACGGCGTCACGACCCACGAGGCATGGGGCCTCGGCAGCTACTGCAACTTCACCGACGACGAGTCCGTCGTCGCCGAGCGGAGCTTCGTGGCGCCGGAAGGGCCCGGCATCGACTTCACCGACATGGTGATCGTCTCGCTCGGCGGCAAGGGCACCATCAACCACGTCATCAACGACCTGGGCGGTCCCGCAGGGCCGACGGAGAACGACGGCATCTTCTACCTGACCAGCAACCACTGAGCGCGTCCGCGGCCGGCGCCCGCAGTGGCCCGGCCGCGGACCGCCCGGCTCAGCCGGCGTCCTCGCCGTCCGCGTTCAACCGGTGGAGCAGGCGCGCCAGTTCGGCGATCTCACCGCGCTCCCAGGAGCCGAGCCTGCGCGCGTACTCGGACCGCCTGAGGCGCCGCACCCGCGCCACGCGCGCGCCGCCCTCCTCCGTCAGCTCCAGCAGCGCCGCCCGGCCGTCGAGCGGGTCGGGGCGCCTGCGGACGAGCCCGAGGCGTTCGAGCGCGGAGAGCTGCCTGCTGATCGTCCCCTTGCCGACGCCGAAGTACCAGGCGAGCGCCGTCGCACGCTGCGGGCCCGAGGCTTCGAGCCGGACGAGCAACCCGTAGGCGGCGGGCTCCAGTTCGGGGTGCACCTCTCTCGCCATCTCGGCCGACTCCGAGCGCGCCCGGCGGAGGAAGAACGTCAACTCCCGCTCCAGCGCGTAGTACTCGGGGGCGAACGGCTCGCCGCCCGCTTCCGGTTGCCCCTCGCCCGCCGCACGGCGGACGTCGTCCTCTGTCACCCGTAACCGCTCCCCTTGCCCGCCGCTCTCCGCCGCCTTCCGCCGGGGTCCTCGCCCGGCAGGGGCGCCTTCACCGGCGAAAGTTTCTGTCGAAACTCGCGATTGTCGCAGCTCTGGCCGGAGTTCCACAGGAATAGACCAACGGCGGGGTTCCTGCTCCTTCCCGCCCGGGGTCTACGCGCGTACTTTGACGAATGACATGCTCGCGCCATTCGCGTGTCGATACATCTGCACCTCCTTGCACAGCCTTACGCTCCACTGACCCCCACATCTTCAGATTTCCCCACCGTCAAGGCATCCCGGAGGCAGACATGTCTGTTCACCGCTTCCTGACGCTCCGTCGCAGACGCGGCGCCGCAGCCGGAGCACTCTTCGCAGCGCTCGCACTCGTCCTCACCCTCCCGGGCTCGGCCGCCGCCGCGTCCCAGAGCAGCGGCTCCGCACCGATCAAGCCGGGCGAGGCGTGGCTCGGCGCCGGCGTCCAGATGCACGAGGGCGGTGACGACACCGACGGGCGCGCACCCAGCGCCAGGGCGGCGACCGTCGAGGGCGTCGACGTCAGCAGTCATCAGGGCAACGTCAACTGGAGCGCTCTCTCCAACAGCGGCGTCCAGTGGGCCTACGTGAAGGCGACGGAGAGCACCAACTACAAGAACCCGTACTTCACGCAGCAGTACAACGGCTCGTACAACACGGGCATGATCAGGGGCGCGTACCACTTCGCCGTCCCCAGCAACTCCAGCGGCGCAGCACAGGCCACCTACTTCGCGAACAACGGCGGCGGGTGGAGCAAGGACGGCAAGACGCTCCCGGGCGTGCTCGACATCGAGTACAACCCGTACGGCGCCACCTGCTACGGGCTGAGCCAGTCCGCGATGGTCAACTGGATCAAGGACTTCAGCAACACGTACAAGTCGAAGACCGGCCGCGACCCGGTGATCTACACGACCACCGACTGGTGGAAGCAGTGCACGGGGAACAACGGCGGCTTCGGCAACATCAACCCGCTGTGGGTCGCGCGGTACGCGAGCTCGCCCGGCGCCCTGCCGAACGGCTGGGGCTTCCACACCTTCTGGCAGTACACCTCCTCGGGCCCGATCGTCGGCGACCACAACCAGTTCAACGGCGCCTACGACAGGCTGAAGGCGCTCGCCAACGGCTGACGCGCCCACTGCACCACGGGGCGCGCACCGGGCGGAGCTTCCCGCCCGGTACGCGCCCGCTGCGGCACGGGCGGCCCGGCAGGCCGCCCGCCGCACCGGCCGCGTCCGTCACGCCGCGACCGGGACCTCGTGCGCCGGCGGGGCCGACGACTCCGCCGGCGTCAGCGCGAGTTCGAGCACCTGCCTGACCTCGGTCACCGGGTGCACGTCGAGTCCTTCGAGGATCTCCTCGGGGACGTCGTCGAGGTCGGGCTCGTTCCGCTGCGGGATGATCACCGTCGTGACCCCGGCGCGGTGTGCGGCGAGCAGCTTCTGCTTGACGCCGCCGATCGGCAGCACCCGCCCCGTGAGGGAGACCTCGCCCGTCATCGCCACGTCGGGGCGCACCTGGCGGCCGCTGAGCAGCGACGCGAGCGCCGTCGTCATCGTGACGCCCGCGCTCGGACCGTCCTTGGGGACGGCGCCTGCGGGGACGTGGAGGTGGATGCCGCGGTCCTTCAGGTCGCCCACGGGCAGCTCGACCTCGACGCCGCGGGAGCGCAGGTAGGAGAGCGCGATGTGCGCCGACTCCTTCATCACGTCCCCGAGTTGGCCGGTGAGGGTGAGGCCCGACGCGCCCGTCTCGGGGTCGGCGAGCGACGCTTCGACGTAGAGGACGTCGCCGCCCGCGCCCGTCACCGCGAGCCCGGTGGCGACACCCGGCACGGCGGTGCGCCGCTCGGCCGGGTCCTGTGCCGACTCGGGGGTGTGGTGCGGCCGTCCGATGAGCTTGCGCAACTCGTCGACGCCGACGCGGTACGGCAGTTCGGCGCGGTCGAGCTCCCGCTCCGCCGCAACCTTGCGGAGCACCCGAGAGACGGCCCGCTCCAGGCTCCGGACGCCGGCCTCCCTCGTGTACTCGGCGGCGAGCTTGCGCAGCGCCGCCTCGTCGAAGCCGACCTCTTCCGCGACGAGTCCGGCCTGCTCCAGTTGGCGGGGAAGCAGGTGGTCACGTGCGATCGTCACCTTCTCGTCCTCCGTGTACCCGTCGAGCTGGACGACCTCCATGCGGTCGAGGAGCGGCTGCGGGATCGCTTCGAGGACGTTCGCCGTCGCGAGGAAGACGACGTCGCTGAGGTCGAGTTCGACCTCCAGGTAGTGGTCGCGGAACGTGTGGTTCTGGGCCGGGTCGAGGACCTCCAGGAGGGCGGAGGAGGGGTCGCCCCGGTAGTCGGCGCCCACCTTGTCGACCTCGTCGAGGAGGACGACGGGGTTCATCGAGCCGGCCTCCTTCACCGCGCGGACGATCCGCCCCGGCAGCGCGCCGACGTAGGTGCGCCGGTGTCCCCTGATCTCGGCCTCGTCCCGCACACCGCCGAGCGCGACCCGTACGAACTCGCGGCCCATCGCCCGCGCGACGCTCTCGCCGAGGCTCGTCTTCCCGACCCCTGGCGGCCCCACGAGCGCCAGCACCGCACCGCCGCGCCGCCCGCCGACCACGCCCAGCCCGCGCTCCGCGCGGCGCTTGCGGACGGCGAGGTACTCGGTGATGCGCTCCTTGACGTCCTGGAGCCCTGCGTGGTCCGCGTCGAGGATCCCGCGGGCGCCGGGGATGTCGTAGGCGTCCTCGGTGCGGACGTTCCACGGGAGTTCGAGGACCGTGTCGAGCCAGGTGCGTATCCAACTGCCCTCGGGGGACTGGTCGCTGGCGCGCTCCAGCTTCTCGACCTCCTTGAGGGCGGCCTTGCGCACCTCCTCGGGGAGGTCGGCCGCCTCCACCCGGGCGCGGTAGTCCTCGCCCTCGTCCTCCGGCTCGCCGTTGAGCTCGGCGAGCTCCTTGCGGACGGCGTCGAGCTGGCGGCGGAGGAGGAACTCGCGCTGCTGGCGGTCGACGCCCTCCTGCACGTCCTTGGCGATCGACTCGGCGACGTCCTGCTCCGCGAGGTGCTCGCGCAGCGCGGCGACGGCCTGGCGCAGCCGCTCCAGCGGGTCGAGCGTCGTCAGGAGCGTGCGCTTCTGCGCGGCGGTGAGAAACGGCAGGTATCCGGCGTTGTCCGCCAACGCGCCGACGTCGTCGATCTGTTGCACACGGTCGACGACCTGCCAGGCGCCGCGCTCCCGCAGCCATTGCGTGGCGAGCGCCTTGTACTCCTTGACGAGCTCCGCCGCCTCCTCCGGAGGGGGCTCGGGGAAGACGGAGTCGAGCTCCCGCACCTCCGCGGTGAGCAGGGACTCGGCGCTCTCGGCCACCGCCGGGACGCGTACGCGGCGCAGCGCGCGGATGAGCGCACCCGGGTCGCCGCCGGCGAGCCGGCCGACCTGCTCGACGCGGCCCACGACGCCGATCTCCCCGTAGGCGACCGCCCCTTGGCCGCCTTCGGCCTCGTGGACCCGCGGCACCAGCACCACCTCGGGCTTCCCGGTTCCTGCGGCCTCCCTCGCCGCCTCGACGGCGGTGCGGACCTCCTCCTGCGACAGGTCCAGCGGGACCACCATCCCCGGCAGCACGACCTCGGTTTCGGGCTGGCCGAGCGGCACCACGGGCAGGGTGAGCGGTGTGGACATCGAAGCCATGATCTCTCCCTAGGCAGGCAAGTTGAGCTATACCCACTCAATGACGAGAGGCCGGGAGATGTTCCCCGGAGCGTGTTCGCCGTGAGCGATCACCGGGTCCGCAGCACCGCGCACCCCCGGAGAACCCCTGCGGACGTCGCGGTGTTCCGCCCGGCGTGCGGCGCCGCTGGACCGTACGCGGCAGTAGTGCCGAGGATGGCGGCCATGGACACCGCGTACCCGCATCCCGCGCCGCCGCTGACCCTCGACCGCAGGGACGGGCCGTACGGCGAGGTGGTGCTGCGCAGGCGCGGCGAGGTGCACGAGATCATCGCCAACGGCTGCTTCCTCATGGACAGTTCGGACGGCCGCTCCGAACGGCTCCTCGTCCGCGCCGCGCTCGCCGAACTCGGTGAGCGTCCGGACCCGACGCTGCTGCTCGGCGGCCTCGGCGTCGGCTTCTCGCTCGCCGAAGCGGCGGCGGAGCCGCGCTGGGCGCGCCTCACGACCGTGGAGCGGGAGCCGGCGATCGTCGAGTGGCACACCGCGGGCGACCGGCCGCTCGCCCCCGTGACGGCGCAGGCGCTCGCGGACCCGCGGACCGAGCTGGTGGTGGGGGACCTCGTTGCGTATCTGCGGGGCGACCGCCTTGCAGGAAGCGGGAGTTGGGGCGAGACTGCCGGCGGCGGTACCGCCTCCCCCGTCTTCGACGTCATGGCGCTCGACATCGACAACGGCCCCGACTGGACCGTCACCGAAGGCAACGCCGACCTCTACACCCCCGAGGGACTGGCGCTCTGCCGGGAGCGGCTCGCACCGGGAGGCGTCCTCGCCGTGTGGTCGGCCCGGCCTTCGGCGGCCTTCGAAACGGCGATGCGGAATGCCGGGTTCGACCGCGTAAGGACGGATGAGGTGCAGGTCGCCCGAGGCGTCCCGGACGCCGTCCACTTCGGGCGCCGAGCGTAGCCCGTTGTCAACCCTGGGGCCTACGCTGCTCCCTGCGAGCAGCTCGGGGTGGCCGTACACCCGGGGACGACGAGGTCGCCGCTGCCCGCAGAAGACGCAGACACAGCAGACACGTTGACGACAGCCGCGGGGCAACGCAGGGGCGGGCAATGGACCACAGGAACACCACACAGACGACCGGCGGACCGGCCTCCGCCAACACACCGGGCGCACAGCGCCGCATACTCGTGGTGGAGGACGACCCCACCATCTCCGACGCCGTGACACGCCGCCTGCGCGCCGAGGGCTTCCAGGTACAGACGGCCGCCGACGGCCCCGCAGCCGTCGAGGCCGCCGAGGCGTTCGAGCCCGACCTCCTCGTTCTCGACGTCATGCTGCCGGGCTTCGACGGGCTGGAGGTCTGCCGCAGGGTGCAGTCCCACCGCCCCGTCCCGGTGCTGATGCTGACGGCGCGCGACGACGAGACGGACATGCTCGTCGGCCTCGGCGTCGGCGCCGACGACTACATGACCAAGCCCTTCTCGATGCGCGAGGTCGCCGCTCGCGTGCACGTGCTGCTGCGCCGGGTGGAGCGCGCCTCGCTCGCCGCGCACACCCCGCGCAGCGGCATCCTCAGGCTCGGCGAGCTGGAGGTCGACCACGCGCAGCGCCGCGTCCGCGTCTCCGGCTCCGACGTACACCTCACGCCGACCGAGTTCGACCTGCTGATCTGCCTCGCCAACTCCCCGCGCGCCGTGCTCTCCAGGGAGCAGCTCCTCGCCGAGGTGTGGGACTGGGCCGACGCCTCGGGGACGCGCACCGTCGACAGCCACATCAAGGCGCTCCGCCGCAAGATCGGCGCCGACCGCATCCGCACCGTCCACGGCGTCGGGTACGCGCTGGAGACACCGACGGCGGCCGCGCAGGCCGACGGCTGAGCACCATGCCCGAGGAGACGACGGCCGAACGCGGCAGCGCACGCCCCCAACACCCGCTCCTCGCCCGCGTCTTGCGGGTGCGCGCCGGCGCGGGCCGCGGGGCGGAGCGGATACGCGGGCGACTGCGCTCCAGACGGCTGCGGCTGCGCAGCCTGCGCCTGCGCAGGCTGCGCGCCCTCCAGCACGGCGATCCCGCGGACTGCACCGCGGCACAGCGCGTGCTGCGCTCGTTGCAGTACCGCTTCGCGTACGCGGGGGACCGCCTGTGGGAGGGGCTCCGCCCGCTCGACCCCTATCGTTCGATCAAGGCCGCGCTGGGTTTCCTCGTGATCGTCTCGGTAGCGATCACGACGCTGCTCGCGCTCTTCGCCGTCCACTCGGCGACCGAGCTGCGCGTGATCACGATCATCTCGATCATTGCCTCGCTCCTGGTGACCCAGTTCGTCGCGCAGTCGCTCACCGCCCCGCTCGACGAGATGAAGGACGCGGCGCGCTCGATGGCGCACGGCGACTACTCGCGCCGCGTCGACGTCACGCGCAGGGACGAGTTCGGGGAGCTCGCCGACACCTTCAACCGCATGGCGGCCGACCTGGAATCGGTCGACCAGCACCGCAAGGAGCTCGTCGCCAACGTCTCGCACGAGCTGCGCACGCCCATCGCCGCGCTGCGGGCCGTGCTGGAGAACGTCGTCGACGGCGTCTCCGACGCGGACCCGGAGACGATGCGGACCGCGCTGGCCCAGACCGATCGGCTCGGCCGCCTCGTCGCGCACCTGCTCGACCTCTCGCGGCTCGACAACGGCGTCGTACCGCTGCACGCGCGCCGGTTCGAGGTGTGGCCGTACCTCGCGGGCGTGCTGAAGGAGTCGAACATGAGCAAGGGGCCCGGGCACTCCCGTACCGACGTCCACCTCCATCTCGACGTCTCGCCACCCGAACTCGTCGCCTATGCGGACGCCGAGCGGCTGCACCAGGTGGCGGCGAACCTGATCGACAACGCCGTGAAGCACAGCCCTCCGCACGGCCGCGTCACGGTGCGCGCCTACCAGGGCGAGACGGACGGCAGCCTGGAGGTCGAAGTCCTGGACGAGGGGCCCGGAATCCCGGAGGAGGAACGGCAGCGCGTCTTCGAACGGTTCAGCCGGGCCAAGGGCGCCCAGGCCGCGGTCCGCGGCAGGAAGAGCGAGGGGCGGACGGAGCAGCGGGGCCAGGGCGCGGGCGACGGCGGGACGGGACTCGGGCTCGCGATCGCGCACTGGGCCGTCGACCTGCACGGCGGCCGGATCAGGGTGGCCGAGTCCGAGATCGGGTGCCGGATACGGGTGAGCCTCCCTGGAGAACCGCAGGCCGCGCGTGTGACGTAACCTCGATCATGGGCACGGCAGTCGGCGGTGACGCAGCGGCGTCGCCGACGGTTCCTGTTCCGAGCGAAACCGTGGGTGATTCCCGTCGTATTCGATGCTGAAACTGAGCGTTGGATGTGACGTGTATGACCAACAGGCAGCCCGGACTGCACCAACCGGCCCGGAAGGCGTAGCCTTTATTCCCGCTGTCCACCACCCGAGGAAGCGGAAGAGGGCGGTTGCCGCCGTGTCGTCTCAGTCCCCTAACAGCTCCAGTCTCTCGGCCGAAAAGGCCGGTCAGGGTCAGGCTCCTGCCGACCCGGCCGCTGCGTTCGGCACCAACGAGTGGCTCGTCGACGAGATCTACCAGCAGTACCTCCAGGACCCGAACTCGGTAGACCGAGCCTGGTGGGACTTCTTCGCCGACTACAAGCCGGGCGCTTCGGACGCCCAGGCCCCGAAGAGCACGGCGGCCCCACAACCAGCGAGCCCACAGCCGGCGCAGGCCGCTGCCCCGGCTCCGGCCCAGCCCGCAGCCCAGCCGGCGGCACAGCCCGCGCCGCAGCAGCAGCCGCAGCAGAGCGCACCGGCGCCCGCGCAGCCGGCGAAGCCCGCGCCGCAGCCGAAGCACGCCAAGCCGGCCGCGGCGCCCGCGGCCCCGCAGCCGAAGCAGGACGAGCAGAAGCAGGACGAGCCGGCGCCCGAGGGCCCCGAGTACGTCCAGCTCCGCGGCCCGTCGGCGGCCGTCGCGAAGAACATGAACGCTTCGCTGGAGCTGCCGACGGCGACCTCCGTCCGCGCGGTCCCCGTGAAGCTGCTCTTCGACAACCGCATCGTCATCAACAACCACCTGAAGCGGGCGAGGGGCGGGAAGGTCTCCTTCACCCACCTCATCGGCTACGCCATGGTGCAGGCGATGAAGGCGATGCCCGCGATGAACCACGCGTACGCCGAGAAGGACGGCAAGCCGACGCTGGTCAAGCCCGACCACGTCAACCTCGGCCTCGCGATCGACCTCGTCAAGCCCAACGGCGACCGCCAGCTCGTCGTCGCGGCGATCAAGAAGGCGGAGACGCTCACCTTCTTCGAGTTCTGGCAGGCGTACGAGGACATCGTCCGCCGGGCCCGGAACAACAAGCTGACGATGGACGACTTCTCCGGCGTCACCTGCTCCCTCACCAACCCCGGCGGTATCGGCACCGTCCACTCGGTGCCGCGGCTGATGCCGGGCCAGAGCGTGATCATGGGCGTCGGCGCCATGGAGTACCCGGCCGAGTTCCAGGGCACCTCGCAGGACACCCTCAACCGCCTCGGCGTCTCCAAGGTGATGACGCTGACGAGCACCTACGACCACCGGGTCATCCAGGGTGCGGCCTCCGGCGAGTTCCTGAAGATCGTCGCCAACCTCCTCCTCGGCGAGGACGGCTTCTACGACGACATCTTCAAGGCTCTGCGCATCCCGTACGAGCCCGTCCGCTGGATGCAGGACATCGACGCCTCGCACGACGACGACGTCACCAAGGCGGCGCGGGTCTTCGACCTGATCCACTCCTACCGGGTCCGCGGCCACATCATGGCCGACACCGACCCGTTGGAGTACCACCAGCGCAAGCACCCCGACCTCGACATCAACGAACACGGGCTCACCCTCTGGGACTTGGAGCGCGAGTTCGCCGTCGGCGGCTTCGCCGGCCAGTCGATGATGAAGCTGCGCGACATCCTCGGCGTCCTCCGCGACTCGTACTGCCGCACCACCGGCATCGAGTACATGCACATCCAGGACCCGAAGCAGCGCAAGTGGATCCAGGACCGGGTCGAGCGCACCAACGCCAAGCCGGAGCGCGAGGAGCAACTCCGCATCCTGCGCCGGCTCAACGCGGCCGAGGCGTTCGAGACCTTCCTCCAGACCAAGTACGTCGGTCAGAAGCGCTTCTCGCTGGAGGGCGGCGAGTCCGTCATTCCGCTCCTCGACGCGGTGATGGACGCCGCGGCCGAGGCCCGGCTCGACGAGTGCGTGGTCGGCATGGCGCACCGCGGGCGGCTCAACGTCCTCGCCAACATCGTCGGCAAGCCGTACGCGCAGATCTTCCGGGAGTTCGAGGGGAACCTCGACCCGAAGTCGATGCACGGCTCGGGCGACGTCAAGTACCACCTCGGCGCCGAGGGCACCTTCACGGGACTCGACGGTGAGCAGATCAAGGTCTCGCTCACGGCCAACCCGTCGCACCTGGAGGCCGTCGACCCGGTCGTGGAGGGCGTCTCGCGCGCCAAGCAGGACATCATCGGCAAGGGCGGCACCGACTTCACCGTCCTGCCGATCCAGCTCCACGGGGATGCGGCCTTCGCGGGCCAGGGCGTCGTCGCCGAGACGCTCAACATGTCGCAGTTGCGCGGCTACCGCACCGGCGGCACCGTGCACGTCGTCATCAACAACCAGGTCGGCTACACGGCACCGCCCGAGTCCGCGCGCTCCTCGATGTACTCGACCGACGTCGCGCGGATGATCGAGGCGCCGATCTTCCACGTCAACGGCGACGACCCGGAGGCCGTCGTCCGGGTGGCGCGGCTCGCCTTCGAGTACCGGCAGGCGTTCAACAAGGACGTCGTGATCGACATGCTCTGCTACCGCAGGCGCGGTCACAACGAGGGCGACAACCCGAAGTTCACGCAGCCGCTGATGTACAACCTGATCGACAAGAAGCGCTCGGTGCGCAAGCTCTACACCGAGTCGCTCATCGGGCGGGGCGACATCACGCTGGAGGAGGCGGAGCAGGCGCTCCAGGACTTCCAGGGCCAGTTGGAGAAGGTCTTCACCGACGTCCGCGACGCCACCGCGTCGCCCGCGCCGGCCGAAGTCCCCGCCCCGCAGGCGGAGTTCCCCGTGCACGTCGAGACGGCCATCAGCCAGGAGGTCGTCAAGCGGATCGCCGAGTCGCAGGTGAACATCCCCGAGCGGATCAGCGTCCACCCGCGGCTGATGCCGCAGCTCCAGCGCAGGGCGCAGATGGTCGAGGACGGCACGATCGACTGGGCGATGGGCGAGACCCTCGCCGTCGGCTCGCTGCTGATGGAGGGCACGCCCGTCCGTCTCGCCGGCCAGGACTCCCGGCGCGGCACCTTCGGCCAGCGCCACTCCGTCCTCCTCGACCAGAACACCGGCGACGACTACACCCCGCTCCTCTACCTCTCCGAGGACCAGGCGCGGTTCAACGTCTACGACTCGCTGCTCAGCGAGTACGCCGCGATGGGCTTCGAGTACGGCTACTCGCTCGCCCGTCCCGACGCGCTCGTCATGTGGGAGGCGCAGTTCGGCGACTTCATGAACGGCGCGCAGACGGTGATCGACGAGTTCATCTCGTCGGCGGAGCAGAAGTGGAACCAGACCTCCGGCGTCACGCTGCTCCTCCCCCACGGCTACGAGGGCCAGGGTCCCGACCACTCCTCGGCGCGGATCGAGCGGTTCCTGCAACTGTGCGCGCAGAACAGCATGACCGTCGCCATGCCGTCGCTGCCGTCGAACTACTTCCACCTCCTGCGGTGGCAGGTGCACAATCCGCACCACAAGCCGCTCGTCGTCTTCACGCCGAAGTCGATGCTCCGGCTCAAGGCGGCGGCGTCGAAGGCGGAGGAGTTCACCACCGGCGGCTTCCGTCCGGTGATCGGGGACTCGCTCGTCGAGTCGGGCACGGTGGACCCGGCCGGCGTCCGCAAGGTCGTCTTCTGCTCCGGCAAGGTCTACTACGACCTCGACGCCGAGCGGACCAAGCGCGGCGTCACCGACACGGCGCTCGTCCGGCTGGAGCGGCTCTACCCGCTGCCCGGCAAGGAGATCCAGGCGGAGCTTGCCAAGTTCCCGAACGCCCAGAAGTACGTCTGGGCGCAGGAGGAGCCGGCGAACCAGGGCGCGTGGCCGTTCATCGCCCTCAACCTCGTCGACCACCTCGACCTGATCATCGGCTCCGAGCCCGTCCCGGACGCCGACCGCCTGCGCCGGGTCTCCCGCCCGTCGTCCTCCTCCCCCGCCGTCGGCTCCGGCAAGCGGCACGAGCAGGAGCAGGCACAGTTGCTCACGGACGTCTTCGAGCTGTGAGGGCTCGGCCTTGAGTTGAGCCCGTGAGTGGGGCCGCCGCGCCTGCGGCGGCCCCACTTTTCGCTTGTCCAGGGACCGGGCTGCGGCACATGGGACTTCGCACCGCCGCCGAGCCGGGTCAGGGTGCAATCGACCGTCTGCAAGAGGCAGTTGGCCACGGCAGCAGTGCGCGCCACGAGAGAAGGCAGTGGCCATCGGGAGCCTTCGAGTCGTGAGACGTTGCTCGTGGTGCTCCCCCGCGCGGTCCTCACCGCTACGGTGACGGGCACGCCTCCGCGACTCGAGACCACCCGCGAGGGCGCGTCGGCGCCCGTCCTCACCCCAGGTAAGCCTCGAAGTTCCAGTGCGGGCGCATGCGTTGGCGGGCGCTGAGGGTGTGCGGGTGCTGGGCGCCCATGGTGCGGGTGAGGCGTTCGAGGGCGTCCTCCTCGAGCTTGCCCGCCTCGGTGCGTTGGCGGAGGGCGCGGAGGTCGGCGGCGAGGGCGATCTGGGACGAGAGCGTCAGCGGGTGGTCGTCGCCGAGGACTTGGCGGGCGCGGCTGAGGGTGTTGCGGCTCAGCTCGGCTGCCTCGTCGAGGTCTCCGATGATGTTGTGGCCGCCTGCGGCGTTGAGGGCGCAGCCGAGCGTCCACGGGTGCTCCTCGCCGAGGAGGACGGCGAGGCCGCTGTACGCCTGCTTGAAGAGGGCGACCGCCTCGTTGCGCGCCCCCTCCGCCTGGAGGAGCAGGCCGACGTTGCTCTGGAGCCCTGTCGCCACCGGGTGCGCGGGGCCGAGGAGTTCGCGGAAACCGCTCTCGGCCTCGGTCAGGAGGTCGCGGGACTCGCCCAGGTCGCCGTGCTCGCGGAGGAAGTTGCCGTAGTCGTTGGCGACGATGAGCGCTTCGAAGTGGGTGCGCCCGTGCACCTGACGGCGGCGCTCCAGCAGCCCCGCGAGCTGGCCCGCCGTCTCGCTGCGGTCGAGCCCGGCGCGGTAGCGGCAGAGCGCGAGGTGGTGGCGGGCCCACAGGGTCTGCGGGTGGTCGGCGCCGAGGACCTGGAGGTGGAGGCGCATGCCCTGCTCCTGGCGCGCTGCGGCCTCCCGGAAGCGGCCGAGGAGGCGCAGGTCGAGGGCGCAGGAGTTGCCGGAGTGCAGGGTCGCGGGCGCGCGCTCGCGCAGCACCTCCTCGCGCTGGCGCAGGACCTGCTTGTCGACCTCGTACGCCTCTTGGTAGCGCCCGAGGAAACGGAGCGAGAAGGCGACACTGTCCCTGGCGACGAGCGTGTTGAAGTCGGCGGGCCCGAGGATGCGTTCGGCGTCCTCCAGGCACTGGAGCTGCTCGTCGAGCGCCTCCTGGTAGCGGCCGAGACTGCGGTAGTCGGCGGCGAGGGCGCTGCGGGCGAAGTTGAGGGAGTACTCGTCCACCGGTGTGGCCGACTGGAGGTCCTCGAAGAGCGCCTGGTCGAGCTCGTAGGCGCGGTGGAAGTCGCCGCTCTCGCGGAGGATGGCGCCCTGCTGGCTGGTGAGCTGCATCCAGAGGCGGTCGTCCCCGGGGACGACGCCCGTCCAATGGCGGCGTACGCGGTCGGCGAGCTGGCTGCCGGAGATGTACTCGCCGCTCCGCAGGCAGTACCGGAGACAGTTGACGACCGTCTCGCGGACCCGGGGGTTGCGGGAGTCGAGGGCGCCCGAGGGCTCCAAGTGCGCGCGGATCTCCGCGTACTTGGGCCACGAGCGGCTGTCGAGCGCGTTGCCCGGGTCGGCCCTGGCGAGAGCGCGGCGTACGGCCCTGCGGTACTCCTCGCGGTTGTCGTCGGAGGTGAGGCGGCTGATGATGCTGTGCACGACGCGGTGCATCCGGACCGTCTCGCCACCGCGGTCGTCGTCCGACAGGTTCTGTCGCTCGTCGACGTCCCTGCGGAGTACGCAGAAGTTGACGAGGGTGTCGATGGCGCGCGCCCACCCGGAGCCGTCCCGCGCGACCCACCGAAGCTGCTCGGGGAGTTCGGCCTCCGGAACCTGGCGGACGAGTCCGAGCGGGATGCGTCCCGGCGCGAACGCCGAGCAGAGGGCGAGGAGTTCGACGGTGCGGGGCTGCTCCCTGCGCAGCCGGTTGATCAGTATGGACCAGGAGGTGAGCGAGGACTGCGGATACTCGCTCGGGGTGTCCGGGTGCGGCATCGCGTGGTACGGGCGCTCGCGGACCATCGAGAGGTACTCGTCGGCCTGCATCCCGGACTCGCCGAGCAGCGCGGCGGCCTGGACGAGCGCGAGCGGCAGGTCCTCGAACTCGACGGAGACCCGGTCGGCCTCCTCGGCGGTGAGGTGCGAGGCCCGGCGCATGAGGAAGCCGGTGGACTCGGCGCGCTGGAACCCGGGGACCTCGAGCTGATCGACCAGTTGGGACCAGGAGCGGTAACGGGAGGTGATCAGGACATGCCCCTCGCCCTGGGGGAGGATCTGTTCGGCGCCCTCGACGTCGTCCCAGCCGTCGAAGACGACGAGCCAGCGGCGGTACGGCTCGCCCGTGCGCAGCGTCTCGCGGAGCGCCCTGATGCGCTCGCCCGGGCCGCCCGTCTCGGCGGTGATGCCGAGCCGGGGGGCGAGTTCGCTGTACCGCTCGCGGAGGCTGCTGCGGGTGTCGGCGGGCACCCACCAGACGACGTCGTACTGCGGCCGGAAGCGGTAGGCGTACTCGGCCGCGAGCTCGGTCTTCCCGATGCCGGGCATGCCGACGATCGCGCAGGCGGCGGTGTCGCGCACGGCGTCGGAGAGCCGGTGCTGAAGGGTGTTGAGGAGGTCGTCCCTGCCGGTGAACTGGTGGTTGCGGCGGGGCACCGCGCCCCAGACGGGCGGGGGGTCGCCGGGGAAGCGGAGCGCGCCGGGGCGCGGGCGCGGGCGGCCGTCGGGGAGTTCGAGGCGCTCCAGAAGACGGTGCACGGCCTCTTCCTCGCCGATGCCGTAGAGCTCGGCGGGCCTGAGGACCGAAGTGGCCGCGGGGAGGGGCTGGTCGGTGAGGTGGACGGCGGCGAACCTGTGGCGGTTCTCCGCGACGAAGCCTCGCAGCACCCCGTCCCACTCGCCCTCGGGGCGGGGGCCCAGCTCGAAGAACCACTCGTTGAGGACCAGCAGGACACGGCCCTCGGAGAGGAGGAGGTCGCCGAGGCCGCGTTCGAGCGGTTCGTCCCTGGGAGGGTCCCAGCGCTGCATGTTGACGCTGTGGCCGCGGCTCTCCAGCGTCTGGTAGATCCAGGTGGCCCACTGACGGTAGTAGCCAGGGAAGACGACGAGGACGTGCTCGGGGCCCTGGGCCTGCGCGCTCTTCGGCTTCGGCTGAGCGTTCATGCGCCGCTCTCCCTCGGTGCGTTCGGCGGCGGTCCGTCACCGGGCCAACCAGCGGGAAGATTACCGTAGGTCACGTGGCGATGACAGTCTCCGGGAGAGCGACCCGTGCGGGACGTCGCCGCCGTAGGCCACGGCCGAGCCGAGTATGCCTCAGCACCATGCCGCGCACGAACTGCCGTCCCTCGTAGGTGAGTTCATTGGAGTCTCGGAGCTGCGCCAGCGTCCGGGCGGTCTGCTGCCACGCCTCGTGACTGCACGGTACGGCGGCCGCGCGCGCGGTTGGTCCCGTCGCGAGGCGGTGCCAGAGTTCGGCGAGGGCGAGGTGCGCGAACGTTCCCTGGAGTACCGCCTCGACGGGGCGCGGATCGCTCCGCCAGCCGACCTCGTACCGCTCGTGGTTCCGGGCGGTGTGGAGCGGGCGGAGGACGTCGAGGAGGGCGAGCTTGGTGTGCTGTACCTCGTGGACGAGGACGGCGGCGAAGGAGTACGCGTCGGCGGGCAGCGTGGTGAAGACGGCGCCGGGTGCGGCGCGCAGCGTCATGCTGGAGTGGCCGCCGCCGTGCGGCGGTTCTGGGAGCGGGAGTACGCACTGGAGGAGCGAGCGGACCTCGGCTCCGCCCTCCGCGTCGACGGCCGAGAGCACGCCGAGCGCGGCACCGAACCTGGCCGACCAGGTGCGCCTGTCGGTGCGTACGCCGGTGGGCGTGCCGTCGGCCGTGTGGAGCGGCTCGACGTCGTCGAGGCGGGCCGCTGCGCCGGGGAGCCTGCGCGGCCGCACCGCGGCGCGTACGTGCGGGAGCGTCAACTCGCCGCCGGGCGCGGCGAATCGACCGAGCCCGGGGAGCACGGCCGAGTCGCTCGGCGGCGCGAGCCGGTGCACGGCGGGCACGCGGGCGGCGACGGCGGCGGCGCAGGCGATCTCACCGAAGCCGGCCGGTGCGGACGCACCGGGCCTTTCAGGCGCCGAGAGGGCGGCGGCGAGCCGGAGGCCGACCGTGGGATAGAGGAGGACTCGCCGCACGGCCGCCGGGTTCCGCTGCTCGGCCGCTTCGAGGAGGCGCCAGGCCGCGGTGAAGTGCGGGGACGGTGGCCCGAGTTCGGCGGTGCGCTCCCACAGGGCACGGAGCAGGACGAGCCTGCGGTGGTGGAGGAGTCGACGGAGGAGGGCCCGGTCGGCCGGCTGCGCGGCGCCGGCGCCGGCGCGCAGGTGGAGGCGCGGGTCGCCCTGCGGCGCGCTGCGGCGGGGCGTGGGTGCCGCAGGCACGGTCAGGACCCGGCCCTGGTGGGGGCCGACGGCGTCACGTGCCGGGGAGCGGGTTGGGGTTGGGGTCGGGGTGGTTGTTCCAACCGCCGTGCTCCGCGGCCGGGTTGGCGAGCACGTGGTCGACCGCCGCTGCGAGGCCGGGGAGTTGGGCCCGAGGGGTCAGACGCAGGGTGCGGAGATCGACGCCGGAGAGGTCGGGGAGCGGAGGCGCGGTCCCGGGGAACTCTCCCCCGCCGACTGCCGTTTCCGTGTCCTTCGCCATCCTCGCCTTCCCTTTCAGCGGTCGCCGACGGCCGCTGCTGCCAAGGCCCCCGCGGCTGTTGACTTCTTCCCCCCCACACCAGATGAGAAAACCCGTTCGGCCGGGCGCGGGCCCCCGCCTCGGGCCTCGGCTCACCGCGTCGAGTCGTTCTCCCAGGGGTCGATGTCGCCTTCGAGGAGGCGGATGCGCTGCCGTACGAACTCGGTCTCGGCGGCAGCGAGTCGGGGAGCTGAGCCGGTGGGGCCCGGCTCCGCGGCGAGGAGTCGCGCCTGTTCGGCCGCCGTGCGGTAGAGGTCGAGCGCGGCGCTCGGGCGGCCCGCGGTCTCCGTGGCACGACCGTGCGACAGCAGGGTGCGGAAGAGCTCGATCCGCGCGGTGCGCAGGTGCGCCGGCGTGCCGGTCGCGTCGTCCAACGCCTCGTACGCGGCTGCGGTCGCCCGTGCCAGCGCCTCTTCCGCCTGCTGACGTGGCGGTTCCGCTTCCGGGAAGGCGCCGTACGCCTCGGCCAGCAGCCGCCAGTACTCGGCTCGGCGCAGCGGTTCCTCCGCTTGGTGGGCCGCGCTGTGCAGGAGGTGGGTCGCCTCGTAGAGGTCGGGGAGGAACGCGGCGGTGCGGTAGCGGCGCAGGAGCGCGTCGGCGAGGAGGCGCTGGAGGTGGAGGGTGATGCCGGCGCCCTGCCGTGCGCCCGTCAGCGCTTCGTGGAGGAGGCCCTCTGCGCGGTGCGGTTCTGCCATCTCGCTGAGCCGCAACTCTCCCCATTCCGCGAGCAGTTCGCACCGCCGCTCCGAGTAGCGCTCGCAGTGCTGCTCGGCCTCGGCGTAGCAGCGCTCGGCCTCGGGCCAGCGGGAGGCGGCGCGGTGCGTCCGCGCCTCGGCGAGGGCCACGTGGAAGCGGAGGTCGTGGTTCTCGCCGGCGGCCTCGCGGGCTTCGGCGAGGGTGTGCAGGAGTTCGGCCTCGGGCGCCTCCGCCGCCCGCAGCGCTGCGGCACGGTCGAGGAGCGCCGTTGCGGAGAGGCGCCCCCGTGCCTCCGACTGCTCGGCGTACTCGGCGAAGAGCCGGACGGCCTGCCCGCCCCACCGGCGGCGCTCCGGGGCGTCGTCCGCCGTGCGCGCGAGGTCGAGGAGGACGCGGGCGAGTGCGAGCGCGTCGGCGCCCTGGGAGGACTCCCCGAGCCGCAGCAGTTCGTCGCGGGCGGCGAAGAGGTGTGCGCGCCCGGACGTGGCTCGCCACAACGCGTGGTGGACGGCGGCGCGTTCGCGTCCGGAGGCGGCGTCGTCGTCGCGGAGCAGGTCGAGGGCGCGGGAAAGGAGGGTCGGCGCTTCCGGGACTGGGTGTGCGTCGGCGTGCGCGTGTGCCCGGGCGCGAAGGGTGCGCGCGAGCAGCAGACGGGCGCGCCGGTGCACGCCGGGGGCCGCCTCCGGAGCGTCGAGCACGCTCGACGCGAGCGCCTCCGCGTGCCGCAGCCTGCGCGCCCCCTCCGCGTAGCCCGGGTCGGGGCGCTCCCGCAGCACCTCCTCGACCTCGTCGAGCATCTGCTCCTCGGCGGGCCCGGACACGGCGAACCCGGCGGCTTCCGTCCCGAGGAAGCGGACGACGACCGCCTCCGGCACCTGCGCGAACAGCTCCTCACCGCCCGGCGGACGCCACGCGGCGGCGCCCCACTCGTCCTGCCCCTCCGACGGTTCGTCGCCGCCGGCGAGCCGAAGCGCCGCGAGCGCCGGGAAGTTGCGCACCCCGCGCCCGAAGTGCTGCGTGACGTACTCCGATACGTGCTTGAGAACGAGCAGCGACGCGTCGCGGTCGAGCGAGTCCGCGAGGAGCTCGGCAACGCCGGGCGCAAAGCGGTAGCGCGGACCGCCGCCGCGCTCGGGCAGCCGCTCCAGTACGCCGCCGAGAAGGACTTCGGCGAGCTCCATCGGCCCCGTGTCGGGGAGCATGGCGCGCTGCACCAGTTCGATGACGGGCGGTAGCAACGGCACGGCCGTGAGGTGGACGGCGAGTTCGACGGCGCCGGGTGAGGCGCCGGCGAGGAAGTCGTCGAGGAGTCGGTGCGGATCGTCGACGGCGCCGGTGCGCGGGCGGACGGGCGGGTACGCCTGGTGGACGCGGGCAGCGGCGCCCCTCGTCGTCTGCGGCGCCCGACTCCCCATCATGCGCGCCCAGTTCGCCAGCGCACCGGGCACGGGGAGGAGGACGGGGACGGCGTGCGCGCCGGGGCGTGCGGCGGGCCCGCGGTCGGCGCGGAAGAGGACCCGGCCGCCGCCCTCCATACGGCGCAGCTCCCCCGACTCGGCGGGGAGCGCCGTACGCGGCCACAGCCGCGGCGGCAGCGGCTGCACGAGGGCGACCGGGGCCGGGCCGCGGCACCAGGCGTGGAGCATCCGTTGCGCCGCGCCCTCCTCCCAGAGCCGTCCCGCACAGTCGCTGAGCAGCAGCGTGAACCGCCGGCCCGTGACGTCGCCGAACTGCCCCGGCGGCCGGAGCCCGCGGTCCTCGATCCGGGGCGAGGTGCTCACCGCGGGCGTCCCGGCCTGGGTGCGGTGCAGGTAGAAGGCGCGGACGTCCCGGAAGGCGCCGGACTGCTCGCAGCTCTGCCGGAGTTGCTCGAAGGCGAGCCGCCACACGGAAGACGTCGGCGAGGCGTCCATCACGAGCTGCATCTCCGTCGTACGGGCGCGCGACGGAGCGAAGACGGGCGTGAGCGCGCCGGAACGCGCGCTCGCCTCGGCGGAGGCCCGCTCGTCGAGCCGGTGCGTGCGCCGGCGCACCTCCGGGACGGGCGGGCGGTAGCGGGCCAACGGCCGCAGAGCGCGCTGAAGTTGGAGGAGCCCGGAGAGGGCGCTGACGGCGGGAGCGCGCACTCGCTGGAGCGAGGGGCCGTTCTCGGCGCCTGGGGACGGCGGCGCGGGCTCCTCGGACCGCGGCGCGGTGTACGGGTCGGACGGGTGGCCCTCGGCCGACGGCGGGATGAAGAGCGGGACGTCGTCGGCGAACTCGGGGGCCGGCGGTTCGGGCGCGGCGACGCGGGCGTCAGGCGGCGGTGCGGGGTGCTCGGCCACCGCGGGCTCGTCGGCCGCCCCGGGCGCGGCCCTGGGCGCCGGCGGCCGGGCGGAGACGTGCCGGGCGAGCCAGACGGCGTCGGCGAGCGCCTCGGCGTCCGGCTCCCAGGAGAGAGCGGCGAGCCGCGTCGCCAACTCGGCGAGTGGTGCGAGGTGTTCGCCGCTCACGACGGGCCCGGACGGTGTCCGCGTGGGCCCGCACGCGGTGGCGCCGGCTCGGTCGGCATCGTGGGTCACTCCGTCTGGTCGAGGGGGCGGAGCAGCATCTCGGCGAGACGCTCACGGGTGAGGCGCTCTGCCCCCTCGGCCTGCTGGGTGAGGTAGAGCGCGTTGAGGAGCTGGTCGGTGGCGACGAGGCTGCCCGGATCGCGGTCGAGGAAGCGCTGCACCAGCTCGCCGCCCTCGCGGAGCGCCTCCTCGCCGAGGTGCGCCGCGACCATGGCGGCGAGTTGGCGCTCCCCCGGCGGCTTCAGCTCCAGATGGATGCAGCGCCGGAGCATGGGCGCCGGGAAGTCGCGCTCGCCGTTGGAGGTCATCACGATGAAGGGGAAGACGCTGCATTCGACGCGCCCCCCGCGGACGGGCACGCGCACCCCGTCGTCCGTGAGCACCTCGGCGACCGGCTCGCGGTCGGCGACGCGCTCCAACTCGGGGATGTCGAACCGGCCCTCCTCCAGAACGTTGAGGAGGTCGTTGGGCAGATCGATGTCGCACTTGTCCAGCTCGTCGATGAGGAGCACCCGGGGCAGCCCGTCCGCGGTGGGCAGCAGTGCGGTGCCGAGCGGGCCGAGACGGATGTACGACCCGAGGGGCGGATGGCTCACCGGGCCCTGCTGGACCGCCCTGTCGAGCTGGACGTCCTGTAGGCGTCCGAGCGCGTCGTAGTGGTAGAGGCCGTCGGCGAGCGCGGTGCGGCTGACGATCGGCCAGCGGAGCACCCGTCCGAGCCCCAACTCGTGGGCCACGGAATGCGCGAGGGTGGACTTGCCGGTGCCCGGGTTGCCGGTGACGAGGAGCGGGCGGCGCAGGTAGAGGGCGGCGTTGACGGCCTCCACCTCCTCCGGGTGCGGGTGGAGGTTCTCGACGAGCTGGTGCCGCACGCGCTCGGCCCCGAGACGGCGCGCCGTGTCGCCGGTGTCGGCGTGCGCGCCCGGCTCCGTGGTGCCGTCGGCCTGCGGGGGGTCGTCGCGGGAGGTGAAGTCGCGCCAGGGCGGCGGGTCGGGGAGGCGGCGGATGTCGTCGTGCCGCAGGCCCACGCCGCGGTAGATGCGCCAGTCGCTCACGCTCGCTCCTCACGTGCCTCGTCGAAGTCGCCCGCCGGCGTGCGGGCTTCCCCTCCACCGCTGTGAATACCCGCCCACGCGGCTACCGACCGGTTCTCGTCCGACTCCCCGAGCTCCCTCGGCGCCGCGGCTCACCGAGCGGGCCCGCGCCGCGGCGCTGCCGCTGAGGCGGATCGTAGAGGAGCGAGAGACGCCGTGCACAGGCTGCCTCGGTACCGTTCCCCTCTTCACCGCGCCTGCGCAACTCCCGTACGCGTGCGGGCAGTCCGGCGGCCTGCACCGACTCGTCGAGGAGGCTGCTCACGAGCTCCAGTTGCGCGCCCCCGGTAGGGGGCGCCCCGGACGGGTCCTCGCGCAGCCAGAGTGCGACCGCGTACCCCGCGTCCATCGCGGCATCCACCGCGCGGGCCGCCGCGCCCTGGGAGACCCCGGCGTGGTGGAGCGGGACGGCCGTCGGGGCGAGGCGCTCGAGCGGCTCGAACTCGCCAACGGCCGCGGAGAGTTCGCCCGGCTGACGCCGGCCGGCACGCTCGGGGAGGAGCGGGTGGGCCTCCATCGGGCCGCGGCTCACCCCCTGCCACCGCTCCTCGCGCACCGCCACCTCCTCCTCGGGCGGGTCCGGGCTGCCGACGGTGCGCTGCCAGTCGCGGAGCACGACGCTGCGGTGGAGGCCGAGCTGCTGGCACGCTCCGCCGTCCGGCGTCCGCACCTCCCACCGCTCGACGGGCAGGTCGAAGAGCTGCCGCGGCACCACGAACTCGACGGCGGCGAGGTGCGTGAAGGCGTCCCCCAGGTCGAGCGCCGCCGGCAGCGCCGCGCAGATCGCTTCGCGCAGCCGGGAGCGCGCCACGGCCCGCCCGCCGACCTGCTGGACGCGGTGGTGCCCGCGCGGCCGCAGCAGCTCGATCTGCCAGGTGTGCGTGCCCGGTTGGGAGAGTTCGGGATGGATGACGACGCGGACGTCGGCCCGCGCCGATGCCGCCCTCGGGTCCTCGGCGAGCAGATCGGCGACCCGCTCCGCGATGACCGGGTTGTCAACCCGCAGGCCGGTCTCCTCCACCCACGCCGCGAGCGCCTCCAGCGCGTCCGCAGGACCACGCTGTTCCCAGGCGAGCGCGCTGCAGACCTTGGCCGCGTAGAAGACCACGGCCTCCAACTCCATGCCGGATGCGCCGGCGCCGCCCGGAACGCGGCCGTCGTGCGCGTCGTAGAGGAGACCGGCACCCTCGCGCCAGCTCCGTGGCCGGTACTCGCGGACGTGGTACGAAGGACGCAACACCATGTCCCTGGCCTCGTTGGCGAGTTCCAGCACCTCGCCGGCGGTGCGCGGGGCCGGAAGCCGGGCGAAGAGCTCGTAGAGCGCGGTGCGCAGCTCGGGCGTGAACGTACCGTCGCCGCGCTGGAGCCGGGGCTGGATGCGGGGCCAGCACTCGCCGGGCACGAGGAGCCGGCCGCGGTGGTACCTGTCGTGGGCGCCGAGGACCTCGTGGAGGACGCGCGCGGCCGCAGGCGTCTCGTCGCAGAGGGTGCGCAGCGCGGTGATGGGGGTGGCGACGCTCCCCGTCGACTCGGCGCCCTTGCAGACGCCGATCACCGCGCCCCGCTCGAGATCGACGACGGGGCCGCCGGAGCAGCCCGCACGCAACTGCCCGCCCTGCACGACGAGATGGCCGCCCCGGCCGCCGCTCACCGAGCCGACGCTGGGGTGGAACTCGACCCCGCCGCCCGGCACCTCGATCCATCCGTAGAGCCCGCAGCCGGGCGCGGGCGCGAGGGTGGAGCGGTCGCTCAGCCAGAGGCACTCGGGGTCGAACGGGTAGGCGGCGGAGACCCGCACGAGGGCCAGGTCGGGAAAGGGCCAGGCCCGTGTGCGCACCGTGTCGGGGTCCGGGAGGGAGAAGACGAGCTCACCTTCGAGCACCTCCTCCTCTGCCGTGGTCACGGCGACGGGTGCGGCTCCGCGCCAGACCTCCTCGCCGCCCGCAGCCGCGACGTGCCCCGCCGTCAGCACCCAGCCCGGTGCCACGAAGAAGCCGCTGCCCCAGAACTTCCCCGCGGCGCCTCCCGGTTCGCCCGACGCGCCGATCCGCACCACGGAGGGGCGCACGGCCTCCCCGAGGATGTCCGCGGAGCCTCCCCCCGACGTCATCGCGCACGGGCGCACCGCTGCCGCGCCCTGCCCGCCGTCCGCAACTCGTCCATGCGCCGTGCTCGCCCCCGTCCGCCGTCGTGAAGGGACAGGCTAGTCCCGGTACTCCGCGGACGGGAGGGTGCCGGCGGCCGCGAGGGGCGAGGATGGGAACGCGTGGCACGGGCGGCGGCGGGCCGTCCGCCGTCGAGAGGAGAACGGTGTGGAACCGATCATCCAGGAGGTCGAACTCCCGGGAGGCGGGCGAGTGTTGGCGAGGGTGACCGTGCCGGACGATGCCGAGCTGCCGGAGGGCGCGGAGGACGACGGGTTCGGGTACCGCGACGTCGGCGCGGTCGATCGGCTCTCCGCCCGCGTCGAGCAGCTCAACGAGGTGATCGCCGGCGTGGGTTCGGCCGTACGCGGCGCCGCGGCGGCCGCGGCGCCGCACGAGGTGACCGTGTCGTTCGGCGTGGAACTCGCGCTGCGCCCCGGCCGCACGGTGGCGCTCCTCGCCGACGGGGAGGGCAAAGCGGCGCTCTCCGTCTCGCTCACCTGGCGCGGGGACGGCTAGGCCGCCCCGAGGAAGTGCCCGAGGGCGGCCACGGCGAGAAACAGAAAGGCCGCGGGGAACGCGAGGTTGTGGAAGACGCGCGCCCGGGCGTGCGCGGCGACCGCCCCCGCGAAGAAGAGCACGAGACCGAGCGCGGCAGCCGCCCCGAGCCGCGGCAGCCCGAGGAGCCCGAGCAACAGCCCCGCGGCGCCGGCCCCTTCCAGCACCGCGAGGCCAGGAATCCACTTCCTGTCGACGCCCACCTCCGCGGCGTTCTCCGTGACGAAGCGCGCCCCCGCGGCCTTCGCCACCACCTCGCACGCGTTGGCCAGGAGGCAGGCGAAGGTCGCGGCGAGCAGCACGCCTTCGGCGACCGCGCTCAACTGCCGCACCTCCCCCGCACGGTGGCCGGCTGCGGTGCGGACGGCCGGTCTGGGCGGACGGTGCTTAGACTCATCAGTGCCTCCTCGAACGGGGCGTGCCCGTCGGGTCGTCGGTGTCTCCCGCCCTTCTGACGTCCCGCACGCACGAAAGGTGACCCCGTGGAACTCGTCGAGCAATTCGAGGCGGCACGGCCCCGGCTGATGTCGCTCGCGCTCCGGATCGTCGGCTCGCACCACGACGCGGAGGACGCCGTCCAGGCCGCCTGGGTGAGAGCGCAGGCAGCCGGTACGGCGGACGTGGCCAACCCGGCCGGCTGGTTCACCACCGTCACCGCCCGCCTCTGCCTCGACCTCCTCAGGACCCGCGAGCGGCGCGGCGAACTCCCCCTGCTCGCACAGGACGTGCCGGACGGACAGCTCGACGCGGAAGAGGCCTTCCTCCGCCGGGAGCGGGTGTCTCGGGCGCTCCTCGTCCTCCTCGACGAGCTGTCGCCGAGCCAACGGGTGGCCTACGTGCTCCACGACCTCTTCGCCCTTCCCTTCACGGACGTCGCGCAGGTCCTCGGCACGAGCCCGGGAGCGGCGAAGAAACTCGCCAGCCGTGCGCGCACCAGGCTGCACGCGGCACCGCCGGCCGCTTCGGACTCGGACGCCGAACACCTCGCCCTCGTCGAGGCGTTCCTCGCCGCCGCGCGCGGCGGCGACCTCGCACGGCTCGTCGGACTGCTCGCGCCCGGCGCCGTCCGCCAGGCCGATCGCCGGCTGCTCCCCGAAGGCGTACGGACCCGGGTCGACGGGGCCGAGGAGATCGCGGAGGAGACGAGGGCCTTCGCCGGGCGGATCGCCGTCGCTGCTCCGGTGCTGGTCTCGGGGCGTCCGGGCGCGGTCGTCGCACCCGGCGGGCACGCCTGGGCGCTGATCCGCTTCCGCCTGGAGGCCGGGCTCGTGGCGGGGATCGACATCGCTCCCTACGCGCCCGGTGTGCTCTCGCTCATCGGCTCCGTACCGCCCGGTGGGCAGCGGTGAAAGGCGCTCCCGGCAGCGCGGAGAATGGGGGTCCGAGAGACGTCGTACCCGACAGGAGCAGCACCGTGTACTTCACCGACCGAGGCATCGAGGAGCTCGCCGACCGGCGGGGCGAGGAGGAGGTCACCCTCGGCTGGCTCGCCGACCAACTGCGCGCCTTCGTCGACCTCAACCCCGACTTCGAGGTGCCCGTGGAGCGGCTGGCGACCTGGCTCGCGCGGCTCGAGGACGAGGACGACGAGTGACCGCGGGGCTGGGCGCCGGTGACGGTGCGGGCGGCAACTCGGGACGCCCACCGGCGCGTTGACCCGCGCGCGGTGGCGGGCGCGAGCGGGTTGCGGCCATCGACGACGCGACATATCGTGTTTGGGCGAGGATGCGATATGTCGCCGTCTCGCGGTGGTACGGGGGTGTCCCGCAGGGGTCACGGACGGCGCCGGGGAGCCCCGGCTGCCGTCCGGAGCCCCTGCGGGGCGACCGTGTCGGGCCACCGTCGCCGGCCCGTGCGCGTCCACGCGTCGTATGCAGACCCCAGGGGGAGCGCCATGGCCGAGCAGAGCCGGTGGATCGACAGCCCGCAGACGGTCGTCTTCGAGGCCGTCGACGCGGTCGACATCCGCCTCGTCGACGGCGCCGTGAACATCGTCGGCACCGAGGAGAGCACCGCGCGGCTGGAGGTGGAGAGCGTCGAGGGCCCGCCGCTCCGCGTGGACCGCAGCGGCGACCGCCTCAGCATCAACCACGGCGAACTCACCTGGCACGGCCTCCTCGACTGGCTCGATCGCAAGGACACCCGCCGCTCCGCGCGCCTCACCCTCTCCGTGCCGCGCGCCTCGGCTCTCCGCCTCGGCGCCGTCTCCGCACACGCCGTCGTCTCGGGGCTGCGGGGCCGGGCCGAGCTCCAGTCGGTCTCCGGTGAGGCGACCCTCGTCGGGCTCTCCGGGACCGTCTCGGCACACACCGTCTCCGGGTGCGTGGAGGCGCAGGGCCGCCGCGGGTCGCTCCGCTTCCACTCCGTCTCCGGGGACCTCACCTCCGTCGAGGACGCCGGCTCGGCGCTCCACGCCGACTCGGTCAGCGGTGCCGTCATCGTCGATCTCGGCCGCGCCCCGGACGCCGCCACCGACGTCGAACTGACCACCGTCACAGGCGAGGTGGCCGTCCGGATGCCGCGGCCCGTCGACGCGGAGGTGCGGGCGAGCAGCTCCTCGGCGGTCACCTGCGACTTCGAGAAGACCTCGCCTTTCCCTTGGCCGGGCGCGCACAGCCTGCGCCGTGCCTACGGCAACTCCGCGGGGCGGTTGCGCGCCGGCAGCGCCTCGGGGCCCGTCGCCCTCCTGCTCCGCCCGCCGTCGCCGGCCGACGCCGAACCGATCGTCCTCGAGGAGCGCTGAGATGCCCCCAGTCTTCGCCCACGGCCGGCTCCGCCTCTACCTGCTGAAGCTTCTCGAGGAAGCCCCCCGGCACGGCTACGAGATCATGCGCCTGCTCAAGGAACGCTTCCAAGGGCTCTACGCCCCTTCGGCGGGCACCGTCTACCCGCGCCTCGCCAAGCTGGAGGCCGAGGGACTCGTCACCCACACCACCGAGGGCGGCCGCAAGACCTACGCCATCACCCCGGCAGGCTTGGAGGAACTCGCCGATCGGAAAGCGGAGTTGGCCGAGCTGGAGCTGGAGATAGGAGCCTCCCTCTCCGCCCTTGCGGCCGACATCCGCGAGGACGTCCGCGGCTCCGCCGACGACTTGCGCCGCGAGATGCGGCAGCGCATGCAGGGCGGTGGCCGCTCGGCGAGCGCCACCGGCTCGGCCTGCGGCGAAGAGCGCCCTTCCGGCGGCGCCGAGCGCCCCTCGGCTGACGGCGAGGCGTGGCGCAGGGCCAAGGAAGAGGTCCGGCGGGCCAAGGAGGCGTGGAAGGAGCAGGCGCGCGAGGCGAAGGACGAGGCCCGCCGCGCGAAGCACCAGGCGGAGAAGGAACGCGAGGCGCACCAGGACGCCGTCGAGGAGTTGCAGCGCGTCGCCCGTCGGGTGCGCGACCAGGTCCAGAGCGGCCGCCGCACAGGGGACTGGGCGACGGCGCTCCGCGACGGGATGGCCGAATTCACCCGCGAAATGGACCGGTTGGGCCAGCAGCACGCCCCCGCCCCTCCCCCGGAGGCCCAGAGCGCGCCCCCGCCCCAGCACCGGGAAGAGGCGACGCCACGGCCCGATCCCGCCTGGGGCGAGGAAGTCCTCCAGGACGACCCGGCGCGCAGCCTGGAGCGCCTCCTCGACCGCTTTCGCGACGACATCCGCGACGCCGCCCGCGACACCGGCGTCGACGAGCGGCGCCTCCGCGAGGTGCGCCGTCAACTCTCCACCACGGCCGCCCATCTCGGCGCCGCCCTCCGTGACCCCGACGTGTACTTCGGCCCGGACGGCCCGGGCACAGCCCGGGCCGAGAAGCCGGCCCCCGAACCACCGACGGGCGACGACCCGTCCAACTGAACCTGCCTCACGCATGGTTGGCCTCTCGGCCGTGCGTCCGCCCCGGAGTGTTCCATCAAATGGATCTGTTCCACGGCTCGTATCCGGCCGACTCGTCGGCACCCGTCCCGCTGAACGCTTCGGCACCACTGGCCTGCCCGGAGCCCGGACAAGGCCACACGGCCCCGTGCCGGCACTATCCACTGGACGACCCGTCCAACTGCACCTCACCCGCACCCAGTTACGGCAGCCCGACCCGCTCGACGGCCCGGCACCAATCAACCTGCCGGACACCCAGCCAAGGCAACACGGCTCTCCGGCACCACGCCCCGCTGAACAGCCCGCCAACCGCACCCGACCGGCGCCCAATTGCGGCGACCCGACCCGTCGAGACGCGCCCCGCCGGACGACACGGCACCTGCCCTGCCCCCGACCAGGACAGGGCAGCCCTCAGCCGCCACACCCCGCTGGACAACCCGTCCCACCACGCCTGACGCACCCCCTTGCGACAGCCCGACCCGTCGACCCGCCCCACCGGACGGCCCCGCACCACGGCACAGCGTGCCCGCCGGCCCTACCGGCTGCACCGGTGAACGACCCCGAGCAGCCCACCGCAACCGGACAGCCACGGCACCGCCGCTCCCGCACCGCGTCGACGCGGGCCTAACCCCCCTTGGGCTCCCGCCACATGGGCCACATCGGCGGGCCGCCGAACGGCAGCCTCACGGGCGCGGACGTCTCCACGAAGCCGTAGTGGAGGTAGATCCCCCGGCTGTGCTCGTTGCTCGCCTCCAGGTAGGCGGGGAGGCCCTCGCGGTCGCAGCGGTCGAGCGCCCGGCGCAGCAGCCGCCCGCCGAGTCCTCTGCCCTGGTCCTCGGGGTGGACGGCGATCGCCTGGAGATAGGCGTGGTCGGCCGTCGGGTGGTGGTCGCCCGTCGCCTCGCCCAGCGCCGGCAGCCGCACGTTGCCCGGGTCGACGCGGCCGAGGGCCTCGTCGAGCTCGTCGCCGCCGGTCAACTCCCCGCCCGAGGACCGGAACCAAAGGGCCACCGCCCGTGCGTCGGCGGCGAGTTCGGCGGTGCCGTGGCGCGCCGACATCGCGAGGAACGTGCCGAAGAGCCGCGGGTGGGCCGCCTCCCTGTGGCCCTCGTCGGGGAAGACCCAGCGGCTCACCGGGTCGTCGCGGAAGGCGACGTGGAGAAGGTCCGTGACGTCGGACACCTCCTCCGGCCGCACCGTGCGCGCGTCTCCCCCGTGCCCGGCTCTCTCCGTTCGCCGTACGTCCATCCGTTGCAGCCTCCGCTCCGATCGCCGAACCGTCGCCGACCGCTCTACCGGTGCGGGGCGGCGTACACAAGATCTGCACCGCCGCACGGTCGGGAATCGGCCGCCGCCCCGCACACGGCACTGACTCGGAGCCCCAAGCCCGGTGCACGCAAGCGCAGTTCACCACCGGCCGCGGAAGACCGGCTCAGACGGTGAGCACCAGCTTCCCGAAGTGGTCGCCCTCCGCCATCTTCCCGAACGCGTCGCGGGCCCGGTCGAGCGGATGCGTCGAGTCGACCACGGGCCGCACGCCCTTGGCGACGCAGAAGTCGAGCAGGGAGGCGAGCTCCTCCTTGGTGCCCATCGTGGAGCCCGCGACGTTCAGCTCCAGGAAGAAGACGCGGTTGAGTTCGGCGGCCGAGGGGTTGGGCCCGCTCGTCGCGCCGGAGATCACCACGGTGCCGCCGGGCTTCAGCGACTTCAGCGAGTGCGACCAGGTGGCGGCGCCCACCGTCTCGATCACGGCGTCCACGCGCTGCGGCAGCCGCGCCCCCGTCTCGACGGCCGCCTCCGCGCCCAGCTCCTCGGCACGCTTGCGCTTCGCCTCGTCCCTGCTGGTCGCGAAGATCCGCAGCCCGGCAGCCGCACCGAGGACGATTGCGGCCGTTGCGACGCCACCGCCCGCGCCCTGGACGAGCACGCTATCACCGGGGCGGACCCCCGCCTTGGTGAAGAGCATCCGGTACGCGGTGAGCCACGCCGTCGGCAGGCAGGCGGCCTCGGCGAACGACAGCTCCTTCGGCTTCGGCAGCACGTTCCACTCGGGCACGGCGACGCGCTCGGCGAACGTCCCCTGATACCGCTCGGTGAGGATCGAACGCGGCTCCTTCGGACCCACGCCGTGCCCGCTCTGCCCGATGACGGAGTGGAGGACCACCTCGTTGCCTTCGGCGTCGACGCCTGCCGCGTCGCAGCCGAGGATCATCGGCAGCGACTCCTCGCCGAGCCCGACGCCGCGCAGCGACCACAGGTCGTGATGGTTGAGGGAGGCCGCACGGACGGAGACCGTCGTCCAGCGGTCCGGAGCGGTGGGTTCGGGGCGTTCGCCCAACTCCAGGCCGTCGAGCGGCCGATCCTTGTCGATGCGCGCGGCGTAGGCAGCAAACATGATCCAGACGCTACGCCGACGCCGCTCGACGCCGAAAGCCCTACGCCGCCCGAGCGAGCCAGATCACCCGGTGGTCCTGAAGCCAGCTACCTCACTCACTGCACGTGTTCCTCCAGGACTGCGGTGTCGAGCTTGACCTCCACAGGCTCCGGAAGCACCAGCTTCTCTCCGAAAAGCACAGTGTGTAGGTCGCGGTAGTCGAAATCGCCAGGGCCGGAGTGAACGATGGCGGCCCCCGCCTGTCGGTCGACCAGGAAACAGACGGGGATGCCCGCCGCAGCATAGGCGGCGGGCCTTTGCCTACGGTCGCGCGCATCGGTGTCGTGGTCGTGAGAGGTGACCTCGACCGTCATCAACACACCCTCCGGATCGGCCCATTCGCCCTTACCAAGGAAGTGACCGTCGGGCGCAAGCGCCCCGTCTGCCCGAGCTCGCCCTTTTCGGTACGCGGCCACCTTGAGCCCGCGGTCCGGATACAGCCACAAGTCAGACCGCTGCTGCATGCAGCAGCGCATCAGCCATTTGATGATCTCGCCGTGGTCACCATCCGGCATACCCTTCACCCCGATCCGTCCCCCGAGGAACTCCAGGTGACGGTCTCGGGTGCTGCAGAGGCGCTCTCCTCGAACTCTTCCGGCAGCATCTGCGCTTCGCGCTCGGCCATAACCGTCATGGCGCCCCTCCTTCCGTGTCGGACTCCAGTCTCAACACGAGAGCACCTCATATCCGGGGAAGTGTCCCCGCATCCTCCGAACGAGGGAATCCAGCCCGAGCCCCTCAGCAACCGACGTCGACCGGAAGCAACGCAGCCGCCCTCACAGCACCTTGGACAGAAACGACCGCGTCCGCTCGTGCTGCGGGTTGCCGAGCACCTCGCGCGGGTGCCCCGACTCCACGACGACGCCGTCGTCCATGAAGACGAGCGAGTCCCCGACCTCCCGCGCGAAACCCATCTCGTGGGTGACGACGATCATCGTCATCCCCTCGGAGGCGAGGTCCCGCATCACGTCGAGTACCTCACCGACGAGCTCCGGGTCGAGCGCGGAGGTCGGCTCGTCGAAGAGCATCAGCTTCGGCTCCATCGCCAACGCACGTGCGATGGCGACGCGTTGCTGCTGCCCGCCCGAGAGCTGAGCGGGGTAGCTGTCGCACTTGTCGCCGAGCCCCACCCGGTCGAGGAGCGCCACCGAGCGCTCGCGCGCGGCGGACTTCGACTCCTTCTTGACACGTACGGGCGCCTCCATGACGTTCCCTGCCGCCGTCATGTGCGGGAAGAGGTTGAAGCGCTGGAAGACCATGCCGATGTTCCTGCGCTGCGCGGCGACTTCGCGGTCCCGCAGTTCGTAGAGCTTGTCGCCCTGCTGCCGGTACCCGACGAGCGTGCCGTCGACGTAGAGCCGCCCGGCGTTGATCTCCTCCAAGTGGTTGATGCACCGCAGGAACGTCGACTTGCCCGAGCCCGAAGGGCCGACGAGGCAGAAGACCTCCTCGGGCGCCACCTCCAGGTCGATGCCCTTGAGCACCTCGACGGGGCCGAACGACTTGTGGACCTGCTCGGCTTTGACCATCGCGGTCATGCGTGCTCACCTTCCCGGGCGGGGCGCCTGTCGTGCCAGGTGAAGAGGTTCCGCCGCACCTTCTGCCAGGGCGTGTCGGGGAGTTGGCGGCTCGTCCCGCGCGCGTACCGCCGCTCCAGGTAGTACTGGCCGATGCTGAAGACGGTGGTGATCGCGAGGTACCAGACGGTCGCGACGAGGAGCAGCTCGACCACGGACCCCGAGGTGTTCCCGATGTTCTGCGCCTTGCGCAGAAGCTCCTCGAACATCACCACGGCGCAGAGCGAGGAGGTCTTCAGCAGGTTGATGAACTCGTTCCCCGTCGGGGGCACGATCACCTTCATCGCCTGCGGCAGCACGATCCGCCGCATGTTCTGCGCGCTCGTCATGCCGAGCGCCTGGGACGCCTCCGTCTGCCCTTCGTCGACCGACTGGATACCGGCCCGGCATATCTCGGCCATGTACGCGGCCTCGTTGAGCCCGAGCCCGAGGAGCGCCGCCATGAACGGAGTCATGACGTCGGTCATCTCGTTCTTGTAGATCGGCCCGAGGTTGAGGACGGGGAAGATCAGTCCGAGGTTGAACCACAGCAGCAGTTGGACGTAGACGGGCGTACCGCGGAAGAACCAGATGTACCCCCAGGCGACGGAGGAGGTCACCGGGTTCTTCGACATCCGCATCACGGCGAGGACGATCCCGAGGACCAGCCCCATCACCATCGCCAGGATGCTGACGAGGAGCGTGTTCTTCGCGCCCTCCAACACCTGGTCGTCGAAGAGGAATTCGCCCAGCGCGCTCCACTGGAGATCGGCCGAGGCAAGCGCCTTGACGAAGAGGACGAGGACGGCGAGCACCACCAGGGCCGCCAGGTAGCGGCCGTAGTGGCGCACGGGTATCGCGCGTATCTCCGCGGGAGGGACCGTCGTCTCCCCCGTTTCGGTGTTCTTGCTCGGGGACGGCACCATCGGGGACGGCGAGGCGTCCCCGGGTGCGTCCTGCCCGGCACGGTCGGCTGTCACGGGTGTTGCCTCTTCTCGGGTTCAGCCTCGGGGTGACGGCGTCGCGGCCGCTCAGGAACCGGCGTTGACCGTCGCCTTGTCGACAGCGCCGTCCTCGACGCCCCACTTCTTGAGTGCCTTCTCGTAGCTGCCGTCGTCGATGATCTCGGAGAGGGCGGCCTTGAGCGCCCCGCGCAGCTCCGGGCTGCCCTTGGGGACGGCCATGCCGTACGGCGCCGACTCCATCTGCTCACCGACGACCTCGAAGTCGCCGCTCTCCTTCGCCGAGTTGGCGGCGACGGGGAAGTCGGAGACGTCGGCGGCGACGCCGCCGGCCTTCAGGCGGACCCGGGCCTCGTCGTCGTTGTCGAACGCCTCGATGTCGAGCTTCTTCTCGCCGTCCTTCTCGCACTTCTCGATCTGCTGCTTCAGCAGGGCGTGCGAGGTGGTGCCGCGCTGGGTGGCGACCTTCTTGCCGCAGAGGTCGTCGAGGGCCTCGACCTTCTCGGGGTTCCCCTTCTGCACGAGGATCGAGCTGCCGGCGCTGAGGTAGTCGACGAAGTCGACGCCCTTGCCCGCCTTCTTGCCGTTGTCGTCGAGGCCCTCCTGCCGCTCCTTGGTGTCCGTCATCGCGGACATGATCATGTCGAAGCGGCCGGTCTGCATCGAGGTGACGAGCCCGTCGAAGGTGCCGTTGGTGAACTTGAAGTCCACGCCGAGCTTTTTGCTCATGGCGTCGGTGAGGTCCGGGTCGAGCCCGACGATCTTCTGACCGTCCTTGTACTCCATGGGCTTGTACGCGGCGTCGGTACCGACCTCGATGACGCCCGCGTCCTTGACGTCCTTGGGGAGCCTGTCGTATAGCGGGGCGTCCGAGCTCTTGCCGGAGCCCTCGGCGCCCTCGGTCTGGTCGCCGCAGCCGACGAGCAGCAGCGAGCCGGCGAGCACTGCGGCGCCTACCGCGGCTATCCGACGACGCGGCGCGGATGCGCGTGAGGGGGTGCTGACGGTCATCGCTTGGTCCTCCTGCGGATCTGTCCAGCCGAGCGGTCGGGCATGCACCTTCGGATGTCGCGACCATGGAATGGAGGAATCCTGCCATCCGCGTAGACAGATCCAGGTCCAGGTGAAGTCAAAATCGGATAACGGACTGGCTCATCCGAAAACGGAACGAAGATCGGCCGACATGGGACTCCCCGCCGCCAGTGAGCAGTCCGCAGGCAGGCATCACCGCTGCGACCAGCGCTGAGACGTCCGTCACGCTGCCACTCCCCTACCCGTGCGCCGCCCGGTGTACTCCGCCGCGCCCCTGCTCCCCCGATACGCGCCCTTTGCACCGTTCCGCCGGGGAAGTTGGCCCGCCTATGTACCAATTCCTTGCACAGTACGGTGAGTTGTCCGCCGCGACGCCCCGCAATCGAGCCTCGGTCCCCTGGATTCGCGCCAACCACCTGACGTACAGCGCACCGCCCGGTCGTCTCCCGCCCTCGTCTTCCGGTAGAAAGGTCGATTACACCCCTCACCCGGGGACCAGGGCGCGTGTGCGGCGCGCCCGGCGCCCGCGCAACCTCCCGCACCCGCGGTCGTCCGCGGCGCGAGAGGCGGACGTGGTACCCGCCCGCTCCCCCACCAGGGAGCGCTCACCCTCACGCAGTTTTCCGACAAAGGGGTTCAACAAGTGGCAGCGGAGATCGTCAATAGCAACGAGGAGCTGACGGGCGACGTCGTCGACCCGGCCTTCGCGCTGCACAGGGGCGGCAAGATGGCGGTGCGCGCCACCGTCCCCGTGCAGAACGCCGACGACCTGTCCCTCGCGTACACGCCGGGCGTCGCCAAGGTCTGCAGCGCGATCGCCGAACAGCCCGAGCTGGTCTCGGAGTACACCTGGAAGTCTCAGGTGGTCGCGGTCGTCACGGACGGCAGCGCGGTGCTCGGCCTCGGCGACATCGGTCCCGAGGCGTCCCTCCCCGTGATGGAGGGCAAGGCCATCCTCTTCAAGCAATTCGGCGGCGTCGACGCGGTTCCGGTCGCCCTCGACGCCCGCGGCGCGGACGAGATCGTCGAAACCGTCGCGCGCATGGCACCGTCCTTCGGCGGCGTCAACCTGGAGGACATCTCGGCGCCGCGGTGCTTCGAGATCGAGGCGAAGCTCAAGGAGCGCCTCGACATCCCGGTCTTCCACGACGACCAGCACGGCACCGCCATCGTCACCCTCGCCGCGCTGCGCAACGCGGCGAAGCTCGCGGGCAGGTCGCTCGGCGAGCTTCGGGCCGTGATCGGCGGCGCGGGCGCGGCAGGCGTGGCGATCGCGCGCATCCTCACCGAGGCCGGCATCGGCGACGTCGCCGTCTGCGACCGCAAGGGCATCGTCTCGGCGGACCGCGACGACCTCACCGACGTCAAGCGCGACCTCGCCTCGTTCACCAACAAGAGTGGCAGGACCGGCTCGTTGGAGTCCGCACTCGCCGGCGCCGACGTCTACGTCGGGGTCAGCGGCGGCACCGTGCCCGAGGAGGCCGTGGCCACCCTGGCGAAGGACTCGTTCATCTTCGCCATGGCCAACCCGACGCCGGAGATCCACCCCGACGTCGCAGGCAAGTACGCCTCGGTCGTGGCGACGGGCCGCAGCGACTACCCGAACCAGATCAACAACGTGCTCGCCTTCCCCGGCATCTTCGCCGGCGCGCTCCAGGTCGGCGCGACCGACATCACCGAGGGCATGAAGCTCGCCGCGGCCGAGGCCCTCGCGGCCGTCGTCGCCGACGAGTTGAGCGCAGAGAAGGTCATCCCCTCCCCCTTCGACGAGCGCGTGGCACCGGCCGTCACCGCCGCCGTCGCCGCCGCCGCACGCGCGGAGGGCGTCGCGCGCCACTGAGCCGTACGCCGCCCGGCACGGCCGCCGCCCGTCCCGCACCGCGGGGCGGGCGGCGCGCTTCGCACGGGCGGCTCCTGCGGGCGTACGCGCAACTGCCCTGTCGTCACCGCGCGTTTGACCGTCTACCGGAGTCGCCCGTTCCGGAACGCCCTGACATTCTTACTCCTCCCCGTGCCGCCCGGGATCTCCCGAGAGGAGCGCATCCGCGAAACGTAATAGCCTCCGGGCAAGGTCAGCTCTTACGGTCGACCACCGGGCCAGCCGCATCAGCTCCGCCCCGAACCGCACCGCGCACCGTAAGGAAGAGCAGTGGAACTCAGCCAATACGCGCAGGTGGCCGTCCGGCTGGTCAACACCGAGCGGCCCGCGCTCGACGAGGACTCCCTCACCTCGCTCGACGCCGTGCGCCAACTCGCCGGATTCCAGAGCCACATCGTCCGCCGGGTCACCGAGTCCGACCTCACCCGCCTGCGCGCCGTCCGCAGCAGGCTCCGGGCCGTCTTCACCGCCGCGTCCGAGGGCGACGAGGTGCGCGCCGTCGACCTGCTCAACGCGCTCCTCGTCGAGTTCCCCGCGAGCCCCCAGATCTCGGGACACGAGACCACGGGCCCCGGCGGCCGCCCCCGCTGGCACATGCACCTCGCCGAGCACCCGGCGAGCGCCGCCGCCGGCTACGCGGCGACCGCCTGCATGGGCCTCGCCTTCCTCCTCACCGGCGTCGGCGCCGACCGACTCGGCATCTGCCAGGCGCCGCCCTGCCGCAACGCGTACGTCGACACCTCCACCAATCGCTCGCGCCGCTACTGCTCCGACCGCTGCGCCACCCGCGCCAACGTCGCCGCCTACCGCGCGCGCAAGCGCCGCGAGAGCGAGGAGCGCGAGCGCCCCGACAACCGCACCAGCGGGCGCACCGCACCGGCGGAACGGCGCAGCGTCGAGGAGACCGACCGCTGAGTCCCCCGGGGCGAGCGCAGCCTCAAGTAGGCCCGCGCCAGCACCAGTTCGTCCGGGACGATCCCGAACTCCCTGCTGTCGTTGCGCACTCGGGGGTTGTCGCCCAACACCCACCAGCCGCCGTCCCTGCGCTCGGCCGCGCGCTTGACGATGAGGAGGTCGTGCTGGAACGGATGGCGCACCACCACGACATCGCCCACGTGCACCCGGCTGCCGTAGACGACGAGGAGCTGGTCGCCCGGGAGCAACGTCGGCTCCATCGACGGGTTGTAAACCTCCGCCAGTCCGACGCGGCGCAGTCCGCGCGCGTGCCCGCGCTCCCGGCCGTCCGCCACCTGCTCGGGCATCTCTCCGCCTCCGGTCCCTGCGTCCGGCGCCCGCTCGCCGAGCCGTCCGTTCCAGCCTGACACCGGACTTTTGTCCTAAGCCCGCGGGGGCACACGGGAAAAGACTTCCCGCACGGAGTAATCTCGCACGTGAGAAGACGATCACGAGGAAGGACAGCTTTATGCTCTCCAGCCTGTTCGCCCCCAAGGTGCAGGTCAGCGCACACTGCGACCTCCCCTGCGGTGTCTACGACCCGGCCCAGGCCCGCATCGAGGCCGAGTCGGTCAAGGCCATCCAGGAGAAGTACCAGGCCAGCGACGACCCGCACTACCGCACGCGTGCCACCGTCATCAAGGAGGAGCGCGCCGAGCTCGCCAAGCACCACGTCTCGGTGCTGTGGAGCGACTACTTCAAGCCCCCGCACTTCGAGAAGTACCCGGAGCTGCACCAACTGGTCAACGACACCCTGAAGGCGCTCAGCGCCGCCAAGGCTTCGACCGACCCGGCCACCGGCCAGAAGGCGCTGGACTACATCGCCCAGATCGACAAGATCTTCTGGGAGACCAAGCGCGGCTGAGCTCCGAGCCGTCCGACCGGCGGCCCCGTCCACCGGTCACTCCCGCACCCGGCCCGCCCGGCAGCCGCACCCCGCGGCGCCACGGCGGGCCGGGTGCGCTCACGAGGGCCCCGCATCCCCGCCCCACCTGCATACGCCTCGCAACGACCGGACGACGCCGACAGCGTGCCCGCCGCACCGGCACACCGTGCGGCCCTGCGTCGGCGCGGCATGCAACTCCCCGTGCCACCGCACCGGTTGCTCCGTCACCCCTGCACGCCCAACCGCCACAACGACGTCACCTCGGCGTCCCGCGCCGCGTGCAGCGGGTCGCCGGCGTCCGCTGCCTTGGGATGGCGCGGACGTGCGTCGAGGCGGCCCAGGACCCGGAGCCCGGACGACGCGATCCGGTCGAGGAGCTCCTCGCGGGTGCGCAGTCCGAGGTGCTCCGCGAGGTCGGAGAGGACGAGCCAGCCCTCGCCGCCGGGTGCGAGGCGCTCGGCGAGGCCGTCGAGGAAGCCGTGGAGCATACGGCTGCCGTGGTCGTAGACGGCGCGCTCGACGGGCGCGCTCGGTTTCGCCGGCACCCAGGGCGGGTTGCAGACGACGAGCGGTGCGCGCGTCCCGCCGGGCGGGAAGAGGTCGGCGCTGACGACCTCCACCGCGTCGTCGACGCGCAGCCGTGAGACGTTCTCACGAGCACAGTCGAGCGCGCGCTCGTCGGTTTCGGTGGCGACGACCCGCGCGACGCCGCGCCGCGCGAGCACGGCGCTGAGCACGCCGGTCCCGGTGCCGATGTCGAAGGCGAGCTCGCGCGAAGGCAACTGCTCGTCCGCGGCGCGGGCCACCAGGTCGACGTACTCGCCGCGCACCGGCGAGAAGACGCCGTACCGGGGATGGATGCGCTCCCCGCCGAGCGCCGGCACGGCGACGCCGCGCAACTGCCACTGGTGGGCGCTGAGCACGGCGTCGAGCTCGCGCAAGGCGACGAGGGAGCGCTCTGCGCCGGCGGGCGCGGGGCCGTACGCCTGCGCACACGCCTCGTGCACCGCGGGTGCGCGGCGCAGCGGGACCGCGTACCCCTCGGGGCCTGTTTCGAGCGGCACGAGAAGCATGCCGAGGAGCCCGGCGCGGCGGGACTGCCACTGCCGCGCGCGGTGGAACGTCTCGCGCGGCTCGGCCCCCGGTTTGGGGGGCTTGCGCTCCACTCGCCGCGCGAGCGCCTGGAGCAACTGCCTCGCCTGGTGGAAGTCGCCGCGCCAGACGAGCCCGGTGCCCTCGCAGACGAGCTTGAACGCACGGTCGGCGCTGAGCCGGTCGTCGGCCGGGGCGAGGCGGGCGGGGAGGCGGGCACCGCTCTCGGAGCGCCAGTGCGCCGAGTGCTCCCTGCCGTCCTCCGTCCAGCGCGCCGGCTGCTGGGTGGTCATCGCTCCAGCGTACGAGAGCGCGATCGGGGCCGGACCCGGCGCTACCGCGGTGCCGACGACGTACGCACGGCACCCGCGCTCGCCGCCACGACGAGGGCGATCGCGAGGAGTTGGAGCGGCCCGAGGCTCTGTCCGAGGACGAGGAACCCGGCGCCCGTCGCGACGACCGGCATCAGGCTCATCAGCACGGAGAAGGTCGCCGCCGGCAGCCTCCGCAGCGCGAAGAGCTCCAACGTGTACGGCACGAGCGACGACAGGACGGCGACGGCGGCGCCGACCCCGAGGACGACGGGGTCGAGGAGCGTCCCCTGCGCGCTGACGATCCCCGCGGGTGCGCTGACGACCGCGGCGACGCCCAGACCCAGCGCCAGCCCGTCCGCCCGCTCGAAGCGTGCGCCGGCGCGCGCGTTGAAGAGGATGTACGCCGTCCACATGGCGCCCGCAGCGAGCGCGAACCCGGCCCCGGCCAGGTTGAGTTCGCCGAACGAGCTGCTGCCGAGGAGGTAGACGCCACCGAGCGCGAGCAGCGCCCAAACGAGGCTGACGAGGCGCCGGGACGCCACGACGGAGAGGACGAGAGGCCCCAGCAGCTCCAGCGTCACCACCGCACCGAGCGGGATGCGCTCGACGGCCTGGTAGAAGAGCGAGTTCATGGTGCCGAGCGCGACACCGAGCCCGAGCACGGCCGTCCAGTCGCCGCGGTCGTGCCCCCTCAGCCGCGGCCGGCAGACGAGCAGCATCAGCACGGCGGAGAAGACGAGCCGCATCGCCACGACGCCGAGCGCCCCCGCTCGGGGAAAGAGCAGCGCCGCCACGGCCGAGCCGAACTGAAGCGACATCGCGCTCCCGATCACCATGCCGAGCGCCCCCGCACGCCCCTTCCCACTCGCGGGCCGCGGGGGCACGGGGGAGGGTGCGGCGGTCCCGGCCGCCGACTCGGAAGTGCTCATGACCGCACGCTATGCCGGTGCGCCGCGCCGCGTGAAATGCCGTACGGAGAGCGGCTATGCCGCAGGCGCATGACCGTCGGGACAGCGGTTCCCGCATCCCGCGCGCGGACCTCCGGCCGTCACCGGTTCGCCCTTCCCACAGGGCCGGCTACGGCTCGTACCGCCGCCCCGTCACGGTCGCCAGGGACACGTTCCCGCGTCCGCGGGGCTACCGTCCATGCGCCACGCGGGGACATCCGAACCCGCCCGGGACGGCGGCAAGTTGGTGCCGCGCCCGAGGGCCGGGAGGCGCCGACGCCCCGACGCGACGCGCCGGGAAGCGGTCCGCGGAGAGACCGAACGGTCTCCGGGGCGACGGCACCGTCCTCGTATCAACTCCCCTGCCGCAACCCCGACTTGTCGGCCCCCCGGCTCAACACGGCGCGCTCGATGGTCGCGTGGGCCTCCCGCCGCTCGTCGCTCCCCCGGTCGCGGCCGAGGTTGACGAGCGTGTGCCGGGGCTCGGTCTCCATCAGGTACGGCACGTACTCCGCCCGGCCGACCTGCCATTCGGCCGCCGCGCCCCCGGCGTCCGGGTCCTCGGGCGGCCGGAACGCGAACCGCGCCGCCGAGCCCATCGTGCCGCGCGGGTCGTCCATCTTGCCCGCGATCTGGTCGCCCATCCCGTAGACCACCCACGTCCCGTTGACCTTCTCGTACGCCTGCGGTACGTGCGCATGGGTGCCGATGATCAGGTCGATGTCGCGCCGCCCGTGGTGGCGCGAGGCGGTGAGCCGCTTCGCCAGCGCACGTTGCTGCGCGTCCGGCTCCTGCTGCCACTCCGTCCCCCAGTGCATGCTCGCGACGACGACGTCGGCGCCCGCCTTCCGCGCCGCCCGAGCGTCGGCGACGATCCGGCGCGGGTCGATGCGGTTGACGGTCCAGGGCTTGCCCTCCGGCAGCGGGATGCCGTTGGTCCCGTAGGTATAGGCGAGTTGGGCGACCTTGGCGCTGCCGGCCCGCAGCACGGCGGGGCGTCGGCTCTCGGCCTCGGACCGCGCGGAACCGACGTGCCCCAGCTTCACGGCGTCCATCGCCTTCAGGGTCCGTGCGACGCCCTCGCTGCCGGCGTCGAGGCTGTGGTTCGAAGCCGTCGAGCAACTGTCGTACCCGGCGTCCTTGACGGCCTTCGCCAACTGCGGAGGCGTGGTGAAGGACGGGTAGCCGGCGAAGGGGCCTTCGTCGGGCCCGTAGACCGTCTCCATGTGGCACAGGGCGAGGTCGGCGCCGCTCGCCAGCGGCTTCGCCGCCGAGAGCATCCGCCCGAAGTCGTAGGCGGAGGCGCCTTTTTCGCCCGAGGAACCGGCGTCGGCCTTGGCCTGCCGGATGAGCGAGTCGTGCACGAGCAGGTCCCCCGACGCGACGAGCGTGAACCCGCGTGCGGGCTGCGGCTGCCGGCTCGCGGCGCCTGCGGGGTCCTCCGGGTCGCGCGAGGCACGGTGCCCCGCGCACCCGGCGACACCGACGACGGCCGCGAGGGCGCCGACGGCGGCGAGTCGACGGCGGGCGGCTGCTCTCTTGGCGTGCGGGGCTTGGGCGGAAGGGTCTCTTTGCACGGGTGCTGCTCCAGTCTCCGGACGGTTGCTCGGGCACCGGGCGCCCGAAAAGTACGAAAAACTGCTGAGTCCACTCACCGCTACACGGCCCCGCCTCGCTCCGCGCAATGCCGTCGCCCCCGCCGTACGGAGCACGATCTGCACCCTCGCGAGTGCCGCGGCACGGCGGCGCGCCCCACCACACCGCCGTATCCGGCCGGAAGCCGCTGGCTATGCTCCGGAGCCATGACCGCCGACCTGCGCCACCTGAGGGCCTTCCTCGCCATCGCCGACGCGGGCACCGTCACCCACGCCGCCGCCCGGCTCGGCGTCGGCCAACCCACCCTCTCCAGGCGGCTCTCGCAGCTCGAGGACCACCTCGGGGTGCAGCTCGTCGACCGCTCGACCCACCACCTCGCACTCACCTCGGAGGGACGGAGCTTCCTCGACAAGGCAGCCACCGCCGTCGCCGCCGTCGACGACGCGCTCGACCCCGCACGCATCCGGTACTGGCCCGTGCGCCTCGGGCACTCCTGGTCGGCGCTGGGTCGCTACACGACGCCACTGCTCCGGCGCTGGAAGGCCGCACATCCGGAGACACCGCTCGAACTGCTGCGGATCGACGAGCGCATGGCCGGGCTCCTGGGCGGCCGCACCGACGCCGCCCTCGTCCGCGGAGAGATCCCCGACGCGGCCCCCGTCCGGCGTGCCTGGCTCCTCGACGAGGCCCGCGTCGCCGCCGTCCCCACCGGGGGCGAACTCGCGTCCGCAACCAACCAGTTGACACTCGACGACCTCGCGGACGAGACCGTCGTGCTCAACTCCGTCTCGGGGCTCACCACGCTCGCGCTCTGGCCCGCCGAGCACCGCCCCGCCTCGACGGTGCGCGTTGCCAACACCGACGACTGGCTCGGTGCGATTGCCGCGGGCGGCGCCGTGGGCGTCTCCACCGACGCCACCGCCGAGCTCCACCACCACCCCGGCGTCGTCTACCGCCCGCTGGCGGGCGCCCCGCCCGTCCCCGTCCACCTCGTCTGGCGCACGGGGCCCGGGCACCCCGCCGTCCCTGAGCTGGTACGGCTCGCCCGCGCCGTACTGCCCGAGTGCGCGCGGAAGCCGCCGCCCGGGAGGTGAGGCCGCGCAGGAACCGCTGCCGCCGGACGGTCGTTCACAGGGCAGGTGCCCATGCACGGGCCACGCGCCCGAGACCCCGACAACTAGGAGGCAGGACCGTGGCAGGCTTTCTCGACCGCGCCAAGGAGCAGGCGCAGCGCGGCATTTCGCAGGGCAAGGAAAAGGTCGAAGAGGTCCAGGCCCAGCGCGCGGGCAACGAGCTCCTGCGCGCTCTCGGCCAGGCGTACTACGAGCAGCAGCGGAGCAACGGCTCGGCCGAGGCCGTCCAGGGATCGATGGTCAGGCTGGAGCAGCACATCGCGGAGCACGGGGACGCCTTCCTCAAGAAGTGACCCCGCGCGGTAGGGGCGCGGACGTGCGCCGCGCCCCTACCGCGGCCTCCCTCGGGTCAGCCGAAGCGCAGCCGGTGGAGCATGAGCAGCGCCGCCGCCGTGTTGGCCGCCGGCACCTCCCCGCGCGCGACGAGCTCGGGCACCTCCTTGAGCGGCACCCACTCCCGTCTCGACGACTCGAAGTCGTCCTCCGGGTGCCCGACGTACTCGGCACGCTGCGACCAGAAGACGTGGTGCCGCGCGTCCATCAGCCCGTTCGCCGGCTCCACCGTCATCAGACGGTGGAGGCGCCCCGGGGCCCAGCCGGTCTCCTCGCGCATCTCGCGCGCGGCAGCGGCCGCGAGCCCCTCCCCGTCCTCGACGACGCCGGCCGCGATCTCCCAGCCCCAACTGTCGGTGATGAAGCGGTGCCGCCAGAGCAGCAGCACCTCGTTCCGCTCGTTGACCGCAGTGGCCATCGCCACCGGACGCAGGCGGATCACGTAGTGGTCGAGGTGCCGGCCGTCCGGCAGTTCGACGTCGGCGAGGTGCACCCGTAGCCACTGGTTCTCGTACACAGTGCGTTCACCCAGGTTGGTCCACTGCACGTGTGTGCCCCCTTCCTCACGGAGGTTGGGCACATCCCAGCATGTGGCTGCCGCGGCCGGACAGGGCCACTCGGTGCTGCGGTGGTCAGAGCGGAATCCTCAGCGCGTCGTCGATCAGTTGCGCCGCCTCGGCCGCCGGCGCACTCCGATGCCGCACGAGCTGCCGTCTGAGCCCGCGCATACGCCCGCGCAGGCGTTGCGACTCGACGCCGCGCGCATGGCCGACCATCTCCTTCGCCGTCTCCGCCGCCTGTTCCTCGTCGCCGCTGCGCAGCTCCACGTCGGCGAGGGTGGCGAGCCTGTTGACCCGCCCCCTGATGTGCGCCGGCGCGTCCGCCGACTCGCGCGCGTACCTACCCGCCGTCGCCAACTCGCCCAGGACCAGCAGCGCCTCGGCCAGCCGCACCTGCACGAACCCCGGCTGTACGTACCCGGTCTCCGCCGGCTCCTCCTCGGGCCGGATGCGTTCCGAGTACGCCTCGGCGGCCCGCATGCAGGCGTAGGCGCCGCCCCGGTCGCCGAGCATGGCGTACGCCTTCGCCTGCATCCCGTACAGATCCGAGGTGAGCGCCGCGCTCGCCCGCGCCTGGGGCGAGCGCAGCACGGCCTCGGCACAGGCGATGGCGTGGCGGCTGTCGCCGAGGAAGAGGGCCTGGTTGACGAGGAGGGAGACGACGTACCCACCGAAGAGCCGGTCGCCCGACGCCTTGCCCAGACGCAGCGCCTGATGGAAGTAGCGCTGCGCGAGGCCCTGCGCATCGGTGTCGTACGCGCAGATCCCGCTGATCGCGGCCAACGACCCGGCCGCCCTGAAGAGTTCGCGCCCTACCTCGTCCTCGTACCGGCCGCGCAGCAGCGGGGCGACCTCCGCATTGAGGAAGCCGACGACGCGGGCGCGGGTCGCGACGCCTCCCGCGTTCCGGTAGAGGCGCTCGTAGTGGCCTCGGGCCACCTGGAGCACCGAGAGCTCGGCCTCGCCCACGGGGCGCTCGCCGCGGTGCGAGACGTCCGCGTCGGCGGGCGGGTTCTCCCACTCCCAGACGGGCGCGACCGCGGCCGCACCGCGCAGGAGGGAGGGGGCGGCTCCCCCGGCGTCCTCGGTGTGGAGGCGGTCCGAGCGCCACAGGAGCGCCGCCCGCTCGACGAAGCCGCCGAGTCCGCTGCCGTCCGCGCTCTGCGGTGGCGGGGCCGCGCCGTCCGGTGGTCCTGCCATGCCGATGTCGGCGAGGGTGAGGGTGCGGCCGAGCCTCCCTCCGAGGACCTCGCAGAGCAACTCCGGCACCCTGCCACGCGGACGCTGCCCCTTGAGCCAGCGCGCCACCGCCGTGTGGTCGTAACGAAGGGTGAGTCCGGCTGCGCTTCCCGACTGGTTTACGCGCGTCGCCAGTCCGGCACGGGACATGCCGGACTGGTCGAGTAATGCGTCCAGTTGACTGTTGGGCTCCATGCCGCCCTCCGGTCGTCCGTCTCGTGTTTCGCAGAGTAACGGACGGGCGTTCACACGGGGTGTGAAAAAGCCACGTGTGCACGGTACTTGCACGCCCTCCCGCCCCGCCTCCGCGCGCGGTTTGCTGTGGGTAGCCGCACACGAGGGCGTGTGCGGAAGTCCCCAAGGAGGCTACGGAAAGTGAACGACCCTCTCGCGCTCGATCTCACTCAGCGTCATGAAGCCCGCTAGCCCGTACCGTGCGCCGGCGCACGAGACGGCGCAGCCGACGGCGCCCACCGCGGCGCCGGCGCGGGAGCACCGGCCGCAGAGCACCCCGCGGCATCTCCGCCCCAACCCCGAACTCCGCGCGCTGCTGCGGGAGAGCGACTGGACGCAGGCAGCCCTGGCGCACACGGTGGTTCGTCTCGGCGCCGAGGCCGGCGTACATCTTCGGTACGACCGCACCTCCGTCGCGCACTGGCTGCGCGGCAGCCGGCCCGATCCGCAGGTGCGGCGGTTCGTCGCCGAGGCGTTCTCCCGCCGGCTCGGCCGACCCGTCGCGCTCGCCGAGCTCGGCATGGAGCCGGGCACCGCCGGCACCGAGCACCAACGCGCCACGCAGGACGAGGCGTTCGGCGCCCCCGGAGGCCCGCACACCGAGCCGTTCCCGCCGCACCCGGCCGACCGCCTCACGGCGCTCACCAGGCCCGTCGTCGCGCCCCCGCGCGCCGATGCACCGTCTCCCCACCCCTACCGGCTGGCGCTGCTCGCCCCCGCCGCCACGCCCGCGCACCGACGCGCGGACAGGTTCGCGACCGCGCGCGCCAGGACGACGACGCCCGACGAGGCGGCCTCCGCCCGCGAGCACGTGCGCTTCTTCGCGCAGCAGGCCGACCGCTACGGCGGCGGCCACATCCGTACCCCGCTCGCCGCGTACCTCTCCGGCCTCGTCAGCTCGCTGCGCACCGGCACGGACGGCGCCCACCACCGCGCCCTCCTCTCCCAGGCGGCGCGCCTGAGTTACCTGCTCGCGCGGGTCTACGCCGACGAGCAGCGGCACGGGCTCGCGCAGCGGGCCTTCCTCACGGCCGCCGAACTCGCCGCCGAAGCCACGGAGTCCACGGGCGTCGCGCTCGCCCGCAGGGCACTCGGCACCCAGGCGGAGCAGCTCGGCTACGTCACGGAGAGCCTCGCGCTCGCCGAGGCGGCCTGCCGCTCCGCGCCCGACGCCGCAGCCCCCGGCACCCGTTCCTTCCTCTACGCGGGCCTCGCCGTCTCCCGCGCCGCGAACGGCGACGCACCCGGCGCGACCTCCGCGCTGCGGCACGCGGAACAGCACCTCGCGGCGGCTCCCGCCGACCTCACCACAGGCCCCGAGGCGCCCGACTCCGACCCTCTCGGCGCCTACCGGGAGTCCGCGCTCCTCTACCAGTCGAGCCGGATGCGGCGTGCACTCGGAGACGGCAACGGCGCACTCTCCGATCTGCGCGCCTCGATCCGCACCAGGCCGCCCGGCGAGCGCCGCGCCCGTGCGCTCTGCCACGCCGAGCTCGCCGAACTCCTGCTGCATGCAGGGAGGTTGGAGGAGGCGTGCGCGACCTGGCAGACGTTCCTCGACGAGGCACCGCTCGCGGGCTCGGGCAGAGTGCGCGCCGCGCGCAACCGCATCCCGCGGCTCCTGCGACCCTACTCGCGCCAGCGGTGCGTCCAGCAGCTCTTCGCGCGCACCGTGCTCCCACGGGAGAGACGCACGCCCCGCTAGGAGCACCGGCGACGGGGTAGAGCCAGAAGACACCTTGACCACCCGTCGCCGGCGGAAGAACACCGCACACCGCACACCGATCCCTAGCCACGGGGGGCACACATGGCCACACCGATCACCGCCGACGCACTGCTGAAAGCGCTGCGTGCGGAGAAGGTCTCCGTCGAGGAGGTCCGCGACTGGCGCAACCACAACCGCAACCAGCAGGGCCCCTGGGGCCCCGTCCACGGTGTGGTGATCCACCACACCGCGACCGAGGGCGCACAGGCCACCGTCGACCTCGTCTACGACGGCAGGCCCGACCTCCCCGGCCCCCTCGCGCACGCCTGCGTCACCAAGAACGGCACGGTCCACCTGGTGGGCCACGGCCGCGCCAACCACGCCGGCCTCGGCGACGACGACGTCCTGCGCGCCGTCATCGCCGAGCGCCGCCCGCCCTCCCCCGACCAGCAGAACGCCGACGGCAACCGGGCCTTCTACGGCCTGGAGTGCGTGAACCTCGGTGACGGCGAAGACACCTGGCCCGAGGAGCAGTTGGACGCGATGGCACGCACGTGCGCGGCCCTGTGCCGGCACCACGGCTGGAACGCCCGCTCCGTCATCGGGCACCTGGAGTGGACGGACCAGAAGGTCGACCCGCGGGGCTTCACGATGGACGCATTCCGCGACCGTGTCTCCCGGCTGCTGAAGTAGCCGGAGGCGGCCGGCGCCCGACGACGGTCGCGCCTGGTGCGCCCCGTCGCCCGGGCGCCGGCCCCCGCCCGCACCTCCGCCCGAAGCACCGGAGAATGGGAGGGTGCCCGCCCTCCCGGAGACCCTCGCCCCGCGCCTCCCCTCGCCGACCCAGGAGGCGCACGACTCCGCATTCACCGCAAGGAATGTCCGACTCACCCTCAAACGTGACGACTTGATTCACCCCGAGATACCGGGCAACAAGTGGCGCAAACTCGCCCCCAATCTGCGCTCCGCGGCCCAGTCCGGCCACCACACCCTCCTCACCTTCGGCGGCGCCTACTCCCACCACCTCCGCGCCACCGCGGCGGCCGGACGCCTCCTCGGCTTTCGCACCATCGGCGTCGTACGCGGCGAGGAGCTCGCCGCCCGCCCGCTCAACCCGACACTCACCCGGTGCGCCGCGGACGGCATGCGACTCCACTTCGTTTCCCGCTCCGCCTACCGCCACCGCGCAGACCCGGAGACGGAGGCCGACCTCCACTCCCGCTTCGGCGACTTCCTCCTCCTGCCGGAGGGCGGCAGCAACGCCGCCGCCGTCCACGGCACCGCAGCGCTCGGCGCCGAACTCACCGAACCGGGAACGGTCGCGGTCCCCTGCGGCACCGGCGGCACGCTCGCGGGCCTCGCGGCCGGGCTCGGTGAGGGGCAGCACGCCCTGGGCGTCGCCGTCCTCAAGGGCGGCTTCCTCACAGGTGAGGTATCCCGCCTCCAGCACTCCGCTTTCGGCGCCCCGTGCGGCGCGTGGCGCGTCGAGGACCGCTTCCACTGCGGCGGCTACGCCCGCACCACACCCGAACTCGAAGCCTTCGCCCAGGAGTTCGAGGAGCGGAACGGGCTGCGCCTGGAGCGCGTCTATGTCGCGAAGATGCTCCTCGCGCTCTCGCACCTCGCCCGGGAAGGGGCCTTCCCGCCGGGCAGCAGCGTCACGGCCGTCGTGACGGGAGCCCCGGCCGGGTGAGACAGGGGCCCGCACGTACGCTTTTTCCCGTGATCAGAGCCGCGACACCGGACGACGTGCCGGAGATCCACACCATGATCAGGGAACTCGCCGAGTACGAACGCTCCCCGGACGAGGCGAGGGCGACGGAGGAGCAACTCACCGAGGCACTCTTCGGCCCGCACCCGGCGGTCTTCGCCCTCATCGCCGAAGACGTCACACACGGTGAACGCATTGGTTTCGCACTGTGGTTCAGGAACTTCTCCACATGGACCGGTACTCACGGTGTGTATCTGGAAGACCTCTACGTCCGCCCCTCGGCCCGCGGCCGCGGACACGGCAGGGCACTGCTTTCGGCCCTTGCCCGAATCTGTGTCGAGCGGGGCTATGAACGCTTCGAGTGGTGGGTACTGAACTGGAATGACCCGTCGATCGGTTTCTACAGGTCGCTCGGCGCCGAGCCGATGGACGACTGGACGGTCTTCCGGATGTCCGGGGACCCCCTGCACGCCCTCGCCAAGGCCAACACAGCGTAGTCATCCGGGAATTGACGCACCGACCCCCTAGCCACGCAAAGTGCTCATATGTTTACTATGGGTTACGCTCCCGGCCGGGGAGCCGAAGATCGACCAAAGATCGGTGCGGGCCGCACGCCGGACAGGTTCGCGGTAGCGTCACCTGTGCAGGAGCGCCGCTCCCGTCGGTGGCCCACCGCAAAGAAGGGCTACGGGCGGACGGCTCCATTCGGCGCTCCCCCGAGCAGAGAAAGAAGAGCCCAACGGGCTTGTGCCCCCATGGAGGTGAGGGTGTCCCAGATCGCAGGCGAGCCCGCGGTGCAGGACTTCGTCGAGGTCCGGCTGCCCGCGGCAGGTGCCTATCTGTCGGTGCTGCGGACGGCGACGGCCGGCCTCGCCGCCCGCTTGGACTTCACCCTCGACGAGATCGAGGATCTCCGGATCGCGGTCGACGAGGCGTGCGCCATCCTGCTCCAGCAGGCCGTGGGCGGCTCCGTACTGAGCTGTGTCTTCACCCTCGTCGGAGACTCCCTGCGCGTCACCGTCTCGGCACCGACGACCGACGGCCGCGCTCCCGAGCGCGACACCTTCGCCTGGACGGTGCTCTCCGCACTCGCAGGCGAGGTCGACTCCTCCGTCGACGAGGACCGCACGGTCAGCATCAGCCTGCACAAGAAGCGCGGCACGGGCCCCGGCGCATCGTGACCGAGCACGAGGCGAGGGAGGCGAGGGAGGCCGCCGGCGCTCCCGGGGCGACCACCGGTGGCCCCGGCGCCGCGTGGACGGGGCCCGGCGTCCCCGAGCAGCAGGCGAGGCCGCACCCGGCGGACCCGAGCAGTCAGCGAACTGAGCAGGCGGAGCGGGCGGACGCGATGGAGCAGCAGGACGCGACAGAGGGACGGAGCGAGCAGGACACCCTGCCGGCCCCGCAGGACCGCAGCAGCGCCCGCGCACTCTTCTCGGAACTGCGCGCCCTCCCCGAGGGCTCGCCCCAACGCGCGGCGCTCCGCGAGCACTTGGTCCGGATGCACCTCCCGCTCGTCGAGCACCTCGCCCGTCGCTTCCGCAACCGCGGCGAACCCCTCGACGACCTCACCCAGGTCGCAACGATCGGCCTCATCAAGTCCGTCGACCGTTTCGACCCGGAGCGCGGCGTCGAGTTCTCGACGTACGCGACGCCGACGGTGGTGGGTGAGATCAAGCGGCACTTCAGGGACAAGGGCTGGGCGGTCCGCGTCCCCCGCAGGCTCCAGGAGCTCCGGCTCTCGCTCAGCTCGGCGACGGCCGAACTCTCCCAACAGCACGGCCGCGCCCCCACGGTGCACGAGCTGGCCCAGCGCCTCTCGATCTCCGAGGAAGAGGTCCTGGAGGGCCTGGAGTCGGCGAACGCGTACTCCACCCTCTCCCTCGACGTCCCCGACACCGACGACGAGTCCCCGGCCGTCGCCGACACCCTGGGGGCCGAGGACGACGCGCTCGAAGGCGTCGAGTACCGCGAGTCGCTCAAGCCGCTGCTGGAGGAGCTCCCGCCGCGCGAGAAGAAGATCCTGCTGCTGCGGTTCTTCGGGAACATGACCCAGTCGCAGATCGCGCAGGAGGTCGGCATCTCGCAGATGCACGTCTCCAGGCTCCTTGCGCGCACCCTCGCACAGCTTCGGGACAAGCTTCTCGTGGAGGAGTGAGGCGTCCCTCACACGTCAACGGGGCGGCCCGGCCGCCCCGTTCGCGTTTCAGCCGCGCTGCGCGCCGCCCGCCTCCTCGTCGCCCGCGCGGAGCGCGAGGATCGCCGGAGGGTTGAGCAGGCAGCCGATCACCACCACCCCCACACCCGCGATCACCAGCCCACCGAACGTCCACGCCCCGCCGTTCTGCGCCATCTGCCAGCCGAAGGGGAGCGACAGCACCTGGACGATCATCGAGGGCCCGCGGCCCCAGCGCTTCGACAGCCAGAGTCCGCGCGCCGCCAGCAGCGGTATCACCGAGAGCGCGAGCACGGTCACGGCCATCGTCGCCGCCTGCACCGTGCCGTCCGGTGTACGGGTGGCGAGGAGCACCAGCGAGACGATGCCGAACCCGGCGACCACGACGCCTTCGAGCGCCGTCAGCACGGAGGCGACGGTGATACGCGTCAGCCGCTTCGGCTCGACCTGCTCCCGGTTCTCACTCACACCTCGCACCCTAACGCCGCGACGGTACGTACCCGGGCCGTCCCCGGGTACGGGCTGGGCCGCCCGCAGCGCGCATGGGTACTCTGCACCCCATGCGCGCACTCCTCGTGGTCAACCCGGCAGCCACCACCACCAGCGCCCGGACCCGTGACGTGCTCACCCACGCGCTCGCCAGCGACCTCAAACTGGACGTCGCACTCACCGAGTACCGCGGCCACGCCAGGGACCTCGCCCGCCGCGCCGCACAGGACGGCTCGGCCGAACTCGTCATCGCGCTCGGCGGCGACGGCACCGTCAACGAGGTGGTCAACGGCCTCCTGGAGGAGGGCCCCGACGCGGAGCGCCTCCCGGGTCTCGCAGTGGTCCCCGGCGGCTCGGCGAACGTCTTCGCGCGCGCCCTCGGCCTCCCCAACGACGTCATCGAGGCGACGGGCGCGCTCCTCGACGCCCTCCAGACCGGCAGCGCACGCACCGTCGGCCTCGGCCTCGCCGCCGGCACCCCCGGCACCGAGGACGCGGCCGTCGCCCCGCGCTGGTTCACCTTCACCGCGGGACTGGGGTTCGACGCCGGTGCGGTCGGTCGGGTCGAGCAGCAGCGCGAGCGCGGCAAGCGCGCCACCAACGCGCTCTACGTCCGCCAGGTGCTCCGGCAGTTCCTGGGCGAGACGCACCGCTCGAAGGGCACGATCACCCTGGAGCTGCCGGAAGTCGAGGATCCGATCCGCGACCTCGTGCTGGCCGTGGTCTGCAACACCGCTCCGTGGACGTACCTCGGCAACCGCCCCCTCTACGCGGCCCCGCAAGCGTCGTTCGACGACGCGCTCGACGTCCTCGGTCTCTCCAGGCTGACGCCGGCCGCGGTGAGCCGGTACGGCACGCAACTCCTCACTTCGAGCCCCGAGCGCGGCCTGCACGGGAAGCACGCGACCACGCTCCACGACCTCCCGGAGTTCACCTTGCATTCCCAGGTGCCGCTGCCGTTCCAACTGGACGGTGACCACCTGGGAGTGCGTTCCAGCGTGACGTTCACAGGCGTACGCCGTGCACTGCGTGTGATTGTGTAAGCGGAAACCCCTAAAGTCCTTTTACTCGAACGTTTAGGCCAGCTTCCACCCTCTGGAAGTACGGCTGTGAGTTAAGCGACACCAAGGAATCAAAAAAAACTTTCCAGAAGGGGTTGTGCCCGCTGCCGAGGTTTGCGAGTCTCTTCATGGCGATCGGGACGGCCCCAAGGCGGGCCCCCTTGAGAGCCCGAATCCCCCTTCTCACTTCAGTGGGACCAGCGTCACATCAGAGTGGTCCCCCTTCCCTTGCGAAGGGATTCGTGAAAGCGTTCACATTCACAAGCAAGCACGAGGAGAGGTAGCAGACATGGACTGGCGTCACCACGCCGTTTGCCGCGAGGAAGACCCCGAGCTGTTCTTCCCCATCGGCAACACCGGTCCTGCGCTGCTGCAGATCGAGGAAGCCAAGGCCGTCTGCCGCCGCTGCCCCGTGATGGAGCAGTGCCTGCAGTGGGCCCTGGAGTCCGGTCAGGACTCCGGTGTCTGGGGTGGCCTCAGCGAGGACGAGCGCCGCGCAATGAAGCGCCGCGCCGCTCGCAACAGGGCGCGGAACAACGCCGCGACCGCCTGAACTGACGCCCCTGCCCTGCCACCGGCTGCACCCCGAGAAAGCAGCCCGCAGAGTCTTCCGGTGCGTATGCGCACACGAGATGCGTCGAGCCCCGACCGCCATGGAGCGGTACGGGGCTCGGCGCTTTTCTGCATGAGTCGAACTGCCCGGCAGCGAAGGTGATCGGGCGGCTCAGCGCTTCTCGACGGCCGCCACGGGGAACTTCAGAACGACCCGTGTTCCGCCTTCGGGGACGGGGAGCATGTCGAAGCTGCCGCCCAACTCGCCCTCGACGAGCGTGCGGACGATCTGGAGGCCGAGGTTGCCGGAGGAATGCGGGTCGAAGTCCTCGGGGAGGCCGGCTCCGTCGTCCTGGACGGTGACGCGCAGGTGGTCGCCGTCGCTCGACGGGTCCTTGCGGCGGAGGGCCACCACCTCGATGGCGCCCTGCTTGCCCGGGCCGAACGCGTGCTCCATGGCGTTCTGGAGGAGCTCGGTGAGGGCCATCGCGAGCGGGGTGGCGACGTCCGCGCCGAGGACGCCGAAGCCTCCCTTGCGGTGGCCGGTGATCCGGCCGGGGGAGATCTCCGCGACCATCGCGAGGACGCGGTCGGCGATCTCGTCGAACTCCACGCTCTCGTCGAGGTTCTGCGAGAGGGTCTCGTGCACGATGGCGATCGAACCGACCCTGCGCACGGCCTCGTTGAGCGCCTCGCGGCCCCGTGCGGAGTCCATCCGGCGGGCCTGGAGCCGCAGGAGTGCGGCGACGGTCTGGAGGTTGTTCTTCACCCGGTGGTGGATCTCCCGGATGGTGGCGTCCTTGGTGAGGAGTTCGCGCTCGCGGCGGCGGACCTCGGTGATGTCGCGCAGCAGGATGAGCGAACCGATGCGGGTGCCCTTGGGGTTCAGCGGGATCGCACGCAGTTGGACGACGCAGTCCAGGCCCTCGACCTCGGCGCCCCGCGGCGCCCACCCGCTGGCGAGCTTCACCATCGCCTCGTCCACCGGGCCCCGCGCCGGGGCGAGTTCGGTCGTCGCCTGACCCAGGTGGAGGCCGACGAGGTCGGTCGCGAGGCCGAGTCTGTGGTACGCGGAGAGGGCGTTGGGGCTGGCGTACTGGACGATGCCGTCGGCGTCGAGGCGGATAAGGCCGTCGCCGACGCGTGGGACATGGTCCATGTCGAGCTGGTGGCCGGGGAAGGGGAAGGCGCCGGCGGCGATCATCTGCGCGAGGTCGGAGGCGCTCTGGAGGTAGGTCAGCTCCAGGCGGCTCGGGGTGCGGACCGTCAGCAGGTTGGTGTTGCGCGCGATGACGCCGAGTACGTTGCCGGCCCGGCGCACCGGGATCGACTCGACACGGACGGGCACCTCCTCGCGCCACTCCGGGTCCCCCTCGCGCACGATCCGGCCCTCGTCGTGCGCTGCGTCGAGCAGCGGGCGGCGGCCGCGGGGAACCAGGTGCCCGACCATGTCGTTCTGGTAGGAGGTGGGGCCGGTGTTGGGGCGCATCTGCGCGACGGAGACGTAGCGCGTGCCGTCCCGCGTCGGCACCCAGAGGACGAGATCGGCGAAGGAGAGGTCGGCGAGCAACTGCCATTCGGAGACGAGCTGATGCAGCCACTCCAGGTCGGAGTCGGTCAGCGCCGTGTGGTGGCGTACGAGGTCGTTCATGGAGGGCACGCTGCCGAGCGTACCCGGCCGTCTGCGGCGTCGAGCTCCGGCCGTGGGCGCCTGTGGAGGCGCTCACATCCGCGGCGGACTGGGCATGGACAGGACAGGTGGTCTAGTCCAGAATGAGGGCACACAGGTCTTCTGGCCTCCCCGCACAGGAGGGCAGAAAGGGACCGCGGCGCGCTCTGCCCTGACTGCGCCGAGGTCTTGGTGCTCCGGGCTGCGGTGCCGGGCGGGTTGAGGGTCCCGCCCCGGCGCCGCGGCCCGAAGTCATGCGGGAGGCACAACGCTTGGCCGCGGTCCGGGGCGCGCCTGCGTGCCCCGGACCGCGGCCGGTCGTCTAGCGGGTCTGCGTCACCTTCGCGAGCGAGCGGGGCGCGTCCGGGTCCTGGCCGCGGGCGATCGTCACTTCCCAGGCGAGCATCTGGAGCGGCAGGATCTCCAGGAGTGGCTGGAGCTCTTCGGGCAGGTCGCCCGTCGGGAGCGCGAACCCGGCCGAGGCGCGGTCGACTTCGGACCGTGCGCCGATGACGACGAGGTCGGCGCCGCGGTCGCGCAGCCGGTCGAGGACGGGCTGGAGCGCCTCTCCCCCGCGTCCGTCAGTGACGACGGCGATCACGGGCGAAACGTTGTCGACCATCGCCAGCGGGCCGTGGAGAAGATCCGCTCCCGAGTAGGAGAGCGCGGGGATGTAGCTCGTCTCCATGAGCTTCAGGGCCGCCTCCTTCGCCGTCGGGTAGCCGTAGCCGCGCGAGGTGAGGACCATCCGCTCGGCGAACCGGTAGCGGGCCGCCAGCCCGCGCACCTCCGACTGCCGGGCGAGGACGGACTCCACCAGCTCCGGGAGGCCTTTCGCCGCCCGGGTGCCGTCGACACCGCGCATCCCCTCGACGAGGAGGTAGAGCGCGAGGAGTTCGGCGGTGTACGTCTTCGTCGCGGGCAGCGCCTTCTCCTCGCCCGCGTGGATGTCGACGTGGAACTCGCAGACCTCGGCGAGCGGCGATGCGGCGTTGTTGGTGACGGCGAGCGTCACCGCGCCCGACTCCCGTGCGGCGCGCGCCGAGGCGACCAGGTCGGGCGAGCCGCCGGACTGGCTGACGGTGATCACCAGGCAGTCCCGCAGGTCGGGTCGGGCCCCGTACGCCGTCGTCGTCGACATCGAGGTGAGGCCGCACGGCAGCCCCAACTCGATCTCGAGCAGGTACTTGGCGTAGAGCGCCGCGTTGTCCGAGGTACCGCGCGCGGTCAGCAGCACGAACCGCGGGTTGCGCGCCGCGACGAGCCTGGCCGTCTCGCGGATGCCCGGGGCCGCCTCCTCCAACAGCCCGCGCAGTACCGCCGGTTGCTCCGCCATCTCACCTGCCATGATCCGCCCGGGGGCGTGCGGCTCTGCGGGTTCTGAAGCCTGGGACGAGGGCTCGGTCATGCTCTGGTGCCTCCTGGTGCGGTGGGTGGCGGACCCCTGTGCTCAGCGTGCGCGGGGCCCGCCTGCGATGATCTCGGCTGCTGCGCGCCCGCAGACACGGGACGCGCCATGCGTCGCGAGGTAGAGGGCGCCCGCCTGCGGCGCCTGCGGAACCCCCATCTCCACCACGACGGTCTCCTCGCGTGCAGCCAGGATGCCTTGAAGCGTCCGCGCCATCCACGGGTGCCTGTGCAGGTCCCGCACGACGGCGACGACGCGGCGCCCGCCCGCCTCACGGAGCACCCGCGCGCTCAGCTCCTCGGTGCCGTCGTCCGCATCGCTCGCGCTGTACGTCGCCGTCGCCGTCTCGGGGAGGAGCCGGGAGAGTTCGGCGGCCGGGCCCCAGGGGGTCTGGTCGCCCACGGCGATGTTGGCGAGCGGGGTGAAGGACGCGACGAACGGGGCCTCGGGCGGCCGGTATCCGTCGAGGCCGCTCACGGTGAGCGCTCTGCGGGCGGCGCGGAGCCCGATCTCCCTGTCCGGTTCGGGGAGCGGCGTGCGGGCGGTCTCGCGGGTCCAGGACGCCAACTCCCGTACGCGGGCCGCCGCGTCGGCGAGGCGCTCCTCCGCGAGGGCGCCCTCGCGGACCGCGTCGACGAGGGCGTCGCGCAGCCGCAGCACCGTCTCCTCGTCGGCGAGACCGCCGCCGACGCAGATCGCGTCGGCCCCGGCCGCGAGCGCGAGGACACTGCCGCGCTCGAGTCCGTACTCGGCGGAGATCGCCTTCATCTCTATGCCGTCGGTGACGACGAGGCCGCGGTGGCCGAGGCCGCCCTCCTCCTGCGGGGCGCGCAGGAGGCCGGTGAGCACGTCGGGGCTGAGGGTGCCGGGGCGCTCGGCGTCGAGTGCCGGGGAGAGGAGGTGGGCGCTCATCACGCACTTGACGCCTGCCTCGATCGCCGCGCGGAACGGGACGAGTTCGCGCCGCTGGAGCGTGTCGAGGTCGGCGTCGATGCGCGGGATGGCGTGGTGGGAGTCGACGGCGGTGTCGCCGTGCCCCGGGAAGTGCTTGACGCACGCGGCGACGCCCGCGGCTTGGAGCCCCTCGACGTAGGCGACGGTGTGCCGCGCGACGAGTTGCGGGTCGCTCCCGAAGGAGCGGACGCCGATCACCGGGTTCTCCGGGTTGGAGTTGATGTCGGCCGACGGCGCCCAGTCGAGGTCGACGCCGCACTCGGCGAGGCGCCGACCGAGTTCCTGTGCGACACCGCGGGTGAGCGCGGCGTCGTCCACCTCCCCGAGCGCCAGGTTGCCGGGGAAGGAAGAGCCGCCGCCGACCTCGAGCCTGGTGACGTCGCCTCCTTCCTCGTCGATCGCGACGAGCACCTCGGGGCGCACCTCGCGCAACCGCTCGGTGAGCGCCGCGAGTTGCTCGGCGTCACGGACGTTCCTGCCGAAGAGCCCGACGGAGGCGAGGCCCTCGTCGAGGCGGTGCAGCAGCCAGTCGGGGGGCGTACGGCCGGTGAACCCGGGCTGCAGGACGGCGAGGGCGTTCTGGGTGAGGGTGGATGTGTCGACGGTGATCGTCATGGAATGCCTATCCCTTCGGGTCTGCCAAGCTTGACCGGGCGCTATCCCTTGACCGCACCCGAGGTGAGGCCCGTCGCCATCTTCTTCTGCACGAGCATGAAGAAGATGACCACCGGGACGGCGACGATCACGGAGCCGGCCATCAGCCCCCCGTAGTCGGTGCCGCGGTCCGTGGTGAAGTTCATCAGCCAGACGTTGAGCGTGTACTTGTCGTTGTCCTGCAGCAGCACGTACGCGAAGAGGTACTCGTTCCAGGCCGTGATCAGCGCGAAGATCGACGCCGCGGCGAGTCCGGGCGCGAGCAGCGGGAGGATCACCCGGCGGAAGGCGCCCATGCGGCTGCATCCGTCGACCATCGCCGACTCCTCCAGCTCCCTGGGCACGTTGACGACGAAGCCGCGCACCATCCAGGTGGTGAACGGGAGCACCGAGACGAGGTAGACGATGATGACGCCCCAGTACTCGTTGGTCGCGCCGAGGTTGTTGAGCTGCACGTAGATCGGGATGAGCATCGCCGTCGGCGGCAGCATCTGGACCAGGATCAGCACCATCATGAACGGGCGCCGCCCGACGAAGTTGAACCGTCCGATGGCGAAGGCGGCGATGGTGCCGATGACGAGCGCGCCGAGGACGGAGGTGACGCAGATGATCAGGCTCGACTGGATCGCGGTCCAGAAGAAGCGTGTCTCGGTCGCGCGGACGAAGTTGTCGAAGGTGAACGAGCTCGGCCAGAGCGTCTGGTCGTAGGAGCGGATCTCCCGGTTCGGCCGGAAGGCGCTCACCAGCAGCCAGTAGACGGGAAAGGCCATCACCGCGAAGGCGACGAGGCCGAGGACGTCGTACCCGAAGCGGTGCTTCTTGCGGTCGGGCTGGAAGGACTTGCGGGCCGCCGGGCGCTCCGTCCCGGCGTCCGGCTTCGGCGCCGTTGCGTTGGCGGCACTCATTCGACCTCCCCTGTCTTGAGAAGCTGGCGCAGGTAGTACACGGCGACACCGGCGAGCAGCAGGACGGTGATGAGCGCGATGGCGGTGCCCTGGCTGAACGACGAGCTCTCGAACGCCTTCTGGAAGGAGTAGATGCCGAGCAGTTGGTACTCCGGCTCCGGCTTGTTGGCGCGCATCAGGAAGACCTGGCCGAAGATGTTGAAGTCCCAGATCACCGAGAGCGTCGCGACCATCTGGAAGACCGGCTTGATCACCGGGAAGACGACGTGCCGGAAGACGCCGAACGAGCCCGCGCCGTCGAGTTGGGCCGCCTCCTCCAACTCCCTGGGCACCTGGGTGAGCGCCGCGTAGAGGGTGATCACGACGAAGGGGACGGCGCCCCAGATCACCACGGCGGCGATGATGGTGAAGCCCTGCCACGGGTTGATGAACCAGTTGTGACCCTGGAAGTCGACACCGGGGAGCTTGCTGAGAAGGGAGTTGGCGACGCCGTAGTCGCTGTCGGCGAACCATCGGAAGACCGACGTCGCCACGAGCAGCGGCATCGACCAGGCGGCGACGAGCGCGCCGGTGAGCAGCAGCCGCACCCAGGTCGACATGCGCTGCATCAGCATGGCGAGCCCGAGCCCGACGAGCATGGTGGCGCCCACGCAGACCACCATGAAGAGCACCGTGCGCCCCGTGACCGACCAGAACTGGGAGTCCCCGAGGACGTTGGCGAACTGCTCGAAGCCGACCCAGGGTGGCGAGTCACCGCTCCACAGCTCGCGCCTCCCCATGTCCTGGAAGGACATGATCACGGTCTTCACCAGCGGCCAGGCGAACACCGCGCCGATGGCGACGATCGCCGGAGCGATCAGCAGGTAGGGCAGGGGTACGGCTGAAATCCCCCTGCGCTTGGGGCCGTTGCTGCTCGGCCCCTCGTGCCGCGCCTGGTCCCCCGGGCGCCCCCCGGAGCTGTTCCGGGGGGCTTCCTCCGGGGCGGCGACACCGGTCTTGGCTGTGTCGGCGCTCACTACGCAGACCTTCCGCTCGGATCGCTCAGGCTTCGTTGTTGATGAGTTCGTCGATCTTCTTGTCGGCCTTCTTCGCCGCGGCCTCGACGGACTCACCCTTGACGATGGAGACCAGCATGTTGGTGAGCACGTTCTGCTTCTCGACGGCCGTCCAGCCGGGGGCGATCGGCGTGAACCAGGCGTACGGGACCGCCTTCGCCGCCGCCTCGGTCTCCGGGTCCTTCTTCAGCGGCTCGAGCTGCGCGGTGTTGTTCGGCAGGATCTTCTTCTTCGCCAGCACCTTCATCGAGTCGGCGCTGGTGTACATCGAAATCCAGTCCTCCGCGAGATCCTGCACCTCGGACTTCTCGACGATGCCGAGGTCGGAGCCGCCGATGAAGGAGGGCAGCGGCTTGTCACCGGGGCCCGGCATCACCGCGGTGCCGATCTTGTCCTTGAGCTTCGGGTTGCCGGACTCGCCTTCGACGACGCTGCCCGCCTCCCAGCCGTTGCCGTAGATCATGGCCGCCTTCTCGTTGGCCATCACGTTGGCGTGGTCCTGCTCGTCCTTGGTCCGGTCGGCGTGGTTGTACTTGTTGACGAGCTTCATGAAGTGCTTGAGGCCCTTGACGGACTCGGGCTTGCTGAGCGCGCCCTTGAACTCCTTGCTGCCGTCGTCGTATTCGGCGATGGTGCCGCCGAAGGCGTGGACGTACGACATCGCCGCGTACCAGTACTTGCCGGGGAGGTAGAGCGGTGAGAACGCCTTGTCCGAGCCGTACTCCTGCTGGAGCTTGTCGAGCGCGGAGGTGAGTTTCTCCTCGCTCTCCGGCACGTCCTCGGAGCCGGTCGCCTTCTTGAACATGTCCTTGTTGTGGATGGCGACGCGCGCTCCGGCGTAATAGGGCACGCAGTACTGCTTCTTCTCGTACGTGCAGGTGTCCTTGAGCCCCTGGATCCAACTGTCCGAGTTCTCGTACTTCTTGGGGTCGATCTCGGCGAGGGCCCCGTTGAGGATGTACGTCATGGTCTCGGTGTTGCCGAGTTCGACGACGTCGGGGAACTTGTCACCGCCGAGCGCCGCGTCGAGCTTCTTGGTCTTGTCGCCCCACTGCTGGAACTGGACCTTCACCTTGACCTTGGGGTACTTCTTCTTGAACTGCTTGTTGACGTCCTTGACCAGCTCGGGCCAGGTGGATTCGGCGTCGTTCATCAGCCACACGGTCAGCGTCTCGTCGCGGTCCTTCGGGGCCTTCGCCGAGGCGCCCCCTTCGTCCGAACCGCACGCCGCCACCCCTGCGATCATGGATGCCACACCGACTGCCGCTATCAGCTTGCGCTTCACGCCACCCTCCTCGGGGATGCCCGAAACCCCCCGCCTCGGCGAACGGCTGCCGCACGGCAGTCAGTTGGTGCGTGATGCGCCTGGGCCGGGATTGGACTTTAATGGTTTAGACCAGTGCCCGCAGCTTGGCCTAGACCTATAGGGGTGTCAACGGTGTATAAAGCTCGCTGTCGCTTCCGTTATCGGAACGACACCTGAGCTGGGACGCCTCGCGGGTTCTGGCCCGTGGCACCATGTGAGCCGCTATGTACACGGAGGAGCCGGTGACGGCAGCGCGACGCAAGACCCAGGGGCGTGCAGCGAGTTCGGAGGGACCCGACACGTCAGGCCGGTCCCCGAGCACCCCTGCCGACGCCTCCTCCGAGCCGGCCCCCGGCGGCCGCACCGCGCGCGTTCCGAAGTACTACCGACTCAAGCGCCACCTGCTGGAAATGACGGAGACGATGCCGCCCGGCACCCCCGTCCCGCCCGAACGCGCCCTCGCCACCGAGTTCGACACCTCGCGGACGACGGTGCGCCAGGCGCTCCAGGAGCTCGTCGTCGAGGGGAGACTCGAACGCATCCAGGGGAAAGGCACCTTCGTCGCAAAGCCGAAGGTCTCCCAGGCGCTCCAACTCACCTCGTACACCGAGGACATGCGCGCCCAGGGCCTCGAACCCACCTCGCAGCTCCTCGACCTCGGGTACGTCACCGCCGACGACCGCCTCGCCGGCCTCCTCGACGTCCCGGCCGGCGGCCGCGTCCTGCGGATCGAGCGGCTGCGGATCGCCAGCGGGGAGCCGATGGCGATCGAGACGACCCACCTCTCGCAGAAGCGCTTTCCCGCGCTCCGGCGCAGCCTGGTGAAGTACACCTCCCTCTACACGGCGTTGGCCGAGGTCTACGGCGTCCACCTCGCCGAGGCAGCCGAGACGATCGAGACCTCCCTCGCGACGCCGCGCGAGGCGTCGCTCCTCGGCACCGACGTCGGGCTGCCGATGCTGCTGCTGTCGCGGCACTCCAGGGACACCTCCGGCGAGCCCGTCGAGTGGGTCCGCTCGGTCTACAGGGGCGACCGCTACAAGTTCACCGCGACGCTGCAGCGGCCGCCGGGCGAGGCGCACTTCGGCGTCCGCGGCCCCGAACCGGGCGCGCACGCCTGAACGGTGCCGCGCCTGTGCCGCGAACACCCTGCCGACCGGCGGAAGTTCCCTGCGCCACGGTATAGCGTTGATCTTCGCGCTGTTCTACGGTCCTTGCCGGACAAGCCGATCCACCGCCCCGCGAGGCCGGCAGCGACACCGGGCGCCTGCCCGCCGGCCGCGGCCCCGACGGGCGGTGCCGCGCCGACGGGAGGACGACCGGGTGCGCACTGTAAGACCACGTTCCGTCATCATATGGACGGCCGTAGCGCTCGTGGGCGCCGTCGGCTGGGCCATGCTCGCGCTCGCCCGCGGCGAGGAGGTGTCGGCGGTCTGGATGGTGGCCGCCGCGCTCGGCTCGTACGCCATCGGATACCGCTTCTACTCGCGCTTCATCGCCAAAAAGGTGCTGAAGGTCGACAAGAACCGGGCGACGCCCGCCGAACGCCTCAACAACGGCGTCGACTTCCACCCCACCGACCGCAGGGTGCTCGTCGGCCACCACTTCGCGGCGATCGCCGGAGCGGGACCGCTCGTCGGGCCCGTGCTCGCGGCGCAGATGGGGTATCTGCCGGGGACGATCTGGATCGTCGCCGGTGTGATCCTCGCCGGGGCCGTCCAGGACATGGTGACGCTCTTCTTCTCGATGCGCCGCGACGGGAAGTCGCTCGGGCAGATGGCGCGCGAGGAGATCGGACCCGTGGGGGGTGCGGCGGCGCTCGTCGCCGTCCTCGCGATCATGATCATTCTGCTGGCGGTGCTGGCGCTCGTCGTCGTCGAGGCGCTCGCGGAGTCGCCCTGGGGAACCTTCTCCATCGGCATGACGATCCCGATCGCCCTCTTCATGGGGTTCTATCTGCGAGTGCTGCGGCCGGGGCGGGTCACCGAGGTGTCGCTGATCGGGATCGCGCTGCTGCTGCTCGCGCTCGTCGCGGGCCGGTGGGTCGCCGAGTCCTCGTGGGCCGACACCTTCACCCTCTCCCCCGGCACGCTCGTCATCTGGATTCTCGTCTACAGCGTGATCGCCTCGGTGCTGCCGGTGTGGATGCTGCTGGCACCGCGCGACTACCTCTCGACGTTCATGAAGGTCGGGACGATCGGCCTCCTCGCCATCGGCGTCCTGGTGACGCTGCCGACGCTGAAGATGGAGGGCATCACCGACTTCGCCTCCGTCGGCGACGGGCCCGTCTTCGCCGGCTCGCTCTTCCCCTTCGTCTTCATCACGATCGCGTGCGGCGCGCTCTCCGGGTTCCACGCGCTGATCTCCTCCGGCACCACTCCGAAGATGGTGCAGAAGGAGACGCAGATCCGCATGATCGGCTACGGGTCGATGCTGATGGAGTCCTTCGTCGCGATCATGGCGATGGTCGCGGCCTGCATCATCGACCCCGGCCTCTACTTCTCGATGAACGCGCCGGCAGGCGTGATCGGGGACAACGTGCAGGCCGCGTCCGAGGCGGTGGCGAACTTCGGCTACACGATCTCGCCCGAGGAACTCGCCGCAGCGGCAAAGGCCGTCGAGGAGAGTTCGCTGCTGTCGCGGACGGGCGGCGCCCCGACGCTGGCGATCGGCGTCTCGGAGATCTTCTCGCAGGTGTTCGGCGGCGCGGGGATGAAGGCGTTCTGGTATCACTTCGCCATCATGTTCGAGGCGCTCTTCATCCTCACCGCGCTCGACGCGGGCACCAGGGTGGGTCGCTTCATGCTCCAGGACATGCTCGGCAACGTCATCAAGCCCTTCCGCAGGGTGAGTTGGCTGCCCGGCATCTGGATCTGCTCCGCCGCGATCGTCGCCGTCTGGGGGTACTTCCTCTGGGTCGGCGTCCACGAACCGCTCGGCGGGATCAACCAGCTCTTCCCGCTCTTCGGCATCGCCAACCAGTTGCTCGCCGCCGTCGCGCTCGCCGTCTGCACGACGCTGCTGATCAAGTCGGGACGGCTCAAGTGGGCCTGGGTCACGGGCATTCCGCTCGCCTGGGACACCGTGGTGACGCTCACCGCGAGCTGGCAGAAGGTCTTCTCCGGCGACCCGGCGGTCGGCTTCTTCCAGCAGCGCGCCGACTACCAGGCGGCGATCGAGCGCGGCGAGGTCCTCGCGCCCGCGAAGTCGATGGACGACATGCACACCGTCGTCACCAACTCCACGGTCACCGGCACCCTCGCCGCCCTCTTCGCCGTACTGGTGATCCTCGTCCTCGCCGACTGCACCCGCGTCTGCATCAAGGCGATCCGCAACCCGGCGGGTACGACGCTCCACGAGGCGCCCTACGAGCAGTCGAAGCTGGTGGCCCCCGCCGGACTCATCGCGACGAAGGAGGAGAAGGAGGAGCTCGCCGCCGTCGGCACCGGCTCGCCCGAGGGAAGCGAGAAGAGGGGAGAGAGCGGATGAACACGCTGCGGCGCGCCGCGCGTTGGATGCGCTGGTACACGCGCGAGTTCACCGACGAGTCCGCCTACGAGCGGTACGTCGCGCACCTGCGCAACCACGATCCGCACGCCGCCGTGCCCTCGCGCAGGGAGTTCGAGCGGAAGCGCACCGACGCACGGGAGGCCGACCCCACGGAAGGCTTCCGCTGCTGCTGACGTCGGGTTGCAAGAGCACCGAGGGGTCGCCGTGCGCGGCGGCCCCTCGGACACGGCGTCACACACCCGCCGGTGTACGGCAGAAGCCCTGGAGAGGACGTCCCGTACACCGGCGTCCGCTAGACGGACGGCGGGTGACGGGCACCCAACCCTCCTCTGAATTACGTGCGTTACGGCACTTAGATTCTCCAGACCCTCCCGCGCTCGTCGGCGGGCTCTCCACCCGCTGGTTCCACCGGTGGCCGCTGATCGCGGGCCGGGCCGTCGGCATGGTCTACGGCACACTCGCCGCGTACGGGGTCGCCGGCCCCACGCAGGCGCACTTCGGCGGTAGCAACGCGGAGATCCCGCTGATCGGTGAGATCGGGTACATCGGCACCACCGCGTTCGTCCTCGACGTGCTGGTCACCGTCGCCGCCACGATCCTCCTGCGGGCCGTCAGGGCGCCCGACGGCATCGACGAGACCCGCCCGGACGACTACGCGGCGGACGCGGGCGACCCGCCGAACTCCCGTGTCGGAACCGCGGCTTCGGGCCGCGAGGAGCGTGCACCCGTGGCGTGATCCGGCCGCCGATCCGCGCGGAGGGGACGCCCCTGTCAGTGGGGCGCCCCATCATGGACTCCATGGACATCACCGTACGGGCGGCCGGGCACGCCGAGCTGACGGCCGTCGGCGAACTCACCGCCGCCGCCTACCGCGTGGACGGCCTCCTCGACGCCGGGGACCCGTACCTCGACACCCTCGCCGACGCCGCGCGGCGTGCCGCCGGGGCCGAGCTGCTCGTCGCCTCCGAGCCGAAGGGGCCGCCGCTCGGCACCGTCACCTTCGCCGTCGCGGGCGGCGCCTTCGCCGAGGTCGCGCAGCCCGGCGAGGCGGAGTTCAGGATGCTGGCGGTGGCGGCCGAGGCACGCGGACGGGGCGTGGGCGAGACCCTCGTGCGGGCCTGCGTGGAGCGCGCGCGGCACCTCGGCCTCCGTCGCGTGGTGCTCTCCACCCAGCCCGCGATGCGTACGGCCCACCGGCTCTACGAGCGCCTCGGCTTCGCCAGGGACCCCGCGCTCGACTGGCGTCCCGTCCCCGAAGTGCCGCTGTGGGGCTTCGCCTTGCCCCTCCCGCACCCGGAGATCCGGCACAACATCTAGCAGGGCTCAGCAAGACCCTCCACCACATGTATGCTCGTCCCCGCTGCCGCCGCAGGGGAACCCGGTGCAAGTCCGGGACTGTCCCGCAACGGTGAGCGTGCCGCGTGCCGCCCAGGCACCGCGGGCGCGAGTCCGGTCACCTGCCGGCAGTTTCGACGACGCACCGGGCCTCGGGGATTGGGCCGGCGGACGCGTGCGGTGACACCCGTGCGCGTGGCGACCCTCCGAGGCCCATGAGCCAAGGAGGGCCACTCCATGACGACGACGGCCGGAACCGAACCCGCGCTGGCCGCTCCGCGTCCATCCGCGCCGCGCGAGGACGCGGCCGAGGACACCGCCGGCAAGGAGCTGCTGCGCACCCTCACCACCCTCACCCTCGACCTCCCCGCCACAGACCCCGGCCGCGTCGCCGCCGCCGCGCTCCGCAGCCGCGGCCCCCGAGCCGACGCCGCCGAGCTCCGCGACCTGGCGACCGACGCGGCGGCGGGGCTCATCGCCGAGGACCCCGCGTACTCCCGGCTCGCGGCCCGCCTGCTGAGCCGTACGATCCGCGACGAGAGCGCGGCGCAGGGCGCGGTCTCCTTCTCCGCCTCGATCGCCGTCGGCCTGCGCGAGGGCCTCATCTCCCCGCGCACCGCCGAGTTCACGGCCCGGCACGCCGAGCGGCTCGACGCACTCGTCGACGACGCCGTCGCCGAGGGCGCCGACGACCGGTTCGAGTACTTCGGCCTCCGCACCGTCCACGCCCGCTACCTGCTGCGCCACCCCCGCACCCGCCGAGTCGTCGAGCAGCCGCAGCACTTCCTCCTCCGCGTCGCCTGCGGCCTCGCAGACGAGAGCCTTCCGGACCCGGTCGCCGACGTCGCCGAGGTGTACGCGCTGATGAGCCGCCTCGCCTACCTGCCTTCCTCGCCCACCCTCTTCAACTCCGGCACGAGGCACCCGCAGATGTCCTCGTGCTACCTCCTCGACTCCCCCAAGGACGAGCTCGACTCGCTCTACGAGCGCTACCACCAGGTCGCACGCCTCTCGAAGTACGCCGGCGGCATCGGGCTCCCCTTCTCCCGCGTCCGCGCCCGCGGTTCGCTCATCCGGGGGACCAACGGCCGCTCGGCCGGCATCGTCCCGTTCCTGCGCACGCTCGACGCCTCGGTCGCCGCGGTGAACCAGGGCGGCCGCCGCAAGGGCGCCGCCTGCGTCTACCTGGAGACGTGGCACGCCGACATCGAGGAGTTCCTCGAACTGCGCGACAACACGGGCGAGGACGCCCGCCGCACCCACAACCTCAACCTCGCCAACTGGGTCCCCGACGAGTTCATGCGCCGCGTCGAGGCCGACGCCGACTGGTCGCTCTTCTCGCCCGCCGACGTACCGGAGTTGACCGACCTGTGGGGAGAAGAGTTCGAAACCGCCTACCGCCGCGCCGAGGCCGAGGGACGGCAGGTGCGCACCGTCCCGGCGCGCGGCCTCTACGCCCGGATGATGCGCACCCTCGCGCAGACCGGCAACGGCTGGATGGCGTTCAAGGACACCGCCAACCGCACGGCCAACCAGACGGCCCTGCCCGGCAACGTCGTCCACTCCTCCAACCTCTGCACGGAGATCCTGGAGGTCTCGGGCGACGACGAGACCGCCGTCTGCAACCTCGGCTCCGTCAACCTCGCCGCGCACCTCACGCCCGAGGGCGACGTCGACTGGGAGCGCCTCGACGCCACCGTCCGCACCGCGGTGCGCTTCCTCGACCGCGTCGTCGACACCAACTACTACCCGACGACGCAGGCGTCGGCCTCCAACTCCCGCTGGCGCCCCGTCGGTCTGGGCATGATGGGGCTCCAGGACGTCCTCTTCCGCAACCGGCTCCCCTTCGACTCCGCCGAGGCGCGGGAGCTCTCCACCCGCATCGCCGAGCGGATCATGCTCGCCGCCTATGAGACGTCGGCCGAGCTCGCCGAGGCGCACGGCCCGCACCCCGCCTGGGAGGAGACCCGCACGGCGCGGGGCGTCCTCCACCCCGACCACTACCCCGAGCACGCCGACTCCTCGGCATGGCCCGCGCGTTGGGAGGCGCTGCGGGGCCGCGTCGCCCGCACCGGCATGCGGAACTCGCTCCTCCTCGCCGTCGCGCCGACGGCGACGATCGCCGCGATCGCCGGCGCCTACGAGTGCATCGAGCCGCAGGTGAGCAACCTCTTCAAGCGCGAGACGCTCAGCGGCGAGTTCCTCCAGGTCAACACGTACCTCGTCGAAGAGCTGAAGCAGCGCGGGCTCTGGGACGCGCACACGCGCGAGGCGCTGCGCTCCTCCGGCGGCTCCGTCCAGGAGTTGGAGGGCCTCCCCGAGGACCTCCGCACCCTCTTCCGCACGGCCTGGGAACTGCCGCAGCGCGCCCTCATCGACATGGCGGCGGCACGCACCCCATACCTCGACCAGGGCCACTCCCTCAACCTCTTCATGGCCTCGCCGACGATCGGCAAGCTCAGCTCGATGTACGCGTACGCCTGGAAGCGCGGCATCAAGACCACCTACTACCTGCGCTCGCGCCCCGCCACCCGGATCGCACGTGCCGCCGCGGGCGCGACGGCGGAGACCGCCGCCACCGGCCAACAGGCCGCCGACACCTGCTCCCTTGAGAACCCCGAGACCTGCGAGGCATGCCAGTGACCACCGCCGCCGACCACACGACCGCCGACGCACGCGAGGAATCCGGCCGACGGAACCTGCTCGACCCGGGCTTCGAACTCACCCTGCGCCCCATGCGCTACCCGCACTTCTACGAGCGCTACCGCGACGCCATCAAGAACACCTGGACCGTCGAGGAGGTCGACCTCCACTCCGACCTCGACGACCTCGCCCGACTCTCCCCCGGCGAACAGCACTTGATCAGCAGGCTCGTCGCGTTCTTCGCCACCGGCGACTCGATCGTCGCCAACAACCTCGTGCTCTCGCTCTACAAGCACATCAACTCGCCGGAGGCCCGCCTCTACCTCTCGCGGCAGCTCTTCGAGGAGGCCGTCCACGTCCAGTTCTATCTGACGCTGCTCGACACCTACCTCCCCGACCACGACGAGCGCGTCCGCGCCTTCGCCGCCGTGGAGAACATCCCGTCGATCCGCGAGAAGGCGCAGTTCTGCTTCCGGTGGATGGCCGCGCTCGAAGGCGAGGACGGCAGCGGGTCCCAACCGGTCGAGCGGCTGGAGAGCCGCGAGGACCGCCGCCGCTTCCTCCTCAACCTCATCTGCTTCGCCGCCTGCATCGAGGGGCTCTTCTTCTACGGCGCCTTCGCCTACGTCTACTGGTTCCGCTCCCGCGGGCTGCTCCACGGCCTCGCCACCGGCACCAACTGGGTCTTCAGGGACGAGTCGATGCACATGTCCTTCGCCTTCGACGTCGTCGACACCGTCCGCGAGGAGGAGCCCGAACTCTTCGACGAGGAGCTGGAGAAGGAGGTGGTGCAGATGCTTGACGACGCGGTCGCCGCCGAGCTCCAGTTCGCCGAGGACCTCTGCGGGGACGGGCTGCCCGGCATGAACACCGAATCGATGCGCGCGTACCTCCAGGCCGTCGCCGACCAGCGGCTCGCACGGCTCGGCTTCGCCACGCGGTACGGGGCGCAGAACCCGTTCTCCTTCATGGAGTTGCAGAACGTCGACGAGCTCACCAACTTCTTCGAGCGCCGGGTCTCCGCCTACCAGGTCGCCGTCGAGGGCTCCGTCAGCCTGGACGACGACTTCTGAGCGCACGCGGTGCCGGCGCCCGGGCGGGGGCGCCGGCACCGTCGTCGGGGTGTGTCAGGCGTTGGGAACCGTCTCGTAGCGCGGCGTCGACTCGCTCATCTGCCGCAGGACGTCCTTGCGTTCACGCTTGGAGAGGCGGTCGATGTAGAGGTAGCCGTAGAGGTGGTCGGTCTCGTGCTGGAGGCAGCGGGCGAAGTAGCCGGTGCCGCGGACGGCGATCGGCTTCCCCTCCGCGTCCTGGCCGCGGACGACCGCGTAGTCGGGGCGGGCCAGCTCCATCGAGGCGCCGGGGACGGAGAGGCAGCCCTCGCCCGAGTCGTCGAGGTTCCGCTGGGCGGCGGGGAGTTCGTCGAGCACGGGGTTGCAGACGACGCCGACATGGCGCACGCCCTCGTCGTCCTGGCAGTCGTAGACGAAGACCTTCAGATCGACGCCGACCTGGTTCGCCGCGAGCCCGACGCCCTCCGCGGCACGCTGGCTGGCGAACATGTCGTCGACGAGCGACGCGAGTTCACCGCCGAACTCCGTGACGTCCTTGCACTCGTGGTGGAGGACCGGGTTACCGACGACGGTGATCGGCCGAGCGGTCCCCCGCTCCCGATGAGCGGACTCGCGCTTCCCCGCGTCCTTGGTGTCGTCGACGAACTCCGTTCCGCCTTCCGCGGAGACGGAACCGGACTTCGTACCCTGCTGCTGCGCCATGCCGCCGTAAGCCTTCCTCACACAGATCTGTCGCCGTACAGGGTACGGGGCGGCGCGAGGGCTCAGCAGACCTCTTCCAGATCGCGCCACTCGCGGGTGTCCGGGCTGTCCGCGACCCAGCCGTCGAGGAGTCCGCGCACGAGCCCGGGCGGCGCCGCGAGGCCGCACTCGCGCTCGGGCACCCACATCTCTCCGGGGCCGCCCTGCGTCATGTGACCGAGGGGGCCCGGGTGGCCGGGCGAGCTGTGGTCGTGCGGGTCGGCTTGGGGGGCGCCGTCGCCCTCGTCGGCTGGCATGGCGCTCTCCGAGCACGAGCGGCAGAGGAGGCGGACCGACGAGGACCAGTCCTCGGCCGCGAACCCGGCCTCGGCGGCGAGCCGTTCCAGCGCGTCCCTGTCGGCCTCGGAGGCGGCCTCCAGCATCACGACCCAGGTGGGCACGGGCGAGGGCGCCCACAATTCGATCTCGTCGAAGACCGGATAGCGCGGGCCTGCCGACGTGGTGCGCTCGCCGTGCGGCACCCCGTCGTGGAGGACGACCTCGCCCCAGCGCCGGCCCGACGAGGGCAGCGGGATGCTCTGCACCTCGACGCGCGCCGGGTCGATCCGCCGACCCCAGACGACCTCCGCCTCGCCCTCGGGCGAGAGACGCACGGCGGCGCTGCCCAACTGCATGTCCCGCGGCTCGATTGCCGCACCGCTGCCGTGCGTCTCGCCGGGGACGCGCAGCCCGTACGCCTGCCAGGCGCGCCTGGCGAGGGGCCAGTCCTGGAGCGCGGTCGCCGCGATGCCGACGTTCCACCAGTCGGGGGCGCCCTCCTCGCGCTCCAGGAGCGCGACGGCGCGGAGCCCGGCGGAGCGCGCCTGCTCCCAGTCGTGCCGGAACTTGTGCAGCAGGGCGAGGTTGAACCAGGACTCGGAGAGCCACGGTTCGAGATCGGCCGCACGGGAGAGCAGGGCGCCGGCGTCCTCGTAGCGCCCGTCCCCGATGAGCGTGAACGCGCGGTCGGTGGCCTGCCGCCACGAGGCGGAGGGCCGATGCCGCACCTTGCCGAAGATCCTCACAGTGTCCCGCCTGATTCCCGCCTGTCGCTTGGCTGCTGGGCTTTCTGCGCCGCACTCGCGGTCTGCGTCCCCGCCGTCACCGCCCGCGTGGGCGGCCGTGCGCGGTACGCGGGTTTCCCGTTTCGCATCCAACCATGCCCGCCCGGGTGCGCGCGCACTACCCGAGCGTCGGGCGGCCTGCTCGGCAGTGCGTCCGGCGCCTCGCCCGAAGCGCCGCCAGTGAGTGCCTACCCGCCATCCGGCAGGGAATCTCAAGGGAGTTGGGGTTCTTCTCGTGAACCTTCGGTGAGTGCCGTCACCCCCGGTAGCCGCGGACGGGCGGTACGCGTCCACTCCGTCGTACGTATCCGTACGGCGGCGCAGGCAGCGGGAGTGCGCGCCGCGCAGGGGCAGGCACGCAGCGTGTGCGTGCGGTTGTGCGAAGACGGGTCGCGGTCGCGAGTTCCGGGCCCCAAGCGCGGCGCGGGAACGGCCTGTTCGGGCCGTGGGGAACGGGTGGACGGGCAACGCGCGCGGCGCACGGCAGCGTCAACGCGCTGCCCCGTAAGGGGGCTTGACGGTTCACAGCGGCGGGCCGCATCGAAGCACGCCCCAACGGGACCGCAGCGCAGGGGAGTTCGACGAGGCGACCGGCCGAGCCGTCGCCGCGTGCAGGGGCGTTCACCGCCCCGGGGCTCACTCGGCGAGCCGGCCGGCCTTCGGGCTCTCGGACGTGCCCTCCTCGGCGGCGCCCTCCCCGGACGCCGGAGCGGCCCCCTCCTCGTCCGGGCAACGCTCCGCCGAGCCGGACTGCTGCCCGGCGCGGATCACCTCGATCCGGCCCATCACCTTGGCCCGGAGGTCGGCGGGAACCTCGTCGTGGCCGCAGCAGCGGCGGACGAGCTTCTTGACCTCCTGCTCCAAGCCGTACTTCTCGAAGCAGGGCGAGCACTCGTCGAAGTGCTCCCGGAACTTGGCACGGTCCCGGTCGGGCATCTCCTGATCCAGGTACTCGTAGAGGTGGTCGAGCACCTCCGAGCACTCCGTCTCATGCGGCTCTCCGCAACTCATGAGCCTGAGCCTTTCCCCTCGCGCGACCCGTCGGACACGGCACCCGCCGGTACGAGCCCGCGCTCGCGCGCGTAGTCCTCCAGCATGCCGCGTAGCTGACGACGGCCGCGGTGGAGCCGGGACATCACCGTCCCGATGGGTGTCCCCATGATGTCCGCGATCTCCTTGTACGCAAAGCCCTCGACGTCGGCGAGGTAGACCGCGATCCGGAACTCCTCGGGGATCTCCTGGAGCGCGCGCTTCACGTCCGAGTCGGGGAGGTGGTCGAGCGCCTGCGCCTCGGCGGAGCGCAGCCCCGTCGACATGTGCGACTCGGCGCGCGCGAGCTGCCAGTCCTCGATCTCCTCGGCGGCACTCCGCTGGGGTTCCCGCTGCTTCTTGCGGTAGTTGTTGATGAAGGTGTTGGTGAGGATCCGGTACAGCCAGGCCTTGAGGTTGGTGCCCCGCCGGAACTGGTGGAACGACGCGTACGCCTTCGCGTACGTCTCCTGCACCAGGTCCTCCGCGTCGGCCGGGTTCCGCGTCATCCGCAGGGCCGCCGAATACATCTGGTCCAGGAAGGCGAGCGCATCACGCTCGAAGCGAGCGCTCCGCTCCTCCTCCGTCTCCTGCTCTGCGTCTGAGCCGTCCTCGGTGCGCGCGACCGGACCCACCTCCTTCTCCGGAACTGCGGCGAACCCGATCGCAGGTTCGCCCGAATCGGAGAATAGACGACGATCCGCGGTGCCCGCCGCTCGAACCTTCGAGTCACCGGACAGCGCCAGCGTTGCCCAGTCCAGGTCAGCGGCCTGAGGACGCTCCGGGCAAGCGACAGAACCCATACGGGCGGCTCCTTCTCGTGATACTGCTGCTCGACAGGGTGTACGCGGACGGTCACGCATAGGCCCTCTCACGGCACCTACACCTCGCACAACAGCAGGACCGCACGGTGCATTCCCGCGGCCGCAGGGCGCGTTGGGGCCTCGGCACCTCCGCACCCCGCGCCTCCCCGAGCTGTGCGGGCGCACACGTGAAAGGTCAACTCCCCAGGCGCTCGGTCCATCCCGCCACCGCGTCGGTGAGCACCGTCAGCGCCTCCTCCTGCGTCGTCCCCCCGCGCTTCGGCACGGCGAACCCGTGGTCGCCACCGGGCACCCCGGCCAGTTCCCACCCGGCGGGGAGCGCCGGAAACTCCTCGGGCCTCCCGAAGGGATCGCGCTCCCCCTGCACCACGAGCACCGGCACCCCCGCGCCCAGCAACTCGTCCGCACGGGACTTCTCCGGCTTCCCCGGCGGGTGGAGCGGGAACGAGAGCGCCACCACCGCCTCGGCGCCGAGCTCCCCCGCCGTGCGGCAGGCGACCCGCGCCCCCGCGCTGCGCCCGCCGGCGACCACCGGGACCCCGGCCGCGAGGAGCGCCGGCCACACCTCGCGCCAGCCGGCGTCGAGCGTCTTCGGAGCGGGAGCGACTTTCTTGCCCGCCACCCGCCACGGCTGCTCGACGAGCGCCACCGTCACACCAGCGCGCGGAAGCGCACCGGCGAGCGCCGCGAGGTCGCGCGCCTCGACACCGCCGCCGGCTCCGTGACCGAGGGCGAGGACGGTCCGCGGGTCCTCGGCGGGGTGCCAGGTGACGCGGGCCGTACCCGCCGAGGTCTCGATCGTCTCTTTGTCCATGCTCTGCATCCTGCCGTGCCGGGGACGGGCAAGTGGCGGCGGCCGGCCGGGGGTTCGGACTCAGAACAGGGTGCCCTCGGGCTGCGGCTCCTCGACGCCGCCCGCCTCCCCGGCCTCCGTCACGAGATCGGGCCCGTTGTTGCGCGCGTTGCTGACCCGCATCGAGACGGGGTAGGCGCGCATCCCACCTTCCGGCGGCGGCGCGAGCAGGCCGCGGAGCGACTCCTCCTCGGTGTGCGCGGGGTCGAGCCAGGCGTCCCAGCGGTCGGCGGGGAGCGCGAGCGGCATCCGTGGATGGATGTCGGCGAGCGACTGCGGCCCCGCACCGCCGTCGGCGCCAGCGAACGGCGCGGTCTCGGCCGCCGTGGTGAGCACGGCGCACGTCACGCGCCAGGACTGCGCATGGTCGGGAGGGAGCGTCGGGTCGCGCCAGAACTCGTAGAGGCCGGCCATGGCCATCACGGAACCGTCGGCCGGCGTGACGAAGTACGGCTGCTTCTTCGCCCGCTTTCCGCCCTTCGGCGCCTCCTCGCCCTCGGACGCCGGGCGCTGCTCCCACTCGTAGTAGCCGTCGGCCGGCAGGAGGCACCGCCGCGCGGTGAAGGGGCGGCGGTAGGCGGGCTTCTCGTGGACCGTCTCGGCGCGGGCGTTGATCATTTTCACACCGAGGTCGGGGGACTTCGCCCAGCTCGGCACGAGCCCCCACGTCAAGGTCCGCAACTGCCGTACGGGCCGCCCGGAACCGTCCGCCTCCTGCCCCTTGAGCGCACGCTCGAGCACCGCGTGGACGGGCTTCGTCGGCGCGACGTTCCAATCCGGTGCCAGTGTCTCGCTCGGCTCCCACCGCTCCACGTCGAAGAGTCCGACGAGATCCTCCGGCGCCCTACTGGCTGCGTACCTTCCGCACATGGGTGCCAGACTGCCACGGTGCCCCCGCACGTCGAAGCGGTTCCCCACCCCCGGCGGCGCAGGGCTCGGCAACGCAAGCGGGACCTGAGGGTCCGGGGAGGGACAGCATGGACAATTCGAGCGTCACCGATGTGTGGGACCGGGTCGTCGGCGGACAGCCCGACCCGGACCAGTGGCTCGTCCTCGCGATGGCCGCCGTCGCACTGCTCGCCGTGGTGCCGCCGCGGATCTGGCCCATAGCCCGGAACGCGGTGACCATCGCGCACGAGGGCGGCCACGGACTCGTGGCGCTCCTCTCCGGCCGACGGCTCGACGGCATCCGCCTCCACTCCGACACCTCGGGGCTCACCGTCTCCCGCGGCCGACCGACAGGCGCCGGGATGGTCCTCACCGCGGCGGCCGGCTACACGGCGCCCTCCCTCCTCGGGCTCGGCGGCGCCGCGCTCCTCGGCAGCGGTCACATCACAGCGCTGCTGTGGGGCGCCACCGCGCTGCTCGTCGCGATGCTCGTCATGATCAGGAACGCCTACGGGGTGCTCACCGTCCTCGTCGCGGGCGCGGCCTTCCTCCTCGTCTCCTGGCTCGCCGACTCCGACGTACAGGCCGGATTCGCGTACGCCGTCGTCTGGTTCCTCCTTTTCGGCGGTCTCCGCCCGGTCTTCGAGCTCCAGTCCAAGCGTCGCCACGGCCAGGCCCCCGACTCCGACGCCGACCAACTGGCCCGCCTCACACGGGTTCCGGCCGCGGTGTGGGTCTTCCTCTTCTTCGCCGTCGCCGTCTGCTGCCTGCTCGGCGGCGCCCAGTGGCTCGTCGACTGGCGCGGCTGGGAGCTCTTCCAGAGCTGAGCGCCCCCGCCGACCTGCACAGGGGACGGCGCAGCCGGGCGAGCGCACGGCCCGAGCCACTACAGTGACGTACATGGCCGACCACACCCGCTCTCCGGAGAACGCCGCCGACGCCCTGTGGCCCGCGCCCCTCGCGCGCGGCCCCGTCGAGGCAACCGTCACCGTGCCCGGATCGAAGTCGGTCACCAACCGCGGGCTCGTCCTCGCCGCGCTCGCCTCCGAACCGGGCTGGCTGCGCCGACCGCTGCGCTCCCGGGACACCCTGCTGATGGTCGCGGCGCTCCGGTCGCTCGGCGTCGAGATCGAGGAGACGGTCTCCTCCAACTCGGCGGCCACGCCCGGCTCCCCGGGCCCGCGCCCCGCGGGCGAGGCGTGGCGGATCATCCCCACCGCGCTCCAGGGCCCCGCCACCGTCGACGTCGGCAACGCCGGCACGGTGATGCGCTTCCTCCCCCCGCTCGCCGCACTCGCCGAGGGCGACGTCCGCTTCGACGGCGACCCGCGCTCCTACGAACGCCCGCTCCACGGCGTCCTCGCCGGCCTCCGCGCGCTCGGCGCCCGCATCGAGGACGGCGGCCGGAACGCGCTGCCCCTGACCGTCCACGGCAACGGCTCGCTCGACGGCGGCCGCGTCTCCATCGACGCCTCCTCCTCCAGCCAGTTCGTCAGCGCCCTGCTGCTCTCCGCACCGCGGTTCAACCAGGGCGTCGAAGTGCGGCACACCGGCGAGGGCGGCGTGCCCTCGATGCCGCACATCCGGATGACGGTCGAGATGCTCCGCGCCGCCGGCGCCCAGGTCGACGCACCGGAGGACGGCGGCGAGGCCGATGTCTGGCGCGTCACCTCGGGCGCCCTGCTCGGCCGCGACCTCACCGTCGAGCCCGACCTCTCCAACGCGCAGCCGTTCCTCGCCGCGGCCCTCGTCACCGGCGGCTCCGTCACCGTCCCCGACTGGCCCCGACACACCTCCCAGCCCGGCGACGTCCTGCGCGAGCTGCTCACCGAGATGGGCGCCGCCTGCCGGCTCGACGAGCGCGGCCTCACCGTCACGGGCGGCGGCCGCATCCACGGGATCGACGCCGACCTCAGCGAGGTCGGCGAACTCACGCCGGGCATCGCCGCGTTGGCGGCGCTCGCCGACGGCGAGTCGGTGCTGCGCGGCGTCGGCCACCTCCGGCTCCACGAGACCGACCGCCTCGCCGCCCTCACCAAGGAGCTCGGCGCCCTCGGCTGCGACGTCTCGGAGACGGCCGACGGCCTCCGTATCCGCCCCCGCCCGCTCCACGCAGGCGTCTTCCACACCTACGACGACCACCGCCTCGCGACGGCCGGCGCGATCCTCGGCCTCGCCGTCGAGGGCGTCGAGGTGGAGAACATCGCCACCACGGGCAAGACCCTCCCCGACTTCCCCGCCCTGTGGGCCGGGATGCTCGACAGCGAGACCCCCGAGGGCGCATAGGGGCCCGCGATGCGCCGCTACAGCAAGCACACCGACGAGGACGACATCCGCGTCCGCCCCAACCGCAAAGGCACCCGCCCCCGCACTCACACCAGACCCAAGCACGAGGACGCGGCCGAGGGCTTCGTCCTCACCGTCGACCGCGGCCGGATCACGTGCCTCGTGCAGGACCGCACCGTCACCGCGATGAAGGCCCGCGAGCTGGGGCGCAAGAGCGTCGCCGTCGGCGACCGGGTCGCGGTGGTGGGGGACCTCAGCGGCGCCAAGGACACGCTCGCGCGGGTCGTCCGCGTCGAGGAGCGCACCTCGGTGCTGCGCCGCACCGCCGACGACAACGACCCCTACGAACGCGTCATCGTCGCCAACGCCGACCAGTTGGCGATCGTCACCGCGCTCGCCGACCCCGAGCCGCGCCCCCGGCTCGTCGACCGCTGCCTCGTCGCCGCGTTCGACGGAGGGCTCCAGGCGATGCTCGTACTCACCAAGTCGGACCTCGCCCCCGCCGAGCCGCTCCTCACGACGTACGCGCCGCTCGGCCTGGAACATGTCGTCACCGGTCGCGAGGGGTACGAGGACGGCTCGGCGGCAACCGAGCTGCGCGCGCTCTTCGAGGGGCGGACGACGGTCCTCGTCGGGCACAGCGGAGTCGGCAAGACGACGCTCGTCAACGCGCTCGTACCGGAGCGGCAGCGGACGACGGGGCACGTCAACGCCGTCACGGGACGCGGCAGGCACACCACCACCTCCGCGTTGGCGCTCCCGCTCCCGGGCCCCGAGGGTGCGGGACCCGGCGCCGCAGGCTGGGTGATCGACACCCCTGGCGTGCGCTCCTTCGGTCTCCACCACGTCGATCCGGACCGCGTCATCCACGCCTTCCCCGACCTGGAACCCGGCACGGCCGAGTGCCCCCGCGCGTGCAGCCACGACGAGTCCGGCTGCGCCCTCGACCGCTGGGTCGCCGAAGGCCACGCCGATCCGGCCCGCCTGACGTCGCTCCGCAGGCTCCTCGCCACACGCGTACGGCGCGAAGGGGATTGACGGCACAGGCACGGCGGGGCTGTGCATAATCACACGGACGCAGTCGAAGCGTGCCCGACCGCGCGGCGGACCCAGGCAGGGGAGCAACGGGAGGAAACCACATGGCATGGCTGCTGGTGATCGTCGCCGGACTGCTGGAGACGGGCTTCGCGGTCTGCCTCAAGCTTTCGCACGGCTTCACCCGGCTGTGGCCGACCATCGCCTTCTGCGCCTTCGCCCTCGGCAGCTTCGGCCTCCTCACCCTCGCCCTCAAGCGCCTCGACGTCGGTCCCGCCTACGCGGTCTGGACGGGCATCGGCGCCGCCGGCACCGCGATCTACGGCATGTTCTTCCTCGGCGACGTCGTCTCCGCACTCAAGCTCGTCTCGATCACGCTGGTGATCCTCGGCGTCATGGGGCTCCAACTCTCGGGCAGCGCCCACTGACGGGGACTCACCCGGCGTCCCCGCGCTGGCGGGCCGCGAGCGCGTGGACCGTTTCGCGCGTCGCCGGGTAGAGGGCGCGGTAGTGCGCGTAGAGCTCCTCGTAGCCGCGGGCGCGCTCCGGCTCCGGCTCCACCGTCTCCTCGACGGGGTTCCACCGTGCGATCTCTCCGGGCGCGGCGAGGCCGGTGGCGAGGGCTGCGAGGAAGGCGTCGCCGTAGGCGGCTCCGATGGTGTGCCGCGGCAACTGCTGCGGACGCCGTGTCACGTCGGAAACGATCCGCGTCCACAGCTCGCGCGCTCCCCCGCCGACGGCGACGAGCCGGCGCAGGTCACCGCCGGCCTCCGCCATCGCCTCCAGGTTGTGCCGGACGCCGAAGGCCGTCCCCTCCAGCGCCGCCCGGTAGAGGTGGGCCCGGCCGTGGCGGAGCGACAGCCCTGCGACGACGCCGCGCGCGTCCGGGTCGAAGAGCGGGGTCCGCTCGCCCGCGAAGTACGGGAGCATCAGCAGACCGTCCGCACCGGGCGGCAACTCGGCCGCCTCGGCCGTGAGTTCCGCGTACCCCGCGCCCGTCAGGTCCCGCAGCCAGCCGGTGACGGCGCCCGAGGTGGCCATGCCGCCGGCGAGGCAGTAGGTGCCGGGGTGCACACCGGCCGTCGACCACAGCCGGCGGTCGGGTACCGGCTCGGCGACGGTGTTCACCAGGAACATCGTCGTGCCGTACATCAGCATCAGATCGCCCGTGCCCGTGGCGCCGACGGCGGCGGACTCCGCCCAGGCGTCGACGGTGCCCGCGGCCACGGGGGTACCGGCTGGCAGGCCCGTCGCCGCTGCCGCGTCCTCGCTCACCCTGCCCACGATGTCCGCAGGGTGGACGAGTTCGGGCCACTGGAGCCCCGGCGCGACCTCCTCGCACCAGTCGCCGATCCACGCGGAGGCCCGGAGGTCGTAGAGCGGCGTCGACTGGCTCGCCGAGTGGTGGTCGAGGACGTAGGCGCCCGGCCGGCCGCCGGACGCCGTCAGCCGGTGGACCAGCCAGGAACTCGCCATGTACCAGCGGCGGGTGGCGACGTACGTCTGCGGCTCCCGCTCCCGCAGCCACTCCAGCTTCGGCCCGGCCGACTGGCTCGTCAGCACCGAGCCGCACCGGCGCAGCACACGCTCACCGCCGAACCGCTCGGTCTGCGCGGCGATCTGCTCCTGCGCCCTCGTGTCGACCCCGTAGAGGACGGCCGGCCGCAGCGGGGCACCGCTCCCGTCCGTCGGCAGCACGCACGGTCCGATCCCGCTGACGCAGACCCCGGCGAGCCGCCCGTCCGCCTGCGGGCCCAACTCGGCGGCTATCGCCCGCAGATCGGCCCACCAGACCTCCTCTGCATCGTGCTCGAACCAGCCCGGGTACGGCGTCGAGGTCGTGTGCTCCCGGACGGCGCTCGCGAGGAGCGCGCCGTCCGCCGCGTCGACGAGGACGCCCTTGGAGGACGACGTACCGATGTCGACGCCGAGGAGGAACTGCCTGCCTGTCACGTGAACTCCCACTCCTGCCGCGTGGCCGCCTTTGCGCCGTACTGTACGAAGGCCGCTGCGGACACCCCGCATGGCGGTCGCGCCCGTGCCGCGGGGGCCGTCCGCCGCGCTCCGCACGGGTGACCGGCCGGCGGCGCGCGGGCGTAAGGCCGGTGCCCTGTGGTCCGGGGTCGCACCGCTGGGTACTGTGCGGGACATGCCGGACTACCACGATGATCTGCGTCTCGCCCACGTGCTCGCCGACGCCGCCGACGCCGCGACCATGGAGCGGTTCAAGGCTCTCGACCTCAAGGTCGAGACCAAACCGGACATGACGCCGGTGAGCGAGGCCGACAAGGCGGCCGAGGAGCTGATCCGTACCTCGCTCCAGCGCACCCGTCCCCGGGACGCGGTGCTCGGCGAGGAGTTCGGCACCGAGGGCCACGGCTCCCGGCAGTGGGTCATCGACCCGATCGACGGGACCAAGAACTACGTGCGCGGCGTGCCCGTCTGGGCCACGCTCATCGCGCTCACCGAGCGCGGCGAGGGCGGTGACCACCCGGTCGTGGGTGTCGTCTCGGCTCCTGCGCTCAACAGACGGTGGTGGGCTGCGAAGGGCAGCGGGGCGTACGCGGGCCGCAGCCTCTCCAAGGCGAGCCGCCTCCAGGTCTCGCAGGTCTCCCGCATCCGCGACGCCTCGTTCGCGTACTCCTCGCTCACCGGCTGGGAGGAGCGGGGCATGCTCGACGGCTTCCTCGACCTCAACCGGGCCTGCTGGCGCACCCGCGCGTACGGCGACTTCTGGCCGTACATGCTCGTCGCCGAGGGCGCCGTCGACATGTGCGCCGAACCCGAGCTCTCCCTCTGGGACATGGCGGCGAACGCCGTCATCGTCGAGGAGGCGGGGGGCGCCTTCACCGGCCTCGACGGGCGCCCGGGGCCGCTCGGCAGCAACGCGGCGGCCTCCAACGGCCTGCTCCACAGCGAACTGCTCGGCTACCTGACGTCCTGAACCGGCCGCCCGCACCCGCGGGTTGAGCAGGCGCCCCGCGGCCCGTACCGCGGGGCGCTCGTCGTGCGCACGGTACGGAACCGCGCGACGGCGTGAGCCCCGCGCGCAGCCCCTTGTCGGGTCAACCCCCTCATGTGAACATGAGAATCCCAAGATTGTGACCTTGTGAAAGGTTTCTCGTGGGCTCTTCACACCCTCCCAGGGAGGCACCCATGCCCGACCTCGTCCGCGACGCCATGAGCTCGGTGGTCCTGACCATCGGCCCCGCGCACACCCTCCGCCAGTCCGCCCAACTGATGTCCGCACGCAACATCGGAGCCGCCGTCGTCCTCGATCCGGAGACCAGCGGCCTCGGCATCCTCACCGAACGGGACGTCCTCAACTCGCTGGGCGCCGGCGAGAATCCGAACGAGGAGCGGGCCGGGTCCCACACCACGAGGGACGTCGTCTTCGCCACGCCCGACTGGTCGCTCCGGCAGGCCGCAGAGGCGATGACGAGGGGCGGATTCCGCCACCTCATCGTCCTGGAGGGCCGCGAGGCGATCGGTATCGTCTCGGTCCGCGACATCCTCCGCCGGTGGGCGTACAGCGAGAACGCGGCAGCAGCCTGACGCGCGGCGCACCGGCGGACACAGCACCGGTGGGGCCGGACGTCATCGGACGTCCGGCCCCACCGGATCGAAGTGTTCCGGGGCCGGGCCCCGGAACCCTCGGCGAGCGTCAGCCGCGCAGGGCCTGGACCGCGGCCTCCAGACGCTTGCCGAAGTCCGCGTCGGCCTTGCGGAAGTTCTCGATGGCGCGCTGCGCGATGTCGTCGCGCGAGACGCCCGAGATACCCCCGGCGAGGTTGTCGACGAGGCGCTGCTTCTCGTCCTCCGACATCAGCCGGTAGAGGTTCCCCGCCTGGACGAAGTCGTCGTCCTCGGCGTGCACCGCGGCGGGGTGGTCGCCCGTGGTGCCGCTGACCTCGGCGTGGGCCCACAGCGGCTGGTCGGTCTGGGCAGGACCGCCGAAGCTGTTCGGCTCGTAGTTCTTGGTGCCCTCGTGGCGGCCGTCGTACATGACGCCGTCGCGGCCGTAGGTGCGCGCGGTGGTCGCCTTGGTCTCGTTGACGGGCAGCAGGTCGGCGTTGATGCCGACGCGGTAGCGGTGCGCGTCGCCGTAGGCGAAGAGGCGCCCCTGGAGCATCTTGTCCGGGGACGGACCGATGCCGGGCACGAAGTGGTGCGGCGAGAAGATCGACTGCTCGACCTCGGCGAAGATGTTCTTCGGGTTGCGGTTGAGCTCGAGCTTGCCGATCTCGATCGGCGGGTAGTCCTCGTGCGGCCACACCTTCGTGAGGTCGAACGGGTTGAAGCGGTAGGTGGCCGCCTCGGCCGCCGGCATGATCTGCACCTGCACGGTCCAGGTCGGGTAGTCGCCGCGCTCGATCGACTCGCGCAGGTCGCGCTGGTGGCTGTCCGGGTCCTCGCCGGCGAGCTTGTCCGCCTCGGCCTGGGTCAGCGACTTGATGCCCTGGTCGGTCTTGAAGTGGTACTTCACCCAGAAGACCTCGCCCGCGGCGTTGACCCACTGGAAGGTGTGCGAGCCGTAGCCGTTCATGTGGCGGTAGCTCGCGGGGATGCCGCGGTCGCCGTGGAGCCAGGTCACCTGGTGCGTCGACTCCGGCGAAAGCCCCCAGAAGTCCCAGACGTTGTCCGGCTCCTGCGAGCCGGTGTACGGGTCGCGCTTCTGGGTGTGGATGAAGTCGGGGAACTTGATGGCGTCCTTGATGAAGAACACCGGGGTGTTGTTGCCGACGAGGTCGTAGTTGCCCTCTTCGGTGTAGAACTTCAGCGCGAACCCGCGGGGGTCACGCACCGCGTCCGCCGCACCGAGGTTGCCGGCCACGGTGGAGAACCGGAGGAAGGTCTCGGTCTCCTTGCCGACCTCGGAGAGGAACTTGGCCTTCGTGTACTTGGTGACGTCGGCGGTCACCGTGAACTTGCCGTACGCACCTGCGCCGCGAGCGTGGACGATGCGCTCCGGGATGCGCTCGCGGTTGAAGTGCGCGAGCTTCTCCATCAGATGCTGGTCCTGGACCAGGACCGGACCGCCGACACCCGCGGTCTGGCTGTTCTGGTTGTCCGCGACCGGAGCACCGGCTTCCGTGGTCATCGGTCCGGCGTTCTTGTCCTGCACGGTCACGTATGCCTCCTGTGCTTCGATCGTGTCTTTTGCAAACACCGACTGCGATCCTACATTGGACTTTGTCTAAGTCAAGATGAATGCGAAACCCGTACCGCTTCTGAACAGGCACCGTGCGCTGCTATCCTGGGCGGCATGAGTGACCTGCTGGACCGACTCCGTGAACGCGGCTGGCGGCTCACCGCGCAGCGGCGGGTCGTCGCCGAGGTGCTCAACGGCGACCACGTGCACTACACCGCCGACGAGGTACATGCGCACGCCTCCGCACGACTGCCGGAGATCGCCCGCGCCACCGTCTACAACACCCTCAGCGAACTCGTCGCCATCGGCGAGGTCATCGAGGTCAGCACGGACGGCAGGGCGAAGCGGTACGACCCCAACGTCCGCCACAGCCACCAGCACTTGGTCTGCTCGCGTTGCGGCACCATCCGCGATGTCCACCCGCAGGGCGACCCCCTCTCAGCGCTCCCCGAAGACGAACGCTACGGCTTCACCATCTCGGACGCCACGGTGACGTATCGCGGCATCTGCCCCAACTGCGCTTCCTGAGAACCGAGTTCGTGCGGGGCACGCCCGTCCGACGGTTCGGCCCGCATCTTTGAGGGCGGCACCGCCTTCCGCGGTGCCGCCCTTGTGCGTTCCGGTGGCAACGACAATGAGGCCCGGATCAGAAGATCCGGGCCTCATTTCCAAGTAGCGGGGACAGGATTTGAACCTGCGACCTCTGGGTTATGAGCCCAGCGAGCTACCGAGCTGCTCCACCCCGCGCCGTTGTGTGCACAACTCTAACCCCCCTGATCGACACGGGCAAATCCGGGTCGGCGCCGGTCCGTGCCACCGCAATGGCGCGGACCGGCGGAACGGCCCGACTAGGCCGTCAGCTCGGCACGCAGTGCATCGAGCAGCGTCGCCGCACGCTGGCGGACCTCTTCCGGGCCCAGCTCCACGGCGCGGCTGCACCACAGTTGCCCCGCGTCGAGCTCCCCGCGCCGCGAGTGGATCAGCGCGAGCCGCAACGCCGCGCGCCCGTGGCCCGCGTCCGCCGCCCGCTCCCACCACATAGCCGCCTCCGGCTCGCTCCCCTCACGTGCGAGCAGCAGTCCGAGGTTGAACGCCCCGTGCGGGCTGCCTGCCTCTGCGGCGGCGCGGTACCAGCCGGCGGCGTCGACGACCTCGCCACGCGCCGCGGCGCACATCCCCAGACGCACCTGTGCCCGCCTGTGCCCCCGCTCCGCCGCGTACTCGTACCACTCCTCGAACTCCTGCCGCTCCCCCGCCACCGACGACCGACGAGAACCGGAGCGCCCCGCGGACGTCCCCTCGCCCTGCGGTGCGCCGAGCTCCGCAAGCACGCGCTCCAGGAGCGAGCCGAGACGGAAGGCGCCCTCGACGCTGCCCCCGCCGGCCGCGCACCGCAGGTGGCGCTCGGCCTCCTGCGGTGCGCCCTCGCGGACGAGCGCGATGCCGACCTGGAGCGCCGCCTCCGGGTGCCCGGCGGCGGCCGCACGCTCGTACCACATCCGCGCCGTGCGCTCCTGCCGCCGGCCGGCGAAGAGGATGCCGAGGTTGAAGGCCGCGTCGACGCTGCCCGCCTCGGCCGCCTTCGAGAACCACGGCTCCGCGCCCTCGGCGTCGCCGCGCTGGAGCAGCAGGACGGCGAGCGCGTTGGCCGCCTCGCGGTGCCCGGCATAGGCGGCGCGGCGGTACCACTGCTCGGCCTGTGCCGTGCGGCCCTGCGCTGCGCAGAGCAGCCCGAGGTTGAACGCCCCGTTGTCGCAACCGGCTTCGAGCGCCGCGCGGTACCAGCGCTCCGCCGCCTGTCGCTCGCCGCGGTCGGCATGGAGCGCGCCCAGGGCATTGGCGGCGTTGCCGTCGCCCGCCTCGGCGGCGCGGCGCCACCAGGTGACGGCGCCCTCCTCGTCGCCCGCGTCGCGCAGCAGGAAGGCCAGGGCACAGGCCGCCCGCGGCTCCCCGTCGCGCGCCGAGGTGAGGTACCAGCGGCCCGCCTCCTTCAACTCGCCGCGGCGCTCCAGGATGACTCCGAGCCGCAGCGCAGCACGACGGTGCCCGCGGGCGGCCGCCTGCCGGTACCAGCGCTCGGCCTCCTCGGCGGCCGCTCTGCGCTCCTGCTCGCCCCCCTGTTCCGCACGCCCGCTCACCGCACGCCCGACGCGGTACGCCGCCTCGCGGTGGCCGTGCTCGGCCGCCGCGCGGAACCACGCCTCGGCGCCTGCCTCACCGCGGTGGTCGAGGAGGTCGGCGAGAGCGTAGGCGCCCAACGCGTGGCCGGATTCGGCAGCTTGGGTGAGCCAGTAGAGCGCTTCGGGCTCGTCGCCGCGCTCACGCTGGTAGCGGCCCAGCGCGTGGGCTGCGGCTCCGGAGCCGGCCACGGCGGCCTTCCGCCACCAGTCGGACGCCTCCTCCGGGTAGCCCCGCTGGTGCAGCAGGACGCCCAAGTTGTTGGCGGCCGCTCGGTCGCCGGCCGCCGCTGCGCTGCGCAGGTGCGGTTCGGCGCCGTCGAGGTCGCCGCGGCGCAGCAGATGGACACCGAGCCCGCTGTCAGTAGCGGGAGCTTCGGTGCTTCCCTTCTCGGTCAGGCTTCCGCCGAGCCCCCCAGGACCCGCAAGCCGTGCCATGTCCCCCATAACCTCCATCGTCGCACCACCCGCACCCGGCGTACACCTGGTATACCGCGGCCCACGAGGTCACTTCGGCGTTTTGTCGACTTCCCGACACTGAGGTGGCTCAAACCAGATCGACCCATACCGGTCTCCACAATTGAGAAGGACCCGAAGCCAGTTGGCTTCGGGTCCTTCTCAATTTCAGTAGCGGGGACAGGATTTGAACCTGCGACCTCTGGGTTATGAGCCCAGCGAGCTACCGAGCTGCTCCACCCCGCGTCGTTGTGTTCACAACCCTACACCACTCAGAGAGGTGGTCCCGACCAGGTCCCCGCCGGACGGGACCGGGCGGTGTGCACCGCCCGGTCCCGCGGGAGATCAGTCGTTCTTCTGCGCCTCCTCGAGGGCGTCCTCCAGCTCCTTCTGGGCCTTGCCGTACTCCTCCCAGTCGCCCTTCTCAAGGGCTTCCTGACCGGATTCGTACGCGTCCTGGGCGTCCTTCAACGCCTTGTCGACGTTGCCCTTGGAGGGTTGGCCCTCGCCTTGGTCCTGGCCCTGGTCCTGGTCCTGGTCCTGGTCCTGGTCGTTGTCGCCCGACTCGCTCTCGGTGTCGAAGACCTTGTCCAGTGCATCGCTGAGCGTGTTCTCGAACGCGATCTGCTCGCCGTACGTCACCAACACCTTCCGCATGCGTGGATAGTTGGTGCCGGCGCCGCGGACGTACACCGGCTCGACGTAGAGCAGGCCGCCCTCCAACGGGACCGTCATCAGGTTCCCGTACTCGACCTCGGAGTCCCCTCGCTTGAGGAGGTTGATCGACTCCGCGATCTCGGGATCGGAGTTGAACTTGCTCTGCACCTGGGACGGTCCGGAGACCGTGGTGTTCGCCGGCAGTCTCAGGATTCTGATCTTGCCGTACTCCTTGCTTCTCGCGTCGGCTTCCGTCGCCATGAACGCGCCCAGGGTCTCGCGTTTGTTCGGGTTGAACGTCGTCGTCAGCGAGAAGCGCTGCTCGTCCTGGTCCGGCATCTTCATACTGAGGTAGTACGGAGGCACCGAATTGCCCTTGTGCGTCGGGTCGTCCGGGACCTGCCAGCGCTCACTTCCGCTGTAGAACTGCGACGGCGAGGTCACGTGGTAGGTCTGGAGCAGCTCGCGCTGGACCTTGAAGAGGTCCTGCGGGTACCGCAGGTGGTCCATGAGGGAGTCGCTGATCTCGCTCTTCGGCTTGACCGTGTCGGGGAACGCCTTCATCCACGTCTTCAGGACGGGGTCCTTGGTGTCCCACGCGTACATCTCGACGTCGCCGGTGTACGCGTCGACCGTGGCCTTGACCGAGTTGCGGATGTAGTTGACCTGGTTCTGCTGCGCGACGACCGAACGCTGGCCGTCCGTGAGCGAGTCCGCGGTGGTGTCACCGAGCGTCGTACGCGACGAGTACGGGTAGCCGTTGGACGTGGTGTACGCGTCCACGATCCACTTGATCCGGCCGTCGACCACGGCCGGGTACGGGTCGCCGTCGATCGTCGCCCAGGGCGCGACGGACTCCACGCGCTCCTGCGGAGTGCGGTTGTAGAGGATGCGCGAGCCCTCGCCGATCGCCCCCGAGTAGAGGATCTGCGGCTCGCTGAACTTCACCGCGTAGGCAGCCCTGTTGAAGCTGTTCGACAGGTTGACACCGCTCTTCCCGGTGTACGTGTACGACTTCTCGCCCTCGTCGTCCGCGTAGTCGAGCTCCTTCTGCGGGCCGCCGACGATCGAGTACTGGTTCGTCTTCTCGCCGTAGTAGATGCGGCCCTCGTACTTGCCCATCTCGCCCTTGGGCGGGAGGTCCTTCTCGGTGAAGTCGGGAGCGCCGTCCTTGTCCACCTGGGTGCCCTTGGCCGCGACCATGCCGTAGCCGTGGGTGTACTTGAAGTGCTCGTTGATCCAGTTCTTCTCCGGGATGCCGTCCGTGTTGATCTCACGGAGGCCGACCACGGTGTCCCGCTCGTTGCCGTCGTCGTCCTTGTAGCGGTCGACGTCGAGCGTGGCGGGGAACTGGTAGTAACCGCGCACCTGCTGCTTCTGCTGGTACGTGGGCGAGACGACGTTCGGGTCGAGGAGACGGATGCTCGCCGTGGTGTCGGCGGCCTGGCGCAGCTTCTCGTTCGACGCCTTGCTCGTGCCCTGGTAGTCCGTCACCTGCGAGTCCGCGATGTCGTAGGCGTCGCGGGTCGCCTCGATGTTCTTCTTGATGTACGGAGTTTCCTTGGCCTGCTCGTTCGGCTGAACCTGGAACTTCTGCACGATCGCCGGGTAGAGGCCGCCGATCAGGATCGCCGAGAGGACCATCAGGCCGAAGCCGATCACCGGAAGCTGCCAGGTGCGGCGCCACAGGGTGGCGAAGAAGAGCACGGCGCAGATGATCGCGATGATGAAGAGGATCGTCTTCGCCGGTAGATAGGCGTTGGCGTCGACGTACTTCAGGCCCGTCCAGTTGTCCGTCGCCTTGAACTCACCCGACTTGACGGCCAGGCCGTATCTGTCGAGCCAGTACGCGACCGCCTTGAGCGCGACGAACAGGCCGAGCAGCACCGAGAGATGGCCTGTGGCCTGTGCGGTGGCGCGGGCACCGGGGGTCGTGATGCGGAGTCCGCCGTAGAGGTAGTGCACCAGCGCCGCGGCGATGAGCGAGAGGACCGCGGCGGCGAAGCCGAAGCTCAGCAGCGTGCGGTAGAAGGGCAGGTCGAAAGCGTAGAACGAGATGTCCTTGCCGAACTGCGGGTCCTTCTCGCCGAACGAGACCCCGTTGATCCACATGAGGAAGGTGCGCCACTGGCCGGCCGCCGAGGCTCCCGCGATCAGGCCGATGAGCGCCGTGATCCCGAGCAGCACCCACTTCTTGTACGGCGCGAGCCCCATCCGGTACCGGTCGAGGTTCTGCTGCTCCAGCGACATCGCGCTGAGCGGCGGACGGAGCCGGTGCGCCAACCAAATGTTGAAGCCTACGGCGACCGCCATCAGCACGCCGAAGACGGCGAACATACCGATCTTTGTCAGCAGACTCTTTGAGAAGACCGAGCTGTAGTCGACCGATCGGTACCAGAGCCAGTCGGTCCAGAACCCGGCAAACATGACGAAGAGCATGACCAGCACGGCGAGCACGCCCGCTGTCAGCAACAGCGTCCGCGCGCGCCGGGAGGGCCGGCCCACTCTGATCCGTGGTCCGGAAGGAGGGCCTCCTGAGCCCCGATCCGGCATCTGGAAAGCCAAGGTGCGCACCTCGAAGATTCGCAGTGGATGAACGTCGACTGGCGTCGACAACCGTCGACGAACTGGGCCCGCATCGTAAGGCCCACCTAGGCAACTTACTCAAGCTTTACTCAGTTCCCGTTTCCGGGGTCCGACGCGGCACCATATGCACATGAACAACGCCCCCCTTGACGGCACACCGCTCGCCGCCACGCCCCTGACCCGCGCCGTACTGGAGATCGACGAGTACGCCGCGGGCCTCGGCTGGGACCAGCCGGCCCGCCTCTTCGCCCTCGTCGACACCGCCAGGCTCAGAGAGGACGAGCCGGAACTCGCCCAGCAGTTGGGCTTCGACGAGGCGGCCGAGGAGCCGAACGCCTCCCCGCTCACCCCCGTCGAGCAGGACGAACTCCCGCCCGACAACCCGCTCGACGAGTTCCTCGCCACCATCGCGTGGCCCGACTCGGTGGCGGGGTGCGCCCTCACCGTCGAGCGGCTGATGCTTCCGCCCTCGGCTGAATCCTCCGTGCCCGTCGACCTCGACGAGGAGCAGCTCGCCGGCTGGGTCGCCGAGCATCCGGAGCGTCAGGAGGTACGCCTCACCGTCGCGGTGCTCCGCAACGGCGAGCGCGACTCGGCGGTGCGGCTCCGCGAGAAGGACGCGTCCGCCGAAGTGCTCACCGGAGCCGACCTGGTGCCGGGACTCGCCGAAGCGCTCACGGCGACGTTCGAGGAGTGAGCCGGGCGGCCGGGGCGCCCGGGGGCGCTCCGGCTCGTCCCCGCCTCACACGGACGGTTGACGGAGGGACGGCCTGCTGACGGTCAGTGCTCGCTGCACACCGGCAGGTCTGCCGTCTCTCCCGCGCGGATCTTCTTGAGCGACTCCATCGCCTGGTCCATGGTGCCCGTCTCGACGAGCGTGAGGCCGTCCGGCTTGGTCTTCGCCGCGGTGTGGCAGTTGCCCTTCGGCGTCAGGAAGAACTCGGCGCCCTCGTCTCGGGCCGCGATCGTCTTCATCTGGATGCCGCCGATCTCACCGACCTTGCCGTCGTCGTCGATGGTTCCGGTTCCGGCGATGAAGTGGCCGCCCGTGAGGTCGTGTTCCGAGAGCTTGTCGACGAGGCCGAGGGCGAACATCAGACCCGCGCTGGGGCCCCCGACGTCGTGGAGCGTGATGTTGATCTTGAACGGGAAGGTGTGCGCGGTCCCCGGCTGGATGCCGACGATCGCCCGTCCGTCCTCCGGCTCCTCCTTCGTCCGCACCGTCACCTCGCGCTCGTCCGCGGGGTCCGGCTCCTCGCCCGCCTTCTCGGCCCGCTTCGCCTCCTTCGCGGGGATCAGCGAGAAGGTGACGGACTCCCCCGGTTTCCTGTCGCTCACCAGCTTCGCCACCTGCTGCGGTTTGCGGACGGCCGTGCCGTCGACGGCCCTGATGACGTCGCCCGCGTGGAGCGTGCCGTGCGCGGGGCTGTCCTTCACGACGGAGCTGACGATCGTCCGCGCCGGGACGTCGTGGCCGAGTTCGCGGAGTGCGACCACCTTCGCGCTCTCCTGGGAGGTGTTGAACTCTTCCGCGTTCTCCTCGTTCACTTGCTGCGCCGACTTGTTGTCGGGGTAGACGGTCGAGTACGGGACGACGATCGTGTCCGAATTGAGCCACCCGCCGACGGCGCCGATGATGCTCATCCGGTACTCCGAGTTGGTCACCCGGACCGTCGTCATGTTGAGGTGACCGGTCGTCTTGTGTGCCATGCCCTTCGGCACCTGGAGGACCGTCTCGCCGTGGCCCTTGGTGAGGGTGTTGTACGTCGGTCCCGGCGACATCTTGGCGTAGGGCTCCCTGATGAGCATCGCCGCGCACAGCAGCGCTATCAGCAGGAGAGTCGACGTCAGCAGGGTCGCGGTGCGGCGAGGCATGGCACGACAGTACGGTAAGCGACCGTCAGTCGGCGGTCCGGGCCCTGTTCTCGGCGGCCGAACAGGCGGTCACAGGCGAGCGTTCCGCCTCCCGGACGGCGTCCTCCGACGAGGTGGCAGGGTCGGCGCTCGACCGCTCCATCGCCGCACGGAACCGCTCGTACCCCGCGACCCCCGCGGCGTCCGGAGCCTTGCCCCGGCGGCGGCCCATCCAACTGCTCCACGCCCCGGTGATGACAGCGGCTGCGACCGGGATCAACAACCACGCGAGAGCTGCCATCGAGACCTCCCGACTCTCGTAGGTGGCCACACCCGATGAACTGGTGTGATCGATCACAAGATTACCGCCGGGAGCCTGAAGTCGCCGCCTCGGGGAAGGTTGCGCGCCCCCGCGCACACCGGGGGTGAGCTGCGTGTTCGTCGCTCGCGGCCGTGCCGTCGTCCTCCGGCCGGACGAGGGCGATTACTGCGCCCCGACCCACTCCTGCGAGCCGTCGCCGAACTCCTGGTGTTTCCAGAGGGGCACCTGTGCCTTGAGTTCGTCGATGAGGCGGCGGCATGCCTCGAACGCCTCCGCGCGGTGCGGGCAGGAGACGGCGACGACGACGGCGAGGTCGCCGACCGAGAGGTCCCCCACCCGGTGCACCGCGGCGAGCGCGCGCACCGGGTAGTCGGCGGCTACCTTCTCGGCGACCCTGCGCAGCTCTTCCTCCGCCGTCGGGTGCGCGGAGTAGGCGAGCGCGGCGACGTCGGAGCCGCCGTCGTGGTTGCGGACCGTGCCGGCGAAGAGCGCTGTGCCGCCTGCCGCCCCGTCCTGTACCGCGGCGAAGACCTCGTCGACGGAGAGCGGCGCGGAGCGGACCTCCAGCAGTCGGATCGGCTCCGGGGCAGCCGCTTCACCAGGGTGTTCGTACATCTGCGCCATGGCGCTCATGCTGCCGTACGCACGCGTGATTCGGAACTCCTCACAGACCGCGGCGTCTGCGGGCGCGACGGACCAGCGCGGCCGTGCCGAGGAGAGCGACCGTCGCGCCGGCAGCACCGGCCGCCGTCGCCGCCTCCGTGCGTCCGAGTCGCCTGCCGGCGACCGTGTGCCTGCCGGCGACCTCGTCGAGGAGCGCGGCGAGAACCTCCTCGTTGGTCCACTCCGGACGCCAACCGGCGTCGTGCAGCCGGCTGGCGCTGACGACCCAGGGATACATCGTGTACGCGAGGTCGCCTGCCGGGGACGGCGTGATGCCGAGACGGTGCAGCCGCGAGGCGGCGCCGAGCGCGACGGAGGACGGCAGCTCCATGCGCCGGGTGTCGGTGAGCCCCTCCACCTCCTCCTGGTCCAGCCATCCTTCGCAGCCGACGACGGCCTCGCCCTCGATCTTCTCCAGCACCGCGTACTCCAGGGCCCCGACGAGGTCCTCGACGTGGCAGAACTGCCAACGCGGCTCGGAGCCGGCGACGACGAGGAGCCGCGGCGACTCGAAGTACCGGGTGAGCGCGGTGTCGGTACCGGCACCCACGAGTACCGCAGGCCGCAGCACCGTGACGTTGAGCCCGGGGTGCGCACGGGGCGCGCGCTGCGCGAGGCGCTCGATCTCCAGGAGGTCGCCGACGCCCGTGGCGTCGGCGGTGGCGCGCAGCTCGGAGTCCTCGGCGAGCGGGACGTCGTTGTCGGGGAGCGCCCCGTAGACCATCGACGAGGTGCAGAGCACTACGCGACGCACCCCGGCGGCCGCCGCAGCAGTGAGTACGGTCTGCGTTCCGCGCACGTTGTAGGCGGTGCGGGCCGCGGCGTCGCCCTCGATGTCGAGGTCGATCGCGAGGTGGACGACGACGTCGACGGGTTTGCCGTCCCTGCGCAGGCGATCGGCGATGGCGGGGTCGCGCACGTCGAGGGTGTGCCACTCGACGCCCTCCACCTCGCCCCGGCACTCGTCGAGGGCGAGGACCTCCTTCACCTCGGGAGAGGCAGCCAGCCGTTCCGCGAGCAGCGCGCCGACGCCGGCGCCGGCTCCCGTGACGGCGACGGCCGGGGTTCGCGCTGCGCGAACGTAGGACTCGGAGGAACTCACCGGGCTTCTCCAGTGGTTGTTCTGGTACGAGGTGCGCAGGCTCCATCCTGCCTGACGGGTGTCTAGGCTGGAGGCAGAGGCCACCAGATCGCATGGATGATCCAGGAACCGTTGAAGACCGTCCGACGACACAGAGCCGAGGAAACCCGTGAGTGACCAGCCATTCGGATTCGGCGTACCTCCCGAGGAGCCCGAGGACGGAAACGAACGCGACAAGCAGCAGGGCGGCAAGGGCGACTCCGGCAACTCCCCCGACCCCTTCGGCTTCGGCGGCCAGGGGCTCGGCGGTTCGGGAGCCGCGGGGAATCCGCTCGCCGCGATGTTCGGCTCGGGCGCCCAGGGCGGATTCGACCCGAACGACCTCGGCGCCGCCTTCCAGAAGCTCGGCCAGATGCTCTCCTACGAGGGCGGGCCCGTGAACTGGGACATGGCGAAGGACATCGCCCGCCAGACCGTGGCCGCCGGCGCCCAGAACGGCAGCAAGGACGCCAGCGTGAGCCCGCAGGAGCAGAGCGCCGTCGAGGAGGCGGTGCGTCTCGCGGACCTCTGGCTCGACGGCGTCACCTCCCTCCCGTCCGGCTCGGGAGCGGCCGTCGCCTGGAGCAGGGCCGAGTGGATCGAGTCGACGCTGCCGGCGTGGAAGGAGCTCGTGGACCCGGTCGCCGAGCGGGTCGGCGCCGCCATGGGCGACGTCCTTCCCGAGGAGATGCAGGCGATGGCAGGGCCGCTCCTCGGGATGATGCGGCAGATGGGCGGCGCCATGTTCGGCACCCAGATCGGGCAGGCGCTCGGGGTGCTCGCCGGCGAGGTCGTCGGCTCCAGCGACGTCGGGCTGCCGCTCGGTCCTTCAGGCAAGGCAGCGCTCCTTCCCCGGAACGTCGAGGCGCTCGGCGAGGGGCTCGACGTTCCGCTCGAGGAGGTCCGCCTGTACCTGGCGCTCCGCGAGGCCGCGCACCAGAGGCTCTTCGCCCACGTCCCGTGGCTGCGCTCGCACCTCTTCGGAGCGGTCGATGGGTACGCACGAGGGATCAAGGTCGACACCGCCAAGCTCGAGGACGTCGTCGGGCAGCTCGATCCGCAGCGGCCCGAGGAGATCCAGGAGGCGCTCCAGCAGGGCATGTTCCAGCCGGAGGACACCCCCGAGCAGAAGGCAGCTCTCGCCCGGCTGGAGACGGCGCTCGCCCTCGTCGAGGGCTGGGTCGACGCAGTGGTGCACTCCGCTGCGCAGCCGCACCTGCCCTCGGCCGACGCCCTCCGCGAGACGCTCCGTCGCAGGCGGGCGACGGGCGGCCCGGCGGAGCAGACCTTCGCCACCCTCATCGGCCTCGAACTCCGGCCGCGCAGACTCCGCGACGCCTCCCGGCTGTGGGCCTCGCTCGCCGACGCGCGCGGTGCCGAAGGCCGCGACGGCCTCTGGGCCCACCCGGACATGCTCCCGACCGCTGCCGACCTCGACGACCCCGACGGCTTCGTCCACCGCGAGCAGCCCGACTTCTCCGAGCTCGACAAGATGCTCGGCGACGCGGCAGCGGGGCGCTCCCCTTCCGGCGAGGAGCAGGGCCCCGAGGAGGACCAGTCGAAGAACAAGGACGACGAGGGCGAAGGCGACCGGTGACGCTCCACGCCGACGCCCGTACGACGCTGGGCAGTTGGCCCGCGCCCGACGCGGGGCAGGAGGAGTTGCGGCTCGCCTACCTCGACCACCTGTCGACGTATCCGGACGGCATGTGGAGGGCGTGCGCCCCTGGGCATCTCACCGCGAGCGCGCTCGTCGTCGACCCGGAGCGGGAGCGGGTGCTCCTCACCCTGCACCGCAAGCTGCGGATGTGGCTCCAGATGGGCGGCCACTGCGAGCCGGCCGACGCCTCGCTCGCCGCGGTGGCGGAACGGGAGGCCGCCGAGGAGTCGGGGATCGAAGGGCTGCGGCTGCTTCCGGGCGGTCCCGTCCGCCTCGATCGTCACGCGACGCCGTGCGCCTGGCACCTCGATGTCCAGTACGCGGCCGTGGCACCGCGCGGCGCAGGGGAGCGGATCAGTGAGGAGTCGCTGGCGCTGCGGTGGTATGCGTACGACGAGGTCGGCGAGGTCGCGGACGCGTCCGTGACGCGTCTGCTGGAGCGGACGCTCGCCGTGCTCTGAAGTGCTCGGCGCCCAGGCCGCGTCACGGCTCGGCGTCGGCCGCCGGCTCCTCGGGGTCGCCGCGGTTGCTCGCCCCGTCGCCCGCTCGGTACGGGAGCCGGTCCGCCGCTGCGACGCCCTCCAGGAAACCGCGGGCCCTCTCGGTGCGGGGATAGACGTCGAGGAGCTCCCAGAACTGCGGCCCGTGCCCGGGGACGAGCAGGTGGGCGAGTTCGTGGAGCAGGACGTAGTCCACGACGTACTCGGGCATGCCCTGGAGCCGGTGGGAGAGGCGGATGCTGCCCTCGGCCGGGGTGCAGGAGCCCCAGCGCGTGTTCTGGTTGGTGACCCAGCGGACGGAGGCGGGACGCGCGCGGCCGGAGAGGTACTGCTCGCTGAGCCGGGCGGCGCGCTGCGCCAACTCCCCGTCGCCCAGCATGCGCCGGCTCTCCTGAGCAGCGAGCTTGCGCAGCATCGTGTCGACCCAGCGGGCCTCCTCGTCCGCCGACATCCTGGCCGGGATCAGCACGACCGTACGGTCTCCCTCGCGGTACGCGGAGACCGTACGACGACGGCGGGCGCTTCGACGCACCTCCACCGCACGTTTGCTGGCGCTCTTCGGCGGGTCGGCGGACACGTGAAGACGTTACCTGTTGGCGGCGGCCCAAGTCCCGGGCACCGGCACTTCTCGGGGCAAAAGCCACCCAACACGGAGTGCCGGTACGACTATTGAGCGGGCTTGTGGACTACTCTCTGCAAGATCCCGTCACAGCGTGCATCCTGTCTGTCGTGGGCGTCACACCGCGCCCACCGAACGACGGGGGTTCACCATGCATCCGATGATCAAGCCTGCCCTGCGCCGCGGTTGGCGGGACCGCCAGACCGTCCAGTACGGCGTCACCGCGGCCCATGCGCTGCTCCTCGGCCCGGTCGACAACGCCACGGCCGCCTTGCTCGACCTCTTCGACGGCACCCGCAGCATGGACCAGCTACGCAACGAGGCCCGACGTCTCGGCGTACGCCCGGAGAAGGCCGACCACATCGCGGAACGTCTCGCGCTCCAGGGCGCGTTGGACGACGCCACGTACGACCGCGAAGCCTCCGCCAGCATCGGCGAGGGCTTGCGCGCCGACCTCGCCTCGCTCACAGCCGTCCACCGCGGGCCGGGGTCGGGGGTGCGCAGGCTCTCCGCCCGGCGGCACGTGAAGGTCCAGGTACGGGGCGCGGGGAAGGTCGGCGCCTCGGTCGCGGCGACGCTCTCCGCCGCGGGGGTCGGTCAAGTCGAAGTAGTGGACGGCGGCGTGGTCGAACCGTGGGACACCTCGCCTGCGGGGCTCTCGCCCGAGCAGGTCGGCAGCCGTAGGGACGCGGCAGCGCGCTCCGTCGTGCGCCGGACCAAGCAGGCGAAGGGCGGAACCCAGAGCCCGGTGTCGCTGGTGATCGTCACACCGCGGGACGGCCTGGACGCCTTCGCGCCCGACCCCCGCGCGAACGAGCGGTTCGTCGCCGCGGGCACACCGCACCTCTTCGGCGGGGTCGTCGAAGGAACGGGCGTCGTGGGTCCGTTGGTGCTTCCCGGACGGTCGCCCTGCGCCGAGTGCCTGCTGCGCGCCAACGCCGTCCGGGAACCGAGCTGGCCTCTCGTCGTGGGGCAGTGGCGCACCGCAGCACGGCGCCGGGCGGGCGTCCCTCCGTGCGACACCGCGCTCGCCACGCTCGTCTCCGGCGCCGTGACGTCCCACGCGCTGAGCTTCGTGGACGGCGACGGCGCCTGCTGCGCGGGTTACCGCATGCGCTTCACGCTCCCTCACCTCCTCTCCGACACCGATCTCGTCGCCCCGCACCCCGAGTGCCCATGCGGTGCAGCTTCCGTACCGGAGGAGGCCGAAGCGGACCATCCGGCCCTGAGCACCCCCACAATGGCCGGGTAGTCGGATCGCAGGGGTCCGTCCGTTCCCGACGGCGCATCAAGGGAGTTGAAGGTTCAGATGACACCCCGCCCCCGCGTGGCGGCAGTCCGCTCCGCAGACGCCCTCGCGAGGAGGTACGAGCCACCCTCCCCGCCCATGCCGCTCGAGCGGGGCACCGTTCTCACGGCGCGTCAGCAGTGCGCGTCTCCGCGGGTCTCCCTCTCCGCGCCGGCGCAGCATCCGGGCAGCCCCGTGCCGGCCCGGCGCCGCGCAGCCCTCCGCACGCCCACCACAGGGGAAGGACCTGCACATGTCTGACCTGCCGCGCAAGGCAGTCACCAGAACGGCGAAGCTCGCCGCTCTGCCCCTGGGGTTCGCCGGCCGAGCGGCGCAGGGCCTCGGCAAGCGCCTCACCGGCGGCTCGCTGGAGACCATCACCACCGAGCTCCAGAAGCGTACGGCCGACCAACTCTTCGCCACATTGGGAGAGTTGAAGGGCGGGGCGATGAAGGTCGGGCAGGCGCTCTCGGTCTTCGAGTCCGCGTTGCCGGAGGAGATGACGGCTCCCTATCGCGCGACCCTCACCAAACTCCAGGAGTCGGCGCCGCCCATGCCCTCGGACACGGTGCATTCCGTCCTGCGGGAGAACCTCGGCGAGGACTGGCGGGAACACTTCACCGAGTTCGAGGAGAAGCCCGCGGCCGCCGCTTCGATCGGCCAGGTGCACCATGCCGTCTGGCACGACGGGCGGGAGGTCGCGGTGAAGGTGCAGTACCCGGGAGCCGGATCGGCACTGATGTCCGATCTTTCCCAACTCGGCCTCTTCGCCAGAGCGTTGAGCCCCCTCGTCCCCGGTCTCGACATCAACCCGCTCCTCTCCGAGCTGCGTTCCCGGGTCACCGAGGAGCTCGACTACGCGCTGGAGGCCGAAGCCCAGTCGACGTACGCGGCCGAGTTCGCCGACGACGACGAAGTCCTGATCCCCGACGTCGTTGCACAGGCCGAGCATGTACTCGTCTCGGAGTGGCTCGACGGTGTCCCCCTGGCGGAGGTGATAAACGACGGCAGGCAGGCGGAACGCGACCGGGCCGGCCAACTCCTCGCGCATTTCCTCTTCTCGGGAACGAGCCGCACCGGCCTCCTCCATGCCGACCCGCACCCGGGTAACTTCCGCTTGCTCACCGGTGGTTCGGAGGACCCGTCCCGGTGGCGCCTCGGGGTCATGGACTTCGGCACCGTCGACCGGCTGCCGGAGGGGCTTCCACCGACGATCGGAATCGCCTTGCGGCTGGCGCTCGCAGAGGAAGCGGAGGCTGTCCATGAGCTGCTGCGTGCGGAGGGCTTCGTCAAGGAGCACATAGAACTCGATCCGCCGGAGGTGCTGCAGAGCCTGCTGCCGATCATCGCTCCGGCCGGGGCGGACTCCTTCACCTTCGACCGTGCCTGGATGCGCGGCCAGGCTGCACGACTCGCCGATCCCCGATCCCCCGCCCATCAACTCGGCAGGCGCCTGAACCTTCCGCCTTCCTACCTGCTGATACATCGGGTGACGCTCAGCACCATCGGCGTGCTGTGCCAGCTCGGCGCAACGGTCAGGCTTCGGGAGGAACTCCGAGCCTGGGTCCCGGGGTTCGCGGAGGAAGACGCCCTCTGGAAGCGGCGGCGCTCGGGGGTTGCGGGCGAGCGACCGGAGTGCGTGGAAGACCTCGTTGGCAAAACGCCGGGCGCCGGGGAGGAGCAGTCGTTGGTCGAGGAAGCGCCTGACGCAGAGCCGCATGTCGGTACGGAGTCCGCCCGCACGCCACCGTCGTCGCCTTCCGAGAAGGGCGGGGACAGCGAGCAGGGAGCGGCTTCGAAGGAGCAACCGAAGTCAGTGCCCGTGGTGCCTCCGCCGAGAGAAGGCCGCGGCTTCGAGGCGGGGCAGAATGCCGCTGTCGAGAAGGCGAGTTCACCCGCGGAAGGGAGCCACGTCGAGCTGTTGACGGACGCCAGTGACTCTCGCGGTGACCCGGGTCCGAGCCGTATCGGCAAGGACGAGCCCGGCGCGGCGATACCCGACGAACAGACGGGTCGGTCGGGTCGCTCGCCGGCGGACGCCGTACAGAGAGGGGAGACGCCCGACGGGCCCGACGTCTGACGCCGGAGCACTCTGCCGACAGTCAGACCTCTCCGCCCGCGGACGACTGCCAGGGAGCCAAGCCGGCTCTTACTGGGCGGACGGTTCTCCTGGGACTTGCAGAGTCGCAGTGGGTCGCCGGCCTTGGACACGCTCAAGCCTGATGGGTCATGCTCAAGTCGCCGCGGGCTCTCTGTCGTTCGACTGCACCAGAACTCGTCGGTAGTCCGTCTTCGGAGACGGGGCCGGGAAGGGCCGTTTTCCGATCGCCCGCAGAGGCGGGCGGCTCCTTCCCGCGGCCCCTCGGCGCCGGCCCCTCACCAAGCGGGCTTCGAGGAACGCAGTGGGGGCCGAGGATGAGTCCCCGGCCCCCTCCCCCGTGTCCGCGGCGGGCTGTCGAGCCCCCGCGGGGATCGGACGGGCGCCTCGCGGCGGCACCGCCCGTGGTCGAAGCGTCGACGGCGGGCGCCTTACGGCGCGCGGCGACGGCGGTTACTGCATGACGGCCATGGCGAGCGCCCGGCGGGCGCGCAACGCCGCGCGTTCTGCGCGCCGTTGCAGTCGCCGAGCCGTGACGAGGCGGAGAGCCCGGCGTTCGGACTCGGCCTCGTGCAGGCGCTGCTCCATATGGGAGCGCGCCATGGTCTCGGGCATGAGTTGCATATCTCGGGTCCTGTTCTGTCGCGTCTCCTGCGCCACGGCGTGCGTGGTCGTGGAGGCGTGGAGGGAAGTCATCGTGCGTTCCTGCTCAATGTGTTGACGGATGCGCGGGGCCCGCGCGTGGGGGCGGTCGAGCGTTCCCAAGGCGGGATGCCGACGGCCCGTCGTCCTGCTGCGCGTGCTCACGCCGCGACCGGGTTCTTGCGGGGACGGCCACGCGGCCGCTTCCTCGGTACGACCACGCCCTGGACGAAGAGCTCTCCGCCCCAGACGCCCCAGGGCTCCCGCCGTTCCTTGGCTCCCGCGAGGCATGCCTCACGCAGCGGACAGGTCTGGCACAGAGACTTGGCGTACTCGACGTCGGCCGGGGCCTCGGCGAAGAAGACCTCGGGGTCGTAGGAGTGGCAGGGCACATCTACACCCAGGCGCTCGATGGCATCGTCGAGCTCGGTGAGGGTGATCTGCGGGGCGGTCAAGGAGTCCTCCGTGGTGGCGTCGGGCGAAGCGGCGAGTCCGGCGCGCAGGGTCCCGGACGGGGTGTCGAGCTGGGCGGCGGCGGACCGGTCGGTCTGGGCGGACAGGGTGTGCGATTGGGGATGCACTGTCGTTCGTCCTCGTCTGTTGATGTCTGTTGTCTTGTCGCTCCGGCTGGTGGCCGGTCGGGGCAAACAGAAGGGCCGCGGAATCCCGGTGTGGGTTTCCGCGGCCCTGGAAGGTGCCGACCTGATCTCGCCGATCAGGCTGGTTCTCTCCAAGGTTTGAGGCCACGGAAGGCCCGCATGGACTGGCGCCGCTTCTGGTGCGCGTCAGCACCCTCGGCAGCAAGCGCAAACGCATAGGCCGGTGCCCATACGGGTGCTGCCACAAGTGCCGTCGTCGGTCGCTCACTGCCGCCCAGGACGCCACGGATGTGCCCGATGCCGGACAGACCGGTGGCCTTGAGGCGGGAGCCGATTCCACAGAGGTCAACGACCGAGTTGACGGTCACTTTCTGGTTCCTCATGAGCTCAATCACGTGTCGTCGCCTCCTCTCGGCAGCTCGGGACAGGGCCGCCAGGCCCGATCCGGAAGTTTTACAGGGTCCAGTACAGCACGGAATCGGCAGGAGCGGAAAGCCCCGCCTTCTCCATGTCCGAGAGGCTATGGGGCTCCGTGAGCCGGGCGCAAACTATTTTCCGCCGGTCTCCGTAACATCTTCCGTGACATCAACCGGACGCGTCTCCTCCGCACTCGAGACCGCTCCAGGGGGCGTCGCCCCGTCATGTAGCGAACGAACATTGCTACGTACACGGCTCGTTGGGTGCACGGACGCTCGGATCTCGTCAGTTCCGCTCGGTGCCTCCGTCGGCGGCTGCGTCTTCGTCGGGCGCCTTCTCAGCGGGTGCTGTTTCGGAGGCCGTCTCCTCCGCGCCTGCCGTCCCTCCGGTGGCGAGGAGCTCCTCGCCGGAGCAGAGGGCGAGGACATCGCTTCCGTAGCGGTTGAGCTTGCGTGCTCCGACGCCCGGGATGCGGCTCAAGGAAGCGGCGTCCTCGGGGACGTTCTCGGCGATGGCGAGCAGGGTTCGGTCGGTGAAGATGCAGTACGCGGGCTGGCGGAGGGCCTCGGCCTGCTCGGAACGCCAGTCGCGCAGGCGCTCGTAGAGGCGCTCGTCGAGCTCCGAGGGGCAGTCCTCGCACCGCATCAGCTTCATCTCGCCGGGGTGGGTGAGGGTCCGTCCGCACACCCGGCAGACGGCGGGCGCCCGCTGCCTGCGCGCTCGCGGCACCGGGGCCGTCCCGCGCTCGATGCCGCCGGCGCCGCCGGATGTGCGGTGGGCGCCGCGCGAGGCAGTCCCCGGGCGCAGCCCTTCGAGGAAGCGCGAGGGGCGGCGGCCCGGGCGCCCACCGGGGGTGCGCGCGAGCGCCCAGGAGAGCGCAAGGGTTCTGCGCGCGCGGGTTACGCCGACGTAGAGAAGGCGGCGCTCCTCCTCCACCTGCGCCTCCGTCTTGGCGTGTGTGAGGGGGAGCATGCCGTCGGTCAGGCCGACGAGGAAGACGGCGTCCCACTCGAGTCCCTTCGCCGAGTGGAGCGAGGCGAGGGTGACCCCTTCCACGGTCGGTGCGTGCTGGGCGTTGGCCCTGGCGTCGAGTTCGCCGACGAGGTCCCCGAGGGTGGCGTTCGGGCGGGCGGACGCGAACTCCTCGGCGAGACGCACGAGCGCGGAGAGCGACTCCCAGCGGTCCCTCACCGCGCCGGACCCGGCGGGCGGCTCGGAGCTCCAGCCCTTGGTGCCGAGGACGGCGCGGACCTGCGAGGGGAGGTCGACGGCCGTCTCCACGAGCGGGTCCCTTCCCCCGGCGCGGGCGGCGCCGCGGAGGGCGACGCCGGCCTCGCGCACCTCGGGGCGCTCGAAGAAGCGCTCGGCACCCCGGAGTTGGTAGGGGACGCCGGCGTCGGCGAGCGCCTGCTCGTAGATCTCGGACTGGGCGTTGATCCGGAAGAGGACGGCGACCTCGCTCGCCGGTACGCCCGAGGCGAGGAGCTCGCGGATGCGTTGTGCGGTGCCCTCGGCCTCGCCGGGCTCGTCGCCGTACTCGGTGAAGGTCGGGTCCGGGCCCGGGTCGCGCTGGGCGACGAGTTCGAGGCGGTGATCGGCGGCGCGCCCGTGCGCCTGGGAGAGCAGGCCGTTGGCGAGGTGGACGACCTGCGGGGTCGAGCGGTAGTCGCGCACGAGCTTGACGACGGTGGCGCTCGGGTGCCGGACGCGGAAGTCGAGGAGGTGGTCGGGGGTGGCGCCGGTGAAGGAGTAGATGGTCTGGCTGGCGTCCCCGACCACGCAGAGGCTTTCGCGCTCGCCCACCCAGAGTTGGAGGAGCCGCTGCTGGAGGGGGGAGACGTCCTGGTACTCGTCGACGACGAAGTGCTGGTACTGGGCGCGGACCGCGTCGGCGACGTCGGGGCGCTCCTGGAGGACGCCTACGGTGAGCAGCAGGACGTCCTCGAAGTCGATGACGGACCGCTCGCGCTTGATCTGCTCGTAGGCGGCGTAGATTCCGGAGGTCTCGCCCGGGTCCCTGGGTGCCTCTCGGCCCGACTTGGCCAGTGCGGCCGGATAGTCGTCGGGGACGGTCTGCGTGACCTTGGCCCACTCGATCTCGGCTGTGACGTCGCGGAGCTCGCCCCGGTCGAGGCGGATGCGGTGGCGCGCGGCCGCCTCGGCGACGAGCTGCGCCTTGCGCTCGACCAGACGCGGCAACTCCCCGCCGACCGCCCGCGGCCAGAAGAACTGGAGCTGCCGAAGCGCCGCCGAGTGGAAGGTGCGGGCCTGGACCCCGGCCGCTCCCAGCGCACGGAGCCGACCGCGCATCTCGCCCGCTGCGCGGTTGGTGAAAGTGACGGCGAGGACGCTGGCGGGCTGGAAGACGCCGGAGCGCACTCCGTACGCGATCCGGTGGGTGAGGGCTCTGGTCTTGCCCGTGCCGGCGCCGGCGAGGACGCAGACCGGGCCGCGCAGGGCAGTCGCCACCTCGCGCTGCTCCGGGTCGAGGCCCTCCAGGACAGCGTCGGCGTCCGGCGGGGGCGGGGCTGCGGGGCCGCCCGTCGCCGGAGTGAAGAGGGTGGGGTCCGTCGCTGCTGTCACCCCGCCATGCTGCCAGGTAAGGCGAGACGGACGGGCAGGCTGTCCACAGTGGGGCTGCTGCGGTACTACGAACTCCCGGGGCTCCACGGGTACTCGGACGCCCCTGCGCGGGGAATGGCGGTGGATGCCCGTACGTTTCCTCTTGTGCACCGTCCGAGGTCTCGGTGCACCCGGTGCCGGCAGGGGCCGGTCGACGACGAAGGAGCAGAGGACACATGTCGGGCAGCGTGACGATGTACAGCACCACCTGGTGCGGCTACTGCCGCAGGCTGAAGGGCCAGATGGACCGCGAGGGCATTTCGTACTCGGAGGTCAACATCGAGAACGACCCGGCCTCGGCGACCTTCGTCGAAGAGGCCAACGGCGGCAACCAGACGGTGCCGACGCTCCAGGTCGTCCCCGAGGCGGGCGGTGAGCCGGTCGTCCTCACCAACCCCAGCCTCATCCAGGTGAAGGAGGCCCTCGCGAGCTGAGCGCCGCCGGCCGCCCCTCTCACGCAGGGGCGGCCGAGCTCCAATCACCGCAAGCTACGAGGGAGTTCGCTTCCGAAGCGCTAGCTCGACCGGGTGCGGGGCAGCGGGCCGCCGTACCAGCGTTCGACGAGGCGCGACGCAATCGAGATGCCGGTCGGCGGAAGCACCCTTCCGCGCTCGATCGACTCGGCGAGCTCCTCCCGCGAGAACCAGCGGGCCTCCTCGATCTCGTCCCCGTCGACCTCGATCTCCGGCGAGACCGCACGTGCCATGAAGCCGAGCATCAGGCTCGAGGGAAACGGCCACGGCTGGCTGCCCACGTACTCGACGGGGCCGACGCCGACCCCGGCCTCCTCCTGCACCTCGCGCCGGACCGCGGCCTCTATCGACTCGCCGGGCTCGACGAACCCGGCGAGCGTGGAGAACCTGCCCTCGGGCCAGTGGACCTGGCGGCCGAGGAGCGCCCGGTCCTGGTCGTCGGTGACGAGCATGATCACGGCAGGGTCTGTGCGCGGATAGTGCTCGGCGCCGCAGGCGGTGCAGCGTCGGATGTGGCCCGCGGCCGCGATGACGGTGCGCTCGCCGCAGCGCGAGCAGAAGCGGTGGGTGCGCTGCCAGTTCTCCAGGCCGACGGCGTGTGCGAGGAGTTCCCCGTCGCGCTCCGAGAGGGCGCCGGCCTCACGCAGCCCCGCGGGCCGCGCGAGGTCGTCGAAGCGGCCGGGGAGGGTGTCTTTCTGGATCGCGAAGTAGCGGACGCCCTCGGTGTCGGTGCCGAGGAAGTAGCGGTGGGCCTCGGTGTAAGGCGCTTCGAAGGCCGGGGTCGTCACCAGTTCGGTGCGGCCGTCCTCGGTGTCCTCGACCAGGGCCGTGCCGCCCGAGACCACGAAGACCCGGGTCGTCGGGTGGCTCCAGGCCGCGGCGAGCCAGGCTTCGTCGAGTCTGTGGTGCGAGGCGCGGTCGATGCCGCCGGTGCTGCTCAGGCAGATCGATGCGGCCGGGTCCGCGGCGGGTACGGTCTCCACGCCGTCGCCTGCGGTGTGGTCGGTCGAGGTGGTCACTGCTGCTTTCCACTCCTCCTTGATCGGAGTCGGTCGGGGGCCGGTCGTCCGCCGGGCCTCGGATGACGGAGTGCGTACGGTCCGGTCAAACGCCGTCCGACGGGCGCCACTCGGCGAGCTCGCTCCACAGGTAGGCCGCCGTCTCCGCGCCCTTGAGGAGGAGGTCGAGTTCGACCTTCTCGTTGGGTGCGTGCCAGCCGTCGGACGGGACGGAGATGCCGAGGAAGAGCACGGGCGCCCCGAGCACGTCGCGCAGGTCGGCGGCCGGGCCCGAGCCGCCCTCCCTGGTGAGCCCGACGGAGGTTTCGAAGGCGCGGCCCATCGCGCGGAGGAGGGAGCGCAGCGCGGGGTGGTCGAGCGGGGTGAGGCAGGGGCGGGTGGAGCCGCCGGAGGTGATCTCGTGGCGGATGCCAGCCGGGAGGCGCTCGGCGACCCAGGTGCGGAGGGCGTCCTCGACACGGGCCGCGTCCTGCCCCTCCACGAGGCGGAACGAGAGCTTCAACTGTGCAGCGGAGGGGACGATCGTCTTTCCGCCGGGGCCCTGGTAGCCGCCGCCGATACCGTTCACCTCCGCGGTGGGGCGGGCCCAGACACGCTCCAGAGTGGAGTAGCCCTGCTCTCCGAGCGCCGCGTGCGAGTGCGCCGTACGGAGCCAGGCGTCCTCGTCGAACGGCAGCTCGGCGAAGAGTCGGCGCTCCTCGGCGGTGAGCTCCACGACGCCGTCGTAGAAGCCGGGGAGGGTGACCCGCCGCTCGTCGTCGTGGAGTGCGGCCGCCAACCGTGCCGCCTCCGTCGCCGGGTTGGGGACGGCGCCGCCGAAGGAGCCGGAGTGGATGTCCTGGTCGGGGCCTGCCAGGTCGATCTGGAGGTCGAGGAGTCCGCGCATGCCGGTGCAGACGGTGGGCGTCTCCCGGCCCCACATCCCGGTGTCGGAGACGATCACCGCGTCGCACGCGAGGCGCGCGGCCCGGGCCCGGAGGAGGTCGGCGAAGTGCGGCGACCCCGACTCCTCCTCGCCCTCGACGAGGAGCTTTAGGTGTACGGCGGGGGCTGTGCGGCCCGTCGCAGCGAGGTGCGCGCGGAGGCCGAGTGTGTGGAAGAACACCTGGCCCTTGTCGTCGGCTGCGCCGCGTGCGTAGAGGCGGCCCTCGCGCTCCGTCGGCTCGAACGGGTCGGTGAGCCAGCCGTCCTCGACCGCGGCGGGCTGCACGTCGTGATGGCCGTAGACGAGGACCGTCGGCGCCTCGGGATCGGACGCCGGCCACTCGGCGAAGACGGCCGGAGCGCCCGGCTCCGCCGCGGTGCCCGTCTCCCAGACCTCCGCGGTGGGGAAGCCGATCGAGGCGAGTCGGGAGGCGAGCCACTCGGCGCTCTTCCGCACCTCGCCCGCCCGCCCCGGTTCGGCGGAGACGGAGGCGATGCGGAGCCACTCGCCGAGTTCGGTGAGGAAACCGCTGCGCTGCTCGTCGAGGAAGGCGCGGACGGCGCTCTCCTCGTCCTGGGAGAGGGTGGTCATGACACCGACCCTATCCGGCATCCGGGCGACCCCGGGCATCCGAGCCCGTCGCCGGGGAGAGCAGGCGCTCCAGCTCCGCGCGCTCCGGCAGCCGGTCGGGGCGCTCCACCTCGCCGCTGCGGACGTGGACGAAGACGGCGTCGACGGCGGAGAGCGGAACGCCCTGCTGTTCGGCCCAGGCGAGGCGGTAGACGGCGAGCTGGAGCGGGTCGGCGGCGCGGCCCGTCTTCCAGTCGACGATCTCCCAGCGGACCCCCTCGGGACCCCGAGTGCGGTAGACGGCGTCGATCCGGCCGCGGACGAGCCGGCCGGCGAGGACTAGCTGGAAGGGGGCCTCGACGCGGTACGGGGCACGCCTGGCGTACTCGGTGTGCTCGAACGCCTCCTTGAGTGCGGAGAGGTCGCGCTCGTCGGTGATCTCCGGCTGGTCCTCCTCGGCCTCGGCGCCCGGGAGTTCGTCCGGGCCGAGCATCGGAAGCGTCAATTCCTCGAAGCGCGACTCCACCCAGGCGTGGAAGCGCGTACCCCGGCGCGCAGCGGCCGGCTGGGGAGGCCGGGGCATCGGGCGGGCGAGCTCGCGGGCGAAACGCTCCTCGTCCGCGGCGAGGCGGAGGAACTGGGAAGCGGTGAGGGTGGCGGGGAGGGGGACGTCGCGGACGGCTGCGCGCGAGCGTTGCAACTCCCGCGCGAGCGCGTCGAGATCGCCGTCCCAGGAGCCGACGAGTTTCGCCTCCTCGGGGCTGAGGAGGGCGGTCTCCTCCGCGCCGTCGTCCGGCGGTACCGGCTCGGGCGGTTCTGCCTGGCCGTGTTCGTGCTGCCGGGGCCGGGCTTCCGGGACGTGGGGCGGCCCCTGCTCGTACGGCTCCGGTTCCGGTGCGGAGTGCCGGTCCGAGGCGTGCGGTATCGGGTGCGCGGTCGGACCCGGCTGCGGAACGCTCAGCTCCGGTCCCGGGCCGGACCGTCCGTCCCAGGCGTGCGACGCCGGGTGCCGCTCGTCGGGCTGGGCCGGCTGCCCAGTCGGGTCCGGCTGCTGAACGTTCAGCTCCGGTTCCGGGTCGGGCTGTCGCTCGTAGGCGTGCGACGCCGGATGCCGTGAACCTGACGGGGTCGACTGCCCGGACGGGTCCGGTTGCCCGACGCCCGGCTCCGGCCCCGGGCCGGACTTCCTATCCCGGGCGGAGGACACCGGACGACCCTCGCCGGACCGGCCCGACCGCCCACTCCCGTCCGGCCGCCCGACGCGCGACTGCGATCCCGAGTCGGGCCGTCCGTCCCAGGTGTGCGACGACGGATGCCGTTCATCAGGCCGATCCGACCGCCCAGTCGGGCCCGGCCGCCCGACGCGCGACGCCGGTGCACGGCCGTCCTCGGTTCGCGGTGCGGAGCCCGGAGCCGGCCCGTGGACGTCTCCGCAACCGCGCTGGGGGACGGCCCCGGAAACCGGATCGGAGCCGCGCTCCGGCACCAGTCCTCGTGAGTCCGCTAGGGAGGGATCTCCGGGCGAGGAGGCCGATCGGTGGTCCGAATCCGGCGCAAGCTCCGGGGCAGCCGCCTCCTCCAGCGCGAACTCCCCCTCGGCTGCGGTGCGATCAGGCGCCCACAGGCCCACCTCTTCGGGACCGGGCGCCTCGCCCGCCCCGGGTGACGGCCGCTGCCCGGGGGCATCGGACGGGTCACCCCGCTCCAGCCGGTCGAGGACGGAGCGTGCCGCCTGTCGGCGCAAGCGGAGCGCATCGGCGTCGAGCGGGAGGGGCCAGACGGGGTCCTCCTCGGGCTCCTCGAGAGCCGGGTTCTGCGCGGTGTCGGGGGGAGGCTCCGCCCAGTGGTCCACCTCGCCGGCCGCCGGACCGGACTCGCAGTGCGTTCGGAGTGCCTGGAGGAACGCGGAGGGGCCGCGGCGCCGCTTCTGCTCCGGGCCCCACCAGTGTCCCGACCCGAGCAGGAGCGAGCGGGGGCGGGTGAAGGTGACGTAGCCGAGGCGGAGTTCCTCGGTGGCCTGGTGTGCGCGGAGGTCGGCGTCGTACGTGCGCAGGGACTGTGAGGTCCACTCCTCGACGGCGGGCAGAGTCGCGGCGTCACCGCGCAGCGGATGCGGGAGGACGTGGGCCCTGGCGAGCCAGGACTCGCGTGGCTGCTCAGTCGGGAAGCGCTTGGCGACGAGGCCCGGTACGGCGACGACGTCCCACTCCAGGCCCTTCGCCTTGTGCGCGGTGAGCACCTTGACGGTGTCCTCGCCGCCGGGGAGCGAGCTGTCGAGGCCCTTCTCGTACTGCTCGGCGGCGCGGAGGAAGCCGAGGAAGGCGAGGAGGGTCGCCTCGCCGTCGAGCGAGGCGAAGCCGGCCGCCACGTCGAGGAACTGTGCGAGGGTCTCCCGGCGGCGGGCGGCGAGCGCCTGCGGGGAGGCGGCGAGCTCCACCTCGAGGCCCGTCTGCGAGAGGACCCGATGGAGGACGTCCATGAGCGGGTCGCCGAGCGAGCGGCGCAGTTCCCGCAGTTCGGCGGCGAGCCGGGCGAAGCGGACGCGGGCCGCGGGGGAGAACGGGAGGCCGTCGTCGTCGAACTCCGGGTCGAGGAAGGTCTCCAGGGCGTCGGCGAGAGAGCTGAGCTCGGCCGGGTCGGTGCCCTCGACCGCGGCGGCGAGGCGGGCGTCGGTGTCCTCGGGCCGGGCGGGGGCGCCTCCGACGAGGAGCCGCGCGCGGCGGCCGAGGAGCGCCAGGTCGCGCGGGCCGATGCGCCAGCGCGGGCCCGTGAGGATGCGGACGAGGGCAGCGTTGGCCGTCGGGTCCTGGAGGACCTCGCAGACGGCGACGAGGTCGGCGACCTCGGGGAGGTGCAGCAGCCCGGAGAGCCCGACCACTTCGACGGGCAACTCCCGCTCCACGAGCACCCGCTGGAGCTGCGCGAAGTCGCCGGCGCCGCGGCAGAGCACGGCTATCTCACCGGGCGGCGTGCCGGTGCGTACGAGGTGCGCGAGCGAGTCGGCGAGCCACTCCAGCTCTTCACCGTGTGTCTCCAGCAGCGCGCACCGCACGCGGCCGTGCTGCTCCGCGCCCTCGGCCGGGCGGAGCGCCTCGACGCCGCGGTGGCGCTCGCGGAGCGGGGAGGCGAGGCCGTTGGCGAGGGTGAGGAGCCGGCCGCCGCTGCGGCGGTTCTCGCTGAGCGCGAGGCGGGCCGCGGGGGCGCCGTCGACCGCGGTGAAGTGCTGCGGGAAGTCGTCGAGGTTGGCGACGGAGGCGCCGCGCCAGCCGTAGATCGCCTGGCAGGGGTCGCCCACGGCGGTGACGGCGTGCCCTGTGGGGCCGCCGAAGAGGCCGGAGAGGAGGACGCGTTGGGCGACGGAGGTGTCCTGGTACTCGTCGAGGAGGACGGCGGGGAACTCCTCGCGCAGCGCCCGGCCGACCTCCGGAACGTCCCTCGCGAGGCGGGCGGCGAGGGCGACCTGGTCGCCGAAGTCGAGCCGGTTGTGGCGCTCCTTGCGCGCGCGGTACTCCGTGACGAGTCCGAGCAGCTCCCGCCTGCCCCGGGCCGCCCGCGGAACCTTGCGGAGCTGCTCGTTGCCAAGGCGCACGCCCTCCAACTCGGCGAGGAGCCCGGCGTCGAAGGCACGCAGCTCCTCCGGGGCCACGAGGTGCTCGGCGAGCTCGGAGTCGAGCGCGAGGAGCTGCTCGACGAGGGTGGGGACGGAGGCGGTGAGCTCCTCGAAGGGGCCGTGCGCCTCGCGTACGACTGAGGCGGCGAGCTGGAAGCGGGTGGCGTCGGCGAGGAGGCGGACGTCGGGCTCGATGCCGAGGCGCAGGCCGTGGTCGGTGAGGAGCCGGCCGGCGAAGGCGTGATAGGTGGAGATCCGCGGCTCGCCGGGGGCGGCCTCCGGGTCTGCCGGGTCGGTCTCGGCGATGCCGGCGCGGAGCAACGCCTTGCGTACGCGTTCGGAGAGTTCGCCGGCCGCCTTGTTGGTGAAGGTGAGGCCGAGCACCTGCTCGGGGGCGACCTGCCCGGAGCCGACGAGCCAGACGACGCGGGCCGCCATCACCGTCGTCTTCCCCGAGCCCGCACCCGCGACGATCACCTGCGGGGCCGGCGGCGCGACGACGCACGCCAACTGCTCCGTGGTGAAGGGGATGCCGAGGAGCTCCTTGAGCTGCTCGGGATCGCTGAGGTGAACGGGCACGTCCACGACGGTAGTACGCACCACCGACAGCCGGCGTCGGCTACTCCACCACCTGCCGCCCCTCGGGCCGTGCCGAGCACGCGCGGCGGAAGGCGCAGTGCTCGCAGTGGCGTCCGGGGCTCGGCGTGAACCGCTCGTCGAGCACGCGGCCCGCGGCCTCGGCGAGGAGGTCGCCGACCCAGGCATCGGTGCCCTCGCCCTCCGTCCCCTCGCCGAGCGGAGGTTGGTGCTGTACGGCGGGGAGCGCGTCGCCGCCCTCCTTGGCAGGGGCGCCGAGGCGGAGGTGCACGAGCGAGGCGCCTCCGGGGCGCGGCTGCTCCGGTGACGCGGTGTCGAGGAGGCCGTCGGCGGCGCCCTCGCGCACCGCCAACTGGTAGACGGCGAGCTGCGGATGGGAGGCGACCTCGGCGGAGGTGGGCTTGGCGCGGCCGGTCTTGAAGTCGACGACGTAGGCGCGGCCCGAGGCGTCGCGCTCGACCCGGTCCATCGTGCCGCGGATGCGCACCTCGTACTCGCCCGCCTTGAGCGTGACGTCGAACCCGTGCTCGCTGCCCGCAGTTTCGCGACCGGCGGCGCGCTCGGCGACGTGCCAGCGCAGGAACCGCTCCAGCGCGGCGCGCGCGTTCTCGCGCTCCTGCACCGACCGGAACGGCGCCTCGAAGCTGAGCCCCTCCCATACCGAGTCGAGCCGCTCCAGGAGGACGTCGAGGTCGGCCGGGGTGCTGCCGGAGGCGACCTCGTCGGCGAGCACGTGGACGACGTTGCCGAAGCCCTGTGCCGCGGTGGACGGGGTGTCGGCCTTCACCTCGCGGCCGAGGAACCACTGGAGGGAGCAGACGTTGGCGAGTTGGTCGAGGGCGCTGCCCGAGAGCGCGACGGGGCGCTCGGGGTCGCGGACCGGCGCCTCGGAGCGGGTCGGTTCGTACAGCCCCCACCAGCGCGTCGGGTGCGCCTGGGGGACGAGTGCGTTGCCGTCGTCGTCGCGGAGGGCCGCGAGCCGGGCGAGGCGTGCGGCCGCCGCCTCGCGGAGCGCCGAGGAGGCCGCGGGATCGACCGTGGTGGCCCGGAGTTCGGCGACGAGCCCGGCGACCGAGAGCGGGCGGCGCGGCCTGCCGTGCACGGCGGCGGGTTCCTCGCCGAGTTCGGCGAGGAACCGCGAGGGCTGGTCCCCGTCGTCCGCCGCGGAGCGCACCGCAGTGACGACGAGCCGCTCGCGTGCGCGCGTCACGGCGGTGTAGAAGAGGCGTCGCTCCTCGGCGAGGAGGGCGCCCGGCGGGAGCGGTTCGGCGATCCCGTCGCGGCCTATCCGGTCGGCCTCCAACAGCGAGCCGCGCCTGCGCAGGTCGGGCCAGAGTCCCTCCTGCAGCCCTGCGACGACGACGAGGCGCCACTCGAGCCCTTTGGCCCGGTGCGCGGTGAGCAGGCGCACCGACTCGGGGCGCAGGGCGCGTTCGGCGAGCGTGTCCGCCGCTATGTCCTGCGCCTCCAGCTCTTCGAGGAAGTTGCGCGCGCCCCGGCCGCCGGTGCGCTCCTCGGCCCTCGCGGCCACTTCGAAGAGGGTGCAGACGGCGTCGAGGTCACGGTCGGCGTTGCGTCCCGCCGGCCCGCCGCGGCGGGCCGTGCGCTCCAGACGTTGCGGCCAGCCCGTGCCGTCCCACAGCGTCCACAGCGCCTCCTGCGGGCCTGCGCCCGCGGCGAGTTGGCCACTCGCACGCGCGAGGAGCGTGCCGAGCCGGTACGCCGCTCGCGCCGGCGCGCTCGCTTTTCCCTGGCGCTCGTGCGCACCGTGCGCGCCGAGGCGCTCCGGTTCCGCGAGCGCCTCCGCGAGGAGCACGTCCGACGGACGGGGTACGCGCGCGCCCGCCGCGCGCTCTTCCTCACGCAGCGCGCGCCCGAGCCGGCGCAGGTCCGAGGCGTCGAGGCCGCCGAGCGGGGAGGAGAGCAAAGAGAGCGCGGGCTCGGTCCCCGCGCCTGCGGACGTCCCCTCCGCTGCCCAGCGCAGCGCCGCCAACAGCGGTGCCACGGCGGGCTCGTGGCGCAGCGGCACGTCGTCCCCCTCGACGTCGACGGGAACGCCGGCCGAGACGAGCGCGCGCCGCATCGACGGCAGGGAGCGGCCGCCCGCGCGGACGAGGACCGCCATCTCCCGCCAGGGGATGCCGTCTTCGAGGTGCGCGCGGCGCAACAGGTCGGCGATGTTGTCGAGTTCGGCTCCCGGCGTGGGAAAGGTGAGGACGCGGAGGTGGTCGCCCTTCTCCTGGCGCTCCTCGGCCGTGAGCGCGCGGTGCGCCCGTACGGATTCGGCGGGCAGCCGTCCCAGCGGCATGCGGCGGGCGACCTCGCGGGTCGCCGCCAGCAGCCGCGGCCCGAAGCGGCGGCCCGTACGCAGCACGGAGACGGGCGCGGGCCGCCCGTCGGTCCGCAGGAACGCCGAGGGGAAGTCGAGGATGCCGTTGACGTCGGCACCGCGGAACGCGTAGATCGACTGGTCCGGGTCGCCGAAGGCGACGAGCGAGGACCCCGGCGCAGCACGTCCCGACCCCGTACAGGTGAGCGCGCGCAGCAGCCGCACCTGTGACGGGTCGGTGTCCTGGTACTCGTCGACGAAGACGGCGTCGTACGCACCGCGCAGTTCCGCGGCGACCTCGGGACGCTCGGAGAGCAGGACGGCGCGGTGGACGAGCTCGGCGTAGTCGAGGACGCCCTGCGCGTCGAGGACGTCGAGGTACTCGGCGAGGAAGGCGGCGGCCGCCTGCCAGTCGGGGCGGCCGGCGCGCTTAGCGAAGGCGGCCAGCTCCCGCGGGCCCAGGCCGAGCTCGCGGCTGCGGGCGAGGACGGCGCGCACCTCGTCCGCGAAGCCGCGGGTCGTCAGGCAGGCGCGCAGCTCGTCGGGCCAGCGGATGGCGCCGAGCTCCTGCTGGCCCGCGAGGAGTTCGCGAATGTGGAGGTCCTGCTCGGGTCCTGAGAGCAGCCGCAGCGGCTCGGCGAAGAGCGCGGCGTCCTGGTGCGCCCTGACCAGCGCGTAGCAGTACGAGTGGAAGGTGGTGGTGAGCGGAGGGCGGAGGGCGGGGCCCGGCTGCTGCTCGGCGGCGAGCCGCGCGGCCGTCGCGTCCCTCAGCTCGGCGGCCGCACGGCGGCTGAAGGTGAGCACCAGCAGGCGCTCCGGGTCGGCACCCGCCCGTATCCGCTCGACGACCGACTCCACGAGCGTGGTCGTCTTGCCCGTCCCCGGTCCGGCGAGGACGAGACGCGGGCCCTCGCGGTGGTCAACCACCGCCCGCTGCTGTGCGTCCAAGGCAGGAGCGCGCGCCGGCTCAGCGACGGTGCGCACCAGCCGGTATGCGCCCGGCGCGGAGCCGGGGCGAGGCGCGGAGGCCGGATCGGCCGGAGTGGAGGGGCTCACATGGATCGCCTAGGGGTGCTGTGCCGGACGGTGCAGACGCTACGCCGCTCGGCACTCGTGGCGCACTCCGGTGCGCCTGCGGGTCCGCGCGGGGGCGCGGGCACCCGGGGGCGGGCGCCGGTGGGCTCCGCCTCAGCTCTGCACGTCGCCCTCCCAGCGCGCGCTGCGCATGTCGATCCGGGGTGTGTGCTCCTCGGCCGCGCCGGTGCGCAGCCGCAGGGGTGTGCCCTCGGCGCGGTAGGCGGCGAGCGCCTCGCGTTCGCTTCCGGCGAGCAGGACGCCGTCCGCGCGCACGACGCGCCACCAGGCGACGGCGCCGCCGTAGAGCGCCATCACCCGTCCCACCTGACGCGGTCCGCCCTCGCCGAGCCACTCGGCGATGTCCCCGTAGGTGAGAACCCGTCCGGCCGGGATCGCCTCCGCGACCTCAAGGACCTGCTCCGCGTACGCGGGCAGTTCGCCCGCGCTGCCCCGCCCCTCACTTCCGTGCATGGAGGCCATGCTGCCGCACGCCACCGACAACCGTGCGCGGACCGCGGTCCGGCTCCGCGCGAAGCCGGCGGCACAGGGGCGGCATTCCTCCGAATACCCCCTCCTGCCCCCTTCGCTCGCCCACCCGTGCCACCATCTTCCGGGCGGTGACGAGTGAGAAGCGACCACGACGGGACGGGATCAGGGCAGCGGCAGGGGCCGCCTGAGGAGGAGAGCCCCGCCGCCCACCGCGCTGCCCGCGATCGAGAGGCACAGGGAACGGGGGCGTCCCCCGGCGGACCGCCGCAGGAGGACGGCGGTCCGGCACACGGAGGTTCGGTGAAGCACGGTTCGGGGGAGCAGGGCGCCGCGGGGAAGCCGCCGACCCCTGCTTCGACGGGCGCGCAGGGCCGTGCGGAACCGCGCGGTCCCCGACCGGGCACCGGGGCGCACGGACCGCGCAAGGGTCCCGTCAAGGAGACGCTGGAGGCGGTGGCCGACCGCGTGGAGAGCGACGAGCCGCTCCTCTCCGCCCGCGTCCACCGCCCGTCCGACCTGCTCCGGCTCGTCCTCGGCGTGCTCGGCATAGCGGTCGTCCTCACGATCGCGAACTTCGCGCACGGTACGACGGCCGGGCTCGAGCAGGACATCGACAAGGGCACCCGCGAGGCGCCCGACCTCCTCATCCGGCTGATCGGGCTGACGTCCAGCATCGCGGTGCTGCTCGTCCCCGTGGTCTTCGCCGTCGAGCGCCTCATCAAGCGCGACGGGCTGCGGATCGCGGACGGCGTCCTCGCCGCCGTTCTCGCGCACGGCGCTTCGCTCGCCGTCGACCTGTGGGTGACGCAGGCGGCGCCCGACTCCATCCAGGAGGCGCTCACCAAGCCGATCACCAGCGGCGACGCGACCACGCCCGTGCACAGCTACCTCGCACCGGTGATCGCGTACATGACCGCGGTCGGCATGGCGCGCAGGCCACGGTGGCGGGTGCTGCTCTGGGCGGTGCTCCTGCTCAACGCGGCGGCCGTGCTCATCCCCGGGTACACCACCGCCTTCTCGATCGTCATCACGGTCCTCATCGGCTGGTCCGTCGCATACGGCACGCTCTACGCCGTCGGAACGCCCAACGTGCGGCCCACGGGGCAGACGCTCCTCGCCGGGCTGCGCCGGGTCGGCTTCAACCCGGTGAGCGCCCTGCGCGTGGAGGAGCCCGGCGAGGCCGAGAACCCGGACGCGAGCGACCGCGGCCGGCGCTACCGGGTGACGCTGGAGGACGGCCCTCCACTCGACGTCACGGTGGTCGACAGGGAGCAACAGGCACACGGCTTCTTCTACCGCGTCTGGCGCCGGCTGGCGCTCCGCGGCATCACCCAGAACCGCAGCCTCCAGTCGCTGCGCCAGGCACTCGAGCAGGAAGCGCTCCTCGCGTACGCCGCCACGGCGGCCGGCGCCAACGCACCGCGGCTCATCGCCACTTCGGAGCTGGGGCCCGACGCGGTGATGCTCGTCTACGAGCACATCGAGGGCCGCACCCTGGAGCGGCTCGGCGACGACGAGATCTCCGACGGACTCATGCGCACCGCATGGCGGCAGGTGAAGGCGCTCCAGTCGCGCCGGATCGCGCACCGGCGCCTCGTGGGGGACGCGCTCCTCGTCGACACCTCGGGCGCCGTCCACCTCACCGACCTGCGCGGCGGCGAGATCGCGGCGGGCGACCTGGTGCTGCGGATGGACGTGGCACAGCTCCTCACCAGCTTCGGTTTCCGCGTCGGCGCCGAACGGTCGGTCGCGGCGGCGGTCGAGGTCCTCGGACCCGACGCGGTCGCCGACAGCCTCCCGCTCCTCCAGCCGATCGCGCTCAGCCGCAGCACCAGGCACACGCTCCGCCGTCTCGGCAAGGAGCGGGCGCAGCGCGAACGGGAGGCGGTGATCGAGGCTTCCCGCTCCAACCGGGCCAGCAAGGAGCGGGACGGCGACCGGCGCTCGGTGCGCGCGGAGAAGCACGCCGAGAAGAAGGCGCTCGACGAGGCGCTGGAGGAGGCGCGCGAGGAGGACCTGCTGGCGCAGATCCGTCAGCAGGTGCTGCTGATCCGCCCGCAGGCGCCAATAGAGCCCGCACGCCTGGAGCGCGTGCGCCCGCGCACGCTGGTCACCTTCATCGCCGGCGCCCTCGCCGCGTACTTCCTCCTCACCCAGCTCTCCCAGGTACCGATCGCCGTCGTGACGGAGGCGAACTGGGCGTGGGTCGGCGGCGCGGTCGCCTTCTCCTCGGTGACGTACCTCTTCGCGGCCATGTCCCTGCTCGGCTTCGTACCGGAGAAGGTGCCGTTCCTCAGGACCGTCTCGGCCCAGGTCGCGGGGTCGTTTGTGAAACTCGTGGCGCCCGCCGCGGTCGGCGGCGTCGCGCTCAACGCGCGGTTCCTCCAGCGCCAGGGCGTGCGCCCGGGGCACGCGGTGGCGAGCGTCGGCGCGTCCCAACTCTTCGGGCTAGGCAGCCACATCACGCTGCTGCTCGTCTTCGGCTACCTCACGGGCACCGAGCACACCCCGACGCTCTCCCCGTCCCGCACCGTGATCGGCGGGCTGCTCACCGCCTCGGTGCTGGCGCTCGTCGTGGCGGCGGTGCCGGCGCTCCGCAGATTCGTCGCGGGGCGGGTGCGCTCGCTCTTCGCCGGCGTCGTTCCGCGCATGCTCGACGTGGTGCAGCGTCCGCAGAAACTCCTCTCCGGTGTGCTCGGGATGCTGCTGCTCACCCTCGCCTTCGTGATGTGCCTCGACGCCTGCATCCGCGCCTTCGGCCACGAGACGAGCTACGCCAACCTCGCCGTCGTCTTCCTCACGGCCAACGCGCTCGGCTCCGCGGCGCCGACACCGGGCGGACTCGGCGCCGTCGAGGCCGCGCTCATCGCGGCGCTGATCGCCTTCGGCGTACCGAAGGAGGTGGCGACGCCCGCGGTGCTGCTCTTCCGGCTGATGACGCTGTGGCTGCCGGTCCTCCCCGGGTGGCTGAGCTTCACTCAGCTCACACGGAAGGGTGCACTCTAGACCTCCCGCCGCCACCCGTACGCACCGTGCAGCGCGCTGCCCGCGCCGGTGTGCCCGGACGATGAAGCGAGCTTGCAGAGCTGCATCGCCCACCGGTGGGAGGACGTCCGATGCCTATCCACGTCTCCGCAGCACGACGCGGTGGCCTCGCCACCGCCGCGCTCGCGGTGGCCGCACTCGCCGGGGGTTGCGCGGCGCCTCCCGACGGTATGCAGGCGAGCGGGCGGATCGCCGTCGCCGGGACGTCGAGCCCGTCCGCCGACCTGCCGTCCTCGCTCACCGGGCAGCGTCTCGACTGGTCGCCGTGTCCCGCGCCGAGCGACAAGCAGGGGACGACGGGCGAGGCGCCGTCCCGGCTGCCGGACGGCACCCGCTGGGAGTGCGCGACCCTCAAGGCCCCGGTCGACTACTCGAAGCCGGAGGGCAAGACACTCGGCATCGAGATGATCAAGGCCAGGAAGGCACGCGGGAAACGCAGCGACGGCGACCGGATCGGCTCGCTCCTCTTCAACTTCGGCGGCCCGGGCGACTCCGGCGTCGCCACGCTCCCCAACGCGGCGCAGGACTACGAGAAGCTGCGCGGCCGGTACGACCTCGTCAGCTTCGACCCGCGCGGCGTCGGCCGGAGCAAGGGCGTCAACTGCCTCGGCGCCGAGGAGCTCGACCGCTACTTCGCAGCCGACTGGACCCCCGACACCAGGCGCGAGGAGAGCGGACTCCTCGCCCGCCAACGGCAGTTCGCCGAGGGATGCGAAAAGCGCGCAGGCGACCTGCTCCCCCACCTGACCACCGAGAACACCGCCCGCGACATGGACCTGATGCGGCAGGTGCTCGGGGACGACAGGCTGCACTATTTCGGCGTCTCCTACGGCACCGAACTCGGCGGCGTCTACGCGCACCTGTTCCCCAAGAAGGTGGGACGCGCCTTCTTCGACGGCATCGTCGACCCGACGACGACGCCGGAGCGCGGCGCCCTCAGTCAGGCGAAGGGGTTCGAACTCGCCCTCGGCAACTATCTGGAGAGCTGCGCCTCGCAACAGGACTGCCCCGTCGGCGACACCCCGCAGAAGGGCCGCAAGCGGATCGAGGAGCTGCTCACCCGCCTCGACTCCGGCCCGCTGCCGACGCAGGACGGGCGGAAGCTCACCGAGGCGCAGGCCGCCAACGGGATCGCGCAGGCCCTCTACTCCAAGGAGCTGTGGGGTTCCCTCACCGAGGGCCTCACCCAGGCGATCGACGACAAGGACGGCAGCATCCTGCTCTTCCTCGCCGACCTCCTCAACGGCCGCAACCAGAACGGCAGTTACAGCACCCTGCAATCCTCCCTCACCGCCGTGAGCTGCGCCGACGAGAAGCAGCGCTACAGCCGGGCGACGATCGCGAAACTGCTCCCCGACTTCACCGAGGCGTCCCCGATCTTCGGCGCCTCCTCGGCCTGGGCGCTCTCGCACTGCCACGACTGGCCGGCGCGCGGGAAGTCGAAGACGACCGACGTCGACGCGAAGGGCTCGGCACCGATCCTCCTCGCCAGCACCACGGGCGACCCCGCGACGCCCGACGCAGGGGCCCGCAACATGAAGCGCGAACTCGGCGAGGGCGTCGGCGTCCTGCTCACCTACGAGGGCGAGGGCCACGGCGCCTACGGTTCCACCGCCGGCCAGGGCGACGGGGAGGACGGCGGCCCCGGCTGCGTCGAGAAGGCGGTCAACGGCTACCTGCTCGACGGGAGGACGCCGAAGGACGGGACGAGCTGCGAGTGAGCCCGCCACACGACGAACACGACGAAGGGGCCCGCACCGAGGTGCGGGCCCCTTCGCGGACCGTTCAGTAGACCGGCTTCTCCGGTTCGATCTGGTTGACCCAGCCGATGACGCCGCCGCCGACGTGGACCGCGTCCGAGAAGCCCGCGTCCTTGAGGACGGCGAGGACCTCGGCGGAGCGGACGCCCGTCTTGCAGTGCAGCACGATGCGCTTGTCCTGCGGGAGCTCCTGGAGCGCGCTGCCCATGAGGAAGTCGTTCTTCGGGATCAGGCGGGCACCGGGGATCGAGACGATCTCGTACTCGTTGGGCTCGCGGACGTCGATGACGTCGATCTGCTCGCCCTCGTCCATCCACTCCTTGAGCTGCTTCGGAGTGATGGTGGCGCCCGCGGCCGCCTCCTGCGCCTCGTCGGAGACGACGCCGCAGAACGCCTCGTAGTCGATGAGCTCGGTGACCGTCGGGTTCTCGCCGCAGACCGCGCAGTCGGGGTCCTTGCGGACCTTGACCTGGCGGTACTCCATCTCCAGCGCGTCGTAGATCATCAGGCGGCCGACGAGCGGGTCGCCCGCACCGGCGAGGAGCTTGATCGCCTCGGTGGCCTGGATCGAGCCGACGGAGGCGCACAGCACACCGAGGACGCCGCCCTCCGCGCAACTGGGAACCATGCCGGGCGGCGGGGGCTCCGGGTAGAGGCAGCGGTAGCACGGGCCGTGCTCGCTCCAGAAGACCGACGCCTGGCCGTCGAAGCGGTAGATCGAGCCCCAGACGTACGGCATGTTCAGCAGCACGCAGGCGTCGTTGACGAGGTAGCGCGTGGCGAAGTTGTCCGTGCCGTCGACGACGAGGTCGTACGGTTCGAAGATCTCCATCACGTTGGAGGAGTCCAGGCGCTCCTCATGCAGGTTGACCGTGGTGTACGGGTTGATCCCGAGCACCGTGTCCTTGGCGGACTCGGCCTTGGAGCGCCCGATGTCCGCCTGGCTGTGGATGATCTGGCGCTGGAGGTTGGACTCGTCGACCTCGTCGAACTCGATGATGCCGAGGGTGCCCACCCCCGCCGCGGCGAGGTACATCAGCGTCGGGGACCCGAGGCCCCCTGCGCCGACGCAGAGCACCTTCGCGTTCTTCAGCCGCTTCTGCCCCGCCATCCCGACATCCGGGATGATCAGGTGGCGCGAGTATCTGCGGACCTCGTCGACGGTGAGCTCGTCAGCTGGCTCAACCAGGGGTGGCAGTGACACGGATACCTCAACAAGGGTGTTGGTCTGGGACGTACGTACGGGTTCCTCCCCCACCGGGGCGGGGTCGGTCCTCTCGTAACACTGCCACGGGCCTTCTCATTCCGAGACGGTAGGTCCGAGCCGCGAGACGAGCTCGTCCCACCAACCGGTCAGGCCCGCACCGGGGTTCCGGCCGCGGTCCGCGGTGCGGTCGGTGCGGCGGACCGTGCCGCAGGGGCGCCGGGCGCCGGGCCTCCGGTGGCAGCAGCGGTCCGGCGGATGCCGTGCCGTCGGGGGCCTCCATCAGGGGCCGACGTAGACGACGTGCGCAGCCCCCCGGGTGCAGCCCGTGGCCGCGGAGGCGGCTAGCCCCCGAGACAGCGGACCGTTCGACGAACCGGCGCGCCTAGGAGGCGAGTTCGCCGCACGTCCGCGCGATGTTCCGCATGCCGAGACGGCCGAGCGGCTCGACGCCACCGGAGCCGGAGCGCGGCAGCGGCGCGCTCCGGCTCCGGGCCGCCGCCCGGGGCCGGCCAACTCGCCCCGGGCCGCGGGCGCGAACAGCGGACGCGCCCGGGCCGGCACACCGCCCCGGGCGCCCCGCGCGACTGCCCCGGGACCCGACCGCGCCGTGCGACGAGGACGCACGTCGCCGCCCGTCAGATGCGGCACGCAGCCTCCATCCAGATGTCGGCGAGCGACTCCTCCAGGCCGATACGCGGCCGCCAGCCGAGCCGGTCGCGTGCCGTCCGGATGTCGGCCTGCTGCCAACTGCCGCAGCCGTCCGGGTACGGGAACGAGGCGGGCGAGACCTGCCCGTCCCTCGGCCCGCCCTGCTGCCCCGGCAACTGCGCCACGCCCAGCTCCCGCGCAGGCCCGGCGGGACCCGGGTGGGGCGCGCCCGATTCGTGGACCTGCCCCGTGAACCCCGCGACCCGTGCCAGCAGCGAGGTGGCGTCGCGCAAGCGGACCGCACGCCCCGTACCGATGTTGATCACGCCCTGGGCCGCCGAGAGCGAGGCGGCGTGCACGGCACGGGCCACGTCCCGCACGTCGACGAAGTCCCGCTGCGCACCGAGCCCGTGCATCCGCAGCTCGGCGTCCCCGTGCTGCATCGTGCGGCGCATCGCCTCCGCGAGACGGCCCAGCGGGGCGCCCGCGGGCGTTCCCGGACCGACGGGCGAGAAGACGCGGAGCACCACCGCGTCGAGCCCGGAGGCGAGGACGAGCTCGGTCGCCGCGAGCTTGCTGACGCCGTACGGGCCGCCGGGTCGCGGCACCGAGTCCTCGCCCGTCGACGAGCCCGGTTGGGAAGGGCCGTACTCGGAAGCGCAGCCGACGTGGACGAGCCGGGCACCGCAGCCGCTGCGGCGCAGCGACTCGCAGACCGTCGCCGTCGAGACGACGTTGTGCCGGATCAGCTCGCGCCCGCCGCCGCGTGTCGCGCCGGCGCAGTTGATCACGACGCCCGGGTGCACCGCGTCGAGGAAGCGGGTGAGCGCCCCCGGGCTCCCCGTGGACAAATCGAAGCGGACGTCCGCGTCGTCGCTCCGGCCCAGCGCGGTGAGTTGCACGGCCGGGTCGGCGAGGAGGCGGTCTCCGACGAAACGTCCGAGGTAACCGCTGGCTCCCAGCAGCAGCACTCTCATCGTGTGGACTCCTTCGGGCTCGGTGCGCGGTGGCTTGCCTGCGCTTGGGTCACTTGCTGCTCCTTGTCGTTCGTCGCGCCCGCGCGGCGCGAGCGCAGGGCGTGGAAGGGACACTGCCGCGCCCCCTCGTGGACACCGCGGGGCACGGCGGACGTCCGGTGCGGCTGCGCGGCCCGCCCCCTGCCCGCGCCCGGCTCACGGGGCCGCCCCGCACCGGTGCGCCGAGGCGCGGGCGAGCGCCCTGACCGCGTGGACGAGCAGCACCAGCGCGGCCCCGCCGCACGCCAGCAGGGGCACGACGGGCGGTCCCACGGCTGCCACGGCGACCTCCACCGGGCGGCCGACCGGCGCGAGCGACGGCACCCTCGCCGCCAACACCGCGCCGAGACAGAGGAGTTCGAGCCCGGCCGCAGCACCCAGGCCCGCTGCGGCGGCGGAGTGCAGACCCCGTGCGGCGAGGAGCAGCCCGAGGAAGAACAGCACGGCGAGCGCGGTCGCCGCCGCCTGCGCCCACTCGCCGGGAGGGTGCGCGTACCCCGGAAGCGGAAGCAGCGACAGCACGGTGACGGCCTCCACCACGAAGAGCGAGCCGACGAAGACCGCCACCACCAGCAGCACCAACGGCCGCACCCGGGAGGTGAGTTCGCCGAGGTTCCGGCTGTCGGCGAGCCGCCTCCGGGCGGCGCGCGCGAACCAGCGGGCGCACCACACCGCGGGCGCCACGGCGAGCGCCAGCCCCAGCGGAACGCTCGGGTCGGGCGCGGGGAGCGGCCCCGGGGGCAGGTCGGGCCCTCCGCCGAGGACCTCCTCCAGGGCCTGGTCCCCGTAGAGCGCGTACGCCAGCAGCCAGCCGCAGGCGAGCAGCGCACCCTTGCTCGGCGCCACCCGGCGCAGCACGATCCGCAGCGCCACGAGGACGGCGACGGCGCCGGCGACCGCGATCACCGCGCCGGCCGGATGCGGCCCCGGCAGGCGGCGGGCGTCCGCCGTGAGCAGGAGCGCCGCGACCGTCAGCAGGCAGAGCAGCGCGGGCAGCAGCGGCACGGCGGCCTCGGCGACCGCACGCGCGCGCGGTACGCGCGCTCCCGGCGCGGCTGCCGAGGGCTCGGCGTCCGGGTGCGCTGCGCGCGCGAAGAGCTCCTCGGCGAGCGAGAAGACGTCGCGGTGGCGGAAGCGCGCGGCCGTACGGTCGGTGAGGCCGAGCGCCTCCAGGCCGGCCGCGATCTCCAACGGGTCCACCGCCCGCTCGCACAGGGCACGGTGGCGTTCCAGCAGGCGGCGGACGGGATCGGCGGAGCGGGTCCCGCTCGACTGCCGTGCGGCGGGTGCCGCCGTGACCGGCGTCCTCCGCGACGGCTCGCCGCCGTCCCGCGGTCCGGACGCGCTGACGCCGACGTCGGCGAGCAACTCCACGCCCTCGACCGGGGGTTCGCCTCCCTCTTCCCGCCCGGAAGCCCGGCGGAGACGGCCTTCCTCCGACCGGCGCCGCTCGTACGCGGCCGGCTGCCGCCACGCGTCCGCCGACGAGGCGGCCAGGCCGGCGGCCCCTCTCTCGGGGTCTCCGTGCGGCCTCACCCGTGCCCCCCTCCACGACGTGCGGTACGTGCCGTGCCGACGGGCACGGGCGAGGCGGCTCGACTGCTGCGCGCCCAAGTCGGCACCTGCGGCGGAGGGGTGGCCGGGCCCTCCTCGCCGTGCGCACACAGGTGCGTCTCGGGGGTGACGGCGAACGGCCTCGTGGCGCGGGTCCGCGGCGGCCCGTCCGAGCGCCGGGAGATCAGCTCCAGGTAGATGCCGCGGAACGCCTCGACGTTCTGCTCGACGGTGAACAGCTCCAGCGCTCTCGCCCGCGCGGCGGCGCCGAGCCGCGCGCGCCGCTGCGGATCGAGGAGCAGCGAGGCGCAGGCGTCCGCGAGCGCGGCCGGGTTGCGCGGCGGGACCACGAGTCCCGTACCGCCGACGACTTCGCAGACGGCGCCCACGTCCGTCGCGACCGTCGCACGGGCGCAGAACATCGCCTCGACCAGCGGCACGGGGAACCCCTCGACGACGCTGGAGAGCACCACGGGCCCTTCGCCCGCAAACGCGTCGGCGCGCGAGGCGGGTTGCCTCGCCCGGCACCCGGGCCCCGGCAGCGCCCCCTCGAAGGAGACCGGGTTGCGGCCCTCGCCTGAGGCGCCGGTCGCCTCGTCGGGGAAGAGCCCTGCCGCCACGGCGCGGCAGTGGGCCGCGTAACCGGCGTCGGAGCCGTGGTCGGCGACGATCCGCAGTCGGGTGCCGGGCACGCGCTCCCGGACGCGGACGAGTGCATGGAGGAGGGTGACGACGTCCTTCGCGGGAGCGAGCCGTCCGACCCAGGTGAGCACGGCCGTCCCGGGCCTCTCGTCCGCGGCTTCGCCGAGCTCCGCGTACGGCGAGGCGTCCATGCCCGGGTGGACGGTGCGCAGCCGCTCGGCCGGGGCGCCGCACCGCTCCTGCCAGCGGCGGGTGTGCGCGTTGCCCGGCGTGATCAGGTCGGCGGTGCGGTACGCCTCGCGGACGAGCAACTGCTGGAAGGCCGCGAGCACCGCACGGACGGGCGCACGCGCACCGGCGACCGCGAGGACGCCGGCATCCCCGGCGCCGTGCAGGAAGTGCTCACGGAGGCGGACGCTGTACTCGGTGAGGAGGAGGGGCGTGCCGAGGTTCCGCTTGGCGAGCAGCCCGGGGAGGACGGCCGGCCCTGCTCCGACGGCGTGGACGAGGTCGGCGGCGGCGAGCCCGGCGGTCCCGGAGGCGCCGTACCAGTCGAGGGAGAGCGGACGCAGGGCGCGCTCCAACCGCGCGGCCACGGCGAGGAGATCGGGGACCTGCGCCGACTGCACCACCCGGGGCGCGCCCGCGCGGCGGCACGCCGACTCCAGTACGTGCAGGGCGTCCTCGGAGCGGAGGGCGGCCGAGAGCCCTCCGTGCTCGGCCGCGAGCGCGGCGAGACCGTGGAGGGCTCGGCTGAAACGGTCCTCCACCGGGGCCACGCGCCCCGACTGCCCCGCACCGTCCCGCAGTTCGACGACCGGACGGCAGACGGCGTCGGCCAGAGCCCCGAACTCCGCACGGAACCGCCGCCGGACCCTGCGCCCGTACGGCATCGCGGCCGCCTCGGTCCCCCGGCCCGGCGCGTCCCACAGCCCCGCCTCGCGCACCCCGACGACGTTCCCCGGAAGCGGAACCCGGCCCGCCTGCTCCTGACGCCGGCTGCGGCTGAGCGCGTAGACCTCGAACTCGTGGCTGTGCAGCCCGCGCAGCAGCCGGTCGCACCAGCCGGCGACCTCACCCTGCACGTAGGGGTAACCACCCTCGGTGAGCACTGCGACGCGCACGGGCACCCCGTCCCTCTCCTCGGCGAGCCACTGCGCCGAAAGCACCAGTGGCGTGACGGCGAAGACGCTATGCGCGGCGGGAGAAGGCGGTGGACGGTTGTCCGCCGCACCACCGGAAGGGGTGAACCCCCGTGACTTTCCCGGGGGTTGGGCGTTGACGTGCGCCTAGTCGCGCGGGTACGGCCAGGCGTTGGGCCGGCACGTGGCACCGTCGGTGCTGAGGAACTTCGTCTGCTGCATCATCACGGGAGCGAGCGCACCCTGCTCGGGGCAGCCCACATGGCCGTGGCCGAGGCGGTGCCCGACCTCGTGGTTGATGAGCATCTGCCGGTACGCGAAAAGGTGTTCGTCGCCGAAGGTCTTCGCACCCTGCGCCCAGCGGTAGGCGTTGATCACCACGCGCTCGGTGGCCGCCGAGTCGCAGGAGACCTTCTGCTCGCTGGTGTCGAGCCCGGACTTGGCGCACCACACGTCGGTCGTGCGCGGACTGGCGAGGCTGATCACGAAGTCGGCGCGCTCCGAGGAGACGCGCTCGAAGCTGCGCTCGCCGCCGTGCGCCCAACTCCGGTCGTCGTTGAGGGTCTTGTGGACCGCCTCGGTGAAGAGATCCGTGTCCAGCGGCAGCCCCTTCTCGACGTCCACCCGGTACCGCACGACGTTGGCACCGCCGGGCCCCTTCTCGTGGCCGCCGACCGTGCGGAAGCTGCCCGAGCCGGCGAAGTCGGCCGCCAGGGGCACGGGGGCCGCCATCTTCTCCGCGTACGTCGTGGGAGCTGCCCCCTTGGTGTCGCCGGCTCGGGCGGCGCCCGAGCGCGCGGCCTCGTCGACCGTCTCGTCGCTGCGCTGCCCCACGCCTGCGTCGCCGTTGTCGCTCCCGGAGGCGTCGTCGGAGACCTGGCCCGCGACGGTGACGGCGAGGACCGTCGTCACGGCGGCCGCCGCGATGCCGGTGATCGTCCGGCCGCGGGAGGCCCGCCGGGGCGGCGGCACGATCGGTGCGAGCGGCGCCGGCGGCTCCGCGCCCTCGGCGGACGGCTCGGGCTCGTGCCTCGGCGCCGGCGTACGCGGGGGCTGCGGCGCCCTGGGCGGTGCGCCCTGCTGCACGCCGCGGGGCGCACCCGCCGCGAAGACGTCGTCCTGCGGGTCGTCGAAGGCGTCGAGGTACTCCTGCCGCGGGCCCTGCTGGGGCGGGGGATGCGCCGGCGCACCGAGATACGGGCGCACCCGCGGGCGCGGGACGGACTCGTCGTGCTCGGTGTGGTCGCCGCGCACCTGCCCCTGTCCCGGGGTGCCGAAGGCAGGCGAACCGTGCGCCGGGGTCCCCTGCGGTGGGGGCACTTGGGGCACGCCGGCGGGCGGCGTGAACGCCCCGGGGGGCGCGACCCGCGGCGTGCCGGCGGGCGGGGTGACGTCAGCACGCGGCACCCCGTGGGGCGGGGTGCCGGAGACGGGGCGGCCGTAGGTCTGAGGTGCTCTGGGCTGCGGGGCGCCGGCCGCGGTCTCCTCGGACGCCCGGGACTGCTGCCCGGCGCCCGACTGCGGCGTGCCCTTGCGGCTATGGCGTCCCACTAGTCACCTTTCGGGGGTACATGCGTTGACTCCGCAGCCTCGCGGGCGGCGGTACTCGCCGTCAACCGAGCCTGATCCGCGACGAGTTCACGGAAAGCGGCGCCGACGGCCTCGGGGTACTCCATCATGGCGACGTGCCCGGCCTCGGGGAGCTCCAGCAACCGCGAGTCGCGGAAGGCGGCGCTCGCACGGCGCGCCATCCGGAACCCGACGAGCTGGTCGCGGCCTCCGTAGACGAGCAGCGTCGGCGCGAGCACGCGCTCCGCCTGCCGCCACAGCGAGTGCTGCCCACCGAGCGTGTAGGCGTCGACGAGCCCCCTCGTCGAGCGGACCATCGCGTCCCAGAAGTAGGGAAGCCGCTGCCGGCTGCGGTATTCCTCGACCGCGGCGCCGAACGCCCTCGCGTCCACGCGCGACGGGTCGCCGTAGCAGAGCGCGAGGACGTTGCCGACCCGGCGCTCCGGCGTCCAGTCGCGCGAGAGGCGGGCGAAGAGCCCCGCAACGCCCGGCACCGCGAGCAGCGCCGTCGGCAGGGCGCTGCGCTGCGGCGGGAGCTCCGGCAGCGCGGGCGATATCAGCGTCAGGGTGCGCACCAGGTCGGGCCGGAGCGCGGCGACCCTCGTGGCGACGGCGCCGCCGAGGGAGTTGCCGACGAGGTGGACGGGACCGCGCGCCGGCCGCTCCGCGGAGTCGAGGTACCGGACGAGCGCGCGGGCGTGGCCGGAGACCGAGTAGTCGCCGTCGTCGGGCGGCGGCGAGAAACCGAACCCGGGGAGGTCGACGGCCTCGCCCGCGACGGTGCCCGAGACCTCGCCCAGGAGCGCGGACCAGTTGAGCGACGAACCGCCGAGCCCGTGCACGAGGAGCGCGGGCGGCAGCTTCCCGTCGAAGGCACGGGACCGCCGGACGGCCAGGCTGTACCCCGGGAGCCGCACCGTGTGGACGGTCTCGGCCGTGCGCTCGGTGACCGGCGAGGGGATGGGCGCCGACGGTGGCAGCGCGCTGCTCTCCCCGGCCTCTTCGGTTGAGGACATGCGGCAATGTTACGAGAGGGTCACACCTCCTCCCCTCCGGCTCCCCGAACTCGGCACCTCCCTCCCGGCGCCGGGAGGGAGGGCATGCGGATCACGCCGGGCGCTCCTACGCTCGGTGTGCAGGGCGCAGGCCCTGGAAAGGGGAGGTGACATGGCTGTCGATCCGACGGACCCGGACTTCGAGGACATCTACGAGGACGAGAGCGAGGAGGAGATGGACATCGAGGCGCCCGAGGCCGACGCCGCCGAGCAGGCCGCCGAGCTGCTCCGCCAGCGGCAGGAGCCGATCACCGAGCGCGGCGTGACCGAGGCGGACCCGGCCGACGCGGCCGAGCAGGCGGAGGTCGTCGAGGAGACCGACGAGGAGGAGTACCGCTAGCGCGGGGCGTACCCACAAGACGGAGAGCGGCCGGGATGGTCCCGAAAAGGGCAGGTCGGAAGGGGGTCCGAGGGTGCGCGGAGGGAAATTCTCCGCTCGCGACGCACACACTTCGGTTACCCAAAAGTACGATGGCGAGGCGCGCACCCCCGCGCGCAGAGACCAAGGAGGCCGCGTGACAGCCATGGAGCAGACCGAGGCGCGTCCGCGAGGGACGCGTCTGCCCCGACGGGCCAGGCGCACCCAGCTTCTGGGCGCCGCCCAGGAGGTCTTCGTGGCGCACGGATACCACGCGGCGGCCATGGACGACATCGCCGAACGCGCCGGGGTCAGCAAGCCGGTCCTGTACCAGCATTTCCCCGGCAAGCTCGACCTCTACCTCGCGCTTCTCGACCAGCACTGCGAGTCCCTGCTCAACGCCGTACGCACGGCGCTCGCCTCCACTTCGGACAACAAGCAGCGCGTCCTCGCCACGATGGACGCCTACTTCGCGTACGTCGAGGACGAGGGCGGCGCCTTCCGCCTCGTCTTCGAGTCGGACCTCACCAACGAGCCCGCCGTGCGCGAGCGCGTCGACAAGGTGAGCGAGGACTGCGCGAAGGCCGTCAGCGAGGTGATCGGGGAGGACACCAAGCTCCCCGAGGAGCAGGCGATGCTGCTCGCGATGGGGCTCTGCGGTATGGCGCAGATCACCGCGAGGTACTGGCTCAGCGCCGGCCAGCAGCTCCCGCGCGACGCCGCGGCGAAGCTGATCGCCTCCCTCTCGTGGCGCGGCATCGCGGGCTTCCCCATGCAGTAGGCCCCCGCGGGCTCCGCGCCCCGCTCCCGGCCAAGCGCCGTCGGAGCGGGGCGTGTTCGCTGCCGGCGTGCGGGTGCACGCAGCACCCCGGCGCCGCACCGGGCTAATGTTGCCCCGTACGGCGCGGTCAGCCGCGCACACACTGCCCCCAGGGGACCCCAGAGAGTCGGAGGGACATAGCCGTGGAGGTCAAGATCGGCGTGCAGCACGCGCCGCGGGAGATCGTCGTCGAGACCAAGAAGGCTGCTGACGAGGTCGAGAGCGCGGTCACCGCTGCCCTCTCGGGGGACGTCAAGGTGCTCACCCTCGTCGACGAGCACGACCGCAAGGTCCTGGTCCCTTCCGACCGGGTCGCCTACGTCGAGCTCGGCGAGCCGACGGGCCGGAAGGTCGGCTTCGGCACCATCTGAGCACCGTGCCCGCAGGCGCCCCACGTCGAGGCGCAGCCGACGGCGGCGGCCCCGGAATTCACCGGGGCCGCCGCCGTTTCACGTGCGCGCGTCGCGGGGAGGACCCGGGCGACCTGACAGCACGCAGTCCCCCGGGGAGGCCCCACATGTTCTGGGAGGCACTCGGCTCCGCACTGCTCGGAGCAGCAGTCGCCTGTGCGGCGCTGCGCAGGTTCCCGACGCATCTGCCGCAGCCGGCGCTCGTCCTCGCGACGGGCGGCGTCTCCGGCCTCATCGGCGGCCTGATCACCAGGATCGTGCTCGGCTCCGGACACACGCCGTCCGTGCTCGTGGCCGCGCTCGGCGTCTGTGCGGCGCTGCTCTCGCTGCTGCTGAGCGACGGGGAGAGCGGCAGGCGCCCGCGCCGCCCGGCGCAGCGGCAGCCGCTCAGGCAGCCAGGCCCAGCGCAGCCATCCGCTTCGTATGGGCCTCGGTGATCCGCGAGAACATCCGCCCGACCTCGGCGAGGTCGAAGCCGTCGGCGATCCCGCCGACGAGCATGGTGGAGAGCGCGTCCCGCTCGGCGACCACCCGCTGCGCCTGCGAGAGCGCCTCGCCCATGAGCCGCCGCGCCCAGAGCGCGAGGCGTCCGCCCACCCGCGGGTCGGCCTCGATCGCGGCACGCACCTTCTCGACGGCGAAGCTGGAGTGACCCGTGTCGTCGAGGACGGAGAGGACGAGGCCGCGGGTGTCCGAGTCGAGGCGCGCGGCGACCTCCCGGTAGAAGTCGCTGGCGATGGAGTCGCCGACGTACGCCTTGATGAGGCCCTCCAACCAGTCCGAGGGCGCCGTCTGCCGGTGGAACTCGTCGAGCGCGGCGGCGAAGGGCTCCATGGCCGCCGTCGGCTCCGCATCGATCGCCGCCAGGCGCTTCTTGAGCTGCTCGAAGTGGTGGAACTCGGCCGAGGCCATCGACGCGAGTGCCGCCTTGTCCCCGAGCGACGGGGCGAGCTTGGCGTCCTCGGCGAGGCGCTCGAAGGCGGCGAGCTCGCCGTAGGCGAGGGCACCGAGCAGGTCGATCACGGCCGCGCGGTACGTCGGATCGGCGGAGGCGCTCGCCCAGTCCTGGGCGGCGATGCCGGTGGGCGCGGGTTCCGCAGCAGCCGCGGATTGCTCTGCGGTGGTCTTGTCGGACGTCTCCATACCGCGCACGATAGCCCGATACCCTGGGCGCCGAACCCCCGGCCGCCGCCCCGCAGTTCCGGGCCGAGCCACCCGGCACCGCGGCAACCGTGCACACAGCAGGCGTCGTACACAACAGTCGCCCCGGTACACATGCGCGGATTCGCGGTACAGTGATATACGGCTCGCCGTATCGGTGAGCTTCCTTATGAACGCGGATGCCCGGTCGGTGGCACGATCGGCTCCGACCTGACAGCCCTCCGCTGGCTCGCGCTCCCCGCGCGGACCGCGATGGAGGGACCGCTCGCGCGGGAAGGGCGCCTGAGCGAGGGGGCCAGTGGTCCCGCACCGACGACCGTACGCGTACGGCAGCCGACATGCGGTACGACCCTCCTCCCGCTCCACAGGGGACCGCCCCACGTGCCCCGTCCCGCGCGTCACACAGAAGAGGCAACCATCCTGTCCGCCACCTTTCGCGATCTCGGAATCCTTCCCGAGTCGGCCGAGGCCCTCGAGGCCGTCGGCATCACCACACCGTTTCCCATCCAGGAGATGACGCTCCCCGTCGCGCTCGCCGGCAAGGACGTCATCGGCCAGGCGAAGACCGGCACGGGCAAGACGCTCGGGTTCGGGCTGCCGCTGCTGGAGGCCGTCTCCGTCCCCGCCGACGTCGAGTCCGGCCGTGTCGCCGCGGAGAAGCTGTCCGACGCGCCGCAGGCGCTCGTGGTCGTGCCCACCCGCGAGCTGTGCACCCAGGTCACCAACGACCTCCTCACCGCGGGCAAGGCGCGCGATGTCCGGGTCGTCCCGATCTACGGCGGCCGTGCCTACGAGCCGCAGGTCGAGGCGCTCCAGAAGGGCGTCGACATCGTCGTCGGCACCCCCGGGCGGCTGCTCGACCTCGCCGGGCAGCGGAAGCTGCGCCTCTCCGAGGTGCGCGCGCTCGTCCTCGACGAGGCCGACGAAATGCTCGACCTCGGGTTCCTCCCCGACGTCGAACGGATCATCGAGATGCTGCCGACGCGGCGGCAGACGATGCTCTTCTCGGCGACGATGCCGGGGCAGGTCGTCTCGCTCGCCCGCCGCTACATGAGCCAGCCGACGCACATCAGCGCCTCCGAGCCCGACGACGTCGGCAAGACCGTCGCCAACACCGAGCAGCACGTCTTCCGTGCGCACTCGCTCGACAAGGTCGAGATGGTCTCGCGCATCCTCCAGGCCGAGAGCCGCGGACTCGCGATGATCTTCTGCCGTACCAAGCGCACTGCGGCCGACGTCGCAGAGCAGCTCACCCGACGCGGCTTCGCGTCCGGCGCGGTCCACGGCGACCTCGGGCAGGGCGCCAGGGAGCAGGCGCTCCGCGCCTTCCGCAACGGCAAGGTCGACGTGCTCGTCTGCACCGACGTGGCGGCCCGCGGCATCGACGTGGACGGCGTCACGCACGTGATCAACTACCAGTCCCCCGACGACGAGAAGACCTACCTGCACCGCATCGGCCGCACCGGCCGCGCGGGCGCCTCGGGTACGGCCGTCACCCTCGTCGACTGGGACGACATCCCCCGCTGGCAGTTGATCAACAAGGCGTTGGAGCTCGACTTCAACGACCCGCAGGAGACGTACTCCACCTCGGCGCACCTCTACTCGGAGCTCGGCATCCCCGAGGAGACCAAGGGGATACTGCCGCGGACCGAGCGCACCCGCGCCGGGCTCTCCGCCGAGCAGGTCGAGGACCTCGGTGAAACCACGCACGGCAGGAGCGCCAAGCAGCAGGAGGAGCAGCGCCCCGCCCGCGCACGCACCCGGCAGCGCCGCCGCACCCGCAGCGGCGTCCAGGTCGACGAGGGCGGAGAGGCCGCTGCCGAGAGCGAGGGCTCCGGCGAGAGCACGCCGGCCCGCGCCCCCCGGCGCAGGCGGCGCACGCGCGGCGGCCAGCGCCCCGCGGCAGCGGGCTCCGACTCCGCGGCCTCCGCCCCCGACGCCTCCGCCGGCCAGGGCACCGAGGCCGCCTCGGACGCGTCGTCCGAGGGCCAGCCGCGGAAGCCGCGCAGGCGTCGGCGCACCCGGGGCGGTGCGGGCCGGGCGCAGAGCGCCGAGAGCTGACGTACGGGGGCGGGCCCCGGCCCGTCGCCCGCTCGCAAGGGGTGTGCGCGGACCGTGCGCACCCCGTGTGCGCGCCCGGTCACCGAGCGGGTAGCGTCCTGGGCATGAGCAGGCCCCCTTTCCTCGAACTCCCCCCGGGCGCCGAGTCGTTCCGTCTCAGCACTCCGCGCGGGGAGTTCGCCGTGTCGGCCGCCGGGCGGCCGCGGCTCGGCACCGCGCTCCTGGTGCCGGGGTTCACCGGCAGCAAGGAGGACTTCGTCGGGCTGCTGGCGCCGCTAGCCGATGCGGGGTTGCGTGTCGCCGCGCTCGACCAGCGCGGGCAGTACGAGACGCCGGGCCCCGCCGAGGAGACGGCGTACGCGCAGAGCGAGTTGGCTCGCGACGTCCACGCCGTCGCGGAGGCGTTCGGCGGCCCCCTGCATCTGCTGGGGCACTCGCTGGGCGGGCTCGTCTGCCGTGCCGCCGTCCTGGCGGACGCCGCTCCCTTCCGCTCGCTGACGCTGGTGAGCAGCGGGCCGGGGGCCGTGTGCGCCGCGCAGCAGAAGCGGATCGGCCTGCTTCTGGAAGCGCTGCCGGCGCTCGGCATGGCCGAGGTGTGGGACGCGATGGGCCGACTCGATCCGACGGAGGCGCCGTCCGCGGAGACGCCGCCGCGGACCGCCGAGTTCCTCCGTCGTCGCTGGCTCACCACCGTTCCGCAGCAACTCGTCGCCACGGCACGGCAGTTGCGCGACGAACCGGACCGCACGGCGGAGCTCGCCGCCGTCGGGCTACCGCTCCACGTGCTCTCGGGCGAGGAGGACGAGGTCTGGCCCGTCCCCTGGATCGACGCGATGGCCGAGCGGCTCGGCGCCCGCCGGACCGTCGTCGCGGGGACGGGGCACTCGCCCAACGCGGAGCGCCCCCGCGAGACGGCCCGCGCGCTGGCCGCGTTCTGGTCGGACGTCGCGGTCAGCCCTCACCGTTGATGAACCGCGTGATGCCGTTCGCGATCTGCTGCACGGCGATGGCGGAGAGGAGCATCCCGGAGAGCCGGGTGACGAGCACCACGCCGCCGTCCTTGATGACGCGGATGATCAGCAGCGAGTACCGCATCACCAGCCAGAGCACGAGGTGGATGGCGACGATCGCCGACCAGACGGAGAGCTGCCCGGCCCATCCCTCGGCCCGCTGCACCGCGAGGATGACGGAGACGATCGCACCGGGCCCGGCGAGGAGCGGCATGCCGAGGGGGACGAGGGCGACGTTCACCTCCTTCGTCTGCTTCGGCTCGTCGGTCTTGCCCGTGAGGAGGTCGAGCGCGACGAGGAGGAGTAGCAACCCGCCCGCGACCATCAACGCCGGGATCGAGACGTGCAGGTATCCGAGGATCTGCCGGCCGCAGATCCCGAAGAGCACGATGACGCCGAAGGCGACGGAGGCCGCCTGCAACGCGAGGCGGCGCTGCACCTTGACGGGGCGCCCCGAGGTGAGGGCGAGGAAGATCGGGGTGGTCCCGGGCGGGTCCATGATGACGAAAAGGGTGACAAAGACGGACCCGAAGAGGGCGAAGTCGAACACGGCGGTGCCTTGCAGGGTGAGCGGATCGAGCGATCCGGGTGGATCACGGGTGACGCGGCGCGTGCACCCGCGCGCGCCGGCGGCGCGCGAGAGGGAGTGGTCAGCCGGTGACGGGGGCGGTTCCTGAGCCTCGGGCGGCGATCTCGGCGTAGACGTCGGGCGCGGTCTCGAACTCGCCGAGGCGGACCGTCTTGCGGCTGCCGTGGTAGTCGCTGGACCCGGTGGCGAGGAGGCCCAACTCGCCCGCGAGGGCGTGGAGTCGGGCGCGCGTGCCGGGCGGGTGGTCGGCGTGGTCGGCCTCCAGGCCGTCGAGACCCGCCGCCGCCAGCTCTGCTATGGCCTCTTCCGAGACGCACTGTCCGCGCACCGCCGCGAGCGGGTGCGCGAAGACGGAGACACCGCCCGCGGCCTTGACCAGCCGGACGGCCTCGAAAGGGTCGAGCTCGTACTTGCCGACGTACGCGCGCCCGTCGTTGGCGAGCCACTCCGGCGTGAAGGCGTCGGAGACGGTCTCGACGACGCCGAGTTCGACCATGGCGGTGGCGATGTGCGGGCGTCCGACGCTGCCGTCGCCCGCGATCTCGGCGACCCGTTCCCAGGCGAGCGGCACGCCGAGTTCCTGGAGCTTGGAGACCATGCCTTGGGCGCGCGGAATGCGGTCGTCGCGGACGAGTGCGCGGGCGCGGGCGAACCGGGGCTCGGCCGGGTCGAAGAGGTAGGCGAGCAGGTGCAGGCTGATTCCGTCGAGCCGGCAGGAGATCTCGGCACCCGGCACGAGGGTGAGCCCCTCGGGGAGCGCGGCGGTGGCCTCGTCGTGCCCGGCGACGGTGTCGTGGTCGGTGAGCGCGACGACGTCGAGCCCGGCGGCCGCGGCTCCCGCGACGAGTTCGGCCGGGGTGTCCGTGCCGTCGCTCGCGGTGGAGTGCGTGTGCAGGTCGATACGCACGGTGCGGCTCCAACGGTGCTGACGGGACGGAAACTTGCCACCAGCCTAGTGCGCCGCCGACTGTGCCGGACAGCGAGGGTGCCGGCGGCTAGAGGAACCGGGGCGAGAGCGCACCGCAGGGCAGCAGGCCGACCTCGGCACCGGCGTCCCGCAGGTCGGTGAGGACCAGCTCGTCGTGGACGAGCAGCCCCGCGCGCTCCGGCCAGGCGATCGCCCACAGCCACAGCCCTCGCGCCTCGCCCGCGAAGACGGCGCGGTCTTCGGGCGCCTGCGGCAGGTGCCGCAGCAGCGCCGGCCGTCCCGCCGCCAGTACCGCGCCGGGTGCCGACCCCTCGTCGCCCTCCCCCGCCTCGGGGACGGGGACGCCCGCGTAGCCGGCACCCAGACCGACGTCCAACTCCTCGGCGACGAAGAGGAGTTCGGCCGTACCTCCGAGGGGCCCGGGGCCCGAGCAGGCGACGGCCGTCCCCCGCGCGCCGCTGTGGTCGTCGCCGGCAGTGGCGACGCCGGTGAAGAGCCAGCCGACCGGGAGCGGCCAGGGCATCCAGACGGGCACGCGCGCACGCTCGACCGCCACCGCGAGCGCCTCGACGCTCGGCGGGACGACAGGTTGCAGCGGATGCACGCTGCCGTGGGCTTCGCACTGCCAGGTGTCGGCGAAGAGACCGGGCGCCCGCACCCGGCTTCCGCACTTCGGGCAACTGGGTTCGCCCCTCATGGGCCATAACGGTCCTCCGGGGTCGGCACTGCGTCAAGGAGATCACCCGCACCCCTGCCGGGCTACGGGTGTTGTGGTATGCAGCCGTCGGCGGGGAGCCGATGTGCGGTGCTAGGCACGGGAGTTGGGCGTAGGCGGTCCGTCCGTCCGCCAGGTGACGGCGGCTTGCGGGCAGCCGTCCGCGAGGTCGTCGGCGGGGGCGTGCCCGGCCGAGAGCCAGGCGTCGAAGAAGCGTCGCGCACAGGTCGCCGTGGTCCTTCGGACGCTGGGGGCCTCCAGGGTGCCGAAGAGCCGGTCGCGCTCCTCCGGCGTCCAGGGCGCGTCCGCTCCGGAGGCGGCGAGGAGCAGCGCCAGGTCGGTGAAGCTGTAGTGGCCCGCACCGCGCACCTCGATGCGCCGGCCCCAGGCGCGGTGACGGTGCATGAAGGCGTCCCAGGACGGCATCGCGATCGCCTCGGTGATCAGGAGGAAAGGCCGGGTGAGGCCCGAGACCACGGCGGATCCGAAGAGCATCCCGTCGACGCTGGCGCCCGCCACGAAGCGGGGGTCGCCGTGCAGGGCCTCGGCGGCCGCCGAGCCGCCCAGGGAGTGGCCGAAGACGCCCGCGCGTACGGGGCCGCCCGCGCGCCGCAGGCGGGCGAGGGGCGAGGGGCCGCGCGTGCCGCCGAGTACATCGAGGACGAAGCTCAGGTCGGCCGCCCGCAGGTCGGAGTAGGCGCGCAGTTCCTCCGGGTCGCGTGTCATCGGGCCGCCCGGCACGACGCGGCCGTCGGGGAACTCGGCGGGGCTGTCGTGGGTGTGGTCGACGCCGACGACCACGTAGCCGTGGCTGGCGAGGTCCTCGGCGAGGGCGGTGCACAGCTCGGCGGGATCCTGCCGGCCTCCGCCGAAGAGCAGGAGCGGCGCGTCGGGCACCGCGGGGTCCGGCGGGGCGTCGCTCAGGGCGTGCGTCCGGATATCGCTGAGCACTCCGGGCGGCAGGGAGAACCGCTTCTCCGTCAACTGCGCCACGCCTTCCGCGAGGTAGCTGCCAGGGCAGCCGCCGTCGGGACGGGTGGTGGGGAACCATGCCCGGACCATCAACTCGCGCGGACTGGCGCCGTGCGGATCGACGCGCTCCTCGTCCACGAGGTGGTGGCGGCGGGTGCCGACGCAGGACGGTCCGGTCGGTGCGGGCAAGCGCGGTTCTTTGGTCATGCTTCTCCTGAGACGGGCCGGCTGCTCACGGCGGCTGGGTGCCGATCCGCCGGAGTCGGGGCGTAGCGCGCAGCTTCGGGGCCCGGGCGGCTGGGGGGCCGGCGACGCCGGGAGGAGGGCCGCAGGGTTCCGGCGGTGCGGGGTGCCGTGGTGGGGCTTTGCGGGGGCGGCAGTCGGGCGCCCGGCGGGCGGAGTGCGTCTTTCGGGGCGGCAGGGTGCGGCCGGCTTCACCGTCGGCGTCGCGGGGCCCTGCGATGCGACCCGAAGTGGCAGGGAAAAGCACGGGGCAAGGGCGACCCGTAATGTTTCACAAGAAATGAGAAGCCCCCCGAAATTCTCCTCCACGGAAAACTCCATTACCGTACACACGCCTCTTTAAGCCGGTCAAGAGTGAGGGTTCCCGCACGCGCTTACCATGAGGCCCGCATTCCGTTACGCCGACACGAGCACCGGCCGACACTCGGCGTGCGACGGCCAACAGAGAGCCCCGGCATACATCGACATTGACGACATTCCACCCCGCAGCGACGCCCGGAAACCGCTTGCGGCCTCCTTCTGTGTGGGCTAAATTCCCTCGAGTCGTCGCCGGATCAGGACCAACGAATCAGCGGTCCGCGTTCCCTGAGAGAAGCCGTGCGAAGCGGAATCTGCGGAAACTCATATTCCGGCTGCCGATCCGAGCGACTCCGGAAAAGGAGACCAGGATGACCGACGCGTGGGACGAGCAGTTCGAGGAAGCGCTGCGCTCCGTACTGCCCCACATGCCGCGGGACGAGCCGCTCCTCCCGGAGACCGACCTGGCCCGGGCGGGCCTGGACTCCATGACGACCGTCGAGCTCCTGCTCCTCCTGGAGGAGTCCTACCGCATCTCTGTCCCCGACGAGCTGCTCCGGGCCGCCACCTTCGCCACCGCAGGCAGCCTGTGGCAGGCCATAGCCGACGTGCTCGCGGGCGACGCGGCATGACGGACGCCCGGGGAGCCGCAGCCCCGACCTTCACGAACGACCTTTCGTCGCCTGCGAGTTGAGCGGTGCCCCGCTCACACCGCGGGGCCGAGCTGCTGCAGAGTACTCGCAGGTTTCTCCACCACGGCGCGCACCGCCGCCCCGAAGCTCCGGCACAGCGCCTCCGTCTCGTCCGGGGTGAGGACCGCGGGGTCGCACACCGACACCATGGAGAGCGAGTCCCCGAGGCGCACATCCGTGAGGAGCGTGGGACCGGCGTCGCGCGGCTTCGCCAGGCTGAAGCGCCCCTCGTCCCGGGGGATCTCCGCGGGCGCCGTCGTCGACGGCGTGTCCGCACGGAAGTTGAAGCCGCAGCTGAACCGCACGTCCGGCAGACCGTGCGCGGTGGCGGCCGCGGCGCGCTCCCTCGCATAGTCGTCGACGTCGTACGAGGCCAGCGAGTACGCACGCCGGGCGCGGGCGTCCAACGTCCGTGCGTACGCGGCGAATTCCGCCGCCCGGTCGGTCTCCACCAGCAGGGGGACGATCTGCGTCGTACTGCTCACCAGGGAGCGGAGGGCGGGCGAGACCCGGTTGGCCGCCACCAGGTTCACGGCGGAGCGCTCGATCCCCAGGATCGAGTGGAGGCAGAGGCCCCAGCAGGCGAGAAGGAGACTCTGCGGGGTGATCTCGAGCCTCTCGCAGACGGGCCGCACGTGATCGGCGTGGAGGGGCACTTCGAACATGGCGTTGGTCCGCTGCCCTCCCTTGCCCGCGCTGGCCGGTAGCGCACGCAGGTCGGCGGTGCTCAGCGCGTCGAAGAGCCGCCGCCGGTACCCGGCGGCCGCGCTCCGGCGGCCCTCGCCCGCCGGGGAGCGCTGCTCCTCCGCCAGCGTGCGGGGTTGCAGCACCCCGCCCGCAAGCCCGTCGGTGCCCTCCCGCAGGAGGAGGCCGAACTCCCGCGAGAGCAGGTCGAGTGCCCAGCCGTCGACCGTGAGGTGGTGGCCGACGAAGAGCACCCGCGCCGGGCCGCCGGCCGTCTCCTGGACGACGGCCCGCCAGGCGGGTTCCGCGCAGGGGTCGAAGGTGCGCCGGCGCCGCTCGCCCATCAGGTCGGCGGGCGCGCGGACCGACTCGCCGGAGACCGCGACGTGTTCGACCGGCAGGTCGGGCAGCTCCTCCAGGACGGTCTGCCCGGGGACCGCCCCGTCCACGTCCCGGTAGACGGTGCGCAGCGACTCGTGGCGGGCGACGAGGACGCGTAACACGGTGTGTACGCGGTCGCGCGAGGTGCCGGGGGGAAGATCCCAGGACTCGCCCAGGTTGGCCTCGTAGCGAAGCTGCGGCGGGATGCCCTCCATGGTGCGCCACGCGTGCAACTGGCCGTAGGAGAGCGGGGCTTCGGACACCTCGGCTGCCTCTCGTCGTGGGGTGGTCGCGGGCGGGGAGCCGTCACCGCCGGGCGAGGTGCAGGCGGTAGGTCCAGCGCCAGTCGCGCGGCGCGGAGAGCCTGCGGGCGGCGACCTCGCGCAGTGCGTCGAGGCCGATGTCGGCCTCGGTCGTTCCCGAGGCGAGCAGGTTCCCGGTGTCGCCGATGGTGAGCGCACACGTGATCAGCCGGGCCGCGTCGCCCGTCTCCTTCCGATGCAGCTCGCACTCCTGCACCTCCCGGAACAGGCCGGAGGCGGCGAGCAGTTCGTGTGTACCCGGACCGCGCGGGCGCGCGGAGGTGCGGCCCCGGGACCGCGCCTGCCGGACCCGGCGTCGGAACTCCACGAAGGCGTCGTCCACCTCGGGGTCCACCTGCGGCGGCCAGGACGGGTTGTAGACGGCGAGGAGACCGCCGGGGCGCACGATCCGGGCGATCTCGGGGAGTGCCCGAGCGGTGTCGCACCAGTGCAGGGACTGGGAGGCGGTGACGACGTCAGCGCAGGCGTCCGGGAGGCCGGTGGCCTCCGCTGTGGCGTCGCGGACCTCGACAGGTGTGCCGGCGAAACGCCCGGCCGTCACGTGCCGCGAGAGGACGGCCCGCATGTCGGCCGCCGGCTCCACGGCCACCACCCGGGAAGCACGGCCGGCCCACAGGAGCGTGGAGAGGCCGGTGCCCGCCCCCAGATCGACGACGGTGGGCGCCGGGGCGGCGCCTGTTTCGAACAGGAGGTCGACGATCTCGTGAGGGGGGCGGGGGCGGGCCGCGTCGTAGTCGTCGCCGAGTCCTGCGAAGAGGCCGGCTGCGCAGGCGTCCGCAGCCTTGTTCCGGTCAGGCATCGCGCTCCTCGAAAGCAGCGGTCGTCACCGGCCCGATCCGCCGTGGGCGGCGCCGGCCGGCCGTGGGCCGGCGGCCAGGGCGGGTCGTGAGGACAGATCGTACGGGAGCCCGCTCGGCGGCGCCACGATGCCCAACGGGCGCTCGTCGCCGCCGTGTTGGCGTCCGTCGGGGATGCCGGCCCCGTGGGGGCGGCCCGGGGGCCGAAGCGGCCTGCGCCGTGCCGACGCTCGATAGGGTGGAGCGCCTTGTGCAGCCCGTTGCGCGCCGGCTTCCCGCGCAGTCCCATCGCCCTGGAACGGGCCCCCGAGCCCGTGCTCGACGCTCCCGAACCCCTACCGTCCACTCTGCGCGGCCGGCGTCCCGGCACGGACGGCACCGAAGCAGCTCCGGCCTTCTCCCGCAGGACGACCGACGCAAAGAGGGGCAACCATGTTCGACTCGCAAGACTTCTTCGGCGAGGACTACCTGTACTTCCACGAGTACCAGGTCGGCGACGAGCTCACCGAACAGGAAATGCCCGTCATCGAGAGCCTGTTGGGCATCGAGCCGCCGATGCGCGTGCTCGATCTCGGCTGCGGGACCGGCCGCGTGGCCAATCGCCTCGCGCTGTCGGGGAACGACGTGGTCGGCGTCGACGCCAACGGCCACGCTCTCGGTCTGGCCGTCGAGGCCGCCAAGGAGTACGGCGTGCACGTCACGTACGAGCGCCTCGACATGAGGTCCCTCGACGAGGTCGAGGGGTTCGACCGGGCCCTGCTGTGGAGTGTCACCTTCGGCTATTTCTCGGACGCGGAGAACCTCGGTCTGCTGCGCCGGGTGAGACGCTCCCTGCGTCCGGGCGGCAGACTGCTGCTCGAGATCCGGAATCGCGACGCGCTCGTCGGCGACTTCCGCCCCGGCCGCGTGGTGGAGCGCGACGGCGACCTGCTGGTGGACCAGTGCCGCCTCGACCTCGTAACCGGCCGGATGAACTGCATCCGGTTCCTGCTGCGGGACGGCGAACTGAGCCGGCGTCCCTACTCCGTGCGGCTCTACTCGGCGTCGGAGCTCAGGTACTGGCTCGGCGACGCGGGGTTCTCCCATATCGATCTCCACGGCGACAACGGCGGTCCGCTGTCCCTGGAGAGCGACAAGATCCTCGCCGTCGCTCACGTGTGACGGGCGGCTCGGCTCCGACTGCCGTGCCGGATACGGGAGTCGGAGCCGGGCGGTGGACACGGGCCGCGTGCGGCCGTCAGCCGCGACGGCGCCGCCCCCGCGTCCCCGCCTGGCGGCGTTCCGCGCGCCGGCGACCCGCGAGGCGGCTCGTCCCTGTGTCGTCGGGGCTGCCTGTCCCGTTGGGCGCGGTCTCGGACACCAGGCCGTCGAGGAAGGCGGCGAGCGAGGCGACCGTCGGGTGCCGGAAGAGGTCGACCATCGAGAACTCCCGTTTCAGCCCCGCCTCCAGAAGGCTGTGGACGCGCGACATCTGGAGGGAGTGGCCGCCGAGGTCGAAGAAGTTCTCGTCGGTGCCGACCCGGTCGAGGCCGAGGACCTCGCACCAGACCCGCGCGACGAGGCGCTGCGTCCCTTCGGCCGGACCGGCCTCCTCGCGCGGGCGGTCGGCGTCGCGGAGCGCGGAGCGGTCCACCTCGCCGTCGGCCGTGCGCGGGAGGGCGTCGAGGTTTACCAGCCGGCAGTCGACGGGGACGCCGTAGCGGTCGGGCAGCGAGGCGGGGCGGTCGGTGCCGGGAGCGGACTCGGTGTAGGCCGTGAGGCGTTGAGCGGTCCTGGCCGGGGCGTCGAGGCGTCCGCGTATCCACGGCCGGGACGGGTCGAGGCCGACGAGAACGTGCGGCCGGTCATGACGCAGCGCGTGGACCAGCGACCGCAGCCCCTCAGCGCGGCCGAGCGGACGGTAGCCGCGTGCGCGTCCCGGCTCCGCGAGGCCCAGGCCGCGGCTCATCCCCAGCTCGTCCCACATGCTCCAGGCGAGGCTGCGGGCGGCGCCTCCCTTCGCGTACCGGTTGCGGACCAGCGCGTCGAGCGAGGCGTTGGCCGCCGCATAGGCGCTGACCATGGCGCCGCCGAAGGTGCCGTTGACGGAGGAGAAGCCGACGAAGGCGGCGTGCGGTGCGAGGGCGTCGAGGAGGACCCGGGCGCCCCTCGTCTTGGGCGCCATCGCCTCGGCGAGTTCGTCCACCGACTGTTCGAGGAAGGGGCGCTGCCCGAAGACCCCCGCGAGGTGAAGCACCGCCGCGGGTTCGAGGTTCCAGCGGTCGCGGGCCTGCCGCAGCGCCCTGCCCACCTCCTCCTCGCGGCAGACGTCCGCCGCAACGTAGAGGACGTGCTCGCTGCGGGTGCGCAGGGAGCGGTACGCCTGCGCACGCCGGTCGTCGGCGCCTTCGCCCTCCGGCGGCAGCGCGGTGCGGCCGAGGACGAGCAGACGCGCGTCGTACGCGTCCAGCAGGTGGGCGCAGACCTCCGCGCCGAGTCCTCCGAGTCCGCCGGTGACGACGTACAGCGCTCCGCGGGGAAGCGGAGCGGCCGACCGGGGTACGGCCGGCAGCGCGGCGATCCGGGGTACGAGTCTCCGTCCGCCGCGAACCGCCGCCTCCGACTCCCCGCGGCGGGCGCCGAGTTCGCGCAGTACGTGCGGCACCTGCTCCTCCGGCGGCGCCTCGGGCAAATCCAGATGGGAGAAGAGCAGCCAGGGCGCCTCCTGCGCGAAGGCGGCCATCAGCGCGAGCCGCGCCGCACGCCCGCAGTCCACCGCCTCGCCGTCCGCGACCTGCTGGGTGTGCCGGCCCACCACCCGAAGCGTCACCTGCTGTTCGGCACCGCGCCTGGCGGCGACCGCCTGGACGAGGTGGACCAGTGCCGCCGTCTCGACCGGGACGTCCGCACCGGTTTCGTCCCGAGGCGCGTAAGTGGTGAGGTCGACGATCTCGTCCGCCGCGAACCCGTCGGCAGCCAGCGCGTCGAGTAGCCTCTCGTGGTCCTCGGGCCGCTCACCGCGTATCCGGTAGTGGCCGCGGTATTCCCTGGCGTACCCCTCGCCCAGGTCCACCCGCGCGCACCGGCGGCCCTGCGCGGCCAGTCGGTCGGCGAGGGCGCCGGCGAGGCCGGCTGCGTCGGAGAGCAGCAGTACGGGGGCGCCTTCGGAAGCGGCGGGCCCCGGCATCGGCCGGGCGGGCCGCCAGACGCGCTCGTGGAACCAGTTGGGGAGGGTCCGCTCGTTGCCGAGCAGCAGGTCGGTGCGCGCCACGAGGTCGTCGAAGCCGCCTGTGTGGAAGCGCTCGCGCAGCCGGGCGCGCTGGATCTTTCCGATCTCCGTCTTGGGGATTTCCTCGCGGGCGACGGGGAGGACGTGGTGGGGGTTGAGCCCGGTGCGGCCGACCACCCGGGCGCGGACCTCGCGCAGCGCGTCCGCCACCTCGGCGTCGGGCCGCAGGTGGACGAAGAGGGCGAGCACCTCGCCCGGCGAGCTCGGCTCCTGCACGGCACAGGCCGCGGTGAAGGAGTTCTCCACGGCGTCGAGCTCCTCCGCCACCGACTCGATCTCGTGGCAGTAGTAGTTGACGCCGTTGATGATCAGGACGTCCTTCGCACGTCCCGTGATGGTGAGCGAGCCGTTCTCCAGGACGCCCAGGTCTCCCGTCTCGAACCAGCCGTCGGAGGTGAAGGAGGCGCGATTCTCCTCCTCGTTGTCGTCGTAACCCGAGGTGACGGTGGGTCCCTTGACCTGGAGCCTGCCCGCGACGCCTTCGGGCACGGTCTCGCCACCGTCGCCCACGATGCGCATCGCGGTGCCGGGGAGCGGGCGCCCCACGTCGGTGAACTGGTCGCTCTCGCTGGTCGTCGCCAGCGTGAAGGTGTCCGAGTACGTGACGGCGGAAGAGGTCTCGGACATGCCCCACGAAGGGTGCATCGCCGTCTCGGGGAGCCCGAGGGGACGCAGCGCCTGCAGGAACCGCCGGGCGACCCGGGGCATGATCGCCTCCCCCGCGTTCTGGATGAATCGCAGGCAGGAGAGGTTCCAGCCGTTCCCGACAGCCTCCTCGGCCCGGTCGTTGACGAGCCCGAAGGCGAAATTGGGGGCCCAGGTAAGGGTGACCCGGTGCCGGTGGACGGCCTCGAGCCAGCGCAGGGGGTCCTCAAGGACACCCTGAGTGGTGGCGTGGATCTGCTTGCACCCCAGGTAGACGTCGCGCACGTGGAACATGACGACGCCGCCGACGTGGTCGAGCGGCATCCAGTTGAACGTCACGTCGTGGCGGGTGAAGCCGTTGGCGAGGGAGGTGGCCGCGCACCTGGCGAGGATGTTGCGGTGACGCAGCGGTACAGCCTTCGGCCGGCCCGTGCTGCCCGAGGTGAGCAGCAGCACCGCCACGTCCTCCGGGTCTGCGGCGTGGGGAGCCGGGTCCGGTGCGTTGCGACGGAGCTCGTCGAGGACGCCTAGGCGCAGGGCATTCTGCCAGCCGCGGCGCTCGCCGAGGGCCCGCAGCTCTGCGGCGGTCGCCTCGTCGGTCAGCACGGGCGGCCGACCGAGCATGTCGAAGGCGGTGGCCAGACGGTCGACGGCGGTGCTGTCCTGCGCGTAGTCGGGGGCGGGCGCGAGCGGTACGGGCACGAGGCCGCCGAGGACGCAGCCCCAGAACGCGACGAGGAAGTCGTGGTTGTCGGGGCACTGCAGAAGGACGCGCTCGCCCGGTGCGAGCCCCATGGCGCGCACTCCCCGCAGCACGCGTGCGGCTTCGGCGGCGAGTTCGGCGTACTCCGAGGACCGCTCCTTCCCGTGGCGGTCGACGAGGACAAGGCCGCCGTGCCCGTCCTCCGCCGCGCGCCGCAGCGCCTGCGGCAGGGTGCGCACGTCGAGCTCGGGGGGCGGCGCGCCGCCTGCGACGGCCGGGGAGCGCCCCTTTCCGGCCTCCGGCTCGGGCGGGGGCGCGGCTGCGCTGCGCTCCCCGCCGCCCGCGCTGCCCACGTGGACGCGCTCCTCGTCCTCCCCCGCCGTACCGGCGTCCTCGACGAGCACGGCCGACCCCGGCGACTCTCGTTCCCAGCGGGCGGCCAGTTCCTCGTCGAGGACGGGGAGCGCGGCCAGTGCAGACGTGTGCAGGCGGCCGCCGCGGTCGTGGGGCAGGGCGGTCACGGCGCTGAAGGCGCGCGGTACGAGTGGCGCGGGCAGCAGGGCCGCGACGCGCTCCCGCAGCCGCCGCGGGTGGAAGGCGCCGGCGGGGACGACGTACGCGACGAGCTCCTCCACGCCGCCCGTGGTGACGCGGGGCAGGACGGCGCAGGCGCCGACGGACTCGTCGGCGAGGACCGCGCACTCGATGTCGGCGCGCGGGACGTCGAAGCCGTCAAGCCGGACGCGGGACGCGTCGTCGGCGAAGGTGAGACGCCCGTCGGGGAGGCGGCGGCCCTGCCGCCCCGTGGGTCGCGGCGCGGAGGCTCCGTGCGGGGTGACGTGGAGGCTGCCGGGGAGGCCGTCGGGCAGGGGGCACCCGCGCGCATCGGTGACGGTGACGGGGCGGTTGCCGTCGTGTGCCGCCACGAGGTCGCCTTCGGGATACCCGGGACGCGCATGCAGGGCCGCAGTGAAGCCGCCGGCCTCCGGCAGCGCCCACAGCCAGTGGAGTGCGACGCCGCAGGCGCGGTGGAACCGGTCGGCGAGCGCCGGGGTGAGGCGGCCGCCGTCGGTGAGGACCAGGCGCAGCCCCTCGGGCCGGCCCGCCGACTCCGCGTGCGCGACGAGCGCCCCGAGCCGGGTGGGGGGCAGCAGCGCGACGGTGACGCCCAGGTCGTCGACGGCCGCGCCGAGCCCGGCTCCGTCGGAGACCTCGGCCGGGGACACCGCGGCGCCGTGGAGCAGCGGCCACAGCAGAGCGTGGACGGACGCGGCGAGCGGGGCGGCCGTGTGGTGCAGGACCACGTCGCCCGGGGCGAGCGGCGTGCGGTCCTGGAGCCAGTCGGCGGAGTCGCACAGGTCGGCGTGGCGGAGGGCGACGGGGCCGTCGCCGCCCAGGACGACGAACGCCGGGGCATCGCCCCGCGGCGTGTCTCCGGGCGGCGGATCTGCGGGCTCCGCCGAGTCCGGTGCACCGGTGGCGCCGGCGACATCGCCGATCTCGATGACGTCGACGCCGTCGACCGCGTCCGTCCGGCCGTCAGTGAGGAGGGCGTCGACGCCGGCGTCCGCGCTCCACCGCGCGGCGGCGGCGTCGGGCAGCGCGGGGCCCGTCGGTACGCAGACCGCGCCGAGTCGCAACAGCGCCAACGTGGCCACAGCGGACTCGGTCCCCGCGGGCAGCCGCACCCCGACGCGCCGCCCGGCTGCGATGCCCCGGTCGTGCAGTTCCCGGGCCGTGCGGGCGACGCGGTGGGCCAGCGCGGCGTAGTCGAGCTCCGTGCCGTCGCCGGTGACGAGGGCGGTGGCCGACGGCGTCCGCCGCACCTGTGCGGCGAGAGCCTCGGGCACGGACGTCCGAGCGGCCGGACCGCGCGGAACGGTGTGCCCGGCGGCCTCCCCCAACGGCAGTTCGGCCAGGGGACTTTCGGGGGCGCGGACGGCTTCGGCCAGCAGGCGGCCCAGGTGGTCGGTGAGGAGACGCACGGTGGCGCCGTCGAAGAGGTCGGTGCTGTACACGACCGCTCCGTGCAGCCTGTCCGTGTCCTCCCAGAGGTGGAACTCCAGGTCGAACCGCGTGGACTCGCGGGGCAGCGCCTCGGCGCGCAGCTCGGCGCCCGGCAGGGCGAACTCCGTGCGGGGCGGGTTCTGCAGCGCGAAGAGGACCTGGAAGAGCGGGTTGCGACCCGGGTCGCGCTCCGGCTGGAGGTGCTCGACGAGCTTGTCGAGGGGCACGTCCTGGTGGGAGTAGGCATCCGTACACGTCTGCCGTGTGCGGCGCAGCAGCTCGGCGTAGCACGGCTCGCCCGACACGTCGGTGCGCAGCGGCAGCGTGTTGACGAAGAGGCCGAGGAGGGACTCCGTCTCCGTCTGGTCCCGGCCCGCGACGGGGGAGCCGATCAGGATGTCCTCCTGCCCCGAGTAGCGGTGGAGCAGCGCGGCGACGCCCGCAAGGAGCGCCATGAAGAGCGTCGCCCCGTGCGCGCGTGCCGTCTCGCGCAGCCGGGCAGCGAGGGTGCCAGGGATGTCGAAGTCGACGCGGGCGCCGCGGAAGCTCTGCACTTCGGGGCGGGTGCGGTCCGTCGGCATCTCCAGCAGGGGCAGGTCGCCGTTGAGGCGCTCGCTCCAGTGGGCGAGCAGGCGGTCGAGCTCGCCCCCGCCGAGGCGGGCGCGCTGCCACTCGGCGAAGTCCGCGTACTGGATCTCCAGGGGTTCGAGCCCCGTCGGCTCCCCGGTCAGGTGATGGCGGTAGAAGGCCGCAAGCTCCCGCGTGAGAACGTTCAGCGACCAGCCGTCGGTGACGATGTGGTGGAGACACAGCAGGAGCAGGTGGCGGTCGGGCGCCGTGGTGAGCAGGGCCGCCCGGAACAGCGGCCCCTCGGCGAGGTCGAACGGTCGGGCCACCCACTCCCGTGCCCGCTCCTGCTCCTGCTCCGCCGTCACCTCCGCGGCCTCCAGCTCGACGGTGCCGGAGGCAGCGACCATCTGGACCGGTTCGTCGTCCCGCGCGGCGAAGGTGGTGCGGAGGATCTCGTGGCGGGCGACGGCGTCGTCGAGGGCCGCTCGCAGGGCGCCGCGGTCCACGTCGCCGGTGAGGCGCAGGGCCAGGGGGATGTTGTAGAAGGGGTTGCCCCGCTCCAGGCGGTGGAAGAACCACATGCGCTGCTGGGCGTAGGAGGCGGGAAAGTGCAACTCGCCTTCTTGCGCCGGGACTTCGGCGGCGAGGGTGGAGGACTGGTCGTGGTCGGCCGGAGGCACGGCTACTCCGTTCCGTCGTTGCTGAGGGGAAGGGCCGCCGCGGAGCGGCGGGCGCTGGGGCGGATGCGCGGGGCCGCTGAGGACGCGCTCTCCTCCAGTACGGGGATCAGCTCGGCGACCGTCGGGGTCTCGAAGATCCGGCGCATCGGCAGGTCGGCGCCGACGGCGTCGCGCAGCCGGGCCGTCAACTGCATGGCGAGCAGGGACTCGCCGCCGAGGTCGAAGAAGTTGTCCTGGACACCGATCCCGTCGATGCCCAGGACCTCCTCCCAGACCCGTACGACGTCCTTCTCGCGGTCCGTGCTGGGAGGCGCGTACGGCACCGAGAGGTCGGGCCGCCGGTTGAAGGGCCTCGCGGGGGCCGGGACCACGGCGGCGCCCCCGGGGCCATCGGGGCGGCGGGCGGCCATGAGGGCGTGGTCGGCCTCCCCGCCTTCGGTGAACGCGGTGACGTCGGCGAAGCCTTCGTCGGTGAGCAGTCGGGTCCACTGGTCGGGGGCGAGGAGCGGCGAGTGCGTGCGCACGTCGTCGTCGAAGTACCACCAGCCCTCGTAGAGGCCGGTCGTCATCAGCGACCAGCGCTGCTGGCGCGTCGCCTCCAGCAGCAGGACAATTCCGTCGGGCACGAGCAGGGAGCCGGCGTTGCGGACGGCGCGGCGCACGTCGGGTGTGGCGTGCAGGACGTTGAAGGCCAGGACGAGGTCGAAACCGCCGGGGGGATAGCCCTGTTCGGCCGGGTCGCGCGTGATGTCGAGGACCCCGAACTCCATGCCCTCGAACCCTTCTTCGCGCGCCCGGCGCTGCCCGTCGAGCGCGAACGAGCGGCCGAGGTCGGTGAAGTGGTACTCGGTCCCCGGCACCCCACGCAGCTCCTCGGCCACGCTCCAGGTGAGGTAGCCGCGTCCGGCGCCGATCTCGAGGATGCGGACGGGCCGGCGGCCTGCCTCCTTCGCGAGGCGGGCCGCCGTCTCGGCGACGAGGCGGCGGTGGAGCGGGATGTCGCTGAAAGCGAGGCGGCGGTCGATGAGGGCGCGCTGGCGCTCGTCTGAGCCGTCGGGCAGCAGCACCTCGGTGCCGGCCGTCGTGCCGTCGAGTACCTGCCGGTAGTGGCGCACGCAGTGTTCGAGGAAGGCCAAGTCCTCGGCCTGGTCCGGGTGGGCGTCGAGGATCTCCCGGGTGAGCGCGGCGGGCGCGGGCACTTCGGCCAGGGCGTCGGTGAAGCGCAGCCGCGGCCCGTCGGCCGTCAGGATGCCGTCGTCGGTGAGCATCCGCAGCAGCGCGTCCACGAAGGGCCGGTAGGCGGGGACGGTGCGGAAGGCGGTGTGCACCTCCTCGGCCGTGACGGCGGCGCCGGGGGCGGCGTCGATCCCCGCCTCGCCCAGGACGGCGCACACGTGGGCCGTGGCGAGCCGGTCGAGGAGCCCCGTCAGCCGCGCGGGCAGGCGGCGGGCCGCGTACTCCGCGCGCAGCCGCTCCTGGTCGCCAGCCATCCGCGGGAGCTGCGCGGAGAGGGCGACGGGAAAGGACCCGCGGTCGCCGGAGGCGGGCGGAGCCGCCGCGCCCGTCGGGCGGTGCGGCGCGATCCAGTGGCGGCGGCGCGCGAACGGGTAGCCGGGCAAGGGCACGCGCCGGGGCGGCAGTTCGGGGGCGAGGGCCGGGAGGTCGACGCCGGCGCCGTACGTCCAGAGCCGTCCGACGGTGTCGAGCAGGGCGCGGCGGTCCGGCTCCTCGGCGCGGGGGTGGCGCATCGCGGGCAGCACCCGGGTGCCGGGGCCGGCCTGTGCGCGTACCAGGCCGGTGAGTGCGCGTCCGGGCCCGACTTCGAGGAGAACGGGACTCCCCTCGCCGAGCAGGGTCCGCAGCCCGTCGCCGAAGCGGACGGGCTCCCTGGTGTGACGCACCCAGGACGCGGGGGAAGCGGCCTCCTGCGGGGTGATCCAGGTGCCCGTCAGGTTGGAGACGTACGGGATGCCGGGCGTCTGGAGGGGGACGGCCGACAGGGCCGCCTCGTAGTCGCCGAGAATCGGGTCGAGCAGGGAGGAGTGGGCCGCAGCGCCGAAGCGGATGCGGCGGTGGTCCACGCCGTCGCGCAGCAGCTTTCGTTCGGCGCGGTCCAGCGCCTCCTGCGGTCCCGCGAGGACGCAGGAGTGCGGGCCGTTGACGGCGGCCAGCGAGAGGCCGTCCCCGAGCAGCAGGGAGGCCGCGTCCTCGTCCAGGTCGACGCCGAGCATGCCGCCGCGGCCCGCTGACCGCGCGAAGAGCTCCTCGCGGCGGACCACCAGCGGCAGGACGTCCTCCAGCGAGACCACCCCCGCGAGGCACGCCGCCGTGTACTCGCCGAGGCTGTGGCCCAGCAGGGCGGCGGGGCGGACGCCCCAGGACATCAGGAGCGTCGCCAGGGCGTACTCGGTGGCGAGCAGGGTGGGGAAGACGCCGCCGGTCGTCGACGGGCGGTCCCGGCCGTAGAGCATGTCCCTGAGATCGTGCTCGAGGACGGGCCGCAGGATCTCCGCGCACCTGTCGACCGCCGCGCGGTAGACCGGCTCGGTGTCGTACAGTTCGCGTCCCATGCCCGGGTGTTGGGACCCCGCACCGGGCAGCAGGAAGACCACCTGCGGGTCAACCTCCGCCTCGGCGGCCGGGGCGCCGTGCGCGGAGGAAAGCTGACGGGACGCCTCGTCGAGGTCCCCGGCGACGACGCTGCGGCGGTACGGATGGACGCGCCGGCCGGCCCGGAGCGTGTGGGCGACCGCGGCGAGCGGCGCCCCCGGACGCGCCCGGAGGTGGTCGCCGAGCTCGGCGGTGACCGCGTCGAGCGCCTCGGGGGTGCGCGCCGAGAGTGCCAGGAGTTCCGCACCGCGCGGTGCGGGCTCCGGGCGTGCGGCGGGAGGCGCCTCCTCCAGTACGACGTGGGCGTTGGTCCCGCCGATGCCGAGCGAGCTGACGCCGGCTCGGCGCGGGCGCCCCTCGTTCTCCCAGGGGCGGCTCTCGGCGGGCACGTAGAACGGGCTGTCCTCCAGGCCGAGGAGCGGGTTCGGCGTGCGGTAGTGGAGCGTCGGGGGGATGGTGCGGTGCTCCAGCGTCAGCACGGCCTTGAGCAGTCCGGCGATGCCGGCGGCCGCGTCTGTGTGGCCGATGTTGCTCTTCACCGAGCCGAGGGCGCAGTAGTTCCTGCGTGCGGTGGTGCCGGCGAAGGCGCGGTGGAGCCCGGCCGTCTCGATCGGGTCGCCGACAGGGGTGCCGGTGCCGTGGGCCTCGACGTAGCCCACGGTTTCCGCGTCCACGCCGGCGAGCGCCATGGCCGTGACGATCACCTCGGCCTGCCCGGCGGTACTGGGCGCGGCGAAGCCGACCTTGCGGTCGCCGTCGTTGTTGACGGCGCTGCCCTTGATGACGGCGTGGATGTGGTCGCCGTCGGCGAGTGCGTCCTCGAGGCGTTTGACGAGGACGGCGCCGAGCCCCTCGCCGGGCGTCATCCCGGTGGCGTCGGCGTCGAAGGGGCGGCAGTGGCCGTCGTGCGAGAACGGGCCGTCCTCGACGTACCGGTACCCCTGGCGCAGCGCGGGGTTGAGCGCGACGCCGCCCGCGAGGGCCATGTCGCAGCGGTGGGCGATCAGGTCCTGGCACGCCATGTGCACGGCGACGAGCGACGTGGAGCAGGCGGTCTGCACCGCCACGCTGGGCCCTGTGAGGCCGAGTTCGTAGGAGACGCGGGTGGCGAGTGTGCTGTTGACGTTGCCGAGCTGGGCGTGGTGCAGCGCGACGGTGTCACTGCCCCGCAGCCGGGGGTGGACGTGGTCCAGCAGGTAGCGGCTCAGGACGCCGCCCGCGTAGACGCCGACGGGACCGGTGGCGACGCCGGGTCCGTATCCGGCCCGCTCCAGGGTGTGGTGGGCGCACTGGAGGAACAACCGCTGCTGCGGATCGAGGAGTTCGGCCTCGGCGGGCGGGTAGCCGAAGTACTCGGCGTCGAACTCGTCGATGCCCTCTACCACCGAGGCGGCCTTGACCAGGTACGGGTCGTCCCACCCTGCGGGGTCGCCGCCGGCCGCCAGGTAGTCGCCCTCCTTGAGCGGCGCCACCGACTCCCGGCCCTCGACGAGGTTCGCCCAGAAGGCATCGAGGTCACGGGCACCGGGGAAGCGTCCGGCCATGCCGACGATCGCCACGTCCGTTCCCCGGTCGAAGTGGTCCTCGCCGCCGTCCGTGTCGTGTGCCCAGTCGCTCGTCATGCGTCTCACCGCGTCCTTTCGCCTGGCGTCCGGTCCCGCTGCTGTGCCGTCCGTCCGGCGTCCGCCACACGCTTCGCCGCCCGGCGCTGCTGGATGGCGCGCTGCCGCACGAGGTCGAGCGCGTGCGGGTCGGCGGCCTCGGAGCCGCGTGCCAGCCAGGCGGCGAGGGAGGCCACGGTGGGGTGGTCGTAGAGCTCGATCAGCGGGACGTCGTGTCCGAGCCTGCGGTGGTAGAGCGTCTGGGCGCGGGCGAGGAGGAGGGAGTTGCCGCCCAGGTCGAAGAAGTTGTGACGGGCTCCGACGTCGGTCCTGCCAAGGAGTTCGGCCCAGATGGCGGCGATGTCGCGTTCGAGGCCGCTGCCGAGCGGTTCGGAGACCGGCGCGGTCGGCGCCTTCGCGGGGCGGGGTGCGGCGAGCAGCGCCTTGCGGTCCGTCTTGCCTGCGCTGGTGAGCGGCAGCGCCTCGACGAGATGCAGCTCCTCCGGCATGCCGTAGTGCGGCAGCCGGCCCGCCAGCCAGTCGGAGAGCTCCGCGGCGGTGGCGTCCTGCTCGGTGACACACCAGGCCGCGAGGCGGTCGCCGCCCGGCTCCCCGGTGCGCACGAGCACGGCCGCCTGGCGCACGGCGGGGTGGGAGGTGAGTGCCTTCTCCACCTCGCCGAGCTCGATCCGGAAGCCGCGCACCTTGACCTGGTCGTCCCTGCGCCCCGCGAATTCGATGCCGCCGTCGGTCCGGTAGCGGCCGAGGTCGCCCGTCCGGTAGAGCCGGCCGCCCGGTACGTCGGCGAACGGATCGGGGACGAAGGCCTCGGCCGTCCGCCGCGGGTCGCCGTAATACCCCCTCGCCAGCGGCATGCCCCCGAGGTACAGCTCGCCGACGACGCCCACGGGGACGGGGTGCATCCGTCCGTCGAGGAGGTGCACACGGGCGTTCGGGTTGGGCCGGCCGATCGTGACGACGGCTCCGTCCTCGCTCTCCCTGAAGACTCGGCAGCTCACGCCGATGGTGGCCTCTGCGGGCCCGTAACCGTGGTACATGGTCGCGTCGAGACGGGCACGGAAGCGGCGGTACAGCTCCGGCGTGAGCGCCTCGCCGCCGCACCAGAGGTGCCGGATCGAACCTGCCGTCTCGGCGATGTCGTCGCGCTCCAGCAGGACGTCGAGCATGGAGGCGACGATGTAGAGGAAGGTGACGCCCTCCCTGGCGATGACGTCGGCGAGGTGTGCGACGTCGCCGTGGGCGCCCGGGTCCGCAAGCACCAGCCGGGCGCCGCTGACGAGGGGGAGGAAGATCTCGTTGACGGAGATGTCGAAGCCCATCGGGGCCTTGTGGAGCACGCGGTCCTCCGCTGTCATGCGCAGCAGCCCGGACTGCCACACCAGGCGCTGGGAGATCGCCTGGTGGCGGATCACCACCCCTTTGGGCACGCCCGTGGAGCCCGAGGTGTGGATGACGTAGGCAGTGTTCTCCATGTCGACGCGGACGGGGCCGGCGGCCGGGGGCCCGGCGTGGGGTTCTGCCAAGTCGAGTACCGGGGCGTCCAGTCGGGGCGGGAGCTGCGCGGTACGGCGGTCGGTCACGACGAGGACGGGGCGGACGTCGTCGACGAGGGACTTGAGGCGCAGGGCTGGCAGCGAAGGCTCCAGCGGCACGAAGGCGCCGCCGGCCTTCAGGATCGCCAGCAGGGCCACCACGAGCGCCGGCGAGCGTACGAGGTGGACGCCCACGAGCCGCTCGGGTCCGACCCCCGAAGCCGAGAGCCGGCCGGCGAGTTCGGTCGCCCGGCTCTCCAACTCCCGGTAGGTCAGCATCTCGTCGCGCGCCACGACCGCGACGCTGTCGGGGGTGCGCTCGGCCTGCTCCCTGACGAGCTCGTGCAGCGGCCGGGTCTCGGCGGGCTCGTCGTAGGAACGGCTCCACTCCGCAGCCGCCCGCTCCTCCGGCTCCGTCAGCACCGGCAGGACGCCCAGCGGAGCGGTGGGACGGGCGGTCGCTCGGCGGAGGAGGGCGAGCAGATGCCCGAGCAACCGCTCGACCGCCGGCGGCGAGTAGAGGTCGGCTCGCGCGGTGAGGCCGAAAGCGATGCCGTCGGCGGTCTCCCGCGCCTCCAGGACGAGGGGGAAGCGCGCCGTGCCGTTGTGGTGCGGGTGCTCCTCGATGAGCGCACCAGGTGCCGACTCCCGGCGCGGCTTCTCGGTGACGAACGAGAACACCGCGTCGAACAGCGCGGCTTGCCCCACCGCTCCGGCCGGCCGGAGCGTTTCGACGACCCGGTCGAAGGGGAGGTCCTGGTACCCGAAGGCGTCGGCGCAGGTGTCGCGGGTGCGCAGGACGAGGTCTCGGAAGGTCGGGTCGCCGCCGAGGTCGGTGCGGAGCACCACGGTGTTGCCGAAGTTGCCGATGGTCTCCTCGAACGCGGAGCGGGCCCGGTTGACGACCGGCGAGCCCACGGCGACGTCCTCCTCGCCGGTCCACCGATGCAGCAGCGCCTGGTAGGCGGCGAGGAGCACCGTGTACAGCGAGACACCGCACTCCCGGGCGAGCGACCGCACCGCCCGGCTCTCCTCCCGGTCCAGCACGGCGTCGCTGCGGACGCCGTCACCGGGGGCGGCCCCAGGGCGCAGATCCGGGTCCACCGGCAGTGCGAGGGACGGCGGCGGAGGCAGCAACCGCTCGCGCCAGTGGGCGAGTTGATCCTCCCAGGCGCCCGCCTTGCACTGCCGCTGCTCCCACCGCGCGAACTCCGCGTACTGCGCCGCGCGGCGGCCGGACGACGTGCCCGTGCGGCCCTCGGGGTCCGCGTAGCGCGCGGTCAGCTCGTCGAAGAACCGGCCCCAGGAGGTGTCGTCGAAGGCGATGTGGTGCACCGTCACGCTGAGCAGGTGGTCGTCGTCCGCGAGCCGGAAGAGGTGGCAGCGGATCGGCGGCTCCTTGTCGAGGCGGAAGGGCCGGCGTCCCTGTTCCTCGACGGCCCGATCCGCCTCGGCGCTCCGGGCCGGCTCCGGGACCTCGCCGAGGTCGGTGAGCGGCAGCGGGACCTCGGCCGGTGCGAGGACCCGGCGTACGGGCGCCCCGGCATCGTCGGCGGGGTAGACGGTCCGCAGGATGTCGTGGGCGCCCGCGAGGCCGGTGAGCGCCGACTCCAGTGCGGCCCTGTCCAGTACGCCGGTGAACCGCAGGCCCCCGCACAGGTTGTAGGTGATGTCGTCGGGCCGCAGTTGGCGGAGGAGCCACATGCGCTGCTCGGCCGAGGACAGGGGCGCGGGCCCCGCGCCCTCCACGGCGTCCCCTGCGGCCGGCTCCGGTACGCGCACTCCGGCTTCCGCCAGCAGCAGCCGGGTGAGTTCTCGGCGCTGTTCCTCGGCTGAGGATTCCGTCTCTTCTTCGGTGCTCGTCACTGCTACGGGTCCCCTGATTCCTGGCTCGTGACAGCATGTCGAATGCGCGCGAAAACTCCGGTGGACTTCTCGGAATCACGCTCGGCGGATGAGGCGTGGATTCGCTCTCACCGGCCGCGACCGAACGTAACAGCGCGCCACACGGGGGTCGTCCACCCCCGGTAGCCATTACCGTCTCCAACCGTGGTTCCGCCTTGTCTGCGCTCCCTTGTCGGAATCAGGGGCCGAATGTACGCTCACGACTCCTCGGGAAGACCGAACATTTTCACGTGCGGAAACCCGGGTGCGGTGAGAGACGGGCGTGGACCGCGAGGAGAGGAATCGTGACGGCCAATACGACGGGTTCTCGCGGCTGCATACGCGGACACAGGGGGCGTGCGGGCGCACCACGTCTGGTGTGCTTCCCGCACGCGGGGGGAGGCGCCAGTTCGTACCAGGAATGGGTGACGCGGCTGCTGCCCGACGCCGAGGTGCTCGTGGTGCAGTACCCGGGACGCGAGGACCGCTTCGGGGAGCCCCACGCCCCGGACATGGCGGCGCTGGCCGACGAGATCGCCGCGGACCTGCCGATGTCGGCCGACCGGCCGTTGGTGCTGTTCGGGCACAGCATGGGGTCGACCGTCGCGTTCGAGGTGGCGCGCCGGATCGAGCGGCTTTGCCCCGGCGGGCTGGCGCGGCTGTGCGTCTCGGGGCGCCCGGCGCCGCACGCGGCCCGTGCCACCGCGGTGCACCTGCTCTCCGACGACGATCTCCTCGCCGACCTCCGCGCGTTGGCAGGCACCTCCGAGACGCTCCTCGACAACCTGGAGTTCCGCTCGCTGTTCCTTCCGGCGATCCGGAACGACTACCGGCTCATCGAGACCTACCGGCCGGAGCCGGGCGCCGGCATCGCCGCACCGATCTCCGGGTTCTGCGGCGCCGACGACCCGCACGTGCGGCCCGAGGAGATGCACCGCTGGGGCGAGGCGACCACGAGCGGGTTCGGTCTGCAGGTCTTCTCCGGAGGCCACTTCTACCTCCACGACCACGCGGCCGAGATCGTGCACGAGGTGGCGTGCCGGCTCGGTGCGACGGACGACCCGGTGTCCGGCTGAGCGCATGCGGGGACGGCCGTCAGGCGGTGGGGGCGTGCTCCGCCATCCCGCCCGCGACGCCCCGCTCGTAGGCGAGGATCACCGCGTCGACGCGGTTGCGCAGCGCGAGCTTGCGGCAGATGCGGTTGAAGTGGGACTTGACCGTCGCCTCCGAGAGCACCAGGACATCGGCGATCTGCTGGTTGGTCAGTCCCTGCGCGACCATCTGGAAGACCTGCATCTCACGGCGGGTGAGCTGCGAGAGCTCGGCGCACGGCCGGGGAGCGGCGGCGCGGTGTGTCGTGTCGCGCAGCACCTTGAGCACCTGCCCGACGATCCCCGGACTCATTGCGGCGCCGCCCTCCGCCACGTCCCTGACCCCGGAGACGATCTTCTCCGAGGAGCCATGCTTGAAGAGGAACCCCCGCGCTCCGACGCGGGCAGCGGCGGGAACCCAGTTGTCGTCGAGGCCGCCCTCGGCGGCGAGCAGCACGACGGCGACGGGCTCCGGCGCGTCCTCGACCAGGCGGCGCACGACCTCCAGGATGTCGGGGCCAGGCAGCCGGGCGTCCATCACGACGACGTCCGGCCGGTGGACCCGGGCCGCCTCCAGCAGCGAACTGCCGTTGTCCGCCTCGCCCTTCACCTGGAACGCGGCGTCGCTCTCGAAGAGGGCGCGCAGTCCGCGACGCACGAGAGGCTGCTCGTCGGCGAGCACCAGGCCGACGGAGAGATCGCCGGCGGCCGACCGGGCGTGCGGCCTTTTGAGCGCTTCGTACCGATCCGTCCATCGCATAGCATTCCCCCGTCTTCAGGACTTTCGGCAGGCAGGTGACAGTGCGCCCAGCTACGCACCCTTACTGAAACAGAAGGCCCTTCTTCGCCTCACAGCATATGACAGGCCCCTTCGAAACCGAGTATGATTCTCGGTTTGGCGTGATCTTTTTTCGCGTGGCGGAATGCCCTGCAAGCCGATCAAGAAAATCCGGGTGCAATGTCGACAGCGGCGCCTTATCAACCATTCAAGATCGCAGCAGGATTGGTCGCGTGCACGCATGTTTCAGCCATACCGAAAACGACTCGGCGCCGCGCTTGACAGTGCGCCCATATCTTCCCGCAGGCGCTCCGCGGCCATGAGTGCGCACCGCGCCCCGTGAATGGCATTGTCAGGCTCTCAGGCCCACTGGATCGCGCCCAGTGCCGCCCGGTCAACCTCTCCGTCCGAGGTGCACGGCAGGGACTCCAGCAGGACGAAGCGTCCGGGCACCGGTACGTCGGAAGCGCCGGCACGCACGTGCTCGCGGAGCTTGGCGGGGCTGAGGTTCTCCACGCGTCCGTACCACGGCCGACTCACGGGGCTCCGCGGCGGGGCGGGCGCGTCGGGGAAGCGGACGTCGACCGCGCCGGGAGCGTCCCGGCGGACCAGCACCGCGTCGAAGGCGCCGTCCGGCAGCGAGCGGGCCCAGCTCAGCCGGACCGCGTAGGGCAGGTCGTCGCCGAGCGCCCAGACCTCCTCCGGCTCGACCGCCTCGCCCGCGGCCTGCGACGCGGCGCTCCGCACCTCGCCCACCGTCCCCGGGCGGTCCGCACGGGCGAGGAGTTCGGCCGCTACGTGGTCGGCGAGCACTCTGGCGTTGGGGACACCGAGCAGGCCGACGCCCGCCGGGCGTTCGGCCGTCAGATGCCGCCTGAGGTCGTCCGCGCTCCAGCGATCCTGCTTCCAGGGCCGCCAGTCGGGGACGGCCGCCTCCTCCCCCGGCAGTTTGTCGAGCCGTATCACCGCGTCGTAGCGGAACCGGTTCATCTCCGTTCTGCGCAGCCCGCGGCGCGGCAGCACCGCGACGTGGGCCACGCGCGGCAAACGCTCGACGAGACCGGTGAAATAGCAGGGGTCTATGAGGAGTTCGGTGCCGGTGCAGCAGCGGCGCTCGACGAGCCCCTGCACCTTCTCGCCCGACGCCCGCTCCGGTGCCCTCGACAGCTCGAGACCGGCGGCGAACGCCCGGTGCACCGCCGCCGAGCGCACGTCGCCGAGGAAGAGGTACCCGCCCTCGTCCACGACGTCGGCGGCCTGGCGCACCACCGTGTCGAGGTACTCCTCGTCGGGGAAGTACTGGGACACCGAGTTGGCGACGAAGCCGTCGACGGACCCGGGAGCCGCGAACGAGAGATCGTCTGCGGGCGCCTGGCGCAGTTCGACGCCGGACGGGGGCCGGTGGCCGAAGGCGGTACGGATGCGCTCCAGCGCCCCCGCCGAGACGTCGCTCGCCACGTAGCGCTCGACGCCGCCCGCCAGCCGGTGGAGCAACAGGCCCGTCCCGCAGCCCACTTCGAGCAGGCGCCGGGCCCCGAGCCCCGCGATGCGGCGCACCGTGCCGTCGACCCAGGCCCCCATCTCCTCCGCCGTCAGTTCGGCGCCGGTGTAGCTGCTGAACCAGCCCCGGGTGTCGAACGTCGGGTCCTCCGGCTCCGGTTGGGCGTAGACGTGGTCGTAGACGCCCTGCCACTCCGCCACGTACTGCCGTCCCAGCTCGGCGGCGTCGTCCGCGACGGCCTCGTTGCGCCGCGGGACCACGTAGGCCGTGCACGAGCCCCCCTCGCCAAGCACGACCGCGCGGTCGACCCCGGGGTGCGCCAGGAGGACCCGCTCCACCTCGCCGCCCTGTGCACCGGTACCGAAAACAGGCATACGGGTCCCCTTTTCTCTGTCCTGCACCGAGCCGAATTCGCGCACATGCTACTCACCTGGCTAGTCTGCGAAAAGATGCACACCAGGAACCCCGAGAATGCATCCGGCGTTGGAGAGGGCCGCATCTTCTGCACTCGCGGGCGCAGCGACGAATACCTACCCTGGTTGGACGACTTCCGCGGTCCGCGTTGCTACCGTCCTGGCCCGATGCCACCCGGACGAGAAAGACACAGCGGAGGGACTACCGTCGGGATGACTGAGATGTCGGAAATTTGCATGGGTGACATCCCCGAATGGGGCTCCGCTTGTGTGCGTGAATTAAGGGAGGTCCTGCTCTCGGCAGAATCCCCTTTCCCCTGTACTTTCGCGGTCGCGGGCGTCAAGCGCGACGGTCTGCGTTTCGGGTTCGTGGATTCACTCGACGACGAGAAGACCTGGGGGCGGCTGGGCGATCTGCTCACCGGCTACCTGGAGCGGTACCGCGATCTGGGGCGCGAAACGTCGCTGGTGGTCTTCTTCAGGCAGGAGGGGGAAGTCCGGTCGCTGTCCGAGTACAACGAGCGGTTCTGGTCGGTGCTCCAGCACCTGCACGACACGGACACCCGGCCGTGGCCGGCCGAGGTTCCCCGGGACTCGGACGAGGCGTGGTGGGAGTTCAGCTTCGGCGGCACGCCGATCTTCGTCGTCTGCAACACGCCTGCACACCGGCTGCGCCGCAGCCGGCACAGCCCGGTCTTCTTCATCACCTTCCAACCCCGGTGGGTCTTCGAAGAGTTGGGCGCCGACACCCCGGCGGGAGCGGCGGCGCGGCGCACCATCCGCAAGCGGCTCCACCGCTACGACGCCGTCCCCGCCTCCCCCGAACTGGGGTCGTACGGCGACCCGGACAACCGGGAGTGGCGCCAGTACTTCCTCCCCGACGGCGCGGACGAGGCAGGGGCCGAGCAGACCCGCTGCCCCTTCCGGCACCGTGCGGCCGACGGCGCCGTGGCCCGTCAGCCGACGGGCGAGTCGAGCACCAGCCGGCGGACGCCGAAGATGGTCGGCGAGTCGTAGTAGACCGGAGTCTCGGCGAAGTTCAGCTCCTTGCACCGCTCCAGCAGCATCGACAGTGCGATCCTCGCCTCCATGCGGCCGAGCGGGGCACCGATGCAGAAGTGGATGCCGTGCCCGAAAGAGAGGTGCGGGTTCGGAGTCCTGGTGATGTCGAACCTCTCCGGTTCGGAGAACTGGCGCTCGTCGTGGTTGGCCGACAGCACCCAGCTCGCCACCATCGTGTCGGCCGGGACGTCGACGCCGCCGAGCGAGGTCGCACGGCTGGTGAGGCGGTACATCAGCGGCGCCGGCGGACTGTAGCGCAGTACCTCCTCCACGGCGCCCGGCACCGCGTCGGGGTCGCTGCGCACCGCCGCGAGGGCCGCGGGGTCGGCGTCGAGGCACAGCAGGCTGTTCCCCAGCAGCAGCGTCGTGCTGATGTGCCCGGCGAGCAGCAGCATGAGGGCGATGGTGAACACCTCTGTCTCGCTGAGGCGTTCGCCGTCGACCTCGGCCGCCACCAGCCGGCTCAGCACGTCGTCCGACGGGTGGCGCCGGCGGTGCGCCGCGTGGTCGAGGATGTAGGACTCCATCTCCAGCAAAAGTGCGTCCATGGTCGCGGGCACCTGGAGCCGGGACGAGTCGACGGCCCCCGCATCGTGGTTGGCCGAGACCAGGGCGTCGGCCCAGGCGCGGAACCTGGCGTGGTCGGACGCGGGGACGCCCAGCAGCCGGGCGATGACGGTGACCGGCAGCGGGTTGAACATGGAGCTCACCATCTCGACCTCGTCGCGGCCCTCCATCGCGTCGAGGAGGTCCGCCGTGATCTGGACGACGGCGCCTTCGAGTTCGAGCACGGCACGCGGACTCAACGCCTGTGAGACCAGTTTGCGCAGCTTGTGGTGCCGGGGCGGGTCGGTGACGCTCAGGTGCCCTTCCAGCAGGTTCGGCACCGGGCGCTGCCCCGGCGGGGTCTCCTGGGGCGGGACCAGCCTGGCGAAGTCGGACGAGAAAGTCTCCGGATCACGCAGCATCTGCTGCGTCTCGGCGAAACCGAATACCTCGCAGCTTCCGCTCTCCTCGTCCCACCGCACTGGGTTCTTCCGGCGGTTTTCGGCCAACCAGTCCCGTAAAACCCTGCCTCCTTCGGCCGTACTCGAAGGAGGCGCAGTCTGGGGCTCGTACATTCTCGATATTCCTTTCCTCCGGTCACGGTCCCGTCGGCGACTGATCATTCGCAGTCGCGGAACGTCAGCCTACCCGAGCCCCATGTGCTCAACTCATGGTTGTGCTCGGTCTTTCCAACCCTGGTTTGACGACGCTGGTCAGAACCGCTTGCTAGCTTCCCTCAAGCTTCAGATGGTCGGGGAAGTACACCGCAGACGCCCGAGGAAAGGGAAATTCATGCCCCCTGTGTCGCGCATAAAAAGCACCGTGGACGACCCCAACGGGATAGTGCGGCGATACGCGGCGAACTCTCCTCTCCGGAGCGCCACGGCCGAGGAGTTGGTCAACGACGACAATCCCTTCCGCCGCCCCGTCCGCCCGCACGACCTCGGGTTCCTGGACTACGGGAAGCCGCTCACCGCGGAGCTCGTCCTCCGGCTCAGCTCCCTGCTCGGCCACCGGATGCTCCGCACCGTCCACGACACCGACCTGCTGTTCCTGCCGAGCGGCGGCGAGGGCCACCCGAGCCGGGAGGACGCCGACGCCTTCCGCTCGACGGAGAACCGCCTCAACGGGCAGCAGGCGGCAGGGGTGTTGGAGCACCACCTCTTCGACTGGCTGGCTGACGAGCACACTCCGCTCGACGGCCCGCTCACCGGGCTCGTCGCCCACGTGCAGGCGGTGCTGGAGGAGCGGCGCGCAGCCCCGAGCCGGGCGCTCGATGTCGCCCGCTCGTGCCGGCATCGCAAGCAGGCGGCGACGTTCGCCCTCGTCCAGCTGACCGCGGACCGGCCCGCCGCCCAGAGCGCCGTCGCACGGACCCTGCTCGGCGACTACGACACCGCGCACCCCGCCCTGCGCGGCCTGCTGCTGGAGGACTACACGGATCGGGCCGCGCGGGCCGCCGACTACCGGCGGCTCCTCACCGACGTGGACCTCTCCGCGGAGCCGTACGCCTACTGGCAGTTTCTGCTCTCGTCCTCCTTCGCCGGCGCCAACCACCTGCACACGGTGGCGCACGACCACGGCCGCCTGTCGGAGTTCCTCGGCGCCTGGGTGTACCGGCGCATCGAGGAGGCCGTCACAGCCGGCGGGTACGCCGAGATGGTCCGCGAGGCGTACGGCAACTCGGACCCGGCCTACTTCACCGGCGCTCCCCCGGTCACGGGCGAGAGCCTGGCGGCGCTGACGCGGCAGCTCCTCGAGCCGCTGCTGCAGCGGTTCGGCTCGGAGGCATCGGTCTCCTTCCACCGCGGCTTCGAGGACGCGCGGCGACTGGCCGCGGTCGCGGACGGGGACCTGGCCGTCCAACTCGACTGGGCGGACCGGCTCGACGAGTACAAGGTCAAGGCCGAGAAGCTCGACGCCATGATCAAGGAGAACGCCCTCGAAGTGGACCTGGAGACCTTCGTCGAGTCCCACGAGGAGACCTCCACCACGCACGTGCACGACGACCACAGGCTCGTCGTGGTCGAGGTCGGGCAGATGCACTTCTGGAACAACGTCGGCGAGATGATCCCCATGGACGAGGGCGACAAGCTGCTCATCCCCGCCGAGCGGCTCCACGGCTCGATGGTCCGTTCCGGCACCTGCACCTACCACCAGCCGGTCATCACGGAGGACCTGCTCAGCCAGGTCTGACGGCCCCGTTCCGCACGCCCCTCCCAGCCCTGCCCGGGCGGGAGGGGCACCTCCCGCCCGGCACTTCGCGAAGGATCTCCGGTGACCAACGAGCAACGCGGCGGCCCCTTCCGGGTGGTCGTCAACCACGAAGAGCAGTACTCGCTGTGGCCGACAGACCGCGAGAACGCCCCGGGTTGGGGCGACGAGGGCACGGTCGGCGACCGGGAGACGTGCCTGCTGCGCATCGAGGAGATCTGGCGGGACATGCGGCCGGCCTCGCTGCGCGCCCGCATGGCACGGGAGGGTAAGGAAGGGGCGGCCGACGAATGACCGACCACGACATCGCGGCCGGGGACCGGATCGCGGTCATCGGCTTCTCCGGACGGTTCCCCGGAGCCTCCTCGGAAGAGGGGTTCTGGGACCTGCTGCGCTCCGGAGGGGAAGCCCACACCGACCTCACCGACGAGCAGCTCCGCGCGGCCGGCGTGACCGAGGAGCTCCTGGCCGACCCGCACCTGGTGCGCCGCCGCCCCCTCCTGGACGGCGTGGAGCTGTTCGACGCCGCCTTCTTCGGCAACACCCCGCGCGAGGCCGAACTCACCGACCCGCAGCAGCGGTTGTTCCTGGAGTGCTCCTGGGAGGCGCTGGAGTCGGCGGCCCACGACTCCGCCCGCTTCGACGGCACCGTCGGCGTCTTCGGCGGCGGGGGGCCCACCTCGTACTGGCAGCGGCACCTCTCGGCCGACCCCGGCTACCTGCGCGAAGTCGGGGAGTTCCAGGCGCTGTTGGGGAACGAGAAGGACTTCACAGCACCGCGGGTCTCCTACCGCCTCGACCTGAGGGGCGCGAGCGTCACCGTGCAGACGGGCTGCTCGTCCTCGCTGGTGGCGGTGCACATGGCGGTTCAGAGCCTACTGAGCGGCGAATCGGACCTGGCGCTCGCCGGCGGCTCCACGGTCTACTTCCCCCAGCACGCCGGCTACCTGCACCACGAGGGCGGCGTGAACTCGCCGGACGGCCGCTGCCGGGCGTTCGCCGAGGACGCGAACGGCACGGTGCCGGGCGACGGCGTCGGGGTGGTGGCGCTCAGGCGTCTCGACGACGCACTCGCCGACGGGGACCACGTGCACGGCGTCCTGCTGGGCACCGCCGTCAACAATGACGGGGCGCACAAGGCGGGTTTCACCGCACCGAGCGTCCCGGGACAGGCGGCGGTGGTCGCCGAGGCGCTCGCCGTTGCCGGCGCCTCGGCGGAGTCGATCTCGTACGTCGAGACGCACGGCACCGGCACCCCGCTCGGCGACGGCATCGAGGTCGCGGCCCTGACGGAAGCCTTCGGCACCGACAAGCGGGGCTACTGCACCCTCGGCTCGCTGAAGCCGAACATCGGCCACACGGACACGGCAGCCGGCGTCCTCGGGCTGATCAAGATCCTGCTCGCGCTGCGCCACGGGGAGATTCCGCCCGTCGCCAACTGCACCGTGCCGAACCCGCAGATCGACTTCCCGAGCACGCCCTTCCGCGTCGACTCCCGCCCCACCCCGTGGCCGCGGAGCGGCGCACCGCGCAGGGCTGGCGTCAGCTCCTTCAGCGTCGGCGGCACCAACGCGCACGTCGTCGTCGAGGAGCCGCCGCCCACCGCACCTCCGGCTCCCTCGGGGACCTCGCAGCTCCTGGTCCTCTCGGCACGTACGGATGCGGCGCTGCAACGCTCGGCCGCCGCGCTCGCCGATGCCCTCGCCGACGGCGACTCCCCGGACCTGGCGGACGCGTCGCACACGCTCCGCGTCGGCCGGCGGGCCTTCGCCCGGCGGATGGCCCTCGTGTGCCGGGAGCGCACAGAGGCGGGGGCGGCCCTCGACGGGACGGGGGTCACGCCCGTCTCCGTGGGCCGCGCCGATCCGGAAGGCCCGGCTCCCGACGTCGCGTTCCTCTTCCCCGGGCAGGGCAGCCAGCACCCCGGGATGGGCCGCGGCCTGTACGCGACGGAGCCCTCCTACCGCGCGATCGTCGACGAGTGCGCCGAGTCGCTCGCCCCCGCCCTGGGCGAGGACCTGCGGAAGGTGCTGTTCCCGGAGGCGGACGGCGCCGCGGACGCCGCCGAGCGGCTTACCTCGACCCGGCTGGCACAGCCCGCGCTCTTCGTCACCCAGTACGCGCTCGCCCGGCTCCTCGGGGAGTGGGGCGTGCGCCCCGCGGCGCTTCTCGGGCACAGCGTCGGGGAGTTCACCGCCGCCTGCCTCTCCGGGGTGCTGTCCCTGCCCGACGCGCTGCACGCGGTCGCGATGCGCGGGGAGCTGGTCCAGGGCTGCGCGAGCGGCGCCATGGTCTCCGTGCCCCTCGCGGCCGAGCGGGTGCGCCGGCTCCTCTCGGACGCGCCGGAACTCGCCGTCGCGGCGGTCAACGGCCCCGAGCGCACCGTCGTCTCCGGGCCGCGGGACGCCGTCGAGGACCTGGCGCAGCGGCTCACCGCCGAGGGGAACAGGACCACCCTGCTGCACACCTCCCACGCCTTCCACTCGCCGATGGTGGAGCCGGCCGTCCCCGCGCTCACCGAGGCGATGGCGGCGCTGCCGCTGCACGCACCCCGCCTCCCGTACGTCTCGAACTTGACCGGCGCCTGGATCACCGAGGAGCAGGCCACGGACCCCGCCTACTGGGGGCGGCAGCTCCGCGAACCGGTGCAGTTCGACGCCGGCCTCCGCCTCCTGCGGCGGACACCCGGCCGGCTTCTCCTGGAGACCGGCCCCGGAACCGCCCTGCGCTCCCTCGCCGCCGCAGGAGGCGGCCCCGGTGTGCCGCCGGTGATCCCGACCCTCGGCGCACGGCACGACGCGGCGGACGCCGGCCCCCTGCTGGAGGCCGTCGGCCAGCTCTGGACGCGCGGCGCCGACGTGGACCTGGCGGCGCTCTCCGAGACGGGAGCCCGCCGGGTGCCGCTGCCGACCTACCCCTTCGACAGGCAACGATTCTTCGTCGACCCGCCGGCGCCCGCGGCACGCCCCGACGAGCAGCGGCAGGACGCCTCCCCCGGTCCCGTAGCACCCTCCGTGGAACTCGCGCGCTACGACCGTCCCGAGCTGCCGGTCGCCTACACGCCTCCGCGCACCCCCCTGGAGGAGACGCTCGTCGGCGTGTGGGAGGGGGCCATGGGGGTCTCCCCGGTGGGCGCGCACGACAACTTCTTCGACCTCGGCGGGCATTCACTGCTCGCCGCCCAGGTCGTCGCCCGCGTGCAGCAGGCGTTCCCCGTCGACGTGACCGTGACCGAGCTGCTCTCCGAGGCGCAGACCGTCGCAGGTATGGCCGTGTCCGTCGAGCGACGGCTGCACGAGAAGCTCGCAGCGATGTCGGACGAGGAGGCAGCACGGCTCCTGGCCGAGTGACCGCCCGGCACCCGGAACAACGCGGTCATCCCGAACTAGCGGAGGTCGACGCCCACATGGTCCCACCCCTCTCCGACGACGCGGAGCTCTCCGCGGCGAAGGCACGGCTGATGGAGAAGTGGCTGGCCGGCGGCGCGCAGCCGCAGGCCCCCGCCGTCCGCCGTGCCGACCGCCCAGGGCCCGCCCCGCTCTCCTTCCCGCAGGAGCGGCTCTGGTTCCTCGCACAGCTCCACCCCGGCAGCTCGTACCACAACATGGTCGAGACGCTCCGCCTCCGCGGACGCCTCGACCGGCACGCCCTGCACCGCTCGCTGGAGCAGGTCGTACGCCGCCATGACGCGCTGCGCACCGTCTTCGACGTCCACGAGGGCGAACCGCGCCAGACGGTCCTCGAAGAACAGCCGCTCGTCCTCACCACGGACCCGGACCCGGTCTCCGAGGACCGGGCGGTCGAGCTGCTGCGCGAGGAGTCGCAGGGTCCCTTCGACCTGACGACGGGGCCGCTGATCCGGTTCCGTCTGACACCGCTCGGGCCGCAGGATCACGCCCTGGCCGTGACGATGCACCACCTCGTCGGCGACGGCATGTCGATGGGTATCCTCTTCCGTGAACTCTTCGCGCTGTACGGGGCGCACACCGGAGGGCCCGAGCCGGCGCTACCCGAACTGCCCGTGCGCTACACGGACTTCGCCAGGTGGCAGCGGAAGCTGCTGCGCGGCGAGGAGCTGCGCAGGCGGGTCGACCACTGGCGCACGACGCTGCACGAGCCGCTGCCCACTCTCGACCGGCTCACCGACCGGCCGCGCCGGGGAAGCACCAGCCTCCGGGCGATCAGCCGGCCCTTCGCCCTCTCGGCGTCCGTCTCCCAGGGGCTGCGGAACCTCGCCCGCGACCGTCAGGCGACGCCCTTCATGGTCCTCCTCGCGGGCTTCAAGGCTCTCGTCCACCGCCGCACCGGAGACGAGGACCTCGTCACCGGTTCCGTCGTGCACGGCCGCGACCATCCCGAGGTGGAGCACCTCGTGGGCTTCTTCGCTAACACCCTGGCTCTGCGCACCGACCTCTCGGGCGGCCCCTCCTTCACCGAGCTGCTCGAACGGGTCCGCCTGACCTGCCTGGAGGCGTACGCACACCGGGACACTCCGTTCGAGGCCGTAGCCGCCGAGCTGCGCCCCGGGCGGAACGGCGGGGACAACCCGCTCTTCCAGGCAGCCGTGGTCGGGGAGGACCCCGCGGGGACCGCGCGGATGGGCGAACTGGAGGTCGGCGCCTTCGACTTCGGCCTCGACACCTCCGAGTTCGACCTCGTGCTGCACTACTGGGAGACCGACGGCCGGATCGAGGGCGGCGTACGCGGCAGCGCGGACCTCTTCGACGCCGGGTCCGTCGACCTCTTCACGGCGCAACTGGAGCAGCTCTTCGGCGAGGTGGTCCGAGACCCCGAGCAGCGGGTCGCCGCCCTACCGGTCTCTCTCGCCGGCACGGCACCGCCCGCTTCCTCGCCCGGCGGCCCGGGGGAGACGTCCTCGCACGGGGACGGGACCCCGGCTGAGGCCGCCCCGCTCACCCCGACCGAGGAGGCGGTTGCGGCGGTCTGGCGCGAGGTGCTCGGGACCCGGGACATCGCTCCGGACGAGGACTTCTTCGAGGTGGGCGGGCACTCGCTGCGCGCGGTCCGCGTCCTGCTGCGGCTGCGGGAGCGCCTCGGGGTGGATCTGCCGGTGCAGACCTTCTTCGCGGCGCCCACGGTGAGCGCGCTCGCCGCCGAGTTCGACCGGGCGACCGGCGGCGCGGTGCACGAGGCGGCCGAGCCGGAGGGAGACGACGCGGCCCCGCTCCTCGCAGACGCCGTCCTCCCGGCGGAGATCTCCTGCCCGAGCAGCACGCCGCACGCCGACGCGTCCCTGCCCAAGCACATCCTCCTCACCGGCGTCGACAGCTTCCTCGGCGCACACCTCCTCGCGGCGCTGCTGGAGGCGACCGGCGCCCGGGTGCACTGCCTCGTCGACGCCGCGGGGCCTGCCGAGGCCGAGCAGACACTGGCCCGGGCGCTCGCCCGGTACGGGGCCGAAGCCGCGGAGGAGCGCGTCACGGTGCTGCCCGGCAGCCTCCGCGAACCGCTGCTCGGCCTGTCCCCGATCGCCTTCGCCCGCCTCGCCGAGCGGATCGACGCGATCCACCACACCGGCTGCGAGGCCAACCTCGCCCTGCCCTACGAGCAGTTGAGGCCGGCGAACGCGGGCGGGACGACGGAAGTGCTGCGGCTCGCCGCCCGCGGACGCGTCAAACCGGTGCACTACGTCTCCTCCCCCGGCGTCCTCTTCCCGCGCGACGCCGCCCCCGGACTGCTCCGGACGGACGGGCGGGTCCCTGCCGGCTCGGTCCTGCCCTCCGGGTACGTGCGCAGCCGCTGGGTCGCCGAGGAACTCGTCGAGGAAGCGCGGAGGCGGGGGCTGCCGGCCTCCGTTTACCGGCCCGGCCGGCTCGGTGGGCACTCCGCGACGGGCGCCGGCGACCCGGACTCCGCCTTCTGGCAATTCCTCCGGGCCTGCGTGGCGCTGGAGGCGGTGCCCCGCTTCGGCCCGGACGCCGACCTGGACATCGTCCCCGTCGACTACGCAGCCGGCGCAGTGGCCGCCCTCTCACTGCGGCCCCAAGCCCTGGGCGGTACGTACCACTTGGCGCATCCCGTCCGCACGCGGTTCGACGCGGTCGTCGGCCGGCTGCGCGCGGCCGGTTACCCGCTCACCGAGATCCCGCCGGAGGACTGGTCGCGCCGGGTGGCGGCGGACGCCCTCGCCACCGGGCTCGACGGGGACGAGACGTCGACTGCGGTGGCCGCGCTGACGAGCTCCTCACGGGCCATGCCCGATTTCGGCAGCCTGCGGCTGGACGTCGGCGGCACGGTCGCCGCGCTCGCCGGCAGCGGCGTCGAGTGCCCGATGGTCGATGGGCCGCTGCTCGACCGCTTCCTGGGCCACCTCCTCGACGCGGGTCTGCTCCCGCCCCCGTCCGGCGGCGGGACGTCGTGCTCGCCGGCTTCACGATCGGAGAACCTCGTATGAGCGCCGACCGCACCGCGATGCCGACCGGACCGCTTCTGCCTACGGAACCCGCCGCGCACGAAGGGCCGTTGCACCAAGAGCGTGCCGTGCCGGAAGCGGACCGGTGGCGGCGGGTCGCGCGGCGCGCGGCCTCCTCCGGAACGGACGCGTCGGCGGTGCTGCACGCCAGCGTCGTCGAGGTGCTGGGGATGTGGGCGCAGGACCCCGGGTTCACCGTGCGGCTCCGCTCGGCGAGCGGCTGCCTGCTGATGGACGCGGACGTCCACGGGGATGGGGGCTTTCTGGGACGTGCGGCGGCGCTCCGCGCGGCGTCCCGTCCCGCGGCTACGGCGCCGGTCCCGCTCGTCGACTGCGTGGACGCAGTCGACGGCCCGCCCGTCGCAGCGCCGGACCAAGGCCCACCCGCCCTCACCGTCCGCCTCGTTCCGCACGGCGAGGGGATCGCCGCCGAGTGGGAGAGCCCTGCCTCCGCGTACGGCGGCGTGCTGGCGGACATGGCCACCTCATGGCTCGACCTGCTCGGCGTCCTCGCCGAGGACGAGGACGCCTGGACCGCGCCGGGTTCGCCGGTCCGCCTTCCTGCGGCCCACGCACGGCAGTTGGCCGAGATGAACGACACCGCCGCGCCCGTGCCCGACGGCCTGCTCCACGAGGCCGTCGCCCGTGCCGCGGCGCTGCACCCGGAGCGGATCGCGGTCGTCGCGGGTGACACGAGGATGTGCTACGCGGAGTTGGCGCGGCGCAGCCGCCGCATCGGCCGGCGCCTGCGCGCGCTGGGGGCGCGCGCCGGGACGCTGGTCGCCGTGTGCATGGAGAAGGGGTGGGAGCAGCCCGTCGGAATGCTGGGCGTGCTGGAGTCGGGCGCCGCGTGGGTGCCGGTCGACCCGGGCCTGCCCGAGGACCGCCGCACGCACCTGCTGGCGGCGTCGGGCGCCGAAGTGGTGCTGACGCAGCGCTCGTTGGCCGGCCGGCCGGGATGGCCCGACGGGACGACGGTGCTCGCGGTGGACGACGAGGAGGAGTGGGCCAGCGTCGACGACGGGCCGCTCCCCCCGGCGCAGGGCCCCGGCGACGTGGCCTACGTACTCTTCACCTCGGGCTCGACGGGCCGCCCGAAGGGGGTGATGGTCTCCCACCGCGGCGCCCTGAACACCGTGCTCGACGTCGGCGCACGGTACGGCGTGACGTGCGAGGACCGGTTCATCGGCCTCTCCGCGATGAGCTTCGACCTGTCGCTGTGGGACATGTTCGGCGCGCTGTGCTCGGGCGCTGCCCTCGTCCTGCCCTCCCCCGGCACCGAGCGCGACCCCGCCCACTGGCTCGACCTCGTGCGCCGTGAGGGCATCACCACGTGGATGGGTGCGCCCGCCCTCTTCGAGCTCTTCTGCGAACAGGTCGAGCAGGACCCGGAGCCCTGGGCCGACTCGCTCCGGCTGGTGATCCTCGGCGGCGACTGGATTCCGCTCTCGCTGCCGGACCGCGCCCTGGAGATCGCCCCCGACGTACGGTTCGTCGGCCTCGGCGGAAACACCGAGGCATCGATCCTCTCCTGCACCTACGACGTCGACCGGGTCGACCCCGCCTGGCAGAGCATCCCCTACGGCCGGCCGCTCGCCAACCAGACGCTCCACGTCCTCGACGCGGCGCTGCGGCCCCGGCCGGTGGGCGTACCCGGCGACCTGTACATCGGGGGCACCGGCGTCGCCCTCGGGTACTGGCGCGACCCCGAGCGGACGGCGGCGGCCTTCCTCGACCACCCGGAGACCGGAGAGCGGCTGTACCGCACGGGCGACCTCGGCCGCGTCCTGCCGGACGGGAATGTGGAGTTCCTTGGCCGCGAGGACTTCCAAGTGAAGGTCGGCGGCCACCGCATCGAGACGGGCGAGATAGAGACGGCGCTGCGCGCACACGCCGCGGTGGAGGCCGCCGTCGTCACGGCGCTCCCCCGCGAGGACGGCGAATTGGGCAACCAGGCGCTCGCCGGATACGTGACCCCGACCGCCGGGAAACGGCCCGACGCGCAGGAGCTGCGTGCGCACCTCGCCGACCGGCTCCCGGCCTACATGGTCCCCGCGCACCTGCTGGTCCTGGAGACGCTGCCGCTCACCGGGCACGGAAAGGTGGACCGCCAGGCCCTCCCCCGCCCGGGCGCGCACGCCGAGGACGACGGACCCGACGGCTCGCGCACCCCGACGCAGGCGCTCGTCGCCGAGCTGTGGTCGGAGGTGCTGGGCGTCGAGCGTGCGGGTCCCGACGACTCCTTCTTCGAGCTGGGCGGCAACTCGCTGCTCGGCATCCGCGTCATGAACAGGCTCCGGCAGCGCCTCGGCCTCGATCTGGACGCCCACAGCCTCTTCCGGCACCGGACGGTGGCCGAACTCGCCCTCGCCATCGACCGGGAACGCGCGGAGGACGCGCCGCAAGGCGGCGAATTGCCCGCCGTGCAGCCCGACTTGGCAGCGGCGCACGAGCCGTTCCGGCTCACCGACCAGCAGCAGGCGTACTGCGTCGGCCGGACGGGCTCTCTCGCCTCGGGCAACGTCTCGGCCCACATGTACCTGGAGTTCGAGGGCCGGAACCTGGACGTCGACCGGTTCCGGGACGCCTGGCAGCGGGTCGTGGAGCGCCACCCGATGCTGCGCGCCGTGGTGCGGCCCGAGACGATGACGCAGCAGGTGCTTCAGTCCGTACCGCGGTACGAGATGCCGGTGGTCGATCTGCGCGGGCTCGACGAGGAAGCGGCCCACGCGGAGCTCGCGGAGATCCGCGAGCGGTACTCGCACGAGGTGCGCCCCGTCGACACCTGGCCGCTCTTCGACGTGGTGGTGGCCCGCCTGGACGAGGGGCGCTTCCGGGCGCACTTCAGCATCGACGCGCTCTGCGCCGACTTCGCCAGCGTCCGCCTCCTCTTCGACGACCTCTCCCGCTGCTACGCCGACCCGCAGACCCCGCTCGCCCCGCCCGCACTCGCCTACCGGGACTACGTACTCGCCGTGTCGAAGCTCCCCGACACCGAGCGGTACCGACGCTCCCTCGAGTACTGGGAGCAGCGGCTCCCCTCCCTGCCCCCGGCGCCCGACCTGCCCCTGATGCGCAATCCGGGAAGCGTGACGGACCCCAGGTTCGTCCGGCGCTCGGTGCGCCTGGACGCCCCGCGGTGGAAGCGGCTCGTCGACCGCGCGAGCGCGGCCGGCCTCACCCCCGCCGGGCTGCTGCTCGCCGTCTACGCGGAGGCGCTGGAGCCCTGGGCGCGGAGCCCGCACTTCACCCTCAACGTGACCAACTTGAACCGGCTGCCCGTGCACCCCGAAGTCGACGCCACAGTGGGAGAGTTCGCGTCGTTCGCACTGGTCGGAGTCGACGGTTCGGGCACGGAGGAGTTCGTCGTCCGTGCCCGCGGCGTACAGGAGCAGCTCTGGACCGACCTGAGCCACAGCCAGGTGAGCGGCGTCCACCTCCTCAGGGAACTGATGCGGCTCCGCAAGGGATTCGACGGAGCCCTGATGCCGGTGGTCTTCACCAGCGCCGTGCCGCTGGGCGACGGCGCGAGCACGCTGCTGGAGGGGAAGCTGCGCCAGACGTACGGCATCACGCAGACCCCGCAGGTGTGGATGGACCTGCTGACCGAGGTCCAGGACGGCGAACTCGTCGTCAACTGGGACGTGGCGGAGGCGCTGTTCGCGCCGGAGATGCTGGACGGCGTCTTCGGCGCGATGCGCACGCTGCTCACCCGCCTCGCCGACGACGAGGACGCGTGGTCGGAGCCTGCGCCGCTCGGGACCGCGGCGGAGGCGCCGCTCGGCGAAGGCGCGCGGCGGGAGGTACCCGACCTGCTCGTACAGGACCTCTTCCTGGAGCAGGTGGCCCGCGGCCCCGAGCAGGTCGCCGTCGTCGCGGCCGACCGGACCCTGAGCTACGCCGAACTCCACGCGGAGGCGTGCCGCGTCGCCCACTGGCTGCGGGAACACGGGGCCCTCCCCTCCGGACCGGTCGGCATCCTGATGGAGAAAGGCTGGCAGCAGATCGCCGCAGCCTTCGGCGCCCTCTACGCGGGCGCCCCCTACCTGCCCGTCGACCCGGAGGTGAGCGCGCGCCGCACGCAGGAGCTGCTCGGACACTGCGGCGTCGAACTGGTCCTCACCCAGCAGACGCTGGCGGAGAAGGCCGGCCACCGGCGTGTCCTGTGCGTCGACGGCCTCCCACCGGACCCCGCTCACGACGGAACGCCGCCCGAGCCCGCGACCGGCCCCTCCGAGCTCGCCTACGTGCTCTTCACCTCCGGCTCCTCCGGCCGGCCCAAGGGCGTGATGATCGAGCACCGCGGGGTGGTGAACGCCCTGCGCGAGACGATCGAGACGTTCGGCATCGGGCCGGGGGACCGCGCCCTCGCACTGACCGCGCTCCACCACGACATGTCCGTCTTCGACGTCTTCGGAGTGCTGGGCGCGGGCGGAACGCTGGTGGTCCCGCATGCCGAGGCCCGCCGGGAGGCGGGGCACTGGGCAAGGCTCATGGCCGATCACCGGGTGACCGTGTGGAACTCTGTACCGGCCATGATGGAGATGCTTCTGGAGCGACTCGGCCCGGAAGACGGCCCGCTGGCCGACCTGCGTCTCGCCTTCCTCGGCGGCGACCGGCTGCCGCTCGACTCCGTCCGCAGGCTCACCGAGAGCGCGGGCGTGGAGGTCGTGAGCGTGGGCGGGCCCACCGAGACGACGCTGTGGAACATCTGGCACCGGGTCGGGGAACTCGCTCCGGACCGCCGCAGCGTCCCCTACGGCGCTCCGATCGCCAACACTCGCTACCGCATCCTGGACGAGCGGATGCGCGACCGTCCCGTCTGGGCGACCGGGGAGATGTACTGCGCGGGTGTCGGCCTGGCGCGCGGCTACTGGGACGACCCGGAGCGCACCGCCGCCTCGTTCGTCACCGACCCGGACACCGGGGAGCGGCTGTACCGCACCGGCGACCTCGGACGGTTCCTGCCGGACGGCACGATCGAGTTCATGGGCCGTGCCGACTTCCAGATCAAGGTGAACGGACACCGGATCGAGCCGGGCGAGGTGGAGGCCGCACTGCTGTCCCACCCGGAGGTGGCGGGCGCCGCGGTGACCGGGCAGCCGCGCGCGGACGGCGCCGGGCACCGCGGTCTGAACGGGTACGTCGTACCGGCGCCTGCGGGCGCGCGGCGGCAGCCCGCCGACCTGGCGGCGGCGCTCCGCGACCACCTGCGGGAGGCGCTGTCCGCCCACATGGTGCCGTCCGTCTTCGTCGTCCTCGACGCGCTGCCGCTCAACGCCAACGGCAAGGTCGACCGCCAAGCGCTGCCCGCACCGCGCGCCGACTCCGCCGGCGCCCCCGCGTCGCCGTCCTCCGCGGTCGCGGAAGTGTGCGCGACGGTGTGGGCGGACGTGCTCGGCGTCGAGAAGGTCCACGAGCACGCCAACTTCTTCGAGCTGGGCGGGGACTCCGTGCTCGCCACCCGCATCGTCAGACGGCTGCGCGAGATTTTCCTGTCCGAACGCGTCTCCCTGCGCACGGTGTTCCTGACGCACACGGTGGCCGAGTTGGCGGCGACGCTGGTGGCCGAGGAGGACTCCCCCGGGCAGGCGGAGGCGGCGGCGGCCGTCCATCTGCAGATCGCGCGGATGTCCCCGGACGAGATCGCACGGGAGCTGTCGGCCCGCCGGGCCACGGCGAGAGGCGGTGCACGATGAGCACGTCGTCCCGGCGGCTGCCGCTCCACGTGCGGGTGGCCCGTCAGGCGGCCCTGACGCCGCACGCGGAGGCGGTCACGAGCGGCCGCGAGCGCCTCACCTACGAGGAGTTGGAGGAGGCGGCGCAGGCACTCGCCGGCCGCCTGAGCACCCTCGGCGCCGGGCCCGAGAGGCTCGTCGGCATCTGCCTGGGGCGCTCGCCGTGGATGATCGTCGCCATGCTCGCGGTGCTGAAGACCGGCGCCGCCTATGTGCCGCTCGACCCCGCGTTCCCCGACGAGCGCCTCCGGTTCATGCTCGACGACAGCGGCACGGAGCTCATGGTGAGCGACGAGGCGCACAGGGGCGGCCTCACCGGCCAGGACGTCGCCGTGGTCTCGCTCGACCGGGACTGGGGAGACTTCGCCGGGGCGGCCGGCTCCGCGGCTCCGGCGGACGACTGCCCCTCGCGGCTCGCGTACGTCCTCTACACGTCCGGTTCGACGGGACGCCCCAAGGGCGTCGCCGTGGAGCACCGCAGCGCAGCGGCCTTCCTCGACTGGGTGCTCGACCGCTTCACCCCCGGCGAGCTCCGCTACACCCTGGCCTCGACGTCGATGTGCTTCGACCTCTCCGTCTTCGAGCTGTTCGGCCCGCTCGCCGCGGGCGGGACCGTCGTGGTGGCGGAGACCGTCTTCCACCTACCGTCCGCCGACCGGCCGGTCACGCTGGTCAACACCGTGCCCAGCCTGCTCGTCGAGCTGCTGGCGGCGGAGCCGCTGCCCGCCTCCGTCGTCACGGTCAACCTGGCGGGGGAGGCGCTGCCTGCCGCCCTGGCGAGGGACCTGTACGCGACGGGCACCGTCGAGCGCGTCCACAACCTCTACGGCCCGTCGGAGGACACCACCTACTCGACGTGGAGCCTCGTCGAGCGCGGTGCCGCTAAGCCCCTCATCGGACGGCCCGTCACCGGCACCACCGCCCATGTCCTGGGACCCGACGGCCGGCCGGTGCCCGACGGCACGGCAGGGGAACTCCACCTGGGCGGCGAAGGGCTGGCCCGCGGCTACCTCCGTCGCCCCGCCCTCACCGCTGAGCGCTTCGTGCCCGACCCGTTCTCCGGCACGCCCGGCGCCCGTCTGTACCGGACGGGCGACCTGGCGCGGAAGCTGCCCGGCGGCGAACTCGACTATCTCGGCCGGGCCGACCAGCAGGTGAAGGTCCGCGGTCTGCGGATCGAGCCCGGCGAGATCGAGAGCGTCCTCGCGGAGCACCCCTCGGTCCGCCAGGCCGCGGTGGTGGCGCGCGGGGACACGGCCGACACGGCCCGGCTGGTCGCCTACGTCGTGGGGAAGGCCGCGACCGATCCGTCCGAGCTGCGGCGCCACCTGTCCAAGCGGCTTCCGCCTTACATGGTGCCCGAAGTATTTCTTCCGGTGAAGGCGATCCCGCTCACTGTAAACGGAAAAGTCGACGTCAAGGCTCTGGCCTCCACTTCCGAGTGAAGCGCGAGCCGCCTCCGCCCCGCTCACGGGCAGCCGGTACCGTCAACTCGCCCACGACACGGTGGACTTACGAGGAATCACATCGGTAAGGTGACCCTTACTCCGAGGTCGGCGACAGCGCACGGAAACGGCTTCGGAAACCATTCCCATTGCGCTCGGCACGGCTTGTAACCGGTCGCCGTTCATCACCGGAAGAGGTTGTCGTGAGTGGCACGAATACCAAAGCGAGCCGCGAGGCGCGGATCGTTCTCGTTATCACCGTAATTGCTTCGGCTCTGCTGGTAATCGATGTCACAATCGTCTCCGTCGCCCTGCCGGAGATCCAATCCGACCTGGGAGGGTCGCTCTCCGCTCTCCAGTGGGTGATCATCGGCTACACCGTCACCTTCGGCGCCTTCCAGCAGACGGCCGGCTCCCTTTCGGACCGGCTGGGTCGCAAGTCGATGTTCATGAGCGGAATTACGCTCTTCACGCTCGCCTCGCTGGCGTGCGGCATCGCGCCCGACGCCCTGTTCCTCGACGCCGCGCGCTGCGTGCAGGGGGTGGGAGCCGCCTTCGTGCTGGCCAACGCGATGCCGCTGATCGCCCAGGTATTCGACGGCCAGAGCCGGAACATGGCGATCGCCGTCTGGGGCACCACCCTCGGTGCCTGCGGTGCCGTCGCCCCTGTCATCGGCGGACTGCTCGTCGACCTGACGGAGTGGCGCTACCTCTTCCTGATCAACGTGCCGATCGGCGTGGCCGCGCTCGTACTGTGCCGCAACCGGCTGCCCGCCGACACCCGGAACGGGAGCGCCGCGCGCATCGACTGGACGGGGGCCGGCCTCCTCGTCGTCACCCTCGGCCTGATCAACTTCGCGCTCACCCGCGGCGAGGACCAGGGCTGGAGCAGCTCGATCACCGTCGTCCAGCTCGTGCTCTCCGCGTTCCTGCTCCTCGGCTTCGTCCTCCTGGAGCGGAGGGTGGCGGCTCCCACGCTGGACCTGACGCTCTTCAAGGTGCCGACCTTCGTCGCGGCGACGCTGATCTCCTTCTTCTCCCGCTTCGCCACGGTCGGCGGCTCGGTGTACTACATCCTGTACTTCCAGAGCAGTCGGGGTCTGAGTCCGTTGCAGACGGGCCTGTTCATGATGGCGATCTTCGGCCCGCAGCTCGGTATGGGGCTGGTCGCGGGGAAGTTGCAGGCGAAGTACTCGCCGTCCCACATCATCGCGGTCGGGTTCGGCGTCCTGGCGATCGGCGGACTCGCCATGTCCTGGGCGTTCAACAGGGACAACAGCATCTGGCTCGCCCTGCCGGGGCTGCTGCTGTGGGGCGTCGGCGGCGGGCTCGCCGGCAGCCCGTCCATGTCCCTCGCGGTGAACGTGGTGCCGAAGGAGCGGGCCGGCATGGCGTCCGGCGCGATCAACAGCCTCTTCATGTTCGGGGCCGGCATCGGTGCCGCCGTCTTCGGCCTGCTCTTCCGGACCCGGATCTCCGATCAGGCCCACAGGGAGCTGCAGTTGGACTCCGGCGACCACGAATCCGTCGTCTCCGCCGCCGCGCAGGGGAACATCACACGCGCCCTCGAGCACGTACCCGGGGAGGTCACCGCGCAGGTGCGCCGCACCCTGGAGTCTGCGATCGCCGATGGCGCCGCGAGCGTGATGCTCTGGGCCGCGGTGATCTGCGTGGGCACGGCGGCCATCTCCCTTGCCTTGGTGCGGCAGAAGGACCTGCTCAACGGCGCTCCGGAGAAGGACAAGAGCGAGGACACGGCGGAGGCGGAGCCGGCCTGACCCCGGTGCGGCGGCCCCCCGCGGGGCCGCCGCACGGCCCGCCGCAACCCGCGAGCCCGCAGCCACGTCAGGAGACCGCATGCAGTCCGCCGGCCGACAACCCCGCCTGCGTCTCCTGGTGTTGGGCGGTACCGGCTTCGTCTCCGGAGCGGTCGCAGCGGAAGCCGTGACCCGGGGTCACGACGTCACCTGCGTGGCCCGCGGCACCGGAACGCCGCCGCCCGAAGGCGCCCGGCTCTTCCGCGCCGATCGAAACGAGCCCGCCGCACTCGCCGGCCTGAAGGACTCCCGCTTCGACGCAGCAGTCGAGACGGCGACCCTCGCACTGCCCTGGGTCGGCGACGCCCTGCGCACGCTGGCTGCCGACCACTGGACGTTCGTCTCGTCGATCAGCGTCTACGCCGACACCTGGACGCCCGGCCAGACGGCGCACTCCGGTCGGCTGCGTCCCGCACTCCCTTCCGACACCGCCCGCTACGACCCGGAACGCGATCCGGAGCCCTCCCAGGCACGGTACGGCGGAGTGAAAGTCGCCTGTGAGCGGCTGATCGGGGAAGCGACCGACGACCGCGCACTCATCGTCCGGCCGGGTCTGCTAGTGGGGCCGGGAGACGACGTGAGTCCCTTCGGCTACTGGCCGGTGCGGATGGCCCGGGGCGCTACCGCGGCCGTTCCGCCCGCGGTGTCCGCGGACGGGGTCCCCCTGCCGGCACAGTGCCTCGACGTCCGCGACCTCGCCGCGTGGATCGTCGACGGGGCGGAGGAACGCACGGCCGGGACGTTCGACGCGGCCGGACCGCCCCTCGCGCTCCCGACGCTGCTGCAGGAGATCGCCGAGGCCGTGGGCGCCCCCACCCTCGAAACGGTGGAGGTGCCCGAGGAGACGCTCCACGAGGCCGGCGTCAACCCCTGGACGGGCCCCGGTTCGCTGCCGCTGTGGCCGCCACGCGCCCTGTACGGCGTCCTGTCACGCGACGTCTCCGCGTCCCTCGCGGCCGGGCTGCGGGCCCGTCCGATCGGCGAGACGGCCGGGGACGTACTCAGGGACCGCCTGGAGCGCGGTGCAGGGAAGGGCCTCGCGGCCGGCCTGACGCCGGTCGCCGAAGCGTCGCTGCTGCACCTGCTGGGGTATTGAGCGCGCACGCAACTCCCTTACTGCCACCCGCAGTTGGAAGAGGCGATGCCATCCACGGGTGGCATACATCCAGCCATCGGCGGCTGTACGTTCGGCCCACTCGTGCCGTTCCCACCCAGTCGCCTGGAGACGCCTTGGCCCCGCACGCCTCGCCGCTACCCGCCGCCGCCCGGCTTCCCTCGCTCACCGGCCTGCGGTTCGTCGCCGCCTTCGCGGTCTTCGCCTCGCACACGTACCTGGCGCTCTGGTTCGACGGCACCTGGGAGAACAACACTCCGGCCATGGTCGCGCTGATCACCGCGCGCTCCGGCGTCGGCTTCTTCTTCATACTGAGCGGGTTCGTGCTCGCCTGGTCGGCGCGTGCCGAGGACACCGCCGTCTCGTTCTGGCGACGCCGGGCCGTGAAGATCTACCCCACCCACGTCGTCACCTGGCTCGCCGCGCTCGTGCTCATCCACCAGGCCGGCGGGCAGGTCAGGGGCGGACAGGCGGTCCCCAACCTGTTGCTCGTCCAGGCATGGGTGCCGGTGGAGGACGTCTACGACAGCATCAACGGCGTCTCCTGGTCGCTCTCCTGCGAGGCGTTCTTCTACCTTTGCTTCCCCCTCCTCTTCCACCTGGTGAGACGCATCCCCCGCGCCCGGCTGTGGAGTTGGGCGGCCGGCACGCTCGCGACGGTGGTCCTGCTGCCGCTCCTCGCCACGACGGCCTTCGCGTCGGAGCCGCACTTCTTCGACTTTCCCGTGAGCCTCCACCAGTACTGGTTCGTCTACGCGTTCCCCCTCACGCGGCTGCTGGAGTTCGTGCTCGGGATGGTGCTGGCCAGGGCCCTGCTGGAGAGTGCACGCGCCGCGGTGCGGTTCCGCCATGCCGTGCCGGCGCTGGCGGTCGGGTACCCGCTCGCCGTCCAGGTGCCCTTCCTGTACGCGATAACCGCCGTGCTGGTCCTGCCGATGAGCCTGCTGGTCCTCGCGGGAGCCGGCGCGGACATCCGGGGCTCCCGCTCGTGGGTGCGCAGCCGGCCCATGGTATGGCTGGGGAACGTCTCCTTCGCGCTCTACATGGTGCACATGCTCGTGCTGGAGAACGTGTACCGGCTGATCGACGAGGACCACACGGCCTCGACGCCCGTACGGGCGGGCTCGACCGTGCTGCTCTTCGCCCTCTCCCTCCTCGCCGCCTGGGCGGTGCACACCCTCGTCGAACGCCCCCTCACCCGCCGCTGGGGCGCGGCCCGACTGCCGGAGCCCGACGCCGCGCCTCCTGAGGAGCAGGGCGGGCGCGGAGACGGGCGCGCCCCGCTGAGCCGCGCGGGCGAAGCCCGCTCCGGCCCGCCCGACGGGATGTGACCGCCGGGTTCCGGTGCCCCTCAACGTGCGCGGGACTCGCTGAAGCGCGACTCCCCGTGCGCGTCCTCGCAGTGCCCGACGGCCGTCGCGGCCCGAGCGGGGCCGTCCGGCGGGAGTGCGTGTGCGTGGTCGACGTCGAGGGTCGCGTGCTTGATCCCGTACTCGTCCCGGAGCTGGGCCTGGAGGGTTCTGCGCAGGGCGTGGCAGTCGCCTCCCGGCTCCACCAGGACGTGCGCGGAGAAGAGGACGTCGCCCGAGGTGAGCTCCCAGACGTGCAGGTCGTGGACCTCCACGACGCCTTCGTGTCCGACCATGCTCCGGCCGACGTCGTCCGGGTCCACGCCGGGAGGGGCGCCCTCCAGGAAGATCCGCCCGGAGGCGCGGACGAGCGACAGCCCGGACCTGACCATGAGCACCACCACGACGAGGGAGGCGAGGGCGTCCGCCTCGGCGAAGCCCGTCAGCATCACGGCGGCGCCGGAGACCGCCGTGGCGATGAAGCCGTAGAGGTCGGTGAGGATGTGCTGGAAAGCCCCCTCGACGTTGAGCGAGGAGCGGTTGGCCTTGGACATGCACCACACGGCGGCGATGTTCACCACCACGCCCACCAGGGCGGTCACCAGCACCAGGGCGCCGCCGACCTCGGGCGGGTGCAGCAGTCTCTCCACGCTCTCGTACGCCAGCCAGGCGGAGAGCAGGAGGAGGGTGAGGCCGTTGGCGAGCGCCGAGAGGATCTCCGCCCGCTTCAGTCCGTAGGTGTACCGCCCTCGGACAGGCAGTTCCGCCAATTTCACTGCCAGCAGGGCCAGTGCGATCGCCGCGGCGTCGGAAAGCATGTGGGCCGCGTCGGAAAGCAGCGCCATCGACTGGGCGGCGAAAGCGACAACGACTTCCACCGCCATGAAGACGACGATCAGCCCGAGGGCGAGGGAAAGCCAGCGGCGGTCGGCTCCCGCTGCCACTCCGTGCTGGTGTCCGCCGTGGCCCGCGCCATGCGCATGCCCCTCGTGCCTGTGCCCCCGCTTCATGGAATTCCCATCGCTCCGTGAACTGGACGGGGAAATTGAAGCGCAGAGCGGAAGAAATAGCAAAGGCTGCAACGGATACGGTTATCAAGAGCCTCATTCTTCGGCGAAAATCGTTTCTGCGCACCTCGCAATAGCCACCGCGCATCCGTTCCCGTATGGCTGGAATCAATCGCACTGTTCCACGGAAAAACCCCGCCGCCTCAGCCGCCGGGCACCCCGAGTGCACACCGCGCAGCCGCTCCAGGAGGATGGTCCCCCGCGCGTGCCGGATCGAGGAGGGCGGCTTGAGAATCCAGTCGGTGAACGTGGGACGGGCCGTGCCCGTGCCGTACACGGACGCTCCGAGCGGGACGACCGGTATCGACAAACGCGCCGTCCCGGGACCCGTGCAGGTCGCGGCACCCGGCCCCAAGGGCACGGGAGCGAGCGGGGTCGACGGCGACGACGTCTGCGACCTGCGCTTCCACGGCGGCGACGACAGAGCGGTGTACGCCTTCGCCCGCGAGGACCTCGACGCATGGGAGCAAGAGCTCCGACGCGCCCTCCCCAACGGGTCGTTCGGCGAGAACCTGACCACCTCGGGCCTGGACGTGAGCGGCGCGCTCATCGGCGAGCGCTGGCGCGTCGGCTCCGACCTCCTCGTCGAGGTGACCGGGGGCCGCCTCCCGTGCCGCACCTTCGCAGCGTGGCTAGGCGAGGAGCAGTGGACCAAGCGCTTCACCCGGGTCGGCAGGACGGGAGCGATGCTGCGCGTCCTGGCGCCCGGTGCCGTGCGTGGCGGCGACACGGTCTCCGTCGTGCACCGGCCCGACCACGACATCACCACGGGGCTGCTCTTCCGTGCGTGCACCCTGGAGCGGGAGCTGCTGCCCGGCACCCTCGTCGCCGCCGACGCGATGGAGAGCGAGCAACTGCAGATGGCGCTCGCGTACGCGCGGAAGTACGGCCACGCGGAGAAGCCTGCGACGGCCCGGCCGTCTTCCGTGCCGGCCCCGTCGGCCGGTGCTCCCCGGTCCGCGACCCCCGACGCGGCCTCCTGACACCGGAGTTCACGGGCGGGCTGCACACCGGCGCTGGCCCGAGGGCGAACCCGTTGCATAACCTGACGGGGACAATGCCGGCGACCGCGGTGCACGGCGCGGTGGGGGACGGGGGACGACATCGGTGCGGAGGTTCTTCGGGACGCCTGGGGCATACCGCATCTGCGGGCCGGCGGCTTCCTCGAACTCGCTTACGCCCAGGGCTGGAACGCGGCGGTCGACCGCGGCTGGCAGATCGAGCTGGAGCGCCGCAGAAGCGAGGGCACCACGGCGGCCTTCATGGGTCCCGCGGCGCTCGACTGGGACCTCCTCGCACGCCGGGCCCGGCTGAAGGACACAGCCAGGCGCTGTTTCAACGCGCTGGCCCCCGAGACGCGGCGGTGGCTCCGCTCGTACGCCGACGGGGTCAACACCGGGCTGCGCCGATCGACCGCCGGCGCGCCCCAGTTCACCGCTGCCGGGGTAGCTCCGGGCACATGGCGGCCGTGGACGCCGCTCGCCCTCTGGCTGTCGACACATCTCCTGATGGGCGGCTTCCCCTCCAAGCTCTGGCGTGGCGAGCTGGCCGAACGGCTCGGCCCCGAGGCGGTCGGCCTCTTCTCCGGCGACGGGCCCGGCAGCGGCGGCAGCAACGGCTGGCTGCTGCCCGGGGACCGCACCCGCAGCGGAGCGGCGATCCTCGCCGGGGATCCGCACCGCATCGTCCTCGCCCCCGGCGTCTACCAGCAACTCCACGTGGCCTGTCCGGAGTTCGACGTCGTCGGATTGGCGATCCCCGGCGTCCCGGGCATCGCCCACTTCGGTCACACCGGCCGCGTCGCCTGGGCCATCACCAACGCCATGGCGGACTACCAGGACCTCTACCACGAGAGGCTGCGGCGGCGCGGTAGGGGTGTGGAGGCGCTGGGTCCCGACGGCTGGCGGCCCGCCAAGGCCGTCACGGACGTCGTCCACGTCTCCGGGGCGGCGCCCGTGGAGTTCGAGGCGATCGAGACAGAGCGGGGACCGGTCGTGCTGGGCGGCTACGACGCAGGCTGGGCGATGAGCTTGCGCCGGCCGGTGACAGCCTGCGCGGCCCTCGGCTTCGACAGTCTCCCGCAATTGCTGCGTGCCACGTCGGTCGCGGATGTGGACGCCGCGTTCGAGGGATGGGTGGAACCGGTCAACGTCGTCATGGCGGCGGACACCCGCGGCGGCCTGCTCCACCGGGTGGCGGGCAGGGTGCCGGTCCGCGCGGAGACCAACCGCCTGTGGCCCGTGCCCGGTTGGGAGCCGGGACACGGCTGGACCGGCTCCTGGGAGGCGCCGCCGCGGGAGCCCGTCAGCGGTACGGCGGTGATGGCGAACCAGCGGGACCTCGCGGCGCCGCTCGGCGTCGAGTTCGCCGCCGGACACAGGGCCGCACGGATCAGGGAGCTGCTGGGCGGGTCCGGCAACTGGTCGGCAGGGGATATGGCGGCGATCCACACGGACGACGCGCTCCCGTCCGCCTCCGCGCTGCTCGACCCGCTGGCCCGTCTCGACGGCCTCAGCCCCGCCGCCGCCCGCCTGCAGCGACGGCTGCTGCGCTGGGACCGTCGCATGGACGCGGGCAACACCGACGCCACCGCCTACGCATTGCTGCGCGCCGCCGCCGTCGCCCGGCTCGCCGCCCACCCCTTGCTCGCCGCACTCGCCGCGCCCTCCTCCCGCCCCGCGCTGTACCAGCCGTGGCTCGCGCCGGAACCCCGCATCGCGCTGGCGCTCGGCAACCTGCTCTCCGCGGGCGGAGCGCTCGGCATCGACGCGGCCGACGTGGTCAGGGCCGCCGCGGAGGACGCCGCCTCTCCCGCGGAGACGGCCGCGCCGTGGGGCCACGTCCACCGGCTGTCTCCCTGGAGCGCGCTCCCGAGCCTGTGCGAGAGCGACTGGCCCGGCCTCTCCGGCGATCACGACTGCGTGCTGTCCGTGGTGAACGTGCCCGACGCGGTCGGCCGGGTCACGCGCGGCCCCGTGGCCCGCTACGTCTGGGACCTGGCGCGCCGCGAGGACAGCCTGTGGATCGTCCCCCTGGGTGCCTCCGGCGACCCGTCGGCCCCGCACGGACGAGACCAACTGCCGCTGTGGGCACGGGGCGAGCTGCTCCCCGTGGTCACCGACCGGTCGGAGCTTACGGCGGACTCCTCCCCGGCGCGCTCGCCGTCCGCCGCGGAGAGCCCCCGGCCGTGAACGGTCGCCACGAGCCCGGCTCACCGGCAGTGCGACGGGGGGCGGCCCGGCTCTACAGCGCAGCTATGCGTCGCAGCGCCCGCACGTACGCCTGGGCGACGCCGCTGATCGTCGCCTCCCTGTAGAGGTCCGTGCTGTACTCCAACTGGCAGACGATTCCCGGCGAGGCGTCCTGGACGAGGAGGGCGAGGGCACTCTTCGCGGTGGCGTTGGTGTCGTAAAGGCCCTGCGTCACGGAGATGCCGGGCAGCCGCAGGTCGATCTCGTCGTGCCCCTCGTGGAAGACGAACATCGTCTGGAAGGCCCGCACGAGCTGTTCGCCGTGCGTGGTCCTCGCGAGCTCCGCCTCGATGACCGAGGGCGGGACGTCCTGGTGCGCGAAGGCACCGGCCAACTCCCGGTCAGCGCGCGCGAGGAGCGTCGCCGGGGCCACCCCGTGCTCCGCCCTGATGCGGAGCGCGTGGGTGTGGGCGAAGTACCCGACCGTGCGGCGCGACTCCCGGTGCCACCGGTTGGCGAAGGGGGCGACGCACACGATGTCCTCGTGGCCGTAGTCCTCGTGGAGCAGCAGGCAGAAGGCGGCGAGCACCACGACCGCCACGGTGGTCCGGCGGTCGGCCGCCGCACGGCGCAGCGTGCGGCTCAGGTCCGCGTCGATCCGGAACGTGTGCTTGTCCCCGCGGAAGGTCGGAGCTGCCGGTATCGCCCCGTCCGCCGGGACGCCCGCGGCCGGGGGAAGGTCGTGCAGGTGGCGCACCCAGCGGCGCAGCGAGGCCCTGCCGGCCTCGGTGGCGAGCGCAGCCCGCTGGCGTGCCACGAACTCCGCGTAAGTGCCCGGCACCGCGGGGACCGGACGGCCGGAGCAGGCGTAAGCGTCAGCGATCTCCCGCTGCACGAGCGAGACCGACCACCCGTCGGCCACGAGGTGGTGCACCACGAGCGCGAAGGCGTACCGCTCCTCCCCTGTGCGTATGAGAACGGCCCGCAACAGCGGCGCCTCGGCGAGATCGAAGGGCTCTTCGGCGGCGCGTGCGACCGCCCGCCTCGCCGCCTCCTCCCGCTCTTTCGCCGGGAGGTGCGCGAGATCGGTCGTCCGCAGCACAGGGGGCGCCTCGTCGAGTACGGTCCTGCGCAGGCTGCCGCCGGTGCGTCGGAAGGCGGTGCGCAGGCTCTCGTGCCGGGCGACCACCGCGGACACCGCGCGCTGCAGGGCACCTTCGTCCAGCGGCCCCGACAACTTGTAGACGCGGTCGATGTTGTAGGCGGCGTTTGCGGCCGGGTACTGCTCGATGAGGGCGTGGAGCTGCTCCTGCCCCTGCGAGGCGTAGGGCACCTCGCCGGGTACTCCGGAAGCCGCTCGGCTCTTCCGCACGACCTCCGCGACGGCCCGCCACCGAGCGGACTCCTCGGGCACGCCTCCTGCAGTGTCCTCAGCCATGCCTTCCCCCTGCCGCTGGACGCTCTCCCGGGCGGCAACGCACCTTCTTCCCAGGCGGGTTCCGCCGGGCATGCGGTCCGGTGCGGGCCGTCACCTCACTGTGTGGACGGGCGCCGGGGGGCGCCGTCAACTGCGGGCCGTCCACTCCCGAGACGCACGCGGAAGTCCGGCCGGCCGCCGCGGTCGCCGGCGCGCGGAGGCCGCCTGTGCAGCGGACCGGGTCCGACCGCGTCCTGCACGAGCGCCGGCCTCCGGCCGACGCCTCCCCGCCTGCCGGCGGCCGTCTCACCGAGCTGGGCCGCGAGGCGCTCGGCACGGTCCAACTCTCCCTGGAACTTGGAGAGCCGCTGCGAACGGCCTTCCCCGACGAGCTGGTGAAGAGCCGCACCCTCACCGGCTCCCTGCGCTCGCTCGCGGACGGCTCCTCGGCACCGGGCTGACGGCAAAGCCGGTTCAGTGGCATGCCGGCCCACCGTCCGTTCCACTCTCCTGCGCGGCCCGGTCGGGGCGCGGCACGTCGAGCGTGGGGTTGCGGTCGAAGAAACCCGCGGGGCGCAGCGTGAAGCCGGCGCGGTCCGCCGGCATGACCGGCCAGTCCTCGGTGCGCGGGCAGTGGGTGAGGCCGAAGGTGTGCCACAGCACGAGGTCGGCGCCGTCGAGGTCCCGGTCGGCCGCCGTCCACGCCGGGAGGCCGGCACCGCCCGGGTGCTGGTTGACGAGGTGGCCGGCCGGATAGCGCTCCTCGTCCGAGTGCCGGGTGACCCAGAGGTGCCGGGTCGCGAACGCGGCCCGGGAGGCGATCGGGGACGCGTCGTCCGCGAGGAGGGTGGGCCGCTCCTCCGGGACGAGGTCGTAGGCGACGGGGTGCCCGAGCCGGTTCGGGGAGTCGGGGTTGCTCACCCGCCAGACCCGGTCGCGCCTGCCGTCGGCGAGGCGGCGTGCCTTCAGCTCCGACCGGAGGCGGGTGGCCCTCCTGGTGAAGGCGTTGCCGTGCGGATTCGTCCGGCTCATCGGGACCCGCACCATGTCGAGTTCGTCGACCGCGTTGCGGTGGCCGTCCACCGCCATGTCGAGCCGGGCGGAGAACAGGTGCTGGTGGTAGGGCGCCCCGAGTCCGGGGGCGACTTCGGCGGCGTACTCGCTTCCCTCCTCCCGCCAACCGGAAGTGAACACGATGCCCGTCGCCTTCACCTCGTGGGCGAGGGTGCCGTCGAGGTAGAGGTACCAGTAGAAGCCGTAGTCGTAGTTGCCGATGGAGGTGAAGTACGACAGCACGAGCCTGCGTTGGCGGCGCGTCTCCCGTACGCCGAGGAAGAGGTCGGTGTGCTTCCAGAGCACGCCCTGGTCCTCCTCGTGGAGGCAGACGGCGTTGGGGACGGTACGCGGATCGCCGTGCTTGTCCGCGACGACCGCGTCGAGGTAGTGGATCTCGCCCAGGCAGTCGCACCCGCGGGCGAGGGAGTTGGTGTAGCGCCCGAAGAGGTACTCGCCCTGGTCGAAGTAGTTGTGCCGGGAGCGAGTCGGGGACGGGTCGGCGTAGGGGACGACCATCTCGGCGATCGAGGCCCGGTGGACGACGGACCGCTCCCGGCCCCGGTCCCTGTCGTGGAAGCGGAGGTCGTGGAGGGTGAGCCCTTCGCGGACGTTGAAGCCGAGGCGCAGCGACCAGTTCTCCCATCGCACGTGCCCCGCGTCGACCGTGAAGCTCACCCCTTCGGGTTGCGTGACGCGGATCGGCCGGAGCGTCGTGCGCGGCGGTCCGGTGTCGGCGGACTCCCCAAAACCGCCGGGTTCCCGCGGCACCGGCACCGGCAGGTCGTCGACGACCTCGACCACCCGGCCGGCGGTGAGGTCCACGCAGGCGACCAGGCCGTCGACGGGGTGCGCCCAGGGCTGGTCGCCCGCGTGCGGCAGGTGGAAGCCGAGGCCGCGGAGGAGCCGGTGGCCGGACGGCGGACCCGGGCCGTAGTGCCCCGCGGAGAGCGAGACCACGAGCACCGTCTCCGCGCTCAGACCCCGCCGCGCGAGCGCGGCGCGCCAGCCCTCGTCGGCGTCGAGGAGCGCCTGCACCGCCTCGAACTCCTCGGTGAGGATGGGTAGGTGGCCCTCCGCTCGCGGATCGACGGCGCGCCAGCTCTCCACGGTCCCGCGGGTGAGGGAGACGACGGCCTCGTACGACTCGCCGCGGGAGCGGTCGAGCAGCTGCACGCGCAGGCGCCGGCCCGAGGGGCTCCCCTGGGCGGATCCGATCAGCTCCGCCTTGGGCGGCTCCTCGGGCAGGACGGAGACGTAGCGCACGTCGTCGCCGAGGCGCCCCGACGCCTCGACGATCTCGCGCGCGGCCCGGATCTCCCCGGCGGACAGCATCGCCAGGGGATGCGGCGGGGGGCCTTCCGGCGCGGGGGCGTCAGGCATCGGTGCCGAGGAGCTCCGTCAACTCGTCGAGGTGGTCGGCGAGCGCGGGGTCCGGGGTCTTCGTCCAGGGGCCGTCGAGGTCGGGACGGTACCGGGAGACGTGGACGGTGAACGCGGCCACCTGATCGCGCGCGTTCTCCTCCGGGGTGACCTTCTCGCCGATCAACCGCCGGGCCTCCAGGCAGAGGTCGATGCGCTCGCGGAGCCACAGGGGAGCCGTCCTGGCCCGTTCCGCCGCCTCCTGTGCGTCTGCTGCGGCCAGCGTCGAGAGGCGGTCGGCGAGTCGGCGGGCGTCGTGCCGCTCCGCAAGGCGCTCGAAGCGGGTCCACTCCCTGCCCATGGAGTCGAGCCGCTCCCCCACTCCTCGACGTGGGCGCAGCGCAGGCGGCGGGCGGCCTCGCGCAGGAGCCGGCTGGCGCGCTCGGGGTCCGTGTCCCGGCACTCGACCGCCTCGTCCGCGACATGGCGGGCGTCGTGGCGCCACCGCGCGACGCGCTCGGCAGTCACCGCCGGGTGGAAGCGCATCTCCGTGGCCCAGGAGACGAACTCCTCCGTGAGCTTGTCGTCGGGCGTTCCGGGGTAGCCGCCGTAGGTCATGTCCAGGGCGTGGAACCAGCGCGGATCGGACATGCGGCCGACCAGCCCCTGTACGCCCTCGGCCATGGTCTCCCGCAGCTCCGGGGCGGTGAAGGAGAGCCAGCCGACGGCGAGGGTCTGGGCGAGGCCGGAAGCGGCCCACCAATCGACCAGTTCGCTCTGCTGCTCCGCCACCTCGTCCGCCGGCTCCTTGGTGGAGGCGAAGACCGGCAGGAGGTCGATGTCGGACATGGGCCAGGGCTCTCCCCGCCCGACGCTGCCGCCGACGATCAGACTCTGCACTCCGGCGACGGCGCCCAGTATCCGTAACGACTCCTCGAGACGCTCGGCGAGCAGCTGGTTCCAGCGGGGCGTCACGGTCATATACCCATACTCCTTTGGACATCGGCGTACCTGTGCAAAAGGTGAACTGTGGTACTCACGGGGCTGGTTGCGTTCGAGGAGGCTATCCCCCATCCCCCTCCGTGTAATCCCCGTCACGGCGGAGCACCATGTTCCGCCGAGAGCGGCGTACGGCGTCAGGGGCGGAGGAGGATCTTCAGCGCTTCCCGGTCGGCCATCGCGCGGTAGGCGTCCGGCGCTTCGTCGAGCCCGAGAGTGCGGTCGAAGATCCGGCCGGGCTCCACCACTCCGTCGAGGACGTCGGGCAGCAGCTCCTCGATGTAGGCGCGCGCCGGCGCCAGTCCGCCGACCAGCCTGATGTTGTGGCGGAAGGCACCGGCGTCCAGGGGCAGTCGCGCGTACTGCGGCATGCCGACCCGGCTCACCGTCCCGCCGGGCCGTGCCACGCCGAAGGCCGTCTCCAAAGCCTGCTCGGTGCCGACGCACTCCAGCACCGCATGGGTGCCGTGGCCGCCGGTCAGCGACCGCACGCGCGCGACGCCCTCCGCGCCGCGCTCGGCCACGACCTCGGTGGCACCGAAGTCGCGTCCCAGGTCGGTGCGGTCCTCGTGCCTGCCCATCAGGATGATGCGCTCGGCGCCGAGCCGCGCGGCGGCGAGGACCGCGGAAAGCCCGACGGCCCCGTCGCCGATCACGGTCACCGACGTGCGGGGGCCCACTCCGGCCGTCGTCGCGCAGTGGTGGCCGGTGGGGAAGACGTCGGAGAGCGTGAGCAGCGACGGCAGCAGCGCGGAGTCCTCGCCGACGGGCAGTTTCACCAACGTGCCCCGAGCCTGCGGCACCCGGACGGCCTCGCCCTGGCCTCCGTCCACCCCGGGGGCGCCCCAGAAGCCGCCGTTCCGGCACGACGGGTGCAGCCCTTCCGCGCAGTAACCGCAGGCGTTGTCGGCCCACATGAAGGGCGCAACCACCAAGTCGCCCGAGGCGAGCCCCGGCACCTCGGAGCCGACCTCCTCGACGACGCCGAGGAACTCGTGCCCGATGCGGAAGCCATGCTCCGACGCGGCGAGCGAGCCGTAGGGCCACAGGTCGCTGCCGCAGACGCACGCGTACACCACCCGCACCACGGCGTCGGTCGGCTCCCGCAGCACCGGATCGGGCACCTCCTCCACCCGCACGTCGCCTGCGCCGTAGAGCAAAGTCGCCCGCATGGAATCCTCCTGGTCGGTGTCGTCCCGGCCCTGCCCGGCCGGGGGAAGTGAACTCGCCTACTGCGTACGGAGCTTGGCGGCCCGGCGCCGCGCCGGAGGGGCGTGTCCGCAGTCTGGACGATGCCGCACGGGACGGTGAACAGCACGGGCGGCCGAGCTGGCGTCAGAGCCGCGGAGCGTCCGCGGGGGGCAGCCGGTGCATCGAGCCCGCCACCTCGGCCAGCGTGCGGTGCGAGCACAGGTGCCGCCAGGCGAGGCCGCCCCACCCGGAGGTGTCCAATTCGTGCAGGACCGAGGGCACTTCGGAGAGCCGGCCGCCGACGGCGAAGTACGATCGCCCGGCGTCGCAGTCCTTCGCGGGGAGGACGCGGCTCACGGCCGCCGTCAGGGCGTCGAGCGCGGGAGACGGCGGCGCGGGGCCGACCGCCGGCGCGGGGGTGCTTACGACGTCGACGGCGTCGGGCACGACGAACCCCGGCACGTCCAGCAGCCCCAGGCAGGCTTCGTGCAACTCGTCGGCGTCCGCGGCCGGTTCGGCGACCCGCACTTCGGCGGCGAGGCGCCTCCCCTCCTTCCCGGCGGTCAGCCGCGTCCGTGCGTCGAGTACACCGTTCAGCGTCTTCAGCGCCCGCTCCACCGCCTCCGGCTTGGCCCAGCGGTCTCCCGCGAGCAGTACCCAGTCGTCCTGCGGCTGCACCGGAGTCAGGGAGGCGGCCGCGGCCGGCGGACCGGTCGGAGCCGGGGAACGGAGGGTCTCGGCCGTGCAGCGGAGGAGATCGTGCAGACGGTTGCCGCCCAACAGGTTCGCGTGCAGGAAGAGTTCGACGTCGATGGCGTCGGGGGAGCGGCTGGCGAAGCACCAAAAGGTGGTTTCGGGGGCGGACTTGGCGTGCCGGACGTCGATGGTGTCGGGTTCCGCCGCCCTGTCTCCGGGGCCGGTGACCGCCTCGCGCTCCCAACGGTCACCACCGTTGCGCGCGAGGTAGTTGAAGGTGAAGGGGGTATGGACCCTGACCCCCCTTTCCCGTGAGACGGAGAAGCGCTCCTCGGTGACGACCGTCTCGCCGCAGGGCCGGACGCGCAGCGTCTGGAGCATCCGAGTCCACATGGTGCGCGCCTCGGAGCGCAGACCGTCGCAGTCGCCCGCTCCCTTCACGAGGCTGATCCCGGGCTCGTAGCACGCCGCGTTCCGTGCGCCGGCGCCCGCCCTGTCCGTGTAGACCTGCCAGGTCAGGGCGCGCGCGTCCGGCAGGATGCGCCGGACCGCCATGGAGACGCCCGCCAGGACGATCGCGGAGACCGGCGTCTCCCACTCCTCGGAGAGCTGCTCCAACCGCCACCGAAGAGCCGGTGAGTGGAGGTTGCCGATGACGGTTCCGCCCTCTTCGTCCGGGTCCCTCGGAAACGGCGTACTGGGGACCTCCCGCAGGACGCCCCGCGTCTGCTGCCGCGCGCGCCGACGGATGCGCTCCCCTCGCTGACCGAGGTCCTCGCTCAGGAAGTTCCTGGGGTGCACGCACTCCGGCAGCCCCTCCTGGCCGGGGCGGCCGCGGCAGAGGTTCTCCACCACCTGGGCCAACTCCCGCCGCACGACCTCTCCACCGCGTGTGCCGAGGCTGAAGTGGTGCACCAGCAGGACGAGGTAGCGCTCACCGGACGCCAGCCGCCCAGTCACCCACCGCGTGGGCCGCTGCCGCGTGACGTCGATCAGCTCTTGCTTCAACTCCAGTACGACGTCGTCGAGTTCGGCCACGGTCAGCCCTTCACGGCCGTCGTGTTCCACTTCCACGGTGCGGGCAGCGTGCACCCGCTGTTCCAGCCGGCCGTCCGGGCCCGCGGCGACCGTGGTGCGGAGCATCTCGTGCCGGGCAACCACGAGTTGCACGGCGTCCCGTAACCGGCTCTCGGTCACGTGGGCCGGGAAAACCCAGCGCTCCCATCGCATGAGCGCCGCAGCACGATGGCCGTGGAACTGCAGCCAGGACGAGGTCTGGCCAAAGGTGAACGGCACGGAGGCGTACTCCTCGGGAGGGCTGGACATGCTCAGTTCTCGCATTCCTGTCGTGTCCCTGCTCCGCGCCGGCGCGGTGCCCGACGGCGCAGACGGGCGGGGCGGCGGGCGGTACTCCGCGAACAAGCGCTCCCCGGTGGACGTCTCGTGGAGCTCCGTGATGGTACGTGACCGCCCGAGTGCACGGAACCGATCGGCGTCCTCACAGCCGCCGCCCTCCCGTGCGCCCCCGCGCCCACCCCCGAATCGGCCGGACCGAGCCAGCACAGTACTTCGTTTCTGCTGGTCAGGGTCGCTTTCCCGCTACCCGTAGGAAGTCATTCCGGAAAGCGCGACGCGACCCGCGGAACAGCAGGGAAAGAGTCAAAGAGCGCCCATAGAGGACCTGTTGACGCCCCGCGAGGGGCGTGTATACCCTTCACTTTGATTATCAGCTGTCCCAGCGATATCCGGCAACGTTCACACACGGCATTCACCGCTCGGCCGACAACCCGGCGTAATGCGTAGAGGATCGCACGGAATGCGGTTGACAAGTTGATACAACGGGGGGCATTTTGCAAGAGCAGCGCGGTGCGGTAGGTACGGAAAAATCGGAATCCGGTGACGACGGGCTCGACCGGGTTTACAGACAGGTACTTCGTACGCATCTCCGTGAGGACACCGGCGAACTCCCGTACTCCGGCAGGCTGGTCGATTTAGGTATCGATTCACTGGCCACCGTGCAACTGCTGATCGACGTAGAAGAAGCGTTCGGCATTTTCTTCCCTGACGAACTCGTGACCGCGAAGACGTTCAACACCATCGGGTCGTTGCGCTCGGTGATCGAAACCCTGGTCGACGAGAAAGGGCGCGAGCGTGGCGACAGTGCGTGAGGGGAAGCGGGCCGTCGCGCCCGCAGGGGAGAGCCGGGTGCACGCCCTGGCGGGTCGCTCCGTCCTGGTCACCGGAGGGGGCGGGCTGATCGGGAGCCGCATCACCGCCCGGTTACGCACCGCGGGAGCGCGTGCGGTGGTCCTCGACCGACTCGACGCGTACGAACCCGGCACCCTGCCGCTCCTCGGAGTCGACCCCGCGGAACCCGACCTGGTCGCAGGCGACATCACGGACCGCGCCCTCGTCCGTACCCTCCTCGCCGAGAGCGACGCGGTGGTGCACGCGGCGGCGTACGCCGACGTCGCCGCCTGCACGCGCAACCCGGGCGTCGCCTTCGAGTCCAACGTCCGCGGCACTCAGGTGCTGTTGGAGGAAGTGGTGCGCAGTCCGGTGCGGCGCCTCGTCTTCGCCTCCTCCGCCAGCGTCTACGGAGACCGGCCCCAACGGGACGGCGCCGAACGGCGGTTCACCGAGAGCCAGCCGCTCGCCCCGCTCTCGGTCTACGGCAACAGCAAGGCCTGGGCCGAGTCCCAGATCAGGCTGATGCTGGCGGACAAGGGAGTCGAGCACACGATCCTGCGGTACTTCAGCGTGTACGGGGACCCGCAGGTACCGAAGAAGGACAGCCACTCGTGGGTCGTCGCATGGTTCGCCATGCACGCCGCGGTCGGGCACGAACTCCAGCTCCACAACGGCGGGCGGCAGGTCCGCGACTTCGTCCACGTGGACGACGTGGCCGACGCGACCGTCCGCGCCCTGTGCCGCCCGGAGGCGGCCGACGAGACCCTCAACATCGGCACGGGCGTCACCACGTCGATCCGCACGGTCGCCGAGCTGGTGCGCGAGTACGTCGCCGACGTCACGCTCGCCGTCGCGCCCCGGCCCGAGGGCGATCCGCTGGGCGCAGGCGCCGACGCGCGGCACATGGCGCGCGTGCTCGGCTGGCGGCCCGCGATCGGACTCGAAGAGGGAATACGCCGGTACGTCGAGTGGCTCGCCCGCACACCGTCGGCGGTGCCCGCGTGGCTTTCCGGTTCCACGAGCCTGACGGGAGTGGGCTAGATGCGTGTCGTGCTGCTCGGCGGAGCCGGGTACATCGGTTCGGTGATCAGCGCCGAACTCCTCGCGAACGGCGACGAGGTGACCGTCGTCGACGACCTCATTTACGCGACGAAGGAACGCAGGGACAAGCCGCCCTTCGGCACGAATTTCGTCCGGGGAGACTTCCGTGACGAGAACCTGCTGCGCGACGTCGTAAAAGGCGCAGACGCCGTGGTCGCACTCGGCGGTCTCGTCGGGGAACCGGCATGCGACCTGGACCAGGATCTCACCGTCGAACTCAACTACGCATCCGCCGCGTTGGCCGGCGAGATCGCCGGGGAATGCGGCGTGCAACATTTCGTCTTCCTCTCCACGTGCAGCGTCTACGGCAGACAGGACGGACTGGGCACGGAGGAGACGCCGGCCAATCCCCTGTCGAGTTACGCCAGGACCAAGCTCCTCGCCGAGGAGCACCTCGCAAAGGTGTGTCAGGGGAACCTTTCGCTGACGGTGCTGCGTCTCGCCACGGTCTTCGGGCTCTCCCCCCGTATGCGACTGGATTCCGTCGTCAACTCCATGGCGAGCAGGGCCGCGAGGACCGGCGAGATCCCGTTGCGCGGGGGTGCGCAATGGCGCCCCCTACTGCACGTGCGCGACATCGCAGAAGTCGCACGCAGAGCGCTGCACGAGAAAAGGGCTACGCACCCGGAGCCGTACGTGCTCAACGTCGGCAGCGACGAGATGAATTACACGATCGAGCACATCGCCGAGACCGTCGCCGGAAGAATCGAGGGAGCGAGGGTCGTCCGCACGCCGCAGCCCGAGGACCAGCGGGACTACCGGATCTCCTTCGCCCGCATCCGCGAGGTCTTCCCGGGCTCGTGCGCCCGGGGGCTCGGCGAGGGGGTGGACGAGATCGCCGCCGCCGTGGCGAGCGGCGAGTTCGCCGACCTCGACCAGGTCGGGTACGACAACCTCCGCGGCCTCCGCCTCGCGATCGACGAGAACCGGGCGAAGGTGCTCCGCACCCCGGCGATGCGGCGGCTCGCCGACGAGTACGAGGGACGGTGGACGCAGGCATGACCAGTACAGGGACCCTCTACGACGCGGCGGGCGCCGCGCGGTACTGGGGCGAGGAGCGGCTGGACGGCATCGGAACGGCGGACCACGACGCCGAGGACGCCGCCGTCCTGAACCAGGGCAAACCGAGGGAGATCAGCGCCGCGTACGCGCAGTGGGAGACCGACTGCCTCCACGCGATGCTGCCCGACCTGACCGGCAGGTCGGTCCTCGACCTCGGGTGCGGGGTCGGCAGAATCCTCACCTGGCTCGCCCCGCGCGCCTCGGAGGTCGTCGGCGTCGATGTGGCCCCCGGCATGGTGGCCCGCGCCCGGGCCAGGGTGGCCGGCTTCCGCCACGTCGAGCTGCGGGTCGGGGACATGGCCGCCGTCCCCGCTCCCGACGGGCACTTCGACCAGGTGGTGTGCCTCGGGGTGTTCGAGCACGTGCCCGCCGCCCACCGCCGGCGGGCACTGGAGGAGATCCGCAGGGTGCTCCGCCCTGAGGGCGAACTTCTGCTGGAACTCAACAACGCGGAGAGCGCGCTCCTGTGCGAGGCCGCGGGCGACAACCCGCACCGCACGGGCGAGCAGTTCGAGAACGGCTACTTCTGCGAACTCGTCACGGCCGGGGACGTTCTCTCCGTGGCGCAGGAGGTCGGCCTGCGCGAGACGGACCGCACGGCGAACCCGTTCTACTCCGCCGTACGACACGCCGCCTCCGGGGACCCGGAAGAGGACCTGCCCGGACTCTTCGCCCACGCACGGGCGCTCGACGCGCGCCTCGGGCGCGGCCGCGCGATGCACCGTCTCGCCGACCAGTTCATGGTCCGGCTGGTGCGCACGTGAGGCCCGCGTCGACCGCGCCGGACGCGTCCGGGGAGAGCGGCTTCCTCCCGTGGAACACCGCGAGCATCGGCGAGGCGGAGATAACGGAGGTGGTGGACACCCTGCGCTCGGGCTGGCTCACCGGAGGCCCGAAGGCGGCGCGCTTCGAGGACGCCGTCCGCGAACGCCTCGGCACCGAGGACGCGTTCGCCGTCACCTCGTGCACCGCCGCGCTCCACCTCGCCCTGCTCGCCGCGGAGATCGGCGCGGGTGACGAGGTCATCTCGCCGAGCCTCACCTTCTGCGCCGCGGTCAACGCCGTCGAGCAGGTGGGCGCGGAGCCGGTGCTGGTGGACGTCGAGCCGCTGACCCACAACCTGAGCCCGGAGTCGGTCGCCGCGGCCATGACGCCGCGCACCCGCGCCGTCATCGCCATGCACTATGGCGGGCACCCCTGCGACCTCGACGCGCTGCGGGAGATCACCGAGGAGCGGGGCCTCCTCCTCATCGAGGACGCGGCGCACGCGCTGGGCGCCAGCTACCGGGGCCGTCCTGCGGGCTCGTTCGGCGATCTCGCCACCTTCTCCTTCTACGCGAACAAGGTGATGACCACCGGCGAAGGAGGCATGCTGGTGGGCCGCCGCGAACTCGTGGAGAAAGCGCGCCTGCTGGGAAGGCACGGTATCGACTCCTCGGCGTGGCGGCGCCACGGCAGCCGGCGCACCGCCCAGTACGACGTCGTGCTGCCGGGGCTGAAGTACGTGATGTCCGACATCACCGCGTCCCTCGGCATCCACCAACTCGACGCGCTCGACGGCTTCCTGGCCAGGCGTGCCGAAATCGCGCACACCTATACCGGTGCCCTCGCCGACGTGCCCGGCGTCGTGCCGCCGCACGTGGACGACGACGTCACACCGGGCTGGTTCCTCTACGCCGTGCTGGTCGACCCGGACTCCGCCGGGCTGAGCCGGGACGAGATGGCCGCCGAACTCGCCGAGCGCGGCATCGGCACCTCGTTCCACTTCCAGCCCGTGCACACGCTCACGCACTACCGGGCGCTCCCGAGCCGCCCCCTTCCCCGCACCGAGTACGCAGGGGAGCGGCTGCTCTCCCTCCCGTGCTACCCGGCGATGACCGACGCCGATGTGGACCGCGTGGCGGACGCCGTGCGGCGGATCGTCCAGGACCGAGTGCGGGGTGGCCGGGCACATGTCTGAGCATGAGAACGTCCGCTCCCCCGTCCGGTACGCCGAGCACCTGCTGCTGCCGGACGAGACGCCGGAGGAGGTCGGCCAGGAGGCCGTCGAACGGCGCGACCACATCCTCGGCCAGCTTCGCGCACTGCCCGACGAGGCCTTCACTACCTTGCAGTACCTCCAGCCCCAGGTCGGCTGCTTCAACCGTTGCGTCTTCTGCAGCCAGCACGCGGGAACGGACGTGTGGCAACTCACCAGGCGCGGCCTGCGCGACCTCTTCGCTGCGCTCTCCGGCGCCCTCCGCGAACGCCCGCACCTGAAAGGCGAGTTCACCGGCGCGCGGCCGCACAAGCCGCGTGTGCTCTTCCCCTACACGGACAACGACATCGCCTCCTACGCCCACCTCGACCACTACATCGAGCTGGCCAGGGACGTCATGCAGTGCCGGACGCGCCTGACCACCGTCGGCTATTCGTCGCGCAACGAACGGCTCGCCGCCATGCACCGGCGCATCAGCGCGGAGCTGGCCCCGGCCGTCTACGGCATGCGCCTCTCGGCGACACCCTTCGCGCACGGGTGGAGCGCAGGCGACGGCAAGGCGCAGAAGACCAGCAGGCGCGACTTCGTCGCCGACTTCACCGAGGCGCTGCGCACCTACCGGCCGCTGCTCGAACAGGCGGGCGCGGGGAAGGACGCGGTCTGCGTCGAGTTGCGGTTCCGACCGCTGGCCGTCCGCGCGGCGGTCACCGACACCGTGCTCGACGGCCACCATGTGCTCGCGTCCGGCCCCCACCTGCTCGTCTCGCGCGACCCCGTCGGCGGCCCCCCGCGGCTCGCGCACATCACCGGCATCGGCCCGGGGGGCGCAGCCGGCCGGTATCCGTCCCCCGCCGCCGATCCGGAGTTCTCCGAGCCGCCCTCGCCCTATCTGCTGGCCACCTCCGACGCGTTGGCGGCCGGCGGAGCCCAGGACTTTCTCCGCCGGGTACGCGCGGGCGAGCACACGTCGGCGGAACTGCGCGAGGTCGAGGTCTACCGCCTTACGAACCGTGACGGCCCGTACTACGCGATCGACCCCCGACTGAGCGGCTCGTTGCGCCCGTTGCAGCTCTACCCGGAGACCGACCGCCGCGCCGCGGGGTACAACGACGCCTCCCGGCACTTCCTGCGCACCCTCGTCGACTACAAGGCGCAGCACGGTGCGGGCCGCCGTGAAGAGCTCGTCGGCGCCACGGTCCGCGACGTCGCAAGGGCGCTGTACGCGCTCCGCGTGCGGGCCCGGAAGTTCGACGCGTACGACGCCAGGGCCGCCGCGCACGTGCGGGAGGAGATCCTGCCGATGGTTCGCGTGGTGGCGGGGGCGATACTGTCGGCCGGCCTCCCACCCGCTCTCTTCTTCTCCCGCCGGTTCACCCTCGACACCGGCCAGGCCGCCAACCACGGGCGCGCCCGGGCGCTCTTCAAGGGGCTCGCCGGCACCGAGGACGAGCCGATGAGCCCGTGGGAGGAGCGGAGCAACCACATCTCCGTCGCCAAGGGCCACGTCTGGCGGCTCGCCCCCGTCCCCTTCTCCCCCGGCGCCTCCGCGGACCCGGGGGCCGCCCGGCGGGGCGGCAAGAACGGTGTGGCCGGCCGGGACTGCGTCGTCGTGCAGGAGATGGACGCCCGCTACGTGCAGCCCGTCGACCACCGGACGGGCCAGCGCCTGCGTGAGTTCCGCATCGACGGGGTCGAGACGGAGCACCTGCCGCTGCGCGAGGGTCTCGAGCGCCGCCTGCTGCCCGGAGTCCGGGGCACCGCCGCGGAGTTGCCGCTCCTGCCGGCCGACGGCGGAGGGAGCTGACCGCGTGCTGATCGTCGTCGAAGGCATCCACTCGTCGGGAAAGTCCACCCTGAGCGAGGCTCTCGCCCGGTGGCTGCGCGAGCGGGGCGAGAGGGTCGTCGAGACCTCGTGGAACTCCTCCGAAGTGCTCGGCCCGCACATCACCCGGCTGAAGATCGACAACCGTCTGCGCCCGACCACGATGGTGCTGATGGAGGCTGCGGACCTCGCCCACCGGTACGAGCGCGTCCTGCGGCCGGCTCTGGACGAGGGGCGCGTCGTCGTCAGCGACAGGTACCTCTACTCGACGTTGGTCCGCGGGCGGCTCCGCGGCGTCGAAGAGGGGTTCATCCGGCGCTGTTTCAGCTTCGCACCGGCTCCCGACCTCGTCCTCCACGTCCGCTCCTCCGGGGGGACGACGCTTGAGCGGAGGCTCTCCGCCGGCCAGTCGATCGGCGGGCACATGGCGGGCGAAGACTTCCGCCCGATCTCCGACGAGCGGGCGGCCTTCGTCGAACTGCAGGAACGCACCGAGCAGTTGTACGGCGAGGTGCTGCCGCCCGGCACGGTGCGCCTTCCGGAGGGCGCCACCCCGGCCGCGCTGCACTCTCTCGCCGCCGCCGAGGTGGACCGCGTGCTGCGGGAGCGGCGGGGGACGGTGGCCCGGTGACCGCCGTCCTCGTCACCGGGGCCGCCGGCACGCTCGGGAGAGCGGTGCTCGGCACCTGGAGCGCTGCCCCGTCCCACCCGCCGCTGGTGGCCCTCGACCGGCGTCCTCCACCGGAGTTGCCGGGCGTCCACTCCCTCACGGCCGAGTCGGACGGGCCCTTCTCCGCCGCGGACCGCGCCCTGCTCGACGGTGTCACGCACCTCGTCCACCTCGCGGGGACGGTCACCACGGGCACGGCGCCCGCCGACGGACGCTGGGCGTCCCTGCTCGACGAACCCCGCACGCTCACACGGCTGTTGGAGGTGCTGCCCGCTCTGCGCCACACCACGTTCGCCAGCAGCTACATGGTGTACGCCGCGCCCCGGCGGGGCCCGCTCACCGAGCGCCACGAGAAGCGCGCCTGCAACGCCTACGCGTGGTCGAAGAGCGCCACCGAGCTGCTACTGGAGGGGAGCGGCGTCCCCGGTTGCTCCCTGCGGTTCACCGGTGTGTACGGCCCCGGGGTGCCGCTCTCGACGGGCCGGCTGCTGATGCTCGTGCTGGAGGCCGCGCTGTCCGGCTCCCCGCTGCGTCTCTCCGGCCCCGACTCCCGGCGCAACCACCTGTACATCGACGACGCCGTCACGGCGCTGCGGCGGGCGTGCGAGGAGGAGTGGGCCGGCAGCTTCAACATCGGCGGCCCGGCGGGGATCTCGACGCGGGAGGTGGTCGACACCGTCGCCTCGCTCACCGGCACCCCTCTCGACGTGACCTGGGAGCCGGGCGCGCCCGGCTGGGACGCCGCCGTGGACACGTCCGCCGTACGGGAGCGCTACGGGTTCCAGGCGCGCACCCCGATGCGGGAGGGGCTCGACGCCTACCGCGCCTGGCTACTCGACGCCCCGGCTGCCGGCGGTGGCGCCGCATGACGACGCAACGCTCCCCGGGAGCCGCGGCAGAGGTCCGGGAGACCGTCCTGCTCACCGGCACGGCGGGCTTCCTCGGCAGGTGGACAGCGCAGGCACTCGCCGGCCGGCCGCGGGTCGCGGCGACCGCGCGCTCCGCACCCGACGGCCCCTTCGACATCCGCGCTGGTGCGGACCTGACGAGCGAGCGGGAGGTCAGGCAGCTCCACGCCGCGCTCCCCTCCGGCCCGGTGCGGCTGATCCACCTGGCGGGCGAACACAGGTCGCCTGCGCCCGAGCGGCTTCTGCAAGCCAACGTGGCGCCGCTGCTCCACCTCCTCGACGTTCTCGGCGACCGGCTGAGCCACCTCACGCTCGCCTCCAGCGTCGCGATCTACGGCTTTCCCAGCGGAACGCCCGGTCCCGGCCCACGCTCCGTGGACCCCCTCACCGCGTACGGGCGGAGCAAGTGGCTCCAGGAGCAGGCGGCCGGGCTCTTCCGCGCGCACCGGGAGGTCCCCGTCGCCGTGCTGCGGCTGGCGAGCCTGTACGGGGAGGGCGGGAGCACCAACGCCGTCGGCGCGCTGGCGCGGTGCGCGGCCACCGGCGGCACGTTCACGGTCGGCGCCGGTCCCCACGGGCTCAGCGCCAGGGACTACCTCCACGCCGAGGACGCGGCCCGCGCCGTCGTCGCTGCCTCGGACGCCCTGCACGACGGCGCCCTCGACATCGGCTCCGGCACCGCGCTGTCGCCGTTCGACCTCGTGGAGACCGCGCGGCGGGCGGGCGAGCAGGTGCGGGTCGCGGCACATGCGTCGCCGGCCGACGTGACGTCCTCCTTCGCCTGCGACGCCGGACCTGCCGCGCGCGTCCTCGGCTTCCGGCCGCGCGTCACCCTGCTCGACGGGTTCCGGCGCACGCTGGCCTGGTATCGCGGCCCCGGCGGGCGGGAGGTGCGGCGATGACGGAACCCGTGCCGTTCTTCCAACCCGCCATCGGCGAGGAGGAGATCGCCGAGGTCTCCGACACCCTCCGGAGCGGCTGGCTCACCACGGGCCCCAAGACGGCGAGGCTGGAGTCGTCGATCCGCGATCTCGCCGGAGCGCAGGACGCCGTCGCGACGTCGTCCGGCACCGCGGCGCTGCACCTGGCGCTGCTGGCGATCGGCGCGGGGCCGGGGGACGAAGTGATCACCACCGCCCTCACCTGCGCCGCGACGGTCAACGTCATAGCAGCCACCGGGGCCACCCCGGTGCTGGCCGACGTCTGCCCCGACACCCTCAACCTGGACGCGCGCAAGGCCGAGGCGGCGGTCACCGGCCGCACCGTCGCCGTCCTGCCCGTCCACTACGCCGGACACCCCTGCGCCATGGGCGAGTTGGCGCAGATGGCGCACCGGCACGGTCTGGTCCTGATCGAGGACGCGGCACACGCGCTCGGCGCGGCGCTCGACGGACGGCCCGTCGGCAGCACCGCCGACCTCACGGCGTTCAGCTTCTACGCGACGAAACTGATGACGACAGGCGAGGGCGGCATGCTGGTCGGCCGCACCGACCTGGTGGAGCGCGCCAGGTCCCTCGCCTCGCACGGCGAGCAGTGGGAGGCCGACGACCGCCGCAGCCTCGACGCGGAGGCGTGGCGCGACGTCGTCCAACCCGGCCTCAAATACCGGATGTCCGATGTGCAGGCGAGCCTCGGCCTTCCGCAGTTCGCCAAGCTGGACGGCTTCCTGAGGAGGAGGCGGGAGATCGCGGAGGCCTACGTCGAGGCCCTCGCGGAGACGGAGCAGGTCGAGCTCCCGACCGTGCGGCCCGGCGCGCGGCCGTCCTGGCACCTCTTCACCCTCCGAACGCGGCCCCGGCTGCTGTCGATCGGGCGGGACGAGTTCGTCCGGCAGGTGCGCCTGGCGGGGGGCAACGCGGCCCGCCAGTTCAGGCCGATCTACCGGGAGCCCTACTACCGGGACCGCTTCCCCGGGGCGCACACGGCGCTCCCCGTCACCGAGAACGAGGCGGCGAGGGTGCTGTCGCTCCCCGTCCACCCTCGGCTGACCGAAAGAGCGCAGGCCCGGGTGGTGGACGCGGTCGTCCACGTCGCGCGCCGGTTCGGCGCCGAGGTCCCACGGCAACCGCAACGAGTCGAAGGAGATCTGTCCACATGAGCGCCGCTTCTGCCACCCCCTCCCCCTGCTCCTACCGGCACGAGCACTTCCGGGACACGCTCGCGCTCGGGTTGGAGCGCGGCTACACCTTTCGCACCTGCGCGGACTACGCGGCGAAGGGGCCCGTACCTGAGCAGCTCCTCGCGGTGATGCGGCACGACATCGACCTGATGCCGGAGCGCGCCCCCGCCATGGCGCTCATCGAGGCCGAACTCGGCATCCAAGCCACCTACTTCGTCCGGGTGCACGCCAACGAGTACAACGCCTTCGGCCACGAGACCCTGGCGATCCTGCGGGACCTCGTGGACATGGGCCACGAGATCGGCCTGCACGCCGAGCCCCTCGACCTCCAGGCGTCCGCGGGGGTGGAGCCCGTGCGGGCGATCAGAGCCTCCGTCGCCGCGCTGGAAGGCGTGCTCGACGTGGAGATCGAGGGGGTCGCGTCGCACAACGACATCACCCCGGACAACAACCTCGACTACTTCCGGCGCACGCCCGCCGCCGACCTCGGCCTCAGCTACGAGGCGTACGACGACAGCGGGCTCGACCTCTTCGCGAAGAGCCACTACGTCACCGACGGCCACTTCTGGTACTGGCGCACCTTCAAGGGCGGCGAGCTGACCGAGGACAGGTCGTGCCTGTGCGAGCACTTCGACGCGCGCCGCGCGCCGGTCTACGCCCTCCTTCACCCGCACCTCTGGTTCGCCAAGCACTTCCAGCGGGTGAACCACTGAGGCGGCACGCTTCCCGACACACCGTTCCCACCCACGACTTACCGAGGTCACGCATGGCACCGAGCACCGTCCCCCCGGGGCTGACCCCGGACGAGCACGCCGAGCGGCTGGAGTTGTACGGCTTCACCGTCGTCGACGACGTACTGGACCCGACGACCGTGGCCGAAGCCAGGGAGCGCATCGAGCACCTCTACGCGCACGACCCCGGCGTGGAGGCCAAGCGCAGCTCGCCCCTGGAAACGATGCACGTCGAGAACCTGCCCAACAAGGGCAAGCTCTTCGAGACGTTCTTCCTGAACCCCCGGGTGCTGCCGCTCGCCGAACGCCTCCTCGGTGAGGACCTCATCGCCCAGGACGTCTGGTCGTTCGGCATCCCGCCCGGCGCACCGGCGTACCGGCTGCACGCCGACGACGACGTGCGCTCCCCCGGCACCCCGCTCTCCGTGGTGACGATCTATGCGCTGACCGACTTCACCGCGGAGAACGGCGCCACCCGCATCGTCCCCGGTAGCCACTGGATTCCGCGCTACCCCGAGCCCCGCTCGTACGCGGGAGAGATCAACATCGAGGCCCCCGCCGGCTCCTGCGTCATGCTGCTCGGCTCCGCGTGGCACTCCTCGGGCGCCAACCGCACCGACACCGTCCGCACCTCGATGTCCTGCTACTTCTCCAAGCCCTGGATCAAGCAGTACATCGACTTCAGCCGCTCCCTTTCGACCGACGTGCTGGACCGCGCGACGCCCGAGGCCCGTCGTGTCCTCGGCGTCAAGAGCCGTACGCGGCACACGGAACGCTGGCAGTGGGACGAGGAGACCGGGTACCCCGAGGCGGAGCACCACCCGGAGCTGGCCGGCCTCGGGTACGGCCCGTGCTGCCTGCACGGCCGTACCGCCCAGCCGGCCGGGGCGTCGGGAGAGCGGCATGGGTGAAGACCGCACGCGGGAGATCCGCCTCATCCTCGACACCGCCCGCCCGCACCTGACCGCGGACGACGTCACGGCGCTGCGCGCGCTGTCGGCGGAGGACGTCGACTGGGCCTTCGTGCTCGACCAGGCCTTCCGCCACCGGGTCCTTCCCCTCTTCGCCCGCAATTTCGTGCGATACCAGCTCCACCCCGAGATGCTGAAGCCGATGCCGTCGTTCCTCTACGAGGAGCTTCTCGTCAACGTCCACCACGCCAACGAGGTGCGCAACGAGGCGCTCGTGCGCGAACTCGGCGAGGTGCTGCGGGGGTTGCGGCAGCGCGGCGTCGAAGCCGTGGTGCGCAAGGGCGCGGTCCTGGGTCAGGAGGTCTACGGCGACATCGGCGCCCGGCGCTCCTACGACATCGACCTGATCGTCGAGCCGGACGAAGTCCCCACAGTGCGGGAGGAGTTGGAGGCGCTCGGCTACGGCACGGGCGGCCCCGCGGCGAACCGGCGCACGCTGGCCCCGCTGCCGCGCGCGCAGTCGGCCTTCTGGGCGCTGCGGGTCCCGAACCTGGCCTTCCGGCGCACGACGAGCGAGAGGTTCGTGGGGACCTTCGTCATCGACGTCTGCCTCAACCAGTTCCTCCCCGGCAGCGGCTACGACCTGCCGCCGGGGAACCTGCGCGAACGCTCCCGCCAGTTGACCTTGTTCGGCTTCCCCGCCCGGGCGTTCACCCACGAGGAGATGCTGGTCGACCTCGCCACGCACCTCTTCAAGGAGGCCACCACCCTCCACTACGTCCACCTCAGCCAGGACCTGACCGTCGCCAAGTTCCTCGACCTGGCCATGTACGCCCGGCACCGACCGGTCGACTGGCCGCGGTTCGTCGACCTGTGCCACCGGTACGGCATCGCGAAGCCGGTGTACTTCGCCCTCCACTACACGCGAGCCGTCTATCCGGACAGCCTGCCCGACGAGGTGCTCTCGGCGCTCCGCCCGCCGGACACGTCGTTCCTCCACGAGATCGGCGCCGTCGACAAGCTGCCCCACCAGTGGCAGGGGGACCTCCTTGCCCGCATGTTCGACAACACACGCGCAGCCCAGGCCCCGCCGAGCCCCCTCCCCTTCTGAACGCGCTGCACTGCACACCCCGGAACGTCGGAAGTGAGAAGCACCTAGATGACCTCGGACGAGCAGCGGGACCGCCCCCCCGGGACTCCGGCAAGGTGGTGGGCGCGAGCCCGCAGCGGCGAGACGGTGCGCACCATCAGGCACCTCCTCCTCGCGCTGCCGGGCGCCGGCCGGGCGCTCACCTTCGCGCTCCTCCTCACCACCGTGGCGACGGGTCTTCTGCCGCTGGTGCAGATGTGGTTGACGAGTCTCGCGATCGGCTCGCTGCCCGACGCGGTACGCGACGGGACGGGCAGCGAGGCGTACGGGCGCCTCGTCGTGCTGGTGATCGGACTCGCCGCGGCGTTCTTCGCCTCGCAGATGGCGGCGCCCCTCCAGTTCTCCGTCTCCAGGGCGCTCGGCACGCGCCTGGAGGTCCGGGTGCGCCACCGGGTGATCGACGCCCACCTGCGGGCGGTGGAGATCGACCGCGCCGACGACCCCGCACTGCGCCGCGCCAGGTCGCTCGCGCGCGACCTGCGGACGATCACCTTCGGCCCGTCCCACGCCGTCGGCGCTCTCTCCCGCCTCGTCTCCGGCCGCATCCACGGGCTCAGCGCCGCAGCCGTCCTCGCCACCTTCACCTGGTGGGCGCCCTTGGTGCTGCTGCTCACCTTCCTGCCGTGGGACCGCTACTTCCGCAACGAGCACGCCAAGATGGCCAAGGGATGGCTGGGGCGCACCCGGGCCCAGGAGCGGGCCGAGTACTTCCGCGACCTCGCCTTCGACCCGGCGACCGGCAAGGAGATCCGGGTCTTCGGACTGGCGGGATTCGTCCGGGAGCGGTTCGCTGCACACTACCACCGGGCGATGCGCCCCTTCTGGCAGGGGCGACGGACGTCGGTGCGCCGGTTCCTGCCCGTCGTCGCACTTGTGACGCTGGGCTACCTGACGGTTTACGGATGGCTGGGCTACACCGTCTCGATGAGCGAGGTGTCCCTCACGCACGCCGCCCTCTACATACAGGTGGCCGGGCAGATCTGGCGCATCGTACCGAGCTTCAACGACCTCTCGCGGATCAGCATCGGCGCCGGCGCCGTCGCCGCGGCGGCCCAGCTGCCGGACGGGCATACCGGCGAGCCGAAGGGCGGGGGGCCGCCCCCCGTGCTCGCCCAACGCCCTCTCGTGCGCTTCGAGAAGGTCGCCTACCGCTACCCGTCGGCGGATACGGACGTCCTCTCAGGCGTCGACCTGGAGATCCCGTTCGGCGGCTCGCTGGCGGTCGTCGGGGAGAACGGCGCGGGCAAGAGCACGCTGATCAGGCTGCTGTGCGGCCTCGCGACCCCCACAGGGGGACGGATCACGGTCGACGGCCGGGACCTCGCGGACCTCGACGCCGCGTCCTGGCACCGCGGTGTCGCCGCGGTCTTCCAGGACTTCGTCCGCTTCCCCTTCTCGGCACGCGAGAACATCGCGGTCGGCACCGGCGGCCGGGCGAGCGAGCACGCCGTCGCGGCCGCGGCCGAGCAGGCCGGAGCCGGAGGCACCATCGCCCGACTCCCCAAAGGTATGGACACGGTCCTGTCCCGCGAGTTCTCCGGCGGCTCCGAACTCTCCGGCGGGCAGTGGCAGTCGATCGCCGTGGCCCGGGCGATGGCCAGAGTCATGGACGGCGCCAGGCTGCTGGTGCTCGACGAACCCACCGCCAACCTCGACGTACGCGCCGAGGCCGAGATGATCGACCGCGTCCTCGACCTGGACCTGGACCTGGAGGTGACGACGGTCCTCGTGTCGCACCGTTTCGCCAACGTCAGGCGCGCCGACCGGATCGTCGTCCTCGACGGCGGACGGATCACCGAGAGCGGCAGCCACGACCAACTCATGCGCAGGGAAGGGCAGTACGCCCGCATGTTCCGCCTCCAGGCGGCCCGCTTCGAGAGCGGCGACGCGGCCGAGGGCGGCCCCGACGTCAGAGGGGAAGAAGATGGCAGGGCGTGAGTCGATCCGGGTGCTGCGGCTGGTGGTCTCCACCACGCTGCGCGCCGACGCCCGGCTGACCTTCGCCGTCATCGGGCTGCGGGTGGCGGCGGGCGTCCTGACCCCGCTCGACGCCGTCGCGCTGGGGCTGCTGCTCGACGCCGCCGTGGAGGGGAACACGGCCGGGGCGCTGACCTACGCTGCGCTTTTCGCCGTCTGCGACGCCGGGAGCTCCGCCCTCAACCACCCGGCAGGACAACTGGAGTTGACGCTCCGCGAGAAGACCGACTTCCTCGTCGACAGCCGCCTGCTCCGCGCCGCGACGCGGCCGGTCGGCACCCGGCACCTGGAGAGCCCCGACTACCTGGACCAGGTCGAGCGCGTGCGGGACCAGTTCTCTTCGCTGGGGGCGCTGGTCGAGAGGCTTGTCGCCCTCGTGCAGGTCGTGATCATGTCGGTCGTGACGGTGGTCGCCCTCGCCGGCGTGCACTGGAGCCTGTCCCTGCTCATCTTCGCCGCCGTGCCGACCGTGATGGCGGCGGGCCGGGCCGAGTCCCTCCGGCTGAGCTCCGAGGACGGAATCGCCGAGCACGTCCGCTTCTCCGATCGGGTCTTCGACCTCGGCACGCGCCCCGAGCACGCCAAGGAGGTCCGGCTGCTCGGCCTGGGCGGCCACCTGACGGAGCGTTTCCTGCACGGGACGCGCCGCATCACCGGCGTCCGCGACCGCACGGAACGGCGGGCGACGGCCTGGACGATGGCCGGCTGGCTCTTCTTCACCGCCGGGTTCCTCGGCGGCCTCGCGGTCCTCGTCAGGGGAGCAGCGCAGGGGACCGTCACGGTCGGCCAGGCACTGATCGTCCTCTCCCTCGCCATACGCCTCAACGAGCAGGTCAACGAGATCACCACGGCCGTGGCGGGGATGCGGCGGATGATGGCCGACGGGCGGCGCTTCCTGCGCGTGCTGGAGCGGATCGGCGACGGCCGGGAGGGCCCGCCCGCCGAAGCACCCCCGGCCCTCCCGCCCACGATGCGCCGAGGCATCGCGCTGCACGGCGTGAGCTTCGGCTACCCCGGCGCCGAGAAGCCGGTGCTGCGCGACGTGGACCTCGTACTGGAGCCCGGCACGACGGTCGCCCTCGTCGGCGAGAACGGCGCCGGCAAGAGCACGCTCGTCAAGCTGCTGTGCCGCATGTACGAGCCGGACTCCGGCCGGATCACCGTCGACGGGCAGGACCTGCGCGACGTGCCCGCGGAGCAGTGGCGCGACGCGCTCTCCGCCTGCTTCCAGGACTTCGTCGCCTTCGAACTGCTGGCGCGCGAGACGATCGGCGTCGGGCGGCTGGCCGCCATCGACGACGAGGAGCACGTCCGGCAGGCGGCGCACACCGCGGACGCGACGGCCGTCCTCCAACGCCTGCCGGAGGGGCTGGAGACGCAGCTCGGCGAGCGGTGGGACGCGGGCGTCGGGCTCTCCGTCGGGCAGTGGCAGCGCATCGCGATGGCACGCGCCGCGATGCGCACCGCGCCCCAGTTGCTCGTCCTCGACGAACCCAGCGCGAGCCTGGACGCCGCCACCGAGCACGCGCTCTTCGAGCGCTTCACCGAGGCGAGCGCGGCGGGCTCGCGGCGCGGAGCGGTGACTCTGCTCGTCTCCCACCGGTTCTCGACCGTCCGCATGGCCGACCGCATCGTCGTCCTCGACGACGGGCGCATCGCGGAGCACGGCAGCCACGAGGAGCTCATGGCGCGCGGCGGCACCTACGCGCAGCTCTTCACCCTGCAGGCCAAGGGATACGCATGACGACCCGTCAGCGACGGCCGCTTCCCCGCCGCAACGCATCGCGACAACGGAGGAGAACATGATCGAAGAAGTCCACGGCGAGCTACGGGAATCCGTCTGGTCAGCGGCCGAGGCCGGCCGGCTCAAGGAGCGCATGCACGAGGACGGCTACCTCCTGCTGCGGGGGCTGCTGCCGCCCGAGCGGGTCGCCGCGGTGCGCGCCGACATCCTCGGCGTGTGCGCGCGGCACGGCTGGCTGAGCGGCGCACGGGCCACGGAGGACAGCGTGGCCCCGGGCAGCGAATGCGAGCCTCCGGACCCGCGCTACTACGCCGCGTACCGCGAGGTGGTCAGCCTGGAGAGCTACGACACGCTCGCCCACTCTCCCGCACTCCTCGACGTCGCCCGCACGCTCCTCGAGGACGAGGAGGTGCTGCCCCGCCCGGCCAAGCTCGCCCGGCTGATGTTCCCGCAGCAGGGCGGGGTCGGGGCCACCCCGCCGCACCAGGACTACCCGCACGAGCAGGCCACGGCCGACTCGTACACGACGTGGATACCGATGGGCGACGTGGACAGGGCGCTGGGCGGTGTCGCCCTCCGCCCCGGCTCCCACCGGCAGGGCGTACTGGAGCACGGCTTCGTCCCCGGCATCGGCGGCCTCGGCGTGAAGGAGAGCGCCACGGGCTCCCCGCACTGGCTCGGCACCGAGTACCGGATGGGCGACGTCCTGGTCTTCCACAGCCTCACCCTGCACGGCGCGCTCCCCAACCGCTCAGGCGAACGCCTCAGGATCTCGGCGGACTTCCGCTACCAGCGGGCCGCCGATCCCATGACGCCCCACATGCTCAAGCCCAGCGGGGGCCAGCTCGACTGGCCGGAGGTCTACGCTGACTGGCAGAGCGACGAGTTCCAGTACTACTGGCACCCCTGGCAGTTGCGCACCGTCCCGTACGACCGCACCTACTACGGCAAGCGCGACGAGGAGGCGTTCGAGCGGGCGGCCGAGGGCGACCCGCACGCCCGCCGCTTCCTCACCACGATCAGTACGCGCAATCCCGACCCGGCCGTCCGCGAGCGGGCCGAGGCGCTGCTCGCCCGCTTCGAGGACGGGGCGGACCGGTGACGGGGCCCCGTATCAGCGTGGTGCTCCCCGCCCACTGCTCGGCCGCGCGGCACGGGACCTCGCGCCTCCGGCTGGCGCTGCTGTCCTGGTCCCGGCAGACCCTCCCCCGAGACGCTTACGAGATCGTCCTCGTCGACAACGCGAGCGATCCCCCGCTGGCCGCCCAGGTCTCCGAGTGGGGGCTGGCGGACCGGGTGCGCGTGGTGCGCCGCGAGGAGACGGGACTGGGCTCCGGATACAACCGCGGCGTGGAGGCGGCCGAAGCGCCCCTCGTGCTGCTCGCCACCGACGACGAGCTCGCGGAACCCGGCCTGCTCGCCACCCACGTCAGCGAACACGGCGGCGAGCAGCCCGCGTTGGTGATCGGCCGCTGCACCATCCTCTTCCACACCGAGCTCTTCCCCGACGTCACCAAGGCGAAGGTGGACCCGCACGCCCTGGAGCGGGCGGCCGTCAGGGAGGAGACCCGGTGGCTGCCGGGGGCCGCCGCGGCCCTGGGCCTCGCGGAGAAGCCGGTGACCGAGGAGGACGTCACGGGCGACTTCGACAAAGTCCTCGCCCTGGCAGGCACCACCCCGCAGTTCCAGGACATCGAGCGGACCGTCGCCTCCGGACACTGCCACACCCTTCCCGGCGGCTGGCTCGCCGTGCGGGTCGGCAACCACTCCCTCCCGGTGACGACCCTGCGCGAGATCGGCGGGCTCGACGAGACGCTGGACTCCTTCGGCGGCTGGTACCTCGACCTGGAGCTGGGTATCCGGCTGATCGACGCGGGGGTGCGCTTCCGCCACGCGCCGGAGGCCGTCTCGGCCAACCTCACGCACCCGCGCGCGCCGGGCGGCATGTTCGGAGTCGTCCCGGCCATGGCGTACCTGATCAGCAAGCACAACAGGATGGACGTCGCCCTCTCGCCCCTGTACTTCCAACGCGGACTCGGCATCGCGGAGTACGCACGGCTGCTGCGGTCCGCCGAGCGCTGGTGGACGCCGGCCGGCCGCGCCGGCCACGCCGTCCCGGACGGCGCCGCCCGCAGCCCCCACCAGCCCGCCTCCCACTGACCGAGGGGAAGGTTCTGATGTCCGCCCACAAGACGGTTCCGTTCGTCGACCTGTCGGCGCAGATGCCGACCGTCCGTGCAGAGATCGAGCAGCGCTTCGCCAAGATCATCGACACCACCTCCTTCATCCTCCGCGAGCACTGCGACGCCTTCGAGGAGGAGTTCGCCGACTACCTGGGGACCCGGCACGCCATCGGCGTCGGCAACGGGACCGACGCGCTCGTCGTCGCGCTCAAGGCACTCGGCGTGGGCCCGGGAGACGAGGTGATCACAGCGGCGAACTCGTTCATCGCGACCGCCGAGGCGATCGTCCTCGCCGGTGCCGCACCGGTCCTCGTCGACGTCGACCCGGTCACCTTCAACCTCGACTCCGAGCTCGTCGCCGAGGCCGTCACCTCGCGCACCGTCGCCGTCATACCGGTCCACCTCTACGGGCGCCCGGTCGACCTCTCCCCCCTCCTCGCCCTGGCCGAGCGCCACGGCTTCGCCGTGCTGGAGGACTCGGCGCAGGCCCACGGAGCCGTCCAGGAGGGGCACCGGGTGGCGAGCGTCGGCGCCCTCGGCTGCTTCAGCTTCTACCCGACCAAGAACCTCGGCGCGTTCGGCGACGCCGGGGCGATCGTCACCGGTGACGACGCGCTCGCCGAGCGGGCGAGGAAGCTGCGCGACCACGGGGGGACAGCGGCCGACGAGCACCTCGTGGCCGCCCAGAACAGCCGCATGGACTCCCTCCAAGCAGCCGTGCTGAGCGTCAAGCTGCCTCACCTCGACGAGTGGAACGCGCAGCGGCGGCAGCACGCGGCCGGCTACGCGCGCCGCGTGGCGGAGCGCGGCCTCACCGACCGCATCCGAGTCCCGGCCGAACACTCCGGCCACGTGCATCACATCTACGTGACCCGCGTCCCGGGCGGGCGGCGCGACGCGGTGCTCGCCGCCCTGCGGAAGGCGGGCGTGGGAGCAGGCGTCCACTACCCGCGGCCCATCCACCTCACCGAGGCGTTCGCGCATCTCGACCTCGCGGGGCGGCTCCCGGTGAGCGAGCGGCTGGCCGGCGAGATCCTCTCCCTGCCGATGTATCCCCAACTGACCGAGGACGACCTCGACTACGTCGTCGACTGCCTCGCCGCCGCACTGGACGCCGCATGAGCCGGCCGGTGGGCACCGCAGCGAAGAGGAGCACTACGCGATGAGCACCGAACCGCTGATCAGCGTCGTCATCCCGTCCTACCGCACGGACCGCAGCACGGGGACCTACCACGGAACATTGCGCTCCTGGTCCCGGCTGGAGACCTCGGGGTACGAGGGAGACCCCGGGCTGCGGCGGCTCCGCCTCAGCCTCGCCTCGCTGGAGCGGCAGACCGTCGGCAAGGAGCACTTCGAGGTGGTGCTCGTCGACGACGGGGGCGACTACGACCTCGCCGAGGAGAGCGCGCGCTGGGACCTCGACCTCCCGTTGCGCGTACTCCGCCGTCCGCACGCGGGGCTGTGCCACGCCTTCAACCACGGGGTGGAGCAGGCGCGTGCGGAACTCGTCCTCCTCGGCCTGGACCACGCCGTCTTCGCGCCGGACACGCTGCGCGCGCACCTCGAGGCCTACCGCGCCGCGTCGCGCGACCGGCCGGGAACGCGGTGGGCCGGCTGCGGACGGCAGCGCCAGTTGTTCCACAGCGTCCTGTTCAAGGACCCCACCAGCAGCGAGGTGGACCCGGCACACCTCGCCGCGCTCGGCCGCCACGAAGGACTGGGCTGGCTCCCCGAGGCCACCAGGTACCTGGGCCTCGACCGCAAGCCCATCACGCTCGACGACGCCCGGGGCGGCTTCGCGAAGCTGGAGTACCTCTCCTCCCGCACCCCCGAGTACGCCGACCTCGACGCGGTCCTCGCCCGAGGCGCCCACACCCTGCGGTGCGGCTGGCTGACGATGCGGTTCGGCAACCACTCGCTGCCGAAGTCCCTGTGGGAGGAGCTCGGCGGACTCGATGCGGGGTTCGACGACCATCGGGGCTGGTACGCGGACCTCGACCTGGGGCTCCGACTCCATCGCGCAGGCGCCGAGTTCGGTTTCGTGTCGTCCGCGGTCACCCTCGACCTCTTCCACGGCGGAGCCCGCGGCGCCGCCACGGCCAAGTCCACGGGCCTCGTCTCGATGGTGAACAAGCACCCGCTGCCCGAAGTACTGCTGCTGCCGCACTACCTCGACCAGATCGGTCTCACCATCGCCGACTACGAGGAGCACGTCACCGCCGCCGACCGGTGGTGGACGAAGGGCGGTTCCCGACGGCCCACGGGGGCGGTCCCCGCATGAGGCTCGCCGGGCACCAGCCGGACTACCTGCCGTATCCGGGGTTCTTCGCCAGGATGCTGGAGGTCGACGCGTTCCTCCTTGTCGACCACGTCCAGTTCGAGAAGAAGAGCTTCCAGAGCCGCAACCGCATCGCGGGCCCGCACGGGCAGACGCTGCTGTCCGTCCCCGTCCGCGCCAGGGGCCGCTTCCACCAGGCGTGCGCCGAGGTGGAGACGGCAGACCCGGAGGGCCGCTGGCGGACGAAGCACTGGCGGTCGCTGGTGGCCTGCTACCGCTCGGCGCCCCACTTCGCCCGGCACGCGGCGTTCTTCGAGTCCCTCTACGCGCGCCGCTGGGAGCTGCTGGTGGACCTGAACCTCGCAGTGATCCGGTACCTCCGGCGCTGCTTCGCGATCGAGACGCCGCTGTCGCGGTCCGGCCCCCTGGGCCTGACGGGAAGGAAGACGGCACTCCTCACGGAGATGTGCCGACGCACCGGCGCGGACACCTACGTCTCCGGCCCCGGCGGCCGGCTCTACGTGGACGACGCGGAGCTCGCGGCGGCCGGAGTGGCCAGCACGTACTCGACCTACCGCCCCGTGCGGTACGCACGCGGCCGACTCCCCTTCCACCCCCAACTGTCGGCCGTCGACCTCCTGTTCCACCAGGGGGAGCGCGCGGCGGACCTCCTTCGGGAGTCCGTTGCCCCCTCCTCCGCGACCACCGTCCCCTGGAGCGTTCCGGCGGCCCGCTGGCCCGCCGGCGGAAAGGAGGAAACACGATGAGAAGGGCAGCAGTGCTCGGCAAGGGCCGACTGGCCGCCCACGCCTGCGAGACGATCGCCGCCCTGCCGGACGTGCGGCTGAGCACCGTCGTCGTCACGGCGGAGGAGCCGGAGTGGGACCTCTCCCTCTCGGGCCACGTGGCCGCTCGCTGGCCCGACGTGGAGATCGTCCGCTCCGGGGACTGGCGCGTCCTCGTACCGGGGCGGTTCGACCTCGTCTTCAGCGTCCTCTACGACCGGATCGTCCGGGACTCCCTGATCGACTCCTGCGGCAGGATTCTCAACTTCCACCCTGGCAAGTTGCCCGAATACCGCGGCGTGCGGCCCGTCAACTGGGCGCTCCGCAACGGCGAGCGGACCAGCGGCGTCACCATCCACGAGATCGACGGCGGCGTCGACTCGGGACCCGTCGTCTCGGAGGCCGCCTTCTCCATCTGGCCCGAGGTGGACGAGGTGCGCGACGTGTGGCACCGCGCCATGGAGGTGGGGAAGGTGCTGATATCCGAGACCTTGCCGCGGTTGGACACCCTCCCCGCGCGGCCCCAGGACGACGGACGTGCCGTCATGCACTACAGCAGCGCGAACGGCAGTCTGGGCGAGCGCCTCGACTGGACGAGGGAGCGGTCCCGCGCCCTGCTGGCGGCAGCAGGCGAGGAGAAGACCGGGTGACCGGGCGCACGCGGCGGCCCCGACCGGCGCACGCGCGCCGCGCAAAGGAGCCCGATGCCCGCTAGCCGTCCCCCCTACGCCCGCCTCCACGACCTCCTCGACCACGCGGCCGACGAGGCACCGGAGCAGCCGGCCGTCGCCGACACGGAAGCCGCCTGGAGCTACGCCGAACTCCGCGCGGCGAGCCGGAGGTTCGCGAACTGGCTCACCCGGCGGGGCGTCCGTCCCGGCGACCGCGTGGTGGTCAGGAGCGCCAACTCCCCGCGCCTCGCGGCGATCGTCTTCGGCACGTCGATGGCCGGCGCCGTCCTCGTCCCCCTCGGTCACGAGACGACACCGTTCCGCTTCCGGCAGGTGGTGGAGGACTCGAGCCCGGCCCTGGTCCTCACCGGGCCGGGGACGGAGCCTGAGCCGGCGGAGCTGGCCGTCGACGAGGTGTGGCCGGCGGTCGCCGCATCGGACGCCGCCCCACCGCCCCTGCGCCGCTGCCCCGACGACACCGTGCTGCTGATGTACACCTCGGGCAGCACGGCAGGGCCCAAGGGGGTGGTCACGGAGAACGCCGCGCTGCTCTTCGCGGTGGAGGCCATCGCGGAACGCCTGCGCTACCGCAGGGAGGACCGCGTCCTGCTCCGCCTGCCGATGTCCTTCGACTACGGCCTGTATCAGCTCTTCCTGTGCACGCTCGCCCGCGCCACCCTGTACCTGGCCCGCACCGAGACCACCCTCACCCTCCTCCGCGACCTCCGCGCCTGGGCACCGACGGTCGTCCCCCTCGTCCCCGCCCTCGCCGGGCTGCTCGCCCGGCTCGCGGGCCGGGGCTCGCCGGCGCTGCCGCCCGTCCGCCTCTTCACCAACACGGGCGACCGACTCGGCCGCCGCACGGCGGACGAGCTCCGCAGACTGTTCCCCGGCTCGTCGGTCGTGCTCATGTACGGCATCACCGAGTGCAAGCGCGTGTCGATCGGCGAACCCGACGAGTACCTCGTCCGCGAGGGCTCCCTGGGGCGGCCGCTCACCGGCACCGAAATCCTGATCCTCGACGGGGAGGGCAACGCGCTGCCCCCGCGGCGGGTCGGCGAGATCGCGGTACGCGGCCCGCACGTGATGGGCGGTTACTGGCGAGCGGAGGAGGAGACGGCACGCCGCTTCCGTACCGTCGGGCCCTCCGGCGTACGCGAGCTGCGCACCGGCGACTTCGGGTACCTCGACGGGGAGGGGCGGCTGTATTTCGAGGGCCGTGGGGACGACCTCTTCAAGCGTCACGGCGTGCGGACGAGCACCGCCGAGATCGAGGCGGCGGCCGAGGACGTCCCCCTCGTCTCCCGCGCGGTGGCGCTGCCCGACGCCGCGGACGGCGAGCTGTGGCTGGTGGTCGGCGGCCCCGTCGCCCCCGAGGACGTACTGCGTGCGGTAGGCGCGCGGTTGGAGCCGCAGAAGCGGCCGGACCGCTGCATGGTCCTCGACGCGCTGCCGCTCACCGCGAACGGCAAGATCGACCGTCTCCGGGTCGCCGCGGCGGTCGGGGCCGCGGTCCGACGCGGTGCGTCGGGCCCACGGCCCACCGAGTGAGTGAGGAGACCGACCTTGACCGAAGCCCACGACACCGGCCGGCTGACGGCCCGTTACGGCAGCCCCCTGTACGTCTACGACCTCGAACCGCTCGGCACCGGCGTCGGCGGACTCCTCGCCACCCTCCCCGAGAACGCCACGCTCTTCTACTCGCTCAAGGCGAACCCGCATCCCCATGTCGTCGGCGAGCTGCGGGAGTTGGGCTGCTGCGCCGAGGTCAGCTCCGGAGGGGAGCTCTCCGACGCGCTGGCGGCCGGCTTCCGCCCCGAGGACTGCCTCTACACCGGGCCCGGGAAGACCGACGCCGAACTCCGCCACGCGGTCGAGCTGGGCGTCGGCACGTACTCGGCCGAGTCCCTGACCGACCTCGGCCGTATAGGCGCCGCCGCCCGGCAGGCCGGGGTCGCCGCCCGGTGTCTGCTGCGCGTCAACGCCACGGGTACGCGGGGCCGCGGGGCGATCAGCATGACGGGGCGGCCCTCGCAGTTCGGCTTCGACCTCGACGAGGCCGAAACGTGGGCGGGCGCCGCGTCGGCGGTCGACGGTGTCACCGTGGTCGGCCTGCACTTCTTCCCGCTGAGCAATGCGCGGGACGAGGACGCCCTCATCGCGTCGTTCGAGGAGAGCATCGCCACCGCGGCGCACCTCCGCGACGTCCACCGGCTTCCGGTCACCGTGCTCGACCTCGGGGGCGGCTTCGCGGCGCCCTACGCGCGTCCGGGCGAACGCCCCGGCTATCCGCGGCTGCGCACGGCGCTGGAGGCGTCGCTCGACCGGCACTTCCCGGCGGACCGCCCGAGCCTGGCGTTCGAGACGGGCCGGTACCTGGCGGGCGCCGCCGGTCGGCTGGTGACGACCGTCACCGACGTCAAGCGGAGCAAGGGCACCTGCTACGCCGTCCTCAACTCCGGCATCAACCACCTGGGCGGGATGTCGGGCCTGCGGAGGATGCTTCCCCTCTCGGCCCGCCCGGCAGACTGCGACGCCGCCGAGGCGGAGACCGAGGTGACCCTGACAGGCCCGCTCTGCGCCCCGAGCGACGTCCTGGGCGCCGCGGTGCGGATGCCGGAACCGCGGGTCGGCGACGCGCTGGTGATCCCGAACGTCGGCGCGTACGGGCTCAGCGCGAGCCTGATCGCGTTCCTCGGCCGGGCGTGCCCCACCGAAGTGGTGGTACGCGGAGGGGAGTTCGTCTCCGCGACGCAGCAGGTGATCACCCGAACGACCGTCGGTGCCGGTGAGGAGGCCGCGGCCGGGCAGACCCCTGCGCCCCGCCCGGCGCCTGCCGGGAAGAACCCGGTGGAGCTCGCCGCCTCGCTCGTCCCCGGGCTGCGGGACGGCGCAGGCGAAGCCGACGCGGAGGCCGAGTTCCCCGTGGAGAGTCTCCGCGCGCTGCGCGAGTCCGGCCTCATGGGCCTCCTGGTGCCGGAGGAGTACGGCGGGCTCGGCGGGGGTCTGCGGGACCTTGTCGAAGTGTCGCGGACGCTGGCGGGCGGCTGCCTTTCCACCGCAATGGTCTTCGCCATGCACTGCCAGCAGGCGGACGCCCTTGTGCGGTTCGGAACGGAGAGCCTGCGCCGCCGCGTACTGCCCAGGATTGCCGCCGGCGAGGTCTACCTCGCCTCGATCACCTCCGAACGGGAGACCGGCGGCCACCTCCTCACCAGCGCCTCGCCGCTTGAGGAGACGGCGCAGGGACTCCGCCTCTCCCGTGACGCCCCGGTCGTGACTGGAGGCGCCCACGCGGACGCCTACGTCGTCACCATGCGGGACCGCCCCGACGCCGCGGCGCACGAGGTGACCCTCGTCTACGTCGCACGCGGTGAGGCGACGGTCGAGGTCACGGGCGGCTGGAACCCCCTCGGCATGCGTGCGACGCAGAGCCTGGCCGTCCAGCTCGACGCCGTGGTGACAGAGGAGCAGATCGTCGGCGCACGCGGGGAGTTCCGCGAGGTGGCCGTCGAGAGCTTCATGCCGCTCGCGCACATCGGGTGGTCGGCGTGCTGGCTGGGGGCTGCGCACCAGTCGTTGCGCGACCTGGTGGCGCTCCTGCGCTCCCCCCGGCGCCCGGGGAGCGCCGACCTCTCCTCCGACCTTCTGCAGGAGCGGGTGGCGCGCGTCCGGCACCCCCTGGAGCTGGTCGCCGCCTACCTGGACCGCGTGACGGACGAGGTCGCCGCAGCACGGCTCGCGGGCGAGCGCGTGGACTCCCCTGCGGTGCAGGTGCACCTCAACGCCCTGAAGGTCGCGGCCGCCGAGTCCACGTTCGAGGCCGCCGACCGCTGCGTGCAGATCGCCGGGCTCGGATCCGGGTACATGAAGAACGCCGCCACCCCGTTCGAGCGGACGCTGCGCGACCTGCGGTCGGCGGCCCTGAACTACGCGAACGACCGGCTGCTCAAGGCCAACGGGCTGCTGACGCTGGCGGATTCGTCGGTGCGCCTGCTGTGATTCCCGGCCGCGCGCCCGCGCCGCACGACGTTCACTCCGGCGAGGGCGCCGCCGATCCCGTGCGGTCCCCCGCCGCCGCCCCGGTCTCCAGGGCGAAGCGCAGCATCTCGTCGATGTGCTCCTCCAGGAGTCCTGTGCAGGGGTCGACGGGGACCAGCCGCGTGGGCTCGCGGCGTCCGGCCGCCCACGTGAACGCCGCCTCGCTGTGCAGGTCGTCGAGCCAGGCCGCCGGCCGGTCGCCGACCGCGCGCGCGATCTCGGGAAACTTGTCGTAGTGCCCTCCCGGATGCGGCGGGAACTCGACGAGCGGCAGCGCGGGAAGCCCCAGCAGGGGAGCGAGCAACCTGTTGGCGTCCTGCTCCCAGCTCGTCGCCCAGACGAGGTCGAAGTGCGGGACCAGCCGGCGGAGCAGCGCACCGTGCGCCGGGTTGACCCGGACCTGCTCCCCTTCGAAGAGCTCGTGCTCCGTGTACCCGGGCGGGCAGGAGGGCGCGCCGTAGGGGTTGAGCACTCCGTCGACGTCGATCAGCGCCAGTAACCGTTGGGAAGTCATCGCGTCCTTGTCCTCGGCCGGTGGAGAGGGTGTACGCACCGCCGCGAGAGCATGGCCCCCGCTGCTGCTCGGCCGAGGGTAACTCAGGCCCGTCCGGGGGGCGTTCACCCGCGGGCGGCCCGTCGCACGCGGCGTCGGCTCCCTGCCGTGCAGGCGGTACGCTGCGCGGAGCCGCGTCGAGGGCTGCACCGCCGCACCGCTGCCGCCACAGCACTCGGACCGCGCCTTCCGCCTCGCCCACCACCGGGCGGGCGCCGCAACCGGGACGACGAAGGATCAGGACACAGTGGCCCACGACGAAGCACCCGGCAAGCGCGCGGTCGACGTGGTGGTGCTCACCATGAACGACCGAGGCGACGAGTTCGAGGCGGCCATGGAGTCCGTGCTCGCACAGAGCGGTGTGGACCTGCGCGTCATGGTCGTCGGCAACGGAGTCGTCCCCGACTTCGTCCCCGAGGGCGTCCGGAGCGTCGCCCTCGCGGAGAACACGGGCATCCCCGAGGGGCGCAACATCGGCGCCGACGCCCTCGCGGAGGGCGGCGGCGAGTTCGTCCTCTTCTTCGACAACGACGCCCTCCTCCCCGAGCCCGACACCCTGGCCCGCCTGATCGAGAAGTTCGACCAGCACCCCGACGCCGCCTACGTGCAACCGCGTATCGCGGACCCCGAAACGGGGAAGACGCTCGGCCGCTGGGTCCCGCGTCTGCGGTCGGGTGACACGCACCGGTCGGGCGCGGTCACGGTGATGGCGGAGGGCGTCGTGCTCGTCCGCCGGGCCGCCTTTGCCGAGGCGGGCGGTTGGCCGGGGCACTTCTTCCTCTTCCACGAGGGCGTCGACCTCTCGTGGAGGCTCTGGGACCGGGGCGGGATCGGCTGGTACGCCGCCGACGTCGAGGTCCACCACCCGGCGACCGACCCCGCACGGCACGGCCCCTATTACCGGCTGGTGGCGCGCAACAGGGCGTGGGTCGCCTACCGCCGCCTCCCCGCGCCGCTCGTGCCCGTCTACGTGGGGGCGTGGACCCTGATCAGCCTGTGGCGGTTCCGCGCGTCGGGGAACCTCCGTGTGTGGCTGCGCGGCACCGTGGAGGGGCTGCGCGGCGGGCACGGCGAGCGCCGGCCGATGTCCTGGCGGACGGTGTGGCGCCTCACCCGGCACGGACGCCCTCCGATCATCTGAGTCCGGCGGAGCCGTGGCGGACGGGAGTCGGCCTCGGCCGACCCCGCCCGTCAGTCCTCCAGCCGGACCGCCTGCCGCTGCGGGTCGCGCAGGTCCGTGCCGTGTCGCAGCCAACGCTCCTGGAGCGCCTCCGCACCGTGCACCCGCTTCCAGGCCGCTTCGTTGGCCGTCATCGGCAGCAGCGGCAGGAAGCGCACCGGCTCGCGGGGCGGGCCGAGCTCCAAGTCCCCTACGAGGCCGCCGGGTTCGGCCACGAGGACGGAGGTGAACGGCGCCCCTGGCCACAGCGGCTCCCCGACGTCCAACGAGGCGCCGGGCGCCACGATCACACCCTCGACCTGCGGCGAGGCGGCGAGCACCGCGAGCGGCCGCAGCACCTTGTCCGTGTCGGAGAGCCCCGCCCTGACGGAGAGCAGCAGCTCGGCACGCGGCCCCCGCTCGGGCTCCGCGACGATCGCGGACGGGTCGGTCATCGGCGCCGCCGACATCCCGAGCGTCGCGTACCGGACGAGCCGTTCGCCGGGGTCGAGGAACCGCAGCACCTCGATGCGCTCGGTGCCGACGAAGGTGAGGGCGGCCCGTGCGTCGGGCTCCCCCAGCGCCTCGCTGAGCTTCGTCTCGACCTGGTGCAGAACGTCCGACATGCGACGAGCCTACGGTGCCGCGCACGGGCACGAAGAGGCGGGCACAGCACGGAGTTCGGTCATCGGGAGGGTGATTGGGTGCTACCGTTGACGGCCGGTCAAGGCGTACGAGCGGGCTCTCCCCCGAGGGGGACCGGCCGGAGGAGGTGGTACCGACATGGACCCCAGTCGACCGTGCAGTACCAGCCGCTCTTTCGCGCGCGGTGCCGATAGCTGAGGCCCCTGCCCACCAGGGCTGCCCTCGGGCCGCCCGGCCAAACCTCCGCAGGCACATTCTTTCCGGGTTCCTCCGGAACCTGCCGCGGCAGAGCGCTCCGCCTCTGAACTCCCGTACCACACAAGTACTTTCCGCCAGCGCGCGCCGCCACCCGCTGCGCCAGGCGCCCGCCCTCCCCTCTCGCCGCAGCGTCGCCCGGGGACCGAGGGCTTCCGCCTCCGCGCACGGCCCACGGCGGTACGGCACCGTGAAGGAGCCCCGCATGTCGATGATCCGAGAGCTGCGCGCCGCGGTACGCCCTTCCCTCCGCAAGGGCGCGCGCAGCGGCGGGACGGAGGACCCGGCCGAGGCGGCGAGCGCCGTCGTCGACTGCGCCGTCTACCGGGACGGGTACCGCGGCACGGCGCGGCTGAGTCCGGCCGAGGCGCTCCGCCGGGTGCGCGGGCGCAGCACGCGGAGCTCCGAAGGCGACGGCGCCACACGGGAGTTCGTCTGGATCGGGCTCCACGAACCGACGGAGCGCGAGTTCGCCGGCATCGCGCAGGAGTACGGACTGCACCCGCTCGCCGTCGAGGACGCCGTCCACGCCCACCAGCGCCCCAAGGTGGAGAGGTACGACGAGAGCATCTTCACCGTCCTGAAGACCCTCCACTACACCGAGCAGCCCGACGAGCCGGGGCAGGCAGCGGCCGTGGTGGAGAGCGGCGAGGTGATGTGCTTCACCGGTCGGGACTACATCATCACCGTCCGGCACGGCGGCCAGGGCTCCCTGCGGGCGCTCCGCCACCGTCTCGAGGACGACCCCGAGCTGCTCTCCCGCGGCCCCTCCGCCGTCCTCCACGCCATCGCCGACCAGACCGTCGACGGGTACCTCGCGGTCGCCGACGCGGTGCAGGTCGACATCGACGAGGTGGAGAACCAGGTCTTCGCGCAGCAGACCGAGCGCGCGGCCGGGCGCAGGCGGGGCGGCGAGTCCGGCCGGATCTACCAACTCAAGCGCGAGGTACTGGAGTTCAAGCGGGCGGTCGGCCCGCTGCTGCGGCCCATGGAGCTGCTGAGCGAGCGCCCCGTGCGGCTGATCGACCCCGAAATCCAGAAGTACTTCCGCGACGTCGCCGACCACCTCGCGCGCGTCAACGAGCAGGTGCTCGGCTTCGACGAACTGCTCAACTCCATCCTCCAGGCCAACCTCGCGCAGGCCACGGTCGCCCAGTCCGAGGACATGCGGAAGATCACTTCCTGGGCGGCGATCTTCGCCGTGCCCACGATGATCGCCGGCGTCTACGGCATGAACTTCGACGTCATGCCCGAGACCCACTGGGAGTACGGCTACCCGGCGGTGATGGCCCTGATCGTCGGGATCTGCGTCGCCATCCACCGGGGGTTCAAGCACAACGGCTGGCTCTGAGCAGACGGCTCCGACGGCCCAACTCGCCCGGCTGCGCGACGCGTCCGGGAGCCGGCGGCGCGGGGCGCAGGTCGCACACGCGCAGCGGGAGCCGTCGGACGGTAGCCTGCTGGGCATGGAGGAGACGCTGCTGGAGCACGCGCTCATCGAGGAGTCCGCGAAGAAGTCGGCGCTGGTGTGGGTCCGCGGCCCCGAGGGTCCCTCGCGTCCGCTCTGGCACGTGTGGCACGGGGGCGCCGTCTGCCTCGTCGGCGACGGCTCCGAACAGCCCCTGCACGGGCTCGACTTGGTCGACGGCGGCACCGCGACCGTCAGCGTGCGGAGCAAGGACAAAGGCGGCCGCCTCGTCGTCTGGCCGGCGCGCGTCGCCCAACTCGCGCCCGGGAGCGACGCCTGGCAGGCGGCCGTCGACGACCTCAAGCCGAAGCGCCTCAACGCGCCGGACAGCGGCTCGCTCACCGAACGCTGGTCCCGCGAGTGCCGCGTCCTGCGACTGGAGCCGGCAGGCGAGGCGCTGGAGCACCCCGGCGCCATGCCCGACTCCTCGCACGCGGCTCCCCCGCCGCCCACCCCGGCGACGACGCGGCAGCCCATGCCGTCCGGCGTCCCGCGTCTCCTCTTCCGCCGCCGACGGAAGAGCTGACGGGGTCAACTCCCGTCGGCGGAGATCTGCTTGCCGTAGTCGACGACCTGCTCCTTCTTCGGCGCGCTCAGCGTGAAGCTCTGGTTCCACGCGCTGAGGCGCACCGTGCCCGCGTCGCCGCCGCGTTGCAGCTTCAACGGGTACGGGGTGCCGTGCAGCGCGACGTCGACGGTCCCGCCGTTCCCATCGCCCGCCTCGACGCGGACCGTCTTCATGCCGCCGACCTCGCCGTGGTCGCCGACCTCGCGCGAACCGTCGAGCGCGAGCAACCCGTCGAGCAGGACCTTCATGTCCGTGAACCCGCTGAACTGCTTGTACGCGGGGTCCTGGCTCGGCACCTTGACGTACTTGCCGACGAGCTTGCGCGCCGCCCGCCTGTCGTTCTTCGTCGGCTCCTTGCCGCCCTTGCCCTGGCGCGCCCAGAAGTCCTGGTTCGCCTTGAGGTAGAGGTCCTTGCCGACACGCAGGAGTTCGAAGGAGGACTTGCCCTTGTGGGAGACCTCGCCGTGCCCGCCGCTGTTCTTCAGCCGCATCTGGAGCCGGTAGGTCTGCCCGTTGCTGACGACGGTTCCCGAGAGGCGGACCGCCTCCGCCGAGCGCGCGGCGGAGCGCGCCTTCTTCTCTATCTGAGGCGCCGTCAACTTGCCGACCCCGTTGGTCCCTGCGTCGGGATCGTCGCCCATGCACCCGGTGAGCGCAGCCGACAGGCCCGCGCAGACAGTCCCGGCGAGGAGTGCTCTCAGACGTGCGCGGGCGCGTGGTGTCACGCTGCTTCCTCCTGGGCTCGGGGGGCGGAAACCGCACCCTACCCGTGGGCGCCGAGGGCGGCGGAGGGCAGCCGTCCGGACCCGCGGGCGCAGCGTGCGGCGGCCGGGAGGAGTCCGGTCGCGCTAGCCTGAACCCTGGCAGAGCACCGCAAAAGGTGCGGTTTTTCGGAGCCAGTGCACGAGACCGGGAGGAGTCCGATGGCGGCAGGGGCCTCCCGCGTCTTCATCTCCCACCTCTCCGGCATCCCCGTCTTCGATCCCGTCGGGGACCAGGTGGGCCGGGTCCGGGACGCCGTCGCGCTCCTCCCCTCGCGGTACTCGCCCGAGCGCGACGAGGGGCTGCCGCGGGTGCTCGGCCTCGTCGTCGAAGTCGTCAGCAGGCGGCGGGTGTTCCTGCCGATGACGCGGGTCACCGGAGTCGAGTCGGGACAGGTGATCACGACGGGGGTGCTCAACATGCGCCGCTTCGAGCAGCGCCCCAACGAGCACCTCGTCTTCGGGGAGCTCCTCGACCGCCGGGTGACGCTGCGTGAGACCGGCGAGGGGGCGACCGTCCTCGACGTCGGCATGCGGCAGTTGCCCGCGCGGAGGGACTGGCAGATCGAGAAGCTCTTCGTCCGCAAGGGACGCGGCAGGGGAGCACTGCGCCGCCGGGGCGGCGAGACCCTCACCGTGGAGTGGACCGCGGTGCGGGGTCTGGGAGTCGAGGAGGAGGCGCAGGGGACGGCGAACCTGCTCGCCGCCTTCGAGCGCCTCCGCCCGGCCGACCTCGCCAGCGTCCTCCACCACCTCTCGGCGAAGCGCCGCACCGAGGTCGCCGCCGCCCTCCACGACGAGCGCCTCGCCGACGTTCTCGAGGAGCTCCCCGAGGACGACCAGGTGGAGATCATCGGCAAACTGCGCGACGAGCGCGCCGTCGACGTCCTCGAGGCGATGGACCCCGACGACGCGGCCGACCTCCTCTCCGAGCTCCCCGAGGAGGAGAAGGAACGCTTCTTGGAGCTCATGGAACCGGAGGACGCGGCGCCGCTCCGCCGCCTCCTCTCCTACGAGGAGCGCACCGCCGGCGGGCTGATGACGACCGAGCCGATCGTGCTGCGCCCGGGCGCCAGCGTCGCGGAGGCGCTCGCGCGGGTGCGCCACGAGGACCTGCCGGCGCCGCTCGCCGCGCAGGTCTACGTCTGCCGGCTGCCCGACGAGACCCCGACCGGCAGGTACCTCGGCCTCGTCCACTTCCAACGGCTCCTGCGCGAGCCGCCGTTCACGCTAGTCGGCGGCATCATCGACCGCGATCTGCGGCCGCTCTCGCCCGACACCCCGCTCGTGCCGCTCGCCGGGTACATGGCCACCTACAACATCGTCGCCGCCCCCGTCGTCGACGAGGCGGGCCACCTGCTCGGCGCCGTCACCGTCGACGACGTCCTCGACCACCTCCTGCCCGAGGGCTGGCGGGAGTCCGCCACCTCCGGAGGGATCGCCGGGTTCGCGGAACCGGAGGGTGCACATGGCTGAGCGGGACCGGGCCGAGGAGCGCCCGGAGCAGAGGGAGGCGCGGGCGCCGGGGGGTACGCGCCCCTCGCGGATGCGGCTCGACGTACCCCGGGCGCCGAGGCGGCCGCTGCTTCCCGAGTACGACCCCGACGCGTTCGGCAGGGTCTCCGAGTCGATCGCGAGGTTCCTCGGCACCGGCCGGTTCCTCGTCTGGATGACCGGCGTCATCCTGGTGTGGATCGGCTGGAACACCCTCGCGCCCGTGGAGCTGCGCTTCGACAGCTACCCGTTCATCTTCCTCACGCTCGCGCTCTCCCTCCAGGCGTCGTACGCGGCGCCGCTGATCCTCCTCGCGCAGAACAGGCAGGACGACCGGGACCGCGTCAACCTCGAGCAGGACCGCAAGCGCAACGACCGCAGCATCGCCGACACCGAGTTCCTCACCCGCGAGATCGCCTCGCTCCGCATGGGCCTCGGCGAGGTGGCGACGCGCGACTGGCTGCGTTCCGAACTCCAGGAACTGCAGGAAATCGCAAGGGAACTGCGCCCCGGTCCCACCGCCGAGGAGGAGGCCCCGGAGGGCCCGGACGGCCGAGGTCCCGAGTGACCAACACCGCTGCGCCGGGCCCTTCGGCGTGTCCCCGCGCGCGCCGTACCATTTCCGCATGGCTACCGACACGCCTCCGGACGCCGTCCGGGAGGGCACACCGACGAACACCCCGTCCGAAGAGGCGGTGCGCGCCGCGCTCGCCACGGTGAACGACCCGGAGATCCACCGGCCGATCACCGACCTCGGGATGGTCAAGTCCATCGGCATCGAGCCCGACGGCACCGTCGACGTCGGGATCTACCTCACCGTCTCCGGCTGCCCGCTGCGGGACACCATCACCTCCGACGTCACCGAGGCGGTCAGGGGCGTGGCGGGCGTCAGCGGGGTACGTGTCGAGCTCGACGTCATGAGCGACGAGCAGCGGCGGGAGCTCGCCGCCTCGCTGCGGGGCGGCAAGGCGGAGCGCGAGGTGCCGTTCGCGCAGCCCGGCTCGCTGACGCGGGTCTACTGCGTGGCGTCGGGCAAGGGCGGTGTCGGCAAGTCGTCGGTCACCGTCAACCTGGCGGCGAAGCTCGCGGCGGACGGGTTGAAGGTCGGCGTCGTCGACGCGGACATCTACGGCCACTCCGTCCCGAGGATGCTCGGCACCGACGGGCGCCCGACCCAGGTCGAGGACATGATCATGCCGCCGTCGGCGTTCGGCGTGAAGGTGATCTCGATCGGGATGTTCACGCCGGGCAACGCGCCGGTGGTCTGGCGCGGTCCGATGCTCCACCGCGCACTCCAGCAGTTCCTCGCCGACGTCTACTGGGGCGACCTCGACGTCCTCCTCCTCGACCTGCCGCCCGGCACCGGCGACATCGCCATCTCCGTCGCGCAGTTGGTGCCGAACGCCGAGATCCTCGTGGTGACGACGCCGCAGCAGGCCGCCGCCGAGGTCGCGGAGCGCGCCGGCTCGATCGCGGTGCAGACGCACCAGAAGATCGTCGGCGTCATCGAGAACATGTCCGGCATGCCGTGCCCGCACTGCGGCGAGATGGTCGACGTCTTCGGCACCGGCGGCGGCACGGTCGTCGCCGAGGGGCTGACGCGGACCACCGGCAGCGAGGTTCCGGTCCTCGGCGGCATCCCGATCGACCTGCGGATGCGCGAGGGCGGCGACGAGGGCAAGCCCGTCGTCCTCTCCGACCCCGACTCTCCCGCGGGCCAGGCGCTCGGCGCGATCGCGGAGAAGCTCGGCGAACGCCAGCGCGGGCTGTCGGGGATGTCGCTCGGGCTGACGCCGAGCAACAAGTTCTGAACCGACGTACGCGCCGGGGCGCAGCACCGTCCGGTGGTGCGCCCCGGCGTACGCGCTACTGCTGCGCGTACGCGGTGATGTCCTTCACGACGGAGAAGCCGAGGCCGTACGCGCTCATCCCCCGCCCGTAGGCGCCGAGATGGACGCCCTCACGTGCACGCCCCGCGAGGACCCAGCCGTACTCGGACTCGCGGTAGTGGAAGTCGGTGGGCTCACCGTCGACGGGCAGGGACAGCGTCGACCAGCCGGCGCCGCCGAGGTCGTCGGCGAGCTCCCAGGCGACGCCTGTCTGCTGGTCGAGCCAGTCCTGGCGGAGGCCGAGCTCCATCTCCCTCGGCCACGTGCACGAGAGGAGCCCGGAGCCGGCGAGCCAGGCCGCTGTGGAGACCGACGTCGCCTCCAGCACCCCCGTGCCGTCGGCGCTGCGGCGCACGGGCCGGCTGGCGACCGTGACGACGACCGCGAAGCGCTGGCTGTCCGGGTTCGCCTCCGTGCGGAGCGAGGGAACCTCACCGTGACCCGTCGAACCGTGCTCGACCGTGCCGTCCGCCGTCTCCCCCACCTGCATCAGCCAACGGGGTCCGTTGAAGGCCGCGTCGAGGCCGTACCACGGAAAGGCCGCCGTCAGATAGCCGTCGACCGCCCGCGCATCGGTCGCCCCCTCTGCGGCGGGCCCGGCTTGTTCTGCCGTCCGACTCGTCGTCTCCATGTGCGTGACGCCTCCTCATTGCCCTGTGTCATGGGCAGCCTGCCCCCCTCGGAACGGCGACCCCGGACACAGGGAGGATAGCCACACCGGTCTGTCGTGTCGGGCATGGTCGGGGATCGGATACCGCCCAGCGGGGGTGAGATGGGCCTCAGTGCGCCCGACAAGTGCGAAGAAACCACAGGTCGTCGACGCGGAACGGACAAGGGGCACATGCGTCCGATCGGCGCACGAGACACCGCGCCGCCCTGCGCCGCCCGGGGTATCCCGCGGCCGCTTCAGGTGGCGTCGGGGTCGAACGGAGGCGGGTCGTCTCCGGGCTCGCCCTTGGTGAGGTCGGGGCCGTTGGAAGAGCCGTTGACCGACGAGCCGTTGGCGGCAGCGGTGCCGCCCTTGGTGAGGTTGTGGCGGGCGCCGCTGCCCGTGCCCTCGCTGCCGTTCTTGCCGTTGACCGCGTCCGTCACCTCGGCGAGGTCCTTGCGGAGGTCGAAGCTGCTTTGGAGCTCCTTGAGGCCGAGGTCGTCGCCGTCGAGCAGGTGCTTGCGCGCGAAGTTCTTGGGGTTGAGGTCGTCGAACTCGAAGTCCTTGAACTCCGGGCCGAGTTCGGAGCGGATGTCCTCCTTCGCGTTGTCGGAGAACTGCCGCACCTTCCGGATGAAGCCGGCGACGTCCTGGATCACCTTGGGGAGCTTGTCCGGGCCGAAGATGAGCACGGCGAGGACGATCAACGTGATCAGCTCAAGGGGTCCTATGTCGAAGAACACCGTGCAGCTCCCTCATTACGTCCATGGCCGACCGACTCCGCCCGCCGACGGACCGGCGCTGCTCGCCGGCCCCCGCGCGCTGTCGACACCCGAGCCACGTTACCCGTAGCGCGCCCGAGCCGGGACCCCACCTTCGCACCCGGGCGCAGCCGCCGCGAACGGAGCACGCCGGGCGCACGACCCCTGCGGACGCCGCACACGACGTAACGCCATGGACGACCCTGCCGAGGAGACGGCACCCCCGCCTTACTCCCCACTCGACGAGCCCAGCCGTACCTGGAACCGGCGCTCCTTGCCGCCCCGCTCCGCCGCCAACTCGACCGTCTCGCCCGGACGATGGCTCCGCACCCGGACGATCAGCTCCTCCGCGCTCTCCACGGCGACGCCGTCCACCTCGCGGATCACATCGCCCGGCTCGACCCCGGCACGGTCGGCCGGACCGCCCCGCTCCACCGAACCCCGCGAGCCGACGCGGGCGCCCTGGCCCTCGTAGGAGGTATCGAGGGTGACGCCGATCACGGGGTGCGAGGCGGTGCCCTTGTCGATCAGCTCCTGGGCGACGCGCTTGCCCTGGTTCACCGGGATCGCGAACCCGAGGCCGACGCTGCCGCCCGTGCCGCTGCCGTCTCCCGCCGACCTGATCGAGCTGTTTATCCCGATCACCTTGCCGTCGGTGTCGACGAGCGGCCCGCCGGAGTTGCCCGGGTTGATCGGCGCGTCCGTCTGGAGCGCGTCGACGTAGCTGAGTTCGCTGTCCCGGCTGCTCCCGCCCGCGGTGACGGGGCGGTTCTTGGCGCTGATGATGCCGCTCGTGACCGTCGCCTCCAGGCCGAAGGGTGCGCCTATGGCGACGACGGGTTCGCCGACTTTCACGGCGTCGGAGTCGCCGAGCGGCAGCGCCTCGGGCGCGGCACCGCGGTCGATCTCGACGACGGCGAGGTCGTAACCGGGGTCCGAGCCCACGACTTCGCCCGTGATCCGCTGGCCGCCGCCGAGGGTGATCCGCACCGTGCCGCCGTCCTTCGCGCCGTCGACGACGTGGTGGTTGGTGAGGAGGTGACCGCGGTCGTCGAGTGCGAAGCCGGTGCCCGTACCGGCCTCGCCGCCCGCCTCGACGTGGATCGTGACGACGCCGGGCAGGGCGCGCGCCGCGATGGCGGCCACGGTGCCGCTGCGGCGCTCGGCGCCGTCCCCGGTCGCCACCTCTTCCTCCGCGTCGCGGTCGGCGAGGAAGGTGGCCGTTCCGACGCCGGCGACGAGGGCGAGCGCGAGCCCCAGCAGGACGAGGCCGGCCCGTCCGCCGGACCTGCGCCTGCGCGGCGGCTTCGGGGCTGCGAGCGGCAGGCTCCACGGGTCGTAGCGCAACGTCGCCTGCGGGTAAGGGGATTGGGAAAGCGCGGCAGGCTGCGGTGCGGTGAGCTGCTGCGGCGGGGCGTCCGGCCGGAACGCCGGGGTCCCGGGCGGTACGCCCTGCGCGGGCGGCAGTTGGACGCCGTGCGGCGGCGTCGCGGGACGCTGCACCGGCGGCGCCGGCGCCCAGGGGCCCGGGCGGCCGTACGGGGGCGTGCCGTACGGGTCGGGGGCGTGGAGAGGCGCGGGTGCCTGCGTGCGGAGGGGCGGGTCGGGGTGCGGCGGCGTAGCGGGTTCGGGAGGCACCTTCTCCGCCGAGACGGCGGGCGCACGGTGGCCGGACGGCTGCGCCGAATCCTCGAAACCCGTCTCGCGCCCGGCGGTGCGGCCGGGCAGGTGCGGCCGGCTCCACCACCGCGGCTTCGGCTCGGTGCCCTTCCCCTCGTCCATACGCTCCCCACTGCTCGCGCCCACCCGGGCCGTCCAACACTCGACAAGGATTCAACCAGGTGTGCGGCCGACGGCGCAGCGGGCAGGCGCCCAGGGGGACTTCAGGGTGTGGCGGGAGGCGTGGGGCTCGGCTGCGCGCTCACCGGGGCGTGCTCGGCGGAATCGCTCGCCGGGAGGTCGGAGCGGATCGCCGGGGGCGCGGGGGGCGTCGCCGGGTCGTAGCCGGCGGGGAGTCCGGGGAACCAGGGGGCGAGGTCGAATCCCTGGGAAGCGCTCGCGGTGAGGAGGGCCGGGGGTGCCGGCGTCGCGCCCGGGGTCTGGCCCGTCGTGTACCGGGGGGTGGGCGCCGGGGGGCGGGCGTCTGACGTCAGTCCGCGGGGCTTGGCACCGAGGGTGCTCACCGAGTCGTTGCGGACGGCCGTTCCTGAGCGGCTCGACGCGCTGGCGCCCGCGGGCGCCGTGCGCACGGGGCCCGCGGAGGCGCCGCGGCCGTCGCCCGAGGCGACCGTGCCCGAGGAGGACGTCTGCGAGGTGAGTGCACCGCCGACGGCGAGCGCAGCGAGTGAGAAGGCACCGGCCGCCGCGAAGGCGAACCGGCGCCCGCGCGAGACGCTGCGCTCGGGCTCGTGTATCCGGAAGCCGGGCTCCGGGCTGAGGTGGCCGCGCGAGGACGGACCGGCGACGGGAAGGTACTCGAAGGTGAAGGGTGCGGCGCCGCCTTGCCCCTGGCTCGCCTGCGCGCCCTGCCCTGCGCCTTCGCCGTCGGTCGTCCCGGAGTCGGGGCCCGAGGGCGCTGCGGGGAGGCCCTGGAGCCGGGCGAGAAGGCCCTCGGAAGGGCCGGGCGGTGCGGTGTCGGCGAAGACGGACTTCACGCGACGCTGAGCGTCGGCCTCGGCCTTGCAGCTCCCGCAGGTGGCGAGATGGGCGAGGACGCGCTCACGGGCGTCGTGGCCCAACTCGCCGTCCACCAGGGCGGCGAGGCGGTCTCCGAGGTGGTGCTCGGCCGGCGTCACTCAGCACCCACCTCCCCTCTCGAGGCCGCGGGCACCGCCGCCGCGCTCAGCGACGCCTGCTGCTCCGCGCGTGCCTGCGGGGAGCGGTGCTGGAGCGCCTTGCGCAGATGTGAGCGGCCGCGGTGGATACGGCTGCGCACGGTGCCGAGCTTCACGCCGAGCGTGGTGGCGATCTCCTCGTAGGAGAGGCCCTCGATGTCGCAGAGGACGACGGCGGCCCGGAACTCGGGCGCGAGGGTGTCGAGCGCCTGCTGGACGTCGGCGTCGAAGTGGCGGTCGTTGAAGTGCTGTTGGGGGGTGGGCTCGCGGCTGGCGAGGCGCTCGGCCGCGTCGTCCCCGAGGGAGTCGAACCGGATGCGCTGCTTCCTGCGGACCGTGTCGAGGAAGAGGTTGGTGGTGATGCGGTGGAGCCAGCCCTCGAAGGTGCCGGGGGTGTAGGTGGAGAGCGAGCGGAAGACGCGGACGAAGACCTCCTGGGTGAGGTCCTCTGCGTCGTACTGGTTCCCCGTGAGGCGGTAGGCGAGGCGGTAGACGCGCGCGCTGTGGGTGCTGACGATCTCCTCCCAGGACGGAGGGGTCCACGCCTGGGCATCCGCATCGGTGTCGAAGGTCGCCGTGTGAGCGGATTCGGCGCGGAACTTGTCAGCTGTGTTGGTCACGGATTTCGGCCTGCCGGCGGCGGCACGGAGGCGACTCATCACCCCTCCGCCGCGGACGGTGGCCGCACCTCCCCTGTCGGCTCTGGTGGTGTCCAGCGGAGCCCCTACCATAGCCACAACTCCCGTTAGCTCCGGATAAGCTTCTTTGCCCTGCTTCGCGGACTCCCGCGCAGACCGCACGCCGCCGCGACGGCCGGGCCTCAACGGACCGTGCCGGAACCGCGCTTCGGTCTCCTCGTCCACACCCCTCTCAACGCCCGGTCCGATCAGCGGGTTCCCGACCCAACGGATACAGTCACGACTGCGTGGAGGACGGGGACAGGAGAGGGCGATTACCGGCAACCGGCAGACCTGGGCGTTCGTCGACGCCTACGGCGCGGAGCTCGCCGAGGGCGACGAGGACGCCGGCGGCGACGGGCTGCGGCTCGCGCGCGAACGCGCGCACGCCGCCGACCTGCGCCCCGTCTCCCCTGGCACCGGAGCGACGCTCCGGCTCCTCGCAGCCGCCGCGGGCGCCAAGGCCGTTGCCGAGATCGGCACGGGCACCGGGGTCTCCGGCATCCACCTGCTCCGCGGCATGCGTCCCGACGGGGTGCTCACCACCGTCGACATCGAGCCGCAGCGACAGCAGTTCGCGCGTGAGGCGTTCCGCGCCGCCGGATTCGCCGCCAACCGCGCACGGTTCATCCCCGGCCACGCACTCGAGGTGCTCCCCCGCCTCGCCGACGGCGGCTACGACCTCGTCTTCTGCGACGGCGAGCGGGGCGAATACCTGGAGTACCTCGACGAATCGTTGCGCCTGCTGCGTCCCGGCGGGCTCGTCTGCTTCGAGGGCGTCTTCGCCGACGGCCGCACCGTCGAGGCGGCCGTGCAGCCGGCCGCCGTGCTCACGCTCCGGGAGCTGCTGCGCACCGTGAAGGAGAGGGCCGAACTCGCGCCCACGCTCCTGCCCGTGGGGGACGGACTGCTCTGCGCCGTGCGCCGTTGACCAGGCAGCGCCTCATGCCCCACGGATGCGCACCGCCCTGGGGCAGAGGCTTCTACCCCAGGGCGGACACGGGCCTTGCAGCGACCGATCGGGCTCAGCCGCAGACCTTCTCCAGCTCCTCGCCGAGGGCCGTCGCCTCATCCGGGGTCAGCTCGACGACGAGTCGCCCACCGCCTTCGAGCGGAACGCGCATGACGATGCCCCGCCCCTCTTTGGTCACCTCGAGCGGGCCATCGCCCGTTCGCGGCTTCATGGCCGCCATGCTCGTTCCCCTTCCTGAAACCAGCCGATCGCAGCCGGCCGCCCGCACACTCGCCCCGCATCCGGAACCACTCCACCCCGAGCGGGAGGGAATGGGGATATGCGACGCCACCGGCAGGGCTCGCCGGCATCGAACACATTGCTTCCCTGCCATTATCCCGCATGCCAGGACCGGATGACCAACATCGGTTCGCAGATCTTCGCCCCGGGCCGAACACAAAACCGCCCAATGCGGCAGGCAGAGAGTGATAACGCCTGACCCCCGAAGCGGACCGGGCGGTTTCGGGGCGTTTGCCCGGGCACGTCGTTTGACGCAGCTCACATCCGCGGAGCCCGGTGCCGCTCGCTCCCCCTCTGTCGAGCGCTGGTGATCCGCGTCATGCTTACGCCATGAACGACACCGTGCTCTACGAAGTGACCGAGGGCCTCGCCAAGGTGACCCTCAACCGCCCCGACGCCATGAACGCGCTCGACGACGCGACGAAGGCGTCCCTCCGCGACACCCTGCGCCGCGCCGCGGCCGACGAGAACGTGCGCGCGGTGCTGCTCGGCGCGCGGGGGCGGGCCTTCTGCGTCGGGCAGGACCTCAAGGAGCACGTGGCGCACCTCAGGGAGAGCGGGGGCGGTGCGCTCAACACCGTCGAGGAGCACTACAACCCCATCACCCTCGCGATCGCGGAGATGCCGAAGCCGGTCGTCGCCGCGGTGAACGGCGTGGCGGCGGGTGCGGGCGCGGGGTTCGCACTCGCGGCCGACCACCGGATCGCCGCCGAGAACGCCTCGTTCAACACCTCCTTCGCCGGCGTGGGGCTCTCCTCCGACTCGGGGCTCTCCTGGACGCTGCCCCGTCTCGTCGGCCCCGGGCGCGCGAAGGACCTGCTGCTCTTCCCGCGCAGCATCAAGATGCCCGAGGCCCGGGAACTCGGCCTCGTGGACAGGGTGGTGGCGGCAGACGAGCTCGCCGAGGCGGCCGAGGCAACGGCGCGGCAGCTCGCCGCCGGGCCGACGGTGGCCTACGCCGCGCTCAAGGAGGCCGTGGCTTACGCGAGTTCGCACACGCTGGCGGAGTCGCTCGCCAAGGAGGCCGAGCTCCAGACGCGTGCGGGCGCCTCGGCGGACCACACCATCGCCGTCGAGGCGTTCGTCAAGAAGGAGAAGCCGGAGTTCACCGGACGGTGAGCCGCCCTCAGCGCACCTGCGGCAGGCCGCGGACCCAGCACTCGGCGAGGTGGTCGTCGACGAGGCCGGCGGCCTGCATGGTGGCGTAGGCCGTCGTCGGGCCGACGAACCGCAGGCCGCGGCGCTTCAGTTCGCGGGCGAGCGCCTTCGACTCCGGTGTCGTGGCGGGGACTTCGCCGAGGGTGCGCGGAGGGCGCGGGGCCGGCTCCGGTGCGTGCGACCAGACGAGGGAGTCGAGCTCGCCGGGCTCCCACTCGGCGAGGACGCGTGCGTTGGAGAGCGCCGCCGAGATCTTGGCGCGGTTGCGGACGATGCCGGCGTCCGCGAGGAGACGCGCCTCGTCGGCCTCGGTGAAGGCCGCCACCGCGGCGATCCGGAAGCCCGCGAAGGCGGCACGGAACGCTTCCCGCTTGCGGAGGATCGTCAGCCAGGAGAGGCCGGACTGGAAGCCTTCCAGGCAGAGCCTCTCGAAGAGGGCGTCGTCTCCGCGGACGGGGCGGCCCCACTCGGTGTCGTGGTAGTGCGCGTAGTCCTCCGTGGCGGCGGCCCAGGGGCAGCGGAGACGTGCGTCCTCGCCGGGAACGGGACCGCCCTCGAGGCCCACGGCGCTGCCGCCTTCGCGGCACTCGGTGCTCATCCCTGCTCCTCGCCGGAGCCCGGTGGCTCCTGCTGCTCGGCCTGCGGGTGCGGTCTGCTCGCGGGCTGCGGTCCGCCCTGCTCGAAGCCGCCCTCCGGGGGCTCGCGGGGGAGTCCGCGCGCGACGGCGACGGCCTGGACGCCGGCGAGGCGGGACTCCAACTCGGCGATGCGCGCGTCCCGTTCGGCGAGCTCGGCGCCCAGGCGGTCGAGGACGTCGTCGACCTGGTCCATGCGGTAGCCGCGGGGTGCGACGGCGAGGCGGAGGGAGGCCACGTCGGCGCGGTTGACCGGGCGGGCCTCGGGGAGCGGCTCGTCGAAGAGGTCGGGCGCGGGCTCGGAGAGGCCGCCCGTGACCGAGCGGCCCTGGGCGTCGCCGCCGCCGAGCACGGCGAGGGTCACGGCGGCGACCACGACGACGAGCGCGATCAGCATGAACCAGAACACAGGCGACTCCCGGCGTCGGATCGGAGCTATGACGGGCTTGGCGCGGCTTCGCCCGGCGACGCGCCGACACGCGCCGTGGACGCCCCTCGCGGGCGAGGCCGCGCCGAACGGCCGTGCCCGGTACGGGGGTTCCGCAGGACACCGATCGTGCCATGCCCCACCGACATCGGCCGTCCCCGTACCCCGGCCGCCGTCCGGCTCCGTGCCCGCGACACCACCGCTGATCACCCGGGGGACCGCGGCGGTAGTGTCGGCGGGTGACTGCGTACGGGCGCGCAGCCGCGCGGGGGCGCGGCCGGCCGCCGAGGAGAACGGGAGGGGCCGATGCTGCGGCTCGGCACACGTGAGTTCGCGCCCGGGGAGCCGGTGGTGATGGCGATCGTCAACCGCACCCCCGACTCCTTCTACGACCGGGGCGCCACCTTCCTCGACGAGCCGGCGCTGGCCCGCGTCGACCAGGCGGTGGCCGACGGCGCGGCGATCGTCGACATCGGCGGCGTCAAGGCGGGCCCGGGCGAGGAGGTCACGGCCCGCGAAGAGGAGCGCCGCATCGTCGACTTCGTCGCCGAGGTACGGGCGAGGCACCCGGAGGTGGTCGTCAGCGTCGACACCTGGCGGCACGAAGTGGCCGACGCCGCGTGCCGGGCCGGCGCCGACCTCGTCAACGACGCCTGGGGCGGCGTCGATCCGCAGCTCGCGGAGGTGGCGGCGCACCACGGCGCGGGGCTCGTGTGCACGCACGCCGGCGGCGCGCAGCCGCGCACCCGCCCGCACCGGGTGAGCTACCCGGGGCCCGGCGGCGTCATGGCCGACGTGCTCCGCAGGGTCCTCGGCCTCGCGGAGCGGGCGCGGGAGGCGGGGGTGGCGGCCGAGGGCATCCTCATCGACCCGGGGCACGACTTCGGCAAGTCGACCCGGCACTCCCTGGAGGCCACCCGCGAATTGGGGCGGATGGCGGCGACGGGCTGGCCGGTGCTCGTCTCGCTCTCGCACAAGGACTTCGTCGGCGAGACGCTCGACAGGCCCGTCTCCGAGCGGCTGCTCGGCACCCTCGCGACCACCGCCGTCTCCGCCTGGCTCGGCGCGCAGGTCTACCGGGTGCACGAGGTCGCCGAGACGCGCCAGGTGCTGGAGATGGTCGCGGCGATCGCGGGGCGCGGGGAGCCGGCGGTGGCCCGGCGCGGGCTCGCGTGAGCGGGCGCCGGGCCGGTGCGGTCAGCCCGCGATCTCCTTGGTGACGAGGGTGATCGCCTCGTCGAGGTCGTCGGTGAGGTGGAAGAGGTCGAGGTCGCGCCCCGACGCCTTGCCCTCGGCGACGACCGAGCCGCGCAGCCAGTCGACGAGGCCCTGCCAGTAATCGGTGCCGTAGAGCACGATCGGGAAGCGGGTGACCTTCTGCGTCTGGACGAGGGTGAGCGCCTCGAAGAGCTCGTCGAGCGTCCCGAGCCCGCCCGGAAGGACGACGAAGCCGCACGCGTACTTGACGAACATCGTCTTCCGCACGAAGAAGTAGCGGAAGTTGACGCCGATGTCGACGTACGGGTTGAGCCCCTGCTCGAAGGGGAGCTCGATGCCGAGCCCCACCGAGGTCCCCCCGGCCTCCAGGGCGCCCTTGTTGGCCGCCTCCATGGCGCCGGGCCCGCCACCGGTGATCACCGCGAGCCCCGCCTCGGCGAGGCCCCGTCCGATACGGACACCGGCGTCGTACTCGCTGGAGTCGACGGGGGTGCGGGCGGAGCCGAAGACGCTGACGGCCGGGCCGAGTTCGGCGAGCGTGCCGAATCCCTCGACGAACTCCGACTGGATGCGCATCACCCGCCAGGGGTCCTGGTGGACGAAGTCGGAGGGTCCCGAGGAGTCGAGGAGGCGCTGGTCCGTGGTGCCGAGCTGCCGCTGTCCGCGCCGCCGCACCACGGAGCCGAGGCGCTGCTCGTGGGCCTCCGCCCCGGTCGCCTCACTGGTCCGGTCTCCGCCTCGCGGCGCCGACCCGTCGTGCATTCCGTACTCCCTCCGACTGCTCTTCATCCGCGCCAGGGTACGCAGAACCCGGCGGTCGGCGGCGCACGTCGGAGGGACGGCGGGCGACGCCGGAGCGTCCACCCGGCCAACTCCCGCACCCCGTGGTGAGATACACCACACTCGCGGGTGGCCCCGCTCAGTCGGTGAGCCAGGCCCGCAGCCGCTCCTCGCAGCGGAGGATCAGCGCCGCCTCCACGCGCTCGTCGCGCTTGTGGGCGAGGTTGGGGTCTCCGGGACCGTAGTTGACGGCGGGCACCCCGAGAGCGCTGAACCGCGCCACGTCGGTCCAGCCGAACTTCGGTTGCGGCTCCCCGCCCACCGCCTCGACGAACGCCTGCGCCGCCGGGTGCGTGAGACCGGGCCGGGCGGCGGGCGAACTGTCCTCGACGGTCCAGCCGACGACGCCGCACCCCTCGAAGACCTCCTTGACGTGCGCGAGCGCCTGCTCCTCCGAAAGATCCGGAGCATAGCGGTAGTTGACGGTGACGAGGCACTCGTCGGGGATGACGTTGCCCGCGACGCCGCCGGAGATGCGTACGGCGTTGAGGCCCTCGCGGTATTCCAGCCCCTCGACCTCCACCCGGCGCGGGGTGTACTCCTCGAGGCGCGCGAGGACCGGCGCCGCGCCGTGGATCGCGTTCCGGCCCATCCAGCCGCGCGCCGAGTGCGCCCGTCGGCCCTCGGTACGCAGCACGACACGCAGCGTCCCCTGGCAGCCGCCCTCCACGCGGGCTTCGGAGGGCTCCAGCAGGACGGCGAAGTCGCCCGCGAGCAGGGCGGGGTGGTCCCGCGCGACGTGGCCGAGGCCGTTGTGCTCGGCGGCGATCTCCTCGTTGTCGTAGAAGACGAACGTGAGGTCGCGGTTGGGCTCGGTGACGGTCGCCGCGAGGCGGAGCTGCACCGCGACGCCGGCCTTCATGTCGGTGGTGCCGCAGCCCCACAGCATCCCCTCGTCGTCGAGGCGCGAGGGGAGGTTGTCGGCGATCGGCACCGTGTCGAGGTGCCCCGCAAGGACGACGCGCTCGGCGCGGCCGAGACCCGTTCGGGCGACGACGTTGTTGCCGTGGCGGTCGACGGTCAGGTGGGGCAGCGCGGTGAGCGCGGCCTCCACGGCGTCGGCGAGCTGCTGCTCCGAGCCGCTCTCGGAGGGGATGTCGACGAGCTGGGCGGTGAGCCGTGCGGCGTCCTGCTCCAGGTCGAGAGGGGTGTGGGCCATGGCGTCCAGGTTAGGGCCGGCGCTCACGCCTACACCGCGCGGGCCGCACGGCACCGGGCGGCCCGCGGAGCGGCTACCTTGGTCCGCGTGCCGAATACGGTCAACTCCCGCACGAAACGCCGCTCCCGGCTTCTGAGGTACGCCGCGGGGGCAGCGGCGCTGCTCGGGCTCGGCGCGTACGGAGCGGCGCTCCTCTCCCCGGACAGCTCGACACCGGCCCGCTGCCTCGCGAGCATCGCGGAGGGCGACCGGAGCACGGAGTACTCGCTGGAGCCCGTCCAGGCGGCGAACGCGGCGACGATCACCGCGGTCGCGTCGCAGCGCGGGTTGCCCGAGCGCGCGGTGACGATAGCCATCGCCACCGCGATACAGGAGTCCTCGCTCCGCAACCTCGACCACGGCGACCGGGATTCGCTCGGCCTCTTCCAGCAGCGGCCCTCGCAGGGCTGGGGCTCGGAGGAGGAGATCCTCGATCCGGTGTACTCGGCGGGCAAGTTCTACGACCACCTCCTCAAGATCCCCGGGTACTCGCGGCTTCCGCTGACGGTCGCCGCGCAGCGGGTGCAGCGCAGCGGCTTCCCGCAGGCGTACGCGAAGCACGAGTCGGACGCGTCGCTCCTCTCCGCCGCTCTCACCGGCCGCAAGGCCGCGGCGCTGACGTGCACCACGGGGCCGGACGGCGAGGAGACCGCAACCGTCGAGGCGTCCGAGGTCCGTGAGCGCCTCGTCCGCGACTTCGGCAAGGAGGTGCTGCCGGAATCCGGGCGCCTCGGCGGCACGACCCGCGGCGCGGGCACCGACGACGACGAGCTGCTCGCCGTCCCGGCCAAGGACGCCAAGCGGGGCTGGGAGTTGGCGCACTGGGCGGTGACGCACGCGCCTGAGCTGGACATCGAGGAGATCACGTACGGCGGGCGCGTGTGGAGCGCCGACCACTCGAGGGACGGGTGGCGGAGCGAAAAGAGCGAGGGCGCCTCGCGCGGCACCGTCGTGCTCCGCCTCGCGCGCTGAGCGGCCTTCTCGTCGTCCGAACTTCCGTGTCGCGCGGGCGGGTTGGCGAAAGCCGAAGGGCGGCCGACGCCCCGTCGTCAGCCTTGCGCCGGTCGCGTCGCCCGCACGAGGGAATCGCGCCAGCTCTTCGCTGACGTCGGCACGGAGGCCGCCCGACGCGGCCGCAGCCGTCGGGAACCCGCAGGCAGGAGAGCCCAACAGCCGTGGGAGGCCGTTGACTTACGCCCGCAATGCACGGTCTGCCGCAGCAGGATCATGTGACGCATTGCCGTTCCTTTACCCGAAGCTCCCGCAACCTCCGGGCGCTCCGCGCCGATAGGCACGGCGCGTACGGGCACCGCAGGCGCAGCCCCCGTGGATGTCTACGGCGCCCGTGCGCACCCCCGGAACACAGGAACATCCCGAAGGAGCACCATGTCCCTCCCCAGCACCCGCCGGATCGCGAAGGCCGCACTGCTCACCGCCGCGGGCGCCGCCTCGGTGGTCGGCACGGCCGGTTCGGCGAGCGCCCTCACCACGGATGCGCCCGACCTCAGCGGCGTCAGCTCCCTCGACGGCGAGGGCCTCGGCACCACCGCCGACGAGACCCTCCGCGGCACCTCGGGCCTGGCCGGTGAGACCGGGGGCGACGCCGTGCGCCAGACCCTGCCCGCGGCCGGCAACATCGGGGGCGCCGCCGCCAAGACGGCCCTTCCCGCCGCCACGGACCTCGGCAACGGCGCGAAGGAGACCGTCGGCGACACCACCTCCTCCGCGACCGAGCGGCTCGGCGGCGGCGAGGCGCTGGGCGGCCTCGCCGACGTCGCGCAGAAGAGCCCGGTGGGCGGGGCGGGCAAGCTCCTCGGCGGTATGCCGATCAAGTAGCCCACGCAGCAGGGCACTTCACGGGGCTGCGGCGCAACTCGCCGCAGCCCCGCACGCGTTGGCGTCCCTCAGGAGAGCCGCTCGACCGCCGCGCGCACCCGCTCGTCCGTCGCCGTGAAGGCGACGCGGACGAAGCGCTCCCCCGCCGGGCCGTAGAAGTCGCCGGGCGCCACGAGGACCCCGTCCTCCGCGAGGCGGGCGACGGTCTCCCAGCACGGCTCGTCGAGGGTCGCCCAGAGGTAGAGGGACGCCTCGCTGTGCTCGATGCGGAAGCCGCGGCCCTCCAGGGCTCCGCGGAGCGCCTCCCGGCGGGCGGCGTAGCGGGCCCGCTGCTCGGCGACGTGGACGTCGTCGTCGAGCGCCGCCGCCGCTGCCGCCTGCACCGGTGCGGGGACCATCATGCCGCCGTGCTTGCGGATCTGGAGGAGCTCACCGAGGACCGCGGAGTCGCCGACGCAGAACGCGGCGCGGTACCCGGCGAGGTTGGAGCGCTTGGAGAGCGAGTGGACGGCGACGATCCCCTCGTACGAGCCGCCGCAGACCGCCGGGTCGAGCACCGAGACCGGTTCGGCCTCCCAACCGAGCTCCAGGTAGCACTCGTCGGAGAAGACGAGGACACCCCGCTCCCGCGCCCAGGCGACCGTCGCGCGGAGCGTCTCGGCGTCGAGGACCCGACCCGTCGGGTTGGAGGGCGAGTTGAGCCACAGCAGGGAGATGTCCTCGGGCAGCTCCGCGAGGCTGCCGTACTCGACGGGCTCGGCGCCGGCGAGGCGGGCGCCGACCGCGTACGTCGGGTAGGCGAGGCGCGGCAGCGCGACGCGGTCGCCGGGGCCGAGCCCCAGCTGAGTGGGGAGCCAGGCGACGAGCTCCTTGGAACCCACCACGGGAAGGACGTTGGCGTGCGAGAGCCGCTCGGCGCCGAGCCGGCGCGTGCTCCACCCGACGATGGCGTCGCGGAACGCTTCGGTGCCCCAGACCGTCGGGTATCCGGGGCTGTCGGAAGCGCCCGTGAGCGCCGCGCGGACGAGCTCGGGCACCGGGTCGACCGGCGTGCCGACGGAGAGGTCGACGGCGCCGCCCGGGTGTGCGGCCGCCGTCTTCTTCAGCGGTTCGAGGCGGTCCCAGGGGAAGACGGGCAGCCGGTCGGAGACGGGAGACACGGGGGCGGCTCTCTTTCTTGCGGTTCCTCGGCGAACGGTGCGGCCGGTGCCCGAACGCCGCGGTCCCGTACGGCGTGGGGAACGCTGTACGGGACCGGTGGCTGCGCCTCGGGCTCCCGCGCGGGACGCCTCGGCGCGGCCGCAGTCGGCGGGTCCTGGAGTGGGGTTACTCGTCGTGCTCCTGCGGCGGCAACGCGGCGATGAGCGGGTGGTCACGCTCGATCAGGCCGAGCTTGCTCGCGCCGCCGGGGGAGCCGAGGTCGTCGAAGAACTCGACGTTCGCCTTGTAGTAGTCCTTCCACTCCTCGGGGGTGTCGTCCTCGTAGAAGATCGCCTCGACCGGGCAGACCGGTTCGCAGGCTCCGCAGTCGACGCATTCGTCCGGGTGGATGTACAAGGACCGCTGGCCCTCGTAGATGCAGTCAACGGGGCACTCCTCGATGCAGGCCTTGTCCTTCAGGTCGACACAAGGCTCCGCAATGACGTAAGTCACGCTGTCGTTCCTCCTCGGTAGGGCTGGCGGCTGCCGTATACCCGGTTCCGCCGCTGGGTGCGCGGGAGCGCTGCTTCGATCGGACGGCGTCGATGCCCGCACCTAGTATCGCCGCTGGGGGGCACACGACGAACAGGAGGGGCGGGTAGATCAGTGGAATTCGCCATGGGCGGACGTCTCGACATCCGTATCACACCATCTGACGTGGGAAAACGCGTTTCGGTAAGGTCGTTGACCGGTCCGGAGGAGCCCTCGGCCAGGTTCACCGACACCGTCGGCCGACTCTCTTCGTGGAGCGGCGGCGTGCTCAGCATCACACGACGTACGGGAGCGAGCGTGCGGATCGACGAGACGGACGTGGTCGCGGGCAAGGTCGTGCCGCAGGCCCGTCCGCGCGGGCGGGGCCTGACGGCGACTCCGATGTCCGAGCTCACCGCGGTCGCCGGACGCGGCTGGCCGGCCGTCGAGCAGGAACCCCTCGGCGGCTGGACGCTGCGCGCCTCCTCCGGGTTCACGGCCCGCGGCAACTCCGTCCTCCCACTCGGCGACCCGGGGCTGCCCCTCGCCGACGCGGTCGCGCGCGCCGAGGAGTGGTACGAGCGGCGCGGGCTGACGCCCCGCTTCCAGGTGACTTCCGCCGACGACGCGCTCGACTCCCTGCTGGCGGCCCGCGGTTGGGAGCGCGAGCGCCCCGCCGTGCTCCGCGTCGGCACGCTCGACGCCGCCGTGCGCCAGGAGGCCCCGCTCCCCGAGGGCGCCTCGGCGTCGCTCGCCACCCGGCCAGACGAGCGGTTCCTCGGGCTCTACGGACGCACGCTCACCGCCCGGGAAGCCGCGGTCGAGGTGCTGGCAACACCGCCGCCCGGCGGCTGCGTCCACCTCCTCACGGTCACCGGGCGCGACGGTGCGACGCTCGCCGTGGGCCGGTGCTCGGTCGACGGGCGGTGGGCCGGCTTCACCGCGATCGAGGTCGCGCCCGAGGCCCGCCGGCGCGGGCTGGCGACGGCCGTGATGCGGCGGCTCGCCGAGGCCGCCCTCCGGGACGGCGCCTCGGGCGGCTACCTCCAGGTCGAACCGGGCAACCACGCGGCGGGCGCCCTCTACGACCGGCTCGGCTTCACCCCCCACCACGAGTACGCCTACCGGACCCGCACCTCGCCGGGACGGATGCCGGCGGGCACTCCTGGGGAGGCATGATCAGGTGGGCGAAGACGCGAATGTGGCGGAGGAGAACCGGAGTCGGTTCGCCGAAGAGGTGCGGCAGAGCCGCCCGGACCTGGCGCTGCTCTGCCTGCTGATCAGCGTCGAGGCGGTCGCGCACGGGCGCGCGAGGGCGACGCGGCGCGAGGCGGAGGCGCTCGTCGACGGCGCGCAGGCCGAGCTCGACCGGCTCGCGGGGCAACTGCCGTACCGCAGGGGGCGTACGCCCCACGAGTGGGCGGAGGCGCTACGGGCGCTGCTCGGCGGCGAGTTGGGGTTCCGCGGCGCCGTGGAGGACTACCGCAGGCTCGACTCCTCGCTCCTCGACGCCGTGCTGGAGCGGCGGCGCGGGCTGCCGATCCTGCTCTCCGTCGTCTGGATCGACGTTGCCCGCAGGGCCGGCGCACCCGTCTACGCGGTGGCGCTGCCCGGGCACTTCACCGTCGGCTTCGGTGAGCCGGGCGGCGAGCACGTGCTCGCCGACCCGTTCGACGGCGGGCGGCTCCTCACCGACGAAGAGGCCGAGGTACTCGTCGCCGGCGTCACCGGGCGGCGCACCCCCCTCTCCCCCGCGGTGCTCCAACCGGCGGGCCCCGACGAGGTGGTGCTCCGCATCCTCAACAACATCCGCGCCTGGGCAGCCGAGCGCCCCGAGCACTCAACGGTGCGGTTGTGGGCCATAGACCTCTCGCTCCTCCTCCCCCACCATCCGGCGCAACTGCGGTACGAGCGGGCCCGGTTGCTCGTCGAGCGCGGGGAGTTCGCGCGGGGCGCGGCGGAGATGGAGGAGTACGCGAGCGTGGTCGCGACGATGGAGCCGAACGCGGCCGAGGCCGTGCGCAGGGCGGCCCGGGCGGCGCGGGCCCGACTCAACTGACGTGGACGGGCACGCCGTTGCGGCGTGCAGCGGCCGGCGGCGCGGAGCCGCCGGCCCCCGACTCACTGCGAAGTGGCGCCCGGCACCTCGGCCACGCGCTTCTGCGGCGAAGCCGGCGCCTCCTTCTTCAGCGCCTGAACCATCGCGGCGGCCGCGTGCTGCGGCTGCATGGGGACGGTGGCGCTGCCGCCCTCGACGACCACGTCGTCGAAGGCCGTGCCGTAGGACGCCTTGAGCTTCTTCACGTCGATCACCGGCTGGAGCTTGTCACCACCGAGCCGCATGGTGAGGAGCGAGCCGAGCGTCTGCTCGCTGAACGGCACCGTGACGTCGCCGGCCTTGAGCCAGACCCAGCCGGACATCGCCGTCTTGCCGAACCCGTTGACGGCCCGGTCGAGTTCGGCCTTGTCGACCTTCGGCTGCTGCCGGCTCACCGGTAGCCGCACGGTGTTGTCGGCGCCGGATGCCGCCCGCTCCACGTAGGCGCGCTCCAACGACTCGGACGCCTTGGCGGCGTCGAGCCCCTTGTACGGCTTGCCCGGGACGGCGACGGCCCGGCCACCGGTGAACTTCACCATCCCCTCGCTCACCCGGCCGCTGCCGCCGGGGAGTTGGGAGAGCGCCGAGTGCATCTTCTCGTCGTCGACGGAGACGGCGGGCTCGGCCTCGCGCTCCACACCGAAGAGGGAGCCGATCACGCTGACGGGGTTGTAGTCGCGGCCCGCGGCGTTCTGCACCGTCGCCTCGTTGTCGAGGGTGAGACCGGCCACCGCCGGCTTGACCGTGCTCTTCTCGCCGTCGACGTCGACCTTGAGCGGCGCCGTCGTGCGGTCGCCCAGCGCCTCGTCGAGCTTGTTGACGGCCTCGTGCTTGGTGGTGCCCCCGATGTCGACGCCGACGACGGTGGTGCCGTTGGGGACGTCGGAGTGGTCGAGGAGGAGCCCGGCACCGTAGGCGATGCCGAGCACGCCGAGGACCGCGACACCGGCGAGGACCAGCTTGTTGCGGCCCTTTTTTTGCGGCGCTGGCGGGGGCGTCGGGGACTCGGTGCGCGGGGGCGGCGCCTGCGTCGCAGCGGGCCAGGACACCGCCTGGCCGGACGGGACTTCGCCCGGCTCGTCACCGGGCGTCCCGCTGACGACGGGGTCGCCTGCGAGGCGCTCGGCGCCCGCGGCCTGCGGTCCTTCGAGGAGCCCCTCGCCTGCGCCGCCCGGCGCGAACGGGGCGGGGCCCGTGCCGAGCCCGAGCGTGGAACCGGCGGGCGCCGCCGCGGAGTTGTCCTCGCCGGGCGGGGGCACGGCGGGCGTGCCTTGCGCCGGGGTGCCCTGGGGGCCGGCCTGCGGAGGCGCGGGCGGCATGTGCAGCTCGCCCGTCGCCGGGCCGGTCGTGGGGTCCGAAGGCCCTGGCCGCGCCGGCTCGTCGGGGTGCTGGACGAGGCCGTGGACGCGGCTCGGCTCCTCCGGCCCGGCGCCCGGTGCCACCGTGGGGACGCCCTCGGGCGGCGTCGCCGTGCGGTCGGCGGGCGGTTCGGGTGCGTCGACGTACGGCAGGTCCGTATGCGTACCGCTCGACGCGCCCTCGGTGGGCGTGCCGGCCGCCGGCGTGCCGCCCTGAGGGTGACGGCTCTTCGGCTTGCGGGGTGCGAACCAGTCGCTCGTCTCCTGGGTGAACTCGCCGCCTGCACCACCGGGTTCCGCGGGGGCCGCGGGTGCCTCGGGCGACGGGGCGTCCTCGGCGGGCTCGCGGGCGGGCGGGAACTCGCGCTCCGGTGCCTCGGCTACGGGCTGCTCCTCCGGCTCGCCCTGGGCACCTGCCTCGTCCTCGGGGACGGGGGTGCGCATGACGACCGGAGGGATCGGGCGCGAGCCCGGGATGTTGATCCGCACGCGGGTGGTGAGCGTCGTCTCGGTCTTCGGCTCGTCCGCCTTGGCTCTCGGCCGAGACGCCTCGGGGTCTCCGGGCGCGCCCGCCGGACCGTACGGCTCGTTCCCTGGCGGGTACGGCGTATCGCCGCGCCCGTTCGGCACGGAGGACGGACTGTCAGTTTCACGGCTCAAAACAGGTACTCCCCGGATGGATGCGCGGTCCCCGTCATTTCCCCGGGAACCGCTCGCCGGCGGGGCACCACAATACTGGGGGGCTGCCGAGTGCGGGCCCGGGAGCCGGTGAACACCCCGTACGGCTCAAGTGCGCTGTCAGTGACCGCCCCAGCGCGACGGCTGCTCCGGCGGCGGCGAGAGCGCGAGGGTGGCGCAGATCACGGCGGCGAGGATGCCGCCGAAGAGGAAGGCGTAGGACCCGGCTCCGGCCGCGAAGACGAAGTCGCCCTCGGGACGCGAGGTCGTCAACAACAGGACGACGACCGTCCATGCGGCCCCGGGCGCCGCTGCGCCCAGCTTCGTCCCGCACAGCAGGGCGCCTCCGTGGAAGACGCCGATCGCGGCGACGAGCGCAAGCGCCAGCCCGCCGTAGTGCCATGCGCCCTGGAGGAGCGCTCCGGCGACGCCGGTGACCGCACCCGCGGCGGCGAGGACGAGGTAGAGGGCCACGCGCGCTCCCCGCCTGCGTACGTAGGGGAGTTCGGCTGCCCGGCTCATGCGTCCACCCCTGCGAAGAGGTCGTCCGAGAGCGGGGCCGAAGGCCCGGCCACGTCGGTGAGGGCGTCGGCGAGGAGGTAGTGCTCCACCGCGCGCAGCGGCTGCACGAGGCCGTTGGAGAGCGCGAACGTGCCGTCGCCGACGGTGAGCTGGGTGGCGTGCGCGCGCATCGCCGCGGCCTTGGCCCCGGCGTACGCGGTGGCGTCGACCCGTACGTCGGGGGCGCCGTCCGGTACGAGGCCCGGCAGGTCGGCCGCTTCGGCGACCGGCGGTTCGGGGAGGCCCTCGGCGACGGCGGGGAGTTCGGGGTTCTCCGGAGGCGCGGGGAAGCACGAGGTGTCGCCGCGGGCGGCGGCGGTGCGCAGCGCGTCGAGTCCGGCGTAAGCCTCCGAGTGCGGGACGCAGTTCCAGTAGATGCGCGCGACGCGGTGCGCGGGGCGGCCCTCGGGCGCGTGGCCGGGGTCGGCGGCGAGTTCGGCGGCGCGCATCGCGACGCGGTGCGCCTGGATGTGGTCGGGGTGGCCGTAGCCGCCGTCGGGGCCGTAGGTGACGAGGACTTGGGGGCGCACCTCGCGGACGGTGTCGGCGAGGTCGGCGGCGGCCTCGTCGACCGGTGCCTGCCAGAAGGCGCGCGGGTGCACGTTGGGCGGCGTGTCGAACATCCCGGAGTCGCGATAGCGGCCGGGGCCGCCGAGGAGGCGGTGGTCCACGACGCCGAGGGCCGCCATCGCCTCGGCGAGTTCGCCCTCGCGGTGGGGGCCGAGGGCGTCCTTGCGGGTGGGCGCGAGGTGGGCGAGCCCGGCCGGGACCACCTCGCCCTCTTCGCCGAGCGTGCAGGTCACCAGGGTGACGTGGGCGCCCTCTGCCGCGTACTTCGCCATCGTGGCGCCGTTGTTGATGGACTCGTCGTCCGGGTGCGCGTGCACCAGCAGCAGGCGCCGCTCGGGGGCTTCGGTCATACCCGCACCCTAAACGGCGCCGCGCGGCCTCAGAACTTGATGCCGCCGATCATGCCGGCGACGTTGGTGGTGAGCTCGTTGATGGTGGGGGCGATGGAGGAGCTCGCCAGGTAGAACCCCAGCAGTACGCAGACGAGCGCGTGCGACGCTTTCAGCCCTGATTTCCTCACCAGCAGGAAGACGACGATCGCAAACAGCACCACCGCCGAAATCGAGAGTGCCACGGCGGTTCACCTCCAAGTACGCGCGGTCGGTAAGGAATCGGGACGGGATCGCAGCGAGCGGACGGAGCTGTCGTACCGGTCCGCAGCGGCGCCGCCGCCGCGGAATCCTAGGGGTCCTACGGCCGTGCACGGTGGTACCGCCCCTCCGGGGAGGAGGCGTCACAGGGCTTACTACCCCGCCCCCCACCATGCGCAACGGATCATAACTATCCGTGAGACCGCACGGGTCGGTGCACGGATGCAGAAGAGGGGCGCATATTCAGATCAGGCCATGTCCGACGACCGCCGGGGCAGCGGCGCGTGCGCCCGCGCAGCGCAGTACCGTCGCCGCATGGCAACCAGCTTCCCGCGGCAGCACGCCCGCACCCACCGGTTCACCCTCGGAGCCCCGCGCGCGTTCACCGTCGCCGCGGACGGCTCCCGCACCGCCTTCCTGCGCTCCAGGGACGGCAGCGACCGCGCCAACATGCTCTGGGTGCGCACCACCGAGAGCGGTGCGGAGCGCGCCGTGGCCGACCCCGTCGCGCTCCTCGGCGGCGGGGACGAGGAGCTCTCGGCCGAGGAGCGGGCGCGCCGCGAGCGCACCAGGGAGGGCGCGGCCGGCATCGTCGGATATGCCGCGGACAAGCGCCTGGAGTTCGCCGCCTTCGCGCTTTCGGGCCGCCTCTTCGCGGCTTCGTTGACAGAGAGTGCCGACGGGCCGGGGCCGCGCGAACTCCCCACCGCCACACCGGTCGTGGACCCGCGCCCCTCCCCCGACGGCTCGCGCATCGCGTACGTCGCCGACGGGGCGCTGCGGCTCGTCGCGGCCGACGGTTCGGGGGACCGCGCGCTCGCCGCGCCGGAGTCCGGAACCGTCAGCTACGGATTGGCTGAATTCATCGCTGCCGAGGAGATGTCCCGCACCCGCGGGTACTGGTGGTCGCCCGAGGGAGACGCGCTCCTCGTCGCCCGCGTGGACGACGCGCCCGTCGACCGCTGGTGGATCTCGGACCCGGCGCACCCCGCCAACTCCCCCGCGCAGACGGCGTATCCGGCGGCCGGCACCGCCAACGCGCGCGTGGACCTCTATCTGGTCAACGCGGACGACGGGTCGCGTACCGCGATCGAGTGGGACTGCGAGGCGTACCCCTACCTCGCCCGCGTCGACTGGTCCTCGCGCGGGGAGCCGCTGCTGCTCGTGCAGAGCAGGGACCAGCGCAGGACGCGGACCCTTGCGGTCGACACCGCGAGCGGCGCCACCCGCACCGTCCACGCCGAGCAGGACCCGGTCTGGCTGGAGCTCTTCGCGGGGGTGCCCGCCTGGTCGCCCGACGGGCGGCTCGTCCGGATCGAGGACACGGAGCCCGACACGGCGGCGCCCGGCGGCTCGCGCGCCCTCTTCGTCGGCGAGGAGCGGTGCACGCCACCGGAGTTGCACGTGCGGAACGTGCTGTCGGTCGAGGAGGACGGCGTGCTCCTCACCGCCTCGCAGGGCGGAGGCGAGCGCACCGCGCCCGGCGAGGTAGGCGTCTGGCTGGCGCCGCTGCCCGGTGCGGGCGGCGAGCTGCGCCGACTCGCCGTCGACGACGTGCCGCACGTCGCCTCGGCGGTGCGGGGCGGCGACGTCCTCGTCCTCTCCTCCAGCACGCTCCGGCGCCCCGGGGCACGCGCCAGCGTGGTACGGCTCACCGCGGAGGGCACCCTCGAGGAGCTCGGCACCGTCGCGTCGTACGCGGAGGAGCCCCAACTCACCGCCGCGCCGCAACTGTTGCACGCGGGCAGCCGCGGGCTCCCCGCGGCGGTGCTGCTGCCCTCGGGGTACCAGGAGGCCGACGGGCCGCTCCCGGTCCTCCTCGACCCGTACGGGGGCCCGCACGCCTCCCGTGCCGTCGCCGCGCACAACGCGCACCTGACGTCGCAGTGGTTCGCCGACCAGGGGTTCGCGGTGATCGCCGCGGACGGCAGGGGCACACCGGGGTACTCGCCGGGCTGGGAGAAGGCCGTCTCGGGCGACCTCGCGGGCGTCACCCTCGACGACCAGGTGGAGGCGGTCCGCTCCCTCGCGGGCGAGTACCCCCTCGACCTCACGCGCGTCGGCATCCGAGGCTGGTCGTACGGCGGTTACCTCGCCGCGCTCGCGGTGCTGCGCCGCCCCGACGTCTTCCACGCGGCGGTCGCGGGCGCCCCCGTCGTCGACTGGCGCCTCTACGACACCCACTACACCGAGCGGTACCTCGGCACCCCGGAGATGGACCCGGCCGTCTACGCGCACAACTCGCTCGTCACCGACGGCGGCCTCTCCGAGGCCGCAGAGCCGCACCGCCCGCTGATGCTCGTCCACGGCCTCGCCGACGACAACGTCGTCGCGGCGCACACCCTGCGCCTCTCCTCGGCGCTCCTCGCCGCGGGACGCCCGCACGAGGTGCTGCCGCTCTCCGGGGTGACGCACATGACGCCGCAGGAGGAGGTGGCCGAGAACCTCCTCCTGCTCCAGGTCGCCTTCCTCAGGCGGGCGTTGGGCGTCCCGCTCGACTGAGGCCACGGGCGGGACCTCCGGGTCCCGCCCCGGCTCAGCCCGCGGGGGTTTCCATGGAGCGCAGCGCCGAGTCGAGGACGACGTCCTCCTCGCGCGCGGTGGTGCTGCCCTCCTCGGGGAAGTGGCAGGCCGTCAGGTGCCCCGCCGCGTTGCCCGGGATCTGGACGAGCGGCGGCTCCTCGGCCGCGCACTTCTCCTGCGCCTTCCAGCACCGGGTGCGGAACCGGCATCCGGAGGGCGGGTCGATCGGCGAGGGCACGTCCCCCGCGAGGCGGATGCGCTCGCGATCGTCCGTCTCCGCGCCCTCGACTGCGACCTCGGGCACGGCCGAGAGCAGCGCGTGGGTGTAGGGGTGGCGGGGGCGCACGTAGATCGACTCGCGGTCGCCGACCTCGACGATCTTCCCGAGGTACATCACCGCGACCCGTTGCGAGAAGTGCCGGACGATCGCGAGGTCGTGGGCGATGAAGACGAACGCGATGCCGAGTTCCCGCTGCACCTTCTGGAGCAGGTTGACGACCTGCGCCTGGATCGACACGTCGAGCGCCGAGACCGGTTCGTCCGCGACGATCAGCTTCGGCTCCAGCGCCAACGCCCGTGCGACGCCGATGCGTTGCCGCTGGCCGCCGGAGAACTCGTGCGGGAAGCGGTTGTAGTGCTCGGGGTTGAGGCCGACCGTCTCCAGCAGCTCCCTGATGCGCTGCTCCCGGCCGCCCGGCGGATCGATGCCGTTGACCTCCATGGGCCCGGAGATGATCGAGCCGACCGTCTGACGCGGGTTGAGCGAGGAGTACGGGTCCTGGAAGATCATCTGGATCTCGGAGCGGACCGGCGCCATCTGCCGCCTCGACGCGTGCGTGATGTCCTGCCCGCGGTAGCTGATCGTGCCGCCCGTCGGCTCCAGCAGCCGCGTCAGCAACCGCCCCGTCGTCGACTTGCCGCAGCCGGACTCGCCGACGAGCCCGAAGCTCTCCCCGCGGTGCACGGAGAGGTCGACGCCCGAGACGGCCTGCACCTCGCCGACCTTCCGCTTGAACGGGAACCCGCCCATGATCGGGAAGTGCTTGGCGAGGTTCTCCGCCTTCAGCAGCGGCTCGCCCGCGGGCTCGCCGACGGCCGTGGGGCCCGGAGCGGTGTCCGAGGAGGGTGTGGTGCTCATACGTCTCGTCTCCTAGGTCCCTAGCCCAGCCGGGGCTTGATCTGCTCGGTGAAGAAGGTCCGCTTCTGCTCGTCCGTCAGGTGGCAGGCGGCGCTGCGGCCGGGCGGCAGCTCCGGGCGGTCGACGGTGCAGGAGAGACCGCCCGCGACCTGTTCTGCGAAGTCGCACCGCGGGTGGAAGGCGCAGCCGCCGGGCGGGGAGAGCAGGCTGGGCGGAGTGCCGTGGATCGGCGTGAGCTCCTCGTTGACGTCGCCGGACAGGCGCGGCATCGACGTCAACAGGCCCCAGGAGTACGGGTGTTGCGGGCGCCGCAGGACGTCCTCGACCGTGCCGCGCTCGACGGCCCGCCCGCCGTACATCACCAGGATGTCGTCGGCGACGTTGCCGATGACGCCGAGGTCGTGGGTGATGAAGATGATCGCGGAGCCGAACTCCTGCTGGAGGTCTTTGAGAAGGTCGAGGATCTGTGCCTGCACGGTCACGTCGAGCGCCGTCGTCGGCTCGTCGGCGATGAGCAGGTCGGGGTTGCAGACGAGCGCCATCGCGATCATGGCGCGCTGCCGCATGCCGCCGCTGAACTGGTGCGGGTAGTCCTTCGCGCGCGTCCTGGCGTTCGGGATGCCGACCTTGTCGAGCATCTCCACGGCGCGCTCGTGCGCCTCCCGCTTGGAGGCGCCCTCGTGCTTGCGGTAGGGCTCGGCGATCTGGCGGCCGACCGTGTAGTACGGCGAGAGCGCGGTGAGCGGGTCCTGGAAGATCATCGCCATCTTGTTGCCGCGCAGCGACTCCAGCGTCTTCTGCCGGGCCCCGGTCAACTCCTGCCCGTCGAGGAGGATTTCGCCCGACACCTCGGTGCTCGCCGGGTTGTGGAGGCCGAGGATCGACAGGTTCGTCACCGACTTGCCGGAGCCGGACTCGCCGACGATGCCGAGGGTGCGTCCGCGCTCCAGCTCGAAGGAGAGCCCGTCGACGGCCTTGACGGTGCCGTCCTCCGTGGCGAAGTGGACGTACAGGTCGCGGACGCTGAGGAAGGCGTCCTCGCCGCCGCGCGGTGCGGGTACGTCCGCTTCCTTGGTCAGGGTGGTCATGGCCGGGATCTCCTAGGACAGGCGCACGCGCGGGTCGATGAACGCGTAGACGGCGTCCACGATGATGTTGAAGAGGATGATGAAGGTCGCGGCGAAGAGCATCACGCCCATCACCATCGGGAGGTCGGTGTTCTGCACCGAGTCGACGGCGAGCGTCCCGAGGCCCGGCAGCGAGAACGTCCACTCCGTGATCATCGCGCCGCCGAAGAGCGACCCCAGGTCGACGCCGAAGATGGTGACGATCGGGATCAGCGAGCCCCGCCAGGCGTATCGGAAGAAGACCGTCCGCCCCGACATCCCCTTCGCCCTCGCGGTGCGCACGTGGTCCTCCTGGAGCTGTTCGATCATCGAGGAGCGCGCCAACCGCGTGTAGTTGGCGGTGAAGATGATCTGCACGACGCACCAGGGGATCAGCAGCCCCATGAACCAGCCGGCCGGGTCCTCGGTGAGCGGCACGTACTGCGGCTGGTCGAGGAGTTCGAGGTTGTAGACGACGAGCGCGAGGACGAGCGGGCCGATGAAGTAGATCTGCATCGAGCTGAGGACGAGCGACCCCGTGGAGAACGCCTTGTCGAGCAGCGTGCCCTTCTTGTGCGCGGCGATCATGCCGGCGCCGAGCCCGATGACGAGGAAGACGACGGCGCCGCCGACGGTGAGCGAGACCGTCGTCGGGAAGCGGTCGACGATGGTCCCCCAGACCGGGTCCGAGTTGGCGAAGGAGTAGCCGAAGCACGGTGCGGGACACGGGCCTTGGGCGAAGTCGCGGCCGGTGACGATGCCCGACATGAACTCCCAGTACTGCTGGGGCACCGGCTTGTCGAGCCCCAGGTTCCGGTGGATGACCTCCAGCGCGTCCGGCGTGCAGTTCTTGCCGCAGGCCAGCATCGCCGGGTCCCGGGGGACGGCGTAGAAGAGGAAGAAGGTGACGGCGCTGATGATCAGCAGGATCACCACGGCGCCGAGCGACCGGCGGATCAGGAATCGCAGCATGGCAGAACGCAGCTCTCGTGCGGCGGCGGGATCGGGGACGGACGGTGTGTACGGGGGCGGCGGGCGCCTCCGGGGCCCTGCCCGTGGGGGCGGGTCCCGGAGGTGCCGCACCGGCCGAACTCGGCGGCCGGCGCCGCTGCTTCACGCGTCGGGCGTTACTTCTTGACGTACAGCTTGTGCGGCATGAGGTCGTGAAGCTGCTCGTCGAAGTAGACTCCGCCGATCTTGGAGCCGTGGAGCTGGACCGCCTTGTAGTACATCAGCGGCACCTGCGGGGTGTCCTCCTTGAGGATCTTGTCCGCGAGCTTCATCCACTCGTCGGCCGCCTCGTTGGGGTTGGAGATCTGGGAGATGCGGTCGATCTCCTTGTTGGTCTCCGGGTTGTCGTAGTGCGAGTAGTTCGACGCACCGTCCTGGATCTGGCGGCCGTCGTAGAGCGGCGGGATCACGGTCGAACCGCTCGGCCAGTCGGCGCCCCAGGACGTGTGGTACATGTCGTACTTGTTCTTGATCTTGCCGACCTGGTCGTAGTAGGTGTCCGCGATGATGTCCTTGCGCTGGACGTCGAAGCCGACCTTCTTGAGGTTGTCGGCCGCCGCCACCGAGAAGTTCTGCCACTCGGGCGCGTTCTGGTAGGCGAAGGTGAGCTTCATGCCCTTCTTGCCCGACTCGTCGAGGAGTTGCTTCGCCTTCTTGAGATCGCCCTGCGGCTTGGAGATCTTGTTGAAGGGGTCGCTCTGCTTGTGGCCGACGAGCGTCGGGCTGTAGTAGTTCCCGGCGGGCTTGCCGCCGCCCGCGCCGCCGAAGGCGGAGATCAGGGACTGCGCGGGGAGCGCGTAGGCGATGGCCTGGCGGACCTTCTTGTCCTTCAGCCGGCTCATGTTGAGGTTGATGACGCCCACGTAGGACTGGTAGCCCTCGACCGAGCGGTCCTTGACCTTCTTGTCGGTCCGCACCTGGTCCATGCTGGAGGCGTCGACCTGGTTGCTGAAGCTCACGGCCGTCTGGTTCTCGCCCGCGTCGGACATCAGCCGCTTCGTGGAGTCCTCGAAGGAGACCCCGAACTGGATGTCGAAGGCGTCCGGGTACTGGTTGCGGGCCGCGTCGGTCTTCGGGTCCCACTCCTTGTTCCGGACGAGCTTCATCGACTTGCCCGACTTGAACGAGGCGATCTTGTAGGGACCGGAGACGACCGGTTTCTTGTCGTACTTCTCCTTCGTGTCGCCTTCCTTCTGCACGGCAGCGTAGCCGGCCATCGCCAGCGCGTACGGCAGCTCGGGCTGCGGCTTCTTGAAGTGGAAGACGATGGTCTTGTCGTCCGGCGTCTCCAGGACGTCGTCCGGCAGGTGCTTGCCCTTGTACGGGCCGCCGGGGAGCAGCTTGCGGTAGCCGGTGCCGTTCTCACCGGCGAGCCACTGCTGGAGGAAGACGGGGCCCTCGGCGATGAAGTCGGCGAACTGCCGCTCGAAGGTGTGGCGTATGTCCTTCGAGGTGATCTCGGAGCCGTCCTCCCACTTCACTCCGTCCTTGAGGGTGTACGTCCACGTCTTGCCGCCGTCCGACTTCTTGCCCGAGTCGGTGGCGAGGTCGCCGACGACCCGGTAGTCGTCGTCGCCGACCTTCTTGTACGTCGTCAGGCCGCGGTGGATGAGGGTGGCGAGCGAGCCCTCGTCGCTGACGTAGATCTGCGCGGGGTCGAGGTGCGCGAAGCTGTCGCGCTGGAGGACCTTGATGGTGCCGCCCTTGGTGGCGTTCTTGTCGAGATCGCCCGCAGGACCCGTGGACTGCTTCGCGTTGCCGAAGGTGTAACTCACCTCCTCGCCCTGCTGCTTGGCCTTCTCGTCCGAGGAGCCCCCGTCGTCCCCGCCGCCTCCGCTGCTGCAACCGGTGAGGATCAGCGCCCCCGCGGCGACGGCCGCGAGTGAGGCGCGCAAGCCTTTCGTGCTCACTCTGCTCATAGGTGTCTGCACCTGCCTGTCGTATCCATCGCTGCCGGACTGCCTCGGTGCGGGGCGGCAGCAGCCTCCCGCAACTCGGACGTCATCGACCCGACTTGGGGTCGAAGGCGTCCCTGACCGAGTCCCCGAGCAGGTTGAACGCGACGATGAAGAGCACCATCGCACCGCCCGGGAAGAACATGTAGGTGATGTCGCTCTGGTAGACCTTGGCGCCGGTGGCGAACATCCGGCCCCAGTCGGGGGTCGGCTCCAGCATTCCGACGCCGAGGAAGGAGAGCCCCGCAATGCTGGTGACGAAGTTCGGCAGCATGTACGTCGACTGCACGAGGATCGGCGTGACGACGTTGGGAAGCAGCTCCTTGCGGACGATCCGCGAGGGCGGCGTCCCCGCGACCTTCGCCGCCTCGATGAACTCCCGCTCCCGCAGCGAGAGCACCTGGCCGCGCAGCAGCCGCGCCAGGGTCATCCAACCCAGCAGCCACATCACGTAGATGAGCACGCAGGCGCGCATCCAGGTCGGCATCTCGTCCTGCTCGTTGACGAAAAGCGCCCCGATGACAGGGGTGAAGGCGATGAAGAAGAGCTGGTTGGGGAAGGACATCATGAGGTCGGTGAGGCGGCCGAGGAAGTAGTCGGTCCTTCCGCCGAAGTACCCGCCGGCGACGCCGATCACGATCGCGGTGAGCACCGAGAGGATCGTGATCGCGATGGCGAGCCCGAGCGAGGTGCGCATCCCGTAGACGAGCTGCATGAAGACGTCGCGCCCGAGGTCCGGCTCAAGGCCGAACCAGTGTTCCCCGTCGATGCCGCCGTTCGGCTTGACCGGGTAGCCGTTCTCGTTGAGCAGGCCCGGCGTGATCTGCCCGTACCGGGTGTACGCGTCCTTGCCGTAGAGCTTGGAGACCAGCGGGGCGCAGAGCGCGACGAGGAAGAAGAAGCCCACGACGCAGGCCGACACGACACCGACCCGGTCGCGCTTGAACCGCATCCACATCAGCTTGCCGGGCGACCGCCCGGTCAACTCACCGTTTTTCGCGCCCCGTTCGGCGTCGACGCCCTCGGGGCCCGGGGTCTCGGCACCGGCCAACGCAGCCTGGGAAGGACTTGTCATCGCGTGAGTGCCCCCGCGCTCAATTCTCTTAGGAGCCCGTATCGTTGAGGCGATCACGTGATGCGGGCGAGTGGGTTGAGCGGGACTTTGGCAAGCCAATTAGCTTGCAGTCAAGGGGTGTTGGGCGCTACGAGCAGACCTCGCCCGCATCTTGAGCGAAGGTTGTGCAGATCGAACCCCTTACGTGCTTGACAACGCGCGTAGAGTCCGGGCGAACCAGGGCAAGACCGGCTCCAACCCCGTTTTACGCGGGGGCAACTCGACCGTCGCAGCACCGATATGCGGCAACGGCATCCTGAAGTACGTGCGGCCGTGCGGGTGCCGTAACCGACCGGGGCGGAGGCTTTCCTTCCGCCCCGGCCGGGACCCCGCGGGGCCTCCGCCCCGACGTGCCCCGGCGCAACGGCCCGCCTCGCCACGGTTGTTGTGAACCGCCGCTCACGGGTAGATCTAGTGCACCGCACGTCCGCACCAACGGGGGGCCGAGAGCTTTGGGGCAAGAAAGAACACTCGCGCGCGGAGCCCGGATCTTCGGCTCCGTCCTCCTCACCGTGCTCGCACTGGTGAGCCTCGGCTGGATCGTCCGCGACCTCACCCAGGCGGACAAGACGGTGGACGTCTGGTGGATGTGGACGGGCGCGGTCCCGCGCGCCGAGGGCGGCGTCTGGGTCACCTCGTTCCTCGAACCGACGCTGCTGCTGACGTACGCCGTCTCCGCGGTGATGGCGGTGCGCTCCTCCGCCGCCGCCGGCGTCCTCACCTCCGTCGGCCTCACCACCGTGCTGCTGCGCATCCCCGGCCTGTGGATTCCCAACGCCAACTGGACGCAGGGCGTCGACGAGGGCCTCCAGACCCAACTCCTCTTCGCCACCATCGGCATGGTCGTCCTGGGCGCCGCGCTGGTCGTCACCGCCGCCACGGGACGCCGCCCGATCGAGCCCGACGGCGCCCCGCCCGCCGGCCCCGCCGACGAGCCGGCCGCGCTCCCCACCCGCGGCGGCGGCACCACGGCCTTCCTCGTGCTCGCCGCCGCCGGACTCGTCGTCGCAGCCTGGGAGGTGCAGAGCTGGTACGAGATCGGCTGGGAGTACTACAGCCGCAAGCTCACCGGCGAACGGAGCACCGTCACGCTCCTCGCGGTCCCGCCCGGCTGGTTCGCCTGGGCGCTGGTGCTGCTCCTCCTCGTCGCCGGCTGCACCGCCGCAGCGAGGGCGCGGTTCTCGCGCGCGATGGGGCTCGTCCTCTCGGCACCGCTGCTCGGACACGGCGTCTTCCCGCTCGCCTACGCGGTCAAGATGCGGCTCCTCGAGAACTTCTCCGAGCTGAGCACCCGCGAGCAACTCCTCCTCGCCAGCATGGCGTTCGAGGTCCTCGCCGGCCTCGTCGCACTCCTCGCGCTTGCCCGCCGCGCGGAGCCCGAGGACCCACCCGCCTTCTTCGACGACCCGCCCGGCATGTACCAACCCCCGCCCACGGGCGGCTACGGCCAGCCGAGCCAGGGCTACCCGGCCTCCTCCCCCGACCCGTACGGACGTCCGGCACCGCACAGGCCGCCCGGCTGGTGACCTTTCGCACGCGGCCTACCCCGGCGTCACCGACCGCCGCTCCGCCGCGAAGTGGCAGGCCGACGGGTGGTGGACCGCGCCCGTCGCCTGCTCCATCGTCTCGGGGACCTTCAGCTCAGGGTCGTCGACGACGCACCGCTCCTGCGCCTTCCAGCACCGCGTACGGAAGTTGCACCCCGAGGGCGGGTCGGCCGGGGAGGGCACGTCGCCCTGGAGGACGATCCGCTCCCTGCGGGCCTCGGCCTCGGGGTCCGGCACGGGGACGGCGGAGAGGAGTGCCTGCGTGTACGGGTGGGTGGGGTGCTCGTAGATCTCCGCCTCCGTGCCGATCTCCACGATGCGGCCCAGATACATGACGCCGACGCGGTCGGAGAGGTGCCGCACGACGGAGAGGTCGTGCGCGATGAAGAGATAGGCGAGCCCGAACTCGTCCTGGAGCCGTTCCATCAGGTTCACCACCTGCGCCTGCACCGAGACGTCGAGCGCCGAGACCGGCTCGTCCGCCACGATGATCTCGGGACGCAGCGCCAACCCGCGGGCGATGCCGATGCGTTGGCGCTGTCCGCCGG
>NZ_KB905814.1:595050-601373 GCF_000381025.1 Streptomyces sulphureus DSM 40104
CCGCGGGCGATGCCGATGCGTTGGCGCTGTCCGCCGGAGAACTGGTGCGGATACCTGTTGACGTACTCGGGGTTGAGCCCCACGACGTCGAGGAGCTCCTGCACCCGCTTACGCCGATCACCCTTCGGCGCCGCCTCCGGGTGGATCTCGTACGGCTCACCGATGATGTCGCCCACGGTCATCCGGGGGTTGAGCGAGGTGTAGGGGTCCTGGAAGACCATCTGGATGTTCCGCCGAACCGCCTTCAGCGCGCGCCCGGACAGCTTGGTGATGTCCTCGCCCTTGTACCGGATCGTCCCCGCCGTCGGCTCCTCCAGGTGCGTCACCAACTTCGCCACCGTGGACTTGCCGCACCCCGACTCCCCCACGAGCCCGAGCGTCCCGCCCGCACGCAGGTCGAAGGAGACACCGTCGACGGCCTTGACGGCGCCCACCTGCCGTCGGAAGACGATGCCCTGCGTCAACGGGAAGTACTTGTGCAGCTCCCGGACCTCGAGGATCGCGTCCCCCGCCGCATACGCCGACTCCCGGCGGGACTTGGCGAGCAGCCTCCGCGCCGCCTGGCCTTCCTCACGTGCTTCACGGCGCCCGGAGTGGTCAGCGTGCATCGAACATCTCCCTCCAGAAGTGGCACGCGCTGGCCCGCTCGGCCGCCACGTCGTAGAGCGGCGGGTCCTCGGTCCGGCAGTACTCCCTCGCCATCGGGCAGCGAGGGTTGAACGAGCAGCCTTCGGGGATGGCGAGGAGGCTCGGCGGGAGGCCGCGGATCGCGTAGAGCTCCTGGCCCTTGCGGTCGAGGCGGGGGATGGAGTCGAGGAGGCCCTTGGTGTACGGGTGCGCCGGCTGCCGGTACAACTCCCGTACGGGTGCGGTCTCGACGATGCGGCCCGCGTACATCACCGCGATCTTGTCGGCCACATCCGCGACCACACCCAGATCATGCGTGATCAAAATCAAGCCCATGTTGTACTCACGCTGCAACTCCGCAAGCAGATCCATCACTTGCGCCTGCACCGTCACATCCAGCGCCGTCGTCGGCTCATCCGCAATGATCAGATCCGGCTCCAACGCCAACGCCATCGCAATCATGATCCGCTGCCGCATCCCACCCGAGAACTGATGCGGAAAGTCCCCGACCCGCTGCGCCGCGCCCGGAATCCGGACCCGCTCCATGAGCTCGACGGCCTTCGCCCGCGCCTCCCGCCGCGAAGCGCCCTGGTGCACCCGGTACATCTCACCGAGCTGATACCCCACCGTCAGCACGGGGTTGAGCGCCGAAAGCGCATCCTGGAAGATCATCGCGAGGTGGGCGCCCCGTACGCGGCGCCGCTCCTCGGGGGGCATCGTCAGCAGGTTCCGGCCCTGGAAGAGGATCTCGCCGCCCGTGATGCGCCCGGGCGGCATGTCGAGGATGCCCATGATTGCCTGGGCGCTCACCGACTTCCCCGAGCCGGACTCGCCGAGCACCGCCAGCGTCTCACCCGCCCCGACCTCGAAGTCGATGCCGCGGACGGCCTGCGCCGTGCCGTCCCTCGTCCCGAACTCCACGTGCAGATCGCGCACTTCGAGCAGGCTCATCCGGCTCACCTCAGCTTCGGGTCGAGTGCGTCGCGCACCGCGTCGCCGAGCATGATGAAGGCGAGCACCGTGAGGCTCAGGGCCGCGGCCGGGTAGACGAGGATGTGCGGCGCGTTCCGGAACTGCATGCCCTGGGAGGCGTCGGAGATGTCGACGCCCCAGGAGACGGTCGGCGGTTGCAGGCCGACGCCGAGGAAGCTCAGCGTCGCCTCCAGCGCGATGTACGTGCCCAGCGCGATGGTGGCCGTGACGATCACGGGCGCGACCGCGTTCGGCAGGATGTGCCGCACGAGCATCCGTGTGTTGCTCGCCCCGAGCGCCCTGGCGGCGAGCACGTAGTCGTTCTGCTTCGCCGTGATCACCGCACCCCTGGCGATACGCGCGATCTGCGGCCACCCCAGCAGCACGATGAAGCTCACCACTGTCCAGATCGACCGGTTGCCGGTGACGGAGAGGAAGACGAGGCCGCCGAGCATGATGGGGATGCCGAAGAAGATGTCGGTGACCCGGGAGATGAGCGCGTCCCAGACGCCGCCGAAGAACCCGGCGAGCCCGCCGAGGAGGCTGCCGACGAGCGCCACCCCCGCCGTGGCGCAGACACCGACCGTCACCGAGGCCCGCGCCCCGTAGACGACCTTGGTGTAGACGTCGCACCCCTGGGTGTCGAAGCCGAACCAGTGCCCTGCCGTCGCGGGTTCGAGGGAGCGGCCGAGCTGGCAGGAGAGCGGGTTGCGGGTGGCGATCAGGCTCGGCCAGAGGGAGATCAGCACGAGGAAGAGGATGAGCAGCGCCGCGATCACGAAGATCGGGTTGCGGCGCAGGTCGTGCCAGGCGTCCTGCCACAGGCTGCGCACCTCCCGGGCGGGTCCTGGCCCTTCGGGTCCCGGGGAGGCGCCGTCCGCGGCGCGCGCCTCCGAGGAGGCTGCGTTCATGACGTTCATCGCGTCCATGGCGCCGCCCGCGCCGACGGCCGGCGGTTCCGACGTCATCGGGGAATCACCTCCTCCGGTACGCGAGTTGGCGGTGTGGCGTCACGCATAGCGAATCCTCGGGTCGAGCACGGCGTAGAGGAGGTCGACGACGAGGTTGGCGACGATGAAGACGATGACGAGGATGGTCACGAATCCGACGACGGTCGGCGAGTTCTGCCGCACGATCCCCTGGAAGAGCTGGAAGCCGACGCCCTGGATGTTGAAGATCCGCTCGGTCACGAGGGCGCCGGCCATCAGGTTGCCGAGGTCGGTGCCGAGGAAGGTGACCACCGGGATCAGCGAGTTGCGCAGCAGGTGCCGCACGGTCACCCGGCGCCTCGGCAGCCCCTTCGCCACCGCCGTGCGCACGTAGTCGGCCCGCCCGTTCTCCGCGATCGAGGTGCGTGTGAGCCGGGTGACGTAGGCGAGCGAGACGAGCGCCAACACCAGCCCGGGAAAGAGGAGTTCGTCGACGGTGGCGGCCGGCGAGACGGCCGGCGCGATCCAGCCCCACTTCACCCCGATGAGGTACTGGCCGAGGGTGCCGGTGACGAATGTGGGCACCGAGATGACGACGAGCGTCAGCACCAGGACCGAGGTGTCGATCGGACGGCCGCGGCGCAGCCCCGTGAGGACTCCGAGCGTGATGCCGATGAGGATCTCGAAGATGATCGCGATCACGGCGAGCCTGACCGTGATCGGAAAGGCGTTGGCCATCAGCTCGATCACCGGCTGCCCGTTGAAGGCCGTCCCGAAGTCGCCGGTGAAGATCTTGCCCATGTAGAGCACGTATTGGAGCCACAGCGGCTTGTCGAGGTCGAACTCCTCCCGGAGCTGCGCTGCCGTCGCCGGGTCCGGGGCCCGGTCGCCGAACATCGCGTTCACCGGGTCCCCGATGGCGTACACCATGACGAAGATGAGCAGCGTGGTCCCGATGAACACCGGGATCATCTGGAGCAGGCGTCTGATGACGTAGCGCCCCACCCCGGATCACTTCACCTTGATTTCGGTGAAGACCGGCACCGAGAACGGGTTGAGCCTGACGTCGCTCACCCGGTCCGAATAACCGGCGTTGCCGTTCTGGTACCAGAGCGGGATGGCGGGGAGGTCCTTGAGGATCTCCTTCTCGGCGTCCTGGAACTTGCTGATCGCCTCCTTCTCGCCGGACGCCTTGTTCCCCTCGTCCATGAGCTTGTCGACCTTCTCGTTCGAGTAACCGGAGTCGTTGGAAGAGGCGTCGGTGTAGAAGAGGGGCTGGAGGAAGTTCTGGATGAGCGGGTAGTCCATCTGCCATCCGGTGCGAAAGAGCCCGTCCATCTTCTTCGCGGAGATGTCCTTGCGGAACTCGCTGAACGTCGGCACCGGGTTGACACGGCACGCATTGTCCTTGTCCAGCGCCGAGTTGATGCTGTTGCAGACGGCTTCCATCCACTGCCTGTGCGACCCCGTGTCGACGTTCGAGGTGATGGTGACGGTGCCGCCGGGGAGGCCGCCGCCCTCTGCGATCAGCTTCTTCGCCTTCTTCGGCTGGAAGGTGCAGATCTCTCCGCAGAGCGACGTGGAGTACCCGCCGTCCTTCTTCAGCACGGGCGAGGTGTAGTCCGTCGCCGGCTCGCGGGTGCCGTGGTAGATCTGCGAGCTGACCTTCTCCCTGTCGATCGCCATGGAGAGGCCCTGCCGCACCTTCAGCTTGTCCTTGCCTTTCCACGCGTCGTCGTACTCGGGAAAGGAGACGGTTTGGAAGATGCCGGCGGGCTGGTTGATGTAACGCCCGTCGAGGTCCTTCTTCGCGTTCTTGAGCTGCCCGGCCGGAAGTTCGTCGACGACGTCGAGGTTGCCGGCCTGGAGGTCCGTGTAGCCGGTGTTCTGGTCCGTGTAGACCCGGAGCTCGACCCCGTCGTTCTTCGGCTTGTCGTTCCCCGCGTACTCGTCGTTCTTCGAGAGCTGCATCGACTGGCCGCGGGTGTAGGAGTCCACCTTGTAAGGGCCGTTGCCGACGGGCTTCTCCAGCCAGCCGTCGTGGTCGGAGAAGAAGGACTTGGGCAGCGGCGAGTAGGCGGCGTAGCCGAGGGTCTCGGGCCAGAGGGAGAACTTCTGGTTGAGCTTGACCGTGAAGGTGCGGTTGTCCTTCACCTCGAGGCCCGACATCGTCTTCGCCTTCGGCGCCCCGGATTCGGGATGCACGTCCTCGTAGCCCTCGATGTACTCGAAGAAGTACGAGTTCACCTGCTTGTTGGTGACGAGCGCTCCGTAGTTCCAGGCGTCCACGAAGGAGTGCGCGGTGACCGCTGAGCCGTCGGAGAACTTCCAGCCCTTCTTGAGCTTCACCGTGAAGTTCTGCTGGTCGTCCGAGTCGACCGACTCGGCGACGGCGTTCTCCGCCTCGGCGGTCTTGGGGTTGTACTTCTTCAGGCCCCTGAAGGTCATGTCGAGGACCTTGCCGCCCTGCACCTCGTTGGTGTTCGCCGGCTCGATGGGGTTCTGCGGATCGGTCCAGAAGGCCCGGACGACCCCGCTCCCCGAGCCGCCGCCACCGCCCGTACCACCGCCACCGCCGCAGCCCGCGGCGACGAGAGCGAGCGCGCCGACAGCACCGACGGACCATGTGACGCGCGTGGCTCCGCGCATGGGTGCCTCCTCGGACTCCGATTGCGTCTCGGCACCACATAACACCCTTTAAAGTATTTTCCGAGGCACACCAGGCCGCCGCACGAGCTGCTCGCGACGGAGAAACCCTCGGATGCCCCACCGCCCACGGAGCCCCCGCGGTCGGCGGCCCCCGCCCGGAGCCGACGCTCGGACGGGGGCCGTAGGGCATGCGTCGACGCCGCCGAGTCAGACGTGCAGCAGGCGTCCCGCGGGCTCGCGGACCGATGCGGCACCCTGCCCGGCGTCGCGGTCGAAGGTCACGAAGCCGTACCTCCCTCGACGCGGCGTCCGCTCACCGCGAGCGCCCTCCGCAGGGGCCGCCTCGCCGGGCCGCTCCCGGCCCGGCCTGGCGGAGAGCGCCCCCGGAAACGAGTGCGCCGGGACGAGCGCCGGCGCACCTACTCCGTCCGGGTACGGCTCGGGGAGCTCCGGATGACCGACGTGCGTGCGCCGGACGCGGTGCGCCGCAAGGGAGTTGGGGCGCGGCGCACCCGTGGGTACGCCGCGTCCCGGTCAGCCCTGCGGGAGCAGTTCCCGCTCCTCGGCGAAGTGGCACGCGGAGGAGTGCGCTGCGCCGGCCTCTTCGTCGCGGTAGCGCTCGGGCACCGCGAGGACGGGGGTCTCCTGCGCGCACCGCTCCGTCGCCTTCCAGCAGCGGGTGCGGAACCGGCAGCCCGACGGCGGGTCGGCGGGCGAGGGGACGTCGCCGCTGAGCAGGATGCGCTCACGGCTCTCGCGCGCGTCCGGGTCGGGAACGGGGACGGCGGAGAGGAGTGCCTGCGTGTACGGGTGGGTGGGGTGCTCGTAGATCTCGGTGTCCGTGCCGATCTCCGCCATCCGCCCGAGGTACATGACGCCGACGCGGTCGGAGATGTGCCGCACGACGGAGAGGTCGTGGGCGATGAAGAGGTAGGCGAGCCCGAACTCGTCCTGGAGCTTCTCCATCAGGTTGACGACCTGCGCCTGCACGGAGACGTCGAGCGCCGAGACCGGCTCGTCGCAGATGATGATCTCCGGGTTGAGCGCCAATCCGCGGGCGATGCCGATGCGTTGGCGCTGTCCGCCGGAGAACTGGTGCGGATACCTGTTGACGTACTCGGGGTTGAGCCCCACGACGTCGAGGAG
>NZ_KB905814.1:602128-892984 GCF_000381025.1 Streptomyces sulphureus DSM 40104
GTCGTCGGCTCATCCGCAATGATCAGATCCGGCTCCAACGCCAACGCCATCGCAATCATGATCCGCTGCCGCATCCCACCCGAGAACTGATGCGGGTAGTCGCCGACGCGGGCGGCGGCCGCGGGGATCTTCACCCGCTCCATGAGCTCGACGGCCTTCGCCTTCGCCTCCTTGCGGGAGGCTCCGCGGTGCACCCGGTACATCTCACCGAGCTGGTAGCCCACCGTCAGCACGGGGTTGAGCGCCGAGAGCGCGTCCTGGAAAATCATCGCGATCTTCGCCCCGCGGATCTTGCGCCGCTCCTCGCGGCCCATCGTCAGCAGGTCGTCGCCGCGGTAGAGGATCTCGCCCTTGGGTATGCGCCCGGGCGGCATGTCGAGGATGCCCATGATCGCCTGGGCGCTCACCGACTTCCCCGAGCCGGACTCGCCGAGCACCGCCAGCGTCTCACCGGCCTCGACGCTGTAGTCGACACCGTTGACGGCCTTGACGGCACCGTCCTTGGTCTGGAACTCCACGTGCAGATCGCGCACTTCGAGCAGAGTCATGTACGCCTCCCTCAGCGGGACTTCGGGTCGAGGGCGCTGCGTACCGCATCGCCGAGCATGATGAAGGCGAGGACGGTGAGCGACACCATCAACGCCGGGAAGAGCAGCACGTGGGGCGCGTTGCGGAGCTGGTCCTTGCCGGCGTCGATGTCGACGCCCCAGGAGACCGCGGGCTCCGCAAGGCCGAGCCCGAGGTAGGAGAGCGTCGCCTCGGCGCCGATGTAGCCGCCGAGCGCCACGGTGGCGACGACGATCACCGGTGCGATGGCGTTGGGCAGCACGTGTCGCATCAGGATGCGCCACGTACTGGCACCGAGCGCCTTCGCGGCCTGCACGTAGTCGGACTGCTTCACCGTCAGCACCGAACCCCGCGCGACGCGCGCCACTTGGGTCCAGCCGAGGATCGCGAGGGCGGTGATCACCATCCAGAGGCTCCGCTCGCCGACCGCCGTGAGCACCACCATGGCGCCGAGGAGGAACGGGATGCCGAAGAAGATGTCGGTGATCCGGGAGAGCAGCGAGTCGAGCCATCCGCCGAAGTACCCGGCGAGCATGCCCACGATGGTGCCGAAGACGGCGACGACCAGGGTCACCGCGATGCCCGCGATCACCGAGGCGCGGGCGCCGTGGATGACCCGGACGTAGACCGAGCGGCCGTGTGCGTCGTAGCCCAGCCAGTCGTTGGCGAAGAGGTGCCCGAGGTTGGGCTCGGTGAGGTAGTGCGCGGCCTGGTCGCCGTCGCGCGGGGAGCCGTCGGCGAAGAGTCCGGGGAAGGCGACCATCGTGAGCAGCACCAGGATCAGTACCGCGGAGATCAGGAACAGCGGGTTGCTCCGCAGGTTCCGCCAGGCGTCCTGCCACAGGCTGCGCGCCTTTTCCGGCTTGGGGGCGGCCTCGGTCAAGGCGGCACCTGCCGCGGGGTCGTCCCGGCGTTCCTTTGTGAGGGCGGGCTCAGGCATAGCGAATCCTCGGGTCGAGGACCGCGTAGAGCAGGTCCACGATCAGGCTGGTGGCGAGGTACAGGATGACGATCAGGGAGACGACGCCGACGACGGTCGCCCCCTCCAGCCGCATCAGCGACTGGTAGATCACGTTGCCGATGCCGTGCACGTTGAAGATGCCCTCGGTGACGACGGCGCCGGCGAGGAGGGCGCCCAACTCGGTGCCGAGGAAGGTGACCACCGGGATCAGCGAGTTGCGCATCAGGTGGATGCCGACCACACGACGCCGCGGCAGCCCTTTGGCGACGGCGGTGCGTACGAAGTCGGAGCGCAGGTTCTCCGCGACGGAAGTCCGGGTCAGGCGCACCACGTAGGCGAGCGACAGCCCGGCGAGGACCACAGCGGGGAGCGTCAACTGCCCCCAGGAATCCGAACTCTGGACGGTGGGGGTGACCCACTGGAGCTCGAAGGCGAAGAAGTACTGGAAGATGTAGCCGAGCACGAAGACCGGGATCGAGATCAGCAGCATCGTGAAGACGAGCAGCACCCGGTCGACCCAGGTGTCGGCGCGCAGGCCGCCGAGGAGGCCGAGCGCGATGCCGACGACCACGATGATCGCGAACGAGTAGAGCGTCAGTTGGATCGTGACGGGCAGCGCGTCCGCGATGACCTCGGAGACGGGTCGGCCGCTGGCTATCTGGGTGCCGAAGTCGCCCTGGAAGAGGCCCGTGAGGTAGTTCCAGTACTGGTGCCAGAGGGGCAGGTCGAGGCCGAGGTCGGCCTTGATGTTCGCGATCTGCGCGGGGTCGTAGGACTTTTCGCCCATCATCGTCCGGACCGGATCGCCGGGTAGGGCGTACATGGCGCAGAAAATGAGGGCAGTCGACCCGATGAAGACCGGGATCATCTGGAGCAGTCGCCGAGCGACGTAGCGCCCCATGGTGCCTCCGTTGGGGGGAAACGTGAGAGGGAAGCGGTCCGGCGGGGCCGGTCCTCCGGGTCGCGGAGGTCCGGCGCCCGCCGGGGATCGCGCGGTCGGTTACTTGGCGATCACGTCGCGCAGAAGGATGTGGCCGTCCCAGTTCGCCTTGACGTTCTTCACGTGCTCGCTGTGGACGATGCTGGCCGTCATGTCCCAGAGCGGGATCGCCGGCATCTCCTGGAGGAGCTTGTCCTCGGCCTTCTGGTAGTCCTTCACCGCGGCGTCGAGGTCCGCGGCCTTGTCGCCGTCCTTGAAAAGGCCGTCGACCTCCTTGTCGGAGAAGCGACCGTAGTTGGCGTCGGCACCGGTGCGGTAGAGGTCCCTCAGGAAGTTGATGTTGAGCGGGTAGTCGCCCAGCCATCCGGCGCGGTAGGTGCCCTTAACGTTGTCGGCGTCGCGCTCCTTGAGGTCCGTCTCGAAGCTCGGCTTGGAGTCGGCGAGGCACTCGACACCGGCCGCCTTGCGGATCGAGTCGCAGACGGAGGTGATCCACTCCTTGTGGCCGCCGTCGGCGTTGAACTGAATCCAGATCTTGTTGCCCGGGACGCCGCCGCCCTCCTTGATGAGCTGCTTCGCCTTCTTCGGGTTGTAGCTCAGGACGTCGGTGTCGAGCGCCTCGAAGCCCTCGACGTTCGCCGGCACGAAGGACTTGGCGGGGACCGCGGTGCCGTCGAGGACGGTCTTGGTGATGGTGTCGCGGTCGATCGCCATCGAGAGGCCCTGGATGACCTTCGGGTCGACGTCCTTGAACGGCTTGGCGTAGAAGGCCGGCGCGATCGTGGTGTTGCCGGCGTACGGCTTGTCGATCGAGCGGTTGCCGAAGTCCTGCTTCCGCTTGGGGCGGTCCTTCGGCCCGACCTGGTCGGCCGCGTCGAGGTTCCCCGAGAGGACGTCCTGGTAGGCGCCCTCGATCGTGGAGTAGTTCTTGAACTGGATGCCCTTGTTCTTCGGCTTGTCCGAGCCCTTGTAGCCGTCCCAGGCAGCGACCTGGATCAGCTTGTTGTGGTTCCACTTCTCGAACTTGTAGGGGCCGTTGCCGATCGGCTTCTGGCCGAACGCCTTCGGGTCCTTGTAGAACGCCTCGGGGACCGGCGCGAACGTCGAGTAGCCGAGCATGTAGTTGAAGTAGGAGACACGCTCCGAGAGTTCGACCGTGAAGGTGTGGTCGTCGACGACCTTCAGGCCCTCCATCTCGTCCTTCTTCGGGTCGCCCTTCTCCGGGTGGACGTCCTCGTAGCCCTTGATCTGCTCGAACCAGGCGCTGTTGGACTGGTTGTTCTTGACGTTGGCGTACCAGTTCCACGCCTTGACGTAGGACTCGGCCGTGACGTCCTCGCCGTTGTGGAACTTCCAGCCCTTCTTGAGCTTGATCGTCCACGTCTTGCTGTCGTCGGTCTCGACCGACTCGGCGTTGGCGTTCTGGAGCTTGCCCTTCTCGTTGTAGTCGACGAGGGTGCTGAAGACGTTCTCGACGACGTAGCCGCCGAAGCTCTCGTTGGTGTTCGAGGGAAGCAGCGCGCGCTGCGGCTCACCATGGAAGATCGAGACGTAGCCGTCGGGCTTGTTCTCGTCCGAATCGCTGTTGTCACCGGAGCCGCAGGCCGTCGCGGCGACGGCTATCGCTGCCGCCGTCGCGGCCCACTTCATGCTTCTCGCAGCACGCATCAGGGCGTCCTCCTGAGTCAGTTCACCGAATGGAGAAAGGGGGCGGCCCTCCCGATCCGGCGACACTGTCGGACGGGGTGAGGCCCCGCGCTCGGAGCCGGCGCCCATGCGGTGCGTGACCCACTAACCCGAGCTTTACGCCCTTACTATGGGTCAATCCCCCCACTGGAACCAGGGGTTCCAGATCTCGTTTCGGTCACGTCAGCGGCAATGGCGTTCGATAAACGGACATTGACCCCTAAAGCACCACAGGTGAAACGCAACTTTAACGAGCTATCCCGACGGCATCCCCAAGATCACGTCCGCAATGCGGACAGACTAGAGGGGGTCGCCTCCCGTTCGAGAAGCGACCCCCTCCATGACAACTACACCGGATCTCCCTCGGATCTAGGAGAGGTCACCATCCGGTATCCGCTATCCGAGCACGGCCACCGTTATGCGGAGCGTGCGGTGTTTTGCCCAACTGCCGCGTATCGACCGGGAGTTGGAGCTCAGCGCTTGGCCCGGGCCGCCGCCCTGCCGCGCTCCTTCTGGTCGAGCACCACCTTGCGGATACGCACCGTGTCCGGCGTGACCTCCACGCACTCGTCCTCGCGGCAGAACTCCAGCGCCTGCTCCAGCGAAAGCTTCCGCGGCGGGACGAGGCTCTCCGTGTTGTCGGCGGAGGCCGCACGCATGTTGGTGAGCTTCTTCTCCTTGGTGATGTTGACGTCCATGTCGTCGGAGCGGGAGTTCTCCCCGATGATCATGCCCTCGTACACCTCGGTGCCCGACTCAGTGAAGATGACGCCGCGCTCCTGGAGGTTCATCATCGCGAACGGGGTCGTCACGCCCGGGCGGTCGGCGACGAGCGAGCCGCTGCGGCGGGTGCGCAGGTCGCCGAACCACGGCTCGTGGCCCTCGAAGAGCGAGTGCGCGATGCCCGTGCCCCTCGTCTCCGTGAGGAACTCCGTCCGGAAACCGATGAGTCCGCGGGCGGGCACGATCCACTCCATGCGGACCCAGCCGGACCCGTGGTTGGTCATCGTCTCCATGCGGCCCTTGCGGGTCGCCATCACCTGCGTGATCGCGCCGAGGTGCTCCTCCGGCGCGTCGATCGTCATGCGCTCGATCGGCTCGTGGAGCTTGCCGTCGATCTCCTTCGTCACCACCTCGGGCTTGCCGACGGTGAGCTCGAAGCCCTCACGGCGCATCGTCTCCACGAGGATCGCCAGCGCCAGCTCGCCGCGGCCCTGCACCTCCCACGCGTCCGGACGCTCGGTCGGCAGCACCCGCAGCGAGACGTTGCCGACGAGCTCGCGGTCGAGCCGGTCCTTCACGAGCCGTGCGGTGACCTTGTGCCCCTTGCCGCCTTTGCCGACGAGCGGGGAGGTGTTGGTGCCGATCGTCATCGAGATCGCCGGCTCGTCGACCGTGATGAGCGGCAGCGCCACCGGGTTCTCCGCGTCGGCGAGGGTCTCGCCGATCATGATGTCGGGGATACCGGCGACGGCGCAGATGTCGCCGGGGCCAGCGACCTCGGCCGGCTTGCGGGTGAGCGCCTCCGTCATCAGCAGCTCGCTGACCCGGACGCTCTGGACCGAGCCGTCCCGCCGCATCCAGGCCACGGTCTGGCCCTTCTTCAGCGAGCCCTGCTTCACCCTCAGCAGCGCGATACGGCCGAGGAAGTTGTCCGCGTCGAGGTTGGTGACGTGGGCCTGGAGCGGCGCCTCGGGAACGTACCGCGGGGCGGGGACCGTCTCCAGCAGCGTGGTGAAGAACGGCTCCAGGCTGTCGCTGTCCTGCGGGACCGCGCCGTCCTCCGGCTGCGTCAGGGAGGCGATGCCGTCCCTGGCACAGGCGTAGACGATGGGGAACTCGATCTGCTCCTCGTCCGCGTCGAGGTCGAGGAAGAGGCCGTAGGTGTCGTCGAGGATCTGGGAGATCTGCGCGTCGGGACGGTCCGTCTTGTTGACGCAGAGGATCACGGGGAGGCGGGCGTCGAGCGCCTTGCGGAGGACGAACCGCGTCTGCGGCAGCGGCCCCTCGGAGGCGTCGACGAGCAGGACGACCGCGTCGACCATCGAGAGGCCCCGCTCGACCTCGCCGCCGAAGTCGGCGTGGCCCGGGGTGTCGATGATGTTGATCGTGACCGGGTCCCCCTCTTTGGGGATGTACCGGACCGCGGTGTTCTTCGCGAGGATCGTGATGCCCTTCTCGCGCTCCAGGTCGCTGGAGTCCATCACGCGATCGTCGACCGACTCGAGCTGGTGCGCGCCGAAGGCACCTGCCTGCTTGAGCATCGCGTCGACCAGGGTCGTCTTGCCGTGGTCGACGTGCGCGACGATGGCGACGTTCCTGATGTCCTCGCGGGCCACGGTCTGCGCGGCGGACGTTTCCTCGACGGTGCTGGGCATCCTGGAGCAACTCTCCCGGGTTGGCTGGTGGGGCGGCGCTGCGTCGTAACCCTGCGCCCTGCCGGGCTGGTCTTGCCGCGGCCTCGTCAACCATGGTACGCGGGGCCCGGGGAGGTACACCGACCGCGGGCCGCCGCCCACGCCCGCGCACCTCCCCGGGGCGGCCGCGACTCGGCTACCCCTTGAACCCGATGTCCTGGTAGCGCGGGGTCTGGAAACCGAAGGCCCCCGCGTTGGCGACGCCCTCCTTCACCGCGACGAGCTGCGGACGCTGGTAGAGCGGGACGGAGCCGGCCGCGGCCCAGATGCGGGCGTCCGCCTTCCCGATGAGCTCCCTGCGCTCGTCGTCGTCGAGCTCGCCTGCCGCCTGCTCGAAGAGCTGGTCGATCTGGTCGGTGCCGACGCGGGTGTAATTCTGCTCGACCTGGAGCGAGCCGTCCGCTGCCGGCTGGGGCTTCGCGAAGATCGGACGCGCGTCCGTCGCCGGGTAGGCGGAGGCCGGCCAGGAGTAGAGCGCCAGGTCGTACTCGCCCTCGGCGACGTACTCCTTGAAGTACTTCTCACCGGGGACCTTCAGCACCTGCGTACGCACCCCGACGTCGTCGAGGGCGGAGGCGATCCGCTCGCCCGTCGCACGGATCTCGGCGGTGCCCGGCCCCTTCGGCAGCACGAAGCGAAGCGCCAGCGGCTTGCCTCCCTTCATCCGCACCGCCGAGGAGGAGCCGTTCGACGCGAGTCTGAGCTCCCGCGCGTGGGCGCGTGCCGTGCGCGCCTCGGCGAGCTGCGCCTTCGCCGCGCGGAGCTGCTTCGCCTCGGGGTTGCCCGCGCCCGGCTCGCCGCGGCCCGGCTTTGCGTCGTCGGCTTCGGCGTGCACACCGCGGAGCGCGGAGGCCGCCGCCTGCTCCAGTAGACCGGCGCGCTGCGCGGCCGCCTCCGGCGCCGGGCTCAGCGGCCGACGGACCACCTGCGCCGCCTCGGCCCGCGTGAGACGGACCGAGTGCTGCGCCTCCCCGCGGCGCTCGGGCGACTCCGCGGCGGGCGCGTCCTGCTCCGAGGCGCTGCCCGCCTCGGCGGGGCCGCCCTCGGCCTTCTTCTCGCTGCCGTCACCGCCGCCGGGCGAGCCGACGCCTTCCCAACCCGCCTCGGCGAGGAGCCCCTGGGCCGACTCGACGTCCTTGCCGCCGAGCGCGTCGCTGCTGTCGCTGTAGCCGTCCTGGTCGAGCATGCGCAGATGGCTGCCGAGCGGCTTCGCCGGGAGCCCTGCCCTGCCGAGCGCATGCTCCGCGAGCTCGTCCCTGTCGATCGCGCGGGCGACGGCGCGGCGCACCCGCTCGTCGGAGAGCGGGCCGCTCTCACCGTTCAACGCGAGCTGCGTGTACGCGGGATCGAGCGCCTTGCGGACCGTGTAGCCCTTGAGCTTGCGCAGCTCCCGCTCCGCCTTGGCGCCGTGGCCCCGCTGCGGCCCGTCGGCGCGCGCTTCCCGCTGCTCGTCCCCGGCGAACTCCGGGTGGGCACCGCGGACGACGCCGTGGCCGTGCATCGCGTCGGGCGCCCCGGCCGGGTCGACGCCGCCGGGGTCGTGCGCGACGCGGCCGCCCGAGCCTGCGCCCTCGCCCGCCGCGCGGTCCCCGTTCTTCCCCGCGGCCTGGGCCTTCGCGACCCGGTCGGCGGACGTGGTGTCGAGCTCCGCGACGTCCAACTCGCCTTTCTTCAGGGCTTCCTGGCGCTCGCCTCGCGGAACGGCGCGCAGTTCGATGCGGGAGAGCTTCGGCTCCTCGCCCCACCAGGACGAGTCGCGCTCCAGCCGCACCCGGCGCCCGCCCGGGCTGAAGCCGACCGGTCTGAACGGCCCTGCCGTCGCCGGCAGCGAAGTGCGGGAGCCCTCGTTGAAGGCGCGGGGGCTGCGGGTGGCGCCCGAGGGGTAGAGCGGCGTGAAGAGTGACTTCCAGTCCGCGTAAGGGCGCGCGAAGACGACCTTCACCTCGTGTTTTCCCTCGCCCTTGCCGATCGAGGCGATGCGGTCGTAGCCGGCGTTGCGCGCGGCCTTGTAGGAGCCGTTGCCGCCGCTGAGCGCCTGCCACTGGGCGCGGAAGTCGCGGGCCGTGATCCGGCGCCCGTCGCTCCACTTCGCCTTCGGGTTGAGCTTGTAGACGACCGTCTGGCGCGGGTCCCGCTCGGTGATCTCGGCGGACTCGAGGTAGTCCTCGTTGAGTTGGGGCTTGGCGTTCTTGTCGAGGGTGAAGAGCGCGGGGAGGGTGGCGCCCGCGATGCGGTCGGTCGCCTCGGCCGCGTCGGCGCTGAAGGCGTTGAGCGTCGCGGGCGCCTCGTCGACCGCCCAGCGCAGGGTGCCGCCCGAGCGTACCTGGTCGCGGGGGGCGCCGGGGACGTCGCTGGCGGCGCCGCTGCCTCCGCCGCCTCCGCTCCCGTGGGAGCCGTCGGACGAGCTGCACGCGGCGAGGGGCAGCAGGAGTCCCGCGGCGAGGACGGCGGCGCATCGCCGCGCGGCGGTGTCGATGGCTGACATGGCGGAAACCTCCGGACCGGCTGCACGTCTGCACGTCTGCGCGTCCATGTGTCTTGTACGTGCTCGCGTGGGGCGTTGGCGCTTCGTCAGTTGTGCGTTGATCACATCTACGGCCACTCAAGGCGAGTGCGAACCCGCTGTCGCGCTGACACGTCGCGCCGGGTGAGCCACTCCACCCGTGCGGAGCACCGTCCGCGGCGCGGGAGTTCGGTGCAGGCTGCACAGACGGGCGGGACCGCGGCGGTTCCACCGCGGGCGTCCCGAGGCCGGGAGCGCAGTCCCCGCGTAGCCGCGCCCCGTGCGACCGGGCACTGGCGGGCCGAGGACCCGCGATCTTCGCCCGCCGCCGGGGCGGCGGCGCGGGGAGCAGGCACGCCCCCACTCCGTGGAGTGCGCCGCCTCCCCGCCGCCGCAGCCCGACGAGCACCGCCGCGGCCTCGCGGCCGAGCTTCGCTTCCGGCTGCCCTCCGGGCTCTCCGGCGCAAGGTCCCGGAAGGCCACATTGGGCCGCCCGGCGCACCCCCTCACTCGTCGTTCCCGACTTCCACGTCCGCCGGGGACGGCGCCGAGCGGGCTGGACGAGGAGCACCGCAGGACGCACAAGGGCCGGTACCGATCGCACTCCTCGCGAGGGAGACCGTGGAGGGCGGGGAGCTCACGGGCGGCGCGAAGCACCGGAGGTACGCGGTCGCCGGGGCGCCCGTCTACGTGACGGTGCACCGGGCGCCCGGGGTGGCGTGCGCCTACTCGCTGCCGGCTGTGCGGGCAGGACCTGCCGGGTACGCAGCGGTGAGCCGGACCACTCGGTGGTGTCCTGCCGCTCTTGGGGTCCTTCTCCCTTGCTGGGCACGGCAGTTGCGGCCGGTTGACGCGGGCGGACGGGAGTCGCGGTGCGGCGTCGTCAACCCCGCGGGCGGTGCGCCACTCCAAAGCAGCCAACCGCGGCCTGGCCCTTCCCAAGCGGGAGTGTGACGCGCAACACTTCCGCCACGCGCACGGACCAGCCGGCCGCCACCACTGCACGGAGGTGGGCACGCATGTCTCTGGACGAGGAACTGACCGCCGCACAGCGCTGCTTGGAGGACCTGACGCGCAGCGTCAACCGCCTCGAACGCCGCGTCGGCGCCGGTCTGGAGATGCGCAGGGTGCGTAGCGACACCGACCACCTCAAGGAGTCGCTCTCCCTGCTGCGTGCCTCCTCGCCCGAACCGCCAGGTGCAGGTGGACCGGAGTTGGTGCTCATCCCGGAGACGCCGTACGACCGGGAACTGTGGACCGACGTGGACGACGAGGGTCTGGGCGCGCGGGACCGGCGAGCGCCCTGAGCGGCGCGGGTCCGCAACGCCCGGCCGCGCCGTAGCGGGCGGCCGGCTCCCCCGAAGTCGCCTCAGCGGAGAGTCAATTGGCCACCGGCACCGAACCCCCACCGAGCCCAGGCGGCGTACGCAACGCCACCCGCGCCGCCATCGCGGAACCGCATCTGCGCAAGGACCGCTGGTGGTTGGCGCCAGGCGCCACCGCGTTCGGTCTGCTCGCGTTCGTCGTCTACTCCTCGTGGCGGGCCTTGAGCGGCGCCGACTACTACGCGGCTCCCTACGTCTCGCCCTTCTACTCCCCTTGCCTCGCCGAGAGCTGCCAGACCATGAAGGCAGGCCCCAACTGGGCGCTCTTCGGCGAGTGGTGGCCCTTCTCGCCCGCGGTGATCATCCTGCTCTTCCCGCTCGGGTTCCGGCTCACCTGCTACTACTACCGCAAGGCGTACTACCGCGGGTTCTGGGCCTCGCCGCCGGCCTGCGCCGTCGCCGAGCCGCACCGCAAGTACACCGGCGAGACGCGCTTCCCCCTGATCCTCCAGAACCTCCACCGCTACTTCTTCTACGCGGCGCTGCTCGTCGCCGTCGTCCTGAGCTGGGACACGGTGCTCGGCTTCCGCAACTCCGCTTACGAGTGGGGGCACATGGGGGTCGGCACCCTCGTCTTCCTCGTCAACATCGCGCTGATCTGGGCGTACACCCTCTCGTGCCACTCGTGTCGGCACATCGTCGGCGGCAGGCTGCGCCACTTCTCACAGCACCCGGTGCGCTACCGGCTGTGGGGCTGGGTCGGGAAGCTCAACGGCCGCCATATGCAGCTCGCCTGGGCGTCGCTGCTGAGCGTGGCGCTCGCCGACTTCTACGTCTACCTGCTGGCGGTCGGCGCCTTCACCGACCCGAAGCTGTTCTGAGAGGTACGCACCGATGACGCAAGTGGAGAGCCAAGAGTGGGACGTCGTGGTGGTCGGCGCGGGCGGAGCGGGGCTCCGTGCGGCGATCGAGGCGCGCGAGCGGGGGCTGCGTACCGCGGTGATCTGCAAGTCCCTCTTCGGCAAGGCGCACACCGTGATGGCCGAGGGCGGCATCGCGGCGAGTATGGGGAACGCCAACGCGGGCGACAACTGGCAGGTGCACTTCCGGGACACGCTGCGCGGCGGCAAGTTCCTCAACCAGTGGCGCATGGCGGAGCTGCACGCCAAGGAGGCGCCGGAGCGCGTCTGGGAGCTGGAGACGTGGGGCGCCCTCTTCGACCGCACCGCGGACGGCCGGATCTCGCAGCGCAACTTCGGCGGCCACGAGTACCCCCGCCTCGCACACGTCGGCGACCGCACGGGCCTCGAACTCATCCGCACCCTCCAGCAGAAGGTCGTCTCGCTCCAGCAGGAGGACTTCCGCGAGACGGGCGACTACGAGTCGCGGATCAAGGTCTTCCAGGAGTGCACCGTCACGCGGCTCCTCAAGGACGGCGCCGGTGAGGACGCACGCATCGCGGGCGCCTTCTGCTACGAGCGCGAGTCCGGCAGATTCTTCGTCCTGCGGGCCCCTTCGGTGGTCCTCGCCACGGGCGGGATCGGGAAATCCTTCAAGGTCACCTCCAACTCCTGGGAGTACACGGGCGACGGGCACGCACTGGCGCTCCTCGCGGGCGCCTCGCTGATCAACATGGAGTTCGTCCAGTTCCACCCGACGGGTATGGTCTGGCCGCCTTCAGTGAAGGGCATCCTCGTCACGGAGTCGGTCCGCGGCGACGGCGGGGTGCTCCGCAACTCCGAGGGCCGGCGGTTCATGTTCGACTACGTCCCCGCCGTCTTCAAGGAGCAGTACGCCGAGACCGAGGCGGAGGCCGACGGCTGGTACGACGACCCGGAGAGCAACCGCCGGCCCCCCGAGCTCCTCCCCCGCGACGAGGTGGCACGCGCGATCAACGCCGAGGTGAAGGCGGGCCGGGGCAGTCCGCACGGCGGCGTCTTCCTCGACGTCTCCACGCGCATGCCGGCAGAGGTGATCAAGCGCCGACTCCCTTCCATGCACCACCAGTTCATGGAGCTCGCCGACGTCGACATCACCGCCGAACCGATGGAGGTCGGGCCGACGTGCCACTACGTCATGGGCGGCGTCGACGTGGAGAGCGACACCGCTGCCGCGGTGGGCGTGCCCGGGCTCTTCGCGGCCGGGGAGGTCGCAGGCGGGATGCACGGCTCCAACCGCCTCGGCGGCAACTCCCTCTCGGACCTGCTCGTCTTCGGCCGCCGCGCCGGGCGTTACGCGGCCGAGCACGCGGAGCGGCTCAGCGGCACGGCACGCCCCGAGGTGAGCGACGAGGCCGTTGAGCGGGCCGCGGCTGAGGCGCTCCGCCCGTTCGACGGCAAGGCCGACGAGGACGACGCACAGCCGGAGAACCCGTACACCCTCCACCAGGAGCTCCAGAAGTCGATGAACGACCTCGTCGGCATCATCCGCCGCGAGGAGGAGATGGAGCAGGCGCTGGAGCGCCTCGCCGAACTCCGGCGGCGTGCGGCGCGGTTGGGCGTCGAGGGCCACCGGCAGTTCAACCCGGGATGGCACCTCGCCCTTGACCTGCGGAACATGCTGCTGGTGAGCGAGTGCGTCGCGAGGGCGGCCGTCAACCGCACCGAGTCGCGCGGCGGGCACACCCGGGACGACCACCCGCAGATGGACCGTGAGTGGCGGCGGGCCAACCTCGTCTGCACGCTCGGCGGGACGGCGCAGCAGTCCGACCCGGCTGCCGGACGCATCGCGCTGCGGCGCCGCGAGATGCCGCCGATCCGACGGGACCTGCTGGAGCTCTTCGAGAAGGAGGAGCTGGCCAAGTACCTGACCGATGAGGAGCTTTCCGGATGACCACCGCCACCGAGAGCGAGAGCAGCACCGGCTACGACGCCCACTTCCGGGTCTGGCGCGGCGACGTCGAGGGCGGCGACCTCGAGGACTTCACGGTCCGGGTGCACGAGGGGGAGGTGGTCCTCGACATCATCCACAGGCTCCAGGCGACGCAGGCGCCCGACCTCGCCGTCCGCTGGAACTGCAAGGCGGGCAAGTGCGGTTCGTGCAGCGCCGAGGTGAACGGCCGCCCGAGACTGCTCTGCATGACGCGGATGTCCGTCTTCGAGCGGGACGAGACGATCACCGTGACGCCGCTCCGCGCCTTCCCCATCGTCCGGGACCTCGTCACCGACGTCTCGTTCAACTACACCAAGGCGCGGGAGGTGCCGGCGTTCGTCCCGCCGCAGGAGCTAGCCCCCGGCGAGTACCGGATGCAGCAGGAGGACGTCTCCCGCTCGCAGGAGTTCCGCAAGTGCATCGAGTGCTTTCTGTGCCAGGACACCTGCCACGTCGTCCGCGACCACGAGGAGAACAAGGGGGCGTTCGCGGGGCCGCGTTTCCTGATGCGGGTTGCCGAGCTGGACATGCACCCGCTCGACGCCGCGGAGGAGGAAGGACTCGACCGCAGGACGACGGCGCAGGACGAACACGGCCTCGGCTACTGCAACATCACCAAGTGCTGCACGGAGGTCTGCCCCGAGGGCATCCACATCACCGACAACGCCCTCATCCCCCTCAAGGAGCGCGCCGCCGACCGCAAGTACGACCCGGTGGTGTGGCTGGGGAACAAGATCCGGCGACGGAAGGGGTGAAGGGCGCGGCCGAGCGGGTTCCGGGGACGGTGGGCTGAGGCAGGCGGGCGGTGGCCGGCGCGCTGCCGTCCTCGCCTTCGAAGGAGCGAGGACCGGGGGCAGACTGGGACGATGCGCATCGTCCTCCCCGTCTTCGACGGGTTCACCGCACTCGACGTCATCGGCCCGTACGAGGTACTGCGGATGCTGCCCGACGCCGAGGTTCTGCTCGTCTCCTACGAGCGCGGTGAGGTGAGCGACGGGGCCGGCGCCGTTCGGCTCGTCGTGCAGGCAGCCTTCGCGGAGGTCGAGCGGGCCGACGTCCTGCTGGTGCCGGGTGGTCCGGGGGCGCGGCGCAGGACCGAGGAGCCCGAACTCCTCGACTGGCTCCGCCGGTTGCACACCTCGACCGACTGGACGGCCTCGGTCTGCACCGGCGCGCTGCTCCTCGCGGCGGCCGGCGTCCTCGACGGGCTCCGCGCGACGACGCACTGGAGCGCCGCCGCTCTCCTGGAGTCGTTCGGCGCCACGTACGCGCCGGAGCGCGTGGTGACCGAGGGACGCATCCTCACGGGCGCCGGCGTCTCGGCGGGGATCGATCTCGCATTGACCCTCGCGGAGCGCGTCGCGGGGCGTACGGCCGCCGAGGCGTACCAGTTGGCGCTGGAGTACGATCCGCAACCGCCGTTCACCGCCGGGTCGTTGGACACGGCGCCGCAGGGGGCGAAGGACTACCTGGCGGCCCGCGCCGCACGCTGACGGAGCATTCCCCTCGGACGGTCTCGGCCTGCACCGGCTCTCTGCCGCTGGCAGCGGCGGACCTCCTCGACGGTCGGCGTGCGACGACGGGGCGGAGCGGTCCGACTCCTTGAGCCGCTCAACCGTTCACCGCTGGGTCGTTGGCACACGCACCTCGGACGGCCACCGACTGCACGAGCGGTTGTGCCGCAGAACGCCGAGGCACACACCACGGCATCACGGACGGGTGACTGGGCGGGTCAGCTCTCCCGACGAGTGCGGCCGAGCTGGAAGGCGCCGACGACCAGGGCGACCACGACCGCGCCGCCGAGCCCGTAGCGTACGGCGTTGTCCAGGTCGCTGGAGATCAGCGCGGCGTCTACGGCGATGAGGACCGCCATCACCGTCCCGATGAGGGCGGTGGAAGCCCGGTTGATCGCGCTCATGGTTCCCCCTGGATACGAGAGTTGACTCAATGAGGTGCGCTGAGACTGTAAGAGCATCCTGCACGTGCCGCACCGATGCAGCAGGACTTTGCCGTTTCTGCCCTCTCTGTCTCCTGCCCTGGGAAACGACGCCGGAACCAACCGGTGAATCCACGTGGAAGGCCAGCGGCGAGCGGACACTCGCTGCCTCGCCCTGGCTTGCGGCCCGGCGCGTACGGCAGTTCCGCGCTACGTCGCAACGCCCCCACCACGACGCGCGGCTCCGGCGGCAGCGGCTGGCGTACGCCGGGTGCGGGCAGGCGGCCGAGCGCGGGAGCGCGCCCCTTGGCCACCGGAAGACCCGGCTCGGCGAAGAGGGAGCCGGGACGACTTGAGGCGACCTGTTTCGCGCTCGCCGTAGCACCACCGTGAACTCGTCCTGTGCAGCGGCGAATCGGCAATCAGGCCACGCCTCGCTCACGGCCGGGGGCCGCCCGGCAGCTACCGTCCCGCGACGCAGTGCAGGGCCTCGGCGGATAGGCTCGGCGCCCGCGGGCCGTGCTGCATTGCGGGCAGCACGGTGCCGCTCCCCGGCACCGACACACAGCGGGCGCCCGGCGTACGCCGGCAGGAGACGTCGACCTCCCGGCACCGCAGGCACGTCGACGTCCGAACGCGCTCCCTCGCACGCTCAGAACAGGCTCAGCACCGCCTCCGCCGGATCGGGAGCGGAGACTCCGTTCTCGGGGCGGGAGAGTTGGAACCAGACCGCCTTGCCGTGCGGAGTGCGCCTGCTGCCCCATCCGGAGCTGAGGAGGTCGACGAGTTGGAGGCCGCGGCCGCCCTCGTCGGTCGCGTGGGCGCGGCGGCGGCGCGGCTGCACCAGGCCCCTGTCCCAGACCTCGCAGACGAGGGTGCGCTCCAGCAGCAACCGCAGCCGGATCTCCCCCGAGCCGTGCCGCAGCGCGTTGGTGACGAGTTCGCTGACGAGGAGTTCGGCCGTGTCGGCGAGGCCCTCGATCCCCCACTCCGCGAGCTGCCGGCGGGTGAGTTCGCGTGCCCTCGCCACCGAGCGCGGCTCGGAGTCTAGGTCCCAGTCGCCTACCGAAGAGGAGGGCAGCCCGTGGACGCGCGCCATCAGGAGGGCGATGTCGTCCTCCCCGTGGTGGACGTTGAGGGTGCGGAGCACCGAGTCGGCGGTGTCCTCGAGCGGTTCGGCGGTGTTGGTGAGCGCCGAGCGGAAGCGGTCGAGGCCCTCGTCGAGCGGGTGGTCCCTGGACTCGACGAGGCCGTCGGTGTAGAGGGCGAGCAGGGCGCCGTCGGGGAGTTCGATCTCGATCTCCTCGAACGGTTCGCCGCCGACGCCGAGCGGCACGCCCTTCGGCACCTCCAGCAGCAGCGCGTCCTCGCCCGGTTCGACGAGGACGGGCGGCAGGTGCCCCGCGTTGGCGAAGGTGCAGCGGCGGGAGACGGGGTCGTAGACGGCGTAGATGCAGGTGGCGAGGTAGACCTCGGCGAGGTCGGTGGTGCCGCGCTGGGAGCGCGGAGTGCCGCCGAGGCCGCGCGCGATCTCGTCGAGCGCGCCGAGCACCTCGGCGGGTTCCATGTCGGTGAGCGCCAACGTGCGGACGGCGGAGCGCAGTTCGCCCATGGCGACGGCGGCGCGCAGGCCGCGGCCCATCACGTCGCCGATGACGATCGCGGTGCGCATGCCGGGGAGCTCGATGACGTCGAACCAGTCGCCGCCGACCTCCGTAGCCGGGTTGCCCGGGAGGTAGCGGCAGGCGATGTCGAGGCCCGTCGACTCGGGGTCGTCGGGCGGGAGGAGGCTGCGCTGGAGGATGAGCGCACGCTCGTGCTCGCGGCGGTAGAGGCGGGCGTTGTCGATGAAGACGGAGGCGCGGCCCGCGAGTTCGGCGGCGAGCGCGCTCTCCCGGTCGCCGAAGGGCTCACTGCCCTTGGCGCGCGAGAACTGCACGAGCCCGAGTACGCGCCCCCTGGCGACCATCGGCACCACGAGTGTCGACTGCACGACGGCGCCGAACTGCGCGGGCGCCGAACTGTCCTGCCCCGGCACGTGCTGCACCCGTCCCGTCCGCAGCGCCTCGGCGTACGGCGAACTCTCCAGGTAGCGGTGGGTCGCGCCGAGTGTCACCGCGGTGCCCAACTGCCCGGCGCCTTCCGGCGGCGTGTGCTCCGGCTGCGGGAGCCCGCTGCGACGGGACGATTCTGCAGCGCTCCCCCCGCCGCCATCGGCCGGCCCGGCCTGCGCGGGCAGACGGGGTCCCTCGACGGGCTTCTCCCCCTCGCCGTAGGGCCGTTCGCTCTCGTCCGGCCCCCGCTCCTCCGAACCCGCCAGGGTCAGCGGCGCGTCGGAGACGGCGCTGCCGAAGGCGACCCGGCGTAGCTGCGCGCTGCCGTCACCCGGGCCCACGGGGGGCGGCTCGTCACCGGCGAGCACCTCCTCGAAGAGGTCGACGGACGCCAGGTCGCAGAACTGCGGCACTGCCACGTCGAGGAGTTCGCGCGCGGTCGTCTGGAGGTCGAGGGAGTTACCGATGCGTGCGCCCGCGGCGTTGAGCAGTGCGAGGGCCCGCCGCACATCGTCCGGCTTGCCCGACGCCTCGACTGGCAGATCGCTCAATGCCGCCCCTTCCCACTGCCTGCGCCCCGACCACCGGGACCAGGAGGCGCAGGGAGCGCGCCGCACCCGGGCGGACACGCCTGCGACCTCCGTGCGTTTCCCACCGGTTGGAGCAGATTGCGCACATCCCCGCCGTCCACGGGGTTACCCCAGTCTTCTAACCAGCAGAAGCCGTGTCGAACCCCGCACGCTGCGGCACCACGCACACCACCCGGTGGTGCACCTCGGGCAGCACCGTACGCAGGAAGTCGCCCCCGGCGAAACCCGGAACGCGGGCTCAGGGAGCCAGAAGCTCGAACCAGACGGTCTTGCCCTCGGGTCCCCTCCGCGTACCCCAGCGGTGTGCTGCTCCCGCAACGAGTTGGAGGCCGCGTCCCCCCTCGTCCTCGGGCGCCGCCGTCCGTTCGCTCGGAGCGTCCTGCGCGGTGTCCGCCACCTCCACCACGACCGAGTGCTCGTTGCGCACCATCCGCAGGCCGACGGTGCCCTCCGCGTACCGCAGCGCGTTGGTGACGAGCTCGCTGACGAGGAGCAGCGCCGCGTCCTCCAGCGCGCCCAGTCCCCAACTGCGCAGCGTGGCACGGACGGAACGGCGCGCGTCGCCGGCCGTGCGCTCCTCGGGGGTGAAGGTCCACGCCTCCGCCGCGCCCGTCGGCAGGCCACCGAGGCGGGCGAGGAGCAGCGCCACGTCGTCGGCGTTGTCCGTGCTGTCCGCCCCGTCCGACGCGCCGGGGCCGCGGTCGAGCGCCTCCAGGACGTCGGTGCACATGTTGGCCAGGCCGGTGCCGGGGGTCAGGGAGATCTCGTGGCGGAGTCCCTCGGCCGCCTCCCGTACCTCGGTGCGCAGCCTGGCGAGCCCCTCGCCGAGCGGTCGTGCACGGTCCTCGACGAGGCCGTCGGTGTAGAGCACGAGGACCGTGCCCTCCTCGACCTCGATCTGCACCGACTCGAACGGCACCACGCCGACGCTCAGCGGCGTCCCGCTGGGCAGTCTCAACTCCCGTACGCTGCGCCGCCCGTCGGGCTCCTCCTTGACGAGCAGCGGCGGCAGGTGCCCGGCGTTGGCGACGGTGAGCAGGCCGCGCCGCCGGGCGCCGGGGCGCTCGGCGAGGTGGGGTGCGACCGTGGGCGCCGGCTCGTAGACGGCGTAGACACAGGTGGCCATCGGAGTGTCCCCGTCCTCCTCCGCCAGGTCGTCGCCGAGTTCGCCGACGCGGCGCAGCACCTCGTCGGGGGCGAGGTCGAGTCCGGCGAGCGTGCGGACGGCGGTGCGCAGCCGTCCCATGGTGGCGGCGGCGCGCAGGCCGTGCCCCATCACGTCCCCGATGACGAAGGCGACGCGCCCGCCGGCGAGCGGGATCACGTCGAACCAGTCGCCGCCGACCTCGGCGCCGGAGGCCGCGGGGACGTAGCTGGAGGCGATGCTGACGCCGACAGGGTCGGGGAACCGGCTGGGCAGCAGGCTGCGTTGGAGCATCAGCGCGCTGTCGCGCTCTCTCGCGTAGAGCCTCGCATTGTCGATCGAGACGCCGGAGCGGCCGGCGAACTCGGTGGCGAGCGCGAGGTCGTCGCGGTCGAACGGTTCGGTGCCGTCGGTGCGACCCAGGACGAGCAGGCCGAGGACGAGCCCCCGAGCGCGCAGCGGCAGCGCGAGGACGGAGTGCACATCGGGGTCGCAAGCGGCACCGAGATCCGAGGCGCCCGCGCCGACGAGTTCGGCGCGCGCCCCCGCGGTGTCGATGATGCGCGCCCTGCCGCCGGCCAGCACCTTGCCGACGACGCTCTCCGGATCGAGCGGGAACCTCTCGTCGCCGACCTCGCGCCGCACCGCCGCGCGCGAGGCGGTGCCCGCGTGCCGGAGCGCGTCGTGCGGCGGTGCGCCGTGGCCCGGGAGTTCGCCGCCGCTGAGCACCTCGCCGAAGAGGAGGACGTCGGCGTGGTCGGTGAACCGGGGCACGAGCGCCGAGGTGAGGCTCTGGGCGATCTCGCGCACGTCGAGGTGCTCGCCGATCGCCACCCCGATGTCGTCGAGGAGCAGCAGCCGCTCCCTCGCCCGCTCCACCTTGTTGAGCGCCTCGCGCCGGCTGGTGTTGTCGAGCACGAGGCAGCTTGCCCCGATGACGTTGCCCTCCACGTCCGTGAGCCGGTTGTACGAGACCGAGCGGGACCCGCCGTCCGCTGCCGGGACGACGGCGTCGACGATGGGGCGGCCGGTGCGCAGCACCGTGCGCTGCAACCGGTCGACGGCGCGGGCGACCTCGTCGGGCAGCAGCTCGTACGCGGTGCGGCCGAGGTGCTCGTCGACGGGATGGCCGTTGAGGTGGGCGAGGGCCTGGTTGACGTGGACGTACCGCTGCTCCGTGTCGAAGAGCGCGATGCCGACCGGCGAGTGTTCGAAGAGCGCGTCGAGCCCGGCGAGGCGGCGCTCCAGGGTGCGCAGGTGCACGGTGTCGACGAGGTTGAGCACGAGGTAGGAGCGGTCCTCCGCGCCGATCACCAGGGAGGCGTGCAGGGCGAGTTCGACGGTGCCGCCGTCTCGGCGGCGCAGGCACACCAGGCCCCGCCAGTGGCCCTCGCGCTCCACCACCTCGCGTACCTCGGCGACGCCCGGCCCCTCCGCGACGTACCCCTCGAAGGCAGTCCCCACCGTCTCCGCCGGTGTGCGGTGCAGCATCTCGCCGACGATCGGCCCCGCGAGGAGGACGGTGCCGTCCTGGTCGAGCATGACGGCACCGACGCGCAGGCCGCTGTGGATCGTCGCACCGCCCAAGGGTGTGCCCACCGTGCCCACGCCCCTGCCTTGCTCGGCTGGCGGGCTCGGCCCCGGTCGGGAAGCGAGCTGGACGTCTGCCCACGGCTTAAATTCTGGCCGCGGGGACGCCTGGCCACCGTGCGGATCTGGGCCGTTCGGGGGGGGGCGTGGTCGCCGGGGCCTCGGCGCCGGTGCGTCAGTCCGGGGGGTACATGTGCTCGACCAGGTATCCGCCCTGGCCGTCGACGGTGCCCGTTCCGGGGCCACCGGCCTTCCCCAACCGCTCGGCGATCTGCACGGCCTCGGTGCGGGTGGCATAGCTGCCGACGCGGTAACGGTTGCCGTTGCCGTCCTGGCGGATCACGTGCCAGGGCAGCACGGTATTGCTGTCGCCGCTCACACTTCGCATATGCCGGAGCCTACGCCCGGCATTCACTCACCGCATTCGCCTTTGCACAAAGGGCCATCGATTTCGGCCAGACGTTCGCCTCGACTGCCTCCTCCCTCTCCCTCCCACGACCGCCCGCGCACGGCTCACTGCCAGATCACACCCCCAACGCGCCCCCCCCCCGTGCGCCCTACTTCACGGGCAGGTGGTACGAGATCCGGTACCGATCGGCGGCGACCACCACGTCGGCGGTCTCCACCGGGCGGCCTCCCGCAAAGTACGTACGCGCGACGACGAGCACCGAGTGTCCCGGCACCCCGCCGAGCGCCACCGTCTCCTCGGCCTTTCCCGGGCGGGCGCCCACTTCCTCCACGACGTTGTCGACGACGACGTCGATCGCGGCCATCCGCTCCACCACTCCGCGCCCGCCGAGCGGCCCCTCCTCGGGGAGAAGCACGGGGGTGCGGCCTGTCACCGCGAGCGGCTCCCAGGAAGTGGAGAGCATCGTGGGCTCGCCGTCGACGCGGAAGAGGTAGCGGGTGCGCATCAGGCGCTCGCCCGGCTCGATCCGCAGTCGCTCCGCGATCTCCGGTGAGCACTCCTCCTGCTCGCTCGCCGACTCCCAGGTGCCCTTGGCCGACTCGTCGGCCTGCTCCTGGCGGAACGGCGAGGAATCACCGCTGCGGTACCCCGTGCGCACGATCCGCCGCGGGGCCGGCAGCTCCCTCACATAGGTGCCGGAGCCGGAGCGGCCCTCGACGAGCCCCTCGGCCATGAGGACCTTGCGCGCCTCCAGGGCGACCGTGTCGGAGACGCCGTACTCCTCGCGGATGCGCGCCTGGGAGGGGAGGCGGGCGTGCGGGGGCAGGGCGCCTTCGGCGATCTTCTTGCGCAGGTCCCCGGCGACACGCAGATACGCGGGCTGCTCACCGAATGGCACGGACGCCCCTCCCGGCTCCCTGGGGCACCGCCGACCGGCGCAACGGATCGGCGTACGTCCGCACCCCCGATCGGCGCCTCGGCAGAACCGGGGACCCCGACAGTTGACAGTGGGCAACAGCTTGGCAACCGACGGTTGTTGGCGCAATAGTCGGCCAACGTTTCACCCGATGTGATGAGTTGCAGCTCAGGGGGCGCACAAGGCCCACACCCGGGCGCACAGCACAGCACGCTGAAACGGTACGGCGGTCACGTGCACCCCCTGCTGCGCCCGCGCCCCGCCCCGCGCACGCGCCCGACGCCGGAGCGGACGCACCGGCGAACCCGCCCCGCCCGCACGGGAGTTGGCGGACCAACGCAGTCCACGCACGTACGCCCCGCGACCCGAGCCCGGGCGCGGGGCGCGGCGCGGAACCGTCAGGTCAGGCCCTGCGCGTGCATCGCCTCGGCCACGACCTCGAAGCCGGCCGCATTGGCGCCCACAACCAAGTCGCCCGGGTGCCCGTAGCGTTCGGCCGTCTCGAAGCTGGAGTCGTGGACGTGCCGCATGATCTCGGCGAGCCGCTGCTCCGTGTACTCGAACGTCCAGGAGTCGCGGGAGGCGTTCTGCTGCATCTCCAGCGCGCTCGTCGCCACGCCGCCCGCGTTGGCCGCCTTGCCGGGCCCGAAGGCGATGCCGGCCTCGCGGAGCACCCGGACCGCCTCCGGCGTCGTCGGCATGTTCGCACCCTCGGCCACGGCCTGGACGCCGCCGTTGACGAGGGCCACCGCGTCCTGCTCGCCGAGCTCGTTCTGCGTCGCGCACGGGAGCGCCACGTCGCACGGGACCTGCCAGACGGTGCCGCCGGGCACGAACTTCGCCTGTGCGCCCCGGCGTTCGGCGTACTCCGCGATCCGTCCGCGCTCCACCTCCTTCACCTGCTGGAGCAGCTCGACGTCGAGTCCGCCCTCGTCGACGACGGCGCCCGAGGAGTCCGAGCAGGAGATCACCTTCGCGCCGAGCTGCTGCGCCTTCTGCGCCGCGTAGATCGCCACGTTCCCCGAGCCGGAGACGACGACCCGCATCCCGTCGAGGCTGCGGCCGCGGGTGCGGAGCATCTGCTCGGTGAAGAGGACGCAGCCGTAGCCGGTCGCTTCCGTGCGCGCCCGTGCGCCGCCCCAGCTCAGCCCTTTGCCCGTGAGCACGCCGGACTCGTGCCTGCCCGTGATGCGGCGGTACTGGCCGAAGAGGTAGCCGATCTCGCGCCCGCCGACGCCGATGTCGCCCGCCGGGACGTCGGTGTACTCGCCGAGGTGCCGGTAGAGCTCCGTCATGAACGACTGACAGAACCGCATCACTTCGGCGTCCGAGCGGTCCTTCGGGTCGAAGTCGCTGCCGCCCTTCCCGCCGCCGATGGGCATGCCGGTGAGGGCGTTCTTGAAGACCTGCTCGAAACCGAGGAACTTCACGATCCCCAGGTTGACCGAGGGGTGGAACCGCAGCCCGCCCTTGTACGGCCCCAGCGCGCTGTTGAACTCGACGCGGAAACCACGGTTGACGTGAACCTCGCCCGTGTCGTCCATCCACGGCACCCGGAAGATCAACTGACGCTCGGGCTCGCAGAGCCGCTCGACGAGCTTGTCCTCCAGATACTCGGGGCGCTGCGCGAAGACGGGCGCGAGCGTCTCCAGGACCTCGCGGACGGCCTGGTGGAACTCGTCCTCCCCCGGGTTTCTCCGCAGTACCCTCTCGTAGAGCGGTGCGAGCGCACCGGAAGAGAGGTCGTGCTTCGGTATCCGCTGGTCGAACGGCGGCATCAGGCGGCTCCTTTTACGAAACGGAATATCCCTGGCCAATCCTTCCGAGCGTACGGGAAGCCCTGCGTCCGCTCGCGGTGCGATCCCCCGGACCAGGGACGAGGGCTTCCCTCTCCGGCTACGTTGAGGGCCGCTCCTTCGTGTTCCGTTCGCACACACCCACGGGATGGCCCATGGACACGCACTCTTCAGGACACGGCACGGACGCCCCGCACCCCGCGCGGATGTACGACTACTACCTCGGCGGCAAGGACTGGTTCGCCGCCGACCGGGACGCCGCGGAGCAGGCGATGGCCGACTTCCCCACCGCGCCCGTCGTCGCCCGCGAGAACCGCGCGTTCATGCGCCGGGCGGTCGCGGCGCTCGCGGGGGAGCACGGGGTCCGGCAGTTCCTCGACATCGGTACCGGCCTCCCGACCGAGCCCAACCTCCACCAGATCGCGCAGCGCGAGGCGGCGGAGTGCAGCGTCGTCTACGTCGACAACGACCCGCTCGTCATCGAGTACGCCGACGTGCTCATGCGCGCGGCGCCCGGCCGAGCGGTCAGCTACGTCGAGGCCGACCTGCGGTACGACGCGCTCCTCGAGGAACCGCGGGTGCGGGAGGCCCTCGACCTCTCCCGTCCGGTGGCGCTCTGCCTCGTCGCGCTGCTGCACTTCGTCGAGGACGAGCGCGACCCGCACGCCCTCGTACGCGGCCTCCTCGATCGCCTCGCGCCCGGCAGCTACCTCGTGCTGTCGCACACCACCGACGAGTTCGCGCCCGAGCGGGCCCGGGCCGGCGAGGAGATATACGGGCGCAACGGCATCCCGTACCGCATCCGGTCCCGCGCCGAGATCGCGCGCTTCTTCGACGGCCTGGAGCTCCTCGAACCCGGCGTGACGACGACGCACGCCTGGCGGCCCGAGGAGCCCTCGCCGCACAGCGACCGGGACGTGTCGACCTACGCCGGAGTGGCGCGGAAGCGGTAGCCCGGCGGCCGGCCGCGGTCAGCGCATCGCGGCGGAGACGCCCTCCGCCCACTCCCAGGGCGCGTCGCTGCCCCCGGGGTCCGAGGCGGCGTACTCCCAGCCGGCTGCGCCGCCGAAGTCGGGGTATTTCGCGGCGAGTTCGGAGAGCGTCCCGGTGAGCTGGTCGAACGGAACGTGGCCGTCGCAGTACGCGGAGTTGGTGACGGTGCCGGCGACGACCTTCTCCGCGGGGACGACACCGTGGTCGACGATGTCGTCGTAACCCGAGGTGTCCTGGAGCGAGCCCCAGCCGCAGTAGAACTGCGTGTTGAACCAGTCGATCGCGTCGCCGCGCTCCTCGTAGAGCCGGTCGTAGCCGAAGCCGGAGAGGTTGCCGCCACCCTTGAGCGCCGTCGCCACGGGAGCGAGGGTGATGAGGAAGTCGTCGCCGAAGTCGGCGCGGAGGGTGTCGATGAGGCGGGTGATCGTCGAGAGGTCGATCTCCTCCTCCACGTCGAGGTCGAGCCCGTCGAGGCCGTGCGCCTCCACGACCTCCTTCAACTTCGGGTAGTACGCGTCGAAGTCGTCCTCCAGATTGGTGAAGGAACCCTGGGCCGCGCCGCCGACCATGCCGAGCACGTGGACGCCTTCCGACTGGACGTCGGCGAGGTCCGACCACATGTCGTCGAACCGCCCGGCGTCGTGCGGGTCGTCGTTGAGGCGGGCCTTGTCGTCGTCGGTGAGGTGCACGGCGCCGACGATCACGTCCGTCGCGCCGGCGTCGCGGTCGGTGAGCTCCTTGGGCGAGATGAGGGTGTCGCCGTCGAACTGCGTCTGGTAGTAGACGACGGTGCGGTGATCGGCAGCGGTGCTCGACGGTGCTGCGTGCAGAGTGGGGGCGGCGAAGAGGAGCACGAGGGCTGCGGCGAGCGGGGGCAGGAGTCTGCGCCTGTGCACGGTCGGTTCTCCTTCGGTGGGGGTGAGAACCAGCGGAGAGGGCGGTGCGTCTCCGCGTCTCTCTGACAACGATGTCGGGTTCATGAAAAGGGCGATCGGCCCCCACGTCAAGGGTGTTGGGCGCCGCTCAGCCCTGGTCCGCCCGATACCCCGGGACCGACGGCCACCGCACGGTGAGGACCACCGACTCCTCCTCCGCGTACCAGGAGTGGTCGACGCCCTTGCCCCAGACCACGTAGTCCCCCTGCTCCTCCAAGAGCACGGAGCGGCCCGGGAGTTCGACCCGGAACCGCCCGCTGATCAACACCAGCAACGCCGTCCGCGCCTCCCCGCGCACCCACGCCGCACGCGCGTCCCCCGGCGGGTGCACCCCCCACTTGATCTCCACGGCCTCGCTGTACCGCGGGTCCCCCACGCTCTTGAAGTGCCCGAGCAGCCACCCCCGGTCCGCGGCGGCGTCGGGCCCCGCCTTGCCCACGTACACGGTGTCGTCGTCGCTCTCCATGCGACGGAATCTAGCAATCCGGATCGCGGTGCCTGAGACCGACCGGCAAGGGGCCGTAGTCGCAGAGGGGGAGCGTGGAGTGAGTGCAGCGCGGGCACACGTCCGCTGCTTTGTCCGGAGGATTCCCGACCGGATCTCGGCAACCTTGTTCGCAACCTCGCCCTGCGCAGGCGCGACGAGGGGCAGGACGGTGCGGGGTGGGGGTAGCTGCCGTATCAACCCGGGCGTCAGCAGGATGGGCGACCGGTGCGCCGGCCCGGCACGCTGAGGCGGGAACGGTACAGGCAACAGGAACAGGGGCGATCGGTGAAGGCACGTGCGAGGGCCGCAGTACTGGTGGCGGGGATGTGCGCGGTGACGGTATCGGGGATCTTCCCGGCGGCCGCGGCGGATCGGGCGTCGGCCCCGCCGCCCGCCGGCCTCGAGAAGGCCGTCGAGCAGACGGTCACGGACGGCTTCCCGGGTGTCGTGGCGTACGCCAGGCACGGAGAGCGGGAGTCACGGATGGCGGCCGGGATCGCGGACACGGCGAGCGGCGAGCGCGCACGGCCGGACCAGCGGTTCCGGATCGCCAGTAACACCAAGTCATTCGTGTCGACGGTACTGCTGCAACTGGAGGGCGAAGGACGGCTCTCGCTCGACGACAGCGTGGAGAAGTGGCTGCCCGGCGTGGTCCGGGGAAACGGCAACGCCGGCAAGGACATCACCGTCCGGCAACTGCTCAACCACACCTCGGGCATCTACGACCCCACCGAGGAGCCGGAGTTCTTCGCCCCCTATCTGGAGCGCGAAGAGTGGGACCACGTTTACACACCTCGGGAGGTGATCGCCCGCGCCGTCCGGCACAAGCCGCTCTTCGAACCCGGCGGCGGCTGGTCGTACTCCAACACCAACTACCTGCTCGCCGGCCTGGTGATCGAGGCAGTCACACGGCACAGCGCGCCCTCCGAAATCCAGCGCCGGATTCTCACCCCACTCGGCTTGGAGGACACCTCCTTCCCCCTGACCGATCCGGCCATTCACGGCCCTCATCTGCACGGTTACGACCTCGCGGGACGCGATATGACCCGGTTCAGCCCGTCGTACGACTGGACCGCCGGCGCCATGATCTCCACGGTCGACGACCTGGCCCGTTTCCACCGGGCCCTGTTCACCGGCAAGCTGCTGCGCCCCGCCCAGCAGCGCGAACTCCTGACGACGGTGCAGTTCCCCGAGGCTCCGGCGTACGGACTCGGCGTGCAGCGCATGGACGTGCCGTGCGGCTCGGAGCCAGGCGCCGAGCGGATCGACGCCTGGGAGACGGACGGCGCCGGCCCCGGGTTCACCAGCGTGTCCCTCACCACCGCCGACGGTAAGCGGCAGTTGGTCCTCGTCGCCAATGTCTACGACCTCGGCGCGGACCTGCAGGATGAGCGGCCCGTCCCGCAAAGCGAGGGACTGGGGAAGGCGCAGACCGCAGCCCTGTGCGACTGAGACGGCGTCATGTCACCGCGGACGACTCCGCATGGTGCGCCGCGCGGGACCCGTCAGGAAGCGGGACGCGACGACCGCGCACTCAGCGATCACCTGCCGTGCCGCAGTGCCCTCTTTCCGCACCTTCCTGCGACCGGTTCGCCGTACTCCTGTCCGCCCGGGGAGAGTTCGTAGCGGACCACCCGCCGGACTGTCACCGCCGTCGGATCGCCGACCGGACGGTCTTCGAGCACATCGTGCTCGCGGAGAGAGCAGAGTCGGGGCTCACGGCCGAGCTCGCCCGCAAGGGGGGTGCGGGTCCCGCTCCAGGCGGGCAGACGCTGGGGATCGAACGCCCGCACCCGTGGATGAACGGTTACGGCAAGCTCCGGCGCCGCACCGGGAGGAACGGCGAGGCCGTGGACTGCAACCTCCGCCTCGCCGCCGCTCTTGCCACGCTCCGCATGCCCATCGGCCGAGCAACGCGCCGCTACCGCTGGGACGGTGGACCCACCACCCGGCGCCCCGAATGATCCGGGCGCCGGTCGGTCTCAGCCCCGCCCGTCACTCCCCGCGCCACACCGCCGCGTCGTCCGCCTCCGTCGCCCCGTCCGACTCCTTTGCCAACCTGGCCTGTTCGTCCTCGACGATCCGGCGTGCCGTCTCGGCGTCCGAGACGTCGACGGCGTCCGGCGCCGCGTCCGCCCGCATCCAGCCCGCGCAACCCGTCGAACGTGGTGACCGCCACGCCGCCGCTCTCCCGCCACTCGGCGAACGTGTCGTGGCGTCCGGGCCCGTGCAGCGGCACCGCCCGCAGCGTGCTGCGCGTACGCACCTCGCGCACCCAGCCCACCAGCACGCTCGCCGGGCAGGCGACGAGGAACCGCGCGCGCCCCTGCGCCGCCAGATGCGCGAGGACGGCGATCGCCTCGACGGTCTTGCCGAGGCCCATCTCGTCCCCGATGATCACCCGATGCTGGACGAGCGCGAACCGTGCGCCGAACTCCTGGTAGCCGCGGAGCGCGAGGCGCAGGTGCGTGGTGTCGAGCGGCTGCGCGTGGACACGGGCGACCAGCTCCTGCGGCAGATGGCCCTCGGCCGCCGCCTCCTCGGGGGCGGCACCGGCGATCTCGTCGAGGAGTGTGTGGTACTCGGCCGACCGCGCCTCGAAGTCGACCCAGGCGGCGACCGGCGACGCCGTCGGGCGCAGCAGGTCGGCCGAGGTCTGCGCGAACGCCGCGGGGAGCGCGGCGCGGTCCGCCTCCGCCAGCGCCGTCGTCAACTCCGCGGTGGCCGCCCGCACTCGGGCACGTCGACGGGGGCCGAGGAGGAGCCGACGCACCCGGCGGCCGGCCGGCGCCGCCTCGTCGAGCAGCGGACGCAGCCGGGCCGTCGTCCGCCGTGCGCCTTCGACGGCCTCCCTGGCGTCGGGGCCCGCGTCGACGAGTCGGTGGAGCGCCGTGAGGAGCCTTCCCTCGCGCTCCTCGCGCCGGTCGACGTCGAAGCGCACGGAGACGGTCTCGCGGACCGCCTCGGCGAGCCGGCGGGCCGCGGCCACGGCCTGGTCTGCGGTGTGCGCGCCGACCCCCGGCGCCTGCTTGACACCGTGCCGGCCGGCGGCGAGGACGTCGTCCACGGTGCCGTGGCCGGCGTCGCGCAGCGCGTTCAACCGCAGCCGTCCCTCCGTGACCTCGCGCAGCCGCTCCAGCGGGATGCGCCGGAGCTCGGCGGAGACGAGCTCGTCCTGGAGCGGTGCCAGTGCGGTGCGGACGTCGTCGACAGCCGAGCGGTGGTCGGCGAGGACCGCCGACGCCGACCTGCGCAACTCCCGGCCCGCGGCGAGCACTTCGCCCGCCGGCTACTGTTCCGGGCCTCCGCCCGTCTCGCCCTCACGGACGCCGTCCGCCTCCATCCTTGCACCGGGGCACAACCCGGCCCCTGCCGCACTGGTGAACGGCGGGGCTCGTGTGGTCGGGTGGGGCCGGGCGACGCCCGCCCGTCGGCAGCCCTTACGGGTGCAGGCGGGTGTTGGATGGCGCACGGACGCACTCGCGGCGGTGCGTTCCTTCCGTGTTCTAGGAGGTCAGCTCAGCATGCAGTTCGGCGTATCCACTTTCCTCACCGATCAGGGCATCGGCCCGGCCGAGTTGGGCCGCGCCCTCGAAGAGCGCGGCTTCGACTCGCTGCTCATCGCCGAGCACAGCCACATCCCGGTCTCGCGGACAAGCCCCTGGCCGGGCGGCGGCGATCTGCCGACGCACTACTACCGCACCCTCGACCCCTTCGTCGCACTCGCGGCGGCCGCCTCCGTCACCGAGCGACTCCTGCTCGGCACCGGTATCGCGCTCATCCCGCAGCGCGACCCGTTCCACACCGCCAAGGAGACCGCCTCCCTCGACCTCGTCTCGGGCGGAAGGGCCATCCTCGGCGTCGGCGTCGGCTGGAACCGCGAGGAGATGCGGCACCACGGGGCCGACCCGCGCACCCGCGGCCGCCTCACCGACGAGCGGCTGCACGCGATCCGTGCCCTGTGGACCCGGGAAGAGGCGTCCTACCACGGCGAGTTCGTCGACTTCGACCCCGTCTACTCCTGGCCGAAGCCCGTACAGCGGCCGCACCCGCCGATCTACGTCGGCGGCGGCCCCGGCGCCTTCCCGCGCGTCCGCGAGTTCGGCGACGCCTGGCTCGCCAACAGCACTCCGCCCGAGCAACTGGGGCCGCAGATCGCGCAGATGCGCGAGACCGCGGGGCGCGACGTCCCGGTCTCCGTCTACGCCATCCCCGAGGACGCCGCCACCGTCGAGGCGTACACCCAACTCGACGTCGAGCGCGTCCTCTTCTACCTCCCCACCGTGCCGAAGGCCGAGACGCTCCACCACCTCGACGCCTTCGCCGACGTCGCTGCGCGCTTCCGGTGAACGCGCCTGCCGCCCAGGGGAGTTGACGTGCCGCGTCTGACAACCGACGAGGCGTACGCGCGCTTCGCGGCGGCGCGCGTCGCCCACCTGGCGACCGCCGACGCCGCGGGGCGCCCCCATCTCGTCCCTGTCGTCTTCGCCGTACGCGCGGCGGACGGCGCCTCCCCCGCCGGCGTCGTCCTCGCCGTCGACCACAAGCCGAAGCGCACCACGTCCCTGAAGCGCCTCGCCAACATCCGCGCCAACCCCGCGGTGAGCATCCTCACCGACACCTACGACGAGGACTGGACGCGCCTGTGGTGGTCCCGCTGCGACGGCACCGCCCGCGTCCTCCCGCCGCGGGCGGAGTCCCCGCAGGCGGCTCGGCTCGCTGGGCTGCTCGTCGCCAAGTATCCGGAGCAGTACACGCAGGGGGCACCGGAGGGGCCGGTGGTGGAGGTGGCTGCGGAGCGGTGGAGCGGGTGGCGGGCCGGGTGAGGGAGGCCCGCTCCAACGTGCGCGCCTCCGTCTCTCCTGCACCTCGCTCCGCCCGCCGCCACACGGATCAGCCGGGCGGGTACCGCGGCAACTCCCGCGAGAGCGTGGAGAAGAATCGGTGCTGCTTCCACGAATCGTGATCGCCGACGACGATGAGACGGCGCTTGGCCCGACTGACGGCGACGTTCAGGAATCCATGAGGAGATCGCCCGGACATCCGCCGAGCTTTCCGCGACCTGCCGCCTCATCGCCCACCGGCAACTCCAGCCATGCGGTCAGCCGCTCTCAGCGGCAACGGAAGAGCGTCCCCACCGGTCGGTGTTGCGACACAGCTCGGCCGGGATGCGGCGTGTGGAGATGTTGATGCCGCCCTGGGCGCGGCCGCCGGCGAGGGCAGCGACGCCGAGAACGAAGTGCACCCACATATTGAACTGGATTTCCTTGGTGACGCGCAGCCGGCTGTAGAGGATGTCGGCCCACCGGTTCCCTGCGCGCGACCAGGCTTCGACTTGGAAGTGGATCGCGCCCCCGTCGCGTCGGGCCGAGAACCTGATCTGGCCGGCTTCCAGATGGCCGCGCAGCGTGCCCAGTTGCAGGGAGACCGAGTCGCGGTGGAGTACCCGTACCGGACCGTCCCAGGGGCCCGGCATCTGCACGCGGTACTCGTCGCCGACGCGTGCGGGTCCGTCGGCGCCCCGCGTCTTGTGGAAGACCGCCACCGTCGACGGGGCAGGCCGGTTCAGGTCGGCGGCCACGGCCTCCATCAACTCCTCCGGGCCCATCACCGCGCCCTCGATACGGACGCTGAAGCGGCGGTGGAACATCGGACCCGCACCGTCTCTGAGTGCCTGGGTGAGGTCGTCGACGAGCTCGTGGGGTAGCAGCGGCGGCAGGTCGCCGTGGTCGCCGTCCGTCTCACTGCGGTGGAAAGCCGTCACCCGCCACATGTACTCCCACGACACCAGCAGCACCCCCACCGGGAAGCGCAGCAGGGCGCCGATCCGCCGCCTCGGAGGCGGCTTGGCGGGACGGGCGGCGCCGTGGATGCCGTTCTGTGGAGACATGTCTCTCATGGGAGCATGCAAAAGAGGCCCCCGCGTCTCGGCAGTGTCCGACACGGGGGCACGGACAGGAGGTGTGACGTGCTGGAAGAGTTGATGTCCCGGGTCGGCCTGCGCAGGGCGCAGATGCAGTGGGCGTCGATGGGATCAGTTGTCCTGTGCACCGTTCTTTGGATGCGCGCGTCCAGCTTCGATCAGAACGAACGGGGCAACGCCGAGCGCCGAGCCCTGTTCGTCGGCCTGTGGGCACCCACACTCTGGGCCGTGGGGCAGTCGCTCCCCCAGTCCCGGCGCCCCGGACGTTCCCGGAGACGATGAGCCGCCATGCGGGAGCGGCGCCTGTACCGGCCTCGAGCCGTCGACACGCTCTACGCCCTGGCGGGCCGCGAGATCAACTACCGACCTCCGGTCGACGACGTCCCCACGTCGGACGAACACTGGCACGTGGACTCACTTCGCTGGCCGCTCGCCCGGGAACCGTCCGGCGACCCGGTGCAGGGAGGGGCCTGGGACATCGCGTGCAGGCTGGTGCGCGACTACCAGTTCGCGGAGCCGGGCATTCTGCGGGCGCTTTACCGCACCGACCGCCCCTTGCTGGGGCGCGACATGCTCCTAGAAGGGCGATTCGCCGGACTCCGCTTCGACCTGGGCGTACGGATCACGTTCGTCGTGGACACCATCCAGCGATCGGGAGGCACCGAATCGCGAGCGTGGGGTTGGGCCTACCGCACGCTCCAGGGGCACCTGGAACAGGGACAGCTCGCCTACGAGGTCCTCAAGGACCGTCGCACCGGCGTCGTGGACTTCCGCATCAGCGGCTACTCTCGGCGGGCCCCTATCGCCAATCCCGTCGTCCGGGCCGGGTTCGCGGCCTTCGGTAGCCGGACGCAACACCGCTTCTACCACGCCAGCGCCCGTCGCCTGCAGCACTTGGTGCAGAGCGAACTGCTTGGCGCCCCGCCCCTGACCGCCGAGCTCCTCCCGGGCTACGGCGACATCGTCATCGCCCCCCGCCTCAACTGAGACGTACGGCAACGGCTCGGCCAGGAGCGGCGGTTGACACGATGGCTGGTGGCTGATGAGGCGACTCCCGGAGGGCACAGTCGTCGGAAGGCGGGCATCCAGACGGAAGCAGGTTTTAGCACCCACCGGTAGGCGCCAACTACGGTGAGAGGGCGAGTGCTTCGACGAGCTAAGGCCCTGGCGGTCGTCCTCTGCCCCGTCCCGTGAGACTTCGCCGCGGCCCCGGCGCTCCTCACGACCGCCCCCGGTTGCATCGGCGTACGCCGTGACGGCAGGGGCACGGCCACCGACTTCGGCCAGCCCCGTACCGGCCGCCCTCCTGACGGTGGCGGTGACGGGGCAGCCGTACGGGTGCCGCAAATGACTTGGTGCAGCGCTCAGTTGACGCTCACGACCGTCCGAGACACGCAACGCCGCCCGGTCTCCCTCCTCCTGGCCGACGCCTCTGCCAACAGCTTCGATCGAAGCCCCTGCCCCGACCGGCCGAGAAGACCAAGGAAACCCTCCAACACCCGCGAGCGCTCGACTCGTTGAGCACCTCGCCGAGGGACACCTCAACCCGCCCCCGCAGGACCCGATCGCGAGGTGACCACATGCCCCCGTCCCGACACGACGCCGCCGCCTGGAAAGCCCAGGCGACCCACGCCTCCGCACTGATCCGCAACCGGCGCGGCGAGTACCTGCTGCACTTGAGGGACCCCTTGCCGGGCCGGACCGAGCCAGGCGCATGGTCCCTGCCGGGAGGCGCCCGCGAGCCGGACGACGCCTCGCTGGAAGCGACCGTGCGCAGGGAGCTGGCCGAGGAGGCAGGTCTCGACGTCGCCGACTTGGAACCGTTCTCCGTGACGCAGGAGGGCGACGCCGCGGTCTACTCCGTCCGCTGGGAGGGCGACCCGGAGTCCCTCGCCCCGACCGAGGGCGCGGCGCTGCGCTGGTTCGCCCCGGCCGACCTGCACCGCCTGCGCATGCTGCCCGCCGTCCGCGACCTGGTCCTCGCGCACGCCGCCCGCCAGTCCCCCGCCGACGGGGGCAGCGCCCGTCCCCCGAGGCAGCGGGACGTCGGCTGGCTTCCGCCCGAGCAGTACGCCGAGACGGTGCTCAAGGCCACCGCCTTCGCGTGCCTCTACTTCACAGACGAGGACGACCGGCCGCTCCAACTGCACTCCGTCTACTCGCCCTCCCACCCGTGGCAGTTGGTCGGCGGCACCATGGACCCGGGCGAGCGCCCCTGGGAGACGGCCGTCCGCGAGTGCCAGGAGGAGACGGGGCGCACACCGTCCGGCCCGCCGCGGCTCCTCGCGACGGTGTACGGCCTCCCCGGCGCCGAGTGGCCGTACAGCACGATCGGCCTCGTCTTCGACGGCGGCCGCCTCACCGCGGCCCAGCTCCACGCCCTCGTACTGGACCCGAAGGAGCACGACGAGGCCCGCGTCCTCCCCCTCGCCGACTGGCAGCACCTCATGCCGCGCCGGGACTTCCTCCGCCTGGAGGCCGTCGCCGAAGCCCGCCGCACCGGCACGGCTGCCTACTTCGACACATGGGGATGGGACACATGAGCAGCGGCCATGCGCCTGTGTCCTTCGCCCCGGCAGCGGTTACCGAGCAACCGCGCTCGACGGAGGCATGGCGGGCCGGTCGGTACTCGAACTGCCCATGCCCCCAAGGCACGTCAAGTGCGTAGGACGGTCCACGGACGGCGTCCGTCCCCTTCTTTCGCCGGCCGGCCAACGGCGGCCTGCGCCGGGGCGGGCCGCGGCAAGCAAGTCGCACGTAACAGCATCCGGTCGACCACCTCCGGTGACCGATGCCACCGGCCACCACGCTGCCCCGTCGAGGACTCCGACCAGGCGGGCTGCACACACCTCGGGCAACCCGCCACGTCGGCGGTCACACGATCCGCCGGGCCAAGCCCCAGCGGTGCCGGCCTACTTCGACGGGTTCATCAGCTCCGTGCCGAACCGGCCCTTCGTCGCCGGGGAACCCAGATCGCCCGGCTCGACGAGTGCCGCGCCCTCGGCGCTCAGCCCGTCGGTGCCCGCGTACAGCAGGGCCGTGGCGCCGACGCCCTCGGTACGGTTCGGGATGCCCACAGCGAGGTCCGGCTTGCCGTCACCGTTGTAGTCGGCCGGCGAGACGGACGCGCCGAACATGTCGTTCCCCTCCATGGAACCGGGGACGCCCTCGGTGTCGAGCGAGAAGGTCTGCGCCCCCTCGTCGGTGAGCCAGTTCTCGGTGCCCTTGAGCACGTTGATGGCACCGGCGTTGTTGTAGCCCCCGGGCGCCTCGGCGCCGGTGTTGCTGACGACGAGATCGTCGTGGCCGTCGCCGTCGAAGTCGGCGAGCCGGATGGCTTCGCCCTCCTGCGCCTTGCCCTGCCAGTCCACCGGCTCGTCGGAGTCGAGTCCGTCGGCGGTGCCGGGGTAGGTACGGAGCTTCTGCTCGTCCGGACCGTCCGCGAAGCCGGTGTCCGTGACGACGTCGTCCTTCCCGTCGCCGTTGATGTCGCCGACCACGGGGCTGTAATGCGCGAACGGCAGCGGGATGTCCTTGCCCAGCGACGTGCTCTTCAGGCCACCGGCCGAGCCGGGCAGCACGCCGAGCGTGCCCTCGTCGGCGGGCGAGTCCTGGGAGGCGACGGTCACGAGATCGGTGTAGCCGTCCCCGTCGATGTCGCCGGAGGCCAGGTGCTCGACGCTGACACCGCCGCCGGGCGGGGTGACGCTGGTCATCTTCGGGGTCTCGGTCTCTCGCAGGTTCTTCGCACCCTTGACGAGCTGAATCTTCGCGCCGTCGGAGATGGCGATGTCGTCGAGGCCGTCGTTGTCGTGGTCGCCCACGGCAAGCTGGTCGCCGAAGTGTGCGTTGGCAGTGACCTTCGGCGCATGGAAGGCGATGGCGTCGTCGGACAGGCCGCCCTCGGCGCCGAAGACGACCGTGACGGAACCGGCCTGGCCGGTGCTGCCGATGGCCTCGTTGTTCGCGGCGATGACCAGGTCGGCGTAACCGTCCCCGTCCACGTCGCCGCTCACCACGGCCGAGCCGAAGCCGTCCTTGGCCTCCGGGACACCGGGTATGTTCGCGTTTGCCTGCGACAACGTGCTGTGCCGCTCGGTGTCGACGCCGCCCTCGGCGCCGTACGTCACGGCCACGTAGCCCGCCTTGGCCTCTCCGGAGACGGTGCCCTCGGGTGCCCCTACGCCGAGGTCGGCGTAGCCGTCGCCGTCGAGGTCGCCTTGGGTCTCGCTCTGCTCGGCAGCCTTCGTGGAAGACCGGTCCTGGCTCTGCCCGCCGCCGTCCGCCAGTGCCGCCGTGGCCCCGCCGGCCACAGCCGCGGCCACGGCCGCACCCACAGCGCCTGCCACCATGCCTCTGGTTCGATTGCGCACGCGTCCTCCAACGGATCGATCGCCCCTGGGTCCTGCCCCGCGGTGGGACGGAAGGGCCTGCAGAAGTAGACAGGGGCAAAAAGCTGAACGGTTCCACAACGGACAGAAAATTACTCGGCCCGGCACATTCGCACAGGTCACGACAACTCCGCGCCGCAACAGCGCACTTGGCGCCGTCCGTCCACCTCCGGTGGATGCGGTACCGGGCGTCAGCCCCCCGCCTCGAGGAACTTGCTTCCGCAGCAGGACAGTTGCATGTCCACCGCACAGGCTCGATGAACGAAGCCTTCCGGCCGACGGCCGTCCGGACTGGAACGCCGGCCTCCGCCCGCAGGGGACCGCCCTCAACTCCCTGCTCTGGCACGGACGTGCGACGGTGCTCGGCTGTTCCTACGGCATCGGTACGCAGGCCGTGGGACTGGCGACACCGCGTCATCGGGACGGACCTCAGTCCCCACGCTGCGGCTCGCGCCTCCCGCGACCCCACCCTCCGCAGCACGGTCCTCCCCACGTCCGCCGCCGACATGCGCCGCCTCCCGTTCCGCGACGGCACCTTCGACGCCGTCGTCTGCGCCGACAACGCGCTCCCACCTGCTGACTCGAAGATCGTCGCTGAACCGAGCGGCGCCTGCGCCTCGGCCAACGACGAGTCAGGAATGATGAGCGCGGTGATCTCCAGCCACGGCGCGGACCTGCCCACCTCCACCGGCTGATCGGTCAGAGCGCCCACCGGAAGGAACCACCCGTGTCCGACGCCCCTTTCCCCACGATCACGCAGTACGCCAGCGCCGACCTCATCACCGCCTTCGCCTACGAAGGCCGCGCCCACGACGACGACCCCCGCTGGAAGGAGTCCGGCGCCCCGAGCCTCGACGCCTACGGCCGCTGGGCCGGCCACATGTGCGGCATCGCCTGCCTGCGCATGGCACTGATCTCCCGTACCGGCGAGGCACCCACCATGTTCGAACTCCTCGAAGGCGCCCGGAGATACGGGGCCTACACAGAGGACCCGGACACCGGAGCGATCCACGGCCTGATCTACGCCCCCTTCGTCCAGTACGTGACAGACGCCCTCCCCCTGGACGCCGAGGTCCACCCGCACCTGACCGTGCCCGGTCTCCTCGCTCTCCTCGACGCCGGCCGGATGGTGATGGCCTCCGTCCACAAGGAGATCCGCCGCCCCGGGAACCCCGCCCCGGGCAAGGGCGGCCACCTCGTACTCGTCACCGACCGCCAAGGCGACACGGTGCACTTCCGCAACCCGTCCGGCCACACAGCGCAGGCCCGTACCGCGAGTCTGCACGCGGCCGAGTTCACCGAGTTCTTCGGCGGCCGCGGCGTATCCCTCACCTGAGAGACGTACTGACACCACTGACATGTCCCCGGCGGCCGCGGACAGGAAGCAACCGGGCCGGAGCCGCGCCCCGGCCGCCGCGTGAGATCAGCTCGACGGCTTCACGGTCGTCGATCGAGTGAAGCGGTGGACCGGAGCGAGCTCGACAGGCTGTCGGTCGCCGTTGTCCCAGCCAGCCTCGCCGTTGCCCGCGCATATGTCTGACATTCGGCTAGGGTGGGATGCATGACTGACCTCCGAGCCCCCCAGAGGAACGCGAGCCTTTCCACTCAGCTCGTGGAGAGCCTGCGTGAGCACATCACCTCCGGTGCCTGGGCCGTGGGAACTCGTCTGCCGTCCGAACACGAGCTGGTGGGACAGCTCGGCGTCAGCCGGACGACTCTGCGTGAGGCACTACGGGCCCTCACCCATCTCGGCCTTCTCGAGGCCCGCGCGGGTGACGGCACCTACGTGCGCGCGGCGAGCGAGCTGGAAGCCGTGCTGGTGCGCCGCGCGGCCTCGTCGTCCGCTGACGACGTGCTGGAACTGCGGGCCGTGCTCGAGGAGTACGCCGCCGGTCTGGCGGCAGCCCGACGCAGCGCCGACGATCTCGTGCGCCTACGAGCTCTCTTGGCCGAGGCCGACACCGCAGCGGAGAGCGGTTCGATGCCGGCGATCGCCGAGGTCGACGCCTGCTTTCACCGGGCCGTCGTCCGTGCCGGCGGCAACCTTCTGCTGGCCGAGGTGTACGACCACCTCGGCGGTGCCATCACCGCCTCCCTGGGCGGCCTGCCTCTCGACGAGGACGTGCTCGGTGAACACGTGCGATTGCACCAACGCCTGGTCGAAGCGATCGAGCACGTCGACGAGGCGGGTGCGCGGTCCATCGCGACGCAGATCGTCGCCATGACCAGAACAGGCCGCCCGGAACAAGCGGAAGAGACGAAGTGACCACCGGAGCGATCAACACAACCAAGTCCACGTCGTCGCCGGCGACGCTCGGGGCCGGCCTGGTGCTCGCGATCGTGCTGGTCGCGGCCAACCTGCGCGCGACCCTCACCGGGGTCGGTACCCTGCTGCCCGCGATCGAGTACGACACCGGGCTGCCGGCGAGCTGGGGCGGCTTTCTCAGCACACTGCCGCTGCTCACCTTCGCCGCCACCTCCCCGTTCGTCGGGCGCGTCTCCCACCGGTTCGGCTCCGCCCGGGTACTCGCCCTCGCCCTCGCCGTGCTCGCTGCGGGCACGATAGTGCGGTCGTTGCCCTCGATCGCGTGCCTGTTCCTCGGCACCATAGTCCTGTCCGCCGCGATCGCCTTCGGCAACGTGCTGCTGCCATCGATCATCCGGCAGAGTGTGCCGTCGGCACGCATCCCCCTCATCAGCGCGGCCTATGTCACCGTGATGGGTTTCGTGGCCGCGGTCTCCTCGGGCATCTCGGTACCCCTGGCCGATGCCTTGCCCGGCTCGTGGCGCACCAGCCTGGCGTGGGGGCTGGTCCTCGCCGTCGCCGCGCTCGCCGTCTGGCTACCCCGCATGCGCGGCGACCGACCGGCCGCGTCGAACGACACCGGGCACAGCCCCACCCCGTGGAAATCCGTACTGGCTTGGCAGGTCGCCGTCTTCATGGGCCTGCAGTCCCTCGGCTTCTACACGATCATCGCCTGGCTGCCCAGCATCCTGGCTCACCAGGGCATGGACCCTGCAGGCGCCGGCTGGATGCTGTTCTTCTACCAGGTCGTCGCGCTCGTCTCCAGCATGCTGCTGCCACTGGTCACCCGTGGCCGCCACGACCAGCGCTTCACCGCTGCCGTCGCCTCGGTGCTGGTCGCCGCGGGCTTCGCCCTGCTGCTCGCCACTCCTGGCCTGGCGGTCCTGTCCTGCGTCCTGCTCGGCCTGGGCGGCGGCGCTTGCCTCGTCATGGCGCTGAGCTTCCAGTCCCAGCGCGCCGCAGGACCCGACGAGTCCGCAGCCCTGGCCGGTATGGCACAGGGCGTCGGCTACCTCGTCGCCGCTGCAGGGCCCCTCCTGCTCGGCGTCCTCCACGACACCACCCGGGACTGGACCGTGCCGCTGATCCTCCTCATCGTGCTCAATCTCGTCATGTCCTTCTTCGGCTACGGCGCAGGCCGCGACCGCCACGTCCGCAGCGCGGTCCGGCAGTGAGGCTCAACCCTGTGCCTCCCGAACGGGGTTGATCGGCCGACGGCTGTATCCGTCGGCCGTCCGGCCCGGAGGTCCCGGTACTCGTCAACGAGCAGGTGGGCAGGGTGGCCCCGGCGTCGGCGCGGCAACCGGCCAGGCACCGCTGTCGCCGGCGGCCCCAACTTGCCTTGTGCACTGGGAGATTGCTGTGCTCTCGTCGGCGAGGCCGTTCAAGGATCGCGGACGGACTTCGCGGTTGTTCCCGGGAGCCGCCGGCTCGACGTGGTGCGTAGCCGGCCGGTGCGGCAGGCGACGCCCGGCGTTGCGCTCGCCTCTGAACAGGTCTTGACCATTTGCGACGGTCAATGGCTATGTTGGGCACGGAAGTCGGCGGATCGTGGCACGCCGGGTGCTGCCGGGTTTCCGAGGTCGCTCGGGAGCCTGCCGCAACAGGGGAGCAAGAAGGGCAATATGGGGCATCGGACGTTCGTGCCGAGAAAGACCGGGTCGGAAGCGCAGCGCGCGCCCGCTGCCGTTGCCCGCCGTTCACGGAGCAACGTCTGGATGCCCGGACGATGAGCACGTCGCGCCTCTCGCTTCCGGGACCCGTCGTCGGGCTGGACATGGGCGGCACCAAGATCGATGCGGCGCTCGTGGCGCCCGACGGCGTGCCGCTCGCCCGTGCCACCCGGCCCACGCCCGCGCAGGAAGGACCGGCCGCCGTACTCGACGCGCTCGCCGCCTCGTTCGCCGCCGTGAACACGGGTGCGGTCGCAATCGGCGTGGCCGCGGCCGGAGTCGTCGACTCCGTGAGCGGCACCGTAACCGGCGCCACGGACGCCGTACGCGGCTGGAAGGGCACCCCGCTGGGGCCGGAGTTGGCACGGCGTACCGGCCTCCCCGTCGCTTGCGACAACGACGTGCGGGCCGCCGCAGGACCCGAGCTGAGCGTCGGCGACAGTGTGCTCTACGCCGCCGTCGGCACGGGGGTGGGCGGTGCGATCGCTGTCGACGGGCGGCTACTGCACGGTGCCGGCGGTCTCGCCGGCCACCTGGGGCACCTGGCGGCGACGGAGGCCACGGGGCTGAGGTGCCCGTGCGGCGCCACCGGCCACCTGGAGGCCGTCGCCTCCGGTCCCGGCATCACCGCGCTCTACGTACGCGAGTCCGGCCGTACGGCGGAGAGCCTGCAGACGGTGGCCGCCCGCGCCGTCGAGGGCGACGCGGCAGCCGAGCACGCGATCGCCACCGGCGCCGGGGCGTTGGGCCGCACGCTCGGCGGGCTCGCGAACGCGCTCGGTTGCGACCGGGTCGTCGTCGGCGGCGGGGTGCCGCGCATCGGCCCGCGCTATCGCACGCCGCTCGGCGCGGAGTTCGCCGCCACCCTCCTCCCCGGTCTGCAGCACCTCCGCCCGAACGCCCCGCTGTTCGGTGACGACGCCGCCGTCATCGGCGCCGCCGCACTGACGAGCAGCGCTCCGCTGCACCGCCCGGCACGTACTCCGGGCGACCCCGTCTGAGCCCATCGGCGGGCGGCACCGTCAGGCAAGAGGAAACGGACCTGCACCGTTCTTCGCCGAGCGCGCCCGCGTTCGGCCACCTCGGAAATGTCGGTCCGACTCCGGGTGTGACGCGAGCGGTTGGACATGCACCGACGGTCCGCGCCATCGCGGAGAAGGTCGCGTCGCGTAGTCCGCGCTGCGTGCTGCCGACCGCTCGCAGCCCGTCGAACAACGCGGCGCTGCACGCGAAGCACCCCATGAGGACCCGGCTCGACCCGGCTTTGCGGATGCACTTCGACGTCCACGGCCTACGGCGCCGACCAGGATCACCGCAACACCCTCGTCGTCTCCGCCGGCCAGTCCGGCTCGTGCGGTGCCGCTCGCGGCGTCAACCCAACGCGGCCGCAAAGCGATTGGCCAGCGCGGCGGGAGCGGTGATGGCGGTACCCACGATCGCCGTCCAGGCGCCGGCGTCGAGGGCAGCGCGGGCGTCCTCGGGGGTGTGCAGGCGCCCCTCGGCACAGACCGGAACGCGCACCCGGGAGGCGAGTTGCCGGACCAACGGCAAGTCGGGGCCGGGTTGTTGGGGGCTGTACGGGGTGTATCCGGACAACGTGGTGGAGACGAGATCGGCACCGAGGGCGGCGGCGCGGACGCCTTCCGCCACGGTTGAGATGTCCGCCATGAAGAGCTTGCCCGCGCGGTGCACGGTACGGACGAGCTCGTGGAGTTCGCTGCCGTCCGGGCGGGCGCGTCCGGTGGCGTCCGCGGCCACCAGGTCCGCGCCCGCGTCCGCAACCTGCAGTGCGTGCCGGGGAGTCGGCGTGATGTAGACGCCCTCGTCGCCGTCCTTCCACAGGCCGATGACGGGTACCTCGACGGTGGCGCGTACGGCCGCGATGTCGTCGAGCCCTTGGACCCGGACCCCGGCGACGGGTGCGCCCGCGGTGACGGAGGCCGCGATCGCGGCGATGTGGTGCGGCTCGCGCAGCGGGTCCCCGGGAGGAGCCTGGCAGGAGACGACGAGTCGACCCCGGAGGCCGTCCAGGAGCGCGTTCGCCCGTGCTGCGGGCATGGCGGTACGGCTCGGCTCCGGGGCGCCGGACTCTGTGGTGCGCACGATGCTTCCTTCGTCGTCAGCGGTGTGGGGAGGGCGGCGGTTCGGGCCTCAGGAAGCGGGCGTCCGCCGCACGGCGAAGCGGATGTCGTAGCGGTCCGCGCGGTAGAGCGTGGTGGTCGCCTCTACTGGGCGCTCGCGACGGTCCAGTCCGACACGCTGCACATGCAGCCCGGAGGTGCCGACCGGCACCTCCAGCAGCGTCGACTCCGTCTCGCCCAGATCGACCGCCCGCACCACCTGCTCCGCGGTGACGATCTCCAAGCCGTAACGCTCGCTGAGGAGTTGGTACAGCGAGCCGTCGAGGTCCGCTTCGGCGAGCCCCGGCACACGCGCGGTCGGCAGGTGGACGGTCTCCAGGCACATCGGGGCTCCGTCGGCCAACCTGAGCCTGCCGATACGGAAGACCTCGGCTCTCGGATCGAGGTCCAGGAAGTCGCCTATGCGGCGACCGGCCCGCACGGTCCCCGCGGTGAGCAGCCGGGCGCCGGGCTCCATTTCACGTGCCCGCATGTCCTCCGAAAAGGACGTGAGTGCAAGGGACTTGGACACCACGGCAGGAGCGACGAAGGTGCCCGCACCCTGTACGCGGTAGACGCCCCCCGCCTGTTCCAACGCGTCGAGCGCCTGGCGCACGGTGTTGCGTGAGACCCCGTGTTCGGCGGCGATCTCCCTCTCGGTGGGCAGGGGCGTGTGCGGCGGGGCGTCGGCCATGCCCGCCAGCAGCCGCTGTCGTAGCTCCTCATGTTTGGCCAGCTTGGCCACGTGGCCCTCCGTCCTGTGTTGAGCCTGTCCTCGGCGTATAGGTACCAGCCAATACCTGGAGCTTACGGGTAAGTTCCCCAACAGTTCCAAGCCCCATGGGAGATTGGTACTGTCCAATGCGACTCAAGGTGGGCAGCTCCACGCTACGCGGCAGCACGCGGGGGCGTCGGTCCGCACCTGCTCACCCACTCAACCCGCCAACCACCCGCTTCCGCTCGCGGCCCCTCGGGCGCCCGCAGGACGCGGGAGTCAACCGCTCCGGGGCGCCCAACGCAGCGCTGTCCCCCACCCGTTCCGTCATGACGGCGGTTAATGGTTGGCACCAATCGTTCGCACTTCGCCTGCTCCACGGCTAGTTGACTATTGACGGACCCAATTGGATGGGACCAAACTAACCCTGCCTTCCAGCCGTTTCGCCTTGGAGTACTCGTGCACATCGCGCTGCTGCCACTCGACGAGCGCCCCGTCAACACCAGGCTGCCGCGGCAGGTTGCGGCCGTCGCGGGAGCCGAGGTGAAGCTGCCGCCCGCGGCCGTGCTCAGCCACAAGAAGCAGCCGGGCGACACCGCGGCGCTCGGTTCCTGGTTGGAGTCCACCGTCGAGGGCTCCGCACCCGCCGACGAACTCGTCGCCTCGCTGGACACCCTCGGCTACGGCGGTCTGATCGCCGCCCGTACGACCACTGACAGCGTCGCGGCGGTGCTCGACCGCTGGGAGGCGCTGCGTCGCGTCCGGGCGCGCGCGCCCCGAACCGGCCTGCACGCCGTCTCGTTGGTCACCCGCGCGCCCAACTCCAACAGCAGCGACGAGGAACCCGACTACTGGCGGCACATCGGCGTGGATCTGCACCGCTACGGCGCGGCCTTGCACCGCAGGTACCTCGGTGAGCAGGCGGGCGAGCGAGAGGCCGGCGAGCTCCGCGAGCGGCTTCCGCGCGACTCCGTCGCCGACTTCGAAGCCCGACGGCTGCGCAACCACACCGTCAACCTCGCAGCGCTGGGGCTCGCCGCGGACGCCACCGTGCAGACACTGCTGGTCACCGCGGACGACACCGCCGAGCGCTCCGCCGGCAGCCTGGAGCAGCACTGGCTCGCGCACTGGAAACGGGTCCTGGGAGATGCGGTCGACGGCGTGCTGATGCACCCCGGCGCCGACGAGGTCGGCGCCGTCCTGGTGGCACGCGCGGTGCTCGGGCGACTGCGGGACACCCCGCTGCCGGTCGCCGTCGAGTGTGCGGTGCCGGACGGTCTCTCCCGGGTCGCACCGTACGAGAACCTGCCGCTCGCGCAGGGAACGCAAGGCCACCTGAGGGCAGTTGGCGCCGCGCCCGCGGCGGGTGCCGACGCGGAGCTCGTCGTCGTGGTGCACCCGCCTGACCGGCAGGGGGGCGACTGGGCGCATCAACACCCGAGAGTGCGGGAGCAGGAGCACTCGGAGGTACGGGCCACGGCCGAACGCGTCGCCTCGCTGGTCGCAGCGGGCGCCGCGGTGGTGGTCGCCGACTGCGCGTACCCGAACGGGTCCGATCCGGCGCTGCTCGCCGCCCTCCAGTCGCGTATCGAGCTCAAGTCGCTGGCCGCGTACGGCGGCTGGAACACCGCGGGGAACACCGTCGGCAGCGCCCTCGCGCACGGTGTCGTCTGTGCGACGGCCCGTGCCGCCGGCGTGCTCGACCACGTCGCGCATCACCGGTTGCTGTTGCACCGGCTGATCGAGGACCACGCCTACATGACCGACATCCGGGGCCGCGCGCTGGCGAGGTTCAGCCAGCAGGACCGCCACGACGAACTCCCGGCCGAAGTGCGGGAACCCGCCCGCTCCTGGATCGCCGCCGAACTCGCCAGGTCCGTCGAGCGGTTCCCCGAGTTCGCCGGGTGGTCGCTCCCGGCCGACTCGGTGCGGCTGCCGTGGGACCGGACCTTCGAGGTCGACTTCACGCTCCGCCCGGCCGACGGTCCCGCCGCCGAAGCCGTACCGGAAGAAGGGCTGAGATGAGGGGCGTTCCCTTTCCGCGACCGCTGCGCCGGGTCATAACCATGGCGGTGAGCGGCGCGCTGCTGACCGCGTGCGGCGTCGCCGCTCCTGACGTACCGCTCGATCAGCCCGGGCACGAGCCGGTGACGATCTCGGTGTGGAGCGCCTACAACGGTCGCGAGCTCGACGCTTTCAACAAGGTGCTCAGGCGGTTCGAGCGGGAGCACCCCTGGATCAGCGTCGACAGCCTCGGCTCCCAGGACAACGACCGCATGGTCGCGGCGCTGCGCGGTGGCCCGGCGCCCGACGTGCAGTGGGCACCACAGAGCGAACTGGCGGGCGTCTACTGCCCGAGCGGTGGTTGGCGCGACCTCACCCATTACATCGAGCGCGACAAGTTGGACACCAAGAAGTTTCTGCCCGCGCCCTATCAGGCGGGCTCGTCCGAGGGGAAACGGTGCGGACTGCCCGTCCTCGGCGACATCTACGGCCTCTACTACAACAAACGCAAGCTCAAGGACGCCGGCCTCGACGGTCCGCCCAAAACGATGAGCGAACTGGACGACTATGCGCGGAAGTTGACCGAACGCAGCCCTAACGGTGCGATACAAGGGGCGGGTTATGTGCCGCTGACCATGTTCTACGCCAACCGCCCCGCGTACGAGGCCCAGTTGTGGGGTGCGCCGTGGTTCGACGAAGCCGGGGCCTCCGCCGTCGGCACCGATTCAAAGTGGCGGAAGATGCTCGATTGGCGCAAGAAGCTGATCGACTGGTACGGCTACGAGCGGCTGCGGGCCTTCAGCGCCGGCGCCGGTGCCCAGTACACCGCTTCGAACGCGTTCCAGACCGGCAAGCTGGCGTTGATGCTGGACGGCGAGTTCCGCACCGCCTTCATCGAGGACGAGGCGCCCGAACTCGACTACGGCACCGCCCCGTTCCCCGCGCCCGACGACGAGCCCCAACGGTACGGCGGCGGCGCCTGGACGGTGCACCTCGCCGGAATCACCCACCGCAGCGAGCACCCGGAAGCCGCCTGGCGGCTCGTCAAATGGCTCGCCACGGACACCGGCGCACAGACCGAGTTGGCGAAGGAACTGCACAACGTGCCGACCACGAAGGCGGCGCTGCGTTCCCCGGAGCTCGCCAAAATCCCGAACTTCAAGCCCTTCCTGAAAATGGCCGGCCACCCGCACAGCACACTGCCGCCGAACACCCCGGCGGGGCTCAGCTACCAGGACTCGATGTCGACCTTCTTCCAGCAGTGGGAGTCGGGGAAGGTGGCGAACCCCGAAAAGGGACTGCGCAATGAGGCCGAGGCCATCGACAACTTCCTCAGGCAGATCACGATCGGGAGGGGAGAGTGAGGGCGCCGGGCTCCCTCCCGCGTCGGCGGGGATTCCGGGAGAGGATCAACTGGCCGGCCATGGGCCTCATGGCGCCGTGGTTCCTCGGATTCGGGGTCTTCTTCCTCTACCCGCTGCTCGCCAACGTCTACATCTCCCTGACGCGCTACGACCTGATCACACCCGCGAAGTTCATCGGCCTCGACAACTGGCGGTTTCTCTTTCAAGACGACGCGCTGATGACCGGCATCGGCAACAGCGCCTGGATTCTCCTCATCGGCGTCCCGGTGAAGATCACGTTCGCGTTCCTCATCGCGCTGATGATCTCCCGAGTGAAGCGCGGCAGCGGCATCCTGCGCACCGTCTTCTACCTGCCGTACCTGATGCCGCTGGTCGCGGCCTCGCTAGGGTTCGTCGTGCTGTTGAACCCCTCGGCCGGTCCGGTCAACACCGTGCTGTCCCACCTCGGCGTCGACGGGCCACTGTGGTTCGACGATCCTGGATGGTCCAAGCCCTCACTGTTGCTGCTGGACACCTGGATGGTCGGCAACCTGATGGTGATCTTCCTCGCCGCCGTGCTGGACGTGCCACAACAGCTCTACGAGGCCGCCGAGATCGACGGGGCCGGCAGACTCGGCAAGCTGTGGCACGTGACGCTGCCGGCGATCCGTCCGGTGCTGGTCTTCGCCGGAGTGACCGCGTGTATCGACGCCCTGCAGTACTTCACGCAGGCGTACGTCGTGGCGACCTCGCTCTCCGGGGGCGCCACCAACGGTGCGGAGTCCCTCGGGTATCCGAACGACTCGACACTCTTCTTCCCCGTGCTGCTGTACAAGCAGGGTTTCCGCTACTTCAACATGGGCTACGCCTCGGTGCTCGCCCTGCTGCTGTTCGCGGTGTCCTTCTGCATCGCATTCGTCATGCTCCGGCGCGCCAGCCGGTGGTCCTAGGAAGTGGGAGCAGCGTCGATGTCCACCCTCGCCCCGACTCGCCGTAGGGCCGCCGGGCCGCAGCAGCCGCGGCCGGGCCTCGATCGCCGGCTCGTTCGCAGACGGCGGCAGCAGTTCCTGGAGACGGTCGCGGAACGCGCCTTCGTCATCGCCCTGGCGTTCTTGGTGCTGGTGCCGTTCGTACTCATCGCCCTCACCGCGCTGATGAGCAACTCGCAGACCCTGTCGGCCAATCTGTGGCCGGAGACCTTCCAGTGGCACAACTTCGTCGAGGTCTTCGAACGGATTCCACTGGCGCGGTACGCGGGCAACACCCTGCTGTACGCAGTTCTCGGCACGCTCGGGACGCTGCTCTCCAGCGTGCCCGCCGCCTACGCGATGGCGAAGTTGGAGTGGCGAGGCAGGCACGTATGGCTGCTGATGACCGTCGGCGTCATGATGCTTCCCCCGCAGGTGACGCTCGTCCCGCTCTTCTCGATGTGGGCCTCGGTCGATCTGGTCGGCACGCTGGTCCCCTTGGTGGCGCCGCTCTTCTTCGGCCACGCCTTCAGCATCTTCCTGCTCCGGCAGTTCTTCCTCACCGTTCCGCAGGAGTATTTGGAAGCGGCACGGTTGGACGGCTGCAGCGAACTCGGCACACTGCTGCGCGTCGTCCTCCCGATGACGAAACCCGCCCTGGCCGCGGTCGCCGTCTTCCAATTCACGTTCTGCTGGAACGACTTCCTCGGTCCGCTGCTCTACGTCGGCAACAACGAAGCCGCCTGGACCCTGCCGGTGGGGCTCACCCAGTTCCGCGGCTCCTACCAGGTCGAGTGGAATCTCACGATGGCCGCCTCGCTGCTGGCGGCGCTCCCCGTCGTGCTCCTCTTCTTCTTCGCCCAGAAGAGCTTTGTGAAGGGCATCACCCTCACCGGCGTCAAAGGCTGACCAATCCACCGTCGGACCGACTCTTCACGCAACGGGAAGCGTGTTGGTCGGGTGTGCGGCTCAACGAACGCTGGAGATGACCACCGCTGGGAAAACCTGCTGCGATCTTCCCGGCCAAGCGTGCACGACTGGCGTCCAGAACGATCACGGCACCCTCGCTCCCGTCAGCCGCCCGCCGGACAGGACCAGCAACCATCCAACGACGGTACGGATGCCCAGCAGTGGTGGCAGGTGGCGAACTAGCAGCACAACCAGCACAGACGCAGCGACCGGAACGACACCGAGGGCCGGCCCCGAACAGACCGACCCCCGGTGCTCCGCGAGTTCGACGGATCACGCCGTCAATGCCGACGGAAAGCCAAACGTTGAGCCGGAACTCCACCACGTGCCCACATGGAGGACTATTTGCCTCGGGCCACCAAGCCGAAAGCGGGTAGCTGCTCCTCGCCACTCTCACTCTTCTGCGGCTTGTGCGCCAGAGTTCTACCCGCAGCGGATCACACCACGATGATGCGCCGTCCTCTGGTGTGTCCAGCTTGGCTGTCGATGTGCGCCGCGCCGGCCTCGGCCAGCTTGTAGGTCTGGGCCACCGGGATCCGCAAGACTCCATCCGCGACCAGTCGAGCAGCCTCGACGAGAGCCGCGTGCACGTCGCCCGCTGCTCCGGAAAACCGAACGCCGAACTTCGGGGCGTCCAGATCCGCGGTCGTGAGCACTCGGTCCGGAGTGCCGACGAGGTCCACCAGCTGCTGGATGATCCCTGCTCCCGCGAGGTCCAGGGCGGCGTCGACGCGACCGAGACGGCGCACGCGGTCGGCCCAGCCCTTGTCATACGTTGTGACCAGCGCGCCGAGGCCGCGCAGATAGTCCTGGTTCGCCGGTCCAGCAGTACCGATCACCGAGATTTCGCGAGATCGGGCGATCTGAACCACCGCAGAACCGACGCCTCCGGCGGCACCACTGACCAGGAGGGTCTCACCAGCGTGGACCCCGACCTCGTCGAGCACGCGCAGCGCCGTCTCGACGACGGACGGATAGCCGGCGGCTTCGACAAAGGTCAGCTCAGCCGGCATCGGATACCAATGCGACATTAGTGCTGACTCGGCGTAGGTCTCGTTCCCTTCACCGAAAACGGCGTCACCGACCTCGACATCCGTGACCCCCTCGCCCACCTCCTCGACGACCCCCGCCGCGTCCAGCCCGAGGCCGGCCGGTAGCTGCACCGGGTGAGCACCGAGCTTTTGGCCTTCACGCACCCGCCAGTCGAAGGCGTTCACCGCGGCCGCCCGGACCGCAATCCGCAGCTGCCCGGGACCCGGGCGCGGCACCTCGCTGTCGACGAGATGGAGTACGTCCGGTCCGCCGAAGCGCGTGTAGATGACCTTCTTCATGCCCGGCACGCTAACACTAACGGTTAGTGTTTTGTATCCGCTAGGCTCGTGCGATGACCAACCCACTCCAGCCCGCTGGTCGCCGCGAGCGGAAGAAGGCAGCGACGCGACGCGGGATCGCTGATACCGCCCTGCGGATGTTCCGCGAAAGCGGGTACGAGTCTGTGGGCATCCGGGAGATCGCCACCGAAGCCGACGTGGCCGTCACGACCCTGTTCGCACACTTCCCGTCGAAGGAAGCCTTGGTGTTCGAGCAGGCCGCCGATTTCGAGACCCGCCTCGTCGCTGCGGTCGCCGACCGCGACGAGGGGGCTTCGGTGGTCTGCGCGCTGCACGAGGAGATCAGGGCCCTTGTTCAGCACTGCACGACGGGGGATGCGACCGGGATCTGGACGATGATCGAGCAGAGCCCGGAGCTCTCGACCTATGCCCAGGTCCTCGAGCTGCGATACGCGCGCACGCTCGCTGCAGCGATCCAGGCAGCGCCGGACCTCCACACATCTGAGGTCGCCTCCGACACGATCGCCCGCTTCGCCATGGCAGCCTTCACGCTTGCACGGCAGTCCGCAGACCCGGAGGCCGCCCTCGACGAGGCCTTCGGCATGATCAGGGCCGCGTGGTCCGCCACCCAATCTTCAGAGGAGCAGTAACCAAGAGCCCGTCCCACCGGGTGTGCTCCACCCCCGTCCGCCGTGCTGCCTCAGAGGCCGGATGGCGAGCTCGTCCGGCATAGCGGACGGACTTGCAGCGGTCCATCACACGCGAGGAACGGCAGCCGGCCGACGAGGCGGGTTCGGCCCGAGCGGATCGCCGCCTTCACCATTCTCGCCGCGGAACTCATCTACGCCGCCGCACTGCTGGCGTGGCACGGCGAGCCGGGCCGAAGCCATCACCATGCGGCACTGAGGACCAGCGCGGATCCGGCCAGCTCCCGGAGACGCTGCTCGTCGGAGACTCGTCCGCCTCGGGCGAACGACATGCATCGTGTACAAGATGACACCGATGCCCCTCTGGCATCACTAGCCAGTAGCTACACGTTGAACCGGAACTCCACCACATCCCCGTCCCGCATCACGTACTCCTTCCCCTCCATCCGGGCCCTCCCCTTGGCGCGGGCCTCGGGGACGGAGCCGGCCTCCATGAGGTCGTCGTAGGAGATGATCTCGGCCTTGATGAAGCCCTTCTGGAAGTCGGTGTGGATGACGCCGGCCGCCTCGGGGGCCGTGGCCCCCTTCGGGATCGTCCAGGCGCGGGCCTCCTTGGGGCCGGCCGTGAGGTAGGTCTGGAGGCCGAGGGTGCGGAAGCCGACGTGTGCCAGGGTGGCGAGTCCCGGCTCCTCCTGGCCGACCGTGTTGAGGAGTTCGAGGGCCTCCTCCTCGTCGAGCTCGGCGAGGTCGGCCTCGAGCTTGGCGTTGAGGAAGACGGCTTCGGCGGGGGCGACCAGGTCGCGCTGCTCCTGCTTGAACTCCTCGTCGGTGAGCTCGTCCTCGTCGACGTTGAAGACGTAGAGGAAGGGCTTGGTCGTCAGGAGGTGGAGGTCGTGGAGGAGGGCCGCGGGCTCCGTGCCCTGGCGGATGCCCTCGGAGAAGAGGGTGTTGCCCTTCTCCAGGATCTCCTTCGCCTCCTGGACGGCCTTCAGCTCGGGCTGCCGGTCCTTCTTGACCCGGGCCTCCTTCTCCAGGCGCGGCAGGACCTTCTCGATCGTCTGGAGGTCGGCGAGGATCAGCTCGGTGTTGATCGTGTCGATGTCGTGCGCGGGGGAGATACGGCCGTCGACGTGGACGACGTTGTCGTCCTTGAAGGCGCGGATCACCTGGCAGATCGCGTCGGACTCGCGGATGTTGTGGAGGAACTTGTTCCCCAGCCCCTCGCCCTCGCTCGCGCCCCGCACGATGCCGGCGATGTCGACGAAGTCGACGGTGGCGGGCAGCACCTTCTGCGAGTCGTAGAGCTTGGCGAGCTCGGCGAGCCGCACGTCCGGCACGCCGACGACGCCGACGTTGGGTTCGATGGTGGCGAACGGATAGTTGGCCGCCAGGACGTCGTTCTTGGTCAGGGCGTTGAACATGGTCGACTTGCCGACGTTGGGCAGGCCGACGATTCCGATCGTGAGCGACACGTGGCGACTTCCCGTAGCGAGAGGATCTGGAGGACCGGCCCGCCGAGCACGGACCAGTCCACCAGTCTACGGGCGCCCTCGGATGGTACGACCGGCCCCGGCCCGCGGAGAGCCGGCCGCCGCACGGCAGGACGGACGAACGGCCGCGCCTCCTCGTCCACACCACGACGGCGCCGGCGACCGCCCCCAGGACGAGCGCGGGGCCGAAGGCGTGCCGCAGGGAGGCGGCCGCGCAGTACCCGGCGGCGGTCTCGGCCGCCGACCACAGCACCCCGGCCGCCGCGCTCGCGGGGGCGAGTCGCCGATAGGGCAGCCGGGCAGCACCCGCGAGATGGGGCACGAGGGTCCGCACCACCGGCAGGAAGCGGCCGAGGAAGACGGCCTGCCCGCCCCGGCGGTCCATGAGCGTCTCGGCACGCTGCCAGACGGAGGCGGGCAGGCGGCGGCCGAGTCGTCCCGTCCGCATGCGGACGCCGAGGGTGCGGCCGGTCCGGTGGGCGAGGAAGTCCCCCGCCACCACCGCGGACGCGGCGACTCCGACCAGCACGGGCAGGTCCAGCCGACCGGCCCGCGCCAACCCGCCGGCCGTGAGCAGCAGCGTCAGGGTGGGGACGAACGCCCCGACGAGCAGGACCGATTCGGCGAGGACCGCCAGCGCCACGACGGCGTACGCACCGACGGGCGCCTGTTCCAGCAGCCCGTTCATCCGACGGCCGCGGCTTCCCGGCGAGGCGCAGGCGCAGCCGACGCCGGTCGCCGGAGCTGCCAGACCCTCGCGGGAGGAAGGTTGGGCCACACCGTCCGGCAGGCGGTTGCATAGCTCCACCGGTAGCCGGCGAGCACCTCCTCGACGGCTCGGTGCCGCCGCGTCCGGCTGCGGGGGGCGAACAGGGCAGAGGCCGGGAGGGTGCCGAGGTAGGCGAAGTAGGTCAACGTGCCTCCGGGGCGCAGGAGTTCCAGGTACCGCTCCATGACCGTCTCGACGTACCGGGGTGCGAAGTTCGCGAAGGGCAGGCCGGAGACGACGGCGTCGTAGGTCCGGTCGGTCTCCACCTCCTCGACGGGACGGAGGTGGAGCCGCACCTCCTTTCCGTCCCGTCGATGCCGGTCGGCGAGGCGTTGCAGCCGGTCGGCGAAGCGCGGGTTGGCTTCGACGACGTCGAGTCGGCTCCCTCTCGGCAGCCGCGAGAGGAGCGCGCTCGTCACCACGCCTGTGCCCGCGCCCGCTTCGAGGACGGTCGCGGGGCCGTGCCCGGGGGCGCACGCCGGTTCGCTCAACGCGTGCGCGAGCCCTCTGCCGCTGGGTGCGACGGCGCCGGTGGTACGCATGTCCCTGGCTGCCTCCCTCAGGAACGCCCAGCCGTCGGAGCGCGGAGGTCGGTCGTGCCGCACGGTCTCGTGATCCATGCCGGAGACGCTAGAAACCGGGCCGGAACGGTGAATCCGCCTTCCCGCGACGGCCTCCCCCTACGAAAGTCGGGGGTGCAGGCGGCAGTCGGTCGGGGGACAGCGCAGGATCGGCCCGCCTAAGGTCATCCGGGATGAGACGGAGAGAGGACTTTCCCTGGGCCGCCTACGGGCGCAGGGCGCTGATCCTGGTACTGGTGCTCAACGCCGTGCAGAGCGCGTCCGTCGCCGCAGACGGTGCGTACCTGACCTGGCGGACCGCGGTCGCCCTGCTGTGCGGGGCGGCGCTGCTGGTCCGCCGTCTGCCCTGGCTCGTCGCGCCGGTGAGCACCACGGTGGCGACGGGTGCGTGGGGGTGGCCGATGCTGCCGCTGCTGCTCGTCGCCCTCTTCGACCTCGCTGCGCGCCGCCGGCCCGGGTGGGCGGTCTGCTGCGGCGTCGCCGTCATGGTCGCCAACTCCTCGTCGCCCGAGCCGGAATCGCTGTGGCGGCCCCAGCAGTACGGCTCCACGCTGTTCCTGCTCCTGGCCGTCGTCGGCGGGCTGTGGGTGGGCAGCCGTCACCGCCTGGTGGAGCTGCTCAACTCGCAGGTGGAGCGGTTGCGCGTCGAGCGGGAGCTCCGCGAGGAGGCCGCGCGCGCCGCCGAACGCTCCCGCGTCGCCGCGGAGATGCACGACGTGCTCGCCCACCGCCTGAGTCTCATCGCGCTCCACTCCGGCGTGCTCGCCACCAAGTCCGACGCGCTCCCCGAACCGGTCGCCGAACGCCTCGCCCTGCTGCGCACCACCTCCACGGAGGCCCTGTCCGATCTGCGGGACGTCCTCGGCGCCCTGCACACCCCCGACGCGGCCGGAACGGCACCCGTCCTGCGCGACGTGCGGGAGCTCGTCGCGCAGGCACGGCAGTCCCAGCACGTCGAACTGGACATCGCGGGCCGCGCCGAGGAGGCGCCGGCCGCGCACCGGCTCGCCGTCTACCGGCTCGTGCAGGAAGGTCTCACCAACGCCCGTAAGCACGCCGCCGGTTCACCGGTGCACATCCGCCTCGACTACCGGCCGCCCGACACCACCGTCGAGGTCACCAACCGCCCCGGCACCTCCGCCGCGCTCGCAGAGCCCTCGGGTTTCGGGCTGGTGGGGCTGCGCGAGCGCGTCTCCGCGCTCGGCGGAGAGCTCAGCGCCGGCCCGCACGGCTCCGGCGGCTGGCGGCTCGCGGCCCGTATCGCCCATCACGCGCCCGACAGACAGGGAAGCTCCCGCACATGATCCGCGCCATGATCGTCGACGACGACGCCCTCGTCCGTCTCGGACTCGCCGACCTCCTCGACGGGGACGAGGCGATCGAGACGGTAGCCCAGGCGTCCGACGGCCTCCGCGCGGTCGAACTCGCCACGGCCCACCGCATCGACGTCGCCCTGGTCGACGTGCGCATGCCGCGCATGGACGGCATCGCGGCCACCGCCCGCCTGCGTGCCCTGCCCCACCCTCCGAGGGTGATCACGCTGACCACTTTCGACCTCGACGAGTACGTCTACGACTCCCTCACGGCCGGAGCCGACGGCTTCCTCCTCAAGGACACCGCCCCGTCCGAGATCCTCCGCGCCGTCCACCTCGTCGCGTCCGGTTCGGCGATGCTCCACCCCGCGGCGGCACGCAGGCTCATCGACCGCTACCACCAAGCCGGCCACTCCCGGGCCGCCGCGGCCCGGAAAAAACTGGAGAACCTCACCCCCCGCGAACGCGAGGTGCTCGCGCTGCTCTCCCGCGGGGAGACCAACGCGGAGATCGCCGGACACCTCGGCATGCGCGAAAGCACCGTCAAGGCACACGTCAGCCGCATCCTCACCGCGCTGGAGGCCGACAACCGCGTACAGGCCGCCCTCCGCGCCCGCGACGCCGGCTTCACCGGCTGAGGCGTCCGGCGGACCGGTGCGACGGCGGCAATTGCGCGTTCGCGCACGGAACTTGGCATGCGTACCGAAAGACCCGTAGCTCCGGCAACCGGCCGTTCCGTCCACCACCGCACGCCCGACACCCCACCTCCGCACGCGTGTCCGTCGCCCCGCAGCCCCGGGGGCACCGCCTACCGTGGCCCGGTGGAGCAACGCAGCGCGCGCACGACCCCGCACGAACCGCAAGTGCGGCGGGAGCGGAAGACGGGCAACAGCGGCACGACGACCCCCGAGGAAGAGCGGCTCTACCGCGCCCCCGCGGTACCGCACCCCGCGGAACCCGTCGCGGTCCCCGACCCGCCGGCGGCAGGAGTCCGTACCTCGAGGAAAGAGGAACGCCAGCGCGACCGCAGACCCTCCGCGCCGCCGAAGGACGCCGAGACGCCCAGCGGCGAGGCCCGGCGGAGCCGTCCCGAGGACCGCCGCGCGCCGACCTCCAGAGCGCTGCTGCTCCGCGTGCTCCCCCGACCGCTCGCCGACCGGGCAGCACGCCTTCCCCGCGCCCGGCTGACCGGACTCGGCTGCGGACTGCTCGCGACGACGGCGATGCTGCTCGTCGGCGCGGCGGACGCGGCGCTGCTCGACGGCGAACCCGTCGTCTACTGCGTCCTGTTCCTCCTCGCCGTCCTCGCCTCGGCGTGCTGGGTGCGCGCGGCCGACCTGATCGCGGCGCCCATCGCCGCCCCGCTCGCGTTCACGGCAGGGCTGCTCACGCTGGGCGGGCCCGGCGAGGGGTTCTCCGGTCTCGCGCAGGACGTCTTCACGCACCTGGCGCTCAACGCCGGCTGGGTGTACGCGGGCACGGGCCTCGCGGGCGCCGTGGTGCTGCTGCGCCGCATCAGCATCGTGGCCGGGCGCCGTCGCTGAGGACGGCGCCCGGCCAGCGGGCGTGCGACCGGCTCAGTCGGAGCCGGAGGCGGCCGCCGCCTCGGCGCGGAGGTCCCGCCTCAGCTCCTTCGGCAGCGAGAACTGCATGCGCTCCTCGACGGGTTGGACGATCTCGACGTCGGCCCAGCCGTGCTGCTCCAGCCAGTCGAGGACCCCGTCGACGAGTACCTCGGGCACGGAGGCGCCGGAGGAGACGCCCACGGTCGTGACGCCCTCCAGCCAGGCCGGGTCGATCTCCTCCGCGCCGTCGACGAGGTGTCCCGCCTTGGCCCCGTGCGAGAGCGCCGTCTCCACGAGGCGCACCGAGTTCGAGGAGTTCTGCGAGCCGACGACGAGGACGAGGTCCGACTCGGCGGCGACCTTCTTGATCGCGGTCTGGCGGTTCTGCGTCGCGTAGCAGATGTCGTCGGTGGGCGGGGAGATGAGGTCGGGGTAGCGGCCCTTGAGCGCGTCGACGGTCTCCATCGTCTCGTCGACCGAAAGCGTCGTCTGGGAGAGCCAGACGACCCGCTCGGGGTCCCGGACCTCGACGTTCTCCACGTCGTCCGGGCCGTCGACGAGCGTGATGTGCTCGGGCGCCTCGCCGCTGGTGCCGATGACCTCCTCATGGCCTTCGTGGCCGATGAGGAGGATGTCGTAGTCCTCCTTGGCGTACCTGACCGCTTCCTTGTGCACCTTGGTGACGAGCGGGCAGGTGGCGTCGATGGTGGCGAGCTGGCCGCGGGCGGCCTCCTCGTGCACCTCGGGCGCGACGCCGTGCGCGGAGAAGACGCAGATCTCCCCGGGCGGCACCTCCGAGGTCTCCTCGACGAAGATCGCGCCCTTCTTCTCCAGGGTGCGCACCACGTATTTGTTGTGCACGATCTCGTGGCGGACGTAGACGGGCGCGCCGTACTGCTCCAGAGCCTGTTCGACGGCGATTACGGCTCGGTCCACGCCGGCGCAGTAGCCCCGGGGGGCGGCGAGCAGCACACGGCGAGCGGGCGATGCAGTCATGTGCCCATCCTAAATGCCTCCCAACGAGCTACGCGCGGACGCCCGCCCCCGCCGGCCACCTCGCTGATCGGCCCGTCCTCCCCCTGCGCCGCGCCGTTTTCCGGCATGGTGAGCCCGTGCCCGAACTGCCGAACCTCCCCGAACCCGGGTCCGGCGGTGAGCTGCGCCGCACGCTCACCTTCCGCGATCTGATCGTCTACGGACTGCTGTTCATCGCGCCGATGGCCCCCGTCGGCATCTACGGCGCCCTCGACGCGAGGAGTCAGGGCACCGTCCCCCTCGTCTACGTCGTCGCGACGATCGCCATGGGCTTCACGGCCTACTCGTACGCGCGGATGCTGCGCGCCGTCCCGCACGCCGGCTCGGTGTACGCGTACGCGCGGGCGGGGCTCGGGCCGTCGGCCGGGTTCCTCGCCGGCTGGATGATGATGCTCGACTACGTGCTCATCCCGGCCGTGGCCTACCTCTTCTCCGGGATCGCGATGGCGCAGCTCGTCCCGGAGGTCGACCAGTGGGTGTGGACGGCGCTCGCCGTCGTGGTGACGACGGCGCTCAACCTCTCCGGGGTGCACAGGGCGGCGTTGGTCGGATTCCTCGTGCTGGCGCTGGAGTTGGCGGCGCTCGCCGTCTTCGTCGTGGCGGCCGTCGTGGTGCTGGTGCAGCACGGGCCTGAGCGCGACTGGCTCTCGCCGCTGACGGGGGACGACGGGTTCTCGGCCGAGGCCGTGCTCAGCGCGGTCTCCATCGCGGTCCTCTCCTACCTCGGCTTCGACGCGATCGCCAACTTCGCCGAGGAGGCGACCGGGGGCCGCGGGACCGACGGGCAGCGCTCTCCGGTGGCGCGTGCGCTGGTGTGGTGCCTCATCACCACCGGCATCCTCTTCATCATCCAGACCTACCTCGCCGCGCTCCTCTCGCCGGAGACCTCACAGGAGCTCGCGGACGACCCCGCCGCCCAGGGCCCGGCGTTCTACGAGGCGGTCAACTCCTCGATCGGCGGCTGGCTGGAGACGCTCGTCGCCGCGAGCAAGGCGCTGGGCGCCGCCTTCGCCGCGCTCGCCGGACAGGCAGCGGCGGGACGGCTGCTCTTCGCGATGGCGCGGGACCGCCGGCTGCCGCACGGGCTCGCCACGATCTCCCGCCGCACCGGGGTCCCCTGGATCACACTGCTGGTCAGCGCCGCGATCACCATGGCGGCCGCGGTCTGGGCGGCCCGCGCGGCCGACGGCCTCGACAGGCTCGTCTCGATCGTCGACATCGGCGCGCTCTTCGGGTTCGGGATGCTGCACCTCTCGGTCATGGGGTACTACGGCCTCACCGGGCGCGGGGCGGCCGCCGGGTTCGTGCGCGACTGGGTGCTCCCGCTCGTCGGCCTCGCGATCGTCGTCGCGGTGATCGTCACGGCGAACCGGGAGGCGCACTGGGTCGGCCTGGTGTGGTTCGTCGTCGCCCTCGTGGTGTTGGCGGTGCTCCGCAGCCGCGGGCGGCTGGACGACGTACCGGTGGAGGGCGAGCGCGAGGGCCCCGGCGCGGGGTGACCGCTCGCGCGAGGTGTCCCGCTGTCGGTGGCGGGGCCTATCCTCGCGGGCATGGCTCTGCAGACGTCGGCCGAGACGCCGGTACCCGTCAGCGAGGTCTCGCGGCTCATCGGCGGCTGGATCGACCGGCTCGGCGCGGTCTGGGTGGAGGGGCAGATCGTGCAGCTCTCTCCGCGGCCGGGGGCGGGCATGGTCTTTCTCACCCTCCGGGACCCCTCGCGGGACGTCTCGCTCACCGTCACCTGCTATCGGCAGGTCTACGAGCGCGTCAAGGACGTCGTCGCCGAAGGCTCGCGCGTGGTGCTCCACGCCAAGCCCGAGTGGTACGCACGGGGCGGGCGGCTGTCGCTGCGCGCCGCCGAGATCCGCCCGGTCGGCGTCGGTGAACTCCTCGCGCGGCTTGAGCAGTTGAAGAAGAAGCTGGCCGCAGAAGGGCTCTTCGCCACCGACCGCAAGCGCGCGCTGCCGTTCCTCCCGCACCGCATCGGCCTGGTGACGGGCCGCGCCTCCGACGCCGAGCGGGACGTCCTCCACACGGCGCGCGAGCGCTGGCCCGCCGTCCGCTTCGAGATCCGCAACACCGCGGTGCAGGGGGTCAATGCGGTGCCCCAGGTGATCGAGGCCGTCCGCGAACTCGACGCGCACCGCGAGGTCGACGTCATCATCGTCACGCGGGGCGGCGGCGGCATGGAGGACCTCCTCCCCTTCTCCGACGAGCGGCTCGTCCGCGCCGTCGCCGAGTGCCGGACGCCGCTCGTCTCCGCGATCGGCCACGAGGCCGACGCCCCGCTCCTCGACCTCGTCGCCGACGTGCGCTCCCGCACCCCGACGCACGCGGCGAAGGACACCGTGCCCGACGTCGGCGAGGAGCACGAGCGCATCGCGCAGCTCCGCCGGCGCTCCCGGCGCGCGGTGGACGGGCTGCTCGAGCGCGAGGAGCGGGGCCTCGCCGGGCTCCTGAGCCGCCCTGCGCTGGCCGAGCCGTACACCCTCGTCGAGGAGCGCGAGGAGGACACGGCGCACTGGCTGGACCGTGCGCGCCGCGTCCTCGGCCACCGACTCGACCGCGCCGAGGACGAGTTGGCGCACACCAGGGCACGCGTCGTGGCGCTCTCCCCCGCCGCGACCCTCCGGCGCGGGTACGCGGTGCTCCAGCGGGACGGCGGCGGCGTGGTGCGCGACGCCGCGGAGGTGGAGGCGGGGGAGAAGCTCAGTGCCCGGGTCGCCGAAGGCGGCTTCGAGGTGGTTGTCGGACCGGACTCATAGGGTGGGGCCATGACGACGCGCGCACAGGGCGGGGCCGACGAGGAAGAGGACGGCAGCGCCGAGGAGGCCGGCCTCGGGTACGAGCACGCCAGGGCCCAACTGATCGAGGTGGTCCAACGGTTGGAGGCCGGGGGCACCTCGCTGGAGGAGTCGCTCGCGCTCTGGGAGCGCGGCGAGGAGCTCGCGCGGATCTGCCGCGAATGGCTGGAGGGCGCCCGCGCCCGGCTCGACGCCGTCCTCGAAGCGGAGGAGGAAGGGGACGAGACCGAGGGCGAGGACGCCGATGCGGAAAGCTGACTCCGCCGGGGAAGCATGACAGTGCCGTGGTGGTGCACAACATTAACGGAAGAAGATCGTTCCATTTTTCGTTGAAGCCAAAATATGTGGCTCGTACAGTCACAGTTGCACACAACGCACCGGCACGAAAAGGCAGTTATGACCCTCCCCCTCGACCCCGCCGCCCAGGACCTGCTCTTCAAGGAGGCGCACACGGCGCACCGGTTCACCGACGAGCCGGTGACCGAAGAGCAGATCCAGGAGGTCTACGACCTCATCAAGTACGCTCCCACCGCGTTCAACCAGTCGCCGCTGCGCGTCACGCTCGTGCGCAGCCCGGAGGCGCGGGAGCGCCTCGTCTCGCACATGTCGGAAGGCAACCAGGCGAAGACGCGCACGGCCCCGCTCACCGCGATACTCGCCGTCGACCTCGACTTCCACGAGCGGCTGCCCGAACTCCTCCCGTTCAAGCCCCAATTGAAGGACACCCTCTTCGCCGACGAGGCATACCGCGAGTCCTCCGGCACCCTCAACGCCACTCTCCAGATCGGCTACTTCATCCTCGGCATCCGCGCCGCCGGCCTCGGCGCAGGACCGATGACGGGCTTCGACGCGGCCGGTGTCGACAAGGAGTTCTTCGGCGACGGCAAGCAGCACGCACTCGTCGTGGTGAACATCGGCAGGACCGCCCCCGACGGGCACAACCCGCGCGCCCCCCGGCTCGCGTTCGAGGACGCCGTCACCACGGTCTGATGCACGGAATACGGCCGTCCGGCCGGAGACCGGCTCCGGCCGGTCCCCGGCTCAGGGCGTCGCCGAGGGCGAGGAGCCGCCCTGCTTCTCCTGCAACGCACCGGCGAGCTGCCCGAGTTCGGCGAAGCCGGCCGTCCCCGTCACCACGGTGGTCATCGCCTGCTTCTCGTCGGTGCGGACGAGCGCGTCGTACTTCTCCCCCTCGTACCGCATCCACGCGTCGCCTTCGACCTGCTGGGTGCGCTCGGTCTTCTCCGCTCCCTGGGTCACGTCCCGTATGAACTTCGCGGGGCGTTTGGCGTCGCTCTGCTCGACGGCCGCGTACTCGTCCTGGGGCGACATGAAGCCGAGGTGCCAGTCGACGGCGCCGGAGCCCTCGCCCTGGAAGGTGACGGAGGTGGCGCGCCAGCCGTCGGGCAGGCCGACGGGCGCGGCGACCGGATACGGCGCCGCACGGCGGGCCGAGTCGAGCTCGACCCGGTAGCTGACGGGACGGACCGGGTCCTGGTCCTCGTCGTGCGGGATGAAGAGGTAGATCACCCAGGCGGCGAGGAGGATCACCGCGAGCGAGATCAGCATGTCCCGCACCGTCTGCTTGCCGCGCTGCTTGTCTGCTGCCACCTCGACATCGTCCCCCATGGGCGGAGAGCGCCGGTACGCGGGGACCGTCCGCAGGCGGGCGGGGGCGGCCCGGTGCGCGCGGACCGCGGATACTGACACATACTGTTTTGCGTGCGGATTCCGTGCAGTGGCGGCAAGTTGAGCGCCTCGACCGCTCATCCGAGGGTGCACCTGCTCAAATTTTCGAAGCCCGGTAGAGTCGGAAGCACCCTCAGTAGCGCGGCCGTCGCCGTACAGAAAGGCGGGTTCCGATGTCAGAGAACCATCACCTGCCCTCCCAGCTCGAAGTGAGCCCGGAGGCGCCCGACCGCAACCTCGCCCTGGAGCTCGTCCGGGTCACCGAGGCCGGGGCGATGGCCTCCGGCCGCTGGGTCGGCCGCGGCGACAAGATCGGCGCCGACGGTGCGGCCGTGAAGGCGATGCGCACCCTCGTCTCCACCGTCTCGATGAACGGCGTCGTCGTCATCGGCGAGGGCGAGAAGGACGAGGCTCCGATGCTCTACAACGGCGAGCGCGTCGGCGACGGCACGGGCGCCGAGTGCGACGTCGCCGTCGACCCCGTGGACGGCACCACGCTCACCGCCAAGGGCATGGGCAACGCGGTCTCGGTCCTCGCGGTGGCGGAACGCGGCTCGATGTTCGACCCGAGCGCGGTCTTCTACATGGACAAGCTCGTCACGGGCCCCGAGGCCGCCGAATTCGTCGACATCTCGGCGCCGCCCGCCGTGAACATCCGGCGCATCGCGAAAGCGAAGGGCTGCGGACCCGAGGACGTCACCGTGGTGATCCTCGACCGCCCGCGCCACCAGGGCCTCGTGAAGGAGGTCCGGGAGGCGGGGGCCCGGATCAAGTTCATCTCCGACGGCGACGTGGCCGGCGCGATCATGGCCGTGCGGGAGGGGACGGGCGTCGATCTCCTCCTCGGAGTGGGCGGCACCCCGGAAGGGATCATCGCGGCCTGCGCGATCACCTGCCTCGGCGGCGCCATGCAGGGCAAGCTGTGGCCCAAGGACGACGAGGAGCGACAGGCCGCGCTCGACGCCGGGCACGACCTGGAGAAGGTGCTCACCGAACGCGACCTCGTCAAGGGCGACAACGTCTTCTTCGTCGCCACCGGTATCACCGACGGCGACCTGCTGCGCGGCGTGCACTACCGGGGGGAGCGCGCGTACACGCAGTCGCTCGTGATGCGCTCGAAGTCGGGCACGCTCCGCCAGATCGAGTCCACCCACCAGCTCTCGAAGCTGCGGGCCTACAGCGCCATCGATTTCGACCGCGCCAACTGACCGCCTCGGACACGCGCTACGGGACGCTCCTCGGCCCGGTCCCCGGAACCGCCCGGCGGGCCGGGCTTCAGGCGATGCGCTCGACGGGGGCGGCCGTCACCTTCTCCGCGGCCGTCTCCCGACGGCGCCGGCGAGCGAGGACCACGCGCCGCTCGGCGGCCGTCAACCCGCCCCAGACGCCGTACGGTTCGGGGAGGAGGAGGGCGTGCTCGCGGCACTCGGCGAGCACGGGGCAGCCGGCGCAGACGCGCTTGGCCGCCTGCTCCCTGGAGAGCCGCGCGGCGGTCGGCTCCTTCGAGGGCGCGAAGAAGAGCCCCGCCTCGTCCCTGCGGCACACGGCCTCGGAGTGCCACGGCCCTGGCTGATCCCCCAGCGGGGAGCGCTGCGCGGGCACGGTGGCGGTCTTCGGGGACTGATGCGGCGTGTGCAGCACGGTCTGCTCCTGACGAGACGTCGGTGATTCCCCTTCACCCGTCTTTCTGCGCACGGCAGTTGACCTTCCTACCGCACGAGCGACGATGCACCAGCCCTACCCGCTGTGCGCGTCGGTATGCATACCGTGGCATCGTCTGACTCGTCAGACCGGTGGGGCTCCTTCGGCCCCCGCGGTACGGAAGGGAACCCTCCGCTCCGCGTTCACTCCTCCTTCCGCAGGCGGTCGCCCGCGCGCAGATTCCTCAGCAGCCTGCCGCGCTTGGGCTTCGCCTCGACAGAACCCAGCACGCCCGCCCCCTGGACCAGCACCACCGGCGCCTGCGGATCGGTGGCCTCGGCGCACTCGACGTCGAAGCTGCCGAAGACACCCGCCCCCTTCTGCCGGAGGGTGACGTTCTCCGGCACCTGTATCTCCACGCTCCCGAAGACCGCCGTCGCGTTGATGACGATGTACTGCTCGGTGAAGACCGCCTGGCTGAGGTCGATCTCGACACTGCCGAAGACCGAGACGGCGTTGATCCTCGGGGGGACGTTCCAACGCCCCTTGCGCACCGACGCGCTGAAGATCGCGACGAGGTTCTCCTTCCACCCGCCGGGCCGCGGCGCCTCCCAGCGGTACTCGGAGGGCGCGGCCTCCGCCCGCGGCGCCTGCCTGCTGCGCGCACCCGCCGGCAGATCGGCTATGAGCGGCTCCAGCTCGCCGAGTGTCTTGGCTTCGTAGACCGCATCGAGACGCTCCGCGTGCTCGGCGGCGTCGAGCCGGCCCTCGGCGAGCGCCTCGCGCAGAATCTCGGCGATGCGGTCCCGGTCGGCGTCGGAGGCGCGGACGGCCGCCTCGCGGGCGGGCGCCGGGGCGCGCTCGGGCTGCTTCTTCAGCGGGGAGTCCTCAGTCACGCCCCAAGGCTACGAGACGCGATAGATCGCGACCACCCCCTGTGGACAACCCCGGGCTTCGACCGGGCGGACCTCACGCCCCCCGGTGCGCGCGGGGGTTCTAACCTGAAGGGCGCAACGCCGCGAGTCGACGGACCAGCACTACGCCCGGCCGCGCACCGAAGTGAGAGGAAGAGCCCCTATGTCTGCCAGCTCCCAACCGGCGTTCTCCTACACGGAGATGCTCCCCGTCGGCGCGGACCCCACACCGTACCGACTCGTCACGAGCGAGGGCGTGAGCACCTTCGAGGCCGACGGGCGCACCTTCCTCAAGGTGGAGCCGGAGGCGCTGCGGAAGCTCGCGGCCGAGGCGATGCACGACATCTCGCACTACCTGCGCCCCGAGCACCTCGCCCAGCTCCGCAAGATCCTCGACGACCCCGAGGCGAGCGCCAACGACCGCTTCGTCGCGCTCGACCTGCTGAAGAACGCCAACATCGCGGCGGCCGGCGTCCTGCCCATGTGCCAGGACACCGGCACGGCGATCGTCATGGGCAAGCGCGGCCAGCACGTCCTCACCTCGGGCGGCGACGAGGAGTCCCTCTCCCGCGGCATCTACGACGCCTACACGCAGCTCAACCTCCGCTACTCCCAGATGGCACCGCTGACCATGTGGGAGGAGAGGAACACGGGAAGCAACCTCCCCGCGCAGATCGAGCTCTACGCGGAGGACGGTGACGCCTACAAGTTCCTCTTCATGGCGAAGGGCGGCGGCAGCGCCAACAAGTCCTACCTCTTCCAGGAGACCAAGGCCGTCCTCAACGAGGGGTCGATGATGAAGTTCCTGGAGCAGAAGATCCGTTCGCTGGGCACCGCGGCCTGCCCGCCGTACCACCTCGCGGTCGTCGTCGGCGGCACCAGCGCCGAGTTCGCGCTCAAGACCGCCAAGTACGCCTCCGCGCACTACCTCGACGAACTCCCCGGCGAGGGCTCCCCCAGTGGTCACGGTTTCCGCGACAGGGAGTTGGAGGAGCAGGTCTTCGAGCTGACGCAGCGGATCGGCATCGGTGCGCAGTTCGGCGGCAAGTACTTCTGCCACGACGTGCGCGTCGTCCGCCTTCCGCGGCACGGCGCCTCCTGCCCCGTGGCGATCGCCGTCTCCTGCTCGGCCGACCGGCAGGCGAAGGCCAAGATCACCGCGGAGGGCGTCTTCCTGGAGGAGCTGGAGACGGACCCGGCCCGCTTCCTCCCCGAGACCACCGACGCGCAGCTCACCGAAGGCGCGGGCGCCGACCTCGACTCCGTCGCCATCGACCTCGGCCGCCCCATGGAGGAGATCCGCGCGGAACTCTCCAAGCACCCCGTCAAAACGCGGCTCTCGCTCACGGGAACCCTCGTCGTGGCCCGCGACATCGCGCACGCCAAGATCAAGGAGCGGCTCGACGCGGGCGACGAGCTGCCGCAGTACCTCAAGGACCACCCGGTCTACTACGCGGGGCCCGCCAAGACGCCCGAGGGCTATGCGTCGGGCTCGTTCGGGCCGACGACGGCCGGCCGGATGGACGCGTACGTCGAGCAGTTCCAGGCGGCGGGCGGCTCGCTTGTGATGCTCGCCAAGGGCAACCGGAGCAAGCAGGTCACCGACGCGTGCGCGGCCCACGGCGGCTTCTACCTCGGCTCCATCGGCGGGCCTGCGGCGCGGCTCGCGCAGGACTGCATCAAGAAGGTCGAGGTACTCGAGTACGAGGAGCTCGGCATGGAGGCGGTCTGGCGGATCGAGGTCGAGGAGTTCCCCGCCTTCATCGTCGTCGACGACAAGGGCAACGACTTCTTCGCCGACCCTGCGCCCGAGCAGCCGTTCGTCACGTCGATCCCCGTACGCCAGGGGTCGTGAACCGGCGTCGACGGGCGGGCCCGCGCGCCCGCCCGTCGACCCAACGATCCGCAGCCCACACGTGCGAGTGAACCACCGGGCATACGAGCATGGCGCCTCCGGACGCCTGCGTAGCGTCGCCTCCATGGTCAACTCGCCTCACGAGGCGCTCCATCGGGCCTTCCGGCAGTTCCCCGAGCTCTTCGGCCGCGCCTTCGCGCTCCTCGGCCTCCCCGAGCCGGGTGCGACGGTCGTCTCCGACGTGAACTGCGACCTCACCGAGGTGAGGCCCGTCGAGCGCCGTGTCGACACACTGCTCCGGCTCGACGGGCCCGACGGACGGGGCTACCTGCTCGCCGTCGAGTCCCAGACCGCGGACGACCCGGAGAAAGCCAGGAGTTGGGCGTACTACCTCGCTTACCTCGCCAACAGGTACCGCGATCACCGCCCCGTACTGCTCGTCCTCTGCCGCGACCGCGCGACCGCGCGCTGGGCAGCCGGCCCCTTCCGCATCGGCCACCCCGCCGGAGCCAACCTCCAGCTCACGCCCTTCGTCCTGGGCCCGGACAACGTCCCCTTCATCACCGACGTCGAGCAGGCTGCCGCCGACCTCCCGCTGACGCTCTTCTCGGCACTGACGCACAGCAGCGACCCACGCATCGGTGAAATACTGGACGTGCTCGCAGCAGCCCTGAAGAAGACCGAGGACGACGACGCCGTCACCGTCTACGCAGACTTCACCGCAAGCGGCCTCGCCGACTCCCCCACGGCCGCCGACCACTGGAGGAAGCTCATGAGCTCAGGACTTTTCGAACTCCGCGGCTTCGTGGCGGAGGGACTGAGAGAGGAAGGCCGAGAGGAAGGCCGAGACGAGGGCAGGGACGAGGGCAGGGACGAGGGCCGCCTGCAGACGCAGATCGAGCAGCTCCTCCAACTCCTCGACGCCCGCGACATCCCCCTCACCGAAGCCCAACACCACCACCTCACCACCTGCCGGGACACCGATCTCCTCAGCCACTGGTTCACCCGAGCCCTCACCGCCGGCGCCGCCGACGAAGTGCTCACCTCCGCCCCACCCGAGCCCGGCCCCGCGAGCGTCTGACCTCCCCGCGACGCGGTGACGCATCCGGGGAATGCGCCACCGCGTACGCGACGCTGACCTGGATGGAGGTGTACGCACGATGAGCGACAGCACGGAGTACCGCGTCGAGCACGATTCCATGGGCGAGGTGAAGGTCCCGGCCGCGGCGAAGTGGCGGGCCCAGACGCAGCGCGCCGTGGAGAACTTCCCGATCTCCGGGCAGCGCCTGGAGCGGGCGCACATCGAGGCACTGGCACGGATCAAGGCGGCGGCAGCCCTGGTCAACGGGCGGCTCGGGGTGCTCGACGGCGAGCTGGCCGAGGCGGTGCGCGAGGCGGCCGAGGAGGTCGCCGCAGGGCGTTGGGACGCGGAGTTCCCGATCGACGTCTTCCAGACGGGTTCGGGCACCTCGTCCAACATGAACATGAACGAGGTCGTGGCCACGCTGGCGACCGAGCGCCTCGGCTCGCCCGTCCACCCCAACGACCACGTCAACGCCAGCCAGTCGTCGAACGACGTCTTCCCTTCGTCGATCCACATCGCCGCGACCGCCGCCGTCACGAGGGATCTGCTGCCGGCGCTCGACCATCTGTCGGCGTCGCTGGGGCGCAAAGCCGCGGAGTTCGACGGCGTCGTCAAGTCGGGGCGCACGCACCTGATGGACGCCACCCCTGTCACGCTCGGCCAGGAGTTCGGCGGGTACGCGGCCCAGGTCTCGTACGGGGTGGAGCGGCTGCGGTCGTCGCTTCCCCGGCTCGCCGAACTCCCGCTCGGTGGCACGGCGGTGGGCACCGGCATCAACACGCCGGCCGCCTTCTCGGCCTCGGTGATCGAGGAGGTGGCCCGCGCCACGGACCTGCCCTTCACCGAGGCGCGCGACCACTTCGAGGCGCAGGGCGCCAGGGACGCGCTGGTGGAGACGTCGGGGCAGCTCCGGGTGGTGGCCGTCGGCCTCACGAAGATCTGCAACGACCTGCGGTGGATGGCTTCCGGCCCGCGGACGGGCCTCGCCGAGATCGCCCTGCCCGACCTGCAACCCGGTTCCTCGATCATGCCGGGCAAGGTCAACCCGGTGATCCCGGAGGCGGTGCTCATGGTCGCCGCCCAGGTCACGGGGAACGACGCGACGGTCGCAGCGGCGGGGGCCGCCGGCAACTTCGAACTCAACGTCATGCTCCCCGTGATGGGGAAGAACCTCCTGGAGTCCGTACGCCTGCTCACCAACGCGGCGACGCTCCTCGCCGACCGCACCGTCGACGGCATCACAGCCGACGCGGAACGCGCCAGGGAGTACGCCGAGTCCTCCCCGTCCGTGGTGACGCCGCTCAACAAGTACCTCGGCTACGAGAACGCCGCCGCCGTCGCCAAGAAGGCCCTCGCCGCACGCATGACGATCCGCGAAGCGGTCCTGGACGCGGGGTACGTCGAGCGCGGGGAGCTCACGCTGGAGCAGCTCGACGAGGCGCTGGACGTCCTGCGGATGACGCACCCCTGAGCAGACGCCGGAACGGCAACGGTCGTCAACTCCCCGTCCTGAACGGGGCGTCCGAGGTACGCCGGAGGACGGCGCACCGCCGAACCGTGTGGCGACCCTGGCCGTACGGCTCCGCACCGGCGTGCGCCAGTACCGGAACTCCCCGCGGACGTACGCGCATTCAGGCACACATGCCCCGAAGGGACGAAGCCGGCACCGGGCAACCCCCTCTCCACCGGCACTTTCGGGTGCGGTGGGACGGTTCGGGGTTACTCGTACGTGTAGCTCTGCGGCCCAGGTCACGGCGGCGAGCGGCGACCGCGCCTAAGATCGGTTCATGGCCGGGGAGATGAGAGGCGCACATGCGGGCGTGGAGCCCCGCGAGAGCGCAACGGGAAGAGCAGCGGGCGCCCCCGTTGCTCCGCGTCCCCGCGCCTCCACGGAGAGCGCCGGCGCGTGCGCCCGTTGGGCGCCGGGGAGCGCGATCCTCTGGCGCTACCGCGCCAACACCCGGCACGTCCCCGGTCTGACGGACGCCCGGGCCGGCTTCCACATCTGCCGCCCGGTCACGGTCGTCAGGGACACCCCCGAGCTACTCGCCGTCTGGCTCGCTCCCGGGACCGTCTGCATCAAGCCCGTCCTCGCCGACGGCACCCCGCTCCACCGCGCGCCGCTCGCCGCCCGCTACACCAGGTCTCGCACCACGGTCCGCACGACCTGGCAGGGCACGGGTGTGCTGAAGCTGGCGCTCGCCGACGAGCCCTGGTCCGTCTGGCTCTTCTGGGAGCCCGGCTGGCGGTTCCGCAACTACTACGTCAACCTCGAGGCGCCGCGCACCCGTTGGGCCGGCGGCGTCGACTCGGAGGACCACTTCCTCGACCTCTCGGTGCGCTCCGACGGCACCACCGAGCTCCTCGACGAGGACGAGTTCGAAGCCGCGCAGCGCGCCGGCCTGATGGGCCGCGCCCAGCGCACCCAGGTGCGCTCGGCGCTGGAGCGCGCACGCCGGGCGGTCGCCGAGTGGAGACCACCGTTCTGCGACAACTGGCACCGCTGGCGCCCCCAACCCGACTGGCCGGTACCGGAGTTGCCCGAGGACTGGGACCGTGCTGCACTGGCGCCCGAAAGACGCTCGACTGCGCTCCCTCCGGAACCTCCCCGGCGCCCGGACCCCCCTCCGGCCCCGGAAGCGGCGCCGACCACGAACGCAGCCGGTGCGGAGCCAGACGCGCAAGGCACCCCGTTCAACATTCACCCGGACCGACCTCAGAGCGCCCCTTGATATGCACCCGTACCGCAAACGTAGGATCAACGTCCGTACTCGTATTTCTACACAACTCCCCTCACCCTTCGGGGACTTGGCGGACGGCCGGAGAGGAACCCAGTGGTGAGCAGCACCGGAGGAGCACCCGCGGCAGGCACGGGCGGGTCGGGCGCCGAGCAGCGGCCGGGCGTCCCCGCGCAGGGCGCCGCGGTCGCGCCCGAGGAGGGGCCCTCCCCCTACGGCGTCTTCGATCGCACGGACATAGACCGCACCGGCCAGGCCGAGGCGTTCGACTCCATCGGCGACCGCTACGACGAGGCGTTCCCGCACAAGGACGCACAGGTGGTCTCGGGTAGCTGGCTCGCCGAGCAACTCCCCGCCGGCTCCCGCGTCCTCGACCTCGGTTGCGGCACCGGCCTGCCGACGTCGCGGCAACTCGTCGACGCGGGGCACGAGGTGATCGGCGTCGACCTCTCGGAGGGCATGCTGAAGCTCTGTCGCGAGCACGTCCCCGAGGCGTCGTTCCACCACGTGGACATCGCGGACATGGAGGCGAGCGACCTGGGCCCGTTCGACGGCGCGGCCGCCTACTTCTCCCTGCTCATGCTGCCGCGCTCGGAGATCCCCCATGCGCTCGCCATGCTCCATCGGCAGATCCGCGGCGAGGGCCCGCTCGCCCTCGGCATGGTCGAGGCCGACGTCAACGACTTCGCCATCCCGTTCCTCGGCAACACGATCCGGGTATCGGGACACCTGCGGGACGACCTCCGCCGGATCGTCGACGAGGCCGGCTTCGACGTCGTCGACGAGGAGGCCGTCTCGTACGCACCCGCGAGCACGGACGTCCCTCCGGAGATCCAGCTCTTCCTGCACTGCCGGCGACGCCCCTAACAACCGAGCACCTAGCGCTGGGCGCGCGGATGCGCCCCGGATGGATGGAAACCGAACGCGTGACGGAGCACGAGAAGCCTGCGGCGAGCACAGCCGAGTCGACCCCCTCCGCGAGGGGTGAGACGGGCGACGGCCACTTCGGGCGCCAACAGGGCAGCAGCCCGCAGCCCGAAGGCGTCGAGGAGACACCCCTGCCCGCAGCCCGCACGAGACCGCGTACGGCGGGAAGTTCACCCTCCGGCAGCAGCGCCGGAGGGTCGGCGGGCCGCGGGCGCAAGTCCTGCGGAACCTCGAGCGGGAAGTCCGGCCGCGGCGCCGAGGCCCGCGGCGAGCCCGCCGACGCCCCGGGCGAGGAGCCGCAGAAGGAGGCACGGCGTTCCGGCGGGCGCGGCTCTTCCGCCGCGAAGGGCAAGAGCACGCGCAAACGGGCCGCCGGCAAAGGCGGTTCGCGCACGAGCAGCACCTCGGGCGAGCAGCCGTCGATCCCCGCACCCACCGGCGCCCCGGAGCAGCCGGCCTCCCCCGCGCCGCCCGAAGCCCCCGCGTCCGGCGGCTCGGAGAGCGAACCGAGCGAGCGCGAGCGCCGCGGTGGCGACCGGCTCCGCTTCGTCGGCGCGGCGACGCGGCGCATTGCACGCGGTGTCGACCTCGACGAGACGGTCCTCGGCCTCTGCCGCGCCACCGTCCCCGCCTACTCGGACGCCATCCTCGTCTACCTCCGCGATCCGCTCCCCGTCGGCGACGAGCGACCGACCAGCCCCTTCGTCCTCCGGCTGCGGCGCAGCGACCGCATCCCCGAGTATCCGCACGCCCTCGGCGGTCAGCCCGGCGCCGAGATCCTGCCCAACCCTCTGCCGACCTCCGCGCCCGAACAGGCGGCCCGCGCCGCGAGCGGTCTCCTCCCCGCTGCGGCGGAGCTCGCCGAGGTGCACACGGGCGGCCCCCTCGCCGAGGTGCTCCGCGGCGTACGGCCGGTCTTCGCCGACGCCTCACCCGTGAGCGCCGCGCTCCCCGAACTCCTCGGCCCGGACAGGCAGTTGCCCGCGGGTCGGCGTGCGATCCTCGCGCCGCTGCGGGGCAGGCGCCGCGTCATCGGCGCCGCGGTCTTCCTGCGCCGACCCGACCGGCCGGAGTTCGAGCAGGACGACCTGCTGATCGCCGCGCAGTTGGCGACGCACACCGCGCTCGGCGTCGACAAGGCGGTGCTCTACGGCCGCGAGGCGTACATCGCCGACGAGCTCCAGCGCACCATGCTCCCCGACGAACTCCCGCAGCCGACGGGCGTCCAGCTCGCCAGCCGCTACCTGCCGGCCGCCGAGACGGCTCGCGTGGGCGGCGACTGGTACGACGCCATTCCGCTCCCCGGCAGCCGCGTCGCACTCGTCGTCGGGGACGTCATGGGCCACTCGATGACGTCCGCCGCGATCATGGGCCAACTCCGCACTACGGCGCAGACCCTGGCAGGGCTCGACCTCCCGCCGCAGGAGGTGCTCCACCATCTCGACGAGCAGGCGCAGCGGCTCGGCAGCGACCGCATGGCCACCTGCCTCTACGCCGTGTACGACCCGGTCGCCCACCGGATCGTCGTCGCCAACGCCGGAGATCCGCCGCCGGTGATGCTCCACCGCAGCGGCCGCGCCGAGGTGCTGCGTATACCGGCCGGGGCACCGATCGGCGTAGGAGGCGTGGACTTCGAAGCCGTCGAGCTGGACGCCCCGGCAGGCGCCACGCTGCTCCTCTACACGGACGGCCTCGTCGAGTCCCGCCAGCGCGACGTGTGGACGGGGATCGAGCACCTCCGCGAGAAGCTCGCGGCGACGGCCCGCCTCACGCGCCCCGGCGCCGCCGCGCCTCTCGAACCGCTCTGCGACGAGGTCCTGGACATACTGGGCCCCGGCGACCGGGACGACGACATCGCCCTGCTCGCAGCGAGGTTCGACGGCATCACACCCAGCGACGTCGCCTACTGGTACCTCGACCCGAGGGCGCAGACGGCGGGCCAGGCACGCCGGCTCGCCCGGCGCGCGCTCGCACGCTGGGGCCTCACCGAGCTGACGGACCAGGTGGAGCTCCTCGTCAGCGAGGTCGTCACCAACGCGGTGCGCTACGCGGAGCGTCCGATAACCCTCCGGCTCCTGCGCACCGACGTGCTCCGCTGCGAGGTCGGCGACGACGTGCCCCAACTGCCCAGGCTCCGCCAGGCACGCGCGACGGACGAGGGAGGACGCGGCCTCTACCTCGTCAACCGGCTGGCTCGCCGCTGGGGCGCCACCCGCCTCTCCACGGGCAAGGTCGTGTGGTTCGAACTCCCCATCCCTCACGAGGAGTAGCTCGCCTACGCACGTGTGGGCCGCCCCGGAGTCTCCGGGGCGGCCCACACGGTGCGCGACGAGGGCTCAGGCGAGCTGGGCCTCGGACTCCAGGGTCGCGCCGACGGCCTGGACCACGGCGGCGATCTTGAACGCCTCCTGGATGGTCTCGCGGTCGACGCCGCCCTTGCGGAGCACCTGCTCGTGCGAGTCGAGGCACTGGCCGCAGCCGTTGATCGCCGAGACGGCGAGCGACCACAGCTCGAAGTCCGTCTTCTCGACACCGGGGTTGCCGATCACGTTCATCCGCAGACCGGCGCGCATCGTGCCGTACTCCGGGTCCGACAGCAGGTGGCGGGTCCGGTAGAAGACGTTGTTCATCGCCATGATGGCGGCGGCCGACTTGGCGGCACCGTACGCCTCGGCGCTGAGGTTCTCCTTGGCCTCCGGCTCCAGCGCACGCAGCACGATCCCGGAGCGGGACGCGAGGGCGCAGGCGAGCACGGTGCCCCAGAGCTGCTGCTTGGGCAGCTCCGAATTGCCTATGACGGAACCGAGGTTGAGCTTGAGGTCCTTCGCGTACTCCGGAAGGGCCTGCTTGAGGTCATCGAGTGCCATGGTTCGTCACTCACCCGCCAGCAGCGCGACCGGGTCGAGGGTCTCGTCGCCCTGGGTCCAGTTGCAGGGGCAGAGCTCGTCGGTCTGGAGCGCGTCGAGGACCCGCAGGACCTCCTTGGGGTTACGGCCGACGGAGCCGGCGGTCACCATGGTGAACTGGATCTCGTTGTTCTGGTCGACGATGAAGACGGCGCGCTGCGCGAAGCCGTCGTCGCCGAGGATGCCCAGGGCCGTCGAGAGCTCGCGCTTGGTGTCGGCCATCATCGGGAAGGGCAGGTCGGTCAGGTCCGGGTGGTCCTTGCGCCATGCGTGGTGCACGAACTCCGAGTCGAGCGAGAAGCCGAGGATCTGGGCGTCGCGGTCGGCGAACTCCTCGTTCAGCTTGCCGAACGCGGCGATCTCGGTCGGGCAGACGAACGTGAAGTCCTTGGGCCAAGCGAAGACGACCTTCCACTTGCCCTCGTGGGTCTTGTGGTCGATCTGCTCGAACTCCTTGCCCTTCTCGAGCGAGACGCAGGCAGTCAGGTCGAACTCGGGGAACTTGTCACCGACAGTGAGCAACGCGCACTCCTTGCAGATCGGAATGTCCGAATCCTTCAACTTCCGTCGCGTCACGCACGATTCACGTAGTTGCTTCGGATCTGATGGCATTCCTCGGGGGTTGGACGGAACCTACATTGCCACAGCGAACATTGATCGCGGAAATAGCTAGAGTTGGTGGCGTTGATCGGAGGTAGTTATCAGTGTCCGCCCCACCCGCCGCAGCTCACCGGGGTCGGCAGCCCACTCTGGCGCAGCTCCGCGCCTTCGCCGCCGTCGCCGAACATCTTCACTTCCGCGAGGCTGCAAGCGCCATAGGCATGAGTCAGCCCGCGCTCTCCGGCGCGGTCGCGGCGCTCGAGGAGACGCTCGGCGTGACGCTGCTGGAGCGTACGACGCGAAAGGTACTGCTTTCACCTGCGGGGGAGCGCATCGCCACGCGCACGAAGGGCGTTCTCTACGCCGTCGGTGAGCTGTTGGAGGAGGCCGAGGCGGCACGGGCGCCCTTCACCGGCGTCTTGCGACTCGGAGTAATCCCCACCATCGCGCCCTATCTGCTGCCGGCCGTCCTCCAGTTGGTCCAGGACGTCTACCCGGACCTCGACCTCCAGGTGCACGAGGAACAGACGGCCTCCCTTCTCGAAGGGCTCGGCAGCGGCCGCCTCGATCTGCTGCTGCTGGCCGTACCGCTCCCTTTGCAGCACGCCACCGGCGGTCACGGCCTTACGGAAATACCCTTGTACGACGAGGACTTCGTGCTCGTCGCCCCCCGCGGCCACCCCGCCGGCGGGCGCAGCGGCCTCCCGAGGTCGCTGCTGCGCGAGCTCCCCCTGCTCCTGCTCGACGAAGGGCACTGCCTCCGCGATCAGGCGCTCGACGTTTGCCGAGAGGTGGGCCGCGAGGACGGCGTCGCCACCACCGCAGCGGCGGGGCTCTCCACGCTCGTCCAACTCGTCGCGGGCGGCATGGGCGTCACCCTGCTGCCCAGGTCGGCGCAGCGGGTCGAGACGGCGCGCAACTACACGCTCACCACCTCGTACTTCGCCGAACCCGCGCCGTCCCGAAGGGTCGCGGCAGTGCTGCGTACCGGGGCCGCGCGGAGCTCGGAGTTCAGCGACTTCGCCGAAGCGCTCCGCGGCGCCCTGCGTGGCCTTCCCGTACGCCCCGTCAACACCGGGGCCACCGGTGACAGCTTCCGATCGGCGCCGTCACCGCGAGGTTGACGCAAGCGGGCCGCCCGGCCCGGCAAACGTACGGCGGCCCCCGTCCGGACGGAGGCCGCACCGATCTTGTGCAGGGAGAATGCGGTCGGCCCGCTCAGGGCGTGTCCTCCGCGGAGTCCTGCTGCGAGTCGTCCTCCTCGGACGGGTCTTTCGGCGGCCGCCCGCGCCGTGGATGGGGACGGGCATGGCGAGGGAGGCGGCCGGTGTCGGCGAGGGCGCGTCTGAGCACGAAGTCGATCTGCGCATTGGTGGACCGGAGTTCGTCGGCGGCCCACTTCGCGAGCGCGTCGTGAACGGCCGGGTCCAGCCGCAGCAGCACCTGTTTGCGCTGCCGCGGCCGACGCCCCGCGCCCTCTTCGGCGGAGGTCACTGGTAGAGCGAACTCGTGTTCATCACGGGCTGCGGGGAGCGGTCGCCGCAGAGCACCACGAGCAGGTTGCTGACCATCGACGCCTTGCGCTCCTCGTCGAGCTCGACGAAGTCCTGCGCCGTGATGCGCGCGAGCGCGTCCTCGACCATCCCGCAGGCACCCTCGACGATCTGCTGCCGTGCCGCCACAACAGCGCCGGCCTGCTGGCGCTGGAGCATCGCGGAGGCGATCTCGGGTGCGTAGGCGAGGTGCGTGAACCGCGACTCCACGATCGCCACGCCGGCCGCGCTCACCCGCTGCGTCAGCTCCTCGGCGAGCTTCTCCGTGATCTCCTCCGCGTTGCCGCGCAGGGAGAGTTCGGACTCCTCGTGCGCGTCGTACGGGTACTCGATGGCGATGTGCCGGACGGCCGCCTCGGTCTGCGTGGAGACGAACTCCACGTAGTCGTCGACGGAGAACGTCGCCTGTGCGGTGTCCTTCACCTGCCAGACCACGACGGCGGCGAGCTCGATCGGATTGCCGTAGGCGTCGTTGACCTTCAGCACGGCGGTCTCGTGGTTGCGGACCCGGGTGGAGATCTTGCTCCGGCTCGTCAGCGGGTTCACCCAACGCAGCCCGTCCGTCCGGATGGTGCCCGTGTAGCGCCCGAAGAGCTGGACGACCCTGGCCTCGCCGGGAGCGACCATGTTCAGGCCGGCGGTGAGGAAGACGGAGCCGATCAGCAGCAGGACACCGATGATGATCAGTACCGATCCTCCGGCCGTCGTCCCGCCGTTGGCGAGGACGCCGCCGCCGATCACCATCGCGATACCGATCAGCACCCCGAGGAGGCCGATCAGCAGCGCAAGACCGCCGTGGATGCTGTGGGCCGCGACCTCGCGGACGGGCGACTGCGGCTTCCCGACCTGGCCGGCGAGCGGTCGGGCTTCGTTGCTGTCTGCAGGAGTGTCGTTGTCGGACATCTTTCCCCCGATTCTCTGGTTCTCGCCAGCACCCGTAACCAGGTTGCGCTAGCACTGGCCTAGCAATGTGATAACACTTTACCCGCAAGCCTTGGTCCTGGCCAGTACGGGGGTCCGGCCGGGACCAGGCTTGCGCCGCTGCCGTGACCGCGCACGCCGTCGACACGTCCAACTCCCGCCGCTGCACCGCGGCTTGGCCGCTCACGAGTCGGCGAGGAGGCCGACCCGAGAGCAAACGGACCCACCCGCCCGAGGCAACCAGCGCCTTTCCCTCCGCGTCACTTGAGGCGGGTTCCGATCAGCTACGGTTGACGCCGCTCGCACAGATGACCGCCGCGCGAGCACGAAAGACTGCTGGGGGGCGAAGATGCGGGACGAGCGAGCCCTTCGCCAGGTCGCAGAGGCGCTTTCCGGTCATATCCGGCGAACTCCCCTCGTGCAGCGCACGCTCGCCTTCGCGGCGCGCCCGTACCTGGACCCGCCGAGCCCGTCCTCGGTCGTACGTCGCTGGCCGGGCCTCACCGCGCTCTGCTTCGCCACCGTCTTCTTCTGGCTCTCTCTCACACCTTCCCTCGTCCCGAGGCCGTGGTACCTGCAGGGCGTGATCGGCGGCATCACCGCCGCGATCGGCTACGCGATAGGCGCCCTCCTGGACTGGGCGTTCCGCTCCGCACTCCGGCCGCTGCTGCGCCGCTTCCCCCGGCTACGGCCGCGCGAGCGGTGGCGGGCGCACGCGTGGCAGGCGTACTACGTACTGAGCGTCGGGCTGACGATCCTCACGCTCTCCGAGAGCGCCGGTATGCAGCGTGAGCTGCGGCGCCTCCAGGAGATGCCGGAGACGCTCACCTGGCACTCGATGATGATCGCGATCATGGCGATCGGCATCTGCCTCGTGCTGCTCGCCGTCGCCCGGGTCGTGCGCCTCGGCACCCGCAAGCTGATCAGGCTGCTGGGTCGCTTCGTCCCCCGACCGGTGGCGATCCTCGGGGGGCTCGTGATCAGCGCTCTCGTCGTCGTCTTCGGCGCGAGGGACGTCGTCTTCGACCGCGGCGTGATCGACATCGCGGCACGTATCGCCGAGAGCACGGACAAGGGCACGAAAGACGGCATCGTCCAGTCGGGCTCCCCTTACGTCTCCGGCAGCCCGGACTCCCTGATCTCCTGGGAGGAGTTGGGGTACGAGGGACGGAACTTCACCGGCTCCGTCCCGTCGGCCGACCGCATCACGTCCGTCATGGACCGGCGGGCGCAGGAGCCGATACGCGTCTACGTCGGCCGGGGCACCTTCGACGACTTCACCGAGGGAGCGCGGCTCGCCGTCGACGAACTGGAGCGGACGGGCGCCTTCGACCGCGAAGTCCTCGCCATAGCCGGCACGACGGGCATGGGCTGGATCAACTCGACGGACGCCGAACCGCTGGAGTTCCTGCACGATGGCGACACGGCGATCGTGGCGATGCAGTACTCCTACCTGCCGAGCTGGGTGAGCTTCCTCGTCGACAAGGAGCAGGCGGGCCGCGCCAACCGCGCGCTCGTCGAGGCGGTGCGGGAGCGCTGGCTCCAGGTCCCGAAGGAGGACCGGCCGAAGCTCGTCGCCTTCGGCGAGAGCCTCGGCGCCTACGGGGTGGAGGCGGCCTTCGAGAGCCCGGACGACCTGCTCTCCAAGGTGGACGGCGCCGTCCTCGCCGGCTCCCCCAACTTCTCCCCCATCAGGGAAGAGGTCACGCAGCACCGGGACCCCGACACCCCGGTCTGGCTCCCCGAATACCGGAACGGCCGCAACTTCCGCTTCGCGCAGTGGCCGGAGAAGGATCTCGCAGCGCCGTCCGGCACGTGGCGGCACCCCAGGGTCGTCTACCTGCAGAACGCCTCGGACGCGATCGCCTGGTGGTCGCCGCAACTGGCGCTCACCCGCCCCCAGTGGCTCAAGGAGCCACTGGGCCGGGACATCACCGAGGAGGTCACGTGGTTCCCCTTCGTCACCTTCTGGCAGACGACGGTGGACATGGCCGTCTCCTACGGCGTAGAGGCACCGCACGGCCACCGCTACGGCACGGCCTCGGTGGAGGCGTGGGCCTCGGTCGTGCCCCCGGCGGGTTGGACCGAGGCGGACACCGCGAAGCTGAAGCGCTTCATGGATGCGCGCGAGGCACCGTACTGACCCGGAGCCGGACGCCCCGGCGTCAGCCCCCGGACCCGCCTTCGGCGCCGTCGCCCGTGCCGGAGGACCCCGAACTCCCCTCGCCGGCACCGGAGCCGGCCTCGGTCCGGCTCGCGGGTTCGTGCGGTGGTCCGGGCACCGCTTCGCCTCCGGGGCCGCCCCCGCCCCCTGGAGCACCCGCTGCCTGCACCTGCCGCCGCGCCTGTTCCTCCGCGTACGCCTTGAGGTAGACGACGACCGTGTTCGAGACGGCGACGAGCGGAACCGCCACAACGGCCCCCGGAATCCCCGCGATCAGGCTTCCCCCCGTCACCGCGAGCACGACGGCGAGCGGATGCACCTGGACCAGCCGCCCGAGGATGAACGGCTGCAGCACGTGGCTCTCGATCTGCTGCACGGCGAGGACGACGGCGAGCACCAGCAGCGCGGTGACGAACCCGTTGGTGACGAGCGCGACGACTACGGCGAGCGCCCCGGAGATGACGGCACCGATGATCGGGATGAAGGCGAAGAGGAAGATGAAGACGGCGAGCGGCACCGCCATCGGCACGTCGAGGAAGTAGATGCCGATCCCGATGAAGACCGCGTCGATGAGGGCCACTATCACCGTGCCGCGCACGTACCCCGTGAGCGTGCGCCAGGCGCGGGGCCCGGCCCCGGCCACACCCTCGCGCGCCGCGGACGGGACGAACTTCAGTGCCCACGCCCAGATCTTCCGCCCGTCGTAGAGGAGGAAGAGGGTCACGAACATCGCCAGGAACGCGCCGGAGAAGAACTCGACGAGGTAGCCGACGCCCTCGAGACCGGCCGAGGTCAACTCGTTGGTGTTGTTGCCAATCCAGTTGCTGAGGTTGCTGGCGATGTCGTTGATCTGGTCCTCGGAGACGTGGAACGGACCTTCCAACGCCCAGGACTTGAGCTCCTCGATACCCGCCTGCACCTTGTCGGTGAGGGTGTCGAGGTTCTCCATCACCTGCCAGACGACGAACCAGCCGACGAGACCCATGATGACGAAGCCGCCGATGAAGGTGAGAGCCGTCGCACTGCCCTGCCCCATCCCCCACCTGCGGAGCCGACGCGTGGTCGGCTGGAGGAGCGCGGTGATCAGCACCCCCGCCGAGAACGCGACGACGACGAGGCTGACGGCGCTCACGATCTTCATCAGCACGAAGACGACACCGGCGAGCACCAGCAGCCGCCATCCCGCCTCGGCGGCCACCCGAACTCCCCACGGCACGGCGGCAGCAGGCTCGGGCCGTGCGGAAACGGCGGGCGCGTAGACGGGCGGCGGGGGGACACGCAACTGCTCGGCCTCTTCGGCCGCGTCGCGGGTGACTCCGCCGGGAGCGTCGGTGGGCGGGTCGTTCGGCGAACGCTCGGCGCCCGCCTCCGCGCGCCACTCCGCGGCCCGGGCAGCCATACGCCGCATCCCGGTCCGCAACCTGTCCAAGCTGCTCGTCATCCGGCTTCCTCCGCCCCCGTTGCTCTACGTCGCTCGCTCCCACGGTGCCGGACGCACGGCACTCGCCACCGAGCCCTGCCCGACGGCCGGCTCCGGTCCGGGCTCGCGCCGGTCCTCCGACCTAGGACGACGTTACAGGCGCGCACGGTTGCTCCCGGGCCGGGCGCGACGTATGAGACGCATGATGCCCCCGGCGGGAACTCCCGCCGGGGGCATCACGTTCGACTGAGACAGGGTGTTCGCCTACCTCACCGGGAAAGCGCAGCAGCGCCCGGAGTTCGGCAGTGCAACTGCCTCACGTCCCGATCAGTAATAGTTGTTGGCCTGCCAGAAGCTCCATGCGTCGCACGGGCTGCCATACCGGTCGTTCATGTAGTTGAGGCCCCACTTTATCTGCGTGGCCGGGTTGGTGCGCCAGTCGGCGCCCGCAGAGGCCATCTTGCTGCCGGGGAGCGCCTGCACGAGGCCGTAGGCACCGGAGGAAGGGTTGCTCGCCTGGTAGTTCCAGCCGGACTCCCGGTCCACGATCTGCGAGAAGCACTGGTACTGGCCGCCGCCGACGATCTGCTGGGCCATCGACTTGATTTCGGCGACGGAGTACGAGGACTGCTGCTCGAAGTCACCGGCGTCCGAGCGGTCGTCGGAGCGGCTGGCCGACTGGCTGGCGAGCTCCTCCTCCCGCTCCTTGGCCTTCTTCTCCGCAGCCTTCCTCTTCTTCTCCTCGGCTGCTTTCCTCTTCGCTGCCGCATCCTCGGCCGCCTGCTTGCGTGCGGCCTCTTCTGCGGTCTTCTTCGCCTCTGCCTGGGCGGCGGTCGACGCGGAGTCGGCCTGCTGAGTCAGCGAAGCGGTCTGTGCCTGGGTCTGCTGACCGGCTGGTATGTCAGCGAGGAGCGTCGCGTCAGCAGCGGTGGCCTCGACGTCTGTCGTCGTCTGGCCCTGGTCGCTGCCCGAGGCCACACCGACGACGGCGCCGACGGTGGTGACCGCGGTGGCGGACGCCACGGCGAATCCCCGGACCGAGATCCGAGCAGTCACACGGTTTCCTTCCAACATGCCCGCTGGGGTGACCTCGCGGGCGCAATCGTGCCCCTGGCACTGACCTCCCTCGTACATGGCCACGGGAGGTACCGGCCCGGTTGGGTCCCCTCGCAAGGAGAACCCGCGTGGTACTTCGGGCGGCATACGGCGGTTGCGGGTTTTCAGTTCTGGGTGCTCAGTGGTGAGCGGTGGTGCAACACCCTTGGGGGTGCGGATGTGCCGTATGCGGGGCCTGACAGAACCCACACCCTGCCGGAAGCGCGCGGGCCAAGGCAATTCCGTGCCGAGTGGGAAAGCTCACAGGGGGTTTGGCCTGGTGGATAGCCGGAAATACGGGCGCGTCGCACCCGCCACCGCTAGGGTGCCCACCCTCGCGACTCCCCATCCCTGCAAGGGACTTCGGGCTGTCGCCCCCACACCCCGGAGCGGCGAAAACCCGCAGCTCAACGAGGCGAGCTCAGCATATACCCGCGCGTACGCGCGCTGTGTGCCGGGTACCTGACGGACCGTATCGGCAGGCTGCGACGAAGCGCCGAGAGGTCCACCCGATCGGATGCTCCCGAGTTCCCCGCTGTGTACGGGAGTTCGCCGGATCGTGCGGGCTTAGCCGATTCGGCTGCGGAACGCGGCGTCCGTCCTCTTCTCCCGGTTCCAGCGCTTTCACAGGTTGCCCGGACGCCCGCCGACGACTGCCCGGGGCGAACACTTCGCCCCGGGCAGCACATCGAGCGGCCGTGGGACTACATCCCCTCCAGCATCTCCGTCACCAACGCCGCGATCGGCGAGCGTTCGGAGCGGGTGAGGGTGACGTGCGCGAAGAGAGGGTGCCCCTTCAGCTTCTCCACCACGGCGACGACGCCGTCGTACCGGCCGACACGGAGGTTGTCGCGCTGCGCCACGTCGTGCGTGAGGACCACCCGCGAACCGGTGCCCACCCGCGAGAGGACCGTCAACAGGACGTTGCGCTCCAGGGATTGGGCCTCGTCGACGATGACGAAGGCGTCGTGGAGGGAGCGTCCGCGGATGTGCGTGAGCGGGAGGACCTCCAGCATGCCGCGTGCGTGGATCTCGTCGATCACCTCCCGACTGGTGACGGCGGAGAGGGTGTCGAGGACCGCCTGACCCCACGGGTTCATCTTCTCGGCCTCGGTGCCGGGGAGGTAGCCGAGGTCCTGGCCGCCGACGGCGTACATCGGGCGAAAGACCATCACCTTGCTGTGCTGCCGCCTCTCCAGCACCGCTTCCAGACCGGCGCAGAGAGCGAGCGCGCTCTTGCCCGTCCCGGCGCGGCCGCCGAGGGAGAGGATGCCGACGTCCGGATCGAGCAGCAGGTCGAGCGCGATCCGCTGCTCTGCGCTGCGCCCCTTGATGCCGAACGCCTCGCGGTCCCCGCGTACGAGCTTGATCCGGCGGTCAGGGGTGACCCGGCCGAGCGCGCGCCCCTTCTCCGACTGGAGCACCAACCCGGTGTGGACGGGGATCTCCGCCGCTTCCGGCACGTGGACGCTCTCCGCCGCGAAAAGCTCGTCGATCTCCTCACCCGGCAGGGTGAGTTCGGTCATGCCCGTCCAGCCTGAGTCGACACCGACGAGCTCCGCCCGGTACTCCTCCGCCACCAGTCCCACGGCGGACGCCTTGATCCGGAGCGGCAGGTCCTTGGAGACGACGGTGACGTCGGCCCCCTCAGCCTGGAGGTTCCTGGCGACGGCGAGGATGCGCGAGTCGTTGTCACCGAGGCGGAAACCGGCGGGGAGCACCGTCGTGTCCGAGTGGTTGAGCTCGACGCGCAGGGTGCCGCCCACGTCCCCGACGGGGAGGGGGGCGTCGAGCCTGCCGTGTTTGACGCGGTACTCGTCGAGGCGGCGGAGCGCCTGCCTGGCGAAGAACCCGAGCTCGGGGTGGTGGCGCTTGGCCTCCAATTCGGTGACGACGACCACGGGGAGCACGACCTCGTGCTCCTCGAACCGGTCCATGGCCGCCGGGTCGGCGAGCAGCACGCTGGTGTCGATGACATAGGTGCGGCGCTCGGCCTCGCTGCGCTTCTTGCTTGTCACCACGGGTGGACGTACCCCCTCGGATGAGGTCGGGGAGCGACGGCGTCGCGGAGGAAGAAACCGGACTCGGCCCGCGCGGGGGCCGGCGACCGGCCCTTCACGCCCCTGGCATCCGGCGTGCGCCGTGCACGGCGGGTGCGCGCGTCCGTGGATTGCAAACGGGCCTCCCGGCGGCCGAACCCTCTGGAGAGGGTGCGGCCTTGAGGGGGTATTCCCCGGTCGGCTGGCATGCATGCAACGGCATATGCCCGCGGGCTACGGTCACCTGATGTGACGTCACCGCACGGGTGGAAGCGCTCCGTGACCGGAGCGTCGATCTCGTTGCGACGAGGGGGAGTTGGCCGTGCCGACGGGTGTATCCGCCGCTCAGCCGCCGTACCGCCGGTTGCGTGCCGCGTAGTCGCGGAGGGCGCGGAGGAAATCGACCTTGCGGAACGCCGGCCAGAAGACCTCGCAGAAGTAGTACTCGGAGTGTGCGCTCTGCCACAGCATGAATCCGGACAAACGCTGCTCGCCGCTGGTCCTGATGACGAGGTCCGGATCGGGCTGGCCGCGGGTGTAGAGGTGCTCGGAGATGTCCTCGACGGTGAGCTCCTCGGCGAGCCGGGCGAGGCTGACGCCCCGCGCCGCACGGTCGCTCATCAGGGAGCGCACCGCGTCGGTGATCTCCTGGCGGCCGCCGTATCCGACGGCGACGTTGACGAGTATGCCGTCGACCTCGCCCGCCTGCTCCTCGGCCTCCTTGAGCACCTGCTGGGTACGGCCCGGGAGCAGGTCCAACTGGCCGACGTGGTGGACGCGCCAGCGGCCGTCCGAGGCCAGGTCGCGGACGGTGTCCTCGATGATGCCGACGAGCGGCAGCAGCTCGTTCTCCGGGCGGGTGAGGTTGTCGGTGGAGAGAAGCCAGAGCGTGACGACCTCGACGTCCGTCTCCGTGCACCAGCCCAGCAGCTCCCGGATCTTCTCAGCCCCGGCCTGGTGCCCCTGTTCGGCGGTGCCGCCGGAGGCCTTTGCCCAGCGCCGGTTCCCGTCGAGGATGACGCCGATGTGCTTGGGCACCCTGGTGTGGTCGAGGCGGTCCTCCACCCGACGCGCATAGAGCTTGTACACCAGGTCGCGCAGCTTCATTGGGATGGCCAGCCCTCCATGCCGAGTCCGGGATTCGAGAACCTTACTGCCGCCCACCCGTTCGGCTGAAGCCGGGCTGTTCAGGCGGTCGTTGATAAGAATTGGCACATGACTGACGACACATACGCGCCCTACACCGCCTCCCCGGAGCGCTACGACGCCATGGAGTACCGGCGTACAGGACGATCCGGACTGAAGCTTCCGGCGATATCCCTCGGACTCTGGCACAACTTCGGGGACGACCGCTCCCTGGAGACGCAGCGCGCGATCCTGCGCCGCGCCTTCGACCTGGGCGTCACCCACTTCGACCTCGCCAACAACTACGGGCCGCCCCCGGGCTCGGCCGAGCTCAACTTCGGCAAGCTCTTCGCCCAGGACTTCCGTCCCTACCGTGACGAACTCGTCATCTCCACCAAGGCCGGCTACCTGATGCACCCGGGCCCGTACGGCGAGTGGGGCTCCCGCAAGTACCTGCTCTCCTCCCTCGACGCCTCGCTGCGGCGGATGGGCCTGGAGTACGTCGACATCTTCTACTCCCACCGCTTCGACCCCGACACCCCGCTCGAGGAGACGATGGGCGCCCTGGCGACCGCCGTCCACCAGGGCAAGGCGCTCTACGCCGGCGTCTCCTCGTACAACGCGCAGCGCACCCGGCAGGCCGCGACCCTGCTCCGCGAGATGGGCGTGCCCGCGCTGATCCACCAGCCCTCGTACTCGATGATCAACCGCTGGACGGAGGAGGACGGACTCCTCGACGCGCTGGAGGCCGAGGGCATGGGCTGCATCTCCTTCGCCCCGCTCGCCCAGGGCCTCCTCACCGACCGCTACCTCACCGGCATCCCCGACGGCTCGCGAGCCTCGCGCGGCACCTCGCTCGACGCGGGACTCCTCACCGAGGAGGTCCGTCGCCGCTTGCAAGGCCTCGACGAGATCGCCACGAGGCGCGGGCAGACGCTGGCGCAGCTCGCGCTCCAGTGGGTGCTCCGCGACCCGCGGATGACGTCGGCGCTGATCGGGGCGAGCAGCGTCGCCCAGCTCGAGGCGAACGTCACAGCGTTGAGCGGCGGCTCGCTGAGCGAGGAGGAGCTCGCCCGGATCGACGAGTTCGCCGTCTCGGAGCCCGGTGCCAACATCTGGGCGCGCAGCAGCGATTCCTGAGCCTTCTGCTTGCCGCCACCGGCCGGCCTTCGCGTGGGTTCGGCCGGATTCAACCCCTGCGGACGCAGCGCTCGGAGCAGAAAAAGAGCGGTGCGGTGGCGTCCGCGCCCCCGTCGGCCACCCCAGCGCGTGCGATCGTTTACAGCGAGTGACCAGGTACACGGCAGCGTCGACGGGCTCCCCTCTGCCCGCGGACGCCTCCGAGGGAGGCTCCGAGCGCCAGTAGACCAGCGCTGACCAGGAGAAAGAAGGTGTGTGCGGCAGACGCCGGAAAAGAAAGCGGGCCGGTCCGTGGGGGGATACGGACCGGCCCGAGGGGGGGTTTCCACCATAGCCCCTCACAGCGGGTGTTGTGCCCCTCTGCGACCGTGTCGTTTTTCGCCCGGTCTTCAGACGGCAAGTCCGTGGAGGAGCACCGTCGCCAACGCGCCGCAGAGCAGGGAAGGGCCCAGGGCGATATCCGCATGCCGGGACCGTCTCCGGGTGAGCAGGAGCACAGCCCCCCACGCGCCTGCGGGCAACCAGCCCAGAAGCGCGCCCAGCAGGAGCGCTCCCCAGCCGTACCACCCAAGAGCGACCCCGAGCGCGAGCGCGAGCTTGACGTCGCCGTAGCCGAGGGCGGCCGGGTTGGCGAAGTGGATGGCGCCGTAGGCCAGGGCGAGGGCGGCGCCGCCGAGGAGCGCCGTCCGCCAGTCGCCCCCCGCGCGCGGGAAGAGCGCAGCGCAGGCGAGGGCGGTGGCGGTGAGCAGGGCGAGGGGCAGCGTGAGCACGTCGGGCAGGCGCCGGGTCTCGCGGTCGACGGAGGCGAGGAGGAGGCAGAGGGGGGTGGCGAGGAGCCAGGCGGCGAGTTCGGGGCGCGGACCGACGGCGGCCGCGAGCGCTGCGCAGATCGCCGCCCCGCACACGGCGAACCTTGCGGTCCCGGGCCCGTAGGACGAGGCGGGGCCGCACTCGGTGCAGCGTGCGCGACCGAGCCACGAGCGGGGTGCCGGACCGAGGGGGTGACCGTCTGGGCAGCTCGTGCGCGGCGGGGCGCCTTCGGGGGCTGCGAGTCGGTAGCGGGCACGCGGGAGCAGCGCGGCCGTGAGTGCGCCGTACACGGCGGCGAGGAGGGTGAGCCAGGTGGTCACGGGGCGAGCCTACGCCGCGTCAACTGAGCTTGTGTGCGGGCTGTTTCGGCGCGGTGGGGCGGAGCCCTGGGCTCCGTTCCGCTGCCTCGTTGTCGGGTGGCGATGTCAGGGGGCGGGCCTACTCTGTAAGGCATGAACGGGACTCCGCAGCCGCCGCATGACGCCCCTTCCGCTACAGCGGCCAACGAGGCGATCCGACGCTTCGTCGCCGGGCGCACGTCCTGGACGCCCGAGGAGCTCGCCGAGTTGGACCGTCTTCGCGCTGCCTGGCGGGCGGCCGTCAGGGCGGAGGTGGTGCGGGCTGCCTGAGGGCGCCGCCGGGGGGGCTGGCCGGTCCTGGTCGTGCCAACGCCTGCAAGGGACTCGTCTGTTGGGGCGCCGGGGAGCGACGATGACCTGAGGGGATAGCAGGGACGGGTGGAAGGCGGAGGGCCCGGTGAGGAGAGCGTGGAGAAGGTGGGGTACCGCACTCTTGCGAGGGCGGGGTGGAACGGAGACCTCCGGTTCCGGAGGTCAGGAGGGTTCGGCGGACGCCGGTAGCCCACGGGCTGCGCTCGCCGAGTCGGCGGAGGGGGACAGGGAGACGGGCGGGTCGCAGGCCGGTGAACCCCCTGCAGAGGATGACGAGTTCGAGGACGCGGGCCGCGAGCGGGCACGTCGTGGACGGGGGCGGCTGCTCCTCGCGGCTGCACTCTTCGCGACATTGGTGCTCCCCAAGGTGGTGAGCACCGCCGGCACCGTCGACGACTCCGCTCCCCCACCCGCGTCCAGCCCCAACGTGCACACGGCTGCCCCGTCCCCGACAGGTCCCGACGAGCCCGACGCCCGGCCGAGCGTGCCTCTTACACCGCCCGGGCCGCACTCGCCCACGGCCTCGCAGCCGACGAGCGGTCCGCCGGGCAGTGGCCCGCCGCGCAGCCCGCGGAGTACCGCACTGCCTCCCGGGGCGGATGCAGGGTTCGAGGGGGTCGAGGCGGGGGCCTGCCTCAACGTCCGCGTGGGAGCGGCGGACTGGGCCGAGTCGTCGCCTCGGCGGGCGAAGGTGAGGTGCTCGGCCGAGGACGCCCGCATACGCGTCACGGGGGTGCGTGAGCGCGGCGAGTGCCCGGAGGGCGACGGGCTCGCCGAGTGGGCCGCGCCCGGCGGTAAGGACCTCGCGCTCTGTCTGGAGCGCCGGTTCCGTGCAGGGGACTGTCTGCTCGCCTCCGGCGGTGGGGAGTCGCTTCGGGCGGCGCTGACGTCGGCACCCGCGTGCGGGAGCAGGCCCGCCGGGAACTTCGACCGACTGCTGCGGGTCGTCGGCGTCCATGGCGACCCGCCTGCCCGAATACCGCAGGGTTTCTGCGCGAAGGGCGCAGACGACGACAGGCAGTACTGGACATGGCGGGTCGCACGCGGGGAGAAGGTCATCTGCACAGTGGACGCCCGCTAGCCGGCCGCGTCGCCACGCGCGGGGAAAACCCGCCGACGCCGGGGAGTTGAGGCGTCACCTCCTGGTGGCCACCGTCACCGCGATCCCGCCGGTCAGGAGCACGAACGGCAGCGCGAACCACCCCGCGAGCGCCAGGTACGGAACACCGACGACGCAGGCGACGAGAGAGTAGGCGGCCGAGGCGACGGAGAGGCCGCACTGGGTGCGCGGCGGCCCCTCCCGGTTGAAGCGCACGACAAGTGCCGCGCAGACCGCCGCCCACAGCGCGGCGCGTGGTTCGCCGAAGGTGAGGTGCTCCCAGAGATCGACGGCGTACGTGTACCAGCCCTCGGCGAGCAGTGCCTCTCGCAGATCTCCGAACCCCTTGGCGTACTCCGGGAGTCGGGCGCCGGGTGCCGTCGAGGCGTCCACGCCCGCCAGGTCGTCGCGGAAGAGCTCCGTGACGAGGAGGACCGCGAAGCCGAGCGCGTGGGCGCTTCCGGTGATCCAACCCACGGTGGTACGGAGCGGGTTGGCGCCGTCCTCGGCAGTGGGGCGCGAGGCGGCCGTCGACGACCGTGGGGCGGGCGAAGGGGGCGGCTGATCCGGCTGCATCGGGGAGCCGGGGTCGCGTGACGGGGCTGTCGAGGCAGGGCCCGTGCGCGTGGCCTCTCGCACCGTGTTCTTCTCCGCTGTACGTCCCGGCTTCGCCCCCGACACCCGCCCGTCCCTTCTCACCGCGCCGTTTCCGGTACCGTCCCCGCCAACTTGCCTGACGCGGCGCCCACTTCGGCCGTGAGGGCTCTGTGCGCTGTGAGGTGGCGGGTGTCCGATCCCTACCCAGCAAAAAGCGGTCCGCCACTGGTGTGTGCGGACCGGTACGCATCCCCGTCGGTGGGCGAGCGCCCTCGTTGCACCAGGTCGCTGTGGCGCGCACACCTTTGTGCGGCGCGGCTAACATAGCCCCGTCCGGAACGGACGTCTTGAGCAAGCGGCGGGCCGACGCAGAGGGGGAGCGGATGTCGTTCGAAGAAGAGTGGTCGGGTCTGGTCAGGAGTTCGCAAGAACGCCAGTCGACCGGGATGCAACTCAACCACGCCACCACCCCGGACACGGCTCCGTCGGGCAACAGTTACAGCCCCGACCTCGTCGTCCACGACGACCAACTCGGCAGCATCGGCAACACGGCGGCGTCCCTCTTCCGGAAAATCCAGAAGGAAGGGGACGAGGCGCGCGAGGAGACCTTCGAGGCGGCCACGAGCCTCACCAACCAGGAGCTCGACATGGGCTCGGCGCTCCTCGCCATGCACGATGCGTGGAACACCCAGACGGGCACCGTCAAGGAGGCGTGCGCCCACATCTCCAACCACCTGGACTTCACGCGCAAGTCGCACGACCAGGACGAGGACAAGATCCGTACGGAGATGCGCGATGCGGCCGGCAAGAACATGACGCCGTCCCGTATCCAGGACTACATAGGCTGAGGGGGAACCTATGGCCACGGAGCGGTTGGGTTTTCAGGCCCTCGACACTCTGAAACTCGGTAAGTTGAAGAAGGCCGTCGACGCCTGGGCGGACATGCGGACGAAACTGGGCGACATCGCCGAAGGAGGCGAGGGGGCGACAGCGGCTCAGTTGGAACGCATGACCGCTGGGGCCGACTGGTCGGGGGCAAACGCCCAGATCACCCAGAAGTTCACCAAGCAGACCGCGGAGCAGGTCCGCAAGATGGCCGAGCAGGCCGAGAGCGTCCGCGTCGTGCTCAGCGGCGCGCACTCGGCGCTCAAACGCCACAAGAAGAATTTGCAGAACGAGATCGAGGACGCAGCGAAGAAGGACGTCCTCGTCCTCTCCGACGGCAGTGTCAACCCCGTCAATCCCTCCGCGCAGAACCCCGACGCGAAGCCTCCGACACAGGGCACGATCGACGGGGTGAAGGAGCGGATCGACACGATCCTCGAAGAAGCGGGGCACGACAACGCCGTCGCCCGCCGTGGCCTGGAGAAGCTTGCCAAGGACCCGTACAGCTTCGCGGACATCTCCTACAAGAGTTTCGAGGACGCCGACGCGGAGCAGGGCGTCAAGGACGCAGAGGACGCGGCCGACCTCATGCGCCGCAAGGACAAACTCACCGGACCGCAACTGGCCCAACTGGAAGAGCTGTTGGAGCGCCAGCACAACAACCCGGCGTTCGCCGAGAAGCTCGCGACCGAAATGGGTCCGGAGGGCGTGCTCCAGTTCTGGAGAAGCGTCGCCGATCCGGGGCAGGGCGACACCCCGACGGGCGCCCGCTCCGACGCGCTGGGCCGCGTACAGGACCAACTCAGTCTGACCCTCGCCACCGCCTCCCACGTCGACACCCCGGCGATGGAGGAGTGGAAGAAGAACTTCATCGACGCCGGTTCAAAGCAGTTCGGGCACCCCGACATCATGGCGAAGGGCTGGGGGTTCCAGTACGCCAGCGCCCTGATGGGCAAGGGCAAGTTCGACTCCGATTTCCTCGACCAGTACGGCGACGCCCTGACGAAGTTCGAGAAGGAGAAGACGAAGGGCGCTATCGACCCGGCCGGCCTCTGGGCCAACCCTGCCAACGGCGACCCCGTCATCAACCACTCGGGCAAGGACCCGATGACCGACCCGATGACGGGCTTCCTCAAGGCAACCAGCCACAACCCGGAATTCGCGAGCGAGCTCTTCGGCGACGAACAGACCGCCAAATACCTCCTCAAGGACCGCGAGTACTACCCGGAGGACTCCCCGCACAGCCCGGACAACTCCGAACTCAAGGAGCGCGCCTCCGTCAACGCCCTGGGGGATGCGCTGTTCGCGGGCGGGAGCGGGGTGAACCCGGATGAGAAGGGGGCGGAGTTCACCACACCGGACTCCGGGCAGAAACGGGTACTCCACAACGCGCTGTCCGTCCTGGGTGAGCAGAACGACGAGATGGCTCCTGAACTTCGAGACGACATGGCGAAGTTGCTCGTCACTCACGGAGATGACACCTACGAAACCGTGAGCGAGCAGAACCCGACCGGGGGAAGTCCGCTCGATCATGAGGATCTTGCACAAGTCACGAAACAGATCTCGAGAACGCCCGAAGCTCATGCCCTTCTGCAGGAAGGAATGGGCTTGCAGATCATGAAGGACATGGACGGCATCGAGGACATGAGCAAGCAAGCCCAGGACGGCTCGCTCCGCAAGGCGGGCACAGTACTCGGGTACCTCGAAGAAGCCCGCTACCAGGCGCTGGAGACCGACAAGGACGATCCGGCCTGGACCGCGCGCATGGCGTATCACGGCATCGGTTCCGTGGTCGGCGAGATCCCCGTCGTCGGCGATGTGGCACAGCGCGGCGTGGATGCGCTCACGGAGCAGTGGCGCATGCACGAAGAAGCCGAGATCGAACAAGCACAAGAGGAGGAAATAAAGGAAAACAACAATGTGCGCAAGCTGAAGACGCAGGACCTCTTTGAGTACTGGAACGACAAGACCGGCCGCCATGACCCCGATGACAACTCAAAAGAAGACGGTCTTACCGAGTACGACGAAGAAGGTCATCATTTGGACGGCGTCGACGTTGGGCAGAAAAATTTCAGGACAGCCACCGGGAAAACCCCCTGACGAGGAGCATAAAATAACCACGAACGAGAGACGTGGTAATTCGAAAATTCTGAGCGCGACCACCCGGCGATGGGCGGGTCTGATGGTGGCGGGGGTCTCCCTTGCCTGCATGTCGGGCTGCGGCGAAGCAAGGGACTACACGGTCCCGCACAGTGCTTGTGGAATCCAGGTGACTCCTTCCTCATTGGAGCCGCTGCTGCCGCCCGGAGAAGAGATCGACGACGAAGAGAAATTGGAGCTGCGCGAATACCAGCAACGCTGCTCGCTGAAGGTGGACGGACTGGAAGCATTGCGCATCAGAGGTGACGTGATCACCACTGACATGCACCCCTTCGAGGTCGAGCGGAGGCGTCTGGAAAACAGCGGGAACCCTTCGCCGGCGCATGTCGGGCAGGCCGGACGTATCGCCGACGACCAGATCATCACCTACGTGCCGTGCACGTTCCAGCTGTCGAGCGAGAAAAAACCCGCAGAACGCCGATATGTCCTCGACCTCTATGCTGCGACGGACACCCCAGAGAACGTCGACGAACGCCGAGAGGCACTGGTCGAGCTCGCCAAGAGTCTACTTCCGAAGGCAAAGAAAGAGATGGGCTGCAGCAAGACGTGACCGCTCTGCTGCGGCAGCCGAAACATAGTGAGTCGCCTAGGCCCACCCTCTCTCCGGATCGGTTACCGGATGCCTCGCATTAAAAACGGCCTCGTCTGGGATACGGCGGCAACCCGTCACAGGAAAAGGGCTTCACGAAGTATGCGGACGCGGACAGGAATCTGGGGATCGTCGACAACGAATGGGAAACTACTCGGCGCTGCATCGGCGAGACTCCGCGACAGCAACGGTGCGCGAACCGCACTGTTCCCCCTGCCGCTCTCCGCGCAGACGCACGAGCCCACCCGTAACCATTTTCAGTCCCCACCTCCTCACTTCCGCTTCCGAACATGTGTCCTTCTCACAATGATATTGTTGGCGGCGGGGACAGGTTGCGGCATCAGCGGCGTCGAGGTGCCTGACAAGGTGTGCGGCGCGAAGGTGGACCCGGGACTGCTCGAAAATTTGCTTCCCGCTGACGGCGAGTACAAAGAAACGCACAATGACACCTTGCCGGGATACCATGGACACGAGTGCATCGCCAAGACCGGAAAAGGGCACGAAATAAGGATCAGGGACGAACTGGCCCCCGACGGAATCGACCCGCTGAAGGCGCTCGACAGCACCGTGAAGCATCTCGAAAATCCTGAGATGATATCCATCGGCCACAAGGCGGCTGTCGGTGACACCGGTATCATCACCCACGCCCACTGCAAATTCCGCCCCAAGTCGGCAGCAAAAATCGAAGAAGGGGAATATGTAGTCATAGTGAAGCTGTGGCACGACGAAGTGGTGGTAGAGAAGGCAACCGACAAATACCGTAAGGATCTCGTTCGGTTCGCCAAGAATTACTTTCCCAACGCGATGAAGGCTCGGGGCTGCCGCGGCGCCTGACCACTACGAAGAGTTCCCTCTCCCCGAGTACCGGCAAAGCTGCTCGCTCAAGGGCGACGGGCTCGGCGCATTGGGCGTCAGGGGCGATGTCGTCACCACCGGCACGCAGCCCTTCGAGGTCGAGCGGGAGCGCCTGGAGGACGGCGGCGATCCGGCGCCGGTGGACGCGGACCAAGCAGCACGGGTCATTGCCCATGCGGACCTGTTGTCACCAACGCCTAACGCACGCAATCGAGTTGACACCACCACCGTCTCCACGCAATACCTCCACACCTCTACCCGCGTAGCGCATCTGATGGCATGCTCGCTTCAATCCATCCTTCCCCCACAGGAGGAGCCCACCGATGCGCATCAGAACGATCGCCGTTCCGCTCGCCGTCACGGCGGCCATGCTCGTCGCGCCCGGGGTCGCCGCGGCCGACTCCGGGGCCGGCACCACGCATGTCACCGGCCTCGCGGGGGCCTCGTCGGCGCAGGTCGAAGTCGCCCGCGACGGGGACCGGTTGCACACCGAGGCGACGCGGACGCAGGCGTCGAAGACGCTCGAAGTCGACTACCAGGTGCAGGAGACGGGGTACTGGTGCGGCCCCGCCGCGACCCGTATCGCGCTCTCGGCGCGCACCGCCCCGCCGAGCCAGACCGACCTGGCGGCGCAGCTCGGCACGACGGAGAACGGGACGGACGACATCAGCCAGGTGACCGAGGTGCTCAACGGCAACCTCGGGGAGGGCTGGTACGAGTCGAAGTACATGCCCAACGACCCGCCGACGCAGGAAGAGCGGGACCTGCTGTGGCAGGACGTCGTCACCGACGTCGACAACGGGTACCCGCTCGTCACCAACATCGTCGCGCCGCCCGGCAACCAGCCTCCCGGCTACCCGTCGGACCAGACGGTCTATCACTACTTCACGGTCATCGGCTACGACGACGCCAACCAGTCGGTGCTCATCGCCGACCCGGCCTCGTTCTCCGGCAACCAGATCTACTGGCTCTCCTTCGACCAACTCGCCACGCTCATACCGCCGAAGGGTTACGCAGCCTGAACCGCCGTCGGGCTCGGCACCCGCGGGGTGCCGAGCCCGCTCGCGTTCCCTCGATCGCGCCACCACGCGGCGAGGCCCGGGGTCGCCCCCGTCCGCTTTTCCCCCTTTTGCACGTATCCGTCCCCTCCTCTACCGTCGTGAGAGTCGCGGAAGCAGACCGGTGCGCAGGCATTCGTCGCCGTGCGCTGCCGAGTGCGCGCCGCCGTGTCGGAGGTCGTGAGGCCGTCGGCTCGGGGCCGGGCGCGCTGCGTCGGCTTGTACCGAGGAGACCCGATGACGAGCGTGACGACCTACGACGGGGCGAAGATCTTCTACAAGGAGTCCGGAACCGGTCCCCCTGTGGTCTTCAGCCACGGCTGGCCACTCCACGCCGACGTGTGGGACGACCACATGGCGCTCGTCGCCTCCCACGGGTTCCACGCCGTCGCGCACGACCGGCGGGGCCACGGGCGCTCCGCACAGACGTGGCGCGGCAACGACCTCAACACCTACGCGGACGACCTCGCGCAGGTCATCGAGGCGCTCGGGCTCCGCGAGGTCACACTCGTCGGGCACTCGGCCGGGGGCAGCGAGATCGCCCGCTACGTCGGTCGGCACGGGACGTCGCGCATCGCGCGGATCGTGCTTCTCGGATCGGTCTCCCCGCAGGTCCGGCGGACGGAGGCGAACCCGTCCGGGCTGGCGCCGAGCGTCCTCGACACGGTGCGGGAGTCGATGCGCACCCGTCGTTCCGGCTTCTTCCAGGCGCTCACCCGGACGTTCTTCGGCGCCAACCGTCCGGGGCACACCGTCACCAGGGACGAGCGCGAGGCGTACTGGCTCATGAGCATGGCGCTCGGGACCAAGGGCGCCTCGGAGGGCGTCGAGTCGCTCTTCGGCGCCGATCTCACCGAGGACCTTCGGAAGGTCGACGTCCCGACGCTCGTCCTCCACGGGGACGAGGACCAGATAGCGCCGCTGGAAGCGACGGGCCGCAGGTCCGCCTCGCTCGTACCCGGCGCGGCGCTCCGGGTCTACCCGGGCGCTCCGCACGCCTTCGCCGGCATGCGCAGCTACCGCGAGCCGCTCGGCCGGGACCTGCTCGGCTTCCTCCGCTCCTGAGCGGAAGCTCAGCGTCCGGTGACGGCCGCGGAGGCCGCGTCCGCGTCGTCCTCCGTCTGCCCGCCGGCGACGACGCGCGAGTGCCCGCGCTCGCCCCGGTCGAGGAAGCCGCCGACGACGGCGAGGCCCAGACCGACGACGGCGAGCGCCGCGCCGACGAGCGCAGGCGACGTCCAGCCCCAGCCGAGCGAGATGACGATCCCGCCGAGCCAGGCGCCGCCCGCGTTGGCGAGGTTGAACGCGGAGTGGTTGGAGGCCGCCGCCATCGTCGGCGCGTTCTCCGCCTTCGCCATGAGGAGCATCTGGAGCGGCGTCGTGATGAGGGCGCCGACGGCGCCGATCAGCACGACCGTCACCATGGCGGCGGGCGCCGAGTGGACGGCGAAGAAGAAGGCGGTCAGCGCAGCGGCGAGCGCCAGCAGGCCGCCGTAGAGCGTGGGGCGCAGGGCGCGGTCGGTGAGCGGTCCCGCCACGAGGGTGCCGAGGGTCATGCCGATCCCGTAGAGGGCGAGGACCCATGTCGTCGACGACTCGGCGAGGCCCGTCACCTCGGTGAGCATCGGCACGAGGTAGCTGTAGACGGCGAAGCAGCCGCCGAAGCCGAGGACGGCGGTGAAGAGTCCGAGCACCACCTGCCGGTTGGCCATCGCCCGCAGCTCCTGCCTGATCCCGGCCTGCGGACCGCGCGGCTGGTGCGGTACGAGCGCCGCGATGGCGGCCATCGCGACGAGGCCGATCCCGGCGACGGCGAGGAAGGTGACGCGCCACCCGAGGTTCTGCCCGAGCGCCGTGGCGGCCGGTACGCCGACGATGTTGGCGACCGTCAGCCCGAGGAACATCGTCGCCACCGCTCGCGCCGCCCGCTCGGGCGCCACGAGCCGGGCGGCGACGACCGCGCCCACGCCGAAGAGCGCGCCGTGCGGCAGCCCCGCGAGCACGCGGGCGGTGAAAAGGGTGCCGAAGCCGGGGGCGAACGCCGAGGCGGTGTTGCCGACGACGAAGAGCCCGCTGAGGAGCAGCAGCAGCCGCTTGTGCGGAATCCGCGCCCCGACGGCGGTGAGCAGCGGAGCGCCGACGACGACGCCGAGTGCGTAGGCCGAGACGAGGTTGCCCGCACGCGGTACCGACGTCCCGAGCGCGTCGGCGACCTGCGGCAGGAGGCCCATCATCACGAACTCCGTCGTGCCGATCCCGAAGGCGGCGACGGCGAGGGCGAGCAGGGCCAGGGGCATGACGGGTGAACCTCCGGTCGGCGGGGGCGGATCGTGCTGGGGGACGGCTGCGTGCACCACGGACTCCGGCGGCCGTGTGTGCGGGCACAGTCGTGGTACAGCAGCGATCGGCTGCTGTGCATTCCCGCTCGGCGGGAGTCCGGGTATGACGTGCGCCATACCTGTCCCGGTGGAACGGCGGTCACGGACGGGGCGTCAGCCCCCTCGGCTGCGGGAAAAGCAACCCCTCGGGTTTCACGGTGAGTTGATGATGAGAGAGGGTGTTGCCTCATAGATGCGGTGATGAGAGGAGCCTCGATGGCGGAGCAGTCGGGTTGGATGTCCACGAGCGGCCCCGGGCCGACGGCGGCGAACCCCGTTTCGGATCAGGGGAAGCCGCAGGTGGCGCGGATGTACGACTACTACCTGGGCGGCAAGGATCACTTCGAGGCCGACCGGGCGGCAGCGTCGGAGACGATGCGCCTCTGGCCGAACGTCGCGAGCGGGGCCCGGGCCAACCGTCACTTCCTGCACGTCGCCGTCGAGCACCTCGCCCGCGAGCAGGGCATCGACCAGTTCATCGACATCGGCACCGGCATCCCGACGGAGCCGAACACCCACCAGATCGCCCAGTACCACCAGCCGCAGGCGCGCGTCCTCTACACCGACAACGACCCGATCGTGATGACGTACGCACAGGCCCTGTTGACGAGTTCGCCGCAGGGACGGGTGGACTACATCGAGGCGGACCTGCGGAAGCCGCAGGACATCCTGAACCATCCCTGTCTGGCGGGGCCCGAGCCGGTGCTGGACCTCAGCCGTCCGGTGGCGCTCTTCGTCGTGGCGATCTTCCACTTCATCACGGACGAGGACGGGCCGAGCGAACTGCTGCGCACGCTGATGGAGCCGCTCGCACCCGGCAGCCACCTGGTGCTCTCGCACGCGAGCGGGGACTTCGACGCGGACGTGGAGAAGGCGGCCGAGTTCTACCGGAGCCGCAATCTGCCCGCCAGGACGCGCTCCCGCGAGGAGGTCGAAGAGCTGGTCACCGGTGCGGGCGTCGAGCTGGTGGAGCCCGGGGTGCAACCGCTGCACCGGTGGTGGCCGGGGCGTCCGGCACGCCTGGCGCCGGCCGCCGTCTCCACCGACGCGCAGTGTCCCGGGTACGGGGTGATGGCCCGGAAGCGGTGAGGGTGCGAGGTCGCGGAGCGGTGCCTCAGCGCAGCCGCGCCGCGACCTCGTCCGCGCAGGCGCGCAACTCCGGCAGGAGCGACCGGAGTTCGGAGCCCCGGGTGAGGACGACCGTCGCGCCGAGGGAGAGGGTGAGCGGCGTCTCGCGGAGGCCCTCCGGGTCGGGGACGGGGACGGCTATGGAGCGGACGCCGATCTCGTTCTCCTCGTCGACCTCGGCCCAGCCGAGCTCGCGGACGCGCGCCAGCTCCTCGCGGAGCGCGCCCGCGTCGGTGCAGGTGTGCGGGGTGACGGGGACGAGCTTCGCCGCGAGGAGCTGCTCGCGCTCCTCCTCGGGGAGGCCGGCGGCGAGGAGCTTCCCCATCGACGTGGCGTACCACGGGTTTCTCGTGCCCTCGGCGCTGCGTAGCTGTATGTGCTGGGTGCCCTCGGCGGTGAGGACGAGCAGGATCTCGGCGCCGTCGAGGACGCCGGTGAGGACGGGGAGTCCGGTGCGGGCCGCGAGGCGCTGTACGGGGCCCGCCGCCGACGAGTACCCGGCGGACGAGCGCTGGAAGCCGCGGGAGAGCTCCAGGACGCGGACGCCGAGGGCGTAGCGGCGGGTGTCGGCGTCGTAGGCGACGAAGCCCTCCGCGACGAGCCTGGCGAGGAGCCGGTGCGCGCTGCTGACGGGCAGCCCGGCGGCGCGGGCCACTTCGCTGACGCCCATCCCCCGGGTGTGCCGGGAGAGGACGGTGAGCAGGCGGAGCCCGCGGCCGAGCATGTCGTCACCGGGTGGTTGACTCACCGCGGGGTTCACCTCGCTGCGCTGGGGTCTCCGGCGCCGACCCGCCGGGCGGCTCGGAGGCGGGAAGGTTCACCGTACCCAACGCCTTCGCGGGGGCACCGGGTTCCCGGATCGCCGGCATCAGCGCCGCGGAGACGAGCGTGCAGACGGCCATGAAACCGAACCCTCCCGCGTTCCCCAACTCGGTGCCGCGCACCCATCCGACGAGGTACGTGCCGGCGAAGGAACCCGGGCACCGAGGAAGTTGACGAGCGCGACGGCCGCCCCCGCGACCCCCGCGGGAGCGAGTTCGGAGACGAGCGCGAAGTACGGCGCGTACATGCGCAGCCCTGCGACGACGAGGAGCGTCAGCGCCACCGGGAAGTTGCCGCCGGCGAGGTAGGAGCCGAAGAGCGCGGCGGCGCCCCGTGCGGTCCGAGACACGGGAGTTGGGGAGCATCGCCGCGACGGCGAAGGCGTACGGGGTCGCGGAGAGGAGGCCGGTCGCACCGATGCCCTCGCCCGAGCCCTGCTTGACGATCGCGGGCAGCCGGAAGACGAACCCGTACATCCCGAACGACCAGGAGAAGTACTGCGCCGCCATCACCAGCACCGGCCGCGCCCGGAACACGCGTGGCCGTCGACCCGGCGTCGGCGACCTCGGTGGGTGCGGGCTCCTCGGCCGCCAACCGCTCGGCGAGCTCGGTGCGTTCGGCCTGGGGGAGCCAACGCGCGTCCTGCGGGGGGTCCTTGACGAGCTTGAGGCAGAGCAGCCCCCACACCACGGAGGTGGCGCCCTCGACGACGAACATCACCCGCCAGTCGGAGACGGAGACGAACACCCGGAGACGGCGGAGAGCCACATGACGGTGACGGGGTTGCCGAGGATGAGGAAGGTGTTCCCCTCCCCCGCTCCCCCTTCGTGAACCACCTGCTCAGCAGCGTCACCAGCGACGGCAGCACCGCACCCTCGACGACGCCGAGCAGGAAGCGCACCGCGACGAGCTGCGTCGGGCTGCTCAACAGCCCCTGGACGACGGCGAGCAGACCCCACGCGGCGGTCGACCAGGCGATGAGCCGGCGGGCGCTGCGCTGCTCCGCGCAGATGGTGCCGGGGATCTGGAAGAGGAAGTAGCCGAGGAAGAAGGACGCCGCGATGAGCGAGTCCTGCGCGGCCGTGAGGCCGAGCTCGTCGGCCGTGCCGCCGGCCGAGGTGCGAGGGAGCAGTGGGACTTGTCGAGGTACGCGAGCGAGTGCGTGACGAAGGCGATCGGCATCAGGTGCCGGGCACGTACGGAGGACCAGAACCCTCCGCCGGGACGGGAGGGTGACCCGGCTGTCATCCCGGACCCGCTTATTTCCGCTACGTGGAAAGTGTTTCACTGAGCGGCAAGACGGTACGAAGGGACGCGTGACCGGTCAGCGGAGAGCGCCGGGGAACATCCGCGACGGCCAAGGGTGTTGGGCGGAAGGACACCCGACCGGCACCAGCGTCGTCCCGTCGGCCGCCGCGCCACCAGGACCACGAAGAAAGGCACCCCGTGACCGACACCGCCGCGCCCGACGTCCTCCTCCCCTGGCCGGACCTCGACCTGAGCCACGGAAGCTGGCCCGCCGGCCTCCGCGTCCACGTGTGGGACGGGAACGGTGCGGGCCCCGAGCTGTCCCAACGCGAGTTGGACCGCGTCGGGTTCTGGGTCGTGCCGTACGCGACACCGGGCACCGAGGCCCTGCTGCCGCGACTGCCCGGGCTGCGTGCGGTGCAGTCGCTCAGCGCCGGCGTCGAGAAGCTGGAACCGCGCCTTCCCGCAGGGGTGGCCCTCCACAACGGGCGGGGGCTCCACAACGCGAGCACCGCGGAGCACGCGCTCGGCCTCGTCCTCGCCGCGCAGCGCGACCTGCCGCAGTGGGTCGAGGACCAGCGGGCCGGACGGTGGGCGCCGCACTCCCTTCCCGGCCTCGCCGACGCGCGCGTGGCACTCGTCGGGTACGGCGCGATCGGGGAGGCGCTGGAGCGCAGGCTGCTCGCCTGCGAGGCGGAGGTGGTGCGGATAGCCCGGCGTGCGCGCCCCGGCGTGCATGCCATCGACGAACTTCCGGAGCTGCTGCCGGAGGTGGACATCGTCGTCCTCGTGGTGCCGGAGAACGCCTCGACGGTCGGACTCCTCGGCGAGCGGGAGCTCGCCGCCCTCCCGGACGGGGCGCTCGTCGTCAACGTCGGTCGAGGGCGGACGCTCGACACCAAGGCGCTCCTCGCCGAGACGGCGGCGGGCCGCCTGCGCGCCGCTCTCGACGTCACGGAGCCCGAGCCGCTGCCGGCCGATCACCCGTTGCGCACCTCGCCGGGGGTGCTCGTGACGCCCCACGTCGGCGGCGGTGGCGCCTCCTTCAGGCCGCGGGCCGAGCGCTTCGTCGTCGCGCAAGTGCGGCGGTTCGCCGCCGGAGAGCCGCTGGTGAACGAGTTTCCCCGGGGGTCGTAACCCCCGGTGACCGGACGCCGGTTGGCCGCCCGTCACTCCCGATGGCGGTACCCGCCGCGCGCTCGACGGCCACAGCACGTTGACTGGGAGGAGAGCGGTACGGAAGCCCGGTGCCCGGCCGGCGGGCCGGGCACGGCGAGGTGCGGATGGACGGGTTGCGGAAAGCGGTGGTGCGGGCCGCGGCGCGGGCGCCCTGGCTCGCGCCGGCCTGCCTCCTCGCGGCGGGCGCGCTCGCCAACCTCTACGGGCCGCGCCCGCACTTCGGGGAACCGCTGCTCGCGTGCACGCCGCTCCTCGCCATCATGGTGCTCTCCTTCGGCTGGAGCCTCTTCTTCGCCATCCTGACGTGCCTCGTATCCGTCGGGGTGGCTCTCGAGCAGGGCCTCGCGTCCGACGTGTTGGTCATCGACGGGCTCGCGGTGCTGCTGGTGAGCGTCGTCGGGCTGGGGATCAAGCGGCTCTCCGACGCGCAGGGCCGCAGTCTCGCCTTCGTACGCGACGTCGCGGAGGCGGCCCAGCGCGCCGTGCTGCCGACGCCGTCCGCGGCGGTCGGGCCGCTGCGGGCGGCCGACCGGTACGTCACCGCGCGGGTGGGTACGGCCGTCGGCGGGGACTTCTACGCCCTCCAGGAGACCCCGTTCGGCGTCCGCGCGATCATCGGCGACGTCCGGGGCAAGGGGCTGGAGGCGGTGGCTTCGGTCTCCGTCGCGGTCGGCGCCTTCCGCGAGGCGGCCCAGCACGTACCGACGCTCCCCGAGCTCGCCGCCCACCTCGACGGGGTCCTCGTCCAGGAGAACGAGCGGCGCGACCGCAGCGTGGAGTCACTGGAGGGCTTCGCGACCGCGCTGCTCCTCCAGTTCTCGCCCGACGACGATTCGCTCCTCCTCCACAACCGCGGGCACACGCCTCCCTACCTCCTCGGCCGCGGATACGTGACACCGCTGGAGCCCACCCGCCCCGACCTGCCGCTGGCCACCGGGCTGACCCCGAGCGGGCACGCGCACACGGACCGGGTCGCGCTCCGGACGGGGGAGGCACTGCTCCTCGTCACCGACGGCGTCACGGAGGCACGCAACACCGCGGGCACCTTCTTCGACCCGCGCCGCGGCCTCTCCGGTACGGTCCCCTCCTCGCCGCGCGAGCTCGCCGACACGCTCGTCGACAGGGTGCTGGCGTGGACGGGGGGCGAGCGCCAGGACGACATGGCGATCCTCGTCATGGCGCGGCGGCAGGACGGCGGGTGGGAGGGCACGGCACCGACGTCGGCGCCGCTGCGCGAGGAAGTGGTGCACGACCGCGAGGTGTGAACCCCTCGGCGGCAGGAGCCGTTGACGTGGCCCCCTGCGCTTTCGATACACCGGTACGCGCGCGGTGTTGACCGCCCCCTCGCCGCCCGGCACCATGCGTGCGTCGCATCCGCCGCGCGGTGGAGCATTGGCCCGGGGAGTACCGATGGCATCAACTGACCGCTCCGTACCGGCAACCGTCACCGAACCCGCCAATCCGCCGGACACCGAGGACCGCAAGCTGCCCCCGCTCTCGCGGCGTCGCTTCCTCCAGGCGTCGGCCGGCACCGCCGCCGTCACCGCGCTCCCGGCCGCCGAGGCCGTCGCCGCGTCCTCCACGCCCACGCGCCGCGGTGCGCTCTCCTTCACCTCGGCGACCAACGGGGCCGCCACGCTCTCGCCTTCGGGGGACCGCCTCGTCGCCGAGGTGCAGAACATCCTGTGGTCCCTTCCGCGCCACGGCGGCGCAGCGCAGCGCCTCACCCCGCCCGAACTGGAGCCCACACGCCCGGAGTTCTCGCCCGACGGCAAGCAGCTCGCAGTCTGCGCATACCGCGGCGGCGGCTTCCACCTCTGGACGCTCGATGCCGACGGCTCCCACCTGCGCCAGCGCACCGAAGGACGCGGCGACGACCGCGGCCCCGCCTGGTCCCCCGACGGCACCCGCCTCGCCTTCGCCTCGGAGCGCGGCGGCGACGACGTCGCGGGGAGCCCGTACCGCATCTGGGTGCTGGAGCTGGCGAGCGGCACCCTCACCCGGCTCACCGGTGCGCCCGGCCAGTCGGGACCGGGGCAGGGCGGCGCCTGGGAGGACTTCGACCCGACGTGGTCCTCCGACGGGGAGCGCGTGCTCTTCGTCCGCGCCGCCGTCGTCGAGGGAGAGGACGGCGAGGTGCTCCGGGCGCGCACCGTCGCGTCGGTGCCGGCAGGCGGCGGTGACGTGCGGACCGAGCACACCGACGGGAGCGAGGCCGAGGTGATGACGCCGGCCGTCTCGTCCGAGGGCCGACTGGCGTACCTGCGGACGACGGCTGCGCCCGAGTCCTCGTGCACGCTCGTCGTCGACGGTGAACCGGTGGACGTCGAGGGGGACTTGGCGCCCGTACCACCGCGCTGGACGTCGGCCGAGCAGCTCCTCCTCACCGTCGGCGGGCAGTTCCGCGTCCTCGACGTGCGCCGCCCCGGCGAGGCAGAGCGAATTCCGTTCGCCGCTCGGCTGCCGGTCGAGCGGCCCCACTACCGGGGGAAGCGGTTCTCCTTCGAACGCGAAGGCAGGCAGCCCGTCAAAGGCGTCCACCTCCCCGCGCTCTCCCCGGACGGCCGGCAGATCGCCTTCTGCGCCCTCAACTCCCTCTACACGGTGAGCACTTCAGGGGGCGCCCCGACGAAGCGGGCCACGGCCCCCCGCACCGGCTACCTCCTCGCGCCCTCGTGGAGCGCGGACGGGCGCTCGCTCGTCTACTCCGTCGACGGCGGGGACGGCGACGGCCTTCTCGCCGTCCACCGGCTCGACCTGCGGACCGGTGAGAAGAAGGTGCTCGCCACCGGGGGACGCGTCTTCCCCGCGCTCTCCCCGGACGGAAAACGCCTCGCCGCCCTCGACATGGAGGGCAACCTCCTCGTCCGCGAGCTCCAGGGGGGAAGCGAGCGGCGCCTCGCCGCGCCCATGGGCGAGGGCGGACTGCCCGGCCGCCCGAGCTGGTCACCCGACGGGCGCCACCTGGCGCTCTGCGACCGCAACCGGCTCAACCACCGCTTCCGCGAGGGCTACAACCTCATCCGCCTCGTCGACGCGGCGACCGGTGAGGACCGCCGCCACCTCGCCGCTCCCCACACCTCGCTCTCGGAACGGTACGACGGCGGGCCCGTGTGGTCGCCCGACGGGCGGCACCTAGCCGTCGTCGTGGAATCGGCGCTGTGGCTGCTGCCCGTACGCGACGACGGCACGCCCGAGGGGAAACCGCGGAGACTCACCGACGAAGCGGCCGACCACCCGAGTTGGTCCGGCGACTCGCGCCGCCTCCTCTACCTCTCCGCCGGCCGACTCCGGCTCCTCGACGTCGCGTCGGGGCGCGCCACGACCGTGCCGCTCTCCCTGCGGCGCGGCACCGGAGGCGGGGCCAGGCGCGACGAACTCGTCGTCCACGCGGGGCGGTTGTGGGACGGCACCGGCGCACGCGTGCGCGAGGACGTCGACATCACACTCCGGGAAGGCCGGATCACCGACATCTCCCCGCACCGCAGGCGGCAGGTGCGGCGCCGCGTCGACGCCTCCGAGCACACCGTCGTCCCCGGCCTGTGGGACGCGCACACCCACCCCTGGCAGTCGACGTACGGCGGCCGGCAGACCACCACCCAGCGCGCCTACGGCATCACCACGGCCGTCTCGCTCGGCGGCTTCGCCTACGAGCAGGCCCGCGTCCGCGAGGCGACCGCCGAAGCAGCGCTCACCGGTCCGCGGTTGCTCGCGACGGGTGAACTCCTCGACGGCGCCCGCGTCGCCTACTCCATGGGCCGCGCCCACCGCACCGAGGAGGGCCTGCGCCGCTCCCTCACCCGGGCCACCGGGCTCGACTGGGATTTCGTCAAGACGTACGTGCGCGCTCCCGGTTGGCTGATGGCCGAGGCGGCACGCTTCGCGCACGAAGAGCTCGGCGCCCGCGCCGGCAGCCATCTGTGCACGCCCGGCGTGCAGTTGGGACAGGACCTCACGACCCACCTCCAGGCGACCCAACGCCTGGAGTTCGGCCACGCGACGACGGCCACAGGGCACGCCTACGGGGACATCACCGAGATCTACTCGTCCACCGGAGACTTCCACCTCGTCGCGACGCCGTTCACCGCTGGGCCTCTCCTCGGCGCCGACCCGTCCCTCGCCGACGACCCGCGGGTGACGCGCATGATGCCGCCCTGGGACGCGCTCGCCGTGCGGGAGGGGGCGGGGAAGGCGCCGACCGAGGCCGAACTCGCCACGCTCGACCGCGAATGCGCCGTCTACCGGCGGGTGTTGGACGCCGGAGGGCTCGTCGCCCTCGGCACCGACCAGCCGCTCGTGCCCGTCGGGCTCCACCTCCATCTGGCGCTGCGAGCCCTGCACCGCAGCGGGCTTTCGACGGCCGCTGTGCTGCGCCTCGCCACCTCCGTACCGGCGCGGGTCTTCGGTGCCGGGCGGGTGCTCGGCACCGTGGAGCGCGGCAAGTTCGGCGACCTCGCGCTGATCGACGGCGATCCCTTCGAGGACTTCGACGCGCTGGTGCGCACCGCGGGGACCGTCTGCGGCGGGGAGGTGGTGTGGCAGCGGGAGCTTGTCGAGGCGTACCCCAAGTCCGCTGCATACAAGGCCGGTTCGCGGTCGGGCGGCTCGGACGACGAGCACTGGCGGGCGGTAGGGCGGCAGCTTCGCCGCGGCGGGTGCTGCGACGCGGGGGTGTGACGGAGCGGCCGTCGCCGTACCGAAGCGGTCGACCCGACTCGGTCCCAAGGCCGTTCGAGGGTTGTGCGCGTCCGGTCTTCAACATGTGTGTTCACCGAGGCGCTCTTGGCACGGGCTCTTTCGCAGGGGAGCGTGAACTCCGCACTGCTCCCCCCACGTTGGAGTGTCCGGATGAAGAAGCCGAGAACGCCGAAGCAGAACAGCACGCGTCGCGCCGGTTGGCACCGAAGGGTTCCTGCCGCCGTCGCAGGGGCCTTCGCGCTGGTGCTGGCCGTCCCAGGGACAGCGCTCGCCGACCCGCCAGAAGCGCTGCCGCAGAACGCGACCGACCTGGAACTCAGCTTTCAACCCGCCTACGACTACGACAAGGACGGCTGCTACGCCACCCCTGCGATCGGCCCCGACGGCACCATCGCACCGGGGCTCAAGCTCGGCGGCGACATGAACGGCAACTGCCGCGACGAGTCGGACCTGGAGAACACCAACGTCTACTCCCGCACCAAGTGCAACAACGACTGGTGCGCCCTCGTCTACGCCTCTTATTTCGAAAAGGACCAGGCCGCACACGGCGGCGGCAGCGCGGGCCACCGGCACGACTGGGAGCACGTCGTGGTGTGGGTGCCCGAGGACGGCGACGCAGCGGAGTACGTCTCCACCTCGGCCCACGGCGGGTTCACCGTCCACGGGCGCGACGACCTGCCCTTCGAGGACGCCCACCCCAAGGTCGTCTACCACAAGGACGGCGTGAGCACCCACTGCTTCCGCGCCGCCAAGAACGACGGCGGCGACGAGCCTCCGGAGAACCACAAGGGCGCCTGGCAGTACCCCGAACTCGTCGGCTGGGACGGCTACCCCGAGGGCCTCCGCGACACCCTCACGGCAGCCGACTTCGGCTCGGCCACCCTCGGCATCAAGGACTCCACCTTCGACGACCACCTGGCAGCGGCCAAGCCGGAGCAGATTCCGTTCGACCCGTACGCCTAGAGGACCGACGTACCGACGGCAACACGCCCCGCACCGCTCCCGTACGCGCCCTTGTACCCGAGCGCCGTCCAACTGCGCGTCCCCGCGCCCCGTCCGGGGGACGCCTCGTGACCCCAACTCCCCCGAGTCGACGACGCGGGCGAGAAGGGCGAGCGCGTCCTTCCGGCGGGCCTCGCGACGGGCGGCTGGGCGCGGGTTGCGGTGCGGGGGCCGTCGTGCACGACGATCCGTACCTCGTCGCCCTGCCGGGAGCGCGAAAGCCGCAGTTCCGGCCCGCCCCGAACCGGCAGGCGGCTGCGAGGAGTTCCGGTCACCTGGAGGACGACGTCATCGGCACGGATACCCTCTCCGCGCATTGTGCAGCCGAGCTGTACGGGGAGGGAGAAGGGCGATGTCTTTCGAATCCGAGTGGGCGCAATACAAACGGCAAGCCAGCGAGGTGACGGAAACAGACGAACCTCGCACGCCGCGGACGACGGCAGCCGGTCGGGAAACACGAGCGCTTCCCGCAACGCAGGTCCGGCAAGACTGCCTGAACAGCGTTGAACACATTGGAAGATGGTTACAAGGGCTTGGGCAGAGGCGGCCGCACCGGTGGAACCCGGAGCGGCCAGGCACAACGCGATGTCTACGCCTCCTGGAAGCGCTACCTCGAGGACGTCAGCGGACGGTGTGACCTGCGGGGCCGCATGGCCAAGGCGGGCCAGTTCCATTACGGCAATGACGACGACGTTCACGGCATCTTCGCGGGGCTGGCCGAGCAATACAAAGACACCGCCGGCGTGGGCGGCAGGGAAAGCGGCCGGTGAGACGAGGGATGGACTACGCCACACTCGAGTCCCTCAGCCCCGGTCGATTCGAGGACGCGGCAGACGCCTACCGTTCGGCGAGCTCTACGGCCGGTGAAAGCAAGCACCGCTTGGAACACCAGATCAGCGTCAGAATGCGCAAGAAGCTCGGCTGTGAGGCTGCAGAAGCGGCCCTGGGCCAACTCCGCCGACTGGCAAGGAATTTCCATTACGCCCAGACCGAATGCGGCTGCTCGCGACGGCGTTGAACGGCTTACACCGTGTCCTACATGATGTTAGAAGTCGAGCTCGTCGCCGGCTTGGTCGAGCCCGTTCCCGACCGTATTAAACGCCAAGCCCGCCGCAACCTCATCCCACGACAGCAAAGCCGAGCACCTGCTATGAGAAGTCGCCTGGCATGGACGGCAGTTGACCACCTCAGCCCAGCACCCCGCTGAGCCCCCGCCACAGCGCCGTCGCCGTCGTGGGCGAGAGGAGGACGCCCTCCGCCGACTCCTCCAGTACCCACCACCCGTAGCCGCGCGCGCCCAGGACGTCCAGGCGTGCGCCGAGCGCCGATCCGTCGCCCTCGTCGCTGGGGGCCGCCGCCTGCAAGCGCCACAGTCGCCAGTCGCCTACGCGCAGCGCCGTGCCCACGGGGTGCGCGGCGAGCGCCGGCGAGATCTGCGGCGGCGGGACGGCGAGTGCGTCGATGTCCGCCTCGGGGACGGTGAGCGGCGGGATGTCGACGTACGGTGCAGGGCCCAGGCCAACCGTGCGGGCGGTCACCGCCGGCACCGACTCCGGTGTGACGGCGGCGAGTTCGGGGTCGTGCGTCGGACGGGAGAGGATGACGGCGCAGAGGTCGGAGCCGAGGGCGAAGGCGGCGGCCCGGCGTCCGTCGGGTCCCGTCACCTCCACGACGATCTCGGCTAGCGGGTCGTCGAGCAGGCTGAGAGCCGCGGTGGCCACCGGGTCGTCGTCAGAGGGCGCCTTCCGCAGGGCGTCGAGGCGGCCCTGGGTGAGGACGATGCCGTCCCGTGGTGTGCCTGCGTTGAGTCTCACTTCGCCTCCCCGAGGGGCCGCCAGCTCGCGGCGACGGTCGCCAACTCGTCGGCCATGACGTCGTACAGGAGCGTCGGGACGGTCGCCGAGAGGGTCACGTCGAGCGTGTCGTGGCCGGGCCGCTGCCAGCGCCACGCCCACTGCTCCAGCGTCAGCGACCTGTGCGCGTCGACGTAGGCGGCGAGTTGACGGAACCCGCCCTCGTCCACCTCCGCGTCGAGGAGTTGGAAGTCATCGACGCTTTCGCCCAGGCCGTCGGCCGCCGCACGCTGCCAGGCGCCGAGGTCGCCGCTCTCGGCCGTGGTCGGCCCGACGGTCGCCACGACGTTGGGCCGGAACGCGGCGGCCTCCGGAGCGAGAAGCGCCAGCGCGACTCCGGGGCTCGGGTCGTGGACGGCCTCCCAGGAGTCGGGGGCGTCCAAGGTGAATCCCAGCGAGTGTTCAGCGCGCAACACGAGTCCGTTCACGGTTGAGGGTGTCCGCCGCTCGGCGGGCCTGCCCGAAGTTGACCTCGAAGAGATGGTCGCCGGCATCGGTCGTGACGACGAGCCGGGGGAACCAGGAGCGGTAGAGGAAACCGTGCCGGCGCACGCCGTCCACACCCGCACGGGCAGGCACGCGCCGGACCTCGCGCAACTCCTCCCAGCGAGCTGCGAATTGGGCGCGGTCCGTCCACTCCGGCCCCGGCGCCGCGTTCGGCCCGAACCACACACCACCTTCGCCCGCCACCAGCGTCCCCGCCACAGTGCCGCGGCGCGAGACTGCGTCGGGACGCTCGCGCGTCTCCATGTCTACGATCAAGCCGGCGCCCCAGGTTGAACGGGCAGCACCGAGCCAGTCTGGAGGGGCTCCCGCAGTGCCCGCGTCCATCCGACGCGCCACCGCGGGCAACTCGCCGGTCAGCGCGTCCAGCTCCTCCTGCTTGCTCATGCGGGTGAACCAACGCGGGCCCCACAGCTTGCGTATCGGCCGCCACACAAGGCCGATTGTGGTGACAAGGAGTCCCCAAGCAAAGAGGCAGAACCCTGTCACGAACAGGAGGGCACCCGGCGCGAACAACAACTCGGACACACCCCCGAGCGACAGGCCGAGCAGAGTGGGCCCCGCCAAGGGCATGACGACGAGTACACCGAACTCACCTTGCAAATCCCGCGTCCACCAGCGCGCCCGATGGCTGCGGCCACGCCACGACCACACCTCGAAGACAATGACACCCACTCCCACAAGACCCAACGCGTAGAAAAACACAGTCCCTCAATCCCAGAACTTCAACTTGTCGCCAACCTTGCCCAAACCGTTTCCGACCCCATCAACGAGCTTGCCACCAAGATCAACGGCATAATCGGCGGCCTCGTTCCCCACCCCCGACCCCACGATTCCACCAACTGCGCCGCCCACGAACCCGCCCACTACTGTTCCCACCGGACCACCAACCGCGGTACCGATCGCACCGCCGAGCTTCGCCCCAGCGGCTGCGCCGCCCCAGCCGCCCAGACCCACGCCCAAACCACGTGTAGCAGCCCGGCCGACGCGTTCACCGGTGTGGTAGCCGCGCCCCGTGTCGTCCGTCCACTGCCCGTAGGCAGAGGTGGCGCCGCCCACCACGTTGCCGATACCACCGGCCCATTTGCCCGCTGTCGCCCATCTGCTGTGTTGGACGGCCCTGTTGGCCTTCGGGACGAAATTGCGCGAGTCGAGGGCCTGGCGCGTGCGTCCGAGAACTGTCGGTGCGATCGGAGCGAACTGGCCGTTGACGCGCGGTGCAAAATGCCCGTGTTCCACGTTGGTGAACCACGAAACCGTCGTACCCGCTGCCGTGTTGAGGTGCCCGTACCCCCACGACGCCAGTTGCAGCCCGTCGTCCTTCGGAGGAACGACCTGCCCCTTGGCGGATTCGGCGATCTCCTCAAGGAGGTTGCGGTCCGCGCTCGATGTCGTCTTCTGGAAAGCGTGGCGGTCCTCGGCGAGCTCTGCCAAGCTGCTGCGGGCCGCCTCGTCGGCACTGCCCGCTCCCGCGAGTATGCGGTCGATGTTCTGCTTGACCCGCGAGAGGACGAGCGGTGACGGAGTATCTGCCTCGGAGAGATCCTCCACCGGTTCGACCGTGCCGTTGGGAAGCACGCGGATGTGCCTCTCCGCGGCGTCCTCCACCTGCCGGTCCAGTTGCTTCTTGAACGCCTCGAACGCGGTGTGCGCGTTCCTGAGCACGTCGCGGACGTTCTCGGCGTGGTCGGCCATCGCGCGGATCTGCTCGGCCGTCTTACGCGTGAACCTCTGTGTGACGGCCGCGTTTTCGCCCTTCCAATCGGCGTTGCGGCTGGTCCGCTCCAGGGTCGCCGCGGTGGTTCCCTCGCCACCGTCGCCGATCTCCTTCAGGTCGCTCTCCATCGACGTCCACGCGTCGACGGCGCGCTTCAGCTTGCCGAGTCGGAGGTTGTCCAGGGTCTGGAAACGCAGCGGCTCACCGGCCATCGGCTCCCCCTCAGTCGATGTGGTCGCGTATGCGTGACGGAGTCATGAGGTGCCCGCCCGCGTCCCGCATCGAGGTGCGGATCTTCTCCTCGTCCTGGTCGTGCAACTTGCCCGTGTAGTCGAGGTGGTTGGAGATGTGGGCGCAGGCCTCCTTGACGGTGCCGGTCTGCGTGTTCCATGCGTCGTGCACGGCGAGGAGGGCCGAACCCATGGCGAGGTCCTGGCCGGTGAGGTCGTTGGCCGCGGTGGACGTCTCCTCGCGGGCCGCGTCTGCCTTCTTCTGTATCTGCCGGAAGAGGGAGGCCGCCTGATTGCCGATCTTCCCCAGCTCGTCGTCGCGCACGACGAGATCAGGCGAGTAACTGCCCGAACCGCCGCCCGCCTCGTTGAGCTGCATCCCCGTGGCGTCCGCGCCCTCCTGGCGGCGCACGAGGCTCGCCCACTCTTCCTCGAACGTCATGTGCTGCTCCCCTGTAGACGTCGCACACGGCGGGCGGGCCCGGCACGAGTACGGGCGGCCCTCCCGTCGCGGCCGCCACACAACTTACCCAGCGTGCCCGTTCGTTGACAGGGCGGGGTGCAGGCCGAACCGGCGGGCGATCTGCCCGCCGATGTGCGCGGCGCCCGGGCACCCGGACCGGGAGGGCGCGGTGCATGATGAGGGTGATTCACACCACCGAGTGGGAGGAGTGCACGTGAGCGACAGCAGCGAGGAGGCCCGGTCGGGCGCGGCGGGGACCGGGACCGTGGCGCACAACGCGCGCGTGTGGAACTACTGGCTCGGCGGCAAGGACTACTACGACGTCGACCAGGCCGTCGGGGACCACGTCACGGGCGTCTACCCCGCGATCGGCGAAGTCGCCCGCGCCGACCGGCGGTTCCTCGGACGCGTCGTCCGCTTCCTCACCGAGGAGGCAGGCGTGCGCCAGTTCCTGGACATCGGGACCGGACTGCCCACCGCCGAGAACACCCACGAGGTCGCCCAGCGCCACGCACCCGAGGCGCGCGTCGTCTACGTCGACAACGACCCCACCGTCCTCGCCCACGCCCGCGCCCTTCTCACCAGCGCACCGGAGGGCGCGACCGCCTACGCCGACGCGGACGCGCACCACCCGGACACCATCCTCGAAGCCGCCTCCAAGACGCTCCGCTTCGACCGCCCCGTCGGCGTGATACTGCTCGGCATCCTCAACTTCGTACTCGACACCGACGAGGCGCGCGGCATCGTGCGGCGCCTCATGTCGGCGGTGCCGCCGGGGAGTTACCTCGTCCTCTCCCATCCGACACAGGAGCTGGGGGGCGAGGGCAACGCGGACGCCATGGCCTTCTGGAACGAGAACGCCGAGCCGCCCATCACGGCGCGCAGCCGCGCCGAGATCGAGAGCTTCACCGAGGGGCTCGAGCTTCTCTCCCCCGGCATCGTCTCCTGCTCGGCCTGGCGCCCCGAGGGCGAACAGGACGCGGAGGTGGCCCAGTTCGGCCTCGTCGCACGCAAGCCCTGACCCGGTACGGCGCCGGGCTTTCGTTGCGGTCGGCGGACGTGGCAGCCCGCGCCGTGCGCGCCGGGCGTTCCGTGTCCGCTCCGGCTTCCGGCCGCGCCCGCCGCACTGCCCCGTCGCACGCGCCCGTGTGACGGGGCCCGCGCGTCACCCCTCCTGACGCGGGAAGGAGACCTCGACGCGGCGGTTCTTCTTGCGGCCTTCCTCGGTCTTGTTGTCGGCGACCGGGTAATCCTCGCTGTAGCCGCGGACGTTGAAGGAGACGTCGGAGCCAAGCTCTTCGGCGAGGCGTTGCTGGACGGTGGCTGCGCGGGCGCGGGAGAGCTTCTTTCCGTGCTCGTAGGAGCCGAGGTCGTCGGTGAACCCGTAGACGTTCACCTCCGTGCCCTTCTGCTTCTCGACCTCCTCCGCGATCTCCTTGATCTTGGCGTTCGCCTTCCCGTTCAGCTTGTTGCTGTCCTTGGGGAAGAGCACCTCGGCTTGGAGCGTGAACTTCGTCTTCTCGGTGCTGTCCTCGCGCCGCTCGTCGCCGCCCATGTTCTCCGTGACGAACTTGATGTCCAGCACCTTCGGCGGCGCCAACTTGGCCCCGGAGGCGAGCTTGAGGCCACCGGACTGGGCGTCGACCTTGTTGGGTCCTGAGCCGGAACCGGCGTTTTCGAAGTTGTCCGGAGGTTCGCTGTAGCCCTCGTCGCCGGGGCCGGTCTCGCCGGGGAGGGAGGGGGCGGAGCCGGTGGGGATGGTGGTGGGGTTGTCGGTACCGAAGTCGGGTGGGTCGGTCGGCAGGTCACCGATGCTTGGTGACGGTGTCGTGTCGTCTGCATGGGCCACGCCGCTGAAGCCGAAGACCAGCAGCCCCAACACGGACGTGCCTGTGACAGCTCGCGCGAGGACAGTGCGGGCCATCGTCATTCCCCCGAGATGGTGATGCTGGCTGTCGGAAGGTCTCCCACCTGAAAATCGAGGGCGTCGTTCCCCTCAGGCGGCGCGGGGAACTGTGCATACCAACTCTTGGTTTGGCCGCCTTGCAGTCCGCCCTTGAAAGCAGTACAGAGACAACGCCCGTCAGTGTCCCTGAGGACGAGGTACTTCTTCTTCCCCTTCTTATCAACCAGGCTCGCCCCGGCCATCGACGACGGATTCGCCTCTGCCAACTCCTTTTCTTCGGCTTTCCATTCGACTCCGCTCCAGAACTTCCCGCCGCTGTTCGAAATCTCTCCATTGAGGGTGAGGAACCCGCCTTCCTCGCGCTCTGCGGAGTTGACGGTCAGACTGATATCCGAGCCGCCCTTGACCTCAGCGAGTACTTCTTCCTCGCCGTCGCCGTCCTGGGACGAGGAATCTTTACCCCCGCCCTTGTCGTCCTGTTGGCTGGGGGAGGATTTGTCTGCATCATCGTCGCCCCCATCTCCGCTGCAACCTGCCAGCGCAAAGAGCAGACCTGTTGCGATCGCAAGGGCCGCCCAACGGCCGCCTTTTCGCCGCGTTCTCATGGGTTGCGCTTCCTCCGGTTGTCGTCTTTCATCATCCGACTAGCACCACGTCGAACAGGTCAGCCGGGTTGGCATCCAGATCGTCATCGTCCGGGTCGATAGCGATCTCCTCGCCGTCACAGGACAAAATGATCTGGTCAGAATCGTCGTCATCGGCCTCGCACTTCGGCACAATCACAGCAGTCGCCGACGCCTTCGCGGTCTTGTTCCCTGCGCCGGGGATGATCGATGATCCGCTGTCGAACCTTGTTCGTACGTCGACGGCATACCCAAGGTCGCCTCGCCTCTGGACCGGCCGGCACCCCTCTACGTTGGAGTCGTTCCGGCCTGCGAAGTGCCCTGCCTCCTCGCAGCCCTCGGCGACTATGTCACCACGCCCGGCTATCCACTCGCGCCATTCGTCATCGTCGTCCAGCGCATCGATGAAGCCATCGAAGAAGGCCGCTCTGTCTGCTCTCGCTGCGCCGACCGCCGCCGCGTCGGCAGCGGTCTGCCCACCGTTCCGAACCGAAGCGGCCTGGGCGACCGTGAAAAGAGCAAAAGCCAGAAACAACAGGCCCGTCATGGCGATTGCGCACAGCAGGAGCGCAGAACCGCTCTCCGGACCAGGTCGGTTCACCCGCCGCCGACGATCTTTGCAACAGCATTCCCTATGGCCGTGGAGATCACTGCGTCGAGTCCAAGCGCGCGAATTCCCAGAATGATCGCCCCCACAATGATCACGATCCCCACATACTCGATCGCAGACGCACCCCTCTCCCCGTCGCGTCCGTGACGGAGTCGAAAGGCTGCCCTCTGCAAGGCTCGGGCGGGCTTGGACATCGGGCTCTCCTCCAGTGTCAGCGGCGTGGTGGGCCGCCCTTCGGTGGGCTTCCGGGGCGTGAGGCGCGGTGGTTCGGTGTGGACCCGGTCTGGCTTCGGGTGGGTGCACACCGGTGGGGGGAGGGAGGTCGCGCAGGGTCAAGTCCCGGTGTGTGTGCGGGTGCCGGGCGTCAGGCATGGGTGGCACCTCCGGATGGGAGGGGAGGCGCGGGGGTGGGGGTCATGGTGTGCTGCGTCTCCCTCCGGCACCTGGTCTCGCGGGTGGGGCGCGGCCACTCGGGGTCGGGGGGTTCCGACAGGCCGGTGGGGTGTGCGCCGACTCTTGTTGCCCACTGTTGTTGCCCGAATGCAGACTGTGCCATATTTGCCTGCTGCCGCGAAGAGTTGGCGTGAAATGTGGGCGGCCTGGTCCCGTTTCGGGCGGTGGTGTGCGGGTGGTTTTCGGTCATCGCAGCGTCAACCCCCGAGGATGGAACCGAAGTCGGTGTCGGCACCGAGGATGAACGTGGCGGCGATCAGGATGAGGGTGCCGGGGAGCAGGAACCCGATCGTGGCGAGCGTCGCCTTGGGTATGGTCTTCGCGGCCTGGCGGCGCGCGTTCTGGGCGTCCGTCCGGCGCATGTCGGTGGCGATCTGCACGAGTGTGTCGGCGATGGGGGCGCCGAGTTCCTCGCCCTGCTGGAGCGCGGTGACGAACTGGTCGACCTGCTCGCTGGAGTTGCGCCTGCGCAGCTCGTCGAAGGCGTCGCGGCGGCTCACGCCCATGTCCATCTGCCGCAGGGTGATGCGGAGTTCGTCGGCCCACGGCCCTTCGTACCGCTCCGCCACCCGTTCCAGCGCCTGCCGGAAGCCGAGCCCGGCGGAGACGACGACGGCGAGGACGTCGAGGAAGTCGGGAAGGGTGCGCTCGATCGTCCGCTTGCGGTCGCGGACGGCCTGCCAGAGGGAGAGGTCGGCGGCCGTCCAGCCGAAGGCGAGGACGAGGAGGGTGAAGAGGAGGCTGTCGGCCGCGATGCCGACGAGGCCCATGAGGAGCCCGAAGACGCCGTAGACGGCGCGCCTCGCGGCGTACCGCTGGAGGGTGAGGCCGCCGGGGTTCCCCGCCTGGTCGATCCGGCGCCGCTTGCGGTCGACGAGGCGGGGCCCCATGAGCCGCAGCACGAGCGGCGCGAGGCGCATGCCGAGCCGGTCGACGGCGCGGTCGGGCGCCGAGGCGCGGGTGGCGCCGATCTCGTGGGCGAGGACGAGGTCGGCGGGGAGTTCCGCCTCGGAGCGGTAGAGGCGCAGCCCGGCGAGCGCCGCGTAGACGGCGGCGCCTGCGACGAGCGCGAGGACCAGCGCGATCACGCGGGGCACCGCCTCTCGGTGACGTCCAACGCCTCGGCGGGAGCGGCGAGTTGCCTCGTGGTACCCACCCTCACACCTCGATCCTGCCGAGCCGCCTGATGACGAGGAACCCGCTGGCGAAGAGCCCGACGGCGACGAGCATCGCCAACTGCCCCACGGGCGACCCGGTGACGCGTGCGAGGGCGCCCGGCATCATCGAGTTCATCATCAGCATGGCACCGAGGCCGAGGAGAGGCAGCGTGTACGCGGTGGCGTTCACCTCGGAGAGCATCGTGCGCACCTCGCGTCGCGTCTCCTTGCGCTCCTCCAGCGTGTGCGTGAGGTTCCGCAGCGACCCGACGATGGTGCCGCCCGCCCGGTTGGAGAGCACCAACGTGGTGACGAGGACGACGAGTTCGCGCGACGGCAACCGCTCGGCGAGCTCGCCGAGGGCGTCGTCGATCGAGCGTCCGACGGCGAGCTGGTTGACCACGACGGCGAGTTCGTCGCCCGCGGGCGCCTCCAGCTCCTCGGCGGCGATACCGAGGGCCGTACGCAGCGCAAGGCCCGCCGAGGTGGCGTTGGCGAGGATGCGGGAGAGCTCGGGGAGCTGCGCGATGAACTGCTCGGTGCGGCGCCTGCGTTGCTGGTTGAGGAAGGCGTTGGCGGTGACGGCGCCGAGGAGGCCGGCGAGCGGACCGAAGAAGGCGGCGAGCATCGCGGAGGCGAGGAACCAGAGGACCGCGACGAGCGCGGCGGTGTAGACGGCGAACTCGCCCGCGGTGAGGTCGAGTCCGGTGGCGTCGAGCCGGCGCTGGAGGCGCCTGCCGGGACCGGTGCGGCGCAGCCGGCGGTCGACGCCGGAGAAGGGCCGCGCCCGGCCGTCGGGGAGCCGGGCGCCCGCGGCTTCGGCGGCGAGGCGGTCGAGGAGCGCCCTGCGCCGGCTGCGCCCCGAGGCGTACACCAGCACGCCGGCGGTGCCCACGGCACCGGCGCACGCGGTCGCCGTGAGGGCGAGGAGTGCGGTGTTGTCCATACGGCGTCCTCGGTGGCCTTTCTCGTCCTGCGTCTGCGGTCTGCGCGGTGCGGTCTGCGCGGTGCGGTGTGCTCTCAGCCGGGCCGCCCGGCCGGTGGTCCGGCGCCCGGCAAGTCTCCCCAACGCGGCCGGCGCGTGGGCGGGTTGGGCCGGGTCATCCCCTGCCCCCCGCGTGGCGCCCGCCGGCGCCCCGCTCGGACGGCCCCTCCGCGACGCGCGAGGCGAGCTGCGAGGCGTCGGACGCGACCCCGTACGCGCCGGGGACGCTCTCGCCCGCCAGCGCGAGCCGGTCGGCGGTCCTGCGGGGCAGCGGGAGGTGCGCGAAGCTGCCGTCGACCCGCCCCGTGCCGGTGGCGGGGGCGGCGTCGAAGCGGGTGAGCGGCACGATCCGGAAGGGCTCCCTGCCGTGCGAGGCGAGGAGCGCGACCTCGACCACCTTGCGGGAGCCGTCGGAGAGGCGGGCGAGTTGGACGAGCACGTCGACGGCCGAGTTGATCTGGTCCTGGAGCGCGGCGAAGGGGACGTCCACCTCGGACATCGAGGCGAGGGTCTGGAGTCGCATCAGCGCGTCCTCCGCGCTGTTGGCGTGGACGGTGGCGAGCGAGCCGTCGTGCCCCGTCGACATCGCCTGGAGCATGTCGAGGGTCTCGCCGCCGCGTACCTCGCCGACGAGGATGCGGTCGGGGCGCATCCGCAGCGAGTTCCGGACGAGGTCGCGGACGGTGACCTGGCCCTTCCCCTCGACGTTGGCCGGACGTGTCTCCAGCCGGATGACGTGCTCCTGCTGGAGCTGGAGTTCGGCCGCGTCCTCGACGGTGATGATGCGTTCCCGCTCGGGGATGAGCGCGGAGAGGGCGTTGAGCAGCGTCGTCTTGCCGGAGCCCGTGCCGCCGGAGACGATCACGTTGAAGCGGCCCCTGATGAAGGCGGAGAGCAGCGCGAGCATGTGCGTGTCGAGGGTGCCGATGCCGATGAGCTCTTCGAGCGTGTAGGCGCGGGGGAAGCGCCTGATGGTGAGGGTGGCACCGGAAAGGGAGAGCGGCGGGATGATGACGTTGACGCGCTCGCCCGTGGGGAGGCGCGCGTCGACCATCGGATTCGACTCGTCCACCCGCCTGTTGACGGTCGAGACGATCCGCTCGATCGTCTGCATCAACTGCTCGTCCGAGGCGAACCGCACCGGCACCTGCTCGACGCGGCCCGCGCGCTCGACGAAGACCTGGTCGGGCCCGTTGACCATGATCTCGGTGATCGACGCGTCCTCCAGCAACGGTTCGAGGACGCCGAGGCCGAGCGCCTCGTCGACGACGCGGCGGATGAGCAGCGCCCGGTCGGGGGTGGCGAGGACGGGGCCCTCGCGGCTGATGATGTGGCCGAGTACGCGCTCCAGGCGGCTGCGGCGCTCGTCGGGCGCGAGCGCCGACATCTCGGCGAGGTCGATCTCCTCCAGCAGCTTGGTGCGGAAGGCGGGGACGAGGTGGCCCGTCGTGTCGTCAGCGGGACGGCCCGCGGCGGGCGCCGCGCCGTCCTGGTTGATGCGGGAGCGCAGGCTCAACTCGGCCTCCTCGGCGCGGTGTCGGGCCCCTGCGGGGCGTACGGCGGCATGTCAGTCGTCCTCGTCGGCCGGCATCGTCGCCGAGCGGCTCGCGGTGCCGAGGCTGCCGAAGCCGGGGATGACGGACGGGATGGTGACGGTGGTCTTCACGGTCACCTCGTCGCCGCCCCCGGAGAGTGCGAAGGTGCTGCGCTGCGCCGTCCAGCCGGACATCGCCGCGCGCCCCCCGGCCGCGTACCCGTCCGCGGTGTCCTGCTGCCCGGCGAGGCGGGCTGCGGCGCGCGCTCCGGTCCCGGCCTGCTGCACGGCGTAGCCGGCGAGGCCGAGCTGGATGCCGGCCATGGCGACGAGCAGGAGCAGCGGGAGCATGCCGACGAACTCCAGGGAGCTCGCACCGCGTTCGGGCTGCCGGCGCCCCGCGCGGCGTATGCGCAGGAAGGGGACGCGCACCACGGGTCAGCCCTCCTTCGCGGCCCCGGCCTCGCCCGCGACCGTGAACGGGAGGAGGGCGGAGCCGGGGAAGAGGATGGGGGTTTTCATGTCGACGTCGGCCTTCCAGACGTCGCCGGAGAGCGAGCACGCCACCTTCGAGCCGCCGCGCCACTTGGCGGGAAGGTGCTCGGTGGCGGCGGCTTGGCAGGCGCCCTGCGGGTCGCCGTACGCCTCTGCCGAGGCCGCGGCGCGTGCGCCCTCGTCCGCCGCGTTGCCGGCGAGCGAGAAGGTGTAGCCGATCAGCACGGCCTGCCAGACGAGGGCGAGGACGACGAGGACGATCGGCGCCATCCCCGCGAACTCCACGCTCGCCGCACCGCGTTCGCCGCCGAGCCGGCCCGGCTGCCCGCCGTCGGGCGCCTGCTGGGGTGCGGCGGTGCCGGGCGGAAGCGCCTGCCGTGGCCCGCCCGTCCCGGGGAGCGCCTGGGCCTGCTCGGGGGATTGCGGCTTGTCGCCGCGGTGCTTCTCGCGGCGCTTCGCCTTCCCGCGGGCCTTGCGCGGCTGCTCCGGTGCGGCGGCGACGCCGAGTTCGCCCGCGAGAGCCCACAGGGCCTGCTTGACGACGCTGCGGTCATCGAGGTCCTGGAGGCGCCCGGCGTCGACGGCGGTCTGGAGGTCCTTGAAGTGCGAGGGCACGGCCGTGCGCGCGACTGGTGTCCCCGTGATGCGCGCGACCAGCGGCGGCTGGATCTCCGTCTGCCGGGAGGCCCGATTGACGACGGTGACGATCTCCTCGGCCTTGCGCACCTGGAGCCGGTCCCACAGCCGCACCGCGCGCTTCGCCGCGCGTACCGAGACGACGTCCGGGGTGGTGAAGAGGACGGCCCGGTCGGCGAGTTCGACCGCCGCTGCACTGCCCGCGGTGAGCTGCGCACCGCAGTCGACGACGACCACCTCGTAACGGGAGCGGAGGGCGCCGACGATCTGCCGTGCCGCGCGGTCGTCGACCTCCTCGCCCCGCTCCCCCTCGCCCGGCGCGAGGAGCAGCGCGAGGCCCGACTCGTGGGCGTAGACGGCGTCCTGGAGGACCCGCGGGGAGACGTCCTGGATGCCGGCGAGGTCCGCCACGGACCTGCGGTATTGGACGTCGAGGTAGGAGGCGACGTCACCGGACTGGAGGTCGAGGTCGACGAGGGCTGTGCTGCGCCCCGACGCCTGTGCGGCGAGGGCCAGTTGCACGGCGGCGAGCGTCGCGCCCACTCCGCCCTTCGCGCCCGTCACGGCGACGACGGTGCCGCCCGCGCCGGCCGCCCGCGCCCCGCCCGTGCCGAGATGGCGCCGCACACCGGCCGCCCAACCGCCCGCGGCACCGATGCGGGCGCTCAACTCCTCGACGCGCAGCGGCAGCGAGACGACGCCGCGCGCCCCCGCGTCCATGGCGGAGGAGTACAGGGCGGGGCTGGTGTCCCGCGTGACGAGGATGGTGCCGACGGCGGGGAAGCGGACGGCGACCTCGCGGATCAGCTCCAACGCGGGGAGCGGGCCGATGAGTTCGTGGACGAGGACGATCTCGGGCAGGTCGGCGGCGGACTCGGTGCCGGCCTGCCCGAGCACGTCGAGGAGCTGGGTGGAGTCGATGGCCGGCGGCAGCGGCTCCCCGTCCGGCGTGCTCGCGAGCGCCTCCACCAGGACGCGGGCCGCCTCCGGGTCGCTGACGGCGGGCTGGATGCGCCAGGTCATCGGCACCTCACTCGTCCCCGCCGAGGGTGTAGGTACGGTCGCCCTCGGGGACGCCCTTGTCGTCGCCGGGGGCGACGAGCGCGAGCCGCACGTGCTCGGCGAACGACTCGGCGTAGGCGACGCGTTGGGCGTCCTCGGTGCCGAGCGCGAAGGTGATCGGCACGCCCTCGCGCTCGCGCTGGCGGGTCTGCTCGTCGCGGTCGCCGTCGTCGGAGAGCGGGCTCAGTTCGCCCACGTCGATCACCTTGGCGTCGGCGACGATCACCCGCGACTGCGACGGGGTGTTGCCGCCGCCTTTGCCGCCGCCGCGCTCGCCCTCGAACGTGGCGTAGATGTTGACCTTGTTCCCCGGGTTGATCTTCCCGGCGACACCGGTCTCCGCGTCGATCATGATGGCGATCTCCTGTTCCCCCGCCGCGAGTTCGGGGCGCTCGGCGAGCATGTCCGACTGGAGGGGCGAGCCCTTGCGGAGCGGGTTGACGGCGATCTTGCCGCGGATCTCGCCGAGGTCGGTGACGGCCGTGCGCGGTATCCACCGCTTCGGCATCGTGACCCGCTCGAACTGCGAGGCGTCGAGCCGCTTGTACGCCGGTACGTCCGACTTCAGCTCGTACGCCGCCGTCTCCTCGCCGACCTTCGACTCGACGTTGCGCACGTACGCCAGCACCCCCGCGAAGGCGGCGAGCGCGCAGAGCGCGGAGACGAGCAGCAGGAGGACGCCGCGGCGCTGACGGGAGTTCATATCGGGCGTTTTCCTCGGATTTCTCGGGGATCTGCGACGGCGGTATCGGCGAGCGGCGGCTGCTCGCCCTGCGGCGGGGCGTGCTCGTGTTCCGGGTCGGCCGGGTCGCTCGGGACCGCGTCACGGGGCGTGGGGTCGGGCGTCGGGTCGTCGAACGGGGGTTCCCCGTACGGCGGTTGGGGAACCGGCCGGTCACCGGGGGACGACGCGGGAGGGGCCACGGGCCACGGTGCGGGCGGGCGGGGTGCCCTCCCGGACGGGGCCGCTTCGGGAGAAGCGGGGCCGGGCGTCGGGGGGTCGGACGGGGCTTCCGCGTACAGCGGCCGGGGAGCCCACCCTTCACCGGGCCACGGCACGGCCGGGCGACCCTCCTCCGCCGACGCGGCCGCCCCAGGAGGCGCACCGTCAGGCGTCGGAGCATCGAACGAAGCTTCCGCATACGGTGATCGGGAAGCCGACTCCTCACCGGGCGAGGCCGCCTCACGAGGCGTGGCATCGGACGCAGCTCCCGCGTACGGCGGATGCGGAGCCTGCTGCCCGCCGGGCCACGGCGCCGGCGCACGGTCTTCCTGCCCGGACACGTCCCCAGGCATGAACGTCCGGTCTCCCGACGCAGCCCCCGTGTACGGCGCTCGGGGGGCCGACTCCTCTCCGCCCCGCGGCTCTGGCGGGACGGCGGGCCACGGCACAGCGGCCTGGCTGCCTTCCTCCTCGGCCGGAACGACGTCCCGCTGCCCCGGCTCGGGAGCCGCCGACGAGGGAACCGCCGCATCGGCGGACGTGGGACCGTACGCCGAAGCCGCCGCGTACGAAGCAGGGTTGACGGGCGCCGATACGCCCTCGCCCTGCGACACCTGCGCACCCGGCGCCGAAGCGGAAGGCGCCTCCCGCGCACCCGGCGGCGGCACCGAGTGAGGCGCGTACCCGGCCGGAGTCGGCGGTGCGGGGGGCGGCCCCCAACCGGTGCCGGACACGGTGGTGTCGCCCGCCTCGACCGGCGCGGGCGCCGAGGGGCGCGGCACCTGCGGCCGCCGAGGCGCCTCGCGCTCGGCGGCACGGGCCGAGAGCGGCCCTCGGGGCTCGGCGGGCGCGCGGCCTCGCACCCGTGGGCCGCGCACCGCGTACGCGCCGCGCAGCGGGTGGCCCGCGCCGGAGGGCTGGGCGGGAGAGGCGCAGAACGCGCAGCAGTCGCCGATGAGTTCGAGGCCGCACCAGTGGCAGGTGTCCCTGCGGACCGAGGCGACGAGTTGGTAGAGCATCGAGACGTCGGCTATCGCCGCCGCGAACTCCGTCAGCTTCCCCGTCCCCCACCAGGAGGGCGAGTCGGCGGGCAGGTGTTCCTCGCGCACCTCGCCCACACGCCAGCCACGGGCGAGCGGGCCCGTGACCCATTCGGCACCTGCCTGCCCCCGCGCCAGGGTGAGTTGCGTGGGGAACCGGGGCCCGCTCAGCGCGGCGCCCTCCGCCTCACCGACCCGTACGAGCTCCGGTGCGGGCGCCGCGAGCACCGCGAACTGGGCACGCGAGACGAGGGACTTGGCGTGCGCGCCGAGCGAGACGGGGACGCGGTCGAGCTTCGCTACGGAGTGCAGGAGCGCGCCGGCGTAGACATAGTGCGCGAGGAGGCGCGAGGAGGCCCCCAGTACGCCGGGGCTGAAGTCGCAGAGCGAGAGCTGCCGGAGCTGCCGGACGAGGACACCGACGGCGAGCGGCGGCAGCGGCGTCGGCAGCAGCGCGATGCGGTCGCTCTCCAGCACGGACCTGATCGCGTGGAGGCGGTGGACGTGGGAGCGGGGAAGCGCGTCGGGATAGACGGCGATGAGGTACCCGTGCTGCTCCAAGAGGGCGTGCGCCTCTTCGAGGGCGGCCTCGAACGGCTGCTCCTCCGGGGCGTGCAGGACGTGCGCGCGCGGCGTGTGCCGGTCGGGCGGGGGCAGCACGTGGTCGCGGCTGGCGACCGCTAAGGCTGTAGTCACGTCCCGGCTCCCCTGGTCCGGACCCGGGTGGTGGCGGACCGGCCCCTGCACGCCCGTCCGGCCGCCCTGGGCCTCGCTTCCTCCTGCACCGCGGCCCCGCCGGCCTCCCGCCCGACTGCGCACCGCGGCGCCGACCCCCTCGTCGGCTCGTACTCTCCCGTTCGTCCGCCGGCGCACTGCGCGACGGGCGGCCAACCTCCAGTCTGCACCCAGCCGTTGACCCCGGCTGACGACATAACACCTTATCTGCGGCGCAGCCGCCAGAGAACCTTTCCCGGAACTCCACGGCAACCCCTACCCAGGCGCAGCAGGAAGGCAACCGCGAGAGGGCCCGGCACACAGGCGTGCCGGGCCCTCTCACCGCGCGATACTCACCACGGCAGGCCGCGCAACTCCTCCACGCACAGCACGAGAAAGAGCAGCCCGGAGAGGACGAGCAGGACGTTGCTGAGCGGCCGGTTGCGCCATTCCCGCGGTGTGCGCGAGGAGTTGAGGAGCCAGACGAGCGTCAGCGCGAGGAAGGGCATGAAGAAGGCACCGAGGACGCCGTACGCGATCACGAGGCCGAACGGTTCGTCGAGCCACAGGAGGACCATCGGCGGGAACGTCAGCCAGAGCAGGTAGCCGCGGAACGGCAGCGAGCGCTCCCGCTCGCCCCGCGCGACGAGCCCGACGGCGTCGCCCTCCTCCCCCGCGGCCTCGCGGCGCCCGGCACGGGCGAGCCTCACCTGCTCGACGAAGTCGGCGAACATGAGACTCACGCCGTGCCAGACCCCGATCACGGACGAGAAGGCGGCGGCGAAGAAGCCGACGAGGAAGAGCGTCGACGTCACGCCGCCGAATCGGTCCTCCAGCACCTCGTTGAGGTCGAGGAGCCCCCGGTCGCCGTCGGTGAGAGCGATCTGCGTGGAGTGCAGCAGCTCGGCGCCGATGATGAGCATCGCGACGACGAAGATGCCGGTGGTCAGGTACGCGACGCGGTTGTCGAGGCGCATCATGCGCATCCACCGGCTGTCGGTCCAGCCCTTGGCGTTCACCCAGTACCCGTACGCGGCCATCGTGATGGTGCCGCCGACGCCGCCGATGAGGCCGAGCGTGTAGAGCAGCGAGCCGTCGGGGAGGACGGGCGCGAGCCCGGCGAAGGCGTCGGGGACGCTCGGCGCGACCCTGACGGCCACGTACACGACGACGAGGAACATCGCGCCGACGAAGACCATCATCGCCTTCTCGACGACGGCGTACCGGTTGGTCCATACGAACGCCAGCCCGCAGAGTCCGACGAGGATCGCCCAGTACTTCAGCGGCAGCGTGTCGGGGAAGAGCGCCTGGAGGGGCAGCGCACTCGACGACATCGCGGTGGCGCCGTAGACGAACCCCCAGACGACCACGTAGACGGCGAAGTAGACGGTCGTCCACGTGCCGAGCTCGCGCCAGCCCTCGAAAAGGGTGCGCCCGGTGGCGAGGTGCCAGCGGCCGACGGCCTCGGCGAGGGCGATCTTGACGATGCAGCCGATGACCGCGGCCCAGAGCAGCGTGTACCCGAACTTGCTTCCGGCGACGAGCGTCGCGACGAGGTCCCCCGCGCCGACACCGGTGGCGGCGACGACGATGCCCGGACCGATCCGCTTCCACATGGCGCGACGCGAGGTCGGGGGCGTCTCCGAAGTCGCCTGCGGAGCCTGCGGTTTCGGTTCGGCGCCGCCCGGCCGGGCGGGCGCGCCGTCGAACGGTGCGGCGTCGTCGGTGGCCATCGGTACCGCCCTTCCTGCCGTGCTGGTTCCGTCGGGTCGGCGATCGCGACGCCGGGCGCCCACTGATCGTCCGCGCATGAAACCGCCGGTTCGGTCCGCGCACAAGAGGCCGCGCACGGGTTGCCCCTCCTGCCGCGCAAGGGAGCGGGAAACGTCCGAGGTATTGACATCCCCATTGGTCTGGACCACGTTGTACGCGAGCGCAGGGCCCGCGCCTTCCCCAAGTCCCCCCACACCGGAGGAAGTTGTGGCTCGAACACGTACCAGAGCGGCCCGCATCCGCAACCGCGCCGTCGTCGGCCTCGCCGCGGGCGCCCTCGCGGCAGGCAGCCTCTTCGCCGTCGGCGCCGCCAACGCCAGCGCGGGCGAGACGGCCCAACCGGGCCCGAACGTGGGCGCGTCGGCCGTACCCGCGCACGCGGTCACCGGCTACTGGCAGAACTTCGACAACGGCGCCACCGTCCAGACGATCGCCGACGTCCAGGACGACTACGACATCATCGCCGTCGCCTTCGCCGACGCCACGGGCTCTCCCGGCGAGGTCGACTTCAACCTCGACTCCGCACTCGGCTACTCCGAGGACGACTTCAAGGCCGACGTCGCCGCGAAGCAGGCCGACGGGAAGTCCGTCATCATCTCCGTCGGCGGCGAGAAGGGCGCCGTGCAGGTCGGCGACAGCGCGTCGGCACAGGCGTTCGCCGACAGCATCGTCGGGCTCATGGACGAGTACGGGTTCGACGGCGTCGACATCGACCTGGAGAACGGCCTCAACGCCACCTACATGACCGAGGCGTTGGAGTCGATCCACTCGGCGAAGAGCGACGTCGTGGTGACGATGGCGCCGCAGACCGTGGACATGCAGTCCCCGGAGAACGAGTACTTCGAGACGGCGCTGAACATCAAGGACTTCCTCACCGTCGTCAACATGCAGTACTACAACAGCGGTTCGATGAACGGCTGTGACGGACAGGTCTACGACTCCGGAAGCGTCGACTTCCTCACCTCCCTCGCCTGCCTCCAGATCGAGGGCGGCCTCGACCCCTCGCAGGTCGGCCTCGGCCTCCCCGCCTCCTCGGACGCCGCCGGCTCCGGCTACATCGAGCCGTCCGTCGTCAACGACGCGCTCGACTGCCTCGCCAAGGGCGAGAACTGCGGCAGCTTCACCCCCGAGGAGACCTGGCCGGACATCCGCGGCGCGATGGCCTGGTCGACCAACTGGGACGCCACAGCCGGCGACTCCTGGTCGGGCACGGTCGGCCCGCACGTCCACGGCCTCTGAGCCGACACCACCCGCGCGCCCGCGGGACCGCGGGCGCGCGACCCCGGCCCGGACTGGGAACGGGCCGGCACGGTACGGGGTGTTCCGCCCCACCGCCCCGTACCGCACAGGACGCCCCCGAGGCCTCACGGCCACGGGGGCGTCCGCCGCGTGCGGCGCTCAGCTCAACCGCCGGTCACGGCTTCGGCAGGGTGCAGCCTTCCAGGTCGAGGTCGACCTCGTTGCCCTTGCCCACGCAGGCCGCGAGCAGGTACGTCTGCTGTCCGTAGGCGATGCCCTCGCGGACGGTGACGTTGCCGTCCTCGTCGACCTCGCACGGGTTGTCGAGGGTGCACTCCTCGCCGTTCTCGTTGCGCGTGTTGTTGACGCCCACGACCTTGCCCGAGGCGTCGTCGACGACGGGCGAACCCGAAGTGCCTCCCTTGGTCTCGCACTCGGCGGTGTACCGGAGCGAGTCCTTCATCGTCCAGTCGGCCTCCCGGAGTTCGGGTACGAACGCGTCGATCGCGCAGCCGAACGTCTCCTTCCAGTACCCGGAGACGACGGTGATGTCGTTGCCCGCCACCGGGTGCTCGGCGTCGAGGTCGAGCGCGGTGACGCCGTACTCCGACTCGATCTCCTCGTAGCTCTCACCGACCTGGTACAGGGAGACGTCGGTGTCGGTCATCGTCGCGTAGGCGACCTTGACGGCGCTGACCGTGCCGGCGTCCTGTCCCGAGGCGTCGAGGAGCGTGAAGCCGCGGCTGGAGGGCTCGTCGACGACGACTGTCCCGGGGCCGGGCATGCCCGCCTCCAGGCAGTGGCCGTTGGAGAGGACGAGCGCCGGGTCGGACGGCTGGGAGTCGGGGAGGCTGACGAGCGACCCGGAGCAGTTGCTCAGCGCCACGGAGCCCTCGAAGTCGGGGGCGGCCGCGTTGTGTGGGGAGGAGGCTGACGTGGGGCGGTGCTGCTGCGCGTCCGCGCTCGTTGCTGCGGCCGGTGTCGCGGCGAGGCCGGTCAGCGCGGCGGCTCCGAGGAGGCCGGCTGCCAGGGTGCCTGCGAGAGGTCGTTTCATGTGTGGGGTCCTCTCTTAAGGAACCTGCGTTACCGAAGGTCCGTTCGGTCTGTCGCGGCATCCTTCAGCAGCCCCCCGCACGGCACAAGGGCGCGCGTCGGACACCAACTGGAAGCGCCCCGGGCGCAGTTGGGCGCACGAACACCACATGGTCGCTACATCAGGGCCTCTTCCCCCCGCACACCCGCCGGCTGGATAGTGGAACGTCCGCGGCACTTCGCGCACCTCGGACGACGACGTCCCGAAGAGAAGGTGAACCGGTGAAGTTCAGCTACGCGATGCTCCCCGACTACCCGCTCACGGAGTCCCTCGCCTCGATCGGCCTCGCCGACCGGCTCGGCTTCCATGCCTGCTACGCGGCGGACGAGACCTGGCACAAGGACCTGTGGCAGCTCTTCGCCGCCGCAGCCACCCGGACCGAGCGCATCCGGCTCGGCCCCAGCGTCTCGCCCGTCGCACTCCGCGAACCGAGCCTGCTCGCCCAGGCGTTGGCGACGCTCGACGAGCTCTCCGGAGGGCGCGCCGAAGGCGTCCTGTCCAGCGGCAACTTCGGCCTCCTCGCCCAGTACGGCATCGACTGGCGGGAGACGCGCCCGCTGAGCCGCACCAAGGAGGCGCTCCACGTCGTCCGCACCCTCCTCGACGACGGCGCGCTCACCCACGAGGGCGAGTTCTACCGCTACGAAGGACTCTTCACCTTCGCGCGCCCCGTGCAGGAGCGGCTGCCGCTGAAGCTCGGCGCGATGCGCGGCCCCCGCTCCTTCCGGGCGGCCGGGGCGCTCGCGGACGGCTGCCACCACGCACTCAGCTACACGCGCGAGGCGTACGAGTACGCCGTGGCGCACCTCAAGGAGGGCGCCGAGAGCGCGGGCAGGGACTGGCGGTCGCTCGACATCGGCGCCTGGATCGTCTTCGCCGTGGGCGAGGACTCCGCGAAGGCGAAGGAGGCGGCACGCAGCATGGTCGGCATCTACGCCTCCTCGATGCCCGAGGAGCAACTGCGGCGCAACGGCGTCGACCCGGAGGAGCTGGCACCGGCGATCGAGGCGATCGGGGTCGGAGACCTCGCCCGCGGCATCGAGCTCACCAGCCCGGAGGTCGCGGAGCGGCTCTCCGTCTCGGGGACGCCCGAGGAGTGCCGCCGCAAGATCGCCCGGGAGATCGCCCCCACCGGGGTCAACCACGTGATCTGCGCGGTCACCGACCGCACCCTGGTCCGCACCTTCACCGGACGCGACCTTCCGGGCGTCGCGGACGTCGACACGCAACTGCGGATCATCCACGACGAGTTGATGCCCGCGTTCGCCTGAGGCGACGTGCGCGGAACCGCCGAGCGGAAGCCACTCGGCCCGAACACCGCGACGGGCGGGGCCGCCCCGGGGGCGGCCCCGCGTGCTACACCACGAGGCTCACCAGCGCGGCCACCACGAACCCCGCGACGGAGAGCACGGTCTCCAGCACGGTCCACGACTTCAGCGTGTCCCGCTCGGAGATGCCGAAGTACTTGGCGACCATCCAGAACCCGCCGTCGTTGACGTGCGAGGCGAAGATGGACCCGGCGGAGATCGCCATGACGACGAGTGCCACGTGCGCCTGCGAGTAGTCCCCGGCGTGGAGCAGCGGCGCGACGATGCCCGCCGTGGTGACGATCGCGACCGTCGCCGAGCCCTGTGCGATCCGCAGCACGACGGAGATGAGCCAGGCGAGGAGGATCACGGGAAGCCCCGCGTCGCTGAAAACGTCGGCGAGCGCCTGCGCGACCCCCGACCCCTGGAGCACGGCACCGAAGATGCCGCCCGCACCCACGACGAGGAGGATGTTGCCCACCGGCTTCAACGAGGCCGTGGACACGGTCTCCAGGGACTTGCGGCTCCACCCGCGGCGGATGCCGAGGAGGTAGTAGGCGAGGAAGAGGGCCACGGTCAGCGCGACGAACGGGTGCCCGACGAACTCGACGACCGACCGCGGCGTCGAGGGGTCGAGCGCGATCGAGGAGAACGTCGCGGCGAGGATGAGGATCAGCGGGGTGCCGATGATCGCGAGCACCGTGGAGACGGCGACCGGGCGCTCCGCCGCGTCGCCGCCCGAACCGCCCTTCCGCACGGGCCCGTTGGCCGCCTTGTCGGCGGCGACGGCCCGCTTCGACTCCTCGGCCGCCTCCACCATCTCCTGCGGCACCTCGACGAAGACGCGCTTCCCGATCCACGCCGAGTACACCCACGCGGCGAGCACGGCGGGGATGCCGCAGACGACGCCCATGAGGATGATCCACCCCAGGTCGACGTCGAGCAGCCCGGCAGCGGCGACGGGGCCCGGGTGCGGCGGCAGGAATGCGTGGGTCATGGAGAGCCCGGCGAGCATCGGCATCGCGTACAGGAGCACGGACTTGCCGCTCCGCTTGGCCGCGGCGTAGACGATCGGCGCGAGGACGAAGATGCCGACGTCGAAGAAGACGGGGATGCCGAAGATGAGGCCCGTCAGCCCCATCGCGAGCGGCGCCCTGCGCTCTCCGAAGAGCCCGAGGAGCCGCGAGGAGAGCGCCTCTGCGCCGCCGCTCACCTCCAGGATGGCGCCGAGCATCGTACCGAGCCCGATGATGATGGCGACGTGGCCGAGGATGCCGCCCATCCCGTCCTCGATGAGCGAGGAGACGTCGGACTCCTGGACGGTGCCGAAGAGTTCGGTGACCGAGAGCCCGGCTGCGAGGCCGACGGCTATGGAGACGGCGAGCAGCGCGACGAACGGCTGCAACCGCACCTTGATGATGAGGACGAGGAGGAGGGCGATACCGAGGGCCGCCACGGTGAGCAGCCCTGCGGTGCCGGGTATCAGTGCGAGCAGCCCGCCGGTGTGCGGCGGGGCGTCCTCTGCGAGCAACATGCGGTGACCTCGTGACTTCCGTGCAGCGCCGGGCGGTTGGAGCGGCGCGGGAGGGGTGGGGGGCAGCCAAAGGTGGTGCAGGGGAGCGCGGGCGCGCCCGTCGGCCGGGATGGCGGCGGGGTACGCGCGGCGTGCGGGGAGGTGCGCAGGGCGGCGCTCGCGGAGGGTGTGCGCGGTCCGCGCACGCGGGGCGCCGTCTGACTTGGGAAGGGGGGAGTCGGGAGCCGCGCCGCCCCGCCGCTCAGGCGGGGCGGCGGGCGTGTTCAGCCGAGGACGGCGAGGACGTCGACCTCGACGAGGAGCCCCGCGGGCAGGCCGACGTACACGGTGGTGCGGGCAGCCGGGGCCTGCTGGAGGTCGGCGAAGTACTCGTTGTAGACCTCGTTGAGCTCGGGGAAGTGCGCGGTGTCCGTGAGGTAGACGCGGATCATCACCGCGTCCTCCCAACTGGCGCCGCCCTCGCGGAGGATCGCCTCCGCGTTGGCGAACGCCTGGAGCGTCTGCTCGCGCAGCCCGGGCCCGACCGGCTCGGGCCCCTTCCCCTCGACGGCGGGGCCGAAGCCGACCTGCCCCGCGACCTGGAGGATGTTCCCCTTCTTCACGCCGTGCGAGAACTTCGCGGGCGGCGTCGTGTGCGTCGGCGGGGTGAGCGCGGTCTTGGCGAGGCTGTTCTCAGTCATGGTGGGGTTCTCCTGAACGTCTCCGGGGTGGAGCGGTACGGGTCGGTCTCCCCGCGTACTCGGCGCTGATCGCCTCGGCGGTGCGCCGCACGCGCGGGAGGAGGGTGAGGAGTTCGTCGCCGGAGACGACGACGTTCGGCGCCGAGACCGACATCGCCGCGACGGTGCGTCCGTCGGCGCCGCGGATGGGTGCCGCGACGCAGTTGATCGACTCCTCGTGGCCGCCGAGGTCGGTGGCCCAGCCCTGTTCGCGGACGCGGTCGAGCTCGGCGAGAAACTCGGCGGCGCTCCGGATCGAACGGGCCGTGTAGCGGGGGTAGTCGAGCCGGTCGGCGAGCGCGCGCCGCTCCGGCTCCGGCAGGTCGGCGAGGCAGAGCTTGGCGACCGCGGCCACGGTGAGCGCCACGGGCTTGCCGATCCTGGAGTACATCCGGACCGGGTAGCGGCTCTCCACCTTGTCGATGTAGACCACCTCGTCCTCCTCCTGCACGGCGAGGTGGACGGTGTGCCCGCAGGCGGCGTTGAGCTCCGCGAGGTGGGGGTGCGCGATCTCGCGCACGTCGAGGTTCTCGACGGCCTGTTGGGCGAGGGAGAAGAGCCGGGCGCCGAGGCGGTAGCGCTGGTCCCGCTGCCGGTAGACCATGCCGTGCTCGTCGAGGGTGCGCAGCAGCCGCAGCGCGGTGGACTTGTGCACGTCCAGCCGGGAGGCGACCTGCTCCAGGTTGGCCGGTCCCTCGGCGAGGAGCGGCAGGATGCGCAGCGCGCGGTCGACGGTCTGGCTCACCGGGCACCGCCCGGTTCGGCCCCTCGCGGGCTGCGGGTTGCGGACGGCGGTGTCATACGGCGTGGTCCTCCGATGCGGGTGCGGCAGCCCCGAGTCGCCCGTTCGCGGTCCATCCGGGAGCGAGCCGCAGTCTGCCCCACGCCTCCTCGTCGAGCGCCGCCAGCCGGTCGGCCGCGGCCGGCGCGGGCGGCTCCGCGAGGTCGCCCGGCGCCGTGAGCGCCGCGGCGGCGAGGAGGTGGCCGTGGCGCAGCCGTTGGGCGAGCGGCAGTCCGCGCAGCGTGCCCGAGAGGAAGCCGGCGGCGAAGGCGTCGCCCGCGCCGACGGGTGCGACGACGTCGACGTCGAGCCCCGGCGCGCGCACACGCAGCCCGTCGCCGGTGAACGCCGTCGCCGAACGGTCGGCGCTCTTGACGACGAGCAGCGACGGCTCCGGCAGCGCCGCGCGCACCGCCTCGGGGCCTCCGGTGACGCCCCAGGCGGCGGCCGCCTCGTCCTCGCCGACGAGGACGAGGTCGCAGCCGCGTGCGAGGTCGAGCAGCAGCTCGGGGGTGCCGGGCGCCGAACGCCAGAGCGTGGCGCGGTAGTTGACGTCGAAGGAGACGAGCGGCCGGGGCCGGCGCGGCGCGGTGAGCGCACGGACCAGCGCGAGGCAGTCGGCGGAGAGCGCCGAGGTGATGCCGGTGAGGTGGAGGACGCGTCCTGCGTCGGCGGCGGCGAGGTCGGTGGTCGCGGGGGACATCGCGGAGGCCGCCGAGCCCGCGCGGTAGTACGCCACTTCGCCGTCGCCCGGGGCCTGTTCGGCTCCGGTCGCCCGTTCCCCGTCGGTGCGGAAGTAGACCCCGGTGGGGCGCACGGGGTCGCGGCGGACGGCCGAGGTGTCGACGCCGTGCGAGGCGACGGTGCGCACCAGGTGGTCGCCGAAGCCGTCGGCGCCGACGCGGCTGATCCACCGGGTGCTGTGCCCCCAACCGGCGAGCGCACAGGCGACGTTGGACTCGGCGCCGCCTATCGCCCGCGTGAACGACGGCACGTCGGCGAGAGGGCCCGGGCGGGACGGCAGGAACGTCACCATCGACTCGCCGAGGCAGACGGCGTCGCAGGCGACGTCGGTCAGCGCGTCGTCGGTGTGCGGGGGGCGGTTCGCGTCCGTCACTGCCTGCGGCTCCTCGGGTACGGCGGCGGAGGGCGGTCGCCTTTCGCGCGCGGTCTGCGTCTCCATTGACCTGCTGTTCGCCGGGATGCTAGACAGCAACAAGCGATATACGCAATGCATGTTGCACAGATCGCAACAGCGCCCCGGGGGTGTTCGGCCACCGGGCCGCCGGCCCGCCGACGCCCCGACCATGGGGCGCCGTTGCACACCGCGGTACGGCCACCCGCCGCGCCGCCCGCACCCGTCCGTCCGTGCCCCAGGCACCACTGCCCCCGGAGTCCGCATGGCCGCCGCCCCCGTTCCCGCCGAGACCAGCCTCACCGAGGAGCGCGTCGACCACCGCTTCAAGGGGCTGCCACCGGACGCCGAGGGGCTCACCGTCGGCGAACTCACCGCTCAGCACCGCAACCTCTTCACCGGCGGCTTCACCACCCCCGTCCTCGCCCTCGACGAGGAGCGGCTCGACCACAACCTCGCCCAGCTCGGGACGTACACGGCCCGCCACGGCCTCGCCTTCGCACCGCACGGCAAGACGTCGATGGCGCCCGCGCTCTTCCGCCGCCAACTCGCCCTCGGTGCCTGGGGCATCACCCTCGCCGTCCCTCACCAGGTGCGCGTGGCCCGCGCGTTCGGTATCGAGCGGATCTTCCTCGCCAACGAGCTCGTCGACGCCGCCGCGCTCCGCGCCCTCTCCGCCGACCTCGACGCCGACCCGTCGTTCAGGTTCGTCTGCTACGTCGACTCATTGGCGGGCGTCGCGCTCATGGACGAGGCGCTGCGGGAGGCGGAGGCTCGGCGTCCGCTCGACGTCGTCGTCGAACTCGCCGCGGGCGACGGTGCGCGGACAGGCGCGCGGACCGAGGAGGAGTGCGCCCGGATCGCGGAAGCGGTCGCGCGCACCTCGACGCTACGGCTCGTCGGTGTCGCCGGCTACGAGGGCGAGGTCCCGGGCGCCACCGCCGGCACCCCGGCCGAGGGCCACGAGAAGGTGACCGGATGGCTGCGCCGACTCACCGCGCTCCTCGCCGAGTTCGACGCGTCCGGCCGGTTCGACGCGCTCGACTCCGGGGCCGAGGTGGTGCTCAGCGCGGGCGGCAGCGCCTGGTTCGACGCCGTCGCCGAGGTGTTCGAGGAGCTTCCCCCGCTGTCGCACCCCGTCCTCAAGCTCCTCCGCTCGGGCGCCTACGTCTCGCACGACGAGGGCCACTACCGCGAGCTCACCCCGTTCAACCGCGTTCCCGACGAGGGCGCCCTCCAGCCCGCACTCCGGCTGTGGGCCCAGGTCGTCTCCCGCCCCTCCCCCGACCAGGCGTTCCTCAACGCCGGCAAGCGCGACGCCGCCCACGACCTCCACCTCCCCCAGCCCCGCGAGATCCGCCCGGCCGACGGCGGTCCCGTACGCGCCGCCACCGGGGTCTCCGTCACCGGGCTCTCCGACCAGCACGCCTGGGTACGCACCGAACCGGACGCGCCGCTCGCGGTCGGCGACTGGGTCGCGCTCGGCATGTCCCACCCCTGCACCATGTTCGACAAGTGGCAGCTCATCCCGATGACGGCGCCCGACGGAACGGTCGTCGAGTACGTCCGCACCTTCTTCTGACCGGTCCCCAGCAACCCCAGCCACCGTCGCAGGAAGGCAGCCCATGGACCTGGTGATCACCGACGTCGACGTCGCCGACGGCAGCGGAGGCCCCGCCTACCGCGCCGACGTCGCGCTCCGGGACGGACGCATAGCCGAGATCGCCCGCGAGGGCGAACGCCGCCCCACCGCACCGCAGTTGCTCGACGGCGCCGGCCTCACCCTCGCCCCCGGCTTCATCGACATGCACGCCCACTCCGACCTCGCCGTCCTCCGCGACCCCGACCACTCGGCAAAGGTCGCGCAGGGCGTCACCCTGGAGGTCCTCGGCCAGGACGGCCTCTCCTACGCGCCCTCCGACGACCGCACCCTCGCCGAGGTCCGCCGCGCCATAGCCGGTTGGAACGGCAGCCCGCCGGGGGACGACTCCCTCGACTTCGACTGGCGCTCCGTCGGCGGCTACCTCGACCGCATCGACCGCCAGGGCGCCCCCGTCAACGCCGCTTACCTGGTGCCGCAGGGCACCGTCCGGATGCTCGCCGTCGGCTGGGAGGACAGGCCGGCGACCGACGCCGAACTGGGGCGGATGCGCCGACTCGTCGCGGAGGGGATGCGGGAGGGCGCCGTCGGCATGTCCTCGGGGCTCACCTACACACCGGGCATGTACGCCTCCGGCTCCGAACTCGCCGAGCTGTGCGCCACGGTCGCCGAGCACGGCGGCTACTACTGCCCCCACCACCGCTCCTACGGCGCCGGCGCGCTGGAGGCGTACGCGGAGATGGTCGACGTCAGCCGCCGCTCCGGCTGCCCGCTCCATCTCGCGCACGCCACCATGAACTTCGGCGTCAACAGGGGCCGCGCGGGCGAGCTCCTCACGCTCCTCGACGAGGCGATCGAGGCGGGCGCCGACATCACCCTCGACACCTATCCGTACACCCCCGGCTGCACCACCCTCGTGGCGATGCTGCCGAGTTGGGCGCACGAGGGCGGTCCGGACGCCGTCCTCGCCCGCCTCGCCGATCCGGAGCAGCGCGCGCGCATCCGGCAGGCCATGGAGGTCGAGGGGTCCGACGGCTGCCACGGCGTCCCCATCGAGTGGGACGCCATCGAGATCTCCGGCACCTCGGAACCCGCGCTCTCGGCGTACGTCGGGAAGACGGTGGCGGCTTCCGCGGCCGAGCGCGGCGAGGAGCCCTTCACCACGGCCCAACGGCTGCTCGTCGAGGACGGGTTGGGAACGACGATCCTCCAGCACGTCGGCCACGAGGGGAACGTCCGCGCCATCATGCGCCACCCGGTGCACACCGGCGGCAGCGACGGCATCCTCCAGGGCGCCAAGCCGCATCCCCGCGCCTACGGCACCTTCCCCCACTACCTCGGCCACTACGTGCGCGAGGAGGGCGTACTGGGGCTGGAGGAGTGCGTGGCGCATCTGACGTCGCGCCCCGCCGCGCGCCTGCGCCTCCCCGACCGCGGCCTCGTCCGCGAGGGCTACCGCGCCGACCTCGTCCTCTTCGACGCCGCCACGGTCGCCGCCGGCTCCACGTTCGAGGAGCCGCGGGCGCTGCCGCGCGGCCTCCCGCACGTCCTCGTCGACGGCCGCTTCACCGTCCGCGACGGTCGGCGCACCGACGCGCTGCCGGGCCGCTCGGTCCGCCGCGCCGCCTGACGGCACCGTTCGACAGGCAGGGGGCGTACGGGAGTTCCGTACGCCCCCTGCCTGCATCGTCAGGTGTGCTGGTAGGCGACGAGCGAGATACCCACGTAGTGCACGGCGAACGCGGCGAGCGTGAACGAGTGGAAGACCTCGTGGAACCCGAACCAACGGGGCGAGGGGTTCGGCCGCTTGATCCCGTAGACCACACCGCCCGCGCTGTACAGCAGCCCGCCGACGACGACGCAGACGAGCACCGTCATGCCGCCCGTCCGGAGGAAGTCGGGGAGGAAGAAGACGGCGGCCCAGCCCATCGCGATGTAGCACGGCGTGTAGAGCCAGCGGGGCGCACCGACCCAGAGCACCCGGAAGGCGATGCCGACGGCCGCGGCCACCCAGATCCCCCACAGCAGCAGGTCGCGGCGGCCGTCGGGGAGGAGCAGTATCGTCAGCGGCGTGTAGGTGCCGGCGATGATGAGGAAGATGTTGGCGTGGTCCAACCGCCGTAGCACGCCGTCGACTCGGCGGGACCAGTTGCCGCGGTGGTAGAGCGCGCTGACGCCGAAGAGCAGGCACGCGGTGAGCGTGTAGACGGCGCAGGCGACCCGTCCGCGCGTGCTGCCGGCGAGCGCCGTGAGGAAGACGCCGGAGATCAGCACGGCGGGGAACATGCCCGCGTGGAGCCAGCCGCGGAGCCGGGGCTTCAGCGCCTCTGCGGCCTGCCCGGCCGAGGCGCTCAGCCGCGCCGCCGGCTTGGCGAGCGAGACGCGCTGGGCGAGCGGGGTCGGTTCTGACGGCTTGTCCTGTACGGGAGTTGGGGACGCAGACGTCTGCTCCGTACGCGGCGGAAGCGGGGCGGCAGTCATGGCGACATCGTACCTACGGAACCGTAGGTAACCCTCGCCGGACCGGTGTGAGCGCCATTGCACCGCACAGCGGGGAACCCGTCGACCATGCCCGGGTAAAAGACATTGCACACATGAGCATGGATCTCATCAAGTGGCCTCGGACACATCGTCGCCGTCTGGACAGAACCCCCCTTCGCCTCGCATGATCAGATGAGCACAAGCGGCACCGGATGAGCATCACCTGGCTCCGACGGTCGACAGCAACGACCGGCACCGGGACACAGGAGACGCCTGGGACGCCCAGAACACCGCAGCGTCCGGGTCGCGGCCCCCAAGGGGCGCGCTGAGAGTCGGACAACGAAACGCGGACGCACCTGCCGGCGTCCGCGGACACCCTCAAACGTCTGGAGCGATCGTGGCGCGCAGTACTGCGGCTCCCAACACCATTCCGACGACCCCTGCCACCCCGCCGACCGGCCACCGCGAACTCGTCGCGTGGGTCGAGAAGATCGCCTCACTCACCGAGCCCGAGCGGATCGTCTGGTGCGACGGCTCGGAGGCGGAGTACGACCGCCTCGCCGAAGAGCTCGTCGAAAAGGGAACGTTCAAGAAGCTCGACCCGATCAAGCGCCCCCACTCCTACTACGCCGCCTCCGACCCGAGCGACGTCGCCCGCGTCGAGGACCGCACCTTCATCTGCTCGGAGCGCGAGGAGGACGCGGGCCCCACCAACCACTGGAAGGCCCCCGCCGAGATGCGCGAGATCTTCTCGGGCGAGGAGGGCATCTTCCGCGGCTCCATGCGCGGCCGCACCATGTACGTGGTGCCCTTCTGCATGGGTCCGCTCGGCTCCCCGCTCTCGGCGCTCGGCGTCGAGATCACCGACTCCGCCTACGTCGCCGTCTCGATGCGCACGATGACGCGCATGGGACAGCCCGTCCTCGACGAGCTCGGCGACGACGGCTTCTTCGTCAAGGCCGTGCACACGGTCGGCGCCCCGCTCGCCGAGGGCGAGCAGGACGTCCCCTGGCCCTGCAACCCGACGAAGTACATCTCGCACTTTCCCGAGTCCCGCGAGATCTGGTCGTACGGCTCGGGATACGGCGGCAACGCGCTCCTCGGCAAGAAGTGCTACGCGCTGCGCATCGCCTCGGTGATGGCGCGCGACGAGGGCTGGCTCGCCGAACACATGCTCATCCTCAAACTCACCCCGCCCCGCGGCGGCACCGAGGCCGTGAAGTACGTGGCGGCGGCCTTCCCCTCCGCATGCGGCAAGACCAACCTCGCCATGCTCCAGCCGACGATCCCCGGCTGGACCGTCGAGACGATCGGCGACGACATCGCGTGGATGCGGTTCGGCGAGGACGGCCGCCTCTACGCGATCAACCCCGAGGCCGGCTTCTTCGGCGTCGCACCCGGCACGGGCGAGGACACCAACGCCAATGCGATGAAGACCCTTTGGGGCAACTCGGTCTTCACCAACGTCGCGCTCACCGAGGACGACGACGTCTGGTGGGAGGGCATGACGGAGGAGCCTCCCGAGCGCCTCACCGACTGGAAGGGCAACGCCTGGACGCCGGAGAGCGGCACCCCTGCCGCCCACCCCAACGCCCGTTTCACCGTGCCCGCCGGCCAGTGCCCGATCATCGCGCCCGAGTGGGAGGACCCGCGCGGTGTGCCGATCTCCGCGATCCTCTTCGGCGGGCGCAGGGCCACCGCCGTCCCGCTGGTGACCGAGTCCTTCGACTGGCAGCACGGCGTCTACCTCGGGGCCAACGTCGCCTCCGAGAAGACGGCGGCGGCCGAGGGCAAGGTCGGCGAACTCCGCAGGGACCCCTTCGCGATGCTCCCCTTCTGCGGCTACAACATGGGCGACTACTTCGGCCACTGGGTCGAGGTCGGTCGGCAGGCGGACCCGGAGAAGCTTCCGAGGATCTACTACGTCAACTGGTTCAAGAAGAACGACGAGGGCAAGATCGTCTGGCCCGGCTTCGGTGAGAACTCGCGCGTCCTGAAGTGGATCGTCGAGCGTCTCGACGGCGAGGCGGAGGCCGTCGAGACACCGATCGGCAGGGTGCCGACCAAGGACGCGCTCGACACCGCAGGGCTCGGCCTCTCCGACGCCGACCTCGACTTCCTCCTCGACGTCGACAAGGACGTCTGGCGCAGCGAGGCGGCCCTCGTCCCCGAGCACTTCAACACCTTCGGCGACCACACACCCAAGGAGCTGTGGGACGAGTACCGGGCGCTGGTCCAGCGCCTCGGCTGACAGACCCGCCGGGGCACGCCCCGGCGCACGGCCGATCGGGGCGGCTCCGTCGCACCACCGCAGGGGTGGGACGGAGCTGTCGGTCAGGCCCGATCGAAGAGGGCCGCCTCCCACCAGTGCGGGAGGCGGCCCTTTGGGCTCTGCCCGTGCAACCGCCCTGCGGACGGGGCGCGTCGGGTCAGGCTGCCGCCGGCTGGCGGGCCGCGTGGCTCCGGGCGCGCTCGGCGGCGAGCTCGGCCGCCTCGGTGTCGTCCCGCGTCGTGGCGAGCGCGAGGGCGTAGTCGGCGAGCATGTGGGCGCGCTGGTGGAGCGAGGCGAGGTGTGCCTGCTCCGACGGCGCCGAGGTGGGCGCGGCCCGCAGCGGCCGGACGCCTCCGCTGAGGCGGGCGGCGTGCGCGGCGAGACGGTGCGCGGCGTCGTCGAGCTCCGCGCTGGGGGTGAGCGCGCGGAGTTCGTCGGTCACGGTGAGGAGCGCCGTGAGGTGCCCGGCGAGCCGGATGTCGAGCTCCTCCTCGCGGGTACGACGGGGCAGCTCAGCGTCCGGCACGGAATGGACCGACTTGGTTCGGATCGGCTCGTACATGGATCGCCTCCCGGCTTGCGTCTTCAGGAAACCATCCTAACTTAGACTGAGTCTAAAATTGGCACGAATCAAAAAAGTATCCGCCCGCAGACGCTGCGTGACCGCCCGGAAAACACGCTGCGCGCCGACCGGAGTGCCGATCGACGCGCAGCGCGCGGGAGTTCAGACCTGGCTGTAGCCGTCGAGGAAGTGCGCGATCCGGGTGACCGCCTCGGCGAGCTCGTCGGCCGGGGGAAGGTTGACGATCCGGAAGTGGTCGGGCTCGGGCCAGTTGAAGCCGGTGCCGTGGACGATCATGATCTTCTCCTGGCGGAGCAGGTCGATCACCATCTGCCGGTCGTCCTTGACCTTGTGCACCTTCGGGTCGAGCCGTGGGAACGCGTAGATGGCGCCCTTCGGCTTCACGCAGGTGACGCCGGGGATCTGGGTGAGCAGGTCGTAGGCGACGTCGCGCTGCTCCAGCAGCCGCCCACCCGGCAGCACCAGGTCCTGGATCGACTGCCGGCCGCCGAGCGCCGCCGCAACCGCGTGCTGCGCGGGCATGTTGGCGCAGAGCCGCATGTTGGCGAGGATCGTGAGCCCCTCGATGTAGCTCTCCGCTTCGTCCTTCGGGCCGCACACGGCGAGCCAGCCGCTGCGGTACCCGGCGACGCGGTACGCCTTCGAGAGGCCGTTGAAGGTGAGCACCATCAGGTCGGGCGCGACGGTGGCCGTGGGGGTGTGGACCGCACCGTCGTAGAGGATCTTGTCGTAGATCTCGTCCGAGCAGACGACAAGTTGGTGTCGGCGGGCGATCTCCGTGAGGCCCCGCAGCATCTCCTCGCTGTAGACCGCGCCCGTCGGGTTGTTCGGGTTGATGATGACGAGCGCCTTGGTGCGGTCGGTGATCTTCCGCTCGATGTCGGCGAGGTCGGGCATCCAGTCGGCCTGCTCGTCGCAGCGGTAGTGGACGGCGGTGCCGCCCGAGAGGGAGACGGAGGCCGTCCACAGCGGGTAGTCGGGCGCCGGGACGAGGACCTCGTCCCCGTCGTCGAGGAGCGCCTGCATCGACATCTGGATCAACTCGGACGCGCCGTTGCCGAGGTAGACGTCCTCGACGTGGAGGTCCTCGATGCCCTGGTTCTGGTAGTGCTGCACGACGGCGCGGCGTGCGGCGAGGAGGCCCTTGGCATCGCCGTACCCGTGCGAGGTACCGACGTTGCGGAGCATGTCCTCGAGGATCTCCGGCGGGCAGTCGAACCCGAAGGCCGCCGGGTTGCCCGTGTTGAGCTTGAGGATGCGGTGACCTGCCGCCTCCAGCCGCATCGCCTCCTCAAGGACCGGGCCCCGGATCTCGTAACAGACGTTGGCGAGCTTGGTCGACTGGATCACCTGCATATCGCCACCATACGGGCGCTCCGCACGACCCGCTCCGTGTTTTCCCTCACCCAGCGCTGCCACCCGGCGACGGAACCGGACGCGGGCGTGCGGACGTCCCCGCGCGCACGGCCGTGGCCGTCGGCGCGGGCGATGGCCGACAATGACCCACATGCCCTCCGCAGCCACCGGCTCCGCACCCGCGCTCGGGCTGCGCGAGCGGAAGAAGATCCGCACGAGACAGGCCATCCGCGCGGCGGCCTACCGCCTCTTCGAGGTCCGCGGCTACGACGCGACCCCCGTCGACCGCATCGCCGAGGAGGCCGAGGTCTCCCCCAGCACCGTCTTCCGGTACTTCCCGACCAAGGAGGACATGGTCCTCCCCGACGAGTACGACGTACTGATCGGCGAGGCACTCGCCCGGCGCCCCGCCACCGAGTCGCCCGTCCGCGCCGTCGGCGGTGCCGTCGCCTCGGCCCTGCACGAGGTCTACCAGCGCGACGGTCGCGAGATGCAGCTCCGGCTCCACCTGCTGCGGGAGATCCCCGCGCTCCGCAGCCGCGCCGCCGACCACGGAGCCGAGACGGTGCGCGTCCTCGCGCGCATCCTCGCGGACCGCACCGGACGCCCGGTCGACGACCTCGAACTCCGGGTCGTCTGTACCGCGTTGGTCGCCTCGCTCACCGAGGTCGTCTTCGGCTGGATCGACTCCGGCACGCACGACGACCTCCCCGCGCTCGTCGACCGCACCCTGGCCACGCTGGAGCGCGGGCTCACTCTCTGAGAGAGCGCTCCTGCCGTGCGGAGCGGTCGCGGACCCCGGCCATTGTCCGTACCTACGCCCCGTCGACCGACGGCTCCAACTGCTGCACCAGTTCCTCGGTGTCCGTCGTCGGACGGGCGCAGACGAAGCCGCGGCAGACGTATGCGGCCGGCTGCCCGTCGAGCAACGGCCGGTCGGCGAGGAGCGGAACAGCCGCCTCGTCGCCGGGCTCGCCCGCGGCGACCACCGCGCCGGGAGCCGTCGTCAGCAGTGCGGTGCGGTGGAGCCGCGCCGTCGCCGACGCGTCGTGCGGGCCGACGACGGCGACCTCGCGCGGCCCGTCGAGGGCTGCTTCCGCCGCCGACAGGCCCCAGCCGAGGAAGCGCGGCGCCCGGGCCGCGAGCGGGCGCAGGACGCCCAACGCCTGCTCGGCCGCGGTGCGGTGGCGCTCGCTGCCCGTGTACGCCGCGTACGAGAGGAGGGCTGCCGCCGCCGCGTTCCAACCCGAAGGGGTGGCACCGTCCGTCGGGTCCTGCGGGCGGCGGATGAGCGCCTCGGCGTCGTCTGCGGTGTCGAAGAGGGCGCCCTCCTCGCCGCCGAACCGGGTGAGGACGGTCTCCAGCAGCGAGCCGGCGCGCTCCCACCACTCGGCGCTGCCCGTGACGGCGTAGAGCGCGAGGTAGCCCTCGGCCACGTCGCCGTAGTCCTCCAACACCCCTGCGTTCGCTCCCGCTTCGCCGTCCCGCGAGGTGCGCACCAGCCGGCCGTGCGCGTCCGTGTGGACCTCGGCGATCAGGCGGGCCGCGCGCTCGGCCGCGCGTACGAGGTCGGGGCGCTCGAAGTACGCGCCCGCCTCGGCGAGGGCCGCGACGGCGAGGCCGTTCCAGGCCGCCACGACCTTCTCGTCACGCGCCGGCCTGGGGCGCGTCGACCGTGCAGCGAGGAGCCGGGCACGTAGCGAGTCGGCGCGACCTGCATCCAACGGGGGTGCGTCGTCAGGGAGTTGAAGGACGGAGGCGCCCTCCTCGAAGGTGCCCTCGACCGTGACGCCGTACCGCTCGGCGGCGGCCTCGGCGTCCTCGTCGCCGAGCGCCTCGGCGAGCTGCGCCGGCGTCCACACGTAGTAGGCGCCCTCGCGGTGGCGGCCCGCGGCGTCCTCGCTGTCGGCGTCGAGCGCCGATGCGAACCCGCCCTGGGACGTGCCGAGTTCGCGTACGAGGAAGTCGGCGGTCTCCAACGCGACCCGCCTGCCCAACTCCGAACCCGTGGCCCGCCACAGGTGCGCGTAGACGCGGCAGAGCTGCGCGTTGTCGTAGAGCATCTTCTCGAAGTGGGGCACCGTCCACTCCGCGTCGACCGAGTAGCGCGCGAAGCCGCCGCCGAGCTGGTCGTAGATCCCGCCGCGCGCCATCGCCTCGCACGTCGCCTCGACCATCTCGAGCGCGCCCTGCGAACCGGTGCGCGCATGGTGGCGCAGCAGGAACTCCAGCACCATCGGCGGCGGGAACTTCGGCGCACCGCCGAACCCGCCGTACCGCGCGTCGAACTCCCGCGTCAGCCCGAGGAGCGCAGCGCCGGCCTCCTCCTCTCCCGGCGGCTGCGCACCGGCCCCGCTGATCGCACGCGAGGCGAGGTCTCGCGTGATCCGCGAGGCGACGTCGGCGACCTCGCCCCGCCGATCCCGCCACGCGGCCTCGACCCCTTCGAGCACCTGCCGGAAGGACGGCATCCCGTGGCGCGGCACCGGCGGGAAGTACGTCCCGAAGTAGAAGGGTTGCCCCCCCGGGGTGAGAAAGACGGTCATCGGCCAGCCGCCCTGCCCCGTCGCCGCCTGCACAGCCTCCATGTACACGGCGTCGACATCGGGCCGCTCCTCGCGGTCGACCTTCACCGCAACGAACCGCTCGTTGAGATACCGAGCGAGCTCCTCGTCCTCGAACGACTCGCGCGCCATCACGTGACACCAGTGGCAGGCGGAGTAGCCGACGGACAGCAGGACGGGGACATCCCGGCGCCGCGCTTCCTCGAACGCCGCGTCGGACCACGGCCACCAGTCGACGGGGTTGTCGGCGTGCTGGAGCAGGTAGGGCGAGGTCGCGCCGGCCAACCGGTTCATACGATCCAGGCTCTCACAGGGCTCGGCACGACCTACGAAGCCTTTACGGGATCGCTTAGCTTGGCTGAAGTGCACTTGTGAGCCATCACCTGGTGGCCGGCTCACGCCTACTCCGAACCGGCCTGCCCGACCCCTCGGAACAGTACGCTGGGCGCAGCAGCGCCAGACCTGCCAAGTCTCCTCGAAGGAGGTACACCATGACCGCCGAGATGGTGGCGCCCGCGTGGATGCATGCGCAGATCAGCGCGGAACAGTACGACTCCTGGTCCGAGGAACAGTGCGCCGGCATCGAGATCGTGGACGGGATGGTCGTCGTGAGCCCGAGCGCCTCCAAGCGCCACAACCGGCTTGCCCGCGTTCTGGCCAACGCACTGGACACCGCCGCAGGCACGGACTGGAACGCAGACACGGACTTCGACGTCCGCCTGCAGGACGTTCCGCTCACCAACCGCCGTCCTGATGTCATCGTCTACCGCGCGGAGACCATCGACCTCACGCCCACCCGCCCCGAGCATGTACTCCTGGTCGTCGAGGTTGTGTCGCCCGGTTCGGAGACCACGGACAGGATCGTGAAGGTGGACCAGTACGCCAAGGCCGGCATCCCCTTCTACTGGCGCATCGAACAGGCTGCCACCGGAGTGCCCATCACCTACACCTACGTCCTTGACCCCGCCACCAAGGCTTACAGGGACGGCGAGATGTTCACCGGCGTGATCAAGGCTGCCGCACCCTTCGCTGTCACCGTGGACCTGGGAATCATCTGATAGCGCTGGAAGCGCACTTCTTCATGACTGAGCAACAGAGACGATGCGCCGGGGTACCGCGCCTTCTCGGAGGCCTCAGGTCCCCACTCTCACCAGTCGGCAAAGTCGTCGGCGTACTGAATTTGCTGCGGCACAGCCACGCCAACCCGGGAATGGGCCCGGGCGGACGTCGGAACAGGCTCCCCTTATCCTCGGCGCCATAGGCGCATTGCCCTGGTGATCAGACCTATTCAGGGCGCCAAAGCTTCGAGGGGTAAACAAGTGATGGAACCCACCGCAGGTGGCGGCACGGAAAAGACCCGTGAGCGAGCCTCGTATCTGATCGAGGGACGACGGGTGCGAATTTCGGATTTGGTGGATGCCGGGCTGCTGCCCGCGGGCACCCAGCTCACCTTTGAGCGCAAGCGATCCGGAAGAGTGCATCTAGCGCAGGTAACTGCGGATGGCAAGATCGAACTGCGGGACGGGCGAAAGTTTAAGACCCCCTCCAAGGCAGCCGCTGCAACTGTGGGAGGTGGATCTTTCGACGGCTGGACCTCGTGGGCGCTGGACAACGGCACCTTGCTGGACAACCTACGGCAGGAACTGCTGGACGCTGTGGTGGAGAAGCCGCTCTCCGACAGTCCCGCAGCCACTAGCTCCGCCGACAGGCACGCCTGGTTGAAGCACGCACGGAGGCAAGCCGACGCGGGCACCTGCATCTCCCTATCCGTTAGGGACCTGCTGGTCTGGTGGGGCGCGTCCAAGCGCGGCTACCGGGTCAGCGAACGGGCATCGGCCGAGTTGGCGAACCACGGCTTGTCCACCGTGCCAGATTTCACAGCTGTGGGCCTCGACGACCAGGTCACTCTGGTCGGACCGCCGGTGGACACCGAGGGGGATCAGGAGGAGGAGGCGGGGCACCACCCGGCAGCCGAGCAGAAGGCAGCGAGGGAGCACGAGGACAAGGAGACGACCGGCGCGCCGGGGCCCACCACCTCCGAGCAAGACGAGGACTTGCCGACGCAACAAGGGCAGGCAGTCGGAAACCTACCTTCGGCGCTCAAAGGGGTGACCTCTGTGACCTCCTCTGCGAGCTTCGAGGAGGCATTCACCAAGATGCGCCTCAACGCGTATTCACAGCTACCGGTGCTGGATGGACCTCGGAATTTGCGAGGGGCCGTCACCTGGGAATCCATCGCACGAGCGCGCCATGCGAACGCCGCAGCCCAGTTTCCCGATGCCATCATCGATGCTCACGCGGTCAGCTACACCGACCACCTGATCGACGTCCTGTCCGACATGGAACGGTTCGGCTTCGTCCTGGTCAAAGACCAGACGAACCAGATCGCCGGAATCATCACCGTCGCCGATATGGCCGCCGAATACGGCGCCACGGCCCGTCCGTTCCTACTCATCGGTGACCTAGACCGGCAACTGCGTTGGGTCATCTCGGAGGGCCTGGACCTTGCAGAGGTGATCGCGCTCTGCGATCCGGATGGACGCCGGAAGCTTACCGCCTTCGACCAACTGTCCTATGGGGACTACCAGCAGGTCCTGAGTAACCAGAAGCAGTGGGACAGGCTGGGCTGGCCGCTAGACCGCAAGTCCTTCACGGCCCGTCTCGACGAACTGCGCGAGATCCGCAACGAACTGATGCACTTCAACGACAAGGACAAGGTTGGCGACTCAGCGATACCCATGCTCCGCAACATGATCGAACTTCTGCGCGAACACGGAGGCTGAGGCACGGCGTCGAGAAGCCCCAGGACCCGAGCTGGGACGCGGAGGACATGTCCGTGTCTTCCCACAGAGTCGATCGGTGAGCTCCGCGCTCGAAAAAGTCATCGCGGGCCGTCCGGTTACATTACCGGGGCCTCACATTCTGGACGACTTCGAGCGTGCCCGGAGCGAAGGCGCTGCTCGCGACCAGGGCCGCCAGGAGGTCCACCGCAGTATCTTCCACGGGCCAGTCCAGCTGAAGGGCGTTCGTGCAGAACAACCACAGTTGAAACACAAGAATGGACAACGAGCACACCTCCCTGATAAGCACGGCAACCGCATCGACGGGCCGACACAGGTCGAGGGCGTACAGAACAACTGTTTCTCAGCCGGTCCGGCAAGCCCACCCGGCACGTGGGCGACGGCGGAACGCGCGGATCCGCTCGCTTTCGGTAGGCACCGCCCCCGCCCGCAGGAAGGCCAGCAGCTTCGGCACCCCTACGTGGCTCGGGACGTCGATGTTCCGTTTGCGCCCTATAATCGCCCGACTCAGCACCGGCGGCTTCCTGGTCGTCACCGGCGGCTCGACCGCGGGGGAGACCCGAGCCATGCGGGCCGAACCCGCCGGGTGCCAGGCGTGGGCTCCCCTCGCACTGCCGACCTGCGGCCAATCACGGGCCTGAAACCGCCCTTGGCGAAAGGCCAGGTGCCGTGGCTGGATGATGTCGAGGACCACATTCGCGCGGGCCGGAGCCCGCGCTCCCCCGACTCTCTTTATTGTGCAAGTGACAGTAACTGAAGTACTCTGCAGACCATGCAACATGACGCGTGGTCACCTCCTCCTGTCTTACTGACGGTCGATCTCGTGATCCTGACGCTGCGGGAGGGCCACCTGCACACCCTCCTGGTGGAGCGGGGTGAAGACCCCTTCCGCGGTATGTCCGCCCTGCCCGGAGGATTCCTGAACCACGACGGCGAGGAGATTCTGGATGCCGCTCACCGCGAACTGAGCGAGGAAACGGCCCTGACATCCAGCTGGGTCCACCTTGAACAGCTGGGCGTGTACGGGGAATCGGGCCGCGACCCCCGCGGCCGAGTCGTCTCCGTGGCACACCTGGCGATCGCGCCGGGACTGCCCAACCCGGTCGCGGGGACGGATGCCACCGATGCCGCGTGGGTTCCCGCGCACGCCGTGCTGTCGGGAAAGGTGGAACTCGCCTTCGACCACCGCCGAATCGCAACGGACGGGATCGAATACGCGCGTACCAAGCTTGAGTTCTCGTCGCTGGCCACGGCCTTCTGCGGGGCGGAATTCACCATCGCAGAGCTACAACAGGTGTATGAGGCCGTCTGGGGCACCGCACTCGACACTCGCAACTTCTACCGCAAAGTCCAGGCCGCGAAGGGATTCATCATCCCCGTCGGTGCGGACCGCAGGAGCACGGGCGGCCGGCCCGCACAGCTATACCGGGCCGGCCCGAAGACCGTGCTTTTCCCGCCACTGATCCGCCCCGCGCCGCCCGCAACGGAAGAGAAAACGAGAGAGGAAGAGTAATAGCTGTCGAAAGACCCGGTGGTGATTCTCACCGCCCTCAATCTCGAGTATCAGGCCGTACGTCAGAAGCTGGCGAGTCTGCAGACGCACCGTCATGAGCGTGGTACCCGGTTCGAAGTGGGAACCGTGCAGGGTACCTCGTGCCGTGTCGCACTCGGCCTGACGAGCAAGGGGAACCATTCCGCCGCGGTGATCGCCGAACGCGCGATTCAGGAGTTCTCGCCGGTGGCCGTGCTGTTCGTCGGGATCGCTGGCGCTTTATGGGACGCCACGAGGTTAGGTGACGTCGTCATGGCGTCACACGTGTACGCATATCACGGTGGGACCGGCGAGGACGACGGGCTCAAAGCACGCCCCCGGGTGTGGGAGGCACCGCACGACATCAGCCAGCTCGCCTCGCACCTGGCCCGTTTGAACGACTGGGCGGGTTCTGCCTCCGGCTGCGAGGACGCGCCACAGGTTCGCTTCGGGGCGATCGCCGCCGGCGAAGTCGTCCAAAACTCAAGAATCTCGGCCGAGGCGAAGTGGATTCGGCAGCACTACAACGACGCTCTCGCCATCGAGATGGAGGCGGCCGGTGTGGCGCAGGCCGGCCATCTCAACGGGGCCCCGGTGGCCATCATTCGGGGAATCAGCGACCGGGCGGACGGCACGAAGAACAGCACGGACGACCGCAACTGGCAGCCGCAGGCCGCAGCGAACGCAGCGGCGTTCGCTATCCGACTGATAGTGGAACTGGCAGCGGAACAGGAGGAGACCCCCGTGCCCCGGGACGGCAGGGTCCCTTCGGCCGACCGGCCCGACCGACACGTCAGCAATACCGTTCACAGCAGCACCGTCGGCATCATGGCCGACTCGGTCACGGACAGCAGCGTTCACATGAACATGGTTCCGCAGAAGTCCGGCCCGATAAATCTGATCGCGGCGCTCAACGGTTTCCGCGGAAGTTTGAGGCGGCACCACGCTGAAGGCGCCCTCGACGAGGACACCTACCGGGAGGCCTTGGCCGACCTGGACTCCGCCCTCCGGTCGGCCAGGGGAAACAGCCCAGATTCGTCGAAGCAGGCGACCATGACGCTCAGGAGACTGCGCGGATTGGTCGTGGAGTGCCCTGGGCTGATGGCCGAGCTAGCCCCCTTGGTCGCCACAGCCGGAGACCGGGCATGAACGACAGCTACGGTGCCACGTACGGCTCAGCCGCGTATGACTCCAACGTCGGGATTCAGGCGGAGACCGTACACAACTCCAACGTCTACTTCGTCCGCCCGGATGCTTCGCCGCAGGAGAAGTACAGGGTGGGAGTGCGGCTTCTGGAAGACGGAATTCCCAGCCGTGCCCGCGAAATGATCACGGACGCGATCGCCCACGGTTACCACAACGCGGAGGTTCGCTTCCACTGGGTGCTCGCCATGCTCAGCGCACGCACCTACCACGACCTCAGCGTCGAAGAGGTCCAGCGGCTGCGCCACGCCTCCGGGCTCGTGCGGGCCTACGCGGAGGACGAGTGGAAGGACTCCCTACGCGTCACTTTCGACCTGCTGGCGGCGCTCGGCACCGCGAGCGGAGCGACCGGACCTGTGCTGAAGCAGCTGCAGGACCTGCCGTCCCGCCAGCATGATGCGATCCTCCGCCACTTCGACCTCATGCTCACCGGAGGTCTGAAGGACGACCTGTGGGCGGAGACCCTCGAACGAGCTGAGGCGGAGCGCTTCGGCAACGACCGGGTCGGACGGGTCTGGGCCTATTTCGAGCCCTCCCCCATAGGCGCGCGTGCCGTACTCCCCCGCCTGAGCACTGATGCCGCCGCCGCTGCCCGGGCGGGCCTTCCGCTCCGGCTGGTCCTGTTCGTAGTCAGCAGTGCGGTCCTCGGGGCCCTGGCTTGGATCGCGCATCCGGCCCAGGCGGTCTTCGAGTTACTGCTGGCACTCGTAGCGGGCCGCACCGCGGCCCGCTACGGCGTCCGGTGGTGGGGCCGGGAATCCCGACCGGGCCACACGGCCGGGGCCGGCGCCCCGCAGCCGCACGGTCCCGCACCTGCCGAGGACGGGTTCACCAAGCGCGTCCACAGCAAGTTCGATCACTACTTCAGCGTCCGCACACCCCACGGATTCGCCCCGGAAGCCTGGCTCGCGCACACCGCTGAGGTCCGCAGTGCCCTCGCCGCCGAGATCGCGGACCTCTACCGGGAGAGCCGAATCAGTGTGGACCGGGTCACCTGGCTGATCCGGTACCTCGCCGAGGAGAGCAGGAACCGCCACAACAACGGCACCCTTTTCGATCGGCACCGCCAGGACCGGACGCCGGCCAAAACGAAGGTCCTGAATGTAGCAGCCCTTGTTGTTCTCGGCGCCGTGGCCCTGTCAGCATTCAGCACGGCGGTGTCGGGAGCTGCCCAGCCGCGGCCACTGTGGGCGTTCCTGGCCTTGCTCGGTGCGACCTGGTCGGGTCACGCGGCCGCTCAGCTGTGGCTGGAGTTCCGACGTGAAAGACACCGAGTGGCCCGGGAGGCTCGGGAATACCAGGAGGAGCTGGCCGCACGGCAGAAGGCGCATGAGCGTTGGAAGGCGTTCCTAAACGAAACCCGCCCCAGTGAGCGGGAAATGGAGACATGGCTCACCTGCGACAAGACTTCGTTCGTGGACGAGGCACTGCGGCACCATCGGCTCACCTGGCGGGACCTGATCACGCACACCATCCTGGCGGCCCCGGCGCCCTCCTACAAACGAGCCCGGGTCCGGGGCGGCCCGTGGCGGTACTCGCACTACGTCATCCGCCTTTTCCTGTTCACCCGGGACGGCATCCGCGAGATCAGCTCCGAACTCAAGTTCGTCGACTCGACGCGCAGGAACGAGCAGCGGAGCAACTACCGGTTCGACGCACTGTCCTCAGTGCAGGTGACGGAGAACACGGATGTCGGCTACGACCTGGAACTCGTCTTCACGAACGGACCAACCCGGAAGATCCGTGTCAAGGACGCCGATGCCCATCAACTGGCACCGGACGAGAGCGCCCGGGAGATTTCCGAGATCAGTCTCAGCGCGGCCGGCTTCACCCATACTTTCCGCCTTTTGGAGGGCATCGCGGCGGACGGGAAGGACTGGATCGAACGGCACAACCCCGACGATCTGACGCCCTTCCAGGTCACCGGCTGATCCCGGAATCGAGCACAGGAATGGCTGCGAACTCCATGGACGATGTCACCGAGAGCAAAGTCCTGCTGGCCGAGTACGACCGCCTCAAGGAGGAACAGAAAACCCGCATAGGGTTCCGCGACAACCTACTCTACTTCACGCTCGCCGCGGTCACCGCGGTCGTGGCAGTCACCGTCCACAGCGGACAGTCCCGACTGTTGCTCTGCGCCCCCGCGATCTGCCTGATCCTGGGCTGGGCCTACCTGGTCAATGACGAGAAGATCTCGGCGATCGGCTATTACGTCCGCGACCAACTGGGGCCGCGCATAGGGGAACTCGCCTCCGCCCAGGGCACGGTGTTTGGCTGGGAGGTCTACAATCGCAACCTTGCGGGCCGCACCCTGCGCAAGCGGCTTCAAACCGCGGTGGACCTGTTCACGTACCTGATACTGCCGATGGTCTGCACGATCGCATTCTGGTGCTCTCCCGCCGCTCGGCCCCTGCTCGTGCTCACTTCTCTCGTGCAGACGCTCGCCTTGGCTGTGCTGGGCTGGCAGTTTCTGCGCCGTACGGAGCGGTAGCACCAGGCCCTCGCCAGGCACGCGTACGACACCTCCGACCTCGGGGTGCGAGTCGAACTCCGCTGCATAGTCAGCAGGCGTCCGGCTCACGCTCGTACAGTCCGTCAAGCTCAACGGGCTATGCCCGTCCGTCGGTCAGTTTGAAGGGCAGTTTGGCCAAGCCTCAGCCCGGATCCTGGGCGAACCTCCCACTGCTGGATCCAGGGGATCAGTTTCTGCATGTTGATGCCGACTCAGGAGGGAATCTGGTATGCGCTCAGGTGAGGCTACTGGTGGTGCGCGCGGGCCAATTGCAGCAAGGTCTGCCTCGTTCAAGCCGGACCAGCCGAGCAGCAGGCCCTTGCCAGCGACAACAACGTCGGGATAGAAGATGAAGCGTTCCCGGGGGATGTCGAGGCCGCCTCGGTGCGACCAATAGGACGCGTGCTGGAAATCAGCGCTCACGAACTTGGGTGGAACGGAATCCTCAGTCTTCACCTGCTTGTCCTCGCGACGCTTAAGCTCCCAGACCTGCTCGCGCTGGGCACGCTTACGCAGAGCCGACTCCTTGTATCGCTTCGCTGACGCGTACGGCACATGCTCTGTGGCCGCGAGGGGCCCGTCCGGCAGCTCGCATCGTGGCAGTCGTTCACACACGACCTGAGCCAGGCGCCGAGCAGCTTCTGAGTCGAAATCGCTTTTGCCAACGCAACACAGATGGCGTGAATGCGCCAGTCGCGACTCGGGACATGCACAGGGAATTGGCGGCAGGGTGGGCTGTCGAAGCCACGCAGCGCGCAAGGTGCGAACATACTTTGCCGGAACGCAAACCGCTTCCGTCCGCAGCTCCTCCCCTCCCGACGCCTGCGGCGCCTGGCTCGGGAGCGTCGGTACTGGTCGACGACGAGGGCGGCGGTCGTGCCGGGTGGTCGCGGCTGAGGCCGTGCAGGCGCGAGGTGATGCTTGCCTGTACCACTGCGGCACGGAAAGGTGTGGAGCGAGCGCGGGGGTGCGATTTCCCCTTTCTCGCCCGCGAGCCAGCCGAGTGGGGCGTCGGGCCGTTGTGCGAATGCGGTGGCAACGCCGACGAGGGAGAAGGCGCGCGCGATCACGTCTCCGGCCGCCCGTGCCCGGCGGACGCCACCGGCGTTCCGATCGTCTACACCTGCGTTCTCGATCCCGCCGACAGGACCTGTCGGGACGGCGAGATGTTCACCGGCACGGTGAAGGCCACCGCGCCTTTTTCCGTCACGGTCGATCTCGCGATCGTATAAGAACTCCTAACGAAATAGACCTGGAGGTTCACCAGAGCGAGCAATTCTCCAGCGGTGTACGGCAGTTCTCCCCGCGGCGGACACCACGCCGCCTGGGCCGGATGTCAGTGCCGTGTGGCACTGTCGCCCCGTGATCATCGTCATCGTCGGATCGATCGGGGGACCCAATGGCGGCCAGTGATGAGGCGGCCGAGGAGACTATGGAAGCCGGTGTCGCCCCAGTCCCGGGGGTGTGTGACGAGAGGCATGGCGAGGACCGGCTGCCTCGGGCGTACATGCTGTGGCTCGTCGGCATCCTGGTGTCGCTCGTGGGCAATGCGGTCTTCTACTTCGCCCTCGGCTGGGCAGCCAGCGAGTATGGCGGGAGCGTCGCGGCGCTGGCCCTGAGCGCGATCACGCTGCCCCGCGTCCTGCTCCTTCTCATCGGAGGAGCGGTCAGCGACCGCGTCAGCGCACACCGCGTGCTGATCACCGGCGATGCCGCGATGCTGGTGTTCTCCGTCGTTCTCACGGCCGTCGCCTACTCCGTGGGTGCTCCGCCCTTGTTGCTCATCGCAACAGGCATTGCGGTCGGTGTCGTCGACGCGTTCTATCTGCCAGCCTCAGGGTCCATGCCCCGACGGTTGGTGGACAAGGCTCAGTTGCCTCGTGCGTTGTCTCTACGCCAGGTCGGCGGTCAGGTGATCAACATGGGAGGCGGTCCGCTGGCCGGTGTGCTGGTCGGCCTGGCAGGGCTCGCGGGCGCCGCTGTCGTCAACGCGGTCACCTTCGCCTTCACCCTCGTCGTCCTGATAGTCATCCGTCCGCAGCACGACGTGCCACCGGCCCCAAGGTCGGACGGTCTCCTCAAGGAAGCCTTGAGCGGGGTGAAGGTGGCCTTCTCCCATCCGGTGCTGCGCCCGGGATTGTGGCTCACCGGAGCGGCGGCCGGTTTCCTGTTGCCGGTAATGTCCCTGCTGGTCCCCCTGCTCGCTCGCGAAGAGCGGTGGAGCGCGGGATCCGCCGGGCTGGTGCTCGGCGCGCAGGGCGTGGGCATGGTGGCGGTCACCCTGGTGGTGGTGAAGCGCGGCCCGCTGGGGCGGCCTGGACTGATGGCGGCGAGCGCGCTGATCCTGGCGGGTGTGGGCGTCCTCGCGCTTGGTCTCTCCCCCAGTGCGACCTTAGCTGTCGCTGCCGGCCTGGTCATCGGAATCGGTAACGGGACCTTCTCCGCACACATCGCGCCGCTAGTGCTCGCATCATCGCCCGACTTCCACCTGTCGCGAATCCAGGCGGTGCTGGTACTCGTACAGAGCTTGGCCCTGTTGCTCATGAACAACGTGCTCGGCGCACTTGTCGACCTTCAGGGCGCCACCGTCATCGTTGTCGCCTGTGCCGTCCTGCTCGTCGGCGTGGGGCTCACCGGTCTGACCTCCGGCCCGCTCCGAAACGACCGAACGGGGCTGAGGCGCCCCTGACTTCACCCGTCGCTGGGAAGTGCTACCGCAGCGATTTGAGGCGCCGCCAACAGATCAGAGCGCAGCCGAGGATGAGGAACGCCTCGTGGATGTCATCGCGCATCTCCCAACGAATCCGAAGCCGGCAGAACCAGTGCAGATGGGCGAACGCGCGCTCGACCACCCACCGTTGAGTCCCCAGACCGGCACCGTGCGCGGTGCCGCGGCGGGCGATCAGCGGCTTCACGCCGAGATCCCAGACCAGGCGGCGGTACTTGTCGTGGTCGTAGCCGCGGTCACCGAGCACGATGTCCGGACGGCGCCGGGGCCGGCCGCGCTTGCCACGCACGGGAGGTACGGCCTGGAGCAGTGGAATGAGCTGGGTGACGTCGTTGCGGTTCCCGCTGGTCAAGGTGGCGGCAAGCGGGATGCCGGTGGCATCGGTGATCAGATGATGCTTGCTGCCCGTCCTGCCCCGGTCGACAGGGCTTCGTCCCGTCTTGGGCCCCCTTTAAAGCCCGGATGTGGGAGCCGTCGACGGCTGCCCGGGAGAAGTCCAGGGCGTTCGCGCCGCGGAGTTCGGCGAGCAGGACCTCGTGCAGCTGAGGCCACACCCCGGCCTCGGTCCACTCGGCCAGGCGGCGCCAGCACGTCATGCCCGAGCCGAAGCCGAGTTCCTGCGGCAGGTGTTCCCAGGAGATCCCGGTGTGCAGCACAAACAGGATGCCCTGGAACACCAGTCGGTCCGGATGCCGCTTGCGTCCCGGGTGCCGAGTTCGGCGCTCAACCTTGGGCAACAGCAGTTCGACCATCGCCCACAACTCGTCATCAACTTCCCACGGCTTCGGCCGAGCCACCCCACACCCCCGGATCAACAGCCCCGGAGTGATCCAACCACCTCGAAGATCATTTCGTTAGGAGTTCTAAGGCCGCCCGAGCCCGGTCGGCAATGCGCGGCCGTCAGGTTCTACGACGAGTGCCGCCCCTCCCATCGGGCAAGTGACGTGTTGCCGCCGCGACTTGGCCGAGGAGAGCAGCGGATGCGTCCTCGCGCCCTTCCTCCGCGGAACCCCGCGTCGCGGCCCCGTCCTGTCGTCCTGTCCCCCGCGAGAGCTACGTGCAGGTGTCCACCGTGCGGTGACGATTCGCGGGCGGTGGATACGTAGCGTTCTGGCTGGTCGCGGCGGGCTGCTGCGGTCCGCCGACGTACCTCGATTCGCTGGAGAGCCGAATGACCCGCAACCGCAAGACCCCTGCCGTGATCGCTCTGTGCTGTGCCGTCGCCGGTGTGGGGCTTGTCGGGTGTGACGACGAACCGTCGCCGGCCACCGACGCAGCCGGCAGCTCCGCTTCGGCGGAGCAGGCGCTGCAGGGCAGCAAGAAGATCAAGGTTGACGGTCGGTCGGTGCACGTGTCCTGCTCCGGACGAGCGGCGGAGGGTCAGCCGGTGGTCATGCTGATGCACGGCGGTGGCGACGACGTGAAGAAGATGGCCGGTTTCCAGAAGAAGCTGAGCAAGAAGAATCGTGTGTGCTCCTATGACCGTCTCGGCGCGGGCACGAGCGACAAGCCCAAGAAGGCGCAGAGCATCGACGACAGCGGGAAGGTGCTGAACGGGGTGTTGGACAAGGTCGCCGGTGACAACCCGGTTGTCCTGGCCGGGCATTCGCTCGGCGGGCTGATCGCCGCCCGGTTCGCACCGGACCACCAGGACAAGGTCGCGGGCCTGGTCCTGATGGACGCCACCCCGCCGACGCAGAACGCCGACGTGAAGCGGGACGTTCCCGAGTCCGCCGACGGACCGGCCGCCGAGGTACGGGACCAGTTCGTCGCGATCTCCTCCGGGCAGAACCCGGAGAAGCTCGTGATACGGGACGGCAAGGTGCGCTCCGCCGGGGACATTCCGGTGGAGGTGCTCAAGCACGGGAAGCAGTACCTCGCGGAGATCCCCCAGTACGGGAAGGCCATGGAGCGTTCGTGGTCCGAGGGCCAGAAGAAGTGGCTGAAGATCTCCAGCAACAGCTCGCTCGCCACCGCGTCCAAGAGCGAGCACTACATCTACGTCGACGAGCCCGGCCTCGCCGCCAAGGCGGTCGAGCGCGTGGCCGCGCAGGCGGCCCGCACGTGAAATCCCCACGGGTCGAGTGGAGTCGGCGCCGCCGCGGCGCACTGCGGGAGCGGATGGATACCGACGTCGGGTTTGTGCGATGACGAGTCCGCGTAGGCTCCGGGAACTGTGGCGGCGGCTCCCCGTCACGGTCCGGGACCTCCCGTTGGGGCTGCCGTTCCTGGTCGCCTCGCTCCTGCCGTCGCTGCACAACAACGGGACGCAGCTCGGCGGCGTGCCGGACCGCCCCTTCGACACGCTGGCCGTCGCGGCGATCGCCCTGCAATGCCTGCCGCTGGCGCTGCGGCGCCGGTGGCCGCTCGCCTGCGTCCTGCTGGTCGTGCTCGGCTTCGCCGTCGACCAGCTACGGGGGTACCACACCTTCGCCGGGAGCGGGCTGCCCATCGCAGTGCTGAGTGCGGGGGTGCACCTGGACCGTCATCGGCGCCCCACGTTCGTCCTCCTCGCCCTGGCGTACGTGCCGTTGGCGGTTGCGCTCGATCGGCTCGGCTCGGGTGAAGGGCTCGGAACGTTCGTGACGTTCTTCGCTGCGGTGGCCCTCGCGTGGGGCATCGGGGTGCGACTGCGCTCCACTCGGGCCGAGGAGGCCGCGCGCCGCCGCCGCGTCGCCGACGAGACGCGCACCGCCGAACGCACCCGTATTGCAAGGGAACTCCACGACGTGGTGACCCACCATGTGACGGCCATGGTCGTGCAGGCGGAGGCGGCCCGCTACCTGACCGGGACGCCCGAACGCCTCGACCAGACCCTCGACGCCGTCACCGACACCGGCCGGCACGCCATCGGCGACCTGCGTCACCTGCTCGATCTCCTCAACCCGGACCACCGCACCGCCCACCGCAACGGCACCGGAACGGAGATCGGAACGCCCCCGGCCGGCAAGCTCCGCGCCCTCGTGGAGCAGACGCACCGCGCCGGCCAGCCGGTGGAGTTGAGCGAGGAAGGCACGCCCGCCGAGTCGACGGTCGGCGACGAACTGGCGTACCGGGTGGTACAGGAGTCCCTCACCAACGCGCTCAAGTACGCCTACGGCAGCCGCACTTCGGTCCGGGTGCACCGTGGCCCGGCCGAGATCACCGTGGAGGTCGGCACGGACGACGCCCGCTTCCGCTTCCCCTCTCCCGGCGGCAGCGGACGTGGCCTCGCCGGCCTCCGCGAACGAGTCGACGTGCTGGGCGGCGACTTCAGCGCGGGCGGCCGGGAAGGTGGCGGGTTCGTCGTACGGGCGCGTATACCCGCCGGCGGCCGGACGTGACCAGCCGCCCCGGGTTTCGTCCGGGACTGTCAGGCCCGGTCGGCCGACGGCTGTTGGCGACGCCCTGAGGGGTGGCGCCTCCCCCGACGGGCGGTTCGCGTCCACACGCGGCAGTCGGTGAGGGCATCGGCCTGTTCGTCCGCGCGTACGACACGGAACGGTCGGCGAGCGCACCGACGAGGTCCCGCACGCTCGACGACGAAGGGCCGGCCCAGAGCGGCGGGGCTCGGAGGCAGCCGGTCGAACCGCTCGGCACGGATTTCGTCGCGCAGTCGGCGCTCGGTGGCCCCGCCCCGCCCGGCAGGCCCGTCCTCCTCCAACGTCCCGAGGCGACAGGCAAGCGGAGCCTGCTCGATTGCCCGCGGACCCGGCCGGTACCGGTATCCGGCCGTGGCGCGACCCGCCGGCACGCACTCTGCCGGACCGGGTTCCGGAGGAGCTTCGAAGAAGACCGGCAGAGCCTTGCGCCTGCGACGCGGTCGAGCCGCAGGGCTCCCGGCCTCCTCACCGTGATGTACCACCGGCCTGCCTGGGTGTGCGTGCGGAGTGGGTCCGCGGCGCCGTCCGTCGCGGTCGGTGTCGAGACCACCGGTGGCGCGTCGCCTCGGCGAGGGGCGAGAAGAGCGTCGGGGAACCGGGCTCGTCCGGGAAGGCGAGCGCCGGCATGCGAGCCCCCACCTGCGGGGAGGCTCGCCGCACCAGCGGCCACGACCGCGAGGCTGGCGGTGGCACTTCCTCGACAGTCCGGATGCGTGCAGGCGTCTTTCGGCCACGGACGCGGTGAGTGATTTCATGGCGTAACCGCGAGGAGGCGCGGGTAAAGTGCGGCAGGCGGAGGCACGTCCACGGACGCGTTCCGTGCTTCTCTCGCGTCAAGGAAGGATTGTGATGAGTCCTCAACCGAACCCCAGCGGTGGCCTGCCCGCCGCCTTCACGGCCTCTGAAACGTCGTCCTTCCTGGACTTCCTCTCCGCGCAGGCCCCCGAGCTGGTCCCCTCGCACCGTGAGCTGCCGCGCGTGGAAGGTGAGTTCCAGGCACCGCACGGCACCACGATCGTCGCGGTCACCTACGCGGACGGGGTGCTGGTCGCGGGCGACCGCCGGGTGACGATGGGGAACGTCATCGCGCACCGCGAGTACGAGAAGGTCTTCCCCGCGGACGAGCACGCGGCCGTCGCCATCGCGGGCACGGCCGGCCTCGCCGTCGAGCTGGTGAAGCTCTTCCAACTGGAGCTGGAGCACTACGAGAAGATCGAGGGCACGGCGCTCTCCCTCGTCGGCAAGGCCAACCGGCTGACCACCATGGTCCGCGGCAACCTCGCCATGGCCATGCAGGGCTTGGCCGTGGTGCCGATCCTCGCCGGCTACGACCTCGACCGCGAGTGCGGCCGCATCTTCACCTACGACGTCACCGGCGGCCGCACGGAGGAGACGGGCTTCGCCGCCACCGGCTCGGGTTCCGTGTACGCGCGCGGCTCGCTGAAGAAGCTCTACCGGCCGGGGATGTCGGAGAACGACGTCGTCACCGCGGCGGTCCAGGCGCTCTACGACGCCGCCGACGACGACTCGGCCACGGGCGGCCCCGACCTCGCCCGCCGCCTGTTCCCCCTCGTCGCCCTCGTCACCGACGAGGGGTACCGCCAGCTCTCCCAGGACGAGATCACTTCCGTCGCACAGTCGGTCGTCGACAACCGCATGGAGTCTCCCAACGGGCCCCAGGCACCGGTGCTCTGACGCCGCCCCGGCCTGGGAGCCGGTGCACGGGAACCGGCCGACCTCCGGGTCGGCCGGTTCCCGTGTTCTCGGAAGCGCCGCACCTGCACGACGAACGCCGGCCGAGTCCGAACGACGGCGCAACGGACGCCCCTCCCTTGGAACGCCCGTCCATGCCCGGCATCAGCCGAGGCGCCCGCTTCCGTACCGCCTGCGTACGCACGCCGCCCGCGCTTTCACCGGCGAGGCGGGTACTCACCAGCGCCTCGGCGCCACCCGCGCGGAACTCCCGCACCGGCACGTCTCCACGCCTCCGCCCGGCGGTGCGGAGACCCCGCAGGCTCAGGCGCTCGGCGGCTGCTCGGTCCTGGCTCCCCCTGTCGCCTCCCAGCCGGCGAGGGCAAGGGCGCGGTACGCGGCGTACTCGGCGGCCGGGTCGGGGGCGCCCGCCCACGGGAGCGCGCCGACGTAGCCGTCGACGACCTGCACGGCGTCGATCGCCTCGCCGTAGCGCTCGGCACGCACGAGGAACCAGACGAGCAGGTGCAGGACGTGGGGGCGTACCGGGTGGTCCTCCGGCGCCTGGTCGACGGCGAATTCGGCGGCCTCGATGGCCCGTTCGATCTCGGCGCTCTGGTAGAGCCCGCGCACCATGTTCACGTCGGGCAGGTGGTCGTGGACGGCGAAGAGCGGCAGCGCGGGGAGGAGACTGCCCTGTGTCGCGTGGCTCGCTGCCGTCTGCGCGAAGGCGTCGGCCTCCTCCTTGGAGCCGGCCCACTGCTGCGACCAGTACGGCAGCGCCGCGAGGTGGGCGCCCATGTGGTCGGGGGCGTGGCGGCGCACCGTCGCCCAGAGGGACTCGAAGTCCGCCTTGCGGTAGCCGAGATGGCGCGCGAGCACCAGCTCGGTGACGTACGGGGTCGGATCGTCGGCCTGGAGCCGCTGCGCGTCCTTGCAGACGTTCCGCGCCTCCTCCAGGACGATCTGCCGGTCGGCCGAGTCGTCGGCGAGCGCCTGCCAGGTGAGGAACTGCGCGTACACCTGCGCCCCGCCCGGGTCGCGCGGCTCCTCCGCGCGCCAGGTGCGCAGCCACGCCGCACCGCTTAGCCCGCCCTCGGGCGGAGAGGCCGGCTCGCCCTTGGTGAACGACACCTTCGAGGGACCCGGGACGGAGTCCTCCAGCGGCGACGCCTGCGCACGGCGCCCCTTGCGGCCGCCGTTGTCGTCCTGCGCTTCGCGCAACGCCGCCCGCTCGCGGGCGAGTTCGACGGCCGCCGCGCCCGCGATCGACTGCACCCGCTGCCAGCGCAGCTCCCACTCGTCCCCCGTGAAGGCGAGGAGGCGGCCCACCGGCCGCCAGTCCCCCGTGCGCTGCGTCTCGTCCAGCGCCTCGATCAGCTCGCGGTCAGGGCCCGGCAGGCGCACGTCGAGCTCGTGCTGCGGGGTCAGTCCGTACCCCGCCGTCGGGTCGGCGGCGCGTACGGCGGCCTGGCCGCCCTCGCGCGCGAGCCGTCTGCGGCGGACGGCGGGGGCGATCACCAGGCCGACGACGGCGGTCAGGACGATCAGCAGGAGGAGGGCTTCCATGGCGTCGGGTCTCCACGAGGTACGGGTCGGCAGGGGGCGCGGCGGCCGGGGTGCGCCTCACGGACAACGTCCGGGGCGGCGCTGGTGCTTCCTTGGAGGCGGATTTCGGACATCTGTCGGCTCGCTCGTCTTGCGGTGTCAACACGGCCGGGTGCGATGACCTCGGCCGGTCCTGAGTACACCGTACGGCCCATTACGCTCGCTGCATGAGTGAGCAGCGCGACAGTTACAAGAGCTTCGAGACCCTCGCCATCCACGCGGGACAGACGGCGGATCCCGCGACGGGCGCGGTCGTACCACCGATCTACCAGGTATCCACGTACAAGCAGGACGGAGTCGGCGGCCTCCGCGGCGGCTACGAGTACAGCCGCTCGGGGAACCCGACCCGAGGGGCGCTGGAGGAGAACCTCGCAGCGCTGGAGGGCGGCAGGCGCGGCCTGGCCTTCGCCTCCGGCATGGCGGCCGAGGACTGCCTGCTGCGTACCCTCCTCAAGCCGGGCGAGCACGTCGTGATCCCCGACGACGCTTACGGCGGCACCTTCCGCCTCTTCTCCAAGGTCGCCGAGCGGTGGGGCGTCGAGTGGTCGGTGGCGCACACCAGCGACGTCGCGTCCGTGCGGGCCGCGGTCCGTGAGAACACCAAGGCGATCTGGGTCGAGACGCCGTCCAACCCGCTCCTCGGCATCACCGACATCGGCGCGCTCGCCGACGTGGCGCGCGAGAGCGGTGCGCGGCTCGTCGTCGACAACACCTTCGCCAGCCCCTACCTCCAGCAGCCCCTCGCCCTCGGCGCCGACGTCGTCGTCCACTCGACGACCAAGTACATGGGCGGGCACTCGGACGTCGTCGGGGGCGCGCTCGTCGTGCGGGAGGAGGAGCTCGCCGAGCAACTCGCGTTCCACCAGAACGCGATGGGCGCCGTCGCGGGTCCCTTCGACGCGTGGCTCGTGCTGCGGGGCGTCAAGACGCTCGCGGTGCGCATGGAGCGGCACTGCGCCAACGCCTCCCGCATCGCGCAGATGCTCACCGCGCACCCGCAGGTCACCGAGGTGTACTACCCGGGGCTGCCGAGCCACCCGGGACACGAGACGGCGGCGAAGCAGATGCGCGCCTTCGGCGGGATGGTCTCCTTCCGGGTGCGCGGCGGCGAGCAGGCGGCCGTGCGGGTCTGCGACCGCACCCGGCTCTTCACCCTCGGCGAGTCGCTCGGCGGCGTCGAGTCGCTGATCGAGCACCCCGGGCTGATGACGCACGCCTCGGCGGCGGGCTCCGCGCTGGAGGTGCCCGAGGACCTCGTCCGGCTCTCCGTCGGCATCGAGTCGGGCGACGACCTCCTCGCCGACCTGCAACAGGCTCTCGCCGACGTGTAGTTGGCAGGGGACGGCCCCCGCGCGGGGCCGTCCCGCCCGGCGTGACACGGATGCCTCGCCCCGCTGGCCCCGGGGGCGGAGCCTGCCTACGTTCGCCTCGTGAACGCTATGGAGTTGGCGGCCGACGGTCTCAAGATCGACTGGACCAAGATGCCGACCTACAACACGGTCATGTCCGTCGCAGCCGGCGCCGGCCTGCTGCTCGTCGTCGCGCTCGGCTTCCGTCTGCTGACCGGCCGCCGGGTCGTCGCCGAGAGCTGGGCGCTCGCCTTCGGCGCGCTCGGGTTCCTCCTCGTCGTGACGGGGCTCCACATGACGCTGACCTGGCCGCTGGCCGGGCAGGGGTTCCCGTTCGACAACATCATCTTCGGCGAACCGGCACTCGCCTTCGGGGTGCTGCTCTCCACCGCCGCGTTCTTCCTGTGGAAGCGGGGCGGCACGCTCACCGAGGCGGCAGGTGACGCGGGCACGCGGACGGGCGCCGCCGTGCTCGCGGGGCCCGTCTCCGTGTTCGTCTTCGGCATGGGGCTCGCCTGCTTCGGCATCGCGGCGGCCGGGTGGAAGTACACGCTCTTCGCCGCGCCTCCCGAGGAGCCGATCTCGGGCGAGTTCGCCGACTACCCGGTGCTGGAGGCGAGCTTCATCTCGGGGCTCTACGTGCTCGTCGGGATCGGTGCCGTCCTCTTCCCCTTCGTGCTGCGCAGTGCACGCGCCGGGTGGCTCGCGAAGGTGACGGGCGCGGCGTGGACGATCTCCGGTGCGCTCTTCCTCCTCTTCGGCGCGCTCAACTACTTCACGCACATCGGCCTCATCGTCAACACCATGTGAAAGGGCGCCCGTTCGCGTCACCAGTCGACGGTCGGCGTCGTCTCCGGCGCCCCCGCCCACGGCTGCTCGATCGAGAGCCACACCGCCGCACCGCAGACGAGGAAGAGCACCACGGCCCACACCAGGGCGAGCAGCGCCCTCCTGCGACGCAGCAGCCGCTCCCCCGCGACGGCCGCGCGCAGCGCGAGGTCCGGCGGCACCACCGGGTGGACGGACTGCCGCAGCAGCAGCCGCACCTCGGTCTCCTTGCGGTCCGGCAGGCTCACGCCGCGTCCCCGACGGGATCGCGCGGCCGGCTAAGCGCCGCCGCCATCCCCCTCTCGCAGAGCGCGCGCACCCGCTCGGGCGGAAGCCCCAGCCCGGCGGCCGCCTGCTCCTCGGCGACTCCCTCGCCGTGGCGGAGGACGACCACCAGACGCTCCTGCGGGGGCAGCCGGGAGAGGACGCCGCCCTCCGCCCGGCGATGGCGCCGGCGCTGCCGCGCGAAGCGGGCCGCGAGCTCCTGCCGGGTGTGCTCGTACGGGTCGTCGCCGCGCAGCCGCGCCCAGTCCGCGTACGTCCTCGCCAGTGCGGAGACGAGGAGGCGCTCGGCCGCGGGGGCGCGCGCCGGCGGCTCGCCCGTGAGGAGCACGGCAGCGTGCAGCAGTCGCCCGCCGGCGCCCGCGACGAACGCGTCGAACTCGCGGGCGTGGCGCTGCGCTTGGCGTCTTCGTCCCCGGCTCACCGCGCCTCCCTGCGGCTATGGGACGGCAGGCGCGCTGATCAAATCAAGAGGTCGGAGCGCCTGGCGCGGTCGAGGGGCGGATGTCGGAGAGCGCCGTGTTGAACCTCGTGAGCAACGAGCAGAACTCGGCCACCTCCTCCTCGCTCCACTCTTTGGTGAGGACCCCCATCAGGTCGCGGCGCGAGGTGCGGACGTCGTGGAGACGCTCCAGGCCCTTCTCGGAGAGCTTCAGCACCACGGCCCTGCCGTCCTCCGGGTCGGTCGCCCGGCTCACGAGGCCGGCCTCGACGAGCGGCGCCACCTGGCGGGTGACCGTCGAGGAGTCGATGCGCATCCCCGCGGCGAGTGCCTTGACCCCCATCGGGCCCTCGCGGTGCAGACGGTTGAGGAGCAGGTAGGCGGCCCTGTCCATCGAGTTGCGCAGCGGGCCGAGCCCGCCGAGGCGCGTCTGCTCGGCACGGCGGGCGAAGACGGCGACCTGATGCTGGAGCGTCACCAGCACCTCGGCCTGCTCGGCTGCGATCTCGTCGGACTCCTCCGCTGCGGCGTCGGCGGTGTCGGGGTCGGCGTGGTCGTCGGTGAGGTGAGTCGTCATGTCCGAAGGAGTGGGCATGGCCGGGGTGCTCGCTTCTCTGAGATTTTCCTGTCAGGGACAGAATTTTGTATGACCGTGGTTGACGAACAGGGTACGCGGCTGGGCCATTCCGCGTACCTCCGCGCTCGGAGCGGAGGTCCCACAGATTGCCCGGGGACGGCCGGCCCCCTCAACTCGACTGCGAGACTGGGCTCATGGCCGCTGGCACCGCCGGGAGCGGAAGTGCTCCCTCAGTAACTCTGGACGACGTTCGACGTGCGCAGAAGACCCTGACCTCCGTCTCGCGCACCACAGCTTTGGAGGGAAGCCGCCACCTCAGCTCGCTCGTCGGCTCCCCCGTCCTCTTCAAATGCGAGAACCTCCAGCGCACGGGATCGTTCAAGCTCCGCGGCGCCTACGCGCGGATCGCAGGGCTCAGCGCCGGGGAGCGCTCCCGCGGCGTCGTCGCCGCGAGCGCAGGCAACCACGCGCAGGGCGTCGCCCTCGCCGCCTCGCTCCTCGGCGTCGCCTCGACCGTCTTCATGCCCGTCGGCGCCCCGCTCCCCAAGGTGGCCGCCACCCGCGAGTACGGCGCCCGGGTGCGTCTGCACGGCCAGGTCGTCGACGAGACGCTGCACGCCGCGCAGGCGTACGCGGAGGAGACGGGCGCCGTCTTCATCCACCCCTTCGACCACCCGGACGTCGTCGCGGGCCAGGGAACGGTGGGCCTGGAGATCGTCGAGCAGTGCCCGGAGGTGCGGACGATCGTCGTCGGCGTCGGCGGCGGCGGGCTCGCGGCCGGGATCGCCGTCGCGGCGAAGGCGGTTCGGCCCGAAGTGCGCGTCGTCGGCGTGCAGGCCGAGGGAGCCGCCGCCTACCCGCCCTCTCTTGCGGCCGGGCACCCGGTGGCACTGGAGCAGGTCTCGACGATGGCCGACGGGATCAAGGTCGGCCGGCCCGGAGGCGTTCCCTTCGCACTCGTCGAGGAGTACGTCGACGAGGTGCGCACCGTCTCGGAGAACGACCTCTCCAGTGCGCTGCTGCTCTGCCTGGAGCGGGCGAAGCTCGTGGTCGAGCCGGCCGGGGCTTCCCCGGTCGCCGCCCTCCTCCACGATCCGCGCGGATTCGAAGGTCCGGTCGTCGCCGTGCTCTCCGGCGGCAACGTCGACCCGCTCGTCCTCCAGCGCACCCTGCGGCACGGCATGGCGGCGGCCGGACGGTACCTTTCCCTGCGCCTGCGCCTCACCGACCGGCCCGGCGCGCTCGCGGCGCTGCTGCGGAAGCTCTCCGAAGTGGACGCGAACGTCCTCGACGTCGGCCACACCCGCACCGATCCGCGGCTCGGCCTCGACGAGGCCGAGGTCGAGGTGCACCTGGAGACGAAGGGCCCCGAGCACTGCGTCGACGTCGCCTCCTCGCTGCGGGCCGCCGGATACCGGGTGGTGAGCTGAGCCGGGAGCCTTCCAACTCACGACTGTCGCAACCCCGTTGACGCGATACATCGCGTCCCTCATAGTGGTCTCCGGCGACGGCCCCCGGCCGTACGCCGCCCTCGGCCGTGCCCTGGATCGGCCGATACGGGAGACGGGGGAGGGGGAACCATGCCGGCGACCGCGCGACCGCCACCGCGTGCTGCCCGCCCGCGTCTCGGCGCACTCGGTGCGCTCTCCACCCCACCGCCCCCTTCCCACTGGAGTCCCTTATGCCAGGCGCAATTCACGCCGAGGGCCTCGTCAAGACCTTCGGCGACGTGACGGCACTCGACGGCGTCGATCTCGACGTCCCCCAGGGCACCGTCCTCGGCCTGCTCGGCCCGAACGGCGCCGGCAAGACCACCGCCGTCCGCATCCTCACCACCCTGCTCACCCCGGACAGCGGCACGGCTTCCGTCGCAGGAGTCGACGTCCTCAAGGACCCGACGGAGGTCCGCCGGTCCATCGGCGTCTCCGGCCAGTTCGCCGCCGTCGACGAGTACCTCACCGGACGGGAGAACCTCGACATGGTCGGCAGGCTCTACCAGATGCCCGCGCGGCAGGCGAAGCGAAGAGCCGAGGAACTCCTCGACCAGTTCGACCTCGCCGACGCCGCCGACCGCACCGCGAAGACCTACTCGGGCGGCATGCGGCGCCGCCTCGACCTCGCCGCCGCACTCGTCGTCCATCCGCCCGTGATGTTCATGGACGAGCCGACCACGGGGCTCGACCCGCGCAACAGGCAGGCGCTCTGGGAGGTGATCGAGGACCTCGTCGCCGGCGGCACCACGCTCCTCCTCACCACCCAGTACCTGGAGGAGGCCGACCACCTGGCCCACGCCGTCGCCGTCGTCGACCACGGCCGCGTCATCGCCAGGGGCACCTCGGACGAGCTCAAGGCGCGCACCGGCGGCGAACGCGTCGAGACGGTCGTCCACGCCCAGGCCGACCTCACGCGCGCCGCCGAACTCCTCGACCGCCACGCCCTCCACGGCCCCGGCCAGGGCTCCGTCACCGTTCAGCGGCAGACCCGCCGGCTGACGGTCCCGGTGAGCGGCGGCACCAAGCTCCTCGCCGAAGTCATCCGCGACCTGGAGGCGGCCGCCATCGAGATCGACGACATCGGCCTGCGCCGCCCCACCCTCGACGACGTCTTCATCTCCCTCACGGGCCACGCCACGGCCGAGGGCGCGCAGCCGGGCGGGGAAACCTCAGGGGAGGAGCCCAAGTGACGGACATCGCACCGACCTTCACCAGCACGGCACCCCGCGGGAGAGGGGGGCCGGCCCAGTCCGTCCGGGACTCGCTCGTCGTCGCCAAGCGCAACCTGCTGGGGATGGTCCGCATCCCCGAGACGATCCTCTTCGCGCTCTTCCAGCCGATCATGTTCGTCGTGCTCTTCAGTTACGTCTTCGGCGGCTCCATCCAGATCCCCGGCGCCGGCCTCGACGCCGCCGCCTACCGCGAGTTCCTGATGGCCGGCATCTTCGCGCAGACCGTCACCTTCGCCACCGCCGGCTCCAGCGCGGGGCTCGCCGCCGACATGAGCAAGGGCCTGATCGACCGCTTCCGCTCGCTCCCCATGGCGCGCGGCGCGGTGCTCACGGGGCGCACCCTCGCCGACGCACTCCAGACGGCGCTCACCCTCGTCGTCCTGGCGATCGTCGCACTGCTCGTCGGCTGGCGCGTGCACGCCGGCATTCCGAAGGCGCTCGCCGGCTTCGGACTGCTGCTTCTCCTCGGCTACGCCTTCACCTGGATCGGCGCCCTCATCGGGCTCTCCGTCCGCTCACCCGAGGCGGCCACGTCCGGGGGCCTGGTCTGGCTCTTCCCGCTGACCTTCATCTCGGTCGCCTTCGTCCCCTCGCAGAACATGCCGGCGTTCCTCCAGCACGTCGCCGAGTGGAATCCGTTCAGCGCCACGGTCGTCGCCGGGCGCGAGCTCTTCGGCAACCTGCCGCCGCACTACCCGACGCCCGACGCCTGGCCGATGCAGCACCCGGCGCTCGCGTCGCTGATCTGGTCGGTGCTGATCATCGCCGTCTTCCGGACACTCGCCGTGCGGAAGTACCGCAGGAGCGCCTGACGGTCGGCGGGACGAGCACGGGAGAGGGGCGGGCCCCGCCTGGGCCCGCCCCTCTCCCGTGGTGGCTCAGCCCGGGTAGGGCTTGGCCTTCAGGATGCGCACGGAGGCGAACTTGCCGTTGGGCAGCTCGTACTCCGCGTCCGTACCGACGGACTTGCCGTTCACGCCCTGGCCCAGCGGGGACTGCGGAGAGTAGGTCTCGATCTCCGAGCTGGCGTACTCGCGGGAGGCGAGGAGGAAGGTGAGGGTGTCGTCCTCGTCGCCGTCGAAGGCGACGGTGACCACCATGCCGGGTTCCACGACACCGTCGTCCGCGGGGGCCTCGCCGACCTTGGCGTGCTCCAGCAGTTGCTGGAGCTGGCGCACGCGCAGCTCCTGCTTGCCCTGCTCCTCCTTGGCCGCGTGGTACCCGCCGTTCTCGCGGAGGTCCCCCTCTTCACGGGCCGCCTCGATCTTCTTGGAGATCTCGGTGCGTGCAGGACCCGACAGGTACTCCAGCTCCGCCTTGAGCTGGTTGTACGCCTCCTGGGTCAGCCAGGTGACGTTGTCGCTGGTCTGGGTCACAGGTGCTCCTCGTCGGTACTGGGTACAAAGCAACGCCCTACCCGGGCGTTCTGCATCCACGGGTGGGCGAAACCACGAGCTTAACAATCTGTGGGGAAAAGGGAAGAAGGACGAACAGTCAGGCAGGTTCCCCATACCCCTGCGAGACCGAGGTTTCCGGCACACGGACGCCGAACCCCGCCGAGACCTTACCCCGGACCCGCCGACGCACACCGGGACCGCGCACCCGGCGACGTCGAACCGGCCCGCGGCCGGCGTGCGTCAGCGCACGCTGCATCCCACCAATTCGGCGCTGGTCGCGCGCGCCGCGGTACGGACCGTCGCCACGGTGTCGACTCTGGAAGGCCCCGCCTCGACGGGCACGTCCTTCCGCCCGACCTCGGCACCGTCCTCGGAGCGGACGCGCACGGTGCAGACGCCCTCCGTCCCGGCGTCCTTGCGGACCTCCAGATGCGCCTCGGTCGCGTCGTCGGAGACGACCTTGAACTTGATCAACTCACCGCTGACGTCCTCCCCCGCGAGGTAGGACCCGCCGATCCAGACGATCAGCCCCACCATCGCGACGCCGAGCACCCCGCCGGTGATCTTCAACCGCCGATCGGTCCGCGCCTCGCGCTCGACCCGGCCCTCGGCGGGCCGCCCGGCGCGCCCGTAGCGCCCCTCGGGGACGCGTTGACGAACGTCGGCCATGGTCGGTCCTCTCCCTGCGCGGCCCTCGCCGCACCACCGGACGGAGGGCACCGATCGGCGGCGAATGCGGATAAACGGGGCTGGGGGAATACACAGCACCCGCTGTCGGTCACTATAGAAGTCGCCCGCGCACACCATCAGGCGGGGCCGTATGGAAAAACTGAGCCACTGGGGATCGAACCTTGACTGAGCAGCTGCGACTGATGGCAGTGCACGCACACCCGGACGACGAGTCGAGCAAGGGTGCGGCGACCATGGCCAAGTACGTCGACGAGGGCGTCGACGTCTTGGTCGCCACCTGTACCGGGGGAGAGCGCGGCTCCATCCTCAACCCCAAGCTGCAGGGGGACTCCTTCGTGGAGGAGCACATCCACGAGGTCCGCAAGAAGGAGATGGACGAGGCGCGCGAGATCCTCGGCGTCCAGCAGGCGTGGCTCGGCTTCGTCGACTCGGGGCTTCCCGAGGGCGACCCGCTGCCGCCGCTGCCCGAGGGCTGCTTCGCGCTCCACGACCCGGCGGAGGCGGCGGCCCCGCTGGTCCGCCTCATCCGTGAGTTCCGCCCGCAGGTGATCACCACCTACGACGAGAACGGCGGGTACCCGCACCCCGACCACATCATGACCCACAAGATCTCGATGATCGCCTTCGAGGCCGCCGGCGACCCGGAGCAGTACCCGGAGGCCGGCCCGGCGTGGCAGCCGCAGAAGCTCTACTACAACCAGGGCTTCAACCGGCAGCGCACCGAGGCCCTCCACCACGCGCTGCTGGACCGCGGCCTGGAGTCGCCGTACGGCGAGTGGCTGGAGCGCTGGGAGAAGATGCCGCACCGCCTGGAGCGGACGCTCACCACGCACGTCCCCTGCGCCGACTACTTCGAGATCAGGGACAAGGCGCTGATCGCGCACGCGACCCAGATCGACCCCGACGGCGGCTGGTTCCGCATCCCGATGGAGATCCAGCGGGAGGTCTGGCCGACGGAGGAGTACGAGCTCGCCAAGTCCCACGTCGAGACCACCCTCCCCGAGAGCGACCTCTTCGCCGGCATCCGGGAGAATTGAGCCCATGAGCGCGATGCAGACGGCACACTCGGCACCCCTCCAGCTCGCTTCCCTCGCCAAGGAGCTCGACGAGACCAAGGTCACGCCCGGAGTCCTCGGCTTCCTCGTCTTCGCCGTGATCGGCCTCGCGGTCTGGCTGCTGATGAAGTCCATGACCACGCACATGAGGCGGGTCGACTTCGAGGAGCAGCCGGCCGGTTCGACCCCGTCCCCGGGGGCACCCGGAGGGAGCGCCGCCGCCCGGCGCACGGCCCCGGAGGCGTCCCCGAAGACCGACACCTGACGTCATCGCCAGACGCAACCCAGACCAGGAGCGCGCCATGCTGTTCGGAACCACACCCCGCCTCCCCGAGCCCGACGAGGCACTGAAGGGCCGCCCGGAGCCCGCGTTCACGGTCCCCGAGCTGCACACCGTCCTCGGCACCCCGCTCCAGGGGCCCTACCCCGAGGGGTCCGAGGTCGCCGACTTCGCCATGGGCTGCTTCTGGGGGGCCGAGCGCGTCTTCTGGCAGACGGAGGGCGTGTACACGACCCTCGTCGGCTACCAGGGCGGCTACTCCCCCAACCCGACGTACGAGGAGGTCTGCTCGGGGCTGACGGGGCACGCCGAGGCGGTCCGCGTCGTCTACGACCCGGCCGTCGTCTCCTACGGCGAGCTGCTGCGGCTCTTCTGGGAGTCGCACGACCCGACGCAGGGCTTCCGCCAGGGCAACGACCGCGGAACGCAGTACCGTTCGGCGATCTACACCCACTCGGCCGGCCAGCAGCAGGCTGCCGAGACGTCCCGCGAGGCGTACCAGTCCGTCCTCGACAAGGCCGGGCTCGGCACCATCACCACCGAGATCCTTCCGGCCGCTGACCGTCCCTTCTACGGTGCCGAAGCTGCTCATCAGCAGTACTTGGACAAGAACCCCGCCGGCTACTGCGGCATCGGCGGCACGGGTGTGAGCTGCCCCGTGGGGATCGCCTCGGCCGGCTGAAGGCCGCCGACGCCCGCTTCCGACACCGCCCCCGGCGGTCGCGTCGGGGGCGGGCGCCTTCGTGCGCGGGGGCGCGCTCGCCGAGGCCGGCGGCAGGTGTGCGGTGGGACAGCGCAGGGCTCAGGGCCCGGCGCGGGCAAGGAGAGGTGAAGAGCGATGGCGTCGCGGTCGGAGACGTTCTGGGTGCCCGTCGAGGTGCGGGGGTACGAGACGGACACGCAGGGGCACCTCAACCAGAGCGTCTATCTCCAGTACGCGGAGCACGCGCGCTGGTCGCTGCTGCGGGCCGCGGGGATCGGTCAACGGGAACTCGTCGCCGGCGGGTTGGGGCCCGTGGTCCTGGAGACGACCCTCAAGTACAGGCACGAGCTGGTGGCGGGCGACCGCACGGAGGTGAGCTGCGCCTTCGTCTGGACGGGCCGGAAGGTCTTCGAGCTGGAGCAGTGCGTGCGCAAGGCGGACGGGACGGTGGCGACCGAAGTCACCGCCAAGGGCGGGCTCCTGGACCTGGAGCGGCGCCGGCTCGTCGACGACCCTGAGGGGGCGCTGCGGAGGCTCGCCACGCACCCCGGGGTCCTCGGCGTGGAGGAGTAGCGCGCGGGCGTACACACACCCCCGCGGACGTCCGGGAGAGCGAAGGGGCGGACGACGAGGACCGTCTCGTCGTCCGCCCCTTCGGGCTCAGGACCGCCGCGTCAGACGGCGCTGCCGGCCTTCCACTCCGACCAGTCCATGTTCCAGCCGTTGAGGCCGTTGTCCGGCTGAACGGTGCGGTCGGGGGAGTTCTTCATCACGACGACGTCGCCGATCATGGAGTTCTCGTAGAACCAGGCACCGTCGGTTGAGCTGTTGTTGGCGCCGCGGGAGTCCTTGAGGCCGACGCAGCCGTGGCTGGTGTTGCCCGAACCGAACGGGGCGCCCCAGTAGTTGCCGTGGATGAAGGTGCCGGAGGTCGAGAGGCGCATGGCGTGCGGGACGTCGGCGATGTCGTACCCCTCCTCGCCGTCGCGGCCGAAGCCGACCGTCTGGCCGTCCATCCGCGTCTCCTTGTGCTTCTCGGAGATCACCATCTCGCCGTTGTAGGTGGGGTTCTTGCTGCTGCCGGCGGAGATCGGGATGTCCTTGATGGTCTTGCCGTCCCTGACGACCTTCATCCGGTGGCTCTTGGCGTCGACGGTGCTCACCTGCGAGCGGCCGATGGTGAAGGTCGCCGTGGTGTCCTGGACGCCGGTGATGCCCTTGGCGCCCTGGACGCCGTCGAGTTCCATGTCGAGGGTGACCTTCGAGTTCGGCTTCCAGTAGTCCTTGGGACGGAAGTCGAGGCGGTCGTTGCCGAACCAGTGGCCGACGACCTCCTGGCCGCTGGTGGAGCTCACCTCGATCGCCGACTGGACCGCCTTCTTCTGCGTGATCTGCTTGTCGAAGGTGATCGAGACGGGCATGCCGACGCCGACCGTCGCGCCGTCCTCGCCCGCGTAGGTGCCGATGAAGCTGTCGTCGGGCGAGACCGTGGTGAAGGTCGAGTTCTCGACGGCCTTGCGGCCCTCACCGTCCTTGGCGGTCGCCGTGATCTCGTACTTGGTGGCGCGCTCCAACTGCTCCTTGGGCTTCCAGGACTTCTTGCCCCCGGACATCTCCCCCTCGACGGTGTTGCCGCTCTGCACGGCCTTCATCGTGACGCGGACGAGTGCGCCCTTGCTCACCTTGACGTCTCCGCCGGTGTTGATGCTGGCGCTGTCGGACCCGTCCTTGGCCGAGATTTTTATTCGAGCCTCGGAGGCGTTCTCCCCGCCCTTGCCGTCATCGTTGCCGGACATCTCCGACTTTCCGCCGGAATCGTCGTCGCCGCCGAACAGACCGCACCCGCTCAACGTCAACGTACCGCCGAGCAGCACGGCCACGGCCGCGAGACCCTTGCGGTACTTCCCCACCGTCGTCACTGACCTCTCCCGTGTGTCCGAAGACCTTGGAACCCGAAAGGCTGCGCACACTCTGACGCCGACGAAACGGACATCCACAGCACACCTCTACACATCGAAACGCAAGCGGCGTATGACCGGTTCCACTTCCCTCGAAACTGTGCAGTAGGACACTGCTCACACGAGGAAATCGCCCATGCCGTCAAAGCCGCCGAAACAGACATTCGGGTAACTCCCGTACATATACGGGCACTACAGCGTCGGGCGGACCCCGCCCTCAGCCACGGTAGTCGGCGGTGGTCTCGCCGGCCTCGCCTCTGTCGACGGTCTGGTTCACGCCGTGGTCCGAACCTGGTGCGCGGGCGCCGTCAGGGGTGGCGTCGGCGGAGGGAACGAACCACAGCGCGAGGAGCAGCCCCCCGGAGACCGCGGCGGTGAGCAGCGGACGACGGTGGGTCTGCAGGGTCGAGGGTCCGACTCCGGGCACGAAGAGCACCTTCCGAGTTGCGAGGGAACCGCCGCGAGCGCGACGAACGAGCTTTCCGCGCACCGATGTTACTTACTCGCTCCGCATGAGGGGAACCCGCGATTCCGCCCGTTCGTCCTGTGATCCGCGGGGAGTTGACGGAGCATCACTGCGACGGTCGCCGGGCGGGACGGGCGGACTCCTGACAGCGGCGTGCGGCTGCGCTTGAGCAGGCGCCATGTCAGGGTTGTCTACAACGACTGCCGCTCACAGGGCAGTTGGCGTCGGCTCACGCTGCCGCGCCGACCGCCCCGCGTACCCGGCCGTCCATGAGGTCGGCACCCGAGGAGGCAGGGAGCAGTCTGCACGGCGGCCTCACCGAGCCGTTCCTACGCTCGGGTCATGCTCGCCGTCTATGCCTTTCCGCCACTGTCATGGCGCTCGTCGCGGCGGCTTCGCCGTCCACCCCGGCCGCGGCCCCCGCCGACGCCCGCGAGTCCGTGCAGCGAGACGCCGACGCGCTGCACGATGCCGGGGTCAGCGCGGTACTTCGGGCCACGGAACGGGCCCTCAGGCGAGCTCCCCCACCGCCTCCTCCGCCGCGGCCACGAGTGCGCCGGTGCGTACGAAACGCTCCGCGCCCTCCAAGTCCGGGGCGAGGAAGCGGTCTTCGCCCGGGCCCGGCACGCCCGACTCGCGCAGGGCGTGGAGGACGGCGCGGGAGGCGGGGGAAGGGGAGGAGCCCGTCGTCTCGGTGCGGAGTTCGAGGGCTCGGGTCGCGGCGTAGAGCTCGACGGCGAGGACGCGGGAGAGCGTGTCGACGGCGGTGCGCAGCTTGCGGGCCGCGGACCAGCCCATCGAGACGTGGTCCTCCTGCATCGCGGAGGACGGCACCGAGTCGACGGAGGCGGGCACGGCGAGCCGCTTCAGCTCGGAGACCATCGCGGCCTGCGTGTACTGAGCGATCATCAGGCCCGAGTCGACGCCGGCATCGCGCGCGAGGAACGGCGGCAGGCCGTGCGAGCGGTTCTTGTCGAGGAGCCGGTCGGTGCGGCGCTCGGCGATCGACGCCAGGTCGGCCGCGGGTACGGCGAGGAAGTCGAGCACGTAGGCGACGGGGGCGCCGTGGAAGTTGCCGTTGGACTCCACGCGGCCGTCGTCGAGGACGACCGGGTTGTCCACGGCAGCGGCGAGTTCCCGCTCGGCGACGAGCACCGCGTGCGCCAGCGTGTCCCGAGCGGCCCCTGCGACCTGGGGCGCACACCGCACCGAGTACGCGTCCTGGACGCGGGGGGCGTCGTGGTGGTGCTGCCCCGTGAGGCCCGAACCGTGGAGGATCTTCCTCATGTTGGCGGCGCTCGCGGCCTGCCCCGGGTGCGGGCGCAGAGCGTGCAGCTCGGGCGCGAGGACGCGGTCGGTGCCGAGCAGCGCCTCCAGGGAGAGGGCCGCCGCGATGTCGGCCGAGGTGAGGAGGCGGGCGAGGTCATCGCAGGCCATGAGGAGCATGCCGAGCATCCCGTCGGTGCCGTTGAGAAGCGCGAGACCTTCCTTCTCGCGCAACTCCACCGGCGCGATGCCGTGTTCGGCGAGGAGTTCGGCCGCCGGGCGCACCGTGCCCGCGGCGTCCTCCGCTTCGCCCTCGCCCATCAGCACCAGGGCGCAGTGCGAGAGGGGCGCGAGATCCCCGGAGCAGCCCAGCGAGCCGTACTCGTGGACGACGGGCGCGATCCCGGCGTTGAGCAGCTTGGCCATAGCCTCCGCGATCTCGGGGCGTACGCCGGTGTGCCCGGAGGCGAGTGTCTTGAGCCGGAGGAACATCAGCGCGCGGACGACCTCGCGCTCGACGCGCGGGCCCATCCCGGCCGCGTGCGAGCGGACGATGTTCCGCTGGAGGCGGGTGCGGAGCCCCTCGCCCCCTTCCGCGTCGTCGCCGGGGATGTGCCGGACGGCGAGCGCCCCGAAGCCCGTCGAGACCCCGTAGACGGGCTCGGGCTTCGCCGCGAGTTCGTCGACGAAACCGCGCGCCCTCCGCAGCGCGGCGAGCGCCTCGGACGAGAGCGCGACCTCGGCCCCTTCCCTGGCGACGGCGACGACCTGCCGCGGGGTGGTCCCCGAGGCGCCCAACTCCACGCTGTGCATACCCATATTCAGCAACAGTAGAGAGTGAATCGGTGTGCTGTCACGACCGGGCGGCCACCGGTCATCTCCCCCGGAACCTCCGCCGCTCGGTGCCGTGCGGGGGCGGCGCGTCGGCGAGGCGCACGACGGGGTCGACGGCGCCGCCGTCCCGGCCGGCGACGACCGGGCCCTGGGCGCGCGCCACCTTGGCCCGGTACTGCGCGGCGTCGGCGAGGAGGAAGAGCCGGCGGGGCGTGCGTACGGGGCCGATGGGGTCGCCGGTGGAGGCGAGGCCGCAGGCGACGCCGTCGCCGAGCGCCGACTCCCCTGCACGGCGGCAGAGTTCGCCGGCGGCGGTCACGGCCTCCTCGGCCGAAGGGCCGGCCGCGAGGAGGCAGAACTCGTCGCCGCCGAGGCGCCCGGCGAGCGCGGAGGGGAGGAGCGCGGCGCACTCGGCGAGGAGCGCGGCGAAGCGCTCGAGGAGGCGGTCGCCCGCCTGGTGACCGTGGGCGTCGTTGACGCGCTTGAGGCCGTTGATGTCGCAGACGGCGAAGCTGACGACGGTGCCGTCGGCGGCGTGCAGGCGGAGCGCCGCGTCGAGGCGGTCGTCGACGGCACGGCGGTTGGCGAGTCCGGTGAGCGGGTCGGCGTAGGCCAGGCGGCGGAGTTCGGCGACGTACCCGGCCTGGGCGAGTCCGGCGGCGGCGACGGCGGCGAGCGCGGTGGCGCCGCAGACCTCGTCCGCGGTGAACGGCGGGCCGCCCGGGGCGCGTTCGACCTCCGCCTCTCCGTATACGCGCCCGGCGTGCACCAGTGGCGCGATGAGCGACGGGGCGCCTTCATCGGCCGCCCGCGCGCGGTGGCCGCCGGGGGCGAGGGCCGCGGCCGCGAACCCCGGCGCCGAGCGCGTCGCTGCGGGGGCGGCGTCGCCGTCGGTCGCCAGCGGACTGAGGGTCTCGTCCTGCGCGTCCCAGGCGCGGACGGTCGCCGCCGTGCCGTCGAGCGCAGCGCACAGCCGTGCGGCCGCGGTGCGGGCGGTCTCCCGTACGGCGGGGTCGGTGGGGCCGCCCGGCCCCGCGCAAGGGTGCGCGGGGTCGGCGTGCGGGCTCGCGGACTGCGCCGCCGCGAGGGCCTGCACGAGCCCGACGACAGCCGGCAGCCGCACACCCTGTCCCATACGCCCAAGGTTATGAGGATTGTCCCGGTACTGCCGCGCGGGCACGTGCCGGGGGGACGCGCGCGAGCACGGGCGGCCCAGGGCTCACTCGCCCGGCCACTCCGGCTTGCGCTTCTCGTTGAAAGCCGCGACGCCCTCCGCGCGGTCGCCGGAGAACGCCACCGTGCGCCACTCCGCGTCCTCCACGTCGAGCCCCTCGTGGAGCTCCCGCCCCCACCCGGTGCGCAGGGCGCGCTTCGCGGCGCGGAGCGCGACGGGCGAGTGGGCCGCGATCCCCCCGGCGAGCGCGAGCGCCTCGGCGCGCTCGTCCCCCTCCACGAGCCGGTCGACGAGCCCCATGCCGAGCGCCTCCTCCGCGCCCACCCACCGCGCGGTGAAGACGAGTTCGGCGGCGCGCGCCGCACCCACGCGCCGCGGCAGGAGCTGCGTACCCCCGCCGCCCGGAATCACACCGACCGACACCTCGGGCAGCGCAAGCACGGCGCGCGGCCCGGCAAGGATCAGGTCGCAGGAGAGGGCGAGTTCGGCCCCGCCGCCGAGCGCGTAGCCGCCGACGGCCGCGATCGAGGGCATGGGGAGGTCGAGGACGCCGGTGTAGGCGGCCCGCGCGTACGGGCGCTGGTTGGCGAGCTGTTCGTCCGTGAAGCTGTTCCGCTCCTTCAGGTCGGCTCCGACGCAGAAGGCGCGGTCGCTCGTGGAGGTGAGGACGGCCGCACGGACCGAGCGGTCCTCGGCGAGCGCGGCACACGCCTCGCTGACGCCGAAGGCGAACTCGGTGGAGACCGCGTTCATCGCCTCCGGCCGGTCCAGCACGATCTCGGCGACGTGCGTACGCGCGTCCCTGCGCAGCAGGACCCACTCGCCGAACCGCTCTTCGCTGACGCTGTCGTTGGGGTTCACCATGGGGTCACCCTACGCACCCGACCGACCGAACGTTCGGGTCGCGCCTGCCTCCCTCAACGCCTCCGCAGCAGCCACGGTTCGACGACGCCGAACCCGCGCACCGGACGCTGGTAGAGCGGCTGGAGAGCGAAGCGGAACCGGCCCTCGCCGAGCCCCTCGCTCTCCTTCTCCGACTCGGGCGCCTCCCCCGCGGAGATCAACTCCGCCCGCAGCGCCCCGTCGACGAGCACGCCGTCCTTCGGCGCTATCGAGGTGAGCCGGCTCGCAAGGTTGACGGTGCTGCCGAAGACGTCGCCCATCCGCGTCGTCATCGTGCCGAAGGCGATACCGACGCGGAGCTCGGGCATGGTCTCGTCGTTGGCCATCGTCTCGATGAGCCGCACGCCGATCTCGGCGGCGGTGGCTGCCTCCTCCGCGACGTAGAGGACCTCGTCCCCCAGCGCCTTGATCAGCCGGCCCCCGTGGGCGGCGACGAGGTCGGCCGCCATCGTCTCGAACGCCTCGACGAGCTCCCCGACCTCCTCGTCCTCCAGCCGCCTGCTGAGCCTGGTGAAGCCGGCGAGGTCGGCGAAGCCGATCGCCTGGCGGCGGTCGACCGTCTCCTCGTCGTCCTTCGCCTGCACCACCCGCCCCGTGGCGGCGGCGAGTTGGCGGCGCCAGACGTAGACGAGGAACTCCTCCAGCTCGGGGAGGAGGAGCTGGACGAGCGGGTAGGTGACCTCGTTGCGGGTCATCCCCGGCTCGGGGGGCTCGGTGAGGCCCATGAGGAACGAGTCGATCTGCCAGTCGGCCAGCCTCGAGGTGGTCTGGCCCGTGGAGCGCGCCACCTGCATCGCCATCGACTCGCTCAGCAGGCCCGCCTCGACGAGCCCCGAGAGCCGGCGCAGCGCGAGGACGTCGGCCTCGGTGAGCGCACGCGCCTGCCCGACGTCGGCGAAGCCCATGGCGCGCCAGAAGCGGGAGGCGAGCTCCATCGGGACACCCGCGGCTCGGGCCGCCTGGAACGCCGTGTACTGGCGCTCGGACCCGAGGATCAGCTCCTCGATCCGCAGCGCGCTCGGGTCCTCCTCGCCCGACCTGCCCGGCGCGGGGTCCGGCCCCCGTGGTTCGTCTCCCTCGGCCGGCTCGCCGCCCTCTCCCCGAGGGCCCTCGGAGGCTGGGGCTTCTTCCGGGGTGCGTGGTTCGTCCACGGTCACTGCCCGCCTCTTGCCAGCTCCGCTGTTCCGCCGCGCACTGCCCTTCCGTCCTTCGGGATGCCTCCGCCGGCTGCCCAGAATACGGCAGCTATGCCCTGGCTCACGCTCCCCCGGCGGGCCGCAGGTGCACGATGTCGCCCGCGGCCACCGGGTGCTGCACCCCCTCGCCCGTCGCGATCACCAGCCGGCCCTCTCCGTCGAGGGCGACCGCCTCGCCCAACAGCGCGCGGTCGCCGGGGAGTTCGACCCTCACGTGGCGTCCGAGCGTCGCGCATCCGGCCGCGTACGCCTCCTGGAGGTCGCTCTCCCCCGCGGAGCCGTCGACCGCCGTCCACCGCCCGTACCAGTCCTCCAGGGAGCGCAGTACGGCGCGGAGCAGCGGGTCGCGGTCGGTGCCCTGCGCCCCGGCGAGTTGCAGCGAGCCGGCGGTGGGCACGGGCAGCTCGGCCTCGCGGAGCGTGACGTTGATGCCGATGCCCAGCACCAGCGCCCCTTCCCGAGGCCCTTCACCGACGCGTTCGGCGAGGATGCCGACGCACTTGCGCTCCTCGCCGCCGACCGTGACGAGGATGTCGTTCGGCCACTTCAACGCGGTGTCGACGCCCGCGGTACGGGAGAGTGCACCCGCCGTCGCGACCCCGGCGAGCAGCGGCAGCCATCCCAGGCGCTCGGCCGGGACCTCGGGCGCCAGCAGGACGGAGAAGAAGAGCCCCGATCGCGGCGGAGCCGACCAGCCGCGGTCGAGCCGTCCCCGCCCCGCCGTCTGCTCCTCGGCGACGAGCACCGTGCCGGGCTGCGCGGCGCCGCGACGGGCGCGGTCGGCGAGTTCGGAGTTGGTGGAGCCGACGGAGCCGACCACCTCCAGGTGCGTGTAGAGGCTGTCGGCGCCGAGCAGGGCGCGGCGGAGCGCGGTCGCGTTGAGCGGCGGTCGCTCCAGGTCGGACCAGCGGCTGCGCGGAGGGTTCTCGTCGGACATGGGACGAGCCTAGGGGCCGCGTCCGCAGTGCGGGCACGAGGCGCCGGCCGGCAGCGGAGGACGGAGGGCTGCGGCGTGCGGTGGCGACAATCCGTCGCATACCGGTCGAAAACCCTGGCGCCCTTCGCGCGAGTGTGGCCAACGCCGCACCCACGGCGTCCTCGTACGCCGATAACCTACGTTCCGGTAGCCACCCGATGACGAGTAGGAGCCTCCCGCAGATGTCCGAGCAGCCAGGTTCCGTCCCCTCAGAGCAGGAGCGGCACACCACCGCGGGCCGAATCGCGGACTTCGAGCGCCGCACGTCCGAGGCGACGCACGCCGGCTCCCAGCGGGCGATCGAGAAGCAGCACGCCAAGGGGAAGTTGACCGCGCGCGAGCGGGTCGAGATGCTGCTCGACGAGGGCTCGTTCACCGAGCTCGACGAGTTCGCGCGCCACCGCTCCACCAACTTCGGCCTGGAGCAGAACCGTCCGTACGGCGACGGCGTGGTGACCGGCTACGGCACCGTCGACGGTCGCCCCGTCTGCGTCTTCTCGCAGGACTTCACGATCTTCGGCGGGGCGCTGGGCGAGGTCTACGGCGAGAAGATCGTCAAGGTGATGGACTTCGCGCTGAAGACGGGCTGCCCCGTGATCGGCATCAACGACGGCGGCGGGGCGCGCATCCAGGAGGGCGTCGCGGCGCTCGGGCTCTTCGCCGAGATCTTCCGCCGCAACACCCACGCGTCGGGCGTCATCCCGCAGATCAGCATCGTCCTCGGACCGTGCGCCGGCGGTGCCGTCTACTCCCCGGCGATCACCGACTTCACGGTGATGGTCGACAAGACCTCGCACATGTTCATCACGGGCCCCGACGTCATCAAGACGGTCACGGGCGAGGACGTCGGCTTCGAGGAGCTCGGCGGCGCCCGCACCCACAACACCACCTCGGGCGTCGCGCACCACATGGCCGGCGACGAGAAGGACGCCATCGAGTACGTCAAGGGCCTCCTCTCCTACCTGCCGGGCAACAACCTCTCCGAGCCGCCCGTCTTCCCCGAGGAGGCGGACCTCACGACGTCCGACGAGGACCGCGAGCTGGACGCGCTCGTCCCCGACTCGCCGAACCAGCCGTACGACATGCACAGCGCCATCGAACACGTCCTCGACGACGGCGAGTTCCTGGAGACGCAGGCACTCTTCGCGCCGAACATCATCACCGGGTTCGGGCGGGTCGAGGGCCACTCGGTGGGCGTCGTCGCCAACCAGCCGATGCAGTTCGCCGGGTGCCTCAACATCGACGCGAGCGAGAAGGCCGCGCGCTTCGTGCGCACCTGCGACGCCTTCAACGTCCCCGTACTCACCTTCGTCGACGTCCCCGGCTTCCTGCCCGGCACCGACCAGGAGTACGACGGCATCATCCGCCGCGGCGCCAAGCTCATCTACGCCTACGCGGAGGCGACGGTGCCGTTGATCACCGTCATCACGCGGAAGGCGTTCGGCGGCGCGTACGACGTCATGGGCTCGAAGCACCTCGGCGCCGACCTCAACTTCGCCTGGCCGACGGCGCAGATCGCCGTGATGGGCGCCCAGGGCGCCGTGAACATCCTCCACCGCAAGCGCCTCGCAGGGACCGAGTCCCCCGAGGAGCTGGAGCAACTGCGCACGGAGCTCACGCAGGAGTACGAGGACGCCCTCCTCAATCCGTACATCGCGGCCGAACGCGGCTACGTGGACGCGGTCATCCGTCCGGCAGAGACGCGTCGGCACATCACGAGGGGGCTGCGTACCCTGCGCTCCAAGCGGGAACAGCTTCCCCCCAAGAAGCACGGCAACATCCCGCTCTGACAAGGACGTTGTCCCCCGTGGCGGCAGCCCGCCGCCCGTCACGCGCCGCTTCCGAAGGGGCTGGAATGCCTGAGATCCCGCCGCCGCAGGCCAACCACCACGACCAGCAGCCGCACGGCGAGCGCCCCGAACTGCCCGCGGAGCAGCCGCAGATCCGCGTGCTGAAGGGCAACCCGACTCCGGAGGAGCTCGCCGCGGCGCTCGCCGTCGTACGCGCGCGGGCGGTCGGCGCCGCCGAGGAGGCGGCGCCGGGGGAGCAGCCGGTGAGCGAGTGGTCCAACCCTGCCCGCCTCGTTCCCCGGCGCCTTCCGCAGCCGGGCCCCTGGGCCTGGCGCTCGACCTACTGGCCGGGCTGAGCCGCACTCGCACAATCGGGCGGTGCCGCCTGAGTACGGGTACTCAGGCGGCACCGCCCGCCGTCCGCGCATCCTCGAAGGCATGCTCTGGTCCGACCCCGACCGCACGGAGCGGCAGCGCCCCGCCGAGGTGCGCGAAGCGGAGGCGAAACTCCGCCGACTCGGCTGGCTGCTGCCGGTCGCCGCGGTCCTGGCGATCGTCCTCCACGTGACGGCCTCCCGCTGACCGCGCGCTGGCCGGCAGCCGCGTGCTGCATACGATGCCGCCATGACCTCAGCTCCCACCGCAGACACCGACGTTCCGGACCTCGCCCCGCGCCGCCGGGTCGTCCTCGCCTCCGCCTCTCCCGCGCGGCTCGGACTCCTGCGACAGGCGGGGCTCGTGCCCGAGGTGGTGGTGAGCGGGGTCGACGAGGACGCCCTCCACGCCGAAGACCCGGGCGAGTTGGCACTGGTGCTCGCGGAGGCGAAGGCCGCGGCGGTCGCCGCACGCGAGGCGGCCGCCGGCGCCCTCGTCGTCGGCTGCGACTCCGTGCTCGACCTCGACGGGCGCGCGCTGGGCAAGCCCTCGGGCGCCGAGGACGCCGCCGCCCGCTGGCGCGCGATGCGCGGACGTACGGGCGTCCTTCGGACGGGCCACTGCGTGGTCGACACCCGTACCGGCGGCCGCGTCTCCGAAACGGCCTCCACCGCAGTGCACTTCGGCGAGCCGACCGACGCGGAGATCTCCGCCTACGTCGCCACGGGCGAACCGCTCCACGTCGCGGGCGCGTTCACCCTCGACGGCCGCTCGGCCCCGTTCGTCGAGCGGATCGAGGGCGACCACGGCAACGTCATCGGCCTCTCGCTGCCGCTGCTCCGGCGGCTCTTCGCGCGTCTCGACGTCTCGATCACCGACCTGTGGGCGGACGCCGACTGACCCCGGCCGCCCGCGGGTCCTCCGGGTCAGGCGGCGCCGGGCGCGGGCGGCGCCGAGGGGCCCTGCTCCCCCGCGCCGTCGCCGGAAGGCTCCGATGTCCCCGCGTCGGCGGGCTTGGCCGAGTACCAGGTGAGCGCCCAGACGATCAGCGCGAGCACCGCCATCATCACGGCGAACGCCTGCCACCCGACGAGGCCGACGGAGAAGGCGCCCAACAGCCCGTGCACCACCGCGCAGCTCATCAGGACGATCCGCCAGAACCCGCGCGGCGGCCGGTCGGTGACGGCGGCGCGCAGCAGGACGGCGGCGTTGACGAGGAGGTAGACGCCGAAGACGCCGCCGGCGATCCAGGCGGAGAGGGTCGTCGCCCTGGGGTCGATACCGGCGAGCGACATCTCCTGCTGGTCGACGACCATCCCGAGGAAGAGGTTGAGGAGGACGAAGACGACCGCCTCGAAGGCCAGCACCACTCCACCGACGACCGCCACAGCACGCCTACGCGCCACCTGGCCCACCTGCTTCCCCTGTTCCGTTCGGCTCGCTCCTCTTCCGCCGGCCTGCGCCCGGCACCTGTCGCATGGAGCAGGTGGCGCTCAAGCGGGCCTACGGGCACGGGAGTTGCGCGGTGCTACCGGTTCGTACGCCCGTGCACGTTCCGTTCGGCACCGGGCACGCTACTCACGGGTACACGCGGGCACAAGGGGAGGGCAGCAGGCGGGCTGGAGGCAAAGATTCCACAGTGAGTTCATAGGGTTCCAACAAAAGAGGGCCACCCCCTCCTTCGTCCTCCGACAGAGAGCTACACCACATGGCGAAGGACGACCTCAGCCCGGTACACCCGGCGTACCGTGGGACGATAAGGAACGACGGGGCAGGGGGAGGTCGGGAGCCGAAGGCTTCTGTGCGCAAGCTCACCCCCTTCGGCGACTCGGCCTTCGGTGTCGCCAGTACCTAAACTCAGCCCGTTGTCTTGTTTGCGGCGTAGCGCCGAGTAGGGAGAGATCGTGCGCAAGGTGCTCATCGCCAATCGCGGCGAAATCGCTGTCCGCGTCGCCCGTGCCTGCCGGGACGCGGGTATCGCGAGCGTTGCCGTCTATGCCGACCCGGATCGGGACGCACTCCACGTGCGCACGGCCGACGAGGCGTTCGCACTCGGCGGCGACACCCCGGCGGCGAGCTACCTCGACATCGCCAAGGTCCTCAAGGCCGCCGCCGACTCGGCCGCGGACGCCGTCCACCCGGGCTACGGATTCCTGTCGGAGAACTCGGAGTTCGCGCAGGCCGTGCTCGACGCCGGGCTCACCTGGATCGGGCCGCCCCCCGGCGCGATCCGCGAACTCGGGGACAAGGTCTCGGCCCGGCATCTCGCCGAGCGCGCGGGCGCCCCGCTGGTCGCCGGCACCAAGGACCCGGTCTCGGGCGCCGACGAGGTCGTCGCCTTCGCGGAGGAGCACGGCCTGCCGATCGCCATCAAGGCGGCCTTCGGAGGCGGCGGGCGCGGCCTGAAGGTCGCCCGGACCCTTGAGGAGGTGCCGGAGCTCTACGACTCGGCCGTGCGCGAGGCGGTCGCCGCCTTCGGCCGCGGCGAGTGCTTCGTCGAGCGCTACCTCGACCGCCCGAGGCACGTCGAGACGCAGTGCCTCGCCGACCGCCACGGCAACGTCGTCGTCGTCTCCACGCGTGACTGCTCCCTCCAGCGCCGCCACCAGAAGCTCGTGGAGGAGGCGCCCGCGCCTTACCTCACCGAGGAGCAGAACGCCGAGCTGTACCGCGCCTCCAAGGCGATCCTCCAGGAGGCCGGCTACGTCGGCGCCGGTACCTGCGAGTTCCTCGTGGGGCAGGACGGCACCATCTCCTTCCTCGAGGTCAACACCCGCCTGCAGGTGGAGCATCCGGTCTCCGAGGAGGTCACGGGGATCGACCTCGTCCGCGAGATGTTCCGCGTCGCCGACGGCGAGGAGCTCGGCTACGACGACCCGGTCCACCGCGGTCACTCCTTCGAGTTCCGCATCAACGGCGAGGACCCGGGTCGGAACTTCCTCCCCGCGCCCGGCACCGTCACCACCTTCGACGCGCCTGCCGGCCCCGGCGTGCGGCTCGACGCGGGGGTCGAGTCGGGCTCGGTGATCGGCCCCGCGTGGGACTCGCTCCTGGCGAAGCTGATCGTCACGGGTGCCGACCGCAAGCAGGCGCTGGAGCGCTCGCAGCGGGCGCTGGCGGAGTTCACCGTGGAAGGCATGGCGACGGCGATCCCCTTCCACCGGAAGGTCGTGCGCGACGCGGCGTTCGCCCCTGAAGTACACGGCAGCGACGAGGCGTTCAGCGTCCACACCCGGTGGATCGAGACGGAGTTCGTCAACGACGTCGAGCCGTTCGGCCCCCCCACGGCCGACGACGAGGCCGGCGAGGCCGGACGGGAGACCGTCGTCGTCGAGGTCGGCGGGAAGCGGCTCGAGGTGTCGCTGCCGTCGTCGCTGGGGATGCCGCTCGCTCGCGCCGCCGTCGAGGGCGGTGCGCACAAGCCGCGCCGCAAGGCGGGGAAGAAGTCCTCGTCGGCCGCCTCGGGTGACGCGCTCGCCTCTCCGATGCAGGGCACCATCGTCAAGGTCGCCGTCGAGGAGGGGCAGCAGGTCGAGGAGGGGGAACTCGTCGTCGTCCTGGAGGCGATGAAGATGGAGCAACCGCTCAACGCGCACCGCTCCGGCACCGTCAAGGGGCTCAACTCGCAGGTGGGCGAGGCCGTTACGGCCGGTGCCGTGCTCTGCGAGATCAAGGACTGACCCGGTTCCGCACCGGAGGGGCGTGGGGCGTACACGACTGGTGTGTACGCCCCGCGTCGTGTGCGGTCAGCGCCTACGGGGCCCGAGGTCGGCGACGCGGTTCTTCGCCGGGTAGCCCCCTGCGCCGGGTGGCTCGCCCTGCTGTCCTGGGCCGCGCGTCTGCGGGGGCCCCGAACCGCCGCCCTGGGGCGGCGGATTGCGGCGGGGCGACGGGACGTCGCGCCGCTGGCCCTCGGCCCGATGGCCGCCGCCAGGTGCGGGCCCCGAGGGGCCGCCCGCCACGACGACCTGTACCCCGCGGTCGGCGAGGGCGTGCAGCTCTGCTTCGGCGCGCTGCTCGCCTGCCGGCGGTTCGTCGGTGACGAGGCGGGTGATGGCGTCGGTCGGGACCGTCTGGAACATCGTGTCGGTGCCGAGCTTGCTGTGGTCGGCCAGGACGACGACTTCCGTCGCCGCCTGCACGAGCGCCCGATCGACGCTCGCCGAGAGCATGTTGGAGGTGGAGAGCCCGCGCTCGGCGGTGAGCCCGCTCCCGGAGAGGAAGGCACGGGAGACCCGCAGCCCCTGGAGCGACTGCTCGGCACCGCTCCCCACGAGCGCGTAGTTGGAGCCGCGCAGGGTGCCGCCCGTCATCACGACTTCCACGCGGTTCGCATGGGCCAACGCCTGCGCCACCAGCAGGGAGTTGGTGACGACCGTCAGCCCGGGGACGCGCGCCAGGCGGCGGGCCAGCTCCTGGGTGGTGGTGCCGGCGCCGACGACGACGGCCTCCCCCTCACCGACGAGGCCGGCCGCGAGGTCGGCGATCGCCGTCTTCTCGGCGCTGGCCAGGTGCGACTTCTGTGGGAGCCCGGACTCCCTGCTGAACCCTCCGGGGAGTACGGCACCGCCGTGGCGACGGTCGAGCAGCCCTTCGGCCTCCAGCGCCCGCACGTCCCGACGGACGGTGACTTCGGAGGTCTGGACTACCCGCGCGAGCTCCCGGAGCGAGACCGCCCCGTTGGCTCGCACCATTTCAAGGATCAATTGGCGACGTTCCGCAGCGAACACGAAACTGACAGTAACGCCAACGACCGTCTGGTTTCAGCAGATTGCACCGATTAACAGAAGTTGTTCGTCTCGCAAGGGAACACGTGGTATAGCGGCCCCCGAGTCCCTTCCGTCCCTGCGCACCGGCCGTCGAACCGCCTGCGCGCCCCCTTCCGCGCCCCCGGCGGCGTCAACAGCTCAACTCTCCTCTGCCGCCTTACGAGTGTGCAGTTGCCGCGCCACCTCGGCGATCGAACCCGTCAGGGACGGGTACACGGTGAAGGTGTTGGCTATCTGCTCGACCGTCAGATTGTTGTCGACGGCGATCGCAATGGGGTGGATCAGCTCGCTCGCGCGCGGCGCCACCACGACGCCGCCCACCACGATCCCGGTGCCGGGCCGGCAGAAGAGCTTCACGAAGCCGTCCCTGATGCCCTGCATCTTCGCCCGCGGGTTCCGCAGCAGCGGCAGCTTCACCACGCGCGCGTCGATCGTGCCCTGCTCGACGTCGGCCTGGGTGTAGCCGACGGTGGCGATCTCCGGGTCGGTGAAGACGTTCGCCGAGACCGTCTTGAGGTCGAGCGGCGCGACGGCGTCTCCGAGGAAGTGGTACATGGCGATCCGGCCCTGCATCGCGGCCACCGAGGCGAGCGCGAGGACGCCGGTGCAGTCCCCCGCCGCGTAGACGCCGGGCGCCGAGGTGCGCGAGACCCGGTCCGTCTTGATGTGCCCCGACTCGCGCAGCACCACGCCCGCCTCGGCGAGGCCGAGTTCGGCGGTGTTGGGGATCGCGCCGACGGCGACGAGGCAGTGCGTGCCGCTGATCGTCCGGCCGTCCTTGAGCGTGACCTCGACCCGGTCGCCGACCCGGCGCGCGGACTCGGCGCGCGAGCGGGACATCACGTTCATCCCGCGCCGCCGGAAGACGTCCTCCAGCACGGCGGCCGCGTCCGGGTCCTCGCCGGGGAGCACGCGGTCGCGCGAGGAGACGAGGGTGACCTGGGAGCCGAGCGCCTGGTAGGCACCGGCGAACTCGGCGCCCGTGACACCGGAGCCGATCACGATCAGCTCCTCGGGGAGCTCCTCGAGCTCGTAGACCTGCTTCCAGTTCAGGATGCGCTCGCCGTCGGGCAGGGCGTCGGGGATCTCCCGCGGATGCGCGCCGGTCGCGATGAGAACCGCGTCGGCCGTGAGCCGCTCCTCGCGACCGTCGGCGGCGGTGGCGACGACCTCGCGCGAGCCGTCCCGCGCCTGGCCGGGCTCGATACGTCCGTGCGCACGGACGACGCGGACGCCGGCGCGGGTCACGGAGGCGGTGATGTCGTGGGACTGCGCGAGCGCGAGCCGCTTCACGCGCTTGTTGACGCGACCGAGGTCGACGCCGACCACACGGGCCGGGTCGGCCGGGTCGTGGGTGCCGTCCTCGATCCGAATACCGAGTTCGCGGTGGGAGGAGTCGAAGCTCGTCATCACTTCCGCGGTGGCGATGAGCGTCTTCGACGGCACGCAGTCGGTGAGGACCGAGGCACCGCCGAGGCCGTCGCTGTCGACGACGCTCACCTCCGCACCGAGTTGCGCGGCGACGAGCGCCGCCTCGTATCCACCAGGGCCACCACCGACGATCACGATCCGAGTCACGGGCCCCATTCTCCCGCACCGCCTGCGACGCCACCCGCCCGGGCCTCCCGACGCCGCACAGCCGCCCGCGTCCGCGCACCGCCGCTACCCTCGGGCCATGTCGCTCTACGCCGCGTACGCCGGCAACCTCGACGCCCGGCTGATGGCGCGCCGCGCCCCGCACTCCCCGCTCCGCTGCACGGGCTGGCTCGACGGCTGGCGGCTCACCTTCGGCGGGGAGCACATGGGTTGGGACGGGGCGCTCGCCACGCTCGCCGAGGAGCCGTGCGGGCAGGTCTTCGTCGCGCTCTACGACGTCGCGCCGATGGACGAGGCGGCACTGGACCGCTGGGAGGGCGTCGGCCTGGAGATCTACCGCAGGACGCGGATGCGCGTCCACACGCTGGAGGGCGACGAGGCCGCGTGGACCTACGTCCTCAACGCGTACGAGGGTGGACTCCCGTCCCCGCGCTACCTCGGGGACGTCGCCGACGCGGCCGAGTCGGCAGGAGCCCCGCACGACTACGTGATGGAGCTGCGCAAGCGCCCGTGCTGAGGGCTGCCCCGAGGGGCCGCCCCAACTCCCCCGGGCGAAACGGGCAGTTGAGAGGCGCAGAAGGAACCCCCCTCCTTCTACGCGCGTAGGGTCAGAGCGGCTACGCTCAACGCGTGAACGCATCACCCACACTCCACCCCGACGACCCGTACCGCACTGCCGAGGCCGCCGCCGCGCGGCTCCGCGAGCTCACCCGGCGCCGGGAAGGCGGCGCCTACGAAGGCTCCGACAGCTTCGACGTCGCGCTCGTCATGGGCTCCGGCTGGGCCCCCGCCGCCGACGCGCTGGGCGACCCCGAGGACGAGATCGACGTCACCGAGCTCCCCGGCTTCCCCCCACCCACCGCCACCGGCCATGCCGGAACCATCCGCACGTACACGCTCGGCAGCACCCGGGCGCTCGTCTTCCTCGGCCGCACCCACTACTACGAGCACCGCGACCTCGCGGCCGTTGCGCACGGCGTGCGCACCGCCGTCGCCGCGGGGTGCAAGACGGTCGTCCTCACCAACGGCTGCGGCGGGCTGCGGCCCGGCATGCGGCCGGGGCAGCCCGTCCTCATCAGCGACCACCTCAACCTCACCGCCGCCTCGCCCATCCAGGGCGCCCGCTTCGTCGACCTCACCGACCTGTACTCGTCGCGCCTGCGCACGCTCTGCAGAGAGGTCGACCCGACGCTGGAGGAGGGCGTCTACGTCCAACTCCCCGGGCCCCACTACGAGACCCCGGCGGAGATCACCTACCTGCGGGCCATCGGCGGCGAACTCGTCGGCATGTCCACGGCGTTGGAGGCGATCGCAGCCCGCGAGGCGGGGGCCGAGGTACTCGGCGTCTCCCTCGTGACCAACCTCGCCGCCGGCATGACGGGCGAGCCGCTCAGCCACGAGGAGGTGCTCCGCGCCGGGCGCGACTCCGCGTCCCGGATGGGGACGCTCCTTGCCGGAGTGCTCGAACGGATCTGACCGGCACCGGCGTGCGGCGGGGCGCGGTAGGCGGGACGCCGACGCGGGTACCCGCACAGCGGCGCAGCAGCGACGAGAGGCAGGAACCGTGCACGACGAGGCGATCACGGCAGCCCGCGAGTGGCTCGCCGAGGACCCCGACGAAGAGACCCGCAAGGAGCTGGCCGCGCTCCTGGCCCGGGCGGAGGAAGGAGATTCCGGCTCCCTCGCCGACCTCGGCGACCGCTTCTCCGGGACCCTGCGGTTCGGAACGGCAGGCATGCGCGGGCGCCTGGGCGCCGGACCGATGCGGATGAACAGGGCCGTGGTGATCCGCACAGCGGCAGGACTCGTGCGCCACCTGGAGCGGACGCTGGGTTCGGCCGCCGGGCTCGACCCGGCGCGGGGGCTCGTGGTCATCGGCTACGACGCGCGGCACAAGAGCGCGGAGTTCGCGCGGGACACCGCGGCGGTCGTCGTCGGGGCCGGACTGCGCGCCGCGCTGCTGCCGGGCCCGCTCCCGACGCCGGTGCTCACCTTCGCCGTCGGACACCTCGGCGCCGTCGCGGGCGTGATGGTCACCGCGAGCCACAACCCGCCGGGCGACAACGGTTACAAGGTCTACCTCGGCGGCGGCTACCAGATCGTCCCGCCGACCGACGACGAGATCGCCGCGGAGATCGACGCGGTCGGTCCGCTCTCGTCGGTGCCGCGCCCCGACTCCGGCTGGCAGGTCCTCGACGACGGACTGCTCGACGCGTACCTCGCACGCTCCGGCTCCGTGCTCACCGAGGGGTCGCCGCGCGAGGTGCGCGTGGTGCACACGGCGCTCCACGGCGTCGGCACCGGCACCTTCCGAGAGGCGTTCCTCCGCGCCGGCTTCCCCGAGCCCGTCCCCGTGCCCGAACAGGCGGAGCCGGACCCGGAGTTCCCCACGCTCGCCTTCCCCAACCCGGAGGAGGCCGGTGCCCTCGACCACGCCTTCGCCGCGGCGCGGGCGCACGGCCCCGACCTCGTCGTCGCCAACGACCCGGACGCCGACCGGTGCGCCGTCGCCGTGCCGGAGCCGGGCAGCGAAGCCGGCTGGCGGATGCTCCACGGCGACGAGCTGGGCGCGCTCCTCGCCGTCCACCTCGTCCACAAGCGGGCGCGGGGGACGTTCGCGACGACGATCGTCTCCTCCTCGCTGCTCTCGCGGATCGCACAGGCCGCAAAGGTGCCGTACGCGGAGACGCTCACCGGGTTCAAGTGGCTCTGCCGCGTCCCCGACCTGGCGTTCGCGTACGAGGAGGCGCTCGGGTACTGCACCGACCCCGCCGCCGTCCCGGACAAGGACGGCATCACGGCGGCGCTCCTCGTCGCGGAGCTCGCGGCCGAACTCAAGCTCGCCGGACGCACGGTGAGCGACCTCCTCGACGACCTCGCCGTCGAACACGGGCTCCACGCGTCGGGGCAGATCTCCATGCGCGTCGACGAACTGCCGCGCATCGCCGAGGCGATGGAGCGGCTGCGGTCCCGACCACCGCAGCGGCTCGGCGGGTTGGCCGTCGCCGAGGCGGAGGACCTCGCCGCGGGCACGGGCGGGCTGCCGCCGACGGACGGCCTCCGCTACCGGCTCGACGGCGACGGCGCCGTACGCGGCGCACGCGTGATCGTGCGGCCGAGCGGCACGGAGGCAAAGCTGAAGTGCTATCTGGAGGCGGTCGTCGGGGTCGAGGGGCAGGAAGACCTCGCCCGTGCGCGGCGGACGGGGGAAGCGGTGCTGGAGCGGATCAAGGAGGGGCTCTCGGCCGCCACCGGGCTGTGAACCGGCTGCGTCAGCCGGTCGCGAGGAGGACGACGAGCGCGGCGGCGCCGGCCGCGGCCGGCGCGAGCACCTCGTAGGCCCAGCGGACCGCCACGCCGCCCGCTCCTTCGCCGTCCGCGCCGTGGCGTGCGGCGAGGGAGCGGAGGTCGTCCATCGCCTGGTCGGAGGGCGCGCGGCGGTCGGCCTGCTCCGGCTCCTTGGCGACGGAGGGCATCGTCCGGCCGCCGAAGAGGCCGCCGGCCGCCGAGGGCGGGTGGCCGGCGGCGACCCGCTCGTTGTGGCGCGTCGCCTTGTTCCGGGCGCGCAACGAGACCGGGATCGACCAGAGTTGGTAGGTCCGTCCATCGGCGACGACCTCGCTCGAGTACCCGGAGCGCAGCGACTCCACCGCGCCCCACGGCACCGAGACGGTCCGGAAGGGGTTGCGCACCCGCAGCCGCCGCTCGCCCGCGAAGACCGCGGGGCGCAGGGTGAATGCCACCACCAGCGGCACGACGACGAAGAGGCCGGCGAGCGTGATCCACGGGGTACGCCCGTCGCTGTTGACGATCGCGTCGGTGCCGAGCCACAGGGCGAGCAGGAGCAGCAGCACGCCGCCGGCCATGCCCGCGGGCGAGCGGAAGACACGGTCCGCGTACGCCGGGGGCTCGGGGCGCTGCTCGCCGGGCTCGTCTGCCGTGGTCCCTCGCCCCTCGGGGCGGTCGTCCCCTGGGGTGCTCTCCTCGCGCGTCATGCGATCGATTCTGCCGGACCGTCCGGTAGACGGACATTGCGGTACGGCATCGATGCGCGTGGCGGTTGTGCGCGCTGTGTCGCGAATCCGTCGCGCAGAGTACTGGTTCGCTCCAACTCCCGCGAAAACGATCGCACTTCGGGGGCGACGCACCGCTACACGCGTAGATATGCTGCCCTGGTGACCATGCCGACTCCCCCCAGCAGCCCACCGGCCGCGCCCCGCCCTCCCGTCACCGGGACGGCACCGTCGCAGGCGGAGCTCCGCTCCCGGCTCCACGGCCTCCCCGGTGTCGACGCCGTCGGCCTCGAGCAGCGCGCGGCCGGGCTCGCCACCCGCTCGATCAAGACGACGGCGAAGGCTTACGCCCTAGACCTGGCGATCTCCATGGTCGACCTCACCACCCTCGAGGGCTCGGACACCGCGGGCAAGGTGCGTGCCCTGTGCGCCAAGGCGGCGCGGCCGGACCCCGGCGACCCGACGACGCCGCACACCGCCGCCGTCTGCGTCTACCCCGACCTCGCCGCCACGGCGAAGGAGGCGCTCGCCGCCGCGGGCGCCCCGCAGGTCGAAGTCGCCGCCGTGGCAACCGCGTTCCCCTCCGGACGCGCCTCGCTCCGGGTGAAGATCGCCGACGCCGAGGACGCGGTCGCGGCAGGCGCCGACGAGGTCGACATGGTGATCGACCGCGGCGCCTTCCTCTCCGGCGACTACCTGAAGGTCCACGAGGAGATCAGAGCCGTCAAGGAGGCGTGCGCGGCGGGACCGGGCGCCGGCGCGCGACTCAAAGTCATCTTCGAGAACGCCGAGTTGGCGACGTACGACAACATCCGGCGCGCCTCCTGGCTCGCCATGGAGGCGGGCGCCGACTTCATCAAGACCTCCACGGGCAAGGTCGGCGGCGCCGCCACCCTCCCCGCCACCCTGCTGATGCTGGAGGCGGTCCGCGGCTATCACGCGGCCACCGGCACCCGCGTCGGCGTCAAGCCCGCCGGCGGGATCAGGGCGGCGAAGGACGCGCTGCGCTACCTCGTCGTCGTCAACGAGACGGCGGGTCCCGAGTGGCTCACGCCCGACTGGTTCCGCTTCGGCGCCTCCGGCCTCCTCGGCGATCTCCTGATGCAGCGCCACAAGTTGGCGACGGGGGCCTACTCCGGCGCCGCGTACGTCACCGTCGACTAGACACCTGCCACCCACCCATGCCCACACCCCAAGGCACAGAGGCACCGATGGTTTTCGACTACGCACCCGCACCGGAGTCCCGCTCGCTGGTGCAGATCGCCCCGTCCTACGGGCTCTTCGTCGACGGCGAGTTCCGCGAGGCGGCGGACGGCAGGAGCTTCAAGACCGTCTCCCCCGCCGACGAGCAGGCCCTCAGCGAGGTGGCGCACGCAGGCGCCGAGGACGTCGAGGCCGCCGTCCGCGCGGCCCGCGCGGCCTTCCCCGGCTGGGCCGCGCTGCCCGGCGCAGAGCGCGCGAAGTTCCTCTTCCGGATCGCCCGGATCCTCCAGGAGCGCTCCCGCGAACTCGCCGTCCTGGAGACCCTCGACAACGGCAAGCCGATCAGGGAGACGCGCGACGCCGACCTGCCGCAGGTCGCCGCGCACTTCTTCTACTACGCGGGCTGGGCCGACAAGTTGGCCCACGCCGGCCTGGAGCGCACCGCGCACGGCGGCCCGCCGCGGCCGCTCGGTGTGGCAGCGCAGGTCATCCCCTGGAACTTCCCGCTGCTCATGCTCGCCTGGAAGGTCGCGCCGGCGCTCGCCACCGGGAACACCGTGGTGCTCAAGCCGGCCGAGACGACGCCGCTCTCCGCGCTGTTCTTCGCCGACATCTGCCGCCAGGCACAGCTTCCGGCAGGCGTCGTCAACATCCTCACGGGGGACGGGGAGACGGGCGCCGCACTCGTCTCCCACCCCGGCGTCGACAAGGTCGCCTTCACCGGCTCCACCGCCGTGGGCAAGGCCATCGCGCGCGAAGTCGCAGGCGGCGACAAGCGGTTGACGCTGGAGCTCGGCGGCAAGGGCGCCAACATCGTCTTCGAGGACGCGCCGCTCGACCAGGCCGTCGAAGGCGTCGTCAACGGCAGTTTCTTCAACCAGGGTCAGGTCTGCTGCGCCGGTTCGCGGCTCCTCGTCCAGGAGTCGGTCGCCGACGAGCTCCTCGAAGCCCTGCGGCGGCGGCTCGGCACGCTGCGGCTCGGCGACCCGCTCGACAAGAACACCGACATCGGCGCGATCAACTCGCCCGAGCAGCTCGCCCGGATCACCGAACTCGCCGACGCGGGGGAGGCCGAGGGTGCCGCGCGGTGGTCCCCGGCGTGCGAACTCCCCTCGCAGGGCTACTGGTTCGCGCCGACCGTCTTCACGGGAGTGACGCAGGCGCACCGCATCGCACGCGAGGAGATCTTCGGGCCCGTGCTCTCCGTGCTCACCTTCCGTACCCCCGAGGAGGCGGTGGCGAAGGCGAACAACACGCCGTACGGGCTCTCGGCAGGCATCTGGACGGAGAAGGGCTCGCGCATCCTGCGCGTCGCCGAGAAGCTGCGGGCCGGCGTGGTCTGGGCGAACACCTTCAACAAGTTCGACCCCACCTCGCCCTTCGGCGGCTACCGGGAATCCGGCTTCGGCCGCGAGGGCGGACGGCACGGACTGGAGGCGTACCTCGACCTCACCGGCGCCGAGCCGGCCGAGGCGGGCGCCGTGGCGAACGAGGGCAGGCGCGGGGCGCGCGCCGGCGGAAAGGCAGGTGGCCGGTGAGCGAGCAGACGGCGCAGCGGCGCGTGGGCGCGCCGCGCAGGCTCGGGGTGCTGAAGACGTACAAGCTCTTCGTCGGCGGGAAGTTCCCGCGCAGCGAGAGCGGACGGGTGTACGAGGTGGTCGACGCAAAGGGCGAGTGGCTCGCCAACGCCCCGCTCTCCTCGCGGAAGGACGCCAGGGACGCCGTCGCCGCCGCGCGCAAGGCGTTCCCCGGTTGGTCCGGGGCGACGGCGTACAACCGCGGGCAGGTCCTCTTCCGGGTGGCCGAGATGGTCGAGGGACGCAGGGCGCAGTTCACCTCCGAGGTCGCGGCCGCCGAGGGGCTCTCGGCCGCGCGCGCCTCCGCGCAGGTCGACGCGGCGATCGACCGGATCGTCTGGTACGCGGGCTGGACCGACAAGATCGCGCAGATCGCCGGTGGCCCCAACCCGGTGGCAGGGCCGTTCCTCAACGTCTCGACCCCCGAACCCACGGGCGTGGTCGCCGTGTTGGCGCCGCAGCGCTCCTCGCTGCTGGGGCTCATCTCGGTGCTGGGGCCCGTCCTCGCGGGGGGCGGTACCGCGGTGCTCGTCGCGTCGGAGCGGGCGCCGCTCCCTGCACTGTCCTTCGCCGAGGTGCTCGCCACCTCCGACGTGCCCGGCGGAGTCGTGAACCTCCTCTCCGGGCGGACGGCCGAACTGGCGGCACCGCTCGCGGCCCACCGCGACGTCGACGCGCTCGACCTCACCGGCGCCTGCGGGGACCCGGAGCTCGTCCGCGAGTTGGAGGTCGCGGCGGCCGAGAACCTCAAGCGCGTCCACCGCCCCAGGGCGGGCGCTGGGAACGGCGACGCCGAGGACTGGGCCGCCGATCCGGGAACGGGGCGGCTGCTCGCCTTCCTGGAGACGAAGACCGTCTGGCACCCCCGAGGGGACTGAGTCCCGCACGGTTCCGGGCCCCGCTCGGGGCCCGGACCATCGGGGCTCGATCGGCGCGGCCGCCCGACTGCGTTCCCGCATGCCCTTCCCAGGACTTGCGTCGTGCCCTCTCCTTCCCCCGTGCTCGACGGGCCGTCCGGCCGGCGGCCCCGGGTGCCGGCGGAGCGGCGGTGGCGTCAACACGCGGCTTCCGCAGCCTCGTTGGGAGGGTCGCCGCTGCCGGTCCCGTCGGGCTCCGCCGTCCTGTCCTCCGGGGCGGGACGGCGGAGCTCCTCGGCGAGCCAACTCTCGCCGTGCACCCGGACCGCTCCCTTGCTTATGGCCTCGCGCAGGGTGAGAGAGGAGTTGGCCAACTCGACGGGCGCCCGCGCGTCCAACTCCATGACGACGTCGGGGGATTCGGCGCGCCCGGGCTCGTAGAGCGGCGGCGCCTCGGCCCCGGGACGCACACCGCAGAGGCGCTCGACGTCAAGGTGGAGGTGGAAGCTTCCCTCTTCCAGGTGGACGTCGAGGACGCCGCGCGCCGCTCCGTCCGGCGGCTCGCCCACGCCTGCCGACTCCCGGAGCGCACGCGCGACGGCCCCCTGGAGCGGCACGGCGAACCAGTGGGCGCGCACCGCGTCGGTCGGGCGCAGCCCGTCGAGGAGGGGGGCGCCCCACTCGGCGAGCGCACGCAGCACGGGGAGCAACGCGGCACCGCGCTCGGTGAGTTCGTAGACGAAAGCGGAGGCGGGGCTCGCGAGGCGGCGGCGCCCGACGAGCTCGGCCTGCTCCATGTGCCGCAGCCGCGCGGCGAGTATGTCGGTGCTGACGCCCGGGAGATCGGCGTGGAGATCCGTGTACCGGCGTGGGCCGGCGAGGAGTTCTCGCACGATCAGCAAGGTCCAGCGGTCCCCCACGGAGTCGAGGGCGCGCGCTATGGCGCAGAACTGGTCGTAGCTGCGGCGGGTTCGGCTCGGCATGGCACCAGTGTACGCACGCGGTTGGACTTTCCAAGTCCGGACTTGGTAGAACCAAGTAGTCAGATCCGAGGGGACGTTCCGAGCGGGTCAGGGGCGCGGCGCCTGCTGCGCTCGTGACGGTCGTGGCGCGTCCCCGATGGCAGGGCGGGCCGCGCACGCGGCTCCCCGGGAGGGCGGGGACGCATGGTGTTCCGGCAGTCGAGCAAGCTCAGCGAAGTCTGCTACGAGATCCGCGGTCCTGTGATCGAGCAGGCCGACGCGCTCGAGGAGGCAGGCCACAGCGTCCTGCGCCTCAACACCGGCAATCCGGCGCTCTTCGGCTTCGAGGCGCCGGAGGAGATCCTCCAGGACATGCTCCGGATGCTCCCCCGCGCACACGGGTACACGGAGTCGCGGGGCATCCTCCCGGCCCGCCGCGCGGTGGCCCAGCACTACCAGCAGCGAGGCATGCCGGAGACCGACGTCGACGACGTCTTCCTCGGCAACGGCGTCTCGGAGCTCATCTCCATGGCCGTCCAGGCACTCGTCGAGGACGGTGACGAAATCCTCGTCCCTGCCCCGGACTTCCCGCTCTGGACGGCGGTCACGACGATGGCCGGCGGCCGCGCCGTCCACTACCGCTGCGAGGAGACCGCGGAGTGGCTCCCCGACCTCGACGACATGGCGGCGAAGATCACCCCGCGCACCAAGGCCGTCGTGATCATCAACCCCAACAACCCCACGGGCGCCGTCTATCCGCGCGAGACCCTGGAAGGCATCCTCGAACTCGCCCGCCGGCACGGCCTGATGGTCCTCTCCGACGAGATCTACGACAAGATCCTCTACGACGACGCCGTCCACCACCACCCGGCCGCACTCGCCCCCGACCTCGTCTGCCTCACCTTCGGCGGTCTCTCGAAAGCGTACCGGGTCGCCGGCTTCCGCAGCGGCTGGCTCATCGTCTCAGGACCCCGCTCGGAGGCCGCCGATTATCTGGAGGGCCTCGGCATGCTCGCCTCGATGCGGCTCTGCCCCAACGCCCCCGCGCAGTACGCGATCCAGGCGGCCCTGGGCGGCCGCCAATCGATCGACGACCTGGTACTCCCCGGCGGCCGTCTCCACGAACAACGCGACGTCGCCTGGCAGAAGCTCAACGAGATCCCGGGGGTGAGCTGCGTCAAGCCCAAGGGTGCCCTGTACGCCTTCCCACGGATCGACCCCGAGGTGCACAAGATCCACGACGACGAGCAGTTCGTCCTCGACCTCCTCCTCCGCGAGAAGATCCAGGTCGTCCAGGGCACCGGCTTCAACTGGCCCTCCCCCGACCACTTCCGCATCCTCACCCTCCCCCGCGCCGAGGACCTCGACGCAGCCATAAGCCGGATCGGAAGGTTCCTGGAGGGGTACCGGCAATGAGCCGGGGCACCCCGGCCCCCGGCACCGACGCTTCCGCGAGGTGCACGCGCTCCCGTAGAGGCAACATCGTGCGTGCACGGCACACACGGCCGTCGACGCGCCCGCGCGAACAGCAAGTCGGAGCGCCTGCCTCCCCGGGCGCGCTCCGAGTCGACCTCCGCATGCCCGCATGCCAACGCCCACCTGCGTCCTCGCACCGGCACGACGCCCCGTCGCGGCCCCTCCTCGGCAGCCGCCCAGCGCCGCGCGGAGTGAGAGAGCCGCTTCCGAGCGGCTCTGCCCCTGGCGTCCAGACCGGCGAGAAGGCACTCCTTCACCACGCCCACCCTCCGGGCCGCTCCGGCGCTCCCTCGCCGCACACCGCCAACACACGGCTGCACTCGTCACGTTGGGCAGACTTTCGCGGCACTCCGACGAGCCCAGGACACCCGGCCGCAACCGCCCCGGAGGCACTCACGCCCCGGCCCCGCGACAACGCCCCGCACCGCGGCCGCGCCTCCTTCAGGCACGGCAGGCGCGGCGCGGGGCGCCGTCCACGGACCACCGGGATCTCAGTGGCCGCGGGCGAGCCACTCCTGGACGTGCGGTGCCTCGTCCCCGATCGTCGTCGAGTCCCCGTGGCCGGTACGCACCTCCGTCTCCGGGGGCAGCGTCAGCAGGCGGTTCCTGATCGACTCGACGATCGTCGGGAAGTCCGAGAACGACCGCCCCGTCGCGCCCGGCCCGCCTTGGAAGAGCGTGTCACCCGTGAAGACGGTCCCGAGCTCCGGCGCATAGAAGCAGACGGCCCCCGGCGCGTGCCCCGGCGTGTGGAGCACCTGGAGCTCCACACCGGCCACGGAAATGCGCTCGCCGTCGGCCAAGTCCTCGTCGGGAACGGTGCCTTGGTGCGTCATCTTCCACAGCGGCAGGTCCTCCGGGTGGAGGTGGACGGGCGCGCTGGTGAGCTCGGCGAGCTCGGGTGCGGCGTCGACATGGTCGTTGTGGCCGTGGGTGCAGAGGATCGCGGTGACCCGACGGCCGCCGACCGCGTTGCTGATCGCCTGCGCGTCGTGCGCGGCGTCGATCACGACGACCTCCTGGTCGTCCCCCACGACCCAGACGTTGTTGTCGACCTCCCACTCCCCTCCGTCGAGCCGGAAGGTGCCCGAGGTGACGACATGGTCGATACGCGCGGCGCTCACAGGACCACCACCGAACGCAGCACGTCCCCGCCGTGCATCCGCGCGAACGCCTCCTCGATCTCGTCGAGGGCGATCGTCTCGGTGACGAAGGCCCCGAGGTCGAGGCGGCCCTGCTGATGGAGGTCGACGAGCATGGGGAAGTCCCTGGAGGGCAGGCAGTCGCCGTACCAGGAGGGCTTGACGGCGCCGCCCCGCGAGAAGACGTCGAGGAACGGCAGTTCCAGCTCCATCTCGGGGGTCGGCACGCCGACGAGGACCACCGTGCCCGCGAGGTCCCGTGCGTAGAACGCCTGCTTGAAGGTCTCGGGCCGGCCGACGGCCTCGATCACCACGTCCGCGCCGAAACCGCCTGTGAGCTCGCGCACGGCCTCGATCGGGTCGGCGTCACGGGAGTTGACTGTGTGCGTCGCGCCGATCCGCTCGGCCGTCGCCAGCTTGCGGTCCTCGATGTCGACGGCGATCACCTTCGACGCCCCCGCGAGGCGCGCACCGGCGATCGCCGCGTCACCGACCCCGCCGCAGCCGATCACCGCGACACTGTCCCCGCGGGTGACCTGCCCGGTGTTGATCGCCGCACCGATCCCCGCCATCACACCGCAGCCGAGCAGCCCCGCGACCGCCGGCGAGACCGCCGGATCGACCTTGGTGCACTGCCCCGCTGCGACGAGCGTCTTCTCGGCGAACGCGCCGATACCCAGGGCCGGTTCGAGTTCGCTGCCGGCCTGCGGCCCCGAGACCACGGTCATCCGCTGTTCGGCGTTGTGCGTGTCGAAGCAGTACCACGGGCGCCCGCGGCGGCACGCGCGGCATTCGCCGCAGACGGCACGCCAGTTGAGCACCACGAAGTCACCGGGCGCCACCTCGGTGACCCCCTCGCCGACCGCCTCCACGACCCCGGCGGCCTCGTGGCCGAGGAGGAACGGGTAGTCGTCGCTGATACCGCCCTGCTTGTAGTGGAGGTCGGTGTGGCAGACGCCGCACGCCTGCACGTCGACCACCGCCTCGCCGGGCCCGGGGTCCGGCACCCGAATCGTCTCGACCCGTACGGGTTCGTTCTTGCCCGGTGCGATGACACCGCGGATCTCCTGGGCCATGTACGGCCTCCTTCTGCGTACGGGGAACGGGACTTGCCGCGGACACGGCGACCGCGGCATCCCGACAACGGCGCCGCCAGGCGCGGCCGTCCCATTGTCGCGGTCGGCGGGGCGGACCGGGAGGCGGGCGCACCACGGTCCACCCGAGCGCCGATCGACGCAGCCGGGTCCCCACGGCTCCGCGCATGGCAGAGAATGGACTCCCGTGACCGACTCCACCGACCGCACCGGTCCCGAAGCCGACCCGGCGCCGCCCCACCGTACGCGTCCCCTCGCCCGCGTCGTCCTGCTGACCGGACCTTCGGGTTCGGGAAAGTCCCGGCTCGCGGCCCGCACCGGCCTCCCGGTCCTCCGTCTCGACGACTTCTACAAGGAGGGCGACGACCCGACGCTCCCCCTTCTGGAGCCGAAGGACGGCACGCACCCGGGATCGGGGCCCAAGTCGCCACCGGCAGGGGTCGACTGGGACTCCCCCCTCGCCTGGGACGCCGCCTCCGCGCTGGAGACGGTGACCAGGCTGTGCACCCGTGGCAGCGCCGACGTCCCGCTCTACTCGATCTCGGCGAGCGCGCGCACGGGCATGCAGCACCTCTCGGTGGAGGGCTCCCCGCTCTTCGTCGCCGAGGGCATCTTCGCCGCCGACCTCGCCACCGCGTGCGCCGAGTCCGGCCTGCTCGCCGACGCCCTCTGCCTCAGCGGCAGCCCGCTCACCACCTTCCGGAGGCGACTGCTCCGGGACGTCCGCGAGGCGCGGAAGCCGCTCCCCGTGCTCGTCCGCCGCGGATGGCGTCTGCTGCGGGCGGAGACGGCGATCGTCGAGCGCCACGTGCGTCTCGGCGCCTTTCCGTGCGGCAGGGAGGAGGCCGCTGCCCGTATCGAGCGCGCCCGCATTTCCGTGACCGGCCCGGCGCCCGCCGGGCACCGCACGCCCGCGGCTCACACCGTCCCGCGCCCGCGCGAGGGCAACTGCCGTACGGGAGCAGGCGAGACCGGCGCCCCGCGCTAGCCCGCGCACACGACGCAGCGGGAGGTTCCCGCCAGACCCCCCGGCCGGCCGGAACCTCCCGCTGCTTCCCCCGTGTCCCCTTGTTCCCCCGTGTCCCCTCTCCCCTCGGGCCGTGCCTTCCCCCTGCCTCAGGCGACGAGTTCCCCGAAGGACTCCTCGCGGTCCTTGCCGAAGCTGAGCACCTCGTCGTCGCGGAGCCGCCGCAACGAGCGCCAGATGCTGCTCTTCACGGTGCCGACGCTGATGTTGAGGATGTCCGCGATCTCCGGGTCGGTCCGCCCCTCGTAGTACCGCAACACCAGCATCGTCCGCTGGAGTTCGGGGAGCTTGGCGAGCGCCTGCCAGAGCACGGCGCGCAGTTCGGTGCCGCGCATCGCGTCCTGGTCGTGCGCCGTCTCGGGCAGCTCCTCCGTCGGGTACTCGTTGAGCTTCCGGCGCCGCCAGGCGCTGATGTGGAGGTTCGTCATCGTCCTGCGGAGGTACCCGCCGACCGCCGCCTTGTCCGTGATCCTGTCCCAGGCACGGTACGTCGAGAAGAGCGCGCTCTGGAGGAGGTCCTCGGCCTCGTACCGGTCGCCCGTCAGGTGGTAGGCGGTCGCGTAGAGGGAGGCCCGGCGGTCGCGGACGTAGGCGGTGAACGCCGCTTCGGCGTCGCTCTCCGCCTCGTGCTCCGCGGTGTCCCGCCGTTCCCCTTCGGCCTCCCCGTACGCGTCCCGCTTCTGCTCCCCCGTCTCCCCCCGGGCCTGCTCCGGTACATCCCCCCGCAGGCCCTCGACCGCAGCGATGTGCTGCGGACGCACACGCGCGGCGCCACGGACGCGTCCCCGCCCGCTCACCGCTCCGGACTTCTCACCGTTCCGCGGCACGGTGTCGCCGCCGAACGTCGTCCGCGTTGCGGGAACCGAAGGCACGTGCAGACGCGTGTGAAGTACTGCATTGGTTGCGGTGCCGTGCAGTTTGTTCATCTCACGCGCCCCCTTCGGAGCCATCGGTTCCTTGCTGACGACGTACACATTGCCGGGCCAGTTTCATGGCGAGGTCCTCCGACTGTCACAGCGGTGTCACAACGGATCAGGCCCCGGCGGGCCGCGCTTCCGGTCGAAGGAGGAACCGGCGGTCGAAGTCGGGATGGGTCATGCGCCAGAATGGCGCGCGTGGCTTTCCTGTTGCTGATCGAGGACGACGACGCTGTCCGTACGGCCCTGGAGATGGGGCTCACCCGCCAGGGGCACCGCGTGGTGACCGCGGCCTCGGGCGAGGACGGCCTCAAACTGCTGCGCGAGCAGCGTCCTGACCTCATCGTGCTCGACGTCATGCTCCCCGGCATCGACGGCTTCGAGGTCTGCCGCCGCATCCGTCACACCGACCAGCTCCCGATCATCCTGCTCACGGCGCGCAGCGACGACATCGACGTCGTCGTGGGCCTGGAGTCGGGGGCCGACGACTACGTCGTCAAGCCGGTGCAGGGCAGGGTCCTCGACGCGCGCATCCGTGCCGTGATGCGCCGCGGCGAGCGCGAGTCCAGCGACTCGGCCACCTTCGGCTCGCTCACCATCGACCGCTCGGCGATGACGGCGACCAAGAACGGCGAGGACCTCCAACTCACCCCCACGGAGCTGAGGTTGCTGCTGGAGTTGAGCCGCAGGCCCGGCCAGGCGCTCTCCCGGCAGCAGCTCCTCAGGCTCGTCTGGGAGCACGACTACCTCGGTGACTCCCGCCTCGTCGACGCCTGCGTGCAGCGTCTGCGCGCCAAGGTGGAGGACGTCCCGTCCTCACCGACCCTCATCCGCACGGTCCGCGGCGTCGGCTACCGGCTGGACGCTCCTCAGTGATCGCGCGCTCGCGGGACGGCGACCCCGGGGCCGCCGAAGAGGAATCACAGAAGGGCGAGGAACACCGGCCGGACGACGGCGGTTCCACGAAGAAGCTGCGCGGGATGCGGCGTTGGGTGGCCGGTGTGCTGCCGTCGCTGCGGCTGCGGCTCGTCGTGGTCTTCGCACTCGTCGCGCTGACCGCCGCCGTCTCAGCCTCGGGGATCGCCTACTGGCTCAACCGCGACGCCGTGCTCACCCGCGCGCAGAACGCGGCGCTCAACGACTTCCGGAAGTCGCTGGAGGACAACGCGGGAAACCTCCCGAGCGAGGTGGAGTGCGCTCAACTCCGCGAGGCGGCCGACCGGATGGCGGGCACCACCCAGAACTACGAGGTGCTGGTGACAGGGCAGAGCCGCGACAGGGGCTCCTGCGCCGCCGCCTCCAGTGAGGACGACTTCACCCTCGCGCACGTCCCCGCCTCGCTCCGCAAGGCGGTCGACAAGCGCCGCACCGTGGACTCCGCCAACCGGCACCCGTACCACCTCTATTGGCAGCGCATCACGATAGACGGCAACCCCTTCCTCGTCGGAGGGGCGAAGGTGATCGGCGAGGAGCCGACGCCCACGGGCTACATGCTCAAGTCGCTCGCGCCCGAACGCGACGACCTCAACTCCCTCGCCTGGTCGCTGGGGATCGCCACGGGCCTCGCGCTCCTCGGCGCCATGCTCCTCGCACAGGCGGCCGCGACGACGGTGCTCCGCCCCGTGCGCAGGCTGGCGCAGGCGGCGAAGCAGCTAGGCGAGGGCCGCCTCGACACCCGTCTGAAGGCGACGGGCAGCGACGAACTCGCCGAACTCTCCAGGACGTTCAACCGCTCGGCCGAGGCGTTGGAGGCCCGTGTCGCCGAGTTGAGCGCCCGCGAGGAGTCGAGCCGCAGGTTCGTCGCCGACATGTCGCACGAGCTGCGTACGCCGATGACGGCGATCTCCGCCGTCACCGAGGTGCTGGAGGAGGAGCAGGAGAACCTCGACCCGATGATCGCGCCTGCCGTGCAGCTCGTCGTCAGCGAGACCCGGCGCCTCAACGATCTCGTCGAGAACCTGATGGAGGTCACCCGCTTCGATGCCGGCACGGCCAGGCTCGTCCTCGACGACGTCGACGTCGCCGACCAGGTCACCGCCTGCATCGACGCGCGCGCCTGGCTCGACGCCGTCGAACTCGACGCCGACCGCGGCATCATGGCCCGGCTAGACCCGCGCCGGCTCGACGTCGTCCTCGCCAACCTCATCGGCAACGCGCTCAAGCACGGCGGCTCCCCCGTGCGCGTCTCCGTGCGCACCGAGACCCCGCAGCCGGGCGACGCGGAGGCCGCGCGCCTCGTCGGCGCCCCGGCACAGGAGCCGCAGCGCGAGCTGGTGATCGAGGTGGCCGACCGCGGGCCCGGCATCCCCGAAGAGGTACTGCCGCACGTTTTCGACCGCTTCTACAAGGCGAGCGCCGCACGCCCCCGCTCCGACGGCAGCGGCCTCGGCCTCTCCATCGCCATGGAGAACGCACACATCCACGGCGGCTGGATCACGGCCCACAACTCCCCGGAGGGCGGCGCCGTCTTCTCCCTCCGCCTCCCGCGCGACGCCCACCGCGTCGCAGGCGGCGAGATGGAGGGCGAGGCCGACGACGCGGAGAGCAGCAGCAGGAGGCGCCGCCGCGACGGCGCGGAGTCCGGCGACGGAGGGGACGGGGAGTGAAAGGCCGTACCAGCGCGCGCCGTTGGGAAACGGGGGGCGCCGAAGAGCGCCGCGGCAGGCGCGCCCAGGGCCACCAGGACACGGGAAGCCGTGTACTCGCTCTCGCCGCGGCCTCCTTGGCCGCCGCGGCGCTGCTCTCCGGGTGCGGAATCAGGGCCACCTCGGTGCCGGTGGACGCCGGCGCCGCGCCGTCGCGCGTCGGCTGCGCCCCGCCCACGTCGACGCCGCCCGCCGCACCCGGCGCGGAGACGAGCCAGGTGCGGGTCTTCCTCGTCTGCGGGTCGCGGGTGGCGCCCGTCGAGCGGGAGGTGGCCATACCGCAGGGTCGCTCGTCCGCGCGCCGGGTCCCCGTCGCCCGGGCGCTCCTTGAGGAGCTCACCGGGGCCCCGCCGCGTTCCGAGCGCGCGACGGGATTCGAGAGCGCCGTGCCGCAGGACCTCACGGTGGACGGCGGCACGGAGGCGGACCCGAAGGAGGCGCTGCGGCTGAGCGTCCCGCTCGACGAGCTGCCGGCTTTCGCGCTCGCGCAGATCGTGTGCACCTTCAGCGACAGCGCGGCGGCCGACACCAACGACGCCGTCGTCCTCGGCGGCCCCGCCGAGACCGTGGAGGAGGCCGAACGGGCCCGCCCGCTGGAGCGGTTCGAGTGCGGCACGGCGCTCCGCACCCGCCCCGAGGCGGCGGAGACGGCGGGCACCCGCGTGTGAACCCCGAGCGCCGGTGAAGAGCCCTCCGAGGCCGGCGTGCAGGGCGGGGCGTACGCCGGGACAAGCTGTGGGGAACCGGACGCTTCGGACCGGAACCGCAGCGCCCGGAGGCAACGTCCTCAGTTGCGTGCAGCGCCATGGCCCAGGCGGCAGAACAGCCGCCTTCCGCATCCGCGCCGCGGGATTCCTCCTGCTCGGCGCGTACCTCCTGTTCGTCGGATGGCTGACGCTACGGCCGCTCGCCGTCCCGTGGGTCCTCCCGACGAACACCCGGCCGTTCGCCACCATCCGCGCCGACCTCGCCGACGGGCCCACCGCGGCGCTGACCGGAATCGGAGGCGGACTGCTGCTCATGGTGCCGCTCGCCCTGCTCCTGCCGATCGCGGGCGGCGGCTGGCGCCGCCCGCTCCCCGCGCTGTGGCTGCGGGCGGTGGGCGTGACCGGGCTGCTCTCGTCGGGGATAGCGGTGACGCAGTCCGGGATCTCGGGCCAGATGGGGAACGTCGACTCGGTGCTGCTCAACACGCTGGGCGTCGCGGTGCTGCAACCGCTGCTCTTCCCACCGCTGCGGGGCTGGCTGTTGCGGGGCCCGCGAAGGGCGGGCACCGGTGGTCGGTCCGCGGGCCGGTCCGGCGGGGGCGCGGCGCCGCGCCAGTCCGGTAGCCCTGAGGGGTCGTCCCCGAGGACAACCAGGGTTCACCTCACTCCGTGGCCCGAGGCGGGGGTGGCTCACCGCGGCTACCTTCATAAGTAGGCAGAAGGCCCCGACGGGGCTCCGCCACCGATACGAAGGAGCACCGAGATGTCCACACTGGCCCGCCCGCGCAACGGACGGATGATCGGCGGTGTGTGCGCCGGGCTCGCCCGCCGCTTCGGTACCACGCCGACCACGATGCGCGTCCTCTTCCTGCTCTCGTGCCTGCTGCCGGGACCGCAGTTCGTGCTCTACCTGGCGCTGTGGGTACTGATGCCGAACGAGGACGAGCACACCGCCTGGTGAGCCGCCGACCGCAGCCGCACGCGAGGGCGGCGGTCCACCGCAGGGTGGACCGCCGCCCTCGCGACTGTCGGGAGGTGTGCCCTCAGGAGATGAGGCCGCCACCGAGCGGGACGCCGCCGAGGAGTTCCTGACCCGAGGGGCTGCCGGCGTCCGACTGCTGGGAGTCCTGGTTGAGGAGGCTGTCGGTGGTCTTGCCGAGGTCCTGGTCGGCGACCGCGTCCGTGGCGGCGTCGACGGTGGGGCCGAGGGCCGGTGCGGCGGCGGCCGTGCCGGCGCCCGCGAGGGCTGCGGCTCCGGCGAGTGCGACGGCGCCGAGGGTCTTGCGGGTGAGGTGCGTGGTCTGCAACGTAGTCCTCGCTGTGTGTGGGGATTTCTTCAGCGGCGACCGCGAACGTAGCCAGGCGACTGCGGAGCGTGCAAACACCCCCGGCCCCTGCCCCGTCGCCCACCCGTGCCCCGCGCGGGGATGCAGCACTCCCCGCGCGTCAACTGCCTGACGGAGCCGCCGTGCTGGTCAGCGGGGCGGTCTCCAGTGCGTCACGGAAGAGCCACTCGGACTTCAGCTCGGCGTAGCCCGGCTTGATCACGTCATTGATCATGGCGAGACGTTCATCGAAAGGGATGAAGGCGGACTTCATCGCATTGACGGTGAACCACTGCACGTCGTCGAGCGTGTAGTGGAAGGTGCGCACCAGCTCCCTGAACTCGCGGCTCATGCAGGTGTCGCTCATCAACCGGTTGTCCGTGTTGACCGTCGCCCTGAAGTGGAGGCGCCGCAGGAGGCCCAGCGGGTGTTCGGCGTACGAGGTGGCCGCGCCCGTCTGGAGGTTGGAGGTCGGGCAGAGCTCCAACGGGATGCGCTTGTCCCGCACGTACGAGGCGAGGCGCCCCAGCGCCACCGACCCGTCGTCGCCGACCTGCACGTCGTCGATGATGCGTACGCCGTGGCCCAGCCGGTCGGCGCCGCACCACTGGAGCGCCTGCCAGATCGAGGGGAGGCCGAACGCCTCGCCTGCGTGGATGGTGAAGTGGTTGTTCTCCCGCTTGAGGTACTCGAAGGCGTCGAGGTGGCGCGTGGGCGGGTGGCCGGCCTCGGCGCCCGCGATGTCGAAGCCGACGACGCCCGAATCCCGGTGGCGGTTGGCGAGTTCGGCGATCTCCAGCGACCGCGCGGCGTGCCGCATCGCCGTGAGCAGCGCCCCCACGCGGATACGGTGTCCGGCGGCGAGCGCGTTCCGCTCGCCCTGGCGGAAGCCCTCGACGACCGCCTCGACGACCTCTTCCAGCGTGAGCCCTTGTGTGAGGTGCTGCTCGGGTGCGAACCGCACCTCGGCGTAGACGACGCCGTCGGCCGCGAGGTCCTCGGCGCACTCGGCGGCCGTGCGCACCAGCGCCCCGCGGGTCTGCATGACGCCGACGGTGTGCCGGAAGGTCTCCAGGTACCGCTCCAGCGAACCGGAGCTGGCGGCGGAGCGGAACCACTCGGCGAGGCGCTCGGGGTCGGACTCGGGGAGGCCCTCGTAGCCCGTCTCCGCTGCGAGGTCGACGACGGTCGCCGGGCGCAGGCCGCCGTCGAGGTGGTCGTGGAGGAGGACCTTGGGCGCGCGGTGGATCTGCTCCGGGGTCGGTGTGTTCGCGGGCATCTGGCTCGTCATCCAGGCAGGGTAGCTGCTACGCGCGTAGAAGGCATCCTCTTCCCGCTGCGACGCACCCGGAGGCACCCAACTCCTGTGCCGCCACCGCGCATTGAAAAACCCGCCTCAGGTGTCGATACGCCAGGGGAGCCCGCGCAGCCGGCCGATCTCGCCGGCGGCGAGGAGGGCGAGGAGGCGCAGGACCTCGTTGAGTGGCAGGTCGTTGAGCTCACCTGGAGGCACCGTGCCGTCCTCGAGGTTCTGCCAGTGCACCGCGCCACCGCGGTAGGCGCTCAGACTCCAACCGCTGTCGTGCCTCAGCATCACCGCCGGGTGCTCGCCGTCCGCATCGTGCAGGCTGTCGAGGATGCGGCGGCGCATCTCGGCATCCGGGTCCCGGAAGGCGGCTCCGCCGGCGTCGTACATCAGGAAACCCATGGCGCCCATTACCTCACGCCTCGGCCCCTGCTTCGGTGAGATCCGCCCGCGCCGCACCGGCTTGGCGGGCTGTTCGATACCCAATGGTGATGGAGCGGCCTGCGCCGGGCGGTGGTCCTTCTGCCATCGTTCTGCTCGTGACTGAGCAGCGAGCGACGCCCGTCAGGGAAGCACGTCTCGGCCGCCCCGCGGGGCCCGTAAGGACCGCACCGCACGCGGTGGTCCTGGTGCTGCCGGGAGGTGGGGAGGCGTCGAGCCTGCGGCGCCAACGCGCGGCGCCCGCCTGGACGGCGCGCACGCTCGCGCGCCGGCTCGTCCGCGGCACGGAGCCGCTCCTCGCGCACCCGGTGCGCCTCCGTTGCCGCGGCTGGGGCGAGGAGGGCCTGCCGGTGCAGGACGCGCGGTGGGCCGTCGAGGAGGTCGGCCGCCGCTACGGGGACGTGCCCGTCTGCCTCGCCGGCGTCGACACGGGGGCCCGCGCCGCGCTCCAGGCCGCCGGGCACCCCGCCGTCGCCTCCGTGCTGGCGCTGGGACCGCGGTTGCCGGAGTCGGGGGAGCCCGAGCCCGTACGGCAGCTCCTCGGCCGCAAGGTGCTCATCGCGCACGGCACCGAGGACGAGCGCACGGAACCCGAGCTCTCCTACCGCCTCGCCGAGCGCGCCAAGAAGGTCAACGCGGACGTCTGCCGCTTCGAGGTCCACTCGGACGGCCACGCGCTTCGGCAGCACCGGTTCGAAGTCACCGCGCTCGCCCGGGACTTCGTCCGCGGCACGCTCTGCGACCTCGACTTCGCCAGGCCGCTCGCCGACGCCATGGCGGCCCCGCCGCCGATAGGCTTGCGGATGCCGCTCGCCTCCGGGTTCGGCAGGTCGCTGCGGCTGTGAGGACGGTTCACTCCGAGAGCAGCCGTCCTTTGCGTGCCAGCAGGAACCGCTTGAACGCCGCGACGGGCGAGGTGTCCTGGTGCCCGGCGAGCCACGCCACCCCGATCTCGCGGAACGCGCGCGGCGCCGTCACCGTCAACTCGTGGACGCCCTGGCGGTGTACGGGCGCCGGGGGCAGCAGCGCGACGCCGAGGCCGGCCGCGACGAGGCCGCGAATCGTCTCCGACTCCTCGCCCTCGAAGGCGATCCGCGGACGGAAGCCGGCCTGTGTGCAGAGGTCGTCGAGGATGCGCCGCATCCCGTAGCCGCGCTCCAGCGTGACGAAGGACTCGCTCGCCGTCTCCGCGAGCCGCACGCGCCTGCGGCGGGCGAGCGGGTGGTCGTCGGGGACGACGAGCCGGAGCCGCTGCTCGTCGAGGCGGCGGGAGACTAGGTCGGGTGCCGCGGGCAGCGGCGAGGTGAGGCAGAGGTCCAACTCGCCCGCGCGCAGGCGCTCCAGCATCGCGTCGCCGTACGTCTGCACCAGGGAGAAACGCACCCGGGGGTGCTCGGCGCGGAAGTCGCGGAGGAGGCTGGGGACCGTCTCCCAGCCGAGGGTGTGGAGGAAGCCGAAGGCGACCTTCCCCGTTGCGGGGTCGGCGTCGGTGCGGACGGACTCGGCCGCGCCCTCGACCGCCGCGAGGGCGCGCTCGGCCGAGGCGAGGAACGTGCGTCCTGCGGGGGTGAGGGAGAGCGTCCTGCCGTGCCGGGCGAAGAGTGCGACGCCGAGTTCCCGCTCCAGCCGGGTGAGGGAGCGGCTCAACGTCGACTGGGGGACGCCGAGTTCGTGCGCCGCGCGGGTGACGTGCTCAAGGCGGGCGACGGCGACGAACTGCGCGAGGCGCGGGGCGAGCGACGCCGCCCAGCCCGATGTGACAGAGGTGTCATTCTCGTGACCCGGCGATGACATTGCCCCTCCTGAACTGTGTTGATGCGCGAATGGATCGATTTTCGCACTTCCGTGCATTGGACGCATGAAACGACCGGCCGTAACTTCGACGTATGCCTGCTGCTGATACCAAGGCGTCCGAGCCGCGTTCGGACGCCGCCGCCGAGAGCCACCCCGCACCCGCACCGCGCACCGGCGACCCCGGAGCAGCGGACACCGATGCCACGAAGCTGTCGCCGGGCGACCCCGGGCACACCCGGATGCGCCTCGCGCTCTTCGCCGCAGGACTCGCCACCTTCGCACTCCTCTACGAGACGCAGGCGCTCCTCCCGGAGATCTCCCGGGACCTCAACGCCTCCCCCGACCAGGCCAGTTGGACCGTCTCAGGCCCGACGATCGGCCTTGCGGCCGCCGTGCTGCCGCTCGCCGCACTCTCCGAGCGGTTCGGCCGCCGGCGCATCCTGACGGTCTCGATGGCGGCGGCCGTCGCGCTCGCGCTCGTCATCCCCTTCGCGCCCGGGCTCGGCGCACTCGTGGCGTTGCGCACCCTCCAGGGCGTGGCGGTCGCGGGCGTGCCGGCGTCGGCGCTCGCCTTCCTCTCCGACGAGGTGCGCAGGCGCCATCTCGTGGGCGCCGTCGGGCTGTTCGTCGCGGGCAACAGCGTCGGCGGCATGAGCGGGCGCATCCTCACCGGCTGGGCCACGCAGATGTGGGGGTGGCGCGCCGGGCTGATGGCCGTGGCGCTGACCTCGCTGCTCTGTGCCGTCGCCTTCCGGCTGCTGGTGCCGGAGCCGCGGCACTTCACGCCCGTACCGCTGCGGCCCGCCGCCATGGCGCGGACGGTCGGACGGCACCTGCGCAACCCGCTGCTGCTGCGGCTCTACGCGATCGGGCTGCTCTTCATGACCGTCTTCGGCTCGGTGTACACGGTGATCGGGTACCGGCTCGTCGAGGAACCGTTCTCGCTCTCGCAGGGGCTCGTGGGCTCGATCTTCGTCATCTACCTCGTGGGAACGCTCGCTTCGGCGACGGCGGGGCGGCTCAACGCGCGCCTCGGGCGGCGCGGCACCCTCTACCTCGGCGTCGGCACCGCGGCGGCGGGGCTGCTGCTCAGCACGGTCGACAGCCTTTTCGGCGTCGTCGCGGGGCTCGTGCTCGTCACCGCCGGGTTCTTCGCCGGGCACGCGGTGGCGCAGGGCGCGGTGAGCCAGACGGCGACGGAGGGCAAGGCGCAGGCGTCCGCCCTCTACACGATGGCGTACTACCTCGGCAGCTCCCTCGGCGGCGCCTTCGGTGCGTTCGCCTTCGCGGCCGGCGGCTGGCCGGCTGCGGCGTCGCTCGGGCTCGGCTCGCTGGCGCTCGCCGCGTGCGTCACGCTCTACGCCACGCGCAAGGCCGTCGTGGCGAACCGCGTCGCGGTCGAGGCCGCGGCCTGAGGCGCGTCGGGCTCCCCCTCCGCGGCCGCAAGTGCGGTGCGCGGAGGGGGAGTCGACGTCTCAGGCGATGCGCTCCAGCACCACCGGCTGCTTCGTGAAGTCGCCCGCTTCGCCGACGGTGACCGCGCCCTCCAGCGCCTGGGCCGCGTACGCGAACGCCTCGGGGGTGTCGCTGTGCAGGGTGAGCAGGGGGGCGCCCGCCGTCACGGAGTCGCCCGGCTTGGCGTGGAGTTCGACGCCGGCCCCCGCCTGGACGGGGTCCTCCTTGCGGCTGCGTCCGGCGCCGAGCCGCCAGGCGCAGACGCCGACGGCGTAGGCGTCGAGCTCGGTGAGGACGCCGGCCTCCTGCGCCGTGACGGTGTGCCGCTCGCGGGAGGCGGGGAGCGGGGCGTCCGGGTCGCCGCCCTGCGCGGTGATCATGCGGCGCCAGTGGTCCATCGCGGAGCCGTCTGCGAGCGCCTTGGCCGGGTCGGCCGAGGCGAGTCCGGCGGCGTCGAGCATCTCGCGGGCGAGCGCGAGGGTGAGCTCGACGACGTCCTCGGGGCCGCCTCCCGCGAGCACCTCGACGGACTCGCGGACCTCCAGCGCGTGCCCGGCGGTGCGGCCGAGCGGGGTCGACATGTCGGTGATCAGGGCGCGGGTGCGGACCCCGTGGTCGGTGCCCAACTCGACCATGGTGCGGGCGAGTTCGCGGGCCTGCTCGGGCGTCTTCATGAAGGCGCCGGAGCCGGCCTTCACGTCGAGGACGAGCGCGTCGGTCCCCTCGGCGATCTTCTTCGACATGATCGACGAGGCGATCAGCGGGATCGACTCGACGGTACCGGTGACGTCGCGGAGTGCGTAGAGGCTGCGGTCCGCGGGCGCCAGGCGCTCGTTGGCCGCGCAGACGACGCAGCCGGTCTCGCGGAGGACGTCGAGCATCTCCTCCGCGGTGAGCCCCGCGCGCCAGCCCACGATCGACTCCAGCTTGTCGAGGGTGCCACCGGTGTGCCCCAGGCCGCGCCCGGAGAGCTGCGGTACGGCGGCGCCGCACGCCGCCACGAGCGGGGCGAGCGGCAGCGTGATCTTGTCGCCGACGCCGCCCGTCGAGTGCTTGTCCGTGGTCGGCTCGGGGAGCGAGGAGAAGTCCATGCGGTCGCCGGAGGCGATCATCGCGGCCGTCCAACGGGCGGTCTCCGTACGGGACATGCCGTTGAGGAAGACCGCCATCGCGAGCGCCGACATCTGCTCGTGCGCCACCTCGCCCCTGGTGTAGGCGGCGATGATCCAGTCGATCTGCTCGGCGGTGAGCTCGCCGCCGTCCCGCTTGGTGCGGATCACGGAGATGGCGTCCATCTGCACTCCTCGGTCGTGTGGTTGGGGCCGGGCGCGCCGGACCGCGCCGCGGCCGCGGACGGTGTGCGGCAGGCGTGCGGAACGCGGGGCGCGGCGTCTCCGCGCCCCGCGGCACTCCGGGGTGGGCGTACGCCCCGGACGTCCCCCGTGCGTCCGGGGCGGTGGTTCAGCGGGCGAGGTGCTCCGGCGTGAAGGGGTCGGCGAGGAGCTCGGAGAGCCTGCGGCTGCCGGCCGCGCCGTCGACGAGCAGGCCGGGACCGCCGTGCTCCCAGAGGAGTTGGCGGCACCTGCCGCACGGCGCGACGGGCATGCCGTCCTGCCCGACGCAGCTCACGGCCGTGAGCCGCCCGCCGCCGCGCGCGTACAGCTCGGAGACGAGCCCGCACTCGGCGCAGAGGCTCAGGCCGATCGACGCGTTCTCCACGTTGCAGCCGGAGACGGTGGTGCCGTCGTCGACCTGTCCGGCCGCGCCCACCGGGTAGCCGGAGTACGGAGCGTAGGCGCGGGCCATGGCGCTGCGGGCGAGGGCGCGCAACGCGGGCCAGTCGACGGGCTGTTCGGACGGGGTCCCGCCCTCGGGGATGTGCGGTCCTGCGGTCACTGGGCCTGCCCTCTGCGGTAGGACTTGCCGACGGCTCTCGGTGCGCGCAGCCGTTGGGCGGCGAGCGCGAGCACCAGGAGGGTGGCGACGTAGGGGGTCATCTCGACGAACTCCAGCGGGATGGTGTCGGTAAGGGCATACCAGACAATCAGCAGCACGGCGGTCACCGCGCTCAGCGCGGCCTGGAGCCGGTGCCCCGAACGGAGCTTGACGAGCGCGATGACGAGCAGCACCACGGCGACGAGGAGCAGCAGCGCGTGCACCGTCGGCCCGCCGGAGCGGAGTTGGAGCGCGTCCATGAAGCCGAAGAGCCCGGCCCCCATGGCGACGCCGCCGGGACGCCAGTTGCCGAAGATCATGGTGGCGAGGCCGATGTAGCCGCGGCCGCCGGTCTGCTGGTCCTGGTAGATGTGGACGTCGATGGCGAGGAAGGCCCCGCCGAGCCCCGCGAGGGCGCCCGAGACGACGACGGCCGCGTACTTGTAGCGGTAGACGTTGACGCCGAGCGTCTCGGCCGCGACCGGGCTCTCGCCGCAGGAGCGCAGCCGCAGCCCGAACGACGAGCGCCAGAGCGCGAAGAAGCTCGCCACGAAGACCGTCACGGCGAGGACGGTGAGCCAGGAGACCGAGCTGACGAGCGAGCCCAGCAGCCCTGCGGCGTCGGAGACGAGGAACCAGTGGTGCTCCTCGACCGCCTTGAGCCCGTCGGAGAGGCCGGGGACGGTGAACGTCGGCATCGAGTCCATCGGTGGGGACTGCTTGTCGTTGCCGCCCTGCGCCGCCGCTTCGCTCCCCTCGGCGCCGAACCACAGCTTCGCGAGGAACTGCACGACGCCGAGCGCGAGGATGTTCATCGCGACACCGGAGACGATGTGGTCGACCCCGAACGTGACGGTGGCTATGGCGTGGAGGAGCCCGCCGAGCGCGCCGCCCGCGATCCCCGCGACGGCCGCCACCCAGGGGCCGTACTGCCAGCCGAGCCACCCCGCCGAGAAGGCGCCGAGCATCATCATGCCCTCGAGGCCGATGTTGATGACGCCGGCCCGCTCGGCCCACAGCCCGCCGAGCCCGGCGAGGCCGATCGGGACGGCGGCGCCGAGGGCCGCTGAGTACTGCCCGCTCGCGGTGAGCTGGTTGGCTCCGGTGACGATGCGCAGCAGCGACAGCGCAACGAGGCCGCCGGCGACGAGGAGCAGGATCTGCGGGTACGTCAGCTTCCTGCGGGCGCCCTTCGCCTCGCCGCCGCGGGTGAGCGTGGCCCGCAGGACGGCGAACTTCTGCCGCTCGGGGGCCTGTTGGGGTTTCAGGGGCGCACTCACGCCGACACCTCCGCCTTCTCGCCGCCCGCGCCCGAGGAGGCGGCGAGCTCGGCGCCGACCTCCCGCTGCTGCCTGCGCAGGCCGTAGCGGCGTACCACCTCGTAAGCGATGACGACGCAGAGCACGATCACGCCCTGCATCACACCGACGATTTCCTGGGCGTATCCCTCGAACTCCAGTTGCGTGCCCGTGCGTTCGAGGAAGCCCCACAGCAGGGCGCCGAGGGCCATCCCGATCGGGTGGTTCCGGCCGAGCAGCGCGATGGCGATGCCGGTGAAGCCTATGCCCGCGGGGAAGTCGGTGCCGTAGTTGAACGACTCGTTGAGGAGCGTCGGCATGCCCACGAGTCCGGCGACGGCCCCCGAGAGGACCATGCTCGTCACGATCATCCGCCGGACGCTGACGCCGCTCGCGGTGGCCGCCGACTCCGAGCGGCCGACCGCGCGCAGGTCGAAGCCGAACCGGGTGCGTCCCAGGACGAACCAGTACGCGACGCCGATGACGAGCGCGATGAGGATCGTGCCGTAGATCGGGTCCGGGTTGGTGGGGAGCGTGAAGAAGCGGGTGGCGTCCGGGAGGTACGGGGTGTGGAAGAGGTTGCCCTCCTTCTCGGCGAGCCTGCCCTCCTGGAGGAAGTAGCCGATGAGGGAGCCGGCGATCGAGTTGAGCATGATCGTGGTGATCACCTCGCTCACCCCGCGCGTGGTGCGGAGCACCCCGGCGATCCCCGCCCAGACGGCCCCGACGACCATCGCCGTGAGGAGCACCAGCGGCAGCGCGAGGAAGCCGGGCAGCGAGACCGCGCCGCCGACGACCGCGGCGGCGAAGGCGGCGATGCGGTACTGGCCGTCGACCCCGATGTTGAAGAGGTTCATGCGGAAGCCGACGGCGACGGCGACCGCCGAGAGGTAGTACGGGATCGCCTTGTTGACGATCCAGATCTGGCTGTCGCTCTTCGAGCCGAAGTCGAGCATCACCTGGAACGCGTGGAACGGGTCCTTGCCCGTCGCGCCGATCACGAGCGAGGTGATCGCCAGAGCGGCGACGATCGCGAGCAGCGGTGCGGCGAGCGCCTGCACCACGGCCTGCGGGTCGATCCTGCGCGGCCCGGAGCCGCGGCCGGCGGGGCGGGTCACCTCGCCTCACCCCCTTCGTCGTCGGTGCCTCGTTCTTCGTCGGCCTGCGGGTTCCGCTGGCCGGGGAGCGGTGCGGTGCCGGACCCGGGCGGCCCGTCGTCCTCATGGACGAGGTGGCCGCTGGCGGCGCCCGTCATCGCGGAGCCGAGTTCCTCCGGTGTGATCGCCGCCGGGTCCGCGTCGGCGACGAGCGCCCCGCGGTACATCACCCGCAACGTGTCGGAGAGGCCGATGAGTTCGTCGAGGTCGGCCGAGACGAGGAGCACGGCGAGGCCCTCCCGTCGTGCCTGCCTGATCTGGTCCCAGATCTGCGCCTGCGCGCCGACGTCGACGCCCCGGGTGGGGTGGGCTGCGATGAGGAGCTTGGGCTCGTGGCTCATCTCCCGGCCGACGATGAGCTTCTGCTGGTTGCCGCCGGAGAGGCTCGCGGCGGGGACGTCGATGCCGGGTGTGCGCACGTCGTACTCCTCGACGATGCGCTCGGTGTCCCGCCGGGCGCCGCGCGGATCGAGGAGCCTGCCGCGGGAGTTGGGCGCCTCGGTGACGTGGCCGAGGATGCGGTTCTCCCAGAGCGGAGCCTCCAGGAGCAGCGCGTGGCGCTGGCGGTCCTCGGGGATGTAGCCGATGCCCTGCTCGCGCCGGGTGCGGGTGGAGGCGTGCGCGAGGTCGGCGCCGTCGAGCTCGACGGCGCCGGACTCCGGCTCGCGGATGCCCATCACCGCCTCGACGAGCTCGGCCTGGCCGTTGCCCTCCACGCCCGCGATGCCGAGCACCTCGCCGCGGTGGATGGTGAAGGAGACGCCGTCGAGCACCGTCCGTGCGACGCCGTCGCCGTCGGTCGCCGCCAACCGGAGCCCGTCGACCCGGAGTACGGGGACGTCGGTGACGGTCGACTCGCGCGTCTCCGGCGAGGGGAGCTCGCTGCCGACCATCAACTCGGCGAGCTGGCGCGGGCTCGTGCGCTCCGGGGTGAGGGTCTCGACGGTCGTGCCCCTGCGGATCACCGTGATCTCGTCGGCGACGGACATCACCTCGCCGAGCTTGTGCGAGATGAAGAGCACGGTGAGCCCCTCGGCCTTCAGCTCCCTGAGGTTGTCGAAGAGCGCGTCGACCTCCTGCGGGACGAGGACCGCCGTGGGCTCGTCGAGGATGAGCGTACGGGCGCCGCGGTAGAGGACCTTGAGGATCTCGACGCGTTGGCGGTCGGCGACGCCGAGGTCCTCGACGAGCGCGTCGGCGCGGATGCCGAGGCCGTACTTCTCGGAGATCTCCTGGATGCGCGCGCGGGCGCGGCCCCCGATGCCGTGGAGACGTTCGGCGCCGAGGACCGTGTTCTCCAGGACCGTGAGGTTGTCGGCGAGCATGAAGTGCTGGTGGACCATGCCGATACCGCGCGCGATCGCGTCCGCCGGGGTATGGAGGGAGACCTCTTCGCCGTCGAGCGTGATGGTGCCCTCGTCCGGCTTCTGCATGCCGTAGAGGATCTTCATCAGCGTCGACTTGCCCGCGCCGTTCTCGCCGACGAGGGCGTGGACCGTGCCGCGGCGCACGGTGATGCCGATGTCGTGGTTGGCCACGACACCGGGGAAGCGCTTGGTGATCCCGCGGAGTTCGACCGCCGACGGGTGCTGCCCGGCGCTTTCGGGTGCGGCGCGTTGGGGGGTGCTGGCTGGGGAAATGACGGCACCTCGGGTTTTCGGTCGGCTCGCGCGCGGGCGGCCGGAGGGGAAGGGGCGGCCGGAGTGCCCGCTGCCGCGGGGGAGTTGGGGTCGTGCCGGCGGACCTGGGCGTCCGCCGCTCGCGCCCGCCGCCGGCCGTCCGCGCACGCGGCGGAGCGCCCGGCGGCGGGCGGTGGGCTCAGCGGGTCACGGGGAGGTGCGGACCTTGATGTCGCCGCTGACGATCTTCTTCTTCGCGGCGGCGACGTCGTCCTGGACGTCGTCGATGAAGCCGCCGGAGGTGGCGAGGGAGACGCCGTCCTCCTTGAGGGTGAAGTTTTGGGTGCCGTGGAGCGGCTTGCCCTCGTCGACGCTCTTGATCAGCTCGTAGACGGCGATGTCGACGTTCTTCACCGCCGAGGTGAGGATCGAGTCCCGATACTTCTCCAGACCGGGCTGCATGTACTGGTCGGAGTCGACGCCTATCGCCCAGGTGTCCTTCTTCTTGCTGATCTCCTCGATCGCACCGGTGCCCGACTGGCCCGCGGCGGAGTAGATGACGTCGATGTCCTGGTCGAGCATGCCCTTGGCCTTGTCCTTGGCGGCCTTCGGGTCGTTGAAGCCCTTGATGTTCGTCGGGTAGAGGTACTGCGACGTCAGCTTGATCTTGGAGTCGGTCTCCTCGACGCCCTGGACGAAGCCCGCCTCGAACTTCTGGATGAGCGCGTTGTTGACGCCGCCGATGAAGCCGACCTTCTTCGTCTTCGTCTTCTTCGCCGCGGCGACGCCCGCGAGGTAGGACGCCTCCTGCTCGGAGAAGAGCAGCCCTGAGACGTTGTCGGCGTTCGACTCCGCGTCGACCACGGCGAAGGTGGTGTCGGAGAAGTCCTTGGCGACCTTGTTGATCGACTTGCCGTAGGCGAAGCCGACGCCCACGACCGGGTTGTAGCCGGCCTCGGCGAGCTGGGTGAGGCGCTGCTCGCGGGTGGCCTCCGTCTCGTCGTTGGAGGCGGTGAGCGTCTTGTTGCCGAGGTCCAACTCCTTGGTGGCCTTCAACATGCCGCGGTTTGCTGCCTGGTTGAAGGAGTGGTCGTCCTTGCCGCCGACGTCGAAGGCGAGGCCGACACCCTTGTCTCCCTTGGCGGCGGACTCCGTGGAGCTCTCGCCGCAGGCAGTGGTGGTCAGTGCGAGAGCCGCGGTCGCGCAGGCCGCGGCAGCGAGCTTGGTTACCCGACGCAAGAGGACGTCCCCTTCAGCTTTTCCGCGCGCCGCTTCCGGCGCTGGTCCGGGGTCAGATTAACGCGCGTAGAATTCAGGTAAAGGCATGTGGGAGCGCCGTTACCGTATCGTCGCGTGAGCCACGCGCGTAACCCCCGCAGAGGGTGACGCAGCGCGGTGCCGAGTGGACGCGCAGTAAGAGCAGCGGGGCCAAACCGCCGGATACGCACGGAAGTTGGTTCGTGCGTGCCTTCCCTCCCGGCTCCGGAGCCGAACCGGCCCCGGAGCCGGGGGTGTTCAGTGCGCCGCGTCCAACAGCGCGGCGGCGGTGAAGAGTTCGATACCGACGGTGACGGCCCGCTCGTCCGCGTCGAAGTCGCCCTGGTGGAGGTCGCGGGTGCGGTGCTCCTCCGGCCTGCGGACCCCGAGCCGCGCCATCGCACCGGGGACGTGCTCCAGGTACCAGGAGAAGTCCTCGCCACCGAGGCTCTGTTCGGTCCCGACGACGGCCTCGGCCCCGCGGCGCGCGGCCATCGCGCGCTGCAAGAGCTGGGTGGCGCCCGGCTCGTTGACCACGGGGGGCACCCCGCGGACATAGGTGAGCTCCGGCTTGGCGCCGTGGAGCGCGGCGACCTCGTCGACGGCCGCGTGGACCAGATCGGGCGCCGTGCGCCAGGAGTCGAGGTCGAGGCAGCGCAGGGTGCCGGAGAGGTCGGCGCGCTGCGGGATGACGTTGCACGCGTGTCCGGAGGCGATCCGCCCCCAGGTCAGCGCGAGGCCGGCCCGCGCGTCGACGCGGCGGGCGAGGAGCGCGGGGACGTCCGTCGCCAACTTCGCGGCGGCCGTGACCAGATCGGTGGTCAGGTGGGGCCGCGCGGTGTGTCCCCCGGGGCCCATGAGCGCCACCTCCACGCGGTCGGCGGCGGAGGTGATGGCGCCCGAGCGCAGGCCGATCCGTCCGACCTCGACCCGGGGGTCGCAGTGGACGGCGAGGATGCGGCCGACGCCGTCGAGGACGCCGCACTCCAGCACGTCCGGGGCACCGCCGGGCAGCAGCTCCTCGGCCGGTTGGAAGAGGAGCCGCACCGAGCACGGCAGCGCCCCCGCGCGCGCCAGGTCGGCGAGGACGAGGCCGGTGCCGAGGACGGCGGTGGTGTGGACGTCGTGACCGCAGGCGTGTGCCCGGTCGGGGACCGTCGAGCGGTAGCCGACGTCCTTGGTGTCGGGGATGGGGAGCGCGTCGATGTCCGCGCGGAGCGCGAGCATCGGGCGGTCGGGAGAGGGGGGCTCGGAGGCGAGCCCCGGGTGGATGTCGCAGACGAGACCGGTGCCGAGGGAGAGCACTTGCGGTGCGAGCCCCGCCTGCTCCAGCCGCGCCTTCAGCGCCGAGGTCGTGCGGAACTCCTGGTTGCCCAGCTCTGGGTGCATGTGGAGGTCCCGCCGGAAGACGACGAGTTCGCGGCGGAGCGATTCGGGGAGCGCGCCCGGGAGCTCGGGCATCTCCGGGTTGCCTGCGGGGAGCCGTTCGGCGCCGGGGAACTGCGGGGCGTCGGACGGGTGGGGGCATTCCGGTGGAGCGGCTTGCGGCGTACGGCTGTGGTCCGGAGCCGCCGCTGCCGGGGTGTCGGGGGCGTCCACCTCCGGAGTGTGGGACGACAGGAGTTCGTTCATGGTGCGAAGACTAGGCGCATCACGGGGGCAACTGGCCGGTGATCCACCAAACTTCAGCCCCACAGGGGAAGAAAAAGTAGCCTGCGCGGCGGTTGTTCCCGTTTGGGGCTGGGTATTGTTATGCGCTCGCTGCGCCCGGCTCGGGCCCGAGAGAACGGACACCGGTGGCCGACTCCGCCACCCGCGCAAGGAACCCCTTGGCGCCCGGTGCGGCGGCCGGCGTCAACCACGCGGGATCGACGTCGCGCACCGCGACCGTCACGGGCGTTCCGGAGAGGGCGAGCGGGAGCGTGTGCACGACCGTGGAGGGGAAGCTGAGGATCGTCCGCCCCACGGGGCCCCGCCGCGCGGCGAGTTCCAGCGGCAGGTCGGGACGGACGATCTGCAACCCGGCCGCGGAGGCGACGCGTTGGAGCTTGCCGCTGGCCTCCCTGCGGTGCGCGAAGTAGCGCGTGGCGCCGTACTCCCCGGCGAGGCGGGCCACCGCTTCGACGTAGCGCTCCTGATCCACGACGCCGGTCTCCACCAGCGAGGTGCCGACGAGGTCGGCGCCCTTGGTGAGGAGCGGAGGACCGAACCGTTCGCGGGTCCATGCGAAGGAGTTGGTGCGCAGCCGCACGCCAGGGGGCGGCTCTATCGGCATGGCGCTGAAGACCTCTACCTCGCGCGCGGGGCCCGGCGTGAGCCGTCGGCGCGCGCCGTGCGAGACCGGAGCGAAGAGCAGCGCGCTGGCGCCGCCCCGACCGGTGCGGTGCCAGCGCGTGAGCCGTTCCCCCTGGGCCAGTTGGGACGCGAACTCCATCGTCGCGGTCCCGTCGTCGACCACCACCGCGTGTGCGGCGCCTGCGAGGTTGAGCAGGACCTGGAGGTAGCGCGAGAAGGGGTCGCCGATCACCAGGCGTGCGGCGCGCCGGAGTTCGGCGGCGAGCGTCCCCGCGGCTCTGAGCGGTGCGAGCGCCCCTCCGCGCGCTTCCTGCCAGCGCACCGGGTGGCCCTCGTCCCTCGCCAGCTCCACCATGCGGCGCAACTGGCCCCGCGTCATCGGGTCGCCGGGCGGCAGCACGACGAGGGTGAGGTCCTGCGGACGTGTGAGGTGCGCCCACTCCAGGAGGTTGAGGAGTTGCGCGGGGCTTTCAGCGAAGGCGAGAGTGCGCCCCTCGGCACGCGGGGCGCCCGCGCTGCCGCCGGCGGCGCCCGTCGTCGCGCCGGTACCGCTAGACGGCCGCCGGGACACGGTCCACCCCCTCCCCGGGCGCCTCGCCCTGCTCCGCGACGACGCCAGGCACCCGGCGGAGCTTCTGCATCGGCTTCAACTCGCTCTCGTAGACGCGCTTCACGCCGTCCCCGAGCGATTCCTCGATGGTGCGGATGTCCCTGACCATGCGGCGCAGCCCGCCGGGCTCGACGGAGGCTGCCTGGTCGGAACCCCACATCGCGCGGTCCAGGGTGACGTGCCGCTCGACGAAGACGGCGCCGAGCGCGACGGCGGCGAGGGTGGTCTGGAGGCCGGTCTCGTGGCCGCTGTAGCCGATCGGGACGTTGGGGAACTCGGTCTGAAGCGTGTGGATCATGCGCAGGTTGAGTTCGCCCGCGGGGGCCGGGTACGTCGAAGTGGCGTGGCAGAGCACGATGTTCTCGCTGCCGAGCACCTCGACGGCGTGCCGGATCTGCCGGGGCGTCGACATGCCGGTGGAGAGGATCACCGTGCGGCCGGTCTCCCGCATGGCGCGCAGGAGTTCGTCGTCGGTGAGGGAGGCCGAGGCGACCTTGTGCGCGGGCACGTCGAACTTCTCCAGGAAGGCGACGGACTCGACGTCCCACGGCGAGGCGAACCAGTCGATGCCGCGTTCGGCGCAGTGCTCGTCGACGGCGCGGTACTCCTCCTCGCCGAACTCGACGCGGTGGCGGTACGCCAGGTACGTCATCCTGCCCCAGGGGGTGTCGCGTTCGACGTCCCACTGGTCGCGCGGGGTGCAGACCTCGGGGGTGCGCTTCTGGAACTTGACGGCGTCGCAGCCCGCCTCGGCCGCGGCGTCGATCAGGCGGAGGGCGTTGTCGAGGTCGCCGTTGTGGTTGATGCCGATCTCTGCGGTGACGTAGACGGGTCGGCCGGGGCCTGCGAGGCGGCTGCCGAGCGTCCGCTGGCGGGTGGTGGTCGGGGTGGTGCTCATCTTCGGGGTTTCCCTTCGCTTTCGGTGCTTCCGTGCGCCGCGGCTCGCGGCGCGGGTCGTGCGGGTCTGCTCAGGTCGCCGCGTCGGGCGCCGATACGGCTGCCTGCGGCGGCGGTTGGGCCGCTCCCGCGTGCGCGGGTGCGGGCTCGGGCCCGGCGTGCGCCGGGGCGTCGAGGAGCGGGGCGAGGAGACGGGCGTGCGCCAGGTCGTGGGGTTCGTCGACCTCCAGTACGCGTGCCGCCTCGGTGCGCACGGGGACGGTGCGGCCGAAGAAGCGGTGCCGCGCGGCGCGGAAGCCGTCGGCGCGCATCGCGTAGGCGGCGCCCGTCTCCAGCAGGTCTTCGGGACGGTCCTGCCGGCGCGGCCTGTACCTGCTGTCGTGGTTGACGCCGCGGGCGCCGCGCGGCTCGTCGCGCCAGACGAAGCCGTGGAACGGCGCGACGCTCAGCGCGCTGTCCGCGCCGCCGAGCACCGCCCCGGCGACGCCTGCGATGTCACCCGGCGTGAGGAACGGGCTCGTGCACTGCACCAGCAGCACCACGTCGACGGTGCGGCCCGTGCGCGCCTCGTGGACGTCGAGCGCGTGGAGGACGGCGGCCTCGCTTCCGGCGGTGTCCACCGCCAAGTGCGCTGGACGCTCGACCACTTCGGCGCCCTCGGGCAGGACGGCGGAGGCGATCCCGGCGTCGTCGGTGGAGACGGCGACGGCGGTCGGCTGCGGCGCAGCCAGGCAGGCGCGCACCGCGCGCACCACGAGCGGTGCGCCGCCGACCTCGGCGAGGTTCTTGCCCGGCACGCCCTTCGAGCCGCCCCGTGCGGGGACGACGGCGAGGACCTCGGGCCGGTCGCGGTGGGTCATGCGGGCTCCCTGGCGAAGAGGACGGGGCAAAGGCAGCGGCAGCGCGGGGACGCGCCGGTGGCGGACGGCACGGAGCGCCCGGACCGGCCCGCGCCGCACGGGAGTCGGTGCCGGCGGCACCGCGGCCGGCTCACAGCTCCCCCAGCCGGCGCACGACGGGCGCCACCCGCTGCACCCCGTGCCGGTACGCGCCCCGTGCCGTAGTACGGAGCGCGCGGCGCAGCGCGCTCGGACGCGCGGGCGAGCCGGCGCCCCGCAGGGGTTCGCCCTGCGGGTCGAGGCCGTAGCGCGCGAGGACGGCGGCGAGGTGCGCGGGTGCGGTGCGCGGCGTGTAGTACGGGGCGAGCGGCGGCAGTCCGACATCGGCCGACTGCGCGACGAGGCGCGCGACCCGGGCGCGCGCCGCGTCGAAGGCGTGCGCGTACCACTCCCCCGCGCTGCCGCCTCCGGGCGGGAGTACCCCCTCGCGGGCGCACCACTCGCCGTCGGCCTCGGGGAGCGCACCCGCGTCGAGCTCGTCCCAGGAGGCGAGGCACCCCGAGCCGAGGAAGTAGTGGTTGCCGAGCGCCTCGCGGACGCCGAGGTCGGTGAGGACCGCCGTCGGCACACCGCGGTGGAGCGACTCCAGCGCGGCCGTCGAACTCACGGTGACGAGCAGGTCGGTCCGCTCCAGCACCTCTCCCATGTGCCCGTGGACGAGGCGGCAGTTGGGCGGCAGGCCGCCGGGGAGCGACCGGCCCAGCCGCTGGTAGGGCTGCTCCTCGATGTGCGTGGTCTGCTCGCCGGGCTTGCTCCGCAACTTGACGAGCACTTCGCGGTCGGGGTGCGCCCGCGCGTGCTCCGCTGCGCGCCGTAGCAGGTAGCGCCGGTCCGCACGGCCCGCGGGGACGGACGGCTGGGTCGCGAAGACGACCGTGAACGGGTGCCCCGCCTCGGCACGTCCGGGTCCACCCGGCTCGTGCGCCCCGTCGAGGAAGGGGAGCGCGCACTCCGTCACGCCGTCCGGGTCGGCCCCTGCCCCGCGGTACACCTCGCGGAAACGGGCGGCGTCGGCGGGCGAGTTGGCGAGGACGACGTCGGCGCCGTGGCGGAGCAGCAGCCCGTCGGCGAGCTTCTCGTAGACGACGCCGACGTACCCGGTGACCGTCACGGGACGCCGCAGCAGCCCCGCCCCCGGTGCGACGGCGCGCTGCGCTGCCGCCGCACCGTGGAGCATCGACTGCACCGCGCCGCCCACGCAGGCGAGCACGATCGCGTCGTACCCGGGGTCCCGCTCGGCGGCGGCGCGGACGAACTCGGCCGTCGTCACCTCGCGCAACGAGTCGGCTTCGGCGTCGACTTCGGCGAGCTGACGCGGCGTCGGCGTCGCCCTGCCGCGCAGCAGCAGGCCGTCGAGGTGCGCCCCCGGCGCGAGCCTGCGCGCGGTGAGCGCACCCCATTTCCAGCGCGTATCGGAATCCGCGAGCACTGCGACGCGGCGCGGTGCGGAATGCGTCGAGTTTTCACCGGCGGCTTCTGCAAAAGTACCTGTGAGCACGCGGAAGACGTTAGGGAGCGGAAATCCCAGGAGGTCGAACGGAAAGGCAACAGCCGGTGAACAGCGGCGCACCGCGAGGCGGTTCACCTGCCCGCCATGCGCCGTTCACCACGGCGACCACACCAGGACACACCCCCGCGCCGATGCGCGCCTAACCTTTCTCCCCGTGGTCAAGCTCTCCGTCATCGTGCCGTTCTACAACGTGCGCGACTACGCACCCGACACTCTCGCAAGCCTGCACGAGAACGCCGGCGAGGACGTCGAATTCCTCCTCGTCGACGACTGCTCGACCGACGGCACGCGCGCTCTCCTGGAAAAGGCGGAACGGGAAATCCAGGGCGCCGTACTCGTCCCGCGGGGGGAGAACGGCGGCCTCGCCTCCGCGCGCAACTCCGGACTCGCGTGCGCCGAGGGCGAGTTCGTCACCTTCCTCGACGGGGACGACTGGCTCGCGCCCGGCTACTACGCGCGGCTCGTCTCCGCGGCGGAGAGGCTGCGCTGCGACTTCCTCCGCACCGATCACGTGCAGTGCACCGGCAGGTCCCGCACGATCGCGCGCGTGCCGCACGGACGCCGAGAGGTCGTCGAGGACCCGCGGGCCGCGATCCTCCCCGCCGACCGCACCACCTCCGTCGACTACGCGTACGCCTGGGCCGGCATCTACCACCGCCGCCTCCTCGACCGCGGGCTCCTCCACTTCACCGAGGGCCTGCGCACCGCGGAGGACCGGCCGTGGATCTGGCGGCTCCACCGGGAGGCCGAGTCCTTCGCAGCCGTCGGCCTCCTCGGGGTCTTCTACCGGCGCGGCGTCGCCTCCTCCCTCACCCAGATCGGCGACGTGCGCCAACTCGACTTCCTCCGCGCCTTCGACCAGGTCGTCACCGAGACCGCCGAGGACCGCGACGCCGCGGCGCTCCTCCCCAAAGCCGTCCGCACCTACTGCGCGATCATCGCGCACCACCTCACCAGCGGCCGGTTCGAGCCGCGCGTGGCCCGCCTGCTGCGCGCACGCAGCGCGGCGGCGCTGCGCACCCTCCCGCCTGCCGTCCGCGACGAGGCGCTCCGCGCGATGGACGCCCCACGCGCGGCCCGGCTGCGCCGGTTGCTGCGCCGCCCCTCGCGCGCGGCGGCGCCGGCCGGCGTACCGCGCCCCTCCCCCGACGCGGGCCCCGGCCGCCGGGCAGCGAACGGAGCCTCCGTCTGATGCGTACCAGAATCCTCCTCGCCTCCACGCTCTACGGCGCCGCCACCCTCGTCGCCGCCGAGGAATCGGGCCTCCTCGGGCCCGCGGGACGGCGCCTCCTCCTCGTCAGCAACAACGCCGCCGTGCCCGAGACCACGCCGGCGCTCGACTCGGCGCCCGGATTCGTGGTGCTGCAAGGCGCGTTCGACTCCGTCGCTTCGTGGAACGACGCCATCAGGCCGCTCCACCCCGGCGGTTGGTCGCCCCGCGCCGACGAGGTGCCGCTGTGGGAGCGGCACTTGCGGCGGCTGTGGGGGCTCGGCGAGGACGAGGTGGAGCTCGTCGTGGAGTCGATCCAGGTCGATCCGGCGCTCGCGCTCTGCCGGATCTTCACCGACTCCCCCGTCACCGTCTACGCCGACGGGCTGATGAGCTACGGGCCGACGCGCAACCGGCTCGACCCGCTCGTCGGCTCCCGTATCGAGCGCCTCCTCCACCTCGACCTCGTACCGGGCCTGCGTCCCCTGCTGCTGGGGGAGTTCGGCGTGCCGGCCCGGACGGTGCCGCTCGACGCCTTCCGCACGGTGCTCGACCGCCTCGCGCGGGCCGCGCCCGCCGAGGTGGAGGCGGCACCGCACGGAGGTGCGCTCCTGCTCGGGCAGTACCTCGCGGCGCTCGGCATCCTCAGCCGCGACGAGGAGGAGCAGCTCCACCTGTCGATGGTCCGCGGCGCCGCCGCACTCGGACACCGCACGGTCGTCTTCAAGCCGCATCCGGTGGCTCCCCTCCGCTACACCGACGCGCTGCGCGACGCGGCCGACGCGCTCGGCGTCGACCTCACGGTGGTCGACTCGCCCGTCCTCGCCGAGACGCTCTGCGCCCGCACCCGCCCCGCCCTCGTCGCCGGGTGCTTCTCCACCGGCCTCTTCACCGCCGCCGCCTGCTACGGCATCCCCGTCGCACGCACCGGAACCGGGATGCTGCTGCGGCGGCTCACACCGTACGAGAACAGCAACCGCGTCCCCGTCACCCTCGCGGACGCGCTCCTGCCCGAGTTGGGCGCCCCGGACGCGACACCGACCGCGGACCTCGCGGCCACCGGAGGGGTCACCGCGCTGGTCCGCGCCGTGGGGTTCGCGATGCGACCACGGCTCCACCCCGAACTGCGGGAAGAAACCGAGCGGTTGCTGTCGGCCCGGCGCTCCGATCCGGCCCTCCTCCGCTACTTCGACCGCCGCCGCCTCGCCGTCCTCGGCCTCCCGGGCGCACTACCGCCGGCGCTGACCCGGATGGTGCGCGACCCCAGGGTCCGCCGGCTCGCGCGCCGCGCTCCGCGCTCGCTGCGGCAGGCGGTCACGGGGTAATACGACGGCGCGCGCCCCCGCCTCGGGGAGCGCGCGCCATCGGGGCCCGTCGTCCGGCTACAACACCAGCGAGAGCAGCAGCACGAAGACGAGCGAGACGACCGAGATCAGCGTCTCCATCACCGACCAGGTCTTCACCGTCTGCCCGACGTCCATCCCGAAGTACTCCTTCACCAGCCAGAATCCGGCGTCGTTGACGTGGCTGAAGAAGAGCGAGCCGGCGCCGACGGCGAGGACGAGCAGCGCGGTGTGCGTGCTCGACATGTCGGCGGCGAGCGGCGCGACGAGGCCGGCGGCCGAGATCGTCGCAACGGTGGCGGAGCCGGTCGCGAGGCGGATGCCGACGGCGATCAGCCAGCCGAGGAGGAGCGCCGAGATGCTCCAGTCCTCGGAGAAGCGCAGGATCATGTCGCCGACGCCGATGTCGACGAGCGTCTGCTTGAAGCCGCCGCCCGCGCCGACGATGAGCAGGATGCCGGCGATCGGCACCAGCGACTTCTCAACGGTGGTGGCGACCCGCTGGGTACCGAACCCGGCGGCCCGCCCGAGCGTGAACATCCCGACCACGGCGGCCGCGAGGAGCGCGATCATCGGCGAGCCGACGACGTCCATCACGCGCTGCACGCCGGCGTCGGGGTTGTCGACGATGACGTCGGTGAGCGCCTTGGCGAGCATCAGCACGACCGGCAGCAGCACCGTCGCCAGCGTCGCGGCGAATCGGGGGCGGCTCTTCAACTCTTCGGAGGGACGCTGCGGGACGAGGCCCTCGGGCGGCGTGACGTCGACCCAGCGGTCGGCGAACCGGGCGAAGAGCGGCCCCGCGATGACCGCCACCGGGATCGCGATGAGGACGCCGAGCGCGAGCGTGACGCCGAGGTCGGCGTCGAGGGAGTCGATCGCGGCGAGCGGCCCGGGGTGCGGCGGTACGAGACCGTGCATGACGGAGAGGCCGGCGAGTGCGGGGATGCCGATCCGCATCAGCGAGTACTGACCGCGCTTGGCGACGAGCAGCACGACGGGGATGAGCAGGACGATCCCGACCTCGAAGAAGAGCGGGAGGCCGACGATCCCGGCGATGAGGACCATCGCCCAGGGCATCGCCCGCTTCCCGGTGCGGGCGATGATCGTGTCGACGATCTGGTCGGCGCCGCCCGAGTCCGCGAGGAGTTTCCCGAGGATGGCGCCGAGTGCGATGAGTACGCCGACGCCCGAGACGGTCTCGCCGAGTCCTGCGGTGAAGCTCTCGATCGTCTTGTCGGGGGAGGCAGCGGCCACCGAACCGAGGACGAGGGAGCCGATGGTGAGCGCGAGGAAGGCGTGCAGCCTCCACTTGGTGATCAGCAGCACGATGGCGGCGATGCCGACCAGAACGGCGATGCCGAGCTGAAGGTCGCCCGCCGAGGTTATCTTCTCGGCCGAATCGCCTGCTGCCAGCATCTCGACGCTGAGATGACGCACGGGAGTTCCTTTACGAACAGGGGGTCGAAGGGGGTTGTTGCGCGCCGCGTGGGCGGCGCGCGGGGAGGCTCACCCGGCGGACGCGCCGCCGCTGCGGGCCTCTTCGCCGGAGGCACGGGGATCGGGGTCGTGCCCCTCCGACGCTCTGCCGAGCGCGGCGAGCGCCTCGCGCGCCACCGCCTCGGGGGACTGGTCGACGGAGACGGCGGCGCCCGACTCGTCGGAGCCGAGCGGCTCGAGCGTCGCGAACTGCGAGTCGAGGAGTGCGGGCGGCATGAAGTGGCCCTGCCGGCCCTGCATCCGCTCGGCGATCAACTCGCGGTCGCCGACGAGGTGGAGGAAGAAGAGGCCGGGTGCCGCGGCGCGCAGCCGGTCGCGGTAGGCCCGCTTGAGCGCGGAGCAGCTCACGACGCCGCCGAGCCGGTCCCTGCCGTGCGCCCACTCGCCGATGGCGTCGAGCCAGGGGGCCCGGTCGTCGTCGTCGAGGGAGACGCCGGAGGACATCTTGGCGATGTTGGCCGGGGGGTGGAAGTCGTCGGCCTCCGCGTAGGGGACGCGGAGCTCGGCGGCGAGCAGCTCGCCCACCGTCGTCTTCCCCGTGCCCGCCACTCCCATGACGACCACCACAGGGGCGGCGCTCGCGGCGTTCATCGCTACCTCACTGGATACGGCTCTCGGGCGTGCGCCCTCATTGTGCGGACCGACCGGAGTCCGCTGCGTACGGACGGGCTCCCGGCGTCGCGCGGCAGCACGGCCGCCGCTTCGGCCTCGGCCACTCAACCCGACTGATCACACGTATTCAAGAGGTGGACCATAAAAAGTCATACTTAAAGCGCGTGACGGTTGCCACGCTCCCCGCCTCCCCGGTGAGGGGCCGCAGCACCCTGCGTAAGCTGGGCACTTCCGGGCGGAGAGCGGACAGGAGAGCGCAGGCCGATGGCGGAGCAGGCGGACAGCAGCGGGCAGGGGCTGCACGCCCGCCTCCTCGACGCGCTCGGTCCCGCGATCACCGCGGGCGAGTACCCGCCGGGCACCGTCCTCCGCACCGACGAGGTCGCCGAACGGTACGAGGTCTCCCGCACCGTGGTCCGCGAGGCGGTCCGCGTCCTGGAGTCGATGCACCTCGTGGAGTCGCGCCGACGGGTCGGCCTCACCGTGCTGCCCACGGCGGAGTGGAACGTCTACGACCCGCAGGTGATCACCTGGCGCCTCGCCGGTGCCGACCGCCCGCGCCAGCTACGCTCGCTCACCGTCCTGCGGTCGGCCGTCGAGCCGGCGGCGGCGAGGCTCGCCGCCGGGAGCGCGACGCCGCAGCAGTGCGCTGACCTCACGGAGCACGCCCTCGGCATGGTCGCCACCTCCCGCGGCCACCGGCTCGGCGAGTACCTGGAGCACGACGTCGCCTTCCACCGCGTCGTCCTCAACTCCTCGGGTAACGAGATGTTCGCGCGCCTCGGCGACGTCGTCGCCGCCGTCCTGGCCGGACGTACCCGCCACGACGTCATGTTCAGCGATCCGCGGCAGGAGGCCGTCACCATGCACGTGCAGGTGGCCGAGGCGGTGCGCGAAGGGGACGGCGAGCGCGCCGAGTCGGTGATGCGCAACATCACGGTCGACGCGATGGCGGAACTCGACGTCCTGGCGCCCTGACAGGACGCTACGGGCGTCCCGCGGGCCGGTGCAGCGGCGCTTCGTCGGGCCACCGCTCGTACCAGCGCTGGTCCGCTTCCAGCTCGGCGGCGAGCGAGACGAGGAGCGGCTCGCTCCCCTCGGGCCCCAAAAGCTGGGCGCCGAGCGGGAGTCCGGGCCCGCGCCCCTCGTCCACGGGGGCGGGTGCGAACCCCGCGGGGACGTTGACGGCCGGCCAGCCGAGGACGTTCCACGGCCAGGCGTAGGGGCAGTGGGCGATCATCGTGCGGTCGGTCTGCCAGCCGCTGAGCCCGGTGAAGGCGCCCACGCGGGGAGGCGGCGTCGCCGTGGTCGGTGCGAGGACGACGTCGTACCGGTGGAAGATGCGGCCGACGCGGCGCCGCAGCGGGGCCTCCGCTGCCCGCGCCGCACGCAGCAGCGGGCCGCCGAGCAGCCGCCCGGTGCGGACGGCGCCGAGCGTGCGCGGGTCCAACAGACGGCGCTCGGGGGCGCGTTCGGACCAGGTGCGCACGCCCGCGGTCGCCCGCGGTACGAACGTGAGGCCGATCGGACCGTACCGCGGCTCCGCCTCCTCCACCCGATGCCCGAGCAGCGCCAGCCGCTCGGCGAGGGCGCGCACCGCCGACTCGACGAGCGGGTCGAGGGCCTTCGGCGTCGCGGTGAAGGGCATGCCCGTGGAGAGGGCGATGCGGAGGCGCTCCGGCGGACGGTCGGCGGCCGGGAGCACGTCGACGGGTGCGGGCCTGTGGAGGTCGCCGGGTGCGTTGCCGCTGGCGGCGGCGAGGAGGAGCGCGGCGTCCCCGACGGTGCGCGCGAGCGGCCCGTTGACCGTGATTCCGTTGAACGCCTCCGCCTCCGGCCAGGTGGAGATGCGCCCGCGCTGCGGCTTGATCCCGACGAGGTGCGTCCACGCCGCGGGGATGCGCACGGAGCCCGCCCCGTCGGAGCCGAGCGCCGCGGCCACGAGCCCCGCCGCGACCGCCGCCGCCGAGCCTCCCGAGGAGCCGCCTGGTGTGTGGTCCGGGTTCCAGGGGTTGCGGGTGTCGCCGAAGACGGGGCCCTCGGTGAAAGGCCACTGTCCGAGTTCGGGGCTGTTGGTCTTGCCGACGATCACGGCGCCCGCGGCGCGCAGACGGCGCACGGACTCGCTGTCGCACGCCTTCGGCGGGAAGGTCCCGTCGCAGCCGAAGGCGGTGGGCTCGCCCGCCACGTCGGTGTCGTCCTTCACTGCCAACGGCACGCCGAGCAGCGGGCGTTCGGGGCCCGCGAGGCCCCGCGCGAGCGCGGCGTCGGCCGCGTCCGCCTCGGCGAGCGCGGCTTCCTCGCGCACCAGGCGGAAGGCGTTGACGACCGGCTGCGTCGCGGCGATCCGGTCGAGAGCGCGCCGGGTGAGCTCGCGCGAGGTGACCTCGCCCGCGGCGAGGGCGCGCGCCTGCTCGGCGAGACCCGGGGCGCGCACCACCGGTTCCGTACTCTCCGCCACGGTGCCCACCTCCACGGCGGGCGCCCCCGGGGGCGGTCCCCGGGTTCCGGTCGCCGAGGGGCGACCGTCGGATACCCGCCAGTAGTCCGGCACTCATCCTGCTGACGGGCGGCGTCGAGTCAACCCCCGCGCGGCGCGCGGCCGTAGCGCCCGCACGAATGCACCACCGCGGGCGGGCGCCGGCTCAGAAGGCGTCGGTCGGGACGTAGGCCCCCCAGACCTCCCGGAGCGTGTTGCAGACCTCGCCGACGGTCGCGCGGGCGCGCAGCGCCTCCTTCATCGGGTAGAGGACGTTCTCCTCCTCGCCCTCGGCCGCCTTCCGCAGCGCGGCGAGCGCGGTGTCGACGGCGCCCTGGTCGCGCTCGGCCCGCAGCCGCGCGAGCCGCTCGACCTGCTGCTGCTCGATCGCCGGGTCGACGGTGAGCGGCTCGTACGGGTCCTCCTCCGCGAGCTGGTACCGGTTGACGCCGACGACGACGCGCTCGCCGCTGTCCTGCTCCTGAGCGATCGCGTACGCGCTGCGTTCGATCTCGTTCTTCTGGTAGCCCTGCTCGATCGCGTGGACGGCCCCGCCCCGCTCCTCGACCTGCTCCATCAACTCCAGCGCCTTCGCCTCCACCTGGTCGGTGAGGGACTCGACGACGTAGCTGCCGGCGAACGGGTCGACGGTCGCGGTGACGTCGGTCTCATAGGCGAGCACCTGCTGGGTGCGGAGCGCCAGCCGCGCCGACTTGTCGGTCGGGAGGGCGAGCGCCTCGTCGTAGGAGTTGGTGTGGAGCGACTGCGTCCCGCCGAGCACGGCGCCGAGCGCCTGCACCGTCACGCGCGCGAGGTTCACCTCGGGCTGCTGTGCCGTGAGTTGGACGCCGGCCGTCTGGGTGTGGAAGCGGAGCATCAGCGACTTGGGGTTCTCGGCGCCGAACTCCTCGCGCATCACCTTCGCCCAGATCCGCCGAGCCGCTCGGAACTTGGCGACCTCCTCCAGGATCGTCGTCCGCGAGACGAAGAAGAACGAGAGCCGGGGTGCGAAGTCGTCGACGTCCATCCCCGCGGCGACGGCGGTGCGCACGTACTCGATGCCGTCGGCGAGGGTGAAGGCGATCTCCTGCGCGGGCGTCGCGCCGGCCTCCGCCATGTGGTAGCCGGAGATCGAGATGGTGTTCCACTTCGGGATCTCGGCGCGGCAGTACTTGAAGATGTCCGCGATGAGGCGGAGCGAGGGCTGCGGCGGAAAGATGTAGGTGCCGCGCGCGATGTACTCCTTGAGCACGTCGTTCTGGATGGTGCCGGTGAGCTTCTGCGGGTCGGCGCCCTGCTCCTCGGCGACGAGTTGGTACAGGAGGAGCAGCAGCGCGGCGGGCGCGTTGATCGTCATCGACGTGGAGACCTTCTCCAGCGGGATGCCGCCGAAGAGGACACGCATGTCGTCGATCGAGTCGATGGCGACGCCGACCTTGCCGACCTCGCCCGAGGCGAGGGGCGCGTCCGAGTCGTGGCCCATCTGGGTCGGCAGGTCGAAGGCGACCGAGAGGCCCATGGTGCCGTTCTCGATCAACTGCTTGTACCGCGCGTTCGATTCGGAGGCGGTTCCGAACCCCGCGTACTGCCGCATCGTCCAGGGGCGGCCGGTGTACATCGTGGGATAGACGCCTCGCGTGTACGGAAAGGCGCCGGGCTCGCCGAGCCGCTCGGCGTGGTCCCATCCGTCCAGCGCGCCGGGGCCGTAGACCGGTTCGATGGGCTGGCCTGACTCCGACTGGCGTGCCGACATGGTGCTGCCTCCGTACGTTCGCGCCTGCGACGGCGCCCGCCGGAGGCGGGGCGGCGTCGCCGAGAGTGTGGGTGCGTACGGCACGGACTGTAGCGATCGCCCTGCGAACAGTGGAGATGTGCACGCTGGGACCTTGCTCACAGACGACGGACGCGGCTTCCCGCTCCCCGACTCCCGTGTGTCGTGCGCGCGTTGGGGAGGCGCCCCCGCGTACGCGACAGGGGCTCGGCGGGGCGTTGTGCGCCCGATCGAGGTTCACGGGTGAGGCGGAGTGGGAATTGATGTGCTGCGAGACAGTCGCTGCCCGGGGGGACTCCATGGCCGGTGGAAGAAGAGACACGGAGCGTGCTCCGCACATGCGCGCGGAGCACGAGCGGGCGCGTGACGCCCCGGAGCGCGCACGGGGCCCGGCCCGACGCCGCGGACGTCTCGCCGTGGCGGGGCTCGCGCTCGGCGCCGTCACCGCGCTCGCCGGCTGCCAGGTCGACACCTCGGGCGAGCCTTCCGTCCGGGTCTCACGCCTTCCCGAAGAGCCGGTGGCCCGCTCCTCCCCACCGCCCTCCCCCTCCAACGCACCGGCCGCGGTCCCCGAGCCGAGCAGCCCCGCGCCGCGGACGAGCAGCAGCACCCCGTCGCCCCCACCACCGCCGCCGCCCGACCCGGTGCTGATGCGGTCGGGACAGGAGAGCGGCCAGGTGCGCGAACTCCAAGCGCGCCTGCAGCAGTTGAAGCTCTTCTCGGTCAACCCCACGGGGTACTACGGCGACGTCACCACCGCCTCGGTGAAGGCGTTCCAGCGCAAGCAGGGCAGCCCCCGTACCGGCAACGTCTCCCCGAGCGACTGGACCGCGCTCCGGGCGCGCACCTCCCAGCCGACGCATCTGGAGCTCCACCCGACGACCTCCCGCCCGCTCGCCGACCCCGACCCGCGCTGCCGCACCGGCCGCGCCCTCTGCATCAGCAAGAAGAGCCGCACCCTCGCCTGGATGGTCGACGGCGAAGTCCGCTCGGCGATGGACGTCCGCTTCGGCTCGGCCTACACGCCCACGCGCGAGGGCAAGTTCAAGGTCGACTTCAAGAGCCGCCGCCACCACTCGACGATCTACGACACCCCCATGCCGTACGCGCTGTTCTTCAGCGGCGGCCAAGCCGTCCACTACTCCGCGGACTTCGCCGCCACCGGCTACTCGGGCGCCTCGCACGGCTGCGTCAACGTCCGGGACAAGAAGCGGATCATCGCGCTCTTCGACGCGGTACGCGCCGGCGACAAGGTCGTCGTCTACAAGTGACGCCGCGCTCGCGGCAGAAGAGGAAGCGGGGGGCGCGGGCGGGACCGGGGGAACGTGTCCCGCCCGCGCCGATGCGCGTGCCCAGGGGTACGGGGGGAACCCCGGGCGTCATCGCGCAGCCGATGACCAGTCGGCTCACTTCCCTCTGCGCTGCCGCACCGGAAAGTGTCACACCGCCGCACTCCTGCGCCCTGTGGTCTCCGTCACTTCGACTGTCGGGCCGGGCTCAGGCGGGGCGCTTTGCTCAACGTCCGCCGTGCGGGGGACGGTTGGTGTCGTCCGGGGTTCGCCGGGAGAGGTCGTACGCGCACTCGTCTGCGCTGCTCCGGCCGGGGCGCAGAGGGCGCTTTTTCGGGCAGCGTCGGCGCAGTTGACGCCGGTGACGCGGCCGGACGGGGCCTGACCCGAGAGCGCGGTCCGGGCGGTCTTCGCCGACGGGCTCCGTCGCGCCCCGTGCGGTGCAGCTCGCAGGTGAAAGCGGACCGGAAGGGCCGGCGAGCTGCCAGCGGCGGGCCTCCGTCCGACGTCGGCGGAAGCACCATCTGTGCCATGCCTCCCGGGAGTTGCCACACTTCGGACGTGACACGTAACCGCACCTCGCGCGCCGGACCTTCCGCATGGCCCGGGTACGCCGCTTTCGCGCTCGGCCTGTTGTACGCCGCCGTCAGCGCCTACTGGGCGGCAGGCGGAACCGCCGGTCTCGACACCGTCGGCGGCGAGCTGGCTCGATCGGCCCGGGCCCGCGATCCCGGGATGGTCGCGGTGCTCTGGCTCACCGTCGGTCTCAAACTCCTCGCCGCGCTGCTGGGGTTGGCGCTCGTGCGTCCATCGTGGCGGATGCCGCGCCGTCTTCTGCTGCCCCTTTCCTGGGTTGCCGCCGTGGTACTCACCGCGTACGGGGGCCTGTTGGTCGGCGGGCAGGCGCTGGTGAAGGCGGGGGCGGTGGAGGCGTCGTCGGATATGGACTGGACGGCGTTCGACTGGCACCTGTTCCTGTGGGACCCGTGGTTCCTCATCTGGGGGTTGCTGCTGTGCCTGGCAGCACACCGCGGGAAGCTTCCGCGGAGCACTCGCCCGTAGGCACTCGCCGGCGGGCGTCCCGCTGCCCGAGTCCGGCAGCCGACCGGGGCATCGTCGTCCAGCAGTCCCGTCTCCGGGAACGCCCGCGGTTCACATGCACGTCGAGGCGCGCCGCCGACGGGGCCGGACGCGACCGAACCGTTCGGCTTCGGACGTCCGTCGGCGACCGCAGCGTCCCTCTGGTCACGCCGACACGTACGTGCAGCGTGCGGGGGAGGTCGCTGAGGACCGGCCCCTACGGCGCCACCGGTGTCGGGACGGCCGCGCCCTCGGGTGTGGGACCGGGCGCGAACGAGCCCCCGGCTCCCTCGCTTTCGGAGGAGTCGTCCTCGTCGCCGTCGTCCTCGTCGCCGTCGCCCGGGCTGCTCGGGACGCCCGAGCTCCCTTCCGGAGAGCTGGGTTTGGTGGGCGGTGCCGGGTCGTCTCCGCCGCCGCCCGGTCCGGTGCCGCCGGGTGACGAGGTGCCGACGTCGCCGCCCGGTGCGGACCAGCCGCGGCCCGAGCAGAAGGAGCGGACCGCGTTCCTGCCGCCGGCCGCGTGCTCGAGCTTGGCGCGCTGCTTGGGGCTGAGCGCACCGTCCGCGTACGCCTCGCAGAGCGCGTTGGCGAACTTGCCGTGGCCCGTGCCGTGCCGCGAGCCGTCGAGGTGCTTGCGGCCGTCGCCGTCCTCGGAGTCGTCCTCAGCGCCGGGGCTCTTGCTGCCGCCGTCCTTGTCCTCGTCGCGCGAGGGCTTGCGCGAGCCGTCCTCGTCCTCCCAACTCCCCGTGCTGCCGGGGGCGGGCTCGTCCGGCTCGGGGGACCGGAGATCGTCCGGGCTGGAGATCGGCGAAGCGCTCGCAGCGGGGGCCTCCCCACCGAACGGGCTCGGCAGCACGCCGGTGCCGGCCGCGACAGCGACGCCGCCGAGCGCGCACCCGGCGAGCGCCACGGCGAACCCGGCGCGCAACGGCACACCCGCCACCGCCCACCGCGCGCCGCGCACCCGGCCACGGTTGCGCGTACCCGTCGAGGCGCTGCGGAGCAGCCCGGCCTGCGCGCTGCGGAACGCCTCAACGGCCGCCGTCTCGCCGGGCAGTTCGCCGCTGCCCGGCCGTGGCGAGGAGCGGAGCTGCCGGGCCGCGAGATCGTCGAGGACGGCGTCGAGCCGCGCGTGGCGGTCCGTCGCCCGCTCCTCCTCGGAGCCGCGGCCCGCGCCCTTCTCCGCACCGCGGGCAGGGGAATCCGACGCCGGAGGCAGGGGTCTTCCACGCAGCAGGCGCTCCGCTGCCTCTCCGTCCAGCCAGCCATACCGGTCCGCCATCACGTATCCCTCAGCGTTCTCACGGCGCTCGGCGTCACACCGAAGGTCATGTTTCGCCCCCGTCCGCTCCGGCGGAGCCACGCCCCGAGGCCCGCCGCAACCTGCCCCTCAACGGCAGCGCCTGCACCGCCTGCGACGCCCCGCTCTCCGATTCCTCCAGCAGCTCCGCGAGCTTGCGCAGTCCGCGGTGGGCCGCCGTGCGCACCGCCCCCGGGCGCTTCCCCAGCACCTCCGCCACGCTCTTCGCGTCGAGCCCCACGACGACGCGCAGCACCACGGCCTCGGCCTGGTCCCTGGGGAGGCGCGCGATGAGCTCCATCGTCCGCCCGGTGTCGAGCGACTCCAGTGCCTCCTGCGCCGTGTCCGTCTCCCCCGGCAGCGCGGCGAGTTCGCTCTCGTCGCCGCCGACTGCCGGGCGCCGTCCGCGCATCCGGATGTGGTCGAGCGCCCGGTTGCGCGCGATCCGCGCCGTCCAGCCGCGGAACCTGTCGCCGTCGCCGTGGAACCGGGCGAGGTCCCTGGCGATCTGGAGCCACGCCTCCGAGGTGACGTCCTCCGCGTCGGCTTCCGGCACGAGCGTGCGGACGTACCCCAACAGTCTGGGATGCACGGCGCGGTAGACGGTGCGGAAGGCGTCCTCGTCCCCGTTCTGCGCCGCCCGCACCGCAGCCGTTAGCTGTGCGTCGTCCCCCTGCACGCTCGTTTCTCGCTCCACTCCGCGCACTTGCGACGGTCGTTGTTCGGCCACGCCTGGATGTGGGGCCCGTCCCTGCCGTGCTCGGCCGCTCCGCCCAGGAGCGGCTCGGTGTTCCCCGGCCATACACCCGGGGCCTGCTCGCGCACCAGCTCTTTGCCGATGCGATGCAGCACGCTAAGGGCAAGTGTGCTCGCTCGTCCATGCCGAGCACCGCGCGGGTCCGTCCTGCCCTCCGATCCCGGACAGGCGCCGCATCCCCGGGCAGACGGAGCGTCCTCCGGCATATGCACGTGGACGACGGCCCAGGCAGCAGGAGTCGGCGACGACCGAGCGAGACACGGGTAACAGTTTCGGGCGGCCCGGCGCAGAGGGGAGTACGGGCCTGCCAGAGGCACAGCGCGCGCCCGTGCCAGACGACCGGGGTCTCTCCTGTGGGGGGTGGCGACCCCGGTCGTCCTTTGTATGCGTTCCGGCGCTGAGGCGGGCGCTGAGCGGCGCTTCACGATGGCGCCGGCCGGATCTCGGGCTCGTCGCCCGCGTTGGCCGTTTCTTCGGCACGGAGCCGCGTGTCTTCGTCGTGTGTTCCCGAGCGCTCCGTTGCGGGTTCTGCCTTCCCTGCCCTTGCAGTGCGGCGACGGGCATCGCATGTGTCCGGCACACACGCTGAGTCGGCGCGTTCCGGCGGAAGGTCGGGCCCTTTGGCATTCCTCCGCTGCGGCGGTATGGCGGGAGGGTCCCCGCGGTGGTCTCCAACGGGCGCGACAGTACGGCTTCGAGGGAGGTGTCGGCGACGCCGCCTCCGGGGGCAACGTCGCGGTGAGATGGAAAGCGCACCCCAAGCCGCCGAGGAGAACCGACGGGTCCGCGGCTGCGCACGCCGGCTCCCGCGTCGGCGTCGCTCATCCGCCGGTGAGCGTGCGGAAGATGAGGTCGGCGTACGACCCCGGGTTCGTGGTGCCGGTGCCGTGCGTCTCCGCGTCCGGGGGCCGTTCGGTGTCGACGGTCCGCGTCGGGGGCGGCGGACCGGTCTCCGCGAGGAGCGGTACGAAGTCGCCGCCGCGCCGGCGCAGTACCAGGTGTGGCCGGCCCTCGGCACCGGTGCCGGGGTAGGTGTGCGCTGTGCCGTCCTCGTCGACGAGGGTGAGCGTGACGTCCGTCGCCGCGGCCACCCACCTCGCCATCGTCTCGTCGGCTCGCTGCCGCCAACCGGCCCGTCCCGCGTGCCGGGCGAGTTCCGCCGCCGCATCCTGCGCGGGCGCGTCCAAGAGCCCGGCGACGGCGTTGTGTTCGCCGGGGGGCGGCGCCTGGCCGAGCATCCGCGCCGGGTCCCGCCGGGCTTGTGCCGCCTGCTCCCGGTGCGCCCGTCGCTCGCCGTCCGGGAGTCCGGCCGTCTGCGCCGCGTGCTCGAAACTGCGGGCGAGCGCGTCGAAGAAGCCGTTGCCCGGACCGCCGGCGGGGCCCTGCCGATGGACGGTGCCGTCGGGGCCGCGCAGTGTCCCGTCCCGGTCCAGCGTGTAGCGGGACGCCTCGTCGGTGCTCGTCGCCGTCCACGGCCACCTGGTGTGGCTCGGGTGTCGTCCTTCGGACGGCGCCGTGGTCTCGTTCGACGTCTCCGGCGGGGCCCAGGGCCGTGCCCCCTCGGGCAGGGCCACCTGGAAGAAACCGTCCGCCAGGAACAGCGTCGGCTCCGGTCCCGCCGCGCCGAACTCCGTCGCCGGGTCCACGCCCGCGGGCAGGAACCGGTGCGCCCGGCCGTCCTCGGTGACCACCGTGAGCGGTGTGCCCAACTCGCGTGCCGCGAGCGCCGGCAGGACATCCGCCGCCCAGTGGTCCCACGTGTGCGCGTCCGCCCCGTCGAAGTCCCTGGACAGGGCGGCGGTTGCCAGCCGCAACCGCTCCTCGTCCGTCAGCCACCGCTGTTCCGGCACCGTGCCCGCCTCCCGGAACTCGGCGGCGTGCGCCCCGTCCAGACGGACGCCGGCCGCGTCCAACTCCGCCTGGGTGAAGGCGTCCGTGCGGCCCGGCGCGAGCGCCAGCAGCATGTCCCGGTTCGCCGGGTCCGCCAGCGCCGACAGCAGTCGGGCGCGCACCGTCGCCACGTCCGCAGGGGAGCCCCACCAGCTCGTCGCAAACCGGGACCAGAAGCCGGTGGAGACCAACGGGGCGCGCGGCAGGTGGTACTTCGCCGCCGCCGTCAACGCGTGGAAGAAGGACGCCCCACCGTGCGTCACCGGGTGGGCCACCAGGTTCGGCCGGGGGTTCGCCCCTGACGGGGGCGACTGGGTCGGGGTCAGCCGGTGCTCGCCGCCCTTCCCGCCGGAGACCCGGTACTCCGCCGGCGGACGCTCGCGCCACGCAGGCGGCTCGTACGCAGGGGCCGGTGGGCGCGAGGGGGAATCGCCTGTCGCCGGCGCGGGGTTGGTGTAGTGCGACTCCGTCAGCCGGCTCGCCGCCGCGTGCAGCCGCTGCCGCTGCTGCGCCGCGGCCTCCGTACGCCCTGCCCACAGCTCGGTGTCCGAACGGGCCTGCCGCCACTCGCGCACCCGTTCCATCGCCTCGTCGGAGTGTGCGGCGGTCGCGGTCGTGGTGCCCGAGTCGTCGCGTGCGAGGTCCTGTTGGGCGCTGTCCATCGCCGTCCACGCTGCGCGCGCCCGGGCCCGCGCGTCGTAGTACTGCGACTCGGCCGCCGCCAAGTCGGCCTGCGCCGCCGCCACCCCGTCCCAGGCGCCGCGCACCGCTGCCGGGAACGACGCCTCGTCCAACAGCCCCAGCTCCGCGGCGAGATCCTGCCGGATCCAGACCAGCGCCGTGGTCTCCGCCTCCACCGCACGCGGACCGCGCGGGACGTGACCGAACGTCCGCGCAAGGGAGCTGTCCCCGATCCGTCGGTGCGCCTCGGCCACGGCCAACCACCGCACCGGCAGCGCGAACAGCATCGCCCGGCCGGTGCCCACCTTCGGGTTGCTCGAACTGGCGAGCGCGTTGCCGCTCTTGAGCGCCTCGCCCGCGGCCGTGCTCGACAGCGGCCCGGAGACGCCGGGGCTGATGACGCCGGCTTCGTCGGTGCCGGCCATCGGCGCCGGGCCGAACGTCGCCTCGGTGCTCTGCTGCGCTGCCGCGGTCTGTGCATTCTCCGTCCCGCTGCGCGTGTTCCCCTCCATGGAGGGTGCGTGCTCGACGGCGAGCAGCCGCGCGCCCTGCTTGCCGAGCTTCGCGTACAGCGCCGGGTCCGCCGTGTGCGACTGGCCGAAGAGCGACGCCGAGGAGAGCTGCGGCAACCGCCGCCCGCTCGGCCCGAGCGCCCCGCGCAACGAGGAGTTGAGCCCCGTCTGCCCCGTCGCCTCCTGCATCGCCTGCGCCGGCGCCGTCCCCAACCCCGTCAGCGGCGTCTCGCGCGCCCGCCGTACCGCGTCGGCCAGCGCGGCCGGACCCAGCGGCCTGCCCAATCTGCCGTCGCCCAGCCCCTCGGCGAAGCCGGTCGCGAGCGTCATCGCGTCGCCGACGTTCTGCGAGCCGAGCATGTCGACGGCGACGAAGCCCGTGCCGATGACGTCGTCGAGCGAGAGGTCGCTCCCCGCGGAGCGCCACGCCTCGATGCCCTCGGGGGTGGCGTCCCGCGCGGCCAGCGGACGCGCACCGCGCCGTGGTGCCTTCAGCTTCGCCTCGCCCAGCGCGGGGTGCGCGCCGTCGCCCTTCGGGAGCAGCACGCCCGTCGGCAGCAGCTCGCGGAGCGCTCCGACCGGGCCGCTGACCTCGGCGTTCCGACCGCCCCGCGCGAGCAGCGAGTTGCCGAGGCGGTCGGTGACCGTGACGCTGAGCTGGTACTCGGTGACTAGCTGGGTGTGGGACTGGGTGGTGGACATGCCCGGAGTGGACGCCGCCGAGTCGGAACGCGTGGCGCTGGACTGTTCCTGTTGCGCAGCGGCGCCCTGGAGCGAAGGGCCGGCGGCGAGCAGCCCCGTCGTGCCCCGATCGACCGCCGCCGCGGGGGCGACGCCGAGCGAAGCGTCGGGGCCGCTGCCGTAGCTGCGGCTCTGGCTCGCGCCCTGTCCGAGGGTGCGGTCGTCCTCGATCTCGAAGCCGTTCCGCAGCCGCTCGACCCGCTTGGTGACGGGGGTGAGGTGGAACCGCACCTCGCCCGGTTTGCCGTCGGCCAGCCGGCGCGGGTCCGCGCCGCGTGCGTAGCGAATCGGCAATCCGACGCCGTCCGCCGTGAGTTGGGCGTGCTGGCCGAGCAGCATGTCCGGGGAGAGCATGTGCGCCACCTGCGCACGGTCCTCGGCGGACACCCCGAGGCGTTTCAGCCGTGGCAGCAGGGTGCCGGCGACCTGCCGCGCGTCGAGCTGGCCTGAGGGGTGGCCGAGGAAGCCGCGCTGCCGTAGGTAGGACGGAAGTCGGTAGCCGTCGGCGAGCATCCGCGGGGTCGCGGTGCCCATGCCGTCCTCGGCGAGGCCCAGTTCGATGGCGTCCTGCATCGGCAGGTGCAGCAACAGCGCGTCCTGGACGGTGTGCCGACGCCCCGCCGCGCGCCGCGGACTCGGCACCAGGTCCCCGACCTGCGAGGACAGCCGTGCGAAGGCCCGCTGTACCGCCGCCGCCGAGCCGGTGCCGAAGAGCCCGGCGAATGCGCTCCACCGGTCCCGCACCGCGAGGTGCTCGGTGAGGTCCGCCAGCAGCGCGTACTGCCGGCCGGCGTAACTGAGCGTCGTACTGCGGCCGTTGCTGAGCGAGCGGGAGGCGGACCTGCCCTTCCCCCAGGTGTACTGGAACCCGGCGGCGTAGGTGCCGTGCACCGGCTCGTGGCCGTCGATCTGCTGCAGGAGCAGGGAGTTCTGCATTCCGACGGTGGTACGCGAAGAAGTGGAGACGCTGCCGGAGAGGGTGCGGTCCGAACCGAGGGTCGCCTCGAAGCTTCCCTTCGCGGGCCGCCCGAGCACCCGCGGCCGGTGCAACAGGCCCCGTACGGCGGCCTGGAACCCGTGGTTCTGCAACGGTCCCGACGCGTTCAGCCCCGTGGTCCGGAACCCGAAGGCACCGAGTAGCTGCCCGATGTGGCCGACGGTCGCCAGGTTCTCCATCGCCCGGTGCAGCGCCTCGTACGCCGGCGCACCAGGGGTGGTCAGGTGCCAGGAGTCGCCCGACGCCTCGCGCGCCGCCTCCTCGAGGGCCCGCAGCCGCTGCTGCGCGCCCTCCATGCTCTGGAGCACGAACGGGTGGGAGAGCAACTCCCGCGTCCACCCCGCGGGTGCGTCCGTCGGCGCCGTCAACTCGCTGGTGCCGTCGATGAGTTGCTCCGCCTCCGTGGCGCTGAGAGGCGCGGGCGGGGTGGGGGCGGGCGCGGGCGTCGTGGGTGCCGGCGTCGCGGGCGTCGCGGGTGCCGGCGTCGCGGGCGCGGGCGTCGCGGGCGCGGGCGTCGCGGGTGCCGGCGTCGCGGGTGCCGGCGTCGCGGGCGCGGGCGTCCCAGGCGCGGACGGTGTGGCGGGCGGCAGCGCCGCGGAGGTGGGGCTGTGCGCGGCGGGGGCGCCTAGCTCCACGCGTCCGATCGCGGCGGGGCGGCCGGCGAAGAGCGGTTGTTCCGGACTGCGTCGGACGAAGGCGCCCGTGCCGAGCAAGCCGAGGGTGGCCAGGCGGGGCAGGGCTCGCGGGCGACGGTAGTTCTCGATCGTGGCGTGCAACTCGATGCGGTAGGAGTACCGGTGCACGCCGCTCTGCGCCGTCAGGTGGTCGGTGGAGACGGTGGTCTGGGCGTTCGTACCGTGCTGCTTCGACCAGACGTGCCGAATCCCCGGGGTCAGCCACCCGATGCGCTTGGCCCACCCGGTCTCGGGAGCCTTCGCATGGTCCCGCGGGGAGAGACCGAGCTGCACGCCGGCCGTCTGCATACTCGAAGCCTGTTCGCCACCGCCCAGTTGCTGGCCGGAAGCCACGCCGGAGCGCAGCCCGCGCTCGCTCGACGAGCCCTCGTACTGGCGGTCCCGCAGGTCGGCGCGGAGGCGGACCGTGTGCTGGGTGCGCCGGAACTTGCCCTGTTCGGTGACGGCGACCGGCACGCCCGAGGTGGCGAGCCGCTCCAGTGCCTGCTTCAACGACGGCCAGTTCAGCGCCTCCCGCACCTGCCGTTCGTTCTGCAGCGCGGTCCGGCTGTACTCACCGCCGCGCACCAGGCGGTTCAGCCGCGGGTAGCGCGCCGCCAACTCCCCGAAGAAACGGCGCTGCCAGCGGGGTCGGAAGAGCCCGGGGTAGGACTCGGCGAGCGCGTCGAGCACGGTGTCGGCGAGTTCCTCGACGGAAGGGCTCGCCGGGCGCGGAGCCGTCGTGGCCGACTCCGGGGTGAACCCTTCCACCCGTACCTGCCCGAGGTGCGTCGGGTGGTCCTTGCTGAGGTAGGGCGGCGCCTCGGGAGCGGCCTGCGGACGGACGCCCGCGGGGGCCGAGTCGGAGTGCGCCGGCGGAGTTGTGTCCCAGCCGGCCAGTCGCCGCGCCTCGGTCGCCGGTATCCAGTCGAGGGTGGTGACGCGAATCGGACGCGCCGCGTCGGCCGACTCGCCCGGTGTGCGCAGGTAGAGCGTGCGGTCCACCTGGTAGAGCGCGGTCGGCGTCCCCTTGGTCACTCCCGTCGTCTTGCGCGCGGCCGAGCCGCCGACGAGCAGCGTCCGCCCGGTGGCGAGGTCGACGCCGGCCGACGGGCCGCCCTGGATACGCAGGTCGACGGGGCCCAGCAGGAGCGTCTGCTGGGGGCCGGCGGAAAACTGCACGCCCACCGACGTACCGGTGCTGTGGCTGCGGTCGTTCTGCTGCACGAACTTCCCGGTGTCCCGCAGTTCGATGGTGGTCGCCTCGGTCACCAGCCGCGCCGTGTGGGATTCGACCCGGTCGACCACGACGTGCCCGAGCGGACGCCGCCGCGCGCCCCGGGTGAGCTCCGGCCCCGCCTGCTCGCCGGGGAACTGGGGGAAGAGGCTCAGCAGCCGGGAGGGGCGGAGCCAGGAGACCAGGGCGCGGTGAGCCGAACTGCCGGGCCGTGCACCGAACATGTCGAGCACCGGTGTCTGCGGGGCGTCCGTGAAGTGCAGCGCCGTGGTGTCGGTGACGCGGGGCCGCGCCCCGGGCGGCAGGGCGAACTCGGTGGGCACGCTGGGGGCTGCGGCGCGCTGTTCGGTGAGCGCGTCCGGCAGCCGCCAGGTCAGCCCGTTGCGTACGTCGAACCGGTCCTGTCGCAGCGGGGTGCGTCGCCAGCCCCGAGGCGTCTGCTGTGCGTCGGCCCTGCCGTCCGGCGGCGCGACCGAAGTGGTGGGCCTCGCGGCGGAGTTGGACGGTGTGGCGACGGAAGAGGTGGGCGTGGCAGTGGAGTTGGACGGTGTCGCAGCCGGAGGGACCGATGTCGGGGCGGAGTTGGCGGGGCGTGAGCGGGTGGCGGACTTGTCCTTGGTGACCTCGTGGACGTCCACTTGGTAGGAGACGTCGTCGAGGTGGAGGTGGGAGCCGGCCATGGAGCGCCACTCGGTCTCGCTCGACTGCTGGGTGCCGGTGTTGTAGTCGGTGCGGCGGGTGCGGCCGAAGGTGCCGCCGACCTTCACCATCCAGTTCAGCGGCGGGCCGAGGCTCACGGCGCCGGCGAGGCGCCGGGCGCGGCTCACCGACTGCGGGACCCCCGTCGTCCGCGTCCCGCTGTGCGCGCCCTCCATCGTGAAGGCGAAGCCCTCGGGATCGGCGAACCGCTCCCAGCGGTGCCGCGGCCGCGCGCGCACCGTCGTCTCGAATCCCCGGCCGGACTTCCCGCGGGAGACGAACCGCGCCCCGTGCGGAGCCGTGAAGGCCTCCGGCTCCTCGCGCAGCATCCGGCGCAGTTCCGTGTGGTCGAACGTCCGCCGCACCCGCTCCGGCAGGCCGGCGAGGATGCGCTCCGCCACCCGGTCGCTGTCCCGCAGCGTCTGTGCGCCGAGCCCCGGCATCAGGCCGCCGGAGCGGTCGCCGGTGCCGTCCGCGGGGTTGAGGAACTCCGGGTGCAACCGGCTGCCGTCGGCGAAGGTCACCGACTCGGGAGGCGCGACAGTGGGTTCCCGACTCGTCCCGGGAAGGATGCGCGGCGGCCGGTTCCGATCCAACTGCGTCTCGACGGGCGCCGGTTGGGGCTTCGACTGATCCTGCTCCGCCGCGTTCGGCGCGTCGTCCGCCGGTGCCGGTGTGCGGGTGGAACCGAGGAGACCGGAGGTCCAGTCCCGCAACTGCTGCCAGACGCCGGACGGTCGGGTGTGCGGCGCCGGGAGGGAGAGCGACGGAAGCGAGACGGAGGGCAGGGCGGGCGAGGGGAGGTTGACCTCGGGCAGGGCGACCCGGGGCATCCACGCGAACGCCTTCCCGAGGCCGCCCGTGTTGGCGAAGCCGGTGAGGTTCCCCAGGTTCGCGAGAGCCCCCCAGCGGGAGGCGATCGCGGGCGCGTTGGCCGGCGCACTGAGGACCTTCCCCGTCGGTTCCTTCGGGCCGACGGGCGACGGGTCCGGAGTCCGCGAAAGTGTCGTCGCCGGCGGGACGGGAGCGGGGGCCGAAGGCGGCTGCAGGGCTTCGTAGTGGTTCCGGTCGTTGTACGCGACGAAGAGCGGCATGCCGTCGGCGTCCGGGTTCACCCGTTGCGTGTGCTGGGGCGAGACCACCCGGAGGTCGACTCCCCTGGTGGCGGCGAGGACTTCGGGGATCAGGTCACCGAACGGCGAGTCCCACATCGGGGTACGCCACGCCGTCTGGGCGAGCGTCTCCGCCAGACCCACCGTGCGCGCCTCCGCAGGCGTCGGGGCGAAGTCCAGCAACGCGCCGTAGGTGCTGCCGCGTAGGAGGTCCCGCCAGGCACCGGGATCGCCCGCACGCACCCGTTCCTGGACCGCGTCCGACGGTCCCAGGTCGGCGAGGACGATCTCCACGGGGTCCGTCCGCTCCAGGAAGAAGCCCGCCGCCTGCTCGGGGTTGTTCCGGAGGTGGTCGCGCAGCTCACGGCGGAGGCCCTGCACGTCCAGCCCGTCGAACCCGGGCACCCCTTGCGCCGCCGCACTCTCCAGCACGGACCGGAAGAAGCAGTCCCCGTCGCCCACGATCGCCCGGCGGTCGAGGGGATAGCCCGGCGTCTCGAAACCCACCCGCGGGTCGTGTTCCGTGCCCGTGTTCCGGGAGCCGACCGGTGCACCCGGCGGAGTTGTGGGAACCGAGGTGGCCGGGGGGACGGTTGCGGCAGCGTCGGGCGACGCACCAGGCAGGGGGCGTGCAGGCGGGCTGAGCAGGACATCCGTCGGCTCCTCCGCGGACAGGCCCGGGGTGTTGCCGGCGGGCTCGCCTTCGGTGTTCGTCGCCGTCGGAAGGAGACCCGGTACCGCCGTGGGGCCTGCCCGCACGGCGCCGGGCACGGGCGGATGCGGCTGCGCGGTCAGGGTGCCCTCGGCCCGGTCGAAGAGGGCGCGGAAGCCGGCGTACGTCTCGTTCTCCGCAGCGGTAGCGGTGGTCGGGTTCGCCCGACCGGGGCTCACCGCCGTCGGGTCGGCGCCGTACACCCTCTCCAACAGCGGCAGCATGTCCCGCTCGTGGCCACGCACCCAGGCCGCGGTGTTCTCCCTGGGCTGCCCCGTGAACGGGTCGGTGCCCTCGTTCGTCCCCAGATACGCGTTGCTCAACTGCGCGAAGTACTCGTCCTCGCTGCGCGCGGCGTAGCTGCGCTCCGGGTTGATGATGTCCAAGGGGTCGTGCACCGGGCCGTCGGGGCCCGTCCCCCGCGCGAGCATGGCGCGGTAGCCCTCCGCGACGAGCTGCCGGTCCGCAGCGCTGAGGCCGTAGTGGTGCACCGCGTGGGCGAACTCGTGGGTGATGGTGGAGTATCCGTCGTGGTAGGTGGCCGCGCCCGGCACATCGGTCGTCTCGCCGAGCAGGTTCTCCTCGCTGGCGAGGACCCGCCCCGAGGAGTGCCAGCCGCGTTCGGCGGCGAACCAACGCCCGTTCTGATGCGCACCATTGAACGCGCGGAACGGTCCCACCTCGGTACCTGGCACGTCCCGGGGCGCCACGAAGATGCGGACGCCCTGGTGCAGCAGGCGCGCGGTCACCTCGGGGTCGTTGAGCATCGGGAGCAGCCGTTGCTCCGCCTCCTGCCGCGCGGAGACCGGCTGTTGCACCTCGGGCGGTATGTGCACGATCAGTTGGGACGCGGTCCGGGCGAACTCCGCGGCGGAGAGCCCGTCGCGCAACGCGTCCACCACGGCCGGGTCCGCGGCGACGACGTCGCGGTCGGCGTTGGACAACGAGCTCAGCTCCGCCCGCCGTTGGTCCGGCGTCAGCACGGGCAACCGGTGTGTCAGCTCGCGTACGGCCTCCGGGGAGATGGTCGACCGCTCCGACGTCGAGAGGTCGGTGGTGTCGTGCGGGGAGGGCACGGCGGGCCGTGGCTCAGGGACGGTCGAGGCGGCGGACGAAGTCCCCGTGGTCGGCGGGAAGTGCGTCTGCTCCGGCACCAGCGGCTCACCCACCCGGGGCAGGCCGTGCAGCTCCCGTGCCTGGTTGTAGAGCTGGACGGAGAGGTCGGAGAGCGTGTCGAACTCGGTCGCCACCGTCTGCGCGTCGGAGTAACGGGTCGCGTAGTGCCGCGCCTCCATCCGGACCACGGGGGGATCGATCCGGGGCTGCTCACCGTCGCTGTTGTCGTCCAGCGCCCCGAACTCGGTACGGATCGTCAACGCGTCGTACTGCCCCACCCGGTGCTCCGGCGAGGCGTGCAGCAGGTTGTCGAGGTAGTGGCCGATCCGCACGGGGGCGGCGGCGCCCTTCAACGGCCGCTCCAGCACCTCGCCGCGCTGCTGCACGGACTCGGGAAGGGTCTCGACGAAGGTGTCGGCGAGCCATGCCGACTCGGCCTCCAGGAAGGCGCGCGGCGCCGGCCCCAACGCCGCGCGTATCGCCCCGAGGGAGTCCCGGGACGCCACCGCGGTCAGCTCCTTGAGGTGCTTGCTCCGACCGTCGGCGGCCGCCGCGACCTGCGTGTAGCCCAGGGCGAGCGCGCCCTGCAACTCGGCCGCGTCCCAGGGACGTTGCTGACCGGCCCACTCGGGCGAGCGCGCCAGCCACGCGCGGAACCGCTCGGCGCCCTGCTCCGCGTACCGCAGGCCGTCCCGCGCGTGGCCGGCAGCATGTTGGAGCTGCGGCAGCTCCTGCCGCATGTGCTCCACCACGTGCTGGATGAAGGCGGGGGCGCCGGCGAGCGGAGCGGTACCGGTGTGGTGCACGAGCACCGTGCCCGTGCCCGGCGGGTTGGAGCGGACGGCCAGGTCCGCGGCGAGCGGGTCGACCTGGTACCCGGCCTCGGCCGGGAAGAGTTGCTCGAGGGAGATGCCCTGGCGGGCACCGCGCAACCGCGCCAACACGTCGTGGAAGGCGTCCAGCACCTCGTCGTGCTCGGCCCGGCCGTCCTGCGCCGCCCCCGAGAGGCTGCGCGCGGGTGCGGTGACCACCTCCAGGATCGGCACGTCGCCCACGTGGTCGAGGGTGAGGTGCAGAAGGCCGGGCCGCGTCACCACGACGTCGTACGCGGAGTCGTCCTCGCCCGGGGGGATTTGGACGCGGAACTCGTGCAGCTCCGCCTCGAATCCGCTGGCCGGTCCGAACCCGCCCACCCGGACGGACCGCCCGCCGCCGCGCCTCCCGGCGGGCCCGCTCGACGTCTCCCCCGCGGCTTCCGGGACGGGCGGCCCCGGCCGTCGGGAGGACTCCAGCTCGCGCAGCCGATCGTGGACGGCGCGCTCGAGCTGCGCCACCGCGTCCCATCGGCTGCTGCTCGGCGTCTTCTGCGCCTTCCACGTCTCCACCGCCCGCAGCACCTGGTGGAGCTCGCGCAACCGCGGTTGGGGCGAGACCTGCTGGACGGCGGAGTCGATGGCGCGAATGGCGGCGGAGCGCTGCTGGAAGGAGACCTGCGAGGAGTCGGACCAGTCCGTGACGAAGCGCGGGACGGGCCGGCCGCCCTGCCCGCCCGCCCGGGAAGCGGCGGGAGCGGGCGGCGCCAACTCCGCCGTCGACGACGGGCCTTGGTGCGGTCCCTGCGTCGGGTCGGGACGGCGGAGTGGCACTGCGAATCCGTCGTCGCTCTCGGAGTCCGAGTCCGGCTCGACGCCCCGTGGCTCCTCCGCCGGAGCGGGACGGCGGAGTGGCATCGCGAATCCGTCGTCGCTCTCGGAGTCCGAGTCCGGATGCGGTTGTGCGGTCCACTCAGTCGGCTCGCCGGGACGCCCCCACGGCACCTCTCCCTGCTCCGGTGTGTCCGGCCGCTGGGCTGCCTGGGGTTGTGCGTCGGGGGATACGTGCCAGATGGTCGCCTCGTCCGCGACGGGGTCGGACACCAGCCGCGCGGGGACGGACTGCTCAGCGACGAACCAACCCCCCGTCTCAGCACCAAGCGGGGGCGTGCCCGAGGCGTCGTGGGCGAGGAGGTTACGCACCGCGGGAGGCAGAGTGACAAGCGTGTCCGGGCCCTCGTTCTCACGGCGACGGATCGTCGCACCGCTCACCTGCGAGCGGAAATCCTCCCGCCCGGCGAGGAACCGCACCACGGACTCCGCCACCAACTCCGGTTCCGGGTGCCGGGAGAGCGCATCGGCGAAGTTCGTCAAATGCAGGTCGCCCGGACGGTTACCGAACAGGCCCCGCGCCAGCGACTCCACCATGTCCTGAGTGAAGGCAAGCGTCTCCGCACGACTCATCGGCAACGGCTGCCGGCCGGTGGACTTCAACCAACTCATGTCACTGCGCACCTCCACACCCCGGATCCGCGGCAGCGAGATCGCCGACGGCCCCCCATCCCGCTCCAGCAAATGCTTCACCGCGTCCGGACCCGTGCGCGACATCACAGAATTCCGCCGAACCTTGACGACCGCCTCACCCGTCCAAAAACCCGTCGCACCGGCCATCGGCCCGAACAGGCCCGGCTGCGCAGTGCCATAACGCTCCGCAATGCCATCGAGTATCTCCACCGCACGCGGATGCCCCGGCACCATGGCCATCGCCGCATTGTCGAAATCCTCGCCCACATAGTGCAGCGCATACTGCTCAGAACTCTCCGGCACCGTGCGCAACGCATCAAGGGAATCAATGACATTGTCACCATCGCTGTAGAGGCCACCGAACCGGTGCAGCAACTCCCACCGCAGAACATCACTCGCCGCCGACCACCCAGGCCCCGTGTGCTTGGCAAGCTCAGTACGAAACTCCCTGTTCAGCCGCAGGGGTTCACCCGCGTGAAAGACCTCATCGACGTTGACCAGCCGAATATTGTTGTCCCTCGCCCACCCCACCATCGCCTGCACCTCACGCAGCCGGGGATCACTCGACCTCCCACCAGACGCGGCAGCTTCCTCAACCAGCCCACGCGGCACATCCGTCCACAACGTGAACAACGCGTCCTGCCCATGCCGCTGCCCGGCCTCACCGAACCGCCGCCAAAAACCAGACGCCGGACCATCGGGACGCAGCGAACCGCCCAACCAAATCGCATGGACAACCTGCGGCATCCCATGATGGCTGAACCTCGGCTGCCCAGACGACTCCGAACGGCCCGGCACCATATCCGCACCATCCAAAAACGGCACCACACCATCCGACCCAAGACCGGTACTACTACCCACATACGGACCCGGCTGCGGCGCATCCAAACCACCAAACAAATTCGGACCCAACGTCCGCTCCCCCGGCACCCGACGGACATCCGACACACGCGCAGACTCCCGCAGGTCTCCGAGCAATTCGGCCGCGCTCGGGTATCCGCTCGGCGACGTCGGCGCACCGCCCGGCAGCCTGACCGGCGCGCCCGAGACGAGGGTCTGCGCGATCGCCTCGCCGCGTGCCCGCAGCGGCTGGGCCTTCCGCCAGGTGGGCAAGGCGTCGTGCAAGCGCGCGACCTCGTCACGGGTGACCGAAGTCCGGTCAGGGCCGACCAGCCGATTCAGCTCCCGCCGCACCTCGGGCATCAAAAACTCGAGGTCCGGGCGACTGAGACTGCTCTTGCCCTCGCTGGGCGGCGACTCCTGGGCTCGCTCGACGGCGTCCGCCTCCGGCACCGCACGGGTGGCTCGCGGCCGCGAACCCGCCTCGCCCCGCACCCCGGTCTCCGCGACGGGCGGGGCGACGGAAGGCGGAGCCGTCGCCGAGGTGGGGAGCGTCGAAGGCCCCGCGTGCCTCCCCACCGTGTCGGTGCCGACCTGCCGCGGTGCCGAGCCCGGGAAGGGGATGTGCACCGCAGGGCCGGCACTCCCCGCCGTACCGCGCGGGATCAGGTACAGCCCATCGGTGTTCACTGCGAGCGTGTGCTCCGCTGCCCGCGGGTCGAGGAGGTGCTCGGCGCCGAGCACCTCGTCCAGGTTGGAGACGCGACCGATCCACCCGTCGTCGCCGCGCAGCAACGCACCGCTGGGCTCGTGCACGAAGTCGTCGCCGAACCTCCTCCAGTTGCCGGGCTCCAGCGTCTCGCCCGAGGGAAGCCGCACCCGGCCGTCGCCGCTCACGCCGTACGTCAGCGGCGTCGAACGGGACGGGGACGGGTGCTCGTAGGTGAAGGACTGATCAGCGCGAATGCCTTGCGTGCCGCTGCGCGCCTGAGCGGCGGGGAGTTCGCTGACGTTCCCGAACCGGGGCTCGGCCAGGGTGATCTGGCGTCCGATGGGCCAGTTCGCCGCAATCGGGTCCACACCGGTGTCGGGGGACCCGCCGCGCAGGCCGGCGGGACGTCCGTGGCCGTCGTCGGCTGGTGTACGGGTGGAACCGGCCTCGTGAGCCGGCGCCGGGCCAGCCCCCTCTTGCGTGTCGCTCTCAGCGGTCAGCCATCCGATTCCGGCCCAGCGCTGCTGCGCCTCCGGTGCGAAGCGCACCCGCCAGGACCGGAACTCACGCGCCCAACGGGCACCGAACGGCCAGTTGCCGCTCTCCTCGAGCGAAGAGGTGACAGCACGGCGGATGTAGTTGGGGCCGGTCAGCTCGGCTGCGTCCTGGTGCACGTCGCGCATCAGGAGGGACGGTTCGCTGGGATCGCGCAGTCCGGTGAGCAACCTGTGCATGAAGGAGCTGCCGGCCGGAGTGACGATGAAGTTGTTGTTGAACTGGCCCTCTGCATACTGCCGTTCGACGATGGCAGCCATCGCGTTCGCGTCGTCCTCATGCAGCGGCGGCTTCCCCTCCGAGGCGCGCTCGGTGTTGAGGTCGGCCAACAGTTGCCGGAACTGACCGGAGTCGCGCAACTGGGGCGCGAGGAACGGCACATCGTTCGGGTGCGTCATCAACGCCTCGGTGGGCAGTTTCGCCTTGCCCGGGTTGATGTCCACGTCCACGTACACGCCGCCGTCGCGATGCAGGATGCCGTAACGAGCGATGTCCGAGGCCATGGCGTACCCGCCCTTTTGCAACGCCCAGTTCATCAGGGCGTGGGCACGGTCCCCGGTGGCCGCGTCGCTCCCGTCAGAGGGAAAGACGCCACGATCGACCGTAGCGAAGCTGGCGTCACCCGAAGTGGTCAGCTTCTCGATGAACGCCGCGTTGGCGCTCAGCGCCCCGGCGTCGCCCCAGAGCACCACCTTCCAGCCGGCTTCCGCGGCGCGCGTCCGCCAGGCCAGCAGGTTCTCCTGGGCCGCCGACCCCAACTCGCCGCCGAACCACACCGCATGGACCGTATGGGGCACGGATGCGGTACCACCGGTCTCCTGCCCCAGCACAACCTGTTCGGGATCGCGGAGGGTCAGGTCTGACGTACGGCGCTCAGCGGCCGTCTCCGCCTGAGGATCTCTGCCCTTGGAATGCTCGTTGACGGTGAACAGGGGCTCCTCGACGAGCCGTGCGTCGTTCGGCTGCAGCTTCGCAACCTGATTCCGGACCTCCGTGCGGAAGGCGTCAGCCACAGCCACCGCCCGCTCCCGCCCGATGGCACGCGCCCGATCGGCTCTGTCCTGACCGGACAACAGGCTGCCGTTGCCCCGACCGACCACCTCGACGACGGGCAACGGCAACTCGGCGCGCGCGTTCTCCACGCCACGGCGCACAGCCTCGGCGGCCATGTTGCCGATCTCCGCACGAGCCGCGTCACTGAGCTGTTGCGATCCTTCGGCGAAGGCGACCCGGGTGACCGTGTCCCCCCGAGGCGACGCTCCGGGGCGATGCGACGACGATCCCTGCGTGTGCGGGTATCCGCTCGGCGGCGTCGGCGCACCGCCCAGCAGCCTGGCCGGCGCGCCCGTGAGGAAGGTCTGCGCGATCGCCTCGCCGCGTGCCCGCAGCGGCTGGGCCTTCCGCCAATCCGCCAGGGAGTCGTGCAAGCGCACCACGTCGTCACGGGTGATCGAAGACCGGTCGGGCCCGACCAGCCGATTCAGCTCCCGCCGCACCTCGGGCATCAACAGCTCGAGTTCGGGGCGACTGAGAGTGCTCCCGTGCTCGGTGACCGGAGGCTTCTGGGCATGCCCGACGGCGTCCGCATCCGGCACCGCACGGGTGGCTCGCGGCCCCGAACCCGCCTCGCCCTGCACGCCCGTCTCCGTCGCAGGCGGTGCGGCGTGGGACGGAGCCGTCGCCGACGTGTTCGCCGAGGTGGGAAGCGTCGAAGGCCCTGCGTGTGTCCCCACCGTATTGGTGCTCTCGGTGGCGGGACGGGCCGATGGGCCGCTGCTGCTCTCCGGCCCCGGGGCATGCGGTCCGGGGGAGTCCGACGGGTCGAACGCCTCGGAGAGCGGCAACAGCACGTCGGCGCCCGGGAAGTGGACGGACTTCATGACGGCGGTCAACTGCTCGTTGTCGCCCAGCGGTTGGACGCGTACCTCGCCTCCGGGCCCGTCCCGGGTCAGCAGCGCCGCCTCGCGCGGGGCGGGAGTGGGCGAGGCGCCGGGCCGCGCGGTGGATGAGGAGGCGGCGGGCGGTCCGGTCGGCGAGGCGGCGGGCGCGGTCGGGGACGCGCCGGTGGGCCCGGTCGACGGTGACGGAACCGGCGGCCCGAGTACGACGGCGCTGTCGCTCCCGGCGGAGTCCAGCAATCGCGCCGCCTCGTCGGGCGCCTCGTACGGCAGCGGGCCCTCGGAGACCACGACGGTGAACGGCCCCGTGCGGGAAGGACCGGCCTTCGGGACGGGTCCGCCCTCGGCCGCGGGGGGCGAACCGCGGTCAGCGGATGCCTCGTTGGTCGGGGCGGTCGTGGAGTCGTGCGTCGGGGCGGTCGCGGAGTCGTGCGGCGCAGGGTTCGCGGAATCATGCGGCGAGGTGCTCGCAGAGTCGTGCGGCGCAGGGTTCGCGGAATCATGCGGCGAGGTGCTCGCGGAACCGTGCGGCGAGGTGCTCGCGGAACCGTGCGGCGAGGTGCTCGCGGAATCATGCGGCGGGCTGCTCGTGGGAGCGCTCGCCGGGCCGTGGGTCGGGCCGCCCTGGTTCTCGGCCTGCGGGCCGGCGGACGTCTCCGACGAGGGGCCCGGTACCGGCCGTCCGGTGTCCGTCTCGTTCGGTGCGGCGTTCGGTGCGGCGTTCGGTGCGGCGTTCGGTGCGGCGTTCGGAGCCGCCGGCTCCGGTCCCGAGGTGGACCCGTCGGTGCTGGCTCCGTCGGTCCCGGGGACGGCGCCCGGCGTGTGGACGCCGTCGCCCAACGCGCCCGGCTGCGACGGAGGTTGGGTATGGACCTCGGGCCCGAGACTGGACAGGACGTCCTGTACCCGGCGGGCGTCGTCCACGACGGTCGGGCTGTCCCCGTCGGGCAGCACGCGTATACCGTCCGGATCGCCGAGGCCCCGGTGCAGGTCGGAGCGGAGGACGGTCTCGGCCGACGAGGGCGGCACCCCGCCGCGGAGCTCCGTGAGTTCGTGCAGGGCCTCCGCCCGCGCCTCCGGCGAGCCCGTGTGCACCTGCCGCCAGAGGTCCCGCTCGGGAGAAGGGCGCGCACCGTCGGCGTGCTCCGACGGCGCGTCCGTGTCGACGCCGTGGGAGCCGACGTCGGCGGAGCCCACTTCGCCCGGACCGTCCAAGGTGTTCGACGACGGCTCGGGGAGCGGGCCCTGGGCCTCCGGCGGCGCGGTCTGCCCTTGCGGTCCGCTGCGCGGGGCCGCCGCGCCGGGGCCGGCTCCGCTGGAACCGCCCTTCCCCACCGTCTCGGGACCGCCGCTCGGGTCGCCCGAAACCTCGCTCGGTGCCGAGGAGTTCGAAAGCGAGGAGTTCGAGGGCGAGGAAGCGGGCGGGTCGCCGCCGCCGCGCAGACCGTCCACGACGTTCCGCAGGTTCTTGCCGGTGTTTATCGCCGCCGTGTCGAGCACCGTGTTGACCCGGTTGCTGATGCCGGCGCCGACGAAGGTCAGCGGGTTCACCGACCAGTTCCCGTAGAAGAGGCCGTTGTGGAGCAGCTCGGCGAGCGTCTCGCCCGATCCGGAGGCGATGAACAGGCTGCTCTCGTTCACCAGGTGGTGCCCGATGCGCGCCGCAGTGGACGGTGGCTTGGGCGTGTAGGGCGGAGGCGAGGGCGTGTAGGGCGGGGGCGGAGAGCTGGTACGCGGCGGGGGCGTATGGGTGCCGGAGCCGCCCGGCGAGTCGTGCCCGTTCGGGCCGGTCTCCTTCGGGCCGGGGCCGGCGGTCCCCTTCGGACCCGGGCTGTCGGTCTCCTTCGGGCCGGGGCCCGTGCCGCCCTTCCCCGTGTCCGGGTCCGGCTTGCCGCCGGGTGAGTGCGTCGACCCGTCCGGGGTGTGGTTCGTCCGCGGCGGCGGACGGAAGTCGATCTCGTCGTTGTTCTTCAGGAAGTTCTTGTCGTAACCGCGGACGATGTTCGACGCCACCTGGTGGAAGACGCTCGTGAAGAAGCCGGCCATGGCGCCGAACGCGCCGTCCTGAAGGATCTTCTTCCAGTCGAACCCGTCGGGACGACGCCCTTCCGGCCCGGCCGTCATCATTCCGAGTCGGACGACGAAAGAGAGGAAAGCCTCCTGCAGCGCCTCGGTCAGCGTCGGGAGCAGATGCGTCCGCTGCAGCAGATGGCTGAGGAGCGTCAGGATCGCGAAGCGGCTGCGCGCCTTCGCCAGCGCGATCTGGGTGAGCGAGGCGCCGCCCGTGAAGTAGGAGAGCGCCATGTAGATGGCGATCTCGACGAGCAGTCGGATCACCTCGGCGATGACCTGCCACTTAGACTCCATGATGTCCATGGAGGCTTTTCGGCGGCCCTCCGCTATCTGCTCGAGCTGCTCGCCGAACTCCCGGAGGTAGTTGCGCCCGCCGTCGTCGATGAGCATGTTCATCGCGCGGACGTATTCACGGCCGACGTCCTCCGGCATCGCCTTGGCCGTCTGCTTCACCGACTTCTCGATGAGCTGCGACAACCGCTGCATCTGCTGCCCGAGTTGGGCGTACGGAGTGCGGCTCTCGTACGCCAGGTCCTCGTCGGCCTGGAGCAGACGTTCGCCGGTCAGGATGAAGAGCATCGCGTTCACTTCGGGCGACGGCATGATGCTCACGGCGCTCCCCTCCTCCCTGCGGAGAAGGCACGCGCGGCGTTCCGGGCGGCAAGGCGATGCGCGCAGCACACCATGGCCCCGCGGCGACGCAACGTCCGGCGGCGGGGCATGGCGCGGGCGGGATCAGGGGGTGCGGAGAACATCTCTCCCTTGTACCGTCTTGGCCGCCTGGCTGATCTCCTCCATCGCGTCGTCCCGGATGCGCTCCATGGTGTCGACGTTCTGCTGGGTTCCGTCGGTGATGCCGACGATCGCATCCCGGATGGACTGGAGGGTCGCCTTCGCGTTCTCCCGTTCCTTGCGCTCCTGCGGCTTCATCTTCTTCGCGTACTCGTCGTCGTGGCCCGGCCAGGAGGAGGTCCCGATGATCTGGTCGAGGAACTCGGCCGTGATGTTCTTGGTGAACTCCGCGATCTCGGTCAGCTCCTCGATGCCGTTCTGCATCCGGTTCGGATCGCCGTAGTAGCGGTCGGACACGTCTACTCCTCGTCGTCCCTGAGCGCGTCCTGCCAGGGCGCGCGCTTCTCGGTCGGCTCCTTCTCGGCCGGCTGCTCCAGCACTTCGGGGCCGAAGAGCTTGGCCCAGTCCACGTCCAGCCCCGGCAACTCCGGTGTGTTCTGGCTTGCTTCGGTGAGCGGCGCCATGAGCTCCATGACATGGCGTTGCATACGGGTGCGCGCCTCCTGGGCCGCCTCCAACACGCTCGCCGCCAACTCCTGTGCCCCCATGCCACGGTACTTGCCGTCGAGGAACGTCAGATCGGTCAGCTCGCCCTGCGGACCGACGGTGGCGCGCACCGAGCGGTCCGAGGAGTAGGCGTCGAACGAGCTGTCCCGCAGCTCCCGTTCGGTGCGCGCGACCGCTTCCTCCGTGGCCTTGAGCTCGGCCTGCGCCTGCGCGATCCGCTGCTCCAACGACTCCGGCACGGTGCCCTCCTCTCTCACCGCCGCACCCCGTGCGCGGCCCTTTCCACCAACCCCCCTGTGCGGTCCGGGGGTCCGGACCGCGTGCCGTCGCACGGCGTGCGTCAGGTCATCGTCCGATGACCGCGGGCGCGCCGCCGTCGTCGGTACCCCAGACGTCCTCGTCCTCCTCCAGGTAGTCGCCCGAGGAGGTGGAGGTGCGCGGTGCCTCGGCGGACCCCTCGGACCCCTCGTTCTCCGTGCGTCCGCCGGTCGTCGCCGGACGCTGCGTCAGGAAGGTGTCCTCGTCCTCGCCGCGGCCCCAACCGCTGCGCCGCCGGCGTTGCCGCCGCTTGCTCTCCTCGGCGGCGTCGTGCAGGACGGCGCGCACCCGCTCGCTGTTCCCCTTGTCGCCCGCACCGCCGCCGCCCATACCGCCCATACCGCCCATGGGCGGCATCATCGGCGCGCCGCCGGCACCCGCGGGCTGTTGCCCGGCGCCCTGGCCGGACGTACCGCCACCGCCCGGGGCATCCGAGCCCGCCCCGCCGCCGTCCGCGCCGACGCCGTCGAAGAGCCCGTTCCCGGCGCTGGTCGACGCGGTGTTCCCCGGGAGGTCGGTGTCGAGCGACGACGTCGAGCCGCCTCCTCCGCCGCCACCGGCACCGTTGAGGTCGGGAACCTGCGTTTCGATGTCGCCGAGGTTCCCGGTGTTCCTGCTGCCGAGGCCGTCGAGACCGTCGAGTCCCCCGTTGCTGCCGGAGTTGAGCCCCGCGAGGTCCGTCGTCGTGGTGTTGCCCTCGGGGTCGGTGGTGGTGGCGATGTTGGTGTCCGGGTTGATCCGCTGGGTGGTGCCGTCGGGCCACTCCGTCGTCAACTGACCGTCCTTGAGGGACGTCGTGGAACCGTCCGGATTCTGCACGTTCGCTCCGTGCTTCAGGTCCGTCGTCGACTCGCCACCTGGCCCCGACGACGTCAACTCGCCCGAATCCGGATCGAATACCGACTGGCTGCCGTCCGGGAACGTGGTCGCGAGGTCCCCGCCCTCGGTCAGCGACGTCTGGCCGCCCGTCGGCGTCTCCAGCCCGTCGCCGCCGAGGCCGCCGCTGTTCAGACCGTCGAGGTTGCTCACCGACTCGGTGAGCGGCTGGTCGAGGTTGTTCCCGAGGTCGCCCAGGCCGCCGAGGCCGCCGTTCTCCTGCCCGCCGTTGAGACTGCCGAGGTTCTCCGTCGTCGTCTTGCCCTCGGGGTCCTTCGTCGTCGCCTCGCCGGTGTCCGGGTCGATGGACTGCGTGGTGCCGTCGGGCCACTCCGTCGTCAACTGACCGTCCTTGAGGGACGTCGTGGAACCGTCCGGGTTCAGCACGCTCGCACCGTGCTTCAGATCCGCCGTCGACTCCCCATCAGGGCCCGACGACGTCAACTCGCCCGTGTCCGGATCGAATACCGACTGGCTGCCGTCCGGGAAAGACGTCTCGAAGTTTCCGTCCCCCGTCAGCGAGGTCTGCCCGCCCGTCGGCGTCTCCAGGCCGGTGTCGCCGCCCGGGCCGCCGCCGTTCAGCCCTTCGAGCTTCGATAGCTGTTCGTCGACGTTGTTGTTGCGTTGATTCTGGTTGGGGGACTGGTTGGCGCCGCCGGGGCCGTTGAGCGCGCCCATGACGTGGGCGCCCGATTCCTGGTTCAGCCCGCCGCCGTTGTTTTCGCCGCCGTTGCCGAGGATGTCCTGACCGCCGAGGACGGATTCGGTGGAGGAGGTCGGCGGGCCCTCGTTCAGGTTGTCGAAGTTGAGCGTGCCGGGGCCCGCGTTACCGCCGTTCGAGCCGCCGAGGTCGTTGCCGCCGTTCAGGTTGTCGAAGTTGAGCGTGCCGGGGCCCGCGTTACCGCCGTTCAGGCCGCCGAGGTCGTTGCCGCCGTTCAGGTTGTCGAAGTTGAGCGTGCCGGGGCCGGCGTTGTTGCCGTTCAGGTTGCCGAGGCCCTCGTTGAGCTGCTCGTCGAACTCCTCCTGCATCTTGTCCATGTGGTCCTCGTACTTGTCCCGCTCTTTGTCGAAATTCTCCTCCTGTTCGTTCAACTGATCCTTGAACTCGTCCCGTTGGTCCTTCATGTCGTTCTTGAGGTCGTCGATCTGCTCCTTGTAGGCTTCCTCCTGCTTGTCGAGCTGTTCCTCGTAGCCGTCCTTCAGCTTGTCGATCTCTTTTTCGTAGTCCTCCTTCATCTTGTCGATTTCATCCTGTGCCTTGTCGTCCGAGTCGCCGCCCTTGTTGTTGTAGTCCTCGGACGCACTGCTCGTGGTCTTCGGCGTGGGCTGGTTGTCGGAGAAGTCGTCGCTCAGATCGGCGAAGCTGTTGTTGAGCTTGGACTGCAGGTCCCGGGAGGGCTCCCCGAGGTAGTCGTCGACCGCCGCGTTCCAGATCCGGACGGCCTCCTCGCCCACCTTCTTCCAGTTCTCCTTGTCCTCCAGGTCGCCGTACTTGGGGTGGGTGGTGGTGAAGCCGCCGTCCGTCTCCGCGCGCGTGGTGGTGATCGCCGGTCCGTACCCGCCCCAGGACGTCGTCGTGTGCAGTGTCACCTTCGAGACGTTGTTCTCGTCCACCCACACGGCCAACTGGTGCAGCACGTTGGCGAGCACCCGCAGCGGGTCGTAGTAGTCGGACTGAGCCCACTTCTTCCAGTGCCCGATCAGCTCGCCCGCGGTCTCCTTGACGTCCTTCTTCGCCTGCTGGAGCGCCTTGGCGTACACCGTGTTGCCCGAGCCCTCGCCGGTGCCCGATGTGGTGAAGGTGTCGACGTACCCCTCGTAGTTCTTGCGCGCCTTCTTCAGCAGGTTGACGAAGATGTCGGCGGACTCGCCCTTCCAGACCGCCTCATCCTTCGTGAGCGCGTCCTCCCAGCCCTTGATGGTCTCCGAGTGGTTCTCGAAGAACCGGGAGACCCGGTCGAAGGCGTTCGCGGTGTCGTCCAGGGAGTCGAGGTTGACCGGCTGGTCCTTCACCCGGGCGCTGTTGAAGACCACGCCGGAGGTGTCGCCGCGCTGCAGCGCCAACAGCGCGTCGCGCGGCCCGTTCATGTACTCGCGCAGCTTCTTCTGACTGAACTTGTCGTCGTTGTAGTCGCTGAACTCGGCCCCCTTGTCGACCGCGACGTCCGCGGCCGTGTCCGCCCCCGAGTTGTCCGTGAAGTTGGTTGTCCCGTCATCGCTCTGGCTGGAGCCCTCGAAGACGATGCGGGCCTGCTTCAGCTTCTTGCCGTCCTTGGTGAAGAACCAGATGTCGTAGTCCTGGTTCTTGTTGGTGTCGAGGCCGGTCTTCAGGACGGAGTTCACATCGTGTTCCTGGAAGTCCATCCGGAACAGCGGCCCGCCCTCGGGCGAGGTGAGGTCCTCGAACAGCTCGGACCGCGAGGGCATGGGGTAGCCGGTGATGTGGTGCAGGAACTTCGCCCAGACGTCGTCCTCGTCGGCGTCCGCCGCGAAGTTCTTCCAGTCCCCGCCGTAGTCCTTCGCATCCTCGTGGAGATCCTCGGAGTAGGAAGGGTTCTTGCCGTCGGCCACCGCTTGCCTTTCGGGTCGGGTCCGTCAACCGGAGCACAGGCGTGGGAGCCTGCCCGCGGTCTCAGTCGTCGTCTTCGCTTCCCGAGGAGAAGGTGCCGTCCAGCCCTGAGAAGTTCTGCAGGAGTGTTTGCGCGTCGATGGAGTCCATGTTGTCCTGCTTGGTCTTCTCCATCTTCTCGATCGTCTCGTCCAGGCCGTCCTTGAGCTCCTCGAAGAACTCCTCCTGGTCCTTGAGGAGTTTGGCCATGGCACCGCCCGTCTTCTTCATCGCCTTTTCCAGCGTCTGCCCGTTGACCAGATCGCTCTCCTTGACCATGGGCCCGAGTTGGAGCGCCTGGTGCTCCTTGTCGAGGTTGTCCCCCGTGTTGTGCTTGTCGTCCACAAGCTTGCCCAGCGGCGGCACACCGCCGTCGTCCTCCTCGCGGCACTTGCGGATGGCCTTCAGCACGTCTTCCACGTCGTGGTCGCGGAAGTTGCGTAGCTGCTGGAGATTCATGTGGGTGAGGTCGGCCACGGGAGTCCTTCTCTCGCTAGCGGTCTTCACGAAAAACACGGCCCCGAGCGCCCCGAGTCGGCGCCGCCCGGAAAAGTCGGGCGGCGCCGGTACGGGGCTCACGGGGCCGAGGGCAGCGGAGCCGGCCAAGGGCCGCCGTACGGACGCGGTTGTGCGGAGCGGCTCAGCGCGGGGTGACCTCGGACCAACCCTGGGCGCCGGAACGCTCGTCCCGCTGGTGGTTCTGCGCGACCTCCTGCAGCAGGTCCTGGTTCTTCGTCAGCAGCATCTGCATCTGGTCGACGGCGCCGTTCCACTTCGCCTGGGCCTGCTCGTACGCCGCCCGGTCGTCACCGTTCCATCCCTCCCTGAGGGCCTTGAGCTCCTCGTCGAGGGAGTGCAGTGTGTCCTTGATGGCCTTGGTCTGCGCCACGATGTCCATCGCGGCGTTCTCCACCTCGGAGTAGTGGACGTCGATGATTCCGTCGGTCAGGTTGCCGGCATCGGAACCCGGAGCGTTGGTCAGCGGCATGCTGGACACCTTTCTCGTACCTGAGCGTCGGAGGGAAAGCCGTGCGCGGCGGGCCGACTCCCTCCCGTGACGCGGAACACAGTGCGGGGGCTGCTACTAGGTGAGGGAGCTGAAAATGTTCTCCGCCGTCAGGTTCGTGTGCTGTTGGATTCGGGCCTGGTGATCCTGCGAGAGATTCCTGGCCGCCGCGTGGTTCTTCTCGAGTTCCTGCGTCATCGTGTTGATCTGCTTGATGATCTCCTGCGCCTGCCTGTCCCAGGCGTTGAAAAGGTTCCGAAAAGCCTGGCCCTCGTCACCGTTGACGCCGAGCACGACGGACTGAACGTTGTTCCGAATCTTCTGCACACCGTCACCGGCAGCACCCAGCGCCATCGCGCCACTGCGTACTGCCTGGTCTCCCATCAAGCGACCGCCGGACACGGAGCCTCCTCAGTTCGTCAAACTCCAGGTTCTGTACAACTACTGATGCTAGAGAGACATTGGGTCAATGTGCAACGCCGCATCAGGTCGGATCGGCTCGCACCGACTTGGCTACATTTTCGCGGCAACACCGTTACGTACAAGTTGCATTACCTCGCCGGCGCCGCCCAAGACGGTGCCGCCAGGCCGGCCGCCACGGATTCCGGCACCCTTTGCCGCACCTGCGTCCGACATCACCAACACCCTCCCGTCTACTAAAGGGAACTATGTGAATTCAGCCCGACAGCTTGCTCGATGTCCTTTTTCTGCGCTTCGCACGAGGGTGTACTGACCCGCGGTTCGGCAGCCCCCTTCGCCGCCTGCTCGTCCAGATCGGAGCCGGTCGGCAGGGTGGCGAGCAGGGGCGCCGGGACGGAGCCGACGTCCTTGGGCTGATAGCCCAACGCCTCCAACTCCGCCGCCGATCGGACCTGGTACTTCACCCCGTTCTCGGTCACCAGGTACACGGCACCGCCGTGCGCACCGCCGCTCGCGTTCAACGCCCGTACGAGCGCCCCGTGTCCGGGCCGCAGCACACTCGCCTCCGCGCGCACGCACGGCGTGGCCAACGTGCCGGCCGGGAGCCGGGGGACGGCCACCGGGTGCAGCTCGGTGAGGCGCACGATTGCACTGCTGATCCGCACTCCCTTGGTACCACCCTCCACTTCGGCGCACACCGCGCTCCCCCGCGGGACCGTGCGCAGCTTGGGGGGCGCAGTGGGCAGCTCGTCCGAACCGGCCGTGGCGGCGGAGCCCTTCGCACGGTGCTGGCGCAGAGCGTCCGCTCCGACGGTGCGCGCCTTGGGGGACTCGCCGGCATAGGCACGCTGCTGGGTGGCCGGATCGCCCAGCACCAACGCCGCCCCGGTACGGGTGAGTTCGGCGAGGCCGTCGTCGCGGAGCAAGTAGTAGCCGCTGGTGCTGCTGCCGGGGACGGCCACCTTGAACACCTGGCCGATCCGGGTGGCGGCGCCGCCCAGCTCCGGCCCGCTCGCGCCGCGGCCGGGCACGTCGGGCGGCGCCAACTCGGGCCCCGGAGCCAGCGCGTTGAGGAAGGCCGCGGAGACGGGCACGGGTGTGTGCGAGCCGTAGCCCAGGGCGTTCCGCGCCTGCGCGTCTTGATCGAGCGGCAGCCTGCTGCCCCGCCACACCAGGTACTCCTGCTTGTCCGGGCCGCGCACGAGGACGGCGCCGTTCTCCTCGACCGCCTCCGTCGCGACGGGCGCCCCGGCGACCACGGTGGTGGCACCCGGCTTGTCGACGACGCTCTCCCCACCGGACGACGTACGCGGAAGCGCTCCGCTCGGGCCGGTGACGCAGAGGTGCCAGGGATCGTCGTCGAGTTCGTCGCTTCCGGGCACGCTGTCGGGAGCGCCGGGGATGCCGACCGGCGAGCCGACCGGGGTGCCGCGCAGTGAGTTGGTGCCGACGTCCGTGGTGTCCAGGTCGGGGCCGCCGATCAGCCGGGCGGAGGCGTAGTTGCGTACGGGGTGCAGGGCGCCCTCCGTGTAGAGGTAGCGGGCGCCGGTGTCGTGGTTGACGACGAGGTTCTCACCGGAGCGCCAGGAGTCGTTGCCGCCGGGGCGGAGCAGGCCGAAGACCGTCGCGCCGGCGGCGACCAGCAACGTCGCCAGCAGACCGAACAACACCCCCCGCGTGGTCCGTCCGTGCGGACTCTCGGGGGCGTCGGGGGAAGCGAGCAACAGCCCCGTGCTGAGGCGGCCCATGACGAAGCTGTGGGCCTGGACCTGGTCCCGTTTCGACTGCACTGCCTGTCCTGTTCTTCTCGTCGCTACTCGTCACCTGATCCGACGGCACGGCTCAGCCGAACAACCCCCGCAGCCAGCCGAACAGACCCACGACCCACAGCCCCAGCGGCAACAGCGCCACGGCGGTCAGGGTGTGCGCGAGCTCCGCCGCACGCCCCCAGTACGGCAGTACCCGGCGGCCCGGGATCGTCCAGGCCGCAAGCGCCAACACCGCGCCGACAGCGAGGAGTACACCGAAGACGATCGGCACCGGACCCCCCTCGGCCCAAGCCACCGCGAGCAGCAACAGCCCGGCCGCCCCCGGCAGCACCAGCGTGAGCCGCTGGCCCACATGTCCCAGACCGTTGGCGTGCAGCAGCATCAGGAGCGAGAGCACGGTGGCGAAGAGGGTCTCGGCCACTCCGGGGTGCCGGGTGAGCGGCACCAGCGCCGCCATGGCGACGACCCCTGTCGCCGCGAAGAGGGCGGTGACCCACTGCCCCGCCAACTCCGTGCGTGCGGCCACCTCGTCGCCGTTGAAGGGTTCGATCCCCTCCTGTAGCTGCTGCGCGTTGGCGGGGAGCGGCGGCATCCGCATCCCGGCGAGCTTGAACGCCATCGCCGGCACGAAGCCGGCGCTCAGCGCGACCACCGAGACGACGAGCGCCGAAGCCGCTTGCGCAGCGAACCCGGCGTACGCCATCAGGACCCCGGCGACGGCGCTCACCACCGAGACGACGGCGGTGGCCAGCAGCGCCGGAGCGCCAACTGCCGTCGCGGCCAAGGCGAAGACGGCGCCCCCTGCGGCGGCCGCGCCCGCGGCGAGCAACCGCGCGCCCAGCACCTTCGTGGCGTCGGGCCCGGAGAGCTCGCCGCCGGGCAGCATCCAGCCGGCGAACGCGAAGCACGGGGCCACCATGAACCCCAGGGTCTCGGCGGTCAGTCGGTCGCCGACGGCGCGGCTCGCCGTGCCCGCGCCGGCGAGGAGCAGCACCCCTGCGACACCGGCGCAGAGCACCCGGGTCCGGTTCGGCGTCCCCGGGAGGGATATGAGCACCAGGGCGCCGAGGACGGCGAGCACCACCATGCCGACGAGGAACGCGCGGGCGGCCGTCGGGCTCCAGTCGTGCAGGCGCTTGCCTGCGGTGTCGGCGATGCCGTCCACCAGGTCGTCCAGGCGCGGCTCCGGCAACGCCTCGGTGTGCGGCCGCAGATAGAGCACCGAGCCGTCGACGAGTCCGGCCTGCGCCAGCGTCGTCTCCTCGTCCAGCGGTGCCTCACCGAGGCGTTGGAGGGTCCAGCCCGCGTGGTCGAGTCCGGCTTCGGCGGCTTCCTCGCCGACGAAGCGCAGCAGTGTCGGGAGGAGATCCGCCACCGGGACGTCGGAGGGGACGGCCAGGTCGATCGACACGGTCGGCGCACGGACGGTGAGGCGGCACAGGTCGGCCGCGACGCTGTCGGTCATGTTCTGAACTCTCGTCTCCCGGTGGTGGGGTGCAAAGGCGAGGGCGCAGCCGCCCGTTGCTCCTGGTGCCGAGGTGGTCGACGCCCTCGGGCGCGGAGTTGATCGGCACGCGCGGGCGCCGGCTCTGTCGGCTCACGACGCCTCCGGCCCTTTCGGCACCGGGCGGGGTGTGGCGGAACGGACGGACGGGGCATGGGGATTCGCTGTCCAACAATTTGTATTGTGGTCAGAGGCTTTGTGGTCAGTGTTCCCACGGACACGCGCCGTGGGAGGACGACGAGTATCGTGACGGGTTCCCCCTGAATCCCGGGCACTCTGTTCGAACCGTCCTATTGCAGAGTACCCCCCGCCGTCGCGTGGTCGTCGCGGGGCCTCAAGATGGGCGTATGGCACTGCCCGTTCCCCTCGTGGATGCCCCGGATTTTTCACGGGAATTTCACAGGCCGGCCGCAGACCTGAAACTCTGCCCATCATTGGCCGTACCGCCGATACCGGCGAATCGGACGACGCTGAAAAATTACGCACACAGCAGGAGGACCTTCCCTTGAGCGTGGTTCTTTTTCGCCGGCCCGCCCGTCGCCGCGGGCCGGAAATGCCCGAGGGGCAGTTGAGCCTCCAGGAGCCACCGGCCCTCGCCGAGAGCGTCCCCGACACGTCGTCGTTCTGGACCTACCTGCCGATGGCGCTGATGTCGCTGTCGATGATGATGATGATGCTCCGCATGGGCGGCGGCAGCGGCGGCACCTTCATGTACCTGGCCATGGGGATGATGATGCTCGCCGCATCCGCCATGCTCGTCGGCCAGTTCATGCGGAAGTCCAGCGAACGCAAACAACGCCTCAAGGGTGAGCGCAGGGACTACCTGCGCTACCTCACGCAGATGCGCAAGCAGGTCAAGCAGACCATCGCCGAACAGCAGCGCGCGCTCGCCTGGCGGCACCCGGAGCCCGCCTCGCTGCGCTCCCTGGTCGGCACCACCCGGCTGTGGGAACGCCGCCCGGACCACGAGGACTTCGGCGAGGTGCGGCTCGCGATCGGCGAACAGCAGCTCGCCGTCACGCTCACGCCCGTCTCCACCCGTCCCGTGGAGGACCTGGAGCCGCTGTGCGCCCACGCGTTGCGACGGTTCATCCGTGCGTACTCCACCGTTCCCGACCAACCCATCGGCCTCTACCTGCGGTCCTCGGCACGGGTGATGCTGCGCGGCGAGGACGAGAGCCTGCGGGACCTGGTGCGGGCGATGCTCTGCCAACTCGCCGTCTTCCACGCCCCGGAGGACCTGTGGATCGCGGTCTGCGCGGCGGACGAGCGGCGCGGTGCGTGGGAATGGGTCAAGTGGCTCCCCCACGCGCTGCACCCGCACGAGGAGGACGGCGCGGGCCCCGTGCGTCGCATCACCTCCGACGTGGCGGAGTTGGACGACCTGCTCGGCCCCGAGTTCGCCGAACGCCCGTCGTTCGAGCAGGACGCGGTGCCCGGCAGGGAGGAGCCGTACGTCGTGGTGATCCTGGACGGCGTGACGATGCCGCCGGACCACCGCTGGGGTGGCCCGGGCTTCCGGAACGCCGTCCTCGTCGACCTGGCGGAGAGCCTGGAATGGCGTCCGGGACGCAATACGCTGCGCCTCGCGGTCGACGCCGAGGAGGTCGGCCTCGTACGCACCGACCGCAGCCGCAAGGAGCGCACCACCGCGCTGGGCGCGCCGGACCGGGTGGGCGCCGTCGCGGCCGAATCGCTCGCCAGGCTGATCTCTGCCTCGCGGATCAACGTCGGCGCCGACATCGCCCAACCGCTCGACAGCGAGACCGAGTTGACGACCCTGCTCGGCATACCCGACCTGCGCCGCCACGTGCCGCAGACGCTGTGGGACAAGCACACGGGCGCCGCGCGGCTACGGGTGCCGATCGCGGTCGGCGCCGACGGCCGCCCCGTCGAACTGGACATCAAGGAGTCCGCTCAGGGCGGCATGGGCCCGCACGGGATGCTGATCGGCGCGACCGGGTCAGGCAAGAGCGAGCTGCTGCGCACCCTGGTGCTCGGGCTCGCCCTCACCAACTCCTCGGAGGCGCTCAACTTCGTCCTCGTCGACTTCAAGGGCGGCGCCACCTTCCTCGGGCTGGACTCCCTGCCGCACACCTCCGCCGTCATCACCAACCTCGCGGACGAAGTCGCCCTGGTGGAGCGGATGCAGGACGCCATCCACGGTGAACTGCTGCGGCGCCAGGAACTGCTGCGCGCCGCCGGCAACTACACCTCGGCGCTGGAGTACGAGCGGGCACGCGCGCAGGGAGCCGACCTGGACCCGCTGCCCAGCCTCTTCGTCGTGGTGGACGAGTTCAGCGAACTCCTCGCCGCGCACCGGGAGTTCATGGACCTCTTCGTGATGATCGGACGGCTCGGCCGCTCCCTCGGGGTACATCTGCTGCTCGCCTCCCAGCGCCTCGACGAGGGCCGTATGCACCAGTTGGAGAGCCACCTCTCCTACCGGGTCGGGCTGCGCACCTTCTCCGCCATGGAGTCGCGCGGGGTCCTCGGGGTCCCGGACGCCTACCAGTTGCCTGCCCAACCGGGCAGCGGGTTCCTCAAGTCCGGTGTGGAGTCGCTGCTGCGGTTCCGCGCCGCCTACTCCTCCGGCACCTACAAGCAGCGCGCCAGCAACGCCGTTCGTGCCCGGGTCGCCAGCCAGGTGGTGCCCTGGACCAGCAACTGGGTGGTGCCCCGCAGCCTCCCGCAGACCGTGCCGGAGCCGCAGCCCGAGGAGGAGGCGGAGGGCACCGAACAGACGCTGCTCGACGTGGCGGTCGACCGTCTGCACGACGCGGGGCCGCCCGCGCACCAGGTGTGGCTGCCGCCGCTGGACGCGCCGTCGGCGCTGGACGAGCTGCTGGGCGGGGTGCGCACCGACGCCGAACGCGGACTGACCGGCGCCGACTGGCCCACCGGCAACCTGCGCGTGCCGGTGGGCATCGTGGATAAGCCGTTCGAGCAGCGGCGCGATCCGCTCGTCGTGGACCTGTCCGGGAGCGGCGGCCACGTGGCGATCGCGGGCGGCTCCCAGAGCGGGAAGTCCACCCTGACCCGTACGCTGATCTCCTCGCTCGCGCTCACCCACACCGCGCGCGAAGTGCAGTTCTACTGCCTGGACTTCGGCGGCGGCGGGCTCTCCCAGTTCAACGGGCTGCCGCACGTCAGCGGCGTCGCGGCCCGGCTCGACCCCGAGCGCGTCAACCGGACCGTCTCCGAGGTGATGGGGCTGCTCGCCTGGCGGGAGCAGTTCTTCGTGGACCACACCGTCGAATCCATGTCCTCCTACCGTCGTCGCCGCGCCGCCGGGGAGTTTCCCGAGGACAAGCACGGCGACGTGTTCCTCGTCGTGGACGGCTGGGCCACGGTGCGGCAGGACTACGACGGGCTGCTGCCGAAGTTCAACGAGCTCGCGGCGCGCGGCCTCAACTACGGCATCCACCTGGTGATCGCCACCACCCGCTGGGTGGAGCTCTCGGCCGCGATCCGCGACCAGGCAGCGACGCGGCTGGAGTTGCGCATGGGCGACCCGCTCGACTCGGAGATCAACACCCGCAAGGCCCGGGACGTGCCGCACGCCGGCGGTCGCGGACTGACCGCCGACAGCAAGCTCCACTTCCTCGCGGCGCTTCCCCGCGTCGACGGGCAGGGGAGCGTGGACGACCTCGCCGTGGGCGTCGGGGAGTTCGTCGCCAAGGCCGCCGCCGCCTGGCAGGGAGAGGCGGCGCCGAAGGTCCGCATGCTGCCCCAACGGCTGCCGGCCGCCGAGCTGCCGGAGCCGGTGGCCACCGAGGGCGGCGGGATGAAGCTCGCCCTCGGCCTGGACCAGGAGGGGCTGAACCCCGTGTGGCACGACTTCAGCCGCACGCCCCACCTGGTGGTCGTCGGCGACACGGAGAGCGGGAAGACCAACGTGCTGCGGCGGATGGCCGAGGCGATCGCCGCGCAGTACACGCCCGACGAGGCGAAGTTGATCGTCGTCGACTACCGCAGGGAGCTCGTGGAGGCCGTACCCGAGGAGCACCGCCTCGCGCACGTCGTCTCGCTGGACAACCTCAAGGACACGGTGAACGGCGTCGCCCGGGCGATGCAGACCCGCCGTCCGGGCCCCGAGATCGCACCGGCCCGGATGCGGCAGTGCGACTGGTGGACGGGACCCCGGCTGTTCATCCTCGTCGACGACTACGACCTGGTGGCCGGCAACTCCTTCCAGAGCCCCTTCGAGGAGGTCTTCGACGACCTGCCGCTCGGCTTCGAGGTCGGCCTCCACCTCGTCGTCGCACGCAGCGCGATGGGCGCCGGACGCGGCCTCAACGAGGCGCTGCTGCGACGGCTGGACGAGAACAACAACCCGGCGCTGCTGATGTCCTGTCCGCCCTCGGAGGGCTACATGTTCGGGAACATCAAGCCCCGCAACCTGCCGCCGGGCCGCGCGCTGCACATCGCCCGCCGCCGGGCGAACCTGATGCAGCTCGGGATGGCCGCCGAGGAGGAGGCGGAGGAGAGCTGAGGCGCCCGCGGCCCGCCGCCTGCGGCCTCGCTGCGGTCGGCGGCGCCGGGGCGGCCCGCCGGCGCCACCGCGACCGGGTCAGCGGCGGCGCGGCCGCACGGGACGCGGGCCACCGCCGCGCGCACGGGACACCGCGAACGCCACCCACGCCACCACGAGCAGCGCCGCGCCACCGCCCAGGCCGAGCACCAGGGCCCGGTGCGCGGCGCCGTCGGCGTCCGAGGTGTCCCGCAGGGTCACCGGGTCCGGCGCGCCCCCGCCCGCCGCGCGCGCCCCGTCGTCCGCCACGCCGGTGACGGCGGCGTACGGGTCGAGCTGGGGAACGCTGCCGGGGTAGGCGGTCGTCAGGAGCCGACGGGCGACGGCGTCCGGGGACTCCTTCGGGTGCTCGGCGCGTACCAGTGCCGCCGCACCGCCGACGAAGCCGGCCGCGAGCGAGGCCCCCTCGCCGAGGTAACTCCCCTTCCCCTTGGCCCCGTTGGCGACGACGTCGACTCCGGGCGCCGCCAGGTCGGCTTCCGGAGTTCGCAGCGCGTCCTCCGGGCGGCCGCCGTCGGAGTCCATCTCGACGACGGAGAGCACACCGGGTTCCGCCGCCGGCCAGTACCGTCGGCTCGGCGGCGGCTCGTCCGTCGAGCGCGCCGGCGGATCGGGAGCGGCGGCGGCCACCACGAGCACGCCTGCCGCCCTCGCCTCCCGCACCGACTGGGCCACGCGCTGGTTGCGCTGCTCCAAAGCGACCGAGACCACCGCCACCTCGACGCGCGCCGCCACGGCCGCGTCGAGCGCGGCGGCGACCCTGCCGGCGTCCGGCTCCCCGTGTGCGTCCGTGCCCCGCAAGCCCAACACCCGTGCCTCGGGGGCGAGTCCACCGAGGTCGACGTCGCCTGCGGCGGCGCCCGCCACCAGTCCGGCGACGAACGTGCCGTGGCCGACGCAGTCCCCCGCGTCGCTCCCGGACGCCACCCGGCCACCGAACTGCCCGGCGGTCGGGGCGATCCCGGTGTCGACGACGGCGACGGTCGTGCCCGCGCCCCCGCCGCGGGACCTGAGCTTGTTCAGGTCGAGTCGCTGCCGCGCCCAGTCCTGCCGCTTCGCCGGCACCGTGGAAGCGGGGGTGCAGTCGGGGCTCGCCCCGGGATCGATGCGCGAAGGCATCGCGGGGAGCTTCTGCCCCTCCTCCGCACGTTGCTCGCCCGGTGCGGGAGAGGACCCCAGGAGCAGCGCCACGACGGCGAGTCCGGACACCGTCGCCGAGCGGCGCCCACGAGCGCTCACGCGGACGCCCTGGGAGTCGTCTCCAGGTCCTCCGGCAGCAGCAGTCTCAGATCGTCCAGGGTGGGCGAGGCGAGTGCACTGAGCCTGCCCGCCTGGCGGGTGACCATCGACTCGACGATCTGCCGGGCGAGCCGCGCGTTTCCGAAGGTGCGGTCCCGCGGCAGCGCGTCGAAGTGGCCCTTGAGCAACGCACCGGTGCCGGCGGCGCATTCGTACCCCATGGCCTCCGCCTGGGCCCGCACGATCGTGACCAACTCCTCGGAGGAGTAGTCGGGGAAGGCGATCCGGCGTGTGAACCGGGAGGAGAGGCCCGGGTTGGAGGAGAGGAAGTGCTCCATCTCGTCGGTGTAGCCGGCGACGATCACGGCGATCTCGTCGCGGTGGTCCTCCATCAGCTTCAACAGCGTGTCGACGGCCTCCTGGCCGAAGTCGTTCCCGCCGCCGGACGGCGTGAGCGTGTACGCCTCGTCGACGAAGAGCACCCCGCCCTTCGCCCGGTCGAAGACCTCCGTCGTGAGCTGCGCGGTGTGCCCGACGTACCGCCCGACGAGGTCGGCGCGGGAGACCTCCACCAACTGCCCGCTGCTGAGGACCCCCAACTGCACCAGGATCTCCCCGTAGAGCCGGGCCACGGTGGTCTTGCCGGTGCCGGGCGGCCCGGTGAAGACCAGGTGGTGGCTGATCGACGGCACCGGCAGGCCGGCCTTCGCCCGCTGCCGGGAGGTGGTGAGCAGGTTCACCAGGTTGGTGACGTCCTGCTTGACCTCCGCGAGACCCACCATGTCGCCGAGGCTGGCGAGCGGGTCCGGGCGGTCGGACGCCTCCGTTTCGACGGCCGCCGAGGCGGAGACGTCCTCCGGCAGCAGCAGCCGCAGTTCGTGCTCGTCGACCTTGGCCTGGGAGGCGAGTCGCATCGCCTGCCGGTCCACCATCTCCTCGAACACCCCGCGCGCGGCACGGCCGTTGCCGAATCCGGCGTCCCGCGGCATCCGCGTGAAGTGCGTCGCCAACGCCTCGCTGGTGCCCTCGCCGAGCTCGTACTGGTGCGCGGCGCACATGCTCTCCATGATCTGGATGAGCTCCTCGACGGTGTAGTTCTCGAACTCCACCGTGCGCGAGAACCGGGAGGCGAGGCCCGGGTTGGAACCGAGGAAGTCCGTCATCTCCTCGGAGTAGCCGGCGACGATCACGACGACGTCGTCCCTGTGGTCCTCCATCAGCTTCAGCAGCGTGTCCACGGCCTCTCTGCCGAAGTCCGCGCCGCCGTGGCCGCCGTCCGAGGTGAGCGCGTACGCCTCGTCGATGAACAGGACGCCGCCGAGCGCCCGGTTGAAGGTCTCCGTCGCCTTGATCGCTGTGCCGCCGACCACCTGCGCGACCAGGTCCGCGCGCGAGACCTCGACGAGGTGGCCGCTGCGCAGCGACCCCAACTCCGCGAGAATCGCGCCGTAGAGCCGCGCCACGGTCGTCTTGCCGGTGCCGGGCGGGCCCGCGAAGACCAGGTGACGGCTCATCGGCGGCGCGGACATGCCCAACTGCTCCCGGCGCTGCGCGAGTTGCGTCAGGTTCACCAGGGTGCGCACCTGTTGCTTGACGTTCTCCAGCCCGATCAGGTCGTTGAGCTCGGCGAGCGGACCGGCGTCCCTGGTGGGCTGGCCCTCCTCGGCGGCGCCTGTGCCGGCGGGGTCCGTGTTCTCGGCGTCGCCCGTGCCCCAGGCGTCGCGCTTGCCGTTGTCGATGCTCGACAGCCCCTCCACCGCGAGGCGTTCGCCGACGGCCGTCTGCACCAGGCCGGCACCCGTGTTCTCCCGCGCCGTGCAGTTCAGCAGCGAGACCGGCTGCGTCGACTCCACCCGGAAGCCGTCCTTCTGACCGCTGCTCGCCTCGCAGGTGTTCAACGAGCCCAGGCTGCCCTCCCGCAGCAGGAAACCGTGCCCGGTGCAGGCGTGCGCCGTACTGCGGCTGGCGATGCACTCGCCGCCCTGCGCCACCACGAACCCGTCCGTCGCCGCCGCCTTCACCCGCACGTCACGCGCGGTGAGATTGCCGCCCTCCTCGACGAGCACACCGGCCGCACCGCTCTCCGAGACGCCGCTGTCCGCGAAGTAGAACGTCGCGCCGGAGCCGACGCGTATCCCCGCTTCCGTCGGACGGACGATCTCGCACTCCTCCGCCCGGCCCCGAGCGTTCTCCAGCGCGCTGATCCCGTCGCCGGACGCCTCGACCAACCGCGTACGGCGCAGCATCGGGTTGGCACCGCCGCGCACCGCGACGGCGGGAGCGCCGCCGATCACCTCCAGCCGGTCCAACTCGGCCGCCGAGTCCTCCTCCAGGAGCACCGCGGGTCCCTCGCAGTCCCGCACGGTGAGTCCGACGAGCGCCGGTGAGGCCGCACCCGCGACGCGCACCCCCGCGCCCTGCGCGGAGTCCACCCAGCAGTCCTCCAGCGTGCCGCGCGCGTTGGCGGTGACGAGCACGCCGCCGCCGCGGGTCCTGGAGGTGCGGCACCGGCGCAGCATCGGGTCGGTGCCCTCGGCGAGGACGAGGCCGAGCGCGGACGCACCGGTGACCCGGACGTCCTCCAGCGTGGTGCGGGCACCGCTGGTGATGTGGACACCGGTGCTGGTGTCGTGGACTACCGAGCGCACGACCTTGGTGGTGCAGCGGTCCTCCAACGCCACCGACGGCTTGTCGGTCGAGGAGATGTCGCAGTCCTCCACCGTGCCCCGCGCCTGCCCGTTGGCGAGCAGCCCGTTGCCCCGTGCGTCCCTGATCGTGCAGTCCCTGATGCGGGCGTCGCCCTGCTCCGCGAGCACCACGCCGCTCGTCGCCACGTGTTGGACGGTGCAGGACTCGACGGAGCTCTCCGAGGCCGACATCACGACGACCCCGGCGCCGCCGCGCGGGTTGCTCACCCGGCAGTCGCGCAGCGCCAACGCCCCCGAGCCCGCGGCCAGCAGCGCCGTCCACGCGGCGCCTGTGATCTCGCAGCCGTCCAACGCCGCCTGCCCGCGCCGCACGTCGACCGTGGGCTGCTCGGCGTCCTTCCCGTGCAGCGTCAGCTCGGTGAGCATCACCGCGTCGGTGCGCAGCGACAGCGCGCTTCCCGAGTCCGGGCATATCTCGACCGAACCGCGGCCCTCCGCCGCGGTGATGGTGACCCGGGTGTGGATCATCAGGTTCTCGACGTAGGTCCCCGGCGTGACGCTGATCACCGCCCCGACGCGAGCCGCGGCCAGCGCCGCTGAGATGGTGGGGTAGCGGTCGGTGTCCCGGGAACCGACCGTCAGTACCTGACGCGACACGCACGAACCTCCTTGCCTGAGCGGCGCGTTGCCCGACGGAGCCCCACGGCGGGGAGTCTCCACGGTCCGATCATGTCAGGAGGACTCCGACCGGCGACGCGCGGCCATGCGTTGCCGGAGGGCGGGGCGTCCTCGCATCCTCAGTTCCACTTCTGGTTGTCCGTGCCGGTGCACTTGAACAGGATGATCTTCGTGCCCGACCCGGTGTTGGCGTCCTTGGCTCCTGCGCACATCCCCACGGAGGTGTTGACCAGGTCACGCGCCTCGTTCACGACGAACTTCTGGGCGTTGGAACCGTTGCAGTTCCAGAGCTGGATCTGGGTGTCATTGCTGAAGTTGCTGCCCCGCACGTCCATGCACTTGCCGCCGATGCGCAGTGTCCCGTCCTCGGCGGCCCGCCACTGCTGCGCGTTCCCCCCGTTGCAGTTCCACAACTGAAGTTCCGCACCGTCGTTGAACCCGCTGTTCGGGACGTCGATGCAGAGGCCGGACTTGTGTCCGCGCAGCGCCATCGGCGCCCCCATCGCCACACCGGACTTCGCCTTGGACTTCGCGGGCTTCTTCTCCTTCTCGCCCTCGTCCTTCTTCTCCGCCTTCGGCTTCTCCTCCTTCTCCTCCTTCGGCTCGGTCTTCGCCTCAGCCGCCGGCTGCTCCTCGCCGCCGGCCTCCGACTTCTCCTGCTTCGGCTTCTCCTGCTTCGGCTCCGCCTCGGTGTCGGCCTCGTACCGGCCTGCGCGGTCCGCTTCGTCGTCGTTGAGGACCGTGCCGGCGGTGGGTTCCGTCTTGGACGAGGACTTGTCCGAGTTCCAGCCGAGCACCGCCAACGGCACCGACAGCAGCAGAACCCCCGCCACCGCGGCGCCGGCGAGCGCAGCCCGGTTCGGCCTGCCGACCGGGGTGCTGCGCGGGGTCTTGCCGATGGCCGTCGTGCCCATGCTCCGGACGAGGCGAGGCAGCCGGCTCTGCTTTGCGGCCGCCGCGTCCGAGTCGAGCTCCTCGTCCGCCTTCTCGGTGGCGTCGGGGGCGGCGGCACCATCCGCGTCCGACTCGTCTCGACTCGCGGACTGTGTGCCCTTTTGGGGCTCCTTGGCCTCCTTGGCCTTCTCGTTCTCCACCGCTCTGACGGCCCGCGCGAGGGCGCTGCCCTCCTCCTTCGACGCCGCGGAGGCGTCGCCCTGCACGACGCCGGGCTCAACGCCGGGCTCGGCCTCGGGCTGGACGGCCTCGGGCGAACCGTCGGCTCCGCCCTGCGCTCCTGCCGAGGAAGCAGTGGACTTTGGGGACGAGGGTGTCACGGTGTCCTCCGGTGTGCGTGCGGCCAAGGGCCCCGTTCGGATCGGTCGGCAGGCACGCCGGCGGGAGAGTCGACGGACGGCCCGTCGGCTGCGGCCCTACGGAGCGCCTCCGGAATCTCCACGAAATGTGCTGCGGGAAGCACTGCGTCGCCCGACGGCTGACGAACACGCAGAGTCGCCGCGGTTTCGGCGCCCTTGTCCGCGACTATTTCGCCGGACGCCATCTCCACCTGCCTCGGATACGGGATCGGTCACAGGGCCAAGGAATCTACGTCCCAACACAATGCCATGCGCACCGAGTTGACGGTGCATTGCGTATTGATCTGTAACACTCGCCCACCGCTCCCGGTCGGTTATCGATCGTCCACGCTCCCCGACACAAGGCGCATCCCTTTCGTCACTCCTGCTCGCGGACACCGCCGCACCGGACGGGCCGCTTTCAGCAGTGGGACGGGCCGAGTTCGGGAACGGCGTCGTCGCCCGGTTGCTCGCCCTGGGCGTGCCGCGGGAAGGCCGACGCGCCGGCACGGGAGCGGCTTCGGACTGAGGGCAGGATAGTCGATGCCTTCGCAGCGCCGGGGGTCGGAGTCCCGCACCGGACCGCGTCGCCGGGCGGCGTTCACACTCACCGGCGGAAACCCAGGTGACCGCACCCGGCTCGAACCGGTCGTGGGCCGGACCCGGGATCACGCGGCTCGGCCCGTGCGCGCTCACTGGGGCGTGCGGCGGATGAGTAGCACGTGGTCGGTCACGGTGGCGGTCTGCCCCTGCGGGCCGGTTGCTTCCCGCCGGGGCCGCTGGGCCCGTTCAACACCCCAAGTGGCGGTGGGGAGTTCGAGCCCGGCATGGATCTCCTCCGGGGTGGGAAAATGTGTCTCCGGGTCCTGGTTCCACGACCAGGGCGCCACGGATGCGTGGTCCACGACCAGGAGGCGGCCACCGGGATTGAGCGCCTGTGCCGCGGCGCGCAGGACCGCCGAACGTGGCAGCTCGAAGGGCGTGTGCAGGTACTGCGCCGAAACCAGGTCGAATCCGCCTTCCGGAAACGAGTGCGCCAGGTCGTGTTGCTCAGCGGTGACGAGATCTCCGAGACCGGCCTCCTGCGCGACTCGCCGGGTTTGCTCGACCGCGGTGGCTGAGATGTCCACCGCGGTGACCCGCCACCCACGGCGAGCGAGCCACAGGGCGTCACCGCCCGTCCCGCATCCGAGATCGAGTGCGGTACCGACCGGCAGGCACTGTGCCACCTCCACCAGCAACGGGTTGGCGCGGGTCCCCCAAAGGGCCCGGTTCTCCCGGTGCTCGCGGTACAGATTCTCCCAGAACTCCTCAGGCTCCCGCCCTTCCGTATCACCGAGCGCGTTCTTTCCTGAATCCGCTGTCATATACCGTGCCTTCCGTGCCTCAGCCGACGTGAAGTTCTGTCGTGTGCGGAGCGGCTACCCGACCGCAGTCCTTTCCGGGGCGGACACCTCTCACGAACTCCCCTGCATCCCCCGGTCGTTGCGTACCTGCCCGTCCGGGATGCGGGAGACCAGGAAGCCGGCGCCCAGTGCCGCCGCGGTGAGGACGCCGAACGCGGTGGCCACTCCGGCGTAGCCGGCGACGCCGAGCCCCAGGCCGCCGAGAGAGGCACCCAGGAAGACGCCGAGGCTCATCCCCGCCGCGTTGATGCTCAGCGCGGACCCGCGCAGCGGCCCGCAGCGCCTCACCAGCAGACTCACGGCGCACGCGGCCACGACCGCATGACTGGCTGCATGGAGCGAGGTGAGAGCGAGCGCCAGCGGAAGCCAGTGCGTGAAGTAGAAGCCGACGACGGAAACGAGGGCCGCGACGAGACCGAGAATGAGCAAGTGCTCGGTACGCACGCTTTGTTGAGCGGAGTTCGTGAGCCGCCCCGTGAGGAGGTTGCTCACGAAGAACGAGGCACCGCTCAACGTCCAGACGAGCGAGAAGAGTCCGGGGTCGAGTTGGAAGCGGCTGTCGTAGTACGCGGCCAGGTACGCCAGATATCCCATGAACACGGCGGTGCGCAGGAGGGAGATCAGCAGCAGCGGCACGGCGCCCCGCACCGCGGCGAGGGCCCTGAACGAGGCGAGGTAGGTCAACTCCTCGACCCCGCAGGCCTCTTCCTCGGTACCGGACAACGTGCGCCGCGAGAGCAGAACCACCGCGAGCAGCAGCGAGACGGCCGTCACGGCGAGGAGGTCTCCCTCCCACCCCCAGAACACCGCAGGCAGCGCGATGACGGGCGCGGCCAGCATGGCCGTCATGGACTGGGTGGCCGTGACCAGCGTCGCCGCTCTGCTGGCAGCCTTCCCGGAGCCGAACCGGTCGGCTGCCGCCGCGGTCAGAGCCGGGTTGAGTACGGCCGTCCCCGCACCAACGAGCAGACAGAACGCAACGAGCAGGACGTATTGTCCGCTGGCTCCGAGAGCGGCCGAGACCGCCAGCACCCCGAGCCCGCCGGCGGCCGCCCACTCCTTGCGCACGCGGTCGATCAACGGTGCCAGTGCCGTACCGACCAACAGGGCCGCGAGGCCACCGAGTCCGCGGAGCCCGCCCATCGCGGCGACGCTGCTCCCTGACTCCTCCGCGATCGGCACCAGGTACGTACTGAAGATGGTGAAGGGCAGCAGCCCGACCGCTGAGGCCAGCAGGATCGGCCAGAGGGTGCGCGTCATCCTCAGATCGCCCGGGAGCTGCTCGCCCGCCTCGGGGACCTCCCGCCTCGCCTGCGCGGTGCCGGCACTCACGATGCTTCCTCGAGCTTCGTGCCGGAGTCGTCGGACCGATAGCGGTAGAGGACGGTCGTGTCCGCGCTGAACTGCGAGAACGGGAAGGTTTCGGCCGAGAGGGCGGTGACGCCGCTCGAGAGGAACGCGCGGGCGACGGCGCTGCCGGTCTGTGCGTAGACCACCAACGGGACGTCGTGCCGGCGGCAGTGCTCGAGGATCAGGTCGAAGGTGCCGTTGCCGAGGGTCATCCCGGTCGCCACCACGGCGTCGGCCTGCTCGAGTACTTCGGTCATGTCGTCCGAAACCGGCTCTCCCCATTGGGTGGTGTGCAGGTTGAAATCGCACGGCAGACAGACTCCGCCCCGATCGCGTATCGCTTCGATCAACGGATTCACCACACCGATCAGGGCGACCCGGGCACCCGGCGCGAGGTCGAGGAGTCCGGCTATGGCAGCGTCCCGCGCCCTCGCCCGCACCTCCGGCGCACCCGTGGGGAGCGCGACCGGTTCGGCCTCGCCGGCCTCCCGGTGCGGCCGCACACGGGAGAGGTAGGCGTCCAGTGCGGCGATACGTACAGGGGCGCTCTCACTGTGCAGAAGCGTGTCCAGGGTGAATCCGGAGGCTTTTTCGCAGAAATCGGGGCTCAGTTCACCCGCTTCGAACGAGCAGGCACCGAAGCCTTCCCCGACCCGCAGCAGAAGATAGTGGTTGTGGTAAGTGACCTCGCTGCCCGCCAGCCGCGTGGTGTGGTAAAGCCAGAAGGCGCTGGTCACGGTCGTGTCCTTCGGATCGGGACCGTGGACCCCGTCCAGTACTTGCTCGGTCAGTTCCGCGACCGTGTGCGGCTTCGGGTAGGGCATTCTCGGTTCTCTCGTCGAATGGCGGATATGAGGTGCTGCGCTCCGAGCACGCGGGAGCCGGCCGGGGCGCACTGCGGGTGCGGTGTCAACTGCCGTGCGTCGGCGGGGCTACGTCACGCCACGAAGCCGTCGACCAGGGAGGCTTCAGCTCATCGAGAGAGGCGATCTCGTGGGGCCTCAGGTGCTCGATGTCCCTGGCACGGCGGTGCTGGACATAGGCGTCCTGGACGTAGCGGTGACCGGTGTCGGCCGCGATGAAGACGTACGTGCGGGAGCTGCGTCCGCGCCGTTCCCAGAGGGTGGTCAAGTAAGCCGCCCCGGCAGACAGGCCCGCGAATATCCCGGTGCTGCGCAGCAGTTCGACGGACCCCGAGAGGGCGCATTCGAAATTGACCCAGTGGATGCGGTCGTACAGCTCGTGCCGGACGTTCCGGAACTCGATGGCGCTGCCTATACCGGCGATGATCATGTCCGGGTCCGGCACCTGCTCGGACCCGAATGTCACGCTGCCGAAAGGCTGTATACCCACGGCGCGCACGTCCCGGCCGGCTTCCGCCAAGTAGGTGGCGAGGGCGCCGGTCGACGCCCCCGAGCCGACGCCGCCGACCAACGTGATCCCACCTGCCGGGATCTCCCTCTCCAGGTTTTCGGCGACCTCGCGGTAGCCGTAATAGTGGATTGCGTCGTGGTACTGCCGCATCCAGTGGTACGACGGATTGTCCTCGAGGATCTCGGAGATGCGTCGGACTCGCAGCTCCTGGTCGAGGCGGAGGTTCCTCGACGGCTCGACCTGCTCCAAAGTGGCGCCCAGTATTTCGAGTTGGACGCGGAGTGTCTGGTCCACCGTCGCGGAGCCCACGATGTGGCATCTGAGCCCGAAGCGGTGGCAAGCGAGCGCCAGCGCGTGCGCGTAGATGCCGCTGGAGCTGTCGATGAGGGTGTCGCCCTCCTGCACGGTCCCCGAGTCCATCAGATGGCGAACCGCTCCCAGGGCCGAGTAGACCTTCATCGATTCGAAGCGCAGACAGAACAGGTCGGGCTGGACGCGGATCAGGTCGGGCTGCTTGATCGCTTCCGCGATGTGTGAGTGCATCCGCCGAGCCCGTCAGACGGCCGCGCGCTGACGCCAGTTGCACAGGAAGGTCTGTAAGTCGTCGCTGTCGCACGCCTGGTGGACCACCTCGGGCACGGACCCGGCTCCGCTCGCCTTCGCGGCTACGCCCCGCAGCTCTGAGGCGTGGGAGACGACGAAGTAGTCGGCGGTCCTCGTGCGGAACTGCTCGCCCATTGACTCCTCCTGCTCGGGTTCTACCTGCCGCGAGTCCCGTCGCGGCCGCACCACTGCGTCATGACGCACCTGCCGCAAGAGTGGAACTCCCCCGGTGCCCCACCGCAGTTCACGCCGGACACGCGTGGAGCGACGGGGCACCGACGCGGACGGCTCAGGACGAGCGGCTGCCTCGGCTGCGTCAGCGAGCATCGACTGGATGGAAATGATTGTCAAGAGCGTCGTCGCTTCAGCGCCTCGCGCTCCACCACTCGGAACCCGCGAGGACCCTGAGGGACGGAGCGATTTGCCTCCTCACCGGGGATAAGACAATTATCGATTTCAGTCGGCACGACCCCGCGCACCAGCTTCTCGACCCAGGCGCCTCCGCGACGTCAACTGGCCCCCGTCGTAGGCGAGAAGCTCCCCCGTGTTGCCGTTCAACCCCGTTCCCCCGTGAGTACGGCTCCCTTGCCCCGCAGCAACTTCCACCGTCACGCGACCGACGGTCGGTCACGCCTGATGGCAGGACGCACTCGCGCAGTCGCACAGCAGCGGCCGCAAGGAAGCAACGAAGGAAGAAGAAAGGAAGACGTGAAGCGCTCAACCGAGGTGGCATCACAACAGGAGTCGACAGGCACGGCCTTCGGCACCTTCGGCGAACTGCTCCAAGGTGTGCTGCCGGAGAAGGACGGCGATTTCCTGGTGACCCTGCCGGTAGCCCGGTGGAGCATGGCAGCTTTCCGTCAGGGATCGGGAGCCGGCGAGGTCACCGTTCGACCCGCTCACAAGAAAAAGGCGCTGCGGCTGGTCCACTTGATCGCCGAGGAGGAGCGCCGCCCCGTCGAGGGTGTCCTGACCCTCAGCAGCGTGATCCCCGAGGGCAAAGGGCTGGCCAGTTCCTCGGCGGACCTCGTCGCCACCGCCCGAGCCGTGGCGAAAGCCCTCGGCACGCCGATGCCTCCCAGGAGGATCGAGCGGCTGCTGGCCCGGGTCGAGCCGACGGACGGCGTGCTCTACCCGGGGATCGTCGCGTTCCACCACCGCGCGGTGCGGCTCCGGGCGATCCTCGGATCGCTTCCGGCCATGACCGTGGTGGGGGTCGACGAGGGCGGCGCGGTGGACACCGTCGCGTACAACCGCCTGCCCAAGCCCTTCTCCACAGCGCAGAGTTACGAGTACGCCCGCCTGCTGGACAGGCTCGCCGACGCCGTCCCGCGTCACGACCTGGCAGAGGTGGGCAGAATCGCGACCCGCAGCGCGCTGATGAATCAACCGCTCCGGTACAAGCGGTGGCTGGAGCCGATGCGGGAGATCTGCCGTGAGGTGGGCGGCCTCGGTGTGGCTGTCGGGCACAGCGGCACGACCCTCGGAGTACTCCTGGACTCCCGTGATCCGTCGCGTACGCGCAGGGCGACGGAGGCGGCCCGCGCCTGCGCCGAACTGGCCGGCAGGGTCGCCGTCTACCGGACGCTCAGCTTCCCCGACGTGCACGCCACCACCGCCGAAGCACTGCTCACCGCCTGAGCCGAGCGACCGGCACGGGACCGATCCCGCCGGTCTCGGACGGTGGAGTAGCCCGCCGTACACACCGTCGTGCGGGCGCCGTCACCGACAGCATGTATGAAAACGAAATTCAATCCAATTGACCCTTATTCTGCGTACCCTTGACGGCGACAGCGGGCCGACCCGCTGCCTGGTCACGGTGGAACGGCCCCTGGACGAGCCCGAAAACCGCCTCGGTGCATGACGAACTGCCGAAGGGACACGAACAGCGATGCAGGAGATGCTCACCGCACCGGCCGAGACCGGCCTGATTCCGCAACGGCTCGACATGGGCTGTGCCGACGCCGTCGCGCACCGTCTCGCGCAAGACGGTGCCGTGGTACTGACGGGCCAGGAGACCTCACCGCGAGCCCTGACGGTCGCCGCCGCCCACGCCCTGGGTGAGCGGCTGCGGCAGCTCTTCCCGCAACGCCAACGGTCCTCGTCCGAAGGGGCGCAGGTGCAACTGCACGCGGACAGCTTCGACGTGGTGGTGGACGTGGCCGGGGTGCCCACACGGCGGCGCCACCCCGACGAGGACTACGCCCTCGTACAGCTCACCCGGCCGCCGTCGTCAGGGGGAGAGTCCTTCGTGGCCGACGCGTACCGCTTCGTTGACACCCTCGAATCCGGCGACCCGGAGCTGTGGGGGTTCCTGACACGCACCGACGTCGACTTCTACGGAGCCTGGGCGGGCCTGCGGGGCACGCCGTCAACTCCCCGCGCGGGCAGGCACGTCGAGTACACGCGCTCGGGCCGGCGGATCGTGCGCCGCTCCGACGGGGCCGTACCCCTGCACCGCGATCCGGACCTGAAGCATGTCGAGGCCATGCTGCGGCGCTTCGACGAGAAGGTCCGCGAGCTCGAGGGCACGCTCCCCCGGTTCTCCCTTGCGGAAGGGGACATCCTGGTCCTCGACAACTACCGCTGCTGGCACGGCAGGGACGCGCACACCGGCGAGCGCACGACCCGCATCCTCACCCTGCTCAGTGCAGACGCCCGCTGACCCGCTCGGCGACGACCCCGGCCTCCCGTGCACCGCGACACCCAGCGCAATTGCTAATGGAACTCGTTTTCATTTAGTCTGCGGGGACTGTCCCTTCGTCCCCGGAGATACCCATGGCCGTTCCCAAGCGGAAGATGTCCCGCAGCAACACCCGCCACCGGCGCGCCCAGTGGAAGGCCACCACACCGCAGCTCGTGCCGGTCACCATCGACGGAACCACGTACCGGGTGCCGCAGCGCCTGGTCCGCGCGTACCAGCGCGGGCTGCTGCGGCCCGAGGACTGACCCGGCATGACAGGCAGGGCACCCGACCGCTTGCCGGTGACCGTGCTTTCCGGCTTCCTCGGCGCAGGTAAGACCACCTTGCTCAACCATGTCCTCGGCAACCGCGAAGGACTGCGCGTCGCGGTCATCGTCAACGACATGAGCGAAGTCAACATCGACGCCGCCCTCGTACGCGACGGGGAGGCGGCCCTGTCACGGACCGAAGAGCGTCTGGTCGAGATGACCAACGGCTGCATCTGCTGCACGCTGCGCGACGATCTCCTCGAGGAGGTCGACCGGTTGGCCCGCGAGGGACGCTTCGACCACCTCCTCATCGAGTCCAGCGGAATCTCCGAACCGATGCCGGTGGCTGCCACCTTCGCGTTCCCCCGCGACGACGGCGCCGTGCTCGGCGACCTCGCGCGTCTCGACACCATGGTCACGGTCGTCGACGCCGCCAACTTCCTGCCGGAGCTGATGGATGGAGACGCTCTGGCCGAACGCGGGCTCGACCAGTACGAGAACGACGAGCGGACCGTCGCCGACCTGTTGATGGACCAGGTCGAGTTCGCCGACGTCGTCGTGCTCAACAAGCTCGACCTGGTGGACGATGCCACGGCCGCCCGTCTCCGGGCGACCCTCACGCGGCTCAACCCTGCCGCCCGGATCGTGCCCGTCACCCAGGGGCGGGTTGACCTGGGCGACGTGCTCGGCACGGGGCTGTTCGACATGGAAAGTGCCCAGCAGGCTCCCGGTTGGGTCATGGAGCTCAATGGCGACCACATCCCCGAGACCGAGGAGTACGGGATCTCCTCGACGGTCTTCCGCTCCGAAGCACTGTTCCACCCGGGCAGGCTGTGGAAGTTCGTGACGGAGCAACTCGACAGCGGCACCTTCGGACAGGTGCTGCGGTCGAAGGGGTTCTTCCGCCTGGCGAGTCGCCCCCGCGTGACGGGCCTCTGGTCGCAGGCCGGCGCCGTGGCCCGGTTCGAGCCCTCAGGCGCCCACGAATCCGACTCCCCTCAGGGACAGGAACTGGTCTTCATCGGCACCGGATTGCACGCCTCGGCACTGCACGCGGCCTTGTCCGGCTGCCTCATGACGAGCAGCGAGAGCGTCCCGCCCGTCGACCCCTTCCCGGAGTGGGACACGTACGGCATCGATGACCACTGCGAGCACGAGCACCCGGAGCAGGTGCCTGCGGTGTACAGGTGAAGCCGCCGGACCGGGCAGTGGCCGTGGGGGCCTTCCGGCCCGGTCCGGCCCTGTCGACCAGGGGATTCCGGCGGGGACGCCGACCCGAGCACACGAGGAGAGTTCTGTGACAAAGCACACTGTGGAACCGGGGACCGTTCAGGAGACGCTCCTGATCCCTCTGTACGGCCGGGCGGTGGAGAACCGCAAGGCGGAGGCCATTCTGCGGGACCCGCGCGCTGAGGAGATCGTCGCCGCGATCGACTACGACTTCTCACGCTTCGACGGCTTGCCGAGCCTCACCGGGTCGGTACTGCGCACCACCTTGTTCGACCGGTGGGTGAGGGACTTCCTCGCCGCTCATCCCTCGGGCACGGTGGTGGAGCTCGGCGCAGGTCTCAACACCCGTCACGAACGCCTCGGGAGCACGCAGGCACGCTGGTTCGACCTCGATCTCCCCGATGTGGTCGCCCTGCGACGGCAGTTCTTCACCGACACCGCGCGGCGGACGACCCTCGCGGCTTCCGTGACGGACCCGTCCTGGCTCGCCACGGTGGAAGAGGACGCGGACGGCCCTTACTTCTTCTGCGCCGAAGCCGTGCTGCCGTTCTTGCAAGGCCCGGAGGTGCGCCGCATCCTCCGCCTGCTCGCGGAGCGGTTCCCCGGCTCCCTGCTGGCCCTCGACACCGCCGGTCCCGAGATCGTCGACGCGCAGACCGAGCACGACGCCCTGAGCAAGGTCGAGGCCCGCATGCAGTGGTCCTGTGGGAATCCCGCCGAGCTCGCGACGTGGCTCCCGGGAACGAAGGTGCACGCTTCGCACACGCTCAGCAGCCTGCCGGACGGGATGTACGCGCAATTGCCGGCCACCTACCAGGACATGATCGGCCGGCTCGCCGAACAGCGCCTCCCCCAGGTCGAGGGGTACCGACTCAGTCTCCTTCGGCTGCCCTAGCCGGGCGTGCGTCGTTGGAGCGTGGGAGCCGCCCAGGCGCCTTCGCCTCCGGAGAGCAGCCTGTCTCTCCGACGGGGCGCCTCCGGGCACTTGGTCACCGTGCCGGCCTGGTCAGTTGAGGCGGGCGACGTGCTGCGGCGACGGATCCGCACGGAGGCTGCCGGGCACCGTCTCGTCGTCCGGCATTCCGGCCAGCAGCCACGCGGCGATCGCCTCCGCGTCCGCCTCGGTCCTGATCGGACCGAGGCGCTTCACCACTCCGGTCGGCCTGCGGTCCTCGGCGCAGGGCTGGACGGCAGCGTGCAATCCGCGTGAGCTCTGACAGCGCAGCAGGCCGCCGAGACAGCGGGTGGCAACCATGACTCCGTGCGGGCAGTGACCGACTGCTCGTCGCAGCCGGTCCACCACCTGCTCCTCGGCGGACCCCCGGCAGTCGGTGCAGGCGACGAGTGTGAAGGGGCGACTCTTCGGGCTGGGTGCCGAACCGTGCATACGTCATCCTCGCGATCTTGGCGGAAGTGCTGCCCGTTCCGGACGACTCGCTGACCCCCGTCGGCCCGGGTCCCGGTACGCGGGGTGCGTCCGTTGCTTCGACCGAGTAGCTGGCGCGACAGGCGTTGTCCGTCGAGGGGCGCGGGCACTATTCTACAGAAACGACATCCATTTTCATTAAGGGGTGCGCGCCTTGCCCGCCCATCACCAACTGGCTGGTCTCCGAACCGCGTTCGTCGACGACGCCTCCCGTGCCGCCAGCGGCACACCGGCCCCTCTCAGCCCGACGAGGTGTCGTTGACTGCACAGAGAAGGCCGTCGCAGCCACCCCGCCTCAAGCGACGAGGCCACGCAGAACGCGCAACCGCCGGACACGCGGACGGACGCGTTCCGGGTATCCCTGCACGAGGCAGCGCCACGTCTCCACGGGCCGGCAGTGCTCGCCCACTCTCGCTGACGTCCGCCCGGATCGCCTCGGCACGAGGAGGGCTGTGTTCACCGTGAAGGAGACCCCCGACGAGACACCGCTCGGTGCGCGACGAACCCGGCAACGCCTGGACATCCTCCAACACCTCTCCGCGGCCCCCGACTTCGTCTCGGCCCAGGGGCTGCATGCGCGCCTCGCGCAGGCCGGGACATGTGTGGGGCTGAGCACCGTCTACCGCGCCCTCAGAGACCTGGAGAGGATGGAACAGGTGGATGTCATACGACACGAAGCCTCCGGTGAACGCCTCTACAGGAAGCGCTCCACCACCGAGCACCGGCACTATGTGATCTGCCGCCGGTGCGGGCGCAGCGAAGCCGTCGACACGGACCTCGTCGAACGCTGGGCCGCTCACCTAGACCAGCTCACCGGTTTCTCCAACGTGACGCACACGCTGGAACTCAGCGGCGAATGCATGGACTGTCACCTCTGAGACGCAGCAGCCCGGCCCTGTGCGTTTGCAGAGGGGATGACCACAGCGCGTTGGCGACCCATCTCCCGAGTGTTCCGGGCAAACGAATCTGACATTCACTACCGAATTGTCGACACGTAGCCCAATTCTTGTTTCCGGGTGACGTGCGTGGCACGCTTCGGCGGTACCCCTTGCATTCCTCCTCCTTTGTCAGGCCGTATCGAGCCGCCCCCCTTTTTTTTTCAACAGCAGAACGACCGACAGGAGTTGAGCACAGTGGCAACAACGCAGCATCTCACCCATGAAGGGCACAACCACGTGCACGGCGAAGGATGCGGACACGTGGCCGTACCGCACGGCGACCACGTGGACTACGCGCACGACGGCCACCTGCACCGCCCCCACGGGGACCACACCGACGAATGCGAACCGCAGGA
>NZ_KB905815.1:0-169688 GCF_000381025.1 Streptomyces sulphureus DSM 40104
ACTTGCATGTGTTAAGCACGCCGCCAGCGTTCGTCCTGAGCCAGGATCAAACTCTCCATGAATGCATTCCACATCCACAAAGACCACACACCCACACACACGCGGGCATGCACAATCCTTGCCGAAAAAAATCAAAGAAACCCACCCAACCAAAAAACAGGCCAGGTACGGGCATCAACAAACTTGGCGTTGACTAAATGGCACGCTGTTGAGTTCTCAAAGAACGAACGCTTCCATCGAACCCCTCCCAGGGCCCTCCGGGCGCTTCCCTCTCGGTGTCCACCACATTAACCGATTTCCCTTCGGGCTCCTAATCGGGCCCTTCCGGTGCTTTCGGGCAAACGAAAGCAGTCCCGGATTCGGGATCTTCGCAGTAGTGGTTGGCCGCTTGCGGGAACTCGATGGGCGGTACGGGACCGCGCTCTGAGTCACCCCGCTTCAAGCGACCCGGTCAACGTTAGGGCGTCTGCTGGGTTGCGTCAACCCGAGGGGGTACGTCGCCTCGGTTGGTGGGGGCGGTACGGGCTCACCGTGGGATCGCCGTCGATCCAGAAGCGCCACGGGTGGTGGGCGCCCTCGCCGCCGACGCCGGTGCGTGGGCCGTTGCGTATGGCGTTCCCCTGGGGCAGGTCGCCCGTGAGGATGCGGAGGGGGGCGGTGGTGTCCGGGCCGCAGACATCCGTTCCGTTGAGCGTGCGGTCGATGTCGAGCGAAGTCGCGAGGCGGGCCGGGCCCTTGGCGAGTTCGGTGTCGCGCTTCGCCTTGGGGCGGCGGGCACGCGCCTGGTCGTGGCCGGTGAGGAGCTCGCCTCCGCGGAGGAGGACTCCGCTCGCATGGTTCTCGGGACCGCAGACGAGGTTGAGGCTGAACCACATCCCGTAGATGAAGTACACGTACGCGTGGCCCGGCGGACCGAACATGGACGCGTTGCGTTGGGTGCGCCCTCGGTACGCGTGCGAACCGGGGTCTGCTTCACCCGCGTACGCCTCGACCTCGGTGATGCGGAGCGCCATCGGGCCCTCGGGGGTGGTGCGTACCAGTGTGCATCCGAGCAGCTCCGGGGCCACCTCCAGGACCTGGCGGTCGAAGAAGGAGCGCGGTAGCGGGGCATGACTGGCGTTGCCGGGTGGCATACGGTCTCGACCAGCGATCATGCCGTCCGAGCGTAACCGAGCGGCCGGGGGTGCCGCCGGGGTCGCGGATGTGAGGTGGACGGCGGGTGCCGCGGGGGAGATGCCTCTCCCTCCGCGCGGTGCCACGGGGCAGGGGGAGGCCGAGTGGGAGGACCCGGAGATGGTGTGGAAGAAGCTGTTCGCGAGCGTGGGGGTCGGTGGGGCTTCTGTCGACACGGTGCTGCACGAACCGAACGTCGTGCCCGGTGGTGTGGTGCACGGGGAGGTGCGGATCGCCGGTGGCGCCGTCGAGCAGACGGTGCAGAGCCTCTCGGTGGGGTTCCTTGCGCGGGTCGAGGTCGAGAGGGACGACGGGGAGGTCAAGAAGGACATCGAGTTCGCCCGTCAGCGGATCGGGGGTGAGTTGCGGCTGAGCGAAGGGGCGGTGCACACGGTGCCGTTCGCGCTGGAGGTGCCCTGGGAGACGCCGTTGACGGTCCTCACGGGGCACCGCCTGCCCGGCATGGAGATCGGGGTGACGACGGAGCTCGCCCTCGCCAAAGCCGTCGACTCCGGTGACCTCGACCCCGTCCACGTCCATCCGCTCCCGGCGCAGCAGGCGCTCCTCGACGCCTTTCTTGGGTTGGGGTTCCGGTTCAAGTCGGCCGACCTGGAGCAGGGCGTCGTCCGGAACACGCGGCAGCGGTTGCCCTTCTACCAGGAGGTCGAGTTCCATGCGCCACCCCAGTACCGCGGGCTGCGCGAGGTGGAGGTGACGTTCGTCGCCGACGACCGGGAGATGGACGTCGTGCTGGAGATGGACAAGAAGCCCGGGCTCTTCAGTGAGGGCAGCGACTCGTACCACGCGTTCCGGGTCGGTCTCGCGAACTTCGCGTCGACGGACTGGGCCGGCTACCTCAATCGCTGGATCTCCGAGGTGAGCGGCCGACGGAACTGGCTGTGAGCGCGGGCTAGCCGAGGAGCACGGTGAGCGGGGTTTCGCGGACCGCCCAGTAGCCGGCGGCGGCGGAGAGGACGCCGGCTGCGGAGTCCGCCTCGGCCGGGGCTGCCTGCTCGAAACCTGCCCAGCCGGCGGTGAGGAGGAGGTAGCCCTCGGTCTCGCCCCACCACGAGAGGTCCGTGAGGCAGTCCGAGAGGGCGTCCCAGTTGCGGCCGAAGTAGCCGGGGAGTTCGAGGCCGACGGCGAACGCCTCCATGAAGCCCGCCTTGTCGGTGACGCCTGTGAGGTCCGCGACGGCGCCGATCCAGCCGGCCGCCTCGGCATGCATCAGGGCGTCGGGACCGACGCCGGGGCACCGGTAGACGCCGGCGGGGACCGTTCCGTCGAAGACGCCGGGGAGGTCCTGGTACGGAAGGTCGGGCAGGTCGACTGAGCTGGTCATGTCACACCATCGCTTTGCGGATCTGGTGGCGGCAAGGGGTGGAGGAGGTCTCTGCTCCGCGCTGCCATGGTGACAAAGCCGCGGCTCCTGGCTGGTTAGGCTGGCCGTTGCAGCGATTCGCACGACGAGGAGGGTCCGACGTGACCGACAAGCAACGGCGTCCGCTTCCGCACGAGTTCCACCCTCCGGTGCCCGGGTTCCGGGTGGTCAGCGACGACCTGGTGGACGGCGGCCGGTTGGGTTCCGGACAGGTCTACGGCGAGGGCAACACCTCGCCGCAGCTCAGCTGGTCCGGGTTCCCCGCCGGCACGAAGAGCTTCGCCGTGACCTGCTTCGACCCGGATGCGCCGACGGGCAGCGGATTCTGGCACTGGTCGGTCTTCGACATCCCGGCCTCCGTCACCGAACTCCCGGCCGGCGCAGGCACCGGAGGAATGGCGGGGCTGCCCGAGGGCGCGGTCCACGTCCGCAACGACTTCGGTGACCGGGAGTTCGTCGGAGCCGCTCCCCCGCCCGGGGACGGACCGCACCGTTATGTCTTCACGGTCTACGCCGTTGACAGCGAAAAGCTGGGGCCGGACGGGGACGCCACCCCGGCCTTCGTCGGGTTCAACCTGCGGTTCAAGACGATCGGCAGGGCCCAACTGATCGGTGAGTTCGAGCTCGAGGGCTAACCGCGGGCCCGCCCCACTCCCCCGTCGCAACTTCCCTTGCGGCGGGGGAAATTGCGTTGTACGGGGTATCTCTCGGCTGCACAGTGGAGCCACCCGCGCGCGGTGCGGGTGGGGCCTGGGAGGTGGCGGGGATGCGTCGGACACTGATCCTGAACGCGAGCTTCGAGCCGTTGTCGGCCGTGCCTGTGCACCGCGCGGTGGTGCTGGTGCTCCGCGGGAAGGCCGTCGTCGAGCGGGCGCATCCCTCGCTGCGGTGCAGGGCCGCCGAGTTGGAAATGCCGGCGCCCGAGGTGATCCGGTTGACGCGGTACGTCAGGGTGCCGTTCCGGGCGCGGGCGCCCTGGTCGCGTCGGGGTGTGCTGCTGCGGGACCGGTACAGGTGCGCGTACTGCGGGCGGCGGGCGGGGACGGTGGACCATGTCGTGCCGAGGTCCAGGGGCGGCACCGACTCATGGCTCAACACCGTTGCCGCGTGCGGCGGCTGCAACCGGAGGAAGGCGGACCGCACGCCCGCGCAGGCCGGTCTCGTGCTGCTTTCTGCGCCCTTTGCGCCGTCGCCGGGGGATGTGCTGGTGCGGAGCCTTGAGACGACGGCGCCGGCGGCTGCCTAGCGGGGCGGTGGGCCGGTCGCCGCGCCTCCTCGGAATGTGCCTGGCCCGAGGAGGCGGGCGCTTCCGGATCAGTCGACGCGGGGCTGCTCCACGGGCGCCTTCGTCATCGAGGCGCCGCCGCCGTTGCCGCCGCCGCCCGGGCGGAAGTTGTCGAGCGCGCCGCCGAGCCCCTTGAGCGCGTCGCCGATCTCGCTGGGCACGATCCAGAGCTTGTTGGCGTCGCCTTCGGCGATCTTCGGGAGCATCTGGAGGTACTGGTAGGAGAGGAGCTTCTGGTCCGGGTCGCCCGCGTGGATCGACTCGAAGACGGTGCGGATCGCCTGCGCCTCGCCTTCCGCCTTCAACGCGGCGGAACGGGCCTCACCTTCGGCCCGCAGGATGGAGGACTGCTTCTCGCCCTCGGCCTCCAGGATCTGCGACTGCCGGACGCCCTCCGCCTGGAGGATCGCGGCGCGCTTGTCCCGGTCGGCGCGCATCTGCTTCTCCATGGAGTCCTGGATGGACGTCGGCGGTTCGATCGCCTTCAACTCGACGCGGTTGACGCGGATTCCCCACTTGCCCGTCGCCTCGTCGAGGACGCCGCGCAGGGCCGCGTTGATCTCCTCGCGGGAAGTGAGGGTGCGCTCCAGGTCCATGCCGCCGATGATGTTCCGCAGGGTGGTGACGGTGAGCTGCTCGATCGCCTGGATGTAGCTGGCGACCTCGTACGTCGCGGCACGCGCGTCCGTCACCTGGTAGTAGATGACCGTGTCGATGTTGACGACCAGGTTGTCCTGGGTGATCACCGGCTGCGGGGGGAAGGGGACGACCTGTTCGCGGAGGTCGACGCGGTTGCGCACGGTGTCGATGAACGGCACCACGATGTTGAGGCCGGCGTTGAGCGTGCGGGTGTACCGGCCGAAGCGCTCCACGATGGCGGCGCTCGCCTGCGGGATGACCTGGATCGTCTTGATGAGTGCGATGAAGACCAGCACCACCAGGATGATCAGGACAATGATGATGGCGTCCATCGCCTGCCCCCTGCGTATTGTGTGACGTACGTGCTTACGCTGTGTGCTCTGACATCACATCACGACCGCCGTGGCGCCGTCGATCTCGACGACGTCCACCTGACGACCGGGCTCGTAGGCGCTCTCGGTGTCGAGTGAGCGCGCCGACCAGACCTCGCCGGCGAGCTTGATCCGCCCGCCCTGGCCGTCGACCCGCTCCAGCACCACCGCCTGGCGGCCCTTGAGCGCGTCCACACCGCTGCTCAACTCCGGCCGCCCGGCGCGCATTCGGCGCGCGACGGGGCGCACGACGAGGATCAGCGCGCTGGAGACGACGGCGAAGACGACGACCTGGGCGACATACCCCCAGCCCAGCCCGGCGGTCCCGGCCGCGGCGACCGCGCCGACAGCGAGCATGCCGAACTCGGGCATCGCCGTGAGTACCAACGGGATACCGAGCGCTGCGGCGGCCACGAGCCACCAGACCCATACGTCCACACCGCCCATGGTAGGCGGGTGTTCAGGTCAGCGGCAGCCCCTGCGCCGACCAGCGATCGCCGTGCTGCTCGACGACGAGCGGCAGCCCGAAGCACTTGGAGAGGTTCTTCGACGTCAGCTCCGTCTCCAGCGGCCCGGCGGCGAGCAACTTGCCCTGCCGCACCATCAGGACGTGCGTGAAGCCCGGAGGGATCTCCTCGACGTGGTGCGTCACCATCATCATCGACGGCGCCAGCGGATCGCGTGCGAGGCGCCCGAGGCGGCGTACGAGGTCCTCGCGGCCGCCGAGATCGAGCCCGGCCGCCGGCTCGTCGAGGAGCAGGAGTTCGGGGTCGGTCATCATCGCGCGGGCAATGAGGGTGCGCTTGCGCTCGCCCTCGGAGAGGGTGCTGAACCGGCGGTCGAGATACTCGCTCATGCCGAGGACGTCGAGGAAGGCGCGCGCCCGGTCCTCGTCGACGCGCTCGTAGCTCTCCTGCCAGTGCGCCGTCATACCGTAAGCGGCGGTGAGGACGGTCTCCAGCACGGTCTGTTGGCGGGGAAGCTTGTCGGCCATGGCGACGCCCGCAATGCCGATGCGCGGGCGCAGGTCGAAGACGTCGACGCCGACGCCGCCGAGCTCCTCGCCGAGGATCGAGACGCTGCCCGAGGTCGGGTAGAGGTAGGTGGAGGCCAGGTTGAGCAGGGTGGTCTTGCCGGCGCCGTTCGGGCCGAGGATCACCCAGCGTTCGCCCTCCTTGACCGACCAGGAGACCTCGTCCACCAGAGCTCGGCCCTCGCGGACCACGGATACGTCCACCAGCTCCAGTACTTCGCTCATGAGCGCGTTGTCTCCTCGTCTCCGCGTACCTGCATGTGCTGTGCCCGCAGGCACATTCCCCATGGGAAAACCTACGCCACCCGCCCGCCGGGCAGTTCCCTAGGCTGGTCCCATGCTCATCGAAGCGCGCTCAGGGCGCCTCACCGCTTGGGGAAATGCGCTCTTCGCCGGTCTTGTCTCCCCGGACGAGGCTGCCGAGGAGATCGTCGGCGAGGACGACAGGCACCGCGCTCTCGGGGTGCCCGGTGCCGACGGCGAAGGGGTCGGCCTGACGCTCGCGCTCGGGAGGCTGCGGGCGCTGGGAGCCGTGGGTCTGCGGCTGGCGCTGCCGGCTCCCGGACATCCGCTGGGGTTGAGCGGGCCGCCGGAGTTCAACGCGGCTGCGCTCGCCGCCGGCGAGGGCGTCGTGGTAGAGGGCGCGCAGTTGGGCTTGGTGCCCGAGGTGACGGAGTCGGGTCCCGGTGGCGCGGTGGGGCGTGCGGACCGGCACGTCGACGTCGTCTGGCGGTGCATGCCGGTGCGCGAGGCGCCGCCTGCGGACGTCCCCTCGCTCGGCGAGGCGGAGCGTGAACTGGCGGACGCGATGCGGGAGACGACGGAGGTGCTGACGCGGCTCGACGTCGCCGGCTCGGGACCGATCGCCGACGCGGCGCTGGAGGCGTACCGCGCGCGGGCGGAGGCGGGCAGGCGGCTGCTGGCCCCGGGGTATCCGGCCCGCGCCGTACGTGTGTTGGAGCTCGCCCAGCGCGTCCGGGCGCTGGTCTCGATCGCCTCCACGGAGGGCGGCGACGGGCGGGAGCACGGCGGTGCCGTCAGCGCGGCGCAGATCGCGGCACGCGCCGAGGCGCTCAGGCCGGTGGAGCGCACGGCTCGGCGGGCGCAGGTGGCGGCGTACAACTCCTACGCGGAGGAGCGGGAGCGCAGGCGTCACTGACGGACGTCAACGAACGGGCATGCGGCCCGGTGAGGGCGGGCGCGCGGAGACGGGCGCTCCCCGCGCGCGGTCGCGCGCCGGGGCGGCCGTCGTCAACTCCCGTCCTGTGCCGTGCGTTCATCCCCCGATGCCGTGCCGCACCGCCCAGAGCGCCGCCTGGGTGCGGTCGGCGAGGTCGAGCTTCATGAGGATGTTGGAGACGTGCGTCTTGACGGTCTTCTCCGAGAGCACCAGCGCCTTCGCGATCTCGCGGTTGGAGCGGCCGTCGGCGATGAGTTCGAGGACCTGGTCCTCGCGCTCGGTCAACGTCGGTGCACGCCCGGCGGGTTGGTCCGCGTCCTCTTCGTGCAGCAGGGCGCCGGCCACCTCCGGCTGGAGGAGCACGTGGCCCGCATGGACGGAGCGGATCGCGCCGGCGAGCGCCTCGGGGTCGACGTCCTTGTAGACGTAGCCGGCGGCTCCGGCGCGCAGGGCGGGGACCACCGTGCGCTGTTCGGTGAAGCTCGTCACCACGAGCACGCGCGCAGGGTTGCCCGACGCACGGAGCCCGCGGAGCGCCTCGACGCCGTCGGTGCCGGGCATCTTCACGTCCATGAGCACCACGTCCGGCCGGAGCTCCTCGGTACGCGCGAGCCCCTCCTCGCCGTCTGCGGCCTCGCCGACGACCTCGATGTCGTCCTGGACCTCCAGGAATGTGCGCAAGCCCCGGCGCACGACCTGGTGGTCGTCGACGAGGAGCACGCGGATCACCTCAGCCACCTGGTACCTCCATTTCGATGACGGTGCCCCGGCCGGGCTCCGAGCGGACTTCGAGCCGGCCGCCCACCCCGTGCGCCCGGTCGCGCATGGAGACGAGGCCGAGGTGGCGGCCGGCGCCGTGCACATCTGCGGGGTCGAAGCCGCGGCCGTCGTCACGGACGGTGAGCACGGCGCCCGGGTCGCTGCGGAGCAGCGCGACGCCGACCTCGGTGGCGTCCGCGTGGCGCAGTGCATTGTGCATCGCTTCCTGAGCGACCCGCAGGAGCGCTTCCTCCTGCGCTGCGGGGAGCGCGCGCACGCCGTGCGACGAGAAGGTGACGGAGGCGGTGTGCGCGCGGTCCAGGACCTGGGCCTGGGTGCGGAGGGTGGCGACGAGTCCGTCCTCGTCCAGGGCGGCCGGGCGCAGTTCGGTGACGACGTCGCGGAGTTCGTCGGCGGCCTGCGCGGAGAGCGCCGCCACCTCCTGGAGCTCCTCCTTGGCACGGGCGGGGTCGCGGTCGACGAGCGCGGCCGCCGCCTGTGCCGTGAGCCGGAGCGAGAAAAGCTTCTGCGCCACGGCGTCGTGGAGTTCGGTGGCGATGCGGGCGCGTTCGGAGGTGAGGGTGAGCTCGCGGCTGCGTTCGTAGAGCCGTGCGTTGGTGAGCGCGATCGCCGCGTGCTGGGCGAGGAGCGCGAGGAGCTCCTCGTCCTCCTGGGTGAAGCGGCAGCGCTTGCCCTCGTCGGCGGCGTCCGGAGCGTCGGGCGGGCACTCCTTGTTGGCGAGGAAGAGGGCGCCGAGGACCTGCTCGTCGTCGGCGATCGGCATGCCGAGGAAGTCGGAGAGCTCGGGGTGGGCTCCGGGCCAGCCGCCGAAGCGGGGGTCCTCGCGGACGTCGGCGAGGCGCTGCGGTGTCGCCTCCTTGAGCATCGCGGCGAGGACCCCGTGCTGGCGCGGGAGCGGCCCGATCGCGCGCCACTGCTCCTCGCTGACGCCTGCGACGACGAACTGCGCGAAGCCGCCGTGGTCGTCGGGGACACCGAGCGCCGCGTACCTGGCGCCGAGGAGCTCGCGTGCCGAGGCGACGATGGTCTGCAGCACGTCGCGCACCTCGAGCTGCCGGTTCATGGCGAGGAGCGCCGCGCTGACGGCCGAGAGCCCGGTCCGAGGGATCATGTCTGCACGCTACTCGGACAGGCGCGCGAGCGGGATCGGCCTGGAGTGCCCGCGGTCGGGACGCCGGTCCTAGGTCCGCGGTCGCAGGGTGCCCCGACACACGGGAGGCGGCGTCCGCGGACGCCGCCTCCCGCTCATGCGCGCGCGGTCACTTCCGCATGACCTCCGGCTCGTGCCTGCGGAGCAGGCGCAGGACGAGGAAGGCGCAGGCGACGCCGATGAGCAGCAGGACGCCGAGGTCCAGGGCCCAGATGCCCACCGAGTGCTCCCAGAGCGGGTCGAGGTCATCGGGGTTGTTGCGGTCCCACGGGACCATGAGGTGCGAGAGGTCGATCGTCGAGCCCGTCACGGCGACGCCCCAGCGCGAGGGCATGAGCCAGGCGAGCTGCTCGACGCCGAGCGAGCCGTAGACCTGGAAGAGCACGCCCGTGAAGACGACCTGCACGATGGCGACCATCACCAGCAGCGGCATCGTCTTCTCCGACGTCTTCACCAGCGACGAGATGACGAGCCCGAGGGTGAGCGCGGTGAGGCCCAACGCGGTGAGACCGACGCAGAGTTCGAGCGCGGGCGGCATGAGGACGCCCTCGTCGGGGAGTTTGCGCGCGGGGAAGGCGATCCCCGAGATGATCACTGCCTGGAAGGCGGTGATCACGCCGAGGACGATGATCTTGGACATCAGGTAGGCCGAGCGCGAGAGGCCGGTCGCCCGTTCCCGCTCGTAGATGACGCGCTCCTTGATCAACTCGCGTACGGAGTTGGCGGAGCCGGTGAAGACCATGCCGACGACGAGGATGAGCAGGATCGTGCCGGCCGGCCCGTTGAAGCCCCTCTCCGGCGCGGAGAGCCCGTAGGTCGCCGGGATCACCCTCGACACCCCGCCGATCACCGCGGGAAGGATGACCATCAGCGCGAGGAAGCCGCGGTCGGAGGCGATGACGGACGCGTACCGCCGCATCAGCGTCCAGAGCTGGGACAGCCAGCTCTGCGGCTTGTGCTGCTTGGCCGAGATCTCGGGTGCGTTCCCCGCCCCCGGGGCCATCGAGGCGTCGAGCTCGGCGGCGTACATCTGGTAGTGCTGCGAGCCCTGCCAGCGGCCCATCCAGTCGTGGTCGCGGTAGTTCTCGAAGGCCGAGAAGACGTCGGCCCAACTGCCGTAGCCGAAGAAGTTGAGCGCCTCCTCCGGCGGGCCGAAGTACGCGACGCCGCCGCCGGGGGCCATCACCAGCAGCTTGTCGCACAGGCCGAGTTCGGCGACGGAGTGCGTGACGACCAGGACGGTGCGGCCGTCGTCGGCGAGGCCGCGCAGGAGCTGCATCACGTCGCGGTCCATGCCGGGGTCGAGCCCCGAGGTGGGCTCGTCGAGGAAGATCAGCGAGGGCTTCGTCAGCAGTTCGAGGGCGACGGAGACGCGCTTGCGCTGGCCGCCGGAGAGCGAGGTGATCCGCTTGTCGGCGTGGATGTCGAGCTTGAGTTCGGCGAGGACCTCCTCGACGCGCGCGTTCCGCTCCGCGTCGGCGACGTCGCCGGGGAAGCGGAGCTTGGCCGCGTACCGCAGCGCCGTGCGGACCTTCAGCTCCTTGTGGAGGATGTCGTCCTGCGGCACCAGGCCGATGCGCTGCCGGAGTTCGGCGAAGTGCTCGTAGAGGTTCCGGTTGTCGTAGAGGACCTCGCCCTCGTCGGCCGGGCGGTAGCCGGTGAGCGCGCGCAGCAGCGTCGACTTGCCGGAGCCGGACGGGCCGATCACGCCGATCAGCGACTTCTCCGGGACCCCGAAGGTGACGTTGTCGAGGATCACCTTCCCGCTGTCGACCTTGACGGTCAGGTGGCGCGCGGAGAAGGAGACCTCGCCGGTGTCGACGAACTCCTCCAGGCGGTCGCCGACGAGCCGGAAGGTGGAGTGGCCGACGCCGACCGTGTCCTGCGGGGTGATGACGACCGAGCCGGCCTTCGGCAGCAACTGGCCGTTCACGTAGGTGCCGTTGTGGCTGCCCAGGTCGTGGATCTCGAAGCGGCCGTCGGGGGTCGCCCTGAACTCCGCGTGGTGCCGGGAGACTTGGAGGTCCGAGACGACGAGCTCGTTCTCCAGCGACCGGCCGATGCGCATCACGCGCCCGAGCGAGAGCTGGTGGAAACTGGTCGGGCTGCGGTCTCCCCCGCCCGTCGCCGGCTCCTGCCTCGGGGAGGGCACCTGCTGCGCCATCTGCGGCTGCTGCGGGGGGTGTTGGCTCCACTGCTGCTCAGCGAAGTGCGGCTGGCCCGGCTGCTGCGCGTGCACGGGGGCGGCGGGCTGCCCGAAGCCCTGCTGCGGGTACGGCGCCTGCTGGGGGTACGCCTCCGGCAGCGGCTGGACCTGCTGCTGCGCGCCCGGGGCGCCGGCCTGCGCCGCGTACCCGCCGGACTGCGCCGCTGCGGCGCCCGAGAGGGTGAGCCGCGGGCCGTCGGCGGCGTTGCCCAGGTTCACGCTCGTCCCGGGGGCGAGCTCAAGCTGCTGGATGCGCTGCCCCTGCGCGTACGTGCCGTTGGTGCTGCCGTGGTCCTCGATGACCCAACTACGCCCGCCCCAGCGGACGGTGGCGTGCCGCCAGGAGACCCTGGCGTCCTCTATGACCACGTCGCCCTGGGGATCGCGCCCCAGGGAATATGCCCTGGACGGATCGAGCGTCCAGGTCTGTCCGTTCAATTCCAATACGAGTTCCGGCACTCCATGCCCCACAAAGTTGTCCCCCGAGGTACCCCCCGCTTGAGAGAGGGAGTCTAGGGATGGTGAACATCGTGGGGAACTATTCCAGGGAGCGGTGCCCGGCAGAAAGTCGGGCCGGAGGACGTGACGAGACCGGGACAGGGAAATGCGTACGGACCGCGTCGGATCGGAGATCGCGGACACCCGCTGCAACCGTCGCGCCCTGACGGGGTGCGTTCGCTGCGGGTGCGGATACTCTGTGCACCGCATTCAGGACCCACCGCGACGGAGCCGTGGGCCCCGTCGACCCGGACAGTTAACCGGCTCGCGGTGGGGGCACTCGTGACGCGGGGATGCGTCCCGACCTGCACGAGGGCGTGCACGACGAGAGTGAGCGCCCCCACACCAGCCACAGGCTGCACAGCGGATACTGTGAGAAGACCATGACCATGTCGCTGGACACCCCGCCCTCGTACGCCGATACGCCGACCCTCCTCATCAAGATCTTCGGCAAGGACAGGCCCGGCATCACGGCCGGACTCTTCGACACCCTCGCTGCCTACGCGGTCGAGGTCGTGGACATCGAGCAACTCGTCACCCGCGGTCGCATCACTCTCAACGCGCTGGTGACCTCCCCGAGCCCGGCGATCGCCACCGAGGGCGAAGTGCGGGCGACCGTCCACGGCTGGGCGGAGTCGATGAAGCTGGAAGCGGAGATCATCTCCGGCACCGGCGACAACAAGCCCCGGGGGACCGGGCGTTCGCACGTCACCGTCCTCGGCCACCCCCTCACGGCGGAGTCCACGGCCGCCATAACGGCGAGCATCACCTCCACGGGCGGGAACATCGACCGCATCTTCCGCCTCGCCAAGTACCCCGTCCTCGCCGTGGAGTTCGACATCTCGGGCGCGGAAACCGGCTCGCTGCGTACCGCGCTGGCGCTGGAGGGCGTGCGCCGCGGTGTCGACGTCGCCGTGATGTCCTCGGGGCTGCGCCGCCGGGCGCGGCAACTCGTCGTCATGGACGTCGACTCCACCCTCATCCAGGACGAGGTGATCGAACTCTTCGCCGCCTACGCCGACTGCGCCGACGAGGTCGCCGAGGTCACCGCGCGGGCGATGCGGGGGGAGCTCGACTTCGCGCAGTCGCTCCGCGCCCGCGTCGAGCTGCTCGCCGGACTCGACGCCTCGGTGGTGGAGAAGGTGCGCAGGGACGTCCGCCTGACGCCCGGCGCACGGACGCTGATCCGCACCCTGAAGCGCCTCGGCTACCAGGTCGGCGTCGTCTCCGGCGGGTTCACGCAGGTCACAGAACCGCTCCAGGAGGAGCTCGGGCTCGACTTCGCCGCCGCCAACACGCTGGAGATCGCCGACGGAAAGCTCACGGGCCGCCTCACGGGCGGCATCGTGGACCGTGCGGGCAAAGCGCGGCTGCTGCGCAGGTTCGCGGCCGAGGCGGGCCTCCCCCTCGCGCAGACGGTGGCGATCGGCGACGGCGCCAACGACCTCGACATGCTCAACACGGCGGGCCTCGGCGTCGCGTTCAACGCGAAGCCCGTCGTGCGCGAGGCCGTCGACACCTCCGTCAACGTGCCCTTCCTCGACACCGTGCTCTACCTGCTCGGAATCACGCGCGAGGAGGTCGAGGCCGCGGACGGAGAGGACGCCGGCACGCTCGCCGCGGAGGAGCGGCTCCGCCTCGGCACCGAGGGCCAGGAGGACGAGCGCGCGGGCGGCGCCGTCGCCGGTGCACCGCACTGAGGCGCGGCGCTACTCCTGCGGCGACCAGAAATCGGTGAGCTCGGCCGACCCCGCCTCCAGCGACTTCCAGGAACCGGTGAACCGCAGCACCGCGACCGCGGAGGTGGGGAAGCCGCGCTCCAGCCGGGCGCGCGCCTCCTGGTCGGCGCTCCCCGCGAGCAGCCCCGCCACCGATTGCATGCCCGGGTTGTGGCCCACGACGAGGACGTTCTCCATGTCTTCAGGGGCCTCGTTGAGCACCTCGATGATCTGGCCCGGCGGCGCCTCGTAGAGCCGCTCCTCGTAGACGGTGCGGGGTCGGCGCGGGAACTGGTGGACGGCGAGCTTCCAGGTCTCACGGGCGCGGGTGGCGGTGGAGCAGAGGGTCAGCTCCGGGAGCGGGCCGTGCTCGGCGAGCCACTCGCCCGTCTCGGGCGCCTCCCTGCGGCCCCGCTCCGCGAGGGGGCGCTCGTGGTCGGGGACCTCGGGCCAGTCCGCCTTGGCGTGCCTGAAGAGGACAATACTGCGGGACACGTCGACGCTCATGTCTCCCAGCTTCGCACGAAACGGCCGCTGCGGCGCGGGGTGTTGGGCACCCTTCCCGCTAGGGCGTGCGACCGCGGGAGCTACAGGAGCACCTCGTAGACCCTCGCGAGCACTTGCGCGACCAGGGAGCCGGCGGGGGCGGACTCGGCGGCGCGGGCCTCCCCCGAGCCGACGAGCAGCGTCAGCAGCGCGAAGGCGGCGGCGGGCAGCGTCAGGGCCCACCAGGGGAGCCGGCGCTGCCGTGGCGCAGGGGCCGGGTCGCCGTCGGTCGCGGCGGTCTGCGCGGTGGCCGGCATGGGGCTCGCCTCCGGGTCTTCGGTGCCTGGACGGACGGTCCGCCCACGCTCCACGACGCTACGGACTCGTGGAGCGGCGCCCCATCCGGTGACCCACCCAGTTCCCCCTGAGCCGGACCCCCTAGGGGGCGGTGGGGAAAACCCCACCGCCCGTGCTCACGGCGAGACGACGCTCGCGACGACCGCGATCACGACCGTCAGCAGCAGCATCGCGCCGAGGATCTGGAGGAACTTCCGCTGGCCGTTCTTCGGGTTCGGTTCGAGGACTGGCATGCGGGCAGTCTCGCACCCGGGGCGCGGGAGGCGCGCACCGGCCGCGCCCTCCTGCACCCGGTGTCATCTCCCGTCCTCGATCACGCGGTTGCGGCCCGCGAGCACTCCTGTCGCCATCTGCGCGACGAGGAGCGCGGCCATCACGATCAGCGGGATGCCCCAGCCGCCGGTGGCGCCGTTGAGGGCACCGACGAGGAGCGGGCCAGGGATGGAGAGGAGGTAGCCGGTGCTCTGTGCGAAGGCCGAGAGGCGGACGACGCCCGCGTGCGAGCGGGCGCGCATCCCGATCATCGTGAGGGCGAGCGGGAAGGCGCAGTTGGAGACACCGAGCACCACGGCCCACAGCCATGCTCCGCCGACCGGCGCGAAGTACAGCCCGGCGTACCCGGCGAGCCCGCACACCCCCAACAGCAGGACGAGCGGCCCCTGGTGGCGCATCCGGGCGGCCGCCCTCGGCAGGACGAAGGCGAGCGGGACACCCATGCCCATCGTCACCGCGACGAGGAGGCCGGCCGTCGGCGCCGAGACGCCGGAGTCGCGGTAGATCTGCGCCATCCACCCCATCGTGATGTAGGCGGCCGACGCCTGGAGGCCGAAGAAGAGGGCGAGCGCCCACGCGGTCGGCGAGCGCACGACCCGCACCCGCGCCTCCGGCTCGGCGCCCGGACGCTCGTCCGCCGGCGACTCGCGGCCCGAGCCGGAAGTGATCCTGATCGCTCCCCACACGGCGACGCCTACCACCCCGAGCACCGCCCAGGCGCCGATGCCGAGGCGCCAACTGCCGCCGAGCGCCTCGGTCATGGGCACGGCGACCGCCGCCGAGCCGGAGGTGCCGACGGCGAGCGCCATCGAGTACAGCCCCGTCATGGAGCCGACCTTGTCGGGGAACCAGTGCTTGACGACCACCGGCATGAGCACGTTGCTCACCGCGATGCCGACGAGAGCGAGGACGCTCGCGGCGAGGAAGCTCACGGTGTCGGGCGCGACGGCGCGCAGCAGCAGCCCGAGGAGGACCGACGCCATGCCGAGCACGAGGACGGAAGCCGGCCCCCAGCGCCTCGCGAGACGCGGCGCGAGCCCGCCGAAGGCGGCGAAGCAGGCGGGCGGCAGCGAGGTGACGAGCCCGGCCACGGTGGTGTTCATCCCGAGCCCGAGGCGTACCTCTTCGAGCAGCGGACCGAGTCCGGAGATGGCGGGGCGCAGGTTGAGCGCGGCGACGACCATGCCGACGACGACGAGCGTGCGGACTCTGCGCGCCCGTGCGGGTTTCGGCGTTCTCCCGGCGGTCTCGCTCGGGGGTACGGCGGCCGTCGCGGGGCTGGTGGGCTCGTCGGTGGGCGTCGTGCGGAGCCGGGTCGGCGTCTCGTCGTCTGCGGTGGGCATACGGCCATCATAGAATCATGGGATGAATCCGGGGCAAGCTGGCTCCGCACAGCGGAGACGCCGGGTACGAGCGGAGGGCGCAGGCAGCGCGGCGGGGCGCCGCCGCTGCTACGTACCCTTCCCGCGAGGGCGCCGGCGCCGCCCCGCCCCGACGGAACAGCAGGACCGCCGCCCCAGCCACGCGAAGACCCGGAGACCCCATGCCACTGCCGTCACCGCACCGCTCAGCCCTCGCCGACCAGGTCATCAACACCCTGCGGCAGCAGATCAGTTCGGGTGAGTGGCCGGTCGGCTCGCGCATCCCGACCGAACCGGAGCTCGTCGCGGAGCTCGGCGTCGCCCGGAACACCGTGCGTGAGGCGGTGCGCGCGCTGGCGCACAACGGCCTGCTCGACATCCGGCAGGGCTCGGGGACGTACGTCGTCGCCACCAGCGAGCTCGCAGGGGTGATGCACCGCAGGTTCACGGAAGCCGACCCGGGCCACATCGCGGAGATGCGCTCGGCGCTGGAGACCACGGGCGCGAGGCTCGCCGCCGAACGGCGCACCGAGCGGGACCTGCACCAGCTCGAAGCGCTCCTCGCACGGCGCGAGGCGGCGTGGGACTCGGGGAACGTCGAGCGGTTCGTCGAGGCGGACGCGGGGCTGCACCTCGGCGTCGTCTCGGCCTCCCACAACGAAGTGCTCACCGCGGTCTACGCGGACCTCGGCGACGTGATGCGCGCCTACCTGCGGCACGACGTCGGCGAGGAGCTGCGTCCCGAGGCGCACATGGACCACGCCAGACTCGTCGCCGCGGTGCGCGCGGGCGACGCGGAGGCCGCCGCCCGCGAGGCGGCCTCGCACACGGCGGAGTGGCGGCCGGCGGAGCGGGAGTTGAGCAGCGGCTGAGCGGGGGCGAGCGCCGCCCGCCCCTTGCGGGAGGCGGACGGCGCTCGCGGCAGGTCAGGCGCCCATCATGTGCACGCCGCCGTCGACGTGGACGATCTCGCCCGTCGTCCGGGGGAAGAAGTCGGAGAGCAGCGCGACGACACCGCGTCCTGCGGGCTCCGGGTCGGTGAGGTCCCAGCCGATCGGGGCGCGGTGGTTCCACACGTCGGCGAGCTCCTCGAAGCCCGGGATCGACTTCGCGGCCATCGACTTGATCGGTCCGGCCGAGACCAGGTTGCAGCGCACGTTCTGCTCACCGAGGTCGCGCGCGAGATAGCGGCTCGTCGACTCCAGGGCGGCCTTGGCGACGCCCATCCAGTCGTACTTCGGCCACGCGGTCTGCGCGTCGAACGTGAGGCCGACGACCGAGCCGCCCTGCGGCATAAGCGGCAGCGCAGCCGTCGTCAGCGACTTCAGCGAGAACGCCGAGACCTCCACCGCGGTGCTGACGTCCTCCCACGTCGCGTTGAGGAAGTCGAAGGCGCCCTCCGGGCCGAACGCGACGGAGTGCACGACGCCGTCGAGCCCGTCGACGTGCTCGCGGACCCGGTCGGCGAGGGTGTCGAGGTGCTCCTGGTCGGTCACGTCGAGCTCGATCACCGGCGCCTCCTTCGGCAGCCGCTTGGCGATCCGCTGCACCAGGGAAAGGCGGCCGAAGCCGGTGAGGACGACCTCGGCGCCCTCCTCCTGCGCCACCTTGGCGGCGTGGAAGGCGATCGAGCCGTCCGTGATCACACCCGTGACGAGGATGCGCTTGCCAGCGAGGATTCCGCTCATTTCTTCAGTGACCCATGCCCAATCCGCCGTCGACGGGAATGACGGCTCCGGTGATGTACGCGGCTTCGTCGGAAGCCATGAAGCGCACGGAGGAGGCGACCTCCTCCGGTTGCGCGTAACGCCCCATCGGCACCTGCTTGACGATGTCCTCGCGCTGCTCCTCGGAGAGCGCCTGGGTCATGTCGGTGTCGACGAAGCCGGGCGCGACGACGTTGCAGGTGATGTTCCTCGAACCCAGTTCACGCGAAAGGGAGCGGGCGAAGCCCACGAGCCCCGCCTTGGAGGCCGCGTAGTTGGCCTGGCCCGCCGAGCCCAGCAGACCGACCACCGAGGAGATCAGCACGATGCGGCCCTTGCGGGCGCGGAGCATGCCGCGGGAGGCGCGCTTGACGACGCGGTAGGTGCCGGTGAGGTTGGTGTCGACGACCGAGGCGAAGTCCTCCTCGGACATCCGCAGCAGCAACTGGTCGCGGTTGACACCGGCGTTGGCGACGAGCACCTCGACCGGGCCCTGGGCCTCCTCGACCTCCTTGAACGCCCGGTCGACCTGCTCGGCGTCGGTGATGTCGCACTTGACGGGGGTGCACCCCAACTCCAGCAGCTCGGCCGGGGGCTCGCCCGAGCGGTAGGTGAAGGCGACCCTGTCCGCCTCGCCCTCGCTGCCCCTGCCCGCCTGCGCGAAGGCGCGCGTGATGGCGAGGCCGATCCCGCGGTTGCCTCCGGTGACCAGTACTGAGCGGCTCAAGGAAGACCACCCTTTCTGCGAGTCTTCTGCGAGGGGCCGAGGGGCAGGCGGCCCCGGTCCGGCCTCAACGCCCTGTCGTCATGGGCTGACTTGGCGCGGTCGCCGTGCGGCCCCTTGCGCGGGGCGTGCGCCGGCGGCGCGGGTGAGCGGTGCATGTGGGAGCACCGCGACTACGCCCAGGGGAAACCTATCGGTCGTCGGAAGCGGCGACGGAAGCGGCCGGTGACAGCAGGCTCCGCCTCCTGCTGTCGAATCCCTACAGTCGTCGGACGAGGCCGACGGCGCCCGTCGCACGTCGCGGAAGCGGTCACAAGGACGGCAGGTGGCGGCAGTTGTCGTGGTCCGGGTGGCAGGCGCGCCTGTCGTGCACCGGCGAAACCGGCTGGCCGGAAAGGCGCACAGCGGCGAGAATCCTCCGCGGAGAGCGGTCGGCCGCGTGACGTGGCCGACGGCCGCCGCACATAGACTCTCCCCGACCCATCGGTACCGATACACAGGACAGTGACGTGACACGCCTCGGCGACTCCGTACAGCGCGCCAGTGAACTGCTGGCACAGGACCTCTCCGCAGAGGAGACCATCGAGCGGCTGCTGGAGGAGACCGGGTCTCGGCGGTATCTGGACCTCGGGGACCTCTCGCCGCAGGAGCAGGCGGCGCTGGTCGGCTCGCGCACCGTCGACCTGCTCCCGTCGGAGGAGCAGCTCGCCGAGCGGATCGAGAAGCGCAGGGCCGAGGGCCGCGGCCTCCACGTCAAGCTGGGCATCGACCCGACGGCGGCCGACGTCCACCTCGGCCACGCGGTCCCGCTGATCGTGCTCAGCCGCTTCCAGCGCATGGGCCACGACGTCACCCTGATCATCGGCGACTTCACGGCGAAGATCGGCGACCCCTCGGGGCGCACGGCCGAGCGTCCGCCGCTCACCGACGAGGACATCGCACGCAACCTCGCCGGCTACCAGGACCAGGTGAAGCCGTTCTTCGACTTCGAGAAGGTCGACTTCCGCCACAACAGCGAGTGGCTCGGCGGCTTCACCTTCGGCCAGCTCCTCAGTCTGCTCTCCCAGATCCCCGCCTCGTCGCTGCTCCAGCGCGAGGACTTCCGCAGCCGGCTCGCCGACGGCTCGGGGCTCACCATGTCCGAACTCCTCTACCCGGTCGCCCAGTCGCTCGACTCGGCCGAGCTCGGTGACGACGTGGAGCTCGGCGGCGTCGACCAGTTGCTCAACCTCCAGATGGGCCGCCGCGTCATGGAGGCGTACGGGCAGCAGCCGCAGCTCGTCGCGACGCTGCCGCTCGTCGAGGGCACGGACGGCTCCGGCGCCAAGATGTCGAAGTCCAAGGGGAACTACGTCGGTCTCCGGTCCACGCCGCAGGACGTCTTCGGCAAGATCATGTCGATCCCGGACCGGCTGATGGTGCCGTACCTCCGCGCCTGGACGGAGTGGACGGACGCCGAGATCGCGGCGGTCGAGGCGCGCGTCGCGGAGCGTTCGGTGCACCCGATGGACCTCAAGCGGATCGTGGCGGGCGAAGTCGTCACCGCTCTGTACGGGGTACGCGAGGCGATGGCGGCGCGCGAGCAGTTCGCCGCGCAGTTCTCGCGCAAGTCGTTCTCCGACGTCGGCTCGCTGCCGAGCGTCGAGCTCGCCGAGCACGGCGGGGACGGGATCGCCTCGGTCCTCACCAAGGTGCTGGAGTTCACGCCGAGCGCCTCGGGTGCCCGGCGCCTCGCGAAGCAGAACGGCCTGCGGCTCGTCGTCGAGCCGCCGGAGGGAGAGCAGCGCACCGTGGTGCTCAGCGAGACGGATGCGCTGCGTCCGCTCGGCGAGGTCGTCCGCGAGCAGGTGTCCGAGGACGGTGCGGCCGTCTACCTCAAGGCGGGGCGGAAGCTCGCCGTCGTCGCCGGGGCGTAGCCCCCAAGGCGACTTTGCCTGCCGGTGCCTGCCCCTGTATGTGCCGGTTGCCTCGGGCGGCGTACCGTGAGAACGGACCGGTCGCTCGGGGCGGCCGGAGCGGAACCACAGTGAGCAGGTGAGGAGCGCGATGCCCAAGCAGCGGAGCGCGGAGGTCTTCCGGATCACGGGTGCCCGCAAGGGACTTGACGAGGACGTGCGGGGCAGACAGCGCCGCTACGTCATCTCCATGCTCGCCCGCACCCTTGCCGTGGTCCTCACCATCGTGCTCTGGAACGTCGAAAGGCCGCTCGCCGTCGCCACGTTGGTCCTGGGCATGCTGCTGCCGTACGTGGCTGTGGTCGTCGCCAACGCCGGGCGGGAGAACGCCCCCTCGCTGCCGTCCTCGATCGTGCCGACGCCCTACCGCACCGAGCTGCCGCCGTCCCAGACCCGTCCGGAGAGCACGCAGGGCACCAACGGGCCCGCGGACAGCCAGCGTTGACCTGGCTCTTCCGCGCAAGCTCAGGAAAAGCTCAGATCAATCATGCAGTTCGGTGCACCGCACAGGGTCCGTCATGCCATACTTCAGGAGCGCTCCGCATCCCCCGTCGGAGCGACTGACCGACGCCGGGCGGCTCCCCCCGTGGCTGCCCGGCGTCGTTTGTCTCCACCCCGGTTCGGGTGGACGCACCGGCGCGGGGATGATGGAAGTGTGTTTCCCTCCTCTGCCGAAGGCCCCGAATCCCCCGTCTGCTCCGCCAAGGGCTGCCGTGCCGCTGCCGTCTGGGTGCTCGCCTGGAACAACCCGAAGCTGCACACGCCGGAGCGCCGCAAGACGTGGCTCGCCTGCGAGGAGCACCGTGAGTACCTCGCCAAGTTCCTCGGCGCTCGCGGGTTCCTCAAGGACGTCGTCCTCCTGGCGGAATGGCACGAACCGGGCACCGACTGAGGCGCCCACCCCGGCTCACCCCCCGATCGCCGACATCGGGCGCTGCGGCTGGACGAAGGACGGGTCGTCGATCCCGGCGCCGGCTTTCTTCCCCCACATCGCCTTTCGCCACAGCTCCGCGACGTGTTCGTCCGAGGCGCCCTCGCGGAGGGCTCCGCGCAGGTCGGACTCCTCGGTCGCGAAGAGGCAGGTACGCACCTGACCGTCGGCCGTGAGCCTGGTGCGGTCGCAGGCGCGGCAGAAGGGGCGGGTGACGGAGGCGATCACGCCCACGCGCTCGGGGCCGCCGTCGACGATCCAGCGCTCGGCCGGTGCGGAGCCGCGGGCCTCGTCGGGTTCGGGCTCCAGGCGGAAGCGGGAGCGCAGGGAGGCGAGGATGTCACCCGCGGTGATCATCCCCTCGCGTTGCCAGCCGTGCTGGGCGTCGAGCGGCATCTGCTCGATGAAGCGGAGCTCGTACCCGTGCTCGACGGCCCAGGCGAGCAGTTCCGGGGCCTCGTTCTCATTGAGGCCGGGCATGAGGACGGTGTTGACCTTCACCGGTTCCAGTCCTGCCTCCTTCGCCGCGCGGAGGCCGGCGAGGACGTCGGCGTGACGCTTGCGGCGGGTGAGGCGGTGGAAGACCTCGGGGTCGAGGGTGTCGAGGGAGATGTTGATGCGGTCGAGGCCGGCGGCGGCCAGGGCCTGCGCCGTGCGCTCCAGGCCGATGCCGTTGCTGGTCAGCGAGAGCTTCGGCCGCGGCTCCAACTCGGCGCAGCGACCGACGATTTCGACGAGCCCCCGGCGCAGCAACGGCTCACCGCCGGTGAATCGGACCTCCTCGACGCCCAGGCGAGTGACGGCGATGTGCACGAGCCGCACGATCTCGTCGTCGCTGAGCAGGGAGGGCTTCTCCAACCACTGCAACCCCTCTTCGGGCATGCAGTAGGTGCAACGCAGGTTGCAGCGGTCGGTGAGCGAGACGCGCAGATCGGTGGCCTTGCGTCCGTATGTGTCGAGCAACATGCAGGCAGCCCCTCCCACGGGTGTGGTGCACTGCCTGGAACATTACGTGACGACACTGACAGACGATACGCCCGCACTCCTCCCGGACACCCGCGACCTGCGGGGAGACGGGCGGCACGACCGCCAACACGCGGCCGGCGCCCCCGAGTCGGGGCCGCCGGCCGGTGCGGTTCGCGGGCTCAGTGGGCGCCGGTACCGGTCATGGAACGCACCTCCAACTCGGCGTACTTCTCACCCTGCGCCGCCTCGTCCTTCGACCAGAGGGCGCCGAGGAAGCCGGCGAGGAAGCCGACCGGGATGGAGATCAGGCCGGGGTTCTCCAGCGGGAACCAGGAGAAGTCGACGCCGGGGAACATCGAGCTCTCCGCGCCCGAGACGACGGGCGAGAAGAGGACCAGCCCGACGGAGCTGATGAGCCCCGCGTAGATCGACCACAGGGCGCCTCTGGTGGTGAACCGCTTCCAGAAGAGGCTGTAGAGGATCGTCGGCAGGTTCGCCGAGGCGGCGACGGCGAACGCCAGGGCCACGAGTCCCGCGACGTTGAGGTTGCCCGCGAAGATGCCGAGCGCGATCGCGACGCCGCCGATGAGCACCGCGGAGATCCGGGCCGCCTTCACCTCCTCCTTCTCCGACGCCTTGCCCTTGCGGATGACGTTGGCGTACAGGTCGTGCGCGAACGACGAGGACGAGGCGAGGGTGAGCCCCGCGACCACCGCGAGGATCGTGGCGAAGGCGACGGCCGAGATCATGGCGAGCAGGATCGCGCCGCCCGTCGAGTCGGCGCCGCCGCCGATCTCCTGGGCCAGCAGTGGCGCCGCCGTGTTCCCCGCCGCGTTGGAGTCGGTGATCGTCTTGGGGCTGAGCAGCGCCGCGGCGCCGAAGCCGAGCGCGATCGTCATCAGGTAGAAGACACCGATGATGCCGATCGCCCAGAGCACCGACTTCCGGGCCGCCATGGCGGTCGGGACGGTGTAGAAGCGGATCAGGATGTGCGGCAGCCCCGCGGTGCCGAGGACGAGCGCGATGCCGAGCGAGAGGAAGTTGATCTTCGACGTGGCGTCGGCGCCGTACTGGAGCCCCGGTTCCAGGAAGGACGCGCCCTTTCCGCTCGTCTCCGCCGCCGCGCCGAGGAGTTCGGAGACGTTGTAGCCGTACTTGTGGAGGACGAGCACGGTGATGATCAGGGTGCCGACGATGAGGAGGCACGCCTTGATCATCTGGACCCAGGTCGTCCCCTTCATGCCGCCGATGGTCACGTAGAGGATCATCACGACGCCCACGAGGACGACGATCAGGTTCTTGCCCGCATCGCCCGTGATGCCGAGGAGCAGCGCGACGAGCGCACCGGCACCGACCATCTGCGCAAGCAGGTAGAAGATCGAGACGATGATCGTCGAGATGCCGGCAGCCGTGCGCACCGGGCGCTGCCGCATCCGGTAGGCGAGGACGTCGCCCATGGTGTAGCGCCCGGAGTTGCGGAGCGGCTCGGCGACGAGGAGCAGTGCGACGAGCCAGGCGACGAGGAAGCCGATGGAGTAGAGGAAGCCGTCGTATCCGTAGAGGGCGATGGCGCCCGCAATGCCGAGGAACGACGCGGCCGACATGTAGTCACCGGAGACGGCGAGGCCGTTCTGGAAGCCGCTGAACTGGCGGCCGCCTGCGTAGAAGTCGGTGGCGTCCTTGGTCCTGCGCCCCGCCCACACCGTGATCACCAGGGTGATGACGACGAAGACCGAGAAAAGTGTGATGATCAGCGACCGGTGCTCGGAGGCGCCCTCGGCGGCCGCCAACTGCACTGCAGGCGTGGCCAGTTGGTAAGTGGCGCTCATGCGTCCCCCCGTGTGCCGTGCTCGGACTCAAGACGGTTCTTGATCGCCTCGCCCTTGGGGTCGATCTTCGCCGCCGCGAAGCGCGAGTACCACCAGGCGATCAGGAAGGTGGTGACGAACTGGGCCAGGCCGAAGATGAAGGCGACGTTGACGTTGCCGACGACCTTGACGCCCATGAACCCGCCCGCATAGTTCGAGAGCAGGACGTACAGCACGTACCAGACGACGAAAGCGATGGTGAGCGGAAAGACGAACGTGCGGTACGTGCGGCGCAGTTCGCCGAACTCCTGGCTCTGCTGCACTTCCGTGTAATCCGGTCCCGGCCGCTCCGGCGGCCCGGAGCTCCCTTGCTCTGGGGCGGTGTCCACAGTGACTCCAGACGGATCGTTAGGTGGGAAGAAGCTGACTACGGGTACGCCTCTCTGGCAACTCGGGCTCGTTCGAGTGCAGTTGAGAAGAGGCCCGGCTGCTCGGTGACGCGCATCGTAGATCCGCAACCGGCGTGGCAACAGGGGTTTGTTGTTGATACGCGGAAGACACATCGCTGCGGTACGCCCCCGTCACACACACCTCGATCTTTCCTTCGCTATCCGTTGCTGTTTCACACCTCACAGCGATAAGTTCCCTCGTCTGTGGACAAGTTCAGACGACATGGAGACCCCGTGGATTCCAGACCTTCCAGACGTAGACGCGCCCTGGCGATGCCGCTCGGGCTCGCGCTGACCGCGACGCTCGGCCTGACCGGAGCGGCTGCCGCCAGCGCGCAGGGGTCGGCGGACGCCGCACCCGCCAAGACCGGCGAGAAGCTGAGCTACGTCGTCAACACCGGTACGGACGCGCGTACCGTCAAGCGCGTCAAGAAGGAGGTCGCCGCAGGCGGCGGAAGCGTCGTCGCGACGTACCAGAAGATCGGCGTGATCGTCGCACACTCGGAGAACCCGAAGTTCGGCGAGCAGATGCGCGCCCTCGACGACGTCGACTCCGCCGGAGCGACGCGCACCGCCCCGCTCAAGGCTGCGGGGACGACCGACGTCGGCAAGCCGAAGTTCGTCGACGAGGCCAAGGCGTCCGCCACCGCCAAGGCGAAGGCCGCGGGCGAGGAGCCGCTCGAACCGCTCCAGTGGGACAAGCGCGCCCTCAAGGCCGACGAGGCGAACAAGATCAGCGAGGGCAGCAAGAAGGTCACCGTCGGCGTCATCGACACCGGCGTCGACGACACGCACCCGGACCTGGCGCCCAACTTCGCGGCGAAGCAGTCCGCCAACTGCGTCGGCGGCAAGGCCGACACCTCCAAGGGCGCATGGCGCCCCTACGACAAGGCCGAGGACTACCACGGCACGCACGTCGCGGGCATCATCGCCGCGGCGCGCAACGGCCAGGGCGTCGCCGGCGTCGCGCCGGGCGTCGACGTCGCGGCGATCAAGGTGAGCGAGCCGACCTCGTCGCTCTTCTACGCCGAGGCCGTCGTCTGCGGCATGGTCTTCGCCGGCGACAACGGCATCGACGTCACCAACAACAGCTACTACGTCGACCCGTGGCAGTTCACCTGCCAGGACGAGGACGACCAGAAGGCGATCTTCGACGCGGTCAACCGCGCCACCCGCTACGCCGAGAACAAGGGCACCGCGCACGTCACCTCGGCGGGCAACTCCTCGCTGGACCTGGCGGCGCCCGAGCTCGCCGACGACACCAGTCCCAACGACTCGGAGCCGGTCGAGCGCACCGTCGACACCTCGGTCTGCAAGGACCTGCCCGCGCAGCTCTCCAACACGGTGTCGGTGGGCGCGTCCGGCGCGGAGAACCTCAAGTCGTACTACTCCAACTACGGCATGGACGAGATCGACGTCACCGCCCCCGGCGGCGACCGCCGCTACCAGACGCCCGAAGCCCCCGCGAAGGACGGCGGCGTCCTCTCGACGATGCCCGACGGCGAGTACGCGTACCTCCAGGGCACCTCGATGGCCGGCCCGCAGGTCGCCGGCGTCATGGCGCTGCTGAAGAGCGAGCACCCGAAGTCCAGCCCGCAGGAGCTGCGTTGGCTGCTGAAGGCGCAGGCGGAGACCCTCCCCTGCCCCGAGGACTACGACCCGGACGGCGAGGGCACCTACGCCGCGAAGTGCACGGGTCTGCCCGGCAGCAACAGCTTCAACGGCCACGGCCTCGCGGACGCGCTCGCCGCGGTCACCGAGTGACGGTCTGAACGCCCCGGTCTCCGGGGAGCACCACAGCGGAGGGGTGGAGCCACGGCTCCGCCCCTCCGTCGCACGTCCAAGTCCCTTGCATCGCAAGGTGGTTGACTCAGCCTTTCGCCGGCTTCTGCTCGGCCCGCGGCTCCGCGGCACCGGTCTCGGCGGGCCGCGCCCGGACCTCCGGCTGCCATCCGGGGCCGCGGAAGAGCCGCCCCGCGCGCTCCCGCCAGCCGTGCGCCGCGCGCAGGTCGCGGCCGATGGCGACGTACTCGTGGGTGGCCACGCGCAGCGGGTTGTAGGTGTCGATGTTCTTCGTCAGGCCGAAGACGCACGGCTCGGTCTCCGGCGTGAAGCTGCCGAAGAGGCGGTCCCAGACGATGAGGATGCCGCCGAAGTTCCGGTCGAGGTAGCCGCCTTGGGAGGCGTGGTGCACTCGGTGGTGCGACGGCGTGTTGAAGAGCCATTCGACGGGGCGCGGCAGCCTGCCCACCCGCTCGGTGTGCACCCAGAACTGGTAGACGAGGTTCGCCGACGAGCAGAAGGCGAGAGCGGCCGGGTGGACGCCGAGTGCGATCAGCGGCAGGTAGAACGGCCAGACGCTCCAGCTCGTCCACGGCTGCCGCAGCGCGGTCGTGAAGTTGAACTTCCGGCTGGAGTGGTGGACGACGTGGCACGCCCACAGGATGCGCACGACGTGGTGGCCGCGGTGCGACCAGTAGTAGAAGAAGTCCTGGGCGAGGAGCATCAGCGGCAGCGACCACCACGCGATCGGCACCCGGAGCGGGGTGAGTTCGTACACGGCCGCGTAGACCGCGACGATCGGTATCTTCCACAGCGCGTCGAAGACGAGGCTCCCCACGCCCATGGTGACGCTGGTGGCGGCGTCCTTGGCCTCGTATCCGGCGGCGTCCTCGTCGGGGCGGAGCCGGTAGCCGACCATCTCGACCACGGTGAGGAGGACGAAGGCGGGGACCGACCAGAGCACGACATCGGGCAGGTTGGCTGGCATGCCAGCACGGTAGAGCTGCGCCCCGCGGGCCCACCAGGGGTCGTTACCGAGGAGTACGGAAACCTCTCCCCCGCCGACGAACTCCCGTGCGTCCGACCGGGGTTGGACGATGGTGCACGGGCGCCTGACGGCACGCCGTACGCGCGTTGCGTCGCCCGTGGGAGGGACGGGGGTGCGGCACTGTCAGTAGCGCCCCGTATTCTCTGGGACCATGCTCGACAAGCACACGGCACCCTCCGAAGGGACGGCCCCCCGCACCGTCCCCGCGCAGCCCGCCGCCCCGCACTGGCCCGCGGCCTACCCGCACGGCTACGCGGTCGTGGACGTCGAGACCACCGGCCTCGCCAAGGACGACCGCATAGTCTCCGCCGCCGTCTACCGCGTCGACGCCAGAGGCGAGATCGAGGACCACTGGTACACACAGGTCAACCCCGAACGCGACCCCGGGCCCACCTGGATTCACGGCCTCACCGCCGAAGAGCTCGCCCGTGCCCCGCGGTTCGCCGAGATCGCGGAGGAGTTCGCCGAACGCCTTGCCGACCGCGTGCTCGTGGCGCACAACGCCGTCTTCGACTGGTCGATGATCGCCCGCGAGTTCGCGCGAGCGAAGCGGACGGCGCCGGTCAACCGCCGCCTGTGCACCATCGCGCTCTCCAAGGAGCTCCGACTGCCGCTCCCCAACCACAAGTTGGAGTCGCTCGCCGCGCACTTCGGCGTCGTCCAGCAGCACGCACACCACGCCCTCGACGACGCGCGCGTGCTCGCCGAGGTCTTCCGCCCCAGCCTCCACCAGGCCGCGGCGCAGGAGACGCAGTTGCCGCTCCTCGCCTGCCGCCCCCTCACCGAGTGGTCCGACCCGGTCGTCCGCGGCACCTCCAGCGGCGGACGCCCGTACGGCCACGGCTGGCGCCCGTCGAGGAAGCGCCCCGCCTGTCCCTTCCCCAACCCGGGGCGGTACCAGCCGGGCGGCTGCCTCGTCCAGGGGATGCGGGTGGCGATCTCCGGCGACACCACCGTCGACCGCGAACTCCTGGAGGACCGCGCGATCGAGGCCGGGCTGCACATCTCGGGCAGCGTCTCGCGCCTCACCAGCCTCCTCGTCACCAACGACCCCGAGGCCGCCACCTCCAAGACGACGAAGGCCCGCACCTTCGGCACCCCGGTCGTCGACGAGGCCGCGTTCAGCCAACTCCTCCAGACGGTGGCCCCAGCGCCGAACCGCTGACACCCTTTGGGTACGGTCATGGAGTGTGTACCGCTTCCTGCTGACCCGCCAATGGGTCGCACTCACCCTCCTCGGGCTCCTGCTGATCCCGGTGATGATCAAACTGGGCTTCTGGCAGTACCACCGCCACGAGGACAGAGTCGCCAGGAACGACCAGGTCGCGGCGGCGCTCGCCGCCCCCGCCGTCCCCGTCGACCGGCTCACAGGCGTCGGTGAAGGCCCCGCCAAACAGGCGAAGTTCCGCACCGTCACCGCCGAGGGCCGCTACGACACCGCGCACGAGGTGCTGGTACGCCACCGCACGGGCCCCGACGAGCAGACGATCGGCTACTTCGTCGTCACCCCGCTCGTCCGCGCCGACGGCACCGCTGTCCTCGTCAACCGCGGCTGGTTCGAGGGCGACGGGGACCAGACCAAGCAGCAGGAGGCCCCCGCCCCGCCGTCCGGCGAGGTCGAGGTGACCGGTCGCGTCATGCCCGACGAGACGACCGAGGCCAGCGGCATCCGGGACACCAAGGGCCTGCCCGACGGCCAGGTGATGCTGATCAACAGCGGGCAGCGCGCCGCGGACCTCGAGGGGCCGCTCCTCGGCGGCTACGTGCAGTTGGAGAAGAGCACACCGACGGGCGGCAGCGGCCAGCCCGAGGTGCTCCCCGAACCCGACCACAGCGGAATCGGCCCGCACATGGCGTACGCGATCCAGTGGTGGCTCTTCACCGGCGCCGTGCCCGTCGGCTGGGTGGTGCTCCTGCGGCGCGAGTTGAAGGAGCAGGCGGCCCCCGGCACCGGGACGACGGCCGAGGCGTCGCCACCGCCCGAGGCGGACGGGCCGGCGCCGCAACCCGCGCAGGAGAGCGCCCGGTAGCGCGGACCCCGTGACGCGCGCCGTACACCGTGGAGGAGACTGCTCCCATGGATCTTGGACTGAGCAACCGCGTCTACATCGTCACCGGGGGCACCCGCGGCCTCGGTTTCGCCACCGCACGGCAACTCGTCTCCGAGGGCGCCAAGGTGGTCGTCTCCGGGCGGACGGAGCAGGCGGCCGGTGACGCGGCCGAGGCGCTCGGCGCGGACTCGGCCGTCGGCGTCGCCGCCGACAACGCCGCCGAGGACACCCCCGACCGCCTCATCGCCGCGGCCCGCGAACGGTTCGGCGGCTTCGACGGCGTCCTCGTCAGCGTCGGCGGCCCGCAGGCCGGGCTCCCCGCCGACCAACTCACCGACGAGCAGTGGCGTTCCGCCTTCGAGACGGTCTTCCTGGGCGCCGTCCGCCTCGCCCGCGCCGCGGTGCAGGAGCTTGGCGAAGGAGGCGTCGTCGCGTTCGTCCTCTCCGGCTCCGTGCGGGAGCCGATCGGCGGCCTCACCCTTTCCAACGGCCTGCGCCCCGGGCTCGCCGGTTTCGCGAAGACCCTCGCCAACGAGGCGGGCCCGCGCGGCATCCGCGTCCTCGGCCTCCTGCCGGGCCGCATCGCGACCGAGCGCATCACCTACCTCGACTCGGTCAGCGGCGACGCCGACGCGGCGCGCTCCCGCCAGGAGTCCGGCATCCCGCTCCGCCGCTACGGCACCCCCGAGGAGTTCGGCCGCACCGCGACGTTCGTCCTCTCCCCCGCCGCCTCCTACCTCACCGGCGTGATGCTCCCGGTCGACGGCGGCAGCCTCCACGCGATCTGAGGCACGCGGCCCCCGGCACGCGCCGATGTCGAGGCGCGTGCCGGGGGCTCCGCCTAACTCACGCGCTCCGCACGGTGCTTGGAGCTGCGCAGCCGTACCTCGGCCGGCAGCTCCTCCAGCCCGGCCGAGGTACGCGCACGCGTCAGCGCCCCGGTGCGGAGCCGCACCATCTCGGGACCCGGCTCCGCGTGCGCCGCCAGCGTCAGCCCCACGCGCACCCGCGGCCGGCGCCGCTTGCCGAGCAGCACCGCACGGGCCCGGTCGACCCCTGGCAACTCCTCGGCGTCGGCGGCGAGTACGTTCTCCAGCGCTCTGCCCCGCAGCAACGCGGCCGACCTCTCTGCGGCAGGACCCGCCTCGCCCTCGGCGCCCGGCGTCTCGACGAGCACCTCCTTGAGCCGGTGCTGCCGCAGTTGTGCCAGCAGCCACCACAGCGAGAGCACGACGAGGAGCCCGAGCACGGCGAAGACCACGGGCCACCACCATCCCTCGCCCGTCCACCGCGTCCGGTCCTGCTCCGAGAGCACCGCGTCCCCGCCCACGCGCCACGGCCACCACGAGGGCATCGAGAACCCCCAGCGGTACGGCAGGTCGAGGCCGCCGACGAGAGCGCCGAGGCCGAGTACGAGCAGCACCAGCCCGATCACCCCGACGACGACCCGGTTCACGATCCGCAGCATGGTTCCCGCCTCCGCCTCATCGCTTCGCCGGACGTCGGACGCGGACCGAAAGGGAGAGCGGCCGGTCGAGCCCCAGCTGCCTGATCCCCTCGTCCAGCGCGGCGTCCACGTCGGCCCGGACGAGGTCCAGGTCCCGGAAGTGCGCTTCCGCCCGCGCCCGCACCTTCCCGCGTCCGACCAGCACGCGCACCGACTGCACCCCGGAGACGTCCATCGCCCGGTCGCGCAGCACCAGTTCGGCCGCGCTCCGCTCCAGCCCCGCACGCACCTCGGGCGACTCCCTCCGCATCGAGAGCACCGTCCGCAGCCCGGGGGTGAGCGCCATGACGATCAGCACCACTCCGAGCAGCGCCGCGAACGACGCCCCCGCGAGGACGGGGACGCTGTCGATGCGGGTGGCCGCCAGCTCCTCGGCGAGCGAGCGCCGCCAGGACATCGCCTGCTGCCGCGCGCGCACGGCGGCGACGTCGTAGAGAAGCAGCCCGGACGCCGCCAGGATCAGCAGCGCGAGGAGGGCGGCGGGGACGCGTCTCGCCGACCAGAAGCGCCCACCCCGCCGGGCGGGTGCCTCGGGGTCGTAGACCGCGGAGGAGGCCGACTGCTCCAGCCCGCCCGCGGGCGGGTACGCCTTCTCCAACGTGACGTGCTCGTCGCTCATCTGACCCTCCCCGGAGCCTCGCCGTCGAGCTCGGCGGAGTGCAACCGCTCCACCTCGACGGAGACGTCCGGCACGTCCATGCCGACAAGTTCCCTTACCCGCTTGGCGACTTGGCGACGCACCGCCCCGCACTGGGCCCCGATGTCGGACGGGTAGCCGAGCTCCAGCACGACGCGCACCCGCGCCGACCACTCCCGCACCGTCACGTCGGCGCCCGGCAGCCGCGCCGGCGGGTCCTGCTTCGTACGCGCACGCCCCGCCGGCCGCAGCGCCTCGCGCGCGGCCTGCGACGCGACCTTCGCGACGACGCGGTCGGAGACCTTCAGCGATCCCCGCTCCGCGCTCGGCACCTCACCCGGGTCCACGGCACCACCCCTCCTTCCCAGCCCTGTACGTCCCGGCGCCGAACGTCACCTGCGTCGCCCGCCCTCGCGCGTCGAACGGAAGAACTCGCCCGGCTCCAGGTCGCCGTCGGCGAACCTGCCGGCGACGAATCCGATGGCGCCGAGCGCCGCAACAAGCAGGAAAGCGCCGAAGCCGCCGAAGTATCCGGCGAATCCCAGCGCCATACCGGCGAGCAAGCCGATAGCAGCCATGTTCATGGTGTGCGCTCCTTCGCTGAAGTCGCCGGGCGGCGCACGTCGCGCGGCCCAGAGGCCGCGGTCACTGCAGCCGCGGCCGGTCCTCGTCCTCGTCCTCCTCGTCGGGGAGCTTCACGTCGCTCACCTCGATGTTCACCTCCACGACCTCCAGGCCGCTCATCCGCTCCACCGCCGAGACGATGTTCTCCCGCACGGCACGTGCGACGTCCGGGACGGAGACGCCGTACTCGACGACGATCTCCACGTCGAGCGCCGTCTGCACCTCGCCGACCTCTGCCTTGACGCCGCGCGAGACCGACTTCCCGCCCGGGACCCGGTCCTTGACGGCGCCGAGGGTGCGCGCCAGGCCGCTGCCCATCGCGTGGACACCGGTGATGTCACGGGCCGCAAGCCCTGCGATCTTCTCGACGACGCCGTCGGCGATCGTCGTCCGGCCGCGCGCCGCCGGGTCTCCCCCGCCGCGGCGGGCGTACGTCCGCTCGCCGTCGCCTTCGCCGCGCTGTCGCTCGCCGGCCGCCGTTTCGCCTTCGGACATGCCTGGGCCCCTTTCCGGGAATGTGGAGGACGTGCCTCGGCCCGCGCCTCGCCGTTCCGGTGCCACACTAAGCGTGCTCCGCCAGGCACGGCTCGCACATGCACGGCCGAAAGGGTGGCGCTGCCCGCCGGGTGGCCCCGGTGGGGCACTGTGGTGGTGACGCGGGGCGCGTCCGCACCGCGGAGAGGAGTGAGCCGGATGCCCGTCGACACCCTGGCCGAGGCGGTGCGCCAGCGGCTGAGCCTCGGCAGGCTGCTGCCCCTCGGCGACCCGGCGGACGCCGCCTGGATCGCCGAAAGCGCCGCCGTCGCAGTGCTGCTGAGAGCCGTGGAAGATGTCCGAGGGGTGCGCACCGAGGAGCTGCGCCTCTCCCAGGACCCGGACGACGCGGGTGAACCGGTCGTGGAGCCCCCGCCGAGCGCGCTCCCTCCCGGACCTCTCCGCCTCACCGCGACGCTCTCGGCGTCGGGCGCCGAGCCGTTCCCCGCCGCGGCCGAGCGGCTGCGCACCGCCCTCCTCGCCGCCGCCGACGAGCGGCTCGGGCTCCGCGTGCACGCGGCCGACCTGGAGGTGGTCGGGATGCTCGAGGCCGAAGAGGACGCCGGCGGCGAGAGAAACGCGCCCGACGGGCCAACCTCCGCGCGCACCGCGGAAGTTCATGATTCCGGCGCGTCCTCGGACTCCGGCGACGGCGGCGGGCGGCAGGGCCTCGCCGCGGCCGTGACCGCCGCCGTCCGCGCGGTGCCCGGCGTCGCGGACACCTCGTCGCGTCTCGGCTCGACCCTGCGCCGGCTCGGGCTCCGCGACGAGGAGGTCGCCGTGGAGCCGGGGCCCGACGGCCAAGAGGCCCATCTCCTCGTGCAGTTGGCCACGAGGCCGGGCCACGGCCCGCTGGACACCGCACGCGCCGCGCGCAGGGCCGCGCTCGATGCGGCTGCGGCGCAGGGGGCTTCGGCGACGGCTGCGGTGCTCGTCACCGACGTCGGCGCGTAGGGCTGCTCAGTCGGCGACGGCGAAGACGTCCCGCAACCGCCGTCCCTGTGCCGCCCGTTCGGCGGCGCGCTGCTCGTCGAGCGAACGCCCGGCGGCACCGGCGAGGAGCGCCTTCGTCTCGACGACGGCGTCGCGGGGCGGGGCGAGGAGCGCGGCGGCGAGGTCGGCGACGGCGCCGTCGAGCTGGTCCGCGGGGACGACGAGGTTGGCGAGGCCGCAGCGTTCGGCCTCCTCCGCGCGTACGTACCTGCCCGTCGCGCAGATCTCCAGCGCACGCGCGTAGCCGACGAGGGAGACGAGCGGCCGGGTGCCGGTGAGGTCGGGGACGAGGCCGAGGCTCGTCTCGCGCATGGCGAACTGGACGTCGTCCGCGCACACGCGCAGATCGCAGGCGAGCGCCAACTGGAAGCCCGCGCCGATGGCATGGCCCTGCACGGCCGCAACCGTGATCAGATCGTTCCGCCGCCACCAGGTGAACGCCTCCTGGTAGGCGGCGATGGTCTCGTCGAGCTGCTCCTCGGGGCCCTGCGCCATGCTCAGGAACGACTGCTCGCCCTCGAACCCCTCGGGCTCGAACGCCTGCCGATCGAGCCCGGCGGAGAAGGACTTGCCCTCACCGCGGAGGACGACGACGCGCACGTCACCGGGGACCGCGCGCCCCGCCTCGACGAGCGCCCGCCACATGGCAGGCGTCTGGGCGTTGCGCTTGGAGGGGTTGGCGAGCGTGACCGTGGCCACGGCACCGTCCCTGGTGAGCCGTACGCCGTCCTTCTCCAGCAGGGTCATCGGGCATCCTCCGGTGGTTACTCAGTGGCTTAGTTAACCGAAGAGTAACCACCGGGAGCGGTGCTCGGAAGGCCGGTCAGGACGAGGCCGACTTCTTTCCCCGCGTTGCTCCGCCGCGGCCACGGAGGGTCACGCCGGATTCGCTCAGCATGCGATGAACGAAGCCGTAGGAACGGCCCGTCTCCTCGGCGAGCGCCCTGATACTCGCACCGGAGTCGTACTTCTTCTTGAGGTCTGCCGCGAGCTTCTCGCGCGCGGCGCCGGTCACCCGGCTGCCCTTCTTCAGAGTCTCGGCCACCCGTGCCTCCTCGTGGGAAGTGCGCTCTGTGACTCTCATGATCACCCCTCCTCCGGGTTCTGGCCACCCATTCGGCAAGGTCCGTGCGAGAGACCCATGCGTCTGCATCCGCCTACAGGCCGGTGGAATTGGGGATTCCGCCACGCTCCGCAGCCGCCGCCGTGCAGCACCGCGCGGAACCGGCAGGTCAGCGGGGAGGTCGCGCGAGCAGGCGTGCGGCACGGTGCGCTACCGCACGCCGGGCGCCCGCGGGTGGGACGCGAGGGGGGTACGAGCCGCCCTCACGCAGATGAAGGATCAGCGGTCGGCCGAATGATCCAGACGGGATGGATCACGCTCGGGCCCACCGGCTCACGCGAGGGCGACGAGGTCGGCGTACTCGGCGCTCCAGAGGTCCTCGACCCCGTCGGGGAGCAGAATGATCCGCTCCGGCTGGAGCGCCTCGACCGCGCCCTCGTCGTGCGTCACGAGGACGACGGAGCCCGTGTAGGTGCGGAGCGCGCCGAGGATCTCCTCGCGGCTCGCGGGGTCGAGGTTGTTGGTCGGCTCGTCGAGGAGCAGGACGTTCGCCGAGGAGACCACGAGGGTCGCGAGCGCGAGACGGGTCTTCTCGCCGCCGGAGAGGACGCCGGCCGGCTTGTCGACGTCGTCGCCGGAGAAGAGGAAGGAGCCCAGCGTCTTCCGGATCTCGACGAGGTCCATGTCGGGGGCCGAGGAGCGCATGTTCTCCAGGACGGTGCGGTCCGGGTCGAGCGTCTCGTGCTCCTGCGCGTAGTAGCCGAGCTTGAGTCCGTGCCCCGCGACGACCTTCCCGGTGTCCGGCTCCTCGACACCGCCGAGGAGCCGCAGCAGCGTCGTCTTGCCCGCGCCGTTGAGGCCGAGGATGACGACGCGGGAGCCGCGGTCGACCGCGAGGTCGACGCCGCTGAAGATCTCCAGCGAGCCGTAGGACTTGGAGAGGTCCTCGGCCATCAGCGGTGTCCGGCCGCAGGAGGCCGGCTCGGGGAAGCGGAGCTTGGCGACCTTGTCGGACCGGCGCTCCTCCTCCAGGCCCGAGAGGAGCTTCTCCGCGCGGCGGGCCATGTTCTTGGCGGCTACCGCCTTCGTCGCCTTGGCGCGCATCTTGTCGGCCTGCGAGTTGAGGGCGGACGCCTTCTTCTCCGCGTTGGCCCGCTCCCGCTTGCGCCGCTTCTCGTCGTCCTCGCGCTGGACGACGTACTGGTGCCAGCCCATGTTGTAGATGTCGAGCGCCGAGCGGTTGGCGTCGAGGTTGAAGACCTTGTTGACCACGGTCTCGATCAACTGGACGTCGTGGGAGATCACCACGAGGCCGCCGCGGTAGGACTTGAGGAAGTCCCGGAGCCAGACGATGGAGTCGGCGTCGAGGTGGTTGGTCGGCTCGTCGAGGAGGAGGGTGTCGGCGTCCGAGAAGAGGATGCGGGCGAGTTCGACGCGACGCCGCTGGCCGCCGGAGAGGGTGCGGAGCGGCTGGTCGAGGATGCGTTCGGGGAGCCCGAGACTGGCGGCGATCGTCGCGGCCTCGGACTCGGCGGCGTAACCGCCTTTGGTGAGGAACTCGGTCTCCAGACGCTCGTACTTGCGCATCGCACGCTCACGCTGCGTGCCCTCCGCGCTCGCGATCAGCTCTTCGTTCTTCCGCATGCCGTCGATGACGCGGTCGAGACCGCGGGCGGCGAGGATGCGGTTCCTCGCCAGGATGTCGAGGTCCCCCGTGCGCGGGTCCTGGGGGAGGTAGCCCACCTCGCCGCCGCCGCTGATGGTGCCCGCCGTCGGGGTGCCCTCGCCGGCGAGGCACTTGGTGAGGGTCGTCTTGCCTGCGCCGTTCCGGCCGACGAGGCCGATGCGGTCGCCGGGCGCGATCTGGAAGCTGGCCGACTCGATCAGGACGCGGGCGCCGACGCGCAGTTCAAGACCGGAAACGGTGATCACAGAGAACTCCAAGGCAGGAAAAAGGACGTGCGTACTGAGGTCTGCGGCGGACGGGCGCGACGTGGTCGGGCCCTGTACGCACGTCTAATGCACGAGGAGGTAAGGCATGCCCCCCAGTCTAACGGCGCAGCGCAAACCGATTTCCTGGTCGGGCGGCGAAGCCCTCACTCCCCGCCTGTGTGCACCTGGAACGCCGCCCTGCGCACCGCCTTCGCCAGCACCGGGTCCGGGTGGGCGGCCGCGAGGGCGACGAGGACCTGGACGGTGCGCGGATGCCCGCTGGCGCGGACCTCCTCCAGGAGCCGCGGGACGGAGCCCTGCACCGCGGTGTCGAGGTGGTCGACGAGGAGCCGCTCCTCCCCGTGGTCGGCGACGGCCGCCGCCGTGTCCACCCACAGCCACGTCGCCTCCTCCCGCGTGAGCACCCCGTGCGGCGACGCCACCTCGGCAGCGAGCTCCTCGGGGTCGGCGCCGGCCAGCTCGGCGAGCCAGAGCAGTGCGTAGGGACGCAGCACGGATTCGGCCGCCGCCTCGCGGACGGCGCCCTCCGCGGGCTCGCCCACGACGCGCAGCGCCTCGAAGGCGAGCCCGCGCGTGAGCGGGTCCTCTCCCCTTGCGGCGTCGAGGAGTTCGGTGACGGCGGGCCCCGTCGGACGTGCGGCGAGCCAGGCGCGGTACTCGGCGCGGGCGGGGCCCGGGGTGAGGCGGGCGCAGCCGCGGAGCATGTCGGCGGCGGCGTGCTCGATGTTGCCGGCCGGGCTCTGCGCGGCGACGCAGATCTGCTCCAGCTTCGTCCACACCGCCCAGTTGCCCAACGGGGTGAGCACGGCGGAGCCTTGGCGCGGGCCGCCCTTGGGGCCGGTGAGTTCGAGGCCCTCGTCGGGGCAGCGCACCAGGGCGCCGACGCCGGAGAGGCCGTCGAGCGCCCAGTCGAGGACGCCGGCGAGTGCGTCCTCGGCCTCGGTGGTGACGCGGACCGGGTGCTCCGGGTCCCGTTCGGCGCGGAGCTCCTCGATCCGCCCGGTGAGGAGCTCCTGGAGGAGGCTGAACGACACGGGGCCGGCGGAGAGGTGCATGACGGAGAGGAACTGCGGGACCGCCTGCACCGTCTCCGCCGCGAGCCCCGCATGGAGCGCAGAGGGCGGCGGGTGGGCGAGCGACCAGGCGTCGAAGAGGGCGACCCAGCCGCGGAGCACGGCGGCGTCGTCGCGCTCCCAGGCGTGCAACCGCCAACCGGCGCGCACCTGTTCGCCGTGGAGCTCCACGAGGCCGGCGAGGCGTGCCCGGTCCCATGCGGCAGGTACGGGCGCGGCGTCGCCGAGCACCTCGGCGGCCGCGCGTGCGGCCGCGGGGTCGGCGTGCGGTGAGAGGCCGGTCTCGGCCGCCCAGCGGGCCAGGCGTACCGCGCCCTCCAGGGCTGCCCTGGCTTGTTCGGCAAGGCGCTCGGGCGGCAGCACGCCTTCGGGCGGGGGCGGCGCCGTCCTGGTCCTCGGGACCGTGACCTTGCGGTGCACGGCCGCTGCGGGCGTACTGGGTACCAGGCGGAGCCGGCTCTCTCGCGGTGTACGGGACGACGTCACGGGAGCAGTCTTCACGGTGCCCCGCGCCCGCCCAAATCTGGGGTCCCCTTTTCGCCGCGTCGAGCCGTGCCTGGAGCGGGAGTTGGGGTGCGTGGGACGGTTTCGGAGGACCCTCACATCAGCGGGATGAGGAACCGTCCGAGGGTCTGTTCGTACCCGTCGGGGTCGGCGTTCCACATCGCGGAGTGCGGCGCGTGCGGGACGGTGTGGAGGGTGACGCGTGCGGGGCGGGCCGCGGCGAGTGCGCGCGAGCCTTCCCAGTCGGCGACGGTGTCGTCGGGGCCGTGCACGAGGAGCGTGGGGACGCGCAGGTGCGAGGGCTCGACGACGGACTCCTGGGCGGGGTTCTCCGCCTCTCCCCTGGCGGCACGGGCGGCGAGCGGAAGCAGCGCTTTCGGTACGTGGTGCGCGGCGGCTAGTGCACGAAGGGCGGCGGCCGGGTCGAGCACGGGCGAGTCGAGGACGAGGCCGGCGATCCGCTCCCGGAGCGGCGACTCGCACGCGGTGCGCAGGGCCATCGTCGCGCCGCTCGACCAACCGAGCAGGACGACCCGGCGCGCTCCGTACCGCACGGCGTACCGGACGGCCGCGTCGAGGTCGTGCCACTCGGGGCCGCCGGGGCGCCGGGGAGCGCGCCCGGGGGCGCCCGCGTCGCCCCGGTAGGCGAGCGCGAGGACGGGGAGGCGCTGTTCGCGAAGGAAGGGGAGCAGGTTGAGCGCGAGCTCCCGCGTGGTGCCGAGGCCGTGCACGGCGAGCACCCAGGTCTTGCGGTCGCCGGGGACGAACCAGGCGGGGAGGGCGCCGAGTTCGCCCGGTACGTCGACGTCGGAGAAGTCGATGCCGAGTGCGCTCTGCGGGTCGCCGGTGCGCAACTGGGGCGTGAGGCGCACGGTGCTTCCCGCGCGCGGGAGGTCCCAGTCGGCCGTCAGCAGCCGGCGCAGCACGACGTGCGCCTCGGCGCGCGCCGACTCGTCGGGGAGGACGGGCCCGACCTGGGCGTGGCCCGACTTGCCCTGGACGCCGTAGACGCCGGGCCGCAGGGTGGCGAGGGAGCGGGTGAGCGCGATCCGGGCGTCGCCGATGGCGTGGACGGTGAGCGCCGGCCCCTCGAAGCCGGCCGGCACCGGGGCGCCCGAGCGGCGGACCGGCAGCGCGGCGCCCGCGGCCCACCGGCCGGCCGCCACGGCTGCCGCGCCGGTACCGAGGAAGGTTCCGGCGGCCAGGGCCGCCGCGGTACGTGCTCGCATCCCGGCCAGTTTCCGTTACGCGGTGGACGGAGGCCACCCGGGCGCGTCGCCCTTCAGCTCGCGCGCTGCCCGTATCCGCTCAGCTTCTCGGCCACGCGCCGGAGTTCGTCGGGGGCGATGAGGCTCGGCTGCCCGACGGTGGAGGCGGTGAGCCAGACGCGGCACATCCACTCGAGCTGCGCGGTGCGGTCGTACGCCTGATCCAGGGTGTCGCCGTACGCGACGGTGCCGTGGTTGCGGAGGAGGCAGGCGTTGCGGTCGCGGAGCGCCTCGGTCATGTGCGCGGCGAGCTCGGGGCTGCCGTAGGTGGCGTACGGCGCGACGCGTACGGGGCCGCCGAGGGCGGCCGCCATGTAGTGGATCGGCGGCAGCTCGTCGACGAGGGTGGAGGCGGCGGTGGCGTGGACCGCGTGCGTGTGGACCACCGCGCGGGCTGCGGTGGTGCGGTAGATCGCCAGGTGCATCGGCAGCTCGCTCGTCGGCACCGCGGTGCCGGCCGTCACTTCGCCCTCCAGGTCGACGGCGCAGAGGTCGCCGTCGTCGAGGCGGTCGTAGGCGACACCGCTCGGCGTCACGAGGACGGTGTCACCGAACCGGCACGAGACGTTCCCCGACGTGCCCACGACGAGTCCGTCCTCGACCGTACGTCGGGCCGTGGCCACCAACTGGCGCCAGGCTTCTTCCATTTCGTACACCTCCTCCCGCAGGCTATCCCGCGCTTTCCGGGCGCAGGGCCGGGGGTGCGCCGTCGTACCTCGTGGAAGGGCGGGCTTCGCAACGCAGTGCTACGTTGCCGACACGGACGGTTCCGGTGACCATCGAGGAGGACCCATGGCCCGATCACGCCCGTCGTACGGCCCGCCCATGCGCCGCGGCACGCTGCTGCACAAGGCCGGTTTCGTGCTGCGCCACCCCGAGCGGGTCCCCACGCATCTGCGCCGGGCCGCGCGGGACGCCTGGCTACGAGCACGCCACCGCGACCACGTCTCGTACTACCGCGCGGTGATGGCCTCGGACGCCGCGCGGAGTCCGGAGAGCGCGGTGGGCGGGCACGACGGCGAGGAGATCTGGCTGCGCATCGGCCGGATGCAGTTCGACTACCTGCGCGCGCACGGGCTCACCCCGCAGGACCGGATGCTCGACATCGGCTGCGGCAACCTGCGCGCCGGCTGGCGGTTCATCGAGTACCTGGAGCCAGGGAACTACTACGGGGTCGACATCTCGCCCGACATCCTCGTCGCGGCGAAGCGGACGCTCGTCCGGTACGGGCTGCAGGACCGGCTGCCGCACCTCGCCGTCACCCGTGACCTCACCTTCGACTTCCTGCCGGCCGGGCACTTCACGGTAGTCCAGGCGCACAGCGTCTTCTCGCACTCGCCGCCCGAGGTCATCGAGGAGTGCTTCGCCCACGTCGGCCGCGTCCTCGCCCCCGGCGGCCGCTTCGACTTCACCTTCGACCGGACGACAGGACGCGAACACCACGTGCTGCGCGAGGACTTCTACTACCGCACCGAGACGCTCGCCGCGCTCGCCGAACGCCACGGACTCACCGCGGAGTTCATGTCGGACTGGGAGCAACTCCCGCACCGCCAGTCGAAGATGCGGCTCACGCATGCGACGTCGGCCGGGGTGGAGGCGGGCGAGGAGGGGGCGGGGCGCCGGTAGGGCTCGGGACGGGTGGTGTCGGTCGGCCGCCGAACCGCGCCGGTGTGTGGGGAAGTTGTGCGGAGGTCGGCTGGACCGGGGCGGGAACGCCCTCCCCGCTGTGCGGTCCCGCGGGAGGCCGACGCCCGGTACGAGTCCGGGTCGGCAGGGCCCTGCCACGGTTGGCGGTCGACAGACCAACCGCGCGGCCGACTCGCCAAGCATCGTCGCCTGTCGGACCCCGACCGTCGTGACCCCTGTGCCTTCGCGGCTCGGTCGTGACCGTCCCGCGCTCAACTCCGCATCTGACGTTGGCAGTTACGCCGAGTCGCTGCCCCGGTAAGCGTGCCTCCCGTCGGCGGAGGAGACGGGCGTGCGCGCGGCCGTGGCGACAGGACCCGCCGCCCGTCGCCGGTACCAAAGCCCGGCGGTGAACGGCGGGGAACGCGAGGCGTGCGAGGCCGCAGAGGCGGTGTGACGCAGGTTACATACGGGGGTGGAGTCGGCTGCGGATGTGCAGGTCAGCGGTGTACGACTCGGCATTCCGAAGACCGGGGGCGCTGGACACCCGGGCGCTGGGCCCAGTTCACCTTCCGTTCACCCACCGTCCCTACGTTCGGCCTGTCACTCCCCTTCGAACTGATTGTGCCTGGTGCATGGAACACATCACGCTTCTCATCGGGATCGTGATCGTCACGGCCTTGGTGTTCGACTTCACGAACGGTTTCCACGACACGGCCAACGCCATGGCAACGACCATCTCCACCGGGGCGCTCAAGCCCAAAGTGGCGGTGGGCATGTCGGCCGTGCTCAACCTGGTCGGCGCCTTCCTCTCGATCGAGGTCGCCAAGACCATCTCCTCCGGGATCATCGACGAAAGCGCCGGCGTCCGACCTGAAGTGATCTTCGCCGGGCTGGTGGGCGCGGTCATCTGGAATCTGCTGACCTGGCTCGCCGGACTCCCCTCCAGCTCCTCGCACGCCCTGATGGGAGGTCTGATCGGTGCCACGGTCGCGTCCGTCGGCATGGGTGCGGTCAACGGCGGGGTCGTCGTGATGAAGGTGCTCATACCCGCGCTGGCGGCGCCGCTCGTCGCAGGCATCGCGGCGACCCTCTCGACGAGGCTCACCTACCGGGTGGCGAAGAACGCGGACGAGCAGCAGACCTTCAAGGGCTACCGCGCGGGGCAGATCACCTCGGCGGCGCTCGTCTCGCTCGCACACGGCACCAACGACGCGCAGAAGACGATGGGCGTCATCACGCTGGCGCTCGTCACGGGCGGCGCCCTCGCGCCCGGTTCCGACCCGCCGGTGTGGGTCATCGCGTCGGCCGGCATCGCGATCGCGCTCGGCACCTACCTCGGCGGCTGGCGCATCATCCGCACCATGGGCAAGGGCATCACCGACATCCAACCGCCGCAGGGCTTCGCCGCCCAGACCAGCGCGGCAGCGACGATCCTCGCCTCGTCGCACATCGGCTTCTCGCTCTCCACGACCCACGTCTGCTCGGGCGCCGTGATGGGCGCGGGCCTCGGGCGCAAGGGCGGCGTGGTGCGCTGGTCGACGGCGGGACGGATGGTCGTCGGCTGGGGGTTGACGCTGCCGGCGGCCGGGCTCGTCGCCGCGGGTTCGGCGCTCCTCGCCGGGCAGGGCGACTGGGGCGTCGCCACCGTCGCGGTCCTCGCGCTCGCCATCTGCCTCGTCATCTGGGCCCGTTCGCGCCGCGAGCCCGTCGACCACACCAACGTCAACGACGACTCCGTCTTCGACGAGCCGAGCCCCGGCGCCTCGCTCCCCGAGCCGGAGCCGGCCGGCGTCGTGACCACCGCGATGCGCTCGGTCGCACCGCCGCCCGCAGGCCCCGCACAGGGCAGCGAGGCCGAAACCGCCGCCGCGCAGGAGGCGTTGGCAGCGGTCGACGGCGCCCCCGCACAGCGGCCCGCGGCCGTGCAGGCGGCCGAGACCGCTGCCGAGACGCCGCAGCGGGCCGGCTCGGCGCCGCTGCTCCCCTGAACAGGAAGGCAGAACCATGTACATCGACTGGGGCGCGCTCGGCGAGGTCTTCGGGGTCAGCCTGCTGGCGACCGTGGTGCTCGTCGGACTCTTCACCGCCGGGATCGTCGGCGGCGGTACGCGCAGGGCCGACGGCAGCGTGCACACTCCGGCGAGGGTCGGCGCGTACGCCTGCTACGCGCTGTGCGCGGGGGCCGTCGGGTTCGGCATCTGGCTGATCGCCGCCTGACTCGTGTCAACTCCCGTGCGCGGGCGCCCGGTTCGCCGTCGGGCCCGCACGGAGGACGCCGCGGGGCCGGTGGAGCAGTGCTCCGCCGGCCCCGCGGTGTGTCGGCCCGCACCGCGCCGTCGCAGGTCATGTGCGAGTTGACGGGTTCACCCCCGCGTGGTGAACTGCCGTTGCCGAAACGGCGGCAGGGAGGAAGCCGGTGCGAATCCGGCGCGGTCCCGCCACTGTCACCGGGGAGCGTCCCCCAGAAGCCACGGCCGACCACCGCGACGGTGCCGGCCGGAAGGCGGGGAAGGCGTGCAGAGCCGGGGAGCCAGGAGACTTCCACCGCCGGTCACGTCGAGCCAGGGCGAGGACCCTGAGTGAGGACACCTGCCATGCGTGGCTTCTCCGCCGTACGCCGCGGCGCCTCGGGCGCGACCCGCCCGCGCCGACAGACCACCGCACCCCGCGGGCCGGCGCGCGCCGGCGAGGCGGCGGGCTGAGCATGCCGCATCCGCCGTCCCCCGCGCCCGCACGCGCAGGGGATCACTTTCGTATCGGGGCGCGCCCCGAACTCGCGGGGCTCGTCCTCGGTTTCGCCGCCGACCTCGCCTTCGGCGACCCGCGGAGGGGCCACCCCGTCGCCGCCTTCGGCCGTACCGCCGCCGCGCTGGAGGCACGGCTGTGGCGCGACGACCGCGCCGCGGGCGCCGCCTACACGGCGCTCTGCGCCGGCGGGGCCGCGGCGGCCGCGGCGGCGCTCGCGCGCCTGGCACGCGGTGCGGGCGCCACGGCGACCGCCGGCCTCACGGCCGCTGCCGCCTGGAGCGTCCTCGGCGGTACGGGACTTGCGGCCGAGGCGCAGGCCGTCGGCGAAGCCCTCGGGCGCGGTGATCTCGACGGGGCCCGTGCCCGCCTCCCGCATCTGTGCGGACGCGACCCGCAGGCGCTCGACGCCGACGGGCTCGCCCGCGCCGTCGTCGAGTCGGTCGCGGAGAACACCTCGGACGCGGTCGTCGGCGCCCTGGTGTGGGGTGCCGCCGCCGGGCTTCCGGGACTCGTCGGCTTCCGCGCCGTCAACACGCTCGACGCCATGGTCGGCCACCGCTCGCCCAGACTGCGCCGGTTCGGCTGGGCCTCGGCCCGCCTCGACGACGCGGCCGGCTTCCCCGGCGCCCGGCTCACGGCCGCGACGGCTGCCCTCGCGGGCCCGGAGCCGCGGGCCGCGCTCCGCGCCTGGCGGCGCGATGCGCACCGGCACCCGAGCCCCAACGCGGGCCCCGTGGAAGCCGCGTTCGCCGGTGCGCTCGGTGTGCGCCTCGGCGGGACGCTCTCGTACGGGGGCCGCACCGAGCAGCGTCCGGTACTCAACGCTCCGGGCCGCGCCGTCGAACCTTCGGACATACCCCGCGCGGTGCGTCTCTCCCGGACGGTCTCGGTCGTCTCGCTCGGTCTCGTCGTCTCCGCCCGCCTCGCCGCGGGCGCCCTTCGCCGCGGGGAGGGCCGGTGAGCGGCGGGCTGCTGGTGCTCGGCACCACCTCGGACGCGGGCAAGAGCGTGGTCACGGCGGGGATCTGCCGGTGGCTGCGGCGGCGCGGGTGGAACGTCGCGCCGTTCAAGGCGCAGAACATGTCCCTCAACTCGTTCGTCACGGCCGACGGTGCGGAGATCGGCAGGGCGCAGGCGATGCAGGCAGCGGCGGCAGGCGTCGAGCCGTCCGCGCTGATGAACCCGGTGCTGCTGAAGCCGGGCGGGGAGCGCAGCAGCCAGGTGGTGCTGCTGGGACGGCCGGTGGGCGAGCTCAGCGCGCACGGCTACTTCGCCGAGGGGGAGGCCGATCCCGAGCGTCCCGCGTTCCGCGGACGGGGCGAGCTCCTCGGCACCGTCGTCGCATGCCTGGAGGAGCTGCGGCGCACCCACGACGCGGTGATCTGCGAGGGCGCGGGCAGCCCGGCAGAGATCAACCTGCGCGGCACCGACCTCGTCAACATGGGCCTTGCGCGGGCGGCCGGGCTGCCCGCCGTGGTCGTGGGCGACATCGACAGGGGCGGCGTCTTCGCCTCGTTCTTCGGCACGACGGCGCTGCTGGCGCCCGAGGACCAGGCCCACCTCGCCGGGTACGTCGTCAACAAGTTCCGCGGGGACCGGGGGCTGTTGGCGCCGGGACTCGCGATGTTGGAGAAGCTCACCGGACGTCCCACGCTGGGGGTGCTCCCCCACCGCGAGGGCATCGGCATCGACGCGGAGGACGGGCTCTCGCTCGGCCGCGGCCGTGCGGCCGTGCAACCGCCGTACGGGCGCGAGGTGTTGCGCGTCGCCGTCCTCGCCGTTCCGCTGATGTCGAACTTCACCGACGTCGACGCGCTCGGCGCGGAGCCGGGCGTCGTCGTCCGGTACGCCGAGCGGTCCGAGGAGCTCGACGACGCGGACCTGGTGGTGGTCCCCGGCACCCGCGGCACGGTCCGCGCGCTGGAGTGGCTGCGCGCCAGGGGGCTCGACGGCGCGCTGCGGAAGCGCGCGGCCGAGGGCCGGCCCGTGCTGGGCATCTGCGGCGGCTACCAGCTCCTCGGCGAGCGCATCGAGGACGACGTGGAGTCCCGCGCCGGGACCGTCGACGGGCTGGGGCTGCTCCCGGTCCGGGTGCGCTTCGCGGCGGAGAAGACCCTGGCGCGCCCGCACGGGTTCGCGCTCGAGGAGCCGCTGGAGGGGTACGAGATCCACCACGGCGTCGCGGAGGTCGAAGGCGGCGAACCCTTCACCGTCGACGCCGGGGGACGGGCGATCGACGGATGCCGCGTCGGTTCGGTGAGCGGCACGCACTGGCACGGCACGCTGGAGTGCGACGCCTTCCGCCGCGCGCTCCTCCGCGAGGTCGCAGGCGTGACGGGCCGCGACTTCACCCCCGCCCCCTCGACGAGCTTCGCCGCGCTCCGCGAGGCCCAACTCGACCTGCTCGGCGACCTGGTGGAGGAGTACCTCGACACGGACGCGCTGCTCCGCCTCGTCGAGGAGGGCCCGCCACCGGGGCTCGACTTCGTTCCGCCGGGCGCCCCGTGAGCCGGGAAGCGCCGCCCGCAGCACCAACCCGAATCGGAGGGTCATCAGCTATGGACACCCCGGGGAGCGCCCACGGCGCCTACCCGTTCTCCGCACTCGTCGGCATGGACGACCTGCGCCTGGCGCTCGTCCTCAACGCGGTCTCGCCCGCGGTCGGCGGCGTACTCGTCCGCGGTGAGAAGGGGACGGCCAAGTCGACGGCCGTACGGGCGCTTTCGGCCCTGCTGCCGCCCGTGCGCACGGTGCCGGGCTGCCGGTTCTCCTGCGACCCGCAGCGACCCGACCCCCAGTGCCCCGACGGCCCGCACACGGTGCCCGAGGCCGAGGAGCGGGCGGCGCGGATGGTCGAACTGCCCGTCGGCGCCTCGGAGGACCGGCTCGTCGGCGCGCTCGACATCGAGCGCGCCCTCGCCGAAGGGGTGAAGGCGTTCGAGCCGGGGCTGCTCGCCGAGGCGCACCGGGGCGTGCTCTACGTCGACGAGGTCAACCTCCTCCACGACCACCTCGTCGACCTCCTCCTGGACGCCGCCGCGATGGGCGCCTCGCACGTCGAGCGCGAGGGGGTGTCGGTGCGGCACGAGGCGAAGTTCCTCCTCGTCGGCACGATGAACCCCGAAGAGGGCGAGCTGCGGCCGCAGTTGCTCGACAGGTTCGGACTCACCGTCGAGGTGCGCGCCTCGCGGGAGACGGCGGAGCGGGTCGAGGTGGTGCGCAGGCGGCTCGCGTACGACGAGGACCCGGGAGGTTTCGCCGCGCGATGGAGCGCGGGCGAGCAGGAGTTGCGCGAACGGATCGCACTCGCACGTGAGCTGCTGCCGCAGGTGCGGCTCGGGGACGGCGCTCTCCACCGGATCGCGGCCGTCTGCGCGGCCTTCGAAGTCGACGGCATGCGCGCCGACTTGGTGATGGCGCGTACCGCGACCGCGCTCGCCGCGTGGGCGGGCAGGACGGACGTCGCCGCCGAGGACGTCCGCCAGGCCGCCCTGCTCGCACTCCCCCACCGGCGCCGTCGCAACCCGTTCGACGCACCGGGCCTCGACGAGGACAAGCTCGACGAAGTCCTCGACGAGGCAGGCGCAGAAGCCCCCGACGACGGCCCCGAAGACGACGGCCCGGGCGGCGGCGCGGAGCCGCCCGCCGAGCCGCCGCAGGAGGAGGCTGCGCAGGACGACACCGGGGCCGAACCCCCCGAGCTCCCCCAACAGCCCACGGGCGAGAGCGAGTCGGCGCCCCGCCAGGAGGCCCCGGAGCAGGAGGCGCCCGCCGAGCAGCCGGAGGCCGAAGCGGAGCCCGCGGACGGAGAGCACTCCGACGAGGGCACCCCCGCGACGCCAGGCGTCGGCGGCGAGCAGCAACCGGCCCCCGTCGCCGCCCCGTTCCGCGCCCGTACGCTCACGGTCCCGGGCCTCGGCGAGGGTGCGGCAGGCCGCCGCTCCCGTGCCCGCACGGCGCACGGCCGCACCACGGGTGCGCGCCGCCCCCGAGGCGCCCTGGGTCGCCTCCACTTGAGCGCCACCGTCCTCGCGGCCGCGCCTCACCAGCAGGCACGCGGGCGCTCGGGGCCGGGCCTCCTCGTACGCGGGGACGACCTGCGGGAGGCCGTGCGCGAGGGGCGGGAGGGCAACCTCGTGCTCTTCGCCGTCGACGCGTCGGGATCGATGGCGGCGCGGAAGCGGATGAGCGCCGTGAAGGGCGCCGTGCTCTCGCTGCTCCTCGACGCGTACCAGCGGAGGGACAAGGTCGGCATGGTCACCTTCCGCGGCTCCGACGCCGAGGTGGCCCTGCCGCCGACCTCCTCCGTCGACACGGCGGCAGCCCGTCTGGAGTCGCTGCCGACGGGCGGGCGCACGCCGCTCGCCGCCGGTCTGCTCCGCGCGCGCGACGTGCTGCGCGTCGAGCGCATGCGGGACCCGTCGCGGCGCCCGCTGCTCGTCGCCGTCACCGACGGGCGGGCCACCGGCGGGCCCGAACCCGTCGAACGCGCCCGCAGGGCAGGCGGGTTGCTCGCCGCCGACGGCGTCGCCTCCGTCGTCGTCGACTGCGAGGCGGGGCCCGTACGCCTCGGTCTCGCCGGGGAGTTGGCGCACGCGCTCGGCGGGGAGGCCGTCACGCTCGACGAGTTGCGCGAGGACACCGTGACCGAGCTCGTACGCACCGCGACCACCAGCACCCGGAGGGCAGCGTAATGCCGCAGGGCAAGCCGAACACGATCCCGGACGACGGCCTCACCACGCGGCAGCGCCGCAACCGTCCCCTCCTCGCCGTCCATACGGGCACGGGCAAGGGGAAGTCGACCGCCGCCTTCGGGATGGCGCTGCGCGCCTGGAACCAGGGGTGGCCCGTCGGGGTGTTCCAGTTCGTGAAGTCCGCCAAGTGGCGGGTGGGCGAGGAGCGCGCACTGCGGGTGCTCGGCGAGAGCGGCGAGGGCGGCAGCGTCGCCTGGCACAAGATGGGCGAGGGCTGGTCCTGGCTCCAGCGCGACGGGGAGCTGGAGAGCGAGGAGGCGGCGAAGGAGGGCTGGGAGCAGGTCAAGCGCGACCTGGCGGCCGAGACGTACCGGATGTACGTGCTCGACGAGTTCGCCTACCCGATGCACTGGGGCTGGATCGACGCGGCGGAGGTCGTCGAGGTGCTGCGGACGCGCCCCGGCCACCAGCACGTCGTGATCACGGGCCGGAACGCGCCCGAGGAGCTGTGCGCGGCGGCCGACCTCGTCACCGAGATGACGAAGGTGCGCCACCCGATGGACGCGGGCCAGAAGGGCCAGCGAGGCATCGAATGGTGAGGGCGGGCGGGGGCGGTACGCCCCGGCTCGTCGTAGCGGCTCCTTCCTCGGGGAGCGGAAAGACCACCGTGGCAACGGGGTTGATGGCCGCGTTCGCGGAGCGCGGCCTCGCCGTCTCGCCGCACAAGGTCGGCCCCGACTACATCGACCCGGGCTACCACGCGCTCGCCACCGGGCGCCCCGGGCGCAACCTCGACGCGTTCCTCTGCGGCACCGAGCGCCTCGCGCCGCTCTTCGCGCACGGCGCCTCGGGGGCCGAACTCGCCGTCGTGGAGGGGGTGATGGGCCTCCACGACGGCGCGGCCCGACGGGGCGAGCTCGCGTCCACGGCGCAGGTCGCCAAGGAGCTGCGGGCGCCCGTCGTGCTCGTCGTCGATGCGTCCTCGCAGTCCCGCTCGGTGGCCGCGCTGGTCCACGGCTTCGCGAGCTGGGACCCCGGCGTGCGGCTCGGCGGCGTCATCCTCAACAAGGTCGGCTCGGCGCGCCACGAGGCCCTGCTCCGGGAGGCGTTGGCCGACTCGCCCGTGCCTGTGCTCGGTGTCCTCCACCGGCGGCAGGCCGTGCACGCGCCCAGCCGGCACCTGGGGCTCGTGCCGGTGGCGGAGCGCCGGAGGGAGGCGGTGGAGGCGGTGGACGCGCTCGCCGCGCAGGTCCGCGAGGGGTGCGACCTGCCGGCGCTGCTGGCGCTCGCGCGCAGCGCGCCCGCTCTCGACGCCGAGGCGTGGGACCCGGCCGAGGCGGTCGGCACGCAGAGCCGACAGGCGGGCGGCGCCGAGCCGCGCGCGGACGGTACGCCCCCGGCTGCCGCCGGCGGCGTGCGACGGACCAGGGGGCGTCCGGTCGTCGCCGTGGCCGGTGGCCCGGCATTCACCTTCGGGTACGCCGAGCACCCCGAACTGCTGCGCGCCGCCGGTGCGGAGATCGCCGTCTTCGACCCGCTCCACGACGAGCGACTGCCGGCGGAGGCGGACGCGCTCGTCGTCGGAGGCGGGTTCCCCGAGGTGTACGCGGCCGAACTCGCCGAGAACAAGCCGCTGCGCGCCGCCATCGCCGGCTTCCGCGGGCCCGTCGTGGCCGAGTGCGCCGGACTCCTCTACCTCACGAGGGAGTTGGACGGACGCGAGATGTGCGGCGTCCTGGACGCCACAGGGCACATGGGCGAACGGCTCACCCTCGGCTACCGCGAAGCCACCGCCGCGACGACGAGCGTGCTCACCACCGCGGGTACGACCGTCCGAGGGCACGAGTTTCACCGCACCTCGCTCGCCCCCGCCGCGGGCGCCTCGCCCGCCTGGCGGTTCGATGGCCGCACGGAGGGCTTCGTCCATGGCCGCGTCCACGCCTCCTACCTCCACCTGCACTGGGCTTCGGCACCCGAGCTGCCCACGCGGCTGGTGGCGCAGTGCCGGTGACGGGCGCGACCGCGGCGGGCGACGGACGGCGCCGTGCGACGCGCGTCGCGGGCTCACCGCTCGACCGGTCGGCGTACGGCGGGACTCGGGCGGTGGCAGCCGCCGCGTGCACCGGCCGGGGACCTGGCGCCGCCCTGCGGCCTACGTGCCCGTACCCGGGTAGGGCACAGGCCCGGCTCACCTCTCGCTGGGCGCTGTCGACGCCTACCGCCCCTCCGACGCGTCGGAAGGCCACCGGGGACCCTCGTCCCGACTCCGCGGTTCCCGGGCGTCTTCGGGCGGCCCGCGTCCTCGTCGCGAGAGCCCCGTTCCCGCACCGCCCGCCGTGTACGACGCCCAGCCGACGCGCCCGCACCGAACACGTGCGGCTCAACACACCTGCGTACACGCGAGCTTGCCCGACGAGCCATCGGGCCACGACGCCCCGCCTATGACGACCCACGAAACCGCCTCTCCCCCGCCCCCCGTACCCGTCACCATCGGCGTCGGGGGATGCCGCGACGTCGCGGGAGACGAGGTGCTGGCGCTCGTGCACCACGTGCTCGCGCTGGCCGGTGCGGTGGAGCCGTGCGCCCTCGCGACCGTCGAGGGCAAGGAGGGCGAGCCGGGGCTGCTGGCCGCCGCGCGGGCGCTCGGGGTGCCGCTGCGGGCGTACGGCGCCGCGGAGTTGGCCGCCGTGCCGGGTGTGGCGGTGTCGGCGACCGCCCGGGCCGCCTTCGGCACGGCCTCGGTGGCGGAGGCCGCTGCCCTGCTCGGAGCCGTGGCGCCGTACGGTGCTGTGGGCGCCGCCCGGCTGCTGGTGCCGAAGACCAGGTCGGCGGCGCACCCCGCACGGGCGACCGCCGCGGTCGCCGCAGCAGCCACAGGAGAGCGCCGTGTCCGCACCGACTGACCCGAGGCCGCGCCCCGCACCGGAGCAGCCCGCACCCGACCTGCGCCATCACGGCGACGCCGAGGTCCGCGGCTCCGGGCTCACCGACCTCGCCGTCAACGTGCGCACCGGCACCCCACCGCCGTGGCTCCGCGCCCGCCTCGCCGCCTCGCTCGACGACCTCGCCGCCTACCCGGACCCCACAGCGGCGCGCACCGCGGTCGCCGAGCGGCACCGGGTGCGGCCGGAGCAGGTGCTGCTCACAGCAGGCGCCGCCGAGGCGTTCGTCCTGCTCGCGCGGGCGCTGCCGGCGTCCCGGCCGCTCGTGGTGCACCCGCAGTTCACGGAACCGGAAGCGGCGCTGCGGGACGCAGGACACCGCGTCGCGCGCCACCTGCTCGACGCCGCGGACGGCTTCCGCCTCGACCCGGCGGCCGTCCCCGAGGACGCCGATCTCGTCGTCGTCGGCAACCCGACCAACCCGACGAGCGTCCTCCATCCGGCCGAACACCTCGCCCGGCTTGCGCGACCTGGCCGCTCGCTCGTCGTCGACGAGGCGTTCGTCGACGCCGTGCCGGACGAACGCCACTCCCTCGTACCGCAGTTGGGCCACCTGCCCGGCAGGCTGCTCGTCCTGCGCAGCCTCACCAAGACGTGGGGGCTCGCGGGCCTGCGCGTCGGCTACGTCCTCACCGATCCGGAGACGGCCCGACTCCTCGCGCACCAGCAGCCGTTGTGGCCCGTCTCCGCGCCCGCGCTGGCTGCGGCCGAGGCGTGCAGCGAACCGGCGGCACTCGCCGAAGCGGAGTCCGCCGCCGCGGAGTTCGGCGAGCGGCGTGCCCATCTCCTCGCGCGGATGCGGGAGTTGCCCGGACTGGAGACGGCGACGCCCCAGCCGCAAGGCCCCTTCCTCCTCCTGCGGCACCCGTGCGCACCGCGGTTGCGGGAGGCCCTCCGACGACGCGGTTTCGCCGTACGCAGGGGCGACACCTTCCCCGGACTCGGCCCCGAGTGGTTCCGCGTCGCCGTCCGGGACCGCGCGACGAGCGACGCGTTCACGTCGGCGCTCGCCGCGGTACTCAACTGCCCGAGCGAACACGGGCGTTGACCCGCCCCACACACACGAGGAGAGCCGCCTTGCCCGTACTGCACCACCCGGGGACCGTCCTCACCGACCACCGCTTCAGCCTCCCCCTCGACCACGAGCAGCCCTCGGGCGAGCGGATCGAGGTGTACGCGCGGGAGGTCGTCGCCGCAGGACGCGAGGACGAGCGACTCCCCTGGCTGCTCTTCCTCCAGGGCGGCCCGGGCAACCGCGCGCCCCGCCCCGTCGGCGCGGAGCACTGGCTCCGAGTCGCCCTGGAGCACTACCGCGTGCTCCTCCTCGACCAGCGCGGCACCGGCCGCTCCACCCCCGCCGACGCGACCACGCTCCCGCTCCGCGGCACCCCTGAGCAGCAGGCGGCGTACCTGGCCCACTTCCGCGCCGACGCGATCGTCCGCGACGCCGAGGCGATCCGCCGCGAGCTGCTCGGCGAGGACGTCCGCTGGTCCCTGCTCGGCCAGAGCTTCGGCGGCTTCTGCGCCCTCACCTACCTCTCGCAGGCGCCAGAGGGCCTCCGCGAGGCGTTCGTCACCGGCGGCCTCCCCGGCCTGCACACCTCGGCGGACGACGTCTACCGCGCCGCCTACCCGCGCGTGGCCCGCAAGGTCACGGCGCACTACGCGCGCTACCCGCAGGACGCCGCGACCGTGCGGCGGATCGCGGCACACCTCCTCGAGACCGACGTACGCCTCCCGGACGGCAGCCCGCTCACCGCCGCCAGGTTCCAGTTCCTCGGGAAGATGCTCGGCGAGACGACCGGCTCGCACCGCCTCCACTACCTGCTGGAAGACGCCTGGACCAGGGGGAGTTCGGGCCACGTGCTCTCCGAGGCGTTCCTGGAGCAGGTCCGCTCCGCCGTCTCCTTCGCCGGCGACCCGCTCTTCGCCGCGCTCCACGAGGCGATATACGCCCAGCGGTCGGTCACACCCCGCGGCACCCGCTGGGCGGCCCAGCGGGTACGCGCCGAGTTCCCCGAGTTCGACGCGGCGAGGTCCGTGGCGGACGGCCTCCCCGTCCTCCTCACGGGCGAGATGATCTACCCCTGGATGTTCACCACCGACCCATCCCTGCGCCCCCTCGACGAGACGGCGCACCTCCTCGCCGAACGCACCGACTGGCCCGACCTCTACGCCCCCGACCGCCTCGCCCGCAACGACGTGCCGGTCCTCGCCGCCGTCTACGACGACGACATGTACGTGGACCGCGACGCGTCCCTCGCCACCGCGGCGGCCTTCCCCGGCGTGCGGCCCTGGGTCACCGACACGTGGGACCACGACGGCCTGCGGGTCAGCGAGGGCGCCGTGCTGCGGCGGCTCTTCGACATGGCAGCCGGTCGGCTCTGACCAGGACCGCCGAGCGGGCGACACCCGGCATGTCCACCACGCCCGGGACGGTGGCGAGTTGAGACCCTGTCGACGCTCCCGCACGCACCGCCCCTCCCGGGAAGGGACCCCGATGCCCGCTCGCCCCCTCGCCCTCTGCGCCGCCGCGGCGCTGGCCGCGCTCTCCGTCCTCGTCGCCCCCGCGCACGCGACCGCGGAACAGACCTCGCCCGTCCGGCACCGGGCGGCATCGGCCTGCCTCTCGCACGCCGTCTCCTACAACACGAAGGCCGACAGCTTCATCCCCCACCCCCGCGGCACGTACCGCGCGTCGTCCCGGTGCAAGGACATCAACCTGCGCATTGCCTCGGGCGGCGCCACGAAGGTCTGCGTCCGCTTCCACCCGGGTCCGGACTGCGCACGCAAGGTCCGCGTCGGCGCCAAGTGGAAGGTGATCGCGAGCAACGTACGCAACGGCGCGCGGTTCCAGGTCGTCTTCGACGGCCAGTTCCACAAGGGGCGGATCGCCTACTGACGCTCACGCCGAGGGGCGGCGCTCCCGCCAGACGGCGACGAGCCGCTCCTCGTCGAGCGGAGCGACGTTCAGCGGCGGGCCCTCCGGCGGGTTCCGGATCGCGGCCCTGATCTTCTCGTTCACCTCGCGCACGCTCGCCCGCACCTCGGCCTCGCTGCGCGCCGTCACCGCCTGCTCGCGCACCTGCTCGGCCTCCTTGCGCAGGACGAGGGCGGGCGGCAGATAGCTGAGGCTCTCGCGCTCGGCCTTCTCACGGAGCCACCAGTACTCGTCGTACGGCTGGTCGAGGCTGCGCAGCGGCTTGCCCTTGCCGGGCAGGTCGTCGAACTCGCCGCGCTGCTCGGCCTCCCTGATCTGACGGTCGGCCCAGGACTCGAAGCTGATCCCCGGCGGTTTGCGCTCGGTCATGATGCGGCCCCCTGGAGTCGGTGACCCGCCCAAGGATACGGCCTCCGCTAACGCACCACCCCGCGCAGTACCACGTGCTCGGGCGCCGTCAACACCCGTACGTCGGCCCGCGGGTCCTCCGGGTAGACGACGAGGTCGGCCGAGGCTCCCTCCTCGATCCCCGGCCGCCCCAGCCAGGACCGCGCGCCCCAGGCGGCGGCGGAGAGCGCCTCGGTGGCGGGGATGCCGGCCCTGACGAGTTCGGCGACCTCCTCGCCGACGAGGCCGTGCGCGAGCGAACCGCCGGCGTCCGTCCCCGCGTAGACGGAGATTCCCGCGTCCCGCGCCGCCCGGACCGTCTCGTACCTGCGCGCGTGGAGCCGGCGCATGTGCGCGGACCAGCGCGGGTACTTGGCCTCGCCGCCGTCGGCGAGCCCGGGGAAGGTGGCGATGTTGACGAGCGTGGGGACGATGGCGGTGCCCCGTTCGGCGAAGAGCGGGATCGTGTCCTCGGTGAGCCCTGTGGCGTGCTCGATGCAGTCGATCCCGGCCTCGACGAGGTCGCGGAGCGAGTCCTCGGCGAAGCAGTGCGCGGTGACCCTCGCGCCCTCCTCGTGCGCCGCGTTGATCGCCTCCTCGATCGCCCAGCGCGGCCAGCACGCGCTCAGATCGCCCTCCTCCCGGTCGATCCAGTCACCGACGATCTTCACCCAGCCGTCGCCGCGCTTGGCCTCGTTCCGGACGTAGGCGGCGAGGTCGCCCGGCTCGATCTCGTGCGCGTAGTTGCGGACGTAGCGCCTGGTGCGGGCGATGTGGCGGCCGGCGCGGATGATCCTGGGGAGGTCGTCGCGGTCGTCGATCCAGCGGGTGTCGGCGGGCGAGCCGGCGTCGCGGAGCAGCAGGGCGCCGGCGCCGCGGTCGGTGAGCGCCTGGTCCTCGCTCTGCTGCTCCGGTACCGCGCCGTGCGCGTCGAGGCCGACGTGGCAGTGCGCGTCGACGAGCCCGGGCAGCACCCAACCGTGCAGCCGCGTCTGCGCACCGGCCGCCGTCCCCGGCCGCTCGAAGGTGATCCGCCCGTCGACGACCCAGAGTTCGTCCCGTACGTCCTCGGGGCCGACGAGCACCCGCCCCGTGATGTGCAGCGTTCCGCTCTCAACCATGGGGGCACCCTACGAGCAGCGGTGCGCGGCTGGGTACACGGTACGGAACAGCGCGGGCCTAGTCGGCCGCCAGCGCGGCGTCGACGGAGGTGTGCAGGTCCTCGGGCACGGCACCGTGCGCGGAGTCGCAACTGCTGCTGACCCGGGGCCCGTTGATCGTGACCTTCTACCGGGCGCCTGGTGCCCTTTCTGCAACGTCGCGTTCCGCGCACTCCGGAAGCACCTGCCGCGGTTCACCGAACGAGGGGCCCAACTCGTCGCCGTCTCCCCGCAGATACCCGACGAGTCGCGTACGAGCAGCTCGGCTTCGATCTGGTGCGCGTCAACGGCGGCCATCCGCGCACACCGTCGATCCCGGCGACGTACCTCCTCGACCGCAACGGCACCGTCCGTTGGTCCTTCGTCGACACGGACTGCACCCGCCGTGCGGAGCCGGCCGAACTGCTCGTAAGGCTCGACGAGTTGAAGGCCGAGGAGAGGCGCATGCCCCAAGGGTCCGGAGAAGGCGGGAAGACGCCCCGGTGAACCGCAGTCAACTTATTCGGGAAAACTCTGTCCTCACCGCACCCCATACAATAGAGTGCATTCGGCGGCAGGCTTTCAGAGCACAGGTTCCCGTTTTCTTCTGCCCGCTTTCGCCCACCTCAAACGCCATGATTTCAGGGGCCGTTAGCCGGTAATTCGGACGCCTCTCACATCGGTTACCGCGGTGTGACACATTCCACAACGCGCCCTTTTTGCCCAGGCGAATCCGGACATGGGCGGTGATCAGCGCGGGGGTCTGCGCGCCTGCGCGCCCCCGCGCGATAACACAAGACCCCCGGGACACGTAACCCCGCACGCCCGTGCAGTTTGAGATTCTGCTAGGTAAATTAAATCCGCATGACCGCCGCACAAGCAGAAGATGCACGTGCCCGCAGCGATTTCCGGGAAATGCCGGAGGGACTGAAGCTGGACGCTCCCCGCGTGGCCGACGGAGCCGCGATCTGGCGTATCGCCAGGGACTCGGGGACGCTCGACCTGAACTCCTCGTACAGCTACCTGCTGTGGTGCAGGGACTACGCGGCCACCTCCGTGGTCGCCCGCGACGAGGCAGGCACCCCGGTCGGCTTCATCACCGGTTACATACGTCCCGACCACCCGGAGACGCTCCTCGTCTGGCAGGTAGCCGTCGACGAGGCGGCGCGCGGACGCGGACTGGCGGCGGCGATGCTCGACGGGCTCTCGGCGCGCACCGCCCGCGAGCTCGGCACGGCCGGGATCGAGACCACGGTCACCCCCGACAACATCCCCTCGAACCGGCTGTTCACCTCCTACGCGGAGCGCCACGGCGCGCCCGTCGCCAAGGAGGTCCTCTTCGAAGCGGAGGCGTTCCCCGAGGAGGGCCACGAGCCCGAAGTGCTGTACCGGATAGGCCCGGTGGCGCTCGCCGACGAACGGCGCTGACCACCGCCGCAGGCGCGCGCCCGACCGCTGCCCTGCCCCGACCGCGCACCGTCCACCGCCGATGCGCCCCAAAAGCCCCGATCACACTCCTCGCACACGACCCACTCCCTGGAGCAAGCCGTGACCATCACCCAGCCTGACCTCAGCGTCTTCGAGACCGTGGAGTCGGAGGTGCGCAGCTACTGCCGTGGCTGGCCCACCGTCTTCGACCGCGCGCAGGCGTCCCACATGTACGACGAGGACGGGCACGCCTACCTCGACTTCTTCGCCGGCGCCGGAACCCTCAACTACGGCCACAACAACCCCGTGCTCAAACGCGCGCTCCTCGACTACCTGGAGCGGGACGGCGTCGTGCACGGCCTCGACATGTCGACGAGCGCCAAGCGGGCGTTCCTCGAGACGTTCAAGTCGACGATCCTCGAGCCGCGCGACCTGCCGTACAAGGTCATGTTCCCCGGGCCGACCGGCACCAACGCCGTCGAGGCGGCGCTGAAGCTCGCCCGGAAGGTCAAGGGGCGCGAGTCGATCGTCTCCTTCACCAACGCCTTCCACGGGATGTCGCTCGGCTCCCTCGCCGTCACCGGCAACGCCTTCAAGCGGGCGGGCGCCGGCATCCCGCTCGTCCACGGCACCCCGATGCCGTTCGACGACTACCTCGACGGCAAGGTCGACGACTTCCTCTGGTTCGAGCGCCTCCTGGAGGACCAGGGCTCGGGGCTCAACAAGCCGGCCGCCGTGATCGTCGAGAGCGTGCAGGGCGAGGGCGGCATCAACGTGGCGCGCACAGAGTGGCTCCGGGCCCTCTCCGACCTGTGCACCCGGCACGACATGCTGCTCATCCTCGACGACATCCAGATGGGCTGCGGCCGCACCGGCGCCTTCTTCTCCTTCGAGGAGGCGGGCATCAAGCCGGACATCGTCACCCTGTCGAAGTCGATCGGCGGTTACGGGCTGCCGCTGGCGCTCACCCTCTTGAAGCCGGAGCTCGACGTCTGGGAGCCCGGTGAGCACAACGGCACCTTCCGCGGCAACAACCCGGCGTTCGTCACCGCGACCGCCGCGCTGGAGACGTACTGGACCGACGGCCAGATGGAGAAGCAGACCATCAGCCGGGGCGAGCAGGTCGAGGCCGCGCTCAAGGCGATCGCCGACGAGCACCCGGGCGAGATCGCGGACTTCCGCGGCCGCGGCCTCGTGTGGGGGCTGGAGTTCGAGGAGAAGGCCCGCGCCGACCGCGTCGCGAAGCGTGCCTTCGAGCACGGGCTGCTCATCGAGACCTCCGGCCCGCAGAGCGAGGTGATCAAGCTGCTCCCCGCGCTCACCATCGCCCCGGAGGAGCTCGACGAGGGCCTGCGCATCCTCGCGCGCTCCGTCCGCGAAGCCGCGTAGCACCGCGGTTCCCCCGACGCGCCGTCCCCGCGCGAGCATCAGGCCCGCGGTGACGGTCGCCACCGGCCCGTCCCGGTACCACCCGGGGCGGGCCGCCCCCTTGAGAGGGCACCCGCGCACGCCGCCCCGGCGCCGCGACGGGAGAGGAGAACCGGCCCGCCCGGGCCGGACACCGAGAGAGAGGCACCAGCACACCGTGATCGTTCGTTCGTTCAAGGACATCGAGGGCACCGACCGCCACATCAAGTCGGCCTCAGGCACGTGGGAGAGCAAGCGGATCGTCCTCGCCAAGGAGAAGGTCGGCTTCTCGCTCCACGAAACAATCCTTTACGCGGGTACAGAGACGGATATGTGGTACGCAAACCACATCGAGGCCGTACTCTGCGTGGAGGGCGAGGCCGAACTCACCAACCGAGAGACCGGTGAGAAGCACTGGATCACCCCCGGAACGATGTACCTCCTGAACGGGCACGAGAAGCACACGATGCGCCCGAAGACCGACTTCCGGTGCATCTGCGTCTTCAACCCGCCCGTGACGGGCCGGGAGGACCACGACGAGAACGGCGTCTACCCGCTGCTCACCGAGCCGGACGAGGGCTGACCGCAGTTCGAGGCCGGCCGGCCGCACCGCCCATGTGACAGGGCCGTACGAGAGGAGAGGAAGGCACATTCATGACCACCGCACCCGAGCGCACCGCCGACCTGTACCCGACTCGTGGCGCCACCGAGGTGGCGACGCCGCGGATGGACCCCGTCGTGTGGTCCGAGCCGGGTACGTCCGGGCCCATCGAGGCTTCGGACCTGGCGGGCTTCGAGCGGGACGGGTTCCTCGCCGTCGACCAGCTCCTCACACCCGATGAGGTTGCTGAGTGCGGCAGGGAACTGGGACGGCTCACCTCTGACCCGGAGATCCGGGCCGACGAGCGCTCGATCGTCGAGCCGAAGTCGGACGAGATCCGGTCGGTGTTCGAGGTGCACAAGATCAGCGAGGTCTTCGCGAAACTGGTGCGCGACCCGCGCGTGCTGGACCGGGCGCGGCAGATCCTGGGTTCGGACGTCTACGTCCACCAGTCCAGGATCAACCTCAAGCCCGGCTTCGGCGCATCGGGTTTCTACTGGCACTCGGACTTCGAGACCTGGCACGCGGAGGACGGACTGCCGAACATGCGGACCGTCTCGGTCTCCATCGCGCTGACCGAGAACTACGACACCAACGGCGGTTTGATGATCATGCCGGGGTCGCACAAGACCTTCCTCGGCTGCGCGGGCGAGACCCCGCGCGACAACTACAAGAAGTCGCTGCAGATGCAGGACGCCGGGACCCCGTCCGACGAGGCGCTCACCAAGTTCGCCGAGGCGCACGGGATCAAGCTGTTCACGGGCAAGCCCGGTTCGGCGACCTGGTTCGACTGCAACTGCATGCACGGAAGCGGTGACAACATCACTCCGTACTCGCGGAGCAACGTCTTCATCGTCTTCAACAGCGTCGAGAACACCGCCGTCGAGCCCTTCGCGGCCCCGGTCCGACGCCCCGAGTTCATCGGGGCGCGTGACTTCACCCCGGTGAAGTGACGGGCTGAGCCCAGGGGATGTGGGGCGGGACCGCATGACGGTCCCGCCCCACGTTCGTGCGTACGGCTCAGCCCTCCCTGCGACCGTCGACGCGGCGGGGCAGCCCGAGCGGGTTGCCGTCGCGCAGCTCGGGCGGGAGGAGCGGCTCGGGGGTGTTCTGGTACGCCACCGGGCGCAGCCAGCGCTCGATCGCCGTGGCACCGACCGAGGTCGACGTCGACGTGGTGGCCGGGTAGGGGCCGCCGTGGTGCTGCGCGGGGGCGACGGCGACGCCGGTCGGCCAGCCGTCGACGACCAACCGGCCGGCGAGCGGGGCGAGTCGGGCGAGCAGCTCGGCGCCCCTCCCCTTCTCCTCGCCCGCTTCTTCGGCGCCCACGTGCACCGTGGCTGTCAGGTTGCCCGGGAGCACCGCGAGCACGGCGCCGGCCTCCTCCGCGTCCCGGTACCGCGCGACGACGGTGACGGGGCCGAAGCACTCCTCCAACAGCAGCTCGTGCGGGCCCGGTTCGGCCAGCCGGCGGGCCGGCACGGTGAGGAACCCGGCGGCCACCGTGTTCTCCGCCGCGCCCTCGCCCGCGGCGACCGGCGCCTCCACGCCTTCGAGTCCGGCGCGGCGGCGCACGCCTGCGAGGAACGCCTCCCGCATCCGCGCGTCGAGGAGCGGCCCGGCCGGTGCAGCGGCCAGCGCCTCACCGAGCGAGGCCAACAGGCCGTCGCCCGCTGCGCCTTCGGGGACGAGGACGAGCCCCGGCTTCACGCAGAACTGGCCCGTGCCCTGGGTGACCGAACCCGCGAGCCCGGCGCCGATCTCGTCGGGGCGCTCGTCCGCCGCCTGCTCGGTGACGACGACCGGGTTGAGCGAGCCGAGTTCGCCGTGGAACGGGATCGGACGCGGGCGGGCCGCCGCGGCGTCGAAAAGGGCGCGGCCGCCGCGCACGGAACCCGTGAAGCCGGCCGCTGCGACCAACGGGTGCTCCACCAGGGCGATTCCGGCGTCGAAGCCGTGGACCACGGTGAGCACCTCGGCCGGCAACCCGACGGAGGCGGCCGCTCGCCGCAGGGCTGCGGCGCAGAGTTGGGAGGTGGCGGGGTGGTCGGGGTGGGCCTTGACGACGACGGGGCAGCCCGCCGCAAGAGCGCTCGCCGTGTCGCCTCCCGGGACGGAGAAGGCGAGCGGGAAGTTGGAGGCGGCGTAGACGGCGACGACTCCGAGCGGCATCTTGACGCGGCGCAGGTCGGGGAGCGGCGGGATGCGCTGCGGGTCGGCGTGGTCGACGGTGGCGCCCAAGTAGGCGCCGTCGTCCAACTCGTCGGCGAACGCGCGCAGTTGCGCGGCGGTGCGGGCCATCTCGCCGTCGAGGCGGGCGGTGCCGAGAGCGGTCTCGGCGTCGGCGACGGGCACGATCTCGCCCTGTGCGTCGAGGAGTTCGGCCGAGGCCGCGCGCAGGAAGGCGGCGCGCCCCGCACGGTCGGCGAGGCTGTCGCCCGCGCGGTGCGCCGCCTGCACCGCGGCGTCGACGTCGGCGGCCGTGGCCTCCTCGGTCACCTGCTCGCGCCGGTTTCCGGTCCTGGGGTCGACGCTCCACACTGGAACTGTCAACGAAAGCCTCCTGACGGGCGGTTGGGGGTCCAGCCCTCTCGTTCGATATGCTGAACACCATCCCGGTAAGTGAATATGCGGGGACTGTATGGCCGTGCGAACAAGGGGGTCAAGGTCGATGGCGGCAGACGGGACGGGTGGTTCGCAGGTCAAGTCGGCCGTGCGGACGGTGGAGTTGCTGGAGTACTTCGCCGGGCGGCCGGGGATGCACTCGCTCGCGGCCGTCCAGGAGGCCGTCGGGTATCCGAAGTCGAGCCTCTACATGCTGCTGCGCACGCTCGTCGACCTCGGCTGGGTGGAGACCGACCTCACCGGTACCCGCTACGGCATCGGGGTGCGCGCCCTCCTCGTCGGCACCTCCTACATCGACGGCGACGAGGTGGTGGCCGCCGCCCGCCCCACCCTGGACCGCCTCTCCGACGACACGACCGAGACGATCCACCTCGCCAGGCTCGACGGCACCAACGTCGTCTACCTCGCCACCCGCCAGTCGCAGCACTACCTCCGCCCGTTCACCCGCGTCGGCCGCCGCCTCCCCGCGCACTCCACCTCGCTCGGCAAGGCGCTCCTCGCCACCCACAGCGACGACGAGGTGCGGGCCCTGCTGCCGGCGGAGCTTCCGCAGCTCACCGAGCACACCCACACCGACCGCGAAAAGCTCGTCGAGGAACTGCACGCGATACGCGCGCGCGGCTTCGCCGTCGACCGCGAGGAGAACACCCTCGGACTGCGCTGCTTCGGCGTCGCCGTCCCCTACCGCACGCCGGCGCGCGACGCGATCAGCTGCTCCGTCCCGGTCGCCCGCCTCACCTCCGCGCACGAGCAGACGATCCAGGCCGCGCTCCTCGACGCGAGGGACCGGCTGACGCTCGCCACCCGGCGGCTGTGAAACGCGGGCCCGGCCGAACTCCTCGCCCGATCGGCCGCGTTGGGGGGCGCGACGTGCGCTCACGCCCCGCCTGCGCGTCACACCACGTCAAGGCCCTCACGCGAAGAGCGTGGACCGCAGCGCCGCGGCGACGAGGTCCGGCGGCGGGGAGGCGGCGTGGGCCGCGGCACGTGCAGGGCCCTCGGTGCGGACCCACTCCCACCAGTACGCAAGGGTGGCGTCGTCCATCTGCTCGGCGTGGACGAGGGCGGGCCAACGCATCGCCTGCGCCTGCGCGCTGACCTTCGCGCCCCCCGCCACCGGGTCGACGGCGAGTGCCGGGACGCCGGAGCGCAGCGCGAGCACGAGGCCGTGGAGACGGTCGGTGACCACCAGGTCGAGCCGGGAGAGCACGGCGTCCCACTGCTCGGGGGTGCGGCACAGGCGCCAGTCGCGGTCGTCCAGCCGCGTCTCCAACGGCAGCCGTGCGCAGTCCTGTCGGGCGAGCCAGCCGGTTACCCGCTCGGCCGTCCCCTCGTGGCGGCGGCGACCCCCGTACTCCTGCTGTCCGCCGGTGAGGACGACCCCGACGACGGGCGGCAGCGTGCGCGGCGGCCGGGTGCCTGCGGAGAGGTCGGCCAAAGGGGCGACGTCCGGGCCGTCCCGCGCGATCACCTCGTGGAAGCCGCGTACGGCCGGGTCCCCGGGGTCGATGACCGAGACGCCGACGGCGAGGCGGCGGCAGTGCGCGTACTCCTCGTGGAGCCCGGCGACCTGCGGTCCGTGCAGGGGCCCGCAGACGAACAACAGCAGGCCGTAGCGCCCGGGTTCGACGTCACGGAAGGACAGCGCGCCCGGACGGAACCCTGGACTCCACACGACGTCGTAGGGCACTCGCCGCTCCCGCATCACCTCCTCGACACGGCGCAGCGCGAGCACGTCCCCCGCCGTCGCCTCCCCCTCGAGGAAGCTGAACCAGCCGGTGAGCAGCGCCCGGACGCTCACGACGCGGGCCCGGGGAAGTGGACGGGCCGCGGGCGCGGCAGGGCCTCGACGGCCTCCACGACCTCGTGGGGAGCGAGCCGGAGCAGCCGCGGGTCGGGCAGCGGACCGTGCGGGTCGCCGGGGGCCGCGCCGTCCAGCGGGCCGGGGCGCCACAGCGGGCGGTGCCTGTCGTGCGGAGGCGGTCCCCACACCGCGGGCGAGACGGGCCCGAAGAGGACGACCGAGGGTGTGGCCAGGGCCGAGGCGAGGTGGGCCAGCCCCGTGTCGCCGACGACGACCGCGCGCGCCTCGGCCACCAGCGTCGCGAGCGTCCCGAAGGGCAACCCCTCGGGACCGCCGAGCACCGCGCCGCGAGGCAGTCCGGCCCGCTCGGCGACCCCGTGTGCGAGCGCCCCCTCCCGCGCACCGTGCGTGACGACGACCTCGGCGCCCCGGTCGCTCAACTCCCGCGCCACGGAGGCGAACCGGTCGGCGGGCCAGCGCCGCGCCCCCGCGTCGGCGCCGGGGTGCACGACGACGGCGCCGGGCGCGGGCGAGGCCGCGCCCGGGCGGGGCAGCAGCAGGTCCGCGGGGTCCGCGGGGATGCCGTACCAGGTCAACAGGCGGCACCAGCGGGCGCGTTCGTGCTCGTCCGGCCGCCAGGAGGGTCCGGACGCCTCGGCGTAGGCGAAGAGGCGTCCGGGGGCGAGACGGGCGAGGAGGTCCCTGCTGGGTGGTCCGTTGCCGTGCAGGTCGAGGGCGAGTCGCGGCGGTTCGGGCCAGGGCCACGGCACCTCCTCCGGCACCTCCCGGCCGGCGCCGCCCGTCGGGAGCAGCACGTCCGCAGCCTCGGTCGTACGCACCGCCTCTTCGAGCGACTGCGGTGCGGCGAGGACGAGTTGGTGGCCGGGAAGGGCCCGGCGCAGCGCCCGCAGCGCCGGGACGGCGGTGAGCAGATCGCCGAGGCCGAGCGCCCGCAGCGCCAGCACGCGCGGGCCGCCCCCGGCGCCCTCGCCCGTCATGACGGCGGCTCGCCCGTGGGCTCCCCTGCGGCGCGGCGCGCCAGAGCGGTCGTCGAGCGGCCGTCCAGGTAGGGCAGGAGCAGCACCCGGCCGCCCCACTCCTCCAGGGTGTCCGCCTCCGGGAGCCGCTCGGTGCCGTAGTCGCCGCCCTTCACCCAGACGTGCGGGCGCAGTTCGCGGAGCAGGTCGCTCGGGGTGCTCTCGTCGAAGACGGCGATGGCGTCCACGCAGTCGAGCCCGGCGAGCACCGAGACCCGGTCGGCCTGTGGCGTGAGCGGGCGGCCCTCGCCCTTGAGGCGGCGCACCGAATGGTCGGAGTTGAGGCAGACGATGAGGCAGTCGCCGGTGCGGCGGGCGTTCTGCAACATGCCGACGTGGCCCGCGTGGAGCAGATCGAAGCAGCCGCCCGTCGCGACCACCGTCCCGCCGCGCGCCCGCACTTCGGCGGCGAGCTCCCGCGCGTCGGTCCCCCGTGCGGTCGGCGGCGTGAGCCGCAGACCCGACGCCGCGGACGCCGCGGCACCGTCCCACTGGGTGCGGTCGCGTACCCCGCCGCCCGCGACGAACGCGCCGGAACGGACGACCGCCTCCTGTACGGCCTCCTCCGGCAGCGCCCCGCCCGCCAGCGCCCACGCGGCCGTGGCCGCGAAGCAGTCCCCGGCTCCGCAGGGGTCCCCACCCGCCTCCTGGAGCGCCGGGAAGTACAGCGGCGTCTCGTCCGTCGGCCGGGCGAGCACCGCCCCTTGGCTGCCGAGCGTCACAGCCACCCCCATGCAGCGCCACCGCGAGGCCAGGGCGACGCCGCGCAGCCCGTGCCCGTACGGCCCGTCCTCGTCTAGCCGGCGGGTGTCCTCCTCGGCAGCGCCCTGCTCTGCGGAGTCCTCGGCGCACAGTGCGCGCGCCTCCTCGGCGTTGGGCGTCACCAGCCTGGCGCCCGGCACCGGTGGCTCGCCCTTGGGGTGCGGGTCCCACACGAGCTGCGTGTGCCCGGCGAGGACGGCGAGTTCGGCGCGGAGCCTGGCGGCGACACCGCGCCCGTAGTCGGAGACGAGGATGGTCTGCGCCCCGGCGAGCGCCGCTCGCGCCTCGTCGGTCATCGGGCCGACGGTGCCGCCGCCGCGGTCGAGCCGCAGGAGCGGCCGCCCTTCGGCGCACAGTCTGGTCTTCTCCGGCACGGTCCCGCGCAGCGGCAGCTCGATCAGCCGTACGCGCGGGGCCAGCAACTCCCGTACGAGGGCGTCGGAGCGGCCCTGCCCCAGCGCGGTGATGAGCACGATCTGCGGGACCTCGGGACCCTCGTGCGGCACCGCGGCGGCCAGTACCGCGGCGAGCCCCGCCCCGCCGGGCCTGTGGTGCTCGCCCGTCACGTCGAGGACGGGCGCGGGCGCGTCCGGCGCGAGGCGGTGCGCGTGGCCCTCCACGTCCGTGTCGAGCAACGTGTCGCCGACCACGACGAGTTGGCGGTTCCTGGGCATGGCACGTCCTCCGCTCGGTCCCGGTACGGGAGCCTCCGTCATCTCTCCGGCGCCCAACGGCCGTTCGCCGTGCGCATCAGCCGAGGGGCCTCGCCCTCGGCCGCGGGCTCGGAAGCGATCCCCGCGGACTCGGCGGGCGAGGTCTCCTCCAGCCTGCCGGCGAGCTTTTCCAGCGCGGTGTCGAAGGCTTCGCACAGCAGGTGGACCGCGATGAGGTGCACCTCCTGCACGGTGGCCGTCGTCGCGGCGGTGACACTGAGGACGTCCTCGGCCTCCAGCGCCAACGGGTTGGGGACGGGACCCGTCAACGCCCACACCCGCAGCCCGGCCTCCCTCCCCGCCGCCGCGGCGCGCAGCAGGTTGCCGCTGCGGCCGGAGGTCGAGAGCAGGACGAGGACGTCGCCTGTGCGGCCGTGCGCCGTGACCTGCCGCGCGTAGACGTCGTCGAAGCCGTAGTCGTTGCCGATCGCCGTCACCGCCGAGGTGTCCGCGTGGAGCGAGACGGCGGAGTACGGTGCGCGCTCGGCCTGGTAGCGGCCGACGAGCTCCGCCGTCAGGTGTTGGGCCTGTGCGGCGCTGCCGCCGTTGCCGGCGGCCAGGAGCCGGCCGCCCCTGTGGAGCGCGACCGCCAGCCGCTCACCCCAGTCGGCGGCCCGGGCGGCGTGCTCCCGGCGGAAGAGGCCGACGGCCTCTTCGACGGCCAGGCAGTGTGCGTGTGCGGCGTCGAGTGGAAGCATGGCAACGGCCGAAGCGCCGGATGCGGCCGACGGCCTCCCTCCTTCTCCTCGCGGTCTGCGGGGTCTCGGGACTCACGGCGAGGCAGGTGCCGCCGCGGAGCTCAGCGCAGGGGCGCGCGCGGCCAGCACCTGCCGGTAGTGCTCTTCCGTCTGCGCGACCACGCGCGCCCAGCAGTACTTGGCCAGCACCCGGCGCCGTCCCGCGACGCCGAACCGCCGGCCCCTGTCGGGCATCGCCAGCAGCGTCCGGACGGCTTCGGCGAGCGCGTCGGCGTCGTCGGGCGGCACGAGCAGCCCGGTGTCGCCGTGCACGACGGTGTCGCGCTGCCCGCCGACCGCGGTCGCCACCACAGGCGTCCCGCAGCTCATCGCCTCCAGCGGGACGATCCCGAACGGCTCGTACTCCGCCGGGCACAGCACCGCGTCGGCCGCGCGCAGCAACGGCGGCACGTCCTCGCGCGGCAGCCCGCCCGTGAGGTGCACCCGGTCCGCGACGCCGTACTCGCTCGCCAGCCGCCGCAGCCGCTGCACCTCGGCGTCGGCTTCGAGCTCCGCACCCGACGGGCCCCCGGCGACGACGAGTTCGGCGCCGGGGACACGGGCGAGCGCCGCCACCGAGAGGGCGGCGCCCTTCCGCGGCACGAGCCGCCCGACCTGGACGAGCAGCGGCCGTCGGCCCGGCCGCCGCCACTGCGGCCCTTCCGGACTGAAGACCTGCGGATCGACGCCGCAGGGCACGACGGAGATCCGGTCGGACGGCACCAGCATCGCCGCCAGCTCCTCGACCTCGTCGCGGCAGGTGGCGACGATCCGGTCGCAGGCGGTCCCGATCGCCGTCTCGCACGGGATGCGCTCCCCCGGGCTGGTGTCGGCCTCGCCCTGGTGACGCTTCTTGACGGTGCCGAGCGCGTGGTAGGTGTGCAGGAACGGGAGCCCCCGCTCCTGCGCCGCCTGGAGGGTCGCCAACCCGGACATCCAGAAGTGCGAGTGGACCACGTCGGGTCGCTCCGCCGCCCACTGCGCCGAGAGGCAAGCGGCGAACATGCCCATGCAGGGCAGCAGTTCGTCCTTGGGGACCGCCCTCGGCGGGCCTGCCGGCACGTGGTGGACGTCGACGCCGTGCCGCAGCGGCGTCCGCTCCGACAGTTGCGGGGAGTCCCGCCGGGTGTAGACGGTGACCCGGTGCCCGTGGTCGGCGAGCGTCTCGGCGAGCCGCGCCACGTGCACGTTCTGGCCGCCCGCGTCGGCGCCGCCGAGGGCGGCGAGCGGGCTGGCGTGCTCCGAGACGAGTGCGATGCGCAACGGCTTCTCCTTCGCGGTGGTCATCGGCGGGTCACCTCTTCGAGAAGCTGGTCCCAGCGGTGCAGGAAGGTCTTGAGGCCGTAGCGCCCGAGCGCGGCACGCCGCGCCCTTGCACCGTCCTCGGCCGCGGCCTCGGGCTCGTCGAGGTAGTGGCGGGCCGCCTCGGCGAGCACCTCGGGACGGGTGGAGAGCACGCCCGCCCCCGGCGGTACGGCCTCGACCGCCTCGGTGGTGGCGAGCGCGACGACGGGCATGCCGAGGTGCATCGCCTCCAGCAGCGAGAGCCCCAACGAGGTCCATCGCACCGGGTGCACGTAGCAGCGGCGTCGCGCGAGCTCCGCGTGGAGCCCTTCCTGCGGCAGGTCCTGACTTCGGCAGCGTTCGGGCGGCAGCCCCAGGTGCGCGGCGAGCCCGTCGGTGCGCATCCCGAAGACGTCGAGCGGCGCCGCCTCGCTCAGCGCGGGCAGCAGGTCGGTTCCGACGTGCCGACCGCGCCGTACCGGGTCGTTGACGACCACCGCGGCCCGCTCGACCTCGCCCGTCCACCGGTGGCCCGGGTCGACGACGCCGTGCTCGATGACCGTCGTGCGGGTGGTGCCGTTGTCCCAGAAGAGACGGTTGAAGTGGGTGACGTGGACGAGCGTGAGGTCGTCCCGGTCGGCGCACGGGTGCCGGGTGTCGGGCACGGCGCCGTCGGGAGCGTTGTGCTCGAGATAGACCGCGGGAACCTCGCGTCCCGGGCGGCGGCCGCCCAGCCAGCGGGCGGCGAGCTCCGCCTCGTGGGGCCGCTGGAGGACGACGACGTCCACGTCCTCGGTGGCCAACTCCTCGGGTGTGGCCTCCCGTACGGAGTCGGGCCAGGCGAAGGTGCGGGCCCTGCCGAGCCCGTCGGGGCCGCGGTCGGGCAGCACCGGGACCAGGTAGGTGTGCGGGCCCTGCACGAACGCCGTCGTCCAGGAGCCGTGCACGTGCCAGAGCAGGACTCTCATGTGCGGGCCTCCAAGCTCGTGCCGGTGCTCGTCCTCCGCGGGTGCGACGCCGTCAGCAGGTCGAAGGCGGCCAGGACGTCGGCGTCCTCGACGGAGTCGAGGCACGGGTGGCCGTCCACCGGGCAGGAGACCGCGCGGCTCCCCGCGCACGGCGCCTCCTGATCGCCCAGGAGCACGTGCGGCACCCCGAAGGGCGCCCAGCGCTCGGCCGGCACGACGGGCGCGAACAGGCACACCACCGGCGTGCCCACCGCCGCCGCCAGATGCGCGGGCCCGGTGTTGCCGACGAGTACCGCGTCGGCCCGCGCGAGTACGCCGGCGAGTTCGCGGAGCCCCGTCCTGCCGCCCAGGTCGAGCGCGTGGCTCCCGGCGACGGCCGACGTCAGCCTTTTCTCCCGGCGGTCACCGGTGACGACGACGCGGTGGCCGGCGGCAGCGAGCGCCGCCACCGCACGCGCCGCCCGCTGCTCGCTCCACGCCCGGGCCGGCGCCGACGCACCGGGGTGGACGACGATGTACGGGTCGGTGCCTGTCAGTTGGACGGTCTCCGGCGGCGGTGCGGTCGCCAGACCTCCGCCGTCGCCCTCCGGCAGCGCGAAGCCGGAGTCGGCCGCCAGGTCCATGGCGGCCTCCGCCTCGTGCCGGCCGGGTGCGCGGCGGTGCCGCAGGTCGAGGAGCGAGCCCGGGTAGTCCTCGCTGTCGGCGGCGACCCATGCCACTCCGGCCATCTTCAGCAGCAGCGCCGTCGGCAGCGGGCTCTGGTGGTAAGAGGTGAGGACGAGCGCCCGGTCGATCCGCCGCCGGGCGAGGCCGTCGACGAGGGCAGCGCACTCGGCGGGGTCCACGGGCGGCGCGTCCCGCGCGACCCACGGCGCCTCGTGGACCATCACCTCGTCCACGCCCGGCAGCAGCCGCGCCGCGCCCGCACCCGACGGCCCGGCAAGAAGCGTCACGCGCCGCGATCCGGCCGCCGCCATCCGCAGCGCGGGCCCGGCGAGGAGGACGTCGCCGGCGCTGTCGAGCCGGACCACGAGCGTGTGCGGCCGCGTCACGACGGGCCTCCGTACCGTCCCGGCGTCAGGACCGCCGTGCGGACCGCCGTGGCGAGGTCGGGCGCGGTCCGCGGCGCCGCACGTACCTCCTGCGGGCGGGTGGCCGCGTCGGGTACGAGCACCCCGGTGGCTCCGGCACGGTCGGCCGCGGCCATGTCGGTCCCGATGTCGCCGATCACGACGCTCTCCTCCGGCCGCACCCCGAGGACGCGGCACGCCGCGAGGACCAGCCCGGGCTCGGGCTTGCGGCAGGCGCAGCCCGCCTCGGGCGGGTGCGGGCAGAGGACCGTCACCGCGAAGGGCCCGAGCAGCTCCTCCACCCGCCCCTGTACGGCGTCGAGTTGGCGCCTGGAGCGCACACCGCGTCCCAGGTCGGGCTGGTTGGTCACCACCCCTGCCGGCACACCGGCCGACCTGAGCAGCTCCAGCGCCTCCCCCGCGTGCGGGCGCGCCCGCACCCGCTCGGGGTCGGTGTTGTGGGGCACGTCCTCGATGAGGGTCCCGTCGAGATCGAAGAGGACCACCGCCGGCCTCCCCCGAGGGCCCGCGCCGACCCTCGGACCCGGCCGACGGGGCATCCGCAGCAGCGGCCCGCCCGCGCCCTCCCGGCTCCAGGACGCGTCGGGCGATGCTGCGGCGTTCGGGGGTTGGGGGGCGCTGTGCTGCGGGGAGCCGTCTTGGGCGGAGGCGCTCGGAAGCGGGGGATGACGGTACGGAGTTGACACGCTCCACGCGGAACCCGGAGGGCGGCTCGTGACGGAAGACAACGGGTGCACACCGTCAAGTGAGGCGCGGCGTTGCGGCGTTGACCCATCAGACGCGGCTCCTTCCGGCCGGCTCAAGACAGACGCCGCGAAGGACGCTCCCGCAAGTGAGGCGCGACACGGGGGACCCGACACCGCGGCGCCCGGCGCACGACTCAGGACAGACGGCCCTGGACGCGCGCGCACAAGCGGGATACGGAGCTGCGGAAACGTCGCACTCCACGCAACGTTCACCGGGCGGCCCGGAAGCGACGGCTCGTCGAGCACGCCTCCGAGCGGGTCGTGGCGGCCCGGATTCGACATGCCCGATGCGGCGCCCGGCGAGGGGGCGGACGGCCCGAAGCGCACACCCGCGAGTGGGACGCGGCACCGCGGAGTCGGCGCACACCAGTCGGCACCCACCGAGTGGTCTTGCGCGGAACCGCTCGCAAGTGGGGAGCGACGGCGCGCACTCGACACGCTCCACGCGGCACCCACCGGGCGGCTCCGGACGGACGCTCCGAGGTCGGCGCCCGCAAGCGGGCGGTGACACCGCGGAGTTGACCGTTCGCGGACCCCGTTCGGGTACCTCAGCGGGTGGCCGTTCATGTTCCCTCCTCGCGGGCGGGAAGCGGGCCCAGCCAGGCGCGGAGCCAGTGGAAGGAGGCGGCAGGGGGGATCAGCAGGCTGCTGAGCGCCATCGTCAGCAACTCCTCGCGTTCGCACGGGCCCGGGCGGAGCCTTGCGCAGAGGAACTCGCCTGTGCCCAGTCCCCACACGCCGGCGCACGCCGCCGCCGTCCACGGCCTGCGGGCCGCCGCGGCGGCCAGCGCGCCCGCCGCTGCCGCCGTGGTGGCGAGGTGCCGGGGCAGCCGTCCGCGGCCGGCGCCCGCCCTGTGCCACCAGTCGCGGCCGTGAATTCTCGTCATGAGGACGTCGTCGGCATTGCCGCGCTGGGCACGTACCGAGACCCAGCGGTCGGCCGGGCGTACGGGGTGGAGGGTGCGCCGCTCGCCCTCGGCGAGCAGCCAGCCGTCGGCGAGCAGCCGGAGGGCGAGGTCGGCGTCTTCGCGGAAGGCGCGGCGGAACCGTTCGTCGAAGCCGCCGACGGCCGCCAGCGCGGAGCGCCGGTAGGCCATGTCCGCCGTGATCCAACGGGCCGTCGCCAGGCCGGCGGTGGAACGCTCCCAGTCGGTGGGCGCCCGGTCGTCGGGGAGCGGAACGCTGATACGTCCCTGGCTTCCGGCCACTCGCGCGTCGGCAGCGGCGGCGAGGTCGGCGGCGAGGCGGGCCGCCCAGTCGCGGCCGGGGAGGACGTCGTCGTCGAGGAAGGCGATCCACTCCTCCTCCGCGGCGCGCCACCCGACGTTGCGGGCGGCGGCGGGCCCGGCCGCGGCGCCGGGCACCACGGCGACGAGCGGGGCGAGCGCGGAGGGCACTTCGACGGGCAGCGGGCCGCACTCGCGCGGAGGGCGGTCGTCGACGAGTACGACGCGGCGGGGCGGCGGCCCTCCCGCCGCGGCGAGCGCGCGGAGGGTGGCGCTGAGCGAGGGCCGGCCGAGCGTCGGTACGACGACGGCGTACTCGGGCGCGGTACCGCTCATCGGCCTCGCCCTCCCTCGCCGCCCGCACGGTCGAAGAAGCCGGCACGCCGCACCACGTACGGGCCGAGGGCGAGGAGGTCCACGGGTGCGGAGCCGAAGCACTCCAGCGCGTCGCGCGGATCGTCCACCATCGGCCGACCGGCGGTGTTCAGGCTGGTGTTGACGACGACGGGCAGCCCGGTGAGCCGCTCGAACTCCTCCAGCATGCGAGCCAGGCGCGGCTCCCGGTCGCGGCCGACGGTCTGGATACGCGCAGTCCCGTCGGTGTGCACCACCGCAGGGATGCGGTCGAGCCACGCGGAACGCACCTCGTGCACGAAGAGCATGTACGGGCTCGGCAGCACGCCCTCGAAGATCTCCGGTGCCCGCTCCTCCCGCACCATCGGCGCCACCGGGCGGAACTGCTCGCGGCCCTTGACGTCGTTGAGGCGCTCCAGGTTGGCCGAGCGGCCCGGGTGCGCCAGCAGCGAGCGGTGGCCGAGCGCCCGGGGCCCGTACTCCGAACGCCCTTGGAACCAGGCGACGATCGCGTCGTCGGCGAGGGCACGGGCGACCTCTTCGCTCACGTCGTCCGGCTGCTCGAACGGCACCCCTGCACGGGTCAGCCAGTCGTGGAGCTCCGCGTCGCTCCACTGCCGTCCCAGGTCGGCGCCGCCCATCGGCGCGGTGGTCTCGCCGCCTGCCGCGGCGAACGCCAGAGCGCTGCCCAACGCGGTACCGGCGTCCCCGGCGGCCGGCTGCACCCAGACGTCGGCGAACGGGCCCTCGGCTGCCAGGCGCGCGTTGGCGACGCAGTTGAGCGCCACGCCCCCCGCCATGGTGAGCAGTTGGTCGTGGGTCCTGCCGTGCAGCCAGCGCGCCATGTCCAGCAGCGTGTCCTCCAGGCACCGCTGTGCGGAGGCGGCGAGGTCGGCGTGCTCCTGGGTCCACCCCTGTCCGGCCCGTGCCGGCGGGGCGAAGCTCTCCCAGGGGACGTCGCGCGCGACGAAGCCGCCGTCCTCGGTCGAGTGGACGTAGCGCGCGAGCTCGGAGGCCATCCGCGGCTTCCCGTAGGAGGCGAGCGCCATCACCTTGTACTCGTCGGAGGAGCGCAGGAACCCCAGGTGCTCAGTGAGCTCCTCGTAGACCAGCCCCAGGGAGTGCGGCAACTGCTGGCTGTGGAGCGGCTCCAGGACCGTGCCGCGCCTGCGCGCCGCCAGGTGCGAGGCCGACTCGCCGCGGCCGTCGACGACGAGCACCGAGGACCGCTCGGCGTCGGGCGCCGCGAAAGCGCCGGAGGCCGCGTGCGCCACGTGGTGCGGGACGAAGTGCACCTGGTCCGGCGTGAGCCCCGGCAGCGCCGAGCACAGGAACTCGGGTGCCTGGCGCGCGTAGGTGAGGCGCAGCGGGTCCCAGGGGTCGTCCAACTCCAGGTCGGCGGCGGGTTCGGCGAGCGAAGGGTCGAAGGAGTAGGCGACGGCGTCGATCTCCTCCGGCCGGAGCCCGGCCTCGGCGAGGCACCAGGACGCGGCTTCGGTGGGGAGCTCCCAGGCGGAGAACGGCACCGGCCGCTTGCCGTGCTTGCGGCGGGAAAACCTCTCCTCCTCGGCGGCGGCGACCGGCTGCCCGTCGACGAGGAGCGCGGCGGCCGGGTCGTGGAAGAGGGCGTTGATGCCGAGGACGCGCATGGCTGCCTTCTTTCGCCGGGATGGGGGCCGGATGCCGGACGACGGGTCAGGCGTCGGGGCGCTCCCGGAACCACTCGATGGTCCGTGCCAGGCCGTCGCGGGCCGTGACTTCCGGCTCCCACTGGAGCTTGCCCCTGGCCAGCGTGATGTCGGGGCAGCGCACGGCGGGGTCGTCGCCCGGCCGCTCCACGAAGCGCAACCCCGATCCCGAGCCGGTCAACTCCACGACGAGCCGGGCGAGTTCCCGCATCGTGATCTCGTCCGGATTCCCGATGTTGACCGGGCCGACCAGTTCGGAGCCGGCCATGGCGAGGACTCCGCGCACGGTGTCGTCGATGTAGGCGAGAGAGCGGGTCTGCAGCCCGTCGCCCGTGACGGTCAGGTCCTCGCCTGCGAGGGCCTGCCGGATGAAGGTGGGCACGGCCCGGCCGTCGTAGCCGCGCATGCGCGGACCGTAGGTGTTGAAGAGGCGGACGATGCCGACGTTGGTGCCGTGCACGCGGCCCTCCGCCATCGTCAGCGCCTCGCTGAACCGCTTGGCCTCGTCGTACATGCTGCGCGGGCCGACGGGGTTCACGTGGCCCCAGTAGCGCTCGTTCTGCGGGTGCTCCTGGGGATCGCCGTACGACTCGGACGTGGAGGCGTGGACGAGCCGGGCGCCGTGACGCCTGGCGAGGCGGAGCGCGTTGCGGGTGCCGGCGCTGCCTGTCTCCAGCGTGTGCAGCGGCATCCGCGCGTAGTCGGCGGGCGACGCGGGGGACGCGAGGTTGAGGACGAGGTCGGGCGGCCCGAACGACCCGGTGTCGGGCTCCTCCGTCGCCGCGGAGCGGCAGATGTCCGCCTCCGCGAGCGAGAAGCGCGGGTCCCCCAGGAGATGCGCCACGTTCTCCCGACTGCTCGTGCTGAAGTCGTCGAGGCAACTGACGGCGCAGTCCATGGCGAGCAGCGCGGTGCACACATGGGAGCCGACGAAACCGGCCCCGCCCGTGACGACTGCGTGCCGGAAACGCGGTATGCCGGCGGAGAGTACATCCATGGCTTTCCTTCGGTCACCGGACGAACCGGAAGCAGGAGCACTGGACTCGTTTTCAGCCTGAGCCACTGCGCGGAGGCCCGCAAACCGAGGAGGGGTCGGGCGATGCTCCCCGTGGTCGTACGGAGTGCGCGCCACCGCACGACTCCTCACGACGCGTGGCCGGGCGCTGTGCTGCGCGGTCAGTCAATCGACGGTGCGTGACGGGGAGTTGAAGGCCGCACTCGCTGTGAGCAAGGCAACGTACTCCCCTTTTCAGCAGGTCAGGACGGTGCGCGGGGGTTGCCTGCGGGGCTGCTCCGCGCCGGTCCCCTTGGCCGTCGGAGACCGTCTGTGAACATGGCTGAAGGCGACGTGCGGGCTTCCTCCGCGTGCGTCCCCCTTTTTCGCCCTTGTGCTCCCTTCCCGGTACTCCTATGCCTGCTCTTCTCCCTGCCGTCCGCAAGGGCGGCGGCCGTGGCGGCCGTTCCGAACGCAGCCCGTGGCGCTCCCTGCGCTACCCGAGCATGCGCTGGTGGTCGGCGGCGAACCTCGTCTCCAACGTCGGTACGTGGATGCAGCTCACGGTGCAGAACCTCCTGGTCCTGCAACTCACCGGCTCCGCCGCCACGACCGGTCTCTCCCTCGCCGTACAGGCCGCGCCCGGCCTGCTGCTGAGCCTCGTCGGCGGCAGCCTCGTCGACTCGTGGCCGCGCAAGATGACGGCCTCGGTGAGCCAGGCGCTCCTCGGCGTCGTCGCCTTCACGACGGCGGGGCTCGTCGCCTTCGACCTGCTGACCGTGCCGCTGCTGATGGTGCTCGCCGCCGTCACCGGTTCCATTGCCACCGTCGACAACCCCGCGTGCTCGCTGCTCGGCAACGACCTGGTGAAGCGGAAGGACGTGCCCTCGGCGATCTCGCTGGGCTCCGTCGTGCACAGCGCGGGCCGGCTGATCGGTACGGCGGCCGCGGGTGCGGCCGTCGCGTGGTTCGGCATGGCCTCGGCCTACCTGGCCAACGGGCTCTCCTTCGTGGCCGTCGCCGCCGTCATCCCGTTCCTCAAGCTCCAGCCCAAGGCCGAGCGGGACCCGCAGTCCGCCAAGGAGCACGCCGCCGCAGACGGGGCCCGAGCCGACGCCGCCAAGGGCGGCAAGCGGCCCCGGCTGGCCGGAGCGAGCCGTGAGGGCCTGGTCTACTTCGTGCGGAACCCCCGCCTCGTGGCGCTAGCGGCCATCACCGGTATCTCCGCGATCTTCGGCCGCAACTATCAGTTGACCCTCGCGGTGCTGGTGACAGGACCGCTCGCCGCCGGCGCCGGCTCCTTCAGTACGGTCTCGACCGTGCTCGCGGTCGGTGGCATGGTCGGTGCCGTCCTCGCCGGCTGCCTCCGCAAGCCCTCGGTGCAGCACGTCGCCTTGCTCGCCTCAGCGGGGGCGCTGCTCCAGGTGGTGACGGGCTTCTCGCCTTCGCTGCTGTTCCTGGTGCTGCTGGTGGCGCCGATGGCGGTCGTGGAGTCGATCTCCGACACCGCCGGCACGACCGTGCTCCAGACCGAGCCGCCCGCCCACCTGCGTGGCCGCGTCCTCGGCGTGTGGCGCAGTGCGAGCACCGGTTGGGGCCTCATCGGCCCGCCGCTGCTGGGTGCGCTGATGGAGTTCGCGGGCGCGCGGGCCGGGCTCGTCGTGGGTGGCCTCGCCATCGTCGTGGTGACCGGTGCGGCGCAACTCCTCCAGCGCCGTCCGCAGAAGCGGGGCGAGCGTTCCGCTCACGAAGCGCCCGAGACCCCCGAGGCGCTCGAAGCGGAACCGGTCGCCGCATGATCCACCGTGTGGCCTGCTGTTGCAGGCCACACGGGCGACTCTCACCATGGAGCGGACAGAAGCAGCATGACGGACGAATCCCTCTGCTTCCTGGAGGAACGATGGCCGAGACCAACCCCATCGAGGTACAGCAGGCTCTCAAGGGAGCCTCCTACCCGACCGACCGGCAGACCCTGGCCGACCTCGCCAGGAAGAACAAGGCGAGCGACCAGCTCGTCGACAAGCTCTCGCACCTGAAGAGCGACCGCATCGAGGGACCCGACCAGGTCGAGAAGGAGATGTTCCGGGGCTGACCCGGCACTCCGGACGGATGCGACCGACGGGCCCGGCGAGCGTCCGGGCCCGTCCGTCGGGAGCTGAGGCCCCATGCACGCACCCGCGTCCCGGCCAGGGCGGACCGCCGAAGGGCCGGACCTGCGCGACCGGTTGGGCGTCGTCATCGCCACCCGCGACCGACGCGACCGGCTCGCCCGCACCCTGGAGCACCTGCTGACCCTCCCCGAGCGGCCCCGCGTCCTGGTCGTGGACAACGCCTCGCAGGACGGAACGGCGGACCTGGTCCGCGACTCCTTCCCCGGCGTCGAACTGCTGCGGCTACCGACCAACTACGGGGCGCTCGCCAGGAACGAGGGCGTCCGCGCCCTGGACACCCCCTACGTCGCCTTCAGCGACGACGACTCGTGGTGGGAGCCGCACGCCCTCGCCACCGCGGTGGACCTGCTCGCTTCCCGCCCTGCCACGGGTCTGCTCGCCGCCGCCGTCACCGTGGACCCGGACGGTGCGCCCGACCCGCTCAACACGGTCCTCGCCGGCTCGCCGCTGGGCCCCGGCGCGATCGCGCGGAGCCGCAAGGTGCTCGGCTTCCTCGGCTGCGCCGCCGTCGCCCGCCGTCGGGCCTTCCTCGACGTCGGCGGGTACCACCCCCTCCTCTTCTTCGGAGCCGAGGAGACGCTCCTCGCCTACGACCTCGCGGCCGCCGGCTGGGAGGTCGTCCACTCCCCCGAGGTGGTGGCACGCCACGCCCCCGGCGCGGCACCCCGTCCGGGGCGCCGCGCGCTGGTGCGCCGCAACGAGGTGCTCATCGCCTGGCTCCGACGCCCGTTGCGCACGGCCGCGCGCCGCACCACCGCCCTCTGCGCCGCGGCCGTCCACGATCGCCAGGACCGCCGGGCCGTCCTGGCCCTGCTCCCCCGTCTGCCGAAGGCCCTGCTGCTGCGGCGCCCGCTGCCGCCCGACGTCGAGGAAGCCGCCCGCCTCGTGGAGGCGACGCCCGCGTGAACGCGCGTGCGCCGGACGGCGACCGACCGGACGACCGCGTGACGGTCGTCGTCATCACGCGCAACCGCCGCGACGAACTCCTCCGCACGCTCGGCCACTTGGCCCGGCTGCCGGAGCGCCCGCCGGTGATCGTCGTGGACAACCTCTCCTCCGACGGGACACCCCACGCGATCCGCGCCGCGCACCCCGACGTGGCGGTCCTGGAGCCGCGGCGCAACACCGGCGCCGTGGGGCGCAACCTCGCCGTCCGCCACGTCACCACGCCCTACGTGGCGTTCTGCGACGACGACTCGTGGTGGGAGCCCGGCTCCCTGCGGGCGGCCGCCGACCTGCTCGACGGCTGTACGGCGCTGGCGGGGGTCGTGGCACGCATCGTCGTCGAACCCGAGGGCGTGGAGGACCCCGTCGTCGACGAGTTGCGCAACTCGCCCGTGCCAGGGCCCGGTTGGCTGCCGGGGCCTGCGCTCGGCTCGTTCCTCGCCGCCGCCACGTGCCTGCGCGTCTCCGCGTTCCGGGCAGCGGGCGGGTTCGACGCGCGGCTGTGGCTCGGGGGCGAGGAGGAGCTGCTCGCCACCGATCTCGCCGTGGCCGGCTGGTGGCTGTGCTTCGCCGAGTCGCTCGTCGTCCACCATGCGCCGTCGCACGTCCGCGATACGACGGGGCGGCGTGTGGACGGGCTGCGGAACACCCTCTGGTACACCTGGCTGCGGCGTCCGCTTCCGGCCGCGATGCGGCGCACCTGGTACCTGCTGCGCACCGTTCCGCGCGACGGGGCGTCCCTCCGCGCCTTCGCCGAGGCCGCTGCCGGACTGCCGTGGCTCGTGACCGACCGCCGGCCCGTACCCGCCGAGGTCGAGCGCCGCCTGGCCGTTCTCGACGAGGCCCAACGGCGCTCCACGGCCCGCCAGTACACCGGCTGACCTGGGGCGGCGCGGTGCGGGGCGAGTGGCGCCGCGGAGGGGCCGACCGGGGGCACGGCTCGCTGTACAGTTGAGCGGAAGCCCTTGACCTGCACAAATGCAGGCAGGGAGCCCACACTTCTGGAGTTGCGATGCTGCGCACCATGTTCAAGTCGAAGGTCCACCGCGCCACCGTGACCGAGGCCGACCTGCACTACGTCGGCTCCGTCACCGTCGACGCGACGCTGATGTCCGCCGCCGACCTGCTCCCCGGCGAGCTGGTGCACATCGTCGACATCACCAACGGGGCCCGGCTGGAGACGTACGTCATCGAGGGCCAGCCCGGCTCGGGGGTCATCGGCATCAACGGAGCGGCCGCTCACCTGGTCCACCCCGGGGACCTGGTGATCCTGATGAGCTACGCGCAGGTGGACGACGCCGAGGCGCGGTCGCTGAAGCCGCGGGTCGTCCACGTCGACGGGGCCAACCGCATCGTCGGGCTCGGCTCCGACGCGTCCGAACCCGTCCCCGGCGGAGAGGCGCGGCGCAGTCCGCACGCCGTCGGCGCGGGGCTCGAACACCCGGCGGGCTGAGCGCGAGCGGGCGCGTCCGGAGGAATCGGCGCCGCGTCCGCGCGCGAGGTGACTTCCGTGCAGGGCGTGTCCTGGAACGCCCGCCGGGGGTTCTCCTTGCATGCGTCATGCGATCCCTCTGCTCGCCGTCCCCCTGCTCCTCGCCGCCTGTACGACGGTCGACGGGCGCGGAAGCGCCCCGCGCCCTGAGGAGCGCCGCAACACCCCTTCCGCATCGTCGCGTTCGGTCCCCCAGCGGACGGAGAGGGCCGGCGTGCCAGAGGCGAGCGCCGAGGCCCCGGGGCTCGCAGCGAGCACGGAGCCGCCCCGCACCGACGGCTCGAACCCGCGGCAGCGCCACGCTACGCGCCCGCGCGACCCGGAGCCCGACCGTCGCGAGCCCGCCGCGCCGCAGCCCGCGCCCGAGGCGGAGGCGGAGCCCGAGGCGGAGGCGCCCTCACCGCCGGGACCGCGGGTGTCCGCGCGGCCGTCCTCGGAGATCGCGCACCTCTGCGAGTTGGGGCGCGACGGCGCCGTCGGGCCCGACGTCGTCGCCGCCTGCCGTCGACACTACGGGTGACCGGACGCCGCCGGCTTCCTGAACGTGGTCAACGGTGCGCGTTTTCCTGCGGGTTGGGCCGCTCTGCGGTGGCCGAATCCACGCGGGACGGGCGTGGGGGCGCTGCGTGTCGCCACTCGTCGAGCCTCGTGAGAGCCCGCCCCGCCGCGTCGGACAAGCCGGCTGTTCAACGGCGCTTGGGCACAGGCGCATACGGAGGCCGGGACGCGCGGGGAAAGGACAAGACCCGTGGCGGAGCGCATGGTCTTCATGCATGCTTCGCCGCATGGTTTCTTCGGTGGAGAAACGCGGTGGTCGACTGTGCAGACGCCTACGGGCTGGCTCAGTTCCGGAGCACGGTGACGGGCTGCCCTGTGCACCCGGGCGACCCGGAGGTGCCGCTACCGCTCCCCGAGGGGCCTGCGCTCGTCTTCATCCAGGTCCCCGAGCCGAAGACCGTCAAGAACCGGCTCCACCCGTGCCTGCGTCCCTCCGCCTCGAGGGAGGAGGAGGTGGAGCGGCTGGTCGCTTCCCTCGTCGCCGACCGCCGGGAGCCTGACTCGGGATGGGCGGTCCTCTCGGATCTGAACGCTTCTAACTACCGGTTCTAGAGTAGCGGACCTGTCCGCCCAGGTCAGCGGGTATGCGGAGGCCCCGACCATGCGCCACGGGCGCAGCACACGGACGGGGCCGGTTGTACCCCTCACAGCCGGGCTGTCCGTCACCGGTCGTGAAGGGTGGCTTCTCCGTTGAGCTTGGCGCGCATCCGGGCCAGGAGGTCAAGCTTCGCTTCGCCTTGCTTGCACGTGGCAGCGTCGTCCTTGTCGGAAAGGCTTCCGCCCTTCACGCTGCCCTTCGGCGGTCTCTTCCGGCCTGGCTTCGTCATCACATGTTCCCTGTCAGCGCGGCAGTGATGATGAGGCCGCACAGCGCCGCTGAGCCCATGACGAACGTCAGCCACGCGATACGGCCCACAAACCGTTTCACCATCGGATTGGCTCCCTCTTCCCGCCCGCACACACGGGGCACGCCACTTTGAAAGAGCCCCGGCACGTACGGCACCCGAAGAACCCGCAGCAGTCGGGACACCAGATCTCCCGCCAACCCGCACAGCACCCGCAGTACGACTGCACGGGCGCAGGGGGAGGCGCTTCCGGGGCGACGGTCACTAGTGCCCCTCCGGGTGCCTTCGGATGAACACGTTGCAGTCGCTGACCGTCGTTCCGTCTCCGCTGGCACGCGCCCAGTCCCGCACCTTGGCAAGCTCCACGCACCCAGGGCAGTCCGCTACTGGCGTCGGCTCAGGGGCAGCGCTGTACGGCAGCTCAACCGGCGTTGTGCTGAATCTCGTTGGCTCCGTCATGTGGCTGAGGATCGGGCGCGTCAGCGGGACGGGGGAACCACGTACGTTTCCCACTTCGGGACGTCCCAAGGCGGGTACAACGTCCCTAGCAACGTCCAACGTGCGGGGTGACACTGAGCATGCAGAACGAGCGCCTACGAGCCGTCATAGCAGCAGGGGGATGGACTCACGCCGACCTAGCCAACGCAACAGGGGTCGATCCCAAGAGCGTTGAACGGTGGGTCAACCTGGGGCGCACGCCAAGGCGGGGCACTGCCCTCAAGGCAGCCGAAGCACTAGGGGAAGACGTGCATGCACTCTGGCCAGCACTCCGGCAGGCACGCGCAGCAAGAGCAGTGAGTCCCGAATTGGTCGCGCTGTACGACCAGCGGGCGGACCTTCCCGTTTCCACCTTCGTTGACCTCTTCGCACAGGCACAGAAGCGCATTGACGTACTCGTGTACGCCGCTGTGTTCATCCATGAGGCGTATCCGCGCTTGAATGACCTTCTCCGTGAGCGCGTGGCCGAAGGGTGTTCCGTGCGAATCGCCATAGGCGACGCGGACAGCGAGAATGTCCAACAGCGCGGCAGGGAAGAGAAGTTCGGACACGGCATTGAATCGCGCTGCCGTCTCGCCGTTATGCACTACCGACCATTGCTCAGCGTGCCGGGGGTCGAACTCCGTACGCACTCAACCACGCTCTACAACTCCATCTATCGCGCTGACGATCAGATGTTGGTCAACGCGCACTTGTGGGGTGTGAACGCCTACGGAGCGCCTGTGTGGCATCTCCGGCGGCACAGCGAAGGCGGGATGTTCGACAGCTACGCCCGGAGCTTTGAAGCCGTCTGGGACACAGCACAGCCGGTACAGGAAGGCACTCAGTGAGCCGCAGAGAGTTCTATGACGACCCGAACGCACCGGAGCCCAACAGTCTCGTCGTAGCGGCCTCAGCGGTCGTCGCGGATGCCGAGGGGCGCATTCTCTTGCAGCGGCGGACGGATAACGACCTATGGGCGCTGCCGGGGGGCGGGATGGAGATGACCGACTCATTGCCCGGTACGGCCGTGCGAGAGACGAAGGAAGAGACCGGCCTTGATGTAGAGATCACGGGGCTTGTCGGCACGTACACGGACCCCCGGCACATCATTGCCTACAGCGATGGGGAAGTGCGGCGGCAGTTCAACGTGTGCTTCACGGCGCGAGTCGTCGGCGGACAGCTAGCCATTTCGGATGAGTCCAAGGAACTGCGGTTCGTGGCACCGGAAGATATTGACGCGCTTTCCATGCATCACACTCAGCGGCTCCGGCTGACGCACTTCCTAGAACAGCACACGACTCCGTATCTCGGATAGATCAGAACGCATACAAGGCGGAGTGTACCTATGAGTGAAACGACGCTTGCGCTGGTTGCAATCATCATCTCTGTCGTGGTTGGAGCAGTGACCTTCGCCTACACACACCAGCAGATGAAGAAGGCAAGAAGAGCTAACGCGCTGACCGAGAAAGCACAGCAGGAACAAGTTCAGCCGTATGTGGTGGCTGATATCCGCGAAACCGTGCCAGGGTCGCATGTGTTCACTTTGTCATTGAGAACACCGGGCCAACCATGGCGCGGGACGTGCAGGTGACAGTTGACCCGCGCCTTCGGACAACGCTCGGGGACGACATTGAGGAAACTCGCAACATTGAGGAAACTCTAAATGCTGCGGCGAGCCGGGAGATTTCCGTACTGCCACCTGGGCGCAAGCTGGTTTTCCTAATGGACAACGGACATGAGTTCTTCGCCTCCGATCTGCCGCGCCGGTACACGGTAACTGTGAAGTCATCGGGGCCTTTCGGGGCGATTGAGCCACTGACGTACGTCATTGACCTTGCCGTTCTCGAACACTCGCTACTGAACACAGATTTTCTGGAGTGGAGTATGCGCACACTCGCCAAGGAATCCGTAAAGCAAAGGAAGGCACACGAGAAGCAAGCGACCGCCACAGCCAATCTCTTCCGAACGCTGACGCGTGAGCTGAGGGCTTGGCGCAGCGGTCAGCAGGAAGTCGACCAGTCAGGCAGGCGCCCGGAAATCAACCCGCCGGATGATGCTTGCAGCAGGGCGCACACCTCCGCTCACGACGACCCCTCCGGATGACGGAGCGACCTACTCGGCGCCGAGGCAACCGAGTTGGCCGGATACCGCGAGCCCCGAGGGACCCCGGGAGGCATCTCGGGCGCCGGGCCACCCGCACCGTCCGTACCGCGGAGACTCCCTGCGCGGGCGTCTCCGGGTTGCCCCGGCCCGCGTCCGCGAAGAACTCCGAGCCCGATAGGCGGAACGCACCCGCTTGGTGGCAACACGCCACCGCCCTTGTGCGCGGCGTACGCCGCCGAATGCAGCCACCTGTCGAAGCGAAGCTCCGACCCGGCGCGGGCTCAGCCGAGTTGGCCGGGGCGAGGCGGAAGCCGCGGCTCTTTGCCCCCGGACTCCACCCGCCCGCCCAGCTTCCCGCGGCAGCCCCCGTGTGCGTCCTACCTGCGTCCGCGGGAGTGGCCGAAGAGGAGGCGGTACGCGATCAGGAGGACCAGAGAGCCCGCCACGGCGGCGACCCACATCGCCGGGTCGACGAAGTTGTTCTCGATCGGGCGGTCGAGGAAAGTCGACGAAAGCCATCCGCCGACGAAGGCTCCGGCAACGCCGATGAGGATGGTTCCCACGATGCCGCCCGGGTCGCGCCCGGGCAGCAGAATTTTGGCCACGGTGCCCGCGATGAGCCCGAGGAGTATCCAGCTGACGATCGAGGACCCGGCAAGGTCCGAGAGCAGCGAGTCGGCGTCCGAGCCGGAGTCTGCGACATGTGCGGCTGCGATGAGCATGGTGGTGAGGGCCCTCCCCGTGTGATCAGTTGCCACCCCATCATGCCTGCTTGGCCTAGGGCGAGCAGCCCCGGTCCGGGACGGCCGTGGTCAATGCGGCCAGATCGGCGGATCGGTGCAGAAGTGCCCGCCCAGGTTCGCAGAGGCCGGGTCGTCGGGGTCCAACTCGCCCTCCCGGGCCAGGAGTTCCGGTGCGTACGCCTCGGAGTCGTCCTGCGGCTCGTATCCGAGGGCGCGTGCCGGGCCGAGGTCCCACCACAGGCGAGTGTTGGCGGACGAGCCGTAGACGACGGTATGGCCGACGCCCTCCGCTGTGAGGGCCGCGTGGACGAGACGGGCGCCGTCGGCGGGGCTCAGCCAGAGCGAGAGCATCCGGACGGATGTCGGGCGCGGGAAGCAGGAGCCGATACGGAGCGAGACGGTCTCGATGCCGTGCAGGTCGTGATAGAGCTGCGCGAGGTCCTCGCAGAAGGACTTGGAGAGCCCGTAGTAGGTGTCGGGGCGGTGGGGCACGGCGACCCGGATGAGCGGGGCGTCGCCCGTCGGTCTCGGTGTGAAGCCCACGGCGTGGTTGGAGGAGGCGAGAACGACGCGGTCCACGCCGACCCTGCGTGCCGCCTCGTAGAGTCGCTGGGTAGCGAGGATGTTGGCGTGCAGGATCTTCTCGAACGTGGACTCCAGGGAGATCCCCGCGAGATGGACGACGGCGTCGACTCCGCGGACGGCCTCGTCCAGCTCCTGCTCGGAGGCGGCGGCCACATCGAGGGTGAGCGCTGCGGGTTCGCCCTCGACGGGTTCCAGGTCGAGGAGACGCAGCCGGTAGCCGTACTCGGGCAACAGCCCGCGCAGCAGCGTGCCGACGCCGCCTGCGGCACCCGTGAGCAGGACGGTGCGGGGTGAGGGCATGACCGGAGGCTCCGTCCGTAGCGCGTTCACATGCGGGAAAGCTAGAGAAGGGTGCCCGGAGCGTCAAGAAGTCCTTGAATACGGCGAGTTGGACCGACGCTGCGGTGCACGGCGACCCATCGTTTGCCTCCTGACCATTACCAACTACTCCCTTTGCGTGCCCGATTCAGGAGTGCGGACGAATGTCAGGGATGCGCACGGCCGCCGACTCGGCGCTCGACGGATCGGTCGATGCAGGACGGCCGTATCCGGCCAAGGAGCCGTCATGACCTCGGAACCACCGTCCTCGACGCACACGAAGTCCGCTGGCGCGGAAAGGTGAGCTGTGCACAGCCCGACCCGGCCGAGCAAGGTGCCGTGAAATGGTGGAAGTGGAGCGGCTGTTGGGCACGGAGACCGCGGGGCTCCTCTCCGAGTGGCGGCGGCGAGCCGCGGCGACGCTGCGTCACACGGTGACAGGGGCGGTGAGAGACGAGGCGACCGACGGCTTCGAGGTACTGCTCCACACCGACCCCGCGCCGCACCGGACCGGCGCCAACCCCGGTTCCCGACGCCGTCGCAGCCGCCGACGGCGCGGTCGTGCCGTGCACCGGAAGGGACGCAGGACGGGGCGCGGCCCTCACACCGTTCGTCCGGGCTGCGCAGGCGGCATGGTCGGACGGACTCGACGAGGCGGGCACCCGCGAGGCACCCGCCGACGGGCCACGTCGGACGGCACCCGTCATCGCTGCGAACCTCACCTCTGTGGCAGGACTGGGCGGCTCCCCGGAACGGCTCGACGCCGATGTTCGGCACGCACGAGCCCCCGGGACGACGGAACTCCGCTTCTACCACGCCGGATTGGCCTCCGATGCAGAACTGCGGCACCTCGCACGGACGCTCGACTGACCAGCGCCCGACGGGGACGGCCCGCACCGATGGACGACAGCGAAGGACCCCCGGGAAGCGCAGCCGTCGCAGCGCACGGCCGACCCTCCGCACCCCTCGGAGGGCGGCGACACGGACCGCCGCCGAGCCTGCAAGGGGCGAGCGACCGGCCGCCGACACGGTGCCACGGCAAAGGAACCGCAAAGGGTGATCGCTCGTTGGGCGGGCATGACGGCAATGACTCCTGGCTCCAACCTCCCGCTGCCGGCGCCCCGCGTGGCGGTGGAGGTCACTGCGCCCACTCGGCTCGACGTCTCCGGGCTGCTCCTCGGCGAGAGCGGCAAGGTCCGCTCCGACGCCGATTTCGTCTTCTACAACCAGCCCGAGGGCGCGGGCGTCCGACACACCTCCGGCGCCCAGGACACCATCACGGTGGACACCCAGGCCGTGCCCGCGGAGATCGACAAGGTCGTCGTCACGGCGAGCCTGGAAGGCGGTGCCGCCTTCTCCGGAGCCGAGCCAACGGCCACGCTGCGCGACGCGGGCAGCCAGCAGGTGCTCGCGACCTTCACCCCGCCCAGCCTCGGCGCGGAGACGGCGCTCGTCGTCGTCGAGCTCTACCGGCGGGGCGGCGCCTGGAAGGTGCGCGCCGTCGGCCAGGGGTACGCCAACGGGCTCGCCGGTATCGCCACCGACTTCGGCGTCGAGGTGGAGGAGCCCGCGACACCCGAGCCCGCGCCCGCCGCTGCGGCCCAGGCGCCGACCCCGCCCGCGCCCCAGGGCGGCAAGGTCAACCTCGACAAGGGCAAGGTGAGCCTCACCAAGAACCAGACAGTCTCGCTCGTCAAGGGCGGCGCCCCGCTCCTGACGACCGTCACCATGGGCCTCGGTTGGGAGCCGGCCTTCCGTCCCGGCAAACGGGGTGCGGACATCGACCTCGACGCGTCGGTGATCGCCTTCGACGCCAAGCGCGAGCCGATCGACGCCTGTTACTTCGGCAAGCTGATGATCCTCGACGGTGTCGTCCAGCACAGCGGGGACAACATGACCGGCGAAGGCGCGGGGGACGACGAGTCGATCACCGTGCATCTCGGCTCGGTGCCGCAGGAGGTGTGCGGCCTCGTCTTCACGGTGAACTCCTTCTCCGGGCAGAAGTTCACCGAGGTCGCCAAGGCGTACTGCCGGCTCCTCGACTCCGCGGGGAGCGAGGTCGTGCGCTTCGACCTCTCGCGGTCCGAGCCGCGCACCGGCGTACTGATGGCGAAAATGATCCGCCAGTTCTCCGGCGAGTGGGAGATGACCGCGCTCGGCGAGTACGTCGACGGAAGAAGCGTCAGCAGCATGGTGAAGCCGGCTTCCGCCGCGCTCTGACGCCTCGGGCGGTGCTGCTCCCCGCCACGGAGCCCGCAGGCACCGGGGAGCAGCACCCCGCATCAGCGCGACCGCCAACCCCAGCAGCACCCCGCCCCCGCACCGCACGGACAGGGCACACCACCTCGAACCCAAGGCCACGCCTTCGCACTTGAAGCGCATCGGACCCCACCTTCCCCCGTGACAACCGGCGCCCGCTCGACGGCAGGCACCTCAGAACGACCGAGCCCATCCTCACCCCCGCATCCTCCGCCACGCCCGGCCCGCAACCGCCGTTCACCCGACCGAATGCAAAACCACCCCGATCTCCCGGCCACCCCAGTCCCGAAGTGCCCCTGTCAACAGCGCAGTTGACGCCCTCCCTCGCTCCTCTACCCTCTTGCCATGACGGAGCTCTTGCACCTCACCGAACGCGGTATCTGGGAGGCGGCGCAGACCGCCGGCGTCTACCGACACTCGACGCGCGGCAGCTCGCTGGAGGAGGTCGGCTTCATCCACGCGTCGCTCCCCCGTCAACTCCCCACGGTGGCCGCGCTGTTGTACGGCTCCCCACCGGAGCGGGACGACCTCGTCGTCCTCGTCGTGGACGACCGGGGGCTCGACGTCCGGTACGAGGCTGCCGAGCCGGGCGGTGAGGAGTTCCCCCACCTCTACGGCCCGCTCCCCCTCGACGCCGTCCTCCGCGTCGAGCCCTGGCGCGGCTGAGCAGCCCCCGCTAACGCGCCCGCAGCAGCTCCCCGCTCGCCGCGGCCAGCCGGCGTGCCTCCTGCTCGGACTCGACCATCGGGGGCGAGCCCCGCAACGGCACCCCCGCGCTCTCCTTGAGGAACGCGACGGCGACGAGGCCGATGCACCCGCTCATCACGAGGTAGAACCCGGGGAGGAGCGTGAACCCCGTCGCGCTCACCAGCGACTGCGTGATCAGCGGCGTGGACCCGCCGAAGGCGGCGACGGAGAAGTTGAACCCGATACCCATCGCGGCGTAGCGGATCGTGGTGGGGAAGAGCGCGGGCAGCGTAGCGGCGGAGGGCCCGGCGAAGCCGGCGAGCAGGGTGGAGAGGATCAGCACGCCGATGAGCGGCAGCAACCACCCGTCCTGGCGCAGGAGTTCGAAAGCGGGCACGGCGAGGACGATCTGTGCGACGGCGGCCCACCGGTAGACCGCGCGCCGTCCCACCAGGTCGCTCAGTCGTCCCACGAAGACGATCAGCACGACGATCCACAGCATCCCGCAGAGCACCAGCACGTCGGCGGCGGTACTGGACCGCCCGAGATTCTCCGTCTGGTACGTCGGCAGGTACCCGGTGACCATGTAGTTGGTGACGTTGTAGAGGAGGACGAGGCCGATGCAGACGAGCAGCGGCCGCCACTGGCGCGTGACCACGTCGCGCAGCTCGCGCAGGCTGCCTCCGCCGCCCCCTGAGTTCTCCTGCTCGTCGAGCTTCCCCTGGAAGGCTGGCGAGTCCTCCAACTTCAGCCGCAGGTAGAGGCCGACGATGCCGAGCGGCCCGGCGAACCAGAACGGCACGCGCCAGCCCCAGGACATCATCTGCGCGTCGTCGAGCGTGAACTCCAGCACGGTGACGAACGCGGAGCCGAAGGCGTACCCGAAGAAGGTGCCGAGGTCGAGGAAGCTGCCGAGGAAGCCGCGGCGCCGGTCGGGCGCGTACTCGGCGACGAAGGTGGTGGCGCCGCCGTACTCGCCGCCCGTCGAGAAGCCCTGGAGCATCCGCGCGAAGAGCAGCAGCCCGGGCGCGACAATGCCGATGGAGGCGTAGGGCGGGATGAAACCGATCATGAAGGTGCCGAACGCCATCAGCAGCATGGTGGTGGCGAGCACCTTCTGGCGTCCGATGCGGTCCCCGAGCGGTCCGAAGAAGAGTCCGCCGAGTGGACGGACGACGAAGGCGGCGGCGAAGGTCGCGAAGGAGGAGATCACCTGTGCCGCCGAGGAGGCGTCGGGGAAGAAGACCTTGCCGATGGTGGCGGCGAGGTAGCTGTAGACGCCGAAGTCGAACCACTCCATGCAGTTGCCGATGGCCGAGGCACCGACCGCCCGCTTCAACATGGTCGGCTGGACGACGTGGACGTCATCCTCCTCCAGGGCCTTTCCGCTGCGGTCGACGCGCCGCTCCAGCTCGCCGCGCACCTGCGGGGACAGCGCAGCGGCGGCCCCGTCCCCACCGTCGGTTCCGCCCTCCCCCGCCGACGGGTTCCCGGGGTTCTCTGCCATCGAGTGCCTCACGCCCTTTACTCCGTGGCGCACCGCGAACACGACAGTGTGTCCGCATACGCACGCTTCGTCGGATTCGGCGATCGTACGGAGCGCGCGGCGGTGCGGGGTGGAGGGCGCGTCAATCGGCGCGGGGTGCACCGGGTTGCCGGAACGCGAACGTCCCCGTCCCGGCATCCGGGACGGGGACGTTCGACGAAGGGCGGTTCAGCAGGCCCCGTCTCCTTGCTTGGGCACACCCAGCCCGAAGAGCGGACGGCACTTGAGACCGACCCAGGTGCCGACGAGTGCAACGGCGCCCCAGAGCCAGCCGTGGAGGCTGCCGGAGGAGATGCCGGCGAGGTAGGCGCCGATGTTGCAGCCCCCGGCAAGGCGGGCGCCGATCCCCATGAGGATGCCGCCGACGACGGCGCCCACGGCCATGCGCGCGGGGACCTTGCGGTACAGCGTCCAGACACCGCCCGCAGCCGCCGCGACGGCGGCTCCGATCATGATGCCGATGTCGGTGAGGCTGTTCTTGTCGGCGAGGACCGCACCGTTCAACTGCTCGGCGTTGCCCGGCTCCTGCCAGAACGCCCACGTCTCGGGCGAGCCACCCAGGAGACCGACGAGCTTGGACCCCCAGAGTGCGAAAGCGCTGGTGATCCCCCACGCGCCGCCGGAGACGAGCAGCACGGCGCCGCCGAGGAGCGCCAGCGCGAGCGCGCCGACCGCGAGCGGCCAGGAGCCGCGCACCGCGCGCGCAAGGGCGCCCTTGGCCGACGGCGGTGCGCCCACCGGCGGCGGATTGCGGCGCGCCTGCACCGTACGGGCGAGGAACCAGACGCCGGCGAGAACGGCGAGCGTGAGCACCCAGGAGCCGAACCAGCCGACGTGGTCGGAGAGGAGCACCGGGTCGAGCGCGGGCAGGTCGCTCCAGAGGCCGAACTGCCAGGCGGCCAGGGTCGAACCGATGACGAATCCGCCGAGCGTGAGCACGATGGCGCTCTGCCCCGAGCCGACCGCGAAGAGCGTGCCGGACGCGCAGGCCCCGCCGATCTGCATACCGATGGCGAAGACGAACGCCCCGACGAGGAGCCCGATGCCGAGCGGCCCCGCACTGGGCGCCGGCTCGGAGCCGAAGAGCCCTGTCCCCGTACCGATGATCAGCGCGAAGAGCGTGGCGGTCGTGGCGAGGAGGAGGGTGTGGGCGCGCAGCCCCGTCCCGTTGCCCACGCCGACGAGCTGCCGCCAGGCGGAGGTGAAGCCGAACCGCGAGTGGAAGAGCGCGACGCCGAGGCCGATGCCGAGGAGGAGCAGGACACCGGGTTTTGCACCGTGCGTCGCCCATACGTAGACGGTGAGCGCGAGCCCGAGCACACCGGCCACGGCGAGCGGCGCCTTGCGCACGGGCGGCGCGGACGCCGGCTCGGGCGCGGGGAGGGAGGTGGGGGACGGGGCGAGGAGCGCCGGGCGCGGGGGCGCCTCGGCGGGAGGAGCGGTGGTCACGAGCGTCTCCGTGAAGTGAGGCCGGGCACACGTGTGTCGGCGGCGCTGCTTGGGAGTTGAGCGGAGGGGCGACGCGGCGCGTGCGGTCGCTGGAGAGTCCGTGGAGGACTCGCCGGAGTACGTCAGTGACGACAGAGCGCGTCGTCCACGCTCCAGGTCGTGGCCGCGAAGAGCGCGAGCGCGAGCTGACGGGCGAGTCCGAACATGCGTGTCACGGTAATGGACGCGGCGCCGCACCGGAGGCACCGTCTCACGTCACGAGATCAGACGTGAGACGCCTCGCCGCTCGTCGCCTCGGCGTGAGGGGCAGCGCGTACCTTCGGCCGTATGTGCAGAAGCATCCACACCCTCCGCCCGCCGTACACCGAGGACGCTACCGAGGAGGAGGTACGCGCCGCCGCTCTCCAGTACGTCCGGAAGGTCTCCGGCTTCCGCCGTCCGGCCGCGCACAACGCGGAGGCGTTCGACCGTGCCGTCGACGCGGTCGCCGCGGCGACCGACGAGCTCCTCGGCTCCCTCGTGGTCCGCGGCGCCTGACGCGCACCGAAGAACCGACCGCCACGGAGGCAGGCATGCCGGTACGCACGGAACGCGAGGGCCGCGTCACCACCGTCGTCCTCTCCCGCGTCGAGCGGCGGAACGCCGTCGACGGCCCGACGGCGACCCAACTCACCGACGCCTTCAGGGAGTTCGACGCCGACCCGAGAGCGCACGTCGCCGTCTTGTGGGGCGAGGGCGGCACCTTCTGCTCCGGTGCCGACCTCAAGGCGTTCGGCACGGAGCGCGCCAACCGCGTGGCCCCCGAGGGCGATGCGCCCATGGGACCGACCCGCATGCGGACGAGCAAGCCCGTCATCGCGGCGGTGAGCGGCCACGCGGTCGCGGGCGGGCTGGAGTTGGCGCTCTGGTGCGATCTGCGCGTCGCCGAGGAGAGCGCCGTGCTCGGGGTCTACTGCCGGCGCTGGGGCGTCCCGCTCGTCGACGGCGGCACCGTCCGACTGCCCAGGCTCGTGGGCGCCTCGCACGCGGCCGACCTGATTCTGACGGGGCGCGGGGTCGACGCCGGCGAGGCGCTGCGGATGGGGCTCGTCAACCGCGTCGTGCCCGATGGCGAGGCACGCCGCGCCGGGGAGCAACTCGCTGCGCAGATCGCCGAGTTCCCGCAGACCTGCCTGCGCGGCGACCTGGCCTCGCTCAGGGAACAGGAGGGGCAGTCCGAGGAATCCGCGATGGCGAACGAACTGGACCACGGACGACGGTCGTTGGCGGAGGCGGAGGCGGAGCGCGGCGTCGCCCGGTTCGTCGCCGGCGACGGGCGCCACGGTGCGGCCCCCGTCGTGCCCGACACCGGCGGGTGAGCGGCGCGGAAACCCATGCCGCTCACACCTGCCGGTCAAGCCTGGTTGCTCCGCGCCTTGAAGGCCGCCTTGCGTGCCTCCTTGGCCGTGCTCTTGTCGGGGTGGACGCGGCCCATCGCTTCGAGGACCTCGCCCGTCGCGGGGTGGTCGACGCGCCAGGCCCGGTCGAAGAACCCCGCGTGCTGGTCGACCAATCCCTGGACGAGGCCCTGGAGTTCCTCGGGCTCGCCCACGGTGCGCAGTTGGGCCGCGATGGTGTCGACGGTGAGCCAGAAGACCATCTCCTCGTCGGGCTGCGGCACGTCCGTTGCGCCGCGCTCGGCGAGCCAGACGCGGGCGAGCCCGCCGAGTTCGCGGTCGTCGAGGACGCCGCGGAGCGCCGGCTCCGCCTCGGGGCCGGCGAGCGAGAGCGCCTGCTGGCAGGAGAGGCGGCGGGCCGGTCCCTCCTCGTCGGAACCCCGTGCTGCGGCGAGGAGTTCGTGCGCGGCCTCCAGCGACTTGCGCGCCGCGAGCCACGCCTCGATCTCGCCCTGGGCGCTCTCCTCCGTGTACGCGGGGAGGGCGGCGAGGAGCTCCTCGGCGGGGCGCTCGGCGAGGTCGCCGACGAGCGGCGCCTCGATCCCCGCCTCGCGCATCCGCTCACGGACGCCGTGGAGCCCGAGCGGGGTGAGCTTGACCATGCCGTACTTGGTGACGTCCTCGTCGTCGAGGTCGGCGGGGAGCTCGCTGTCCTCGCCCGCCTCCTGGGTGAGGGCCTCGTCGACGGGGCGGTACTCGACGAGGCCGGTCGGCTCCAGCAGCCTGAACTGCTCGTCGAGGCGCATCATCACCTCCGAGACGGCCTCCAGCACCTCGTCGGTCGGCTCGTCCATGTCGTCGGGGACGACCATGGAGGCGGCGAGGACGGGCAGCGGCACCATCGAGCCCTCGGCGACGGACGGGTCGCCGACGGTGAGGAGGTAGAGGCCGCCGAGCGCGCTGTCGAGGGCTTCGGCCTCCTCCTCCGGATTCCAGTCGATCGAGTCAAGGTCGATGGCGTCCGGGTTGACGGTGCCGTCCTGCGAGACGGCGCCCTCGATGCCGCCGAGGAGGTCCTCGAAGCTGGGGGTGGCCGCGTCGGCGAGGACGGAGTCGAGGCCGTTGCGCCAGAGTTCGAGCACCTCCTCGGGGTTGCCCTCCTCGAGGAGGTCCAGCTCCGAGCCCGGGCGTGCGGTGCCGACCGGCTCGTCGAGCGGGGTGCCGGGGGCGGTGTCCGCGCTGTCTGTGCCGTCCTCCGTGACGTCGAGGAGGCCCGTGTCGACGGCGAGGTTCCAGGCGTCGGAGACCGCGCCGAGCTCCTCAGGTGCCGCACCTAGGCCGAGCTCGGAGGCGGCCGACTTGAGCTGCTCGTCGAGGAGTTCGCCGCCGGCGCCGACCGGGACGCCGGCGCCGGCCCAGCGCGCGAGCCGGACGGCGTGCGCGAAGAGCGGGGCGGCGAGCGCGTCCCGCGCCAGCTCGGCGTCGGCGGGCAGCCGCACGGGCGGCATGGTGGGACGGTCGTCACCGGACATCAGCGTGTTCAACTCCTACGGATCTGCGAGAGCCTGCCGTGCCCCAGGGTAGTCGGGATCTGTCCGCTGATGCCCGCATCGCGTCCCGGTCGTCGGCGCGTGGCAGCCGCGTGGCAGCCGACGGCAGCAAGTTGCTCCTCCGCAACCGCGGACCCGCGGGGCGCTCCGCGTCGGCGCATGTCGTCACATCCTTGACAACTCCCGTTTCCGCAACAGACTTTACGCGCGTAGAGAATGCCGCGGCAGTCCGACGGCGGCCCCGCCGCCGGCAGTCGCCCCACCGACACCGCCGAGCGCCCCGGAGGCCCGCCTTGCCGTCGTCCCGCCTCGTCCGCACCTCGACACTCACCGCAGCGGCGCTCTGCGCCGGCCTGCTCGCCGCCCCGCAGCACGCCGCAGCGGCCGGAGAGGGGGTGCGCATCCACGACGTCCAAGGGGACACCCGCATCTCCCCCCTCCTCGGCGAGCACGTCAGCGACGTCCCCGGAATCGTCACCGCCGTACGGGGGTTCGGCTCGGCACGCGGCTTCTGGCTCCAGGACCCGCGCCCCGACGGCGACCCGGCGACGAGCGAGGCCGTCTACGTCCACACCGGCGGCGAGACCCCCGACGTCGAGCCGGGCGACGAGCTCCGCCTCGACGGCACGGTCGCCGAGTACTACCCGGGCGGCAAGGAGGCCGGCGGCCAGTCGGTGACCCAGCTCACCGAGCCGGAGTGGACGGTGCGTTCGCAAGGCAACAGGCTCCCCGCCGCCCACCGCCTCGACGCGCGCACCGTGCCGACGCGCTACGCGCCGCAGGCCGACGGCGGCAGCATCGAGGACCGCCGCCTGCGCCCCGGCCGCTACGCACTCGACCGGTACGAGTCCCTGGAGGGCATGCGCGTCGCCGTCACCGACACCCGTGTCGTCGGGCCGACTTCGACCTACGACGACCTGTGGGTCACCACGGACCCGCGGCAGCACCCCACCCCGCGCGGCGGCACGCTCTACGGCTCGTACGCACACCACAACTCCGCGCGGCTCAAGGTCTCCTCGCTCCTCGACGCGGACCGGCACCCCTTCCCGCAGGCCGACGTCGGCGACATGCTCGGGGGACGCACCGAAGGGCCGCTCGACTACGAGCAGTTCGGCGGCTACACCCTCCGCGCGACCTCGATGGGACGGCACCACTCGGGCGGCCTGGAGCGCGAACGCACCCGCCAACACCGCCCGGAGGAGCTCTCCGTCGCCACCTACAACGTGGAGAACCTCTCCCCCGCAACGCCGCGGGAAAAGTTCGCGCGCCTCGCGGAGGGGCTCGTCGAGAACCTCTCCTCGCCGGACATCGTCACCCTGGAGGAGGCTCAGGACGACAGCGGCCCCGAGGACGACGGCACCGTCTCGGCGGCGGAGACCCTCGATGCGCTCACCGCCGCCGTGCGCAAGGCCGGCGGACCCGCGTACGAGTGGCGGCAGATCGACCCCGAGGACAACGCGGACGGGGGCCAGCCGGGCGGCAACATCCGCGTCGCCTTCCTCTTCGACCCGGAGCGGGTCTCCTTCACCGACCGTCCCGGCGGTGACGCGACCACCCCCGTACGTGTCGAAGAGGCGGACGGCGCGCCGCGGTTGAGTGCCTCGCCCGGACGGATCGCACCGCAGGACGACGCATGGGAGGCGAGCCGGAAGCCGCTCGCCGGGGAGTTCGTCTTCAGGGGGCGTACCGTCTTCGTCGTCGCCAACCACTTCAGCTCCAAGGGCGGCGGCGACCTCGACGGCGACCAGCCGATGGAGGGCCGCTTCCAGCCGCCGGCGCGCCACTCCGAGCCGCAGCGGATCGAACAGGCCCGCCTCGTCAACGAGTTCGCGGCGCAGGTGCGGAAGGTCGACCGGGACGCCGCCGTGGTCGCCGGCGGCGACTTCAACGACTTCCCCTTCTCCCCCGCGCTCGACGCGCTCCGCTCGGACGCCGCACTCACCAGCCCGATGGACGCGCTGCCCGCGGACGAGCGGTACGGCTACGTCTTCAACGGCAACTCGCAGACCCTCGACCACCTGCTGACCAGCCCGGGCGCAGGCGCCGTCGACTACGACATCGTGCACCTCAACGCCGAGTTCGCCGACCAGTCGAGCGACCACGACCCGTCGGTGGTACGGCTGCGCCCCCGACGCTGAGCTGTACCGACACTCCCCCGGCGCCCGCGCATGCACGTCGGCGCCGGGGGCTATTCGGCGACCTCGGCCGCGGCCCCGTCGTCCACCATCGCCCGCACGAGCAGCACCGCCCCGGCCACGGCCCCCGGCATCAGCACCACGGCGACGACCGGCAGCAGGAACGCCAGCACCAGCGGCACCCCGAACCCGAGTGCGGCCGCCCGGAACTCCCGCAGCACGCGCTGCCGTTCGCGCACGTCGATCCCCCTGCGCTGCATCGCGACCGAGGCGAGCTCCAGCGTGAGGAAGAACCCGGAGACGCAGAACCCGAGCACCGGGACGACCGTCTGTCCGACGAAAGGCACGAAACCGAGGGCGAAGAGCGGGACGCCCCACAGCGCCGCGCGGTAGAGGACGTAGCAGCTATCCCGCAGCGAGATCCACAACTCGCGCCACAGCGGCAGGTCTTCGCCCTCCGGGCACTCTCCCTCGGAGAGCTCCACCTGCTCGGAGAGCTTCTCGTAGAAGGGGTCGCCGACGAGGAGCGCGACGGCGGTGAAGGTGAGCGCCGCGAGGAGCAGCACGCCGAGCCAGAGAAGGACGGCGAAGACGCCCCGCAGCAGCTCGGGCCAGGGGGACTCCCAGTCGTCGGCGAAGGGCGTCGCCCAGGCGGCGAGGTCGTCGGCCCAGAAGGCGAGGGCGAGGAGCGCGGCCGCGTAGATCACCAGCGTGATCAGGGCGGGGAGCAGCCCGAACCCGAACCATCTGCCGTGCCCCAGCACCCAGCGCTGCCCGCGCAGGAGGTAGCCGGCGCCGGCCAGCAGGCCGCGCAGCCCGGCCGGGGGCGGGGAGGGCGGCGCGGCGGAGGTGTCGGGGGAACGGGGAGGCGGTGCCGAGATCATCCCGGCATCCTAGGCAACTCCCCTTCCCCCGAGCGTGGTTGGCATCCGCGAGAGGTCACTCCCAGCGGAACCACCGCGCGGCCCCCGCCACGACGACCACGCCCCACACGGCGGTGACGAGCAGGTCCAGCCACGCGGGCCAGCTCCCCCCGGCGGCCGCGTCGAGCGCCTGCGAGGCGGCCCCGAGCGGCGTCCACTCCACGATGTTCCGCACCACGTCGGGCATGGCCTGGACGGGGAGCCACACGCCCGAGGTGAACATCATCGGGAAGAAGACGACGGTGCCGATGACGCCGGAGATCTTCGTCGTCCTGGAGAAGGCGGAGATCAGCGTGCCGATCGCGAGCGAGGCGAAGGTGGCGAGGACGAAGGCGACCGCGTATCCGAACGGCTGCTGCGGCAGCGGGACGTCGTAGACGAGGCGGCCCACCGTGAGCGCGACGGCGCCGGAGACGAGGACCGCGGCGCCGTGCAGCAGAAGCTGCGCGACGAGGAGGCTCGCCGGCCGCGCCGGGGTGACCCGGAGCCGCCGGAGGACGCCGCGTTCGCGGTAGCCGGTGAGGACGGTCGGCATCGACTGGATGCCCGCGGTGATCGTCGCAAGGAGGACGGCGACGGGCACGTAGAGGTCGATGACGCGGGTGCCGCCCATCTCCTCGTTGGGCTGCCGGAACTCGGGGATGAACCCCAGGACGACGAGGAGGAGCGTCGGGAAGGCGAGAATCCAGAAGAGCGCGCCTGCCTCACGGCAGAAGAGCCGGAACTCGGTGCGCAGGATCGCGGTCGAGCTGGAGAGCGCCGAGGCCGGGACGCCGGTGGGCGCGGTGGGCGTCGGCGGCGTGGTACGGGTGGCGGCCATGGTCAGCGCACCTCCTGGGCGTCGCCGGAGCGGGGGGCGGTGGGTTGCGCGGCCGGCTCGGCGGCGTCCTCCTCGGCGGCGGTGAGGTCGAGGAAGGCGTCGTCGAGGGTGGCGTCCTCGATCCGCAGCCGCTCGGCCGAGACCTCGCGGGCGGCGAGGAGCCGCACCAGCGCATTGACGGTCTCGTCGCTCCCGGTGAGCGTGACGCGACCGCGGCGCTCGGTGACGGCGCCGACCTCGGGAAGCGCGCGCAGCTCCAGATCGTCGAGGGCGGGCGAGGGCGTGAAGGAGACCACGGTCGAGCTGGCGGACTGCCGCACCAGGCCGTCGGGCGTATCGAGCGCGACGACGCGGCCGGAGTCGATCACGGCGACGCGGTCGCAGAGGCGCTGTGCCTCCTCCATGAAGTGCGTGACGAGCAGCACCGTGACGCCGGAGTCACGGACGCTCTCGATGAGGGACCAGGTGTCGCGGCGTCCGCGCGGGTCGAGACCGGTGGTGAGCTCGTCGAGGACGACGACGCTCGGGTTGCCCACGAGCGCGAGCGCGATGAAGAGGCGCTGCTTCTGGCCGCCCGAGAGCTTCGCGAAGCGGGTGTTCAACTGCTCGTCGAGGCCGAGGCGTTCGACGAGCGCGCGCCAGTCGGCGGGTGTCCGGTAGAACGCGGTGTAGAGCTCGAGCGCCTCACGGACGGTGAGCTTCTGCTGGAGCTGGCTCTCCTGGAGCTGCGCCCCGAGGAGCTGCATCACCTCGTCCCGGTCGGTCACGGGATCGAGCCCGGAGACGCGTACCTCGCCCGCGTCCGGTGTGCGGAGCCCCTCGATGCACTCGACGGTGGTGGTCTTCCCCGCGCCGTTCGGCCCGAGCACCCCGAAGATCTCGCCTTCCTCCACCTCGAACGAGACCCCGTCGACGGCAGGCTTTCCCCCGTAGACCTTGCGCAGGTCCTTCGCCTCTATTATCGCCATTCTTGAACCCTAAACGTCCGGGCGGCGACAGATCCAGGCCGGTCGTTCCGGCCCTCGGCAGGACCGCGCCGGTCCCGGACGGGCGGCGCGGTCCTGCCGGCGCCCCGCAGGGCTCAGTTGTGGTGGAGCGCCTCGTTGAGACCGCCCCAGGAACCGCTGCGCGGGAGCGCCTCGACCGTGCCCGAGGTGGAGTTGCGGCGGTAGAGGAGGTTGTCGGCGCCGGTGAGCTCGACGGCCTTGACGACCTGGCCGTCGGGGAGGGTGACCCGGGTGCCGGCCGTGACGTAGAGCCCGGCCTCCACGACGCAGTCGTTCCCGAGGGAGATCCCGATGCCGGCCTGGGCGCCGAGGAGGCACCGCTCGCCGATCCGGATCGTCTCCTTGCCGCCGCCGGAGAGCGTGCCCATGATCGAGGAGCCGCCGCCGATGTCGGAGCCGTCTCCGACGACGACGCCGGCGCTGATGCGCCCCTCGACCATCGAGGCGCCGAGGGTGCCGGCGTTGTAGTTGCAGAAGCCCTCGTGCATCACGGTGGTGCCCTCGGCGAGGTGCGCGCCGAGGCGGACGCGGTCCGCGTCGCCGATGCGGACGCCCTTGGGCACCACGTAGTCGCTCATGCGCGGGAACTTGTCGATGCTGGTGACGTTGAGCGCGAGCCCCTCGGCGCGGGTGCGCAGCCGGGTCTGCTCGACCTCGTCGACCGGCACGGGCCCGAGGTTGGTCCACGCGACGTTGGCGATCAGCCCGAAGATACCCTCCAGGCTCACGCCGTGCGGGCGGACGAACCGGTGGCTGAGCAGGTGGAGGCGGAGGTAGACGTCGTGCGCGTCGAGCGGCTTCTCGTCGAGCGAGGGGACGACGGTGCGGACGGCGAGGACGTCGACGCCCCGCCGGGGGTCGGGCCCGATCGCCTGCACGGCCGCGTCGCCCAGCAGTTCGGCGGCGCGCTCGGGGCTGAGCGTCTCGGTCCCGGCCGGTCCGGGCTCGGCGACGAGCTCGGGGCTGGGGAACCACGTGTCGAGCACGGTCCCGTCGGACGAGACGGTGGCGAGCCCGGCGCCGACGGCGCCGGTCGTGCGGGTGGTGGAGGCTTCGGTCATGGTGAGAACGCTAACCGGCGGACGGGCGCGGTGACCAACCGGCGTCCGGGCTCTCGCGGCCGCTGCCCACGGGGTGGCGAGAGTACGCCGTCGGTGCGGCCTCGCCCGCTGACTACGCGCGTGTGAGGGTGGCTGGTTGAGGAGTGAACCATTCCGGTCGGCGGCCGCGGCCGCCGACAGAAAGGAGCACCGCATGGCGACGCGCACGAGCCTCCCGCCCTTCCGGGCCGACCACGTCGGCAGCCTGCTGCGCCCCGAGGCGCTCAAGCGCGCGGGAGCGGAGTACGCGTCCGGCGCCCTCACCGCGGAGCAGCTCAAGGCGGCGGAGGACACCGCCGTCCGCGACGTGGTGCGCCGCCAGCACGAGACGGGGCTGCGCACCGTCACCGACGGCGAATTCCGGCGCAGCTCCTGGCACATGGACTTCATCTACGGCCTCGGCGGCGTCACCCGCGTCGACGACACCACGGTCGACGTCACCTTCCACAACGAGCGCGGGGACGTCGCCGCGCAGTTCGCCACCGCCAGGGTCGACGGCCGCATCCGTCTCGACGACGTCCTCTTCGGCGACGCCTTCGCCTTCCTCCGCGACAACGCGCCGCGGGGCACCACCCCGAAGCTCACCATCCCGTCGCCGAGCATGGTCCACTACCGCGGCGGGCGCTCGGCGATCGACCAGGAGGTCTACCCGGACCTCGACGCGTTCTGGACCGACCTCACGGCGGCCTACGCAGCCGAGATCCGCGGTGTCCACCGACTCGGCTGCCGCTACCTCCAGTTGGACGACACCTCGCTCGCCTACCTCAACGACCCCGAGCAGCGCGCCCACGTCGCGGAGCTCGGCGGCGACCCCGCGCACCAGCACGAGACGTACATCACCAACATCAACCGCGCCCTCCGCGACCGCCCGGCCGACCTGCGCGTCACGACGCACCTGTGCCGCGGCAACTTCGCCTCCTCGTGGGCGGCTTCGGGCTCCTACGACTACGTCGCGGAGGCCCTCTTCGGCGGGCTCGACGTCGACGGCTTCTTCCTGGAGTTCGACGACGCGCGCTCGGGCGGCTTCGAGCCGCTGCGGTACGTCCCCGCGGGCAAGCAGGTGGTCCTCGGCCTCGTCACGAGCAAGCGCCCGGAGTTGGAGAGCAAGGACGCGCTCAAGCGGCGCATCGACGAAGCCGCCCGGTACGTCGACGCCGATCAGCTCTGCCTCTCCCCGCAGTGCGGCTTCTCCTCCACGCAGGAGGGCAACAACCTCACGGAGGAGGAGCAGTTCGCCAAGCTGCGGCTGATCGTGGAGACCGCGGAGGAGGTCTGGGGCGGACTGTGAGGCGCCGCGACCGCTCGGGCCGCCTCCGCGCCGCTCAGCCGAGCACGCGCAGGAGCGCGGAGCGGACCTGGTCGCGGTCGAACTGCCGGTCCGTGAGCAGGAACTGGAGGAGCAGGCCGTCGACGAGCGCGACGAGGACGCGCGCCGTGTGCTCGTCGGGGGTGTGCCGGCCGAGCACCTGCGCGAAGTCGTCCATCCAGGCCGCCGCGACCGGTTGGAGCGCGGGCTTGGTGAGCGCGGCGAGGTAGAGCTCGTACTCCAGGCGGATACGGCCGTGGCCGCCCTCGGCGTACTCGGCGAGGACATCGGTGAGCGCCTCGACGAACGGCATCTCGCCCGCGGCGAGTTCGGCCGCCCAGCTTTCGATCCCCGCCAGCGGCAGACACGTCACCTGTTCGAGGGCGGCGACGAGCAGGTCGTCGAGGCTGGCGAAATGGTACGTCGTCGAACCGAGCGGCACGTCGGCCTCGGCCGCGACGCTGCGGTGGCTGAGCGCGGCGATGCCCCTCTGCTCGACGATCCGCAGCGCCGCCTCGATGATGCGCTGCCGGCGGTCCGGATCGTATCGGCGGGCGGCCATCAGTGCGCTCCGTCCAGGTTGAGGACGACGACGCCGGCGATCACGAGGAGGAGGCCGCCGATCTTCGCCGCGGTCATCGCCTCACCGATGAAGAGCATGCCGATCACCGCGATCGCCGCCGTGCCCATGCCGGACCAGATCGCGTAAGCGGTGCCGATCGGCAGGGTCTTGAGCGTCTGCGCGAGCAGCGTGAAGGCGAGCACGTAGCCGAGGGCCGTGCCCAGCGACGGCCACAACTTCGTGAATCCGTCGCTGTACTTCATCGCAGTCGTCCCCAGCACTTCCGCGATGATGGCTCCGGTGAGCGTCAAGTAGACCATGCGTACGAGTGTACACATCGTTGTGTACGGTCGTACGCAGGACGGCCGCGCCCGGCGGCGGCACCGCCTGTCAGGGGCGTATCGCCGCCCAGAACTCCGCGAAGGAGACGCGCTGATCGCCGTCGGTGTCGAGCGTCGCCACCAGGTCGGCGGCGGCGTCCTCGGTGACGCCCGCGTCCCCGAGCTCGGTGGCCACCTGCCGGTACTCCTCGGCCGTGAGCAGACCGTCACCGTCGAGGTCGTACCGGTCGAAGACCTGCCGGGCCGCCGCTTCCATGTCCACCACTCGTCTCACCTTTCCCCTCTGTTCGCGCTCGCGGGTGCGAGGCTCCTGTTGACCGGCGCCCACGCTAACCGCCGTACGTCGCAGGGGCGTCGGCGGTCACTGCATCTGCCGGCGCACGAGCTGCCGGAAGAGGCCCTGCTCATCGGCGAGCAGCTCGCCCGGGGGGCCCTGCTGCACCAGACGGCCCGCGTCGAGGACGAGTACGCGGTCCGCGTCGAGGACGGTGGAGAGCCGGTGCGCGATCATCACGCGGGTGGCGTTGAGCGCGCCCGTCGCCTCCATGACGGTGCGCTGCGTGCGGTTGTCGAGGGCGCTCGTCGCCTCGTCGAAGAAGAGAAGGCGCGGCTTGCGCACGAGCGCCTGCGCGATCATCAACCGCTGGCGCTGGCCCCCCGATACGGTGCCGCCCCCGTCCGAGAGCATGGTGTGCATCCCCATCGGCATCGCCTTGATGTCCTCGGCGAGGCCCGCCATCGCGGCGGCCTCCCACGCCTCCTCCAGCGAGTACGACTCGGCTCCGCAGATGCACTCCAGGACGGAGCCGGTGAACGGCTCCGCGTTCTGGAGCACGACGCCGCACTGGCGGCGGACGGCGGCCTGGTCGAGCGCCGCGAGGTCCTGCCCGTCGTAGCGGACGCTGCCGGCGTACGGGTCGTCGAAGCCGATGAGGAGCCGCAGCAGCGTCGACTTCCCGCAGCCGCTCGCCCCGACGATCGCGACGAACTCGCCAGGGCGCACCGAGAACGAGACGCCGTCGAGGACGAGCGGGCCGTCCTCGGTGTAGCGGTAGGAGAGCTGGTCGGCCTCGAGCCCGCCCGCCAACTCCCCCGGCTGGACGCTGGCTTCGCGTACCTCGGGCGCCTCCTGGAAGACCGGCTTCACCTGCTCGAACATCGGCAGGACGGCGGCGGCCGAGATGAGCGCGCCGGTGAGCTGCGTCACCGACGAGAGCAGCATCGTCACCGCGGTGTTGAAGGTGAGGAAGGAGCTCGCCGACATGGTGCCCCGCGCGGGGCCCGCCAGGAGCATGAACATCACCAGCGTGCACAGCGGGAGGTAGACGGCGTTGAGCACCGCGATGGTGTTCTTGATCCGTCCGACCCGCTGCTGGAGCTGCCGGGTGTACGCGAACTCCTTCGCCCACGCCGCGTAAGCGAAGCTCTCGGCCGCCGCGACGCGCAGCTTCGGCAGGCCCCTGAGCGTCTGGAACGCCTGGTTGTTGAGCTTGTTGCCGAGTTTCACCAACTGCCGCTGCCACCGCAGTTGCCATATCCCGAGTCCGACGAAGACCCCCGCGACGACGAGCAGCATCGCCAGCGCCGCCAGCGCCAGGGGTACGCTGTAGAAGAGCAGCAGCACGAGGTTGACCGTCCCGACGGTGCTCGACTGAATCGCCACCGAGCCGATCCCCGAGAGCACGCGCCGGATCGAGCTGATCCCCATCGCCGCGCTCGCCAGCTCACCCGTCGAGCGGGTGGCGAAGAACCGCGTCGGCAGCCGCAGCAGCCGGTCCCAGACGGCGGGTTGGAGCGACGCCTCGATGCGCCCCTCCAGCCGCAGCACCGAGATGTTCTGCAGCAGCATGAACGAGGCGGCGACGACGGCGGACGCGGCAAGCGCCAGCGTCGTCTGCATGATCAGCCCGGTTTCGGCGCTGGGGACGTACACGCCGAGCACCTGGCCGGTAGCGATCGGCACCAGCGTTCCGAGTGCTACGGCGACGAGGCCGCCGAGGATCAGGTCCCGCAGGTCGGAGCGGGTGCCGCGGAGGCTGAAGCGGAGCAGGTGGAGCAAACCGAGCGGGCGCTCGGGCAGCGGCCGGTAGAACATCACGCCGCGCCGCTCGAACTCCCCCTCGTTGGCGCGTCCTACACGCTCGCGCCTGCCGGAGGCCGGGTCCACCGCCTCGTACCTGCCGCGCCGCCACACCAGCGCGACGGGCGCCTCGTCACGGGCCCGACGCCCCACGAGCGGCCCGCTGTTCTCCCGCCACCAGCGGTCCGCGAGCCGCACCACGCGGGTACGCACCCGGGAGGCGACGGCGATGCGCTCGACGGGGCCCATCCGCTCCGAGTCCGGGGCGTGCCCCGGCTCGGTGAGCGCGATCCGCGCCTCCCTCGCGACGATCCGGCACGCCGCGAACGTCGCGTCGTCCCCGCGTCCGTAGCCCTCGCTCCCGGTGCGACCGATCGAGGCGAGCAGCTCCTCGTCCGCACGCCGCCGTGCCGCCTCGCCTGCGCGGATGCCGGCGGCCGTGCGGTCCTCGTGGGTGCGTTCCGCGTGCTCGATCCACTCGTCGAGCGCGTGGAGCAGGCGGTACTGCTGATCGAGCATCCCCTGCCACATGGTGCCGTCGACGAGGAGCGTGCCGGCCGCCTCCGCCTCGTGGACGGCGCCGTACTGGACGCTGCCGGGCGGGACCTGCATCCAGAGGACGTCGTCTTCGGACCCGGTGTCGGGCCTCCGCCCGCCGAGCGGCGCCTGGTAGAGCACGTGCAGGCCGCGGCCGACGCCGAGCGCGAACGCCTCCTCCAGCGGGCTCGGCTGGGCGCCGGGCTGCGCCGCGTACCACTGCGAGGCGTACCACTGGCCCGTGTCCCACTCCGCCTGGCCCCACTCGCCGTACTGCTCGGGCCTGTTGAGCTCGCGCAGTTCGATACGGCGCAGCGCGCAGCCGGCGAGCGGACGCGCGACGAGAGTGTGCCGCGCCCCCTCGACGGGGCCGAGGAGGAGCGTGCCGGCGTGGAGCCGTCCGAGGTGGTGCCAGTGCCCGAGGAGCGCGGCGTCGACGGCGAAGAGGTCGACGCCGCCGTCCTCCACCAGCCAGAGGATGTGCGGGCCCTCCAGCGAGAGGCTGCGCACCCCCGCGGTGTCGACCGGCCGACCGAGGGTGCCCGTCGCCGCGACGACCGGGTCGGCGACGGGGCCCTGCGCCTCGGCGGGCTCGGGCCACCGGGCGGTGTCGGGCGTAACCACTAGTGCTCCCTGACGAGTTCGGCGTACGCGCCGCGCGCCTCGGGGCTCGACACGAGCCACTCGTGCCGCCCGCGCTCGACGACGGTGCCGCGGTCCAGGACGACGATCTCGTCGCTGTCCCGCACGGTGCTCAACCGGTGCGCGATGACGACGCAGGCACAGCCCCGCCGCCGCAGGTTGTCGATGATCAACTGCTCGGTCTCCGCGTCGAGTGCGCTGGTGACCTCGTCGAGGACGAGCACGCTGGGACGCCTGACCAGCGCCCTGGCGATCTCCAAGCGCTGCCGCTGGCCACCGGAGAAGTTCCTCCCGTCCTGCTCCACACGGCAGTTGACGCCGCCGGGACGCCTGGCCACCACCTCGTGGACGGCGGCGTCGCGCAGCGCGGAGACGACCTCCTCGTCCGGGATCGACGGGTCCCAGAGCGCCACGTTGTCCCGGACCGTCCCCTCGAAGAGGAAGACGTCCTGGTCGACGAAGGAGACGGAGGCGGCGAGCGCCCCGCGCGGGATGTCGTCGAGCCGCATCCCGTCGATGCGCACCGTCCCCTCCCACGGGGTGTAGAGCCCCGAAATCAACCTGGAGACCGTCGACTTGCCGCTCCCCGAGCCGCCCACGAGCGCGACCTGCTGCCCGGGTCCCACGCCGAGTGAAAACTCTTTGAGCAGGGGTGCGTCGAGCGGGCTGTACCCGAAGGTGACGTTCTCCACCGTCACGTGGCCGCGCAACCTGCGGCTGCTCGCCGGGGGTTCGCGGCGCGTGTAGAGCGGGTCGACGGGGAAGTTCTCGACGTCCTTGAGCCGGGCTACGTCGGCGGCGAAGTCCTGGATGCGGCCGACGACGCCGTTGAGCCGGGTGAGCGGCGTCGTGAAGCTCGTCACGAGCGCCTGGAAGGCGACGAGAAGACCTACCGAAAGGTGCCCCTCGACGGCGCGGGTCCCGCCGATCATCAGGATCAGCGCGCTGTTGAGCGCCGCCAGCGTCGGCGCGACGACGGCCAACGCCGCGCTGGGGACGCCGAGTTGCTGCTGCACCTCGAGCGTCGTGGCGTGCTGTCCCGCCCAGCGTCGGAAGAAGCCGTTCTCGCCTCCCGTCGCCTTCATCGTCTCGATCAACTGGAGGCCGCTGTACGAGGTGTTGGTGAGCCGCGCCGTGTCGGCGCGGAGCTTCTGGGTGCCGGTCGAGCGCAACCGGATCACCACCCGCATCGCCACGATGTTCAGCAGCGCGATACCGATACCGACGACGGTCAACTGCGGGTCGTAGGTCCACAGCAGAAGCGCGTACACGACGACGACCACCGCGTCGACGCCGGCCGCGGCGAGATCGCGCGCGAGCGTCTCCGCGACGGTGTCGTTGGACTGCAGCCGCTGGACGAGGTCGGCGGGGTTGCGCTGGGAGAAGAACGAGACGGGCAGCCGCAGCAGATGGCCGAGGAACCGCGCGCTGCCCAGCGTCGACGAGATGATGCGCCCCCGGAGCAGGTTCGCCTGCTGGAGCGCCGTGAGCACCACCGTCAGCACCAACGCGCCGCCCATGGCGGCGAAGACGACGCCGAGGAGCGAGGACTGCTCGCCGAGAAGGAACATGTCGATATAGGTACGGCTCAGCGCCGGGACCGTCGCGCCGACGAGCACCAGCAGCAGGCTCGAAAGCACCGCGACGGCCATGGTGCCCGTGGTACCGCGCAGCCTTGCCGGCATCGCGCTGAGCACGCCCGGCTTGCGCCCGGTGCGGCGGAACTCCGGTTCGGGCTCGAAGGTGAGCACGACGCCCGTGAAGCTCGCGTCGAATTCGTCGAGGGGGACGAACCGCCGCCCGCGCGCGGGGTCGTTGACGTGGACGCCGCGGCGGCCGAACCGGCGCGCCATCCCGTCGAAGACGACGTAGTGGTTGAACTCCCAGAAAAGGACCGCCGGCGCGTCGACCTCCGCCAACGCGGCCATGTCCATCTGCATGCCCTTGGCGCGCAGGCCGTAACTGCGCGCCGCCTTCAGCAGGTTGGAGGCGCGCGAGCCGTCGCGCGAGACGCCGCAGGCGATGCGCAGCTCCTCCAGCGGCACGTGCCTGCCGTGGTACGCGAGCACCATGGCGAGCGCCGCAGCGCCGCACTCGACGGCCTCCATCTGGAGCACCGTCGGCGTGCGCACGTGCCTTCCCCCGCGGGGAGTGCGCTGCGGGGCACGCCGCCTGGCGCCGCCGCGCGGCTCGGCGCCGCGCCTGCGGTGGCCGGCGGGCGGCAGCCGGTGCGGCGGCGGGTATTCCTTCCGTCTCGTCACGGGAGCAGCCAATCGACGGGGTGTTGCGAGTCGAGATGGACGGCGGCGGAGACCGGCGTCGTCGAGTCGAGGGTGTGCGGCGGGCCCTCCTCCGAGGACCACTCGTAGCCCGACTTCGTCGTCGAGGAGGGCTCCAACTTCACCAGGACGGGAAGCGGGTTGCCCTTCGCCGCGAACTGCCGTGCCAGGTCGGCGTTTCCGAGGAAGCCGGAGATCTGCTGCGCCGTCTGCGGCGCCCGGCCGACGGCCTCGACGCGGCCGCGCAGCACCCCGTACTGCTGCTGCGGCACCGAGGGGACGGTCAGGTCGACCTCGGCTCCCGGCTTCACCGAGGAGCCGCCGCTCCCCTGCACGTAGACCATCGCCACGAGCGGCTCGTCCGGGTCCTCGGCACGCTCGACGGTGGCGACGTCCGCGCCCGGCGTGAGGACCGAGCCGCTCTTCGTCAGCAGCGTGGTCACCTCCCCCGCCTCGACGGCGCGCACCGCGCGCGGCCCCGTCTGCGTACGCACCCGCAACAGGGGCGCACCGGCCTCGACCCGGTCGCCCTCCTCCGCGAAGACACCGGTGACCTGTCCGGCGAGCGGGCTCTGGAGGACGTAGCTGCCGCCGGCGTGCGTGAGCACCCCCGGCGACTCGATCTTGTTGGTGACGGTCCCGGTCACGCCCCACACCGCGGCAGCCGCCATCGCGACGAGTGTGACGGCGAGGACGAGCCGGCCCGGAGGGCGCGCGAAGCGCACCGGCAGGTCCAGCTCCTCCGGCGACTGCAATCGGGAGAGCGCCTTCTGACGGAACTGCACTGGTCTTCCTTCGGCTGCTCGTCTGCGGACGCGCACGGGCGGCGTCCTGCCCGATCCCCGTACGGGGCCGGGCGGTTGCGGCCACGACATGAACCCCGGAACGGGGGAGCTCCGGGGTTCATGAACGGTCAGGCGGGGGCGCGGACCCCTCGTCAGACCGCGTGGCGCACCGGACCGCAGGGCGGCCCGAGGTGCCCCTTCTCACTCGCCGAGGCGGATCACTGGCCGAGGCTGACACCCGTGACGTTGCCGACGGTGCCGGTGGCCTCGCCGGCGAGGCCGGTGGCCGCGCCGACGGTCTCCAGCGAACCGACGGTGTTGGTCACGTCGTTGACGGCGCCGCCGACAACACCGCCGACGGCACCGCCGAGGCCGCCGGAGACGGCGTCCAGCTCGTTGTCGGCGATCTCACGGGTCTCGAGGTCGTTACGCATTCTGCGTACTGCCCTTCGCTTGGTGGAATCTGTGCAATCAGCGACCGCACCCGGCAGGGTGCCGTCACTCCGCTTACGCAGGCCCGAAATGCAGGGCCGTTCACGAGGCGTTTGCGGTGCGCCAGATGAAAGCACGGGGGCGCAGGGGTCTGCCAGCCGCGTCAACGTCCCCACCTGCGGTTTCTGAACACCCGATGCCCAGTCGGTGCACCCCGGGCACGCCTTTGGGACACCGTCTTCACGTCGTTGCGGAACGAATACACGTCCGCCACCGAATCGGGTCGCCGCGAAGGGACATAACGGCAGCAAAAACCGTCCGGTGAAGATGTCGGCGCCCCGCTGTGACGCATGCACGCACGCCTTGTGCAAGCGTGTTGAAGAATCCCCTATTCCCCGCGCGCACCGGGCCGAAGGAGCAGAGCGCGACATAGCGGCCGCGCGAGAGCCGCCGCACCGGGGGGGCACACACCGTGCGCACCGGCACGGCACGAGCCGCGCACGCACCTCTCACCGCCGACGTCCTGCGACCAACTCCCCCCGCTGTGCGGCACGCTGGTACTTTCTCGTTGCAACGACACGCACATGCCGAGCCCCTGGAGGCCGAGTGACCACCCCACTTCCCGGCGCCCCGGCAGACGCGCTCGCCTCCTCGCCGAGCGAGAAGAAGGCGGCAGCGAAGGCCATCGAGAAGCACATCTACCCGGACACCAGAACCGCGGGCGAGTACGCGGACGAGAAGACGAACGCCGCCGTCAAGGAGTTCGATGCCAAGGACGGCCACGGCTGGGCCACCTCGACCGCGCTGCGAAAGGCCCACAAGGAGTGGGGGAAGCAGGTCAAGTCGCTGCTGGAGAGGCTGGGTCAGGAGCAGGCGATACTGACCAGCACCAACAACATGTTCCTGAACACCGACGGCGGCGCCGCAGCGAGGCTGCGCCCGCCCTCCGCCCTCGACGACTTCTGAACCGAGTACAGCAGCACCGCGCAGCCACGGGGGAGGCAGCATGCCGACGTACCACGAGATCATGTCCACGAAACTCTCCGCGCTCACCACCGCCGCCCAGGAATGGGAGGACATGGCGGGCGAGTTCGACGACCAGGAGACGGCCTACCGCAAGGACGTCCACGGGATCTCCGTCGGCCCCACGTGGACGGGCTTCAGCGCGCTGGCGGGGAACCAGCACTTCAACGACACACTCGAGCAGTTCCAGTTCGCGCAGACCGAGGCGAAGGCGATGGCCGAACTGCTGAGGAAGGCCGCCTCGCAGTTCCACGACCTGCGCGAGGAGCTCAAGGACGTCAAGGCGGAAGCGGAGAAGGACGACATGCTCGTCTCTGACCACGGCGTCGTCAGGTTCGACACCACGTCGCTCTCCGAGGGCGCGAAGATGGCGCTCCACCACGACCCCACCTACCAGGAGAGCGTCCGCGACAAGGAGCGCACCTGGCAGCGCCGCATCGACGCCGCGGTGAAGAAGGTGACCGACGCGGACGGGGGCGTCGAGACGGCCCTGGAAGAGGCCTCCAAAAGGGACCTGTTGGCAGGCGGCGGCTTCAACGGCGAGGCACAGGGCAACATCGAGAAGTACGAGGCGAAGAACACCGCGGAGATCGCCACGCGGATCAACAACGGCGAGGCCACCCCGGCGGACATCCGCGAGGCCCAGCGCGCCTTCCGCGACAACGCGGGCGACAAGGCGTTCAGCCAGACCCTCCTCAACTCCCTCGGCCCCGACGGCATGGTCAAGTTCACCAACAAACTCAGCGACCTCTCCCACTCCGGCGACAAGGGCGACCGCAAGGACTACGCGGGCCTCCAGAAAGGCCTCGCCAACACCCTCGCCACCGCCACGAAGAACACCGACTCGGACTTCTACAAGAACTGGCGCAAGAAGATGCGCAAGGCGGGGACGAAGCAGTTCGACCTCGACGTCGCAGGGGACAAGATCCAGGTCGGCACGGGGCACGGCCAGCAGGCGCGCGGCTACCAGAGCCTCGCGACGCTCATGAAGCAGGGCGACGGGTACTCGGAGGACTTCCTCCGAGACATGGCCGACGACATCCGCAAGGCGGAGGACAAGAGCCAGGGCGGCGACCCGGATATCTGGGACCTGCGCGGCGACTTCAGCGGCAAGGAGGACGGCTGGTTCGCCAACGACCCGCTCGACGGCGTGCTGGAGGTCATGTCCAAGGACCCCGACACCGCGACGCACTACCTCGACCCCGGAGCCGACCGCGGCAACGACAACCTGGAGTACCTGCTCAACGACCGCGACTGGAACCAGGTCGACAACTCCACGTGGACAGGCAACGTCGAGCACACCGCCTCCGACACCCACGACGGCGACGTACGCAAGGGGTTCGGCCTCGCTCTGGAGGCGGGGGCGACGGGGAACGAACCGGCCACTGCCAACCCGGAGATGGGCCGTCACACCGAAGCCCAGGCCCGCATCATGCACGACGCCATCAACGTGCTGGACTACGGGGATCCGGACGGTCGGCAGGGCGAGGACAGCAAGGCCGACGCGGACAACGTCCTCAAGAGCGAGGAGTACGCCAACCTCAGGGGCCCCCTCACGCGTGCGCTGTCGGACTACTCTCCCGACACGGTCGACATCCTCGCCGGAGACGGCCCGGGCGGTCGCACGGGTGAGGAGGGGGCGCTCGGAGACGGAAAGGACTCCCAGATCCAGAACAGCAGGAGCAGCGTGCTCCGCGTGATGCGAGGCCTGTCCGAGGACGATGAGAACTTCTTCCACCTGCACGAATCGCAGCAACGCTACATGGCCGAGCAGATGGGCGGCGTCGACCCCAACGACCACGAGGAGATGAAGAACCAGGCGGCCAAAATCGGCGAGGTGAACGGCGCGGTCAACGCGGTCGGCGGGGACGTCGACCTCGGCGAACGGGACGACAAAGTGGGCGACGCCACCGACAAGCGGGTCTACGGCTACCACGTGGTCGGCAGCGCGGTCACCGGCATACCCGTGGTGGGCGACATCGCTCAACGTACCGTCGATGCCACAGCCAACGAATGGCTGAAGGGGGTCACGGCTGAGGAGGGCCTGCTGGCGAGGGACCGGATCAGTTCGGGCAACGACGCCGCAATGGACCACCTGGACAAGTTCTTCAACAACTGGGTCGACAAGTCGGGCCATGACGACGTCTCCGCCTCCACGCTCCAGCGTGAGGCGGGCCAGAGCTACACCAGCGGGCGTGAGAGCGCTTACGACGCGTTGCGAGAACGAAAGTGATGACATGTCAGTGAGGACCAGAACTCGTCGCCCCGTTGTGATGATTCTCGGCGGCGTGGTCGCCCTCGCGTTGCTCGCCGGAGCGATCTGGGCCTGGGCGAACACCGACGTCTTCGGCAAGGAAACGTTCTGCGGAAAGGTGCTCGAGGCGGGCGAGGTCGACTCGATCCTCTCCGGATCCGGCAGACTCTCGGACAACTCCACGGAGCACGACGAGCCCTACGGCTTCACGTGCGAGGTGGAGCGCGCGCAGAAGATCGGCGGTGGACCACCCGCCGTGCTCAGCACGGAACTGGCCCTCCAGCCCGCCGACTTCGCCCTCAGCTCCCGCCGTGTCTGGGACGGGCACGCCTCCTACTCCTACTTCACAGGCGAGCGTGCGGGTGCGGTGTCGCACGAGCGTGGGTGGCTGCTCCTCCCCCAGGAGTGCCTCGGCACCGTTCCGAACTCCGTCCGCGGCGACCCGCTGTGGAGCGTCCAGGTGGAGGTCGAGAACGCGCGGCCCGGCAAGTCCGACCTGGCTGCCGTTCTCCTGCGGATCGCCAACCACGTGACCACGAAGATGGGTTGCGACACCACGGACCGATGGCGTTCCGCCCCGATCGATCTCCGGGAACCCACCGGAGCCGAAACCCGGCCGGACGACGCCCAGCTCTGCGGCAACAGCCTCACGGCACCCGGCGCCCTGCCGGAAGGCCGCCTCAGCTCTCCCGAGCGGGAGCGGTACACGGCGACCGGCTCCACCACGGGCGCCTGCGAACTCGCCTTCCCCGGCAGGGAAGACCGCCGCCTGACGTTCACCTGGAGCGCAGACTCGATGCTCGTCCACGGAGCCTCGTTGGAAGGTGTCGGCCGGAACACGTCCAAGGCGACCGATCGGGTCCTCGTCCCCTGCGGCGACGAGGAGATCTACGCCCACGTCCACTCCTCCGACGCGTACGGAGCGGCACTCGAAGACGCCACGTCCACGCAGAGCGAAGCCACCGTGATGCGCGGCTGGCTGCGCTCCTACGCCAAGGCGCTGGCCTCGGAGCATGGGTGCCCCTCGTCAGGGGAGTAGGAGCGGGCGGTTCGTGGCCTCGTCGCCCACCGCGCCGAGTCGTGGGGCAGGGAACTCGGGCAGGCGTGCACCCCGGCCCGCAATGCCTGCTCGTAGCAGCGCAGTTCGCAGAGCAACACGTCCATGGGAGCGAGGAGCACGGTGAGACCGCGTAGGCCCCGGAGTTGGAAGGCCCCCGGCATCCTGGCCGGCATCTGCGTCGCCCTCCTTACAGGAGGAGCACTCCACGTCTGGTGGAACACGAATCTCTTCGGCCCGGAGGAATACTGCGACGGCATCGTCTCCGCGGAGGCAGTCCATAGTGCGCTGGACGGACCAGGCCGGGTGGCCACCGAGCGCGTCAATGCGGACCGAGGAAAATATCCGGAATTCCGATGCGAGTTGAGCCGGACCAGTCGACTCACCGGGACGGACGACACGGAGGTCGTCTTCCGGACGAAGGCAGAACAGGGAGACTTCCCTTTCCAAAGTGCGAGATGGCCACAGCCCGCAACGATGTCCTCCCTGCCGGGCTCGACCACGGGCGCAGTTGGCACAGAGCGCCTCTGGGTGATGCTCCCCGAAGCCTGCTGGGGACGGATCGAACGAGACGGCAGGGCGTCAAACAGTCACGTGCCCACAGTCCAGGCGCAGGTCTTCGGCGGCTCCGTCGACCGTGCGGGCATGGCCCAAGTCCTCGTCGAAGCCACCCAGGAGGTCACCAAGACAGGTAATTGCTCCGGGGGTAGCACTGCCGAAGTTGAGGACATATCGGAAGCCCCTGCAACGCATCGATCGATCCCAGCAGAGCTGTGTCGCCTCGAGGACTTCTCGCTCCCCCAGCGCAATATCCGGCTCGCCGGCATGAAGACGGACACGGAAAGGACGATCCACAACAGTCAGTACTGGGCTTGCGACCTCCACCTCGCTCCCACGCGAGGCGACGGACGCTCTGGCAGCCACCTCACCTTCGCCGCCACGGACAACAGAACGATGACGCACGCGATCGCCACCAAACGTGAAGCGTTCACAAGACTCCCGCAGGGCAAGGGATACGACACGACAAGCGGCGTTCTGCTCCACTGCAAAAACGGCGACGTCTACCTGGGTCACACATGGGGGCCCACCATCGAGCGCACCCTCCACAACAAGCTGGGAATCCACCGTCTCCCAGCGGAGCGCGAGATGCTCCAACGCTTCATCGACGCCGCAGCCCCGAAGTACTCATGCCCGAGCGTCTCCCTGCCAAAGCTGTCCTGACGGACAGCACAGTCGCCGAGCATCCGTCGACAACGGCGGTGAGCCGAGACAGCCGCCGCAGTTACGGCGGAAAGCCATGCCGGATCCCTGCCGCGGCACGAGCACTTCCCCAACACCTCCCGCCCCGGCAGAAGTTGCCCTGGAGCCCACTCCACCTCCTACCGTCTCCGTCATGGCTGACTCCCCCGAGACCGGCACGGTAGGCATCGGAGCAGTGTCGGAGCAGACGGGTCTGAGCGTCGACACCCTGCGGTGGTACGAGCGCGAGGGCCTCCTCCCGCTCGTGGAGCGGGACCCGCGCGGGCGGCGCCGGTATCGGCCCGCGGCGGTCCGGTTCGTCCGTCTCGTGCAGGCGCTTCGGCGTACCGGAATGCCGGTGGACGACGTCCGGGCTTTTGTGCAGATGGGCCACGGGGCGGAGTGGCACGACAGGCGCACGGCGCTCCTGGAGGAGCACGCCGCGGCGATCGAGGCCCAGATAGCCCGGCTGCGCGGGGACTTGAGCGTGGTGCGGGAGAAGATCGCCCACCACCGCGACCTGTCGCGCAGGGGCCTCGACTGCGAGGACGAGATGGGCGCCCGGCGCACCCCGGCAGGGGACACCGCAGCGCCGAGGACCACGGAAGACAGGACGGAACATGCGCAGAGCCAGCGGATGGGCGACCCACTCCCCCGGTGAGGCCGTCGCCCGGTACGACTTCGAGCGGCGGGACCTGCGGAGCACGGACCTGGCGGTCGACGTCCGCTACTGCGGCGTCTGCGCGTCGGACCTCACCGCCGTCCGCACGCGTCACCCGGACTCCCCGCCGCTCGTACCGGGGCACGAGATCGTCGGCACGGTGCGCGCGGTCGGCGAGGGCGTTGCCCGGTTCGCGGTCGGCGACGAGGTGGCGGTGGGCAACATCGCCGACTCCTGCCGCGCCTGTCCCGCCTGCCGAGCAGGCCGGGAGAACTGGTGCCACGAAGGGGTGGTCCTCACCTACGGCGGCATCGACCCGGTCGACGGTTCACTCGGCCAGGGCGGCTTCTCCTCCGAGTACGTCGTCGACGAGCACTTCGCCTACCCGCTCCCCGCGGAGCTCGATCCCGCGGGCACGGCCCCGCTGATGTGCGCGGGGGTCACCACCTACGTGCCGCTGCGGCGCTGGGGCGCGGGCCCGGGGCGGAAGGTCGGCATCGTCGGCATGGGCGGCCTCGGGCACCTGGCACTCCAGCTCGCCCACACAATGGGCGCCGAGGTGGTGCAGTTCACGACCTCGCCCGGCAAGGCGGCCGAAGCGCGCCGCCTCGGCGCCGGGGAGGTGGTCCTCTCCGGGGACGAGCGGCAGATGGCTGCGCAGGCGGGTCGGTTCGACCTCGTCCTCGACACGGTCGGCGTACCGCACGCGCTGGAGCCCTACCTCCGCTCGCTGGCGGTCGACGGGACGCTCTGCCTCGTCGGCGTCCCGGAAGAGGACCTCCGCGTCCCGCCCCTCGGTCTGATCTCCGGCGCCAAGACCCTCGCGGGCGCGGGCAGCGGCGGGACGGGCGAGACGCAGGAGATGCTCGACTTCTGCGCCGCGCACGGCATCGCCGCCGAGACCGAGGTCCTGCCGTCCCACGAGGTGAACACCGCCCTGGACCGGCTGGAGCGCAACGACGTCCGCTACCGCTTCGTCCTCGACATGGCCGCCTGAACGCGGGGCGCACCGCAACGACGTCGGGCCCCGCCCCGCCGGTGACGGCAGGACGGGGCCCGGAGGCGCCGGCTCAGACGTTGAACCCGAGCGCCCTGAGCTGATCGCGGCCGTCGTCGGTGATCTTGTCGGGGCCCCACGGCGGCATCCAGACCCAGTTGATCCGGAACTCCTTGACGATGCCCTCGGTGGCGGCACGCGCCTGGTCCTCGATGACGTCGGTGAGCGGGCAGGCCGCCGAGGTGAGCGTCATGTCGATGGTGGCGACGTTGTCGTCGTCGATGTGGATGCCGTAGACCAGGCCGAGGTTGACGACGTCGATGCCGAGCTCGGGGTCGACGACGTCCATCATGGCCTCGCGGACCTCGTCCTCACTCGCTGGCTTGGTGGTGGTCTCGGTCATGCCGGGTGTCCTTCTCTCGGGTCCGGTTGCGTTGCGTCCGGGGCTGCTGCGCCCGACGGTACGGTGTCCGCGGTCACTTGGCCGGCTCCGTGCCCAGCGCCTGCGCCGTCGCGTCCTTCCACGCCATCCAGCTCAGCAAGGCGCACTTGACGCGCGCCGGGTACTTCGAGACGCCGGCGAACGCCACCGCGTCCTCCAGCACGTCCTCCATCGCGTCGTCGGGTTCGAGCTGGCCCTTGGACTGCATCAGTTCGAGGAAGGTCTCCTGAATCTGCTGCGCGTCCGCCAGCTCCTTGCCGACGAGGAGGTCGTTGAGGACCGAGGCGCTCGCCTGGCTGATCGAGCACCCCTGCCCCTCGTACGAGATGTCGGCGACCGTGCCGCCCTCGTACCTCACCCGCAGGGTGATCTCGTCACCGCAGGTCGGGTTGACATGATGCACCTCCGCGTCGCCTTCGCGGAGGCCGCGGCCGTGCGGGTTCTTGTAGTGGTCCAGGATGACTTCCTGGTACATCGAGTCGAGCTTCACGAGTCCGTCCCAGCGCCGCCTAGCCGAAGAAATTCCGTACGTGCACCAACCCGTCGGCGAGGGCGTCGACCTCCGCCGGCGTGGAGTACAGATAGAACGACGCACGCGTGGTCGCAGGAATTCCGTAGCGCAGGCAGACCGGCCGGGCGCAGTGGTGGCCGACGCGGACGGCGATGCCCTGCTCGTCGAGGACCTGCCCGACGTCGTGCGGGTGGATGTCACCGAGCGTGAACGAGATGGTGGCGCCCCGCTCCTCGGCCGTGGTGGGGCCGATGATCCGCAGCTCGGGGATCTCCTTCAGACGTGCCACCGCGTACTCGGTGAGCGCGTGCTCGTGGTCCTGGACGCGGTCCATCCCGATCGACGAGAGATAGTCCACGGCCGCACCGAGGCCGACCGCCTCCGCGATCGGGGGCGTGCCCGCCTCGAATTTGTGCGGTGCCGGCGCGTACGTCGACGCGTGCATGGTGACCGTCTCGATCATCTCGCCGCCGCCGAGGAACGGCGGCAGGTCGTCGAGGAGCTCCTGCCTGCCCCACAGGACGCCGATGCCGGTGGGACCGCACATCTTGTGCCCCGTGAAGGCGACGAAGTCGGCCTGGAGCGCCTGGACGTCGAGCGGCATGTGCGGTGCCGCCTGGGAGGCGTCGACCACCACGAGGGCGCCGACCTCCTGGGCACGCCGCACGATCGCCTCGATCGGGTTGAAGGTGCCCATGATGTTCGAGACGAGCGTGAAGGAGACCACCTTGGTGCGCTCCGTGATCACCTCGTCGACGGCGGAGAGGTCGAGGCGGCCGTCGTCCGTGAGCCCGAACCACTTCAGCTCCGCACCCGTGCGCTGGGCGAGCAACTGCCACGGGACGATGTTGGAGTGGTGCTCCATCTCCGTGATGACGATCTCGGTACCGGCCTCCACCCGGTAGGGCTCGTCGGCCCAACCGAGCATGTTCGCCACGAGGTTGAGGGACTCGGAGGCGTTCTTCGTGAAGACCACCTCGTCCCTGCACGGCGCGTTGACGAACGCGGCGACCTTGTCCCTGGCGCCCTCGTAGAGCGCCGTGGCCTCCTCGGCGAGCACGTGCACACCGCGGTGGACGTTGGCGTTGTGCCGCTCGTAGTACTCGTGCAGCGCGTCGAGGACCTGGCGCGGCTTCTGGGAGGTCGCCGCGTTGTCCAGGTAGACGAGGGCATCGCCGTCGTGGACCGTGCGGTCCAGGATGGGGAAGTCCTTACGGATCGCCTCGGTGTCGAGGAGCCCGGGGATCTGTGTCACGCGACTGCGCCTCCCTTCGTCGCGCGGTGCGACCGCGCTGCGGTGAGCGGGCCGCGCCGGCCCGCCGATGAGCCTCTCATGCGGCCGCGCCGCCCTTCACGTACTGCTCGTACCCCTCTTCCTCCAGCTTGTCCGCGAGCTCCGCGCCGCCGGACTCGGCGATGCGGCCCTTCGCGAAGACGTGGACGAAGTCGGGCTTGATGTAGCGGAGGATGCGCGTGTAGTGGGTGATCAGCAGGGTGCCGACGTCGCCGCCCTCGCGGACGCGGTTGACGCCCTCGGAGACGACCCGGAGCGCGTCGACGTCGAGGCCCGAGTCGGTCTCGTCGAGGATGGCGATCTGCGGCTTCAGCAGCTCCAGTTGGAGGATCTCGTGGCGCTTCTTCTCACCGCCGGAGAAACCCTCGTTCACCGACCGCTCGGCGAAGGCCGGGTCGATGGAGAGCCGCTCCATGGCCTCCTTGACCTCCTTCACCCAGGTACGGAGCTTCGGCGCCTCGCCGCGGATGGCCGTCGCCGAGGTGCGCAGGAAGTTGGAGACGGAGACGCCCGGCACCTCGACCGGGTACTGCATGGCGAGGAAGACGCCGGCGCGGGCGCGCTCGTCGACGGTCATCTCCAGCACGTCCTCCCCGTCGAGGGTGACGGTGCCGCCGGTGACGGTGTACTTCGGGTGGCCGGCGAGGGAGTAGGCGAGCGTCGACTTGCCGGAGCCGTTCGGCCCCATGATCGCGTGCGTCTCGCCCTGCCTCACGGTCAGGTCGACGCCGCGGAGGATCTCCTCCGGGCCACTCTCGGCCTCCACGGAGACGTGCAGGTCGTTGATCTCAAGCGTTGCCATGGGGTTTCAGGACTCCTGGGTGACGGAGACGAGCACAGCCGCTTCGGGGCCGTCTCCTTCGATCTTTACGGGGTATACGGGTACGGGGCGGGAAGCAGGCGGTCCGGACGGCTTGCCGGTGCGCAGGTCGAACCGGGAGCCGTGGAGCCAGCATTCGATCTGGCAGTCCTCCACCTCGCCCTCGGAGAGCGAGACGTTGGCGTGCGTGCAGATGTCGTTGACGGCGAAGACCTGGCCCTCGGTGCGCACGACGGAGACCTGCACACCGGAGACCTCCACCCGCTGCGGGATGTCCTCCTCCAGCTCGCCGAGGGCTGCGACGCGCACGAACCCGCTCATGCGACGGATTCCAGCTCTTCGTCGATCTTCGCGATGAGCCGCTCCTCGAGGTCGGGGAGGCCGATCTGCTGGACGAGTTCGGCGAAGAACCCGCGGACCACCAGGCGCCGGGCCTCGACCTGCGGGATGCCGCGGGCCATGAGGTAGAAGAGCTGCTCGTCGTCGAAGCGGCCGGTCGCCGAGGCGTGTCCGGCGCCGACGATCTCGCCCGTCTCGATCTCCAGGTTCGGGACCGAGTCGACCCGGGCACCGTCGGTGAGGACGAGGTTCCGGTTGAGCTCGTAGGTGTCGGTACCGGTGGCCTCCGCGCGGATCAGCACATCCCCGATCCAGACCGCGTGCGCCTCTTCGCCCTGGAGCGCGCCCTTGTAGACCACGTTGCTGCGGCAGTTGGGCTGGTTGTGGTCGACGAGGAGTCGGTGCTCCTGGTGCTGCGCGTTGTCGGTGAAGTAGAGCCCGTAGAACTCCGCCTCGCCGCCCGGGCCCGCGTACGTGACGCGGGGGTTGAGCCGCACGACGTCGCCGCCGAAGGTGACGACCACCGACTTGAAGGTGGCGTCGCGGCCGACGACCGCGTTGTGCTGCGAGGTGTGCACCGCGGTGTCGTCCCAGTCCTGGACGGAGACGAAGGTGACCTTCGCGCCGTCCCCGACGAGGAAGTCCACGTTGGCGGCGCGGACCGCGTCCCCCGCGTGGTCGATGACGACGACCACCTCGGCGAACTCGCCGATGTCGAAGACGGTGTGGCCGTAGGTGACGCCGCCTTCGCCGTGAAGGTTGATCCGCACCGGCTCGCCGAGCACGGCCTCCTTCGGCACGGTGACGACGGTCGCCTTCTCGAAGGCGGAGTACGCCTGCGCCGAGACCCGGTCCACCGGCTTGCCCGCACGGCCGACGCGCGAGTCCTCCCGCGGGACCGACTCGACCGTGACGCCCTCGGGCGCCTCGATCTCGCTCTTCAGCGTCCCGGTGGGGTCGGCCGAGCCGTCGTGCAGTCCCTTGAGCCGCTCCAGCGGCGTGAACCGCCACTCCTCCTCGCGGCCGTGCGGAACGGGGAACTCCGCCACGTCGAACGAGGGGGGTGCGCTCATCCTGGTGGCGGTGGTGGACTCAGCTGCCACCGCGATCGATCCGGTGGTGTTGGAACCGACCGGAATACTCTGAGCCTCAGCCATGGCTGTCGTCTTGCTCTCTCTCTGCCTGGGTGGTCGCCCGCGGCGCGCGGGACCGGAATCCGGTCTCCGCGCGCCCGCGTTCGGGGGTCTGCTGGGCGGCGTCGAACGTCAGCCGACGGCGCCCTCCATCTGCAGCTCGATCAGCCGGTTGAGCTCCAGCGCGTACTCCATGGGCAGCTCCTTGGCGATCGGCTCGACGAAGCCGCGCACGATCATCGCCATCGCCTCGTCCTCGGTGAGACCGCGGCTCATCAGGTAGAAGAGCTGGTCGTCGCTGACCTTGGAGACGGTCGCCTCGTGGCCCATCGTGACGTCGTCCTCGCGGACGTCGACGTACGGGTAGGTGTCGGAACGGGAGACCGTGTCGACCAGGAGGGCATCGCAGAGCACGTTCGACTTGGAGCCCTCGGCGCCCTCGGCGATCTCGATGAGGCCGCGGTAGGAGGTGCGGCCGCCGCTGCGCGCAACGGACTTGGAGACGATGTTCGACGAGGTGCGCGGCGCCATGTGGACCATCTTGGCCCCGGCGTCCTGGTGCTGGTCCTCGCCGGCGAAGGCGACCGAGAGCGTCTCGCCCTTGGCGTGCTCGCCCATGAGGTAGACGGCCGGGTACTTCATCGTCACCTTGGAGCCGAGGTTGCCGTCGACCCACTCCATCGTCGCGCCCTCGTAGGCGACCGCGCGCTTGGTGACGAGGTTGTAGACGTTGTTCGACCAGTTCTGGATCGTCGTGTAGCGGCAGCGGCCGCCCTTCTTGACGATGATCTCCACGACCGCCGAGTGCAGGGAGTCCGAGTTGTAGATCGGCGCGGTGCAGCCCTCGACGTAGTGCACGTATGCGTTCTCGTCGACGATGATGAGCGTCCGCTCGAACTGGCCCATGTTCTCGGTGTTGATCCGGAAGTACGCCTGGAGCGGGATGTCCACGTGGACGCCCGGCGGGACGTAGATGAAGGAACCACCGGACCAGACCGCGGTGTTGAGCGCGGCGAACTTGTTGTCGCCGGCCGGGATCACGGTGCCGAAGTGCTCCTTGAAGATCTCCGGGTGCTCGCGCAGCGCGGTGTCGGTGTCGAGGAAGAGGACGCCCTGCTTCTCCAGGTCCTCGCGGATCTGGTGGTACACGACCTCGGACTCGTACTGCGCGGCGACGCCCGCGACGAGGCGCTGCTTCTCCGCCTCGGGGATGCCGAGCCTGTCGTAGGTGTTCTTGATGTCCTCGGGAAGGTCTTCCCAGGTCTGCGCCTGCTGCTCGGTGGAGCGGACGAAGTACTTGATGTTGTCGAAGTCGATGCCGGAGAGGTCGGAGCCCCAGTTCGGCATGGGCTTCTTCTCGAAGAGCCGGTGGCCCTTGAGGCGCAGCTTCAGCATCCAGTCGGGCTCGTTCTTCTTGCCCGAGATGTCGCGGACGACCTCCTCGGAGAGTCCGCGCTTGGCGGCGGCGCCGGCCGCGTCGGAGTCGGCCCAGCCGTACTCGTAATTGCCCAGCCCTTCGAGTTCGGGGTGGGCAGTCTCCGTAGGAGAAGTCATGCGGGGTTCCTCCCGGCCGTGTTCACAGGTGCTGCTTCGGTGGACTTGCGGTTCTTGCGGGACGAGCCGGGGCGCCCCGGCTCTGCCGATTCTCCCGGTCTTCCGGGCTGTCGGCGGGGCGTCTGCCTCGGCGCGGTGGCTTCGGACGACGACGGATGCGACGCAGCGGAGCCCTCGCCCCGTACGCGCGGGACGAAGGTGGTGCACACCCCGTCGCCGTGCGCGATGGTGGCGAGCCGCTGCACGTGGGTGCCGAGCAGGCGGGAGAAGACCTCCGTCTCCGCCTCGCACAACTGCGGGTACTGCTCCGCCGCGTGCGCCACCGGGCAGTGGTGCTGGCAGAGCTGCTCGCCTGCGGAGGCCGGCGCCGCGCGCGCCGTTGCAGCGTACCCGTCCTCGGTGAGGGCCTCGGCGAGCGCCCGCGCCCGCTCCTCGGGCGCGGCCCGCTCGACCACGGGGCGGTACCGCTCGGCCTGCGCCTCGACGCGTGCCTTTGCGAACGAGGCGACGGCGGCCTCACCGAGCTCACCCTCGCCCGCGGTACGGGCGATCCATCGCAACGCGTCCAGCGCGAGCTGGTCGTACGCCTGGTGGAACTCGTCCCTGCCGCAGTCGGTGAGCGCGAAGACCTTCGCCGGACGGCCGCGACCGCGGGCGCCGTACACCCGCTGTTCGCGCGGCTCCACCACACCCTCACCCGCGAGGGCGTCCAGGTGTCGGCGGACGGCTGCCTGGGTGAGCCCGAGCCGCTCGGCGAGCTCGGCCGCGGTCGACGGACCGTGGTCGAGGATCGACCTGGCGACCCTGTTCCTCGTGCCCTGCTGCTCTTCGGAGGCGCCGGGCAGCGCCGAGCGCGCGGCGGCCTGCTCGGCCCGCGCGCCCTGCCTCTGTCCTTCGCCCGTCTTTTTCACAACGCCATTGTTGCTTAATTCGCGGGAGCCGAGCAAGCGCACTCCGTGACCAGCCACAATGGGCTGCATCACGTAAGGCGAACCTCAGTAACTCTCTGTCATTTCCGCTGCCTTGACGTCACCGCGCCGACTCGGCGCCGCCCGCCGGACGGGCTGTCGGTGTCCCTCCTTAGACTGCACCGCATGCAGAGTTCAGCGGCCCCGGAAGCGGCCGTCGACGTCGCGGGGCTGGTGAAGCGGTACGCCGGCAAGACGGCCGTCGACGGGCTCGACCTCAAGGTCGCACGCGGCAGCGTCACCGCCTTCCTCGGTCCCAACGGCGCCGGCAAGACCACCACGATCGAGACGTGCGAGGGCTACCGCGCCCCCGACGCCGGACGCGTACGCGTGCTCGGCCTCGACCCCCGGCAGGACGCGGCCGCGCTCCGCCCGCGTGTCGGCGTGATGCTGCAGAGCGGCGGCGTCTACCCGACGGCGCGCGCCGAGGAGTCGCTCCGCCACATGGCCTCGCTCCATGCGAACCCGCTCGATGTCGGCGAACTCGTCGCGCTGCTCGGTCTCGACACCTGCGGCCGCACGCCGTACCGCCGGCTCTCCGGCGGACAGCAGCAGCGGCTCGCGCTGGCGCTCGCGCTCGTCGGCCGCCCCGAGCTGGTCTTTCTCGACGAGCCCACCGCCGGCCTCGATCCGCAGGCGCGCAGGGCCACGTGGGACCTCGTGCGACGGCTGCGCACCGACGGGGTCACCGTCGTCCTCACCACGCACGCGATGGACGAGGCCGAGGAGCTCGCCGACCGCGTCTCCATCGTCGACGACGGCCGGGTCATCGCCGAGGGCACCCCGGAGGAGTTGTGCAGAGGCGGCGCGGAGAACACGCTGCGGTTCGCCGGGCGCCCCGGGCTCGATCTGGAGTCGCTCCTCAAGGCGCTCCCCGACGGCAGCGCCGCCGTCGAACTCTCCCCCGGCAGCTACCGGCTGACCGGCACCGTCGACCCGCAACTCCTCGCCACCGTCACCTCGTGGTGCGCGCAGAACGGCGTCCTCGCCGACCGGATCGCGGTGGAACGGCGCACCCTCGAAGACGTCTTCCTGGAGCTGACAGGTAAGGAGCTGCGCCCATGAGCTCCGGCACCTTCACCCCCGCCCCCGGTGCGGCACCGCTTCCGCGGATGGTCGCCGCCCACGCCGGCCTGGAGCTCCGCACCCTCCTGCGCAACGGCGAGCAACTGCTGCTCACCGTGGTCATCCCGACGCTGCTGCTCGTCCTCTTCAGCGCCGTCGACATCGTCGACACGGGCGCGGGCGCCCGTGTCGACTTCCTCGCGCCCGGCATCCTCGCGCTCGCCGTCCTCTCCACCGCGTTCACCGGCCAGGCGATCGGCACGGGGTTCGAGCGGAGGTACGGCGTCCTCAAGCGGCTCGGCGCCTCGCCGCTGCCGCGCTCGGGGCTGCTCGCCGCGAAGACCTGCGCCGTCCTCGTCGTCGAGCTCCTCCAAGTGGTGCTGCTGGCCGTCGTCGCGCTGGCGCTCGGCTGGTCGCCGGCGGGGCTGTCGGCCTCCGGTGTGGCGACGGCCGTCCTGCTGCTCCTCCTGGGGACGGCGGCCTTCTCCTCGCTCGGACTGCTGATGGCGGGGACGCTCCGCGCGGAGGCGACACTCGCCGGGGCCAACCTCGTCTTCCTGCTGCTGCTCGTCGGCGGCGGGGTCATCGTTCCGTTGGAGCGGTTCCCCGGCGGCGTCGGCGGCGTGCTGGAGCTGCTTCCCGTGTCGGCGCTCTCGGACGGGTTGCGGGACGTCCTGCAGTCCGGTGCCGGGAGCGCGTGGCCGCAACTGCTGGTGCTCGCCGTCTGGACGGTGGTCGGCTCGGCTGCGGCGGCGCGGTTCTTCAAGTGGGAGTGACGCCGGGCCGGCGAGGAACCCAACGCGCCCTCAGCGGGGCGCAGTTCGCCGTTCTGCGCGGAGCTCGGCGCCCCCTCGTGAAAGTTCGCACAAGCGGGTGCTTACGATAGGCCCCGTGCCGAATCTGCTCGAAGTCGTACGCAACCCGATCGCGTACATCGCCGCCCGCTGGACCCCGACCCAGCGGACCCTCCAGCGGGCCAGCTTCACCGCGCTCGCCGTCTCCGTACTGATCGTGGTGACGGGCGGCGCCGTGCGCCTCACCGGCTCCGGGCTGGGGTGCGAAACCTGGCCCAAGTGCAGCTCCGAAAGCCTCGTCGCCACCTCGGAGATGGGCATCCACGGAGCGATCGAGTTCGGCAACCGCATGCTCACCTGGGTGCTGAGCGCGGCCGTCGGCTGGACGATCGTCACCGCGAGGGCGGCGAAGCCGCGGCGCCGCGGGCTGACGAGGCTCGCATGGTCGCAGTTCTGGCTCGTGATGGCGAACGGCGTGATCGGCGGCGTCACCGTCCTCACCGAGCTGAACCCGTACACTGTCGCCGGCCATTTCCTCCTCGCCAGCGCCCTGTTGACGGTCACCACGCTCACCTGGCTCCGCGCCCGCGAGGGCGACGAAGGGCCGCGCCCGCTCGTCGGGACACCGATAAAGCGGCTGGCCTGGGTGCTTGCGGGGTTCACCGTCGCGCTCCTCGTCGTCGGCACCACCGTGACCGGCTCGGGGCCGCACGCCGGCGACAGCAGCGACGTCCCGCGGATGCCGATCGACTGGGAGTCCGTCGCCCAGCTCCACTCGGCGCTCGCCTGGGTGGTGGTGGCGCTCGGCCTCGTCGTCTGGCTGCTGCTGCGCCTCGTCGACGCACCCGCCGGGCCCCGCGCGCGTACCCGCGAACTGCTGCTCGTCTTCGTGGCGCAGGGCGTCATCGGGTACGTGCAGTACTTCACCGACCTCCCCGAAGTCCTCGTCGCGCTCCACCTGCTGGGCTCGACGCTGGCATGGGTGGCCGTGCTCCGGCTGCTCCTCTCGGTGCGCGAGCGCGGGCTGCCGCCCGTACGGGAGGCGGGCGCGCGTCCGGCCGTCCCCGGACCGGCGGAGCCCGAGTCCGAGGCGGTCGCCGCAGGCCGCTGAGCGTCCCGCCGCTCCCCCTGCCCGACTCCGGTCGGTGCAGGGGGAGTTGTGTGTGGCCTGCGTCTCGGGCCGCTCGCGGCTGTCGCACGGGGTTGTACCCGCCGGTAGCATCGGCGCCATGGCAGACAGCAGCAAGCAGGCGGCCCGGCTCGCCAAGCAGATCACCGCGTTCTCCTCGGCCCACGGCGGGGCCGAAGGCCAGATCGCCTATGTCGGCGAGGTCGGCTCCCGCATCGTCCTCGTCGGCTCCGACGGCACCTGGGGGGACCTGATGGCGCCCTCGCAGCAGATCGCCCAGGAGGCGGCCGAGCAGGCGGGGATCACCGTCAACGAGCAGTACGACGGCGAGATGGCAGCGAAGACGCGGACCGGCCCGTACGAGTGGAGCCGGATGGCCGGCATCCAGCTCGGCGGCGGCAAGGCCGCAGCCTGAACTCCCGTACGCACGGCGGGAGATGACGCAACGCCTCGGGCGCGTGACCGGTCGGCGGTCACTCGCCCGAGGCGTTGACGGCGCTCAGTGCAGGAACGGGTCGATGGCGACGGCGAGGAAGAGCACGGAGACGTACGTGATCGACCAGTGGAAGAGGCGCATCTCCTTGAGCTTCGCTCCGGTGAGCCCGGCCCGGGCGCGCGAGCGAAGAGCGTGCGCCTCCCAGAGCCACAACCCGCCGGCGACGACGGCCACGGCGGGGTAGAACCACCCGACGTAGCCGAGCGGCCAGAGCAGCAGCGAGACGGCGACCATGATCCAGCTATAGATGACGATCTGCTTCGCCACCACGACGTTCCCCGCGACGACGGGCAGCATCGGAACACCGACGCGCTCGTAGTCCTCCTTCACCCGCATCGAGAGCGGCCAGTAGTGCGGAGGCGTCCAGAAGAACATGACGAGGAAGAGGACGACGGCGGCCCAACTCACCTCGTCCCGCACGGCGGACCAGCCGATGAAGACCGGCAGACAGCCCGCGATCCCGCCCCAGACGATGTTCTGCGAGGTGCGCCGCTTCAGCAGCATCGTGTACACGACGACGTAGAAGAGGAGCGCGCTCAGCGAGAGCGCAGCAGAGAGCCAGTTGACGAGGAGGCCGAACCAGAGGGTGGAGACGACCGCGAGCGCGAGCCCGAAGACGAGCCCTTCCCAGGGCTTGACGACACCGGTGACGAGGGGACGGTTCTCGGTCCTGTGCATCAGGGCGTCGATGTCCCGATCGATGTACATGTTCAGCGCGTTGGCGCCGCCGGCCGAGAGGTAGCCACCGACACAGGTGATCAGCACGAGCCAGAGGTCGGGGACGCCTTGTGCCGCGAGGAACATCACCGGAACCGTCGTCATCAACAGCAGTTCGATGATGCGCGGCTTGGTGAGGGCGAGGAACGCCTTGGGTCGGGTTCCGCGCGGCCGGTGCGCCGCTTCGCCCTCGCGCACCCCCGCAGTTCGGGATTGGACGGCCGTCACGTACACCCCTGATCGCCTCATGAATCCGCGAGCCCGGGACAGTCGAGGTGAACCCCCGTGAGAGCTCGCGCGTACCACGCCACTTTAGACGTTGGCCAGATGTCGCCGGCCGCGGGGGTCGCCCGTGTTGACGCCCGCAACGGCCCGGCGCACAGGGGCCCGCGAGCGGTGCGCCGACCTCCGCTTCCCGGCCCTTCGTCGCCGCGCTGCCGGCCGGCCCGCGGGAGGCTCCGCACCGCTTGCTGCCGTGCGGTCCGGAGCACGACGGCGGACGGCAGGACGTGCGAACCCCCGTGCGTGCAGCGCGAGATGCCCCGGCACGTCGACGGGGTAAGAGTGCCGCACGTCCCGCCCTCCCACTGCCATGGGGCGAGCACGACCGCCGGTTCGCTTCCACCAAGGACCATGCCGTAGGGTGGGTTTCACCGACGCGGGGTGGAGCAGCTCGGTAGCTCGCTGGGCTCATAACCCAGAGGTCGCAGGTTCAAATCCTGTCCCCGCTACTCGCAGGAAGGTCCCTCGGTCACAGGCCGGGGGACCTTCTTTGTCGTCACCACGGCGCCGCGCAGGTCCGGCCGTACGGACAAGGCCGTCGACGCGACGACATACGGGCTCTCCGCTGCGCCCGTTCAAAGAATGAGCAAACCATGGGGATCATGGGCTCGCTCGGCCTCCGCACCGCGTGACGCAGCGCGCACCGGGGAATACGGAGTGTCCGCACCGCTGTTGGCCAGGTGTCGGGTCGCGATTGTGCGAACGCTCGAAAACACGCACGTCCCGGCGGAGGTACGCTCGACACCGCCCGGTGAGCACTGGCACCGGCCTACGATCATGTGGAGAGGAGCCCTGACGCAGGGTGAGCAACAAGCCGACCACCACAGACCTTGAGTGGACCGAACTGGACCAGCGGGCAGTCGACACTGTAAGGGTCCTGGCGATGGACTCCGTGCAGAAGGTCGGCAACGGCCATCCGGGCACGGCGATGAGCCTGGCGCCTGCCGCGTACCTCCTGTTCCAGAAGGTGATGCGTCACGACCCCGCCGACCCCGACTGGACGGGGCGCGACCGCTTCGTCCTCTCCGTCGGTCACACCAGCCTGACCCTCTACATCCAGCTCTTCATGGCCGGTTACGGCCTCGAGCTCGACGACCTCAAGGCGTTCCGCACCTGGGGCAGCCGGACGCCCGGGCACCCGGAGCACGGCCACACCGTCGGCGTGGAGACGACGACCGGCCCGCTCGGCCAGGGCGTCGCCAACGCGGTGGGCATGGCGATGGCCGCCCGCTACGAGCGCGGCCTCTTCGACCCGGAGACCCCGCAGGGCGAGTCGCCCTTCGACCACACCGTCTTCGTCGTCGCAGGGGACGGCTGCCTGGAGGAGGGCGTCTCGGCCGAGGCGTCCTCGCTCGCCGGGCACCAGAAGCTCGGCAACCTCGTGATGCTCTGGGACGACAACCACATCTCCATCGAGGGCGACACCGAGACCGCGATCTCGGAGGACACCCTCAAGCGGTACGAGGCGTACGGCTGGCACGTTCAGCGCGTCGAGCAGCTTGCCAACGGCGACCTCGACCCGCAGGGCCTCCACGCCGCGCTGCGCGCCGCGCAGGCGGAGACGGAGCGTCCCTCGCTCATCGCGGCCCGCTCGATCATCGCCTGGCCGGCGCCGACCGCGCAGAACACCGGGGCAGCGCACGGCTCCGCACTCGGCGACGACGAGGTCGCAGCGACCAAGCGCGTCCTCGGCTTCGACACCGACAAGACCTTCCAGGTCCCGGACGAGGTCCTGTCCCACGTCCGCGAGGCGCGCGAGCGCGGCGGCGAGGCGCACGCGCTGTGGAACAAGCGCTTCGCCGAGTGGCGCTCCGCCAACCCGGAGCGCGCCGCCGAGTTCGACCGGATCGCGCGCGGCGAGCTCCCCGAGGGATGGGAGGAGGCGCTCCCGACCTTCGAGCCGGGCGAGTCCGTCGCGACCCGCAAGGCGTCGGGCAACGTCCTCAAGGCGCTCGGCCCCGTCATCCCCGAGCTGTGGGGCGGCTCTGCCGACCTCGCCGGCTCCAACAACACGACCTTCGCGAAGACTTCGTTCCTCCCCGAGGGCAACTCGCTGCCGAACGCGGACAAGTACGGCCGCACCCTCCACTTCGGCATCCGCGAGCACGCCATGGGCTCGACGATGAACGGCATCGCGCTCCACGGCAACACCCGCATCTACGGCGGAACCTTCCTCGTCTTCTCGGACTACATGCGGCCGGCCGTCCGCCTCGCGGCGCTGATGAAGCAGCCCGTCACCTACGTCTGGACGCACGACTCCATCGGCGTCGGCGAGGACGGCCCGACGCACCAGCCGATCGAGCACCTCGCCGCGCTGCGCGCCATCCCCGGCCTCAACATGGTGCGCCCGGCCGACGCCAACGAGACGGCGATCGCCTGGGGCGAGATCCTCAAGCGGCACTCGACGGCCCCCGCACCGCACGGCCTCGCACTCACCCGCCAGGGCGTGCCGACGTACCCGGCCAACGCCGAGGCGGCGAAGGGCGGTTACGTCCTCTTCGAGGCCGAGGACGCCGAGGGCCGCAGCACCATGCCGCGCGCCGTGCTCATCGGTACCGGCTCCGAGGTGCAGCTCGCCGTGGCCGCGCGGGAGGCGCTCCAGTCCGAGGGCGTGCCGACGCGCGTCGTCTCGATGCCGTCGGTCGAGTGGTTCGAGGAGCAGGACCAGGCGTACCGGGACAGCGTTCTGCCGCCCTCGGTCCGCGCCCGTGTCGCGGTGGAGGCCGCGACGGCGCTGACCTGGCACCGTTTCGTCGGTGAGGCGGGCCGGGTGGTCTCGATCGAGCACTACGGCGCCTCGGCCGACGGCAAGCTGCTCTTCAAGGAGTTCGGCTTCACGCCCGAGGCCGTCGCGCAGGCGGCACGCGAGTCGCTCACCGCGGCCGAACGCTGACCGCGGTCGGGGCGGCGCCTGGAGCCGCCCCGACCGACCGTCCCCGACAGCTTTTGAACAGCTCCGACAAGCACAGGAGACCTCCCATGACAGACGCACTCAAGCGCCTGACCGACGAGGGCGTCGCGATCTGGCTGGACGACCTCTCGCGTCAGCGCATCAACACCGGCAACCTCGGTGAACTCATCGACGAGCAGCACGTGGTGGGCGTGACCACCAACCCGTCGATCTTCCAGAAGGCCATCTCCTCGGGCGACGGCTACGAGCAGCAGGTCCGCGACCTCGCCGTCCGCGGCGTCACCGTCGAGGAGGCGCTGCGGATGATCACCACCTGCGACGTCCGCGACGCCGCCGACGTGCTGCGCCCCGTCTTCGACGCCACCGGTGGCAAAGACGGCCGCGTCTCGATCGAGGTCGACCCGCGCCTCGCTCACAACACGGAGGCGACCGTCGCCGAGGCGAAGCAGCTCGCCTGGCTCGTCGACCGCCCGAACACCTTCATCAAGATCCCGGCGACGAAGGCGGGCCTCCCCGCGATCACCGAGACGATCGGCAAGGGCATCAGCGTCAACGTCACGCTGATCTTCTCGCTGGAGCGGTACCGCGAGGTGATGGACGCCTTCCTCAAGGGTCTGGAGAAGGCGAAGTCGCTGGGGCTCGACCTCTCGCAGATCCACTCGGTGGCCTCGTTCTTCGTCTCCCGCGTCGACACCGAGATCGACAAGCGGCTCGACGCGGTCGGCACAGCCGAGGCGAAGGAGCTGAAGTCCAAGGCCGCGGTCGCCAACGCGCGCCTCGCCTACCAGGCGTACGAGGAGGTCTTCTCCTCCGACCGCTGGGAGACGCTGGAGCGGGCCGGCGCCAACGCACAGCGTCCGCTGTGGGCGTCGACCGGTGTGAAGGACCCGGAGCTGCCCGACACCCTCTACGTCACCGAACTCGTCGCGCCGAACACGGTCAACACGATGCCCGAGGCGACCCTCCAGGCGACGGGCGACCACGGCGAGATCACCGGCGGCACCGTCACGCCGCACTACGCCGACGCCAAGGCCGTGCTCGACGCCGTGGCCGCGCAAGGCATCTCGTACGACGACGTCGTGCAGGTCCTCGAGGACGAGGGCGTCGAGAAGTTCGAGGCGTCCTGGAACGACCTGCTCACCTCGACCGAGGCGGAGCTCCAGCGCCTCGCCCCGAAGGAGGCGTAAGCCAGTTGGGCAGCGCAGCCAATCCGCTGCGTGACGCCCAGGACCGGCGGCTCCCGCGTATCGCGGGACCGTCGGGCCTGGTGATCTTCGGCGTCACAGGGGATTTGTCACGCAAAAAGCTGATGCCCGCGATCTACGATCTCGCCAACCGCGGCCTGCTGCCACCGGGCTTCTCACTCGTGGGCTTCGCCCGCCGCGACTGGGCCGACGAGGACTTCGCGCAGGTCGTCCACGACGCGGTCAAGGAGCACGCGCGCACCCCCTTCCGCGAGGAGGTGTGGCAGCAGTTGGCGGAGGGCATGCGCTTCGTCTCCGGCACCTTCGACGACGACGAGGCCTTCGACCGGCTGAAGTCGACCATCGACGAACTCGACAAGTCCCGTGGTACGGGTGGCAACTTCGCCTTCTACCTCTCCGTCCCGCCGAAGTTCTTCCCGACCGTCGTCTCGCAGCTCAAGACGCACGGCCTCTCCGACCCGGGACCCGGCTCCTGGCGCCGCGCCGTCATCGAGAAGCCGTTCGGCCACGACCTCAAGAGCGCCCAAGAGCTGAACTCCGTGGTGCACGAGGTCTTCCGGCCCTCGGACGTCTTCCGGATCGACCACTACCTCGGCAAGGAGACGGTCCAGAACATCATGGCGCTGCGCTTCGCCAACACGATGTTCGAGCCGCTGTGGAACCGCAGTTACGTCGACCACGTGCAGATCACCATGGCCGAGGACATCGGCATCGGCGGCCGGGCCGGCTACTACGACGGCATCGGCTCCGCGCGCGACGTCATCCAGAACCACCTCCTCCAACTCCTCGCGCTCACCGCCATGGAGGAGCCCGCGTCCTTCGGCGCCAAGGCGCTCGTCACGGAGAAGCTGAAGGTGCTCAACGCGGTGCGGCTCCCGGAGGACCTCGGCCGGCACACGGTGCGCGGTCAGTACGCGGCAGGCTGGCAGGGCGGCGAGAAGGTCCCCGGCTACCTCGACGAGGAGGGCATCGACGCGGCGTCGAAGACCGACACCTACGCCGCGCTGAAGCTGGAGATCAACAACCGCCGTTGGGCGGGCGTCCCCTTCTACCTGCGCACGGGGAAGCGGCTGGGCCGGCGCGTCACCGAGATCGCGGTCGTCTTCCAGCGCGCGCCGCACTCGCCGTTCGACGCCACCGACACCCAGGAGCTCGGCCAGAACGCGCTCGTGATCCGCGTCCAGCCGGACGAGGGCGTCACGATCCGCTTCGGCTCCAAGGTGCCGGGGACGCAGATGGAGATCCGGGACGTCACGATGGACTTCGCCTACGGCGAGTCCTTCACCGAGTCCAGCCCGGAGGCGTACGAGCGCCTCATCCTCGACGTCCTCCTCGGGGACGCCAACCTCTTCCCACGCCACCAGGAGGTCGAGCGCTCCTGGGAGATCCTCGACCCGGTCGAGGAGTACTGGGAGACCCACGGCAGGCCGGAGCAGTACGCCGCAGGGACCTGGGGCCCGAAGGCGGCAGACGAGATGCTCGCACGCGACGGCAGGAGCTGGAGGCGGCCGTGAAGATCGACCTCACCGACACCACATCCAGCCGGATCAACTCCGAACTGGTCACCACCCGCAGGGCGATCGGCTCCCCGGCGACCGGCATGGTCCTCACGCTCGTCATCGTCACCGACGAGGGGAACCACTACGACGCACTGAAGGCGGCGAGGGGCGCCTCCAAGGAGCACCCCTCCCGCATCCTCGTCGTCGTCCGCCGCCCGGGCCGCTCCCCGCGGGACCGGGCGCAGCACCGGCTCGACGCGGAGATCCAGATGGGCGGCGACGCCGGCTCCGGCGAGACGATCGTCCTGCGGCTCCACGGCGAACTCGCCTCGCACGCCTACAGCGTGGTCCTGCCGCTGCTGCTGCCGGACGCGCCCGTCGTCGTCTGGTGGCCCGAGGACGCACCGCGCCATCCCGCGGACGACAAGCTCGGCACCCTCGCCCAGCGCCGTATCACCGACGCGGCAGCGGCCGAGGACCCGGTGGCCGAACTCGCCCGCCGCGCAGCCGCGTACACGCCGGGCGACACCGACCTCTCCTGGACGCGCATCACGCCCTGGCGGAGCATGCTCGCCGCCTCGCTCGACCAGAAGGATGTCGGCGTCACCTCGGCGACCGTCGAGGGCGAGGAGTACAACCCGTCGACGGAGCTGCTCGCCCTGTGGCTCGCCGAGCGGCTGGACGTGCCGGTGGGGCGCGACGTCTCCGAAGGCCCGGGCCTCACGGCGGTGCGCATGGCGACCGCCGAAGGCGAGGTCTCCCTCACCCGCACCGACGGCGCCCTCGCCGTCCTCAAGGTCCCCGGCCAGCCCGACCGCCACGTGGCACTCCACCGCCGCGCCACGGCCGAGCTCCTCTCCGAGGAGCTGCGCAGGCTCGACCCCGACGAGGCGTACGCGGGCACCGTGCGGTACGGGGTGGACAGGCTGGGGCAGAGTGTGGTGACGGTCGAGGAGGGCAAGGAGAACGCCCCTTCGGCCTCGCCGCCGTCGGCCGCCTCCCCTTCCCCGGAGTCCGGGGCCGCTGCGAGGTCCGCCGCCAAGAAGAGCGGGGCGAAGCGGACGCGGACGGCGCGAAAGACGAAACCATCCGACGAGACGGAGAGCGATCACTCGTGACGGAGAACCCCGAGGTAGTCGTACACCGCGACCAGCAGGAGATGGCGGAGGCGGCCGCGGCCCGGCTCGTCGAGCTACTCATCGACGCGCAGCGCGAACGCGGCACCGCGTCCGTCGCCCTCACCGGCGGCCGGAACGGCAACGCCGTCCTCGCCGCCCTCGCCCGTACACCCGGCCATGAGGGCGTCGACTGGGAGAGCGTCGACATCTGGTGGAGCGACGAGCGCTTCCTCCCCGAGGGCGACCCGGAGCGCAACGCCACCCAGGCGCACGCCGCTTTCCTCGACGTGCTGCGCATCAACCCCGCCCGCGTCTACGAGATGCCGGCCGAGGACAGCACGTCGGACCGCGACGTCGACAAGGCGGCGGAGGCGTACGCCATCGAACTCGCCGCCGCCTCGGGCCCGTCGGCGTCGACCAACGTGCCCGACTTCGACGTCCTCCTCCTCGGGGTCGGTCCCGACGGGCACGTCGCCTCGCTCTTTCCCGGTCGCACGGAGGTCGAGGAGATCGAGCGCACCGTCGTCGCCGTGCGTGACGCGCCGAAGCCGCCGCCGACGCGGATCTCGCTGACGCTCTCGGCGATCCGAGGGGCGCGCGAGGTGTGGCTGCTGGCGGCCGGGAGCGACAAGGCCGACGCCACTGCTGCGGCGCTTTCCGGGACCGTGGAGACGCCGGCTGCCCTGGTGCGGGGGCGGGAGCGGACGGTGTGGCTGGTGGATGCGGAGGCGGGGTCAGGGGTGCGCTGAGGATCGGTTCGTCTGGTCAACTGCCGTTGTGCTGCGCTCGGTCGGCCCTGCCGTTCGGGGCGGGGTCAGTCGCTTCCGTCGAGTGCGTACCGCCCGAAGCGCCGGGACGGCAGGTGTTCGCCGCCGGTCAGGTACGTCTCGCCGTGAACGGAGATACGCACCTTCGAGTGGAGGAGCGGGGTGATGTCCACGGGCGCTTCCTCGGTGCCGCAGTCGGCGAGCGTCAACGCCCGCATACCCGGCAGTTCCCGGAGTGCGGAGAGATCCACCGCTCCGCAGCCGTGCAGCAGCAGGGAGGTCAGGCCCCGGCACGTGGTCAGCCAATCGGGAGCAAGCGTGTGCGCCCCGAGGACTTGGAGCGCCCCGACGCCGGCCAGCGAAGGGTGTTCGCGCAGTTGGTTCGCCTGCATCTCGCCGCCGACGGTGAGGCGGCTGAGCCGCGGCCATCGCTCGATGCCGTCGAGGCTCACATAGCGTGTGCGGACGGCGAAGTGAAGGTGCCTGAGCTGCGGGCCCACGGGTAGGTCCCGCAGGCTTTCCATGAGCAGCGGCCCATCGAGTTCGAGCGTCTCCAGGTTCGGCATCTCCGCGAGCGGCCGCAGCGAGGCGCCGTGGTGCACGTCCAGGGACAGGTAGCGGATGCCCGTGCCGGCAAGACCACCGAGGTCGGAGAGGCCCGAACACGCCGAGATATGAAGGCTGTCCAGACTCCGAAGGCTCGCGACATCGGCGACGTCTCGCAACAGCCGGTTGTCGTCGATCGTGAGCCGACGGCATCCGCCGAGGGACCGCACCGAACGGAGAGATCCGTGGTCGCCCCTCACCTGCAAGCCGTCCACCGGGCCGATGAGAGGGAGCGCGGCCAAGTGGCTCTCGCTCTGCACGGTCATTTCCCGTTCATCGCCGGGGAGAACGGAGAGAACCTCTTCGGCGTAGCGAGTCGCGTCGAAGGATTCCCAGGCGTACGTAAGCTCCTCCCGCACGCTCCGCCGCTCGTCGGAAACGAACTCCTTGATCCGCTCGAACGCCCGCTCAGTGCCGACGAAGCGGATGGTCAGCACGACGCCGAGGGCCTCCTCCTCGCGCAGCCCCCCAGGCCCCGGCAGGTGCTCCAGCACCAACTCCCCCACCTCGGCGAGTGCTTCGGCCTCGTGCACCGTCACAGGCGGCACCAGCTCCGCCGCTCTGTCCTCCACCTCCTCACGCAACCCGGCCTCGAGCGTGGCCACTTGTTCGAGGCTCGACGCCGCCAGCAGCACCAGTCGCTTCGACTGCCCCGGCTCCACGTCGGCCCGGGCGAGCAACCTCCGCAGCAGCGTGCCCCGTTCGTCCTCCCGGGCGTGACCCATCGCCATCCGCACGACGTCGTGCCACGCGTCCTCGTGCGCGTGCGCGGCGAGCACCCCGAAATCACGGGCCTCTACGGCGGCCCGCGCGCCCAGGTAGTCCTGGAACGTCCGGTGCACGAAGTCCACCGTGCCCGGGGCGGGTTCGCGCAGCAGGCCGGTGCGGATGAGGAGGTGCGCGAAAACCTGCTCGGGCGTACCGTCCACCTGGGGCATGGCGCCGAGCCACTCCGCGACCATCGCGACGGCCTCCGAACGGTCCACCTCCACCTGCCCGTTGCGGATCAGCCAGTAGGCGAGGCGCTGGAGCAGCACGGCGAGTTCGTCCCGCGTCAGCTCGACGCCCTCGACGCCCTCGATCTCCCGTTCGGTGTCGCGCCGGACGAGGAGCATGTCCAACGCAGCGTCGTACAACTCCTTGCGGGCGCGCGGAAGTTGCATGCGGCGGTCGCGGTTCAGGGCGCAGAGGAGAGCGCACATCAACGGGTTGGTGGCGAGAAGGCCGAGGTCGCGGCGGGAGCCGACGGCGCGCTTCAGCGACGTCTCGTAGCCGTCGAGGCGCTGCCGTTCACGCGCGTCGTCGCACTCGGAGCGGGCGGCCTCGTGCCAGTGGCGGACGAACTCCGTGATCTCCTCCCGCTGCATCGGCAGCAGGGTGTGCGGCACGAACTGCTGGGCTTCGAGCCAGCGTTCGGGGATCGCGGAGGAGCGGGAGGTGACGAGGTACCGCGCCTCCGGGTACGCGGTGACGAGCCGCTTCAGCCAGCTCTCCGTCCGCGCGCGCAGCCGTTCGGGCACCTCGTCTACGCCGTCCACGAGCACCAGCGCGCGCCCGCCGTCGAGCAACCGGTCGACCCAGCCGCGCGGTTCGGCGCCGTGGAAGGGAACGCCCGTGGCGCGCAGGAAGTCGTCCGCGTCCGGCAACCGGCCGGTGGTGACGAAGGAGCGGAGCCGCAGCACGAAGGGAACGCAGCGGTTCCAGTCCCTCAGGTCCCCTTCGAAGGAGCGACGCGCGGCGTTGACGGCGGCCCACTGCACCAGGGTGCTCTTGCCCGAGCCCGCCGGACCGCGCAGCAGCATCCGGTCCGTACCGTCGAGTGCCTGCTCGACCCGCAGCACCGCCTGTCCGCCGAGCCCGCCGGCTCCCATGCCTTCCCGCTCGGGTCGGTTCCGCTCGGTGCTCACCGCCAGGCTCAAGTACGCCGTCTCCAACGGCCATTCGCCCGCCGCGCGGCCGAGCGTGACGCCGAAGAGGTCGATCCGCGCGTACGTCTCCGCCACGTACTCGGCGTACCGCTGCTCGAACGCCACGTCCTCCGCGTCCTGCCGCGGCCCGAGCCGGTCGCGCAGCGCGTGCAGCGACTCCCGCGTCCGCCTGCTCTCCCTGCGCTCCTCGACGGCGGCGCGGGCGGCGAACCCCGGGTGCGCGGTGAGCTGTTCGACGAGGTGCGCACAGCACGTCCGCTGTAGCTCGGCGCGGAGTTGGGCGGCCCTCGGGGCGAGCCCGTCGTCGTACGCGGGCAGCGTCCGGGCGAGCGCCTCCGCGTCGAGGTCGCAGGCGAAGAGGCGGTCCGCGTCGAGCGGCCCGGCCGCGACGAAGGCACGTCGTACCGCGTCCACGGCTGCGAGGCGCTCGTGCTGCGCGAGCCCCGCGTACGCCCCGTCGAGCCGGCGCGCCAGCACCGTGACGAGCCGCTCCGGAGCAACGGCGCGAGGGCGGCGCACCGGCCCGTCGACGAGCCCCGCGGCCCCGGGCTTCGGCAGCAAGGAGTTGGCCACCGCGCCGCCCACCGCCCCCGCGAGCTTCCCGAGGGCAACCTCCAACCCCTGCACGCGACTTCCCTCCGCAGACGCCTTCGGGAACCGGCATCCTACGGCGCTCGGCCGCCCCGTCGGGCGGCTTCGGACGCAGTCAGGCGCCACGCGCCGTTCGGGGGCCGCCCCTCACTTCACCGCGTCGGGGCACCGGTTGGTCGACAGCACCGAGCCGGGCCCTCCCACTCGCGCCGGACGCCGCATGGAGCCACGCCGCGGACGGGCACGGCCCGCACCCGTCCGCGGCCCCGGCACTACCCCTCAACGCCCCCGCATCTCCCGGTACTTCGCGACGAGCCCGCGTGTCGAGGCGTCGAGCCCCGGGACCTCGGCGCCCTCGGTGAGCGCCGGCTCCAGCCGCTTCGCGAGCACCTTGCCGAGTTCGACGCCCCACTGGTCGAAGGAGTCGATGTTCCAGACCGCACCCTGCACGAAGACCTTGTGCTCGTAGAGGGCGATCAACTGACCCAGTACGGAGGGCGTCAGGCCGTCGGCGAGGATCGTCGTCGTCGGGCGGTTGCCGTGGAAGGTGCGGTGCGGCACCTGCTCCTCGGGGACGCCTTCGGCGCGTACCTCCTCGGCGGTCTTGCCGAACGCGAGCGCCTGGCCCTGTGCGAAGAGGTTCGCCATCAGCAGGTCGTGCTGCCCGGCGAGCGGGCCCAACTCCGGTACGGGCTCGGCGAAGCCGAGGAGGTCGGCCGGGACGAGCTTGGTGCCCTGGTGGAGGAGCTGGTAGTAGGCGTGCTGCCCGTTGGTCCCCGGCGTCCCCCAGACGACGGGTCCCGTCTGCCAGTCGACGGGCGTGCCGTCGCGGTCGACCGACTTGCCGTTGGACTCCATGTCGAGTTGCTGGAGGTAGGCGGTGAACCGCGAGAGGTAGTGGCTGTAGGGGAGCACCGCGTGGGCCTGCGCGTCGTGGAAGTTGTCGTACCAGATCCCCAACAGGCCCATGAGCAGAGGGGCGTTCGCCTCGGGCGGCGCCGTCCGGAAGTGTTCGTCCACCAGATGGAACCCGGCGAGCATGTCGTGGAAGCACTCGGGGCCGATCGCCACCATCAGGGAGAGGCCGATCGCCGAGTCGTACGAGTAGCGGCCGCCGACCCAGTCCCAGAACTCGAACATGTTGTCCGTGTTGATGCCGAACTCGGCGACCTTCTCGACGTTGGTGGAGACCGCGACGAAGTGGCGGGCCACGGCTGAGGAGTCGGCACCGAGCCCCTCGAGCAGCCAGGTGCGCGCCGCCTCGGCATTGGTGATGGTCTCGATCGTCGTGAAGGTCTTGGAGGCGACGACGAAGAGCGTCTCGGCCGGGTCGAGATCCCTGAGCGTCTCGTGGAGATCGGCGCCGTCGACGTTGGAGACGAAACGGAACTCCAACGCGCGTGCCGTGTACGGGCGGAGCGCCTCGTACGCCATCGCGGGACCGAGGTCGGAACCGCCGATCCCGATGTTGACGACGGTGCGGATCTGCCGCCCGGTGTGCCCGAGCCAGTGCCCCCCGCGGATACGCCCGGCGAGCACGCCCATACGCGTCAGGACCGAGTGCACCTTCGGCATGACGTTCTCGCCGTCGACCTTGACGGTCGCCGACTCGGGCGTGCGCAGCGCCGTGTGGAGGACCGCGCGGTCCTCCGTCGTGTTGATCCGCTCCCCCGCGAACATCGCGTCGCGCAGCTCGGCCACGCCCGTGGCGGCGGCCAGTTCGCGGAGCAGGCGGAGAGTCTCGTCGGTGACGAGGTGCTTGGAGTAGTCGAGGTGGAGATCACCGACTTGAAGGGTGTAGCGCTCCGCCCGCCCGGGGTCGTCGGCGAAGAGGCGGCGGAGGTGCGTCTCCCCCAACTCCTCCCGGTGCGCTGCGAGTGCGCGCCACTCGGGCAGTCGGTCGAGGCGGGTGCGGCGTGCTGCGGACATCGACGGAATCAGCCCAATCTTCTCTTCACGAACCCCGGGAGTCCAACCTAGACGACGCGACGAGAACGCCGCGCACCGCCGCGGGAGAGCGTGGCTGCACGGTGTCCGGCTCGTCCGGGAAGAGAGCGGGCGGCGTCCTGCGGCCGCACGGCACCGCGGGACGGCCGAAGGGCGGCCGGCCCGTGCGGAAGCGCCTCGTTCAGATCTCGCCGCGCAGCTTTGCCAGCGCTTCGGCGAGGATCGCCTCGCCGTCGGCGTCGGAGCGGCGCTCGCGTACGTAGGCGAGGTGGGTCTTGTACGGCTCGGTGCGGGGTGGGTCCGGCGGGTTTTCGCGCTCCTTGCCGGCGGGGAAGCCGCATCGCTGGCAGTCCCAGGTGTCGGGGATCTGCGCGTCGCTGGCGAAGCTCGGCTGGGTCTCGTGCCCGTTGGAACACCAGAAGGAGATGCGGAGGCGGGGGGCGGACTCGCCGCGCTCGGCCTCCCCCATCGGCCCCGCTCCAACCCGGCTGCCCCGGATCGCGTTGCCACTTGCCACGGTCGTAACTCCCTGCCTCACGGTGCTGCGAAGCGGCAGCTTCGCTGCGGGCGCCCTAGTGTACGTAGGGCCCAACGCGCGTCCAGTGACCGGAGTTACTGCATCGGCGCCGGACGCGAGGCTTCATGATAGGCCGCACGCCCGACACCGCGTCAGGTCTCTTCGCTCAGCCCTGGAACTTCACCAGCAGACCGAGCGCCACGATGATCCCGAACCACATCAGCGCGACGACGACCGTGATCCGGTCGAGGTTGCGCTCCGCGACGGAGGAACCGCCGACCGAGGACTGCATGCCGCCGCCGAACATGTCGGAGAGACCGCCGCCCTTCCCCTTGTGCATCAGCACCAGCAGCAGAAGCAGCAGACTGACGACGATGAGGGCGATTGAGAACCCCATGACCACGGCTGGACCAACTCTCTCGGACTCTTGGCGGGACTGATGCGGACGGCACGGGGCGTGAGCCGCCCCTCACCTGCGGTGGTGCGCGGGGCCGGGCCGTGCTCGACGGTCCGGCCCCGACAGCGTACGACGAGCTCCGGCCCGCCGTCACACCCTACTGATCGCGGAAGCGCACGATCTTGACGAACTCGTCGACGTCCAACGAGGCCCCGCCCACCAGGGCGCCGTCGATGTCGGGCTGCGCCATGATCCCCGCGACGTTCGAAGACTTGACGGAACCGCCGTACTGGATACGCACCTTGTCGGCGACGTCCTGGCTGTACAGCTCGGCGAGACGGGCGCGGATCGCGCCGCACACCTCCTGGGCGTCCTCGGGGCTGCAGACCTTGCCCGTGCCGATCGCCCAGACCGGCTCGTAGGCGATGACGAGGGTCTCGGCCGCCGAGGCGGACACGTCCTCGAGCGCGCCGTCGACCTGCGCGAGTGTGTGCGCGACCTGGTTTCCGGCCTCGCGGACGGGGAGCTCCTCGCCCACGCAGAGGATCGGCGTGAGTTCGTGCTGGAACGCCGCCTTCACCTTGGCGTTGACGAGCGGCTCGTCCTCGCGGTGGTACTGCCGCCGCTCGGAGTGGCCGATCGTCACGAAGGTGCAGTTGAGCTTGGCGAGCATCGGCCCGGAGACCTCGCCCGTGTACGCCCCGGAGTCGTGCGCCGAGACGTCCTGGGCGCCGTACTTGATCTTCAGCTTGTCGCCGTCGACCAGGGTCTGCACGGAGCGCAGGTCGGTGAAGGGCGGCAGGACCGCGACCTCCACGCTGTCGTAGTCCTTCTCCGTGAGGGCGAAGGCGAGCTTCTGGACATGGGCGATGGCCTCGAGGTGGTTGAGGTTCATCTTCCAGTTGCCCGCCATCAGCGGGGTGCGGGTAGTCATACCCTTCCTTTCATACAGGTGTCACGGGGCCGGGGCGCGAGTGCGGCCACTCACTGCTCCAGCGCCGCGAGGCCGGGGAGCGTCTTGCCCTCCAGGTACTCCAGGCTGGCGCCGCCCCCGGTGGAGATGTGCCCGAAGGCGTTCTCGTCGAAGCCGAGCAGCCGCACTGCCGCTGCGCTGTCCCCGCCGCCGACGACGGTGAAGGCCGGGCTGTCCAGCAGGCCCTGCGCGACGGCCCGGGTCCCCTCGGCGTACGCCGGGTGCTCGAAGACGCCCATCGGGCCGTTCCAGAAGACCGTGGCCGCGTCGGCGAGCTTCGCGGCGTAGAGCTTACGGCTCTCCGGACCGATGTCCAGCCCCATCAGGTCGTCCGGGATCACGCTCGCGCCCACCTCCTGCGGGTGCGTCGGCGTCTCGGCCGTCGCGGGGAAATGCGTGCCCGCGACCACGTCGACGGGGAGCACGAACTCGACGCCGAGCTGCTGGGCGCGGTCCAAGTACCCTCGCACGGTGTCGAGTTGGTCCTCCTGAAGCATGGAGGAGCCGATCGGGTACCCCTGCGCCTTGAGGAAGGTGAACGCCATCCCGCCGCCGATGAGGATGCGGTCGGCCTTCTGCATCAGGTGCTCGATGACGCCGAGCTTGTCGGAGACCTTCGCGCCGCCGAGGACCACCACGTAGGGGCGGCTGACGTCCTCAGTGAGCCTGCGGAGGACGTCGACCTCGTCTGCGATGAGGTACCCGGCGCAGCACGGCAGGCGTGCCGGAAGGTCGTAGACCGAGGCGTGCTTGCGGTGCACGGCGCCGAAGCCGTCCCCCACGTAAGCGTCGGCGAGGCCCTGCAACTCGTCGGCGAAGGCGCCGCGTTCGGCATCGTCCTTGCTGGTCTCGCCGGGGTTGAAGCGCAGGTTCTCGAGCAGCGTGACCTCGCCGTCGGCCATGGAGCCGACGGTGGCCTTCGCGCTCTCCCCCACGGTGTCCTCGGCGAACGACACGCCGCCGCCGAGGAGTTCGCCGAGCCGGCGGGCGACAGGTGCGAGCGAGTACTTCGGCTCGGGGGCGCCCTTGGGACGGCCCAGGTGTGAGGCCACGACCACGCGTGCGCCGCTCTCGGCGAGCTTGGCGATCGTGGGGACGGCCGCGCGGATGCGGCCGTCGTCGGTGATCCGCTCCCCGTCGAGAGGGACGTTGAGGTCGGAGCGGACGAAGACGCGCTTGCCTGCGACGCCCTCCGCGATGAGCTGGTCGATCGTCTTCATGGGTTCAGGTCTCCTTGGTGCCAACTGCTGTGGACCCGCCCGCCTTTCGCGGCCTCGGGAGCACAGACGGGCAGGGCCCGCAGGACGCGGCGACGCGCCCTGCGGGCCCTGCTGTCGTCGGTGCCTTCATCGCCCGGTGCGATCCGATACGGCCGGTGCGGGCCGTGCTCGCTCGGTCGCTCCGGTCAGAGCCGGGAGCCGACGTAGGTGGTGAGGTCGACGAGGCGGTTGGAGTAGCCCCACTCGTTGTCGTACCAGCCGAGGATCTTGACCTGGTTGCCCTCGGCCATCGTCAGCGAGGCGTCGAAGGTGCAGGAGACGGGCGAGTTGACGATGTCCGCGGAGACGATCTCGTCCTCCGTGTACTCGACGATGCCCTTGAGCTGCCCCTCGGCGGCCTTCTTGAAGGCCGCGTTGACCTCGTCCCTCGTGACCTCGCGGCCCACCTCGACGACGAGGTCGGTGATGGAGCCGGTCGGCACGGGGACGCGCATCGCGATGCCGTCGAGCTTGCCCTTGAGCTGCGGGAGGACCAGCGCGGTCGCCTTGGCGGCGCCCGTGGTGGTCGGGATGATGTTCTCCGCTGCGGCGCGGGCACGGCGCAGGTCCTTGTGCGGGAAATCCAGGATGCGCTGGTCGTTGGTGTAGGCGTGGACCGTCGTCATCATGCCGCGGGTCACGCCGAAGCTCTCGTCCAGGACCTTCGCCATCGGCGCCACGCAGTTGGTGGTGCAGGACGCGTTGGAGATGACGTGCTGGGTCGCCGGGTCGTACTTGTCCTCGTTGACGCCCATGACGACGGTGATGTCCTCCTCCTTGGCCGGAGCCGAGATGAGGACCTTCTTCGCACCGGCGGTGAGGTGCTTCGCCGCGTCGGCGCGCTTGGTGAAGATGCCGGTGGACTCGACGACGACGTCGGCACCCAGCTCGCCCCAGGGGAGCTGCTCCGGGTCCTTCTCGGCGAGGACCTTGAAGGACTGGCTGCCCACGGTGACCCTGTCGCCGTCGACGCTGAGGGGCTGCTTCAGCCGGCCCAGGGTCGTGTCGTACTTCAGCAGGTGGACAAGGGTGGCCACGTCGGTCAGGTCGTTGACACCGACGATCTCGATGTCCGCACCCTGGTCCAGCAGAGCGCGGAAGTAGTTACGTCCGATGCGGCCGAAGCCGTTGATGCCTACGCGGATCGTCACGAACCGATCTCCTCGTTAGGGACGCCGGTGAGGACACCGGCGAATGCTGTTTGGGATGTCCCCGACCGCTTCCGACCCTACCGCGCCGGTGCGGCCGGGGTGACATCGGCCGGGCGGCCCCGACGACGGCGGCCTGGCGCCACCGAGCGGGTTCTGCGGGGCGGGCCCTGCCGGAGGGACGGCTCCGCGGACGGGCGGATCAGCCCACCATCTCCTCGGTGAGGCTCGCCTCCGTGCCCGGGATTCCCAGGTCCGAGGCGCGCTTGTCAGCCATCGCCAGCAGCCTGCGGATGCGGCCGGCGACCGCGTCCTTGGTGAGGGGCGGGTCGGCGAGTGCGCCCAGCTCCTCCAGTGAAGCCTGCTTGTGCTCCATGCGCAGCTTGCCTGCGGCCGCGAGGTGTTCGGGGACCTCCTCGCCGAGGATCTCCAGGGCACGCTGCACCCGGGCGCCCGCGGCGACGGCCGCTCTCGCGGAGCGGCGGAGGTTGGCGTCGTCGAAGTTGGCGAGGCGGTTGGCGGTCGCCCGGACCTCGCGGCGCACGCGGCGCTCCTCCCAGGCGAGCACCGATTCGTGGGCGCCGAGACGCGTCAACAGTGCGCCGATAGCATCACCGTCACGGACGACGACTCGGTCAACTCCGCGTACCTCGCGTGCCTTTGCCGGGATTTGGAGCCGGCGTGCCGCACCGACGAGTGCGAGCGCCGCCTCCGGGCCCGGGCACGTCACCTCCAGCGAGGAGCTGCGGCCGGGCTCGGTGAGGGAACCGTGCGCGAGGAAGGCGCCGCGCCATGCCGCCTCGGCGTCACAGGTGGCGCCCGAGACGACCTGCGGTGGCAGCCCCCGGATCGGTCGGCCTCTGCCGTCGACGAGACCGGTCTGCCGCGCGAGTTGGTCCCCTCCCGCGACGACCCGCACCACGTACCTGCTGCCGCGGCGCAGCCCGCTTGGGGCCATCACCACCAGGTCCGAGGCGTGGCCGAAGATCTCCAGGACGTCCTTGCGCAGCCTGCGCGCTGCGATTCCCGTATCGAGCTCCGCCTCGATCACGATCCGGCCGCTCACGAGGTGGAGGCCGCCCGCGAAGCGCAGGATCGACGAGACCTCGGACTTCCGGCAGCAGGTCCGGGTGACGGGGAGTCGTGAGATCTCGTCCTTCACCGCAGCCGTCATCGCCATGGGCCGATCCTTCCATGCATCCGAAAAATACGGTCGTACGCGGCGGCGAGCAGTTCCGGATCATGCCGCGCCGACGACCCCTCGACCGCCCGGGGAGCGTCCCGGGCTGCCACGGGCGCCAGTTCGACCGTCCCGCCGAGCAGCTCGGCGGCCGTACGCAGAGATGCCGTGTCGGGCACCGCGTCCTGGTCCGCCAGCACCACGTCGAAGGCGAGTTTAGGTGCGTGTCGGGCCAAAACCTCCACATGACGCTGCGGGGAAAAACCGTCTGTTTCTCCCGGTTGGGGAGCGAGGTTGAGCGAGAGGACCTTTCGGGCCTTCGTCTCGGTGAGCGCCTGGAGCACCCCGGGCACCAGCAGGTGCGGGATGACGGAGGAGAACCAGGAGCCCGGGCCGAGCACGACCCAGTCCGCCTCCCTTATCGCCTGGACCGCCTCCGGGACGGCGGGCGGGTCCTGCGGCACCAGCTTGACCTTGTGCACCTCACCGCGGGTGAGCGCCACGGTGGCCTGCCCGCGGACGGTGGTCAACTCCTCGGGGTGCTGCGGGTCGTGGCCGCGGACGAGCGCCTGCAACTCCAGCGGAACCGCGGACATCGGCAGCACCCTGCCGTGCGCGCCGAGGAGCTTGCCGACGAGGTCGAGCGCCTGGACGTGGTCACCGAGCTGCTCCCAGAGCGCGACGATGAGCAGGTTGCCCACGGCGTGCTGGTGGAGTTCGCCCTTGGACTCGAAGCGGTGCTGGATCACTTCGGCCCAGGTGCGGCCCCAGTCGTCGTCCCCGCAGAGCGCGGCGAGAGCCTTGCGCAGGTCCCCCGGCGGGAGGACGCCGAGCTCGTCCCGCAGACGGCCGCTCGAACCGCCGTCGTCGGCGACGGTGACGACGGCAGTGAGGTCGCCGGTGATACGGCGCAGCGCCGTGAGCGAGGCGGAGAGACCCATGCCGCCACCGAGCGCGACGACCTTCGGCTGCTTGCCCGCACTCCGGTTGCGGGGAGTGCCGTTACCGACCATCCGCCTCAAGCGGGCCGACCTCCGCGGCAGCCGGCTCACTCGCGCCCCATGTCCCGGTGGACGACCACCGTCTCCACTCCGCCGTCGGTGAGCCGCTTGGCGAGCTTCTCCGACATCGCGACGCTGCGGTGCTTGCCGCCCGTGCATCCGACCGCGACGGTGACGTACCTCTTGCCCTCTCTGCGGTAGCCGGCGGAGATCAGCTCCAGAAGCTCCGTGTAGCGGTCGAGGAACTCCTTGGCGCCCGGCTGGTTGAAGACGTAGGAGGAGACCTCCTCGCTGGTGCCGGTGTAAGGACGCAGCTCGGGGACCCAGTGCGGGTTGGGGAGGAAGCGGCAGTCGACGACGAGGTCGGCGTCGACCGGGAGGCCGTACTTGTAGCCGAACGACATGACGGTCGCGCGGAGTTCGGGCTCCTCCTCGCCGGCGAACTGGGCGTCGAGCTTGGCGCGGAGCTCGTGGACGTTGAGGCTGGAGGTGTCGATGACCAGGTCGGCGTCGCCGCGCAGCTCGCGCAGCAGATCGCGCTCGGCCGCGATGCCGTCGACGATGCGGCCTTCGCCCTGGAGCGGGTGCGGCCTGCGGACCGACTCGAAGCGGCGCACGAGCGACTCGTCCGACGCCTCCAGGAAGACGATCCGCCGTGCGACGAGGCCCGCCTCGAGCGTGGCGAGGGACTCCTTGAGGTCGTCGAAGAAGTTCCGGCCCCGGACGTCGACGACGACCGCGATCCGGGCGACGTTCCCCTGGGAGCGCGCGCCCAGGTCGACCATGGTGGGGATGAGGCCGGGCGGCAGGTTGTCGACGACGAACCAGCCGAGGTCCTCCAGGCACTTCGCCGCCGTGCTGCGGCCCGCGCCCGACATCCCGGAGATGATCACCAGCTCCGGGATCGCCGCGTCCTCGGCCTCGGCTGCCGCCGTCGACGCCTGTGTCCCCTCCGCCTCGAACTGCCTCCGCACCCGCGCACCCCCGGCACCGCTCTGACTACTCACGGCTTCGACCCCCGTCACTAGGCTCGCCACCGCTGTTGCGGAGGCTGTCATTCCTCTTCAACGATCTCACCCGTCGCGGTATTCACCGCCGGGCCGGCGGGCTCCGCGCCCGCGAGGGAGGCGACGACCGTCTCCGCCGTCTTCCTGCCGACCCCGGGTACCTCGGTGATCTCCTCGACCGTCGCCCCACGCAGCCGCTTCACAGAGCCGAAGTGCTTCAGGAGCGCCTTCTTCCGCGTCTCGCCGAGCCCCGGCACCTCGTCGAGCGGACTGGAGCGCACCCGCTTCGTGCGCTTGCTGCGCTGGTACCGGATGGCGAAGCGGTGGGCCTCGTCCCGGACGCGCTGGAGGAGGTAGAGGCCCTCGCTGGAGCGCGGGAGGACGACGGGGTCCTGTTCGCCCGGCACCCACACCTCCTCCAGGCGCTTCGCGAGGCCGCAGACCGCGACGTCGTCTATCCCGAGCTCGTCGAGCGCGGCACGGGCCGCTGCGACCTGCGGCTGCCCGCCGTCGACGACGAGGAGCTGCGGCGGGTAGGCGAACTTCTTGGGGCGGCCGTCCTCGTCGAGCGGTCCGGCGCCGGACGAGCGGGGCTGCTCGATCTCCTCCGCGCTCGGCCCCGGCTCGGAGCTCGGGGCCGAGCCCTCCTCCAGCGCCTCCTCGGCCGCCTGCTCTGTCGCCTCCTCGTGGACCGCCCGCTGCTCGCCGGGGCCGCGGCCCTCCGCATCCTCGCCGGCCTCGGCGCCCTCCGGCCACTCGCCGGTCCGCTGCCGCTCCTGGAGGTAACGCCGGAAGCGCCGGCCGACGACCTCGTGCATCGCGCGGACATCATCCTGACCTGCGAAGCCCCTGATCTGGAACCTGCGGTACTCGCTCTTGCGCGCCAGGCCGTCCTCGAAGACGACCATCGACGCGACGACGTCGTCGCCCTGGAAGTGGGAGATGTCGAAGCACTCGACCCGGAGCGGGGCCGAGTCGAGGCCGAGCGCCTCCGCGATCTCCTCGAGCGCCCGCGACCTCGTCGTCAGGTCCGAGGCGCGCTTGGTCTTGTGGAGGGCGAGGGCCTGCTCCGCGTTGCGCCTGACCGTCTCCATCAGGGTCCGCTTGTCCCCGCGCTGCGGGACCCGCAGGCTGACGTGGGACCCGCGGCGGTCGGAGAGCCACTGGGCGACGGGACGCGCACCCTTCGGCTCCGCTGCCTCGCGCTGCTCGGGTACGCCCACGCTGACACCGGTCGCCGGGCGGTTCCCCGCGACCCCGACGCTGCCGGCCGCGTCGTCCTCCGCCTCGGTCAGGGCCTCGGAGGTCGGTGCGTCCGAGCGCGGCAGCACGGGGACGAGGACCTCCTTGGGCACGCCCTCCCCGCTCTCCTCGCCGTAGAGCTGCTGGAGCGCGTGCTCGACGAGTTCGGCGGTGCCGACCTCCTCGACCTTGTCGGTGACCCAGCCGCGCTGGCCCCGCACTCGTCCGCCGCGTACGTGGAAGATCTGGACGGCGGCCTCGAGTTCGTCCTCGGCGACGGCGACGAGGTCGGCGTCGGTGGCGTCCGTGAGGACCACCGCGCTCTTCTCCATGGCGCGCTTGAGCGCGTCGAGGTCGTCCCGCAGGCGGGCCGCCTTCTCGTACTCCATCTCCTCGGCGGCCTCGCCCATGCGGCGCTCCAGCCGGCGGAGGTAGGTGCCCGTGCGCCCGGCCATGAAGTCGCAGAATTCCTCGGCGAGTTCACGGTGCTCCTCGGGGGAGATCCGCCCGACGCAGGGGGCCGAGCACTTGCCGATGTACCCCAGCAGGCAGGGGCGCCCGATCTGTGCCGAGCGCTTGAAGACGCCCGCCGAGCAGGTGCGTACGGGGAAGACGCGCAGCATCAGGTCGACCGTCTCGCGGATCGCCCAGGCGTGCGCGTACGGGCCGAAGTAGCGGACGCCCTTCTTCTTCGGGCCGCGCATCACCTGGACCCGTGGGAACTCCTCGTTGAGCGTGACGGCGAGGGAGGGGTAGCTCTTGTCGTCCCGGTACTTGACGTTGAACCGGGGGTCGAACTCCTTGATCCAGGAATACTCCAGCTGGAGCGCCTCGACCTCGTTGCCGACGACGGTCCACTCGACCGAGGCGGCCGTCGTGACCATGGTGGCGGTCCTGGGGTGCAGGCCCGCGAGGTCCTGGAAATAGTTGGCGAGGCGCTGGCGCAGGCTGTTGGCCTTCCCGACGTAGATCACCCTGCGGTGCTCGTCGCGGAAGCGGTAGACCCCCGGGGAGTCGGGGATCTCACCCGGCTTGGGCCGGTAGCTGGAAGGGTCTGCCATGACCGCCACCCTACGACGAGCCACCGACGGCCAACCGGGCCTGTGGACAACCCTCGGCACACCCCGGGGAGCACCTCGCGCACGCCCGGAGGCGCACGCGCTACCACCCGCGCCGGCGCCACTCCTCGACGTTCGGCCGCTCCGCTCCGAGCGTGGTGTCGTTCCCGTGACCGGGGTAGACCCAGGTCTCGTCGGGGAGTTGCTCGAAGAGCTTCACCTCGACGTCGTTGAGGAGCTGCACGAACGCGTCCGCGTCACCGAAGGTGTTGCCGACGCCGCCGGGGAAGAGGCAGTCGCCGGTGAAGAGGTGGGGATGGCCGTGCGGGTCGTCGTAGACGAGGGCGATCGAGCCCGGCGTATGGCCGACGAGGTGGCGGGCCGTCAGTTGGATTCCGCCGATCTGGACGACGTCGCCGTCGTCGAGGAGGACGTCGGTGTGGACGGGGATGCCTTCGGCGTCGTAGCGGCCCGCGTAGGTGCGTGCGCCGGTCGCCTGCACGACCGGTTCCAGGGCCTGCCAGTGGTCGCCGTGACGGTGCGTGGTGAGGACCGCGCGGATGCCGTCGTCGCCGATGAGGCTCAGCAGGGTCTCCGGTTCGTTGGCCGCGTCGATCAGCACCTGCTCGCCGGTGGTGCGGCAGCGCAGGAGGTAGGCGTTGTTCTCCATCGGGCCGACCGCGACCTTGGAGATCATCAACTGCTGCAACTCGTGTACGTCGGCCGGGCCGCCGACCTTGACCGTTCCGGTGTATGGCATGGCCTCAGGGTAGGCGGCCCGGCACGTGTACTCAGAGCCCGGGAAGCACGGGGAGCGCGGTGTTGGCGCTCAGTCCGGAGCCATCGGTGCGGCCCGTGACCCAGCCGAGGAGCGCCGTCGCCGTGCCCGTCACGACGACTGCCGGTTCGCCGGGGGCTCCCGTGTGGTGGATGCCGCCGGCCTCGGCGCGCAGCTCGACGGAGTCGGCGAGCTGCGGATGCCCCTCGAACCGCTCGGCGACGGCGGCGAGTTCGCGCTCGACGAAGTCGGCGGGGAGGTCGTCGAGGGTGTAGCCGATGGCGAGGTCGACGTGGTGCAGCTCGACCTCGGCACGCCGCCTGAAGGGCAGCGAGCCCGCGCGGTCGACGACGCCGTTCCGGAGCTCGACGGTCCGCTCCCAGCTCGCGTCGTCCTCGGCGGCGAAGGCGGCCGCGAGCCGGGAGGCGGACTCGCGCAGGTCCTTCAACTGCTCCGCGTGCACGCGGGGCGCGTCCCGCTCGATGTCGGCCTCGCGCACGGCCTCGTCGGCGTACATCGGGCCGCCCCGCAGGACGTTGAGGAGGGCATCCGCGTTCCTGGCGAGGTGGGCGACGACGTGGCCGCGGGTCCAGCCGGGCAGGTGCGAGGCGGCGCCGAGGGAGGCGTCGTCGAGGGAGGAGACGGCGGCGAGGAGGCGGTCGCTGGAGGCCTGGAGGAGGGCGTTGTCAGTGGCGGGTGGGATGTTGGACATGAGCAGAACCTAGCCGTGGTCCGGCGAACCCGAAATCCCGCCTCTCGGGACGTCGGGGCCGCGCAGAACGTCAGCAATTCGAATGTCCGTGCTATAGAGTCGACAGGTGGCACCGCTCGAAAGCCAGGCACGCACGAGCGGCGCCGCCATACCCTTGGACGGGGTCCCCGATCCGTCGCGGGGAGCCCTCCACACACACGAAAGGTGCCAACCGGCGTGGCCGACCGTCTTCTCGTCCGTGGCGCGCGCGAGCACAACCTGCAGAACGTCTCGCTCGACCTCCCGCGCGACTCCCTCATCGTCTTCACCGGCTTGTCGGGCTCCGGCAAGTCCTCGCTCGCGTTCGACACGATCTTCGCCGAGGGGCAGCGCCGCTACGTCGAGTCGCTCTCCGCCTACGCGCGCCAGTTCCTCGGGCAGATGGACAAGCCCGACGTCGACTTCATCGAGGGCCTCTCCCCCGCGGTCTCGATCGACCAGAAGTCGACGTCGCGGAACCCGCGCTCGACGGTCGGCACCATCACCGAGGTCTACGACTACCTCCGCCTCCTCTACGCGAGGATCGGCAAGCCGCACTGTCCCGAGTGCGGCCGCCCGATCGCGCGGCAGTCCCCGCAGGCGATCGTCGACAAGGTGCTCTCGCTGGAGCCCGGCAGCCGCTTCCAGGTGCTCTCCCCGCTCGTCCGCGAACGCAAGGGCGAGTTCGTCGACCTCTTCAACGACCTGCAGACCAAGGGCTACAGCCGCGCCCGCGTCGACGGAACAACGGTCCAGCTCTCCGACCCGCCGAAGCTCAAGAAGCAGGAGAAGCACACGATCGAGGTGGTCGTCGACCGCCTCACCGTCAAGGAGAGCGCCAAGCGCCGACTGACCGACTCCGTCGAGACGGCCCTCGGTCTCTCGGGCGGCATGCTCGTCCTCGACTTCGTCGACCTGGAGGAGGACGACCCGCAACGCGAGCGGATGTTCTCCGAGCACCTCTACTGCCCGTACGACGACCTCTCGTTCGAGGAGCTGGAGCCCCGCTCCTTCTCCTTCAACTCCCCCTTCGGCGCCTGCCCCGTCTGCACCGGGATCGGCACGCGGATGGAGGTCGACCCGGAGCTGATCGTCCCCGACGAGGAGAAGTCGCTCGACGAGGGAGCGCTCCACCCCTGGTCGCACGGGCACACGAAGGAGTACTTCGGCCGCATCATCGAGGCACTCGCCGACGCGCTGGGTTTCCGCACCGACATCCCGTGGGCCGGCCTGCCGGCGCGCGCGAAGAAGGCGCTGCTCCACGGCCACAAGACGCAGATCGAGGTGCGCTACCGCAACCGCTTCGGGCGCGAGCGCGCCTACACGACCGCGTTCGAGGGTGTCGTGCCGTTCGTCAAGCGGCGGTACCAGGAGGCCGAGACGGACGCGAGCCGCGAGCGGTTCGAGGGGTACATGCGCGAGGTGCCCTGTCCCACCTGCGAGGGAACCCGGCTCAAGCCGCTCGTCCTCGCCGTGACGGTGCAGGGCAAGTCGATCGCCGAGGTCTCGGCGATGTCGATCGTGGAGTGCGCCGGGTTCCTCGGCGAGATGACGCTCGACCGCCGGGAGCGGAAGATCGCCGAGCGGGTCCTCAAGGAGGTCAACGAGCGGCTCCAGTTCCTCGTCGACGTCGGCCTCGACTACCTCACGCTCAACCGCGCCGCCGGCACCCTCTCCGGCGGCGAGGCGCAGCGCATCCGGCTCGCGACGCAGATCGGCTCCGGGCTCGTCGGCGTCCTCTACGTCCTCGACGAACCGTCCATCGGCCTCCACCAGCGGGACAACCACCGGCTGATCGAGACGCTCGTCAGGCTGCGGGACCTCGGCAACACCCTGATCGTGGTCGAGCACGACGAGGACACCATCAACGCCGCCGACTGGGTCGTCGACATCGGCCCGGGCGCCGGCGAGCACGGCGGCAAGGTCGTGCACTCGGGCCCGCGCGAGGAGCTGCTCCGGGCGAAGGGTTCGATCACCGGCGACTACCTCACGGGGCGCCGCGAGATCCCGATCCCCGAGGAGAGGCGCCCGGTCGATCCGGACCGCCAGCTCGTGGTGCGGGGCGCCAAGCAGAACAACCTCCAGGACGTCGACGCCGCCTTCCCGCTCGGCGTGCTCACGGCAGTCACGGGGGTCTCCGGCTCCGGCAAGTCCACCCTCGTCAACGACATCCTCTACACGCACCTCGCACGCGAGCTCAACGGCGCCAAGCTCGTGCCGGGCCGGCACGTCCGCGTGGACGGCATCGAGGAGGTCGACAAGGTCGTCCACGTCGACCAGTCGCCGATCGGGCGCACCCCGCGCTCCAACCCGGCCACCTACACCGGCGTCTTCGACCACGTGCGGAAGCTTTTCGCGGAGACCACGGAGGCGAAGGTCCGCGGCTACCAGCAGGGGCGGTTCTCCTTCAACGTCAAGGGCGGTCGCTGCGAGAACTGCCAGGGCGACGGCACCATCAAGATCGAGATGAACTTCCTGCCCGACGTGTACGTCCCGTGCGAGGTCTGCCACGGCGCGCGGTACAACCGCGAGACGCTGGAGGTGCACTACAAGGGCAAGAACATCGCCGAGGTGCTCGACATGCCGATCGAGCAGGCGGTGGAGTTCTTCGGCGCCGTCCCGAGGATCGCCCGCCACCTTCGGACGCTTAACGACGTCGGGCTCGGCTACGTCCGCCTCGGGCAGCCGGCGCCGACGCTCTCCGGAGGCGAGGCGCAGCGCGTGAAGCTCGCCAGCGAGCTCCAGAAGCGGTCGACGGGACGCACCGTCTACGTCCTCGACGAGCCCACGACCGGCCTTCACTTCCAGGACATCAGCAAGCTGATCTCGGTGCTGGAGGGCCTCGTCGACAAGGGGAACACGGTGATCGTCATCGAGCACAACCTCGACGTCGTCAAGACCGCCGACTGGCTCCTCGACCTCGGCCCCGAGGGAGGCGGAGGCGGCGGCCTCGTCGTGGCGCAGGGCACCCCCGAGGAGGTCGCGGCGGTACCGGCGAGCCACACGGGCAAGTTCCTCCGGGACGTCCTCGGCGACAGGTTCAGCGACGCCTCACCGCAGCTCGGCAGCGCGGCGTCTGGAGCGAAGGCGAAGCGCGCTCCGGCGAAGAAGGCGGCTGCCAAGAAGAGCGCGGCCAAGAAGGCGGCGCCGAAGGGGAAGTGAGCAGCCGGGCAGGGTCCGAGCGCCCTGCCCGGTGACCGGGGCGTAGGGTGCGCCGTGTGACAGAGAGCGCCAGGAGACCCGAGGTTCTCCCCGACCGACCGCAGGCAGCACGGCGTACGGTGCTCTGCGGCGCCGCACTCGCGGCGCTCGGGCTGGGGACGGCGGGCTGCGCGGGAGCCGAGTCGCAGAGCTCGGGCGACGCCGCTCCCTCCACCCCCATCGACCTCGGCTCGGCCGACGCGGTCCCCGTCGGCGGCGCGAAGCTGTACGCGGAGGAGCAGATACTCGTCTCGCAGAAGGGCAAGGGCGAGTTCAAGGCGTTCAGCGCCGTCTGCACCCACCAGGGGGCGAAGCTCTCGAAGGTCGAAAACGGCACGGCCGAGTGCCCGCTCCACGGCAGCCGGTTCAGCGTCGAGACGGGCGAGGTCGAACACGGCCCCGCGACGGCGCCGCTGCCGGAGATCCCCGTCGACGTCACCGAGGACGGGAAGCTCGTCACCGATCCCGGCAAGGCCGGGTGACCAACGGGACCGGGCCGGCGTGCGGCAGCGCCAACCGCCGCGCGCCGGCCGTGCGTTCAGATGCGGTAGCGGCGCAGCGACGGCAGCGCGAACGCCAGCGCCAGCATGAAGACCACCACCAGTACGCCCCCGACGGCCGCAGCCGTGCCGGGCCCGACCGCGGCGCCCGCCGTCCCGTGCACCAGGTCCGCCACCCGCGGTCCACCGGCGACCACGACCGTGAACGCGCCCTGCATCCGCCCGCGCATCGCGTCCGTCGCCACTGACTGAAGTATCGACTGCCGGAAGACCATCGACACCATGTCGGCGACCCCCGCAGCCGCCAGAAAGCCCACGGCCCACCAGAGGTTGGGGCTCCACCCGAACCCGGCCACCGCGGCGCCGAACCCGACCACCGCGAGGATCACCATCCACCCGTGGGAACGCGCCCGCGAGAACGTCCCGGAGAAGAGCCCGCCGGCGACGGCGCCGATCGGGATCGCGGCGTAGAGGAGTCCCAGCGCGAGCCCTTCGCCCCACGGCGCGTACGTCGTGGCGGCGAGCTGCGGGAAGAGCGCGCGGGGCATACCGAAGACCATCGCGATGATGTCGGCGACGAAGGAGAGCAGCAGCACCTGTCGCGCCCCGATGTACCGGAACCCCTCGGAGAGTTCGCGCCAGCCGGCGCGTCTGCGCCGTGGTCTGCTCTCTTCCGGTGCTGCGTCCTCGTCGGCGTCTAGCGGCGGGAGCGGCGGAAGCCGCCAGACCGCCCACAGAGCGAGGCACAGCGCGAGCGCGTCGATCAGGTAGAGCTCGGCGAGGCCGATGAGGGGTATCAGCGCACCGGCGAGGAGCGGCCCGACGATCATGCCCGTCTGCGCGACCGTCGAGCCGAGTGCGTTGGCCGCGGGGAGTTCGTCGCGTGGGACGAGGCGTGCGATGGCTGCGCTGCGTGTCGGGGAGTTGATGCCGAAGAACGCCTGCTGGAGAGCGAGCAGGACCATCAGCACCCACACGGAGTCCAGGCCGACGAACGCCTGGACCCAGAAGAACGCCGAGGTGACGGCGATGCCTGCGTTGGTCACCAGCATCAGCTTCCGCCGGTCGACGGCGTCCGCGATGGCGCCGCCCCAGAGGCCGAAGACGACGAGCGGCACCAGCCCCGCGATGCTGGAGTACCCGACGGCCGCGGAGGAGCCGGTGATGTCGTAGACCTGCTTCGGGACGGCGACGGCGGTCAGTTGGCTCCCCACCGCGGTCACCGCCGTCGACGACCACAGCCGGCGGAAGGCAGGACGCCGCAGCGGACGCGTGTCCGCGACGAAGCGCCGCCACCCCCTCGGCTTCGCCGGTACCGGCTCCGCCTCCGCCGGTTCGGCGGTCTGCTCCTCCGGTCTCTCGTCTCGGCCGGATCGTCCTCCGGCCCGGACGCCGCCCACCGCGGCTCCCTTCACTCGCGTCCGGCCGCCCGCAAGCACGGCGGACGGGCACACGGTCGGGTGCGACGGTGTGCCTCAGCACTGTAGTGCGGTTTGGGAGCTGACAGGACGGGTGTCCGCTGGTCGGGCAGCCGTGCTCCGTTCCCCTGCGGCCCGATGCGGCCCTCGACGTGTCCCGGACCGCACCGGCCGGCGCGTCATGCCACCGGGTTCGCCGTCCGTGGCGCAAACCTTGTCCCGCCGTGGCGAGCACGCGAAGCATGCGGCGCTCTCCCGGTCGCTCGGCAACGGCACGCATGTGGCGGATGGTTGGGCAGGTGTTCTTGTCGACTTCTCTCCTTTGTCTGGTGCAGATCTCGCCTCCTTGGGACCCTGTGCCGCGTTGTCCGTGGAAATACGGATGTAGCTCACGTTCTAGGAGGGACGTTGAGGCGAACAGGCACATACAGACGACGCGCTGTACGGCCGCTGCTCTCGGCAGCGGCCGTTTGCGCGTTGGGGGCGGGGTTGACGCCGCCCGCGTCGGCGGAGTCGCCGGCGGCTCCTGCGGCCGCCACCGAGAAGGCCCCTGCCGGCTCCGACCGCGGGATGGAGCTGGCGCGGCAGACCCGACCGGTCGCTCCGGGCGCCGAGTTGACGTCGTTCGAACGGTTGGAGCCCGACAAGTGGCTGCGAGCCGACGCCCTCAGCGTCGACCTCGGCGGCGGCACGCAGGCCGACTACCTCTCCTCGGGGAAGGTCTCCGAGCGCCGGCCGGTGAGCGAACTCGCCGAAGCCCACGACCCGGGCCCGGACCGCAGGACCGTCGCCGCCTTCAACGCGGACTTCTTCGACATCGACGAGACGGGCGCCCCGCTCGGCCCGGGCACCGAGAACGGCGAGCCGACGCACTCCCCCGATCCCGGCAACTCGGAGGCCGTCGCCATCGGCCCGGACGCCGCAGGCAAGGTGCTCGACCTCTATTTCGAGGGGAAGCTGACGCTCCCCTCCGGCGAGGAGAAGCTCGACGGCTACAACGCGGCGAACGTCCCGGCGGACGGCGTCGCGCTCTACAACTCCCGTTGGGGCAAGGCCGATCGCGCCCTCACCGTGGAGGCGCGCGACGAGGTCGCCGAGGTCGAGGTGCGGGGCGGCCGGGTCGTCGCCGTCCGGGACGCCCCGGGGGACGCGCCGGTCCCCCGGGGCGCGACGGTGCTGCTCGGGCGGGGTGTCGGCGCCAAGAAGCTCGCCGGACTGAGCCGGGGTGACCGCGTCGCGACCGAGTACCACGTGCGCACGGCGGGAGGAGGCCCGGTGCCCAGGACCGCCGTCGGCGGGCGCGGGGTGCTCGTCGCCGACGGTGTGGCGCAGGACTGGGACGGCAAGCCCAACAACGCCGCGGCGCCGCGGACGGCGGTGGGCTTCTCCAGGGACGGTCAGACGATGCACGTTCTGACGGTCGACGGACGGCAGGCCGCATCCGGCGGAACCACGCTCACCGAGCTGGCGCGGATGATGAAGAAGCTCGGCGCCTACAACGCGCTCAACCTCGACGGCGGCGGCTCTTCGACGCTTCTCGCCCGCCAACCCGGCCAGGAGCACCCGCAATTGGAGAACTCCCCCTCGGACGGCGAAGAACGCGAGGTGCCGAACGGCCTCGCGCTCACCGCCCCGGCGGGCAGCGGGCACCTCAAGGGCTTCTGGGTGGACACGGCGACCGACCCGGACAAGGCGCCGACCGCCGACCCGATGCCGTCCGGCCATCCGGAGCGCGTCTTCCCCGGCCTCACGCGGCAGTTGCGCGCGGACGGCTACGACGAGACCTACGGCCCCGCTGACGGCCGCCCGAGCTGGCGCAGCTCGAAGCCGGGCGTCGGGGAGGTTTCCGGGGCCGGGGTGTTCACGGCGGCCAGAAGCGGAACAGCGGAGGTGAGCGCGCGCAGAGGGAGCGCCGACGGTGCCCGGGACCTCACCGTGATAGGCGACCTCGACCGGGTGGCGCCGACCCGGGAGCGAGTGGGGCTCGCGGACGCGGAGGCCGAGGCCGAGTTCGGCGTCGTCGGCTTCGACGCGCAGGGGACGAGCGCACCCGTCGAGCCCGCCGACGTCGCACTCTCCTACGACACCTCGCTCTTCGAGATCACCGAGGGCGAGGGTGAGGAGCACGGCGTCTTCACCGTGCGGGCGAAGCCGGGCCACGAGGACGCGTCCGACACGGTCACCGTCGAAGTACAGGGCGTCACAGCAGAGTTGGCGGTCACGGTCGGCCTCCGCGACCAGGACGTCGCCGACTTCGAGGACGCCGACGACTGGACCTTCGACGCCGCCCGCGCCTCCGGCGCGGCGAAGGCGACCCCCGACGGGCACACCGGCCAAGGGCTCCGACTGACGTACGACTTCACCCAGTCGACGGCCACGCGCGCCGCGTACCTCTCCCCGCCCCAGCCCGTGCGCGTCGGGGGGCAGCCCCAGTCCTTCGGGGTCTGGATCAAGGGCGACGGCCACGGTGCCTGGCCCTCACTGGAGTTGACGGACGCGGCAGGCGCGAGCCAAGTGCTGCGCGGCGACCACGTCGACTGGGAGGGCTGGCGGCACCTCACCCTGCCGGTCCCCGAGGGCGCCGCCTATCCGTTGACGGTGAAGCGGTTCTACCTCGCGGAGACACGGCCGGGCGAACAGTACAAGGGCGATGTCGTCGTCGACGGCCTGACGGCGCAGACCCCGCCGGACGTCGAACTCCCGTCGGCGGCGCGGCCGCAGGACCCGCTCATCTCCACTGCGGCGGACGTCGAAGGGCGCGACTGGCGGTTCGCCGTCCTCTCCGACGCACAGTTCGTGGCGCGGGAGCCCGACGGAGAGAACGCCGAGCAGGCCCGGCGGACGCTGCGTGAAGTGAAGGCGGCCGCGCCCGACTTCGTCGTCGTCAACGGGGACTTCGTCGACGAGGGGTCTCCCGAGGACCTGGCCTACGCGCACCGGATGCTCGACGAGGAGCTGGGCAACGAGGTGAAGTGGTACTACGTGCCGGGCAACCACGAGGTGATGGGCGGCGAGATCGACAACTTCGTGGAGGAGTTCGGCCCGGCGAGACGCACCTTCGATCACAAGGGCACCCGGTTCGTCACGCTCGACACCTCCTCGCTGACGCTGCGCGGCGGCGGGTACAGCCAATTCACCGAGCTGAGGCGGCAGTTGGACGCGGCAGCAAAAGACCCTTCCGTCCGGTCGGTCGCCGTGATCCAGCACGTGCCGCCGCGCGATCCGATGCCGCAGGCGGCGAGTCAACTCACCGACCGGAGGGAGGCGCAGCTCCTGGAGGACTGGCTCTCCGAGTTCCGCGAGCGCAGCGGGAAGGGTGCCGCGTTCGTCGGCGGCCATGTGGGCGCGTTCGACGCCTCGCGCGTCGACGGGGTGCCGTACCTGGTCAACGGCAATTCGGGGAAGGGACCCGCTGCCCGTCCTGAGCAGGGCGGCTTCACCGGGTGGTCGCTGCTGGGTGTCGACCGCCGTGCGCCGGGCGGCGACTGGATCTCCGTGCAGACGCGGGCGCACGTCGACGACCTCCGGTTGCGTGCACCGGAGCGGCTAGCCGTCGGCGATGCGGGCGAGGCGTCGGCGACCGTCGTGCAGGGCGAGGGCGGCTCCGCGCGGAAGGTGCCGGTGGACTGGCCGGTCAGCGCCGACTGGCGGGGCTCGCGCGGGGTCTGCGTCGACAAGGACGCGCGACCCGGCGGCCCCCCGGCGCGCTGCACGGTGGGGCTCGACTCCGCGACCGGGGAGCTGCGGGGCCTGCGTCCGGGGACGGTGACGCTCTCCGTCACGGTCAACGGCGAACGTGCCGCGCAGCGGCTGAAGGTGGGGTGAACACCGTCGTCGTGTGACCGGCCGAGGACCGGGGTGCCGGACGGAGGTCCGGCACCCCGGGAGCGCCGTCAGCGGTCGGCCTTCTTTTGCTCCTGCGCCTCCCGGGAAGCCCTGCGGGACGCGTGGAGGGAGGTGATCGTCGTGACCACGAGGACGCCGCAGATCACCGAGAGCGACACGGGGATGCTGATCTCCGGGACGTGGACGCCGTACTCGTGGAGGGCGTGCAGCAGGAGCTTGACGCCGATGAAGCCCAGGATCACCGAGAGCCCGTAGGAGAGGTGGACCAGCTTCCGCAGCAGGCCGCCCAGGAGGAAGTAGAGCTGGCGCAGGCCCATGAGCGCGAAGGCGTTGGCGGTGAAGACGATGTACGGGTCCTGGGTGAGGCCGAAGATGGCGGGGATCGAGTCGAAGGCGAAGAGGATGTCGGTCGAGCCGATCGCGAGCATCACGAGGAGCATCGGCGTCATGAGGCGGCGGCCGTTCTCCACCACGAAGAGCTTGGTGCCGTGGTACTGGTCCGTGGAGGGGAAACGCCGCTCCACCAGCTTCATGAAGCGGCTCTCCTCGTACTCCTCTTCCTGCTCGTCCTGCGCGGCCTCGCGGATCAGCTTGACGGCCGTCCAGATCAGGAAGGCGCCGAAGAGGAAGAAGACCCAGGAGAAGGTCGAGATCACCGCTGCGCCCGCGGCGATGAAGGCGGCGCGGAGGACGAGGGCGATGAGCACGCCCACCATCAGCACGCGCTGCTGGTAGATGGAGGGCACCGAGAACTTCGCCATGATCAGGATGAAGACGAAGAGGTTGTCGACGCTGAGCGACTTCTCCGTGATGAAACCGGCGAAGAACTCGCCCGAGGGCGTCGGCCCCGCGAAGAACCACAGCCCGAGGCCGAAGAGCCCGGCGAGGGCGACCCAGACGACCGTCCAGGTGCCGGCTTCCTTGAGGGAGACCTCGTGCGGTTTTCGGCCTCCGACGAAGAAGTCGACGGCGATCAGGGCGCAGAGACCTGCGATGGTCAGCGCCCATGTGGCGATGGAGATGTCCATCCGTACACCTTCCGGCTTGCGAACACGCATCGACCGGAGGTCTCTTCCGCCCGCGGCTCGCGCCGGGACCGGCGCTCCGGGTCCGGGCTCTGGCCGGCCGTACTGACGGAGTCACCGCGTCCGGGAATACTCCCCTCCGCTCAAGGGAGAGTAAAGCAACCCCAAATGAAGTTAAAGTGAACTGGTCAGCGGCGCGCCCTGAGAGCGACGAGCGGTGACCGCAGCGGCTCTGCGCTGCGGTGAGCGGCCCGACGAGGAGCGCGCAGGCGAGGGCAGGGACGCCCGTGCGTGCGGCGGCAGTTCACCTGGAATTCACCCTGTGGGCCGACCGCGTACGGACGCCGGGGGCGGCCGGCCCTTCCATTCCCGACCGGCACGCGCCCCGCGCCCCTGGCTGCGGAACGCGGGGGCGCGAGCGAGGTTACAGGTAAGGCTGGATCGCGGGCATCAGGTCCTGGAAGGTGCGGCCGTTGCTGTGGGCGCCGAGCGCCGTCATCTGCCAACCCCCGTCCTGGCGGTGGACCTTGGCCATGATCTGCGCGGTGTAGTCGCCGCCGCCCGTGAGGGTGTAGCGGGCCAGCTCCTGGCCGTTGGTCTCGTCGACGAGGCGGCAGAACGCGTTCTCGACCTCGGCGAAAGTCTGGCCCGTGAAGGAGTTCACGGTGAAGACGATCTGGTCGATGTGCGCCGGCACCCGCGAGAGATCGACCAGGATCGACTCGTCGTCCTCGTCGTCCCCCGCGCCGCCGACGAGATTGTCGCCCGTGTGCTTCACCGAGCCGTCGTCGCTGACCAGGTGGCGGAAGAAGACGACGTCCTTGGGCTCGCCCGAGGCGAAGAGCACCGCCGAGGCGTCGAGATCGATCTCCTTGGGCTTGCGGAAGAGCCCGCGCCGCGGCGCCGCCTTCCAACCGAGGCCCATACGCACCGACGTCAGGGTGCCCCCGCCCCGCTTCTCCAGGCTCACGGCCTGACCCTTGGACAAGTTGACCGACACGTGCGTCCCCTCTCGACATAGCTGGCTGCCGCCGGGCTTCCGGCGACGGTCATGTCCCGCACCCTACGGGCGTGTGCACGCGCACCCAACGGGCTGTCGGTGCTCCGTGGCCTTCCCGCAACACTCGCACCGCCCGTCCGCGCTCCGGCAGTCGGACGCGGCGATGCTCCAATACGCAAGCACACAGAACGACTTGAGCGCGCCGTGCTCCCTACTTCAGGCCGACCTCCTGCATCTGCCGGAGCTCCTTCTTCATCTCGGAGACCTCGTCCCGCAGCCTCGCCGCCACCTCGAACTGAAGCTCTGCGGCCGCGGCCCGCATCTGCTCGGTGAGCTGCTCGATCGACTCCGCGAGTTCGGCTGCGGGGCGGTCGGTGAGCTCCTCGGCCCCCTTGCCCCTTTTCTTCGCCGGTGCCGGCGCCTTCCCCTTCTTCGCCTTGCCGCCCGCCTGTTCGGCCTGCTGGCCGCCCTTGGCCGGCTTGCCCGTCGTCTGGCGGTACCCGCTGCCGAGGAGTTCGGTGGTGTCGACGTCCTCGCGTGCGATGTCCGCGACGATGTCGCCGATCTTCTTGCGGAGCGGCTCCGGGTCGATGCCGTGCTCCTCGTTGTAGGCGATCTGCTTCTCTCGGCGGCGGTTGGTCTCCTCGATCGCCTGCTGCATCGACGGCGTGACGCGGTCCGCGTACATGTGGACCTGACCCGAGACGTTCCGGGCCGCGCGGCCGATCGTCTGGATCAGGGTGGTACCGGAGCGCAGGAAGCCCTCCTTGTCCGCGTCGAGGATCGCGACGAGCGAGACCTCCGGGAGGTCGAGGCCCTCACGGAGGAGGTTGATGCCCACGAGGACGTCGAAGTCCCCCGAGCGCAGCTCTCTCAGCAGTTCGACGCGGCGGAGCGTGTCGACGTCGCTGTGGAGATAGCGGACCTGGATGCCGAGTTCGATGAAGTAGTCGGTGAGGTCCTCGGCCATCTTCTTGGTGAGGGTGGTGACGAGGATGCGCTCGTCCTGCTCGACGCGGGTGCGGATCTCGTGGACCAGGTCGTCGATCTGGCCCTCGGTCGGCTTGACGACGACCTGCGGGTCGACGAGGCCGGTGGGGCGGATGACCTGCTCGACGTAGCCGTCGGAGCGGGAGAGCTCATATTCCCCCGGGGTGGCCGAGAGGTAGACGGTCTGACCGATCCGCTCGGTGAACTCCTCCCATTTCAAGGGGCGGTTGTCCATCGCCGAGGGGAGGCGGAAGCCGTGGTCGATCAGCGTGCGCTTGCGGGCGGCGTCGCCCTCGAACATCGCGCCGATCTGGGGGACGGTCTGGTGGGACTCGTCGATGACGAGGAGGAAGTCCTCGGGGAAGTAGTCGAGGAGGGTGTGCGGGGCGGAGCCCGGGTCGCGGCCGTCGATGTGGCGGGAGTAGTTCTCGATGCCCGAGCAGGTGCCGACCTGGCGCATCATCTCGATGTCGTAGCTTGTGCGCATCCGCAGGCGCTGCGCCTCCAGCAGCTTGTTCTGCTTCTCCAGCCCCGTGAGGTGCTCCTCCAGCTCGGCCTCGATGCCGGTGATCGCCCGCTCCATGCGCTCGGGGCCCGCGACGTAGTGCGAGGCGGGGAAGATGTAGAGCTCGTCGTCGTCCGAGATGACCTCTCCGGTGATGGGGTGGAGGGTCGAGAGCGCCTCGATCTCGTCCCCGAAGAGCTCGATGCGGACGGCGAGCTCCTCGTAGACGGGGAAGACCTCGACGGTGTCGCCCCTGACCCGGAAGGTGCCGCGGGTGAAGGAGACGTCGTTGCGGGCGTACTGGATCTCGACGAGGCGGCGGAGGAGGCCGTCGCGGTCGATCTCCTCGCCCACCTTCAGCGGGACCATGCGATCGACGTACTCCTGCGGGGTGCCCAGACCGTAGATGCAGGAGACGGAGGAGACCACGACGACGTCCCGCCGGGTGAGGAGCGAGTTGGTCGCACTGTGGCGGAGGCGCTCCACCTCCTCGTTGATCGAGGAGTCCTTCTCGATGTAGGTGTCCGTCTGCGGGACGTACGCCTCCGGCTGGTAGTAGTCGTAATAGGAGACGAAGTACTCGACGGCGTTGTTCGGCAGAAGCTCGCGGAACTCGTTGGCGAGCTGGGCCGCGAGGGTCTTGTTCGGCGCCATGACGAGGGTCGGACGCTGGAGCTGCTCGATCATCCAGGCCGTGGTGGCGGACTTGCCCGTGCCGGTGGCCCCGAGCAGCACGACGTCCTTCTCACCGCCGTTGACCCGCTGCGACAGCTCGGCGATGGCCGTGGGCTGGTCGCCGCTGGGCTGATAGGGGCTGACGACCTCGAAGGGCGCCACCTTGCGTTCGATCTCTGTCTTGGGCCGCATGTCCCCCACGGTACGGCTCCGCACTGACAACCGGGCGTGCGCGAGTCAGGGCCCGACCGGCGAGAAGGTGTCGGGGGTGCATAAACTGATCTGTACCGATACGGCGACTTCACCTCACCTTTGCCTCATTCACGCTTTCTTGTACTGATCATCGGGAACGCTGCCTGCGCAATCCGTGACAGCACAGATGCGAGGAGTCCCGAATGTCGATACGCGCCGTCGCCCCCGCAGCAGGTGGTGTCCTCCTGAGCGGGGTGCTCCTCCTCTCCACCGCCCCGTCGGCCCAGGCCGCAGCGAAGGCCGCACCGCTGCCCGTGGCACACCGCGGTGCCTCCGCCTACGCTCCGGAGAACACCCTCGCCGCCGTGGACAGAGCCCACGAGCTGGACATCGACTGGGTGGAGAACGATGTCCAGCGCACCAAGGACGGCGAGCTGGTCGTCATCCACGACACCACGCTCGACCGCACCACCGACGCCGAGGAGGTCTTCCCCGACCGCGCCCCCTGGAACGTCGGCGACTTCACCCTGAAGGAGATCGGCCGGCTCGACGCCGGTAGCTGGTTCGACAAGGGCTTCAAGGGCGAGCGCGTGCCCACCCTCGAGCAGTACCTGAACCGGCTCGACGACACCGGGCAGAACCTGCTGCTCGAACTGAAGTCGCCGGAGCTCTATCCGGGCGTGGAGGCCGAGATCCTCAAGGAGCTCGACGAGAAGGGCTGGCTCGACCGGGGCCACGTCCGGGACAAGCTGATCCTCCAGAGCTTCGACGCGGATGCCGTCAAGACGGTCCATCTCACCGAACCCACGGTGAAGACGGGCTTCCTCGGCAACCCGAAGGTCGACGAGCTCGCCGACTACGCGAAGTTCGCGGACCAGATCAACCCGCAGTACACGGCTGTCACCAAGGAGTACGTCGACGCCGTACACGAGCACGACGGACCGCACGGGCGGCCGCTGGAGACCTTCACCTGGACCGTCAACGACGCGAAGACGGCACGTTCCATGGCCGACGCCGGCGTCGACGGGCTGATCTCCAACAAGCCGGATGTGGTGCGGGACGCGGTGAGCTGATCCGCGCCCGCTCACGCCCGGGGCTCCACGCACCAGCCCCCGGCACGCACGCCGTGCCGGGGGCGCTGTGCGTCCCGCCCCCGGCTGCGGGCGCGCAGGATGTCAGTGCCCGGACGTAGAGTCCTCGGCATGGCTGAAGCGCGGAACGGAGAGAAGACGGCAGGCGCCGGTTGCGTGTGGGCGGTGCACCGCGCGCCGATCGGCCCGCTCCTCCTCGCGGCGACGGAGCGCGGGCTCGTCCTCGTCGCCTTCCACGCCGACGCGCGCTCGGTCGACCGCCGGCTGGAAGAGCTGCGCGCAGGGCTCGACGGCCCGCCCGTCGCGCGGGCCGAGGCAGCGGCGGGCCGGGCCGCGGACCATCTGGACGCGGCGGCAGCGGAGTTGGCCGCGTACTTCGCCGGCCGGCTGCGCTCCTTCAGCGTCCCGCTCGACTGGTCGCTCGTCGGCGGCTACCAGCGGCGCGCGCTCCAGGAGCTCGCCGCCTCCGTCCCCTACGGCTGCACGGCGGAGTACGGCGAGCTGGCCCGCCGCACGGGCGAGCCCGACGCCGCACGCGCCGTGGGGGCGGCGATGGGGGCCAACCCGCTGCCCGTCGTGGTGCCGTGCCACCGGGTGGTGGCCAGCGCCGGCGGGATCGGCGGCTTCGGCGGTGGGCTGGAGACGAAGCGGGAGCTACTGGCCCTGGAGGGGGTGCTGCCGGAGCCGCTCTTCTGAACCGGAGGACGGCCCTCGGCGCGGTCGGACCTCAGCGGGAGTAGACCTCGAAGGCGACCGCGCGGCTGCCGCCGTGGCGCTCGGCCGCCGGGACCAGGCCGCCGTGCACCACCGCACGCGCGTGCCTCTCGGGGTCCGAGCTGCCCAGGCCGGTCAGGTAGGTGCGGTGGGCGAGGAGCGACTCGACGGCCCGGTCGACCGACCGCTCCTGCACCGCCGCTGCATGCGTGGGCTGCGGCGATCCGGCGACGGCGACCCAGCGGACGCCGCCCCACGGCTGGAGGTCGCCGGAGTCGAGCTGGTCGGCGAAGATCCACCGGTTTCCCGCGTCGCCGACTGCATCGAGGACGCTGCGGCCGACAGCGCGGTGGTCGGGGGTGTTCCAGCTCCCCGGCGCCCAGGTGTCGTGGTGGTTGATGGTGAGGATCAGCTCGGGGCGGAAGGCGCGCAGCACCGCCGTGATGTCGGCGCGCAGTCGTGGCCCCTCCTCCAGGACGCCGTCCCGGTGGTCGAGGAAGTGCACCTCCTCGACGCCGACGGCGTGCGCCGCCTCGCACTGCTCGGTCTCGCGCAGGGCCGCGCATTCGACCGGCTCCAGTCCGTCGATCCCCGCCTCACCGCGGGTCACGAGGAGGTAGGCGACCTCCTTGCCCGCGGCCGTCCACTCCGCCACGGCCGCGGAGCCGCCGTACTCCATGTCGTCCGGGTGCGCGACGACGGCGAGTGCGCGCCGCCAGTCGTCCGGCATCGGCTCCAGCTCCGGCGTCTCTTCGGCAGCCATGCCCTTCCGCCTCTCGTTCCGGGTCCATGCGGTCGTCAACGGTGCTCGAACGGGGTGCGCTCCAGTCTCCCGCCCGCCGTCCCACCCGGCCGGGAGCCCGCGCTGCGCTTCGCGCCGCGCTCCGTCGTCGGGTCGAGGGTGACGAAGAGCCCCACGAAGAGCAGCAGGAGGACGGGACCGACGAGGATCAGCGCGAGCGTGCCGACCGTCGAGGTGGCCTCGCTCGCGGCGCCGTCGTACGCATGCACTGTGGCCGCGCCTATGGCGGTGTAGTGCATGCCGCTGACGGCAATCCCCATGATCAGCGCGGCGCCCAGCGGGGCTCCGAGGAACTTCACTGACGTGGCGAACCAGAGCGCGACCGTCGCGGCGACGATCGCGATGGCGAGGGAGAGCGCAACGGTGGGCCCGTCGTAAGAGATCGTTCCCGGCATTCGCATACCGGCCATGCCGAGGTAGTGCATCCCGGCGACGCCGATCCCGGTGACGATCCCCCCGCCGAGCAGCGCGGCGGTACCGCGGTCGCGCCGTCCGACGAGGAAGATGCCGAGCCCGATCACGACCACTCCGACGAGCAGGCTCATGTACGTGGTCACGAGGTCGTAGCCGATCTCCATGCCGCGTGCGCTGAACCCCGTCATCGCCACGTAGTGCATCGCGAAGACCCCGGCACTGATGGCGACGGAGCCGAGCAGCAACCACCCGCTGCGGTCGCTCGGCTTCAGCGTGCGCGCGCGGGCCGTGCAGCGCAGCCCCACCGCACTGCCGAGGCACGCCATCGCGTACGCGGCGAGCGGGACGAGCGGGCCGTGGCTGAACCCGTCGACGGGGACGGCGGCGGCGGTGTACATGGACGACCTCTGGCGGGAAGCGGTGGAGGGCTCGGGCGGGCACACGGGCGACGCGTGCGGCGGGGCCTCACTTTAGAGAGGCCGCACCCCTTCTGCGAGGGTTTCCCCGGAAGAGGGGAACGCACGGACCGGTCGGCCCCAACTTCCGTTGCTGCTCGGCCAGTTGGGGGGTCAGCGCCAGTGGTAGAGCTGACGCAGCCTGTCGACGACCGCGTTGAACCGGGCGCGGTCGAGCGCGCACGCCTCCCGACGCATCCCGTCGGTGTGGACGCGCAGCACCCGCGCGACGCCCACCCAGGAGTCGCGGCCCTCTGCGTCCCACGGCCCCGAACCGAGAGGAAGCCACTCGGGGTCGTCCTTGCGCACGCGGGAGCTCAACTGCACGGCAAGGAGCGTCTCCCCGTGCTCCCTGGCGACGACGAGGACGGGGCGGTCCTTGCCGCGTCCGTCGTACTCCTCGTACGGCACCCAGGTCCATACGACCTCGCCCGGGTCGGGTCGACCGTCGGGCTCGGGGGCGTACGCCGTGCGTACGGGGCCGACCGCGTGCGGGTCGACCTCGCAGGTGGCCGTGGGGCCGAGCCGACCGGGGAAGGCGGCCGGGGCTTCGTCGAGCTCGTCTGTCATGGACGCCAAACTATCGGCCGAACGCGGGCGTTGGGGCTCCGGGCGGAGGGGAGGCCCGTGAGGCGGTTGCCGTACGGTGGGGCCGACGGGTCAGGGGCGTGCGCAGCAGGGAAGGCTTGTCGACCGAGGTGGAGTCTGCTAACGCGATGAGCCGGGAGCCGGGAGCCGGGAGCCGGGAGCCGGGA
>NZ_KB905815.1:169788-890774 GCF_000381025.1 Streptomyces sulphureus DSM 40104
GAGCCGGGAGCCGGGAGCCGGGAGCCGGGAGCCGGGAAGGGGGTTGCCCGGGGGCGCGGACGCGGCGAGGTGGCGCACCTTTGCGGGGGCGAGGACCGTGGTGGCGGTGGCCCGTACGGTCACGTCGACGGTGCGGGTGCTCGATGCGCTGGCTCCGGTTCTGCGCGACGATCCGCGTGTGGACGTCGTCTTCGCGCGCGACAACACCTCGGCCTTCTCCTCCGGCATCCCCGAGCTCCTCGCAGCCGAAGAAGCACGGAGCCTGCCTTTCTCCCAACTGCACGAGATCGACTGCGACCTGATCGTGACGGCGACGGAGAACGCCGACCTCGTGGGGAACTCCACCGCGCCCGTACTCGTCCTCCCGCACGGCGTCGGCTTCCACAAGCACGTCCCCGACTCCCGGTCCTCGGCCGAGCGGATATCCGGGGTGGTCCCCGAAGCGCTGCTGCTGAGCGGGCGCGCACGGCTCGCCGTCTCCCACCCCGACCAGGAGCGGCAGTTGGCCGCCCTCCACTCCGCGACGCGCGGGCGGACCGTCCGGATCGGAGATCCGGCGCTCGACCGGCTGCTCGCAGGCGTCCGGCTGCGCGGGCACTACAGACGTGCGCTCGGAGTGCGCGAGGACCAGCGGCTCGTGGTGTTCACCTCGACCTGGCGCGGAGAGTCGCTCCTCGGCAGCCATCCGGAACTGCCGGCCCGCGCCGCTTCCGAGCTGCCCTACGACGCGTACCGCTGCGCGCTCGTCGTCCACCCCAACGTCACGGCGTGGCACGGCGGTTGGCGCCTCCGCTCCCTGCTCTCCTCGGCCCGTGAGGCGGGGCTCCTCCTCGTCGATCCTGCGCCTTCGGACGGGTGGCAGAGTGCGCTGCTCGCCGCCGACCTCGTCGTCGGAGACCACGGCTCCGTGACGTTCTACGCGGCGGCACTCGGCGTCCCCACACTCCTCGCCGCGTTCGGCTCGGAGGCCGTGCCGGACACCCCGCTGGCCGAACTGGGCGCCTGCGCCGCCAGGTTGGACCACTCCGCGCCGCTGCTTCCGCAGGTGACAAGCGCCCTGCGCGCGGACACCGAGCAGTTGAGCAAGGTGGCCGCCAACGCGCTCGCCTGGCCCGGCGATTCGGCCAGACGGCTGCGCAGAACCGTCTACGACCTGCTCCGCCTCGACGAACCCGACGCGCCTGCCAGGGTGTTGGCCCCTGCGCCGCCCGCCGAGCCGCTGCCCGAGGTGCGCGCACACGTAGTGCGCACCGCCTGGACGGGGCGGGACGGCATGCGCCTGGAGGTCACGCGCAACGCGGCGGCACCGGAACCGCCCGTCGTGGAGGCAGCCGTCACGCACCTGGCGTGCCGCGAGGACGAGCGGGACGACGGGCTGCGCCAACGCGCCTCCGCCCTCCTCGCCTCGGAGGGTTACGAGGATTGCGCGGCGGCGGCACGATGGGCCCGGCACACGCTCGACACCTCTCCGGGCGCCGTACTCGCCGCCGCCGCGGTGGACTCCGGCACGTGGCTGGTGGGGGTACGGGGAAGCGGCGCCGCGGTGGTACGGGCTGTGCGAGCCCGGGTGCCCGACGTCGGTGTTCCGGCCGCAGTGGTCTATGCACTCGTGCGGGGCCGTCGCTCGCTCGAGGGGGCCGAGGTACGGGTCAGTTACGGGGAGGGGCAACTTTCGCCGAGCGGCGACGAGTTGTGCGTGCGCGTGGAGAGCTGGTCGGAGTGGTCCCGGAGTCCCGAGTAGGTCTCCGGTGCGTGTATCGGCCCGTGGGTCGGTGGTCCGCCGACACAGCGGCAGGAAGCGGGCGGCCCAAGCGCCGCAACTATGCGGAGAGTTGCAACGGCGACCGCCCGTCGCCCGAAGAGTCGCATCAGCGACCGATCGCCGCCGCACGAGGACTCCCCTCAGCGATCGACCGCCACAGTACGGTCAGTTGACAACGGCCGACCGCCGGTGACGGACGTCCCTCACCACCGCCACATCGACTCGGACACGGGCAGCGGCGGCCCCAGCGCTCAACGACTCTTCGCCCAGCGCCGAGTTTCTCACCCTTCCACCACCGCGGCCCGGTCCCCCGCCGGTTCACCGTTCGCCCCGGAACCGAGCTCCTCGCGCACCTCCTCGGCGAGCGGATTACCGCTCTCCTCGTAGAGGGCGAGCGCCCTCAGCCTCAGCTCGCGTGCGGTCGCGGACTCGCCGGCGCGGTCCTCGAGACGTGCGAGGGCGCGCAGCACGCCGGCCTCGTAGTGGTGGGCCTCGCAGGCGCGGAGCTCTTCGGCGGCCTGCCGGTAGGCCGCGAGCGCGGTCTCCGGGGCGTCGAGGGCGGCGTGGACGGCGGCCTCGGAGGCGAGTGCGCGCGCCGCCATACGGTCGTCGCCGAGTCGGCGGAAGCTCTCCTCCGCGGCCTCCAACTCGGCGAGGGCGCGTTCGCGTTGGCCGGACGAGGCGAGCGCGCCGCCGAGGAAGAAGCGGGCGATGGCCGTGCCGCGCGCATGCTCGGCCTCCTCGTTGCCGTGCGCGTGCTCGGCCTCGATGTTGAGCTCCAGGGCACGCTCGTACGAGGAGATGGCGCGCTGTGCGTCGACGAGGTCCCAGTACCGACCATCGAACTCCTGGACGGAGGCGCGCAGAAGGAGGTTCGTCGTCCGGCCCGCGCAGTTCAGGGCCGCATCGAGTTCGGCACGGGCCTCGGCCAACTCGCCGCTGTCGCAGAGCGGTCGGGAGAGCAGCGCGCGAAGCCGCGCCTCCGCGTCGGGTCGGTCGTCCGCGGCGGCCGCGGTGGCGCCGAGACGGCAGGCGGCCAACCAGTCGCCGAGGTAACGGGTGTTGAGGTAGAGCGCGGTGAGCGACTCGGCGAGCTGCCATACCTGCCGGTGCATGCCCCCGTGCCGGGCGGCGGCCTGGAGTACGGCGAGCGCGTCGGAGCGCTCGGCGCGGAGCCACGCGAGCGCCGCCCGCCTGGCGTTGGTGCCCTGGAACGGGTTGGCCGCGCCCGCCCTGTGGGCCGCGTCGCCGCCGAGGCGGAGCCGGTCGCCGAAGATCGCCAGGTCGGCGAAGGCGGCGCCCGTCATGTAGTAGTCGACGCAGCGCTCCAGTACCGCCTCGCGCTCGGCGGCGCTCTCCTCCTGCTCGGCGCACTCGCGGGCGTGCAGCCCGACGAGTTCGTGGAAGCGGAAGCGGCCGTCCGCCCCCTCCTCCACCAGGGCGGCGTCCTCCAGCGCGTAGAGGAGGTCCTCCGCCGTTTCGGGGTCGGCCCCCGAGAGGCAGACGACCGTGCCGACGTCTGCGCTCTTGCCGGGGTAGAGGCCGAGCAGCCGGTAGAGCCGGGCCTCCTCCGCCGTGAGCCCCTCGTAGGCGAGGGCGAATGCTGCGGACAAAGCGTGCTCCCCGTGTGTGGTTCGGACTGTCAGAGCGGCCAACCTCCGCCGCTCGTCGGCGAGTTCGGCGGCCAGCTCGGCGAGCTGCCGACGTCTGCGCTGCTTGTGGTGCTTGCGTCCCGCGATCCGCAGGGCGAGCGGCAGCCCTGCGCAGGCCGCGACGACCGCGGCAGCGGCCTCCGGCTCGCGCTCGGCGACGTCCCGGTCGCCGCTCCACGCGGCGAAGAGGAGGAGGCCGTCCGCGGCGTCGAGCCGCGTCAACTGCACCGCGTGCGCGTCGTCGAGGTCGGAGAGCTCCTCCAGGCGGCGCCCGGCGACGAGGACCGCGCTGCCCTCCGCGCCCGGCAGCAGCGGACGCACCTGCGCCGGGTGGGTGACCGAGTCGAGGACGACGAGGACGGGGCGGGAGCTGGTCCGGGTGCGGAAGAGCTTGGCGAGGGCGTGGAGTTCGCCCGGCAGGTGTGCGTCCTCGACGCCCGTGGCCCTGAGGCACTCGCGGAGCGCCTCCGCAACGTCGCCGCCGATCGGGCGATACGCCCGCAAGTCGGCGTAGTCGACGTGGAGTTGGCCGCCGGGGAAGCTGTCGCGGGTGTCCGCGGCCCAGCGCCGGCTCAGCTCCGTCTTGCCGGCGCCCGGCGGGCCGTGCACCACCGAGATACGCACCTGCCGCGGACGCTCTGCCTGTTGGACGAGGTGGCGCTTCAGGTCGGCGCGTTCGGCGTCCCGGTCTTTGAAGACGGGCCCGGGCAGCGGCACTTCGAGCGGCACGGGCGGCGGCTGCGAGAAGTGGACCCCGCCGGAGATGTCGCGCGCCAGCACCGCCGGGCCTTCGACGCTGCCGGAGAGGACCGGCCCCCTGCTCTCGCCTGTTTCGCCCACTTCGGAAGCCCCCAACTCGCCCTCCAGCCCCGATGGAAGCCCACCGTAACCCGTCCGGGCCACCGGCGCCCGCCACGGGGCGGCGCCGGCGCGGAGGGCGGGGGGCAGGCTGTCACCGATGGGATTGCCCCGTACCGGCGCCGGGCAATCCGAGCGGCCGCCAGGGCTCCGTGCTGCCCGCGGCGGGAGCGACCGCCTGCAACTCCGGAAGAGGGGACGGCGGTTGGGCAGGCGGCGGTCGGCCCGACGGGGAAGCCGACCGCCGCACCGCTCAGCGCCTCCGCGTCAGCCGGTAGCCGCCGATGCCGGCGAGCGCCGCGAGGAGTGCGCCGCCGCCGGTCCACGCCCAGCGGTCGGACCACCAGCTCCCCGTCCACCCGCTCTCCGGCTCCTGGAGCGCGAGCGTCTTCTGCTCAGGGGGCTCGGAGGACTCCGCAGAAGTGCCCTCGTCCTGCGACGTGTCGGCGTCGTCCTGCCCGTCCTGCTTCTCCCCGACGGCGCCCGCCTCCACGGTCGGCACCAGCGGAGCACCGAGCCGGCCGCCGCCCCTGCGCGCGCCGCTCGCCGCCTCGGCCTCGGTCTCCACCTCGACCCGCACCGGCAGTCCGCGGTCCTTCTCCGGCAGCCGGACCGCCGTCAGCCGCACGTAATACGCCCCGGAGAGCGGGTCGTTGGCCCACGTCTCCGCCCAAGGTTGGATGGTGCGGAGCCGGCAGCCGAGGGTGAGCTGCTCGGTCTGCGGTGGTGCCGTCTTCGTGGGTGTCCCCGCGGGACACGCCTGGCGGCGGCGCAGTCCGTCGTAGACGTCGAGCTGCCAGGTGACGGGCCCCGTGCGCTCCGAGCCGGACGGCAGGTCGACGGTGGCGCGGACCCTCGGGGCCTCACCCGCGGCCGCCGGGAAGACCCAGTAGAGGTAGTCGCCCGTGGAGGCGTCGGCGGTCCCGTGCTGCCCCTGCTCCAGCAGGGTCGCGGTGCGGAAGTCAGTGCCGGCCTCTGCGGGGTCCTCGCTGCCGTCCGCGTCGGGAGAGGCGGACGTGCCGGGACCGTCCGAAGGGTCGTCGGCCCACGCCGCGCCGGCACCGGTGAGGAGCAGCAGCCCGACCAGCGCCGCCGTCGTGAAACTCCTTGTGCGCAACATCAGTTGACCCTCCCTGCCGGAGCACGCAGCCGGCTGACCCAGCCGAACAGCACGCCGCCGACGAGTCCGGCGACGCCCATCAGCACCAGCGGCACCCAGCCGCGTGCGAGGCCGAAGAAGGCGGTGTCGCCCGAGGACCCCGGCGCGTCGACGATGTCGACGGTGAGCTCGACGGGCAGCCCCGGCGCACGCTTCACCCCGGCTGGCGCCGAGAAGGCGTGCCCCACCTCCAGGCAGACGGTGCGGTCCTCCTCCCCGTCCCACGGGTAGCGCAGACCGGTGGAGACGGCGTCGGTGCGTCCGCTCCCCGATTCGGCGCCGCGCACCAACTCCCTGCCCTGCTCGGTGACGGCCCGTACCTGGAGCCCCCAGTCGCCGTCCACCGCCCGGTCCGCGGAGACCGCGGCGGAAGCCCGCAGCTCCTGCCCGGGCTCCAACTCGGCGCGGTACCAACGGTGTTGCCCGAAGCCCGCACGGTCGGCGTACAGACCGGCGCCGACGACGGGGGCCTTGCTGCACTCCTCGGCGCCGTCCACCTGCGTCGGGTCCGCGGCCGGCGCCGACGCCGGCCGGCGCACCAACTGGTTGAGCCGGTCGGAGAGTTGGCCCCGGTCCTGGACGGCCGTGTACGTGCCGCCGGTGGCCTCTGCGATGCAGCCGAGTTGGTCGCGGACCTTGGCGTCGGCGGCGAGACCCAGCGTGTCGACGGTGAGGCTGGTACCCGTCGCCGCCAACTCGCGGGCGACGTCACAGGGGTCGGGCTGCCCGCAGGAGTCCTCACCGTCCGTGATGAGGACGATGCGCCGCTGCCCCTCGTCGTCGCCGAGGTCCTTGACGGCGCCGCGCAGCGCGTACCCGATGGGCGTCCAACCCGTCGGGGTGAGGGTGGCGACCGCGGCCTTCGCCTCTGTGCGGTCGACCTCTCCGACGGGGTAGAGGCGGCTGGAGTCGCGGCAGCCGAGCCGCTTGCTCTCTCCCGGGTAATCGGCGCCGAGCGTACGGATGCCGAGGTGGACGTCGTCGGGGACGGCGTCGATGACCTCGTTGAAGGAGTGCTTGGCCGCCGCCATGCGGGACTGGCCGCCGACGTCCTTGATCCGCATCGATCCGCTGACGTCCAGGACGAGTTCGACCTTGGGCGGTGGGGTGCTGCCCTGCTCGGGCTCGGGGTCGTCGGCCGCTGCGTTCGTCGGCACGAGGCCCACAACGGCGGCGGCGAGCAGTCCTGTGAGGACCGTCGCCGCCCGTCTTCCTATGATCATTTGCGGATCTTATTGAGCGTCAGCCGCTCCACCAAAACGAAGCGGAACCACCGTGCACGCGCCCTCCGAGGCTCGGGGATTGTGCCGCATTTCTCCCGGGTTCACGGCTGCTGCGAGTGCGCCGTACGGATCGACGCGGACGGATGTGCCCGCCGCGGACGCGGCAGCCCGAAACCCGTTGTGCAGCCCACCAGTTGGTGGAGCTTGCCTCTGCCGCAGAGGCCGTCGCGCGTCAGCCGTCCGCGAGCGAGTCGAGCAGTCGGCGGCACGCTGCCTCGCATGTGCGGCAGCGTTCGGCGCAGAGGCGGCAGTGTGTGTGCATCGACGCGTGCTGCTCGCACTCCTGCGCGCAGGCCGAGCAGGCCGCGGCGCACGCGCGGAGGACGGCGCCGGCGACGTCGATGTCGACGGTCGCCTGGCGGGAGAGGACGCGGCCCGTGGTTTCGCACAGGTCGGCGCAGTCGGCGTCGGTGCGGATGCAGCGTCGCAGCGTGCCCACCTCTTGCTCGGCGAGGCAGGCGTCCGCGCAGGCGGTGCACGCCTGGGCACACGCCATGCACTCCTCGATGCACGCCGCCAGCGCCCCCCTGTCCACTTCCGCCGGTGCCGGATGCGCTTCGAGCAGGTCGTTCACCGCTGTGGTCATCGTCGCCTCCGTCTCTTGCCGTGCAGCGCGCGCGCCCCGGACAGCGGTGGCGCGCGGTGCCCGGGTTGCGCAGCGGGCGCGGCGGCAAACCCGCCTCGGCACGGCCGTCCGGCCGCCGTATGCGCGGGGGGACCAGCGCAGTTTCGTGGGCCTCTCGGGAGTCCGTCGCGTGCCCGCCCCGTCAGCCGGTGCCGTCAGCTCTCCAGCAGGCCGCGGAGCACGGCCGCCGGGTCCGCGTCCGCCGCGCCCTCCGGCCACCACTCGCCGTCGGGGCCGGCTCGGTACGGGTACCAGCGGCCGTCGGCGGCGTAGCGGAGCTGCACTCCGCCGGCCTCGTCGGTGAGGCGGTTGCCTTCGATCGCCAGGCGGGGCAGGCCGGCCGCCGCGAGCGCGCCGCGTGCCCGGTCGAAGCCGCCCGCCGGGGGCTCCCATGCCGCCTCGAGGAGGCGCAGGCCGAGCTGTCCGCCCTGCCGCCATGCGGCGGCGGCGCGGGCCAGGCCGCGTGCGTCGGTCCCCACCGCGTGCGCGAGCGCGGCGAACCTGCGGCTGAAAGTGCCCCGTCCCGTGAAGTCCGGGTGGGTAGCCGCGAGTCGGACGGCGTCGTCCCAGACGGAAAGCTGCCCGGCGGATACGGCCGCCGCCGTGGTACGGCTCCCCGGCGGCGAGGACCGGTTCCCGCCGGCCTGCGCAGCCGACCGCCGGGGCTCGGCGACCGGCGGGCCGTCGCACGGCTGTTGGGCCTCGTCGAGCAGTTCCCAGGCGCGGGCCGCCGCCGACGTGGCGAGGAAGGCGAGCACCTCGGCGTCCGGCGCGCCCGAGCCCTCCGCCGACGGTGGTTCGATACGTGCCGGCGCCGGAGGAAGCGGCTCGACGGGCGGCAGCGGGGGCCGTATCCCCGTGGCGAGCGCCGCGCGGGCGCTCACGCCCGGACGACGCTGCCGGGCGGCGCCCGGCGCGCGAGAAGGGGCACGCCAGGCCAGGTCGTCGAGCACCTCGGTCTCCGGACGACCGCGGAGGAGCAGGAGGAGGAGCGGGTCCTCGTCGAGCAGGAGGGCCGTCTGGTAGGAGAGGGCGGCGGCGTGTTTGCACGGGCGGCCGCGGTCGGGGCAGGTGCAGGCGGGGACGGGTTCACCGGGCTCGGGCAGCAGCCCGACCTGCGCCTCCTGCGCCGCCTCGGCGAGCGCCCCGTGCGCCGCCGCCGAGGCGGCACCGCGGACCAACAAGGCCGAGGAGCGGGCCTCTTCGGCAGCGAGGGCGTCGAGCAGCCGCCCCCAGGCGGCGTCGGCGAGCACGGGCAGGCGCACCCGCGCCGCGTAGGGGCGCGTCCTGCTGCCCCGCACCGACGCGGAGACAGCCCCCGGCGCGACGGTGACGGGGCCGACGTTCCCCTCGCGCGCGTAGCGCCTTCCGCGCTCCAGGCGCCCGGGGTCCTCCGCGCCCTCCGCCATCGCCGCCAGCCAGGCGCCCGCACCGCTCCCCGTGTCGAACTCCCTTGCCGTGGGGCCGGCTTGGGGCGTGCGCAGCGTACGCGGGCCGGCTTCCGAGACCATCAGGCGCCCCGCCCGCGAGCCGGAGCCCCCGCACCGCCGGTCCGGACGCCCGGCCAGCCGGGCTCGTACCGCTGGGGGCCGCCGCTGAGGGTCACCAGGTCCGCGAGGTCGGCGTCGTCGAGTTCGGTGAGCGCGGCCTCGCCGCTGCCGAGGACCGACTCGGCCAACTGCCGCTTGCCCTCCAGGAGTCGGGTGACGCGCTCCTCCACGGTGCCCGCGGTGATGAGCCGGTGCACCTGGACACGGCCCTGCTGGCCGATGCGGTGGGCACGGTCGGTCGCCTGCTCCTCGACGGCGGGGTTCCACCAGCGGTCGTAGTGGACGACGTGCGAGGCGCGGGTGAGGTTGAGGCCCGTGCCCGCGGCCTTCAGGGAGAGCAGGAAGACCGGCACCCGGCCGTCCTGGAACTCGTCGACGAGCCGCTGCCGCTCCTCGACGGGCGTTCCGCCGTGGAGGAAGCGGGCTGCCACGCCCCGCTGTTCCAGGTGCGACAGGAGAAGGCGGCCCATCGCGACGTACTGCGTGAAGAGGAGGACGGCGCCGCCCTCCGAGAGGATCGCACCGAGGAGCTCGTCGAGGAGTTCGAGCTTGCCCGAGCGGGCGGCCGTGCCGGGAGCCGCGTCACGGAGGTACTGCGCGGGGTGGTTGCAGATCTGCTTGAGCGAGGTGAGGAGCTTCATCACCAGGCCGCGGCGCGCCATCCCCTCGGAGGCGGAGATCTCGTCGAGCGTCTCGCGGACGACGGCCTGGTAGAGGGCGGCTTGTTCGCGGCTGAGCGGGGCCGCGTGGTCGGTCTCCGTCTTCGGTGGCAGCTCGGGCGCGATCCCCGGTTCCGTCTTGCGGCGGCGGAGGAGGAAGGGGCGGACGAGCCTGGCGAGGCGCTCGGCGGCCTCCGGGTCCTCGCCCGTCTCGACGGCACGGGCATGGCGCGCACGGAAGGTCTTGAGGGGGCCGAGGAGCCCGGGGGTCGTCCAGTCGAGGATCGCCCAGAGTTCGGAGAGGTTGTTCTCGACGGGGGTACCGGTGAGCGCGATGCGCGCCGGCGCGCGGAGGGAACGGAGGGCGCGGGCCGTCGCGGAGCGGGGGTTCTTCACGTGCTGCGCCTCGTCGGCGACGAGCAGGCCCCAGCGCTGCCCGGAGAGCGCGGGGGCGCTGCTGCGGAGGGTGGCGTAGGTGGTGAGGACGAGCCCGGGACCGCCCGGCGGCAGACTCCGCCCCGGTCCGTGGAAGACGTGGACGGATTCGCCGGGCGCGAAGCGGGCGATCTCGCGCTGCCAGTTGGCGAGGAGCGAGGCGGGGCAGACGACGAGGGTCGGGTCCGGGTGGGCACGGTGCAGGTGGAGCGCGATGAGGGTGACGGTCTTGCCGAGCCCCATGTCGTCGGCGAGGCAGCCGCCGAGCCCGAGGCCGGTCATGCGGTCGAGCCAGGCGAGGCCGCGGAGTTGGTAGCCGCGGAGCGTCGCGCGGAGCGCGGGCGGCTGCGGGAGCGGCGGAGGCTCCTCGGTGAGGCGGCGCTGCAACTCTGCCAGGGCGCCCTCGGGAACGGCGGGCAGCGGCTCGCCCTCCACCTCCACCTCTCCCGTGAGCAGGACCGAGAGGCTCTCGGACGGCTCCAGCAGCCCGAGTTGGCGCTTTCGCGCCTTGCGTACGAGCTCCGCGTCGACGGGCACCCAGGAGTCGCGCAGGCGGACCACAGGGCGGTGCGCCTCCGCGAGCGCGTCCATCTCGGACTCGCTCAGCGGTTCGCCGTCGAGCGCCAACTGCCAGCGGAACTCGAGGAAATCGCCCTGCTCCAGGAGCGGTTCCCGCTCGACGGCGGGGCCCGGCGCGGTCGCCCGCACGACCACGCGCGCGGAGAGCTCCTTCGCCGTCCGCCGCGGCCAGTGCACGTGCACCCCCGCGCGCTGGAGCCGCCGTCCTGCACGGCCGAGGAGGTCCTGCACCTCCTCCTCGGTGAGCGCGAGGACGTCGGGAACCGAGCGCTCCAGCAGCCGCCCCAGGGGCGCGAAGACCCTTGCCGCCCGGCGGAGTTCGGCGAGCGCAGCGGCCCTGGCACGCGGCCCGAAGTGCTCGGCGCGCTCGCCGGCCCACACCTCGGCCGCGTCCGCGACGAGCGCGGGTTCGGCCCTGCTGCGTAGCTGGACCACGGCGGCGCCCGCCGTCTCCGCTGCCCCGACGTCGAAGACGGCTGCGTCCCCGAGGTCGAGCCGCAGCTCCAGCGTGACGCCGGACTCCTCGACGGCGGCGACCTCGCGCGCCCAGCCGCGCGCCTCCGGCAGCCGCTGCGGTTCGGCCGCCGCGAACGGCAGCCCGGCGGCGAGCGGCGCCGCCGGGGTGCGCGGGAGGGTGTCGGCCACCGCGTCGAGGAAGGCGCGGAGCAGCTCCTCCGGGTCGGGGAGGCGCGGCGGGACGCTGCCGGGCTCCGGGACCGCGTGGCCCTCGGCGGGCATGGCAGCGGCCGTGCGGCGCAGTTGCTCGCCCTCGGCGCCCGGGAACGGCCTGGCGTGCCAGGCGTCGAGAGCCCGCGGGGTGAGACCGGGGGCGAGCCTTCCGCGTGCGGCGAGTTGGAGGGCGTGCAGCGCGGCGGCGCCCCAGCAGGCCGCGGCCGGATGCGCGTGGGGCGCGCCACGCGCACGCGTCAGCACGGGCAGGGCCTCGGAGACCGGCAGCAGCACCGCAGGCACCTCCTGCACCCGCACCCCGCTGCCGTACGCGACCGCGACGCCGATCTCGACGACCTCGCCCGCACCGCTCGGAACCTCCTCGCCCCCGGGCCGCCAGAACGCCAACCGCCCCTGCCGCGGCACCTCTTCGGGCAGGAAGACGACGGCGCAACGGACCAGCTCGGCGGCGACGCCCTCGGGCACGCCCATACCGCCACCTCCCGCCGTTGCTCGCCGTACACCTCTGCGTACGGACGGACACCGCACTCGATGCCCACCCGCACGCGAGTCTACGAACGACCACTGACAGGCCCCCGGACACCGCGACTTCCCGCCCTAAGCCGGGAAACGGCCGAGCAGCACCGTGCCCGGTCCCGGACGCGCAAGGCACGCCGTCGTCAGGACCTGCCCTCGAAGACGGCGTCCTTGGTCCCCGACCGCTCCAGTTGGGCAGCGGCGCGAGGAAGTCCGGTCCACACCGCACCCTGCGCCTCCGGAGGGGCGCCCGGCACGGTGCCGGGCGCCCGGGGATCACTCTCCGCCGGTGACGCGCACGTGGTCGACGACCATCTCCTGCGGGAACTCGGTGCCCTCGTCGGGGGAGCCGGGCCAGTCGCCCCCGACGGCGACGTTGAGGATGAGGTAGAAGTCGTGGTCGAAGACCCACTCACCGCCGACGTCCTCCGGTGTGAGCGTCTGGTACTCCGCACCGTCGACGGACCAGGTGATCTCGTTCGGCGACCAGTCGACCGCGTACGTGTGGAAGTCGTCGGCGAAGTCGCTTCCGTCGGGGAGCCGGTAGCTGGCGCCGACCCCGTCACCGCCCGAGTAGCCGGGCCCGTGCACGGTGCCGTGGACGGTGTCCGGCTCGTTGCCGACGTTCTCCATGACGTCGATCTCGCCGCAGGCGGGCCAGCCGACGTCGCCGATGTCCGTTCCCAGCATCCAGAAGGCCGGCCACATCCCTTGGCCCCTGGTGATCTTTGCGCTGACCTCGGCGTGCCCGTACGTCGTGGTGAAGGTCTGCGCGGTGTTCATCCGGGCCGAGGTGTACTCGCACGGCCCGTACCAGCACTGCTCACCGTTGGCCTCCCGCTTCGCCGTGATGACGAGGTGGCCCTCGCCGTCGAGCTGGGCGTTGGAGGTGTCGTCCGTGTAGTACTGGAGCTCGTGGTTGCTCTCGTTGTCGCCGGGGTCCAGCCGCCACTTGGAGGAGTCGACGGGGTCGCCCGCCGCCCCGTCGAACTCGTCGCCGAACTCCGCCGCGGCGGCGGCCTTGCCGTCCGTTCGGTCCTGCGCTGCGCCGGCGTCGGCGGGGGCGGTGAGCCAGGGGACGGTGGCGAGGGCCGCCGTCGCGGCGAGCCCTGCGAGGAGGGAGCGCTTCTTACGCATGGAGCGGGTGCCTTCCTGTGGGGGAAAGGGCCACCGAGGCGGCCCCGAGGACGGCCACGCACCCAGGACACGGGCCTTGCCGCGGGACGGGAACCGGCCTGCTCGACAGCCGCCGTCCGCGCAACCATCACAGAGTGACGTCGCATACATGTCAACACCTGCGCGCGAATTGGCAGTTCAGGCCCGCGGCGGACGCGCGACGTGACGTGACGAAGCACACCCCGCTCGCCCGGTTTTCGCACACATGACCCTGTTAGCGTTGCACCCGGTGCAGAGCGTGCATCGGGTGCACGAAATCCCGGGACGAGAACGGACGAGGCTGTGACGGAGAGCGAGCGGAGCGACCTGCGTGCCGCACGCCGTCAGCAGACCCACGAACTGATCTCCCGCACCGCACTCGAACTCGCCCTGGAGCGCGGCCCTTCGGCGGTGACGGTCGACGAGATCGCCACGGCGGCCGGCGTCTCCCGCCGAACCTTCTTCAACTACTTCGCGGCGAAGGAGGACGCGCTCCTGACGGGGCCGCCGGCGCCGAGCGCGGAGGAGTTGGAGCGGTTCGCCGCGGACCCCGACCCCTCCTGGTCGGACGCACTGCGGCGGCTCCTCGTCGGGCACGCGCGCGGCGCCGAGCACCAGCGCACCCACATCCACGACACCCACCGGCTGCTCTCGGCCCACCCCGAGCTGGTGGCACCGATGCACAGGCGGTTCCTCGCCTTCGAGGAATCGCTCGTCGCAGCCGTCGCGGACCGCAGCGCACGGACGGGCGGCCCGGTCGACGCCCAGGTGGCGGCGGCTCTCTCGACGGCACTGCTACGGGTCGCGACCGAAAGGTGGCTCGCCGAGGAGGACCCCGACGAGGGCCGCCTCGCCACCCTCGTCGACGAGGCGGTCTCGGCTCTCCGCAGCCTCCTCTCCTAGCCCGGCGCCCACCGGCGGCACGCGCCGGGTCACCGAGCACCACTCGCGGGACGCCCCGCACCCCGACTCGCACCGCCCCGAGGGCGGCCCACTGCCAGGAGCACGATGACCGACCCCCGCACACCCGCCACCGAACGCGCCGCAGGCGCCGCGGGCAGCAACCGCACCGACCACCACGCCACGGAGGAGAAGGTGAAAGAGAAGACCGCCCCCGACCTCGACGGCATCGACCCGCGCGTCTACGCACGGCGCTGGAAGATCCTCGGCGCGCTCTGCGTCAGCCTCCTCACGGTGATGCTCGCCAACGGCAGCCTCACGCTCGCGCTGCCCGGCATGAGCGCCGACCTCGGGCTCAACACGCTCCAGCAGACCTGGGTCCTCGACCTGTACTCACTCGTCTTCGCCGCGCTCCTCTTCACGTGCGGCGCGGTGGGCGACCGCTACGGACGCAAGGGCGTGATGCAGGCCGGCCTGGCGATCTTCACCCTCGTCAACGTCTACGCCGCGGGAGTGGCCGACTCCGGTGCCGAACTCATCGCGATGCGCGGCCTGATGGGCATCGGCGCCGCGCTGGTGATGCCGACGACGCTCTCCCTGATCAACAACGTCTTCCCGCGCGGCGAGCGGGCACGGGCGATCGCGATCTGGACCGGTGTCGCGGGCGGCGGCGCCGGGCTCGGCAGCGTCTTCAGCGGCGTGCTCCTGGAGCAGTTCGACTGGCGGTCGGTCTTCCTCGTCAGCGCGGTGCTCAGCGCCGCCTCCCTGCTCGCCAACCAGCTCCTCGCGCCCGAGTCGCGGGACGAGAAGCGCACCCCGATCGACTGGTGGGGCGGCCTCCTCTCGACGATCGGCATCCTGGGCCTCGTCTACGCGATCATCGAGGGCCCCTCGGAGGGCTGGACCGACGAGTGGATTCTCGCCGCCATCGGCGTCGCCGTCGTCGGACTCGGCCTGTTCGTCTGGTGGCAGCTCCGGGTCAGGCACCCGATGCTCGACCTGAAGCTTTTCCGGAACCCGGTCTTCAGCATCTCCACCGTCGCCTGCACCATCGCGTTCTTCGCGCTGATCGGCTCGATGTTCGCGCTCGCGCAGCTCTTCCAACTCGTCCTCGGCTACGGAGAGTTGAAGTCGGCGCTGCTCACGCTGCCGATGATGGTCCCGATGATGCTCCTCGCGCCGCTGGTGCCGACGCTGGTGCGCAAGTGGGGTCCTCGCTGGACGATGACGACCGGCCTCGGCGTCATGAGCGTCGGGTTCCTCCTCAGCACCCAGTGGGACGCGCACGTCGGCTACTGGTCCGTGCTGCTGCCGATGGTCGTCATAGCCCTCGGCATGGGTCTGATGATGCCGCCCGCCACCGACCTGCTGATGTCGAGCGTCCCCCGGAACCGCTCCGGCATGGGATCGGCGATGAACGACACCTCGCGCGAGCTCGGCGGAACGATCGGCATCGGCGTCCTCGGCTCGCTCCTCAGCTCCGGCTACGCGGCCGGGATCGCGGGGGCGGTCGTCGCACTGCCGGACAGGCTGAAGGAGGTCGCGGAGAGCAGCCTCGCGGGTGCGCTCCACGGCGTCTTCCCCGCGCTGCGCGAGACGGCGGGGCCGCGTGCGGCCGAGCGGTTCCTCACCGAGGCCCAGCAGGCGTGGATGGACGGGCTCACCACGGCGCTCCTCGTCGCCGCGGGGATCAGCATCCTCGCCGCACTGATCACGGCCGTCGGGATGCCGGGCAAGGCGAAGATCGGCCGGTACACCGGGCCCGCCGCCGAGCCGGACTCGCCCGCGCCCGAGGCGCCGGCGGACGGCCCGGAGGCGGACGCCGAGCGCGTGCCGGAGCCCGCGGGGTCCGGACGCTGACATCGGCGGGGGCCGCGGCCCCCGCCGTCTGTTCACCCTGTGCGGGCCGGTCTCACTCCAGTGCGGCCGTGAGTTCGATCTCGACGCATGCCCCGCTCGGCAGCGAGGCCACGCCGATCGCCGAGCGGGCGCACGCGCCGCGCTCGGCGAGCACACGGGCCAGCACGTCGGACGCCGCGTCGGCGACGCGCGAGTGGTCGCGGAACCCGGCGACGGCAGCGACGTACACGGTCATCCGGAGCAGCCGCACGCGTGCGAGCTCTTCGTCCTCCAACGTGAGCGCCAGCAGCGCGTTGCGCACCGCGATCCGGGCCGCCTCCCGTGCGTCGTCCAGCGCGACGTCGGCGCCGACGACGCCGGGGAACCGCATCTCGCCCTGCGCACGCGGAGTCATCCCCGCGGTCGCGACGGCCGCCCCGCAGCGCCTGACCGGCTGGTAGTGCCCCTGCGGGGACGGGATCCGCAGCCCCTCCAACTCGGGGTGTGTCATCGTCACCTCACCTCGCGTTCCCTCCGCGGCGCCGCCGTTCTTCCGACGTGGCGACGCGCAGCGGGTCAATGATCGTGGTCATGCGTGCGCGTACCGACTGGACGGCCTCTGCCTCCCGGACGCGCAGCCGACGGGCGTCGGCGATCGTCAGCGGGACGAACCGCACCGGGCCGCCCGGCCGGGTCTGGGAGAGCGCGTTCATCGACGACGTGCAGATGACTCCCACCACCGGGTATCCGGCCGACAGCCCCCGTCCGCGGTTCAGGACGAGCAGTTCCTTACCGCCCGAGACCTCGATCGACCCGATCGGCAACGCACGGGAGAGGATCTCTCCCGCGTCGAGGCGGCGGGGTACGCGTCCTTCGAGGCGCGCTCCCACCGCATCCGTCTTGTCGGTCATGACGTAGTCGCCCTCGAACAACTCGCCTGCCCGGTCCTCGAAGAGGTCACGGCTCTCCCCCGGGAGAACGCCGAGCTCTCCTTCGGCGAGCAGCGGGTTGCGCGGCGGGGCGCACTCGGGAAAGGCGTACTGCCGGCCGGAGAGGTCGAGGCGATCCCCGTCGCCGCAGGACAGGGTCGTCCCGGGGACGAGGTCGAGGCCGAATCCGAGAGTGCGGTCCGGGGAGACACTGCCGAGGAACGCGTCCGCGCCGTGGAATCCGCCGAAGACACTGACGTAACTGCGCATGCCGTCGCGGATGTCCCGTACGGCGAGTTCCCACCCCGCGGGCACGACGACGGCCTGGTGCGTCCGTGCGGAAAGACCGCCGACCGTCACCTCGGCGCGCGCCCCGGTGACGGCCACGACAGAGTCCTCGTCGAAGCGGACGACCAGGTCGGTCATCGTGGCCTCGAGCGACGGCAGACTGGTCGGGTTGCCGACGAGGGCGTTGCCGTAGTGGTAGGCGAACTGGTCGAGCGCGCCGTTGGCGGCGATGCCCCAGGACGCTCCCTCCGGGCGGCCTGCGTCCTGAAGGACCGCGAAGGTGGCCTCGACGACGGTGGCCGTGCCGGACGTTCTAGACACGGAAGTCCTCCATGCTCAGCCCTTCGTACTTCGCCCACTCGCCGTCGTTGATCGGGAAGTAGCTCACGAAGTCGCCGGGACGGTACGCGCACACGGGGTCGTGGCGGGTGGAGACAAGCCGGGCGGGGGTGCGTCCGATCAACTGCCATCCCGCGGGCGCGCTCACGGAGTAGATCAACGATTGCACGCCTGCCACCGCGACCGAGCCCTCGGGCACCCGCACTCGTGGGTCACTGCGACGCGGAACGGATACGCCGTCGCGCAGCCCGTCCATCATCGGCGACGCCGCCGGCGCACCGAAACAGCGCACGAGGTACCAGTTCGCACTGTGCAGCCCGATGAGGTCGTCCTCACTCTCACCGAAGTGCTGTGCCACGAGGCCGAGATCGGGGCCCAGTTCTCCTCCGTAGCGGACCGGGACGGAGAACCGTCTCGGCTCGCCGTCGGTGGTTGCTGCGGTACGGCCGTCTCGCGTGACCGCGTACTCCAGCACCGATTCGAGGTCCTCCAGCCTGATGCTCAGGCTGTCGAACTCGACCAGCGCGGAGTCGTAGGTGGCCGCTACCCCGCTGATCGCAGGAAGACGGAGCTCCTGCAGACAGGCCACCAGACGCCGTACGCCGTTCCAACGCTCCTCCGAATCGCCTTCGGTGAACCGCACCCTGACAGCAGCGTCCCCCTGGGAGGTGATCTCCACCCCGCCGTGCATACCGCCCCCTACGGTGTGATCAATTCGGACTCGTTGATGTCGGTGATGGCCATCCGGCCCGGCGCGTGCGCGATGGCGAATTCCGGACGGGATTCGATGACCATAGCCTGCGGTGTCACACCGCAAGCCCAGAAGACGGGCACATCCCCTTCTTGTAGAACCGGCGAGTCGCCCCATTCCGGCTTCTCCAGATCGGTGACGCCGATGAGGCTCGGATCTCCGACGTGCACCGGGGCCCCGTGCACAGCCGGATACCTCGCGCAGATCCGCACAGCATCCGGAACACGGTGAGGCGGAACTCCCCGCATGGAGACCACCATCGACGAGGAGAACACGCCGGCGGACTCGCAGGGAAGCGTCGTCCGGTACATCGGCACGGTGCTCCCCGACAGCGTGTGCCGCATCTCGATGCCGGCCTCCGTCAACGCCCGCTCGAAACTGAAGGAGCAGCCGAAGAGGAAGGCAACGAGGTCGTCGCGCCAAAGGTCGGCGACATCGGTCCTCTCCTCGACCAGTTCCCCGTGCTCGTACACACGGTAGGCGGGCACGTCGGTGGTGATGTCGCCCTGGAACCTGCTGCTTCGTTTGGCGCCCGGGTCGAACACGTCGAGCAGCGGACACGCCTTGGGATTGCGCTGCGAGAAGAGCATGAGATCGAACGCCTGCGCACGGGGGACGGCCAACAAGTTGGCCTGCGCCCAGCCGTCGGACCATCCGGACGTGGTGTCGGTGTGCCCGTCCCGGATCTTCTGCCGTGCCTCTCCCGGGGTGAGGGAGCGCTGTGTCTTGCTGTCCATCGAAAATCGTCCTTCCTTCCGAGCGAGTGGGTACTACTGCAGGAGCCCGAAGACCGGTTCGAACGCGAGCACCGCAAGCACCCACGAGACAGCCAGGCCGACGACGCCCACCACGATGAGCCACCGCGGGTAGCGGTAACCCTGCAAGAGGTCCCGCCGCCGCCAGGCGATCCACATGGTCACGGTGAAGCCGAGGGGCAGCACCAGACCGTTGAAGCCTCCGGAGAACACGAGCACGGTGGCGGGGGTCTGCCCGGCGAGCAGCAGAGCCACGCAGCACGCCACGACGAACGCTGCGACCGCCAGCCCCTTTCGCTCCCGGACGTGGCGCGAGTAGGTCTCGATGAAAGAGATCGAGGTGAAGGAGGCACCGATGACCGAGGACATCGCCGCGGCCCACAGCACAACACCGAAGATCTTGAATCCGATGTCGCCGGCCGCCGCCTGGAAGGCGTCGCCCGCCGGGTTGTCGGTGACGTCGAGGACGGTCCCGGTCGAGACGACGCCCAGCACCGCGAGGAACAACAGCCAGCGCATCACGCCGGTCGCGACGACACCCGCCGCCGAAGTACGCGCGATCTCGCGCACCCGCCGAGGTCCGGTGACCCCGCTCGCCAGCAGTTTGTGAGCACCGGCATAGGTGATGTAGCCACCGACGGTGCCACCGACAATCGTGGTGATCGCGAGGATGTCGATCTGCTCCGGAACGACGGTTTGCAGGGCGGCTTCGTTCACCGGTGGTGCGCTGACGACGGCGACGACCAGCGTCAGCCCGATCATGATCACCCCGAGCGGGATGATCGTGGCATCCATGGCCTTGATGAAGTACCGGTTCACGAAGATGACGAGCGCGAGCACGGTGGTGATGACCGCGCCCCACCGGGAGTCGAGGCCGAACAACACGTTGAGCCCGAGCCCCGCCCCCGCGACATTGCCCATGTTGGCAATGAATCCGCAGACGAACACGAGGATGCTGAGGACGACTCCCGACCCCGGAAGCACGCGCTGCGCCAATTCCTGGGCGTGTAGCCCGGAAACACCGACCACGCGCCACACGTTCATCTGAATGGCCAGATCCAGCAGAATCGAGATGAGGATTCCGAAGGAGAAGGCAGCGCCCAACTGCTGGGTGAAAGTCGCCGTCTGGGTGAGGAAACCCGGCCCGATGGCACTGGTCGCCATCAGCGCGATGGCACCGATGAGTGGCATCACACGGCCGCCGAATTTCGACCGAGGCGCCTGCGTCGGAGCCGATCCGACGTCCTGCTCGATATCGCTCATGAGCAGCGATCCCTTCTGGGAAGGTGGAGAAAGGCGGCCTAACGGCCGGACCACGCGGCGACTTCCACGCCGGCGGATTCGAGACGTCGACGAACGGTGGACGCCGTGGACACGGCGCTCGGACCGTCCCCGTGGACGAGGATGCTGTCGCAGGCCAACCGGAGCGTCGTGCCCGATGCCGTGGTGACGGTCCCGTCGACGGCCATCCGAACGGCACGCTCCGCGACTTCGTGAGGGTCCTCGACGAGAGCACCGGGGAGGGCCCGGCGAACGAGAGTGCCGTCGTCGTTGTACGCACGGTCGGGGAAGCCGACGCGCGCGACCGGCAACCCTTCCTCCTCGGCCGCGCGGATCATCCAGCCTTCCTGGTAGACCACGGTGAGGTGCGGATCGAAGGCGCGTACCGCACGGGCGACGGCGCGAGCGTAGTCCTCGCGAACCACCGTCATGTTGCCCAGGCTTCCGTGCGGAAGCACGTGATGCAGGCGATGCCCGCGAGGTCGGAGAAAGGCCTCGAGCGCACCGAGTTGGTAGAGCACGTCCGCCTCGATTTCCGAGGGCGGCAGTTCGATCGGACGCCTACCGAACCCCCGCAGATCGGGAAAGCTCGGATGCGCGCCCACGGCAACACCGCGCTCGACGCACAGAGCGACGGATTCCCGGATAGTCGAGGGGTCCCCGGCGTGGAAGCCGCAGGCGACGTTCGCTGACGAGACGATCCGTGTCAGCGCGTCGTCCTCGGTCATCGTCCACGCGCCGTACCCCTCGCCGAGGTCAGCAATGAGATCGATGGACCTCGACATGGTCCTCCTTTGGACGTCGTCACCCCTGAGCCGCCCGACGCAATCCGACTGGGTTCGCGAGGGGGCGGGTGTGGAGCCCGTGGAGCGGGCCCCACACGGAGCCGCGCTCCCGGCGGGGCTTGATGAGCACCACCCTCAGCCCGTCAACGTTGAATGTCAACATTTATAGATCGCCACTTCATCACCCTGGGCACCTCGCGTTACTCGCCCAGCCGCCCCAGCAGCCCTGCCAGCGCGGACTCCACATGCTGCTCGGCGTACCTGCCGGCGGCACCAGCATCGCCGCTGGTCAGGATCTCGGCGTACCGCGAGTGCTCGACGACCAGCGACGAGTCGTACCCGCGCTCGGGCTCCGAGCTGCGCACGAGCTGGTACAAGCGGACCTGGGAACGGATGGCCTGCCAGGCGCTGACGAGGGGTCCGTTCTCCGCCACGTCGTACACCGCGTCATGGAACTCGAGGTCGGCACGCACCACGTCGCTGCGGGTCGTCCCGTCCGTCACCGCCGAGCGCAGCCCCTCCAGCGCGGCAGCGAAGCAGTCCGGCCGCGCACGTTCCGCCGCGCCCTGGGCGGCAATACGCTCGAGCCCGGCACGCAACCGGTAGAGGTTCTCAGCGTGTTCGCGCGACACCGGGATCACCGTGGCGGGCCGGTGCCAGCCGGTACGGATGATGCCCTCGCGCTCGAGGATCGAGAGCCCTTCCCTGACGGACCCGCGGCTCACCGCGAGCGACTCCGCCAGGGCACCCTCCCTGAGCTCCTCCCCCGGCTGGAAGGTTCCGTTCATGATCGCCTCGCGGATCATGTGAGCGGCCTCGACGGCGATACCGCGGGTGCTCACCGGCCCGATCGGAGCTGATGTTCGCATGCCCGCAGTATGCCACCGACGTCAATGTCGAATGTTGACATTGGCTCTCCGTGACAGCAGACTGGCCCTGCCGGGGCGGGTCCCGCTCCAGCGCACCAGGCGACAGCCGTCGAGAGGATGGATGACATGGCCGTGGCCCCTTGGCCCGCCCCCTACCGTTTCCAGCGCATGAACGCCGATCACGCGCCTGGCCAGGAGCAGAGTCACGTCGCCCAGGGCCTCCGCCACGTCGATTTCTCCCACGGCGACGTCAGCGCGTTTCCGCCACCGCCCGAAGTCATCGACGCCGTCACCACGGCATTGCGCGACGGAGGCCGCTACGCCTACTCCCCCTACCGTGGGCACACGTTCATACGGGAACTCGTCGCACAGCGACTCGGCGCCTTCACGGGCGCACCGATCGATCCCGACCGGGAAGTCATCGTCACGCCCGGCACGCAGGGCGGGCTGTTCCTCGCGCTGTCAGCGCTGGTCGAACGCGGTGACAAGGTAGCCGTCGTCGCCCCCGACTACTTCGCCAACCGCAAGATCGTCGAATATCTCGAGGCCACTCCGATACCCGTCGATCTGGCGTACCGCACAGCGGAGGGCGAACCCGCACGGCTGGACCTCGACAAGCTCCGCACGGCATTCCAGGACGGGGCCCGGCTCCTCGTCTTCTCCAACCCGAACAATCCCACGGGTGCGATCTACACAGCGGACGACATCGAGGCGATCGCGCGGCTCGCCGCCGAGTTCGACGCCTTCGTCGTCGTGGATCAGCTCTACTCCCGGCAGATCTTCGACCAGCGGCCGTTCACGCACCTCCGCGCACACGCCCGCGAGCGCTGCCTGACCCTCATCGGCCCGTCCAAGACCGAGTCCGTCTCCGGCTGCCGGGTCGGCGTCGCGGTCGCTCCGTCCGAGATCATCGGTCGCATGGAGCAGTTGCAAGGCATCGTCTCGCTGCGGACAGCCGGATACATGCAAGCAGCTCTGGAGCCCTGGCTCGCCGAAGCCCCCGGCTGGCTCGCACAACGGATCACCGAGCACGCTCGCATCAGGGACGACCTGCACGAAGTGTTCAGCGCCAGTGCCCACCTCAGCACCCGGCGCACCGAAGGTGGCAGCTACCTGTTCCTCGACGTGCCCACCGCGAAGGGTCGGATCGACGACCTCGTGCGGCAACTCCGTACAGAGGCGGCCGTGACCGTCACCCGTGGTCCGGAGTTCGGAGACTTCCCCGAGTCGGTCCGCCTGAACTTCTCCCAGGACCATCGAGCAGCCGTCGACGCAGCGCACCGCATCGTGGACGTGGTCGCCCGGTTCTGACGGGACGACAGCGTCCCGTCCCCGGTCGACCCGCGGGGAACGCAGGTCGACCGGGGGCTGTGCCGTGGTACCTGGCGGCGCGGTCCCTACATGTTGATCATGTGCCCCGCGAGGCCGTGGACCGCCTCCTTGACGGCCTCCCCCAGCGTCGGGTGCGCGTGGACGTTTCGTGCCACCTCGTGGACCGTCAGGTCCCACTGCTGCGCCAGCGTCAACTCCGGGAGCAGTTCGGTGACTTCGGGGCCGATGAGGTGCCCGCCGAGCAGTTCCCCGTACTTGCCGTCGCTGATCAGCTTGACGAAACCGGCGGGCTCGGCGAGGCCGTGGGCCTTGCCGTTCGCCATGAAGGGGAACTTCGCGACCTGCACGTCGTAGCCGAGGTCGCGTGCCTGCTGCTCGGTGTGGCCGAAGCTCGCGATCTGCGGGCGGCAGTAGGTGGCCCGCGGGATCATCGTGTAGTCGAGTTCCATCGTCTCGGCGCCGGCGATCGTCTCCGCCGCGACGACGCCCATCGACTCGGCGGTGTGCGCGAGCATCAGCTTCGCCGTGACGTCGCCGATGGCGAAGATGTGCGGGACGTTGGTGCGTCCGCGTCCGTCGATGTCGATGGCGCCGCGCTCCGTGAGCGCCACGCCGGTGTTCTCCAGGCCGAAGCCCTCGGTGCGGGGTTGGAAGCCGATCGCCTGGAGGACCTTGTCGGTCTCCAGCACCTGCTGCTGGCCGTCCTTGCTGACGGTGACGCGGACCTTCGGGCCCGTGTCGTCGATCGACTCGACCTTCGTCGACGTCATCAGCTTGATTCCGAGCTTCTTGTACTGCCGCGTCAACTCCTTGGAGACCTCGGCGTCCTCGGTGGGCACGAGGCGGTCGAGGAACTCCACGATCGTGACGTCGACGCCGTAGCTGCGGAGCACGTAGGCGAACTCCACGCCGATCGCGCCCGCCCCGGCGACGACGATGGAGCCGGGAAGGTCGCGGGTGAGGATCTGCTCTTCGTAGGTGACAACGCGGTCGCCGAGCCTGGTGCCCGGCAGGAGCTTGGTGGTGGCGCCCGAGGCGATGATGCAGTGGTCGAAGGTGACGGTCTCGTCGACTCCCTCTCCCGTGACGCGCAGGGTGCGCTGGTCGGTGAAGGTGCCGCGGCCGTTGTACTCCGTGATGTTGTTCTTCTTCATCAGGTAGTGCACGCCCTTGACGCGCCCCTCGGCGACGCTGCGACTGCGGTCGTACGCGACGCCGTAGTCGAAGCCGACCCGGCCCTCCACCCGGATGCCGAAGGTGTCCGCCTCGGCGCCGACGATCTGCGCGATCTCCGCATTGCGCAACAGCGCCTTGGAGGGGATGCAGCCGACGTTGAGGCAGACACCTCCCCAGTACTTCTCCTCGATCACCGCCGCCCGCAGCCCCAACTGCGAGGCGCGGACGGCTGCTACGTACCCGCCGGGCCCTGCGCCCAGCACCACCACGTCGAAGTGTCCACTCATGCGGCCAGCTTAGGCCCTGCCGGGACTGCTCCGGCGGGCCGCCGCGCTCGTCGCCGTACGCCGGACTCACATGCGGCGCAAGGGAGTTCGACTTCTCAGCCGAAGTGGAGGCCGCCACTGATGTCCCGCGCCTGCACGACGGGACCATTGACGGTCGCGCCCTCGCCGACGGAGTTGTGGACCGCTCCCGCATCCGCCTCCAGCCGCGGCCCGTGCTCCTCCGCCCAGCCCAGCAGCGCGCTGCGGAACTCGGCGTTCTCCTCGGCGAGTTGGGAGAGGCGTGCCTCGAAGTCACGCACCTCGCCGCCGTCCGAAGGGGCGGGGAACTCCTCCTCGCTGCGGCCGGTGAAGCGGCGGGTGAGGCTCGTCAGCGCGGACCAGGCGCTCTGGCCCGCGGCCGTCGCGGCGCCGCCGGCGGCGGCGGAGACGAGGGTGAGGGCGGTGGAGACGTCCATGGGGCAACGGTAGCGGCGGCCGGGCGGCGGCGCCACGGCACACACATGCGAACTCCCCTCCGGCGGAGAGGAGTTGTCTCAGTTCCCCAGCGGGGTGCCGGGCGGCGGTGGCTCGAAGGTGTCGAAGCCGGCGGCCTCGACGAAGTCCGGTCTCGGGTTGAGCGCCGCCGCGATCTTGAAGTGCTTCTTCGCCTCCTGCGACCGGTCGGCACGCTTCAGCGTGCGCCCCATGGCGAAGTGCGCAAAGGCGTTGTCCGGCTCCCGCTCCAGCACCCACCCGAATTCGGCCTCCGCCGAGGTCAGACGCGCCTGGAGGAAGTAGGCGCGGGCACGGAGCAGCCGCGCCCCCGCGTGGTCCGGATGCTCCTCCAGAACGGAGTCGAGGAGGGTGATGGCGCCCCGCGGGTCGTGCGCCTCGACGAGCTGCTCAGCGGCCCGGAACTGGATGACGTAGGTCTCGGGGCTCGATGATCCCGGCACGGCCGCCTCCTTCCCTACTGCGGCGTACGACTCAACAACACCGGCCGCCGCGCCATTCCCGTACCGGTCGATCCTTCCCCGCAGTGCACGACGGCTACCTCCCCACCCTTCGGTGGACGGCCGACGTCACACGGTGCGCAGCCGGTCCCAGACAGCACGTACACGGGGTTCCAGATCGGCGAGCGCGCCGTCGTTCTCCACCACGAAATGCGCGGCAGCCAGCCGCTCCTCGCGCGTGGCCTGCGCCGCGACACGCGCCCGTGCCTCCTCCGGCGCCATGCCCCGCAGCCGCACCAGGCGGTCCATCCTCGTCTCCTCGGGGGCGTCGACGACGATCACGGAGTCGTAGCGGGGCGCCAGACCGTTCTCCACGAGCAGCGGTACGTCGTGGACGACGACGTCGTACGAGCCCGCCGCCTCCTCCAGCTCGGCGGAGCGGGCCGCGACGAGCGGGTGGACGATCGCGTTGAGCGCGGCGAGGCGCTCGGGGTCCGAGAAGACGAGCGCCCCGAGCTTCGGCCGGTCGAGCTGCCCCTGCGGCGTCAGCATCTCCTCGCCGAACTCCGCGACGACGGCGGCGAGCCCGGGCGTCCCCGGCTCGACGACCTCCCGCGCTATCCGGTCCGCGTCGATCACCACGGCCCCCAGGTCGGCGAGCAGCCGGGAGACCTCGCTCTTGCCCGCGCCGATGCCGCCTGTCAGTCCCACCTTCACCATGCGCACACGGTATCGGTGGCCGAAGAGCCGTCGCGGCCCCGCTCCCCGTACCGGGAGCGGCCCCCGCGACGTCGGTTCAGGAGCGGCCCGGCTCCCCCGGCCCTGAGCCTCCCTCGCGCTCGGCGAGGAACCGCTCGAACTCCTCCCCGAGCTCGTCGGCGGAGGGGAGCTCCGTCGGCTCGGCGACGAGGCTGCCGCGGCTCTCGGCGCCCGCGAGTGCGTCGTACTGCTGCTCCAGGCCGCGGACGACCGAGGTGAGCTCCTCGTCGCCTTCGGCGAGTTGGCGCTCGATCTCGTTCTGCGTCCGCAGCGCCTCGGTGCGCAGGTTGTGCGCGACCTCGGGCAGGACGAGCCCCGTCGCCGAGGTGATCGCCTCCAGGACGACGAGCGCCGCGTCCGGGTAGGTCGACCGGGCGATGTAGTGCGGGACGTGCGCTACGACGCCGAGGACGTCGTGGCCCGATTCCGCGAGGCGCAGTTCCGTCAGGGCCGCCGCGCTGCCGGGGACCTCCGCCTCGTTGAAGAAGGAGCCCTGCCCCGGCACGAGCTCCGAGCGGTTCCCGTGCGGGGTGAGGCCCACGGGGCGGGTGTGCGGGACGCCCATCGGGATGCCTTGGAAGCTCACCGCCAGGCGTGCGTGCACCCGGTCGACGATCTCGCGGACGGCTGCCGTGAACCGTTCCCACTCGGTGTCCGGCTCGGGGCCCGAGAGGAGCAGGAAGGGGGTGTCGGTGGCGTCGCGCACGAGGCGGAGTTCGAGGCTGGGGGTGTCGTAGGAGACCCACTCGTCCCGGCGGAAGGTCATCGCCGGGCGGCGGGCGCGGTAGTCGATCAGCCGGTCGACGTCGAACCGTGCGACGGTGGTGTGCGGCTGGCTCTCCAGAACGCTCTCCACCAACTGCTCACCGGTGTCCCCCGCGTCCATGAACCCTTCGAAGTGATAGAGCATCACGAGTCCGGCGTTCTCCGGCTCGTCGATGATCTCGTCGACCGCGCGCAGACCGCTCTGCTCCCATGCGTACATACGCTGCGGATCATCCACTGGCTCACGCTCCTTAGGCATACACAGAGTCAACACGTCGGTCGTCTGCGGCATTCCCGCGGGGGGCGTCCGGCACGCCGACACGCGCCGCCGGCTGGCCGTGCTCTTGACGCGTCCCGGGCGCAACTCTAGGTTCCCTTCGCGGTGTTGGGACGGGCACGTACCGTCTCCCCGACCGCCGCCGTGTGGCACCCGTCACATCCGGCGCCTCGCACGCGCACGACCGCCCGCAGGCTCCCCACCGCCCGGAGGTCCGCAGTGCCAAGCCGTACCACCGCAGCCGCAACCCCGGCGGCCGCCCTCCTCTGCGCCTTCCTCCTCGCCGCACCGGCGGAGGCATCCGCGCCCGCGTCCGTCATCCCGGTCACGGACGCGGGCGAGTTGCGGGACGCGCTCGCCTCGGCACAGCCTGGCGACACCTTCGACCTCGCCGACGGCACCTACCGGGGCACCTTCTCCACGACATCGCCGGGCGAGGCGGACGCGCCCGTCACACTCACCGGCTCCACCGATGCGCGCCTCACCACCAGCGGCGGCGGCTACGGTCTCCAGCTCGACGGCGCCCCGCACTGGCGACTCACGGGCTTCACCGTCTCCGGCGGCCAAAAGGGCATCGTCCTCGACCGGTCCGACGACGTGCACCTCGACGGCGTCACCGTGGAGGACCTCGACATGGAGGGCGTCCACTGGCGCAACTCCAGCTCCGACGGCTCGATCCGGAACTCCACCGTCCGGAACACCGGGCACGACGGTCGCGGCATGGGCGAGGGCGTCTACGTCGGCAGCGCCGGAGGCACCGACGACCGGAGCGACAACGTCGTCATCGAGGGCAACACCCTCGGGCCCGGCATCGGCGGCGAGAACATCGACGTCAAGGAGGGGACGACCGGGACGCGCATCCTCGGCAACACCCTCGACGGCGACGGGCTCACCGGTGCCAACTACGACGACTCGTGGGTCGACATCAAGGGCAACGACGTCCTCGTGGAGGGGAACACGGGAACCCGCACCACCAACGACGGCTACCAGGTGCACCAGCAGGAGCCGGGTTGGGGTTGCGGCACCGTCTTCCGCGACAACCACTCCGACCTCACCGGAGCGGTCGGTCCCGACCGGTACGCGATCAACGTGACCGACTACGACGCGCAGAGCTGCCCGGCGACCGTCGCCGACTCCAACACCGTCGTGGGCGGCAAGGGGCTCACCGACCCGGGTGTCCCCGTGGGCTGAACGCCCTGTCGCCGTACGGGAGTTCGCTCCCCGCGGAGACGCCGAGAGGCCCGCCCCCCTTTCGGGGAGCGGGCCTCTCGGGTCGCTCGGTTCAGGCCATCGACGGCCCGGACTCCGCTGGGCTCAGCTCTGGCCACCCGCGAGCTTCTCGCGGAGCGCCGCCAGGGCTTCGTCCGAAGCGAGGGCGCCGCTGTCCTCCTCCGACTCCGAGGAGTACGAGCCGCCGCTGGGCTGACCGCCGGTCTGCGGGGCGGCGGCGCCGCCACCGGCGGCACCCTCGGCCGCGGCCTGCTCGTCGGCCTCGCGGGACTTGATGACCTGCGCCTGGTGCGCCTCGAACCGCGACTGGGCCTCGGCGTACTGGCGCTCCCACTCCTCGCGCTGCTTCTCGTAACCGGGGAGCCAGTCGTTGGCCTCCGGGTCGAAGCCCTCGGGGTAGATGTAGTTGCCCTGGTCGTCGTAGGAGGCGGCCATGCCGTAGAGGGTCGGGTCGAACTCGACCGCGGTCGGGTCGCCGCCGAAGGACTCGTTGGCCTGCTTCAGCGAGAGGCTGATGCGGCGGCGCTCCAGGTCGATGTCGATGACCTTGACGAAGATCTCGTCGTTGACCTGGACGACCTGCTCCGGGATCTCCACGTGACGCTCGGCGAGCTCGGAGATGTGGACCAGGCCCTCGATGCCCTCGTCGACCCGGACGAACGCACCGAACGGCACCAGCTTCGTGACCTTGCCGGGCACGACCTGGCCGATCTGGTGGGTCCGCGCGAACTGCTGCCACGGGTCTTCCTGGGTCGCCTTGAGCGACAGGGAGACACGCTCGCGGTCCATGTCGACGTCGAGGACCTCGACAGTGACCTCCTGGCCGACCTCGACGACCTCGGAGGGGTGGTCGATGTGCTTCCAGGAGAGCTCGGAGACGTGGACGAGTCCGTCGACGCCGCCGAGGTCCACGAACGCACCGAAGTTGACGATGGAGGAGACGACGCCGGAGCGCACCTGGCCCTTCTGGAGGGTGGTGAGGAAGGTCTGGCGGACCTCGCTCTGGGTCTGCTCCAGCCAGGCGCGGCGCGAGAGCACGACGTTGTTGCGGTTCTTGTCAAGCTCGATGATCTTCGCCTCGAGCTCGCGGCCGACGTACGGCTGCAGGTCGCGGACGCGGCGCATCTCGACGAGCGAGGCGGGCAGGAAGCCGCGCAGGCCGATGTCGAGGATGAGACCGCCCTTGACGACCTCGATGACGGTACCGGTGACGATCCCGTCCTCTTCCTTGATCTTCTCGATGGTGCCCCAGGCGCGCTCGTACTGCGCACGCTTCTTCGAGAGGATCAGGCGGCCCTCCTTGTCCTCCTTCTGGAGAACCAGGGCCTCGATCTCGTCGCCGACGGCGACGACCTCGTTGGGGTCGACGTCGTGCTTGATCGACAGCTCACGGGAAGGGATGACACCTTCGGTCTTGTAACCGATGTCGAGCAGGACCTCGTCCCGGTCGACCTTCACGATGACGCCGTCGACGATGTCGCCGTCGTTGAAGTACTTGATCGTCTCGTCGATCGCGGCGAGGAAGGCTTCCTCGGAACCGATGTCGTTGACCGCAACCTGAGGAGTGGTGGCGGAGGTCTCGGTGCTGCTCGTCATGTGGGAAAGGGTCTCCGGTACGGACATTGAGTCGTAGGTACTGCTACGCCGAGAGCCCTTGATCGCATCGGATGCAGCCTTCCGGACAGCCTTGAGGGCTTGAGACCCGAGGGGACATGCAACTGATGCGAGCGCGACCTGCTCCGTCTGAGGTGCGCAGGCCCGAAGCGCAACTTGTAGCATACGGTCGCTGCTGGGCATGGTCAATGCGCGAAAGAGCACACCTGGGAAGGAACGTCCCATAACCGGCAGAAGTCGGTGGTCCGGAGCCGTGCGCAGCACGTTCTCGCGGGCGGTGAACTCCGCCCGTCCCCGGCGCAATGACGAGCAGCAGCGGGCGCGGCCCGCCAACGAGCAGCAGGCGGCAGCACCTTGCACGAACATCGAGCGTACGACACCGGCTCCGCCGGTCCCCTGCCCGTTCCGGCGGAGGAGGAGCCGGACGCGGTGCGGCGGCCTGTCGGCGGCCGGGAGACCAGCCGCGCCAACCGCCACTGGTGGGACCGGAACGCGGACGAATACCAGGGCGAGCACGGGGAGTTCCTCGGCGACGCCCGCTTCGTCTGGGGCCCCGAGGGGATCGACGAGGCCGATGCCCGGCTGCTCGGGCCGCCCGGATCGCTCGCGGACCTCGACGTCCTGGAGGTCGGCGCGGGGGCGGCGCAGTGCGCGCGCTGGCTCGTCTCCGAAGGCGCGAGGACGGTGGCGCTCGACCTCTCGCACCGCCAACTCCAGCATGCGCTGCGGCTCTCCGAAGCCTCTCCGCCGCCTCTCGCTGCACGGGAGCGCGGACCGGCGCTCGTCGAGGCGGACGCGCAGGCGCTGCCGTTTGCCGACGACTCCTTCGACCTCGCGTGCTCCGCCTACGGCGCACTCCCCTTCGTCGCCGACTCGGCGCGCGTGATGCGCGAGGTGGCGCGGGTGCTGCGTCCGGGCGGAAGGTGGGTTTTCTCCGTGACGCACCCGATCCGCTGGGCCTTCCCTGACGAGCCGGGCCCCGAGGGGCTCACCGCGGTCGGCTCCTACTTCGACCGCACGCCCTACGTGGAAGAGGACGCGAAGGGCCGCACCCTCTACGCCGAGCACCACCGCACCCTCGGCGACCGGGTGCGCGAGACCGTAGCCGCGGGGCTGCGGGTCGTCGACGTCGTCGAGCCCGAGTGGCCCGAGGAGAACCGCGTGGTCTGGGGAGGCTGGTCGCCGCTCCGGGGGCGGGTGCTGCCCGGGACCTTGATCCTCGACTGTGAGCTGCCCGTTTCCTGACGCCTCCGGTACGGGAGCAGCAGGCTCCCCGTTCGCGACGTGCCACCCGAGCTCCCTGCCCCGCTCGTGGCAGGGGCACGACCGCGCTCCGTCCCGGCACGGGCAGCCGATGCCCGTGCCCCCGGTTCTCGCCGGGCTGCTCGGCGAGGGCGTCCCCACTGTGGGGCGGCCTTCGGTCCCGAGTCGGTCAGGCAGTCCGGTGGAGTCGGGGGTCCTGATATTTCTGCCAAGCGGCCTGACGGGGACGGAGGGTTCCTCTGCCCGGCGTGGGCGCTGGTACTCGCAGCAGAGGTCGACGAAACCGGCACCGCACTCGGCCACGCGGAGGATCGACTCGCGCGTGGCGTCGGGCGGTGTTCGGAGCCGGTTGCAGACGGGCGCGTTCGGGCGGATCAACGGCCGGTGCAGGGATCACGGATCTGGTGCCAGACTTCAAGGACCATCTGTGCGCGGCCCGACGCAGTGGGACCGGGCAGTTGACGTCGGCGCTTCCCCTTCGCACCGGGCTTGGCGAGGGCCGCGCGGGCTCCGCCGTGACGCTGCGAGTGGGCCCCGGTTACAACGGGCCGGCGAAGGCTTCGCCGCTCACAACACCGGGCATACACCCGCCTGTTGACCGGTCGAGGGATTCGCCCTCACCGGACCGCCGGCCCTGCTCTTGCCGGAGTGCGGCGTCCGTGGCGCAGCTCAGCGGCTCGCACCGGCGCAGCGCGCATCTCGCGCCGCGCCCCCACGCGACCGGCCCGGCGGCGGTCCGGGGCGGAGCGCCGTCCGCCGTCAGTCGGTGACCTTCAGTTCGAGTGTCAGCGTCCCGCCGCCGGCGACCGAGTCGAGGCGGAGGAGGTAGGTGCCGGCCTTGTCGTCTGCGGTGATCTTGGGGAGGTCGAGAACGCCCTCGCCGTCGGCGCGCAGGGTGACGGTGCGGACGGGCTCACCCGCGGGATCGGTGAAGTAGGGGCCGACGGTGTTCTCCTCGGGCTTCTCGCCTTCGGTGACCATGGTCGCCCGGACGGCTGCGTGCGGGGCTGCGGCGCCGTCGAGCGACGCCTTGACCTCCACCTGCTCGCCGAACTCGGCTCCGGCGGCGGCCTCCAGCGCCTCGTCGCCGGTACGGACGAGCGCGTCGGCCTGCGGCTCGACGACCTCGGCGTCGAAGGAGAGCGCAGCGAGCTTCGCCGCCTTCGCCTTGACGGTGAAGGCGCCCGGCTGCTCGCCTGCGGCGATCGCCGGTGCGGTGGCGGTGCCGTCCGCGGCGGTCGCGACCTCGGCGGTGGTGGCGTCCTTGTCGAAGCGCGCGCCCGTCTCCCCTGCAAGGGTGAACTCCACCTTTACGCCCTTGACCGGCTTGCCCTCGGAGGTCACCACTCGGACCTTCGGCCGCTCCTCGAACTTCCCGCCCACGGGTGCGCTGAACTGGGAGGCGCCTACGCGCTGGAGGTCGGCCGGCGCCGTCGGGCTCGGCGTGGGCGTCGGGCTCGGCGAGGGGCTGCCGGAGCCTCCGCCGGGCGCCGGTGTGGAGCCGTTGCCTCCGGAACCACCGTCCTTGCCGCCGCTCTTGCCGCCGTCCCTGCCCGGCTTGCCCGCCCGGTCGCTCGGACCCGCGTCCGTCTTCTGGGAGTTGCCGGAGCCGGGGGAGGTGGGCAGCGCACCGCTGCCGTCGGGGACCTTGTGGGTGCCCTCGCGGTAGAACTCGTACCAGGCGAGGACGGTGCGGAGGTAGTCGCGGGAGTTGTTGTAGCTGAGGATGGCGCGGTCGAGGTCGGCCTTGCGGTCGAGGGCGCGGCCGTCGGCGCAGAGGTAGCGGCCGGCGGCGAGGGCCGCGTCGTGGATGTTGTTGGGGTCCTTCTTGCCGTCGCCGTTGCCGTCGGCGCCCCAGCGGGCCCACGTCGAGGGGATGAACTGCATCGGTCCGACCGCGCGGTCGTAGCGACTGTCGCCGTCCCACTCGCCGCCGTCGGTGTCGCTGATGCGGGCGAACTCGCCGCCGTTGAGGACCGGTCCGAGGATGGGCTTGCGAGTGGTGCCGTCGGCGGTGACGTCGCCGCCGCGGGCCTGGCCGGACTCCACCTTGCCGATCGCGGCGAGGAGCTCCCAGCGCAGGCCGCACCCGGGTACGTCGGTGCGGAGGTCCCGGGCCGCCTTCTTGTAGGCGGCGAGGACGGTCGCCGGGATGCCGGACTCGGCTCCTGCCGGGTTCGGCGTGCTCGGTGAAGAACCGGGCGGATGTGGGGACTTCAGCGGAGGGAGCTCGGTGTGGTAGGAGCCGTCGCCGGCTCCGTCGCCACCGGGCGAGGTGCCTGCGCGGTCCTGAGAACGGTCGGGCTCGGTGTGCTCCAGGCCGGGGGCCTGCGAGGCGGTGAGAGCAGCCATCGCCACTGCGGCGACGGCGGTTCCGCCCAGCCCCCTGCGAAGGCGGCTGCTCCGCAAGCTACGCCGACCGGTCCTGCCGGCCTGCTTCGCCGCCACATGCCTTCCGCGGTACCGCGCCATCGTTCGGCCCTTTCCCCGTCGGACGCCAACTGCCGTGACTGTACGGCAAGTCGGGGTCTGAAGTCAGCGGGCGAGGCGTACGTCGACGCGTTCGGAGGCATCCCGTCAGCCGTGCACGCCACGCCACGCGCAGGGCGCGACATGCACGGCTGACGGCTCAGTGCGCGGCGGACTCCCAATCGGAGCCGGAACCGACCGAGACGTCGAGCGGAGCCCTGAGGCTCACCGCCGTCGACATCTCGCGACGGACCAACTCCTCCACGGCTGCCCGCTCTCCGGGGGCGACCTCCAGGACGATCTCGTCGTGTACCTGGAGGAGCATTCGGGAGGAGAGCTGCTCGGCCTCCAGCGCCCGGTCCACCTTGAGCATCGCCACCTTGACGATGTCGGCGGCCGTGCCCTGGATCGGTGCGTTCAGCGCCATCCGCTCGGCCATCTCCCGGCGTTGGCGGTGGTCGCTGGTGAGGTCGGGGAGATAGCGGCGGCGGCCCATGATGGTCTGGGTGTAGCCGATGGCGCGGGCCTCGTCGACGACGTGGCGGAGGTAGTCCCGCACGCCGCCGAAGCGCTCGAAGTAGGTCTCCATCAGCTTCTTCGCCTCGTCCGGCGCGATGCCGAGCTGCTGCGAGAGGCCGAAGGCCGAGAGGCCGTAGGCGAGGCCGTACGACATCGCCTTGATCTTGCGGCGCATCTCCGCGTCGACCTGGGCCTCGGCGACCGAGAAGACCTGCGCGGCGACCGTGGTGTGCAGGTCCTCGCCTGTGGTGAACGCCTCGATCAGGCCCTCGTCCTCGGAAAGGTGGGCCATGACGCGGAGTTCGATCTGGCTGTAGTCCGCGGTGAGGAGCGATTCGTATGCCTCGCCGACCTTGAAGCCGCGGCGGATCGCCCGGCCCTCGTCGGTGCGGACGGGGATGTTCTGGAGGTTGGGGTCGGTCGAGGAGAGGCGGCCGGTGGCGGCGACGGTCTGGTTGAAGGTGGTGTGGATGCGGCCGTCGGGTGCGATGGTCTTGATCAGGCCCTCGACCGTGGTGCGCAGCTTCTGCTGTTCCCGGTACCTGAGCATGATCACGGGGAGTTCGTGGGTCGTCTGCATCGCGAGCCAGGCGAGAGCGTCGGCGTCGGTGGTGTAACCCGTCTTGGTGCGCTTGGTCTTGGGGAGGCCGAGCTCCCCGAAGAGGACCTCCTGGAGCTGCTTCGGGGAGCCGAGGTTGAACTCGTGGCCCACGGCGGCGTGCGCCTCGGAGACGGCCTGCTGGGCCGCGTCGGCGAACTGCTGCTCCAGGCCGCTCAGCCATTCCCGGTCGGCCGCGATCCCGGCGCGCTCCATCTTCGCGAGCATCGCCGAGGTGGGCAGCTCCAGTTCGCGCAGCATCCGGGCCGCGCCCGAGTCGGCGAGCCGGGCCTCGAACGCCTCGCCCAGGTCGAGGACGGCGCGGGCCTTGCGCATCAGTGCTTCGGCCTCGGCCTGTTCGTCGGCGCCGAAGGCGAGTTGGCCGTTGGCGTCGGCGGCCGGCTCGAGTTCGCGGCCGAGGTACTCGACAGCGAGGGCGTCGAGAGCGAAGGAGCGGCGGCCCGGCTTGTCGAGGTAGGCGGCGAGGGCGGTGTCCATCGCCACACCGGCGACGGTGAGGCCGCGCTCGCCGAGGACTCGGATCAGGGCCTTCGCGTCGTGCATCACCTTGGCCCGCTGCGGATCGGCGAGCCATTCGGCGAACGCCTTCTCCTCCTCGGCGCTCAACTGCGGAGGGGCGAACCAGGCCGCCGGGCCCTCGCCGCTCGCCAGGGCCACCTCGGCGACGTCGCCGCTGCCGAGCTTCCAGGTGTCGACCGTGGCGACGCCGAGCGTCCGGCCGCCGTGGTGCGCGAGCCACTCGGTGAGTTCGCCCTCGCCGAGGACGGTACCGTCCAGCTCGACGCCGGGGGCTACCTCCTGCTCGGCCTCCTCGCTCGCGCCGGGGTCGACGGCGTAGAGGCGGTCGCGGAAGTTCTGGTGGCGGAACTCCAGGGTGTCGAGGACGACGTCGAGCGCCGTGCGGTCGTAGGGGGCACGGAGGAGGTCCTCGGGGTGGCAGCCGAGCGGGACGTCCCTGACCATCTCGGTGAGGCGGCGGTTGAGGCGGACCGAGTCGAGGCTGTCGCGGAGGTTCTGGCCGGCCTTGCCCTTGATCTCGTCGGCGTGGTCGGTGAGTTCGGCGATGGAGCCGTACTGCTTGATCCACTTCGCGGCGGTCTTCTCGCCGACCCCGGGGATGCCGGGGAGGTTGTCGGACGGGTCGCCGCGCAGGGCGGCGTAGTCCGGGTACTGGAGGGGGGTGAGGCCGTACCGCTCCTCCACTTTTTCGGGGGTGTAGCGGGTGAGCTCGGAGACGCCCTTGGTCGGGTAGAGGACGGTGACGTCCTCGGAGACGAGCTGGAAGGAGTCGCGGTCGCCGGTGACGATGGAGACCTTGAACCCCTCGGCCACGGCCTCCGTCGTGAGGGTGGCGATGACGTCGTCCGCCTCGAAGCCGTCGACGGCGAAGCGGGGGACCTGCATGGTGTCGAGGAGTTCGCCGATGAGCTCGACCTGTCCGCGGAACTCGTCGGGGGTCTTGGAGCGGTTGGCCTTGTACTCGCTGAACTCCTCGGAGCGCCAGGTCTTCCGGGAGACGTCGAAGGCGACCGCGAAGTGGGTGGGGGCCTCGTCACGCAACGTGTTGGCGAGCATGGAGGTGAAGCCGTAGATCGCGTTGGTGGGCTGGCCGCTGGTGGTGGTGAAGTTCTCGGCGGGCAGCGCGAAGAAGGCACGGTACGCGAGCGAATGCCCGTCCATCAGCAACAGCCTGGGCGGTTCCGCACCCGAGCGCCCCTGCTCGCCGGGCGCCTGCCCGCCCTGCTTCGCCTGTGCCGGCGCCTTCTTCTGCGGCGCTCCGGATTCCTTCTTCGCTTCCTCTGTAGCCACGTGCCCGATACTCCCACGGGCCGCTGACAATCCGGCCGCGGACGGCCCGCCGCACCCCAACCGCGCTACTGTGCGCGGCCGCAGAGACACGGAGTGGAGTATTCCGTTCAGAATGCGGGACGCTCACCAGCGGAGTTATCCACAGGGCTGCCGTCGAGGCCACCCTGCGTGGCAACATCGGGGCATGCCGCAGAAACCGCCCTCAGCCGATCCCGTCCAGGACTCCCCCCAGGTCCGTGAGCCGGAGCATGCTGCCGCCGGGCTCACCGCCGTCGCGCACTCCCTCCGCATCGCCCAGCGCCAAATGGGCACGAAGCGGACGGCGTTGACCCTCCTGCGGGTCAACCAGAAGGACGGCTTCGACTGCCCCGGCTGCGCCTGGCCAGAGGGCGACCACCGGCACCGCGCCGAGTTCTGCGAGAACGGCGCGAAGGCAGTCGCCGAGGAGGCGACGCTCCGCCGGGTCGGCCCCGCCTTCTTCGCCGAACACTCGGTGCCCCAGCTCGCCGAGCGCTCCGGTTACTGGCTCGGTCAGCAGGGCCGCCTCACCGAGCCCATGTACCTCCCCGAAGGGGCCGAGCACTACGAACCGGTCTCCTGGGAGCGGGCGTTCGACATCATCGCGGAGGAGCTGACGGCGCTCTCCTCGCCCGACGAGGCCGTCTACTACACCTCGGGCCGCACCAGCAACGAGGCCGCCTTCCTCTACCAGCTCTTCGCCCGCGAGTTCGGCACCAACAACCTCCCCGACTGCAGCAACATGTGCCACGAGTCCTCCGGCTCGGCGCTCACCGAGACACTCGGAGTCGGCAAGGGCAGTGTGCTCCTGGAGGACCTCTGGCAGGCCGATCTCATCATCGTCGCCGGCCAGAACCCCGGCACCAACCACCCGCGGATGCTCTCGGCGCTGGAGAAGGCGAAGTCCGCAGGCGCGAAGATCATGACGGTCAACCCGCTCCCCGAGGCGGGCATGGAGCGGTTCAAGAACCCCCAGACGGCGCGCGGCCTCGCAGGCGGCGGCACGCCCCTCACCGACCACTTCCTCCAGATCAGGCTCGGCGGCGACCAGGCCCTCTTCCGCATGCTCTGCCGCCTCGTGCTGGAGGCGGCGGACGCCGGCGACGAGCGCGCCGTCGACTCCGCCTTCGTACGCGAACACACCCACGGATACGAGGAGTTCGCAGAGGCCGCGCGGAAGACCGACTGGGACGAGGTCCTCACCGCCACGGGTCTCGCCCGCGAGGAGATCGAACGCGCCGCCGAACTCGTACTCGCCGCCGAGCGGCCCGTGATCTGCTGGGCGATGGGCCTCACCCAGCACAAACACTCGGTCCCGACGATCCGCGAGATCGTCAACCTGCTGCTGCTCCGCGGCGCCGTCGGCCGGCCCGGGGCGGGCGTCTGCCCGGTGCGCGGGCACAGCAACGTGCAGGGCGACCGCACCATGGGCATCTTCGAACGTCCGGAACCGGCCTTCCTCGACGCCCTGGAGCGGGAGTTCGGCTTCGCGCCACCCAGGGAGCACGGGCTCGACGTCGTCCGCGCGATCCGCGCCCTGCGGGACGGCGAGGCGAAGGTCTTCTTCGCGATGGGCGGCAACTTCGTGGCCGCCTCCCCCGACACGGAGGTGACCGAGGACGCGATGCGCCGCGCCCGCCTCACCGTGCATGTCTCCACCAAGCTCAACCGCTCGCACTGCGTCACGGGCGCACGCGCGCTGATCCTTCCCACGCTGGGGCGGACCGAGCGCGATGTGCAGTCCAGCGGTGAGCAGTTCGTCACCGTCGAGGACTCCATGGGGATGGTCCACGCCTCGCGGGGACGCCTGGCGCCGGCGGGCGAGCAACTCCTCTCGGAGCCCGCGATCGTCTGCCGCCTCGCCCGGCGTGTGCTCGGCGAATCCTCGGTGGTCCCCTGGGAGAGCTTCGAGGAGGACTACGGCCTCGTACGCGACCGCATCTCCCGCGTCGTTCCCGGCTTCGACGGGTTCAACGAGAAGGTCGCACGCCCCGGCGGCTTCGCGCTGCCGCACGCCCCCAGGGACGAGCGCAGCTTCCCCACGGCCACGGGCAAGGCGAACTTCACCGCGGCATCGCTGGAGTATCCCGAACTCCCCGAAGGCCGCCTGCTGTTGCAGACGATCCGCTCGCACGACCAGTACAACACCACGGTCTACGGCCTCGACGACCGTTACCGCGGCATCAAGCAGGGCCGCCGGGTCGTGCTCGTCAACCCGCAGGACGCCGCGGCGCTCGGCGTAGCCGACGGCTCCTACGTCGACCTCACCAGCGAGTGGCGGGACGGCCGTACGCGTACGGCACCCGGCTTCCGCGTGGTCCACTACCCGACGGCCCGCGGCTGCGCCGCCGCGTACTACCCGGAGACCAACGTCCTCGTCCCGCTCGACGCCACGGCCGACACGAGCAACACCCCGACGAGCAAGTCCGTCGTGGTGCGGATCGATCCGGCATGAGATGACCCGCGGTTGCTTCGAGGCCGGCGGGAGGGGTCGAGCGCGGCCCCTCCCGCCGAACCTGCGTCGCCCTTGAACGTGGCGCCGCCGGGGCACCGCTCGGCGCCACGTCGCTGCGATCGCCGCGCGGCGATCGCAGCGACGGGCGGAGACGGAAGCCAGGCCGCGCGGGGGCCGCTCTTGGTACCTACCCGAGGGGACGCGTCGATCGCCTGATAGGACAGTGTGCGCAGTGGACCCGGCACGAGCCGGGGTGACGGACGACACGGGAGCGGAGCACGATGGGCGAGCAGAGCGCAACCACCTTCCCCCAGGAGATCCTGGACGAGTGGGCCGGCCTCGGCGTCGACCTGCCCGCCCTCTTCTCCGCCGGGCATCTCGGTGAGCGCATGGGACTCGAGGTGCTGGAGGCGTCCGCCGAGAAGGTCGTCGGCACGCTTCCCGTCGAGGGCAACACCCAGCCGTACGGTCTCCTCCACGGCGGCGCCTCCGCCGTCCTCGCCGAGACGCTCGGTTCGGTCGGGGCGATGCTCCACGGCGGCCCGCACAAGTCGGCCGTCGGCGTCGACCTGAACTGCACGCACCACCGCGGGCTCTCCTCCGGGCTCGTCACCGGTGTCGCCACACCGGTGCACCGCGGGCGCTCGACGGCGACCTACGAGATCGCCCTCACCGAGGAGAACGGCAAGCGCGTCTGCACCGCCCGCCTGACCTGCCTGCTGCGCGACGGCGGCCCGGCGGACGCCCGGGGCTGACGGGCCGGACGCTCGCACCGGGCTGACGAACGCAAAGAGCCGGCGCCGAAGAGCCGGCGTCAACTCCCGTAGCAGCAGCTTTCGTTCGCGACCGCAGGTCGCGCCACGTCCCGCCGACAAGCCGCATTCCCCAGGCGGGTGATCCGCCCGTGCGCGCCCCGACCGCGTTCCGCACAGGCCGGCGGGTGGTGCAGCGCGTTCTCTGCACCACCCGCCGGCCCGACGAGCGCGCGGCCGCGGCCGGCCGGCTGCGGGCTTCGTCGTGCTGGCGGCAGGTCAGTCGATGCCGCGGCAGATGTGCCAGTCCTCGTCGTCCTCCTCGACACCGGCGAGACGCAGCCGGGGAGGCAGGGCCTCCGCGACCGGTGCGTCGCCCTCGCCGGGGTACGGGGGTGCCGGGGGGAGGAGCACGGAGGTGATCGCTACGGTCGCGGCCGTCGCCGGGGTCGCCGATGCGGTCGCACGAAGCCCTGCTGAGCCTCTCTCGCGCGGCGGTGCTGTCATCATCCTCGGCTCCTCTCGGCCGCCCGGCGGGCGGCAGTGCTTCGGGCGCCGGCCTCGGGTCGGGGCCTGCGCCGAGTCGCGCTTCCTCCGCGTGCCGGCGCCCGCACGCAGACTCGGTGCAGGCCGCAGCACACAGCACCGGACCGAGGGGCCCGGGGCGAACCCGCCACGGGGTCCACCCTCCGCAGTCTGCAACGGTGCCCGGCCCTCACGCATCCCTTTAGGGGCAAGTCGTGCGATTCGACGTACGCCTCACGCACCGTCGGCCGTGCGGCACCCCGCACCACCGCGCCCCGGCGGAGACACGGGCGACGTGCCACCGTCGCGACACCCCAACCCGCCCTGGACACGGCCCCGTTGAAGCGACGGCCCGAGCCGGGCACCGTACATCCCCCGCCGTCGGAAGCGGGCACGGCCCTGAGCCGAGTGGGCCCGCCCGGTCACCCCGCGGCCCCGCCCACCGACACGTCAGGCCCGCGCACGACACCCGACGGCACCGTAGCGCCCAACTCGCCCAGCACGAGAGCCGGTTCGCACGGCAAGATGCGGCGAGCGGTGACACAACGCGACGACACGCCCCCTCGCGCACCGGACCGCGCGCCGCCGGACGCGCCCCCGTGCCCGTTTCGCGCCCGCCGCAGCTCGCCGCGCCCCCGGAGCGGCAGCCCGTCCACACACCCGCATCACGAGGGCCCGCCGTGCGCTCCCCCGTCGATGACCGCACATGTGCGCATCCACCCCGCTGACCGCCAACTACCCCGGCCTCCTCAGGAGTTGTTCCCAACACCACACGTCAGACGCTCCGACACCACGCCACCCGAAACCCGGACGCGACCAACTTCCCGCGCAGACACGGCACTTGACCACCCGCCTCGATCCACCACGCTCGGCGCCGTACCGCACCTCCGGATCACACACCCGACCGGCCCGCCCTCAGCACCCACTACAGTCACTCTTAGTAACAAGGTCCGGCGGAAAAACCATCCCGCCCCCCTGTCCGCCCTCACCTCCGCCCCTCACACCCAGGTGCTCCGCACGCTATGCGGACGCACCACCCCCACTGCCGCCCCAGCCCCCCGTCGAGCGGCGGCTTCGCGCCCAACTCCCGTTCGCTGCGCGGCGGAAAGCCCGCCGTAAACAAAGGGAAATCCCGGCGAAACAGGACCACCGAGCCGCAGGTGCACGGCACGGAGTTCCCGCACAGGCATGGTCATAACAAGACAGTCACATCCTGCCCCTCACCTCTGCCGGTGCCGATGTCATCGCCATAGAGTCACGGCCAGTCACCGCGCCGCCGGGCGTGCGACGCAAGCACGAACTCCACCCCTAGTACGGCCCGGCGGCCGCGAAGAGGTCATCCACCGCCGATGGCCCCGCCAGGGGAAAGGACAGATCGTGCGTCACCGCTCCTTGTTCACCATCTCCACCACCGCCGTGGCCGTGGGAGCTCTCACGCTCTCCGCCTGCGGCTCTCGCGACGACAGCGGCGGCGACAGCGGCGGCGGGGACAAGACCGTCGTCATCGGGCTCGACGCGCCGCTCTCCGGCGACCTGTCCGCGCTCGGCGCGGGGATCAAGAACTCCGCGGACCTCGCGGTCAAGGTCGCCAACAAGAACAACGAGGTCGACGGCGTCAAGTTCAAGCTGGAGTCGCTCGACGACCAGGGCCAGGCAGGCACGGGCCAGCAGAACGCCACCAAGCTCGTGGGCAACCAGGAAGTGTACGGCGTCGTCGGCCCGCTCAACTCGCACGTCGGCGAGTCGATGCAGAAGGTCCTCGGCAACGCCAACCTCGTGCAGGTCTCCCCCGCCAACACCGCGCCGCAGCTCACGCAGGGCGCGAAGTGGCAGTCCGGCGACAAGGTCCGCGGCTTCGAGTCGTACTTCCGCACCTGCGCCACCGACGACGTCCAGGGCCCGTTCGCCGCCCAATACCTCTACAACGAGAAGAAGTTCAAGAAGGCGTACATCATCGACGACAAGAAGACCTACGGCGCCGGCCTCGCCGGCACGTTCACCACCGAGTTCAAGAAGCTCGGCGGCAAGGTCGTCGGCACCGACCACGTCAACCCGGACGACCGCGACTTCTCGGCCGTCGCCACCAAGGTCGCCAAGTCCGGCGCGGACTTCGTCTACATCGGCAGCGAGTACCCGACGGCCGCCCCGCTCTCGGCCCAGATCAAGAAGGCCGGCGCGACGTTCCCGACCGTCGGCGGCGACGCGCTCTACAGCGCCGAGTACATCAAGCTCCACAAGAAGAAGTCCGAGGGCGACATGGCCACTTCGGTCGGCGCCCCGCTGGAGACCCTCGACACGGCCAAGGAGTTCATGAAGAACTACAAGGCCCAGGGGTACAAGCTCCCCTACGAGGCGTACGGCGGCTACTCGTACGACAGCACCTGGGCGATCATCCAGGCGATCAAGGCCGTCGCCGAGGAGGGCGACGGCCTCCCCGACGACGTCGACGAAGCGCGCGAGAAGATCGCCAAGGCCGTCCAGAGCGTCAAGTTCAGCGGCGTCACCGGCGAGGTCGCCTTCGACAAGTTCGGCGACACCACCAACAAGCAGCTCTCCGTATACGAGGTGAAGGGCGGCGACCACAAGGCGGTCAAGACCGGCACCTTCGGCGAGAGCTGATCCGCCAGGGCAACCCGGCCCCGTCCCGCACCACTTGCTGCTGCTGCGCGGGGGCGCCGATCGCGCCCCCGCGCAGCCGTATCTGACACATCCCCGGAGGAACCCCGGTGAACGACCTGCCGGATCAGCTGGCGAACGGACTCGCACTCGGCGCGCTGTACGGTCTCATCGCGATCGGGTACACGATGGTCTACGGCATCGTCCAGCTCATCAACTTCGCCCATGGCGAGATATTCATGATCGGCGGCTTCGGCGCGCTGACCGCCTGGCTGTGGCTGCCCGCAGGCACCAGCCTCACGCTTGCGCTCCCCCTGATGATCCTGCTCGGGGTCGTCTGCGCCGTCCTCGTCGGCGTCGGGGCGGAGCGCTTCGCCTACCGTCCACTGCGCGGCGGGCCCCGGCTCTCCCCGCTGATCACCGCTATCGGCCTCTCGCTCGCCCTCCAGCAGGCGATCTGGGCCTTCTACCCCGACGCCAAGAAGGCCCGTCCCTTCCCGCAGTTCGAGGGGGGCGACTTCGACCTCGGCTTCGTCTCGATCGCGCGCGAGGACCTGTTCATCTACGTCGCCGCTCTCGTCTGCATGCTCACGCTCGGCCTCTTCGTCAGCAAGACGCGCACCGGCCGTGCCATGCAGGCGACTTCGCAGGACCCGGACACCGCGAAGCTCATGGGCGTCAACACCGACCGCATCATCGTCATGGCCTTCGCGATCGGCGCCGCCTTCGCCGCGATCGCCGCCATCGCGCAGGGGTTCAAAACCGGCGAGGTGCAGTTCCGGATGGGCTTCATCGCCGGGCTCAAGGCATTCACCGCCGCCGTGCTCGGCGGCATCGGGAACATCTACGGAGCGATGGTCGGCGGCCTGGTGCTGGGCGTCGCCGAGGCGATGGCCATCGCGTACATCGGAAACGTGCCGGGGATGGAGCAGTTCGGCGGCGGATCGTGGAAGGACGTGTGGGCGTTCGCGCTGCTCATCCTGGTCCTGCTGATCCGACCGCAGGGCATCCTCGGTGAACGCGTAACGGACCGGGCGTGATAAGGATGACCAACTCCACCCCGACCACCGCCGCTTCGGCGAAGGACCACCGCACCGACGACGACCGGCTGCCGGGACTCCTCCGGCTGCCGCGCCCTGCGGCCGCGGCGCTCACCGCGGCCGGCGCCGTGCTCGGCCTCCTCTCCACCTTCCTCGCCTGGACCTGGACCGCCGAGTTCCCGGGGAACCTCACCGTCTACGCCTACCCCGGCGGCCTCCAGATCCTCACCCTCGTGGGCGCGCTGCTCACCCTCGCCTCGCTCCTCGGCGGCGTGTACGGCGTCAAGGGGCTGCGGTGGCTGACCCCGGGCGGCGCTCACAGCCCCGTGCTGCTCTGGGCGCTCGGCACCTTCGCCACCACCGGGTTCACGGCGGTCGCGATCTCCGTCCAACTCGGCGGCGCCGCCAACCTGGAGCCGGGCGCGTACGTCGCCGTCGCCGGCACTCTCCTCGCTCTCGTCGGCGCGCTCGGACTCGGGCGCGACGTCGCGGGCGACGACGCCGAGCCCGGCGCCTGGCGGCGGTTCGTGGGGTCGCTGAAGGCCCCGGCACCCGGCGCCGCCAAGGAGACGCCGGGCTGGGTGGAGATCCTGGCGATCTGCGCCTCGTGCGCCATCGGCCTGTACGTCTTCGCCTACGGCATCGAAGCGGAGGATGGCCCGCCGTTCATCGGCTTCCTCATCCTCGCCTGCTTCGGTGCGCCGGCCGTCGGACGTGCGGGGCTGCTCAGGCGGCTCTCCGGCCTCGCGGCGAAGCACCGGAACGTGACGCTCACCGCGGCCTTCGTCGCCGCGCTGCTCTTCCCGATCACCCAGAGCAACGAGGCGTACACCAACATCGCGGTGAGCGTGCTCGTCTTCGCGACGGTGGCGCTCGGCCTCAACATGGTCGTCGGCCTCGCCGGCATCCTCGACCTGGGGTACGTCGCCTTCCTCGGCGTCGGCGCCTACACGGCCGCGCTGGTCTCCGGCTCGCCGACCTCGCCGTTCGGCATCCATGTGCCGTTCTGGGCCGCGGTGTTGATCGGCGCCGCCGTGGCGCTCGTCTTCGGGCTCGTCATCGGCTTCCCCTCGCTCCGGCTCCACGGCGACTACCTCGCGATCGTCACCCTCGGCTTCGGGGAGATCTTCCGGATCTCGATGCAGAACCTCGACGGCGACTCGGGCCCCAACGTCACCAACGGCCCCAACGGCGTCACCAACATCCCGGACCTGGAGCTGTTCGGCTTCAACTTCGGCGAGGAGCACGCGTTCCTCGGCTTCGAGATCGGCCGGTTCGCCAACTACTACCTGCTGATGCTGATCTTCACCGCGATCGTGGTGATGATCTTCCGCCGGTCGGACAACTCCCGTATCGGCCGCGCCTGGATCGCCATCCGCGAGGACGAGACGGCGGCCCGTGCGATGGGCGTCAACGCCTTCCGGCTGAAGCTGATGGCGTTCGCGCTCGGCGCCACACTCGCCGGCATGGCCGGAACGGTCCTGGCGCACGTGGAGTTCTCGGTGAACCCGGAGTCCTACAAGTTCGTCCACTCCGCCCCGCCGAACTCCGCGTTCCTGCTGATCGCCGTGATCCTCGGCGGCATGGGGACCGTCAGCGGCCCGCTGATCGGCGCCTCGCTGCTCTACCTGATCCCGGCGAAGCTGCAGTTCATGGCCGACTACCAGCTACTGCTCTTCGGCGTCGCGCTGGTGCTGCTGATGCGGTTCCGCCCGGAGGGGCTCATCGCCGACCGGCGCAAGCAACTGGAGTTCCACGCACCACCCGGCCAGGACGGCGGGGGCGGGGCGCCCGCAGGAGAGATCGACGTGCCACCGGGCAGCGGCGGCCTCAGCAAGACGGAGGCGTAAGGCGATGACCACGACGACCACGAAGGAAGCGGCGCAGCCGGCGCCCGACACCGGCGGCAGCGTCCTCACGGCCACGGGCGTCACCATGCGCTTCGGCGGCCTCACCGCGGTGCAGAACGTCGACCTCACCGTCGACCCGGGCGAGATCGTCGGCCTCATCGGCCCGAACGGCGCCGGCAAGACGACGTTCTTCAACTGCCTGACGGGGCTGTACATCCCCACCGAGGGCACCGTCCAGTACAAGGGCCGCGTGCTGCCGCACCGCTCGCACCTGGTCACCGAGGCCGGGATCGCGCGCACGTTCCAGAACATCCGCCTCTTCGCCAACATGACGGTCCTGGAGAACGTCCTCGTCGGACGCCACACCAGGACCAGCGAGGGGCTCCTCGACGCGCTGCTGCGGCTGCCCCGCTTCCGCAGGGCCGAACGCGCCTCCGAGGAGCGGGCGATGGAGCTGCTCGACTTCATCGGCCTGGCGCACAAGCGCGAGCACCTCGCCCGCAACCTGCCCTACGGCGAGCAGCGGAAGCTGGAGATCGCCCGGGCCCTCGCGAGCGAGCCGGGTCTGCTCCTCCTCGACGAGCCCACGGCCGGCATGACCGCGTCGGAGACGACGGCCACCCGCGAGCTGGTGCTGGCGATCCGCGAACTCGGCACCGCTGTACTGGTGATCGAGCACGACATGCGGTTCATCTTCAACCTCTGCGACAAGGTCGCCGTCCTCGTCCGCGGCGAGAAGCTCGTCGAGGGCGACGCCGAGACGGTGCAGAACGACGAGCGGGTGATCGCCGCCTACCTGGGCACCCCGCTCGACGACGACCCGGGGAGCGCGGAGGCGGCGGAGGTGCGCGAGGCCGAGGAACGCACCGCCGCGAAGGCCGAGACGCCCCGCGACTCGGCGGCGCAGGAAGGAGACGAGGACTGATGGCCCTGCTTGAGGTCGAGAACCTGCGGGTCGCCTACGGCAAGATCGAGGCGGTCAAAGGGATCTCGTTCACGGTCGAGGCCGGACAGGTCGTCACCCTGATCGGCACCAACGGCGCCGGCAAGACCACCACCCTGCGCACCCTCTCGGGGCTCCTCAAGCCGGCGGGAGGCAGCGTCTCCTTCGACGGGCAGCCGCTCGCCGGCGTGGGCGCCCACAAGATCGTCGCGATGGGCCTCGCCCACTCCCCCGAAGGCCGCCGGATCTTCCCGCGGCTGTCGATCGAGGAGAACCTCCGGCTCGGCGCCTTCCTCCGCAAGGACACGGAAGGCATCGCGGAGGACATCGCGCGCTACTACGAGCTCTTCCCGATCCTCGGCGAGCGGCGCCGGCAGGCCGCGGGCACCCTCTCCGGCGGCGAGCAGCAGATGCTGGCGATGGCGCGGGCGCTGATGTCCCGCCCCAAGCTGCTGATGCTCGACGAGCCCTCGATGGGCCTTTCGCCGATCATGATGCAGAAGATCATGGAGACGATCCGGGAGCTCAAGGCGCAGGGCACGACGATCCTGCTCGTCGAGCAGAACGCGCAGGCGGCGCTGGAACTCGCCGACTACGGGCACGTGATGGAGATCGGCAACGTGGTGCTCTCGGGCACGGGCGAGGAGCTGATCCACGACGAGTCCGTCCGCAAGGCGTACCTCGGCGAGGACTGAGCACGCCGGGCGCGCGGCGCCTCAGCGGCGGCGACGGGGCCGGCACGGTGCGGACCGTGCCGGCCCCGTCGCGTCGACTCCGGGGCTCCGACGAGGAGTTGCGGGCGTCAGCCCTGCTTCTTGCGCTCCTCGCCGTCCGCGATGACGGCCTCGGCGACCTGCTGCATCGAGAGGCGCCTGTCCATGGACGTCTTCTGGATCCACCGGAAGGCGGCCGGCTCCGAGAGGCCGTACTGCGTCTGCAGGACGCTCTTGGCACGGTCGACGAGCTTGCGCGTCTCCAGCCGCTGGGCGAGGTCGGCGACCTCCTTCTCCAGCTCCTTCAGCTCGGTGAACCGCGAGACGGCCATCTCGATCGCCGGCACCACGTCGCTCTTGCTGAACGGCTTGACGAGGTACGCCATCGCGCCCGCGTCCCGCGCCCGCTCGACGAGCTCGCGCTGCGAGAACGCGGTGAGCATCAGCACCGGCGCGATCGACTCCTCGGCGATCTTCTCCGCGGCCGAGATGCCGTCGAGCACCGGCATCTTGACGTCGAGGATGCAGAGGTCGGGGTGGTGCTCGCGGGCGAGTTCGAGGGCCTTCTGTCCGTCGCCTGCCTCGCCGACGACGGTGTAGCCCTCCTCCTCCAGCATCTCCTTGAGGTCCATACGGATCAGCGCCTCGTCCTCGGCGATCACGACCCGCCTGGTCGCCGGAGGGACGTGGGCCTCCTCGGACGGGTCCTGTCCGGGGTTCTGCGCCGCCTCGTCGGGTGCCGGCTCGGCCTCGGGGGTGCTGGGTTCGGGGGCGTCCGCGGTGCTCACTGGGCTCCTCGTTTCCGCGCAGGTGGGACTCTAGAGCGTACCGAGGTCCTGTAAAGTGTGCGCACGGCGGGTGGACGCAGCTCCCCTCGTGGCGTGTTCGTCGCATCGCCCGGCGAGCACCGCGGAGGAAGAGCCCCGGTAGTCCAATTGGCAGAGACGATGGCCTCAAAAACCATTCAGTGTGGGTTCGAGTCCCACCCGGGGCACTCCACCGCCACCCACCTGCGCACGGCCCAAGGCACGCGCCGCACCCTCTCGTTGAGAGCAATCCGGTGCAGGGCGCACGGGGATGCGGCACCATGGCGCACATGCCGGCACTCACGCGCAGCGAAGCCCGGGACCGAGCCGCCCTCCTCGACGTGCACGACTACACGGTCGACCTCGACCTCACCGCAGGCGAGGAACGGTTCCGCTCCACCACCGTGATCGGCTTCACCGCACGCGAGGCCGGCGCCACCTTCGCCGAGCTGCACCCCGCCGCCCTGCTGAGCGCCGAACTCGACGGCGTCCCGCTCCCGGACGGCAGCCTCACCGGCGGCCGCCTCGCGCTGGAGGGCCTCGCCCCCGGCACGCACCGGCTGCGGGTGGCAGCGGAGATGGCGTACTCCCGCGTCGGCGAGGGCATGCACCGCTTCGACGACCCGGCGGACGGGCGCACGTACCTCTACACGCAGGGCTTCATGAACGACGCGCCCCGCGTCTACGCCTGCTTCGACCAGCCCGACCTCAAGGCAGTCTTCTCCTTCACCGTCACAGCCCCCGAGGGGTGGACGATCCTCGGCAACGGACGCGCCGAGCAGACGGAGCCGGGCCGCTGGGTGTGCGCACGGACACCGCCGATCAGCACCTACCTCACGGCGATCGTCGCGGGCCCTTACCACTCGGTGCGGACCGAGCACGCGGGTCTTCCTTTCGGGCTCCACGTCCGCAGGTCGCTCGCCGACGCACTCGACTCGGACGCGGAGGAGCTCCTGGAGATCACCCGCCGCTGCTTCGACCGCTACCACCAACTCTTCGACGAGCCCTACCCGTTCGACTCCTACGACCAGGCGTTCGTCCCCGAGTTCAACGCGGGGGCCATGGAGAACCCCGGGCTCGTCACGCTGCGGGACGAGTACATCCGCAGGTCGGCCTCGACGAGTACGGAGCGGCGGCTGCGCGGCATGGTCGTCGCGCACGAGATGGCGCACATGTGGTTCGGGGACCTGGTGACGCTGCGGTGGTGGGACGACGTCTGGCTCAACGAGTCCTTCGCCGAGTACATGGGCTACCAGGTGCTCGACGAGGCGACCGCGCACACCGGCATGTGGACCGACTTCGCCGTCGAGATGAAGCCGCAGGGCTACGACGCCGACCAGCGCCCCTCCACCCACCCGGTGGCCCCGGAGCGCGGCACCGTCGACGACACCGCCGTGGCCCGCACCAACTTCGACGGCATCTCGTACGCCAAGGGCGCCTCCGCTCTGCGTCAACTCGTCGCCTGGATCGGCGAGAAGGCGTTCCTCGCCGGCATCAACGAGCACTTCGCCCGGCACCGCTTCGGCAACGCCGAGCTTCCGGACTTCCTCGACTCCCTCTCCACCGCCACCGACCGCGACGTCTCCGCCTGGGCGCAGCGGTGGCTCGGCACCACGGGGGTCGACACGCTCACGCCCGACTTCCCCGACGAGCAGGCGCCCGGCGGCTGGACCGCGGTGCTGCACCACGCGGGCAGCCGCCCGCACCGGCTGCTGCTCGGCGCCTACGACCTGGCGCCGGCCGACGGGGGACGGCTGGTGCTCCGCGAGTGCCGTACCACCGAACTGGCGGCGGACGGCGGGGAGTCGACGGTCGGCGGCACCGGCGCCCGCCCCGACCTGCTCCTCCTCAACGACGGCGACCTCACCTACGCCAAGGTCCGCTTCGACGCGCGCTCCTGGCGCACCGTGCGCCGCGCCCTCTCCGGGCTCCCCGACCCGCTCTCCCGCGGCGTCGTCTGGAACGCGGCGCGCGACATGGTGCGCGACGGCGAACTCCCGCCGCTCGCCTACGTCGAGACGCTCCTCGACCACCTGCCGCGGGAGACGGACAGCACCGTCGTCCACCACGTGCTCGCCTTCGCACGCGACCCGCTCGCCGACCGCTACCTCGCGCCCGAGGAGCGCCGCACCGCGCTCGACCTGCTCTCCTCAACCTGCACCGAGCTCCTCTCGGCGACGGCCGGCGACCGCAGCCCCGACCTGCGCCTCACCGCCGTCCGCCATGCGATCGACAGCGCGACGACGCCCGAGCCGCTCCGCGCCTGGCGCGAGGAGGGCACCGTGCCCGGCGGCCCGCGCCTCGACCCCGAGCTGCGCTGGCGGCTGCTGCTGCGCCTCTGCGTGCTCGGTGCGGCCACCGCCGACGAGATCGACGCGGAGCTCGCCGCCGACCCCGGGGCTTCGGGGCGCGAGTCGGCGGCGCGGTGCAGGGCGGCGCTGCCGCTGCCCGAGACGAAGGCGGCTGCCTGGTCGGTGCTGTTCGAGGAACCCGACGCCCTCTCCAACCGGCTCTTCGCCGCGACGGCGCAGGGCTTCTGGCAGCCCGAACAGAACGCCCTGCTCGGCGAGTTCCGCGACCGCTACCCGCGGGACGCCGTCGCGCTCGCCCACCGCCGCGGGCAGACGATCGGCGAGGCCGCGGGACGCTACGCCTTCCCCGCGAGCCTCGTGGACGAGCGGACGCTGCACCTGGTGGAGGAGTGCGTCGCCGCTGGCACTCCCGCCGTCCCTGCCGGCCTCCACCGCCGCCTCGTCGACCAACTCGACGAGCTCGGGCGCGCGTTGCGGGCGCGGTCGCGCGTGACTGCGTGAACGGCAGCAGCAACACCCTTCTACGCACGGGCTCCAGGGGGCGCGCAACCCCGTCGGCGCGGTAGTACCCCCTTCGGGCGAAGCTGCTCGCGGATCGGCGCGGTGCACCGCCCGAGATGCGTAGCTTAGGGCGGCCTTACCCCACCGGAGCCGGGGCGCCGGCTCCGGGCTCCGCGATGCGAAAGAGTCCGCCATGCCTGCGTATCCGCCCGAAGAACCCGCACCCTTGGCAGGCGGCGCAGCGGGCCCGGCCGCGCTCCGCCCGCTGCTCGGCACCGTCCTCGACGCGCTCGCGGAAGGCGCGGCCGAACGCGGCGGACCGCTCCCCGCCGGCGGGCCGCCGCGCGTGGCGGAGGATCTGCGCGCCCGGCTCGGCGGCACCCTCCTCACCGAGCAGGGGCGGGGGCCGCAGGAGGCGCTGCACACCATCGTCTCGGCCCTCGCGCGCGGTGCCGCCGACCCCGCCGAGCCGCACTGCGCGGCCCATCTGCACTGCCCACCGCTCGCCCTCGCCACGGCCGCCGACACCGCGGCGAGCGCGCTCAACCCCTCGATGGACTCGTGGGACCAGGCGCCGTCCGCCTCGGAGTTGGAGGCCCTCGCCTGCGCCGAGTTCGCGGCCCTCGTCTTCGGCGAGGGGCGCGGGGGCCGCGCCGACGCGCTCGTCACCACGGGCGGCACCGAGGCCAACCAGCTCGCTGCGCTGCTGGCCCGGGAGCGCGCGGGGCCGGGCGTACGGCTCGTCTGCGGCGCCAACGCGCACCACAGCGTGGCGCGCGCCGCGTGGCTGCTCGGCCTGGCGCCGCCGTTGACGGTGCCGACGCCCGCCGGGGTGCTGACGTCGGCCGCGCTCTCCAGCGCCCTCGCCCGCGGGCGCCCGGAGGAGCCCCGCCTCCTCGTGGCGACGGCCGGTACGACGGACACGGGCGCGATCGATGCGCTCCCCGAAATCGCCTCGGTCGCGGCCGAGTTCGGCGTCCCGCTCCACGTCGACGCGGCGTACGGCGGCCCGCTCCTCTTCAGCCCGCGGCTGCGCGGCCTCGTCGCGGGGCTGGAGCGGGCCGACACCGTCACCTTCGACCTCCACAAGCTCGGCTGGCAGCCGGTCGCGGCGGGGCTCCTCGCCGTGCGGGACGCACGCCGGCTCGGCTCGCTCTCGCACCGCGCCGAGTACCTCAACGCCGAGGACGACACCGAGGCGGGCCTCCCCGACCTCCTCGGCCGCTCTCTCCGCACCAGCCGCAGGCCGGACGTGGTGAAGGTCGCCGTCACGCTGCGGGCCCTCGGGCGGAGCGGCCTCGCCGCACTGGTGGAGCGGGTCTGCGACGCGGCGCGGGAGTTCGCCGAACTCATCGATGACGCACCGGAGTTCGAGCTGCGCTCCCTTCCCGTGCTCTCCACCGTCCTCTTCAGGCCGCGGGGCGCGGACGCCGAGAAGGTCACGCTCGTGCGGCGCCGCCTGCTCGCCGAGGGCCGGGCCGTCCTCGGCCGCGCCCGTCTGGAGGACGGCACCTGGCTCAAGGCGACGCTCCTCAACCCGCACGTCCAGCACTCGGACTTCGCAGCCCTGCTCAAGCTCGTCCACGACGCGGTACCGGAAGGAAGCAACAGTTGACGGCCGAAGAACCCCAGCCCCCGGAGCGCCCGTCCGCCGGCGGGGGAGGGTCCCCGCTGGGCAACGTGCCGCGTCAGCAAGGCCGTCGAGAACCGGTGCCGCAGCCGAAACGCCCGGACACCACCGAGGTCTACGACCAGGAGGCCGACTCCAGCACCTTCGCCGACTTCCTCGCCGAACTCGGGCTGCTCCCGTCTCGACCGGAAGAGCCGACCACGACTGGGGACGGCACGCCCCGACCCGCCGCCGACGACGTGGGAGAACGGGAAGAACGGCACGAGGATGCGGCAGCGGAGCCCGGCGACGCGCAGGGCGCCGTCGAGTCCGCGTCGGCTCCGCCACCGCACACGCGGGAACCGGACGTCGAGCGTCCCGAGCCGGACGGGACGGAGCAGCGCCCGCCGGAGAACGGGGAGTCGGAGCCGCCCGCGCGTGGAGGGCTGTCCCCGCACGCCCCCTCGGTGCCGAGTCCGCCCCGCGACGAGAGTCCCGGGATGCACGAGCCGGGTCCGGACGGGGAGACGGGCCCTCCGGCAGCCCCCACTGCTCCGACGGAGCCGTCAACGCGCCGCGTCAACGCACCGGCGGCACAGGGCACGTCGCACTCGGAACCCGCGGGGCGTCCGGCACCGCCGCACGAGCCCGCTCCCCCGGCGGGCACGACCGGCACGACGGTCACCGGGCAGCCCGACCCCCGATCGGTGCCGCACTCCGAGTCGTCGACACCGCCGGACCGGCCAGGGCAGGCGGAGACCGACCCGCACTCCGCGCAGCCGCACCGACCCCGGACCGCGCCTGCGGCGAACACAACCAGCACCCCGCTCACCGCGCACACAGACGAGCAGCCCCTCCCGGCACCGCCGGACCAGCCAACGCCGACGGAGAACTACTCACGCCCCGCACGACCGCCCGGCACGCCACTCCCCCAGCAGGCGACCGAGCAGCCCAATTCCCAACCCGCCCCGCAGACCGCCTCGTTGACGCCACCGAACCAGCCGGCACAGGCGCAGACCGACGCGCGGCCCGCACCACGGGTCAAGCTGCGCAGCACGCCCCCGGCGGACGCGACCGGGGCTACGCCCCCCGAGCAAACAGTCGAGCAGGCAGACCCTCAACCCACCCCGGGTCAGTCGAAAGCGACGGCCCGAACAATGCAGGCGAACACCGACGCACCCCTCTCCGCCACGGACACCCCGGCACCCACGCAGCCCACCGCACCACTTCCGCGCACCACCACCGAACCCACCAGCACCCGGCCGCCCGCACCCGAGGCACCCGAGGCACCAACCAAGCGTCCGTACCGCACGGAGACACCCCCCGAACCAGCGAGCCCGGACAACCACCGGCAGATCACCGCGCGCTCCCCCTTCCCGCAACGCCCCCGATATCAAGCGGAGTTGACACCCTCCCCACCCCGACGGCGGGACACCGGAACCGGAGGCGAGCAGGTCCTCGACCTCGCCTGCATCGGAGGCGGCCCGTTCAGCCTCTCGCTCTCGGCGCTCGCGGACTCCGTGCCGGGGCTGCGCACCGCGTGCTTCGAGCGGGAGCGCGCCTTCCGGTGGCACCCGGGCCTGCTGATCGAGGGCGCCACCCTCCAAGTCCCGTTCCTCGCCGACCTCGTGACGCTCGCGGACCCGGCGAGCCCGTGGTCGTTCCTGCGCTTCCTGCGCGACAGGCGCCGGCTCTTCCCCTTCTACTTCGCCGAGCGCTTCCACATCGAGCGCACCGAGTACGACGCGTACTGCCGCTGGGTGAGCGACGGGCTCGCGGAGCGGGCGGCCGGCTCGCCGGGGACAGGTCCGCACTACGGGCACCATGTGGACGCCGTCAGATGGAACCCCCAACGCTCCCTGTTCGAGGTGGACTTCACCCGGCTCGACGCGGGCGGCGGCACGGGTTCACCGGGGCGCGCAGCGGCGCGGAACGTGGCGCTGGGGATCGGGACCGAGCCGTACGTCCCCGAGGCGCTGCGCCCGCTCGCGGAGAGCGCCTCCGTCCCCGTGGTGCACTCGGCCGAGTACCTGGACCACCGCGAACGGCTCCTCGCGGCCGAGCACGTCACGGTCGTCGGCTCGGGGCAGTCGGGGGCCGAGGTCTTCCTCGACCTGCTGCGCCGCCGCCCCGCGGGGCACGAGGGCCTCCACTGGCTGACGCGCAGCCCCGCGTTCGCGCCCATGGAGTACAGCAAACTCGGCCTGGAGCACTTCACCCCCGACTACACCCGCTACTTCCACGCGCTCCCCGAGGAAACGAGGGACTCCCTCCTGCCGAAGCAGTGGCAACTGCACAAGGCGGTCGACGCGGAGACCCTCGCCGCCGTCCACGAGGAGCTCTACCGCCGTACGGCCGGGGGCAGTTGGCCGGACGTGGTGCTCACCCCCGGGGTCGGTGTGCGCACCGCGGGACGTCTCGGCACCACGCACCTGGAGCTGCACCTCGTCCACGCCGAGCAGCAGGAGCGCGGACGCCTCCTCACCGATGCGGTCGTCCTCGCCACCGGCTACCGCGAGCGCGCGTCCGACGAGCTCCTCGCAGCCCTCGACCCGCACCTCTCCCGGGACTCCTCCGGCCGCCCCCTCGTCACCGCCGACTACCGCCTGCGCCTCGACACCTCGGTGGCAGGCTCCGTCTACGTGCAGAACGGCGAACGGCACACGCACGGCGTCGGCGCCCCCGACCTGGGCCTCGCCGCGCACCGCAGCGCGGTGATCCTCAACTCGCTCACCGGCGAGGAGCACTTCCCGCTCCCCCCACGCACCGCGTTCACCAGCTTCGGCCTGCGCGAACCCGACCCGGGCACCCCCAGCACACGGGCGCCGGGACGCCTGGGGGACGTGCGTCCGATCGCGGCGCCTTCCGTGGGTTGAGCCGCGGCGGGTGAACGCTCATCAGAGCGGGATGCCGCACACCTTTCAAGTCTTGTCAACACCCTTTAAGAGAAAGGCCGTTGCGCCGTCGCTCGGGCACAGTTACCTACCCGCAGGTAAGCCGTAGGCTCGCAGCATGCGCCGAGCAAAGATCGTCAGCACACTTGGTCCGGCCACCGACTCGTACGAGCAGATCAAGGAGCTCGTCGAGGCCGGCATGGACGTGGCCAGGTTCAACATGAGCCACGGTTCGCACGCCGAGCACGAGGAGCGCTACCACCGGGTGCGCGGCGCAGCCGAGGAGACCGCACGCAGCGTGGGCGTCCTCGCGGACCTTCAAGGCCCGAAGATCAGGCTCGGCCGCTTCCAGGAAGGACCTGTGTTCCTCGAAGCCGGGGACGAGTTCACCATCACGGTCGAGGAGGGCTGCGAGGGCGACCGCACCAAGTGCGGGACCACCTACGCCGGTCTCGCCGAGGACGTCGCGCCCGGTGAGCGCATCCTCGTCGACGACGGCCGCGTCGGGCTCGAAGTCACCGCGGTCCAGGGCCCGTTGGTGCACACCGTCGTGGTGGAGGGCGGCGTCGTCTCCGACCACAAGGGGCTCAACCTGCCCGGAGTCGCCGTGTCGGTCCCCGCGCTCTCCAAGAAGGACGTCGACGACCTCCGGTGGGCGCTGCGCACCGGCGCCGACCTGATCGCCCTCTCCTTCGTCCGGAGCGGCGAGGACGTCCGCGAGGTGCACCGCGTCATGGAGGAGGAGGGCCGTCGGCTCCCCGTCCTCGCGAAGCTGGAGAAGCCGCAGGCCGTCGAGGAGTTGGAGTCGATCGTCGACGCCTTCGACGGTGTCATGGTCGCCCGTGGCGACCTCGGCGTGGAGATGCCGCTGGAGACGGTCCCCCTCGTCCAGAAGCGGGCGATCAAGCTCTGCCGCCGGAACGCGAAGCCGGTGATCGTCGCGACGCAGATGCTCGACTCGATGATCGACTCCTCCCGGCCGACACGCGCCGAGGCGTCGGACGTCGCCAACGCCGTCCTCGACGGCACCGACGCGGTGATGCTCTCCGGAGAGACGAGCGTCGGCAAGTACCCGATCGAGACCGTGCGCACGATGGCGCGCATCGTCGGCGCCGCCGAGGACGAGGTGCTCGCCAAGGGGCTGCCGCCGCTCACCGAGCGCAGCAAGCCCCGCACCCAGGGCGGGGCCGTCGCCCGCGCCGCCGCGGAGATGGGCGACTTCCTCGGCGCCAAGTACCTGGTCGCCTTCACCCAGTCCGGGGACACGGTCCGCCGCCTCGCCCGCTACCGCTCCCCCATCCCCGTCCTCGCCTTCACGCCCGACACCGCCACGCACTCCCAACTCAGCCTGAGCTGGGGCGTGGAGACCTTCCTCGGCCCGACCGTCGCCTCGACCGACGAGATGGTCGACCAGGTCGACGAGCAGCTCCTCAAGCTCGGCCGCTGCCGGCGCGGCGACCTCGTCATCATCACGGCCGGCTCCCCGCCCGGCGTCCCCGGCTCGACCAACCTGGTGCGGGTGCACCGCATCGGCGAGGACGACGCCGAGGGGTGAACGTCCGCCGCTCAGGAGGACTTGAAGTACGAGCCCGTCCCACCGCTGCCTGTCGCCGCAGCGGAAGCGGGGCTCACGCGGCGGCGACGGAGGGCCGGGGCGCCTGTCGCGCCGTCAGCGCGAGGACGAGCCGCCGGGGCAGTACCCGCATCAGGGTCGCGGCAAGGGCGTTCGTGCGCCCCGACACGACGGTGGGCCGTCGCTTGCCCAGCGCGCGGAAGGCCGCGTCGACGACCTGTTGCGGAGTCTGGAAGCGGACCCCGTCGGTGGACGTTGCCGAAGTCCCGTAGAACTCACTGCTGGTGGGGCCGGGCGACAGGCACAGCACGCGCAGCCGGCTACCGCGCGCCTCGACCCACAGGGCTTCGGTGAAGGAGACCACGAAGGCTTTCGCCGCCGCGTAGACGGCCATCCCCGGCATCGGCGCGTACCCGGTGAGGCTGGCCACGTTGAGCAACAGCCCCGTTTCGGCGTCGAGCAGGTCGGGCCAGAGGGCCTTGGTCAGATCGGTGAGGGCGGTGACGTCCACGGCGATCTGCCGGGCCGTCTCCTCCGCATCGGCCCGAGCGAACGCCCCGGCCCTGCCGTACCCGGCGCAGTTCACCAGTGCGCCGGCGACGACGCCCTCCTGGGCGAGCCGGTGACGCAGTGCCCGACCGGGCCGGGGAGCGGTGAGGTCCAGCGCGACGGGTGTCACCCTCACCCCGTGCTGCTCCCGCAACTGTGCCGCGAGGCGTTCCAAACGCTCGACGCGCCGGGCGACCACGACCAGGTCGTCGCCCCGGCTCGCGAACCTGCGTGCGAACTCCTCGCCGATGCCGGAACTCGCTCCGGTGACGACCGTGACCCTCCGCATGAAGCCCCCAGGGTTGACAGGTGTCAAGTACCGGGTCAGCACGGTACATTGACACCTGTCAACCAACAAGTCCCGGAAGCGCCCGGAGGATGGGAATGGCCGGCGACACGGCAGGCAGGGGCGGCCGCGACCTGCGGCGGTCCCTGATCGAGGCGGCATCGAGGCTGCTACAGGAGCCGCGCACCGCCCCAGCCCCCTCGCTCCGCGCGGTGGCCCGCGCCTGCGACGTCTCGGCGACCGCCGTCTACCTGCACTTCGACTCACGCACGGCGCTCATCGACGCCGTGCTCGACATGCACTTCGCCGAGGCGCGGGAGCGGGCCGAGGCGGCGGTGACCGCAGCCGCAGGGCCGCGGGAGCGTCTCGACGCGTTCGCTCTCGCCTACGTCGGCTGGGCGCTGGAGCGCCCCGGCCCCTACCAGTTGCTCTTCGAGAGCGTCGACTGGCTCAAGGGGACCGGCGCCGTCCGCGCGTGGATGGAGGAGCGGACGGCCTCCCTGGCCGAGGACCTGCGCGCGGTCGACCCCGGACTCGCCCCCGGGGAGGCGCTGGAGAGGGGCGAACAGCTCTGGACGGCCCTCCACGGCATCGTCGCGGGCCGCTCCCGCCGGGGAGACCACGAGTGGCCCCGCAGCGTCGCCGACGAGGTCGTCGGCATGGTGGCGATCTTCGCCGGCGCTCAGCGCCCCGGCACACCGCCCCTCTCAGCGCGCACCCCGGAGCACCCTGCGCGGACGCCCCGCTGAGCAGCCCCGTCCCGGCCGGCGGGACGAAAGCGGCACTGCGGACGCCGGCACCCTCCGGACCGCCAACTGACCGCGCAGTCGAAGCACTTGACGCGCAGCGAGCGCGCTCCCGGGCGACCGAGCTGCGCGCGTGCCCATTCAGCCGACGGCTGCGTCCCCGCTGCCCGTGCCCTCCTCAGCGATCCGCTCGTGGTGCCGGATCACCTCGGCGATGATGAAGTTGAGCAGCTTCTCCGCGAAAGCGGGGTCGAGCTTGGCGTCCTCGGCGAGGCTGCGGAGGCGGTCGATCTGCCGGGACTCGCGGGCCGGGTCGGCCGGCGGAAGTCCGTGCCCCGCCTTGAGTCTGCCGACGCGCTGGGTGCACTTGAAGCGCTCGGCGAGCAGGTGGACCACGGCCGCGTCGATGTTGTCGATGCTGTCCCGCAGCTCCGCCAACTCCTCGCGCACGGCGGTGTCGATCTCGTTCTTCTCCATCGGCTGGTGCTCTGCTCCAGTGTCGTCGCTGCGGGCTGTGCGGTGAGCGGCACGCGGACCGCCAACGGCACCCTAGCCCAGGTCCTCCGAGGGCCCGTCCGCTGCGGTGGTCCCGCCGGAGGAAGCCGGCTCACGACCGTCGACGGTCGGCGTGCATCCGGCGGTCGCGGTGACGAGGACGAGCGCACCCGCGATACGCACCCGCTTTCCGTACCGCCCGCCGGGAGCCGGGTATCCGCCCGTAGAGTGGAACGACCGCAGGCACGAGGGTCCGAGGTGGTGCGCGATGGGCACGGGTGGCAGACGCGGCGCGGCCGACCCGGTCGAACACGGCTTCCCGCACCTGGAGACGGTCCGCGACGCCATCGCCGCCCTCCACCGCCGCCTGTCGTACGAAACCCTGAGAACCTGGGATGCGAGCCTCTCCCCCGCCGAGGTCGCCTTCGCCGACGACGACGAACTCCACCTCGGCGTCCAGCAGGTGGCCGCTGCCGTCGTCCGCCACTACCGGCTGCCCGAGGCCCGCGTGATCGTCAGCTTCCGCGAGATGGAGCACGCGGCCAACGTCGAACTGGAGGCGGGGCCCGAGTACTTCGTCGAGCTCAACACGCGGTTCAAGGCGCACCGCAGGGACGTCGGCGCCGCCCTCGCGCACGAGGTGGCGCACGTGCTGCTGCACCGGCTCGACCTCGCCTTCGGCACCGTCGGCGAGAACGAGATCCTCACCGACACGGCCGCCGCCTACCTCGGCGCCGGCTGGCTCCTCCTCGACGCCTTCCGCCAGGACGCGCTCACCTCGCAGAAGCTCGGCTACCTCACGCCTGAGGAGTTCGGCTACGTCCTCGCCAAGCGCGCCGAGCTCAACGGCGAGGACCCGGCCGTCTGGTTCACCAGCCCGCAGGCGTACGACGCGTACGCGGCGGGCCGCACCCTCGCCGCGCGCGACCGGCGGCAGCCGCCGCTCACGGCCGCCGGCTGGACGACGCGCGCCCGCTACGCCATGGACCGCAAGCTCGCCCTCGCCGGCCGCCCGCCCGTACCGCAGCCGGACGCCGCCTACGCCTTCGACGCCGGCTCGCCGCCCCGCGTCTCGTTCCGCTGCCCGACCTGCCTTCGCCGCATCCGGATACCGGTGCGGGGCAGGGTGCGTGCCCGGTGCTCGTCGTGCCGCTCGGTCCTGGAGTGCGACGCCTGAGGCCGGACCGTACGGGCGCGCGGCCCTCCGTCGCGTAGGTTCGGTTGCCATGAGTCCCACGATCGCGACCAACACCCCCGTCGGCCTCGACGACCTCCTGGAGTTCGTCCGGCCCAGGCACCGCGCCGTCCTGCTCACCACCCGTACCGACGGCACCCCGCAGGCGTCGCCCGTCACCTGCGGGGTCGACCCGGAGGGGCGGATCGTCGTCTCGACCTACCCGGAACGCGCCAAGGTCCGCAACGCGCGGCGCACGCGGCGGGCGAGCGCCGTCGTCCTCTCCGACGAGTGGAACGGGCCGTGGGTGCAGGTCGACGGCGAGGCGGAGGTGATCGATCCGCCGGAGTCCGTCGAACCGCTCGTCGAGTACTTCCGGGCGGTCTCCGGTGAGCACCCGGATTGGGACGAGTACCGCGAGGCGATGCGCAAGCAGGGCAAGTCCCTGCTGCGCCTCACCCCGACCCGCTGGGGTCCCGTCGCCACCGGCGGCTTCCCCGCCCACCTCGCCGAGGACTGACGGAGGTCCGACCGCGTCCGGCGGGGCGCTCGGCACACGTCGGACGCGGTGGTCGGCAGCGCCGCGGGGAGCTGTCCCCGGCAGGGCCGTCGTGCGGCCGACCACCGTGCGGAGACGCCGAATCCACGTCGGCCTAGCGCCCCTTCGCCTTCTGCTCCTTCTTCTCCGCCCGCACCTTCTCCAGCGTCTCGGGGCCCGTCACGTCGGCGGCGGAGCGGTAGGTGCCGTCCTCGCCGTACGGACCCGCCGCCTCGCGCCAGCCCTGCGGGCGGACGCCGAGCTGCTTGCCGAGCAGGGCGACGAAGATCTGCGCCTTGGCGTCGCCGTAACCGGGCAGGGCCTTGAGGCGGCGCAGCAGGTCGCGCCCGTCGGAAGCGCCCTCCCATACGGTCTCGGCGCTGCCGTCGTAGTGCTCCACGAGGTACTGGCAGAGCTGCTGCACGCGCTTCGCCATGGAGCCGGGGAAGCGGTGCACGGCGGGCTTCTCCGAAAAGAGCTGCTCCAGCTCCTCGGGGTCCATCGCGGCGACGGCGCGTGCGTCGAGGCCGTCGTCCCCGAGGCGCCGGTTGAGTTCGTACGGGCCTGCGAAAGCGCGTTCCATAGGCACCTGTTGATCGAGGAGGGAGCCGACGAGCAGCGCCAGAGGGCTACGGCTCAGCAGGGCGTCGGCGTCGGGCTGCTGCGCCAGGTGGAGCGTGTGGTCCATGGCGTCGATGGTCGCCCCGGGAGGCGCGCCGCGCACGCCGCGGCACGCGGAACCCGGCGCGCACACGCGTAACGCCCCCGGCATCTGGGCAGCGTACGGCCGAAACAGCCCGGAGTCAGAGTGCGCAGCGCATCGGTGATCAAGCACGTACTAGACGGAGGCTCCCGTGTGCGACTTGCACGATCCCCACGAAAGCGTCGAGCAGGCGAAGCAGGCCGCCGAGACGATGGCCGCAGGCGGCATGAGCAGGCGCCGCATCATGCAGCTCCTCGGCGCCGCCGGCGTGACGACGGCCGCAGGCGCCGCGACGGCGGACCCCGCGATGGCTGCGGCGGCCGGCCCGGCGGCCGGTGACGGCTACGAGCCCCCGAAGGGCCTCGCCAAGGACTCCCCCGCGAAGACCTCGGCGCTCTCCTGGATCGAGCGCCAGGAGAAGCGCATCGTGGGGCTCAACGACGAGATATGGGAGAACGCCGAGTTGAGCCTGCGCGAGTGGAAGTCCTCGCTCGCCCAGGCCGAGTTCCTCGAACAGGCAGGCTTCGACGTGGAGTTCGGCACCGCCGGCTTCCCCACGGCGTTCACGGCGACCTTCACGAGCGGCTCGGGCGGCCCCGTCCTCGGGTTCAGCGGCGAGTACGACGCGCTCCCCGGCCTCTCGCAGCGCAAGGGCGCGGGCGAGCACGCACCGCTGGAGTACATCCACGACCCCTTCTCCCCCACCTACGGCCCCGGGCACGGCTGCGGCCACTGCGCGCTCGGCACCGCGGCGGCAGCGGCGGCGGCAGCGGTCGCGCGCGCGTCGAAGCAGCACGGGCTCGACGTCACCGTGAAGTTCTTCGGCTCGACCGCGGAGGAACAGCTCATCGGCAAGACCTACGCGGTCAGCAAGGGCGTCTACGACGACCTCGACGCCTTCCTCGACTGGCACCCCTCGACGGCCAACGCCACCGGCTGGGACACCTCGACGGCGATGACGGCCGTGACCTTCACCTTCCTCGGCGTCGCCGGGCACGGCGGCAGCCCGCTCGGCAACAAGAGCGCGCTCGACGCCGCCGTGATGATGGCGACGATGTCGGAGTTCCTCCGCGAGGAGGCGATGGCGCCCTCGGCACGGCTGCACTGGGCGATCGTCAACGGCGGGGACATTCCCAACGTCACCCCGGAGAAGGCGGAGATCTCCTACTACGTCCGCGAGGGGAGCCCGGAGCGCGTCGAGTCGCTGCTGGAGAAGGTGATCGCCGTCTCCGAGGCGGCGGCGAAGGCGAGCCGTACGAGCGTCCGGCACAAGATCACGTCGGCGTGCTGGAACCAGCTTCCCTCCCGCTCCTTCGCCGAGCTGATGTACGACAACATGCGGCGGATCGGGCCGCCGAACCACTCCGACGAGGCCCAGCAGATCGCCAAGTCCCTGCAGAAGTCCCTCGGCCTCCCGCAGAAGGGCCTCCACGACGAGATCGGCGAACTCACCCCGCCCAACCCGGTCTTCAACGGCGGCGGCTCCACGGACGTCGCCGACATCAGTTGGCAGGTGCCGACGGTCTCGCTCGGAACGGCGCTCGCACCCGTCGGCTCGAAGATGCACACCTGGTCGACGGCGTCGTGCGCGGGCTCGGCGCCCGGGCACGCGGCACTGCTCGCCGCGGCGAAGTACCTCGCGGCGACCGCGCTCGACCTGGTCGTGCAGCCGAAGCTGCTGAAGGCCCTGAAGAAGGAGTTCGCCGAGCGCACCGAGGACGTCGACTGGAAGACGGCCCTCCCCGACGGGTACGAGCCGCCGATGTACGAACCGCCGTCCTGGTTCCTCGAGAAGACGGGCCAGAGCTGGCCGCCCGAGAACATCACCTGGCCCCCGGCGCAGGTGATCAGCAAGGAGAAGTTCTCTTCGCTGGGCCCCGAGTTGGAGCCCCAGTACTGAGGACGTGACGGCGGCGCCCCGCACCCGGCAGCGCGATGCGGGCGCGGGGCGCCGCCCGTGCGGCCGCCGCCGGGCGGTGGCCGCACGGGTGCGGGGGTCAGACGGTGAGCGCCCGGTCCGTCGGCCGGATCGGCGCCGGGAGCGCGCTCGCGCCGCCGGCGAGGTGCCGGTCGACGCCCTTCGCCGCGGAGCGCCCCTCGGCGATCGCCCAGACGATGAGGGACTGCCCGCGCCCGGCGTCGCCCGCGACGTACACGCCGGGGACGTTGGTGGCGAACTCGGCGTCGCGCGCGACGTTGCCGCGCTCGTCGAGGTCGAGGCCGAACTGCTCGACGAGGCCGTTCTCCCTGTCGATGCCGGTGAACCCCATGGCCAGCGTGACGAGTTGGGCGGGGATCTTCCGCTCGGTGCCCGGCTTCTGCGTCAGCTTGCCTTCGACCATCTCGACCTCGACCAGGTGGAGCCACTGGACGTTGCCGTCCTCGTCGCCCTCGAAGCGGGTGGTGTTCACCGAGTAGACGCGCTCGCCGCCCTCCTCGTGCGCCGAGGTGACCTTGTAGAGCATCGGGAAGGTCGGCCACGGCTGGTGCGGCGCGCGCTCCTCGCCCGGCTTCGGCATGATCTCCAACTGCGTGACGGAGGCCGCGCCCTGCCGGTGCGCGGTGCCGACGCAGTCGGCACCGGTGTCGCCGCCGCCGATGACGACGACGTGCTTGCCCTCCGCGGAGATCGGCGGGGTGACGTAGTCGCCCTCCTGGACCTTGTTGGAGAGCGGCAGGTACTCCATCGCCTGGTGGATGCCGTTCAACTCGCGTCCGGGCGCCGGCAGTTCGCGGGCCGTGGTGGAGCCGGCCGCGATCACGACGGCGTCGTGGCGCTTGCGGAGCTTCGCCGCGTCGAGGTCCCGGCCGATCTCCACACCGGTGCGGAACTTGGTGCCCTCCGCGCGCATCTGCTCGATACGGCGGTTGATGTGCCGCTTCTCCATCTTGAACTCGGGGATGCCGTACCGCAGCAGCCCGCCGAGGCGGTCGGCGCGCTCGTAGACGACCACGGTGTGCCCTGCGCGGGTCAACTGCTGCGCGGCGGCGAGCCCCGAGGGCCCGGAACCGATCACCGCGACCGTCTTCCCCGAGAGGCGCTCGGGCGGCTGCGGCGTGACGAGGCCGCAGGCCCACGCCTTGTCGATGATGCTGACCTCGACGTTCTTGATCGTCACCGGCTCCTGGCTGATGCCGAGGACACAGGCGGACTCGCACGGCGCAGGGCACAGCCGCCCGGTGAACTCCGGGAAGTTGTTGGTCGCGTGGAGCCGCTCGCTCGCCGCCGACCAGTCGTCCCGGTAGGCGTAGTCGTTCCACTCGGGGATGAGGTTCCCCAGCGGACAGCCGTTGTGGCAGAACGGGATGCCGCAGTCCATGCAGCGCCCCGCCTGCTCGCTGACGATCGGCAGCAGCGAGCCGGGGACGTAGACCTCGTTCCAGTCCCTGACGCGCTCCTCGACGGGGCGCGACTGGGCGCCCTCGCGCTCGGTGGTGAGAAAGCCCTTCGGGTCAGCCATGGGTCGCCGCCTCCATCATCTTCTCGTGGGTCTCGGACTCGGAGAGTCCCGCTCGCTCGGCGGCGTCCTTGGCGGCGAGCACGGCCTTGTAGGTGGGGGGCAGAACCCGGCTGAACCGGGCGGCGGTCCGCTCCCAGTCGGCGAGGAGCCGCTCGGCGACGGTGGAACCGGTCTCCTCGAGGTGGCGGCGCACCACACCGTGCAGCCACTCCAGCTCGTCGGCCCCCGGTACGCCGACGGCGTCCCGCAGGCCGGGGTTGACGTGGTCGGGGTCGAGATCGAGGACGTACGCGGTGCCGCCCGACATGCCGGCGCCGAAGTTGCGGCCCGTCTCCCCGAGGACGACGGCGGAACCGCCGGTCATGTACTCGCAGCCGTGGTCCCCGACGCCCTCGGCGACCACCGTGGCACCGGAGTTGCGGACGCAGAACCGCTCGCCCACGCGGCCGCGGAGGAAGACCTCGCCGCCGGTCGCGCCGTAGCCGAGGGTGTTGCCCGCGATCGTCGAGTACTCGGCGAGGTGGTCGGCCCCGCGGTCGGGGCGGACGACGAGGCGGCCGCCGGAGAGGCCCTTGCCGACGTAGTCGTTGGCGTCGCCCTCCAGCCGCAGCGTGACGCCGCTCGGCACGAAGGCGCCGAAGGACTGGCCCGCCGACCCGGTGAAGGTGACGTCGATGGTGCCCTCGGGGAGCCCGGCGCCGCCGAACTTCCGGGTCACCTCGTGGCCGAGCATCGTGCCGACGGTGCGGTTGATGTTCCGGATCGCCACCTGGGCGCGGACCGGCTGCGCCTGCTCGGCGGTCTCCGCGTTGAGCGCGTCGGCCGAGAGCTTGATGAGCTGGTTGTCGAGCGCCTTCTCCAGGCCGTGCTCCTGCGGGGTGACCCGGTGCCGCGCCGCGCCCTCGGGGAGCTCGGGCACGTGGAGGAGCGGCGCGAGGTCGAGGCCCTGCGCCTTCCAGTGGTCGACTGCCCTGCTGGTGTCGAGGAGTTCGGCATGGCCGACGGCCTCGTCGAGCGACCGGAACCCGAGCGCGGCGAGGAGCTCGCGGACCTCCTCGGCGATGAACTCGAAGAAGTTGACGAGGTGTTCGGCCTTGCCCGTGTACCGCTCGCGGAGCACCGGGTTCTGCGTCGCGATACCGACCGGACAGGTGTCCAGATGGCAGACGCGCATCATGACGCAGCCGGAGACGACGAGCGGCGCCGTCGCGAAGCCGTACTCCTCGGCACCGAGCAGCGCGGCGACGAGCACGTCGCGGCCGGTCTTGAGCTGGCCGTCGGTCTGCACGACGATGCGGTCGCGCAGGCCGTTGAGGAGCAGCGTCTGCTGCGTCTCGGCGAGCCCCAGCTCCCAGGGGCCGCCCGCGTGCTTGAGGCTGGTGAGCGGCGAGGCGCCGGTGCCGCCGTCGTGCCCGGAGACGAGCACCACGTCGGCGTGGGCCTTCGAGACGCCGGCCGCCACGGTGCCGACGCCGACCTCGCTGACGAGCTTGACGTGGATGCGGGCCCGCGGGTTGGCGTTCTTCAGGTCGTGGATGAGCTGGGCGAGGTCCTCGATCGAGTAGATGTCGTGGTGCGGCGGCGGCGAGATGAGGCCGACGCCGGGAGTCGAGTGCCGGGTCTTCGCCACCCACGGGTAGACCTTGTGGCCCGGGAGCTGCCCGCCCTCGCCCGGCTTGGCGCCCTGCGCCATCTTGATCTGGATGTCGTCGGAGTTGACGAGGTACTCGGAGGTCACACCGAACCGTCCCGACGCGACCTGCTTGATCGCGGAGCGCCGCTGCGGGTCGTAGAGGCGCTCGGCGTCCTCGCCGCCCTCGCCGGTGTTGGACTTGCCGCCGAGGCGGTTCATCGCGACGGCGAGCGTCTCGTGCGCCTCCTGCGAGATGGAGCCGTACGACATCGCACCGGTCGAGAACCGCTTGACGATCTCGCTCGCCGGCTCGACCTCCTCCAGCGGGACCGGCTGCCGCTCGCCCTCCTTGAGGCGGAAGAGCCCGCGGAGCGTCATCAGGCGCTCGGACTGCTCGTTCACGCCGTCCGTGTACTTCTTGAAGATGTCGTAGCTGCGGGTGCGGGTGGCGTGCTGGAGCCGGAAGACGGTGTCCGGGTCGAAGAGGTGCGGCTCGCCCTCGCGGCGCCACTGGTACTCGCCGCCGATCTCCAACGCCCGGTGCGCCGAGGCGATCCCGGTCGCCGGGTACGCCTTGGCGTGCCGCGCCGCGACCTCCTTGGCGATCGTCTCGAGACCCGCACCGCCGATCTTGGTAGTGGTGCCGTGGAAGTAGGTGTCGACGAAGGACTCGTCGAGTCCCACCGCCTCGAAGACCTGCGCACCGCGGTAGGAGGCGACGGTGGAGACGCCCATCTTGGACATCACCTTCAGCACGCCCTTGCCGAGCGCCTTGATGAGGTTGCGGATCGCCGCCTCGGGCTCCATGTCGCCGGGGAGGAAGGTGCCCGCGCGCACCAGGTCCTCGACCGACTCCATCGCCAGGTACGGGTTGACCGCAGCGGCGCCGTACCCGATGAGCAGGGCCGCGTGGTGCACCTCGCGGACGTCGCCCGCCTCGACGAGCAGACCCACCCGGGTGCGCTGCTTGGTGCGGATCAGGTGGTGGTGGACGGCCGAGGTGAGGAGCAGCGACGGGATCGGCGCGTGCTCGGCGTCGGAGTGCCGGTCGGAGAGGACGATCAGCCGGGCGCCGGACTCTATCGCCGTGTCCGCCTCGTCGCAGATCTCCCGGAGGCGGGCGGCGAGCCCCGCGCCGCCGTCGGCGACGCGGTAGAGGCCTGAGAGGGCGGCCGAGCGGAAGCCGGGGAGGTCGCCGTCGGCGTTGATGTGGATCAGCTTGGCCAGCTCGTCGTTGTCGATCACCGGGAACGGCAGGGTGACGCTGCGGCAGGAGGTGGCCGACGGCTCCAGCAGGTTGCCCTGGGGTCCGAGCGGCGAGCGGAGCGAGGTGACGAGCTCCTCGCGGATCGCGTCCAGCGGCGGGTTGGTGACCTGCGCGAAGAGCTGGGTGAAGTAGTCGAAGACGAGCCGCGGGCGCTCCGAGAGCGCGGCGATCGGCGAGTCCGTGCCCATCGAACCGATCGGCTCGGCAGCGGACTTCGCCATCGGCGCCAGCAGGACGCGCAGCTCCTCCTCGGTGTACCCGAAGGTCTGCTGGCGGCGGGTGACGGAGGCATGGGTGTGCACGACGTGCTCACGCTCGGGCAGGTCGGCGAGGGCGATCAGGCCCGACTCCAACCACTCCTCGTACGGGTGCTCGGCCGCGAGCTGCGCCTTGACCTCGTCGTCCTCGATGATGCGGTGCTCGGCGGTGTCGACGAGGAACATCCGGCCCGGCTGGAGGCGGCCCTTGCGGACGATCCGCTCCGGCTCGATGTCGAGGACGCCGACCTCGGAGCCGAGCACGACGAGCCCGTCGTCGGTGACCCAGTAGCGGCCGGGACGCAGCCCGTTGCGGTCGAGGACGGCGCCGACCTGGGTGCCGTCGGTGAAGGTGACGCAGGCCGGGCCGTCCCAGGGCTCCATGAGCGTCGCGTGGTACTCGTAGAAGGCCCGGCGGGCAGGGTCCATCGTCTCGTGGTTCTCCCACGCCTCGGGCACCATCATCAGCACCGAGTGCGGCAGCGAGCGCCCGCCGAGGTGGAGCAGCTCCAGAACCTCGTCGAAGGTGGCCGAGTCGGAGGCGCCCGGCGTGCAGAGCGGGAAGATCCGCGAGAGGTCGGCGGCGGCCTCGGGGGCCGCGTCCTTCGCCGCGAAGAGCGCGCTGGAGAGCTGGGACTCCCGGGCGCGCATCCAATTGCGGTTGCCCTGGACGGTGTTGATCTCGCCGTTGTGCGCGATGAACCGGTAGGGGTGGGCGAGGGGCCAGCTCGGGAAGGTGTTGGTGGAGAAGCGGCTGTGCACCAGCGCGATCGCCGAGGCGAACCTGCGGTCGGAGAGGTCGGGGAAGAACGGCTCCAGTTGGCCGGTGGTCAGCATCCCCTTGTAGACGACGGTGCGCGAGGAGAGCGAGGGGAAGTAGACGTCCGCGTCGTGCTCGGCGCGCTTGCGGAGCACGAAGGCGATCCGGTCGAGCGCGACACCGTTGCGCTCCCCCGCCGCGTCGGCGACGAAGAGCTGGCGGAGCTGCGGCAGGGTCTCGCGGGCGCCGGCGCCGAGGAGTCCGGGGGCGACCGGTACGTCGCGCCAGCCGAGGACGCGCAGCCCCTCCTCGTCGGCGAGCTGCTCGATCCGCGCGACGGCGGCGGCTGCGTCCGCCTCGTCCGCGGGAAGGAAGGCGATACCGACGGCGTACGCGCCCGCGTCCGGCAGTGCGAAGTCGGTGACCTCGCGGAGGAAGGCGTCCGGGATCTGGACGAGGATGCCCGCGCCGTCGCCCGTGTCCGGGTCGGAGCCGGTGGCGCCACGGTGCTCCAGGTTGCGCAGGACGGTGAGACCGCGCTCGACGAGCTGGTGGTCGGGCTCGCCTGTCAGGGTCGCCACGAAGCCGACGCCGCAGGCGTCGTGCTCGTACCTCGGGTCGTACATGCCCTGCTTGGCAGGGTGGGCCAAAGCCGCCAATGGTGCTGCACGCATCGGCTCTCCCGTCGTCTCGTGGCAATCGCACGCGCCGAGGGACGACGTTGGCCCTCTGCATGAACAAATTTTCGCGCAGGTTACATCATCACCCTCTTCCCACTGCACGGAAACTCCGGACCACCATGCGGACGCACAGGGACGCCTGGGATGTGTGCACGGAGGTGCCGTGCGAGGGAAGAGGGGTCTGTGGACCCGCTGTCTCAAAAGGGTGCGGAAGGTCTCCGCTCAAGTACGCGCTGCGCCCCGGGCTTCGTTGCCCTTGGGCTTTCCGGCTTCTGCCCGGCACGCAAGAGACTGAAACCGCCGAGTAACACGGGATCACGCCCGGGAGCCGTGGAGCACGCCGTGGGTCAACCCACAGCGACACCGAAGAGCGCCCCGAGCCCGTACGTCAGCGCAGCGGCACCGCCGCCCAGCGCGAGCTGACGCAGCCCGCTGAACCACCAGCTTCGCGCCGTCACCTTGGCGACGACCGCCCCGCAGAGGAACAGCCCCAGCAAGGCCACGACCACGGCGGGCAGCAGCGCCGTCGCCCCGAAGAGGTACGGCAGCACCGGCAGCACCGCGCCCGCGCTGAACGCGAGCAGCGAGGAGACGGCGGCGACCGTCGGGGAAGGCAGGTCGTCCGGATCGATGCCCAGCTCCTCGCGGGCGTGCACCTCCAGCGCCCGCTCCGGATCCCGGTGGAGCTGCCGCGCCACCTCCCTCGCCAGCTCGGGATCGACGCCGCGCCCCTCGTAGACGGCGGCGAGCTCGCGCACCTCCGCCTCCGGGTGCTTCCGCAGCTCCCGGCGCTCGACCTCCAACTCCGCCTGTACCAACTCCCGTTGGGAGGCGACGGAGTGGTATTCGCCCGCCGCCATCGAGAAGGCGCCGGCCGCGAGTCCGACAAGGCCGGAGAGCACGATGGCCTGTGGCGAGGCGGAGGAGCCCGCAACGCCCGTCATCAGGCCGAGGTTGGAGACGAGCCCGTCCATGGCACCGAAGACCGCGGGCCGCAGCCATCCCCCGCTCACGTCGCGGTGGTGCGGCGCACCGTCCGCTGACTCGCCGTGCTCCCGTTCGGCTATGCCGGTGCTCATGGTGGTGACCCGCTCCCTTCGACGGCGGAAGCCGGCGCTCCGGCGCCGCCTCTCCCAGCTCGAAGGTAGGCACACTCCCGCCGACCGCGCCAGCAAGGAAGGCCGAACTAACCGCGCTGACCTGCGGTTTCGTCGAAGCCCCCCCCGCCCCGCACACCCGAGAGCCGGCCCGCGGATGCGGACCGGTGGGACCCGGTGGACGATGAGCCGCGTGTACACAGCAGGCGCCCCGCGCGGGCGGCACCGATGAACGCCCGGCGCCGCGCCTCCGCCCACGACGAACCGCCGCCCGAACCCCGGGCGGCCGATCCGTCGGGCCCCCGCGCCCAGTTGACGCTCCTGCTCCTGGCGACCGCTTCGGGCAGCGTGGACGCGCTCGCCTTCACCGCGCTCGGCGGCGTCTTCGCCGGGGTGATGACGGGAAACCTCGTGCTCGGCGGCGTCGCGGCGGCCGGTGCCGCGCCGCCCGGGCACATCTGGTCCGCTGCCTGTGCCCTGGGCGGGTACGCGGTGGGGACGGCGGCTGTCGCGCTGCTGACGCGATGGGCGCGGTCGGCGTCGTCCGCGGAACCGGGGCGGCTGTGGCCGCGCCGGGTGAGGCTCGCCTTCGGCGCCGAGGCGCTGGTGCTCGCCGTGCTCGCCGGGTGCTGGATCGCGGCCGGGTCCGCGCCTGCCGACCGCTGGCAGACGCTGCTCGTCGTCGGTTACGCGACCGCGATGGGCGCGCAGGCGACGGCGCTCCTCGCCGCCGGCCGCAGCGGCGCCCCGACGACGTACTTCACCAGCACCCTCACCACCCTCCTCGCGCGCCTCGCGACGGGGACCGCCCGGTCGGCCGGCGCACACCCGTCCGACCTGTGGATCGCCGCGCGCCTCGCCTGCCTCGTCGCCGGCGCGGGCGGCGCCGTGGGGCTGCATGCCGCGGTGGCGGCGCCTGCCGCGCTGCTGCCGGTCGGGCTCGTCGGCGCGGCAGGGGCCGTCACGGTCGTGGGTGACCGGCGCAACTCCCGTGCGCACGGGCGGAGTTGACGACTAGGCCGCGCTCGGGCCGCGATCCTCCGGGCTGCCGCCCCCTTCGCTCGAACCCTCGCCTGACGCGGCGGAGGTGTCCCCGCCCGCGTCCACCGGTTCCGCCTCGCCCCGCCGCTCGGCGGCGCGCTGCGCCTCCCTGCGCTGCTCGGCCTCCTCTATCGCCTCACCGAGCTCGTCGAGGACGAGCCGCTGGCGGTCGAGGCGGCCGCGGTAGCCGGCGCGGCCGACCATGTGCGCGGCGACCGGCGTCGTCACCAGTTGGAAGATCGCGATCAGGATCAGCGTCGTGACGTCGACGACGGTGCGCAGCCAGAGCGCGGCGCCTCCGAGGACGAACAGCAGGCCCAGCGCCTGCGGCTTGGTCGCCGCGTGCATGCGGGTCAACACGTCGGGGAGGCGCATCAGTCCGATGCCGGCGACGAGGCAGAGCAGCGCGCCGAGGAGCATGAAGACGGCACCGGTCCAGTCGACGACCGCGGCCCAGTTCATCGGTTCTTCCTCCGTCCGCCGCCGTTCCTGCCCTCGTTGCCGTCGCTGCCTTTGCGCCCTTTGGGCCGCGTCGACCAGGAGCCGACGTTCTGCTCCGCGAGGGTGTCGGCGCTCTTGCCCGCGTAACGGCTCTCGTCGACGTCGGTCGTCCCGGCCTCGTCCCGCAGCGTCATGAACCGCGCGATCGCGACGGAGCCCGTGAACCCGAGGAAGGCGAGAACGAGCATCACCGGCAGGTAGAACGGCACATGCTGGACGGCGGTGTAGACGCCGATCCCCGCCATTATCACGGAGACCAGCGCGTCGAGTGCGACCGCGCGGTCGAGGGTGGACGGGCCGATCGCCAACCGCGCGGCCACCAGGACCCCCGCGGCGATGAGGACCGCCGCGACCACGAGCATCATCACGTCCACGGGCCGATCACCCTCTCCGCTGTCTCGGCCGCCTCCATGGCGGCGACGTCGTCGGGCGTGCCGAACGCGCGGACCACCCGGGCCTCCAGGCGCAGCACCTCGTGCACCGCCCGCTCCCGCTCGGCGAGGCTGTCGGCGCCGAGCACGTGGATGTAGAGGGTGCCGGTCGCGCGGTGCACCTCCAGCACGGTGCTGCCGGGGACGGCGGAGACGGCGATGGCGGTGCCCGTCATCATCAGGTCGCCCGGGCAGCGCATCCGCACCCGCAGCACGGCCCAGGAGGGCTTGCTCTGGCCGAGGATGAAGCGGTTCAGCCGCCAACTGGAGATGAGCATGTCGAGCACGAAGCGCGCAAGGAACCTGGTGAACCCCAGGAGGTGCAGGCGCGCCTGCGTCTCGATCGGCGGCAGCGGGAAGACGACGCAGACGAGCACGCCCACGAGGAGCCCGGTGAGGACGTTCGCCACCGAGAGTTCGCCCCAGAGCAGCACCCACACGATCATCAGCCCGACGATCATGGGCCACTGTGTCGCGCGGAACCGCCCCGGCGCCTGCTCTTTGAACCTCTGCGGAGAGGTCACCTGTCCATCACCGCCGATACGTACGGGGTCCGCTCGATGAGCTCGTCGGCCGTGCGCCCGGTGAAGTCGAAGAGCGGACCGGCGAGGGCGGTGAAGGCGAGTCCGAAGAGGACCAACCCCACCGTTGAGCCGATCATGCTCGCGGGGAGCCGGGTGGTCGTGGTGACCTGCTGGCCGCCGAAGGTCGCCGTCTGCGTGTGCCCGGCCGGTGCGGGCGCCTCCTGCCTGGCGGTGTCGGTGGCGGTGCCGACCGCCACGTGCGCTTCCTCCGGCGCGCGTCCCGAGCCTACCGGCGGCTGGGAGGCGGGGGCACCGGTGTCGGACGCGGTGCCGGTGTCGCCCTGTTCGCGGCTCGCCTCCGCCTCGGACTCGTCGGTCTCCTCGTCGGTCTCCTCGGAGTCCAACACGGCGCCCACCTCGTAGAGTTCGGCCGGCGCCGCGCGCCAGAAGGCGAGGTTCCAGACCTTCGCCATCGCGTAGAGCGTCAGCAGCGAGGTGAGGGTGCCCCCGGCGACGAGCACGTACGCGAGGACGCTGCCGTCGGCGACGCCCGCGCGCAGCAGGCCCAGTTTGCCGAGGAACCCGGAGAGCGGGGGGATGCCGGCGAGGTTCATCGCGGGGATGAAGAAGAGGATCGCGAGCAGCGGTGAGAGCGTCGCCAGCCCGCCGAGCCGTTGGAGGTCGGTGGAGCCGCCTCTCCGCTCGATCAGCCCCACGACGAGGAAGAGCGTCGTCTGCACGGTGATGTGGTGGGCGACGTAGAAGATCGCCCCCTCGAAGCCCTCCGGGGTCGCCAGCGCGATCCCGAAGATCATGTATCCCATGTGGCTGATGAGCGTGAAGGAGAGCAGCCGCTTGAGGTCGGTCTGGGCCACGGCCCCGACGATGCCGACGAGGAGCGAGAGCAGCGCGACGATCATCAGCACGTCGGTGAGCCGGGTGCCGGGGAAGAGGAGCGTCTGCGAGCGGAGCATCGAGTAGACGCCGACCTTGGTGAGGAGCCCCGCGAAGACGGCGGTCACCGGGGCGGGCGCCGTCGGATAGGAGTCGGGTAGCCAGGCGGCGAGCGGGAAGACCGCAGCTTTGATCCCGAAGACCCCGAGGAGCGCGATCTCCATCAGCGTGGTGACGCCGTCCGGCAACTTCTCGATCGCCGCCGGCAGTTCGGCCATCGTCACGGTGCCGGTGGCCCCGTAGACCATGACGATCGCCACCAGGAAGAGCACCGAGGAGAGGAGCGAGACGATCGCATACGTCGCCCCCGCGCGGATGCGCGCGATGGTGCCGCCCAGCGTCAGCAGCACGAAGCTGGCGACGAGCATGATCTCGAAGCCGACGTACAGGTTGAAGAGATCGCCCGCGAGGAAGGTGTCCGAGACGCCGGCGACGAGCACCAGGTACGACGGGTGGAAGACGCTGAGCGGCGTCGCCCCTTCCCGGTCCGCCATGCCCTGGCCGTTGGAGTAGACGAGCACGCCGAGCGTCACCGATGTCGAGACCACCAGCATCAGCGCGGAGAGCCGGTCGGCGACGAGCACGATCCCCACAGGGGGCGCCCACCCGCCGGCGTACATCACCTGCGGGCCCTCTTTGTCCGCCACGACGAGCAGCACCAACGAGACGATCACGACCAGCGACAGCACGACGATGCTGATGGCGCGCTGGGTGCGCTGGAGGCGCAGCCCGATGGCGAGCTTCAGTCCGGCCGCGAAGAGCGGCAGGATCACGGGCAGGGGGACGAGTGCGGAGGCGACGGAGGCGGCCTCCGAGGGTCCGGCGCTCATGGGCGCTCCCTCGCAAGGTCGGGGTGTGCGGGTGCCGGGCGCAGGTGCGGCCCGACGGGGTCACTCGGTGTCACCTGTCGGCTCCCAGAATCGTCTCCCACGGGTCGTCCTCCTCCGCGGTCTCCTCGGCGGTCTGCTCGGCCCGCGCCTGCCGTGCGCGGTGCGCCCGTGCGTCGGCGCGCGCTCGGTCCTTCAACTCGCGGTAGCGGTCACGGGCTTTGCCGAGCCGCTGGTACGCGCGGCGCTCCGCGGCCCGCTGCTCCTCCTCCGAGCCGACCATGCTCTGGTACGCCTCGCGCCAGTCGTTGTAGGTGGCCCGCAGGCGCTCCCGCTCCTCCATGTAGACGGCGCGCCTGGCGACGCGGATGTCCTCCACGTCGTCCTGCACGTCGTCGCTTCCGGAGAGCTGCCAGGCGCGGTACGCCATCGTCACGAGGAACGCCGTGAGCGCCAGCGTGATGACGATGGCGGTGAGGATGAACGCCTGCGGCAGCGGGTCGACGATAGTCGACGTGTCGGCGCCGAAGCCGAGCAGCGGTGCGTCGCCCGCGGCCCCCGCCGTGGTGAGGACGAGGATGTTGGTCCCGTTGCCGAGGAGCACCGAGCCGAGCAGGATGCGCGTCAGCGGGCGGCAGAGCAGCAGCGTGGTGCCGGCTCCGAAGAGGGTGCCGCCGACGATGACGAGCGCCAGGGTCAAGGTCATTTCTGCGTCGCCCCTCCCTCTGCCGTCGCGTTCGGGACGCGGCGGAGTTCGCGTTCCACCCGCCGGTCGATCTCGGAGCCGAGGCTCCGCAGGACGTCGAGGACGACGCCGAGGACGAGCAGGTAGACGCCGGTGTCGAAGAGGACCGGCGAAGCCGCGTGGAAGTCGCCGATCAGCGGCAGGTGTCCGTGGAAAGTGCCGGAGCCGAGCACGGAGCCGGTGAAGAGCAGCCCGCCGAGCCCGGTGAGGGTGATGGTGAGCAGCCCGATGCCGAGGAGGAACCCGGCGTCCACCGGCGCCGCGTTCGCCAACTCGTGGCGCCCGCCCGCCAGATACCGCACCCCGAGCGCGAGCGAGGCGACGAGCCCCGCGGTGAACCCGCCGCCCGGCAGGTTCTCGGCGCAGAAGAGCAGGAAGAGCGAGAGCACCACGATCGGGTGGAAGACGAGCCTCGCCACCACCTCGAAGACGACCGAGCGCCGCTCCGGCGCGAGCGTGGAGCTCGCGGCGAGCCAGGTGCGCCGCGGTGCCCTGCCGATCGGGTCGGGCTTCGGCCACCGCTCGGCCCGCTTCGCCTTCGTGTCGACGTGCGGCTGTTGCCCCGTGGCGCGGACGGACTCGGCGGGCCGCCCGCCGGGCTCCTCCGGGTGCGCGGTGCCGGAGCGGTGCCCGTGGTGGGCGAGGGCCGCGTTGGGCGGCGCCCCCGACGGCGCGGGGGACGCCGGTGAACCGGAGCGGCGCCGCAGGTAGACGAGGCTGGTGACGCCGACGGCCGCGACGGCGAGGACCGAGGACTCGCCCATCGTGTCCCAGGCCCTGAGGTCGACGAGCGTGGTGGCGACGACGTTCTTGAGTCCGTGGTCCTCGGTGGCCTGGCTGAGGAGCGGTCCCGCGGGCTCGTCGACGCGGGCGGAAGCGGCGATGTACGTCAGGCCGGCGGCGAAGGTCCCCGCCGCGATACCGAAGACGATCTGCGTCACCCGGCGCATCCGGCCCGCCGCGGGACCGACGGGGAACCTCGGGGGCAGCCTCCGCAGCACCAGCACGAAGACGATGATCGAGACCGTCTCGACGGCGAACTGGGTGAGCGCGATGTCCGGTGCGCCGTGCAGGACGAAGAGCACCGCGGCGCCGTACCCGGTGACGCCGGCGAGGACGACCGCCTTCATGCGCTGCCGCGCCCGCACGCAGAGCACCGCGACCCCGCAGACCGCGAGCGCGACGGCGAGTTGTGCCGTCGAGTCGTAGAGGCGTACGTCGCTGACGTGCTCCCAGGGCCGGTCGACGACGAGTGCGACCAACTGCGCCCCGATGAGGACGGCGAGCGCGGTGCCGAGGTAGAAGGGGAGCGAGCCGCGCTGGACGATGCCGGTCGTCTGGAGGGAGAAGCGCTCCAGTCCCCAGAGCGAGTGCGCGAAGGCGTGTTCCCCGTCCAGGACGGCGAGGTCGTCGCCGACCTTCGCGATCGGCCGGTTGAGCGCGAAGAGCACGGCGCCGAGCACCCACGCGGCGACGGAGAGCCCGAAGGCGATGCCGATGCCGTGCCAGAACTCCATGTGCAGCGGGTTGTGCACGGCGGGGAAGGCGCCGGCGAAGTCGGAGAGAAGCGGGTCGAGGAGCACGGCGCCGGGCCCGAAGGCGAGGCTCACCAGGACGACGGCGGCGCCGGGCAGGAAGAGCGCGGCGCCGGGCCTGCGCAGCACCTCGATGGGCTCGGCGCCCGGCTTGCTGGCGAACGCGCCCCAGAGGAACCGCAGCGTGTAGGCGGTGGTGAGTCCGGAGCCGACGACGATGGCGGCGAGCGCCCACTTCTGCACGGGTCCTTCGTGGAGCAGCGACTCCAGTGCTGCTTCTTTGGCGGCGAAGCCGAAGAGCGGCGGCACCCCGGCCATCGAGGCACCGGCGAGCACCGCGACGGTGCAGACCCACGGCATCTTGCGTCCGAGGCCGGAGAGTCGGTGGACGTCGCGGGTGCCCGTCGTGCGGTCGATGAGGCCGACGGTGAGGAACAGCGCCGCTTTGAAGAGCGCGTGCGCGAGGAGCATGGCGAGCCCGGCGAGCTCGCTGTCGTGGTGGCCGTCGCCCACGAGCATGGTGAGGAAGCCGAGTTGGCTGACGGTGCCGAAGGCGAGGATGCGCTTGAGGTCGGTCTCGCGGAGCGCCCGCCAGCCACCGAGGAGCATCGTGAGTCCGCCGAGCACCAGCACCGTGCCGCGCCAGGGGACGACGTCGGCGAAGGCGGGCGCCAGCCGCGCGATGAGGTAGATGCCTCCTTTGACCATCGCCGCGGCGTGGAGGTAGGCGGAGACGGGCGTGGGCGCGGCCATTGCGCCCGGGAGCCACAGACTGAACGGCCAGATCGCGGACTTGGAGAGCGCGCCGACGAGGACGAGCACCAGCGCGATGGAGACGAGCGCGTTGGCCTCCGGCGGGTTCTCCACCAACTCGGAGATCCGGAAGGTGCCGGCCTCATGGCCGAGCATGAGGAATCCGATGAGCATCACCAGGCCGCCGAGGGTGGTGACGATCAACGCCTGTAGGGCGGCGCGGCGGTTGGTCCTCGTCTCCGGATTGTGGCCGATGAGGAGGAAGGAGAAAATCGTGGTCAACTCCCACCAGACGTACAGCACGATCAGGTCGTCGGAGAGGACCAGTCCGAGCATGGCGCCGGCGAAGGCGGTCAACGTCCCCGCGAAGCGCCCCAGTCGTGGTTCGTCACTGCGGAAGTAGCCGGCGCAGTAGACCATCACCAGGGCGCCGACGCCGCCGGCGATGAGGGTCATCAGGAGCGAGAGCGAGTCGAGGCGGAACCCGAGTTCGACGCCCTGGTTGGGAATCCACGCCCAGTGGAGGGTGATTTCCTCCCCGCTGCTCACCACCTTCGGGTACTGCACGCCTGCCCACACGGCGGCGGCCGCCGGTGCGAGGGCCAGCAGCAGGAAAGCGCGCGAACCGAGCCACCGTACGAGGAGAGGGGCACAGCACGCGGCGGCGCAGTGGAGGACGATCAACCACAGCATGGGGGAAGCTTTGCACAGAAGGGTCCGCGAATAATGCAGGTCCCCCTCGGGCTGGTCCAGACCCCGTCCGGTAAAGTATCCCTTTGCCCTCGGCCAAGTTGACGCAAAGAGCCCGGTCGTAACCGGGCCCCTGTCGTTCTGCTACTCCTCCTTCGCCGCCGAACTGGCGCTTCCCGCACCGTTTTTGGCGTCCGCACCGCCCTGCCTCGGTGGCGTGGAGGCGGGTTCCTTCTCCTCCTCGCGGGAGGTCTCGGACCCTTCGTCCTCCTCCGAGCCTTCGGGGCTCCGCGGTTCGACGGTCTCCTCTCGCCCCGGCACCTTGCGGGCCGAGACCACGATGTACGCGACGGCGCAGAGGAAGACGACGATCGCCGTCCAGTTGTTGAGCCGCATCCCGAGCACGTGGTGCGCATCGTCGACGCGCATGTACTCGATCCAGAACCGGCCCGCGGTGTAGGCCGCGACGTAGAGCGCGAAGGCGCGGCCGTGCCCGAGCCGGAAGCGCCGGTCGGCCCAGATCACCAGGAGCGCGACGCCGATGCACCAGAGCGACTCGTAGAGGAAGGTCGGGTGGTAGGTGGCGATGTCGGGAGTCTCGACGGGGCGGTGCTGCGCGTCGATCTCGACGGCCCAGGGCAGGTCGGTGGAGCGGCCGAAGAGCTCCTGGTTGAACCAGTTGCCCCAGCGCCCGAGCGCCTGCGCGAGGACGATGCCGGGCGCCACCGCGTCCGCGTACGCGGGGAGCGGGATGCCGCGGCGGCGGCATCCGATCCACGCGCCGAGGGCGCCGAGGGCGATCGCTCCCCAGATGCCGAGACCGCCGTCCCAGATGCGGAAGGCGTCCACCCAGTTCCGGCCCTCGCCGAAGTAGAGCTGGTAGTCGGTGAGTACGTGGTAGAGCCGGCCGCCGACGAGCCCGAAGGGGACGGCCCAGACGGCGATGTCCGCGACGGTGCCCGGCCGGCCTCCGCGCGCGACCCAGCGGCGTGAGCCGAGCCAGACGGCGACGAAGACACCGGCGATGATGCAGAAGGCATAGCCGCGCAACGGGATCGGCCCGAGATGAATCTCGCCCGACGAGGGACTGGGGATGAAGGCAAGGGTGTCCATGGCGATCCAGACGCTACCGTGCCCGGGCGCACCGCGGGCAATCAGGCCGCACAACGGCTCCATAACAGCGGCGCCCCGACAGCCGATCGGCCGGAACCGACCTGCACCGGGGCGCCGGGCCCGTCAGTTCTTCCCGGCGACGAGCTCCTTGAGCCGCTGCGGGGTGAGCGGCTTCTGCTGGTTGCCGTAGATGTCCTCGCCGTCGAGCAGGACGGTGGGCGTCGACTGGTGGCCCGACTGCCCGAACGCCTTGTCCGACTCCTCGACGGTGCTGTTGTGCCGGCCCTCCTCCACGCAGGAGGTGAAGGACGAACCGCTGAGGCCCGGGACCTTCTTCGCCAGCCCGAGCAGGGTGGAGGTCTTGCCGAAGGTGTCGTCCTGCTCCTGCGGTTGGTTGCGGTAGAGGACGTCGTGGTACTCGGGGAACTTCCCCTCGTCCTTGGCGCAGTACGCCGCGTTCGCCGCCTTCTTCGAGCCCGTCCCCGGCATGTTGCTGTCGATGAGGGTGACGAGGTGGTAGTCGGTGCGCAGCTCGCCCGCTTCCGCCAACTCCCTGATCGTGTCGCTGAACTGGTTCTCGAACTGGCCGCAGGCCGGGCAGCGGAAGTCCTCGTAGATGGTGAGTCGGGAGGCGGCGGACGCGCTGCCCATCGAGATCGGCTTCGCCGAGGACTGGCTCTCCGTGCTCTCCCCGCCGCCCCTGTTCACCAGGAACACACCGGCGACCGCGGCCACGCCCAGCACCAGCACGCAGGCGAGGCCCATCTTCAGCGCGCGCCCGCGGCGTTGGGCGGTCTTCTGCCGCTGCTGCTCCTCATGCAGCCGCTCGCGCGCGGTGCGCTTTCCCTCACGGTTCTTCTGGCTCATCACACCCGGGGGCAACGAGCGGCCCCGGGGCAACCGCACCCCACCGCCGCCGATTCACCCGAAAGAGCAGGGTAGTTGGGGACCCGCGTACGGCACCGCGACGAGCGCCGTGCCGTACGCGGACCGCACGCTCCCGGCGTCAGCCGGTGCGGCGCACGCCCTCGGCGAGCTCGCCCGCGAGCGCCCGCACACCGGCGAGGCCCCCTTCGAGGTCCTCCCCCGCCGAGAGGAGGAGCTTGACGAAGGCGGAGCCGACGATCACCCCGTCCGCGAACCCGGCGACCTCGGCGGCCTGCTCGGCCGTGGAGACCCCGAGTCCGACGCAGACGGGCAGTTCGCCGACGCTCCGCGTCCGCGCCACGAGGTCCTGCGCCCGGCCGCCCACCGACTCACGCGTCCCCGTGACGCCCATCACGGACGCCGCGTAGACGAAGCCGCTCCCGGCCTCCGTGATCTTCGCCAGCCGCTCGTCCCTGCTGCTCGGCGCGACGACGAAGACCGTCGCGAGGCCGTGCTCCTCGGCGGCCTTCCGCCAGCCCTCGGACTCCTCGACCGGCAGGTCGGGGAGGATGCACCCGGCGCCGCCCGCCGCCGCGAGGCCGGCCGCGAACCGCTCGGCCCCGTACCGGTCGACGGGGTTCCAGTACGTCATCACCAGCACCGGCTTGCCCGTCGCCGCGTGCGCCTCGCGCACGGTGCGGAGCACGTCGGCGATGCGGACGCCGCCGCGCAGCGCGACGTCGTCAGCGGTCTGGATCACGGGGCCGTCGAGGACGGGGTCGCTGTGCGGCAACCCGACCTCGACGACGTCGCACCCGCCCTCGAGGAGAGCGGTGCAGGCGCTGATGCCGCCGTCCACCGTGGGGAAGCCGGCGGGCAGGTAGCCGACGAGGGCCGCGCGGCCCTCGTCCTTCGCCGCCGCGAGGGTGGACTCCAGCAGTGCGCGGTTCCCGCCGCTGTCGGTGCTCATTCGTCGCCCTCCGGGTCTGCGTCGTCGGCGCCGTCGTAGAGGCCGAAGTAGCGCGCGGCCGTCTCCATGTCCTTGTCCCCCCTGCCGGAGAGGCTGACGAGTACGACGCCCTCGGGGCCGAGTTCGCGGCCCAACTCCAGGGCGCCGGCGAGCGCGTGCGCGGTCTCGATGGCCGGGATGATGCCCTCGGTCTCGGAGAGCAGGCGCAGCGCCTGCATCGCCTCGTCGTCGGTGACGGGGCGGTACTCGGCGCGGCCGGTCTGCCGCAGGTGGGCGTGCTCGGGGCCGATGCCCGGGTAGTCGAGCCCTGCCGAGATCGAGTACGGCTCGGTGATCTGACCCTCGTCGTCCTGGAGGACGTAGCTGCGGGAGCCGTGGAGGATGCCGGGGCCGCCCTCGGTGAGGGTCGCGGCATGCTCGCCCGACTCCACCCCGTGCCCCGCCGCCTCGAAGCCGAGGAGGCGGACCTGCTCGTCGGCGAGGAAGGCGTGGAAGATGCCCATCGCGTTCGAGCCGCCGCCCACGCAGGCGGCGACGGCGTCCGGCAGCCGGCCGATGCGCTGGAGCACCTGCCGACGGGCCTCGACGCCGATCACCCGGTGGAAGTCGCGCACGAGCTGCGGGAAGGGGTGCGGGCCGGCGACGGTGCCGAAAAGGTAGTGCGTGTGGTCGACGTTGGCGACCCAGTCGCGGAACGCCTCGTTGATGGCGTCCTTCAGCGTGCGGCTGCCGGTCTCGACGCCGACGACCTCGGCACCGAGCATCCGCATCCGCGCGACGTTGAGCGCCTGCCGCTCGGTGTCGACGGCACCCATGTAGATCGTGCAGCTCAGCCCGAAGAGGGCGCACGCCGTGGCGGTGGCGACGCCGTGCTGTCCCGCACCGGTCTCGGCGATGATGCGCGTCTTGCCCATACGCCGGGCGAGGAGCGCCTGGCCCAGCACGTTGTTGATCTTGTGCGAGCCGGTGTGGTTGAGGTCCTCGCGCTTGAGGAAGACGCGAGCGCCCCCGGCGTGCGCGGCGAAGCGGCGTACCTCGGTGAGCGGGCTCGGGCGTCCCGTGTAGTCGACGAGCAACTCGTCGAGCTCGGCTGCGAAGGACGGGTCCTGCTTCGCCTTCTCGTACTCGGTGGCGACCTCGTCCACGGCGGCGACGAGCGCCTCCGGGACGAACCTGCCTCCGAAAGCGCCGAAGTACCCCTCGGCTGTGGGGGTTCGACCCTCGGGGTCGGGGATGAAGTAGTCGGACATCCGACAGTGCTCCTCGGACAGAAGAACGGACGTTTCCGGGTGCGGCGGGACGCGCGGGCACGACCGGCGGGCGGTGTCGCCCCCGGTTCCGGCGCCTCGCTCAGTTCGCGGCGGAGCCGCAGGAGGCGCGCCATCGGCGGCCGTTGATCTGTCCCGGCTCGCAGCCGATGTGGTAGCGCACCCGGCGGCCGAGCGCCCTGCGCGCCGGGGCCCTGCACCCGCGCGGCCGGCGCCCGCGTGCCAGCGCGGGGTGCGCCTCGGGGGCCCGGGGCGCGTACGTCGGCGAAGGGGGTGCGAAGGGCAAGGTGCTCAGTCCCTGCCGTGGCGCAGCGCCGGGTGGGCGCCCGCGGCGACGAGGTCGGAGACGGCGGTCTTCGGGTCCTTGCCGATCACGAGGGACTCGCCCACCAGGACGGCGTCCGCGCCCTCGTTGGCGTAGGCGATGAGGTCGTGCGGCCCGCGGACGCCCGACTCTGCGACCTTGACGACGTGTTCGGGGATCTCCGGCGCGATCCGTGTGAAGTTGCCGCGGTCCACCTCGAGCGTCCTGAGGTTCCGAGCATTGACCCCGATCACCTTGGCGCCCGCCTCCACGGCGCGTTCAGTCTCCTCCTCGTCGTGCACCTCGACGAGAGGGGTGAGCCCGATCGACTCGGCCCGCTCGATGAGCGAGACGAGCGCCTCCTGCTCCAGCGCCGCGACGATCAGCAGGACGACGTCGGCGCCGTGCGCACGCGCCTCCCAGAGCTGGTAGGCGGAGAACATGAAGTCCTTGCGGAGGACCGGGACGTCCACCCGGGAGCGGACGGCTTCGAGGTCGGCGAGGGAGCCGCCGAACCTGCGCTGCTCGGTGAGGACGGAGATGACGGCGGCGCCGCCCTGCTCGTAGTCGGCGGCGAGCCCGGCCGGGTCGGCGATGGCGGCGAGCGCGCCCTTGGACGGGCTGGAGCGCTTCACCTCGCAGATGACACGGACGCCTTCGCCCTTCAGCGCGGCCAGGCCGTCCAGCGCACGGGGAGCCTGGGCGGCGCGCTCCTTGAGCTCGTCGAGACTTACGCGCGCCTGCCGTTCGGCGAGGTCCTCACGCACGCCTTCGATGATCTCGTCGAGCACACTCACGCGAGCGGCTCCCTTCTTGGCTGATCTTGGCTGGTCCTGGCTGACTGCTTCTCGGGGATTCTCAGCGCTTCTCGGTGCTTCTCGGCCGGGTGCACCCGCGGTCGCGGGCAGACGTTCAGGTCACGGAGTGCGATGGTATCCGCCACCCCGTCCGAGCCTCGCATCCGCCCGTCGCAAATCCCACATCGCGGACGAACCTCGCAACGGAACCCCGCGTCCCTCACGGCGCGAGGACGGCCCCGAAGGGCAGGTTCCGGACAACACTGAAGACGCCCACCACGGCACCAACCGCCCACCAGTGCACGGCGCTCGGCGCCGGCACGCGCAACGGCCTCCCGCGCGCCGACTGCACCAGCCACGCCGACAACCCCCCGGCGAGCAGCACGACGAGGACGACGGCGAACGCGTTGGCGCCGAGCGCTGCCGGCACGTCCCCGTGCGCGAGGGCGTGCGCGGCGCGCAGGCCGCCGCAGCCCGGGCAGTAGACGCCGGTGAACGTGAGCAGCGGGCACGCCGGATAGTGGCCCGGGGTGTTCGGGTCGACAGCGCCCACGTACGCGAAAGCCGCGCCCGCGGCGGCGAGTGCGGCCAGGGGCGCGGCGAGGCGCGGCACCGCGCTGCGCAGGCGGTGCCGTGGTGCGGCCTCGGGCCGCTCGCTCAGGAGCGCGCTCCTGCCGTACCGCCCGGCTCCGTCGCGGTCTTGGCGGTGGGCCTGTGCCTCTCCTTGCCCATCCCGGCGGCGCTCATCGCCATGCCGACGAGCCCGCCGGCCCCCACCACGACGAGTCCGGCCACGACACCCCACGGCTGCGCCATGACCATGAAGGCGCTGCCGATGCAGAAGCCGATGAAGGCGATGGTGACGCCCGTCCACGCCGCGACGGTGTTTCCGTGGCCTGTGTCCGCCATGAATGCTCCTTGTTACCGACGAATCCCGTGGTGTGCCCGTACGACCGCGCCCACCTGCCTCCATTGTCCCCTGCGGCGCCCACCGCACAGCGAGCGGCCCCCGCTAGTGTCCGCGCACGCGTCCGGCCGGGCGGCGGGCTTCAGGTGGGGTCCTCGCCGCGGTCGAGCGCCTTCCACAGGTCCTCGGGCCGCTCGGGGTCGACCTCAGCGGCCGGTGCCTGCTTGCGCGAGGTCCGCTCGTACCGCGAACTCCCCGACATCGAGGGCCAATTGCGGCCGTAGACGAGGGCGAGCAGCCCGGCGAGGAGGATCAACAGGCCGCCGGCGGCCGAGAGGTAGGGCCAGGGCGTGGTGGAGACGGCTCCGATCGCGCTCTCCGCGAGGCCGCTCGTCTCGGCGGCCTCCTCGCGCAGCGCCGAGTCGTCGCCCATGCCCGTGAGCGCGGAGACGACGACGCCCGCGCCGCAGAGCGCGAGGAGCCCCGAGACGAGGAAGCGTCCTGCCCTGCGGACCGCGAAGACCGCGACGAGCGCCGCGAGTCCGACGAGTGCCAGGGCGCTCGGCAGGCCCGTGACGTCGCCGCCCGAGGCGCTGACGGGGACGCGTCCGCGCGCGAAGCTCGTCGCCGACTCGCTCCACGTCTGCCCCGCGGCGAGGAGGGCGAGCGCCGCGCCGACGGCGCCCGCGAGGAGCGCGACGCCGAGCGCCCTGCGGGCGGCCCGGGAGCGCGTAGTGCGGCCGGGCGCCTCGTCCGGCGCGGGCTCGGCCTCGGAGGCGTCCGCCTCCCCCGGCTCCGGGGCGTCCGAGGGTTCGGAGGTGCGCGCGTGCGGGAGGGAAGTCACCTCTCCACGCTACCGCCGAGGCGTTCGGCCGTACGGACCGCCCTCAGGACGGCCGCCGCCTTGTTCCGGCACTCGGCGTCCTCGGCCGCCGGTTCCGAGTCGGCGACGACGCCGGCGCCGGCCTGGACGTAGGCGGTGCCGTCGCGGAGGAGCGCGGTGCGGATGGCGATCGCGGTGTCGGCGTCGCCTGCGAAGTCCAGATAGCCGACGCAGCCGCCGTAGAGGCCGCGTCTCGTCGGTTCGAGCTCGTCGATGATCTGGAGCGCCCGGGGCTTGGGGGCGCCGGAGAGGGTGCCGGCGGGGAAGCAGGCGGTGAGTGCGTCGAGCGCGGTGCGGTCCTCGGCGAGGCGGCCCGTGACCGTGGAGACGATGTGCATCACGTGGCTGTAGCGCTCGATCGTCATGAAGTCGACGACCTCGACGCTGCCGGGGGCGCAGACCCGGCCGAGGTCGTTGCGGCCGAGGTCGACGAGCATCAGGTGCTCGGCGCGCTCCTTCTCGTCGGCGAGCAACTCGTCGGCGAGCGCGGCGTCCTGCTGCGGGGTGGCGCCGCGGGGCCTGGTGCCGGCGATGGGGTGCATCATGGCGCGCCCCTCCTCCACCTTCACCAGCGCCTCGGGGCTGGAGCCGACGACCTCGAACCCGTCGTCCGCCTCCTGCCCTGCGAACCGGAAGAGGTACATGTACGGGCTGGGGTTGGTGGCGCGCAGCACCCGGTAGACGTCGAGCGCGTCGGCGGCGCAGTCGGCCTCGAACCGCTGCGAGGGCACGACCTGGAACGCCTCGCCCGACCTGATCCGCTCCTTGATCTCCTCGACCCAGCCGCGGTAGGTGGCGCCGCCCGATCGACTGCGGTGGTCGGGGAGTTGGGAGGCGGGCAGGGCCGACGGGGGGACCGGTGCGGCGCGCGCGAGGTCGGCCTCCATCGCGTCGAGGCGGGCCAGGGCGTCGGCGTAGGCGTCGTCGACGCCGGTGTCGAGGTCGTTGTGGTTGATGGCGTTGGCGATGAGGAGGACGGTGCCGTCCTTGTGGTCGACGACGGCGACGTCGGAGGCGAGGAGCATGGTGAGTTCGGGGACGCCGAGATCGTCGGCGGTGTCCTCGTCGCGGCCGAGTCGCTCCAGGCGGCGGACGACGTCGTAGCCCAGGTAGCCGACCATCCCGCCGGTGAACGGCGGGAGTTCGGCGTCGCGGTGGAGGTCGCGGGGCGTGTGGAGGGCGGCGAGCGTCTCGCGGAGTGCGGCGAGCGGGTCGCCGCCCGTGGGGAGGCCGACGGGGGGCGTGCCGCGCCAGTGGGCCTCTCCGCCACGGACGGTGAGGGCCGCCGCGCTGCGTACGCCTATGAAGGAGTAGCGGGACCAGGTGAGGCCGTTCTCGGCCGACTCCAGCAGGAAGGTGTCGCGGCGCTCGCCCACGAGTTTTCGGTAGAGCGCGATGGGCGTGTCGCCGTCCGCGAGGAGACGCCTGGTGACGGGGATGACGCGGCGGTCCTCGGCGAGGGTGCGGAAGCCTTCGAGGTCGGGGGTGGTCATGGCGGGAACCTTGGGGCCGTGGGGATCGGGGCGGGGGTGCGCGGTCGGCGGCGACGCGCGGGCGGTGGCGGCCGGGAGGCGTACTGCGCCAACTACTCTGCCTGCGCGGCCTCTTGGGCTCCGCTCACCGGGAGGCGGTCGGCGTCGAAGCAGGTGCGGTCGCCCGTGTGGCAGGCGGCGCCGATCTGGTCGACCCGGACGAGGACGGTGTCGCCGTCGCAGTCGAGGGCGACGGCCTTGACGTACTGGACGTGCCCCGAGGTGTCGCCCTTGACCCAGTGCTCCCCGCGGCTGCGGCTGTAATAGGTGGCGCGGCCCGTGGTGAGGGTGCGGTGGAGCGCCTCGTCGTCCATCCAGGCGAGCATGAGCACTTCGCCGGTGTCGTACTGCTGGGCGACGGCGGGGATCAGGCCGTCGGCGTTGCGCTTGAGGCGCTCGGCGATCGACGGATCGAGAGAGACGGACATGGCTCCATTCTCGCCCATCGTCGCGCGCACACTTCGCGCGGAGGCGAACACGGAAGGTGACAGGACCGGAGGGCGCGGAAGCCGAGCAACACGCCTCCGCACCGGCTCGCGGCAGGGTGCTGCGCCGTAGGGTGGGGCACATGTCGACACACGCACAGCGGGAACGCCTGCTCCTCGCCGACCTGTTGGAGAACCACGGCCCCGACGCCCCCACCCTCTGCGGCGACTGGCGCACCCGGGACCTCGCAGCGCACCTCCTCGTCCGCGAGCGGAGGGGCGACGCGGCGGCGGGGAGCTTCGTCAAGCAACTCCAGCCGCGCATGGAGCGCGTGCAGGCCGAGTTCGCCGAGAAGCCCTACGAAGAGTTGCTCCAACTCTTCCGCTCGGGTCCGCCGCGCAGCTCCCCGTTCGCGATCAAGCAGATCGACGAGGCCGCCAACACCGTCGAGTTCTTCATCCACGCCGAGGACGTCCGCCGCGCCGAGGAGAGCTGGAAGCCGCGGCAGCTCGACGCGGTCTTCCAGGACGTGCTGTGGCGGCGGCTGGAGAAGGCGGCGCGGGTCCTTGCGCGCAAGTCGCCCGTGGGCCTGGTGCTTCGGCGTCCCGACGGGCAGACGGTCGTGGCGCGCAAGGGCACGCCCGTCGTCACGGTGACCGCCGAGCCGTCCGAGCTGCTGCTCTACGCCTCGGGCCGGCAGCGGGTCGCGAAGGTCGAGGCGGCGGGCGACAGCGAAGCGGTGGCGCGGGCCGAGACAGCGGACCTGTCTTTTTGACACTCCCCGACTGCCCCTCGCTGCACGGTAATTGACGCTTCTCCGTGCATCGCCCCGAGCCCCTGTTGACCGACGGTAACCGGGCGTATCGTCTGCTCCGTAGCTGCGGACGGGGGAGACGGCGCCGAGCACTACATCGTCATGGAGGACGCCGGCGGCAACACGGTGGAGGAGACCCTCCTGCGCACCAGGAAGAGCGAGGAGCAGCTCGGCAGGCCGCTCGACGTCGAGACGGTCCTCGCCTACGGGTGCAAGATCCTTGACCTGGGCGGCATTCGGCCCCCGACCGACGAGACCCCTCCCGTGGCCACTCTCGGCCACCCCTCACCCGAGATGGGCGAGAGCCCCAGGCTGCGGACGACCGTGGCCCGCGACATCCACACGGTCGGCCGCGCCCTGGAAAACCACGCGCACCGGGACGTGCCGGGACTCGGCATCGCCTCGCTCAAGGCGCTGGCACGCCTGTGCGCACGAGCCGTCAGCAGCAAGCCACCTCGCCGTTCCCCATGGGCAGTTACCCGCACGGTCCTACCATCGGAAGCGACGCCACCATGCCCGAAACCCCCTGAGGTGCACACGTGAGCAACTGGGCTGATCTGACGACCGGTAAGCGCATCAAGGCCCTGCGGGGCGCCGACCTGACACAGCAGGGCCTGGCCGAAGCGGCGGGCGTCTCGTACGCCCTGATCCAGAAGGCCGAGCAGGACCGCGGCGAGCTCTCCGTCGGCTCCCTGCTCAAGCTCGCCGCCGCGCTCCGCACAGACGTGGGCGTGATCCTGGGCCAGCAAGCACCGCGCCGCGGTATGAGCAGAGATACCAGGGCTGCTGTACGGCTGCTTTCCGACGGGGTACATGAAAGCGCGCTCGGCGGTTGGGCAGGCGTTGAAGACCCGAGCACGCTCAGCGAACTGTCGACAGCTTACGAACACGTGAGTGCCGCTTATTGGCGGGGCTCATACGGGGAGTTGAGCGAACTCGTCCCCAAGGTGTTGCTTGAGGGTCAGGCACGGTATGCGCATGCCACGGGACACGAACGTGAGCGCCTGGGCTCGGTCCTCGCGAGCACCTACCAATTTGCTGCGTCTGCCGCGCTTCTCCTCGGACAGCGTGACCTCGCTCTGAGCGCGCTCACCTCCGCGCGGAATCTGGCGGAGGACTCCGGCGACGAGGTGCTGAGCGCGCTGGTGGAATCCACGCTGTCGTGGATCTATCTGCGGAGCGCAAGGGTTCCACGGGCGGTGGCGGTTGCCGAACAGGCGGCATTGCGGATCGAGCCGTCATTCAGCCGTGCCGGCCGTCCCCAGTTGCTCGCGTACGGGCGACTGATGATCTCTGCTGCCGTAGCGGCCTCCCGGCGGGGCGATGGCGTATCCGCAGACGACTATCTGTCGCAAGCTCATGCTGCGGCTGCTCGGCTCGGTGCGGACGAGGCTATCTACGGCACGCATTTCGGCCCCACTGCCGCGAGCACCGAGGCCGTTGGAATCGCGGTGGCGCTCGGGAGCCACGGGAAAGCGCTCCAACTGGCATCGCGCACGCAACTGCCCCCATCCATGCCCAAGCTGGCGCGCAACCGGTACAAGCTCGACGTTGCCCTCGCGCAGTGCTCGGCAGGGCTGTACGACAAGGCCGGTGACACGCTGGTCGAGGTCGGTCTCGACGCGCCGGAGTGGGTGAAGCATCAGGCGTTGCCGGGCGTGATCGGGCAGCGGATCGCGAAGGTGTCCACAACACGCGTGCGGAACATCAGCGAATTGATCGGTGTTCCCTTGGTCGCGTGACACCTACGGAGCGTAGGAGTTGGCCCGGAACAAGTTACGTCGGTCCTACGCTCCGTCTCTTCACTGTGCGTGATCGTCGCGACACGATCTACGCATGGTCAGCATCGAGCAAGGACTCCACAAGGGGCCAACTCCGGCCCGGCGAACCGCAGGTGAGAAGAAGCGGCGGCAGGCCCTCGCGGACCACGCGGCCGGCCACGTGCCGGGCGAGGGCCCCGTACCGGACCACGCGTCCAAGGTCGACCGCTTCCGCGTCGTGATCTACCTGTGCGCGGCGGCCCACTCCGATATCTCGGGGCCGCGCAAGGAGTGCACCGAGTACGCCGCGGCGTTCGGCTGGAACATCGCCGACGTGGTCGAGGACCGCGTCGGCCTGCTTCCCCCGGAGGGCCGCGAAGGACTGACGCGCGCCGTCGAGATGGTCGAGAAGAGGGAAGCGGGCGCGGTGCTCACGCCCTGCCGCTCGATGATCTCGACCATTCCGCAGGAGTACGACGAAGTCGCGCGCAGCGTCGAGAAGGTGGGCGGCTTCCTGCACGTCATGGACTCCGACCGGGCCCGGCCGCACACCCCGTGCTGACGGCGCCGGCCATGCGCGGAAAGGTCACCGCCGGGTACTGGTGTGAGTGGTGGGTGTCCGATCCGAGCACGCCCGCACCGCGCCGCATACAGGCGTGCCCGGTCGCTGCACCCTCGAACGCGCTCCGTTGGGCGCGCGTCGGCCTCGCCATCATCGCGTCAGCCCTCGAAGAACCGGCCTCGGCGTACGCCTTCGACTGGCTCGGCGCGGACCCCCGCGAGGCCGAGGCCGACCTCGCCCGCGGAGAACCGTTCGAGTTCGCCGTCTCGTGCGGCGAAGCACGGTTCGCGTGGACGGCCCGACCGGTCAACTTCCTGCCCCTGGTGGGCGGCGACCCCTTGTCCTGCGGCGCACGCGGGGGTGCGCCGTGGGAGTGAGGCCGCTGGAACTGTGGGCCCGGTTCGAGTTCCGCCGCGGCTCGTGCCATCGCTGCGAGCGTACGAACCTGCCCGTGGCGCGCCTGGGGACGATGGAGGCGCACGGCGTCACCGTTGTATTCCGCGCCTGTCACCGGTGCATCTTCCGGCTTGAACAGCTCCATTGGGTCGAGGCCGAGCGCGCTCCACTGCGGGCGCTGCGCTTGCCCGGTGTCCCGCTACGAATCGGGCGCCTGCGGGGCAACGCCCGCGTAGGCTCCGCCTCGGCCGCACCCGATGGTTCATCGCCCGGCCGAGGCGGATTTCCGAAGCACCACCCGAGCACCACCGATCAGGAGGTACACAATGGGCGCATTTCCGTGGATGACGCGGGCCGATGGTGGAAATCCGCAGGATGACAGCGACTCCGGCAACAAGCACGGGGGTGGCGGTTCCGACGAGGGCGGCAACACCTCGGACGGCCAGGGTCCGGCGGACGGCGAGTAAGTGACCGCTGAAACTCCCGGCACGAAGGAGGCTGGCCCGGGAGGGCTGGCCTCCGTGCTGCTGGAGAAGGGCGCACTCACGTCGGATTGGATGCCCGCGTTCAAGGCGGTGCCGCGGGATGCGTTCGTGCCCGACCGGCTGTGGCCGGGCACGGCGGGCGGCAACCGTCAGGGCGAGGCGATCGACCGGAACACGGACCCGGCGCGGTGGTGGGGGAAGGTCCACAGCGACGTTCCGCTCACGACGCAATGGGACGACGGCGCGCATGCGGGCGCGGACAAGGGCCGGTCTCCGACCTCGTCCAACTCCATGCCCACGATGGTGTTCTCGATGCTCGACGCCCTGAGCGTCGAGCGCGGAAATCGGGTGTTGGAGATCGGGACCGGCACGGGCTGGAATGCGGCTCTGCTGTCGTACCGGCTCGGCCCGGACAACGTCGTGACGGTCGAGGTTGATCCGGCCGTCGCCGAGGAAGCGCGGCGGCGCCTCGCCGCGGCCGACCTCAACCCGTTGTCCGTCGTCGGCGACGGCGCACAGGGCTACCCGGACGGTGCCCCGTACGACCGGATCATCGCCACGTGCGGGATCTCCACCGTGCCGTACGAGTGGGTCGAGCAGGCCGCGGAAGGGGCCGTCATCGTCGCCCCCTGGGGCCCGTCCTACGGCGGGCAGGGGATCGCGCGGCTGAGGGTCGGCGAGGGCGGCGTCGCCATGGGTCAGTTCGTGATGTCCTCGGCGTTCATGCGCCTGCGCGATCAGCGCGACACGTTCCCGCCGACGGACGCGTTTCCGGGAGCGTCGAACTGGCCGAGCACGGCGTCGCGGCGCACGACCGCGCTCTCACCGGACGACATGGGCTCCTGGCACCACATGTTCACGCTCGGCGTGCAGGTGCCGGACATGTTCTGTCGCGTCGAGCGGGGCAAGGCCGGCGCGTATCGGCTGTGGCTGCTCGACATGGGCTGCACGTCGTGGGCGACGGCCGACTACGAACCCGGGCGTACCGCATTCGAGGTCGCCGAATACGGGCCGCGTCATCTGTGGGCTGAGGTCGAGGCCGTCATGTCCTGGTGGCGAGAGAAGGGCGAGCCGCGGTTCGAGCGGTACGGCCTGACGGTCACTCCGCACGGTCAACGCGTGTGGCTGGACAGTCCGGACAACTTGGTACCTGTCCAGGTGCCGTGAGGCTCCGACACGTCCCGGTGTCCCCGCCCGCCAACTCCGCGGTCGCCGACGGGGGTCGGATGCACGACGCCGAATCCCGGCGGATCTCCCGGCAGTTGACGGACCCGGGGACGGAGCGCTGTTTCGACGCCTCCGACGTGATGCCGCCCGCGGTGCGCGACGCGTTCCACGAGTCCGTGCTGCTCTTCCTCGACTCCCCCGAGGTGGCGCCCCGCCTGAAGTCGATCCAGGCGGTGCAGGACGCGGAGCGCGGCAAGCTCGTCCGAAGCGGCCGACTCGCCCCGGGAGAGCCGTGGATGCGAGGCATCTGCAGCAAATGACCGCGCACAACGGCCGCTTGGGGACGTCGGGCGGCTCAGAGCGCGAGCTCGCTCCTCCGTACCCGGGACGAGGCCCCGGCGATCGCCAGCCCGACGAGGCTGAAGCACGCGCACGCCGCGAAGACGGGCCCCGCACCCCACACGCCGGCGGCGAGCCCGAAGACGGGATAGCTCATCGGCGCGACGCCGATGGCGCCGATGAGCTGCACGGAGGAAACGCGCCCGAGCATCGCGGGCGCCGTCTCGGTCTGCACCAGAGCACGCCCCAGACCGCCCCACGTGCCACCCGCGAGACCGGCGCACCCGGCCGCCCCGACGGCCCAACCCAGCCCGGGCGCAAGGCCGATACCGGCGACCGCCGCGGCAGCGAGCACCATCCCCAGGAGCATCACAGCACCGGTGCGCGGCACACGGCCCGCCACCGCCAGCACCAGCGCCGCACCCGCCGCCCCGACACCGAAGGCCCCGACGAGCCACGCCGTGCCGCCGGCGCCCCACCCCCGCTCGGCTGCGAGGAGGACGACGCCGACATTCATGGGCCCTGCTATCGCGAGTTCGCAGACGGTCCCCGCGAGGACGATCCGGCCGATCAGCGGATGCCGCACGACGTAGTGCAGCCCGTCCCCGAGGTCGCGCAGGGCGCCCCTGCGCCCCGGTGCCGGGTCCACGTGCCCGGGTGGTTCCGTATCGACGCGGAGCGGCGCGAGCCGGACGGTGAGGAGCAGCGCGAGCGAGACGGCGAAGAGGCCGCCGGCGAGGCCGAAGGCGGCCCCGGGGCCCCCGAGCCCCATCGCGAACCCGGCGAGCGGCGGCCCCGTGATGTTCCCCGCACGGACGGCGAGTTGGGCCATGCCCTGGAGCCGCGCGAGCTGACTCCGGTGGGTGAGGCGCGGCGGCAGCGCCCCGACGGCCGGCATGAAGACGGCGTCGACGGCGCCGAAGACGAGCGCGGCGGCGACGAGCACCCACAGCCCGGGCGACCCCGCGACGAGTGCGCCCGCGACCCCGAGGATCACCGCGCACCGCACCGCGTCGCCCCCGAGCGCGACCCGCCGCGGCCCGAACCGGTCGGCGATCACCCCTCCCCCGAGCATCAGCACCGCGCGCGGCACCGCACCGACCGCCATCACGAGGCCGACCTGCGCAGGGCCCGCGGCCTGCCGCGCGGCCCAGCCGAGCGCGAGGAAGTAGACGCCGTCGCCGATCATGGAGGCGGCGTAGGCGGCTAGCCACCGCAGCACGTTGGCGTCGCGGTAGGCGGGGCGCGGTGCGGGCGGCTGGGCGCGCGGGGTATCCGTCGCCGTCACGGGCGGAAGGGGAAGCCGTAGAGGTGGACGGAGACGTGCTCGCGCGGCGCGTCCCCGGCCTCGGCCGCCGACTTGCCGTGCTCGCCCCAGCGTTCGGCCACGGCCTGCAACTCTGCGGCGTACTCGGTGAGTTCGTCCGTGGTGAGGTAGGCGAGGTACTCGGCCGAGAAGGCGGCGTCGCGCCACTCGCGCGGCCAGCTCGCCGCCGTGTCGAGGTACTCGGCGTAGCGGCGCGTGCGCGTCTCGACCAGCCGGCGCACCACCTGCTGGGCCACGGCCGCGCCTTCGGGCGCGCCGTCGAAGTCGCTGCTGCGGAAGGTGAACTGCTCGTCGGGCGACACCTGCCACCACCGCTCGCGCGCGTCCCCCGTGCCGCCCTCCGCCTCGATGAGGAAGCCGTGTGCCGCCATCTTTCGCAGGTGGTAGCTGACGAGCGAGACGGCCTCGTCGACCTGCTCGGCGAGGTGCGAAGCGGTCGCGGAGCCGACGGCGGTGAGGAGGCGGAAGAGTTCGATGCGCAGCGGGTGGGTGAAGACCTTCAACGCGTCGAGGTCGGTGATGCGCGGCCGCGGCGGGGGCTCGCCCGGGGGCGTCGGTATGCCGGAGGGCTCTCCCCCTGCGGACTCGGACGGCCCGGAGTTCCCGGCCGGCGGCGGCTGCGGTGCGGTGGGCATGGTGCAGACCCTAGGCGTGCAACTCATTTTGCACAAACCTTCTTTCGCAATTTCCTTTGCGGAAAAGGCCGTTGGGACGGCACGACGAAGGGGGCGGCACGTGGGCCGCCCCCTTCACGGCGTGGGAGCCGAGGACAGGCGCGGGGTGCCGCCGCACCCCGCACACGTCAGAGCGTCACGCCGTACCCCGCGAGCCACTTGACGGGGTCGATCGCCGACCCGAACCCGGGGGTCGTACGCACCTCGAAGCGGAGGTGCGGTCCTGTGGTGTTGCCCGTCGAGCCGGAGAGGGCGACGCGGTCTCCCGCGGCGACCCGCTGCCCCTTCTCCACCTTCGTCTCGGACAGGTGCGCGTAGTGCGAGTACTTGCCGTCGGCGTGCTCGACGACGGCCTCGTGGCCGAAGGCGTCGTCCCAGCCCGCATGGTGCACGGCGGCGGAGACCGGAGTGCCGACGGGCACGGCGATGTCCGTACCGGTGTGCCCCTGCGACCAGTCGGCCCCCGACGCCTGGTACTCGGCGGTCCCGGTACCGCCGCTGACCGGGCGTACCGCCTGCTCGGTGCGGAGGGTGAGCTGCTGCCCCGGACGCAGGACGTCGGGGTCCGAGCCGAGCGTCGACTCGTCGGCGGCGTAGAGCCCCTTCCAGCCGCCCTCGACGTTCCGCTCCTCGGCGATCGTGGAGAGCGTGTCCCCGGACTCGACGGTGTACGAACCCCCTTCCGCCGACCCGGCGTTGGCCATCGAGGCGCCGACGAACGGCAGCGCGAGGGAGGCTCCGGCCGCCGAGGCCCGGGTGGCGAGTCGGCGCGTACGGCCCTCTCGGGAGGCGCGGTGCCGCGCACGGGCCTCGCCCGCGTGCTGCTCGGCGCACCCGGTCGAGACCTCGGGGGCGTACGGGACGGCGGACACGTACGCCGGATGGGGAGGGGACGGGGCGGAACCGCGGGACGGCGCAACGGCCATCGGGGCTCCTGGTCTCCGGCGCCTGCGGGGTGAGCTGTCGGGTTCGGGCGGGAGAGCGCCCGGCCGCGCAGTGGTCGGGGGACGCGGCTTCATCCCGAGCCGCAGCCGGTGGCGTACGGCGGAGGTGGTTCCCCCGCTCCTGCCCTGCGGTGGGGGGGGGACGTCGGGCGGCGCACCGGCCGGGGGCAGGATTCGGCGTCCGGCAGGTGCGTGTTCCTCTCGAACGGGCTGCACGCTAGGGCGCCGTTCTCGCGCGGCACAACCGGTGTCGCCACCGGCAGTGACCCAACTCGCCTGCCATGTAAGGCATTTCGGTCGCCATAAGCGGAGGCTTAGGCTTCCGTTAAGCCTCCGATCGGGAACCTCACCGGCTACTCGGCGGCCAGGTGCTCGGTGAGGATGCGCCGCAGCTCGCGTGCCGCACGCGGCGGGGAGACGTCGCTGCGGTGCGCGACGGAGACCGTGCGGTGCAGCCCGGGCGCCGCGAACCTCGTCGCCCTGAGCCCGGAACGCTCCGCCACCATCCCCGGCACCACGGCGAGACCGAGCCCGGCGCGGACGAACCCCAGCACCGCGTCCATCTCTCCGCCCTCGACCCCGGGCAGCGGCTCGAAACCCGCCTCGCGGCAGGCCGCGGTGATGAGTTCGCGCAGGTCGTACCCGCGCCGGAAGATCGCGAGCGGACGGTCCCGGAGGTCGGCGACGCGCATCGGGCGCCCCTCCACCGGAGGCGGCTCGTCGGGCGGCGAGACGACGACGAGCTCCTCGCGCAGCACCTCGGCCGTGGCGAGCGCCGGCGCCTGCACGGGGAGCGGGGTGAGGATGAGCGCCAGGTCGAGCTCGCCCGCCGCGAGCACCCGGACCAGGTCCTGCGAACCGTCCTCGTGCACCACGAGTTCGACGCCCGGGTACCGGTCGTGGAAGACGCGCAGCACGTCGGGGACGACGCTGGCGCACAGGCTCGGCGGTGCGCCGAGCCGCACCCGTCCGCGTCCGAGCCGTGCGACCTCCTGCACCTGCCGCCGCGCCGTCTCCGTGTCGGCGAGGATGCGGCGCGCGAACGGCAGCAGGGCCTCGCCTGCGTCGGTGAGCGAGATGTGGCCGCGGGCCCGGTGGAAGAGCTCGGCGCCCAACTCCCGCTCAAGCGCCCGGATCTGCTGCGAGAGCGAGGGCTGCGCCACCATCTCGCGCTCGGCGGCCCGAGTGAAGTGGCGGGCGTCCGCCACGGCGACGAAGTACCGGAGCTGGTGGAGCTGCATACCGCCAGCGTACCCGCCCGATAGACACCGCCTATGGTCCAGAGCAGAACTATGTCTTGGACTGATTCTGCGGCCGTTCCTACTGTCGTGATTCATGGCAACGGCAACGGCGAAGACGCCGACGGACCGCGGCGGGGAGCGCTCCGCCTCCGGCACGGCCCCGGACGCGCGGCGGCTCGGGCCGCTCCGCAGGATGTGGCGGAGCAGCATCGGCAAGAAGACCGTGATGGCGGTGAGCGGGCTGCTGATGCTCGGCTACCTCGTCGTCCACATGCTCGGCAACCTCAAGATCTTCTTCGGGGCCGGCGAGTTCAACGGCTACGCGCACTGGCTCCGCACCATCGGAGAGCCCTTCCTCCACCACGAGTGGTTCCTCTGGATCGCCCGCGTCGCGCTCGTCGCGGCCGTCGTCGCGCACGCCGTCTCCGCGTACCAGCTCAGCCGCCGCGACCTGGCGGCCCGCCCCGTGAAGTACGCCCGCCGCAGGGCCCGCACCAGTTACGCGACGCGCACCATGCGGTGGGGCGGCGTGATCGTCGGCCTCTTCATCGTCTGGCACATCCTCGACCTCACCACCGGCACCGTGAACCCGCGCGGCCAGGCGGGCCACCCGTACGAGAACGTCGTCGCGACCTTCAGCACCTGGTACGGCAACACCATCTACGTCGTCGCGATGCTCGCCGTCGGCCTCCACGTCAGGCACGGCTTCTACAGCGCCGCGCAGACGCTCGGCGCCACCCGTGCCGGCCTGCGCCGCGGCCTCTCGGCGGCCTCCAACGTGCTGGCGGTGGTCCTCACCGCCGGCTTCCTCTCGGTCCCCATCGCCGTCATGACGGGAGCGGTGCACTGACATGCCCGACGCAGCAGACCACACCACGCAGGCGGCGCGTGCCGACCTCCCCCCGTACGCGCAGTACCGCGTCGGAGAGCCGATCGCCGACACCAAGGCGCCGTCGGGCCCCATCCAGGAGCAGTGGGACACCCGGCGTTTCGAGGCGAAGCTCGTCAACCCGGCGAACCGGCGCAAGTACAAGGTGCTCGTCGTCGGCACCGGGCTCGCGGGCGGGGCCGCGGGAGCCACCCTCGCCGAACAGGGCTACCACGTCGTCCAGTTCTGCTACCAGGACTCGCCGCGCCGGGCGCACTCCATCGCGGCACAGGGCGGCATCAACGCGGCGAAGAACTACCGCAACGACGGTGACTCCGTCCACCGGCTCTTCTACGACACCGTCAAGGGCGGCGACTTCCGCGCCCGCGAGTCCAACGTCCGCCGGCTGGCGCAGATCTCAGTCGAGATCATCGACCAGTGCGTCGCGCAGGGCGTGCCCTTCGCGCGCGAGTACGGCGGCCTCCTCGACACCCGCTCCTTCGGCGGCGTGCAGGTCTCGCGCACCTTCTACGCCCGCGGCCAGACGGGGCAGCAACTCCTGCTCGGCGCCTACCAGGCGCTCTCCCGCCAGATCGCGGCCGGCGCCGTCGAGATGCACCCGCGCACCGAGATGCTCGACCTGATCGTCGTCGACGGCAGGGCACGCGGCATCGTCGCGCGCGACCTCGTCACCGGACGGATCGAGACCCACCTCGCCGACGCCGTCGTCCTCGCCACCGGCGGCTACGGCAACGTCTTCTACCTCTCCACCAACGCGAAGAACTCCAACGCGACGGCGATCTGGCGCGCCCACCGCCGCGGCGCCCACTTCGCCAACCCCTGCTTCACCCAGATCCACCCGACGTGCATCCCGCGCTCCGGCGACCACCAGTCGAAGTTGACCCTGATGAGCGAGTCGCTCCGCAACGACGGCCGCATCTGGGTGCCGAAGCAGGCGGGCGACACCCGCCCGCCCGCCGAGATCCCCGAGGACGAGCGCGACTACTACCTGGAGCGCCGCTACCCGGCCTTCGGCAACCTCGTCCCGCGCGACATCGCCTCCCGCGCGGCCAAGAGCGTCTGCGACGAGGGCCGCGGGGTCGGCCCCGGCGGACAGGGCGTCTACCTCGACTTCGCCGACGCCCTCGCGCGCCTCGGCCGGCCGGCCGTCGAGGAGAAGTACGGCAACCTCTTCGAGATGTACCAGCGGATCACCGCGGAGGACCCGTACGAGGTGCCGATGCGCATCTACCCGGCGATCCATTACACGATGGGCGGTCTGTGGGTCGACTACGACCTCCAGACCACGATCCCGGGGCTCTTCGCGATCGGCGAGGCCAACTTCTCGGACCACGGCGCCAACCGGCTCGGCGCCTCGGCCCTCATGCAGGGCCTCGCCGACGGCTACTTCGTCGTCCCCGCGACCCTCGGCGACTACCTCGCCCGCCACCCGCACGACGAGGTGGACCCCGACCACCCGGCTGTCCACGAGGCCGTCGGCGAGGTCACGGACCGCCTCTACCACCTGCTGTCCAACAACGGCGACCGCAGCCCCGACTCCTTCCACCGGGAGCTCGGCGAACTCCTCTGGGAGGACTGCGGGATGGCCCGCAGCGAGGAGAGCCTCCGCAAGGCGCTGGAGCGCATCCCCGAGCTCCGCCGCGAGTTCTGGGAGCGCATCCGCGTCCCCGGCAGCGGCACGGAGCTCAACCAGTCGCTGGAGAAGGCCAACCGCGTCTCCGACCACCTCGAACTCGCCGAACTGATGTGCCTCGACGCGCTCCACCGCACCGAGTCCTGCGGCGGCCACTTCCGCGTCGAGAGCCAGAGCGAAGGCGGCGAGGCCGCACGCGACGACGACGCCTTCTCCTACGCCGCCGCCTGGGAGTTCACCGGCAGCGGCGCCCCGCCCGTACTCCACCGCGAGGACCTCGCCTTCGAGTACGTACACCCCACCCAGCGGAGCTACAAGTGAGACTCACCCTGCGGATCTGGCGCCAGCGCGGCCCCGAGGACCGCGGCGCCATGGCCACCTACGAACTCGACGGCATCGCACCGGAGATGTCCTTCCTGGAGATGCTCGACACCCTCAACGAGGAGCTCGCCGACCGCGGAGAGGAGCCCGTCGCCTTCGACCACGACTGCCGCGAGGGCATCTGCGGCGCGTGCGGCGTCGTCATCAACGGTCAGGCGCACGGTCCCGAGCCGACGACCACCTGCCAGCTCCACATGCGGCACTTCGAGGACGGCGACACGATCGACGTCGAGCCGTGGCGGGCCGCGGCCTTCCCCGTCGTCAAGGACCTCGTCGTGGACCGGTCCTCCTTCGACCGCATCATCGGCGCGGGCGGCTACGTCACGGCGCCGACGGGCAGCGCCCCCGAGGCCCACTCGACCCCCGTGCCCAAGGACGCCGCAGACACCGCCTTCGAGCACGCCGAGTGCATCGGCTGCGGAGCCTGCGTCGCCGCCTGCCCGAACGGCGCGGCGATGCTCTTCACCTCGGCCAAGGTCAACCATCTCAACTCGCTGCCGCAGGGCGCCCCCGAACGCGAGACCCGCGTCCTCGACATGGTCGACCAGATGGACACCGAGGGCTTCGGCGGCTGCACCCTCGCCGGCGAGTGCGCCACCGCATGCCCGAAGGGCATCCCGCTCCCGTCGATCGCGGCGATGAACCGGGAGTACCTGCGGGCGGTGCGGAAGAGCTGAGGGGGCACGCTGCGTGCGTCCCCGCTCTGCCCGGGGGCGCGGTGGCTGGAGCGGCGCCCGCGAGGGACGGTTCCGACGAGCGGGCCGGCAGGGCCGAGAGCGGTGATCGGTCGGCGACGACGAGCGTGAGCCGTGAGGCATCCGCACCGAAGGTCATGCCCCCTCGCCCGGTCGCCCGCATGTGCCAAACTGCCTGCGGTGACCGCACGGTGGCGCGACGGGGAGGGGCGGCATGTCGCTGCGTGAGCTGGTGGAGCAGGAGACCGTCACGCGCATGACCTCGGCGGAGCGTCTCGCTCAACTGCGTTCTCTACGGCTCTACTTCCGACGTCCCGAGCATCCCGGCTTCTTCGTCTCGGAGACGGTGGAAGGGCCGATGGTGCCGGTCTTCACGTCCTGGGAAGAGCTTGCCCTCTTCGCGGGCGCATGCGAGTGGGCGTCCACCAGCGCCGAGGACGTGCTGGAGCTGTTGCCTGAGGGCGTCAGCGCACTCGTCGATCCGTTGGGGCCGCATCCCTTCGTGCTGGACGCGGCAGTCGCCGCGGCGTCGGCGGGGCTCTCCGAGACGGGGCCTGAGGTGGCCGAAACACGGGGAGAGTCGGCGTGACGGACGAAGGCAAGGACGCGTCGGGCGACGGAAAGGCGCCGGCGCCCGGCGACGGCTATGCGGTGCAGATATCCGAGGTCCGAAAGGTCATGAAGCCGCTGGAGGAGTCGGTCGTGGCGGCGCACAAGATCAAGGACGACTGGAAAACGCTGGCCAAGAACATCGACTACGCGGCCACGATCGACATCGAGAAGCCTGCCAAGGACATGCTCTCGGGATGGGGTTACGGCATGGGCCGCATCGCCGAGCACACCGAGGACATCATCGAGACACTGCGGCAGGTGCTCTCCGCATACATGACGGCCGACATGCTACGGATCAAGGACTTCTCCCCCACCGCGGACAACATGGCCAAACTGCCCGTCGGTGACCACGGTCTCGAGGTGTGGGAAGAAGGTCATCGGCCGGAGTTCGACTCAGCACCGAAGAGCCTTCAGGAGCAGTGGGAGGAACAGCCCAAGCCAGAAAAGGAGCCTCGAGTCCGCCGCTTGGGTAAGGACCGCGTCCTTGACTGGGAGGACGAGAATGCCGAAGCGCCTCCCGCATGACCTCGAAGGACGCGACAGAGGGTGCCTCACCCGGTTCCGTCGAACGGCTCCCTCCGCACGCCGAGCCCAGCGACGTCATCATCGGCGACCCCGGCAAGCTCGACGATCTGGTCGTCAAACTCCGCGCTTACGCGGGGGCGTTCCACGACGGCAGGGAAAAGCTGGCCGTCCTCGTGCGGATGCCGTGGACGGGCGAAGCCGCCGCCTCCTTCGAGGACTCCGTCAGAGCGCTGCCGAGGGAACTGAAGGCGGCACAGAAGTACTTCATTTCGGCCGCCAACGCGCTGGACGCCTACGCCGACAAGCTGCGGTCCGTCCAGAAGCGGGTGAAGCCGATCATCGAGGACGCGGACACGGCCCGTGCCGCATCCCGCGCCTACGCGCGCCAGGTGACGCAGTACAACGCCGCCGTCGAGCGCAAGGACGAAGACCTTCCGGACAAGCCTCCGAGCGAGGACCCGGGCGTCACCGCGTTGGAGAAGTGCTACCGGCGTCTGGACACCTTGGAGGAGGAGCTTCAGGGCGTCGTCGACATCTCCAAGAAGCAGTTGGAGACGGCGGCGGAGAGCGCGCCCGACGCACCCAAGGGATACGCACGTTTCCAGGAAGAGGGAGGGGACTTCCTCTACGGGGCCGGGAACGCGCTACGCGGCTGGGGCAAGCAGGCTGAGTACCTTGTCGAAGACGGCTTCGGCGGCTGGTCGATGCAGCTCGCCGGGATGGCCGACGGCGTCGTCTACGCGCAGGAGCACCCCAAAGAGTTCGCGAAAGCCGCCGTCAGCTGGGAGGAATGGCAACGCAATCCGTCGCGCGCGGCCGGCCAACTCACCCCCGACCTCCTGCTCGCACTCGCCACCGGGGGCGGCGCCGGCGCACGCAAGGGCGCCACTGCCGCCAAGAACGCCGCCCAGCGGCTGGCCGGCCGCGAGCGGGGGCTTCGCCGCAACGGCAGCGGACGCGAGCGCGCGGACGGGGAACCGCAGAAGAACGACAAGAGCAGCAAGGAAAAGCCGGGCCTCAACGAGCCCGTCGATGCCGCCACCGGCGAGATGTTCACCTCGGAGACGGACGTCGAACTCCCCGGCGTCCTGCCGCTCGTGCTGGAACGGCACTACGTCTCGGGGCATCCGTGCGGCGGCTGGTACGGACCCACCTGGGCCGGCACGCTCGACCAACGGCTGGAGCTCGACGACAAGGGCGTCGTCTACATAGCCGACGACGGCATGGTGCTCAGCTACCCCGTCCCCGAGCCCGACGTGCCCACCTTCCCCGTCAGCGGGCCACGCTGGCCGCTGACGTGGGACGGCAAGCCGGACAGCTCCATGACGATCAGCGCCCCCGAGCGCAACCGCACCCTGCACTTCACACGGCTTCCCATCGGTGGACAGGAACTGGCCCTCTCAGCGATCACCGACCGGGCGGGCAACCGCGTCACCTTCACCTACGACGCACAGGGCGCACCCAGCGAAGTCACCCACTCCGGCGGCTACCGCGTCGCCGTCGACACCGATCCCCAACTCCTGCGCATCGTCCGTCTCCGCCTGCTCCACGGCGAGAACGCAGAGCGCGGCACCACCCTCGTCTCCTACGCCTACGACGCGGCCGGCAACCTCGCCCAGGTCATCAACTCCACGGGCGAGCCGCTCCGTTTCCGCTACGACGACCACCACCGCATCACCTCGTGGCACGACCGCAACGGCACCGCCTTCGGCTACGTCTACGACCACCGCGGCCGTGTCCTCCGCACCGTCGGCCCCGACGGCATCTACTCCGGGCGCTTCCGCTACGACGAGGCGGCACGCACCACCCGCTACACAGACTCCCAGGGTCATGAGTCGATCTACGTCTACAACGAGGCGTACAAGGTCGTCGCCGAAACGGACAACCTCGGCCATACGACGCGCACGGAATGGGACGAGGCCAACCGCCACCCCGTGACCGTCACCGACCCGCTGGGCCGCACCACCCGTTACTCCTACGACGATCTCGGCAACGTCGTCCGGATCGAACGCCCCGACGGCAGCACCGTCACCGCCGTCCACGACGACGACTGCCTCCCGCTTCAGATCAGCGACCCCAACGGCGGTGTGTGGCACCACACTTACGACGACCACGGCAACCGCACCACCACCACCGACCCCACAGGCGCAGTCACCCGCTACGCCTACAACGACGCCGGCCACCTCACCGCCCTCACCGACCCGCTCGGCCACACCACCACCGTCACGCCGAACGCGGCCGGCCTCCCTACGGCTCTCACCGACGCCCTAGGGAATACCACCCGCGTCCAACGCGGCCCGCACGGCCGCCCCACCGCTCTGACCAACCCACTGGGGCACACCACCCGTTACGGCTGGACGATCGAAGGCAAACCGGCCTGGCGCGCACACCCCGACGGCGCCCAGGAGACCTGGAGTTGGGACGGCGAGGGCAACCTCGTCGCCCACACCGACCCGGCAGGCAACACCACCCGCCACACCCACACCCACTTCGACCTCCCCGCCACCCGCACGGACCCCGACGGCGCCGAGTACGCGTTCACCTACGACACCGAACTCCGCCTGACGAGCGTCACCAACCCACAGGGCCTGCACTGGAAGTACACCTACGACGCAGCCGGACGCTTCACGGCCGAACAGGACTTCAACGGCGCGACGTTGACGTACGAGCTGGACGCGGCAGGGCAACTCCTCGCCCGCACCAACGCCGAGGGTCAGACCCTCCGCTACATCCGAGACGCCCTCGGCCGCGTCGTCGAGCAGCTCGACGAGTCCACCGACGAGCGCACCACCTTCACCTACGACTCCGCTGGCGGCCTGATATCCGCCATGAGCCCCGACGCCGAACTCCGCTTCGAGCGCGACGCGTTGGGCCGAGTAGTGAGCGAAACGACGAACGGCCGCACGGTCTCTCACACCTACGACGCTGCCGGCCGCCGCACCCGACGTAGGACACCCTCCGGCCACACCTCCACCTGGGTATACGACGCGGCCAACCAGCCGCTCTCCCTCACCACGGACGCCGGCTCGCTCTCCTTCACCCACGACGCGGCAGGCCGCGAGACACACCGCGAACTGACCTCGTCGATAACGCTCTCCCAGGACTGGGACGCGACCGGACGCCTCACCCGGCAGACCATCGGTGCCGCAGGGGAGGAGATCCTTCAGCACCGCACGTACGCCTACCGCCCCGACGGCTACGTCACCGAGATCCGCGAACTCACCTCCGGCACCCGCCAGTTCGCCCTGGATCGCGTGGGACGCGTCACGGGCGTCCAGGCCCACGGGTGGACGGAGCAGTACGCCTACGACGCCGCCGGCAACCAGTCCCATGCGGACGCGCCCGCGCACCACTCCCCCGGCGACCGTGACATCACTGGCACGCTGATCCACAGAGCGGGCCACACCCACTACACCAACGACGCAGCAGGCCGCCGCACCACCGCCACACGCCACCTTCTCAACGGTCAACGCCGACAGTGGAGTTACACGTGGAGCGCGGAGGACCGCCTCCGCACCGCCGACACCCCCGACGGCACCTGGAGCTACGCGTACGACCCCCTCGGCCGCCGCATATCCAAGACAGACCCCAACGGCAAAACACTCACGTTCACTTGGGACGGCACCCGCCTGGCCGAGGAGACCACCCCCGACGGCACCACCCTCACGTGGGACTACGCCCCGGGCACCCACCGCCCGATAGCCCAAACCAACCGCGACCCCCTGCTCAAGGACCGCACGCTCCACCCCGTCGTCACGGACCTGACAGGGACCCCCACCGAACTCCTCACCCCAGACGGCGACCTCGCCTGGCAATTCCGCACCACCCTCTGGGGGACCCAACTCCCCACCCCCCAATCCACGGTGCGCTGCCCCCTCCGCTTCCCCGGCCAATACGCGGACCCGGAAACTGGCCTCCACTACAACTACTTCCGGTACTACGATCCGGAGACGGCGCGGTATCTGACCTCAGACCCACTGGGGTTGCTGCCAGCGTTCAACCATCACAGCTATATCCTCAACCCGCTCAACTGGTTGGACCCCCTCGGTCTTCAGGGATGTGGCATCGACGATGACACGTACGACGCCCTTGACGAGAAGTACGGGAATCGCGTGGCGGACGGTGTAGATCACGACGTCCAACGGATGAACGATGGCTCGCCCAGCGCCCCGGCCCACTCGCTCGCGGGAATCGGGACGAACGCCGAAGAGCTGGCCAAGTATCTTTCGACGTACGAAGGCCGGATGACTCACACTGACACAAAGACGGGCGCGCAGGTCACTTACGATGGGAGCCGGCGAGATGCCAACGGCGATGGAGTGCTGATTGTGCAGACCGCGTACCGAATCCACGCCTATCACATGTCCGAATCCAGCTTCAATTCAGGAAGGTATCAGTCCAATTGAGAGCCCGGGTGCTGATCGCGCAACAGGACGATGGGCACTTTGCTGTGACGTTGAGCCCTGCCCAGGCGTCCGTCATGGAAGAGTGTCTTCGTCTCGTGACCGAGGGGAGCGCGCGGGATGAGGTAGTGCGATTCACTGTGGGCAGCCCGAGCGAAGAAGTCCCGGCTGTCATTGCAAAGGCACGTCGAGTGAGCCAAGCGAACCACCGTGCAGAGCATGTGTTCACGCTCGCTCAACTACATGTGATCTACGCCAGCCTCACCAGCGCCGTGACGGAGTTCGTCTCCGATGAAGACTTTCATCAGCGAACCGGTTGGTACCGCGAGAACGTGATCGCCCTCGCCAGCGCTTTGTCCCGCTCAGTTCGCGACCTCTTCTAGAGTCCAGTCGATACCCGGTGTCGGCGTTAGTCGGCAGTCCACCGCCGCCGGTCACCGTTTCGAGGACGTCGAGTAGGCAATGGGTGCGGACGGCGGACATGTCGTGCTTGCCTCCCGGCCTGACCGGTGGGGTCCAGAGGAAAGACGTCCGGAGCGGAGGCGCCGCCGGGTCCATGGCGTCATCGTCCACGTCGCCAAGCAGACGCCCGCTCTTCGAAGGCGACCAGGGACGCCGCAGCAGCAGGTGGCGGCGGATACCGAAGGACGCCGACAGCGGGCGCGAGGCGCGCTCGCCCCATTCGCTGATCTCGTCGAGGCTCTGCGCGGTCGAGACGACCGCGCAAGGGCACACCAGCCGTACCGCGGTCACCGAGCACCGCCACTCGGCGACGTCCGGGGGGGGCGTCGAGGACCGCCTCCACCTCGGCCGGGTAGACGTTCTCGCCGCCGCGCAGGATGAGGTCGGAGCGCCTGCTGCTGATACGCAGCAGACCGTGCCGCATGGTGCTCAGGTCGCCGGTGCGCAGCCGGCCGTCCGGGGCGTCTCGCGGGTCGCTCGCGGGACCCTCCAGTAGCGGAGCGTCATCTGCGGTCCGCGCAGGCAGACTTCGCCTTCCGTGCCGTCGGGGACGCGGGCGTCGGCGGCGTCGCGCACCTCCACCTCGGTGTTGACGACAGGGCGGCCGACGCTGGACGGGTCCCGCGCGAGCTCGGCCGGGCCGGCGAAGGTCGCCGCCGTGCTCGACTCGGTGAGGCCGTAGCTCGCGCCGGGCAGCGCCGCGAGGCCGGGGAGCCTGTCGCGGACCTCGCCCAGGAGGGCGGGCTAGAGGGGGCCGAGTTGAGGGAGAGGGTCGTGAGAGACGAGAGGTAGTAGAGGGAGAGGTCGCCCCGCGCGAGGAGGCGGTTGGCCATCGTGGGGACGGCGCCAAAGTTGGTGATGCGTTCCCGTTCGATGAGCTCGAGCACAGGACACGAGCCGACTGCGCCACGGCTGCCGCGTGTTCGGTGAACGTCAACCGGGCGGAGTCGCTGACGAGGTACTCGGTGGCGCCGTACTGCCGTGCACGGTCGGGGAGTTGGGGAAGGGAGCCGTACCGGTTGCGGAAGACCCGCATCGGTACGCCCCGTACGTCTCCACCGCGGCTTCGAAGGGCTTGCCTGCCCGCGTCAGTTGCGCCTCGGCAGCCGCCCTGCTGTCCGGAGCAGCAACGGTCACGGCACTCCCTTCGAGGCAACCAAGCAACCGTTGGGTCCGCAACGCGGGGGAAGTCAAGGTCCCGCGGGTGCACCAGGGCATGGAGGGGCCGGGTACGTGCGGTCATTGTGCTTGTGTGCTGCGGGCGTTGAGGGTGGACGGGCCGGCGACGCGGCCGAGCGGGACGGCCGCGTCGCGGAAGGCACCCGGGCATGGTGAGCCCGGGCCGGGAGGCCGGTTGGCTCTCCCAGCCCGGGGCGGGTGGGTCAGATGCCGCAGTCAGGCGCGTCCCAGTACTGGCTGCTGCGGTGGTCGACGTGGGCGTGGTCGTCGTGGCCGGGGTAGCCGGGGCCGAGGATGCCGTGGAATCCGCGGTCGCGGGCCGCCTGGGCGAGTTCGCACAGGGTGTGGTTGTCGGAGACGAGGTCGGCCGCGTCGCCGTAGAGGTGGCGGCTGTCGGGGGCGCCGCCGACGCTGTCGTTGCAGCCGGTGGAGCGGAAACCGCTCGTGACGGTGATGGGCTCGTCGCCGAGTGCGTGGCGGAGCGCCTCCAGCTTCCACATGGTGCGCAGGGCGTTCGACTTGGCCTCCTCGGCGCCGACGGCGCCGCCGCTCCAGTCGGAGTTGCAGCTATTGAGCTCCGCGAAGTCGAAGTGGGCGGGTGAGCAGTCGTCGTCCTGGAGCTGATAGATCTGCTCGTAGGTCTCCGTGTCGGCGACCCCTGTCTTCGACAGCCCGTACGCGCTCTGGAACCGTTCGACGGCTGCTTCCGTCGCGGGACCGAACTCGCCGTCCACGGCGAGGACTTCGCCCGAGGCCGGATAGCCGCCGACGCGGATCTGTAGCTGGGTGACGGCGTCGCCGCTGGCGCCCTGGGAGAGCTCCTCGTCCCAGGTGTAGCAGCCGTCGGCGGCCTGCGGCGCCTGGGCGGCACCGGCGGCGGAGCCGCCCAGGAGGACGGTGGCGGCGAGCATGGCGAGGGCAACGGCGAGGCGCAGCGGCCCGTTGCGGGCCCGGGTGCGCAGGAAAAGTCTGCGGCGCATGATCTCTCCGTACGGTGGGGGACATCGGAGGGGCATGGCGGTACGGGCGCCCCGGCCTCGGCACGGTGCCGTTCGGCGCGGAGCATGTGCCGGGCAAAGCTAGCGGGGGGCGCCGGCGGGTGTAAACAGGTCGGCAGAGCCTCGTCCGTGACGAGGCCGGCGCCCCCTCGGGCGCTAGCCTCCGTCGGGCGGGCTTGCTGCGCCGACGGCTCGTCGCGTATTCAACTCGTCGATTCGAGGGCGGAGTTGCCGCGCCATTGCGCCTCGCGCACGTACGGCCCTCCTCATGGCGGCGCACGAAGAAGCACACGTGACTTCGCGCAGATCGGCCAACTCCGCAGCGGGTACGGAGGTTGGCGGCCTCCCGACCGCCCATCCCGGACGAGTACCTCGGTTCGGTATGCGGCACGGAGAAACGCCGGCTGCGTCCGTGGGATCAGCCAACTCCGCCGAAAAAAGTTGACGCCTCCCCGGCCGCCCTGACCCATCCTCCGGCCACGTGCGCGTGCTGCGTGCTTGACTCCCCTTATGGACACGAGAGTTGACCAACCGTGGGGCGTCGTCGTCCTCGGTACCGCGACGGCCTCGGCCCCTCCCGATCTGGTACGGGTCCGGCTCGCAGTCGACGTGACGGAGAACGACCCGTCCGCGGCGTTCGACGTCGCGCGCGGGGCCGTCGGCGAGCTCCGTGCCGTCTTGCGGCGGCACGGAGCTCGCGACGAGGACGTCTCCGTCTCCCAACTGGAGCTGCGCACCGACTGGGAGTGGCGCGACAGGCGCCGTACCTTTCTCGGCTACCGCTGCCACGCCGACGTCGCAGCGCCGCTCCCGGACACCGGCTCGCTTGAACCGTTCCTCACCGGGGCCGTCGGCGTCTCTGCCGTCCTCGTCGAGGATGTCGCCTTCGATGTCCTCGACAGGTCCCGACTCCTCACCGCGGCACGGCAGGACGCCGTCCGTGACGCGCGCGCCAAGGCCGGGCTCTACGCCGAGGCGGCGGGCGCGGCGCTGGGTCCCGTGCTCCACGTCGAGGAGGTTTCGGAGCCGCGCCCCGCGGGCTTCGACGGACGGCGGAACCCGGCGCCCGGGGATCTCGTCCCGGGCCGTGTGTCGGTCGAGGCCGCAGTGCGGGTGGGTTTCGCGCTCCGTCCCGGCCGGTACGAGCACGACACGGGCTCCCATGCCGGATAGCGACCGCGTCGGCACAGCTCAACGCCTCGCCTGGGCCGCCGGGTTCGGGCTCTGCGGAGGGCTCGGCCTCGGCACGATCGTCGAGCCGGGCATGTGGGGCGTCGAGCCGGCGTGGGCGTTCGCGGGCGGCGCCGTCGCCGGGGCACTGGCGGGGTACGCCGTCTCGGGGAGGCCGCAGCCCCGGGCGCCGGAAGGCGGCTGGCCGCAACCGGTCGGCGGTGATCTGCGAGAGCAGCGCTGGTGGCGGTGGATGACGGCTTTCCTCTGGGGGCCGTCCTACCCCTCGCGGGTGTCTTCTCGGCGGTGGACGGCCATTGGTTTCGCGCCATCTTGATGGTGCTGCTCTCCGGGTTCCTCCTCGCTCAGCAGGCCGTGTACCGGAGCCGCCGACGCACAGGCCGTGACACCGGCCCCCCGATGGAGATGCATCCGGCCGTGCGAGGTCGGGGGCGGCTCCTTGCGTTGGGCCTGCTCGCAGTCGTGGCGGTGGGAGTGGCGGTCGGCGCGGTGCTTGGCTGAGGATCGCCGAAATCCCTTCGGGGGGCGTCGAGTTGCCGGCAGCGGTGCCCGGCCTTCCGCAGGCATGCCTCGACACGCCGCTCCAGCGGAACCCCGCCCTGAGGCGGTAGCCGACGAGCGGACACCGCGGGCACGGCAGCGGCTCAGTCCCCCGGCTGCTCACGCACGAGCCGTCCGCCCCCGCACGGCAGAGGTCTCACAGGCTCCTCCGCGGCGGGCGTGGAGCCTCCCGGGCGTCGCCGATGCCTCATCTCGCGGACGGCCCCCGCTGCCCCGGCAGTTGGGGCAGGAGCCACCATAACGGCCAGGTGCCGCCCGCCCAGCGTGCGAGGAGCTCGCGGCCCACGAGGTGGATCTCCTGGGAGCGGCCGAACGTCCTGGCGTCCTGGGTGAAGCGGCCGTTGGTCACCAGGACGACCACGTCCGCGCCGTGGACCGGACGAGCGGTGCCGTTGAGGCGTTGCAGATCGGGGGTGCCGATCGCGGAGCCCGACGCTCCGGCGCTGCGGTGCTTGCACTGGACCACCCAGCGACGGCCCGACGGATCGGTGCCGACGACGTCGGCGCCGAGGTCGCCGCGGCCGCCCGTGCGTACCGCGTCCGCGCAGCCGTCGCGGAACAACAGGTCGCGTACGGCCTCCTCGAACTCCCCGTGGTGCAGGGCGTCGATACGGGGCAGGTCGAAGCGCGCCTCCGGGGCCCCGCCGCCCCGCCCCGCGGCGGACTGCTGCCACCGCGCACGCGCAGCCACGACCGCGGCGGCAACGGCAGCGGCGACGAGCAGCACCCACCAGTGCGCAAGCAGCCACTCGACGACCGCGCGCAACACCGCCACTGCGAAGAGGAGAGCAACAGCGGCGAGCGCGAGCTCCTGGAAGCGAAAGCCCGGCCGCCGCCCGCCGGTTCGAGGGCCGGGCCGGTACCGAGGGCGCCGATACCGAGGACGGGGGTGCGGCCGGGGCCGAGAGCGAGGCCCGTACCGGCGCGGCGGCGGACGCCGACGCGGGCCGTAACGCGGACGGGGCCGGCGGCGGGGGCTCACCACGGCCGCCTCGACTCCCCGCGAAGGCACACCGGCGGCATCCCCCGCACCCCTACTGCACGCATGCCCCGACCTCTCCCCCACTCGTCCTCATCCTCCGGACTCCAGTAGAGCAGAGGGCACTGACACCGCGTGCCCGAACGATCACGCCGCTATCCGTCCCCGGCGGGCGGCCTCTGCCTCCGCCGAACTCACACCGCTGCGACCGGCGTTGACGTCACCGGGCGCCGCGGAAGCCACCGGCAACCGGTGCCGACCGAAACGGCAACCCGGCCCCCCGCAGACGCACAACGCAACGGCAGCGGACCCCGCCGAGCCCGCCGCGTCCCACTCCCGGCAACGTGCGCCCAGGCGCGAGCAGGGGGCGTGCACCGGGCGCCCGCACGTCCCGCGCCCCTCCCCTTTCGGGTGGACCCACCGCACCACCGCAGGCACGCCTCGTTCCCAGGTCCGAAGCACCCGCACGACGACCCGGAGGAACCGTGGGCACCAAGCTCTCGACGACCGCCGTCACCCTGGCCGCAGCCGCCGTCTTCGTCGGCCCGTGCACGGGAACGGCCGGCGCCGCACCGTTGAACCCGCAAGCCGGGGACGCCTCGCTGCGCCGGCAGGCGGACCGGATCATGAACCTCACGTACCAGGAGTTCGCGCGCGCCCGGCACGTCGCCCCTTTCGACTGGACCACCGACGGCTGTTCCGTCCCGGCCGGCCTCACGCCCTTCAACGAGGTCTTCCGCCCCGCCTGCGTCCAGCACGACTTCGGCTACCGCAACTACGGTTCCGCGCACAAGCTGAAGCTCAGCCCCACACGCAAGGCGAAGAACTGGATCGACGGCCGCTTCCGTACGGAGATGAAGCGCCTCTGCGACGCCACCTACAAGTCCTCGTCCCGGCACAAGAACTGCCTCAAGGCCAAGGACACGTACTACTTCGCCGTCAACAACTTCGGTGACAGGGCGTTCTTCTGAGCCGTCCCCTCGACGCGTACTCGACGCGGCAGGGACAGCGGCGCCCCTGAGCGCCCGGAAACGCGAGCACCCCGGCCTCCCGCACGTCGGGGGCTTACCGCTGCCCCTGCCCAAATCCGTTGCCGCGCCGACGAGTTGCCCACGGACTACACACCGACCGCGCCCGACGGACGGCACCGGCACACCGACAAGCATCCCAGCATCCTCGCCTCCACCGGAGCACGACGAACCGGCCAAACCCCGGCCAACTCGGCGGCTCCCCACGCGAGTTACCGCCTGGAGCAACGAAGCCTTTCCCCCGACGCCCCGGTCAGACACCACCCACCGAAAGCCACCACCGCCGCACCGGAGCACCCGCAGAATGCCTTCGGCACCACTACGGACGCGTGCTCCTCACACCGCAGCATCCCAGCGCCCTCAGCAGGCCGGAGGGAAATCACCGCCCCGGCAGCCGCGACCGGCCATACCGCCGACCCCACCCGACCCCGGATCAGAGCCGCCGCACCAGCACCGTCGCATCGGTCCGCTCACGCGGAACGCCTTCCGGGTCCTTCTGCACACGCACGTGCTCCTCGCTCCGCAGCACCTCCCAAGCTCCCTCGGGAAGCCGAAGCGACTCGACGACCTCCTCGGGCGTCGGAAAGTGGAGGTCCTGCGGGTGGTCGTGCTGCCACGAGGGGAACCCCATGTGCCCCTCGACGAGCAGGACGCCCCCCGGCGCGACCGCGCACGCCGCGCGGCGGAGGATCTCCTCGCGCGGCATCTCCACCATCGAGTGGAGGAACTGCGCCGAGACGAGGTCCCAACTGCCCTCGGGGAAGGAGACGGCGAGGTCGTGGTGGAGGAAGTCGATCCGCTCGGCGACGCCGGCCTCCGCTGCGTGCCCCGCGGCCCGCTCCAGCGCGACGGTCGAGATGTCGACGGCGGTGACCCGCCAGCCGCGGCGGGCGAGCCACACCGCGTCGCCGCCCTCGCCCGCACCGAGATCGAGCGCGCGCCCGGCGGGGAGCTCCCCGACCACCTCGACGAACGCGGCGTTGGGCTCACCGCTCCAGATGCGCCCGCTCTCGCGGTACCGCGTGTCCCAGACTTCCTCTGCGGTCTCGGGCCCTGTCGTCTCGTCCGTCATCGCTGCCTCCCAAGCGTCGGGTCCCGGCGGCGCCGTACCGCTCGGGTCAGGTGTGCGCCATCGTCGGACCGGTCTCCGGCGTTTGACAAACCTTCTTGCCGAAGCGGCAATTGGACCCATGAGCGACGACGAACTCACCGGCTTCCTCGCCGGTGTCGGCCCCCGCCTGCGCGAGGTCCGCAAGGCGCAACGGACGACGCTGTCCCAGCTCAGCGAGGCCACGGGGATCTCGCAGAGCACGCTGTCGCGCCTGGAGGCGGGGAAGCGGAAGCCCACCCTCGAACTGCTGCTGCCTCTCGCGCGGGCGCACGGCGTCCCCCTCGACGAACTCGTCGGCGCCCCGGAGACGGGGGACCCCCGCATCCGCCCCCGTCCCTTCACCCGCGACGGCCGCACGTACATCCCGCTCACCCGGCACCTCGGCGGGCTCCACGCCTACAAGCAGATCCTTCCGCCCGAGGAGCCGCACCGCCGCCAACTGCCGCTGGAGCAGCGCACGCACGAAGGGTACGAGTGGCTCTACGTCCTCTCCGGGCGCCTCCGCCTCGCGCTGGGCGAGCACGACCTCGTCCTCGGCCCCGGCGAGGCGGCCGAGTTCGACACCCGCACCCCGCACGGCTTCGGCAACGGCGGCAGCCGGCCGACGGAGTTCCTTGCGCTCTTCGGCCCGCAGGGCGAGCGCATCCACGTACGTGCGCGGCCTGCGAAGTCCTGAGGGCTCCGGCGCTGCCCGTCAGGAGTCGCCGTCGAGCGCGTCCGCGAAGACCGGCACCACCTCGTCGAGGGCGTAGACGACCGAGAGCACCGAGTCGGTGGCGAACGCCTTGCCGAGCATGTCACCGTCCTTGAACACCACCGAGCGCCCGTCCTTCACGGAGGGCACGGCGCGGTAGAGCGGATCGTCGCTGATCTTCTTCGGGGGTATCCCGATCGGCGCCATCACCGTGAGGTCGGCGTCGAGGAGGTCGAGGTTCTCCCGGGACACGGTGATCGAGAAGTCCTTGCCCGCCTTCTTCTCCACCGCGGGGCTGTTCTTGAAGCCGAGCCGCTCGACGAAGTCGACGCGTCCCGCGCCCCTGACGTAGGCGCCGTACCCCTCGCTGGTGCGGGAGCCCACGGTGATGGTCTTGTCCTTGAACTCGGGGTGCTTCTTCGCGGCGGCGTCGAACTTCTTCTCGGTGTCGGCGACGAGCTCGGCGCCCTTCTCCTTCACACCGAGCGCCTTCGCGATCATCTCGGTCTGCTTCTCCCACGGGGTGAGGTACTGGTCGCTCCCCTTGGGGACGCCGACGGTCGGCGCGATCTTGCTGAGCGTGTCGTACCGCTTGCGGTCGCCGCTCGACTTGGTGTCGAGGATCACGTCCGGCTGGAGCTCGGCGATCTTTTCGTACTCCGGCTCCAACGTCCCGATGAGCTGCGGGCTCTTGTCGTACTCGCCCTTCGCCCACGGCCCGACGCCGTCGCCGCCGAACTCCAGCCAGTCGCTGGCGCCGACGGGCTGGACGCCGAGGGCGAGCGCCGTCTCGGCGTCGCCCCACCCGAGCGCCACCACACGCTTCGGCTTCTTCTCGACGGTGACCTCGCCGAACTTGGTGGCGACCTTCGCGGGGAAGGCACCCCCCGATTCGCCGCCCCCGCCGGAGCCGGCGTCTGCGTCCTCGCCCGCGCAGGCGGTGAGCCCGGCGAGGAGGGCGGCGGAGACGGCGACCGCCGAGCCGGTGCGGAGGCCGCGGATGCGGCGGTTGGTGTGGCGTGTGTTCATGACCTTGCCTTGTCTGAAGAGTTGCGTGGAAGGGAAGCCGCCGCCTCGACGACCGGTGCGCACCGGTGCCTGCCGATCGGCACGATCATCGGGGTGCCGGAGGCCGGATCGTCAACGACGGTGCACCGCATCGCGAAGACCTCGCTGACGAGCTCCCCCGTCACCACCTCGGTCGGGCTCCCCTCCGTGACGATCCGCCCGTCGCGCATCGCCACCAGGTGGTCGGCGTACCGGCAGGCGAGGTTGAGGTCGTGGAGCACCGCCACCACGGTCGTGCCGCGGTCCCGGTTGAGGTCGGTGAGCAGGTCGAGGACGTCGAGCTGGTGGCTGACGTCGAGGTAGGTCGTCGGCTCGTCGAGGAGGAGGACGTCGGTGCGCTGCGCGAGCGCCATCGCGATCCAGACGCGCTGCCGCTGCCCTCCGGAGAGGGAGTCGACGGGCCGGTCGGCGAGCTCCAGCACGTCGGTCGCGGTGAGCGCCTCGGCGACGGCGCGGTCGTCCTCCGGCGTCCAGCGGCGGAACCAGCCCTGGTGCGGGTAACGGCCGCGCCCCACGAGGTCGTTGACGGTGATGCCGTCTGGCGCAGCCGGGCTCTGCGGCAGCAGACCGAGGAGCGAGGCGACCCGCCGCGTGGGCAGCGCGTGGATGCTCTCCCCGTCGAGGAGGACGGAGCCGGACGCGGGGGTGAGCAGCCGTGCCATGGTGTGCAGCAGCGTCGACTTCCCGCAGGCGTTGGGGCCGACGATCATCGTCACGCGGCCCGGCGGCACCGCGAGGTCGAGGCCCTTGACGACGTCGTGCCCGTCGTAGCCGACCCGTACGTCTTTCGCCGTGAGCGAGTGTTCGGCGCTCATCCGCGTACCTTTCCGTTCCGCAGGGGGCAGGCACCCCGGTTCTGCTCCGTCATCCGCCGTGCCCCGTCCTGTTCGCGCGGGCGAGCAGTATCAGCAGGTACGGCGCCCCGATGAGGCTGGTGACGACGCCGGCGGGGAACTGGTCGGACCACAGCAGGTGTTGGGCGACGAAGTCCGCGACGAGCACCAGCACTCCCCCGACGAGCGCCGACGGCACCAGCGCGGCGCCCTGCCCGGGGGTGAGCCGCCTGGCCACGGGCCCCGAGACGAAAGCGACGAACCCGAGCGGCCCGGACGCGGCCGTCGCGACGCCCGCGAGCCCGACGGCGCAGCCGAGCAGCATGAGGCGGCTCCGCTCGACGCGGGCACCGAGGCCGGCCGCCGACTCGTCGCCGAGCTGCAGCGGCCCCATCGCCCGCGCCGCCGCCGCGGTGAGCGGCAGCAGCACCGCCAACGCGGCGACGAGCGGCCACAGTTGCGCGTCCGAGCTGCCGTTGAGGCTGCCGGTGAGCCACACCAGGGCCTCCTGCGCCTCGGTCACCCGGGAGCTGGTCATCAGGTAGGAGGTGATGCTGGAGAGCCCCGCGCCGAGCCCGATCCCGATGAGTGCGAACCGGTAGCCGGAGACCCCGCGCCGCCACGCGAGGGCGTAGATGGCGACGGCGGCGACAACGGCGCCGCCGAGCGCGGCGAGCGACAGCCCGAGTCCGCTCACCGCGAAGCCGATCGAGGCGAGCACCGCGGCCGCGCTGGCGCCCTGGCTGACGCCGATGACGTCGGGGCTCGCGAGCGGATTCCGCAACAGCGCCTGGAAGACGGCGCCCGCGAGCCCGAAGGCGACACCGACGAGCAGCCCCACGAGGGCCCGTGGCAGTCGCAGTTCGACGACGATGAAGTGCGCTCCCCCCGCGTCGGCGCCGAAGAGGGCACCCACCACGTCGGCGAGCGGCACCACGGCGTCCCCGTACGCGAGCGCGGCGCAGAAGGCGGCGACGGCGGCGGCCCCCAGAGTGAGGGAGACGCCGGCCCAGCGCGCCCTGCCCGCACGCCTCACCGAGGCGACGCGGCGCACCGCCTCCGCCGTCGGAGCGCGCTCGGGCGCGCGGACGCCGCTCACAGCTCCGCCAGCCTGCGGCGCCGCACGAGCACCACGAACGGGATCGCACCGACGGCCGCCGTCACGACGCCCACCTGCACCTCGCCGGCGCCGGAGACGAGCCGCCCCACGATGTCGGAACCGAGCACGAGGAGGGGCGCGAGCAGCGCGCTGTACGGCAGCACCCACCGGTAGTCGGGCCCGGTGAGCAGCCGCGCCGCGTGCGGAACGACGAGGCCGACGAAGCTGATGGGCCCGGCGACGACGGTCGCGGAGCCGCAGAGCAGCACGACCGCCGCGGCCGCCCCCGAGCGGGCGAGCCCGACCCGCTGGCCGAGGCCGCGGGCGAGGTTGTCGCCGAGCGCGAGGGCGTTGAGCTGCGGGCCGAGCCCGAACGCGAGGAGAGTGCCGAGCACGATGAACGGCAGCGCCTGCCACAGGACTTCGGGGTCCCTGCTGGTGAGCGATCCCACCTGCCAGAAGCGGTACTGGTCGAAGGTGCGGCTGTCGGTGAGGAGCAGCGCGGTGGTGAGCGAGCCGAGCGCCGCCGTGGTCGCCGCACCGGCGAGCGCCAGCTTCAGCGGCGTCGCACCGTCCCTGCCGAGCGAGCCGATGCCGTAGACGAGGACGGAGGCGAGGAGCGCCCCGAGGAAGCCGAACCAGATGTACTGCGAGGAGCCGCCGAGGCCGAGCACCCCGAGCGCGAAGACCACGGCGAGCGAGGCGCCGGCGTTGACACCGAGGATGCCGGGATCGGCGAGCGGGTTGCGGGCGACGCCCTGCATGACGGCCCCGGCGAGACCGAGCGCGACGCCGGCGAGGAGTCCGGCCACGGTCCGCGGTATCCGCACCTCGTGCACGACGAGTTGGGCGCGGTCGGCCGCGTCGGGCGAGAAGAAGGTGCGGAACACGTCGTCCATGCCCGCCTGGCCTGAACCGATCGCCAGGCTGAGCGACACCATCACGACGAGCGCTGCCACGAGGAGCGGGAGACCGGCAAACCGGGCCGACCGCCCCGGGCCGCGCGGACCGGCGGCGAGGCCACCGGAGGAGGCGGCGGAGTCCAACGTCTCGCCCTGTGCGGGTATTTCGGAACGGGCGGCGGAGACGGAACGGGACTCAAGCGGCAACTCGACCACCACCGTCCCCATCTCCGCACGGCGATGCCGTCCGGAAGCTGCTTCATCCCGACAAGTAAGGTGAGCCTAACATCAGTACCGGGTAGGGCGGCTTCAGGCCATCGCTCGTCGCCCCTTCCCCGCCGACCCACGGAGCGCCCATGCCCCACGCCCCGACGACCGCCCCCGCGACGCACCTCGGCGAGGGATACGCGGAGCTCCGCTCCGAGGAGGAGTTGACCGAGCTGCTCGGCACCCCGCACCCCATCGTCATCGAGAAGGTGCAGCCCCGTCTCGGCACCGCAGACACGGAGTTCCTCGGGCGCTCCCCGTTCTGCCTGCTCTCCACCGCCGACGCCGCCGGCAACTGCGACGCGTCGCCCCGCGGCGGCGACCCCGGCTTCGTCCACGTCCTCGACCCCGCGACGCTCGCCCTGCCGGACCGCCCGGGCAACCGCAGGGGCGACAGCTTCCGCAACATCCTGGAGAACCCGCACGTGGGCCTTCTCCATCTGGTGCCGGGCGAGAAGGAGATCCTGCGGGTCAACGGCCGGGCACGCCTCCTCACGGACGCGCCGTTCTTCGAGGCCATGGCCGTCCGCGGGACGCGCCCGAAGCTGGCGCTGCTCGTCGAGATCGAGGAGGCGTACCGGCACTGCCCGCAGTCGCTGAACCGCGCGGGCCTCTGGTAAAGGGACGGACTCAGCGCACCGTGTGGCCGGACTCCCGCAGGGTGCGCTTCACCTCGCAGAGCCGCAGGTCCCCGAAGTGGAAGACGGAGGCGGCGAGTACGGCGTCGGCGCCCGCGTCGATCGCCTCGGGGAAGTCGGCGAGGCGTCCGGCGCCGCCCGAGGCGATCACCGGGATCGCGACCCGGGCGCGGACGGCTTCGATCATCGGCCCGTCGTAGCCGTCCTTGGTGCCGTCCGCGTCCATCGAGTTGAGCAGGATCTCCCCGGCGCCCAACTCGGCGGCCCGCGCGGCCCATTCGACGGCGTCGAGGCCGGTGCCGCGGCGGCCGCCGTGCGTGGTGACCTCGAAGCCCGAGGGCGTCTGCGCGCCCTCCCGCGTGCGGCGCGCGTCGGCGGAGAGGACGAGCACCTGGCGGCCGAACCGCTCGGCGATCTCCCTGATCAGCTCGGGACGCGCCAGCGCAGCCGTGTTCACCCCGACCTTGTCGGCACCGGCGCGCAGCAGCCGGTCCACGTCCTCGGGCGTGCGCACCCCGCCTCCGACGGTGAGGGGGATGAAGACCTGCTCGGCGGTGCGGCGGACGACGTCGTACGTGGTCTCGCGGTCGCCGGAGGAGGCGGTGATGTCGAGGAACGTCAACTCGTCGGCGCCTTCGGCGTCGTAGACCTTCGCCATCTCCACCGGGTCGCCGGCGTCGCGCAGGTTCTTGAAGTTGACGCCCTTGACGACCCGACCGCCGTCGACGTCGAGGCAGGGGATGACGCGGACCGCCAGGGACATGAGGTACAGGCTCCTTGCAGGTTCTCGGAGTTGGGACGGGACAGGTGCTCAGCTTCCGCGGTACGCCTCCAGCTCGACCTCGACGAGCGCCCGAGTGTCCGCGAGCCCGGCGACCACCAGCGCCGTCGCTGCGGGACGTACGCCCGCGAAGAGCTCGCGGTGCGCCCGCGCGGCCTCGTCGAGGTCGCGCTCGTGGACGAGGTGGATGCGGGTGCGCACGACCGCATCGGTGCCGAGGCCGTACGCGCGGAGCGCCGAGAGCGCCTGCGCGAAGGCCGCCCTGGTCTGCTCGTACGGATCGCCCTCGCCGAGGAGGACGCCCTCCTCGACCGGCAGCGTCCCGCCGACGAGGACCCGGTCCCCGGCCGCGACGGCGCGCGCGGCGCCGAACCGCTCCGCGAAGGAGTCGGCGGGGGAGGTCATCCGGCCTCAGCGACGGCGGCCAGTGCCTCCTCCAGCGTGAACGCCCCGGCATAGAGCGCCTTTCCGACGATCGCGCCCTCGACGCCCTCGGGGACGAGCGAGGCGATCGCCCGCAGGTCGTCGAGGGAGGAGACGCCGCCCGAGGCGACGACCGGGCGGTCGGTTGCGGCGCAGACGTTGCGGAGCAGCTCCAGGTTGGGGCCTTTGAGGGTGCCGTCCTTGGCAATGTCGGTGACGACGTACCGTGCGCAGCCCTCGGAGTCGAGGCGCGCCAGCGTCTCGTAGAGGTCGCCGCCGTCCCGCGTCCAGCCGCGTCCGCGGAGCGTCGTTCCGCGGACGTCGAGGCCGACCGCGATCCGGTCGCCGTGCTCGGCGATCACCTTCGCGACCCATTCGGGCGACTCCAGCGCCGCCGTCCCGAGGTTGACCCGGCGGCAGCCGGTGGCGAGCGCGGCGGCGAGCGAATCGTCGTCGCGGATGCCGCCCGAGAGCTCCACCTTGATCTCCATCGCATGCGCCACCTCGGAGATCGCGGCGCGGTTGTCGCCCGTGCCGAACGCGGCGTCGAGGTCGACGAGATGGAGCCACTCGGCACCCGAGCGCTGCCAGGCGAGCGCGGCAGAGAGCGGGTCGCCGTAGGAGGTCTCGGAGCCGGACTCGCCGTGGACGAGACGGACGGCCTGGCCTTCCCTGACGTCGACGGCGGGGAGGAGTTCGAGCTTGCTCATCGGGGGCTGGTCCTCACGGTGCTGATCGGTTCGGAATGGCGGCTCAGAGAGTGGCGACCCAGTTCGCCAGCAGCCGGGCGCCCGCGTCGCCGGACTTCTCCGGGTGGAACTGGGTCGCCCACAGCGGGCCGTTCTCGACGGCGGAGACGAAGGGCGCGCCGTGCGTCGTCCAACTGACCTTGGGTGCGGCCAGCGCCGGGTTCGCCGTCTCCAACTCCCACTCGTGGACGGCGTAGGAGTGGACGAAGTAGTACCGCTCGTCGGCGGGAAGCCCGGCGAAGAGGCGCGAGTCCTCGGGCACGGTGACGGTGTTCCACCCCATGTGCGGCACCGTCTCCGCTTTCAGCGGGCCCACGGTGCCCGGCCATTCGTCGAGCCCCTCGGCCTCCTCGCCGTGCTCGATCCCGCGCGAGAAGAGCACCTGCATCCCCACGCAGATCCCGAGGACGGGCCGGCCGCCCGCGAGCCGCCGCCCGACGACCCAGTCGCCCCTCGCGGCACGCAGCCCGGCGATGCAGGAGGCGAAGGCGCCGACGCCGGGGACGAGGAGGCCGTCGGCCGCCATCGCCGCGTCGTACTCCTTGGTGATCTCGACCTCGGCGCCCGTCCGCGCCACGGCACGCTCGGCCGAACGCACGTTGCCGAAGCCGTAGTCGAAGACGACCACACGCTTGCCGTTGCTCATTCCCACACGTCCAACCGCAGCACACCGGCGAGGAGCGCCATCGCCGAGCAGATGCCGAGCAGCACCACCACGCCGGTGGGCAGCTTCTGCTTCCAGAAGGAGACCGCACCGCCGGCGAGGAAGAGGCCGACGAAGATCAGCAGGGTGGAGAGGCCGTTCACCGCCCCACCGGCTTCCGTATCGCGCACGCCACGGCTACAGCGCCCCCTTCGTCGAGGGGATGACCCCTGGCTGCCTCGTGTCGAGTTCACTGGCGTACCGCAGGGCGCGGGCCAGCGCCTTGAACTGGCACTCCACGATGTGGTGCGCGTTGCGCCCGTACGGGACCTCCACGTGGAGCGCGACCTGCGCCTGGGCCACGAAGGACTCCAGGATGTGCCGCGTCATCGTCGTGTCGTAGGAGCCGATCATGGGCGCCATGCCCTCCGGCTCGACGTGGACGAGGTACGGGCGGCCCGAGAGGTCGACCGTCACGCGGGCGAGCGACTCGTCGAGCGGCACCGCCGAGTTGGCGAAGCGCACGATGCCGCGCTTGTCGCCGAGCGCCTCCTTGAAGGCGGCGCCGAGCGCCAGCGAGGTGTCCTCGATGGTGTGGTGGGTGTCGATGTGCAGGTCGCCGTCGGTCTTGACCGTGAGGTCGAAGAGGCCGTGCCTGGCGAGCTGGTCGAGCATGTGGTCGTAGAAGCCCACGCCCGTCGATATATCGGCCTGCCCGGTCCCGTCGAGGTCGATCTCGACGAGGACCGAGGTCTCCTTGGTGTTGCGCTGCACGCGTCCCGTGCGGCTCATTGTGCGTTCTCCTTCATCACTGCGCGCACCGCATCGAGGAACGCGTCGTTCTCCTCCGGGGTCCCTGCGGTGACCCTCAGCCGGCCCGGGACGCCGTTGTCCCTGACGAGGACGCCGTGCGCGAGGAGCGCCTCCCAGACGGCGTGTGCGCCGCCGGGCCCGTCGAACCTGCCGAACTGGACGAAGTTGGCGTCCGAGGCGGTCACCTCGCAGCCGGCGTCGCGGAGTTCGGCGACGATGCGGTCCCGTTCGCTCTTGAGCTGCTCGACGTATCCGAGCAGGGTATCGGTGTGCTCCAGCGCGGCGAGCGCGGTGGCCTGGGTGACGGCCGAGAGGTGGTACGGCAGCCGCACCAGTTGCACCGCTTCCACGACGGCGGGGTCGGCGGCGAGGTAGCCGAGCCGCAGCCCCGCGGCGCCGAACGCCTTCGACATCGTCCGCGAGACCACCAGCGTCGGCCGGCCCTCCAGCAGCGGCAGCAGCGAAGGCCGGTGTGAGAACTCGCCGTACGCCTCGTCGACGACGACGAGCGCGCCGTGTTCGGGCCGCGCGCGCTGCGCCGCCTCGTGGAGCGCGACGACCGTCTCCTCCTCCACCGCCGTCCCCGTCGGGTTGTTCGGCGAGCAGACGAAGACGACGTCCGGGCGGTGGGCCTCGATCGTCCGCACGGCCGCTGCGACGTCGATGGTGAAGTCGTCGTTGCGCGGCCCGGAGAGCCAGCCGGTGCCGGTGCCGCGGGCGAGGAGCCCGTGCATCGAGTACGAGGGCTCGAAGCCGAGCGCGGTACGGCCGGGGCCGCCGAAGGTCTGGAGGAGCTGCTGGAGCACCTCGTTGGAGCCGTTCGCGGCCCAGACGTTCGCCTCGGTGACGGCGTGGCCCGTCATCCGCCGCAGGTAGCAGGCGAGTTCGGTGCGCAGCTCCACCGCGTCCCGGTCCGGATAGCGGTTGAGGGTGCGCGCCGCCTCGGTGACGCGCTCGCCGATCCGCTGCACCAGCGGCTCGGGGAGCGGGTAGGGGTTCTCGTTGGTGTTGAGCCGGACGGGGACGTCCAACTGCGGGGCCCCGTAAGGGGACTTGCCGCGGAGTTCGTCCCTGATCGGCAGTTCTTCTGTGGCTGTCACGTGCTCTCGGGTGCCTTTCCGACGGCGCCCTCAGGCGCCCTGCTGCTCGGGGAAGCGCGCGGTGACCGCGCTGCCGTGCGCCGGCAGGTCCTCTGCCTCGGCGAGCGCCACCACATGGTGGGCGACGTCGGCGAGGGCCTCGCGGGTGTAGTCGACGACGTGGATGCCGCGCAGGAAGGACTGGACCGACAGGCCCGAGGAATGGCAGGCGCAACCGCCGGTCGGCAGCACGTGGTTGGAGCCCGCGCAGTAGTCGCCGAGCGAGACGGGAGCCCAGGGCCCGACGAAGACGGCGCCGGCGTTGCGGACCCGCGACGCCCAGTGCGCCGCGTCCTCCGTCTGGATCTCCAGGTGCTCGGCCGCGTAGCCGTCGACCACGGCGAGGCCGTCCTCCAGCGAGTCGACGAGGACGATGCCGGACTGCCGGCCGCCGAGCGCCTCGGTGATCCGCTCCCGGTGCTTCGCCGCGGAGGTCTGCACCTTCAACTCGGCCTCCACCGCGTCGGCGAGCCGCTCGGAGGGGACGACGAGGACCGCGGCGGCGACCGGGTCGTGCTCGGCCTGGCTGATGAGGTCGGCGGCGAGGTGCGCCGGTTCCGCCGTCTCGTCGGCGAGGATCGCGATCTCGGTCGGGCCCGCCTCCGAGTCGATGCCGATACGGCCCTTGAGGAGCCGCTTGGCGGCGGCGACGTAGATGTTGCCGGGGCCCGTGACGAGCTGCGCGGGCCTGCACTCCTCGGTGCCGTAGGCGAACATGGCGACGGCCTGGGCGCCGCCGGCCGCGTGGACCTCGTCGACGCCGAGGAGGGCGCAGGCGGCGAGGGTCGTCGGGTGCGGGAGGCCGCCGAACTCGGCCTGCGGCGGCGAGCTGACGGCGAGCGACTCGACCCCCGCCTCCTGCGCGGGGACGACGTTCATGACGACGGAGCTCGGATAGACGGCCCGACCGCCCGGGACGTACAGGCCGACGCGCTCGACGGGCACCCACCGCTCGGTGACGGTGCCGCCGGGGACGACCCGGACCGTGGAGTCGGTGCGCCGCTGGTCGCGGTGGACGGTGCGGGCCCGCTCGATCGACTCCTCCAGGGCTGCGCGGACCCTCGGGTCGAGCTGCTCCAGCGCCTCGTCGAGAGCGGCCTGCGGCACGCGGACGCTGCTCTGCGTGACGCCGTCGAACCGCTGCGCGTACTCGCGGAGCGCCGCGGTGCCGCGATGGCGCACGTCGTCGCAGATCGGCCGCACCTTCTCCAGGGCGGCCTCGACGTCGAGTTCGGCACGGGGCAGCAGCTCGCGCGCGCGGGCGTCGGAGCCCGGCGCGGAGCCGCGCAGATCGATTCGGGAGATCACGACTCCAGTCTCTCAGACACCGCGCGAGTCCCGGACATCGTTCCATCCTTCGGTACACCTTCGTGTACACCCCGTGCACAGGCGGGCGCCGACCGCTGCGCGAGGCGTCCCGCGGACCCCCACCGTTCCCGCCGTTCACGCCAACCGGTCGCCGGCGCAGGCCACTTGGGGACACGGGGCGGCTAACGTAGCGCAACGAACCGTCCGTCACCGGGTGCTGCGGTGTGTAGCCGGGAGTGGCGGGCGGAATCACCAGAGGAGAGCGGGGTCACTCGGAGCGACCCCGGCAGAGGCTAAGGGGTTGCGCTACGTGACCGATCCGCAGAGTGCAGGGGACCCGCCCGCGGGGCTGTCGCTCTCGACGGCCGAGTGGGCGCTGTGGCAGGCGTTCCGCAACGGCAGCACGCTCGACCTCCGCAGCGGACGCGCGGAGCACGACGATCCCAACGGCGACGCCGAGTGGGGCCCGGAGCGCACCGTGCGCGCCCGCGTCGTCGCGCTGCTCCTGCTCCACGGCCCCGCCGCGCTGCTGGGCCGTGTGACCTCGCTCCACCTCGTCGGCGCCCAGGTCAGCGGGTGCCTCGACCTCTCGGGCGGCAGCGTCGACCCGTTCTTCGAGTTCCGCCACTGCCGCTTCCAGGACGAGGTGCGGATGCCCGAAGCGCACGTGCGCACCGGCAGGTTCGTCGACTGCTACCTGCCGAGGCTGGAGGCCGCCCGCCTCACCACCGAGGGCGACCTCCACCTGCCGCGGTGCAGCATCCCCTCCGGTATCCGCCTCACCGACGCGGTGATCGGCACCGATCTGCTCCTCAACCAGGCCACGATCGGCAGCGCTCCGAGGGACGGCGCCCTCCCCGCCCCCTCCCCCGCCGACGCCGTGCACCGGCCGACGCGGCTGCCGGCCCGCGCCCGGGCCATCGCTGCCGACGGCATCAGCGTGGGCCAGGAGCTCCAGGCGAGCCTGTTACGCACCGACGGCGAGGTGAGCCTCCGCGGCGCGACGATCGGCTCCTCGCTGGAGATGCTCGGCACGGTGCTGCGCAACCGGCACGGCCGACACGCGCTCTACGCACCGCAGTTGACGGTCGAGCAGACGGCGAGCTTCGCCGACGCGCACCGCAGCCAGGCCGCGCACCTCCAGGGCACACCGACGAGCGCCATGCCGGTTGCGACCGGCGGGCGCGTCGTGCCGCGGGACGCGCGCTGGCGCACCAAGCGGTTCGAGTGCACGGGCGGGATGGTCCTCGACGACGGCAGGTTCGGCTCCGCGCTGATGATCGAGAACGCCCGCTTCGTCCTCCAGCGCGACCAGGAGCTCTCGCTGCGTCGCATCACGGCGCCCGAACTCGCGTTCACCCCGCAGCCTCCGGAGCGCGGCCTCGTCGTCCTCTCCGGCGCCACCGTCGAGAAGCTGCTGGACCGGGTGGGCAGTTGGCCGGACGGGCAGCGGCTGTGGATGGCCGGCTTCAGCTACCGGCACGCGATACCGAAGGAGGGGCACTTCAACGTCCGGGAGCGCCTCGCCTGGGTCGCCTCCGCCACCCCCGAGTACAGCCCGGAGCCGTACGAGCAACTCGCCACCGTCTACCGGCAGAGCGGCGAGGACACCAACGCGCGCACCGTCCTCCTCGCAAAGCAGCGGCGCAGGCGCGAGACGCTGCCGCTCGTCGGCAAGGTCTGGGGCTACCTCCAGGACTGGACGGTCGCCTACGGCTACCGTCCTGCGCAGGCCGCCGTGTGGATGGCGGTGCTGTGGGCGTCGGGGGCCCTCTACTTCGCCGGCCATCCGCCCACCGAGGTCGTACCCGAGGAGTCTCCGCAGTGGAACGCACCGCTCTACGCGCTCGACCTGCTGCTGCCCGTGATCAGCTTCGGGCAGGACACCGCCTGGGACCCTCCGGGGAACGGGCAGTGGGTCGCGGCCCTGATGATCGTGCTCGGCTGGACGCTCGCCACCACGGTCGCCGCCGGCGCCACCCGCTTGCTGCGCAGGCAGTGACGCCGAGCCGGCCGCCTGTCGGGCAGCAGGCTGCCGGCACGGTCGCCACAGCCGCCCCGTAAGGCTTTAGGCTTACCGGTCGTGACCACCGCGCTTCCGCTCTTCCCGCTCAACTCGGTACTCTTCCCCGGCCTCGTGCTGCCGCTGAGCGTCTTCGAGCCCCGGTACCGCGCGCTCGTAGGCGACTTGCAGGCGCTTCCCGAGGGGCAGCCGAGACTCTTCGGCGTCGTCGCCATCAAGGACGGGTACGAGGTGGCACCGACCGCCGTCGGCCTTCCCGACTCGGCACCGCCCACCGGCACGGAACCGGCCGCCGGCTTCGGCGAGGACCCGATCCGCGCCTTCCACGAGATCGGCTGCATCGCCGACGCCTCGACGATCCGCGAGACCGCCGGCGCCCTCGAGGAGGAGGAAGCCGAGACCCCGGCCGAGCGGTTCGAGGTCCTCGCCACCGGCACCACGCGCTTCCGGCTCCACTCGGTCGACGCGAGCGGCCCCTACCTCACCGGCGAGATCGAGGAGCTTCCCGAGGAGGAGGGCGACGGTGCCGGCGCGCTCGCCTCCGGGGTGCTGCGGGCCTTCCGCTCGTACCAGAAGCGGCTCGCGGGCGCGCGCGAGCGGACCCTCGCCGAGGATCAGGAACTCCCGGACGAGCCGTCCGTCGTCTCCTACCTCGTCGCCGCCGCCACGATCCTCGACGTCCCCACGAAGCAGCGGCTCCTCCAGGCGCCCGACACCGCGACGAGACTCGCGGACGAGCTGCGCCTCCTGCGCCGCGAGACCTCGACGATCGCCAAGCTCCCCTCGGTCCCCGCCGTGGACCTGACCAAGTCGCCGACCAGCCCCAACTGACCCGCCGCCGACGCGAGTCGACCGCAGGAGAACCGTCCATGGCGAAGAAGAAGCAGGCCGCCGCGCCGACCCCCGCGGTGGCCGCGGCCACCGCCGCAGGCGTCGCCTTCACCACCCACGCGTACGCGCACGACCCGGCAGCACCCTCCTACGGCGGCGAGGCGGCCGAGGCGCTCGGCGTCCCGCCCGCGCAGGTCTTCAAGACGCTCCTCGCCGAGGCCGGAGGGGAGTTGACGGTCGCCGTCGTGCCCGTCTCCGCCTCGCTCGACCTCAAGGCGCTCGCCTCGGCGGCCGGTGCCAAGCGCGCCGTCATGGCAGAACCCGACGCCGCCGAGCGCGCCACGGGGTACGTCCTCGGGGGCATCTCCCCGCTCGGCCAGCGCCGCCGGCTGCGCACGGTCCTCGACTCCTCGGCGGCCGCACTCCCCACCGTGCACGTCTCGGCGGGCCGCCGCGGCCTGGAGATCGAGCTGGCCCCCGACGACCTGGCACGTCTCACCGACGCCGTTTTCGCACCGATCGCCCGGTTCTGAACCCACAGCCGATCGGCGTGCGGGGCACGGGAGTTCGGGCGCCTCAGGCGGACGGCTGCGGCTGTCCGTGCGCCTCGCCGCCCGGCTCGTCCTCGCGCTCGACGAAGACCGCGGTGAGCAGGAGATGGACGAGGACGGCCGCGAACGGCCAGGCGAGCAGTGCGCCCTTCGCCTGGAGGCGGAGCGGCGCTTCGAAGGTGGCGTTCTTCCCCGCCTCGGCTGCCGCCTTCGCGAGATCCTGCTCGGGCCCGAGGACGGTGCCGACGCCCCAGGCGAGCAGCGAGGCGAGCAACCCGCCGACGGCGAGCCCGACGGCGAGCCCCATCCCCCCGCGCCTGCGGACGAGGAAGAGGACGACGCCGCTGACGGCACCGAAGGCGAGCCCCACGAGCGTGAACACTCCGTCGGCGCCCACGGCTTCCTCGCCCTCGGGGTCCTTGAGGTAGACCGCTCCGCCGTCCGTGAGGAGCGGGACGCGCGGGGCGAGCCAGAGCCAGAGGAGGCCCAGCAGCACGCCCGTGACGCCGACGGCGAGCGCGCAGAGCGCCCCGTCGCGCAGTTCCCTGCGGACGTCCACCGGCTCGGGCGGCGGGGCCGCCGCACCCCAGGCCGAGTGCGTGGCGCCCTGGTCGGCCGGGGAGGGAGGCGGTGTGGCGGGGCCGTAACCCCACGCGGGCTGCGGAGGGCTGGAAGAGTCGGGGCGGTGGGGCTCAGGCGTCGGTGCGGTCACGGACGCCATCGTGCCAGGCCCGACGGCGGGCGCGTGGGGCGACCCGGAAGCGGATGGCCGGCACAACCGTCGGCGCGCGGCCGTCGGCGCACAACCGTCAGCGCGCGGCCGCCCAGCGGTACGCCCGCGTCGCGACGGCGAGCGAGACGAACCCGACCGCCGCGCACACGCCGAGGTCCACGAGGATCGCCCCCCAGGCCGGGCTCGGCGTGAAGGTGGCCGCGAGCGCCTCGACCCCGTAGGTCGACGGCAGCAGGTCGCGCAGCCACTGCACGGGGAGCGGCAGCCGCTCCGGCGGCAGCACCCCGAGCAGCAGCGCCGCCGACATGCCCAACTGTCCGCAGAGCGTCGCGAGTTCGGGACGCGGCGCGAGGAGCCCCAGTGCGGCTCCGAGACCGGCCAGCGCCGCACCCGCGAGCGGGATGACGGCCGCGAGAATCCACAGCCCGGCGAGCGGGAGCTGGAAGAGGACGCTTCCGGCCACGGCGGTGAAGACGACGCCCGGCACCGTGAAGGACGCGTACGCCCCCGCCGTCCCGAGGACGACGGACGCGGGCGGGGCCGGCAGCGTCGCGTAGTGGTCGAGGCCGCCGCCCGCGCGCAGCCGGCCGAAGTACTGCGCCAGCAGGTTGAGTCCGACGAACGCCACCACGAGCACGCTCGCGCCCGAGACGACCGCCCGCGCCTCGTCGCCGCCGTCGACGACCCCGCGCATCAGGACCATGATGCCGAGCGACTGGAAGGTCGCGACGAAGAGCAGCGGAATCCGCGAGACCCTCGCCCGCGACAGTTGTGCCCGATAGACGGCGGCGAGCGCGGGGACGAACCCCGCGCCGGGCGCGAGCACGGCCTGTTCCGGCTCGGCTCGCCGCGGTCCTGCGGTGGTTGCGGCTTTCTCCGTCGCGGTGGTGCTCACACCCTGCCCCTCGTCGTCGGCCGGCTCGCCCACTCGTCGCACACGGCGCCGCGCTCCGGCCTGCTCACGCCTTCACCAGGCCCTCGCCGCTCCCGCCGAGCGCCAGGTAGACGTCCTCCAGGCTCGGCGTCGCCAGCGTGAAGTCGTCGAGCGCGGCGAACGCCTCCCCTCCCGTGACGGCGGTGACCGCCGAGCGCGCCTGCTCGGGCGGCAGCCGCAACGTCCACCTGCGCCCCGACACGGCGGCGCTGCCGTGGAGTTCGGCGACCTCGGGGACGTCGAGCGGCGCGCGTTCGCGCCACACGAGCTCGAGCCGCACGTCGTCCCCGACGAGCGCCTTGAGCCCGCCGGGGGTGTCGCAGGCGATCACCCTGCCCGTGTCCATCACGGCCACCCGGTCGAGCACCGTCTCCGCCTCGATCACGTTGTGCGTCACCAGCACCACGGTGGTGCCCCGCGCCCTGCGCCGGTCGACGGCGGCCCACACGGCGCGGCGGGCGTGCGGGTCCATGCCCGTCGTCGGCTCGTCGAGGACGAGGAGCGGGCGGTCGCCGACGAGCGCGGCGGCGCAGCAGGCGAGCCGGCGTTGGCCGCCGGAGAGGCGGTTGAGCGGGCGGTCCCGGAGCACGGTGAGGCCCAGCTCGTCGAGGACGGCGTCGGACTCCGCGACGGCCGCGGCGGCGTCGAGGCCGCGGAGCCTCGCCGTGGTCTCCGCCGCGAGGCGGACGGTGAGTTCGTCGAGTGCCGTGGACTCCTGACCGAGGTAGGCGAGGAGCCGGGCCGCCCGCGCGGGGTGGCGTACGAGGTCGTGGCCGAGGACGCGGATCGTGCCGCTGTCGGGCCGCAGCAGACCGGTGAGCTGGCGCACGAGTGTGGACTTGCCCGCGCCGTTCGGACCGAGGAGGCCGAAGATCTCACCGCGGTGCACACGGAGGCTGACGCCGTCGCTCGCCCGCACCTGCGGCACGGCGGGGGCGCCCCGGCGGACGCGTCCCTGCCGGTACGTCTTGACCAGCTCCCCCAGCTCCACGGCGACCTGCGCGGGTGCCGACTCCACGCTCTCCACCGCCTGCCGAGTGCCCGATTCCACGAACCACGAGGGTACGCGCCGCCGCCGCGCGCACGGCCGTCAGCCCCCCGCCGGGGTCACTCGCCGGCGGGGGCGTGCTCGGAACGGGCTCCGGTGAGGTCGTCGACCTGGCGCCAGAAGCCTGCCCGGATCGCGTAGCGGTCGTGCTCGTCGATCTGGTCGTCCTTGTGCGCGAGCAGGCCGAACCGTGCGGCGTAGCGCAGGAGTTCACCGTCGATGCGGTGCGGGATGCGGGGGTACTCGGTGGAGAGGCGCTGCACGTCGCTCCGGTTGGTGAGGCGTTTGAGCCAGCGGCGCGCGAAGACCTGCCCGACCTCGAAAGGGTCGCCGCTCACCTCGGTGATGTCCTCCTCGCGGTCGGCCCACCGCTGCTCGGCCGAGGTGAGTTGGGCGAGCATCGGCAGCCCCGCGGTCTCGGACGACTCGCCCGGGGTGCGGTCGACCATGCCCTTGTCCGACGACCAGCGCAGGGTGGCGCTGGGGAGGACGCCGTTCGCCGCCGCGGCGCGGCTCAGTCCTGCGAGGTCCTTGGGCGTGGGCACGCCCTGGTTCTCGGCACGGGGCGCGGGGGCCTGGCCCGCCTCCGCCGCCGGCTCCGCGCTGCCGTGCTCGGATCGGGGCGCCTCGTCGGCGAGTTCGGCCCTGCGGTTGCCGGGGGCGCTGCCGTTCTTCGACGTCTCGGGGAGCGGCGCGGAGAGGATAGCGGCGATCTCGGGGCGCGGCTCCTGCGGTGCGCAGGGCGCGACCGGTTCCTTGGCGCGGGCGACGCCTGTGAGCCAGGTGCGGTCGAGGACGCGGCGCTCGTCCGCCTCCGCGACGAGGTCCTCCGACTGGTTGTAGTCGCCGTCGGCGGCCTGCACCGCCCACAGGTGGACGGCGACTCCGTGCTCCTTCGCCGACATCAGCCCGGGCAGCAGGTCGCCGTCGCCCGTCACCAGCACGATGTCGGAACAGGCCCGGTTGCGGGCGAGTTCGGTGAGCTCGGCGTGCATCGCCGCGTCGACGCCCTTCTGCGCCCAGCGCCCGTCGGTGCGGGTGAGCGCGCCGAGCCGGACGGTGACGCGGGGCATCACGCGCAGCCGGCGGTGCTCGGGTTGGGGGACGCGGTCCGGGGCGCCGTCGAACCAGTAGATGCGGAGCAGGGAGCAGCCGGTGTCGCGTTCGGCGCGCTCGCGGAGGCCGGCGACGAGCGCCGCGTGGTCGACGCTGATCCGGGAGCGCACCGGCTCGCCGGCGAGGAGGCTCGCCGCAGCTCCCAACAGGTACCCGGCGTCCACCAGGACAACGCAGCGGTTCACGATCCACCCACTCCCGTCGGCATGTCCCACCTGGGCTGCCTGCTTCGAGGTCTCCCAAAGCTTTCTTCGGGTTCTTCGAGTCTGCCCGAGCGTACGGGTGTTAGCAGCCCGCATCGAACGTCGGCGTGGCGTTGTGGCCACCGGTTCCGGCCTCCCGATCGCCCCAAGTGCCGCCGTGCCGGCCCCGCGAGGGCACGACAGGGCAACCCACGCAGCCCTCGAGCGCGCACTTCGCCGCAGCCCACCCGCCGCAGAGAAGCAGACTTTGCCCGCTTTACCCAGAAACCATCCGACATGCAGACTTTCATCCCTCGTGCAACGCTTGCCGTGGTCGACCGGTTCGAGGTCCCCAGGAGGCGAACGGACATGGCCAAGCACAACAAGCAGCGCAAGCAGGCCGCGCAGAAGCAGGGACGCAGCAGCGCGGAGGAGGACCAGGAGCGGATGCAGGGCTCGACCGACGAGCAGCCGCAGTCGAAGGCGCAAGGCAGCCCGGCCGACGTGGCGCGGAAGCACCAGCGACGGTTCGGCCACAACTGACCGCCGGCGCGGCGGCAACGAGGCGGGCGGGCGCACCCGGTGGGGATGCGCCCGCCCGTCGTGCCGTTACCGAGCGCCCTCAGCCGGCCACGCAGGACTGGCCGAGGAGCGCCTTGAGGTCGCCGTAGAGCGCGGTGTCCGCGGTGACGCGGTGGCGGTCGAGCCGCAGCACCGTCGTCTTGCGGGCGCCCTGGAGCTTCAGCCGCACCTCGCTGGAGCCGCGGTGCTGCGCGAGCACCTCGTCGAGCTTCTCGACGAGCGGGGGCGTGACCCGCAGCGAGGGGATGGTGATGGTCACGGGGGCCGAGGCGCCGACGTCGGTGAGGTCGGGGATCATCAGCTCCATCCCGACGAGCCGCGGGATGTCCTCGCGCTTGTCGAGACGGCCCTTGACGAACACGACCGCGTCCTCCACGAGTTGGGTGGAGACGAGCTGGTAGCTCGCGGGGAAGAACATGCAGTCGATGGAGCCCGCGAGATCCTCGACGGTGGCGATCGCCCAGGCGTTGCCCTGCTTCGTCATCTTCCGCTGGAGGCCGGAGATGATGCCGCCGATGGTCACGATCGAGCCGTCGGCGTAGTCGCCGCCCGTGAGTTGGGAGATGGCGGCGTCGGCCTTGTCGTTGAGGACGTGCTCCAGGCCGAAGAGCGGGTGGTCGGAGACGTAGAGACCGAGCATCTCCCGCTCCTGCGCGAGGAGGTAGGTCTTCTCCCACTCCTCGTCGGTGAACTCGACGTCGAGGCCGAAACCGGGGCCGCTCTCCGTCTCGCCCCCCATGTCTCCGAAGAGGTCGAACTGGCCCTCCGCCTCCTTCCGCTTGACCTGCACCACGTTGTCGATCATCGGCTCGAAATGTGCGGTGAGGCCCTTGCGGGTGTGGCCCATCTCATCGAAGGCACCCGCCTTGATGAGGGACTCCACCGTCCGCTTGTTGCAGACGACGGCCTCGACCTTGTCGAGGAAGTCCGGGAAGGAGGAGTACTTCCCCTTCGACTTGCGGGACTTGACGATGGAGTCGACGACGTTCTGGCCGACGTTGCGCACCGCGGTGAGGCCGAAAACGATCGTGGAGTCGTCCCGCGAGGTGAAGTTGGCCTCGGACTCGTTGACGTTCGGCGGCAGCACCTGGATGCCCATCTTCCGGCACTCGTTGAGGTAGACCGCCGACTTGTCCTTGTCGTCGCGGACCGAGGTGAGCAGCGCGGACATGTACTCGGCGGGGTAGTTGGCCTTCAGGTAGGCCGTCCAGTAGGTGACGAGCCCGTACGCCGAGGAGTGGGCCTTGTTGAACGCGTATCCGGCGAACGGCACGAGGACGTCCCAGACGGCCTGGATCGCCTCGTCCGAGTAGCCGTTGTCCCGCATGCCCTTCTGGAAGTTCACGAACTCCTTGTCGAGAACCTCCTTCTTCTTCTTGCCCATCGCACGGCGGAGGAGGTCGGCCTGACCCAGGCTGTACCCGGCGAGCACCTGCGCGGCCTTCTGCACCTGCTCCTGGTAGACGATGAGGCCGTGGGTGATGTCGAGGATCTCCTTGAGCGGCTCCTCGAGCTCCGGGTGGATCGGAGTGGTCTCCTGCTGACCGGTCTTGCGCAGGGCGTAGTTGATGTGCGAATTCATGCCCATCGGGCCCGGGCGGTAGAGGGCCGAGACGGCGGAGATGTCCTCGAAGTGGTCGGGCCTCATCATCCGCAGCAGCGAGCGCATCGGCCCGCCGTCGAACTGGAAGACGCCCAATGTGTCGCCGCGCTGGAGGAGTTCGAAGGTCTTCGGGTCGTCGAGCGGGAGGTCGAGGAGCTTGAGGTCGACGTCCTTGTTCTTCCTGATCATCTTGACGGCGTCGTCCATGATGGTCAGGTTGCGGAGGCCGAGGAAGTCCATCTTCAGCAGGCCGAGCGACTCGCAGCTCGGGTAGTCCCACTGCGTCACCACGGTCCCGTCGTTCTTCGGGGAGAAGACCGGCGCGTGGTCGATGACGGGCTCGCTCGACATGATGACGCCCGCGGCGTGCACGCCCATCTGCCGCACGAGGCCCTCGATGCCCATCGCCGAGTCGATGACCTTCTTGACGTCGGGTTCGTTCTCGTACATCCCGCGGACCTCGCCTGCCTCGCTGTACCGCGGGTGCTCGGGGTCGGTGATGCCGGAGAGCGGGATGCCCTTGCCGAGGACGTCGGCCGGCATCGCCTTGGTGATGCGGTCGCCCATCGCGTACGGGTAACCCAGCACGCGGGAGGCGTCCTTGATGGCGGCCTTCGCCTTAATGGTGCCGTAGGTGCCGATCATGGCGACCTTGTCGGCGCCGTACTTCTCCGTGACGTAGCGGATGACGTCGCCGCGCCTGCGCTCGTCGAAGTCGATGTCGACGTCGGGCATGGTGACGCGCTCGGGGTTGAGGAACCGCTCGAAGATGAGGCCGTGGATCACCGGGTCGAGGTCGGTGATGCCCAACGCGTAGCTGACGATGGAACCGGCCGCCGAGCCGCGGCCGGGGCCGACCGCGATGCCGTTCTCCTTCGCCCACATGATGAAGTCGGCGACGACGAGGAAGTACCCGGGGAACCCCATCGAGATGATGACGTCCATCTCGTACTCGGCGAGCTTCTGGCGGTCCTCGGGGACGCCCGCCGGGTAGCGGCGGTGCATCCCGCGCTTGACCTCCTCGCGGAACCAGGAGACCTCGTCGTACCCCTCGGGGACGTCGAACTGCGGCATCAGGTTCTTCGGCTCGAACATGCCCGACGTGTCGATGCGCTCCGCGACGAGTAGCTGGGTGTTGCGGCAACCCTGCTGCCATGCCTCGGAGTTGTCGATCGCGTACATCTCCTCGGCGGACTTGAGGTAGTAGCCGGCGCCGTCGAAGCTGAAGCGGTCGGGGTCGGAGAGGTTGCTGCCGGTCTGGATGCACAGCAGGGTGTCGTGGGCTACGGATTCCCTCTCGTACGTGTAGTGCGAGTCGTTGGTCACGACGAAGGGGGCGCCGATCTTGCGGGCGATCTCCTCCAGACCGGCGCGCGCCCGCTTGTCGATGTCGATGCCGTGGTCCATCAGCTCGACGAAGTAGTTCTCCTTGCCGAAGATGTCCTGGAACTCCCCGGCAGCCTTCACCGCCTCGTCCATCTGCCCGAGCCGGATCTTCGCGGAGACCTCGCCCGAGGGGCAGCCCGTGGTGCCCATGAGGCCTTCCGCGTACTCGGAGAGGAGTTCGCGGTCCACGCGCGGCTTGCGGAAGAAGCCCTCCAGGCTCGCGCGGGACTGAGCGCGGAAGAGGTTGTGGAGTCCTGTGGCGTCCCTCGCCCACATCGTCATGTGCGTGTAGGCGCCGTTGCCCGCGACGTCGTCCCGCTTCTGGTGCGGGGTGCCCCACTTGACCGGGCGGGTGTTCTTGCGGTGGTCAGGCGCGACGTACGCCTCGATGCCCATGATCGGCGTCACACCGGCGTCCTTGGCCTGGTGGAAGAAGTCGTAGGCGCCGTGCAGGTTGCCGTGGTCCGTCATCGCGATGTGGGACATGTTCATCTCGTTGCAGGCGTTGAACATGTCCTTGAGCCGTGCCGCTCCGTCCAGCAGCGAGTACTGGGTGTGCACGTGCAGGTGTGTGAACGGCTGCTGGGTCACGTGAGGGGCACCTCCGGGCGCGGATGGGCTGCGGCGGTTGTGGAGTCTACGACCCGGCGCCGACACCGCAGGCGCACCCACCACGGTCGTGCGCCGGCCCCGCGCCACCCGACCGTAACCGAGCTCGTGCGCTCCTCTCACGCCCCTTTTACGCTTCCCCGTGGCAGACTCGGGTGGCGATGGACATCGGATCGGCGGGCGGACAGGCAGGGTCCGCAGGGAGCCCGGGCATACCCTCCGCGGGGAGTCCCGGCATCCGTGCTGCGCGCGCCGGGATCTTCACCGCACTCTGCGTCACGCTCTCAGCCGGCGGGCACGTCCTCCTCTCCGGCGCCCCGGTCCCCGCTGCGACGCTCGCCGCTGTAGCGGTCGGTGTCTTCCTCATCGCCTTCGCGTTCGCTCCGCGCGAGTGCGGGTACGGCCGGATCGCCGGCGTACTCGTCCCGTTGGAGCTCCTCGCCGACGCCGTCTTCACCACGGGGCAGCACGCGTGTTACGGCCAGGGCGGCGGCCCCGTGACGGGCCCGCTGCGCGCCGTCGGCCTCGACCTCCTCTGCGGCGGCGGCAGCCTCGGCACCCCGCTCGCCCGCGTCGCCGCGCAGAACGGGAGCGCGGCGCCGGAGACGCTCCCCTGGCTGCTGCTCGCCTGCCACGTCGGCGTCGGGCTCCTCGCCGCCGCGTGGCTGCGCCGCGGCGAGGACGCGCTCGCGCGGCTGCTGCGCGCGGCCGCCGCCACCGCATTCCGGCCGTTCCGACCGGAGTTGGCACCGGTGCCCGCGCCCGCTCCGCTCCAGGTGCGCGCCGCCCGTACCGCCCGGGCCGCGCGGCTGCCCCGCGCGGTCCCCCTGCTCACCCACTCCGTACACCGCCGAGGTCCGCCGCGCTGCCTCCTGGCGGCCTGAAGAGGCCACGCGCCGCGCACGCGCCGGCGCACGCAGCCGTGCGTACACACCACCTCGAAGACGAGCGGGATCAAGAGATTCCGAAACGGAGCAGAAGAGACATGAGCAAGCGCAATTCCCAGGAGTCCAAGCGCGCCGCACGCGAGCGGCTGCGGATCGAGCGGGAGAAGCAGGCGAAGAAGGCGAAGATACGCCGGCAGTTGGTGATCGGCGTCTCCGTGGTCGCCGTGCTGGCGCTGGCGACGGGCGTCGGCGTCGCCGTGAAGAAGATGAACGAGCCCTCGGGCTGGGACGCGGCGAAGGACGCCAAGCTCGTCACCCCTGCCAACGCCGAAGGGGCGAAGGGCACCCGGGTCGTCGTCGGCGGTGAGGACGCGAAGAACCGCATCGACGTCTACGAGGATCTGCGCTGCCCCGCCTGCGCCAGCTTCGAGCAGAGCGCGGGCAAGCTGCTGCAGAAGGGCGCCGACGACGGCAAGTACAAGCTCCAGCTCCACCTCGGCTCGATCATCGACAACAACCTCGGCGGCGAGGGCTCGAAGAACGCGATCAGCGCCCTGGGCGCCGCGCTCGACGTCAGCAACGACGCCTTCCGCGAGTACCACGAGGCGCTGTACTCGAAGAAGCACCACCCGGAGGAGGCGAAGGACGAGTTCGCCGACGACGCGTACCTCCTCGACATCGCCGATTCCGTCAAGGAGTTGAAGGGCAACAAGAGCTTCCAGCAGAACGTCGAGAAGGGCACCTTCGACAAGTGGGCCCTCGGCATGGTCGGCGACTTCGAGAAGGGGAAGGTTGACGCCACGCCGACGGTCAAGGTCGACGGCAAGAAGGTCGAGACCGAACAGCTCCCCGCCCAGCTCCAGAAGCTCGGTGTCGACCTCGGCGGCTCCGGCAAGGAGTGACCTCCGCGCAGTCGTGGCCGCCCTCCCGCCGGGGAGGGCGGCCGCGCCCGTAACTCCCGGTGCCTGCACAGCCGTTGCCCCCGGCCACGTACCCTGACGTCCATGACTGGGGGCACACGGGGACAGTTGGTGGACGACCGCTTCGAGCTGTTGGAGAAGCTGGGCAGCGGCGGCATGGGCACCGTGTGGCGCGCCAGGGACACGGCACTCCACCGTGAGGTCGCCCTGAAGGAAGTACGCCCGCTCACCGCCGAGTTGACCCCCGACGGGTCCGACACGCCCGCGGGCTCCGAGGGCGTGCAGCGCCTCCGCGAGCGCGTCCTGCGCGAGGCGCGCGCCCTCGCCCGGCTCAACCACCCGAACGTGGTGACGATCCACCACATCGTCGACGCGCCCGACCAGCCGCCGTGGCTCGTCATGGAGCTCCTCCCCGGCGAGACCCTCCAGGACCGCCTCGCGCAGAACCCGTTGGCCCCCGCGGACGCCGCACGGCTCGGGCGGCAGATGCTCGCCGCGCTCCGCACGGCCCACCGCGCCGGCATTCACCACCGCGACGTCAAGCCCGGCAACGTCCTGCTGCGCGAGGACGGTTCGGCCGTCCTCACCGACTTCGGCATCGCCGCCCTCCAGGGCGCCACCTCGCTCACCGCACCCGGTGAGTTCCTCGGCTCCCCCGAGTACGTCGCACCCGAGCGCATCCGCGGCACCGACGCCCCCGAGGGCGACCTGTGGTCGCTCGGCATCACGCTCTACGTCGCCACCGAGGGCCGCAGCCCCCTCCGCCGCGCGACGACGCTCGCCACCCTCGCCGCCGTCCTCGACGACCCGCTGCCTCCCGCGCAGCGCAGCGGCCCGCTCGCCCCCGTGCTCGACGCGCTGCTCGTCCGCGACCCGGCCGCCCGTCCGAGCCCCGAGCGCCTCGACGCGATGCTCGCCGAGGTCGCCGAGAACCGCTCCCCCGCGCCCCAGCCGCCCCCCGGCGCGTTCGCCGCACCGCACGCCGCCCCGCCGGGCCCTCCGACTCCCCCGCACTCCGCCCCGCCGTACGGCGCCTTCGGGCCCCCGCCCGCCGCGTCTCCGGAACCCCAACAGCAGCCGCCGGGCGGCCGGTTCCGACTGCGGGACGCGATGATCATCGGCGGTGCGCTCGTCGCCGCCACGCTCATCGCCCTCGGCGCCTATTTGCTCGTCGACACCGAGGACGAGCGGACCGCCCCCTCCCCCACACCGTCGGGCGGCTCCGCCTCCCCCGGCGGCGCACACCCCGAGGGCGGCGTCTCCCCGGCGCCCACGCCGAGCGCGAACGCAGAGGACGAGCGCGAGGCCGACGCGACCACGAGCCCCCCGCGCACCTCCGGGGCGTCCACGCCCGAGGGCCCGCGCGGCGCGGAGCACCGCGACTCCTGGGTGGCGCAGCTCGCCTCCGTGCCGAAGTCGGAGGGCGTCGCGGAACGCGAACGGCACGAGACAGCACTGGCGGGCCGAACCGACGGCGTCCGCTGGGTCGACAGCGACGACTACGCCTCGCTCCGCTCCGGCTACTGGATGCTCTACCGCCCGGGCCCGAGCGAGGGCGGCGGCAGCAGCTTCGAGAGCGGCCAGGCCGCGGCCGACTGGTGCGCGAGCTCGGGGCTCAGCACCTCGAACCAGTGCGTGGGCCGCTACCTCAGCGACGACGCCGCCGACCGCGTCTACGTCTGCTCGCCCGACAACTCCCGCGGCACCGGTCGCTGTTCACGCGAGTGAGGCGGCACGGTCAGAGCGTCTCCAGGAACCCGAGCGCAGTGCGCCAGGTCTGCTCGGCGGCCTCCGCGTCGTAGTGGTCCAGGTCCTCGTCCGTGTAGAGGTGCCCGGCGCCCGCGTAGCGGAAGACCTCGACGTCGGCGCCTGCCCTGCGCATCCGCAGGTACCACGCGCTCAGCCAGTCGTCGGGCTCGAACGGGTCCGGTTCCGCGACGTGGAGTTGGACGGGGAGGTCGTCGGCCGTGGCGTCGTCCGCGAGGTCAGAGGTGCCGTGGAGGAGGAGCAGCCCGCGTGCGTTGACGTCGGCGAGCGCGAGGTTCTGCGCCAGCGCGGCGCCGAGCGAGAACCCCGCGTAGACGACGCCGCGTTCGGAGACCGGCGCCGCCGCCGCGACCGCACGCCGCAGCAGCTCGTCGCTGCCGATCTCCTCCTTGAGCGCCATGCCCTCCTCCACCGAGTCGGTGGTGCGCCCGGCGAACAGGTCGGGTGTGAGCACCTCGTGACCGGCCGCGCCGAGGCGCTCGGCGGCGCGGTGCACGGCGGGCCGCAGCCCGTGGACGGAGTGGAGCAGTACGACGGTGGCCACGGTGTCACATCCTTCACAATCTCTTCCCGCAGCGACCACCGCGGCGGGGGTCACTCATGGTCCCAGGTACCGTCGACGGTGACCTTTCGACCCCGAGGAGACGGAGACCATGGAGGACGTGCTGCGCCCGCTCGTCGTGTTCGGCGGTGCACTGGTACTGGCATGGCTGATCGCCTGGGCCGCCGACCGTGCGCTCCACAGGCTCGACGCGAGGCACCCCGAAACCCCCATGTGGGAGCTGCTGCGGCGCGGGCGGGTGCCGTTGCAGGCCGTGCTCTTCGTCACGCTCGTCCGCGGCTTCTTCGGCAGCACCCGCCTGGCGAAGAACGACCGCGAGACCGTCGACCTCTGGCTGACGGTCATCATCATCGGTGCCTCGGCCTGGCTGATCCTCCGCATCCTCGCGGCGATAACGGAGACGGTCGCCTCGCGCTACGCGGGCGTCGCGCTGGACCCGGCCCGCGCGCGGCGGGTGCGTACCCAACTGACGTTGATCCAGCGCCTGGTGACCGCCGTGGTCTCGGTGATCGCGGCCGCCGCCGTGCTGCTCCAGTTCCCCGGCATGGAGACCTTCGGCTCCTCGATGCTGGCCTCGGCCGGTGTGCTCGGCATCGTCGCCGGTGTCGCGGCGCAGTCGACGCTCGGCAACCTCTTCGCCGGCCTCTCGATCGCCTTCGGCGACATGGTGCGGATAGGCGACACCGTGATCGTCGACGATGAGTACGGCACCGTCGACGAGATCGCCATCTCCTACCTCGTGGTCCGCACCTGGGACGAGCGGCGGATCACCATGCCCGTCTCGTACTTCACGAGCAAGCCGTTCGAGAACTGGTCCCGCGGCGGCTCGCAGCTCACCGGCACCGTCTACTTCCACCTGGACCACCTGGCCCCCATCGAGGAGATCCGCAGCAAGACGGAAGAGCTGGTGCGCGCCAACGACCACTGGGACGGCCGCAGTTGGAGCCTGTGGGTCACCGACACCACGCCCACCACGATCGAGGTACGCGCGGCCGCGACCGCCCGCACGGCCGACGACGTCTGGACGCTCCGCTGCGACCTGCGCGAGCAGCTCCTCATCTGGCTCAGGACCGAGCACCCCTACGCGCTCCCCGGCATCCGGCTCGCCCAGGACGCGCAGACCGGCCCCGACCGCGTGACGACCGCTGACCTCAGCAAGTCGGAGGTCTGAGGCGCCGCTCAGCCGTGCCGGTAGCTGTGCACGTCGAGTTGGTGCAGCACCCGGTCGACGACCTCGGGGTCGACGCCGCTCTCGCCGCGCGCCGCGACGGCCTCGTGCCGCGCGGCGGAGAGCAGCTCCCCCTGGACGCGTCGGAGCGTCTTCATCCGCTCCACATGCTCCAGTTGCGAGGCGCGCCGCTCCTCGTCCGCTATGTCGGGCGAGATCCGCGCCCCGACGTCCCAGGCCCGCCGCACGAGGACCTCGGCAAGCTCCTCCGGCAGCTCCTCGACCTCCTCGATCTCCCGCAGCCGCTGCCGCGCCGCCTTCGCGCACCGCAGCGCCAGCTCCCGCTCGACGCTCCGCTCGGCCGCCGTGTCCGCCTTCACCCGCAGCAGCCTCACCAGCCAAGGCAGCGTGAGCCCCTGGAAGACGAGCGTCACCACGACGACGCAGAAGGCGAGGAAGAGGATCGCGTCCCGCCCGGGGAAGGGCTCACCGCCCTCGACGGTGAGGGGCACGGCGAGCGCGAGCGCGACGGAGGCCACCCCGCGCATCCCCGACCACCAGATCACCACGGTCTCGCGCCAGTTGGCGGGGATGTCCTCGTCGAGATCCTTGTTGCGGTGCAGCCGCATCGCGAGCCAGGCCGCCGGCAGCAGCCACGCGAGCCGCACGACGACCACCACGGCGACGACCGCGAGCGCGGCCGGCAGCAGGTCCTCCCACTGCTCGCGGCCGGTCTCGATGACGGTGTGCAGTTCGAGTCCGATCAGCCCGAAGGCGATCCCGGTCACGAGTGTGTCGACGATCGACCAGAAGGTGTTGCCGGCGAGCCGTCCCTGCACGTCGTCGGCGTCGACGGCCCGCCCCGAGGAGAGGTAGAGCGCGGTGGTGAGCACCGCGAGCACGCCCGAACCCATGAGCTCTTCGGCGAGCACGTACGAGGCGAAGGGCACCAGCAGCGTCAACCCGGTCTGGAGGGTGGCGTCGCCGAGGAACCCCATCACCTTCCCGGTGAGCCATGCGAGCGCCAACCCGACCGCCACCGCGACGACGCCGGAGAGGACCAACTCCCCGGCGGCGAGGGGCATCGAGAACGTCCCGGTCACCGCAGCAGCGATCGCCACGTGGTAGAGGGTGATCGCGGTGACGTCGTTGAAGAGCCCCTCACCCTCCAGGATCGAGACGAGCCGGCGCGGCAGCCCGAGCTTCCCCGCGACGGTCGTCGCCGCCACCGGGTCGGGCGGCGCGACGAGCGCGCCGAGCGCGACGGCGCCTGCCACGCCGAGCCCCGGCACCAGCGCGTTGGCCACCGCCGCGACGGCCGCCGTCGTCACGAAGACCAGCGCGACCGCCATGAGGAAGATCGGCCGCTTGTTGGCGGCGAACTGCCGCCACGAGGTGTGCTGCGCCGCCGCGTAGATCAGCGGCGGAAGCACCAGCGGGAGGATGAACTCCGGCGGGAGGTCGATGTTGGGCACGAACGGGAGCAGTGCCAGCGCCCCGCCGAGGAGCGTCATCAGCACCGGAGGCGGAAGCCCGATCCGGTCGCCGACCGGGACCATCACCACCGAGGAGAGGAGCAGGACGAAGAGCAGGGCGAGCTGTTCCACGTGTCAGGCACTCTCCGCTCTCACCCGGTCCAGGGCCCGTCGGAGGTCCTCGGGGTAGTCGCTTTCGTAGGTGACCCAGCGGCCGTCCGCCGGGTGCTCGAAGCCGAGTTGCACCGCATGGAGCCACTGCCGCTGGAGCTTCAGCCGGGCGGCGAGCTTCGGATCGGCGCCGTAGGTGAGGTCGCCGACGCACGGGTGCCGGTGCGCCGACATGTGCACGCGGATCTGGTGCGTACGCCCCGTCTCCAACTTGACGTCGAGGAGGCTGGCGGCGCGGAACGCCTCGATCAGGTCGTAGTGCGTCACCGAGGGCTTCCCGTCGGCGGTGACGGCCCACTTGTAGTCGTGCTGCGGATGCCGGCCGACCGGTGCGTCGATGGTGCCGCTGAGCGGGTCGGGGTGCCCCTGCACCAGGGCGTGGTACCGCTTGTCGACGGTCCGCTCGCGGAACTGCTGCTTCAACAGGGTGTACGCGCGCTCCGACTTGGCGACCGCCATCAGCCCCGAGGTGCCGACGTCGAGCCGGTGGACGATGCCCTGCCGCTCCGCCGCCCCCGAGGTGCTGATGGTGTACCCGGCGGCCGCAAGCCCGCCGATCACCGTCGGCCCGCTCCACCCCGGACTCGGATGCGCCGCGACCCCGACCGGCTTGAGGACGACGACCACGTCCGCGTCGTCGTGGACGATCTCCATCCCCTCGACGGGCTCGGCGACGATCCGCACCGGCTGCGCCGGCTCCGGCATCGTCACCTCGAGCCAGGCCCCGCCGGGGACGCGGTCGGACTTGCCCACCGCCGAACCGTCGAGGAGCACCTTCCCCTCGCCGGCCAACTCGGCCGCCTTCGTACGTGAGAACCCGAACATCCTGGCCAGAGCAGCGTCGACGCGCTCCCCCTCGAGTCCCTCGGGTACGGGCAAAGTGCGGACTTCTGCTGGCATGCTCACCTGATCGAGTATGCCGGACGGACGGCACGTCCCTGCGCCGGGAGGCCCCAACTGCCGCGCCGTGCACCGCTCACCCGCGCAGCCCGCCCCGGGGTGCACCCGCCACCGTCCGCACCGACGGTGTCACTACGCCCGCACGCCACCGCTCCCCCGTGGCCGTGCGCTGCGAGGAAGCGCCCGACGGAAGGAGCCGGCCATGACGGCAGCCCGGAGGCCGCGCGCACGGATACCGGGCCGCCGGGCCCTCGTCCTCGCCGCCACCCTCGTCACCGCCGGCGTCGGCCTCGCCCCCGGTGAGGCGGCGGCCGCCGGCATCGCAGGCCCCTGCGCGATATCCGCCCGCCCCGGCACGGGGGAGGGACCGCAGAACGGCGAGCACATCAACCCGCTCGGCCACCGCCGGGCCACCATGCTCATGGTCGACTTCGCCGATCGCCCCGCCCGCAACCGCGCGGAGTCCCGCGCGAAGTTCTTCTCCGGGTACGGCGACGAGTACATCGAGCGCGCCTCGTACGGGAAGTACCGGCTCCGCCTCGACCACACCGGGTGGATACGGATGCCCCACCGCTGGTCGTCGTACGGCATCGACCGCGGCGTCCCCGAGCGGCTGATGCGCCGCTACGTCCGCGACGCGCTGGAGGCCGCCCGCGAGCGCGGCGCCGACCTCGGCGGCACCGACCTCGTCTTCGTCGTCGCAGACGACAACGTCCCGGCCCCGCCCACCGTTTCGCAGGCGAGCACCTTCGACGAGCTGCGCGCCGGCGGCACCTCGGTGCGCGGCGCGGCGCTCGTCTTCGGCCGCCGCGCGGACTCGGCGCTGTGGCAGCGCGGCAACTTCGTCCATGAGGCGAACCACCTCTACGGGCTGCCCGACCTCTACAACGTGGAGCGGAACGCCTCGGTCGAGTACGCGGGCGGCTGGGACACGATGAGCATGGCCGGCATCTCCGACCTCCTCGGCTGGCACAAGTGGAAGTTCGGCTGGATCGACGGCGACCGCGTGCACTGCACGCCTCCCGGCGCCACCGAGGAGGTCCGGCTCGATCCCGTCGGCTCCCGCGGCGCCAAGATCGCCGTGGTGCGCACCGGGCCGCACCGTGCGCTCGTCGCCGAGGCACGCAGCCGGACCGGACTCGATGCACCGATCTGCCGCGAGGGCGTCCTCCTTTACACCGTCGACTCGCGCACGGCGACGGGACGCGGTCCCGTCCGCGTCGTGGACTCCCGTCCCGACAGCCGAGGGGGCACGCACTGCGGCAACCGCGCCCCGGCCGAGCTCGCCGAACTCGCGGACGCGCCCTTCGCACCGGGCGAGCGCCACACCTTCGGCAACGGGGCCCGGGTCGAGGTGCTCGGCAAGGAGGACTCGGGTTACCGCGTGCGGATGCAGGCCCCGGAGCGCTGACCTCAGTCGCGGTGGACAGTGCCGTCGGGGTCGAGGCCGCGGAAGGAGAGCAGCACGATCAGCACGCCGCCGCAGACGATCGCCGAGTCCGCGAGGTTGAAGACGGCGAAGTGCGTCGGCGCGATGAAGTCGACGACGGCGCCGCGGAAGACGCCCGGCGAACGGAAGATCCGGTCGGTGAGGTTGCCGCAGGCACCCCCGAGGAGCAGCCCGAGCGCGATCGCCCACGGCGTGCTGTACAGCTTCCGCGCGATACGCGCGATCACCACCACGACGATGGCGGCGATCAGCGAGAGGCCGATCGTCAGCGCCTCCCCGATGCCGAAGGCGGCGCCCGGGTTCCGGATCACGTCGAGCCGCAGCAGCGAGCCGACGATCTCGATCGGCTCGTGGTGCTCCAACTCCTCCACGACGACGATCTTGGTCACGAGGTCGAGTGCGTACGCCAGGGCCGCCACGACGAGGAGCACCGCGATCCGCCGCCGCCCCTTCGGCGCGGCCACCGGGGCCTCCGCGGGCTCGCCCTCCGCCGGCTCCGCTGCCTCGGCGTCCGCCGCGTCGGCAGGCTCGCGAGGCGCCTCGCCGCCGTCCGGTTCCGGGTCTTCCGGAGCGTCGCGTTCCGCCTCGCTCACGCTCGGAACCTCCGCCGAACCGCCGTCCCGCTCCGCGCGGTCGGCTTGCCGAGAACCGTCCGCGCCCTCGGGCGCGGACGGGGTGTCCGGGGTCTCGATGGGCCGCTCCACCTCTGTCACGTGTTGAGGGTACGACACGGCCCGAACCGCATCTTCAGCGGCGCTCCTGCTTCTGCTTGCAGTCGACGCAGAGCGTGGCACGGGGGAAAGCCTGCATCCGCGCCTTCCCGATCGGGTTGCCGCAGTTCTCGCAGACGCCGTACGTCCCGGCGTCGAGCCGCTCCAGGGCGCGCTCGTTTTGGTAAAGCATCTCGCGTGCGTTGGCGGCGAGCGCCATCTCGTGCTCGCGTGTGATGTTCTTGCTGCCCGTGTCGGCGTCGTCGTCCCCCGCGCCGTCGCCGGAGTCGCGCATCAGGCCGTTGAGCGCCTCCTGCGAGGCGTCGATCTCCTCGCGCAGCCGGGCCACTTCGCCGTGCAGCCCCTCGCGCGCCTCCTCCACCTCGGCCTCGGTCCACGGGTCCTCGCCGGAGCGCACGGCGAGGTCGCCGGCGGCTGCCGGGCCCGTCGTCGCGGTACGTGCCGTCGGCACCGGACCGGCCTGAGTGGATGCAGAACTCTTCTTCGCAGGCACCGTCTCGGCTCCCGTCGTTTCGGCTGCGCCGGCTCCGGCGGTCTCGGAGCTCTCCGACGGTTCCGCCCCCGCCGCAGCTACTGTCGTCTCGATGCCGGCGGACGGCTCCGCTGCCGCCGCCTTCTTCGCCGCACCCTTCTTGGCCGGCGCCTTCTTGGCGGACTTTTTCGCCGCCGCCTTCTTGGCTGCCGTCTTCTTCGCCGCCTTCTTCGCCGGCGCCTTCTTGGCCGGCGCCTTCTTCGCTCCGGCCGCCCCCTTGGACGTCGATTCACCGCCGTCTGGTTGCTCTGCTTCCTCCGCAGCCCCGGAGCCGCCGGACGGCTGGGCTGCCGGCTCCCCTTCGGGAGCCCGATCGGCTGCCGTCCTCTGCACGGCGGTCTTTCTCGCCACCATGGCCGCGGCCCCTTCACATATTGTGATCTTGCTCGCGAAACGTGACCGGAACGATAAATCGACTTGGACTGCACGGCAACGGGGCACGCCGGTCTCATCCGTTGTGCCCAGGCAGCCGGTGCGAAAACCGTGTCACCGCTCCCGCAGGGGAGCCGTACACTGGGGTCGGCGCAAGCGATGAAGGGGACGAGTAGCGTCCGCAAGCAGCCAGGAGCGACCCGGGGACGGTGCGAGCCCGGGGGCCCGCCCGGCGCGAAGATCACCCCGGAGCCGCCGGAGGAAAACCCGCAGCGCGGGCGAGTAGAACCGGCAGCGCTGCCCCAACGAGGGGGCGGTGGGCGGCTGCCCGCCGCCAAGGAGGGTGGTACCGCGGGACCGCACGGCGATCTCGTCCCTCCGACGGACACGCTCGTACTCTCCGCCGGAGGAAGCCCCGACGATGCAATACCACCAGGTACCAGCCCAGGTGGACCTGCCCGCCATGGAGCGCGCGGTCCTCGACTTCTGGCGCGAGAACAAGATCTTCGACCGGACCCTGGAGATGTCCGAGGGCCGTCCCGAGTGGGTCTTCTACGAGGGTCCGCCGACCGCCAACGGCATGCCGGGCGCCCACCACATCGAGGCCCGCGTCTTCAAGGACGTCTTCCCTCGGTTCCGCACGATGCGCGGCTACCACGTCGGCCGCAAGGCGGGCTGGGACTGCCACGGGCTCCCCGTCGAACTCGCCGTCGAGAAGGAGCTCGGCTTCAACGGCAAGCAGGACATCGAGAACTACGGCATCGCCGAGTTCAACGCCAGGTGCCGCGAGTCGGTCACCCGGCACACCGACGCCTTCGCCGACCTCACGACCCGCATGGGGTACTGGGTCGACCTCGACGACGCGTACCGCACCATGGACCCCGAGTACATCGAGTCCGTCTGGTGGTCGCTGAAGGAGATCTTCAACAAGGGCCTCCTCGTCGAGGACTACCGCGTCGCGCCCTGGTGCCCGCGCTGCGGCACCGGCCTCTCCGACCACGAGTTGGCACAGGGGTACGAGACGATCGTCGATCCCTCGGTGTACGTCCGGATGCCGCTCACCTCGGGGCCGCTCGCCGGTGAGGCGTCGCTGCTGATCTGGACGACGACGCCGTGGACGCTCGTCTCCAACTGCCTCGTCGCGGCCCACCCCGAGGTGGAGTACGTGGTCGCCACGGACGGGCAGGAGAAGGTCGTCGTCGCCGAGCCGCTCGTGGAGAAGGCGCTCGGCGAGGGGTGGAGCACCACGGGTCAGCGGTTCACCGGCAAGGAGTTGGAGGGCTGGAAGTACGAGCGGCCCTTCGACCTCTTCGACGCCGCCGAGGGTGCGCACTTCGTCGCCAACGCCGACTACGTCACCACCGAGGACGGCACGGGGCTCGTCCACCTCGCGCCCTTCGGCGACGACGACTTCAAGGTGATGCGCGAGTACGGCGTCCAACCCGCCATCCCGGTACGACCCGACGGCACCTTCGCACCCGAAATCGGGCTCGTCGGCGGCGAGTTCTTCAAGAAGGCCGACGAGGACCTCGTCGCCGACCTCGACGCGCGCGGCAAGCTCCTGCGCCACGTCGCCTACGAGCACAGCTACCCGCACTGCTGGCGCTGCCACACGGCGCTGATCTACTACCCCCAGCCCTCCTGGTACATCCGCACCACGCAGGTCAAGGACGCGCTGCTCCGCGAGAACGAACGCACCAACTGGTACCCGGACTCCGTCAAGCACGGACGCTTCGGCGACTGGCTCGACAACAACGTCGACTGGGCGCTCAGCCGCAACCGCTACTGGGGCACGCCCCTGCCGATCTGGCGCTGCGCCGACGAGCACCTCACCTGCGTCGGCTCCCTCGCCGAACTCGGCGAGCTCACCGGGACCGACCAGAGCGGCCTCGATCCGCACCGCCCGTACATCGACGAGATCGTCTTCGCCTGCCCCCACGAGGGCTGCGCCCTGGAGGCGACGCGCGTTCCCGAGGTCATCGACGCCTGGTACGACTCCGGTGCGATGCCGTTCGCGCAGTGGGGATACCCGTACAAGAACAAGGACCTCTTCGAGAAGCGGTACCCGGCACAGTTCATCTCCGAGGCGATCGACCAGACCCGCGGCTGGTTCTACACACTCATGGCCGTCGGCACGCTCGTCTTCGACAGGTCCTCCTACGAGAACGTCGTCTGCCTCGGCCACATCCTCGCCGAGGACGGCCGGAAGATGTCCAAGCACCTCGGCAACATCCTGGAGCCGATCCCGCTCATGGACCGGCACGGCGCCGACGCCGTCCGGTGGTTCATGGCGGCCGGCGGCTCCCCCTGGGCGGCCCGCCGGGTCGGGCACGGCACCATCCAAGAGGTCGTCCGCAAGGTGCTGTTGACCTACTGGAACACCGTCGCGTTCCAGGCCCTGTACGCCCGCACGGCCGGCTGGGCGCCGAGCGAGGCCGACCCGGCACCGGAGCGCCGCCCGCTCCTCGATCGCTGGCTCCTCAGCGAACTCCACGCGCTCATCGACCAGACGACGCTGGCGATGGAGAACTACGACACCCAGCGCGCGGGCAAGCTCCTCTCCACCTTCGTCGACGACCTCTCCAACTGGTACGTGCGGCGCTCGCGTCGCCGCTTCTGGCAGGGCGACCCGGCGGCGCTGCGCACCCTGCACGACGTCGTCGAGACGGTGACCCGTCTCATGGCGCCGTTCGTGCCGTTCATCACGGAGCGGGTCTGGCAGGACCTCGTCGTGCCGGTGGCGCCCGAAGGGCCCGCCTCGGTGCATCTGGCGCCCTGGCCCGAGGCCGACCTCGGCCGGATCGATCCCGAACTGTCGCAGGACGTCCTGCTCGTGCGGCGCCTCGTCGAACTGGGACGCGCCACCCGCGCCGGCTCGGGCGTGAAGACGAGGCAGCCGCTCTCGCGCGCGCTCATCGCGGCGCAGGGCTTCGAGACGCTCTCGCCCGACCTGCGCGCCCAGATCACCGAGGAGCTGAACGTCGCGCAACTCGCCTCCCTCTCCGAGGTCGGCGGCTCGCTCGTGGACACCTCGGCGAAGGGCAACTTCCGTGCGCTCGGGCGCCGTTTCGGCAAGCGCACCCAGACCGTCGCCGACGCCATCGCCGCCGCGGACGCCGCCGCGCTTTCGGCCGCGCTGCGTGAGGGGAACGCCTCGGTCGAGGTCGAGGGCGAGACGATCGCCCTCGATCCGGAAGAGGTGATCATCACGGAGACGCCGCGCGAGGGCTGGTCCGTCGCCTCCGACTCCGGTGCCACCGTCGCCCTCGACCTGGAGATCTCCCCCGAGCTCCGCCGCGCCGGACTCGCGCGCGACGCAATCCGGTTGATCCAGGAGGCGCGGAAGAACTCGGGGCTCGACGTCGCCGACCGGATCGCGCTGCGCTGGCAGTCGGCCGACGAGGAGGTCTCCCTCGCGCTCGCCGAGCACGCCGACCTCATCGCCGAGGAGGTCCTCGCCGTCGACTACTCAGACGGCGAGGGCGACGCCTCCTACGGGGAGCCGTTCGTGGACGAGGCACTTCCGCTCACCTTCCGCCTGCGCGTCGCCGACGGCTCCTGACGGTCCCGGGGGCGGCTTCCGGCCGCCCCCGACTCCCGCCGCGCGCAAGGGCGTTCGTTTTTTCGCAGGGTGACACGACGAAGGGCCCGGCCCGGAAGCATCGCTTCCGGGCCGGGCCCTTCTCGGTTGCGCTCAGCCGCTTTAGCTGTCGTCCTCGTCGATGAGGAAGCCGCGCATCGGCGAAGGCGCCTGCTGCGAGGGCTGCGGACCGCCCTGCGGGCGAACCGGCGCCATCGGCTGGGTCATCGCGGGCGCCATCTGCTGCTGGTTGCCGTACGACTGCGGGCCGCCCTGGTTGTGGCCGCCCGGACCGCCGGGACCACCAGGACCGGCGGGGCCGCCCGGACCACCAGGACCGGCGGGGCCGCCGGGTCCACCCGGACCGGCGCCGGGACCGCCCTGACTGCCGCCCATGGGCCCGTGGTTGCCGCCCATGGGTTGGTGGCCGCCCGCCGGGCCGCTGCCGTTGGCGGCGCCACCGCCCGGCCCTGCGGGAGCGCCCGCGGGAGCCATCGACGGCGGAGCCGGCAGCGATGCCGTCGCAGGCGTCCGCGGCGGGGCGAGCGAATCGTCGGCCTGGTTCTCCAACTGCCTGAGCTGGCTCTCCAGGTAGGACTTGAGCCGGGTGCGGTACTCGCGCTCGAAGCCGCGCAGGTCCTCGACCTTGCGCTCCAACGTGGCGCGCGCGGACTCCAACGAGCCCATCGCCACGCGGTGCTTCTCCTGCGCGTCCCGCTCCAACGCGTCGGCCTTGGCGCGGGCGTCGCGCTCCAGGCCCTCAGCACGGCTGCGCGCCTCGCCCACGATCTTGTTCGCCTCGGAACGCGCCTCGGCGATCGCCTGGTCCGCGGTCTGCTGCGCCAACGACAGGACGCGCGCGGCGCTGTCGTTGTTCTGGCCACCGCCGCCCGGCATCTGCGGCGCACCGCCGCCCTGCGGACCGCCGGGCACCATCGGGCCGCCCTGCTGCTGCGGACCGCCGGGACCGCCAGGCCCGCCGTGGCCGGGACCGCCGGGACCACCGGGGCCGCCGGGACCCATGGGGCCGCCCTGCTGCTGCGGGCCACCGGGACCGCCAGGCCCGCCCGGTCCACCGGGACCGCCAGGCCCGCCGTGGCCGGGGCCACCGGGCGCGGAGGGCAACTGCGGCTGCCCGCCCGGAAGCTGGGGCGGGCCGCCCATGCCCTGCTGCTGCCCGGGCGGACCCGGCTGCGGTCCGGATATGGCCGGCGGCACGGGTCCCTGGCCTTGGCCCTGCTGGCCCTGCTGTTGGGGCTGCCGGTCCTGAGGGGGCTCGGGTTTCCGCATCCCGCCCTGCTGCTGGTTCTGCGCAGCGGCACGCGTCGCGGCGGCCAACTTCGCGCGCAGATCCTCGTTTTCGCGCAGCAGGCGCGTCAGCTCTGCTTCAACCTCGTCGAGGAAGGCATCGACCTCGTCCTCGTCATAGCCTTCACGGAGGCGGACGGTCGTGAACTGCTTGTTCCGCACGTCCTCGGGGGTCAGTGGCATCTCTTCACCTCAACGTATGTCGTCGGCATTCGGCAAGACCAACTCGATCGTTCACAGCCAGGCCACGACTTGGATCAGGAGGTAGACAATGATCATGAGTACGAAGAAGGACAGGTCGAGCGCCACGCCCCCGAAGCGCAGCGGCGGAATGAACCGCCGCAGAAGCTTGAGTGGCGGATCAGTGACAGTGTAGGTGGCCTCCAGAACGACCACCATCGCCTTGCCTGGTTGCCATGAGCGGGCGAACTGGAAGACGTAGTCCATCACCAGCCGGAAGATCAGCACGAGCAGGAAGCAATACAGCGCGACTTGGACCACGTCGAGTGCGGTTCTCATCTGCGCTGCCCTCTCCCCTGGGGTGCTCGTGCGGCCTTGCGGCCCGTTCGCTTGATCCTGCTTCTCAGCTCTGGTTGAAGAACCCGCCCTCTGCGATGCGGGCCTTGTCCTCCGCCGTGACATCGACGTTAGCAGGAGACAGCAGGAACACCTTCTGCGTCACCCGCTCGATACTTCCGTGCAGACCGAAGACCAAACCTGCCGCAAAGTCGACAAGTCGCTTGGCGTCGATGTCGTCCATCTCCGTCAGATTCATGATCACCGGGGTGCCCTCACGGAAGTGTTCCCCGATGGTACGGGCCTCGTTGTAGGTCCGCGGGTGCAGTGTGGTGATCCGGTACGGCTCCCGCTCGGACACGACCTTGGGCATGATCACCGGTGCGCTCTTCTCCAGGTTCTGGCGTTCAGGTGTGATGGATGACACCGGAGCAATCCTCCCGGCTCGTCCACTTTCGGCAATCGCCGATGCGGGTGGCGTCTGCTCCCGCTCGCGCTGAGCCGGGGGTTGGACCGCCCGCAGCGACTCCTCCTCGGGCTCCGCCTTCTCAACTTCCCTGTTCTCGGAAGCCTGGTGGCGACGACGGTCCCGTTCCGGTTCGGGCTCTGGCTCGAACTCGTCGTCGGGGTCGTACCCCGGGCCGTCGTACCCATCGTCCTCCACGAGGCCGAGGTAGACCGCCATCTTGCGCATCGCGCCGGCCATTCTCTGCGTCCTCCGCTCTGTGGTGGATCGGCTCCGTCGCCGGTGGCCCTGGATCAGATCCACACGGTCTCTCCACCCGCCTTTTACCGGCGGAAATGACCATATTTTCTACCGTGATCCGACTTGCTTGGCGACGTTACCCGAGCCGGGGTCGGTCTCCGAGTACCGCACTGCCGACGCGTACATGTGTCGCCCCGGCTCTCACCGCCTCCTCCAGGTCCGAGCTCATCCCGGCGGAGACCATGCTCGCAGCAGGATGCCCTGCTTGCAGGCCCGTTGAGATTTCCCGCAGCCGCTCGAATGCGGCCTCGGGGCGCCCCGCGTACGATCCCGCGAGCGGAGCGACCGTCATCACACCTGCCAACCGCACACCTTGAGCCGCCGTCACGGCCTCGGCCAACTCCGGTACCAGATCGGGTGCACAGCCTCCGCGGCTGCCCACCGAACCGGACTCCGCGTCAAGGGCCACCTGTACCAGACAGTTGAGTGGACGGCCGGTACGCTCAGCCGCGTGCGAAAGGGCGGTGACGAGTCGCAACCGGTCGACGGAGTGCACGAAATCGGCGTAACCGGCAACGGAACGGGCCTTGTTGGTCTGTAGCTGACCGACGAAGTGCCAGGAGAGGTCGAGGTCGGCGCACTCGGCGGCCTTCGCCGAAGCGTCCTGGTCCTTGTTCTCCGCGACGTCGCGGACGCCGAACTCGGCGAGCAACCGCACGTCGCTCGCCGGGTAGGTCTTGGTGACGACGATCAGCCCGACCTCGTCCCTGTCCCGCCCCGCGGCCGCGCACGCCGCGGCGATGCGCTCCTCGACCCGCTCCAGGTTGGCGGCGAGTTCGGCACGTCGATCCGCCGGCTGCTCGGACGGGCGGGACGCCTCGGGACCGGCGTCCCGTCGAGGAAGGGCGCTGGCCATCCTCAACTCCCCTCGATCCAGACGTAACTCGCGAGCCGCCCCGACGTCCCGTCGCGCCGGTACGAGTAATGGTCGGACGACTCCCTCGTGCAGACCGAAGACTGTTCCAGAGTTGTGACGCCGGCCGAGCGGAGCTGCGCCCGCACCCCCGCGGCCATGTCGACCGACGGTGTTCCCCAGCGCGTCGTCGCCGCGACCGCGGGGACGCGCGCGGCGACCTCCTCGCGGACCGATGCCGGCACCTCGTAGCAGCCGCCGCAGATGGCGGGGCCCGTGCGTGCCACGAGCCGCCCCGGCTCAGCGCCCAACTCGACCATCCTGCGGACGGTTTCGGCCACCACGCCGTTCTGGACGCCCAACCGTCCGGCGTGCGCGGCGCCCGCGACGCCCGCCTCCGTGTCCGCGAGGAGCACGGGGGTGCAGTCGGCCGTCTGGACGGCGAGCGCGAGGTCACGGCGGGCCGTGACGACGCCGTCGACAGCGGGGGCATCGGGACCGAACGGAGCGTTCGCGAGGGCGACTTCGGCGCTGTGGACCTGGTTCATCCAGACGACGTCCGCCGGGTCGAGGCCGAGTTCCTTGGCGGCGAGGGCGCGGTTCTCCGCGATCGCCGGATCGCCCGTGCCGCCGAGGTTGAGCTCCGCATACGGAGCGGCGCTCACCCCTCCCCACCTGTCGGTGAAGGCGAAGTGCGCGCCGCTCGCTGTGCTGTGTCGCGTTATCACTTCAGGAAGTCCGGCACGTCCAACTCCTCGGCCTGGCTGTCCTGGTAGGGACGGGCCGGCGGGACCTGGGGAGCAGCGTGCGGGGTCGCGTCGGCGACGGGAGCGGGCTCCACCGGCTCCGGCTCCTCCTCGCGCGGGGTGACGGCACCGAGCCCGCCGAAGGCGGGGCGCTCCGGCTCCGCCTGCTCGCTCGCCGCCGGTGCCGACTCCTCCTTGCCGTAGGAGGAACCCAGCGCCTTCTCGCGGGTCTTCGACGGGGGCTGACCGCCGTCGAATCCGGCGGCGATGACGGTGACGCGGACCTCGTCGCCGAGAGCGTCGTCGATGACGGCGCCGAAGATGATGTTCGCCTCGGGATGGGCCGCCTCGCTGACGAGTTGGGCGGCCTCGTTGATCTCGAAGAGGCCGAGGTCGCTGCCGCCGGAGATGGAGAGCAGGACGCCGCGGGCGCCGTCGATGGAGGCTTCGAGGAGCGGCGAGGAGATCGCCATCTCCGCCGCGGCGACGGCCCGGTCGTCCCCGCGGGCCGAGCCGATCCCCATCAGCGCCGAACCTGCCTCCGACATCACGGACTTGACGTCGGCGAAGTCGAGGTTGATCAGTCCGGGGGTGGTGATGAGGTCGGTGATGCCCTGGACGCCGGAGAGGAGGACCTGGTCCGCCGACTTGAACGCGTCGAGGACGCTGACCTGGCGGTCGGAGATGGAGAGCAGGCGGTCGTTGGGGATGACGATGAGGGTGTCGACCTCGTCCCGCAGCCCCGCGATGCCGTCCTCGGCCTGGTTGGCGCGACGGCGTCCCTCGAAGGTGAACGGCCGGGTGACCACACCGATCGTCAAAGCACCGAGCGAGCGAGCGATGTTGGCGACGACCGGCGCACCGCCGGTGCCCGTGCCGCCTCCCTCGCCCGCGGTGACGAAGACCATGTCGGCGCCCTTGAGGACCTCCTCGATCTCCTCCCGGTGGTCCTCGGCCGCCTTGCGGCCGACGTCCGGATTGGCGCCGGCTCCCAGGCCGCGGGTGAGCTCACGGCCCACGTCTAGCTTGACGTCGGCGTCGCTCATCAACAGGGCCTGCGCATCGGTGTTGATCGCGATGAACTCGACGCCCTTGAGACCGACCTCGATCATCCGGTTGATGGCGTTCACGCCACCGCCGCCAATGCCGACGACCTTGATGACTGCGAGGTAGTTCTGCGGTGCTGCCACGTCGAAGGCCTCTCGCCTCGAGTTACGTATCCCTGTGGGGCGGTCCGAACGCCGACCCGACCCTAAGTGTGAGTTTAGGGTTCGCAGTGCCCGTCTTCCCTGGACTCTCGAGAACGGACACTAAGTCGACACGTGGTCAGTGTTCAACGAACACGCCGAACCTCCCGTTTTTCCATTCACCCTATGTGATCAGGTCCAGCGGTAGCCATCCAGGGTGCTGGCCTGCGCAGATGTGCGTCAACTCCCCGACGCCGCAGGGGCGCTGGGGACTCGGACGTCGAAGTGCTCGGCACCGTCCGCCGCTTTCATCAGCGAGGTCAGCGTCCTCGCCTTCGCACTGCCATGCTCGCCGCTGCCCCACATCACCGTACGCCCCTTGGTCAACTCAAGAGTGACGGAGTCGTAGGAACGGACTCGGACGGTGCGGGTGTCCTTGCGAACCTGTGGCGAAACGTCTCCGAGGACGCGCGCCGCCTCTGCGCGGAGTCGGGCACGACCGAAGTGGCGGAGACTCGCGTTCTTCTCCGGTTCGAGGACGAGGTGGGGCACGCCCTTCGGAGGTTGTCGGACTGTGGCGAATCGCACGCCCTCACCGTCGACTTCGACATAATCGTCGGCCCTTTCCATGACGAGTTCTGGCCGACGTTCCGTCACTTTCAGACTGATTCCGTTCGGCCAAGAACGCACCACTTCGACCTCCCCCACCCGCGGTAGACGTTCGGTGAGACGGGAGCGCACGGCGGACGCGTCGACGGAAGCGAGCGGCGCCCCCTCGGGCACCGCCGCCGCACGCTTCAACTCGCCGTCGGTGAGCACTCCGTTCCCGCTCACCGTGACCTTCTCGACCCGCAGCCACGGCGACCCGTAGAGCAGCCACGCCCCCGCACCCGCAAGAAGCGCGAGCACGAGAGCGGCCACGAGGAGGAGGCGCAGCCGCCGGGTCGAGCCGAGCAGCCGTGCCGGGCCGCGCGGGCGCGGGGCGGCGGGCGGGCCGGAGCCGGGGGCGCGGCGCTCGCCGGGTTCCGGGCGCTTGCGGCGAGCGTCGGTCTTGATCGGTCCGGCCACTGTCCCTGCCTTCCGTCACGCCTGGCGGCCGGCCCCGTCACCCCTGACGGTGTTCGGCCACCGCCTGGTGGACCATGCCGACGAGGAGCTCGTCGGCTTCCGGCCGTCCGAACTCCGCGGCGGCGCGGGCCATCGAGTGCAACCGGTGCGGGTCGGCGAGCACCGGGAGCACACTGCTCTGAATCCACTCCGGCGTCAGCTCCGCGTCGTCGACGAGGAGTCCGCCGCCTGCCTTCACGACCGGCTGGGCGTTGAGCCGCTGTTCGCCGTTGCCGATGGGCAGCGGGACGTAGGCGGCGGGGAGCCCGACGGCCGAGAGCTCCGCCACGGTCATCGCGCCCGCACGGCAGAGCATCATGTCCGCCGCCGCGTAAGCGAGGTCCATGCGGTCCACGTACGGTACCGGGACGTATGGCGGCATCCCCGGCATGTTGTCCACGTGCGGCAGTTCGTTCTTCGGGCCGACGGCGTGGAGTACCTGGATGCCGGCGCGCTGGAGGTGCGGGACCGCCTGCTGCACCACCTCGTTGAGCCGCCTCGCGCCCTGCGAGCCGCCGGAGACGAGCAGCGTGGGGAGCTGCTGGTCGAGGCCGAAGGCGGCGCGCGCCTCGGGGCGCGCGGCGCCGCGGTCGAGCGTGGCGATTGCGCGGCGCAGCGGGATGCCGATGTACTGCGCGTTCCGCAGCTTGCTGTCGGGCGAGGAGACGGCGACGAACCGCGCGTACCTCGAACCGATCTTGTTGGCCAGCCCCGGGCGTGCGTTGGCCTCGTGGACGACGATCGGGATGCCGAGGCGCTTGGCCGCGAGGTACGCGGGCAGCGCGACGTAACCGCCGAAGCCGATCACGCACTCCGCCTTGTTCCGCTCCATGACCTGCTCGGCCGCCTTGATGGTGCCGCGCAACCGGCCCGGGACCGTGATCAGTTCCGGGGTCGGCTTGCGCGGCAGCGGGACGGCGGGGATCAACTCCAGGTCGTACCCGCGCTCGGGTACCAGCCGGGTCTCCAGTCCGCGCTCCGTGCCGAGCGCCGTGACGCCCACTGTCGGGTCCTGCCTGCGCAGGGCATCCGCAAGGGCGAGCGCGGGCTCGATATGGCCGGCGGTCCCCCCACCGGCGAGTACGACGTGCACCACTCATTCACCGCTCTCTGGACGGCGGCTTCGCGGCACGCCGTCTTCTCGTCTTCCAACTCACCCCGGTCAGCCCCCTGCGGGCAGTGCGCTGCCCGGGAGCGGGCCGTCGCATGGCCAGGGCGGCCTTCGCCGCCGGGTCGCTGCGCGCGAAGGCGATCAGCAACCCCACGGCGAACATCGTCGGCAGCAGGGCCGACCCCCCGTAGGAGAACAGCGGAAGGGGTACGCCGGCGATCGGCAGCAGGCCGAGCACCGCACCGATGTTGATCACGGCCTGGACCGTGAGCCACGTCGTCACACCTCCCGCGGCATACCTGACGAAGGGGTCCTCCGTGCGTCCGGCCACGCGGATACCCGCATAGCCTAGAGCCGCGAAGAGAGCGAGCACCGACAGCGTCCCCGCGAGACCGAGTTCCTCCCCCGTCACGGCGAAGATGAAGTCGGTGTGAGGTTCGGGGAGTTGGCCCCATTTTTCCACACTGGCCCCGAGGCCGGAACCGAACCATCCGCCGGAGGCGAGGGCGTAGATGCCGTGGACGGCCTGCCAGCACTGGTCGGCGGGGCCCGGATCGGTCGCGCCGATGCAGCCGAGCCGGGACATCCGGTGGGGACTCGCCACTATCAGGAAAGCGCTCACCGAGGCGGCGGCGGCGAGGACGGCGACGAAGAGCCGGGTCGGGGCGCCGGCGAGCCACAGCAACCCGAAGAGGACGGCGGTGAGAATGATCGCGGTCCCCATGTCGCCGCCGAGCATGATGAGTCCGAGCAGCAGCAGCGTCATCGGGACGAGCGGGACGAGCAGGTGCTTCCACTGGCTGAGGAGCTTTTTCTCACCCTTGCGCGCCAGCAGGTCGGCGGCCCAGAGCGCGAGCGCGAGCTTGGCGAACTCGCTCGGCTGGACCTGGAACGGGCCGCCGAAGTAGATCCAGTTCTGATTGCCGTTCACCTCGTGCCCCAGCCCCGGCACTTGGACGAGGCAGAGCAGGAAGATGGAGACGGCGAGCAGCGGATACGCGAGCGAGCGGTGCAGGCCGATCGGCATCCGGGCGGCGACGAGGAGCAGCACGGTGCCCAGCACGGCGGCGATGAGCTGCTTGCGGAAGAAGTGGGTGGAGGCGAGGCCCGAGTTGAGCGCCTGGATCTGCGAGGCGGAGAAGACCATGACGAGGCCGAGCACCGTGAGCAGCAGACCGGCGCCGAAGATGAGGTAGTACGCCGTCAGCGGACGGTCCCACGCACGGCGTACGCGCAACTGGAGGCGGGCCAACGCACCGCCGCCACCGGGCTGCTGACGCGGCGGTCGGCGCGGCGGACGGCCCGGAACGGGCTGTTTGACCTGCCGCCGCTCGGCGGACTTGGCGGGTCGCGCCGTCATCCTGCTTCCCCTCCTGCTCGCCCGCGCCCGGTCCGCGGGGACCAGCGGGGCTAGTGCTCGTTGCCCGCGGGCGCGGTCTCCCACTCCCGTACGGCGGCGGCGAACGCGTCGCCGCGTGCGTGGTAGTTGACGAACATGTCCATCGAGGCGCACGCCGGGGCGAGTAGTACGGTATCGCCCGGGCGGGCATGCGAGCGCGCGGCGTCCACCGCCGCAGCCATGGCCCCAGTGTCGGTCCGCTCGACGTCCACCACCGGGACCTCGGGTGCGTGTCGCGCGAGGGCTTCGGCGATCAGCGCGCGGTCGGCGCCGAGCAGGACGACGGCCCGCAGCCGCTCCGCCGAGCGCTGCACGAGCCCGTCGAAGGTGGCGCCCTTGGCGAGGCCGCCGGCGATCCAGACGAGCGGGCCGTAGGCGGCGAGCGACGCCTCGGCGGCGTGGGTGTTGGTGGCCTTGGAGTCGTCGACGTACTCGACGCCGTCGATCTCGGCGACGGTCGCGATGCGGTGCGCGTCCGGGCGGAACGCGCGCAGGCCGTCGCGGACCGCGGTCGGCGGGACGCCGTGGGCGCGCGCGAGGGCGGCCGCCGCAAGGGCGTTGGCGACGTTGTGCGGGGCCGCGGGTGTGACGTCGGAGACCTCGGCGAGCTCCTGGGCGTTGCGCTGCCGGTCGGCGACGAAGGCGCGGTCGACGAGGAGCCCCTCCACGACGCCGAGTTGGGAGGGCCCGGGGCTGCCGAGCGTGAAGCCGATCGCGCGGCAGCCCTCGGCGACGTCGGCGCCGCGCACCAGTTCCTCGGTGGCCGGGTCGGCGGCGTTGTAGACGCAGGCGACCTCGTTGCCCTCGTAGATGCGGCCCTTGTCGGCGGCGTACGCCTCCATGGAGCCGTGCCAGTCGAGGTGGTCGGGGGCGAGGTTGAGGACGGCGGCGGAGTGCGGGCGGAGGCTCGGCGCCCAGTGGAGCTGGTAGCTGGAGAGCTCGACGGCGAGGACGTCGAGGTCGTCGAAGGGCGGCGTGCCGAGGACGACGTCGATGAGGGAGACGCCGATGTTGCCGACGGGCGCCGTCTTCAGGCCGGCCGCGCCGAGGATCTCGGCGAGCATCTGCACCGTCGTCGTCTTGCCGTTGGTGCCCGTGACGGCGAGCCAGGGCACGGCGGGCGCCGCGACGCCGCGCAGCCGCCAGGCGAGTTCGACGTCTCCCCAGACGGGGACGCCTGCCTTCGCGGCCGCTGCGAACAGCGGACTGTCCGGCCTGAACCCGGGTGTGGTGACGACGAGCCGGGCGTCCTCGGGGAGGGTGCGGTCGTCGCCGAGGCGCACCTCGACGCCGAGTGCGTCGAGCTCAGCCGCCTGGCGGCGCGGTCCTTCGCCGTCGCCGCCGTTGACCGCGGTGACGCGGGCGCCGAAGCGGTGGAGCGCCTTCGCCGCCGGGAGTCCGCTGACGCCGAGCCCCGCGACGACGACGGGGAGCCCTTCGAGGTCCTCGGGGACGCGGATGCTCTCGGCCGGTGCCGTCGGGGAGGTCAATTCGCCGCCGCCCATCCTGCGTAGAAGATTCCGACACCGACGATCGCGCACATGCCCTGGATGATCCAGAACCGCACCACGACGAGCACTTCGGACCAGCCCTTCAGCTCGAAGTGGTGCTGGAGCGGGGCCATTTTGAGGATGCGCTTGCCGGTGAGGCGGAAGGAGCCGACCTGGAGCACCACGGACATGGTGATGAGGACGAAGAGGCCACCGAGGACGGCGAGGAGCAGCTCGGTCCGGGAGAGGATCGCGAGGCCGGCGAGGGCACCGCCGAGCGCGAGGGAGCCGGTGTCGCCCATGAAGATCTTCGCCGGCGAGGTGTTCCACCAGAGGAAGCCGAAGCACGCGCCCATCAGCGCCGCCGCGACGACGGCGAGGTCGAGCGGATCTCGTACCTCGTAGCAACCGGGCCCCGCGGTGAGGGCGTTGGCGCAGGACTCCTGGTACTCCCAGATGCAGATGAAGACGTAGGCGCCGAAGACCATCACGGAGGCGCCGGTGGCGAGTCCGTCGAGGCCGTCGGTGAGGTTCACGCCGTTGGACATCGCCAGGATCATGAAGAGCGCCCAGATGACGAAGAGCACCGGGCCGATCGACCAGCCGAAGTCCTGTGTGAAGGAGAGCTTCGTCGAAGCGGGGGTGAGCCCCCTGCTGTTGGCGAAGTTGAGCGAGAGCACGGCGAAGGCGATGCCGACGATGAGCTGTCCCGCCATCTTCGCCTTGGCTCTCAGACCGAGGCTGCGCTGCTTGACGATCTTGATGTAGTCGTCGAGGAAGCCGACGAGCCCCATGCCCGCGAAGAGGAAGAGGACCAGCAGCCCGGAGAAGCTCGGCTCACTGCCGTTGATCAGCTTGGTGAGCGCGTAGGCGAGCAGCGTCGCGAGGATGAACGCGATACCGCCCATGGTGGGGGTGCCGCGCTTGCTGTGGTGGTTCTGTGGGCCGTCGTCCCGGATGAACTGCCCGTAGCCCTTGGAGGCGAGCAGTTTGATCAGGAGCGGGGTGCCGACGAGGGACAGGAAGAGTCCGATCACCCCGGAGAAGAGGATCTGCCTCATCGGGCCCCGCCTCCGGTCGCCTCGCCCGGGCGACCGCCCGGTTCCTCCGCGAGCAGCGCTTCGGCCACACGCTCCAGACCGACCGAACGGGACGCCTTCACCAGTACGACATCCCCTGGCCGCAGTTGACTGCGCAACAGGTCGACGGCCGCCTCAGCGTCGGACACGTGCACCGACTCCTCACCCCACGAACCCTCGTTCTTGGCGCCCATGTCGAGCCAGCCGGCCTCCCGGCCTCCGACCGCCACGAGCTTGCTGACGTTGAGCCGGACGGCGAGCCGTCCGATCGCGTCGTGCTCGGCGAGCGCCTCGTCGCCCAGCTCCGCCATCTCGCCGAGCACCGCCCAGGTACGTCCCCCCTCGGCGGTCCCTTCTCCCGGGCCCTGCGCCCTGCCGCCCATGGCGACGAGGGTGCGGAGTGCGGCCCTGGTGGAGTCGGGGTTGGCGTTGTAGGCGTCGTTGACGACTGTGACACCGTCCGCGCGCTCGGTGACCTCCATCCGCCACTTGGAGAGCGTGCCGGCCTCCGAGAGCGCCTGCGCGATCTCCCTTGCGGGCATGCCAAGTTCGTGGGCGACGGCCGCCGCCGCGAGCGCGTTCGACACGTGGTGCTCACCGTACAGCCGCATGCGCACCTCGCCGCACCCGGTGGGGGTGTGGAGCGTGAAGGCGGGGGTGCCGGCGGAGGTGAGGTGGACGTCGGCCGCGCGGACGTCTGCTTCCTCGGCCTCGCCGAAGAGGAGGACGGCGGCCCGGGTGCGGGAGGCCATCGCGCGTACGTACGGGTCGTCGGCGTTGAGGACGGCCGTGCCGCCCTCGGCCGCCGGCGGCAGCGACTCCACCAACTCGCCCTTGGCGAGGGCGATCTGCTCCCGGCCGCCGAACTCCCCGAGGTGCGCCGTGCCGACGTTGAGGACGACGCCGATGCCCGGCGGTGTCAGCTCGGTCAGGTAGCGGATGTGGCCGACGCCGCGCGCGCCCATCTCCAGCACGAGGTGGCGGGTGCCGCGGTCCGCGCGGAGGGCGGTGAGCGGCAGCCCGATCTCGTTGTTCTGGCTGCCCTCGGGCCAGACGGTCGGCCCGAGGCGTTGGAGCAACTGTGCGAGCAGGTCCTTGGTGCTCGTCTTGCCGCTGGAGCCGGTGAGGGCGACGACGCGCGTGCCGAGCTCGGCGACGGTGTGCCGGGCGAGCGCACCCAGCGCGCGTACGACGTCGTCGACGACGATCGCGGGGCCGCCCGGCGGACGGGTCGCCAACACCCCGGCGGCGCCGGCCTGTCGGGCGCTCTCCGCGAATTCGTGGCCGTCGACGTGCTCGCCGACGAAGGCGGCGAAGAGGCTGCCGGGGCCTGCCTGACGGGAGTCGATCACGACCGGGCCCGTGACCTCGCGGCCGGACTCCGTTATGTCGTGCTGCCGTCCGCCGGTGAGGGCGGCGATCTCAGCGAGGGAGAGGGGAATCATCGTTCCGTTTTGTCTGTCCGGGGCGGGGTGGGGGCGGCTTCCTCCGGCGCCGCCTCGGCGGGCCGGGACTGCGCTGGGGCGGGGGTCCGCCCGGCGGGGGCGGGGGAGGCGTCGACGTGCGCACGGATTGCGGTGCGGAGGACGTCCCGGTCGTCGAAGGGGCGCACGACGCCGGCGATGTCCTGGCCCTGCTCGTGGCCCTTGCCGAGCACCAGCACGGTGTCCCCCGCCTCGGCGCGGGCCACCGCAGCGTCGACGGCGGCGGCCCTCTCCTCCTCCAGGAGCACGGTGCCGCGTTCGTGGGCGGGCACCTCGGCCGCACCGCCGAGCATGGCGGCGAGGATGGCGAGCGGGTCCTCGGAGCGCGGGTTGTCCGAGGTGAGCACCGCGGTGTCGGCGAGGCGGGCGAGGGCCGCGCCCATCGCGGGACGTTTGTGCGGGTCGCGGTCGCCGCCGCAGCCGAGCACCGCGTGCACCCGCCCCTCGGTGACCTTGCGGATCGCGTAGAGGACGGACTCGACGGCGTCGGGCTTGTGCGCGTAGTCGACGACGGCGAGGTACGGCTGGCCTGCGTCGACGCGCTCCAACCGGCCGGGTACACCGGGGACTTCGGCGATGCCGTCGGCCGCCGTCTGCGGGTCGATGCCCGCGGTGGCGAGCGCCGTGAGCGCGGCGAGCGCGTTGGCGACGTTGAAGGGCCCGGGGATCGGCGAAGCGGCGGCGACCTTCTCGCCCTTCGGGCCGACCGCGGTGAACGTCGAGCCGAGCGGGCCGACGCGGACTTCCTCCGCGTGCCAGTCGGCGTCGGGGTGGCCCTCGGCCGAGAACGTCGTGACCGGCACCTCCGACTCCCTGATCAGGCGGAAGCCGTACTCGTCGTCGAAGTTGACGACGCCGGCACGGGAGCGTGCCTTGGTGAAAAGCTGACGCTTCGCGCGGAAGTAGTCCTCCATGTCCGGGTGGAAATCGAGGTGTTCGGGGCTGAGGTTGTTGAAGACGGCGATGTCGAAGACGCTGCCGTCGACGCGTCCGAGCACCAGCGCGTGCGAGGAGACCTCCATGGCGACCGAGGTCACCCCGCGCTCGCGCATCACGGCGAAGAGCGCCTGGAGTTCGGTGGCCTCGGGGGTGGTGCGCTCCGACTTGATGCGCTCGTCCCCGATCCGCGACTCCACGGTGCCGATGAGCCCCGTCAGCCCCGTGCCGCCCGGGCGCACGGCGCCGTCGGGCAGTTCGGCCGTGCGCGCCTCGCCGGCTGCGCGCCGCAGGCCGCCCTCGACGAGGTACGCCGTCGTGGTCTTGCCCGACGTCCCCGTGATGCCGATCTGCAGGAGGTCGGCGCCGGGCTCGCCGTAGAGGGCCGCGGCGAGCGCGCCCATCCGGCCGCGCGGGTCGGGGACGACGAGGACGGGCAGCCCCGTCTCGGCTGCGCGCTCGCGGCCGGCCGGGTCGGTGAGGACCGCGACGGCGCCGAGCCGTTGGGCCTGCGGCGCGAAGTCGGCGCCGTGGAACCGCGCTCCGGGGAGCGCCGCGTAGACGTCGCCGGGGCGTACCGCGCGGGAGTCGTGGGTGATGCCGGTGGCCTGCGCCTCCTCGTCGGCTGCCGAGGGGATCTCGGCCGTGAGGAGACGGGCCAGCTCGGCGAGGGGGACGGGGGTGACCCGCGTCGGGCGGGGCGGGCCCGGGAAGGCGTCGCCTGCCGAGGGGGCGGCGGAACCTGCAGCAGGCCCCTTCGCCGCGGGCGCGGGGGAGGTCTGATCAGCTTGTGGCACGGCGGTGAGCGTACCGGGCGCACGGGCCCCGCCGCGAAGCGAGGGGCGCGACTCCCCCGCGTCGGCAGGGCGGTTGTACGCGCCGCCGGTGATCTCTCTCACGTGGCGGGCTCCCATCAGTCGGTGCTGCCGGACCCCGGGTTGGCGAAGACCGGCATCTGGGCCGGCTTGTCACCGGTCGGAGGGATCTGCAGGGATTTCAGCGCGAAGTTCATGACCTTTTTGTAGACGGGGCCGCATACGTCGCTGCCGAAGTAGCTGCCCTTCTTGGGGTTCTGGACCGCGCAGTAGACCGTCACCCGCGGCTTGTCCGCCGGCGCGAAGCCGGCGAAGGACGCCGTATACCCGTCGTAGCGCCCGGTCTTCGGGTCCACCCGGTTGGCCGTACCCGTCTTCCCCGCGACGCGGTAGCCGGGGATCTTCGCCGTCGTCCCCGTGCCCTCCATGTCGTCGACGACGGACTCCAGCATCCGCGAGAGCGTGCGCGCCGTCTTCTCGCTGACGACCCGGCGCTCCTTCGGCTCGGGGGCGCGCACGTACCTGCCGTCCTCCTGGGTGGTGCCGCGGACGAGCGTCGGCTCCTTGCGCACACCGCCGTTGGCGATGGTGGAGTAGATCGATGCCGCTTGCACGGCGTTGAGCGAGAGGCCCTGGCCGAAGGGGATCGTGTACTGCTGCGAGGAGCTCCACTTCCCCGGCTTCGGGAGGATGCCCTCGGTCTCGCCCGGCAGGCCGAGGCCCGTGGGCCTGCCGATGCCGAACCGTCGGAGGTAGTCGTGGAGGACGCGGTTCGCCTTCGCCTGCGTGCCACCGAGCTGCTCGGTGGCGAGGATGGTGCCGATGTTGCTCGACTTGGCGAGGACGCCGTTGAGGGTGAGCTGCCAGGTCGGGTGGTCGACGTCGTCGGCGAAGAAGCGGTCGGCGCGCTTGAGCCTGTTGGGGACGGTGACCTGCGTGGACGGCGTGGCCTTGCCCTCCTCCAGCACCGCGGCCATCGACATCAACTTGCTTGTGGAACCCGGCTCGTAGACGTCCTGCACGGTCGGGTTGCCGAGCGACTCGGCGGAGGCGCCGCTCAGGTCGTTGGGGTCGAAGCCGGGCGCGTTCGCCATCGCGAGGAGCTGCCCCGACCGCGTGTCCTGGACGACGACGTACCCGCTGTCCGCGTCCGACGACTCGACGCGGTCGGCCAGGGCCCGCTGCGCCGCGAACTGGATGTCCCGGTCGAGGGTGAGCTCCATGTCCGAACCGGGCGTCGCCGACTCCTCGTTGACGCCGGCCGTCGGCACCTGCCGGCCGCCGGACTGCGCGTAGGTGATCCTCCCGTCCTCGCCCGCCAGCTTCTTGTCGAGCTTCGCCTCGAGCCCCGCGCCGCCCTCGCCCTCGGAGTTGACGAAGCCGAGGACGCCGGAGGCGAGGTCCTTGTTGGGGTAGATCCGCTTGGCGTGCTCCTGCTGGAAGACCCCGGCGAGGACGTTGGCGCCCTTCTTCTCCGACGCCTTCGCCGCCTGCTCCGACTTGAGCTCTTTGATCTTCCGCCACTCCTGCGGCGTCCGCTGCCGCGCGAGGAGCACGTAGCGGGTGTCGGTGCGGCTCAACTGCTCGGCGATCTTCTGCCGGTTGCCGTCGATCACCGGCGCCAGGAGGGCGGCGGCGCGCTCGGGCGCGTCGGCGACGCCGGTCTGCTTGCGGGTGAAGAGGTAGGGGTCGGCGGTGATGTCGTACGCGTCGACCGTGCTGGCGAACGGGGTCCCGTCGCGCGCGGTGATCGCTCCGCGCTCGGCCGCGAGCGGCACCTTGACATACCGGTTCAGGGCTGCCTTCTCGGCGAACGCGCTGGCGTCGACGGCCTGCACCTGGAGCAGCCGTACCGAGAAGACGGCGACGATCAACGTCAGCCCCACACCGACGAGGCGCAGTCGCGGGCGGTAGGAGGCGAGCCGGAGTCCGCTTCCGCCGCGACCGCCGCCCGACGGGCGCTGCCTGGCCGGCGGCTTGCGCGCGGCGCGCGGCGGTTCGCCCCGCGCCCGCTGCGGACGCGCGGGCCCGGGGACCTTCCGTCGCGGGTCGGGGCGCTGGCTCACTCCGTGACCTCCGCTGACTCGGCATCGCCGCGGACGCTGCCGTCGGGTGCGAGGAAGACGGGGACGCCGCCGGGCACGAGCCCGAGTCCCCTGGCCCTGCGTTCCAGCACGGCGGGGGCCGAGTAGCCGTCGACCTGCTGCTGGAGCGCCTGCTGCTGGTCGGTGAGGCGCTCCGTCTCCTGCTCCAGCTTGCTCAGCCTGAACGACCCTTTGTTGAGCGAGGCGTTGAGGAGGAGCAGCGTCAGGAGTCCGGAACCGAGGAGGACGACGACGAGCAGGACGAAGGGTGTGCGCCGCGCGTGGGAGGCGCCCGCCGGAACCATCCGCGCCAGGCGCGCGATCCTGCCCTGCGCGCTCACCGGCACACCACCGTTGCCCCGCACCGGCGCATCGGCGCACCGGTTCCGCTCCCCCGCCTCGCTCCGCTGACGCTCACCGGTTCGCCTCCCTGATGCGCTCGGCGCCGCGCAGCCTCGCCGGTGCCGCACGGCGGTTGGTCGCCACCTCTTCGTCGTCCGGCAGTTCGGCGCCGCGGGTGAGCAGCCGCAGCCGTGGCTGGTACTGCTCGGGGACGACGGGCAGGTCGGCGGGCGCGGTGCTCGTCGCGCCGGCGCCGAGGACCCGCTTCGCCATGCGGTCCTCAAGCGAGTGGTAGGCGAGGACCACGACCCTGCCGCCGACGGCGAGCGCGTCGACGGCGCTCGGCAGCGCGCGCTCCAGCACCGCCAACTCCCCGTTCACCTCGATCCGCAGAGCCTGGAAGGTCCGCTTCGCCGGGTTCCCTCCGGTGCGCTTCACCGCCTGCGGCAGCGCGTCCCTGATCACCTCGACGAGCCGCGCACTGGTACGGAACGGCTCCACGGCACGCTCCCGCACGACGGCCTCGACGATCCGCTTCGCCTGCTTCTCCTCGCCGTAGCTCCGCAGGATGCGCACCAGGTCGCCCGGCGGGTAGGTGTTGAGCACATCGGCGGCGCTCGGGCCCGTGCTCTGGTCCATGCGCATGTCGAGCGGTGCGTCCTGCGCGTAGGCGAAGCCGCGCTCCGCCTCGTCCAACTGCATCGAGGAGACGCCGAGATCGAAGAGCACGCCCTGCACCCGGGGGGTGCCGAGCCGGTCCAGGACGTCGGGGAGTTCGTCGTAGACGGCGTGCACGAGAGTGGCCCGCTCGCCGTACGGCGCCAGCCGGGCGCGGGCGAAGCGGAGCGCCTCGGTGTCGCGGTCGAGGCCGACGAGGCGGGCTTCGGGGAAGGTCTTCAGGAGCTCCTCGCTGTGACCGCCGAGCCCCAGGGTGCAGTCGACGACGACGGCGCCGGGCTCCCGGAGCGCCGGAGCGAGCAGCTCGAGGGAGCGCCGGAGCATGACGGGGTCGTGCCTGCCGAAGGCCGGGCGCTCGTCGGTGGTCATGTGCCCTCTCAACTCTGGCGGGCAGCTATGCACATGCTCCTTGGTCCCCGCCCGCTCGAAGGGGATACGGCGCGAGACCCCCGGGTCACGGGAGGCTGCGGGCCGGGAGCGGGAGGAGGCCGAGCCGCACGTACGCGCCCGCGCACGCGAGGGGATTCGGGGGTCCTTGGGGAGGTTCGCCTCCCACTGCGCGTCACTCTAGTCCACTGCACGCGGCGGTCAACTACGGGCCAAAGGCGCGTCCCTCCCCTGCATCGAGCCCCCGCTACGCACGGGGAACCACTGTGGGTTACCTCACATCGACGCCGCGCGGTCCCTTTCGCCCCCACCTGCGCGAGCCGGAGGGCGGCAGGGCGTCTACCGTCGTAGACATGTCGAAATCCGCCTCCCCGCAATCCGGAGCAGCGCCGCAGGCGACCGTCACCGACCGCCTCGTGGCCGCCAACCACCGCTACTCCGAAGGGTTCACCGACCCGGGCATGGATGCCAGGCCGGTGCAGCGGGTCGCCGTCGTGGCCTGCATGGACGCCCGGCTCGACCTGCACGAGGCACTCGGCCTCGACCTCGGCGACTGCCACACCATCCGCAACGCGGGCGGCGTCGTCACCGACGACGCGATCCGCTCCCTGACGATCAGCCAGCGGGCGCTCGGCACCCGCTCGGTTGTTCTCATCCACCACACGGACTGCGGACTCCTCAACCTCACCGAGGAGTTCAGGAACGACCTGGAGGCCGAGGTCGGCCAGCGCCCCTCGTGGGCCGTGGAGTCCTTCCGAGATCTCGACCAGGACGTCCGGCAGTCGATGGAACGCGTGCGGACCAACCCATTCCTGCTGCATCGGGACGATGTGCGCGGATTCGTCTTCGACGTCTCCACCGGCCTGCTCCGCGAGATCGACCCGGAGATCGCACGGTAACCGTGACGAAAGGCCCCGCGGGCGTGAAGAATACGCCGGTAGGGGCACGGGAGGTCGACTGCGGCAGCGGGATGCCCAGTCAGCGACTAGGACGAACAGCACGGGGCCGAGGAGGGCCGGGTGACGACCTATGACGAGCGAGCGAGCCTCAGTGAACTGAGCGCCACCGCAGGGGCGGTGAGCCGTTCGGTGGAGTCCGTGATCGAGGGGAAGCCCGAGATCGTACGGATCTCGTTGACCGTGCTCCTCGCCGAGGGGCACCTCCTCCTGGAGGACGTCCCCGGGGTCGGCAAGACGATGCTCGCCAAGGCGCTGGCGAAGTCGATCGACTGCTCGGTGCGGCGCATCCAGTTCACGCCCGACCTGCTGCCGTCGGACATCACCGGGGTCAGCGTCTACGACCAGCAACGCACGGACTTCGAGTTCAAGCCGGGGGCGATCTTCGCGCAGATCGTCATCGGGGACGAGATCAACCGCGCCTCCCCCAAGACGCAGTCGGCGCTGCTGGAGTCGATGGAGGAGCGCCAGGTCACCATCGACGGCGAGACGCACCAGCTCCCCGAGCCGTTCATGGTCGTCGCCACGCAGAACCCGGTGGAGATGGAGGGCACCTACCCGCTCCCCGAGGCGCAGCGCGACCGCTTCATGGCCCGCGTCTCGATCGGGTACCCGAGCCCCGCCGCCGAGTTGGAGATGCTCGACGTCCACGGTGCGACCTCCCCGCTCGACGACCTCCGATCGGTCACGCACGCGCACGACGTGTGCAAGTTGATCGAGGCGGTCCGCGAGGTCCACGTCTCGGACGCCGTCCGGAGGTACGCGGTCGACCTCGTCGCCGCCACCCGTTCCCACCCCGAGCTGCGGCTGGGGGCCTCGCCGCGGGCCACCCTCCACCTGGTACGCGCGGCGAAGGCGGCGGCGGCGCTCGCCGGGCGCGAGTTCGCGCTCCCCGACGACCTCCAGTCGCTCGCCGTCCCCGTGCTCGCGCACCGCCTCCTGCCCACCGCACAGGCGCAGTTGAACCGGCGCACGGCCGAGCAGATCGTCGGCGAGCTCCTTCATCAGACACCCGTCCCCGCGGCGCAGGACCAACGCGCAGGCGTACCGCCGCAGCCGCAGGCGCAGGGAGCACGCAGCGCCCCGCAGGTCCCGCAGCCGCCCGTGGGCACCCTGCCCACGCCGGGCGCCCCCGCCGCGCCCCCGGCACCGGGTACGGCGCAGGCCGGACGGACTGCACCCCCGGCGCCCCCGGCGCCGGGCCAGCCTCCGGCCGCGCCCGGTCCTTACCCGTACGGACCGCCGCAGCCCCGGACCCGATGATGCCGGCGGGCCCGGTACCCGGCCCCTACGCGGGCCGCACCGACGACCGTCAACCGGATTCCCCGCAGGCCGAACGGAGCCGCGGACCGCTCCGCACGGCGCTGAGCGGGCTGACCACGCGGGGCCGCTCCTTCCTCGCCGCGGGCGTGGCCGCCGCCGTCTGCGCCTACCTGCTCGGGCAGCCCGAACTGCTGCGTGTCGGCCTGCTGTTGGCCGCCCTTCCCGTGGTGTGCGTCCTCGTGCTCCACCGCACCAGGCACCGCGTCGCCGGGTCGCGGAGGCTCTCCCCCGCGCGGGTGCCCGCACGTGCCGAGGCACGGGTGCACCTGCGGATCGACAACATCTCGCGCCTCCACACCGGGCTGCTGATGCTCCAGGACCGCGTCCCCTACGTACTCGGCCCCCGGCCGCGCTTCGTCCTCGACCGGGTGGAGCCGGGAGGCAGGCGCGAGGTCTCCTACAAGGTCCGTTCGGACCTGCGCGGGCAGTACCCGCTCGGGCCGCTCCAACTGCGGCTCACCGACCCGTTCGGGATGTGCGAACTCACCCGCGCCTTCAGCACGCACGACACGCTCACCGTCGTACCGCCCACCGAGCCGCTGCCCGCCGTACGGCTCACGGGGGACGCCTCGGGGTACGGCGAGGGCCGCCAACGCTCCCTCGCGCACGCCGGGGACGACGACATCATTCCGCGGGGTTACCGCCACGGCGACGACCTGCGCCGGGTGCACTGGCGCTCCACCGCACGGTACGGCCAGCTCATGGTGCGCCGCGAGGAGCAGCCGCAACAGGCCCGCGCCATCGTCCTGTTGGACGCCCGCCGGTCCGCGTACCTCGGCTCGGGCCCGGACTCCGCCTTCGAATGGGCGGTCTCGGCCGCCGCCTCCGTCTGCCTCCACCTGCTGGAACGGGGCTACGCCGTGCGTCTGCTCACCGACGCCGGCTCGGCGACCCCCGAGGGCAGCACAGGCGACTCCTCCGACACCGCCGGCATGCTCCTCGACGCGCTCGCCGTTCTCGACCACTCGCAGAGCAGCTCCCTCGCCCCGGCCTACGACGCACTGCGCGGCGGGACGCCGGGTTCCGAGGGTCTCCTCGTCGCCTTCCTCGGCGAGCTCGACGAGGAACAGGCGTTGACGCTCGCCCGGATGCGCCAACGCACCACGCGGGCCCTCGCGTTCACCACCGCGCCGTCTGAGCAGGGGCAGACGGCAGAGCCCCCGGCGCTCCAGGCGCTCCGCGCGGGCGGGTGGCAGGTGCTGCCCGGCGGGGCCGGGCTTTCTCTTCCCGGTCTGTGGCAGGAGGCCGGGCGATCGACTGCGGAAGGGGTGGGCCGGTGAGCGTGGGGGGAAGGTTGGCTTTCTGCGGGTGGGTGGCGACGCTCGCCGCGTCCTGTGCGCTGCTGCCGCTCGCCGAACCGGCGACGTGGCTGCTCCAGGCGGCGTTCCTCATCGGCGTGCAGAGCGCGGTCGGTGTGGCGGGGCGCCGGGTCCCGCTCGCCCGACCGCTCACGGTGCTGCTCCAAGTCGTCGTCTCCGCACTGCTGTTGACGCTGAGCTTCACCCGCGAGCAGGCGATCGGCGCCGTCCTGCCGGGACCCGACGCGATCGCGCGGTTCGGCGAGCTCCTCGCCTCGGGGGCCGAGGACGTCAACCGCTACGCCACTCCGGCACCCGTGAGCGACGGTATCCGGCTGATGCTCGTCGGCGGAGTGCTCCTCATCGGGCTCCTCGTCGACGTCCTCGCCGTCACCTACCGCACCGCGGCCCCCGCAGGGCTGCCGCTCCTCGCGCTCTACTCGGTCGCCGCCGGCCTCGCCCAAGGGAGCCTCGCCTGGCTCTGGTTCGTCTGTGCAGCCGCCGGCTACCTGCTGCTCCTGCTCGCCGAAGGGCGCGAACGGCTGTCGCGGTGGGGGCGCCTCTTCGCCGAGCGCGGCCCCGAACGTCCGCTCGGCGGGCGCTCGCGCGCGACGGTGCCGGTGCGCACCGGGCGGCGGATCGGTGTGGTCGCGCTCGGCATCGCCCTCGCCGTCCCCGCGGTGCTGCCCTCGCTCGGCGGCGGCCTGTTGGAGAACGCCGGCTCGGGCGGGGGCCGCGCGGAGAACGGCGGCAGCACGATCTCGGCCGTCAATCCGCTGGTGGCACTCCAGGACAGCCTCAACCAGCCGCGGGACCGCACAGCTCTGACGTACACCACGAGTTCGGAGAAGACGGGCGACCTGTACCTGCGCATCGTCGCGCTCGACCAGTTCGACGGCTCCGCCTGGAAGCCCTCGGAGCGGAGGATCACCGACATCCCCTCGGTGCTCCCAGCCCCGCGCGGCCTCTCCCCCGAGGTCAGCTCCGACAAGGTGCGGATCAACCTCAAGGCAGCCGACTGGTACGCACAGGACTGGCTGCCGATGCCGTATCCGGCGCAGCGGGTGAAGCTCGACGGGAACTGGCGGTACGAGCCCGAGGGCCGCACGGTCGTCGGCTACCGGGGGCAGAACACGCGCGGCCAGGAGTACGAGGTCGAGAGTCTCCAAGTGGAGCCGACGCGGGAGCAGTTGAGCCAGGCGCCCGAGCCGCCGCCCGCGCTGAAGCGGGAGTACACCGAGGTCCCCGAGTCACTGCCCGCCGAGGTCCACAAGAAGGCGCGCACGGTGACGAGCGGGGCCGACAACGACTACGAGCGCGCCGTCCGCCTCCAGGACTGGTTCGCGCGCGACGGCGGGTTCACCTACGACACCCAGGTCCGCGCCGGCAGCGGTTCGGCGGCGATCGTCAACTTCCTGGAGCAGAAGGAGGGCTTCTGCGTCCATTTCTCCTTCGCGATGGCCTCGATGGCCCGAACCCTCGACATCCCCGCGCGGGTCGCGGTGGGCTTCACCCCCGGCACCCCGCGCGGCGACGGCGTGACGGCCGTCGGCCTCCAGGACGCTCACGCCTGGCCCGAGCTGTACTTCGAGGGCGTCGGCTGGACGCGGTTCGAGCCGACACCGTCCCGCGGCATCGCCCCGCCCTACACGCAGCCCGACGCACCCGACCCGAGCGAGAACCCGGGCGAGCAACTCCCGGAGCGGAACCCCAGCACCTCGCCGACGCCCGAGCCGTCCGACTCTCCCTCCTGCACCGCGGAGGAGAAGCGCGCCGACCCGTCGTGCGGTGGCCCGGCCGCGCCCGCCGGCGGCGCCGGCGGCGGCGGATTCCCCTGGGGCGAGGCTGCCGGGATCGCCGGGGCCGCGCTCGCCGTCCTCGCAGTACCTCTGCTGCCTCTCGCGTGGCGCACCCGCAGACGGGCCGTACGGCTGCGCGGCGGTCTCGGGCCGGCCGAGACGGTCCTCTCCGGGTGGCGCGAACTCCTCGACACCGCCTGGGATCACGGCGTCGTGCCGATGGAGTCGGAGACACCGCGGAAGTCGGCGGAGCGCGTGGTGCGCGTCGGGGAGCTGGAAGGCGAGGCCGCGGCCGCGGTGCACCGCGTGGCCGACTCGGTCGAGCAGGTCCTCTACGCGCCTGCGCCGCGTCCGGCGCCCGCGGTGCGCGAGGACGTGGAAGCCGTACGCGCCGGGTTGCGGCGGGCCGCGCCGCGCAGCGTGCGCCTGCGGGCGCTGCTCCTGCCGCGTTCCGGCGCCCGGCTGTGGTGGGCCGTGCGGGAACGCTCGTCAGCGCTGCGTGCGGGGGTCGTCGGCAGGCTGACGCCGCGGTTCTCCAAGGGCTGACGAGGCACACGGTGACCGCTCGCGTCCGTCCGCGAACGGCGCGTACCGCGGGCCCGGCGATCCCGTGGCCCGCGGTTGCTCCGAAAGGGTGAACTCCCGCTCTGGCGAGGGTAGTTGGGACGGGCAACCACCGCGGACCGTCACGCTCCCTGACGCGCCGAAAGCGGACCCGGGCATGAAGAAGCGCCCGACAGCGGGCGGTTGACGCGATCGCCGGATGCGGGCGGCACTCGCGCACCTGCTTGTCGGACGCTCGGAGACGAAGCGACGAAGCGGGAGGCCCGGCCCTGGGAGCCGGGTCCCCATCGGTGGTGGGTCGGGCGGCGAGCTGCCCCGCCGCTCCTCAGCAGCCGCTCAGTGCTGACCCTCGTCCCTGCGGCGCTGCCAGCGCTGCTCGATCCGGTTCATCATCGAACGGCGCTGTCTCGGCTGCTGCTGTCGACGGGAGCGGGTCGCCTCGGACGAGCCGCCGGCTGCCTGCCGGCCTTCGCCCTGCTCGCCTGTCTCCCCGGACTTGGGGGCCTTGCGCCAGCCGGTCACCGCGAGCACGGCACAGCCGAGCATGACGAGGAAACCCACGACGCTGACCCAGACCTGCTGCGCGACCATGCCGGCCATGAGGAGCGCGATGCCGACCAGAAAGCCAGCAACCGCTTGGTATACCCGCTTGCGGGTGTACCGGCGCAGCTCACTTCCTTCGAGCGCTGTCGCGAATTTGGGATCTTCGGCGTACAGCGCTCGCTCCATCTGTTCGAGCATCCGCTGCTCGTGATCAGAGAGCGGCACGGAGTCCTCCTACTCGTCGGTCGCGGGGGCGACCGGATGCGACTCTTCAAGGATAGGCAGGGAATCGCCCCCGTGAAACCCGCCCCTCTACGCCAATTCCTCCCACCACGAGCGACCTGCCGGAAGGCGGTCGGCCACGGCCTGTTCCGCGTTCATTCCCGCACCACCCTCCTGTCAACCCGGCGGTTCATTCCGATCATACGGCGCACGGCCGATGATCGGGCGGGCGGCGAGGAACTCCGCCGCAGGGCACCTCACCAGCACGGGGACGGAGCACGACAACCCGGGACGGAGGTCCCCGACGGTGTTCCCCTCAGGTCCCGGAAGTGGGTGGGACCCCCCGCCCCGTCTCGGCGAGGAGGTGCAGCCGCGCGGCGACGGCACGGAGGTCCGAGCGCTCGGCTGCGGCCGACTCCAGACGTGCGAGCGCTTCGAGCCCCTCGGGCTCCGTGTCCACCAGCGCGCCCGGGACCAGGTCGGTGAAGACGCTGACGCCGTGCAGGGAGACGATCTCCAGCCCGCTCCCGGAGACGAGTTCGGCGAGGCCCTCGGGCGTGAACCGCCGCGGCATCGGGTCGCTCTCCCCCCAACGCCCGTCGGGGGAGCCGAGCGCGGCCCGCGCCTCGGTGAACCGCCCGGCGAGCGCCCTGCCGAGCACGGCACCGCCCAGCCCGGCGGCGAGGAGGCTGAGGGTCCCCCCTTCGGGCCGGAGGGCCTCGACCGCGTTGCGCAGACCGGCCGCCGGATCGTCGACGTGCTCCAGGACTCCGTGGAAGAAAACGACGTCGTAGCCCTGGCGTTCGACGACGTCGAAGAGGCCGCCGACGTCCCCTTGCACTCCGTGCACCTGCTCGGCGACGCCCGCCTCGGCCGCGCGCCGCTCCAGCGCGAAGAGCGCGTTGGGGGAAGGGTCGACCACGGTGACCCGGTGGCCGAGCCGGGCGACGGGAACGGCGAAGTTGCCGGTGCCGCCACCGGTGTCGAGGACGCGGAGCTCGTGGCGGCCCGACGCCTTGGCGCGCTGGTCGAGGGCTCCTTGAAGTGCCTCCCAGACCACGGTGGTACGGAGGGATGCGCTCGGGCGGGACATGCGGCTGCTCCTCGGCTCAGTTGCTGGCCGTCCCACCCTATTGCCTGCGGGACGGCGCCGAACCGAGCCGCCCCGGGCTCCGTGACAGGCGTCATGCCGCTCCCTCCCCGCCGGCGGTGCGGGGGCCCGGCAGCGCCGGTTGGTCGACGAGCATGCGCTCGACGGAGCGGAGGAAGACACCGGCCGCCCGGAGGAGCTCGCGCGCCTGAGCCTCGTCCGCTGCGCCCGGGACGCCCGCCTCCGCGAGCTGCCGCCGACGCGCGCCGGCGGCGAAGTAGGCGCTCCACTCGACGAGTTCGGGAGCGGCCTCGGAAAGGGACTCCCAGGCGCTGCGGATCGGCCGGCGTGCGGCCCGGGTGCGCGGCGTGCGGTGGGGGCGCGGCGGCTCGGGGGCCGCGAGGACCGCCGCTGCCGTGCGGAGCGCGGCGAAGTGGGCTGCGGCGTAGCGGTCGTTGGGGTCGCTGAGCGCTGCGGCCTCGTCGAGTGCGAACTGCGCCTGTGCGAGGAGTTCGAGGGCCGCCGGCGGGGTCGCCGCGCGGCGCAGGACCGGGTGGACGTCGCGCTGGGCGCGGCGGTGCGAGGGCTCCGGGGGCGGTGTACGGGACGTGCGCGCCACGGGGACCAACCTCCTGTCGGCCGTCTCCGACCCGGACGGGCCGGACGTACCACCACATCGTGGCGCCACCCACTGACACTCCCCGCCGACCTGCACGAACACCTCGGCCGGTACGCCCAACTCCTCTGCGGGGAAGGGCGGGAGACCCCGGATGCGGCGCCGGTCGCACGCCCTTGCATAATTGGACTGACCAGTCAGTCTAAGCGTGCCGTCAGGAAGAGGAGGGCCAGTTGTCGGACGACGAGGCCGGCGGAGCTCCCGCAGACGAGAACGACCGGACGGACGCCGGGCCGACCGCGCGCCGCAACGAGGCCGAGCAAAGCGGACGCCGCATGCCCCGCCGTCGGAGCGCACCCGGGCGCTCCGCCGACGAGGGAGCCGCGGTGCACGCCGAGCAATTCGGCCTCGTCGGGCCGCACGGGCCCGTCTTCACCGACGTCCGACTCGACGCGGCACCCGGCGCTTTGGTGGCGGCGGAGGGCCCCGCGGGATCGGGGCGCACCTGCCTGCTTCTGGCGCTCACCGGACGTATGAAGCCCAGCTCGGGACGGGCGGAGGTCGGCGGGCACCCCCTGCCGAAGAAGATGGCAGCCGTGCGGCGGATCAGCGCGGTCGGCTCGATGCCGGGCGTCACCGACCTCGATCCGTCGCTGAGCGTCGCCGAGCACCTGCGTGAACGGGTGCTGCTCCAGCGGAGGTTCGTCGGACGCCCCGGAGCGCTGCTCCTTTCGCGCAGACGGCGTACGGCCGACGTGCGGGAGCGGGCGCACGCCGCGCTCGACGCCGTCGGCCTCGACCCGGACGAGCTCCCCAAGGGCTCGCGCACGCGCGTCCGCGACCTGGAGCGCCTCGACGAGCTGCGACTCTCGCTCGCCCTCGCGCTCGTGGCCGAGCCGCGGGTGCTCGCCGTCGACGACGTCGAACTCGGCCTGCCGGCAGCGGAGCGGGAAGCGGCCTGGGCCCTGCTCCGGCGGCTCGCCGCGGCGGGGACGACCGTCCTCGCCGCGTGCACCCAGGCACCACCGGATGCCGTCGTGGTCCGGACCCGACCGGACCACGAGGCGGACCGACCGGAGCGTGAGGAAGGGGAGGAGAGCGGGGATGCGTTCGCCGAGGCTGGCCGCGCTTGAGCTGAAGCGCTTCACGAGGGGACGGATGCCGCGGGCCGCGCTCGTCGCGATGGTCCTGCTGCCGCTGCTCTACGGCGCCCTGTACCTGTGGTCGTTCTGGGACCCCTACGAGCGGCTCGACCGGATACCGGTTGCGCTCGTCAACGAGGACGAGGGCACCGCGATATCCGGCGAGAAGCTGCACGTCGGCGACTCGATCGTGGAGGCGCTCCACGACAGCGACACCTTCGACTGGCGGGAGACCGACGCGGCGGACGCCCGCGAGGGCGTCGAGGACGGGCGCTACTACCTCTCGCTCACCATGCCGTCCGACTTCAGCAAGAAGGTCGGCTCGGCCTCCGGCGACGACCCGGACACCGGCGCCCTCCAGGTGCGGAGCAACGACGCGAGCAACTACATCGTGGGGCAGATCTCCCGCACCGTCTTCTCCGAGGTGCGGGCCGCCGCCTCCAGCAAGGTGTCGCGCGGCTTCTACGACCGGATCTACCTCTCCTTCTCCACCCTCCACGGCAAGACCTCGGAGGCCGCCGAGGGAGCGGACGAGCTCGGCAGCGGCATCGGCAAAGCGAAGAGCGGCGCCGGCGAACTCGACGAGAAGCTCGGCGAACTCCACGAGGGCACCGGCGACCTGAAATCCGGCACCTCCGAACTCCGCAAGGGCGCGGGGAAGTTGAAGAAGGGCTCCGCGCAGGTCGCGGAGGGCACGGGAGAGCTCGCCGGCAAGGTGAACAAGGCGGCGGACGCGCTCCGGCCCGTCCTCGACGAGCACGGGGACGAGATCGAGAAGACCGCACGCGGCGTCGCACGTGCGAGCAAGGAGCTCAAGGACGACCTCGGCGCGCTCCCCCGGGAGGCGCGGAAGGCGGAGTCGGAGGCGCAGCGCGCGGCGAAGACCCTCGCCGTGCTGGAGCGCACGCGCTGCGGGGAGGATTCCGCCGATCCGGAGTGCCCGGCGCTGAAGAAGGCGGTCGACGCGGCCGAGCGCTCGGCCGAAGTCGCCTCGGACGTCAACGACTTCGTGGCCGACCAGGCCGAGCAGCGCAACCTCGACCGGCTCGGTGAGCGCCTCGACGACCTGCACGGCGTCGCGACGCTCCTCGCCGACCGCGCGCCCGCGCTCGGCGACGACCTCGACTCCGCCGTACGCCAGATCGACAAGCTCGACCGCGGCGCGCAGCAGGTCTCCAAGGGAGCCTCGCGGTTGCACACGGGGCTCGCTTCCGCCGACCGCGGCGCGGGCCAGGTGGACGAGGGCGCGGGCCGCCTCCAGGCCGGAGCCGGCGACCTCAAGGGCGGACTGGTCCGACTCTCGGAGGGTTCCGGCGAGTTGGCCACGGGGCTCCACGAGGGCGCGAAGCAGATACCCGACCTCGGCGACGAGGAGCGGAACGACCGCACGGGGCCGATGTCCGACCCCGTCGGCCTGGAGTCGGAGAAGGCGCACGCGGCGCCCAACTACGGCACCGGGTTCGCTCCGTACTTCATCCCGCTCGCACTCTGGGTCGGCGCCATGATCGCGTACATGCTGCTGCCGCCGCTGAGCAAGCGCGCGCTGGCGGCCGGAGCCCCGGCATGGCGGATCGCGCTCGCCGGCTGGCTGCCGGTGGCCGGGCTCGGCGTCGCGCAGGCGGGAGCGCTCCTCGCGGTCCTGCACTGGGGCCTCGGGCTCCAACTCGCCAGGGGCGCAGGCACCGTGGGCTTTCTGCTGCTGGTGACGGTCTGCTTCACGGCGATCGTGCAGTTCCTCAACGCCCGCTTCGGTCCGGCGGGGCGCATTCTCGTGCTCGCGATGCTCATGCTCCAGCTCACCTCGGCCGGCGGCACCTACCCGATCCAGACGAGCCCGGAGTTCTTCAACGCACTCCACCCCTTCCTCCCGATGAGCTACGTGGTCGAGGGGCTGCGGCATCTGATCACCGGTGGCGGTCTCGGCCCCGTGTGGCAGGCGTGCGGGGTGCTCGCCGCGTACGCGGCGGGTGCGCTGGCGCTCACGGCGTGGACCGCGCGCCGGCGCCAGGTGTGGACCGTCGACCGGCTCCGTCCTGAGCTGGCGCTGTGAGGAGGGAGAATCGACGCATGTCGAGGAGGACCACAGCGAACGGGACGGGCGGCACGCAGCCCGCGGCGGGCGGCGCAGCCGAGGACGAGTCCGGCCCGAAGGGCAGGCGCAGCCGGGTTTCAACCCGGCAGAAGCTCTTCCACGCTGCGGTGACCCTCATCGCCGAACAGGGCTTCTCCTCCACGACGGTGGAGGAGATCGCCGAGCGCGCGGGAGTCGCCAAAGGCACCGTCTACTACAACTTCAGCAGCAAGACGGAGCTCTTCGAGGAGTTGCTGCGGCACGGCGTCGGGCTGCTCGCAGCGGACCTCCAGCAAGCGGCGACGGAGACGATCGCGGCCGGAGGCACCCGCGTCGACGCGCTCGACCGCATGATCAGAGCCGGTCTGGTCTTCATCGACAGGTACCCCGCCTTCACCCAGCTCTACGTGGCGGAGCTGTGGCGGACCAACAGGGCCTGGAACGACACCCTGCTCGTCGTGCGGAAACAGGCCGTCGCGATCGTGGAGGAGGTGCTCCGGGACGGCGTGCGCGAGGGCGAGTTGAGCGAGGAGATCGACGTCCCGCTCACCGCGGCCGCGCTCGTCGGGATGGTGCTGGTGGCAGCGCTCGACTGGAAGGCGTTCCAACCGGAGCGGTCCCTCGAGGACGTGCACGCCGCGCTCTCGCTGCTGCTCCAGGGGCGGGTAGGCGGCAGTGCGCGTCCCCGGTAGCCGTTCGGCCACCGGAGACGCGCACGGCGCATCCCCCGTTCCCCCGTTCCCCCGTGCACCGGAATCCCCCGATTCCCGGTGTTTCCCCCGTATCCCCCCGTACCGCGCGGGACGCTCCCGAACCGCCGCCCCGTGCCGGCGGTCCCGGGTGCGTCCCGGCTGCGCATCACTCTGCCGTTCCTGCCGCTTCCGTCCCATCCGCGTGGGTACTCAACCAGCACGCTGAGTCGCCGTGAGTACCTGTACTCACCGCCGCACGACCGCTGCTGAGCACCCCGGCGGACAGGCCGGACGCGGCCCCCGCCGGACGCGCGGCTAGAGTCACGGGCCATGGCACGTATCGCGGTGATCGGCGCGGGGATGGGTGCGATGGCGGCGGCGGCGCGGTTGGCCACCGCGGGCCACCGCGTCGAGGTCTACGAGCGCACGGGGACGTACGGCGGTTCCGTCGGGCGCTTCGCGCGCGACGGGTTCGCCTTCGACACCGGTCCCGGGCTGCTCCACCTTCCCGCCGTCTACCGCGACCTCTTCGTGAAGACCGGCCGCCGCCCGCTCGAGGACGCCGTCGACATGCGGCAGGTCGAGCCGGCCGCGCGGCATCTCTTCCCCGGCGGTAGATGCGTCGACTTCCCCAACTCGTCGCGCGGGAAGGCGATCGAGGCGCTCGACGGCGGCCTCGGACCGGGCGTCGGCGAACGGTGGGCCGCCTTGATGGGGAAGGCGCGCGACGTCTGGGACGCCACCCGGCGCCCGCTCCTGGAGGAGCCGCTGCGTGCCGGCGCGCGCCGACCGGAGGTCGCGCGCCGTGACCCGTACTCCGCGCCCCGGCGCGGGGTGCTCCGCCGGCGTGCGCCCTCGTTCGCGCACACGGTCCTGCGCGAGCTGGGGGACAGTCGGGCCGCTGCGCTGCTCTCGGCGCAAGTCGCCGGGTTCGGCGTGGACCCGGCGAGCGCGCCCGCGAGTGCCGTCGTACTGCCGTACCTGGAGCACACCTTCGGCACCTGGTATGTCGGCGGCGGTCTGCGGGCGCTCGCCGAGGCGCTCCACGAGCGGTGCCGCGAGCGGGGCGTCACATTCCGTTTCGACGCGGAGGTACGCGCCGTCCACGAGGCGGCAGGCCGCGCGGCAGGCGTCGAACTCGCCGACGGCAGCACCGAGTCGAGCGACCTGGTGATCGCCGCCGCCCCCGGCCCCGGACGACCGGCCGACGCACCCACCGCGCCCGCACGCTGCACCGTCCTGCTCGCGCTCCGCGGCGGCCGGCCCGCGGACACACCGCACCGGACGCTCGTCCACCGCGCGGACTCCCCCGCCCCCGTCACCGTCCTGCGCCCCGACGACCCGGCCCTGCGCCCCGACGACGACCACGAGGCCGCCGTCCTCACCGCCCACGTCCCGGCCGGCCGCAGCCCCGACCCCGACGCGCTCCTCGCCGCCGCGGACGCCGCGGGGCTGGGCCTCGGTCCCCGGGTGCTGTGGCGCGAGGTGCGCACGGCCGCGGACGTCGCAACGCAGACCGGCGCCCCCGGTGGTGCGGTCCCGGGCCCCGCGCTCTCCGGGCAGCGCGACACCCGGACGAACACGGCCGAGCTGCCGGGGCTCTACCGTGCCGGCGGCTGGGCGCATCCGGGCGGCGGACTGGCGCACGCGGGGATGTCGGGAGCGCTCGTCGCCGGGCTGATCGTGGAGGGAGACGGCTGGCAGGGGTCGTACTGAGCCGGGCGCCCGCCACCCGGGTCGGTCAGTACCGCCAGTCCCCGTAGTAGCCGTTCTGCTGCTCGTCCTGCTGCGGCTGCTGGTACTCGCCGTACTGCTCGTACCCGTACTCGGGCTGTGTGTACGGGACGCCCTGGCCGTCGCTTCCGTAGCCCTGCTGCCAGGACTGGTACTGCTGCTCCTGCTGGGCCTCGGGCGCCCGCTGCTGCGGAACCCAGACGCCGCCGGGCGGGGTGTCGCCGGGCTGCTGGTACGTGGGCGCCGGCTGGTAGCCCTGGTCCCAGCCGTAAGTGGCCGCGGGGTAGGGCGGGTTGGACGCCTGGTCGAGGTGGGCCGCGGTGTGGTCCGGCTGCGGAGCGTAGGGCTGTTGCGGGGCGTACCCGGTGCCGCCGAAGACGTTGGGGCCCTCGTCGAGGGCCGCCGTGCCGTAGGCGGGGTCCTGGTAGGCGGGCTGGCCGTAGCCGTCGGTCCACGGCTGGTAGCCCTGGTAGCTGTCGTAGCCCTGGTAGCCGGCGTACTCGTACGGGTCGGGCTGGGGAGGCTGGTCGTACTGCTGGTCGGCGAACGCATAGGCGTGGGACGGCTGTTCGCCGTAGAACGGCTGCTGTGCGTAACCGTCCTGGAAGGTGCCGTACGGGTCGTAGAAGGTCTCCTGGCCCGGATCGGCAGCGGCGTACGCGGCAGGGGCGTCCTCCTGCACCTCGGCGTGCGGGGCGCCGTGCGCCTGCGGTGGCACGGGGCCGGCTTCCAGATCGCTCACTTCGAGCGAGGGCTCGGAGTCCGCGGCGTCGTCGCGGCGGCGCCGGCTGGACCCCGGCATACCGCCGAGGGCCCAGCCGGTGGCGAATCCGCGCCGGTAGGAGAGCGTCACGAAGGTCTGGCCGACGGCGAACGCGGCGACACCCACCGCGATCACCAGCATCGAGGGCATCAGGGTGCCGACGACGACGCCCATGAACCCGAGGAAGGCCAGCACCCTCCAGCGAAGCCGCGCCTTGTGCTGCATCAGCACTTCACCGAGCAGCCAGAGCGCGACGCCGCCGAATGCGATGTAGAGGACCGTCCAGCCCATGTACGCCCCTCTCCCGCTCCCGAGCCGGCGCCGTGGGCTCAGGATTTGTTGGTCAGGCCCAGATTCTGGTGGATCTCCAGTGTCGCCGTTGAGTGGTTGAGCGTGATGAAGTGCAGCCCGGGGACGCCCTCGGACAGCAGCCGCTCGCACATCTCAGTGGCGTACTCGATGCCAACAGAGCGTACCGCCGCCGGATCGTCCGCGACGGCCTGCAGCCGATCCGTCAGCGCCTTGGGGAACGTCGTCCCCGAGAGCTGCGAAAACTTCTCCAGCTGGCCGATGTTGGTGAGGGGCATGATCTCCGGGATGATCGGGGTTTGGCAACCGGCGGCTGCGACCCTGTCCCGGAGCCTGAGGTAGTCCTCCGGCTCGAAGAACATCTGCGTGATGGCGTAGTCGGCGCCTGCCCGGCACTTGTCGACGAAGTGCTTGATGTCCGTCTCCCAGTCGGTGGAGCGCGGGTGCATCTCGGGGAAGGCGGCGACACCGACGCAGAAGTCGCCCGACTCCTTGAGGAGTTCGACGAGTTCGGAGGCGTACTCCAGTCCTTCGGGGTGCTTGACCCACTCGCCCATGGGGTCGCCGGGCGGGTCGCCGCGGAGGGCGAGGACGTTCGTGATCCCCACGTCGGCGAACTGGCCGATGACGTTGCGCAGCTCCGCCCGGGAGTGGCTGACGGCCGTGAGGTGGGCGACCGCGGTAAGTGTGGTCTCGGCCGCGATCCGCTCGGTCTGCCGCACGGTTCCGTCACGGGACGATCCGCCGGCTCCGTAGGTCACGGAGACGAAGGTCGGCGAGACGGCCTCGACACGGCGCAGGGCGTCCCAGAGGGTCCGCTCGCCCTTCTCCGTCTTCGGTGCGAAGAACTCGAAGGAGAAGGACTGTTCGCCGGAGGCGAGCAGGTCGCGGACGGTCAGGGAACGTTCGGTCCTTGGGGGTGAGATACCGATGGCCATGGCTGAAGGCTAGTGCCACCTTCCTGCGAGCGGGCAGAAAAGTTTTTCAGAATGCTCCCCCTTGTACAGATTGTTCCCCTTATCTCTGACGGAAAGTGTCCAGTAACTGGACGGACATTGGCCTCTTGACGAGCGGCGACGCCGACTGGCATCGACGTCGCCGCCGGTCAACGGCGACGGAGACGTCGTGCGAGCTTCGCGGCAGCCGCACCCGGGTCCGCCGCATCGGTCACTGCGCGTACCACAACCACCCGCGAAGCTCCGGCCTCCATCACCTCGTCCAGGTTCCCCTCGTCGATCCCGCCAATCGCGAACCACGGCTTCGCCGTCCCCAGCGAAGCCGCATACCGCACCAGCGCGAGGCCGGGGGCGCGGCGGCCGGGCTTGGTGGGGGTGGGCCAGCACGGGCCCGTGCAGAAGTAGTCGACCTCCGGGTCAGCGGCGGCCGCCGCTGCCTCGCTCTCGGCGTGAGTGGAGCGGCCGAGCAGGGGCGAGGGACCGAGGAGGCTGCGGGCCGCCCCGAGGGGGAGGTCGCCCTGGCCGAGGTGGAGGACGTCGGAGCCGGCGGCGAAGGCGACGTCGGCGCGGTCGTTGACGGCGAGCAGGGCGCCGTGCCGGCGGCAGGCTTCGCGGAAGACCTCCAGGTACTCCAGCTCCTCACCCGCCTCCAGCCCCTTCTCCCTGAGCTGGACGATGTCGACGCCGGCCGCGAGGACGGCGTCGAGAAAAGCGGGCAGGTCCCCCTGGCGGCGGCGCACGTCGGTGCAGAGGTACAGCCGGGCGTCGGCTAGGCGTTGGCGGAGCCAGGCGCCCTCGGGTGCGGGCTCCGTCGGCTTGGCGGGCATGGGTCTCTCCCCCTGCGCAGCGCTGTGCGGGCCGCGCACGCGGCCCGCACAGCATCGGTCTTCTCCGCGACCGGCGGCCGCGGGACTCTCTCAAGGTTCCGGCGCGGAGCGCGCCGGCGCACTCAGACGGCGAGCGCCTGGGCCCGGCGCTTCACCTCCGTCCCGCGGTTCTCCCGCAGTGCGGTGACGGGGCTTCCCGGGAGGCTCTCATCCTCGGTGAAGAGCCACTCCAGCATCTCCTCGTCGGTGAAGCCGTCGTCCTTGAGCAGGGTGATGGTCCCGGCGAGGCCCTTGACGATCCTGCCCTCCCCGAGGAAGGCGGCGGGGATCTGCAGCACACGCTCCTCTCCGCGCCGCACCGCGATCAGCTGGCCCTCCTTGACCAACTGGCGGACTCGGGTCACCTCGACGCCGAGCTCCTCGGCGGCGTCGGGAAGGGTGATCCAGGCGGGGACGAGAGCATCGGTCTTCGCGTCAATCTCGGTCACGCTTCCCAGAGTGCCATCTGCCACCGACAGCCACTAGACGGGCCTGCGCAACCGGCCCACCGCGCACCCCGGACGCCCGGGTCACCCCTCCAAGGCGGCACGCTTCAGCGGGAGTCCGGCGTCCGCCAGCAGCGCACGGTCGACCCGGGCTCCCCGCTGCACCAGCTTGCGCCCCTGGGCGAGGTCCCGTGGCCTGCCCACGGCGAGCAGTGCGACGAGTACGCCGTCCCGCAGCCAGCACACCGACCAGGCGGCGTCCCCCGCATCGCCGCGCCACACCAGGTCGTCGCCGGGGGCGTGGTGCCCGGCGTACTGCACGAACCTGCCGAACTGCTCCGACCAGAAGTACGGCACCGGGTCGTGGACGAGGTCCTCGGCCGCCCCGTCGGGGTGCCCCTCAGCGATCAGGTTGGCGGCGACGATCTGCGGGGCGCGCAACGCGTTGTCCCAGTGGTGGACGAGGAGCCGCTCGCCGTACCTGCGGGAGGGGAAGGACGCGCAGTCCCCGACGGCGTAGACGCCGGGGACGTCGGTGCGCAGCCGGTCGTCGACGAGGACGGAGCCGTCGCTGCCGAGTGCGACGCCCGAGCCGGCGAGCCAGTCCGTCGCCGGGCGGGCACCGATGCCGACGAGGACGGCGTCGGCCGGCAGCTCGGCGCCCCCGTCGAGCAGGACACGGCCCGGCTCGACGCCCACCACCCGCGCGCCCGTGCGGAGTTCGGCGCCGCTCTCCTCGTACCAGGCCCGCATCGGCGCCGCGACCTCGGCCGGGAGCGCGCCCGGCAGCGGCTCGTCCGCCGCCTCGACGACCGTGACGGTGCAGCCGCGTTCGCGCGCGGCCGTCGCGAACTCCGCGCCGATCCAGCCGGCGCCGACGACGACGATCCGTCCCCGCGCGGCGAGCACGGGGCGCAGCGCCGCCGCGTCGTCGAGCGTGCGGAGTTGGTGGACGCCGGGTACGCCTGCTGCGCCGGGAAGTTGGAGCGGTTCCGCGCCGGTCGCGAGGACGAGCCGGTCGTAGTGGACGGGGCCGGCGTCGGTCTCGACGGCGTTCTCGCCGGGGCGGAGCGCGGTGACCGTGCGGCCCAGTTCCAGGTCGACGTCGAGCGCGGCGAAGTCGATGTCGAAGGCGGTAGGACCCGACGGGGGCTCCTCGGCCGCGCGGTCGAGGAGCACCGCCTTGGAGAGCGGCGGCCTGTCGTAAGGGTGGTGCGGTTCCGCGCCGAGCAGCCGGATCTCGCCCTGCCAGCCCTGCTCCCGCAGTTGCACCGCCGTCTGGACCCCGGCCATCCCCGCACCGGCGACGACCACACGCTGCCGCTTCTGACTCTCGCTCACCCGCGTCACTCTATGCGCCCCCTGCCCCACCGCGCGGCCCGCACTCGGCGAGGGAGCAGTAGGCTGGGCGGCGGTACGCACGAAGAGCCGCACCGACGGCGGAGCCGGAAGCCCGGTCGCCGGCCCTCGGGCGGCACCGCGGGAGCCCGGCGCACCGGGCTGAGAGGGAGGTTGACGGCCTCCGACCGTACGAACCTGATCCGGTTCATACCGGCGAAGGGAGGAGCACCGCGCCCATGTCCAGTACGCGTTCGACCCCGGACGTCGCCGTGGTCGGCGGCGGGCTCATCGGCCTGGTGACGGCGTGGCGCGCGGCGCAGCACGGGCTGCGGACCGCCGTCGTCGACCCCTCTCCCGGCGGCGGCGCAGCGCACGTCGCCGCGGGGATGCTCGCGCCCGTCACCGAACTCCACCACGGCGAGGAGCGGTTGCTCGCGCTCAACCTCGCCTCGCTCGCCCGGTACCCCTCGTTCGTCGAGGAGTTGGAGGAAGCGAGCGGGCAGCAGGTCGGCTATCGCACCGAGGGGACGCTCGCCGTCGCCTTCGACGCCGACGACCGCGCGCAGCTCCGCGAGCTCCACGCGCTGCACCTGCGGTGCGGGCTCGACTCCGAGTGGCTCGGCGCCCGCGAGACCCGGCGCCTCGAACCGATGCTCGCACCCTCCGTCCGCGGCGCCCTGCGCGCCGGCGGCGACCACCAGGTCGACCCGCGGCTCCTCGGCGCCGCCCTGGTCACCGCATGCACTCGCGCGGACGTCGCGATGCACCGCACAACGGCGGTGCGGCTGCGCACCTCCGCCGGGCGCGCGCAGGGCCTCGACCTCGCCGACGGCACCCGCCTCGACGCAGCCCGCACCGTGCTCGCCGCGGGCTGCCGGAGCGGCGAACTCGCCGGGCTACCGCCGGAAGCCGCTCCTCCGGTCCGTCCTGTCAAAGGCCAGGTCCTCCGCCTGCGCATGCCGGAGGCCGGCGGCCCCTTCCTCACCCGCACCGTCCGCGCCGTGGTCCATGGGCACACGGTCTACCTGGTGCCGCGCCGCGGCGGTGAACTCGTCGTCGGCGCGACGAGCGAGGAGACCGGGTGGGAGACGAGCGTCACGGCGGGCGGCGTCTACGAGCTGCTCCGCAACGCGCACGTGCTCGTCCCGGGAGTCACCGAGCTCCCGCTCGTCGAGACGCTCGCCGGGCTGCGCCCCGGCTCCCCCGACAACGCGCCGCTCCTCGGCGACTCGCCGCTCCCCGGGCTCCTCCACGCCACCGGGCACCACCGCAACGGCGTGCTGCTCACCCCCGTCACGGGCGACGCCATGGGCGCGCTCCTCACCACGGGTGAACTGCCGCCGGAGGCGCGGGGGTTCGCGCCCGACCGGTTCGTAGGCAGCCGGTGACCGGCGCGCAGCCCGCCGACCGAGCAACCCCACACGAGACAAGGAGAGGCGATGCCCACAGAGGACGCCGCACCCGTCACGCTCTCCGTCAACGGCGCCGTCCGACGCGTCGAGCGAGGGCTCGCGCTGGACGCGCTCGTCGCGGAGACCACGGCCGCGCCGTCCGGCGTGGCCGTCGCCGTCAACGAGGACGTGGTGCCGCGCAGCCAGTGGCCGTCCACCCGGCTCGGCGAAGGCGACCGCGTGGAGATCCTCACCGCCGTCCAGGGAGGCTGACCGATGACCGACACGGCGACTGCGCCGCTCACCGACCTCGACCAACTCTCCCTGGGCAGCGCCCGCTTCGGCTCCCGGCTGATCATGGGAACCGGTGGGGCACCGAGCCTGGAGGTGCTGGAGCAAGCACTCCTCGCCTCGGGCACCGAGCTGACGACGGTCGCGATGCGCCGGTTCGACCCGACGGTGCGGGGCTCGGTCCTGAGCGTCCTGGAGCGCAACGGCATCCGCGCCCTCCCCAACACGGCCGGTTGCTACACCGCGGGCGAGGCCGTCCTCACCGCACGGCTCGCACGTGAGGCGCTCGGCACCGACCTGGTGAAGCTGGAGGTGGTCGCGGACGAGCGGACGCTCCTGCCCGACCCGGTCGAACTCCTCGACGCCGCCGAGGTCCTCGTCGAGGACGGGTTCACCGTCCTCCCCTACACCAACGACGACCCCGTACTCGCACGGAAGTTGGAGGACGCCGGGTGCGCCGCCGTGATGCCGCTCGGTTCGCCCATCGGCTCGGGGCTCGGCATCCGGAATCCGCACAACTTCGAGCTGATCACCGAGCGTGCCGGGGTGCCCGTGCTCCTCGACGCGGGCGCGGGTACGGCGTCGGACGCCGCGTTCGCCATGGAGCTCGGGTGCGCGGGCGTGATGCTCGCCTCCGCCGTGACGCGTGCGCAGGACCCGGAACGGATGGCGGCGGCGATGCGGCACGCGGTCGAGGCCGGGCGGCTGGCCCGTGAGGCGGGGCGCATACCGGTGCGACGCATCGCCGAGGCGTCGTCGCCCGCCGAGGGGGTCGCCGCGCTCGATCCGGAGCGTCCCGCCTTCGGCTGACCCGACGGCTTGTCACCGTTGGGCTGCAATCGGCGCCCGCGCTCCCGGCCGGACCGTCGTCGGCTCGTAGACTCTCCGCGATGGACACGACCCTTCAGGACCCGTCCCACGGGTCGAACCGCGACGACCCCATGCTCGGACAGGTCCTCGACGGCCGTTACCGAGTGGAAGCGCGGATCGCGGTGGGCGGCATGGCCACCGTCTACCGCGCCGTGGACACACGCCTGGACCGGGTCCTCGCGGTGAAGGTGATGCACCCCTCGCTCGCCGGGGACGAGAGCTTCGTCGAGCGGTTCATAAGGGAGGCCAAGTCGGCCGCGCGGCTCGGCCACACCAACGTCGTCGGCGTCTACGACCAGGGCACGGACGGGCACTACGTCTACCTCGCCATGGAGTACGTCTCGGGCTGCACGCTCCGGGACGTCCTGCGCGACCGGGGAGCGCTCCAGCCGCGGGCGGCGCTCGACATCCTGGAGCCGGTGCTCGCCGCGCTCGGCGCCGCGCACCGGGCCGGGCTCGTCCATCGGGACGTGAAGCCGGAGAACGTCCTCATAGGAGAGGACGGCCGGGTCAAGGTCGCCGACTTCGGACTCGTCCGCGCCGTGGACACCCAGACCTCGGCGACGACCGACTCCGTCCTCGGCACCGTGTCCTACCTCGCACCGGAGCAGATCGAGGACGGCACGGCCGACCCGCGCGCCGACCTGTACGCGTGCGGCGTGATGTTGCACGAGATGCTCACGGGCGCCAAGCCGCACACGGGCGGCACCCCGGCGCAGGTCCTCTACCGGCATCTCAACGAGCCGATCCCCGCGCCTTCGGAGAGCGTCCCCGGCCTCGCGCCCGAGCTCGACGCGCTCACGGCGCGCGCCACGGCACGCGACCCGGACCTGCGCCCCGACGACGCCGTCGCGCTCCTCTCCGAGACGCGCGCCGTCCGCGCCGCGCTCACCGAGGAGCAGCTCGACGCCGTCCCCCCTGCCGCCACCTCCGAGGGCGCGAGCCCTGCGAGCGAGGCGAGCACCACCGTCATCCCGCGTCCGGCGGGGCCTGCGGAGGACGCCGTCGACCGGACCACCCGGTTGAGCGCGCCGCCGCCCGAGCCGGCGCCGCCGTCGCGCCGCGGCAGGTCGCTCTGGGTCCTCGTGACGCTCGGTGTGCTGCTCGTGCTGCTGGTGGGGACCGGCATCTGGTACATCAACTCCGGTCAGTTCACCAAGACGCCGGCGGTGCTCGACCGTCCCCAGGCCGAGGCGGTGCGCACGCTCCAGGACGCGGGCCTCGGCGTGGAGGTGGAGCGGGAGTACAGCGAGCGGACCGATCGCGGGCACGTGGTTTCCACCGACCCCTCGCCCGGCGACCGCGTCCGGCGGAACGGCACCGTGACGCTCTCGGTCTCGCGCGGTCCGCAGATCGTGAAGGTGCCCGATCTCTCGGGCACCCCGCTCGCCAACGCGCAGCGCAAGCTCAAGGACGCCGGGCTCGCACCCGGTACGGTGAAGCGGAAGTTCGACGAGGAGGCGGCGCGGGGCTCGGTGGTCTCGACCGACCCGAAGCCGGGCGCCGAGCGCCGGCCGGGCGCCGCCGTCGCGCTCACCGTCTCCAAGGGCGCACCGATCCAGGTGCCCGACGTCGTGGGTGAGGGCGAGAGCGACGCCAGGGACGAGCTGCGCGAGGCGGGGTTCGAGGTGCGGACGGCCGCGAAGCGCGTCTTCTCCGAGGAGGACGAGGGTGATGTGGCGCGGCAGTCCCCCGGCGAGGGGCGCACCGCGGCCAAGGGGCAGACGGTGACGCTCACCCTCTCCAAGGGTCAGGACATGGTCGAAGTCCCCGACGTCGAGGGGATGGACGAGGACGAGGCGCGCGAGAAGGTCGAGGACGCCGGCTTCGAGGTGAAGGTGCGGAGGCTCTTCGTGGGGGACAGCGTCTTCAACCAGTCGCCCGACGGCGGGGAGGAGTCCGCGCGCGGCTCCACCGTCACCCTCTGGTTGCGCTAGCCGGAGCGTGGCACGGGGCCGGAAGCACTGCCTGCGGGCGGCTTCCGGCCCCGTTCTCGTGCACGGGTGGTCCCGGCACCCTCAACCTACGGCCATACATGGCCATTTCGGGCATTAGGGAACTCACCCCTCGCGCACCTTTCGGAGCGGAAGGTGACACAAACCCCTGTTTCCTGTGACGCCTGACATAGGGCGCAGATCACTTACGACCGTGCTTAGTCGACGTGCCGGGCGCCGGTGCCAGCACAGCGGGGAGGAAAGGGGAAAGAGAAAAGCGACTTTCAACGATGCCGGGTAGTACGTCACGCCTTTGATCTGCGGATTTGGACGCTCTAACAATGGGGCCTCGTCGCAAGGCGCCGGAATAAACAACGGTGCTTCCTCATTCGTCCCCCGCGGCGCCAGCTACCCGAAAGGCTCAGCACACCTCATGCCCAGCATTTCTCGCAGCCTCCGCTCTGCCAAGGCCCAGAAGTTCTCAGCAGCCGGCCTCGGCATCGCGGGGGCCGCAGCGCTCGCCGTCACCGTCGTGCCCGCAGGCAACGCATCGGCCGACTCGGCCAAGTCGGCGGCCAGGACCGTCGACGCCAAGCCCGCGGCCGTCAGCGACCAGGCGCCGATCGCACAGACCCAGTCCCTCGGCGCCAGCGGCTCCAGCCTCGTCAGCGCCAAGACCGATGCCGGCGGCGAGAAGCGCGGCTCGGTTGCGGAAGCGCTCGCCGCCGACGAGGCGCTCAACGGCACCATCGCAGCGAAGACCCAGGCCGAGTCCCGCGCCAAGGCCGACGTCGAGAAGAAGAAGGAGGCGGCCGAGCAGAAGGCCGCCGACGAGCGGGACGGCGAGGAGACGAGCCGCTCCGGCGAACGCAAGGCCGACTACCCGAACAACCTCGACGGCTGGATTCGCGAGGCCCGCGCCATCATGCAGGAGAAGGGCATCCCCGGCTCCTACGAGGGCATCCACCGCAACATCATCCGCGAGTCCGGCGGCGACCCGCAGGCCATCAACAACTGGGACATCAACGCCCAGAACGGCGTGCCCTCCAAGGGCCTCCTCCAGGTCATCCAGCCGACCTTCGACGCGTACCACGTCGAGGGCACCGACTACGACCTCTACGACCCGGTCGCGAACATCGTCGCCGCGTGCAACTACGCGGCCGACCGGTACGGTTCGATGGACAACGTCGATTCGGCATACTGAGCCGGGTGACAGTCCAACCCCAGCGCAACGCCATTGGCGGCCACGTCCCCGTAGCAGGGGGCCTGGCCGCCAACGGCATTCCGTACGCAGAAGAAATCGGCGCGGAGAGCGTCCAGGTATTCACGGCGAATCCGCGTTCCTGGGCCACGTCCCGCGGAAACCCGGCGCAGGACGAGGAATTCAGAAGGCTCTGCCGCCGACTCGACGTCCCCGCATACGTGCACGCGCCCTACCTCATCAATTTCGGTTCGCACAACGAGGAGACGGCCGAGAGGTCCGTCGCCTCGCTGAGCCATTCCCTCGGACGCGGCAGGGAGATCGGCGCCAACGGCGTTGTCGTGCACACCGGTTCGGCAACGGGCGGACGCACCCGCGAGGCCGCGCTCGACCAGGTGCGCGCACTGGTGCTGCCGCTCCTCGACGGGTTGACGCACCCCGAGGACCCTCCGCTGCTCCTGGAGCCGACTGCGGGCCAGGGCTTCTCCCTCTGCTCCCAAGTCGCCGATCTCGGCCCGTACTTCGACGCGCTCGACCACCATCCGCGGCTCGGCGTCTGCCTCGACACCTGCCACGTCTTCGCCGCCGGGCACGACCTCACCGTCGAGGGCGAGGCGACGCGCATGCTCGACCTGCTCGTGGAGACGGTCGGGCCCGGACGCCTGCAACTGGTGCACGCCAACGACTCGAAAGCGGGTGCGGGCTCGCGCCTCGACCGGCACGAGAACATCGGCGCCGGGCACATCGGCCCCGCGGCCTTCGGCGAACTCCTCGCCCACCCGGCGACCGCCGGCGTCCCGTTCGTCATCGAGACACCGGGCGGGAAGGAGGGGCAAGCGGCCGACGTGGCACTCCTGAAGAGCCTCCGCAAGCCGTGACGGGGTACCCCCCAGGGGTATAACATTGGGACCGTCGACGCTCCCGCCCCGGAAAGGTGTCGGACATGACGGAACCCCCGGACCAGTCCCGCGGCCCCGCACATCACGGGCACGGGCACGGGCACGACGCCGCCCCGCACCAGCAAGGGCACCATCACGCACCGGCGAGTTGGGGCACCGCACTGCGAGCCACCCTCCACTGCCTCACCGGCTGCGCCATCGGGGAGATCCTCGGCATGGTCGTCGGGACGGCGCTCGCCTGGCACGCGGCGCCCACCATGGTCCTGGCGATCGCGCTCGCCTTCGTCTTCGGCTACAGCCTCACCATGCTCGCCGTCTTCCGCGCGGGCCTCGCCCTCGGTGCGGCGGTGAAGGTGGCGCTCGCGGCCGACACCGTCTCCATCGTCGTCATGGAGCTCGTGGACAACGGCGTCATCCTGGTGGTGCCCGGCGCGCTCAGTGCCCACCTGTCGGAGGGGCTGTTCTGGTGGACGCTCGCGCTCTCGTTCGCCGTCGCGTTGATGCTGACGGTGCCGGTCAACCGGTGGCTGATCGGCAAGGGCAAAGGCCACGCCGTGGCGCACGCGTACCACTGAGCGGGCGCGGGCCCCGGCTCACAGCTCGGGGCCCTCGCCCGGTTCCTCCTGGTAGGAGTAGCGCTGCTCGCGCCACGGGTCACCGAGGTTGTGGTAGCCGCGCTCCTCCCAGAACCCCCGACGGTCGGCCGTCATGTATTCGACGCCGCGAACCCACTTCGGGCCCTTCCACGCGTACAACTGCGGCACGACGAGACGGAGCGGGAACCCGTGCTCGGCGGTGAGGAGTTCGCCGTCCCGGTGGGTGGCGAAGACGGTGCGGGGCGAACGGAAGTCCTCCAGGCGGAGGTTGGCGCTGTAGCCGTACTCGGCCCAGACCATCACGTGGGTCGCCTCGGGCGCGGGCGGCGCCAGGTCGAGGAGCTCGCGCGCCGAGACCCCGCCCCACTCGACACCGAGCATGCTGAACTTCGCCACGCAGTGGAAATCGGCGACGACCGTGGCGTACGGGAGCGCCGTGAACTCGGCGTGCGTCCAGCAGTGCTTGTCCCCGCTGGCGGTGGCGCCGAAGACACGGAACTCCCACCGCTCGGGCTTGAACCGGGGGACCGGACCGTAGTGCGTCACCGGCCAGCCCCGCTGGAGTCTCTGACCGGGCGGAAGCCCCGACCGCTCCCCCTCACGGCTGTGCGGCTGACCCATCCTCCCATGGTGACAGACCCCCGCAGACGATCACGCAGTGCCCCGCACCGCCCGCGCCCGTCGACCTTGACCGGTCGTGACCGGCTTCGTTGCGGACGGGGACGCCGAGTACCCGCGCGGACGGCGTCGGACCCGTTGGGCCAGGCATCGAGGCAGCGGCCGAAGAAGAACGCGTCGGCGCGCCGCGAGATCAAAGGGGAGCGCACACGGGACGAATCGGCGCGAACGCGCGCAAGTGAAGGTCGTTTGACTGGATATGGGCGAGCACGGATGCCAAGATGCGCGACAGATCATCCTGAAAAGGACAGATCTCACCTATCCAGCACAGCGCGCGTCCCCTCTGCGCCGTACGGCGCGAGGCTGCCGCGCCGCGCCAGACCGAGCGGACCGCGTACGAAGCGAGGGGCCATGCAGGGCGACACCGAGGTCATCGAGTTCCTGAACGAGCAGCTCACCGGGGAGCTGACCGCGATCAACCAGTACTACCTGCACAGCCGGATGCAGGACAATTTCGGCTGGTACAAGCTCGCCGAGTACACGCGGGCCGAGTCGTTCGACGAGATGAAGCACGCCGAGCGGATCACCGACCGCATCCTCTTCCTGGAGGGGCTCCCCAACTACCAGCGGCTCTTCCACGTCCGCGTGGGCCAGACCGTCACGGAGATGCTCCAGGCCGACCGGGAGGTGGAGCTGGAAGCGGTCGACCGGCTGCGCCGGGGGATCGAGGTGATGCGGGCCAAGCACGACGTCACCTCGGCGAAGCTCTTCGAGGACCTGCTCCGCGACGAGGAGCACCATGTCGACTACCTGGACGCACAGTTGGAGCTGATCGACAAGCTCGGCGAACCGCTCTACCTCTCCACTGTCGTCAAGCAGCCGGACGGCGAGGCCGGTACGTTCTGAAGACCTCAGGCCGCGAACGAAGAGGGCGACGGCGCCGACTCCACCGCTGCGTAATGCCGCGGGGCCACGGGCTCCGGAAGCACGACGGGCCCTTCGTCGGCCGATGGTAGGGACGCGGCTTCCGGCTCCTCCGCGACCGGGCCGAGCGCGGGCTCACCCCGGTCGACGGCCGCTCGGCGCGGGCAGACGTCTCGGCCGAGGAGCCCCTGGATGCGGCGGACGCAGGACCCGCAGTCCGTACCGGCCTTGCAGGCGGAGGCGATCTGCCGTGGCGTGCAGGCGCCGTTCTCCGCGTGCTCCTTCACCTGCTGCTCCGTGATGCCGAAGCACGAGCAGACGTACACGCGGACTCACCTCCGTACGGGCGCGGGCAGACGGTCGCCTGCGGGGCAACTGAGGTTAACCTAACCTAAGCTACCCGCAGTCTCCCGCTCGCCCCCGGGCGGGGAAAAGGGGTGTCAACGCGATGGGACCCGCATCACACGATGCGGGTCCCTTGAGCGTGCGCGGTGCCGGTTACTGGTCCCGGTACATCTCCGCGACGAGGAAGGCGAGGTCGAGCGACTGGCTGCGGTTGAGCCGGGGGTCGCACGCCGTCTCGTAGCGCTGGTGAAGGTCGTCGACGAAGATCTCGTCGCCGCCGCCGACGCACTCGGTGACGTCGTCGCCCGTGAGTTCCACGTGGATGCCGCCGGGGTGGGTGCCGAGGCTCTTGTGGACCTCGAAGAAGCCCTTCACCTCGTCGAGGACGTCGTCGAAACGGCGGGTCTTGTGGCCGCTCGCCGCCTCGAAGGTGTTGCCGTGCATCGGGTCGCAGACCCAGACGACCCGGGCACCCGAGGCCGAGACCTTCTCGACCAGCTCGGGCAGGCGGTCCCGGATCTTGTCGGCGCCCATCCGCGTGATGAAGGTGAGCCGGCCGGGCTCGCGCTCCGGGTCGAGCCGCTCGATGAGCGCCAGGGCGTCCTCCGAGGTGGAGTCGGGACCGAGCTTGACGCCGACGGGGTTGCGGACCCGGGAGGCGAACTCGATGTGCGCGTTGTCGAGTTGGCGGGTGCGCTCGCCGATCCAGAGCATGTGGCCCGAGACGTCGTACAGCTCGCCGCTGCGGGAGTCGGTGCGGGTGAGCGCCGACTCGTAGTCGAGGAGGAGCGCCTCGTGCGACGAGTAGAACTCGACGGTGCGCAGCTCCTCCGGGTCGGCGCCGCAGGCGCGCATGAACTTCATCGCCTGGTCGATCTCGCGCGCGAGTGCCTCGTACCGCTGGCCCGAGGGCGAGTTGCGGACGAAGTCCTGGTTCCAGGCGTGCACCTGGCGCAGGTCTGCGTAGCCGCCCGTGGTGAAGGCGCGGACGAGGTTCAGCGTGGAGGCCGAGGCGTGGTACATCTGCTTCAGGCGCTCCGGGTCCGGGCGCCTCGCCTCTTCGGTGAACTCGAAGCCGTTCACCGAGTCCCCGCGGTAGGAGGGAAGGGTGACGCCGTCGCGCGTCTCCGTCGGCTTCGAGCGGGGCTTGCTGTACTGGCCGGCGATACGGCCGACCTTCACCACGGGGACCGAGCCGGCGTAGGTGAGCACGGCGCCCATCTGGAGAAGCGTCTTGAGCTTGTTCCTGATGTGCTCGGCGCTGACACCGTCGAACGCCTCGGCGCAGTCGCCGCCCTGGAGGAGGAACGCCTCGCCGCGCGCGACGGACGCCAGGCGACTGCGCAACTGGTCGCACTCGCCGGCGAAGACGAGCGGCGGATAGGACTCCAACTCGGCCAGGGCAGTGTGGAGCTCCTGCTTGTCAGGCCACTCGGGCTGCTGCTCGGCAGGGAGGTTCCGCCATGTGTTCACGCCGGTGTCGGTAGTCGCGTTTCCAGTCACGCGCTCCAGGCTACGGGGTGGTGTCCGCTTCTTTTTCCCTCTCTCGACAGATGAGACGGAAAGCACCCGCACCGGGGAAGGAAAGGTCGCATCCAGCAGTGCGGACGCGGTAGGGTGCGCCGCATGTACGCGCTGCGCACAACCGCTGCCTGGTGGTGGACCGCTGATCCGGCGGCCCACTGACTGCGCGTACCCAGAAGATCGCGAAGGCCGCCCGAGGGCGGCCTTCTTTATGTTCCGGGCCGGCCCTCCCCACAGGGAAGAGACCCGCTCATGCACCACGCCCGCCCCCACTCCGAACCCGCCGAAACGACGGCCGCACTCCTGACCCGGCTCTGCGCCCCTGATGCTCCGCCCTTCGCACTCCTGCGCCGGCGCGGACCGGGAGCGCCCGACGGTGTAGAGGTGCTGACCGGACCCGTCGTCCCGTACGAACGCCTCGCCGAACTCCCTGAGAGCCCGCACGGCACGCTGGCGCTTGTGCCGTTCCGGCAGATCACCGAGCGCGGATTCACCGCGCGCGACGACGGGACTCCGCTCGCCGCGCTCGTCGCGGAGGAGCACGGCCTGCTGCCGTACGAGGAGGTGCGCGCCGCACTCCCCGACCGTCCGGTGCGCGTGGAGGACGGCGGCTTCGAGACGGGCGACGCGGCCTACGAGGAGATCGTCCGCCGGGTGGTGGCCGACGAGATCGGAGCCGGCGAGGGCGCCAACTTCGTCCTCAGGCGGACCTTCTCCGCGGCCGTGCCGGGGTTCTCACGCCGCGATGCACTCGCCCTGTTCCGGCGGCTGCTGGAGGGGGAGCGCGGCGCCTACTGGACGTTCGTCGTGCACACGGGAGAGCGGGTGCTCGTCGGCGCCAGCCCTGAGGTGCACGTGCGCATGAGCGGCGGGACGGTGGTGATGAACCCGATCAGCGGGACGTACCGGTATCCGCCCCAAGGGCCGGACGTGGAGGGACTGTTGACGTTCCTCGAAGACCGGAAGGAGCGCGAGGAACTCTCCATGGTCGTCGACGAGGAACTGAAGATGATGTGCACCGTGGGCGATCGTGGCGGGGTCGTCGTCGGACCGCGGCTGAAGGAGATGGCGCACCTCGCCCACACCGAGTACGAACTGCGCGGTCGCACCACGCTCGACGCCAGGGACGTACTGCGCGAGACGATGTTCGCTGCGACGGTGACGGGGTCGCCCGTGGAGAACGCCTGCCGCGTCATCGAGCGCTACGAGCCGGACGGAGAGGGCCGCGGGTACTACTCCGGTGCACTGGCGCTCCTCGGCCGCGACGCCTCCGGCGCACAGACGCTCGATTCGCCGATCCTGATCCGTACCGCCGAGGTCGACCTCGCGGGCGGCCGACTGCGGCTGTCGGTCGGTGCCACGCTCGTGCGCGCCTCGGACCCGGCGGGCGAGGTCGCGGAGACGCACGCGAAGGCGGCCGCGGTGCTCACGGCGCTCGGGGTGCGGGAGGCGCCGCCGGCCGAGGAGTTCGAGCGCCCGAGGCTCGGCGACGACCCGCGCGTACGGGCCGCGTTGGAGTCGCGGCGGGCCGGACTCTCGCCGTTCTGGCTGCGGATGCGGACGGCTGGCGTCGGGGGGACGTACGGCGGTGAGGCGGGCGCTGGTGCACACGCGTCGTCGGGGGCCGCCACCGGGGTGCTCGTCGTCGACGCCGAGGACACGTTCACCTCGATGCTTGCGCACCTCCTCCGCGCCTCTGGCAGGACCGTCGAGGTGCGGCGGCACGACGCGGAGGGGACCGTTGCCGCCGCACTCGCGCACCCGGGTCCCGTGGTGCTCGGGCCGGGCCCCGGAAACCCGCTCGACGTACGGGACCCGCGGATCGCGCGGCTGCGGGGGCTCGCCGCCGAGCTGGTCGGAGGCCATCCGTACGGCGTGCTCGGGGTCTGCCTCGGGCACGAACTCCTCGCCGCCGAGCTCGGGTTGGAGCTGGTGCGCAGAGAGCGGCCGCACCAGGGGGCGCAGGGACGGATCGACCTCTTCGGCCGTGCGCGGACCGTCGGCTTCTACAACTCCTGGGCCGCGCGGTGCGGTGACGGGGTCGCCGAGGAACTCGCCCTCCACCGCGTCGAGGTGAGCCGCGACGAGGGCACAGGCGAGGTGCACGGGCTGCGCGGCCCCGGGTTCGCCGGGGTGCAGTTCCACCCCGAGTCGGTGCTGACGCTGGACGGCCCCGAGATCCTCGCCGAGTTGCTCGCACCCGTGCCGGTCTGAGCACCGCGGGCGGTCCGGCCACGGCGTTCGCGGGCACTGTCCGTCGGGGCAGCGCCCGCGAGCCGGAGGGCGACGGTGGGCGGAACGGCGCGGGCGGCGAGCGCGCCGGCATCCGACGCCGACCGGTGACGCGCTCTCGGGCTTCTTGCGTCAGAGAGGCGCCGCGGAAGCCGCCCGGTGCTGCGCAGCGGGCGGCGTACGTCCCTTCCCTCAGCGGCGTCTCGCCGTACCGCACTCGGAGACGGCGTCCATGGGCCGGCGCCCCGGGTGGCAGCGCCCGCGCCCACGTGTACGGCGGCACGTGGGCCCCGGGGCCGGTCCGGGAGGAAGGCGTCAGCCGAAGAACACGCCTGCCTCCGCGTAGAGTTCGGGGCTCACCGTCTTCAGCTTGGCGGTCGCGTCGGAGAGGGGGACGCGGACGATCTCGGTGCCGCGGAGCGCGACCATCGTGCCCCATGCCTCCTCGCGGACCGCGTCGATGGCGTGGAGGCCGAAGCGCGTGGCGAGCCAGCGGTCGTACGCGGTGGGGGTGCCGCCGCGCTGGGTGTGGCCGAGGACGGTGGTGCGGGCCTCCTTGCCGGTGCGCGACTCGATCTCCTTGGCGAGCCACTCGCCGACGCCGGAGAGCCGGACGTGCCCGAAGGCGTCCGTCGAGCCGTCCTTGAGGACCATCTCGCCGTCCTTCGGCATCGCCCCCTCGGCCACGACGACGATGGGGGCGTAGCTCGCACGGAACCGGGAGGTGACCCAGGAGCAGACCTGGCCGACGTCGAAGCGCTGCTCGGGGATGAGGATGCAGTTGGCACCGCCGGCGAGGCCGGAATGGAGGGCGATCCAGCCGGCATGGCGGCCCATCACCTCGACGACGAGCACGCGCATGTGGGACTCGGCCGTGGTGTGGAGGCGGTCGATGGCCTCCGTGGCCACGGTGACCGCGGTGTTGAAGCCGAAGGTGTAGTCGGTGGCCGAGAGGTCGTTGTCGATGGTCTTGGGGACGCCGACGCACGGGATGCCGTGCTCGTCGGTGAGGCGTGCGGCGACGCCCAGGGTGTCCTCGCCGCCGATGGCGACGAGCGAGTCGACCTCGTACTTGGCGAGGTTCTCGCGGATACGGCGGACGCCGTTCTCCTGCTTGAACGGGTTGGTCCGGGAGGAGCCGAGCAGGGTGCCGCCGCGCGGCAGCATGCCGCGGACCGCGGGGATGTCCAACCGGACGGTCTCTCCCTCCAGCAGGCCGCGCCAGCCGTCGCGGAAGCCGAGGAAGTCGTACGCGTACTCCTGGACGCCCTTTCGGACGGCGGCCCGCATGACCGCGTTGAGACCGGGGCAGTCACCGCCGCCTGTCAGCACTCCGACCCGCATGGGGATCTCCCTTCACATGACGCACCTGGATGTGGCAGGGGTTCAACTCGGGCCACGCTAACGGTGATCCACGTCACAGGGGAGCGCGCGGACGACGCCGCTCGTACCGCCGAAACCCCGCCGGCGAAGGGGAGTTGCTCCTCGAACCGGGGCGGTATCGGCCCCTCCACCTCACCCGCACGAGCGACAGGAAACGGCCTCGCATCTGCACACCGCCGCGCCCGGACCGCTGCGACCTGCGCTTACCGCGTCAACCCGTCAACCGCCCTACCGGAAGCGGATGTTCCAGATGCGCCCTGAGCCGGGCGGGGCGCCCTCAGGCGTCGAGGCCGCGCTCGATGGCGTACCGCACCAGCTCGACGCGGTTGTGAAGCTGGAGTTTGCCGAGGGTGTTCTGCACGTGGTTCTGCACGGTGCGGTGGGAGATGACCAGGCGCTCGGCGATCTGCTTGTACCCCAGCCCTTTGGCGACGAGCCGCAGCACCTCCTTCTCCCGCACCGTCAACTGCGGCACGTCGCCCGCCGATCGGGCCTCGGCCGCCGGCTCCACGGCGAGCCGGCGGTACTCCCCCAGCACGAGCCCGGCGAGCCCCGGCGTGAAGACCGGATCGCCGACGGCGGTGCGCCGCACCGCTTCGAGGAGCTCCTCGGGACCCGCCGACTTCACCAGGTACCCGGTCGCACCCGACTTGACCGCCTCCAGCACGTCCGCGTGCTCGCCGCTCGCGGAGAGGACGAGCACCCGCAACGACGTCCCGGGGCCGACGAGTTGGCGGCAGACCTCGACGCCCGGCAGCTCCGGCAGGTTGAGGTCGAGGACGAGGACGTCCGGCTCGGTCGCACGGGCGCGCACCACCGCCTGCCGGCCGTCGCCCGCCGTGGCCACCACGTCGAAACCCGCCGCCTGGAGGTCGCGGGCGACGGCGTCCCGCCACATCGGATGGTCGTCCACGACCATCACTCGCACCGGACCCGCTTCCTCAGCCATCCCTCGGCACCCTCATCTCGACTTCCGTTCCCTGCCCCTGCACCGTCTCCAGCACGGCCGACCCGCCGAGTTCGTCCAGCCGACCGCGGATCGAGAGCGCCACCCCGAGCCGGCCCTCGCGCGCCGCCTCGTCGAGCCGTCCCTCCGGGATGCCGGGGCCGTCGTCGCGCACGGTGACGGCGACCTCGTCACCGTCGTCCTCCAGGAGTATCCACACCCGCGCGGGATCGCCCTTCTCATCGCACGTGTGGGTACGCACGTTGTCGAGCGCGGCGCTCACGGCCGCCGCCAACTCCCCCGCGGCATGGGGCGGGAGGAGCACGGGCCGCCCCGGTTCAGCGAAGCTGACGCCGGGCCCCGCGTGGACGGCGAGAAGGCTGCGCAGGTCGCTGCACGCGCCGCTCCCCGCTTCCTGAGGTTCTTCCGGCGGCTGCTGCACCGGCTCCTCCTCCCGCGGCTCCCGGGGCTGCGGTACGACGCCGCTGGAGACGAGGGTGCGCAGAGCGACCTCCTGCTCCCCCGCCATGCGCCCCAACTCCGCCGCCTCGCCCCCGATCGCCGTCCCCCGCCGCTGCACCATGGCCAGGACCTGGAGGACGCTGTCGTGGATGTCCCGCGCGAGCCGCTCCCGCTCGCGCGTCGCCGCCTCGATCTGGAGCGCCCGCGCAAGGGTGCGCTCGCTCGCCCGCGCGACCTCCACCACGTAGCCGATGGCGACGCTCGCGACGCAGACGAGCAGCGCGTTGTGGAGCGTCGCGCGGGTGAGCGCCCCGCTCTCGGCCACGTTGGCGGCGCCGACGAGCAGCGCACTCGCGCCGCCCCAGCGCCAACCGCCCTTGATCGCGAAGGCGAGCACGGGCGCCGCCGTCCAGATCGAGGGAAGGGTGGGGCCGACGTTCTCGTGGGCGTCGACGTACGGCGTGAGGAGGATGCCGACGAGCGCGAACGAGAGGTCGGCCGCGAGGAACCACCGGGTGCAGCGCTCGGCGGAGGAGACCTGCCTTAGCGTCAGCGACGTCCACAACAGGAGCGCCGCGAGGTAGACGGTGCCCGGCACCGGGTGTGCGAACTCCCTGTAGGACCAGGCGAATCCGACGCCCGCGTAGCAGAGCGTCAGCACGCGGTACCCGGCGAGCGCGCGCCAGAGCGGTTGCTCGACGGACATCCTCACGGCCACTGCCGAACCTCCCCCGGGGCGGTCCCCCCGGACCCCCGTCGACTCCGCCCGGACCGGGCGCAGGCACGACGCTACCGCCTCGGCGCGCGCCGCCGCTCGGGCGCCCGTGCGCTAAGCGGCGCGGTCGGGGGTCCGCTCGCCGCCCTCGGACGCGACGCGCTGCCGCTCGCGCTCGGCCTGTTTGCGCTCCGCCTCTGCCGCCTTCGACGCCTCGGCGAGCTGGCGCTTCGCAGCCGTGGCGTAGATGTCGACGTACTCCTGCCCGGAGAGCTTGAGGATCGCGTACATCACCTCGTCCGTGACGGCGCGCTGGATGAAGCGGTCCTCGTCCATGCCCTGGTAGCGGCTGAAGTCGAGCGGTTCGCCGATGCGGATGCCCGGGCGCTTCAGCTTCGGGACCACCTTGCCCGGCGGCTGGATCTCCTCGGTGCCGATCATGGCGACGGGGAGCACGGGGGCGCCCGAGCGCAGCGCGACGCGTGCGAGGCCGCCGGGCTTGCCTCGGTAGAGGCGGCCGTCGGGCGAGCGCGTCCCCTCCGGATAGATGCCGAACAGCTCGCCGCGCTCCAGCACTTCGAGGCCGCTGCGGATGGCGGCCTCCCCTGCGCCCCGCCCACCGGAGCGGTCGACCGGGAGCTGGCCGACGCCCTTGAAGAACGCCGCCGTGAGCTTCCCCTTGACGCCGGGCGAGGTGAAGTACTCCGCCTTCGCGATGAAGGTGATCTTCCGCTCCAGGACGGAGGGCAGGAAGAAGGAGTCAGAGAAGGAGAGGTGGTTGCTGGCGAGGATGGCGGGGCCCTCGTCGGGCACGTTCTCCAGGCCCTCCACCCACGGGCGGAAGGTGAGCTTCAGTGCGTTGCCGACGGACAGCTTCATCGCGCCGTAGAACACCCGGGACCTCCTTGTCTGCGATGAGCCGACCATATCTCGCCCACGCGTCCCCGCGGCCCCTGCGTACCGGAGCCGTCGGCAACGGCCGCCGGGAGCAGCGGGATCGGCTGCGGAACTACCGGGCTGTCGGTGCGCACGCGTAGGGTTGGCAGCCCGTCCCCCGCGACCGCCGGACGACCCCTTGGAGGCCACCGGTGCCCATACTTCCCGGAGCCGAGCCGCTGTTCCGCGACGGCGGCAGCGTCGGCGTCCTGGTCTGCCACGGATTCACGGGCTCCCCGCAGTCGGTGCGCCCCTGGGCCGAGCACCTCGCGGAGCAGGGGCTGACGGTCTCCCTTCCGCTGCTGCCGGGACACGGCACCCGCTGGGAGGACCTCGCCGTCACCTGCTGGGAGGACTGGTACGCGACCGTCGAGCGCGCGCTGCTGACCCTCCTGGACAGGTGCACGCAGGTCTTCGTCGTCGGCCTTTCCATGGGCGGCACCCTCGCGCTGCGCCTCGCCGCGCGCCACCGCGAGGTGGCAGGGCTGGTGCTCGTCAACCCGGCGATGACCTTCCCGCGCGTGCAGGGAGCGCTGCTGCCGGCGGCGGGGCTGCTGCTCCGCTCGGCGCCGGGGATCGCGAGCGACATAGCCCGCGAGGGCGTCGAGGAGCTGGGATACGAACGGACGCCCGTCCGCGCGGCCCGCTCGCTCCGGCAGCTCTTCCGCGTGGTGCGCTCGGAGCTGCCGAGGGTCGTGCAGCCGCTGTTGGTGCTCCACAGCCGCACCGACCACGTCGTCCCGCCGAGCGACTCGGAACTCGTGCTCAGCGAGGTCTCTTCGACGGACGTGACGGAGACTGTCCTGGAGCACAGCCTCCACGTGGCGACTCTCGACCACGACGCGGAGCGGATCTTCGCAGATTCGCACTCCTTCATCGACCGGCTCACAGCAAGGAAGACGGCTAGTGACGGAGCGTGACCCGGACGCCGAGCGCGGCGAGGAGCCGGAGCGACAGGGCCCCGAGGGCAGCGGCACGCCCCTGCCTCCCGAAGAGGAGGCGGCGTGGGCGGCGATCGTCGCGGGCTACGGCGAGGAGCCCGACCTCGACGAGTCCGCTGCACCGTCGCAGGACGGCGAGGAGCCGGCGGACGAGACCGAACAGAAGCCGGACGGCGAGCGGTTGCGGAAGTCCGACGACGCGGAGCCGGCGCCCGACTCCCCCGCGTCCGACGACGCAGCGGGCGAAACACCCCCCGCGCCCCGCTCCCCCGGCGAGGTGGTGCGCAGCTTCACCGTCTACGCACCGGGCACCGGCCCGCGCGACTGGAGCGCTCCCGAGGAGCCGGAGGACGACCACTTCGTCCCGCCCGAGCCGCCCCCGCTCCCCGAGACGGACACCGCGACGAAGTTCGCGTGGCTGGGCGCGGTCGGCGGTCCGCTGCTGCTGATCGGCGCCGCGGTCTTCGGGATCGAGTACACCTGGTGGCTCGTGACGCTCGGGTTCGGCGGCTTCATCGTGGGCTTCGGCACGCTGCTCACCCACCTCAGGGACGGCAACGACGAGGGGGACGACCCGGGCGGCGGCGCCGTCGTCTGACGGCGCCGCCCCCGCCAACTCCTGCGGCACAAGGGCGCGTCGGGGCACGACGGCGCAGGGCGGGAAGTCGGGACGCCCTCCTCGCTTCCGGAAAACGGAAGTGCGCGAGGGCCTCGGGAGGAGGAAGATGGAGGGGGCCCGACGCTTACGCGCGGGCCTCACTGCACTGAGCAATCGGGGGGCTCATGATGCTGACACTGCTGCTGGCTTTCACCGTCGTCGCCGCACTCACCGGCTGGCTGATCGACGTCGAACTGCGGCGCGAACGCGAGCGCCGTTCCTGACGCTCGCACGCCTCGGGCGCCTCCCCGTGGGAGGCGCCTACGAGGTGTGCGTCAACCGGCGTGCGGGCGGGCGGAGTCGGCCGCCCCGCGGCCTGCCGGGACCCGCAGCACGGCGAGGACGGGCAGGTGGTCGGTGGCGGCGCGCAGATCCCGCTCCGCGACGCCGGGAAGTCCTCTCGGTACGCCGCAACCGAGGACCTCGACCCCGGGCGAGGTGAGCACCGCGTCGATCCGCCGGCGCGGCTCTGCCGCGCTGTAGGTCGCCTCCTCGCCCCAGGGCGCCGCGATCCTGGCGTCTTCGAGGTGCTCCGTCAGCCGGCGGCAAGTCCGGCCGGACGGCGGCTCGTTGAGGTCCCCCGCGACGACGGCGTGCTCGGCACCGAGGGCGCCGACCCGCTCCAGCAGCAGCCCTGCCTGGCGGTACCGCTCGGCGGCGTCGAGGCTGAGATGGCAGCTCACGACGCCGAGCGGCGCCGCGGTCCCGAAGCGGAGCACCGCGGTCGCCAGCCCCCTGCGGTGCAGGCCCGGCGTGTGCGGCAGCAGTACGTCCTCGGTGTGGACCACACCGGCGCGGAGCGCGGCGAGGATCATGGGACCCGCCGCCGTCGCACCGCCCGTCACGTAGGTGAGCCCGGTGGTGCGGGCGAGCCGCGCGGCGTGCTTGCGCCAGCGGAAGAACCGCGGCGCCTCCTGGACGCAGAGGACGTCGGGCGCGCACGCCCGGACGACCCGGGCGAGCGCCTCCCGATCGTCGCGCAGGGAACGCACGTTGTAGCTCAGCATGCGTACGACGGCCGAGCCGTCCGGCTCCGTACGGGAGTCCGGCAGGTCCGCGAGCGGCATCCGCTCAGCCCTGGCGAGCGAGGTCGGCGACGCCCACCATGCCTGCTCCACCGCCGAGTTGGGCCGCGAGCACCTCGGCGTGCGGCCGCCAGCGGCTGCCGACGAGCTGGCGCCTGTAGGACTTGCGGATCGGCCCGAGGACCAGTTCCCCCTCGTCCGAGACGCCGCCGCCGACGATGAAGGCGCCCGGGTCGAAGAGCGAGGCGAGGTCGGCGAGCCCGGCGCCGGCCCAACGGGCGAGCTCCCGGAAGGCGTCGGTCGCCACACGGTCGCCCTGGCGGGCGGCCTCGCTGATGTGCTTCCCCATGATCCCCTCCGGCGTGCCGTCCCCCAGCGCGAGGAGGGCGACGGCGCGCTCGGGGGTGGCCGTCGCGCGCTGCTGCGCGTACCGGACGAGGGCGCTGCCCGAGGCGTACTGCTCCCAGCAGCCCTGGTTGCCGCAGCCGCAGAGGAGGCCGTCGGGGACCATCCGGATGTGCCCGAACTCCCCCGCGATGCCGAAGCGTCCGCGGTGGAGACGGCCGCCGATGATCACGCCGCCGCCGAGGCCGGTCCCGATGGTGACGCAGACGACGTCCCCGTGCCCCGTGCCCGCACCGAACTTGTACTCGCCCCAGGCCGCGGCGTTGGCGTCGTTCTCGATCACCACGGGGAGGTCGATGCGCTGCTCGACCATGTCCTTGAGCGGCTCGTGCCGCCAACTGAGGTTGGGGGTGAAGAGCACGGTGGCGCGCTTGTCGTCGACGTAGCCGGGGGCGCCGATGCCCACCGCGTCTACGTCGTACTCGGTGTTGGCGCCGCGCACCGCCTCGGCGATCGCGTCGATCACCCCCTCGGGGGTGGGAGGAGTCGGCACCTGGTTCGTGGTGAGGATCGTGCCCTCTTCGTCGACAACTCCCGCTGCGATCTTGGTGCCGCCGATGTCGACGCCGATAGTGAGTCCCATGTGTCCCTCAGTTATTCGGTTCGAACCCCGCCGCGGACCACCGTACCGGAGGGGCCGTCGCCGCACCGTCGACTCCGGACGCGGGCCCGAGCGTCAGGGGCGTCCCGAGGGCGGTGGGTCCTCCGGGTCGTCGAGGTCGATCGGCTGGCGCTCGGACGGTTCGGGGCCGTCCTTCTCGAACGACGGGCCCTCGGCGGGCGGCTGCTCCCCCGCGCGCTCCGTCCAGCGGCGCTCGGCCTCGCCGACGGCCGCGCGATAGGCGGCGAGCAACTCCCCGCCGGCCGCGGCGAGATGGTCGACGACCTCGGGGTTGCGGCGCAGGACGGGGTCGACGGTGTCCTTCGCCTGCCTGGCGAACTGCTTCGCCACGCCCTCGACGGCGGCGGTGCCCGCGCTGCCCAGCAGCGGCCGGCCGAACTCCGCGAGGCGGTCGCCGACCGCTTCCGCGAGCCGCCGCAGCTCCTCGGCGGCGCTGCCCGGCTCGGGTCCGTACCTGGCGCGCCTCCGCGCGCGTTCGGCGGCGAGGTCCTCGGCGCACGCCTCCGCCCAGGCGTCCGGGTCGGGGGGCGGCTGGGCGCCGTCCTCGGCCCGCTCCGAGCGGTCGGGGTGCTCGGCTGAGTCGCTCATGGTCTCCTCCGCTGGGCGAGGTCTGCGGTTGCCTTCGACGTTACCCGAACAACCGCACGGCGGCCGCTGCTCGTCGCCGCCGCCTCGTCACGGTGCCAACACCCGCAGCCTGCAGCGAAGTTGCCGCCCGCGCCCGTCGGCGGTCACCGCACCGAGCCCTCCCGCTCGTCCCGCGCCGCCGGCCACACCGCGGGGTCGGGCTCCCACCGGAGCCGCAGCTCCCCTCCCTCCAGCGCGGCCCCGACGACGCGGCACCTGCGCAACGCCGACGGCAGCGACAGCACCCGGCGGTAGGGACCGACGGTGACGGCGAGCTCGTCACCTCGGCGCACCAGCCCCAACTCGCCCCGCTCGGCGCCCGGCAGAGCGAGGCGCCAGACGAGGTGGCCCTCCTCATCCAGCCGGTCGTCCAAGGCGCCACGCGGCCCGAGCCCCTCCGGCGGATACGCCTCGCCCGCACGGGGGCCGGGGAGCACGGCGCCGGACGGCAGCAGGGAGGCCAACTGCGCGGCGCCGGACGGCTCTTCGCCGAGGTGCGGCAGCTCGTGGACCGGCACCCGGCCCTCCGCGCACCCGGCAGCGATCCGCTCCAGTGCGCCGCGCTGCCGCCCGGCCAGCAGCTCCAGCCATCCGCCCCCGCCGGACGCCGCGTCCGAACCGGCCCCGGGCACGAGGCGGTTGGCGAGGACGCCGTCGACCCGCAGCCCTTGGAGCCCGGCGCCCGCCCGCGCCAGCCGGAGCGTCTCGGCGGCGTCCTCGCCCGGCTCGACGACAAACCGCAGCACGGTGCCGCTCGACTCCACCACCCGCTGTACCGCCGCGAGCCCCCGCTCCCACTCGGCGGCGGCCTCGTAGAGCCAGGGCCCGGGCATCGGCACCCCGGCGAGCTGCGCGAGCACCGGGCGCAGCGCGCGCGCCGCCTGCCGCTCCGGGGGCAGCAGCCGCCGCAGGTAGCGTCGCAACTGGCCGGGCAGTGCGAGAAGTTGGAGGGCCCTCGGCGCCTCGGGGAGGTCCACGACGACGGTGTCCCAGCGGCATCCGCGTGCCGCGGACTCCCCGCACCCCTCGGCATGCACCGCGCGCAGCGCGTACAGCAGCGAGAGGGCGCCGGCGCCCGGGAGTTCGGTGAGTTCGTCCTCGTCCATCGGGGAGGCGCCGAGCATCTCCAACGCCTGCCTGCCCCGCTGCTGCCAGCCGACGGCGCGGGAGCGGAACTCGGCGGCCGAGTCGATGCGCGCGCGCCACAGCCCTGGCGCCTCGGCGACCCGGTGGCAGGCGGGCCCCGTGTCGTCCTCCGCTTCGGGGGCGGGGTCGGGCTCCCCCGCGACGGGCCCGAGGAGGCGGGCGAGGAGCGCCTCGGGCTCGGCGCTCAGCAGGAGGGTGCGCGCGCCCCGCGCCGCCACCGCGCACGCCGTGGCCGCGGCGGCCGTGGTGCGTCCGGCCCCGCCGGCGCCGGAGACGAGCACGGTGTGGGGCGCGTCCTCGCCGTACGCCCGCACCCCTGGGTCAGCCTTCCGCGCGCGGCTCGTCGCCGCCCGGATCGCCGGACTCCACCCGCTTCTTCAGGCCGTCGAGCGCACGGTCGATGATGACCTTCTCCGCCTTCCGCTTGATCATGCCGAGCATGGGGATCTTGACGTCGACGGTGAGTTGGTAGGTGACGTCGGTGGCCCCGCCGGCGACGGGCGCGAGGCGGTACACGCCGTCGAGCGAGCGGAGCATCTGGGACTTCACGAGGGACCAGTGCACCTCGTGCGGCCCGATCCAGTCGTAGGCCAGGGTGTGCTCGTCCTTGATGGCGCCGGCGTCGAGCAGCAGCCGGACCTGGAGCGCGCGGCCGTTCTCGTCCTCCTCGACGACCTCGGCCTCCTTCACCTCGCCCGTCCACTCCGGGTAGCGCCGGAAGTCGGAGATCACCTCCATGACGGCCTCGGGAGCCGCGTCGATGGTGATGTTCGAGCTGGTGTGTTCCGCCATCGCGATGGCCCTCCGATTGCCCCGACAAACCGCTGCGTTCTGCGCTGGAAGGCTACCGCGCCCTCCGGATGCACCCGGCACGCACCCGGCGGGCGGGGGACGTGCGGCTCACCACTCCAGGACCCACGGCGTCCCCGAAGCGTTGAAGTGGCCGACGTTGACGCACTCCGTCTCGCCTATCCGCATCCTCGGTACCAACGGCTGGTGGACGTGCCCGAAGAGGTGGTAGCGCGGGCGCACCGTGCGGATCGCCTCCAGCAGCGCGGTGCTGCCGCGCTCGAAGCGGCGGGCGACGGTGTCGTAGCAGAGGTCGGGGACCTCAGGGGGTATGTGCGTGCACAGCACGTCGACTTCGCCGAGCGCCGCCACCTTCGCCGCGTAGGTCTCGTCGTCGATCTCGTACGGGGTTCGCATCCTCGTGCGCAGGCCGCCGCCGACGAAACCGAACCGCAGGCCGCCGATCTCCACCGCCTCGCCGTCGAGGACGGTGGTGCCCTTGTGGGCGTACTCGGGCCAGAGCGCGGGGACGTCGACGTTGCCGTAGGTGGCGTACGTGGGGGTCGGCAGGGCGGCGAAGAGCTCCGCGTACTGCCTGCGGACGGCCTGCTCGGTGACGGCCGCGCGGTCGACGCTCTTCCAGAGCTCCGCCGCCAGCTCGTGCGCCTCCGCGAACCGGCGCTCGGTGCGCAGGGCGACGTAGCGGTCCGTCGCCTCCTCGCCGAAGAGGTCGGGGAAGATGCCCCGGGTGTGGTCGGCGTAGTCGAGGAAGAGGATGAGGTCACCGAGGCACAGCAGCGCTTCGGCCCCCTCGCCCGCGTGCGCGAGCGCCTCGCTGTTTCCGTGCACGTCGCTGACGACGTGGACCCGGTGGTCTCGCATCCGGTCAGGGTAGACGGCCGGCGGGCACCCGTGTAGACCGCGGCCGGCGGCCAACCGGCAGGCTGCCACCAGCGGTTACTTTCCGGTCAAAGGCCGCGTCGACTACCCTGTGGGGCATCGGTCCCGCGTGTGTGACCCAAGAGACATCTCCAGGCCACCCCCTATGCCGTCGGCCATACCCATGGGTAACGTCCCGCCTGACCATTCATCAAGATCACACCGGCGGATCTTGGATCGAGCCGAAGGAGGCCGCCCCCCGACGGCCCCCTGTCCGGTGCCGACGAGGAGCAGCAGTCTTGCGTGAGTCCAGCCTTCCGGCCCTGTACGAGGTCCCCGCTGACGGCAATCTGACGGATCTCATCCGCCGCAACGCGGCGCAGCATCCGGAAGTCGCCGTCCTTGCGCGCAAGCGCGCGGGGCGCTGGGAGGACGTCACCGCGACCGCCTTCCTCGCCGAGGTGCGGTCGGCGGCGAAGGGCCTGATGGCGGCGGGCGTTCAGCCGGGCGACCGCATCGGCCTGATGTCCCGCACCCGGTACGAGTGGACGTTGCTGGACTTCGCCGTCTGGAGCGCGGGCGCCGTCACCGTGCCCGTCTACGAGACGAGTTCGCCCGAGCAGATCGGCTGGATACTCGGCGACTCGGGCGCCGTCGGCATCCTCGTCGAGACGGAGGCGCACGCACGCTCCGTCGAGTCCGTCCGCGACCGCCTCCCCGAGCTCGCCCACGTCTGGCAGATCGACGCCGAGGACGAGCAGCAGGGGGCGCTCGCCCGACTCGCCGCCGCAGGCGCGGAGTTCACCGACGAGCAGGTCGACGAGCGCAGCTCGCTGGCGAACGCGGACTCCCCCGCCACCCTCGTCTACACCTCGGGGACCACGGGGCGCCCCAAGGGCTGCGTGCTGAGCCACCGCAGCTTCTTCGCCGAGTGCGGCAACGTCGTCGAGCGACTCAAACCGATGTTCCGCACCGGGGAGTCCTCGGTGCTCCTCTTCCTCCCCGTGGCGCACGTCTTCGGCCGGCTCGTCGAGGTCGCCTCCGTGATGGCGCCGATCAAGCTCGGCCACGTCTCCGACCTCAGGTCGCTCACCGACGAACTCGGCTCCTTCAAGCCGACGATGGTGCTCGGCGTCCCCCGCGTCTTCGAGAAGGTCTACAACGCGGCGCGCGCCCAGGCCGCCGAGAGCGGCAAGGGCAAGATCTTCGACCGCGCCGCGGCCGTCGCCGCCGAGTACAGCCGCGCGCTCGACGAGCCCGCGGGGCCCTCGCTCAAACTCCGTCTCCAGCACCGGCTCTTCGACAAGCTCGTCTACGCCAAGCTGCGCTCCGTCCTCGGCGGTCGCGCCACCCACGCCATCTCGGGCGGCGCCCCGCTCGGCGCGCACCTCGGCCACTTCTTCCGCGGCATCGGCTTCACGGTGCTGGAGGGGTACGGCCTCACCGAGTCCTGCGCCGCCACCGCCTTCAACCCCTACGACCGCCAGAAGATCGGCACCGTCGGGCAGCCGCTCCCCGGCTCGGTCGTACGGATCGACGACGACGGCGAAGTACTGCTCCACGGCGAGCACCTCTTCACCGAGTACTGGAACAACCCGCAGGCGTCCAAGGAGGCGCTCTCCGACGGCTGGTTCCACACCGGCGACCTCGGCACGCTCGACTCCGACGGCTACCTGTCGATCACGGGCCGGAAGAAGGAGATCCTCGTGACGGCGAGCGGCAAGAACGTCGCGCCCGCGGTGATCGAGGACCGCATCCGCTCGCATGCGCTCGTTGCGGAGTGCATGGTCGTCGGGGACGGCCGCCCGTTCGTCGGCGCGCTCCTCACCGTCGACGAGGAGTTCCTCCCGCGGTGGAGCGCCGAGCACGGCAAGGAGGGGCTGAGCCAGGAGCAGCTTCTCGACGACCCGGACCTCCGCGCGGAGCTCCAGCGCGCCATCGACGACGGCAACGAGGCGGTCTCGCGCGCCGAGTCGGTCCGCAAGTTCCGTGTGCTGCACACCCAGTTCAGCGAGGAGTCCGGGCACATCACCCCCTCGCTCAAGCTCAAGCGGGGCGTCGTCGCCAAGGACTTCGCCGACGACATCGAGGCGCTCTACACCTGAGCCCCCGCACCGAGCGGGCCCGCGCCCTGCCCGCTCGGTGCGCCGTGTCAGAGCAGCTCTTCGAGGCGCTCGGCGAGCAGGTCCCAGCGCCAGCGCTCCTCGACCCACGCGCGCCCCCGCGCGCCCATGCGCCGCCGCAGCTCCGGGTCCTCGAGGAGCGTCACGAGCCGCCCTGCCGTCTCCTCCGCGTCGCCGCCGCGCACCACCCAGCCGGTCTCCCCGTCGAGGACGGCGTCGGGCGCGCCGCCCGAATCCCCCGCCACGACGGGCAGTCCGGTGGCCGACGCCTCCAGATAGACGATGCCGAGACCCTCGACGTCGAGCCCGCCGCGCCGCGTGCGGCACGGCATCGCGAAGACGTCGCCCGCTCCGAAGTGCGCGGGCAGCTCCTCCCAGGGGACGGCGCCCGTGAACCGCACGGACCCGTGCACCCCGAGCTCCTCGGCGAGCTTCTCCAGCTCCTTCCGGTACGGGCCCCCGCCGACGACGAGCAGTACCGCGTCCGGCACCTCGGCGAGAACCCGCGGCAGCGCCCGGATCAACGTGTCCTGCCCCTTGCGCGGGACCAGGCGCGAGACGCAGACCACGACGGGCCTGTCGCTGAGCCCCAGCCCCTCCCGGACCGCCTCGCCCCCGGAGTCCGGGTGGAAGGTCTTCTCGTCGACCCCGGGCGGCAGTTGGACCATCCTGGAGGCGGCCTCGGGGGTGAGCGCGCGGGCGATCCGCGAGCGGGTGTACTCGCCGAGGTAGGTGAGGGTGTCGGTCCGCTCGCCGATCCGCCGCAGCAGGGTGCGCGCGCCCGGGAGCTGCGCCCAGCCCGCCTCGTGGCCGTGCGTCGTCGCCACCAGGCGCTCGGCGCCGGCCCTCCGCAGCCGCGAGGCCATCAGGCCGAGCGGCGCCGCGGCGCCGAACCACACGGAGCGGCACCGGTGTCGGCGGAGCAGATCCTCCGCCGTGCGCGTCACCCGCGGGGTGGGGAGCAGCATCGTCGAGCGGTCGCGTACGACGGTGAACGGCTGCTCGGCGTCGAAGGCGGCCGTCGCCTCGGCGCCCTCGCGGCCGCGCTTCCAGGTGGACGCGTAGACGACCACGTCCGACGGGTCCAGGCGCACGGCCATGCTGTGCAGGAACGCCTGGATGCCGCCCGGTCTGGGCGGGAAGTCGTTGGTGACGATCAGGGTCTTCTCCATCGCCGCCGACAGTACCGCGCGCCCCCGCCGGCCGTTCGGGGCATCCGCCCCCTCGGCCCCCGGCACAGCAGGGGGGCCGATGGCCCGCGGCGGTGGACGCGCGTCATGATGGCCCAGCGCCGCGCCTCGGGCGGCGGGTACGGGCCACGACCAGCGCGATCGACGGGACGACCATGGCGGAGGACGAGACGGCAACGACCCCCGGAGCACGCGGAGTCGACCGCTCCGCCGGGTGGGAGCTGCTCGTCTGGACCGGCACGCGCGCGCTGCTCCTCGCCTGCGTCCTCGGGCTCGTCGCCTTCCCCGGGCTCGACGTCACCACCGACGTCTCGGTGATCTACCGGGAGTGGGCGCACACCCTGGGCAGCGGCGTCTTCCCGCCCGAGGACGTGACCTGGCAGTACCCGCCGGCCGCCGCGCTCCCGATCCTCGCGCCCGGCCTCCTCGGCTTCCTCGACTACGCGACGGGCTTCTTCGTCCTCGCCTGCGCCGCCGACGCGGCCGTGCTGCTGATGCTGCTGCGCGCGTCGCGGGGCGGCGGGAGACGGGCCGGGGTGTGGGTCTGGGTGCTGGGCGTTCCGCTCCTCGGGCCCACCGCGTACGCGCGGTACGATTTGATGGTCACCGCCGTCGCCGTCGCCGCACTGCTCGCCGCCGTGCGCCGGCCGGCCGTCGCGGGGGCGCTCGCGGGGTTCGGGGCGATGCTCAAGGTGTGGCCGGTGCTCGTGCTGCTGGGGACGCCGCGCGGAGGGCGTACGCGGACGGCGTGGGGGACGGCCGTCGCCGTCGCGGTCGCGCTCGCCGCGGGGTTCGCGGTGGCGATGCCGGGCGCGTTCGCTTTCCTCACCGCGCAGGGGGAGCGGGGCACCGAGGTGGAGTCGCTGGGGGCGCTCGTCTTCCATGTGGCGAGGTTCTTCGGCTGGGAGGGGCGCGTCGAACTGAACTACGGGTCCATGGAGTTCCTCGGTCCTTACGTCCCGCTCGTGAGCACGGCCGCGCTCGTACTGAGCGCCGCCGCCTGCGGGTGGCTGCTGCTGTGGCGGCTGCGCGCCGTCGCCTGGACGCCGGCGACGCACGCGGACGCCGCCTTCACCGCCGTGCTCCTCTTCACCACGACCAGCCGTGTGCTGAGCCCGCAGTACATGATCTGGCTCCTCGGGGCCGCCGCCGTGTGCGCCGGCTTCCGGACGGGCCGGATGCTGCTTCCGGCGTGGCTCGTCGTCGCGGCGACGGCGGTGACGGTGCTGGAGTTCCCCCTCGGATTCGCGTACGTGGTGGAGAGCGACCCGGCGGGCGTCGTGCTCCTGGCGGTGCGCAACGGGCTGCTCGTCGCTGCCTCCGTCCTCGCGGCGCGGAGGCTGTGGCGCAGCACCGTCACCGAACCGCGGCGCGCGGCGCGTACGGAGGCGGACGGACCCGGCGCGGCGGAGCACGCCGCCGAAGCCCCGGCGGCCGACCGCCGCGCGCAGGTCCCCTCTCCGACGGAGCCGTAGACCACGGGGCTACCCGAGGACGCGCGCCACGTACGCCCGCCACTCGGCGGTGAACTTTGCTTCGGAGAGCGCGAGTTGGTCCTTCAGCGCCCGTCCCGCGCCGTGCCCGGACGCGGCGTGGACGGCGAGGAGGCGCTCCGCGCCGTACCGCTCGGCGAGCAGGCGGCAGGCGAGCCAGGCGCCTTCGTACGCGTGCGCGAGCGTCTCCGCGCCGGCGTCGAAGCGGAAGTCGGCGTCGGTGGGCAGGCGGTGCGGGGCGCGGCCCTCGCCGACGGCGCGGGCGAGTTCGGGGGCCGCCGCGCGGGGCGGGGTACCGGCAGCGCGGTGGGCCACCCAGTCGGCGAGGCCCTCGGAGAGCCACATCGGCGTACCCGGGTGCGTCTCGTCGCGCGCGGCGATGTGCACGGTCTCGTGCGCCACGACGAACTCCCTGCCCCCTTCGCTGAGTTGCCCGTACTCCTCGGGGTTGACGACGATGCGGTCGGGCGGCTCCTCCGCGCCTCGTGTCTCGCCCGTCGTCACGGCGGCGACGCCGCGCAGGAGTTCGGGCTCGGAGCCGAGGAGGCGGCCCATCCCGTCCAGCCCGCTCGGCACTTCGAGGACGACCCGGCGCTGCCACCCGCGCGGCCAGTACCTCTCCGCCTCCGCGACGGCGCGGTCCGCCGCCGCGGCCAGCTCCCGCAGCTCTGCCGCGGGCCTTCCGACGCCGAGCACGAGGCTGCGCGCGCCCCGCTCCTGGACCACCTCGCCCTGCGTCCAGATGCCGCCGCCCGCGCTCCCGGCGAGCGCCCAACCGCCCGCCGTGCGGCGGAACTCCAGCCGCTCCACCGTGCGCGAGGCGCCGCCGTCCCAGCCGCGCAGCCGCTGGTGGAGCACGGCACGGGCGGTGTACCCGCCCCGGCCCGAGGGCGCGGCGTCGACGAGCCGCAGCCGCCAGTCGGTGAGCGGCAGCCGCGTCAGGTTGCGGAAGGCCATCCGGGGCGTGCTCCTCGCCCCGGGCGCGAAGGTGGCGAGGTAGGCGCGCTCGTCACCTTCGAAGAGGGCCTCCGACTGGCGGTCGAGTACGCGCTGGAGCTGCCGGAGCGCCACCGTCGGCGGGGAGTCGGCAGCAGCGAACCCCAGGAGTACGGCGAGGACAGCGACGCCGCAGATCAACCTGCGCACCCGCGCGTCCGCACCTCCGTCCACCCGGCGATCGTACGGGCCTTCGGATGCGTCCCCCGCGCCGCCCTTCCGGGTGTGGGCCGCCGCGCACGGGAGGCTCCGCGCCCTCGCCGCTCACGGCCGCGTCACCGAGGAGACCGGCATCATGCCGACGGGGTCGAAGCGGACGGCAGCTCCCGGATGGGGCGCGTGGACCACCTGGCCGTTGCCGACGTACATGCCCACGTGGCTCGCATCGGAGCGGTAGAGCACCAGGTCACCCGGCTTCGCCTGGGAGAGCGGCACCTGGCGGCCGGCGGAGCGCTGCGCCTGCGAGGTGCGCGGGATCGAGACGCCCGCCTGCGAGTACGCCCACTGCATGAGCCCTGAGCAGTCGAAGGAGCTCGGCCCCGTGGCGCCCCACGAATAGGGCGAGCCCAGCGCCGACTTGACCGCGGAGACGGCCGAAGCGGCGTGCGCCGAGGACGCCTTGCCGCCGCCCGCCTCGCCTGCCTGCGCCCGGTCGCCCGCGCGGGAGCCGCGCTCTCGCTCGGCCCGTTCTTTCGGGGTCAGCTTCTCGAGCAGCCGCCGCGCCTCGGCGAGCTTGTGCTGCACCCCTGCCTTGCGCTTCTTCAGCTCGCGCTGCTCCGAGCGAAGGCGGCCCAACTTGCCCTTGGCCTCGGTGCGCTGCTGGTCGAGGGCGCGCTGGGCGCGCTGGAGCTGCCCGAGCCCGGTCGCCTGGCGGCTGCCGATGCGGTCGAGGACGGCGGCGCGGTCGAGGTAGGTGTCCGGGTCGCTGCTGAGCATGAGCATCAGGGCCGGATCGACGCCGCCCGAGCGGTACTGGGCGCCTGCCACGGCGGCGAGCCCCCCGCGCATCCTGTTCACCTTCGCCTGGCCGCGTGCGACCCGGTCCTGGGCGTGCTCGACCTGCTCGCGGAGCGAACCGGCGCGCTCGGCCACCGCGTTGTACCTCTCGGTCGCCTTCTCCGCCTGGGCGTAGAGGCCGTCCACCCGCGAGGAGACGGAGGCACGGGAGGCTTCGTCGGCCGGCTCCGCGCCTGCGGGCGCTTGGCCGAGCACGGCCGTGGCGCCGGCTGCCGCGGAGAGCACGGTGGCACGGAAGGCCGGACTCTGCCAGGGCCGGCCGCTGCTGCGTCGGGGAGACCTGTGGGATGCCACTTCGGGACGTGTCCCTTCCTGCTGGGCGAACTGCGCCAGCAGAATGTAGCCGCGTAGTGACAGTCGGTCCAAGAAGCGCGGCGGGTGCGGAGATCGGGACATCTCGCATCCAACTGCCGCCTCCCGCAGGTCACCAGGGCACCACCGGCGCCGACACCCCTCCCCCGCTTTCACCCGGAAGAACGAAAAGGGGCCGATCTCCTGCGACACCAGGGCCTGTTGAGCAAGCCGAGGCGCCGGAGAGACCGGCCCTTGCGCCGTACGAGGGCGTCGGATCAGACGCGGGCGCCGAACATGAACGGCATGTTGTTGATCGACTCGAAGCGGACGTTCGCGCCGGGCTTCGGAGCGTGGAGGATCTGCCCGTTGCCGGCGTAGAGGCCGACGTGGTGCAGGTCGTCGTAGAAGAAGACGAGGTCGCCCGGGGCGAGTTCGTTCTGCCCGAGCCGGCTGCCCGCGTTGGCCTGGGCCTGGGAGGTGCGCGGCAGCGAGACGCCGGCCTGCTGGTACGCCCAGGAGGTCAGCCCGGAGCAGTCGAAGGAGCTGGGCCCGGTCGCGCCCCAGACGTACGGCGAACCGATCTTGCCCTTGGCGGCGCTCAGCGCGGCGCCGGCGCGCGAGGAGGACGAGGAGTCGTTGCCGAGGTCGACGCGATCGCTGGAGGCGCGGTCGGCGCGCTCCTGCTTCTCCGCCATCCGCTCCCTCTCCTCGGCGGTGAGGGTGTTGAGGAGCGACTGCGCCTTGGAGAGCTTGCCCTGGATCTTCTGCTTCTTGTTGCCGAGCTCCTTGCGGGTGTCGGCGAGGTCCTTGAGCTTGTCGGACGCCTCGGAGCGCTGCTGCGCGAGCGAACGCTGCTTGCCCTGGACCTTCTTGAGCGCCTCGGCCTGCTTGCTGGTGAGCTGGTCCATCGTGGCGGCCCGGTCGAGGTAGTTGTCCGGGTCGGAGGAGAGGAAAAGCTGCACGGACGGGTCGACGCCGCCGGAGCGGTACTGCGCCGTGGCCATCGAACCGAGGCCTTCCCGCATCTCGTTGAGCTCCTCCTGGCCGCGTGCGACGCCGTCCTGGAGGTTCTCGACCTGCTTCTGGAGCTTCTTCTGCTTGTCCTTGGCGCCGTTGTACTTCTCGGTGGCGCCCTCGGCCTCTTCGTAGAGCTTGTCGACCTTCGCCTTGACGTCCTTCTTCGACGCCTGCGGGTCTGCGTGTGCGGCCTGGGAGGTGAGAGCGGCCACGGCTGCTGCCGCGGACACGGTGAAGACGCTCATGCGTGCGCGGCTCGGCTGCTTGGGACGACGGTGGGACGCCACTGGGGCGAGCTCCTTCTTCCTCAGCCGCCTGCCGGTCGGTCAACTCCGGCTCCGCGGCGCCCCGCTGGGAGGACCAGTGCGGCGTGCGGAACTAGGCGGGCCTCCGCTGTCACCCCGGATAGGTGATCAACCGAGCGAAGGTTCGAGGCCAGACACTAGCCACGCCAAACTGATCGGATCAAATCCCCTGGGAAAAAACCTGTGGCGCCACGGAATTCTTTACTCACATCCCACGCGCAGCGATGGGAGCGTCACGCTCCGCCGACGAACTCGCCCGCCACAGCCGTCTTTTCACCTCATGCCCATCCGACGGTGTCCCAATCCCCACACGTGCGGACCGGGTTGGCCACAACCCCCTCAACTCCGCTGCAGTCGGTTGAGCAACAGCGCCGAGGCGACGGGACGCGCACCCGCTGCCGCGCACCCGTCGGCGACCTCCCGATCGGAGGAGACGACCACGACCGGCCGCCCCGGCGGCTCGGCACGCACCAGTCGACGGATCAACTCGTCCGCCGTCTCCCCCGGTTTGGAGAAGAGCACCCGCACCCCGCGCGGCGGCGCCAGCAGCACGGGCGCGAGCAGCTCCGCACCGTCGAAGACGCACGTGACCTCGGCGCCCGACTGCGCCGCGAGCCCCGCGAGCCCACCGAGCAGCCGCAACCGCTGCTTCTCCAGCGGCAGCGAGGGGTAACCCGACTTGGTGACGTTGTAGCCGTCGACGACGAGGTGCGCCTGCGGCAGCTCCAATAGCTGGTCGAGGAGGGCGGGATCGGTCGCGGCGAGCGCCCGCGCCGACACCTCCTTCGGGGAGAGCCTCCCCGGCTCGACCGCGTCGACCGTCTCGGCCGGCCTCGACTCGACCGGCGGCAGGGCGAGTTCGCGCCGCAGCCCCCGAGCGGCGTCGAGCACCGTGTCGAGGAGCAGCCGCACCCGCATGTCCTCCACGCTGCGCCCCTCGCGGGCCGCCCGCCGCCCGGACTCCAACGCCGACTCCGCCTCGGCGAGCCGCGCCCGCAGCCGCCGTGCCTCGCTCTCGGCCGCCGCCTGCTCGCCGGCCGCCGACTCGCGCGCCGCCTCCAGCTCCTCGCGGAGCTTCCGCACGGCCGCCTCGCCGCGCTTGACGTCGCTCTGCGCCGAGCGCAGCTTCCTGCGCACCGCTTCGGTCTCCTTGCGCGCCGCCTCGACCTCGGTGCGCTGCCGCTCGGTCGCGGCCCGCGCGGCGGTGCGCGCCTGCTCCAACTCCTCGCGCAGCCGTACGAGTTCGCGCTGCGTCCGGTCCTCCTCGTGCTCGGCCTGCGCCCGCTGCGCCTCCTCGCCCGCCGCGGTGACGAGCTTCGACCAGCCCGCAGGGCGAAGCACGTACGCCAGCGCCGCGACGTCGACCGGATCGGCGGCCGGCGGCGGAGTGCCCTGCTCGACGGAGTCCGCCAGCTCCCCGAACCGCTCCCTGAGCCGGGCCGCGATCCGGGAGCGGAAGGCCGCGTCGCTCTCCAGCGACGCGGCCATCGCGTTGGCACCGAACTTGGTCCGGCGCTGCGGGGTGAACCGGGCGTACGGGCGCAGTGCGGCGGGGAGTTCGGCCGGGCGGAGCCCGCCGAGGACCTCGCCCGTCAGCGCGACGACTCTGCGCCGCACCCGCTCGGCGAGCGGCCGGTCCAGCCCTTCGGCCGCCGGCTGCTCATCCCCGGCCGACGGCTCGGCGCCGTCGCCCGTCGTGTCCTCCACCGCTCAACACCGCCGTCCGTCAGCCGCCCGCGCCTGGTCGGTCCACCAGCTCCACCTCGTCGACGGTGTTGCACCAGCGACAGCGGACCGACTCGATGTTCTCACTGAGGACATCCTGCTCCTCGACGTTCGCCGCACCGGCGAGGTCCAGGTGGACGTACTCCACCACCTTGCTGGAGCGCGTGACGTCGAACCTCGTCAGATTGCCGCACAGGGTGCAGCGCCAGCGGGTTTCCGTCGTGGGCGTGGGAACCGCCATGTCTCCCTCATTCCTCGGAACGTTCCGCACCGCAAGGCGACGCTGCCTCACGGTCCCTACGGTCCGCCGGGCCGTTCGAACCGGCGGCGAGCACGCCGGTTCCGCGCGGTCAGGAGGTACGGAGGCGCAGCAGCGCCTTCCGTCAACCCTACGGCCTGCCGGTTGCGGCGTGTGTCGAGGAGCCTGCCCCGTAGTCGAGCCGTCATGATCCCGCCCATGGACGAGTCAGCGGACAACCACGGCACACCTCGCACATCCGACACAGCAGGGCCGCCGGACGCGCCCGGCGAGGAGCCCGGGCCCCACCGCCCGCTGCTCACCTACGCGTTGCTCCTCGCCTGCTTCCTCCTCTTCCTCCTCGGCCCTGCCTCCGGCTTCCTCCACGTCTACGGGACGGGCGAGGCCGTACGGCACGCGCAGGCCGCGTACTTCCACCGCTGGGGCGTGGTGCCGGAGGCGCTCTGGCGCGGCGGGCTCCGCCAGTTCCTCACCCCGCTCAGCGCGCTCTTCCTCCACGGCAACTGGCTGCACCTGCTCGGCAACCTGCTCTTCCTCTACGTCTTCGGCGGGATGGTCGAACAGCGGCTCGGCGCCCTGCCGTTCGCGCTCTTCTACCTGTGCGTCGGCTACGCGGCGATGCTCTGCTACGCCGCCGCGCACGCCGGCTCCGCCGAGTCCCTCGTCGGGGCCTCGGGCGCGATCTCGGGGCTCCTCGGCGCGTTCCTCTACCTCTTCCCCCGCGCCCGCGTCACCAGCATCTTCCCCTTCCTCCTCTTCCTGCCGCTGCGCTTCCCCGCCTGGCTGGTGCTGCCGTTCTGGGTGACGCTCCAGTGGCTCGCGGTGCGGCAGGACGCCGAGGGCCCGGGGGTCGCGTACCTCGCTCATGTGGCGGGGTTCACCCTGGGGTTCCTGGCCGCCTGGGCCTCCTGCCGGCGAGCTAGAGTGACCGGGCCAGCCCCGGCGTCCAAGGGAGAGACCCAGCCGTGATCACCTCGATCGTGCTCATCAAGACCAGCACCGAACGCATCCCCGAGATCGCCGAACAGATCGCGGCGCTGGACGGCGTCAGCGAGGTCTTCTCGGTGACCGGTGCGCACGACCTGATCGCGATGGTCCGCGTCGCCCGCCACGACGACCTCGCCGACGTCATCCCGGGACGGATCAGCAAAGTGCCGGGTGTCGAGTCCACCGAGACGCACATCGCCTTCCGCACCTACTCGCAGCACGACCTGGAGGCCGCCTTCGCCATCGGCCTCGATTCCTGAGCCTCCCGACGACTCAGCGCGCCAACTCCCCCACGGCACGCACCAACCGCTCGACGTGCTCGGCAGGCGTCCCCGCACCGAAACTCGCCCGCACGGCGCCGCCGCCGTCCCCGCACCCGGCGGGCCCCTCCTCCTCCAGCAGCGCCCGCACCAGTGGATGCGCGCAGAAGAAGCCGTCACGCACCCCGATGCCGTACCGCCCGGCGAGCTCCGCCGCGACGTGGGCGGCCGGCAGGCCGCGCACCGTGAAGGAGACGACGGCCACCCGGTCCGCCTCCGGCCCGAAGAGCGACAGCACCGAGACACCCGGCACCGCCTCGAGTCCCGTACGCATCAGGTTGAGCAGCCGCTCCTCACGCGCCGCCAACCGCTCGCGCCCCGCCTCGGTGAACGCCGTGCACGCCGAAGCGAGCGCCACGGTGCCGAGCACGTTGGGCGACCCGGCCTCGTGGCGGGCCGCGCCCGAGCGCCACGCGACGTCGAGCCGGCCGTCGGCCGTGCGCTCCACCGCGCTGCTCGCACCTCCCCCCGCGAGGTACGGCTCGGCCTCCTCCAGCCAGTCGGCCCGCCCCGCCAACACCCCTGCCCCGAACGGCGCGTAGAGCTTGTGCCCGGAGAGCGCCACCCAGTCGACGCCCCATCCGGCCACGTCCACCCGCCGGTGCGGCGCGAGCTGCGCCGCGTCGACGACGGTCCGCGCACCGTACCTGCGCGCGACGGCGGCGAGGCGCTCCACGGGCCACACCTCCCCCGTCACGTTGGAGGCGCCCGTCACGCAGACGAGCCGCGGTCCTTCGGCGGCGTCGGCGAGCGCCCCCTCCAGCGAGGCCACGGCCTCGGCAGGCGAGCGGGGCGCCGGCAGAACGGTCGTGGGATGGTCGCGCCAGCACAGCAGCGAGGCGTGGTGCTCGCTTTCGAAGACGAACACCCTTGTGCCGCTCGGGAGTGCGGCGGCGAGCAGGTTCATCGAGTCGGTGGTGGAGCGGGTGAGGACGAGTGCGTCGTCCGGACGGCAGCCGAGGAACGCCGCGACGGTGGCGCGGCTGCGTTCGTACGCCTCGCTGGAGAGCTGCGAGAGGTACCCCGCCCCCCGGTGGACGCTGCCGTAGTACGGGGCGAACGCCGCCACGTCGTCCCACACTCGCCGGAGCGCGGGGGCGCTCGCGGCGACGTCGAGCGCGGCGTACGGCACCGACCCGCCGTCGCGCAGCGGTACGTGCACGTCGTCGCCGAGGACGGGCAGCGGCGCGTGCTCTTCGAACGGGCGGGCCGGGACATGGGTGGGTATGGGCATGGCGCAACTCCCCTGGTGACAAGGCGGATCGGCTCGACCGCGCGCTCCGGTGCGGCGAGCTCCGTGTGAGGCGACCCCGGCCGAGAGCGGCGGGGGCCGGCGCGACGACGGCCGCGCCGTGGGCCGAGGCGGCCCGTGGACGGTGGCTCGGAGAAGGGGCGTACGCCCTACCGCATTCGCCGGCTCATGGGTGGCTCCTCGAAGGACCAGGGACCCCTGGCAAGAGATCCGCGCTTGCCGACGGCCCTGCTTGCCGACGGCCTGGTCATCACCCGGGGCACCCCGCCACGGAAGGAGGGTTGCCGGACAGCGGGCCGGGGCCCGTCGACGCTGTCACTCGTGACCTGCCGGGATTATGGCACACCGTGGTGCACCGCGGCACCGCCCTTCTCACCACGCGGACCGGGCCCCGCGCGGGGGCCCGGTCCGGCGGCGTTGTCAGCGCGTGCTGGCGGCGATCCAGCGCTCCAGCGCGGCGCGCGCCGCACCCGAGTCGATCGACTCGGCCGCCTTCGCCAATCCGGCCGTGATCCGCACCGTCAACGGCTCCTCGGTCGGCTCCAAAGCGGCGAGTGCCGCAGCGGAGTTGAGGAGGACGGCATCGCGCACGGGACCGTGCTCGCCTTCGAGCAACCGCCTCGCGACGTCCGCGTTGTACGCGGGGTCGGCACCGCGGAGCGCCTCCACGGGGACGCGGGCGATACCGACGTCCCGCGGATCGAAGGACTCGCTCCGCACCTCGCCGTCGCGGACGAGCCACACGGTCGACGTGGACGTCGTGGTGAGTTCGTCGAGCCCGTCGTCACCGCGGAAGACGAGCGCCGACGAACCGCGCTCCGCGAGCACCCCCGCGAGGATCGGTGCCATCCGCGCGTCGGCGACGCCCGTCGCCTGCGCGGTCACCCGCGCCGGGTTGGTGAGAGGGCCGAGGAAGTTGAACGGCGTGGGCACGCCCAACTCCCTGCGCGCGCTCGCCACATGGCGCAGCGACGGGTGGAAGCGCACCGCGAAGCAGAAGGTGATCCCCGCCTCCTCGGCGACCTCGGCCACCCTGCGCGGGCTCAACTCCAGGTTGACGCCGAGCTTCTCCAGGACGTCCGAGGCGCCGGAGGCGCTGGAGGCCGCACGGTTGCCGTGCTTGACGACGCGGGCACCGGTGCCGGCGACGACGATCGAGGACATCGTCGAGATGTTCACCGTACGGGCGCGGTCGCCGCCCGTGCCCACGATGTCAAGCGCGGGCCCCGGCACGTCGATGGTGAGCGCGTGCGCGTACATGGCGCGGACCAGCCCCGAGATCTCCTCGACCGTCTCGCCCTTGGCCCGCAGCGCGACCGCGAAGCCGGCGATCTGCGCGTCGCTCGCCTCCCCGGACATGATGCGGTCCATCGCCCACGCGGACGCGTCCGCGGTGAGGTCGCCACCGGTGAGGAGGGTGCCGAGGAGGTCCGGCCAGCTGTGCGCCGCCGCGGTGTCGCCTCCGGCGGGTGTAGCAGCGCACATGGGGATCACTCCTGGCGTTCGTCCGTGGTGGGCCCGCAGCTCGCGGGCGTCCCCACCTTATCGACAGCCGCCCGCGCCCCGTGCCGCGCCCGCACTGCGGACGTGCCGCACACGCGCAGGGCCCCGGAGACGAACTCCGGGGCCCTGCGCGGCGACAGCGGGAGATCTCAGTGGTGGCCGTGGCCGCTGGTGATCTCCTCGTACTCGGATGCGGACGGCTTGGGGATCTGCGCCTGCTCGCCGTAGTACCCCTTGGAGAGCCGCGCCCGCAGCTTCTCCACCCTGCCCACCTTGCGCTCGACGCCGTTGTCGTCGGTCTGCGGGCCGATCTCGCGCGGCTGGTACTGCTCGTGCGCGGTGAGCGTGTGCAGCTCGTCCTGCGTGAGCGGCTCGTGCACCTCGACGAACTCACCGTGCGGCAGCCGCTTGATGATGCCGGACTCGCGCCCGTGGAGCACCTTCTCCCGGTCCCTGCGCTGCAGTCCGAGACAGATGCGCCGGGTGCACCAGAACACGACGAGTGGGACGACGAAGAACCCGATGCGCACGAACCACGTGATCGAGTTGATCGAGAGGTGGAAGTGCGTCGCCCAGAGGTCGTTGCCGCCGCCGACGAGAAGGACGAAGTACCAACTGATCCACGCCGCACCGAAACCGGTACGGGTCGGCGCGTTCCGCGGGCGCTGCGCGATGTGGTGCTCCCGCTTGTCCCCGGTGACCCAGGACTCGATGAACGGGTAGACCGCGATCGCCGCCAGCACCATCGGGAAGATGATCAGCGGGACGAAGACCCCCAGTGCGAGCGTGTGCCCCCACAGGTTGATCTCCCAGCCGGGCATCGCCCGGATCAGCCCCTCCGAGAAGCCCATGTACCAGTCGGGTTGGGCGTTGGTGGAGACTTGATCCGGTCGATAAGGCCCCAGCACCCAGATCGGGTTGATCGTGAAGACCGCGGAGATCACCGCGATCACGCCGAAGACGAGGAAGAAGAACCCTCCGGCCTTCGCCATGTACACCGGCAGCAGCGGCATCCCGACGACGTTCCTGTTGTTCCGTCCGGGACCCGCGAACTGCGTGTGCTTGTGGTAGAAGACCAGGATCAGGTGGGCCACCAACAGCGCCAGCATGATGCCCGGTAGCAGGAGGACGTGCACCGCGAAGAATCGTGGAATGACGTCGTGGCCCGGGAACTCCCCGCCGAAGAGGAACATCGACAGGTAGCTGCCGACGATCGGCACCGAGAGGATCGCGCCCTCCATGAACCGGACGCCGGTGCCGGAGAGCAGGTCGTCGGGGAGCGAGTAACCGGTGAACCCGGTGAACATGCCGAGCACGAACAGCAGGAAGCCGAAGAGCCAGTTGATCTCGCGCGGCTTGCGGAACGCACCCGTGAAGAAGACGCGCATCATGTGCACGAACATCGCCGCGAGGAAGAGCAGCGCCGCCCAGTGGTGGATCTGCCGCATCAGCAGACCGCCGCGCACGTCGAAGCTGATGTCGAGCGTCGACGCGTACGCCTCCGACATCTTGATGCCCTGCATGGGCACGTAGCTGCCGTGGTACTCGATCTCGCCCATGCTCGGCGTGAAGAACAGCGTCAGGTAGACGCCGGTCAGGATGATGATGATGAAGCTGTAGAGCGCGACCTCGCCCAGCATGAAGGACCAGTGGTCCGGGAAGATCTTGCGCATGTTGGCCTTGGCGAGGGTGTAGATCCCCAGCCGGCCGTCCGCCCAGTCGGCGACCCGCTCGCCCGCGGGTGCCTTCTTCTTCTGTGCGGTATCCGTTGCGTTACTCATCCGCGCTCCCAGAAGGACGGGCCGACGGGCTCCTGGAAGTCGTCCTGCGCTTCGAGGTAGCCGTCCTTGTTGACGCTGATCTTCAGCTGCGGGAGCGGGTGTCCCGCGGGCCCGAAGAGCACTCGCGCACCGTCGGTCAGGTCGAAGGTCGACTGGTGGCAGGGGCACAACACGTGGTGGGTCTGCTGCTCGTAGAGGCTCACGGGGCAGCCGACGTGCGTGCAGATCTTGGAGTAGGCGACGATCCCCTCGTGGGACCAGTCGAGCTCCCGCTTGTCCTTGATGTCGTTCGGCTCCAGCCGGACGAGCATCAGCGAAGCCTTGGCGATCTCGCTGTGGAAGTCGTGGTCGTCCTCCTCCAAGCCCTCCGGCTTGGCGAAGGTGAGCGAACCGACCGAGATGTCCTCGGGACGCAGCGGCTGGTTGGTGTTCTCGTTCACCAGCAACTTGCCCTTGGACCACAGCGTGTGGCGCAGCTTGTTCTCAGGCAGCGGGCCGAGGTCCCGCAGCAGCACCACGCCGGAGAGCGGCACGAGGGCCACCGCGCCGAACATCGTGTTCCGGATCAGCTTGCGCCGTCCGAAGCCGGACTCCTTGGCGCCCTGGACGAAGTCGCTCTTGACCTTCGCCTCCATCTCGGGCTCGGCGGCGACCGAGTGCCGCTCGTCGATCATCTCCTGGTCGGACATGAGCGTACGAGCCCAGTGCACCGCACCGGCGCCGATGCAGAAGAGCGCGATGCCCAGCGTCACGCCGAGCGAGAGGTTGAGCGCGCTGACACGGCCGATCGGCCACACGTAAACGATCTTGTCGATCGGGAAGGCCACGTAGGACGCGATGAACGCGACGGTGGCCAGCATCGAGATGGCGAAGAGCAGCGCCACCGCCCGCTCGGACCGCTTGGCGGCCCCCTCGTCGATGTCCTGGATGCGGGGTTCGTGGGGCGGCAGTCCCGGGTCTGCGAACGGGTCGGGGGCGCCACCCCCGCCCGCGCGCTCTACACCGGAGCGGCGCTCCTCCGGCTGCTTGTCTTCTGACACGTTCTCGTCCGGTCCCTGGCTACTCATGACTTCTTGGCCTTTGCTGTCCGCGCGGCGACCCAGACAGCCACACCCACCAGCACACCCATGCCGAAGACCCAGGCGAACATGCCCTCGCTGACGGGGCCGAAGCCGCCGAGCGCGAAGCCACCCGGGCTCTCGGACTTCTCGCCGTTGGCTTCCTTGACGTAAGCGACGATGTCCTTCTTGTCCTTCTCCGGCAGCGCACCGTCGGTGAAGGAAGGCATGTTCTGCGGGCCCGTCTGCATGGCCTCGTAGATGTGCTTCGGTTCGACGCCCTCGAGGTTCGGCGCGGTCTTGCCGTGGGTCAGGGCACCGCCCTGGCCCGTGAAGTTGTGGCACTGCGCGCAGTTGGTGCGGAAGAGCTCACCGCCGTTGGCGACATCGGCACCGCTCGGGTCGTACTGCTCCTTGGTCGGCATGCTCGGGCCGCTGCCCAGCGAAGCGACGTACGAGGCGAGCTGGTCGATCTCGCTCTGCTCGTAGATCTTCGGCTTCGACGGTGCCTGCGCGCCCTGCTGCTGCATCGGCATACGACCGGTACCGACCTGGAAGTCGACGGCCGCCGCACCGACGCCGACGAGGCTGGGACCGTCGGTCGTGCCCTGGCCGCCGGTTCCGTGGCAGCTGGAGCAACCGACGTCGTAGAGCTTCTTGCCCTCCTCGATGGCGAGGGACTGACTCGACTCCTGGTCGGCCTTGGCCTCGCCCGAGGGGGCGAACGCGGTGTACAGCCCCCCGGTGACCGCCAGCGCGAAGAGTAGGACGACGAACGCCGCCAGCGGATGGCGCCGTCGTGCGGAGAGCTTTTTCACGGATTACCCCGGTGTCAGGATCTTCTGCGTCGATGCTTGCTTAAAGTCCATCTGTCGTGCGACACCGCGGAGACGCTGCGGAGCCGCCGCCCGATCAACTACTGGATCAGGTAAATCGTGGCGAAAAGGCCGATCCAGACCACATCGACGAAGTGCCAGTAGTAGGACACGACGATGGCCGCGGTGGCCTGCTGATGCGTGAACCGCCTCGCCGCGTAGGTGCGCCCCAGTACGAACAGAAACGCCATGAGGCCGCACGCCACGTGGATACCGTGGAAGCCGGTGGTGAGGTAGAACGCCGAGCCGTACGGGTCGGAGGAGATCGTCGTCCCCTCCATCACGAGCTCGGTGTACTCGAAGACCTGGCCTCCGATGAAGATGGCACCCATCACGAAGGTGACGATGAACCACGTCCTGAGCTTCTTCACGTCACCGCGCTCGGCAGCGAAGACGCCGAGCTGGCAGGCGAGCGAAGAGAGCACCAGGATCGTGGTGTTCGTCGCCGAGAAGGGAAGGTTCAGCTCACTTGCGTGCTCCTTCCAGAACTCGGCGCCGGTCACCGATCGCAGGGTGAAGTACATCGCGAAGAGGGCCGCGAAGAACATCAGCTCGGAACTCAGCCAGATGATGGTTCCGACACTGGTGAGGTTCGGCCGGTTGACCGACGGGTGCGCGTGCCCGGTTTCTACTGCTGTTGCTGTCGCCACGATCGACATTATGTCGGTCGCTTATCCCGCCCTCACTCCCGGGGTCCCGTTCGGTGTGTCCGTGCCTTGTGCGCTGCTCCGATAACGGCCGCACGCCCGCGTCAACCGGGTGTGCTAACCGGTGTTGACGGGGCGTCGGAGGGAGTAGCATCCGGGCCAGCCGGAGTGAACTCCCCCGACGGAAGCGGAGGAACGATGCAGCCGACCGCCACGGTGCTGGTCTACAGCGACGACGCCAACACCCGCGAGCAGGTGCGGCTTGCCGCCGGAAGGAAGCCGGCAGCCGACGCACCCACCATCGAGTACCTGGAGTGCGCCACCCTGCCCGCGCTGCTGAGCGCGCTGGAAGAAGGCGGCGTCGACGCCTGCGTCCTCGACGGCGAGACCTCCCCCGCAGGAGGCATGGGCGTCTGCCGCCAGATCAAGGACGAGATCTACGAGTGCCCGCCCGTGCTGCTGCTCATCGGCCGTCCGCAGGACGCCTGGCTTGCGACGTGGAGCCGCGCCGAGGCCGTCGTCTCGCACCCGCTCGACCCGGCCGCCGTCGCCTCGTCCCTCGCCGGGCTGCTCGGCCAGCCACGGCCGGGAGGGGCCCTGACCGGCGTCTGAGCCGGGCCCCTGGCCGCACGTACAGGGGCGCCGGGCCGTGTTACGGACGGCCCGGCGCCCCGTCGGTCTGCGCGGGCGGCAGCACCCGCTCCGTCGTTCCCCGCGCCCTCACACCTGCGGCCGCAGCCTCGCGGTTCCGCCCTGGGCGCCGCCCTGTTGGGCCTCGTTCTGCACAGCGCTGCCCTTGACCCAGTCCTTCCACTCCATGTTCCAGTCACCGAAGCCGTTGCCGAACGGGGCCATGTCCTCCCCCGCGGTGTTGACGTGCTCGACGAGGTCGCCCTGGCGGACGTTGTCGAAGAACCACCGGGCGTCCTCGGTGCTCATCCCGGTGCAGCCGTGGCTGACGTTGGAGACGCCCTGGTCCCCTGTCGACCACGGGGCTCCGTGCACGTACTCGCCGCTGTTGGTGAGCCGGGTCGCCCAGTGCACCGGCAGGTCGTACGAGTCGGAGCTGCCCGCGGCTATGCCTATGCTGCCGCTCGTCATCCGTACGAAGGATTCGCGGCCGAGCACGACCTTGATTCCGTTCCTCGTCTCGAAGCCGGACTTCCCTGTCGTTATCGGGAAGGACTTGACGACCTTGCCGTTCTTCTTGAACTTCATCTCCAGCGAGCCCGCGTCCGCGACGGCCTCGACGCGGTCGCCCGTGCTCATGGAGAGCGGCTTGGAGGAGCCGCCGTAGAGGCCCTTGCGGACCTTCAGGCCCTCCAGCGCGGAGTGGACGCGCACGGTGGCGTGCGCCGGCCAGTAGTCGCGGGGGCGGTAGTGCAGCTCCTTGCCGTCGACCCAGTGCCAGGCGCCCTCGGTCCACGGCTTCGTGCGCACCTTCAACGCGCGCTCCACCAGGTCGCGTTGGGCCGGGCTCTTCACCCGGTGGCTCAGCTCCGCCGTGATCGGCTGGCCGACCCCGTACCTCCCCTGCTTGGGTCCGAAGGCGACGGTGAGCTTTTTCCCCGCCGGCTTGGTCTCGAAGTGGAGGACGCGGCGCCCTGGTGCGCCCTCCCCGTTCTCCGTGCTGATGCTGACGGTGTACCGCACCCCGGCCGCCAGCGGGCTGGTGCTCCGCCAGCGCTGCCCGTCGGCGGAGAGCTCGCCCCGCAGAGCCCTGCCGGCCACGTCGGTGGCGAGGACGTCGGTGAGGGCGTCGCCGCCGTCCTTCGCCGTGACCTCCAGCGGCTTGTCCGGGTCGAGTGTGCCTCCGCTCCCCACCGCGTTGACGGCGACGCCGTCGCCCGCCTGGTAGGGACTCCCCGCGAGCGGGTCCTTGCCTCCGCCGGACGAGCAGGCGGCGAGCCCGGCGGCGGTGAGAGGGGCCATCAGCAGCGCGCAGCCGGTGGTTATCCGGCGCTTGGTTCTGTCCGAGCAGTGAGTCATACGGCCATGATGTGAGCGGTGGTCAGCTCCGGCCCGTCGGATGCCTGCAAACGGGTCGGCCCCCGGAGTGTCCGGGGGCCGACCCTTGCCAAAAGCCCTGCGGGGCTGCTCTGCGTGCTACTGGGTGCGGTTCACACCGTGGTAGTACTCGAAGACCCAGCCGAAGAGGCCGATCAGCAGCAGCGGCGCGGAGACGAAGACCAACCACCAGCCGATCGCGACGCCCAGGAAGGCGAAGGCGCCGCCGAGGCCGAGGGAGAGCGGCTGCCAGCTCTGCGGGCTGAAGAAGCCCAGTTCGCCGGCGTCGTCCGCGACGTCCGCCTCCTTGTTGTCCTGCGCTCCCGCGTCGACCCTGCGTGCGGTGAACACCAGGTAGAAGCCGATCATCAGCGCCAGGCCGAAGGCGAGGAAGAGAGCCGTCGTGCCGACGGGCTCCTTCGACCAGAGGCCGTAGGTGGCGGCTACCGCCAGGAGAAAGAGGGAGAGCCACAGGAAGAGCGTGCCCTGGATCTTCACTTCCCGGCCTCCTTGCTGCCGGCGAGGGCTTTGTCGTCCCCGGGCTCACCGAGCTCGTCGAGTGCGGCGATCTCGGGGTGGTGCAGGTCGAACGCCGGGGATTCGGAACGGATACGCGGCAGCGACGTGAAGTTGTGCCGCGGGGGCGGGCAGGAGGTCGCCCACTCCAGCGAACGCCCGTAGCCCCAGGGGTCGTCGACCTCGACCTTCTTCCCGTGCTTCGCCGTCTTCCAGACGTTGTAGAAGAACGGCAGCATCGAGAGGCCGAGCAGGAACGAACTGATCGTCGAGACGGTGTTGAGCGCGGTGAAGCCGTCGGCCGCGAGGTAGTCCGAGTACCGGCGCGGCATGCCCTCGGCACCCAGCCAGTGCTGGACGAGGAAGGTGCCGTGGAAGCCGACGAAGAGCGTCCAGAAAGTAATCTTGCCGAGGCGCTCGTCGAGCATCTTCCCCGTGAACTTCGGCCACCAGAAGTGGAATCCGGCGAACATCGCGAAGACGACGGTGCCGAAGACCACGTAGTGGAAGTGCGCGACGACGAAGTAGGAGTCCGAGACGTGGAAGTCGAGCGGGGGCGAGGCGAGGATGACGCCCGTGAGCCCGCCGAAGAGGAAGGTCACGAGGAAACCGACCGTCCAGAGCATCGGCGTCTCGAAACTCAGCGACCCCTTCCACATCGTGCCGATCCAGTTGAAGAACTTCACACCCGTCGGCACCGCGATGAGGAACGTCATGAAGGAGAAGAACGGTAGGAGTACTCCGCCTGTGACGTACATGTGGTGCGCCCAGACCGTCACCGAGAGGCCCGCGATCGCGATGGTCGCCGCAATCAGCCCGATGTAGCCGAACATCGGCTTCCGGCTGAAGACCGGGATCACTTCGGAGACGATGCCGAAGAACGGCAGGGCGATGATGTAGACCTCGGGATGCCCGAAGAACCAGAAGAGGTGCTGCCACAACAAGGCGCCGCCGTTGGAGGCGTCGAAGATGTTCGCCCCGAATTTTCTGTCCGCTTCCAGCGCGAAGAGCGCGGCGGCGAGCACCGGGAAGGCGAGCAGCACGAGCACACCGGTGAGCAGGACGTTCCAGGTGAAGATCGGCATTCGGAACATCGTCATGCCGGGGGCGCGCATGCAGATGATCGTGGTGATGAAGTTGACCGAACCGAGGATCGTACCGAAGCCGGAGAGCGCGAGGCCCATGATCCACATGTCGGCGCCCATACCGGGCGAGCGCACCGCGTCCGAGAGCGGCGAGTAGGCGAACCAGCCGAAGTCCGCCGCGCCTTGGGGGGTGAGGAAGCCGCCGACCGCGATGACCGAACCGAAGAGGTACAGCCAGTACGCGAACATGTTGAGCCGCGGGAAGGCGACGTCGGGCGACCCGATCTGCAGCGGCATGATCCAGTTGGCGAAGCCGTTGAAGAGCGGGGTGGCGAACATCAGCAGCATGATCGTGCCGTGCATGGTGAACGCCTGGTTGAACTGCTCGTTCGACATGATCTGCGTGCCGGGGCGAGCAAGTTCGGCGCGCATGAAGAGCGCCAGCACGCCGCCGACGCAGAAGAAGATGAACGACGTGACCAGGTAAAGGGTCCCGATCGTCTTGTGGTCCGTGGTGGTCAGCCAGGAGACCACGATGTTGCCGGGCCGCTTACGGGGTCGGGCTGGCGCGCCCTCGTCCGTCGCTGCGGCGGCACCCTGGGGTTCGTTGAGGATGCTCACGGGTTATTCGTCTCCGCATTCTTGGCATCGCCCGTGGTGGCGGTGCCCGCCGGGATGTAGCCGGTCTGGCCCTTGTCCGCCAGATCCTCCAGATGCTTCTGGTAGCGCTCCGGGGAGACGATCTTCACGTTGAAAAGCATCCTGGAGTGATCGGCGCCGCAGAGTTCGGAGCACTTGCCCTTGTAAGTGCCCTCCTTGTCGGGGGTGACCTCGAACCGGTTGACGTGGCCCGGGATGACGTCCTGCTTCATGAGGAAAGGCACCACCCAGAAGGAGTGGATGACATCACGGGAGGTCAGGACGAACTGGACCTTCTCGCCCTTGGGCAGCCAGAGTGTCGGGCCCGGGTCGTTGTTCTGGGGGTTCCGCTCGCCGGGGGTGCCGACGTCGTAGACGCCCTCGGCGCCCTCGGGGAAGCTCTTCACCATCCGGTCGGGGATGGCGTCGAGTTCCTTGTCCGAGGTGTTGTCGGACGACTTGTCGCCGTCCACGTCGGCAATGTAGTTGAAGCCCCAGCTCCACTGGTAGGCGACCACGTTGACGACGTGGTCCGGCTTGTCGGAGGTCTCGATGAGCTTGGACTCGTCGCGTGCCGTGAAGTAGAAGAGCACACCGACGATGAGGATGGGGACCACGGTGTACAACGCCTCGAGCGGCAGGTTGTACCGGGTCTGCGGAGGTACCTCCACCTTGGTGCGCGAGCGCCGGTGGAAGAAGGCGCTCCACAGGATCAGGCCCCAGACCAGCACGCCCACGGCGAGGGCCGCAAACCAGGAGCCCTGCCACAGCGAAAGGATGCGTGGCGCCTCCTCCGTGATCGGAGAGGGCATGCCGAGGCGGGGATAGTCCTTGTATGTGCAACCTGTCGCGGTCGCCAGGACCAGGCCCGCGGCCAACGCCAGGTGCAGCTTCCGCCGCATCGGGCGCCGCGACGAGCGGTCGGAGCCGTTGGGACTCACGTAGCGCCTTCCCGAGAGTCTCGCCCGCGTGGTTTGGGCTCGGTCCTCACAGGTGGTCGAGTGCCGGCCCAGGCGCAGGCAGGGTTTGGATGTTTATGCGGACCAAACCCTACTGGACGAGTTTTGGGGCCGTGCGGGGAGGGTGCTCAACGCGCCGCCCGCCACCCCAATGGGGTGGCGGGACTGGGACCTTGTGCGAACTGACGCCGCACCGGATGTCCCGCAAGGCCCCATCGTCCTGTCCCCGCAGGGTACTTGTGCGTCTTCGACGACTCCGTGCACACGCCGCACCGCGCGGAATATCGTGCCCGCGTGCCCTACTTCGACGCCGCCTCGGCCCTCCCGCTCCACCCCGTCGCACGCCAGGCCCTGCTCGCCGCACTCGACGAGGGATGGGCCGACCCGGCCCGCCCGCACCGCGAAGGCCGAAGGGCCAGACTCCTCCTCGACACCGCGCGCGAGACGGCGGCCGAGGCGATCGGCTGCCGGCCCGACGAACTCTCCTTCACCTCCTCGGGAACCCGAGCCGTCCACACCGGCATCGCCGGCGTGCTCGCCGGGCGGCGCAGGGCGGGTCGTCGGATGGTCGTCTCCGCCGTCGAGCACTCCTCGGTCCTCCACGCCGGCGAGGCACTCCAACAGGAGGGCGGGACCGTCGAGGAGGTGAGCGTGGATCGCGCAGGGCGGGTGGACGCGGGCGAGTTCGGCGCTGCCCTGCGCCCCGGTACGGCCCTGGCGTGCCTCCAGTCGGCCAACCACGAGGTGGGCACGGTGCAACCGGTGGCCGAAGTGGCCGAGGAGTGCGCACGCGCGGAGGTCCCGCTGCTGGTCGACGCGGCGCAGTCGCTGCCATGGGGCCGTGCGCCCGGTGGTTGGTCGGTGCTGACGGGCAGCGCGCACAAGTGGGGCGGGCCGCCCGGCGTCGGGCTGCTCGCGGTGCGCAAGGGGGTGCGGTTCTCGCCGCCCGGGCCCGCCGACGAGCGGGAGCGGGGCAGGGCGCCGGGGTTCGAGGATCTGCCGGCGATCGTTGCGGCCGCCGCCTCGTTGCGTGCCGTCCGCGAGCAGGCCGAGGCGGAGGCGGAGCGGCTGCGCGGACTCGTCGAGCGGGTGCGGGCGCGGGTTCCCCAACTCGTCCCCGACGCCGAGGTGGTGGGCGATGCGGTCCACCGGCTTCCGCACATCGTCACCTTCTCCTGTCTCTACGTCGAGGGCGAGGCCCTGCTCCACGCGCTCGACCGGCAGGACTTCAGCGTCTCCTCCGGTTCCTCCTGCACGTCGAGCACGCTGACCCCGAGCCACGTGCTCCGTGCGATGGGGGTGCTCTCGGAGGGCAACGTCCGCGTCTCGCTGCCGCCCGGTACCGCATCGGGCGACGTCGAGCGCTTCCTCGACGTCCTCCCCCGCGCCGTGCGGAGCGTACGGGAGCAGCTCGGCGTTTCCGACGCCGCTGCCGCACCCGCACTTTCGGGGGTGCGGGGGGACGCGGTCACGGTGGACGCGCTGGGGACGTACTGCCCCGTGCCGGTGATCGAGCTGGCGAAGGTGATCGGCGAAGTGCCGACGGGCGGCGTCGTGACCGTGCTCGCCGACGACGAGGCCGCGCGGCTGGACATCCCCGCCTGGTGCGAGATGACGGGGCACGAGTACCTCGGTAGCGAGGGGAACGGCTTCCGCGTCAGGCGCACGGGCCCGCGCGCGGAGTGAACTCCCCCGCGGCGCGGGCCTGTCGACGTGCGGGCCGCCGGGCCGCCGAGTGGCAGCGGCCCGGAGGCGTCACTTCAGCAGCGACTCGATCTCGGAGGCCGCGTCATGGCCGTACGCCTTGGTGAAGCGGTCGAGGAAGTGGGCGCGGTGGAGCTCGTACTCCTGGGTGCCCACGGTCTCGATCACCAGGGTGGCGAGCATGCAGCCGAGCTGCGCCGAGCGCTCCAGGGGCAGGCCCCAGGAGAGGCCGGAGAGGAAGCCGGCGCGGAAGGCGTCGCCGACGCCCGTCGGGTCGGCCTTGCGCTCCTCCTTGGGCGTGCCGACGACGATCGGCTCCTCGCCCTTGCGCTCGATCCTGACGCCCTTCGCCCCGAGGGTGACGACCCGGGTGCCGACCTTGTCCAGGATCTCGGCGTCGGTCCAGCCGGTCTTCGACTCGATGAGGCCCTTCTCGTACTCGTTGGAGAAGAGGTAGGTCGCGCCGTCGGTGAGGTTGCGGATCTCCTCGCCGTCCATGCGCGCGATCTGCTGCGAGAAGTCGGCGGCGAAGGGGATGTCGCGGGTGCGGCACTCCTCCGTGTGGCGCGCCATCGCCTCGGGGTCGTCGGCGCTGATGCAGACGAGGTCGAAGCCGCCGTTGCGTTCGGCGACGCCGGAGAGTTCGATGAGCCGTGCTTCGCTCATCGCGCCGGTGTAGAAGGAGCCGATCTGGTTCTGCTCGGAGTCGGTTGTGCAGACGAACCGAGCGGTGTGCAGCACCTCGGAGATGTGCACCGAGCTGGTGTCGACACCGTGGCGGTCGAGCCAGGCGCGGTAGTCCTCGAAGTCCTCGCCTGCGGCTCCGACGAGGATGGGGCGGGCGCCGAGTTGGCCCATACCGAAGGCGATGTTGGCTCCCACGCCGCCGCGCCGGATGTCGAGGCGATCGACGAGGAAGGAGAGCGACACCGTGTGGAGCTGGTCGGCGACCAGCTGGTCGGAGAATCGCCCGGGGAAGGTCATCAGGTGGTCGTTAGCGATGGAACCTGTGACTGCAATGCGCACGAAATCTGCTCCTGAGAGACGGATGGCGGCCGCAAACAACGCTACCCCCTCCCCTCACAGATTCGAACAGGGCGTAACTACCAGATAGTAGGGCCTTCCGGACCGGGTTTGGTCTGCGTAACGTCTCCGCCATGGAGCAAAAAACCAAAACCGTACATCTGGCCGGAGGGTCGGAGTCGCTTGAGCAACTCCTCGGTGATTGCGCTCAGATGGCGAGGGAGTGGCCCCGCGGCCCTGAGCCACCGCGGCTGGTCGCCGGGGCCGCAGCCGGAGCCGTCGGAGCCCCCTGGAGCCGGGCCTCCGCCGGCTCGGTCGGGGTCGTCGACGGCCTGTCGGGGTACGGCGTCTGACGTTCCGGAAGGCGCGCCGCCCCAACTGCCGGGAACCGCACGGCTTTCCGCTCCGTCCCACCTGCGTCGCCCCTTCGAGGGGGACGGAAAGAGCAAGCGAGGCCGAAGGAGCACGGCGTGCCTACGACAGACCACTCCCCCCAGCCTGCCAGCGACGACGAGCCCCAACCGGCCGCCGGGAGCCGGCAGTCCGGGCGCAGGCGCGGCCTCGTCGCGACGGCGGCCGCCGCGGTACTGCTCGCCGGCGGCGGCGGTTACTGGGCCGCCGCGGCGAACAATTCCTCCGAACCGCCGCAAGGAGCCTCCGGGTCCCAGGAGCAGACCGGAGCCGACGTCGGCCCGGGTGCGGGCGCAGGCAAGGGCAGCGAGGCGGGTGCGGACCGGAAGCCGGAGAAGGGGAAGCCGTGGCGGGCGGTCGACTCGTACCGCGTCGACGGACGGACGCTCACGGTCACCTTCACCGGCGGTGTCTGCGAAAAGTACCGGGCGCAGGCGAAGGAGACGGACGAGCGCGTCACCGTCGCAGTGAAGCCGGAGAAGCAGGACTCGAAGAAGGTCTGCATCAAGATGGCGAAGAAGCGCTCGGTGAAGGTCGCACTCGAAGGAGGGCTCGGTGAGCGCGAGGTGATCGACGCGCGCAGCGGGAACCCGCTGCCGCGGTCGGCCGCAGGCTGAGGGCCGCGGCCCGCCAGCTCCCCGGCGACTGGGGAAGCCGGGGTGGAAAGACGGCGAGGGCGGCGGGCTCCTGGTGGGGGGAGCCCGCCGCCCTCGTCGGTGACGGCTGCGGCCGGGTGGCTGCACCCGGCGTCGCGCTCGTTCAGTGGAAGGAGTCGCCGCAGGCGCAGGAGCCGGTGGCGTTGGGGTTGTCGATGGTGAAGCCCTGCTTCTCGATGGTGTCGACGAAGTCGATGGATGCGCCGCTGAGGTAGGGGGCGCTCATGCGGTCGGTGACGACCTTCACGCCACCGAAGTCCTTGACCACGTCGCCGTCGAGCGAGCGCTCGTCGAAGAAGAGCTGGTACCTCAGGCCGGAGCAGCCGCCGGGCTGCACCGCGACGCGCAGCGCGAGGTCGTCGCGCCCCTCCTGGTCGAGCAGGCTCTTGACCTTCTCCGCGGCGGCGTCGGACAGGATGATGCCCTCGCTTACAGCGGTCTCGTCCGAAACGGACATGCACTCTCTCCCGGGTTGTACGGACTGCTCTTTACCGTCAGTTGTCAACCGACGGTGCCCCGGATTCATTCCAGGCACGGCACGAGTTTCCGACGTTTTCTCGGAGCCCACGGGGTCCTGAGACGTTCTGCTGTTCTGCCGCTTCTTCATGCTCGCACACGAGACGGTGGCGCGGGAACGCGTCACTTCGACGCTAGGGGCATCGTCGAGGTGACGTGAAGCAGCTATCATGGATCGCGTCACTTAGACGAAAAGGGGCCATGTCACACACGCCCCTCCCGAGCCCTCAGAGTTGGCCCGCGAGACCCGTGCGGCCAGCAGACCTCACAGAGAAAGGGTGGGTGCCGTGAACACCGCCCAGCCCATGGACGTGACCCCGACCCCGCTCGCGCTGCTGCTCCTCGGGCGCGAGGCCGACCCGGCGAGCGAGCGCGGCGTCGACTGCCCCGGCGAACTGCCGGCCTCCTCCGATCCGGACCTCGTCGCCAGGGCGCGCGCCGCCAAGGAGAAGCTGGGCGAGAAGGTCTTCATCCTCGGCCACCACTACCAGCGCGACGAGGTCATCGAGTTCGCCGACGTGACGGGCGACTCCTTCAAGCTCGCCCGGGACGCGGCGGCGCGGCCCGACGCCGAGCACATCGTCTTCTGCGGCGTCCACTTCATGGCCGAGTCGGCCGACATCCTCACCTCCGACGCGCAGCAGGTCATCCTCCCCGACCTCGCGGCCGGCTGCTCGATGGCGGACATGGCCACCGCTGAGCAGGTCGCCGAGTGCTGGGACGCGCTCACCGACGCGGGCGTGGACGAGGCGACGGTGCCCGTCTCGTACATGAACTCCTCGGCCGACATCAAGGCGTTCACCGGGCGCCACGGCGGCACGATCTGCACCTCCTCCAACGCGCGCCGCGCCCTGGAGTGGGCCTTCGCACAGGTTCCCGAGGACGGCGAGGTTCCCTCGAAGGTGCTCTTCCTCCCCGATCAGCACCTCGGCCGGAACACCGCGGTCCGGGACCTCGGCATGTCCCTCGAGGACTGCGTCGTCTACAACCCGCACAAGCCCAACGGCGGCCTCGCACCAGAGGAGTTGCGCAATGCGCGGATGATCCTCTGGCGCGGCCACTGCTCGGTGCACGGACGCTTCTCGCTCGACTCCGTCGAGGACGTGCGCGCCCGCATCCCCGGCGTCAACGTCCTCGTCCACCCGGAGTGCAAGCACGAGGTCGTGGCTGCCGCCGACCTCGTCGGCTCGACGGAGTACATCATCAAGGCACTCGACGCGGCGCCCGCCGGCTCGAAGTGGGCGATCGGCACCGAGCTGAACCTGGTCCGCCGGCTCGCCAACCGGTACGCGGAGCAGGGCAAGGAGATCGTCTTCCTCGACCGCACCGTCTGCTTCTGCTCCACGATGAACAGGATCGACCTGCCGCACCTCGTCTGGGCGTTGGAGTCGCTCGTGGAGGGCCGGACGGTCAATCGGATCAGCGTGGACGAGCAGACCGAGCACTACGCCAAGCTCGCCCTGGAGCGGATGCTGGCACTGCCCTAGGAAGCTTCGTCACCTCGCATCGTCGGGATGCGGCCGCACCGCCTAATCTCGACGCATGCTGCTGCGCCCCGTCCAGGACAGTGAGGACGACGCGGAGTTGCTCCGCTCGCTCGCCGTCGCCGCACTCTCCCCGGGCAACGCGCTCGACGGGCAGCCGCCCACCGAAGCGGCCGCCCGCCGCCGGGCCGGGCGGTGGCGGGAGAGGGCGCGGCACCTCGTGCGCACCGATCCGGCGGGGAGTTGGATCGCCGAGGTGCACGAGGGCGGGCGCAGCCGCCCGGTGGGGGCCGCGCAGTCGGCGATCCGTGAGGGAACGTGGGGGCTGGCGCTCCTCGCCGTCGTGCCCCAGGCCCGGGGGCGGGGCGTCGGCAAGGCGCTGCTGGAGCGCACGAGGGAGTACGGGCGCGGATGCCTGCGCGGGATGGTCCGCTGCTCGCACCACCCGGCGGCGGCCCGCAGCTATGTGCGGGCCGGCTTCGCCCTCCACCCGACGGTGCGGCTGGAGGGGACGCTCACGGCGAGCGGACGCGCTGGGCTTCCCCCGCCGGACGGCGTCGTCGAGGGGAGCGGCGAGCACCGGGACCTGAGGGACTCCGTGGACCGGCTCGTGCGCGGCGGCGCGCACGGTGCGGACCACGAGCTGCTGCTGCGACAGAGCGCCCTCTTCGTCGCCGACGACTTCGCGGGGAGCGGGTACTGCTACGTCGACCCCGAGCGCGGCAAGGTGGAGCTGCTCGCGGCGACGTCGCGCAGGCTCGCCGTGCGGCTGCTCTCGGCGGCACTGCTCAGCCTGCCCGAAGGGTCCCGGGCGAGCGTCCACGGTCTCACCGCTGAGCAGCAGTGGGCCCTCGACGTCGGAGTCCGTGCCGAACTGCCGCTGGAGGCAACCGGGTTCGTCTGCGTGCGGGGGATGCGGCCGCCCTCCCCTTACGTTCCGTCGGACGCCTTCCTCTGAACGACGCGGCCCCGCCCCGGCGGTGCGCCGGAACGGGGCCGCATGGGCGTCCTGCGGACTAGGCGGAACCCGCACCCGCGGGCTGGGGCTCGCGCGGCTGCTCGCCGGGGCCGCCCTCCGGGCCGCCGTCGGACGGGCCCTGGCCCTCGCCGCCCTCGCCCGAGCCGGGCTCGGTCCCGGCGCGCTTCGCGGCCTTCTTCGCCGCCCTGCGCTCCTTGCGGAGCTCGACCATCGCGTAGAGCGTCGGCACGAGGAGCAGCGTGAGCAGCGTCGAGGTGATCAGGCCGCCGATCACCACCACGGCGAGCGGCTGCGAGATGAAGCCGCCGTCGCCCGTGACGGCGAGCGCCATCGGCGTCAGGGCGCAGATCGTGGCGAGCGCCGTCATGAGGATCGGCCGCAGCCGGTGCCTGCCGCCCTCGATCACGGCCTCGATCACGCCGTAGCCGCGGTCGCGGTACTGGTTGACGAGGTCGATCAGGACGATGGCGTTGGTGACGACGATGCCGATGAGCATCAGCATGCCGATCATCGCCGGCACGCCCATCGGCGTCCCGGTGGCGACCAGCAGCCCCACCGCACCCGTCGCCGCGAACGGGATCGACACCAGCAGGATCAACGGCTGGATCAGCGACCGGAACGTGGCGACGAGCAGCATGAAGACGATCGCGATCGCCGCGAGCATCGCGAGGCCGAGCGAGGCGAACGCCTCGTCCTGGTCCTGCGAGAGGCCGCCGATCTCCGCCGAGGCGCCGTTCGGGAGGTCCAACCCGTCGACGGCGGACTGGAGCTCCGTCGCGACCTCCCCGGTGTTCTCCGCCGTCGGCTTGGCGGTGATCGTCGCCGCGCGGGCGCCGTCGATCCGCGTCATCTGGACGGGGCCCTCGACCGTGCGCACCTCGGCGACGTCGCCGAGCTTCGCCTTGCCGACCGGCAGCTTCTTCAACTCGGCGACGGTCGTGGCCGGTTCGGCGGAGCGGACCATGATGTCCCGCTCGGTGTCCTCGAGCACGGCGGTGCCGGACTTGGTGCCGCCGATCGCCTGCGCGACGGCCTGGCCGAGCGCCGCGTCGTTGAGGCCGAACCGGGCAGCCGAGTCCTTCGCCGTGACCGAGACGCGCGGCACCGACTGCGCGAGGTCGCTGGTGACGTCGGTGACGCCGTCGAGGCCCGCGACCTCCTTGCGCACCTGCTCGGACGCCTTCGTGAGCGCGTCGCGCTCGCCCGCCTTGACGACGATGCTGAGGTCCTGGCCGCTGAAGCCGTCCCCGGCGGCGACCTTCGTCTCACCGGCCGAGGAGCCCAACTCGTCGAGCCCGTTGCGGATTTCGTCCTGGAGCGCGTCGGCGTCCGCGCCTTCGTCGAGCTTGACCTGGTAGGAGGCGTGGTTGGTGTCGGTGCCGCCGCCGAAGGCCGCCATGATGCCCGAGGAGCCGACGGTGACCTGGTACTCCTCCACGCCGTCGAGGCCCTCGAGGAGCTTCTCGATCTTCTTCGCCTGACGGTCGGCCGCGCCGAGGCTGGTGCCGGGCGCGAGCTCCTGGTCGACGGTGAGCTGCTGCTGCTCGCCCTGGTCGAAGAAGTTGGTCTTCAGCAGCGGAGCCATGCCGAACGTACCGAGCAACACGGCGACGGCGATCACCAGGCTGGTGACCCGGCGCCGGGTCGCGAAGCGCAGCACGGGCACGTAGATCCGCTGAAGCCTGCTCCTTGCCTCCTGCTCCTCCGCCTTGGCTTGCTGTTCCTCGGGGCTGAGCCCGCGGTGCGACGCGGGCACCCGCAGGAACCAGTACGAGAGCACGGGCACGACGGTGAGCGAGACCACCAGCGACGCGAGGAGCGCGACGGTGATGGTGAGCGAGAACCCGCCGAAGAGGGCCCCGACCATCCCGCCGACGAAAGCCATCGGCAGGAAGACGGCGACGGTGGTGAGCGTCGAGGAGGTGATGGCGCCCGAGACCTCCTTGACGGCGTCGAGGATGGCGCGCTGCCGTTCCTTGCCGTAGCCGAGGTGCCGCTTGATGTTCTCCAGGACGACGATCGAGTCGTCGACGACGCGGCCGATGGCGATCGTCAGCGCGCCCAGCGTCAGCATGTTGAGCGAGAGGTCCTGCGTCCACAGCACGATGAGCGTGAGCAGCACGGAGAGCGGGATCGAGACCGCCGTCACCAGGGTCGACCGCAGCGAGAGGAGGAAGATCAGGATGACCACGACGGCGAAGACGAGGCCGAGGAGCCCCTCCGTCGTCAGCGACTCGATCGACGTGGAGACCTGCGGACCCTGGTCGGCGACGACCGAGAGGTGCGCGCCTGCCCCCAACGCCTGCTGCAGCTCGGGGAGTTTCTCCTCGACGGACTCGGAGATGCCGACCGCGCTGCCGTCGGTGTCCATCGTCATCGCGACGGAGAGGCTGCGCTCGCCGTTGGTGCGGGTGAGCGAGGTGGCGGTGTCGGAGACCTGGCGGACCGAGGCGACGTCGCCGACCGCGACCGTGTCGCCGCCCTCGCCCGGGACCTGGAGCTGCTCGATCTCCTTGAGGGAGCCGAAGCCCGAACCGACCTGCACCGTACGGTTCTTGCCGTCCTCATCGAATGCGCCGGCCGGCACCGAGGCGCCGCCGGCCTCCAGGGCCTTGGAGAGGTCGGCGGGGGTGAGCTGCGCCCGCGCGAGCTTCGCGTCGTCGGGCGTGACGGCGACGACCTGGTCCTGCACGCCGTCGACGGTGACCTGCCCGACGCCGTCGATCTCCTTCAACTCCGGTACCACGGCGGTGTCCAGGGCTTTGCCGAGCGCCTGCTGGTCCTTGGTCTCGGAGGTGGCGGCGAGCACGACCGTCGGGATGTCGTCGGTGCCGCCCGAGACGACCTGCGGGTCGACACCCTCGGGGAGCTGCGCACGTGCCCGGTTGACGGCCTTCTCGATGTCGGAGGCGACCTGTTCCGAGCGGTCGCCGTAGTCGAACTGGGCCATCACGACGGCCGAGCCCTCGCTCGCCGTGGCGGTGACGCCCGTGACACCGTCGACGCCCTGGATGCCGTCCTCGAGCGGTTCGACGACCTGCTTCTCGACGACATCGGGCGAGGCGCCCTGGTACGGCGCGATCACCGACACCATGGGCAGGTCGATGGACGGCAGAAGCTGCTGCTTGAGCTGGGGGATGGCGATGGCGCCGAAGGCGACGGCGACCACGGCCATCAGCGCTATCAACCCCCGCTGTACAAGGCTGATTCTGGACAGCCAGGTCATGTGCGGCCGGCCCTCTCTCGGGGTTCGGGTTCGGTCCCGTGCGGCAACGGCACCGCACGCGGGCGCAGTTGAGCGCCCCCTATACCCTCCACCATCGCCGCGGCGGGACGGTCCGCCCCCGGTGCCCTTCTTGCCGCGGCCATGTACTACGAGCGCAGTACTGAGCTCCGCCCTACCGCCGCGGGCTGACGAGTCCGCTCTCGTACGCGGCGACGACAAGCTGCGCGCGGTCCCGTACGCTCAACTTGGCCATGGTGCGGTTGACATGGGTCTTCACCGTCAGCGGCGAGACCGTGAGGCGGGCGGCGATCTCGTCGTTGGAGAGGCCGCCCGCGACGAGGACGAGCACCTCCCGCTCCCGCACCGTGAGCGCCTGGAGCGACGCCGCGTTCCAGCGCTCCTCCCCTCCCTCCTCGACGTGCGGTGCCGCCGGGTGAGGGCTCTGCGAGAGGAAGCGCTCGATGAGCCCCTTCGTCGCCGACGGCGAGAGCAGCGCCTCGCCGCGCGCCGCCGTGCGTACGGCGGCGAGGAGTTCGGCGGGCTCGGCCCCCTTGCCGAGGAACCCCGACGCGCCGGCGCGCAGCGCCTGCACGACGTAGTCATCCGCCTCGAAGGTGGTGAGGACGACGACCTTCACCTCGGCCAGGTCCGGTTCCGCACTGATCTCCCGCGTCGCCGCGAAACCGTCGGTGCCCGGCATGCGGATGTCCATCAGGACGACGTCCGCGCCGCGCTCGCGCACCAGCGCCACCGCCTCGGCACCGTCGGCCGCCTCACCGACGACCTCCATGTCCTCCTCCGAGTCGACGAGGACGCGGAAGGCGCTGCGCAACAGCGCCTGGTCGTCGGCGAGTACGACGCGGATCATCGTCAGTGCACCTCCGGTGCGTGCGCGCCGCCCTCGAGCGGCAGCCGGACGTGGATGCGGAACCCGGTGTGCGGCAGCGGTCCCGTCCGGCAGCTTCCACCGAGCGCGGCCGCGCGCTCCCGCATCCCGACGAGCCCGTGCCCGCCGCCCTCCTCGCCCGCGCCCGCGGTGGCCGGCGCGCCCGCGCCGTCGTCCTCGACGGTGACCTCGACGGCTCCGTCGGCGGCTGCGATGCGGACCTCGGCGCGGGCGCCGGTGCCCGCGTGCTTCTGCACGTTGGTGAGCGCCTCCTGCACGACGCGGTACGCCGTGAGGTCGACGGCCGAGGGCAGGGTGCCGCTCTCGCCGCGGGACGCGGGCACCTCCGCCAGGTCGAGCTCGACGTCGACGTGGAGACCGGCGCGGCGGAACCCGTCGACGAGGTCGCCGAGGACGTCGAGCCCCGGCGTCGGCTCCGTCGGCGCGCGGCTCTCGCCGGACTGGCGCAACAGGCCCACCGTCGCCTGGAGTTCGCCGAGCGCGTGCCGGCTCGCCTCGCGTACCTGGGAGAGTGCCTGCTTCGCCTGGTCCGGGCGGCTCTCCATGACGTGCGAGGCGACGCCCGCCTGCACGTTGACGAGCGCGATGTGGTGCGCGACGACGTCGTGGAGCTCCCTGGCTATCCGCATCCGCTCCTCCGCGACCCGGTGCCGCGCCTCCTCCTCCCGCGTCCGCTCGGCCCGCTCGGCCCGCTCCCTGATCGCGTCGACGAACGCCCGCCGGCTGCGCACCGCGTCGCCCGCCGCGACCGCCAGCCCCGTCCAGGCGAGCATGCCGAGGTTCTCCTGCATGTACCAGGGACGCGGTCCGAAGAGCAGCGTCCCGACCGTGAGCACGCCGACCGTCCAGGCACCGACGCGCAGACTCGTCGCGCGGTCCGTGCGGTTGGCGACCGTGTAGAGCGAGACGGCGGCGGCGAGGAAGACCGGCGCGAGGTGCTCGGCGCCCGCATCGCTCCGCGCGTCGAGGACGAGCGCGAGGGTGGCGACGAGCGTGGTGACGCAGAGCACCCGGAGCGGGGCGCGGCGCCGCAGCAGCAGGGCGGCCGAGGCGAGCGCCGCGAGCACCACGGACGCTGCGCCCACCTCGCGCTCGCCGAACCGGGGCTTGCCGTCCGGGCCGTGGGGTTCCGTGGCCGCGCCGAGCAGGATCGCGACGAAGACCACCGCCGCGAGGAGCGCGTCCACGGCGAGCGGGTGCGCCCGCAGCCACCGGCGCACGGACTCAAGCGGTGCGCCTGCGCTCTGCGTAGTGGTCACGGAAGAGGCGTGCGGCGGGCGGCGGTCAGCCGGGGATGAGTCCGTCGTCGCTGAGCAGCTCGCGCACCTCGTCGAGGCTCGCCTCGGGGGACGGGAGGATCAGCTCGGACGGTTCGAGGGCGTCGTCGGGGAGCGGGGCGCCGAGGCGGCGCACGGCGTCGAGCAGCGCCTGGAGGGTACGGCGGAACCCCGGGCCGTCGCCCGTCTCCATCTCCTCCAGGAGTTCGTCGTCCAGCTTGTTGAGCTCGGCGAAGTGGCTGTCGTCCAGCTTCACCTGGCCCTCCCCCATGATCCGTACGATCACGTCGGGTCTCCTTCTCGCGCGGGGCCCTCGGGGCCTTGCCGGGTCGGTCCGCTGCGGCCTGCTCCGACCGCGCGGGAGGTGGACGGGGTGCGGCCCGGGAAGCGGGCCGCCCGGTGCCTCACTGCTTGTCGAACTTCGGGCTCTCCTGCTGGCCGCCCTCGATCGCCTGCTGCCCGCCGCCGCTGTCGCCGCCGGCGAGCTCGGACTTCATCCGCTGGAGTTCGAGTTCGACGTCCGAACCGCCGGAGATGCGGTCGAGCTCGGCGGAGAGGTCGTCCTTCGCCGTGCCCGTCTGGTCGTCGAGGGCGCCGGAGGCGAGGAGCTCGTCGATGGCTCCCGAACGGGCCTGCATCTGGGCCGTCTTGTCCTCGGCACGCTGGACGGCCATGCCGACGTCGCCCATCTCCTCGGAGATGCCGGAGAACGCCTCGCCGATCTGCGTCTGCGCCTGGGCCGCCGTGTAAGTGGCCTTGATCGTCTCCTTCTTGGTGCGGAAGGCGTCGACCTTCGCCTGGAGGCGCTGCGCGGCGAGGGTGAGCTTCTGCTCCTCGCCCTGGAGCGTCTCGTGCTGGGTCTGGAGGTCGGTCACCTGCTGCTGGAGGGCCGCACGACGGGAGAGCGCCTCCCGTGCCAGATCCTCGCGGCCGAGCGAGAGCGCCTTCTTCCCCTGCTCCTCCAGCTTCCCCGACTGCTGCTCCAACTGGCTCAGTTGGAGTTCGAGGCGCTTGCGCGAGGTGGCGACGTCGGCGACGCCGCGGCGGACCTTCTGAAGCAGCTCGAGCTGCTTCTGGTACGAGTAATCGAGCGTCTCGCGAGGGTCCTCGGCCCGATCCAGGGCCTTGTTGGCCTTCGAACGGAAGATCATCCCCATACGCTTCATGACACCGCTCATGGGCCTCTAGCGCCCCCTTCGTAACGACTCGACTGACCGACTCGACGCCTCAGCACATCTACTGGGACCCAAGGGTACGGGTCCGCTTTCCATTACCGCACCGTCCGGGCCCTGATCGGCTCCTCCTTGAGGACGATCAACCGCGTGCGCGTCAGGCGCGGGGAGTAGCCGCACCGCGCAGCGTCGGCTGCTGCACACGGTGTTGCCGGATCGTGCCCTTATGCAGTCGGGAGGCGTCGCGCGGCACACCGTACCCTTGTCGTGTGTTCCGAAGCCGTACGAAAGAAGGGCAGGTCTCGACGCCCGTCGACGCCGAGCCCACGCAGCCCCGTGACCCGGAGGCCCCGAAGGGTCGCCCCACGCCGAAGCGCAACGAGGCCCAGCCGCAGCGCAGGTCGTTGACGAAGGCGCCGGCCAACCGCAAGGACGCCGCACGCCGCCAGAAGGAGGCGCGCAGGACGGCCCTCGCCAAGCAGCGCGAGGCGCTCGCCAGCGGTGACGAACGGTACCTGCCCGTCCGCGACAAGGGCCCCGTGCGCCGGTTCGCACGGGACTTCGTCGACTCCCGCTGGACGGTCGCCGAGCTCTTCCTGCCGATCGCCGTGGTCATCCTCGTGCTGAGCATGATGCCGTCGATGCAGTTGAAGAACATCTCGCTGCTGCTGTGGCTCTTCGTGATCGTGCTGATCGTGATCGACTCGGTCGGCATCGCGATCCGCCTCAAGCGCCGGCTGCGCGAGAAGTACCCCGACGAGCCGAAGCGCGGCGCCGTAGCCTACGCGCTGATGCGGACCCTCCAGCTCCGCCGGATGCGCCTGCCCAAGCCGCAGGTCGCTCGCGGCGAACGGCCCTGATCCGGCAGGAGCTGGTCGCCCGGCAGCTCGACGCGCAGATCGCGGCCCACTTCGAGGTGGGTCGCAGGCTGCGGGTGCTCGACGTCGGGCTCGGCCACGGGACGCAGGCGCTCCGCCTGGCCCGTGCCGGACACCGGGTGACCGGCCTGGAGAGCGATCCGGAGCGGCTCGCGCAGGTGGAGAGTGCCGTATCGGCGGAGCCCGAGGGGATACGCGAGCGCTTCCGCACGCTCGCGGCCGGCGGTCAGGACACGGGCGCCCACTTCCTGCCCGGCACCTTCGACCTCGTCCTCTGCCACGACGCGCTGCCGCTGGAGGCCGACCCGTCGACCACGCTCGCGGGTCTGGCCCGGGTCCTCGACTCGGGCGGCCTGCTCTCGCTGGTGGTGGAGAACGCCCTCGCGGCGCCGATCCCGCACGCACGCGCCGGCCGGTGGGACGCCGCGCTCGCCGAATTCGACGGCCGGGACCGGCCGCTCCTCGGCGTCGCGGAGCTGGAGTCGCTGCTGGAGAGGATCGGCACCCCGGTGGAGAACTGGTTCGGGGTGGAGGTCTTCGCGGCGGAGGACGCCCCTGCCGACGACGAGCGGTTGCTCGCCGTCGAGGAACGCGCCGGGCGCACGGAGCCGTACCGCAGGCTCGCGGGACGGCTCCACCTCTGCGCGGTCCGCGGATGACGCACGGCCCGTGCCCGCACGCGGGCACGGGCCGGTCGGTCAGCCCTCGGCCGCCTGCTCGGCGTGGAGGCTCATCGGCCCGTAGACGGTCGTGCCGTCCTCCTCGAGCACCACTTGGTCGGCACCGCCCTCCACGAGGTCGCGCCACGCCTCACCGAGCCACGACTCGGCGTCGCCCTGGGTGGTGAACTCCTCGGGCTCCACGGCCGGTTCGACCTGAGTGCCGTCGGTCTTCTCGAACCGCCACGTCCATGCCATCGGTGCCTCCCCGCACTCTGCGATACGTGCTGTCCGCAGCCTAAGCGCTCCCCGGGGTACGGCGCCGGTACCCCGGGCGCGCAGCAGAAGAGGGGCCCGGCGCGCACGGCCCCGGCCGGCAGGGGACGATCGGGGCGTGGAACTCACACTCCTCGGCACCGCGGCTCCCGAGGGCCTGCCCCGCGTCGACTGCCCCTGCGCCAACTGCTCGACGGCCGTGGGGCCGGAGGCGAGGGCGGCGACCTCGCTGCTCGTCGACGGCACGCTGCTGCTCGACCTCACGCCGGGACCCGCGTTCGCCGCCGCGCGGGCCGGCCACTCGCTCACCGGCGTACGGCAGGTCCTGCTCTCGCACCCGCACGAAGGGCCCGCGCTCGGGGTGCCGGCCGGACTGCCGGCGCCGGTACGAGTGCCGGACGGGCAGGACCTCGCGCTGATCAGCGGCCACCGGGTACGGGCCCTCGCGCTCGACTCGCCCGGCACCGGCTACCTGGTGACGGGGCCCGAGGGCGCCCGGCTGCTCTACCTCCCGCCCGGTGCGGCTCCGGCCGCGCCGGCGGAGCAGGAGGTCGGCGAGTGCGAGACCGCGGTGCTCGACGTCGTGGGGCGGCCCGACGCGCTGGCACGGTTGCGCGAGGCGGGCCTCGTCGGTTCCTCCACGGACGTGCTCGCCGTCCACCTCGACGACACGGTGCCACCGGGGCGCGAACTCCGCCGGCGCCTCGCCGCTGCGGGGGCGCGCGCGGTGCCCGACGGCACGACCGTCACCGTCGGCGCGTACCCCTGGGACCCCGAATCGCCCGGGCTGCCGCGGCGGACGCTGGTCCTCGGCGGGGCGCGCTCGGGCAAGTCGGTCGAGGCCGAGCGACGGCTCGCGGCATGGCCGGACGTCGTCTACGTCGCCACCGCTGGGCGCAGGTCCGACGACACGGACTGGGCGAGCCGCATCGCCGCGCACCGGGAGCGCCGTCCTTCGAGTTGGCGCACCGAGGAGACGTACGACCTGGTGCCGTTGCTGGAGGCCGAGGGGCCGCCGCTGCTCGTCGACTGCCTCTCGCTGTGGCTGACGCGCACGATGGACGAGATCGGCGCCTGGGACGACTCGCTCTGGGCCAAGCGCGGCAAGGCCGAACTGGGCGCGCGCCGCGAGGAGTTGGTCGCCGCACTGCGCGCTACGCGGCGCACCGTCGTCAACGTCAGCAACGAGACGGGGCAGGGTGTCGTGCCCGCGAGCCCCTCGGGGCGGCGGTTCCGCGACGAGCTGGGGCGGCTCAACGCCGCTGTGGCGGGCGAGTCCGAGCACGTGCTGCTGGTGGTGGCCGGGCTCCCCACGGTCCTGCGCTGACGCGCCAACACCCGTACCGGCTCGGGTGGTTGGCCGCAGCGCGCGCCGAGGGGCGGCGGGGCGGAACACGGGAGGCGTGCAGCGGCTACGCTCACTCCCCATGAGCGACGGCACCAGTGACCACGGACTCCACCTCGACGAGTTCTCCGACCTCATCGAGCGCCCGGGCGGCGGCCTGCGGCGCGAGGCCGAGGAGCGGCGGGCGCGGACGGGGCTGCCGCCCGAGGCGCTCGGGCGCCTCGACGAGCTCGGCGAGTGGCTGAGCGCCGGGCAGTTGCGCGTCCCTCCCACCCCCGTCTCGCACCCGCGGCTCGTCGTCTTCGCCGGCGACCACGGGGTCGCGGAGCTCGACGTCTCGAAGCGGGCCGCGGGCACCGCCGTCGCGCTGGTGCGCGAGATGCTCGATGGGAACGCGCCGGCCGCCGTCCTCGCACGGCACGCGCAGGTGCCGCTCCGCGTCGTCGACACCTCGCTCGACTGCGACCCGTCGCAGCTTCCCTCCGAGGTCACGGCGCACCGGGTGCGCCGCTCCTCCGGCCGGTTCGACGTCGAGGACGCGCTCACCCCCGAGGAGGCCGAACTCGCCTTCCGCGCAGGGATGTCGGTCGCCGACGAGGAGGCCGACGCCGGCACCGACCTCGTCGTGCTCGGCGACGTCAGCGTGGGCGGCACCACCGCGGCCGGCACCCTGATCGCCGCGCTCTGCGGCACCGACGCCTCCGTGGTGACGGGCAGGGGCGGCGGCCGGATCGACGACCTGGCGTGGATGCGCAAGTGCGCCGCGATCAGGGACGGGCTGCGCCGTGCGCGCCCCGTCCTCGGGGACCAGTTGAAGCTCCTCGCGGCGATCGGCGGCGCCGACCTCACCGCGGCGACGGGGTTCCTCCTCCAGTGCGCGGTGCGGCGCACGCCCGTGGTGCTCGACGGCGTCGTCTCGGCGGCGTGCGCCCTCGTCGGGCAGCGGATCGCGTTCCGCGCGACCGACTGGTGGGTCGCGGGGCACGTCACCGACGAGCCCGCGCAGGCGAAGGCGCTCGACCGCGTCGCGCTCGACCCGGTGCTCGACCAGGGGTTGCGCGTCGGCGGAGGCGCGGGCGCGCTCCTCGCACTCCCCGTGGTGCGCGCCGCGGCGGCGCTCGCCGCCGAACTCCCCGAAGTGGAGGGCGCGTCGGACGCGGAGGAGCCCTCGGCGGGGGCAGCGCTCGACGCAACCTGACGCCCCCGACCGGTACCGTCCTGCCATGGACGACATACCGCCGCACCCGCAGCCTGCCCGTCTTCTCGACGGCGTCCGCTTCGCGTTCGGCACGCTCACGGTGCTGCCGGTGCGGGTCGAGCGCTGGGACCGCGAGGCGGCGCGCAAGGGCATGGTGTGCGCGCCCCTCGCCGGCCTCGTCGTGGGGCTCTTCGCCGCCGCCGTCGCCGGCGTGCTGCTGGTGCTCGGTGCGGGCGCGCTTCTCGCCGCCTTCGCCACCGTCGCGGTCGGCGCCGTCCTCACCAGGGGGCTGCACCTCGACGGACTCGCCGACGTCGCCGACGGGTTGGGGAGCGGCAAGCCGGCGGACGAGGCGCAGAAGATCATGAAGCGCTCGGACATCGGGCCGTTCGGCACCGTCACGCTCGTCCTCGTCCTCGGCGGGCAGGTGGCCGCGCTGAGCCAGATGTACGCGGCGGGTTGGGCGTACGGGGCGGCCGGGGGCGCCGTCGCCGCCGTGGTGGCGCGTACGGCGCTGACGCTGGCGACGCGCGGCGGGGTGGCGGCGGCACGGCCCGACGGGCTGGGGGCCGCGGTCGCCGAGACGGTCCCCGCACGGACCGCGTACGCGACGTCCGCAGTCGTCGCGCTCGCCGCGGCGGCGACGGGGGCGCTCTTCGGGTGGGCGCCGGTCGTGCAGTTCGCCGCCGCCGCGGTGCTCGGACTCGCGGCTGCCGAGGCGCTGTTGGCGCACTCCGGGCGGCGACTCGGCGGCGTGACGGGTGACGTGCTCGGTGCCGTGGCCGAGACGGCGGGGACGGCCGCACTCGTCGTCCTTGCGCTGGGATGACGCGCCCGCCGACAATCGTCCCGTTCCCTCCGCCGCGCATCCGCGGGGCGGCACAACTCCCTTCGCAGGTCAGCAGGTGAACACCGCACGGCACGTCCCGTCCACGACGTGAGGAGCCGCATGCCGCACGCTGTCCGGCCCCCGCAGCTTTCCGGTGCCCGCCCCTTCGTCGGGCACGCGGCGCCGTTCCTCCGCGACCCGTACGCCGTCCTCAGCCGCGGACAGGCCGAGCACGGCCGCGCGTTCAGCTTCCGCCTCGGCAACAGGCAGGCGACGGCGCTCCTCGGCTCCGAGTACAGCGGGTGGATGCTCAAGGCCCCGGACGACGACCTCTCGATCCGGGCCTCGTACCCCTTCTTCAAGCACATGTTCGGCCCCGACTTCTTCTTCTGGGCCGAGTTCGAGGAGTACAGGCGCCAGCGCGAGCTCGTCCTGCCGCGCTTCAGGGCCGGCCAACTCGACTCCTACCTCGGCCGGATGGAGACCGAGGCGCGGGCGCTGATGGCCCGGCTCGGGGGCGAGGGCGAGATGGAGCTCGTCGAGACGCTGGGCGAGACCGTCATGCACATCTCGGCGCACGCGTTCCTCGGTGCCGACGTCAACGAGCGGATCAGGGGGTTTTTCCCCACTTTCCGCCGGTTCTCCGAGGGCCTCGACCCCGTCCTGCCCGGCTGGGTACCCGCGCCGCACCTGCTGCGCAGCAGGCGGGCCCGCGACTCCCTCCGCCGCGACGTCCTCGCCCTCGTACGCCGGCGGCGCCAACACCCCTGGCAGGAGCCGGACTTCCTGCAAACTCTGGTCGACTCGCACTTCGAGGACGGGGAGCCGGTGCCCGACGCGGTCCTCGTCAACCTGATCCTCATGTTCCTCTGGGCCGGGCACGAGACGACGACGGGGCACCTCGCCTGGGCCCTCGTCGATCTGCTCGAACACCCGGCGCACCTCGCCCGCGTCCGCGCCGAACAGCGGGACGCGGGCCTCGGCGAGGGCGCGTCGGCGCCCCTCACCACGAAGGACCTGCACCGCCTGCCGCTCCTCGCGGCCGCGCTCAAGGAGACGCAGCGCCTCCACCCGGTGGCGCCGATGCTGATGCGCCGCGCACGGCGGGAGTTGACCGTCGACGGCTGGCTCATCCCCCACGGCTCGCTCGTCCTCGTCTCCCCCGCGCTCACGCACCGGCTGCCCGAGGAGTGGCGGCAGCCCGACGCCTACCGGCCCGAGCGCTTCCTCAAGGGCTCGGGCGAGCGCACCCCCGAACTGATCGGTTTCGGCGGCGGGTTGCACCGATGCCTCGGCGAACGCTTCGCGCACCTCGAGATGGAGGCGGTCCTCACCCTCCTCCTCCGCCACTACGAACTCGAGCTCCTCGACTCGCCCGTGCTCCCCGTGCCGGGCTCGACGACGAAGTGGCCGAAGAGCCCCTGCCGCGTGCGGTACCGCGCCAAGTCGGCGGCGGGCGCGGCGGTTTGAGCCGACGCGGAGCCGGTCCGGCGGCGCGGCGACCGCCGGCGCGCGAGCGGGGCGCCGCCAGGGGCTTACGATGCGGCTTCAGTCGGGGCATACGATGCCCAACAACCCCCAAGCCGTACGCAACGAGGGTACGGCCCGAAGGAAGAAGGTCACCGCCACCGTGTCTGCTCTGACTCTCAGCACCTCGTCACCCGCGACGCTGCGCGCGGACGCCGTCGTCGTCGGCGTCACCAAGGGCAGCCCCGAAGGCAGGCCGCCGGCCGTCGCGGCCGGAGGGGAGGCCGTCGACAAGGCGTTCGGCGGCAAGCTCGCGGCAACCCTCGAGACGCTCGGCGCGACGGGCGGAGAGGGCGAGACCACCAAGGTGCCCGCGCCGTCCGGGATGAAGGCCCCGCTGGTCCTCGCCGTCGGCCTCGGCGCCGCCCCGGCCAAGGGTTCCTCCTACGACGCCGAGACGCTCCGCCGCGCCGCCGGCGCCGCCGCCCGTGCGCTCGCCGGCTCGAAGAAGGCCGCGCTCGCGCTGCCCGTCGAGGGCGCCGAGTCCGTGGCGGCGCTCGCCGAGGGCGCGCTCCTGGGTGCGTACTCCTTCACCGACTACCGGGGCGACGACACGGCGAAGACCGGCAAGCCCGCGAAGTCGGCGAAGGCCGCCCAGGCCGAGACGGCGCGCAGCGCGCCGCTCGCCGAGGTGGCGATCCTCGGTGCGAAGCCGCGGGACAAGGCGCACAAGGCCGCGGCCGAGCGGGCCGAGGTCCTCGCCGACGCGGTCGCGCGCGCCCGCGATCTCATCAACACCCCCTCCAACGACCTCACTCCGGCCGCCTTCGTCGCCGAGGCGCAGGATGCGGCGAAGGAGCACGGCCTCAAGATCGAGGTGCTCGACGAGAAGGCGCTCGCCAAGGGCGGCTACGGCGGCATCCTCGGCGTCGGTGTCGGCTCCGAGCAGCCGCCGCGCCTCGTGCGCATCGCTTACGCGCCGGCGAAGGCGAAGAAGTCGCTCGCCCTCGTCGGCAAGGGCATCACCTACGACTCGGGCGGCATCTCGCTGAAGCCGGCCGGCCACAACGAGACGATGAAGAGCGACATGAGCGGCGCCGCCGCCGTCTTCGCCACCGTCGTCGCCGCCGCCAGGCTCCAGCTCGACGTCAAGGTCACCGGCTGGCTGGCGCTCGCCGAGAACATGCCGTCGGGCTCGGCGACACGTCCCGGCGACGTGCTGACGATGTACAGCGGCAAGACCGTCGAGGTCCTCAACACCGACGCGGAGGGCCGCCTCGTCCTCGGGGACGCGCTCACCCGCGCCTGCGAGGAGTCCCCCGACGCCGTCGTCGACATCGCGACCCTCACCGGCGCCATGGTCGTCGCGCTCGGCAACCGCACCTTCGGGATCATGGCCAACGACGACGCCTTCCGCAGCGCCGTCCAGGAGTCCGCCGACGAGGCGGGCGAGCCGTCGTGGCCGATGCCGCTCCCGTCCGAGCTGCGCGCAGCGATCGACTCCCCCGTCGCCGACATCAAGAACGTGGGCGACCGCATGGGCGGTGGCCTCCTCGCCGGCGTCTTCCTGCGGGAGTTCCTCTCCGAGGGGACGACCTGGGCCCATCTCGACATCGCGGGGCCGGCGTTCAACGAGTCGGCGCCGTTCGGCTACACGCCCAAGGGCGGCACCGGCTCCGGCGTCCGCACCATGCTGCGTCTCGCGGAGCGGACGGCGGACGGCGAGGTCCTCTGACGCACAGCGGGCTCCAGGGCGCCGACCGACCGCGGTCGGCGCCCTGACGCGTCTCGGCCAGTGGCTACTGCCGCCCGGCGTCCCGCATTCCGTCGACAAGTGCGAAGATGGGTTTCCGGCAGGACAGGGCCCACCGGCGCGGATCGCGCCGAGTCCAGGGCCGAGTACAGCAGCGGCCGCAATACAGCCGCCCGGTCGAAGGAGACCGGCACCGGCGCACCCATGCATGGAGGACGTGACGTGGCGAACGACGCCAGCACTGTTTTCGACCTAGTGATCCTCGGGGGCGGGAGCGGTGGCTATGCCGCCGCGCTGCGCGCCGCTCAGTTGGGGCTGGACGTCGCCCTGATCGAGAAGGACAAGCTCGGTGGCACCTGCCTGCACCGCGGCTGCATCCCCACCAAGGCCCTGCTGCACGCCGGCGAGGTCGCCGACTCCGCCCGCGAGGGCGCCGAGTTCGGCGTCAAGACCTCCTTCGAGGGCATCGAGATGGCCGGTGTCCACAAGTACAAGGACGGCGTGGTCTCCGGACTCCACAAGGGCCTTCAGGGGCTCGTCGCCTCCCGCAAGGTCACCTACGTCGAGGGGTCCGGGTACCTCTCCTCCCCCACCTCCGTCGACGTCAACGGCCAGCGCTTCGAGGGCCGGCACATCCTGCTCGCGACCGGCTCCGTGCCCAAGTCCCTGCCGGGGCTGGAGATCGACGGCGATCGCATCATCTCCTCCGACCACGCCCTCCAGCTCGACCGCGTGCCGAAGTCCGCCGTCGTCCTCGGAGGCGGCGTGATCGGCGTCGAGTTCGCCTCCGCGTGGACCTCCTTCGGCACGGAGGTCACCGTCGTCGAGGGCCTCAAGCACCTCGTCCCCGCCGAGGACGAGAACAGCTCGAAGCTGCTGGAGCGGGCGTTCCGCAAGCGCGGGATAAAGTCGAACCTCGGCACCTTCTTCGAGCGCGCCGAGTACACGCAGGACGGCGTCAAGGTGGTTCTCGCCGACGGCAAGGAGTTCGAGGCCGAGGTGCTGCTCGTCGCCATCGGACGCGGGCCCGTCTCGCAGGGGCTCGGCTACGAGGAGGCCGGCGTCGCGATCGACCGAGGCTTCGTCCAGGTCGACGAGTACTGCCGGACCAGCGTCCCGACCGTCTCCGCCGTCGGCGACCTCATTCCCACCCTCCAGCTTGCGCACGTCGGCTTCGCCGAGGGCATCCTCGTCGCCGAGCGGCTCGCCGGGCTCAACCCGGTGCCGATCGACTACGACGGTGTCCCGCGGGTCACCTACTGCAACCCCGAGGTCGCCTCGGTCGGCCTGAGCGAGGAGAAGGCCAAGGAGCGGTACGGTGCCGACAAGGTGGTGACCCTCAAGTACAACCTCGCGGGCAACGGCCGCAGCAAGATTCTGAAGACCACGGGCGAGGTGAAGCTCGTCCAGGTCCGTGACGGTGCCGTCGTCGGCGTCCACATGGTCGGTGACCGCATGGGCGAGCAGGTCGGCGAGGCCCAGTTGATCTACAACTGGGAAGCGCTGCCCTCCGAGGTGGCACAGCTCATCCACGCCCACCCCACGCAGACGGAAACACTCGGCGAAGCGCACCTCGCCCTCGCCGGCAAGCCGCTGCATTCGCACGACTGACCACGACCGGGCGCGTTCCATCCGCACATTTCGTTAGGAGCAACAGAAACCATGGCGGTTTCCGTAACCCTGCCGGCGCTCGGCGAGAGCGTCACCGAGGGCACCGTCACCCGCTGGCTGAAGGCCGAGGGTGAGCACGTCGAGGCCGACGAGCCGTTGCTCGAGGTCTCCACCGACAAGGTCGACACCGAGATCCCGTCCCCTGCCGCGGGGACGCTCTCCTCGATCAAGGTCGCCGAGGACGAGACGGTCGAGGTCGGCGCGGAACTCGCGTCGATCGACGACGGTTCGGGCGCCCCCGCGCCTGCCGCGGCACCCCAACAGGAGGCCCCGCAGCAGCAGGCGCCCGCGCAGCCGGCTCCCGCAGAGGCGCCGCAGCAGCAGGCTCCGGCTCAGCCGGCGCCTGCCCCGTCGGGCGGCGCGGCCGAGGGCACCGACGTGACGCTTCCGGCGCTCGGCGAGTCCGTGACCGAGGGCACCGTCACCCGCTGGCTGAAGCAGGTCGGCGAGGAGGTCGCGGCGGACGAGCCGCTGCTCGAGGTCTCCACCGACAAGGTCGACACCGAGATCCCCGCGCCCTCCTCCGGCACCCTGCTGGAGATCACGGTCAACGAGGACGAGACCGCCGAGGTCGGCGCGAAGCTCGCGGTCATCGGCGCCCCCGGCGCGGCCCCGGGCCCCGCTTCGGCACCCGAGGCTCCCGCGCCGACCACCCCGGCACCCGAACCGGCACCCGCACCCGCGGCCCCGGCGCCCGAACCGGCACCGGCGCCCCAGCCGGAGCCCGCCCCGGCACCGGCACCGGCTGCCCCCGCGCAGGCGCAGGCCCCGGCGCAGGCGCAGGCCCCGGCGCCGCAGGCGGCTCCGGCCGCCCCGGCCCCCGAGGCCGAGGGCGCGTACGTCACCCCGCTGGTGCGCAAGCTCGCCGCGGAGCACGGTGTCGACCTGACGCAGGTCAAGGGCACGGGCGTCGGCGGCCGTATCCGCAAGCAGGACGTCGTCGCGGCGGCCGAGGCGAAGCAGGCCCCGGCGGCCCAGGCTCCGGCGGCGGCTCCGGCCGGCGGCAAGAAGGCCCCCGTGATCGAGGCCTCCCCGCTGCGCGGGCAGACGGTGAAGATGCCGCGGATGCGCAAGGTCATCGGCGACAACATGATGAAGGCGCTCCACGGCCAGGCCCAGCTCACCACGGCGATCGAGGTGGACGTCACCAAGATCATGAAGCTGCGGGAGCAGGCGAAGGCGTCCTTCCAGTCGCGTGAGGGCGTGAAGCTCTCGCCGATGCCGTTCTTCGTCAAGGCCGCGGCCCAGGCGCTCAAGGCCCACCCGGCCGTGAACGCCCGGATCAACGAGGACGAGGGCACGATCACCTACTTCGACGTCGAGAACGTCGGCATCGCCGTCGACGCGGAGAAGGGCCTGATGACTCCGGTCGTCAAGGAGGCGGGCAACCTCAACCTCGCCGGCATCGCCAAGAAGACGGCGGAGCTCGCGGGCAAGGTCCGCTCGAACCAGATCTCCCCCGACGACATGTCGGGCGCGACCTTCACGGTGAGCAACACCGGTTCGCGCGGCGCCCTCTTCGACACGGTCATCGTCCCGCCGAACCAGGTCGGCATCCTCGGCATCGGTGCGACGGTCAAGCGCCCGGTCGTCGTCGACCACCCGGATCTCGGGGAGACGATCGCCATCCGGCACATGACCTACGTCACGCTCTCCTACGACCACCGCCTCGTGGACGGCGCCGACGCGGCGCGCTACCTCACGACGGTCAAGGAGATCCTGGAGGCCGGCGAGTTCGAGACCGAGCTCGGTCTCTGACATCCCCTCGCGCAGGCTCCGGCCTGCGTGAACGTCCGGCGCCCGCACCCGGCCACGTGCCGCGGCGGGCGCCGGCAGGCACCCCGCGCCGCGTCCGTCCGACGGCCGCGCGCACGGACCCCGCGCCCTCGCTCGGTTCACCGGGCGGGGGCGCTGCCGTGTCGCGGCGCCGTATCGTTCGGAACACCCATCCTCCAAGGAGCACGCCGATGACCCTGCCCGTCGTCCACTCGCTGCGCGAACAGATCCGCGAGCACCTCGTGGAGGGGATCGTCAGCGGCCGCTGGAAGCCGGGCGAGCGGATCGTGGAGCGACGGATCGCGGTGGAGCTCGAGGTGAGCCAGACGCCGGTGCGCGAGGCGCTCCGGGAGCTGGAGGCGCTGCGCCTGATCGAGTCGGCGCCCAACAAAGGGGTCCGCGTACGGGAGTTGTCACCGGCCGACCTGGAGGAGATCTACCCGGTACGGGCCGGCCTGGAGCGGATCGCGGCGGAGCTGGCCGCCCCGCGGATGGGCGGCGACGTCTCTGCCCTCCGCCCGCATGTGGAGGCGCTCTACGAGGCGGACCGGCTCATGGACGGCGAGGCGCAGGTGCGGCACACCGTCGCCTTCCACCGGGAGCTCGTGCGCGCCTCGGGGAACAGCGTCCTGCTGCACACCTGGGAGTCGCTGGGCATAGAGGTCTGGACTGCGCTGTCGATCCGGTGGCTCGGCACCGTGCAGAAGTCGTACGCGGAGGAGCACCAGGCGGTGCTCGACGCCGTCGAGCGCGGCGATGCGGACCTGGCGGAGCAGTTGAAGCTCCACGTCCTCGGTTGCGCGCCTGCTCCCCGACCGGAGGACTGAACCGCCAAGGCGCGAAAGGGAATTCACCGTACGAACCCCTCGCCCCTCTCGGCACTCGGTGCCCGTTTTCGCGGCACGGAATGCCGATTTCGCAGTACGGGCCGATTTTTCCTTCCGAAGCTTTGATCGATCATCGATCGCGGGCGTAGAGTCGCAGGTCGGGTTCCCCCTGTCCTGCCCCTTCAGGGAAATCCCGCACCGAACCCGCCGTCCGGAGGTGGCCACCCATGCCAGAGTCCGTCAACAAAGAAGTGGCGGCAGCCGCCCTCTCCCGGCAGAGCGAGCTCGACCAGCTCGCCGACCGGGACCCGCAGGAGACCGCCGAATGGCGCGCCTCGCTCGACGCGGTGGCCGCCCACGCGGGCGACGAGCGGGCCTCGTACATAGTCCGCCGCACGGTCGAGCACGCCGCCGCCAGTGGCCTGCGCGTCGCGCAGCCGCTGGAGAGCGAGTACATCAACACCGTCCCCACCGCCGCCGAGCCGGAGTTCCCCGGTGACGAGGCGATGGAGGCGCGGATCACCGCCTGGAACCGGTGGAACGCCGCCGCGATGGTGACCCGTGGGAGCAAGCTCGGCCTCGGCGGCCACATCGCGACCTTCGCCTCGGCCGCCTGGCTCTACGAGACCGGCTTCCAGCACTTCTTCCGCGGCAAGGAGTCCGACGGCTCGGGCGACCAGCTCTTCATCCAGGGCCACGCCTCACCCGGCATCTACGCCCGCGCCTTCCTCGACGGCCGCCTCACCGAGGACCACCTCGACCACTTCCGCCGCGAGGCCGGCGGCGAAGGACTCCCCTCCTACCCGCACCCGCGGCGGCTGCCCTGGCTGTGGGAGTTCCCCACCGTCTCCATGGGCATCGGGCCGATCTCGGCCGTCTATCAGGCGCGGTTCAACCGCTACCTCACGGGCCGCGGCATCAAGGACACCTCCGCCTCCCGCGTGTGGGCGTTCCTCGGCGACGGCGAGATGGACGAGCCCGAATCGACGGCCGCACTCGCGCTCGCCGGTCGGGAGCAGCTCGACAACCTCACCTTCGTGATCAACTGCAACCTCCAGCGGCTCGACGGTCCCGTGCGCGCGAACTTCAAGATCGTGCAGGAGATGGAGGCGCAGTTCAGGGCCGCCGGCTGGAACGTCGTCAAGGCGCTGTGGGGCACTGCCTGGGACGAGGTGCTCCAGCTCGACACCACGGGCGCCCTCGTACGCCGTCTCGGCGAGGTGCCGGACGCGCAGTTCCAGACGTACGCGACGCGCGACGCCGCGTACATCCGCGAGCACTTCTTCGGCGCCGACCCGGCGCTCGTCGAGCTCGGCAGGCTGCTCAGCGACGACAAGCTCATCGAGCTCTTCCACGCCTCGCGCGCGGGGCACGAACCGCGGAAGGTCTACGCCGCCTACCGTGCCGCCGTCGAGCACAAGGGTGCCCCGACGGTGATCCTGGCGCAGACGATCAAGGGCCACACGCTCGGCGCCGGATTCGAGTCCCGGAACGCCAACCACCAGATGAAGAAGCTCACGGGCGACGAGTTCCGCACGATGCGGGACCTGCTCCAACTTCCCATCCCCGACAGCAAGTTGGAGGGCGACCTCCCGCCGTACGTCCACCCGGGTGCCGACTCTCCCGAGGTGCGCTACCTCCAGGAGCGCCGTGCCGCGCTCGGCGGCCCCGCGCCGGCGCGCAAGGTGCACCAGGTGGGCCTGCCTGCGCCGGCCGAGAAGCCGTTCGAGGCGCTGCAGAAGGGCTCGGGCTCGCAGGAGATCGCCACCACGATGGCGTTCGTCCGCCTCGTCAAGGACCTGATGAAGGACAAGGAGACCGGTGCCCGCTGGGTGCCGATCGTCCCCGACGAGGCCCGCACCTTCGGCATGGAGTCGCTCTTCCCCTCCGCGGGCATCTACTCGCCGCTCGGGCAGACCTACGACCCGGTCGACCGCGATCAGTTGATGTACTACAAGGAGTCCGCGAACGGTCAGGTCCTCAACGAGGGGATCACCGAGGCCGGCTCGCTCGCCGACTTCACCGCCGCCGCCACCTCGTACGCGACGCACGGCGAGCCGATGATCCCGTTCTACATCTTCTACTCGATGTTCGGGTTCCAGCGGACCGGCGACCAGTTCTGGGCGCTCGCCGACCAGTTGGGCCGCGGCTTCGTCATCGGCGCGACCGCCGGACGCACCACCATGACCGGCGAGGGCCTCCAGCACGCCGACGGTCACTCGCACCTGCTCGCCTCGACCAACCCCGCGGCGCTCTCGTACGACCCGGCCTTCGCCTACGAGGTGGGCGCCATCGTCAAGGACGGCATTCGCCGGATGTACGGCCCGGACGCGGCGGCGCAGGAGGACGTCTTCTACTACCTCACGGTCTACAACGAGGCCAAGGTGCAGCCCGCGATGCCGGAGCGTCCCGGTGTCGAGGAGGGCATCGTCAAGGGCCTCTACCGGTTCCGGGACGCCGCCGAGCTGGAGGCCGCGCCGGCCGCCGGGGCGCCGGGCATCCAGCTCCTCGCGTCGGGCACCGCGATCCACTGGATTCTCGACGCGCAGCGCATCCTCGCGGAGGAGTGGGGCGTGGCCGCCGACGTGTGGTCCGCGCCGTCCTGGAGCGAGCTGCGGCGCGAGGCGATGGAGTGCGACGCGGCGGCCCTCCGCGGCGAGGAGCGGACGCCGTACGTCACCAGGACGCTCGCCGGAGCCCCCGGCCCCGTCCTCGCCGTCAGCGACTGGATGCGTGCTGTTCCCGACCAGATCAGCCAGTGGGTCGAGCAGGACTGGTCGTCGCTGGGCACGGACGGCTTCGGGCTCTCCGACACCCGTGAGGCCGCGCGGCGCCACTTCGGCGTCGACGCGCAGTCGGTGGTCGTCGCGGCGCTCTCGCGGCTCGCCCTGCGCGGCGAGGTGAAGCACGAGGCGGTCCGCCAGGCGGCGGAGAAGTACGGCCTCGCCTGAGGTCCGGACGGCAAGAGAGACGGCAAGAGAAGGGGCGGGCCCGCGGGCCCGCCCCTTCTTCGTTACGGCCGCCGCCGGCGGTGCTGCGGGTCAGTCCTCGGGCGGGTCCGGGTGGCCGCGCAGCTTGAGGATGGCCGCGACCATTCCGCCCCAGACCACGACGATGGCCACGACCATCATGACGATCGCGCTCGTCGACATCAGCGCTCCTCCTTCCCCGACTCGACCGCGGGCTCGGCGACTTCCTCATCGACGGGGTCCTCGGGCTCGGGCCCGTTGCGCCACGGGATCAGCGCCACGAGAACGCCGAGGATCAGCGCGCCGCCCGCGATCCCCCAGCCCGACCAGATGAGGAACGACGTCGGCATCCCGCCGTAGTTCTCGGAGAACTCCTGCCGCAGGCTGTCCACCATCATCCAGGCGAGGACGAGCGGCGTGACCACACCGAGGCAGATCCGCCACCACAGGCCGAGCCGCACCGCGGAGGTCGCGTCGGCGTTGGCCTGGAGCGGCTTGAGCTTCCGCAGCACCCAGCCGACGACGATGAGGAACGCGAGCGCCGCCAGGACGATGCCGTACTGGTTGATGAAGTGGTCGCACGCGTCGAGGATGTTGAGCCCCGCGTTGGTCGGGAAGACGGCGAGCGAGGCGACGGCGACGAGCCCGCCGACGATCGCCACGGCGGGGCCGCGGCGCATGCCGGTGCGGTCGCGCACCGAGGAGATGACCACCTCGACGATGCTCACCAGCGAGGTGAGCCCCGCGATGGCGAGCGAGAGGAAGAACAGGACGCCGAAGAGCCCCCCGAGCGGCATCTGCGAGATCACCGTGGGGAACGCGATGAAGGCGAGCCCGACCCCGGACTCCGCGACCTCGTTGACGCCGACGCCGCTCGCCTGCGCCATGAAGCCGAGCGTCGCGAAGACGCCGATACCGGCGAGGATCTCGAAGGAGCTGTTGGCGAACCCGGCGACGAGCGCCGAGCCCGTCAGGTCGGACTTCCGCCTCAGGTAGGACGCGTACGTCACCATGATCCCGAAGCCGATGGAGAGCGAGAAGAAGATCTGCCCGTAGGCGGCGACCCAGACGCTTCCGTCGGTGAGCGCGCCCCAGTCCGGGGTGAAGAGGGCGTCGAGGCCCTTCGCCGCTCCGTCGAGGGTGACGGCCCGCACCACCAGCACGACGAAGAAGAGCACGAGGAGCGGGATGAAGAAGATGTTCGCCTTCTCGATGCCCTTGCGCACCCCCAGCCCGAGGATGACGAGGACGACCGCCCACACGAAGAGCAGCGGCCAGAAGACGCCGCCCACGTAGGAGCTGATACCGGCGCCCGGGTCCGAGGACTGGAGGAAGTCACCCGCGAAGAATCCGGCCGGGTCCTCGCCCCAGGCACGGTCGACCGAGAAGAAGGTGTACCGGACCGCCCACGCGACGATCACCGCGTAGTAGCTGGCGATGACGAAGCAGATGAAGACCTGCCACCAGCCGATCGCCTGGGCGGGCTTGGTGAGCTGCCGGAAGGCGGCAGGGGGCGACTTCCGGTACCTGCGCCCGACGGTGTATTCGAGGATCAGCAGCGGGAGGCCCGCCGTCAGCAGCGCGATCAGGTACGGCAGCAGGAAGGCGCCGCCACCGTTGTTGTACGCCTCCCCCGGGAACCTCCAGATGTTCCCGAGCCCGATGGCGGACCCGATCGCGGCGAACAGGAAGCCCACACGGGAGCCCCACTGCTCGCGCGGTTGGTTGGACATAGTCGAAAACCTTTGTTCACACTCTGTTCGATCAACGAACGGTAGCAGCGTCCCCATCGGCAGAATGCCACCATGCGAGCATCCCGACTCCTCAAGATGGTGCTGCTGCTCCAGGCGCACCGCGAGCTGACCGCCGCCGAACTCGCGGACGAGCTGGAGGTGTCGGAGCGCACGGTCGCCAGGGACGTCCTGGCGCTCAACGAGGCCGGCGTCCCCGTTTACGCCGACCGTGGACGCGCGGGCGGCTACCGGCTGCTCGGCGGGTACCGTACGCGCCTCACCGGAATCCACCGCAACGAGGCCGAGGCGCTCTTCCTCTCCGGAGTCCCCGGCGCACTGCGGGAGATGGGTCTCGCGGACACGGCGTCCAGCGCCCGGCTGAAGGTCGCGGCCGCGCTCGACCCGCGGTTCGGCGACGTCCCCGGCACGACGGCGCAGCGCTTCCACCTCGACGCACCGGCCTGGTGGCACGAGCCCGAGGCACCCCCGCTGCTGCCGGAGCTCGCGGGGGCGGTGTGGGACGACCGCACGGTGCACGTCCGGTACCGCGGCAAGTCGGGCGAGGTCGAACGGACGCTGGAGCCGTACGGGCTCGTGCTCAAAGCGGGCGTCTGGTATGCGGCGGCGCGGGTGGCGGCCGAGGGCGGGGAGGCGCGGGACGGTCGGGAGGGGTGGCGGGTGTACCGGGTCGACCGGTTCGTCTCCGTCGAGGTGCTCGGCGAACGCTTCGCGCGCGAGGGGGAGTTCGACCTTCCCGCGTTCTGGCGGGAGCGCGCGGCGGCCTTCGCTCGGTCGCTGCTGCGGACAGAGGTGGAGGTGCGCCTCTCCCCCGCCGGCGTCCGGCAGCTTCCCGCCGTCACGGACCGCTCGGCAGCGGCGGAGGCGCTCGCCGCCGGGCACCTCGACGCGCACGGGTGGACGCGGACCGTGCTCGCCGTCGAGGGCGAGGACGTCGCATTCGCGCAGCTCCTCGGGCTCGGTGCGGAGTGCGAGGTGCTGGCGCCCGAGCGGCTGCGCGGACGGTTCGCGGAGGCGGCGCGGAAGAGCGCGCGCCTCTACGGGGGAGAGCGGTAGTCCGCGTCGGTCCGGTGCACCGTCGTGGGTTCTGTCCCGTTGTGGTGCGCGGCTCCGCAGGAGCCGACGGGGCGGCTTCGTGCGCGCCGACGTCCGACAGTCTGCGGGCAGTTCGCGACGCAGGCCACGAGCGCACCACCCCGACTTCCACCGGTGAAGGAGCACTGTGACTCGACGTCGAGAAAGCCGGGGCCGACGCGCCCGCCGAGCGTCCCGCCGACCCCCGGTCGATCGTCTTCCTGGAGGGCTACGCGGAGGCGCTGAGGCAGCGCGCCCTGTGGGGAAACCACAGAGCGACGGAGGCGCCACCGGTCGTCGAGCCATTCGCGCCGCCGGGCATCTGACGGGCCAACTCCCCGCCGTATGCGTGAAGTTGCGCGCACTCAGCGGTAGCCGGTCGGTTCGGCCGGTTTGCCTGCCTGCTGGACTTCGGCGTAGTAGCGCCAGAAGTCCGGTGCCGAGCCGTCCGCGTCGGTGAAGCCGTACTCACGGGCGAGGCCGCCGCTGGAGAGGGAGGCCCCGTTCCACCGCGCCACCTGCGGGTCGGCTGCGAGGGCGGCGACGGCGCGGCCGATCAGGGCGGGCGACTCGGACATCGCGAAGTGCGGGTCCTGCGCGCACCCTTCGCGCCAGTTCTCCTCGGTGACGCGGAAGGCGGTGTCGAGCATCGCCTCGGAGCGCAGCCAGCCGGGCGTGAGGCAGACCGCCGTGCCGCCGTACTCGGGGAGCTCCTCGGCGAGGTCGTGCGCGATCCGCAGCGGTGCCGTCTTGGCGAGGTCGTAGTAGAACGGCTTGCGGTAGGGACGGTTGGAGTCGGCCGTGCCGTCGGTGATTTCGACCAGGAGACCGCCGGGGCGGCTGACGAGCAGCGGGAGCGCGCAGGCCGCGGCGACGAGGTGCGTCTCGACGCCGAGCCTCAGCATGCGCAGCCCCGCCTCCAAGTCGTGCTCCCACATGCGTTTCTTCCACTCGACGAGGTGGTCACCTCCCCATGCGTTGGAGACGAGCACGTCGAGCCGGCCCCGCTCGGCGTCGATCCGCTCGACGACCGCGGCGACCTGCGCTGCGTCGAGGAGGTCGGCCTCGACGGCGACGCCTTCGCCACCCGCAGCGGTGACGAGTGCGGCCGTCTCCTCGATCGTCTCCGTCGGACGCCGCACCTCGCTCGTCCGGGAGCGGGTGGTGCGCCCCACGGCGTAGACCGCGGCGCCCGCCCTCCCCAGCTCGACGGCGATCGCCCGCCCCGCGCCGCGCGTCGCTCCCGCGACGAGTGCGGTGCAGCCGGCGAGCGGCCGGTGTTCCTCCGCCATCTGCGCTCCTCTCCTTGTGGCGTCGCCGCGGAAGCGGCGCCGTACGCCGACACCCTGCCGGGGATACCGGACACCTCCCGTCGGGTATGGCGGAGACCGCTTCCCGCGGATAACGAGACAGCCGCATCTGGCGCGCTCCGCGTGCACGGGGGCGCGGCAGCCTGGATGCTGAGGGGCGTGATGGACGAGACGGATTTCTGGGAGTTGATCGACGCCGCGCGCGAAGCCTCCGAGGGGGACCCGGAGGAACAGGCGGACGTGCTGATCGAGCAGCTCACCAGACGGGACCCGGAGGGCGTCGCCGACTTCGCGCGCCACTTCGACTCCCGCTTCCACCGCGCCTACCAGTGGGACGTGTGGGCCGCAGCGACCGTCCTGCTGGGGAGCGCAGGGGAGCCGGTCGACGACGAGACGTTCGACTCCTTCCGCTGCTGGCTCATCGGCCAGGGCAGGGAGGTCTTCGAGGCCGCGGCCCACGACGCCGACAGCCTCGCCGACCTCCTCACCGGCTTCGACCCGCAGTTCGACGGCGAGGGCGAGGACCTCGGCTACGCCGCGGACGAGGCGTACGAGCAGCTCACCGCGACCGTCCTGCCCGACCTCGGCCTGCCGGAACCGCCCGAGGAGCCGACGGGCACCCCGCTCGACCTCGACGACGACGAGGCGCTCGCCGACCGCCTCCCCCGTCTGTGGGACCGCGTCCGCGGGTAGGCGTCAGCGGAGCGTACGGCCCATCACGACGTCGTCGACGTACTCGCCTTCGAGGAGGAACTCCCCGGGCAGCAGGCCCTCTTCGCGAAACCCGGCCGCCTTGTAGAGCGCCCGCGCGGGGACGTTGTGCCCGAGCACCCGCAGTGTCATGCGGACCGCTCCCTGCCGGCGCGCGAGTGCGCACGCGCCCTCCAGCAGCGCCCGGCCGACGCCCCGGCCCCGCGCGCGCTCGTCGACGACGAGGCCGTTGATCTGCCGTACGTGCGCGTGCGCCGCGAGGCCGCTCGGCGGCTCGCAGCGCACGTAGCCGACGAGGCCCTCGCCCTCCAGCTCGGCCACGAGGTGGTGGGCCGGAGGCCGTTCGGGGCCGAAGAACGGCTCGTAAGGGGGCTGGGGACGGGGCTGGACCGAGTAGCGCGTGGACCAGGCGCGGCGGTCGAGCGCTCCCAGCAGTTGTTCGTCGCCTGGGCCTGCGGGGCGGATCGTCGGCGGGGGCGACGGAGACTGAGCGGACGCCATGGGCCGTACTGTGCCGTCCCGATCACCGCCCCGTCCACCCCGTTCCGGGTCAACAGGACCGCTGCGACCGGGTGTTGGCCCGCGGGAGAGCGGCTCGCCGGTCGGTGCGGCGCCGGGCGCGGGAAGGCAGGATGGGCGCATGCGTATCGCGATCACCGGGTCCACGGGGCTCATCGGTTCCGCGCTCACCGACTCCCTCTCCGCGGACGGGCACACCGTGGTGCGGCTCGTCCGGGAGGGGACGAAGCGGGTCGGGGGCGAGTCCTTCGTGTGGGACCCGAAGCGGCAGTACGTCGACGCGGAGGGGCTCGCGGGGTGCGACGCCGTGGTGCACCTGGCGGGGGCGGGGGTCGGGGACCGCAGATGGACGGCCGCCTACAAGAAGGAGCTGTGGGACAGCCGGGTGCTCGGCACGGCCGCGATCGCCGAGGCGGTCGCGGAGCTGCACACCCCGCCGCGGGTCCTCGTCTGCGGGAGCGCCGTCGGCTTCTACGGGGACACGGGCGACCGGCCCGTCGACGAGGAGTCGCCCGCGGGGCACGGGTTCCTCGCCGACATGTGCCAGGACTGGGAGGCGGCGGCCGGGGCCGCGCGCGACGCCGGCATCCGCACCGTGTACGCACGCACCGGGCTCGTCGTCTCCCGGCGCGGAGGCGCGTGGGGGCGGCTCTTCCCGCTCTTCAAGGCGGGGCTCGGCGGGCGCCTCGGCGACGGGAGGCAGTACTGGTCCCACATCGCCCTCCACGACCACCTCGCCGCGCTGCGGCGCCTCCTCGACGACGACGAGCTCTCCGGACCGTTCAACCTCACGGCGCCGGTGCCCGCCACCAACCGCGAGGCGACGGAGGCGATGGGCCGCGTGCTGCACCGGCCCACGCCGTTCGCCGTACCGGCGCCCGTGCTGAGGGCGGCGCTCGGGGAGTTCGCCGAGGACGTGCTCGGGAGCCAACGGGTGCTGCCCAACCGGTTGTTGGAGGCAGGATTCCGGTTCGCCTTCCCCGAGGTGGAGGACTCCGTCCGCGCGGCGCTCGCCTAGCCGCTGCGCACGGCGCCGTTTCGCACCCGCGCGCGCCGGGCGTGGCACTGTGTGCGACCGTCGTGCGACCGTGCCCTTCCCTGCGCGACTATCCGCGACCGCTCAGTTGCCTAGGGTGGTCGTGTACGGCGTGAACTCCGGTGTCAGCCGCATCAGTCGGGGCATCAGGACGTCAGCAGCACGCAGTTTCGAAGAGACCCGGGACACATCAGCCGCGGATCACCCACGGGAGGGACCGTGCTCAGCAGCAGCGCAGGCGCAGGCACAGGAGTGGCACAGGAGGCCGACGTGGTGGTCGTGGGCGCCGGGCTGTCGGGACTCGCCGCGGCCCACCGCCTCACCCGCGCGGGGCTCCGCGTCACGGTGGTCGAAGCCGGCGAGGCCGTCGGCGGGCGGATGAGCACGGACCACCTCGACGGGTACCGCCTCGACCGCGGCACCGGCATCCTCGACCCCGGCGCGGGCGCCGCCTTCGCTCAGCTCTCCGCGCTCGACGCGCTGGTGCTGCGCCCGTTCTCGTCGGGCGCCGTGCTCTGCGCCGAGGGCGCGGCGCACCGCCTCGGCGGAGGCCGCTCGGGGACGCGGCTGCCGCGGCAGGTCGGGACGGCACGGGACGACGGAGAGCGCGCGTACCAGGGGCGCACGAGGGGCGCACTCTGGACGGCACGGGCCTTCACCACCGCGCGCTCCAAGGCCGCCGTCTCCGGCGCGTTGGAGGTCGCCCGCCTCCACGCGACGCTCGCACGGCTCGCGTCGCTCCCGGCACGCGAGCTCGGCGCGCGCCCCGAACTCCCGCTCGCCGAGGCGCTGTCGAGCGCCGAGCGCAGGCGGCGGCCCGTGGGCGCGGCCCGCGTCCTGGCGCTGCCGTACGCCGCGCGCTTCCCGACCGCCGAAGCCCCCGACGGCTCCCGCCCGCACGGCGCCTACGGTCCCACGCGCACCGCCGACACCCTGCTGCGCGCCTTCCTCGCCTCGCTCCTCAGCGACCCGGACCTCACCACGTCGACCCGGGTCGCCGACGCCGCGCTGCGCTCCTTCGCCAGGGAGGGCCTCTGGATGCCGGCCGGCGGGCTCGCGGCCGTCCCCGAACTCCTCGCCGCCGCACTGCCGGAGGGGACGGTGCACACCGGGGTGCGTGTCCGCTCCGTCACCACCAACGCCGTCGTCACCGAGGAGCACGGCACCCTCGCATGCCGCGCGGTGCTCGTCGCCACCGAGGCGCGCTCGGCCGCCGCCCTCCTGCCGGGGCTGCGCACCCCGCCCTTCCACCCCGTGACGGTGCTGCACCACGCGGCGCCCGAGCCGCCGGCGCACGGCGCGGCGCTCCTCGTCGACGCCGAGGGCCCGACGCGCTCCCGCGCACCGCGCGGACCGGTGAGCCACACCTGGTCGGCCACGGCGGTCGATCCGTCGCGGGCGCTGCCCGGCCGCCACCTCGTCAGCTCGGTGGTGCTGGGCGACGCGGCGACGGAGCCGACAGGCGTGCTCGACAAAGCGGCGCGCCCCCAACTCTCCGCGCTCCACGGCCTGGACGCCGAGCACTGGGAGCTGCTCGCTTCCCACCACGACCCGCAGGCGGTCCCCGCGATGCCGGCGCCGCACGACCCGCACCGCCCGGTCCGCGTGCTCTCCGGCCTCTACGTCTGCGGGGACCACAGGGACACGGGCTCCGCGGCGGGTGCGCTCGCCTCGGCGGAGCGAGCCGGCCGGGAGATCCTGCGGGACTTCGGCGTCCCCGAGCCGGCGGCGGACGGAGCGCTGCACGCCGTGGCGTAGGCCGGGCGACGAGGGCGGCGCGGGACGCACGGAGCCGCGCTGCACCCACAGCGCCGACTGCTCTGCGTCCGGGGGAAGTTGACCGACCGAGTCGAGTGACTCGTCCGCGGGCGCGGGTATCGGAGCGTCGCAACCGTCCCGAGGCTTCCGGCCGCGTCAAGCACAGCGCGGCACACTGCCGGACGTCTCGGACGGCGGGACAGCGCACCCGTCCGGGGAGTCGGCAGGGCCCAACTTCCGTGAGTGCTCCTCGACTTGTGCCGCACGCCGGCGGGCACCGGGCGGGGCTCGGCCGGCGGTGAGCCAGCGGCTGCGCGATTTCGACCGCCCGGCACCGGTCGTCCGGGCGGCCGAGGACCGGCTCATGCCGCGTGAGAACCGTCCCGCCGATGGCCTCGAGGAGAAGGCTCGCCCGCGTTCGGTCGTAGCGCAAGCACGGCCTCCACCGGGGCTGCGGAACACACGGGAAACCGGCCCTGCCCGCGCCATCGGCACGCGTTCCGATACCGGGGCTTGTCACGAGCGTTGCGCACTGCTCGATCCAGCACCCTCCGGGCTGCTGGAGCCGAAGTGGACGGACCCGCCCACCGACGCGGACCGGCGGGCGCTGCCCCCGAACGCACCTGAGTCACGGCCGAGTCGGGCTGGACATGGGCAGCCGCCTCGACCGGCACCTGACCGCCCGCAAGGCGGCAGCCCTTCTCGGACAGCGTCCGGGAACCGTCAGCCGAGCGGCACGACCAGCAGAGGGACTCGGCGTATGTCGTCCAGGGTGAGCGCGAGGCCCGCCAGAGCGCAGGCGGCACGCATGACGATGCAGCCGTCGGCCTCGCCGGGTTCGAACTCCTCCAGCGGGACGTTGCCGGCAGCCTCGAACGCCGCACGCAGTTCGGCGGGCATGCCGGGAAGGTCCTCGTGCAGAACGAGGTCGTCGACGTTGACCCACTCGACCTGTTCTCCGTCGACTGCATAGGTGAGATGGGCGTCTGCGTTGATCGTGTACACACTTGTGGCCGCTGTCCGCCCATTGTCGGACAGCGCCTTCGTGTCCGCGTCGTCGCAGGTGAACCCGGAGTCGTCGTAGACGAAGGTCCACTCGCCGATGCGTCCTGCCAACAGTGCTGCAGAGGTCCCCGGTTCGATACCCAGAGCCGCGCACGGCAGTGACGTCCACTCGCCCGGTTTGCTGTCGGGCAGTGTGCAGGATTGGATCAACCCCGGCTTGGCGCCCAGCACTTCCAGCGCTTCCGCCGGTTCGATGCCGCATGCGACGTGCAGGATGTGGTTCGGATCAGCCGTGGCCAGATCAGTGATCCATATCGGCGTTCCTATCGAATCGAGCGTGCTCGGCGGAAAACCAGGCGTGGACATCATCGACCTCTTTCATTACGGCGCGTGTGGCTCCCCCCGCAGCGGTGCCGCAGGTGATGCAGGAAGAAGCCTGCGCCAGGCAGACCCCGAGCGGGCATACGACGCGGTTACCGTAGCCACCTTCCACCACGTCTCGCACATCCGGCGCTCCTTCCTTGAACGAGGGCTGGTGAGGTGGAAGAGGGCTTCGGTGCGTCCGCCGACGCCGCGGGCCCCGTCCGGCCGGGAACGCCGGCTTGCCGAGCGAGAACGCAGGCTTGCAGGCAGTACCGCTGGGCGAGGTCGACTTGTCTCCACCAGGGGGTCCGCACGCGGTCTCGCTCCACTCACGTCACGCCTTGCTGCCGGCAACAGCTCAGTGAGCCGCGGAAGCAACACCGGCCCGCCCGGTCGCCGATGCACGAGCGATCGTCGTCAGCCGTAGGAGTCGGACGCCGTTACCGGAACGCCCCTGAACCAGCCGCGTCGCGACCGCCGCGCACTCCCCCGCGCCAGGCGGACCAACCGCCCCTGCCGAATCGAACACCTCTCCCGAAACCGCGGATGACCAGCGGCTTCACGCCTCCGGTTGTCAGTGCGCGCGGGTACCATGGAGGGAGTGGACGACGGCGCAACTCCCCGCTTGGACAAGGGAGTTGACGCCGAGGCGGGCGGCTGACCGCCGCCCAGGACACCGCGTGCGCTCCGCGCCGCGGACGCTGAAGAGAGGGCCCCAGATGACCGCTGCCCCCACTCTCCCCCAGCCGCCTCTCCCCTTCCCCGACCTCCCGGCACCGATCCGCCGGCGGCTGCCCGCCGGCCGCCCCCGCCAGTGGTACGTCGACCACAACCGCGCGCTCAAGGCAATGCGGATCGCCATAGCCCTGCTCGACAGCGGCGTCTACACACCGCGGCAGGCACCCGACCGCATCGTGCGCGCCACCGCTGCCCGCATCGGCGTGCACCCGCCGTCGTCGACGACCTGCCGGATGGTGCGCAGCCTGCTGCCGTCCGCCCGCAACTGACCGCGCACAGCGGGCCGTCGGGCTGCGGGGCGTGCCGCGCAGCCCGACGGCTCTGGCTCAGTCGCCGCCCTCCAGTTCGCCCTCCGTCTCCAGGAAGGTCCGGCGGAGTTCGTCGAGGATCTCGGAGTCCGGCTCGGCCCACATGCCGCGGGACTCCGCCTCCAGCAGCCGTTCCGTGATGCCGTGGAGGGCCCAGGGGTTCGCCTCCTGGAGGAAGGCGCGGTTCTGCTCGTCGAGGACGTAGGTGCGGGCGAGCTTGTCGTACATCCAGTCGGCCACGACGCCCGTGGTGGCGTCGTAGCCGAAGAGGTAGTCGACGGTGGCGGCGAGCTCGAAGGCGCCCTTGTAGCCGTGCCGCCGCATCGCCTCCAGCCAGCGGGGGTTGACGACGCGGGCGCGGAAGACGCGGGAGGTCTCCTCCACCAGGTTGCGGGTGCGGACGGCCTCCGGGCGCGTCGAGTCGCCGATGTACGCCTCGGGGGCCGTGCCCTTGAGTGCGCGCACGGTGGCGACCATGCCGCCGTGGTACTGGAAGTAGTCGTCCGAGTCGGCGATGTCGTGCTCACGTGTGTCGGTGTTCTTCGCCGCCACCGCGATCCGCTTGTACGCGGCCTCCATCTCGGTGCGGGCCGACTTGCCTTCGAGTCCGCGGCCGTAGGCGTAGCCGCCCCAGACGGTGTAGACCTCGGCGAGGTCGGCGTCGGTGCGCCAGTCGCGGCTGTCGATGAGCTGGAGGAGTCCTGCGCCGTAGGTGCCGGGGCGGGAGCCGAAGATCCGCGTGGTGGCGCGGCGTTCGTCGCCGTGCTCGGCGAGGTCGGCCTGCGCGTGGGCGCGGACGTGGTTGTGCTCGAGCGGCTCGTCGAGCCCCGCGACGAGGCGTACGGCGTCGTCGAGGAGGCCCACCGTGTGCGGGAAGGCGTCGCGGAAGAACCCGCTGATCCGCAGCGTGACGTCGATCCGCGGGCGCCCCAACTCCTCGTGCGGCACGGGCTCCAGTCCTGTCACCCGCCGCGAGGCGTCGTCCCACACGGGGCGCACACCGAGCAGCGCCAGGGCCTCGGCGACGTCGTCGCCCGCGGTGCGCATCGCGCTGGTGCCCCACAGGGAGAGGCCGACGGAGACGGGCCAGTCGCCGTTGTCCCTGCGGTACCGCTCGGCGAGGGACTCGGCGAGCGCCTGTCCCGTCTCCCAAGCGAGGCGGCTGGGGACCGCCTTCGGGTCGACGGAGTAGAAGTTGCGGCCGGTCGGCAGGGTGTTGACGAGGCCGCGCAGCGGAGAGCCGGAGGGGCCCGCGGGGACGAAACCGCCGGCCAACGCGTGCACGGTGTGGTCGAGTTCGTCCGTGGTCCGCGCGAGCCTCGGGACCACCTCGCGGGCGCCGAAGGCGAGCACCTCGCGCAGGTCCTCCTCGCTGAAGGAGGCGTCCTCGGGGAGCTTCGCCACCGCGTCGGCCGCGGCCTCCGGCGTCCACCCGGCGCCCTCCATCGCCTCGACGAGGATGCGCGCCAGCTCCTCCGCGCGGTCGGCTCCCGTGCGGTCGGCGGCGGACTCGTCGAGGCCGAGCGCCTCGCGCAGGCCCGGCAACGCCTTCTCGCCGCCCCAGAGTTGACGCGCCCGCAGGATGGCGAGGACGAGGTTGACGCGCGGCTCGCCCTCGGGTGCGTCGCCGAGGACGTGCAGGCCGTCGCGGATCTGGGCGTCCTTGATCTCGCAGAGCCAGCCGTCGACGTGGAGGAGGAAGTCGTCGAAGCCGTCGTCGTCGGGGCGCTCCTCCATGCCGAGGTCGTGGTCGAGCTTGGCGGCCTGGATGAGCGTCCAGATCTGCGCGCGGATCGCGGGGAGCTTCGCCGGGTCCATCGCGGCGATGGTGGCGTGCTCGTCGAGGAGTTGCTCGAGGCGTGCGATGTCGCCGTAGGAGTCGGCGCGTGCCATCGGCGGGACGAGGTGGTCGACGAGGGTGGCGTGGACGCGCCGCTTCGCCTGGGTGCCCTCGCCCGGGTCGTTGACGAGGAAGGGGTAGACGAGCGGCAGGTCACCGAGGGCGGCGTCGGGTGCGCAGGCGGCGGAGAGGCCGGCGTTCTTCCCCGGCAGCCACTCCAGGTTGCCGTGCTTGCCGAGGTGGACCATGGCGTCGGCGCCGAAGCCGCCGTCCTCGCGGGAGGCCGCGATCCAGCGGTAGGCGGCGAGGTAGTGGTGCGAGGGCGGCAGGTCGGGGTCGTGGTAGAGGGCGATGGGGTTCTCGCCGAAGCCGCGCGGCGGCTGGATGAGGACGAGCAGGTTCCCGTGGCGCAGGGCCGCGAGGACGATGTCCCCGTCGCCCTGCGGGTCGCGGCTGTGGTCGACGAACATCTCGCCGGGCGGCGGGCCCCAGTGCTCCTCGACCGACTCCCGCAGCTCGGCGGGGAGTTCGGCGTACCAGCGGCGGTAGTCGGCCGCGGGGATGCGGACGGGGTTGCGCGCGAGCTGCTCCTCGGTGAGCCACTCCTGGTCGTGGCCGCCGGCCTCGATCAGGGCGCGGATCAGCTCGTCCCCTTCGCCCGACTCGACGCCGGGGATCGGCTCCCCGCCGAAGTCGTACCCCTCGCCGAGGAGCCGCCGCAGCAGGTGCACGGCGCTCGCCGGGGTGTCGAGGCCGACGGCGTTGCCGATCCGCGAGTGCTTCGTCGGGTAGGCGGAGAGGACGAGCGCCAGGCGCTTGTCGGCGTTGGGGATGTGCCGCAGCCTGGCGTGGCGCACGGCGGTGCCGGCGACGCGGGCGGCGCGCTCCGGGTCGGCCGCGTAGACGGGGAGGCCGTCCTCGTCGAGCTCCTTGAAGGAGAACGGGACGGTGATGAGACGGCCGTCGAACTCCGGTACGGCGACCTGGCTCGCGGCGTCGAGCGGCGAGACGCCCTCGTCGTTGCGCTCCCACTCGGCGCGGGTGCTGGTGAGGCAGAGCGCCTGGAGGATCGGCACGTCGAGCTGGGCGAGGGCGCCGGCGTCCCAGGCTTCGTCGTCGCCGCCGGCGGACGCCTCGGCGGGGCGGCTGCCGCCGGCTGCGAGGACGGTCGTGACGAGCACGTCGGCCGCGGTGAGCCGTTCGAGGAGTGCGGGTTCGGGCGCGCGCAGGGAGGCGACGTAGAGCGGCATCGGCCGCCCGCCCGCCGCCTCGATCGCCGTGCAGAGCGTCTCGACGAACGCGGTGTTGCCGCTCATGTGGTGCGCGCGGTAGTAGAGGACGGCGACCGTCGGCGCGTCCGCCCGGAGGTCGGTGCGCGGGGTGCGCTCCAGCGGGCCCCAAGTCGGCGCGGGTGCCGGCGGTTCGAAGCCGTGGCCGGTGAGGAGCACCGTGTCGGAGAGGAACCGTCCGAGCTGCTCCAGGTTGTGCGGCCCGCCGTGCGCGAGGTAGGCGTGCGCCTCGGCGGCGACGCCGATCGGGACCGTCGACGCCTCCATCAGTTGGGCGTCCGGGGCCTGTTCACCGGTGAGGACGACGACGGGGCGGTGCTGCGCGAGGAGCGCGTCCACGCCCTCCTGCCAGGCGCGCAGGCCCCCGAGGAGGCGGACGACGACGAGGTCGGTGCCGTCGAGGAGTTCGGGCAGCTCCGAGACGTCGATCCGCGACGGGTTGGCGTAGCGGTAGGTGCAGGGACCCCCGGCCGCACGGGCGCTGAGCAGGTCGGTGTCGGAGGTCGACAGCAGCAGGAGCATGCGCGGTATGGCCTTCCTCGGGGTCCTCGCCCCGGGCAGTGGAGGACGGCGGGAGTTCCTGACTCGCCCGGCGCTGGGCCGGGTTCACAGTGGCGGGACCGTGCCGGATTCACACCGGCTTCCTCCGCTGATGCCGTCGCTGGCTGACGGTGCGCCTCCGGGCGCACCGCGGCTCATCCTACGTGCTGCCGCGCAGGTCGGGGAGGGGCGGTGCACAGGCTGGCCCGGGGGTGCCCGCGGAAGGCGTGGGTATGCTCGCCGCCATGCCGCACCCCCCGACCGCTACCGAGGGCCCGCCGGGCGACGCCCGCGCAGGGCACGGCGACGCCTGCCCCGGGGCGCTCCGCACGCACCGCGCCGACGACGGCGAACTCGCCCGAGTGCGCCTCCCCGCAGGGGTGTTGACCGCCGCGCAGGCCGAGACGCTCGCCGAGGCGGCCGAGCGGTTCGGCGACGGTGTGCTCCATCTCACCTCGCGCGGCAACGTGCAGCTCAGGGGCCTCCCCCCGGACGGTGGGAGGCTGCTCGCCGGACCGCTCTCGGACGCCGGGCTACTGCCCTCGCCGGAGCACGAGCGGGTGCGCAACATCGTTGCCTCCCCGCTCAGCGGCCTCGACGGACGCGGCGGCGCCGACGTGCTGCCGTGGGCCGCGGAGCTCGACGCGCTGCTCTGCAACAGCCGTGCGGCGAGGGGTCTTTCGGGCCGCTTCCTCTTCGCCTTCGACGACGGGCGCGGGGACGCGCTCGCGCTGGAGCCGGATGTGGCGTTGGTCGCACTCGGTGACGGCACCGCGGCACTCTCGACCGGTGCGCGCCGCACGCTGCTCGTCCCCCCGGAAGAGGCCGCGGGCGCCGCGCTCTCGGCCGCGCTCTCCTTCCTCGAACTCGCCGCCGCGCAGGGCCCGGTGGCCGGCCGGGAGCGCGCCTGGCGCGTCGCCGAGTTGCCGGACGGACCCGAGCGTCTTTTGGAAGGGTTGCGCGAGCAAGGTCTGGGCAGGGTCTCCCCCGCACCCCCGCCGCACCCCGTACCGGGCGGCCCGGCGCCAGGGGCGCACCCCGGCGCCCTCGCCGTGGCGCTCCCGCTGGGCCAACCCGGCGTAGGGCAGTGGCGGTTGCTCGCGCGCACGGCGCGCGAGGCGGGGTCGGGCGAGCTGCGGCTCACGCCGTGGCGCGGCGTCGTGCTCCCCGGCGTGCCGCACGACTCGGCGGGTCCGCTCGCCGACGCCGGGCTGGTGACGGCGCCCGACTCGGCCTGGCCGCTGGTGAGCGCCTGCACCGGGCTGCCCGGCTGCGCCAAGGCGCACCGGGACGTACGCGGCGACGCGGCCGCCGCCGTCGAAGGCACCGCGCGGGGCCCCGCGGCACGCGCGGCCGAGCGTGCCGCGGACCACGCGGGGCTGCCCGTCCACTGGTCGGGCTGCTCGCGGCGGTGCGGCAGGCCGCGCGGCAGGCGCGTGGACGTCCTCGCGGAGCCCGACGGCTACCGCGTCGCGGTGCGGGAGTGACCGCACAGGACCCCGACCCACAAGCGAACCCGACGAGTTGAGTGAGAGCGCAGTGTACGAGTACGAGAAGGACGGTGCGGAGATCTACCGCCGTTCCTTTGCCACCATCCGCGCGGAGGCGGACCTGGACGCCCTCCCCGAGGACGTCTCCCGGGTCGCCGTCCGCATGATCCACGCCTGCGGCATGGTCGACCTCGTCCGCGACCTCGCCTACTCGCCGGACGCCGTCGCGAAGGCGCGCGCCGCGCTCCTCGGGGGCGCCCCCGTCCTGTGCGACACCGCGATGGTCGCCAGCGGCGTCACCCGGCGCCGACTGCCGGCCGGCAACGAGGTCCGCTGCACCCTCGCGGAGCCGGAAGTCCCGCGTCTCGCCGAGGAGTCGGGCACGACGCGCACCGCTGCGGCGCTGGAGCTGTGGCGGCCGCTGATGGAGGGCGCCGTGCTCGTCTTCGGCAACGCGCCCACGGCGCTCTTCCGCCTCCTGGAGATGGTCGACGAGGGGGCGCCGCGCCCCGCGTGCGTCATCGGCGCGCCCGTCGGCTTCATCGGTGCCGCCGAGTCGAAGGACGCGCTCGCCCAACACCCGTCGGGTCTGGAGCACTTGGTCGTACGGGGCCGCAGGGGCGGCAGCGCGATCGCGGCCGCCGCCGTCAACGCGATAGCGAGCGAGGACGAATGAGCAACCAGCGCAGCCGGCCGCACGGGCGCCTCTACGGTGTGGGGCTGGGCCCGGGCGACCCGTCGTTGATGACGGTCCGGGCCGTCCAGGTGGTCGCGGAGGCGGACGTCGTCGCCTACCACAGCGCGCCGCACGGGCGCTCGATCGCGCGCTCCATCGTCGAGGGGCACCTGCGCCCCGGGCACGTCGAGGAGCCGCTCGTCTACCCGGTCACCACCGGCACCACCGAGCATCCCGGCGGCTACCGGGGCGCCATGGAGGAGTTCTACGCCGAGTCCGCCGCCCGGCTCGCCGCCCACCTCGACGCGGGCCGCACCGTCGCCGTCGTCTCCGAGGGCGATCCGCTCTTCTACGGCTCGTACATGCACATGCACAAGCGCCTCGCCGACCGCTACCCGACGGAGGTGATCCCCGGGGTGACGTCGATGAGCGCCGCCGCCGCGCGGCTCGGGACACCGCTCGCCGAGGGCGAGGAGGTGCTGACCGTCCTGCCCGGCACGCTCGGCGAGGAAGAGCTGGCCGCGCGCCTCGCCGGCACCGACCCGGCCGTGGTGATGAAGCTGGGCCGGACCTTTCCGACGGTCCGCGCCGCGGCCGAACGGGCAGGCAGGCTCGGCGAGGTGCGGTACGCGGAGCGGGCCACGATGCCGGGCGAGCGGACGGGCCGGCTCGACGAGGTCGACCCGGAGTCGGTGCCGTACTTCGCCGTCGGCGTGGTACCGAGCCGGCGCACCGGGCCTCCGGCGCCGGTGGCGGAGGGCGAGGTCGTCGTCGTGGGCACGGGGCCGGCGGGGCCGCGGTGGCTCACACCCGAGTCGCGCGGTGAACTCGCCGCCGCGCAGGACCTCGTGGGGTACGCGACGTACCTGGCGCGCGTCCCCGAGCGCCCCGGGCAGGTGCGGCACGCCTCCGACAACCGCGTCGAGGCGGAGCGCGCGCAGCTCGCCCTCGACCTGGCGCGCCGCGGGCGCCGCGTCGCCGTCGTCTCCGGCGGCGACCCCGGCGTCTTCGCGATGGCGACCGCGGTGCTGGAAGCCGCGGGTGAGGAGCCGTACCGCGGGGTGAAGGTGCGCGTGGTGCCGGGGGTGACGGCCGCCAACGCGGCGGCCGCGGCGGCCGGCGCCCCGCTCGGCCACGACTACGCCGTCCTCTCGCTCTCCGACCGGCTCAAGCCCTGGGAGGTCATCGCGGAGCGCCTCTCCGCAGCGGCAGCGGCCGACTTGGCGCTCGCCCTCTACAACCCCGGCTCCCGCAGCCGCACTTGGCAGGTCGCCAAGGCGCGGGAGCTGCTCCTCGAACACCGGGCCCCCGACACGCCCGTGGTCCTCGCGCGGGACGTCGGCGGGCCCGACGAGGACGTGCGCACGGTGCCGCTCGCACGTCTCGACCCCGAGGAGGTCGACATGCGCACCCTGCTGCTCGTCGGCTCCTCGCAGACGCGGCGCGACGAGCGCCCGGACGCGGAAGGCCGGGGCTGGACGGTGTGGACGCCACGCCGCTACCCGGACGCCGCCGGCGGGTGAAGCGCGTCAACGCGGCAGGGAGCGCAGCCAGTCGAGCGCCGCGGCGCCGTCGGCGACGGCGTGCACGCCCTCGGGCGCGCGCGGTCGACGTACCACCACCACGGGTATGCGCGCCTCGCGCGCCGCGACGAGCTTCGGCGCGGTGGCGGCCCCGCCGCTGTCCTTCGTGACGAGCACGTCGATGCGGTGCTCGGCGAGGAGCCTGCGCTCGCCTTCCAGGGCGAACGGGCCGCGCTCCAGTACGGTGCGGAGGCGCCGCGGGGCCGGCGGCTCGGGCGGGTCGACCGAGCGCAGCAGGAACCAGAGTTGGTCGAGGGCCGCGAAGGCGGCGAGGCCCATGCGCCCCGTGGTGAGGAAGACCCTCCGACCCAGCTCGGGCAGGACGGCCGCCGCCTCGCCGAGGGAGCCGACCGGGTGCCAGTCGTCGCCCTCGCCCGGGGCCCAGCCGGGGCGGCGCAGCGCCAGCAGGGGAACATGGGCGCCGGCGGCGGCGAGCGCCGCGTGGGAACTGATCGTCTCGGCGAAGGGATGGGTGGCATCGATGAGCGCGTCGACACGGTGGCGGCGCAGCCAGTCCGTCATGCCGGCGACGCCGCCGAAGCCGCCCGTGCGCACCTCGCCCGGCGGCAGCCGCGGGGCCGCGACGCGGCCGGCGAGCGAGCTCGTCACCCGCAACCAGGGCTCCTCTGTGAGGAGTCCGGCGAGGGCGCGGGCCTCCGTCGTGCCTCCGAGGAGGAGCACGTGCCGGGGCGCGGGGGTGGCGCTGTCCATCGGAGCCTTCCGTGGGTGAGGTAACGGACGAGGGCGCGGACGGCGGCCGCGGCGCCCAACTCAAGCACACGGGGCTGAGGCCCGGCTGGACGACCGGCGCCTGCGCCACGGCCGCGGCGACCGCCGCCTACACCGCGCTCCTCGGCGGCGACTTCCCCGACCCCGTGCGCATCACCCTTCCCAAGGGCCACTCCCCCTCTTTCGCCCTCGCGGTCGAGGAGTTGGCGCCCGGTTCGGCGACGGCAGGCGTGGTCAAGGACGCGGGCGACGATCCCGACGTCACGCACGGCGCCCTCGTACGCGCCACCGTCCGTGCGGGCGACCCCGGTTCGGGCGTCGTCTTCAGGGCGGGGCCCGGCGTCGGCACCGTCACGCGACCGGGACTGCCGCTCGACGTGGGGGAGCCCGCGGTCAACCCCGTGCCGCGCCGACTGGTCGGCGAGCATCTCGCGGCCGTCTCCGCGGAGTTCGGGCACGGCCCGGAGCCGGACGCGGAGGTGACGCTCTCCGTCGACCGCGGCGAGGAGATCGCCCGGTCGACGTGGAATCCGCGGCTCGGCATCCTCGGCGGGCTCTCCATCCTCGGCACCACGGGCGTCGTCGTGCCGTACTCCTGCTCGGCGTGGATCGACTCGATCCGGCGGGGCATCGACGTCGCGAGGGCGGCCGGGCGTACGCACGTGGCGGGGTGCACGGGGGCGACCTCGGAGCGGACGGTCGTCGCCGAGTACGGGCTTCCCGAGGACGCGCTGCTCGACATGGGCGACTTCGCCGGCGCCGTCCTCAAGTACCTCAGGCGGCACCCCGTTCCGCGGCTCACCGTCTGCGGCGGCTTCGCCAAGCTCTCCAAGCTCGCGGCCGGGCACCTGGACCTGCACTCCGGACGCTCGCAGGTCGACAAGGGCTTCCTCGCCGAACTCGCCCGCGGCGCGGGCGCGTCGGAGGCGCTCGCCACCGCCGTCGCCGATGCCAACACGGGGCTGGGGGCGCTCCAACTCTGCGCGGAGGCCGGGGTTCCGCTGGGCGACCTCGTCGCCTGCGCGGCGCGGGAGACGGCGCTGGGCGTGCTGCGGGAAGCGCCCGTCGGGGTGGACGTGGTCTGCGTGGACCGGGCCGGTGGCATCGTCGGACGGGCCGATACGCGGAGGGCTCGGTAGGGGCTGGCCGGTGCGCGTCGTGGGGACGCGCGGGCGCGTTGTCGACGTGAGCGTCTCTGCGGGCTCTCCGACCCGACGCCCGCACCGACCCCGACGAGGAGACGCACCGCCAGCTCTCAACAAGAGCGACGGGAAACCGTACTCAGCCCAACCCCCGGCAAACACGCTTCGAGTCGACGCGAGCCGCAACCCTCGTCGCCGAGCACGCTCCGGACCACCGGCGCCCCCAATGCACGGATCGGGGTGCGCCGGGTGGCGTGCTGCGTTCCGTGCTGCTGGGCCTGTGCCCCGGCCGGAACGGAGCCGTGGACGGGCGGGTGTGCTGGGGGCTCCAGGGGCGCGGGGCTTCGAGTCTCGTGAGTCTGACCTGGGTGAACGCCGTGGTGGAGCCGGCTGGTTGGGAGTTATCCACAGGGGTCGCGCAGGGCGGTGACGTTGCGTACCTTCGTGGGCACGTGCAGCGAGCAGGCTGGGCGGGGCGCCGATGGGCGTCCGGGGCTTCACGGGGGTCGAGATGGGTGCAGGGGTTTTCGTCCGGCGCGCGCTGCGCGTTGTTCTCGGTGCGGGTCGAGCGGTGCTCGGGGGCTACCCGGCCGTGCCCCTCGCGCGGGCACGGTGGTGCTCTCGGTCCGGGCGGCTGCGCGGTTCAGGCGGGACGCGCCGTGGTGCCGTCGGCGGTGCGCTCCCGCTCGGTGGAGTAGAGGAAGCTGTCGGAGAAGTGCTCGGCCGCGAGCGCCCTGCCCACCATGATCACGGCGGTGCGCACCACCCCCGCCTGCCGCACCTGTTCCGCGAGGGTCGCCAACGGGCCGCGGAGCACCACCTCGTCGGGCCGGCTCGCCATCGCGACGACGGCCGCAGGGCAGTCGGGCCCGTAGTGCGGCAGGAGTTCGGCGACGACGCGGTCCGCATGCCGGGCGGCGAGGTGCACCACCAGCAGCGCGCCTGTCCTGCCGAGGTTCGCGAGCTCCTCGCCCTCCGGCATGGCGGTGGCGCGCTGCGCCACCCTCGTCAGCACGACGGTCTGGCCCACCGTCGGCACGGTCAACTCCCGGTTGAGCGCGGCGGCAGCAGCCGCGAAGGCCGGCACGCCCGGAACCATCTCGTAGGGCACCCCTTCGGCGTCGAGCCGGCGCATCTGCTCGGCGACGGCGCTGTAGACGGAGGGATCGCCCGAGTGCAGCCGCGCGGCGTCCCGGCCCTCGCGGTGCGCGCGGACGAGTTCCGCGGTGATCCGGTCGAGGTCGAGGCGGGCCGTGTCGACGAGCCTCGCACCGGGCGGGCACTCGTCGAGCAGCTCGGGGGGCACGAGGCTCCCGGCGTAGAGGCAGACGTCGCAGGAGGCGAGCGTCCGGGCGCCGCGCACGGTGATCAGGTCGGCGGCGCCGGGTCCCGCTCCGATGAAGTAGACGGTCATGGTGGTCTCGCTCCGCTCTGGTGTGGTTCCGCTTCCGGACGCGGGCGCGGCGGCCCACACCCGTACGAGGGCCGGGCGCCCGGCCCCGCTCGTCTTGCCGCACCGCTCAGTTGCAGGGCCGGCCGGTCAGGTCTTCCGCACGCTCCACTGCACGACGGGCATGGCCTGCCGCCAGCCGGTGAAGCCGCCCACGGGTACGGCCTGCGCCACGGCGAGCTTGGTGAGTTCGCCGCCGTACCGCCCCCGCGCGTCGGCGAGCAGCGCCTCCGACTCCAGCGTCACCGTGTTGGCGACGAGCCTCCCTCCCCGCCGCAGCGCCTGCCAGCAGGCGTCGAGCATCCCGGGGGCCGTGAGCCCGCCGCCGATGAAGACGGCGTCGGGCTGGGGCAGTTCGCCGAGGACCCGCGGCGCAGCCCCGGGTACCACGCTGAGCTCCGGCACCCCCAGCGCGGCGGCGTTGCGTCCTATCCGCGCGGCACGCACCGCGTCCCGCTCCACCGCGACCGCGCGGCAGCTCGGATGTGCGCGCATCCACTCGATGCCGATCGAGCCCGCACCTCCCCCGATGTCCCAGAGGAGTTGGCCCGGTTCGGGCGCGAGGGCGGCGAGCGTGACGGCGCGCACGTGGCGCTTGGTGAGCTGCCCGTCGTGCTCGTACGCCTCGTCGGGAAGCCCGGGCACGGTGCCGAGGGCCGCTGCGTCCGCATCCCTCCGGCACTCCAGGGCAACGATGTTGAGCGCGTCGCCCGGCTGCGCGGACCACGTCGCCGCAGTGCCCTCCGTACTCCGTTCACGTCCGCTGCCGAGCTGCTCCCACACCTGCATCCGGGTCGCTCCGAATCCGCGCTCGCACAGCAGACGCGCGACGGCCGCCGGGGTCCCCGCTCCCGAGCTGAGCACCAACACCCGCCGCCCGTCGTGGAGTACGGCGGCTATTCGCTCCAACGGCCGCCCGACGACACTGACGACCTCCGTCTGCTCGACGGGCCACCCCAGACGGGCGCACGCGTAGGAGAGCGAGGAAGGGTGCGGGAGCACCCGCAGCCGCTCAGGACCCACCGCCTCCGCGAGGGTGCGGCCGATCCCGTGGAACATCGGGTCGCCGCTGGCGAGCACCGCGAGGCCCCGATCGCCGTACTCGGCGAGGATCTTGGGGACGGCGGGCCGCAGCGGAGAGGGCCAGGGGACACGCTCACCGGCACACTCGTCGGGAAGCAGACCGAGCTGCCGCGCTCCCCCCACAAGGACGCCGGCCGCCCTCAATGCCTCCTGCGAGGCGGCAGAGAGCCCCTGCCAACCGTCGGCGCCGATGCCCACGACGTCGACCGTGGGGCCGCCGGGGTCCCCGTTCGGAGGTGCCGTGTCGACTGCTGCGGGCGCGGAATGCGCCGTCTCCGTTCCGGCGGTCTTCTGGGGGGTGTTCGGTGCAGGACTCACGTGCGGTTCCTGGTTCTCCTGCCGTCTCGTCGCGTCGCGCCGTCGGCGTCTGCTGGTCCAACGCCGATGGGCGCCGCGGCTGTTCGAGCCGGGAAGCACCGGCGCGGACCTGTGCGCTCGCGCCACCGCTTGCGGCGGCGCAAGGAAAAGCGCCTCCCGGCCCGGGGACTCTACTTCCCCACTGTCGGCTCCCCACGCCCGGCAGATCAGTGTGTGCCGCATCGCACACCGCCGAAAGCACGGCGCTACCACCTCTGTCGTCGCAGCTCACAGAGGTCTCACAGACGCGGCCCCGCAACCCCTGTGGTACGTTGCGGGCGCCAGTCACCCCGTTGGAACGGGCCAGGGAATCCGGTGCGAATCCGGAACTGACGCGCAGCGGTAAGGGATAGGGCGAGCACAAGGCCACTGGGGTCGCATCCCCGGGAAGGCGCTCCGCCCGTTCGAGTCCCGAGTCCGAAGACCTGCTGGCACCTCCGCCCCGCTCGGGACGGAGCGAACCGACCGGCTCCGCGAACGAGCCCGGAGAGGATGGGGTCTGCTGTGGCGCCGTATCGCCTCGCCCGCCGAAGCCGCCTACGTGCTTCCGCTCTTGTCACCGTGCTCGCCGTCGGCGTCGCGGGTTGCTCGGGTGCCTCCTCGACGGAGCAGAGCGACGGCAAGTCACCGGGGTATCCGCGTTCCCTGAAGAACTGCGGCGAGCGCATCACCGTCGAGGAACCTCCGCAGCGCGCCGTCTCCCTGGACCAGGGCACCACCGAGATCCTCCTCTCCCTCGGCCTCGGCGACCGCATGGTCGGCACCGCGACCTGGACCGATCCCGTGATGAAGGGCCTCGGAAAGGAGAACCGGAAGGTCGAGCGGCTCGCCGAGAACAATCCGTCCTTCGAGCGCGTCCTCGACAAGGAGCCCGACCTCGCCGTCGCGTCCTTCGAGTCGACCCTCGGCAAGGGCGGCGTCGCCACCCGCAAGGGCTTCCACGACCTCGGCGTACCCACCTACCTCTCCCCCAGCGACTGCACGAAGAACAACGAGGGCGACGGCGACGGCTCCCGGGAGAAGCCGCTCACTCTCTCCGACGTCTACGGCGAAGTCACGGACCTGGCCAGGATATTCGGGGAGGAGAAACGCGGCGAGAGGGTCGTCGGCGACCTCGAGCAACGCGTGAAGAAGGCGACCGACGGCGTCTCCGCCGCGGACACCACCCTCCTCTACTGGTTCGCCAACGCCGAGTCCCCCTACCTGGGCGGCTGCTGCGGCGCCCCCGGCATCATCACGGAAGCCGTCGGCGCGAAGAACGTCTTCGACACGACGCACGCCGAGTGGCCGCAGGTCGGCTGGGAGCGCGTCGCCGACAAGGACCCGGACGTCATCGTCCTCGGCGACCTGACACGCAAGAGCCAGACCGCCGAGACAGCGAAGGCGAAGATCAAGAAGTTGGAGAGCGACCCGGTGACCCGGGAGCTCACCGCGGTGAAGAAGAAGCGCTACATCGTTCTCACGGGCGCGGCGATGAACCCGTCGATCCGCACGGTCGAGGGGATCGAGCAAGTCGCCGACGGCCTGCGGTCGTTCGGGCTCGCCGAGTGAACGGCGCCGGCACCGCCGAGGAGGCCACGTCCGAGAGCCGCACGGGTCGTCGGGGACGGCGTCCGTCGGCTCCCCCGGACGCGGCGGCGGACGCGCAGGCGGAGAGCCCCGCGCCGCGGAAGGCGGGCCGCGTGACGGGGGCGAGCGGCACCGCGCTGCTGTGGAGCGCCGGGCTCGTCGTCCTCGCCCTTTCGATCGCCGTAGCGATCACCATCGGGCCCGCGAGGCTCGCGGTCACCGACGTCTGGCACGTGGTCGCCGCGCGGATCGGCGGCGGCGAAAGCGGACTCACCGCGATCCGCGAGGGCATCGTCTGGGACCTGCGGCTGCCGCGCACCCTCCTCGCTGCGGTCTGCGGTGCCGGACTCGGCGTCTGCGGCGCGGTCCTCCAGTCCCTGTTGCGGAACCCGCTCGCCGACCCGTTCGTGCTCGGCGTCTCCTCCGGCGCCTCCACCGGGGCGGTCACCGTCGTCGTACTCGGCTTCGGCGGCGGCGCGTTGGGGCTCTCCGGCGGGGCTTTCCTGGGCTCCCTCGTCGCCTTCGGGCTGGTGCTCCTCCTCGCCCACTCGGCCGGCGGCACCACTGATCGCGTCCTGCTCTCCGGGGTCGCGGCGATGCAGCTCTTCTCCGCGCTCACCTCGTTCATCGTCTTCACCTCGGCCGATGCGGAGCAGACCCGCGGTGTGCTCTTCTGGCTCCTCGGGTCGCTCGCCAGCGTGGGGTGGTCCGAAGTGGCGGTCTGCACCGCGGTGTTGCTCGTCGTGCTCGCCGTCTGCCTCAGCCGGGCCGCCGCCCTCGACGCCTTCACGTTCGGCGCCGAGGCCGCGGCCGCGCTGGGCGTCCCCGTCCAGCGGGTACGCCTGCTGCTGCTCGTCGCCACCTCGCTGCTGACGGCGGTGCTCGTCAGCTCGACCGGTGCGATCGGCTTCGTCGGGCTCGTCCTGCCGCACGCCGCACGCGCGCTCGTCGGCTCCGGCCATCGGAGGCTCCTCCCGACGACGGCTCTCGTCGGCGCCGTCTTCCTCGTCTGGGTGGACACCGCGGCCCGCACCCTGATCGACCCCCAGGAGCTTCCCGTCGGGGTCGTCACCTCACTCGTCGGGGTACCCGCCTTCGTCCTGATCCTGCACCGCACGGGACGCGGCAGGACCGAGCGGCGGGGGGCGGGCCGATGAGTCTCCGCGCAGAAGAGGTCTCCTGGGAGGCCGGCGGCCGCCTTCTCGTGCAGGGCGTGAGCCTCAGCCCCGAACAGGGCGAGACGATCGGGCTGCTCGGCCCCAACGGCTCGGGCAAGTCGAGCCTGCTCCGCATCCTCGCGGGCATCCGTCCCGCCTCCTCCGGGGTGGTCACCCTCGACGGCGTCGAACTCGCCGCGCTGCGGCGGAAGTCGGTGGCCCGCCGGGTCGCCGTCGTGGAGCAGCACGCCGACACCTCGGTCGACCTCGACGTCCTCGACGTCATCAGGCTCGGCCGCATACCGCACCGCGGCGCCTGGTCGTCCCCGCGCCCCGAGGACGACGCAGCCGTACGCGCAGCCGTCGCGCACACCCGGCTCGAACCGCACCTGCACCAGTCCTGGCACACTCTCTCCGGAGGTGAGCGCCAGCGGGTGCAGATCGCCCGCGCGCTGGCGCAGCAGCCCACCGAACTCCTCCTCGACGAGCCGACCAACCACCTCGACATCAAGCACCAGTTGGAGCTGCTCACCCTCATCGTCAACACGCCCGTCACCTCGATCGTGGCGCTGCACGACCTCAACCTCGCAGCGATGTACTGCGACCGACTGCTCGTCCTCCGCGAGGGCCGGGTCGCCGCCGCCGGCGCACCGGCCGAGGTCCTCACAGAGGAGCTGGTGCACGACGTCTACCGAGTTCGTGCCGCGATCACGCCCGAAGGCCCCGACGGACGCCCGGCGATCAGATTTCTGCGCGCCGAGGGCAGCAGCGGCACGGACACCGGCTGCACAAGAAAAGCGATATACCGATGAGATATGCCGTCGCCGGTAAGCGACTCGACGGGCATTGCCCTTCCCTGCCGCGACTCCTATAGTTGACAATCGCGGGCGCGGAGCCCAACCACCGTCGCGGCGCAGGCGGTTGCGCTCCTCCCTGACTCCCCTCGAAGTGGAAATTTGAACAGGCGAAGACCGTAGAGCGCTCCGGAATGTCCGTCAGCGACCCGTTCTCCGCAGTTTCCTGCGCCGCACGGACAGCGCGCACGACGGACCCGGCGCACCAAAAGCCGAACGTCGTCGGCGCGAAGGGGGTCGAACGCCTGTGAAACGCTCCTGGGAAGCAAACGCCTCGGCCGAGTTCCACCACCGCCTCGGACGATCACCAGCGGAACTGGAGATAACCGGCGGACGCGACGGATGCCCCGACATCTGGCAGTTGGACAACGGCGACATCGCCGTCATCGGCCGCGACATGACGCACGCATACGCACACCGGCTGCCGACGGACGTCGTCCTCGCAGAGGACGAACGACTCGTCGTCCTGCCGGCCGCCACCCTCAGCTCTGCGAAACCGGACATCCCCGATGCTCGACCTTGACCACACAGCAGGAACGGAACTTCCCCTCGGGGAATACCGGGATGATTTTCGTGCACGCCAATGGCAGATCCCGCACGAGGACTCCTGGAAACTCGAATGCGGGCAGCACTTCGCCGAGCCGGGTTTCCCGAGTTGGGACGCGTTCGCACGAGGCGCGTGGGAGAAATCACTGGCCCTTCTCGAAGAAGAGCGCGATTTCCTCGCGGAGTTCGGCGCGAGGGCACAGCGCGAGCGCATCTGCCTTTACCGCGTCCGCGTCGTCGATGAGCCGCTCACCCCGTACCTCCAGTGGGAACTCCACCTGCTGAGGTTGCGCGCCGAGTACGGGGAGCGAATCCGCGTGCTTTCCACTGCGCGCTCCGGGTCCGCACGCAGACTCGCCTCGAAAGAGTCGAAGGGACGGGAACTCCTGACCCTCGGAGCCCGCGCCCTCTACCGCATCCACTACGACCCATCGGGGAGACTCGCAGGCGCCACACGGTTCTCCGACACGTCCCTCGTCGCGGAAGCCACGGAGTGGATGAGCCGGCTCTACGACGAAGGCGAGGACGTGGCCCGGTACTTCCACCGATCCGTAGCGCCTCTCCCCCCACCGAGAGTCGGTCCCGATGGCCGGCGAAGAGCGTGAACCGCCGCCCCTCGCGGGGGACAGAGGGGAAGCCGAGCAGCCTCGGGGCTCGGTCTTCTCCGGTGCGGCAGCAGAGGTGGTACAAGCGCGCGACGTCAGCGGCGGGGTGCACTTCCACGCACGTCCGCAGTCGCCCGAGGCGCCGCGGCCCCGTCAACTCCCGGTGGGCGCCGGAGTTTTCGTCAACCGCGGAAGCGAACTGCACCGCCTCGACGGGCTGCTCCGCCCGGGCACAGGGACCGCACCGATCTGCGTCCTGGCCGGTACCGCCGGCGTCGGCAAGACCTCGCTCGCGCTCCACTGGGCGCACCGGGCAAGCGGACACTTCCCCGACGGTCAGCTCTACGTCAACCTGCGCGGCTACGCCCCCGGCGCGCCCGTGCAGCCGGCCCAGGCACTCACCGGATTCCTCACCGCCCTCGACGTCCCTTCCCGCGCCGTGCCCGCGGACCCCGAGGCCGCTGCCGGGCTCTACCGGTCGCTGCTCGCGGACAGGCGCGTGCTCGTCGTCCTGGACAACGCCGCCTCGACGGCACAGATCCGCCCGCTGCTGCCCGGCACACCGAGCTCCCTCGCCCTCGTGACGAGCCGCAGCCGGCTTTCGGGCCTCGCGGTGCGCGAAGGGGCGTTCCGGCTCACCCTCGACACGCTGAGGGAAGGGGAGGCCGTTGCGCTGCTGCGGACGGTCACGTCGGCACACCGGCGCGCGGACCGGCCGGAGAGCCTCGCGGAACTCGCCCGGCTCTGCGCCAGGTTGCCGCTGGCGCTCCGCATAGCGGCGGAACGCGCAGCGGCCCGGCCGCACCTGGGTATCGAGCACTTGGTCAGGGATCTCAGGGACGAGTCCGCGCTCTGGGAGGTACTCACCATCGGGGAAGACGAGGAGGAAGAGGCTGTGCGCACCGTCTTCGCCTGCTCCTACCGGGCCCTGCCGCCCGAGGCCGCGCGTCTCTTCCGTCTGCTGGGGACGCACCCGGGGCCGGAGTTCGGTACGGCGGCGGCCGCCGCCGTCGGCGGGGTGGGGAGCTCCCGTGCCGAGCAGCTCCTGGACACCCTCGTAGGCTCCCACCTCCTGGAGCAACGGGCCCCGGACCGCTACGAATTCCACGACCTGCTGCGCGCCTACGCCGCCGACCGGGCCCGCCTGGACGAGTCGCCACCGGAACGTGCGGCAGCCCTGCACAGGGCGCTCTCGTGGTACCTGCACACAGCCGACGCGGCCCAAGCCGTGCTCAACCCGCACGAGGCGCGCGTCACTCTTCTCCCGCCCGTGCCCGGCACCACCCCGGCCGCCTTCGCCGACCACACGGCGGCGTACGAGTGGTACCAACGCGAGCGCGCCAACCTGCTCGCCGCCGTCCGGGCCGCGGTCGCGTCCGGTGACGACCGCACGGCGTGGCAACTTCCCCTCGTCCTGCGCAGCATCCACATGTTGCACAACCCGTTCGAGGAATGGTTCACCCTGAGCGGCCTCGGGCTGGAGGCCGCCCGCCGCGAGGGCGACCGTAAGGCGGAAGCCGAGCTGCTGGAGAGCCTCGGCATGGCGCACACCCAGGCGCACCGCCTGGAAGAGGCGGCCGAGCACCACACGGCCGCCCTGCGGTTGCGACGCACGCTCGGTGAACGCAGCAACGTGGCACTTTCCCTCAACGACCTCGGGCTCACCCGGTTGCGCTCCCGCTCCCTGTGCGAGGCGGCGGACTGGTTCACGCAAGCCGAAGCGCTCTTCGAGGAACTGGGGGACGCGGGCTGGGTGGCGACGGTCCGCGGCAACCTCGCCGAAGTCCACTACGAACAGGGGCGATTGGACCGCGCGGAGCCCGCACTCCTCCGGACGCTGGAGGAGCACAGGCGCCGGAGCGCCCGCGGAGGCGAGGGGAACGTGCTGCGGCTGCTCAGCGCGGTGTTCAGGGAGAGCGGGCGGGAGGCCGAGGCCCTCGGTGCCGCGCGGAAAGCCGTCGGCATCGCGCGGCGCTCGCAGAACCGGATGTGGGAGGCGTACTGGCTGCTCGACCAGGCCGCGGCCCAACGCGCGCTCGGCGACACCGAAAGCGCGCTCGCCTCGCTCCACCGGTCGACCGCGCTCCACCACGACCTGGGCGACCAGGCACGCGAGGCCCGCGCCCGGCACGCCACCGGATCGCTACTGCGGTCCCTGGGCCGTCCGACGGAGGCCGCGGACCTCCACCGCCAGGCCGCCGGCGTCCACCGCGCAAACGGCGACCGCTGGCAACTCTCCCTGGCCCTCATCGGGTTGGCCGCGGCCTTGCGCGCGGGGCCGAGCGCCACGGACAGCGGCGGGCAGCCGCCGGACGAGGCGGCGGCCCACCTCGCGGAGGCGTCCCGGCTCTTGGCGACGTTCGACGACGCGCGGGCGGCGAAGGTATCGGCACGTCTCGAAGAGTGGCGGTGACGCCGCGCGCTCACGGCACTGGTTCGTACTCGGTGATCCACAGCGGCCCGTCCCCGCACTCCACACGCAGCGCCCGCCCGTCGCTGCGCTGCGGCTCCAGCGAGGTGCCGAGGAGACGGAGCCGGCGACCCGACACCTCTGCCAACGGACCTCTTGCACCGGGCACGCCGAGGCGGAAGGTGCGCACCTGATGGTGGACCCGGTGCGCGGGGCGGCTCCAGTCGACGTGGTGGAAGGAGTCCTCCATCCAACCGGCGTAGCTGGCGTCCCTCTCGCGCTGCGGCTCACCGGGCGCGCCCGCCGCCGCGAGCGGCAGCGCCTCGGCGAGCAACTCGGCGCCGAGTGCGTCGAGTTCGTCGAGGAGTCCGTCGGGATCGAACCGGTCGGGTAGGGGGACGCCGCCGCGCTGTACGAGGACCGGGCCCGTGTCGAATGTCTCGTCCATCCAGTGCACCGTGACGCCCGTTTCACGGTCCCCGTTGCGGATCGCCCAGTGGACGGGGATCGGTCCGCGGTAACGGGGCAGCAGCGAGGTGTGGATGTTGAGGGTGCCGAGCGTCGGTACCGCGAGGAGCGCCGGCGGGAGGCGCCAGGGGAAGCCGTTGCAGACGACGAGGTCGGGGCGGTAACCGGCGAGCGGGGCGGCGAGGTTGCCGGCCCTGCCGGGGAGGAACAGGTCGACACCGCGCGGGATCGCGGCGGTGAGGTCGGCGGCCGTCTCGGGGGCGCCCTCGCGGACGGGCGCCGCGGGACGCAGCGAGCGGGCGTAGACGTGTGCCAGGGGACGGTGGCCGGCCGCCGTGCACACCGCGTGGGTGCGCGCGAAGCTCTCGACGGAGTGCGAGAGGAGCACGATCCGCAGCGGAGCGCCGGCGTGCGCGTCCTGCCCTGCCGGCGCCGCGTCGGCGTGCCGAGGTCCCGTCTCCCTCATGCCCCGAGGCTCTCCGAGCGTCGGGGCGCCGGCAAGCCCCGTGCCCCGTGAGTGCGCAGATTAGCCTCGCACGGGCGGGAGTTGACGCCTTCGGTTGACGGTGGGGCTCACCCGACGCGTGCACGCATCCCCGGCACCGCGACGTCGACAGGGCCGCGGTAGTTCTCGCGCGCCAGGCGCACCGCCTCGCGCGCGTCCGTGCCCGGCCAGAGGTGGGTGAGGAGGAGGCGGCCGACGCCCGAGCGGCGAGCGAGACCGCCTGCGTGACACGCGCTCAGGAGTTCCCCGGCGTCCTCGGGCGGTACCTCGCGCAGGTGGGTCGCCTCGCAGAGGAGGAGGTCCACCCCCCTGGCGAGAGCGGTCAGTTGCTCGCTGGGCCCGGTGTCGCCGGTGAAGGCGAGGCTTGCCCCGCCAGTGGCTTCGAGGCGGACGCCGGCGTTCGGGCGGGAGTGGGGGAGGTCGAAGGTGGAGGCGAGGAGCGGGCCCGTGCGGAGGGTGTCGCCCGGCGCGAACTCCCGTAGGTCCAGCGCCGGTTCGAGGAGCCCGGGGCGGTCGAGGGCGAGTACGGCGTCAAGGGCTCCGACGGGCGCGTGGACGGGAAGCGGGGGCGCCGGTGGGTCCGTGAGCGCGCGGGCGCGCAGCAGCGGGTTGAGGTCCGCGCAGTGGTCGGGGTGGCCGTGGGTGACGTACACGGCGTCGACTGCGTGCGGGTGCGTGTGGCGCAGGAGTTCCGGCAGCACCCCGTAGCCGGGGTCGAGCAGCAGACGGAACCCACCGTGCTCGACGAGGTAGCCGCTGCATCCCTGCCCGGCCACCGGCCACGCACCGGAACCGCCGAGCACCGTCAACTCCATCGGATGCAACCTCACTTGAGACACGGCAACCCCCGGCGCGACGTCAGCATACGCCGGGGGCCTGCGACGGACGCCGACGGGACGTTCCCGAAGAGACAAGCGGTACCGTCCGCGTGCGCACCGACGAGACGCCCTGCGCATCCGCCCCCGACAGGCCGCCGACGACGCGGCCGACCGGGCCCTCCAGCCCAGCCACCGTCTCGGACTCGCCGACGCCGTATGTGCATCGTCCCCGGCCGAGCCGCAACCGATCCGGCCCGGTTGGCCGTCCACGGAGACGAAGCACCGTCACCGAGGCGCCACCGACCGATCGAGGTGATCGGTTGTCGCCTGCCTCGTCCTCGTGTTCGTTTCGGTGCCTCAGCCGGCACGAGTGGGGCGGCGTCACGGCAGGTCGGCGCCGTATGGAAGGGTAAGTGGGGATGACAAAGAACAGCAGGAAGAGCACGGCCGGTTGGATAGCCGGTGCCGCCGTGACGGCGGCACTCCTGGGCGTCACAGGGTGCTCGAGCGAACCCGAACCCGCGGACGGGAAGTCGCCGGCGAGCAGCCCGGCCGGCGAGCAGGGCTCCGACAAGGGCAAGGACGACGGTTCGGCATCCCAGCCCTCCGAGGTCCGTCAGTCCACGCCCCAGGAGGCGGTCGCCACATGGGTCACCGCGGTGATCAAGGGCAAGCCGCAGGAGGCGTGCCTGGTGATGGCGGAGCCTGACTCCGGGAAGGTCGGCAGCCCGTCGACGTGCGGCAGCAACTCGCCCGACGTGAAGAAGTTGAAGTCGGGCGTCATGAAGTTCGGGGAAGCGCTCTCCCCCAAGCCGGCTTCGAAGGACCCGAAGGTGGAGGTCGACAAGGTCCCGGCCTCCGGCGGCGAGACGGAGGTCCCCGCCGACAAGGTCACCATCGACGGCAAGCCCCTGAACGAGACCGTCGCGGCCAACTCCACCGGGGTCAAGGCCGACCAGATCGACGCCAAGACGAAGGTCTCCGAGATCAAGGGTGACTGGTACGTCACCGACTTCGACTTCAGCATCGGCTGACCGGACCGTGCGCGGTCCGGCGGTGGACGCCGCATCGGCGGCGCGTCCCACAGCCCCGGCTGTGCGCCGGCGCCCGCCCCGTCCGTAGGCGTCGCGGGGCGCCCTCTGCCCGCAGGGGGCGCCCCGCGAGCGGGACGTCCTCGGCACGGACCGGGTGCAGCCGCTGCCCCGGAGACCGCGCACCCCCGACTCGTCCGGTACTCATCCGCGTTGACCTGCCCAGCTCGGCCGTCCGCGAGCCACCGCCCCGCACGAGCGATCCGGCGGGCAGGGACCCCGCCACCGCGAGCAGTACGCCCCTCCGCAACAGGCCGACCGGACATGCGCAAGGCCACCCGCTTGCCGTCCGAACGCCGCACACGGAGGCCCCGGCGAAGGCGGGTCCGCCACGGAGCCGGACGGCAACCGCTGGACAGCGCCGCTCCCCGGCCGGCTCACTCGCGCACGGCGCGCACCACCGTGTCCAGCGCCTCGACACCGTCCTTCGGCATGCCCTCCTGCCGCACCGTCCGCCGCTCCACCGCCGCGTACTCGATCCGCGCGTGCTCCCTCCACGCCCCGGTCACCTGCTCGACGGAGGTGAGGACGGCCGCGTCCTGCGGCCCCCCGGTGCCGTGCTCGAGGTTGTCCACGTCGTGCCCGACGAGGAGGAGCGTCCCACCGACGCGTGCTGCCTCCGCCGCCGTGTGCAGGACCCGCGACTGCTCGGGTCCCGGCAGGTGGAGGTAGGAGAGGAGGACGAGGTCGTACGCCGCGGGCTCGGGTGCGAAGTCGCTGACGTCCGCGTGGTGCGTCGTGATCTCCACACCCTGGTGCACGGCGAGGCGGTCGGCGCGGTTGAGGGCGACGGCGGAGAAGTCGACCGCGTCGACGCGCCATCCGTGCTCGGCGAGCCAGACCGCGTTCCTGCCCTCGCCCGCCGCCAGGTCGAGCGCACGCCCCGGCGCCAACGGGGAAGCCTCGCGCACCACCCAGACGTTGGGGTCGGCGCTCCAGATCCACTCCGTCTCCGTGTAACGCCGGTCCCATTCCTCGGAGTCCATCGTTCTCCGCCCTCTCCGGCGCCGCTCGGGCGCGCTGCTCGTCACTCCGGCCGCCCGTCCACCGCACCGGCGGACGCGCCCGTCTGGCACGCCCCCGAGCGCGGCCCTGCGCCGACGCACCACAGCGGTGCACCGGTGCAACTGCCGGTCACGCCGATCCTGCCATCTACGCCCCGCGCGCCCACGCGTACGCGGACGCGCCGCGAATCCGGCTCGCGTCCCACCTCGCCTGCCCCTACGACGCCGATGCCCAGCCCCCAGCGACGGACGCCGCCACGAAGCCATGGCGAAAGCCGCCGAGAGCGCGCGACTTCCCTGCACATCACGGGTCGACACCCCGACAGTGCGGACACGACCGCAGGAGGAGCGTCCTCACCACGCACCGCACCGGCCGCCGAGCGCGCGCGGGCGGTCCCGTCCCCACTTCGAAGGGCACCCACCGGACCGGGCGCCCGACGCGCCGCCCCTTCCGCCGGCAGCCCACCGACCACGTCAGTACCGGGTTGCGACAACTCGGCACGACCGCAGAAGGAGCGCCCCGGCCGTCGAGCCCGCATCAGCGCTTCCGTCCGAACCACCGAAGACCACCCTCCGGGTCGGAACAGGCAGACAACCGACGCCCGCCCGCCAAAAAGACCGGCGGCGCCGGAAGGATCACGTCAGCACCGAGCAGCCCCGCATCAACTGAGCACGACCGCAGGACGAGCACCCCTCCTCCGAGCCCACACCGGCACTTCCGTCCGTACCTCGAAGACCACCCCCCGGCCCAGAACAAGCAGCCGCCCGACGCACGCCCGCGCGCCCGTCCGCCGCGCACCAGCCACGTCAGCACCGAGCCCGCAACGACCTGGCACGACCGCAGAAAGAGCACCCCTCACCACGCGCCCCATCCCGACCGTCGCACCACACCAGCGCGGCCACTCGAACCGCCGAGACGCCCCTCCGAACCGAAACAAGCAGCCCCGACACCCACCGGTCCACCAACGAACCGGCCGGCGCCAGACGGACCACCTCAGCACCGGCCCCGAACAGCTCGGCAGGACCGCAGCCTCCGCCCCGTCGAGCACCGGCCCGAACCACCGAAGACCATCCTCCGAGCCAGCACAACCGCCCCGAGCGAACGCCGGCCGCCTCCGCCCGGAGAACCGCCGACGCCGCGCCAGTACCGCGGCCCGCGAGCGGCCGTCACGCCAGCCCTTCCCTCCGCAGCTCCCCCGCCACCGCCTCCCACGTCGGCTCGACGGGACGCAGCGGGCGCTCCCCGACGCCGAGGTCCTTGAAGCCGCTCGACGTCGAGAGGCACACCACGGGACCGTCGAACTCCGTCACTGCGCGGAGCTGTCGGTAGCCCGCGAGCCCGGCCGCGGAGGACAGCTCGACCCACAGGCCGTCGGCGCCCAATTCGGCCTGGGCCGAGGCCATTTCGTCGTCGGTGACGAGCACGGCGTCACCGCCGCTCTCCCGCACGGCGCGCACCCCGCGGTGGCCGCCCGCCGTGCAGTTGACGCCGTACGCGCGGGAGGCGCCGGGCGGTACGACCGCAGCGGGCGCCCCGGAGCGGAGGGCGGCGGCGAGCGGCCCCCCGGCCGACGGCTCGCACGCGTACATCCGCGGCAGCCGGTCGGTCACGCCGAGGAGCCGCAGCTCCCGGAAGCCCTTCCAGACGCCGTAGAGGAGCTCGCCGTACCCGGTGGGCACGAACACGGCGGCGGGGACGCCGAGTTGGCCGTGGAGCTCGTAGGCGACGCTCTTGTAGCCCTCGGGCCCGAAGCCGTGGCCGGTGTGCGTGCGGGTCTGGTTGCTCACGGGATGGAGGCCGAGCCGCTCGCTGATCCGCGAGAGCAGCGGCCACCGCGCCTCGACGGGCACCGCGAGCACGACCGCACCGTAGGCCCGCAGGAACGAGGCGACGGCCGGCGGCGCCTCCGCGGAGGCGAGGACGACGCACCGCAGTCCTGATCGGGCCGCGAAGGCGGCGGCCGAGGCCCCGTGGTTGCCCGAGGAGGCGACCACCACGCCGGGCGCGCCCTCGTGGACGGCGGCGGACGCGGTGACCCGGTTGAGCCGGTCCTTGTGGCTCCACGTGGGGTTCTGCGACTCGTCCTTGAGCCAGACGCCGGCGCCGAGGTCGAGCAGCGGCGTCCCTCCCTCGCCCAGGCCGGGCGCGGTGAGCGGGGGCAGCAGCGGCGCCCACCGGTCGAGCCCGGGCGTCGGTGCGGCTGACGCGTCGAAGAGGTCGCGCGGGACCTCCTCGTAGGCGTAGTCCACCTCCACGGGGTAGACGACGTCGTCCGTCGCCGTACGGGGGCAGCCGCGCACCTGGGGAGGCCACAGCGGGTACGTGCACTCCGGGTCGCCGAGGGAGCGTTGGCAGCGGGCCGTGGAGCGGGTGTCGTGGGCCATGGCGGGAGTCTAGGCGCGGGCCCCGGCGCCGTACCGCCTCGCAGGGTAACGGCGCCGGAGTCCGCCCGGCTCAGTCGAGCAGCTCCTCGATGAGTTCCGCGGCCCTCGGCGTGCCGCCGGCAGCACGGGACTCGCGCTTCAACTCCTCGCACCTGCGGGCGACTTCGGGGTCGTCCGTGAGCGCGAGCAGCGCGGCGCGGAGCCGTTCGGGGGTGGCCTCCTCGGTGTCGATCCGCCGGGCCACGCCCAACTCGACGAGCCGGTCGGCGTTGACGGGCTGGTCGACGTCCTGCGGCACGGCGATCATCGGGGTGCCGGTGTAGAGACCCTCGGCGCTGCCGCCCATGCCGGCGTGCGTGACGAAGGCGTCGGCCTCCTCCAGGATCGCCAACTGCGGTACCCATTGCCGGACTTCGACGTTCGCCGGCACCTCACCGAGCTCCTCGGGCTCGACGTACTTCCCGATCTGGAGCACCACGTGCCAGCCGGGCAGCCCGCCGAAAGCGGCCACGCAGTTTCGGTAGAACTCCGGCTGCCTCGTGTAGGCGGAGCCGAGCGAGACGAGCAGCACCCGCTCCGCACCCTCGGGCCGCTGCCACTCCCCCTGCCCCGCACGGGCGGAGAAGCACGAGCCGACGAAGCTCACCCGCTCCTCGTCGACGCGCTCGGCGTTCGGCTGCATCGCACGGGGAATCATCGCGAGGACCCTCGGCGGGAGGCTCATGAACTCCTCCGTCCCGGTGGTCGCCGCGCCCGAATCCGCAAGCCAGGCAGCGAACTTGGCGAGGTAGGCGTCGGCGCCCGGAAGCTGCCACAGGTACGCGCCGACCTCCTCCGCGTACCCTTCCCAGGCGACGTAGGTCGGGGAGAGTTGGACCTGCGGGCGGCCCTGCACCTCGGCGAGGAGGCGGCCGACGTACCCGCCGATGTCGTAGAGGTAGACGTCGGCGGGGTTGTCCTCGTAGAAGGGGCGCAACTGCGGGAGGGCGTTCCTCGCGTCGTCGAGGAAGACCTCCATCGCGCCGATGGCGTCGTCGGGCCAGTCGTTGTCGGTGACGGGGAGGGTGGAGGCGAAGGGCACGAGCTCCGCGCCGGTCTCCTCGATCAGGTCGCGTACGACCGGGTCATTGGCGTAGGTGACGCGGTGGCCCCGCGCGACCAGCTCCCTGATCACCTCGAGGCTGGGCAGGACGTGGCTGACGGCCGGGACGCCGACCATCGCGATGTGGGCAGGACCCCGGGGGGTACGGGCGGTCATGGACGCTCACTCGTTTCGTGTCTCGACATTGACGGTGGGGGCGCACCGGCAGCGCCGACCGCCGCGCCGGCGGAGCCGGGGCGGTCGTGCGTGTTCTCGGTGCGTCGGCGGGGCGGCGAGGCCCGGCGCCGTCAGTGGTAGAGCGGGAGGAAGTCCATGGCGGCGACCGTACCCGAGCCGTGACCACGGAAGCCAACAGGTTTTTCCTCGCCCGCCGCGCACGCACACACGCACGGTGGGCGTCACCTGGCCGTGCGAGAAGTCACAGACAAGCGGTGAACACTGTGGGAGCTTCAACTACGTTACTCGCCAGTGAAGTTGAGGAAACCGAGCTGCCGTCCCGCGGAAGGAAGCCATGAGCACTGCCGAAGCAGCGACGCTCCAGCGAGTGGTCGACACCGGGCGCTACCCCCTCACCGAGCCGGACTCCCCCGCCCGCCGCCGCCTCGTCGAGCAGGCGAGGCGCGAGCTCGCCGAGAGCGGCTGCACCGTCCTGCGCGACTTCGTCCGCGCCGAGCTCCACGAGGAGCTGCGCGCCGAGTGCGCCGGTCTCGCGCCCCGGGCGCACTTCGACGTCGAGACGGTCAACGTCTACAACATCGCCGTGGACGACGACCTCCCCGCCGACCATCCGGGACGCATCCCCTTCCGCCGCGGCAACGCCTTCGTGCCGCGCGACCGCATTCCGCCCGAGGCCCTCGTCAGCCTCCTCTACGGAGACGCAACCTTCCGCACCTTCCTCGCCGAGTGCTTCGAGCTCCCCCGCCTCCACGAACTCGCCGACCCGCTCTCGGCGCTCGTCCTCAACGTCGTCGAACCCGGCATGGAGCATCCCTGGCACTTCGACACCAACGAGTTCACGGTCAGCATGCTCACCCAAGGAGCCTCGGACGGCGGGGAGTTCGAGTACTGTCCCGGCATACGCACCGCGCGGGACGAGCACTTCGACGACGTCAGGGACGTCTTGGAGGGGAACGGCGAGCGGCTCGTCCACCGGCTGCCGCTGCGTCCCGGAGACCTCCAACTCTTCAAGGGGCGCTTCTCCCTCCACCGGGTGAGCCCCGTCGCCGGGGCCACCGCCAGGCACTCTGCGATCTTCGCCTACAGCGAGCGCCCAGGGGTCGTCGGCAGCGTCGCCCGCACCAGGCAGCTCTTCGGGCGCGTGCTCCCCGAGCACCTCGACGCCGAACGCCGCGTGCGCGGCGACGAGTTGCTCGACTGACCCCCTTCCGCCCTCCCGTCAGGAGCGCAGCCCCGTGCACTTCGACCGAACAGGCAAGGTCTCGCTCGACCACATCTACGACCGCCCGGACCCCGTCGAGTTCTTCCGCGTCCTTCGCGAACTCGACTACTGCGTACCGCAGTCGGCGAAGCCGTACTTCGCCAAGCTCCTCACCGAGCACCGCGAGGCACACCCCGGCTCCGTGCCGCAGGTGCTCGACCTCGGATGCGGCTACGGCGTCAACGCGGCGATCCTCCAGTTCGACACCACCATGGACGAGCTCTACGACCGGTACACGGCCCCGGATACCCCTACCGGGCGTCCCCGACTGCTGTCTCGCGACCGCGACTTCACACGCGCGCGGCAGCCGGCCGAGCAGACCCGCTTCGTCGGCCTCGACACCGCGGGCGGGGCGCTCGCCTACGCCGTGGAGGCCGGTTTCCTCCACGACGCCGTCCACGCGGACCTGGAGTCGCACGACCCGACGCCGCAGCAGCGGGCCGCCCTGGCCGGCGCCGACCTCGTGATATCCACCGGCTGCCTCGGCTACGTCACCGAGCGCACCCTGGCCCGCGTCGTGCGGGCGCAGGGCGAACACCGACCGCCCATGGCCCACTTCGTCCTGCGGATGTTCCCGTTCGCCCCCGTCGAGCAGGCACTCGACGAGCTCGGGTACCGCACCACTCGCCTCCCCGGCGTCTTCCGCCAACGGCGTTTCGCCTCGCCCCGGGAGCAGGAACAGATGCTCGACACGATGACGGCGGCCGGCGTCTCGCCCGACGGCCTGGAGACAGAAGGCTGGCTCTACGCCGAACTCTTCCTCTCCCGCGCCGCATGACCACACCGGAGAACCAACCCACCCCGGAAGAGGACGAGTTGAACACACCCCAGGACGCACAGCGCCCGACCTTCGCGCATGAGGACCACCTCCCCAGGGTCCCGCTGCCGACCCTGGAGCAGAGCTGCGCCCGGTTCCTCGAATGGTGCGGCCCGCTCCTCACCGCAGACGAACGCGCCGCGACCGAGGCCGAGGTGGCGGCCTTCCTCGCACCCGGCAGCGCGGGACGCACCCTCCAGGCCGCGCTGGAGGAGTACGACGCGACACCGGGCGTGCACAGCTGGCTCGACACCTTCTGGCCGTACCGCTACCTCGGCCGCAGGGACCGCATCGCGCTCAACGCCAACTTCTTCTTCCTCTTCGAGGAGACCGGCGAGGCCCAACTGGAGCGCGCGGCCGGGCTCGTGGCCGCCGCGGTCGGCTACAAGCTCCGCGTCGACGAGGAGCAACTGCCGCCGGTCTCGCAGCGCGGGCAGCCGCAGACCATGGAGCAGCACAAGCACCTCTTCTCCACCACCCGCATCCCGGGCACCGAGCAGGACACCGTCCGCATGCCGTACACGCCCGAGTGGCCCGGTCCGTCGACGGCGCGCCACATCGTCGTCTTCCACCGCGGCGGCCTCTTCCGCCTCGACGTCCTCGGGCCCGACGGCACCCCGTACGCCCTAGACGACCTCCGCGCCGGACTCGACGCCGCACTCAAGGCCGGCACCGAACGCCCCGGTGCCGGAGGCCCGGGCGACACCCCGGCGGGCCACCTCACCACGATGGCGCGCGCCGAATGGGCCGCGGCACGGGAGCGCCTGCGCACCTGCGCACCCGGCAACGCGGAGATCCTCGACGACGTGGAAACCGCCCTCTTCTGCGTCAGCCTCGAGGAGTCGGCGCCCACCGACACGCAGCACGCCTGCGACGAACTCCTCTACGGCGACCGCGGCAACCGCTGGTTCGACAAGGCACTCACCTTCGTCGTCTTCGCCGACGGCACGGCCGGCATCAACGTCGAGCACTGCGAACTCGACGGCACCACCGTCCTCGCCCTCGTGGACGACCTCCTCGGCACCTCCGCCGAGGAGCACTCCCGGGCCTCCGGCGCCCGCAAGCAGGGCACACCGCCGCTGCGTCCGCTGACGCTGGTCCTCGACGAGCAGCTCAGCACCCAGGCCCGCAACGCGGCCGCCGCGTTCGAGGCGTACGGCGCCGCCACCGCCACCCGCGCCCTCGCCTTCGAGGACTTCGGCAGCACCACGGCGAAATCCCTCGGCTGCTCCCCCGACGCCTTCGTCCAACTCGCCTTCCAGCTCGCCCACTTGCGCGCCAGGGGCCGTCTCGGCGCCACGTACGAGTCGATCGCGACCCGGCAGTGGCAGTGGGGCCGCACCGAGGCGATGCGCGTCATCACCCCCGAGATCCGCCGGTTCGTGGCGGCCATGGACGACCCCACCGTCGACGACGCGGGCCGACGCGAGGCGTTCCACGCGGCCGCACGGGCACACACCGCCCGCGCCAAGCAGTGCCAATCCGGCGACGCACCCGAACAACACCTCTGGGAACTGGAGTTGATCGCCCACCGCCGCCCGGAACTCGGCGTCACGGAACAACCCTCGCTCTACCGCACCCCCGGCTGGCAGACGATGCGCAGCGACTACCTCTCCACCAGCTCGGCCCCCTCCGCACACATCCAGTACTTCGGCTTCGGCTCCACGAGCCCCCAGTGCATCGGAGTCGCCTACGTCCTCCTCCCCGACCGCTTCCACCTCTACCTGAGCACCCCGCAGACGGTCGCGGAACAAATGCACACCTTCGCGGACCGCCTCGGCGAGGCCCTCACCGAACTGCGGACGCTGCTGGGCGACGGGGGGTGAATGCGCTGCGTCCCGCCGGCGCGAAGGTGTCGGCGGGACGCAGGCCCGCGTTGCGAAGAGACATGCCGCGGAACCCGTCACACCTCGGCGCACCTCAGCCCGACAGGACGTCCCGGCGACCGACTTGGGCCTGTCACCGGTGATGGGGTGACCATTAACCCGCCGCTCAGTGGGTTTTGCGCTGGTTGGCGTGGAAGCGCGCTTTCTTCTGACGATTCCCGCACGTGTTCATGTCGCACCATTTGCGCGTGCGGCTTTGACTGGTGTCGAAGAAGGCAGCCTGGCAGGTCGGTGAGGCGCACAAGGCCAAGCGTCCGTCTCGTTCGCCCGCGATGATGCTGATCGCATCGGCTGCGATCACGCTGAGGGCATCTTCCACACCGGAAGACGAGTTGAGCCGCCATCGCCGCTTGCCCTCGGGCGTCAGGATGGCCGCGGCCCGACCCTGAGCGCTGCGGTCGTTGATGATGCCGACAGCAGACGCAGGGAGAGCATCCCGGACCGCTGCCGCTGTCACAGCGGCGTGAATCGACTCCCTCAACTCCCGAGCGAGGTCGAGCTGGGCAGTGGTGCAGGAGTCCACGGCCAAGCCGTTCGCCGCCAGCCAGTCGACGAGTCGGTGCGGCACGGGGATGCGCTCCACGGCGTTGCCATGACGCTCCGTCAGCGTCGCCGTGAAACTGGTCGCCAGCACGCTGCCGAGGCGGAAGTCGGGGAACTCAGCACGCATGGAACCACCTTAGCCGGTTGCTGCTGACAGGACGACATGCTAGAACCGCCTAAGCCGGTTCGTGCTAGTTCGCAGCCGGTCCCGCGATGGCCAGGAGGTCCGATGCCCCGCCCGACTCGCAACGTGCACGCCTGTGAAGCCCACGCAGCCGACGCCGACCTCGACGATCTCCGTGCGCGGCTGGCCGCGGCACGACTGCCGGAGGCCGAGACGGTCATCCCCGCCGCTCCAGGCCCTCGCCGATGGGAACAGGGCGTTCCTCTTGCCGACCTCGTCGATGTCGTGAACTACTGGCGCACCGGGTACAACTGGCGGTCGTTCGAAGAGCGCCTCGACCGGATCGGCCAGTTCCGCACGACCATCGACGGTCTGGGAATCCACTTCCTGCACCGCCGATCCCCGCGCGCAGAGGCAACTCCGCTGATCCTGACGCACGGCTGGCCGGGCAGCATCGCAGAGTTCGTCGATGTAGTGGACGAGTTGGCAGATCCGAAAGATGTGGACGTGCCGGCTTTCCACGTCGTGGTTCCGTCGCTGCCGGGCTTTGGTTACAGCGACAAGCCGGCAACCACCGGGTGGGGGACCGAGAAGATCGCGGCCGCGTGGGTGGAACTCATGGGGAGGCTCGGCTACACCAAGTTCGTCGCCCATGGCGGAGACTGGGGAGGAAATATCACCACGGTGCTCGGCGGCAGGTTCCCTGCGCACGTTCTCGGAATCCACACATTGTTCGCGGAAGCACCGCCCGGGTTGCCGACGGACGGGCTGACAGCGATGGAGCGCCAATGGACCCAGGAAACCCGGGACTTCTGGCGCCATCGCGCGGCGTACGCGAAGCAGCAGGCAACCCGACCGCAGACGATCGGCTACTCGCTCGTCGATTCACCGGTCGGGCTGCTTGCCTGGATTCTCGACAAGTTCGCCGAGTGGTCGGACACCGGAGACAGTCCGTTCGAGACGATTTCCAGAGACAGGATTCTTGACGACGTCACGCTCTACTGGCTGACGCGGACCGGCGCATCGGCGGCGCGCATCTACTACGAAAGCCACAACTCACTCGACCCCGAGCTTCGGGTCGAGGTCCCTTCGGCGATCAGTATGTATCCCCGCGACATCGAGAAAAGTCCCCGCCCTTGGGCACAGGAACGGTACCGACAGATCGTCCGGTGGAGATCGCCCGAACGCGGAGGCCATTTCCCGTCGCTGGAGGTCCCCGAGTATTTCGTCAGAGATCTGCAAGAGGGACTCGCGGCAGTACTGACCGCCAGTCGGTGAACGCGACCGGGTACCGGTACTGGAACCGGATCGGAAGTCGCAACACCCAGAGGATCAGCCGGTGCGGCAGGACAGACACCGGCTCCTCGACGGGAAAAGACCAACCGGCCGCACCCGCCAGGCGGATGCGGCCGGTGACGCGAGAGGCTCAGCTCAACCCGGCAAGCGCCTCGTTGAGCGTCTTCGACGGCCGCATGACGGCGCCGGCCTTGGCGTCGTCCGGGCGGTAGTAGCCGCCGAGGTCGGTCGGGGAGCCCTGGACGCCGACGAGTTCGCCGACGATGGTCTCCTCCTGGTCGCCGAGCTTCTCGGCGAGGCCGCTGAACGCCTCGGCGAGCTGCGTGTCCTCCGTCTGCTGCGCCAGCTCCCTGGCCCAGTAGAGGGCGAGGTAGAAGTGGCTGCCGCGGTTGTCGAGGCCGCCGACCCTGCGGCTCGGCGACTTGTTCTCGTGGAGGAAGGTGCCGGTGGCACGGTCCAGGGTGTCGGCGAGGATCTGGGCGCGCGCGTTCCCCGTCTTCTGCGCGAGGTGCTCGAAGCTCACCGCCAGCGCGAGGAACTCGCCGAGGCTGTCCCAGCGGAGGTAGTTCTCCTCGAGGAGCTGCTGGACGTGCTTGGGCGCCGAGCCGCCCGCACCCGTCTCGAAGAGGCCGCCGCCGTTGATGAGCGGGACCACCGAGAGCATCTTGGCGCTCGTGCCGAGCTCCAGGATCGGGAAGAGGTCGGTGAGGTAGTCGCGGAGCACGTTGCCGGTGACCGAGATGGTGTTCTCGCCGCGGCGGATGCGGTCGAGGGAGAACCGCGTCGCCTCGACCGGCGACATGATCTCGATCTGCAGGCCCTCCGTGTCGTGCTCGGGGAGGTAGGCGCGGACCTTCTCGATGAGGTTGGCGTCGTGCGCGCGGCCCTCGTCGAGCCAGAAGACGGCCGGGTCGCCGGTGGCGCGGGCGCGGGTGACGGCGAGCTTGACCCAGTCGCGGATCGGCACGTCCTTGGTCTGGCACATGCGGAAGATGTCGCCCTCGGCGACGGCCTGTTCGAGGACGAGCTCGCCTGCACCGTCGAGGACCCGTACCTGTCCCGTGGTCGGGATCTCGAAGGTCTTGTCGTGGCTGCCGTACTCCTCGGCCTTCTGCGCCATCAGGCCGACGTTGGGCACGGAGCCCATCGTCGACGGGTCGAAGGCGCCGTGGGCGCGGCAGTCGTCGATGACGACCTGGTAGACGTCCGCGTAGCTGCTGTCGGGGATGACGGCGAGGGCGTCCTGCTCCTGGTCGTCCTTGTTCCACATGTGCCCCGAGGTGCGGATCATCGCCGGCATGGAGGCGTCGACGATCACGTCGCTCGGCACGTGCAGGTTGCTGATGCCGCGGTGCGAGTCGACCATGGCGAGGTCCGGGCCCTCGGCGAGCTCCGCCTCGAAGGACGCCTTGATCTCGGCGCCCTCGGGGAGCGACTCCAGGCCCTTGAAGATGCCGCCGAGCCCGTCGTTCGGGCTGAGCCCCGCCGCGGCGAGCTTGTCACCGTGCGTGGCGAACGTCCTGGGGAAGAACGCGCGCACCGCGTGCCCGAAGATGATCGGGTCGGAGACCTTCATCATCGTCGCCTTGAGATGGACGGAGAAGAGCACGCCCTCCGCCTTGGCGCGTGCGACCTGCGCGGTGAGGAACTCGCGCAGCGCGGCGACGCGGAGCACGGCAGCGTCGACGACCTCGCCTGCGAGGACCGGGACGGCGGCGCGGAGCACCGTGGTGCTGCCGTCGTCGCCGACGAGTTCGATCCGGAGCGAGTCGTCCTTTGCCAGGACGGCGGACTTCTCGGTGGCGCGGAAGTCGTCGCCGTCCATGTGCGCGACGTTGGTCTTGGACTCCGGCGTCCACGCGCCCATGCGGTGCGGGTTCGCCCTGGCGTAGTTCTTCACCGAGGCGGGGGCGCGGCGGTCGGAGTTGCCCTCGCGCAGGACGGGGTTGACGGCGCTGCCCTTGACCTTGTCGTAGCGGGCGCGGATGTCGCGCTCCTCGTCGGTCTGCGGGTCGTCGGGGTAGTCGGGCAGCGCGTAGCCGTGCCCCTGGAGCTCGGCGACGGCCGCCTTGAGCTGCGGGATGGACGCCGAGATGTTCGGCAGCTTGATGATGTTGGCCTCGGGCGTCTTGGCCAGCTCTCCGAGCTGGGCGAGCGCGTCCTCGACCCGCTGGTCCTCGCGGAGCCACTCGGGGAACTGGGAGATGATCCGCCCGGAAAGGGAGATGTCCCTGCTCTCCACGGCAACGCCTGCGGTCGAGGCGTACGCCTCGATCACGGGGAGGAACGAGTACGTCGCCAGGGCCGGGGCCTCGTCGGTCTGCGTATAGATGATGGTCGAGTCAGTCACCGGTACTCCGCTTCGCGTCTACATCGTCTCGATATCAAGATATCTCCTACGCCGGGCCTTCCGGCCACCAGCCCCCGCCCGCACCCGGACCATCCTCCGCCGTCCCGCCTTCGGGCGCACGGGGAGGGAGCGCGGCGGGCGGGGCAGCACACAACTTCCGCACCGCCAAGGCGAGTTCACCGCCCCTCGCGCCATACCCCCGCCGGGTACGAAGCCGGGCCGTCCCGCCCTTGCATCGTATACCCCCGAGGGGTATACATGACTGCGACGGTTCCCACGCCGCTCGCCTGTCCACAAGACCCCAGGAGTCGCCATGGCCCCGCCCTGCCTCGGCCCCCGTCACGGTCCGGGGCCGACCGGCCCGGCACCCACCACCCCACGCGAGGAGTACCCATGACCAGCCCGACGACCAGCGCACCCTCCCGGGTCGAGCTCGCCATCGGAGGCATGACCTGCGCCTCGTGCGCGACCAGGGTGGAGAAGAAGCTCAACCGCATGGAGGGCGTCGAGGCGAGCGTCAACTACGCCACCGAGCAGGCCAGGGTCGTCTACGGGGAGGGGGTCTCCGTCGACGATCTGATCTCCACCGTCGAGGCGACGGGGTACACCGCACGCCGCCCCGAGAAGCGGGGCGCGGACGAGGGCGGCGAGGAGTCCGCGGCCGACGTGGAGTTGCGCACGCTCCGGCAGCGTCTGCTCACCGCCGTCGTGCTCGCGGTCCCCGTGATCGCGATGGCGATGATCCCTCCGCTCCAGTTCGAGTACTGGCAGTGGCTCTCGCTGACGCTCGCCGCCCCCGTCGTCGTCTACGGCGGCTGGCCCTTCCACCGCGCCGCCTGGACCAACGCGCGGCACGGTGCCGCGACCATGGACACCCTTGTCTCGGTGGGCACTTCGGCCGCGTTCCTCTGGTCGCTCTGGGCGCTCTTCTTCGGAACGGCCGGCATGCCGGGCATGACACACCCCTTCGAGCTGACGATCGCCAGGACCGACGGCGCGGGCAACATCTACCTGGAGGCGGCGGCCGGCGTCACCGCGTTCCTCCTCGCCGGCCGGTACTTCGAGGCACGCTCGAAGCGCAGGGCGGGGGACGCGCTCAGGACGCTCCTGGAGCTCGGTGCCAAGGAGGTCACCGTCCTGCGCGGGGGCCGCGAGGAGCGCGTCCCGACGGACCGGCTCGCCGTCGGTGACCGCTTCCTCGTGCGGCCGGGCGAGAAGATCGCCACGGACGGCACCGTCGTCGAGGGCGCCTCCGCCATCGACGCCTCGATGCTCACGGGCGAGTCGGTCCCCGTCGAGGTCGCCGAGGGCGACGCCGTCACGGGGGCGACGCTCAACGCGGGCGGACGCCTCGTCGTCGAGGCCACCAGGGTCGGCTCCGACACCCGGCTCGCCAGGATGGCCGAGCTGGTGGAGGAGGCGCAGAACGGCAAGGCGGCGGCGCAGCGCCTCGCCGACCGGATCTCCGCGGTCTTCGTCCCCGCCGTGATCGTGCTGGCACTCGGGACGTTCGGGGTCTGGCTCGGCACGGGCGCCGGGCTCACCGCGGCCTTCACGGCGGCGGTCGCCGTGCTGATCATCGCCTGCCCCTGCGCGCTCGGCCTCGCGACGCCCACGGCCCTCATGGTCGGCACGGGGCGCGGGGCGCAGCTCGGCATCCTCATCAAGGGGCCCGAGGTGCTGGAGTCCACCCGCAGGGTCGACACCGTCGTCCTCGACAAGACCGGCACCGTCACCACGGGACGGATGACCCTCGCGGGCGTGCACGCCGGGGAGGGCGCCGGCGAGGAGCAGTTGCTGCGGCTAGCGGGCGCGCTGGAGGACGCCTCCGAGCACCCCGTCGCGCGCGCCGTGGCCACCGGCGCGAAGGAGCGCACGGGCGCGCTCCCGACGCCCGAGCGGTTCGCCAACGTGCCGGGGCTCGGCGTGCAGGGCGTCGTCGAGGGGCACGCCGTCCTCGTCGGTCGGGAGCAGCTCCTCGCCGAGTGGGCGATCGAGGTGCCGGAGGCGCTCAGGGACGCCAAGTCGGCGGCGCAGCAGGCCGGTCGGACCGTCGTCGCGGTCGCCTGGGACGGCGAGGCGCGCGGCCTCCTGGAGGTCGCCGACGCGGTGAAGGAGACGAGCGCGGAGGCGATCGAGCGGCTGAAGGGCCTCGGGCTCACGCCTGTCCTGCTCACCGGCGACAACCGCGCCGTCGCGGAAGCCGTCGCGGCCGAGGTCGGCATCGACGAGGTGACCGCCGAGGTGCTGCCCGAGGAGAAGGTGGAGGTCGTCAAGCGCCTTCAGGAGCAGGGGCGTTCGGTCGCGATGGTCGGGGACGGCGTCAACGACGCCGCCGCGCTCGCCCAGGCCGACCTCGGGCTCGCGATGGGCACGGGCACCGACGCGGCGATCGAGGCGGGCGACCTCACCCTCGTCCGCGGCGACCTGCGCGCCGCCGCCGACGCCATCCGCCTCTCCCGGCGAACCCTGGGCACCATCAAGTCCAACCTGTTCTGGGCCTTCGCCTACAACGTCGCCGCGCTTCCGCTGGCGGCCGCGGGGCTGCTCAACCCGATGATCGCGGGCGCCGCCATGGCGTTCTCCTCGGTCTTCGTCGTCGGCAACTCCCTGCGGCTGCGCAGGTTCCGCGCGGCGGCCTGACCCCGCTCCCCTGCCTCCCTCCTGCCGCCCGCGCGGGAGGGAGGCGGCGTGTGAACAGTCGTATACGGCGGCGGTGCACGCCCGTGCCGCCCGGACGCGGCCACGCCCCGATACGGCGGCGCGAGGCCGAACTCCCCGTAACGCAGGGGCAATCCAGCAGGTCAGCCGCGTAGACCACCGCTGTCCCGACTCTTGTCATGCCGCCTTCCAGCGCATACGTTCGGCCGCACTCGATTGCCGAGGAGCCCCGAACTCACCGGGAGGTGGGCTCACTTGCGCCCCCCACCACGCCGTCGCCGACGCACGGCAGCCGTCGTCGCGGCCGCCCTGCTCGCCCTCCTCGGCTCGGCGTGCGCCCCGCTCAGTACCGCCGCGACCGAGGTCGGTCCCGTCCGCATGGCCGACGACCGGCCGGTCGCCGACGGCGGTACGCTCACCGTCGCCCTCAAGTCCGACCCGGACAAGCTCGATCCGAGCCTCGGCAGCACGCTCGTCGGCCGCTCCGTCTTCGCCTCGATGTGCGAGAAGCTCTACGACACCGACGCGCACAACCGCATACGCCCCCAACTCGCCGCCGGAATGCCCGAGGTGAGCCGCGGCGGCCGGCTGGTGACGATCCCCGTGCGCAAGGGCGTGCGCTTCAGCGACGGCACCCGGCTCGACGCCGAGGCCGTCCGCACCTCCCTGCTCCGCCACCGCGATCTTCCCGCCTCCGCACGCGCCAGCGAACTCGAACCCGTCACCGGTGTCGAGGCACGCGGCGACACCGTCCGCATCCACCTGAAGGAAAGCTACGAACCGCTCCTCGGCGCGCTCGCCGACCGCTCGGGCATGGTGATGTCGCCGCGGGCCCTGCGCGAGCACGGGAAGAACTTCGCCGCGCACCCGTCCTGCGTCGGTCCCTTCCGCTTCGTCGAGCGGGTGACGGGCGACCGGATCGTGCTGGAGCGGGACCCGCGCTACTACGACGCGAAGAAGGTCCGCCTCGACCGGGTCGTCTTCCGGACGATCGTCGACGGCAACGTCCGCCTCGCCAACGTCCGTTCCGGCGAAGCCCAGTTGAGCGACCAGACGGCGCCGCTCGAAGTGCAGAGCGCACTCACCGAGAAGGGCCTGCGCGTCTTCCACTCGCCGACGCTCGGCTACCAGGGCATCACCGTCAACCTCGCCAACACCCGCGGCGTCGGCGAGAAGCCGGGCGATCCGAAGGACGTCGGCGGTGCCCTCGCGGGCGACGCGAAGCTGCGCGAGGCGTTCGAACTCTCCCTCGACCGGGACCTCATCAACCAGATCGTCTTTCAGGGCATGTACGACACCGCCTGCGGACCCGTGGCTCCTTCCAGCCAACTCGGCACCCGCACCGACTGCTCCGGACGCGACCTCGACCGCGCACGCCGACTCGTGCGCGAGGCACGGTCCGAGGGGAGGGTGAAGGGCGAAGTGCCCGTCGAACTCACCATCTCCACCACCGCCGAGCACCTCCGCCTCGGGCAGGTCGTCCAAGCCATGGCCGGCGAGGCGGGGTTCGACGTCACCCTCCGCCCCACCGAGTTCGCCACCCTCCTCGAACACGCCGACCGCGGCGACTTCCAGGCCGCGGCGCTCGGCTGGTCGGGGCGGCTCGACCCGGCCGGCAACGTCGACGCGTTCGTCGGCAGCGGTGGCTCGGAGAACCGCTCGGCGTTCAGCGACCCGCGTATCGACCGCCTCGTGAGCGAGGGCAGCAGCACCTCGGACCCGGCGGAGCGCAAGGGCATCTACCGCCGACTCACCGCGGCCGCGGGCGAGGAGCGCCCCATCATCTACCTCTACCGCGAGCGCAACTACGTGGTCGCCTCCGAGGACGTGGCGGGCCTGCGCGTCTACGGGGACGGGCTGATCCGTCTCGACCGCGCCGGCTACGTCCGGGGAGGCGAGGAGTGACCCGCTACCTGCTGCGCAGGCTCGGCCAGTCCGGCGTGACGCTCGTCCTCGTCAGCATCGTCGTCTTCGTCGGCGTCCGTGCCATGCCGGGCGACACCGCGCGGGCCCTGGCGGGCGAGGAGACGACGCCCGAGGCGCTCGCCGCGATCCGCGCGGAGTACGGCCTCGACGACAACATCGCCGTCCAGTACGCGCGGTACGTCCAGCACGCGCTCACGGGCGACCTCGGCACCTCCGCCCGCACCGGACTGCCCGTCCTCGACGCGATCCTCGACGCGCTCCCCGTCACCCTCGAACTCGCCTTGTTCTCCCTGCTGTTCGCCGTGGTGCTCGGTATCGGCGCCGGCGTCGTGGCGGCCGTCAGAAGGGGGAAGCCGGCGGAGTGGGCGGCGAGCACCGTGGCGCTGCTCGGGCTCTCCGTGCCGAACTTCTGGCTCGGCATCGTGCTCATTCTCGGCTTCGCCATCGCCCTTCCGCTCTTCCCCGCTTCGGGGTTCGTTCCGTTCGGCACAGATCCGGCGGAGAACCTGCGGCGGATGGTCCTGCCCGCCGTCGTCCTCGGCACCGGGCTCGCCGCCGTCGTGATGCGGCAGACGCGCGCGGCGATGCTCGAATCGCTCTCCGCCGACTACGTGCGCACCGCGCGCGCCAAAGGGCTCTCGCCCTGGCAGGTGACGGGCGGACACGCGCTGCGCAACTCCCTGATCACCGTCGTCACCGTGCTCGGGCTCCAGCTCGGGCAGCTCATCTCGGGGGCCGTCGTCACCGAGCAGATCTTCGTCCTTCCCGGCTTCGGGAAGCTGATGATCGACGCCGTCTTCACGCGGGACTACGCCATGGTCCAGGGCGTCGTCCTCTTCACCGCGACCGCCTACATCCTCGTCAACCTCACCGTCGACCTCCTCTACTCCCTCATCGATCCCCGCATACGGCTGGGAGGCGCCCGGTGACCACGCAACTCGGCGCCGGCCGGGACACGCCGCTCCGGCGCCGACTGGCAGGCAACAGGCTCGCGTTGGCGGGCGGCACGGTCGCCGTCGTGTTCGTCCTCGCCGCCGCGGCCGCGCCGCTCCTCGCGCCGTACGATCCCGCGCGCGCCGACTTCCAGGCCGCCCTCCAGGGCCCCGGCTGGTCGCACTGGCTCGGCACCGACGACCTCGGGCGCGACCAGCTCTCCCGCGTCATCCACGGGGCACGCGCGTCGATGCAGGTCGGCGTCCTCGCCGTGGTCCTCGCCTTCCTCGCGGGCGTGCCGCTGGGGCTCGCCGCCGGCTACTACGAGCGGTTCACCGACTCCGTCGTCTCGCGCATCACGGACACGCTCCTCGCCTTCCCCTTCCTCGTGCTCGCCGTCGGCCTCGCCGCCGTACTCGGGCCCTCGCTGCTCAACGCCACCCTCGCCATCGGGGTCTCGCTCGTCCCCCAAGTGGTGCGCGTGGCAAGGGCGGAGACGCTGCGACTCAAGCATCTCGACTACGTGCAGGCGGCGTTGGCCTCGGGCGGCGGCCCCGGCACCGTCCTCTTCCGGCACATCCTGCCCAACGCGACGTCGGCGCTGCTGGTTCAGGCGACCGTCGGCATCCCGGCGGCCATCATCAGCGAAGCGCTGCTCAGCTTCCTCGGCCTCGGCGTCCAACCGCCCGACCCCTCGCTCGGGGTCATGCTCTCCGGCGCGCAGCCGTACATCGCCGCCGCACCGTGGATGGCGGTCTTCCCCGGCCTCGCCATCGTCGCCGCCACGCTCGCCTTCAACCTCCTCGGCGACGGCGTACGCGACGTACTCGACCCGAAAGGCCCCAAGGGAGGCGGCAGATGAACCAAACCGAGCCGGTGCTCCGGGTGCGGGACCTCACCGTCACCTTCGAGGGCGAGCGGACCGTGCACGCGGTCGACGGCGTCTCCTTCGACGTGCGGGCAGGCGAAGTCCTCGCCGTCGTCGGAGAGTCGGGGTGCGGGAAGTCCGTCACCTCGCTCGCCGTGCTGGGGCTGCTGCCGGAGGCCGCGAAGGTCACGGGCTCGGTGCTCCTCGACGGACGGGAGCTCGCCGGCGCGAGCGAAGCGGAGCTGCGTGCGGTGCGCGGCAGCGCGCTTTCGATGGTCTTCCAGGAGCCCATGACGTCGCTCAACCCCGTCCTGACCGTCGGGCGGCAGGTCACCGAAGTCCTGCGCAGACACCAGAAGTTGGGGCGGCGTGACGCGCGTGAGCGGGCCGTCGAGCTGCTCTCGCTCGTCGGGATACCCGCACCGCGCCGACGCGTCGACGAGTACCCGCACCAGCTCTCGGGCGGCATGCGCCAACGCGTCGTGATCGCCATCGCCGTCGCCTGCGATCCCGCCGTCCTCATCGCGGACGAGCCCACCACGGCGCTCGACGTCACCGTCCAGGCCGGCGTCCTCGACGTCCTCGACTCGCTCCGCACGAGGCTCGGCACGGCCGTCGTCCTCATCACGCACGACCTCGGCGTCGTGGCGCACACCGCCGACCGCGTCCTCGCGATGTACGCGGGGCGGCCCGTCGAACACGCCACCGTGGACGAGCTGTTCGCCTCGCCCCGCCACCCGTACACCCGCGGCCTCCTCGCCGCCGTACCGAGGCCGGGCGCGCCGCCGGAGGGCGGACGGCTCACGGAGATCCCCGGCATGGTCCCCGCCCTCACCGAACGTGCCGACCACTGCACGTTCGCACCCCGCTGCGGCCTGGCCGACGAGGAGTGCACCACGGCACGCCCGCACCTCGAAGGCGAGCGCCACCTCGCGGCCTGCTGGCACCCGGAACCGGAAGGGACGCCATGACCCACACACCATCGGCGCCCGTCGCCCCGTCCGCGCTCGAACTCGACGGACTCGTGAGGCACTTCGCCGTGCACGGCGGAACGGTCCGCGCCGTCGACGGCGTCAGCCTCGCCGTAGCGCGCGGCGAAGTCCTCGGGCTCGTGGGCGAGTCGGGCTCGGGCAAGTCGACCGTCGGTCAGTGCGCCGTGCGGCTGGACCGGCCGACGCGGGGCACGGTCCGCGTCGACGGGACGGACATCACGCGGCTCTCCCGGCGGGCGCTGCGTCCGCTGCGCCGCGGGTTCCACCTCGTCTTCCAGGACCCTTCCGCCTCCCTCGACCCGCGGATGACCGTCGGGCGCATCGTGGCGGAACCGCTGCGGCTCCACCGCCTCGCGCACGGTGAAGAGTTGCAGGACCGCGTCTCCGAACTCCTCCGACTCGTCGGACTGCGCCCCGAGTCGGCGCGGCGACGGCCGCACGAGCTCTCCGGCGGCCAGCGGCAGCGCGTCTCCCTCGCCCGTGCGCTCTCCGTCGAACCGCAACTCCTCGTCGCCGACGAGCCGACCTCGGCGCTGGACGTGTCGGTGCAGGCCGCCGTCCTCAACCTCTTCTCCGACCTTCAGCGGGAGCGCGGCTTCGGCTGCCTCTTCATCACGCACGACCTGTCCGCCGTCGAGTTCGTCGCCGACCGGATCGCGGTGATGTACCTCGGCGAGATCGTCGAACAGGCCCCGACCGCCGACCTGTTCGCCTCCCCGAGGCACCCCTACACCGCGGCGCTGCTCTCCGCCGTCCCCGTGCCCGACCCCGCCGTCGAGCGCGGCCGCCGGCGCGTCGTGCTCCAGGGCGACCCGCCGAGCCCGCTCGCGCCGCCCGCCGGCTGCCGCTTCCACGAGCGGTGCCCCGCGGCCGTCGACCGCTGCCGCGTCGAACCACCGGCCCTGCGCACGCTGCCGGGCCGGGTCCCGCGCCAGGTCGCCTGCCACCGCGTCGACGAGGACGGCACACCGCCGCAGCTCTAGCCCACCCGCAACTCCCCAACAGGAGGCCACGCACCCGTGTTCACCACCCGCCCCACCCTCCAGGGCACCTTCGGCATGGCCTCGTCCACCCACTGGCTCGCCTCGCAGACCGCCATGGCGATCCTGGAGGACGGCGGCAACGCCTACGACGCAGCCGTCGCCGCCGGCTTCGTCCTCCACGTCGCCGAACCGCACCTCAACGGCCCCGCAGGAGAGGTGCCTGCCCTCCTCGCACCCGCCGGCGGCCCCGTCCGCGTCCTCTGCGGCCAGGGCGTCGCGCCCCAGGGGGCGACCGTCGCGCACTACACCTCGCTCGGCCTCTCCCTCATCCCGGGGACAGGCCCGCTCGCCGCCGCGGTGCCCGGCGCCTTCGACGCCTGGATGCTCCTCCTCCGCGACCACGGAACCCGCAGCCTGCGCACCGTGCTCGACTACGCCGTCGGCTACGCGGAACGCGGCGTCCCCGCCGTCGAACGCATCGGTGAAACCGTCGCGACGGTACGGGAGTTGTTCACGACCGAGTGGACCGACTCCGCCTCCGTCTACCTCCCCCACGGCCGCCCGCCCGCACCCGGCGAGCTGCTCAAGAACCCGGCACTCGCGTCGACTTGGCGCCGCCTCCTCACCGAGGCCGAGGCCGCGGGTCCCGACCGCGAGGAACAGATCGAGGCCGCACGCCGCGTCTGGCGCGAGGGCTTCGTGGCGGAGGCGCTGCTCCGCGCCGCGGCACGCCCCACGCTCGACACCTCGGGCGAACGGCACACGGGCACGCTCACCGGGGACGACCTCGCGGCCTGGCGCGCCACGTACGAGGACCCCGCCACCCTCGACGCGGGCGACTGGACGATCTGCAAGCCGGGCCCCTGGTCCCAGGGGCCGAGCCTCCTCCAGCAACTCGCCCTTCTGCCCGAGGGCTTCGCCTACGACCCGGAGGACCCCGCCTGCGTCCACCGCCTCGTGGAGGGAACCAAGCTCGCGATGGCCGACCGGGAGGCGTGGTACGGAGACGCCTCGCAGGTCCCGCTCGACGCGCTCCTCTCCTCCGAGTACGCCGCGGCCCGCCGCGCCCTGATCGACGAGGCCGCCTCCGCGCAGCTCCGCCCCGGCACCCCCGTCCCCGGCACGGAACCGCGGCTGCCTCCCTGCACCGTCCCGGGCCCCGACCTCCCGGCCGAGGCGGCGGGCGCGGGCGAGCCGACGGTCGGCCGGAACGGCAGCACCCGCGGGGACACCTGCCACATCGACGTCGTCGACCGCTGGGGCAACATGATCAGCGCAACACCGAGCGGAGGCTGGCTCCACTCCAACCCCGTCGCACCCGAGCTGGGCTTCCCCCTCGGGACGAGGCTCCAAATGACCTGGCTGACACCCGGGTTGCCCGGCACCCTCACCCCGGGCAGGCGCCCCCGCACCACCCTCAGCCCCTCCCTCGCGCTGCGTGAGGGAGAGCCGGTGCTCGCCTTCGGGACCCCGGGCGGCGACCAGCAGGACCAGTGGCAGCTCACCTTCCTCCTCGGCGCCATGAGCCGACCCGCCGTCCGCGGAAGCCTCGACCTCCAGGGCGCCATCGACGCCCCGAACTGGCACACGGAGTCCTTCCCCGGCTCCTTCTACCCGCGCACCATGCGCCCGGCGTCCGTCACCGTCGAGGGGCGCATGCGCGGGGACGTCGTCGAGGGGCTGCGGGAGCGGGGCCACGAGGTCACCGTGGGCCCCGCGTGGTCGGAGGGGCGCCTCTGCGCCGTCGCGCGGGACCCGCGGACCGGGGTCCTGGCGGCGGCGGCCAATCCGCGCGGGATGCAGGGGTACGCGGTGGGGCGCTGAGGCCGCGGCTCCCGGCGCACCTGCCACCGCTTGTACGGAGCGTCGCTGCGTACCGCCGTTCCGTACACGGGAGTTATGGGGTTGAGCCCCGTCGTGCTACTGTCGAGGACAGTTGCAGTTTTGACTCCCATGGCTTGAAGTGCTTCATTCGAGGATTGCCCGGAGAAGGCGTCTTCGAGGAGCGAACTTTACATCCGGTACCTCCGGACGGGTTGATCATCGCGGCAACACGGAGCGCACAGTGCTCTCCGGTTACTGCCCCGAAGGAGAAAAAGTTTTGGCTACCGGCACCGTAAAGTGGTTCAACTCGGAAAAGGGCTTCGGCTTCATCGAGCAGGACGGCGGCGGCGCAGACGTCTTCGCCCACTACTCGAACATCAACGCCACCGGCTTCCGTGAGCTGCTTGAGGGCCAGAAGGTGACCTTCGACGTCACCCAGGGCCAGAAGGGTCCGCAGGCGGAGAACATCACTGCCGTCTGACGCCCCAGTTCGACGAGTGTGGCCCGCGCCCCAGGGTGCGGGCCATATTCTGTGCGGCGCACGCGGCGCCGCCCGCCCGGAGAGCCGGCATCGCCCGCCTCCCGGGCCCCATTCCCCCGCGGGCGCGGGCCGCCCGGCCACACCGAAGAGCCGGCCCGGCGAAGACGCCACCACCAAACCCCGCCCCGCTGGCCGCTGTTGTACCTCGGCTCGATCCTGCGAACCTCCGCACCGCGCACAGGCGCCCCCGGACTTCCTCGATACGCGCCGCATCGAGAAGGGTTCCGCATTGAACCAGCCGCCCCGCAAGAACGCCCGCTCCGCGCGCGGCGCCGGCCGAAACCGCCGCCCGCAGCAGGCAGTTGCCGACCGGCGCCCTGCGCAGGGGCGCCGACCCGCCCCGGCCTCCGGCGAGTTCGCGCCCCCCGAGACCCGCACCCCCGCGCTTCCGCCCGTCGCCTCCTTCTCCGAGCTCGACATACCGGCCGCTCTCCTCAAGACGCTCGCGCACCGCGGGATGGAGGCCCCGTTCCCCATCCAGGCGGCGACGCTGCCCAACTCCCTCACGGGCCGGGACGTGTTGGGACGCGGACGCACCGGCTCGGGGAAGACGCTCGCCTTCGGGCTCGCGCTGCTCGCCCGCACCGCGGGCCGACGCGCGGAGCCGCGGCGGCCGTTGGGCCTCGTGCTCGCGCCGACGCGTGAACTCGCCCACCAGATCGCCGAGGCGCTCGCGCCGTACGCCAAGTCGCTGAAGCTGCGCACGGCGACCGTCGTGGGCGGGCTGTCGATCAACCGGCAGGCCGACGCGCTCCGGGGCGGAGCCGAACTCGTCATCGCCACCCCCGGCCGCCTCAAGGACCTCGTCGACCGCGGCGACTGCGAGCTGGGGAGCGTCGCCGTCACCGTTCTCGACGAGGCCGACCAGATGTGTGACATGGGGTTCCTGCCCCAGGTCACCAGACTCCTCGACCAGGTCGACCCGGAGGGCCAGCGGATGCTCTTCTCCGCGACGCTCGACCGCAACGTCGACCGACTCGTCCGGCGCTACCTCGACGACCCCACGGTGCACTCCGTCGACCCCTCGGCCGGCGCCGTCACCACCATGGACCACCACCTGCTCCACGTCCGCGACGAGGAGAAGCGCACGGTGGCCACCGAGATCGCGGCGCGCGACGGCCGCGTCATCCTCTTCGTCGACACGAAGCGCTCCGCCGACCGCTTCGCCAAGCACCTGCTCAAGAGCGGGGTCCGCGCCGCCGCGCTCCACGGCGGCCGCTCGCAGCCGCAACGCAACCGCACGCTCGCGCAGTTCAAGAACTCCGAGGTGACCGCCCTCGTGGCGACCAACGTCGCGGCACGCGGTATCGACATCGCCGACCTCGACCTCGTCGTCAACATCGACCCGCCGACCGACCACAAGGACTACCTCCACCGCGCCGGCCGCACCGCGCGCGCCGGTGCCTCGGGCAACGTCGTCACCCTCCTCCTGCCGGAGCAGCGGCGGGAGATGACGCGCCTGATGTCGACGGCCGGCATCACGCCCCAGACGGCACGCGTCGCCCCCGGAGAGGACGCCCTCGCGCGCATCACCGGGGCACGCACGCCCAGCGGCGTCCCGGTGTCCGCGCCGGCCGCCCCCGCGCCGGCCGCACCGTCGGCTTCCGCTTCCGCGTCCGCGTCCGCGTCGAAGCCCCGCAACAGCCGCAGCAGGCGGGGGCGTTCGTCCCGCAGGCCGCACAGGCAGCCGCGGCAGAGCGCGGGAAGGTGACGTACTCGGCGGACGGGACGACGCGGCGGACACCAGGAGGGCGAGCCATGGACGACTACCGACTGCACACGGGCGTACCCTCCGTCGAGGTCTTCCGCCGCCTGCGCACCGACGCCGGCCTCTCCGACAAGGCGCCCGAGGCCGCCGCCCTCGCGCTGCCCCGAACCTGGTACGGCGTCGTCCTCCACCACGAGGGCGAGCCGATCGGCATGGGGCGGATCGTCGGCGACGGCGGCACCGCGTTCCAGATCGTCGACGTCTGCGTCCACCCCGCGCACCAGGGCAGAGGGCTCGGCAAGCGCATCATGGCCGCGCTCACCGAGGAGTTGGAACGGCGGGCGCCGGCGACGGCGTACGTCTCCCTCATCGCCGACGGCCCGGCCCGCTTCCTCTACGAGAAGTTCGGCTTCGCCGACACCGCGGTCCACGACTCCATCGGCATGTACCGGATGATGAGCGCCGAGCACTGACCCCGGTCCGGCGCCCGGCCGTGGCCAACTGCCCGCCTCCGGGCGGCGGTTGGCCACGGCCGTCCGTCGGGAGCGGTCAGACGACGGCCGGGTACGTCGGGTACTCCGCGTTGGAGACGTACTGCACGACGCGGACGACCTGGCACGAGTAGCCGAACTCGTTGTCGTACCAGAGGTAGAGGATGGCGTTGTCCCCCTCGACCTTGGTGGCCCCCGCGTCGACGATCGCGGCGTGGCGCGAGCCGATGAAGTCGCTGGAGACCGCGTCGGGCGCGCTGATGTAGTCGATCTGGCGCTTGAGCGGCGAGGTGAGCGAGACGTTGCGGAGGTAGCGGAGGACCTCCTCGCGCTCCGCCTCACGGCCGAGCTGCAAGTTGAGGATGGCGATCGAGACGTCCGGCACCGGGACGCGGATGGAGCTCCCGGTGATCCTCGCTTGCAGGTCCGGCAGCGCCTTCGCGACGGCGGAGGCGGCGCCGGTCTCCGTGAGCACCATGTTGAGCGGTGCCGAGCGGCCGCGTCGGTCGGAGTTGTGGTAATTGTCCAGCAGGTTCTGGTCGTTGGTGAACGAGTGCACCGTCTCCACGTGGCCGCGGAGCACGCCGTACTCGTCGGCCATCGCCTTCAGCGGCGGCACGATCGCGTTGGTGGTGCACGAGGCGCACGAGATGATCTGCTCGTCCTGCTTGATCATGTCGTGGTTGACCCCGTGGACGACGTTGGGCACGTCCCCCTTGCCCGGCGCCGTGAGGACGACCTTGTCGATGCCGGGGCGCAGGTGCTTCGACAGGCCCTCGCGGTCACGCCACTTGCCGGTGTTGTCGATGAGGACGGCGTCCTTGATGCCGTACGCCGTGTAGTCCACCGCCGTCGGGTCGTCCGAGTAGATCATCTCGATCGCGTTGCCGTTGGCGATGATCCGGCTGTTCGCCTCGTCGACGGTGATCGTTCCCTGGAACTGCCCGTGGATGGAGTCGCGGCGCAACAGCGAGGCACGCTTGACGATGTCCTGCTCACCGCCCTTGCGCACGACGATCGCGCGGAGTCGGAGCCCGTTGCCCGATCCGGCCTTCTCTATGAGCAGCCGCGCGATGAGCCGGCCGATGCGGCCGAAGCCGTAGAGCACGACGTCGCGGGACTCGCGGCGGTCGATCTTGTTGGCGCCCGTGGCGCCCGCGACATGTTCGGCGGTGAACTCCTCCACCGGGAGCCCGCGGTCGTCGTCCTTGTAGGTGGCGGCGAGCATGCCGATGTCGATCTGTGCGGGACCGAGGTCGAGCGTGGTGAGAGCCTGGAGGAACGGCAGCGTCTCGGTGACCGAGAGCTCCTCCCCGGCGATCTGCCGGGCCCACCGGTGGGTCTTGAGGATGCTGACCACCGACTTGTTCACCAGGGACCTGCTGTGCAGCAGGACGGTGACGTCCCGCTCCCGATGCAGCTTGCCGATGAGCGGGATCATCGACTCCGCGATCTCCTCGCGCTGCTTCCAGTTGGTGAACGCGTCCTCGTTGACAGTCACAGGATTTCTCTTTCGAGCTAGGGAGTGCTCATATGCTAACCCTCCGGTCCTCCTGGCTCGTACGCACCTGACGCCGGGCTCGATACGGCATCGGCAAACCTCCGCCAACCGGACAGCGTGCAGGGCGAGTTGCTCACAGGCAAGGGAACGGAAACCGGACTGCCAAGGGTCGTGAATCGGACGTAAAGAGTCGACAGGCCAGAAACCATCACGTTTCTCCATGAGGATGGCGCACGAGAGAGCACCAGAGCCAGGAGGTCGTATGGGAAACAGGCGAAATGCGGATCAACCCGAACCGCAACCGGTAAACCCTGTCAAAAGCCGGCGATGATCGGCTACGCCCGCTGTCAGTGCCACCTGGGCGAGTGGACCCCGCGGCAGCAGAAGAAGACCAAGAAGCGCTGACCAGCGCCCGGGCCCCGTACCCACCTCTCCCGCGGGGCCCCGTGCCTTCTGCGACCCATGACAGACCACCGTGCCGTCCCGTACGCCTCGCACATGAACGTGCACCACCCAAGTAGCCCTCAGGTATGACTCGTTGACCAGCGTCAGGGCTGATTCGGCGCTCCCCTGCGCGCCTTTAACGTCGATCCGGCAAGACGGACGCAGGCGAACGTGGCGGTGAAACAGATGACACAGGTGGCCCAGGAGCCCGTGACAGGCGCCAACGGCGTACAGGGCAAGGCGTTCGCTCCCGAGTACCAGGGCGCCCTCGGCTCGCTCTCGGTGAACTCGTCCCTCGACGACGTGCTGGCGAAGGGCATCGAAGAGTTGCGGGCTGCCGAAGAAGCCGGCGAGCAGGAGGAGATGGCGCGCTGCGGAGTCGCCGTCGCGGAGGCGTACCGGCGGTTGGGAAGGATCGCGGAAGCCGACCGGGCGTGGAAGGCGAGCTACCGGGCGGCCCGCTCGGCTGACGACGTCGGCGCCATGGCGTGGGCCGTGTGGAGCGGCGGCACGCTCGCGCGCCAGCGGGGCGCCTTCTCGCTCGCGTACCGACTGCTGGGCCTCGCAGCCGAGTTGGGCAAACAGGGGGACGACGTGGTGGCCCGCGGCTACTCGCTCGCCGGCCTCGCCGAGACCGGCCGCATCCAGGGCGACTACCAGGCCGTCGGCGAACTCCACGAGCAACTCCTCGCGGAGGCCCGCAGCCGCGGCGAGGCCCGCCACACGGTCTGGGCGCTGGAAGGCATCGCGCAGATGCACCGCAACACCGGCTCCTACGACACCGCGCTCGCCCTCTTCGAGGAGGCGGCGGAGACCGCCGGAACAGCCGACGACGTGCGGGGCCGCGCGTGGGCACTGCGCGGCATCGCCGACGTGGTGTCCGTACGCGACGGCGACGCCGAACGCGCCCTCGCCCTGCTCTCCGAGGCCGAACTCGACTGCCGCCGCATGAACCTGCCGAGCGCCCTGGCGTACAACCACAAGATGCGCGGCAACGTCCTCTACCGCGCCGGCCGTTACCCGGAGGCCCGCGACACGTACATCCACGCCCTCGACGAGTTCTCCTCGATGGACGAGCCGCGGGGTACGGCGCTCTCCCGGCTCGGACTCGCCAAGTCACTCGCCCGACTCGGCAGAGACCGGTCCGAGACCGCCGCCGAACTCGCCGCGCTCCGCGACGCGTTGGACCGCATCGGTCTGCGTCACGCTCGGGAGATGGTCGGCAAGGCCGCCGCCGAACTGGGCGTCGGCCCGCTGCCCGGAGAGCCGACGACCACCGCGGAGACCCCTCGATGAGCGCGCCCAGCACCGTACTCGACGGGGCCGGGACCACCTCGGCAGCCGAAGTCCTGCGACGGTGCCGGGAGTTGGTACGCCCCGCACTGGCCGCAGCCGTCGGCGAACTCCATCCCTGGACCGGCGAGATGGCCGCCTTCTCCCTCGGCTGGCGCGACGCGGACGGCACACCGGCACCCGACGCCTCCGAGGGCAAGGGTGTACGTCAGGCCCTCGCGGTGCTCGGCGCCGAGGCCGCCGGAGCACACGGCAGTGTCGCGGTGCCCGGAGCGGTCGCCGTCGAACTGATCCACACCTTCTCCCTCCTCCACGACGACGTCATGGACGGCGACGCCACACGGCGCCGCCGGGAGACCGTCTGGAAGGCGTACGGCACGGGCCCCGCCGTCCTGGCCGGGGACGCGCTCTTCGCCCTCGCGGTACAGACCCTGGCCGAGACGCCGACGGCCGCCACCGGCGCCGCAGTACGCCAACTCTCCACGACGCTCACCGAACTCGTCCGCGGCCAGGCGGAAGACCTCTCCTTCGAGGCACGCCCCTGGACGGGACCTGACGCGGTGCGCCCGGAGGAGTACCGCTCCATGGCGGAACGCAAGACCGGCGCGCTCCTCGGCTGTGCCACCGCGCTCGGCGCACTCCTCGGCGGCGCTTCCACGGAGACCGTCACCGCGCTCGACCGCGCCGGACGCCACCTCGGCCTCGCCTTCCAGGCCGTGGACGACCTCCTCGGCATCTGGGGCGACCCGTCCGTCACCGGCAAGCCCGTCCACAGCGACCTCCGCAACCGGAAGAAGACCCACCCCGTCCTCACCGCACTCGCCACCGACGACCGCGCCTCCCGCGAACTCGCCGCACTCCTGCACTCCCCCACGCCGCTCGACGACCAGTCCCTCCTCCACGCCTCCCGCCTGATCGACGAGTCCGGCGGCCGCGCCGCGGTCCTGGACGAGACCCGCGAGCAACTAGCCGCCGCCCACGCCTGCTTGCACGACGTCCCCCTGAGCCCGGTGACCGCACGGGAGTTGGAGACGCTGATGGGATTCCTGCTGCACCGGACGGTGTGACGACACCCGCACTCGATCAGAATGCGAGAAGCATCCGCCCGTTCGTACCTCTGATGTGCAAGGCCCGCCGACAGCGAACGGAAAGCGGAACCCATGGACACCACACCGCACTCCAACGCGCTCCTCCTCGGAAAACCTCTCCGAGGAGGAGCGCGCCGCCGTACGGGAGCGCACTGCGGAGTCGAAAACAGCCACCGGGCGAAGCCGTACCACCGACAAGGCGGCAGCCGACGAAAGAGACGCGCTCGCAAAGATCGCGGAAATGCCCCCACCCGACGGCTCTTGGGCCGAACGCGTCCACACACTCGTCACCACTACGGCACCCGGCCTGTCACCGAAACTCTGGTAAGGCCAGCCCGCCTACACCAAAAACGGCAAGGCCCTCTGCTTCTTCCGCAGCGCCCGAAAAGACCAGGCGCGCTACTCGACCCTCGGCTTGACCGAGGAGGCCGCTCTCGACGACGACACGGGCATGCGGCCGACGTGGTGCGCCCTGACCGAGTTGAGCCCGACGGCGGAGGCGAGGATCAGCGAACTGACCAGGTCGGCGGTGAGGTGAGGCGTCACCCCGCAACACGGCCGAGGCGCCGCCGTCCCGGTTCGCCCCGACGTCCCTCGGACACTCGCAACCACGCCCTATCCGGCTACGACCACCGACTCACGCTGCCCCATGGTGCTGTGTCGGGCCAGCAGTGAGCCGCTTCTCGAACCAATGGTGGGCGTAGGGCTCGTCGTTGAAGGCGGGGACCTCGGTGTATCCACTGCTGCGGTAGAGACAAGTGGCCGCTTCCAGGGCCTTGTTGGTGTCGAGCCGCACCACGTCGCTGCCGTCCCGTGCGGCGCGTTCCTCGAGCTCGGACAGCAGCCGCCGCGCCAGGCCGAGACCCCGGGCGCCGGGGCTGACCCACAGCCGCTTGATCTCGGCAGGTGCTCCGGTCGGAAGCTTGAGCCCAGCGCAGCCCACCGGCTCTCCGTGCAGCCGGGCGACGAGGAATAGGCCGCGGGGCGGGCGCAGTTCGGCCGGATCGGGCAGCAAGCTGCTTGCCGGGTCGAAACCGCCCTCGAACAGCTCCTGCAGCTCGGTGGCGTAGGCCCGCAGGCAGTACACAGCGTCCGGATGGTCGGGGTCGAGCACCTCCAGTGAGACGACCGAGGCGGTCAGCAGCCGTTCGACCTCTGCCATGGCCGAGGTGAGCCGGTCCCGCTGCCGGGCGTCGAGGGGGTCGAGGAGCGAGGCTGCGAGGGCATCGCTCCGGTCGTCGAGAAGCACACGCTCCGCCCGACCGGCATCGGTCAGCCGCACAGTACGCACCCGCCGATCGTCAGGGTGGGGCTCCACGACAACGAGACCGTCACGCTCAAGCGCCCGCAGAAGGCGGCTCACGTAGCCGGAGTCGAGGTCGAGCCGGGCTCGAACGCTGCGCACGTCGTGCGTGCCCTCGTCACCGATCTCCCAGAGCAGCCGCGCCTGCCCATAGGGACGCGCACCGCCCAGATAGCGATCGTGCAGCACGCCCACACGCTCGGCGACCGTCCGGTTGAAGCGCCGTACCTGCTCTACCTGCCCCATACTCTCTGACCTTAGTCAGGTAATTGCGAGGAGGCAAAGAAAGCCCCCGCCGTCAGCGGCCGGCGATACCGCGCGGGGCCACCGACCCACCGCGTCGCGGGGGCCTGACAGCGCGGGCTGCCCCCAGCTAGAGGAGGCAGCCCGTCGCTTCCGATTCACGTCAGGTAACGCACCGGCCGATGCGTGCGGGACCGGAGGTCCGGTGGGGAACGCCGTGAAGCGTTTTCGCCTGCGGCTCTCAGATGTCGAAGTACAGGTGGGAAGGAACTCTGACCTGCACAAGAGCAGGACGTTCGTAGGGTCGGTGCACATCGGGTGCACACGACACGACGTGCTCTCCACGACCCGGATGCAGGAGGTTCACCGCGCCGCTGGCTCGCTCGGCGGCAGCTCCTCGCGTGGCCCCGCCCTCCCAGTCTCCTGCAGTGAAGCAGCAAGAATCCGACAGACTTCAACTCGTTTTCCCTGTTCGCAGCCTTCATCTAGGCGCTCCAGTCGACGAAGCACCGCGATGTCCCGCCCTCAGCGCACGATGACACCCAGGGCCACGCGCGCGGAAACTCCGAGGACCACCACGGACAGGGTCATGCCTCGTAGCCCTTCCTGATGTACGCCGCGACCTCTTCCGCCTCAGCGGCCGTACATGCATGACCAGTGGCGATTCAAGATCACTGTGCGATTGCCGAAGTGGGCGGGGTGACGAGAGACCAGCTCGATCGCCTTCCCCCGCGGCAGTCCTTCCGGAAAGCCGTGTGCCAAGAGGTTCGTGCAGAAGGCTTCTACGGTGTCACTGCAACACCACTCGATCACGAGATCGCCGGAGTGGTGCGTGTGGCAGTTTGCAAAACCGTGCGGTTCCGCCGGCCTGTTGGCCAGGTCCGGGCAGCGCAGTATTCGGCTTGCAGGGTGTCTCAGATGGTGTGACGGTGCATCGTGGGGTGTGTGAGTGGTCGTTTTGCGTGGCTGGTGCCGGCCGAACTGTGGGATGTGGCAGAGCCGTTGATCGAGGGGCCTGCGGTGCGGCCGCAGGGGGGCGGTAAGGCTCGGTCGGATGATGAGGCGGTGTTCGCCGCGATCATCTTTGTGCTGGTCACGGGGTGTACGTGGCGCAAGCTGCCACCGGTCTTCGGTGTCTCGTGGCAAACGGTGCACCGCCGGTACGGACAGTGGACGAGGGCTGGGCTGTGGCGTCGGCTGCACCGGGCGGTCCTGGACAACCTCGGATCGAGAGGCATGCTCGACTGGTCACGAACGGTCGTGGATGCCGCCTCGGTCAGGGCAAGGAGAGGGGGCCCACACAGGGCCAAGTCCGGTCGACCTTGGCAAGAACGGCAGCACACTCCATCTCCTGACCGACGCATTCGGCCTCCCCGTAGCGGTCGCCGTCAGCGGCGCCAACACCCACGACAGCAACGCACTCCAGCCCCTGGTCCGCGCGATACCCGCCGTCACCTCCCGGCGAGGCCCACGACGACGCAAGCCGGCAAAACTGCACGCCGACAAAGGCTACGACTACACCCACCTGCGACGATGGCTCCGCGAACGAAACATCACCCCGCGCATCGCACGCAAGGGAATCGAACCCTCCGACCGACTCGGCCGCCACCGATGGGTCGTCGAACGCAGCTTCGCCTGGACCGGCAACTACCGCCGCCTGACCACACGATGGGAACGCAAAGCCAGCCACTTCCTCGGCTTCCTCACCCTCGCCGCCACCCTGATCTGCCACAAGCACTACCTCAAACACACCATCTGAGACACACTCTTAGGGCCCGGCATGTTCGAGGAACACATCTACCCGCGCCTGGTGGCCTCCTTCGATGGCATGTCACCCGACCCCGGCCGCAATCCGGACGCCACCCTCAAAGATCTGCAGCTCCTCCTCGACCAGCCCGTCCATGCCGTGCTCGCCTATCGGAGGCACGGCAAGCACGTGTGGCACTGCTCCGTGCGCGCCGCTCCCGGTGACCGCATCCTGAGTGACAAGGAGTGGGCGGACATCGCCCGCCGGGTCGTGGCCGCCACCGGCATCGACCCGGGTGAGGGGGCGAGTGGCTGCCGCTGGGCCGCCGTACGCCACGCGGACGACCACATCCACCTCATCGCCACAACTGTGAAAGAGGACGGAGGGCGACCAGATGACAACCGCTCCGCCAAACGCGCGCACGCCGAATGCCGCCTGCTGCAGAAGGAATTGGGCCTCCCCCTCGTCAACGCCGGCGGCGGCACCGCCGCCCAGCAGCCCACCAGTGCCGAGAAGCACAAAGCCAAACGGAAAAACAGGCGCGCACCCCACGGGGAAGAACTACGCGAGCGCGTCCGCCGTGCGGTGGCCGGCGCAGCCGATCAGGAGGAGTTCTTCGACCGGCTCGCCGCCTCCGGTCTAATCATCCGCCGACGGACCGCCCCCTCAGGTGACCTCCTCGGCTACACCGTCGTCCTGCCCGGGGACAGCAACAAGACGGGCAAGTCCGTCTCCTACTCCGGCGCCAAGCTGACCCCGGACCTGTCCCTGCACCGCATTCGGGAACGCTGCACCATCAACCATCACGCCAAGGCCGTCGTTGAGGGGCGTCCCGCCGGCCCCCCCCGGGTGAGCCGTGCGGCAGCGGCCCGGCGGAAGGCGACTCAGGCCGCCTGGTCGGCAGTGCTGGTCATCGACCAGGGCGACGACGGAATGGTCGCCGCGCAGATCGCGGCCGGAGGCGAGGTCCTCGACGCGCTCGCCAAGACCTCCGCCGCCCAGACCAGAGGCGAACTACGCGAAGCGGCATGGGCGTTCGAGCGGGCCTCCCGCTCCCACATCCGGGCCGTCCACGGCCACGACCGAGCACTGCGCCAAGCCGCACACGACCTCATCCACAGCGGACCCGCCCTCGGCCTCGGCGAAGACGGCGCCACCACAGCCATGGTCATCGACATGCTCTTCTTCTTGGTCACCGACGCAGCGAACTGGCACGGTAAACACCATCACGCCTAACAAGCCGCGGCAGCAGAGCAAGCCGCCGGTCACCTACGCACCGCCTACAACGGAGCCGCCGGGCACCCCATCGGCGCGCTCCAGCAACGGGGCCGCCACCCCCCCCATCCATCAGTCGAAAGCACGCCACCGCCGTGCGGGAGGCGGCGCCGGAATTGGCCGAGCGAGTACTTGCCGAGCCCAGCTGGCACGCACTGGCGGCGACCCTCGCCGACGCCAAAGCTGCCGGACATCACTCCGCCAGCCTGCTGAAGAAGGCAGTGGCACGACGGGAGTTGGACTCAGCCGAGTCCATCAGCGACGTACTGGTCTGGCGCCTGCGCCGCGCGGCTGATCTACCCGCCGACGCCACAACCCCGCCAACCCCGGGCAGTGCAGGGCCGTCGCGCAGGCATGTGTCCGCCCAGATCACAGCCCAGCGAAAAGAGCGGCGCAGGGGCCGGTGAGCTCAGGACCGAATCTACGAAGAGCAGACACAGAGGCGCTCTTGATGCACGAGCGCTACGCAGGTTCGGGCACCTCCCCCGCAAGCGAGCCAGCACCTGCACAACCCGCGCTGGTAGTGCCCCCGCTGGCTCGCCAGAGGTGCCCACCCAGCCCTCATAGGTGGGCTGTCAGCGGGCAACGGCATACTCACCGCTATGACGGCTGAGAAGATTGAGGGGCAGTTGCTCGACGGTGTGGTGCGCAACGCCTGGTATGAAGCGCTGCAGGAGGTGTGGCATAGGTATGAGGACCTGGTCCAGGAGCAGACTCACGAAGTGACAGTCATGGCCAAGGTCGCCGCGGAGCTGCAGCCGCGCATCGATGATGCCCTAGAGCACAGGTACCGCGTCGATGTGGAGTACAACCGGTGGCACGGCCCGAACGCCAGAGAGTTCCGGGTGAAGTACCTGCCGGATCCTAGCGGGGAGAATAAACGAGTTCGTCCCGATCTGATCGTGCATGACGGGACGGGCAACCATCTGCACAACCTGCTCGTCGTCGAGGCCAAGCAAGGGGCACAAATCAGGCCACGGGACCGGGAGGATGACTACCGCAAGCTTCTTGGCTTCTTGTCCGTCTATGACTACCGACAGGCGGTCTACCTGGAGTTCGACGGAAACGGTGGTCCCCCGCGCCTGGAATGGCTCCGGCAAGACGAGTGGCCCGACCCCGAGTACCGACCCGCAGAAGTCGTCGCCCTCTTCTAGCGGCTCGCCGCGGTGGCGAGAAGGCGGCTACGCACTCGGTGGGTGGCGCTGCCGGAGTTTTGAAGGTTCAGAGCCGAGTCGGCGAGGTCTGCGGCACTCTTCTCGATGTCGAGCTGCCCGCCGCGTTTGTGATCGCTGGCGACCACGGCAGCGAACTTCTCTTCCAGACGTTCAGCATCGCTCATCCGATCTTGCGCCTTGAGGCGCCGGCTGGAGCGGCGGCAGCCACGACCGCTGAGACGGTTCCAACGACGAGAGTGCGGCGGTACATGGGGTCCTTCTGCGGTGGGGCCGCCGTGGATGAGGAGCGGCCCCGTGGCACGAACCCTAAAGGCGACGGCGGACATCCCAGAGATGCCCTCCAGGACCTTCCGCGTTGCCGTATTGGGCCAGCGGACTCGCCCGGATCGCCACTTCCGGAGATGACGGCCGTCGCATGTTCCGGGCTTGCCGGTGAGGTCCTCCAGGGCTGAATTCAGGGCCTTCGCGTGGCTGTTGGAGCTGTGTCGATGGTCTGCCATCCACGCTTCAAGAGCCCTGTTACGCGCGGTGTCCATGGCCGCACCGTAGTCCGTTGCGCACGCAGCGGAAGGTAAATGGATCACCAAAACCCCCTAGGGGGGCTCATCGCGGTTCTGCGTCAGATCCCCTAACCAGGGGACGGGGAGTTATCTGTTTCGCACCGCAGCGGACTGCTGGAGTCACCCCGGAAGCCGGAGGTGAGGACGATGACGGGGTGTCAGGAAGTAGGCGAGCATCTGTACGCAGTGATGTGCATTGCGTCGAGGCTGGCATTCGCAGGAAACAGTGAGAGTCCACGGGCGTGGCTGGTAATGGCGGCGGTCCATATATGTCTAACCGTCAGCTTTTACGGACGCCCGGTGCACGACCGGTGCACGTGAGCGTGGAAACAGATGGTGACCCGCGGAAGACGCCGGAAGGCGTTTCCGCAGGTCACCATAGTCAAGCACTCTCGAAGGCCAGGTAGCCCGGACCCCCGATTTAGATGTCGAAGTAGAGCTCGAACTCATGCGGATGCGGCCGGAGTTGCATCGGGGCGATCTCGTTGGTGCGCTTGTAGTCGATCCAGGTTTCGATGAGGTCGGCGGTGAAGACGCCGCCGGCCTGGAGGTATTCGTTGTCGGCTTCGAGGGCGTCGAGGACCGCGGGGAGGGAGGTGGGGACCTGGGGGACGCCTGCGTGTTCCTCGGGGGCGAGTTCGTAGAGGTCCTTGTCGATCGGCTCGGGCGGCTCGATCTTGTTCTTGACGCCGTCGAGGCCCGCCATCAGGAGTGCTGCGAAGGCGAGGTACGGGTTGGACGACGGGTCGGGAGCGCGGAACTCGACGCGCTTCGCCTTCGGGTTGGAGCCCGTGATCGGGATGCGCATCGCGGCGGAGCGGTTGCGCTGCGAGTAGACGAGGTTGACCGGGGCCTCGAAGCCGGGGACCAGGCGGTGGTAGGAGTTCACCGTCGGGTTGGTGAAGGCGAGGAGCGAGGCGGCGTGCTTGAGGATGCCGCCGATGTAGTAGCGGGCGGTGTCCGAGAGGCCCGCGTAGCCCTGCTCGTCGTAGAAGAGCGGGGAGCCGTCGCTCCAGAGGGACTGGTGGACGTGCATGCCGGAGCCGTTGTCGCCGAAGATCGGCTTGGGCATGAAGGTCGCGGTCTTGCCGTTGCGCCAGACGGTGTTCTTCACGATGTACTTGAAGAGCATCAGGTCGTCGGCGGCGGCGAGCAGGGTGTTGAACTTGTAGTTGATCTCGGCCTGGCCCGCGGTGCCGACCTCGTGGTGCTGGCGCTCGATCTCCAGGCCGGCGTTGGTGAGTTCGGTGGAGATCTCGGCGCGCAGGTCGGCGAAGTGGTCGACCGGGGGCGCCGGGAAGTAGCCGCCCTTGTAGCGGACCTTGTAGCCGCGGTTGCCGCCGTCCTCGATGGCGCCGGTGTTCCAGGCGCCGGCCTCCGAATCGATGTGGTAGTAGCCGGCGTTGGCCTTGGTCTCGAAGCGGACGTCGTCGAAGACGTAGAACTCGGCCTCGGGGCCGAAGAACGCGGTGTCGGCAATGCCGGAGGAGGCGAGGTACGCCTCGGCCTTCTTCGCCACGTTCCGCGGGTCACGGCTGTACTGCTCACCGGTGATCGGGTCGTGGATGAAGAAGTTGATGTTCAGGTGCTTCTCTGTCCGGAACGGGTCGACGCGCGCCGTCCTCAGGTCCGGGACGAGGGCCATGTCGGACTCGTGGATCGCCTGGAAGCCGCGGATGGAGGACCCGTCGAACATGAGGTTCTCGGAGGGGTCGAACGTCGCGGCCGGCACCGTGAAGTGCTGCATGATGCCCGGCAGGTCGCAGAAACGGACGTCGATGTACTTCACGTCGTTGTCCGCGATGAACTTTTTGGCCTCGTCGGCGTTCTGGAACATCCAACTCCTCCTAGTCCCGCCGCGAGGGGACGGGAATTGCTCCGGGGCACGAGCCAGTGCGGTGGCGCGTTGCTGCTCGACCATAAGCAGAGGCCATTTCTCAAGCATGACCCATTTGTTTCGCTGATGTTAACCGGGCGGAGGGGGCTTCTCCGGCCGCCCGCGCGTGGGCGCATCGACCGCCGCGCTACCGTGAAGGGGTGGAGAACAGGGAAGCAATCGGGTCCTGGCTGTCCGGTCCGAGGGCCGCAGCACAGGAGATGGGCACGGACTTCGGGTACCCCGGAGAGCGCCTCGGACTACCGAAGTCGGGCACGGGTTCCCTCGCGCCGATGGGCCGCCGGTTCGCCGCGGTCTTCATCGACTGGGCGCTGGCCTTGGTGATCTCGTTCGGGCTGCTGGCCGGGCGCAACGTGCATGCGACCAACGACTGGGCGCTGCCGGTCTTCCTCGTGATGAGCGTGGTGCTGGTCGGGACGGTGGGGTGCACCATGGGCAAGCGACTGCTGGGGCTGCGCGTCGTCTCCGTCGACGGGCTGGGACGGCTGCCGCTGTGGCGGACGCTCGTGCGCACCGTGCTGCTCGGGCTCGCGATCCCCGCGCTGATCTGGGACCGCGACAACCGCGGCCTCCACGACAGGCTCTCAGGCGCCGTCCAGGTCCGTATCTGAGCCGCTCCCGCGGCGCGCCAACTTCCCGCGGTGTCCGCCGGCTTACCCGCACAGGCCGCGTGCGCCGTTTCGTATACGGACGCTCACACAGCGCACACCGCCCCGGCCCGCAGCAGCAGGCCGGGGCGCACATCCCCACGGGGAGGCTCAGCGGCCGCGCATGCCCTTCGGCATCCGCATGCCCTTGGGCATCGGCCCCTTCGGCACCGGCATGTTGCTCATCAGGTCCCCGAGCGCGCGCAGGCGGTCGTTGACCTCGGTGACCTGGCCGCCCTGGAGCGTACGCGGCAGCTTCAGCATCTTGGTGCGGAGCTTGCGGAGCGGGACCTGGCCCTCGTCGTTGCCGACGACGATGTCGTGGACGGGGACGTCGCCGACGACGCGGGCCATGCGCTTCTTCTCCGAACCCAGCAGGGAGCGCAGGCGGTTCGGGTTGCCCTCACCGATCAGGACGATGCCGGCCTTGCCGACGGCGCGGTGCACGACGTCCTGGCTGCGGTTCATCGCCACCGCCTGGTCGATGTGCCATCCCTTGCCCATGCGGTCGAGCACGGCGGCCGCGGCGCCCAACTGGCCTTCCATCTGCCCGAATGCGGCCTTCTCCGCGCGGCGTCCGAAGACGATCGCCGCCGCGAGCAACGCCAGCACGAAGCCGAGGATGCCGAGGTAGACGGGGTGGCCGACCAGGAAGCCGATCGCGAGGAGGACACCGAAGGTGACAAGCCCCACGCCGGCCAGAATCCAGCCGATCCACCGGTCCGTGCGCCGGGTCATCGTGTATGTCTGGGCGATCTGCTTGAGCCGCCCAGGTTCCGCTGATTTTTCCTTCCTCGCCATGGGAGGAAGTTTACGTGGAGTGCGCGCCGCCCGTTCCCTCGGGCCGGTGTACGCGCCGGACGTCAGGTGGCGTGGGTGCCGGCGCGGGGCGTCGAGGCGGCACGGAGCACACGTTCCGCCTCGTCCCTGCCGCGCGCCCGGCGGCGGTCCTCGAGGACGGCCGCCCAGGCGTTCCGCCTCGCCCGCTGCTGACCGCTGGCGAGCAGCAGCGCCTCCAGGCTCTCCAGTGCGCGCAACCCGGTCCGCAAGGTGATCCCCTCCAAATCGCCGTCGGGCATGAGCGATACGTAACGCCACTGTCACGCACAGGTGTTACCAGGGGATGTCCGCCGGGTCAAAACCGTCGGAACGCACTCCCCTGCGACGCGGCTCAGGCGACGCGGGTGGTCTCGCGGGCCTCGACGGCCTGCTTGTAGAGGCGGCCGGCCCGGTAGGAGGAGCGGACGAGCGGGCCCGACATCACGCCGGCGTAGCCGATCTCGGTCGCCTCCTGCTGGAGTTCGACGAACTCCTGCGGCTTCACCCAGCGCTCGACGGGGTGGTGCCGGGGCGACGGCCTGAGGTACTGCGTGATGGTGATCAACTCGCAGCCGGCCGAGTGGAGATCGCGCAGCGCCTCGCTGATCTCCTCGCGGGTCTCGCCCAGGCCGAGGATCAGGTTCGACTTGGTGACGAGGCCGTCCTCGCGTGCCCTGGTGAGCACTTCGAGGGAGCGCTCATACCGGAAGCCGGGGCGGATGCGCTTGAAGATCCGCGGCACCGTCTCGACGTTGTGGGCCAGCACCTCGGGACGCGAGGAGAAGACCTCGGCGAGCTGCTCGGGGACGGCGTTGAAGTCGGGGATGAGCAACTCGACGCCGGTGTCCGGCATCAGGGCGTGGATCTGGCGGACCGTCTCCGCGTAGAGCCAGGCGCCGCCGTCCTCCAGGTCGTCGCGGGCGACGCCGGTGATGGTGGCGTAGCGCAGCTCCATGGTGCGCACCGACTCGGCCACGCGGCGGGGCTCGTCACGGTCGAGCTCGGCCGGCCTGCCGGTGTCGATCTGGCAGAAGTCGCAGCGCCTGGTGCACTGCTCGCCTCCGATGAGGAAGGTCGCCTCGCGGTCCTCCCAGCACTCGAAGATGTTCGGGCAGCCCGCCTCCTGGCAGACCGTGTGCAGGCCCTCGCTCTTCACCAGGTTCTGGAGTGCGTTGTACTCGGGTCCCATCTTCGCCCGGGTCTTGATCCACTCGGGCTTGCGCTCGATCGGAGTCTCGCTGTTGCGGACCTCCAGGCGCAGCAGCTTTCGACCGTCGGGTGCGACAGCGGACACGTCCGGCTCCCTCAGTACTTTCGATTCCTCGACGGTTATCAGACTACGCCTGCGCTTCCCTGGCGCAGACCCCCGGTCTTCCGACGAGCGGCCGCTCCTCAGGCACGGGCGCCGAACTCGGCCTCCAGATGGCGCTCGACGACCGGGAGCACCTCCTCCACCGTGACGTCGCGGCCGAGCTCCTCGGCGAGCGACGCGACGCCCGCGTCCCTGATGCCGCAGGGGACGATGCGGTCGAACCAGGTGTTGTCCGGGTTGCAGTTGAGCGAGAAGCCGTGCATCGTCACGCCCTTGGAGATGCGGACGCCGATCGCGGCGAGCTTGCGGTCCTCGCCTCGCTGGCCGGCGTTGGAGGGCGCGTACTCGGGGCCGCGCAGGCGCGCGTCGTACTCCTGCTGCTCGACGCCTGCCGGCGGGGACGCGAGGCTTCCGCCGAGGTCGAGGGAGAGGCCGCCCGTCCCCGACGGCGCAGGAGGCGCCGGGTCGCCGAGGACCCAGACGCCGCTTCGGCCCTCGACCCGCGTCGTCTCCAGGCCGAACTCGGCGCAGGCGCTGATGAGCGCCTCCTCCAGCCGGCGCACGTAGGCGATCACGTCGATCGGCTGGCCGAGGCGCAGGATCGGGTAGCCGACGAGCTGTCCCGGGCCGTGCCAGGTGATCTTTCCGCCGCGGTCGATGTCGATGACGGGGGTGCCGTCGAGGGGGCGTTCGTCGTCGGTGGTCCGGCGGCCGGCCGTGTAGACCGGGGGGTGTTCCAGAAGCAGGCAGGTGTCCGGGATCTCGTCTGCGGCACGGGCCGTGTGCACCTCGCGCTGGAGCTCCCAGGCGCGGAGGTACTCGACCGCCTCGGCGCCGAATCCGACGCGGCGGAAGACGAGTCCGGCGGCCGGGTCCTGCGCGCCCTGCTGCGGCGCCGGTGCTCCGGTCGTCTCGGTACCGACCACGGACTGCGCCATCACGGCCTCCTCCTCATCGCGCTACGAGCGCCGGCGTGCGGCCGCGGGGCTGCTCCTCGGACCGCTGCCACTCTACGGGCGCGGCTCTCCGTCGCGGCAGGCGGCCTTTCCTCACACGTACGGATGAATACCGGACGAAGCCGCAGTTGCCCGGTGCGCAGACCGTTACATTCGCGCCGTTCCATGAGGGCGCCTCGGGCGTCTGCCGTAAGCCGCGAGGGCACCATGGGCGCCTTTCGCCGCCTGGTCGCCCCGCAGACGAGGAGGGGGTCGCGCGGTTCGCACTCCACGCTCGGCACGGTGTGCCGCAGCTCCTGGCTGCTGCCCGCTCGCACACCGAACTTCCGCTGATTTCCCGCCATTTCCCGCCACTTCTCGTCACCGAGTGCAGTCCGGGAGGACTTCGGTTGAGGCCCACACCAACTCCGCAGGCAGACACCGCCGGCGCGGCGGCACCTCCGGGTGTGCCGCCGGTCCGAGGACGCCCCCATCCCCGCAACCGAAGCCGGCGGTACCCCGCTAGGAGTTTCCGATGACCCTGGAACGACCTGAGGACTCCGCACCCCAGTCCTCCGCACAACGCGTCCCCAACCGCCAACTCGCCACCCTCATCGCCGAGGCGGGGTTCTCCAACGCAGGACTCGCCAGGAGGGTCGACCAACTCGGCCTGGAACACGGCCTCGACCTGCGCTACGACAAGACATCCGTCACCCGCTGGCTCCGCGGCCAGCAGCCGCGCGGCACGACGCCCGCGCTCATCGCCGAGGTCTTCACCCGCCGCCTGGGCCGCCGACTCACAGCCCAGGACCTGGGCTTGGACGCCTGCGCCCCCGTCTACGCGGGCCTGGAGTTCGCCGCCACCCCCGCCGAGGCGGTCGAGATCGTCAGCGGTCTGTGGCGGAAGGACTCGGGGAGCCACGCGGAGCTGCGCAAGATCGCCTTCACGCCCGCGGGCCTCGTGGTGCCGAGTCGGGACTGGCTGATCGGCCGCGCGGACGAGCGGGTGGCACACGGCCCGGACCCCGAGAACGGCGGCAAGGGCGGCAAGGGCGGCGAGCCCGGACAGCCCGGGCAGCAGGCCGCCGCGCCCCCGGCGCACCAGCGGAGCGGTCAACTCCCCGGCGGGCGCGGCCCCGTGGGGTACCCCCGCCGACCGGGGCAGCCCGTCCGCGTCCCCGCGCAGGCCCGCCCGGCTCCGCAGCCGGGGCTGCCGCGCTCCCCCTCCGGCTCCCCACTCGCCGGTGCGACGGGCGCGCGGCTCGACCGCGTCGAGCGCGGCCCTGGGCAGAAGGTCACCGGCGGCGACGTCGCCGCGCTCCGCGCCGTCTGCGAGCTCTTCCGCGCGCTCGACCACGCGTACGGCGGCGGCCACGCCCGGCAGGCCCTTGTGCGGTACCTGGAGCACGAGGCCGAGCCGATGCTCCGCGGCGTCTACGGCGAGCAGGTCGGCCGCCGGCTCTTCGCGGCCGCCGCCGATCTGACGAGGCTCGCGGGATGGACGTCGTACGACATCGCGGCGCACGGCCTGGCGCAGCGGTACTTCGTGCAGGCGCTGCGGCTCACGCAGGCCGCGGGGGATCGCGCGTACGGCAGCTTCGTACTCGTCACCATGAGCCGGCAGGCCGTCTACCTCGGACACGGCCGGGAGGCGGTGCAGTTGGCGCGCGTCGCGCAGCAGGGCGTGGGCACCTCGGCGTCGCCCGTTGTGCAGGCGCTGCTGCACTCGGCGGAGGCACGGGGGCACGCGGTCCTCGGCGAGGTGCGTGCGTGCACGGCGTCGCTGGCGCGTGCGGAGCGGGCGATGGAGGCGTCGCGTCCCGGCGAGGAGGCGCCGCAGTGGGCGCGCTCCTTCGACGAGGCGCAGCTCGCCGACGAGTTCGCGCACTCCCACCGCGACCTCCAGCAGTTCCGCCCCGCCGCCCAGCACGCGGAGCGCTCGCTCCAGCTCCGCGGCACAGGCTTCGCGCGCAGCCGCCTCTTCTGCCGGATCGTGCTCGCCACCGCCCGACTCGGCCTCGGCGAGGTCGACCAGGCGTGCGCCCTCGCCGCCGAGGCCGCGGGGCAGGCGGCCGAGATGCGTTCGGTCCGGGCGCACGAGTACGTACGCGACTTCGAGCGGCGCCTCGAACCGTACCGGGACGCGGCGCCTGTGAAGGGGTACCGCGAGAAGGTCGCGGCGATGGGCTGAGTACGGCCTGCGTCCCGGAACTCCGGTGGCCAACCGGCCCGTTGCCGTCCGTACCGGCCGTGCGCGTGCGCGACCGGTGCGGACGGCGGTCTGCTCCTGCCGGACGGGGGCGACTCGCTTGCTCACGACGCCGTTCCGATGCGGGCGGATCGCGGCCGCCCGCCCGGCGCCGCAACCGGCGCCCACGCCACAGAACTCGACGTGGCCGCGCCGCCGTCATGAAGCGGCCGGCCTCCCGGACGACGGACCGCGGCTTCCTGCTGTGCCAGCGGCGTCCGGCCCACAACTGCCGTGCGGGAAGACCGCTTCGGAGCCACACGCAGCGCCGACACGTAGCCCGGCGGCCGACACCGTCCCGGGACGCACAGGCGGCGACGACCGGGAGCCCGCCGCCGACAGGAACGTCGACCGGCGCGCAGGTCACAGAACTCGACGAGCCCACGCTGCCTTGAGCCGCCGTCGCCCGGCGCCCCCACCCGCCGAGCCACCGGCACCCGGACGACAACTCCCCGTACGAGAAGACTGCCCCGGCGCCCGCACGCGGTGGCGAACCGCAAGCCCGCCACCGCCCGCAACGTCAACCGGTACTCAGAGCGCAGAAGCCGACGAGACCACACTGCCCCGAGCCGCCGTCGCCCGGAGCCCCCACGCGCCAGGCCACCGGCACCGGACGACAACTCTCAGTCCGAGAAGACTGCTCCGACGCCCGCACGCGGCGGCGAACCGCAAGCCCACCACCGCCTGGAACATCAACCGGTACTCAGAGCGCAGAAGCCGACGAGACCGCGACCCGCCATGACGCCCCCGGCCGCCGCAGAGAAGCCGACGTCTGAGCGGCCCTTCCACCGGGGACAACCAACTCCCCCGCCCGGAGGGGCTGTTACGGAGCCCGAGCGACGCCGGACCAGCCCCGCCGCAACGTCAACCCGCGCGCAAGTCCCGGAACTCCACGAGGCCGCGCTGTCCCAAGCCGCCGTCGGTCGCTGTCATGAAGAGGCCGGCGTCCTGGGCGGAGGCGGCGGCGGGGAGGCTTACGGTCGCGACGGTGCGCCAGGTTCGGCCGTTGTCGCGCGAGAAGGCGCCGGTCCAGTCGCCTGCCTTGCGGGTGATTCGCAGCAGCACCGGGGCGTGGACTCCGGCGACGGCGCGGTAGGTGTCCAACTCGCCGTCGCCGTCGGCGTCGTGGGAGAAGACGACGCCGTGGCCCGGGGTCAGCGCGAGGTTGGCGAAGCCGGGCGACGTGGCGGAAGCGAGGTCGTTGCGGATGACGAGGCCGGCGCGGGCCCACTCGCTCGTGTTCTCCTGTGCATCGACGCGGACCTGCACCGAGCCGCCGTCGCGGAGCGCCCCGCTGCGGTAGACGGCGCCGAACTCGGCGGTCGCCTTCCACAGGTCCCGGCCGCCGCCGTCGACGGCGAGGCGCGCGCCCGCCTGCCCGAAGACGGCGTCGTTGGTGCTGACGGTGCGCAGCCCGTCGTCGAGCGGACCCGCCACGTACACCTCGCCCTCGGACCGCGCTTCGACGCGCTTCCCGCCGCGCGGCCCGTACAGGACGCGCAGCCCGTAACGCAGCGGTTGGAGCGGGCGGTCGAGTTTCTCGGGGGCCGTCAGGCGCCAGGTGACCTCGGCGCGGCCGGCGGGGGCCACCTCGGGGAAGGAGAGCGGGCCGCGGGGGTCCGCGTCGTCGAGTCCCGTGAGGGTGAAGTCGACGCGTCCGGTGGGCTCCAGGCCGTTCTCGTTGCGGAAGACGGCGGTCAACTCGCCGGTGGCGCCCGGCTCCAGGGCGCGCGGGTCCGAGGTGGCGCGGACGCTGCCCTGGTAGGGGGCTTTTGCGAGGGCGTCGCGGACCTTGGTGGCGAGGGTGTGCGCGTCGCCGACGGGGCGTTCGGGGTAGGTGGGCGCGTCGTTCACCCACTTCTCCTCGCGTGCGTACCAGTCGAAGGTCTTCGGTGAGCGCTCCTCGGCGAGTGCGTCGGCGAGTTCGTCGAGGTAGTCCCGCCACTGGGGGAGGTGGACGTCGGCGAGGAGGCCGTGCCAGTCGCGGTTGCCGTAGTTGGCGAGGCTGCCCTGGTCGGCCGTCTCGCGGCCGTCCCAGGTGGTGACGAGGGTGCGGGCCGTGCGTGCGAGGGCGGTGCGCTCCGCCGCGGTGCCCGCGGCGCGGGAGGCGTCGGCGATCCAGGGGCCGAGGAGGAAGCCGCGGTGGGCGCCCGCGGTCTCGTCGGCGAGTTGGAGGAGGCGGAGCCACAGGGTGCTCAACTCACGGAAGGCGGTGGTGTCCTTGCGGGCGTAGGCGGCGTCGAGTTGGGCGATCAGCGTCCAGGAACGGTTGGCGAGCGCCTGCCGTGCGAGGTCGGTGAGGTCGTACCGGTAGGTGTCGGTGGTGCGGACGCGCTCGGGGAGACCGAGGAGCGCGTCGAGGGCGGCGTCGAAGGCGGGCAGGTCGTAGCCGGGGGACTTGGTGGCGTAGTGGGAGCCGGAGCGGGCCTTGAGGTCGGGGCGGGCGGAGAAGACGCTGTCGTGCGGGCGGCCGTCGGTGGTCTCCAGGTGGTAGGCGGTGTCGCGGAGGGCGGCGAGGGCCTTCTCGCCGGAGCCCTGCGCGGCGCGGGCCGCGTCGGCGCCGTACCGGACGCGGGCGTACTCGCGGAACCAGTCGGTGCGGTCGATCGCCTCGCGGCGCCAGGCGAGTTCGCTGAAGAGCTCGAAGGCGGCCGGGTCGCGGTCGGCGGCCTCGGGCATGTAGGCGGTGCCGGCGAGTGCGCTGCCCTTCTTGTCCCGCCACTCGGCGAAACGGTCGGTCCACATGTGGCACTTGGCGCCGAGGGTGGTGCGGCCGCCGAAGTTGGGGATGGTGCCGAAGGCGTACGGGGTGCCGTTCCAGTCGCTCTCGCGGTCGCTCGTTCCCTCCAGGTCGGAGAGGCCGTCGACGATGAGGACCTGGTTCTTGCGGGAGATGCCCTGGAGGATTTCGGGGCGCGGGTTGTTCTGCCAGCCGAGGATCACCCAGACGGCGTCCGGCTTCGCCTTCCGCATCGCCTGCTCGACGCCGTGCGCGGCGTCGGCGACGGGGACGTCGCCCGGGTCTCCGCCCTCGTGGAGCAGGTCCATCTTGAAGTGGCCCGCGTCGCCGAGGAGTTCGCGCTGGTGGCGGTAGTAGGCGGCGGCTGCGGTGCGGAAGTGGGGGGTGCGCGGGTCGAGCCAGGCGGGGCGCTCCAGGCCGTGCCAGTCCCCTTGCGGGACGGTGCGGGCGCCCTGGTTGCGTTCGGCGAAGTCGCCGGGGACGGAGCCGAAGTAGCCGGGGAGGACGGGGTGCATGCCGAGTTCGCGCAGGCGTGAGGTGATGCGCCGGCCCAACTCGGTGCGGCGGCGCAGTTGGTGGGGGGTGAGGGGGCCGCCGTACGCGGAGAGGTTCTGGAGGAGCCACCACGGCTGGTGGCTGGGTGCGGGAATCCAGGCGCGCGCCTCGGCGTCGGAGTAGCCGAAGTCCTGGAGGAACCGGTGGTAGACGCCCTCGGCTCCGACGGTGACGAGGACCTCGTTGCAGCCGTGGAGCGCGAGGACGTCGAGGAAACGCTCCCACTGCGGCCAGTCCGCGTAGGCGCCGGCGTAGCCGTCGTGGGTGTCGTTGAGGGCGAACCTGTGGGGTACGGTCGCGCGTTGCTCGTACGGACTGCTCGGCGCGGGGAGGGTTTCCGGAAGGTCGAGCCGCGTCCCGGCCCAGGAGATGTGGGCGTGGCAGGTGTACTTGAGATACCAGTGGACGCCGGTGAGGATCGCCGCGGGGGTGGTGCCGGCGACGCGGATGTCGCCCTGGCTGCCCGTGACGCGGAAGCGGTCGTCGGTCCCTGCGTCGAGCAGGGTGAGGGTGAACTGCTCGGTGTGGTCGGGGAGTAGCCGTGCGAGGGCGGCGCCGGCGGGGTCCGGGGTCGCGCGGGAGCGGTCGGCTTCCCCGCCGCTGCCGCCTCCTCCGGCCGGGCCGCGTGCTGCGGCCGCCGCGGGGGGTCCGTACGCCGTCGCCGTGCCGGCGCCGAGGGCGCCTGCCGTGCCGAGAAGCCTGCGTCTGCTGATTCCACTCACCGTACGCCCCACTCGTTGAGACCTATATGTCTGCTCTGTCGTGAACGAGACGGTATCGGAGGGTTCAGCCTCGGTCGAGGTATGCGAGCACGGCGAGTACGCGCCTGTTGTCATCGTCCGAGGGCGCCAGATCGAGCTTCCCGAAGATGTTCGACGTGTGCTTGGCGACGGCGCGTTCGGTGACGAAGAGCTGCGCAGCGATGGCCGCGTTCGACCGGCCCTGCGCCATCAGCTCCAACACCTCGCGCTCGCGCGCCGTCAGGTGCCCCATCGGCTCGTCGGCCGCGCGGCGGGAGAGGAGCTGCTGGATCACCTGCGGGTCCATCGCCGTCCCGCCGGCCGCGACGCGGCGGACGGCGTCGATGAACTGGTCGGCGTCGAAGACGCGGTCCTTGAGGAGGTACCCGACCCCTCCGGCGCCGTCCGCCAACAGCTCGCGCGCGTACAACTGCTCGACGTGCTGCGAGAGCACCAGCACCGGCAGCCCCGGGCGCCGGCGTCGGGCCCGAAGCGCGCACTGGAGCCCCTCGTCGCTGAAGGAGGGCGGCAGCCGGACGTCGACGACGGCGACGTCCGGCTCCAACTCGGCGAACACGCGGTCCAGTTCGGGCCCGGTGCCGACGGCGGCCGCGATGTCGAAGTCGAAGGCGTCCAGCATGCGCACGAGGCCGTCGCGGAGGAGGAAGAGGTCTTCGGCGATCACTACGCGCATGGCGGAGGCTCCGGGTACGGGCGGCGCGGGGACACCGCACCGCTGCGGCTCAGCGGGCGAGTTCGGCCTCGGCGCGGACGAGGACCCGAGTGACGTCCTCGGCGAAGAACGCGTCGCACGGGTGGCGCGGACCGCCGCCCGCAGCCGCCAACAGGGCATCGACGGCGCGCAGGTACGCCTCCCCTGCGCCGTCCTGCGACTCGGGGAGCGCGACGTGCCCGGCCGCACCGTGGAGTTCGACCTGCGCCCCGTGGTCGCCGGGCGGCAGGGAGTGGCTGAGGAGCGAGGAGCCGACGGCGCCGCTCGCGTGCACCGTCGAGAGCTGCACCGCGTCCCCCGGGCCCGCCATCGCGCGGACCTCCTCGACCGCGCCGAGCACCGGGACCAGCACCGAGAGCGCGTGCGGCCCCAGGTCCCAGAGGGCGCCCTTCTCGTACCGCCACGGCGAGGTCTCGTACGGGACGCCGACGCCGCCGAAGAGGTCGGAGAGCCAGTCCGCGCGTCCGGCCATCCAGCCCTGGCGCGCGGCTTGTCGGTCGATCCACGCGGCGGAGGCGCCGAACCGGAGCGTGAAGAAGACGACGGAAGCCGCGCCCGAACCGCGGAGCGCACCGGTCACCGCCGCGGCACCCTCGGACGTCGTCGCCACCGGCTTGTCGAGGAGCAGGTGACAGCCGGCCGCAGCGGCGCGCGCCGCCAACGGCGCCTGGACGTCGGGCGGCAGGGCGACGGCGACGGCGTCGCAGTCGGTGAAGAGCGCGTCGGGCGTGGCGTACGCACGGGCTTCGAGCGCGGTGGCGAGCTCCTCGGCGGCGTCCGGGCGCCGTCCCCATACGCCGACGAGGTCGACGTCCGGGTGGGCGGCGAGCGCGGGGCCGTGGGTGCGGGCCGCCCATGCCCCGGTCCCGAGGAGGCCGAAGCGTATGCGGTCCGTCACACGGCACCTCCGGCGGCGGCTGCCCCGGATGTGCTCCCCGACGTGAACGCCGTTGCGACGGCGTGGAGTTGGCGCATGGACGGAAGCGTATCCGCTCCCCCGCGCGCTGCCCAGGCGCGGGCGGGCAGGGTCTCAACGGCCCGCCGAACGGCCCTCGTTGTTCGTGTCTCGCCCGGGCCGCGGGTGACCCCTGGCGGGTTCGCTCGTTCAGCCGGGTGTGGCCCTTCCGGAAGCACAGTCCGCAGACTCGCCCGCCCCCTGGACCCCGTCCTCGGCGCCGCTCGACACCGAGGAAGCCGAATCGGTCCTGCGGGAGCACTACCCGCGGTTGGTGCGGTTCGCCTACGTACAGTCGGCGCCTGCGCTCGGCCGCCAGCGCCGAGTTCTCGCCGCCCACTCGGCGGTGCAGCGCGCACTCCCCAAGGGCAGGCTTCCGGTCGAGGCGGCACCGCTGCCCGCGCAGCGCGGCGCCCCCGACAGCGCCGCGGCGCCCGACCCGGCGTACGCCGCGCTCCGCCTCCGGGTGCTCACCACCGTCCTCGCGGACGAGCGCCGCCGCCTCGGGCGGCTGCGCCGCCTGCTCCCCGCCGCGCTGCCGGCCCTCCCTCGCGTCTGGGGACTGCGCCTGCGGACCCGCCCCGGCAGCGCCGACGAACTCGCACTGGAGCAGGCGCTCGGCGAGCTCTCGCGGCAGGCGCGCGCCGCGTACGCGCTCTCCCGCCTGGAGGGGCTCTCCGCCGGCGACGTCGAACGCACCCTGCGCGCCGCGGGCGTCGAGGAGCCGGCGCGTGCGCAGCGCGAAGCCGAAGGCGTCCCCGAACCCGCCGGCAGCCGGGACCGGCACCTGCTCCTCGCGCCCGAGTTCGACGCGTGCACGCTGCAGGCGCGGCCGACGGACCTCGTCCGGCGCCGGCAGCACACGCGCGCCGCTCTCGCCGCGCTCGCTGCACTCGCCGCCTGCGGCGCGCTGCTCGGCCTCCCCGGGGACGGCTGGGGCCCCGAAGGGGCCGCTGCCCCGCCGTACTCCCGCAACCCCGCGTCCGAACGGGCCCTCGACCCGGCCGCGTTGACGGTCTCGGCGCCCGACGCCTGGGAGGAGTCGAGCCGTCGCGACCTCTCCGTGTGGCCGGCGCGGGGCGAGCGGGTGCGGGACGAGGCGCTGCTGCGCCGTGCCCTCGCCGTGTGGGCGCGTCCCGGGCCCGAGGTCCGCGTCGCCACCGTCCGGGGGACCTCGGCCGCGCCCCCGGCCGGCGCCCCCAAGCTCCTCTACGCCGGCGAGGTCGACGGCGCCTCCGTCGTCCTCCTCTACGACGGCCTCCGCGTCGCGCGGTACGCGGAGCCGGCCGGCGCCGACGGCGGTCCCGCCGCCCTCGACCTCGTCCGTACGGACGGCGCCGACGCCACCTCTTCCGCCGCGCTGGTGCTGGGCCGCAGCGACAGCAACGTCCGCTACCTGACGGCCCCTTGGGTCTCCTCCGCCGCCACGGTCGACCTGCGCTCCCCGACGGCCGTGGAGCGCCCCCTCGGGCTCGACGACGGCGTCACACGCACACTCACCTCGCCGACGGCGGGTGCGAAGACCAGGGACGAGGGCGACTGCCGAAGCTGGCCCGGCCTCGTCCTCCACGAGAAGGGCGGTGCCCCCGCTTTCTTCACGGACCTCGGCGAACTCACCCCCGTACGCCTCACGTCCGGCCCGCCACCGAGGCCCGACGGCACCCCCGCCGCGACGGCGGACGCCGCGCGCACCGCGAGCCCCGGGAGCCCGGGGCGGCGCGCGCTGGCGCAGAGCGTCTGCCGGCTCACGGGTCTCGTGGGCGGCGGCGTGCGTTCCGTCAACACCTGGGCGTTCGCGTACCAGCAGCTTCCGGGCGGCGCCGGCACGGGGACCTGGCTCTGCACCCGCGCGGAGACCTGGCGGGGCCGGGGCACGCAGGCGATGGTGCAGTTTCGTCCTCCGCACCGGCCGGACGAGGACGGTCCGGAGGACGCCGCGGTGACGGCGCGCGCGTCGGACTCGCCCGCGTGCGGGCCGCGGCAGCGGCAGGTCGTCGGCGGCGTGCTGTGGAAGTCGCCGGCCGGCGAGTCCTATGTCCTCGCGGCGGGGAGCGCGGGCGTCACCGGTATCGAGGCGCGCGGGGGCGTGCGTGCCACTGTCCCGGGCCGCACGGCGGAGCTTCGCACCGAGCCGCGCTCCCGGGTGAAGTTGACCGCACGCCTCCACGACGGCGACGAGCTGCGCGCGCTCGGCTCCTGACGTACGCCCCAAGTGCGCATGTGCGCAACGGAATCGGGCGCGCGCCCACGGCGCCCGGGCCCGCGTCGCAAGCCCCCTCACAGGAGGGGCGGACGCGCCTGCCCCTGACCGGCGGCGGCCGGCGCTGGTTAGGGTTGACCCATGACAACCGGGGTGCGGCGCCGGATGGGTGTCGAGGAGCGCAGGCAGCAACTGATCGAGGTGGCGCTGGAGCTCTTCAGCCACCGCTCCCCCGAGAAGGTGTCGATCGACGACATCGCGACGGCGGCGGGGATCTCGCGCCCGCTCGTCTACCACTACTTCCCCGGCAAGCACAGCCTCTACGAGGAGGCGGTCAGAAGAGCGGCGGACGAGCTCACGGCCCGCTTCTCCGAGCCGGCCGAAGGACCCCTCGGCGCCCGCCTGTTGCGGGTGATGGGCCGCTACTTCGACTTCGTCGAGGAGCACGGCCCCGGCTTCTCCGCGCTGCTGCGCGGCGGTTCGGCGGCCGGCTCGCCGCACGCCAACGCGGTCATCGACGAGGTGCGCAGGACCGCTTACGAGCAGGTCCTCCACCACCTCGGCATCGAGGGCCCGGGGCCGCGCCTGGCCCTGGTGATCAGATCGTGGGTCGGCCTCGCCGAGACGACGGCGCTGAGCTGGCTCGACGGCCGCGAAATCCCCCGCGCCGAGCTGGAGTTGCAGCTCGTCCACGACTTCGTCGCGCTCGCCGCCGTCGCCGCGGTCTCGGACGAGGAGACCCGCGTGCACGTCCGCCGCATCGCCGAGCACGAACCGCCGGACGGACCGATCGGCGACCTCTTCGTCCGCCTCGGGGAACTGGCGGCGCCCGAACAGGAGGCGTGAACCGGGGGTGGCCGAAAGCCCGTTGGGGCTCTCCGGCCGGGGCGGGTGGCGTGGCGACGGCCCGGCCCTGTCGCCGGCCTGCGGTGCAGGCCCGCCCCGGTGCGCTTGCGCGCACCGGTCGGCCTCGGCAGCGTAACGGCGCTTGGGACACCCGGAGTTGCTGCCGTCGGCCACCCGGCAGCGAGGGTGCCGCCGCTTCCTCGGAGCCGAGCGGCACCTGTCTGCCGAGCCGGTCCCGAAGCGCGGCAACTCCCCGCCGTACGGGTCGTCCTGGTCGAGACCGGCGCGGACGACCGCACCGTCCCGGCGGCGTCCGACGGCGAGAGCGCCGGTCACCCCGACGAGCGTCCGCTGCCACCCCGTTCGCCCCGAGCGCGCGTCAACGGTGGCTCAACACGTTGACCACCCGCCCGTCGGGGTCACGCACGAAGAAACGGCGCACGCCCCACTCCTCGTCCTGCAACGGGTGCACGATCTCCGCGCCGCCGGCGCGCACGGCCGCGTAGGCCGCGTCCACGTCGTCCACCTCGACGCTCATGTCGGGGACGACCGGCGCGGTCCTGTCGTCGGTCATGAAGCTGACCTGGGCCGCCGGTTGAGAGGGAGAGGCGAGCGTCACGATCCATCCGTGGTTCATGACCTCCTCGAACCCGAGCAGGCCGTAGAACTCCCGGCTCTCCTCCACGGCTTCCGACCGGACATTGGGAACGACACGGCGCACGGTCATCGACACCTCCATGCGAGAACGGAACTCCGAACCCTTGAGGGGTACTACGTCGCGGCGGTCGCCGCACGCACTTTCCGCCTCAAGGGCCGTGCGTCGCACAGTCCCCGGCCCCGTTACTGCGCCCGCCCGGGCAAGGTGAGGATCTCGGCTCCGTCCTCGGTGACGGCGATCGTGTGCTCGCTGTGCGCTGTTCGGCAGCCCGTCGCGCTGCGGAGCGTCCATCCGTCGGCGTCGGTGACGAGTTCGGCGGTGTCCGCCATCACCCACGGCTCCAGTGCCAGCAGCAGCCCGGGGCGCAGCTCGTACCCGCGGCCGGGGCGGCCCGTGTTGGGGACGTGCGGGTCCTGGTGCATCGTCGAGCCGATGCCGTGGCCGCCGAACTGGGTGTTGATCGGGTACCCCGCCGCGCTGAGGACCGTGCCGATGGCGTGGGAGAGGTCGCCGATGCGCGCTCCGGGTCCGGCGGCGGCGATGCCTGCGGCAAGCGCGCGTTCGGTCGCACTGATCATCTCGACGCTCTCCGAAGGCTTCTCGTCGCCCACGAGGAAGCTGATGGCGGCGTCCGCAGCAACTCCGTCCTTGGAGACGGCGAGGTCGAGTGTGAGCAGATCGCCCTCGGCGAGCGTGTAGTCGCGCGGCCGGCCGTGGAGGACGGCGTCGTTGACGGCCGTGCAGATGTAGTGGCCGAACGCGCCGCGGCCGAAGGAGGGTGCGTAGTCGACGTAGCAGGACTGCGCGCCCGCCTCGTCGATCATGGCCTTGGTCCACCGGTCGATGTCGAGCAGGCTCGTGCCGACCTCGCTGCGGTCCCTCAACGTGTGCAGGATGTGCCCCACCAGAGCACCGGTCACCCGTGCTCGGGTCAGTTGGGTGGGGTTCAGGATCTCGATCATGCGGCGACCTCTTCGTGCGACCAATAACTATACCGTCCTTACTTTACCGGTACTAGAATCGGGGCCATGGTCAGGTTGCCGCTCACTCCCGAAGAGGTCGAGCGCGGACAGCGCCTCGGCGCCCTCCTCCGTCGAGCGAGGGGAGAACGCTCGATGCTCGACACCGCGTTGGAGGCAGGCGTCTCGCCGGAGACCTACCGGAAGATCGAGTCGGGCCGCGTGGCCACCCCCGCCTTCCCCACCATCGCGGCGATCGCCGACGTCCTCAGCCTCTCCCTCGACGCGGTGTGGGCCGAGATCAACCGGCCGGAACCCGCGCTCGGACAGGGCTCAAGTCGCCGCGCACGTAAGCAGTTGGCCTCGTAGGTCCAGGTCCGGGGCCTCGTCGGCAGGGCTGCCGAAGAGCGTTCGCTGCCACTGCGGCTAGCGTGCTTGCATGGTTACCACACGCATCGATGCCGGCTCCCCGGAGCGGCGCTCGCCCGCGCGCTCGATGGGACTGCTTGCCGTACTCGGCGCCCTCACGGCCGTGGGGCCGCTCGCCATCGACATGTACGTCCCCGGCTTCCCCTCCATGGGCGCCTCCCTGCACACCGGCAGCTCCTCGGTGCAGCTCACCATGACGGCCTTCCTCGCCGGACTCGTCGCGGGGCAGCTCGTGTTCGGCCCGATGAGCGACAGCCTCGGGCGAAGGCGGCTGCTGCTCTGCGGCTGCGTCGGCTTCGCCGTGCTCTCCGCCGCCTGCGCGTTCGCGCCCACCGCGCAAGTGCTCGTCGCCGCGCGGTTCTTCCAGGGCGCGGCCGGCGCCATCGGCATGGTGCTCGCACGTGCCGTCCTCACGGACCTCTTCGCCGGTCCGGAACTGCCGCGGTACTTCGCGGTGCTCTCCCAGATCCTCGGCGTCGCGCCGATCGCCGCACCGGTGCTCGGCGGTGCCGTCCTCTCGGTTGCCGAGTGGCGTGCGATCTTCGTCTTCCTCGCGGCGGTCGGCGTCGCGCTGCTCCTCGCCGTCGTGTGGCGGGTGCCGGAGACGCTGCCGACGGAACGCCGCAGGAACGAAGGGATAGCCGCGACGTTCCGCGCGATGGGGCGGCTCGCGGGGAACCGCGCCTACCTCGGGTACGTGCTGGTCCTCGGGTTCAGCTCAGGGGCGATGTTCAGCTACGTGGGAGGGTCGAGCTTCGTCTTCGAGAAGGTGCACGGGGTCACCTCGGGGCTCTACTCGCTGATCTTCGCGAGCAACGCGCTCGGCCTCCTGCTCTCCGGGGGCGTCTTCGGCAGGCTCTCGCGGAGGTTCTCGGTCAACTCGCTGCTCTCCTGGGCCGTCGCGGTGTCGATCGCGGCGGCGCTCGCCCAGTTGGTGCTGGTGCTCACGCTCGGGGAGACGCTCGCCGGTACCTGGCTCACGCTCTTCGTCACACTCTTCGGCGTCGGGACGATCTTCCCCGCGTCGATGAGCCTCGGCCAGTCGGTCGGACGGGACGCGCCCGGCGCCGCCTCCGCCCTCCTCGGCGGCGTGCAGTTCCTCCTCGGCGCCGTGGGTTCACCGCTCGTCGGATTCTTCGGCGAGGGCAGCTCGACGCCGATGGCCGCCGTGATGCTCGGCGCCCTCTGCCTCGCGGCACTCGCCCTCCTCACGCTCGCCCGGCCGTGGAGGCTGAGCGGGGAGACGGCGCCGCACTGAACGGTCAACCTGCCCTTACCGTCCGGGCGTTGCGGCTGCTCTGCGCTTCGGAGTCGGTCGCGGCCCCGTCCGGCTCCGGCCGCGGTGAGCGGCGCAGCCTTGCGGGGAGCAGCGGTGCGTCAACCTGTCGGGCCTTGCCTCTCGCCTCGGGTGAGGCGCCTCGCGGGCGGCCTTCGGTGCCGTCGGGTGGGCGTCGCCGTTGGGGCCACCGGGCGAGCGGCCCGGACGGCGTGCGCCATGGCGCGCGGCGCCTGACGACGCGCGCCGTCGGGCGAGCGTCGCCAAGTCGGGGGCATGCCTTGCAGGTTCAGCCGAACTGTGTGGCCCAGCGGGATTCGCCAAGCGCCCCTCCCCGTCCGGCAAGCACCAATGCGCTGCCATCACCGCCGAACGAACACCGCCGGCCGAGTCTCCGGGAAGTCAGCGACAACATTCGGGCGACGGAGCCACCCTCCACCCGCGGTCGCTCACCCCACCGGCGCGAGCGACCGCCACGAGCCCAAGCTTGCGCGGAGATCTGCCGCCGCCTCGACGGCCTGCCGCTCGCAACCGAACTCGCCGCCGCACGATGGCACTCCCTCACATCGCGCCAGTTCGCCGACCGGCTCGACGGCACGGGATGGGCGGGCAGGTCCGTGCTCACCTGCCCGCGAGTGTCGTGCGCGGAAGGATTGCCGGCTTGCGGCGGGCCGGAATCGGTCGGGTGAGTGCTGGTTGCGTGTTGGCCTACGGGCGGAGTGGCGCTATTGGTTACGTGCCGTACTTGCCGCGTTCTGCTGCCCGTTCGTGATCGATCTTCCCGAGGAGTTGCTCGTTCTCGTCGTCGGGGTTGCTGGTCGCCTTGGGGCTGTGCTCGCCGGGGTTGGGTGGGAGGGGTGCTGTGGTGATGCGGCACGGCTAACGGGAGTGCGCCGACGGTAAGTTGGGGTCGCGGATGTATGTGGGGTGGTGGGTGGGTCGGGGTGCGGCTGGGTGTGACTCGGTGATCTGTTAGAGGTGCGTGTGGAGTGAAGCAAAATTTGGTTACTCGCTCGTAGGAGTGCAGGTCGGGAAGTGTGGTCCCCGCGCATGCGGGGGTGGTCCTAGGCACGTCGTCATCCTCGGGGGTAGTAGGCGGTGGTCCCCGCGCATGCGGGGGTGGTCCTGGAGATGAGCGCCGGTTCCGGCCGGTACGACAGTGGTCCCCGCGCATGCGGGGGTGGTCCTGGAGATGAGCGCCGGTTCCGGCCGGTACGACAGTGGTCCCCGCGCATGCGGGGGTGGTCCGGCGCGGATCGCCGCTGCCGCCACGGTCGGCGGGTGGTCCCCGCGCATGCGGGGATGGTCCGCTCGACGCCACGCGGCAGGGAGACGGGCTCCCGTGGTCCCCGCGCATGCGGGGATGGTCCGGTGTGGCCTGCGTCGAGGGGGATGCCGGGGTCGTGGTCCCCGCGCATGCGGGGATGGTCCGCGCCTCCCACGGCGGGATCTTCTCCAACTTCGGTGGTCCCCGCGCATGCGGGGATGGTCCGATTGACAGCGACCTGCGGCTGTCCCGGGCGGAGTGGTCCCCGCGCATGCGGGGATGGTTCCGGCCTGCGCACGGACCGCCTCCGCCCGCCGCCAAGGTCCCCGCGCATGCAGGGACGGTCCAATTCTGGTAGGAATCCGAGCAGAAGGCATCCCCGCCCCGAGCCCGCGACCGCCCGTGTCGAACCGTCAACCCCAGCCGCTCACTTGACGCAATCCGACGGACAGCCCAAGTACCCGGGTGGACGCACCACGTGCGCAGCACCCCTCGTTCGGAAGGCTGCCGGACCGGCAGCAGCCGATGGATTCGCAGGCAGCCCCAGGGAACGTTGTCCTCCGCTTTCTGTTGCGCTCACCTGGCCACTCTCCCGCCGTCGGCGTCCCGTGCGGGGAGAGGGGCCGGCACGACGAAGCGGTGCGGCACACCTTTTACGACCTGGGGAGTACCAGGGTTGTCTCCCCGACCGCACCGAGATACCACCCGTCGACCCGCGGCTGCCCGCACCGCTCCCCTCAGCGCAACGCGTCTGCGGCACCGTGCGGCCACGTCATGGTTTCCCCGGATGCATCCCTGCTCCCTCTCCTCGGCGCTGCCCGAGTCAGGCGCCGGGTGCACACGGAACCGGCCCGCCCGGACGGGGCGCGCGGACTCCGCAGGGGCGGAGCCGCCGTCCGGGCGGGCCGGAGCACGGGGAACGTAACAGCTTGCAGAAAGGTGCGGAAGGGGTTTCACAGGGCTTGTCTGGTCCCGACCGGCCGCGCTCCGGAGGGAGTTGGACATGCGGAGACGGCGCGCCGGCCACGCTCGGCCGACGCGCCCCTGCGGCGCCCTCAGCCGCCCGGCGACGCCTGCGCCGTCGAGCCGCGTACGACGAGCTCGGGTTGGAAGACGAACTCCGTGCGCTGCACGGGCGTTCCGCCCAGCTCCTCCAGCAGCGCGTTGACAGCGGCGGCGGCCATCGCGCGCACCGGCTGGCGGACGGTGGTGAGCGGAGGGTCGGTGAAGGGGTTGAGCTCCGAGTCGTCGTAGCCGACGACCGAGACGTCCTCCGGCACGCGCAGGCCGCGCCCCCGCACCGCGCGCACCGCGCCGAGCGCCATGAGGTCGCTGCCGCAGACGATGCCGGTGCAGCCTTCGTCGAGGAGCGCGCCTGCCGCCGCGTGCCCGCCCTCGACGGTGAACAGGGTGTGCTGCACGAAGGGTCTCGCGCCCACCGCGTCCGTGCCGAGCGCCTCGGCGAACCCGGCTGCCTTCCGGCGGGCCGGCACGAACCGGTCGGGGCCGACGGCGAGTCCGATCCGCTCGTGGCCCAACTGCCGCAGGTGGCGCACGGCCATCACGGCGGCCGCGTGGTCGTCGGGCGAGACGAAGGGGGCTTCGATCCGCTCGTTGTAGCCGTTGACGAGGACGAACGGGACGCCGCGGCCCGCGAGTCGGGCGTACCTCGCCGGGTCGGCCGTGAGGTCGGCGTGGAGTCCGGAGAGGAAGATGACGCCGCTGACGCCGCGCTCCACGAGCTGCTCGACGAGCTCGTCCTCCGTCGCGCCGCCCGGCATCTGGGTGCCGAGCACCGGGGTGTAGCCGTACCCGGAGAGGGAGGCTTCGATCACCTGCGCGAAGGCCGGGAAGATCGGGTTGGTCAGCTCCGGGATCACCAGCCCGACGAGTCCCGCGCTGCGCCGGCGCAGGCGCACGGGGCGCTCGTAACCGAGCACGTCGAGCGCTGCGAGGACCCGCTGTCGAGTCCCGGCCGCCACACCGGACTTGCCGTTGAGGACGCGGCTGACCGTCGCCTCGCTCACCTTCGCCTGTGCCGCTATGTCGGAGAGCCTCGCCGTGCCCTGCGCCTCCCGCTCGCCGACGGCGGCGCCCACCGGGACGCCGCCGTCCGCATCCGGTCGGGGACTCACGCTCCGGTCCCCTCGGTGGCCTCGGCCTGCCACCACACGACCGTGTCGCCGGGGAGCTCGCCGCCGGCGTACGGCGCACTCGCGAGCAGCACGCGCCCGCGCGCGGGCTCCCAGGCGACGGGCTCCGCGCGCGTGTTGGCCGCGCAGACGAGGCCGCCGCGGCGGAAGGCGAGGACGCCGTCGGGCGCGTCGAGCCACTCCAGGGGGGCGCCGGCGCCGAGGTCGTCGTGGTCGCGGCGGAGGCGGAGGGCCGCGCGGTAGAACTCCAGGGTCGACTCGGGGTCGCCCGTCTGCACCGCGACCGAGAGCGCCCCCCATCCGTCGGGCTGGGGCAGCCAGCTTCCGTCGGGGCCGAAGCCGTAGGAGGGGCCGTGCTCCTCCCACGGGATCGGGACGCGGCAGCCGTCGCGGAGCCCGTCCTGGCCGTTGTCGCGGAAGAACGACGGGTCCTGCCGTGCCTCGTCGGGGAGTTCGAGCACCTCGGGGAGGCCGAGCTCCTCGCCCTGGTAGACGTAGGCGGAACCGGGGAGCGCCAGCATCAGCAGCGTGGCCGCGCGGGCGCGGCGCAGGCCGCCGCCGAGGCGGGTGCGGTGGCGTACGACGTCGTGGTTGGAGAGCACCCAGGTCGCCGGGGCGCCGACGGCGCCGAGCGAGGTGAGGGACTCGTCGATCGCCGCGCGGAGCTGCCCGGCGTCCCAATCGGTGCTGAGGTAGTGGAAGTTGAACGCCTGGTGGAGTTCGTCGGCCCGGACGTAGAGCGCGGTGCGCTCCGGGCTCGGCGCCCACGCCTCGGCGACGCCGATCCGCGGCCCCGGGTACTCGTCGAGGACGCGGCGCCAGTCGCGGTAGATCTCGTGCACGCCGTCCTGGTCGAAGAAGGGGAGCTGCTGCGTGCCGAGGAGCTGCAACTGCCCCGCGCTGCCCATGTCGGGGAGCCCTTCCGCCTTGACGAGGCCGTGCGCGACGTCGATCCGGAAGCCGTCGACTCCGGTGTCGAGCCAGAAGCGGAGCACCGAGCGGAACTCGTCGTGGACGGCGGGGTGCTGCCAGTTGAAGTCGGGCTGCTCCGGCGCGAAGAGGTGGAGATACCACTCCCCCGGGGTGCCGTCGGGGTCCTCCGTCCGTGTCCACGCGGGGCCGCCGAAGATCGACTCCCAGTCGTTCGGGGGGAGTTCGCCGTGCTCGCCGCGGCCGGCGCGGAAGTGGTAGCGGTCTCGCAGCGGGGAGCCGGGGCCCTCGCGGAGCGCCCTGCGGAACCACTCGTGGCGGTCGGAGGAGTGGTTGGGGACGAGGTCCACGATGACGCGGAGGCCGAGTGCGTGCGCCTCGTCGACGAGCGCCTCCGCGTCGGGAAGCGAGCCGAACATCGGGTCGATGGCGCGGTAGTCGGCGACGTCGTAGCCGCCGTCCGCCTGGGGCGAGGCGTAGAACGGGCTGAGCCAGACGGCGTCGACGCCGAGCTCGGCGAGGTACGGGAGGCGGGCGCGGATGCCGGGGAGGTCGCCCATGCCGTCGCCGTCCGCGTCGGCGAAGGAGCGGGGGTAGACCTGGTAGATCACGGCGTCGCGCCACCAGTCGGCGCTGCGGGCGTGGTCGTCGGCGGATGCGGGCTGCGGGCGGTCGGCGCGGAGGGCGCTCTCGGCGTGCTGCGTCATGTCGTCCCTGGGTGGAGTCGGATGGGTGTCAGGACCGCCCTCGGGGGCGGGTCGCGTCCCGGGGCGAGGCGCCGGCCTCGGCGGGGAGGCGAGGCCGGCGCCCGGCGGGTGGCCGCGCGGGACGGGCCCGCGGCGGCGGTCGAGGAGAGTGCGCTCTTCAGGACTTCGTCGCACCTGCGGTGAGCCCGGAGACGAGGTGCCGCTGCGCGAAACCGAAGACGACGGCGGCCGGTACGGCGATGATCACTGCGGCGGCCGTCATCGAACCCCAGTCGGAGCCGTAGCGGTTGACGAAGGTCTGGAGGCCCCCGGCGAGGGTCAGGTTCTCCTCGCCCGTCATGAAGGCCGTGGCGTACGCGACTTCGGCCCAGGCGGTGACGAAGGAGTAGAAGCCCGTGACGGCTATGCCGGGCTTGGCGAGCGGAAGCACCAGTCGCCAGAAGGTCCCGAAGGGGGTGAGGCCGTCGACTCTGCCCGACTCGTCGATGTCGATCGGGATGGTGTCGAAGAAGCCCTTCATCATCCAGGCGCAGAACGGCACCGCGATGGTGAGGTAGGTGATGATCAGGCCGACCGGCTGGTTGAGGAGGCCGAGGGTGGCCATCGTGTTGTAGAGCGGGACGATGAGGACGGCCATCGGGAACATCTGGGTGATCAGCAGCACCCACATCAGGGGCCGCATCCCGGGGAACCGGAAGCGGCTGATCGCGTAGCCGGTCGTGGCGGCGATGAAGACGCCGATCAGCGTGGTGCCGAGGACGACGACGAGCGAGTTGCCGAACCAGGTCAGGAAGTAGGTGTCCTGCACCACGTGCGTGTAGTTGGCGAGGGTGAACTCCTTCACCAGCGCCGTGGAGAACGCCTCGCTCTTCGGCTTGAAGGAGGTGACCAGCAGCCAGAGCGGCGGGAAGAGCGCCACGACGGTGCCGAGTACCAGCCCCGTGTGGAGCCCGAACGAGGCGAGCGGGGAGCGCTTGCGCGTCTGCATCGTCACCACACCTCTCCCTGGCGGCGCAACGCCCGCCGGTAGACCATCGTGAAGAGGACGAGCAGCAGGAGGATCAGCACGCCCCAGGTCGCCGAAGTGGCGAAGTCCCGGGGGCTGTTGACGAAGGAGAGCCGGTACGCGTAGGTCACCAGGATCTCCGTGGAGTCCTCCGGGCCGCCCTTGGTGAGCAGGAAGATCACGGGGAACATGTTGAACGTCCAGATGGTGCTGAGCAGGATCACGGTGCTGCTCACCGCACGCACGCCGGGGAGCGTGATGTTGCGGAACCGCTGCCACGGGCCCGCGCCGTCCATCTCCGCTGCCTCGTAGAGCTCGCCCGGTATCGACTGGAGGGCCCCGAGCATCGCGACGATCATGAAAGGCACGCCGAGCCAGACGTTCACCGCGATCACCGCGAGCTTCGCCCAGGTCGGGTCGCCGAGCCACGGGACCGCCTCGATGCCTCCGCCGTCGAGCACCTTGTTGAGGAGCCCGTCGCGCTCGTTGAAGAGCATCCGCCAGGCGAAGACGGAGACGAACGCGGGGATGCCCCAGGGCACGATCATCGCGACGCGGTAGAAGGAGCGGCCGTGCACCTTGCGGTTGAGCATGTTGGCGAGGGTGAGGCCGAGCCCGAAGGTGAGCGCCACGCAGCCGACCGTCCAGAACGCCGTCCAGCCGAGGCGGCTCCAGAAGACCGAGTCGCCGAGGACCGCCGCGTAGTTGTCGAGGCCGACGAAGGAGTAGGTCGCCGGGATGTGGTTGACGCCGATGTCGCGCGCGACGTTGGCCTCGTCCGCGTCGGTGAGCGAGAGCCAGACGCCGCGCCCGAGCGGGTAACCGATGATCAACCCGATGACGAGGACGACGGGCGCCACCATCGTCCACGCGTACCAGTGCCGGGAGAACGCGCGGCGCAGCGGCCCCGGCGCGCCCGCGTCGCGCCGCTGCGGGCGGCTGCTGCCCGCTCCGGCGCCCGATCCCGCGCGCTGCCGCGGTGGTTGCTTGCCTCTCGCCGCCTCGTGCCCGCGGCCGGGGACGGGACCCGCCTCGGTCCCGTCCGCCGGCCCCGGCACCGACCGGCTGCTCTGCGCCGCCATGTCAGCTCGGCCCGTCCCCTCGGTTACTTGTAGTCCTTGAGCAGCTTGCGGAACTCGTCGCCCGTCTTCTTCGCCGCCTCCTGCGGCGTCCTGCCGCCGCCGAGGACACCGTCGACGCCGACCCGGATCGGCTCGAAGAGGGAGTTGCCCTCGGCGATCCACGGGCGCTGCTTCGCCTTGTCGACGGCGGGCTTGAAGAACTCGACCATCTCGTTCTTCCGCACGGCCTCGTCCTCGTAGACCGAGGTGCGGGTGGGCAGCAGGCTCAGCTCCTTGGTGGTGCGCTTCTGCACCTCGGCCGAGCTCATGTACTTGACGAACTCCTGCGCCGCGCGCATGTTCCCCGTGCCCGCGTAGATGCCGAGGTTCCAGCCGCCCTGCGGGGAGCCTTGCGCCTGGGAGCCGCCGGGGACGGCCGCGACGCCGAGGTTGTCCTTGTCGTCCTCGAACTCGGCGCCCTGCCGGGCCCCTGCGATGTCCCAAGGGCCGTCGATGATCATCGCGACCTTGCCCGACTGGAACGCCTTGAGGCCGTTCTCCTGGCCGTCGCTGGAGTCGGTGAGCGCGGCTTTGGAGTCGACGAGGTCCTTCATCGTGGCGAAGGCCCGCTCGCCCGGCTTCTCGTCGACGGTGACCTTCTTCGCCTTGGTGTCGAGCAGGTCGCCGCCCTCGGCGTAGAGGTAGGGGAGGTACCAGTACGGGTCGTCGCCGCGGAGGTAGAGCGCGGTGGCGCCCGTCTCGTCCTTGATCTTCTTCGCGTTCTTCTTCAACTCGGCGAAGGTCTTGGGGACTTCGACGCCGGCCTCCTTCAGCAGCCTCTTGTTGTAGAAGAGCCCGAGGGTGTCGGTGACCTGGGGCGCGGCGTAGGTCTTGCCCTCGTACCTGCCGCTGCCCGCGGCGGTGGTGAGGTAGTCGGACTCCTTCTCCAGCGCGGGGGTGTCGTCGAGCGGCGCGAGGTAGCCGAGGTGGGCGAAGTCGGCGACCCAGGCGACCTCGGTGCGCATGACGTCGGGGGCGCCGGAGTTGCCGCCTGCGGCGTTCTTGAACTTCTGGTTGGCGTCGCCGAAGTTGACGTGCACGTACTTGACGTTCACCTCCGGGTGCTTCTTCTCGAAGTCCTCGGCGATCTTCTTGTACGTGCCCTTCTCGGCGTCGTTGGACGTGTCCCAGTAGGTGACCGTCCCCGAGATCTCGCCGCCGGCGTTGTCCTGCTCGTCGCCTCCCCCGCCGCAAGCCGTTGCCGCAACCGCCAGTGCCACCAGGGCCGCCGAGGCGCCTATGCCACGCCGCATCTCCTGATCCCTCCCGAAGTAAGCGCCCGTCACGTCGTCAAAGCCGCGGGCTGCGAAGGAAGTTAACAGCGTTGCAACAGCCGCGAAAGACCTTGCCGCAATTTTCTGCAAGACACCGGGGCACCCGTCGCACAGGCGCGTACGCCCCCCGGAGTACGGGCGCGTACGACCGCACGGGCGCGCACGACCACACCGACCGTCGGGACACAAACGGCATCCGGAAGCATTGCGGCAAGTTCGCACACCAGGTGGGCGCCTGCACAAAGAGACCGGTACAGTCCCGTACGTGACCACACGGCTAGCTGACATCGCGGCACAGGCGGGGGTCAGCGAAGCCACCGTCAGCAGAGTGCTCAACGGCCGCCCCGGGGTGGCCGAGCCCACCCGCGAGTCCGTGCTCGCCTCGCTCGACGTCCTCGGGTACGAGCGCCCCGTCAGGCTGCGCAGGCGCAGCGCCGGGCTCGTCGGGCTGATCACGCCGGAGCTGGAGAACCCCATATTCCCGGCGTTCGCGCAGGTGATCGCGCAGGCGCTCACGCGGCAGGGCTACACTCCCGTCCTCGCCACCCAGACCCCGGGCGGCTCCACGGAGGACGAGCTCACCGGCATGCTCGTCGACCGCGGCGTCGCGGGCATCATCTTCGTCTCCGGGCTCCACGCCGACACGACGCAGGACACCGGAAGGTACGAGCAACTCCGCGGCCAGGGCGTCCCGTTCGTCCTGATGAACGGCTACTCCCCCCGCATACACGCCCCTTCCGTCTCGCCGGACGACGCCGCCGCGATGCGCCTCGCCGTGAGCCACCTCGTCTCGCTCGGGCACCGTCGGATAGGGCTCGCGCTCGGGCCGAAACGGTTCGTCCCCGTGCAGCGGAAGATCGAGGGGTTCGAGCGCACCGTCGTGGAACAGCTCGGCGAGGACCCGGGACCGCTGGTACGGCACTCGCTCTTCACCCTGGAGGGCGGCCAGGCCGCGACCTCCGCGCTCCTCGACGAGGAGTGCACGGCGATCGTCTGCGCCAGCGACATGATGGCGCTCGGCGCCATCAGGGCAGCGCGGCAGCGGGCGTTGGCCGTTCCGCACGAGGTCTCCGTCATCGGTTTCGACGACTCCCCGCTCATACCGTTCACCGATCCGCCGCTGACCACCATCCGCCAGCCCGTCGCCGCGATGGGCCAGGCAGCGGTCCGCGCCCTGCTGGAGGAGATCGCCGGAACCCCGGCCCCGCACAGCGAGTTCGTCTTCCACCCCGAGCTGGTCGTCAGGGGATCGACGGCGTCGGCACCCTCTGTCTGAAGTGGGAGAAGGGTGCCTCGGCACCCTCTGCCCAAGGGTGGAGAACGCCCGATTCGAACCCGACTTCAGGATGATCGGCTGATGGCCGCTGTCTGGCAGACTGATGGCTTATGGGGGCACCGACACCGAGGACCGCAAAGGCAGGCCAGGCCGGCTCCGTACCCGGAGCCGAAAGCGGAGAGGACGCGGCCGGGGCGACCCGTACGCCCGCGGAGGAACCCGCCCTCCTCAGCCCTGAGGACGGCCCGACCCCCGCAACCACGGCCGCGCCGGCGCCGCCCGAACCCGGCCACGCGGAGCCGCCCCCGGAGCGGCCGGGCGCAGCAGACCGCGCCCGCGCCGCACTCGGCCGCATGCGCACCCCGCGGCATCCCCGGATCTGGTTCGAGGTCCTGCTGATCGCCGTCAGCTACTGGGTCTACTCCCTCATCCGCAACGCCGTTCCCGAGCAGCGCTCCGCCGCCCTGCGGAACGCCGACTGGATCTGGGAGACGGAGCGGACGCTCGGCATCGCCGTCGAGCAGTCCGTCAACCATGCGGTCAACGGCGTCACCTGGCTCATCGTCTCGATGAACTACTACTACGCGACACTGCACTTCGTCATCACGATCGGCGTCCTCGTCTGGCTCTACCGCCGCCACCCCGGCCGGTACGCGGCGACGCGTCTCGTCCTCTTCGCCACGACCGCGGTGGCACTCGCCGGCTACTACCTCTACCCGCTGGCACCCCCGCGGCTCATGCCGGGCGGCGGTTTCATCGACACCGTGCAGGTCCACGAGACCTGGGGGTCGATGGCGTCGGGGAACCTGGCGGAGATGTCCAACCAGTACGCGGCGATGCCCTCGATGCACATAGGCTGGTCGGCCTGGTGCGGGATCACCCTCGCGATGCTCGCCCGGCCGCTGTGGGCGAAGGTACTCGGCGTGCTCTACCCGCTCACCACCCTCCTGGTGATCGTCGCCACCGCCAACCACTTCTGGCTCGACGCCGTCGGCGGTCTCCTCTGCCTCGCGTTCGGCTTCGCCGTCTCCCTCGCCTGGTACCGACGCCTCGCCTACCGGTTTCCCCGCACGGCACCCGCCTGAGCGGGCCCGGAACGCCTCCGGGATCAGTCCTCGTCGTAGAAGAGGCGCTCCATCACGCCGCGGGCGCGGCGCGTGATGCGGCGGTAGTCGTCGAGCAACTCGCCGACGCGGCCCGGCTCGTAGCCGAGGTAGCGGGCGACGCCGCCGAGTTCGCGCGGGTCCGAAGGGAAGGTGTCGCTCGGGGTGCCGCGCACGAGCATCGCCGCGTTGCGCACCCGCGTCGCCAGCATCCAGGCCTCGTCGAGGGTCTCGGCGTCCTCGCCGTCGAGCAGTTCGGCGGCGCGTGCCGCTGCGAGGGCCCTCCGGGTGCGGGTGGTGCGCAGCTCGGGCACTTCGGCGGCGTGCCGTAGCTGGAGAAGCTGGACCGTCCATTCGACGTCGGTGAGGCCGCCGCGTCCCAACTTGGTGTGGGTGGTGGGGTCGGCGCCCCGCGGCAGCCGTTCGTTCTCCATTCGGGCCTTGAGCCTGCGCACCTCGCGCAGGCCGTCCTCGCCGAGCCCGCCGGCCGGGTACCGCAGCGGGTCGACGAGCTCGACGAACCGCTCGCCGAGCCCCCTGTCGCCCGCGATCGGCTCGGCACGCAGCAGCGCCTGGCTCTCCCACACCTGTGCCCACCTGCGGTAGTACGCGGCGTAGGAGGTGAGCGAGCGGGCGAGGGTGCCCGACTTGCCCTCCGGGCGCAGGTCGGTGTCGAGCACCAACGGCGGGTCGGTCGACGGCAGCTCCAGCAGCCGGCGCATCTCGGTGGCGACGGCGAACGCCGCCTTGCCCGCCTCGTGTTCGCTGACGCCCTCGCGCGGCTCGTGGACGAAGAGGATGTCGGCGTCCGAGCCGTAACCCATCTCGTGCCCGCCGAACCTGCCCATCGCGATCACGGCGAACCGTGTCGGCAATTCGTCGCCCCACGCCGCCCGCACGGCCGCACGGAGCGCACCGGCGAGGGCCGCCGCGTTGATGTCGGTGAGGGAGTCGCCGAGCCGGTCGAGGCCGACGGCCGGGTCGCCGGGCGCGAGGTGCTCGGTGCCGTACGCGCCGATGATGTCGGCAGCCGCGGTGCGGAACAGCTCGCGCCTGCGCACCCCGCGCACGGCGGCGACCGCCTGTTCGCTCCCGTCGGCCCGACCCACGGCGGCGAGGGCCTCCTGTTCGAGGGAGGCGAGGGAGCGGGGACGGAGCCCGTCGTCGTCGCCGAGGAGCGCGACCGCCTCGGGAGCGCGCAGCAGCAGGTCGGGGGCGAGACGCCCGGCCGAGAGCACCCTGGCGAGGTTCTCGGCCGCCGCGCCCTCGTCCCGCAGCAGACGGAGGTACCAGGGGGTCTTGCCGAGTGCGTCGGAGACCTTGCGGAAGTTGAGGAGGCCGGCGTCCGGGTCGGCCGAGTCGGCGAACCAGCCGAGCAGGACGGGCAGCAGCGTCCGCTGGATCGCGGCCTTGCGGCTGACCCCCGAGGCGAGGGCCTCCAGGTGGCGCAGGGCCGCGGCCGGGTCGGCGTAGCCGAGCGCTTCGAGGCGCTCGCGCGCCGCCGAGGTGGAGAGCCGCACTTCGCCGACGTCGAGTTGGGCGACGGCGTCGAGCAGCGGACGGTAGAAGAGCTTCTCGTGGAGGCGGCGCACGGCGGCGGCGTACCGGCGCCAGCTCTTGTGGAGCTCGGTGACGGGCTCGCTGCGGAAGCCGAGGGAGCGGCCGAGGCGGCGCTGGTCGGACTCCGGCTCCGGCATGAGGTGGGTGCGGCGCATCTGGTGGAGCTGGATGCGGTGCTCCAGGGTGCGCAGGAAGCGGTAGGCGGCGTCGAGTTCGGAGGCGTCCTGGCGGCCGACGTAGCCGCCCTCGGCGAGCGCGGCGAGGGCGTCGAGCGTCGTGGGGCTGCGCAGCGAGGTGTCGGTGCGGCCGTGCACGAGTTGCAGCAGTTGGACGGCGAACTCGACGTCCCGCAGCCCGCCGGGGCCGAGCTTCAGCTCCCGATCGAGCTGCGCGCGGGGGATGTTGGCGACGACGCGGCGCCGCATCTGCTGCACGTCGCCGACGAAGTTCTCCCGCTCGGCCGCCTGCCAGACCATCGGTCCGACGGCGTCCAGGTACTCGTGGCCCAGCTCGGCGTCGCCCGCGACCGGGCGGGCCTTCAGCAGCGCCTGGAACTCCCAGGTCTTCGCCCACCTTTGGTAGTAGACGAGGTGGCTGCTGAGGGTGCGCACGAGCGGGCCGTTCCTGCCCTCGGGACGGAGGTTGGCGTCGACCTCCCAGATGGTGCCCTCTGCCGTGGTGTCCGAGCAGATCCGCATCATGCGCGAGGCGAGCCGCGTCGCCGCCTGGAGCGCGGCGTCCTCCTCGGCGCCGTCTACGGGCTCGGCGACGAAGACGACGTCGACGTCGGAGACGTAGTTGAGTTCGCGCCCGCCGCACTTTCCCAGCCCGATGACGGCGAGCCGGCAGGCGGCCGCGTCCTCGGGCGCCTCGGCGGAGGCGAGCCGCAGGGCCGCGCGGAGCGTGGCGGTGGCGAGGTCGGCGAGTTCGGCTGCGGTCTCCGCGAGGTCGCTCGTGCCGCACAGGTCGCGGGCGGCGATGGTGAGGACGCAGCGGCGGTAGAGGGCGCGCAGGCGGTCGGGGTCGGTTGCGGCGGCGAGTTCGGAGCCGAACTCCTCGACGCCGGGGTTGAGGTCGACCGACTCGTAGACCGCCAGCGTCTTCCAGTCGAGCGGATGGCTCGCGAGGTGGTCGCCGAGTGCGTCGGAGGCTCCGAGGACGCCGAGAAGACGGTCGCGGAGCGGCTTGGCGGTGCGCAACGTGCCGAGGAACGTGCGGAGTTCGGCGTCGTCCACGGCTTCCAGCGCCTCGGTGAGGCGGACGAGCCCGAGGAGGGCGAGGTCGGGGTCGGCGGTGGCACCGAGCGCGTCGAGGAGCGGGGCGTCCCGGGAGAGGTCGACGAGCGCCGGCGCGTCCAGCAGCCGCTGCGCCGCGGCCGGGTCGGAGAACCCCCGCCGCACCAACTGCCCGAACATACTGTCCCGTCGCCCGAACTGCGGCACATCAGCCTCCCGGTTCCGCCGTACTCGCCCGCCCCTATTCTCGCCGAGCGGGGGACGGGGCGGGCCGCGGGGCGCGGCGGACGTGAGGCACCCGGGGGCCGGAGTCCCGCCGGCCCCCGGTGCGGCGGCTCAGAGCACCGGCAGGCTCTTCCGCAGCTCGTACGGGGTGACCTCGGAGCGGTACTCCTCCCACTCCTGCTTCTTGTTGCGGAGGAAGAAGTCGAAGACGTGCTCCCCGAGGGTTTCGGCGACGAGTTCGCTCCGCTCCATCAGCGTGATCGCCTCGCCGAGGTTCTGCGGGAGCGGTTCGATGCCCATCGCGCGGCGCTCGCCGTCGGAGAGTGCCCAGACGTCGTCGTCGGCGCCCGGGGGGAGTTCGTCGCCCTCCTCGACGCCCTTCAGCCCTGCGGCGAGGGTCACGGCGTAGGCGAGGTAGGGGTTGCAGCCCGCGTCGAGGGAGCGGACCTCGATCCGGGTGGAGCCCGTCTTGCCGGGCTTGTACATGGGGACGCGGATGAGCGCGGAGCGGTTGTTGTGGCCCCAGCAGATGTACGCGGGCGACTCGCCGCCCTCGCCGGCTGTGCGCTGGGCGCCGCCCCAGATCCGCTTGTAGGAGTTGACCCACTGGTTGGTGACGGCGGAGATCTCGCTGGCGTGGCGCAGCAGCCCGGCGATGAACGAGCGGCCCACCTTGGAGAGTTGGTAGGGAGCACCGGACTCGTAGAAGGCGTTGCGGTCGCCCTCGAAGAGCGAGAGGTGGGTGTGCATGCCGGAGCCCGGGTACTCGGAGAACGGCTTGGGCATGAAGGTGGCCTGCACGCCCTGCTCCAGCGCCACCTGCTTCATCACGAGCCGGAAGGTCATGATGTTGTCGGCGGTGGAGAGCGCGTCCGCGTACCGCAGGTCGATCTCCTGCTGGCCGGGGGCGCCCTCGTGGTGGGAGAACTCCACCGAGATGCCCATCGACTCCAGCATCGTGATGGCCTGGCGGCGGAAGTCCATGCCGACGTTCTGCGGAGTGTGGTCGAAGTAGCCCGAGGAGTCGGCGGGGACGGGACGGGTGCCGTCGACGGGCTTGTTCTTCAGCAGAAAGAACTCGATCTCCGGATGCGTGTAGAAGGTGAAGCCGAGATCTGAGGCCTTGGCGAGGGTGCGCTTGAGGACGAACCTGGGGTCGGCGAAGGAGGGCGAGCCGTCGGGCATGAGGATGTCGCAGAACATCCGGGCCGTGCCGGGGGCCTCCGCGCGCCACGGCAGTATCTGGAAGCTGCCCGGGTCCGGCTTGGCGATCATGTCGGACTCGTAGACGCGGGCGAAGCCCTCGATCGCGGAGCCGTCGAAGCCCATGCCCTCGTCGAACGCCTGCTCAAGCTCGGCGGGGGCGACAGCGACGGACTTCAGGAAGCCGAGGACGTCGGTGAACCAGAGCCGCACGAAGCGGATGTCGCGCTCTTCGAGCGTGCGGAGCACGAATTCCTGCTGCTTATCCATATCCACCCATCCTCGCTGGTACCGCCGTGCGCTGCCACGCCCGCCGCGTGGGCGGCCCCGGGGCCTGAGCATCCCACCGCGCTGTTGCGCCCGGGTTGCACGTCCGTACCGGTACGTACCCGTCCGTCCCCCGGTACGCGCACCGGCGGGGCGCGCACACCGCTGGGCCCATGGTGCACCGAACCGGCACACGGGCCCGCATCGACCCCTCGGCTGCGGGTACCCGGAGGGGGCCGGCGACCCTGCGCCTCCCGCCCTCGCGGGGTGCGGGAATGCCGTGGGAGGCTGCAGCATTGAGGGGATAGTTGAATTGCGAACAATCAAGGGCACGCCCCCGCCCGGCAAGGGCAGGGCCGCCGCGCCGAGAGCGGTGCCCGCGACGGCGAAGGACGGATGACATGCAGTTCGGGATCTTCAGCGTCGGCGACGTCACGCCCGACCCGACCGACGGCACGACGCCCACCGAGCACGAGCGGATCAAGGCCGTCCTCCGGATCGCGCTCAAGGCGGAGGAGGTGGGCCTCGACGTCTTCGCGACGGGCGAGCACCACAACCCGCCCTTCGTCCCCTCCTCCCCCACCACGATGCTCGGCTGGATCGCGGCACGTACCGAGCGCCTCATCCTCTCCACCGCCACCACGCTGATCACCACCAACGACCCGGTGAAGATCGCCGAGGACTTCGCGATGCTCCAGCACGTCGCCGACGGACGCACCGACGTCATGATGGGCCGCGGCAACACGGGTCCCGTCTATCCCTGGTTCGGCAAGGACATCCGCCAGGGCATCCCTCTCGCGATCGAGAACTACGCCCTCCTCCACCAGCTCTGGCGCGAGGACGTCGTCGACTGGCAGGGCAGGTTCCGCACACCGCTCCAGAGCTTCACCTCGACGCCCCGCCCCCTCGACGGCGTCCCCCCGTTCGTCTGGCACGGCTCGATCCGCAGCCCCGAGATCGCCGAGCAGGCCGCCTACTACGGGGACGGCTTCTTCGCCAACAACATCTTCTGGCCGAAGGACCACTTCAAGCGGCTCATCGGCCTCTACCGCCAGCGGTACGCGCACTACGGGCACGGCACAGCCGAGCAGGCGATCGTCGGCCTCGGCGGGCAGGCGTTCATGCGGAAGAACTCGCAGGACGCCGTCCGCGAGTTCCGCCCGTACTTCGACAACGCACCCGTGTACGGGCACGGTCCGACGATGGAGGAGTTCACGGCCGAGACGCCGCTGACCGTCGGAAGCCCGCAGCAGGTGATCGAGCGGACGCTCTCCTTCCGGGAGGCGTTCGGCGACTACCAGCGCCAGCTCTTCCTCATGGACCACGCCGGGCTGCCGCTCAAGACCGTTCTGGAGCAGCTCGACCTCCTCGGCGAGGAGGTCGTGCCCGTGCTCCGCAGGGAGTTCGCCGCACGGCGCCCCACGGGCGTCCCGGAGGCGCCGACGCACGAGGACCTGCGCGCACGCAAGCGCGAGAAGGAAGCAGCGCGCAACCGCGAGGAGGACGCGGCGCAGCGCGAGGACGAAGCAGCACGCGTCGGCGCGGGCGTCGGCGAGCCCGGCGAGGACGCGGAGAAGAGCGCCTGAACCGGCGTATGCACGCGCAGAGTTCGGGCGCGCAGACCCCACGCCGCCCGCACCGGACCAGGGAGGAACCCGCATGAGCACCGCACCCGTCAAGCTGGCAGTCGTCTCGGCAGGACTCAGCGAGCCCTCCTCGACCCGGCTGCTCGCCGACCGCCTCGCCGCAGCCGCGTCGCGCGGCCTGGAGACGGCCGGGCGCGAGCCCCAGGTGCAGCACGTCGAACTCCGCGACCTGGCAACGGAGATCGCGCAGAACTTCGTCACCGGTTTCGCCGGCCGGGAGCTGAAGCAGGCCCTCGACGACGTCGCGGAGGCCGAAGGGCTGATCGCCGTGACACCGGTCTTCAGCGCGTCCTACAGCGGCCTGTTCAAGTCGTTCTTCGACGTCATGGAGAACACGGCACTCACGGGGAAGCCGGTACTGATGGGCGCGACCGGCGGTACCCCGCGCCACTCCCTCGTGCTGGAGCACGCGCTCCGGCCGCTCTTCTCCTATCTGCGCGCCGTCGTCGTCCCCACCGCCGTCTACGCGGCGACGGACGACTGGGGCTCGGTCGACGACGGCCTCACCCCCTCCCTCCCCGGCCGGATCGAGCGCGCGGGTGCCGAACTCGCCCGGCTCACCCAGGCGTGCAGCCCGGCCGTGGCCGTCGCCGAGCCGGAGGCCACCGCCGAGGACGAGGAGGCCGTGGGCGAGCAGGCGCCGCATCTGAAGGTCGTCGCGCAGGCGCCGTCGGGCGACCCGTACGAGGATGTCGTCCCGTTCGCGCAGCAGTTGGCGGCGCTGCGTCCGGAGGAGTGAGCGCCTGCCTCCCGCGGTACTGACGCGGAGGGCACGGGCTGGGAACATGGGCAGACAGCAGCCGCGGCCCGGTATGTGGGGTACCGGACCGCGGCTGTGCTGCTGGTCGGCCGTGGCCGAGCCGGCGCCGGGAGGGCCCGGACTCCCCTGCCGGGGAAGGGGGGGAAGGTCCGGGTCCCTCGGGCCCCGCCGCGTAAGGCGGCGGGCCGCGCCGGTTCACAAGTGGTGCGTCACTCCACGACGTTGAGGAGCACGTTCGGCGAACCCGGTCCCGGGTCGCCGACGACACCCTCGGAGCCGCCCTCCACCAGCGCGGAGCTCACGTCGGCCGGGGAGGCGTCGGTGTGTCCTGCGAGGTAGAGCGCAGCGGCACCGACGACGTGGGGGGTCGCCATGGAGGTGCCGGATATCGTGTCGGTGCCGCTGTCGCTGTCGTTCCAGGCACCGGTGATGTCGACGCCGGGCGCGTAGATGTCCAGGATCTCCCCGTAGTTGGAGAAGGACGCCTGCGCGTCGGTGTCGTCGGTGGCGCCGACCGTGATCGCGTCCTCGACCCGGGCGGGCGAGCTGTTCCCGGCGTCGGTGCCTTCGTTACCGGCGGCCACACCGTAGGTCACGCCGGAGTCGATCGAGTTCTGGACGGCCTCGTCCAGGGCCTCGTCGACGCCGCCGCCGAGGGACATGTTGGCGACGGCCGGGCCGCTCGCGTTCTCGGTGACCCAGTCGATGCCGTCGACGACTCCGGCGGTGGTGCCCGAGCCGTTGTCGTCGAGCACGCGAACGGCGACGACGTCGGCGCTCTTGGCGACGCCGTGCGCCTCACCGGCGACGGTGCTCGCCACGTGGGTGCCGTGGCCGTTGCCGTCGTCGGCGTCGTCGTCACCGTCGACGGCGTCGTAGCCGCTGGAGGCGCGGTCGCCGAAGTCCTCGTGGGTGGTGCGGACACCGGTGTCGATGATGTACGCGGTGACGCCCTCACCCGCGGAGTCCGGGTAGTTGTAGGTGTCGTCGAGGTCGAGTTCGGGCGTGTCGATGCGGTCCAGGCCCCAGGAGGGCGGGTTGTCCTGCGACGCCGTCATCGTGTGCTTCTGGTTGGCGAAGACCTTGTCGACGGCCGGGTCGGCGGCGAGCTCCTTCGCGTCCTGCTCGGACATGCTCGCGGCGTATCCGTTGAGGGCGTGGCTGAAGGTCTTGCTCACCTTGCCGCCGTGCTCGGTGACGACGGACTTGCCGTCGGCCGAAGCAGCCTTCGCCGCACTCTCCTTGAGGGTGACGATGTAGCTGCCGTCGATCGCCGTCGACGAGCTGGCGCCGAGGATCTTGCCCTCCGCGGGGGCCGCGGTGGCCGGGAGAGCGGAGACCGTACCGATGGCTGCTGCCGCCACGGCGGCCGAGATGCCAAGGGCAACCTTCTTGCGCGTCACTGCCATTGCGAGGGTTCCTCCTCGTGTGGGGGGTGCGCTCTGGGGAGCGCGAGAGAGAGCTAAGCGCATTGACGCGGCCTGAACAAGGCCCCCCTTACTTCGGGCGAACCGGTCATTCCCCCTGGTTTACGAGCAGTTCGCCGGTCGGCTGGGCCACCCAACCCAACTCCGCTGCCCTGGCACCGAGTTGAAACCGCGTCGAGACGCCGAGACGCTGCATCAGCGCATGCAACCGGCGCTGGAACGTCCGGTAGCTCACCCCCAGGTGACGCGCCATCACCTGATCCGTCATCCCCGTGGTGAGCAGCGCGAGGAGCCTCGCCTCCTGCGACGAGGGGCCGCCCACGGCCCGGTGCGGACGACCCGAGAGGTACGCCGAAAGCGGCTGGGCACGAGCCCAGAGCACCTCGAAGAACTCGCAGAGCGCCTCCAGCAGCCCGGAGGGGTGGACGAGGACGCTGCTCGCCAGCTCGTGCGGCGTGCCGCGGAGCGGGATCAGCGCCCTGCGGTCGTCCGCTATCAGGATCTTCATGGGCGCCTTCGCCATCACCCGTGCGTCCTCGCCGAGTTCGGCGGCGGCCTCGATGTCGGTGTCGAGGCGGTGGAAGGTGGCGAGCCCGTCCGTGTCGTAGATCACCCGGTAGCCGAGGCCGCGGCGGAGCATCTGCTGCTGCACCGGCATCATCCCCGTCTTCGGGTCGAAGCGGTCCGGGTCGCTGTTGGCGTACGGGGGGCGGTCGATGCCGCGGATCTGCCGGCGCGCGCTCCGCTGCAACTGGTCGACCTGACGGATCACCGCCGCCCTGCCCGTGACGATCTCCACAAGGTCGGCGGGGTCGCGACCTGCACCGTTGGCTCTGAATCTGGCGGCGAGATGCTGAATATGGCGCCGTGCGCGGTGGATCTCCTCCTCCCGTGCGAGCAACGTCGATTCGAAAGCGGCCTCGGGCGCGACGGGCAAGAACCGTTCCTCGCCCCCGCGTTCGGCCGGGAACCGCCCCACCAGGTTGCGTTTCTCCAGGGACACCAGCGCCTCCCGACACTCGGTCGCCCCCAGATCGAGGGTGGCGCGCATCTCGGCGACGGTGGCGGCGCCGTCCACCAGCGCCTCGTACACCTGCTGCTGGAGGGGATCGAGATCGAGGGCATCCAACATAGGCCGCATCCTCGGCAAGTGGCGAGTTCGCGTCAATGTCACAAGCTCGCCAGGCAGGGAACAGAGCCACGCAAGACGGACGGCACCGGGCGAATCACCTTACGGGGCAAGGGAGTCGGGGCACGTCCGCCTGGTCCGCCGAGGGGGTTCGCACAGGCAGGAGACATGTCTCCCGCAGCACAGCCCCCGTGCCGGGGCACCACCGCCCCTGCGTACGCGCACGCGCGGGCACGGATACGCTGGACGGCCCGGTGCGGCCTTCCCTCCGCAGGGCGCCGGGCACACGGCAGCAGGTGGACCATGAGGACGAGGAACGCGCAGAAGCAGCACGGCTCGGCAGCCGACCGCTGCGGACGGCTGCTGCTCTTCGCCGCGCTCGTCCTCGGCATCGCGCTCATGCACACCCTCGGCCACCCGTCGGGCGGCGGCGAGGCGCACCACACGGCGGCCACTCAGCACACGCCCGCAGCCGCCCAGCACACGTCCGTCGAGCAGGACGGCACACCCCGGGACCCCCAACTCGCCCCGGCCGCCCACCTGTCGGCCCCCGGCACGCATGACGAGGACGGCGGCACCGACCCGCTCTCCGTCTGCCTCGCGGTGCTCGGAGCCCTCGCGGCGGCCGGCCTGCTGGGCGCCGCCCTCGCCAGGGGACGTGCTCCCCGCCTCCCGGCGGCCGCGTGCCTCGTCACCCCGGGACGCGCCCCGCCCCCGCCTCCGGAACCGCCGCCCCACGCGATACGCCTCGCCCAACTCTCGGTGCTGCGCGCATAGGAGCGCCCGACCGCACTGCACCGGCCGCGCACACGCCCGGCCGGCCCACGGCGCACGTCCACGGCCGCGACCACCGCTCGCGACCGGGCGCGCGGTCCGCCGCCGCGCCCGCACTCCGTTCGCCGCCAGGCCGGTCGACGTACGCCTGCCTGCCGGTACGACGTCCCGCAGCGGACCGGAGTCCGCCGGTCCGGACGTGCAGCAGTGCGGTCCTCGGTCCCCCGACCACCGCCTGGAGCCCAGGCACCCACACCGAGGCACGCAACCATGCGCAATCCGCACAGCAACCACCCCGCACCAACCCGCCGCACGCTGCTCGGAGCCGGCACGGCGCTCGCCGCAGGCGGCCTCCTCACCGCCTGCGGAGACGGCGACGACCACGCACAGCACGCCGACCGGAGCGCCCAACCGGTGCGCGACGACGGCGGGTTCGTCTCGCCCGACGGGCCCGAGGTACGTGCGGCAGAGGCGAAGCGGGCGGGCCGCGCCGCCGGGACCGTCGAAAAGGTCCGGCTCACCGCGGCCCGCGACCGTGTCGACCTCGGCGGCACCACCGTCGACACCTGGACGTACGGAGGCGAACTCCCGGGCAGGGAGGTGCGCCTCACCGCAGGGAGCACCCTCGCGCTCACCCTCGCCAACCACCTCCCCGCCCCGACCTCCCTCCACTGGCACGGACTCGCCCTCCGCAACGACATGGACGGCGTCCCGGGACTGACGCAGCGCTCCATCCGCGCCGGCGGCGCGTTCACCCACCGCTTCACCGTCCCGCACCCGGGCACCTACTGGTTCCACCCGCACACCGGCGTGCAGCAGGACCGCGGCCTCTACGCGCCGTTGATCGTCGAGGACCCCAGGGAGCCGCTCTCCTACGACCGCGAGTGGACCGTCGTCCTCGACGACTGGCTCGACGGCGTCGACGGCTCCACCCCCGAAGCCGTCCTCGAAGAACTCGGCGACGGCATGGACCACTCGGGAGGCCACGGCGGCCACACGATGTCCGGCTCCGACGACGGCAGCGCGCCACCGTCCCGCGCGGCCATGGGCGCCGAGAGCGCACTCCTCGGCGGTGACGCGGGCGACGTCTCCTACCCTCACTACCTCCTCAACGGCCGCCTACCGGACGCCCCTTCGACGATGCACGCGAAGCCGGGCGACCGCATCCGCATCCGACTCGTCAACGCGGGCGGCGACACGGCCTTCCGCGTCGCCCTCGGCGGGCACACGATGACCGTCACCCACACCGACGGCTTCCCCGTGCGCCACCGCAGGACCGCGTCGCTGCTGCTCGGCATGGGCGAGCGGTACGACGTCCTCGTCACGGCCGGCGACGGCGCCTTCCCGCTCACCGCGCTCGCCGAGGGCAAGGGACGCTCGGCGCTCGGCGTCCTGCGCACCGGGGGCGGGGCGCCGCCGCCCGCGAAGGCGCGTCCGGCGGAGCTGGCGAAGCGGCCGCTCACGGCCGAGGGGCTGCGCGCAGCCGAGGACGCCGCGCTCCCCCGCAAGGTGCCCGACCGCCGGCTGACGCTGCGGCTCACGGGCTCGATGGCGAAGTACGACTGGTCGCTCAACGGCGAGAGCTACGACCCTCAGCGCCGGTACCCGCTCCGGGCCGGCGAACGCGTCCGCCTCTCCTTCGTCAACGCGACGCACATGTGGCACCCCATGCACCTGCACGGCCACACCTTCGCGCTGACGGGCGGCGGCCCGCGCAAGGACACGGCGATCGTGCTCCCCGGCAGGCGGCTCGACGTCGACTTCGAAGCGGACAACCCCGGACTGTGGATGACCCACTGCCACAACGTCTACCACGGTGAGGCCGGCATGATGACCGTCCTCGGTTACCGCAAGTAGCCCGCGCGGCCCGCCGGTTGGGAGGTGTCAGCACGCCCTCCCGGCCGGCGTGCCCCGCCTGCGCCGGGGATCGCGTCAGCCCGACGATTAGACGGAGGGCCGACGCTTACACTGGAGGACGTGGCTCATCTACGACTCGCCCTGAACCAGATCGACGCGACCGTCGGCGACCTCGAAGGCAACACCGAGTCGGTGCTGCACTGGACCCGGCACTCCGTCGCGCAGGGGGCGCACCTCGTCGCGTTCCCCGAGATGATGCTGACCGGCTACCCGGTCGAGGATCTCGCGCTGCGCGCCTCGTTCGTCGAGGCGAGCCGCTCCGCGCTCGTCGCGCTCGCCAGGCGGCTCGCGGAGGAGGGCCTCGGCGAGACCCCCGTCGTCGTCGGGTACCTCGACCGCAGCGAGGAGACCACCTACCGCCTCGGGCAGCCCGTCGGCGCCCCGCAGAACGCCGCCGCCGTCCTCCACCGCGGCGAGCCCGTCCTCGCCTTCGCCAAGCACCATCTCCCCAACTACGGCGTCTTCGACGAGTTCCGGTACTTCGTTTCCGGTCACACGCTGCCGATGGTCCGGGTGCACGGCGTCGACGTGGCCCTCGCCATCTGCGAGGACCTCTGGCAGGAAGGCGGCAGGGTCCCGGCGGCCCGCGAGGCCGGCGCGGGGCTGCTGCTCTCCGTCAACGCCTCGCCGTACGAGCGGGACAAGGACGACACCCGCCTGGAGCTGGTGCGCAAGCGCGCGCAGGAGGCGGGCTGCACCACCGCGTACCTCGCGATGATCGGCGGCCAGGACGAGCTCGTCTTCGACGGCGACTCCCTCGTCTGCGACCGCGAGGGCGAAGTCCTCGCCAGAGCCCCGCAGTTCGAGCAGGGCTGCGTCGTCCTCGACCTCGACCTCCCCGCAGCCGCGCCCGAGCCGCCCTCGGGCACCGTCGACGACGGGCTGCGGATCGCGCACCGCACCCTCTCGGCCGAGCCGCTGCCCGCGCGCGAGCCCGAGGTCGTCGGCGCACAGGCCCCGCGGCTCGACGAGGAGGAGGAGATCTACACCGCGCTCGTCGTCGGGCTGCGCGCCTACGTCGCGAAGAACGGCTTCCGCTCGGTGCTCATCGGCCTCTCCGGCGGCATCGACTCGGCGCTGACGGCGGCGCTCGCCTGCGACGCCGTCGGCCCCGAGAACGTGCACGGCATCTCCATGCCGTCCCGCTACTCCTCCGAGCACTCCCGTTCCGACGCCGCGGCCCTCGCCGAACGCACGGGGCTCCACTACCGCTCCGTACCGATCGGCCCGATGTTCGACGCATACATGGAGTCGCTCGGCCTCACGGGCACGGCGGAGGAGAACCTCCAGGCGCGGCTGCGGGGCACCGCGCTGATGGCCGTCTCCAACCAGGAGGGGCACATCGTCCTCGCGCCCGGCAACAAGTCCGAGCTGGCGGTGGGGTATTCGACCCTCTACGGCGACGCGGTGGGCGCGTACGGCCCGATCAAGGACGTCTACAAGACCACCGTCTTCGCGCTCGCGCACTGGCGGAACCGCATCGCGGCCGAGCGGGGCCAGACGCCGCCGATCCCCGAGAACACGCTGACCAAGCCGCCCAGCGCCGAACTGCGCCCGGGCCAGGTGGACACCGACACGCTCCCCGACTACGACGTGCTCGACCGCATCCTCGCGCTCTACGTCGACCACGACGAGGACCGCTCCGAGATCGTCGCGCGCGGCTTCGACCGCGGGGTGGTCGAGAAGGTCCTGGGGATGACCGACGCCGCCGAGTACAAGCGGCGGCAGTACCCGCCGGGGACCAAGATCTCCTCGAAGGGGTTCGGCAAGGACCGTCGGCTGCCCATCACCAACAGGTGGCGGGGAAGGGCGGGTTCGGCGGGCTGACCGGCGCTCGGGTCCGGTGCGCACCGGACCCGAGCGCGTGCACCGTCAGGCGGGGGCGTCGCCGAGGAGGCGCGCGGTGATCGTCGCGAGCCGCTGGCCCTGGTAGCGGGCCGCGGTGAGGGTCTCCTCCTCGGGGGCGCCGCCGCCCGAGGGGTGGGAGGTGCCGTAGGGGTTGCCGCCGGCGGCGAAGATCAACGGGTCGCTGTAGCCGGGCGAGACGATGAGCGAGCCCCAGTGGTGCATGGTGTTGTAGAGCGCGAGCAGCGTCGACTCGTTGCCGCCGTGCCTGTTGGCGGCGCTGACGAACCCGGTGACCGGCTTGTCGACGAAGGCGCCCCGCCCCCACATGCCGCCCGTGCCGTCGAGGAACTGCTTGAGCTGCGCGGCGACGTTGCCGTAGCGCGTGGGCGTGCCGAACGCGTAGGCGTCGGCCCACTCCAGGTCGTCGAGGGTCGCCAGCTCGATGTCCTTCGTGGCGTCGGCGTGCGCGCGCCAGTCGGGGTTGGAGTCGATCGCGGACTCCGGCGCCAGTTCGGGCACCCGGCGCAGGCGCACCTCGGCGCCGGTCTTCTCCGCGCCCTCGGCGACGGCCTGGGCGAGCCGGTGGACGTTTCCGGTGGCCGAGTAGTAGATGACGGCGACCTTGGGGGCCATGGCGATCCTCCGTGACGGGACAGAGCGGACGGTACGGAAGTTGTTTCCGTTTCAACCATTGAAGCGGATAGCCATCCGCTTTGGCAAGCGCCGCCGTGCGTCCTGCCGGTTGCGCCCAACTTCCCCTCAAGACCAGGTAGTTATCACAGCGGTAAGAAAGCGGCGACGGGGCACGAGGGAGTCCGTCAGGGCGCGAGACCGCCCCTCGGCTATGCTCCCCGGGCGCCACGGCACGGCGGGCAGGCCCGAGCGGCGGCGGACGAGCAGCACAGGAGGAAGGCAGTGACGGGAGACGGCCCGGCAGCGCCCGGCAGCGGCCCCCGTCGCGAACTGCCGCAGGCCGACGGCAGGTCCGCCGAACGCGCCGACGCCGCACGCAACCGCCGCCGCCTCCTCGACGCCGCCTCGCGCATCGTCGCCGAGCAGGGCCCCGACGCCGTCACCATGAACGCCGTCGCGCGCGCGACCGGGACCGGCGTCGGCACCGTATACCGCCGGTTCGGCAGCGTCGCGCAGTTGCTGCTCGCACTCCTCGACGAGCGGGAGCGGCAATTGCAGGAGGCGTTCCTCAGCGGCCCGCCCCCGCTCGGCCCCGACGCTCCCCCCGAGAAGCGGCTCCGCGCCTTCCTCCATGCCGTCGTCGACCACACCGTCGAGCAGCAACCGCTGCTGCTCGCCGCCGAGGCCGCCTCACCAGGCGCGCGCTACGCCGGCGCCCCGTACCGCACGATGCACACTCACGTCGCCGCGCTCCTCGCCGAGGTCCGCCCGGGCAGCGACGCACCGCTCCTCGCCCACCTGCTCCTCGCCCCGCTCGCGCCCTCGCTCGTCCACCACCTCGTGCGGGAGCAGGGCAGGACACCGCGAGAGCTCAAGTCCGGCATCGACCAACTCCTGGGCTGAGCAGGCGCGTCGGTACCGTCAGAGGGTGATGCTCGCGGCGATCGGCAGGTGGTCGCTCCCCGCCGCGTCCAGGGTCCACGCGGATTCGGGCTCGACGCCCTTGACCATGATCTGGTCGATCCTCGCCATCGGGAAGGCGGCGGGCCAACTGAAGCCGAACCCGTCGCCCGCCGCGCCCTGCGCCGAGCGCATCTGCGAGGTGATGGGGGCGAGCGCGCGGTCGTTCATCGTGCCGTTGAGGTCGCCGAGGAGGACGACCCTGCCCGCCTTCTCGTGGGAGATCGCCCTGCCGAGCGCCTGTGCGCTGCCGTCCCGCTGCCCCGCCGTGAATCCGGACCTGAACTCCACGCGCACCGAGGGGAGATGGGCCGCATAGACGGCGAGCTTGCCCTGCGGCGTGTGGACGGTGGCGCGGAGCGCCCGCGGCCACCCCATCTCGATGTCGACCTCGCGGACGTCCGTCATCGGGTACTTGCTCCACAGGCCGACGGTGCCGATGAGCTTGTGGTGCGGGTAGGCGCTGCGCAACCCCTTCTCGTACGCGTCGGCACGGGCGTCCGACACCTCCTCCAGCGCGAGGACGTCGGCACCGGAGGCGGCGAGGCTGCGTACGGTCCCCGCGGGGTCGAGGTTCTCCGCATCGACGTTGTGCGTCGCCACCGTGACGTCCCCTCCGGCGCCCGAACCTCCCCCGACGAGGCCGCCGAAGAGCCCGACCCAGGCGACGACGGGGAGGACGAGCGCCGCGAGCGCGGTCGCCGAGCGCCGCAGCAGGGCCCAGACGAAGAGCACGGGGACGAGGAGGCCGCCCCACGGCAGGAACGTCTCCCACAGCGAGCCGAGGTTGCCGATGGCGTTGGGGATGCGTGCGTGCCAGAAGAAGGCGAGCGCGAGGAGCACGGCGACCACCGCGGGCACCAGGCCGCGCCGCCAGATCCCCGGGCTGCGCCACCTGCCCCGCAGCCGGCTCATGCGTCCGCCGCCGCTCGAGGCCGACCGGTCGGCCTCGCCGCCTGCCTGGACCATGTACGCACGTGCCATCCGCCGTCCTCGCCTGCCTGTTCGCGTCTGCCGATCTTCGCCGAACCAGGGCGAAACGGAAACCACCGCCGCACACGGAAAGCCCCGACGAACCGGGCGCTCCGGACTCCACTGATGCGGTGCGGGGCCGTCGACACGGTCGCCATCCACCGGTTCGCCCCAACGTTCCCGTACGCCTGGATCGGCATACACCGTGAACGACGTGCCGCACCGTCGTGAGGTTCCGCTTCTCGCGTGATCTTCCTCCGCGGTGACGGAACGCGCATCTCCGAGGGGTCCGGCGGCCGTCGCACCGGACTTCCGTCCGGGCTCACCGCGTGTCAGCATGGCAGCGGCCGACCTCGACTCCGAAGGGGCCGCCGACGGTGCATCGCCGTACCGCAGCCCCGCCCGGGGCGGCAGGCGGACGGCTGGCACAGGCACCCGAGGCTCCTCCGCCGCCGAGCGCGGGCCGCATCCGGGGACGCCGTCAGGGCGCCTCGAGACGACAACACAGGAGCCGGCGTCATGACGCACCCACAGCACACCTCTGCCTCCGCACCCCCGTCGCGCGAGCGCCCCGCGCTTTACGGCGGCACCCGCAGCCGCCGCAACACCGTGCGCGACGTCGCCGTCGCCAAGGAGCGCGGCGAGAAGTGGCCGATGCTCACCGCCTACGACGCGATGACCGCCTCCGTCTTCGACGAGGCCGGCATCCCCGTGCTCCTCGTCGGCGATTCCATGGGCAACTGCCACCTCGGCTACGAGACCACCGTGCCCGTGACGATGGACGAGATCGCGATGCTCTCCGCTGCCGTCGTGCGCGGGACGCAGCGCGCGCTCGTCGTGGCCGACCTGCCGTTCGGCGCCTACCAGGAGGGTTCGGTGCAGGCGCTGCGGAACGCGACGCGACTGGTGAAGGAGGCCGGCGTCGGCGCGGTGAAGCTGGAGGGCGGGGAGCGGTCGGCCGAGCAGGTCGCGCTGCTGGTGGAGTCCGGGATTCCGGTGATGGCGCACATCGGGCTGACTCCGCAGTCGGTCCACGCGATGGGCTACCGCGTGCAGGGCCGCGGGGAGGAGGCGGCGCAGCAGCTCCTGCGGGACGCCAAGGCCGTGCAGGACGCGGGCGCCTTCGCCGTGGTGCTGGAGATGGTCCCCGCCGAGGTCGCCGGCGAGGCGACGCGCTCCCTGCACATCCCCACCGTCGGCATCGGCGCGGGCCCCGACTGCGACGCGCAGGTGCTCGTCTGGACGGACATGGCCGGCCTCACCGGCGGACGGGTCCCGCGGTTCACCAAGCAGTACGCGCAACTTCGGGACGTCCTGGGGCAGGCGGCGCGGGAGTACGGTGCCGAGGTCGCGGGCGGGGCCTTCCCCGCGGCCGAGCACACCTTCTCGTAGGCGCGGCGGTCGACAGGCCAAGGACAGGTGACCGACAGATGACCGACAGAACCGCTCTACGCCTGTAGGTGAACTGTCGGTCGTCTGTCGGTGGTCGCTGACATCTTTGATGGCATGACGCGACAGCACACCACCGGACCGGGCCGCGGCTCCCACGCCGTCGAGGTACGCGGCCTGGTCAAACACTTCGGGGAAACCAAGGCGGTCGACGGCATCGACCTGGACGTCGACGAGGGCACCGTCCTGGGCGTCCTCGGCCCCAACGGCGCGGGCAAGACCACCTTGGTCCGCATGCTCTCGACCCTCCTCCAGCCCGACGCGGGCACGGCCACGGTCGCCGGTTACGACGTGGTGCGCCAGCCCCGCCAACTGCGCCGCACCATCGGCCTCACCGGCCAGTACGCCTCCGTCGACGAGAAGCTCTCCGGCCGCGAGAACCTCTACATGATCGCCCGGCTCCTCGACCTCCCGCGCCCGGAGGCCCGGCGACGCGCCGACGAACTGCTGGAGCGGTTCTCGCTCACCGAGGCGGCGAAGCGCCCCGCCAGCAAGTACTCGGGCGGCATGCGCCGCAGGCTCGACCTCGCCGCCTCGATGATCGGCCGCCCCCGTGTCCTCTACCTCGACGAGCCGACCACAGGTCTCGACCCCCGCACCCGCAACGAGGTCTGGGAAGAGGTGCAGTCGATCGTCGCCGAGGGCAACACCGTCCTCCTCACCACCCAGTACATGGAGGAGGCCGAGCAGCTCGCCGACGAACTCACGGTGATCGACCGCGGCAAGGTGATCGCGGAGGGACGGGTGCCCGAGCTGAAGGCGAAGGTCGGCGGCCGCACCATGGAGATCCGCCCCACCGACCACGGCGACCTCCACCGCATCGCCGGCGCGCTGGCCGAGGCCCAGTTGGACGGCGTGGGAGGCGCCTCGGCTGACGAGGAGGCCGGAATCGTCAGCGTCCCCATCCTCAGCGACGAGCAACTCACCGAGGTCGTCGCGCTCCTCGGCACGCGCGGCTTCGCGCTCACCGACCTCGGCACCCATCTGCCCAGCCTGGACGAGGTGTTCCTCGCGCTCACCGGCCAGAAGGCCACGCACCAGGAGTCCGCGCCCGAGGAGGTCGCCGCATGAGCACCGAGACAGTACAGACCCGGACGGAGCCGAAGGAGCCGGTACCCGTGCCGCGCCAGGCTCCGCCGTCGCCCACCGACGACGGCCGGATCGGACTCCGCGCCAACCTCCGGCACATCGGCGCCCTGGTCCGGCGGAACGCCCTGCAGATCAAGCAGGACCCGGAGTCGATGATGGACGTGCTCCTGATGCCCATCATCTTCACCCTGCTCTTCGTCTACGTCTTCGGCGGAGCCATCGGAGCCGGCGGCGACCGGGACGGCTACACCAACTACCTGGTCCCCGGCATGATGGCGATGATGAGCATGAACATCGCCATGGCGGTCGGCACCGGCATCAACGAGGACTTCCGCAAGGGCGTCATGGACCGCTTCCGCTCCATGCCGATCGCCCGCTCCTCGGTGCTCCTCGCCAAGATCATGGTGGAGATCGCCAGGATGCTCATCTCCATCGTGGTGCTCCTCGCCGTCGGTTTCCTCGTGGGATTCGACGTGGAGGGGCGGTGGCTCGGACTGCTCGGCGGGATCGGACTCACCGTGCTCTTCGGTGCGTCGCTGCTGTGGATCTTCATGCTCCTGGGGCTCACCGTGCGGACGGCCCAGGCGGTCCAGGGTGTCTCCTTCCTGGTGCTGATGCCGCTCCAGTTCGGTTCCTCGATCTTCGTCCCGACGGACACGATGCCCGGCTGGCTGGAGTCGTTCACCGACGTCAACCCACTGACCCAACTCGCGGACGCATCCCGGGGACTGGTGCTCGGGCAGGGCGCGGTCGGCTCCCCCGTCCTCTGGACGATCGTGTGGTCGGCCGGCCTGACGCTCGTCACGGCGCCGTTGGCGATCTCGAAGTTCCGCAAGAAGGTCTGACGGGCTCGGCCCCCGGCGCGGCACCTTCGCTCCGGGGCTCGCACCGTCGGACGGCGGGGGTCCGGGCGGGGCGGAGTCGGTGCACGGCCGTGCCGGGCTGCTGCCCGCGCCTTCAACGGTAGGGAGCCCAGGAGCGGTTGACCGGGACAGCGGAGGAGGCGACGGATCTCAGATGAGCTCCGTCGCCTCCGCGAGGCTCAGCTCCCGCCCCTGCACGAACGCCGCCTCGAAGGCTGCGTCGCCCTCCTCGTGGCCCATCGCGGCGCGCAGGGCCTTCCGGGCCGTGGCCTCGGCGGTGCGCCGTACCGCTTCCCTGCCGGGCTCGGAGGGTGCCGGCAGGTGGAGGAGCCCGGGCAGCTCCCGGGCGTAGGCGCCGAGGAGGCGGGCGGCGAGTTCGGGATCACCGAGCGCTGCGTGCGACCAGGCGGCGATAGGGAGCTGGTTGGCACCGAGGCTGGGACTGATGAGTTCGGCGAAGGCGCCGCGGATGTTCGGCAGCGCGTCCCGCAGCGTCACCAGAGCCCGCGCGTGCTGGCCCGACGCGGCGTAGCCCCAGGCGAGCAGGGTCTGCACCATGCCGCGGAAGACGGCGGAAGGTCGGCTGCGCAGCTCCTCCTCCATCGTCGTCAGCAGTGCGACGGCTTCTTCCACGGGACCGAAGCGGAGCAGATAGATGGCGTACTGCACGCCGATGAAGTGCCAGTCGTCGCCGTGCGACCTGCTGCTTTCGTCCAAGGCGTCGCAGAGCAGGGCCGCGCCCTCGGCCACGTCGTCCGGGTCGCCCGTCTCGATCAGCGCGGCGCCCAACCGTGAGCGGAAGTTGGGGAGTTGACCCTCGATACCGAGGCGCTGCGCACACTCTATCGCCGCGCGGAAGTCCTCCGCCGCCGCGACGTACTCACCGCGAAGGTTGCGCACTTCACCGCGGCCCGAGCGGGCCTCGGCCACACCCCAGGCGTCCCCCTCGGCGACGAAGAGTGCGAGGCACTCCTCGGAGTCCCGTACCGCCTGCTCCGTCCCTCCCGGCTGCTCGTTGGCCATCCTTGCCCGCATGTGCAGGGCGAAGGCGAGATGCCAGTCGTCACCGCGCTCCCGGCACCGCTCGATCGTGGCGTCGAGGACCTCGGAGAGCTCGGCGACCCGTCCCGACAACACCCAGGCGAAGATCCACATCATCCCGGGCAGCCGACAGACCTGCGGTTGCCCCGGCTCGTACGTCGCGACGACGCGCGCGAGCGCCTCCTGGAACTCCGCAGTCTCGGCGCGGGAGGGCGCGTCCTCGTCGGCGAGCGTCATCAGCCGGACGGCGCGGCGGGCCTCCTGGAGCAGCTCCGGACCGAGCGGCGGCGGGGAGTTGACGGGCTCGGACACGTCTGCGGCGGGGACGACGGGTGCGGCGAACGGGTCGGGGCCGAGGTCGGCCGTCGCCCGGGCCCAGGCGCAGGCGTCGGTCGAGTGGTTGCGCAGCCGCCAGAACCAGATCATCGACAGGGTGAGGCAGAGCGCCTCCTCCTCGTCCCCCGCGCCGATGGCGCGGGCGAGCGCCGTCCTGACGTTGTCGTGGTCGCTCTCCAACTCGTCGAGTGCACGCCGCTGTTGCGGTCCTCGCAGCAGTCGGTCAGCCGCCCGTGCCGCCTCCCGGAACGCGACGAGGTGCCGGCGTTCGGTCGCGGCGCGCTCGCCCGCCTCGTCGAGCCGCTCGGCGGCGTACTCGCCGACGGTCTCCAGGAGCCGGTACCGCGTCTCGTCGTCGCCCGTGGCGAGTTCGGGGATGACCAGTGACTTGTCGACGAGCGAGGCGAGCAGCGCCGGCACGTCGGCCGAGTCGACGTCGTGCTCGCCCGTTCCCCCGCACACCTCCTCGGCGCGGGCGAGCGTGCTTCCGCCGGAGAAGACCGAGAGCCGCCGCAGGACTGCGCGTTCCTCGTCGGCGAGGAGCTCCCACGACCAGTCGACGACGGCGCGCAGCGTCTGCTGCCGGGGCAGCACGGTGCGGCTGCCGCTGGTGAGGAGGCGGAAGCGGTCGTCGAGCCGGTCGGCGAGCTGGCGGGGCGTGAGCGAGCGCAGCCGTGCGGCGGCGAGTTCGATCGCGAGCGGCAGGCCGTCGAGGCGGCGGCAGATCTCCGCGCACGCCTCGGGGTCCTCGGCGAGGTCGAAGCCCGGACGTGCCGCGGCACCGCGATCGGCGAGGAGCCGCAGCGCCGAGGCGTCCGGAAGCGGCAGCAGCGGGCGGACCACCTCACCCGGCACGCCCAGCGGCTCCCTACTCGTCGCCAGGACCGTCACGCCCGGGCACTCGACGAGCAGCCGCTCCACCAACTCGGCCGCCGCGTCGATCACATGCTCGCAGTTGTCGAGGACGAGCAGCATGGTCCGCGGCGCGCACCGCTCGGCGAGCTGCGTCAGCGCGTCGGTCGCCTGCTCCGCAGCCCGCAACCCCTCCGCCGCGACGCTCCCGCGGATCTGCGTCTCGCGCCCCCCGAGCGCGGTGAGGACCGCCTCGGGGACGGTCGCGGCCTCGCGCACGGGAGCGAGCTCGGCGACCCAGACACCGTCCGGCCACCGGGCCCCGTCCGCGGGCGAGGGCGAGGGCGAGGGCGAGGGCGTCGCCGCCGTACCACCCGCGCCCGCCAGGGCTGCCTCCGGGCACACCGACTCCGCCGCCTCCTGCGAAAGCCGCGTCTTCCCCGCCCCACCGGGCCCCGTGAGCGTGACGAGCCGCGCAGCGGCCAACTCCCGCCCCAACGCAGCCACTTCCTCCTCCCGCCCGACGAACGAGGTCAGCCGTGCCCGCAGATTGCCCGACCGCCTGGCAACACGAAGAGCGGCGGGCCCGGAGAGCCCCGCACGACGACTCGGGGGCTCACTCGCGTCGACGGGGCGTTGGGGGGCGCCTTGCGGTGCGTTCTCGGGTTCGTGGCGGTTGCCCGCGTCGGTGGGGTGGGTGTGCGCGGGTGGGCGGTGGCTCGCGTCGGTGGGGTGGCTGCCGTTGCTTGAGGGGGAGTTCGCCGTTTCCGGACGGCTGGTGCCGGCAGGGGCGGCTCGGACGGGCGGCGGTTGGCTTGCGTCGGCGGGGCGGCCGTTCGTGTGCGGCGGAGCGCTTGCGTCGGTGGGGCGGCCGTTCGTGTGCGGCGGCTTGCTCACGTCGGTGGGGGCGCTTGCGTCGGTGGGGTGTTTCCCGTCGTGCGACGGTCCGTGTGCCGCGCCGGGGCGGCTGCCCCGGCCGGCGGAGTGCCCCTCGCCGTCCGACGATTGGCCGGCGTCGACAGGGTGATCGCCCACGTGCGGCGACTGAGTTGCGGCAGCAGGGCGGCCGTTCGCGCGCGGCGGCTCGCACGCGTCGACGGGGTGGCCCTCGTCGCCCGACGGTCCGTCCGCCGCCGCGGGACGGCTATCCCGGCCGACGAAGTCGCTTTCGCCGTCCGGCGCTCGTCTCTCATCGGCACGGCGGCCGCTCACGTGCGGCGGCTGACTTGCGTCGGCGGGGCGGTCACCCACGTCCGACGACCCGATCGCACCGGCGGGGTGACGGAGCAACTCGGCATGAAGTGCGCGGAGTTCGGGTCCCGGGTCGGCCCCCAACCGCTCGACGAGCACGGTGCGGATCGCCTCGTATGCGGCGAGGGCCTCGGCCTGTCGGCCGGCGTCCCGCAGGGCGCGCAGGTAGAGAGCCTGCACGGGTTCGTCGAGCGGGTGGTCGGTGGCGAGCTCACGGGCAGCGGGAAGGATCGACTCCGCACGACCGAGGGCGAGTTCGGCCTCCAGGAGGTGCCGTCGGGCCACGAGGAGACGGGTACGGGCGGACCGGGCTTCGGACGAGGAGCCGCCGCCGGGGAGGTCGGCGAGCGGTTCGCCGCGCCACAGCGCCAGTGCGTCCACGAGGAGGCCGGCGGCCTTCTCCGGGTCGCCGTCCTTGAGGGCGCCGGCGCCCTCCGCCGCGAGGCGCTCGAAGCGGTGGAGGTCGACGTCGTCCCGTTCGGCCGCCAGCCGGTACCCGCCCGCCTCGCGCACGACCGCCTCCCACCCCAGCACCCGCCGCAACCGTCCGACGAGCGCCTGCACCGCGGCCGGAGCATCAGCAGGCGGGTCCTCCCCCGCGCCCCAGACCTCCGCCACGAGCTCCCCCGTACGCACCGCTCGCCCGCCGGCCACCGCGAGCACGGTGAGCAGTGCACGCAGCCGCGCACCACCGAGCGGCATCTCGGTGCCGTCGGGGCGATGAACCCTGGTACTCCCCAGGACGCGAAAGGTGTACTGCACCGCTCCATCGTGCCAGCCCCTCTCCCCGCACGGGACGCCGACGGCGGGAGAGTGCCCAGGTGAGCGCAACAGAAAGCGGAGGACAACGTTCCCTCACCCCGCCAGCGAATCCATCGGCTGCTGCCGGTCCGACAGCCTTCCGAACGAGGGGTTCCGCGCACGTGGTGCGTCCACCCGGATACTCGGGCTGTCCGTCGGATTGCGTCAAGTGAGCGGCTGGGGTTGACGGTTCGACAGCGCTGGGTGCGGGCTCGGGGCGGGGCGCCTTCTGCTCGGTTTCCTACGGGAATTGGGCCGGTCCCCTGCATGCACGGGAATCACGTCGCTCTCGCCGCACTGTGCGACCTGGTGGGACGGCCATCCCCGCACGCGCGGGGGACCACCCCCGCATGCGCGGGGACCACGTATCCCGTTCAGCGTCACGCCGTAGCCCTGCGGGACCACCCCCGCATGCGCGAGGACCACTTGCCGCGCTCTTCAAGTCCCTGTGGAAGAAGAGGACCACCCCCGCATGCGCGGGGACCACAACGTAGCCGAGATCGAGCAGATAGCGGCCGAGGCACCACCCCCGCATGCGCGGGGACCACGCTAGCGCGGCCGACTCGTGCACCCATAGCGTCGGACCACCCCCGCATGCGCGGGGATCACACTTCCCGACCTGCACTCCTACGAGCCAGTAACCGAATTCTGCTTCACCTCGCACCCGCTCCCAACAGATCAGCGAGTCGCACTCAGCCACACACGCCGACTCGCCCCCGCATACATCCAGGCCCGCAACCTACCGCCCATACACCCTCGTTGACCTTGCCCCATCACAACATCACCCCTGCCACGCAACCCGGCGAGCACAGGCCCCAGGCGACCAGCGAATCCCGGCGACGAGGTCGCGCAGTGCGTCGGGGCAGTCAATGACGAACGGGCAGTCGAGCGCGGCGAGTACGGCAGGCAGCCAGTCGTGTCGCTCCGTGCGTGGGCCGACGCGCAACCAGCGCTCAGCCGCCCGGTCCGGCCTGCCGCGGACTCGTGCTCCTCCACGCGCGCGATGCCGGCGGGAAGGGGCGCGGATCTGCTCGACCGTCCCGTGGCGGCGCAAGGTCACCGTCCTTCGCGGCCGGTGGACCGGATCGAGACCGGTCGGCGGTGGCGGACCGCGTCGGTGAGGGAGCGGCCGCCCGTCGCGCTCGGCGGCCACCGCCCCTCAGCCGGGCCCCCGGAAGCAACCAACTACCGCACCGTCTTCGACCAGCCGTCCGGACATCCCGCAGCAGCCCGCTTCGAGGACTACACAAACCGAGACGGCGAACACCAAAAATGCCACGTCACGCCTCATCACTCGAAAATCCCCCATCAACCCACAAGCCGCCTAAATCAATCCTCGATCCCTCACTTCAATGTGTCTCTCCCCACCCTCACCCCTCATCCCGCGTCCCCCCGCCCCCCATGGGTAGCGGCTTGGAAACCACGAGCCCGCGAAGCGCCGGCAGCGACGCGGGGAGCGAAGGGAGAGACCAGGTGGCGAAGAGCCAGGAGTCCGTTCAGCAGGCGCACCGGCTCGAGGGGGACGTCGGGCGCATCGCCGAGTACTACGGCGACTGGGCGGCGTCCTACGACGCGGACCTGAGCGAGTCGGGCTACCAGGGCCCCCGGAACATCGGCGAGCTGTATGCGGCTCTGACCGGCTCGTACCGCTGGCTCCAGCGCGAGGGCACCACGGTGCTCGACGCCGGCTGCGGGACCGGGCTCGCCGGTGTGGTGCTCAGGGAGAAGGGCGCAACCGTCGACGGGTTCGATCTGAGCGGGGCGATGGTGGAGCAGGCCCGGACGACGGGCGCGTACCGTGCGCTCGCCGGTGGCGTGGACCTCAACGCGGGGCTGGTCGAGTACGAGGACAACTCCTACGACGTCACCGCGTCCTGCGGCGTCTTCACGCTCGGCCACGTCTCCCCCGAGGGGCTGCGCTCGCTGCTGCGTGTGACGGCGCCCGGCGGCCTGGTGCTGGTGAGCACCTTCCGGGACTACCTCGACGGGACCGACTTCGTCGCCGTGACCGAACGCCTGGCGGCAGAAGGCGAGTTGCAGGTGGTGGAGCGCCGGAGGGACCTCGCCTACACCTCCGAGGGCCCCGCCGACTACTGGGCGTTCGAAGTCCTCCGCTGACCGGGTGCGCGAGGCCCTCGTCACATCTCGCCGGGTGCGATGAACGCCATACCGGTCTCCGGGTCCACGGCGCGGTGGAGGTGCGCGGGGGTCTCGGTGAGCACCGCCTCCAGTTTGGGGAAGACGATGAGGCGTTCCAGGTGGCCGCCGAGCGTCGTGGAGTCCTTGCGGCCGAGGACGGCGCGCGCGTGGAGTTCGGACCTGCCTCCGTTGTCGACGATGTCGCCGATGAGGGCGAGGACCTCGTGCTGCCCGCTGAAGTGGCTGTGGCGGTACCGCGAGAGCACGGGCTCGTAGTAGCCGAGACGTACCTCGCGGCAGCCTCCGGCCGCGCGGACCGCGGCGCCCGCGAGGTGGTTGTCGGCGGCGAAGGAGGCGATCGACGTGACCGCCTCCTCGCCCTTGTCCAGCAGGAGGACGTAGGTACGCAGTCCCCCGGCCTGGTGCAGCAGCCTGCTCTCCATCCGTCCGCCCTGCTCGTGGACGCCGGCGCGCGGCGTCGGCGTAGGTGCTCGGCCGCCTCCCAAGCTAGGCCCGCGCCGTCGCCCCCGCACGCCGGGGAAGTACGCCGCGCACACCGGCGCGCGCAACGGCCGTACCGGACGGCCGGGTTGGGCCCGCGCCGGCGCTACGACGTTCGGGGCGCGTGCACCGACGAACGAGCCGACGGCGCTGCCCGCGCCCCGGACACGGGGCAGGCACCGGACACGGCGGCACCCCGACACAGAGCAGAAAACGCAGCGCTGCCCGCGCACGGCCGCCCGTACCGGCGGAGGAAGCCCGTAGCCCTGCCCGCGCCCCGGCACGTGCACCCCGACGCACGGATACGGGCACCCCGTCCCCCGGACAAGACCCGCAAGACCGGGCGCACGTCGCGCTTCCCCCGCACGCTGCACGATTCCCCATCTCCCGGCGGCAGACGGGACCTGCCGCGCCAACCCGCAAGAGCCCCCACACACCGGGGCGCCGACCGGTGCCGAGTTCCGCGCGCCCCTCGGCTCCCGATACCGTCTGCCCCCATGACCAGCACCGCAACCCATCCCGAGCACCACCGCATCAGCCCGGTCTTCCTCGGCCTGCTGGGGATCATGGCCGTCTCGGGCTGGGCCGCATGGGCCGGGATCGCGGGCGTCACGGGCGTCGCGGTCTTCTTCTTCGTCGTCTCCGGGTGGGTCGTCTCGCTCTCGCTCCACGAGTACGCGCACGCGAGGATCGCGCTGCGCGCCGGCGACACCTCGGTGGGCGCCAAGGGCTACTTGACGCTCAACCCGATGCGGTACACGCACGCGCTGCTCAGCGTCGTCCTGCCCGTCCTCTTCGTCATCCTCGGCGGGATCGGGCTGCCGGGCGGCGCCGTCTACATCGACAGGGGGCGCATCCCCGGACGGCTGCGGCACAGTCTCATCTCGCTCGCCGGACCGCTCACCAACGCCTTCCTCGCGCTGGTGCTCACGGCGCCGTTCTGGCTCAAGGGGGTGGGGGACGTGCCTGTCGCCTTCCGCTGTGCGCTGGCGTTCCTCGCGCTGCTCCAGGTCACGGCTGCGCTGCTCAACCTGCTGCCGGTGCCGGGGCTCGACGGGTACGGGGTCGTCGAACCCTGGCTCCCCGCCGGTGTGCGGCGGCAGCTCGAGCCGTTCGCGCCGTTCGGGCTGCTGATCGTCTTCGGCTGCCTGTGGGTTCCCGAGGTGAACGGCGTCTTCTGGGACGGCATCAACACCCTCCTCGGCTCCCTCGGCGTCTCCGACCTGGAGAGCTACCTCGGCCTCGAGTACTTCAGGTTCTGGCAGGGCGAGCCGGACGGCGCCTCGCTGCTGGTGCCCTGAGGCGCTACTCGCCGGCGGGCGCTTCCTCGGCGGTCCGCGCCGCGCGGCTGCGGCGGTGGTAGTACCACGCCATGTTGGAGGTCAGCCCGGCGAGCAGCACCCACAGGACGCCGACCCAGCTTCCGTTGGCGAAGGAGACCACGGCGGCGACGACCGCGAGCAGGCACAGGACGGAGGCGTAGCGGGCGAGGCCGCCGCGGGGGAGGCGGTCGGTGAGGGCGGACATGGCGGGCGCTCCAGACGGACGGGGCGGGCGGTGCCCGCACCGGATGCTTGTGTGACGGGGCCATTCTCCCCCACCCCGCCCGGCACCCTCCTCCGGCCGTCCGCACCGCACCGCCGCGGGCGGGCGGTGCGGCGGCACGCGGCCGGTCAGACCTCCAAGTCGGCCTCGATCCGCGAGAGATGGTGGCGGGCGAGGGCGAGATTGGCGCGTCTGCGGTCGAGCACGAGGTAGAGGAAGAGGCCGCTGCCGCTCTTCCCCGTGGTGGGGCGGATGAGGTGGTACTGGTCGGTGAGGGTGATGAGGATGTCCTCGATCGCCCCTTGGAGGCCGAGCATCTCCATCGTCCGGAGTTTGGCTCTGACGACGTCGGTGTTGCCCGCGGCCGCGACGTCGAGGTCGAGCGCCTTCTTGTCGCCGAGCGTGGCGAGCGCCATACCGCTCGTGTAGTCGACGAGGGCGACTCCGGTGGCGCCCTCGATCGTCGTCATCGCCTCGTTGAGGGATGCGTCCATCTTTGCCATGGCTTCCTGAACCTTTCCTGTGCGCGCTGGTGGTGTGTCACTCGTCGACGAGTGCGCCGACCCGCTCGGCCGTCCTGCGGGCACAGAGCTGGAGGCGGCCGACGTTGGTCCCGGCCCCGGCGATCGCGGTGACGACGGCGGAGCGCCCGGCGCGGTAGGCGGCGACATAGCCCTGCTCGCCCCGGGTGAGCGACTCCTCGAAGCCGCCGCGGCCCGCCGCGTCGGTGAGGCGGGTCGCCAGGCCGACGGCCGCAGCGGTGAGCGCGGCGAGCCCGTCGGGGTCGAGGTCCGCGAGGTCGTGCGCGACGACGAGCCCGTCGGCTCCGGCGACGAGGCTGCCGTGGAGCTGGCGCACCTCGGCCCTCAGCTCCTGGAGCTCCGCGACGATCTGCGGTTCGACGGTCATGGGTTTCCTCTCGGTGCTCTTCTTGCGCAGCCTTCTGCGCGGTCCCGTGAGGCCGGTGCGTCCGTGCTGCCTCATGGCTGCGCGGGGTCGGCCGGCGGCTGGCGGTGCCGGGTCACAGTCGTTCCTCCAAGGCGTTGCGCAGCCGGAGCAGCAGGGAGATCTCGGGGTCGGCGGCTTCGTGGACGGCGGCGGGGAGCGGGGGCCGCGGGTGCGGCAGTCCCGGGGACGCGGGGTGCGCGGTACGCCGTGGCGCGCTGCGTACCGGGCCGAGGAGGCCGGCCGTGTGGAGGCTTCGTGCCTGGAGGAGGACGGCGCAGACGGACACCCGCAGGCCGTGGGCGAGTTGGTAGGGGGTGCGTCGGCCGTCGGCCGCGTCCAGGAGGGCGCGGTCCCGCGGTGCGGCGGCGGGCGAATACGCACGCGACAGCAGGGGCGTCGTGTCCGGGTCGGGCCACGGGAGGAGTCGGCGCAGCCAGGCGCGGCGGCGGGCGACGGCGGCGAGAAGCTCGGGCGCGGGCGTCGCGCGGACGTCGCCGAGCCAGTGGGCGACGTCGGGGACGAACTCGGTCCGCTCGTGGGGCCGCGGGAGCGCGCAGTACGCCGCGTCGAGGACCGCTTGGAGGTGGCAGAGCTCCAACTCGCCGCGGCCGAGGAGGCGTTCGGCGAGCAGGAAGGCGCCGACGTCCCGTCCTCCCGCGGCGCGCACCGCCTCCTGCCAGCGCGCGCTCGATATGTGTCCGCTGAGGCGCGCCCCGAGTCCGGGGACCTCGGGCGCCTCGACGCACGCGATCTCGCCTGCGTCGAGGTAGAAGCGGCCGCGCGGGGTGAGCAGGACTCCGGTGGCGCGCTCGGAGGTGTACCGGAGGAGCGGGGCGCCGGGTAACCGGCTCTCGCCGTCGGGCTGCCGGGCAGCGGGGAGCGCGCGGGGGCTCACGCGGCGACCAGCCCGGCGGCGAGGGCGCGGAGGCGGAGCCGGGCGACGGCGAGGTTGGCCCGTTCGCGGTCGAGCCAGAGGTGCAGGCAGGTGCGGCTGTCGAAGGCGGTGCCGACGAAGCGGAGCAGGTGGTAGCCGCCCGCGGCCGTGATGATGACGTCCTCTATCTGGGGGTGTCCGCCGGCCGCGTCGCCGAACGTGGTGTTGACCGCGACGGCTTGGGCGACCTCGGTGGTGTCGGCAGCGACGGCGTCGTGGTCGCCGCGGGGTGCGCGTCCTGCGGAGCCGAGGGAGAGGCCGCTGGTCCAGTCGGTGAGCCCGGCGCCGAGGACGCCCGGTATCTCCATCGCCTCGGCGAGGACCTCGTCGATACCGGGCACCGCTGCTCCCTTCCGCCGCGCTTCCCCTGCACGCCCCGGAGGGTCCGCGCCGCCGGACGACGGGCAGCGTGCGGCGCTCGTCGCCGCGTGTGTGGGGCCTGGTACGGAAGGTAAGGGAGGAAAGAGGTCTGGCACATGCCAATCGCGCATGCGGAGGGGAGTTGACGGGTTTCCCTCCGGCGCCGCGCCGTGTCGCGTACCATCTGCCGCCCGGCGCCGGGGAGTTGGCCGTCAGATGTCGGTGAGCCGGACGCCCGCGTGCGCGCGGTAGCGGCGGTTGACCGAGATCAGGTTGGCGACGAGCGACTCCACCTGGTGCGCGTTGCGCAGCCGCCCGGCGAAGACGCCCCGCATGCCCGGGATGCGGTTGGCGAGGGCCTGGACGACCTCGCAGTCGGCGCGGACCTCGCCGAGGACCATCACGTCCGTCTCGATCTCCGCCACCTCGGGGTCGGAGAGGAGCACGGCCGAGAGATGGTGGAAGGCGGCGGTGACCCGGGAGTCGGGCAGCAGTGCGGCAGCCTGCTCGGCGGCGCTGCCCTCCTCGGGCGTGAGCGCATAGGCGCCCTTCTTGTCGAACCCGAGCGGGTTGACGCAGTCGACGACGAGCTTCCCGCTCAGCTCCTCGCGGAGCGCCTCGAGCGTCGCCGCGTGCCCCTCCCAGGGGACGGCCACGATCACGACGTCGCTCCGCCGGGCGCACTCCGCGTTGTCGACGCCCTGCACCCCGTGGCCCAGCTCGCCGGCGGCGCCCTCGGCCCGCTCCGCCGACCGGGAGCCGACGACGACCTGCTGCCCCTGCCGGGCCAACCGGTAGGCGAGGCCCCGCCCTTGGTCGCCCGTGCCGCCGAGCACGCCGACGGTGAGCCCGGAGACGTCGGGGAGCTCCCACGGGTCCTTGCGGGGCTTCGAGGAGGAGTCGGCCTGCTGTGCGCGGGAATCGGATGAAGTCATGGTCGCGATCCTGCCACCCGGCGCCGGGACGGCGCGGGACGGTGCAGTGGAGAGGCAGGTGAGAGCGGTCACCCGTGCCCTTCCGCGCTTCCCGCTGCGTGCCGACTCCGCGTCTTCCCGGGGCTGTTCCGGGGAAGCACTCCGGGAGTACACACGCCGAGCCCCAGGAGAGAAATGCCCCCGGCACGCCGCCCCTCCCCGCCGGCCGACGCGCCCCGCGCCGTCCTGGCGATGTCCGACGACACCGCCGCAGCCCTGCTCGGCCCCGAAGCCCGGGACCGCCTCGCGCGCCTCACCCGCCTCGCCCCGGGTCCACCGCTCGACGACTTCGCCACCGAGCACGCACACCGCGCCCTCGCCGACGCCGAACTCCTCGTCACGGGCTGGGGATGCCCCCCGCTCGACGCAGCCGCGCTCGACGCGGCGCCGCGGCTGCGCGCCGTCGTGCACACGGCGGGCACCGTGCGGCACCACCTCACGACGGCCTGCTGGGAGCGCGGCGTCGAGGTCTCCTCGGCGGCCGCGGCCAACGCGCTCCCCGTCGCCGAGTACACGCTCGCCGCGATCCTCCAGGCCAACAAGCGCGTGCTCGAGGCGGCCCGCGAGTACCGCGCCGCGCGCTCCCGCACGCCGCTGCGGCCGGAACCGCACCTCGGCAACTACCGCAGGACCGTGGGCATCGTCAGCGCCTCACTCGTCGGACGGCGGGTGATGGAACTGCTCGGCGCCCACGACCTGGAGGTGCTCCTCCACGACCCGTACGTCGACGCCGACGAGGCCGCGGCGATCGGCGCCCGCCTCGCGACGCTCCCCCAACTCTTCGCCGCCAGCGACGTGGTGAGCCTCCACGCCCCGCTGCTCCCGGCCACCCGCGGGCTCGTCGACGCGGAGCTCCTCGCCGCCATGCCGCCGCACGCCACGTTGATCAACACCGCACGCGGCGGCGTCGTGGACCAGGAGGCCCTCACGGAAGCGCTCCTCGCCGGGCGGATACGCGCCGTCCTCGACGTCACCGAGCCCGAGGTCCTGCCGCCCGACCACCCGCTGTGGGAGTGCGAGCACGTCCTCCTCACCCCGCACCTCGCCGGCTCCCTCGGCAACGAACTGCACCGCCTCGCGGACGCGGCCCTCGACGAAGTCGCCCGCTGGGCGGCGGGCGAGGGGTTCGCACACCCCGTAGGGCGCGAGGCACTGGCGGTCCGGGCATGACGCTCCGACTCCCCACCGAGGACCGCGCGTTGAGCCCGTACACCGGCTGGACGAGGGCGCACTGGGAGGCGCTCGCCGACGGCCTCCTCCGCTCGGCGCTGCGCTGGGCGAGCCCCCGCGGCGCCCTCCTCGACCTGCCGGGCCCCGCCTCCGTCTCCGGGGTCCGCTCCGACGGTCTCGAGGGGTACGCGCGCACCTTCCTCGCCGCCGCCTTCCGCGTCGCGGGCGCGCACGGCGCCGACCCGCACGGCCACCTCCCCCGCTACGCCGAGGGCCTCGCCGCCGGCACCCGCACGCCCGGCCGGGACGACGCCGAGTCGTGGCCGCTCGTCCTCGACCACACGGTGCAGGGGCAGCCCATGGTCGAGTCCGCGTCCGTCGCCCTCGGACTGCGGCTCACCCGGCCCTGGCTCTGGGACCGGCTCGACGAGCGGGTGCAGGACCGCGCCGAGGAGTGGCTGCGCGGCGCCCTGCGGCACACGCCGGCCGGCAACAACTGGTACCTCTTCCCCTTCACCGTCGCCGGCTTCCTCGAGGACGCGGGACGCGGCGACGCGGAGACTTCACGCGCCCGCACCCGCGCCCTGGAGCTCCTCGACGGCTGGTACCGGCACGACGGCTGGTACACCGACGGGGAAGCCCCCGCCTACGACCACTACAACGGCTGGGCGCTCCACTTCTACCCGCTGCTCGACGCCCGACTCACAGGCGACACCGCCCTGTCGGCCACGTACGGGCCCCGGCTCCGCACCCACCTGGCGGACGCGGCGCTCCTCTTCGGCGGCGACGGCGCCCCGATCCACTTCGGCCGCTCCCTCACGTACCGCTTCGCCGCCGGAGCGGCCGTCGCGCTCGGCGCGGTCACCGGGCACACGCCGCTCGCCCCCGGCAGGTCGCGCCGCCTGCTGAGCGGCGCGGCACGGTACTTCCTCGACCGCGGCGCCCTCGACAACGACGGCCTCCTCACGCTCGGTTGGCGCGGCCCGCACCCACCGACCGTCCAGCGCTACTCGGGGCCCGCCTCCCCGTACTGGGCGTCGAAGGCGTTCGCCGCCCTCCTGGCGCCGGAGGACCACCCGTTGTGGACGGCCCGCGAGGAGGCGGCGCCGAGCGAGCGCGGCGACCGGGTCGCGGCGCTCGGCGGCACCGGGCTGCTCGTCCAGTCGACCGCAGCGGACGGGCTCGTACGCCTCCACAACCACGGAAGCCACCGGCTCCCGCCGCACGAGGGCGAGACGCCCGCCGCGGCCGACCCCCTCTACACCCGCCTCTCCTACTCGACCCGCACGGGCCCCACTTCGGCGGGCAACCTCCCCGACAACCACTTCTCGCTCGCCCTCCCCGGCTGCGCCCACAGCTCCCGGGCGCGCATACGGCCGCTCGGCGGGGCCGCGGCGGACGACTGGGGCTGGGCCGCCTCCTGGCACGTGCCCGCCTTCCCCGCCGGGGCGCCGCACGCGCCCGGGCTGCGGGTGGAGAGCGTCGTCCTCGCCCGTGGGGCCGAGGAGCTGCGCGTCCACCGGGTCGTCGGGGCGCCGGAGGGGACCGCCGTGCGGCTCACCGGGTGGGCGGTCGGCGAGGACGGTGAACACCTGCCGCTCCGCTCCGAGTTGCGGGGCCTCGCCGGGTGGCCGGACGCGGATTCCGAGTGGGTGCGGGCGCCGGCCGGTACCGCGTTCACGCGGTGGGCGCGGGTACCCGTCCTCTCCGGCACCGTGGACGGCGGCGGCCTCTTCGCCGCCGTCGCCTCGCTCAGCACCGGCGCCGGAGCGCGCAGCACCGTCGCGCTGCTTCCCTCCGAGCCGGGGAAGGTGCGGGTGCGCTGGGGCGACGGGATGCGCGCCCTGGTGTCCTTCGACCCGCCCGGGGTGCGGGTCACGCCGTAGCGCCTACCGCGTCGTTCCCTCCTCGCCCTCCGGGCCGCCCTCGGGAGCGTCCTGCCAGCGGGGGTCGTTCTCCCACTCGGCGTTCCGCTCCTGGGCGATCTCCCGTGCGTGCCCGGCCTCTTCGCGGCTGGCGTAGGGCCCGAGCCGGTTCTTCGCCGGGCACTCGGGGCCCTCCTCGACCTTGCCGTGTTCGAGGCAGTAGTACCACTCGCCGGGCTTGCCCCGGCCCTTGGACCTGCGTGAGAAGAGCGCCATACCGCCATCGTCCCGCACCGCCTCCGGGCACACCAAGCGGCCGCCCACACGGATGTGCCACGCGGCGGCGGCTCTGCCTAGACTCGCCGGCATGTCCGGACAGTCACCCCTCACCCCTGGCACGCTCTCGCCCCGCCGGAGTGTGCCCTCGTCCATCCCGCGCCCGGCGTACGTCGACAAGGACGCACCTGCGCCGTACACCGGGCCCGCCGTGCAGGACTCCGAGACCGTCGAGCGGATGCGGATCGCCGGCGGCATCGCGGCCCGCGCCATGGAGGAGGCGGCGAAGCACATCGCCCCAGGCGTCCCCACCGACCGGCTGGACGAGGTGGCGCACACCTACATGTGCGACCACGGCGCCTACCCGTCGACGCTCGGCTACCGCCACTTCCCCAAGTCGCTGTGCACCTCACTCAACGAGGTGATCTGCCACGGCATCCCGGACTCGACGGTCATCGGCGAGGGTGACATCGTCAATCTCGACGTCACCGCCTTCATCGGCGGCGTGCACGGCGACACCAACGCCACCTACCTCTGCGGCGACGTCGACGAGGAGTCGCGGCTGCTCGTCGAGCGGACCCGCGAGGCGCTCAACCGCGCCATCAAGGCGGTGAAGCCGGGGCGACGGATCAACGTGATCGGCCGGGTCATCGAGTCGTACGCCAAGCGCTTCGGCTACGGCGTCGTCCGCGACTTCACCGGGCACGGCATCAACACCTCCTTCCACTCGGGGCTCGTCATCCCGCACTACGACGACCCGCGCGCCGACACCGTCATCGAGCCGGGTATGACCTTCACCATCGAGCCGATGCTCACCCTCGGCACCCACGAGTGGGAAATGTGGGACGACGGCTGGACGGTCGTCACCAAGGACCGCAGGAACACCGCGCAGTTCGAGCACACGCTGGTGGTCACCGACTCCGGCGCCGAGGTGCTCACGGTGGTGTGAGGCCGGCGTACGCGACGGGTTTCCCGACCACCTGTCGGGAAACCGTTGACGGGGACCGCGCCTCCACAGGAAGATGCAGGTCCACGGGCGGCCCGTGCCGCCGCGCTCCTCGCCCCGGAGGTTCCGTTGGCCGCGACCGAGCACGTCGTCCCCTCGTCCCCGTTCTCCGACCTCGTCCGCAGCGAGACGCGGCAGCAGCACGGCACGGTGCAGAGCTCCCCTTTCATGGCGGACCTGCTCGGCGGTCGCCTCGGCCTCGACGCCTTCACCCGCTACACCGGGCAACTGTGGTTCGTCTACCGCGCGTTGGAGGAGTCCACGCAGATGCTCCGGGACGACCCGGTGGCCGGCCCGTTCCTCCGCGACGAGCTTCTGCGCACCTCGGCCCTCGAACGCGACCTCGCCCACCTGCTCGGCGGCGCCGAGCACCTCGACGCGCTCGCGCCGCTCCCCGCGACCTCCGCCTACGCCGCCCGGATCGCCGAGGTCGCCCGCGAGTGGCCCGGCGGCTACGTCGCCCACCACTACACCCGCTACCTCGGCGACCTCTCGGGCGGCCAGGTCATCCGCTCCCTCGCCGAGAAGACGTGGGGCCTCGCGCACAAGTCTGACGGCGTCCGCTTCTACGTCTTCGACGCCATCGACAACCCGGCGGCCTTCAAGCGCACCTACCGCGCGCTCCTCGACGCCGTCCCCGTCGACGATCTGGAGAAGCAGCGCATCGCCGCCGAGTGCCGCCGCGCCTACGCCCTCAACGCCGCCCTCTTCGACGCACTGGGCCGCGAGTTCAACTGCCCGGTGGCGTCGCCGCAGACCGGCTGACGTGCCCGGTTCGTCCTAGCATCGGCGCATGCTCACACTCGGCTTCCCGGTCGTCGGCGTCACCGACCTCGCCCGCGCCACCGGCTTCTGGACCTCCGCGCTGGACCTGGTCGCCTCCACCGAATGGGAGAGCGACACCTGGCGGACCCTCGACCACGCCGACGGCTCCGGGCACGCCCTCGGCCTGATGCACAGCGAGTCCCCACCCGAGCCCCGCCCCCGCCTCCACCTCGACCTGTTCACCGCCACGGCAGCGGAACAGCAGGCCGAGGTCGCCCGCCTCCTCACCCTCGGCGCGACCAAGCCCGACTGGGACCTCTACCCGGCCGACCCGGACTTCGTCGTCCTCGCCGACCCGGACGGCAACGTCTTCTGCGTCGTGGACCTGAGCCGGGCGCCGAGCGGTTGAGGGGGCGCAGGTCCAAGTCGCCGCTTGCGGCGCGGGGTTGCCGGTGCCGTGCCACGGTGCGGACGGGCTCGCGGAGGAGGCGGGCGAAGACGGTGCCGCCCGTCCGCCGAACGGGCAGCGCGTGCCGGCCGGTTGGCGTCGTCGGGCGTCGACGCGGGGCGCCGTCGTCGAGTGGCCCTCGACGGGCCGGCGGTCACCCCTGCGTGCGCGGTGCCGCGACCGTCAGCGGGGCCGGCGGCGGTAGCGGAGAGTGTGCGGGGGACGCCCGGAAAGCTTCGAGCATGAACGCCGCGAAGCGCCGGGACGCGGCGACGCGGGCCGCCGCCGACGGGGCGTGGATGCCCCTGTTGGCCATGAGCGCCAGGACCACGTCGTCCACGGCGAGGTCGCGGCGCAGTCGCCCGGACTCCTTGGCGCGGGCGACCAGTCGCGCGAGCGAGGCCAACGCCTGTGCGCGGTCGGCGGCGAAGTCGGCCGCGTCGGGGAAGGTCCTCATGAGGGCTTCGGTGAAGCCCCGGTCGCGGGCGTGCACCTCGCAGAGGTTCTCGACCACGAGGCGGAAGCCGTGCCACGGGTCGGGGTCTTCGAGCCCCTCCTCGACGATGGCGTTGCACGCGCGCATCTGTGCGCCGAACGCCTCGGTGACGAGCGCCTGCTTGGTCGGGAAGCGGCGGTAGAGCGTGGCGGGCCCGACCCCTGCGCTGCGGGCGACCTTCCGCATCGGCACGTCGAGGCCCTCTTCGGCGAAGAGCGCGCGGGCCGCGTCGAGGAGGCGCTCGCGGTTGTCCAGGGCGTCGGAGCGCAGAGAGTGAGGCAAACGGTCCGGCATGCTCTCACTTTAGCCAAGTGGACGCCGGCGTCCACTAGCGTCCTCGGGTACCTGCCCAACCGCTCCTGCACGCCTCGACGTTCAGGTGCGATCGGCCCGAGGAGACAACATGAAGGCAGTATCCCTCCAGGAATTCGGAGAACCCGGCGGTCTGGCAGTCGTCGATCTGCCACGGCCCGTCCCCGGGAAAGGCGAAGTGCTGCTCGCGCCGGAAGCGATCGGCGTCGGCGGTGTCGACGCCGTGGTCCGGCGCTGGGGCCTCTCCTCGTACGGCTTCGAAAGGGGCCACGTCCCCGGCAGCGAGGTGGCAGGCACCGTGACCGGGGTCGGCGAGGGTGTGGACGCCTCCTGGATCGGGAAGCGCGTCTGGGCGTTCACCGGGTTGGGAGGCGGCTACGTCGAGGAGGCGGCCGTCCCCACCGAGCAGGTGGTCCCGCTTCCCGCCGGGCTCTCCGCCGCCGACGCGGTGACGCTCGGGGGCTCCGGCGTGGTGGCCCATTTCGCCCTCGTCCGCGCGCACTTCGCGCCGGGCGAGGCGGTGCTGGTGCGCGGTGCGGCGGGCGGCATCGGGGTGATGGCCGTCCAGCTCGCGGCCGGTGGCGGGGCCGGCGACGTGGCGGTGACGACGTCCTCGGCCGAGCGCGGCGAGCGCCTGCGCGGGCTCGGCGCCACGCACGTACTGGACAGGTCGGGTGAAGGGGAAGAGCCCGACGGCTACGACGTCGTCGTCGATGTCGTGGCCGGCCCCGGGATGCCCTCCTTCTTCCGGCGCCTCAGGCCGAACGGACGCCTGGTGGCGGTCGGCGTCGTCGGCGGCGAGCTTCCGGCGGAGTTCGGCACGGAGCTGAGCAAGGCGTTCCGCAAGTCGCTGTCGCTCGCGACCTTCAGCCTCGACACGGTGCCGCGGGCCGAGCAACGCGCCGTGCGTGATGCCCAGTTCGCGGCGGCGGTCCGCGGCGAGCTGCACCCCGTCGTCCACGAGCTGCTGCCGCTGGAGCGAGCGGCGGAGGCGCACCGGAAGATGGACGCCGGGGAGGTGTTCGGCAGAATCGTGCTCACCCCGTAGCTCCGCCTCGTTCCGGCAGGACGGGCACGGTCGGCCTCCTGACGGCGCGACCGGAAGTTGCGTCCCGGCGGACGGCATGGAGCACGAGCCCGCCACCGCACGACCGAGGTACCGCCGACCGGCGCCCGCACCGCGGACTTCGTCACCCCTCTCCGTCCGCCCCGTGCGTGACGCGGATCTTGGACTGGCCGTGCGGAAGGGCCTCCCAGTCGTCCATGAAGCGTGCCGCCAGGCCGTGTGCGGCGGCGAGGTCGGTGAGCGTCTCGGTGCGGTAGTAGAAGTCCTCGCGCAGCACGTGGTGTTCCTCGCCCTCCGTCCGGTCGAAGGTGAAGTCGAACCAGCCGCCGGGCGCCAGGACGCGGCCAACGTGGGCGAAGCACTCCTCGATCACCGACAGCGGCGAGTGCGAGAAGACGCTGTGCGCGTGCACCACGTCGAACCGGCCCTCCGGCAGGAAGGCGAGCGTGAGGTCGCGCACCGGCGTCAGCGTGGGCAGGCGGTCCTGGAGCCCCTGCGTCCGGACCGTCTCCTGGGCGGCGAAGAGGATGTCGGGAGAGATGTCGACGCCGTGGTAGTGGCCGGGCTCCAGGTAGTCGATGAACCGCCAGCCCGCCCGCAGGTTGCCGCAGCCGATCTCCAACATCCGGTGCCCGGGGAGCAGTCCGTGGCCGAGCAGGTAGTCGAACTGCATGCGGCCCAGCGCCAGCCAGCGCTCCCGACTGTGGCTGCCCACGGCCGCGTCCGCGTCACGGCGGGTGTCCGAGCGCATCACCGAGCGGTAGTAGGCGACATGGTCGGGCGAGCGGTAGCGCAGCCACGCGTCGCGGGCGGTGCGGCGCAGGTGCCGCGGCACCCGGCCGGGGTTGCGCACCGCGTAGGACAGGCGGTGGCCGAGGGAGGCGCGGTTGGACGTGAGGTTCCTGGACATGGCGGTGCTCTTCTCCTTGGGGGCGACACCCTGGAGTCTCGTCGCCGCAGCGGCCCGTGTGCGTCGGATGTGCGGCTGCCGCGGAGGGCCGTCTCGGGCCATGCCGATGTCAACCGATCGGATGATGTGCCGTGCGCTGCGCGCTTGTATACGTGGGAGGCAAGGTCGTACGAGGCAGTGGGGACGCGGTGGAGCAGGACGGCACGGACCCCGACGAGCGCTGGCTGACCGCCGCTCTGCACGCCGCTTTCCTGCTGCTGCTCGGCGGTGCCGTCACCCGCCTGTTGACCCACGGTCCCGTCGACGGCTTCCGCACCGCATGGGTCCTCGCCCTCTTCCTCGCCTTCGGGGCCCTCTACCTGTTCGGGCGGCTGCGTACCCCCGGGCCACGGCACGGCGAGCGCCCCTCCGTCCGCCACCTGGTCTGGCTCGGCTCGGTGCTCGCGCTCTGGCTGGCGCTGCTCGCCTTGGAACCGAGCGCCACCTGGTGCACCATGCCGCTGCTCTTCACCGGCCTCCACCGGCTGCCGGTGCGGCTCGCGGTGCCGCTCGCCGCCGCGCTCGTCGTCCTCGTGGTCGTCTCCGAAGTGCGCGTCTCCACGGGCGAGTTCAACCCGAACCTGGTGATCGCCCCCGTGGCGCTCGGCACCGTCGCCACGGCCGTCCTCGTCCACAGCCGGCGGCAGACCACCCGACAACGCCTGCTCATCGACGACTTGGTGCGCGCCCGCGGCGAACTCGCCGCCACCGAACGGCATGCGGGCATCCTCGCCGAGCGCCAGCGGCTCTCCGCGGAGATCCACGACATCCTCGCGCAGAGCCTCTCCAGCCAGCAGATGCTCCTCCAGGCCGCACAGCGTCACTGGCACACCGCGCCGGACACCGCGCACGCGCACGTCGAGGCCGCCGCCGCGGCCTCGGAACGCGCGCTCACCGAGGTCCGCCGGTTCGTCCGCGACCTCTCCCCGCTCGACCTCGCCGAGGGCTCCCTCGTGCAGGCGCTCCGCGGCCTCGCCGAACCGGACGGCGCAGCGGGCCCGGCCGTCGAGTTCCGCCTGGACGCCCCGCCCGGCGCCCCCGGTCCGCTGCCGGGGACCGTCGAGGCGACGCTGCTGCGCGTCACCCAGCAGGCGTTGGCCAACGCGCGGGAGCACGCAGGTGCGGACCGCGTGGTGGTCACCCTGACCTGTCCGGACGACGAGGACCGGGTCACCGTCGACATCGCCGACGACGGACGCGGCTTCGACCTGCGACGGCAGCCGCCCCGCGGCAGGTCCTCCGGCCACCGGGGCCAGGGGCTCCCGGCGATGCGGACGCGGGCCCGGCAGGCGGGCGGGGAGCTCACCGTCGAGTCGGCGCCCGAGGAAGGGACCGTGGTGACGATCTCCGTGCCGGGCGCCGAGAACCCCGGACCGGAGACGTCATGACCGCTGCCTCCCCGGCCGTCCGGGTACTGCTCTGCGACGACCACGCCGTCGTCCGCGCCGGGTTGCGCGCCCTGCTCTCCAGCACCGAGGGCATCGACGTCGTCGGGGAGGCCGGCAGCGGCTCGGAGGCCCTCGACATGGCCGCGGCGCTCCGCCCCGACGTGGTGCTCATGGACCTCCAGCTGGGCGCCGACATGGACGGCGTGACCGCCACCCACCGACTGACCTCGGCCGACGAGGCACCACCGCGGGTGCTCGTCCTCACCATGTTCGACACCGACGCCGACATCGCGCGCGCCGTCGCCGCGGGCGCCACCGGTTACCTGCTCAAGGCCGAGCCCCCGGACCGGCTCTTCGCCGCGATCCGGGACGCCGCCGCCGGACGCACCGTACTGTCGGGATCGATCGCCGATCAGGTGGTCTCCCGTCTGCGCGCCCCCGGGCCCGCTCTCACCGCCCGGGAGCGCGACATCCTCGGCCGGCTCGCCGAGGGCCTCGGCAACCGGGAGATCGCCCGGGCCCTGTTCCTCAGCGAGGCCACGGTCAAGACCCACCTCGGACGGATCTACGCCAAGCTGGACGTACGCACCCGGGCGGGCGCGGTGTCGGCGGCGGCCCGCCACCGGCTGCTGCCATGAGGGCAACGCCCCTCGTGCGGGAGGGAGTCCGCCCGCCCTAGGTCCGAAGCCCCGCTCCGCACGGACGCGGGGCCGGGACGGCGGACCGATCCCAACCGCCCCCTGCGGACGTACCGTCCCAAGACATGGAAACTCAACACCTCTCGGGCGAAGGCCCGTTGGACGAGGCACTGGAGCGCATCCACCTCTCGGGGCCCGAGCGCGACAACTGGCTCAGCAACCACGCACCGATGGCCGTGGAGTCGCTCGCCGAGCGCGGCCACAGCGGCACGATCCACCGGTGGCTCGACGACTACCGCGACAAGCTGGAGGAGTTCCCCACACCCCACGAACCCGTCACCGACGACAACTGGCAAGAGGCGCTGGGCGATCCGCGCAGGATCGCCGACTGGACGGAGTACTTCTCGCACCGGCTCGCCGAGCAGCCCTGGCGCGAGGTGCTCGCGCTCTGGTGGCCGAGGCTGCTCGACGGGCTCGCCGGCGCCGCCACCCACACGGTGATCCGAGTCGGTCACGCCGTACGCTCCCTCCTCGCCCAGCCGCAAAGCCCCCCGCGCCAGGTCGAGTTGGCGCACGCGCTCGGCTACTGGGCGGCACGCCACCTGCCGCTCGGCGACCCCGCTCCCGCTCCGGGCGCCGCCTCCGCTGCCGAGGCGCTGGCCACGGTGCCCCGTATCGGAGAGCAGGCAGGCGGCTACCTCGACCGGCTGGCACAGGTCGAGCACCTGCCCGTCTGGGGAAGCGACGTCGACGACGCCGAGGAGGCACGGCGGCGCCTCGGCGAGCTCGTGACCGCCGCCGTACACCGGTACGCGACGCACGCGCACGGCAGCCCGGTGATGCTCGTCCACTCGGCGACGGCCCCCAACGCCGTGCTCCGCACCCTGCCCGCCCTCCCCCGCCCGCTGTGGGTGCCGAGCCTCCGCGCTGCGTGGGCCGCCTCGGCAGCCGTCCAGGCGATGTACGCGCCCCCTGCGGCGGCACCGTTCGCCCCACCCGGCGCCGTCGAGCCGGAGGAGGTCTTCGCGTTGGCGCAGGACCACGGCGACGAGCACGTCATCAAGTTCGCCGACACCGCACTCGACGTCGGCGGCGCCCAGGCGCTCACCGCAGCGTTGCGCGCGGTGGAGCTGACGCCGCGGGAATGACGGACCGGACTTCCCCTGTACGACGCCTGTTCAGCCGAAGCGGTGTCGTCGGGTGCCCCGCCGGATCTCCGACGGGGCAGCTCGGCACGTGAGCGGGGCGCCCCGGACCCCGCCTCGTTCGCCGCATGCTGCGGTGCCCGTGCTGGAGCCGGCGTCCATCGACTGACGCAGCGGCACAACACAGGCCGCGTGAGCGCGAGTTCTCCGCGCCATCGTCCTCGAGTGCGCCCTGCCCCGATGCGCGCGGCGGAGCAGCATCAGGCGACTGACGCGGCAGTCGACCTCCCCCGCACACCGTCGGGTTCGCCGCCTCGGTGTCCTGGCGCCGTCGTACCGCGCCGCCTTGCGGCGAACGGTGCGGCGTGGAGGTGGCCCGCCGCGCCCCACGCAGCGACCGGCCCGCAACGGGTGCACGAGCCGCACGCAAAGCACGACGGGCCGCGAACCAAGCGACCGACCTGATCGGATGCGAACTCCAACTGCCCTCACTCAGGCCCGACTTGCGCACGAGCCACGAGCCACGAGGCAAAACCGACCCCGCGCGACCGGGACTCCCGCACGGCGACGAGTCCATCGCACCGGAGACGCCTGGGCACACGCGGCCGCACGCGCACCCGGCTCCCGAGCGACGGAGCCCTGACCCACCGAGCACAGCCGCACATGGGGCAGCGCCCGTCACTCCCCGAACGTCGCGCTCTCCACCGTCCAAGCGCGGGCCTGCTCGCTGAGGGTGATGCCGAGTCCGGGGCGTGCGGGGACGAGCATGCGGCCGTCGCGGGTCTCCAGGCGTTCGTTGAAGAGGGGGTCGAGCCAGTCGAAGTGCTCCACCCAGGGCTCGTGCGGGTAGGCGGCGGCGAGGTGGAGGTGGATCTCCATCGCGAAGTGCGGAGCGAGCAGGAGACCGGCGTCCTCGGCGAGCGCGGCGAGTTTGAGGAACCGTGTGATACCGCCGATGCGCGGGGCGTCGGGTTGGATCACGTCAGCGGCGCCCGCGCGGATCAGCTCGCGGTGCTCGGCGACGCTGGCGAGCATCTCGCCCGTCGCCACGGGGGTGTCGAGCGCCGTCGCCAGTGCGGCGTGGCCGTGCGCGTCGTAGGCGTCCAACGGCTCCTCGATCCAGACGAGTTGGCTCTCCTCGAGGCGGCGGCCCATGCGCATCGCCGTCGGCCTGTCCCACTGCTGGTTGGCGTCGACCATCAGCGGCACGTCGTCGCCGAGGTGCTCGCGGACGGCGGCGACGCGGGCGAGGTCGGCGCGCCGGTCGGGGTTGCCGACCTTGATCTTGATGCCGCCGATGCCGTCGGCGAGGGAGCGATCGGCGTTCTCCAGGAGCTGGTCGAGCGGGGTGTGCAGGAAGCCGCCCGAGGTGTTGTAGCAGCGGACCGCGTCTCGGTGCGCGCCGAGGAGCTTGGCGAGCGGCAGGTCCGCACGTTTCGCCTTCAGGTCCCAGAGCGCGACGTCGAAGGCGGCGATCGCCTGCGTGGCGAGCCCACTGCGGCCGACGGAGGCACCGGCCCAGACGAGCTTGGTCCACAGCCGGTCGATGTCGTTCGGGTCCTCGCCGAGCAGATCGGGGGCGACCTGGCGGGCGTGCGCGAACTGCCCCGGCCCGCCTGCCCTCTTGGAGTAGGAGAAGCCGATGCCGGAGTGCCCCTCCTCGGTGGTGACCTCCGCGAAGAGGAAGGCGACCTCGGTCATCGGACGCTGCCGCCCGGTGAGCACCTTCGCGTCGCTCACCGGCACGGAGAGCGGAAGCAGGACGGAGGAGAGCGCAACGGAGCGGATGCGATCCGAGGCGGGCTGCGCCCTTCCGGGTGCGGAGGCGTTGGCAGTAACCACTGTGTCCCCTTCGGCAGTTGGCGGCGGAAGCCTCTAGGACGCCCCGGACGGGCGGCCGTTGGTCAGTCGTGGCGGCTCTCCGCGACAGCGGCGGGCTCGGCGCGGGCCACGAGGTCGGCGAGCGCGGCGAGTTCGGCGTCGTCGAGCTCGGTGAGCGGTGGCCGCACGGGGCCGGCCGGGCGGCCGACGACGCGCATCCCCGCCTTGATGAGGCTTACGGCGTAGCCGGACCTGCGGCGGCGGATGTCGCAGAGCGGGAGGACGAACTCGTTGAGCCGGCGGTAGACCTCCGCGGTGTCCTCGGCCCGCACGGCCGCGTAGAAGTCCATCGCGTACCGCGGCAGGAAGTTGAAGAACGCGGACGAGTAGGTGGTGAGCCCCATCCGCAGGTACGGCAGCGCGAAGACCTCGGCGGTCGGCAAGCCGCCGACGTACGTGAGACGGTCGCCGAGGCGGGCATAGATGCGGGTCATCAACTCGACGTCCCCCACACCGTCCTTGAGCCCGACGAGGTTGGGGCACTCCTGCGCGAGCCGCTCCACCGCCGCGGGTTCGAGGACGGCGTTGGCCCTGCTGTAGACGACGACGCCGAGCCGCGTCGCCTCGCAGACGGCGCGGACGTGGGCGGCGAGGCCCTCCTGTGTCGACTCGGTGAGATAGGGCGGGAAGAGCAACACGGCGTCCGCGCCCGCGCGTTCGGCACGCCGAGCGAGGTCGACGGCGGTGGCGGTGCCGTACCCGGCCGGCGCGACCACGGGGAGGCCCGCGGGGGTCTCCGCGACGGCGGCGGAGACGACACGCTCCACCTCGTCGGGGGTGAGCGAGAAGAACTCGCCCGTGCCGCCCGCGGCGAAGAGTCCGGCCGGCGCGTAGGAGGCGAGGTGGGCGAGGTGGGCGCGGTAGGCGGACTCGTCGAAGGCGCCGTCCTCGCTCAGATGCGTGACGGGGAAGGAGAGCAGCCCGGAACCGAGCGCTGCTGCCGTCTCCTCGGGCTCTGGCGGTGCGTGATGCGGCATGGCTTCCAGACTCCTCCGTGTCGGACGGCGGCCCGAGGTCTGCGGGCACCCCTCCGTCTTCTGCTCCGAGGCTAGGATCGCCAACGATCCACGTCCAACACCGAGTTGGCATCCTTTGATACCCGGGAAGCATCATTGTTCACGCTCACCCAGCTCACCGACTTCGTGGCCGTCGCCGAGGAGTTGCACTTCGGCCGCGCCGCCGAGCGCCTCAACATGACGCAGCCGCCGCTGAGTCGGCAGATCCAGGTGCTCGAGTCCGAGCTGCGCGTCCGCCTCTTCGACCGCACCAACCGCACCGTGCGCCTCACCCCCGCCGGCCGCTCCTTCCTCCACGAGGCGCGCCGCATACTCCGCCAGGCCGAGCACGCCGCGCTCTCGGCCCGGCAGGTCTCGGCCGGCCGGGCCGGCGGCGTCGCCGTCGGCTTCACGGCTGCCGGCGCCTACGGGATGCTGGGCCACGTGCTGCGTACGGCACGTACCGCGCTTCCCCAAGTCGAGGTGGTGCTCCGCGAGATGGTTACGCGCGACCAGCTCGACGCGCTCACCGACCGCAGCCTCGACCTCGGCCTCGTCCGCCCGCCCGTCACCGAGCCCGAGCTGGCGTCGCGGCCCGCCATGCGGGAGCGTCTCCTCGCCGCCGTCCCCGTCGACGACCCGCTCGCGGCCGGCCGAGGCGCCCTGGAGATGGCGGACTTCGACGGGCGGCCCCTGCTGATGTACTCACCCGTGGAGGCCCGCTACTTCCACGAGCTCCTCATCTCCCTCTTCCGCAGGGCCGGCGTCACGCCCGTCTTCACGCAGTACCTCAGCCAGGTGCACAGCCTCCTCGCCCTCGTCGACGGAGGCTGGGGCACCGCGCTCGTGCCGGAGGCGGCGACGCGGCTGCGGTATGCAGGCGTCGCCTTCCGGGAGCTGGCGCTCGACGACCCGGCACCCGTCGAACTCTCCCTGGCCTGGCGGAGGAAGAACGACAACCCCGCGCTCCACGCCCTCCTCGAGGAGCTCTGAACCCTCAACAGGGCGGGCGAACGAGGCGAGTTGAACGGGGCGGCACACAACACCGACCCGCTCCCGCCCCGTTCGATACCTTCCGAGTATCGGAACATACAAAACTCGATATGGACGGGAATCACGACGCTCTCTACGGTCGGCTGCTACACCGGCCGTGTGGCCCGCACCACACGGCCGAGGTGCCCTCCCCTCCCACCCAAGGAGCGAGTCGCATGAGAGCTCCCGACCGGCAGGGCGAGTCGGTCACCACCGCGAAAGCCAAGCCGGGCCGGCTGCGGTACGCGATCCTCGCCATGCTCTTCGTCGTCACCACCGTCAACTTCGCCGACCGCTCCACGCTCTCCATCGCGGGCGACGCGATGCAGGACGACCTCGGCATCAGCTCCAGCGAACTCGGCGTCCTCTTCTCCGCCTTCTCCTGGTCCTACCTCGTCGCCCAACTGCCGGGCGGCTGGCTGCTCGACCGCTACGGCTCGAAGAAGGTCTACGGCACCGCGATCTTCCTCTGGTCGGTCTTCACCATGCTCCAGGGGGCCATCGGCTTCTTCGCGGGGGCCGCCGTCGTCCTCCTCTTCGTCCTGCGGTTCGCCGTCGGGATCGCGGAGGCGCCGTCCTTCCCCGGCAACTCCCGTATCGTCGCCGCCTGGTTCCCCACGGCGGAGCGCGGCACGGCGGCGGCGCTCTTCAACTCGGCGCAGTACTTCGCCACTTTCGCCTTCGCGCCCCTGATGGGGTGGCTCGTGGTGACGCTCGGCTGGGAGCACGTCTTCAGCGTCGTGGGCGGGCTCGGCGTCGTCCTCGCCCTCGTGTGGACGAAGGTCGTCCATCCGCCGCGGAGCCATCCGCGCCTGGGAGAGGCCGAGTTGACGCACCTGCGCGAGGGCGGCGCGCTCGTCGACATGGACCAGCCGACCGCCGACGGGCAGCCGGACGGAGCCACAAGCGCGCGCCGCAACGTGCGCTACGTCGGCAAACTGCTGCGAAACCGCACCATGCTCGGCGTCTTCACGGGGCAGTTCTTCATCAACACCATCACGTGGTTCTTCCTCACCTGGTTCCCCGTCTACCTGGTGCAGGAGCGCGGCATGACGATCCTGGAGGCCGGGTTCGTCTCCTCGCTGCCGGCGCTGTGCGGCTTCGCCGGCGGCGTCCTCGGCGGATTCCTCTCCGACTGGCTGGGACGGCGGGGCATGTCGCTCACGGCCGCGCGCAAGACACCGATCGTCGCCGGGCTGCTGCTCTCCACGTCGATACTGGTCTGCAACTACGTGACCGCCGACTGGCTCGTCGTCGCCATCATGTCGCTCTCCTTCTTCGGCAAAGGCCTGGGCGCGCTCGGCTGGGCGGTCATGGCCGACATCTCGCCCCGGCAGATAGCCGGCCTCGCCGGCGGCGTCTTCAACGCCTTCGGTGCGCTCGCCGGCATCGTCACCCCGATCGTGATCGGCTACCTGATCGACGCCACGGGCTCGTTCGACCTGGCGCTCCTCTTCGTGGGAGCGTGCGCCGCCATGGCCGTCGTCAGCTACCTCGTCATCGTCCGGAAGATCGAGCGGATGGACCTCGACGACATCGACGAATCCGAGGCCGTCTGAAAGGAGTCGACCGACCGCGGCCCGCGCCTCCGGCCCCGGCGCGACGGCACCGCGCAGTCGGCGCCCCTCGCGAGCAGGCATCCGTCAACTCGCCCAGGCCGCACACCCGTTCCTTTGCCTCTCGCTCTCCGCAGAGGTGGCAGGCGGCACTTCGCCTGCTGACGGTAAGGTCTGCTTGCCGAAGCTGCGGGGAACAGCGGGGAGGAAGAGGACGACGATGGGTGCGCTGAAGCGGTACCGGGGCGTACAGGGGGCGACGGTGGCCGCCCTGCTCGCCGCCGCCCTGTCGGGATGCGTGACGGTGCACGGCGAGACGGCGACGGTTCCGGCGGCCGACCGCGCCGAGGCGAAGAAGGCCCTGGCGAAGTTCACCGCGGCGAACAACCGCGCCAACTCCCGCCTCGACACCGGCCTCAACGCCACGATAGAGACCGGCGCCCTCGGCGCCATCGACCAGGCGGGCCTGCGCGCCCGCAAGGGAGCGGGCCAGGACCGCTCGGACGCGTACAAGCCGCTCCGGCTCACCGACGCGCGCTTCCTCATCCCCGAACAGGCGGGCTGGCCCAAGTTCTTCGTCGCCGACACCAAGAGCAACCGGCAGGACGACACCCGCTGGCTCTTCGTCTTCCAGCGCAACAGCCACGGCGGCCCCTGGAAGGCGTCCTACCTCGCCGTCGTCGCCGACAAGCAACTGCCGCGGTTCGCGCGCGACGCCGACGGCCGCGCCAAGGCCGTCGCCCCCGGAGGCACGGGACTCGCCACCGACCCGGCGAAGCTCGGCAAGACCTACACCCGCTACCTGGAGGACGGCTCGGGCGACCTCTTCGCCCCGGGACCCTTCACCGACCGGACGCGGACCGAGCGCGACAAGCAGCTCAAGGAGACGAACGTACGCAACGAGTACGTCGACCAACCCGCCGTCGCCCCGCAGTACCCCACCTTCGGCCTGCGCACCAAGGACGGCGGCGCCCTCGTCTTCTTCGCGACGCACCACCACCACAAGCAGACGCTCCCCCGCGGCTACACCCCGCAGATCAAGGACCCGCTCGTCAAAGCCCTGTTGACGGGGAAGCCCCAGCAGTCGGTGACGTTCCAGCGCATGGCGCAGCAGGCGGTGCAGGTGCCGGCGGCCGACGACACCGAGGGCGAGGTCGAGTTCCTCAGCCGCATCCAGGGGCTGACCAAAGCCAAAGGGGAGTGAGCCTGCTCACCGCACGGGCCAGGCGGCCGTCTCCTCGACCGAGTGCGCGGCGCAGGCGTCGGTGAGCGCCTCCAGCAGCGTCAACGGCTCGGGCAGCGCCCCGCCGGGCTCGGGCTCGCGCAGCCAGCGGACCTCGTTGTCCGCCTCGTCCGCGTGCGCGGTCGCGAGCTTCGCCGGCGGCAGGAGGACGTAGCTTCCCCTGGTGTGCCAACGCAGGCCCGGGTGCTCTTCCTTGGTCTCGGGGTGGCAGTCGAGTTCGCAGGGCCACCACTCGTCCTCGTCCTCGGGGGTGCGGGTGGCGGTGAAGAAGAGCATCCGCTCCCCTCCCGAGAGCGCGACGGGGCCGAGCGCGACGCCCTCCCGCTCCAGCCGACGCAGCGCGGCGCGGCCCGCCTCGACCGGGACGTCGAGCACGTCGTGGACGCGGCCCGTGGGGGTGACGAAGTTGGCGAGCGGCTCCTGAGCCGCCCAACGCTCCACCCGTCCCGCGTCGGCGGTCGCCTGCGTCTGCCACCCGAAGGAGACGGGGTGCCGGCCCGGCGTCGGACAGCCGATCCGCACGCAGCTACAGCCGTACCCCTCGGGATGGGCCGCGAGAGCGAGGGGGAACCCGGACGCTGCGGCGCCGAGGAGGAGGCGCGTCCGCTCCCTCGCCTCGTCGGCCGCGGCGTCCTCGCGGCCGTGCTTCCCCGCGCGCACCCTGCGGCGCATCCACTGCCCGAACCTGCTGTGACTCTCCATCTACCGCCTCACTCCGCGACCGGGACCCGGGATTTACGAGGGTACGCAGGCTGGCGCAGGCGCACCGAGAAATCCGCAGATCACCGAAGACCCGCCGCTATCCTCCCTCTTCGCCGGACGGCGACCCGAGGGGGGTGCACACACCGACTGCCGGGCGCCCGCGGCCGGCAACCGCAGACTTTTGGGAGGGAACGCGGCCCCGACCGCAAAACTTCCCGGACGGCCGCGTCCGCTCCGACGTCCGTGCGACGGCGCCGTGTTCCGCGTCGGGCTCACCGTTTTCCGCAACTCCGCGTCCGTATCTCGGCGAACCCGGCGCGCCCGGAGGGTGGTCTGACGCAGGATGTCCCCGTCCGGTGCACTCACCAGCGAGGAGGCTTGCGCTTGTCCACCCCGTCGTCTTCCGCTTCGCTCACGTCGTCGCCCACCCCCGCGACGTCCCTCACCCCCTTCCCGGCTCCCGCGCCTTCGCCCGAACTGATCAGGGGGTACTCACCACGGCGCTATCTGATGTGCCCGCCCGAGCACTTCCGCGTCGCCTACGCCATCAACCCGTGGATGGACCCGGGCAAACCCGTGGACACCGCGCTTGCGGTGGCGCAGTGGGAGGCGCTGCGGGAGCGCTACCGTGCGCTCGGCCACACCGTCGACGAGCTCGCCCCGCGGCGCGAACTGCCCGACATGGTCTTCGCCGCCAACGGCGCGACGGTGCTCGGCGGTCGCGTGCTCGGGGCGCGCTTCGCGCACCGGGAGCGCGCGGAAGAGGCGGACGCGCACCACGACTGGTACACCACGCACGGCTTCACCGAAGTGCGCCCGGCGGAGCACACCAACGAGGGGGAGGGCGACTTCACGCCCACCGCCTCCTGGCTCCTCGCCGCCCGCGGCTTCCGCAGCGACCCGCTCGCGGTGCAGGAGGCGCAGGAGTACTTCGGCCGCCCGGCGATCGGCCTCCACCTCGTCGACCCGGCCTTCTACCATCTCGACACCGCGCTCTGCGTCCTCGCGGGCGACGAGATCATGTACTACCCCGGCGCCTTCTCACCCGGCAGCCGCGCCGTCCTGCGGCGGCTCTTCCCCGACGCCCTCCTCGCCACGGCCGAGGACGCCCGCGCCTTCGGTCTCAACGCCGTGAGCGACGGCCACCACGTCCTCCTCCCCCAGGAGGCGTCAGGACTCGTCGAACCGCTGCGCCTGCGCGGCTACGAGCCCGTCCCCGTGCACCTCTCCGAGCTGCTCAAGGGCGGCGGCAGCGTGAAGTGCTGCACCGCCGAGATCAGGGGGTGAACTCCGGTGCCGGGCCCCGCGGTGGGGGCCCGGCTCACCGGTACGGCCAGGCGTCGCCCCAGGAGGCGCGGCGCGCGGCCCGGTAGGCGTCGCCGTGGCGCTTGGTCACCGTGGTGCGGCGCGCCCCGTCCTCCGGCGTGCACAGGTCGAGGAGGACCTGGCCCTTGGGGAACTGCGGGCGGCGGATGATCCGAGCCGGTCCCGGCTCCTCGGCGAGCTCCGGGACGACGGCGGCGACGTAGCTGAACTTTTCGTCCTCGTAGGGCAGTTCGCCCCCCTTGACCCGCCGGTGGATCGAAGAACGGGGCACGCGGACGCCGAAGTGGCACCAGTCCTCGCCCGGGACGAGCGGACAGCGGCCGCTGTGCGGACACGGGGCCACCACCCGCAGCCCGGCCGCGACGAGCCGGTCGCGGGCATCGATGATCCGCAGGTAGCCGTCGGGCGTGCCCGGCTCGACGAGGACGACGGCGCGGCCGGCGCCGGCCGCGGCATCCACCACGGCCGCGCGGTCACCGTCGGACAACTCCCCGAGCACGTACGAGACGGTGACGAGCTGCGCGTCCGGCAGCCGCTCCCCCGGCACCTCGCCCCGGCGCCACTCGGCACCCCGCACGGCACCCGAGCGGGAGTCCGCGGCGAGCCGGCCGCCCAACTCCAGCGCGGGCCCGGCCCAGTCGAGCACCCGCGTGGAGCGCGGCTCCGGCGTCCCCGAGGACTCGCCCCAGACCGCGGCGGCGCCCCATACGGCCGCGCCCGTGCCCCCGCCGACGTCGAGGTGGTCGGCCGGCACCCAGCCGGGGACCCGCGCCGCCAGCTCCCCGAGCGCCGCGGCGACGGCCCCGAACGTCGCCGGCATCCGGTACGCGGCGTAGGCGGCGGCGTCGGCGGCGTCCCGTAGCAGCGGCGTGCCCGAGCGGGTGCGTCCCCTGTAGTGGGACATGAGCCGCTCGACGGCGCCCGCCGCCTGCCGCGGCGAGAGCCCGTCGAGCTGTGCGGCGAGCGCGGCGCGGAGTTCTTCCTCGATCACCGGAGCATCGTAGTCAGCGCCGCATGCGCCGCCCGCGCCCGCCCGGCGTACGCCTCACGACCGGACCGCGCGCGCCAGCAGCGTCCCCAGTCGGGCGCGCGGGGCGCTGTCGGGGCCGCGTCGGACGGGATGGACGGTGTTGGCGAGGACGACGAGGAAGGTGTCGGTCTCCGGGTCGAGGACGGCGCTCGTCCCCGTGAACCCGGTGTGCCCCGCGGCACGCCCCCCGCTGAGCGGGCCCGCCAACTCGCCCATGAACCACGGCTGGTCGATGCGGAACCCCAGCCCGGGCGGCGCCAGTAGCTGCGCCACGGAGGAGGGCGCGAGGATACGCGCCGCACCGTACGCGCCTCCGCTCAGCAGCGTCCGGCACACGACCGCGACGTCGCACGCGCCGGCGAAGAGCCCGGCGTGCCCGGCGACGCCACCGAGCGCGTGCGCGTTCTCGTCGTGGACCACGCCGTGCAGCAGGCCGCGGTCGACCTTGGCCCACGGGCGGCGCTGGTCCTCGGTCGCGGCGATGCGGCGCCGCAGGGTGCGCGGCGGGCGGAAGCGGGTGTCGGTGAGGCCGAGCGGCCGCGTGATGCCGTCGGCGACGAGGGCGTCGAGCGTGCGCGATGTCACAGAGGCGAGGACCTCCTGGGCGAGGAGGAGGTTGAGGTCGGAGTAGCGGTACGGGGCGGTGCCCGGCTGCTCCAGCGGCGCCTCGTCCCGGACGCGGCTGCGGCGGCGCTGGGGAGGCAGGTCGTAAAGCGGGAGTTCGGGGCGCAGGCCCGAGGTGTGGGTGAGGAGGTGCCGCAGCGTGGCACCGCATGCGGCGGCCGAGCCGTCGGCGGGGGACGGGGTCGAGGCGTCGAGGTAGGCGGCGATGGGCGCGTCGAGGTCGAGGGTTCCCCGCTCCTGCTGCTGGAGCACGGCGATCGCCGTGTACAGCTTGGTGAGCGAGGCGAGGTCGAAGACGGTGTCCGTACGCATCGGGAGCCGGCGCCCCGCCGGCAGCTCGACGCCCCGCCCCGCCTCCGGGTCCCACGCGGAGTACCGCAGCGCCCACCCCGCGGCGTGCTCCAGCGCGACGTACTGCCCGCGCCCCGCCACGACGACGACCCCGGGGGCCCAGTCCCCCGCGAGCCCCTCCGCCTCCTCGGCGAGCGCCGCGAGGACGGTGCCGTTGAGCCCCGCGCGCTCCGGTGCGCTCGCCCGCCTCAGCCGCGCGTACGCCACGGCCTGCACAGTCCGAGGAAGGCCGCGGCGGCCACCCCGAGCGACGAGAGCTGCACCAGCGCCATCGGCAGCGCCGTCTCCTCCCCCGCGACGCCGACGAGCGGCGAGACGCAGGCGCCGACGAGGAACTGAGCCGTACCGAGCAGCGCGGACGCAGAACCCGCGGCGTGCGGCGTGCGCATCAGGCCCTGCGAGTTGGCGTTCGGCATCACCAGCCCCATGCCCGACATCAGCACGCACAGGCCCACGGCGAGCGGCACGAGACCGACCGTCCCGAAGACCCCCGAGACCATCACCAGCAGCCCGATCGCCGCGCACCCCGTGAGGCAGAGCCCGAAGGCGAGCACCCGGTCGAGCGGCACCCGCCCGACGAGGAGCCGCCCGTTGATCTGCCCGAAGAGGATCAGCCCGACGGAGTTCCCCATGAACAGGAGGCTGAACGTCTGCGGCGAAGCGCCGTAGATCTCCTGCACGACGAAGGGCGAGGCCGAGACGTACGAGAAGAGCGCGCCGAAGGCGAAGCTCCCGGCGAGGAGGTAGCCGGAGAAGACGCGGTCGGCGAGGAGGGCGCGCATCGTGCGGAGCGCGTCGGCGAGGCCACCGGTATGCCGGGCCGAAGGCGGCAGCGTCTCGGGGAGCCAGCGGAGCACCACGAGGACGAGCGCGAACCCGACCGCGGTGAGGACGACGAAGATCCCGCGCCAGTCGGTGACGCGGAGCACCTGCCCGCCGAGCACGGGGGCGAGGATCGGCGCGACCCCGGAGATGAGCATGAGGGTCGAGAAGAACCGCGCCATCGACAGGCCGTCGAAGGTGTCGCGGACGACGGCGCGCGCGATGACGATGCCCGCGGCGCCGCTCAGCCCCTGGAGCAGCCGGAACCCGAAGAGGACTTCGACCGTGGGTGCGAAGACGCAGGCGAGCGAGGCGACGACGTACCCCGTCATGCCGATCAGCAGAGGTCTTCGGCGCCCGAACCTGTCGCTCATCGGGCCGACGACGAGCTGCCCCACCGCGAGGCCGATCAGGCAGGCGGTGAGCGTGAGTTGGACCTGCGAGGCGGCAGTGCCGAGCCCGGCGCCGATCTCGGGGAGCGCCGGGAGGTACATGTCCATCGAGAGTGCGGGCAGGGCCGTCAGGCAGCCGAGGACGAAGGTCGCGAGCAGGCCGACCCTGCGCCCGGCACGCTTCGCTCCCCCGGCGCCGCCGCCCGTCGGCTCCTCGTCGCGCACCGGGGCGGCGGCCTCGCCCGTACGGCCCTCTGCCGGCGCGGTGCCGCTCCCGTGCGGTGCCCGCGCGGATATGTACTCCGGCTCGTCCGCCAACGCGCCGCCGGCCGCACCGCGTTGGGCGCCGGGTGGGGGCGTTCCACCCGCCGATGGTTCCCCACCGCCGCGCGCGACGTCCGCCGGCGCGGCGGGGCGGTGCTCGGCGGAGGGCTCGGGGCTGCGGGGCGGGCGGGCGTCGGTCATGCACCTCTCCTGAAGTTTTTACGGCACCGCACAGTCTCCCAGAGTCCGTCGGACACGGCTCGGTCGCTTCCGCCGGGAGGGTGTCCACCGGCCAACACCGTGCGGGGAAGGCGGAATCGGGAGTCGCCGCAGCGCACGGCCGCCTCCCTCCGCCGTCGCAGCCCGCCGAGGGGCGACCGGTGCCCGGCCCGTCCGTACCCGGTAGTAGGTTCGGGTTCGGCGCACGGACGCGGCGCCGTCCACGCAAGGGAGCGAGCGAGGAGCCGAGTTGAGCGAGTCCACAGACCAAGGCGCAGCCGCAGGACCGGGGTTCGGGAACTACCAGAACGAGATCTACCTCAACGGCCTCGTCGGCGAGGTCCCGCCCTTCACCACCGACCTCACCGCGCTCGGCGCCTCCGCCTCCACCCGACTCGACAGCGGCGCCTACGGCTACCTCGCGGGCTCCGCCGGCTCGGGCGCCACCCACCGCGCCAACCGCGCCGCCTTCGAGCGCCGCCGGCTCGTTCCCCACATGCTCGCCGACGCCGGCGACCGTGACCTGTCGACCACCGTCCTCGGAACCCGCGTACCGGCGCCCGTGCTGCTCGCGCCGCTCGGCGTCCAGTCGATCATCCACCCGCAGGGCGAACTCGCCACCGCACGGGCCGCGTCGGCGCTCGGCGTGCCCGTGGTGCTCTCCACGCACTCCTCCCACACCCTGGAGGAGGTCGCCGAGGCGGACGGCGAGGGCCGGCGCTGGTTCCAGCTCTACTGGCCCAACGACGACGACGTCTGCGCCAGCATCCTCCAACGTGCTGCCGCCTCCGGCTACTCCGCGCTCGTCGTCACGCTCGACACCTGGACGCTCGCCTGGCGCCCGCAGGACCTCGACCAGTCCTACCTCCCGTTCCTCCGCGGCGTCGGGACGGCGATCCCCTTCTCCGACCCGGCGTTCCGCGCGCTGCTCGCCGAGCCGCCCGAGGAGAACCCCGAGGCGGCGGTGCTCACCTGGGTGTCGATGTTCACCGGCCGCGACCGCTCCTGGGACCGGCTGCCCTTCCTCCGCGAGCACTGGGACGGGCCGATCGTCCTCAAGGGCGTCCTGCACCCGGACGACGCGCGCCGTGCCGTCGACGCGGGGATGGACGGCGTCGTCGTCTCCAACCACGGCGGGCGCCAAGTCGACGGCGCCGTCGCCGCGTTGGACGCGCTGCCCGAGGTCGTCCGCGCCGTCGGCGACCGCACCGAAGTGCTCTTCGACTCCGGCGTGCGCACCGGCTCCGACGTCCTCAAGGCGCTCGCGCTCGGCGCCCGCGCGGTCCTCTACGGCCGCCCCTACGCGTACGGCCTCGCACACGCGGGCGAGGACGGCGTCCGCCACGTGCTCCGCAGCCTCCTCGCCGACCTCGACCTCACCCTGGGCCTCTCCGGCCACCGCACCCCGCGCGAGCTGACGCCCTCCGACCTGTGGTGCTGACGCCGGTGGACCGCGCCGGTGTTCAGGCCCCGGTCGTCGACCCGGGCCTGACGATCATGAGCACGGTGACGGCCGCCCACACCAGGTTGAACACCCCGGTGAGCATCGCGAGCCGGCCGGCGCCCACCGCCCGTCCGCCCTCCTCCGCCGCGGCGAGAGCCGCCGACTGCTGCGGCAGCACCGCGGCGCCGAGGAGCACGGCGGCCACCGCGGTGAGCGCGATCGAGGCGAGCAGCCACGGGTCGCCCAGCACCCCCATCTGCCGTGCCGTCGCGAGGCCGAAGACCGGCACCGAGACGCCGACCACCGCGTAGACGCGGCATATCCGGTGCAGCAGCCGCAGGCCCGGCACCGCGTCCCCCTCCGGCTGCGTGCCGCGGCGCAGCACGGCGGGGAACATGCTCGCCGCAACCGCGACGGGCCCGACGGCGAGGACGGCCGCGACGACGTGGACCGAGAGGAGCAGCTTCGTCACGGCGCCTCCCTGCGGCGGCCGGCGACCCTGGAGGCCGGCAGGCGGCCCGCCCTGGAGGTGCCGCTCAACTCGTCACCGTCGACGCGGAGTGCGAAGACCAGGTCGAGCCGCATCGGCTTGCGGATCGACTGCCGCCAGGTGATCCGCTCCCCGTCCACAGCGAGGTCCCGCAGCGGCACCTCCTCGCCCGCGCCGTACGCGACTCCTCTCAACTCCCCTCCCACGGTGCGCAGTTCGACGACCGCCTCGATGCTGCCGATCGGCGTGGCGATCGTCAGGTCCCAGGTTCCCTCGTACACGTCTCCTCCTCCCGGCATCCGGCTGCTCACCAGGCCGCCGGCTCGACGCCGCGGTCCCGCCACACCACACCCCGGCGCTCGTACGCGAAGAGCTCCTCCACCGCGTGGGCCACCTTCGGCCCGACCTCCCGGTCGAGCAGGTGGAGGGCGAGGTCGAGCCCGGAGGTGACGCCGGCCGCGGTGACGACATCGCCGTCGTCGACGACCCGCGCGTCCACCGCGCGCGCCCCCGTCGCAGCGAGGAGTTCGCGTCCGAGGTGGTGCGTCGTCGCGGGCCGCCCCTCCAGCAGGCCGGCGAGCGCGAGGACGAGGGAGCCGCCGCAGACACTGGAGACGAGCACGTCCTCGCGCGCCACCGCCTCGCCGAGCAGCCCGGGGAGCCCGGTCCGCAACGTCCGGCCGATCAGCTCGGGGACCGACGCCCCCTCGGCCGACTCGGCGCCCCCGTCCGGCACTTCGCCCGGATCGCCTATCCGGCCCGAAGCACCGGGCACGACGAGGAGACCGGCACGACCGGGATCGAGCGCCGCCTCGGCGTCGAGCGCGAAGGCACCCGTTCCGCTCGGCACCCTGCGGGGCCCCTCCGCCGACACCAGCTCCACCGTCACGGCGCCGCCCGCGGCGATCGCGCCGCCCTGGAAGACCTCGTACGGGGCGACGACGTCCAGGGGATCGAAGCCGTCGAAGAGAACAATCTGGACATGCACGCGGGTTCGCTCCTTGCCGCAGGGATGGGGAGACGCCCACCGGCCGCAAGCACCGAGGGCGCCACCGACGCTAGTCCGACGGCAGCCCCGCCCCCAGTGGCGTTGACGACAGCCTCCAACGGAAAAACGACAGCGCCCCGTAACCGCCCTGACCAGCAAAGCCCTCCTCGCGGCGGACTCCGCGCAAGCTCGCACTTTTGCCAGCGGCAGCTACCTTGGCCCCGTGCACACCATCGCCGTCCTCGCCCTCGACCACGTCATACCGTTCGACCTCGGCACCCCCATCGAGGTCTTCACCCGCACCCGCCTCCCCGACGGGCGCCCCGGCTACCGCCTCCGCGTCTGCGCCGAGCACCCCGACATCGACGCCGGCGCCTTCGCGCTCCGCGCGCCCTGGGGCCTCGACGCCGTCCGCACCGCCGACACCGTCATCGTCCCCGGCACGGCGGAGCCCTTGGCCCCGCTTCCGCCCGCCGTCGCCGAGACGCTCCGCACCGCGGCCGGGGACGGCAGCCGCATCGCCTCCATCTGCTCCGGCACCTTTCAACTCGCCGCCGCCGGCCTCCTCGACGGCCTCCGCGCCACGACCCACTGGGCCGCCGCCGACCACCTCGCCGCCCTCCACCCGTCGGTCGACGTCGACCCCGACGTCCTCTACGTCGACAACGGGCAGATCCTCACCTCCGCGGGTGCAGCCGCCGGACTCGACCTCTGCCTCCACATGATCCGCAGCGACTACGGCTCCGCAGTCGCGGCCGACGCCGCACGGCTCTCCGTCATGCCGCTCGAACGCGAGGGCGGGCAGGCGCAGTTCATCGTCCAGCCGCACCCCGCCACCCCGCGCGGCTCGCTCCTCGAACCGCTCCTCGCCTGGCTCCAGGAGAACCTCTCGAGCGACCTCACCCTCGACGACCTCGCCGCCCACGCGGGAACGAGCACCCGCACCCTGATCCGCCGCTTCCGCGACCAGACGGGCACCACCCCGCTCCAGTGGCTCCACCGCGCCCGCATCCGCCAGGCCCAGCACCTGCTGGAGACCACCGACCATCCCGTCGAGCGCATAGGCACCCAGGTCGGCTTCGGCTCGGCCACCGCGTTCCGCGACCGCTTCCGCCGCGTCACGGGCGTCAGCCCGCAGGCGTACCGCCGCACCTTCAGCTAAGGCTCGGGGCACCCGGGACGACGACCCCCGCGCCGCGGGTACCATGGCCGGCACGGCGGACGAGCCGGCCGGGCGGTCGCGTCGGACCCACCTCGCGTGGGCCCGCCGAGGAACGTCCGGGCTCCACAGGGCAGGATGGTGGGTAACGCCCACCCGGGGTGACCCGCGGGAAAGTGCCACAGAAAACAGACCGCCGGGGCCGTACCCGTACGGCACCCGGTAAGGGTGAAACGGTGGTGTAAGAGACCACCAGCGCCCAGGGCAACCTGGGCGGCTAGGTAAACCCCATCCGGAGCAAGGTCAAGAGGGGCCGCACACGCGACCCTGCGTGGATGCACGAGGGCTGCCCGCCCGAGTCCACGGGTAGACCGCACGAGGCCGGTGGCAACACCGACCCCAGAGGGATGACCGCCTCCCCCGCCACCGCAAGGCGACGGGGAGACAGAACCCGGCGTACAGGCCGACTCGTCCGCCTTCACCTGGGCTTTCTCCCTGGGAAAGGTCCGGCGCTACGCTCAACCACCTTCCTTCGCCCGCCCAGAGATACCGGGCAGGCGGCTCGGTGACCCTAGGGTGTGCCGTAGCCCTGCTGCACGCAGAACCTACGACCTACGCATGACGAGCACGTTCGGGCTCATGCTGCCGAGTGCTGCGGGGTGACCCAGGATGTCGTTTTCCCAGATCAGAACACGTATCCCGGTCCCGCTGTTCGTGCACCGTGGTGCCCCGTCCAAAGGCGTCCGCGCTCCCCTATGAGCGGAGGGTCGTCGTTGAGGGCCGGACTGTGACCCGCAGGTCGGCCGGAGAGCTGCCTTGTAAAGGTCACACAAAACCTATCCGGTGGTCGGCCTCGCCCGGCGTCAGCAACCTGAAGAAGGGCACGTACGAGCCGCGCAAGAATCGGGGGCGCGCCTTCCGGGCGTACACGAACGAATACCCGTGACTCTGGACGCCGGCGCACATGGACGAGTGGTCGGCCAACCTGGCCTCAGGGAAAGGCCTGGCACCTTCAACGGTTCGCGGCTACCAGGGCACGTTGCGACTGTTCTCGGAGTACCTCATCGACCCCCGGTACGACTGGGCGTTGGCCTGCGAGGAAAGGTTCGGGACGTTCCCCGTGGCGATCTGCCACGAGTAGAACACCATCCCGCACCTGCAGGACTACGAAGGCGATCCCGAAGCCCGGCCGTTCACGCGTGAGGGACTGCAGATGTTCTTCGACCACGCGGACGACCAGGTCGAGCGGGCGCTGCGGAACGGGCGAAAGGGGGGCGCTGGCCCCTATCGGAATGCCACCTTGTTCAAGGTCTGAAAAAACTCACTGCACGATACGGCTTCCTGACCCCGCTGGCCGGATACGAGTCACCGTGATCAGAATGAAACACGCACGCTGATCCCGATATCGACGACCTCATTACTTTATGTTTCTGTCTGCGTGAGCTACCTGCGTCGGTACCACAGCCAAATCAGTACAAGCGCGATCCCCGTAATGAGGAATCCCCACGTGTTCACTGCCGAGCTTCGGTCTGCCCACTTGCCAGAAAGCAGAATACTGATCTCAAGCATCGCGGTCAGTTCCGGGACTTATACAGAGTGAGAGGTCCCGTCACAAGAAACAGGATCGCAAAAGGCGTCACTACCGTGAGGCCACGACCATTGGCAATGTCGGAAACAACGAAGACAGCCAGTGAGGCGCCACAGAAGACCTGCAGAATACCGGTGATGCGATATATGCGCTTTGTGGCATCCATGTTTGTTCTCCATCAGAGTGTGCCGGGTGGCGGGGGTGGCTGCGGCCACCCCCACCAGGTAGTGCTGACTTATCGGTTGTAGTTCTCCGATACGTAAGTTCCAGCAGCCGCCCCGATCATGGCGCAGAAGGGCAGGGCAGGCCCGGCCAGGGAACCCCCAACGGGCGCAGAGATGGCCGCTGCTCCGGCTTCACAAACTGCTGAAACTCCTATGCCTGTAAGGAGTCCAGCAAAGTTCGCGTTGGCCAGGTCCATGCTGCCTGTCAGTGCCCCTCCTACGATATTGACAACATTCGCCCCGTTGAAGATCCCGTTCAGGCTGATGGTCCCGTCGGGGTCGATTTGGTTGACGGGGTCGCCGTTGGCGTAGAGGTAGGGGTTGGTTTCCTGGCCCGAGGGGTCGGGTTGGGTGAAGCGGCCGATGCGGGGGTCGTAGTAGCGGGCGCCCATGTGGTACATCGCGGTGGGGTCTTGGTAGGTGCCCGCAAAGCGGTAGGGCTGTTGTGCGCCCTCGGTTTCGGTGGGTTCGGTGACGCCGCGGGGGCTGTAGTAGTACGAGGCCGTCTTGTTACCTGTCTCGTCGACCATGGCGACAGTGGAGCCGAGTGCGTCGGTGAGGTAGTAGTAGCTCTTCCCGCCCCGTGTCATGGAGTTGAGCGTGCCCGGTGCTTCACGGATGAATCCCGTGTCCTCACCGTTGGTGCTGGTGGCGGCCAGGCCGACGGGGCCGTGGTGGAAGAAGGTGTCGCCGACTTTGACGCGTTCGCTGTTGTCGGTGGAGGCGTACTCGGCGTCGTACTTCGTCCCGTTCACGGTGGTCGAGGTGAGTTGGGAGAAGTCCGACCAGGCACTGTTCGTCCTCGTCGTCTCCGGTGTGGAGGCGCCGGCGGTCTCATTCCCCGCCTTGTCGTAGGACCAGCCGGTGGTGTCATCGTTCTTCTGGATCAGTTCGGAGGCGTCGTTGTACTTGTAGGTCGTGCCGCGCGGGCAGCCCTCGGTGATGCCCTGGGAAGTCAGATTCCCCGCGGCGTCGTAGCAGTACTGCCAGGAGTTGTTGGTCGCGCTGCCCTTGGTCTCCTTCGCGAAGGAGAAACGGCCCGCACTGTCATAGGTGTGCGTGCGCTCCAGGCCCTCGACGGCGTCGGTGACGGTGCGGATCTTCGTCCCGTCGGTGGCCTTGCCACCCGCACTAGACCCTTCCAAGACAGCAAAGCAGCAGGTCCGAAGGGCGACTACACGCCAACTGGACAGAACCCGGCGTACAGGCCGACTCGTCCGCCGCTGCCTGCCACCTCCCGGAAAGGGCCTCTGACCTGAACCGGAGGCCCTTCCTCGGCTTTCACGCCCTCGCCGCTTCCTCCGGCTGAAGCTCCTCGGACAGAGCTGAGAGTCCCTGAAAAGTTCCAAGCGGACTCCGCCTCCAGCATCGGTGGGGAGGGGCCTGGCGCTACACCCGTCCGCCCTCCTGCGCCCAGCGAAAGGTCGTCGTTGGGGGCCGGACCGTGACCTGCTGGTCGGCCGGGGACCTGCCTTGTGGGCTGGGCACAAACCGTACCCCGGTGGTCAGCCTTCCCGACGTCAGTGGCTCGGAGCGTGGGCCACTGAAGCCACAACCACAGCCGGCGTCATTCGCGGCAGCGAAAGCCCCTCCTTCGGCAGTCAACACGATCGAGAGGGCCCACCCCCGGCGCAGAAGAGAAGCTCCGTCGCAAGGCAAACCCGAAAGAGAACAACACGGCGGTGACGGCGCGTCAGGTGATCGGTTGCCTCACCGCCCACGGCAGATCGCACTGCCTGCCGCGGGCGAGTGCCTTGCGTGGCGTCTCCTCTTCTGTCCGCACGGGCCGCACCGCGTGAACCACCGTGGCCCGCCGTTGCTCCCCGGTCGCGGCCCTGACGATCGCATCTGCGACGGCCTCCGGCGTCACAAGGTGTGCGGCCTCTTCCGGTGCGATGCCCGGTTGCTGAGCCACCGTCTCGACAGCCGGCCGCAAGGGCGGACAGGCGGTCGGCCCCACGAGGGCTTCACCGGGGCTCCGCGGGAGAAGCCGCCGGCTCGCTGCGGTGGCGACGCCTGCGGGCCGCCGTGGTGATCTCCGCACACCACGCACGGTCCTCGGGGGCGGTCGCGGCGAGCAGGCGCTCCCAGACGTCCGCGTCGCTCCACGCCGTGAAGCGGCGGTGCGCGGTGGCGGGAGAGACGCCGAAGTAGCCGGGGAGTTGCTGCCAGCCGCAGCCCGCAGTCAGCACGAACACCACGGCGGCGAGGAGGGCGCGTTCGCCGTTCCGTGAGGAAGGGAGCAGCGGCGCGGCTGCCTCCCAGAGCGAGTCCGGCACCAGCCGTTGGGCAAGCGCCTGCCCCAGCGCCACCGAGCGCGACTGCTCGGAGGCGAGCGGGGTCGCGTGCGAGGCCTCGGCGGGGCCGTCGATCCGCCAAGGCGCTTCCGACACCGCGGGGCCGCCGGGAGGGACGGCGGAGGGGTCTTGCCCCGCGACGTCCGGGTGTTCTGCGCCTCGGTATGCCTTCCAGCTCGCCAGGAGTTGGCGGTGGGCGCCCTGGACCCAGCGCATGTAGTCGATCATGTTCTGCAAGCGGCGGCGCGGGCCCTCCTCCTCGTCGTCGAGGAGTTCGAGGGCCTTCTCGCCCAACTGCCGCTGCTCTTCCAGGAATCGGCGTTCACCCGCAAGGAAGCTGCCCCAGACGTCGTCCTCCATCCGGAAGTAACGGCTGCGTTCGCCGGGTATCGCATGCCGTTTGACGAAGCCCGCTTCGACGAGTCTGCGGGTGGCCAGGGAGATGGAGCCCGCGCTCACCTTCAACGCCTTGGCCAACTGCGCGGAGGAGACGTACGGTTCGTCGGTCACGATGAGGTAGCCGATGATCCGGCCGTCCATCCGGGCGCTGCCCACCGCCTCCCACAGCAGCCCCATCTCCTCCACGAACGACGCGCGCCCCCAGCCGTGTTCGGCCTCGCCGTTCCGCCCCATGCGACCCTCCACTCTCCGACTCTCAGCCTGAACTTTCGTCTCAGATTAAAAGTTTTAGACGTTTTCATTGACAGGCTCTTCACGCCGGGCTCAGTATCCCCGGTACGCGTCATCGGCACCACCGAAGTGGAGCCCGCCCCAGGCTCGTTCCGTCGTCTCCCCTGGAGCCGTCTTGCGTCGATTCAACCTGCTCAAAACCGGTGCCGTAGCGTCTCTCGCCACCGCCATCGGCGCGGCCGGATGCGCCGGCCAGGACAGCGGCGTCCGCACGCCCGAGGGCGGCTACTCCGTCGCCACCACCGAACCCGACCATCTCACTCCCGGCCGCACGGTAACGTCGATGGACCCGATCCACGCGCTCTTCGCCCCTCTCGTCACGGTCCGCGACTCGGGAAAGCTCGGGTACGTCCAGGCCAAGTCCGTGACCTCGCGCGACTCTCGGCACTGGACGATACGGCTGCGAGAGGGCTGGACCTTCCACAACGGAGAACCCGTGACCGCGCGCAGCTACGCCGATTCCTGGAATCACGCCGCCTACGGGCCCAACGCCTGGTCCACGAACGGCCAACTCGCCGGGATCGAAGGCTATGCGGCGCTGAACCCGACCAAGGGGAAGGCGAAGCCGGCCCGGCGCACACTCTCCGGCCTGCGCGTCGCTGACCGCTACACGTTGAAGGTCACGCTCCGCGCGCCGGACAGCCAGTTTCCGTACCAACTCACCGACAACCAGGGCGCGTTCTTCCCCCTGCCGAAGGCCGCCTTCAGCGACCCGCGCGCGTACGACCGCAGGCCCGCAGGCAACGGGCCGTTCCGGATGACGGCCGCCTGGAAGCGGAACCGGGGCGCCGCTCTCGTCGCCTACCGCGGCTACCGCGGGCCGAAGCCCGCGGCCAGCGGCCTGACGTTCAAGAGCTACACCGACATGAGCACCGCTTACACCGACGCGTTGGCCGGGAACACCGACGTGCTCGCCGTGCCACCCGACAAGTTCGGCCAGGTGCGGCGGGACTTCCCCGACCGGGTGCACCGCTACGAGGCACCCTCGATGGAACTGCTCAGCCTGCCGCTGTACGACAAGCGGTTCCGTGACCCCCGCCTACGCCGCGCGCTTTCGCTCGCGATCAACAGAAAGGCCGTCAACAAGGCGATGTACGGCGGCATGAACACGCCGGCCACCTCGCTCGTCCCGCCCGTCGCCGTCGGCGCCGAGACGGGCGTGTGCGACGACTGCCGCTACGATCCGCGGCGGGCCCGCGCGCTGCTGAAGAGGGCAGGCGGCTGGCGCGGACCGCTCGTGCTCACCTACCCGGGCGGCCTCGGCCTGGACGAGGTGTACCGGGCGTTGGCCAACCAGTTGCGGCAGAACCTCGGCATCGACGGCGCCCGCGCACAGCCCACCGCCGACTGGGCTGAGTTCTCCGACAAGGTCTACGGCAAGAAGCTCCCCGGCCCCTTCTACGGTCACTGGGGCGCGCTCTATCCGAGCATGCAGAACACGCTGCGCGGCATCTTCACCAAGTCGGGCGGCTGCTGGACGTGCAGCTTCTACAGCCACCCGGACGTCGACAAGCTGCTGGCACGCGCCGACTCGAGCACCGACTCCCGTCACGCCGCCGCGCTCTACAACGCGTCGCAGCGCCGCATCCTCGAGGACTTCCCCACCATCCCGCTGTTCTACGGCAGCTACGTCTACGCCACGACGGAACGGATCACCGGCGCCGCCATCGGCCCCTTCGGACTGCGGCTGGAACGGATCGAGATCGGCACCTGACCACATCTCCCGTGCTCCGGCGCCTTCTTCACACCTCCCGACTCCCCAGAGAAAGCGAGAGCCCAGCGCCATGGCGACCGTCACCTCCCGAACCGGGCCGCAGGAAGCGGACGGACCGCACTCCTGGGTCGAGCAGGTGGGCTCCGTGCCCGCCACGGCCCGCTACCCGGACGTCGACAGCCTGCTGGCCGGCTTTCGAGCCCTGGCCGCGCGCCATCCCCGGCTGATCACCGAACACCGCATCGGCACCTCGCGCCTGGGCGAGCCGTTGCTCTGCTTCACCGTCTCGGAACACGAGGAGGGCCTGCCCGAGCCCACACGCTCGGGCGCCGGGGGCGAGGACTACGTGATCGTCGGGGGTGTGCACCCCAACGAGCCGGTGGGCGGCGTCACCATCCTGCACCTGGCCACCCGGCTGTGCGAGGACACGGCGCTGCGCGAACGGTTCGGCGCCGCCTGGCACTTGGTGCCCTGTTCCGACCCCGACGGCGCCCGGCTCAACGAGGGCTGGTTCGGCGACCCAGAGGACAAGTACCTGTACGGGCGGCACTTCTATCGGCCGCGCGGCGAGGAACAGGTCGAGTGGACCTTCCCGTTCGCCTACCGGGACGCCTACTTCGACGAGGTGCTGCCCGAGACCCTTGCGCTGATGCGGCTGCTGGACTCCACCAAGCCGCGCTTCCTCACCACCTTGCACAACTGCGAGGCGGGGGGCGCCTATTACTACCTCAACCGCCCTGCGCCCGCGCTCTACCCACAGCTCACGGCGATCCCCGCCGCCGCGGGAATCCCGCTCGCCACCGGGGAGCCGGAGGCCGCGCACACCCCGCTCTACGCCCCCGGCATTCACGGCGCCATCGACATGCGCGCCGCCTACGACTATCTGGAGAGCCACGGTGGCGACCCGGCGGCCGTCCTCGCCGGAGCCTCCAGTTGCGCCTACGCCGAGCCCTACGGCACCTTCTACTTCGTCGCCGAGGTCCCGCAGTGGACGCATCCCGACGCCGCCGACGACTCGCCCGTGCCCGAGAGCTACCGCGAGGTGCTGCGGCGGCGCGCCGCTCAGCTGAGGGAAAGCGGGGCGTTCTTGGAGCACATCCTGGAGAACGCCGCACCGCACCTGACGATTGCCTCACCGTTCCTGCGGGCTGCCCGCTCCTTCGTGCCCGGACTGCGGGGACTCAGCGAGACCGAGACCAGCCGCGCCGACAGCCTCTCCGAGCGCCCGGCCACGGTCGCCGAGCGCTACTCCTGTCTCCAGTCCGGACACAGCCTCCGCATGCGCTTCGGCGGGATGCTGCTGCGTGCGCTGGAGGCCGAGACCGTCGCGGGCACCGCACCCCGCGAAGTGCGCGCTCTGCAGCGCACGTTGCTGGAGCGCTACGACGCCTGGGCCGCTGAGGCCGCACCCGTCATGGGCAACTCGCTGCCGATCGCGACGCTCTCCGGGATGCAGTACGCGGCGCTGCTCGCCGCCGCCGACCACGCGCGTACGGAGCGACCCCCCTCCGAGAGCTCCGAGAGGCGCACCGGGCGGAAACCACGATGACCACGCTGTTGCTCCGCCGCCTGCTGGAGGCCGTCCTCGTCTTCTTCGGCGTCACCCTGATCATCTACGTCATGGTGTACGCGCTGCCGGGCGACCCCGTGCGCGCGATGGCCGGAGACCGCCCGCTCACCCCGAGCGTCGTCGCGGCGCTGCGGGAGCAGCACCACCTGGACGATCCCGTGCTCGTGCAGTACGGGCAGTACCTGGCCGGACTCTTCCACGGCGACCTGGGCGCCGACTTCTCGGGCGTCCCCGTGGCCGAGCAGATGGCCGACCGGTGGCCCGTGACCGTGCGCCTCGCGTTGACCGCGTGGGGGATCGAGGCGGTCGCCGGGATCGCGCTCGGAGTGTTCGCCGCGCTGCGGCGCGGCACGTGGCCGGACCGCGCGGTGCTGGCGTTCACGACCGCGGCCGTCTCCGTACCGGTCTTCGTGCTCGGCTACACCGCGCAGGTCCTCCTCGGAGTGCGGCTTGGCTGGTTCCCCGTCGCGGGCGACAGCGCGGGGTGGCCTTCGGCGTACGTGCTGCCCGCACTCGTCGTCGCCGCGTTCGGGCTGGCGTCCGTCTCCCGGCTGGTGCGGGCCGAGGTCATCGACAACCTGAGCGCCGACTACGTGCGCACCGCCGCCGCCAAGGGCCTCTCGAAGCGCCGCACCCTGCTGGTACACGTACTGCGCAACTCGCTGTTGCCCGCCGTCACTTACCTCGCCGTCGACCTCGGACTGCTGCTCGGCGGCACGGTCATCGTGGAGGGCGTCTTCAACCTCCCCGGCGTGGGCCAGCTCCTGTTCCAGGCCGTGCAGGCGCACACAGGACCCACCGTGGTCGGTGTGGCCACCTCCCTGATCCTGGTCTTCCTCACCGTCAGCGTGCTGGTCGACCTGCTCAACAGCCTCCTGGACCCGAGGATTCGCCGTGACTGAACCGACAGGGGCGACGAGGGGCGGCGGTGGCACGGCTCCCGCCTCCGACGACCCCCCAAGCGACACCTCGCCCGCCGACGCGTCCGCCGTGCCCTTCGCCGAGCGGTCGGCCTGGCAACTCCTGCGCCGCAGCACCGTCTTCGTCGTCTCCGGCGGCGCAATTGCGGTGCTGCTCGTGATGGCCGTACGTCCCGCCCTCTTCGCGGGATGGTTCGGACACGGCGATCCCCGCTCCTGCAACCTGGACCACAGCGCCCAGGGCCCGGCCCCCGGGCACCCCTTCGGCTTCGACACCCAAGGCTGCGACCTGTACGCCAACGTCGTGCACGGAGCCGGCGCTTCGATGGGCATCGGCCTCCTCGCGACCGGATGCAGCCTCGCGCTCGCGCTGCTCCTCGGCTGCCTGTCCGGGATGGCGGGCCGCGTGGTGGACAGCGTGATCGCCCGGCTCACGGACGTCTTCCTCGGCTTCCCGTTCCTGCTCGGCGCGATCGTCGTGCTCAGCAGCGTCACCACGCGCGACATCCCGACCGTCGCCGGAGTCCTCGCGCTCTTCGGCTGGCCGCCGATGACCCGGGTGGTGCGCGCTTCCGTCCGCTCGGCGAGGGAGGCCGACCACGTGGTGATGGCACGCAGCATGGGCGCGGGCACCGGCTGGGTGGTCCGTCGGCACATCCTCCCGCACATCCTCACCCCCGTGATCGTGCTGGCCTCCATCACGGTGGGCAGCGTCGTGGTCGCCGAGGCCGGACTCACCTTCCTCGGCGTCGGGATGCAGGCGCCCGCCATCTCCTGGGGACTCCAACTGGCCACGGCGCAGAACTCGTTCGAGGCCCACCCCCACCTGCTGCTCTTTCCCGGGCTGTTCCTGTCCCTCACGGTGTTCGCGCTCATCGCCTTCGGCGACTCGGTCCGCGACGCCCTCAACCCGAGGACCCGGTGACCATGGCCGACCACGAAAACGGCGACGCACGAGCAGCCCGGAGCGCCTCACGGCCCCGCGACGACGGCGGCCCGGGACCCGTGTTGGAGGTCGAGGAGCTGAGCGTCGAGCTGCTGCGCCCGGGAGCCGCCGCCCAACTGGTCGTGGAGCAGGTGTCATTCACTCTCCACGAAGGGGAAACCCTGGCGCTGATAGGCGAGTCGGGGTCCGGCAAGAGCCTGACCGCGATGGCCGTACTCGGGCTGCTGCCGGAGAACGTGCGCGCACACGGCAGCGTCCGCTACCGCGGCACCGACCTCCTCACGCTGTCCGACGACGCGCTGCGCGCCCGCCGCGGCAAGCACTTGGCGACCGTCTTCCAGGACTCGCTCTCCGCACTCAACCCGACCCTCACCGTCGGCTTTCAGATCGCCGAAGTGCTCCGCGTGCACCGGGGGTTGAGCCGCCGCGCCGCACGCGCGGCCGCCGTCGACCTGCTCGGCCGGGTGCGGATTCCGGACCCCGCGCGGCGCTACGGCGACCACCCCCACCAGTTCTCCGGCGGCATGCGGCAGCGCGCCATGATCGCGATGGCCGTCGCGCTCGGCCCTGACGTGCTCATCGCCGACGAGCCGACCACCGCGCTCGACGTCACCGTGCAGGCGCAGATCATGGAGCTGCTGGAGGAGTTGTGCGCTGAGCACCGTTCGGCCCTGCTGCTCATCACCCACGACCTCGGACTCGCCGCAGGCACGGCGGACCGGGTGGCCCTGATGTATGCGGGCAGGATCGTCGAACAGGCCCCTGCGGTGCGGCTGTACGAGCGCCCGGCGCACCCGTACACCCGCGGCCTGCTGAACGCCGTGCCCTCGCTCGACGCACCCGTCGGAGGACTGGTTCCGGTACCGGGTACCCCACCGGCGCCCGGCGCCTTCCCCGATGGCTGCGTCTTCCATCCGCGCTGCCCCTCTGCGCGCGACCGCTGCGCCACCCAACGGCCCGCCCTGGAGCCCGGCGCCGACGGCCGTACAGCGGCCTGCCACTACCCCCTGGACCCGCAGGAGGCGCCCCGTGCCTGAGACCACCGACTCCGCCGCGCACGCGCCGAAACCCGTGCAGCACACCGGCGTTCCCGTCCTCCAGGCCAGGAACCTGGTCAAGCACTATCCCGGGCGCGGCGGGAGGATCGGCCACCGTTCCGCCGCCGTCCGGGCCGTGGACGGTGTCGACCTCGCACTCGCCGAACGCTCCACGCTCGGCCTGGTGGGCGAGTCGGGCTGCGGAAAGTCCACGCTGGTACGGCTGTTGATGGCGCTGGAGCGCCCCACCGCGGGCGAAGTGCTGCTGGACGGCGAGGAGTTGCTCGCGCTGCCGACCACCGAGCGACGCCGTCGAAGGCGCGGCATCCAGATGGTGATGCAGGACCCCTACGGCAGCCTCGATCCCCGGATGACCGCCGAGCAACTGGTGCGTGAGCCGCTGGACATCCACCGCGATCCGGCCGACGCGCGCGCCCGCTCTCGCAAGGCGCACGAGGCGATGGAGCTGGTCGGCCTCGACCCCGCGCACGCCGGGCGCCGCGCGCACCAGTTCTCCGGCGGCCAGCGGCAGCGACTCGGCATCGCGCGTGCGCTGGTGCTACGGCCCCGGGTACTCGTCTGCGACGAGCCGGTGTCCGCGCTCGACGTCTCGGTGCAGGCCCAGGTCGTCAACCTCCTGCGGGATCTGCAGCGGGAGTTCGGCCTCACGCTCGTCTTCATCGCGCACGACCTGGCGGTGGTACGACAGCTCGCCGACGAGGTCGCGGTGATGTACCTCGGCCGGATCGTCGAACACACCGACCGCGACACCCTGTTCGAGCACCCCGCACACCCCTACACCCGGGCGCTGCTCTCCTCCGTACCCGACCCCGACCCGCGCAGGCGGGGGCGCGGTTCCCGCCTCGTACTGGCGGGCGACCCGCCGAGTCCCAGCAACCCACCGGGCGGCTGTCCGTTCCACACCCGCTGCTGGAAGACGCGGGAGACCTGCCGCACCGAGACCCCTGCTCCCGCGCCCCGTACCGGCACGCACGACTCCCTCGTCGCCTGCCACTTCCCCGAGGCATGAGCCCCTGACGCTGCTCGCCCGCCCCGCACCGACCGAAGAGCCACCATCACCGTTTTGTGAACTGCTGCCGGGAGCCCGCATGTTGCAACAGAAGATCTTCCAGGTGGAAGACCCCGCCGCCGTCCGCGAGGTGATCGCCGCCAACTCCTGGGCCACGCTGGTCAGCCATCCTGCCGACGGCGAACCCGTCGTCTCCCACCTGCCGGTGCTCGCGGAGCCGCCGGACGCCGCCGAGCCCGCAGCGGGAGAGGCGGGCACCGACCGTATCTCCGTCACCGGACATCTGGCGCGTACGGATGCCGACTCGCACCGGCTCGGCGACCTCCCTGCGGTGCTCATCGTGCAGGGACCGCACGGCTACGTCTCGCCCGTCTGGTACGAGGAGACACCACACGTGCCGACGTGGAACTTCGTCGTCGTCCACCTCTACGGCCGCCCCGAGGTGCTCGGGCCCGAGGAGACCTACCAGGTCCTGACGGAGACCGTGGACCACTTCGAGTCCCGCTTCCCCGAGCCCTGGAAGCTCTCCCAGGCCAGTGCCTACGCAACGCGAATCGCCCCCGGCGTCACCGGATTCCGGCTCGTCGCCGACCGCGTCGTGGCGAAGGCGAAGCTGAGCCAGGACGAGAGCGCCGAGGTCGCGGACCGAGTGGCCGACGCCCTCGAGAGGCCCGACCAGCCCTGGTCCAACCCCGCACTCGCCCGTGCCATGCGCAGCAGCCTCCGGAGGCCGTCATGACCGACCCGCAGAAGAACGCACCGCCGCAGAGCACCACCCCCGTCTCTCGCACCCACGAGTACGGCCCCGCTCCGCGCCTGCTGCGTCGCGTCCGCTTCCCCGGCCGTCCCGACCTGTACGACGTGCAGCTCGACGACGGCAGGATCGCCGGGGTCCGTGCGAGCGCCCCGCCCGCGGTCGGCACCCTCGACGAGGAACGCGCCCCCGACCTCGACGGCCGTGTACTGATACCAGGGCTGCGGGACGCCCATGTGCACCTCGCCCAATGGGCCGTGGCGAGGCGGCGGTTGGACGTCTCCGGCACCGCGTCCGCGCAGGAGGCCGTGCAGGTGGTACGACGGAGCTCCGCCGCCCTGCCGCCCGGCGAACTGGTCACCGGCTACGGCTTCCGCGACGGCCTCTGGTCCGACACCCCGCACAAGCACCTGCTCGACGCCCTGCCCCAAGCCCGTCCGGCGCTGCTCATCAGCGCCGACCTGCACACCGCGTGGCTCAACTCGGCGGCGCTCGCCCTCCTCGGCCAAGGCGGGCATCCGACCGGGGTGCTGCGCGAGGACGCCGCCATGCGCGCCGTCGCACAGCTCTCCAGCGTGCCCGCCGAAACGCTGGACGGCTGGGTGGAGGACGCGTGCGCCGCCGCGGCACGCCGCGGAGTGACCGGCCTCATCGACTTCGAAGCCACCGACAACGTCACCGACTGGGAGCGCCGCGCGGCGACGGCCCCGCCACCGCTGCGGGTGGCCGCCGCGATATACCCCGAGTACCTGGAAGCGGCCGTCGCCCGCGGCCTGCGCACCGGCACCCCACTCGCACCGTTCGTCGAAACAGGACCGTTGAAGGTCTTCACCGACGGCTCGCTCAACACCCGTACCGCGCTGTGCCACACCCCGTACCCGGGCATGGACCCGGCCGCTCCCGAAGCGCACGGGCTGGCGAGGACGGTGGGCGACGACCTCGTCGCCATGCTGCGGACCGCATCCCGGCACGGCCTGGTGCCGGCGGTACACGCCATCGGTGACCGTGCCAACCAACTCGCGCTGGACGCCTTCGCCGAAGTGGGCTGCCCCGGCCGTATCGAGCACGGTCAACTCGTGCGCGCAGCGGACTTCGTACGGTTCGCCCAACTGGGCCTCACCGTAGGCGTGCAGCCCTCGCACGCGGTCGACGACCGCGACGTCGCAGACGAGCACTGGGCGGGCCGGACGGCCCGTGCCTTCGCCTACGCCGCCCTGCTCGACGAAGGAGCCCGGTTGGAGCTCGGCTCCGACGCACCCGTGGCACCCCTCGACCCCTGGCTCAGCATCGCCAACGCGGTCGCGCGCACCAACGACGAGCGACCGTCCTGGCATCCCGAACAGCGGCTCACCCCGGCCCAGGCGCTCGCCGCCTCCACGGGAGCACACCCGGGGATATCGACCGGCGCCCCAGCGGACCTGGCGATCCTGGACGCCGATCCCCTCACGGCCGAGCACACCGCTCTTCGCCGATTTCCTGTGCACGCAACCCTGTTGGCAGGCTCCTGGACCCACAGGGAGAGTTCCTGACCTTCGCGTCGGCGGGGAAGCGGGGCTCAGGCGTCAGCTCCTTCTCCTGGGCAGCGCTGTCGGCGTGCAGAGGCGGGCGGGACCGCTCGGGCGCCCTGCAGGGACGCGGCAGCTCATCCCCTGGGCGAGCAGTTCCGATGTGTTCGGTGAGCCGATGCGGTCAGCAGCGTCCGTCCGACTGCACTGCCGTCCGCTCACGCCTCGGACCAGGCGGCTGGATCGCCTCCCCGCAAGCCGACCAGCCTGCGGCTGCGTCGGGAGTCCGGCCGACGCAATTCCCGCTCAGCTCCCTGAACCCCGCGAAACAGCCTCCAGGAACTCCCGCACGGCGCGCGGCGGCGCCTTTCCGGCCCAGACGGCGGTGAGCGGACGGGAGATCCGGAAGTCCCGGACGGGGATGCGCACGAGACGGCCGGCGCGCACGTCGTCGGACACCGCGAGAGAGCTCAGCGCGCCCGGGGCGACGCCGCCCATGACGGCGCTGCGGACGCCGAGAGTCGTCGACAGCACGGCCACGGGCTCGGCTGCCAGCGGGAAGCCCGCGTCGGAGAGGGCGTCTTCCAGGGCCTGACGGGTGCCGCTGCCGAGTTCGCGCAGCACCAGGCCGGTATTCGCCAGCTCGCGGGCCGATACGGGTGCGCTGGTCACCCACCGATGACCGCGCTGCACCACGAGGTCGATCGTGTCGTGAGCGACGACGACCGAACCGAGATCTGCGGGGGTGGTCGGTGTCTCGATGAACCCGAGGTCAGCGGTCCCGTCGCGGACGGCCTCGACAACGGCGCTGCTGTTCGCCGCCGTGAGCTGACCGATCGGGCCGTCCTCACCGAGAGCACCCCGCCATCGGGCGATCCATTCCGGCAGGAGGTGCTCGGCGATCGTCAGGCTCGCCGCAATGCGCATCGTCTTGCTGCGGTCGGTGCGGAGTGACACGACGGCGTTCGAGAACTCGTCGGCTGCCGCCAACAGCGCCGTCGCCCAGCCCACGACCAGTTCGCCTGCGGGGGTCAGACGGGAGCCGCGGGCGGAGCGCACGAGCAGCCGCACGCGCAGCTCCCTCTCCAGGCTCCGGATGCGCAGGGACACGGCCTGCTGGCTCACGCCCAGTCGCACGCCCGCCGCCGAGATGCTGCTCTCCTCGGCGACGACCGCGAGAGCGCGCAGTGCCTCCAGGTCGGGCTCGTTGCTCATCGTCCTCCTCCGGACACAACCGTAGCTTGTGGCCCGCACGTCATCTGCCTCTACTCGTGCACAACGCTCGGCGCAACGGTGGATGCATGACTCATACGCAGTTCGGCGCGACCGAACCCCGGGAGCGTGCTCAGCTCGTCCGTTCTCTCCTGCCGGGGCTGGTGCTCTGCCTCGTCGCGGCCGGGGCGTCCTACGGGCTCAGCCTGCTGCTGCCGGGCGTCAGCCCGCTGATCATCGCGATCGTGCTCGGTGTGCTCCTGGCCAACGTCGTGCGCATGCCGGCCGCCGCCGCAGCCGGCATCGACTTCTCCGCGAAGAAACTCCTGCGCGTGGGCATCGTCTTCCTCGGGCTCCAGCTCGTGCTCACGGACATCCGCGACCTGGGTGTCCCGATCCTGCTCGTCGTCGCGTGCATCGTCACCGGCGGACTGCTCGGCACCGTTCTCTTGGGGAGGCTGCTACGGGTTCCGCCCAGGCTTTCGTTGCTCATCGCGTGCGGGTTCTCCATCTGCGGCGCTGCGGCCGTGGCGGGGGCGGCGGGAGTGACCGACCCGGACGACGAGGCGGAGGAGGACACGGTCACCGCGGTCGCGCTCGTAGTGATCTTCGGGACGCTGATGATCCCGCTCGTGCCGCTGGCCGCAAACCTGCTCGGTCTCGGCGGGGAGAGCGCCGGGATGTGGGCCGGAGGGGCCGTTCATGAGATCGCTCAGGTCGTCGCCACCGGAGGCATCATCGGCGGCGGCGCGCTCACCGTCGCGGTCGTCGTCAAGCTCGCCCGCGTGCTGCTGCTCGCTCCCGTCGTTGCCACGCTCAGCGTTCGGCAACGCCGCCTAAGCCGTACCGCCGACCCCGGCCGGCAGGCTTCGCGCGCGAAGTTGCCGCCGATCGTCCCGCTGTTCGTGGTCGGCTTCGTCGCCATGGTGCTCCTGCGCTCGTTCGTTCCCCTGCCGGAGGCCGTGCTGACGACGGGTGGGCTGCTGCAGACCGGTCTGCTCGCGGCCGCCATGTTCGGGCTCGGCTGCGGCGTCAAGATCCGAAAGCTCATTGAGGTGGGAGTCAAGCCCTTCGTCCTGGCGGCGCTCTCCACCCTCCTCGTGGCCGCCCTCGCCTACGTCGGGATCGTCCTCGCGAGTTGAGCGACGCGGAGCCCCAACCGTGCGGCTCGGAGGCGGATGGTCGGCCACGGTCCCATGGCGGGCTCGGCCTGCCCGTGTTCTGCTCCGGGGCGCGGCGCCACGCCCGGTCCGCGCTTCGTCGAGCGGGAACAAGCAGGCGTCGCACGGGAGTTGGCCGACCCGCTACCGGGTCACCACTGCTCGGCGGACACCCGGGGTCGTTTACCGGTCGAGGTGAGCCCTGACGCCCGGGGAGATCTCTCCGGGCGGCCGGATCAACGGTCTGGCAGGGGGAAGGGGCAACCGCCTGCATGGAGGCGGACGTGCGTACCGAGGACGTCCTCACCGCCCCGCAGGTCACCGGCACCCTCGGCCTGTTCGAGCCGACCGCGGTGTCCATGGTCGCCCTCCTGCATTTCCTCACCGACGACCAAGCCACCGCCCTGGTGCGACGGACCGCAGACGGCCTCGCCCCCGGCAGCTTCCTCGTCCTCGCCCACAGCTCGTCCGACTTCGCCAGCCCGGAGGCCGTGCAGACGTTCGACTCCGCGTACGGCGAGGGCGCCGCCACCCCTGCACTCCGCTCCCGACGGGAGATCGACCCGTTCTTCGACGGCCTCGACCTCCTCGCCCCCGGACTGGCGGTGGCGCACCGCTGGCGCAACGAGGAGCTCTCCGACCTCCCCGACGAGCAGGTCAGCGTGTACGCCGGCGTCGCACGCAAACCGTGAGAACGGAGCAAGGACAGTCCCTCCCCGCGGGGTGTCCCCTCCCGGCGCACCGAGACCTCCTGCCTGGCTGCCGGGAAAGCGCCGAGCGCTCGGCGCGGACTCAGCGGGTCCTCAGGCCGTAGCGCCCGCAACGAGTCCGAGCGCCTCCCGCTCCCGGTGCACGTCAGCGACGAATTGCTCCACCTGCCGGTCGACCTCGTGCGAAGGAACGCGACGCTCGGCCGCCAGCAGCTTCCCCACTCGGTCTGCGAGGGAGGCGGCCGCCCGGGAGTCGAGGAACCGTGCAGGGATGCGGCGTTCCAGTACGTCGGTCACGGTCTGTGCCATCTCGTGGCGGATCGCGTAGACCGCCTCTGCCCAGAGGTACGGGAGGCTCGGCACCATCGGCTCGGCGAGCGCGGGATCTGCCGCGATGAGGTCCTCGACGAATCGGGCCTCCGTCCCGTACCGGCCGCCGAGGTGGCCGAAGCGGCCACCGGTCGCCTCGACCGCCTCGGCGTCGAAGTCCGCACCGCCGACGAGCGGCAGGCGTGCCGTTCGGCAGGAGCGGCGGACGTTCAGCAGGTCGCAGACCTTGTCCGTCGCGATCTCAGCCATCGTGCGTGCCACCGTGAGCTTGCCGCCCGCCACGGTGACCACACCGTCCTTCACGGTGACTTCGTGCTCGCGGCTCAACTCGGAGGTGTCTCCGCCGCCGGTGTCGATGAGCGGGCGCAGACCGGCCCAGGTGCCGGTGATGTCCTCGACCGCGACGTCCGTCTCCAGCGCGGCGTTCAGGGACTCCAGGAGGGTTTCCGCTTCGTCCCGTGTGCAGCGCGGGTCGTCGAGATCGTCGGTGTACGGCGAGTCGGTCGTCCCGATGTAGCAGTGGTCGCCCCAGCGCACGACGAATCCCTTGCCGCCGCTGCCGCGCGCGCCCCCGAGCATCGGGAAGGTGAGAGTGGACTGGCTGCGCACCTTTTCCCAGGGCACGACGATGTGCACGCCCTTGGCAGGGCGAATCCGGTGATGGTGGTCCGCCTCCGCGAGGGCGCTGACGGCGTCGCTCCACACGCCTCCGGCGTTCACGACGGCCTTCGCCCGCACCCGGATGTCCTCACTCGTCCCGTCGGCTCCCGTGGCGCGGACGGTGGCGGTGTGCCGGCCTTCGGACGAGTCGAGTGCGACGACTTCGGCTCGGTTGGCGACGTGAGCACCGAAGAGAGCAGCGGTCCGCGCGACGGCGAGCGTCAGCCGGCTGTCGTCGGTGCGGCAGTCGAAGTACAGCAGGCCGCCCAGCAACCCCTCCGGCTTGAGGGTGGGGCACTGGGTGAGCACCTGCTCGCGGGAGATGCGGCGGTGGCGCCGGCCGATCCGCCAGCCCCCCAGCGCGTCGTAAGCGACGAGGCCCGCGCGCAGCGTACGGGCGAGGGCGGGACTGAAGACGCCGTTCGAACGGTAGATCGGGAAGAGGAACGGCAGCCGGCTGACGAGGTGCGGGGCACGCTCGTACATGCGCTGGCGTTCGAGCAGGGAGTGGTAGACGAGGCGGATCTCCTTCTGCTCGATGTACCGCAGCCCACCGTGGATCATCTTGGAGGAGGCCGAGGAGGTCCCGGCGGCGAAGTCGGTACGTTCCACGAGGCCGACGGTGAGTCCGCGGGTGACGGCGTCGAGCGCGACGCTCACTCCGGTGATGCCGCCGCCGATCACGAGGACGTCCAGCGTCTTGTCGCGCAACGAGGAGAGCGCTGCTTCGCGGTCGAAGGCGACGGGTGCGGTCTGGTTCGCGACGGTACTGCGCGGGGCACGGGACATCGTGGCGGCCACCTCATATGGCGTGTGTGCCGGTCGAAGCGCGATCGGCGGTGCGTTTCGTACTCACTCGGCATCCTGCGGCGACGACTCCGGGACGTCCAACGCATTGACGTATCGTGTCAAAAAGGGCCCGCCTTCTTCGCCCCTCGCGACGTCTCAGGCCGGCCCCGTACCAGGAAATCCGAGTGGGTCTAGGAGCGATCGTGACTGACCAGGAGAAGGTTCCCGCGGTCCTGCACGGTGCCTTCTGCGTCCTTCAGGCCGTGGGCGAGGCGGGGCCCGCCGGCGCGAACGTCGCCGAAGTACAGGTCCGCACCGGCCTCAACCAGCGCACCGCGTACCGGCACCTCTCCTCTCTCAGGGCTCTCGGGATGGTCACCCAGGCGGGTGAGCGCAGCCGCTACCGGCTGGGTCCGACGATCGCCGGCTTGGCCCAGAACACGTCCGACCAGCGGGAGTTTCTGCGCCGCGCGCAGATGTTCTGCGAGGAGCTGGCGGAGGGGTCCAGGGAGCCGGTCCATGCGACCGTGTGCGACCAGGGCACCGCGGTCACGGTCGCGACGGCGAGCCGCTCCTCGCCGGTTTCGGAGAAGTCGCCGCCGATCGTGCCGGGCTCGCGGCGTCCGCTGCACGCCAGTGCGAGCGGCAAGGTGTTCATCGCCTACAACCGGTCGGCGCTCGAGGCGTACAGCGTGCGGCCGCTCGAGCGGTTCACCGAGCACACCCTCACGGACCTCCGCGACCTTGAGCGCGAGTGCCTGCGCGTCCGGCGGCAGGGCTTCGCCGAGGACCGGCAGGAGTACGCCCTCGGGATCACGTGCGTCGCAGTGCCCGTGATAGGCGTCGGCGGCCGTGCGGTCGGGGCGCTGACCGTTTCGACGAAGAGCGCGGTGATGAGCGGGCCCCGGCGGGCCGAGCTGCTGCGGGCGCTCAAGCCCGCGGCGAAGGGGTTCTCGGCGGCGATCGGTGGCGAGAGCGGGGCTTGAGGGCGCCACGGCGGGTGGCCACCCGGGTCAGTCCTGCGGCCCCCGCGCGGGCGTCGACGGCAACTGCGCGCTTCGCCAGCCGAGTGCCCGTGAGACAGCATCCTGCCAGGCACTCCGGCGGATGTTCCGCTCCTCCGGGCTCATGCGCGGGGTGAACTCCCGGCCCTCGCTCTTCGTGGCGACCGCCGCTTCTTCGTCGGCCCAGACGCCGCAGGCGATGCCCGCGCACCATGCAGCTCCGCGCGCAGTGACGTACTCGGCGTCCGCGGCCCGGACGACGGGGATCTGGAGCAGGTCGGCCTGCGACTGGAGCAGCGCGTCGGAGCGGCTGAGGCCGCCGTCCACCACGACGACGGTCGGGTTGGTGCGTGCGTTGCGGGCTATCGTCTCGATGATGTCGACGACGGTGTGGGCGGTGCCGTCGACCGTCGCACGCACCACGTCCGCCGCGGTCGTGCCCCGGTTGAAGCCGATCACCATCCCGCGTGCCGTCGAGTCCCAGTAGGGAGCGGCGAAGCCCGCGAGCGCCGGGACACTGACCAGCCCGGAGTCCGCCTTTCCCGCGGAGTAGACCGAGTCGATCCGGTCGGCCGAGGGCAGGACGCCCAGCTCGTTCACCATCCAGTCGACGCCGCTGCCGGTGACGAAGGAACCCCCTTCGAGCATGTGGGCGCGCGACCCCGCAGTGGTCCACGCGATGCGGCAGTCGAGGCCCTCGCCGGCGTCCACGGGATCGGGTCCGACGTGGAAGTCGATGAAGCTTCCGGTGCCGTGGGTGCACTTCACCGCGCCGACTTGGAACGCGCCGTGGCCGTACAGTGCGGCCTGCTGGTCGCCCAGGACGCCTGTGATCGGGATGTCCGCACCGATGAGGTCGGCGCGCGTGGTGCCGTAGTCGGCGTCCTCGGGGAGTACCTGCGGGAGCGCGGTGCCGGGGATGTCGAGGTGGTCGAGGAGTGCGGACCACCACCGGCCCGTACGGAGGTCGTAGAGACCCGTCGAGCCCGCGCACGAGGTGGAGGTCGCGAAGACCCCGCCCTCGGTGCCACCGGTCAGGTTCCAGATGATCCAGGTCTCGGGTGTCCCCGCACGCAGGCGTCCCTGCTCGGCGAGGTCGCGCAGGGCGGGGTCCCGGGCGAGCAGTGCGTCGAGGTGGAGGCCGAGGTGCGCGGGGCCGAGCACCAGGCCCGTGGCGGTTTTCGCCTTCCCGGCCCACTCCGCGGAGAGCTCGTCGGCGCGGGCCGCGGCACGGGTGTCCTGCCAGTTGACGACCGGCGCGACGGGCTGCCCGGTCTGTGCGTCCCAGAGCACGGTGGTGGTGCGCTGTACCGCGATCGCGAGCGTGGCGATGTCGCGTTCTTCGTCCCGGGCGGTGGCGACGACGTCGCTGAGCACGGACCGCGACGTTTCCCAGAGCTCCACCGCGTCCTGCTCGACCCGTCCGTCCGGGTACGTCGTGGTCGTGAGGGGAAGCGCGCTGTTTGCGACGACGCGGGACCGGTCGTCGAAGAGTGCGGCCCTGGTACTGGTGGTGCCCTCGTCAAGCACGAGGACGTGGCGCGCGCTCATGTTTTCCTCCACCGCGTTGTGGTCCGAATCCGTGGTTTGTACCGCGGGTTCTTCGCCATGGTCGGAGCGTCGCGCCAGGGTGCAAGGAAATTGTCACGCCGTGACAATGGGGGCTTCTTCGGAGGCCCGTTTTGACGCCGGATGTCAAACGCGTTGACGGTCCGTGGAGCCGCGCGACGAAGGTGAGAAAGCGGCAGGCACTCAGCCGCCGCCCGGGCAATCGACGACGGACCCAAGGAGCAGCAATGATCACCGGTGCCATCGCAACCATCCCGCAGGAGGCGCTGGACGAACTGCGCGCCACTGTCGACGGGTCCATCCTCGTCTCGGCTCCCGAGGAGATCCGCGCCATGTCGGCGGACGCCTCGGTCCGCAGCAAGAAGGCCGAGGCGAACGACGCCCCGATGGCGACCGCCGCGCTGGTCGTCCGCCCCACCACCACCGAGCAGGTGTCGCGAGTGATGGGCTGGGCGACCGCGCACGGCGTCCCCGTGACGCCTCGTGGTCTCGGGTCGGGCACGGTCGGTGCCGGCATCCCGGTGCGCGGAGGCGTCGTGCTCGACATGGCGCGCTTCGACAGTGTCGGCGAGGTCGACGTGACCAACCGAACGGTCACGGTCGGCGCGGGCGTCCGTCTGTCCGAACTCGACGAGGCGATCAAGGACTCGGGCCTGACCATCGGCCACTACCCGCAGTCGTACTACCTCGCCTCCGTGGGCGGCTGCATCACCATGCGCGGATCGGGCACGTTCTCGTCGCTGTACGGAAACATCGAGGACCGCATGGGGGACATCGAGGTGGTCCTGCCCAGCGGCGAGGTCGTCCAGACCCGTTCGCTGCCGCGTGCCTCGCTCGGTCCCGACCTCAAGCAGCTTTTCATCGGCTCCGAGGGCATGTTCGGCGTGATCACGCATGTCACCCTCAAGCTGGTCCCCCAGCCCCAGTCCCGTCGCTTCAACTCCGTCCGCTACGACACCTTCGAGCAAGCCCTGGAGACCGTACGCCGCTCCCTGCTCGACGGCGTCCACCCGGCGGTCGTGCGCGTCTACGACCCGGTCGAGGCGTCCGCCAAGCACGCGAAGTTCGCCGGCACCCCCGGCTGGCTGCTCATCCTCGCGTTCGACGGCGCCCCCGACCTCGTCGAAGCCGAGGAAAAGATCGTCCTCGGACATGTGGAGGAGCACGGCGGCGAGGTCCTCGGCCCCGAGCCCGGTGTGAACTGGGAGCAGCGCCGCTTCGACTACTCGTGGTCGACCGACGCCGTCGACAGGAAGGGCGGTGTCGCCGAGGCGATCGAGGTCACCGCGGCCTGGTCGGAACTGCCGAGGCTGTACGAGCGCCTCAAGAAGGCCGCGGCGCCGCACATGAGCGAGTTCATGGCGCACGTCAGCCACGTCTACGACCAGGGCGCCGCGCTGTACGCCATCGTTCGCGGCGATTTCGGCTCGGACGAGGAGGCCCTGGACGCGTACGACGCCGTGTGGCGCTCCGTGATCGAAGAGAGCCTGCGCTCCGGCGCGATCATCGGGCACCACCACGGGGTGGGCCTTGAGCGCGCACCGTGGATGCAGGACGCGCTGGGCTCCGGTCTCGACCTCATGCGCACCCTCCAGAAGTCCCTCGACCCGGCCGGGATCATGAACCCCGGCAAGGCGAGCCTCTGACCGGTGGTCCGGGCCCCGGCGCTGTTCTCGCGACCCGGGGCCTGCGGCCTCCGCGCCCCGGGACGACGCCCTCCTCGCCGGTGACTCGCGGCCGGCAGGGAGGGTCGGCAACAGATCGGCGCGATGCCGAGGCAGGCGGCCCTTGGTCGCGTCGACGGGGCCGGTTGCCGTTGCTCACCACGCTGGTGCGGGCCGGGAGCGTGGACCGTCGGTGAAACCCCGGGGCAGGCAACGGGCCGGTGAACACCTCGCGCCAGGCCGACGTTGTCAAGATCGTCCTCGACGATGTCCTCACGTCGCAGGTGGTCGCCTCCGTCAGGACGTCCCCAACCGACCGGCCGAACGTCTCATCATCGCCCCTCGGACGAACAGACCGTCGTCGTGTTCGGCACGAACACCGCCGCACAACTCACGCACGTGCTGCGTCAATGCACCCGCCTGGCCACCACGACCGAGATCCTGCCGAAGTCCCGCCCACTGCCGCAGACCTGACGTGCATGCCGGGGATCGGCGCCAACCGTTCAACCTGACAAGGCCCTCCGCGCACGGGCGGTCTCCACGGCCAGGCGCCGGGCGCGCCGGGAAAGTCGAGACCGGGACGCCTGCGTCAGCACAGGATGCGACCCTGCTTCGTCGTCAGCGGTGGCGGGCGGGGAAGTGGTGGGCGAATCCGGAGATGTGCTGACGCATCAACTCCCCTACGTGCTGGGCATCGCGCTCGATGAAGGCCTCGACGATCGCGCAGTGTTCGTGGAACTCCTTCTCGCTGGTGTCCAGGCGGCGCCAGCCTTGCACGATGGCGAGGCAGAGGATGTCGTCATAGCTGGCGAGCAGGCGGATGACCTCCTCGTTGCCGCAGTCGGCGGCGAGCTCGGCGTGCAACTCGCGGTTGGCCGTGGACAGTTCGGCATGCGCGCCTTGCGAGACGAGCTTCTTCGTCTCGTCGATCAGGGTACGGAGCCTTCGATGCCGTTGCTCGTCGGCGACCGTGCACGCCTTCTCGGCCGCTCTCGACGCGAGGACAGAGCGGATCTCGAAAATGTCGCGGGCTTCCTGGTCCGACAGGCGGCGCACGCGCCATGTCCGGAAGCTGTCGCTGCTCACCAGTCCGCTGCGTGCGAGGAGGCGCAGCGCCTCGCGGACCGGCGTCTTCGACATGTCCATCCGGTCGGTGATCTCGGCCTCGACGAGGGCCGCCCCCGGGAGCAGGTCACCGTTGAGGATCTCCTTCTTGAGCTGTTGCTCCGCGAGGGTGGCGAGGGGAACTCGGGAGGAACGTCGGGGGTGCTTCGCGGTGGAGTCCCGTGGTTCCGACTGCTGGGGCAAGGTCGCAACCTCTCTCATCTCGGCCATTGACAGCGTCCGAGGCACATCATAGCGTCCAGCGCACCGAATCATATACCGTTTGATGCACCGTTTAGCGCATCGTTGGTGTGCTGTGGGGAGTTGGCTATGCGACTGGTCTCTGACCCCGAAGCGCTGGTGGAGCGCGGTCTTCACGCCGGAAAGAAGATGCTGGGGCCACATCTGCGGCGGGATGCACAACCCATGACCACACCTCTCGCGGTAGAGGAAACGGACCGTGCGGACGAAGACGGTTCACAGAGCGCGGACATGGCCGCCGAAAAGGAGTCGACCACCTGGCTGGTGCGCCACATGGAGCGTGGCGCGATCGAGGCGTCCGAAGTGCAGCGGCCCGTGGTCTTCCACGATCCTTATATGACGCTCGACGAGCACCTCGGCGAGGTGGAGCCCACCCTCGGCTCGGCTGTGGCGCGGCTGGCCGGCGGCCGGCCCGTGGAGGTCGGACCGGACCTCGTCCTGGCCCGCTACGATCACCTCGCCGAGCGAGTGGACCTGCGTTTGTCCCCCCTCCCCGCACGGCAGGCGACATCGGGCCCGAAGACTGTCCGGACCATTGGCCGCGAAGCGGTCGTGGCCCGATTTGCCGAGGCGCTGGAACAGCTCCGACCTGCGGCGAACCGACTGATCGCCGGCTCGCCGAGGTTGGCCCCCTTGGCGAGTGCCGCACAGCCGTGGGCCGTGGACTCCCGGTTCGCGGACCTCGATGCGCTCATGGCGGAGCACGCCGTGGACGCCGTGCTCGCCACCTCACCGATCAACATCGAGGAACTGACGGCGCAGCCCGAGCGGGGCGGAGCAGCACTGTGCCGACAGGGAGACTCCGAAGTCCGGCTCTACGGCACAGTCGACGCGGCCCTGGACGCGTTGTCCGGCCTCGGCGCAGGCAGGGTCCTGATCGAGCAGCACCATCTGCCGATCGGGCAGGCCATGGCACTGCGGCGAGCGGGACTCACTTTGGTACCGGGCTCCGACGCCTTGTCGAAGTGGCGCGAGCGACGTGATCACCAGTACCTCCCGGCTCTCGTCCTCGTCACCAGTGCCAGCGCCTATGCGCTCGAGCGGGCGGTCAGTCGGACCCGCGAGCGGATCAAGGCCGGAGAGGCCGTGTCCGAACTGGACACGCAGCGCGCGTATCTCGACGAGGCACGCGCCTTCGCCGCCGGTCTCGGACTTCCCGGCTGCATCCAAGAGTTCTTCTCCAACTGCCATGCGGGCACCCGCACTCTGCACCCGTCCCTTGCGTCGTCGCACGCGCTGAACGCCGATACCACCTCGCTCAAGCTCGACGCCGGGCTGGCGGTCGTCGTTGACGGGCTCACGCTCGCCACCTCGGATGTCGCACGAACCTACGTGGGGGACGACGACGCCGAGGCCGCCTACCGCCTCTTCCAACGGGTCGTCAGGGAGACCATCACCGACGTCATCCGACCCGGGGTGGGCTTCGCGGACATCCACCGTCACGTTGTCGACCGCCTCCTCGGCGAACGCGCCTCGCTGGAGCAGGCCGGCCACTGGCCGGCCGGGGTCGACCTGCCGGTCAGATACGCGATGCGCAACGTCGGGCACCTGATGGGGCGCCAGGAGTCGTTCTCCTCCGAGTTCCGGCCCGGCGACCGGGAGGTCCTGCGCGTGGGCGACTACGGAGCATGCGAGATCCAGTGGCCCCTGGGCGCACACGCCATCGGTGCGGAGGACATGTGGCTCCTCACCCCGACCGGCACCGTCCTCCTCACCGACCGAGAAAGCTGACACCACCATGAACAGCGAAACCGCGCCGCGTCCCGGCGGCCACGCCGTCGTCGAGCAGCTCCTGGAGCACGGCGTCGACCGGGCGTTCGGCGTCCCCGGCGAGAGTTACCTCGCCGTACTCGACGGCCTCTACGAACACCGCGAGGCCATCGACATGGTCGTCACCCGCCAGGAGGGGGGCGCCGCCATGATGGCGGCCGCCCACGGCAGGCTGACCGGCCGTCCGGGTGTATGCCTGGTCACTCGCGGCCCGGGGGCGACGAACGCCAGCATCGGCGTCCACGTCGCCTCGCAGGACGCCAGTCCGATGGTGCTCTTCGTCGGCCAGGTTCCCCGCTCCCGTCGCGGAACCCGGGCCTTCCAAGAGATCGACTACGCGGCCATGTTCGGCACGGTGGCCAAGGAGGTCGTCGAGATCGACCTGCCCGAGCGCGTTCCCGAGTTGGTGGCCCGCGCCCTGACCACGGCGGTGGCGGGCGAGCCCGGACCGGTGGTCGTGGTGCTGCCGGAGGATGTGCTGACCGAGCGGACCACCGCGCCGGTCATACCCCACCGACCGTCCGCGCGCTCGCAGCCGTACCCGGCCGACACCGAGCGCGCGGTGGAACTCCTCACCACCGCACGGTCCCCCGTCGTCATCGTCGGACGGTGCGGCTGGAGCGAGGCGGGGCTGGAGCGTCTACGGACCTTCGCCGAGAGTTCTGCGATACCGGTGGCCACGACCGTCCGCTGCCAGGACCTGATCGACAACAGCTCCCCTGCCTATGTCGGAACACTCGGGCTGCGCACCACGCCTGGTTTGGACCGGCGGCTCGAAGGAGCCGACCTCGTGGTGCTCCTCGGCACCCGGCCCGACGCACTGTCAGCGGCGGAGCTGCCGCTGAAGGGCGGGAGCGGAAGCGCCGAAGGTCCGGCAGTGGTGCACGTCTACCCGGAACCCACGGTTCTCGCGCACACCTTCCCCTCCGAACTCGCCATCGCCGCCTCGCCCGAGGCGTTCCTGGAGACGCTGCCGGAGAATCTCGAGCGCTCTTCGGAACGCGAGGAGTGGTGCGCGGCCCTGCGCCGGCGCCTGGTCGAGGGGTACGACATGGGCGCCGCCGACGAGCAGGCTGCGGCGTTCATGCGGGTCTTCGACAAGCACGCCCCCACGGACGCCGTCCTGACCATGGGGGCCGGGAACTACACGGCCTGGGCACAGCGGCACCACCGCTACACCGTCTACCCCTCGCAAGTAGCCACCCAGAGCGGCGCGATGGGGTACGGCGTCCCCGCGGCCGTCGCCGCCGCCTTCGCCCAACCGGACCGGAAGGTGGTCGCGTTCGCCGGTGACGGCTGCTTTCTGATGACCGGCCAGGAGCTCGCGACGATGGCCCGCTATCGCTTGGACGTCCTCACCGTCGTCGTCAACAACTCCCGGTACGGAACCATCCGCGACCACCAGGAACGGCACTATCCGGGACGCGTGAGCGGTACCGGGCTCACCAATCCGGATTTCGTCCAACTTGCACAGTCCTTCGGGGCGGCCGCTGCCCGGGTGGGCACTGCTGAGGAATTCTCCGACGCCCTCGCCAAGCTGCTCGATACTCCCGGACCCTCGTTGATCGAGATCGAATTCGACATGCCGGCCACACGGCCGTCTCCACCTTCCCACGCAGGAGCACCGGCATGAGCCACAGCACACGCACAAGGCCAGACCCCGGCCCCGTGTCAACGGGCCCCGGGAAGGTGGCCGCAGGGGCGGCGATCGGGCAATTCGTCGAGTGGTACGACTACGGCATATACGGCTTCCTCGCCGTTCCGATCGCCGGTCAATTCTTCGCTTCCTCCGACCCCACGACGGCGCTCCTCTCCACCTTTGCCGTGTTCGCCGTCCCCTTCGTCGCCCGTCCCTTCGGTGGCGTACTGTGCGGCTACCTCGCCGACAAGTTCGGCCGCCAACGGGTGTTGGTCGGCGTGCTGCTCATGATCTCTGCGGCCACCGTCCTCATGGGCCTGCTTCCCGGGCAGGCGACGATCGGCGTCGCCGCCCCGCTGCTACTGGTGCTGCTGCGGCTGGTGCAAGGACTCTCGGCAGGCGGCGAAGTCGTCAACGCGATGTCCTTCGTGGCCGAGCACGCACCCCCGCGCCGACGAGCGTTCCTCATGAGCTGGGGCCAGTCCGGGGCCTTTGCCGCCATGCTGGTCGGGAACCTCGCCGGATTGACACTGGCTTCCGCACTCGACAGCGATCAGGTCGATTCCTGGGGCTGGCGGCTCCCCTTCCTGCTGGCACTGCCACTCGCGATCATCGGCATGTACATGCGCCGCCGCCTCGACGAGTCACCGGCATTCCGCGCGATGCAAGAAGCAGCCGCCGAGGAACGCACCCCGCTGCGCACCGCGCTGACCGCACCCGGAGTACGGCGCGCGATCCTCCTCTGCGCCGCACTGTGCCTGCTCAACAGCAGTGGTTACTACGCCCTGTTCACCTACATGCCCACCTATTTGACGGTCGACCTCGGACACTCCCAGTTGCAGGCCTTCGCGGCGACAGGGGCCGCGATCATCGTGCTGCTTCTCGTCATTCCTCCGGCGGCAGCACTGTCCGACCGCATCGGGCGGCGCCCGATGCTCATCGGCTCCTCGGTCGCCATGACAGTCGTGGCCGTACCCGCCTTCTTCGCACTGCAGTCCGGGATCGGCTGGATGATGCTCGGCCTCGCCTCCCTCGGTATCTGCTTCGCCGGATACACGGGTGCTATTCATGCGGCTCTTGCCGAGCTCTTCACGACCCGAATACGGGTCACCGCCTACGCCGTCGGCTACAACTTCTCGACCGCCATATTCGGCGGGGCCGCACCGTTCCTGATGGTCTCCCTCATCGATCTCACAGGCAGTGAACTGATCCCTGCCTACTACGTCGCCCTCACCGCGCTGGGAACAGCGGCGTCCGCGTACGCGATGCGGGAGACCAGTGGAATCGAACTCAACGAGCTCAACAAAGGAGTGCAAGAATAATGCAGGACCTCTTCCCGGGTATCGACGAGTGGGGCCCCGAGAAAGTCGTCGCGGTCTCCGACGCCAGAACAGGGATGAAGGGCGTACTTGTCATCGACAACACCGCTCGCGGGATAGGCAAGGGCGGGACCCGGATGTCCCCCACGCTCACCGTCGGAGAGGTCGCTCGACTCGCTCGTGTGATGACCTGGAAGTGGGCGGCCACCGACCTGTTCTTCGGCGGCGCCAAGGCCGGAATCCTCGGCGACCCGGCCGGAGCGGACAAGGAACAGGTCGTCAGGGCCTTCGCCCGGAAGCTCTCGAACGAGGTGCCCGAGGAGTACGTCTTCGGTCTCGACATGGGACTGACCGAGAACGACGCCGCCCTCATCCAGGACGAACTGGGTTTCCGAGGCGCCGCCGTGGGCCTGCCGGCGGTTCTCGGCGGAATGCCGTACGACGAACTCGGCGTCACCGGTCACGGGGTGGCCGAAGCCGTCGCCACCAGCCTGGAAATCGACGGCGTTGCGCTCTCCGGGGCTCGGGTGGCGGTCCAGGGGTTCGGCGCGGTCGGCGCCGCAACAGCCGAACGCCTGGCGAAGCTGGGGGCGACCGTCGTCGCCATCTCCACCTCACAGGGTGCCCTGCACGATCCCGACGGCATCGACGTACCCGCCTTGCTCCGGCTGCGCGCCACGCACGGGGACGCCTGCGTCCAGCACTACGACTCCCCCACGCTGCCCCTCGGCACGGAACTCACCACCGACGCCGACGTCCTGGTCCCCGCCGCCCGCCAAGACGTGATCGATCTCGACCTGGTCGAGCAGGTCAAGGCCCGGTTCATCGTCGAGGGCGCCAACCTTCCCGTCACCCAAGGAGCACTGCGGGCCCTCCATGAGCAAGGGGTCCGGATCGTCCCGGACTTCATCGCCAACGCCGGCGGCACCATCGCCGCCTCCTTCTCCATGGACGCACGGCAGTCGGCCTTCCGTCCCGACACCGACGCGGTCTTTGCGACCACCTCCGACAAGATCCGCGCCAACGTCCTCAGCGTCACCGAGAAGTCCCGGGCGGAGGAGCTCCTTCCGCACGACGCGGCACGCGCACTGGCCCAGGACCGCGTGCGCCGGGCCATGGAGGTACGTGGCGGAAACAAGCGGACCTGAAACCAGCTCAGGCAAGTCGGCCCGCCCAAGGCGACGTCGTGGCCGGCAACGATCCTCATCGGAAGCAGGAACACAGTGACTCATCCGCGAATCGCACTTCTCATCGACGGGGAGGAGGTCCACGACACCGGGCAGAGCGTGCCCGTCGTCAACCCCGCCGATGAAGCCGTGCTCGGACAACTGCCCTACGTCGACCACTCGTTGCTCGGTCGGGCCGCCTCCGCGACCGGTGCGGGCTTCGCGCAGTGGCGGACGACACCAGCACGACAACGGGCCCGCGCGCTCGCGGACGCCGCGGACATCCTGGAGGCGCAGCTCGACGAGAACAGCCGGCTGCTCACCCTCGAACAGGGAAAGCCGCTCCGCGAGGCGAAGGCGGAATGGCGTGCCACGATCGATGTGCTCCGCTGGTTCGCCGAAGAGGCCCGACGCACCTACGGCCGGGTGATCCCGGACGGCCCCGGCACGCAGCACCTGGTCGTCAGTCAACCGGTCGGACCGGTACTCGCACTCACCCCCTGGAACGTCCCGGCCCTCGCCGCTGGGCGCAAGCTGGCCCCGGCGCTTGCTGCCGGGTGCTCGGTCGTCCTCAAAGGTGCCGCGGAGACTCCGTCGGCGGGCTACGCGCTCGTCTCCGCGCTGCACGCCGCCGGGGTGCCGCGCAGGGCGGTGCAGCTCGTCTTCGGCGAGCCCGCCCAGGTCTCCGAATACCTGATCGGCGCCCCGGCGATTCGCAAGGTGTCCTTCACCGGTTCCACGAGGGTCGGACGCATCATCGCCGGTCTGGCAGCCCAGGGACTCAAGCGGTCGACGCTCGAACTCGGCGGCCACGCACCGGTGTTGGTGTTTCCCGACGTCGACGCACAGGTAGCCGCCAGGGAAGCAGCCGCATGGAAGTTCCGCAGCGGCGGCCAGATCTGTGCCTCGCCGACCCGCTTCCTGGTGCACGAGGCCGTACTCGACGAATTCACCGCGGCGTTCGCCGAAGCAGCGGCGGAGATCCACGTCGGCGACGGCCTCGACCCCGACACTGCCATGGGCCCCCTCATCACTCGCCAACGACTCGAGGACGTCGACGAGTTGGTCACCGATGCCGTCGAGCACGGCGCCTCGCTGCTCACTGGCGGCCCCGATCCGCGGACGAAGGGCTTCTTCTACCGGCCGACCGTCCTCAGCGGCGTCAGCGAAGACGCCCGGATCATGCGGGAGGAGCCGTTCGGTCCGGTCGCACCGATCACCTCGTTCACCGACTACGACGACGCCCTCGCCCAGGCCAACGCGGTACCGGTCGGCCTGGCCGGATACGTGGTAACCGACTCCCGTCGGACCGCCCGCGCCGCGGCGGAAGACCTGAAGGTGGGGGTCGTGGGCATCAACGACTACAACTGCTCCCGCTGCGAGGTCCCCTTCGGGGGCGTGAAGGACACCGGTTGGGGCCAGGAAGGCGGCCTGGAAGGCATCGAGCCCTACCTGGTCCACAAGGCCGTCCTCAACGCCTGACCTCCGCAACAGTGTTGCTGGTGGTGCCTCGCCGCGCACGGCGGCGGAGCACCACCAGCCCCGTTCACACCGCCGAGGTCGGCTCACCCGGCCCCGCACAGCTAAGGACATCGTCATGTCACACACCACGGCCGCGGTCATCGGCGGCGGCATCATCGGACTCGCGGTCGCTCGAGAGCTGCACCATGCCCTTCCCGACGCCGACATCACCGTCTTCGAGAAGGAAGCCGGCGTCGCCACGCAGCAGACCGGCCACAACAGCGGTGTGGTGCACGCCGGTCTGTACTACGAACCCGGCAGCCTCAAGGCACGTCTCTGCCGACGGGGCGTGGAGCTGCTCGCGGAGTACGCCGACCGGCACGACGTACGCTACGAAGCCTGCGGAAAGCTCGTCGTCGCCCAGAACCAGGGCGAGTTGGAACGCCTGCACGCGATTCACGCTCGGGCGGTGGCCAACGGGGTGCCCGATGTCCGCATGATCGGCCCCGCGGAGATCAAGGAGATCGAGCCGCACGCGCGCGGCATCGCCGCCCTGCACTCGCCGCACACCGCCATCGTCGACTACCCCGGCATCGCCCGGGCGCTGGCAAGCGATGTCGAAGCCGCCGGCGGCCAGGTCAAGTTGGGCCACGAGGTCAAAGCCGTTCACGAACGGTCCGCGGAAGCCGTGGTGGTCACCGAACACGGCGAGGAGCGCTTCGACCTGGTCATCACCTGCGCGGGGCTGCAGTCCGACCGGCTCGCCCGCAGCTCGGGCGATGCCTCCGCGCCGGCCATCGTGCCCTTCTTCGGAGACTACTTCCTCCTCCGCCGCGAGACGGCCGAACTGGTGAAGGGCCTCATCTACCCCGTTCCCGACCCCCGTTACCCCTTCCTCGGCGTCCACCTCACCCGCCGTATCGACGGAACGGTCGTCCTCGGCCCCAATGCTTTCCTCTCCCTGGCCCGAGAGGGCTACCAACGCGGCACGATCTCCCTCCCCGACCTCCGCGAAGCCGTCGGATCGCTCGCCTTCTGGCGCTTCGCCGCCCGCAACATCCCCGCTGCCTTCCGCGAGTCCAAGTCCGTCCTCAGCACCCGATCCTTCGTCGAACAGGCCCGCACCTACGTACCGGAGATCTCACTCGCCGACGTACGCCGCGGCCCCCGGGGCATCCGCGCCCAGGCGATGCACGCAGACGGCAGCCTGGCAGACGACTTCGTCATCACCGGAACCTCCCGCGTCCTCCACATCCGCAACGCCCCCTCACCGGGCGCCACCTCATCGCTGGCAATCGCCGAACACATCGTCCGCGAAGCGCTCAACCGCAAGAACCCGCAGATCGCCGAGAGTTGACGCACTCCCCCGTCAGGACCTGCTCGGGCTACCGGTGCCACGTGCTCGTGCGACTCGGGCGGTGTGCGGCAGGCGGCGGGGACGAGCGGGCCGGGGACGCCGTGCGCGGCACCGAGCAGGTGGCGCCCCTCCGGGCGCCGGCGGGCATCAACCCCGCAGTTCCGCCACCGCGTAGCTTTCCTTGACGAAGCGCAGATGGCTCCAGCTGTCGACGTCGCTGACGCCGGGGAGAGAGCGCACCCTCTCCAGCGTCTCGGTGAGTTGGCCGTGCATGAAGGTGCGCACCGTTGCCAGCAGGTCGAAGCGGCCCAGGGTGCGGGCGAGGAAGCTTATCGACGGTGTGGCGAGCAGAGCTCGGCTGACCTCGCGGTGGTCGCCGGCGAGGCGGACGCCGAGGCCCATGGCGAGTTGGTGGTCCTGCCCCGACTGACGGACGAGGGCGCCGACGCGGAGGACCTCGCCTTGCAGCAGGCGCACGACGCGGCGGCGGACGCCGGCCGGTGACAGGTCGACCAGGTCGGCGAGGTCCACGTACGAGGCGCGGCCGTCGTCCTGGAGGGCGCGGAGCAGGGCGATGTCCACGTCGTCCACCTCGTGGGTGACCTCACCGACCGGGCCGACGACGTCGCGGAGCAACTCGGTGTAGGGAAGCGTCTCGACGGCCCGGACGCCGGGCAGGGAGCGCAGTTCGCTGACCACCGCGTCGATCTGCAGCGCTGAACCGGCGCGGATCTCGGCGATGACGGACGCCTGACCGCTGGTCAGCGAAACGAAGGGCACATCGTCGCGGGCGGCGATCCGGGCGGCCACGGGCTCGGCGCGGCCGGTGACCGTGAGGCTCGCATAGGCGAGGGAACCCCGACCGATCACCGCGGGGTGGACGACTCCGCGTATCTCCACCTCGCCGGTGGAGAGCAGGCGCTGCATGCGGGACGCCACCGTGGAGCGAGACAGGCCGGACCGGCGGGCGATCTCACGGTGAGCGAGCCGGCCATCCGATTTCAGCAGTTGAATGATGGCTTCGTCGGCCATGTCCATGACGCCCCCGCGGAAATTTCCTCGAAGTCAGTTTGGCAGTCCCCACCCGCCAAAACATACAGACGACCTTCAACATCCGCCAGAAGTAACGCTTGTCGGCTGCTCTGACAAACCATTCGTGACTTGTTCCCCAGCAGCAGCGAGCGAACTGCTTGCCAGATATATCGAGCCTCCATATGGTCTCGCCAACTCGCTGCCGGACGGAGGGTCGTCGCCAGGATTGGCTCCGCGCTCGCCCGGCACTCCGGCCCGACCTGTCTGAGGAGCCGACCGTGCCAGAAGCAACAGCGGCGTCCCCGAAGGAGCACCAGAAAACCGAGAGCGGGCTGGCGCGCAACGCGCTCAACCTGCCGGAACTCGTCTTCACCGCCATGGCGGCCCTGGCGCCGCTGACCCTGGTCGCGGCCGTCATGCCGCTGCACTTCTTCGTCGGCGGAGCCGCGGTACCGGGTGGCTACCTGGTGGCGGCCGTCGTCATGGGCCTGTTCGCCGTGGGGCTCACGACGACCATGCGCTACGTCCGCAACACGGGGGCCTTCTACGCGATCATCACGCGCGGGCTCGGCAAGGAGGCGGGCTCGGCCGCCGCCCTGCTCGCCGTCATGGCGTACAACGCGCTGCAGATCTCGACCTACGGAGCCCTCGGCCTCTACGCCGGCGACGTCGCCAATCGGCTCTTCGGCGTCCATGCGCCCTGGTGGCTCTACGCCGCCGTCGCCCTCGCGGTCGTCGGCGTCCTCGGCTACCGCGGGATCACCGCCAGCGCGAAGGTGCTCAGCATCGTCCTCGCTCTGGAGATGGTGGCGCTGACGGTCCTCGCCGTGGCGATCTTCATCGACGGCGGCCCTTCGGGCTTCTCCTCCGAGCCCTTCTCGCCCTCGGCGGTGCTCGACCCCGGGAACGGCGCAATGTACGGGCTGATATTCGGCGCTTTCATGGGGTTCGAGTCGACGGTGATCTACTCCGAGGAGACCTCCGGCGGAGCCCGTACCGTGCGACGTGCCACGTACGTCGTCGTCGCGGTCATCGGGCTGTTCTACGCCGTCATGGCCTTCGCCGTCGTGACCGCCTACGGCGCCGACGACATCGCGGGAGCGGCGGGCGACAGCCCCGCCGACCTCGTACTGACACTCTTCGACAGGTACTCGGTGTCGTGGTTCGGCGAGGTCGTCACGCTCCTGCTGCTCCTCAGCGCCTTCGCGGCGCTGCTCGCCCTGCACAACGCCAGCAACCGGTACACGTACGCCCTCGGCCGGGAGCTGCTCGTCCCGCCGGTCTTCGGCCGGACGCACCCGGCGACGAAGTCGCCGTGGGTCGCCGGCGTGGCCCAATGCGGCCTCGCAGCCGTGGTGTTGGCGGTCTGCGCCGTCCTCGACGTCGACCCCTACCTCGGCCTGCTGTTGTGGGGCAGCGCGTTGGGCTTCCTCGGGATGATCGCCCTGTGGTCGATGTGTGCGCTGGCCATCGTGGCCCACATGCGCCGTCACCATCCCGGCGCCGGACTGTGGCGGACCCTCGTCGCCCCGCTGCTGTCCGCTCTGGCCCTCGCGGGCATCTTCGTCCTGGTCGTCGTGCACTTCGACCTCTTCTCCGGGGGCACGCCGGTCGTGAACACCGTCCTCTTCGTGGTCGCCGCCTCGTCGGTGGTGGGGGGTCTGGCCCGCGCCCTCTATCTGCGCGCACGGGCACCGCGGGTCTACGAGCGGTTGGGTACGACGAACGCAGCCTCGGACGACGACACCGGCGACGCCGACACCGGCACCCCGAAAGGATGATCACCATGTCCCCACGGGACACCCCGGACTACCGCCCGCTGGACCTCGGCGACGTCGCCGACACCGCGGTCGACGTCTTCGAGGACCCCGACGACGTACGACTCGGTGACCGGGTCCTGCACGGCCTGCCCTTCCGGTTCAGCAGCGACAGGGACCGCGCCGTGCTCCTCGTCCCGCCGGGCGGCTCCGCCCGGATCGCCGCCGACGGTCGGCCCACCTGGCTCGTCTTCGCCCACGCGCTTCTCGAACCCGAGCTCTTCGAGGGCGGCCGCGTCGGCGCCCCCGTGGGCACGTACCGGCTGGAGTACCGCGACGGCACCAGCGTGACGAGGACGCTGCGGCAGCGCTTCGAGATCGGTCCGACGCCGCGTCGCTGGGACGGCCGCCCCCTCCCTCTCGACTGGGGCCAGACACCGCTGCTCGCGCGCAACGACGCCGAGCACGTGCTCATGGACCGCGCCTGCGGCCGGTACGACGAGGCCGGGGCCCGCCTGGTGGGCATCGACGACCCGCAGTCACGCGTGCCGTACGTCCTGCCGTACCGCTTCTACCTGTGGGCGATGGAAAACCCCCGTACCGATGCGGAGTTGGACGGCATCGTGGTCGAGGCCGGCGGCGCGTCGGTCGTCCTCGGCGCCGTGACCCTCAGCGACCTCGACGAGGAGCCGTTCACACGGACCGTCGCCCGCGAGGTGCTGGTCGAGATGCGCGACGGGGGCGTCACCGAGTCGCTGGAGCTCGAAGTCGACCGGGGCACGGCGTCGTACGTCTACCGCACGGCGCCGGACGTGGAGACGGCCCCCGAGCTACCCGGCGGCTGGGGCCGCAGCCGCCCCGAGGAGTGGGGCACGGGCTACGCCAAGGTCTCCGCCTCCCCCTCGGCCACGGTCAGCGTCCGCGACGGCGGCCGGGAGCAGGGCGCGTTCCGCTGGGGCGACCTCGTCGAGCGCGGGGCCCTCACCTTCGGTTGGGGCAGCGTCCGTCTGCCCGGGCCCGACCAGAACTGGGTGAGAACGACCGTGCGGGACGAGGCCGGAAACCCGGTGGCCTGCCGTATCCGGTTCCAGACCACCGACGGCATCCCGCTGGCCCCCTACGGCCACCACGCCCACATCAACTCCGACGGCGGCACCTGGAACCTCGACATCGGGGGCGACGTCCGGCTCGGCAGCTACACCTACGCCGCCATCGGCGGGACGTGCGAGGGCTGGCTGCCGACGGGACCGGTCCAGGTGGAGGTCGCCCGGGGCTTCGAGTACCAGCCGATCAGGGAGACCGTGACGATCGCGCCGGACCAGACGGAGCTGGAGCTGGAGCTGGTCCGCCGGTTCGACGCCCGGGCCCGCGGCTACGCGAGCGGCGACACCCATGTGCACTTCATGTCGACGCAGGGCGCCGAGCTGGAGGCGCGGGCCGAGGACCTCCAGGTGGCCAACCTGCTGCTGGCGCAGTGGGGCGAACACTTCACCAACACCGAGGAGTTCACCGGGCACCCGCACGTCTCGCACGACCACGGAACGGTGGTGTACGCGGGGCAGGAGAACCGCACGAACATGCTCGGCCACATCAATCTCCTGGGGCTGCGCGAGCCGATCATGCCCTGGTCCACCGGCGGCTCCGAAGAGGACGAGCTGGGCGGCGGCCTGGCGACGACGCTCTCGCACTGGGCGGACGAGTGCCACGCGCAGGGCGGGACGGTGGTCCTCGCCCACTTCCCTGTGCCCTACGGCGAGACCGCCGCACTGCTGGCCACCGGCCGCCTCGACGCCGTCGAAACGATCGCCTACGACGACTACAACATCAGCGAGTACTACCGCTACCTCAACGCCGGCTTCCGGGTCCCGCTCGTCGGCGGCACCGACAAGATGACCAGCGAGGTTCCGGTCGGCCTCGTGCGCACCTACGCGGCGGCGGACGCCGGCGGCGTCGAGTACGAGGCGTGGTGCGCGGGGATCAGGCGCGGCGACACCATGGTCTCGAGCGGGCCGCTGCTGTGGCTGCGCGCCGACGGGCAGCCGCCCGGCTCTCTGCTGACCGGCCGCGACTCCGTCGACCTCGGCATCGAGCTGGAGACGATCTTCCCCGTCGAGCGGATCGAGTTGATCCGCAACGGGGAGGTGGTCCGGACCGAGTACGTCGATCCGGACGCCTCCACTCACCGGCTGGACCTGACGTGGGAGGTGACCGGCTCCGACTGGTTCGCGGCGCGGTGCTTCGGCGCGGCCGACGCCGGCCCACGGCACGCCGACACCTGGAACCGACCGGTCTTCGCGCACACCTCGCCCCTCTACGTCTCCTCGCAGCCCGACTACGAGCGCCACGACCCCGAGGTCGTGACCACCATGCTCGCCATGATCGACGCCGCCCGGCGCCACATCACCGAGCACGCCCGCACCCGATGGGCCGGCACCGTGCACCACCGCCACGGCGAACCGGATCACCTCGCCTACCTCACTCGCCCCTTCGACGAGGCGAGCGCCGCCCTCCGCGCCCGCTCCGACCAGTGACCATCCCCGACGCACCCCCTCCCGCACTCCGGAGAGCAGAGCAGCAATGACACTGAACCCCGACGCCATGAGCGCGTTGACCAACACGCCCGCCCCACCGTTCGCCTGGTCGCCGAAGGGGTGGCCTTCCGAGCGGCCTTTCACCGACCCGCGGACCCCGGAGACCTGGCTCTACACCGGCCGGTACTCCTACGCACCGGGCGAGCGGGTCGACTTCCACGTCTCCTCCACGGCCGACGAGTTCGAGCTGGAGATCATCCGCGACGGCGCCGAACCCCGCACCGTCCACCGCGAGCGCGGTCTCACCGCGCCCCGGCAGGAGACACCGCAGGACGCGTACGCCTCGGGCTGCGGCTGGAAGGTCACCCACGACTGGCAGGTGCCGGAGGACCTGGAATCGGGCTTCTACCTCGTCGTGGTGCGCAACCCGATGCCGCACGGCGTCTGGGAGCGCGAGCACTTCTTCGTCGTGCGGGGCGCCGCCACGCGTCGCAACAGGATCGCGCTCGTCCTCACCACCGGCACACTGAGCGCCTACAACGACTGGGGCGGCGCCAACCACTACCGCGGCATCGGCGACGATCCGCGCAACGACTCGGGCTCGCCGCTCTCGTCGACGCAACGGCCCGTCGGCCGCGGCATGCTGCGCAAGCCGGTCGGGGCACCGCGCGAGTACCACCCGTACACGCCCGGCATCGGCTGGGTGCCGCGCTACGACTCCTACGAGTGGGCACGGCTCAACGGCTACAGCCGCCATCACGCCGACGCGTTCTGGGCGACGTACGAACGCCCCTTCGTCGTCTGGGCGGAGCAGGCGGGCTACCGGCTCGACTACCTCACGCAGATCGACCTGCACGAGGACCCGTCGGTGCTCGACGACTACGCGTGCGCGGTGGTCGTCGGCCACGACGAGTACTGGACGTGGCAGATGCGGGACGTCGTCGACGCGTTCGTCGAGCGCGGCGGCGGGTTCGCCAGGTTCGCCGGAAACTTCCAGTGGCAGGTGCGGCTCGACGAGGACAGCACCACCCAGTTCTGCTACCGGCTGCCCTCGCTCGACCCGGAGGCGGCAGCCGCTCCCCACCTGGCCACCACCAACTGGGAGGCCAAGAGCGTGGGCCGCCCCGGCGCCACCACGACCGGCCTCAACGGCCTCGGCGGCATCTACAACCGGTACGGCGCCGCCGTCCCGAGGTCCTCGGGCGGCTTCACCGTGTACCGGCCCGAGCACTGGGCCCTCGACGGCACCGACCTCTACTACGGCGACCTGCTCGGCGGGGACCCGGCCTTTCTCGCCGCCTTCGAGGTCGACTCCGTCGAGTACACGTTCCGTCGCGGTCTGCCGTACCCCACCTTCGAGGACGGCGCCCCCGAGGACTTGCAGATCCTCGCGATGTGCCCGGCCGCCAAGGGCGAGGAGGACCGGTTCTTCGGGCAGCACCCCATCGGGGGCCCCGAGGCCGAGGTCTACGCCTACAACGCCGAACTCGGCGACGACCTGCCCGACTACGTGCACGAGAACCAGATGCGCGGCGCCGGAATGATCGCCGCGTTCACCCGCGGCGCCGGCGAAGTCTTCAACGGCGGCTCGACGGAGTGGCCGCACGCGCTGGAGGTCGGGGACCCGTTCGTCGACCGCATCGTGCGCAACGTCCTGGACCGCTTCTCAGCCGGGGAGAACCGATGAACATCGAGGCGATAAAAACCGTCGGCCGCGATACCGGGCGTGCCGTCGTACCCGACCCGGCCGACTACGACCACGTCGGCGACGGATGGTCGGAGACCGAGTACCGGGCCGTCGAACTGGCCGACGACTCGTTGGGCGGCCTGTGGGAGGGAGAACCCGGCCGGGTCTCGTTCGACTCCTGGCCGTACACGGAGTTCTGCGTGCTCGTCAGCGGCCGGGTGGCGGTGATCGACGCAGCCGGAGGGCGCCGCGAGTTCGGAGCGGGCGAGGCGTTCGTCGTGCCCCGCGGATTCTGCGGCACCTGGGAGACGGTCGAGCCGTCGGTCAAGTACTTCGTGGCGATGCGATGAGCCAGGACAACGGCTCCGCCGACGGCATGACCGACCCCTTCGTCGGCCCGCTCGACAGCTCACGGACTCCCCGTTTCGCCGGGCCCGCCACGTTCGCACGGCTGCCCAGGAGGGACGAGGTGCCGCGAGCCGACGTGGTCGTGGCCGGCGTACCGTTCGACACCGGTGTCTCGTACCGTCCCGGCGCACGGTTCGGCCCGTCCCACGTCCGGGAGTCCTCACGGCTGCTGCGGCCCTACCACCCCGCGCTGGACGTGTCCCCGTTCCAACTGGCCCAGGTGGTGGACGGGGGCGACCTGGCGGTCAACCCGTTCGACATCGGCGCGGCCCTGGAGACGGTGCAGGCCGGAGCGGCCGAACTGACCGACGACGGCGCACGATTGCTCACCGTCGGGGGCGACCACACGATCGCGCTGCCGCTGCTGCGGGCCGCGGCGGAGCGCCACGGCCCGGTGGCGCTCGTCCACTTCGACGCCCATCTCGACACCTGGGACACCTACTTCGGGGCCGAGTACACCCACGGCACGCCGTTCCGCCGCGCCGTCGAGGAAGGCATCCTCGACACCGAGGCGCTCTGCCACGTCGGCACCCGGGGTCCGCTGTACGGCAGGAAGGACCTCGAGGACGACCGGCGCTTCGGCTTCGGCATCCTCACCTCGGCCGACGTCTACCACCAGGGCGTCGTTGAGGTCACCGAGCGGATTCGCGAGCGGGTCGGTGACAGGCCGCTCTACGTCTCGGTCGACATCGACGTCCTCGACCCCGCCCACGCGCCGGGGACAGGAACGCCCGAAGCCGGCGGCATGACCAGCCGCGAGCTGCTGGAGATCCTGCGCGGTCTGCGCGGACTCGACCTCGTGGGGGCCGACGTCGTGGAGGTCTCGCCGCCGTACGACCATGCCGAGCTCACGGGCATCGCGGCCTCCCACGTCGCCTACGACCTGGTGACGCTGCTGGCGCTGCGCCGGCGGACAGACCTGCCCGACAAGGAGGGACCCCACGCATGAGCAGATACGCGGTCACCGACCCGGCGTCCGGCGCCGTCGTGCGCGAGTACCCGACAGCCACCGGAGCGCAGATCGAGTCGGCCCTGGCCGACGCGGTCACCGCGGGCAGGGAGTGGGCACGCTCCACGAGTGCGGCCGGGCGCGCGGCACTCGTCGGCCGGGTGGCGGAGCTGCACGACGAGCGCAGGGACGAACTCGCGGCCGCCATCGTGCGCGAGATGGGCAAACCGCTCCTGGAGGCCGTCGAGGAGGTGGAGTTCAGCTCCGCGATCTACGCCTACTACGCGGAGAACGCCGAGAAGCTGCTCGCCGACGAACCCGTCGAGCCGCTCGACGGAACGGGCGACGCCGTCGTCAGGCGGTCGCCGTTCGGCGTGCTGCTCGGCATCATGCCGTGGAACTTTCCGAGTTATCAGGTGGCCCGGTTCGCCGGCCCGAACCTGTGCGCCGGCAACACGATCCTGCTCAAACACGCCCCGCAGTGCCCGGATTCGGCCGCGGCGCTTCAGCGGATCTTCGACGACGCCGGCTTCCCACGCGGTGCGTACGTCAACATCCACGCCACCGACGCGCAGGTGGCGACGCTCATCGCGGACCCGAGGGTGGCCGGGGTGTCCCTCACGGGCTCGGAGGCCGCCGGAGCGGCCGTCGCCGAAGTCGCCGGACGCAACCTGAAGAAGGTCGTCCTCGAGCTGGGCGGGTCCGACCCGTTCATCCTGCTCTCCACCGACGACCTCGACCGCACCGTCGAAAAGGCGGTGGCCGCCCGCCTCGACAACACCGGTCAGGTCTGCAACGCCGCGAAGCGCTTCATCGTCGCCGACGAGCTGTACGAGCCGTTCCTCGCCAAGTTCACCGACGCCCTGCTCGCGAACGCCGAGGGCATCAGCCCGCTGTCCTCGGTGGCCGCAGCCGAGCGGTTGGAGGCGCAAGTGCAGTCGGCCGTGGAGCAAGGCGCCCGCCTGACCAGCTCGGGGAAGCGCGAGGGCGCTTACTTCCCGACCGGTGTCCTCACCGACGTCACCGCGGAGAACGACGTCTACCACCAGGAGCTCTTCGGCCCGGTCGCCATGGTGTTCACAGCGGGGTCCGAGGATGAGGCGCTCGCGCTCGCCAACGACACTCCGTTCGGCCTCGGCTCCTACGTCTTCACCACGGACCCGGAGCAGGCCGCCAGGGTGGCGGACGGAATCGAGGCGGGCATGGTGTTCGTCAACGGCGTCCAGGCAGAGAGCGCCGAGCTGCCGTTCGGCGGCGTCAAGCGTTCGGGCTTCGGCCGCGAACTCGGCCGTCACGGCATCGACGAGTTCGTCAACAAGAAGCTCATCCGCACGCTCGCCTGACGCCGCCGCAGCCCGACCGCCCAGGTCGCCGGAGACCATCCCGGCGGCCTGGGCGGCACGCTCACGCTCCGAGCAGGGCATCGTTGCGTACGGGCAACTCGCGCCCCGCCCGGCTCGTCCGTGCCAGGAGAGCCGACCGCGACGGCAGGGTGCGCGCCCCTCGCACCCGCCCCGACCGACGCCTACCCCGCCCCGGGAGTCCCCCGGCGCAGCGCGAGACAGCACACCGCCGCGCAGGCGGCGAGGCCGGGGAAGACCAGCATGGAGGGCCTTCGAGGAGTACCGCACCGAGTACGGCTGCCGGGCGCTCCAGTACGAGCTGGCGAACCCGGCGCTCGCGGAGCGCCCGGAACTGATCCTCTCGCTCCTGCGGGACCAGCTCGCACAGGAGAGTGACGGGCAGCGGCCGAGCCACCCGGCGGACGACGCCCGCCAAGAGGCGGTCCGGAAGGCCCGGCGGGAGCTGGAGGGCGGCGCGGAAGCCGCCCGTTTCGACGCGCTCCTGCACGACGCCGAACACGCCTACCCGGCACGGGAGGACAACGAGTACTGGACGATCAGCGCCCCCAACGCGCTGATGCGCTGGGCGGTTCTGGAAGTCGCCCGGCGGCTGGTGGAGCGCGGCCTTCTCGCCCGCCCCGACCACGTCTTCTTCCTGGAGCCGCAGGAGGTCCGGCAGGCGCTCCTCGACGCCGCCGATGTCAGAGAGCTCACCACGCGACGGCGCGGGGAGCACCGCTGGGCCTTGGAGAACCCCGGCCCCGGCACCTACGGCGAGCGACCGGGCCCGCCGCCTCCCATGGACCAACTGCCGTCCGAGGTACGGGAGACCATGGGGGCCTTCCAGTGGACGATGCAGCAGATGAACGGCTCGGCGCCGGCGCCCCGGGACGGTGACGCGCACCGGGTGAGCGGCGTGCCGGGCGGGGCCGGCCGCTACACCGGTATCGCCCGAGTCGTGCTCAGCGAGGCCGAGTTCGACAAGATCCGCTCCGGCGACGTCCTCGTCTGCCCGATCACGTCACCGGTGTGGTCGGTGGTCTTTCCCAGCATCGGTGCACTGGTGACGGACACGGGCGGCGCACTCTCGCACGAGGCCATCATCGCCCGCGAATACGGCGTTCCGGCGGCCCTCGCCACGGAGAACGGGACCCGCGTCCTCGCCGACGGCATGCTGGTGACGGTCGACGGCATAGCGGGAACGGTCGAGATCATGGAGCGGTAGCAAGCGGTCGCCGGGGGGCCGCCTGCGTATGCGCGGTGGGCCCCCGGCGGGAGGTCACTCCTCGGGGACGCGTCCGCCCTGGGTCGGCTCGATGCGGGCCCTGACGACGGGGCCGACGATCAGGTCGTAGACGAGAACGCCCACGACGCCGCCGATGAGGGGCCCCGCAAGGGGAATCCACCAGTAGCCGCTGAACCACTGGAAGTTCCCCGGAAAGGCGATGGAGCCCCAGCCTTCGAGGTAGGTGAACAACCGCGGGCCGAAATCGCGGGCGGGGTTGATGGCGTACCCCGCGTTGGTGCCGAAGGCCAGGCCGATCACGGTGACCACCATGCCGATCAGGAACGGCCCGAGATTCGATTTCGGCGCCATGTTGCGCGTATCGGTGAGCGCGCAGATCAGCAGGAGCAGTACGCCGGTGCCGACGATCTGGTCGAGCAGCGGCCCCCACCAGGAGTCCCCGAAGTACTCGGCGGGGAACGTCGCGAAGATGGAGAAGGTGTCGAGCGACTTCTCGCGGGGGGTGCCGGCGTCGGCCGTGAACGCGTCGATCGCCCACCGGTACGTGGCGTAGACGAGCGCGGCCCCGGCGAAGGCACCGACGACCTGCGCCACCCAGTACGCCGGGACCTTGGCCCACGCGAAGGTCCGCCGCACAGCCAGCCCCAGCGTCACCGCGGGGTTGATGTGGGCACCGGTGATACCGCCGGCGACGTACACGCCGAAGACCACGGCGAAGCCCCAACCCCAGGAGATGACGAGCCAGTTGGCTGCGGTGAAATCCCCCGGCTGACGGCCCGACCCCGGCAGCCCCGCGACGGCGACAGCGACGGACCCGCACCCCAGCAGGACCAGGACGAAGGTGCCCAGGAATTCGGCGAGCAGTTCACCGCCGAGGCCCTCACGGTAGCCGCGTCGTTGTGAACCGTGCTCCGCACGGCGCTCGCCCATCGGTCCTCCCTCGCTCGGGGCGGGCGGTTCCTCCCGTCGCATGCACGACGGACCGCCCCTCTCGTGAGGGGAACGTAGGCGGAAGGCGCACCTCCTGCCGGGCGGTTGCCCGCGTGTCCGGGATTTCTCCACCGAGCGGCGCAGAGCGTGGGGGGCCGGATCGGGCGCGGACCGGGCGTCATGTGCGAGAGAGGCGCCGGCGGGCGGAGGTCGCGGACGCCGGTTCACATATCGCGGTCTCGTCGCCGCACGCCGTGCCGGTATGTCCGCCACTCAGCACAGTCGCGCCACCCTACGCGGCGGCTTCTCGCGTCTGGGCGCCACCGCACGGCTCCCTGCGGGAAGCGAAGAGTGAAGCCTGTTGGTCGTCTACTGCGTCGGCGTCGCCGTCCTCTCCGCGCTCGCCGCTTCCAGGCTGCGGGTCGGAGAACAACGGGACGCAGGCATTTCGGAGACCGGCGCTGCCTCCTCATCCGAAAGGACACCGGCGCGATGAACCGCCTCTTCCTTCCCGACACAAAACCCGTCGACACCTCGGTGCACGGCTTCGCCCGCGCCCACGGCTCCCTCGTGGAGCTGCACGAGAACCCCCTGTTCCTCACCGCGACCGCCCCGCACCCGGACCGCCGTACCGCGCTGGTGTCCGGCGGCGGCTCCGGACACGATCCGCTCCACGCCGGTTTCGTCGGCCTCGGCATGCTCGACGCCGCCGCCCCCGGCCGGATCTTCGCCTCGCCGCACAACCGCCAGGTCTACGAGGCGAGCCGCGCGGTCGCCCGGGAGGAGGGGGTACTGCACATCGTCAAGAACTACACGGGGGACCGCATCAACTTCGGCATCGCCGCCGAGCGGCTGCGTGCCGACGGCGTCGAGGTGCAGCGCGTCCTCGTCGACGACGACCTCGCCACCGAGAGCCACCAGACGGCGACGGGCCGGCGCGGCACGGGCGCCGCCCTCGTCGTCGAGAAGATCCTCGGAGCCGCCGCCGACACCGGTCTGGGCCTCGAGGAACTGGCCCGGCTCGGAGGCGACGTCGTGGCCGCCTCGCGCAGCCTCGCCGTCGCCGGCCGGGCGCAGACGTCCTCGTCGCGGGGCGGCGAGGCGTTCTCCCTCGCGGAGGACGAGTTGGAGTACGGCGTCGGCATCCACGGCGAACGGGGTGCCGCGACCATCCAGCGTCCGGCGCTCGGCCGCATCACGGAGCAGATGACCACCGAGCTCCTCGACGGCCTGCCGGATGTCGGGGACGGCGTCCTCCTGCTCGTCAACGGGCTGGGCGGGACCACTCCGCTGGAGCTGTACGCCGTCCACGAGCTCGTCAGTCAGGAACTGGAGAAGCGGCGCGTGGAGGTGGGGGCACGACTCGTCGGCACCTTCGTGCCCGCCCTGGACATGAGCGGCTTCTCCCTCACCCTGACCTCCCTGCGCCCCGGTTGGCTCGACCGGTGGCAGGCCCCCGTACGCACACCCGCCTTCCCCTGCACGGAGCCGCGCTCATGACGACGATCGACCAGGACCGCGTGGTACGCACCTACGCGCAGGCGTCCCACACCGCACACGACGCGCTCACGGCGCTGGACCAGATCTCCGGCGACGGCGACTTCGGCGACAACCTGCGAGAAGGGCTCGACCGGACGGTCGCCGCACTCGACGCCACAGACGACGCCTCGGCGACCGAGGTGGCGGGGAGCGTCTTCCTCGACGAGGTGGGCGGCACCAGCGGCCCGCTCATCGGCCTGCTCTTCAGCGAGATCGGCCGCGCACTCGCCGGCACGGCGGACGACCGTGCGGGCTGGACCGACGGGGTGCGTTCAGGACTCGCCGCGATCCAGCGGGTCGGCGAGGCCGAGCCGGGCGACCGCACGCTCGTCGACGCGCTGGTGCCGGCGCTCGCCGCGCTGGAGGGCGACGACTCGTGGACGGGCGTCGCCGAGGCCGCACTCTCCGGCGCCGCGGCGACCGCGGGCACCCGGGCCCGCCGCGGCCGCGCCTCCTACGTCGGGGAACGCGCCGTGGGCAACCCGGACCCGGGCGCCACCGGTGTCGCCCTCCTCTTCTGGGCCCTCGCCCGCGTCGCCGAACCGGACTCCGGGCTCGGCGACATCGAGGAGCTGGTGCCCGTCCCGACCGACCGGGACCGCGCCGGCTGACCGGGACGGGGTTGCCCGTCGGATCGGAACGGCGCCAAGTGCCGTCCGATCCGACGGGGTGGAAGGTCCCGCGGGCCTGCGGAAGAGGGTCCGACGGTTCCGCGGGCCTCCACCACCGCCCGCGCCCGGTCTCCGACCGACCGGCTTCCCCGCTCGGTATGCACTGCACGGTCCTCACCGGCGGGGCTTGTCGGCCACGCCCCGTCCGGGCGTCCCAACCGACCGGCGATTCCGAAGAGTTGCCGCCTCCTCCCGGCAGCGGACCGCCTCCGCACCGAGCGCGGCGCGACAGGACCGCACCCGCCCGCCACGGTGTTCACCGTGGCGGGCGGACGGCAGGCAGGCACGCAGCGCCGACGCACGACCGGCCGGCGCGGGCGTCGCCCCGGGCGAGCGGTCAGGTGCGGGTGAGCGCCTGGGTCGGCGGAGTGCGCAGGGCTCTGCGCGTGGGGAGCTCCGTCGAGAGGAAGGCGATGGCCGCGACCACCGCTGCCAGAGCGGGCAACAACCAGGCGGGCCCGGACGGCACCGGCCGGCCGAGGAAGCCTGCCGAAAGCAGCACCAGGGGGATGACCGAGAGCGCTAGCCCGCCGACGAACGCGGCGACCGTGAGCAGCGCCGCCTCGCGCCGCATCATCGCGCGGACCTGATGCGGTGTCGCCCCGACGAGTTGCAGCGTGGCGAGTTCGGTCCGCCGTGCCGCGGTGGTGGCGACGAGCTTGTTGGCGATCCCGACCAGGAGGTACGCCAGCAGCACGGCGAGTACGGCGATGTTGATCCACAGTTCGGGCGGTACACCCCCCACACCGCCCTTCTCCGCCGCGCCGGGGTCGTCGTCGAGGGCCAACCCCGGGTGCGAGGCGACGAGTTCGGTCACCTCGCGCTCGGCGGCTTCGGAGCCGTCGGTCGTGACGTAGAGCTGCTGGTCGAGTCCCGTGGTGGTGTGGGAGACGGCCAGGTCGCGGGAGAGGACGAGCTCGCCGAAGCCGAGGCCGCGCCCGTACGTCGCCACGACGCGGGCGGAGACCGGGGCGCCGTCGCCGAGGTAGAACTCCGCCGTGCTGCCCACGTGCACGTCACGCGACTTGGCGGCGTCGGCGCTGACGGCGACGGTGCGGCCCTTGAGGTCCGCGAGGTTGCCGTCGCGCACGTCGAGGTCGAGCACGCCGCGGGCCTCGTGGTCGAGCACCATCGCGGGCGCGCTCTCGACCTCGGTTTCGTTGAGCACCCGGAACGGCCACAGGGCGGTGGTCGTGGTGACGGGTGCGGCCGCTTCCACGCCCGGCCGGTCCCTGAGGTCGTCGGCGAGGTTCTCGGGGACGCCGCCGAGTCCCGGTGCACTCACGCCGAACTGCGCCCGGGTCGCGTCGCGGACCTCGCCCGAGGTGGCGGCCACCACGGTGGTCTGGGTGAGCGTGTAGGTGAGGGTGAAGACCACGGCCATCGCCAGGGTGCTGGCGGCGCCTGCGGCGCGCTGCGCATAGCCGTGGCTGTTGGCCACGGCGAGCCAGGTCGGCGCCGGCGTCGACCCGGAGAGCCTGCGGGACAGCGCCCGGCCGACGCGGCCGACCAGCACGGGCCCCACGAGCGCGAGGCCGATCGCCGCGAGGATGCCGGCGAGCGCGGTGCCCACGGCCCCGACCTGCGACCGGATCAGCAGCGGGCCGATGGAGAGCGCGGTACCCCCGATGATGAGCCCCAGCCCGATCCGCGCCCGCACGGGCGACGGCTTGCGGGGCTCGCTGCGGGACTCGGCGACCGCCTCGGTCGCCGGCATCCGCGACGTACGCCAGGCGACGCACCACGCCGCCACGCTCACCACGCCGACGAGGAACACCACGCCGGCGACGGCGGGCAACGGGCCGTAGGTGAGGGGCAGTCCGGACGGCAGCATCCCCGTCCACACCAGCAGGTCCCGGAACCGCTCGGCGAGAAGGTAGCCGAGCGCGGCCCCTGGGACGGCAGCCGCCGCCGAGGTGAGCACCGCCTGGAGGGTGACGATCCGCCGGATCTGACGCGGGGTCGCGCCGACGGCACGCATCAGCGCGAGTTCGCGCCGCTGGGACTGGACGGCGACCGAGAGGGCTCCGGCCACGATGAACCCGACGACGAGCAGCGTCACACCGGTCAACGAGCTTGCGAGGGTGGGCAGGAGGGAGCGGGCGGCGGTCGTTCCGGGGGACTCCGCGTCGCCTCGGGCGGCTCCGGTCGTCACGTTCAGGTCGTCGTCGGCGACGGCCTGGCGCACCTCGTCGGCAGCCCTGTCGGCCTCGCCCGGCTCGGCGCGCACGGCGACGAGGTCGGCGGACGCCGGGGAGTCCTCGCCCGAGGCGTCCTGCGTGCCGGCGGCGGTGCCGGGAGCGGCCAGCCGAGCCGCCGCGGCGTCGGTGAAGTACACACCGCTGCCCGGCACTTGGAGCACGGCGGAGACCCGGTAGGTGCCCGTGCGTCCGGCGGCGACCACGGTGACCCGGTCGCCCGGCTCCGCGCTCGCCGCGGCGGCCGTGCCCTGGTCGAGGGCGACCTCGCGCGGCCCCGCGGGGGCCGAGCCGCGGACGTCGTGGGCGGCGAGCAGGCCGGTCGAGGACCAGCCGTGCCCGTTGACGCTCGCGTCCGCTGCGGGTGCGGCATCGCCGCTGTCCGTGACGACGGCTGCGGGGAAGCTCCGGTCGCTCACCGTGTCGGCGACGCCGGGCAACCGCGCCAGCCTGTCGGCGAGTTCCGCGGGGACCTGGACGCGCTCGGGGAGCGAGATCGACGGGAGGAAGGGCTTCGGCGGCTGGTGGCTCTGGCTCGCCGAGACGACGACGTCGGCGCGGTCGAGCCGCTCGACCGGCGCGTGCGAGCGCCAGCCGGAGTCGGCGAGGACGCCGATGCCGGTGACCATGGCGGCACCGCCCAGCGCCGCGCAGACCACGGCGAGGAGCGCGGCGATCCTGCGGCGCACCATGTGCCATGCGCAGTACAGCATCGGCTACTCCGTCTCCAACTTCGTGACACCGGCGGCGAGTTCGGCGGCGGTGGCCTGGACGAACGTGTCCACGACGCGTCCGTCGGCCATCACGGTCGCCAGGTCGGCCCGCGCGGCGGCGGCCGGGTCGTGGGTGACCATCACGACGGTCTGTCCGAGGGTGTCGACCATGTCGCGGAGGAGCGCCAGCACTTCGCGGCCGGTACGCAGGTCGAGCGCGCCCGTCGGCTCGTCGGCGAAGACGACGGCGGGACGGGCCGCCAACGCGCGGGCGATCGCGACGCGCTGCTGCTGCCCTCCCGACAACTCGGCCGGGCGGTGGGAGAGTCGCTCGCCGATGCCCACCCGCTCGACGAGGCCGCGCACCCACTCCCGGTCCGGCGTCCGGCCGGCGAGCCGCAGCGGCAGGGTGATGTTGTCCTCGATACTCAGCGACGGCACCAGGTTGTAGGACTGGAAGACGAACCCGACGCTGTCCCTGCGCAGTTCGGTGCGGGCGGTCTCGCTCAACGTGCCGATCTCGGTGCCGTCGACGAAGACGTGCCCGGTCGTCGGCGTGTCCAGCCCGGCGGCGCAGTGCATCAGCGTGCTCTTGCCCGAGCCCGAGGGGCCCATGACGGCGAGGAACGTGCCGCGCTGCACGGTGAGGGAGACGCCGCGGAGCGCCTGCACGTCCCCGGGGTAGGTCTTCGTCACGCCTTGCAGCACCACCGCGGGCGCCTGCGGACGGCTCTGCGCGACGCCGGCCGCCGCGTCCCACGCGTACCTCACGACGCCCTCCGTATCCCGTGGCGAACGGCGAACGCGACGGCGCCGAGTGCGACTCGGTGCTCGGCGCGGGCTCCGGCGGTGCGGGGCGGGGGCGCGGGCCGTGTCCGCGGCTTCCGGGGGCTTGCGAAGCCGCTGCAGGGCTCGGTCACGTGGGGCTCCTTGCGGTGCTGATGAGTTCCTGCTCGACGTTACGGACGCTCGTCATCGGCGACGATCCGGCAGGCCGGAAGGTATGGGTACAGCAGGCTGTACCCCGTGCCGGCTGAGCGTCGGGCCCCGGCATAGAGTACGGGACGTGCCAACGACCTGCGCACTCGCACGGATTCGGGCCCTCGCGGCGTCGACCGGGCGGCGGCGCCCGGTCGACGCTCACCGGTGGGCGCGGTTCCGTACGGAGGACTCGAGCGCCCGGGCTCCCGAACGTCCCGCCGCCGCCCGGAAGTGAAGCATGCGAATCGTGATAGCCGAGGACGACCCACTGCTGCGCGAGGGGCTCGCCCTCCTGCTCCGCGCGGAGGCGCTCGAGGTGGCGGCCGCGACCGGCACGCCCGACGCCTTCCTCGCCGCCGTCGAGGCGCATGACCCGGACGTCGCCGTCGTCGACGTCCGCATGCCGCCTACCCACACCGACGAGGGGATCACCGCGGCGATGCGGGCCAGGCGGAGCCGCCCGGATTTGGCCGTGCTCGTCCTCTCCGCCCACGTGGAGCAGGCGTTCGCCACCGAGTTGCTGGCGGGTGGCAGCGCCCGGCTCGGCTACCTTCTCAAGGAGCGCGTCGGCAGGGTCGAGGACTTCCTCGACGCGTTGTACCGGGTGGCGGCGGGAGAGACCGCGATCGATCCCGAGGTCATCGCCCAACTCTTCGCGCGGGCCCGCCCGGACGCCCGGCTCGCCCGCCTGAGCCCGCGGGAACGGGAGGTACTGGCCCTGATGGCCGAAGGGTTGGGGAACACCGCCATCGCCGAGCGCCTCGCCGTCACCGAAGGCGCCGTGCACAAGCACATCCGCAGCATCTTCACCAAGCTCGACCTGACACCGACCGACCGCACCGACCGCCGCGTCGCCGCGGTCCTCCGCTACCTCGACGACGCACAGCGCAGGTCCTGACGCAACACCCGGGCCGAGCCCCGCCGGTGTCGGCGTCCCTCCCGCGGCCCGACGGTGCACGGACGCCGGGCTCGCCCGGCGGCGATGACGACGCCGCGCGCTCCGCCCGACGCCGTGCCTTGACTTCCCTGAGGCAGGCCCGACGCGGCCGACGGCAGCGCGAACCCGGCCGACGAGGCGCCCGGCAACGGGCTGCATCGCGCCGACAGCGACGCCCGGCGCCCGGCACATGCCCGGCCCCACGTCGGGGCGTGCCCCGACTCCACACTCAACAGCGCCCGTACGCAGGAGAACACCCCGCAACCTCGGCCCACGACGCACCTGGCAACGACCGGCACCGGACTTCGCCCTCGCACCGACAAGGACGCCCGCCACCCGGCCACGCTCAACTCCCGCCCCGCACCCCGCACAACGGGGCGCCCCCGCCCGCGCCTGCCTCCCGGCCGGATTCCTCCTCGTCATAGGGTTGCAGGCGAACGAAGCGGACAGGGAGCGACATGGAGCCGAGCCCCGAGTGGCCGGGCGGCGGGAGGCGGCGTACGGGGGCCGCTGCCGTCGCCGCCCGCACAATCTCCCGGGCGTTCGCTGCGCTGGAGCAGTTGGCGGGCGGGCTCGCCACCTCGGTGCTCGCGCTGCTCGTGCTGCCGTGGCTTCTCCTCGGCGTCCTCACCGTTCCGTTGGGTGTCGGGGTGCTGCTCACGCCCGTCGCACTGAGTGCGGCGCACGCGTTGGCGCACAGGGAACGTGAACGGCTCGGGCGCTGGGGTCCCGAGGTCGTGGGCCCCGAACGGCCGTCGACGCAACTGCGCTTCGCCCGGGCCGATCCCGTGACGCGCCGCACGCTGCGCTGGCTCGTACGGCACGGCACGTTCGGGCTGCTGCTCGGCGCGCTGGGCGTGCTGCTGCCGCTCTTCGCCCTGCGGGACATCAGCTTTCCGCTCTGGTGGCGCCTGGCGCCCGAGGGCGTCACGAGCACGTCCATCGGGATCGGGACCGCCCGTTCCTGGGCGGACGCCGGCGCCGCCGGGCTGCTCGGGCTCTGCTGGTGCGCCGCCGTCCTGTGCCTCTCCCCCGGCATGGCCCGATTGCAGGCAGGCGCCGGCCGGCGCCTGCTGGCGGCCAGCCCGGAGGCGGACCTGTCGCTGCGGGTCGCCGAGCTCACCGCGAGCCGGGCCGCGGCGCTGGACGCACACGCCAGCGAACTGCGGCGGATCGAGCGGGCGTTGCACGACGGTGCACAGAACCGGATGATCCGGGTCACCGTCCTGCTCGGCGCCGCCCGCCGCATGGCGGCCCGGGACCCTTCGCAAGCCGAGAGCCTGCTGGAGCAGACGCAGACCGCCGTCGAGGACGCGCTCGCCGAACTCCGCTCCGTCTCCCGGAGCATCCTGCCGCCGGTCCTCGCCGACCGGGGACTCGAAGCGGCCCTGACGGCGCTCGCCGCCGACTGCGCGGTGCCGTGCACCGTCGAAGTCGAGGCGGCGGAGCGGTGCGCCGCCTCCGTCGAAGCGACCGCGTACTTCGTCGTCGCCGAGGCGTTGACGAACATCGCCAAGCACAGCGGGGCGCACCGCGCCGCCGTGAAGGTGAGCAGCAGCGGCGGACGACTCCGCCTCCGCATCGAGGACGACGGCCACGGCGGCGCCGAGGAGGAAGGCGGCTCCGGAATCGCCGGCATCCGTCGCCGCCTCGCCGCGCACGACGGTTCGCTCACCCTGGACAGCCCACCGGGCGGCCCGACGATGCTGGAGGTGCGCCTTCCCTGCGGGGTGTGAGCCGCGCACCGAACGGACCGCGAGACACCGGGAGTTGCTCGGCCCTCCGAACCGGGGAGCCGTCGACCGAACCGGCCGAACGCCCGCGCGCCCCACCGCGCGTCGCGCACGTCGGGCGGAGCCCGTCTCGGCAGCCTGCTCGGCGCACACGTCGGAAGAGTCGCCGCACCGGTCCGCGAGCGACCGGCACGGCCCCCGGAAGGCGAGAGCCGCGGAGTCCGAGCAGGCCGACGGGCGGCACGCCGGCGGGCATCCCTCCCCAGCGAGGGGACGGGCCAACGGCCGTACGGGGAGTGCCGAACCGCAGACGCGAGCACGGCCCGCACCCTCAGCCACCCGGCTCTTCGAGCACCCCGTGGAGCACCTCCAGCGCCCGCTCCCGGTGGGCGTCGAGTTCGGCGACGAGCCGGTCGGCGTCGTCGGACCTGACCGCTTGCACGATCCGCTCGTGGGCGTGGACGGATTCGGCCCGCTCCTCGGGGAGGTTGTAGTACATCGCGCGGTACACCTCGGTCGCGTCCCAGAGCAGCCGGATCAGGCGGAGCACGTGGCGCTGGCCGGGCGCCTCCATGAGATGGAAGTGGAACCGGCGGTTCGCCGCGAGCTCCGTCGCCACGTCGCCGGCTTCCGCCGCGCGTGCGCACGCTGCGGCGTCGGCGTCGATGCGGCGCAGCGCCGCGTCGTCGAGGCGCGGCAGCGCGAACCGGACGGCGCGCTCCTCGAGCACCTGGCGCAGTTCGTAGATCTCCTGCAAGTCGCCGTACTGGAGCTCCGTCACGAAGTACCCCCGCCGGGGCCGGTAGGTCACCTGGCCCTCCTGCTCCAGGACCCGCAGGGCCTCGCGGACCGGTGCGACGCTGAGCCCGGTCCGTGAGGCGACGTCCTCCTGGTTCACCCGCTGCCCGGGCCGGAGCGTGCTGGAGACCATGAGGCGGCGCAGCGCGTCGACGGCGTGCTGCTGTGCCGTGGCAGGCGCGGAGAGTTGGGGATCGTTCACCGCCGGCATGACCCCTCGCGCCTCGGAAGCCGGTGGGCACCGGCCGGACGGTGCCTGCTCACCGGAACGCCTGGATACCGGTGAGCGCCCCGCCCACGACGAGCGCGTGGACGTCCGCCGTGCCCTCGTAAGTGACCACCGACTCCAGGTTGTTCATGTGCCGGATGACGGGGTACTCCAGCGAGATGCCGTTCGCGCCGAGCACCTGGCGCGCGGTGCGGGCGACGTCCAGCGCGGCGTTCACGTTGGCCAGCTTGCCCATGCTGATCTGTTCGGGGCGCAGCCGTTCCTCGTCCTTGAGCCGGCCCAGGTGCAGTGCGAGCAGCGTCGCGCGGTTGACCTCCAGCGCCATGGCCGCGAGCTTCTGCTGCTGGATCTGCGTCCCGGCGATCGGCTTTCCGAAGGCGGTGCGCTCCATGCTGTAGTCGAGCGCCGCCTCGAAGCAGGCGCGGGCAGCACCGGCCGCGCCCCAGACGATCCCGTACCGGGCCTCGTTGAGGCAGGAGAGCGGGCCGCGCAGGGAGGTGGCCTCGGGCAGCACGGCGTCCGCGGGCAGGCGCACGTCCTCCAGGACGAGTTCGGCCGTGACGGAGGCCCGGAGCGACAGCTTCTTGCGGATCTCGTGCGCGGAGAACCCGGGGGTGCCGCGGGGGACGAGGAAGCCGCGCGGCCCCTGGTCGGTGACGGCCCACACCACCGCGACGTCGGCGAGGGAGCCGTTGGTGATCCACATCTTCCGGCCGTTGAGGACCCAGTCGGAACCGTCCCGCCGCGCGCGGGTGCGCATGGCCCCGGGGTCGGACCCGGCGTCTGGCTCGGTGAGGCCGAAGCAGCCGACGGTCTCGCCCGCCGCCATCCCCGGCAGCCAGTGCTCCTTCTGCTCCTGGGAGCCCCACCGCCGGATCGCGTACATCGCGAGGGAGCCTTGGACGGAGACGAGGCTGCGGACGCCGCTGTCGCCCGCCTCCAGCTCGAGGCAGGCGAGACCGTACGCGGTGGCACTCGCGCCGGCGCAGCCGTACCCCTCCAGGTGCATGCCGAGGACTCCCAATCCGCCGAGCTGCGCAGGGAGTTCGCGAGGGATGCGGGCTTCCTCGTACCAGTCGCCCACGTACGGGGTGACGTGGTCCTCGACGAAGGAGCGCACCGTGTCCCGGATCTCGCGCTCCTCGTCGGAGAGTTGGTGGTCGATGTCCAGGAAGTCCCCGGGCCGTGGCCCGCTGTGGGGCTTGCCACCCTGTCGCGTCATGGTTTCCGCCTCCCTTGGCAAGAAATCCTCGAAAATCTAGGGTAGGTAACCACAGACTCGACTCCCCCTCAACGGAGAGCCGCTCCATGACCGCAGCCCTGGAAGACCTCCGCATCGTCGACTTCTCCCGCGTGCTCGCCGGGCCGTTCGCGACGATGGTCCTGGCGGACCTCGGGGCGACGGTGACCAAGGTCGAGCGTCCGGGGACGGGCGACGAGACCAGGGCGTGGGGCCCGCCCTACGACGAGACCGGTCAGGCCACGTACTTCCAGGCGGCCAACCGCAACAAGGACAGCGTCGTCCTCGACCTCCGCAGCGACGAAGGACGGGCCGAGGCGCGGCGGTTGGTGTCCGGCGCCGACGTCGTCGTGGAGAACTTCCGCCCCGGCGTCATGGACCGCCTCGGTCTCGGTTACGATGCCGTGCGCGCCGGGTCGCCCGGCGTCGTCTACTGCTCCCTCACCGGCTTCGGTGCGGGCCCCGGCGCCGCACTCCCCGGGTACGACCTGCTGATCCAGGCGGTGGGCGGACTGATGAGCATCACGGGCGAACCCGAGGGCGAGCCGCAGAAGGCGGGGGTCGCCCTCGTCGACGTGCTCAGCGGACTCTTCGCCGCCGTCGGGGTGTTGACGGCGCTGCGCCACCGCGCGCGCACGGGCGAGGGCCAGCGCGTCGAGGTGGACCTCCTCTCCTCGCTGCTCGCGGCGCTCGCCAACCAGGGCTCCGCCTACGCCGCGGCGGGACACGTCGCCGGCCGCATGGGCAACGCGCACCCGAGCATCGCACCGTACGAGCCGCTGCCCACGGCCGAGGGCGAGCTGGTGCTTGCGGTCGGCAACACTCGCCAATTCCGCTCCCTCGCTGCGGTGTTGGGCCGCCCCGAGCTCGCCGACGACCCGCGCTTCGCCGACAACGACCTCCGCGTGAGCCACCGGGACGAGCTGCGGAGCCTCCTCGTGGACGCCCTCGCCGGCCGCCCGGCCGCCGCATGGATACGCGAGCTGGAGGACGCCGGCGTGCCGGCCGGACGGGTCAACGACATCGCCGGAGCCTTCGCTCTCGCCGAGTCCCTCGGCCTCGCCCCGATCGTCGAAGTACCCCGCGCCGACGGGACGTCGGTACGGAGCGTCCGCAACCCGATCCGCCTTTCCGCGACCCCGGCCACCTACCGCTCGGCACCGCCGGAGCTGGGCGGCGCAGGGGCGCCCGTTTGCTGACGAGGCGGCAGAGGGCGCTCGGTCCCCACAGGACGCGTCGGGGCGTCGAGCTTGCCAGCACGACAACGGGAACAGCTCCGGTCAGGGTGCAGCTCTCGAGGTCTCCGGCGGACTCAGGCGGTCCCACGAGTGGTCCTCGGGCCGGGACAGACGCGGGGGTACGGCGCGTGGGCGGACTGGTTGGGTGCGCCGCGGCATACGTTCGCATCGTGTTCGGTGCGGTCATTGCGCAAAGGCGGGACTATCGGGAGACGTAGCAGATCTTCCGTCCGGGCTCTGATCCCACGAAGCCGGATGTGAAGTTCTTCGAGCACGTCATCGAGGCCACGCCCGCCGCAGCGGACGAGATCCTGTACGTAGGTGACCGGTTGGACAACGACATCCGGCCCGCGGCCGAGGCAGAGATGCTGACTGCGCTGGTTCGCCGAGGCCCGTGGGGGACGATTCAGCAGCACGACCCGGAAGCCGACACGGTCGCGACGATGCGGATCGACTCGCTGGCTGAGCTTCCAGAGCGTGTGGCGGCGTGCAATGCGCGCTGACGGTGGTTGCCCAGGCGCGGAGGCGGCGGCCAAGTCGCGCATTCGGCTTCCACGGCGTCGAGCCAAGCCCACATAGCCGAGGAGCCGTTTGCCCGGTTGTCTCCGCAAGCGGTGGCGCCGAGGTGCGACTTGGACCCGAAAATCGAACGCATGATTGAATCGCAACCATGGTCTCCGCACGATTCCCCCCAGACCTCATCGAGTTGCAACGCGCCCACAACCGCACCTACGAAGCGCTGGCCGACCACCCCGAGGACGCTGCGGCCCTGCGCCGTCGGCTGCTGCGGCTCTCCAGCCGGCTGTTCTGGCATCCTTACTTCGACTCGCCGGGAGGGGCCGCGCGTCCGGAGCTGCGCCGGCGGGCCCGGGAGGGGCCCGCCGGAGCGTGAGCGGTCGTCGGCAGGTGTTGCCGTCAGGCGGCCGTGCGTACCTCGGGTCGCGTGCTTGCGGTGCGGTGCCTGAGGAGGCGGAAGGCGGCCAGGGCGAAGAGCGCGGCGACGGCGAGGAGGAGGGCGGTCGAGACGAGTTGGAGCGGCCAGAAGTGCGACGCCGGGTGGTAGTCGTGGTAGAAGCCGACGGCGTCGAGCTTGTCGTAGGCGGCACGGCAGGGCGCGACGTCGTAGATCTGCCCGCAGCCGGAGACGAACTCGTGGCGCCCGCCCGAGGAGTCGACGACGCCCTGGTCGACGTTGATCCCGGCGCCCGGGAGGAACTCGGCGGGGCTGCTGTTCCGTGTCACCGACGGCCACAGGTGGGGCGTGACGAGGTGGAGGCCGCCCCACAGCAGCAGGAGCCCGAGCGGAGCGGTGCCGAGCGCGGCGAGGGAGCGGCGCCAGAGCAGCCCGACGAGCGCGCCGAAGGCGAGCCCGGCGAGGGCCAGCGCGACGACGACGGGACCGTTGGCGTAGTAAGTCGCCGTGCTGTACCACGACTTGGCGGAGCCGATGCGGCCCTGCCCTGTCGACCAGGCGAGACGGTGGAAGACGGCGAGCAGTCCGGTGCCGGCGGCGACAGCGGCGGCCGGCAGTGCGAGCTTCGCCGCGAGCCACCGCGAGGGCGAAACGCCCAGTGTCCAGGCGAGCCTGGCGGTGCCGCTCTCCAACTCCCGCCCCACGAGGGAGGAACCCGCCCAGGCGGCGACGACGGCGGGGACGGCGAGAAGGGCGAGGGTGGTGTAGGTGTACGCGTCCCGGTAGAGGATGATCGCGTCCTGATCGTAGGCGCACCGCTGCGAGGTGCAGGCTTCGTAATCCGCCCATGCCGAGGCCGAGGCGTCGGCGAGCGGACCGCCGACTGCCCACAGCAGCGCCGACATCACGAGGACGAACGCCACCCACAGGATGAGCGCGGGACGGTGCAGGCGCACCAGGAGGCCGGACAGCGCGAGGAGTTCGGACCGCCCGTGCGGTGCGGTGGGGGTGAGGGTGGTCATACGGCTGCTTCCTGGGTCTCGGCCGGAGCGGACGGGGCGGGGGTCTGCGGGGCGCGCAGGTAGGCGAGGACGAGCTCTTCCAGCGAGGGCTGTTCGGAGCGCCAGCCCTCGGGCACGGGGGCTTCGGCGCGGAGGAGCGCGGTGAGTTGGCGGCCCGTCCTGCGGGACTCGACGACCGTGTGCGGGTCCGGCTGGTCCGCGGCGTCCGCGGGGCCGATCGCGACGGTGTGCGACTGGAGCAGGTCGTCCGTGCCGCCGTCGAGCCGGACGCTTCCGTCGCGCAGGAGCAGCAGGTGGTCGCAGACGTCGTCGAGCTCGGCGACGACGTGCGAGGACATCACGACGGTGGTGCCGTGCTCGGCAGCCCGGGTCATCAGGAGGCCCATCAGCTCGTGGCGGGCGAGCGGGTCGAGGTCGGCCATCGGCTCGTCGAGCAGGAGGAGTTCGGGCCGTTTGGCGAGCGCGAGGGCGAGGGCGACGCGGGTGCGCTGCCCGCCCGAGAGGGAGCGGACGCGACTGCGGGGGTCGAGGTCGCCGCCGGCGACGATCTGCTCGGCGGCGTCCGCGTCCCAGCGTGCGGGGTTGAGCCCGGCGCCGGTGCGGAGCGTCTCCGCGACGGTGAGCTGCGGGTAGAGCGGCTTGTCCTGGGCCACGTACCCGACGCGGGCACGTACGGCACCCGGTTGCTCGCCGAGCGCGTGGAGCGCGCCCTCGGTCGGCGCCTCCAGCCCCGCGGCGAGCGAGAGGAGCGTCGACTTGCCCGCGCCGTTCGGGCCGACGACGGCGCACACGCACCCGGCAGGCAGACGGAAGGTGCAGTCCCGCAGCCCCCAGGTGCCGCGCCGGCCGAACTTCTTTCCGAGTTCGACCGCTTCCATAGCGGTGTTGGTCATCCTTGTTGCCTTTCGGAGTTCTCGAAGTGCTCGTCCAGTACGGCGGTGAAGAGCGCCGCCACGTCGTCCCTGTGGAGCCCGGCCGTTCGGGCGCGTACGGCCCAGTCGGCGAGTTCTGCCCGCAGCGGGGACTCGGCGGGGGCGGTGCCGAGCACTTTGCGCACGAAGGTGCCGAGGCCGCGGCGGGCCTCGACGAGCCCCTCGCGCTCCAGTTCGCGGTACGCCTTCAGGACCGTGTTCGGGTTGACGGCCGTCGCCTGGACGACCTCGCGGGCCGTGGGCAACTTGTCGCCGGGTTGCAGCAGGCCCATGCGGAGCGCCTGCTTGGTCTGCTGGACGATCTGCACGTAGGTGGCGACGCCACTGCGCCGGTCGATGCGGTACTCGACCACTCGGACAACCACCCTTTCACTAATTGAGTAGTGAAAGAGTGGTGGCAGGTGGGGTGAGTTGTCAACTGCGGCGACCGGCGGGGAACTCGGCGAATGGGACGGTCAACCCGGCGAGCGCGGCGTGTGGTTGGGCGTCGGCGGGTGTGTTGCGGCTTCCGGGGCTGTCGACGCGGGACCGTCCGCGGTGCGTCGGGGCACGTCCTGCCGTCCGCGGCGGCCGCCGGTCCCCGGCTTGCACGCCCGCAGTCCGGGCACGAGCATGACAGTTCGCACCGGCACCCGCGGATGCCGCCCGTCCACGGGACGCCGCACGAACGGCGGGAACGAGCCGTAGCCCCCGACCCCGACACCCATCCGGAACCAACGCCCAGGAATAACCGACCACTTCACCCGCACCCCGAACCACCGGGGAGTGGCTCGCGTCTCATCCCACGCCTGAGACGGGGCGGAGTCGGGCGACAGGCGCGGAGCGGAGACCCTTGGACCATGGAGACAGTTGAAGCGGAATGGCACGTCCGGCGGCTGGAGGGGCTGCTGCGCGAACTGCGGCGCCAGACGGCGGCGACGGACCCGGACCAACTGCTGCGGTGGCTCGACCGCCAGGTCGGCTCGCGCGTGGCGCTCCTCGGCGCCACCGGAGAGGTGCAGGCGGCGACGAGCGGTTTTCCGCACTCCGCGCTCGAACCGCTCGGACCGCTCCTCTCCCGCCTCCTCGACGGGCACACCGCCACGGCCGCGGTCCGCGCCGAGGGTCACCACGTCCACGCGGAAGCCGTGGAGACGTCCGGCGGACGCGGGGCTCTCGTGGTGGTCGGGGACACCCCGCTGCCGTCGGCCGCCGCCGCGCTCGTCTCGCACACCGGCAGCGTCCTCACGATCCTCGACGGCGCGCGGCGTGCCGCCGAGATGGACCGCAACTATCGCCTGAAGTCACGGCAGTTGCGGTTCGCCCTGCTCAGTTCGCTGATGGACGGCGACCCGGTGCTCGCCCGCCGGATGACGATCGGCTCCGTACCGCCGCTCCTCGACGCCGAGCGCGTCCGCGTCTACCTCCTGCACTGCGTGCCGAGGGAGCGCGACGACATCGCCGACGGCTTCCAGGACCCGTCGGGCTACCACGGCCGCGGTCTGATGGTGCAGTGTCCCGCCTTCGCCGAGCACCTCATCTGCGTCGTGCCCGAGCCGGCGGGAACGGAACCGCCGGACGAGGGGCTTGCGCCGCTGCTGCGCCGGCTGGTGCGGGAGAAGCCGCGGTACGCACTGGGGATCAGCGAGCCCCAGCCGCTCCACGGCACGGGCACTGCGTACGCGCAGTCCCTGCACTCGCTCGCCGTGGCCCGCAACCTCCCCGCGCGCGTGGCCGGTTACCGGGGCACGGCGCCGCTCGGGGACACGCTGCCCCGTCCCGAGGCGCCGGCCTGGGCGCACGACTTCCTCCGCCCGTTGGAGTCCGCCAAGGCGCTCACCCTCGACGCCGCGCGCCTCAGCGTCACCTTCCCCAGGACTCTCGTCGCGCGCCTGCTCGGGGTGAGCCGCAACACCGTCGCGGCGCACCTGCACATGGTCGAGGAGGCGCTCGGGCTCGACCTCGGCGACCTGCGCGACCGCGCGGCGCTCGGCCTGGCGCTGGCGCTCGCGCCGTCCCGCCGGCAGCCGGACGAGTCCGCTCCGCGCGCGACGCTGGAGCATCTGCTGCGCTCGGACCCCGCCGCCGCCTGGGCCTCCTCGTTCCTGCACCCGTTGCGCGACACGGGGCACGTCGAGTCGACGCTGCGGGCCTGGACGGCCGCCAACGCGGACGCGCGCAGAGCCGCCGAGCGCCTCGGCATCAGCCGCAACACCGTCAGGGCACGCTTGCGCACCGCAGAACGCCTCCTCAACCGCGACCTCTTGACGAGCGGTTCGGGCGTCCACGACCTTGTGCTGGCGCTCGACATCACGGGCGGGACGACACCGGCGGACTGAGCACCGTGCACACCCGCCGCGCGAACCTGAGCAGAGTGCACGGTGGTTCGGCGCTCGCGGCGCTCCTACGATCGTCATCGAGGGTCGGCCGACCGCACGGGGGCGAGAGGGCGATCGCCGGCGTCGCATCGGGGGAAGCGCCGCGCGGCAGCCCACGGTCGGCCGGCCCTCGACGCGGTCCGCGAGCGCCGCCCTCCGCCGTCGGCGGGGGTGTGCCGTGCGCCGCCTGCCGCCATCCGCATGCGCGTCGTCCGCCGTCGGGGTCACGGCAGGTGCAACGGGCCCACCGCTGTGGTACCTCGCCCTCGATCCAATCGACGAGCGGGAGGTCTCCCCATGCGTACAACCCTGCGCGCCGCAGTCGTCACCGTCGCTCTGGCAGGCTTCGGCCTGTCCGGTGCGGCAGCCGCCCAGGCGGACGGCTTCGGCTGGTACGACTCCTACTTCCACAAGGACAAGGGGGTGTCGGGCACCTCCATCACCACCCCGACCCTCCACCTCACGGACTTCGACGCCAAGGAGAGCACCACGGGCAAGGCCCGTGGCGGCCTCTTCTGGCACTGACGGAGCGCACCGGCACGGGCCGGCCCGGGGAGTTCCCCTCGGGCCGGCCCGTGCGCGTCCCAACTCGCCGCACCCGTAGGGCGGATGGCCGTCCCTTGCCATCCGGCGGGCCAACCGCCAGGGTGGCATTGGTCCAGACCGCAGCCTTGAACGCCCGACACCGAGGTACCCGCGATGCCGCACCCGCGCCGCAAGCCGCCGAGAGACACCCGCCCGACCCGGCGCGCGGTGACAGGGGGTTCCCGCGGCGCCAACAGGCGCCTGCTGCTGGGCAGTTACACCGGGCAGGGCGGAGCGACGGGGATCGGCGTCGCGGAGTACGCGGCGGACGGGGCCGTCTCGCTCGTCGGCGAGGTGCCCGTCGAGAACCCGTCGTACCTCGCGCTGCACCCGTCGGGCAGGACGCTCTACGCCGTCAACGAGCAGGAGAAAGGCGGGATCACGGCCGTCGCCGCGGGGGACGACGGAGCGTACGAGGTGCTCGGCACCGTGTCCGCCGGCGGGTCCGCGCCGTGCCAGGTCGCCGTGCACCCGTCGGGCGACTGGCTGTTGAGCGCCGCCTACGGCTCGGGCACCGTCGCCGTGCACGCAATCGAGCGCGACGGCGCACTGGGCGCGCTCACCGCACACGTCGTCCACGACGACCCGCCGCCCGGGCCAGGGCAACAGGGGCCGCACGCCCACCAGTTGCTCCCCTCCCCCGACGGGCGGTACGCGCTCGCCTGCGACTTGGGGACCGACACCGTCTACAGCTACGCGTTCGACGAGACGGCCGGCACCCTGCGCGAGGTCTCCCGGGCCCCACTCACCCCCGGCGCAGGCCCGCGGCACCTCACCTTCCATCCGAACGGCGTCTACGCCTACCTCGCCAACGAGTTGGACGACACGGTGGCCGTCTGCGCCTACGAAGCGGCCACCGGCACCCTCACCCCCGCGCCCCCGCAGAGCACCGGTACGACGGCGCCGAGCGCCCCCTCACAGCTCGTCGTCACGGGCGACGGCGCCCACGCCTACCTCGGCAACCGCGGCGACGAGACGCTCACCCGGTACGCCGTCGAGGACGGCGGAGCCGGCCTCCGCCTCCTCGACACCGTGCCGCTCGACGTGGCCTTCCCCCGCCACCTCGCGCTCTCGCCCGACGGGCGGCTGCTCTTCGTCGGCGGGCAGCGTTCGGACGCGGTGCAGGTCTTCGCCGTCGACGAGGCGAGCGGCGAACTCTCCCCCGTCGAGGAAAAGTTGGACGTCCCCTCGCCGGTCTTCCTGCTGCCGCTCTAGCGGCTCAGCCGCCGGGCGCGACGAGCGCGGCGAACCTGCCCGCCACCGTCCGCCAGACCCGCCGCGATTCCGCCTCGTCGCGCTCGGCGGTGCGCACCAGCTCCTCCCGGTCGAAGCCGCGCGCCGCGAGCTCCTCCCGGTCCCAGCCGGCGATCCGGGCTGCATCGGCCTCCGGGTGGAACTGCACGCCCCAAGCGCGCTCGCCGACCCGGAACGCCTGCACGGGGCACCGCTCGCTCTCGGCGAGCCACACCGCGCCGGAGGGCAGCCGGGTCACCGCGTCGACCCGGTTCTCGACGGCGGTCACGCGCTCGGGCAGCCCGGAGAAGAGCGCGTCCTCCGCCGCCTCTGGGCGGAGCGTCAGCGGAGTGCTGCCGGCCTCCGGCAGGCCGTGGCGGGCGGTGACGGCGCCGCCCGCCACGTGTGCGAGGAGCTGGCCGCCGAGGCAGACGCCGAAGACGGGCGTGCCCGACTGCAGGGCGAGGGTGGCGAGTTGGCGCGTGCGTGCGAGCCACGGCGCGCGGGCGTCCTCGTCCGGCAGGTAGCCGCCGCCGAGGACCACCAGCGCGCCGTACGCGTCGAGCGCCTCGGGGAGCGGTTCGCCGCGGTAGGCGTGGACGTGGTCGAGGGTGAGGCCGTCCTCCTCGAACCAGCCGCCGAGGCGGCCGATCCCCGAGGTCGGCGTGTGCTGAACGACGAGTGTCCGCGCCACGTGCGGTGCTCCGTTTCTCGGCTTGCGGGTCCTGCACTCCCTGACGAGGGGCTCAGGAGGTGCGGTGCTTGCGGCCGAGCCCGCCGAAGAACCAGACGTCCTCGTCGAGCCGCCGCTCCGGGTCCTCGTCCCAGCGGTTGACCGGGACGACGCCGGGGTCGAGGAGCTCGAGACCGTCGAAGAACCGCTCGATCCCCGCCACGCTTCGCGGCACCACGGGCGCGGAGACGCCGCGCTCGCGGTAGAAGACGGCCGCCTCCGCCGCGCTCGCCGGCGCCGCGTCGCCGCAGGCGTGCGAGAGGGCGACGTAGGACCCCGTCGGCAGCGCGTCGACGAGGGTGGCGACGACGTCGTACGGGTCCTCGGCGTCCTCGAGGAAGTGCATGATCGCGACGAGCGTCAGCCCGATCGGCTTGCTGAAGTCCAGGGTGCTGCGCACCTCTTCGGAGGCGAGGACGGCGGCCGGGTCGCGCAGGTCCGCCTGGACGTAGCTGGTGGTGCCTGCGGCGCTCACCGGCGTGAGGAGGGCCTGTGCGTGCGCGAGGACGACGGGGTCGTTGTCGACGTAGACGACGCGGGCGGCCGGCGCTATGTCCTGCGCGATCTCGTGGAGGTTGGGGCTGGTCGGGATGCCTGTGCCGATGTCGAGGAACTGGCGGACGCCCTGCTCGCCCGCGAGGCGGCGCACGACGCGGTGCATCCACGCCCGGTTCTCCTGGGTGCCGAGGCGTATCTCGGGCCAGCGGCGCGCGAGTTCGTCGGCGACCTCCTGGTCGACCGGGTAGTTGTCCTTGCCGTCGAGGAGGCAGTCGTACACCCGCGCCGGGTGCGGCCTCGTGGCCTCGAAGCGGTTCTGCGCGTCCTCCGGCACAGCCGTACTCCTTAGCACGCTGGATTCTCCGTCCGGGATACCTCCGCGCGTACCGCGCGGCCTGCTGGGAAGGGTGGTGCGAAGGCGCAAGAATCGCACCGGAGCGCCTGCTTGTCACCCCCGGCGATCATCCGGGCCGTCCGGACGCGTTCCCCGGTCCGGGTCCGCAACGACGGTGAGGGGTGCGGTATATCTGGGTTGCCCGCGTATGCCGTACACGGGCGGCGCTCGGCCCACGGCGGGGAGGGGTGTACGCACCGCTGATCCCGCGGAGTACCGTCGGGGGTCACGGGACGGGAACCTAGGGAGACGAAACGTTGATGGACAGCCGTACCGCAGTCGTCGAGGAGTTGATGGAGCGCTTCCCGCACATTCCGCGGGAGGCCGTACTCAAGGAGGACCTCCTCCGCGGCGGGATCAACTTCGACGAGTCGGCGCTCAGCGGCAACGAGGACGGCGACGTCAAGCCGAAGTCCTACTTCATCTTCTCCTTCGACCACCGCACCCTGCCCGAGCTGGGGGCGGCGGCGCTCAAGCGCCCGCCGGAGGAGATCGTCCTCACGGGCGGCCCGTACGAGCTGCGCCGCACCGTCGTCTCGGTGCGCGTCAATCCGGACTCGCCGTACACCGTGAAGCCGGACGACGAGGGCGTGCTCGGCCTCTACCTCGACGGCCGGTTCATCGGCGACGTCGGGCTGCCGCCCATGCCCGAGTACTACCGGCACAAGCTCTCCAACGGGAAGTCCGTGATGGAGGTGGCGCCGACGATCCAATGGGGCTACCTCATCTACCTCACCGTCTTCCGCGTCTGCCAGTACTTCGGCGCCAAGGAGGAGTGCCAGTACTGCGACATCAACCACAACTGGCGCCAGCACAAGGCCGCCGGGCGCCCGTACACGGGGGTGAAGCCGGCCGACGAGGTGCTGGAGGCGCTCGACATCATCGCGCAGTACGACACCGCCGGCACCTCCCGCGCCTACACGCTCACCGGCGGCTCGATCACCTCCAAGGTGCAGGGCCGCGACGAGGCCGACTTCTACGGCAGCTACGCCAAGGCGATCGAGGAGCGCTTCCCCGGCCGCTGGACGGGCAAGGTCGTCGCGCAGGCGCTCCCCAAGGAGGACGTCCAGCGCTTCCACGACTACGGCATCCGCATCTACCACCCCAACTACGAGGTGTGGGACCGCCGGCTCTTCGAGCTGTACTGCCCCGGCAAGGAGCGGTACGTCGGCCGTGACGAGTGGCACCGCCGCATCCTCGACTCCGCCGAGATCTTCGGGCCGCGGAACGTCATCCCCAACTTCGTCGCGGGCGTCGAGATGGCGGAGCCCTTCGGCTTCACCAACGTCGACGAGGCGATCGCGTCGACCACCGAGGGCCTTGAGTACTTCATGTCGAAGGGCATCACGCCCCGGTTCACCACCTGGTGCCCGGAGCCGACGACGCCGCTCGGCAAGACCAACCCCAAGGGCGCCCCGCTCGAGTACCACATCCGCCTCCTCGACGCGTACCGCGCCACCATGGACAAGCACGGCCTCACCTCTCCCCCCGGCTACGGCCCGGCGGGCGCGGGCAACGCCGTCTTCTCGGTGAGCTCGTTCATGGACACGCTCGCGCCCAACGAGGCCGCGGACGAGCCGTCGGCGGCGGCCGCGGGCTGAACACCGCTTACGCGCGCCCGTCTCCGCCGCCCGGCGGGGGCGGGCGCTCGGGCGTTCCGCCGGAGATCCCGCAGAGCAAGGAGAGACGCAGTGCTGGTGCTGCTGCCCCCGTCCGAAGGCAAGGCCGAGGGCGGGGAAGGACGCCCCGTCGACCCGGCGTCGCTGACGCTGCCCGAACTGGCGCCCGCGCGGCGCGCCGTCCTCGACGAGCTGGTGGCGCTCTGCTCCGGCGACGACGACGCCGTCGAGAAGGCGCGCACCGTCCTCGGGCTCAGCGCGGGCCAGCGCGCCGAGGTGGCGAAGAACGCCGCGCTGCATCAGGCACCGACGCTCCCCGCCCGCGAGCGGTACACGGGCGTCCTCTACGACGCGCTCTCCTTCGCGACGCTGAGCCGGACCGCGCGCGAGCGTGCGGCGCGCTCGGTGCTGATCTTCTCCGGGCTGTGGGGAGTTGTGGGCCCCGAGGACGCGATCCCGGCCTACCGGTGCGCGGGTGGCGTCAAGCTGCCAGGCGTGGGCGGACTCGCGGCGCACTGGCGCGGCCCGCTCGGGGAGGCGGTGCCGCAGGCAGCCGGGGAGGGGCTCGTGCTGGACCTGCGCTCCTCCGCGTACACCGGGATGTTCAAGCCGGCACGGGGGTTGGCGGAGCGCACCGCGTCGGTACGGGTGCTCCACGCGCGGACGGTGGACGGCGTGGAGAAGCGCTCCGTCGTGAGTCACTTCAACAAGGCGACCAAGGGCCGCCTCGTACGGGAGCTGCTGGAGTCGGGCGCCGAGCCCGCGGGGCCGGAGGAGTTGGCGGAGGCGCTGCGGGCGCTGGGGTACACGATCGAGGCGCGGGAGGCGCAGACCGGGCGGGTGCAGCAGTTCGACGTGGTCGTCAGCGAGCTGTAGCGGGGCTCAACCGCCGTTGCGCGTACGGAAGTCGGCAAAGTCGAAGCCGGGTGAGACGAGGACGCCGAGGAGCACCGGCTCGTCGGCGAGAGGCCGGGCCGTCTGCCAGGTCCCGGCTGGGACGAGGCCCTGGAGCTGTGCCCCTGGATCGGGGCCGAGTTCGACGGCGGTCGTCCCGTCCGGCGCGGCGCCGTTGCCGCCGAGCCGGAGCTCCAGCGGGCCGCCGAGCTGCCAGAGCCACACTTCGTCCGAGGCGACGACGTGCCAGGCCGATGCCTCGCCCGCGTCGAGGAGGTAGTGGATGAGCGTCGCCGCCGGGCGCGTGCCGCGGTCGTCGCCGAGGTGCACGGGGACGTCGCTGGTGTAGGTCCTCCGGTACCAGCCGCCTTCCGGGTGCGGCGCCAGCCCGAACCGTTCCCTCAACCGCTGCGCGTCTCTCACGCCGACCAGCTTCCCACCGTCGGCCTCCGATACCGGACATTACGGGTGCGGGTGCTGCCAACTCGGGCCTGCGCCAGGGGGGTCGCACGACGAGCGGCCCGTATTGCGCAGCGCGCAACGGCCGTTGCGCGGTATGGGTGCCGCGGGCAGGATGGCGGCATGGACCACTCCCCGCTCGACCTCGCGCCCGTGCTTCCCGTCGTCGTACTCGAAGATCCGGAGAACGCGGTTCCGTTGGCGCGCGCGCTCGCGGCGGGCGGGCTGACGGCCGTGGAGGTCACCCTCCGCACACCGGGCGCCGTCGAGGCGATTCGGCGCATCGCGGCCGAGGTGCCCGAGGTGGCCGTCGGCGCGGGTACCGTGCTCGGGCCGGAGCAGGTCGAGGAGGCACGCGCCGCAGGGGCCGGTTTCCTCGTCAGCCCGGGGTGGACGGAACGCCTCCTCGGCGCGGCGCAGCAGAGCGGGCTCCCCTACCTCCCCGGCGTCTCCACGGCGTCGGAGGCGGTCGCACTGCTGGAACGCGGAGTCCGCGAGATGAAGTTCTTCCCCGCCCAGGCGGCAGGCGGCGTCCCCTACCTCAAGGCGCTCGCCTCTCCCCTGGAGTCCGCCCGCTTCTGCCCGACGGGCGGCATCACGCCGGAGAACGCGGGGGAGTACCTGGCGCTCCCCAACGTCGGCTGCGTCGGCGGCACTTGGCTCGCCCCCGGAGACGCGCTCGCCGCGGGGGACTGGGCGCGCGTGACGCGGCTTGCGGAGCAGGCGAACGGGCTGCGGCGGTGAGGCTGCCGGCGTCGAGTCGGGCGGCCTTCGCGACTCAACCCCGCAAGTGTCCCGTGTCGTTGAAGAGCCGCACCGACGCGTTGCCGTCGGCGTAGTAGGCGACGGCGGAGAGGGAAGCCGCCGAGAGCTCCATACGGAAGAGGGACTCGGGCGGCGCACCGAGCGCCAGCCGCACCAGGGTCTTGATCGGCGTGACGTGCGTGACGAGCAGGACGGTCCTCCCCCGGTAGCGCGCGAGCAGCTCGTCCCTGGCCGCGGCGGTGCGGCGGCCCACGTCGGCGAACGACTCGCCCCCGCCCGTCGGTTGCGCCTCGGGAGAGGCGAGCCAGGCATCGAGGTCCGACGGGTGGCGCTCGCGCACCTCCCGGAAGGTGAGGCCCTCCCAAGCGCCGAAGTCGGTCTCGCGCAGGCCCTCTTCGGCGCGCACCTCCAGGCCGAGCCGCGCCGCGACGACCTCGGCCGTCTCGCGGCAGCGTCGCAACGGCGAGGTGACGACGGCCTCCACGGTGCCGCGGGCGGCGAGCGCGTCGGCGGCGGCGCGGGCCTGCGCCCTGCCCGCCTCGGAGAGTTCGGGGTCGGTGCCGCCGCTGCCGGAGAAGCGCTTCTGCGGGGTGAGGGACGTCTCGCCGTGCCGCAGGAGGACGAAGGTGGCGGGCGGACCGAGGTCGGGGCCCCACCCCTGCACGGTCCGCGGGGCGCGCTCGGCGCTCGCCCCGCCTGCCTGCACCGCCGTCTCCGCGACGGCAGCCTTCTCGGCACCCCGCCCCGCGGCCGCGGTCTGTGCCTCCAACTCCGCCGTCGACGCCCCCGGTTGCCACTCGCCGCCCTCGGCGCCCGCGTCCATCGCCTCGTTGGCGAGGCGGTCCGCGTGCTTGTTCTCGGCGCGCGGAATCCACTCGTACGTCACGGCACCCGGCGGGAAGACGCCGCGTGCCTGCTCCGCGAGGGGCTGCATGTCCGGGTGCCTGATCTGCCAGCGCCCCGACATCTGCTCCACGACGAGCTTGGAGTCCATCCGCACCAGGACGGCGGCCTCCGGGTCGAGCGTGTGCGCGGCACGAAGTCCGGCCAACAGCCCGCGGTACTCCGCCACGTTGTTGGTGGCGCGTCCGATGTACTCGGCGACCTCCTGGAGGGTCCCGCCCGTCGCGGCGTCCTTGACGACGGCGCCGTAGCCGGCGGGCCCGGGGTTGCCGCGGGAGCCGCCGTCGGCCTCGACGAGCAGGGTGCGGTGCGCAGCCGTCACAGACCGGACTCGGGCGTGCGGACCAGGATGCGGTTGCAGTTCTCGCAGCGGACGACGGTGTCGGGGGCTGCGGAACGGAGATCGTTGAGCTCGGTGATGTTGAGCTCCAGGCGGCACCCCTCGCAGCGGCGCTGGTAGAGCTTGGCCGCGCCGACGCCGCCTTCGCGCTCGCGGATGCGGTCGTAGAGCTTCAGCAGGTCTTCGGGGACCGCGCCGGCGGTGACCTCGCGCTCCTTGCGGGTGGAGGAGATCTCGCCGTCGATCTCGGCGAGCGCCGCGTCCCTGCGCTCGGTGACCTCGGCGACGCGGTTGCTCGCCGACTCGGCGCGCTCGGCGAGCTCCTCCGCACGCTCCTGCGCGGACTCGCGTCGCTCCATCACCTCCAGGACGATGTCCTCCAGGTCGCCCTGGCGCTTGGCGAGCGAGGCGAGTTCGCTCTGGAGGTTCTCCAGGTCCTTCGGGTTGGTGACGGCGCCCGAGTCGAGGCGCTGCTGGTTGCGCGCGGCGCGCTGGCGGACCTGGTCGACGTCCTGCTCGGCCTTGGTCTGCTCGCGAGTGGTGTCGCTCTCCTCGGTCTGCGCGGCGACGAGCAGGTCGCGGAGCTGCACGAGGTCGGCCTCGAGTTGCTGCACCTCCTGGTGTTCCGGGAGGTGGGAGCGGCGGTGCGCGAGCTGGGTGAGGCGGGTGTCGAGGTCCTGCACGTCGAGGAGTCGGATCTGGTCGGCTGGCGCGGCGTTCAGTTGGGGGCTCCTGGTGTGGGTCGGTCGGTGTTCCGCGCGGCGGACGCGACGGAGGAAGGGGCGGCGCCGGCGACCGGGGACGCGGCGTGTGCCGTCCACGGGTCGGTGACCGTGCGCGAGACGTGGATGCCCAGGTCCCAGCCGCGCTCCGCTGCGGCGGCGTCGAGTTGGGCTGCGGCCTGCTCGCACCAGGGCCACTCCGTGGCGAAGTGCGCGGCGTCGAGCAGGCAGAGCGGGGAGTGCTCGCGGGCCTCGGAGACGGGGTGGTGGCGCAGGTCGGAGGTGAGGAAGGCGTCGACGCCCGCGGCACGCGCCTCGCCGAAGAGGCTGTCGCCGCTGCCGCCGCTGACGGCGACCGTGCGAATCACCTGCTGCCGATCGCCCGCGGCGCGGACGCCCTGCGCCGTCGCGGGGAGGCGCTCGGCCGCGCGCCTCGTCAACTCGGCGAAGCTGAGCGGCTCCTCGGGGGCGCAGACCCGGCCGAGGCCGCGGCGCCCCGCCTCGTCGGAGGCGTCGGGGACGAGCGGCGCGACGACGCGGAGCCCGAGGGCGCCGGCGAGCGCGTCGGAGACGCCGGGGTCCGCGGTGTCGGCGTTGGTGTGCGCGACGTGGAGCGCCGTGCCGTTGCGGATGAGGGTGTGCACCACGCGGCCCTTGAAGGTGTCGGCGGCGACGGTGGTGGTGCCGCGCAGGTAGAGCGGGTGGTGTGTGACGAGCAGGTCGGCGCCGAGCGCGACGGCCTCGTCGGCGATCTGCTGCACGGGGTCGACGGCGAAGAGCACGCGGCCGACGTCCGGATCGTGGTGCAGATCGCCGACGACGGTGCCGACGGCGTCCCACTGCTCTGCGCGCTCGCGCGGCCACAGGGCGTCGAGCACGGCGATGACTTCGGAGAGTGCGGGCACGGAGGAAAGGCTACCTGCCGTCCGGCGCCGCGCGAGGGGCCCGGGGAGACCCTTGCGGACGAACTCGGCCGAGGGACCGCCGAGGCGCATGGAAGGCCGCCGCACGGCGCAGAGTTGGCGGCGGCGAGCCCGAGGAGCAGCGGTTCGACGGACCCTGTCCGCCCCGTCGGCCACAGAAACCCCAGAGGCCACAGGGGCACGCGACCGGGTGTTCTGCGCTTCACCCTTCCGCGTGAACGAACTCAACTCCCGTTGTTCGACAGGAAGTACGAGACCTAGCTTGCTTCTGTCACAGGAGGTGATCGCGTCGTGACGTCTCGTACCGACGACGGCAACGCGCCCGCGCCAGCGGCGCCCGGCAGCAGCTTCACCATCGCAGCCGACGGCTCCTACGCCGCCCGGCTGGCGCCCGCCGAGCCCGGCAGCGCCGCGCCCAACTGGTACCCGGAGCGCTGGACGCTCGCGGGTCCCGAACCCTACGCCGTTCCGCTCCCCGGCAACCAGCCGGAGGAGCCCGGAACCCAGGTCCTCCCCCTCACCGACGGCCGGGTGCTCATCGCCCGCGACGTAGGCGGCGAGTATGCGCTCGCGCTGCTCTACCCCACCGACTCGGGGACGGGCGAACTCCCCCTGGGCGCCGTCGAGTCCCCGCGGCTCACGTTGCTCCCGCCCTCCCCGTGCGGGACCCGCGTCTACGCCCTCGCGCAGGGGCGCGAGGGCGCCGCCGTCTGGCTCGTCGCCGGGGGGACGCCGGGACGGCCCGAACTGCTCGCGCGCGTACGGGGGCGGTGCAGCGGCGGCGCCTGGCTCGACCCGGAGGGCCGGCTCCTCGCCGTCGACCGGGCCGAGGCAGGGGGCGGTTCGGCGCCCGTCAAGAGCGTCGTCGTCGACCTGGCGCGGGGCGGCGAGGTGAGCCCGCTCCTCCAGATCACGGAGACGAGCAACGACCGGCTCCTCCTCGCCGACCGGGACAGCGGCCTCCTCCTCGTCCGCTCCGACGCGCCGGGCGAGGAACGCCTCGGCTGGGGCGTGCTCGGCAGCCACCGACCCGTCCGCTTCCCGGAGGCGCTCCACCCGCACGGCGTCCGCCTCACCCCCTTCGCGACGCAGCCGCGGCAGACCCTCCTCCCCGAGCGGTGCACCGTCGCGCTCCTCGCCCGGCCGATGCCCGCGCCGGGCACCGCGGCACCGCGGGACGCGGGGGCGCACGGGGTGCGCATGCCGCTCGGCGGCGAGGGCTGGCTGGCGGTCTGGCGCCCGGCGCAGCGCGGGGTGCGCCATATCCCGCCGCCGCAGGGGTGGTTGACGGGGCACGGCCTCTGGAGCGCCGAGGGCGACCTCCGCCTCCCGTACTCGGTGCCCCACGCGCTCTGCGGGCTCGCCTGCCTCCGCACTCCCCTTCCCGAGCCGCCGGAGGCCGGTGGGCAGACGCCGGCGCAGGAACGCTCCGTCACGCCGGAGGCCGAGGAGCCCGGCGCCGGAAACGAACCGTCCGCCGAAGACGCTCCTCCCGCCGACGGTGCGCAGGAACAGCGCCCCGAGGAGAGCTCATCCCACACGCAGGCCGCCGAGGGGACTCGGCGCCATCCTTCCAACGAGCCGTCGAGCCCGCGGGAACCCGGCACCGAGCACCCCCGCATGCCCTCGCAACGCAACTCCTCATCCGGCCGGGGTTTCCGCCCGCCCGGCTCCGCGCCCCGACTCCCCGGCATGGACAAGGACTCCCAGCAGGGCGACGACGACACACCTCCGAGACCCGACCCCGAGGGCGACCGGCATCCCACGGGGGAGGCGGCGCCTCCCCGGCAGCCCACCCACGGGGCACCCTCGGGGAACGACGGCCCGCACCCGCCGCCCAGCGCCGACGGCTCCGATCCCCCGCCACCGGCACCGCCTGCCGCCTCGGGGCCCGCTGCCGAGCCCGCCGGTCCGGCGGCCACCGGGGCGGCTCCTCCGGCCGGTGCGTCGACGGCGCACGGGAAGCAGCCCGGCACCTGCGGGCAAGTACGGCCCGCGTCGCAGTCCGCGGGGCCGGACACCGGCGGCATCCCCGGCCTGCACAACTCGCCTCCTGCTGAGGTGGGTTGGCCTCCCGTAGTCCCTGTCCACGGTCCCGGCCCGTCGACGTCCGCCGCTCACCCGGCCACCGAGCCGACACCGCCGGACAAGCCGACCGCACCACCCGCTCCCGCACAACACCCCGACACCAGCACGCAGGAACCACCCACCTCGCAGGCCCCGACTCCGGACACCCGCGGCATCCCCGCACCGCACAACCCAACGCCTGCCACGGCGACTCGGCACCCCGTAGCTCCCGCCCCGTCGCCCACCGCCGCTCGCCCGACCACCGAGCCGACACCCCCGCACAAGCCGACCGCACCACCCCCTCCCGCACAACACCCCGACACCAGCACACAAACACCACCCGCACCGCAAGCCCCGGAGACCACGAACCAACGCACCACCGGACTGCCGCAGGGAGCGCCCCCCAACTCAGCACCGACCACAGCAACTTGGCAATCCGCTCCCCCCGTCCCGTCGTCGGGGCCACCCGCCCGCCACCCCGCCGAACCGGCCGCGGACGCACCGGACTTGGACCGCCCCGCCGAGGAGCAGAGCCCCGGCGGTACCGCCAAGGTGCCCACCGACCGCCCTTCGGGCGCGGACGGCCCCGCCACCGGTCCGCAGCACTGGACCCCGCGGGCAGGAGCACCGTTCCTGGCCCTTCAACTCCCCGCTGTCCAGGCGTTGTCGGCGGCCCGCGAGGGGCAGTGGGAGGCGCGTACGGGGCAGGCGTCGGCCGAGGCGCACAGGAGGATCACAACCCCGCAACAACCCGGGCGCCCGGAAGAGGCGGGGGCGTGCCGACGGCCGGGCGCGGCGGCGGAGTTCTCCGCGGGCAGCGCCGCGGCGCACCGGCCCGTACCGCTTCAGGAGGCGCCGCTGGCAGCGGCCGAGAGAACGTGAGGACGAGCCGACGCGCCGTTAGAATCCGGTCGGGTACGGCGCAAGCAAAACCACGGAGTTACCTCGCGATGTCCGAGATCCAGACCGACTCGCCCCGTGAAGAGCGCCCCCCGGGGAAACACAGGGGGCCGGCCTCCGTTGCGGAGGAGCGGGAGCCGAGTGTTCCCGCGCAGGGGCAGGGGCGCCATCGGCGGCCACCGCAGCAGCCGGACGCCTCGGCCGCCTGAGCGGCTGACCGCGGCCGGCACACACCAAAAGGGGGAAAGACAACCCGAGGGCGGTGTCGAGGAGTTCGTCTCCCCGACACCGCCCTCGCGGTGTGCGCGCCGCGCTCAGGTGTGCTCGACGACGGTGTCCGCGAGCACCGTCGCGTCCTCCCGCTCCACAGCCGTCGCGGTGAGCTGGATGCGCCCCTCGCCGAGGTACCAGAGGCGGACCCGGAGCGTCTCACCGGGGAAGACGACGCCGGCGAAGCGCGTGCGGTAGCTGCGCACCCGCGCCGGGTCGCCGCCGAGGACGCTGTCGACGACGGCCTTCAGAGCCATGCCGTAGGAGCTGAGCCCGTGCAGGATGGGGCGGTCGAAGCCGGCGAGCGCCGCGAACTCAGGATCGGCGTGGAGGGGGTTCCAGTCGCCGGAGAGGCGGTAGAGCAGCGCCTGGTCCTCGCGGATCGGCTTCTCCACGACGGTGTCCGGCTCGCGCTCGGGCTCCGCGATCCGCTCGGAGGGCCCGCGCTCGCCGCCGAACCCGCCCTCGCCGCGGAGGAAGAGCTGCGTCTCCTGCTCCCAGAGCGGCCCTTCGGCATCCGACGCCGCCGACTCGATGACCAGCACGGCCGCCTTCCCCTTGTCGTGGAGTGCGATGATCCGCGAGGTCTGCTCGGCCTCGCCGCGCATCGGCAACGGCCGGTGCACGCGCACCAGTTGACCGCCGTGGAGGACTCCGGCGAGGTCGACGTCGAGGCCGGGCGCCGAGAGCGCGTCCGTCACGTTCATCCGGCCGCCGGCCACCGTGGCGAAGGTGGGGAGGACGTGGAGGCGGTCCTCGAGGAGGTACCTCAGCTCCTGCGGATCGAGCGCGGGGGTGCCGGCTCCGAGGCCGAGGTGGTAGAGCTGAACGTCCTTGTGGTCCCAGGCGATCCGGGTGGTGGTGGGTTCGGCCGCGAGGGCCCGCTCGGCGTCGATCGGCATCCCGGTGTGACTCCTTCCCCGCCCGGGGCCGCCACCGCCGGGAGGCGCGCGCACGCCCGGGCCGCGCTGCGTCGGCCCGATCCTACCGATCGGTAAGGGAGTTGGGACCCCCGTCGACGCGGACCACCGCACCCCCGACACCGCAGGACCGACGGGGCGCCGACTCGACAACGCAGGCACAAGCCTTCATGGGTCACGCACAGCAACGCCGACCCGCTGCTCCACCGGACCAGAGCGACCAGCGGCAGGCACCGGCTCACGTACGAAGGTACGAGGCCCCGTTGAGGTCGAGCACGGCGCCCGAGCTCCACTCCCCCGCCGGCGAGGCGAGCCACGCCACGGCGGCAGCCACCTCCTCCGGCTGCGCCACCCGCCCGAACGGGCTCTGCGCACGGACCGCTTCGCCCGCCTCGCCGCCGAGGCGGTCCGCGACCCGCGGTGTCTCGATGAACCCCGGCGCGACGGAGGAGACGGCGATGCCGTACGGCGCGAGCGCGAGCGCGAGCGACTGGCCGAGGGCGTGCACGGCGGCCTTGGTGGCACCGTAGGCAGGGTGGTCGGGCTCGCCTCTGAACGCCCCGCGCGAACCGATGTTGACGATCCGGCCGCCGCGGCCCTGGGCGATCATCCGCGCCGCCGCCTGGTGGGCGAGCCCGGCGGTGCCGAGCAGGTTCACCGCGGTGTGCTGCTGCCAGGCCGCCGTCCAGGCGGCGTACGACGTGTCGACGGGAGGGTGCGGCAGGTTGACGGCGGCGTTGTTGACGAGGATGTCGAGCCCGCCGAGGCTCTCCACGGCCGCCGCCACGAGCCGCGGCGGCTCGGCCGCGTCCGAGAGGTCGCCGCCGAGCAGGGCGTGCGCGCCTGCCTCGACGGCGGGAAGGAGCGCGAGCGTCTCCTCCGCCTGCGCGCGGCGGCTGCCGTAGTGCACCGCGACGCGGTCCCCCGCCGCCGCGAACTCCCGCGCCAGAGCGCGGCCCAGACCGTCGGCAGCGCCCGTCACCAGGACTCTGCGGCCGGTGGAGGGGAACTCAGCGTGCATCGGTCTGCTCCTCGTGATCCTCGGGTCCCGTGCCCCCGGACACGGGGGACGACGCGGCGGGTGAGATCCGGTCGCCTGCCGGTGCGTTCGGTGTGGCGCCCGCGGCCGGCGAGGCGGCCCGCCGGCGCGGCCGCGGCAGCGCGGCGACGCCCAGCACCGCGCACCCCAGCAGCACGAGCCCGCCGGTGAGAAACGCGAGCGCGTACCCGGAGGCCAGGGAGGCGACCTGCTCGTTTCCCTGGATGCGGGAGGCCGCGACGGTCGAGAGCACCGCGAGGCCGAGCGCGCCGCCGAGCGTACGGGAGGTGTTGATCATGCCGGAGACGAGGCCGGCGTCCTGCGGGGCGGCGTCCGCCGTGGCGACGGCGGCGAGCGTGGTGCTCGCGAGCCCGGCACCGAGCGCCATCAGGACCCCGGGGCCGAGGACCGTCACGGCGAAGCCGTCGCCTGCCGTCAGGGTGCCCGCCCAGAGGTAGCCGGCGGCGGCCGTCAGGGTGCCCGCGACGGCGAGCGTGCGTTCCCCGACGCGGACCATGATCCACGGCGCCGCCTTGGAGCCGAGGACGATCGAGACCGACATCGGCAGGAACCCCAACCCGGCCTGGAGCGGCGGGTAGTGGAGAACGTTCTGCATGTGGAGGGAGAAGAAATACCACATGCAGACCATCGCCGAGCCGTTGACGAAGAGGACGGTGTTCGCCGAGGCGACGGAGCGCAGCCGGAAGAGGCCGAGCGGGATCAGCGGTTGCGCCGTGCGCCGCTCGACGAGGAGGAAGAGGCCGAGCAGCACCGCCCCGCCGAGGAGCGGCACGAGGAACTGCGGCGAACCCCAGCCGTGCGTCTCGGCGTTGACGATGCCGTAGGCGAGCGCCCCGATCCCGGAGGTCACGAGGACGGCCCCGAGGACGTCGAGCCGCGGGCGCCCCTTGCCGCGGTGCTCCACCACCCACACCGCGGCGACGACGAGCACGAGCGCCCCGACGGGGACGTTGACGAGCAGCACCCACCGCCAGGAGAGGAACTCGGTGAGGACGCCGCCGACGAGGCCGCCCATCGCGCCGCCGCCCGCACCCACCGCGGTCCAGGTGCCGATGGCGCGGGTGCGTGCGGGGCCCTCGGGGAAGGTGGTGGTGAGGATGGTGAGGGTGGCGGGTGCGAGCGCTGCGGCCCCGACGCCCTGGAGTGCGCGCGCGGCCACCAACTGCCACGGCTCCTGCGCGAGTCCGCCCGCGAGGCTGGTGAGCGCGAAGAGCACGAGCCCGGTGACGAAGACGCGTTTGCGCCCGAAGAGGTCGGCGGCCCGCCCGCCGAGGAGCATGAAGCCGGCGAAGGTGAGGGTGTAGGCGTTGACGACCCATTGGAGCCCTGTCGCGCTGAGCCCGAGGTCGGCGCGGAGCGAGGGCAGCGCCACGTTGATCACGGAGACGTCGAGGACGACGAGGAACTGCCCGGCGCACGCGGCGAGTACGACGCCCCACCTGCCTGCCGGTGTGCGCACTGCTGCGGCCCTGCCGCGCCCTGCTGTCTCGGATGCCATAGGGAGCATCCTGGCACCCGCCACCGACAACCGCGTCGGAAAGACGGTCCCGGCCCCTCGGCCCCGCGACCTAGGGCGCAGGTGCCGCACCGCCTACCGCGCAGCCGGAAGCGTGCGGCAGCATGGGGGCGGCCGCCCGCGCGCCCTGCACGGGAGCGGCGCATCGGAGACGAGGCGGCCGTCCGCCCGGCGCACGGCGGCCCGTTGGCCCCTGCGCACGCACCACACGACCACGGGAAGCCCATGCACCAGCGCCCCTCCCCCGAACTGCTCGCCGCCTTCGACAAGGCGAAGGGATTCATGCCCCGCGACGAGGGCATGGCGCTCCACGCCGCCGCCGTCGAGGCGGCGGGACAGGGGCTGCCGCTGCTGGAGATAGGCACGTACTGCGGCCGCTCCACCCTCCTCCTCGCCGACGCCGCGCGCCGGGCAGGCGTCACCGCGCTCACCGTCGACCACCACCGCGGCAGCGAGGAGCAGCAGCCCGGCTGGGAGTACCACGACGCCGAACTCGTCGACCCGGCCGTCGGCTTGACGGACACGCTGCCCGAGTTCCGCCGCACGCTCCACGCCGCGGGACTGGAGCGGCACACCGTCGCGCTCGTCGGAGCCTCGCCGCAGATCGCGGCCGTCTGGGGCACCCCGCTGGGGCTCGTCTTCGTCGACGGCGGGCACACCGACGCGCACGCCACGGCCGACTACGAGGGCTGGGCGCCGCACCTCGCGGAGGGCGGGTTCCTCGTCATCCACGACGTCTTCCCCGACCCGGCCGACGGCGGCCAGGCGCCGTACCGCGTCCACAGGAGGGCGCTCTCCTCCGGTGCGTTCACCGAGGTCTCGACCGTGCGCTCGCTCCGCGTGCTGCGCCGTACAGGACCGGGCATCTGAGCGCCGTACGCCGCGGCTACCATCGCCACTCGTGTCGAACACCCTCCCCCCGCCCCTGCCCGACCGGCCGCCGGGACGCCGCGGACCGCGCGGCGCCGTCCTGCTCGCCCTCTGCGCGCTCGTCCCCCTCGTGCTCTTCGGCTGGCTCGGCTGGCGCGTGTGGGGCGGGGACGACGGCCCCGGTACGGCGCAACGCGACCCGGACGCGCGGCCGTCCGGAAGTCCGTCCGCGCAGGAGAAGGAGCTGGACGGCCGCACCGTCGTCCTCGACCCCGGGCACCACCCGGGCAACCGCGACCACGCACGGGAGATCAACCGTCAGGTCGACATGGGCGAGGGCAAGAAGGAGTGCGACACGACGGGCACCGAGACCGAAGACGGCTACGCCGAGGCGGAGTTCACACTGGCGCTGGCCCAGCGCGTGGAGCGGCTGCTGGTCTCGAAGGGCGCCGAGGTGGTGCTGGTGCACTCCGGCGGCGAGAAGCGCGGGGACGTGGAGTGGGGGCCGTGCGTCGACGAGCGCGCCCGGATCGGGAACGAGGCGAGGGCGGACGCCGCGGTCTCGCTCCACGCGGACGGAGCCCCCGCGGACGCCCGCGGCTTCCACGTCATCCTCCCCGGCAAGGTCCGCACCCGGGGCGCGGACACCCGCGCCATCGTGGCGCCTTCGGCCCGGCTGGGCCGGGAGTTGGCGTCGGGGTTCCGCGCGGCGACGGGTGCACGGCCGGCCGAGTACATCGGCGACGGCAGCGGCCTCGACACCCGCAAGGACCTCGGCGGCCTCAACCTCAGCCGCGTCCCCAAGGTCTTCCTGGAGTGCGGCAACATGCGCAACGCCCGCGACGCGGCCCAACTCTCCTCGCCCGCGTGGCAGAAGCGCGCCGCCGCGGGGGTGGCCGACGGCCTGACCGCGTACCTGACGCACGGCAACGCGGCGGGTGACCGCCGGTAAGCGCCGGTCAACAGCGTTGCGCACAGGGGGAGTCGCCACCCTCGCACGGAGGGGGAAGACCTGATCGATCTCACAGTGCGAAGAAACGAACCCGCCGGATGCGGCAGGGGGTTCATCCGTACGATGGGGCCTCACCCCCGGCAGACCATGACCACGACGAAACCGACTAAGGACCCCACGTGAACATCCGCTCGCTCACACGAGGCGACGGCGCGGTGGCTGCAGCAGCGGTCCTGCTGTTCATCGCCTCGTTCCTCAACTTCTACACGGCAGACGACTGCGGAGAGAGCTGCAGCGACCTGCCGAGCGCTTGGGACACGGACATGGTGACCGTGATCCTGCCGGCGGTGTACCTCCTCGGCATCATCGCCGCCGTACTGGTCGTCCTCGGCCGGCTGATGCAGCAGGACGTCAAGTTCGCGACGCTCAGCCTCGGGCAGTGGGGCGTACCGCTCGCCGTCGCCGCCTTCTGGAGCTCGTTCTGGTCGCTGGTGCTGAAGCCCGACGCCTCCGGGCTCAGCCTCGGCGCGGGCGCGTGGCTCGGCTTCCTCGCCAACCTCGTCATCGCCGGCTTCGCCCTCGCGACGCCGCTCGTCCCGGCCCTGCGCACCCCGCTGATCCCGGCGGGCGGGCCGAAGCAGCCGCAGATGGGCCAGATGCCCTACGGCCAGCAGCCCGGCGGTTACGGCTACCCGGGCGCACCCCAGCAGGGCCAGCCGGGCCCGTACGGGCAGCAGCCGTACGGCCAGCAGCCCCAGCCGGGCGCACCGCAGCCGCAGGACATGGGCGCGGCCCAGCCGTTCCAGCCGTTCTGGTTCGCCGTGCCGGTCGCCAGGCCCCTCTTCCCCGAGGACGGCTCTCCGCAGCCGGTCGCCGAACTCACCCCGGGGACCTGGTTCCTCGCGGTCGACCAGCGAGGTCAGGCGCTCATCGCGCAGACGCAGGACGGCCGCCGCGGCATCCTCCAGGACACCAGCGGCATCCAGCGCGGCTGACGCCGCAGCGGGCTGCCGGACCGGGGGACGCACGGGGGACCCCGCCGGCAGCCGGCACAGGTGAGGGGCCCGCACCGAGGTGCGGGCCCCTCACCTGTGCCGGAATCAGCAGCAGTCGGCGGCGTCGGGCTCCAGCCCCGACGGCAGCCGCTCCCCCGAGAAGACCTGCACGGTCGCCTCCTCCCCGCCGAGCGCGGCAACCGCGAGGAGGAGCGAGCCGGCGGTCCACGCCGTCCGCTCCCGCGGCCAGACGACGCCGTCCTCGAAGACATACCCCGTCCAGTACATGCCGTCCTCGGCGCGCAGGTGACGGATCGAGCGGAGGACGTCGAGCGCGCGGTCGGACTCGCCCATCGCCCAGAGCGCGAGGGCGAGTTCGGCGCTCTCCCCTCCGGTCACCCACGGGTTGGGCGAGACGCAGCGCACCCCGAGCCCGGGGACGACGAAGGTCTCCCAGCCGTCCTCCAGCCGCTGCTTCGCCTCGGTTCCCCGGACGGCGCCGGAGAGGACGGGGTAGTACCAGTCCATCGAGTAGCGGCTCTTGTCGAGGAACCGCTCGGGGTGGGAGCGGACGGCGTGGCCGAGCAGTCCCGTCGCCAACTCCCAGTCGGGCTGCGGCTCCTCGCGGTGCTCGGCGAGCGCGAGGGCGCAGCGGAGTGCCTGGTGGACGGAGGCGGAGCCGGTGAGGAGCGCGTCGTGCACGGGGGTGCCGTCCGGCTCGCGCTTCCATCCGATCTGGCCGCCCGGCTGCTGGAGCCGGAGGACGAACTCGACCGCCGCCGCAACGGTCGGCCACATCTGCTCGGCGAACGTGTCGTCGCCCGTGGCGAGGTAGTGGTGCCAGACGCCGACGGCCGGGTAGGCACAGAAGTTGCTCTCGCGTGAGCGGTCCGTGGGGGTCGAGGCGTCGCCGTCGTGGTAGGCCGCGTACCAGGAGCCGTCGGGGAGTTGGTGCTCGGCGAGCCAGGCGTAGGCGGCGGCGGCGCGCTCGTGCTCGCCTGCCGCGTCGAGCGCCATCGCCGCCTCGACGTGGTCCCACGGGTCGAGGTGGTGGCCGCGGAACCAGGGTATGGCGCCGTCGTCGCGCTGCACGGCGGCTATCCCGGCGACGGTCTCCGCGGCCTGCTCGGCGGTGAGCACACCGGACAGCACCAACTGTTCGGTCTGCCCGGGCTGCGGACGGTGCGGTGTCACGCGGCGGCCTGGGGCGCGTGCGGCTTGGTGGCGTACGCGACGAAGCTCTTGCCGATCAGCGGGTCGAGCGCGCGCTCGGCGACGCGGGTGGCGAGCGGCTTCTTGACGATGTCCCAGACGAGGAGCTTGTGGTAGGCGCGGACGGGGAGCGCGGCGTCGTCGCCCTCCTTGTGGACGCCGAAGGCGCACTTGAGCCACCAGTACGGAGAGTGGAGGCCGTGCGCGTGGTGGGTGCCGTAGGGGCGCAGGCCCGCCTCCCGCATGCGGCCGAGGAGTTCGTCCCCGCGGTAGATGCGGATGTGGCCGCCCTCGACCTCGTGGTACGCGTCGCTCAGCGCCCAGCAGACCTTCTCAGGACCGTACCTGGGCACGGTCACCGCGATCCGGCCGCCGGGCTTGAGGACGCGGACCATCTCCGCGAGGACGCCCTTGTCGTCCGGTATGTGCTCCATCACCTCGGAGATGACGACGACGTCGAAGCTCTCGTCGGGGAAGGGCAGCGCGAGCGCGTCCCCCTCCATGGCGGTCGCCGTTGCACCTGCGGGGGCCTCGCCCTCCTCGTCCATCGCCGCGAACCATTTGGCGACCTCGCGGATCTCGTCCGCGTTCCGGTCGAGTGCGACGACGTGCGCCCCGCGCCTGTAGCACTCGAAGGCGTGGCGTCCCGCTCCGCATCCGAGGTCGAGTACGCGGTCGCCTGGGGCGAGCGGGAAGCGGGTGAAGTCCACGGTGAGCACTTGGAGTTCTGCCTTCCTGGCGGGGCGGTGCGGTGGCTTCCGGCCGGCGAGGGCGGCCGGGGACGGCTCAGCCGGGGTGTGCGGCGGGCCTGGGGGCTTCGGTCTGCGTCGCGAGCGCGGCGCGGTAGTGGCGGACGGTGGCGCGCGCTGCCTGCTGCCAGGTGAAGCGGGCGAGCACCCGTGCGCGCCCGGCGGCCCCGATACGGGCGCGGAGTTCGGCGGCGGAGAGGAGCCGCACGAGGCCGGTGGCGAGCGCCCCCGCGTCCCCCGGCGGCACCGCGAGGCACGTCTCGCCGTCGGCCCCCGCGACCTCGGGGATGGCGCCGCCCGTCGTGGCGAGGAGCGGCGTGCCCGTGGCCATCGCCTCGGCGGCCGGGAGCGAGAACCCCTCGTAGAGCGAGGGCACGCAGGCGAGTTCGGCGCCCTGGAGCAGCGCGGCGAGCTCCTCGTCCGTGATCCCCTTGACGAACTCGACGGCGCCTTCGAGCCCGTACTCCGCGACGGCGTCGGCGACGGGGCCCTCCGCGGGACGCCTGCCGATCACCACGAGATGTGCGTCGGGTCGCTCGACCCGCGCCTTGGCGAGCGCCTCGACGAGGTGGACGAGGCCCTTGAGCGGCACGTCGGCGCTGGAGGTGGTGACGATCCGGCCCGGCACCTTCGGGACCGCCGGGTCCGGCCGGTAGGTGCGCGCGTCGGCGCCGATCGGGACGGTGTGGATGCGGTCGGGGCGTACGCCGAGGTCCTCGACGATCTCGCGGCGCGAGGACTCCGAGACGGTGAGCACGGCGGGCAGCCGCCGCGCCACGTGCTTCTGCATCCTGGTGAAGCCGTACCACCGGCGGACGGAGAACCGGCGGCGCCAGTCGGCCGCCGCTTCCAGCTCCAGTCTGCGGTCGACGGTGATGGGGTGGTGGACGGTGGTGACGAGGGGCGCGCCGACGTCACCGAGGAGCCCGTACCCGAGCGTCTGGTTGTCGTGGACGACGTCGAACTCCCCGCTGCGGGCGCGCAGATGGCGACGGGCGCGGAGCGAGAAGGTGAGGGGTTCGGGGAAGCCGCCCGTCCACATGGTGCCGACCTCCAGGAGGTCGACCCAGTCCCGGTACTCGCCGCGGCGCGGGGTGCGGAAGGGGTCGGGCTGCCGGTAGAGGTCGAGGCTGGGGAGCTCGGTGAGGGCGACGCCGTCGTCGAGCACCGGGTAGGGCTGGGCGCCGATCACCTCGACGGTGTGCCCCAACGCGGCGAGCTCGCGCGAGAGATGGCGCACGTAGACACCCTGGCCGCCGCAGAAGGGGTTGCCCTTGTACGTCAAGAGGGCCAGGCGCAGGGGGCGTTGGCCGTCCTCCGCCGGTTCGGGCCCGGCGGTGTTCCGGGGGCCGGGCTCGCTGTCGCGTACGGCCTCTGCGGTCACTCGCGGCCCCCTTCGCCTCAGTTTCGTGGACGGAGCGTAGCCGCTCGCGTTAATCTAGAACAAGTTCCAACAATGCCGACGGGGCGCAGCGCCCGCGGAGAAGAATCTACCGGCCGGTCACTTCCGGAGTACGGGGGGCACAGGTGATTCACGCCACCCCTGCCGGAGCCGCCGTCCGCGGACTCCACCGGACGCACGACGGACCGCCGCAGCCGTACGCGCACAGCCCCGGCACGGCGCGAAACGGCGAGGACGCATGACCGCACACCCCATCCCCCGCACCGCCCGGCTCACCCCCCGCCAGGCGGCCCGCCGCAGCAGCATCCTCGCGGCCACCGCCGAACTCGCCCGCAGCGGCGGCTTCGACGCGGTCCAGATGCGCACGGTCGCCGAGCGCTCGGGCGTCGCACTCGGCACCGTCTACCGGTACTTCCCCTCCAAGATCCACCTCCTCGTCGCCGTCCTCGGCGAGCAGTTGGAGGCGATGCACCGCAAGCTGCTGCGCCACCCGCCCGACGCCGAGGACGCGGGCGAGCGCGTCGCGCAGACGCTGACGCGGGCCTTCCGCTCGCTGCGCAGGGAGCCCCAACTCGCGGACGCCATGGTGCGGGCGCTGACCTTCGCCGACCGCTCGGCGGGGCAGGAGGTGGCGGCCGCCTCCCGGCTCACCACGGCGGTGATCCTCGACGCGATGCGCCTGCCGGGCGAGCCCGCGCCCGAGCAGCTCTCCGCGGTCCGGGTGATCGAGCACACCTGGCTCTCGCTGGTGGTCGCCTGGCTCTCGGGGCGCGCCTCCGTCGACCAGGTCGCCACCGACCTCGCCACCGCCTGCCGGCTCGTCGGGGAGCGGGAGACCGGCGCTGTGACGCCACCCACACGCTGAAAACTAGTACTTGTTCTCGTCACAAGGGAGAATCCCCTTGTCCGGCAAGGGAGAAGGGGGCCAACCCATGGCGAACTCGGCGCAGCCGCCGCAGACGACCGATCACGGCGGCGGCGTGTGGAGCATCCCGGTGCCGATCCCCGACAACCCGCTGGGCCACACCCTCGTCCACCTCGTCGAGACGGACACGGGGCCCGTCGTCGTGGACACGGGCTGGGACCACCCGTCCTCCTGGCAGGCGCTCACCGAGGGGCTGCGTGCGTGCGGCACCTCCGTCGAGGAGCTCAAGGGCGTCGTGCTCACGCACTACCACCCCGACCACCACGGCCTCAGCGCCCGTGTGCGCGAGGCGTCGGGCGCCTGGATCGCGATGCACGCCGCCGACGCCGACGTGGTGCGCCGCAGCCGCGAGACGGCGCCCGCGAGTTGGCTCCTCTCGCTCCTCGACCGGCTCGCCCTCACCGGCGCCCCCGAAGAGGAGATCGCCCCGCTCCGCGCCTTCGCCGCCGAGGCCGGACCCGACGCCGTCCCCGGCCACCACGCGGCGCTGCCCGACCGGGAGATCGTCCCCGGCGAACTCCTCGACCTGCCGGGCCGCCGCCTCCGCGCGATCTGGACGCCGGGGCACACACCCGGGCACGTCTGCCTCCACCTCGAAGAGGAGCACCCGAACCCCGGGGCGCTCACCGGCCACGGCCGGCTCTTCTCCGGCGACCACCTCCTCCCGACGGTCTCCCCGCACATCGGCCTCTACGAGGACCCCGAGGACGACTCGGTCGACCCGCTCGGCGACTACCTCGACTCGTTGGAGCGCATCGACCGCCTCCAGCCGGCCGAGGTGCTCCCCGCCCACCAGTACGCGTTCACCGACTCCCGGGGACGCGTCGCCGAACTCCTCTCGCACCACGGGCAGCGGCTGGAGGAGATGTACGCGCTCCTCGCCGAAGGCCCGTGCACGCCCTGGGAGTTGGCGGAGCGGATGACGTGGAACCGGCCGTGGGCCGATATCCCGTTCGCCTCACGCGGGATGGCCGTCTCCGAGGTGGCGGCGCACCTGTGGCGGTTGGTGAAGCTGGGCCGCGCCGAGCAGGTGCCGGAGAGCGATCCGGGGAGGTACCGCGCCGCCTGAGGCCAATGTCGGGCTCGTCCCGATGTGTGCGCGTGTGCTCCCGTCGACGGGTACGCGGCCGGAGGGCGCCCGCGGTGCTGCGGCTACAGTGGCCGAGGTACTCATGTACCCAACAGGTCCCGACTGGGGGAAGGCCGGTGCGAATCCGGCGCTGACCCGCAACCGTGAGCGGCCCCAGGGCCGCGAGCCGGAAGACCCGGTGGCGGACCACTGGCTCGGGTGCCCGCCGGCAGGGAGCGCGGGCACCGGCACCGTCGAGGTATACGGAGCCGAGCCCGGTAGACGGCCCCGCGGAGCAGCGCGCCCCGCGCGGCGGTACGACCGTGCACGGCTGCGGTCAGGTCCCGTCGCAACGGAAAGGCAGCGCTCGCCATGGTCTTGGGGTTCTCGGAGTCGGCTCTGCCCTGTAGGCGCCGCCGTTGGGCACGGCGCACGGCCGCGGTCGCCGTCGCGGCCCTCGGCCTTGGTGCACTCGCGCCCGCGGCGTCCGCCGAGGACTCGAAGCCCAAGGCGCCCGCGGCGCTCTACGGCGCGGGGGACCCCACCTACGACGGCGTCTGGCGGCAGTCGCTCGCACTCCTCGCACAGCACGGCGCCGGCGCCGAGCCGGCGTCGAAAGCCGTCACGTTCCTCGCGGACCAGCAGTGCGACGACGGCTACTTCACCTCCTACCGGCCGCACCCCGACGAGTCCTGCGACCCGAAGGAGACGCCGGGCGACACCAACGCGACCTCGCTCGCCGTACAGGCGCTCGCCGCCGTCGGCGGGCAGCGCGCCGGCGTCGACCGCGCCGTCGAATGGCTCAGGTCCGAGCAGAACGACGACGGAGGCTGGGGCTACGAAGCCGGCAGCCCGACCGACGCCAACTCGACGGCGCTCGTCGTCGGCGCGCTCCGCGCCGCGGGTGCGAAGCCGGCCTCCGTCCGCAAGGGTGACGAGGCGCCGCAGGACGCGCTCGCCTCCCTCCAACTCGGCTGCGACGCACCGCAGAAGGAGCGCGGCGCCTTCGCCTACCAGCCGGAGAAGAAGGGCGCGCTCACCCCCAACACGGCGGCGACCACGGCCGCCGTGCTCGGCGCGTACGGCAAGGGCATGCTCGTCGAGCCCACGGCCGAGGGCGCCGAACCCGAGGCGCTCGACTGCGCGGAAGGCGGCGGCCACACCGCGCAGCAGCGCGCGGAGGCCGGAGCCGCCTGGCTCGTCGCGGAGTTGCAGCGCAACGGCGGCTACCTGAAGTCCTCCCTCCCCGGCCAGGACGACCAGCCCGACTACACCGGCACCGCCGACGCGGCGCTCGCCCTCGCCGCGGGCGGCCACGGCGAGGCGGCGCAGCAGCCCCTCGGCTGGCTCCGCAAGAACCTCAAGGAGTGGAAGAAGTCGACGACCGACCCGGCCGCCATCGGCACCGCCCTCCTCGCCTCCCGTTCCGCGGGCGGCGACCCGGCGAAGCTCGGCACCGCGACGCTCGACCGCCTCAACGCGACGGGCCCGGCGCCCTCCCCCGCCGCCGAGGACGAGGAAGACGACGGCAACAGCACCGTGTGGACGTGGTCGCTGGTGCTCGTCGGGCTCGCCGTCGGCGGGGCGATCGGCCTCGTGCTCTCGACGCGGAGGAAGAAGTGAGGGCGCGCGCGGGGCTCCTGACGGCGGCGGTCGCCTCCGCCGCCGTGCTGGCAGGCGGCGCCCCGGCGCAGGCCGCCGACAGCTACCGGTACTGGTCGTTCTGGGAGGCGGAGAGCAGCGGCTGGTCCTACGCGTCCCAGGGCCCCGCGACGGCGAAGCCGGACGACGGCGCGGTGATCGGCTTCCGGTTCGCCGTCAGCGAGGACTCGGGTGACGCCGCCTCGCCGCGCCCGCGCACCGAGTTCGCGAAGGTCTGCGGCGATACGTCGAAGAAGGACGGCAAACGCGTCGCGCTCGCCCTCGACTTCGGGAACGGCACCGACGCGCCCGCGGGGGAGCGCCCGCCGAAGCCGAGGACCGAGTGCGCGCAGGTTCCCGAGGACGCCTCGGCCGCCGAAGCGCTCGCCGCCGTCGCCGAACCCCTGCGGTACAGCTCGGATTCGATGCTCTGCGCCGTCGAGGGGTACCCGGCGAAGGGCTGCGGCGAGCAGGTCTCGGGCGACGGCGGCGGCAAGGGCGGCGCCGCGGACTCGGACTCGGCGGACTCGACGGACTCGACGGACTCGGCCGGCAAGGAGGACGACGGCGGCCTCTCCCCGGGCGCCGGGATCGCCGCGGGCGCCGCGGCCGTGGTGATTCTCGGCGGTGCCGCCGCCTGGCAGACCAGGCGGCGCCGGAGCTGACGTGGCGCACCACCCTGAACTCCCGCGCACACCGGGGCGTTCGGCAGCCGCCGAGCGCCCCGGCACGGACCGCGGCGTACGCGCCCGGATGCGGGCACCGACGGCCAACCGCACCACCTCTCTCCACCCGGGCGCCTGGTGGCTCTGGGCGCTCGGCCTCGCCACCGCGGCCTCGCGGACCACCAACCCGCTGCTGCTCGCGCTGCTCGTCGCCGTCGCCGGGTACGTCGTCGCGGCCCGCCGCAGCGACGCACCCTGGGCGCGCTCCTACGGTGCCTTCCTCAAGCTCGCCCTGCTCGTCCTCGGTGTCCGGATGGTCTTCGCCTTCTTCCTCGGCTCGCCCATCCCCGGCACCCACGTCCTCGTCATCCTCCCCGAAGTGCCGCTGCCCGACTGGGCGCAGGGCGTGCGCCTCGGCGGCAGGGTCACCGCGGAGGGGCTCCTCTTCGCGCTCTACGACGCGCTGAAGCTGGCGACGCTGCTCATCTGCGTCGGCGCCGCCAACGCCCTCGCCAACCCGGCCCGGCTCCTGAAGTCCCTGCCGGGCGCGCTCTACGAAGCGGGCGTCGCCGTCGTCGTCGCCATGACCTTCGCGCCCAACCTCATCGCGGACGTGCGCCGACTGCGCACCACCCGGCGGCTCCGCGGGCGCCGCGACAGGGGCGTACGCGCCGTCCTCAGCGTCGGACTCCCGGTGCTGGAGGGCGCGTTGGAGCGCTCCGTCGGGCTCGCGGCGGCGATGGACGCGCGGGGTTACGGGCGCACCGCGGACGTCGGCCCCGCACTCCGGCGCACCACCGCGCTGCTGACGCTCGGCGGGCTGCTCGGCGTCTGCATCGGCACGTACGCGCTGCTCGCCGCCGAGGGAGCCGCCTTCGGGACGCCGCTGCTCCTCGCCGGCGTGGCGATGGCGCTGGCTGGGCTCCGGCTCGGCGGCCGGCGCACGGTGCGCACCCGGTACCGCCCCGAACGCTGGGGCCCGCGCGCCTGGTCGGTCTCGGCCTCCGGCATCGCAGTGGCCGCGCTCATGGTCTACGTCGGCTCGGCGCACCCCGACGCGCTCCACCCGCCCGCCGTCCCGCTGACCGCGCCGCCGCTGCCCCTGTGGCCCGCGGCTGCCGTCCTCCTCGGGCTGCTCCCCGCGTTCGTCGCCCCCGCGCAGCCGCGCACCCCTGCGGCCCCGGAACCGCCCGCACCCGTACCGCGGCAAACGGCGCGGCTCCGGCCCACGCTGTGGGCAACTGCCGGGCAGCCGGGCGGCGTCGAGGCACACCCGCACCTCGCCACCGGCACCGAGGCGCCGCGCACGGCGGGCGACAGCGGCGAGCTCCCCGGGCACGACCTCCCCGGATCGCACCCCGCGCAGCACGGTAAGGAGCCCCGCCGGTGATCCGCGTCGAGCAGCTCACCCTCACCCATGAGGGCAGCACCCTCCACCGCGCACACACGCGCCCGACGAGCGCCCCCGCAACCGGCGCCAAGGCGCGCACACGACGGCCGGCGGCACCCGGATTCCCGCACACAGCCCGCGCCCGGAGGACCCCGCCAGTGACCCGCTCCAAGCAGCTCACCGTCTCCCGCGCGGGCAGCAGCGAACCCGCCCACGGCACCGGCGAACGCCCGTCGGGCGACGCCACCGAGACACCGCCGCAACCGCCGACCGCACTCCCGACGACGCCCCACTCACCGGCACCGCACCCCCTGCCGGTGACCCGCTTCAAGCAGCTCCCCATCCTCCGCGAGGACACTCCCCACGGCGTCGACGGACGCCAGGCGAACGCCCCCGCGACCGAGACACCGCGCACAACGCTCAACGGCGCCCGCTTCCCTGCCTCCGGCCGTTCCCCAGCACCCCACCCGCATCCCGAGGACCCCCTCCAGTGATCCGCTTCGAGCAGCTCTCCGTCACCTACGAGGGCAACGCCGAGCCCGCCCTCCACGGCGTCGACCTCACCGTCCCCGAGGGCGAACTCTGCCTGCTCGTCGGCCCGTCGGGGGTCGGCAAGTCGACGCTGCTCGGTACCGTCTCCGGGCTCGTTCCGCACTTCACGGGCGGCACGCTCACCGGACGCGTCACCGTGGCCGGGCGGGACACGCGCACGCACAGGCCGCGGGAGCTCGCCGATGTCGTCGGCAGCGTCGGCCAGGACCCGCTCGCGCACTTCGTCACCGACACCGTCGAGGACGAACTCGCCTACGGCATGGAGTCGTTGGGGCTGCCGCCCGGCACGATGCGCCGCCGCGTCGAGGAGACCCTCGACCTGCTCGGCCTCAACGAGCTGCGGGACCGGCCGATCGCGACCCTCTCCGGCGGGCAGCGGCAGCGCGTCGCGATCGGCTCCGTCCTCACGCCGCATCCGCGGCTCCTCGTCCTGGACGAGCCGACGTCGGCCCTCGACCCCGGCGCGGCCGAAGAGGTCCTCGCCGTCCTCCAGCGTCTCGTACACGACCTGGGCACCACCGTCCTCCTCGCCGAGCACCGTTTGGAGCGCGTCGTGCAGTACGCGGACCGGGTGCTGCTGCTCCCGGGGCGCGGCCGTCAGGCGCGCCTCGCCGAACCCGCCGAGGCGATGGCCGACTCGCCCGTGCGCCCGCCCGTCGTCGAACTCGGCGCGCTCGCCGGCTGGACGCCGCTGCCGCTCTCCGTCCGCGACGCCCGCCGCGCCGCGGGGCCGCTCCGCGAGCGTCTCGCCGTCCGAGCGCCCCGCGAGGCGGACGTGCCCCAAGCCCGGGAAACGGCGGGCGCGATGGAGGGCGCCTCGCTGCGGTACGGCAGCGTGGAGGCCCTCCACCGGCTCGACTTCACCGTCCGCCGCGGCGAGGCAGTAGCGCTGATGGGACGCAACGGCGCGGGGAAGTCCTCGCTCCTCGGCACCCTCGTCGGGCTGCACGCGCCGACCCGCGGCACGGTGTCGGTCGGCGGCGAGGCGCCGCACCGCACCCCGCCGGCGAAGCTGCTGCGCCGCGTCGGCCTCGTGCCGCAGGAGCCGCGCGACCTCCTCTGCGCCGACACCGTCGCCGCCGAGTGCACGGCGGCCGACGCCGACGCCGGTGCCGCGCCCGGCAGTTGCCGCGCCCTCGTCACCCGGCTCCTCCCCGAGGTGCCCGACGGGACGCACCCGCGCGACCTCTCCGAGGGACAGCGCCTCGCCCTCGCCCTCGCCGTCGTCCTCACCGCGCGCCCGCCGCTGCTCCTCCTCGACGAGCCGACCCGCGGCCTCGACTACGCCGCCAAGGCATGCCTCGTGGCGGTGCTGCGCGAACTCACCGCCGAGGGCCACGCGCTCGTCCTCGCCACGCACGACGTCGAGCTCGCCGCCGAGGTGGCGCACCGCGTCGTGATCGTCGCGCAGGGCGAGATCGTCGCCGACGGTGCGACCGCGGAAGTGGTCACCTCCTCGCCGTCGTTCGCGCCCCAGGTGGCGAAGGTGCTCGCGCCCCAACCGTGGCTCACGGTCCCGCAGGTGCGCACCGCGTTGGCGGACGCGCCGTGAGCGCCCGCGCGCCTGCGCTCCGCGGTGCCGTGCGGCTCGGGCCCAGATCCCTCGCCGCGCTGGGGCTCACCTCGGCCGCCGGCGTGGCCGCCTTCGGCTGGCCGCTCCTCGCCGACTCCGCGTCGGGGCTGGCACATTCGGGGGACGCGCCCTGGCTCTTCGCTGGGCTCCTCCCGCTGCTCCTCGCCGTCGTCGTCGCGACGATCGCGGACACCGGGCTCGACGCGAAGGCCGTCGCCATGCTCGGCGTCCTCGCCGCGGCCGGCGCCGCGCTGCGGCCGCTCGGGGCCGGCACGGCGGGACTTGAGCCGATGTTCTTCCTCATGGTCCTCGCCGGGCGCGTGCTGGGGCCCGGGTTCGGCTTCGTGCTCGGGGCGCTCTCGATGTTCGCCGGCGCCCTGCTGACGGGCGGGGTGGGGCCGTGGATGCCGTTCCAGATGCTCACCATGGGCTGGGTATCGATGGGCGCCGGCCTGCTTCCCGGCCACGCCTCCCTCCGCGGCCGTCGCGAACTGCTGCTCCTCGCCGCATACGGCGCCCTCGCCGCGCTCGCCTACGGCTTGGTGATGAACCTCCAGGGCTGGCCGTACATCGCGGGGCTCGGCTCGGGCCTCTCCTTCGTGCCGGGCGACCCGCTCCACGAGAACCTCGCCCGCTACCTCGCGTACGTCCTCGCCACCTCGCTCGGCTGGGACGTGCCCCGCGCCCTGCTGACGGTCGTCCTCACCCTCACGCTCGGCAGCACCGTGCTCCGCGCGCTGCGCAGGGCCACCCGCAGGGCCGCCTTCGACGCGCCCGCCGCCTTCCGGCCGCCGGAGCCGTAGGACACCGATCACACCGATCGCTGTGCGGGGCGCGCGGGTTCAGGACCGGTCGGCCGTTTCCCGGACGGCCTCGCGCTCGTCCGGCAGGCGCGCGGGTTCCCCCGGCGGCCCGGATCGCTCGACGTCGGTCGGACCCGGCGCGTCCGACTCATCCGCCGCCGAGCCGCCCCACCGCCGTTTCAGCGCCGGCACCACGCGCAGGGCGACGAGGAAGCCGGCGGCGATCACGACGGCACCGCCGACCGCGTCGAGGAGGTAGTGGTTGGCCGTCGCCATGACGACGAAGAGCGTCACCGTCGGGTAGAGCGCCCCCAGCAGCCTCAGCCACAGCCACGGCGCGGCGCGCCAGACGACGACGGCGCACCACAGCGACCAGCCGACGTGGAGCGAGGGCATCGCCGCGTACTGGTTGGAGAGTTGGGTGAGCGCGCCGAAGTCCGGGTCGGAGAGGTCCTGAGGACCGTGCGCCGTGTCGATGTACCCGAGGCCCGGCATCAGGCGGGGCGGCGCGAGCGGGTAGAGCCAGAAGCCGACGAGCCCGAGGAGCGTGGCGATGCAGAGCGCGGTGCGCGACGTCCGGTAGCCGGCGGGGCGGCGCAGGTAGAGCCAGGCGAGGAGTGCGATGGGGACGACGAAGTGGAACGTCGAGTAGTAGAAGTTGCAGAACGCCTCCAGCCAACCGGTGCGCGCCGTGAGGAGGTTGAGCCAGTGCTCGACGTCGATCCGCAGCAGCGACTCCAGCCCGAGTATCTGCTCGCCGTGGTGCTCCGCGGTGGAGCGCTCGTCGGGCGCGAGGGAGCGCACGTAGGAGTAGGCCCAGTAGCCGACCCGGATCAGCAGGAGTTCGAGCATCACGTTGGGGCGGCTCAGCGGGCCCGACGGCTCGGGGCGCGCCCAGTGCTCCGACCGGCGCGAGAGGAACGGCACCGCGCAGGCGGCCGCCACCGCGGCGAGGAGCGGCAGGTTCTCGCCGAGCAGGTGCAGCCCGGGCGTCCCCGGCATCAGCACGCCCCCGTCGAGCGACATCACCAGCACCACGAGGATCGGCCACACCAACCGGTCCCCCGTACGCCTGCCCACCCGCCCCGCGACCGCGAGGAGCACCCAGAGCTGCTGGTGCTGCCAGGCCGTCGGCGAGACGGCGACGGCGGCGCAGCCGACGAGCGCCGCCGCGAGCAGCGGCTGCCCGTCCCGCGCGTACCGCACGGCCCGGCGCACGGCGAGGACGGCGACGGCGAGCGCGAGGCAGGCGAAGAGCACGACCTCCACGGGGCCGCTCAACCCGGCGCGCAGCAGCGCCCCGTGGAGCGACTGGTTGGCGGTGGCGTCGGCCGGGTCGCCGAGCCCGGTGCCCGCGAGGTGCCGCACCCAGTACGTCCAGGAGGCCGAGGGCAGCACGGCCCAGGCGAGCGCCGTACCGCCGAGGAAGGTGCCGGCCGCGCAGAGCGCAGCCCGCCGGCGCTCGGTGAGCCACAGCACCGGCACGAAGAGGAGGACGGCCGGCTGGAGCGCGGCGGCGAGGCCGAGCAGTACGCCGCCGAGCCCGCGCACGGCGCCCGCCTCTCCCCTGCTCTGGAGCAACCAGCCGACGAGCGCCAGCAGTACGGGCAGCACGCTCGTCTGCCCGAGGTGGAAGGTGTTGCGCACGGGCACCGAGACCGCGAGGAGGATCAGCGCCAGCGGCACGGCGAAGTGCGCCGTCCGACGCGGCAGCGGCCCCGGCAGCGCACGCGCTGCGACGACACCGAGCGCCGCGACGAGCGCCATCGTGCCGACCGTCCATGCGATGCCGAGCCCCTGTTCGGCGGCCCTGGACAGCGGCCTGAGCACCAGCCCGGCGAACGGCGTCCCGGTGAAGGGCGCCTCGCCCGCGTAGAGCGAACTGGAGGCGGTGAGCGCCCCGTTGTCGATCCAGGCGAAGAGGTCGGTGAGCCGGTCCTCCTGCGGCAGCCGCAGCACCGCGGCGAGCTGCCGGGCCGAGAGCAGCGCCGCGAGCAGCCACAGCCCGGCGAGCACCGCCTGGCCACGGGAGCCGATCCGCCCCCGCCTCGAACCCTCCCGGTCCGTCGCCGTCTCCGCTGCCACGCCCCGTCGTCTCCGTCCTGTCTCCGCCGTCACGGTCCGACCGATACGGACCCGGGCTCAACAGCCCCGAAGGATCGGACGCCAGAAACCTACTCGGTGCCTGACCCGCCCCGCCGGGCAGTACCCGACCGTCCGCGCAGCCCCCCCCAGAGGCTCTCCCCGGCCGAGGGGCCGGGTACGCCAAGGCGGTTGATCGTACGGGACGGCGGCGGAGAGCGCCGCGGAGACCAGGGGGCGGACCGCGGCCCCGACAGCCGCAGGGGGCGAGGGAGCTCACCGACGTGGCAGCGGCCCGAGCAACAACAGGCGCCGTACCGCAGTTCGGGCGCCGTCCGGCACGGCCTACTCGTTGGTGCCGCCCAGGTAGAAGAGCAGGTAGAGGAAGCCCGCGAAGAGGTGCCCGGCCACCAGGTAGGCGAACAGGCGCAGCTTCAGTCCGAACGGGGTGCGGACGTCGCGCTGTGGGTCGCCCGACTCCTCCTCGGGCCTGGGGTCATCGTCCGGCATGGGGTCCTTTCCTCTCGGGAGAGGGCTGACCTCCGCCGAGGCACAGCGCACCCGCGTCGCTCTGGAGCAGGGTGTGCACGAAGAGCAGGTCGGTTCCGCCCGACGAGTCCGACGAGAGCCGGTGGGGCGTGAGCGAGTCGAAGTGGGCGGAGTCGCCGGGCTCCAGGACGTCCTCGCTGTCGCCCAGGTTGAGCCGCAGCCGCCCCTCCAGTACGTGGAGCCACTCCTCGCCGGGATGGACCCGCACGAGATCCCGCTGAGCGCCCCGCGGCACATGCACACGGAGCGCCTGCATCGCCCGATCCGGGCTCCCTGCCTGGCGGTACGTCCACCCGCCGGCCTCGACCGCCTCCATCTCGGAGGCGCGCACCACGGAGCCGGGCGCCGCGGGGGCCTCACCGAGCAGGTGGGACACGGTCGTACCGTAGACGCGGGCGAGGACCAGCAGCACGGGAAGCGACGGCTGCCGATGCCCCGTCTCCAGCCGCGACAGATGGGCGGGCGACAACTCGGCACGCTGCGCAGCGGCCTCCAGGGTGAGCCCGCTGCGACCGCGCAGCTCGCGCAGGCGCGGCGCCACGGCGGGCAGTTGGGGCCCGTGGTCCTGGGAGGTCATGGAACGATTGGGCCAGACTTTCGCCGCGGAGGCAAATCTCTTGCCTGAGAGGCAAAACGGCTTCCGTCCCCACTGCCGGAGCCGTCGGTGTCCTCGACAGCGCGGCCCTCATCGACCCCGGCCCGACTGCCCACGCCGGCCGTCGGAGGACCGCACCATGCCTCGCCACGCCAAGCGATCATGCCGGGTGAGCCGGTACAGTCGATGGTGCAGCAGAGCGCGGTACGGATCTGCTGCGGCACCGATGTGATCGATGGATCTGGAGTCATGGTCTTCACCGTGGGGACGCGAGCTATCCGCGTCGAGCCGGAGAACTGAGAGCCTTCTCAGTCCCTGTTCTCGGCCCGGCTCGGCGTGTGCTCTTCCCCACCTTCCGTGACTCACCCGACAGGGCTCTCCTTCCATGCATTCCACGCAGATCCGCAAGACGTTCACCGACTTCTTCACCTCCCGCGGCCACCACCTCGTGCCGTCCAGCCCGCTGGTGCCGGACGACCCGACGCTGCTGCTGGCGAACGCGGGGATGAACCAGTTCAAGCCCTACTTCCTCGGCGAGACCGTTGCGCCCTACCCGCGCGCCACCAGCATCCAGAAGTGCGCACGCATCTCCGACATCGAGAACGTGGGCCGCACCAACCGGCACGCGACGTTCTTCGAGATGATGGGCAACTTCTCCTTCGGCGACTACTTCAAGGAAGACGCCATCGCCTTCGCCTGGGAACTGGCCACCGAGGGCTACGGCCTGGAGAAGGACAGGCTGTGGATCACCGTCTACGAGGACGATGACGAAGCCGAGCACCTGTGGCGCCGCATCGGCGTCCCCGCGAGCCGCATCCAGCGGCTCGGCATGGCGGACAACTACTGGTCCATGGGCGTCCCCGGCCCCTGCGGTCCCGCCTCCGAGCTCAACTACGACCGCGGCCCCGCCTTCGGCAAGGAAGGCGGCCCCGCTGTCGACGGCGAACGCTACGTCGAGCTATGGAACCTGGTCTTCATGCAGAACCAGCGCGGCGAGGGCCCCGCCAAGGCGGGCTATCCGATCCTCGGCGAACTGGCGAACAAGAGCATCGACACCGGCCTCGGTCTGGACCGGCTCGCCGCGATCCTCCAGGGCGCCGAGAACACGTGCACCACCGACCTGCTGCTGCCCACCCTGGAGACCGTCCAGGAACTGGCCGGACGCGAAATGCCCAGCCAGGGCGAGGAGAAGGTCTCCTTCCAGGTGGTGGCCGAGCACGCCCGCACCGTCGCCTTCCTCATCGCCGACGGCGTCCTGCCCGCCAAGGACGGCCGCGGATACGTCCTGCGCCGCCTGATGCGCCGCGCCGTCCGCCACGCACGCCGGCTCGGCATCGACGGCCCGGTGCTGGACCGGACCACCGCCTCCGTCCTCACCAACCTCGGCACCGTATGGCCCGAACTCACCTCCCACGCCGAGCTGATCAGCCAGGTCGCCAACGCCGAGGAAGAGTCCTTCACCCGCACCCTCGCCCAGGGCACCCGTCTGCTGGACGCCGCGATCAGCCGCACCCGTAACAGCGGCTCGGCCGCGCTGCCCGGCGAGACCGCCTTCGAGCTGGCCGACACCTACGGCTTCCCCGTGGAGCTGACCGTCGAGACGGCCCGCGAAGCGGGACTGACCGTGGACGAGGACCGGTTCGCCGATCTGCTCGACCAGCAGCGCAAGCGCGCCCGCAGTGGCGGAAAGGCCAAAACCGCGCAAGCCCTGCGGCAAATGGAGACCTACCGCGAACTGGCCGGCCACCTGCCGCCCGCCGCATTCCTCGGCTACGAACATTTGGAGGCGGAAGCCACCGTCCAGGGCCTCATCGCAGACGGCGTCATCGTCCCCGCGGCCGGCGAGGGAGACGAGGTCGAACTCGTCCTGGACCGAACGCCGTTCTACGCCGAGGCCGGCGGACAGGTCGGCGACACCGGCACGTTCACCACCGCGGACGGTGCCACCCTCCGTATCACCGACACCCGCTACGGACTGGGGCACGCTCCCGACGGCTTCCGCGTCCACACCGCCCGTGTCCTGGACGGCGAACTCCGCACCGGCAACAGCGGCCACGCCGCCGTCGACGCCGCACGCCGCTCGGGGCTGAGGCGCGCACATTCAGCCACCCACATCCTCCATGCCGTCGTCATGCACACCCTCGGCGCCCACGCCCGCCAACAAGGCTCGCTCGTCGAGAACGACCGACTCCGTTTCGACTTCGCCCACTTCACCGCCCTCGGCCCCGACCAACTCACGGCCATCGAGACCGCCGTCAACCAGCACGTCCTCGACGACCCGGCCGTGCACGCCTGGTACGCGTCCCGGGACGAGGCCGAAGCCGCCGGAGCCATCGCGCTGTTCGGCGAGAAGTACGGCGAAGAAGTGCGCATCGTCGATATCGGCGACTTCTCCCGTGAACTGTGCGGCGGCACCCACGTCGCCCACAGCTCCCAAGTCGGCGCCTTCCGCCTGCTCAGCGAGTCCTCGATCGGCTCCAACATGCGCCGCATCGAAGCCCTCACCGGGCACAGCGCCCTCTCACACGCCGACACCGAACGGCAACTGCTGAGTGAACTCGCCCACCTGCTCGGCACACCCCCCGCCAACGCCCCGGAAATCCTCCGCACGCGCCTGGCCGCGCTCGCCGAGGCCGAGAACGAACTGGCCCACCAGCGAGCCCGGGAGGTGACCCGCAAGGCGGCCGACCTGGCGACCCGAAGCCGCGAGGTCCCCGGCGGCCGGGTCATCGCGGAGAAGATCACCGGCGTCACCCCGGCCGAACTGCGAACGATGGCAACGGAAGCGGTCCGGGGAGTCGGTCTCGATCCGGTCGTCGCCGTCCTCGGCACCGAGCACAACGGCAAGGCCCAACTCACCGCCGCCATCTCGCACAGCCTCGTCGACGACGGCCGCGCCGCTGCACCCGTCCTCACCCGCGCGGCCCGAGCGGTCGGCGGCGGAGGCGGCGGCACGGGCGCCCTCGCCAGCGCCGGAGGACGCCGACCCGGCTACCTCCACGAGGCCCTCGACATCGCCGCCCAGGATGCCGCCGCCCTCCTGGCCGACACATGACCGGGGAAAGACGGTCGGGCCGACGCGCCCGGCCGTCACCTCGAAGTGAAGCCACACATCAGCGTGGACACCTCGGGAAGCGGCACTCCTCCCCGACCTGCCGCCTCACGACCTACGACTGCCTCTCCAACGGTTGTCCGACACCCGCCCGGTGCTCCGGGTCGGTTCGAGCCCCCCGTAACCTGCCGGAAAGCGAGAGAGCGAAGGCGCAGGATCAGCCACGAGACCGCTGCTGTGCCGTCGATCTCGTCAGACGTCGAAATCAGTGACGCCGGTCAGGCGTTCGTCGAGTCAGAGGTGTCAAGTGCCCAGCATCGTGAAGATCAACGCCCTCACCGTCCCCGAGGAGCAGCGCGCGCTGCTGGAGGAGAGGTTCGGGTCCCGGGCCGGCATGGTGGAGAACTCGGACGGTTTCGAGTGGTTCGAGCTGCTGCGGCCGCTGGAGGGTACCGACCAGTACCTCGTTTACACGCGGTGGCGGGACGAGGAGTCGTTCCGCGCCTGGATGGAGGGCTCGATGAAGGCGGCCCACCAGGGCGACGGGGAGGGCGGCGAGCGCCGTACGGCGGCCTCGGGCTCCGAGCTGTGGTCGTTCGAGGTGGTGCAGCAGGCGGCGCCGAAGAGCGAGTGACGCGGAGGCCGCAATCCACTCCGGGTGCACGGTAGTTCGCGGAGAGTGGTCGGCGACCCTGCAAAGATGGCCCCGTCCGCCGGTCAGGGACACCCCGCTGTCAGGCGCGGAGTACGGACGGAGCCACTTTGTTCCTCCACGATACAAAGAGCGGGCGCCCTTGGCCACACCGACCCCGCGCACCCGGCCGACTCCGCACGGTGGAGCGGTGCTCGGCGGCCCCGCCCGTCACTCCGCCGCTGCGTCGGCCGGAGAGGGACCGACCTGCGGCGTCTCCGCTTCCAGCGCGGTGCGCGTCGGCTCACCGTACTCGCCCTGCACGTCGCCGCGGACATCGCGTTCGTGCTGGAAGCGGACGACCCCGGCCTGCACCTCGGGCGTGAAGGTCTCGGTCTCCGGATAGCCGGGCGTGAGCATCGACGCTGCCCGGAGCCGGAGCACCAACTCCCGTACGTCGGCCCCCGAATCGCCGAGGCGGAGCACCCCCTCGCGAGCCGGGGGCGAGGAGGCGGGCGGCGGCGCCGGGTGCGTCGTGCGCGTCGGCAGCGGGGGCGGGGGCTGCGTCGCCGACTCCACGCGCACCTCGCTCCTGGGCACGGGGCCCCGGTTCTCCGACGAGGGCGAGGGCGCGGCACCGCTCGGTGCGGCCGACGGTTCGGTGAAGTCGCGCTGCCGGGGAAGGTGCGCCGCCGTGCCGCGCTCGTCGCCGTCCGGCACCTCGGAGAGCAGCGCCCCCGTGACGACGACGGCGCAGAGGACAGCGGCGGCGCCCACCCCCGACACCACCGCGGCCGGACGTCGGTACCACGGCGGGCGTGCGCCGCTCTCGCCAGGTAACTCCGCCCGACGCGGCGGAAGTTGGTCCGCCTCCCCGCCCCCGGAGCGCGCCGGGAGCGCCGCCGGCTCGGGTAACTCCTGCACGGGGCGGTCGAGAGCGCTCACCCCGGGGATCGGGTCCTCCGGCTCCGACGGGTCGACGTACGGGCGCACATGGAGCCGCTCGTCCTCGGGCGCTCCTGGCGCGCCGTGTCCGGCACAGCCGCACCGCTGCCCGCTCTCGGCCGAAGGCCGCGCCCCGCACTCGGGGCAACTCCCCTGCTCCGCCACGACGACCCCTCCCCGGACCGCCGGTGCGTCGCGCGTCCCGTGCGTCCCACCGGGAACGGCCCGAAGAGACTTTACGCCGCGAACGCGGGCCCCGGTCCCGAACGCCTATTTCCGTGCGGGAACCCCGGGCACCGCGGGCGTCAAGTCCGGGATTCGAGGGACCTCTTGGTCGCCGGGCCGTAGTCGCCCCAGCGGTCGCCCTCGATGCGGTTCTCCACCTGGTACCGGAGGACGGCCTCCTGCACCTGGGTCGAGTAGGTGCCGTCCTCCGGCGCGTCGGCGTCGAGCTTGCCGACCTGCTTCAGCCGGCGCTGGAGGTCGACGACCTCGGGTCCCGTGTCACCGACGCTGAGCCCGCCGCGCCCCTGATTGCGGCGCCACTCGTCCCAGCGCTCCCGCGGCTCCCGCTGCTCCGCGCGCTCCGGCTGGGCCGTGCGCCGGGGCGGGCTGGAGGTGGCCGGTGCCTTGCGTTCCGCGGGCTCGGCGGCCTTTGGCCTGGTGCGCTGTTCCGTCTCCAACTCGGCGTTGTGCCGGGTGGGTTGGCTGCTCGACGGTGCGGACGCGGCTGCGTCCTTCCGCTCCCCCGACTTCTTCGCGGGCTCCTTCGCCGAGTCGGTGGGACCGCCCGTCGGGTCGGCGGGTACGGGGCGGTCGTCGGTGCTGAGGCTGCGGTCGTCACCGCTGTCGCCGCCGCCCGAGAGGAGCTGCGAGGTGAGGAGGCCGGCGCCGAGAGCTGCGGCGACGCCCGTGGCGGCGAGCGCGGTCGCGCCGCGACGGCGCACGCGTCGCGGCTTGCGGTGGCTCCCCGCCGCCGCGCCCCCTGCGGGCTCGCCGGCGACGGGCGGTTGGGCCGTCGCGCCCGTACCCCTCGACGCCTTGGCGAACGGGGAGAGGTCGGGGGCGGAGCCGGGGACCTCGTCGGGGAGGGGGCCCGGGAGGGCGACGTAGGGGAGTATCCGGAGTTGCTCGTCCCCCGGGCTCTGCTCCGTCGTGCAGGCGCAGGCCGGAGCGCCCTCGGGCGACGGTTCCGCCCCGCATCCGGGGCAGCCGCTCTGCGCCGCCATCGAGATCCCCTCCCCTGCGGGCGCCACGCGTTCCTCGCCCGAATCACCGGCAACCGTCCAGAGCGGGACCTTACGCGGTGCGGACTGGTGGCGGTCAAGCGGACTGCCGTTCGGGGCAGTTGGGCGCGCGCCTCAGCCGGCGATCGCCTCGTAGAGGCTGAACCCGGCGAGCGCCACCATCAGTGCCGCGGCGACCCGCGTCACCAGCCTCAGCGGAACGAACCGCATCAGCGTCCGCCCGCCGAGGATGCCGATCCCGGCGACCGCCCAGAGCGCCAGCACGGCACCGAGGCCGACGGAGAGCGGATCGTCGTACCGCGCCGCGAGGTTGGCGGTCATGATCTGGGTGAGGTCCCCGAACTCGGCGACCATGATCAGGCCGAAGCCGCTCCCCGCCACCTTCCAGAACGACTGGTCGGCCGGCGTCTTGACCTCGTCGTCCTCGTCGTCGTCCTTCTTGAAGAGGAGGACGGCCGCGCCGACGAGGAAGAGCACGCCGACGAACCCCTGCACGAGCCGGTGCGGAAGCAGGGTGAGCACGGAGCCCGCCGCGACGGCGAGGACGACATGGAGGACGAAGGCGGCCGCTACACCGGCGAAGACGTACGACGCGCGGTAGCGGGCGCCGAGCATCACGCCGGCGAGCGCGGTCTTGTCGGGGAGTTCGGCGAGGAAGACGACGCCGAAGACCACGGCGATGACGGTGAGGCTGAGCACGGTGGAGGCTCCTTGACGGGGCTCAGGCTGCCGCACCGACGCTGAGGACGCTCCGGCACGGCAGCGTCGGACGGCACCGCGCGGTGGGCACGGTACGCATACGGACGCTGCGGCCGAAGGTCTCGCTGGCGCGGGCGGCACGGATGCCGCCGCGCTCCGGGCGCCGGGCCCGCCGGGGCGGGCCAGTGTGTCGACGAGCCGGCGAAGAGCTACTCCCCTTCTGCTGCTGCACCCCCGACCCTACGCGACGAGCCGCGCGGCTGGCCACGGACTCCGCAGCCCGCCCGCGTGTGACCGACACCACTTCCGGCGCTCGAACACCCGCGGCCCGAGAGCGCGTTCGCACCCGCCCGACCACCCGAAGGAGCGACGCGTCACGGGGTGGCGACCGTCCGAACACCGGGCAACCTCTTGCTATGACGTGGACACGACGCCAGGCTGTGCTCGGATGCGGGCGGCCGCCGCGTCCAACGTCCCCCCACAGCAAGGGAGTTCGCATGCGTTCCACCCGTCGCAAGATCTACGCGCGTCGCGGCAAGCTCGCCGCGACCGCCGGAGCCGGGGCGCTCCTCGCCGGCCTCCTCGTCGGCACCCTCGGCACCTCCACCGCCCAGGCCGAACCGCCTGCGCCGCCGAGCGCCGGCGAGGCCGAGACGATGCTCGCCGGACTCACCGAGGAGGCCGAGGGCTCCTCGGACGGCTACGACCGCGACAAGTTCCCGCACTGGATCGACCAGGGCGACAACTGCAACACCCGCGAGGCCGTCCTCAAGCGCGACGGCACGGACGTCGAGACCGGCAACGACTGCTACCCCACGAGCGGTTCCTGGGACAGCGTCTACGACGACGAGTCCGTCAGCGACCCGTCGGACCTCGACATCGACCACGTCGTCCCGCTCGCCGAGGCCTGGCGCTCGGGCGCCTCCGACTGGACCCAGGACAGGCGCGAGTCCTTCGCCAACGACCTCGACACGGCCCAACTCCTCGCCGTCACCGCGAGCACCAACCGCTCCAAGGGCGACAGCGACCCCGCTGACTGGCTGCCCCCGTCCGACGGCTACCACTGCGAGTACGCCCGCATCTGGGTCTGGGTCAAGGACACCTACTCGCTCACCGTCGACTCCGCGGAGAAGACCGCCCTCACCGAAGCCCTCGGCACCTGCTGACCCCGCTCCTCCCGTGCCCTCCCCGGACGCGTCCGGGGAGGGCACGGGCCGTTCCGCGTGCAGTGGCCAACTGGCCTACCCCCGCACCGTTTCCGTACGGTGCGGGCTGAGCTGCGGATCGGCGGTGCGCCGAAGAGGAGGGTCGATGACCGGGTTGCGACTGGGTCCCGTACTGCGCTACGTCAACGAGGACACCGCAACGGTGTGGATCGAGACGGACGCCCCCTGCACCGCGGAAGTGGAGTGCGAGGGGTCGACGGCCGGCGGCTCCGCCGCCACCTGGCAGATCTCGGGGCACCACTACGCGCTCGTCACCGTCGTCGGCCTCGAGCCCGGCACCGAGACCCCCTACCGCGTCCACCTCGACGGCGAGCAGGTCTGGCCGCTCCCCGCCTCGCCGTTCCCCGCCAGCACGATACGCACGCCCCCGGAGGACGCCGACGGACTCCGGGTCGCCTTCGGCTCCTGCCGCTGGGCGACCCGCCCCGCGCACAGCCGGCACGACCCGCTGGGCCCCGACGCGCTCGACGCGCTCGCGCAGCAGGCCGCCGAGGGCGCCGAGCGGCCCGACCTCCTCCTGCTCCTCGGCGACCAGGTCTACGCCGACGAGACCTCGGACCGGGTCCGCTCCCGCCTCGCCGAGGACCGCGACCTCTCCGCACCGCCCTGGGCCCAGGTCGCCGACTACGGCGAGTACACCGCGCTCTACGACGAGTCCTGGGGCGACCCCGAGGTCCGCTGGCTCCTCTCGACCGTCCCCAGCCTGATGGTCTTCGACGACCACGACGTCATCGACGACTGGAACACCAGCGCCGCATGGCAGGAGGAGATCCGCGCGACACCGTGGTGGCACGAGCGCATCGTCGGCGGCCTCACCTCCTACTGGGTCTACCAGCACCTCGGCAACCTCTCCCCCGCCGCACTCGCCGAGGACCCCGTCTACGCGGCCGTCCGCGGGAGCGACGACGGCACGGCGGCGCTGCGGGAGTTCGCCGAGCGGGCCGACGCGGACCCGGCCGCCGTCCGCTGGAGCTACCGCCGCGACTTCGGGCGCGTCCGACTCCTCATGGTCGACAGCCGCGCCGGACGCGTACTCGCCGAACAGCAGCGCGCCATGCTCGACGACGAGGAGTGGGAGTGGCTCGCCGAGCAGGTACGCGACGGCGGGCCCGGCGCGTACGACCACCTCCTCATCGGCTCCTCCCTCCCGTGGCTGCTGCCGCCCGCGATCCACGCCGTCGAGGAGTGGAACTCGGCGCTCTGCGCCGGCGCACGCGGCGAGCGGTGGGCGGCCCGCGGCGAACGTCTGCGCCGGGCCGCCGACTTGGAGCACTGGGCGGCCTTCCCCGCCTCCTTCCGCGCCCTCGCCGCGCTCATCGAGGAGACCGCGGCCTCCCCCGACGCGCCCGCGACGATCAGCGTCCTCTCCGGCGACGTCCACCACGCCTACACCGCCGAGCCCCGCTTCCCGCGCCCCCTCAACTCCCGCGTCACGCAGCTCACTTGCTCACCGATGCACAACGGCGTCCCCGGCTTCATGCGCCTCGGCTTCCGCATCGGCTGGAGCGCACCGGGACGCTGGCTCGGCCGCGCGCTCTCCCGCCACGCCAAGGTGCAGCGCCCTTCGCTCGACTGGGACCGCACCGGCGGCCCCTGGTTCGGCAACCAGTTGATGACGCTGGACTTCCGCGGCCGCAAGGCGGACCTCGCCCTGGAACAGGCCCGCCCCCTGCCGGACACCGAGAGCCCGGCGGACCCGCACCACGCGCCCGCCGCGCGGCTGGAGCGCGTCCACGGCATGGCGCTCGCGTAGACGAAGAGCCCCGCCGAGCGGCGGGGCTCAACTACGCCTGGGCTTCCGTCACTTGGCGGGGCGCCGAGTTGCCGCGACGAACGCGGACCAGGTTGCGGGGGAGAAGCGGAGTTCGCCTCGTCCGACGTCCTTACTGTCCCGAACGGGGACGCCTCCCGCGGACGCGAGAGCCGGGGCCCACTCGACGCACTCGCCTGTCTGGGCGCTGTAGCTGGACTTGACCCACTGCCTGTCGTGCATGCTCATCCCTCACTGTGCCGATGTACAGATCAGAATCATGGGGGCCCAACGCACAGGCCCGCAGGCTTTCCAGGGATTGCCAGGCGTTGCTGACCACTGCGTCCGCTCCGTAGGGGCGTGCCCCCTGAGGTCCCTCTACGTACACCACGGGCGGACTCTCGAAGTTCTCGAACACGGTGAACGGAATGTTCGTGGCTCCGGCCGCGGATTCGTACGGCAGTACTTGCACCGTCAGCGTCGGATGCCGCTTCAACTCCGCCCTGATGTGGTCAAGTTGTTCGACCATCGTCCACGGCGAGCCGATCCTGGCACGCAGGCAGGCTTCGTGAAGGACCACCCAAACCCTCGCTGGTTCCTCGCGCTGCAAGATCTCCCGACGCTGTACCCGCTTGGCGACTCGGGCTTCGATCTCCTCGGCAGAGAGGAGCAAGGGACCACGCTCGAAAACGGCCCGCGCGTATTCGGTCGTCTGCAACATGCCCATGATGAAAGCAATCGAATAGTCGTGGACGGCAGAAGCCTCCCGCTCCGTATCCACGTACGGCGCAAACCACGACACGTGCTGCCCTTCCGTGATCCGCAACAACTGCGTCGCGAATAGACCCCCCGTGTTGAACACCTTGTCGCAGCCTTCGGCGAACCGCGTCGAAGGCATGATCGTGCCGGATTCGACCTTGCTCACATACGTACGGCTGTAGCCGACGGCCCGAGCCAGGCCCTCCTGTGACACACCCCGCGCTTCGCGCATCCGCTGCACGTCCTGACCGAAAGTTCTTTGCCACGAAGGCGGGTTCACTTTCGTCTTCGTCTGCACGACTCGCACCACGGCAACCTGCCCGAACTCGGTCTGACAGAGCCCCCACCCGTGAAAGGCGGCGCTCACCCCGGCACATCCTAAGCCGCACCGTGTTCTCTTCACCACACAGCGTGAAAGGAGCAACACCATGCCGACTCCCCGCACGGCACAACCGAACGAAGCGGTGAACGAACTGCGCACGGCCCTGACCGAAGCCGGGCTGACGCTGCCGTCCCTCGGTATCGACCCCGTGACCCTCGCCGCGCAGGGCGAGGAGCCGCCGCTGATCGCGCTCGGCCGGTGCACCGCCGAGACCGCGCGGGCGCTCGCCTCCGCACTGAGGGGAGCGTGACACCGTGCCGCAACTCCCCGTCGGAGCCCTCGTCATGGACACCCGCAGCGGCTACACCGGAATCCTCACGGACGTCCTGTCCTTCGTGGACCCGGCCGCCAAGCCCGACCAACGCCACCCCCGCGCAACGGCGTTCGTCCGCCCGCCCGAGGGCGGCGTCGAACTCCGCTTCCGGCCCGACGACTTGGTGGTGCTCCACAGCGAGTGCGCCCACCCCCGGCTGGAGAAGCGCGAGGACGGCACGTACTGCACCGTCTGCAAGTCCAAGATCTACCTCCCCGCCTGACACGCACGTCGCCCGCCGCCCTCGCGAAGAGGACGACGGGCGACGTGCCGCGCGGCTCAGCGCCGGGACTCACCGAACGGGACGGAGAAGCAGGCGACCCGGTCACCGGCCTGCCCGGCGTGGCCGGGGCCCGTCTCGGTGCCGTGCTCGTGGAGTACGAGCGAACGGGCCTGCCCCGCGCGGAACTTCCACCGCTGCACCGCCGACGACTCCCCGTGCCCGAGCAGCCCCGAAGTGAAGTCGAGCCACACCTCGTTGCGCGGGTTGGCGTACTTCGGGTCGGTCGACGGCTGATGCGGGTCGCGGACGTTCTGGTAGTGCGGCCCCGAGTCGTCCGGCTTCGGGCCGCACGGCTTGGTGTGCACGTGCGCCCCGAAGTGGTGGCCCCTGGCCACGCCCGCGACGCGGAGCGAGATCCGCGTCGCCCCGTCCGCCCCCTCGTCGACGACCTTGATCCGTGCGCCCTTCGGCACCAGCCGCTCGTCGTAGGTGACCGCTCGCGGTACGTGGCCGCCCTTGACCGGCCCGAACGTCCCCTTGTGGGATGTGCGGGAGAAGCCGTCGGCCCCCTGAGCCGCCGCGGGAACGCTCGCGGCGACGGCGCCCACCAGGGCCAGTGAGGCCGCCTGTACTGCTACTCTCATCCGTTCCTCCACCTGTTCGCTGTGATCCGTCCGTAGATCCATAACCACGCACCGAGGGTGAGAGGGGCACCACGCGGGCCAGGCGGCTCCGCCGGGGGTATGCGGGCGTAGGCTGTACGGCGGTAGACGCCTGTGGAACGAGAGTCGGGCAGGGGAGAAACGGGGAACGCACAGTGCTGGAAATCCTGGGGTCCCTGACCACCTCCCCATGGATCTACGCAGTTGTCGCAGCATCGGTACTACTCGACGTGTTCGTGCCGCTGCTGCCGAGCGGTGTGCTCGTCATCACCGCGGCCACCGCCGTCGCCGGGACCAGAGCCGCGGACGCCGCAGGCTCCCTCCACGCAGCGGGCGACAACCCGCTGACGGCGATGGTCCCCGAGATGCTGCTGCTGGTGCTCTGCGCCGCTGCGGCCTCGATCGTCGGCGACCTCGTCGCCTACCGGCTCGCCTGGCGCGGAGGCGCCCGCTTCGAGGGCGCCATCGCCCGCTCCCGGCGCCTCACCGTCGCCCACGAGCGGCTCGGGCACGCGCTCGCGCGCGGCGGCGGGGGTCTCGTCGTGCTGGCGCGGTTCGCGCCTGCCGGGCGGTCCGTCGTGAGCCTCGCGGCCGGGGCCGTGCACCGGGACGCGCGCCAGTTCGTGCCGTGGTCCGTGGTGGCCGCGTTCGCGTGGGCCGCGTACAGCGTCGGGCTCGGCTACCTCGGCGCGCAGTGGCTCGGCGCCTCCTGGTTCGGCACCGCCGTCTCCGTCGCGGCCCTCTTCGCCGCGGGCGCGCTCGCCGCGTACGTCATAAAGCGCCGTCCCGCGCCGGCCGCCTACGCCCCGCTCCTCCCCCACCAACTCCAGCGGGCCGAGCGCCCGGCGGAGCCGGCCGCGACTCGCTGAGACGGCGGGACGGTGCGGACCGCCCCCCGAACTGGCGTTGCCCACCTTCGCGTTCGTCGGTCGTGAGCGCTCCGTCATGTTGCGACGGCGCCCCGCAGCGTCGCCGGGTGCGGGATGATCGGTCGGCGACCGCCCGTCGATCCACCCGAGGGGAAGCCATGCCGGACCTGCGCCAAGCGCGCCCCGCCGACCATCCCGCGCTCGTCACGTGCGTGCAGACCTGGTGGGGCGACTCACGCACCCCCGCCGAGGCACGCGAGCTCTCTTTGCTGCTCCCGAAGCTCTTCCTCCAGTTCTTCTCCCGCACCAGCCTCGTCCAGGAGGACGCCACCGGAATCAGGGCTTTCCTAGTCGGCTTCCACCCACCCGACGACGAGACGCAGGCGTACATCCACTTCGTCGGCGTCGACCCGAAACTCCGCGGCCAGGGCCTCGCCCGCGACCTCTACTCCACGTTCCTCCACCACGCCGCCGCCTCGGGCCGCAGCGAGGTCCGCGCCGTCACCTCCCCCGCCAACACGGGCTCGCTCGCCTTCCACCGCGCCCTGGGCTTCACCCCCGAACCGGGCGACCGCGACCTGGACGGCCTCCCGATCCACACCGACTACGACGGACCGGGGCAGGACCGGGTGTGCCTTCTTCGCCGGGTCGGCGGGGCGTAGTCGCCCGTTCACAGCTAGGTCGGCTTCCCACTCCCCGGAGCTGCCACCTGCGGCACCTCGACGCCGCGGAAAACTTCGGCAACGGCTTCCGGAGCGCCGCGCACGGCGGACTCCGAGTGGGACGTGAGCGCCGGGAGCTCCCATGGTTCTCCGTCGGATACGTGCTCAAGTCCCGTTCCCCGAGCAGGCGCACGCAGACGCCCGACGACGACGACGCTCGGCTTGGTCGCCAGAGCGCGACCGCAGGTGCCTGTCCGCAGTTTTAACTGAGCTTAGGATCGTCGGTACCCGGGCCGACGCTCGCAGGAGCTGATGTGCCTTCGCCTACCGCATGAGGGGGTCTCCGATGGGCTCGTTCGACGTGCCGTTGGACGACGAGCGCACTCAGCTCGACGCGTTCGTCGAGGAGTACCGGAACGCCGTCGAGGCAACCCTCGACGGCCTCGCCGAGGAGCAGGTCCGCCGCCGGCTCGTCGCTTCGCAGACGACGTTGCTCGGACTGCTCAAGCACGTCACGTGGATGCAGCGGATGTGGTTCGAGGAGTGCGTCGGCGGCACCCCGCGCCGGGAGCTCGACGTCGTCGAGAGCGCGGACGAATCCTTCGGCCTCACCGACGACGACACCATCGCCTCCGTCACGGCGGCCCACCGGGAAGCCTGCGCGACGGCCAGGTCGATCGTCGCCGACCTGCCGCTGGACACCGTCGTGACCGGCCACTGGACCGGGCCGCGCACACTGCGCTGGGTGTACCTGCAAGTCCTGCGCGAGCTGGCCCACCACTGCGGCCACGCCGACATCCTGCGCGAGCAACTCCTCGCCTCCGACTGATCGTTGAGGCGACGCCGGTCGGCCGGCTCCCCGTGCGCCACCGCCCGGCCCGTCGGAACGCCGCCGACTTCCGGGCTCAGGGCGGTGAGAAGCCGTCCGACGAGTCCCGGTGGCATCCAGCGTGGCCGGAGCCGGCGTCGGTCGGCCCGGGCGCCTCTCGGCTGAACGGTGCCAAGCCGCAAGCGTGTCGGCACTTGGCAGGCTCGGAGCACAACACGGTCCCCGGCGAAGATCTCGACGGGGACCGTTCTGCTGCTTTCACCTGCTACAAAACTCGGTGGGCACAACCGGATTCGAACCAGTGACATCCTGCTTGTAAGGCAGGCGCTCTACCGCTGAGCTATGCGCCCTCCATCGGGCACGCACCCGACGGGGGTCAGCGTACCCTGCCGGTGGCGCGACGGCGCAAACGCGTTTGTGCTGGGGGTATCCCCACCCCGAGGTCGGGGGACGGCGGTATCGCCGCTCCGGCGGGGGCTTTCTAGGCTCTTGGTCGGTAGGTCGGACGATCTGCCGGACGGGCTGGGAGGCGCAGTGAGGTACGGGGTCGGGATCGCAGTGGTCGGCGTGATGGCGGTGATCGCCCTCGGCGGTGTGGCGGCGGGGGTCGCGGTCGGCACGGTCGGGGACGGGAAGCCCGAGAAGCGGACGTTCCGTGCCCCGGCGGGGGACCGCCCGCTTGCGCTCGACGTCGAGGGCAGCCGCCTGGAGCTGGTGCCTGCTGCCGACGACGCGGACGGCGTGGAGGTGACGCGCTGGTTCAAGGCGACGCGGGTGGCCGGGAAGGCCGAAACCGCGTGGTCGCAGGCGAAGGACGGGGACATCCGCCTCCACACCAAGTGCGCCGGGCTCATGGTCAAGTGCGAGGGGCGGTACCGCGTCGCGGTGCCCGACGGCGCCTCGGTGCAGGTGCGCGGGGACTCGGGGAAGGTCACCGCGCGCGAACTCGGCGCGCTCGACGTCGAGACGGGGAACGGGGCGGTCGAGGTGGAGCGCGCTTCGGGCCCGGTCAAGGTGCGCACGGACAACGGCAGGGTGGATGTCGACGGTACGGAGGGCGCCGTCGATCTCGGCACCTCCAACGGGAGCATCAAGGCCCGCAAGGTGGACGGTGCGATGCGCCTGGAGACGGACAACGGGCGGGTCGAGGTGCGGGACACCGAGAGCGAGCGGATCAGGGCGCGGGCCGACAACGGCACCGTGGACCTCGCGTTGAAGGTCAAGCCTCGCCTGGTCGACGCCCGCACCGACAACGGCAACATCGCGATCGCGCTGCCGACGGGCGGGGGCGCGGAGTACGACGTCTCCACAAAGACGGACAACGGCGGCGTCGACGTCTCCGTCCCGGAGCGCAGTGCCAGTCCTTACCGGGTGTCGGCGGAGACGGACAACGGCCGGATCACCGTCAAGCCCCTGCGGTGATGCGGCCCGCGCGGTCGGAATCGCTTGCGGTTTCCGCGAACGTACCGGCTCGTGTGTTCGTTGCCACTGGTGGGAGAATGACGGTCGATCCACTGGCTGCGGCACACGGGAGAGGGACACGTGACGGCGAGGAACGGTGGCGGGACCCGCCGCTGGGGCTGGGGCAGCGGGCGTGCCGAGAACCTCAGGGCCGACGCGCAGGCTGCCCAGGACGCCGCGGCAGCAGCCTTCTACGAACTCGACACCGCCCAGCGTGATCTGCGCATCTCGATAGAGACCATCGGCGCGGTCGACGACTCCGCCGCGGGCCGCAAGGCCGTCGCCGACTTCGCCGAGTTCGGCACCCGCATCGACCGCGCCAGCCACGACTACATCACCGTCGTCGACAGGCACGAACTCGACCGCGACGACCTCGACGCCTCGGCCGCCGCCCACGCGCGCGCCGAGCTGGAGCGCGCCCGGCACGACCTGGAGCGCGTCAAGGCGGAGTTGGACACCTTCGCGCGGAGCCTGGCGCCCCTCGTCGAGAAGGCGGAGGGCCAGCTCGCCCGGATGGCACCGGCGGTGGAACGGGCCAAGCAAGCACTCCTGGGAGCCACCAACGCGCTGGACGAGGCCCGGAGTTCGGGTCTGAAGGCCGACGCCCTCGCGGCCCGGCTCGCCGCCCTCTCCCCCGAGTTGACGAAGCTCAACGAGGGTGCGGCCCAGCACGGCGTGCAGGCGACGGTGCACCGGGCCGACGAGATGGTGCGCGAGGCCGAGACGATCGCGCAGGAGGCGAGACGCCTCCCGGAGCGCGCGGCCGAGATCGACAAGCGGATCGCGTCCCTCCGCACCCGTACCCAAGCGCTGGAGACGCGGGCGCAGCAGGTCGATCCGGTCCTCAGCGAGCTGCGCAGGCGGTTCAGCGCCGCGTGCTGGCAGGACCTCCAGCAGGTGCCGGAGCGCGCGGCCCAGTCCGTCGCGCAGGCCCAGCAGAAGCTCCGCGACACGTCGACGGCACGGGACGAGCAGCGGTGGGAGGACGCCGCCACGCTTCTCGCCGAGGTGCGGGGCCTGCTCAACGACACGGACGAGGCCGTCAAGACAGCCGGCGAGCGGCTCCAGCGGCTCAACGACGTCTCCTACGACCAGAGTTCGGAGGTGGACCGCACCCGGTTCGCCATCCGCGACGCCCAGCGCCTGGCGATGGCGGGCCGCAGCACCCCCGACCCGAGGCACGCCCAGCCGCTCGACGAGTCGGTGGAACGGGTGGACCGCGCGGTCGCCTCGTTGACCGGGCGCCACCCCGACTACTGGCGCCTCCTCACCGAACTCGACGCCGTCAAGGAGACGGTCCAGTCCGTGGTCGACCGCATCCGCCAGGAGCGCGGCGGCGGACGCTGACCCCTCAGCGGCCGGACGGGAGGCGGCTAGGCTGTGGCCATGCCGCGATACGAGTACCGCTGCCGCGAGTGCGGCGACACCTTCGAACTGAGCCGTCCCATGGCCGAGTCGAGCACACCCGCCGACTGCCCGCAGGGGCACGGGGACACCGTCAAGCTTCTGTCGACGGTCGCCGTCGGCAGCTCCGCGGGCAGCGCACCGTCCGGCGGCGCGCAGCCCACCGGGGGCGGAGGGTGCTGCGGGGGCGGTTGCTGCGGCTGAGCCACGAGGGAGCTTGCGCCACCCCCGGTCGCCCGCCTCCTCGGGACTTGAGGGCAGCCGCTCCGATCAACTCTGCGGACGCACAACACACGACGGGGCGTTGAGGCGACACGACGGCCCTTGACGCCTTCTTAGCGGCCACCGCGACGACTCTCCGTTGCCTTCGCATTGAACGCCTGTTTAGCCTGCTCGCATGCGAACAGGGGGCGTGTCACAGACAGTTGATCCCGGCGGAGCGTCCGCGCAGATCCGCGACGCCGCAGTCGTGCGGTTCGGGCGGGACGGGTTCGGAGCGGGCCTGCGGACGATCGCGGACGACGCCGGGGTGACGGCGGGACTGATCGTCCACCACTTCGGTTCCAAGGAGGGCCTGCGCAAGGCGTGCGACGCCCATGTCCTGGCGCTGCTGCGGGCGGTCAAGGAAGAAGCCCTCACCGACACGGACACCGGCTCGCTGCTCGCGCGGATCGCCGACATCGAGGAGTTCGCACCGCTCGTCCGCTACCTGCTGCGCAGCGTCCAAGCGGGCGGAGAACTGGCGGAGACGACCGCCGAGCACATGATCGGCGATGCCGAGGCGTACCTCGCCGCGGGCGAGGCGGCGGGCGTCATCCGCACCAGCCGGGCTCCGGCCGCGCGTACGAGGCTCCTCGCCTACCAGGGGCTCGGCAGCCTGCTCGTCTGGTTCACCCTCCACCCGGACGACGGGGACGACGCCCGTTTCACGGCCTCTCTGCGCGAGTACGTGCAGACGATCACCTTCCCCGCCGTGGAGCTGTTCTGCCAGGGGCTCTTCGTCGACCGATCGATGCTCGAAGAACACCTCCTGCACGTCCCCGATCCACCGGCGGACGGCGCTGACGCCTGACACACGCCGGCGAACCTGCACGCCTCCGTCACGGACCGACGACAAACGACGACAAACGGGGTACCCACATGACTCCCGCCATCGAGATGCACGACGTCACCAAGTCCTTCGGCCGGGTCCGGGCGCTCGACGGCGTCGAACTGGCCGTGGCACCGGGCGAGGTGCACGGCTTCCTCGGCCCGAACGGCGCCGGAAAGTCCACCGCGATCCGCGTCCTGCTCGGACTGCTGCGCGCCGACAGCGGCACCGCGCGCGTGCTCGGCCGCGATCCGTGGCACGACGCCGTCCCTCTCCACCGCCGCCTCGCCTACGTTCCCGGTGACGTGGAGCTGTGGCCCAACCTGACCGGAGGCGCAGCGATCGACCTGCTGTCACGGCTGCGCGGCGGCGCCGACCCCGCCCGCCGCGACGAGTTGTGTGCACGCTTCGACCTCGACCCGGGCAAGAAGGGACGCACGTACTCGAAGGGCAACCGGCAGAAGGTCGCCCTGATCGCGGCCCTCGCCAGCGACGTCGAACTGCTGCTGCTCGACGAGCCGACGGCGGGGCTGGACCCGCTGATGGAGGCGGCGTTCCAGGAATGCATCAGGGAAGCCAGGGAGGCCGGTCGCACGGTACTGCTGTCCAGCCACGTCCTCGCACAGGTGGAGGTCCTCGCCGACCGCCTCTCGATCGTCCGCCAGGGACGGATCGTGGAGTCCGGCTCGCTCGACGAACTGCGGCACCTCACGCGCACCTCCGTCGAGGCCGTCACCCGGCAGCCGGCCGATGCCCTCGCCGAGCTCCCCGGCGTCCACGACCTGCGGACCGAGAACGGCCGCCTCCGCTTCGAGGTCGACGGCGACCAACTCGCCCCCGTCGTGCGGTACCTCGGTGAGCACGACGTGCACGCCCTCAGCGCCCATCCGCCGACGCTGGAGCAACTGCTGCTGCGCCACTACGGCGACGGCACCTCCTCCGGCGCGGACGGCGGGAGGGCCGCATGACGACCGCGTCCGTCCTGCCGGCACGCAACGGGCTCGCGCCGGGAGGCTTGACCGGCACGGGCAAGCTCCTCGTCTTCATGCTGCGGCGGGACCGCGTCCGCTTCTTCGGCTGGACGCTGGGACTGGCCCTGCTGATGACCTACTTCTCCTCGGCGATGGGTGCCCTCGCGGAGACCGAGGAGGACCTGGAATCCTTCGCCGGTTTCGCCAGGACTCCTGCCGGTGCCATGTTCGGCGGCCCCGGGTTCGGGTTCGACGCGCTGACGGTCGAGCGGTTCCTCGTCGGCGAGTACGGCCTGTACCTCCTCACGGGGGCGGGGCTCATGGGCCTGCTGACGGTGGTCCGGCACACCCGGGCCGAGGAGCGGGCGGGGCGGACCGAGCTGATCCGCGCCAACGTGGTCGGCCGCCACGCGCAGCTCACCGCGGCGCTGCTCCTCGCGACGCTGATGGCGACCGTGACCGCACTGCTGATCGCCGCCGTCATGATCGGAGGGGGCTACGACACCACCGGCTCCCTCGTGTTCGGCGCGGGCGCCGGTGCCTGTGCCCTCGCTTTCGCCGGCACCGCCGCGGCCACCGTCCAGATGTCCGCGCAACCGCGGGCCGCCGCGGGGACGGCGGGCGCCGTGCTCGGCGCCGCGTTCGCGCTGCGGGCCCTGGGGGACATGGCGCACGTGCAGCAGAGCGGTCCTTCCTGGCTCTCGTGGCTGTCACCGATCGGCTGGTCCCAGCAGACCGCGCCCTACACGCTGGACCGCTGGTGGCCACTGCTGCTCTCGCTCGCCTTCGCCGCGGCGACGGCCGCGCTCGGCTACGCCACGTCGATGCGCCGCGACCTCGGAGCCGGCCTGTTCCCACCGCGCCACGGCGCTCCCCGGGCCGCCCCGTGGCTCAACTCGCCGCTCGCGCTCGCCTTTCGCCTGCACGGACCGGGTCTCGTCGGATGGAGCGCGGCCGTACTCCTCGGCTCGGGCGCGTACGGATCGTTCACCCAACCCCTGCTCGACGGATTGGAGGACGCACCGGGCGAGGTGGTGACGCTGCTGGGAGGTGCCGACAACCTCCTCGACGGCTACCTCGGAACCATGGGACTGATGTGGGCGTTCGTCGCCGGGACCCACGCGGTCCTCGCCGTCCAGTCGCTCCGCAACGAGGAGACCGAGGGCCGCACCGAACCCGTCCTCGCCACGGCCGTCGGCCGCCGAGCCCTGCTGGGCGGCCACTTGACCGTCGTCGGCCTCTCCACGCTCTGGCTGCTGCTCCTCGCAGGGCTCGGCGACGGCATCGGCGCGGCGGCGAGCACGGGGGACGCCGGGCTGCTGGGCGAAACGGTCCTCGGCCACGTCGCGCACGCGCCCGCCGTGTGGCTGGTCCTCGCCCTCGCCGCTCTCCTCTACGGCGCTGCTCCCGGGGCCGTCCCCCTGGTCTGGGCGGTGTTGGCGTACGGGCTCTTCGCAGGCTTCTTCGGCCCGCTTCTCGAACTGCCCGAAGTCGCCCAGTCCGTCTCCCCGTTCGCGCACATCGGCGAGTACCCGGCGGAGACGCTCAGCGTCGCCTCGCTCGCGGTCCTGACCGCCCTCGCCGCGCTCTGCACGGCTGCGGCGCTGGCCGCCTTCCGGCGGAGGGACGTCGTCACCCAGGCGTAGAACCCGGCGCGGCCTCTCCTCTTCCCGCCGGGAGATCACGGACCGTGTCGGCCGGCACCCGCACCTCGCCCCCTCCCCGCAACGCCCCGTACGCTGCCGCCGCGATCCGCTCGCCGGCGCGGACGCCGCGCTCAGGGAGGGCCTCGATGTGCGGCAAGTGCCAGCCGGTGTCGGCGAGTTCCCCGTGCCCAGGACGCCAGCCGGTGTCGGCGGCGGCGAGCATCCCGGCGTCGAGGAGGGAGTCCCCCGCAGCATGGAGCAGGGTTGCTCCGCTGCGGCGGACGACCTCGGCGACGGCCGCCTCCTTGGTGAGGACGGACGGGACGGCGTAGACCTTGCGCCCCTGCATCGAGACGCCCCAGCCCCGCGCCCCGGCCCAGCCGGTGAACGCGTCGAGCCAACCGCCGGGCAGGCGCGCCCTGTCCACGACGAGGTAGGCGAAGAGGCCCTCCGCCGTGCGTTCCTTGAGGAGCCAGTCGGGCCCGGCGTCGCGGAGCATCCGGGACCGCACCTCGGCGAGCGGCGCGCAGTCGCCGAGCCGCCTGCGGACGGCGGCGTGCCACGCCGGGTCGCTCTCCCCGTCGACGAGGAGGTGCCCGCCGTTGGCGCAGACCGCGTACCGCGGCGCGGGGCCCGGCAACCGGACGCGCGCGAACTGTTCCCTGGTACGTGTGGTGACGGGGACGAAGCCGCCCGACGTGGCGAGCGAGGCGAGGTGCCCGGCCGCCGCCTCGGTGACGAAGGAGAGCGGCGCGCCCCGGTACGTCTCGACCCCGAGCAGCCGGGGTGCCTCCGTGTCGGGGCAGTCGAGGGCGAGGGCGCCCGCCGAGTAGATCAGGGTGCGGTCGAGGTCGGAGGCGAAGAGCGCGACGGTCACGGGGCGCCGTCCCCACGCGCGGCGGGCGCACCGGAGTCCGCGGCCCTGCCGTCGGCGCCCGTCGCACCGCGCGTGTACCGGGGGTGGACGAGGCCGACGGCGGCGTACGGCAACCCGTCGACCTCCTCGACGGGTACACCCCGCTGCTCCGCGAGGAGCCGGACGTGGTCGAGGTCGGCGCCGGCACCGCGCCGCGCGAGCACCCGCCACGGCACCCGGCGCAGCAGCACCCGGGTCGTCTCGCCGACGCCCGGCTTGACCAGGTTGACGTCGCCGATGCCGTACTCCTCGCTGATCCGGTCGACGGCCCGCCACCCCTCCCAGGTGGGCGTGCGGTCCGTCGCGCGCAGCGCTGCCGAGTCGGCCGCCGCGTCTTCGCGGACCTCGGGGAAGTGCCCCTCCACGCGGTCGAGGAAGAGCTGCGAGACGTCGTCGGCGGCGAGTTCGCGGTAGAACTTCGCGCCGTGGAAGTCGCCGGGGCCGACCAGGTCGTCCCGCAGGACGGTGCGCGATATGAGCCCGGAGACCGTGGAGTTGAGGCAGGCCGAGGGGATGAGGAAGTCCTCCCGGGTGCCGTAGGTGCGCACGCAGGACCCCGGGTCGGCGAGGACGGCGAGGGAGGGGTCGAAGCCGGGGTGTGCCGCCACCGCGTCGGCGAGCTCCCTCGTGATGGCGCCCTTGCCCGTCCAGCCGTCGACGAAGACGACGTCGCCCGGGTCGTGGTGGGCGGCGAGGTAGCGCAGCGCCGCCTCGTCGATACCGCGTCCCCTGACGATCGAGACCGCGTAGTGCGACAGTGCCACCCCGTGCATCCGCAGCGCCCAGCGCCGCATCAGCACGCCGACGGGTGTGCCGGCCCTGGCGAGCGAGACGAGGACGGGGCTCGGCCCGCGCTCGGCGAGGACGGTCTCCGTGACCGCGCCCACCGCACGCGCGAGGCGGGAGGCCGAGTGGTCGAGGGCGCTGTGGAAGAGCTGCCGGTAGCGGGGGCTCGGCTGGTACTCGACGGGCAGCGACTCCGCGTAGTGCGCCCCGCCGCTCTGTATCGCCTCCTCGCGCTCCTCGGTCGGCGCCTCCAACTCGACGTCGGAGAAGTCCCGCAGGAGCCAGCCGACGTCCTCGGCCCGGTAGGACGAGAACAGCGGCCCGCGCAGCGGCCGACCGGCGGGCGCGCCGGTCGGGACGTGCGTCGGCAGGACACCGAGGAGGAGGCGCTCCGTGTGCGGCGCGAGCTGCGCGAGCAGGCCGTCGGGGGCGCGGAGCGCCTCGGTGTCGCCGACGTCGTCGACGAGGGCGACCACGGCGTCGAAGCCGCCGCCCGCGACGTTGTACGCGTACCTGGTCCCCGAGTCGGGACTGCCGGGCGGCAGATCGTGCGGGGTGAAGGTGAGCGCGGTGCGGATCGCGTACCCGTCGTCGTCCACGGGCAGCACCGGCGAGCGCGTGGTGGTGGAGAAGCGGACCTCGGCGGACTCGCCCAGGTGTTCTTCGAGTGCGTGCGCGATCCGCAGCGGTGCGTACATCAACTCCTCGGTGCCGAGGACGAGTACGCGCGCGGGGCGGGCCGGTGCGAGCCGGGCGGCGAGGCGGGCCGCGACGCCCGGCAGCACGGCGTCGAGGCGGGAGGCGTGCGCGCGGCCGACGCCGTGCCGCGCCCCCTCCGCGAGCCCGGCGGGCCAGCCGAGGTCGACGCGCGTGAACTCCGGCCCGGGGCGCGGCTCCACGGCAGGCGGCGCGTGCGCGGCGACGAGCCGTTCGCCACGCTCCAGCACGTCCCCGGGGAGCGTGACCCGTCCCGCCGCGAGCGAGACGACGTCGACGCGGGTGCCGAGGGAGGCGGCGAACTCCCTGAGGGCCGCCTGGTCTTCCGTGGTGCGGACGTCCACGAGGGAGACGAGGACGTACCGCTCCCGCGGCTGCCGGCGGTGGAGCGCGGCGAGGGTGTTGCGGGCGGTCCGCCCCGTGGAGAACTCGTCGTCGACGAGGACGAGCGGTCCTTCCGCGAGGAGCAGCGACGGGTCCTCGGGGAGCAGCAGGTGCCCGGTGGCGTGGCTGTGCTCCTCCTCGAAGCCGCCGAACGGCGCGACCCCCGGCACCCGTCGGCGGGTGGAGTGGAGGTAGGCGGCGCCGAGTCCGTCGGCGACGGCGTGGCCGAGGCCCGTCGCCGTCTCCGCGTACCCGAGGACGGTGGCGCGGTCGGCGGCCTCGCCCAGCAGGGTGCGTACGCGCCGCCCCAGGGTGCGCCCCGCGCCCAGGACGACCGAGGGGCGCTGCGGTACGTGCTTGCCGAGCACCCGTGAGACGAGCAGGTGCGCGCGCTTCGGGTTGCGTCGCAGCGCGAGTCCGACGAGTTCGCGCAGGCCCTCCCCGCCGATCCGGACGCCGAGTTCGCGCTCGACCCACTCGCCGCTCCACGCCCCGCGCGCGGGCGCCGGCCCGTCGTCCCGCTCGTCCGCCTGTACCACCGTTCCGTACTCGCCGTTCACTTGATCCCCGCCGCCAGCAGCTCGACGAAACCGACGCCCTCCCTGGCGACCCCGAAGACCTCGCTGCGCAGCAGCGTGCGTTCGGCCCAGGCGCGGTGCGGCTTCACTTCGTTCATCTTGTTGGTGTACGCGGAGCGCAGCACTCCGCCGCCCGTCCGCTCCGGGCGCAGGATATCCGTCGCGTCCGTGTACTCCTCGTGGCTGACGACGGAGAGGGCGTGGACGGGGGCGACGTGCGACGGGTGGATGCAGGTCTTGCCCAGCAGCCCGTTGGCGCGGTCGAGTTCGATCTCGCGCAGGAGGCCGTCCATGTCGTGCGCGATGAGCGCCGTGCGCAGCTCGTCCGCGCGGCCGCTGGTGAAGGGGGAACGGCGGAGCTGCGGCTTGAACATCCGCTCCTGGAGCCTGAAGTACTCCCAGACGGGCCCTGTCACCGTGAACCCCGAACCGTCGGCCCGCGCGAAGAAGTTGACGACGTCGCCGATGACGGAGGCCACCAACTGCACGTCGTACGCCGTCATCTCGGGGGTGCGGCGCAGCCCGTACGCGGAGCAGAAGTCGGTGACGCCGAGGCGCAGCGCCAGGATGCGGTCGCGGTGCGCGCGGACGCAGCGGGCTATACCGGCGAGGGTCGCTGTGCGCGTCTCCAGGTGGAGCAGCTCGGGTGATTCGAGTACCGGCATCGCGAAGAGGCGGCAGCCGCAGTCGCGTTCGGCCTGCTCCAGCGCGTCGAGGAAGGGCGCTCCGCTCTCCTCGGTGAACTTCGGTACGACGAAACCCGAGAGGAGGCCGACCGCGGGGCCGAGGCGCTTGACGAGGTCGGGTATCTGCTCGGGGGTGCGTACCCGTACGAAAAGCAGCGGGAGTTCGGCTCCGTCGTCCGCGGCGAGGGCGAGCTCGTCCAACTGCCGCACCAGGTTGGCCTCGGCCTCGGACACCTCGCCGTCGGGGACGGCGTCCTCCAGGCAGAGGACCATCGAGACGACGCCGCCCCTGGCCTGCTGCACCACGTCGGCGGCGAGGCCGGGGCGGTTGGCGGGGCTGTAGAGGGTCGCGCCGAGGGCGGCGGCGAGGGTGCGGGCCGGTGATTCGGCGGTGAACTCGTCCGGTTCGCGGTGGAAGAGGCCGCGTCGGACCTCAGGCGCCAGGTGCCTGAAATGCCGCATGGATGTCCTTACTCACGTCGCACTCACCGCTGCTGCGCGTCCGACCGGCCGCCGCGTTGCGGACGTTTCCGGACGAGAGTGGGGGGCGGTGCCGTTCGTTCCGGCGGGCCGGGTATGGCCGGGGTCGTTCATCGTACGTACGGGGGTAGGTCAAGAGTTCCCCAAGGGGTGGGGAGCCGCGTCACTCGACGCCGCCCCACGTTGTCCCGGGACGCCGCGCACAGGCAGGATGAACCCATGACGCACGCCATGACGAAGGGCTCCAACGCGCCCCTGGAAGCGAGCACCGTGCGTGCCGTGCTCCGCTGGTCCCCGGGCGCCGGCGTACCGGACATAGACGCCTCCGCTCTCCTGCTCGCCGAGGACGGACGCGTCCGCTCCGACGACGACTTCGTCTTCTACAACCAGCCCCGGCACCCCTCGGGGCTCGTCCGCCATCTCGCGAAGACCCGCGAGGCGGAGAGCCTGCGGGACACCGTCGAGGTAGACCTCGCCGCGCTCGACGAGGGCGTGGAGCGCGTCCTCCTCGCCGCCTCGGCCGACGGCGGCACCTTCGCCGACGTCGGGCCGCTGCGCCTGTACCTCTACGGCACCGCGGGCGAAGAGGCGGAGGAACTCCTCCACTTCGACGTCGAGCCGGAGACGGGCGAAGAGACGGCGATGCTCTGCGGCGAGCTCTACCGCAAGGACGACGGCTGGAAGTTCCGCGCGCTGGGCCAGGGTTACGACACCGGGCTCGTCGGACTCGCCACGACGTTCGGCATCGCCGTGGACGAGGGCGCACCCGAGGAGGACGCGCCGCCCGCTCCCGACGAGCAGGCCCCGCCCGCCGACCCCCCCGCCCCGGCGGAGCAGCAGAGCGAGCCGGAGCAGCCGGCGGAAGACACCGGGTACGACCCCCAGGCCACGGTGCCGCACACTCCGTTCCGCACCCAAGTCCCGGCGAGCGCACCCCCCGAGGCGCCCCGCTTCCCCGGCGCACCGGGCGGCGTACCCCACCCGCTCACACCGCACCATCCGACGGAACCCTCGGTCCCCGCGGCCGCGGCGCACGCACCCGGCGTCCAGGCGCCCCCGCAGCCCCTGCCCGGAAGCCCGCCCCCGACGACCGTCCCCCCGGCTCCGCCGCAGACCGGTTACGGCTACCCGCAGCCGCCGCAGCAGCCGCCGACCACGCAGCCCGCATACGGCTACCCGCAGCCGACGTACGGCTACCCGCAGCCCGACCCGAGCTTCGCGCTGCCGCCGCAGGGGCCGCAGTTCCTCCAGCGGTAGGCGGGCGGGGGCCGCCTACCGCCGGCTCGGCGTCACACCTTGTGCGTCTTGTACCCGCGGCCCCACTGGAGCCCCCAGCCGTAGAGGCGGTCCAACTCCGACTGGAAGCCGTAGACGTAGCGCACCTCACGGCGGACCGTGAGTTCGTTCTTCTCGTTCTGGAGGAGCAGCACGGCGCACGAACGGGCCTGCGGTGCGCGCTCGTCGAGACTCACCTGGACCCGGGGGCCGCTGCTCGGGTACAGCGTGAGGATCGCGTGCGTACGGTCGAACGCCGGGGTGCCGTCGTAGATGTAGACGAAGAAGAGCAGGCGGGATATCTCGTCCTTGTTGTCGAGGTTGACGTAGATCGTCTCGCCCGAGGGGGAACCGAAGCGGTCGTCGCCGCTGAGTTTCACGTAGGGCGGGCTGCTGAGGTCCCCGTAGAAGCCGCCGAGCGGTTGCACGACGCCCTTGGAGCCGTCCTTCATCTCGTACAGGCAGGCGAGGTCGAGGTCGACATTGACCACGCCCTGGGTGTGGGCCTGCACCACCTCGGGCTTGAGGCTGCGCAGCGGGTGCCTGAGGGAGCCGCGGGGGCGGGTCCTGCCGCCGCCGACGTCCGAACTCCGCATCCGCCAGGAGAGGTTGACGCGCATGCCGCCGGTGTCGGCGCCCTGCTTCGTCAGCGAGACCTCGGAGTGGCGCTTGGTGAGTTCGACGGCATGGCCCGAGAAGGGCCCCATCGAGTCGAAGGACTGTCCCCCTGCGCCCCTGCCCATACCGCGCCGCCAGTGCTCCCACAGGGAGACCATCGCACACCCCCACTCCGGCCGCTGTTCCACTCGATGCTGCGGGGCGGCACGAAACCGTCGGCTCCGGCCGCCCCGCAGGGAGCGTTCCTCAAACTGGACCGCGTCACACCCGAGTTGCTGCTCCGGACTCGACGTGCCCGCCGTCCCCCTCCTCCGGGCCTCCTCCGCCCTCGGCCTCCAGCCGCCTGTTGCGGTGGATCGACGACCAGAAGGAGAAGGCGATGAGCAGGACGCCGACGAGGCCCGTGATCACCTCGTGGATCTCGTACTTCACCGTCACCAGGAGGATCATGGCGAGGGCGCCGATCGCATAGTGCGCGCCGTGCTCCAGGTACACGTAGTCGTCGAGGGTGCCCTGCCGGACGAGGTAGACGGTGAGCGAGCGGACGTACATCGCGCCGATGCCGAGGCCGAGCGCCATCCAGAAGATGTGGTTGGTGACGGCGAAGGCGCCGATGACCCCGTCGAACGAGAAGGAGGCGTCGAGGACTTCGAGGTAGAGGAACATGAAGAACGCCGCCTTGCCGGCGAGGCCGACGGCCGACGTCTGCTTGCCCGCACGCTTGGCGGCCTCCTCTTCCTCCTGCTCGCGTTCCTCTTCCTCCTCCAGCTTGTTCTCGAAGTGCCCCGAAAGGCCGCCCACGATGAGGTAGGTGATGAGGCCGGCGATGCCCGAGAGCAGCACCGTCCCCGACTTGTCGGCGTGGCCCGTCGAGACGTGCGCGGAAGTGGCGAGCGTCGTCGCCGTCACCAGCAGGATGACGAGCGCGAGGCAGATCGAGAGCGAGTCGATCTTGCCGAGCTTGGAGAGCGGACGCTCCAGCCAGCCGAGCCACTTGATCTCCCGCTCCTCGAACATGAAGTCGAGGAAGATCATCAGCAGGAACATCCCGCCGAAGGCGGCGATCGCGGCGTGCGCATCCGTGACGAGGTCCTGATAGGTGCCCGGCTCGTCGACCGCGAGCTGCACCGCCTCGATCGGCCCGACCTGGGCGCTGATCGCGACGATGATGACGGGGAAGAGCAGGCGCATGCCGAAGACCGCGATCAGAATGCCGATCGTGAGGAAGATGCGCTGCCAGAAGGCGTTCATCTTCTTCAGCACGCCCGCGTTGACCACGGCGTTGTCGAAGGAGAGCGAGATCTCCAGGACGGAGAGGATGGCGACGACGGCGAAGCCCGTCCAGCCCCAGAAGTATGCGGCGAAGGCGAGACCGGCGACGGTGACGCCGATCGACCAGCCGAAGGTTTTCAGCACTGCCTACCCCATCGTTTTCGTTATCAGGTGCGGTATCAGGTTTGGTCTTGCCATGGTGGGGGGTTCGGACGCCTTGGGGTCACGCGGGGTTGCCCCAAGGGCCGCGCGTGCTCCGGCGCACAGGTACATACGCCGTCTCGGACCTGATACTCGAAAGCCCGGACCTGATGCACGGAGGTACGTGGAGCGCAGCCGTCAGTCGACGTTCACGCCGAAGTCGAGGGCGATGCCCCGCAGTCCGGAGGCGTAACCCTGGCCGACGGCCCGGAACTTCCACTCACCGTCCCTGCGGTAGAGCTCGCCGAAGATCATCGCTGTCTCCGAGGAGGCGTCCTCCGTGAGGTCGTAGCGAGCCAGCTCCTGGCCGTCCGACTGGTTGAGCACCCTGATGTAGGCGTCGGTCACCTGGCCGAAGGTCTGGTGCCTCGACTCGGCGTCGTAGATGGAGACCGGGAAGACCACCTTCTCCACGTGCGACGGCACCTTGGTGAGGTCGACGAGGACGGTCTCGTCGTCCCCGCCGCTGCCGCCGACGAGTTCGTCTCCCGTGTGCTCGACGGAGCCCTCAGGAGAGGTGAGGTTGTTGTAGAAGACGAAGTACTCGTCCCCGAGGACGCGTCCGCTCGCGTTGCAGAGCAGGGCGCTGGCATCGAGGTCGAAGTCGGCGCCCGTGGTGGAGCGGGCCTTCCAGCCGAGGCCGACCTGGACCTGGGTGAGGTCGGGTGCGGCCTTCGAGAGGGAGACGTTTCCCCCCTTGGCGAGCGTGACGCTCATGTTCTGTGTTCCTCTCCCCGATGGCGATGGAGCCAGTGTGACGGCACCACCCGGCGCCGCACACCTCCCGGTTGCGGAAGTCTGCGGCGCCGGCGGCTGCTGGATTCCGACCGCTGGGGCCGGTGGTCAGGCGTCGCCGCTCACACGTTGACGCCGAAGTCCTGAGCGATCCCCCGCAGGCCGGAGGCGTAACCCTGGCCGATGGCGCGGAACTTCCACTCGGCGCCGTGGCGGTAGAGCTCGCCGAAGACCATCGCCGTCTCCGTCGAGGCGTCCTCGGTGAGGTCGTACCGGGCGAGCTCGTTGCCGTCGGCCTGGTTGACGACGCGGATGTACGCGTTGCGCACCTGGCCGAAGCTCTGCTGACGGGTCTCCGCGTCGTAGATGGAGACCGGGAAGACGACCTTCTCCACCTCGGCAGGGACGCCGGCGAGGTTGACGTTGATCACCTCGTCGTCGCCCTCGCCCTCACCGGTGAGGTTGTCGCCGGTGTGCTGGACCGAACCGTCCTGGCTGGCGAGGTTGTTGAAGAAGACGAAGTTCCGGTCGTCGCCGACCTTTCCCTCGGCATTCGTCAACAGGGCGCTGGCGTCGAGGTCGAAATCGCTCCCGGTGGTGGTGCGAGCGTCCCACCCGAGGCCGACCATCACCGCGGTCAAATTCGGGGCCTCCTTGGTCAGCGAGACATTTCCGCCCTTGTTGAGGCTGACTCCCACGAGTCCTCCTGGTGGTTGTTCGGAAGGAGCACGATGTGCCCCGTTTTCCCGTCATACGGATGCCGTCGGACTCAACGACTCGATCCTAGTGAGGGGTTCCCCTCCCCACACCCCTGTGACAAGGACCGCTCACACCGGCCGCCCGGTCTTTCCCCACGCCGACAGCACCCGGCGAGCGCGCTCACCGCACCGGTCGGCCGGCCCTCGCTTCCCGGTGCCGTGTAGGCGCTTGCGTCCCCTGTTGCCCCGAGCGCGGGTGACGAAACCGGACCCGCGGGCGCACCTCCGGCCTGGCGGACGCCCGGAACGGCAGGCGGCCGGCAGCACCCAACGACAGCAAGGCGGGCCCGCACTGCCGACCGGCAGCCGAGCGGAGCCCACTTCCGACGCGAAACCGCGGCAGGAACCACCGCCCGACCGACCGACGTCGGCAGTCGCCCCGACTCAGAGCTCCTTGAGCGCCTTGGTGTACTCGTTGAGGTCCCGCGCGTCCGGGATCGCGTTGACGACGTTCCACCGCACGGTTCCGGTCTTGTCGATCACGAAGGTGCCGCGGACGGCGCAGCCCTTCTCCTCGTCGAAGACTCCGTAGGCACGCGATGCCTCGCCGTGCGGCCAGAAGTCGGAGAGCAGCGGGTACTCGAGCCCCTCCTGCTCGCTGAAGACGCGGAGCGCGAACGGGGAGTCGTTGGAGACGGCGAGGAGCTGGACGTCGTCGTTGACGAAAGTGGGGAGCTCATCGCGGAGGGCGCACAGCTCTCCGGTGCAGACGCCGGTGAAGGCGAACGGGTAGAAGAGCAGGACCACGTTCTTCTTGCCCTCGTAGTCGGAGAGCCGGACGGCCTGGCCGTGCTGGTCCTTGAGCGTGAAGTCCGGAGCCTTGGTGCCGACCTCGATCGCCATGGCGGGGTTCCCTTCGGTGGACGGGACAGAGTCCGCCCCACCCTATGCACTGCGCCCCCGCCGGCTTCGGGCCGGTCGGGGGCGCAGTGCCCGGTCAAGTCCGGTCAGCGCTTTCCGGAGCGCGCCCCCTTCGGGGTTACCAGACGGCTGCCGGTCCAGTCCTTGGCCGCATTGAAGCTCTTGGTCTGGGAGAGTCCGGCGGTCTGGGACGCCTCGCCGATCTCGCTCGGCTCCACGTAGCCGTCACGGCCGGTCTTGGGGGTGAGCAACCAGACGGGAGCACCCTCATCGATCATGGTCGTGGCGTCCACCAGCGCGTCCGTCAGGTCGCCATCCGACTCGCGGAACCACAGCACCACGGCGTCGGCCACATCACCGTAATCCTCATCGACGAGCTCCTGGCCGGTGATCTCCTCAATGGCCTCGCGGAGTTCCTGGTCGACGTCGTCGTCGTAGCCGATCTCCTGGACCACCTGCTCGGGCTGGAAACCCAGCCTTGCGGCGGGGTTGGTCCGCTCCTCCGCGTGGTCCGCGGTCGCGCTCACGGATTGCCTCCTGTCGTGTTTCTCGGTTATGCCTGCGCTCCGCTTACCCGCGAAGCATTGGCGGTAGTCCACACGGGCGGGCCGGATCACGCAAGTACCCGGCGGTCTGTCCCGCCCAAACGTTGACGTGTCATCCCAGAATGCCCGATCCGCCGGCCTTCCCACCACCGGGCGACGGGGAAGAACCGACGGTTTTGCCCCGAGTGCCGCACCGCTCTCGCCACGACCGCGCACTCCGAGAGCACCCCCGAGCGCGACCGTTCACGCATGGTACGGGCGTAAGGTGCCGCATCACGGAGACAGGAGGCTTTGCCCCTTTTTCTCCCCGGTCCCCTTGGGCAGGGGGCGAGCGGCGCGGTTACCTTGCGGTAGAGATGACGGATTCGCGCGTGCGGTCCACGATGGAGGCGCGCGACACCTTGTACAGCAGGCACACACATTGCGATAACGAGCAGCGAAGGAACAGCGTGGCTTCCGCATCAGATCGCACCCCGATCATCATTGGCGGCCTTCCCAGCCAGGTCCCCGACTTCGACCCCGAAGAGACCGAGGAGTGGCTCGCCTCGCTCGACGAAGCCGTCGACGAGCGCGGTCGGGACAGGGCCCGCTATCTCATGCTCCGGCTGATCGAGCGCGCCAGGGAGAAGCGCGTCGCGGTACCGGAGGTGCGCAGCACCGACTACGTCAACACCATCGCCACCAAGGACGAGCCGTTCTTCCCGGGGAACGAGGAGATCGAGCGCAAGATCCTCAACGCGACCCGGTGGAACGCGGCCGTCATGGTCTCCAGAGCTCAGCGCCCCGGTATCGGAGTGGGCGGGCACATCGCCACCTTCGCCTCCTCGGCCTCTCTCTACGACGTCGGCTTCAACCACTTCTTCCGCGGCAAGGACGAGGGCGACGGCGGCGACCAGATCTTCTTCCAGGGGCACGCCTCCCCCGGCATCTACGCCCGCGCCTATCTCCTCGACAGGCTCACCGAGCAGCAACTCGACGGGTTCCGGCAGGAGAAGAGCAAGTACCCCGACGGGCTTTCCAGTTACCCCCATCCGCGCTCGATGCCGGACTTCTGGGAGTTCCCCACGGTCTCGATGGGGCTCGGCCCGATCGGCGCCATCTACCAGGCGCGGATCAACCGCTACCTCGAGGCGCGCGGGATCGCCGACACCTCCAAGTCGCACGTGTGGGCGTTCCTCGGCGACGGGGAGATGGACGAGCCGGAGTCGCTCGGGCAGTTGTCGCTCCCTGCTCGCGAGGGGCTCGACAACCTCACCTTCGTGATCAACTGCAACCTCCAGCGGCTCGACGGCCCGGTGCGCGGCAACGGCAAGATCATGCAGGAGTTGGAGTCGTACTTCCGCGGTGCCGGATGGAACGTCATCAAGCTTGTGTGGGACCGCTCCTGGGACCCGCTGCTCGGGCAGGACCGGGACGGCGTGCTCGTCAACAAGCTCAACTCCACACCCGACGGGCAGTTCCAGACGTACGCGACGGAGAGCGGGGCGTACATCCGCGACCACTTCTTCGGCGGAGACCAGCGGCTGCGCAAGATGGCCGAGGGCATGACGGATGAGCAACTGCTCCACCTCGGGCGCGGCGGCCACGACCACCGCAAGGTGTATGCGGCCTACAAGGCGGCCAAGGAGCACAAGGGTCAGCCCACGGTGATCCTCGCGCAGACCATCAAGGGATGGACTCTGGGCCCCAACTTCGAAGGCCGCAACGCCACCCACCAGATGAAGAAGCTCACCGTCGACGATCTCAAGGGTTTCCGGGACCGTCTCCATATCCCCATCGCGGACTCGGAGTTGGAGTCGGGCTTGCCGCCCTACTACCACCCCGGCAAGGACTCGGAAGAGATCCAGTACATGCACGACCGGCGGCGCGAGCTGGGCGGTTACGTACCGACGAGGATCGACCGCTCGAAGCCGCTGACGCTGCCCGGGGACAACGCGTACGCCGCCGTGCGCAAGGGCTCCGGTCAGCAGCAGGTCGCCACGACGATGGCGTTCGTGCGACTGCTCAAGGACCTGATGCGGGACAAGGAGATCGGCAACCGCTTCGTGCCGATCGCCCCCGACGAGTACCGGACCTTCGGGATGGACTCCTTCTTTCCCTCGGCGAAGATCTACAACCCGTTGGGGCAGACCTACGAGTCCGTGGACCGCGAACTGCTCCTCGCCTACAAGGAATCCCCCACCGGGCAACTGATCCACGACGGGATCACCGAAGCGGGCTGCATCGCGGCGACGATCGCCGCCGGCTCCACGCACGCCACACACGGCGAACCGATGATCCCGATCTACGTCTTCTACTCGATGTTCGGGTTCCAGCGCACGGGCGACCAGTTCTGGCAGATGGCCGACCAGATGTCGCGAGGCTTTGTCCTCGGCGCGACGGCCGGGCGCACGACCCTCACGGGTGAGGGGCTCCAACACGCCGACGGGCACTCGCAGTTGCTCGCCTCGACCAACCCGGGAGTGGTCGCCTACGATCCGGCGTTCGGTTTCGAGATCGCCCACATCGTCAGGGACGGTCTGCAGCGGATGTACGGCTCCAGCGAGGAGCACCCGCACGGCGAGGACGTCTTCTACTACCTCACCGTGTACAACGAGCCCGTACAACAGCCGGCCGAACCCGAGAACGTCGACGTGGAAGGCATCGTCAAGGGCCTCTACCGCTATCGCCAAGGGGACTCCGGCAGCACCCCCGCGCACATCCTCGCTTCCGGCGTGGCTCTCCCCTGGGCGGTGAGGGCTCAGGAGCTCCTCGCCGAGGAGTGGGGGGTACGCGCGAACGTGTGGTCCGCGACCTCCTGGAACGAGCTGCGGCGCGAGGCCGTCTCGGTGGAGGAGCACAACCTGCTCCACCCCGAGGAGGAGCAGCGGACGCCCTACGTCACGAGGAAGCTCCAGGGTGCGGAGGGGCCGAAGGTGGCCGTATCCGACTGGATGCGTGCCGTTCCGGACCAGATCTCCCGCTGGGTGCCGGGGACTTACCAGTCCCTCGGCGCGGACGGCTTCGGCTTCGCCGACACGAGGGGCGCGGCTCGGCGCTTCTTCCACATCGATGCCGAGTCGATCGTGCTCGCCGTCCTCACCGAGCTGGCGAAGGAGGGGAAGATCGACCGCTCCGCGCTGAAGCAGGCCCTCGACCGGTACCAGCTCCTCGACGCCACGGCCGCCGACCCGGGAGCGGCGGGCGGGGACGCCTGACCTACGGCCGGCCCGGCAGGGTACGGGTGTCCGAGCTCCGCTCGGGCCGCCCGCACCCTGCCGCGGCGGAGGTCGATCGGCGCAGAGGGTGCGCGCAGCCGGCCGAGCCGGACCTACGGCCGCGGCGCCGCACCTCCGCGGCTCACCGACAAGCCCAGGCATTTCAGTTCTCCCAGATCTTGAACGCGCGTACCGCGTACGCGGTGTGCGGGGTCCAGGTGCCTGAGGGATGGGTGTGGAACTCCCCGGTACTGGCGCACTCACGGCTCTGGTAAACGGTGACGGGGCGACCCGTCCGGTTCGCCAGCGCCGCCGCGGAGGCTCCCTTCGGCAGAGGGACGCAGCTATCGATATCCGTGTCGCTGAGTTCGTGGACCCATTTCTTCGCCTTGAAGCCCTGCTTCTGCCACAGGCACAACTCACCGGCGCCGCACGGCCCGAGCTGTGGTTGCGCCGCACCCACCGGCGAGGCACCCGCCGCGGGCACCATCCCGACGCCCCACACCGCCAGCACCACCACGGCGCCGTATACGAAACGAGGCGCCCTCACGCCCGAGGCGCGACCCCGCATCCTCCGCTCGGCTGCTCGCGGACCGCTCTTACGCAGCATGCACGCACGCATGAACTCAACTCCCCCGTGAAAGGCCGGCGTCGCTCTTCGCGCCGGCACACTCGGGCGGCAGCGGCCGCCCTCACAACGTCCCGCGACAGGCGCCGCACCGACGGCTCGGCGGACGCGCTCCGGGACTCCTCCCGCCCTGCGAGCGGGACACGAAAAGCATGAACGCCCCGACCACGCCACGCCAAGAGTCTTCGGCCCACATCACCCGGTCCAGCGGCCGAGTTATCCACAACCACAGGTAACCGCAGGTCAGCCACGAACTGAGGACCGCAGAAGGCCGGTTGCACCCTGCGGGGCCCCTCTCCGGCAGCCGCACCACCGGCCGGAAGCCCGCACGGCACCCACCCCGCCCCGTGCCGAGGCACCGCACGGAACCCGCCCACATCCCGAATGCGACCCGCCACCGCCCCGCGGCCACACCCACCGCGACCGAGACCCCCACCAGCCCCTGACAGTCGCTGACAATTGACAAACATACTGACCCGCCGGTAGACGTCTCGTGACTAACGCACCGTGCAGGGGCGATCCACCGGAGGTGTCCGAGAGTGACCGGTCTGCGAGAGCGGAAGAAGCAGCGGACCAGGGATGCCCTTCTCCTCGCCGCACACCAGCTCTTCGTGGACCACGGGTACGACGCCACCACCGTCGACCGCATCGCCGACCGGGTGGAGGTCTCCCAACGCACCTTCTTCCGCTACTTCGCCAGCAAGGAGGAAGTCGCCTTCCACTTCCACGACGTCGTCGAGGAGGTCTTCGTCCGCAGCATCGTCGAGAGACCGCTCGACGAGGCCCCGTACGACGTCCTGCGCAACGCGCTGGACACGGCGTGGACGGCGACGGCCGAAGCGGTGGAGGACGTCGTTCCTCTCCGCCTCCACCTGATGATGTGGCACACCGTCGAGACCACCCCGTCGCTCCTCGCCGCGCATCTGCGGCGGCAGTCGGCGATGGAGGACCGGGTCAGCGCCGAGATGGCGGCGCGCACCGGACTCGATCCGGACCTCGACCCGCGCCCGCGCGTGCTGGTGGCGGCCTTCTGCGGCGTGATGCGCGCGGCCGGTCGCCGCTGGAGCTGCGGGCCCGACCTCTCCGTCGAGGCAGCGCGCTCCTTCGCCGACTCCTACGTCGAGCACCTCGCTCCTGCGCTCGGCCGCGACTGGGGCGTGCAGCCCCGCGTGCCGTCCCCCGCCTCGTCTGCGGGCCCCACGAAGGAGCGCATGCCCCGTCCCGCCGGTTGACGCGGCCCCCTCTCCTCCGGGCGCATGCGCTTCCGGCAAACGAGGCGGAGACACCCGCACGGACGGCAATGCGGCCAAGTCCCGGGAAGCCGCCGCTTTTCAGCAACTCCGCAGCGAGACAAGGCGATACACCCCGCCCGACACAGGCGCTCCGCCCCCTGTCAAACGTGACTTGACTCACGGCCAGCGCGGGATTCGACCGACCCCGGGGGCCATCTTTTATGGTGACGCCTCAGTGACTTACCTCCCCGCCCTTGGCAACCAGCTCTCGGGTTCCGGACTCCCTCCGGCGGAAGCCTCCGGAACCACCGCCTGGCGTGCGCTCCTCGCACTCTCGGTGGTCTTCGTGCTGCTTGCGACGACGGGCTGGACCGCCGTGCACGAGCACAGCGGTGAGAGCGGGCCGCGTGCCGCCGCGCTGGAGTCCTGGTCCGAAGGCAGCATCGCGGGGCGGGACCTGCCCGACCCGGAGGCGGGTCCCTCGGTGATCGCGCCGTTCATGGACTCCCTGAACGGGCGGCAGCAGCACCGGCTCGCGGACCGGTATCCACTCGTCGTCGGCAACCTCGACGGTGCGCCGGTGGAGCTGCGCTACCGCGCCAACCACCGCGCGCTGGAGGACGCGAGGGACGTGGAGCGTTCCCGCATGGTGGACGACCGCCTCACCGACGAGGGCCGGCAGTCGGCGGAACAGCGTATGCACCGCTTCGAGTCGCTGCTGCTGCCGGACCGGCAGATCCTCGCCTTCGACCCGTCGGGCCGGGGCAGAGCGGCGGAGGTCTTCGGGGACCTCGACAACGCGCAGCGGATCTCCGTCGTCGTCCCGGGCGTCGACACCGAGTTGACGAACTTCGAGCGGACGCAGCGGAAGTACAGCGCGCCGGTCGGGATGGCGCACGCGCTCCAGGAGAAGGAAAAGGAGACCGCTCCCACCGTGCCCACGGCCACCGTCGCGTGGGCGGACTACACGGCCCCGACCGGTCTCGGCGTCGCCGCGGCATCCGGTGGCTCGGCCGAGGAGGGCGCCCAGCGACTGACGGACTTCGTCAGCAGCCTGCCCGAACTCGACCGCTCCCGGGTCGCTCTCTTCTGCCACAGTTACGGTTCGGTCGTCTGCGGCGTCGCGGCCGACGACCTTCCCGAGCAGGTGAGCGACATCGCCGTCGCCGCCAGCCCGGGGATGCGCGTCGACCGCGCGGGAGACCTCGACACCTCGGCGCGCATCTGGGCGATGCGCGACTCGGACGACTGGATCGCCGACGTGCCGCACATGAACGTAGGCGGCCTGGGCCACGGAGCCGACCCCGTCGGCGAGGGCTTCGGCGCACGGCGCCTCTCGGCCGCGGGCGCGGAGGGCCACACCGGCTACTTCGTTCCCGGCACCTCCAGCCTCGCCAACTTCGCCGCCATCGGCACGGGCTCCTACCACCTCCTCGACTGCGCAGCGAGGGACCCGTCGTGCACCGCAGGGGCCGAGCACCGGACGTCCGCGCCCTCGGCCGACACCTGACGACGCGCGTAGCACGACAACCCGCGACGCGGGAGCAACTGCCGCATACGATGGCCCGCATGGGTGACGTACTGGCTGGAAATCACTCCGCCTGGGAGTTCGCAGCGGACTCCGTGCTCATCCGCTTTGAACGGGGGATTCGCACGCCCAAGCTCTTCCAGGCACTGGGAGAGCGACGCATCCCGTACGAGGCGCTGAGCACGGTCGAGCTGCTCCCCGGCGGCAAACGCGGAACGGTGGTCCTGCACGTGGTGCCCCGGGAGGGGGCCGACCCGCTGCTGGACGCGGCCGACGGACAACTGAAGCCCGGGAGCGACCCCTACCGGCTGGTGCTGCCGGCCGACCGGGAGACGCTTGCCGAGTACTACGCGGACCAACTCCGCGAAGAACTGGGACCGGAGTCGGGCAAGCCGGCCGACCGGCATCTCGTCGAGCCGCCGAAGCCGCCGCTGAGCTTCAAGGCGTACGACGGGAAGGCCGCGTTTGACGGCGAGACCGTGGCCTTCCGATGGTTCTCGACGGGCGCCTCCTCGGCGAAGTGGAAGGCCGGCGACCAGTCCTTCGGGGTGCGCGAGATCGACGGCATCGAGTGGCGGTCGCCCGAGGTCTTCGACGGCCATCTGCGGCTCCACCTGCCGGGGACCGAGCCCGCGGCGCAGCCGGACCAGGACCCGGCGTCCGTCGTCTTCGGGCTGGGGTACGGACCGGTCTACGAGTCGCTGCCGTTCGCCGCGGCAGTCCTCGCGGCCGCGGCGGCCGCCGGCGGACCGGTCACCCACGAGCTGCGCCCGACGACGAGCCCCGCGCGCGGCGACCCCGCCGACATCGCGGAGCGCATCCGGCATCTCGGCGAGCTCCACGAGGCCGGCCTCCTCACCGATGAGGAGTTCACGACGAAGAAGACGGAGCTCCTCACGCTGCTGTGACCGCACCCGGCCCCCTACCGGGGTAGGGGGCCCACCGGTACCCGCGGAGGAGGCGGTCCCGCGCTGCCGGGCCTACCGTCGGCACATGCCGCAACTTCCGCCCGAGGAGACGGTGTTGGCCCGCGAGCGGCGCCGTATCGCAGCCGGCGCCCGGCTGTTCGCGACGGCACTGACGGTGCCGTCGCCCGAGTCCGCCCCGCTCGCGGGAGCGGCACGCGGTCGGCTGCGGTGGTTGCAGCAGCTCGTGCCGCTGGCGTTCGTCGCGGTGCTGCTGCCGGTCACCGTAGAGGTCCTCACCCATAGCTACGGCCTCACCGGCGGTGTCTCGGGTGCGCTCGCGGTGGCCCAGACGGCGCCGCTGCTCCTGGTCGCGAGCCGGCCGCTCACCGCCTGGTGGCTGGTCTTCGCCGCCGACCTCGCGGGCGCTCTCGCCGTGCTCGGCGCCCCGGCCGCCGAGCGGCCCTGGCCGTGGACGCCGATGGTGATCATCGGCTACCTGCTGCTCTGCCTGGGGCTCGGCTTGCGGGAACGCCGGAGCACGGTCGTCGCCGTGTGGGCCGTGACGTCAGTGGTCTCGCTGGCGTCTGGACTCGTTGCGCAGGAGCGGAGCGAGGGGACCAACGTGCTGCTCGTCGTGCTCAGCGGCGTCGCACTGTTCGTGGGTGTCGCGCTGCGGGAACGCGCCGAGGCACGCAGGAAGTTGGCCGAGCAGCAGACGATCAGCGAGGCCGAGCGGGCGGGGCGGACGCTGCTGGAGGAGCGGACGAGGATCGCCCGCGAGCTCCACGACGTCGTGGCCCACCACATGTCGGTGATCACGGTGCAGGCCGACAGCGCCCCCTACCGCCTGTCCGACGTGCCCCGCGAAGCGGAGCAGGAGTTCGCCTCGATCGCCGCCGCCGCGCGCGAGGCGCTCGCGGAGATGCGCCGTCTGCTGGGGGTGCTGCGCAGCGAGGAAACGCGCAGCGAGCGGGTGCCGCAGCCGGGGTTGGAGCGGCTGCCGCAGCTCGTCGAGGCGACCGTGAGGGGCGGGGTGCCGGTGGAGCACTCCGACGCGTCCACGCGCCGGCTGCCGCAGGCGGTCTCGCTCTCGGCGTACCGGATCGTGCAGGAGGCGCTCGCCAACGTCGTGCGCCATGCGCCGGGCGCGCGCACCCGCGTCGACATCGGCGAGGAAGCGGGCCGGCTCAACGTGCTGGTGGTGAACGAACCCTCGCCGCACCCCGAGAGCGCGCCCCTGGAGAGCGCGGGCACCGGGCACGGCCTCGTGGGCATGCGGGAGCGCGTCCGGCTGCTCGGGGGCGCGGTCGAGGCGTCGCCGCGGCCCGACGGCGGTTTCCTCGTCGCCGCGTGGCTCCCCCTCGCCGGCACCGAGGCCCCTATGGCGAAGGACACGAAAGCGTGAGCACCGTGACGGAACCGGTACGCGTCCTGATCGTCGACGACCAGGCGATGGTCCGTGCGGGGTTCGCCGCGCTCCTCGCCGCGCAGGCCGACATCGACGTCGTCGGGGAGGCGGAGGACGGCGCCCAAGGCGTCGAGGTGTGCCGCCGCACCCGGCCGGACGTCGTCCTCATGGATGTGCGGATGCCGGTCATGGACGGGCTGGAGGCGACGGGCCAACTCCTCGGCGCCGCACAGGGCGACCGGTCTCCGAAGGTGCTGATGCTCACCACCTTCGACGTCGACGACTACGTGTACGAGGCGCTGCGCGCCGGGGCGAGCGGCTTCCTGCTCAAGGACGCGCCGCCGAGCGACCTCATCGCCGCGGTACGTGTCGTCGCCGCGGGCGAGGCGCTTCTCGCGCCCTCGGTGACGCGGCGGCTGATCGAGGAGTTCGCGCGGCAGCGTCCCCGTAAGAGCCGCTCGGCACCGCGGCTGAGGGAGCTCACCGCGCGTGAGCGGGAGGTGCTCGCGCTGGTGGCGCGCGGGCGCTCGAACACCGAGATCGCGAACGGGCTGCACCTCGCCGAGCAGACGGTGAAGACCCATGTCAGCCGCATCCTCATGAAACTGCGGCTGCGGGACCGGGCGCAGGCCGTCGTCTTCGCCTACGAGTCGGGCCTCGTCTCCCCCGGCGAGGAGTGACCACCATCCCCTACTCCCGTATCCCCCGGGAGGAGACTCCGGTGTGACGCGCTCGCCGTGACCACCCCCGCAGGCTTCCCCACGACAGGCAGCCGGAGCCTCCGGCAGCCGCCGAGGGGGTACGCAGTGGAGCGCAGGGCAGCAGGGAAGCGGCGTCGTCGGGGTGCCGCGCTACTCGCGGCGGTCGCCGTGCTCGGTACGGCCGGCTGGGCCGCGGGGGCGGAGGAGCAACCGGTGACGGCTCCCCCGCCGGGCTCGGCCGCCTGGCGGGCCGACACCGCGGACGGAAAGCACCCGCCCTCCCCCGGTGCCGAACCCGCCGACGTGGCCGCCTACTTCGCCCGCCTCCGGGACGGCGGAGCCCGCCTCGTCCACCGCCACCCGCTCGTCGCGGGCAACCTCGACGGCGCACCGCCCCGGCTCCGCTACCGCGCCAACCGCATGGCGCTGCGCGCCGAACGCGCACGCCAACACGCCCGCGCGAAGGAGAACGACCGTGCGCCGACCGAGCGCACAAAGGCGCGCGAACGAGCCGCCCACTACGGTCGACTCGGCACCGCAGGACGGCAGATCCTCGCCTTCGACCCCCGCGGCAGAGGCCAGGTCGCCGAGGTACTCGGCGACCTCGGCAGGGCCGACCGCGTCGCAGTGCTGGTACCGGGCGCCGACACCGACCTCGCGCGCCTGGAGGGACACGGCGCCGACCGGTACGCCCGACCACTGGGCGCCGCTGAGGCGCTCCGCGCCGAGATGCGGCGCGCGGCCCCCGGCGTGCGGACCGCGGTCGTGGCATGGGTCGGCTACACCACACCGTCGGGGCTCGGCCCGGACGCCGCAACGGGCCGTCTCGCCGAGGCGGGCGCCCCGCGGCTGACGCGGTTCCTGGACGGGCTGGCTGCCGCCGGCGCACCGGCTGACGCGGTCTTCTGCCACAGCTACGGTTCCGTCGTCTGCGGGCTCGCCGCGCACGGCACCGACGCGTTCCGGGACCTCGTCGTCTACGGCTCCCCCGGCGTACGCGCCGACACCGCAGGCGAGTTGGGGAGCGCCCGGTTGTGGGTGGCGAGGAGCAGGGGCGACTGGATCGGGCGGGTGCCGCACGTCGACGTCGGCGGCCTCGGACACGGAGCCGATCCCACGGACAGGGGGTTCGGGGCCCGCGTCGTGGACACCTCGGGTGCCGAGGGGCACGCCGGGTACCTCGTGCCGGGTACGGCGTCGCTGCGGAACTTCGCGTCGATCGCGCTGGGCAGGTACACGGACGTCACCTGTGAGAGCGGGTGCCGCCATGGCTGACGTACGCGCCGCACTCGCGCACGTCGAGGCGGCCACCCCGCCCGGCCGCGACCGGGCCCTGGACGGGCTGCGCGCGCTGGCGCTCTGCTCCGTCCCCGCGGGCCACTGGCTCCTCGGCGGCTTCGTCAGGGAAGCCGACGGCGCGCTCAGCAACGCGAGCCCGCTGGGGACGTACGACTTCCTCGCACCGTTGAGCTGGGGCCTCCAACTCCTCGGCGTCTTCTTCCTCGTGGGCGGATACGCGTCGGCGCTCTCTCTGCGCCGGTGCCGCGACCGCGGCGAGACCGTCGCCGAGTGGCTGAGCTCCCGGCTGCTGCGGCTGGGGCGTCCTGTACTGGGGGTCGCGGCAGTGTGGGCGGCGCTGGTGCCGGTGCTCTCCTGGCTCGGGGTGCCGGGCACGACGCTGCGGACGGCGGCCGTGCTCGTGGTGCAGCCGCTCTGGTTCGTCGGGGTCTACGCCGCGGTGACCGCGCTCACCCCCTGGTGCTTGCGGGCCGCGCGGAGGTACGGGGTGTGGAGCGCCGTCGTGCTGTGCCTGCCGGTCGCGGCCGTCGACGCCGTGCGGTACGGGCCGTGGGCCGAGGCGGCTCCGGAGTGGCTGGGGCTGCTCAACCTCCTCCCCGGCTGGCTCTTCGGCTACCAACTCGGCGTCGTGTGGCGGGAGCGGGGGCTCGACGGGCGGGCCTGCGCGGGGCTCGTCGCAGGGGGCGGGGTGCTCTTCGCGGTGCTGCTGTGGCGGTTCGACTACCCCGCCTCGATGGTGGGCGTCCCGGGGCAGCAGCGGACCAACTCGCATCCGCCTTCGCTGCTCGTCCCAGCGCTCGCCGCGGTGCAGGGCGGGCTTGCGGTGCTGCTCCGTGCGCCTCTCGGGCGGCTCCTCGCGCGGCCCGCCCTGTGGGCGCCGACGGCCGTGCTCAACCTCGCCGCGATGACGGTGCTCTGCTGGCACCAGTCGGCGCTGCTGGCACTTGCCCTTCCCGGTGCGGCGTTCGGGGCCGTCCCGGGGCTCACCGAAGCGCCGTGCACGCCGGGTTGGGTACTCGCACGCCTCGCGTGGCTCCCGGTGCTCGTGTGCACGCTGGTGGTACTCGGTCGCCTCACCCACCGGTTCGAGCCCCCGTGGCGCGGCACCGGGCGCGCGCGCAAGGCGATGGCAGGGGCGCTCGCCGTCGCGTTCGCGCTCTACGCCTTTGCCGTGGTGTGACGGCCGCAACTCCCCGGCGGCAACGGCCTCATCAGTGCGACTCGGCGACGGCCGCCGCGTGGGCGCTCACCTTGCACTCCAGCACCTCGAGCGCGCCCTGGAGCTCCGCGATCCGCCCCCGCACGTCCTCTCTCGCGGCGACGAGGAACTCCAGCCGCTCACCGACCGTGTGGTCGCCCTCGCGCACCAGCTCCGCGTACCGCACCATCTCGGCGACCGGCATCCCCGTCAGCCGCAGCTTGCCCACGAGGGAGAGCCAGTCCAAGTCGCGGTTGGTGAACCGGCGTTGCCCGGTGTGCGAGCGCTCCACCTCGCCGAGCAGCCCGATCCGCTCGTACCAACGCAGCGTGTGGGCGCTGAGCCCGCTGAGCGACACCACCTCGCTGATCGTGTAGCGGTCCCGCCCGTCCGGCCGCGGGTGCGCGCCGGGCACGGGGGTTCCGCAGCCGCCCGCGTCGACGTCCTGCACATGCCTCTCCCGTACCTTCATGCCGAAACCGTACGGAGCTCGAGTGCACTCCAAGCAAGGGCGCCGGAACCGGCGGCGGGCGCCGGGACTAGGCTCGACCGCATGGAGAGCCTGCGCATGATCGACGACTGGCCCGTACCGGCAGCGGCAGCCGCGGTGGTCCGCGCCGACGGCACCGTGGCCGGCAGCCGCGGCCCGGCCGAGCAGCCGTTCCGCCTCGCCTCGGTGACGAAACCGCTCGCCGCGTACGCCGCGCTCGTCGCGCTGGAGGAGGGCGCCGTCGAGCTCGACGAGCCGGCGGGGCCCGAGGGTTCGACCGTGCGCCATCTCCTCGCGCACACCTCGGGACTCGCCTTCGACGAGCCGCGGACGATGGCGGCCCCCGGCACCAGGCGCCTGTACTCCAACACCGGCTTCGAGGCCCTCGGGGACCACCTCGCCGAGGCGACCGAGATCCCGTTCTCCGCCTACCTCAGGGAGGCCGTGCTCGAACCCCTCGGCATGGCGGGCACCGAACTCCCCGGCTCCCCCGCGAAGGACGGCGTCTCCACACTCGCCGACCTGACACGCTTCGCCGCCGAACTCCAGTCACCCACCCTCGTCGACCGCTCCACCCTCGACGCGGCGACGCAGGTCGTATACCCCGGACTCAGCGGCGTGCTCCCCGGCTACGGCCACCAGAAGCCCAACGACTGGGGGCTCGGCTTCGAGATCCGGGACGCCAAGTCCCCGCACTGGACCGGCTCGGAGAGCTCGCCACGCACCTTCGGACACTTCGGGCAGCGCGGCAGCTTCCTGTGGGTCGACCCGGAGGCGCAGGCCGGCTGCGTCGCCCTCGCCGACCGCCAGTTCGGGCCGTGGGCGATCGAGGCGTGGCCACCGTTCACCGACGCGGTTCTCGCGGAGCTCCGCGCAGGCTGAGCCCTCACCCGTACCGCGGCTCCGCGCTCATCTCCCAGGCGAGGAGCTCGGCGCCCTCCCCCGCAGCCCGTGCGGTGAGCCGCTCGGCGCCCGCGATCCTCGCCGCGTCACCGGTGCGCAGCAGCTCCCCGTCGAGCTCGGCCGCCCCTCGTACCACGTGGACGTAGAGCCACTCGGCGTCGGGGAGCTCGGTGGGCTCGCCCGGCGCCAACCGGCGTACGTGGAGCACCGCTTCGGTGCGCGGGAGGGCGAAGGGGGTCGCGTCCGCGATCCCGCGCACCACCTCGTACTCCGGCTCCGTCCCGAACGCCCCCGGTACCACCCACATCTGCAGGAACCGCAGCACGCCCTCGCCCGCGTTCCGCTCGACGTGCCGCACCCCGCTTCCCGCACCGAGCCGCTGCACGTCGCCAGGGCGTACGACGGTGGCGTTGCCGGCCGAGTCGAGGTGCTCCAGCTCGCCGTCGACGACCCAGGTGACGATCTCCACGTCGCGGTGCGGATGTTCGGCGAAGCCGGCGCCCGGCGCGAGCGTCTCCTCGTTGCAGGCGACGAGGAGGCCGAAGTTGACGTTCTCCGGGTCGTAGAAGCCGGAGAACGAGAAGGCGTGCGCGGTCGAGACGCCGTCCGCGTGCGCGCCCCCCTGGTAGCGGTGCTCAGCCCGCCAGACTCGGGTCGACTGCGTCATATGTCCACCGTAGTCCGCCCCAGCGCCCGCCCTCCCCGCGGGATGAGGCAGGCTTGGGGCGTGCCCGAACCCACAGACGATCCGCAGGAGCCGGACCCGCAGCCGCACCCGCACAAGGCGACGCTGCGCCGGCTCGAACACTCCTCGGGGAAGCTCGCCGCCGCCGCGATCGCGCGCATGGACGAGCAACTCCCGTGGTACCGCGCCATGCCTCCGGAGAACCGCTCCTGGATCGGGCTGGTCGCGCAGGCGGGTATCGCCGCCTTCACCGAGTGGTTCCGGCACCCCGAGACGCCGCAGGCGATCAGCACCGACGTCTTCGGCACCGCCCCCCGCGAGCTGACCCGCGCGATCACCCTGCGCCAGACCGTCGAGATGGTGCGGACCACGATCGAGGTCGTCGAGGCCGCGATCGACGAGGTGGCGGCGCCGGGCGACGAGTCGGTGCTCCGCGAGGCGCTCCTCGTCTACGCCCGCGAAATCGCCTTCGCGACCGCGCAGGTCTACGCGCAGGCCGCCGAGGCGCGCGGCGCCTGGGACGCCCGTCTGGAATCGCTCGTCGTCAACGCGGTGCTCTCCGGCGAGGCCGACGAGGGGGCCATCTCCCGTGCGGCCGCGCTCGGTTGGGGCTCGCCCGAGCACGTCGTCGTCGTCCTCGGCAGCGCGCCCGACGGGGACAGCGCGCTCACCGTCGAGGCGATCCGCCGTGCCGCGCGGCACGCCAAGCTGCAGGTCCTCACCGGCGTCCTCGGCAGCCGGCTCGTCGTGATCGCCGGCGGCTCCGACGACCCGCTCCGCGCCGCGAAGTCGCTGATCGGGCCCTACGCGGCGGGGCCCGTCGTCGCCGGGCCCGTCGTCAACGACCTGCTCTCCGCGACGCGTTCGGCGCAGGCGGCGACGGCCGGACTCAAGGCGTGCGCCGCGTGGCCGGACGCGCCCCGGCCCGTCCTCGCGGACGACCTCCTCCCGGAGCGCGCGATGGCGGGCGACCCCGCCGCGCGCGACCTACTGGTGGAGGAGATCTACAGACCGCTGGAGCAGGCCGGTTCGGCGCTGCTGGAGACACTCAGCGTTTACCTGGAGCAGGCGAGCAGCCTGGAGGGCGCGGCACGGATGCTCTTCGTCCACCCCAACACCGTCCGCTACCGGCTGCGACGTGTGACGGACGTCACCGGATGGTCCCCTTCCGACGTCCGCTCAGCGTTCACGCTGCGTATCGCGCTCGTCCTCGGGCGGCTGGCAGATTTCGAAGGACCGGCGTAGGGCGGCACCCTTCTTTTGTGGAAGGGGCACAATTACCCTCCACGTTCTTCGTATCGGTCCCCACCGGCGGGGACCGCCGTTCCCAAGAGAGAGTTGAGAGCGTGCTCGTACTCGTCGCTCCCGGCCAAGGCGCCCAGAAGCCTGGCTTCCTGTCCCCCTGGCTCGAACTCCCCGGCGTGGCCGACCGACTCAGACAGTGGTCGGACGCCATAGGACTCGACCTCGTCCACTACGGCACCGAGGCCGACGCCGAAGAGATCCGTGACACCGCCGTCGCGCAGCCGCTCCTCGTCGCCTCCGCACTGATCTCCGCCGAGGCGCTGCTGGACGGCGGCGCCCCCGCCGAACGGCTCGGCGCGACCGCGGGTCACAGCGTCGGCGAACTCGCCGCCGCCGCCCTCGCCGGCGTCTTCCCCGCCGAGACCGCGCTGCGCCTCGTCCGGCGGCGCGGTGCGGCGATGGCCGACGCCGCAGCCGTCACCGAGACGGGCATGTCCGCCGTCCTCGGCGGCGATCCCGAGGACGTCACCGCACACCTCGACAAGCTCGGCCTCACCCCGGCGAACAGGAACGGCGGCGGGCAGATCGTCGCGGCAGGCACCGCCGAACAGCTCGCGGCGCTCGCCGAGGAGAAGCCCGAGAAGGCGCGGGTCACGCCGCTGAAGGTCGCCGGCGCCTTCCACACCCACCACATGGAGCCGGCCGTCGCCACCATGGCGCAGGCCGCCACCGAGGTCGAGCCGCTCGACCCGACGCTTCCGTACGTCTCCAACCTGGAGGGCGCGGTCGTCGACTCCGGCGAGGAGGTGCTCCGCCGTCTCGTCAACCAGATCTCGGCGCCCGTCCGTTGGGATTTGTGCATGGAGACCTTCGCAGAACTCGGCGCCGACGCCATGGTCGAGGTCTGCCCCGGCGGCACCCTCACGGGGCTCGCGAAGCGCGGGCTGCCCGGCGTCCGCACCGCCGCCCTCAAGACCCCGGACGACCTCGACGCGGCACGTCAACTCCTCGCCGAGTCCGCCCCCTCCGGAGAGTGACGGCGAGGATGCCGTCCCACTCCCGCACCCCGCGCCCTGCGCAGCCGGCAGGCCCGTACGGCTCGGTCCGCCTGCGCCATGAGGACACCAAGGAGCTCCGAGAAGCATGACCGCGAAGATCAAGCCCGCTAAGGGCGCTCCGTACGCGCGCATCCTCGGCGTCGGCGGCTACCGGCCGACCCGCGTCGTGCCCAACGAGGAGATCCTCAAGCACATCGACTCCTCCGACGAGTGGATTCGCTCCCGCTCCGGCATCGCCACCCGGCACTGGGCAGGGCCCGACGAGACCGTCGCCGAGATGAGCCTGGAGGCGTCCGGCAAGGCCGTCGCCGACGCCGGCATATCGCCGGACCAGATCAACGCCGTCGTCATCTCGACCGTCTCGCACTTCAAGCAGACGCCCTCGATCGCCACCGAGATCGCGGACCGCCTGGGCGCGGGCAGGGCCGCGGCCTTCGACATCAACGCGGGCTGCGCCGGCTTCGGTTACGGCCTCACCCTCGCCAAGGGCATGGTCACGGAGGGGAGCGCGGAGCACGTCCTCGTACTCGGCACCGAGCGCCTCTCCGACCTCACCGACCTCACCGACCGCTCCACCGCTTTCCTCTTCGGCGACGGCGCGGGCGCCGTGGTCGTCGGCCCGTCGGAGGAGCCCGGCATCGGCCCCTCGATCTGGGGCTCGGAGGGCGACAAGCGGGACGTGATCGCGCAGACGGTACCCTGGGACGCCTACCGCGACGGCGAGGTGGAGAAGTTCCCCGCCATCCGCCAGGAGGGCCAGACGGTCTTCCGCTGGGCGGTCTTCGAGATGGCCAAGGTCGCCCAGGAAGCGCTCGACGCGGCCGGGGTCGGCCCGGAGGACCTCGACGTCTTCATTCCGCACCAGGCCAACTTGCGGATCGTGGACTCGATGGTGAAGACCCTCCGGCTGCCGGAGAGCGTCGCGGTCGCCCGCGACGTGGAGTCGACGGGCAACACCTCGGCCGCCTCCATCCCGCTCGCGATGGAGCGGATGCTGGCGACCGGACAGGCGAAGAGCGGGGACACCGCGCTCGTCATTGGGTTCGGGGCGGGTCTCGTGTACGCAGCGACGGTCGTTACCCTCCCCTAGTCAAGATCCCGCAGACCCGCACGAAGAGGTCGGGGCTGCGGAACTCACAGCACACACCGAAGGAGCGCCGCCATGGCCGCCACGCAGGAAGAGATCGTCTCGGGCCTCGCCGAGATCGTCAACGAGATCGCCGGCATCCCGGCGGAGGACGTCGAGCTCGACAAGTCCTTCACCGACGACCTGGACGTGGACTCGCTGTCCATGGTCGAGGTGGTCGTCGCCGCCGAGGAGAAGTTCAACGTGAAGATCCCGGACGACGACGTCAAGAACCTCAAGACCGTCAAGGACGCGGCCGACTACATCCTCGCGCACCAGGGCTGAAGCCCGCGGCGCTCGGCAGGCCGTTGACGCGTTTGTCGCCACCCGGTCTCCGGGTGGCTCAAACGAAACACCCTCTACCAGTGGAGACAGAATCCAGTGAACGCGACCAACCGCACCGTGGTCGTCACCGGTCTCGGCGCAACCACACCGCTGGGTGGCGACAGCGCATCGACGTGGGAGGGGCTCAAGGCGGGCCGCTCCGGTGTCCGTCCGCTCCAGGAGGAGTGGGCGGCGGACCTGCCCGTCCGCATCGCCGCCCGCGCCGCCGTCGACCCCGGCGAGATCTTCCCTCGCGCTCAGGCCAGGCGCCTCGACCGCTCGGCGCAGTTCGCGCTGATCGCGGCGCGTGAGGCATGGGCGAACGCCGGGTTCGAGGGCAAGGCGGGAGAGGGGAGCACGGTCAACCCGGACCGCCTCGGCGCGGTGATCGCCTCCGGCATCGGCGGCGTCACGACGCTGCTCGACCAGTACGACGCGCTGAAGGAGAAGGGCGCACGCCGCGTCTCCCCGCACACCGTGCCCATGATGATGCCGAACGGCCCCTCGGCCAACGTCGGCCTCGAGGTCAACGCACGGGCCGGAGTCCACACGCCGGTGAGCGCCTGCGCCTCCGGCTCCGAGGCGATCGGCTACGCGGTCGAGATGATCCGCACCGGCCGCGCCGACATCGTCGTCGCCGGCGGCACCGAGGCGGCGATCCACCCGCTGCCGATCGCGGCCTTCGCCAACATGATGGCGATGACCAAGGACAACGACAATCCGCAGGGCGCCTCCCGTCCGTGGGACACCGAGCGCAACGGCTTCGTCCTCGGCGAGGGAGCCGGTGTCATCGTGCTCGAGTCGGCCGAGCACGCGGCTGCCCGCGGCGCCCGCGTCTACGTGGAGGCCGTCGGCCAGGGCCTCTCCGCCGACAGCCACGACATCGTGCAGCCCGAACCGACCGGCAACGGCATCGCGTTCGCGCTCCAGCACCTCCTCGACTCCACCGACCTCTCCCCCCGGGACGTGGTGCACGTCAACGCGCACGCCACCTCCACCCCGCTGGGCGACGTCGCCGAACTCACGGCGCTGCGCAAGGTCTTCGGGGACGACGCCGACCACATCGCCGTCTCCGGCACCAAGTCGATGACCGGGCATCTGCTCGGCGGCGCGGGAGGCGTCGAGACGATCGCCACGATCCTCGCGCTCCACCACCGCACGGCACCCCCGACGATCAACATCCGCAACCTCGACCCCGAGGTGTGCGTCGACGTCGTGCGCGACGAGTCGCGGGAGCTGCCCGAGGGGCGGATCGCGGCGCTCAACGACTCCTTCGGGTTCGGGGGGCACAACGTCGTGACGGCCTTTCGGACGGTCTGAGCCCGTCTCGCTCGCCGACGTGGGCGGGGCCTTCCCCGGGGAAGGCCCCGCCCACGTGCGTGCGGTCAGCTCCGGCGCCGCTCCTCGAAGCCGGCGAGGAAGGAAGCGGCCGCGTCCTCCGCGCCGTGCCCCAACTCCTCCGCGCGACGCAGCCGTTCGGCCCCCGCGGGCGCGAGGTCGAGGCGGACGCCGGCGCGCTCCGCCTCCTGCGCGATGAGCGTCGCGTCCTTGCGCGCGCCCGAGAGGGGGAAGCTCGCCGTGTAGTCGCCGTTGATGATGTGCGCCGCCTTGGTGCGGAGGTAGGGGGAGTCGAGGGGGCCGCCCTGCACCGCGTCGAGGAAAGCGGAGGGGTCGACGCCGAGCCCCTCGGCGAGGGCGAGCGTCTCGGCCGTCCCGTTGATGAGCGTCAGCACCCAGTTGTTGAGGACGAGCTTGAGCCGGCTGGCGCTCCCCGGCTCGGTGTCGAGCCAGACCGTCCTGCTGCCGATGGCGTCGAGGACGGGTCCGGCCTTGTCGCGCGCCGCCGTCGAACCCGAGGCGAGGACGGTGAGTCGGCCCGCCTCGGCCGGAGCCTTGGTACCGAGCACCGGGCTGTCGAGGAACTCCAGGCCGTGCTCCCGCGCGAACGCGGCGAGCGGAGCCGTGCCCTCCGGGCCGACGGTGCTCGCCTGGAGCCAGGCGGTGCCCTCGCTCAGTCCGTCGAGCGCCTCGTGCATCGTGCGGAGCACGGAGGCGGAGTCGAAGAGCGACGTCAGCACGGTGTCGGCGCCGCGCACCGCGTCGGCGGGCTCCGAGCAGAAGACGGCGCCCTCCCCCGCGAGGGCCTCGGCCTTGGCCGGAGTGCGGTTCCAGACGCGGACGTGCAGCCCGGCGGCGAGGAGGTTGCGGGCCATGGCCGCGCCCATGGTGCCGGTTCCGAGTACGGCTGCCGATGTGGTCTCAGACATGGTTGAAACCCTAGCCCCGCACCGCGTACACGGGCGTGCGACGAGCCGCGGGCGCCCGGCGCCGCGCCGCTCAGACCACCTGGTGCAGCCACCTCACGGGAGCGCCCTCGCCCGCGTGCCGGAACGGTTCGAGCTCGTCGTCCCAGGGTTTGCCGAGGAGGCGGTCGATCTCCTTGCGCAGCTCGCTCTCGCCGTGCGCGGAGCGCGCGACCGCGGCGCGCAGGCGGTCCTCGGGGATGAGGATGTCGCCGTGCATGCCGGTGACGGCGTGGTAGATGCCGAGCTCCGGAGTGGAGCTGTACCGCTCGCCCTCGGCGGAGCGGCAGGGCTCGGCCGTGACCTCGAAGCGGAGAAGGTGCCAGCCGCGGAGCGCCGAGGCGAGCTTGGACGCGGTTCCCGGGTCTCCCTGCCAGGAGAGTTCGGAGCGCCAAGTGCCGGGCGAGGCGGGCTGTCTGATCCAGTCGAGACTGACGCGGGCACCGAGGACTCCGGCCACCGCCCACTCGACGTGCGGGCAGAGCGCGCGTGGCGCGGAATGCACGTACAGAACTCCACGTGTCGTCGTCACCGGGACCTCCAGTGCGGTCCGAGGGTCGCCGTCCCCGGCGCCTCGCCTACCAACCCGGTCAAGCGCGGGTACGGCGCCTGACATTGTGTACCGACGGTCACCTCACCCAGCTCCCGCGGCCACGAACAGTAAACACTACGGCGGTCGATTCTCCTCGAATAGGACAGCATGTGGGGCCGCGTACGGCGGGCCTCCGGGGCGGACGCTGCGACACCCGCCACCACCTGGGCAAAGTTACCTCGCCGCAGCCACCGCGCGGTGACGTACGGTCGGTTGTGCACCGGAGCGCCACACCTCGGACACCCGGCCGCCTCCGCGCGGCCGACAGAGCACAGCGCCGGGACGGGAGCCAGATGACGCACGACGACGGGGACGCACAGCGCCCACCAGGCGGGCGACGGCGGGGAGTTGGGGCCCGCGGGGTCGCCGTCGGCGCGTTCGCGGCGGTGCTCGCCGCGGGGCTGGCACTCGCCGCGGTCCACGGGGGCTCGGACTCCGGTGGCAGCAGCGCGGAGAACCCGCGCACGGATTCTTCCGCACGCCCCTCCGGTTCGCCGTCGCCCACGTCCGAAACGGAATGGAACCGCGCGCCCGAGTCGCTCGCCGCCGTCGGGGACTCCATCACCCGCGGGTTCGACGCCTGTTCGCTCCTGGCCGACTGCCCCTCCGCCTCCTGGGCGACCGGCACCGACCGCTCCGTCGACAGCCTCGCCTCCCGCCTCCTGGAGAGGCCGAAGGCGCACAGCTCCAACCACGCGGTGAGCGGCTCGCGGATGGCCGACCTGCCGCAGCAGATGCGCAGGGCCGCGACGCACGACCCCGACCTCGTCACCGTCATGACCGGTGCCAACGACGCCTGCCGGCAGACGACGGCGCAGATGACGCCGGTCGCCGAGTTCCGCGAGTCCTTCCGGGAGGCCCTCCGCACGCTCCGCGCCGACCAGCCGAAGGCGCAGGTGTACGTCGCCAGCGTGCCCGACCTCCTGCGGCTCTGGGAGCAGGGGCGGGACAACCCGACGAGCGTGCGGGTGTGGGGGCTCGGCATCTGCCAGTCGATGCTCAAGGACCCGCAGTCCGACCGTCCCGTCGACGACGAGCGCCGCCAGGAGGTGCGCAAGCGGGTCGTGGCGTACAACGGCGCGCTCCGCGAGGTCTGCGCCGCCGACGCGCGGTGCAGGTACGACGAGGGCGCCGTCTTCGCCTTCCGCTTCAGCGCCGGCGAACTCAGCAGTTGGGACTGGTTCCACCCCAGCCGCCAGGGCCAGCAGCGCCTCGCCGACCTCGCGTACCGCCAGATCACGGCGGAAGAAGGCGCCGGTTCCGACTGACCCCGTCATCTTCGCACCCGCCCCTTCACCGGACGGAGTGACGTCCAGTACCGCTGCCGAGCAGCGAACTTCCCCTGTGCACAAGGGAGTTCGTCGGCGCCCTGGCATCTGTTTCCGGCGGCCCACCCATTGACGCTGGTGCCGGGCGTCCTTAAATTCACTTCCGTATTTCGAACGGCGATCGATATACCGAACACCTCGTACGAGAGCCACGCCGGCTCCCCGCCGGACGGCAGGCACCGCCTGGCGCCCGGACGCCCAAGGCACCGCCAGGCACTGACCGAAGGGGCAAAACCGTGCGCATCACCGGCCTCAGCACCCACGTCGTCGGCACCCCGTGGCGCAACCTGACCTACGTCGTCGTCCACACCGACGAGGGCCTCACCGGCGTCGGCGAGACGCGCATGCTCGGGCACACCGACGCGCTCGTCGGCTACCTGCGGGAGGCCGAGGCCAACCACGTCGTCGGCTCCGACCCGTTCGCCGTCGCCGACCTCGTGCAGCGGATGAAGTACGGGGACTTCGGACGGGCCGGGGAGATCGTGATGTCCGGCATCGCCTGTGTGGAGATGGCGTGTTGGGACATCAAGGGCAAGGCGCTCGGCGTCCCCGTCTGGCAGTTGCTCGGCGGGCAGGTGCGCGAGCGCGTCAAGGCGTACGCCAACGGCTGGTACACCACCGAGCGCACCCCCGAGGCGTACCACGAGGCCGCACGCGGCGTCGTCGAGGCCGGCTACCGCGCCCTGAAGATCGACCCGTTCGGAAACGGCAGGCTGGAGCTGGACACCGAGGCGACGCGGTACGCCGTCTCGCTCATCGAGGCCGTCCGCGACGCGATCGGCCCGGACACCGAGCTGATGCTGGAGATGCACGGAAGGTTCAGCCCCGCGACCGCCGTGCGCCTCGCCCGTGAGCTGGCGCCGTTCCGGCCGGCCTGGCTGGAGGAGCCGGTGCCGCCGGAGAACCTGAAGGCGCTCGCGAAGGTCGCCGAGAAGGTGGACCAGCCGATCGCCACCGGCGAGCGGATACACGACCGGATCGAGTTCCGCGAGCTCTTCGAGTCCCAGGCCGCCGACATCGTCCAGCCCGACGTCGGCCACCTCGGCGGCATCCTGGAGACGCGCCACCTCGCCGCCACCGCCGACACGCACCACATGCTCCTCGCACCGCACAACGTCGGCGGCTCCGTACTCACCGCCGCCTCCCTCCAGCTCGGCTTCTCCACCCCCAACTTCAAGGTGCTGGAGCACTTCAACGACTTCGCGGACGCCGAGATCAAACATGTCGTCAAGGGCGCCCCCGAGGTCGTCGACGGGTACTTCGCGCTTCCCGAGTCCCCCGGCCTCGGCGTCGAGCTCGACACCGAGGCGGCGGCCGAACTCCCGCAGCAGCGCGCGCACTTCGACCTCTGGGCCGAGGGCTGGGAGCGCCGCGCGCCGAAGAGCTGAGCCGTGCCCCACCGGCCGCAGAAGGAGACACCTTGAGCCAAGGCACCGCCCGTCGGGTACGCGCCGTCGTCGTCGACGCACCCGGCGCCCACCGTGTCGTCAGCGGCCCGCCGCCGCCACCCGGCCCCGGCGAGGTGCGCGTAGCGGTGCACGCCGCGGGGGTGTGCGCCAGCGACCGCGAGGTCTGGCAGGGCACCCGCGCCGAAGGGTACGTCCGCTATCCGGTGGTCCCGGGGCACGAGTGGGCCGGGACGGTGGAGGCCGTCGGCGAAGGCGTAGACCCCGCGCTGCTCCAACGCCGCACCGTTGCCGAGGGGTTCCGCGCCTGCCGAAGGTGCACCCGGTGCCGCGAGGGCGCGACCAGCCTGTGCGCGGGCGGCTACGACGAGACGGGGTTCACCCGCCCCGGCGGCTTCGCCGACACCCTCGTCGTCCCCGCCGACCTGCTCCACCTCCTCCCCGACGACGCCGATCTGCGCGCGGCCGCGCTCCTCGAGCCGGCAGCCGTCGCCGCCGCGGCCGTCCTCGCGGGCGCACCGCAGCCCGGAGAGCGGATAGCGGTGCTCGGCGCGGGCACACTGGGGCAGTTGGCCGTCCGGCTCCTCGCCGCCTCCTCCCCCGCCGAGCTCCTCGCCGTCGACCCGCGCCCCGCAGCGAGGGAGCGCGCGCGCTCCATGGGCGCGACCGTCGAGTGCGCCGACTCCCCCACCGACGAACCCGGTTGGGACCTGGTCGTGGAGGCGGCGGGAGCGCGCTCCACCGCGAGGGACGCGTGCCTGCTCGCACGGCGCGGCGGCCGCGTCGTCCTCACGGGGATGTTCGCCGACGGCGCCGAGGGCATCGACCCCGTCCACCTCTCGGTGAGCCAGCTCACCGTCCGCTCGGTCTTCGGCGCCTCTTCGGCGGCGTGGAGCCACGCCGTACGCGCCTTCTCCACGGGGGTTCTGCCGCCGCCGGCGGTCGCCTCCCTGATCACGCACGAGCTGCCGTTCACCGAGTTCCCCGCGGCGATGGCGCTCGTCGGGGAGGGCGGCACCGGCAAGGTGCTGCTCAGACCCGACTGACAGGACCCTCCCCCGGAACAGTCCCTTCCAACACCTGGAGCACCGTGCGTACTTCACCGGGTACCGCTTCCGCGCCCGCCGCACCCCCGCGCACCCCTGCGGGTGCCGCGCTCGCCTCGCTCGGCGTCCCCGTCCCCACCCCGTCGCCCGAGGACACGTCGCGGCACGCCTTCCCCGACGGCGGGCGCTGGCGCACCGAGGTGCCCTCCGTCGAGGGGCCCGAGGCGCTGGAGACGGTGGTGCGCGAGGCGGAGCGCCTCGACGTGCCGCTGCACCGCATCAGCCAGGGCAGCGGGGTGTGGATGCTCACCGACGCGGAGATCTCCGAGATGGTCTCGGTCTGCGCCGAACGCCGCATCGAGCTCTGCCTCTTCACAGGACCGCGCGGCACCTGGGACACCGGTGCGTCCACGCGCACCGACTCCGGCGGAGCCGGCCTCCGCGCCCGCGGGCAGGACGCGGTCGCCGGCTGCGTCGAGGACGCGCTGCGCGCCGCCGAGCTCGGCGTGCGGTGCCTGCTCGTCGCCGACGAAGGGGTGCTCTGGCTGCTCCACCGGCTGCGCGCGGCAGGGCGGTTGCCCGCGGAGACGACGCTGAAAGTCTCCGCGCTCATCGGCCCCGTCAACCCGGCGTCCTACGCGGTCTACGAGCGCCTCGGCGCCGACTCGCTCAACGTCCCCTCCGACCTGACGCTCCAACACCTGACGGAGATACGCCGGTCGAGTCCCGCCCCGCTCGACCTCTATCTGGAGGCCCCCGACGACCTCGGCGGCTACGTCCGCATGTACGAGGCCGCCGAGCTGATCCGCCGCGCAGCACCGCTCTACCTCAAGTTCGGCCTCAGCAAGGCCCCCGGCATCTACCCCTACGGCGCCCACCTGCGCGAGACCACCCTCGCCACTGCCCGCGAGCGCGTACGCCGCGGCCGTCTCGCACTGGACCTCCTGGAGCGGCTCGGCGCGGCGGACGGGATGTCGCCGCTCGGCTCCCGTCTCCCCGGCGAGCTGTCCCGCTTCCCGGTGCCGGAAGGCTGAGCCTGCGGGGCCCCGAGGCGGGGCCCCGCATCCGACGAGCCCGGCTCAGCGCGCGAGGCGGACGACCATCTTCCCGGTGTTTTCGCCGCGCAGCATGCCGAGGAAGGCGTCGACGCCGTTCTCGATGCCGTCCACGAAGGTCTCGTCGTAGACGAGTTCGCCGGACCGAATCCAGGCCGGCACCTCGTCGAGGAACCGGGGCCTGAGCGCCTCGTGGTCCTGGACGAGCATGCCCTGGAGGCGGATGCGCTTCTTGATGAGCTGGGCGAGGTTGCGCGGCGCCGGCTGCGCCTCGGTCGCGTTGTACTGCGAGATCATGCCGCAGATCGCCGCACGCCCGTGGACGTTGAAGGAGCGCAGCGCCGCCTCCAGATGGTCGCCACCCACGTTGTCGAAGTAGACGTCGATCCCGTCGGGCGCCGCCGCCTTCAACTGCTCGGCAACCGGCGCCGACTTGTAGTTGAACGCCTCGGTGAAGCCGTACCGCCCGGTGAGCTTGGCGACCTTCTCGTCGCTCCCCGCACTGCCGATCACCCGCGAGGCGCCCTTGATCCTGGCGATCTGCCCCACGATGCTGCCGACCGCGCCCGCGGCCCCCGAGACGAAGACCGCGTCGCCCGGCTGGAAGGAGGCGACCTCCAACAGTCCTGCGTAGGCGGTGAGTCCGGGCATCCCCAGCACTCCGAGGTAGGCGGTGAGCGGCGCAGCGTCCGCCGAGATCTTCCCCGCGCGCTCGGCGGGCAGGGTGGCGTACTCGCGCCAACCGAGACCGTGCACCACGTGGTCGCCGGGTGCGTACCCCTCGGCGCGGGAGGCGAGGACCTCTCCGACGGCGCCGCCGTCCATGGGCCGGTCGAGCTGGAAGGGCGGGGCGTAGGACTTCACGTCGTCCATCCGGCCACGCATGTACGGGTCGACGGAGAACGCGAGGTTCCGTACGAGGACCTGCCCCTCCTCGGGCTCGGCGACGGGCTCCTCGCGCAGCGCGAAGTCGTCCGGTTCGGGCCAGCCCCTGGGTCGCGCGGTCAACTGCCAGTTGCGACCTGTCGCCGGGATCGTCTCGGACGACGCCATGGGGGAACACCTCCGCAAGCGGTTACTTCAGAACGTGAAGCAACAATGCGTGGAAGAATTTCACGTTGTCAAACAACTTGTGCTGCTGGCTACCCTGTACGGCATGGCAGTCCCCCATCCCGCACCGGCCTCGCGGCCCGCGCCCCTCGACGAGCTGAGTCTGGAGGTCGTCGAACTCGTCGGCGCCGTCGTCGCGCGCTACCACGAGGAGTACGAACGGGCCGCCGCCGAGCACGCGTTGACCGGCGCGCAGGCGCGGCTGCTGGCCCTGCTCGCACGCGGGCCGATGCCGATGCGGCGGATCGCCGAGCATCTCAAGTGCGAGCCGTCGAACGTCACGGGCATAGTCGACCGGCTGGAGAGCCGCGGCCTCGTCGAGCGCCGCGCGGACCCCGGCGACCGCCGGGTCAAGATCGCCTTCGCCACCGAGCAGGGCGAAGCGACGGCGCAGAGCCTCCGCGGCGGCCTGGAGTTCGCCCGCGAGCCCCTCGCGGAACTCGCCCCCGAGGAGCGCACCCACCTCCGCGACCTGCTGCGCCGCATACTCGGCGCCGGAGCGGTCGAATGAGCATCCGACCCGCGCCGCACACAGGGCGGTTCACCCCGCGAACGGCACCCCGGCCAGTCCCTCCCCGACTCCGGGCAGTACCAGCAACGACCCGGCGAGCGGCCTGACCGCCGGGTGATCGCCGCCGCGCGCCGTGGTGACGTAGAGGTCGCGCAGGTCGGGGCCGCCGAAGGCGCACGCCGTCGGACGCGCCGCGGGGATCGTCCAGGCACCGTCGAGTGCGCCGCGGGGCGTGTAGCGGCGGACGGCGGCACCGTCCCAGAGCGCCACCCAGACGCAGCCCACCGCGTCGACGGCGAGGCCGTCCGGGTAACCCGCGCCCTCCTCGATCTCCACGAGCGTGCGCCGCTCACCGAGTCGGACGCCGGAGGCGTCGACCTCGGGGCGGTAGACGTCGATCCGGCGCGTGGGGGTGTCGATGTGATAGAGCAGGGTGCCGTCGGGGCTCCAGCCGAGCCCGTTGCTGACGGTGACCTCGGGCAGGAGCACCTGCACGCTGCCGTCGCCGGTGTGGCGGCTGAGCGTGCCGCCGCCCCCGGCCTCGTCGTAGCGCATGGTGCCCGCCCACAGTGAGCCGTCGGGCGCGACGGCGGCGTCGTTGGCCCGGCGGCCCGGGACGGGCTCCCGGCTGAGCCAGGAGAAGGCCCCGTCCTCGTCGTAACGCCCCACGCCGTCCCGGAGGTTGACGACGAGCCCGCCGCCGGCCCGCGGCTTCGCCGCTCCCACGTGCTGCCCCGCGTCGAGGACGCTGCGCCTCCCACTCCCCGGTGCCCAGGTGTGGACGCGGGAGGAGAGGATGTCGACCCACACGAGCCGGGACCTCGCCGCATCCCAGGTGGGCCCCTCGCCGAGCCTCGCAGCCGCGTGGACCGCGACCTCGGGTGCTGTCGCTCTCGCTGCCATCGCCCTCACATCCGCCTCTCGCGCCGTGTGTGACCGAGCCGTTCGGAGAGTTCGCCCGCGCCCCGCCGCACGAGTGCCTCCAGCTCCACCCGTCGCTCCCTCGCGAACCGCACGACCGGCACCGAGACGCTCAGCGCGGCGACGACCCGCCCCGCCGCGTCCCGCACCGGCGCCGCCACGCAGCCCACGTCCCGGTTGGACTCCTGCCATTCCACCGCCACACCCCGCTCCGCAGCCTCGCGCAACGCCCCGCGCAGCGCCTCGGGTTCGGCGAGCGAGTACGGCGTCATCGCGCGCAGCGGTCCGGCCTCGGCGAGCCTTCCCTCCAACTCGTCCGGCGGGAGCGAGGCGAGGAGCATCTTGCCGACTGCCGTGCAGTGCGCCGGCAGCCTGCGCCCCGCCGCCGAGACCATGCGGACCGTACGGGTGCTGTCGGCCTTGGCGATGTAGATGACGTCGAGCCCTTCGAGGACGGCGACGTGCACCGTCTCCTCGCACTCCTCCGCGACGGCCCGGGCCACGGACTGCCCCTCGGAGGCGAGGTCCATCTGCTCGGCGTACCTGCTGCCCAACTGGTAGGCGCGGACCCCGAGGCGGTAGCGGGTCGGCTGCTCGGGGAGCGGCGCGAGGAAGTTGCGGGCGGCGAGCGTGGTGACGAGCTCGTGGACGGTGGTGCGCGGCAGTTGGAGGCGGCGGGTGATCTCGGGGGCGCTGAGGGTGCCGTCCCCTTCGAGGAAGAGTTCGAGGATGTCGAGCGCCCTCGTGACCGCGGGCACCAGCCGTCCCATGCCCGCCACCCCCTCTGCGCCCCGCTTGTTCGAGGACCCGAAAACCGATCGATATACCGATCAGACCCTACTGCGGCAGGCATCGGGCGGCAACGCCCCCGGCCCCGAACTCCCGTGAGACTAGGCGGACTTGCGCGGACGCGAGGCGGTCTTCTTCGCAGCGGTCTTCTTCGCCGCCGCCTTCTTCTGCGCGGACTTTCCGCCCGCCTTCTCCGCCGTCCTCTTCGCCTCCGCCTTCTTCGCGGCACCCTTCTTCCGGGCCGCTTTCTTCGCCGCGCTCCCGGAGGAAGCCCCCCCGCCCTTCGCCGCCTTGACGCTGTTCTCCAGCGCCGACATCAGATCGATGACATTGCCGCCCCGCTCCCGCGGCCCCCGCTCGTGCGGCGGCTCGACGCCCTCCAACCGCGCCTCGACGACCTCCAGCAGCGCCGCCGTGTACTCGTCCTGGAGCGCGGAGAGTTGGAACCCCTCCGAGAGCGTCTCCATCAGCGACCGCGCCATCTTCAGCTCCTGCGGACGCACCGTCACGTCCTCCTTCGGCGCCACCTCGCCGGCGTCCCGCACCTCGTCGGGCCACAGGCAGGTCTGGAGCACGAGGGTCTCCCCGTGGACGCGGAGCACGGCGAGCGACTCCCGGGAACGCAGCGCGATCTTCGTCACCGCCATCTGGCCCGACTCCGTCAGCGCCTCCCGCAGCAGCACGTACGGCTTGTTCGCCGCCCGGTCGGTCACCCCGACGTAGTACGCGCGCGAGTACATCAGCGGATCGATCTCGGAGGCGTCGACGAAGGCGAGCACCTCGATCGTCTTCTTACTGGGGATGGGCAGTTCGGCGAGGTCCTCCTCGGAGAGCGTGACGGTGGTCCCGTCCGGCGCCTGGTACCCCCGGGCGATCTCGGAGTACGGAACCTCCTTGTCCTCCACCTCGCAGAAGCGCCGCATCCGGATGCGCGACCCGTCCCTGCGGTGGACCTGGTGGAGCGGAACGTCGTGCTCCCGGGTGGCAGCGAAGAGCTGCACGGGGATCGTGACCAGGCCGAACGAGACCGCGCCCTTCCAGGTGGCCCTCATGCCGAGCTCCTTTCCCCGCGTCCGCTCCAGGCTAGGGCGGCGCAGGCCCCGGCGATATTCGACCGCCGCCGGGCGCCTGACCACCAGGGGACGGGACGCTGCGTCGAAGCAGCCACCGGTCGGCTTCTCGCGTCCCACCTGCGCCGTACGGACGCTGATCTCCGCGCTCTCCACAGTCTGCGTCCAGATCGGTCGCTTCCGGGTCGACGGCACTGATCCGCATACCGGGGTACGCCTTCGCGTACTGCACCGTGGCCACGTTCACCCCCGCTTTCGACGCCGGACAGGCGACGCCCTGATACGCGTACGCCGGCGCACCCCGCGAGGTGCGGCGCGAGAGCGAGCCGAGCCCGCCGCCGACATCGACCACGGCGGGTGCCGCCGACCGCACCAGCAGCGGAAGGAAGGCCGTGCGGCACCGGTCGCCATGGCGACGGGCGGGTTCGGGGCGACCGTACGGCCATGACGCGACCGCGCGTCGCCCGCGGCCCTCGGTCTGCCCACGGCCGGACGACGCCGCACCGCGGGAGACGGTCGCCAACTCCGCACCCGCACCCAGCGGTTCGCTGAGCTCCGGGGCTCGGGCACGGTCGGCCGCCATGAGGCCGCACGCAAGATCGCGGGTAAGCACCGTCGCCCTCGACTGCGACGCCCCCACCGCCCCGAGCCCGAACCCGGCCGCACCGGCGCGCAACTCCGCGCCGAACGCCCTTCTGTGCGATTCTCGGCCTTATGCCGCAAACGGAGATCGACGGCCGCACACTCAAGCTCAGCAACCTGGACAAGGTGCTCTACCCCGAGACGGGCTTCACCAAGGGCGAGGCGATCCACTACTACGCCACCGTCGCCCGCACCGTCCTGGCCCACATCGACGAGCGCCCGCTCTCCTTCCTCCGGTACCCCGACGGCGTCGAGGGCGAGCGCTTCTTCACCAAGCACGTCCCCCAGGGCGCCCCGGACTGGCTGACGGTGCGCGAGATCACGGTGGCGAGCAAGAAGCCGATGGAACAGGTGCTCCTCGCCGACCGCCCGAGCCTCGTCTGGGCGGCCAACCTCGCAGCCCTGGAACTCCACACCCCGCAGTGGCAGGTACCGCACCAGGGCGAGTCCGACCGCCTCGTCTTCGACCTCGACCCCGGCCCCGGAGCCGACATCCTCGACTGCCGCACCGTCGCCGACTGGCTGCGGGAGCGGCTGGAGGCGGACGGAATCGCCGTGTACCCCAAGACCTCGGGCTCCAAGGGCCTCCACCTGCTCTCCCCGATCAAACGGACGCCCTCGCAACGGGTCTCGGACTACGCCAAGGCACTCGCCGCCGAGGCGGCGCAGGAACTCCCCGACCTCGCCGTCAGCCGCATGGAGAAGAACCTCAGAAAGAAGAAGGTCTTCGTCGACTGGTCGCAGAACAACGCGGCGAAGACGACGGCCGCCCCCTACACGCTGCGCGCCAAGGAGCACCCGACCGTCTCCACGCCCGTCGGCTGGGACGAGCTCGCCGCCGCCGACTCCGTCGACGACCTCGTCTTCCTCGCCACCCAACTCCCCGACCGCCTGGAGCAGGAGGGCGACCTGATGGCGCCCCTCCTCCTCAAGAAGGGCCGCCGCGCCCTCCCCTCCTGACCGCGCGCCTCAACCGGCGCGTCCGCTCCGCTCGTCGAGCGTGTCGCCGGCGCCTCCCGGGTACCTGATCCGCGCGCTCACCGACGGCGGAAGCCGGTACCCGGTCCGCTCCCCCACCGCGTCGACGGCCTTCGCCGCGGCCTCCCGGCCGGTCTGCACGGCGGCCTCGCCCGCGTTGCGCACCGCCGGGTTCTCCGCGATCCGCCTGGTGACAGCCGCCAACTGCTCGTACCGCTCGCGGCCGGCCTTCGACCCGAGTACGTACCCCACCGCCAGTCCGGCGGCGAACGTCAGCCGGTAGCGCATGGCCACCCCTTCCTCCGAGTTGTTCCAGTTCTCCGCTCCACGCGTGCTGCGCGAACCGTCGTGAGCACAGCATGCCGGAGGACGAGCGGGTACCGATTTCGGAGCACCCCCTGGCATGCGCTAATGTATTGCTCACCGCAAGGGAGCGCCCCCGGAAACCGGGGACGCGGCGGTGCAGACGATCCCGCGTAGCTCAATCGGCAGAGCAGCCGGCTGTTAACCGGCAGGTTACTGGTTCGAGTCCAGTCGCGGGAGCTTCACTCGGAGGGCCCTCACGCAGAGGGCCCTTCTTCTTCTTTCCCATGTACCCACGCCCGGCGCGCACTTCGCCCCGGTTCGTGGAACCGCGGACCCTCCCGGCGCTGTCCCTCACTCCGTACGTCTCCCCCGGCCCGGGCGGCAGATCGTATGAGGAGCTATGCTGCGGCAGACGGCGCGCACACATGTACGCGCCGCACCATTGAGGGGCGGTAGCTCAGCCGGTTAGAGCAACGGACTCATAATCCGTCGGCCGTGGGTTCGAGTCCCACCCGCCCCACCGCGGAAGCACTGTCAGGTACTCATCCTGACCTGCCGAAACGCGAGAACGGGGGTCGCCGCACCGTAGCGGCGACCCCCGTTCATCCGTTCAGACCAAGGCTCAGGGGACACACAGGGGACATGAGGACGGCTCAGGGAACCGAGAGGCCCCTCACGCCGCCTTCCGTCGCCCGTTCGCAGGCCGGCGTGCAGTACGAACTGCTGCTGGCGGCAAGCCGGTCGGAAGCCCCCAGTGCGGCACCACCCTGGGAGCCTCACCGTCGAACGCGGGAGCTCGCGACCATCGCTGCCCCCCCCCCGACCTCGGCGCAGCATCCGGGCGGTTGCGGCAAGGTCCGGATCAACGCGGACATGTACGAGAAGTACGCGGCAGAACAGGTCCCGGGCGAGTTGGCCACACCGGAAGTCGCGAAGCTGATCGGTATCGCACGAGATGAACTGCCCTTTCAAGCGAAGGAGTTGGACAGGCAGGTCGCTTCGGCGCACCGACGGCAAAAGAAGCTGGGGGCGGACCATGCAGCGGGGTCGGGTATGTCGCTGGCTGCTTTCAAGGCGGCGGGCAAGGAGCTCACCGCCCTGATCCGGGACGAGTCGACGCGAGCTCGATTTGTGGAGCATGTAAAGCACGCCCCTGTAGGAGCCGTTCCTGGAGGCGAAGAAGGGGCCGTTCGTCCTCCTCTTGCAGCAGATCGCGGTGTACCCGGCCGCGTTCGGGACGCGCACCGTGGACGCGGACCGGGTTGCCTTCACCTGGCGGCGGGCTGCCCCCGAGCAGGAGACGCGCTCCGCCTAGCTTCCAGGGGTGTCAGCGAGGACTGCACCCTGGGCGGCATCTCGACGAAGATCTCGCGCTCAACAAGACCGTTGCGTTCGAGCCCGCACAGGATCACGGTGAGCATGCGTTGCGAGCGCTACCCTTTCGGCTGGTCGATGAGGAGATGGATGCCGTCAACCAGCGTCCGTGTCTGCGAGTCGGACCAGTCGGCGATTCTCTCAGCAAGATGTTCAGCTAGGGCTTCGTGAAGCCGTGCGGCTACGGCCTTACCCTGCGGCGTCAACACCAAGAGGGTAGCCCGGCCATCGCTGGGATCCGGCTCCCGTTCGAGCAGGCCAGCGGCTTCGAGCCGGTCGGCGTAACGGCTGGCTCCAGATCGGTCGATGCCGACCTCGTCCGCCAGCCGCTTCGCCGTCTGCGGCCCGAGCCGCGAGAGTCCGCTGAGCACCGGGTAGGTCTGACGGTCAATATCTACGGGCGCTCCGTCGAGCACGGCATCGTAGAGCACAGCCCGATTACGTCTCAACAGGAGCTGTCCGAGGGCCTGCTCCAGCTCGCCTGCCAGTTCTCTACTGATCACGTCACCATGATACGTGCAATTTGCACGCTACTGGAGTACGTTAACTGCGTGTGGACTGCACGCGGTTATCGCGTGACGGATGATCGAGCAGGGAGCGGAGCAGAACGATGACCGCAAGGCAGCGCACCGCGTTGGTCGGCCCGGTGTTGGTGATGGCGACGCTGGTGTCGAGCATCATCAGCTCGTTCGGTGCCCCGCTCATTTCGATCATCGCTCGCGACTTTGATGCGTCGCTGAGTAGCGCGCAGTGGTCGTTGACGGTGGCGCTGCTGGTCGGCACCGTCGGCTCGCCCGTGCTCGGGCGGCTCGGGGATGGCCCGCGAAGGCGCGCGGCGATGCTCGTGAGTCTGGCCGTGGTCACGGTGGGCGGCGTCGTGGCAGCTACGGCGGGGAACCTCGGCCTGTTGATCCTGGGCCGTGGTCTCCAGGGGATTGGGCTCGCGCTCGCGCCTTTGGCGATGGCGACCGTGCGTGAGGCTTTGCCTTCGGCAAAGGCGCCAGCGATGATCGCTCTGTTGTCGGTGTCGTCGGCGGCCGGTCTGGGAGCCGGGTACCCGGTCAGCGGGTGGATCGCCGGAGCGTGGGGGTTGCCCGCCGCATACTGGTTCGGCGCGGTCGTCTCCGGCGTCACGCTGGTCTCTGTCGCGCTCGTCGTTCCGCCCAGTACAGGTGCGAAGAGAGCACAGCCGCACGACTGGATCGGAACAGGGCTCCTTGCGATTGCACTGACGGCAACGCTCGTCGGGGTCTCCGAGGGAAGCCAATGGGGCTGGGGAACGCCCGCCATCGTCATCCTGCTGGCAACCGGGGCCCTGGTCGTCGCCGGATGGATCATGCACCAGCTACGCGCCGACACCCCTTTGGTGCAGTTGCGCCTGCTACGACGTCCGGCCGTGCTCCGCGGCGACGCGTGTGCCCTCGTACTCGGCGTCGCAATGTACATGGTGCTGACCGGGATGACGGCGTTCGTGCAGACTCCCAGGTCCGCGGGATTCGGGTTCTCGGCACCAACCGTCATAGCCGGGCTCGTTCTCATTCCCCTGTCGGTGTTCATGCTGACCAGTTCCCGCACGCTCCCCACGCTGCAAGCGCGTCTCAGCACTCGCGGAGTGCTGGTGTTGGGGTGCCTCGTATCCGCTGCGGGATGCGGCTTCTTCGCCCTCTTCCACGACAGCCTGTGGCAAGCCTTCGTGATGTCGGGCTTGCTCGGGATCGGGCTCGGCACCACTTTCGCAGCGATCCCCGGCACGATCACTGAGGGCGTGCCCACCGACGAGGCAGGGAGCGCCATCGGTTTCTACCAGGTACTCCGTTTCACCGGGTACGCGCTGGGCAGCGCCCTCACCGCGACCATTCTCGCCGCTCGGGGTGACGGGAACGGTCAGCCGACCGTGGGTGGCTACACCACGGTGCTGTGGACGGCTGCGGGCATCTGCGTCGCGGCGTCTGCGCTGGTGTGGTTCCTTCATGCCAGAAACGTCGAGCAGATGCCGCCAGAGCGGCCGAACGGCGGCAGCGGGGCCGCGATCATCGTCGGCGTGGACGGGTCGCCGGCCTCCATCAAAGCCTTGCGCGTCGCGGTGGTCCTCAGTGCAGCATTGCAGAAGAGGCTCAAAGTGATCACCGTACGGGAGGTGCCGTCGCCGGCCGAAGACGTGTACGCCGACCTCGTCGACGACGAGGCAGACCGGGCACGTCGGACCCAAGACAACGCAGTGCGACAGGCCCACGGCGACAGGCCACCCGACCAGTACGAGACGGCCATCGTCGAGGGCGGCACTACGAGGGTCCTGCTGGAAGAAAGCGGCAAGGCTTCCATGATCATCCTGGGCTCCCGCGGATATGGAGTGGTGGCCGGGCTCCTCATGGGTTCGGTTAGCGCCGCCTGCGCCGAGCACGCTGCGTGCCCCGTACTGGTCGTCCACTGATGCCTTGTCACAAGTCCACGTCGTGCTCGGCTACGTGAGGTCTACGGGACCGGAAGTTTGCTGAACGAGCAATCCGTGATCGCAACGATGGGAACGGCTCGTCCAGACGTTGACGCTGCGATGCCACGTTCCTGACCAGCGGCTGTTGCTAAGGACGGCCGTCGACAGCCCGGCTGCTACGCCCATGATGGACAGCCCTGCCGGCGCAGGGCCGAATCACCTTGTCGAGCGCAAGCGAACTCCGCCGCTCCCGGTGTACGCGACAACTCCCCCTCCTGCGCGAGGACTCGCCCGCACGCCGTACGGCATCGGCGAGGTGAGGAGCCATGGCAGCGTCACCGACGCTCCAACACCTCGCTGAGCCTCCGGACATCGGCATCGCTGAGGCCGCGCAGCACTCGCTCCTGGCTCCGCAGTGCCACGGACTCGATCTCCTCGAACCGGGAGGCGCCCTCCTCGGTGAGCGCCACCACGGCCGCTCTGCGGTCGGCGCCGTCTCGCCTCCGGGAGACCAGGTCGCGTCGTTCCATCACCTCCAGGTGCCGGGAGAGCGTCGGCCCCTCGATGCTGAGGTACCGGGCGAGGCTGCGCTGGATCATCGGTCCCTCCAGCCTGAGGCTGGCGAGGATCGTCCATGTCGCGCAGATGGCCCCGGACTTGGCGAGCTCGTTCTCGAAGAACGCGCGCGACTCCTTGGCCGTGAGCCGCAGTTTCGGGGCGATGCTCGTACGCAGCCACGCCGGCTGGTTCTCCACTGCGCGATCGCCCGGTTTCGGCACCGGCCCGCTTTGCCGGGTGAGGTTCACGGCCGGTCTTACGGGCGAGTTCACGCTCGCATGGAGCACACCTTCGCGCGGATGAAGAGCTGGAAGATCCCGCGAGGCTGCCGCCTGGAAGGCGACGGCGGCCACGATGCCGTGCCCGGAACCGTCCGGCTGTACAACTTGCCCTCACCGGAGAGTCTGACCGCTCGCGCAGCGGCCGTCTCTGCTCGTACCCCGGAGGTCTGCGCCGGGGCACCTCTAGGCTGCCGTGGCAGGACACCGCCCGCTCATGAGGCGCCACCCGGTGCCTCTCCTCGACGAGGAGGGGCGACGGGGCCTTGGCCTTCCTCCGCACGCTCCCGCATGCAGCGCTGCCTCGGGTACGCGCCGACCGGCCGCCTCCGGGCGGAAGGACGGGCGACGGTCCTCCGGTGCCGAGCGGGCGGAACAGCGTTTTCGGTGATGGGGAGTCTCGTAGCGCAGTTCCCGCCCTTCTAGGCCCCGCTTGTGGAAGGGCGCCGGGGTCTGCCGGAGCAAACCGGACTCATTCGTGCCGCCGGGATCGGCGGGCGAGGAGGGCGACGGTCACTCCCGCCGCGAGGAGTGCTGCTGCCGTGGCGCCCGTGAGCCACTCGCCCCGGCCGGCCCCGGTGTCGGAGAGGGCGGGGCCGGTGCCGCCGGCGGGCCTCCCGGCGTCCGTGGCGAGCGGTGTCGCGCGCTCCGAACCGGAGGGCGTGGGCCCCGGCCAGGGCGAGTGGGCACTGCCGCCCTCGCCGGGGCCGGACGTCGGTGCGTATTGGGCGGGGCTCGGGCTGCCGGAGGCGTCGGTGCAGGCCGGCAGGTCGCCGAGGAACGGGGAGGCGTGGATCGTCTGGCCGACCGAGGAGCCCGACGAGGTGTGGGTGAGGGAACCGGCCGTGTAGAGGCGGCCGTTGGTGTCCGGCAGGTCGAGGGTCGTTCTGCTTCGCGGGTTGCCGACGAGGATGCTGCCCTGGAACGGGGCCGTGCCGTGCAGGCCGACGGCGGCCGCGTCGGGGAAGTTCCAGAGCAGGCGCTCGCGCAGGCCGGGGCCTGCGGCGGTCAATAGGCTTCGGATGCGGCGGCCTTTGCCGTAGAGGTTGACGAGGACGGTCGCGTCCTCCGGTACGGAGGCGAAGCGCAGGGAGGTCCCGTTGCCGGCGGGGGTGGCGAGATCGGCGTCGACGGAGAAGACCTGAAGGTCCGCGTTGCCGTCGCCGGTGAGGACCGTCTCGCTGCCCGTGGTGCGCCAGGTGCCGGTGGGGGCGCGGCGCTGGTCGCCCTCGTACGCGTAGCAGTGGCTCGCGGCCGTGAGCTGGGCGCGGAGGTGCGCGTACTGCGGAGCCGGGCCCGGCGTGCGCACCGCCCGGGGCGGGACCGTTCCGGAGGAGGTGCCGCCGTAGCTGGGCATGCCGGCGCTGCCGCCCTCGCCGGCGAGGAGCCGCTGCCCCTGCGCCACCGTGAGGTCGCCTCCGACGAGCAGGTGGTCCGAGCCGTCGGGCGGCGGCACGCGTGAACCGCCGCCTGGCGCACCGATGTTGTAGACCTTCGGGACGCCCGCGCGCTTGTGCAGGTCGAAGTCGCCGAGGACGACGTTGCGTCCCTCCGACTCCGCGGCGGCCTGGCGGACGTCGAAGTCCCCGCCGACGAAGACGTTGACGTTGGTGTCGTGGTGCGCGACGGGGACGCCGGCCGAGTCCCGCCACGCGGCGGGGCAGTCGTCGCCGAGGCAGGGGCCGAGCCCGCCGGGCAGCGGGTCGGCCGCCGCGGGGAAGGGGAGGAGAGCGAGCGACGCCGCCGCGATCGCCGCCGTCCTGATCCGGCACCGGACTCTCTGGTTGCGCCTGGCGCGGCTTGCTTCCATGGGAGCGCAATATGAACCCTCCGCGCGCCCCGAGCCGGGAGGGCGCACCGTTCCCCGAGGACGCTCACGGCGTGCTCACCTGAACATCGGACGCGACGTCAACCCCGGTTGCGGGCGGCAGTCTGCGCGACCTACGTTGCGGCCATGGCTGCAAGCGAGGCGGAGCAGACGGTGGAGAGCGCGCGGGACGCGGTGGACGCCGACCCCGGGGTCGGTCTCCGCGGACTCGCCACGCTGCGGCAGCTCGTCGAGCGGACGGAGGCCGCGCAGGTCGCCAACGCACGCCGCGCCGGATGGTCCTGGGACGAGATCGGCAGGGCGCTCGGCGTCAGCAGGCAGGCGGCGCACAAGAAGCATGCGGGGGCGTGAGCGTGCCGTCTCAGGCGCGGCGGAAGACGGACGCCATGCGCGCGACCGCCTCTTCGAGGATGTCGGGCGACGTCGCGTAGTTGAGCCGCACCCGGCCTTCGCCTCCGGTGCCGAAGGCCGGGCCCGAGGTGAGGGCGACGCGTCCGCGGTCGAGGAAGGCGGCTGCCGGGTCGTCGCCGAGGCCCAGCGCGCGGCAGTCGAGCCAGGCGAGGATCGTCGCCTCGGGCAGCCGGTAGCCGACGGCGGGCAGGTGGGCGGCGAGGAGGTCGCCGAGGAGCCGGCGGCTGCGGTCGAGGCCGGCGAGGAGCGCGTCGAGCCACTCCCCCGCGTACCGCAGCGCCGCGGTGTGGGCGAGGACCCCGACATGGCTCGGTCCGTGGCTCACCTCCTCGGGTATGCGCGCCAGTTCGTCGGCCGCGTCGTCGCCGGCCACCGCGACCGCCGCCTTGAGACCGGCGAGATTCCACGCCTTCGAGGCGGAGAGGAGCGAGAACCCCCGCTCGGCGCCGGGGACGGAGAGGTAGGGGGTGTGGTGCGCCCCGTTGAGTACGAGCGGGGCGTGGATCTCGTCGGCGACGACGCGCACTCCGTGTGCCTCGGCGAGCTGCGCGGCCTCCGCGAGCTCCTCCCCGGTGTGGACGGTGCCCGTCGGATTGTGCGGGTTGCAGAGGAACCAGGCGGCGGTGCGGCCCGACGAGGTCGCGTCGGCGAAGGCGGTGGCGAGGGCGGCGAAGTCGATCCGTCGGTCGGGGCCGAGCGGAGCCTCGAGCACCTTCCGGCCCAGGTGCTCGCAGAACTGGTAGATCGGTGTGTAGACGGGCGAGTTGACGACCACGGCGTCGCCCGGCGAGGTGGTCAGCTTGAGGATCTCGACCATGCCCTGCATCACGTCGGGGACGAGCGCAGTGCGGTCGGCGGGGAACGACCAGCCCCAGCGGGCGCGTGCGAAGGCGTCGAGCGCTTCGGCGTACTCGGTGCCGAAGGGGTAGCCGGTGTCGCCGAGACGCAGCGCCTCCTGCACCGCGTCGACGACGGCGGGGGCGAGCGGGACGTCCATCTCGGCGACCCACAGCGGCAGTACGTCGGGCGGGTACGCACTCCACTTGGCGCTGGTGCGGCGGCGCAACTCCTCCCGGGTGCACCCGAGCAGCGGGTCGGGCCGCTCTCCGGCGGCGGGTATCCGGGACGGCTGCTCCGCGCTGCGCATGCGACCTCCTGGAGAGCTTCGCCGACCGCTCCACGGTAAGCCGCGTACCCGCGCGACGCTCCCCCTCCGACGGAGATCCTCCGCTTCCACCGCCCGGCGGGAGGGGCCGTGAGGCATCTTCCCGCCGATAGGCTCGGCGGGATCGAACCGGAGCGCCCCGGGCCAACGGGCCCGGGGCGTACGGCAGTCGGACCGACCCGCAGGTCAGTGAACGGCCTTGAGGCCGACGACGCCGCCGATGATCAGTGCGAGGAAGACCAGCTTCAGGGCGCTCACCGGCTCGGCGCCTGTGAGCATCCCGTACACGACGGTGAGCACGGCGCCGATCCCCACCCACACCGCATAGGCGGTGCCGACGGGGAGATCGCGCATGGCATAGGCGAGGCCGCCCATACTCGCGAGCAGACCGAAGCCGAAGACCAGGGAAGGACCCAGCCTGCTGAAGCCTTCGGACTTGCCGAGGGCGGTCGCCCAGACGGCTTCGAGCAGACCTGAGAGCGCAAGAATCAGCCACGACACGGGTGCCTCCAGACGCGCCGTCTTGTCGCAGGCCGGGTACGGCACCCCTCGTCCGGTAGCCACTCTTCGGGCTCCCACCGAAGTTGGCACACCGGGCGCCGACAGGCAAAATCCCGACGTCCCAGGTGAGCGGCGTGCTCCGGGTGCGTTCGGGGCGCGGGTGAGTGACGATCGGACGACGGCCCCGGCGCCCGGACCGGGGCTTGCACACCCGCAGTTGCACCCTCGCGAGGCGGGAGGGCGACGTCGCACGGGTCGGTGTCGAGAAGATCGCCGAGATCGCGTTGGAGACCGCCTGGAAGGATGCCGAGGCCGTCTACCTCTCCTTTGACATCGACGTGCTCGATTCCGGGTTCGTGCCCGGCACCGGCTGGCCGGAACTCGGCGGTCTGCTGCCGCGCGAAGCCCTCGACCTCGTCCGACTCGTCTCCGAGCCGGGGTTGGCCGGTATGGAGATCGTCGAGTGTTCACCGCCGTACGACTGGGCGGAGCAGACGGCGCTGATGAGCAGCCGCATCATCCTCGACAGCCTGGCGGTACAGACGCGGGCCGGCCGGCTGGGGCGCAAGGCGGCCCGCGGGGACAGGGTCGCCTGGGGGCCCGAGCGCGACCAGGAGTGATGCTCCGCCCCTCCCCCGGCCGGCGTTCCACGGAGCGGAGTCGTGCTCAACCCCGGAGGGGACGCCACGCATGCGACCGGTCTCGGGCGAAGTCGAGCCGTCCCTCGGCGCCGGACGGCGCCTTACGGCCCGGTGCACGCGGGACTGGTGGAGCGGCGGGCTGCAAGGGCGAGTCGACGACGGCGTCCCCCGGCGAGGTCGTCAGCTCAAGGGCCGATCGCCGCCTGCATCACGTCGGGGACGAGGGCGGTGTGATCGAGCGGGACGTCCGTCTCGGCGCCCCGGAGCGGCAGCACGCCTGCGCCACTTGGCGCCGGTGCGGCAGCCCGACCTCCCCCGGTGCACCCGAGCAGCGAGTCGGGCCGCTCTCCGGCAGCGGGTGTCCGACGCAGGTCCTCGGCTCCCGCCGTCCGGCGGGAGGGGGCCATGAGGCATCATTTCCCGCCATGGGGATAGTCGCAGGACTGGACAGCTCAGCCGCACACACCAGCATCGTCGTCTGCGACGCGGAGAGCGGTGCCGTCGTCAGGCAGGGGTACGCGGAGCACCCCGAGAAGCGGGACGACCCGCAGTCCTGGCTGATCTCCCTCGGCAAGGCCGCGAGCAGCGGCCAGCTCGCCGACGTCACGGCGATCGGTGTCGCGGCGCAGCAGCAGGGGCTGTTGGCGCTCGACTCGGGCGGGACACCCGTCGGTCCCGCGCTGCTCGGCAACGACAAGCGGGCGCAGCCGGCCGCGGCCGACCTCGTCGACGCGCTCGGGGGCCGGCAGGCATGGGCGCAGCGCGTCGGCGCCGTGCCGACGGCCGCGCACCCCGTCGCGAAGCTGCGCTGGCTGGCGCGGCACGAGCCGGAGGCCGCGGCGCAGGCCGCCGAGATCATGCAGCCGCACGACTGGCTCGTCTGGCAGTTGCTCGGCCGCCCGGAGCGCCGGGTCACCGACCGCGGGGACGCGTCGGGCACCGGGTACTGGTCCGCGTCGAGCGGCTCCTACCAGGAGGACCTGGTGGAGTTGGCGCTCGGGCACCGGGTGCGCCTCCCCGAGGTCGTCGGCCCGGCCGAGCCCGCGGGGCAGACGCCCGAGGGGCTGCTGATCTCGGCCGGGACGGGCGAGACGATGGCCGCCGCCCTCGGGCTGGGGGTGCGCGCCGGGGACGCCGTGGTCTCGCTCGGGGCCTCCGGCTCCGTCTGCGCCGTCCACCACGAGGCGCTCGCCGACCCGTCGGGCTCCATCGACTCGTACGCCGACGCCACCGGCATGCACCTCCCGTTCGTGCGCACCCTCAACGCGACCCGGGTGCTCAGGGGGACGGCCGAGCTGCTCGAGACCGACCTCGAAGGGCTCTCCGAGCTGGCGCTGCGGTCGACCCCCGGGGCTTACGGCATGGTGCTGCTGCCGTACCTGGAGGGCGAGACGACGCCCCGACTGCCGCACACGGCCGGCTCGTTGCACGGCATGCGGCGGGAGAGCATGAAGCCGGAGCACCTGGCGCGGGCCGCCGTGGAGGGGATGCTCTGCGGGCTCGCAGACGCGCTCGACGTGCTCCGCGGCCGCGGCGTCGCGATCGGCTCGGGCGAGCAGGGCGCGGAGGGGCGGCCCGAGGGCGGGCGTATCTTCCTGCTCGGCGCCGCCGCCTCGCTGCCGGCGGTGCAGGCCGCCGCGCCGCTGCTCTTCGGCGGGCGCGTCGTCGTGCCGCAGCCGGCGGAGTACGCGGCGCTCGGCGCCGCGCGGCAGGCGGCGTGGGCGCAGCTCGGCGGCGCCGAACCGCCGCGGTGGCCGGACGCCGCCTGCCAAGTCTTCGAGCCCGGCGAGGAGTCGGCCGTCGGGCAGGCGGTGCGGCAGCAGTTCCAGACGGTGCGCGAGCAGACGCACCCGGGGGCCTTCGACGGCTGACGTTCCGCCGGGTGCGGACCGGCGCTGCGGCAGCACCGGGAGTACGCGGGCGTGCCGGTGCACAGCACGCGCCCGGGGCGCGCCCACTGTTCGCGGCTGTACGGGAGAGTTGCGCCCGGTGTGACCAGGGATGACGCGATCTGCCGTGTCTTTACCGGAAATTGGGGGCGCGTCGGCGGAAGCTCACGCACAATGGTCAGTCGGCTCTGCTGTCCCAGGCTCGTGTCGCGTCACGGAAGTCTCGCCGCGTGCGCGTCCGAACCTACCGCCCACCGAGGAATCACGTGTGCTGATCAGTCTGCTGCGAACCCATCTGACCCCGTACAAACGGACGCTCGGCTGGCTGGTGGTCCTGCAACTGGTGCAGACGGGCGGCACGCTCAGCCTCCCCACGCTCAACGCGAAGATCATCGATAAGGGCGTGGTCCCGGGAGACACCGGCTACATACTGCGGTTCGGCGCCCTCATGCTGCTCGTCAGCGCCGTCCAGGTCGTCTGCAACATCGGCGCCGTGCGCCTCGGCGCCGCCGCGGCCTCGGGGCTCGCGCGCGACGTCAGGGCGTCCGTCTTCGCGCGGGTACAGACCTTCTCCGCCCGCGAGATGGGGGAGTTCGGCTCGCCCTCGCTCATCACCCGCACCACCAACGACGTGCAGCAGATCCAGATGCTGACGCTCATGTCGTTCACGATCGTCATCTCCGCGCCGATCATGGCCTTCGGCAGCGTGGCGATGGCACTCGGGCAGGACGTGCCGCTCTCGGCCGTACTCCTCGCTGTGGTGCCGGTGCTCACCGTCTGCGTGGCGCTGATCATCCGGCGCATGCGCCCGCTCTTCCGGAGGATGCAGGGGCGGCTCGACGAGGTCAACCGTGTGATGCGCGAGCAGATCACCGGCATCAGGGTGGTGCGCGCCTTCGTCAAGGACGACTACGAGCAGGAGCGCTTCCGCGAGGCCAACACCGCGCTCACCGACGTGCAGTTGGGCACCGGGCGCCTCATGGCGCTGATGTTCCCCGTGGTGATGACGACGGTCAACCTCGCGAGCGTCGCGGTGATCTGGTTCGGGTCGCACCGCGTGGACAGCGGCGGCATGGAGATCGGCGCGCTGACGGCCTTCCTCGCATACCTGATGCAGACGGTGATGTCGGTGATGATGGCCACCTTCATGTTCATGATGGTGCCGAGGGCCGAGATCTGCGCCGAGCGCGTGCAGGAGGTGCTGCGCACCGAGTCGAGCGTCGTACCGCCCGCCGAGCCGGTGCACACCGTCGCCACGCGCGGCCAACTGGAGCTGCGGGGCGCCGGGTTCCACTACCCGGGCGCCGAGGCCGCCGTCCTCCACGACGTCGACCTCCTCGCGCACCCGGGCGAGACGACAGCCGTGATCGGCTCGACGGGCAGCGGCAAGAGCACCCTCCTCTCGCTCGTCCCCCGGCTCTTCGACGCGACGGCCGGCAGCGTCCTCGTCGACGGCGTCGACGTCCGCGACCTCGACCCGGCGGCGCTCGCCTCCGCCGTCGGACTCGTACCGCAACACCCGTACCTCTTCACAGGCACCGTCGCCTCCAACCTCCGCTACGGACGGCCGGACGCCACCGACGCGGAGCTGTGGGAGGCGCTGAAGGTGGCGCAGGCCAAGGAGTTCGTCGAGCGCATGGAGGGCGGGCTCGAAGCACCGATCGGCCAGGGCGGCAGCAACGTCTCCGGAGGACAGCGGCAGCGCCTCTCCATCGCGCGCACCCTCGTCCACCGCCCCGACATCTACCTCTTCGACGACTCCTTCTCCGCCCTCGACTACGCGACAGACGCCGCCCTGCGCACCGCCCTCGCCTCCTGGACCGCGGAGGCGACGGTCGTGATCGTCGCCCAGCGCGTCGCGACGATCAGGGAGGCCGACCGCATCCTCGTCCTCGACGAGGGCCGCGTCGTCGGCGAGGGCCGGCACGAGGAGCTGATGACGCAGAACGAGACCTACCGGGAGATCGTTCTCTCCCAACTCACCGAACAGGAGGCGGCGTGAGCAACGGACAGGGCACCGCCGCCGCGACGACCGGGGGCACACGATGAGCGGTCCTGGGGGCATGGGCGGACCGCCGCAGCGCTCCGCCGACTTCAAGGGCGCGGCGAAGCGGCTGGTGCGGGAGTTCCGTCCCGAGCGGCCCGCAATCTTGGCAATGGTGGGATTCGCCGTGCTCAGCGTCGCGCTGAGCGTGCTCGGCCCGCGCCTTCTCGGGCACGCGACCGACCTCGTCGTCGCCGGGGTGATCGGACGCGAGATGCCGGCGGGCGTCAGCCGTGAACAGGCGCTCGACGCCCTTCGCGAGCAGGGACGTTCGGGCATCGCCGACATGCTCTCGGGGCTCGACTTCACCCCGGGCCACGGCGTGGACTTCGGCGCCGTCGGCCTCGTGCTCCTCGCGGTGCTCGCCGTCTACCTCGGCGCGGGACTGCTGATGCTCGTCACGACGCGGCTCGCCGTCCGCGCCGTCACGCACACCGTCTACCGGCTGCGCCGGCGCGTCGCCGAGAAGCTCGCGCGTCTGCCGCTCTCCTACTTCGACCGGCAGACGCGCGGCGAGGTGCTCAGCCGCGTCACCAACGACATCGACAATCTGGGGCAGATCCTCCAGCAGACCCTCGGCCAGATCGTCAACGCACTGCTGACGATCGTCGGCGTGCTGGTGATGATGTTCTGGATCTCGCCGCTCCTCGCGCTCGTCGCGCTCGTGACGGTACCGGTCTCGCTCCTCGTCGCGACGGCGCTGGGGAAGCGGGCACAGCCGCAGTTCGTGGCGCAGTGGAAGTCCACGGGCGAACTCAACTCGCACATCGAGGAGATGTACACGGGCCACTCGCTGGTGAAGTCCTTCGGACGGCAGAAGGAGGCCGCCGCGGTCTTCGCCGAGCGGAACGACTCGCTCTACAAGGCGGGGTTCAAGGCCCAGTTCATCAGCGGCGCCATGCAGCCGGCGCTGATGTTCGTGGGCAACCTCAACTACGTCCTCGTGGCCGTCGTCGGCGGGCTGCGGGTGGCGGCGGGCGCGATCTCCATCGGTGAGGTGCAGGCGTTCGTCCAGTACTCGCGCCAGTTCACGCAGCCGCTCACCCAGGTCGCGTCGATGGCGAACCTCGTGCAGTCGGGGGTGGCCTCGGCGGAGCGCGTCTTCGAACTCCTCGACGCCGAGGAGCAGAGCCCGGAGCCGGAGCGCCCTGCCCGCTGGAGCGACCGCCTCGGCGCCGTCGAGTTCGAGGGCGTCTCCTTCCGGTACGCGGAGGAGAAGCCGCTCATCGACGACCTCTCACTCCGCGTCGCGCCTGGTCAGACCGTCGCCGTCGTCGGGCCGACGGGCGCCGGGAAGACCACGCTCGTCAACCTGCTGCTCCGCTTCTACGAGGTACGCAGCGGCCGCATCCTCCTCGACGGCACCGACGTGGCCGAGATGGACAGGGAGGAGCTGCGCGGCGGGATCGGCATGGTGCTCCAGGACGCCTGGCTCTTCGGCGGGACCATAGCGGAGAACATCGCCTACGGAGCGCCCGGCTCCGTCGACCGCGAACAGATCGAGGCAGCGGCTCGCGCCGCCCATGCGGACCGCTTCATCCGCACCCTGCCCGACGGGTACGACACGGTCCTCGACGAGGAGGGCGAGAGCGTCAGCGCGGGCGAGAAGCAACTCCTCACCATCGCCAGGGCGTTCGTCTCCGACCCGGTGGTCCTCGTCCTGGACGAGGCGACCAGTTCCGTCGACACCCGCACCGAGGTGCTGATCCAGCACGCCATGGACCGCCTCGCCGCCGAGCGCACCAGCTTCGTCATCGCGCACCGCCTCTCCACGATCCGGGACGCGGACGTGATCCTGGTGATGGAGGACGGCGCCATCGTCGAGCAGGGCACCCACGAGGAGCTCCTCGCCGGCGAGGGCGCGTACGCACGGCTGTACCGGGCGCAGTTCGCGGAGGCGGTCGCCGAGGTGGAGTGAGCGGCCGCGTCAACCCGCCTCGACGCGGGGCGGTTCGGTCCCGGCCGCGGCGCTCTCCCGTGCCTCGCACTCCACCGCCTCCGGGCCGCGGAACGTCCGGCGGTAGGCGTGCGGCGTGGTGTCGAGACGTCGGACGAAGTGGTGGCGGAGGGCCGCGGAATGGCTGAAGCCGACGCGGGCGGCGATCGCGTCGATGGTCAAGTCGGTCTCCTCCAGCAGGTATTGGGCGCGCAGCACCCGCTGCTGGAGGAGCCACTGGTAGGGCGTGCTCCCCGTCTCCTGCTGGAAGCGCCGCGCGAAGGTGCGCGGGGCGAGGTGGACGCGGGCGGCGAGCTGCTCGACCGTCACCTCCTCCTCCAGATGCTCCTCCAGCCAGGTGAGCGCCCTGCCGACGCCGTCGTCCTCCCGGTGCGCGGGGAGCGGATGCTCGATGTACTGCGCCTGCCCGCCGTCCCGGTGCGGCGGTACGACCATGCGGCGCGCGATCGCGTTGGCGACGCGGCTCCCCTGCTCCTGACGGACGAGGTACAGGCAGGCGTCGATCCCCGCGGCCGTTCCCGCCGAGGTGATCACCGGGCCGTCCTCGACGTAGAGGACGTCCCGCTCGACCCGGACGGCCGGGTAGCGGCGCGCCAGCTCCGCCGTGTGCCTCCAGTGCGTCGTGCAGCGGCGGCCGTCGAGGAGGCCCGCGGCGGCGAGCGCGAAGGCGCCGGAGCAGACGCTGAGCACGCGGGCGCCGCGCTCCAGCGCCTCCCTGAGCGCGTCGAGGAGCGCGGGCGGGTACGGGCGCTCCACGGCCTCCTTCTGCGCCGGGACGATGACGAGGTCGGCCTCCGCCAGGCGTTCGGGCCCGTGCCCGGTGCCGATGGTGAAGCCCGCGCTGGCGCGGATCGGTCCTGGCTCGGCGCCGACCATCGCGAAGTCGTAGACGGGCAGCCCCTCTTCGCTGCGGTCCACCCCGAACACCTCGGCGGGGACGCCCATTTCGAAGGGGTTGACCCCGTGGAGGAGGGCCACGGCGACGTTCTTCAGCATGCGGCAACCCTGACAGAGAAGCGGCAGGAATTCGAGGGTGGGCGTCACTCCTGCCGCTCCCCAACGCTCCTTGCAGGTAGGAGAGTTGGGGCATGGACATCGCACTCGACTTCGTCCGCTCCCTGACCCTCCTGCTGCTCGCTCTCGGCCCGGCCGTCGTCGCCGTCGCGGGGGTCGTGCGCGAGCACCGGATCACCCGCCAACTCCGCCTCGCCGAGCACGGCGTGCGACCACTACCCGACCCCGGCCCACCACCTGCGCACCGCCCCGTCCGGACGGCCCGTACCCGGCTCGGCCCCGCCGCGGCACCGCGCGCCTGCTGACGGCCGACGCGAACTGCCCCCGGCTCGCGGCGAGTCGGCCGGGGGCCTCAGTCCAGATAGCCCCTGAGCTGCTCGGCCCAGGTGTGCTCGCGGAGCTTCGCGAGCGTCTTCGACTCGATCTGCCGTATGCGCTCCCGCGTCACCCCGAAGAGGGTGCCGATCTCCTCCAAGGTGCGCGCCCGCCCGTCGTGGAGCCCGTACCGCAGTTGGACCACCTTGCGCTCGCGCTCCCCGAGCGTCGAGAGGACGGCCTCCAGATGCTCCCGCAGCAGCAGGAACGACGCCGACTCCACGGGTGAGGCCGCGTCGCCGTCCTCGATGAGGTCACCGAGGTCGACGTCCTCCTCCTCGCCCACGGGCGCCTGCAACGAGACGGGCTCCTGCGCGAGCCGCAGCACTTCCGTCACCCGCTCCGCCGTGAGGTCGAGCTCGGCGGCGACCTCCTCGGGCGTCGGCTCCTGGCCGCACTCCTGGACGAGCCGCCGCTGCACTCGCACGACGCGGTTGATCAGCTCCACCACGTGAACCGGCACCCGTATCGTGCGCGCCTGATCGGCGAGGGCGCGGGACATCGCCTGCCGAATCCACCAGGTTGCGTACGTCGAGAACTTGTAGCCCCGCGCGTAGTCGAACTTCTCGACGGCGCGGATCAGGCCGAGGTTCCCCTCCTGCACGAGGTCGAGCATGGTCAACCCGCGGCCCACGTACCGCTTGCCGACCGAGACGACGAGCCGCAGGTTCGCCTCGATCAGCCGGCGCTTCGCCATCCGGCCGACGACGACGAGCCGGTCGAGGTCGTGCGCGAGGCGGCTCCCCAGGTCGGCGGAGTGCGTCAGCTTCTCCTCGGCGAAGAGCCCGGCCTCCACCCTGCGCGCGAGCTCCACCTCCTCCGCGGCCGTCAGCAGGGGGATGCGGCCGATCTCCCTGAGGTACTGCCGGAAGAGGTCGGCGGCCGGGCCGCTTCCCTGGCTCTCGTCGCGCGGCGCTGCGGGCTCCGCCTCGTCGGAGCGCGACGGTGCACGAGGGGCGTGCGGCGGAGGCAGCAGCGCTTCCGGGGGCTCGGACAGGGCGGGCGGCGCAAGGACGCCGGTCGGCGCCAACAGGCCGGCGGCTGCCTCCGGTTCGCGGTGCGGCGTCGACGGCATCGGGGGTGCGGTGGCGGCGGGGGCCGCGCTCAGGGTCCGGGTCTGCACGGGGGGCGACCTCCAGTGATCGCTGCCGATGGGGGGCGGCGTGCAAGACAGTGGCGGCAGGCAGGGGACGACGGGCAGCCGGGCCGCTGCACCGCACCCCAGTGTGGGGTACGACACACCACCGCCACGAGACTCGTGCGCGGGCTTTTTTCACGGGCCGCCGCGGCCGGGCGCGCTACAGCGCGTCGGCTCCTTGCTCACGCAGCGCGGTGCCGTACTGCTGGAGGGTCCAGATCTGCCGGCGCACCTCGCCCGCCGACTCGGCGTCCCGGCGCGCCTCCAATCGCCGTGCGGCGCCCTCCAGTTCAGCGATGCGGGCGTTGACGGCGGCGAGGCGGACCGCGACGAGCTGCATGCCGGCGTACGCCGCGTCCGGCTCCCGGTTGCGGGCGCTGCGCAGCGGTTCGACGGCGAGCTCGGTGACGAGGCCGCGGACGGCGTCGTCGGGCGCGGCGTCCCGGACGGCGGCGAGGTAGCCCGCCGGGTCGGCCACGCCGGTGTCCGCGCCGCCCGCCGCCTCGATCGTCTCCTTGACGACGGCGTACGGGCCGCCGGTGAACTCGTCGGCCCCGTAGGCGTCGAAGGCGGGCGAGACCAACTCGGGGCGTTGCAGCGCCAGCTTCAGCAGCTCCCGCTCGACGCGGTGCGCCGGGCTGCGCAGATGGAGCGCAGGACCCCGCTGCGCCGCAGGGCGCGGTGCCCACTGCCGGCCCTCGGCGGGGGGAGACGGCTCCCTGCCGGCCACGGGCGCGCCCTGCCCGCCGCGCTGCTTGGCCCACCGTGCGAGCTGGGCGACGCGGCGGACGACGAACTGCTCGTCGACGATGCCGAGGAGGCCCGCCAGGACCACAGCCGTCTCGTGCTGTACGGCGCCGTCCTTGATCTGCGCCACGACCGGCGCCGCTTCTTCCAGCGCGGCCGAACGCCCGCCCGCCGTATCGAGGTTGTGCCGGTCGACGATGGCGCGGATCGCGAAGTCGAAGAGGGGCGTGCGGCTCTCCACCACCTGCTGCACGGCCGCGTCGCCCTTGGCGAGGCGCAGGTCGCACGGGTCCATACCGCCGGGCGTGAGGGCGATCCAGGTGCGTGCTGCGAACTTCTGGTCGTCCTCGAAGGCGCGGAGCGCGGCCTTCTGTCCTGCGGCGTCGCCGTCGAAGGTGAAGACCACCTCCGACTGGGAGTTGTCCATGAGGACCCGGCGGAGGATCTTGACGTGCTCGCCGCCGAAGGAGGTGCCGCAGGTCGCGATGGCGGTGGGCACACCGCTGAGGTGGCAGGCCATGACGTCGGTGTACCCCTCGACCACGACCGCGCGGTTCGCCTTCGCGATCTCCTTCTTGGCGAGGTCGATGCCGTAGAGGACCTGCGACTTGCGGTAGATCGGTGTCTCGGGGGTGTTGAGGTACTTGGGGCCGTTGTCGTCGTCGCGGAGCCTGCGGGCGCCGAACCCGACGACCTCGCCCGTGATGTCGCGGATCGGCCAGAGCAGGCGCCCGCGGAAGCGGTCGATCGGCCGGCCGTTGCGCGCCTGCTGGGCGAGGCCCGAGGTGAACAGCTCCTGGTCGGTGAAGCCGCGGCCGCGCAGGTGACGGGTGAGGTGGTCCCAGCCGGCCGGTGCGTGGCCGAGGCCGAAGTGGTGCGCGACCGACTCGTCGAAGCCGCGCTCGCCGAGGAAGCGGCGCGCCGTCTCCGCCTCGGGGCCCGCCAGTTGCTCGGCGTAGAACTCCGCGGCCGCCTTGTGCGCCTCGACGAGCCTCGTCCGCTCGCCCTGCCGGCTGCCGCGCCCGTATCCGCCCTCCTCGTACCGGAGGGTGATCCCGGCCGTGGCGGCGAGGCGTTCGACCGCCTCCGAGAACGAGAGGTGCTCCAGCTTCCGGAGGAAGTCGAGGGTGTCCCCGCCCTCCTCGCACCCGAAGCAGTGGTACAGCCCCTTGCTCGGGCTGACGTGGAAGGAGGGGGACTTCTCGTCGTGGAAGGGGCACAGCCCCTTGAGGTTGCCGCCTCCGGCGTTCCGCAACTGGAGATACTCCGAGACGACGGCGTCGATCGGGACCGCGTCCCGTACCGCCTTCACGTCCTCGTCGTTGATCCTCCCGGCCACGGGGGGATTCTACGGCGGGCCTCCGACGCACCAGGCGTCGGCCACGAGCGTCCCCGTGGAGCAGGCCCGGGCCCCGCGGTCGGCACGGCGCGAGTGATCTACCGCACCACCCGTGCGCGCTTCTACCCGAGCGCTGCCGGAGTGTGCAATTCCTCAATACCCCGTCGAGTGAAGGGACTTGCGGAAAAGCTGTGTGCCGCCTGCCGACCCGTAGCGTCCCGACCATGGTCAAATCCCCGCACGAGGCACACCACCGGGTCTTCCAGGAAGTCCCCGAACTCTTCACCCGCGCCCTCGACATTCTCGGCCTGCCCGGTCTGGAGTCGGCCACCGCGAAGACGTTCAACTGCGATCTCACCGAGATCCATCCCCTGGAGCGGCGCGTCGACACGCTCCAGGAGCTCACCGCTCCCGACGGCAGCAGACACCTGCTGATCGTCGAAGCGCAGACCGGGAAGGACCGGGCCAAGGAGAACTCCTGGCTCAACTACTTCGGCCACCTGGTCGACAAGTACCCCGACCACCGCTGCATGCTGCTGGTGCTCGCGCGGGACGCGGCGACGGCACGCTGGGCGGCCGGCCCCTTCCGGTACGGCCACCGGCACAAGTCCAACGTCCAACTCGCGCCGTTCGTGCTGGGCCCGGAGAACGTGCCGATCGTCAAGGAGATCGAGCAGGCCGTCGCCGATCCCCCGCTCGCCCTCTTCTCCGTCCTCACGCACAGCAGCCACCCGGACATCGGTGGCATACTGGACGCCCTCTCCGCAGCCCTCGTCAAGACCGCCGACGACGACACTTTCACCAGGTACGCAGACCTCGCCGCCAGCGGCCTCACCGGTTCGCCGGCGGCCGCAGAACACTGGAGGAACCTCGTGGGACAACGCCTTTTCGAACTCCGCGGCTTCGTCGCCGAAAGCCTCCGGGAGCAGGGTGCGGAGCAGGGGCTGGAGCAAGGGTTGGAGCAAGGTCGGAAGGAAAGCCTGCGGCACGTGCTCGATGCACGCGGCATCGCCCTCTCCGACACCCACCACGCCCTGATCCAGCAGACCCAGGACACCGACCTCCTCCAGACCTGGCTCACCCGCGCCATCGGCGCCACCACCGCCGACGAGGTCTTCACCCCCCACAACGCCGCCGAGGCCTCGGCCGCACAAGCCTGACCACCACCCCGCGCACCGCACCACCGGTGCGGTGCGCGGGACCCACCTCCAGACAGCGAGCGCACCCGTGGGACAACAACTCTTCGAACTCCGCGGCTTCGTCGCCGAAAGCCTCCGGGAGCAAGGGCGGGAGCAAGGGCGGGAGGAGAGTCGGTCACTCGTGCGGACAAGCCTGCTCGCTCTCCTTGACCACAAGGGCCTCACCCTCACCCAAGCCCGACTCGACCTCGTCCACGAGACACAGGATCTCGGCATTCTCACCAGGTGGCACACCCGCGCCCTCCGCGCCACCACCCCCGACGAGATCTTCACCTCCGAGAACGCCACCGAGACCCCGGCCTCACGGGCCTGACCACCACCCCGCGCACCGCACCCCCGGCGCGCGGGACCGGGCCGACCGCGCCGTGGACCGCCGACAGCAGCCCGCAGACGCCCCCTACGGCCGCGGCACATTGCGCAGGTTCGACCGGGCCACCTGGGCCATCTTGCCCACCCCGCCGGCGAGCACCGTCCGCCCTGCGGAGAGCGCGAAGCCGCTGACCTGCTCGCGGGTGATCTTGGGGGGCATGGAGAGCGCATGCGGATCGGTGACGAAGTCGACGAGTGCGGGGCCGGGGTGGTCGAAGACCTCGCGGAGGGCGTCGCGTACTTCCCTGGGCTTCTCGACGCGGACCGCGTGCAGGCCGGCGGCGCGGGCGAGCGCCGCGAAGTCGGGGTTCGTGTTGGCGGTTCCGTACGGCGGGAAGCCGTCGACCATCATCTCCAGCTCGACCATGCCGAGCGAGTCGTTGTTGAACAGGACGATCTTCACGGGGAGTTGGTACTGCACGAGCGTGAGCAGGTCGCCCATGAGCATGGAGAGGCCACCGTCCCCCGCCATCGCGACGACCTGGCGTTCACGGTCGGTGAACTGCGCCCCGATCGCCTGCGGCAGCGCGTTGGCCATGGAGCCGTGCGTGAAGGAGCCGATGATCCGGCGCCGCCCGTTGGGGGTGAGGTAGCGCGCCGACCAGACGTTGCACATTCCCGTGTCCACGGTGAAGACGGCGTCGTCGGACGCCTCGTCGTCGAGGACGGAGGCGACGTACTCGGGGTGGATGGGCGTGTGCTTCTCGACGTTGCGGGTGTACGCCTTGACGACGCCCTCCAGCGCGTCCGCGTGCTTCTTCAGCATCCGGTCGAGGAACCGCCGGTCGTCCTTGACCTTCACCTTCGGCATGAGGCAGCGGAGCGTCTCGCCGACGTCGCCCCAGACGGCGAGCTCCAACGTGGTGCGCCTGCCGAGGTGTTCGGGGCGCACGTCGACCTGGGCGATCTTGTTGTTCTTCGGCAGGAAGGCGTTGTAGGGGAAGTCGGTACCGAGCAGGATGAGCAGGTCGCACTCCTGGGTCGCCTCGTAGGCGGCGCCGTAGCCGAGGAGGCCGCTCATCCCCACGTCGAAGCGGTTGTCGTACTGGATGAACTCCTTGCCGCGGAGCGCATGGCCGACGGGGGACTTGATCCGCTCGGCGAACTCCATCACCTCGGAGTGCGCCTGCGCGGCACCGCGGCCGCAGAAGAGGGTGACGGTACGCGCCTCGTCGACGAGGCGCGCCAGCGCGTCGACCTCGGCGTCGCCGGGGCGGACCGCGGGGCGCGCGACGACGATCGCGTGCTCCTCGGCGCGCTCGGGGGCCTCCTCCTCCGCGATGTCCCCGGGGAGCGTGACGACGCTGACGCCCTGCTGGCCGACGGCGTGCTGGATGGCGGTCTGGAGGACGCGCGGCAACTGGTTGCGGTTGGAGATGAGTTCGCTGTAGTGGCTGCACTCGACGTAGAGCCGCTCGGGGTGGGTCTCCTGGAAGAAGCCCGTGCCGATCTCGGTGCTCGGGATGTGGGAGGCGAGGGCGAGGACGGGCGCCATCGAGCGGTGCGCGTCGAAGAGTCCGTTGATGAGGTGGAGGTTGCCGGGGCCGCTGGAGCCGGCGCAGGCGCCGAGCCGGCCGCTGATCTGGGCCTCGGCACCCGCCGCGAAGGCGGCGGTCTCCTCGTGGCGCACGTGGACCCAGTCGATCCCGCTGTTCCTTCTGACGGCGTCCACGATGGGGTTGAGGCTGTCGCCGACGACCCCGTAGAGGCGCTGCACCCCGGACTGCGCCAGGGTGTCGACGAACTGCTCCGCCACGTTCTGCCTCGCCATTGCCCACTGCCCTTCACTCGCCGTCACAGCCGTCCGGGTTGAGCAATTTATCCGCTTCTGCGGTGATCTCGGCTACGCCTCGGCGACCGGCGCCGTCAGCGTCTCCAGCGGCACACCCGGATCGCCGAGCGCCTCGGGGTCGACGGGTGTGCCGGCGCGGATGAGCGCCTGGACCGGGGCGACGACGTCCCAGACGTTGACGTTGAGCCCGGCGAGCACCCGGTCCCCGCGCAGCCAGAAGGCGACGAACTCCCGCTTGCCGATGTCCCCGCGGCAGACGACCTGGTCGTACGAACCGGGCGGTGCGTACCCCGAGTACTCCAGGCCGACGTCGTACTGGTCGGAGAAGAAGTACGGCACCCGGTCGTACCTGACCTCCTCGCCGAGCATCGCGCGGGCCGCGGCCGGTCCCGAGTTGAGAGCGTTCGCCCAGTGCTCGACGCGCAGCGGGCGGCCGAGGACCGGATGCGCGACGCTCGCCGTGTCGCCGGCCGCGTGGATGTGCGGGTCGCTGGTGCGCAGCTCCGCGTCGACGGCGATGCCGCCCGTGCCGCCCGCCAGGTCGAGCCCGGCCGACTCAGCGAGCGCGGTGCGCGGTGCCGCGCCGATCGCCGCGAGCACCTGCTGCGCGGAGAGTTCCTCGCCGTCGTCGGTACGGACGTACTCGACCATCCCGCCGCGCCCGCCGATCTCCGTCAGCCCCGCACCGAACCGGAACTCGACGCCGTGCTCGCGGTGGAGGTCGGCGAAGACGGCGCCCAGCTCGGGGCCGACGACGGAGTGGAGCGGCCCGGGTGCCGGCTCGACGACGGTGACCTCGGCGCCGTAGCCGCGCGCCGCGGCGGCGACTTCGAGCCCGATCCAGCCGGCGCCGGCGATCACCAGCCGCCCGTGCTCCCGTCCGAGTGCGGCGAGGGTGCCGCGCAGCCGCTCGGCGTGGGCGAGGCGGCGCAGGTGGTGGACGCCGGCGAGGTCGGTGCCCGGCATCTCCAGGCGGCGCGGCTCGGCGCCGGTGGCGAGGAGCAGCTTGTCGTAGTGGATGCGGGTGCCGTCGCCGAGGCGTACGGAGCGTGCCGCCGGGTCGAGGGCGACGGCGGGCTGGCCGAGGTGAAGTTCGACGTCGGCCGCCGCGTACCACCCCGGTTCGTGGACGAAGACGCTCTCGCGGTCCGCCTCGCCCGCGAGGAACGCCTTGGAGAGCGGGGGGCGCTCGTACGGGCGGTCGCGTTCGTCTCCGATGAGGATGACCCGGCCGGTGAACCCCTCGCTGCGCAGGGTCTCCGCGGCTTTCGCCCCGGCGAGCCCGCCGCCGACGATGACGAACGTCCGGTGTGCGTCGACCACTTGCTGCCTCCTCGCTACCGCCGCTGCGGGCGCTGCTCTAGCGGAATCTGCCAGTCCACTCGTACCGGGAGCTTGCCTGCGGACGCCAGGGCCGGTCGGCTCCGGATGCGGACGCCTCGCTGTCTCCAGGTGAGCGTCCCGCATCCCGGTGGCTCCGGGAAGAGGCGGGGGTGGTGCGGTCGGGTGGTGGCGGCGAGCAGGGGCTTTGGGCGGCGGAGGGAGCAGGCCGCTCCGGGCGTGCCGCCTCTTCCCCCGCGGAGGACTCCACCACTGCGGCGGCCCGGCGGCGATGCCGCCTCCGTACGCGAACGAGCGGCCGCTCGGGGGTTCCGGTCCCCCGCCGACGTCGAGAACCGCGAGCTCGCGGCTGCCTCGCCCAGTCCCCGGTCCGGCTTTTTGCAGCCCTGCGTCCAATCTCTCGCCCACGGCTTCCAACTCTCCTTCGCCGCAGAACCGTTGACTAATAAGTGCGTGACACAAAAGAATGCTGTCGGCATATAAATGCGTCCGGGCAAGGAGCCACCATGGCGTTACGCACACGCGGTGCGGCGGACCGCGACACACCTCCGCCCGTCGGCAAGGACGTACGGGTCGTCTTCTGCGGCCTCCTGGTCATCACGTTCATGGCGATGATGGATCAGGCGGTCGTCGCCACAGCAGGACCGACCATCGCGGGCGAACTCGGTGGACTCGACGGCTACGCCTGGGTCTTCGTCGCCTACATGCTCGCCTTCGGCGCCGTGATGCCGGTCTACGGCAAGGTGGGCGACCTCCTCGGACGCAGGCCCGTCCTCGTCTTCGCACTCGTGACCTTCCTTCTCGGCTCCGCCGCCTGCGGGCTCGCCGGCAGCATGGGCGCGTTGATCGCCTTCCGGTTGGTGCAGGGGCTCGGGGGCGGAGGGCTCGCCGTTCTCGCGATGGCGATCGTCGGCGAACTGCTCGAGCCCCGCCAACGCGCCCGCTACCAAGGGGTGTTCACAGTGGTCTTCGCGACGGCCTCCGTCGCGGGCCCCGCGGTCGGCGGCCTCGTGACCGAGGCGTTGGGATGGCGCTGGGTCTTCTTCCTCAACCTGCCGATCGGCGCGGTGGCGCTGCTGCTCGTCGTCAAACGCCTCCGGCTTCCCGTGCGTGCGGCGCGGGCGGTCCGGGTGGACGCGGTGGGGGCCGTGCTCCTCGGCTGCGTCGTCACCGGGCTGGTACTCGTCACCACCTGGGGCGGGACACGTTACGCCTGGACGTCGCCCGCGACGCTGGGCCTCGCGGGCGGCACGGTGGCGCTCGCCGCCGCATGGCTCGCCGTGGAGCGGCGGGCCGTCGAACCGCTCGTCCCGCTGCGACTCTTCAGGGATTCGACGTTCGCCCTCGCCAACCTGATCGCGCTGCTGAGCAGCCTGGCGCTCTTCGGGGTCCTCAACTTCCTGCCGCTCTTCCTCCAGTTGGGCTCCGGCGTCACCGTCTCCCGCTCGGCGCTGCTGATGGTCCCGGCCCTGATCGGGATGACGGGCGCCTCGCTCGGCGCCGGACAGCTCATCTACCGCACGGGGCGGTACAAGTGGGCGCCGGTGTCGAGCACGGCGCTGGGGACGGTGGCACTCCTGCTGCTCTCGACGTGCACGGCGCAGACGGACGCGCTGATCGTCGCGGCCTATCTCACCGTCCTCGGAACGGCGGCAGGACTCTCCCAGCAGACGGTGACACTCGCCGCCCAGAACACGGCGCCTCGGGGCGACTTCGGCGTCGTCACCTCCACCGTCGCCTTCTCCCGGAACGTCGGGGCCCTCTTCGGGAACGCGCTCTTCGGAGCGATCCTCACCGCGCGCCTCGCCGTCGAGCTGCCGGGGCGGAACGCCCTGCACCACGGCGCGCCGGCGGAGCCCGCACGCCTCACCGAGCTGCCGCAGCAGACCCTCGACGGCCTCGCGCCCGCCTACGCCGACGCGCTCTCCACCGTCTTCCTCTGCGCGGCTCCCGTACTGGCGTCGGGCTTCGGCGCCGCCCTGCTCATGCGGAACCTGCCGCTGCGCCGAGCAACGGGAGAACGCCAACGCCGCCCGGACGCCGAGGAGTAGAGCACGACTCGGCAGCTCCCGGCGCGCGGGCGGCGGATAGCCTTGCGACTGTGGACGACTCGACCGAACCCGCAGCCGACCGCCGGCGCTCGGGCCCGCCTCCCCGCACGGACGTGCTCGACGCCGTGGAGGCGGCGATGGTCCGCATCCGGCGCAGCCAGTCGCGCGGCACCCTGGCTCGGCTCTCGCTCGAACGGGCGGGCGGAGAAGGCCGATCGGGGAACCCGAGCATGCTGACGCTCTTCGTCGTCGACGCCGTCGACGCCGGGCCGGGCGAGAACGGCGACGTGACCGTCGGCCTCGTCGCCGAACGGCTCGGCGTCGATCCGTCCAGAGCGAGCCGAGCCGTGGCGGAGGCGGTCGGGACCGGGCACGTCCGCCGGGCCGCCTCGCAGGCGGACGGGCGCCGCAGTTGCCTCGAACTCACCGGTTCCGGGCGGGACGCGGCCGCCGCCGCGCACCGCAGCAGGCAGGATTTCTACGCCGAACTCCTGGACGGCTGGAGCTCGCGGGAACAGACCGAGTTCGCACGCCTGCTCGGCCGGTTCGTCGCCGCTCTCGACGCCAAGGCCAACGGAGCCTGACCCCGCCTGCGGCCTTCACCCCCGCCCCGTCAACCGCGCGTGCAGGTCGCGGGCGGAGGCGTCGGTCAGGGAGGAGATCTGGTCGACGAGCACACGGGTGCGCTCCGCCTCGTCGTCGGAGTCCGCGAAGAGCGCGGCGTACTGCGGATCGAGGCCCTCGGGCGCCGACTCCCGCAGGGCGGCCGCGAGTTCGGCGAGGAGCTCGCGCTGCTCGACACGGAGCCGCTCCAGGTCGGGGCGCTGGAGCACGTACCGGTCGGCGACGGCCTTCAACACGGCGCATTCCAAGCGCACGTCGCGGGGCACGACCAGCTCGGCACGGTACCGGGTGAGCGGCCCGGGGCCGTAGGCATCGCGCGTGGCCGTCTCCGCCGCGAGGCAGAAGCGCCCGATGAGCTGGCTGCTGGCGTCCTTCAGCGCGGCCTGCGCCAGCGCCGAGCCGTCGTAGCTGCGCGGCCACCACTCCTGTGCGAGCAACCTCTCCAGCGCCGCCTCGAGTTCGTGCGGCTCGGCGTCGGGCGCGTACCGCACGGCGGCGACGGCGAAGACGTCCCGCCGCTCCGGGCGTGACCGGAACATCGAGGGGTGGAGGTGGCCCGCGTGTATGCCGTCCTCGACGTCGTGGACCGAGTAGGCGACGTCGTCCGACCAGTCCATGACCTGCGCCTCGAAGCAGCGGCGGCCCGGCGGGGCGCCCGCCCGGTACCACTGGAAGACGGGCAGGTCCGACTCGTAGACGCCGAACTTCGGGGAGGCGGCGTCGTCCGGGTGGGCGCCGCGGGTCCAGGGGTACTTGGTGGCCGCGTCGAGGGCCGCGCGGGTGAGGTTGAGGCCGACGCTCACCTGGCCGCCGGGCCTTCCGCCGACGTGCACGAAGCGCTTCGGCTCCAGGCGTGTGAGCAGCCGCAGCGACTGCGCGTTCCCCTCGAAGCCGCCGCACTCCGCGGCGATCCTGGCGAGTTCCTGCTCACCGTTGTGTCCGAAGGGAGGGTGGCCGAGGTCGTGGGCGAGGCAGGCGGTCTCCACGAGGTCCGCGTCGCAGCCGAGCGCGGCGCCCAGCTCTCGGCCGACCTGGGCGCACTCCAGTGAGTGGGTGAGCCGGGTGCGCGGCGTCGCCTGCCAGGCGCGGCTGCCGCCGTGGCCGACGCCGGGTGTCACCACCTGCGTCTTGCCGGCGAGGCGGCGCAGCGCGGCGGAGTGCAGCACCCGCGCACGGTCGCGCGCGAACGCCGTGCGACCCGGCCGCTTGTCCGTCTCCGGTACCCACCGGTCGACGTCCGACGGCGCATAGCCGCCGTCGGGCGCCCCGTCGGGGACCTCTTCACCGAAGCTCCACTCCATACGCCGACCGTAACGGGACCCTCGGGTGCGGGGCGCGGCGGCGGGTGGCAGGGTGACCGCGGCGATGGCGGACGCGGGCTTCCGTACGCCCGGAACGGGACGACGAGACGAAGGGACCTGGTCGATGGCGACGAGGACAGTCGGCGGCACCGAGGCGGTCGGGCAGCTCGCAGGGAAGGTCGTACTGGTCACGGGCGGTGCGCGGGGCATCGGCGCGGCCGTTGCGCAGCGGGTGGTCGACGGCGGCGGCAGCGTCCTGCTCACCGATGTGCTGGAGGCCGAGGGCCGCGAGACGGCCGAACTCCTCGGCGAGCGGGCACGGTTCCGGCGTCACGACGTCACCCGCGAGGACGAGTGGCAGGCGGCGCTCGACTTCGCGATCGCCGAGTTCGGCCCGCTCACCGGCCTCGTCAACAACGCGGGCGTGACGACGGGCGGCACCCTCGACGAGGAGTCCGTCGCCCACTTCCGGCACGTGCTGGAGGTGAACCTCGTCGGCGTCTTCATCGGGATGAAGCTCGCCGGGCCGATGCTGCGGCGCGAGGGCGGCGGCTCGGTCGTCAACGTCTCCTCCTCCGCGGGGCTCACTGGCCTTGCGATGACGGGGAGTTACGGCGCTTCGAAGTGGGGTGTGCGGGGACTCTCGAAGATCGGGGCGATGGAGTGGTCGGCGACGGGAGTCCGCGTCAACAGCGTGCACCCCGGGATGACGTACACGCCGATGACCGCCGAGACCGGCGTCCGCCCCGGCGAGGGCAACTACCCGGGGGCCGCCATGGGCCGCGTCGGCGACCCGGACGAGATCGCCTCGGCCGTCGCCTTCCTCCTCTCCGACGACGCCTCCTACCTCTCGGGCGCCGAAATCGCCGTCGACGGGGGCTGGACGGCGGGCAAGACGGTGCGCGACCTCACCGGGCAGTGAACACCGGGAGCCGGCACGGAGGTTGGACCCCTCAGGCCGTCTCCTCCTCCACCCAGGAGAGGTACTCCGCAGAACCGCGCACGACGGGAGTGGCGAGGAACTCCGGGACGTCGTAGGGGTGGACGGAGCGCAGACGGTCCTCCAGCGCCTGGTAGCCGCGAGCGGCGACCTTGAAGACGATCTGCCACTCCTGCTCCTGCTGCACCTCGCCCTCCCAGCGGTAGACCGAGGTGACCGGGGCGCTCACCTGCGCGCACGCGGCCAGCCGCGCCCCGACGGCCTCGCGGGCCAGAGCCTCGGCGCTCTCGGCCGAGTCCGTGGTCGTCAGCACGGTGAGCACGCGGTAGGGGCGCTCGTCGGTGCTCGGCAGGTCGCTCATGGGTCCCTCCTGGACGCAGCGGACTGGGGCCCCACCGTAACGACCAGCTCGGACAGGCGGCGGGCCGCGCCGAGAAGCGGCCGCGGGGTGTCCGATCCGTTCAAGACCGCCCGGAGCACGGCCCTTAGCCTCCAGCACATGACTCCGCGACTCGATGCCCTGGGCATCGCCACCACGAACCTCCCCGCCTCCCTCGCCTTCTACCGCTGCCTCGGTCTGGAGCCCCCGACCGATCCCGGCACCGCGCCGCACGTCGAAGCCGCGGCGGGCGGCCTGAGAATCATGTGGGACGCGGTGGAGGAGGCGCCGCCGGCCGGCGGCCCGAGGCTGGCGTTCCGCTGCGGGACACCGGGCGGGGTCGACGGCGCCTACAAGGAGTTGACCGGCGCGGGGCACCGGGGGATGCACGAGCCCTGGGACGCGGAGTGGGGGCAGCGGTACGCGACCGTGCTCGATCCGGACGGCAACCCCGTCGACCTCTTCGCGCCGCTGGACGCGGACACCTGACCCCAAGGGTTGCCGCAGAACCCGCCTGCTGTGCGGCCCCCCGGCACACAGCCCGCCCCCGGGCAACGACGCGAAGGTGACGACGCCCGCTCACCGCAGCCCCCTCTCCGTGAGCACCACGCCCGCCGGCGCCCCGGCGAGCGCGCGGAACTCCCTTGCGAGGTGGGCCTGGTCTGCGTAGCCGGCGCGGTGCGCGGCTTCGGCGCCCGGGAGACCGCGCTCGTGCAGCAGGGCCCAGGCGCGCTGGAATCGCAAAATGCGTGCCAGCGTCTTCGGGCCGTACCCGAAGGCGTCGAGGCAGCGGCGGTGCAGGCGGCGCTCGCCGAGGCCGAGCCGCCGCGCGGCCTCCGCGACGCCCGCGCCCGCTTCGAGCAGCGGCACCAGGCCCGGAGGCGGCTCCGGCGGACCGCAGGTGCGTACGCCCCGCAGCCTGCCGAGCGCCGCCTCCTCCAGTGCCCGCGGCCCCGACTCGTGTGCCCGCTCGGTGAGTTCGCGGACGGCGGCCTCCGGCCAGAGGTCGGCCAACGGCACCCGGAGATCGCGCACTTCCCAGGCGCGGACGCCGAAGAAACGCGGCCCCTCACCTGGCGCGAGACGCAGCCCCGAGACGCGGCTGCCCGGGACGGCCGAGCCGACGTCGGCCGTGGAATCGGGCCCGGCGACGACGAGGCGGCCGCCCAACAGAAGCAGATCCATGCAGCCGTCGGGCAGCACGCGGGACGGCCCCGCCCGCGCCGCGGTCTGCGACCACAGGACGGCACCGGGGACACGCGACGGCCGCTCCTGGTACACGCCCGCCATCATGCCCCGCCCCACCGACAACGGGCCTCAACTCCCCACCGCGGGACGGGAGACGTGGGTGCAGGGTGCTCGTCCCCGAGCCGTGTACGCGCCGCGGAGTGCGACGAACGCGGGTGCCGTGTGCAGCCCCGTCGCGCGACGGGAAGACCACCGACTGCGCAACGCGGCACCGCCGCACCGCTCACGCACCGCCGTCCGGCCCTGCTTCCCCACGCGGTAGGCCACGTCAGGCAACGCTGCCCCGGGGAACGACGCCTTCCCGGACTCCCCCGCGCCCGCAGCCCATCGCCGTCAGCGCGAAGCTTTCTCCAACCGCTCGACCTCCTCGCCCGTCAGCTCCACGCCTGCCGCTTCCAGGAGTCCGGGGAGCTGCTCGGGGGTGCGGGCGCTGGCGATCGGTGCGACGACCGTGGCCCTCGTGCGCAGCCAGGCGAGTGCCACGCCGGCGCCGCTGACGCCGTGTGCCTCCGCCACCTCGGCGAGGGCGGCGAGGACCCGCTGGCCTCGCTCGCTGCCGAGGTACTGCGCCGCGAGGCTGCCGCGCGTCGTCGAAGGCTCGTCCCCCGGGCGGTACTTGCCGGTGAGGAAGCCCGAGGCGAGAGCGAAGTAGGGGAAGGAAGCGAGGCCGGACTCGGCTGCGGTGTCCTGGAGTTCGCCCTCGTAGGTCTCCCGGGAGACGAGGTTGTAGTGCGGCTGCACCGCCACGTACGCGGCCTTGCCCCCGTCCTGCGCGTAGGCGAGGGACTCGCGGAGCCGGGAGGCGGAGAGGTTGGAGGCGGCGACCTCGCGGACCTTGCCCTCGCGCACGAGCGCGTCGAGGGTGTCGACGATCTCGGGGACGGTTACGGTCTCGTCGTCCCGGTGCGTGTAGTAGAGGTCGATGTGGTCGGCCTGGAGGCGGCGGAGGGAGTCCTCGCAGGCGGCGCGGATGTTCGCGGGGCGCAGCCCCTCCCGGCCCTCCAACGTCCCGACCTTGGTGGCGAGGACGACGTCGTCGCGGTTGCCGCGCCGCTTCATCCACTCGCCGATGATCGTCTCGGACTCGCCGCCGCTGTTCCCCTCGACGAACGACGTGTAGCCGTCGGCGGTGTCGACGAAGTTGCCCCCGGCCTCGGCGTGGGCGTCGAGGACGGCGAAGGAGGTCGCCTCGTCGGCCGTCCACCCGAAGACGTTGCCGCCGAGGCAGAAAGGCGCCACCGACAAACTGCCGACGGCGTACCTGGAGTGCATGGAGGTGCTGGTGTGGTCACTCATGCCCGCACGCTATCCCCGGGGTGGCCGTCGCCCCCTCGGCCCCCGCGGAAGACGGAGCGGACTCCCCCACGAGGCGGAGGACACCTGCCCGCCGCCGCCCCGACGGGCCTCGACCACGGGATGGCCTGGGTCTAGGGTCCCTCCAGGGGGATGCCGGCGGCAGGATCGGACGTCTTGAGGAGCGCAGCGGCAGATGGGCTGGACTGCACGGAACATCCCGGATCAGAGCGGTCGCACCGTCGTGGTGACGGGCGCCAACAGCGGCCTGGGGTACGTCACCGCGCGGGAGTTGGCGCGCCGCGGCGCCCACACCGTGCTCGCCTGCCGTGACGAGGAGCGCGGCGCGCGGGCGCACGCCAGGTTGCGTACGGAGCTGCCGGAGGCGCGGACCGAGCTGCGCACGCTCGACCTCGCCGACCTCTCCTCGGTACGTGCCTTCGCCAAGGAACTCCCCGGCGAGCGGCTCGACCTGCTCGTCAACAACGCGGGGCTGATGGCGCTCCCGTTCGGCCGCACGGCCGACGGCTTCGAGATGCAGTTCGGCGTCAACCACCTCGGGCACTTCGCCCTCACGGGGCTGCTCCTCGACCGCCTCCTCGCCGCTCCCGCCCCGCGCGTCGTCACCCTCTCCAGCGGTCTGCACGCCCTCGCCAACATCGAGATCGGCGACCTCAACAGCGAGCTTTCGTACAACCGTTGGCTCGCCTACGCCCGTTCCAAGACGGCGAACCTCCTCTTCACCCACGAGCTCGCCCGCCGCACCGTCGGCACCCGGCTGATCGCCGCCGCGGCCCACCCCGGATACGCCTCGACCGAACTCCAGACGAAGGGCGCCCGGATGGAGGGCCGCAGGGGTGCGGAGCGCCTCCTGGCGCTCGGCAACATCGTCTTCGCCCAGCCCGCCGAAGCCGGCGCACTCCCCGCGCTCTACGCCGCGACCGACGCGGCCGCACGCCCCGACTCCTACATCGGCCCCCGCTTCCTCGGCTGGCGCGGAGCGCCAGGACCGACCTGGCGGGCACCGTGGACGCGGAGCGACGCGGCCGGAGAGCGGCTCTGGGCGGCCTCCGAGCAGTTGACGGGCGTCGCCTACCCCTAGCCCGCCGCCGCCTGCGCCGGCCGACGTCCGCGAAAGGGCTCCGGCAAAGTACGCCAAGCCGTCTGCTATGGAGACCCACACCACATTCACACCGTGAGTCCGCTCACACGTGAAGACGCCGTAAACGCCCGGTTTTTCGTCATGGCCGCATCTCACCTCGCGTCATCTCTCCTGTGCAGCACGGGAGTCGGGCGTCAGAGCGGACGAATCGGGCGCCGATCCTGCGCCGCGAGTGGCGCCTCTGTCGAAGCGTGCTTTGTTGAGAGCGCGATTTCGGTGTGCTTAGTGTGCCTCCGCTACCGCGGGTCCCATGCGGCAGCTCCGTGGCCAGACGCCGAATCCTGCCGCTGGCCCTCGGATGAACCGTCCCGTGGCAGGAGCGGGGGAACCAGGTAAGTGCCGTGCGCGGCAGGGTCCGTAGCGATCCGACGTGGACGGCTTGGGGTGAAGCCGCGCCCTTCGCACCGAGGTGCAAGGCCGGCCGGGCTACTCCGGCCCGAATCCGACAGCTCACCTCGTAGGCGTAGGAGAGGAAACCCCTATGTCCGTACGCGGAAAGCATGCCCGAAAGCCCAACCACCGCTGGCGGCGCGGGATCTCCCTCGCGCTGACGGCCGGCGGAGCCAGCGTCGTCCTGCCCCTCGCGCTCTCCGGGAACGCGCAGGCGGCTTCGGTCGACACCTGGGACAAGGTCGCCCAGTGCGAGTCCGGCGGCGACTGGTCCATCAACACCGGCAACGGCTACTACGGCGGCCTCCAGTTCTCCCAGTCAAGCTGGGCAGCAGCAGGCGGCACCCAATACGCCGAACGCGCCGACCTCGCCACCAAGGAACAGCAGATAGCCGCCGCCGAAAAGCTCCTCGCAATCCAAGGCCCCGGCGCATGGTCCTGCGCAGGCGCCGGCAACCTCACCGCCGACGGCCCCTCCCCCGACGTCGACCCGGGCAGCTCGGACTCCTCCGGGTCGGAGTCGTCCGAGTCCGAGGACTCGGACTCGGGCTCGGGCGAGAAGGCGCAGCCGCAGGGCGGCTCCGAGCACACCGTCGAGTCCGGCGACACCCTCCACACCATCGCGGAGCAGCACGGTGTCGACGGCGGCTGGAAGACCGTCTACAAGGCCAACACCGACGAGGTCGACGACCCGAACCTCATCTACCCTGGCCAGCACCTCGCGTTGAGCGGCTCCTCCGACGCGTCGTCGTCCGGCGGCGGGGCGAAGGCGCAGCAGTCTTCGGCGACCACCGAGACGCAGCCGTCCTCCGGCGACTACATCGCGCCGGTCGACGCCCCCACGAGCACGCCCTACGGCGCCTCCGGCGGGAGCTGGTCGAGCGGCAAGCACACCGGCGTCGACTTCTCGGCCGACAGCGGCACTTCGGTGAAGGCCGTCACCTCCGGCGAGGTCGTCTCGGCCGGCTGGAGCGGCTCGTACGGCAACGAGGTCGTCGTCAAGCACGACGACGGCCGGTACACCGAGTACGCGCACCTCTCCTCGCTCTCCGTCCAGCAGGGGCAGCAGGTGGAGACCGGCGGCCAGCTCGGTCTCTCCGGCACGACCGGCAACAGCACGGGTCCGCACCTCCACTTCGAGGTGCGCACGGGTCCGGACTACGGATCGGACGTCGACCCGGTGGCCTACCTCCAGGAGAACGGCGTCAGCCTCTGACGCTTTCGAAGGAGACCCGAAGGGGCGGCGACCGCACGGCGGTGGCCGCCCCTTCGCCTGTCCGGCCCCGCTCGGTCGGAGAGACACCGGGGCCGCCCTGCGCGCCGCAACGCACGGGACGCAATCGGTAGTTGGGTGACCTAGGTCCTTGTACGGTGCGCCGATGTCATCGATCAGGCACTTCCAGGTCACCTTCGACTGCGCGGAACCCGCACGACTTGCCGGTTTCTGGTGCGAGGTGCTGGGGTACGTCGTACCGCCTTCCCCGGAGGGGTTCACCACGTGGGAGGAGTACCATCGCTCGCTGCCGCCCGAGGAGGAGATCTACTTCTCGGCGAGTGACCCCTCGGGGGCGGCCCCTCGACTGCTCTTCCAGCGCGTCCCCGAAGGCAAGGTCGCGAAGAACCGGGTCCATCTCGACGTACGGGCCGGTACCGGCCTCGTAGGGGAGGAGCGCCTCGCCACGCTGGAGGCCGAATGCGCGCGGCTGGTCGCACTCGGCGGGGTGCACGTGCGCACGATGCCCGCCGACGACGAGGACGAGTCGTGCATCACGATGCAGGACCCTGAGGGAAACGAGTTCTGCCTCGACTGAGCCCGGAGCAGCAGTCGTTGGAGGCTCAGCGTCAACGCGGACGAGGCCCCGGCCCGGGGGAATTGGGCGGGGCCTCGTCGTCACGCCGTGTTGTCAGTGCAGCGTTCGCAGCAACAGCACACTCCGAGGACACGTCAGGCTTGCCAACGGAAGTCGCTCAGCCGAACTCGCCCACACCATGCACTCAGATGGCAGCACCGCCGCGCCGTCGCAGACCAACCCGCCAGGGACGGCGCCTCCGCACAGGCGCCGCCCCCTTCCCCGCTCCGGGCCCGCCGCCGCGGTGAGGGCCGAACGGCCGCGGGTGCCCGGGGACTTCGGTGGTTCAGACGGCGGCCCTTCCCGCTTCGAGGCGGGCGACCGGAACGCGGAAGGGTGAGCAGGAAACGTAGTCGAGACCGGCCTCGTGGAAGAAGTGGACCGAGTCCGGATCGCCGCCGTGCTCGCCGCAGACGCCGAGCTTGAGGTCAGGACGTGTCTCCCGGGCCGCCTGTACCGCCTTCTTCACCAGGACGCCGACGCCGTCCCTGTCGATCGTCTCGAAGGGGGAGATGCCGAAGATGCCCTTCTCCAGGTAGGTGGTGAAGAAGCTCGCCTCGACGTCGTCGCGGGAGAAGCCCCAGACGGTCTGGGTGAGGTCGTTGGTGCCGAAGGAGAAGAAGTCGGCGCACTCCGCGATCTGCCCCGCCGTGAGGGCGGCGCGCGGCAGCTCGATCATCGTGCCGACGCAGAGCGGGAGTTCGACACCGTACGCCTCGGAGACCTCGGCGATGACACCCTCCGCCTCCTCCCGGACGATCTCCAATTCCTGCACCGTCCCGACGAGCGGAATCATGATCTCCGCCTGCGGATCTCCGCCGGCCGCACGGCGCTCCGCAGCCGCCTGCGCGATCGCCCGCACCTGCATGACGAAGAGCCCCGGGACGGCGAGCCCGAGCCGGACGCCGCGCAGGCCGAGCATCGGGTTCTGCTCGTGGAGCCGCTGCACGGCCTGGAGCAACTGCCGGTCCTTGTCGGCCGGTTCGCCGCGGGCCTCCGCCAGCGCGACCCGCACCGACAGCTCGGTGAGGTCGGGGAGGAACTCGTGGAGCGGCGGGTCGAGGAGCCGTACCGTCACGGGCAGGCCGTCCATCGCGTCGAAGAGCTCGGTGAAGTCGCCCTGCTGGAGCGGGAGGAGAGCGTCGAGTGCGTCCTCGCGGTCCTGCGGCGTCTCGGCGAGGATCAGCCGCTCGACGAGCTCCCTGCGTTCCCCGAGGAACATGTGCTCGGTGCGGCAGAGCCCGATGCCCTGGGCGCCGAACCGTCGGGCGCGCGCCGCGTCGTCCGCGTTGTCCGCGTTGGCGCGCACGGCGAGGCGCCGCGCGCCGTCGGCGTACGCCATGATGCGGTGCACCGCGAGGACGAGTTCGTCCGCGGTGTCGTGCTCCGGGTCGAGCCGCGCGGGATCGACCTGCCCCTCGAAGTACTCGACGACGGGGGACGGCACGACCGGTACCTCACCGCGGTAGACCTTGCCGGTCGAACCGTCGATGGAGACGACCGCGCCCTCCTCGACGACGTCGCCCGAACTCGTCGTCATCCGCCGCTGCTTGACGTCGACGTCGAGCTCCTCGGCGCCGCAGACGCAGGTCTTGCCCATGCCGCGGGCGACGACGGCCGCGTGCGAGGTCTTCCCGCCGCGGGAGGTGAGGATGCCGTCGGCGGCGAGCATGCCGTCGAGGTCGTCCGGGTTGGTCTCCCGGCGGACGAGGATCACCCGCTCCCCCGCCGCCGCGCGCTCCACGGCGGTCGCGGAGTCGAAGACGACGGAGCCGAAAGCCGCACCCGGAGAGGCCGCGATGCCGCGGCCGATGAGGTCGGCCTCGGCGTCGAGGTCGAAGCGGGGGAACATGAGCTGCGCGAGCTGGCTGCCCGACATCCGTCGGAGCGCCTCGGCCTCGGAGATGAGTCCCTGGTCGACGAGTTGGACGGCGATCCGGAAGGCGGCGGCGGCCGTCCGCTTGCCGACGCGCGTCTGGAGCATCCAGAGCTTGCCGCGCTCGATGGTGAACTCGATGTCGCACAGGTCCCTGTAGTGGTTCTCCAGGGTCTCCATGATCTGCATCAGCTCGTCGTACGAGCCCTTGTCGAGCTGCTCCAACTCGGCGAGCGGCACGGTGTTCCTGATGCCGGCGACGACGTCCTCGCCCTGCGCGTTCTGGAGGTAGTCGCCGTAGACGCCCTGCTGCCCGCTGGCCGGGTCGCGGGTGAACGCGACGCCGGTGCCGGAGTCGGGGCCGAGGTTGCCGAAGACCATCGAGCAGACGTTGACGGCGGTGCCGAGGTCGTGCGGGATGCGCTCCTGGCGGCGGTAGAGCTTGGCGCGGGCGCCGTTCCACGAGTCGAAGACCGCACGCATCGCGAGGTCCATCTGCTCGCGCGGGTCCTGCGGGAACTCCCGCCCGGTCCGCTCCAGGACGATCTGCTTGAACTCCTCGACGAGGCCCCTGAGTTCGTCGGCGCCCAACTCGACGTCGCTGGTGACGCCCTTGGTGCGCTTCGCCTCCTCGATGCGCTCCTCGAACCGCTCCCCGGCGATGCCGAGGACCGTGTCACCGAACATCTGGATGAGCCGCCGGTAGGAGTCCCAGGCGAAGCGGTCGTCGCCGGCCTGGGTCGCGAGGCCGTGCACGGAGGCGTCGGAGAGGCCGATGTTGAGGACGGTGTCCATCATCCCGGGCATGGAGAACTTCGCACCGGAGCGTACCGAGACGAGGAGCGGGTCGTCGGACTGCCCGAGCTTCTTGCCCATCCGCTCCTCCAGCGCGGCGAGATGGGAGCCGACCTGTTGGCGGAGGGCGGGCGGCTCGTCGCCGGAGTCGAGGTAGACCTTGCACGCCTCGGTGGTGACGGTGAAGCCGGGCGGAACGGGGAGCCCGAGGTTGGTCATCTCGGCGAGGTTGGCTCCCTTGCCGCCGAGGAGCTCCTTGAGGTCCTTGTGCCCCTCGGTGAAGTCGTAGACCAGCTTGCGCTGTTGGCCTGCTGCGTTTACTGCGTGATCCGGCACGGGACTCGACTCCTCGTGTTCGGCTGCCCTGACGGCGGGGAGCGTACCCAGATCCAAGGCCCCCGGGTACGTCCGTCAGCACGTCAGATGGGCGCAACCACCCGTGTGCCGAGAGATCGAAAGTCGTCCAACGGGAAAGCCCTCACCAGGGCGGGTTCAGGAAGCGAAGATCAACCTTCAACTCCTCGCCTACAGATCACACTTAGGCCGCAAAGACCCCACGTTTCCATTCAGTAGATGTACCAAGGTTCAGCAAACTCCTGGGGTGCTCCTTGGAGATATGCAGTTCACATTTGAGCGCTCACATGAGCGGTCCCCTGATCAAGGTGGCGAGAATCACGCGAACCGGGGACCCCCTCGTCCCACGATGCGGACGCCCGTCCCACCGTGCAGCCCCCAACGGACTTGCTTCGCACACCTGTTGTGGGACACGACGGAGAAGGGCGCCGGACCGCTCGCGCGGTCCGGCGCCCTCTGCTGCACGCCCTGCGGCGCCGGGCGCTCAGCCTCCGGAGGTGTCCAACTCGGCCTCGGCGCCGACGCATCCGGCGTCCCACGGGTCCTTCAGCCAACCGTCGGGGAGCACCACGCGGTTCTTGCTCTGCGTACGCCCCCGCGGCCCCTCCGCGCCGGCCGGCCAGGGCTGGTCGAGGTCGAGCTCGTCGAGGAGGGAGCGGAGTTCGGCGAGGGAGGAGCTGACGGCGAGCCCGCGGCGGGCCTCGGAGCCGACCGTGAAGCCCTTCGTGTACCAGGAGACGTGCTTGCGGAAGTCGATCACGCCGCGCTCCTCGTCCCCCAGCCACTCGCCGAGCAGCTCGGCGTGGCGCACCATCACGTCGGCGACCTGCCCGAACGTCGGCCGCGCGTACGCCGGTTGACGGCCCTCGGTCTGCGCGTCGAAGGCGGCGGCGAGGTCGGCGAAGAGCCACGGCCGGCCGAGGCAGCCGCGGCCGACGACGACGCCGTCGCACCCCGTCTCCTCGACCATGCGGACGGCGTCGTCCGCGGACCAGATGTCGCCGTTGCCGAGGACGGGGACCTCGGTGACCGCCTCCCGCAACCGCGCGATCGCGTCCCAGTCGGCGGTGCCGCCGTAGTGCTGCGCCGCGGTGCGGCCGTGCAGCGCGACGGCGCTGATGCCCTCCTCGACGGCGATGCGCCCGGCGTCGAGGTAGGTGAGGTGGTCGTCGTCGATGCCCTTGCGCATCTTCATGGTGACGGGGAGCCCGCCGGCGTTCTGCACTGCCTCGTGGAGGATGGCGCGGAGCAGGGGACGCTTGTACGGAAGGGCCGAACCGCCGCCCTTGCGCGTCACCTTGGGGACGGGGCAGCCGAAGTTGAGGTCGATGTGGTCGGCGAGGTCCTCGTCGGCGATCATGCGGGCCGCCTTGCCGACCGTGACCGGGTCGACACCGTAGAGCTGGATCGAGCGGGGCCTCTCCGTCCGGTCGAACTCGACGAGCCGCATGGTCTTCTCGTTCCGCTCGACCAGGGCGCGCGAGGTGATCATCTCGCTGACGAAGAGGCCGCGGCCGCCGGAGAACTCGCGGCACAGCGTCCGGAACGGCGCGTTGGTGATCCCCGCCATCGGCGCCAGGACGACGGGCGCGGAGAGCGTGTGGGGGCCGATCCGGAGCGGCTGGGACATACGGCGGGCTCTTCCTTCCGGGCTGACGGCGCGCTGCGCCTCGGGGTGCGGCCCTCCATTCTCCCCCATCCTCCCTGCGGCCCGGCCTCGTTGCGGTGCGCGCACGCGGGGACGCGGACGGTGGCTCAGTCGGCGGCACCGGGCTCGCTGAGCCGGGTCGCGGCACGGCGCTGCACGTCGGCCGCCTCGAGCAGGAAGCGGCGGACGGTATCCAGCTCCTCGACGGTGTACGACTCGTACATCGCCACCATGTCGTCGGCGAACGAGCGGAAGAGCCGGGCGAGTTCGTCCTGCTTCTCGGGGACGGACTCGATGGTCACGCGGCGCTTGTCGGTGGGGTGCGGCACCCGGCGGACGTAGCCCTTGCGCACGAGCCGGTCGACGAGGCCGGTGACGGAGGCGGGGGCGAGACCGGAGCGCTCGGCGAGCTCCTTGGCCGTGTGCGGTCCTTCGCGTTCCAGGCGGTCGAGGGTCTTGCTCTCGGTCGCGCTGAGGCCGCGCTGTGCCGAGACAGCGGTGTGGAACATGACCGACACGAGGCTCGACTCCCTTGCGGCGAAAGTGAGTTCCTCGATCACCTGCGCGCGGTCGCGGGGCTTCTCCTTGCTCGCCATGGACCCAGCGTACCTATTTCGTTCGGTCGAACGAAAGGGTTGCGATCACACCGCCCTCGGTGGTTTATTTCGTTTGGCCGAACGAAATACCTGGAGGACCGATGACTGCACATACCGAGGCGCCGGTACCGCGCCGCTGGTCGGCGGCGGCCGTGATGATCGTCGCCGCCCTGATGGACATGATCGACGTGACCATCGTCAACGTCTCGCTGCCCTCGCTCGCTCGCGATCTGGGCGCCTCCGAGAGTGCCCTGCAATGGACGATCTCCGCCTACCTGCTGGGGTTCGCCGCCAGCCTCGTCGTCTCCGGACACCTCGGAGACCGGTACGGGCGGCGGCGCCTCTTCCTCCTCGGCATCGCGGCCTTCGGCGTGGCCAGCCTCGCGTGCGGGTCGGCGCAGGAGCCAGGTCAACTCGTCGCGGCGCGTGCGGCGCAGGGGGTGGCGGCCGCCGTGCTCCTGCCGCAGGTGCTCGGCTCGTTCCGCACGCTCTTCCACGGCCGTGAACGCGCCACCGTCTTCGGGATTTTCGGCACCGTGCTCGGCTTCGCCTCCGCGCTCGGGCTGCTGCTCGGCGGGCTCCTCACCGACGCCGACCTCTTCGGCTGGGGTTGGCGCTCGATCTTCCTGATCAACGTGCCGGTCGCACTCCTCGCCTTCGTCGCCGCACGCGCGGTCGTCCCGCCGGACGAGCCGCGGTCGACGGCGCGGCCCGACCTGCTCGGCAGCCTTCTTCTCGCCGCCGGACTCGTGGGTGTCGTGCTCCCGCTCGTGCAGGGACGCTCGTGGGGGTGGCCGCTCTGGGGGTGGGTGTGCATGGGCGCGGGGGCGGGGCTCGTCGCGATGGTCGCGGGGGTCCAGTCACGTCGGGGCGGCGGGGCGCGGACGCCGCTGCTTCCCGCGCGGGCCTTCCGGAGCCCGGCGTTCGGCTTCGGGCTCGCCGTCCAACTGCTCCTCTCCTTCGCGATGCAGGGGTTCTTCCTCGTCTTCGGGCTCTGGCTGCAAATCGCGCAGCAGTACACGCCGACGCAGGCCGGAGTCGTCACCGTCGCCTTCTCGTTGGGCGGGTTCGTCACCTCGCCGGTCGCCGGCGCGCTCGCTGTGCGGTACGGGCGGTGGGTGCTCGTCGCCGGCGGGCTGCTGATGGCGGGCGGGTACGCCTGGATCGGTGGCGCGGTGGGCGGAGCCGACGCCGTGCGCACGGGGGCGTGGCCGATGGTGCCCGGGCTGCTGGTGGCCGGCGCGGGACTCGGGCTGCTGGTGGTGCCGCTCGTCAACGTCGTGCTCTCGGCTGTCGACGGGGAGTTGGCGGGCCGGGCCTCCGGGACCTTCTCGACGGCGCAGCAGTTCGGCGGGGCGCTCGGTGTCGCCGCGATCGGCAGCGTCTTCTTCCGGCGCGCCGGGGACGGACTCGGCGGCGCACTGCTCGCGGCGCTGCCCTGGGCGGCGGGCGCCGCGGTCGTCTGCGCACTGCTGTGCCTGCGGCTGCCGCGCACCGCCGTCGCCGAGGAGACGTACGCCGAAATGCCGGAAGACGAGAGCGCGTTGGACCGGTCCGCGGTCTGACTGCCGGCGGACGGGGTCACCCCTGGGCCAGCACCCGGCTCAGCCCCAGGTTGCTGACGAGCAGCCCCCCGTCGACCGGCAGCACCACCCCGGTGACCCACGCCGCGTCCGGCGACGCGAGAAACGCCACCGCGCCGGCGATGTCGGACGGCTCCCCCACGCGCCCCAACGGGTACTGCTCGGACGCGCGCCGCAGCGCCTCGGTCCGGCCCTCCCAGGCGCCCGTCCGCACCGTCCCCGGCTCGACCAGGTTGACGCGCACACCCCGCGGCGCGCTCTCCACCGCGACGGTGCGCGTCAGCGAGGCGAGTCCGGCCTTGGCCGCGCTGTAGGCGTGCGCGTCGAAGAACCGCTCGGCGTTGACGGAGCCGACGTTGACGATCGCGCCCGCGCCCCGAGCCGCCAGATGCGGCAGCGCGGCGCGGATGCAGCGGTAGGCGCCGTGGAGCGAGACCTCGAAGTCCTCGTACCAGGGCCCGTCCTGCTGCTCCTCGAAGCGGGGCGGGCCGGGGTGGCAGGCGTACGCGTTGTTGACGAGGACGTCGAGCCGGCCGAAGGTCGCAGCCGCGTGCAGGACAGCCGACTCGACGGCGGCGTCGTCGGTGACGTCGCAGGCGAGCGCCTCCGCGCGCCCGCCCGCGCCGCGTACGGCCTCCGCCACCCGCGCGGCCCGCGCCTCCTCGCGGTCGGTGACGAGCACGCCGGCCCCCTCGTCGGCGAGACGCCGCGCGACGGCCTCCCCGATCCCCTGCCCCGCTCCCGTGACCATCGCCGCATGCCCGTCGAATCGCCTCATGGGCACACCCTAGGGAGCACCGCCCGACACGACGCAACAGTCCTGCTTCGTCGGCCGGTTGGGCGGCGTCCCTCTCCCTGCGCGCCCGCATGCGGAAAGATCGGCCCGAGCGACCCGCACCGCACGAGAGAGACCGCACCCCATGGCCCTGGCCGCACTTCTGATCTTCGTCGCCACACTCACCCTGGTGATCTGGCAACCGCGCGGCCTCGGCATCGGCTACACCGCGCTCGGCGGGGCGGCGCTCGCGCTCGCCACGACCGTCGTCCACCTGCGGGACGTCCCGACCGTCCTCGACCTCGTCTGGAACGCGACGCTCACCTTCGTCGCCGTGGTGCTGATCTCGCTCGTCCTCGACGAGTGCGGTTTCTTCGCGTGGACGGCACTGCACGTCGCCCGGTGGGGACGGGGGAGCGGGCGGCTGCTCTTCGCGCTCGTCGTGGTGCTGGGTGCGCTCGTCTCCGCGCTCTTCACCAACGACGGCGCCGCACTGATCCTCACACCGGTCGTCATCTCCGTGCTGCGGACGCTCGACTTCTCCCCCGCCGCCTCGCTCGGGTACGTCATGGCAACGGGGTTCATCGCGGACACCGCGAGCCTGCCGCTCGTCGTCTCCAACCTCGTCAACATCGTCAGCGCCGACTTCTTCCGGCTCGGGTTCGCGCGGTTCGCCGTCGTCATGCTGCCCGTCGCGGTCGTCTCGGTGCTCGCCAGCCTGGGCATGCTGCTGCTGTACTTCCGCCGCTCGACCCCCCGCCGCTACCGGGTCGGCCCGCTGCCGCCGCCGCGGGAGGCCGTCACCGACCGCGTCACCTTCCGGGCCGGGTGGGTCGTGCTCGCGCTGCTGCTGGGCGGGTACTTCGCGGCCGAGCCGCTGGGCGTGCCGCTCTCGGCCGTCGCGGGGGCCGGGGCCGCCGTGCTCCTCGCGGTGGCCGCGCGCCGGCCGCGGCGGCTCTTCGGCGAGGGAGGCGAAGAGCGGCCGATCCGGGTGGGACGGGTCGTCAAGGAGGCTCCCTGGCAGATCGTCCTCTTCAGCCTGGGCATGTACCTCGTCGTCTACGGGCTGCGGAACGAAGGGCTCACCGCCCAACTCTCCCGACTCCTCGGATACTTCGCCGACCACGGGACGCTCGCCGCCGCCCTGGGGACGGGCGGCGCGGCGGCCGTGCTCTCCTCCGTCATGAACAACCTGCCGACGGTGCTGATCGCCGCGCTCGCGATCGACGCCACGGAAGCACAGGGGCTCGCCCACGAGGCGATGGTCTACGCGAACGTCGTCGGCTCCGACCTCGGGCCGAAGATCACACCGGTCGGGAGCCTGGCGACGCTGCTCTGGCTGCACGTCCTCGCCCGCAAGGGCATCCACATCGGCTGGGGCCGCTACTTCCGCACCGGCGTCGTCCTCACTGTTCCGGTACTGCTGGTCACCCTCGCGGCGCTCGCGGGTTGGCTGACGCTGCTGGACTGAGGCTCCCTGCGGCCCGCCCGACGGCGGGCACCGCCTCGCGGGTGGGGTGGCAGACGAGCAGGTCGGGCGGCGGGTGCAGGAAGAGTACGGGCCGCACCGTCCACCGCACCCGCACGACGCCGAACGGCATGCGCAGACGTACGGGGAGCGCGAACCCCTCCCCGGTGAGGAGGCGTTGCCGCGTCTCCTGCTGCCCGTGGCACAGCCACCGGTACCCGAACCAGCGGTCCCACACCTCCAAATCCTGCAACTGGACCCGTAGTTCGGTGCTCAGCCAGCGCATCACCTGCTCGACGTCGTCGAACCGGCGCCACCGCAGGCGCGGCACCGGGACCTGGCGGAGCTCCGGCAGGAGCCCGTCCGCCACCGACTCGCCCGCCGAGGAGGCGACTTGGCGCCGTGCGTACGCGCCGTTCGCGCCCTCGCCGGGTTCGCCGGCGTGCGCCTCGACGTAGCACCACCACCCCGCGTGGACGCCCCCCTGCGCCGTCCGGCACACCACGCTCACCCGGCCACCCCTCGCACACCGCACGTCACCCGAGGCGCCGACGCCCGCCCGCGGACCGGCCCGTGCCTCGCACCACTGCCTCAACGAGCAACAGCCCCCGCCCGGTTACGACCTCTTCACCCGGCTTGCGCAACTCGCCCGTCCTCGCCTCTCCAACCGGGCCGAGTCGCCACGGTGTTCGAGAGGGACGAGCCGTTGACGGGCTCGTGCTCGTCAACTTCCGGCTGCCTCGGGCGCGTTCAGTCCTCCTCGTCCGACTCCCGAGTGTCGGCCTTCGCCGGCTTGCCCGTGCCCTGCCCCTCGCCCGGGGGGTCGTGCTCGTCGCGACCCCCCGTCAGCAGCTCCTCGGGCGGCTCCTCCAGCCGGCTCGCAAGGGCGTAGTCGATCTCGACGTCGCGGTACTCGGTGTCGGGGCGCACCCCGCGCGGGAGGTTGGCGCGGCGGCTCCCCGAACCGGACCGCTGCCCCTCGGTCCCGTGGAACCGCACCTCGTTGTCGGGGACCTCGTCCCAGTCGAGTTCGTCGGCCTCGACGTGCGCGGCGAAGGCGATGTCCGCGTCGTCGATCTCCGGAGCGTCCGCGGGCTTTCAAGTCGGCTGCCTGCGGCGCTCGGTCCGGTTGCCGCCTCCCCGACGGCCGCTCCCGCCGTCGGAGCCGCCTCGCCGCCCTTCGGCTTCCGTCGCCTGCCCGGCCGCCTCGCCCGCCTTCCGCGTGACGCCCTCGACAGCCCCGTCCGCGCCGCCCGCAGCCTGAGCGACCTGGCCCGCCTGGCCTGCCGCCTGGCCTGCCCCGTTGGCCGCCCGGCCTGCGCCGCTGCCGACCTCCTTGGTGGCCTCGCGCGCCCCGCCGCCGACCTCGCTCGCGGCCTCGCCTGCACCGCCGCCCACGTCGCCGACCGCCTTGCTCGCGCCGCTGCCGACCTCGCCCACGGCCTGCCCCGCGCCGCCGCCCACGTCGCTCACGGCGTCGCTTGCGCCGCCGGCGACCTTGTTGACCGCGGAGCCGGCCCCGCTCGCCACCTGCTCCAGGATCTGCGGATTCCGGTCGATCGTCGTCAGGACGCGGTCGATCACGGAGGCGACGTGGTCGAGGCGGACCTTCAGCAGCGCCTGCGCCTCCACGCCCTTGATCTCGAGCCGGACCTTGCCGAGGGTCGCGTCCGCACCCACGTTGAGTTTCAGCAGCTCCAGCACCTCCGCCTGGAGCGAGACCCGCGCTCTGAGGTCCTCCACCTCCAGGTCGATCTCCTCGACGTGGAGATTCGGTACGTCGAGGAGGACGTCCGGCTCGTCGCTCACCGACGGTTTCTTCGCCGGCTCACCGCCGTTCTCGCGCTGTGCCAGCTCGTCGTTGTCGGCCATGCCGGGGCCTCCGATACCTCGCGCAGGTCAGGGATTTGACTTCTTTGTCAGGGTAGGACGGGTTTCCTCCGGGCGCGCGCGGACCGCCTGCACGCCTCCGCCGCCGCGGCGTCCGTCCCCGAGCGGCGCAGCCTCGCGCGCCAGATCCGGAAGTTTCCGCACAGACTGGACAGCGCGGCCCTCGGCCTCCGTCGAGCGGCGGCGGGCCGTCCTTCCAGACGGGACGATCCGCCCGGCGTGCGCCGGAGCACCCGCCGGAACAAGCCGGTTCGGCGGGCGGGGCGCTCGCATACGGCACCGGACGAAGCGGCGTGCGCGGTCGACTCCGGGCCACCGGGAACCACGTGTCAGCCCACCTATGACCTGCGGAGTCGTCGCCGCGGGTTGGCGAACGACAAGGGAGAACACCATGTCGGACAGCAAGTCCGCCGCCGTCGCGGCGAGCCTCGCAGGCGGCTACCTGCTGGGGCGCGGCAAGGGCGGCAAGGCCGCACTCGGCGTCGCGATCTACCTCGCCACCAGGAAGATGCAAGGGGGCTCGAAGCAGGAGGAGCCCGAGGAGGAGACGCCGTCGAAGCCTTCGGCCCTGCAACGCCTGACGAAGTCGGTACGGGGAGAGCTGATGGAGGCCGGGCGCTCGGCCGTCAAGTCGGCGGCGAGCAGCAAGCTCGACACGTTCGTCGAGAACCTCGAGGCCCGCACCCGCGAACTCTCCCAGGGGGACCGCGAATCGGGGGGCAAGGGCGCGGACCGGCAGGGGGGCGAGTCCCGTCGGGACGACGAGGAGGGTGAAGAACGGGGCGAGGAACAGCGCGACGAACGGGACGACGGGCGGGGCGGTGAACAGCGCGACGAGCAGGACGGTGGGGAGCACGAAGACCGCGGCGACGACCGGGGACGCGAGGAGCGCGGCGACGGACGAGGCGAGGAACGGCGCGACCAACAGGACGACGGCGAGCGCGAAGACCGCGGCGACGCACGCGACGACAGGCAAGGCGAGAACCAGCGCGACCGACAGGACGACGAGCAGCGCGAGGAACCCGGCGACCGACGAAGCGAAGACCGCGGCAGCGACCGCCGCGAGGAGCGCCCCGCACGCGGCAGTTCGCGAGACGGCGCACCACGTCGCGGAGCCGAAGAGGGCGCACGCCGCCGCGAGGAGCCGCCCGGGCGCCTGAGGACGAGGCCCACCAAGCCGACCCCGCCCACCCCGCCCTCGCCGGGCCCCGGAGAGGGCCCGGGCGGTCGCCGGGGCGAGCCCAGGGAGAAGGCGGCCTCGGACCGTTAGGGCGAAGTCGTCGAGAGCATCCGGTACCTGCGGGCGAAAGGCAGCGAGATGGCGGGCAGCAGCAACGGGCAGGAGAAGGAGTCGGGTTCGGGCCTCGCCCGGCTCCGCAAGGCGGTCGTCGAGCATGCGGAGGCGCGCGCCGAGAAGCTTGTGAAGGCGGTGGAGGAGAAGGTCACGGACCTGACCCGGGACCTCACGGAGAAGGCGGGTGAGGACAGCCCGGTCGCCCGCGCCGGCTCGCGGATGCTCGGCGGCGAGTCACCGGTGAAGGCGGCCGCCTCGGAGGGCGGCAAGCAGTTGGGGCAGGCCAAGGACAAGACGACGGGTGCGGTCGTCGGCAAGGCGAAGGACGCCATGGGCAAGGGTTCGTCGGAGGAAGCAAGCGGGAAGATCGGCGACAAGAAGGTCACGACGATCATCGAGACGCTCGACATCGGCCTGCCGATCCGCGTCTGCTACGACCGCTGGACGGAGTTCGAGGAGTTCAGCAGCTTCATGAAGGGCGTCACCGACGCCTCCAAGGAGGACGACGACGTCACCTCCAACTGGAAACTCAAGGTCGGCCCTTCGAACCGCAGTTGGAAGGCGACGGTCCAGGAGCAGATCCCCGACGAGCGCATCTCCTGGACGACCGAGGGCGACAGGGCGACGACGCAGGGCGTCATCAGCTTCCACGAACTCGCACCCGACCTCACCCGCATCGTGGTCGTCATGGAGTACACGCCCTCCGGCTTCCTGGAGAAGACCGCCAACTTCTGGCGTGCGCAGGGCCGCAGGGTCCGCCTCGACCTCAAGCACTTCCAGCGCTACGTCACCATCGGCGCCGAGGAGGACACGGAGGGTTGGCGCGGCGAGATCCGCGACGGCGAGGTCGTACGCAGCCACGAAGACGCCGTCTCGGAGGAGAAGGGCGAGGGCGGCGGCGGGGACGGAGAGAACCAGGACCGAGAAGAGGACGATGAGCGGCAGGACGACGACGACCGCAGGAGAGAAAGCAGCGGGAGTCGGTAACCCCCTCCACCCGCACAGGAGTTGCGAGCGCCGCGCACCGGTCTCGACGGTCGGGCGCGCGGCACCGGCCCGCCGCTCCCGGCGACCGCGGACACCCCACGCCCCGACCGCCCTGCGACACGGCAGACGGCTGCTCCCCCACCGGCCGGCCTCACGGTCGGCACCGCTTGTCGGAGGCGGCGGCTAGGTTGCCTCCATGGACACAGGTCGCGGCACCGCCCCCCGACTCGACGCGCTCCGCGCTGAGTTGCACGACGCCACGCGGGCGTCGGCCCGCAAGGCCGTCCGGGAGCTCGTACCGCTCATGGACGACGCGGAGGCGGTCGCGCTCGCCACCGCGTACGAGCCCACGGCGGGCCTCGCCTCCGAGACGCTGCTGCGCCTGTGGCCGCGGTCCCCCGATCCGGACGTGTTCTCCGCCGTCCTGCTCGCCCCCGCCTTCGCACGCGAGGACCGGGAGGAGCTGCGGCTGAGCCGGTGCGCCTCGCTCGTCGGGCTGCGGCACCTCACCATGCTCCGCAGGCTGGAGCTCCACTCGAAGAAGGTCACCGACATCACCGAGATCGGCGCGCTCACCGGTCTCACCGCTCTCGACCTGGAGGGCTGCTCGAAGATCGAGGACGCGGCCCCGTTGAGCGCCCTCACCGAACTGGTGCACCTCAGCCTCGTGCAGTGCCGCTCCGTGACGGACACGAAGGTGCTCCTCCCCCTTCACCGGCTGCGCACATTGAACCTCAGCCTGAGCGGGGCGGCTTCCGTCGAAGGCTTCGCCTCGGCGTTCCCCGCGCTCACGACGCTGAGCCTCGCCGGCTGCCGCAGCCTGAAGAGCGTCGAGGGGCTGTCGGGCCTACGGCAGCTCACCGTGCTCGACCTCGCCCGGACACCGATCGCCGACCTGACAGGGTTGGGCGACCTCCCTTCCGTCACCCACCTCGACGTGACCAAGTGCACGCAGCTACGCAGCCTGCACGGCATCGAAGGAATGACGGAGCTGCACCGGCTGGAGATGACGGAGTGCTCCCGACTGGCGACCTTGCGCGGCTTGGGAGCCCATCCCCGCCTGGACATGCTCTGGATCAGGGGCTGCACGCCGCTGCGGAACCTGGAGGGGCTCGCCCCGCTCACCGGGCTGAAGCTGCTCCACCTCGAACGGTGCCACCGGCTCACCACCCTCGCCGGGATCGGAACACGCTCCTTGGAGCGGCTCTCGCTCTCCACCTGCGACGCGCTCCAGGACTTCTCCGAGCTGTCGACGCTCACCTCGGTCGACTTCCTGACGCTCAACCAGCTGCCCAAGGTCGACGACCTCGCACCGCTCGACGTCGTGCCGCGGCTGAAGCACCTGTCCCTCGGGCGCCTCCCCGGGCTGACCGGGCTCGAAAGCCTGGGCAACCATGAGGAGTTGCACCGGATCGACGTGGGCGCCTGCGACAACATGCGCTCCATCGGCACGCTCACCGACCTCCCCGCACTGCGCACGCTCCGCCTGAGGTCCCTGCCGAGCCTCACCGACCTGGGGGACCTCAGCCGGCTGACGAACCTGCACACGTTCGAGCTCTCCGACAGCAGCATCGGGATGCTCGACGGTCTCGCCGGCACACCGGTCGAGAAGGCGGAGTTCCTCAGACTGCCGAACGTGGAGACCCTGCGCCCTCTGGACACATGCCCCGAGCTGCGCGAACTCCAGGTCGAGGGCTGCGCTCTCGTCAAGGACCTGCCGGCCGCGCCGCTCGCCAGGCTCACCCTCACCTACCTGAAGTGGGAGGACCTCTCCCCCGTCACCGAGCTCACCGGCCTCGACCACCTCAGCATCGACGGCATCCAGCCGCTCACCGACCTCGGCGCTCTCGGCACCCTCCCCTCCCTCAGACGCCTGAAGTTGTCGCAGCTCCGCAACGCGCAGAACGTCGAGACGCTGCTCAACGCACCGGCGCTGGAGAAGCTGTCCGTCCGGGGCAGCGTCGGCCAGGACGGGGACAGGTTCGGGATCGTGGCGGACCGGCTCCGGGAGCGCGGTGTCGAGGTCACTGCCGTATGAAGGCGCCGCGGGGTCCGGGCATGCGGCGCGTCAACTCCGCTCCTGCAAGGGAAAGTTCGCTGCCGAACCTTGCGTCGCGGGGACCGACCCTGCGCAGCCCGGACGCTCCCGGCCTCGACGGCGGTGAGGATGCAGACGCAGAGGCCAGGACCGGGCCTGGTGTCCCGATCGCCTCTGCGCGTCATCACCACGCTGGGGCAGGTGCCGGCAGGGGATGGGCTACGCGTCCCTACTCGATGCCGGTCCTGCGGCGCCGAGTACGGAGAAGCGCAACGGGTTCCCGGAGGGGTCGTGCGTGGTCAGGCTGGTGACCTCGTACTGGTGCGGGTGGCCGGCGGCAGTGAGGCGTTCGGCGAGTGCCCCGATCGCCCCCGGGCCGCTGAGGAGCAAGTCGACGCAGGTGAGGCGGGCGGTGTCGGGCCCTGCGGGCGTGCCTCCCTGCGGGCTGAACCGGTTGGTGAGGACGAGGAGGCTGAGGTGGTCGCTGACGCCGAGACCGACGAATCCGTCCCCCAGGCGGGCGAAGATCTCCATGCCCAGCAGGTCGCGGTAGAACCGCTTGGTGCGGGTGAGAGCGTCGTCGGTCGCCTTGAGTTGGACGTGCCCCATCTGCGTCCCGGCCGGCAGGTGCGCGGGCCTGCTCGCCCCGGGCTCGTCGAGCAGGTCCTGCACGGCGAGCGGCGTGGCGACCGCGACGGGCAGGCCCTCGTCGGTCCACTGCCATTGCTCCCGCGGACAGGCCCAGGTCACTTCGATTGTGTGGCCGTCGGGGTCGGTGACGTAGCACGACTGGCTCACGACATGGTCGCGCAGATCGACGTCGAGTCCTGCGTCCAGGTGCCGCTGAGCGAAGCGGGCCACATCCGCCCTGGTGGGCACGAGCGGGGCGAAGTGGCTGAGCCCGGGGCTGGAGGGCGGTGGCGCGACAGCCCCGGCGACCTCGTGCAGGTCGACCAGTACCCGTCCCTCCACGCCCAGTTGCGCTCGCTGTGTTCGGCGTTCGAGGAGGCGGAAGCCTGCAACCTCGGTGTAGTAGCGCAGGCTGCGTGCCAGGTCGGCCACCGTCAGCGCGACCGGACCGAGGCTGAGTGTCTGGTCCATTCGATAGTCGGTCATTGTCGACCTTTCTTCCGTGCTGGGTCTCTCCTGGAACGGAGTTGAGCCGTGAGCCGCAGCGTGGGCGGGGCCGCGGCCGGCCCTGCTCGCCTGTGAAGCGCAACTCTTCGCTGGCGCGTGAAGCCTGGGGCCGGGCCTGTAACAGCCCGGCCGTGCGGGAGAGCTTCAGGAAGCCGCCGGAAGTGCGCTGTTGCGGGTCTGGGCGAGGAGGTTGCTCCAGGACAGGAGCTGGTCGAGCATCGCCGTGAGAGCGGGGCCCTGGTGGTCGCCGGGGGTGAACGTGGCGCCGAAGTCGGCGAAGTCGGTGCGCAGGTTCAGGGCGACGGTGGCGGAGACGTCCGCGAGTTGCAGGGCGCCCAGCACCGGGCGCAGGGCTTCGACGGCGCGCACGCCGCCGTCGAAGCCGTAGGAGACGAGGCCGACGGCCTTGTTGTTCCACTCGGCGTGGACGCGGTCGAGGGCGTTCTTCAGGACGCCGGGGAAGGAGTGGTTGTACTCGGGAGTGACGAGTACGTAGCCGTCGTAGGCGGCGACGGTCGTGGCCCACTGCTGGGTGTGGGGGTGGGTGTAGCGCCCCATGGCGGGCGGGAACGGTTCGTCGATCTGCGGCAGGTCGACCTCGGCGAGGTCGATCAGGTCGTACTCCGCGTCGCCGCGCTGGTGCGCCTGCTCCAGAACCCACTGTGCGACGCGTTCGCCGGCGCGTCCGGTGCGGGTGCTGCCGAGAATGATGGCGATCTTCGGCATCGTGCCTCCTTGGAGAGAAGAAGCGGTGGGCTCCCGGTCCTGCGCGCGATCGCTCCGCAAGGGCGCGTGATCGACCGCTTGTCGCGGACGACGCCGACGACGGCCCGCGGACGGGGAGCCGGATGGCAGGGGTTCAGTGGCCGGTGGCCGGGACTCGGTGGGCGAGGAAGGAGTCGAGAAGGGCGAAGACCGTCTCGGGCTTCTCGCGGGTGGGCAAGTGCCCTGCACCGGGGATGAGTTCGAACCGCGCGTGGCGGAATCCCGCGGCGTAGGCGCGGCCGAAGTCGGGGGTGACGACCGTGTCGTCGGCGCCCCAGAGCACCAGCACCGGGCAGGCGACGGTGGCAAGGCGGGGCAATAGGCCGGCGTCTGCCATGCCCGGGCCGGCGTAGGCGCGCATGGCGGCCGTCGCCTGTGCGGACGGCCCGCCCCGCGGCGCCGGAGCCGGTGGCCCGGTGGGCACGGTGATCTGCTGGCCGGGTACGACGGGGCCGATGGCGTCCATGAGGACGAGCTGGGAGATCCGGCCCCCACGGTCGTCGAGGACGGTTTGGGTGGCGACCCAGCCGCCGAAGGACGTGCCGATCACCGTGACGTCGCTCAGCCCGAGGTGGCCGAGCAGGTCCAGGTAGGAAGCGGCGAGTGCGCGCACGGAGTCCAGGTCGTCAGGCCGTGCGGTGCCGTCCCAGCCGGGATGGGTGGGCGCCACCACCCTGTGATGCGGTGCGAGGTGGTCGATCAACGTTGCGATACTGGACGGGCCGGGGCCGCCGTGCAGGACGAGGACCGGGCTGCTGCCCTTGCCGGCCTCGCGCAGTTCGAGGTCCAGGCCGGGTCGGAGCGGGAGGGTGTGCGCGAGCGGCATCGTCATGGGTTCCTCCTCGATGTGGCCGGGTGCGCTGCCGCCGGAGCGGGCCTCAGTGGCCTGTCGGGTCGGGGGCGAAGAACGCGGCCATCTGCTCCAGGCCCCGCTCGCCGAACATGGTGTCCAGGGCGGCGGCGGACTCGGTGGCGGACGCCTCGCTGCGCGGGAAGAGAGCCTCCTCGTACGTGACCAGGGCCGCTTCGGTGTCACCGGGGCGCGCGGCGATGGCCAGGGCGAGTTCGGCAGCGTCGAGCATGGCGAGGTTGGCGCCTTCCCCGGCGAAGGGGGACATCACGTGGGCGGCGTCACCGAGCAGCGTCACGCCCGCGACGCGGTCCCAACGATGCCCGACGGGAAGGGCGTGGATACGGCGCGGCGTGATCGCGTCCGCATCGGCGACCAGGCCGCGCAGGTCCTCGTCCCAGCCCTCGAAGTGGGCGAGGACCGCGGCCTTGGCGGCAGCGTGGTCGGCGAAGTCGACCGTGTCCATCCAGCTTTCGTCGACCTTGAGCGCCGTGTAGATGTGCAGGCTGCCGTCGCTCTCCCGGTGCGCGAGGAATCCGCGTTCGTCGCCGAGGGCGATGAAGAACCCGCCGCCGACGACCGCGGCGCTGCGCGAGTGGCGGGTGTCGGCGTCGTAGAGATCGGTCTCGACGAAGGAGATGCCGGTGTAGGCGGGCTGGGCGGCCGAGACCAGCGGGCGAATCCGGGACCAGGCACCGTCCGCGCCGATCAGGAGGTCGGTGGTGAGGGCGGACCCGTCGGCGAACGTCACCTCGTGGCGCCCGTCGCCCAGCGTCCGGGCCCCGGTGACCTTGCGGCTCCAGTGGATCGTGCCGTCGGGCAGGGAGTTGAGCAGCAGGTCCCGCAGGTCGCCGCGGTCCACCTCCGGCCGGTCGCCGGTGCCGTCGTCTTCCTCGGCCACGTGCACGGTGCCGTCCTGGCCGAGCAGGCGCATGGCCTGACCGCCCTCATGGACGATCTTGAGGAAGTCGTCGTGGAGGCCGGCGGCGTGCAGGGCCTTCTGCCCGCTGTTCTCGTGGATGTCGAGCATCCCGCCCTGCGTACGGGCCGCCGCCGACGCCTCCAGTTCGAAGATCGCCGACTCGATGCCGTTGACGTGCAGAACACGGGCGGCGGTCAGGCCACCGAGACCTGCTCCCATGATCGCGATCGGGAAATGGCTGGTGCTCATGGGGCCTCCGAAAGCAGTAGGGGAACATCTCGGCGCTCCGCCCACCGTAACGAACATGTTCGTCGCGAACAAATTCGCCCGTGGAAAGCTGCCGCTCCCCGGCCGCGTCCGTCGCCGAGACCCGGGCGGTCAGTCCTCCACGACCGGGACAGGCGTGTGCACGATGCCGTTGACGAGGACGTCGAAGCTCCAGCGGAGCCTGTCCGACACCGAGCCGCCGACCAGGGCGGGCATGTGCGCGGTGATCGCCGGATGCGTGGCGGCGTCCACGGCGTGCAGTGCACGCACCGTGGCGTCCCAGTCGTCCTCGAAGGCGGGATCGTGCTCACGCGTCGACTGCTCGGCAGCGGTGGCTGTCGCGCTCTGGAGCAGCTTGTCCACCCCCCAGGCGACCTGCTCCCGGCCGGCGCCGCTTTGTGAGAGGAGATCGAGGATGCGCTCCACCAGGCGCAGGTAGTTCTCGCCGCTCGGGCGGGCGACGAGCGCGGCCCGCGCGAGCTGCGGGTGCTCGAACAGCACCCCGGTGTACGACGTCATGACGGCGCGAAGCTGCTCGCGCCAGCCCTCACCGCCGTCCCGCCCGGTCAGGTCGACCTCGCCGAGCAGGGAGTCCAGCACGGCCGCGTGCAGCTCGGCGGTGTTGGCGACGTAGACGTACAGCGACGCCGGGCCGGTGTCCAACTCCTGCGCCAGACGGCGCATCGTGACCTTCCCCAGCCCCTCCGCCCGCATGATCCGCACGGCGGTGTCCACTATCCAGCGACGGGACAGGGCGGGCTTCGCGGGACGCTCGCGGCGGCTGATCGGCTCTCTTCTCGCAGTCATAACTGGATCGTAAAGAACATGTTCGCGGTGGCGGGACTGCCCGCTCGCTCTCGGCCTCGTACCCGCGCTCCGCGAGGGACTCGGCGTCCCCCGTGCCGGAGGACCGCGGCCCCGAGGGTACGCGCGATGGCCGGGCACGGGATGTGCTGACTCGATCGATGTGGGCTGCGGTCCCGACGGTTGGCCGCCCACGTCGGCGGAAGTGCGCGAGGCCGTGTCTCACGTGAGCGGACCGGGCTCCTCCGTAATCCGGTCGCACAGCCAGGAGTTGACGCCGCCGATCGCCGTCCTGGCCATTGCCGTGGAGTGGCCCGTGAAGCCGTGGGGTGCCTCGGGATACACCCGGAGCTCGACATCGTTGCCGGCCGCCGACAACCTGCCTGCCAGCGCAAGGTTGTCCTCCAGCAGTACGTCTGCGCCTCCGACGACCAGCAGTGTCGGCGGTAGCCCGCGAAGAACGGCGTAGAGGGGAGAGACGTCGGGATCGGTGCGGTCCTCCACATGGCCGGCGTACGCCTGGAGGAAGTATTCCTCCGCGATACGGCGACCGGCCGGGGTCCGTGCGCTCAAGTCGTAGGTCCCGAATTGGAGTGCGGCGCCGGTGAATCGGCCGACGGCGCCCTTGTCTCTCAGCCGGAGCAGTGTCGCCAGGGCGAGCGTGGCTCCTGCGGAGCTCCCGCCGATCGCCAACCGGGACGTTCCGAAGCGGGCTTCGGCTTCTGCGACGAGCCAGAGCGCCGCCGCTTCGCAGTCGTCGGGTGCCGCCGGCCAGGGATGCTCAGGAGCCAGCCGGTAGTCGACGCTTACGACGGCGATGCGCAGAGCGTCCGCGAGCTCGCGGTTGCGTATGTCTCCTCGCGCTGCGGAGTCCATGAAGAAGCCGCCGCCGTGTATGTCCAGATAGACGCCACGCGGCGGACCGTCGCCAGGAGTGAAGATCCGGACAGGGACGCGCGCTTCCGCGGCTCCGATCGTCTCTTCGATGGCAGGCGGATCGGCGGCAGTCGGGGCAGACCTCGTCGCGCGGGCTTCCTTGAGCTCCTCCAGTGTCCTGGGGCCACGGCCCGCCGCCCTCGACTCGTAGAAGGCACGGGCTTCGTCGACCTGCTCGGCGGGTACGTCAGCGAACAGTGCGTCCAGCGCCAATCGCACGCGTCCTCCTCGTCTCACCTCCACGCTATCGCTGACCAGCGGTGCCAAATGCGCCGTGTGCGGCGGTGGTTGCCGGGTCGCTCCCGCCGTGCGGGTCGCCCGTACGCGGCTCAGCGTTCCTCGCCGTCTCCCGCCCCGAACTCCGCCAGCACGGCACGGGTGTGCTCGCCCAGTGCCGGCACGGGACCCATCCTCGCCTCGACGTCGCCGAAGGTGATCGGCGGCAGGACCGACTCGACGGGACCCGCGGGGGTCTCCACGGTGCGCCAGCGGTCGCGGGCGGCGAGCTGCGGGTGGTCGACGAGGCCGTGGACGGAGTTGAGCGCGGCGTTGCCGATGCCCGCCTCGTCAAGTTGCCGGACGAGCGGCTCGGTGCGGAGGGTGCGCGTCGCCTCGGCGACCGTCGCGTCCACCGTCGCACGGTTGCGGCAGCGGGCGAGGTTGGTGGCGAACTCGGGGTGCTCGGCGAGGTCGGGGCGGCCCAATACGTCGCGCGCGAGTTTCCGCCACTGGCGGTCGTTCTGCACGCCGATGAGCAAGTCGGGGCCGTCGGCCGTCGGGTACGCGTCGTACGGGACGATCGAGGGGTGGCCCAGCGCCGAGCGGGCCGGTGGCGTCCCGGTGTACTTGGTCGTGTGCAGGGGATGGCCCATCCACTCCGCGACGGCGTCGAACATCGAGACCTCGATCCGGGCGCCCCCGCCGCCCCGCGCCCGGCGCAGCAGCGCGGCGAGGACCGCGGAGAAGGCGTACATGCCCGCGCCTATGTCGGCGATGGGGATGCCGGTCTTCGCCGGCGATCCGGGCGTCCCCGTGACGGAGGCGAGGCCGGTCTCGCCCTGGATGAGCAGGTCGTAGGCGCGCTTGTCGTGGTACGGGCCCGAGCTGCCGTACCCGGACATGTCGACCGTGACCAACTCCGGGTGGCACGCCATGAGTTCGTCGGCGCCGAACCCCAGCCTCGCGACCGCGCCCGGGGCGAGGTTCTGGAGGAAGACATCGGCGCCGCCGAGGAGGGTGGTCAGCGCCTCGCGCCCCCGCTCGCTCTTGAGGTCGAGCGCGACGGACTCCTTGCCGCGGTTGAGCCAGACGAAGTGCGAGGCCATCCCTCGCACGGCGCCGTCGTAGCCGCGGGCGAAGTCGCCCTCGTCCGGCCTCTCCACCTTGATGACGCGGGCACCGAGGTCCGCGAGGTGGCGGGTGGCGAGGGGGGCGGCCACGGCCTGTTCCAGGCTGAGCACGGTGACACCGTCGAGCGCGTGCATGTCTCCTCCAGCGGTTGGGGCGGCGGCATGGTGCGACAAGCCGCCGCGGTTTTCAGTAGGACCGCGGGAGGCCCATGACGTGCTGCGAGAGGTAGTTGAGCACCATCTCCTGGCTGATCGGGGCGAGCCGCATCAACCGTGCCTCCCTGAAGTACCGCTCCACGTGGTACTCCTGCGCGTACCCCATGCCGCCGAGCGTCTGCACCGAGGCGTCCGCCGCCTGGTAACCGGCGTCCGCGCAGAGCCACTTGGCCATGTTCGCCTCGCGGCCGCACTCCATGCCCCGGTCGTACCGCCACGCCGCGTTGCGCGCCATCAGACGTGCCGCGTCGAGGCGGGTGAGCGACTCGGCGAGGGGGAAGGCGACGCCCTGGTTCCGGCCGATCGGCCGGTCGAAGACGACGCGGTCCTTGGCGTACCGCGTGGCGACGTCGAGCGCGGCCCTGCCGAGGCCGAGCGCCTCGTGCGCCAGGAGGATGCGCTCGGGGTTGAGCCCGTCGAGGAGGCAGCGGAACCCCTCGCCCTCCTCGCCGATACGGGCGCTCGCCGGGACGCGGAGGCCGTCGATGAAGATCTCGTTGGAGGCGACGGCGTTCCGTCCCATCTTGGGGATGGGACGGATCTCCATCGCGCTGCGGTCGACGTCGGCGAGGAAGACGGAGATGCCCTTCGTCGGCTTCTCCGCCTCCTCCCTGGGGGTGGTGCGCGCGAGGAGCACCATCTTCTGGGAATCCCCTGCCTTGGTGATCCACACCTTCCGGCCGTCGACCACGTACTCGTCGCCGTCCCTGCGCGCGAAGGTGGAGATACGGGTGGTGTCGGTGCCGGCGTCGGGCTCGGTGACGCCGAAGCAGACGTGGAGCTCGCCCGAGACGGCCCGCGGGAGGATCTCGCGGCGCAGCTCCTCGCTGCCGTGCTTGGCGAGGACGTTGAGACCGAAGATCGTCAAGTGCATGGTGCTGCACCCGTTCATCCCGGCACCCGACGCCGCGACCTCCTCCAGGAGGAGCGCGGCCTCCAGAACGCCGAGGCCGCCCCCGCCGTACTCCTCGGGGATGGCGATGCCGAGCCAGCCGGCTTCGGCGAAGGCGTGGTAGAACTCCCAGGGGAACTCGCCGAGTCGGTCGCGCTCGGCCCAGTACTCGGGGGTGAACCTGCGGGCGAGTTCGCGGACGCCTTCGCGTATGTCCCGCTGGTCCTCGGTCAGTTCGAAGTCCACGTTCTCTCCTTGTTCTCCGGGTCCCGACCCGGTCACCGCGGCGGCTCGGGCTCCTCGGGCTCCTCGGCGCCCACCACCCGTCGCGCGTGGGCGAGTACGGGCGCGTCGACCATCCGTCCCTCGTGGCGGAAGACGGCGCCCTGGCTGCGTGCCGCCTCCAATACAGCGCGGGCCCAGGCGACTTCGTCGCGCGAGGGCGCGAACGCCGCGCGGATGACGGGGACATGGGAGGGGTGGATGCACGCCTTGGCACGGAACCCCTCCGCGGCGGCGGCCTCCGACTCGCGGCGCAGCCCCTCGACGTCGGGTATGTCGAGGTGCACGGTGTCGAGCGCGGGCACCCCGGCCGCACCGGCGGCGAGGAGGACCTGCGCCCTGGCGTGCGCGGCGACGCTGCGATATGCGCCGTCGGAGCCGCGGCTGGAGCGCCCGCCGAGGTCGGCGACGAGGTCCTCGCCGCCCCACATCGGCCCCGCGCACGTCGGCTCGCGCGCTGTCGCCCCGGCGGCGAGGACGCCTGCCGCCGTCTCGCAGAGCGCCACGACGGGACGCTCTCCGCAGGCGCGCACCTCCTCGGGCGAGGACGCCTTGGGCAGCAGTACGGGGAGGCCGTCGGGCAGCGCGGCGAGGTCGTCGCGCCACCAGGGGGTGGCGACGGGGTTGATGCGTACGAGGACCCGGGCGGGGTCGAGCCCGGGGAGCGCGTCCGCGACGTGGGAGCGTGCCTCCTCCTTCGCCTCGGGGGCGACCGCGTCCTCCAGGTCGAGGATGACGGTGTCGGCGCGGTCGGCCGCCTCGGCGAAGCGCCCGGGGCGGTCGCCGGGGCAGAACAGGAGGGCGGGGCCGCGGAGTTGACGGCTCATGCGGCTGCCTCCTCGCCGTCGGGCAGCCGGTGCATCAGGGCCGACCTGCGGACGCGGGCGACGAGTTCGCGGCGCTGGTTGCAGCAGCGGTGCGCGAAGACGACGATTCCGCTGCCGGGGCGGGAGCGCGAGAGGCGCTTCTCCACGACCTCCGTCTCGGCGTAGAGGGTGTCGCCGACGAACACGGGCGCGGGGAAGGCGACTTCGCCGAAGCCGAGGTTGGCGACGGTGGTGCGCTGGGTGAGTTGGGCGACGCTGAGCCCGACGAGGGTGGAGAGCGTAAAGAGGCTGTTGACGAGGCGGCTGGCGAACTCGGTGCCGGCGCTGCGGTGTTCGTCGAGGTGAAGGCTCTGGGGATTCATGGTGAGCGTGGAAAAGGCGGTGTTGTCGGCCTCGCCGACGGTGCGTCCCGGGCTGTGCACGTAGCAGTCGCCCTCGGTCAACTCTTCGTAGTAGAGCCCGCGTTGTTCTCTCCGCATCGCGCTCCGTTCGTATATACGACTCACTGTTCGTTAATACGAGCAAGCTAAGCGTGCACGCACCTCGGGTCAAGAGCGGGGAGGGCGGATTCCGGTGCGGACGTCGGGGCTATAGTTCGTAGATACGAACGCACCAGGGGGCAGCAGTGCCGGAGACCACCGCCAAGGCGCACCGCACGGTCAGCCGCGTGACGGACATACTGGAGACCGTCGCGCAGCACGGCGGTGCGCGGATGCACGAGCTCGCCGTGGCGCTGGAAGCGCCGAAGTCGTCCGTCTTCGGCCTGGTCAAGGGGCTCGTCTCGACGGGGTATCTGAGCGAGGAGAAGGGCGTCTACCGCCTCGGCCCCGCGCTCGGCAACCTCCTCACCCAGCCGGCGCCCGACATCGCAGGCGCGGTCCGGCCGAGCCTGGAGGCGCTGCGCGACGAGTTCGGCGAGACGGCCATGGTCGGCATCCCCGTCGGCGACTCGCTGACCTACCTCGCCTCGGCCGAGTCGCGCCAACCCATCAGGTACTCGGCCCCGTTGCGGGTCCGTAGACCGCTCTTCCCGCCGAGCGCCGGCAAGGTCGTCCTCGCCTACCGGACGGCGAAGCAGCGCGAGTCCTACCTCCGCACCCTCTTCGACAACGAGGACCGCGTCAGGTCGGCCATGGCGGAGCTCGCCGAAGTACGCGCGTCCCAGGTCGCGTTCAACCACGACGAAACCCTGCCCGACCTGAGCGCCACCGCCCGGCCGGTGCTGGTGGGCGGACGGCTGAGCGCTGTCCTCGCGGTCGCCGGCCCGACGACGCGGATCGAGGCGCACCTGCACACCATCGCGGAGGCACTCGTCGACGCGACAACGGCGGCGGCCGAGCGCCTCGGGGCGCAGAGCGCGGGCTGAGCCGTGTCTCCTGGTTGAGGTGGTCGTTGCCCTCGGCCTGCTCAGCAGGGGGCTGCCCGACGACGAGTGGGCGATACCGGAACCGCTACGACCGGTGACGGGATCGCCGCCAGGTGGTCAACGGACATGCACCGGCTCAGCACCGGAGCCCAGTGGCGCAGAACTGCCCGCATGCTTCGGCCCGTGGAAGGCGGCACACAAACGGCACTTGCCGTGGCCGGCCGACGGCACCGGGGAGACGCTCCTCCGGCGGCTCAGGAGTCGAGCACGGCGGCAACGGCTTCGATCTCTACGAGCTGGCCGTCGTAGCCGAGCACGGTGACACCCATCAGGGTGCTGGGCACGTCGTGCTCGCCGAACGCGTCGCGGACGACCTCCCACGCCGTCACCAGGTCCTCCTGCCGGCGGGAGGCGACGAGAACGCGGGTGCTGATGACGTCGCGCAGTGACGCCCCGGAGTCCGTCAGAGCGGTCCGCATGTTCTCCACAGCCCTGGCCGCCTGTCCCGCGAAGTCCCCGATCGCCGCAGTGGAGCCGTCCTCGTTGAGAGGACAAGCCCCGGCCAGGAAGATCAGCCGCGACTCGGCCGGGGCCGTGGCCGCGTAGGCGTACTCCGCAGCATCGGACAGGGAGGCAGAGCGGATCAAGGTGACGGCACGCGGCACGGGCTTCCTCTCAACAGTTCAGGGGCACTCAGGACTTTCTCAGAGGACGGCTCTGCGTTCGACGCATTTTCCCGGCCGTCGACTTCCCGTGCTGCCGCTGCCGTCAGCCGCCCGGTCGGCGTCGTGAGGTCCGCCGCTGCACGCGGTCGTCAACGCCCGTGCGTACGCGGGCCGTGGAGAGGACAGCGGCCCAACGAGCGTCGCTGGGCGGGCGGAAGCTCCGCACCCCAGGGCGGATCGGAATTGCCGTTCCGGCAGGGTAAGCCGCCGTCGCCGCCAACGCGCCCCCAGGTGCCGACCGACGCGGGAGCCGCCGCTCAACGGGCGTTCCTAGGTCCGGACCGAAAGCCGTCAACACCCTTGAACACACTCGTCGTCGAGCGTGCCACCGCTCAACAGGCCTCATTGGCCCATCCCTTGACGCTCTCTGACGGGCGCGCCTAGCATCCGAATAGTCGACAGTGAGATCGCATATACGAACCCCCACCCGGTGCGGTCCACGCCGCCCGCACCGCGACCGGCCGCCCCTGCGCGGCGCCGTCGCACGGGCTGCACACCTCCCGAAGAGCGGCCCTCTCGCGCTCACCACCCATGCCGGAACCGACCCCGGTACCGGCCGGGCATCCGCATCGCCGGCGAGGACACCGGCGTCCACTCTTCCCAACGGCCACCGAGGACTAGCCACATGGCCAACACCCCGAGCAACGGAAACCCCCCAGCCGCAGCGAGCCCCAGGGGCGTACGGTCCGCCGTCGTCATCGGCTCCGCGCTCGAATGGTTCGACTTCTACCTCTACGCCTCGATGGCGGCACTCGTCTTCGGGAAGATCTTCTTCCCCACCGGCAACGAAACCGTCGCCACGCTCGCCTCGCTCGGCACCTTCGCCGTGGGGTTCCTCGCCAGGCCGCTGGGCGGCGTCGTCTTCGGGATCATGGGCGACCGGATCGGGCGGAAGAAGGTCCTCGCCCTCACCTTCACGCTCATGGGCGTCTCCTCCGCCTGCATCGGCCTGCTGCCGACGTACTCCTCCGTCGGGCTGGCCGCGCCGCTCCTGCTCGTCTTCTTCCGGCTGCTCCAAGGGCTGGGCGCCGGCGCCGAGTTCGGCAGCGCGATCACCGTCGCGTACGAGCACGCGGCACCCGGCAGCCGCGGGCGGCAAGGGTCCTGGCCCGCGCTCGGCGTCAACCTCGGCCTGCTCGCCTCCTCACTCGTCGTGGCAGCGCTCACCAGCACGAGCAAGGGGTTCCTCTACGACTTCGGGTGGCGGATACCGTTCCTCATGAGCTTCGCGCTCGTCGGGATCGGGCTGTGGGTGCGCCGCAGGATGCCGGAGACGCCGGAGTTCGAGCAGCTCGCCACCGAGAAGGAGGCCCCACACGCTCCGCGCAGGCACCCGTTCACGACGCTGCTCCGGAGCAACTGGCGCGGGCTCGCCGTCGTCATGGCGATCACCATCGGCTACAACGGCGTCAGCTACATCTTCAAGACCTTCTCGCTCGCCTATCTCACCGACTTCCGCGACGTCCCCGCCAGCGTCGGCGCGCTCGGTATCAGCATCGCGAGCTGCGTGGCGATCGCCTGCATCCCGGTCATCGGGCGGATCACCGACCGCTACGGGCCGCAGCGCCTCGTCCTCGCCGGCGCCGTCGCGACGGGGCTGCTCGCCTTCCCCTTCTTCTGGCTCCTCGACACCGGTACGAGCTGGCTGATCTGGCTCGCTCTCACCCTCGCCACCGGGCTCGTCGTCCCCACGATGCTCGCCGCCCAAGGCGCCTTCCTCGCCCGTCAGTTCCCGGCCGACGTACGGGCCTCGGGGCTCGGCACGGGCCGCGAGGTCGGCGGCGCCCTCTCGGGCGGGCTCGCCCCGCTGGCGGCGTTCGCCACCGTGCAGGCGTCACCCGGCCATGCGACGTGGGGCGTCTCCCTCCTCTTCGTCGCCGGTGCACTCCTCGTCGGCGTCGGCGCCCTCTTCGACCGGTCCCGGCACGAGGGCGCCGAGGACCCCGAGCAGGACGGCGGCACCGCGGACGCGCCCGCACCGGCTCGCGTCGGCTAGCGCGGCGGTCGGGGAACCGCCGTGCAGCGTACGGTGGTTCGCCGGGGCGGAGCCGTCCTACCGACGCCCGGGCGGTTACGCCCCCGCCCGCTGAGGACACCCGGCCGCGGAACAGCCGGCCCGCAGCGGACGTTGAGCCGGCGACGCCACCGCACTTCTGGAGCTTCCGTGTCCCATCCCCTCCCCGTCCGCCCGGCCACCCCGCAGGACATCCCGCAGGCCGTCGAGACGCTCACCGACGCCTTCGCCGACTACCCGTTCACCCGGCACACCGTCTCGGCCGACGGCCACAGGGAGCGCGTGGGCCGCCTCCAGGAGCTCTTCCTCGTACGCGTCGGCATGGCGTGCGGCCGCGTGTGGGTCGCGGAGGGCGGCGCCGCCGTCGCCGCGTGGACGACGCCGGAGCGGGACGCCCTCCCCGCGCTGGCGGAAGTCGCCCCGCTCGTCGTCGAGTTGGCAGGCGACCGTGCCGGCGCCGCGGAGGCGGCCGAAGCCGCACTGGCGCCGCACCGGCCGACGGAGCCGACGTGGTTCCTCGCGACCGTCGGCGTCGCGCCCGCGGCACAGGCACGCGGACTCGGCTCGGCCGTCCTCGCCCCCGGCCTGGAAGCAGCCGACAGAGCCGGGCACGCCGCCTTCCTGGAAACGTCGAGCGAGGCGAACCTCCGCTTCTACGGACGCCTCGGCTTCGCCGTCACGGCGGAGGTCGAGCTCCCGGAGGGCGGACCGCTCACCTGGTGCATGCGGCGGGAGCCGAACCAGGGCTGAGGCCCAGCGCTTTCGACGGGGTGCGCCCGGTGAGGCGGTGACAGGACGAGCGTCGTCTGCTGCGGCAGGACGACAGGCCCCGGCGTACTCGCACGAACTGTTCCGATCCACTAGGCGGAGCAGTGTTCCAGGTTGTCAACCGAGGTCTGCCGCGAAGGCTTGAAGGCAATGACGGAGCAACTTCCGTGCAGGGGAGGGCGGTTCCGGTGCGTCGGCAGCAGGAGCCGCCAGGGGCGCAGCAACTCCCGCGCAGAACGGCAACCCAGGACGCCGGCTCGTCGACAGCGGCCCCAGGGCGTCCGCCATGGCAGAACAACTCCGCGACGGGCAAGGACGGTTGAACCACTCCCAGAAGGCGCTCGACCACGGCCGCCCGCGCCCGATCGTCACAACCGTGTGGGCACGCGGCGAAACGTAGCCCTCGGACCCGTCTCCGCCTCACCGGCTGCCCCGGCGCGCGGCAGCGACGACGCAAGGCCCTGGACTCCGGCACGGACGGCCGCCCGGGCGGCGGGCGCCGTCCGCAACCGACCCCTCCCCCTCCGACACGGCCGTGGAATGCGGGACTCCGACATCGGAAGGTCTACCCGATCCGGCAACTTCCCACCGTTCTCCACGCTTTGCACACGGAATCGGACAACGACCACCACAACGCTCAGCGCTGGCCCCACCGGTGCCCCGGCTCCGCCCGCTCCGCCGCGTCCACGATGTTCCGCGCCATCCCGCCGAAGACGACACCGTGGAAGGGCCACACCGCCCACCAGTACGCGTGCCCCGCCAGCCCGTGCGGGTGGAAGACGGCCTGCTGCGCGTAGACGGTCTGCCCCAACCGATCCTGCGCGACCCGGAGTTCGAGCCAGGCGAGCCCCGGCAGCCGCATCTCCGCACGGAGGCGGAGCAGCCGTCCGGACTCGACCTCCTCGACGCGCCAGAAGTCGAGCGAGTCGCCGACGCGCAGGTGCTCCGGGTCCCGGCGCCCGCGGCGCAGCCCGACGCCGCCCACGAGCCGGTCGAGAAAGCCGCGCACCGACCAGGCGAGTGGGAAGGAGTACCAGCCGTGCTCCCCGCCGACGCCCTCGATCACCCTCCACAGCGCGGCGCTTGAGGCAGAAGTGCGGCGCGCCCGCCGGTCCGTGTAGAGGCTGCCGCCGGACCAACCGGGGTCGTTGGGGAGCGGGTCACTGGGCGCGCCCGGCGTCGACGCGGACGACCAGCGCGTCGCCACGTCGGCCTCCCGTACCCGGCGCAGAGCGAGTTCGACGGAGTGCACGAAGCCGACGCGACCGCCCGGCGGGTCCGGCACGTACCGCGCGATGTCCTGCTCCCCGCAGACGACCGGGTGGCGCAGCGACTCCGTGAGCGGCTTCGCGATGCTCGCGGGCACGGGCGTGACGAGCCCGACCCAGTGGCTGGAGAGCTTCGGCGTCAGGACGGGAACGGGCACGATCACCCTCCGCGGCAGCCTCGCGACCTCGGCGTACCCCTGCATCATTTGGCGGTAGGTGAGAACGTCGGGCCCGCCGACGTCGAACGTCCGGCTGACGTCGGGCGGAAGCACGGCGCACCCCACCAGGTAGCGCAACACGTCCCGCACCGCGATCGGCTGCACCCGGACACCGACCCAGTTGGGCGTGACCATCACCGGCAGCCGCTCCGTGAGATACCGCAGCATCTCGAACGAGGCGGACCCGGACCCGATGACAACTGCCGCACGCAGCACCGCGGTCGGCACCCCCGACCGGAGAAGCTGGCGTCCGACCTCGGCCCGCGACCGCAGATGCGGCGACAGCACCGACTCGGGAACACCCGCAGGGGTGAGCCCTCCGAGGTACACGATCCGCCCGACACCGGCGAGGCGCGCCGCCTCCCCGAAGGTACGGGCCGCCCGGCGGTCCGTCTCCTCGAAGTCGCTCCCCGACCCGAGCGCGTGCACCAGGTAGTAAGCGACGTCGACCCCCTCCAACGCCCGCTCCACATCTTCCCGTTCGGTGACGTCCCCCTGCGCCACCTCCACCTGCTCCGCCCACGGCTGATCCCGCAGCTTCCGCGGCGTACGCGCCAGACACCGCACGGCATACCCGGCCCGCAACAACTCGGGCACGAGCCGTCCCCCGACGTATCCGCTCGCTCCTGTCACCAGGCACAGGGGGTGTGCCTTTTCGGTCTGGGCCATGCGTGGACGCCTTCCGCTCTCCCGATCCGGGCCCGGTCCCGGGCTCACGAGGGAGCGTAGAGGGCGGGACGTCGCCGCTTCGTCCGACAGGGCCGAAGCGCCCCGTACGCCGCGGGATTCACCGCAGCAGACGGAGAGTTCCTGACTGGGGGCGCAGGCGAAAGGGTGGAAGACTCTGGTTTTCTGCAACGGTTCTTCGAGAACGCACACTTCGGCGTTGGCCCCAGCTCAGCGCGGAACATGGCCGCCCTTACGGAAGACTCACGTCCGCCCACACCGTCTTCCCCGGCCCCGTCCGCCCGCACACGCCCCACCGAGCCGCGAGCGCGTCCACGAGGAACAGCCCCCGCCCGTCCTCCGTTTCCGGGTTCGGGGTGCGGGGCGACGGAAGGGACTCGTGGGTATCGCTCACCTCGATGCGGACGACGCCCGCCGACTTCTGCCAGGAAAGCAGGAGTTCGAAGTCGCGTCCCGGTACGCGGCCGTGGACGGCCGCGTTGGTGGTGAGTTCGGCGACGAGGAGGACGGCGTTCTCGGAGAGCGGGGAGCCGTAGGAGATTCCCCAGGTGTCGAGCTGCCAGGCGGTCAAGTGGCGGGCGAGTCTGGCGCCGCGAGGGGTGGCGGAGAATTTCTGGGCGAACACCCTGGCGGTTTTGAGGGGTTGGGGTTGCGAAAGGTGCATGGGGCCAGAATTCGGCCGATCGCCGCCCCCACTACAGGCATAGCGGCGGTGACGGCGACAACTGCATAGAGGTCACCACCACGACCGAACTCGCAGTCGGTGTACGGGACTCGAAGAACGTCAATCGACTCCCCCTTCAGGTTTCCCGGCATGCCTGGACGGCTTTCACCACCCACCTCAGGGCAGCGTGTGCGGCTGGTGATTCTGCGTCCGGGTAGCGGAGGCCGTCCACAATCATCCTCAACGCCTTCCTCCGACTCGCCCCGTGCAGGAACCTCGCCCGCACGGTCCCCACATACTGAAAAGACCCCTAAGTCACAGAACTACCTGGACCAGCACGGAATCATCCGGCCGAGGTCTTGGCGGTCCGCCAGAGACTGGCCAGACCACCAATATCCCGACGCGGTCAGCTTCCGAGGCGTCGGGGGGGGATCGCCCTTCTGCCTCAACTCCGTTACAGGTCCCCGGGTTCGGTCTGTACCGCCGCGCGCCGATCTAATGTGCCGCCATGACTCCCTCCGCCGATGCGACTCCACGGCCGTCCGAGCCCGGGAACGGCGTTCCTACCGGAGCCGGGTCCGGGTCCGGAAAGGTGCCCTCCTCGCTGTCGCGGCGGCGCGAACGGCGACGGCGGTATACCGCGATCGCGAGCGCCGCCCTCGCCGTGATCGGCGTGGTCGGTTGGCAGCTATCGGTCATGGGGCCCAAGCCCGGCAGTCACGCGCCGATGGAGATATGCGCACTGAACGACACCACCCTGCGGGCCGACGTGGACGCCGACGGACATCAGGACAAGATCTACGACAGGACCCGTGAGGGCGACTCCTCGGTGGTCTTCGGAGGTGGCGGCACCGTCCGGGTCGAAGAGGCGCGCGGGCGCTGGCAGAAGTTCCGAGGCATGTGGTCCGACGACATGGAGACGCGCGGGACCTTCGGGGACTTCGACGGTGACGGGTACATCGATCTGGCCCTGTTCTACAGCCAGCACGACACCGGAGACTCACCGGAGGACAACATGATCACGCACGAGGTGCACTACGGACCGCTCGCGACGGACTTGAGCAGTGCCAGGACCGGCACCATCCGCATGCCGTACGGGTCGTTCGTGTCAGGGGTGCGGGCCACGGACGCGAACAACGACGGCCGCGCGGAACTCCACATCTTCCAGTCGACCGGGGACGGTACAGAGGGCCACTACGTAGGTCGTCAGGAGGGGGACGGCATATCGGCAGCGGTTTTCGACCAGGAGAGCGGTGGCTACACGACGGGGGAATGGCGCCGGCTGAAGCTCGGATGGCTCGATCTGGGAACGTGCCACGACGCTCCGAAGCCGAAGGCCACCGGCCGGTAGCCGGAGATCCACCCACTCCGGACACTCCCGCCCCCGCTGCGCCCGGGGCCGAGTGTTCCGTACAGAGGCCGGGGAGAAGCTGCACATCCCCGCGCCGCTCGGCTTCGAGTTCGACACCGCGGAATGCGGTGAACTCCCGGGAGCAGCACCGGAGTCGGGATAGCCCGGCAGTCACGGAACGCGCAACGAACAGGCCCGGCACCGGAGTGCCGGGCCGAGGCACCGCTTAGCAGCCCAGCAACCGGCTGCCGAGGTAGCCCTCGATCTGGTCGAGGGAGACGCGGTCCTGCTTCATGGTGTCGCGTTCGCGGACGGTGACGGCGTTGTCGTCGAGGGTGTCGAAGTCGACGGTGACGCAGAACGGGGTGCCGATCTCGTCCTGGCGGCGGTAGCGGCGGCCGATGGCGCCGGCGTCGTCGAAGTCGATGTTCCAGTGCTTGCGGAGGGTCTCGGCGAGGCCGCGGGCCTTCGGGGAGAGCTTCTCGTTGCGGGAGAGCGGGAGGACGGCGACCTTGACGGGCGAGAGGCGCGGGTCGAGGCGCATCACGGTGCGCTTCTCCAACTTGCCCTTGGCGTTGGGGGCTTCGTCCTCGATGTAGGCGTCGAGCATGAAGGCGAGCATGGCGCGGTTGACGCCGGCCGCCGGCTCGATGACGTACGGCGTCCAGCGCTCGCCTGCCTCCTGGTCGAAGAAGGAGAGGTCGTGTCCGGATGCCTGGGAGTGGGCCGTGAGGTCGAAGTCGGTGCGGTTGGCGAGCCCTTCGAGCTCACCGAACTCGCTGCCGCCGAAGTTGAACCGGTACTCGATGTCGGCGGTGCGCTTGGAGTAGTGCGAGAGCTTCTCCTGCGGGTGCTCGTACCACCGCATGTTCTCCTCGCGGAGGCCGAGGTCCCGGTACCAGGCCCAGCGCTGCTCCATCCAGTACTGGTGCCACTGCTCGTCCTCGCCCGGCTGGACGAAGAACTCCATCTCCATCTGCTCGAACTCGCGCGTGCGGAAGATGAAGTTGCCCGGCGTGATCTCGTTGCGGAAGGACTTGCCGAGCTGCGCGATGCCGAACGGAGGCTTCTTGCGCGAAGTCTGCTGCACCGCCGCGAAGTTGATGAAGATGCCCTGCGCCGTCTCGGGGCGCAGGTAGCTGAGGGAGCCCGAGTCCTGGGTGGGGCCGAGGTGGGTCGAGAGCAGACCCGAGAACTGCTTGGGCTCGGTGAAGCCGCCCTTGTTGCCGCAGTTGGGGCAGTTGATGTCGGCGAGGCCGTTCGCCGGCTCGCGCGAGTGCTTCGCCTCGTACGCCTCGACGAGGTGGTCGGCACGGAAGCGCTTGTGGCAAGAGGTGCACTCGGTGAGCGGGTCGGTGAAGGTGGAGACGTGGCCGGACGCCTGCCAGACCTCGGGGGCGAGGATCACCGACGAGTCGATACCGACGACATCGTCGCGCGAGGTGACCATGGAGCGCCACCACTGGCGCTTGATGTTCTCCTTGAGCTCCACGCCGAGCGGACCGTAGTCCCACGCGGCGCGCTGGCCGCCGTAGATCTCACTGCACGGGTAGACGAAGCCACGGCGCTTGCTCAGGCTGACGATGGTGTCGATCTTGTCGGCGGCCACGGTGCTCTCTTCATTAACGACGACGGAATGCCTCAGATTACTAACGAGCACGGGGTGCGGATCAAATCGGGGCGCCCCTCTTCGGCCGCCGGATCGGCGCCCGTGGCGGCGGTGTTGCGGCGCCGTCGCGGTGTGCCCTCCCGAGCGGTCCGCGCGACTGCGCGGCTCGTACCGACAGGGTCCCACACGGAGTCCGCGCCGCCGACCCACGACCATGTGCTCACGAATGCGCACGCTCTGAATTCCCTTGCGATACGCGGCGATCGGGGTCGATCCTCAAGTTGACAACCATTTCCAGTTGAGTTGAAAATGAGTGTCATGAACACTCGACGACGCCTCATACGCACGGGTGCCGCGGCCGCGGCCCTCAGTCTCGGCACCCTCTCCGCCACTGCCTGCGGGAACGATGCGGGCACCTCCGACGGCGGAAAGGTGGACGTCGTCGCCGCCTTCTATCCGATGGAGTACCTCGCCGAGCAGATCGGCGGCGAGCACGTCTCCGTACGCAACCTCACCAAGCCCGGCGCCGAGCCGCACGACCTCGAGCTGAGCCCCCGTGAGACGGGGCAGCTCAGCGAGGCCGACCTCGTCGTCTACCTCAAGGGGCTCCAGCCCGCCGTCGACGAGGCGGTCGAGCAGTCCGAGGTGGAGCACACCGCCGAGGCCACCTCTTTCACCACGCTCAAGGAGCACGGCAGCGACGTCCACGGTGAGGACGGCCACGACCACGGCGAAGAGGGCCACGACGAGCACGACCACGATCACGAGGGCCACGACCACGACCACGCCGACACCGGCGGCGACCCGCACGTCTGGCTCGACCCCGTCCGGTACGCGCAGATCGCCAAGGGCGTCGGCAAGAAGCTCGGCGAGGCCGACCCCGACCACAAGTCCACCTACGACCGGAAGGCCAAGGCCCTCGTCAAGCGTCTGGAGGCGCTCGACTCCCGGTTCGAGAGGGGGCTGAAGGAGCGCACCAGCGACACCTTCGTCACCACGCACGCCGCCTTCGGCTACCTCGCCGACCGCTACAAGCTCCACGAGGAGGCCGTCTCCGGCATCGACCCCGAATCCGAGCCGAGCGCCTCGCGGATGAAGGAGCTGCACGCCGTCGCGAAGGAGGACGACGTCAGCACCGTCTTCTTCGAGGACAATGCGAGCGACAAGACCGCACGTACCCTCGCGAACGACCTCGACCTCAAGACCGGCGTGCTCAGCCCGCTGGAGAGCGTCAAGAACCCCAAGAAGCAGGACTACTTCTCGGTGATGGAGCAGAACCTCTCCGCACTGCGCACCGCCCTCGGCGCGCGGTGACGACGCGTCCACGGACCGCGCCCGCCCGCGCCGCGCACCCGCCGTCACCCGCGGCACCGACCACCACGGAGGAAGCCATGGACGCAGAGCCGTCCCCGCACGCCGGCTCGCCCGAGCCGGCCCCGGAGCACGGCGGCCGGGGCACGCCGGAGGCGCCCCCGGTCATCTCGCTGCGCGGCGCGCACGCGGCGCTCGGCGCCAAGCCGGTGCTGCGCGGCGTCGACCTCACCGTGGGCGCAGGGGAGGTGGTGGCGCTGCTCGGCGCCAACGGTTCGGGGAAGTCCACCACCGTCAAGGCCGTGCTCGGGCAGGTGCCGCTCACCTCGGGCGAACTCGCGCTCTTCGAGACGCCGTTGGCCCGGTTCCGCGACTGGCGGCGCCTCGGCTACGTGCCGCAGCGCTCGACGGCGGCCGCCGGCGTCCCCGCGACCGTGCGCGAGGTCGTCCAGGCGGGCCGGCTCGCCCGCTCGCGGTTCCGGCCGCTGCGCAGGACCGACCGCGAGGCCGTCCACGAGGCCCTCGCGCTCGTCGGCCTCGCCGACCGCGCGGGCGATCCGGTGGAGGCGCTCTCCGGCGGACAGCACCAGCGCGTGCTCATCGCGCGGGCACTCGCCTCCCGACCCGAGCTGCTGGTGATGGACGAGCCGCTCGCCGGCGTCGACCTCGGCAGCCAGGAGGTGCTCGCCGAGGCGCTCCGCGACCAGGTGCGGCGCGGGCACTCGGTCCTCCTCGTCCTCCACGAACTCGGCCCTCTGGCGCCGCTGATCGACCGCGCCGTCGTGCTCCGCGACGGCCGCGTCGAGCGCGTCACGCGCCCCGAGCAGCTCCACGACCCCGCCTGCCACCACCCCGACGAGAAGGCCGGGGACGCACCGAGCATCGAGACGGGGCTGCTGTCGTGATCGAGATCCTGGAGTACAGCTTCATGCAGCGCGCGCTCCTCGCGGCGCTGCTGGTGGGCGTCGCGGCGCCGGCCGTCGGCATCTTCCTGGTGCAGCGGCGCCAGGCGATCATGGGCGACGGGATCGGCCATGTCGCGCTCACCGGCGTCGCGTTGGGGTTCCTGCTCTCCGCCAACCCGGTGTGGATGGCGGTCGCCGTCTCCTCGCTCGGCGCGATCGGCATGGAGCTGATCCGCTGGTACGGCAAGGCCCGCGGCGACTTGGCGCTGGCGATGCTCTTCTACGGCGGCATGGCGGGCGGCGTCCTCATCATCAACCTCGCGCCCGGTGGCTCGAACGCCAACCTCACGACGTACCTCTTCGGTTCGATCACCACCGTCGCCACCGCGGACATCGTCGCGATCGTGCTGCTCTCCGCGTTCGTCCTCGCGGTCTCGCTGGGGCTGCGGCGGCAGCTCTTCGCCGTCTGCCAGGACGAGGAGTTCGCACGCGTGACAGGGCTGCCGGTGCGCGCCCTCAACCTGCTCCTCGCCGTCACGGCGGCCGTCACCGTCACCGTGGCGATGCGGGTCGTGGGGCTGCTGCTGGTGAGCGCGCTGATGGTGATCCCGGTCGCGGCCGCGCAGCAGGTGACGCGGGGGTTCGCGGCGACGCTCGGGGCCTCCGTCGGACTCGGGGTGCTCGTCACCCTCTCGGGGACGACCGCCTCGTACTACATCGACGTCCCCCCGGGCGCCAGCATCGTCGTCCTCGCGATCGTGCTCTTCGGGGTGGTGACGGCGCTCGCCGCCCCTCTGGCACGGCGGCGTGCGAGGGCTGTCGCTCGGGCGGAGCGAGAAGGCACCCTGGAGGAGTCGGGCGAGGTCGCAGGGGATGCGGTGCGTGTGCGGTGAGTCCGTCTCCGTAGCGATGACCGCGGCGCGGCTGCACCTGGCACAATGACCACGCGACCCCGGGCCGCCGTCGGGCGCCCGGGCGCAGGCACGAGCCGGAGCCTCGGCATCCGACGGAACGAACGACCACCAGAGAGCAGAGGAGTCAGCGCGTGACCACCGCAGGTCCCCCCGTCCGCGGCCGGTCGACCCGGCAGCGCGCCGCGGTCTCGGCGGCGCTCGCCGAGGTCGAAGAGTTCCGCAGTGCCCAGGAGCTGCACGACATGCTCAGGCACCGCGGGGACTCGGTCGGCCTGACGACCGTCTACCGCACGCTCCAGTCCCTCGCCGACGCGGGCGAGGTCGACGTCCTCCGCACCGACGAGGGGGAGGCCGTCTACCGCAGGTGCCACAGCGACGACCATCACCACCACCTCGTCTGCCGGGTCTGCGGCAAGGCCGTTGAGGTCGAGGGGCCCGCGGTGGAGAAGTGGGCCGAGTCGATCGCGGCCGACCACGGGTTCGTCGACGTCGGGCACACCGTCGAGGTCTTCGGCACCTGCGGGGAGTGCGCCGCGCAGCGCTGAGGCGCCCGACCGCGCGGGACGGCCGCCGGGCGCACCCCGCCCGGCCGCGCTCGCCCCGTTACTCGCCGCTCTGCTGCTCCGCCGCGTCCTTGCCGCCGTCCGCCGCGGGCTCGTTGGGCATCGCGCCGCCGAAGCGGCGGTCCCGCTTGGCGAACTCCAGGCACGCTTCCCACAGGTTGCGCCGGTCGAAGTCCGGCCAGAGGACGTCCTGGTAGACCATCTCGGCGTAGGCGCTCTGCCAGATCAGGTAGTTGGAGGTGCGCTGCTCGCCCGAGGGCCGCAGGAAGAGGTCGACGTCGGGCATGTCGTCGTAGTACAGGTACCGGCCGAAGGTCTTCTCGCTTATCTTCGACGGGTCGAGGCGGCCGGCGCGCACGTCCTCGCCGATGCGCTGCGCGGCGTCGGCGATCTCGGCGCGGCCACCGTAGTTGACGCAGAAGTAGAGCGTCATCGCGTCGTTGTCCTTCGTCTGCTCCTGGGCGACCTGGAGCTCCTGGACGACCGACTTCCACAGCCGCGGCATCCGCCCCACCCAGCGGATGCGGATGCCGAGTTCGTCCATCTCGTCCCTGCGGCGGCGGATGACGTCCCGGTTGAAGTTCATCAGGAAGCGGACCTCCTCGGGGGAGCGCTTCCAGTTCTCGGTGGAGAAGGCGTAGAGCGAGAGGTTCTGCACGCCCATCTCCAGGCAGCCCTTGAGGACGTCCATGACGACGCCCTCGCCCCTCTTGTGCCCCTCGGTGCGCGGCAGCCCCCGCTCCTTCGCCCAGCGCCCGTTGCCGTCCATCACGACGGCGATGTGGCCGGGGACGAGCTCGGCCGGGATCTTCGGCGGACGTGCGCCCGAGGGGTGCGGCTCGGGGGTGGCGTAGGTACGCGTCTCGCGCTGCTGCCACGGCAGCACTCCGCGACGTGCCATGCGGATCTCAACTCCAAGTACCGGGGGCGTTACCGACCCGGGGCCGCTGCGCTCTGCGCGGGGCCGGGCGTTCGTCCGGACACTAGCCGGTCTGGCCCTCACGCACATATCTGAGCGAGCGCAGCCCCCGCTCCAGGTGCCAGTGCAGGTACGCCGAGACGAGCCCGGCGCCCTCGCGCACGTGGCGCCGCTCGGCGGCGTCGGCCGTCTCCCAGTCGCCGGTGAGCAGCGCTCCGAGGAGCCGCAGCGTCTCCGAGGACGGGACGACGCTGCCGGCCGGGCGGCAGTCGCCGCAGACGACGCCGCCCGAGGCGACGGAGAAGAAGCGGTTCGGGCCCGGGAGCCCGCACTTGGCGCAGTCGGCGAAGCTCGGTGCGTAGCCGGCCATCGCGAGGGAGCGCAGCAGGAAGGCGTCGAGACAGAGCCCCGGCGTGTGCTGCCCGGTGGAGAGTGTGCGCAGGCCGCCGACGAGCAGCAGATACTGCTGGACGTTGGGCTGGCCCTCCTGGAAGGTGAACCGCTCGGCGGTCTCCAGCATCGCCGTCCCCGCGGTGTAGCGGTCGTAGTCGGAGACGATGCCCTGGCCGTAGGCGCTGATCGTCTCCGTCTGGGTGCACAGCGGGAGGCCGCGGCCGACGAGTTCGCCGCCGCGCGCGAAGAACTGCACGTCGACGTGGCCGAAGGGCTCCAGCCGGGCGCCGAACTTCGACTTGGTCCGCCGCACTCCGCGCGCCACTGCGCGTACCCGGCCGTGACCGCGGGTGAGCAGGGTGATGATCCGGTCCGCCTCGCCCAGCTTCTGGGTACGCAGCACGATGCCGTCGTCGCGGAACAGAGTCATGGCGCCATTGTCGCCCACCCGTGCGGCGCGCGGGGCAGCGCCCGGGCGCCGCTCAGGACGGGGTGCGCGCCTGCGCCAGCAGGCGGTCGACGTCCTCGGCGCCGAGCTCCAGCAACCGCCCGGCGGCGGCGAGCACTTCGCGCTCACGGCCGGTGTAGGGGCCGTCGGCGAGGGCGATGCGGGCGCCGCCGAGGAGGAGGCTCTCGCGGCCGGGGACGGCGAGCTGGGAGGCGAGCGGGGCGAGCTTGTCGTGGAGCTCCAGCTCGGCCAGGACTTCGCGGCCGCTGTCCAACGCGCCGATGTGGGCGGTGAGTTGGTCCTCCGTGCACTCGGGGAAGCCGGCGGCGTGCACCACCTCGACGGCGGTCTCGCGGACGGAGCGGGCCTCGGCTCCGCCGGCCGCGAGCACCACGAGCGCGACCGTGTGCACCGCTTCGCTGAGCATCGCGGCGAGCCCGGCCGTCGTCGGGTGGTCGAGGGTGCCGGGCGCGAAGTGCCCGCGGCAGGCGGTGCATTCGACGACCGGGTCCTCGGCCCCGCGCGGCAGCACGGGAAGGCCGAGCAGCACGAGGCGCCGACGTCCGGTGCGGCGGCGGTAGTTGCGGTCGCCGCCGCAGTCGGGGCAGAAGAACTCCCCGTCGTCGACGGTGTGCCAGCGGGTGCGGACACCGCACGCCTTGTGGACTCGACGGTCACGTGACGGCCCCATTGCCGCACCTCCCTCACGTTTCGGCAACGTTGCCGAGTGGAGTGATGTTAACCACATGCGTGAGGCGGCGTCAGCACCCCGTACGGCACGAACCGGCGGCCGAAGGTCCCCGTGCGCCGGCGGACCGGGTGGCACCGCGTGCCGGTGCCACCCGGAAGTGCCCTAGCGCCGGGCCCTGTTGACGGCGGAGACGACGGCCTTGATCGAGGCACGCACGATGTTGGCGTCGATGCCGACGCCCCACAGCACCTTCTCCCCCGAGGCGCCGCCGACCGCGCACTCCACGTAGGCGGCGGCCTGCGCTCCGGCGCCCTCGCTCATGGTGTGCTCCACGTAGTCGAGGACGCGTACGTCGACGTCGATCCCGTGGAGCGCGTCGACGAAGGCGGCGAGCGGGCCGTTGCCCGTGCCGCTGAGTACCTGCTCCTCGCCGTCGACGACCGCCTCGATGGTGAGCGCGTCCTGCCCCTCGCTCGTCGTCGAGGTCTGCGCGCCGCGGAGCGCGATGCGGCCCCAGCTCTTGGCGGGCGTCGGCAGGTACTCGTCCTGGAAGACCTCCCAGATCTGCTCGCCCGTCACCTCGCCGCCCTGTGCGTCGGTGCGCTCCTGGATGGTCCGGGAGAACTCGACCTGCATCCGCCGCGGCAGGTCGAGGCTGTGCTCGCCCTTGAGGACGTAGGCGATCCCGCCCTTGCCCGACTGCGAGTTGACGCGGATCACGGCCTCGTACGTCCGGCCGACGTCCTTGGGGTCGATCGGCAGGTACGGGACGGTCCACTCGATCGCGTCGTCCGTGGTGTCCTGCTCGGCCGCGCGGATCTCGCGCGCCTCGAAGCCCTTCTTGATGGCGTCCTGGTGGGAGCCGGAGAAGGAGGTGTAGACGAGGTCGCCCGCGTAGGGGTGGCGCGGGTGGACCTCCATCTGGTTGCAGTACTCGTAGGTGCGGCGGACCTCGTCGATCTGCGAGAAGTCGATCATCGGGTCGACGCCCTGGCTGAAGAGGTTCATCCCCAGCGTCACCAGGTCGACGTTGCCGGTGCGCTCGCCCTGGCCGAAGAGGCAGCCCTCGACCCGGTCGACGCCCGCCATCATCGACAGCTCGGCCGCGGCGACGGCGGTGCCCCGGTCGTTGTGCGGGTGCGCGGAGAGGCAGACGAACTCGCGGTGCGAGAGGTTGCGGGACATCCACTCCATGCGGTCGGCGTACGTCGAGGGCGTCGAACGCTCCACGGTCGCCGGCAGGTTGAGGATGATCTCGCGGCCCTCCTCGGGCTGCCAGACCTCCATCACGGCCTCGCAGACCTCGTGCGCGAACTCCAGCTCGGTGTCGGTGAAGATCTCCGGGCTGTACTGGTAGCCGAAGACGGTCCGGTCGTCGAGGAGCTTCTCCGCGTACTCGGTCACCAGGCGGGTTCCGTCGACCGCGATCTGCCGGATCTCCTCCCTGCTGCTGCGGAAGACGACGTCGCGGAAGACGGGCGCGGTGGCGTTGTAGAGGTGGACGGTGGCGCGCCGGGCGCCGCGCAGCGACTCGACGGTGCGCTCGATCAGCTCCTCGCGCGCCTGGGTGAGGACGGAGATCGTCACGTCCTCCGGGATCGCGTCCTCCTCGATGATCGAGCGGACGAAGCCGAAGTCGGTCTGGCCCGACGCGGGGAAGCCGACCTCGATCTCCTTGTAGCCCATGCGCACCAGCAGGTCGAACATCGCGCGCTTGCGCTCGGGCGACATCGGGTCGATCAGCGCCTGGTTGCCGTCGCGCAGGTCGGTGCTGAGCCAGCGGGGGGCCGCGGTGACGCGGTTGCCGGGCCAGGTGCGGTCGGGGATGTCGATCGCCTCGTAGCGGCCGTACTTCTGGATCGGCATCCCGGAGGGGCGCTGCTTCACGGCGGAGGCGGTGATGGGGGTCCGGCGGCCGATGGCGGGGCGTTCGGCGGACTCGGAAGACGACATGGCGTGAGGCTCCTCGGCTGCGGGGCGCCCGTTGGCGCTGCTCCCGCGGATTGGCTTGGAGGGCCGACGGACAGCACCGAACTCCGCGGGGAGGGGGTCGACCGTTTACAGACCCTCGCCGCGGCAGCTAAGGAGGAGAAGCCCGAAGCGCATGATGCAAGCGAGCATAGTGCAGGGCCGGGGGCGCGTAAGGCCCCGTATCAGCATGCGGAACGCCGTCCCGTGCATCCGCCACGCATCGGCCGCCCTGTGGCGGGCCCTGCCTGCGGCCCGTACCCACCGCTCTGACCTGCACGGATGCGCCCGTGCCCGGCCGGGATCAGGCGCAGTGCGCGGCGCCGCCCGACGTGAGCACCGCCACATCGCCGCGGCGGCGCTCGAAGCGGAACGCCGGGTGCCCCGCCGCGGGCGACGGGCGCCGGCGGCGGGGCGTCCCGCTCACGGCAGGTAGTACATGGGGTTCGGCAGCTTCACCGAGCGCGCCGCGTGCCCGCCCTTCAGGTCGCTGTACTGGTCACCGAAGTTGGCGAGGATCTCGTAGCCCTGGTCCTCGATGTGGGCACGCGTCCCCGACTTGTACTCGACGGTGTTGCACTCCGTGCCGCACTCCAGGTACGGAGGCGGGTTCTCGGCGTCCTTGAGGTAGAAGTGCTCGCGGTCGACGGGGTTCTCGAAGCCGACGTTCTTGAGGTTGCGGACGCTCCAGTCGCGCTCGTACTCCTTGCGGCCGGTGAGGAAGAAGACCGTGACACCCTTTTTGTGGGCCCAGTTGACGAGGTGCTTCATCCCGAAGACCGGGTCCATGTCGGTGGTGCGGAGGTACTCGTCCTGTTCCTCCTGGGAGAAGTTGTAGCCGATCCGCCGCTCGAAGTTGTAGGTGAGCAGGACGGTGTCGTCGACGTCGAGGACGACGGCGGGCTTCTTCCCCTTGCCGTGGCGGGAGTCGCGGTCCTTCAGGTCCCGCGCCAGGTCGTGCTTGGCCTTCGCCGCGAGGGCGCGGACCTCCTTGGCGTAGTTCCCCTCGGGGGAGGCGTAGTGCTCGCCGCCCTCCGTCTCGATGTCGCCGTAGTACGCCTCGATCTTCTCCTTCACCTGATCGAGGTTGGGGATCTCCTCTCCGGTCCTGGGCACCGAGTGCTCGGCGGTCGCCTGGCCGATGCCGAAGAGCGCCGAGCCGGCCACGGCGAGCGCGGCGGTGGTCGCGGCGATGCGGAGGCGGCGCCTGCGGGGGGCCGCCGGGGCGTCGGACGGGCGGGATGAACGGCGGAGCATGCGCGCAACTCCTTGATGTGTGGGGAGAGTTGAAGGCGGTGCGGGGAGATGGGACCCCGCGGTTTCTACGCGCGCAGATTCAACCACGGGCCCCGAGCCGTGGGAACACTCCGCCGCGCACCGCATTTCCGGCGCACCGACCGGTGTTCACCTCCGCGACCCGCCTCCACCGTTGTGCACGCGGAGACCACGGCGGACGGCGCCGGGCACCGGCACGCCGCCCCTCGCGAAAGGAGCCGCACCACGGACCGCCTCACGATCGAGGAAGTCCGCCTCACCCCGTTCCTCGACCCCCAGGGCCTCCACCAGCCCTGCCCGCCGCGGCTCGTCGTCGAAGTCCGCACCACGGGCGGGCACTCGAGCGTCGGCGAGACGTACGGGAATCAAGCACCTGGCCACGGCAAGGGAGTTGGCGGAACGGCTGCCGGGCCGCAGCGTCGGAGACGCGAACACACTCCTCGCCATCGTCGACGAACTCCCCGTGCCGGACGCCGGGTTGAGCGACCCAGTCGGCGTCGGCGGCCTGCGCGGGGTGCAGACGTCGGAGAAGCTCCGGCTCTCGGTCGCCTAGCTCCGGCCTAGCTCCGCGTCGCAAGCGAGCAGAGCGAGGACGTCCTCACCACACGCGTCTCCCTCACCTCAGGCGGGCCCGGGTGAGCGACGCACCGGAGCTCCGCGTCGCCCTCGACCGGGACGCACTCGCCCGCCTCGCGCCGGCGCGTGGACGACGGCCGCCCGCAGGAACCGCGACGACGCGGCGCCTCGTGCCCGGTTGGAACACCCCCGCCGTCCCCCGCTGGTGCGCCGTCACCAGCCGACGCGCTCCAGAATGCGCGCGGCGGCGGCCGGCGAGTCCACGAGCGGATGGAGGCCGAGCGCACGCAGTGCGAGCTGCCGCGACGACGTCAACGCAGCCTCGACGGTGGCGAGTTCGACCTCCTTGACCTGCGCGACGAGCCCCTGCTGAGCCCCGTCGAGCGTCGCGGCCCCCAGCGGGCGAGGACCGTCCGCACCGACCTCGCAGACGGTCTCGACGATCGCCCCGTCCGCGAGCGCGGGCACCGCACCGCGGTTGGGCACGTTGAGCACCAGCCGCGCCGGCCGCCCGCCGGAGAGAGCGCGCATCAGCGCCATGGCCACCGCGTCGTACCCGCCGCCTTCGAGGTCGCAGGTGTCGCGTTGCCAACCGCCGCCCGCGGCACGGCTGTCGGCGAGGTAGGTCTCCTCGCGCTGCTGCCGCGTCGCCTCCCACCGGCGGAGCGCCTCGTGCGGTGGGGCGTCCGCGGCGCCGTCGAAGAACTCGCCCTGCTGGCGCCTGAGGAACTCGCCGCGGGTCTCCCCTGCGGTCTGCACCGAACGGAGCGTCTCGCGGCGGAAGTAGTAGTAGTGGAGGTACTCGTTGGGCAGCGCGCCGAGGGCCGCGAGCCACTGGGCACCGAAGAGCCTGCCCTCCTCGAAGGAGGCCAGCGCCGCGGGGTCGGAGAGCAGCGTGGGAAGCAGCTCACCGCGCTCCGGATCGCGCAACGAGCCCAGCCAGCCGAGGTGGTTGAGGCCGGTGTACGCGTACTCGACGCCGTCCGGGTCCGCGCCGACCGCCCGTGCGGCGCGGCGCACAAGGCCGACGGGCGAGTCGCAGATGCCGATCACCCGCTCCCCCAGCACGCGCGCCATCGCCTCGGTGACGATCCCGGCCGGGTTGGTGAAATTGATGACCCACGCCCCCGGCGCCACCGCACGCACCCGCTCCGCGATCCCGACCGCGACCGGCACCGTCCGCAGCCCGTAGAGCACGCCGCCGGCGCCCACCGTCTCCTGCCCGAGCACCCCTTCGGCGAGCGGCACCCGCTCGTCCTGCACCCGCCCCTCGGTGCCGCCGACGCGGATCGCGGAGAAGACGAAGTCCGCGCCGCGCAGCGCGCCGTCCAACTCCCGCTCCACCCGCACCGCAGGCGTCTCGGGGACCCCCTCGGCCTGCGCGGCGAGGATCGACTCGACGACACCGAGGCGCGCCGAGTCGGTGTCGTACAGCACGAGTTCGGTGATCCGGGGCGCCGCTCCCGAGCGCGCGTCGGCGAGCAGCGCCGCGTGGACCAGCGGGACGCGGAAGCCGCCCCCGCCGAGAATCGTCAACCTCACGGGCGCGAACGTACCACCGCGCGGGGGCGTATCCCGGGCCGCGCCGGTTACGTTGGGCAGGACGGCCGCCCCGCGAGGGCGGTCCGGCGTACCCTCGGCGTCCCGCGCCCCGCGCGGGCACACCAAGGCGAGACGGAGAGCGAGGCGGGCACGGTGAGCACCCCGGCAGCAGGCGGCGAGACGACGCTGCGGAGCACGCTCCGCGCGGCACCCCAGCGCGGCCCCGAACGCTGCCGCGGCTTCGATCCGCTCGCCGCCGTGCGCGACGAGTCGGCCCCCGCCTGGGACGTCTACGTCACCGGCACCGTCTTCCTCGACATCGTCTTCACGGGGCTGGACTCGGCGCCCGTCTGCGGCACCGAGTCCTGGGCGCGCGGCATGGGTTCGAGCCCGGGCGGCATCGCCAACATGGCGACCGCGCTCGCCCGCCTCGGCCTGCGCACCTCCCTCGCCGCCGCCTTCGGCGACGACATGTACGGCGACCACTGCCGCGACGTCCTGGAACACAGCGAGGGCATCGACCTCGCCCTCTCGCACACCGTCCCCGGCTGGCACTCCCCCGTGACCGTCTCCATGGCGTACGACGGCGAGCGGACGATGGTCTCGCACGGCCACGAGGCCCCCGCGAAGGAGGCGAGCGCCTACGACCCGGACGCGCCCCCGTGCCCGCCCCCGGCGCGCGCCTGCGTCGCCTCGCTGGTCCCCGGGCGCCCGCAGGAGTGGATCGCGACAGCCGCCCGCTCGGGCAGCCTCGTCTTCGCCGACGTCGGCTGGGACGAGACCGGCGCCTGGAGCCTGCGCGCCCTCGCGGACCTGGAGCACTGCGAGGCGTTCCTCCCCAACGCCGCCGAGGCCGTCCGCTACACGGGCAAGGACGACCCGCGCGCGGCGGCGCACGCCCTCTCCGAGTACGTACCGCTCGCGGTCGTCACGCTCGGCAGGGAGGGCGCCTACGCCGTCGACGGGCGCACGGGCGAGTCGGCCGACGTGCCGGGCGTCGACGTGGAGGCGCTCGACACCACGGGCGCGGGGGACGTCTTCGTCGCCGGGTTCGTCACGGGCAGCCTCGCCGGCTGGCCGCTGCGCGACCGCCTCGCCTTCGCCGCGCTGACGTCGGCGCTCTCCGTCCAGGAGTTCGGCGGCTCCCTCTCGGCCCCTGGCTGGCCGGAGATCGCCGCCTGGTGGCGCCGCCGCCGCACCGAGTGCGACAAGACCGACCTCGGCCGGCACCGCTTCCTCGACGCGGTGCTCACCGCCGGCGCACCCGCGCGCCCGCTTCGGCGGGCGGTGCCGACGCTGGGTCTCCGCGGCGGGGACGAGGGATGAGGGTGTCTCCGGCAGCCGCGCCTCCCGTGACCGGTACGACCGGAGCCGCGGGATGTGGAAATGCCTTTCTTGCCGTGTCGGCACGCGGCGTACCCTTGGTGGCCGAGAGTTCGACCGGCCGGTCGCGCGACAGCCGCAGGACAAGAGAGGGATGAGCTGGCCCCCGGGCCGCCCATGACACAGACATCACCCAGGCAAGCAGGGTCCGAGCAGGCGAGGGCCCACTTCACCGTGCCGCCCAAGCACCCGATGGTAAGCGTGCTCGGCTCAGGTGACGCACTGCTCCGCGTGATCGAGGACGCGTTCCCCGCCACCGATATCCACGTCCGCGGAAACGAGATCACGGCCACGGGCGACCCGGACGAAGTCGCCCTCGTCCAGCGCCTCTTCGACGAGATGATGCTCGTCCTGCGCACGGGCCAGCCGATGACCGAGGACGCCGTGGAACGCTCGATCGCGATGCTCCGCGGCGGCAAAGACGGCGAAGCGCCGGCGGAGGAGTCCCCCGCCGAGGTGCTCACCCAGAACATCCTCTCCAGCCGCGGCCGCACCATCCGCCCGAAGACGCTCAATCAGAAGCGGTACGTCGACGCCATCGACACGCACACGGTCGTCTTCGGCATCGGCCCCGCCGGCACGGGCAAGACCTACCTCGCCATGGCGAAGGCCGTGCAGGCTCTCCAGTCGAAGCAGGTCACGCGGATCATCCTCACCCGCCCCGCGGTCGAGGCCGGCGAGCGCCTCGGCTTCCTTCCCGGCACCCTCTACGAGAAGATCGACCCGTACCTGCGCCCCCTGTACGACGCGCTCCACGACATGCTCGACCCGGATTCCATCCCCCGCCTGATGGCCGCCGGCACGATCGAGGTGGCGCCGCTCGCGTACATGCGCGGTCGCACCCTCAATGACGCGTTCATCATTCTCGACGAGGCGCAGAACACCAACCCCGAGCAGATGAAGATGTTCCTCACCCGCCTCGGGTTCGACTCCAAGATCGTCGTCACCGGCGACGTCACCCAGGTCGACCTCCCCGGCGGCACCAAGAGCGGCCTCCGCCAGGTGCAGGAGATCCTCGGCAACGTCGAGGGTGTCCACTTCTCCGAACTCTCCAGCACCGACGTGGTCCGCCACAAGCTCGTCGGCCGGATTGTCGACGCCTACGACCGCTACGACCACCGCGCCGAGGAGGCCCGCCGCAGCGAGCCGGCCGAGCACCCGGGCGAGCATCCGCCCGCCGGGCCCGCGCGCGGCAGCGGCGGCTCCGGTTCGGGCAAGGGACAGAGGAAGCAGCCGTAAAGCCCATGTCGATCGACGTCAACAACGAGTCCGGCACCGCCGTCGACGAGCAGGCGCTCCTCGACCTCACCCGCTACGCGCTCGCCCGGATGCGCATCCACCCCCTCTCCGAGCTCTCGGTGATCGTCGTGGACGCGGCCGCGATGGAGCAGCTCCACCTCCAGTGGATGGACCTCCCTGGGCCGACCGACGTGATGTCCTTCCCCATGGACGAACTCCGCCCGCCCACACGGGACGAGGAGGACCCGCCGCAGGGCCTCCTCGGGGACATCGTCCTCTGCCCCGAGGTCGCCGAGCGGCAGGGCGCCGAGGCGCCCACCGGCCACTCGATGGACGAGGAACTCCAACTCCTCACCGTCCACGGGGTGTTGCACCTCCTCGGGTACGACCACGAGGAGCCCGCCGAGCAGGCCGAGATGTTCGGCCTCCAAGCCGCGATCGTCGACGGCTGGCGTGCCGAGCAGGGCCTCACGGGCCCCTCCCCCGCGCCGACCACGACCTCGTGAGCGCCTCCGTGCTCGCGGCGGCGGTCCTCCTGGTGATCGTCGCCTGGCTCGCCGCCTGCGCCGAGGCAGGGCTGGCGCGGACCACAGGCTTCCGCGCCGACGAGGCCGTCCGGCAGGGCCGCGGCGGCAGCGAGCGCCTCGCCGCCGTCGCCGCCGACCCCGTGCGCTACCTCAACCTCGCGCTGCTCCTCCGCGTCGCCTGCGAGACGGCGGCGTGCGCCGTGGTGACCTACGGCTGCCTCCAGTACTTCGAGGAGAGCTGGCAGGCGCTCACCGTCGCCATCGTGGTGATGCTCCTCGTCTCGTACGTCGCCATCGGGGTCTCGCCCCGCACCATCGGCCGCCAGCACCCGCTCGGCACCGCCACCCTCGCCTCCTACGTACTGCTGCCGCTCGCCCGCATCCTCGGCCCGCTGACGCAACTGCTGATCCTCCTCGGCAACGCCTTCACCCCCGGAAAAGGCTTCCGCCAGGGCCCGTTCGCGAGCGAGGCCGAGCTGCGCGCCATGGTCGACCTCGCCGAGCAGGAGTCGCTGATCGAGGCGGACGAGCGGAAGATGGTGCACTCCGTCTTCCAGCTCGGCGACACCCTGGTGCGCGAGGTGATGGTGCCGCGTACGGACCTCGTCACCATCGAGCGGTTCAAGTCGATCAGGCAGGCGCTGACGCTGGCGCTGCGCTCGGGGTTCTCGCGCATCCCCGTCGTCGGCGAGAACGAGGACGACGTCCTCGGCGTCGTCTACCTCAAGGACCTCTCGCGCCGGGTCCACATCAACCGGGACTCCGAGTCGGAGCAGGTCTCCACCGTCATGCGCCCCGCGACCTTCGTTCCCGACACGAAGAACGCGGGCGAGCTCCTCCGCGAGATGCAGCGGGACCGCACCCATGTCGCGGTCGTCGTCGACGAGTACGGCGGCACCGCGGGCGTCGTCACGATCGAGGACATCCTGGAGGAGATCGTCGGCGAGATCACCGACGAGTACGACCGGGAGCTGCCTCCCGTCGAGGACCTCGGCGACGGCAGCCACCGCGTCACGGCCCGCCTCGACATCGGCGATCTGGAAGAGCTCTACGGCCTCACCGGTCTCGACACCGAGGACGTGGAGACCGTCGGCGGGCTACTGGCAAAGGAGTTGGGGCGCGTGCCGATCGCCGGGGCCGGCACCGTCGTCGACGTCTCGGAGGACCGCTCGGACCCGGAGCTGACGGGGCTCCGCCTGACGGCCGAGTCGCCCGCGGGACGCCGCAACCGGATCATGACGGTCCTCGTCGAACCGGTGCGGGAGGCCGAGCCGGCCGTCCTCGACCAAGGTGCCGACACGGAGCACCCCGCCTGACGCTCTCCCGCCGACGGGTCCGCGGCCCCGGACAGCCGGCGGGCGGAAGCCGGCGCATATGCTCGTCCCCATGAGCGAGCAGGAGCTGGACGCCGAAGACCGCAAGATCGTCACCCTCGCCCGCAGCACCCGGGCGCGCAACGGCGTGCCCGAGGGCGCGGCCGTCCGCGACGAGACGGGACGCACCTACGTCGCGGGGACGGTCGCCCTCCCCTCGCTCCAACTCTCCGCCCTCCGCACCGCGGTGGCGACGGCGGTCGCTTCGGGCGCCGAGTCCCTGGAGGCCGCCGCGGTCGTGACCGAGGCCGTCGAGCCGCACCCCGACGACCTCGCCGCCGTCCGCGACCTCGGCGGCGCCGCGACCCCCGTCCTGCTCGCGGGGCCCGACGGGCAGCTCCGCACCTCGGTGACCGCCGGCTGAGGCGAAGGGCAGCCGCCGCCCGCGGTCCGGGCACCCGCGACGATCAGCGACAATGGGGCACATGAACGCATCCTCCGTCGCCCCAGAGGCCGCAGGCGCCTCCGAGGCCCCGTACCGCTCGGGCTTCGCCTGCTTTGTCGGCCGCCCCAACGCGGGCAAGTCCACGCTGACCAACGCTCTGGTGGGCACGAAGGTCGCGATCACTTCCAACCGCCCGCAGACCACCAGGCACACCGTCCGCGGCATCGTCCACCGCGACGACGGCCAGCTCATCCTCGTGGACACCCCTGGCCTCCACAAGCCGCGGACCCTTCTCGGCGAGCGCCTCAACGACGTCGTCCGCACCACGTGGGCGGAGGTCGACACGATCGGCTTCTGCCTGCCGGCCGACCAGAAGATCGGCCCGGGCGACCGCTACATCGCGACGGAACTGGCGCAACTGAAGCGGACGCCGAAGGTCGCGGTCGTCACCAAGTCGGACCTCGTCGGCTCCGAGGCGCTCGCCGCGCAGCTCCTCGCCGTCGAGAAGCTCGGTCGGGAGCTCGGTATCGAGTGGGCGGAGATCGTCCCCGTCTCCGCTGCCGGCGGCGAGCAGGTGGAGCTTCTCGCACAGCTCCTCCTCCAGCTCCTCCCCGAGGGCCCGCCGCTCTACCCGGACGGCGACCTCACCGACGAGCCGGAGCAGGTGATGGTCGGCGAGCTGATCCGCGAGGCCGCGCTGGAGGGCGTACGGGACGAACTGCCGCACTCCATCGCCGTGGTGGTCGAGGAGATGGTCCCGCGCGAGGGGCGTCCGGACGACAGGCCGCTGCTCGACGTGCACGCCAACATCTACATCGAGCGCCCCAGCCAGAAGGGGATCGTCATCGGCCCCAAAGGCAAGCGCCTCAAGGAGGTCGGCACCACTTCCCGGCAGCACATCGAGGCGCTGCTCGGCACGCCCGTCTACCTCGATCTGCACGTCAAGGTCGCCAAGGACTGGCAGCGGGACCCGCGCCAGCTCCGTAAGCTCGGCTTCTGAAACGAACGAACCCGCGCACGGGGCGAGTCGGGAGGACGACCTTGAGCGAGACGCCGATAACACTTGCACACGTCCAGGACGCCGCCGACCGGCTGGACGGCGCCGCGCACCGCACCCCCGTGCTCCGCTCCTCGCTGCTCGATGCGCTCACCGGCAGCGAAGTGCACCTGAAGGCCGAGAACTTCCAGCGCGTCGGCGCCTTCAAGTTCCGCGGCGCCTACAACGCGCTCGCGCAGCTCCCCGCCGAGCAGCTCGCACGCGGCGTAGCCGCCTACTCCTCCGGCAACCACGCGCAGGCGGTGGCGCTCGCAGCACGCGAGCTCGGCACCACCGCGCTCCTCGTGATGCCGGAGGACGCGCCGCCGACGAAGCTGGCGGCGACGGCGGCGTACGGCGCCGAGATCGTCACCTACGACCGCTACACCGAGAGCCGCGAGGAGATCGGCGCGAAGCTCGCGGCCGAGCGCGGGCTCACCGTCATCCCGCCGTACGACTACGCGCCCACGATGGCGGGCCAGGGCACGGTCGCACTCGAACTGCTGGAGCAGGCCGAGGGGTTGGAGGCGCTGCTGATCCCGGTCGGCGGGGGCGGCCTCGCCGCCGGGTGCGCCACGGTGGCCGCGGCGCTCGCTCCGCAGATGAGCGTCGTCGGCGTGGAGCCGGCCGCGGGCGACGACACGGCGCGCTCGCTGCGCGAGGGCGCCCGCGTCTCGATCCCCGTGCCCCGGACGATCGCCGACGGGCAGGGCGCGACGACGCCGGGCGAGCTGACCTTCGCCGTCAACCGGCGTCTTCTCGCCGGCGTCGAGACGGTCGGCGAGGACGAGATCCGGGCCGCGATGCGGTTCGCCTTCGAGGTGCTGAAGATCGTGCTGGAGCCGAGCGGCGCCACGGCGCTCGCCGCGCTCCTCTCCGGCCGCGTCCGGTTGCCGCGGCGCACCGGCGTCGTGCTCTCGGGCGGCAACATCGGGCTCGACAGGTTCGCCGAGGTGATGGCGGACGCGCCCGCACTGCCGCTGCCGTAGCGGTACGGGCGCCCAACCCCGCCGCGTACGGGAGGGGTTGGGCGACGGGCTCAGAACCGGAAGGCGTCCACCTCGGCGAGGTAGCGGGCCCGGCGCTCCTCGTCGTCGTCGAGGAAGGACGCGAGGAACGAGTTGCGCGCCAGCAGGCGGAGCTGCTCCTCGCCCAGGCCGAGCGCCTCGGCGCAGGCGGTGAAGTTGTCGGCCGCGTAGCCGCCGAAGTACGACGGGTCGTCGGAGTTGACGGTGGCGAGGAGCCCGGCGTCGAGCATCTGCGGGAGAGGGTGGTCGGCGAGGGTGTCGACGCCGCGGAGCCGGACGTTGGAGAGCGGGCAGACGGTGAGCGGGATCCGCTCCTCTGCGAGCCGCCGCACCAGCGCGGGGTCCTCCAGTGCGCGCCGCCCGTGGTCGATGCGCTCCACGCCGAGCTCGTCGAGCGCCTCCGCGACGTACGCGGCGGGGCCCTCCTCGCCCGCGTGCGCGACGCGGCGCAGGCCGAGTTCGGCGGCGCGGCGGTAGACGTCGCGGAAGGGGCCCGGCGGGTTGCCCGCCTCGGCCGAGTCGAGTCCGACGCCGGTGATGCGGTGCAGGTGGGGCTCGGCGGCCGTGAGCGTCTCGGCCGCGTCCTCGGGCGAGGAGTCGCGGAGGAAGCAGAGGATCAGCCGCGTCGAGATGCCGTACCGCTCCTCGGAGGTGTCGAGCGCGCGGCCGAGCCCCTCGATGACCGTGCCGATCGGGACTCCGCGCGAGGTGTGCGCCTGCGGGTCGAAGAAGATCTCCGCATGCCGCACGCCCTGTTCGGCCGAGCGCTCCAGGTACGCCTCGGCGAGGTCGGAGAAGTCCTGCTCGGTGCGGAGGACGTCCATGAGTGCGTAGTACAGCTCGAGGAAGGAGCCGAGGTCGGCGAAGTCGTACCGGCGGTGCAGCTCCTGGGGCGAGGAGTACGGCAGGGTGATGCCGTTCCGCTCGGCGAGGGCGAAGGCGGTGCCTGGTTCGAGGGTGCCCTCAATGTGGAGGTGGAGCTCCGCTTTGGGGAGGTGGCGGGCATCGGGTGGCGCTATGGGCATCCCGGCATGATACGCCCGTATCACCTGCGCTTCGGCACGGCGACCCTCGCAAGGTCCTCGGCGACCGTCAACTCCCCGTCGAAGCCGGCCTTCCGCGCCTGCCTGCCGAATTCCTGCGGGTCGGTGTACCGCTGCGAGAAGTGCGTCAGCACCAGGCTGCGCACCCCGCACTCGGCAGCGACCCGACCGGCCTGTCCCGCCGTGAGGTGGCCGAACTCGCGGGCGAGTGCGGCGTCCTCGTCGAGGAAGGTCGATTCGATGACGAGGAGGTCGGCGCCGTCGGCGAGGAGGAAGACCCCGTCGCAGAGCCGGGTGTCCATCACGAAGGCGAACCGCTGCCCGCGCCGCGGCGCCGAGACGTCCTCCAGCCGCACCCCGCGCAGTTCGCCCTCGCGCTGGAGCCGGCCCACATCGCTCCCGGCGATGCCGTGCGCGGCGAGCCGCTCGGGGAGCATCCGTCGCGCTTCGGGCTCGACGACGCGGTAGCCGTACGCCTCGACAGGGTGCGAGAGCCGCTCGGCCGTGAGCGTCAACTCGCCTGTGTGCGCCTGGACTCCGGCCTCGTCGACGGGGCGGCGGCGGAGGCGGACGCTCTCGCGGTAGGCGGTCGCGTACTGAAGCCGCTCGAAGTACTCCTCGCCCGAGGCGGGGTAATGGGCCGTCACCGGGTGCGGAACGCGGTCGAGGTTGATCCGCTGGATCACCCCGGCGAGGCCCAGCGAGTGGTCGCCGTGGAAGTGCGTCACGCACAGGCGCGTGAGGTCGTGCGCGGAGACGCCGGCGCGCATCATCTGGCGCTGGGTGCCCTCGCCCGGGTCGAAGAGGATGCCCTCGGCGTCCCAACGCAGCACGTAGCCGTTGTGGTTGCGGCGCCGCGTCGGGACCTGGCTGGCGGTGCCGAGCACCACCAGTTCACGTACGGACAACGCCCGCTACCCGGGGGGCCATTCGAGGCCGCGGCCGCCGAGGACGTGCGCGTGGACGTGGAAGACGGTCTGGCCCGCGCCCGAACCGGTGTTGAAGACGACGCGGTACCCGGAGCCCGGGCCGCCCTGGGGGGCGTCGAGTTTCTCCTCCCTGGCGACCTCGCCGGCCTCGCGCAGTATGGCGGCGGCGAGTTCGGGGGCTTCGGTCGCGAGCGTCGCGGCGTCCGGGTAGTGCGCCTTGGGGATCACCAGGACGTGCGTCGGGGCCTGGGGGTTGATGTCCCGGAAGGCGAGCGTCGTCTCCGTCTCGCGGAGCAGGGTCGCGGGCACCTCCCGCGAAATGATCTTGCAGAACAGGCAGTCCGCCTGAGGTTCTCCGGCCATGCACGGATGCTACCGGGCCGCACCGCGCCCGTCCGAGCCGGTTTCGCCTCGGCGCGGGCGCGGTGCGGTTCAGGCGTCGGTGCGGATGAGGACGACGAGCGTCCGCGGGCCGTGGACGCCCTCGACGCGCTCCAGTTCGATGTCGGACGTCGCGGAGGGGCCGCTGATCAGCGTCGTCGGACGCTCGGGGACGAGGCGCGCGACGGCCTCGGGCACACCCACCTCGACCGTCGAGCGGTCGACAACGCAGACGTGCAGGTCCGGCACGAGGGTGAGGGCCCTCCGCCCCTGCCGCGGTGTGCCGTCGAGGAAGAGGGTGCCGGTCTCCGCGCAGGCGACGGCCGACGCGGTCACCACTCCGTCGAGTTCCCCGAGCCGGGGTGCCGGCACCTCGGCCGAGTCGGTCTCGACCTCGCCGTCGAAGTCGGCGAGCCAGCCGGGGTCGAGCCCCGGCGGGATGCCGACCCTGCGCGCGCCGTGCGCGTGGAGGGCCTCGGCGACCGTCTCCGCCGTGCGGTCTGCCGTGCAGGTGCGGACCTCGGCCTTGTAGTCGAGGAGGCGGTCCGTGAGGAGGGCGACGAGTGCGTCGTCGGGAAGGGTGCGGCCCGTCCGGTAGTCGCGGGGCACCTCGACCTGAGGGGCTTCGGCGAGCGCGAGCGCGTCGCGCACCCTGCCGAGGACGGTGTCCCTCGCGGACGCCGACTCGCGGGCGGTCGGGGGGTGTTCGGTCATCGGTCCTCCTCCTTTCCCTCGTCGTCCTGCGGGGCCGCGGCGCGCAGCTCCGCCTGCCCCTCCGGCGAGGCGAACCACTCGCGGAAGGTCTGCTTCGGCGGCTCGGAGACGTCGCGGGTGGCGCTCCAGCCGTTGAAGGGCGGCGGCAGATGGGAGAGCTTTCCGTCCTTGCCCGCCATCAACCGACCGGCACGCGACGCCTTCTGCGCCTTCGTGTACAGCTTCGGGCGTTTCATGAGCGATGCCGCCGCCTTCATCGCCGTCTTCTCCGCGGTCGTGCCCGACTCCTCGGTGTTCTGGTGGCGCAGCTCGACGAGGAGCGACGGGATGTCGATCTTCACGGGACAGGCGTCGAAACAGGCTCCGCACAGGCTGGAGGCGTACGGGAGCGAGCTGTTGGGGTCGTCCTTCGCCGCGTGCATCCCGGCGAGCTGCGGTGTGAGGACGGCACCGATCGGGCCCGGGTATGTCGACCCGTACGAGTGCCCGCCGGTCCGCTCGTAGACCGGGCAGACGTTGAGGCAGGCCGAGCAGCGAATGCAGTTGAGCGCCTCGCGACCGACCTTGTCCGCGAGCGCGGCGGTGCGCCCGTTGTCGAGGAGGACGAGGTGGAACTCCTGCGGCCCGTCGCCGGGGGTCACGCCCGTCCACATCGAGGTGTAGGGGTTCATCCGCTCCCCTGTCGAGGAGCGTGGCAGCAGTTGGAGGAAGACCTCCAGGTCGGCGAAGCGGGGCAGCACCTTCTCGATGCCCATCACGGAGATCAGCGTCTCCGGCATCGTCAGGCACATCCGCCCGTTCCCCTCGGACTCCACCACCGAGAGCGTGCCCGTCTCGGCGATACCGAAGTTGGCGCCCGAGAGCGCGACCTTCGTCGTCATGAACTGCTCGCGCAGGTACGCGCGGGCCGCGGCGGCGAGATGCGCGGGGACGGAGTCGAGGTGCGGGTCGACGCCGGGGATCTCCTTGAGGAAGATCCGGCGGATCTCCTCACGGTTGCGGTGGATGGCGGGGACGAGGATGTGCGAGGGCCTGTCGTGTGCCAACTGCACGATGAGCTCGGCGAGATCGGTCTCGTGCGGCCTGATGCCCTCGGCTTCCAGGTGCTCGTTGAGCCCGATCTCCTGGGTGGCCATCGACTTGACCTTGATCACCTCCTCGCTGCCCGTCGCTTTCACCAGGCGGGTGACGATCTCGTTGGCCTCCGCGCCGTCGCGCGCCCAGTGGACGGTGCCACCGCGTTCGGTCACCCTGCGCTCCAACTCCTCCAGCAGTTCGGGGAGTCGGTTCATGGTGTCGGTCTTGATCGCCGACCCGGCGTCGCGGAGCCGCTCCCAGTCGGGGAGTTCGCCGGTGACGGCGAGGCGCTTGGCGCGGATGGTGCGGGTGGCCTTGCCGAGGTTGCTACGGAGCTGCTCGTTGCGGAGCTCGCCGTGCGCGGCCTTGGGGAACTTCTGCTCGCCGCGCAGGTTGCCGGTGCCGTAGGGGCTGCGCGGGGGCGCTGCGGGCATACCGAGGAAGGTGCTGCTCATCGGGCGGCCTCCGCGAGTGCGTACGGCGAGGTGCGGGTGGCGGCGAGGATCTGCGCCAGGTGGAGGGTGCGGGTGTCCGACGCGATCCGGCTCAACCCGCCGCCGATGTGCATCAGGCAGGAGGAGTCCCCCGCGGTGCAGACGGCGGCGCCGGTCTCCGCCACGTGCCGCATCTTGTCGGCCAGCATCGCCGAGGAGGTCTCCGCGTTCTTCAGCGCGAAGGTGCCGCCGAACCCGCAGCAGGCGTCGGCCTCGGGGAGTTCGACGAGGTCGATCCCCTCGACGGCGCGCAGCAGCCGCAGCGGCTTCTCGCCGACGCGCAGCATCCGCAGCGAGTGGCATGTCGGATGGTAGGTGACGCGGTGCGGGAAGTAGGCGCCGACATCGGTGACTTCGAGGACGTCGACGAGGAGTTCGGAGAGCTCGTACGTCTTCGCCCGCACCTTCGCGACGCCGTCGACGAGTCCTGCGTCCCCGTACCGCTCGGCCACGATTCCGTGCTGATGGCGGACGGACCCGGCGCAGGACCCCGAGGGCAGCACGACCGCGTCGATCGAGGGGTCCCCGAACTGCTCGGCGAAGTTGCGGACGAGCGGCACCGGTTCGCGCTGGTAGCCGGTGTTGACGTGCATCTGGCCGCAGCAGGTCTGGCCCGGCGGGAAGGCCACCTGGTGCCCGAGGCGGGTGAGGAGCACGGCTGTGGCCTTCACCGCGTCGGGGAAGAGCGTGTCTCCCAGGCAGGTGGCGAAGAGTCCGATGCGCATGGGACCTCCACGGTCGTCTTTAAGGTCTGACCATAGTAGTCACGGTTCTTGGGCTGACATGCATTCGGTCAGACCGCAGTGAGGCGGCGTCACTCCGTGGCAATCTCCGTACTATCGCCCGCACTTGTGGACGACGTTTCCGGCGTGGCCGCCGTCGGAGGCAGCACCACCGGCCGTGGCCCGACTCAACGCCCATGGAACGAGGCAGCGTTGTGGCCGAAGCTCCTTGCCAGCCGCCCCAGACCAGCTCTCCCCTGAGTGCCCCGCCGTGATGCTGCCACGCCCGCGCCACCGGCTTCGGACGGCACGTGGCTCCCGCCGGCGCCCGGTCGAACGAGGCCCGGGCACCCGCCGGTCGCAGGGGAAAGGACCGGGCTTCCCATCAGCGGCGCACTCAACAACCCTCAAAAGAAGAAAAGTTGGCCGCTCACTCGTCCAACGCGCCCTCTTCCGCGGTCTCGTCGACGAGAGTGCCGTGGAAGCCGCGGATGTGCCGCTCCGCAAGGTCGGCGGCCTCCTGGCCGCGCCCCTCGCGAAGGAGGCGGAGGAGCTCGGTGTGGTCCTCGTTGAGCGCGTGCGCGGTGGCCGGCCAGTCGTCGACGGTCTCCAGGGCGCGGAGGATGAGCGGGCGGACGGACTCGCGGACGGCCGAAGTGAGCGTCGACGTCAGCTCGTTGCCGGAACTGCGGGCGATCTGGATGTGGAAGCGGGTGTCCAGGTCGTTGAAGTCGGCGACGCCGACGTCGGGCCTGCCCATCCCCGCGAGCAGCTCCTCCGCGGCGTCGAGGTCCTCGGGCGGGGCGTGCCGTGCGGCGGCCTCGAAGCTGGAGCGCTCGAGGACGACCCGGGCCTCCAGCACGTCCTCCAGGCCGTAGCTGCCGAGCGCGAAGTGCAGCCGCAGCACGCGGCCCAGGGCGTCGTCGGGGTTGCGTACTATTCGGGCGCCCGCGTCGGGCCCGCGGCCCGCCTGCGCAACGAGCACCCCGATCGTCTCCAGCACCCGCAGCGCTTCCCGGAGTGCGGAGCGGCTCACCCCCAGGACCGGCGCCAACTCACGCTCGGGAGGCAGCCGGTCACCGACGCGCAGCTCACCCGCGAGCACCCTCTCCTCGACGCTCTCCAGCACCAGTTCGTGGGTACGGGACTGCCGCACCGGCTGCCATTCGACTGGCATAGCAACTCCCCTGCTCGGCGGTACGGTCCGACCTACTTTACGTCACCCGTCCCAGCCGTCGGACCGCGTCGCAGAGCGTCCCCCGACCCGGCACGCCGCACATCACCGCAGGTCAACGCGGTACTTCTACGCCCAGCGCCCGGAGCGCGCGAGGAGTACGGCTGCCGCCGCGGTACCGGCCGTCGAAGCGCGGAGGACGCTCTGTCCGAGGCGGTACGGCTCCGCGCCCGCCTCGCCGAAGGTCTCCAACTCCGCGGGCGCAAGCCCCCCTTCGGGCCCGACGACGAGCACACACTCGCCCTCGCCCGGCAGCCCGGCGGAGGCGAGCGGTGCGGCGCCCTCCTCGTGGAGCACGGCCGCGAAGCCCGCGCCCGCGAGGAGCGGCGCGATCTGCTGCGTGGAGTGGAGCTCGGCGACCTCGGGGAAGCGGAGCCGCCTCGACTGCTTTCCCGCCTCGCGCGCTGTGGCCCGCCACTTGGCGAGCGCCTTCGCGCCGCGTTCGGCCTTCCACTGCGCGATGCTCCGGGAGGCGGCCCACGGGACGATGCGGTCGACGCCGACCTCCGTCATCGTCTCCACCGCCAGCTCGCCTCTGTCACCCTTGACCAGCGCCTGCACCACGGTGATCCGCGGCTGCTCCGGCGGCTCGACGAGGAGTTCCTCGATCCGCACCCGCAGGCGGTCCTTCCCCTCGGCCGCCTCGACGGTCCCGCGGGCCCCGCGGCCCGCGCCGTCGGTGAGGGCGACCGGCTCCCCTGCCCGCAACCTCCGCACCGAGACCGCATGCCGCCCCTCGGGGCCTTCAAGCACGAACGGCCCTGTGGAGTGGGGGAGTTCGTCGACGAGGAAGACGGGCGCCGTCACAGCGCAGCACCGCTCTCGCCGTCGAGCGGGGCGACGGCCGCGCCGCCGGCCCTCCCCGCGAACGCTTCCCGTGCCACCGAGACCTCCGCCACCAGTACTTCCGTCAACTGTCCCGCGGGAAGCTCCCGCACCATCCGGTGTCCCTGCCCCGCCCAGAGCGCCATGCCCTGCGGGTCCTCGGCGCGGGCCGCCGCCTTGCGGAGGCCGGCGGTGAGGTGGTGCACCTGAGGGTAGGCGGGCGGTGCGTAAGGGCCGTGTTCGCGCAGGAAGCGGTTGGTGAGGCCGCGGGCCGGGCGCCCGGAGAAGGCGCGGGTGAGTTCGGTGCCCGCGTGGACCGGGTCGGTGAGCGCGGCCTTGTGGAGCGGGCTGGCCCCCGACTCGGGGCAGACGAGGTAAGCCGTCCCGAGCTGGGCCGCAGCGGCGCCCGCAGCGAGCACGGCGGCGATCTGGCCGCCGCGCACCAAGCCCCCGGCGGCTATCAGCGGCAGCCGCACCGCCTCCTTCGCACCGGCGACGAGCGTCAACAGGCCCACGCCCATGCCGCGTCCGTCGACCTGCGGGTCGTCGCGATGCGTGCCCTGGTGACCGCCGGCCTCGACGCCCTGGAGCGCCACCGCGTCCGCGCCGGCCTCCTCGACGGCGAGCGCCTCCCTGACGGTCGTCGCCGTGACGACGGTGAAGGTGCCCAACGCCCGGAGCCGCCCCACGACTTCGGGCGTCGGGCAGCCGAAAGTGAACGAGACGACGGGGACCGGGTCGCTGGCGAGGATGGCGAGCTTCGCCTCGAAGCCGTCGTCCGTGCCGTGGTCGGTCTCGCCCAGCGGGGTCTCGTACCACGCTGCCTCGCCCGCGAGTTGCTCGCGGTAAAGGGCGAGGGCTCCGGCGTCGGCCAACGACGGCTGCGGCATGAAGAGGTTGACGCCGAACGGTCTCGAGGTGAGCCGGCGGAGCTGCTTGATCTCCTCGTACATCGCCTCCGGCGTCTTGTAACCGGCGGCGAGGAAGCCCAGCCCGCCCGCTTCGCTCACCGCGGCCGCCAGCTCGGGTGTGGAACCGCCGCCGGCCATCGGGGCCTGGACGACGGGGTGCTCTAGCAGCTCGTGGAGCAGGGGCACGGAGGACATGCCCATATCCTGTCACGCGCCGCACCTCGGACGTCTCGCACCGTCAGCAACCGGACGCACTCCGCGCACACCCGCCGCGGCAGCGGCCAACCCCCAAGCCCTCAGCGGCCGTTGAAGGCGTCCTTGAGACGCGAGAAGAGCCCCTGCTGACCGGGCTGGAACTGCCCCGTCGGCCGCTCCTCGCCGCGCAGCGCCGCCAGGCGACGCAGCAGCTCCTCCTCCTCGGCCTCCATCTTCGTCGGCGTCGTCACCTCGACGTGGACGATCAACTGACCGCGGCCACCGCCCCGCAGGTGCGTGACGCCGCGCTCGTGGAGCGGGATGGACTGCCCGGACTGGGTGCCGGGACGGATGTCCACCTCCTCCGTACCGTCGAGCGTCTCCAACGGCACCTGGGTGCCGAGTGCGGCGGCCGTCATCGGGATGGTGACCGTGCAGTGCAGGTCGTCGCCGCGGCGCTGGAAGGTCGGGTGCGCGTTCTCGTGGATCTCGACGTAGAGGTCGCCTGCCGGCCCGCCGCCGGGGCCGACCTCGCCCTCGCCCGCGAGCTGGATGCGGGTGCCGTTGTCGACGCCGGCCGGGATCTTCACCGTCAGGGTGCGGCGGGAGCGGACGCGTCCGTCGCCCGCGCACTCCGGGCACGGGGTGGGGACGACGGTGCCGAAGCCCTGGCACTGGGGGCACGGGCGCGACGTCATCACCTGGCCGAGGAAGGACCGCGTCACCTGCGAGACCTCACCGCGGCCGCGGCACATGTCGCAGGTCTGCGCCGAGGTGCCGGGGGCCGCGCCCTCGCCGTTGCAGGTGTTGCAGACGACGGCGGTGTCGACCTGGATCTCCTTCGTCGTCCCGAAGGCCGACTCGTTCAGGTCGATGTCCAGTCGGATCATGGCGTCCTGCCCGCGGCGGGTGCGCGAACGCGGGCCGCGCTGCGACGCGGTGCCGAAGAAGGCGTCCATGATGTCGCTGAAGTTGCCGAAGCCGCCGCCGAACCCGCCGGCACCGCCGGCGGCCGCGCCGCCCGTCGGGTCCCCGCCGAGGTCGTAGACCTGCTTTTTCTGCGGATCGGAGAGGACCTCGTAAGCGGTGTTGATCTCCTTGAACCGCTCCTGGGTCTTCGGGTCCGGGTTGACGTCCGGGTGCAGCTCGCGCGCGAGCCGGCGGAACGCCTTCTTGATCTGGTCCTGCGAGGCATCGCGCTCGATGCCGAGGACCTGGTAGTAGTCCGTCGCCACTTACGACTCCGCCAGGATCTGTCCGACGTACCGTGCCACTGCGCGTACAGCTCCCATCGTTCCGGGGTAGTCCATGCGGGTTGGGCCGACCACGCCGAGTTTGGCGACCGCTTCGTCGCCCGAACCGTAACCGACCGAGACGACCGACGTGGAACTCAGCCCCTCGTGAGCGTTCTCATGCCCGATCCGGACCGTCATGCCCGAATCGGTCGCCTCGCCGAGCAGCTTCAGCAGCACCACGTGCTCCTCCAGCGCTTCCAGCACCGGACGGATGGTGAGCGGGAAGTCGGGACCGAAGCGGGTGAGGTTGGCGGTGCCGCCGATCATCAGCCGCTCTTCGGTCTCCTCCACGAGCGTCTCCAGCAGCGTCGCCACCACGGCCGAGACGGTGCCGCGGTCGTCCGCGTCGAAGGACTCGGGGAGGTCCTGGACGAGACCGGGCACGTCGTTGAACCGCTCGCCGACGACCTTGCTGTTGAGCCGGGCGCGCAGATCCGCGAGGGTCGCCTCGCTGATCGGCGTCGGGCAGTCGATGAGCCGCTGCTCGACCCGGCCCGTATCGGTGATCAGCACCAGCATCAGCCGCGCGGGCGCCAGCGAGAGCAGCTCGACGTGGCGCACGGTGGAGCGGGTGAGCGAGGGGTACTGAACGACCGCCACCTGCTGGGTCAACTGCGCGAGCAGCCGCACCGTGCGGCCGACGACGTCGTCGAGGTCGACGGCGCCGCCGAGGAAGTTCTGGATCGCCCGGCGTTCGGGCGGCGAAAGCGGCTTGACGTCGGCGAGCTTGTCGACGAAGAGGCGGTACCCCTTGTCGGTGGGGATGCGCCCCGCGCTGGTGTGCGGCTGCGCGATGTAGCCGTCCTCCTCGAGCGCCGCCATGTCGTTGCGCACGGTGGCCGGCGAGACCCTGAGGTGATGCCGCTCCGTGAGCGCCTTCGAACCCACCGGCTCATGGGTGCCGACGTAGTCCTGGACGATCGCGCGCAGCACCTCAAGTCTGCGTTCCCCGAGCATTTCCGCGCACCTCCCGTCCGCTTCCTCTCCGCCCCGCGACGGCTGCCTGGCACTCTGCGAAGGGGAGTGCCAAACTCCCCGTGGGCCAGTGTACGGCGGGTCACCAGGAGCAGGGCAAGGGTGGGCCCCACCGAGCGCGCGGAGCCCGTTGCGCACGGTGCGAGCGGCCCTCCCGGGCGGGCAGCTCCCGTGCGGCGCCGGTAGTTTCGTCGGCGTGGAGAAGACGCACACGGTCGAGTCCGAGGGGGCGGCCTGGGAGCCGCTCGGCCCCGCGGTGATCCGGCGCAGGCTCCCCGGCTGGGACGCGACGGTCGGTGCCGTCGCCGGCGCAGAGGCGGTGCTGCTCATCGACACCGGCTCCAGCCTGCACGAGGGGGCGGCCGTACGGCGCGAGGTGACGGCGCTCTTCGGCGCGCGCGTGACCCATGTCGCGCTCACGCACCCGCACTTCGACCACGTCCTGGGCACCGCCGCCTTCGCGGGCGTCCGCGTCTACGGCGCCGTCGGGACCGATGCGCTGCTGGCGCCGGGGGCGCGCGGACGGGAGGCGCTCCTCTCCGACGCGCTCGCGCACGGGCTCGACGCCGAAGCGGCGGCCGAGGCCGTCGACGTACTCGTGGCGCCCGAGCACACGGTCACCGACCGGCTCACCATCGACCTCGGCGGGCGCACGGCGCACCTCGTCGACGTCGGCCCCGGGCACACCGCGCACGACCTCGCCGTTCTCGTACCGCACGGGGCAGGCGAGCGCTCCGTCGTCTTCTGCGGTGACCTCGTGGAGGAGTCGGCCGAACCCCAGGCGGAGTCGGACGCGCACCCGGCGCGGTGGCCCGAGGCGTTGGACAGGCTGCTCCGGCTCGGCGGGCCCGGAGCGGTCTACGTGCCCGGGCACGGGGCCGTCGTCGACGCCGCGTTCGTCGCGGCCCAACGGGACGCGCTGGCACGGCGGTTCGGCTGAGCGGCGCGCCCCGGCACCCGCGGGCGTACGGGCGAGGGGCGGGGGCAGAATGGCACGGGCGCCGACCGTGAGGCGCCCCCGTCCGCAGCGAGCCGCCGGTGTCCCGGCGGCTCCCCGAGCAGCCCGCGCCCCCGCGCGCGTACGGAGAACAGGGACCATGCGCAGCCGCGAGTACAGCCCCGACCTCACCCCGCCGTGGAAGCGGCAGCGGCAGGTGCCTGAGGTACCGGCCGATGTCGACCTCGTCGTGGAGGAGGTGACCACCGGTTTCTGCGGAGCCGTCGTGCGCTGCGAGAAGACGGCGGAGGGCCCGACGGTCACCCTGGAGGACCGCTTCGGGAAGCACCGGGTCTTCCCCATGGCACCGCGCGGCTTCCTCCTGGAAGGGCGCACCGTCACCCTCGTACGCCCCGTCGCGCCTCCGCCCGCGTCCGCGCCCCGGCGCACCGCCTCCGGCTCGATCGCGGTACCGGACGCGCCGGCGCGGGTCGCGAGGGCGGGGCGCCTCTACGTCGAGGGCCGGCACGACGCGGAGCTGGTCGAGCGCGTCTGGGGGGACGACCTGCGGGTCGAGGGCGTCGTCGTCGAGTACCTCGAGGGGATCGACGATCTGCCCGCCGTGGTGCGGGAGTTCGCGCCCGCGCCCGATGCGCGGCTCGGCGTCCTCGTCGACCACCTGGTGCGCGGCTCGAAGGAGTCGCGGATCGCCGCCGAGGTCTCGGGGGACGACGTGCTCGTCGTGGGGCACCCCTACATCGACGTCTGGGAAGCGGTGAAACCGGCGTCGGTCGGGATCGGCGCCTGGCCCACGGTGCCGCGCGGCGAGGACTGGAAGACGGGCGTCTGCCGCGCCCTCGGCTGGCCCGAGCACACCGGACGCGCCTGGCAGCGCATCCTCGGCTCGGTCCGCACCTACCGCGACCTGGAGCCGGAGCTGCTCGGCCGGGTCGAGGAGCTGATCGACTTCGTCACGGCGCCCGCGTAGGAAGCGCACCCGGACCGGATGCTCCGGCGCAGTGTTCCAATGGAGGCATGCCCTCCGCACTCCCCGACGGCGAGCCGATGCCCGCCGACGGCGCCCTGCCCGAGCCCGCGCTCGACGGCGCCGCCGCCCGCCCCCTCGCCTTCTACCTGCACGTCCCGTACTGCGCCACGCGGTGCGGCTACTGCGACTTCAACACCTACACGGCGACGGAGCTGCGCGGCAGCGGCGGCCGGCTCGCCTCGCGCGAGAACTACGCCGAGGTCCTCGCCGAGGAGGTGCGGCTCGCGCGGCGGGTGCTGGGCGACGACGGGCGCCGGGTGCAGACCGTCTTCGTCGGCGGCGGGACGCCGACGCTGCTGCCCGCCGCCGACCTGGGACGGATGCTCGGTGCCGTACGCGAGGAGTTCGGGCTCGCCGAGGACGCCGAGGTCACCACCGAAGCGAACCCGGAGTCCGTCAACCCGGCCTACCTCGCCGAGCTGCGCGAGACGGGGTTCAACCGGATCTCCTTCGGCATGCAGAGCGCACGCCGGCACGTGCTCCAGGTGCTCGACCGCCGGCACACCCCGGGGCGCCCGGAGGAGTGCGTCGGCGAAGCACGCGCCGCCGGCTTCGCGCACGTCAACCTCGACCTCATCTACGGCACCCCGGGCGAGACCGACGACGACTGGCGCGCGACCCTCGACGCCGCGCTCGGCGCGGGTCCCGACCACATCTCCGCGTACTCGCTCATCGTCGAGGACGGCACCAGGCTCGCCGCACAAATACGCCGCGGCGAGGTGCCGCCGACCGACGACGACGTCCACGCCGACCGCTACCTCCTCGCGGAGGAGCGCCTCACCGCGGCGGGCCTCGACTGGTACGAGGTCTCCAACTGGGCGGCCGACGCCCCCTCGCGCTGCCGCCACAACGAGCTGTACTGGACGGGCGCCGACTGGTGGGGCGCGGGCCCGGGCGCCCACAGCCACGTCGGCGGCGTCCGCTGGTGGAACGTGAAGCACCCCGGCGCCTACGCGCAGGCGCTCGGCGACGGGCGCTCCCCCGGCGCAGGACGCGAGGTGCTCACGTCCGAGGACCGCAGGGTGGAGCGCATCCTGCTGGAGCTGCGGCTCTCCGAGGGGTGCCCGCTCGAACTCCTCGCGCCCGCGGGCGCGAAGGCCGCCGCCACTGCCGCGGAGGACGGCCTGCTGGACCGGGACGCCTTCGCGCACGGGCGCGCGGTGCTGACGCTGCGGGGGCGGCTCCTCGCCGACGCGGTCGTGCGGGACCTCGTGGACTGAGCCGCGGCGCCCGCGTCAGGAGGCGCGCGCCCCCTCGTACATCTCCTCGATGAGGTGCTTGAACTCCCGCTCCACGACGGGCCGCTTGAGCTTGAGGCTCGGGGTGAGCTCGCCGTGCTCGATGTCGAGGTCGCGCGGCAGCACGCGGAACTTCTTCACCGTCTCCCAGCGCTGGAGGCCGGAGTTGAGCTCGTCGACGTAACCGGCGATGAGCGTGCGCACCTGCTCGGACGTGACGACCTCCTCGTACGGGCGGCCCTTGAGGTCCTCCTGCTCGTCGGCCCACGCCTGGAGGGAGGGCTCGTCGAGGGCGATGAGGGCGGTGCAGAAGTTCCGGTCGGCGCCGTGGACGAGGATGTTCGAGACGTACGGGCAGAGCGCCTTGAAGCTGTTCTCCACCTCGGCGGGGGCGATGTACTTGCCGCCCGAGGTCTTGATCAGGTCCTTCTTGCGGTCGGTGATGCGCAGGTAACCGTCGTCCGAGAGCTCGCCGATGTCGCCGGTGTGGAACCAGCCGTCCTCCTCCAGGACTTCGGCCGTCTTCTCCGGCAACCCGTTGTAGCCCTCCATGATGCCGGGCCCGCGGAGCAGGACCTCGCCGTCCTCGGCGATGCGCACCTCGGTGCCGGGGAACGGCTTGCCGACGGTGCCGGTGCGGTACGCCTCGCCCGGGTTGACGAAGCTCGCCGCGCTCGACTCCGTGAGGCCGTACCCCTCCAGGATGTGCACTCCCGCGCCGGCGAAGAAGTAGCCGATCTCCGGCGCGAGCGCGGCCGAACCGGAGACGCAGGCGCGCAGGTTGCCGCCGAACGCCTCGCGGATCTGGGCGTAGACGAGCCGGTCGGCGACGGCGTGCTTGGCACGCAGTCCCGCGGGGGCCGAGGCGGTGCCGGTGCGGCGGAAGTTCTCCTGCGTCACCTTCGCGTACTCGCGCGCGACGCCCGCCGCCCACTGGAAGATCTTGTACTTCGCCGCGCCTCCGGCCTTCGCCTTCGCTGCGATGCCGTTGTAGACCTTCTCGAAGATCCGCGGCACGCCCGCCATGTAGGTCGGCTGCACCACCGGAAGGTTCTCGATGATCTTGTCGACGCGGCCGTCGACGGCGGTGACGTGCCCCAACTCGATCTGGCCCGCGGTGAGCACCTTGCCGAAGACATGGGCGAGCGGCAGCCAGAGGTACTGGATGTCGTCGGTGGTGACGAGGCCGCTCTGCGCGATCGCCTTCGCCATGTAGGACCAGCAGTCGTGCGGGAGGCGGACCCCCTTCGGGCGGCCCGTGGTGCCCGAGGTGTAGATCAGCGTCGCCAACTGGTCGGCGCGGAGGGCCGATACGGTCTGCTTCACCGCCTCCGGACGCCGCTCCAGGTGCTCGCGGCCGCGGCGCTGAAGCTCCTCGAAGGTGAGCACCCAGCCTTCGGGGTCGCCCGCGCCGCTCGCCGGCTCACCGTCGAGAAGGACGACGTGGGCGAGTTCGGGGAGCTTGGCGCGGTGCGCCCGGACCTTCGCGACCTGCTCGTCGTTCTCCGCGATGAGCACCCGGCTCTCGGAGTCGGCGAGGATGAAGAGCGTCTCCTCCTCGTTGGTGGAGGGGTAGACGGTGGTGGTCGCGGCGCCTGCACACAGGATGCCGAGGTCGGAGAGGACCCACTCGACCCGCGTCGAGGAGGCGATGCCGACCCGCTCCTCCGGGCGCACGCCGAGCGCCATGAGCCCGGCCGCGATCGCGAAGACGCGGTCGGCCGCCTGCTGCCAGGTGTACGAGCCCCAGTCGTCGGGTCCCTCGCCGGAGGCGGGCGGCACGGGGTAGCGATACGCCTCGCGGTCCGGCGTGGCCTCGACCCGCTCCAGGAAGAGCGACGCCACGGAGGGCGGCCGGTTTTCGATCAGGGACTGCGTGTCGCTCACGGCAACCTCCGGGGCCCGCACCGAGCTTGGTGACTCACGAGTAACTACCGAGCAGTGATCAGACTAAGGGCGGCAGCCCCCTTACGTAAGGGGGCTGCCGACGGTATCCCTAACCACTACGGAGAGTTCACACGGCTCGGAGTCCAACCCCCTGCACCGCAGGGAAGATTGGCGGAAACGCACCGGTGGGCGCCCTACTTCTTCGCCTTCTCGCCCCCGCCGTCGTCGGTGGAGAGCGCGGCGATGAACGCCTCCTGCGGCACCTCGACCCGGCCGACCATCTTCATCCGCTTCTTGCCCTCCTTCTGCTTCTCCAGCAGCTTCCGCTTACGGGAGATGTCGCCGCCGTAGCACTTGGAGAGGACGTCCTTGCGGATCGCGCGGACCGTCTCGCGGGCGATGATCCGCGAACCGATGGCGGCCTGGATGGGCACCTCGAACTGCTGCCGCGGGATGAGCTCCCGCAGCTTCGTCGCCATGCGGGTGCCGTACGCGTACGCCTTGTCCTTGTGGACGATCGCGGAGAAGGCGTCGACCTTGTCCCCGTGCAGGAGGACGTCGACCTTGACGAGGTCGGCGATCTGCTCGCCCGTCGTCTCGTAGTCGAGGGAGGCGTAGCCGCGGGTCTTGGACTTCAGCGAGTCGAAAAAGTCGAAGACGATCTCGGCGAGCGGCAGCGTGTAGCGCAGCTCGACGCGGTCCTCCGAGAGGTAGTCCATCCCCTGGAGGCTGCCGCGGCGCGACTGGCAGAGCTCCATGATCGCGCCGACGTACTCGCTGGGGGCGATGAGCGTCGCGCGGACCACCGGCTCGCTCACCTCGTCGATCTTGCCTGTGGGGAACTCGCTCGGGTTGGTGACCTCGTACTCGGTGCCGTCCTCCATCCGCACCTGGTAGACGACGTTCGGGGCCGTGGCGATGAGGTCGAGGCCGAACTCCCGCTCCAGGCGCTCCCTGATCACCTCCAGGTGCAGCAGGCCGAGGAACCCGACGCGGAAGCCGAAGCCGAGTGCGGCCGAGGTCTCCGGCTCGTAGGTGAGCGCCGCGTCGTTGAGGAGCAGCTTGTCGAGGGCGTCGCGCAGTTCCGGGTAGTCCGAGCCGTCGAGCGGATAGAGGCCGGAGAAGACCATCGGCTTGGGGTCCTTGTAGCCGGGCAGGGCCTCCTCCGCGCCCTTGGAGAGCTGCGTGACCGTGTCGCCGACCTTGGACTGGCGGACGTCCTTCACGCCGGTGATGAGGTAGCCGACCTCGCCGACGCCGAGGCCGTCCGCGGCCTTCATCTCCGGTGAGTTGGTGCCGATCTCCAGCAGCTCGTGGGCGGCGCCCGTCGACATCATGCGGATGCGCTCGCGCCGGTTGAGCTTGCCGTCGACGACCTTGATGTAGGTGACGACGCCGCGGTACGCGTCGTAGACCGAGTCGAAGATCATCGCACGCGCCGGGGAGTCGGCCGTGCCGACGGGCGGCGGGGTCTGACGCACCACCTCGTCGAGGAGGGTCTCGACGCCCTCGCCCGTCTTCGCCGAGACCTTCAGGACCTCGTCGACGTCGCAGCCGATGAGGTGCGCGAGCTCGGCGGCGTACTTCTCGGGCTGGGCCGCGGGCAGATCGATCTTGTTGAGCACGGGGATGATGACGAGGTCGTGCTCCATCGCCAGGTAGAGGTTGGCGAGCGTCTGTGCCTCGATCCCCTGCGCCGCGTCGACGAGCAGGATGCATCCCTCGCACGCCGCGAGGGAGCGCGAGACCTCGTAGGTGAAGTCGACGTGCCCAGGGGTGTCGATCATGTTGAGGATGTGCGGCGCGGACTTGCCGTCGGCCTCGTCCGTCGGGGCCCAGGGCATGCGCACCGCCTGGGACTTGATCGTGATGCCGCGCTCACGCTCGATGTCCATGCGGTCGAGGTACTGCGCACGCATCTGTCGTTGCTCGACGACTCCGGTGAGCTGGAGCATCCGGTCGGCGAGCGTCGACTTGCCGTGGTCGATGTGGGCGATGATGCAGAAGTTACGGATCAGCGCCGGATCGGTACGGCTGGGCTCCGGCACGTTCGAAGGGGTCGCGGGCACGCAGTGTCCTGTCGGGTCTGGTCGGGTCCTCGGCGGGATGCCATCGGGCGGTCTTACGGGGCTCCATGTTCCCACGACCCCGGCTGCGGGACCGGCTTGGGAGGCCCCAACGGCTGCTGGTAACGTGGTGCACCGTGCCTGCTGGCGTCTCGGCCAGCCCCTCGGTCCCGGAGTTCTCCGGTGGAATCGGAGCGGCTGCAGCCCGGGGCGCCGTCGGAGTCCGGCCGCCGCAGGCGGCGGGCTCCCCCGCTGCACAGCACCCGTCGGCCCCGCCGCGGTGGCGCTGGCTGCGAGCTCGCACGGCCCCGGCTTTCGGGCACGGGGTAACAGACGAAGCAACCGAACCCGTAAAGGCTCATTCGTGGCGAACATCAAGTCCCAGATCAAGCGCATCGAGACCAACGAGAAGGCTCGTCAGCGCAACAAGGCCGTCAAGTCGGAACTGCGCACCGCGATCCGCCGCACTCGCGCAGCCGTCGACGCCGGCAACCTCGCCGAGGCGACCGAGGCCCAGCGCGTCGCCGCCCGCAAGCTCGACAAGGCCGTCAGCAAGGGCGTCCTGCACAAGAACAACGCGGCGAACAAGAAGGCCGCACTGGCGAAGCGCGTCGGCACCCTCCAGGGCTGACCCCGCCCCGGGTCCGCTCGACGGGCCCTCGGTGACGGAAGGCGGGCCCTCACCCGCCCCCGCACCCCGAACGAACGCCCCCTGCGGACCGCGCCGCCGCCCTGGACCGAACCACGGTCTGCGGCAGGCCGGTTGACGGGCCCTCTACCCCGTCCGCAGGTGGCGACCACAGTACGTATTGTTCGCCACGACACTGCGTAAGTGCCCCGGTGGTCCGACGGCCACCGGGGCACAGTGCTGTGCGGGGACGACCGGTGTCGGCGGTGGGTCGCCGCGCTCGGGGCGGCGACGGCGTGTTCCCTTGGGGCAGTTGGGCGTGGGAGGCGCTGCGGTCGGGGCCGAGGACGCCACGAGACCTGGGGGTACCCGGCGTCCGCAATGATGAGGGAAGCGTCCCCTTACGCGATCCTGCCGCCGCGGAGCTCCTCCGTGCCGGTCTGCCGAGGCGGCTCATCCGGCAGGTTCTGCCGGTGCACGGCGGCGCCCCGCAGCAATGCACGGTTCTTCCGATGCGGTCCCAAGCCCCGCCGGACAGCGCCGGGTGAAACCACCAGCGTCGCGCCCGCAGCCACGACGCGCTGGCGAAACCCCTGCGGGAGGCGGGGGTTGAGGGAGCTCGCGTCACGGTGGCTCCCTGAACGAGCGAGCAGCCGCCTTCTCGGGTCGGCCTCGTCGCTCACCGTGCGCGGGCCGCCTGCGCCACCGTGACGACTGCCTTCTCCAGCGCGTACCCCGGGTCGCGGCCGCCGCCCTTCACCGCGGCGTCCGCCTCGGCCACGGCGCGCAGCGCCACCGCGACACCGTCGGGGGTCCAGGTGCGGGACTGCTGACGGACCCGGTCGACCTTCCAAGGCGGCATCCCCAGCTCCCTGGCGAGGTCGCCGGGACGCGCCCCGCGCGCCGAGGCGATCTTGCCTATGGCGCGGACCCCTTGGGCGAGGGCACTGGTGATCATCACGGGGGCGACACCGGTGTTGACGGCCCAGCGCAGCGTCTCCAGCGCCTCGGCCGCCTTGCCCTCCACCGCACGGTCGGCGACGGTGAAGCTCGACGCCTCGGCGCGGCCCGTGTAGTACCGGCCTACGACGGCATCGTCGATCGTGCCCTCGACGTCGGCGGCCAACTGGGCACAGGCGGAGGCGAGTTCGCGCAGATCGCTGCCGACGGCGTCGACGAGGGCCTGGCTCGCCTCTGGGGTGGCCGAGCGGCCGAGGGTGCGGAACTCGCCGCGGACGAACTGGACGCGCTCGGCGGGCTTCGTCACCTTGGCGCAGGAGACCTCGCGCGCGCCCGCCTTGCGGGCCGCATCCAGGAGGCCTTTGCCCTTGGCGCCTCCCGCATGCGCGAGGACGAGGACCACCTCCTCGGCCGGGGACGGGAGATACGCCTTGACGTCCTTGATCGAATCGGCGGCGAGGTCCTGTGCCGCCCGCACAACGATCACTTTCCGCTCCGCGAAGAGCGACGGGCTGGTGAGCTCCGCGAGGGTTCCGGGCGATACGTCGGAAGCCTGGAGATCGCGCACGTCGGTCTCCGGGTCGCTCTCCTTCGCCGCCTTGACCACCTGCTGGACGGCCCGGTCGACGAGGAGTTCCTCCTGGCCCACGGCGAGCGTGACGGGGACGAGGAGATCGTCGGCGGGCTGCTTCTTGCGGCTCTCACGGGTGCTTGCCATCGCCTCCCAGCATCCCACGCGGCGCTGACAGAATGACCGGGTGAGCGACGTACGACATCTCCTGGTGCTTCCCGACCGCGAGGCGGCGGAGGAGGTCGCGGAGGAGCTCCGCCTCCGCTTCGACCTCGACGAGGAGCCGCAATTGGTCCGCGACGCCCTCGCAGGCGAGGACGACGCCGAGGACGCCCAGTGGCTCGTGGTCCTGGAGGACCCCGGGGGCGTCCACTCCCCCGAGGTCCTCGACGCGCTGGCGACGGAGCACGAAGGGTGGCTGGAACGCGACTGACGCCCGGCGGTCGCCCCGGCGTCGCTGCGTCGGGCGGCCTCCAGGGAGCGTCCCGGCTTGGCGGGGCGCGGCCGTCACCTGGTAGGTCTTTGCCATGAGCAACACTGAACTCCAGCGGCTCCTGGAGGAGTTCGCCAAGGAGCGCGACTGGGAGCAGTTCCACAACCCGAAGAACCTCGCGATGGCGCTCGCCGGCGAGGTGGGCGAACTCCTCGAACTCTTCCAGTGGCTCAGCGCCGAGGAGGCCGCGGAGATCATGGCCGAGCCGAGGCGGGCCCAGGCGGTACGGGAGGAGATCGCCGACGTCTTCTCCTACCTGCTGCGCCTCGCCGACGTCACGGGCGTCGACCTGGAGGAGGCGCTGCGGCAGAAGGTCGAGCTGAACCGCATCCGCTACCCGGCCGAGCTCGCCCGGGGGAATGCGTCGAAGTACACGACGCTTCGGGAGGAGCCGGGAGGGGCCGCGGCGGAGGGGGAATGAGTGGCTCGGTGGGCGGTGGATCGCTTGCGGCGGCGAGGAGTCGGGGGCCGTGGTCTCTTGGAGGGTGTGGCGATGTGCGGCCGGCCCCGGGCGCAGAAGGGGCCTCGCGGAGTCCTGCCGCGGGGCCGGGCGCACCGGTCGGTCTCTTGCTGCTGCGTTCCGTGCTTCCTTGTTCGCGAGGTCCAGGGCGGGCGTGCGGGGGCCGGTCTCAGGGTCGAGCACAGCCGGGCCGACTTCATGCTGCTGGGCGGGTGCTTCGTGTTCCCCGTTCTTCGGTGCGATCGACCGGGCCTCGGTCTGCCTGACACGCGGCCCGGACCGAAGGCGTGGTGCGCGGGGTAACTCGTGGGTGTCAATGAGGAGTTGCGGTCGGTGCCGGTCGTCATGACTCATTTCGAGTGATCCACGGTGCACGGCAGGTGACGAGAACGGCGCCACCGGCCGACGGCACCCGTGCGCCGGGCCAGCAGCGTCGGGCAGCTCGGTGTCGGGACTGCTCGTTGGGGCAGCACAGCGTTGATCAACTGGGCCCCGCTCTTCGGCCCCGCTCTTCGGAAGACGTCGCCCCGAGAGCTCAACGAGAGCCACCGCGGCGGCGTTTCGCGACGGTCGGGCGCCCGACTGTTCATCGCTCCCCCCTCTCGGCCACCACTGACGGCCGGCCCTCCGCCTCGGTGACCGCCAACGCGCCCTGGGTGTCGGTGCGGGCCACCACGGCGCCGAGCTCCTCGAGCGCCTGGAGGGTCTCGTGCGCCGGGTGTCCGTAGGTGTTGTCGGAACCGGCGCTGACCAGGGCGGTGCGAGGGCGGATGCGGTCGAGCAGGGCGGCCTCCTGGTAACGCGAGCCGTGGTGGGCGACCTTGAGGACGTCGACCCGCGGGAGGTCGGGGTGCTCGGTCAACAGCCGGCGCTGGGCGGCGGGTTCGAGGTCCCCCGGCAGCAGGAGGCTCAGTCCGCGCGTGCGGGCGAGGAGCGTGACGCTGGCGTCGTTCGGCCCCGAGGGAGCGGGCGCGCCTGCTTCAGGGGGAATCGGCCAGAGCACCTCCCACGACAGGTCCGCGACTCGGCGCCGTTCGCCCACGGTGCTCACCTCCAGCGGGACACCGGCGTCGGCAGCGGTACGCCGGACCGCGGCCGCCTGGCCCGGCGGATCGGCGAACGGAGAGGTATGGATTGTGTGCACCGAACGGCCGCGGAGGACTCCGGAGAGCCCGGAGACGTGGTCGGCGTGGAAATGCGTGAGGAAGAGCGCGGGGACCGCGGTGACCCCGAGCGCCCGGAGACACTCGTCCGCGGCTTCTGCATCCGGGCCGGCGTCGACGACGACTGCCTCGCCCGGGCGTCCGGTGGCGAGCGCAAGGGCATCGCCCTGTCCGACGTCGCATACGGCGAACGCCCAGCCGGCCGGCGGCCAGCCCGTGAGCGGCCCGACGAGAGGGGCAGGACGCGTCAGCGCCAGCACGAGCAGCCCCGCGCCGAGGGCGCACGCCCAGCGCCGCCGCAGCACCGGCGCTCTGCCGACGAGGAGGCACAGAAGAAGAGTTGCCGCGGCGAGGAGGAGCGCACCCGACCAGCTCCCCGGCCAGTCGACCTCCGCACCCGGAAGTGAGGCCCCGGCACGGGCGATCGTGGCGATCGCCTCGGTCGGCCAACTGGCAAGCCACGCGCATGTCTCGGCGACAGGCGGGAGCAGCGGAGCGAGCGCAAGAGTCGCGAACCCGAGCACGGTGGCGGGCGCCACCGCGAACTCGGCGAGCAGGTTGCACGGGACGGCCACGAGGCTGAGGTGCGCGGCGAGCACGGCGACCACCGGCGCGCATGCGAGCTGCGCCGCAGCGGAGGCGGCGAGCGCTTCGGCGAGGCGGTGCGGAACGCCGCGCCTGTGCAGGGCGGCGCTCCAGCCGGGCGCGACCGTCAGGAGGGAGGCAGTTGCGAGGACCGAGAGGAGGAAGCCGAAGTCCCGGGCCAGCCAGGGGTCGTAGAGCACTAGCAGGAGGACGGCGGCGGCGAGCGCCGGCAGCAGCGATCTGCGGCGCCCCGTGGCGATGGCGAGCACGGCGACGAGCCCGCACGCGGCGGCGCGCAGCACGCTCGGATCGGGTCGGCACACGACGACGAACCCGAGCGTCAGCAGCCCAGCGCAGCCGGCCGTCTGCCGCAGCGAAATACCGAACCGCGGGGCGAGACCGCCGCGTTCGGCGGTGCCCGCCGAGGACGGTCTGCCGATCAGCAGCACCAGCATCACCGTCAGGTTCGAGCCGCTGACAGCGAGAAGGTGTGTCATGTCCGTGGTGCGGAAGTCCTCTTCGAGCCCGGAATCGAGCCGGGACGTATCGCCCACGACGAGCCCCGGCAACAGCCCGCGGGCATCCCCGTCCAGGCCGGAACTCGCCTCGCGAAGCCCCGCGCGCAGGTGCCCGGCGGCCCGCTGCACCGCGCTGGGCCCGCGCACGACCTGCGGCACACCGGGGCGCACCCGAAGGACAGCGGCGAGGTCCCTGCCTCCCTTGCCGGCGGATTGGGCCGGTACCGCCTCCGCGTGGACGCGTACGCCGGTGGACGGAAGCATGCTCAGCCACGCCGTGTCCGCCCCGCGTTCCTGTTTTGCTCGCGCGTCATGGGTGTCCCCCGCGTCGACCCGCTCTCGTGGGACCACCAGGAGGACCGGGGAGCGCACGGCGGTGGCCGACGAGCCGCGCACCTCGACGCTCCGCACCTCCGCCGGGACGACGAGGAAACCCGGAGTCTCCTCTGCTCCGCGGACTTTGGGCTTGGTGGCTCTCGGGTCGGCCGTCACCGTCGCCTCGACGGTGACACGTGCGTGCCGCTCCGCCAGTTCCGGCAGCGGACCTCTGTGGAGATCGGCCGCGTGGAGCCAGGCGCCGGTGCCGGCTGCGGCGGCGGAGAGCGCCGCCATCGCCGTGCCGACGAGCAGCACGCGCCTGCGTCCGAACGCCGCCGTACCCAGCAGCAGGACCGCGCCGACCACCGCTGCACACGCCCCGGTCACCACCCAACTCCCCGGCGCCGCCAGGCCGATGGCGGCAGCGCCCCACGCACACAGCGCCGGCGGAACCAATCGGTAGTCGGGCGGCCCCTCCTCTCTCGGATCGGAGTCACCGAGCGGGTTCGCTGCCGCAGCGTGCGCCTGCGCGCGCTCGCGCGGCGGCCGAACTGCGGCCATCGTCCCTCCGTTTCGAGACTCGGCAGGCGGAAGCGGACAAGGTTGACCACCGACTCGGCGCCCCGGAACGCTGGTGGACCGCGTACGGACGGCACGGTGCACCGACACGGGGCCGTCACCACCGGAGCGGGCGCGCTCGACTCAGCGACGCCCTTCGCCGATGCAGCCCCTCGCTCGGGTGCGAAGCTCCACAGGGAGCGGCAACGCCGGGCTGAACGATGGGCTCGGTCTCCGGCACAGGCGAAGCTCCTGCCGAGCGGCAGACCTCGCCGGGGTGGTCACGGCACGACCTTGGGCTGGATGTCGGCGAATCGGCGCTCACCGATGCCGCTGACCTCCTGGAGCTGTTCGACGGACGCGAATCCGCCTTGCTGTTCGCGGTAGTCGAGGATGCGCTGCGCGAGCGCAGGTCCGACGCCGGGAAGGGTCTCCAACTGCTCCGCGGTTGCCGAGCCGAGGCTGATCGGTGCACCTGGTGCGCCGTCCGGGGCGGCTCCAGGTCCAGACGCCGCCCCGGACGGCTCGGCCCCTGGCTGGGCCTGCGGCGGCCCTCCGGCGACGATCTGCTCACCGTCGACGAGTGGGCGGGCTCTGTTGAGCCCTTCCGTCTCGGCACCCGGAGTGAGACCTCCGGCAGCTTTGAGGGCGTCCTCGACCCGCGATCCCGTGGGCAGCGTCCGCAGCCCCGGCTTCCTGACGTCGCCCGCGACATCGACGGTCACTTCACCACCGGCAGCGGACGGTCCACCCTTGGGCCCGCCGCCGACGGTTCCTGTTGCCGGTGCGGAGCCGGGTGACGCGCTCGAAGCGCCGTCCCCCGATTCCTCGGGCATCCGGCTGGGCGCAGCGACCGGTTGCGGCCGTCCCGACCAGAAGTGATGGACGGCGAAGCCCACCGCGACGAGCAACACCACCGCCACCGCGACGACCGTCTTCACCTCCATGCCGCACCGCACCCGCAGCCACAGGGAGAGCCGCCGAAGACCGGCGGGCGCCGGCAGCGTCGCCGTCTGCGCCGCCTCGGACTCAGCCGGGAGGCGCGATACGCCCCCGGACGGGTGGGAGTCGCCCGGCTCTTTCCTGCCGGGGCCGCTTTCACCCGCGCCGCCACCCGCGCGTGAACTGCCCCTGTTTGCTGCTGGGTTGCTGCGCACCTCCGCGGCCCCAGGAGTTTCCCGGAACACGCCACGGCGAGCGCCCGGGCCAACCTGAGCCCCTTTCGCGCCTCCCCGAGGAGTGGCCTCTTCCGCCTGCCGCGCACCCCTGGCCGCAGCGTTACGCGCCTTGCTGCGACGAACGGCGGCGCGTGCGGCGGCGACCGCCTCACGGCGCCGCTGCTCGGGCGGGAGCCACGGCTCCTCGTCGTCCTCCTCAGGGTGCGACTGCGGGCCCTCCTGCCCTGCTGGACTCTCGTCCCCAAGTGGCCGGTGCTCGGCCCGTCCGTGCCCGTCGGCGTCGAGTCCGGCAGGGATACGGCGACTTGGCGACGTTACGCCGGCGACAGCGTGCCAAGAACCGACAGTCTTCCCTGGGCCCCTTCCGGCTCCCTTCGACATCCCCGGCTCGCCGGAGAGCTCGGCCCTCGCACCGTCAGAAACTGCCACCTCCGGGCCTTCGATGCCCCCAGCCCGGGTCGCATGGACCGCGAGACGCCCGACCTCTGCCGATGCGAGCCCTGCAGGAGGAACGGGTGTCAACTCCCCGACGGCAGAAGAGACTCGACGCCGCAAGCACCGGACGCCACGCAACCCGGCCAGCCCGTCGAGCAGCGAGTCCGTCGCCTGCGGAGGCAGATCGCGAGCGCGCACAGCTCCGTCGGATACCGCCCTCTTCGTACGGCCCTCTCCACGGACCGACGACGAGACGGCCTCACCACCGGACGCCGAGGAACTCCCGACCCCACCCCGCGGAACGGCACCCGCAGGCCCAGCGCCCGCCTCAACAACCCCCGACACCACGGCATCCGCAGAAGCACCGGAAGCACCGAACGGCTCGACCACACCCGACGCCCCGCGGCCTCCTGACCCTCCTGACGCATCCCCAAAGCTCCCCCGCAGCCCGTCACGCCCACCGCCGCGCAAACCCTCACGGGCACCCGCCGCCTCATCGCCCTCAGCCGCCCCCAACACGCTGGACGAACCGGCTGGTTCAGGTGACCCCCCACCCGACGCCCCGGCGCCCGACGACTCACCAACAGACGCCGCGCCCAACTCGGCGGCGTCCGGCGACTCACCAGCCGCCCACGCAGGTTCACCCCCAGCAGCGAACAGCGCCCCCACACGCCGCCCCATATCCGGCGGCGGTCCAGGCGTGCGCTTCCGCCCCCGTTCAGCGCGCAGGGCGGCGGCTCCGCTCTCAACGGAACGGTCGGGATCTGCGGAACGGTCGGAAGAAGGCTCCGGCACCCGGGCTCGTTGCAGAGCATGCGGGCGGCGGGGTCGATGACGGCGGTTATGTGTCCTGGAGTTCATGCCGACAGACGCTAAAGACGCCGCGGCAGAAAAGTGGATCTTGCTCTGTTTCTGTGGAAAACCCGCGAGTTGGGGAGAACTCACTCATCCCCAAGAGTGAAAATCAGCGCTCACTTCGGCGCGACGACCACGCCGACGAGCCCGGGCCCCGTGTGCGCCCCGATCACCGCGCCCACTTCGCTGACGTGCAACTCCCCCACACCCGGCACCCGTTCGGCGAGGCTCTCCGCGAGCCGCTCGGCACGCTCGGGCGCGGCGAGGTGGTGCACTGCGAGGTCGACGCTCCCCTCCCCGGCCGCCTCCAGAGCGATCTCCTCAAGCCGCAGGAGTCCTTTCCCCGCCGTCCTGACCTTCTCCAGGAGCCCGATCCCGCCCTCGCTCAGCCGCAGCAGCGGCTTGACCGCAAGGGCCGAGCCGAGCAGCGCCTGCGCAGCACCGATCCGGCCTCCCCTGCGCAGGTAGTCGAGGGTGTCGACGTAGAAGTACGCCTGCGTCCGCTCCGCCTGCTTCCGCGCCGCGGCCACGGCCTCCTCCGCGCTCGCCCCCGACTCGGCGGCGTCGGCAGCCGCGAGCGCGCAGAAACCGAGCGCCATCGCCACGCCTCCCGTGTCGACGACGTGGACCGGCAGGGGCGCCTCCCTGCCGGCGACGACCGCCGCGTCGTAGGTGCCGGAGAACTCGGCCGAGAGGTGGAGCGAGACGACGCCCTCCGCACCGGACTCGGCCGCCTCCCGGTAGACGGCGGCGAACTGCTCGGGCCCCGGCCGCGAGGTCGTGACGGGACGGTGCTCCTTGAGCGCGGCGGCGAGCGCGGGCGCCGAGATCTCCGTGCCCTCCTCCAGCACCTCGCCGTCGACGACGACCATCAGCGGGACGGCGCGGATACGGTGCCGGTGCAGCGCCTCAGTCGGTAGATAGGCCGTGGAGTCCGTGACGATCGCGACATGGCGGGACATGCGCCCGAGGCTATCTGCCCGGACCGCCGAGCGGCGCCCCGGCCCGGACGTCCGACCGCCGACGAGCAGCAGGAAAAGCAGCGCAGGGACCGCGTCCTATTTCCGCTGCCACCGTCGCCGACCGTCCCCGGGAAGCCCGCGGTGCTCGCCGCCTTCCGGCAGCTCGCTCTTCTCCGGGCCGCTCTGCCCGGTGCCCTGCTCCCAGTGACGGAGCGCGCCGGACTCCATCTCGATCTGCGAGTGGAGGGAGTCGAGCCCCTCGGCGTCGAACCGCTGGGCGCGGTCCGCCGCCGCACTGCGGAGCGACTCGGCGGACTGGACGACCCGCTCGACCCTCGCCTGCACATCCGGCAGCCGCTCGGCGACGCGGGCCCTGCCCGCGCCGTCGGCCAACATCTGCAGCTCGCCGTCGAGTTCACGCGCGTGTGTGTGGAGCCGGTCGAGGAGGCCGAGCGACTCCCTCAGCTCCGGATCACGCGCCACGCTCGCCTCGAGGTACCTGCGAGTCCCGTCGATCGAGGAGCGAAGCTCCAGGCGGGCCCGCGCCACCTGTCCGACGGCACCCGGCTGCGCCGCCTTGGCCTTCAGCCCGGCTTCCTCGACCCCGCGCCGCACCTGCACGCCCGTACGCTCCACGCCCCTGCTCACCGCCCGCGCGACCCGGAACGCCACCACACCGCCGACGACGACGCACAGAACGAAGAGCAGCACCAGGACCGTCACAACCAACTCCACCTGCTTCTCCGTCCGTACGCGCACAGCGACACCCTCCAGCGTAAGCGGAGAGCCCGGCGTTCAGGACGGGTCCGAACCCGGAACTGCCCCTGAGACGGCCGCGGAGGGAAAGCCTCCAGCTCAGGCAGGCACGACGTTGACGAGCTTCGGCGCCTTGACGATCACCTTGCGCACGTCCGCGCCGTCCAGCGCGGAGACGATCGCGGGCTCGGCGAGCGCCTGCTCCCGCAGCTCCTCCTCGCCGATCGAGGGCGGCACCTCCAGCCGCGCACGCACCTTGCCCTTGACCTGCACGACGCAGGTGACGGCCTCGTCCACGAGGTACGCAGGGTCGGCCGCGGGGAAGTCGTGATGGACGACCGACTCCTCGTGCCCGAGCCTCCGCCACAGCTCCTCAGCGACGTGCGGCGCCAGCGGCGCGACGAGCAGCACCATCGTCTCGGCGACCGACCGCGGCACGCCACGCACCTTCGTGACGTGGTTGTTGAGCTCGGTCAGCTTGGCGATCGCCGTGTTGAAGCGCATCGCCTCCATGTCCTGGGCGAAGCCGTCGACCGCCTTGTGGAGCGCGCGCAGCGTCTCCTCGTCGGGCTGGGACTCGACGACGGAGACTTCCCCCGTCTCCTCGTCGACGACGTTCCGCCACAGCCGCTGAAGCAGCCGGTACTGCCCGACGACGGCACGGGTGTCCCACGGGCGCGAGACGTCGAGCGGCCCCATCGCCATCTCGTACAGCCGCAGCGTGTCCGCGCCGTACTCGGCGACGATCTCGTCGGGCGTGACGGCGTTCTTCAGCGACTTGCCCATCTTGCCGAGGAGCCGCGTCACCTTCTCGCCCTGGTAGTAGTAACCGTCCGCGCGCTCCTCGACCTCGGCCGCCGGCACGGCGATGCCGCGTGCGTCGCGGTAGACGTACGCCTGGATCATGCCCTGGTTGTAGAGCTTGTGGAACGGCTCGGCCGAGGAGATGTGGCCCAGGTCGTAGAGCACCTTCGACCAGAAGCGGGCGTAGAGCAGGTGCAGCACCGCGTGCTCGGCGCCGCCGACGTAGAGGTCGACGCCGCCGGTCGACTGGCCCTTGCGCGGGCCCATCCAGTACCGCTCGACCTCCGGGTCGACGGGGGCCTGGGTGTTGTGCGGGTCGAGGTAGCGCAGTTCGTACCAGCAGGAGCCGGCCCAGTTGGGCATGGTGTTGGTCTCACGGCGGAACCTGCGCGGGCCCTTGCCGTCCCCCAGGTCGAGGGTGACGTTGACCCATTCCTCGTTGCGGGAGAGCGGGGTCTCGGGCTGCGCCCCGAAGTCGTCCGGGTCGAAGGTGCGCGGGGAGTAGTCGTCCACCTCGGGCAGTTCGAGCGGCAGCATCGACTCGGGCAGCGGGTGCGCGACGCCCTGCTCGTCGTAGACGATCGGGAAGGGCTCGCCCCAGTACCGCTGGCGGCTGAAGAGCCAGTCGCGCAGGCGGTAGTTGACGGTCCCCGCGCCGACCCCGCGCTCCTGGAGCCACTCGGTGATCCGGTGCTTCGCCTCGGCGACCTGGAGCCCGTCGAGCGAGACCTCCTCCGAGGAGGAGTTGACGATTCTCGCGTCGTAGGAGACGAAGGCGTCGTCCCACTCCTCGGGGGAGAGCCCGCGGCCGTCGGACGGCTCGACGACGCAGCGCATCGGGAGCTCGAAGACGCGCGCGAACTCGAAGTCGCGGTGGTCGTGCGCCGGGACGGCCATGACGGCGCCCGTGCCGTACCCCATCAGCACGTAGTCGGCGACGAAGACCGGGATCGGCTGCCCCGTCACGGGGTTGTGCGCAAAGGCGCCGGTGAAGACGCCGGTCTTCTCCTTCGCCTCCGTCTGCCGCTCCAGCTCGGACTTGGCCTCGGTCTGCGCGCGGTACGCCGCGATCGCCTCGCGGGGGGTCGCGTGGCCGCCCGTCCAGACCTGGTGCGTCCCCTCGGGCCAGCCCTCCGACGCAATGCGGTCGACGAGCGGGTGCTCGGGCGCCAGCACCATGTAGGTGGCGCCGAAGAGGGTGTCCTGCCGCGTCGAGAAGACCTCGATCCGCTCCTCGCCGACGGCGAACTCGATCCGGGCGCCCTCGCTGCGGCCGATCCAGTTGCGCTGCTGGAGCTTGATCGCCTCGGGCCAGTCGAGGGTGTCCAGGTCGTCGATGAGGCGGTCCGCGTAGGCGGTGATGCGCATGTTCCACTGCCGCAGATTCGCCTTGAAGACCGGGAAGTTGCCGCGCTCGGAGCGGCCGTCGGCGGTCACTTCCTCGTTGGCGAGGACGGTGCCGAGGCCCGGGCTCCAATTGACGGGGGCGTCGGAGGCGTAGGCGAGGCGGTACTCGCTGAGCACCTCGGCACGCTGCGGCTCGGTGAGCTCCGCCCAGGGGCCGAAGTCACCGGGGGTGTCACGGCTGCCCGCCTCGAACTGCGCGACCAGCTCCGAGATCGGGCGTGCGCGCTGCGCCCCGGTGTCGTACCAGGAGTTGAAGATCTGGAGGAAGATCCACTGCGTCCACTTGTAGTACTCGGGGTCGATCGTGGCGAAGGACCTGCGGGCGTCGTGGCCCAGACCGAGTTGGCGCAGCTGGCTCTGCATCTGCGCCATGTTCGCCTCGGTGGAGTGCCTCGGGTGTGTGCCCGTCTGCACCGCGTACTGCTCGGCGGGCAGGCCGAACGCGTCGAAGCCGAGCGTGTGCAGGACGTTGTGCCCCGTCATCCGCTGGTAGCGGGCGTAGACGTCGGTGGCGATGTATCCCAGCGGGTGGCCGACGTGCAGGCCGGCACCCGAGGGGTACGGGAACATGTCCATGATGAACTTCTTGGGCTTCGCCGTCTCCCGGGGATCGCCGCCGAGGTCGCCGTCGCCGGGATTGGGGGCCTCGTAGGTGCCGTGCTTCTCCCAGAAGTCCTGCCAGCGTGCCTCGATGTCGGCGGCGAGTGCCGCCGTGTAGCGATGGGGGGCCGCTGCGGGTGCGGCGTTCGTCTGCTCGCTCATCGTCCTCAAAGCTCCATCGGTCGTCATCTGCCTAGGTCGAGAAAAGAAAAATCCCCTCGCACAGGAGGGGAAGCCGCGCCGACTCCGGGCTTCGGGGGCCCGGGCATGGTCAGCGCGGCTGGCTAAGCAGAAGGCGTTCAGCACGCATGGCGTCAGGGTACCGCACGACCTGAGGGCCCGTACCGGGCGTCCACATCGCGAGGAAGAGAGCGCGAAAAAGGGCGGCCCGTGTTCGCGGGCCGCCCCTGTGCGGAACCGTGGAGCTAAGGAGAATCGAACTCCTGACCTCTTGCATGCCATGCAAGCGCTCTACCAACTGAGCTATAGCCCCGCATCTGGTCCGCCGGGGTCTCCCCTCGGCGGCGCCGCCAACATTACACGGCGGCCGGCCCGCAGTGCCAATCGGTTCCCCCACCACCCAACCGTCCCACTCAACGCCGGTGACACAAAGGACGGTTGGGCGAAAACCCCTACGCAACGACGAACGAGTAGAACCGCTTCAGCGTGCAGTGCGCCTCCAGGAGGCGGCCGTAGATCGGCTCGCCGTCCAGCTCGCGGTACGTCTCGATCGGATCGCCCTTTATGATCAGCGCCCTCGCGCACTCCTCGCACCAGTACTGGAACGCCGGGTTCACCGGCTCCATGTCCCGGACGATCGGGGTGCCGCCGCCGCACCAGTCGCATTTCCTGCTGTGTGCACCCATGGTTCAGTCAGCTCCATCGGCGGCCGCAAGCCGTGCACACGTAGGGGACTCCTCCACTGCCTCCGCCCGGACCGACGGCGCACGACGGCCCTTCTCACGTCCACCGGAGAGCGATCGGCTCGGGACGGGGCCGCTCGCACGCGAACCGGACGCCGCGAACACTCCTCGCCGACGTCGCACGCGCCCTCCCTCCGGCTTCCCCTCCAGCCGTCCCGATTCTGCCATGTTCCGTCCGCGCCGAGCAGTGCAGCAGAGCGATCCGGACGCGAGTGCGACCGCGCGATCCGCCGTCCTCGGAAGGCTGTTCGGCTGCACGGCCGCTCCCCACCCGTACCCGTCCGGGCACCGTTCGACTCCGCCCGCCGGGGGCAAACCCAACTGCCCCGCAACGGCGAGAAGTTGGCAGGTGCGCCAACCCCTCCGACACAAAGATCCCGCCCTCTGGCGAGGACGGGATCTCTGGACTGTGGAGCTAAGGAGAATCGAACTCCTGACCTCTTGCATGCCATGCAAGCGCTCTACCAACTGAGCTATAGCCCCGCGTCCCTGCGACGGGCGCCGGGAACGGGTAGAAGCTTAACCGGTGACCAGCCCGAATGAGAAATCCACTGCACCCCGTGCCGACGCAGCGAGCAACGAGCGGCCTTTGGACGGTCGTTGACCGGTATCCGCCTCAGTCGTCGTCGCCGAGGACCGGCTCCGGAAGGCTGCCCGCGTTGTGCTCCATGAGGCGCCATCCGCGTACGCCCTCGCCCAACACCGACCAGCAGCAGTTGGAGAGGCCGCCGAGCGCCTCCCAGGTCCCGGGCGCGAGGCCGAGCAGCCGGCCGATGGTCGTCCGGATCGTGCCACCGTGGCTGACCACCACCAGCGTGCCTCCGGCCGGCAGCTTCTCCACGCTCCGCTCCACCACGGGCGCCGCACGATCCGCCACCTCGGCCTCCAGCTCACCGCCTCCGCGGCGGACCGGCTCGCCGCGCTTCCACGCGGTGTACTGCTCCGGATGGCGCTCCAGGATCTCCTCGTGCGTCAGGCCCTGCCAGGACCCGGCGTACGTCTCGCGCAGCCCCTCGTCGTAGGTGACCTCCAGGCCCGTGAGCGCGGCGAGTTCGGCCGCCGTCGCCGCGGTACGGCGCAGGTCGGAAGCGACGATCGCGTGCGGGCCGAGGCCCGCGAGAAGCCGGGCCGCCCGCCGGGCCTGCTGGATGCCGGCCTCGGTGAGTGCGATGTCCGTGGTGCCCTGGAAGCGGCGTTCGAGGTTCCACAGCGTCTGCCCGTGCCGCCAGAGGACGATCTTGCGTCCGCCGGGCCCGGCGCCCTGCGCGCTCAGCTCCGCTCCCCGTCCAGCGCGCCCTCCTGGGACTGCCGATGGCGCTCGCCCTCGCCCGCGGTCGCCTGCGCGTCGGCGGGGAGCTCCACCTGCGGGCAGTCCTTCCAGAGCCGCTCCAGCGCGTAGTAGACGCGCTCCTCGGAGTGCTGCACGTGCACCACGATGTCGACGAAGTCGAGCAGCACCCAGCGGCCGTCGCGCTCGCCCTCACGACGGGCCGGGCGCGCGTCGCACTCCTCGCGCAGGCGCTCCTCGACCTCGTCGACGATGCCCTTGACCTGGCGGTCGTTGGGGGCGGAGGCGAGGAGGAAGGAGTCGGTGAGGGCGAGGACGTCGCTCACGTCGTAGGCGACGATGTCGTGGGCGAGCTTGTCGGCCGCCGCCTGGGCGGCGACGGTGGTCAGCTCGAGGGCGCGGGGTGTGGCGGTCACAGGTGATGCTTTCGGGTCGATTGTCTGGATTGGGACACACGCAGGTTTCCAGGGTCTCACGCCGGTGACGCGGCCCCGCAGGCTCAGCCCTTGTAGTCGGCGCCGAGCACGACGGAGACGTCCGCGTTGCCGGACACCTCGCCCTTGCGGGCGGCGCTCTCCCGGAGCCCGAGGGTCTTCGCGACCTCGACGGCCTTGGCCTTGTCGCCCGCCTCCGCATAGGTGACGACCGAGCGGGCCCGGGCCGAGGCCGCGGCTCCGCCCTTCACCACGGTGTACCCGCTGTTGACGAGCGCGACCGAGGCGGCGTCGTCCCGCCCGCGCGCGCCCGTCGCGTTCTCGACGCCGACGCGCAGCACTCCTTCGGTGTCGGAGTTCTTCACGGTGCCGCCGAGGATCTGCTTGACCATGCCCCCGCTCGTGGCCCGGCTCAGCGTCCCGTTGGCCCGCACCGGGAGGACGCGGGTGTCGTAGGAGCCGTTCTTCGCCTGCTCGGCGAGCTTGGCGAGGGAAGCGCCCAACTGCTTCTCGCTCAGCGACGGGTCGGGGATCTGGCCGAGCGACTCGACGGTGCGGCCGGCCGCTGCCGGCTCGCTGGAGAGCTTGCGGAGCGAGGCGTGGAGTACCTGGCCGAAGCGGTTGAGCTGCTTGGCCTCCGCCTCGGCCGGTGCGCGGTGCGTGGCGTAGGCGACGGCGGCGCGGCCGTCGAGGTCGCGGTCGGCGCCGCTGCGGACGAGGGGGCTCTCGCCCTTCTTCTTCGCGGGGATCGTCGCGTCGGCGTCGATCGTGATGCCGCCGACGAGCTCGACGAGGTTCTCCAGGTACGGGGTGTCCAGCCGCCAGGTGCCCTTGATGTCGGCGCCGAGGAGCGTGCCGAGCGCGTCCCTCGTCGGGGAGGCGCCCTCGTCCTCGACGGCCTTGCCGAGGGTGGTCGCCGTCCCCTCCTCGGCCGTGACCGCGAGGGAGTTGGGGAGGAGGAGGGTGCTGCCCTTGCTCGCGCTCTCGTTGTCGACGAGAAGGGCTGTCGAGGTGTCACCGCCGTCGGTCGAGCGCAGGTGCACGACGATCACGTCGCGCCGCTGCTCGCCCGTGGCCGCGGCCTCGTCCTTCGACCCGTCGAGCCCGGGCAGCATCCCGGCGTACCAGAGGTACCCGAGGCCGCCCGCCACGAGGACGACGGCGGCGACGACGAGCGCGACGATCCGGTTCCGTCCGCGGCGCTTCGCCTCCTCGCGGCGCTCGGTGCGGCTCTCGCTGAACTTCAGCCAGTCGATGACGTCCTCGGAGTCTTCGGCCGGCTCCTCGACGAAGGAGAACTGCTCCGTGCGGTAGTCGGGCCCGGCGTCGGCGGCCGGGCCGTCCTGCGGCGGCTGTGCCTGGTGCGGGAAGGGCGGCTGCTGCTGCGGCGCGTACGGATCGGGCTGCTGCTGCGGCGAGTCGAGGGGGTAGGCGTACGGGTCGTACCCGGCCTGCTCTTCCGCGTACGGCTGGCCGTACCCCTGGGGCTGCTGCTGCGCGTAGGGGTCGGCGTAGGAGTCGTACGACGGATAGCCGGGGTGCTGCGCCGAGGGGTCGTAGCCCTGGTACGTCTGCTGGGGCTGGGACGCGCTCGCGTAGATGGGGCGGCCGTACTCGTCGTAGCCGAGGATCTCCGGCTGCCGACCGTACGGGTCGTACCCGTAGCCGTCGCTCACTCCTGCGCTCCCCCCGACTCCTCGTCCTCGACCGTCTCGACGACCTCCCGGTACAGCCCGCGTTTCATGATGTACCGCACGATGCCGTCGGGCACGAGGTACCAGATGGGGTCGCCCCGCTCGACTCTGGCGCGGCAGTCGGTCGACGAGATCGCGAGCGCCGGCACCTCGACGAGGGAGACGCCGCCGTGCGGCAGCCCCGGGTCGGTGAGCGCGTGTCCCGGACGGGTGACCCCGATGAAGTGGGCGAGGGAGAAGAGCTCCTCGGTGTTGCGCCAACTGAGGATCTGTGAAAGGGCATCGGCGCCGGTGATGAAGAACAGGTCGGTGTCGGGATCGAGCTCCCGCAGCTCCCTGAGCGTGTCTATCGTGTACGTCCGGCCGCCACGGTCGATGTCGATCCGGCTCACCGAGAACTGCGGGTTGCCGACGGTGGCGATCACCGTCATCAGGTAGCGGTCCTCGGCGGGCGAGACCCGCTTGTGGGTCTTCTGCCACGGCATACCCGCCGGGACGAAGACGACCTCATCGAGGTGGAAGCGGGCTGCCACCTCACTCGCTGCGACGAGGTGCCCGTGGTGGATGGGGTCGAAGGTCCCGCCCATCACACCGAGCCGCCGCTTCGCGGTCCCGGGCACTATGTGCTCTCCCATGCGTGCCGACCCTATCCTGTCTTCGGTCAGCGCGGCCCTCCCTCACAGCACGGCCGCACGGCCGGGCGACCGGCCCGGCAGGACGGTCCGGGGCTCAGCGGTCCCGGTTGAAGCGCGTGGTGATCCACAGCAGCAGGAGCAGCGCGAACAGGGCGCCGAAACCGGTGAGAAGAGGGTTGAGGCTCTCGTGCTCACCGCCGTGCCCCTCGGAGGCGAGCACGGTGAGGGCGTCGTGTGCGGTGCTGGGCAGAGTCATCGTCGCGGACCCATCCAAGTCTCGTAGGGGCGTGCGCAGGTCGTACGGCAGCGCGGCCGGTTACGACCGCGCAGGCTCATGGTAAGCGTGGTCCCTCGACCGGCTCACGCCGACTCAGCTCACCGGGCCGAGGGGCGGGGCGGCGGGAACGTCCGTACCGCCGCGGCCGTTGTGCGAGGACGGCCGGGAAGGTGCAACTCCTCGGCACGGCAAGGCGTCTGCACCTAATGTGGACGGCCGACGCGGAGGGGACACCACATGACGGACCACAGCGACAGCACGCCTGGCGGAGGCCCCGAGGAGAACCCCGAACGCCTCCCCGGCCGGGAGCGCCGGAGGTTCCCCGGCATCTCCTCGCGCGCGTACGAGCACCCGGCGGACCGCTCGGCGCTCGTGGCGCTCCGCAAGCTCACGGGGTTCGACGCCGTCTTCAAATCGCTGAGCGGCCTGCTGCCCGAGCGCAGCATGCGCCTGCTCTACCTCTCGGACTCCGTCCGTGTCTCGGAGGAGCAGTTCGCGCACCTCGACGTCATGCTCCGGGACGCCTGCTACATCCTGGACCTCGAGAAGGTCCCGGCGATGTACGTCACCCAGGACCCGAAGCCCAACGCCATGTGCGTCGGGATGGACGAGCCGGTGATCGTGCTCACCACCGGGCTCGTCGAGCTCCTCGACGAGGAGGAGATGCGCGCCGTCGTGGGCCACGAGGTGGGGCACGCCCTCTCGGGCCATGCGGTGTACCGCACGATACTTCTCTTCCTCACCACCTTCGCGCTCAAGATCGCCTGGATTCCGCTGGGGAACGTGGCCGTGATGGCGATCATCACGGCGCTGCGGGAGTGGTTCCGCAAGTCGGAGCTGTCGGCCGACCGCGCCGGGCTCCTCGTGGGACAGGACCTCGACGCCTCGATGCGCGGCCTGATGAAGCTCGCGGGCGGCAACCACCTGCACCGGATGAACGTCGACGCGTTCCTCGCCCAGGCCGACGAGTACGAGGCCGGCGGCGATCTGAGGGATTCCGTCCTCAAGGTCCTCAACGTGCTGCCGCGCAGCCACCCCTTCACCACCGTGCGCGCCGCCGAACTGCGGAAGTGGGCCAAGAGCCGGGACTACCAGCGACTCATGGAAGGCCACTACGACCGCCGCGGAGACGACCCGGACGCCTCCTTCTCCGACTCCTTCCGCCAGAGCGCGGAGCACTACTCGGAGACGGTGCGGAACAGCAAGGACCCGCTGCTGGGCCTCGTGAAGGACATCGCGGGCGGCGCAGGCGACCTCGGCGGCAAGCTCCGCGACACCTTCACGGGACGGGGCGGCGGCAAGAACGAGGGGGACGGCGGCCCTACGGGGAAGGGTTCCTAGGGCTCGGCTGGGCGTTGGCCGCGAGCGCACCGCACGTCGGGACGGCCGAGCGTCCGTCGGCGTACGGGTTGGTCCCCGCGGGGCCGTCCTCCTTCGCCTTCTCACCGGCGAGGAGCGGGACGAGAGTGTCGGAGGGATCGGCGGAGCACGGCAGCGGGCCCGCGCGCATCGAGACCTGGCGCACGCTGAGTTGGTGGTCCCTGAGGTCCTCGCGGGTGAAGTGGAAGCGGACCTCGCGGCGCACGGTGAAGAGCGACGCCGCCTCCTGCGCACCGCCGCCGGCGGGGCGTACGGCGTAGGCGAAGACGTGGTCGGCGGTGACCTCCAGCGCGGCGGGCCCCTCCTCCTTGACGACGAGCGTGCCGTCGACCCGAACCCGCGGATCGGCGAGGGCGGTCTTCTCCGGGTCGAACCGGACCATCCAGCCGGTGGCCGCGTAGCTGCCGTCGTTGCGGGGGCTCTTCAGGCTTTCGTCGAACTGCCGCTGCTGGCCCGGGTTGAGGAGCAGCCGCACGGGGCGGGCCGCGCCGCCCGTCAGGACCTCCGGGTCGAGGGAGCTCTCGACGACGTACTCCTTCGCGCTGGTGAGCGCCGTGAGGACCTCGCTCTCCGAGAAGTGCTCGCTGCGCCGGGCCGGCGGCAGCGTCACGCCGTCGGCGCCCGAGCGGAACGCGGCGGCGGGGCTGTGCGTGAAGAGGTCCTCGGACTCGGCCCCCGGGACCGCGTCGCGGGGTGCGAGCGGCAGCAGCGAGATGCGCATCGGCTCGGCCGCCGGCTGCGGGGGCGTGTGGTACGGGTTGCGGATGCCCATGTAGATGGCGGTGCCGAAAGCCATCGCGATGAGCAGGCAGAGCAGGACGCCCTGCTTGGAGAAGGTGAGCCCCGTCTTCCGCTCGGCGGCCGGACGGCTGCGCACCGCTGCGTGCGAGTCGTCGGCGAACCGCTCCTGTGCGGAGTACTCCTGGAGCCGTGCAGCCTGCACGAACGACTCGTCGAAGACGAGCGCTCCGTACTCTTCGTCACCGCCTGTGGGGCCCCCGCTCTCCGGCGCCCCATCGGGCGGGTCTTCGCGCCCGGACATAAGAACAGAGTAGGTCCGGTGCACGCGTCGTGAACGGTCGGCTGTGGACAACGTGCGGAAATCACGGGTGTTTTCGGTGCCGGACGTGACGAGCCGCACCTTTTCCGCAGGCAGCAAGGGGCGGACGACAGGGGCGGAAAGCGAAAGTCCGCTCCGACGCGGGGTCGCGAGGAGCGGATTCGCCTATCCGGGTCCTGGTTCCGCCGTGGCCGGCGCCTGTTCGGGCCGAGTCGAGTGGAGGTTGCCCGGCAGGTCCTCGGAGGACTCGATGTCGGCCGTCGCGGGTGGGGGTTCGGGGTCGTCGCGCTGTGCGGCGGCGCCCCGGTAGACGGCGCTGAACGCCAGGGCGACCACACCGAGGCCCATCACCACGGCCAGCACCCACGCCACGGGGCGCTGCCAGCGGCCGTGGCCGCGGTACGGGCGAGCCGACGCCGGCGGGCCGGAGGCGGCCGGGCGGCCGTAGCCGTAGTCGGCGCCGTGCTCGTACGCCTCCAGGTCCGGCGGGAGCCCGGAGCGCAGGTGCGGGTGGAAGCCGGGGCCGAAGTTCTCCGGGCGCGCGAAGCGGACCTGACGCTCGGCCTCGGGGTCGGGCTCCTCGCCCTCGGCTAGGGCGTCGTAGTCGTCGTAGCCCGAAGGGTCGTCCCACGGGTAGCGGGGCTCCTCCGGGTCCTGGTGCGGCTGCGCCGAGGTGAGCATGCGCTCGGCGGCCGTCGGTTCGTGGACCTCGGCGGCACGCACGAAGTCCTCGTCGAAGACCACGGTGGCGAACTCTTCGTCCGCTTCCCCGTGGTGGCGGTACTCGGGCTCCTCGCCGTCCGGGAACGGCCTGCCCCCCACGTCGTCCGGCACGGGGTCCAGCGTAGACCTATACGGTCAATTTGGGCAGTGAGCGCAAAAATTCAACCGCGGATGTGGCCGTCGCCCGTGACGACGTACTTGGTCGACGTCAGCTCGGGGAGGCCCATGGGCCCCCTGGCGTGGAGCTTCTGCGTCGAGATGCCGATCTCGGCGCCGAAGCCGAACTCGCTCCCGTCGGTGAAGCGGGTCGAGGCGTTGACCATCACGGCGGTGGCGTCGACGAGGGCGGTGAAGCGGCGGGTGGCCGAGGTGTCGCGGGCGACGATCGCCTCGGTGTGGCCCGAGGTGTGGGCGCGGATGTGCGCGACGGCCGCGTCGAGCGAGGGGACGACGGCGGCGGCGAGGTCGTAGGAGAGGTACTCCGTCGACCAGTCCTCGGGCGTGGCGGGGACGACGGCCGGATCGGCGCGCTGCCAGCGCTCGTCGCCGTGGAGGGTGACGCCGGCCTTGCCCAGCGCCTCGGCCGCGCGGGGCAGGAACGCGTCGGCGATCTCCTCATGGACGAGGACCGTCTCCGCCGCGTTGCAGACGCTGGGGCGCTGCGCCTTGGAGTTGACGACGATGTCGACGGCCGTCTCCACGTCGGCCGAGGCGTCGACGTAGACGTGGCAGTTGCCGACGCCCGTCTCGATCACGGGGACCGTGGACCCCTCCACGACGGTGCGGATCAGCGAGGCACCGCCGCGCGGGATGAGAACGTCTACGAGTCCCCGGGCACGCATCAGCTCCTCGACGCTCTCCCGGCTCTCCCCCGGGACGAGCTGCACCGCGTCGGCCGGGACGCCTGCCGACGCGACCGCCTCCCTGAGCACCTCGACGAGCGCACTGTTCGAGGCGTACGCCGAGGAGGAGCCGCGCAGCAGGACGGCGTTGCCGGACTTCAGGCACAGCGCTGCCGCGTCGACCGTGACGTTCGGCCGCGCCTCGTAGACGATGCCGACGACGCCGAGCGGCACCCGGACCTGCCGCAGTTCCAGGCCGTTGGGGAGGGTCGAGCCGCGCAGCACCTCGCCGACCGGATCGGGGAGGCCGACGATGCCGCGTACGTCGGCGGCGATGCCGGCGAGGCGCTCGGGGGTGAGCGTGAGCCGGTCGAGGAGCGAGGGCTCGGTGCCGGCGGCCTCGGCCCTCGCGACGTCCTCCGCATTCGCCGCGGTGATCCTCGGCGTCTGCGCGACGAGGGCCTCCGCGATCGCTTCCAGGGCCGCGTCCCGCACACTGCGGGGCAGCGGCGCCAGCTCGGCTGCGGCCTCCTTGGCACGGCGGGCGGTGGCGAGCACGGGCGACGGCTGCTGCGTGGCGGTCATGTCCCCAGCCTAGCCAGGCCGCCGCAGGCGTCCGGCCGCGCGTCCGCTTCCCGAGACGGGACGGCGACCGGACGTCGACGCCGACTCGGCGTGCAGGCGCGGACGGACGCGGGGTGTCAGAACGGGTGGACGCCCACCGGCACGGCCGGCGGCGGCCCGTACCCCTCGGCGACCCGCTGGTGGTAGGTCTCCCGGCCGATCACCTCGAGGCCGACGATCTCCCACGGCGGAAGCTTCGCCGAGGCACGGTGCTCGCCCCACAGCCGCAGCGCCACGGCCGCCGCGTCGTGGAGGTCGCGGGCCTCCTCCCAATACCTGATCTCCGCATGGTCGTTGGCGTATCGGCTGGTGAGGAGGAAGGGATGGTCGTGCGCGAGCTGCTCCAGCGCGCGTCTGACCTCCTTGAGCGGCGCGTCGGCACCGGCGACGCTGAGCGTGATGTGCCACAGCCGGGGCTCCGGCCGAGGCTGCGGCACGGTGCTCTCCTCCGGCCGGGAGGACCCCATCTCGACGCTGGCCAGTCGTCTCACCGGCGGCCTCCTGAGAATGGTGCGAAGGGGTGGGGAGGCGCTGCGCCCGGCGGGCGGCACGCTCCTGCTTCCGCAGCCGCCGCGCGCTCGGGCGGCTCCACCTCAAAGTTGACCAGTCCGAGCGCCCCCGTGGGGTGGTTTTCCTGAAGGTGTCCGCGGAAACGCCGCTCTTTGACCGGTCTCGTGCGGGGGTTGGCGCCCCAGCCTGAACACCAGTCCCCGCACCGAGCACCCGCACCCAGCCGCCGGCGTGCGCCCGGGGGCGCGCCCGAGCGCACAACCGCTACGTCCCGAGCGCCCCCGCGGTGCTACGAAGCGAGCAGCACGAGGTCGTCCCGGTGGACGACCTCCCGCTCGTACTCCGGCCCCAGCTCCCTCGCCAACTCCCCCGTGGAGCGGCCGAGAAGCTGCGGCAGCTCCTTGGCGTCGAAGTTCACCAGCCCCCTGGCCACCGGGCGGCCCGCCTCGTCCCGCAGCTCCACCGGGTCGCCGGCCGAGAAAGCGCCGTGGACCGACTCGATCCCCGCGGCCAGCAGCGAGGTGTGCCGCTCGACGACCGCCTCCACGGCGCCGGCGTCGAGCGTGAGCGCGCCCAGCGGGGTGGATGCGTGCGCAAGCCAGAGGAGGCGGCCGGCCGCGCGGCGGCCCGTGGGGTGGAACCAGGTGCCGGTGGGGCGGCCCGCCAGCGCGTCAGCCGCCTGTGCGGCCGAGGTGAGGACGACGGGCACGGCGGCCGCCGCCGCGATCCTGGCGGCCTCCACCTTCGTCGCCATCCCGCCGGTGCCGACGCCCGAGCGTCCGGCGCTGCCGACCTCGACCCCGGCGAGCTCGGCGGCGCCCGCGACCTCGGCGATGCGGTGCGAGTCCGGCTTGGCCGGGTCGCCGTCGTAGAGGCCGTCGATGTCGGAGAGGAGGACGAGGAGGTCGGCGCGGACGAGGTGGGCGACGAGGGCGGCCAGCCGGTCGTTGTCGCCGAAGCGGATCTCGGCGGTCGCAACGGTGTCGTTCTCGTTGACGATCGGGACCGCGCCCATCGACAGGAGCTGCTCCAGGGTGCGGTAGGCGTTGCGGTAATGGGAGCGGCGGCTGGTGTCGTCCGCCGTCAGGAGTACCTGGCCGACGCGACGCCCGTACCGCGCGAAGGAGGCGGTGTACCGCGCGACGAGCAGCCCCTGTCCGACGCTGGCCGCCGCCTGCTGACGGGAGAGGTCGCGCGGGCGCTTGGCGAGGCCGAGCGGTGCGAGCCCCGCGGCGATGGCACCCGAGGAGACGAGGACCGTCTCCTTGCCCTCCGCGAGGGCGTGGCCCGCGAGCGCGTCGACCAGGGCGTCCACCCTGTCCGCGTCGAGGCCGCCGGCGGCCGTGGTGAGCGAGGAGGAGCCGACCTTGACGACGATCCGCCGCGCGTCTGCCACCTCCTGCCGCAGGCCTGCCGCCGCGTCCGTGCTGCTGTCACTGTGTGTTGCGCCTGTCACTCTCGTCGGTGCTCCCGCCGTGGTGGATGCGTACCGCGCTGCGGCGGGTCCGTCCTCCTCGCCGTCCTCGCGCAATCCCTCCGGCAATCTACGTCAGTGCAGGTCGCGGATGCGCATCGATTTCGGGTGACGAAGAGGTGAGCATCGTTACCTTTGCGCGCCTCGGCCGCGGCACAGAGCGGGTGCGGGGCGGGGGAAGATTGTCACTGGGGCTGCCCGCGTCATACGGTCAGGTCCTCTCGGCCCGATCCTGTGGACGGGCTCGACATATATTCGCAGAAACCACGCAAAACAACTCGAATTCAGCCAGAAAACTTTCGATTCTCCTGCCAGGAGCCCAGCCCGTGCCCTCTGCCGGACTCTCATCCCGACGCGTCGTCCAACTGGCGGCGCTGCTCGCGCTGGCGGTGTTCTACGCCGCGCAGCTCGCGGGCGCCCTGCTGCCGAACGTGCCGGTCTTCATTGCCGCCTCGCTCGCCGGCCTGGCGCTCGACCTGTACCTCACGCACCGGCAGCCCGGCCTGCTCGCGCTGCTCGGCAAGGTGAGATTCGACGTCACCACCCGCCAACTGCTGCGCGACATGCTCGTGGTGATCGGCCTCGTCCGCATCCCGGAGGTGCCGCCCGGCGTCGAGCGACCGCTGACGCTGCTCCTCCTCGTCGCCTACGCCGCGCACTTCCTGTGCCAGGCCGTCGCCCAACTCGTACGGCGCACCCGGACGTTGCCGATCGTGACGCGGAACATCGACACCTCCGCGCTGCGGCTCACCAAGGCGCCGCCCCGCCTGCTGCTGCGGCAGCCGAGCCGCCGCCTGCTGAGGTTCTCGGTGCCCGGCACCATCGGCGTCGTCCTCTCCGCCGGGCTCTCGGCCGAGACTTGGGGGTACCTCGGCGTCGGCTGCACGCTGCTCCTCTCCCTCGGCAGCGCGTGCTACCTGGGCCTGTGGCTGCTCCCCAAGCGCCGCGCCGTGAGCGAGGCGAAGGTGTGGGAGTGGTTGGATGCGTGGTTGGGGGAGTATCGGCCGACGGTGGGGATGTATTTCTCGGGGGGTACGTCTTCGGCGTATCAGGCGAACATGTGGCTCTCGACCTTGGGCGCGCTGGAGGGACGCCCGGTGATCGTGTTGCGGGAGCGGTTCATGGTCCAACGCATCGAAGCGACCGACGTACCGATCCTGTGCATCCCCAAAGTCGCCGACCTCATGCGCCTGGAACACTCCAGCCTCCGCATGCTCCTCCACCCCGCCAACTCCGGCAAAACCAGCCAGGTCCTCCGCATCCCCA
>NZ_KB905816.1 GCF_000381025.1 Streptomyces sulphureus DSM 40104
ACTTGCATGTGTTAAGCACGCCGCCAGCGTTCGTCCTGAGCCAGGATCAAACTCTCCATGAATGCATTCCACATCCACAAAGACCACACACCCACACACACGCGGGCATGCACAATCTTTGCCGAAAAAAATCAAAGAAACCCACCCAACCAAAAAACAGGCCAGGTACGGGCATCAACAAACTTGGCGTTGACTAAATGGCACGCTGTTGAGTTCTCAAAGAACGAACGCTTCCATCGAACCCCTCCCAGGGCCCTCCGGGCGCTTCCCTCTCGGTGTCCCAGACATTACCAGGTGCTTCTTTGCGAGAAAAAATCGCTTCCCTTTCGGCATGCGAAAGAAGCGGCTTTCTCGAAGCCGTTGGCTGTCTGGGGGCCGCCCTGCTCTCGCCGAGCGGTTTGGCAACCGTACAGGCGGGCTCGGGAACGAGGCAAATCGGTTTCCCCGGGCCCCGGGCGGGCATCCGCAGGCGTGGAAGGGCCGGGCGCGCAGGGGCGATCGCATACGCTGCTGGCGGTGCGCCGGACCGGCAGCGACGCCGGCCGGCGCGGTTTCGTACCCGACCTTCGGGAGGCTTCCATGACCACTGTGACGTCCCCGGTAAGGGGAGAGGCGATCGGTCTCGGCGCGGTGCCCGACCCCGTCTTCGCCGGGGAGATGGTGGGGCCGGGAACGGCCGTCGACCCGGTGCGGGAGCCGGCCACCGCGGTGGCTCCCGTCGACGGGATCGTGGTGTCGCTGCATCCGCACGCCTTCGTCGTCGTCGACGCGGACGGGCACGGGGTGTTGACGCACCTGGGGATCGACACGGTGCAGTTGAACGGTGAGGGGTTCGAGCTGCTCGTCGGCAAGGGGGACGAGGTGCGGCGGGGGGACGGTGTGGTGCGGTGGGACCCGGTGGCCGTCGAGGCTGCGGGAAAGTCGCCGGTCTCGCCGGTGATCGCTCTGGAGGCGGCGCCCGGGGCGCTGAGCGCCATTGCGGAGTCGGGGCCCGCCGAGACGCTCTTCGAATGGAACTGAACGGTGCCGCGGGCACCTCTGACGTGTTCGCGCTGATCCGGAGGCGGATGGATGGAGACGACGCTGCAGGGTGTCGGCGTGAGCCACGGGGTGGCGGTCGGCGAGGTCCGGCACATGGTCACGGCGGTGCTGGAGCCACCGGCGGAGCAGATCGCGCCCGACGACGCGGAGAAGGAACAGCAGCGTGCGCGGCGGGCGTTGGAGGCCGTCGCCGCCGACCTGCTGGCGCGGGGGAACCTTGCGGGCGGTGAGGCGCAGGCCGTGCTCGAGGCGCAGGCGATGATGGCGCAGGACCCGGAGCTGCTCAGCGACGTGGAGCGGCGTATTGCCGTGGGGAGCACGGCGGAGCGGAGCGTCTACGACGCGCTCACCGCGTACCGGGGTCTGCTTGCGCAGGCCGGGGAGTATCTGGCGGGACGCGTCGCCGACCTCGACGACGTGCGCAACCGGATTGTGGCGCGGCTTACCGGGGTGCCGATGCCGGGGATTCCGGACAGTGCCACGCCGTTCGTGCTCGTGGCGCGGGACCTGGCGCCGGCGGACACGGCGTTGCTCGACACCACGCTGGTGCTGGGGTTCGTGACCGAGGAGGGCGGGCCGACGAGTCACAGTGCCATCCTCGCGCGGTCGCTGGGGGTGCCTGCCGTCGTGGCGCTCCCGGGGGCGACCGAGCTGGCGGAGTCCACCGTGGTGGCGGTCGACGGGAGTTCGGGGGAGGTCGTGGTGGCGCCCACCGCCGAGGAGCGGGTGCAGCTGGAGGCCGCTGCCGAGGAGCGCAGGGCCGCGATGGAGGCTGCCAAGGGGCCCGGGAGCACCTCGGACGGCCACCGGGTGCCGCTGCTGGCGAATATCGGCGGGCCCTCCGAGGTCGCGGCCGCGCTGGACGCCGGGGCCGAGGGGGTCGGGCTCTACCGTACGGAGTTCCTGTTCCTCGAGGACGGACGTGCGGCACCCTCCAGGGAGCGGCAGGTCGAGGCGTACCGGTCGGTGCTGGAGGCGTTTCCGGACGGCCGGGTCGTCGTGCGCGTGCTGGACGCGGGTGCGGACAAGCCGCTGGAGTTCCTGAGCCCTTCCGACGAGCCCAACCCTGCTTTGGGCGTACGGGGATTGCGCGCCCTTCTCGACCATCCCGAGGTGTTGCAGGGGCAGTTGGCGGCGCTGGCCGAGGCGTCCGACGGGCTCCCCGTGCATCTGGAGGTCATGGCGCCGATGGTCGCGGACCGGGTCGACGCGCGTGCCTTCGCGGAAGCCTGCCGTGCGGCGGGGCTGCACGCGAAGTTCGGCGCGATGGTGGAGGTGCCGGCCGCTGCGCTGCGTGCGCGGTCGCTCCTGCGCGAGGTGGAGTTCCTTTCGCTGGGGACCAACGACCTTGCGCAGTACGCCTTCGCTGCCGACCGGCAGGTGGGCGCCGTCTCCCGGTTGCAGGACCCGTGGCAGCCCGCGCTGCTGGACCTGGTGGCGTACGCGGCGGAGGCCGCAGGCGAGGAGGAGCGTAGCTGCGGGGTGTGCGGGGAGGCTGCCGCAGACCCGGCGATGGCGTGCGTGCTCGTCGGTCTGGGGGTGACGAGCCTGTCGATGGGGGCGTCCGCCATCCCGATGGTGCGCGCGACGCTGGCGAAGCACACTCGGGCACAGTGCGAACGTGCCGCGGCCGCCGCGCGCCGCGCCGACAGCGCGGCGGAAGCCAGGCGCGCCGCGCAGGCGGTGCTCTCCGGCGAGTGAGGACGGGCCCGCGCCGCACCGGTAGCGCGCCGGAGCCCCGGTGTACCGCGCAGGCGGTGCTCTTCGGGAGTGGGACGGCGCCGGGCTCCGGGCCCGGCGCCGTGCCGTCAGGCCGTGCGGCTGCGGGCCAGTCGCTCGTAGATGCGGAGGAGTTCGACGTCGTCCACGGAGCCGGGGTTGACCGCTTTCTCCAGCGGGGTGCCCTGGAGCATGCGCTTGACGGGGACCTCCAGGCGCTTGCCCGTCAGGGTGTGCGGGACGGCGGGGACCTCGATCACCTCGTCGGGGACGTGGCGGGGCGAGAGTTCGGCCCTCAGTGTGCGCTTGATGCGGTCGCGCAGGTCGTCGTCGAGTGTTGCGCCGTCCGCGAGGTGGACGAAGAGGGGCATCCAGTAGCCGCCGTCGGGGAGTTCGATGCCGAGGACGAGGGACTCGCGGATCTCGGGGAGGCGTTCGACGGCCTCGTAGATGTCGGCCGAGCCCATGCGGATGCCCTGGCGGTTGAGGGTGGAGTCCGAACGGCCGTGGATGATCACCGTGTTGCGCCCCGTGAGGGTGGTCCAGTCGCCGTGGCGCCAGGTGCCGGGGAACATCTCGAAGTAGCTCTCGCGGTAGCGGCTGCCGTCCGCGTCGTTCCAGAAGCGCACGGGCATCGACGGCATGGGGCGGGTGACGACGAGCTCGCCGACCTCGTCGACGAGCGGCTCGCCCGCGGGGCTCCAGGACTCCAACGCGACACCGAGTGACGGGGCTTGGAGTTCGCCGACGTAGACCGGGAGCGTGGGAGCGGCCCCGGCGAAGCAACTGCAGACGTCGGTGCCGCCGCTGACGGAGGCGATCCACATCGCGGGCGAGACCTCGTCGTGAATCCAGCGGAAGCCGTCCGGCGGGAGCGGTGAGCCCGTGGTGGCGACGCAGCCGACGCGGGAGAGGTCGAAGTCGCGGCCCGGGTGGAGTTCGGCCTTGGCGCTCGCGGTGATGTAGGCGGCCGACGTTCCGAAGAAGGTGGCACCGGTGAGTTCGGCGACGCGCCACTGGGCCGCGCCGTCGGGATAGCCGGGGCTGCCGTCGTAGGTGATGGCCGTGGCGCCGACGAGCAGGGAGCCGACGAGGAAGTTCCACATCATCCAGCCGGTCGAGGTGTACCAGAAGAAGCGATCCCCCTCGCCCACGTCGCTCTGGAGCCCGAGCTGCTTGAGGTGTTCGACGAGGATGCCGCCCTGCGACTGCACGATGGCCTTCGGCAGGCCCGTCGTCCCCGAGGAGTAGAGGACCCACAGCGGGTGGTCGAAAGATACCTGCTCGAAGACGGGTTCGACCTTCGCCGAGACGAGGTCGTCCCACTCCAGGGCGCCTTCGGGGGCGGGCGTGCCGAGGAGGGGGACGTGGACGACGGCGCGCAGGGTGGGGAGTTCCTCGCGCAGTTCGGCGACGGTCCCGCGCCTGTCGTGCTCCTTGCCGCCGTAGCGGTAGCCGTCGACGGTGATCAGGACGACGGGCTCGACCTGGCGGAAGCGGTCGAGGACGCTGCGGGCGCCGAAGTCGGGGGCGCAGGAGGTCCACACGGCGCCGACGGCGGCGGTCGCGAGGAGGGCGGTGATCGCCTCGGGGACGTTGGGGAGGTAGCCGCAGACGCGGTCGCCCGGGCCGACGCCGAGGCGACGGAGCTCCGCGGCGAGCGAGCCGACGCGGGCGCGGAGGGTGCCCCAGGTCACCGTTTCCGGTTCGAGGCGCTCGTCGACGCCGATGACGGCAGGCTCGGCGGCGCGTTCGGGGTCCTCGGAGGCGCGCAGGGCCTGCTCTGCGTAGTTGAGGGTGGCGCCGGGGAACCAGCGGGCGCCCGGCATGGCGTCCTCGGCGAGGACCGTCTCGTAGGGGGTGCTGAAGCGGACGTCGAACCACTCGGTCACCGCGCTCCAGAACTCGGGCAGTTGCTCGACGGACCAGCGGTGGAGGTCGGCGTAGGCGGCTTCCGGGTCTGCCGCGGGGGTGGGAGCGCCGTGGTGGCGTGCGGCCCAGGCGTGGAAGCGGGTGAGCCTCGCGGCTTCGCTCCGCTCGGGCGTGGGGCGCCAGAGTGCGGTCGGCTCGGTTCGGTTGTCGGTCGTCATGGCGGCTCCCGGAGGTTCTGCACGGCTGTGCGGTCGGCGCCGCTCGTCGGTCTGGGACTCGGCTGCGGGCCGGCGCGCTGCTCCCGAGGACAATGCCACGTGATCAACTACTGCGCCAGAGTCGGCGGTGTGCTCTGGCGCACGGCACCGGCGTGTGCAATGCGCCGGGGCGTGCGCTGTCGACCGGCGGGACACGTCGGTGCACGGCGCCGTCGTGGGGGCAGGGAGAGGGCATGAACGGTTGCGGGGCCGCCTGGTCGTCGGTGAGGGCTCTGGGTAGCGTGCGCGGCATGCGCGCACTTCGTTCGGCGCTGCGAGGGCGGCGCTCGGATGCCGCAGCCCGGGGGCGGCTCGGGCGCCGTGGCGTCGAGCGGGCTCGGGTGCCCGGCGAGGCGGAGGGTGCCGAACCCGCACCGGGCGGTGGGCTGGTGCGGTTCGCGCGCGCGTCGCTGCGGGTCGAAGTCGTGGTGGGCGGTGCCGTGTTCGTCGGCTGGGACGGGGCGGCTCCCGAGCCCTCGTACGCGGTGGCCGGCGCTCCCCCGCCACCGGACGTGCGGGCGTTCCTCGAACCGGACAAGGACGGCGGCTGGCGCGTCGTTTCCGAGCGGGCCCTGGTGACGGTCTCCCGCCTGGGGACGGTCGAGGTGCGTACGCCCGGCGGAGCGCTGCTGCGGCGCGAACTGCCGCCCCGCTGGTGGGAGTCGGAGAGGCCGGGCGCGGAGCGCTGGGTCCAGCGGGCCGAACTCGCGCCGGACGCGCGGCTCTTCGGGTTGGGGGCGCGGGGCGGTCCGCAGCTCGCGGACGGTGTGCATCGGCTCTGGAACGAAGGACGCGGCCCCGGCGGCGCGTTGACGATGCCGGTGCAGCTCGCCGTGGCCGACGCGGGGACGCATCTCGTCTTCCATGACAACCAGTTCCCCGGCGAGGTGAGCGTCCGGCACGGCGTCGAGGGGCTCGGCTCGGGGCTCGACCGGCCGGGGCGGTGCGAGGTGCGGATGTCGGGCGGGCCCGTGAGGTACTGGGTGGTGGCGGGGGCGCCCGCGCGGGTGTTGCAGGGGTGGACGCTGCTCACCGGGGCGCCTGTTGCGCCCCCGGCGTGGGCGCTGGGCCACCACCATGCTCCGCCGGACGTCGCGTGCGATGCGGAGGTGCTGGGCGCGGTCCGGGCGTGGGAGGCGGCCGGACTGCCGCCTGCTGTCGTCGAGTTGGGAAGCGTGGAGGCCGCGGCAGGGGAAGCCGGGCGGCTTGTGGGGGCGTTGCGTGCGCTGGGGGTGCGGACGACGGCGGGGACGGAGCCGGCGGTGCGGGTGCGGCAGGGCGCAGGCGTGTACGAGGAGGGCGTGCGCGCCGGGGTGTTCGTACGGGACGCCCGCGGGTTGGAGGTGCGCGGCGCGGTGGCGCGCGGGGAGGTGGCCTACCCGGACTTCACGCTGCCGCGGGCGCGCGGGTGGTGGGCGTCGGCGTACCGCCCCGACGGTCCCGACGGCTATCTGCACCGTCGCGACCAGCCGGCCTCCCCCGCCCCCTTCGCCGCCTCCGCGCTGCCTCGCTCGGCCCGTCACTCGTTGGAGGGCCGCGGCGGGGACCACGGGGAGGCGCACAACGTCTACCCGCTGGCGATGGCCCGAGCGGGTGCCGAGGCGCTGCGGTCGCTGCGTCCGGGGCAACGGCCCTTTCTCGCCTGCGAGTCGGGGTGGGCGGGGATGCAGCGGTACGGGGGTGCGCTGGTCGCCGTCGGTTCGCGTGGGTGGGACGGGTTGCGGGAGGCGCTGGCGGCCGTCGTCGCGCTGGGGCTGTGCGGCGTGCCGTTCAGCGGGCCGTTGCTCGGGGGCCGTGAGACGGAGGACGACGCGGAGTTGCTGGTGCGGGGGCTGGAGCTCGGCAGCCATCTGCCGCTCTTCCGCACGTCCGCCGTGTCGGTGCGGTGGCGCCCGGACGGGTCCGCGGCGCGGTCCGTCCTCGCGGAACGGCGGCGTCTGCTGCCGTACTTGCTCACCCTTGCGCACCTCGCCGAGCGGAGCGGGGCGCCCTGCGTGCGCCCGGTCTGGTGGCAGCATCCGGGCGACCGTGAGCTGCGCGGGTGCGACGACGCCTTCCTCCTCGGCGATGCGCTGCTCGTCGCGCCCGTCCTCCGACCGGGCGTGCGCCGGCGTGCGGTGAAGCTGCCGCGCGGGCGTTGGTACGAGACGTCGAGCGGACGGGCGCACGAGGGACCGGGGACGGCGCTGGTCGACGCACCGCTCGGACGTACGCCGGTGCTGGCGCGCGCCGGGGCCGCCGTACCTGTGGCGGACGGTGAGGGGCGCACGGTGCTGGAGGTGTGGCCGCCGGGACCCGGGCGCCGGGGCAGTGGACTCGTCCTCGCGGGCGGGGACGGGGACGCGCGGCCGGAGGCCGAGCGGTTCGTCGTGGATCGGGCGGACGGGCGGGTGCGCGTCGTACGTGAGGGGGGCGGGCCCGTGGGGTACCGGGTGTGTGTCCGGGGTGAGGGGTAGGTCCGCGAGCGGGGTGGTCGTGGGCCAAGCCGCGGCAGCGCGGGGGCTGTTGGGTCCGGCACGGCCGTTGTGGAGCGGGGTGTGGGGGCGACAGGGCTCCTGGTGCAACCCGTGGGGCGCGGTGGGCTGCGTGGAGGCGGGCGGTGCGTGGCGTAAGTCGCTCCCCGTCGAGGGACGTTGGGCCTGGGACGGGTGCCTTGTCGCGGGAGGCATGGGTGCCAGCCTCACGGCGCCGTCTGCGGAGAGCGGGGCGGGAGTTCGGGCAGCGCGCGTCGTAAGTCGCCCCAGGACAGCGGCTGTTGCACCCGGAACAGCCGCCGTGGACGCGGAACGCGTACGCGATGGCCCCCATGGCGCAGCCTGAGAGAGCGGCAGGCTGCGCAGGTTCGAGTAAGTGCGCGCGCAAGTCACCTCACAACATGGGCCGTTCGACTTGAAACAGCCGCCGTGAAGACCGCGTAGAAGCACCCCAACGATGCCGCCTGAGAAGAACGGCCGGGTGCATGAGGATCATGCAGTGCGCTTGCGACAAGTCTCCCCGGAACACGAGGCGTTGGGTCCGGCCCCGTGGAGGCGGTAGGCAACAGCCCCACGCTGCCGCCTGCGGACTACCTGAAAGTCGGACCTTGGAAAGCACCGCACGGGATCGCGAGGTCGGGTCGCTCGGTTGGTCGAGGAGGCGCACCCCAGATCCCTCCGACCTGCTCGCCCAGCGGGGACGCCGTGCGGGCCGACGCTTGCGCCGCTCGGCGGAAACCCGGTCGTCCGCGAGGAGTTGACGCGACCGGTGGGTGCGGGGCCGGGTGGGTGCGGATTCGGGGTGCGGCGTGCTGCGGGCTTCCTCCGGGGCAGCGGGTGCGGTAGTGAATGGGCATGCCACAAGTGAAGCGGCGCAGCCGCACCCGTCCGTCGATCCGACTCCTCCTCGCGGCGCTGCTCGGCGCCGCCCTCGCCGGAGGTGTACAGGCCAGTCCGGCCGCGGCCGAGACCGCCGCGAGCGAAGACCCGCGTGCGCCGCGGGAGTTCGTCGCTCTCGCGGACGTGGCGCCGTCGATCCTCCAGGAGATTCGGTACCCGACGCAGCACAACTTCGTCGGCGACCCCGTCGCCGGCTACCGGCAGCCGATGTGCGTCGTGACGCGGGACACCGCGAAGGCGCTGCGCTCGGCCCAGCACCAGTTCCTCCGCAAGGGCTACACGCTCAAGGTCTACGACTGCTACCGGCCGCAGCGCGCCGTCGACCACTTCGTGCGGTGGGCCGAGGACATCGAGGACGAGCGGATGAAGGACGAGTTCTACCCGCGGGTCGAGAAGGACCGCCTCTTCGAGGACGGGTACATCGCCGAAAAGTCGGGACACAGCAGGGGCAGCACCGTCGACCTCACGCTCGTCCGGCTGCCGGCGGCGCCCACGCGCCCGTACGAGCCGGGCGAGGAGCTTGCGCCGTGCTTCGCCGAGAAGTCCGAGCGGTTCCCCGACAACTCGATCGACATGGGCACCGGGTTCGACTGCTTCGACACCCTCTCGCACACCGACAACCCCGAGGTCATCGGCGAGCAGCACGCCAACCGGATGCTGCTCAAGGGGACGATGGAGTCGGCCGGTTTCGCCAACCTGCCCGAGGAGTGGTGGCACTTCACGCTGGAGGACGAGACGTTCCCCGAGACGTACTTCGACTTCCCCGTGGAGCGCGGAGCGCTCCACCCGCCGCACCACGTCGGCTAGCGCGCCGCGGTGGCACGGGGCCCGTGCCACCGCACGCTGCCGGGCGCGGCGATCGCCGGCCCCCGCACGGCAGTCGGGGGCCGCCCGTCAGGTGGTCGCGGGCTCGCGGCGGGCCGCCGAGTGGGCGAGGGCGTGCTCGACGACGCCGACGAGGACGTCCCGCGCCGAGGCACGCGCGCGGGCATCGCAGAGGGTGAGCGGCACGTCCTCGTCGAGGTCGAGCGCCTCGCGCACGGTCTCGGCGGGGAACTCCTCCGCGCCGTCGAAGCAGTTGACAGCGACCGTGAAAGGGATGTGACGGCGCTCGAAGTAGTCGATGGCGGCGAAGGAGTCGGCGAGCCTGCGGGTGTCGGCGAGGACGACGGCGCCGAGTGCGCCCTGCGCCAACTCGTCCCAGAGGAACCAGAAGCGGTCCTGCCCCGGGGTGCCGAAGAGGTAGAGGACGAGTTCGTCCGAGATGGTGATCCGGCCGAAATCCATCGCGACGGTCGTCGTGGACTTCGCCTCCACGCCCGCGAGGTCGTCGACGGGACGGCCCGCCTCTGTGAGCGCCTCCTCGGTCCGAAGCGGCCGGATCTCGCTCACCGCGCCGACGAGCGTGGTCTTGCCGACGCCGAAGCCGCCGGCGACGAGGATCTTCAGGGTCAGCGGTTCCGAGGCCCCGCGCCTCTTCCTCGCCTTCGCGCGCTCCGAGCGTCCGAACACCATGCGGGTCCAACTCCCCTTCGCCGGCCGTGACTTCGTCGTGCCCCACGAGAACCGGAGCCGGCCGGCGGTGCGTGGGCCCTGTGAGCGCCGTGCACAGCGCTGCCGCTTCCCGCGGGCCGACGCCACCGGCTGCCCGAGGGAACCGCATCCGCGGGCCGCGCGTCAACTCCGGTCGGTCGCACGGAAGTGGACGGAATGTCACACCAAGGCATCACAGCGCCTTCAGGCCGCTGATCACCTCGCGCAGGATGCTCTCGTCGGGCAGCTCGGCCGGCGGCACGGGCCGGCTCACCCGCACGAGGCAGCGATCGACGAGGTCGCCGATGAGCACCCGGACGACCCCGAGCGGCAGGTCGAGCGCCGCGGAGAGTTCGGCGACGCTCAGCGGCTCCCTGCGGCAGCGCGTGACGATCTCGACGTGCTCGGGGGCGAGGGTACGGTCGGCGTGGACGTCGGAGTCCTCCGTGCTTTCGGCGCCGGTGTGCGCCTCCTCGGGCGCCTCGGCTACGCCGGGGTCCCGCAGGCCCGTCCCGCTGCCCGGGCGATCGGCGATCACCAGCGCGATGAGGTCGAGCTTCGCCTCCTCGGTGCTGCTGCGGGTGCGGCCGCGCGTCATCGCGTACGGCCGCACCACCGGTCCAGCAGCGTCGTCGAACCACCGGTCCGTCATGGCTCGTCCTGTCGTAAGTCGGTCGTCTCGATCGCCTGCCCGCCTCAGCCCGCGTCCGACGAGCCGTCGCCCGTGCCGGCGCGCGCCGCCGTGCCCAGGTGCACGCCGACGCGCTTCACCAGGAGGGTCATCTCGTAGGCGATCTGGCCGACGTCGGAGTCGACGTCGGAGAGGACGGCGAGGCAACTGCCGTCGCCCGCCGCCGTGACGAAGAGGAACGCTTCCTCCAACTCGACGACGGTCTGCCGGACACCGCCCGCCTCGAAGTGGCGGCCCACGCCCTTGGCGAGGCTGTGGAAGCCCGAGGCCACGGCGGAGAGGTGCTCCGCGTCCTCCCGGGTCAGCCCCTCCGAGGTGCCTCGGGGCAGACCGTCACCCGAGAGCACGAGCGCCTTGCGGATGCTGCCGACGCGTCCGACCAACTCGTCGAGGAGCCAGTTGAGTTCGCCGCTGCCCGCGGCGGTGTGCGTATCGGCTCTCGATGCAGTCATCGACCGTCCCCCTTCGTTCCTGGTGTTCCTTCCCCGGTGCCGTCCGATGACGGCTCGGGGGCCTGCGCACGGCCGCGCTGCCAGCCGCGCTGGAGCGCGGCCATCCGGCTGCGCACCTCCTCTGCGTCGCGGTCGTCGACGGACTGCGCCGGGCTCTCGTCCGGCTCGGGCGTCGGCTCCCGCTTCAACTGCGGTGCGAGGTTCGCCTGTCGGACCCTACGCGGTAGGCCGCCCGGCCCGGCGGCCGTCCCCCCGCGCGGTCCGGGGACGCGTTCTTCCCGGGGCGCTGTCGGCCCCGGCTCGGCCGGACGTGCCTGCGCGCTCCTCTCGGGGCTGCGTGCCCCGTCGGCCCCCTCTTCCGTCCGCGACGGCCGGGTGCGGCCCGCCTCGTCCACGGGGCGGCCGTGGTCGGCGACGAGGACGGGCGCGCTCTTGCGGCGGCGCGGGAGCGGGGCCTTGCCGTCGCCGGTCTCCTCCTGCGCCGCGCCTGCGGCGGGCGGGGACGCGGACGGGCCCGTCCGGACCGGGCGCGACGGCTCGCCCCCGCCGTCGCGCGGGGACTCGTCGTGGGCCTGCTGGTGCTGCTCGCCCGCGGGGACCGCCTCGCGGCGCGGAGTCGGGTCGCCGCGGTGGCGAAAGAGTCGGCCGCCGCTGTCCGGGTCGTCCAACTCGTCCAAACGCGCCTCCAGTTCGACGGGCCCGTCGAGGACCTCGCGCGCCGCTCCCGCCTCCAGCAGGCCGGCGGCGGGGCCTCCGCGGGGTGCGTCCTCACGCTCCAGCGAGGCGCGGTGCTCGTCCTGGTGACCGGGGGTCTCGGTGAGGATGGCGCCGGGGATGAGGATGACGGCGGTCGTCCCCCCGTACGGCGAGTGCTGGAGGGAGACGCGGACGCCCTGGCGCTGGGCAAGACGCGAGACGACGAAGAGGCCGAGCCTGTCGGTGTCCGAGAGCTCGAACTCCGGTGTCTCCGCGAGCCGGAGGTTCGCGTCGAGGAGCGCCTCCTGCGTCATCCCGAGTCCGCGGTCGTGGACTTCCAGCGTGAAGCCGTTGGCGACGCGTTCGCCGAGGACCTGCACCGCCGTGTGCGGTGGGGAGAAGACAGTGGCGTTCTCCAGCATCTCCGCGATGAGGTGGGTCAGGTCGGCCACCGCACTGCCGTCGACGGCGAGCTTCGGCAGCCGCCGCACCTCGATGCGCTCGTAGTCCTCCACCTCGGCGACGGCCGCGCGGACGACGTCCATGAGCTGGATCGGCTTCCGCCACTGTCGGGAGGGCGCGGCGCCCGAGAGGATCACGAGGCCCTCGGCGTGCCGTCGCATGCGGGTGGTGAGGTGGTCGAGCTTGAAGAGGTCGGCGAGCTCGTCGGTGTCCTCGGTGCGGCGCTCCATGGTGTCGAGGAGCGTCAACTGGCGGTGGAGGAGCACCTGGTTGCGGCGGGCGAGGTTGACGAAGACCTCGGAGACGCCGCGGCGCATGTCGGACTGTTTCACCGCGGCCTCGACGGCCGCGCGCTGGAGGGTGTTGAGCGCCTGGCCCACCTGGCCCATCTCGTCAGGCGGGTACTGGAGGCGCGGCGCCTCCGTCTCGACGTCGACCTGCTCGCCGGCTCCGAGCCTGCGCATCACGCTCGGCAGGCGCACACCGGCCGACTCGTTCGCCTCCTTGCGCAGGGCGCCGAGGTCCCGCACGAGGGTGCGGCCGACGCGGAAGGAGACGATCAGCGACGCCAGCAGCGCGACGAGGCCGAGCAACACGGCGCCACCCGCCCGCAGCAGGACCTTCGTCGCCTCGGGTGCCACCCGGTCCTCGTACCGCTCGTCCGCCTCCTTGCCCATCCGCGCGAGGTCGTCGAGGACGGTGCCGGCCGCCGACTCCCAGCGCTGGGGGGTGACGGAGCCGGCCGCGGCGCGGGGTCCCGCGGCGATGATGGCGTCCTCGTAGCTGCGGAGGGTGCGGCCGTCGGTGCCGTTCCAGTAGTTCTCGAAGGTCTGGCGCTGGTCGGCGGGGAGCGGCTGGAGGTTGGTCCGGTAGGTGGCGTCCCGCTCGGCGACGCGGTCGGAGAAGGCGCGCTGGTCGCCGCGGGTCATCTGCCCGGCGGTGAGGGCGGCGGCCATCAGCGCGTCCTCGCGGGAGAGGTACTCACGGGCCTGGGTGAGGCCGACGAGGGCGCGGCCCTGCTTCTCCAGTGCCGGGTCGTTGAGGGCGTTGAGCGTCGCGAGGAAGGAATAGCCGGGATCGACGATCTCGTTGTACGCCTGGAACGCGCCGCCGCGGGTGATGGTGTTGTCCTCCACGCTGCTGCGGAGCTTCTCCAATCCGGCGAGCGCACCGAGGAGTTCGTCGAGCCGGGCCTTCGACTCGGCGCCGAGGTCGGAGCGGAGGTCGCCGTTCGTGGCGTGGGTGCGGAACGAGGAGACCTGGCGGTCGGTCCTGCTCTGCTCCCTGTGGAGCCGGGTGAGGGACTCTGAGCGTCGGGGGTCTGCCAAGTAGACGAGCACCTGGCGGCGTTCGCGCTGGACGGCCTCGGCGGTGTCGGCTGCGGGGTAGCCGACCTTCTCCGCGACGTCGGCAACCCGCAGGAGCTGGCGTGCGTCCTGAGCGGTGAGGTAGGAGGCGAACCCCCAGATGGCGACGAGGGAAACCAGCGGTACCAGCAACAGCACCACGATCTTCCGGCGGATCGACTTCCCGCGAAAGCGCATGGCCTCCCCTACGTCAGCCCCAGCGCGAGGGGGACTCTACCGACAGCAAGCGCCGTGAGCCTACTACTGCAACGTGGGCAACTCGAAGAGATGTATGAGGGTTGGAACAGAGCATGCACTGCGCGGTTGCGGACGTCACCCCCGCGCGCTCTGCCGGAGCGCGGCAATTGTGGCACAGGACGTGCTCATGGAAACGTGGACGACAAGCCCGGGGGAACGAAGGGGAGTTGGTGATCCCGGATGTACAACAAGCCGCGGCTGCCCGACCCGGTCCGTACCGCCGGCGTGCGGGCCGTCGTCATCGTCGCGCTGACGCTCGTCCTCGTGATGGTCGCCGTGCTCTGCTCGCTCGCCGAAGTGTGGCTCGCCTTCCCGATGGTGCTCGCCTCGGTGGGCGGCACCGTCGTCGCCACGTGGGGAGTGCTCGACGTCTGGGTGACGCGCCAGGTGTGGGTGCAGCGCAACGGTGTCGTGTCGGAACCGAGCAGCGTCGCGCGCGATCGGGCGTGGGCACAGGGGCGGCCGCCCGAGCAGCGGTCAGGGGCGGCTTCCGAAGCGTCCGCGCGTGGGCGCAGGCGGCACCGCGAGGAGATCGTGGAGCCGATCCACCTGCCGGGGCGCGAGCCCGAACAGCGGACGCCGCTGCGTACCTGAGGTCGCCGGGGCGCGGCCCGCGCCACGCGCCCCGGCGATGCCTCAACCCGCGGGTTCCTCCTCGGGCTTGACGTACATGCGCGTCGCCGTGATCTCGCCGTGCACCACCTCGCCGCTGGGGTCCTGCTGCGGGAGTCCGGGGCGCAGGTGCTCCTCGACGCTGATGTACTTCAGCCCCGCGCGCAGGTCCGCGTCGTTGCGCATGCGGACCACGAGGGGGAACTCGGCGAGGGCCGTGGTGTCGAAGAGTCCCGTGGTGTAGAGGAGTTGGACGCCGAGCGCGTCGGCGACGGCGCGTTGCAGCTCCAGCAGGTACGTGGCGTTGGCGCGGCCGATGGGGTTGTCGAGGAAGAGCGGGCCGGCGTGCCTGCGGCTGTCGTGGCCGCGGTCGTTGCTGCGGAGCGCCGCCATCGTGCAGTACAGCGCGATCGCCGCCGTGAGGAGCTGGCCGCCGGAGAAGACGTCTCCCATCTGCCCGACGGGGACCCGCTCCGCACGCAGCACCGCGTCCGGCTTGAGGATCTCCACGGAGACCCCGCGCGGCTGGAGCGCGGCGTGCACCGCGCGCAGCAGCAGCGACATGCCGTCCCTGCGCAGGTCCGAACTGCGGCGCAGGGACTGGCGGGTGGCCTCGTCGATCACCTCTCCCAGGCGCTCGGTGAGCGTCGCCTGGTCGAGGTCGTCGAAGCGGATGCGGAGGAACTCCTGACCCGACCACTCCCCCAGCCCCTCGGGAAGGCGGGAGAGCCGCTGGGCCGAACGGAGCGTCGTCAGCGCCGACTCGACGAGCCCGCGGAGCCGGTCGACGATGCTGTCGCGGTTGCGTTCCAGTTGCTCCAGCTCGTCGCTGAGCACCCGCAGCCGGGGCGCGAACGCCTCCGCCCAGGACGCCGCGTGCTCCGGCAGCGAGGCGGCCGGGAGTTCGCGGATCTGCTGCCGTGCCGGGGTGTGGACCTGCTCGAAGCGGCTGGAGTTGGCGTGCCGCACCAGGATGTCGCTCGCTTCGCGGACCGCCTGCTCGGCGGTGGAGAGGTCGGCGGCGCAACCGCGCAGCGCGCGGCGGAGCTCGGCGGCCGCGTGCCGGGCCTCGGCGAGCGAGCCGTCGTAGGGCTCGGGCCGCTCGTCCCCGTCGGGGTGGTGGCTCGCCTGGGGGTCGCGGAGGAGGTCGCGGAGGGTGCCGGCCGCCTCTTCGAAGCCCGAGGCCGCCTCCTCGGCCGCGACCCGGGTGCGGACGAGGTCCTGGAGCGCGGCCCGCGCCTCCTCCAACTCGGTGCCGCGCGCCGCGAGTTCCGTGTTGGCCGTGCGCAGCAGGGACTGCGCCTCCGCCGCGTCCTGCGGGACGTGCTCCTCGTCGAGCTCCGTGTGGTGTTCGCCGTCCTCCGGGGCGAGCCGCTCCGCCTCGCCCCGCAGCCTGCCGAGCTCCTCGCTCGCTCTGGAGGCCCTGGCCTCCAGGGTCTGGACGAGCTCCTCCGCGCGGGCGGCGGCCGCCTGGCGCGAGGGGGCGTCCGCGGCCTCGGTGCCTTCGAGTAGCTGCTCGGCCTTGGTGCGGACCTTGTTGGTGAGGCGGTCGAGGGAGGTGCGCGCCGCGGACTCGTCGCCCTCGGCGCGGGCCTGCTCGGCGCGGAGATCGGCGCCGACACCGACCTTCTCGTAGAGCTGCGAAGCGGAGCGGTACGCCTCGCGGAGCGAGGGGAGCGACGCGGCAGGCGGCTCCGCCTCCGTCCCGGTGTCCTCGGGCGCCCCCGCGATCTCGGCCCGCTCGCTGCGCAGGGCACGGGCCGTGCGGCGGGCGTCGTCGGAGGAGCGTTGGGCCGCGCGGCGCTGCTCGTCGGCCTCGCGGGCGCGGTCGACGCACGCGGCGGCGCGCTCCTCGCCCGCCGCAGCCTCCTCGGCGAGTTCGCGCAACCGCTCCTGCCAGGACGGGCGTTCGCGCAGCCGGGAGACGAGGCCGCCGAGCGCGTCGGCGCCGCGGCGCGCCCGTTGGGCCTCCTCCTGCCTGCGGTCGCGCACCTCGGTCGCCTCGGCGGCGGCTGCGTCGGCCTCCTCGCGCGCCGTGCGCGCCTGCACCAGTCGGCGCTGCGCCTCCGCCGCGGCCGACTGCGACTCCTCGGCTGCACGAGCGAGTTCGCCGAGGCGGCCCGCGGGGCAGCCGGTGCGCCAGGAGGTGAGCCGCGCCGCCAGGGCGCGGTCGGCGGTGAGGCGGGCGGCGAGGGTGCGGATCTCGTCGTCGCGGGCCGAGGCGCGCTCGCGGAGTCGGCCGCGTTCGTCGTCCGCGGCGTGCTCGTCGTGCATCGCGGGGTTCGGCGGGACGAGGAAGACGTCTGCCGCTTCGGCGGCGGGGCCCGGTGCGAGGAGCGCCGCCGAGGTACCGACGGCGACCGCGGAGCGCGGCAGCAGCGCCGCCCGGTCGAGAACCTCGCGCGCCCGCGCGTGACTTGCGGGGTCGGTGAGGACGACGCCGTCGACCAGCTCGGGGTGGGCGGCGAGGACCCGGTCGTGCTCGGCCGGGTCGACCGACTGCGCGAGGTAGCGCCAGCCGGGCAGGGCGGGGACGCCGTGCTCGCCGAGGAACTCGACGGTGGCGAGGACGTCGGGGCCCGGAGGCAGCAGGCCGCCCTCGCCGAGGGCGCCGAGCATCCGCGAGTCCTCCGCCGCGGCCGTGCGCAGCTCGAAGAGGCGGCGTTCGGCGGCGGCGACGCCCTCGTCGAGCAGCTCGATGAGGTGCTCCGCGCTGCCGTCCAACTCCTCGGCGCCGAGCGGCGTTCCGCGCTCCGTGCCGAGGAGCTCGCCGAGGCGTTCCTCGGCACCGAGCGCCTCGGCCGCCGCGTACTCGGCGTCCCGCGCCCTGCGGTCCGCTTCGGCTGCGTCGGCGGCGCGGGCGGCGGCGAGTTCGTCGCGGGCGTGTGCGGAGGCCGCCTCGCCCGCCCGCTCGCCCGCGGCGGCTGCCGACTGCCGCGCGGTGTCGAGCGCGGCGGCGGTGCGCTGCGCGGCGTCGCCCGCGGCGAGGGCGGCGGCTGCCGGGTCGGCGCCTGCGTCCTCGGTGATCCAACCGCTCCGTACGGCGTCGGCGAGTTCACGCTCGACCTCCTCCAGCCGTTGGCGCAGGTGGCCGCCCTCGCTGCGGGCGCGCTCGGCGGCCGTCGCCGCCGCGGTGGCGGCGCGGTGCGCCTCGTCGCTCTCCGACTGGAGGGTGCGGGAGCGCTGTTCCTCCTCGGCTGCGTGGTCCTCGCTGCCCTCGGCAGCGCCGTGCAGCGCGCGGACGAGCTCGGCCGCGGCCTTGGAACGGGCCGCGAGCGCCGGTGCCGCGTCCCGCTCCGCCTCCTGGATCGCCGCGGCGACGCGGGCGGCGCGGTCGGCGGCGGCGCGGTGCGCGAGGACGGTCTCGGCTGCCTGCCAGGCGGAGTGGAGGGTGCGGGCCTCGTTGAGCTCGCGCCGCTGCGCCGCCGCCGTCCGCTCCCCCGCCGCGAGCGCCAACGAGGCGTGGCGGTACGCGAGTTCGGCGGCGGTGAGGACGGCTTCGCGGCGGGCCTCGGTCGCCCCGGAGACGGCCTCCTCGGCGGTGACGACGTCGGTGGCGAGGGCTGCGGCCCGCTCGCGTTCCTCCGCGCCACGGGCGGCGAGGCGCCGGCCGAGGGCGCGGGTGCGCTGCTCGGCCGCCGCGTGGATCTCGCGGGTGTGCGCGCGGGTCTCGGCGGCCTCGGCGATGCGGTTGAGCAGCTCGAGGGAGCCGGCCGTGAAGTCGCGTTCGGCCGTGAGCTCGGCTCGGCGGCCCAGTTTGTGCGCGAAGCCGTGGACGAGGTCGGCGAGGCCGTCGGTGTCGCGGGTGTCGGTGACGGCGCGGAGCAGCAGGTCGGTGAAGTCGGAGTCCTTCTTGACGGCGAAGAGCCCGGCGGCCTCGCCCTCGTCGGCGTTCATCTCGCGCTGGTAGCGGAAGAGTTCGGGGTCGAGTCCGAGCCCCGTGAGGTGCTCGGTCCAGCGCTCGTGGATCTCCTCCCAGACGACGTCGAGGTTGGGGTACGTCTTGCCGGTCTCGGTGAGGACGTCCCTGAACCCCTTCATCGTGCGGCGGCGGCCGCGCGCGCCCGAGCTGCCCTCGACGACGGGGGCGAGCGGCGCCGCCTCGGCGACGGGCAGCGACTCCAACGACATCCCGGGGCCCGGCCGGAAGGAGTACCAGCTCTCGGCGAACTTCCGCGGGTCGTGCGAGACCTGGTGCCCTCGCCACTCGCTCACCTTGCCGACGACGATCGTCTCGCCGGTGCGGGTGTGCTGCCACTCCAGCGCGACGTGGCCGCAGTCGTCGGCGAGGAGGAACTTGCGGAGCACGCCCGAGCTGGCGCCGCCGAGCGTGTTGCGGTGGCCGGGGAGCATCACCGAGAAGATCAGCTTCAGCAGGACGGACTTGCCGCCGCCGTTCTCCAGGAAGAGCACTCCAGCGGGGGCGGGCCGCCGCGGCGGGCCGAGCGGCTCCTCCTCGAAGAAGTCGGCCTGGGCAGGGGCGGGTTCGGGTACGGGCTCGCCGACTCCGCGGAGGTCCAGCACGGTGTCGGCGTAGCGGGCGCCGGCGGGGCCGATGGAGTAGAGGCGGATTCTGGACAGCTCGTACATGGCGGGTGCTCTCGTCGCGGGCGGGGTCGGGTGGGGCGTCAGCGGTGGAACGGGAGGCCGGCCTCGGTGACGAGGTCGAGGTCCTCGCCCTCCTGGGGCGGCAGCAGGCTCGCGGTGCCGTCGGAGACGGGGACGACGCCGAGCTCCAGCAGCTCGGCCATGGCGGCGCTGCCCGCCATGTCGCGGACCTGGAGCTGGTAGCGGGCCGTCGTGCGGTAGGTGCCGCCCGCGTCGTCGCCGGTGCGCTGGAGGAAACCGGAGTCGACGAGGAAGCCGACGGCCTTGGCGATGATGCCGGTGGTGGAGCCGGCGAGGCGGCGGGAGTCCTTGGTGGCGCCCGTCGCCGAACGCCGTGCGTAGATGCGCCAGGCCGCCTCCAAACCGGGTGCGTCGGTGGCCGGATCGGTGTTCTCGCCCTCCTGCTCGGCCTGCTCCTCCAGCTTGCGGCACGCCTGCCGGACGAAGCTGTCGACGCCGTTGACGGTGATGCGGCCGATGTAGCCGTCGTCGGCGAGGTCCTCGGGGCGGGGGAACGCCATCGCGGCGACCGCGAGGTGGGCGAGGCCGTGGAGGAAGCGGTCCGCGGAGTCGGAGTTGGCGCGCCGCGCGTAGTCGCCCATGCGGACGGCGAAGACGGACTCCTCGTCGGCGGCGAGCGCCATGCCGGCGCGGGTCGAGACCTCCAGGACGACGAGGCCGAGGCCGGTCGCGACGGCGTCGGCGAGCCGGGCGAAGGCGGGCTCGTCGCGGTAGCGGCGGAGGAGTTCGGTGTACTCGGCGTCCCGGGCCGGGATGAGCTTGGGGTGGAGCCCGAACGAGACGAGCCGGGCCGCGTCGGCCGCGTCGGCCGGGGTCACTGGGGCGGCGACGGACTCCTCCGCGGGTGCCTGGCGGTCGTCGGGCTCGGTCTCGTCGTGCACGGGTGTGTCCTCGGATTGGTGGTGGCCGGTGCGCGGCCTGGGCTGGCAGCGGGCTGCCGCGGTCAGGGGGAGGCGGCGGGCTCGGCGGCCGCGTCGAGGAGGGCGCTGCCGATGATGAGGTCGGCGCCGCCGAACTCGTGGTCCTCCAGCTCGGTGCCGTCGTCGACGGCGAAGAGGACCCGCCGCTCGCCCTGGCGGTGTGCCGTGCCCACCGGTGGGGACGCGGCGTGCACGGCCAGGAGGGCGACGAGGTAGGGGAGTTCGGGGTCGCGGTTGCGGGCCTGCGCGAGGAGCCCGGAGAGCCGTCGGGGGGCGTCCGCCGGCAGGTCGAGGAGGTCCTGCGCCGCCTCCATCTGCTCTTCGGAGAAGCGGCTGTCGTCGGGGGTGGCGACGAGGTCGGGCTCGGGCATCTCGGCGCCGAGGTGCTCCCGCGGGACCGGCGGCGTCAGCAGAAGGTCGACGAGGTCTCCGAGGCGGACGCACTCCGGGGTGCGCAGCCCGGAGCCGCGCGCGAAGAAGGCGTCCGTGACGCGGTGCGCCTGCTCGAGTGGCAACGGGAGGACGGGGGCCAGGAGTTGGCCGTAGACGTCGGTGCCGGCGCGGGCCGGCGGCGGGGCGAACGCCTGGCGGTCCTGCTCCGCGCGGAAGAGCGGCCCGGCCTCCAGCAGCCGGGACTGGAGCTGGGTGTGGCGGCGGATGCAGTCCTTGACGATGTCGACGAGCTCGGCCGCCTGCCGCTTGTGCGTCGGGCCGCGATCGGCCGCCGCCTCGTCCCGCGCCCTGCGGATGTTGGTGAGGATGGCGTTCTCGTGGCGGTAGCGGTCGGCGACGTGGTCGAGCGCTTCGGTGATCATGTCGGGGACGGTGCGGAGCCAGTCGACGGCGCGGACGTTGCGGCGCGTCGCGTCGAGGGTGCGGCGGAGGGCCTCGGCGTACTGGACGGTGCGGTAGCGGGCCTGCTCGGCGGCGAGTTGGGCGTCTGCGAGGCGGCCGCGGTTGACGAGGACCTCCAGCTTCACCTCGGCCGCTATCTGGGCGCTCGTCACGTCGGTGTCGAGGGCGCCGACGAGGACGTTGACCGCCTCGTCCGTGGTGCGGAGGTAGACGCCGCCGCCGGGGCCCGGGACCTCTTCGATGAGCTTGAAGTCGTAATCCCTGCGGACGTAGGAGCCATCCGGGTCGAAGGTGCCGTAGACGGCGCGGAAGCCGCGGTCGACGCTGCCCACGTTGACGAGGTTCTCCAGCACCCACCGGGCGACGCGCTCGTGCTCCTCCTGGGCGCGGCCCGGCGCCTGGGCGGCGACGCGCGCCAACAGGCGGGCGACGACCTGTTCGTGGTCGGCGCCGGTGTCGAAGTCCATCTGGAGGGTGACGAGATCGATCGCGGAGAGCGCCAGCTCGGCCATGGCGTATCCACCGAACTCGCCTGCGAGGTTCGCCTTGCGGACATCGAGGTCGTGCAGGGGGGCCGTGCAGGCGAGCGCGCGCAGCCGGCGGGCGAGGCCCTCGTCGGCTGCAGGGCCGGGGGCCGGGTTCGGCAGGGTCGGGAAAGGGCGCTCACTCACAACGGACAGATTAGGCGCTGCCACCGACACCGATCGAAACGGCACGGTGGCGCAGCATCACGAGACCGACAGAACGGACGAAGCGGGTTCCGGAGGCAAACACCCTGCATCGCCGCAGAGTTGCCACGCGCTCGCCTCCCGCGACCCTGGGCGCGGTCAGCAGCCGGCCGCGTCGACGTCGAGCCTGCCGCGCACCGCGTCCTGCACCCCGGCCTCCTCCGCCGGATCGGCGGCGAGGTTGCGGAGCCGCTCCACGACGCGCGCGTCCCTCGTGGCGGCGTGCTGCGCGCCGATCTCGCGGGTCGACTCCTCGCAGTCCCACAGGCACTCGACGGCGAACCCCTCGGGGAAGGACGGGTCCGTAGCCGCGAGGGACCGCGCCGCACGGCCGCGCAGTTCGGAAGAGGCCGTCTCGCGGTAGAGGTGGCGCAGGACGGGCGCCGCGCAGGCGATCGCGAGCCGCCCGGCACCCTCGACGAGCGAACCCAGCACTCCCCCGTTGACCCCGGTGCGCCGGACCTCGGCGCGGAGCGCCCCGAGCACCGCGTCGGAGTCCTGGGGCCCGCCGCGGCGGGCGAGCATCTCGGCGGCCACGCCGCGCAGCGCTTCGGGGAGCCGCCCGTCGGCGAGCCAGCGCCGCGCCTGCTCGACCGCCGCCTCGCCGCGCATCCGCGCGAAGGCGGCGAGCGCCTGCTCGACGACTGACGGCGGGCCGCCGCGCACCGCGTACTCGACGAGGTCGAACGCCGCCGGGTCGGAGCGTTCCGCGAGGTGCCGGAGCGCCGCACCGCGTGCGGCCTCGCGCTCGCCGACGGCCGCGGCGAGGAGCTGTGCGCGGTCGCCCGGGCCCGCGACGGCCGTCAGGCAGCGGGCCGCCGCGGCCTCCCGCTGGAGCGGCGGGTGCTGCTCCCAGCCCTGCTGGGCCCAGTCGAGGACTTCGGCCACGCTCCAGCCGGGACGCGGCCCCGACGTGCCCACCTGCCGCTGCCAGCGCGCGAAGTCCCCGTACTCGTGGACGGTGCGCAGCCGGTCGGCCTGCGCCGGGTGGTGCGGGTCCTCCGCCCACAGGCGCCAGGGGCGCGGCTCGAACGACTCCCGCGCGGCGGCGGCGAGTTGGGCCTCGCCCTCCGGACCGAGCGGGAAGCGGGCGAGGACGGCGGGGCCGAGGCGTCGCAGGCCGGAGTCGGTGTCGCGGACGGCGAGCTCGTCGAGTGCCCACTGCCAGTTGGCGCCCGTCGTGGCGTACCGGCGCAGGAGGGCGAGGGCCGCCTCGTCGCCGTAGGAGGTGAGGTGGCCGAGGACGGAGAGGGCGAGTCCCGTGCGGTGCTGCACGGCTTCGCCGCCTGCGCCCTCCGGGTGCCCCGCGGGGGCGTCGTCGGGATGGAAGAGGTGGCGGGCGAGGTCGTCGACCCCCGCGTCGAGGTCGGTGTGGAGTCTGGCGTAGTAAAGGGAGCGGTTCTCCAACTGCCAGTCGGGGCGCGGGTCGTGCTCGACGCAGTGGCGCAGCGCGGCGAGCGCCTCGGCGCGGGGCGCCGCCAGCGCGTGCAGCGTCCCGTCGCCGCGGCCTCGCTGGAGGAGGCCGAGCAGGGTACCGCTGGGCGCTATGTCTGAATCGACGGGATCGACGAACATAAGAGTCAGCATCCGGTGCGGGGTCTTCGACTGGCAACGGGATTTCTGAGCGGCATCCTTGCCGACCAGCATCGTTTCACTCCTCCCCGGCCGGCGGACGCCGCCGGGCGGAGTTCCCAGGAGGGTACCCGCAGAAGGCGGAAGGGCCGATACCGGAGAGCGGGCGCACCGCGAACGCGCACGCCGGCCGCACCCGCGTTCCCCCGCTGCGCGGACCCGGAACCCCGGGAGCCCGAGCCACGTCATATGCCGCGTGCACTGATGAACCGGGTGTTGCCAAATCCCTTACAGCCGGTCGCCGGCTGTGCGAGAGTCGTCACTGCCCTCACCGTATGGGAGACAATATGCCGCCCCACCTCCATGCGGACACCCCGGGCTCCGAACCGTCCGAGCCCGGTCGTCTGGACGCCCTCATCACGCAGACGCAGCGGCTGCGCGGCGAACTCGACGCCGTGCGGCGGCAGTCCGAACCCGTCGAAGGACGAGGCGGTTCGGGCGTGGACGCGCGCTGGCAGCGGGCGCTCTGCGAACTCGCCGCCCAGCAACTGGCGGACCTGGGCGGCAACCTCGACCAGCTCCGCGAGGGCCTCGCCGACGAGGCACGGGCGGCGGCCCCCGCGCCCGAGGCCCCTCCGCACGCCGCGTACTCCCAGGACGCCGCGCCCCCCGAAACCGTGCCGTACGAGCAGAGCGCCGACCACCTGGTGGGACGCGTGGGCAGCGCCGAGTGGAAGCTGCTCACCGACGAGGTGCACTGGTCCGCCGCGCTCTACCGCATCTTCGGCCGCACGGAGGCCGACGGCCCCCTCTCCCTCGACGAACTCCCCTCCTGGGTACGCCAGGACGACCAGCCCGCGCTCGCCGCCGCCTTCACCGCCTGCCTCGTCGACGGCAGGCCCGTCGACCACGAGTTCCGCATCGCACGCCCCGACGGCTCGACGCGCACCGTCCACCTCCTCGGTGAGCCCGTGCTCACCGAGGAGGGCACGACGGCCTCGATGTGGGCCGTCGTCAAGGACGTCACCAGACTCCGCCGCACCGAGCGGGCGGCCGAGGAACACCGCGAGCAGCTCCGCCAGGAGCACCAGCGCGCGCAGACCGAGCGGCGCCTCGCCGTCGAACTCCAGGAGACCGTCCTCCCGCCGTGGCGCGGCTCGGTGCGCTTCCCGCAGGACGACGAGGAGCAGGACGGCGCACTCGACCTCGCCGCCCGCTACCTCCCCTCCGCCACCCGAGCCCTGATCGGCGGCGACTGGTACGACGCCATGGAACTCCCCGACGGCGCCACGCTGCTCACCGCGGGCGATCTCACGGGCCACGGGGTGGCGGCCACGTCCGGCATGGCGCTGCTCCTCGGCGCCGTGCGCGGAATGGCCGTCGCCAAGGTGCGCCCCGGCGCGCTCATGGGCCACCTCAACCAGTTACTCGACTCCGCCGCCCAGCCCGCGCTCGGCAGCGCTGTCTGCTGCCGCTACGAACCGGCCACGCGCACCCTCGCCTGGGCGCAGGCCGGCCACCCCGCGCCCCTGCTCTTCCGCGGCGGCACGGGGCGGGCCCTCCAACGTCCCGAGGGCGTCCTCCTCGGCGTCGCCACCGGTGCGACATACGAGCAGCGGGCGGAGCAACTCGCCCCGGGCGACGTCCTGATCCTCCACACCGACGGGCTCGCACCGCGCAGCGAGAGCCTCGGCCCCGACGCCTGCGGCACGGGCGCCGAACGCCTCCTCGCGCTGGCGCCGCGGTTCGCCGAGGCACGCACGGCGCAGGAGTGCGTACGTGCGGTCGCCGAGGAGTTCGAGGACGACGAGCGCGAGGACGACGCCTGCGTGTTGGTCGCGCGAGTGAGCGCCTGAGCACTCGCTGCGGACGCACCCGCAGGACGAGGCCGCTGCGCCGACCCGGTGGTCAGACGGCCCGGAGCCGCCTCGCCCCCTTGACCCCCCTGTCCTTGTCCGGTGCGGGTTTGGGGCCGCGGGGCAGCGTGGACGCGATCTCCTCGCGGAGGTCCTCGACGGTGCCGTGGCCGCTGAAGCGCCCGGTGAGGCGGTACATCTCGCGGAGCCTGTCCCAGGTGCGGTGCGAGGAGTTCTCGTTGATGGTGAGGAGCGCCAACCGCGCGTAGTTGTCGGCCTGTTCGGGGTCGTCCGCGATGAAGCACGCGGAGGCCATGGAGAGGTAGTCGAAGATCTTCGAGCGCTGGCGCTCGTCGCGGCGCAGGTCGAGTGCGAGCTTGGCGTGCTCCTCGGCCTTCTCCGCCGCCCGCGGTTCGTGCTCGGCGAGGGTGCGGTAGGCGAGCGCCTCCATACCGTGCAGGTCCGCCTTGTCGAACATCTGCATCCAGGTCGGTTGCGGGATGTCGTCGCGGTCGGAGGCGAAGAGCTCCTCGGCGGCGCCCAACGTTCGGCGCATCGCCTGGCCCTCGCCCTTGGACGCCTGCGCCCACGCCTCGATCGTGTCGAGCATCGCCCTGGTGCGGGGAAGGGTGCGGCCGTCGGCGCCGGCCTTGGCGAGCTTCATCAGGTCGAGCGCGTCGTCGGGACGTCCGAGGTGGACCATCTGGCGGGCGGCGCGCGAGAGCGCCTCGCCCGCACGCGGGCGGTCCCCGCCCTCTCGGGCCGCGTGCGCCGCGATCACGAAGTACTTCTGCGCCGTCGGCTCCAGGCCGACGTCGTGGGACATCCAGCCGGCGAGGACGGCGAGGTTCGCCGCGACCCCCCAGAGCCGCTGCTGGAGCTGCTCGGGGTGGCGGTACGCCAACATGCCGCCCACCTCGTTGAGTTGGCCGACGACCGCCTTGCGCTGCAAGCCGCCGCCGCGCGAGGCGTCCCAGGCCCGGAAGACCTCCACCGAGCGTTCCAGCGCCTCGATCTCCTGGGCGCCGACGGGCGCCGCCTCGTAGCGGTCGAGGGCCGCGTGGTCCATCTGGTGCGGGGCGTGACCCCCGTGGTCCGCCGGCAGCGCCGGGTCGGCCAACCAGTCGTACATGGCACCGGTGAGTGCCGCTCCTGCCGTGAGTGCGGAGCCCGCACCCACCAAGCCGCGTCGGTTGAGCATGAGGTCCATTCCCGTGAATTCGGTGAGGACCTCCGCGGTGTGCTTCGGATGCCAGGGCAGGTCCTCGGCCGACTCCTGCCGACCCGCCTTCCCGAGGCCGCCGAACCCGAGGTCCTCGATGGTCACGACACGGCCGAGACGCTCGGTGAAAAGGGAAGCCAGAACTCTCGGCACCGGTTCGCGCGGGGTCTCCCCCGTCTCGATCCAGCGCCGCACTCGCGAGGTGTCGGTCGCCAGCTGCGGATGGCCTTGGGCCGCCGCCTGCCGGTTCACGAGCCGGGCGAGTTCGCCCTTGGACCAGCCGGCGAGGCCGAAGAGGTCCGCGAGACGGGTGTTCGGTCCCTTGGTCACGTCAAGCCCCCAGGATCTCGGCTGAGTTGACAGTAGCGGCCGCCCGAAGGGGGCTGCGAGCATTCGCCAGGCTTCGCCAGGGTTCGCCAGATGGTGTGCCACCCGTACGCGGGTGTCGTGTAGGAACGCGCCACCCCGACCCGGTCCCTCGCGAGGCGGACCGGTCCGCTCCGAGTCCGCTCGGAGCCCGTCCAGTTCACCTCACACGGGTACTTGCGGAACGCCGAGTGCGCCCGGAAGCGCCCCGAGGGGAGCCCGGTTGCCGGGTTCCGCGACGGACGGAGCCGGCCGTACGCCCCGCAGGGCGACCGGACGGGAGCGCACGGAGAAGGGAGACCGCCGCACCCGCGGAGGTCCCGGAGAGGTCCGCGTACACGTCCGAGGGCGAACGGTCTCGGGCGCGGCGGGCCGTACCGCCGCCCAGGCGGTAGGTACACGTCGTACGGAAGGCGGTCCGCCGCCGTCCCAACGGCGCCGGGCACCGGGGAGTTCGGCCCCGCACCGTGCCACGGCGGCGGCCCGATTCAGCGAGGGTGCAGGTCACAGGGGCGCCGACGGGGTGAGGGTACGGGACCGCCGCGGTCGCTCGGCGCCGTGTGCGGCCGCGCCGGTGCGGGTCCTCCGCCACTCCCCAGGGGGCGGAGGGCCGCCGGGCCGGGGGCGCAGTTCACGTCGGTCGATCGTCGGCGCACGAAGGGAACCTGCTCGCCCATGTACCCAGCACTGTCTCCCGTGAGCGTGCCACCCCCGCAGCGCCCCGCATCCCCCGCGCGGGGGCTGTACTCGGGTCCGCACCCGCACGGCAGATCGCAGGTGCCGCCGCCCGGGCAGGCGCTCGCGGAGCCGCCGCGCGTATCGGGGCAGTCCCAGCCGGGTGCCGCACAGGGCCGCAGGTCGCGGCGCCCGTACACGGCGGCGCAGCCGCTCGGCGCCAGGGTGGACCTTTCCGGGCCGCAGGGTGCGCAGTTGCGTGCCGCCGTGGCGGCCGTGCGGAGGATCTGTCCCGACTTCCAGCCGGTGCAGATGCTCAGGCGCCGCGGGCGGACGGTGCTCCTCGCGGGGACGGCGGGACGCACGCCTGTGGTGGCCAAGTGCCTGCTGGAGGACAACTCCGCCTGGGCCGACCGTTTTCGGCACGAAATAGCGGTCTACCGGGCCTTCGTGCGCCACCGCCCGCCGGCCCGCACACCGCGCCTGATCGCCGCCGACCCCGAGAGCTGCACCCTCGTGATCGAGCGGGCGCCCGGACGCGTACCGGCGGCGCGACGGCACCCCTTCGAGCCCCCGTCGCGTACCGATCTCCACGCGATGATCGGTACGTTCGCGCGGCTCAACAGGTGGCAGCCACCGAAGTCGGCCTTCGAACGGCCCCTCGACTACCTCCAGCGCCTCTCGCGCTACCACGGCCTCGGCCTCCTCACCGACCGCGACTTCGGAGACCTCAAGAAGCTCTTGCACGGGGTCGCCCAGGCGGGCGGCGGCCACAGCCTCCCCCAGCAGTTCTGCCACGGCGACGCGCTCCCGACCAACACCCTCCTCTCCCCGACGGGCACCTCCCTCGTGGACTGGGAGCACGCCGGCTGGTACCTCCCCGGCTACGACCTCGCCACCCTCTGGGCGGTCCTCGGCGAAGCCCCCGAGGTGCGGCGGCAGATCAGCCAACTCGCCCAGTCCCAGGGCCCGGTGGCACGGGACTCCTTCCTGATCAACCTCATGGTGGTGCTCATGGGCGAGATCCGCGCCTACGAGAACGCCGTCCAGCGCACGATGCGGGGCCCGACGCCGGCGGAGCCGCCCGCGGTGGAGCCCGGGGCGGCGGGGATGTCGGCGGGCGAGCGGCAGCGTCTGCTCCTGCGTCGGCTCCACGACGACTGCGCCCTCGCACGGAACGCGGTGCGCGCCGCCGTCGGGACGCGCTGAGCGCGCCGGGCTCCTTCCCGCGAGGGGCAGGGCGAACTCGTCGGCTTACCGGAGTAGTTCGTACGGGTGGCGTCCGCCGAGGTTCGGCGGACGTCCGTCCGGGCGTCAGCGGTCCAGTCCTCTGGCGCCCCGCAGGCCCGCGCGCCGACACCGCCGACGGGGCGTCCGCGGCGGGGCTGACGTGCGGTGTCCGCTCCGCTGCAGGGTGATTGACGGATCGTCGGGCAGCCGATACCCCTGTGGTCTGCTCGCGCCGTGAGCCCGCGGCGCACCGTCCGAGGAGGCCGTCTTGCCGGAGCCGTTGTCGGATCGCCCGCCGTCCGAGTCCGCCGCTCTTCCCGCGCACGCGCCGGCGCGGCCGTCCGCTCCGCCCGGTGGCCGCAGGCGCCGGAGAGCAAGCGCCGCGGTGGTGTGCCTCGCGTCTGCGGCGCTGGTGGTGCCGCTGCTCTCCGCCGGGGCGCCGGCAGGTGCGGAGGAGAGCGGGCCGGACGCGCTTCAGCGGCAGTTCGAGCGCGCCGCCGAGGAGTACGACGTCCCCGTCGACGTACTCCTCGGCGTCTCGTACCTCCAGTCCCGGTGGGACGCGCACGCCGGAGCGCCGAGCGTCTCCGGCGGCTACGGGCCCATGCACCTCACGGACGCCCGCAAGGCCCTTGCGACCTCCACCGCACCCGGCCACGGCCACGCGGAGGACCCCCGCGGCGACCCCTCGCGCAGCGCACGCACCACCGCGGCGAGCGCCGCCCCCGCCGCTGCCGAACTCCCCGCCCGGCTGCGGACGTTGCCCCGTGCCGCACAGCTCACCGGCCTCTCCGCCACGGAGCTCCGTACCACGCCCGAGGCGAACCTCCGAGGCGGCGCCGCACTGCTCGCCGACGCGCAGAAGCGCCTCGGCAAGCCCGCCGACGCGGACCCGGCGGCCTGGTTCGAGGCGGTGGCGTCCTACCCGTCGGGCGGCGCGAAGCCGAGCGCCACCGCCTTCGCCCGCGACGTCTTCGACGTGGTGCGCGCGGGCGAGGAGCGCACCACCGACACCGGTGCGAAGGTCACGCTGCGTTCGCACCCCCAACTCCGCGCTCCGTCCGCCGCCGCGGGGCGCGCGGGCGGCGCCGAGTGCCCGTCGAGCGCCGACTGCGAGTGGTATCCCGCCCCGTACGAGGAGTACGAGGGCGACGACGGCACCCAGGACTACGGCAACCACGACACTTCCCGCCGCCCCTCCTCGCACAGGATCGACCACATCGTCGTCCACGACACCGAGGCGACCTACGAGGGGACGCTGAAACTCGTCAAGGACCCGCAGTACGTCTCCTGGAACTACACGCTGCGCTCCTCCGACGGGCACATCGCGCAGCACGTCCGCAACCGCGACACCGCCTGGCACGCGGGCAACTGGTACATGAACGCCAAGTCCGTCGGCATCGAGCACGAGGGTTTCCTCACCGACCCCGACGCCTGGTACACGGAGGCGATGTACCGCTCCTCGGCCCGCCTCGTCCGCTACCTCGCCCACAGGTACGACGTCCCGCTCGACCGCCAGCACATCGTCGGCCACGACAACGTCCCCGCCACCACGACCTCCGGCATCCCCGGCATGCACACCGACCCGGGCCCCTACTGGGACTGGCAGCGCTACTTCGCGCTGCTCGGTGCCCCGTTCGAGCCGCACGGGAGCCGGCACGCCGGGCTGGTGACCATCGCGCCCGAGTACGCCCGGAACCGTCCGGAGTACACCGGTTGCGAGGGGTCGGAGGCCACGAGCGAGCACGCCGGCTCGAAGAAGGCGTGCCCGGAGCACGGCTCGTCCGCCGTGCGCCTCCACACCCGCCCGAGCGCGGACTCCCCGCTCGTCAACGACGCAGGGCTGCGCCCCGACGGCACCCCCGCGACGAAGGACGTCAACGACACGGGCGCCCGTGCCACCACGGGCCAGCAGTTCGCGGTCGCCGGGCGGCAGGGCGAGTGGACGGCGATCTGGTACCTCGGAGCCAAGGCCTGGTTCCACAACCCCGCGAAGCACCCCACGGCGGTACCGGCTCGCGGCAGGACGGTCACGCCGAAGAAGGGCGCGGGAGAGGTGCCCGTCTACGGCGTCGCGTACCCGGAGGAGTCCGCGTACCCGGAGGGCATCCCCGCACAGAAGCTCTCCCCGCTGCCGTACAAGCTCTCCGCGGGGCAGAAGTACGCGACGCCGGGGCGTGAGGTGCGAGGTGAGTACCTCTGGGCGAAGGATTTCGACCCGAAGGGCGAGAAGTTCCGGGTCGTGCGCGGCGATCTCACGTACTACCAGATCCAGTTGGGGCACCGGGTGGCGTTCGTGAAGGCGGACGACGTCGTCCTCGGCCGCTCGGCGAAGTAGCAGGCGCGGGCCCGGCGGCCGGGAGTCGCCGGGCCTCCGCCTGCTCTCAGCACACCAAGTACGTTTGTGACACGGAGCGTTGGCCCGGACGTCCGCCTGCGGCGGTGCCTCAGCGCTGTTGGAAGAGCTCGGCCGGGAGGGGCTTGAGCAGCGTGTAGAGGTCGTTGGTGATCGGGCGGTCCCAACTGGCGATCGTCACCAGGACGCCGTCGCTCCGGTCGAACTGCACGCAGGAGATGCGCTCCTCGGAGCAGACCACGCGGCGGACGATGAGGAGGTTGTCCCCCTGCATCACGGGGTCCTCCTCGACGCGGAGCACCTCGACGGGCTCGTCGTTCTCCAGCGCCGCCAGCAGATGGGCGACCTCGAAGGGCACGTCCCCCTCCTCGATCTCGCGGGCGGGCGAGCCCTCGGGGAGGTTGCCGATCACCATGGCGGGGCCGCGCCCGCCGAAGAGATCGTAGCGCAGGAAGACCCCTTGGCAGCTCCCGTCGGGTGCGGGGAGCAGGCCGGCGCCGAGGTTGCCGGGCCAGTCGGTCGGGTCCATGGCCAGGACATCAAAATCCGGACCGGCTGGCGTTGCGGCACTGCGACGGCGGAGGAACGACATACGGCCATGGTACGTGGCGCCGCGGAAAGCCGACCTCGGGTCCTCCCCTCGCCAGAGCACCGGCGGTGACGTCGGGCCGGGCGCGGTGGAGGGGGAAGCGACGAGGAGGCAGGGGGCCGGAGCCGGTGTGTTCGTCGGTCCGCCGAAGCCAACTTCCGTACGCACTCCCCCTGTCGAGCCGGGAGCGCGGGGCCGGGTCGGCACGGGCCCCGGGCCGGCTGCGTAGGAGGTCTCGCTCCCCTACCGACGACCGCTCCCGAGGACATGCGGGCAGCGCACGGCACGGTTCACGAGGCGCACGGGCACCACTCCGTGCCGTGTCCGTGCGGCTCCGGGCGTCGAGGCGGCCGAGGTCGCGGCGGTGGCTGCCGCGGGGTTCTCGGTGCTGGGGGCTGTACGGTGCGGCGGGGTGGCGGCAGCCGCCGCACCGAAGTGCGGCGGGTGCTTCCCGCCCACGCCGTGTCCCGCGGCGGGTGGCGGCACTCGGGAGAGGAGAAGCCGCGCGGGTCGTTCCGGTCCGGTACCCACCACTCGAACCGGTGGCGGTCGTCCGAGAGGAGATGCCGCCCTGCTGAGGCCGAGCCCGGACGAAGCGGCGCGCATACGACCGGGCGACGCTCGCCGATCCCTCTACGCGGCTTCCCGGGGGTAGTCCGGTCAGGCCACCGACAGGCTGTCGCGCCCCCGAGGGCGAGCCGACGTCTCGACGCCCGAACCGCCCTGCGCCACTCGCCAGTTGACCCGCACGGCGCGCAGCCGGCCGAGCCGTGCACCGGCCCGGCCGACCGTGCACCGGCCTGCCGGTCCGGTCACTCGGCGAGGAACGCCCCCACGGTCGCCGCGAACTCGCGGGGCCGCTCCTCGTGGACGAGGTGGCCGCCGCCCTCGACCGTCACCGTCCTGGCGTCGGGCATCCGCTCCGCCATCAGCTCCATGTCCCGCTGCGCGAGGTGGCTCTCCGGGCCGCCGGCGACGAGAAGCGCGGGCGAGGTGATGTCGGCGAGCCGCTCCCACCAGTCCGGCTTGGGCGAGTTCCGTTCCTGCGTGAACTGAACCTTCACCTCCCAGTCGAAGAGGAGCCGGCCGGCGGGCCGCTCCGGCACCTCCAGCGGGACCGCGAGCGGACGCAGCGGGGCGGGCTCCTCCAGGACCAACCGTACGACGCGGGACGGCTGTTCCTGCGCGAGCAGGTAGGCGAGGATCGAGCCGTACGAATGGCCGACGAGGACGACGCGGTCGAGCGCGAGCGCGTCGAGGAAGGCAGCGAGGTCGTCGCGCTGCTGCTCCAGGCCGTACGTGCCCGGCCAGTCGCTCGCCCCGTGCCCTGTCAAGTCAGGTGCGTACAGGCGGTGTTCGGCGGAGAGATGGGAGAGGAGCGGCCCGCGCCAGTCCTCTCCGTCCTCCCCGAGCGCATGGAGGAGGACGACCGGCGTGCCCTCGCCTCCGCCCCAGGTGCGGTACGCGAGCTGCACGCGTCCCGCCTGGACGGAGCGGGTCTCGGAGTTCGTCGTTGTCGGTGCGTTCGACGTGTCCGTCATGGCGCGACCGTACTCCCCGCACGGCAGGGCGTGGAGTCAGCGGGCCGCACCGTACGCCGCGCTGCCGGTGGAGCGGCGCAGCGCCTCCGCCGCCTCGGCGGTGCGGCCCAACTGCGCGAGGCAGTGGGCGAGGTCGCTGCGGCTGGTGAGCGTCTCCGGGTGCGCGGCGCCGAGGGTCCGCTGCCGCGCGGCCGCGACCTGCTCGTACACCTCGAGGGCCTCCTGCCAGCGGCCCAACCAGCCGAGCCCGACGGCCACTTCGCGGCGGCTCGCGAGGGCGTCCGGGTGCTCGGGCCCGAGCACGCGCTCACGGACGGCGCCGACATCGCGCGCCTCGCCGAGGGCCTCGTCCCAGCGGCCGAGCCTGCCGAGGTTGACGCCGTAGCCGTGCCGGGCGCGGAGCGTCTCGGGGTCCTCCGGGCCCTGCGTGCGCCCGCGCGCTTCGGCGAGCGCGCGGAAGAGGTCGAGCGCCTCCTCGGCGCGCCCGAGCCGGCCGAGGCTGATGCCGGTCTCATAACGCGCGTCAAGGGTGTCGGGGTGCTCGGGTCCGAGGACGCGGGCCCGAGCCGCGGTGAGCGCGCGGTAGACGCCGAGCGCCTCCTCCCAGCGCCCCAACCTGCCGAGCGCGTAACCGACTTCGTAGCGGCTGGTGAGGGTGTCCGGGTGCGTGGGGCCGAGCACCTCGGCGCGTGCCTCGGCCACCGCGGCGGCCTCGCGGTACGCCTCCTCCCTCCGGTCGAGGCGGCCGAGGGTGAAGGCGAGGTTGTGGCGGCAGCGCAGGGTGTCGGGGTGGTCCTCGCCCGCCGTCGCGCGGCGTACGGCGAGCACCTGGGCGTAGATCTGGTGCGCGGCCTCGTGGCGGCCGAGGCGGCCGAGCACGTACGCCGCCTCCTGCTGCGCGGCGAGGGTGTCCGGATGCCCGGCACCGAGCTGCGCCGTGCGGGCTGCGGCGACGAGTTCGTACTCGCGAAGGGCCTCCGGGTGGCGGCCGAGGCGGTTGAGGGCGAATGCGGTTTCGTACCGGCTGCCGAGCGTCTCGGGATGGCTCGGGCCGAGCGCCTGCCCCCGAGCGGCCGCGACGTCGCGGTGCGCCTGGAGCGCCTCGGGCCAGCGCCCTTCGCGCCCGAGGCGGACGGCGGCGCTGTGGCGGCTGCGCAGCAGCATGGGCGTCGCCGGGTCGTCGGCCGGCGGTGGCTGCGGCGCCGGAGTCGGCTCGAACGGGCCTGTGAGGCCCGTCCATCGACCGGTGAGGGCGGCGACGTGCGGCGGCGTCGCCTGGCGGTCGGCGCCGCGGCCGGCGGGCGAACCGGCGCCGATGCCGTGCGACCAGGCGGGCGGCGGCTGAGGCGCGCCCCTGGTGCGCGCCCGCGCGAGAGGGGCGGCGAGGTGGGCGGCGTCGGAGGGGCGGTGCGCCGGGTCCTTGGCGAGGAGGGCGAGGATCGCCTCCGCGAGCGGTTCGGGGAGTTCGGGTCGCACCTCGCGGGGCGCGCGGGGGGCCGTGTCGCGGTGGCCGACCAGGACGGACCAGGCGTCCTCGTAGTCGAACGGGGGTCGGCCCGTGGCGACTTCGTAGAGCACGCACCCGAAGGAGTACAGGTCGCTGCGGCGGTCGACGGGGTGCCCCGCGATCTGCTCGGGAGACATGTAGTGCGGGGTGCCCATCGCCATGCGCGAGCCGGTCAGCTTGCCGGTGAGGCCGATCTCGTGGCCGATCCGCGCGATGCCGAAGTCGCAGATCTTCACGGTGCCGTCGGAGGTCCTGACGACGTTCGCCGGCTTCAGGTCGCGGTGCACGACGCCCTGCTCGTGCGTGTAGGCGAGCGCCTCGGCGACCTGCTCGGCGACCCGCAGCACTTCGTCGACGGGCAGCGCGGCGCCGGAGTCGGCGAGAAGCCGCCCCAGGTTGGCGCCGTCGAGCAGCTCCATGACGAGGTAGAGCAGGCCCTGGTGCTCGCCGAAGTCGTGGACGACCGTCACCCCGCGGTGCTGGAGCCCCGCGGCGACGCGCGCCTCGCGGCGGAACCGCTCCCTCAGCACCGGCATGAACGGCCCGCCGTCCGATCCCTCGCCCGGTGCGGAGAGCGGCTTGAGGCACTTGACGGCGACGTGCCGCCCCAGCGACTCGTCCCGTGCCCGCCACACCTCGCCCATGCCGCCGCGGCCGATCAGATCGAGCAGCCGGTACCGGCCCTGGATCAGCGCGCTCTCCCCCATGTGTAGCTGTCGCCCCCGTCGTCGGCCGAATGCCCTCCCCGTCCACAGTATGGCGCGACGCGCGTCCACTGGGTATGGCCGCCCGATCCGGGGACGGACGGCGGCCTTTCGGCGGGCGTCGCGGCCCGTTAGCGTCGAAGAAGCGCAATTGCGCGCGGAGGGGGACCCATGGCGGTGCGACCACGGCGGGACGGCCCGACCCCGGAAGAGGTCGGCGCGATGTACGACACGCACGGGGAGATGCTCTCCATGCTCCTCGGCAGCAGCGCCGTGCACATCGGCATGTACGTGCCGGACGAGGCCCCGGCGCCCGTCACCGACCTGGTCGCGCTCTCCGACGCCGCGCAGGACCGCCAGACGGACTCACTCATCGAGATCCTGTCGCTCGGCCCCCGGGACCATCTCCTCGACATCGGCTGCGGGACGGGCGGCCCCGCGGTGGAGTTGGCGCTGCGCAGCGGGGCGCGGGTCACCGGAGTCACCGTCAGCGCCGAGCAGTTGGCGCAGTGCGAGGAGCGGGCGCAGGACGCGGACGTCGCCGGGCGGGTCAGGTTCGCGCACGGCAACGCCATGGACCTGGCGCTGCCCGACGGCTCCTTCGACGCGGCCTGGTCGATCGACTGCTTCCCCCATCTCACGGACCGCGCCGCAGCGCTGCGCGAGGCGGCTCGCGTGCTGCGCCCCGGCGGCCGGCTGGTCGCGACCGACTTCACCGACCGCAGCACCCCGCCGCCCGAACTGGTGGACGCGTACCGGCGGCTGTGGAGCAGCCCGGCACCGACCGCCTTCGACACGCTCCTCGCCGAGGTCCGGGAGTCCGGTCTCGAGCTGGTGCGGGTGTGGAACCGGACGAGCAATGTCGCGCTCGCCGGCGAGCTGATGCACGCCGTCTTTCAGGACCGCAGGCAGGAGATGACGGAGCTGTACGGCGCCGAGGCCGTCGAGCACACGGCGGAACTGGTCGCGCCGTTCCGTGCGTACTGCCGGGACCACCTCGACTACTACCAGTTGCTCCTGCGCCGCCCGGCCTGACACCGCACCGGGTGGCCCGGCGGCTGTTGCGGTCGCGGTCGGTCGCGTGCCGGACTACCGTCGTCGGACATACGGGGCATACCGGGGCGTCTGCCCAGCAGACGTCCCGCGGCCCCGTGGTCCGCAGGTAGCCCCGTAGCCGTGCCGGTTCCGCGCTCTGCGGTGCGGGCGCCGCACGCGAGGAGGTCCGGATGACGCCTCGTCACGCCGCTCCGCGCGGCGGAGGCCGCCCGCAGCAGCAGTCCGCACCCGAAGGGAACGTTCCGCACCGGTGGTGGGCGCTGGCCGTGATCGGACTGGCGCAGCTCATGGTCGTCCTCGACGCGACGATCGTGAACATCGCACTGCCCTCGGCGCAGCGCTCGCTCGGCTTCGGCAACGACGGGCGGCAGTGGGTGATCACTGCGTATTCGCTCGCCTTCGGGAGCCTGCTGCTGCTCGGCGGGCGCCTCGCCGACCTCTTCGGACGGCGGCGTACGTTCATCGTCGGCCTCATCGGGTTCGCGTGCGCCTCCGCCATCGGCGGTACGGCGCACAGCTTCACGATGCTCATCAGCGCGCGTGCCCTCCAGGGGATGTTCGGCGCCGTCCTCGCACCCTCGGCTCTCTCGCTGCTCACCACGACCTTCACCGACCCCGTCGAACGCGCCAGGGCCTTCGGGGTCTTCGGCGCCATCGCGGGCTCGGGGGGCGCCATCGGGCTGCTCCTCGGCGGCCTCCTCACCGAGCACCTGAGCTGGCGCTGGACGCTGTACGTCAACGATGTCATCGCCGTGCTCGCCGTCGTCGGCGCGCTGGCCTTCCTCCGCAGCCGCGCGCCCGCCCAGCGACCCCGCCTCGACCTGCCGGGCGCGGCGCTCGTCGGCGTCGGGCTCTTCTGCGTCGTCTACGGCTTCTCCAACGCCGAGACGCACGGCTGGAGCAACTGGATGTGCTGGGTCTTCCTCATCGCGGCCGGCGTGCTGCTGGGCGCCTTCGGATTCTGGGAGCGGGGTGCGCCCCATCCGCTCCTCCCGCCGCGCGTCGTCGCCGACCGCAACCGCACCGGCTCCTTCCTCAGCGTCTTCATCGCCGGAGCCGGCATGTTCGGCGTCTTCCTCTTCCTCACCTACTACCTGCAGACGGTGATGGAGTACACCCCGGTCCGCACCGGGCTCGCCTTCCTGCCGATGGTCGGCATGCTGATGGCGACCGCTCAGCTCTCCACCAACATCCTCGTCCCCTACGTCGGTCCGAAGGCGACGGTGCCGACCGGGATGGGTCTCGCCACCGGCGGCATGGTCCTGTTGACGATGCTCGACGCGCACAGCAGCTACGTACCGCACGTCCTGGCGCCCCTGCTCGTCCTCGGGTTCGGCATCGGCCTGGTGATGCCGCCGGCGATGAGCCTCGCGACGCTCGGCGTCGCCGCCCGCGACCAGGGCGTGGCTTCGGCGACCGTCAACACCATGCAGCAGGTCGGCGGGTCGATCGGCACCGCGTTCTTCAACACGATGGCGACGACCTCGGCCTCCCGCTTCGCCAAGGCGCACGCGGGCGAGCCGAACCTCGCGGTCCGCGCCAACCTGCACAGCTACCAGACCGCCTACACCACGGCGGGCTGCTTCTTCGTCGCCGGCTTCCTCGTCTCCGTCGTGCTGTACCGCAGGGGCCGCCCGTACGAGCAGACGCCGACGCTCGGGCCGGAGACGGAGGCGGGCGGGCAGCGGGCGGAGAGCTGAACCGGCTCGCGCGGAGTCCGACTCGGGTGCGGGCGGCTGCCGTTGTGGTGCGAGCGGCTCCTACGGCTCCGGGCGCAGCAGTCGCAAGAGGCTGCCACTGAGGGCGGACTCGGCCTCCTCGGCCGTCATACGGTCCGCGGCGGTCTGTTCCGCCGCGGTGTGCGCGAGCGCGATGATCGCCTCGACGAGCCAGGCGGCCGGGAGCTGGTCCCCGAACTCGCCGCTGCCCTGTCCGCGTCGGACGATCTCGGAGAGCCGCTCGACGATCGGGCGGTGCAGCTCCCGCGACCGCTCCGAGCTGAGCGGTCGGTCCCGCAGCAGCGGCTGCCGGTCGGCCAGTCGCCGGCTCGCCTCCAGCGACCGCAGCAGAGCGGCCTCGGCCGACTCCGCTTCCGCCGCCGAGGCGTCCATGGCGGCGACGACCTCGGCGGTGACGTGGTCGAGCACCGCGTCCAGCAGCTTCTCCCTCGAGCCGAAGTGCGCGTACACCGTCTGCCTGCTCACGCCCGCCGCCTTGGCGATGTCGTCGAGCCCTGCTTCGGGCCTTCCCGCGAGGACGTGTACGGCGGCGGAAAGCACCGACGCGCGGCTCCGCAGGGCGTCGGCGCGGCGGCGGGGTGCCCCGCCGCCCTTCGGTTCGGACATCGTCGGCCACCCTAGCAAAGATTGACAACCCTGTAAGGATTCCCCTAACTTTGACAACCACGTCAAATTTCTGCCGCACACAAGGCGCCGGGGGGTTCTGGTGGAGTTATCACAGTGGGTACGGGAGCAAGCGTTCAGGGCCGGGACGATCGACCCGGCTGCGCCGCTCGACGACCTCGCACCGCTGCGCCCGTTGATCGGTGACGCCCGCGTGGTCGCGCTCGGCGAAAGCGCCCACCACGTCCGCGAGTTCGCCCTGCTCCGCCACCGTCTGCTGCGCTTCCTCGTCGAGAGGTGCGGCTTCGACGTGTACGCCTTCGAGGCGCCGTATCTCGCCTCCGAGGCACTCGACGCGTGGGTGTGCGGCGGCCCCGGGGACCTCGCCGAACTGACCGGCTCGCCCGCCATGGCGCTGGCCCGCTCCCCCGCCGTGCACGACGCGCTCTCGTGGATGCGGGAGCACAACGCGACGGCGGAGCGCCCGGTGCGCTTCGCCGGAACGCTCGCCGGCGACGGCGGCACCTCGCCGCTGCCCGAACTGGTCAGGCTCCGCGCCATCCTGAGCGGCAGCGACCCGGACGCGCTCCCGCTGCTGGACCGCGCACTCGCCGCTGCGGAGACCTTCCACACCGAGAACCCGCTCCACTCCTTCACCCGCTACCAGGCACTCGACGACTCCGTCCGGGACGCGCTCACCGCGGCCCTGAGCCGCCTCCTCGCCCGGCTGGAGAGCACCGTTGCGCGGCAGGACGAGGCCATGGCCGTGCTGCGCGGCGCCTGGCTCGTCGACCACCTCCAACGCGACGTGTCCGGACGGGGGTTGGCGCTCGGCTCGGCCTCGCTCGACGCGTTCATCGCCGAGTCGGTGCTCCGGATTCTCGCCCGCACACCCGACTCGAAGATCGTCCTCGCACTCCACAACGTCCACCTGCGCACCGCGCCGGTCGCGCACGACGGGCCCTCGGGGCTCTTCCCCGCCGGATACCACCTGCGCAGGGAGTTGGGCGACGGCTACCTCGCGATCGCGGCGACGGGCGGACGGGGTCACGTCGTCTCCGAGCCCTACGACCCCGACGCCCCCAGTGGGCTCCGCCTCTTCGAGCGTGCCCTGCCTCCTCCCCAACCCGACAGCATCGAGGCGGCGTTCGGCGACACCGCGGCCCTGACCGTCGCAGACCTGCGAGCGGCGGACGCCGAGGACGCCGCACGCTTCCGCAAGTTCCGTGCGCAGGACGAGTTCCTCGAGCTGCCGGTGTTCGACGCGCTGGACGCCGTGGCCTACCTGCCGCGGCTGACCACCGATCCCCCGCGGGCCGACGACAGTCACCCGTCCGACGAGAGAGGCGCACGGCTGTGACCGCACAACGGAGCACCCACGCGCGCGTCGCCACCTCCGTCGCGCTCGTGTCGACGGGACTGCTGGCCGGCGCGTTCCTCTACGGCTGGGCCGTGGAGGCACCGACCTTCGACGACGTCCCGCTCGACGTCCACCTGGCCTACCGGGTCCGACTGATGGAAAGGAACGGCGCCGCCATGCCGCTGCTGGGTTCGGTCGCGACGGCCGCCGGCCTCTGGTCGGCTGCGACGACGAGAGGCGCCGCCCGGCTCTCCGCCGCCGGAGCCGCCGGCCTGGCGGGCGCCTCCCTCCTCGTCACCCGGTTCGGCAACGTCCCGATCAACGGCGAGATCAGGAGGTGGGCCGCCGGCGACGTCCCCGCCGACCACCAGGCGCGACTGGACACTTGGAGCCTGTTCCACGACATCCGCTTCGCCGCGGCAGCCGGGGCTCTCGTCCTGGCCGTCCTGGCAGCCGACCGGGCCACGGCGGGGCGAAGCTCGTAACGTCCCTGCGGCCGAGGTCCGTTGGCGCACGACCCGGCCCGCGACGCACTTTCGCGGATGCGCGAAGGGGCGGGGCTCGCACCGTCGCTGCTGAGCCCCGCCGCCGGTTCAGCGCACTGCGGCGACGAGGGCGTCCCGGGCCCCGCACCAGAGTTGGCGTGCCTCGGAGAACCCGGCGTCGCGGAGGGCGTCGAGGTGCCAGCTCGTCGCCGTGGGGCGGTGGGCGCGGGCGCGTCGGGTGGAGGGGACCCGTGGGTCGTCGAAGAGGGCGAAGCGGCGGTGTGCGGCGTCGGCCAGGGCAGGGTCCTCCGCGACGGCGCTCCACCAGGCCGCCCAGTCCTGCGCGCCTGCGGACCGCGCGCGTTCCTTGCGCTGCTCGTCGAAGGCGTCGAGCGCGGCGTTGAGCCGGGGCGCGGACTCGTCCCGCATGTGGTCGGCGTTGAGGAAGACCCCGCCGTCGCGCAGCAGGCCGGGCAACTGGGCGTAGAGCACGCGCAGTTGGTCCGCGTCGAGCCAGTGGAGCGCGGTGGCGGTGACCACGGCGTCGTAGCCGCGGTGCGGAAGGGCGTCCGTCCACTGCGGTTCCGTGAGGTCGGCGGTGACGAAGCGGACGCGTCGGTCGTCGGCGAAGTGGCCCTCGGCGATGGTGAGGAGCGCCGGGTCCAGGTCGACGCCGGTGGCGGTCGCTTCGGGGAGGCGGCGCAGCAACCGGTCGGTGATCGTCCCGGTGCCGCAGGCGAGGTCGAGGACGACCGGTTCGCGCCCCGCGGTCGCCTCGACGGCGTCGAGCATGGCCCGGAACCGCTCCTCGCGGTCGGGCATGTACCACTCCTGCTGCCGGTCCCAACTCCCCTGCCACGCAGTCCAGTCGGCCCTGTCGGCTGTGTCGGTCATCTCTCTCCTCAGGTGTCGGTTGCTGTCAGAATCTGCTGCGCCGCGGGGTCGGCGCCGAGCAACTGCCGGGTCGCGTCGGTGCGCGGTGACGCCAGCACCTCGCTCGCCTCACCGCGCTCGGCGACGCGTCCCCCCTCCAGCACGACGACGCGGTCGGCCACCGCGCCCAGCAGCGGGATGTCGTGCCCGATCCACACCACGGCGGCCCCGCGCTCCTCGCGGGCGCGGGCCAGTTCGCGTGTGACCAGGCCGGCCGCATGCTCGTCGAGCGCGCTGGTGATCTCGTCGCAGAGCAGGACGTCCGGTTCCGCGAGCAGGGCGCGCGCCAGCGCAGCGCGCTGCAACTGGCCGCCGGAGAGGGAGGCCGGCGGTCGGGCTGCCGTCTCCTCTGCGACGTCCAGGCGGGCGAGGAGCGCCGCTGCCTCCTCGGTCGCGCGGTCGCGGTCGAGACCGCGCAACCGGACGGCGGTGCGGGCCACTTGGTCGAGCACGGTGCGGCGCTCGTCGAAGGAGCCGCGCACCTCCTGCCAGACGTACTGCACGCGGCGCCGCTGCTCCGTCGAGCGGTCGCGCAGCAGCGGCAGCGGGCGGCCGTCGAGCAGGACCCCGCCGTCCTGGCGCTCGTGGAGCCCGGCCACGCACCGCGCCAGCGTGGTCTTGCCACTGCCGGAGCGGCCGGCCACACCGAGGCACTCGGCCGGGTTGAGCTGCAACGCCACGTCGTGCAGGACCGCGTCGCGCCGGCCCGGGCGCAGCCACGCCGTCAGTCCCTGCGTCTCCAGGACCGCGGGACGGGGCTCCGAATGCCGTACGTCGACCGGCCGGGGTTGCTGCGGGAGCGTCGGGCCGACGGCGAATGAGCGGCGGCCCGGCAGGACTTCGGCGGGAGGGCCCTCCGCCGTGACGCTGCCCTCCTCCAACCTGACCACGTGTTGCGCGAGCCGCCCGACGAGGGCGTGGTCGTGGCTGAGCAGCAGCACGGCGATGCCGTCGTCGGCGAGCGCGGTGAGCTCGGAGGCGACGGCGAGGCGGGTGGCCGGGTCGAGCCCGGTGCCCGGCTCGTCCAGGATGACGGCGCGCGGTCGGCAGGCCAACACCTGGGCGAGCGCGAGTCGTTGACGCTGACCGCCGGAGAACTGGTGCGGGAATCGGCGCAACGTGCCGCGGTCGTCGGGCAGTTGGGCGCGTCGCAGGGCGCGGGCCGCCGCCGCGCGGGCCTCGTGCCGCGCGGCGGAGCGGTCGGCAGCGGCCTTGGGAGCGTGCAGCCGGGCGAGTTCGGCGAGCACCGCGCCGACCCTGCGGGCAGGGTTGAGGGTGGCGGCGGGGTGCTGCGGCATGTAGGCGACGGTCCCGCCCAGCACGCCGGCGGCGCCCCCGTCGGCGACGACCTCGTGGCCCGCGACGAGGACGGAGCCGGCGAGCCGGACACCGGGCTCGGACTCGCCGAGGAGGGCGAGCGCCGTGGTCGTCTTACCGCTGCCGGACGGGCCGACGAGCGCCGTCACCGCGCCGGCCGCAACGTCGAGGTCCACCCTGTCCACGAGCACGGCGTCCCCGGCACGTGCCGTCAACCCCCTTGCCCGGACGACCACTTCGCCACTCATCACGCCCCCTTCCCTGCGGCGTCGGCCGGCGGCCCGGCGGCGTCCCGTCCGGACAGACCCGTACGGCGCAGCCAGGCGTCGGCCGAAAGATTCAGACCGACGGTGAACATCACGAGCATCGCCGCGGGCGCGCACACGGCCAGCGGCTGCACCAGCAGCCCCTCCCGGCCGCCGGCGACGGTGACGGCCCAGTCGGGCGCGGTCGGCTCCATGCCGAGGCCGAGGAAGTTCGCCGCGGCGACGGTGAAGACGGCCGTGGTGACGCGGTTCCCGGCGTCCGCCGCCGCGGCGGGGAGCACCGCCCGCCCGACGTAGCCGCCCGTGATGCGCAGACGCGACTCCCCCTGCAACCGCATCGCCTCCGCCACCGGGCTGCCCGCCGCGCTGAGCGCAGCCGCGCGCACGAGACGGGCCACGGCTGGCACGTTGACGACGGCGACGGCGAGCGCCACAGCGAGCGGACTGCCGCGCCACCACACCGCGACCACGCTGATCACCAGCAGCGACGGCAGGGGCAGCAGCACCTCCACGGGGCGCAGCAGCACCTCTTCGAGCCACCGGTGCCGCGTCGTCGCCGCGACGAGCCCCAGCACGCCGCCGAGCACGTAGGCGAGCAGTACGGCGCCGGTCGCGACGCCGAGGGCGCTGCGCCCGCCGCGGAGCAGCAGCCCGAGAACGTCGCGGCCCATGCCGTCGGTGCCCAGCGGATGTCCGTCGCCGAGGATGTAGGGCGCGCCCTCCGGTCCCGTGAGCGCCGGTGCGAGGAGCGGCCCGAACACGGCGGTCAGCACGGGGACTCCGAGCAGCAGGAGGCCGCCGGCGGCGGGGAGGGCACGGCGCGGACGCCGGGCGGCTGCGGTCGTCGCGGCGCTCACCGTGCCGCCTCCGAGCGCGGGGCGAGGCGGTGGCAGAGCAGGTCGGCGGCGAGGTTGAGGGCGAGCGCGACGGCGGCGAGCAGCAGGATGACCGACTGGATGACGGGTACGTCGCGCCCCCGCACCGCGTCGATCATCACCGTCGCCGTGCCGGGGACGGCGAAGACGGCCTCCACGATCAGGACGCCGCCGAGCAGGTGGTCGCCGGTGCGGGCGAGTTCCTGGACACCGGGCAGCGCGACGTTGGGCAGCGCGTGCCTGAGGACGACGGCCCTGCGCGGGACGCCGAGCCTGCGCGCCTGGACGACGTATCCGGCGTGCAGCGCGGCCACGGTCCCGGCGCGCACCTGCCGCGCCAGCAGGCACACGGTGCGTGCCAGCAGCACGGTGACGGGCAGCACGAGCAGGGCAGGCCGGAGCAGGAGGTCGGTGCCGTCGGTCCCGACCCAGGTGGCGGGGAGCCAGCCCAACTGGAGCCCGAAGAGGGCGACGAGCGCCAGCGCGAGGACGAAGTCGGGGATGCCGTTGAGGACGAGGACGACGGCGGAGACCGCGCGGTCGAGGCGCGTGCCCTCGCGCAGGCCCGCGGCGAGCCCCAGGACGAGGGAGAGCGGCAGGACGAGGACGAGGGTGGCGCCTGCGAGGACCGCCGTGGCGCCCAGCGATCCCGCGATGACCCCGGTGACGGGCTCGCCGCTCATCAGGGAGGTGCCGAGGTCGCCCGTGAGGAGCCCGCCCGCCCAGTCGGCGAAGCGCTCGATCAGCGGCCGGTCCAGGCCGAGTTGGGCGCGCAGCTCGGTGATCTGGCCGAGCCCTGCCTGCTCGTTGAAGCGGACGGCGGCGGCATCGCCGGGGAGCAGCGAGGTCAGCGCGAAGACCAGCACGGCGAGCACGCCGAGTTGGACCGCCGCGAGTCCCAGGCGGCGCAGCAGGTAGCGGATCATGTGGGCGGGCCGCTCAGTCGAGCCAGACGGTGTCGAAGCGCGCCCAGTCCCGTGTGTTCGGCGGTGCCTTGCGTACGCCGTGGAGGCGGGAGGAGACGGCGTTCATCCAGTCGGGGTGGCCCCAGAGGAGTTGGCCGCCCTCGTCGCGCAGGGTGCGTTGGAGTTTCTGGTAGCGCCGGGTGCGGCGGGCCTCGTCGCGGGTGGCGCGTGCTTCGGCGAAGTCTGCGTCGAAGTCGGGGTGGCGCCAACGCGTCACGTTCTGGGGGGCCTTGGAGAGGAGACGCTCGGAGAGGTAGGTGGGTATCGGCATAGCACCGCTGCGGTGGCTGGTGATGGCGCCGGTGTCGATGATGTCGGTGAAGTAGCTCTCCGGCGGGCCCGTCTCGACCTCGATCCGCACGCCCGCTTCCGCGGCCTGGCGGGCGAAGAGTTGGGCGGCGTCGACGAAGGAGTCGGCGGCCGTGGAGGTGTAGAAGACCAGCTTCTTGCCGTGGATGCCGGAGCGGCGGGCGAGCCGGCGCGCCTCGGCGATGTCGCGTTCGCGCTGCGGCACGTCCTCCGGATAGTAGGCGAAGCCCTTGCCGTACATGTCGTTGCCGACGGCTCCGCGGCCGCCGAGCACCACCTCCACCAACCGTTCGCGGTCGGCGGCCAGCTTCAGGGCCATCGCCGCGTCCGGGTCGTCGAAGGGCGGGCGGTCGGTCTTGAGGAGGATGCCCTCGACGCCGCTGCGCGGTGTCGAGACGATCCGCACGTCCGGGTTCGACTCGACGGTGCGCGCGAAGGTGGCGCTCACCTCGTGCGCGTACTCGGCTTCGCCCGCGCGGACGGCGTTGGCGCGGGCCTCCGGCTCGGCGGAGAGTATGCGGAGTTCGTCGGCGTGCGCGGCGCCGTCCCAGTAGTCGTCGAAGCGGCGGCCGACGAAGGAGCGTCCCGGCGTGAAGGAGACGAAGCGGAACGGGCCGGTCCCTACCGGTTTCGCCGGGTTGCGGTAGCGGCGGCTGACGACGTAGGTGCCGGTGAACGCGAGCAGCGAGGGGAGGTCGGCTTCCGGCCGGGTGAGCCGGAGTTCGACCGTGCGGCTGCCCGCGGCGCGCGAGCGCTTGAGATCGATCAGCGAGAGCGAGTTCTTCGCCAGCCGCTCGGAGCTGTCCGGATCGAGGATGCGGGAGAGGGTGAAGAGCACGTCCTCGGCTTCGAGGGGCCGGCCGTCGTGGAACTGGGCCTTACGGAGGGTGAAGCGCCAGACGGTGAGGTCCTTGTCGGCCTCCCAGCGCTCCGCGAGCCGCGGCACGGGACGGAGCCTCGCGTCGAAGTCGACGAGCTTGTCGAAGACCGCCTTGAACCGCGCCATGTCGACGAACTGCCGTCCGACGTGCGGGTCCAGGGTCTCCTTGGCGCCGAACCCGGGGAAGACGGCGCGTATCGTCCCGCCCTTGCTGGGCTTCGAGGACGAGTCCGCGGAAGCACCGCACGCGGTGAGCAGCGCCGCTCCTCCGGCGAGCGACAGCACCGATCGGCGGCTCCGCATGAAAGAGGCTGTCGCCACTGTGCCACCCTCCTTTGATGCAATCGATGTGCAATTAGATCATTGATGCATCTGGTCTGGCCAGGCAGGGAGCTGCCGCACAGCCGGCCGACGCGGCAAGGTGCGCAACCGCCGTCAAGACGACGGGAGTTCGAGGGCGTTTCCGTCGAATTGGCGTCGTATACCGCCGGTTAGAGCCCGCCACTCCTTCGCGGCCACCGCTTCGTGACGGCCTCCGCACCGCGTCCTCGGCCCTCTGCACGTCACCACCGAGCAGGTCGAGGCGATCGGAGTGCGCCCCGCACGCTGTGGCGCGGCAACCCCGACCCGGGGACGGCGGCGCCGCCCCACCGGGCGAGCACGGCACCGGATGGACAGCCGTACCGGCGCACACGACCCGGCTCGCGGTCGGCCGGGACGCCGGGTCCCGCCCGCCGGTGGTTCCGGAGAGGCGCGGGAGGCGGCCGAGCGCCGGGTGGCGGTCGCCTGCCGCACGCATGCCTCCGAGGAGGGGCCGGATACCGCTCCGGTACCTACCCTGAAGGGCAGTTCCGTCTGAGGCACACTGCTCCTGTCCCGGGGCTGCCCCGCCTGCTCCGGCCTCTCCCGGGCAGGAGAGGCCGGAGCGGGGGCCGCCGAGCCACCCGAACCCGTCATACCGACCAGCACCCGTCCACCGTCCCGACCAGCGGCGGCTGTCCCAAGCCCCTCGGAGGTTCCTATGAAGATGCTGATCAACGTGCCCGAGAAGGTCGTCCCCGACGCGCTCCGCGGAATGGCCGTGGCGCACCCCGAGTTGTCGGTCGACGTGGAGAACCGCGTGGTGGTGCGGCGGGACGCACCCGTCGCGGGGAAGGTAGGGCTCGTCTCGGGCGGCGGCACGGGGCACGAGCCGCTGCACGCGGGATTCGTGGGGCCCGGGATGCTCGACGCCGCGTGTCCGGGGGAGATATTCACCTCGCCGGTGCCCGACCAGATGGTGCGGGCGGCGGCGGCCGCCGACTCGGGCGAGGGCGTGCTCTTCGTCGTCAAGAACTACACGGGGGACGTGCTCAACTTCGACATGGCCGCCGAACTCGCCGAGGACGAGGGCATCACCGTCGGCAAGGTGCTCCTCCAGGACGATGTCGCCGTCACCGACAGCCTCTTCACGGCCGGGCGGCGCGGCACGGGCGCCACCCTCTTCGTCGAGAAGGTCGCCGGGGCCCTCGCCGCGGAGGGGGCGCCGCTGGAGCAGGTCGAGTCGGTGGCGCGCAGGGTCGCCGAGAACTCCCGCAGTTTCGGGGTGGCCCTGAGCGCCGTCACCACCCCGGCGAAGGGCGGGCCCACGTTCGATCTACCGGCGGGCGAGCTGGAGTTGGGGATCGGTATCCACGGGGAGCCGGGTCGGGAGCGGCGTCCCATGATGACGTCGGGCGAGATCGCCGAGTTCGCCGTGGAGGCGGTCCTGGAGGACCTCGGGCGTACGGGTCCCGTGCTCGCCCTCGTGAACGGCATGGGCGCCACACCGCTCGTGGAGCTCTACGGATTCTGCGCCGAGGTTCACCGCGTTCTGGGGGAACGCCAAGTGCCGGTCGCACGTACGCTCGTCGGGAACTACGTCACCTCGCTCGACATGGCCGGGGCCTCGCTGACGCTCTGCCGGGCCGACGAGGAGACCCTCCGGCTGTGGGACGCACCCGTTCGCACCCCCGGCCTGCGCTGGGGCGCCTGACACCACGCCAGGCGCTCCGCGCCACGACACGAGCACGCTCGGGAAGGAGAGACGTGTCCGAGGAGCTGGATACCGGGTTCTTCGCCGACTGGCTGCGCGCAGCAGCCGCGGCGATCGACCGCGAGGCAGCACACCTGACGGAGCTCGACTCCCCCATCGGGGACGCCGACCACGGAAGCAACCTGCAACGCGGCTTCACCGCCGCGCAGGCGGCGCTGGAGAAGGAACCGCAGGATACGCCGGGCGCCCTCCTGCTCTTCACGGGGCGACAGTTGATCTCCACCGTCGGCGGAGCATCGGGCCCGCTCTACGGCACGCTGCTCCGACGGACGGGGAAGGCGCTCGGCGACGCGGCGGCCGTTCCACTGCCCGAACTCACCACCGCGCTGCGGGAGGCGGCCGACGCCGTCGCGCAGCTCGGCGGCGCGGCACCGGGCGACGCCACGATGCTCGACGCCCTCTACCCGGCGCTCGACGCGCTCGACGCCGGCTCGGCCCCGGGCGACGCGTTCCCGGCCGCGGCACGCGCCGCCGCCGAAGGCGCCGAGGCCACCGTCCCTCTGCAGGCTCGCAAGGGGCGGGCCAGCTACCTCGGTGAACGGAGCGTGGGTCACGAGGACCCGGGCGCCGCGTCCACCGCGCTGCTCTTCCAGGCGCTGGCGACGGCGTACGGGGAGGGCGCCTGAGATGGCGGGCGGAGAGCAGGTGGGGATCGTCCTGGTGTCCCACAGCAGCGAGGTCGCCGACTCCGTGGCGCAGCTCGCACGCGAGTTGGGCGGCGGAGAGGCGGCCCCGGTCGTCGGGGCCGGCGGCGCCGCCGGCGGCGGAACGGGGACCAGCTCCGAGCGGATCGCGGACGCGGCGCACGCCGTCGACTCGGGGGCGGGCGTGGCGCTCCTCGCCGACCTCGGCAGCGCGGTCCTCACCGTCAAGACGCTGCTCGCGGAGGGCGACCAACTCCCCGAGCCGGCACGGCTGGTGGACGCGCCGCTCGTGGAGGGCGCGATCGCGGCCGCGGTCACCGCGTCGGGCGGCGCCGACCTCGACGCCGTCGCCGCGGCGGCCGAGGAGGCGTACCAGTACCGGAAGGTGTAGACGCCGCTGATACGCGACTGTCAGCTCCCCGATACGCAGCTCGAGGAGGGTCGTTCCGACCGGCCGGGGCGATGCCCGGCCATCCGAGGAAAGGACCACCCGTGCGTTCACGCCGTACCGCTCTGACGGCGACGACCCTCGCGCTCGCGGGGACGCTCGGTCTCGGCACCGCCGCGGCCGCAGCGCCCGTGGAGCAACCCAGGATGGCGGACGAGACCTTCCAGCCCAAGGGGGGCGGCGGCTTCGCGTCTCTCCAGGAGGCGGGCGGCGGCTTCCTCCGCCACAGCGTCTGCGACACCAAGGCCGACGGGAGGGGCGTCTACAGCAACGTCAAGTCCCAGGGAGGCAAGGTCTACGGGGAGGTAGGCGTCTCGGGCGTGCAGAAGTGCACCAACAAGTCGTACTCGATCCCCAAGGGGACGAAGATCCACATCAAGGTCTGCCACCGCCAGGCCGGCGAGCCCCTGCGGAACTGCAACACCTTCACGCGGACTCGCTGAGCACCTCGCCGCGGGGGCGTCGGGCACCGCCCGGCGCCCCCGCGTCTGCCGTTTACGGAAGCGACGGGCGTGCAACCCGCACCGACGCGGTGCACCGCCCGGAGACCGGACGTGCCCGCACGCTCCGGGCCGAGCGGCTCCCGAGCCGGGAGCGGCACCGCTGCGACGTGCCGAGGAGGAAACGTGAACGCACCGTCCGTGTTGGTGACCGGGGGCTCCCGAGGGCTGGGGTTGCTCCTCGCCCGTACGTGCATGAGGCGCGGCGCCGACGTCACCGTGGCGGCCCGCGACGAGGAGGAGATCGACCGGGCCGTCGCCGGCCTCCGCGCGGAGGCGACGTCCGAGACCGGCACCGCCACCGGGCGCACCTGCGACGTACGGGACCGCGAGTCGATCGCGCGGCTGGTCCGCGAGACGGCCGAGCCGCGGGGCGCGCTCGACATGGTCTTCGCCAACGCCGGTGTCATCCAGGTCGGTCCCGCGGAGGCCGCAGGCGAGGAGACCTTCCGCGCCGCGATGGAGACGATGTTCTACGGGGCGCTCAACACCAGCCTGGAGGCGCTCCCTTGGCTCAGGAAGAGCCCGTCGGGGGGCAGGCTCGGCCTCATCGGGTCCGTCGGCGGGCTGCTGGGCGTGCCGCACCTGCTGCCGTACTCGTGCGCGAAGTCCGCGATCGGCGCGCTCGCCGAGGGGCTCCGTGCGGAGCAGGCACCGCACGGCGTGAGCGTCACGGCCGTGCACCCGGGGCTGATGCGTACGGGTTCCGCCGGGCAGGCCGAGTTCGCCGGGGACGCGGAACGTGAGCACCGCTGGTTCGCCGCGCTCTCCGGGCTGCCGCTGCTGTCGATGGACGCCGAACGCGCGGCGGAGCGCATCGTCTCCGCCGTCGCCGGACGCCGTGCCCGCCTCGTCCTGACACCCGCGGCGAAGCTGGGCTCGGCCGCACACGGCATCGCGCCGGCGCTCGTCACCGAGACGGACGGGCTCGTGACGCGGCTGCTGCCATCGAGCGAGACCCAGCGCGCCCACACGGCGGGGACGAGGCCGGGCAGGCAACTCACCCGGCGGCCCGCCTGGCAGCGCATGCTCAGCACGCTCAACGACCGCGCCGCCGACCGCTTCAACCAGGTGAAGGGGGCCGCATGAGCGAGCAGCACGGCCACCCAGCCGAGCGCCACCCCAGCCCGTCCTTCCCCGACCAGGGTCAGCAACCCCCGGGCGAGACCGGAGAGATGACCCCGAGGCCGGACCACGGCGAGGAGAGCTACCGCGGCAGCGGGCGCCTCACCGGGCGGCGCACGCTGCTCACCGGCGGGGACTCGGGCATCGGACGCGCCGTCGCACTCGCCTTCGCGCGCGAGGGCGCCGACGTCGTCTTCAGCCACCTCCCCGAAGAGGAGGACGAGGCCGCGGAGACCGTGCGGCTCGTCACCGAGGCGGGCAGGCACGCCACGGCGGTCGCCTGCGACGTGCGCGAGGAGACGGAGTGCCGGCGCCTGACGGACAGGGCAGTCGACGAGCTCGGCGGCCTCGACGTCCTCATCAACAACGCCGCCTACCAGATGTCGCAGCCCGACGGGCTCGCCGGCATCCCCACCGAGCAGTTCGACCGGGTCGTCCGCACCAACCTGTACGCCGCCTTCTGGCTCAGCCGCATGGCGCTGGAGCACCTCCCCGCGGGGGGATGCATCATCAACTCCGTCTCCGTGCAGGCGTACCGTCCGAAGCCGCCGCTGCTCGACTACGCCGCGACGAAGGGCGCCCTCGTGACCTTCACGCAGGCCGTCGCCGCCGACCTCGCGGACAGGGGTATCCGCGTCAACGCCGTCGCGCCCGGGCCCGTCTGGACACCGCTGATCCCCTCGACGCTCCCCGACCCCTCGGAGTTCGGGGCCAACAGCGCCTGGGGACGGCCCGCGCAGCCGGCCGAGATGGCACCCGCCTACGTCTACCTGGCCTCGCAGGACGCCGCCTTCATCACCGCCGAGATCCTCAACGCGACCGGCGGCACGGCGCTCCCTTGAGGCGGTGAGGGACCCGCCATGACGAACCCGATGCCGACGGACCACTCGTCGGCCCCCGTACTCGAAGCGCTCGCCGCCTACCACGAGGCGGGCGACGTCCCCTTCACGCCACCGGGCCACAAGCAGACGAGAGGCGCCGACAGGAGAGTGCTGGAGGTGCTGGGCCCGGCCGTCTTCCGCGGTGACGTCCTCGCCACCAGCGGCCTCGACGACCGGCTCTCGCGCAACCGCGTCCTGGAGCGCGCGGAGCACCTGATGGCCGACGCCGTCCGCGCGGAGCACACCTTCTTCTCCACCTGCGGCAGCAGTCTCTCGGTGAAGGCCGCGATGCTGTCCGTCGCCGGGCCGCACGAGAAGCTGCTCGTGGGGCGGGACGCGCACAAGTCCGTCGTCTCGGGCCTCATCCTCTCCGGCATCCGTCCGGTGTGGATCGACCCGCGGTGGGACACGGAGCGCGGGCTCGCGCACGCTCCCGGGCCCGAGGCGTACGAGGCGGCGCTGGAGCAACACCCCGACGCCATGGGCGCGTTGATCACCAGCCCGACGCCGTACGGCACCTGCGCCGACCTCGACGGCGTCGTCGCGTCGTGCCACCGGCGGGGGCTGCCGGTCATCGTCGACGAGGCGTGGGGCGCGCACCTGCCCTTCCACCCCGACCTGCCGTCGTGGGCCATGGACGCGGGCGCCGACGTCTGTGTGACGAGCGTGCACAAGATGGGCGGCGGCCTGGAGCAGGGTTCCGTCTTCCACCTCCAGGGCGACCACGTCGACCCCGAGCGTCTCTCCTCGCGCGCCGATCTGCTCGGTACGACCAGCCCCAACGTCCTCCTCTACGCCGGGATGGACGGCTGGCGGAGGCAGATGGTCGAGCAGGGGCACCGGCTGCTCGGCGCCGCGCTGGAGCTGGCGGAGCAGGTGCGCACCGAACTCGCCGCGGTGCCGGGCCTCCACGTGCACGGGCGGGCCGACTTCACGGGTCCGGACAAGGCCGACGACCTGGACCCGCTGCCCGTCTTCGTGGACCTGGCGCAGCTCGGCATCTCGGGCTACCAGGCAGCCGACTGGCTCCGGTCGGAGCACAGCATCGACGTGCACCTCGGCGACCACCGCCGCGTGGGAGCCCAGCTCACCTACGCGGACGACGCGGGCACCGCCGGCGTCCTCGTCTCGGCGCTCACCGAACTCGCCTCCCGCGCCCCCGAGTTCGACCCGCCGCGCGAGGTGCACGTGCCCACGGGCGACCGGCTGCGCATGGAGCAGGCGATGCTGCCTCGCGACGCCTACTTCGGCGCCGTCGAGGACGTCCCCGCGCACGCCGCCGCGGGACGGATCGCCGCCGAGATGGTCACGCCCTACCCGCCCGGCATCCCGGCCGCGCTCCCCGGGGAGCGGCTCACCGAGGACGTCCTCGCCTACCTGCGGAGCGGGGTCGACGCCGGCATGAACCTTCCGGACGCGACCGACCCGTCGCTCGGAACCGTGCGCGTGGTCGCGGAGTGAGGCCGGGCCCGCCGCCGCTCCGGTTTCCCGACGTCTCGTCGTACCTGCTGTGGCACCGCCGCTACGACGACGACAGTGCCCGGTTGCGCCACCTGGCCACCGAAACCGTCAGCGCGCGCGCTCTCGCCCGGGCATACCGTCGAACCAAGTCGGCCCACCCTCCGTGGCCTGCTTGATCCGGAAGAGCCCGAACTCCGCGAGCGGCGGCAGCGCGTCCAGCTCGAACCAGCCCACTTCCAGCGACTCGTCGTCGTTGACGCGTGCCTCGCTGCTCTCGGCGCGGCACGCGAAGGTGATGTCCATGAACTGGCACACATCGCCGTTGGGATACGTCACCGGCTTCCGCAGCCCCTCGACGAGGGCGACGCGTTCCGGGGTGCAGCGCACCGCCGTCTCCTCCCACACCTCGCGGACCGCGCACTCGGCCGGCTGCTCACCCGGCTCGGGGATGCCGCCGATGATCGCCCACTTCTCCGTGTCGGCACGGCGGTTGAGGAGCACCCTGCCGGCGTCGTCGAAGACGATCGAGCTGACTCCGGGCAGGTAGAGGAGCTGGTGGCCCGCGCTGGCGCGCAGGGTGGTGATGAATTCCGGTGTCGCCATGGCACGAGCCTACGCACCCGCCGCGGGACCGGCGGGGGCGAGGCGGGAGCGGATGGCGGTGGCGGCCGAGGCGGCGTCGTCGACGGTGACGGTGAAGATCCGCCCGTCGCCGAGGCGGACGACCACGCCCTCGCCCCGGCGCACGATCACACCGGTCCCCTTCTCCGGGCGCCAGCGGTAACCCCAGCCGCCCCAGTGGCGCGGAGTGACGCTCGACGCCACCTCGACGTCGACGATGTCGGTCAGCGGAATGCGCCTCCGCGGCAGCCCGGCGTGGCCGCACCGCACCTCCAGTGCCTGCGCGTCCACCCGGACCGTGACGTTCACGAAGGCGACGGTGCCGAAGAGGATGAGCAGCCCGGCGGCGACGCAGCCGACCACCGACATCACCAGCGGCGCCGGGCCGCCGCCCCACGGGTCCTCGAAGGCGAGCTCGATCCCGAGCGCCATGCAGCCGGCGCCGAGGACCGCGAGCAGCCACTGGACACGGTTGGTGGCGCGTCCCGTCCACACCTCGGCGTCGTCGTGACGCCCGAGGACGGGAGGGGTTTCGACTCGGGGTTCGACTCGCGGTTCGGGGCCTGGGGACGGTGCGATCTCGCGAGGATCGTCCTTCATAGCAGGCAGGCTACTGCGGCAGGCACCGCCCGGCAGCCGCTCGCGGCCGGCGGGGTGGCGCGGGGCTCGCCCGGCGGCCGCTCAGCGCACCGGCGTCGCGCCTAGCAGGCTCCGGCCCTCGGCGTACGCCGAGGCGGCGGCGGGGAGTTGGGCCTTGCGGCCGCTGAGCAGGACGGTGAGGCCGCCGCCGGCGGGGGCCTCGGGCGCCGGCTCGATGCCGGCGCGGCGGAGCGCCTGGGCGGCGACCGGCTGGGCCGACCCGTAGAGCGCGGGCGGCGCCCCCGCACCGCGCACGGCCTCGCGGATGCGGGAGGCGACGAGTTCGTAGTGGGTGCAGCCGAGGACGACGGAGCCGGTGTCCTCGGGGGTACGCGCGGCGGCGGCGGCGACCGCGGCCTGGATGAGCTCCTCGTCCCCGCTCTCCACGGCGTCGGCGAGGCCGTGGCAGGGCACCTCGGTGATCGGGGCGCCGTTGCCGAACTCCTCGATGAGCCTCCGCTGATAGGGGCTGCCGGTGGTCGCGGGCGTCGCCCAGACGGCGACGGGGACGCGGGCCGCCGCCGCGGGCTTCACCGCGGGCACCGTCCCGACGACCGGGATGCCGGGCTCCAGCGCGGCGCGGATCGCGGGGAGCGCGTGGACGGAGGCGGTGTTGCAGGCGACGACGAGCGCTTGCGGACGGTGTTCGGCGGCGGCGCGCGCGCAGCCGAGCGCGCGCTCGGTGATCTCCTCCGCCGTGCGCGGCCCCCACGGCATCCCCTCCGGGTCGGTGGAGAGGACGAGGTCGGCGTCGGGCCGGGCACGGCGCACCGCGGCGGCCGCCGCGAGCAGGCCCATCCCGGAATCGAGCAGCGCAATCTTCACGTCGAGCCACTTTAGTCCACCTCTGCGACACCGCTTCCGGGGCCCGGCTGCGCCGATTGCGCGCGGAGGGCGGCCGACTGGGGCAGACTGCGGCGGGTGAACGCCGTCTCCTGGGTCCCCGTCGCCTCACTCCTGGCGTGGGTGTGGCTGTTGCTGGGGCAGGGGTTCTTCTGGCGGACCGACGTGCGGCTGCCGCGGTCCTCCGAGCCGGACTCCTGGCCGTCGGTCGCGATCGTCGTCCCCGCGCGGGACGAGGCGGAGGTGCTGCCGCTGACCCTGCCGACGCTGCTGGCGCAGGAGTATCCGGGGACGGCGGAGGTCGTCCTCGTCGACGACGGATCACGGGACGGCACGGGCGAGTTGGCGAGGACGCTGGCGGCGGAACACGGCGGGCTGCCGCTCACCGTCTCCTCGCCCGGCGAGCCCGAGCCGGGGTGGACGGGGAAGCTGTGGGCCGTTCGGCACGGCACCGCACTCGCGCGGGCGCACGCGGACCCCGCGTATCTGCTCCTCACCGACGCGGACATCGCGCACTCCCCCGACTCGCTGCGGAGGCTCGTCGCGGCGGCGGTCTCCGCCCGCCTCGACCTCGTCTCGCAGATGGCGCGGCTGCGGGTCTCCGCTCCGTGGGAGCGGTTGCTCGTCCCCGCGTTCGTCTACTTCTTCGCGCAGCTCTTCCCCTTCCGGTGGGTCAACTCGGCCTCCGCGCGCACGGCGGCCGCGGCGGGCGGGTGCGCGCTGGTGCGCGCCGGGGCCGCGGAACGGGCAGGGGTGCCCGAGTCGATCAGGGGCGCCGTCATCGACGACGTCGCGCTCGGGCGCGAGGTGCAGCGCACGGGCGGGCGGATCTGGCTGGGGCTCGCCGACTCGGTGGCGAGCGTGCGGCCGTACCGGGGGCTGCGGCCGCTGTGGCGGATGGTCTCGCGCAGCGCCTACGCGCAACTGCGGTACAACCCGGTGCTGTTGGCGGCGACGGTGACCGGGCTCGTCCTCGTCTACCTGGTGCCGCCGGTCGCCGCGTGCACCGGCTCCCTCGCGGGTGCGGCGGCGTGGGCGCTGATGGCGGGGTCCTACCTGCCGATCGCGCGGTACTACCGGGTGCCGCTCTGGACGGCCCCGCTGCTGCCGTTCACCGCGGCGCTCTACCTCCTGATGACCGTGGACTCCGCGGTGCAGCACCGGAAGGGGCGGGGCGCCGCCTGGAAGGGGCGGACGTACTCGCCGTCGACGCGCTCCCCCGAACCTCCGCCCGCCAACTCCGGGCCTGCGGCCTGACGTCCGGTCACTTGCGCCCCGGTGTCCAGCGCATGCCCCAGCCGTACTCCTCGTCGACCGCCCGCTGCATGCTCACGCCGGGCCCTGGGACGAGGTAGCGGGCCTCGCGCTCGACGACGAGGTCGCCGTCCCGGTTGGTGAGGAGCGCGAGAGCCGCGACGCGGGAGCGCACCGTGCACTCGTCGAGCGAGAAGTCGACGGGGGCGCCGTGCTGGGGCTGGAGGGTGACGGTGGCGTGGAGTCCTGCGAAGCTCTCCGCGCCCTCGTAGATGGTGACGAAGATGAGCACGCGGCGGAGTTCGGCGGCGCGGTCGAGGTTGATGGTGAGGTTCTCGCCCGTTTCGACGGCGCCGGTGCGGTCGTCGCCGTCGAGGGAGATGTACGGCGCGCGGGCGTAGGAGCCGAAGGTGTTGCCGAGTGCCTGGACGACGCCCTTGCGGCCGTCGGTGAGCTCCCAGAGGGCCCCGAGGTCGAGGTCGATCTCCTGCGGTGCGGCGAGCGTCTTGCCGAGCCGCGAGAACAAACCGCGCTGCTGACTCGGCTGCGCACGCTGCCAGTTGAGGTTCACCCGCATCGCGCCCGAGGTGCCGCCCTGCTTGGCGAGGGAGACGGCGGGGCGGTCCTTGGTGAGCGTGACCCGGACGGGGCGCGCGCCTTGTGCCGGGACCGTGTCGGTCGGGGTGCTCGGGGGCGCGGGGGTGTGCGGTGTCGGTGCGCTGGGTGTCGGAAGGTCGGGCGTCGGGGCGCTCGGCGGGACGGGGAGGTCGGGCGACCTGGGGAGACCCGGCGCGCGGGGAGCGTCCGGCGGCTGCGGGGCGTCCGGCGGCTGGGGAGAGTCCGGCGGCCGGGGAGGCGTGGGGCCGTTGCGCGGCGCGACGCGGCTCGGTGAGACCTCGTCGGCCGCCTCGGCGCGGACGCCGAAGTCGGCGGTGAGGCCCGCGAGTCCGTGTGCGTAGCCCTGGCCCGTCGCGCGGAACTTCCACGCGCCCTGTCTGCGGTAGACCTCGCCGAGGAGGTAGGCCGTCTCCACTCCGGCGTCCTCGGCCTCGAACCGGGCCAGTTCGCTGCCGGAGGCGAGGTCGGCGAGGCGGACGGAGAGGCCGGGCACGTCGCCGAAGCTGCCGGAGTCGAGGCAGGCGGCGAGGACGATACGGTCCACGCCCGGCTCGACGGCGTCGAGCGCGATCGTCAACTCCGCGCCCTGCGCTTGTTCTTCGTGTTCCGCGCCGAGGTGGCGCACGGCGTCGGAGGGGTGGCGCGGGCGCGCGGCCGAGACGAGGTCGTCGTCGGTGCGGACGCGGCCGTCGGCGAGGAGCAGCGCGCACGCGGCGACTTCGGGGACGTCGGGACCGTCCCGCCAGCCGACCTCGATCCGGAGCGCGCTCGCCGACAGCGGCACGTTGGTCCCCTTGCGCATCGACATCGCGTTCCCTCCGTGCGGTCCCGCCCCTGCGCGCCGTGCGTGCGCACTCTCCGCATTGGGCGACGAACGACGGGCCCGGGTGGTTCCCATCGCGCGGAAAAACCGCGTGGGTTGACACGGTGTCACTTCAGCCGGGGAGAGGTGGCGCACGAAGCGACCCCGGCCCGGAACACGCTCGCCACGGCAGGAGAAACGCAATTCACACGATCTCAACACCCCACAGCGGGGTGGTTCGTCCCTGTATCTGTCGATTGACGACCTGTCATCACTGTCACCACGAAGAACCAGGGACCAACCGGACTCCCCAACGACCACATTTTGGGCTTAACTTATGGGCATGACCTCCCCCCGCAGCTCTTATGGCGGCGGCTACTACGCTGCACCCTCGTATCCAGAGACGCCGATCTACGACATGCTCGTCGCCGAGCGGGGCACGCCGCAGATCGCACCCATCCGGGTCCCTTCGGTCTACGACTCCGGAAGCGCCCTCCCCGCCCTCCCCGCACCCAGGCCGGCTCTCGACTCGAGCCCCGCGGCGCTGCCGCCCGGCGGCGGTTACACCCCGCCCCCGCAGCAGCAGACGGGGTGGGGCTACCCGTCGCAGTCCGCGCAGCAGCCGCAGCCGCAGGTGCCCCAGCCCGCGCCGCTCCAGCAGGCGCCGCTCCAGCAGGCGCCGGCCCCGTACGTACCACAGCAAGCGCCGCAGCCGCAGGTACCGCAGCGCGGGTACCCCGACCCGCGCCAACAGCAGCCGATGCAGCAGCACCCCTACCCGCAGCAACAGCAGGTGCCGCAGCAGCAGATGAGGCCGGTCGCTCCCCGCCCGGCCGCGCCCCGCCAGATGCCGGGCGGCTACGAGGACCCGTACGGCAACGCCCAACAGCCCTACCCGGGGCGCGGATACTGAGAGCGTGAGCGCGCCCCGCTCGGGGGAGATCCGGGGCGCACCGTCGACGCAGCCGCCGCGGAGCACTCGTGTGCTCCGCGGCGCACCTGTGTCCGCACGCGGGCGAGTTGACCGCGTGCGCACCCGGGGCACGACGAACTGCCTACAGAACAACTCAGATTCAAACACCACACCCGATCGACCGGGGGCGATGCGCTTCTCCGGCCGAGCCTCGGTGCGGACTCCTCCCGCAGGCCAACTCTCGCTCGCACGGGGGCCGTTCGAGGCTGCGAACAGCGCGGCAGCCGATTGTGCAGCCAAGGTGCGCGCACCCCTTGACGCCCGTTCGGCGACCGGCTTTCATCACGTGCACTTGGTTTGCTTTTAGTTTCGTTCTGGTGGCTCTGACCGGTGTCCGCTCTCGACGGGAACCGCTCGCGCCGCCGGGGAACCGCCGTGGACACCGCCGGCGGCCCGCCGCAGAGGGCGCGCGGGAATCCGCCGCCGAGAGGAGCCGACCGTGCGTATCCGTACCACCGTGCCGCCGTCCGAGCCGCACCGACAGGGCCGAACTCGGGCGGTAGCGGCGGCGGTTGCCGTCACGGTGCTCTGCACCGGCTCGCTCGCCGCCTGCGGCCAGGAGGCGAAGGGCGGCAGCCGGTACCAGCCGGACACAGGCAAGGGAGGCACCGTCGGCCTCGCCATGCCGACGAAGTCGAGCGAACGCTGGATCGCCGACGGGCAGAACATGGCGAAGCAGTTCCGCAAGGCCGGGTACAAGGCCGACCTGCAGTTCGGCGACGACAAGGTGGAGAACCAGGTCGCGCAGGTCGAGAACATGATCGCCAAGGGCCACCGGCTGCTCGTCATCGCCGCGATCGACGGCGCCGCGCTCACCGACGTCCTCCAGCGCGCCGCCGACGCGAAGATCCCGGTGATCGCCTACGACCGCCTCATCCTCGGCACCGAGAACGTCGATTACTACGCCTCCTTCGACAACGAGCGCGTGGGCGAACTCCAAGGCACCTACCTGGCGGAGAAGTTGGGGCTCAAGGACGACAAGAGCGAGAAGGCGAACGTCGAGTTCTTCGCCGGCTCCCCCGACGACAACAACACCAAGTACTTCTGGGACGGCGCGATGAAGGTCCTCCGCCCCTACGTGGACTCGGGTCAACTCACCATCCGCAGCAAGCAGACGAAGATGAGCCAGGCGACGACCCTGCGGTGGGACGGCGGCACCGCGCAGAAGCGGATGGACGACCTGCTCAGCAAGAACTACGGCAGCGACCGCGTCGACGGCGTCCTCTCCCCCTACGACGGGATTTCGATCGGCGTCATCTCGGCGCTGAAGAGCGCCGGTTACGGAACCGAGGCCAAGCCTTATCCCGTTGTCACCGGGCAGGACGCGGAGCTCGCCTCGGTGAAGTCGATCATCCGCGGGCAGCAGACGCAGACGGTGTTCAAGGACTTCCGCAAGCTCGCCAAGCAGGCGGTCCAGATGGGCGACGCCGTGCTGCGGGGGAAGAAGCCGAAGGTCAACAACACCAAGGACTACGACAACGGCAAGAAGGTCGTACCGTCCTTCCTCCTCGACCCGATGAGCCTCGACAAGTCCAACGCCAAGCTGCTCGTCGAGACCGGCTTCTACACCGAGGGGCAGCTCAAGTGACGGCGGCGGAAGGGCAGTCGGGCACCACCGGGGCCCGCGAGGACGAGCGCCCCGCACTGCTGCGGATGCGTGCCATCACCAAGACGTTCCCCGGCGTACGGGCCCTGGAGAACGTCGACCTCGACGTACGTCCCGGCGAGATCCACGCCGTCTGCGGCGAGAACGGCGCGGGGAAGTCGACGCTGATGAAGGTCGTCAGCGGCGTCCACCCGCACGGCAGCTACGAGGGCGAGATGCTCTTCGACGGCGAGCCCGTCGCGTTCCGCGACATCCGGGCGAGCGAACGCCGCGGTGTCGTCATCATCCACCAGGAACTCGCGCTCGTCCCCTACCTCTCGCTCGCCGAGAACATCTTCCTCGGGAACGAGAACTCCCACCGGGGCGTGATCAGTTGGAACGAGACGATGCGCCGCGCCGGCGAACTCCTGCGCCGCGTGGGGCTGCCCGACCCGCCGCGCACGCGGGTCGCCGACATCGGCGTCGGGCGGCAGCAGCTCGTGGAGATCGCCAAGGCCCTCTCCAAGCACGTACGGCTCCTCGTCCTCGACGAGCCCACGGCCGCGCTCAACGACGAGGACAGCCGCAACCTCCTGGAGCTCATCAAGCAGCTCCGCGACGAGGGGATCACCTGCATCCTCATCTCGCACAAGCTCAACGAGATCCGGCGCGTCGCCGACCGCGTCACCGTGCTGCGCGACGGCCGCACCATCGAGACCCTCACCGTGCGCGAAAACCCGGGCGACGAACCGCAGTTGAGCGAGGAGCGCATCATCCGCGGCATGGTCGGCCGCGACCTCGACCAGCGCTTCCCCTCCCGCAGCCGCTACGAGGGCGCGGACGCGGGCGAGTTGGCGCTGCGCGTCACCGGATGGACGGTGCGCCACCCGATCGACCAGCAGCGCCGCGTCGTCGAGGACGCCTCCCTCACCGTGCGGCGCGGTGAGATCGTCGGCCTCGCCGGGCTGATGGGCGCAGGGCGCACGGAGCTGGCGATGAGCCTCTTCGGCCGCTCCTACGGCCGGTACGAGGCGGGCAGCGTGCACGTCTCGGGTGAGGAGGTGACCACCCGTACCGTCACCGATGCCGTGTCCCACGGGATCGCCTACGTCACCGAGGACCGCAAGACGTACGGGCTCAACCTCATCGACTCGATCAACCGCAACGTCTCGCTGCCGTCACTGAGTTCGCTCGCCCGTCGCGGCGTCGTCGACGCGCACGCCGAGCGGCGGGTCGCCGAGCGCTTCCGCGCCTCGATGAACATCAAGGCACCGACCGTCGCCGAGCACGTGGGACGACTCTCGGGGGGCAACCAGCAGAAGGTCGTCCTCAGCAAGTGGATTCATGCGGACCCGCAGATCCTCATCCTCGACGAGCCGACCCGCGGCATCGACGTCGGGGCGAAGTTCGAGATCTACACCGTCATCGACCAACTCGCGGCGCGCGGCAAGGCGGTGCTCTTCATCTCCTCCGAACTCCCGGAGCTGCTGGGGATGTGCGACCGGATCTACACGATGGCGGCCGGCCGGGTCACCGGCGAGATCGACCGGGCGGACGCCACCCAGGAATCCCTGATGCGCCGCATGACCGTCGACCGTAGCTGACGCGGCAGCCCGCGCACCGCCAGCCCCAGCCCACCCGCACGCCGACGAGCAGAAGCCGAGGCCCACGTTGACCACCAGCAACGCCCAGACGTCGCAACCGGATTCAGGTGAGCGACCGCCGCAGTCCCCGCGGTCCGCGACCCAGGTACTGCTGACCGGATTGCGCACGCACATGCGCCAGTACGGCATGCTGATCGCGCTCGCGTTCCTCGTCGTCCTCTTCCAGATCTGGACCGACGGCACGCTGCTGCTCCCCAACAACGTCTCCAACCTCATCCAGCAGAACGGCTACATCCTCATCCTGGCGATGGGGATGATGCTGGTGATCATCGCGGGGCACATCGACCTCTCGGTCGGCTCCGTCGTCGCCTTCGTCGGCGCGATATCGGCCGTGATGATGGTCAAGCACGACATGCCGTGGACGGCGGCGCTCGTCGTCGCGCTGCTCATCGGCGCGGCAGCCGGCGCGTGGCAGGGGTTCTGGATCGCCTACGTCGGCATCCCTTCGTTCATCGTGACGCTCGCCGGGATGCTGCTCTTCCGCGGCGCGACGCAGATCGTACTGGAGGGGCAGTCGCTCGCGCCCTTCCCGAAGGGGTTCCAGAACATCGCGCAGGGGTTCATCCCCGAGATGGGGCCCTACACCCAGTACCACAACCCCACGCTCGTCATCGGGCTCGTCGTCGTGGTGCTGCTGGTCTGGCAGGAGTGGCGGGACCGGCGGCGGCAGGTCGCCTACGAGCTGGAGCCGATCCCCTTCCGTCTCTGGGTGCTCAAGTGCGTCGCGATCGCCGCTGCGATCGTCGCGTTCACGCTGACGCTCGCCAGCTTCCGGGGCGTCCCCGTCGTGCTGCTCATCATGTGCGCGCTGCTCATCGGGCTCGGCTACGTGATGCGCAACGCCGTGATCGGACGCCACATCTACGCGCTCGGCGGCAACAAGGCTGCGGCGAAGCTGTCGGGCGTGAAGGACGCGCGGGTCACCTTCCTCGTCTTCGTCAACATGGGTGTGCTCGCCGCGCTGGCGGGGTGCGTCTACGCCGCGCGGCTCAACGCGGCGACGCCGCAGGCGGGCACCATGTTCGAACTCGAAGCGATCGCCGCGGCGTTCATCGGCGGCGCCTCGATGAGCGGCGGCGTCGGTACGGTGCTCGGTGCCGTCATCGGCGGCCTCGTCCTCGGCGTCCTCAACAACGGCATGTCGCTCGTCGGCATCGGCACCGACTACCAACAGGTGATCAAGGGGCTGGTGCTCCTCGCCGCCGTCGGCTTCGACGTCTGGAACAAGCGCAGGGTCGGCTCCTAGCCCCCTGTCGCGGTGCCGCGCGCTGTGCGAGCCTTCCCTGGTGACGAGCAGCAGCCTGCCCTACGACGCCGTCCTCTGCGACCTCGACGGCGTGATCCGGTCCTGGGACGACTCCGAAATCGCCTCGCTGGAGCGGGAATTCGGGGTCCCGGCCGGCGAGACGGCACGGACCGCGTTCTCCGCGGGGCACGCCACGCCGCTGCTGCTCGGGGAGGTCGGCGAGGCCGAATGGACGGCGGGCGTCGCCGAGGCGCTCGCCGACCGGCTGCCGCAGGCGCACGCACGGCAGTTGGGCGAGGCCCTGCACCGCGCGCCGCAGCGGGTCGACGACGCCGTCGTCGCCCTGCTGCGCGAGGCACGGACGCGGGTGCCGCTCGTGCTCGTCACCAACGCGAGCCGCCGGCTCGACGCGGACCTGGCGGCGCTCGGCCTCGCCGACCTCGCCGACCACGTCGTCAACAGCGCGGCCGTCGGCGTCCGCAAGCCGCACGACGGCATCTACCGCATCGCGGCCGAGCGGGTGCCCGCCGCCACCGGACGCTGCCTCTTCGTCGACGACCTGTGGGAGAACGTCCTCGCGGCGCGCCGTCTGGGGATGACGGGCGTGCACTACCGAAGCGTCGAGGACCTCAGCGAGGCGCTGCTGCCGCTCGCCGGCGCCTGACGGTCAACGCACCGGTCACTCCGGCGAGTTCGGCACCTCGATGCCGTGGTAGAGCACCTCCCGTCGCACCCGGAAGCCGAGCCGCTCGTAGAGGCGCACGGCGCCGGCGTTCTCCTGCGCGACGCCGAGGTAGGGGCGGTCCCCGCGGGCCCGCACCCGTGCGGCCACCGCCGAGACGAGGCGGGCGGCAAGGCCCTCCCCCCGGAAGCGGGGGTCGGTGCAGACCGCGCTCAGCTCCGTCCAGCCGGGGAGCCGAAGCCGCTCGCCGGCCATGGCGATCAACTCACCGTCACGCCGGAGCCCGAGGTACTCGCCCAGCTGCAACGCCCCGGAGCGGAAGGGCCCCGGCTTCGTCGCGCCGACGAGGCGGAGCATCTCCGGCATGTCAGCGGGGCCGAGGCGGACGATCTCCGGGTCGGCGGCGGCAGGCCGGCCGTCGTCGACCATCTGGAACCCGGGGACACGGAAGGTCGCCCGCCAGCCGGGCGGCGGCGGCCCGTTCGAGCCGACGAGGGCCAACTCCGCTCCCGGCCCTGCGAGTCGGGCGGCCGCGTCCCAGTCCTCCGGCTCCGGGCGGCTCGGCAACGCCCACCAGACGGCGACGTCCGGCCGGTAGCGGAGGACCCTTCCGCGGCGCTCGGCGAGGTGCGCGTGCGGCCCGGTGAGCGCGGCGAGGACCTGCTCGTCGAGCACGGCCTCCCCGCCGGGCGCTGCGGAGGGCCGCCCCTCTTCGACGTCTGCTGTGTTCTCCATCGGCCACCTCGCTCGCCTGCACGTCAGCGCCGCTCACCCGCGCCGCTCACGCAGCCTGCCACACGGCCCGTCCACCGGCGCACGGCCCTCGCGCGCCTCTCCTCTGCGGGCCAGGAAGAACGCGTGCCCGCCGTTCCCCTCGGGGACGAACTCCTGCCGGACCACATGGAGTTCGGCATCATCGAGCCAGCGCCTGTAGACCTCGGCGCCCGGGTGGGTCCACCGCATCGGCGCTCCGCTCCCCAGCCAGTCCTCCGCCCGCCCGTCGCACTCCTCGTGGCCCGCGACGGCGAGGAACCAGCCGCCGGGGCGCAGCCACCGCGCGCACCGGCGGAGCAGGCCCGGCTGCTCCGCCGGCGGAAGGTGGATCAGCGCGTAGAGGCAGACCACGGCGTCGAACTCCGCCTCGCCGAAGCCCACCCGGGCCATGTCCGCTTCGAGGAACCGACCGCCGGGAACGAGGCGGCGAGCCCTCCGCACCTGCACCCCGCTCACGTCGACGCCCGTCACCCGGCACCCCGCAGCGCCCAGCGCGCGGGCCACCGGCACGCCGCAGCCGCATCCCAGGTCGAGCACCGCGCCACCCTCCCCCAGGAGCGCCCGGAGTTCGGCGATCCAGGGCGCGTAGCGGCCCTCGCCCGCGTCGTCGGTGCGGTAGGCGTACGAGACCGCGTCGTACCCCCGCCGCACCAGTGCCTTCTGCTCCTCCGACTCCTCGGCCACGGCGGCAGGTTAGCGCCGCCGGACGACGGGTTCGAGCGGATATCCGGGCAGCCGTGTCACACGGGACGGCGCTGTTTCGTCTCTCGGGCATGGACACCACGGAGATGGCCGCACCCCCGTCGCCGCCGGCACGACCGCGCGGTAGCGTGCCGCGCACGGAGTGCGAGGGGGCGGCATGACGGCGGACGGCGAAGACGAGACCGCGCTCGCCGAGGCGTTCGAGGCCGAGCGGCCGCGCCTGCTCCGCGTCGCCTACACGACGACGGGCTCGCTCGCCGAGGCCGAGGACTGCGTGCAGGAGGCGTGGCTCAGGCTGCGCCGCCTCGCCGACCCGAGCGAAGTACGCGACCTGAGGGGCTGGTTGACGACGGTCGTCGCACGCCTCGCGCTGGACACCCTCGGCAGCGCACGCGCACGCCGCGAGCAGTACGTGGGCACCTGGCTCCCCGAGCCGCTGGTGCGGCCGGAGGGTGACGGCCGCGGCCCGGCGCCCGACCCCGCCGACCGCGTCACGCTCGACGAGTCGGTGAGCATGGCGCTGCTCGTGGTGCTGGAGCAGCTCTCCCCTGCGCAGCGAACCGCCTTCGTCCTCCACGACGTCTTCGCCGTACCGTTCGACGAGGTCGCCGAGGTCGTCGGCCGCTCCCCGGCCGCGGTACGGCAGTTGGCCGCCCGCGCCCGCCGGGACCTGCGCCGCGCCCGCCCCTCGGCACCGGCCACCGCCGACGAGCAGCGCGCCGTGGTGCGCGCGTTCACCACGGCCTGCGAGGAGGGCGACCTGGCCGCCCTCACCGCCCTCCTCGACCCGGACGTGGTCTGCCGGGGCGACGGCGGGGGACGCGTCGCGGCCCTGCCCCGCCCGCTGCGCGGAGCGGCCCGGGTGGCGCACGCCCTCCTCCGACTGCTGCGCGGCCAGGAGTTGGCGATGTCCCACGTCACCGTCAACGGCGAGCCGGGGCTGGCGCTCCGCTCCACCGACGGTGTCCTGAGCGTCCTCGCGTTCACCGTCGACGGCGGCCGGATCACCGCGCTCGACGCCGTACGCAACCCGGAGAAGCTGCGCCACGTCACACTCCGGCGGCCGTAGCAACCCGCCCCGCTCCCCCGTCGGTTGCGGGCCGGTGCGCTGGACGATGCAGCGGTGGACAGGCGCCCTGACGGAGGCTCCGACCGACCGCACACCCAACAAGCTGCGCGGGAGCGCCCGGTAGGCCGGCCCCCGGCCTCAGGCGAGCTGCTCCACCACCGCGCCCTCCCCCGGCACGCCGCGCTCCGTGAGCCGGGCCTGAGCCTCGCCCCGGGGCCATTCCCGAAAGCGCCGGAACTCCACGGGCACGCCGCGGGCGGCGACCGGGTCGGGGGCGTCCATCACCTGAAGGTGCACATGCGGCTGGGTCGAGTTGCCCGAGTTGCCGCAGTCCGCGACGTGCTGCCCCGCGGTCACCCGCTGGCCCGGCGACACCCGCACGGAGCCGGCCTTGCAGTGCGCCAGGACGACATAGGCGTCGACCTCGGACAGCGCGATGACCATGTGGTTGCCGGCGACGGCGCCGACGCCGCGCCGCGCCCGGCCCGCCTGGCCGAGCGCGTAGGGCACCAGCGTCACTCGGGAGCGCCGCGCCTCGTGGTCGGGCTCGGCGTCGTGCACCGCGACCACGGTGCCGCCGCCGGGTGCGAGGAGCGGCCGGCCGAAGGCGACGAAGCGCTCCGGCGGCTCGGTGGCGAAGAGGGTCCGCCAGTCGCTGACGCCGGAGGTCCGGTGGCGCTCGTCCACGCCGACGAAGTCGATGGCGTAGCGCCCACCGAACAGGTCGGTGCCATGGCTGGGGACCCGCCGGGCCGGGCTGTTCTCGATCAGCCAACGCCCCGTGAACGGCAGGGAGATCTCGACGGGCCGGGTGTTTCGACCCCGCAACGACGATTCCTCGACAGCCATGGCGTCAGCATAGGTGGCGGTGCCGGCCTGTCCACCCTGTTCTCTCCTCTCCGCGGAGTGCGGTCGGGCGCCACCGCCGGTCCGCCCGCAGAGGTCACTGTGCATCGTTCGGCCGGAACAGCTCGATCATGCCCGGGCCTCATCGCCGTCGGAATGGTGATCGGCCGGCAGGAGGTCGCCTCCGCCGAGCAGAAGGGCCACTTCGACCTCAACCGGTCGCTGCCGTTGGCGAGGACCGCCCTCGTCGCGTCGGACGCCACGGTCACGCTGATCACCGCACTGCCCGGCATCGCGGCCGCACCCGCAGGGGGGGCCGGGCAAACTCACCCAATTGCCAGTTCCCGCCCTTCGACACTTTCTGTGAAGCTGAGATCGCTCATGGTGACCGTCCCCTACATCAGGAGTGCCCCGTGATCCTCTCGGTCTCCGGCGTCGTGCTGCTCGGCCTGATCGTCTTCCTCTTCTTCCGCAAGGACAACCTCAAGGTGTCGCACGCGCTGGTCTGCGCGCTCTTCGGGTTCTACCTCGCGGGCACGGCCATCGCCCCGAGCATCAAGGCGGGCGGCGAAAGCCTCGCCAGCCTCCTCGGCGGCATCAACTTCTGACCCCACTCCGGGGAGCGCACGGCGAGGCCACAACGGAGGAGTCCGGCATGCGGTGGGCACTGGCGCGACGGGACGGGACGGCCACGCGGTCGGTACGGCACGCGGCGAGGACGGCCCTCAACGGGGCGCTCGACATACTCCACCCGCTCCTCACCCTCGCCCGCGGCACCGGCCGCCTCCTCTCCGGCGTCCGCGGCTGGTGGCTGCGCACACCGAAGGAGCGGCGCGGACCCGCGCTCTTCGTCACGGCCTCCTGCCTCCTCGTCGTCGGCCTGATGCCCTACGGGCCGGCGCTGGCGCTCGCCGGGCTTCTCGCCACCGCCGCGTGGTACGGCCGCGAGCAGGCCGTCCACGGCGGGGCGACCGGGCCCGACGAGGAGCAACTCGCCCGTCTTCAGGCGGTGTACGAGGCGCTCGTGCCGTGCTTCGCCTCGCCCGCCGACGCCGCAGAGGACCCCCTGTACGCACTCGAAGGGGACTTCGAGCGGGTCTTCGAGAACTACACCTTCTGCGACGAGGGACGCCTCTCACGGCTGCGGCTGCACTACCCGGCGCACTTCGAGGACAGCGACCCGCACCAGCGCTTCCGCGTCGAGCAGCTCCTCTCTGCGAAGTGCGGGCGCGGCCGCGAGTACCGCTTCAACTGGGACGAGGAGCACAACCGCCTGGAGATGACCGCGCTCGCACCGCTCCACACCGGCATCGCGGCGCAGCGTTTCGTCACGGGGACCGGGGAGGTCGTCCTGGGGTTCACCGACGCGAGCGACGTGCGCAGGACCGTGCCCGTCACCGTCGGCGGGGACGAGGAGCCGCACGACGTACCGCCCGTCGTCTGGCGGACCGGCGGCAAGTCCCGCGAGCCGCACCTCCTCGCGCTCGGGCTGCCGGGGTCGGGGACGACCACGCTGCTGCGCAGCATCGCGCTCCAGGCGCTGACGGCGGGCGGCGAGATCGTCGTCGTCGACGGCGAGGGCAGCGGGGAGTTCGCCTCGCTCACGGGGCGGCGCGGCGTGCTCGGCGTCGAGGCCTCGCTGAGCGGCGCGGTGGCGACTCTGGAGTGGGCCGTCCACGAGACCGAGCGCCGGCTCCTCGCCGCCAGCAGAGCACGCGAACAGGGCCGACCGCGGCCGGCCGACGCGACCCGCCCGCTGTGGCTCCTCCTCGACCGCCCCGCCGTCCTGAGCCACCTCGCCGACGCGCAGAACCGGCGCGACCCGCAGGAGCTGCTCCAGGTGCCGCTGCGGCACGGAAGGGCCGCAGGCGTCACGGTCGCCGTCGCGGAACAGCTCGACGCCGCCGACGAGTTGGGGCAGGCAGTACGCTCCCACACCAGGGCGCGCACCGTACTCGGCCCCGTCTCCCGGGAACAGGCGCGCGAGGTCCTCGGAGAGGCCCCGCCCTCGACCCCGGGCCCCGGCACCCCCGCGGGCCGCGGCCTCGCGCGGCTCGGGTCCGGGCCCGTGCTGCGGCTCCAGGTCCCCGCTACGCCCGACCCGTACGACGACGCGGCGGCCGCGCGCGAGCGCGACGCGGTCCTGGCGCTGCTCCCCGAGCGCGCCGCGCACCCCGGGCCCGTGCCGCAGGCGGGCTGAGCGCCGCGGCCGCTCAGGCGACCTGGGAGCGCGGGGCGTCCGTCGCGGTGGCCGCGCCTTCGGCGACCAGCGCCGCGGCGCGCGCGAGCCGGCCGACCGCCTCGTCGGCGAGCGGGTCGGCGACGGTGAACGGGAGGCGTACGTATCCCTCGAAGGCCCCGTCGACGCCGAAGCGCGGCCCCGAGGGCACCCGCACGCCGAAGCGTTCGGCCACCTCCGCGATGCGCGAACCGGAGAGGCCGCCCGCCCGGGTCCAGAGCGTGAGGCCGCCCCGCGGCACCTCGAACTCCCAGTCGGGGAGGTGCCGTCGGAGCGCGGCGACGAGCGCGTCGCGGTTGGCCGCCGCGCGAACCCTGCGGTCGGCGAGCGCCTCCTCCCAGCCGCCGCCGGTGAGCAGCCGGGCGACGGCGAGCTGTTCGAGGACGGGGCTGCCGAGGTCGGCGAAGGCACGAGCGGCGACGAGCCGGCGCACGATCTCAGGCGCGGCACGGACCCAGCCGATGCGCATCCCGGCCCAGATCGACTTGCTCACGGACCCGACGGTCACCACGGCCGAGCCGCCGGGGTCGAACGAGGCCATCGGAGGCGGGTCCCCGGCACCGGGGTCGAAGGCGATGTCGGCCATCGTCTCGTCCGCGACGAGGACCGTACCGGCCGACCGTGCCGCGTCCACGAGTGCGCGGCGGTCCTCGGCGGAGGCGAGGGCGCCCGTCGGGTTGTGGAAGTCCGCGACGACGTACGCCATCCGCGGCGCCGACTCGCGCAGCACGCCGCGCCAGGCGGGCACGTCCCAGCCGCCGAGCCCGCCGGTCATCGGTACGGCGACGAGCCGCGCCCCCGAATCCCGCAGCAACTGGAGGACGTTGGCGTACGACGGGTGCTCGACGGCGATGCGTCTGCCCTGCGGCGCCAGCAGCCGGGCGAGGGCCGCGACGGCGCCCATGGCGCCGGTGGTGACCATGATCTGCTCCGGCATCGTCGGCACGCCGCGCGCGGTGTACCGGTCGGCGAGGGCGCTGCGGAGGGCGGGGAGCCCCGCGGGGTAGTCCCCGTGGGTGTGGGTGTAGGGCGCGAGGTCGTCGAGGGCGCCGCGGAACGCCTCGGCGAGGTGCGGCTCGGGTGCCGGCAGCGCAGCGCAGGCGAGGTCGATCACGGCGCCCGTCGACTCGGGCGGCAGCGGCATGAGGCCGCGGGTCGGCGGCGGGCTCCCGGCCGGCACCGCCGTCCAACTTCCGGCTCCGCGGCGAGACTCGAGGAACCCCTCGGCACGCAGCGCCTCGAAGGCGGCGGCGACGGTGGTGCGGCTGACGGAGAGCGCGGCGGCGAGCTCGCGTTCGGCGGGGAGGCGCGTGGCGACGGGCACCCGGCCCTCCAGGACGAGCAGGCGTATCCCCTCGGCGAGCGCGCGGTAGGCCGGGGTGCGAGGGTCGGTGCGCTGCTGGGAGCCGAGGAGCCGCGCGAGTTGAGCGGCGCCGACCGCCGAGTTCCACCGTGCCGACACAAGTCCACCTCTCCGTGATTGGCCATGGAACTGGCCCCTACCGACGCCTCAGAGTGCCACGGAACGCTGAACGGGACCAGAAGGAGTGGGGCACGTGGATGGATCGCAGGGCCCGGGACGGGAGTTGCCACGGCGGCTCGTCCAGTTGTACGCGGGGCTCGTGCTCTACGGCGCCAGCGCGGGTCTGATGGTCCGCGCCGACCTCGGGCTCTCCCCCTGGGACGTCTTCCACCAGGGGGTCGCCACCCACCTCGGGCTCTCGATAGGCGCCGTCTCCATCGCCGTCGGCGCGCTCGTCCTCCTCGCCTGGTGGCCGCTGCGCGAGCGGCCGGGACTCGGCACCGTCTCCAACGTGATCCTCGTCGGCCTCTCGCTCGACGCGCTGCTCGCGCTCGTACCCGAGCAGCACGCAACGGCGTCGCGGGTGGCGCTGCTCTGCGCCGGCATCCTCCTCAACGGGCTCGCCACCGGCCTCTACATCGCCGCCCGCTTCGGCGCCGGCCCCCGCGACGGGCTGATGACGGGGCTGCACCGCGTCACGGGGCGCTCGGTGCGCCTCGTCCGCACCCTCATCGAACTCACCGTCCTCGCCTGCGGGTTCGCGCTCGGCGGTGGGCTGGGCGTGGGCACGCTCGCGTACGCGGTGGCGATCGGCCCGCTCGCGCAGGCGTCGCTGCGGTACTTCACGCCGCCCCCGCGGGCCACGGGCCCGACCGAGGGCGCGATACTGCGGCCGTGAGCGACACACAGCACGGGCCGCGTCCCGGCCATCCCTACCTCGGCCTGCCGTCCCCGCTCGCCTTCGCGCACCGCGGCGGGACGGCCGGCGGCCTGGAGAACACGCACACGGCGTTCGCCCGCGCCGTGGAGCTCGGCTACCGCTACCTGGAGACCGACGTGCACGCCACGGCCGACGGCCGGCTCGTCGCCTTCCACGACGCCACGCTCGACCGCGTCACCGACGGCGGCGGCGCCATCGCCGACCTGCCCTGGGACGCAGTGCGCCGCGCCAGGGTCGCGGGGAGCCAACCGGTGCCGCTCTTCGAGGAGTTGCTCCGCGCCTTCCCCGAGGCACGCTGGAACATCGACGTCAAGGCGGAGCCGGCGCTGGCACCGCTCCTCGACGTGCTCGCCGCGCACGACGCGTGGGACCGCGTCTGCGTCGGCTCCTTCGACGAAAGCCGTGCGGCCCGCGCCCGCGCACTCGCCGGCGAGCGGCTGGCCACCTCACTCGGCACCAGCGGCGTCCTCGCCCTGCGGCTGCGCGCCTGGGGACTGCCGGTGCGCCCGCGGGCGAGCGCCGTGTGCGTGCAGGTCCCGGAGCAGCGGTACGGGGTACGCGTCGTCGACCGCTCCTTCGTCCGCGCCGCGCACGCGCTCGGGCTCCCGGTCCACGTGTGGACCGTCAACGAGCCGTCGCGGATGGCCGCCCTCCTCGACCTCGGCGTCGACGGCCTGATCACCGACAACCTGGAGGCCCTCCGCGAGGTCCTCGCCTCCCGCGGCGCCTGGCCCCCCGACCGCCGGCCGGCCTCGGACTGAGCCGCCACCGTCCCCGCCCGCACCGCGTACGGACGGGCGCGGTAGCGTCCCGCCTCACCGGCGCGGGACGCCGGGAGACGACGAGCACGAAGGGGACCCGCGTGGAGGCGACCGAGGAGCGGACCGGGGACCCGTCCGCCGAGCGACGGCGCGAGCAGCGCGGCTGGTACTTCTACGACTGGGCCAACTCGGTCTTCGCCACGAGCGTCCTCACCGTCTTCCTCGGCCCGTACCTGACGGAGGTCGCCAAGTCGGCGGCGGACGCCGAGGGTTACGTGCGCCCGCTGGGGATACCCGTCGCGGCCGGCTCCTTCTTCGCGTACGCCGTCTCCGTCTCGGTGCTCCTCTCCGTCCTGGTGATGCCGCTCGCGGGGGCCGTCGCCGACCGCTCGGGGCGCAAGAAGCCGATGCTCGCCGTCTCCGCCTATGTGGGGGCCGCCGCGACCACCGGGATGTTCTTCCTCGACGGAGACCGCTACCTCCTCGGCGGCGCACTGCTGGTCGTCGCCAACGTGGCCTTCGCCGTCTCCGTCGTCGTGTACAACGCCTTCCTCCCGCAGATAGCCGAGCCGCACGAGCGGGACGGCGTCTCGGCGCGGGGATGGGCGTTCGGCTATGTCTCCGGCGCCCTCGTCCTCGCGCTCGACCTGGGGCTCTTTCTGGGCCACGAGTCCCTGGGGGTCGAGGAGTCGACGGCGGTGCGGATCTGCCTCGCCACCGCGGGGATGTGGTGGGGCGTCTTCACACTCGTCCCGCTGCGGCGGCTCAGGGAGCGGGCCGTGGCCCGCCGCGGCGGGTCAGCGGCCGGGGCGCTCGGCGGCGGCTGGCGCCAACTCCTCTCGACGCTGCGCGAGTTGCGCGCGTATCCGCTCACCCTGCTCTTCCTCCTGGCGTACCTCCTCTACAACGACGGCATCCAGACGGTGATCACCCAGGCGTCCGTCTACGGGGCTGAGGAGCTCGGCCTCGACCAGACGACGCTGATCGGTGCGATCCTCCTCGTCCAGGTGCTCGCGATCGGCGGTGCGCTCCTCCTCGGGCGCCTCGCCGACCGGTACGGCGCCAAGCGCACCGTCCTCGGCTCGCTCGTCGCGTGGACGGCCACGGTCACGGCCGGGTACTTCCTGCCCGCGGGCGCACCGGGCTGGTTCTTCGTCCTGGCGGCCGCGATCGGGCTCGTCCTCGGCGGAAGCCAGGCGATATCCCGCTCGCTCTTCTCCCACCTGATCCCCGCGGGCAAGGAGGCGGAGTACTTCTCGCTGTACGAGGTGAGCGACCGCGGCACGAGCTGGCTGGGACCGCTCCTCTTCGGCCTCGCCTACCAACTCACCGGCAGCTACCGGGTGGCGATCCTGTCGCTCGTCGTCTTCTTCGCCCTCGGCTTCGCGCTGCTGCTGCGGGTGCCGATACGGCGTGCAGCGGCGGCCGTCGGCAACCGTGTCCCGGAGAGGATTTAGAACATTGCGGCGGGGGCGGGTAGTGTACGCCTTCGGCCCGCCGGATGGACCGTTACTGCACGACAGGGGGATGTGGACGCCGGGTGACATCTCCTGCCGGAGGTGACAAGCCGGCCACCGACGGGTACCGATCTGCACGGTTTTCACCACTTTCCTCCGCGAAGTGGCGGCACGACGGGCGACGCATGTCCCTTGACGGGAATCATCACCGCCGACCGGACGTTGACCGGATGACGACAACAGCGACATCTGTCCTGTGGGCGACAAGCCCGGGAGGCACGAATTCATGAGTGAGCGAGCTCTCCGCGGCACGCGACTCGTGGTGACCAGCTACGAGACCGACCGCGGCATCGACCTGGCCCCGCGCCAGGCCGTGGAGTACGCATGCCAGAACGGACATCGATTCGAGATGCCGTTCTCGGTAGAGGCCGAAATCCCGACCGAGTGGGAGTGCAAGGTGTGCGGCGCCCAGGCACTCCTCGTCGACGGGGAGGGTCCCGAGGAAAAGAAGGGGAAGCCCGCGCGGACGCACTGGGACATGCTCATGGAGCGGCGCACCCGCGAGGAGCTCGAAGAGGTTCTCGCCGAGCGCCTCGCCGTACTGCGTTCGGGCACGATGAACATCGCCGTGCACCCGCGCGACGACGGCACGAACAACAAGCGCAAGTCCGCCTGACCCGGTACCGGGCGGAAGGGAGCGGCCCGCACCCCGAGGGGTGCGGGCCGCTCCTTCGTTACGCGCTCACTCCTTGCGACCGGGGTCCCCACCGTCCTGCTCGTCCTCGCGGACCACCTCTCCCTGCACCACCTTGCCGTCGGGGCGGTGCATGCGCACCTGCTCCTCCGCCCTGCGCGCCTGCTGGTACGCGTCACCGAGGCCGCCGGTGCGGCGCTCCAGCAGCCGCACGGTGCCGCGGCGCAGCAGCCGGGCCGTCGGCGGGAAGAGGCAGAGCAGCCCGGCGACGTCGGAGACGAAGCCCGGGATCATGAGGAGCAGGCCGCCGAGCATCGCCAGCCCGTTGCCGCGGTGCTCCGCGTCCTTCTCCGTCTCGGGCGCCTCCCCGCGCGCGGCGGCGGCCTGCGCCTTCTGGACCGCGTCGGTGAGGTTCCGCCAGGCGCGACGCCCGGCACGCTTGATCGCCACGGCGCCGGCGAAGAAGCCCGCAACGAGGAGGAGCAGCACGAGGCCCCACCCCGCTGCGTCGGCGACGACGGTGAAGAGCCAGATCTCCAGCACGGCCCAAGCGGCTACGCCCAGCGGAAGGAAACTCACGCCCCGGCGTCGCCTGCCCGGCCCGGTGGGACGGCCGTCTCCCCCGCCGGGCTCTTCGCGGGGGGACTCGAACGGATTGGGTGCACGGCTCGTCATGGTTCAAGTGTGCCTGCGACCGAGGATTTTCCTCACTCGGCCCTGCACGCCCCAGGCGGTCACCCGCCACACCGCCTCGGCGACGATGTCGCGGTTCATCTTGGAGTCGCCCCGCTCCCGATCGGCGAAGGTCACCGGGACCTCGACCACCTGGTAGCCGCGCTGCACCGCGCGGTTGGTGAGGTCGATCTGGAAGCAGTACCCCTGCGAGACGACGGTGGCGATGTCGATCCCCTCCAGCGTCTCCCTGCGGAAGGCGCGGAAGCCCGCCGTCACGTCGTGGACGGGCACGCTCAGCAGCAGCCGCGCATAGGTGCTGGCACCGCGGGAGAGGAACCACCTGCTCCGCGGCCAGTTGACCACGCGGCCGCCCGGCACCCACCGCGAGCCGATCACCAGATCGGCGCCGCGCAGCGCGGTGAGCAGGCGCGGCAGCTCCTCGGGGCGGTGCGAGCCGTCGGCGTCCATCTCGACGAGGACGTCGTAGCCGCGCTCGCAGCCCCACTCGAAGCCGGCGAGGTAGGCGGCGCCGAGCCCCTCCTTGCCCTGGCGGTGGAGGACGTGCACATGGTCGTCCTCGGCGGCGAGTTCGTCGGCGAGCTTCCCCGTGCCGTCGGGGCTGTTGTCGTCGGCGACGAGGACGTGCGCGGCGGGGACCGACTCCCGTAGCCGCCCGACGACCTCCGTGAGGTTCTCCGCCTCGTTGTACGTCGGGATGATCACCAGGACCTCGCCGAGGGGTCCGTTGTTCCGCCGTGCGCCGTTCTCGTCGTTCACCTGTGCTGTTCCTCCCGCCGACCGGCTTCGGCTCCGTCCTGCCCGTACTGTGCCCGCCTCCGGCCGACGATGAGCGCGGCGACGCACGAGAGTCCTCCGAGCACGGCGAGCGCCCACTCGGGTCCCGCGCCCACGCGGTCGGCGAGGGTCTGCTCGTCGCGCAGTGGGAGGTCGGCGGTGAGGACGTCGGAGGTGAACTCGTCGGTCTGCTGCTCGACGGTGCCATCGGGACCGACGACCGCGCTGATGCCGCTGGTGGCCGCCGTCACGACGGCCCTTCCGTGCTCGACGGCGCGCAGCTTCGACATCGCCAACTGCTGCTCCGGCTGCCCCGTGTTGCCGTAGGTGGCGTTGTTGGTCTGGACGACGAGGGCGCGTGCGCCGTCGTTGACGGTGTCGCGGGGGATCTCGTCGTAGGCCACCTCGAAGCAGATGACGTCGCCCAGGCGGGCCGGGCCGACCTGGAGGACGCCGGTGCTCTCACCCGGATAGAAGTCGCGCGGCACGCGTTCCAGTCGGCTGATCACCTTGCTCAACTCCTCGCGGAACGGCACGTATTCGCCGAACGGCACCGGGTGCTGCTTGGTGTACGAGGCGCCCGGCCCCTTCTTCGGGTCCCAGACGATGCCCTGGTTCTCCACGTACCCGCTCTCCGTGGGGTGGTCGACGAGGGCGCCCACCAGGATCGGGACGCCGATCGCGCGGGACGCCTCGTCGATGCGGGCACGCGCCTCCGGCCACTTGTACGGATCGAGGTCCGAGGCGTTCTCCGGCCAGATGACGAGTTCGGGGCGCGGGGTGTCGCCGCTGCGGACGCGCTTCGCGAGGTCGAGGGTGGCGTCGACGTGGTTGTTGAGGATCTTCATCGGACGGCCGAGGAAGTTCATGCCCGGCTGCTGCACATTGCCCTGGACCACGGCGATCCGTGCCGAGTCGTCGGCGGCGGTGTGGACGGGCACCGCGTAACCGGCCGCGGTCGAGCCGGCAGCGACGACGAGCGCGGAGGCGGCCACCGCGTACCGGCGCCCGCCGGAGCGGCCGCGCGAGCGCACCAGGTGCACGGCGGCGAGCGCGAGCGCCGCGAGCGCCGTACCGGTGAGCGCCACCGCGAAGGTGACGAGCGGGGCGCCGCCGAGCGCGGCCAACGGCGTGTACGGGGAGCCGGTGTTGGCGAAGGCGAGGCGTCCCCAGGGGAAGCCGCCGAAGGGGAGGCGGTCCCTCGCGAACTCCTCGGCGACCCACAGGCAGGCACCCCACAGCGGCCACAGCGGCAGCCGTGAGACCCCCGCGAGCGCGGCGCCGAGCAGGGCGAGGAAGAGCCCCTGGAGGAAGGCGAGTCCGACGACGGCGTCCCAGCCGACCGTGTGCAGCCACTTCAGCAGAACGAGGAAGAACGGCCATCCGAAGGCGAGCCCGAGCCAGGCGCCGCGCAGCAGCGGGCGACGGCGCACGCCTTCGGGCACGCGCGCCGGTCTCCGGGTGAGCAGGCTCAGCGCGGCGACGGCCACGAGCGAGAGCGGCCAGATCCCGTACGGCGGGAACGCGCACGCGAGCGCCGCACCGGCCGCGACGGCCAGCGCCGTCGCCCCCGCGTTGCGGCGGAGGAGGGCCGCTGCACGTGCCCGGCGCGTGGTCCGTGACCCGTCCGACTCGTCGGGCCCCGCAGGGCGTTGGAGGGCGTTCCCCGGTCCGGTGGCTGGGGGCACGTCTCCGTCGGGCTCCTTCCCTGCGTCCCCCAGTGGGGAGCCGCGCTGGGCGGGGGTGGGGGTGGTGTCGGAGCCCGATGGCACGGTCGCGCCTTCCTGCTGGTCGTGCGGTGGTGAGCAGACGGTACAACGACTCGGCGCGACGGCGGGCGCGGGGAGTGAAGGGTGGGCGGGAAGCCCGGAATGCTCCCGCCGCGCAGGCGGCAGCGCGTGCGCGCGGGAGGGGGCTGCGGATCGGGGCCCGGTTGCCCTTCGGGCCGACCTGGGGCCCGCTGGCTGCGGGTCGACCGAAAGCCGTTGTCTACTGAGCATCCGGGCCCCGCCCGGGGTCGCACCCGCCGACCGGTCGGCCGCTCCCGCGTCCGCGCCGCCGGCACTGGACCTGGCTCCCAGCGGTGGTGTGCCGGTGCGGCGCACCACCCCGTGGCCCAGTAACGTTCAACGGCTGCGCGAAAGATCCCCGGTCGGACGTCCTGTGGTGGACTCGGCCGAACCTACCCGTCGACTGGCGCCGCCTGTCAACTGCCCTCCGGCCTGGGATGTTTCGGCGAATCAGCAGGTCAGTGCCGAGGGCTCAAGGGGTCGACGGCGGCCTCTCGGCGCGCCGTTCGGCAGGATGGAGCAGCGGTCGTCACTCGTTCGGCCCGGCGTAGACGGTGCGGCCGCCGACCACCGTGCGCAGACAGACCGGGAGTTGGCCGCCCGGCGTGAGGTCGGGCAGTCCTGGAGTTCCCGAGCGCGGGTCCGTCGACCAGCCGGCGACGCGGTCGTCGGGGGTCTGCACGACGAGTTCGCCGGCGCTCCAGAGCGCGTAGTCGGCCGGCGCCCCGGGGACGAGGACGCCCGCGTCGTCGCGGCCGACGGCACGCCAACCCCCGCGCGTGTGCGCGGTGAACGCGCCGCGGACCGAGATGCGGTGCTCCGGGGTGCGGTGGAACGCGGCGGCGCGGACGGCCGCCCACGGGCCGAGCGGCGTGACCGGGCTGTCGGAGCCGACGGCGAGGGGCACGCCGGCCCGCTGCATCGCGGCCAACGGGTTGAGCGTGCGGGCGCGTTCGTCTCCGAGGCGGGCCGCGTACATGCCGTCCCGGCCGCCCCAGGCGGCGTCGAACCCCGGTTGGACCGACGCGGTGAGGGCGTACTCGGCGAAGGCGGCAAGGGTGCGCTCGGTGAGCATCTCCGCGTGCTCGATACGGTGGCGGGCCGCGCGGATGCGCGCGATGCCGAGCCGGTCGGCGGCGAGGGCGACCCCGGCGACGACGGTCTCCAGCGCCGCGTCGCCGATGGCGTGGAAGCCGGCCTGGAGGCCGGCCTCGGTGCAGGCGGCGACGTGGGCAGCCACGGTGTCGGTGTCCAGGTGGGCGAGGCCGGTGTGCGCTTCGTCGGCGTAGGGCCGGGAGAGGTGGGCCGTGTGGGAGCCGAGGGAGCCGTCGACGAAGAGGTCGCCCGCTGCGCCGAGGACGCCGAGCTCCCTGATCGCCTGCGCCTCCTTGGCCGTCGCCACCGCCTCGCCCCAGTACCCGAAGACGCGGGGGCCCGACTCCTCCTCGGCGAGGGCGAGGAGTTCGGCGAGGTCGTCGGTGCCCGAGATCTCGGGGCCCGCGCACTCGTGGAGCGAGCCGACGCCGAGCGAGGCGGCGTGCGCTCTGGCGGCGCGCTGGGCCTCGCGGCGCTGGACGGGTGTGAGGTCGCGGTGGGCTGCCTCGCGGACGGCGTGGTGCGCGTCGCCGGTGAGCGGGGATGCGGGCGCGTAGCCGGTGAGTTGCGTGACGTCGGGGACGCGGTCGAGGAGCGCGGTGCTTGCGAGGCCGGAGTGGACGTCGATGCGTGAGAGGTAGAGGGCGCGACCGCCGGCCGCCTCGTCGAGCTCGGCGCGGGAGGGGTGGCGGCCTTCGGGCCAGGCAGAGGAGTCCCAGCCGGTGCCGAGGAGGACGCGGTCGTGGGGGTGGGCGGCCGCGTGCGCGCGGATGCGGGCGAGCGCGTCCGCGAGGTCGGTGGCGCCGGCGAGGTCGAGTCCCGTGAGGGCGAGTCCGGTGGCCGTGGTGTGCACGTGCGCATCGGTGAACGCGGGGGTGACGAGGGCTCCTTCGAGGTGGACGACCTCGTCGACGCCGTCGGCGAAAGAGTCGGCCGCCCCCTCCGAGCCGACCCATGCGAGCGTGTCGCCTTCGACGACCATCGCGGTGGCGAAGGGGTCGGCGGGGCTGTGTACCTCACCGCCGCGGAGCAGCACGGTGCGGGGGCTCGGGGCGGTGCTGTGGCTCATGGGACCAGTCTCGCGCCTCGGACGGGTGCGGCGTGCGCCGGGGTCACACGTCCGGTTGTTCCGGGAGCGCGCGGCGGGTCACAGGCGGGGCGGGCGCGCCTCGTACGGCGTGGAGAGGACGACCGTGGTGCGGGTGGAGACGCCGGAGAGCGAGCGGATGCGCGCCAGCAGGTGCTCCAGCTCGATCGGGGTGGCGACGCGGACCTTGAGGATGTAGTTCTCGTCGCCGGCCACGCTGTGGCACGCCTCGATCTCCGGCACCTCGGCGAGCCGCTCCGCGATGTCGTCCGGGGCGCTCGGGTCGAAGGGTTTCACGGAGATGAAGGCGGTGAGCGGAAGCCCGACGGCCTCGGCGTCGACGAGCGCCGTGTACCCCTTGACGACGCCCCGCTGCTCCAGTCTCCGCACCCGCTGGTGCACGGCGGACGTGGACAGGCCGGTCGCCTTGCCCAGGTCCGTGTAGCTCATCCGCCCGTCTTTGACGAGCAGTTCCACGATCTGCCGGTCGAGTTCCTCCACGGTGGATCACCGTACTGCCCCGCGCACGGTGCGCACAGCCCGACCGCTCCGGACGCCCCGGACGGAGGCCCGCACTCCGTGTGACCAAGGCCACACGGACGCCCAACGACGAGGTGAACCACAGCGATTACCCGAAGAACGCGCAGGGAAGTGCTTGCTGTGGCCGGTGCCCCGGCGGCCCGGCCGAACCATCCGAGGGGGATATCCATGCGCACCATGAAGCCGGCCACCGACGAACGCTCCCGCGAGGTCCCGCAGTCCGAGCGGCCCGCTCCCGTTGACGAGAGCGGCACTTACGAGATCTACCGCGTCGAGTGCCCCGACTGCCGGCAGCCGATCGCCCTGCTGGCACAGGAGGAGACGCTGCCACCGCACGGCCTGTGCGCCACCCCGTGGGACCCGTTCGGCCTGACGTCGTGCGACGGCGCCGGGCGCAGCGCGGCCGACGCCCGCCCGCTCGGAGACGACGGCGGCCCGCACGAGGGCGGGGCCGCCGAACTCCTGGCACTGCCCGAGGGGTTGGACTGGCGGATGCAGCCCTTTTCGCACGCCGGCGTGGTGACGGCGATGAGCGTGGCGCCCCGCGTCTAGCCCGACGCGCCCGCAGGGACCGCGAGTTCGGCCTCTGCGGGTGCAGCCGCCTGGTGGCGTCGTCACAGGCGATCCTCCGTGGAGGATCGTGGCGAGGTACTCCGTCTGCATGAACTGTCCGCTGCCGGTCCGGAGTTGAACGAACCGCTGCTGCCTCGGCCTGCGTGTGGCCGCGAGCCGAGCGATGACCGAAGGTCCTGCGGGCCGCCCGGCGAAAGGGACGCGTGCCACAGGTCGCCCGGTGCTTCCCGTCGGCGGCGGAGAACCGGGGCTTCCCCAATCGTCACAAGCAGCCGTTCGCCCCGTGCCGGCCAGCAGACAGCGATGGCGAGGCTTCAGAGGGGTGCGCAGACCAGGCACCGTCGACGCCTGCGACGGTCAGTACGCGGCGGAGCCGCCGTTCCCCGGCCTCGACCGCAGTGCTCTCGTCTTCCTGCCGACGGGGGCAAGCCCGCGGGAGGGTGGGAACGCCAGGTCCGTCCGAAGGCTGGTCCGCGTGGATACGCAAGGCGGCGAGCAGTCCGCCGTAGGCGTGCCCGGGGAACCTCCCACGGCGGGCACGGCCCCTCTCACCGACACCGGACGCTGGGTGTTCTCCCCCATCAACCGGGTCTGGGACATCGTGGTGGGCTTCTAGGGCAACATCGTCCACACTGTTGGTCCTTCCCGTCCCCGCGCGCCTCCGGGAAGCGGCGCGCGGGACGCAGGAGCAGCCGTCGGAGCGTCGGTGATTGGTGCCCTGGCCGTTGCCGTGGCGTCCGGTGCGGCGGTGAGCCGCCGTCGGACGCCGACCGGTACCGGGCGGTGACCGCTGCCGATGCCGAACGGTCGGGAGCCGGCCGCAGCCGGGAAGGAGTTCCCTGGCCGTGTCTCGCCGCGGTGGATCGAGTGCTGCTGTGCTGTCACGATCGGCGGCCCGCCGTCTTTGCGGCGCCGGCCGTGGTGTGGGATGGCGGGGAGCATGACAAGGAAGAGGGGGAACTGTGGCAGGAACAAGAGCCCAAAGCCTGCGGAGGGCGGCTACGGAGGCCACTTCCGGTGGTGCCGCCCGGCAGGTGGCGGAGCAGGAGATCCGTCACCGTACGGGGAGCTCCTCCGGACGTGAGCCGGATGCGCGGGCGCAGGGGGAGCACGGCGAGGCCGGTCGGGAGAACGACGAGTCGCGCGCCGAGGGGATGGACCCGGCGGACTTTCCGGCCGCCCGGGAGCAAGGGGGTTCCCTCGCCACCGTGCTGAAGCAGCGGAGCGTGGCGCTTGTCGAGGCGGGCGAGGCGCTGAATCAGAGCGAGCACAAGCGCGAGGGAGGGGAGCAGGTCCACGAGATCTGCCCGATGGTCCTGCCGAAGGGACGGTCGCTCCTGAGCATGCTGCCGGTGCTCTCGCTGCTGCTGCTCGGAGTGGTGGGGACCGCGGCCGTGTCGGCCGCCGACGACTCCCCCCTGAGCAATCCGCTCTTCGGGCTGCACTACTGGATCGTCTCCGTGGCGGCGGTCGCCTTCGTGTGGTGGCGACAGGGCATGGTGATGGTCCCGGACGGCTGCCAGGCGCTGATCACCCGGTTCGGGAAGCTGGAGAAGGTCGTCGGGCCCGGCCGCGTCGTACTGATCAGCCCGTGGAAGCGGGTCTCGTACATCGTCAACACCACTCGTGAGTACCCGTTCAACGCCCCGGTGCGGGAAGCTCCCACCAAGGGCGGGGTGAAGGCGTCCATCGACCTGTTCATCCAGTTCCGGATCAGCGACCCGACGGAGTTCGTCTACACGCTCGGCGCGGTGCGGGGCTTCGAGGAGAAGCTGAGCAACGCCGTGAGCGAGACCATCCGGAGCCTGATCTACGAGCAGGAGGCCGCCGGGATCTACGACATGGTCGGCGAGGACACCGGGCGGCTGCTGGAACAGCTCAACCAGCAGTTCCGCCCCGCGGTCGAACTGACCAACGCCAACATCACCCACGCCGAGCCGGCCGACCGCGGATACCGCATGGACCTGGCGGCGCCGGAGATGGTGCGCATGGCGAAGGACGCCTACACGCACGAGTACGCGCTGATGCTGCGCAAGGAACAGGACGAGGGCGACCTGACGAAGGAGCTGGCGACCAGCCACGAGACGCTCTCGGCCATCCAGGCGGACATCGCCCACTACCAGGCGCAGATGGACACCGCGGTGGAGCGCGAGACCAACCGCGCGCAGGCGCTGGCCCGTCAGCGCTACGTCCAGGCCGAGTCCGAGGCGAATGCCAACGCGGCGCTGCTGGAGGCCCAGGCACTCGACATCCGGGCCGTGACGGCGGCCGAGGCGCCGGAGATCCTCGAGTACCGCTACCAGCAGCAGATTCTCGACGCCCTGGAGCAGGTCGCCGATCATCTGCCGCGCCTGGTGCGGATCGGCGGCACGGAGCAGGGCGGCGACGCAGCCGGCGTCGACTTCCTGCGTCTCGCCCGTGAACTGATCGGACAGCACGGGGGCGAGCTGTTCACGGAAGCCGACATGTCGGCTGTACGAGAGCGGCTCGACGAGGTCGCCGCGCGTATCGCCGAGCGCGAGAACGAGATCGGCGCGCTGCTGGAGACCGACCGGCCCACGGTGGCCGGCACGGCACCGGACGCACCGGGCGCCTCGGAGGAACCCGGTGCTCCGGGCGCAACTGACGCCCCGAAGGGCGCCGCAGGCGGCGCAGCGAGCGGCGGACCCGGTGATCCCGGCGGTCCAAATGCCCCGGGCGACCCCGACGTTCCGTACTTCTCCGAGGAGGCCGGTCAGTGAGCAGCACGCACACCAATCGCAGGTCGGTCATCACCGAGGCGGTGGCCCCCTGGAGCGACATCGCCCAACTGCTGCGGGGCGGCGAGGCGGGCACCCTGGTTCCGGTCATCATCCCGCGGCACCTGCGCCGACTCTGGTGGATGCTTCCGCTGTGGCTCGGCCTCTTCGCGCTGCTGTCCGGAGTGATGCTCTCGCTGCGCGGAGCGGACTCGGACGGCGCTTCCGACCTCGCCTACGGGGCGCTGGCCGGGCTCTCCTACGCCGTCGGCGGCGTGCTCGTGCTGATCGGCGCGCTGTGGTGGTGGCGGTCCTCGATCGTGGAGATCGAGCAGGGCACCCACGGCGTGCTGACCCGGTACGGCGCCGTCGTCCGCACCCTGGACGCGGGCCGCCACTACCTGTGGCACCCCTGGTCGCGGGTGGACTTCGTGGTCGACACGGCCACCGAGATCCCGTACTCGGCCCCGGTGATGGCCTGCCCCACGCAGGAGAACGTGCCGCTGCGGTCGATCGAGTTCTTCCTGAAGTTCCGGATCACGGACGCTGTGCTCTTCGTCCGCACGATCGGCGCCGGCAACTTCGATCTGGTGCTCTCCAGCGCCGTCCAGGACGCCATCAGGCAGCGGGCCCGCCGGGTGCACACCGAGCACGCGTACGATCTGCGGGGCTCCGACGTGGCCGATATGCAGGAGCTGCTCAACCGGCTGCTCTCCCGCTACGGCGTACGCATCACCGGCTCCAACATCCCGGACGTCCAACTGCCGGCCCAGTACCAGCAGCACCTGGCGACCAGGGAACGCGTCGCCAAGGAGCGCACGGCGTACGAGCAGGAGTGGGGCCTGCTCCGCAAACGCCGGATCGACAGCCTGGGCATGGACATCGAGCGGGCGAAGAAGGTACGCGACGCGCGCATCGTCGAGGTGAAGGCGGCGCTGAACAAGGCCCGCGAGGAGGTCGCCCAGCTACTGGAGGAGCAGGAGACCAACGCGCAGCGGGTGCGGTTCGAGATCGAGACACGGGGCCGCAGCGGGCTGATCTCCGCCGAGAACGAGGCCCGCGCCCAGCGGGCGCTCGCCAAGGCGTACCGCGACAACCGCGCCGTGCTCCAGTACGAACTGGCTCGCCGCCGCCTCGAGGTGGGCGCCGAACTGGCCACGAAGGCACCGCGTCCGGTGGTCGTGCGCACCGACGGCGGCAGCGAGGGCGGCACCGACGACTCCGCCCTCTCCACCCTGCTCGCCGCCCAGCTCATCCCCCGCATGATGCCCGCTCTGTCCCGGCGGGCCGAGGACGGAGAGGGCGGCCTCGGCAGCGGTGCAGCCGGGGAGGACGCCGGCTTCCGCGAGTGAGAGTCTCCGGCTGCACCCGGGCGTGATCGCCGCCTCCGGCACGGCGGTCACGCCCGGGTGTGCGTGCCTCGCGGCCGTGAGGGTGCCGTGCGGCGGCATCCCTGTGCGCGCACGGAACGAGACGCCACCGATCACCTTCGGTGCTCGCTCCACCGACGCCACGCCGCCTCGACAGCGCGAGTGCGGCTTCGGACGCGCCCACTCCGCACCGGTGCGGGCTCCCGTGCCGGGCGCCGCAGACCGGCAGTCGGATCCGCCCGGCGGTGCCTAGCGGCTCTCCTCGGGACCCGCCAAGTGGCGTGCGATCACGGAGCGTTGGATCTGGTTGGTGCCCTCGACGATCTGTAGCATCTTCGCCTCCCGCATGTACCGCTCGACGGGGAAATCGGTCGTGTAGCCGTACCCCCCGAGGAGTTGGACTGCGTCCGTGGTGACGCGCATGGCAGTGTCGGTGCAGAAGAGTTTGGCCATCGCCGCCTCCTGCCCGAAGGGCTCGCCCGCGTCGCGGCGCCTGGCGGCGGCGAGGTAGAGCGCCCGGCCGGCGGCGATGCCCGTCGCCATGTCGGCGAGTAGGAACCGCAACCCCTGGAAGTCGGCGAGCGGACGGCCGAATTGGCGACGCTCGGCGACGTAGCGGAGCGCCTCGTCGAGCGCCGCTTGGGCGACGCCGGTCGCACAGGCCGCGATACCGAGCCGGCCGCCGTCGAGCGCGGCGAGCGCCAGCGGGAAACCGTCGCCCTCGGCACCCAGGCGCCGCGAGTCGGCGACGCGGACGCCGTCGAAGTGGAGCTGAGCGGTGGGCGATCCGGCCATGCCCATCTTCTTCTCGGGGGGCGCGGGGCTGAGTCCCTCGGCGTCTCCGGGGACGAGGAAGGCCGTGATGCCGCGGGACCCCTCGCTTCCGGTGCGCGCCAGGACGGTGTAGAAGTCGGCGACGCCGCCGTGCGTGATCCACGCCTTGGTGCCGTGCAGCACCCAGGTGTCGCCCTCGCGGACGGCGCGGGTGCGCAGGGACGCGGCGTCGGAACCGGAGGCCGGCTCGGAGAGGCAGTAGGCGCCGAGGAGTCCGCCGCCGAGCATCTTGGGGAGGTGGGCTGCACGCTGCTCGTCCGTGCCCGCCTGCGCGAGGGCGTGGCAGGCGAGGGAGTGGACGCTGGTACCGAGTCCGACGGTGAGCCGCGCGGCGGCGAGTTCCTCGAGGACCTGGAGGTACACCTCGTACGGCTGGCCGCCACCCCCGTACTCCTCCGGATACGGAAGACCGAGGAGCCCGGAATTGGAGAGCAGCGCGAAGACCTTGCGGGGGAAGCTCCCCTCACTCTCCTCCTGCGCCGCCACGGGGGCGATCTCACGGGCGGCGATCTCACGGACGAGCGCCATCAGTTCCCGTGCCTCCTGCGAGGGCAGTGCGCGCTCGACGGGCTGCGGACCGTACTCGGACATGGCAACGCTCTCCTTCTGTCACGCACCGCGGCGCCGGCCGGGGTACGGCCGTACGTCGTCTGTCGTCGTCCCCGCGCTGGTGGCGGGGCTCGTGGGGCACCGCCCTCGTGTCCGCGATGGTGCACCTCCGGATCGCGGAGGTAGCTGACCAGCGGCTGCGGCGCGAAAGAGTATGCCCGATCGGGCGGTTGGCGTCACGGGGCGAGCGAGGCTCACGAGGTGCACGGCGTGGAGCAGTGAGCGGGTTTTGGTCCACACCATTGACGCACTGGTCTAGTCCTTCTAGATTCCGGAAGCGTACAGCGTGTCCATGCCACTGCTCGCGACGACACCCGCCGCACGTCCCGGTCCCCCGCCAGAGCCCAACTGCGGCTTTGCGCAAGGGGCGTGGCGACGCGTCGTCGCACACGGCGGTGGCCGGCACGGCGCAACCGGCCGAAGCACCTTCGCTCCCCACTCAGCGAGGAGAGACATGCCCGGTTCCTCCAGGACCCCGCAACGCGCGCGCCGCAGACGGGTCTTCGCATTCCTCGGGGCCGCCTGCGCGGCGGTCCTCACCACGACGCTGCTCGCCGGCAGCGCCACCGCAGGCCCCTCCGAGGCGCCGACGCAACAGCCGGCCGCGGCCGAGCGCACCGTCGGCTACTTCACCAACTGGGGCGTCTACGACCGCAATTACCACGTGAAGAACATCGAGACCTCCGGCTCGGCGGAGAAGCTCACACACATCAACTACGCCTTCGGCAACGTCACGGGCGGGCGGTGCGCCATCGGCGACGGGTTCGCCGACTACGAGAAGGCGTACACCGCGGAGGAGTCGGTCGACGGCGAGGCCGACACCTGGGACCAGCCGCTGCGCGGCAACTTCAACCAGCTCCGCAAGCTCAAGGAGAAGCACCCGGACCTCAAGATCCTCTGGTCCTTCGGCGGTTGGACCTGGTCCGGCGGGTTCGGTGAGGCGGCCAAGAACCCCGCGGCCTTCGCCGAGTCCTGCTACGACCTCGTCAACGACGAGCGCTGGGCGGGCGTCTTCGACGGCATCGACCTCGACTGGGAGTACCCGAACGACTGCGGCCTCACCTGCGACGAGAGCGGGCCCGACGCCTTCACCGAGGTGCTCGAGGCGATGCGCGCCAAGTTCGGCGACGACCGGCTCGTCACCGCGGCGATCAGCGCGGACGCCTCCGACGGCGGCAAGCTCGACTCCACCGACTACGCCTCGGCAGCGCAGTACGTCGACTGGTACCTGCCGATGACCTACGACTACTTCGGCGCCTGGGACGCGCAGGGCCCCACGGCCCCGCACTCCCCGCTCACCGAGTACGACGGCATCCCGCAGGACGGCTTCAACACCCAGGCGACGATAGAGAAGTTGAAGTCGCTCGACATCCCGGCCGACAAGCTCCTCCTCGGCCTCGGCTTCTACGGCCGCGGCTGGACGGGCGTCAACGAGGACGCACCGGGCGGGAGCGCCACAGGACCGGCGCACGGCACCTACGAGGAAGGGATCGAGGACTACAAGGTGCTGAGCGAACGGTGTCCGGCCACCGGTGAGGCGGCCGGCACCGCCTACGCGCACTGCGGAAGCGAGTGGTGGAGCTACGACACCCCGCAGACCATCGGGAGCAAGGGCGACTGGGCCGCGCAAGAGGGCCTGGGCGGCACCTTCCTCTGGGAGCTGAGCGGTGACACCGCGGACGGGGAGCTGATCTCCGCCATCAAGTAACCGCGAACCGCGGCCGCTTGGCCGCACCGTGGCCGCCGGGCGCCCGCACCCGCCCGGCGGCCACCAGGGCGCTCGCCCGGCTCGTCGGTCGCAACCGAGAGGTGCTGTCGCGTGCCGAGGACGTCCCGACGTCCGCGCGGCCGGACTTTCCCTGTCCGGCCGGGGCTCCGAGTGAACTGGTGACGCGCCCCTTCCGCAGGGCCGTGCGGAAGCGCAGCCCGGCGGCCGTCGAGGCGCTCCTCGCCGAGGACGTCATCTCCGCCCGTCCCGTGGCCCTCGGGCCGTACGGGGAAGGGCGTTCACGGCTGCGGTCCTCAGCCGAGTGCTGCGCACCTACGAGCGGGCACGCGACCGTCTCCTGGTCTTCCGCGCCCGGAGCGGCCAACACACGGTGCGCGGCTGCGACTTCGTCCACGTCGACGGGGGCGTTTCGACGGACTCACCGTCATGGTGCGCCACTCTCCGACGCGGAGGGGGCGCGTACCGGTCCGGGCGTGAGGCGGCGGCCGGTTGCGCGAGTCGGCCGCCGCCTCACTCCCAGACGTCGGAGCCGCCGCCCCGCCACTCGATGAGGTTCTCGTCGTCGAGCTTGATGTGCTCGGGAGGCAGCCCCGCGCGCCGCAGGAACTCCACGACGTCCTCCCGGCTGTGCGCCAGGCCGAGGATCTCCGCGTGGGCCGTCACGCGTCGCCCGCCGGAGGACGACGGTGGGTGCACGACTACCGGAGGGGTCATGACTCCAGGGTGTACCCGGCTCGCACGGGGCGCACCCCGGAGGCGCGAGGTCGACCGCTGCGGCGCGAGGTGCGCTCAGCGGCGGCTGCGCGGGCGGGCGAGCGCCGCTACACCGACGGCGGCGAGCGCTACCTGGATGATCAGCTCGATCCAGTCGAACCCTTTGGTGTCGGCGACCCCGATCCCCGTGGCGAGGGCGGTGCCCACGAGCGCCGCCACGACGCCCACGAGGACCGTAGCCAGGGTTCCGATGCGCTGACGACCTGGCAGGACGAGCCGACCGAGGGCACCGATCACCGCTCCCACGACGATCGCCGAGATGATTCCAGTGAGCACGGCTGCTCCTCTCGTCGACGTTGGCGCCCCTCTTCCGGCTTCTGCGCCGGCTGGGGCACACCGGGCGACTTCCCCGTGTGCGGGCGGCCACGCACCGCCGCGTCGCACGCCGCGGCGATGTCAGTGCCGGGTGGAAGACTCGCGCGCATGGCGGATACAGCAGGCGGAGCCCCGGGCGGCCGGTGGGCGCTGGTCGAGGCCGCCGACGGAGGCTTCCTGAGCTGCGCGCTCGACGGCGCAGGCCGGCGGGCGGGGCCCGTCGTCCGCGCGCCCGACGCCGCGGCGGCCGTGCGGGCTCGGCCGCGCGTCGCCCGGTGGGTCTGGCGCTCGACGGCAGAAATCCAGCCCCACCTGCTCGCAGCCGGCGTCCACGTCGAGCGGTGCTACGACGTGGAGGCGGCCGAATCTTTGCTCCTCGGCCACGAGGGCGCGGCCGGCACCCCGCACTCGCTCCCCGCCGCCTACGCGCGCCTCCACCGGCTCGCCGTCCCGCCCGACCCGCAGCCGCCCTCGACCGACACGGAGGTTCAGCCCTCCCTCTTCGACACACGCCCGGCTCCGCTGCCCGAGGCCGTCGACCCGCTGGAGGCGTTGCGGGAGGTGTACGCGGCGCAACTCATCCGCACGGAGGCGGCGGAGCACCCCGAACGGATGCGGTTGCTCCTGGCCGGGGAGTCGGCCGGCTGGCTCGTCGCCGGCGAGATGGGCGCCACGGGGGTGCCGTGGCGCGCCGACGTCCATCGGCGGCTCCTGGGGGAGCTGCTCGGCGAGCGGTACGGCGGGAGCGGACTGCCGCGCAGGCTCGTCGAGTTGGAGGAGGAGGTCTCGCGCGCCTTCGGCGTACGCGTCCGTCCCGACCTGCCGGCCGAAATGCTCTCCGCCTTCGCCCGCCAGGGCATCAAGCTCGGCTCGACCCGGGCCTGGGAGCTCCGTGAAACACAACACCCCGCGGTGGCACCGCTGTTGGAGTACAAGAAGCTCTACCGCCTCTACACGGCGCACGGCTGGTCCTGGCTGCGGCACTGGGTGCACGACGGGCGCTTCAGGCCCCACTTCGTGCCGAGCGGGGCGGCGTCGGGCCGCTGGACGACCAACGGCGGAGGCGCGCTGCAGATCCCCCGAGCGGTCCGCCGCGCCGTCGTCGCAGAGCCGGGGTGGCGGCTCGTGGTCGCCGACGCCGACCAGTTGAAACCCCGGGTGCTCGCCGCGGTCTCGCGCGATCCGGGCCTGATGGCGGTCGCCGCCGACGACCGCGACCTGTACACGACCCTCTCCGAGCGCGCCTTCGCCGGCGACCGCGCCCGCGCGAAGCTCGCTCTGCTCGGCGCCGTCTACGGGCAGACCAGCGGCGACGGGCTACGTCATCTGGCGGCGCTGCGCCGGAGGTTCCCGAGAGCCATCGCGTACGTCGACGAGGCGGCGCGCTCGGGCGAGGAGGGCGGGCTGGTCCGTACGCGCCTCGGGCGGACCTGCCCGCCGGGCGCGGAGGGGTCGGAGGGAGCATGGAACGGCGAGGCGCCTCCGCGCCCCGGCGCCACCCCGGGTGCACGGGCGCGCGGCAGGTTCACTCGCAACTTCGTCGTCCAGGGGAGCGCCGCCGACTGGGCCGTGCTGATGCTCGCCGCGCTGCGCCGCAGCCTCTCCGGGCTCGCTGCCGAGCTCGTCTTCTTCCAGCACGACGAGGTGATCGTGCACTGCCCGGCCGAGGAGGCGGCGCAGGTCGCCGCTGCGGTGCAGGAGGCCGGACGCACGGCGGCGGGCGCGGCCTTCGGTGACGTACCGGTCGCCTTTCCGTTCACCGTCGCGGCCGTCGAGTGCTACGCGGACGCCAAGTGACGGCGCACACCGGGACGTTGCGGAAAAGGTCCGCAGCAACGCAGGGCAACGCGGTCCGCACCGGGGAGTGTTGCCGGCTGTGCCTGGCACAGCCTGCGGCCACGGTGCCGCAGGCCGCGACGCACGGGCGCGGCGCGGCGGCCCCGCCTGCTCCCGGATCGCCGCCGGGCGCGAGACCATCGACCCGCACCGCGACCGCCCGTCCGGGACCCGCCCGGAACACCGCCCGCCCAGGAGTGCAGCAATGAACGCTTCGGCCCAGATCGGCGTCACCGGATTGGCCGTCATGGGACGCAACCTCGCCCGGAACTTCGCGCGCAACGGGTACACGGTCGCCGTCCACAACAGGACCACGGCCCGCACCACGGAGTTCGTCGAGGAGTTCGGCGGCGAGGGCGCGTTCGTCACCGCGACGACCCCGCAGGAGCTGGTCGCCGCGCTGGAGCGTCCCCGCCGGCTGCTGGTGATGGTCAGGGCGGGCGGTCCGACCGACGCGGTGCTCGCCGAGTTCGCGCCGCTGCTCGACGAGGGGGACATCCTGATCGACGGCGGCAATGCGCACTTCGAGGAGACGAGGCGCCGCGAGGCCGAACTCCGCGAGCGCGGGCTGCACTTCGTCGGCACCGGCGTCTCCGGGGGCGAGGAGGGCGCCCTGCACGGGCCGAGCATCATGCCGGGCGGCTCGGCGGAGTCGTACGCGGCGCTCGGGCCGATGCTGGAGCGGATCGCGGCGCGGGCGCCGGACGGTTCACCGTGCACCACGCACGTGGGCCCCGACGGCGCAGGGCACTTCGTGAAGATGGTCCACAACGGCATCGAGTACGCCGACATGCAGCTCATCTCGGAGGCGGCGCGGCTGCTGCGCGAGGTCGGCGGGTTCACGCCGCGGCAGGTCGCCGACGTCTTCCGCACCTGGAACTCGGGGCGGCTGGAGTCGTACCTGATCGAGATCGCGGCACAGGTCCTCGCCCACACGGACGCGGCGACGGACCGGCCGTTCGTCGACGTCGTCGCCGACCGCGCCGAGCAGAAGGGCACAGGGCGCTGGACGGTGCAGACGGCGCTCGAACTCGGCGTCCCCGTACCGCAGATCGCCGACGCCGTCTTCGCGCGCTCGCTCTCAGGCGACGTCCCGCTGCGCGAGGCCGCCGCCGACCTGCCCGGACCGGCAGGCCCCGAGCTGGAGGGACGCGACGCCGAGCGCTTCGCCGACCAGGTCGAGCAGGCCCTCTACGCGGCCAAGGTGGTCTCGTACGCACAGGGTTGGAGCATGATTCAGGCGGGCAGCGCGGCGTACGGGTGGTCGATCGACCCGGGAGCCGTCGCCGCGATCTGGCGGGCGGGCTGCATCATCCGCGCCCGCTTCCTCGACCGCATCCGCGCGGCGTACGCGGAGGCCGGCTCGGACGGACTGCCCACGCTCCTCGCCGACCCCGGCTTCGCCTCCGAACTGGGCACCGCCGAACTCGACTGGCGCGCGGTCGCCGCCACGGCCGGGCGCCGCGGCGTCGCGGCGCCCGGCCTCACCGGCGCGCTGGCGTACTACGACTCGGTGCGCACGAGCCGGCTCCCCGCCGCCCTCGTCCAGGGCCTCCGCGACTACTTCGGCGCCCACACCTACCACCGCACGGACCGGCCCGGCACCTTCCACACCCTTTGGTCCGGCGACCGCCGCGAGGTGCGGAGGGACTGACGCGGGGAGCGAACTCCCCTTCACTCCTGCGCAGTTGCCGGGCCCCATGCCAACGCACCGGCTGGCGGGTTCGGTCGGCGCATACGACACTCCCGTCGTGCCGGACGGCGCCCGCCACCCTCGATGCGCGGCGCCTGCGGAGTCGCAGCGCGCATCGCCACCGCGCCTGCGTGTACCCGATCCCTGGACACTCCCCCCTTGAGAGTTGCCCTGACGGAGCACCGGGCCGCCACGTCCGCGCGCGGCCTTTCTCCCCGGGCGTGCAGGGCAGGTGGACTCGGAGGGCGCCGGCGGCGACCGCCTCATCCAGTCCATGCCGACACCTCCCCGCTTGAAAACTGCGTGGTACGCATATTTGCGCGCCACGCAGTTTCTGTTAGCGTGTACGGCATGAGTGGTCTTCGAGAACAGAAGAAGGCAGCCACACGCACAGCATTGAGCTGGGCCGCCGTCCGGCTCACCGTCGAGCGCGGGTTCAGCGCGGTCAAGGTCGAAGACATCGCCGCAGCGGTCGGCGTCTCCCCCCGCACCTACAACAACTACTTCTCCAGCAAGGCCGAAGCGATCGCGTTCCGTCACCTTGAGCGCTCCCTGCGGCTCGCGACGGACGTGCGTGACGGACCGCCCGACGAGCCCTTGTGGGAGGCGATCACACGTGCCTCGCTGCGTTCGCTGGAGCCCGGCCCCGAGGTGGAGCACATGCCACCTCAGCAGCCCGACGAGTGGCCGGCAGGCAGGCAGGCGATGTGGGCCGAACCCGCGCTCCAGGCCGAGCTGCTGCGTGCGAACAAGATCGCGGAGAAGGAGCTCGCCGCAGCGATCGCCGACCGCACTGGCAGGGACCCCGAGTCCGATCTCTACTCTCGCCTGGTAGCCGCCAGCGTGATGGCCGCCAACAACGTCGCCCTCGAACTGTCCGTCGAAGCCGGGCAGACCGAGCCGATGGAGAGCCTGCTCCCCCGAGCCCTGCGCATGGTGGCCACCGGACTCCCCACTCCGTAGATCCCCCTTCCCCTCAGAACAGGGGCTGCTGCTTGCAGCCTCTACCCCTTCATGCCCCGGAAAAGGAGAACCGTCATGCTTGATGCGGTCATCGTCGGTGGCGGTCCGAACGGTCTGATGCTCGCCTGCGAGCTGGCACTGGCCGGGGTGCGTCCCGTCGTGCTGGAGCGGCTCGCCGGCCCGAAGACCGAGCCCCGGGCGAACGGTCTGGTCGGTCAGGTGGTGCGCATGCTCGACCGACGTGGCCTCTACGCCCGCATCAACGGGTCCAGCGCACCGCCACGGCCCGCGCCCCACTACATGTTCGGCGCATTCACACTGGACCTCACCGGGCTCCCTCACAACCCCGTGAGTCTGCTCCCCGCACCGCAGGAGCAGATCGAACAAGTCCTCGCCGAACGCGCCGTGGAACTCGGCGTCGACCTTCGCAGAGGACAGGAGGTCATCGACGTCCGCCAGGACACAGACCTCGTGCACATCACTCTTGCCGACGGTGAGAGCCTCACCGCCCGTTATCTGGTCGGGGCGGACGGAGGGCACAGCGTGGTGCGGCGTCTGTCCGGCATCGGCTTCCCCGGAGTGACCACCGACGACTTCGTCACCCGCTCCGCGAACGTGTCCGTGGCGGACGAACATCTGGGCCCCGAAGGCGACTTGCGCGTTCCCGGCCACGGGAGCCTGCCGGCCCTGCTGTACGTGCGCACGGAGCGCGGCACGATCACCTGGGGTCCGCTGCCCGGCCGAGCGCCCGTCCTCAGCACCACCGAAACCGGCACGCAGGACGAGCTCACCACACCGATGACCTTCGAAGAGATGAGGGCGAGCGCCGAGCGCGTGCTGGGCGTTCCCGTCCCGATGGATCCGCCGCAGGGAGAGGGCCCGCACCTGCTTCGACGACTCGTCGGCGGCAACACCCGGCACGCGGAGCGCTATCGGGACAGGCGGGTACTGCTTCTCGGCGATGCGGCCCACGTGCACTCGGCGATCGGCGGCCCGGGACTCAACCTCGGCCTGCAGGACGCGGTCAACCTCGGTTGGAAGCTGGCCGCCACAGTGCGGGGGCGGGCCCCCGAAGGTCTGCTCGACACCTACGACGAGGAACGCCGACCTGTCGCAGAACGCGTGGTCGCCTCGACCCTGTCCCAGTCGGCACTGATGCGCCCCGGGCCGGAAGTCACCGCCCTGCGGACCGTCTTCGGCGAGCTGCTCGCCTCTCCCGGCGGCACCGAACACATCGCCCACCTGCTCGCCGGAACCACCGAGGGCTTCGCGCCCGACCTCGTCATCCGCACCGACGCCGGCACCCGTCGGCTGGCCGACTTGACGACCAGTGCCCGGCCCTTGCTGCTGGACCTCTGCGGCGACTTCGCCGAGGCCGCGAAGCCCTGGCTCGACCGGGTCGATGTCGTGCACGGCAGGACGGAGGGCACGAGCGCGACCGGCCTGCTGCTGCGCCCCGACTGCCACACGGCGTGGACCGGACACGAGCCGGACGACGTCGGCGGTCTGCGCGCCGCGCTCCACCAGTGGTTCGGCGCACCGCTGCACGACGGCGGCGAGCCGGAGCAGGCCGACAACCGCTGACGGGGAATCGGACCCGCGGGCACCGAAGGGCGCACGCCCGCTGCGGAAGTGGGCCGCGTGCTCTCGCGCGGCCGGGGCCAGCCCGGCGGCGCAGGCGCAACGTCCTTCGCAGCATCTCCGCGCACCGCCGGGTGCGCTCTGCCGACGACCGGCGGACAACGGGGCCTTGCCCGCATCCGTAGGAGAGCGCGGATGAGATGCTGCCTGCGTCCGCCGATCATCGTGCGAGGCCGACGAGGCCGCGCACACCGTCCCGACCCGGGAGGCCCGTTGTCCCCTTCGCTGCTGCCCGCGGTGTACGCGGCGTCCTCGCACACCGCGCTCCGCTTTCCCGACCGCTCCCTCAGCTACGAGCAACTCGCCGCCGCTGCGGGCCGGATCGCGACGCAGATCGACGGGGCCTCGCGCGTGGCCGTCTGGGCGACGCCGAGCCTGCACGCCTCGGTCGGCACCGTCGCGGCGCTGCTCGCCGGGGTGCCCGCCGTACCGGTCAACCCGCGCAGCGGGGAGCGGGAGCTGGCGCACGTCGTCGCCGACAGCGTCCCCGCCGCCGTGCTCGCCGCGCCCGACGACGAGCTCCCCGAGCCGCTCGCCGGGCTGCCCCGCGTCGACGTCCACCTCGACGACGCGGAGCCCGACGATGGCGGCGCCGCGTGGAGCCTGCCGTACGAGCCGCCGGCCGAGAGCGCGGCGCTCGTCGTGTACACCTCGGGGACGACGGGCCCGCCCAAGGGCGTCGTCCTCTCCCGCAGGGCCATCGCCTCCAGCCTCGACGCGCTCGCCGACGCCTGGGCCTGGAGCGACGCGGACGTGCTCGTCCACGCGCTGCCGCTCTTCCACGTCCACGGCCTGATCCTCGGCGTGCTCGGCCCGCTCCGGCTCGGCGGCACACTCCGGCACCTCGGCGCCTTCACCACCGAGGGCGTCGCGGAGGCGCTCCGCGAGGGCGGCACCATGCTCTTCGGCGTCCCCACGATGTACCACAGGCTCGCCGAATCCTGCGCTGAGGACCGCGAGTTGGCGTCGGCGCTCGCGGGAGCGCGCCTGCTCGTCTCCGGCTCGGCTCCGCTGCCGCTCACCGACCACCGGCGCATTGCGGAGGCGACGGGCCGGGGCGTCGTCGAGCGGTACGGGATGACGGAGACGCTGATGAACACCAGCGTCCGCGCCGACGGGGAGCCGCGCCCCGGGACCGTCGGGCCTCCGCTGCGCGACGTCGACCTCCGGCTCGTCGACGAGGCGGGCGAGCGGCTGCCCGAGGACCCGGAGCTCGTCGGAGAGGTGCAGGTACGCGGTCCGAACCTCTTCACCGAGTACCTCAACCGGCCCGACGCGACGGCCGGTGCCTTCGACGGCGGCTGGTTCCGCACCGGCGACATGGCGACGCGTGACGCAGACGGCTCCGTGCGCCTCGTCGGCAGGAAGGCGACCGACCTGATCAAGAGCGGCGGCTACAAGATCGGCGCGGGCGAGATCGAGAACGTCCTCCTCTCGCACGAGGGTGTCGCCGAGGCCGCCGTGACCGGCGTGCCCGATGCGGACCTGGGTGAGCGGATCGTCGCCTGGATCGTGCCGGCGGACGCGGAAGCGCCGCCTGCCGGGACGGAGTTGGTGGCGCTCGTCGCGGAGCAGTTGGCGCCGCACAAGCGGCCGCGCGAGGTGCATTTCCTCTCCGCGCTGCCGCGGAACGACATGGGCAAGGTGCTCAAGCGGGAGCTGGCGAAGGGCGAGGAAGAGGTCTCGGCGGGCTGAGCCGCCGCGGCCGGTGCGGCTCACCCGCCGGGGCCGCTCGCCGGGCCCGGCAGCCCCGCGGCGTGCGCGAGGCGGCGGTAGGAGTCGAGGCGGTCGGCGGGGTCGTAGGTGTTGAGGGTGAGCAGGAGTTCGTCGGCCTCCGTCGCGGCGGCGAGAGCGGAGAGCGCGGCGGTCACCTCCTCTGCGGTGCCGTGGAGTTGGCCCTCCCGGGCTTCGGTGTAGCGGCGGTGCTCCTGGCGCCCCATGGCGGACTCGTCGACCTCCTCGGCGGGGACGAGCGGTGGGAAGACGCCGCGGGTGCGGGAGACCGCCGTCGACCTGGCCTCGGGGCGCTGGAGGAGCGAGGCGCGCTCCCGGGTGGCGGCGGCAGCGGCGTTGACGGCGAGGACGACGTGGGGCTCCTCGGCCCTGCGCGAGGGGCGGAAGCGGCTGCGGTACTCGGCCACCGCCGCCGCGGTCCGCTCGCTCTCCCGGCGCGCGGGGAGCACCACGGGCAGCCCCCGCTCGGCGGCGAGTTGCGCCCCCGAGCCCACGGCGAGGACGTACGCGGGCACCCGCAGCCCGCCGGCGGGCAGCGCCGGGAGCGGTGCGGCGGCGTCGAAGTAGGCGAGGAGTTCGTCGAGCTGGTCGCCGAAGCGGTCCGCCGCGTCCTTGCCGGTGCGCAGGGCGCGGCGGACCGGCTCGGTGAACCCCGTCGAGCGGCCGAGCCCCATGTCGATCCGCCCGGGGTGGAGTGATTCCAGGACACCGAACTGCTCGGCGACGACGAGCGGTTGGTGGTTCGGCAGCATCACGCCGCCGGTTCCGACGCGGATACGCGAGGTGGCAGCGGCGACCGCGGCCGCGAGGACGGTGGGGGCGGAGCCCGCGACGCCGGGTACGGCGTGGTGCTCGGAGACCCAGAACCGGTGGTAGCCGAGCCGCTCCGCTTCCCGTGCGAACGCGACCGTCTCGCGGAGCACCTGCTGCGGGGGCGTCCCCTCGCGGGTGAGTGAGCGGTCGAGCACGGAGAGGGGCGGGAGGGGCGGTGGCGCTGCGGAAGTCACACCTGGTGCAACACGTACGGAGCGCTGGGATTCCCGCGCGGAGCCTACGGATCGTCGAGAAGCTCCGCGTCGTGGACGAGGAGGGCGATCTGGACGCGGTTGCCGAGGTCGAGCTTGGCGAGGACGCGCGAGACGTGCGTCTTGACGGTCGGCACCCCCATGTAGAGCGAGGTCGCGATCTCGGCGTTGGAGAGCCCGCGGCCCACGGCGACCGCGACGGCGTGCTCACGGTCGGTGAGCTGCTCGGCGAGGAGGCGCCTCGCCGCGTCCCTGCGCGCGGTCTGCGCCTCGGGCTCGGGCGCTGTGGCGCGGTGGATGAGCTTGCGCGCCACCGCCGGGGAGAGGACGGGCTCGCCGGCGGCCACTGCCCGTACGGCGCGGGCGAGTTCGGGCGGCGGCGTGTCCTTGAGGAGGAACCCGGCGGCGCCGGCGCGCAGCGCGCGGAGTACGTAGGCGTCGGCGTCGAAGGTCGTGAGGACGACGACCTGCGGCGGCGAGGCGAGACGCTGGAGGGCCTCGGTCGCGGCGAGGCCGTCGGTGCCGGGCATGCGGATGTCCATCAGCACGACGTCGGGGCGGTGGCGCTCGACGAGCTGCTGCACCTGCGCGCCGTCGGCGGCCTCGGCGACGATCTCCGCGTCGGGGAGGCCGCCGAGCATCAGTCGCAGCCCCGACCTGACGAGCGCGTCGTCGTCGGCGAGGAGCAGTCGGACGGGTGCGGGTGAGGGCTCGGGCGTCGTCACACGGACCACGGTAGCCAGGCGTCGAGGACGAAGCGCGTCCGGTCCCTGCCTTTCCCGGGACCGTGGGCGAGCGTGCCTCCGGCGAGCTCGACGCGCTCGCCCAGTCCGATCAACCCGGCGCCGGCGCCGGGGAGTTCGGGCCGTGCGGCGTACGGCTGCGGCAGCTCGTTGGCGACGCGCACCCGCAGGCCCTCACCGGGCGCGCCCGAGACCCGGACGTCGACCGGCGCCCCGGGGACGTGCTTGCGGGCGTTGGTGAGTCCTTCCTGGACGACGCGGTACGCCGTCCGTCCCAGCGATCCCGGGACCTGCTCGCTCGCCAACTCCTCCTCGAACCGCACCCCCGCTCCCGCTCCGTCGGCCTCCGCCACGAGGAGGCGCATATCGGCGACGGACGGCTGCGGGCGGTCCTCGGCCGCGGCACCCGGTGCGCGGAGCACCCCGATCACCTCACGCAGGTCCTCCAGCGCCTGGTGCGCGCTGCGCCGGATCACGCCTGCCGCGCCCGCCACCTCGTCGGGTGGTGCGTCTTTGCGGAACTCCAGGGCTCCCGCGTGGACGCTCAACAGGGAGAGCCGGTGGGCGAGTACGTCGTGCATCTCGCGGGCTATCTCCTCGCGGGCCTCGCGCTGCGCGTGCCGTACCCGCAGGTCCGTCTCGGCCTCCGCGCGCAGGGCCCGCTCCTCCAGCGAGGCGATCAACTGCCGTCGGGAGTGGACGAACATGCCCCAGCCCACGGCGGCGAGCACGAGCATCAGCCCGATCATGGTGTTCTCCTGGCCGCTCGTGCCGGGCTCCGGGCGCTGGAACGGCAGCGTGGCGACGGTCACGGCCGTCACGAGAGCGAGCAACCGCGTCCTGCAGTGGACGGCGACGGAGAAGAGGAGCACCAACTGCGGCCAGCCGACGAAATGGAAGAAGATCCCGCCCACCGCGCAGGCGAGCGCCAGCGTGGTCGGCCAACGGCGGCGGAACCACAGCAGGCAGCAGGCGACCGCTCCGGCGAACTGGTCGAGGCCGAGGAACCAGGCGGGCCGTGCGGGGTCCTGCGCCAGATCGCCCGCGGTGAGCACGCCGAGCACCGCGGCGCCGAGGAAGAAGGTCGTGTCGACGTACCAGTCGCGCCGCGAGCGGACTGCGGGGCGCGACGGTGGGCGCACGGGGATGCGCTGGGGCACCGAACTGGCTGTCATGCGCCAGACGGTACGTGTCGGGCGCGGGACGGCGCCGTGTACTTGCACCGCGCGGTACCGAAGGCACGGACGGCGATACTTTCGTCGGATACGGCCGGGCACGCCGCTGCCTAGCGTTGTCCGCATGAAGAAGCTGCTCGAATTCGCGAGCCTCGTGCTCGTCCTCCAGGGTGCCGCAGGGCTCGTCCACCACTTCTTCGGCTGGCTCGAGGGCTGGGGCCTCGTCCAGCGGCTGGGGTTCCTCACGGGGCTGGAGATCTACGCGTCCCTCGTCCTCGTCGTGCTCGGCATAGCGGTCGGCGGGCTCGCCGAGCGGCTCCGCGGCGGCGTCGCCTCCGCTTCGGGGTAGCGACGCCGCCGGCGGTCGCCTCAGTCGACGGGCGCGACGCGGACGAGGTTGCCGTCCGGGTCGGCGACGACGAAGGTGCGGCCGAAGACCTCGTCGTGCGGCTCCTCCACGATCCGTACGCCCTTGGCCTGCCACTCGTGGAACCAGCGGTCGATCCGGTCGGGGCCGCCGTCCGTCGTCACGCACAGCTCGCCGGTGCGGGACGGTGCAGGGGTGCTCTCTGCCCCGCTCCACAGGGCGAGTTGGACGCCGCCGCCGAGCGGGAAGGAGACGAAGCGGGGCGACTCGAAGTCGGGCCTCAGGTCGAGCAGCTCCGCGTAGAAGCGTGCTGCCGCGGGCGCGTCCGAGACGTAGACGATGAACATGTTCACAGCGGGCACGGGGTTCTCTCCTTGCTTCCGGGTCGAGTGGGGCTCGGAGAGCATGCCTGCAAAAGACGACAGGTTCCGTCGTGATCGATGGAACTCTGAGGCCATGACCCCGGATCGCTTCTTCTCGCTGCTGCTCGCCCTCCACTCCCGGAAGGGGGTCACCACGCGCGACCTCGCGGGCGAGGTCGGTGTTTCGGTACGCACCGTGCTCCGGGACCTCCGGTGGTTGCACGAGGCCGGCTTCCCGCTCCTCGTCGAGCGGGGACGCGCGGGCGGCGTCACGCTGCTGCCGGGCGGTGTGCTCGACACGTCGCGGCTGACGGCGACCGAGCGCGACCACCTCGGGCTCCACGGTCTCGACGACGGCCAGCGCAGCCAGTTGGGCGCGGAGACCGACAGCCGCAGGGCGCTGCGGAAGGTCGCGGCGCCCGGTCAGCCGGCGTCGGCCCTGCTGCCGCTCAGCGCCGTCGTCGCCACGGACAACAGGCCGTGGTTCGGCCCGGAGGCCCGGGGCACGCAGCCGAGCGCCCTCGTCGGCGATGTCCGCCGCGGCGTGCGGCTCCGCATCCGCTACAGACGCGCGGAGGAAGCCGAGCCCACCTGGCAACTCGTCGATCCCTACGGCCTGTTGGCGAAGGGCGGCCGGTGGTACCTCGTCGCCGACCGCACGGGCGTCCCCCGGCTCTACGCCCTGGAGCGGCTCACCGACTGGCAGCCGACGCGGGCCCCGCGGCGCCTCCGCCCGGACGCCACCCTGCGCACCGCGGCCGCCGAACTCACCTCGCGCTGGCAGGCGCTCGACGGCGTGCGCGTCGAAGCGGTGCTGCGCGCGCGGCAGTTGGACCGGGCGCGGCGCCTCCTCGGGTCCCGCCTCTCCGTTCGCTCGGCGAGGGAAGCGGAGGTCGAGGTCACCGTGGCCTGCCGCGAACTGGAGGACGTGCGGCAGCTACTGCAGTTCGGGGACGACCTCACCGTGACGGGCCCGCCGAAGGCACGCGCCCGGATACGCGACCTCGCCGGGCGCATCCTGCGCCAGTACCCGTGAGGCCGCTACTCCTCCAGAGCGGCCCGCAGGTACGGCGCCGTCGCGCTTCCCGCGCTCCGGGCCACCTCGCCTGGCGTTCCCTCGGCGACGATCCGACCGCCCTGGTCGCCGCCGCCCGGCCCGAGGTCGATCACGTGGTCGGCACCGGCGACGACGCCCATGTCGTGCTCGACGGCGACGACCGTGTGCCCCTCGTCGACGAGTCGGTGGAGCTGGTCCATGAGCACGTCGGAGTCGGCGGGGTGGAGGCCGGTCGTCGGCTCGTCGAGGAGGTAGAGGGTGTGACCGCGACGGGTGCGCTGGAGCTCCGTGGCCAGCTTGATGCGCTGGGCCTCGCCGCCGGAGAGCTCCGTCGCCGGCTGGCCGAGCCGTAGATAGCCGAGGCCGACGCGCTGCAGCGCGTCGAGGCCGCGTGCCGCGGCCGGCACCTCGGTGAGGAAGCCCGCCGCCTCGTCGACCGTCATCCCCAGGACGTCGGCGACGGTGGCGCCCGCGTAGGTGATCTGGAGGGTCTCCGGGTTGTAGCGGGCGCCGTGGCAGTCGGGGCAGGCGGCGTAGGTCCCCGGCAGGAAGAGGAGTTCGACGGCGAGGTATCCCTCCCCCCGGCACGTGGGGCAGCGGCCGGAGCGGACGTTGAAGGAGAAGCGCCCCGCGTCGTAACCGCGGGCCCTCGCCTCCTCGGTCTCCGCGAAGACCTTCCGCACCGAGTCGAAGAGGCCGGTGTAGGTGGCGAGGTTGGAGCGGGGTGTGCGGCCGATCGGCTTCTGGTCGACGCGGACCAGCCGCGAGACGGCATCCGCCCCCTCCGACTCCGCGACGACACCGGCCTCTTGGGGTTCCTCCTCGTCCTGCGGGCGCTCCCCGACGGCCTCCGCGAGGACGCGGGTGACGAGCGTCGACTTGCCGGAGCCCGAGACGCCCGTGACGGCGGTGAAGACGCCGAGCGGCACCCGGACGTCGAGTGCGCGCAGGTTGTGGAGCGTGATGCCGCTCAGGGCGAGCCGGCCGCTCGGCGTCCGACGCTCCCCTCGCCGCCTGCGCCGCACGGCTGCCGCTGCCGCCTCGTCCGCGGCGCCCGGGGGCCCGCCCACGGGCGCCGGTTCGGCGAAGAGGTAGCGGCGCGTCACCGAACGGGCGGCGCCGGCCAGCCCGCCGACGGGGCCGCTGTAGAGGACCTCGCCGCCGTGCCGGCCGGCGCCCGGGCCGACGTCCACGACCCAGTCGGCCCGGCGCACCAGGTCCATGTCGTGCTCGACGACGAAGAGGGAGTTGCCCGCCGACTTCAGCCCCTCCAGCACCGTCGTCAGCGCCTCCGTGTCCGCGGGGTGGAGGCCGGCCGACGGCTCGTCGAGGACGTAGACCACGCCGAAGAGCCCGGAGCGTAGCTGCGTGGCAAGGCGCAGCCGCTGGAGTTCGCCTGCGGAGAGGGTGGGGACGGGGCGTCCCGTGCTGAGGTAGCCGAGGCCGAGGTCTGTCAACACCCGGATGCGGTCGAGGAGTTCGCCGGCGAGGAGCGCCGCGGCGTTCTCCCGTACGTCGCCGCCCGCGCCCTCCGTGCTCTTCTCCAGCACCTCGGCGAGGCGGTCCATCGGCAGCGCGGTGAGCTCGTCGACGGCGTATCCGGCGTAGGTGACGGCGAGGGCCTCCGGCCGCAGCCGGCGGCCATGGCACATCGGGCAGGCGGCGCTGTGCAGGAACGCCTCCACCCGCCTGCGGGTCGCGGCGCTCTTGGTGTCCGCGTAGGTGTGGAGGACGTAGTGGCGGGCGCTCTGGTACTTGCCCTGGTAGGGACGTTGCAGCCGGCCGGCCTCGCGGACCGGGTGGACAGTGACGACGGGCTGCTCCTCCGTGAAGAGCAGCCACTGCCGCTGCTCGGCGGGGAGTTCGCGCCAGGGGCGGTCGATGTCGTACCCGAGCGCCTCCACGGTGTCCCTGAGGTTCTTGCCGAGCCACGCCCCCGGCCACGCAGCGATCGCGCCCTCCCGGACGGAGAGCGAAGGGTCGGGGACGAGTGACTCCTCCGAGACGCTGTGGACCGTGCCGAGCCCGTGGCACTCGGGGCAGGCTCCGACGGCGGTGTTGGGCGAGAACGAGTCGGAGTCGAGCCGCTCGGCGCCTTCGGGATAGGTCCCGGCGCGGGAGAGCAGCATGCGGAGGGAGTTGGAGAGCGTGGTGACGGTGCCGACGGAGGAGCGCCCGCCAGGCGCCGAGCGGCGCTGCTCCAGCGCGACGGCCGGGGGCAGCCCCGTGATCTCGTCGACTTCCGGGGTGCCGACCTGGTGGATGAGGCGTCGCGCGTACGGCGCCACCGACTCGACGTAGCGGCGCTGGGCCTCCGCGAAGAGCGTGCCGAAGGCGAGCGAGGACTTGCCCGAGCCCGACACCCCGGTGAAGGCGACGAGCGCGTCCCTCGGAATCTCGGTGTCCACGCGGCGCAGGTTGTGCTCACGCGCGCCGCGCACCCGTACGTATCCGTCGGAGCCTGCTCCGCTCACCTCGTGCTGCGCCATACTTCCATGGTCGGTCAGTGTGGGGCGGGATGCTCCTCCGGGGCACGGTCGGGGGCGATCCCCCGGTCGCCGAGCCAGCGGAACTGCTCGGTCGCCTGCGCGTGGCGGCCGGCCGCATGGTCGCCGTACGGCCAGACGCTGATCTCGCGGTGCGGCGGTGCGGCGTCGCCCGCCGTGCCGTAGCGGTTGTAGGCGGCGAAGACCGTGGACGGCGGGCAGACCGGGTCCATCAGCCCGACGCTGAAGAGCGCGGGCGCGGTGGCGCGGGGCGCGAAGTGGACGCCGTCGAAGTAGTCGAGGGTGCCGAGGACCGTCTCGGGCGGCATGCCCTGGTGGATGCCGAGGAACTCGGCGATCTCCGTGTACGGGCCCTGGAAGGCGGTCTCGGCGCCCCGGCGGATGTGGCAGAGGAACGGTGCGTCCACGAGCGCGGCTGCGACGCCGTCACCGACGAGCCCGGCGACCGCCAGCGCCAGCCCGCCCCCTTGGCTGTGGCCCTGCACGACGAGGCGGCCGGGGTCGACGGCCGGGTGGGCGCGCACCGCGTCCAACGCCCGCGCACAGTCGGTGATCAGCCGGCGGAAGTAGTGGTCCTGCGGGCTGGCGGCGCCGAGCGTCATGAAGCCCCGCACGTACTGCGGCGTCGGCACCGGGTCGGGGTCGGGGGTGGCGTGGCCCTGCCCGCGGCTGTCCACCACGAGGTGCGCGTACCCGGCCGAGGCGTACAGCAGGTGCTCGGTGTGGAGCCCGCGTCCTCCGCCGTACCCGACGTAGCTCACCACCGCCGGCAGCGGGCCCGCGGCACCCCGCGGCAACACCAGCCAGGCCGCGACGGGTTGGCCGCCCCAACCGGGGAAACGGACGTTGAGGACGTCGAGGGTGCGCAGCGGTGACTCCACCGCGCGGAACTCGGCGCCGGTGAGGCTCTCCGGGCTCTCGCCCGCCGCGGCGAGGGTCTTCTCCCAGAACTCGTCGAAGTCCTCCGGCTCGCGGACCGCGGGGCGGTACTCTTCCAGCGCCTCCAGCGGCATGTCGGTCAGTGGCATGGCGTGCAGCTCCCTCCGGCTTCCGGCGGCGGGTACCGCCGTCGGGAGCGTACGCGGTGCGCGCGTGCCCCAGCCGCCAACGGCCGCCCGGGGCACGGCGGATGACGCGGGGCGCCGTCCGAGCGAGGGGGTGCGGCGTCGCGGCGGTCCGCCGGGCCGGCCGCGCCTCGCGGTGGTACGCATGGCGGTCATGGACTGGTTCACCGATTCCGGCTACTGGCTGAGCAGGCTGCTCGTCCAGCGCGGCCTCGCCGCCGTCTACCTCCTCGCGTTCCTCGGTACGGCGCTGCAGTTCCGTGCGCTGCTGGGGTCGCGGGGCATGCAGCCGATCCCGCGGTTCGTCGCACGCGTCCCCTTCCGTGCCGCGCCCAGCCTCTTCCACCTGCACTACAGCGACCGGTTCTTCGCGGCGTGCGCGTGGTGCGGTGCGGCGCTCGCCGCCGCGGTCCTCTGCGGGGCCGGGGACGCGGTGCCGCTGCCCGTCTCGATGGGGCTGTGGGCGGTGCTCTGGGCGCTGTACCTGTCGATCGTCAACGTCGGGCAGACGTGGTACGCGTTCGGCTGGGAGTCGCTGCTGCTGGAGGCCGGGTTCCTGGCGATCTTCCTCGGAAACGCGGAGACGGCGCCGCCCGTGCTCGTCATGTGGCTGCTGCGGTGGCTGCTCTTCCGCGTCGAGTTCGGCGCCGGCCTGATCAAGTGGCGGGGCGACACCTGCTGGCGCGACCTGACGTGCCTCTCCTACCACCACGAGACGCAGCCCATGCCGGGGCTGTTGAGCTGGTACTTCCACCACCTCCCCCAGCGGCTGCACCGATGGGAGACCGGGGCCAACCACGTCGCCCAACTGCTGCTCCCCTTCGGCCTGTTCCTTCCGCAGCCGGTGGCGAGCGTCGCCGCAGGGCTGATGATCATCACCCAGCTCTGGCTGGTCCTCTCCGGCAACTTCGCCTGGCTCAACTGGCTCACGATCGTCATCGCCCTCGGCGCCGTCGACTTCACGCCACTCACCGGCGTGCGCGAGCAGGGCGGGGCGCCGCTCTGGTTCCTGGCTCTCACCATGGCGTTGACGCTGCTCGTCGCGGTCCTCAGCTACCGGCCGGCGAAGAACCTGCTCAGCCGCCGGCAGCAGATGAACCGCTCGTTCGACTCGCTCCACCTCGTCAACACCTACGGCGCCTTCGGCAACATCACCCGCGTACGCCAGGAGATCGTCCTGGAGGGGACCGACGAGGCGGAGCCGACGGGGGAAACCGTGTGGCGCGCCTACGAGTTCAAGGGCAAACCGGGGGACCCGGGGAGGCGCCCGCCGCAGTGGGCGCCGTACCACCTCCGGCTCGACTGGCTGATGTGGTTCGCCGCCCTCTCCCCCGCCTACCGGCGCGGATGGTTCGAGTCGCTCGCGCTCCGGCTGCTGGAGAACGACCGGGACACGCTGCGGCTGCTGCGCCGCAATCCCTTCCCCGAGGAGCCGCCCCGCCAGGTGCGCGCGGTCCTGTACCGCTACCGCTTCACCACGCCCGCGGAGCGCAGGGAGACCGGCGACTGGTGGCACCGCACACCGGTCCGCGAGATCCTCGGGCCGGTGCGCCTGGAGGGGTCCGCGTGACCCCGGGCGGGCAAGGGGCCTCAACCGGCGAGCGGCTCGGCGGCGAACCTCCGCATCCCCTCCGCGAACGAGACCTCGGCCCGCCACCCGAGCTCCGTCGCGATCCGCTCGGACGACGCCGTGATGTGCCGTACGTCCCCGAGGCGGTACTCGCCCGTCACCACGGGCTGCGGGCCGCCGTACGCCGAGGCGAGTGCCGTGGCCATCTCGCCGATCGTGTGCGGCTCCCCGCTGCCGGTGTTGTACGCGCGCGTCCGGCCGTCGCCGAGGTCCGGGAGGGCGCGCAGCGCGGTCTCGTTCGCCGAGGCGACGTCCTCGACGTGGACGAAGTCCCGCCGCTGCCCGCCGTCCTCGAAGACCCTCGGGGCCTCGCCGCGCTCCAGCGCCGAGCGGAAGAAGGAGGCGACGCCGGCGTAGGGGGTGTCCTTCGGCATGCCGTCGCCGTAGACGTTGTGGTACCGCAGGCTGATGGCGCGCCCTCCGGTGGAGTCGGCCCAGACGGCGGCGAGTTGCTCCTGCGCCAGCTTCGTGACGGCGTAGACGCTGCGGGGCTCGGTCGGCGCCCCCTCACGGATCGCCGAGGGCAGCAGCCGCGCCCCGCACTCCGGGCACCCCGGCTCGAACCGCCCCGCCGCCAGGTCGGCGGCGGCCCGCGCCGGGGGACGAACGGTCCCGTGGTCGGCGCACCGGTAGTCGCCCTCGCCGTAGACCACCATCGACCCCGCGAGCACGAGATCCCGCACCCCTGCGCCCGTCATGCCGCGGAGCAGCACCGCCGTGCCGAGGTCGTTCACCGAGACGTACGGGGGCGCGTCGGCGACGCCCTTGCCGAGTCCGACCATCGCGGCCTGGTGACAGACCGCGTCGACGCCTTCCAACGCCCGTGCCACGGCGCCCTCGTCGCGCACGTCGCCCTCGATCCACTCCGGTGCGGTCGTTCCCGCCCACGGGGACCTCCCCGGGGGGACGGTGTCCAGCACCGCCGTCTCGACGCCCGACTTCTCCAGCCGGTCGACAACGTGCGATCCGATGAAACCTGCTCCACCCGTGACAAGTACGCGCATGCCGGACACCGTAGGGACCCGTGCCTCACGGACGGCGCAGGCGGCTCGGCATGTCTCGGGGAAAGGCGGGGCCGCTCCGGGCCTGTCGCGGGGCGCCGCGTCAACGGTGGGCATACGGGGCGTAGTTCGATTCTTTCGGAGATCCGGTCACGGCACGTAGAAGTCAGGGGACAGCATTTCGGCGGCGCGGACGTTCTCCCGTGCACGTTCGATCAGCTTGGCGTTGCTGTACTCGGGGCTCTGGCCCAGGTCGACTCCGTGGTACTCGCGGCTGGCGTAGATCCAGCCTTCGGTGGCGGCGCGCACCTTGAGCATGGCGGGGAGGCGGGTGAAATCGTCGACGGGGGCGGGCGAGGTTTCCAGGTAACCGGAGAGGAAAGGCGCGGGGTCGGTTCCTTCCTCCACGAAACTCAACGTGCCCGCGAGGTCGAAGACATGCGGTCCGTGCATGACCTCGCCCCAGTCGAGAAGGCCCGCTTCCCGCCCGTCGAAACGGAATTCGGTGAGTCGCGGATCGCAGTGGAGCACACCGTCGGAGAGCTTTTCGGCGGATGCGGCCTCCATGCCTTCGCGGATCGCCTGCTGAATCCACTCGCGCCCTTCGAGGAACGGCTGTTCCGCCAGCAGCCAGTCCATGCGGGTCCAGACGAGCGTCTGCGGCAGCGGGGGGACGTCGCGCAGCGCCGCGTGAATCAGGCCGAGGGTGCGCCCTGCCAGCGCCAGGTCCGACGGGCTGTCGAGCTCGGGTGGCCGGCCCGCGACGTACTCCAACAGCCCCCAGCACCAAGGTCCTTGCTCGACGACGATACCGCCGTCCCGGGCCCGCCGGGGGGCGCCGGCCCGGACGCCGGCCCGCTCCGCCAGCTCCGCGGCACGCAGCCCGGAGGCGAACTTGACGGCCTGGGCTTGCGGCACTGCTTTCAGCACCACGCGCTCGCTCCCCGCTTCCAGCAGCCAGGTGTGCGAGTTGTAGCCGATCTGCCAGGTGCCTTCCGGCCAGGGAACCACCTCGAAACCCTCCGCCTCCCAGGAATGCAGCGGCAACTCCTCCAGGGACGGAGCCCGCGGCAGCGGGTCAAAGATCGGCATAGGTTTCCCCACTTTTCTTCGAGTTGCCCTCGGACCGCCGGGACGCACGGCGAGGAAGTACCTCAACCGGCAGGCGCGCGCGACTCATGGTATTTCCGTGGACCGCTCCCGGGGAAGGGAGACGGGAATCGCACGTCGGTCTACGGCGGCTAGGGGAACCCCTAGGGGCGCATAGGGGTGTCGACGGGACAACTGGGCTTGCTTGTCTGTCTGTTGCTCCCGTTCGCGGAGACGTCCCGCACGATCCGATTTCATCTCTCAGGAGAGTTCTTTCGTGGTGGAAGAAGCCCGCGACGTCCTCGTTACCGGTATCGCGCACCGCGAGGAATCCCGTTCGCTCTGGGAGACCGCCTGGCGCGCTGTCGAGGACGCCGGTGCCGTTCCCTCCCCCGCGCACCCGGTGGTCGTGTTCGCCGATGCCGGGGACCCGCCGGAGTGGACCGCGCTCCCGGGGCTGGAGCTCCGCCCGGCCTCGGGCCGCGACCCGTTCGCGGTCGCCGTCGACTGCCTCCGCGAGGAGCCGGTGGCCCTCGTCGTCGTGTACGACGAACCGACCGGCACCGCCGCGGCGCTGGCTCGGGCGACACCGGGCGCCGACGCCCACGGCGCGCTGGCCGCGCACGAGGGACGCGCGGCGCAGCTCGCCGCCCTGCGACCGCGCTCCGAGCCCAATACCCCTGGCAATTCGGCGAGTTGGTGCTCGCCGGTCCCGCTGCTCGTGTCGGGCCGCACCGAGGCCGGGTTGCGGGCGTTCGCCGGTGACCTCGCCGGCCACCTCGTCGACCATCCGGACGTCCCGCTGCCCGACCTCGCCTTGAGCCTCGCCTCCGCGCGTACGGTGTGGCCGCACCGCACGGTGGTGGAGGCCGCCGACCGGGACTCGGCGGTCACGGCGCTGCGTGCGCTGGCTGCGGGCACGCCAGGCGGAACGACGGTGCACACGGGGACCGGGACGGGAGCCGTGTTCGTCTTCCCGGGCCAGGGGACCCAGTGGCAGGGCATGGCGCGCGAACTCGCCGAGACAGCACCGGTCTTCGCGGAACGCCTGGCCGCGTGCGGGCGAGCGCTTCGCCCCCGCATGGACGTCGCGCTCGACGACGTCCTCTCGGGCGGCGTGCCGATGGACCGGGTCGACGTCATCCAGCCCGCGCTCTTCGCCGTCATGGTCTCGCTCGCAGAGCTGTGGCGGTCGAACGGCGTCGTCCCGCGCGCCATGGTGGGGCACAGTTTCGGGGAGATCGCGGCGGTGACCGCGGCAGGGGGCCTCTCCCTGGAGGACGGCGCCCGGCTCGTCGCCGCGGTGAGCAGCACGCTCGCCCTCCTCGAGGGAGAGGGCGACATGGTCGCCGTGGCGCTCGGCGTCGAGGAGCTGGAAGGGCTCGTCGACGAGTGGCGCCTGGAGTTGGAGAGCGCCGTCGTCAACGGGCCGCGGTCGACCGTGGTTTCCGGTCCGCCCGACGCGGCGGCGGCGCTGCTGGAACGTCTGGCCGAACGGGGCGTGCACGCACGCCGACTGCCGATCGGGATCGCCGGCCACTCGCGGCACATGGACCGTATCCGCGAGCGGCTGACAAGGGAGGCGGCGGCGGTCCGGCCCCGCGCCTCCGCGGTCCCCGTCTACGGTTCGACGGCGACAACGCCGCTCGACACCGCGCACCTCGACCCAGGGCACTGGTTCCGCAGCCTGCGCAGCACGGCGGAGTTCCAGCGCGTCACGGAGACGCTCCTGGCAGGGGGGCACCGCCTGTTCGTGGAGATCAGCCCGCACCCGGTGCTGGCGATGCCGATCGAGGAGACGGCCGCGCACGCCGGCACGGCCGCGACCGTCCTCGACACGATGCGCCGTGACGACGCGGGCCACGGCCGGTACCTGCGCGCGCTCGCCGAGTCCCACGCGCACGGCGCGGAGCCGGACTGGGCCACCGCGCTGCCCGGCGCTCGACGCGTACCGCTGCCGCCATACCCGTTCGACCGCGACGCGGCGACGGACGGCGAGGCCGTCCGGCTGCGGGAGCGGCTGGCCGGGCTGGACGAGGGCGGCCGGCTGTCGGCCGTGGTGCGGCTCGTCGTCGACGCGCTCCCTCTGCGGGAAGGGGACGAAGCCGCGCCGTCCGCTGACTTCGGGTCACTCGGGGTGGACTCCGCCGGGTCGCTCCGCGTCCGACACCGTCTGGTGGAGAGCACCGGGTTGCGGCTGCCCGTCACGGCGCTCTTCGACCATCCGACGCCGCACGCCCTGGCGGAGGAGATGCTGCGCATGCTCTCCGGGGCGCCGGCCGCGTGCGCGGACGAGGCGGCGGACGCCTCGCCGCCCCGGGAGGAGGCGATCGCCGTCGTGGGGATGGCCTGCCGGTTGCCGGGCGGGGTGCGTTCGCCCGCGGACCTGTGGGGGATGGTCGTCGAAGGGCGGGAGGGGGTCGCTCCCTTCCCCACCGACCGCGGCTGGGACCTCGACGCGCTCTACGACCCGGACCCCTCCCGTCCCGGCACCTTCTACCAGCGTGAGGCGGCGCTGCTCGACGGTGTCGACGAGTTCGACGCCGCCTTCTTCGGTATCGCGCGTCGGGAGGCGCTGGCGTTGGACCCGCAGCAGCGGCTGCTGCTGGAGACGGCGTGGGAGGCGCTGGAGCACGGCGGCCTCGTCCCGGGCTCACTGCGCGGCAGCCGCACCGGCGTCTTCACCGGCGTCATGCACCTGCCCTATGGCCGGCCGCCGCACCAGGCTGCGCCCGACCTGGAGGGCTACGTGGTGACCGGCACGGCCTCCAGCATGGCCTCCGGCCGGCTCTCCTACGTCCTGGGGCTCGAAGGCCCGGCGGTGACGGTGGACACGGCGTGCTCCTCGTCGCTCGTGGCGCTGCACCTCGCCTGCCAGGCGCTGCGCAACGGGGAGTGCGACGCGGCCCTCGCCGGCGGAGCCACCGTGATGGCGACGCCCGGGCTGTTCATCGAGTTCAGCAGGTTGCGCGCGCTGGCGCCCGACGGTCGGTGCAAGCCGTTCTCCGCCGATGCGGACGGCTTCGGCATGGCCGAGGGGGCGGGGATGCTGGTGGTGGAGCGGTTGTCGGACGCCAGGCGGCTCGGCCATCAAGTCCTCGCCGTGGTACGGGGGTCCGCCGTCAACCAGGACGGCGCGTCCAACGGACTGACCGCACCCAACGGCCCGTCACAGCAGCGCGTCATCCGGGCGGCGCTGCGTCATGCGCAAGTCTCCGCCGCAGATGTGGACTTGTTGGAAGCTCACGGCACCGGGACGCGGCTGGGGGACCCGATCGAGGTCCAGGCTCTGCAAGCGACGTACGGGCGTGCCCACTCCGCGGACCGCCCGCTCCACCTCGGCAGCGACAACACACACGCGGGCGTCGCCGGGCTCATCAAGGCCGTCCAGGCACTCCGCCACGAGACGCTGCCGCCCACCCTCCACACCGACCGCCCTACGAACGCCGTCGATTGGGCGTCGGGAACCCTCGGTCTCCTCGCCGCCCCCCGACCTTGGCCCCGGCACGACCGCCCGCGCCACGCCGCCGTCTCCGCCTTCGGTATCAGCGGCACCAACGCGCACGTCGTCCTGGGAGAAGGCGACCCGGCAACCGAACCTTCCACAACTCCTCCGGCGTGGACGGACGTTGCCGTGCCGCTGGTGCTGTCGGCGAAGACGCCCGAGGCCCTGCACGCCCAAGCCGCCGCGCTGCACGAACACCTGACCCGGCATCCCGACGAGCCCCTCCACCACACCGCCCGCACCCTCACCCAGCACCGCACCCACCACGCCCACCGCACCCACGCCACCGGCACCCGCGCCGAGATCCTCGACCGCCTCGCCCATCCCGGCACCGTCCAGGCCAAGCCCAGCGGAATCGCCGCTCTCTACCCCGGCCAGGGGACCCAACACCCCGCCATGGGGCAGCAACTCGCCCGGCACTTCCCCGCTTACGCACAGGCCCTGGAGGAAGCCGCCGCCCACCTCGACCCCTTCCTCCCGCAGCCTCTACGCACCCTTTTGGAGAACCCCGATCCCACGCACCACGCCCAACCCCTCCTCTTCGCCCACCAATACGCCCTAACCCACCTCTACCGCACACACGGCCTCACCCTCACCACCCTCACCGGCCACTCCATCGGCGAAATCACCGCCGCCACCACCGCCGGCATCCTCACCCTCCACGACGCCACACACCTCCTCACCACCCGCGCCCACCTCATACACCAACTCCCCCCACACGGCACCATGCTCGCCATCCAAGCCACCGAACACGCAGTCCTGAGCACCCTCACCCCCACCGTCGCCCTCGCCGCAGTGAACGGCCCCCGAGCCGTCGTCATCTCCGGCCCCGCACAAGACGTCCAGCAGATCGGCGACCTGTGGCGCCGCCGCGGCCGACGCACCACACCGCTGCGCGTCAGCCACGCCTTCCACTCTCCTCTCATGGACCCCGTCCTCGACGAGTTCAGGGAGACGGTGGAGAGCCTGCGGTTCGCCCAACCGACCCTCCCCATCGTCCCGTCGGCCGACAGCCCCCATCCGATGACGAGCCCGGAGTACTGGGTCGACCAGATCCGCAACACCGTCCGGTTCCACGACGCGGCGGCCCGGCTGCCGGAGACCGACCTCCTGCTGGAGATCGGCCCGGAGGCCACCCTCGCCGCGATGCTCGACACGGACCGCGTCGTCCTGCCCGACGCCCGACGCGGCCGCGGTGAGGTGCACACCGTGCTGGACACGCTCGCCCGTGCGCACACCCATGGCGCCTCCGTCGACTGGTCCGCGCTCCTCCCGCCCGCACCACCCGCCGACCTCCCCACCTACCCCTTCCAACGCGAGCGCTACTGGCTCAACTCGACGTCCGACACCGACACTTCACCGGGAACCGACCGACAGCCGCATCCGATGCTTCCGCTCCGCACCGACCTGCCGGACCAGGGCGGCGTGCTGCTCTCCGGCCGGCTGGCACCGGCGAGCGACCCGTGGCTGTCGCACCACGTGGTGCGAGGCACCGTGCTGCTCCCCGGGACGGGGTTCGTCGAGCTGGCGCTCGAAGCCGCTCGCGCCGTGGGCGCCGCCTCCGTCGACGAACTGGTGCTCAGCGCCCCCATGGTCTTCCCCGAATGCAAGCCCCGCGACGTCCAGGTGTGGATCGCGCCGCCGGACGAAGGCGCCGAACGTGCGCTGCACGTCCGCACCCGCGGCCCGGGAGGCGACTGGACGCTGCACGCCACGGGAACCCTGGCGGCGCGCACCGCCGACACGAGCGCCTTCACCCCGGACTGGACCGGCGCCGACTGGCCGCCCGAGGGCGCAGATCCGGTACCGGGCGACACCTTCTACGCCGACCTGGCGGCACGCGGCTACGAGTACGGCCCGGCCTTCCGCGGGACGCGCGCCGTGTGGCAGCGGGGCGACGACCTCTTCGCCGAGGTCGCGCTCCCCGAAGGCCAGCCCGAGGGGTTCGGCCTCCACCCGGCGCTGCTCGACGCGGCGCTCCACGCCCTGCCGCTCACCGGCCGCCTCTACGAGGGCGACGAGGTGCGGCTGCCGTTCTCGTTCAACGGTGTGTCGCTCCTCGCCGCCGACGCCCGACGGCTACGGGTGCGGGTACAGACGGCGCGGTCGGGCCCGGGCGCGGCGGCCGTCAGCATCACCGACTCCTCGGGAACCCCCGTGCTCGCCCTGGAGTCGCTGACGCTGCGCCCCCTGGAACAGGGGCAGTTGGAGGCGTCGAGGCCGGTCGGGCGGTTCGCCGTCGCCTGGGAGCGGCTGCCCGACACCGGGGCGGCGTCCGAGGTGCCCGGCACCTGGCTCGTGCTGGGCGACCCGCCTCCCGGCCTCGACGCGGTGTTCCGGCACCTCCTCACCCCCGCCTCCTGGGACCGCTCGACCGCCCCCGACGGCGTCCTGGTCTGCGCGGGGCGCGCGGAGGAGCTGCTCGTCTGGCTCCACGAGGTATCGGCGCTGACGGCTCCCGTCTGGTGCGTCACGAGCGGCGCCGTAGGGGTCGGGGTGGACGATCCCGAAGCCGACGTGCACGCGGCAGGGGCGTGGGGGCTGGGCAGAGTCGCCGGGCTGGAACTGCCCGAGCGGTGGGGCGGCCTGATCGACCTCCCGGCGGAAAGCGGCGAGGCGTCCGGGCGGCTGCTCGCCGGGGTCCTCACCGGGGGCGGCGCGGAGGACCAACTCGCCGTGCGGGACGGAGCGTTGTGGGCGCGACGCCTGGTGGCGGCGCCTGCGCCGCCCGTCGCCGCCTGGGAGCCGAAGGGCACCGTGCTGATCACGGGCGGGACCGGCGGGCTCGGCGGCCACGTCGCGCGATGGCTGGCGGCCCGCGGCGGCACGGAGCGCCTGGTGCTGCTCTCCCGGCAGGGCCGGGCGGCGCCGGGCGCGGCGGAGCTGCTCGACGAGTTGACCGCGGCCGGCGCCTCGGCCGACGCGGCCGCCGTCGACGTCACCGACCGCGCGGCGCTTTCCGCTCTGCTCTCCGCGCTGGAGTCGGAGGGTGCGCCCGTCCGCAGCGTGGTGCACGCCGCCGGGATGGTGAGCGAGGTGCCGCTCCGTGAGACGAGCCCCGAGCAGCTCGCTTCCGAGACGGCCGCCAAGGTGGAGGGCGCGCTGCTGCTGGACGAACTGCTCCCGGAGCTCGACGAGTTCGTCCTGTTCTCCTCGATCTCCGGTATCTGGGGCGCCGCCGGGCAGTCCGGGTACGCGGCGGGCAACGCCTGTCTCGACGCGCTGGCGCGGCGGCGGCGCCGCCGGGGCAGGCCGGCGACGGCGCTCGCCTGGGGCCCGTGGTCGGGCGGCGGCATGCTGACCGAACGCGACGAGCGCGAGCTGCGCAGGCGCGGACTGGCTCCGCTGCCGGTGTCCGCCGCGCTGGACGCGCTCGGGCGGACCGTCGCGGCGGGCGGGGACGCGGTCGTCGTCGACGTCGCCTGGCCGCGGTTCCTGCCCGCGTTCACCGCGGCACGGCCCAGCCCGCTGCTGGCCGGGTTCGGGGAGTCGCCGTCCCCGCGGGCCCGGACGGCCGGCGAGGGGTCGCTGCGCGAGCGGCTCGCGGGCCTGCCGGAGGACGAGCGCGACGCGGCGGTGCTGAGTGTGGTCCGCGCCCAAGTGGCGTCGCTCGTCGGGGAGTCGGACCCGGAGCGGGTGGACCCGGAGCGGGCACTCAAGGACATCGGCTTCGACTCCCTGATGTCGGTGGAGCTCCGCAACCGGTTCGCCGACCTCGTCGGCGGCAAGCTCCCGGCCACCCTCGTCTTCGACCATCCGACGCCGCACGCGCTCGCCGCCCACCTCCTTACGCGGCTCGCCCCCCGGGAGCCGGACGACGGCGCGCTGCTCGACGCGTTCGACCGCGTCGAGACCGCGGCCCTGTCGCCGTCGACGGGAAGGGAGCAGCGCACCGCGCTCGCCGCCCGTCTCGACGCGCTGCGGGAGCGGCTGGCAGAGCTCGACGCGCAACCCGTATCGGCCACGAGCGCCCTGGAGTCGGCGAGCGCGGACGAGCTGATGCGGTTCATCGACTCCGAGTTCGGGACACCCGAGCCGCCGTCCTCCGGTAGGTGCACCTCATGACAGACGAAAGCCAGCTCGTCGAGTACCTCCGCAAGGTCACCACCGACCTGCAGAAGACGCGCTCGCGCCTGCGGGAGGTCGAAGGGCGCGACAGCGAGCCGATCGCGGTGGTGGGGATCGGCTGCCGCTACCCGGGCGGGGTGCGCTCGGCCGAGGACCTGTGGCGGGTCGCGGCCGAAGGCCGGGACGAGATCACCGGGTTCCCCACCGACCGGGGCTGGGACGTGGCCAACCTCTACGATCCGGACCCCGAGGCGGTGGGCAGGTCGTACACCCGCGAAGGCGGCTTCCTCACCGGCATCGACCTCTTCGACGCGGAGTTCTTCGGCCTCAGCCCCCGCGAGGCACTGGCGATGGACCCGCAGCAGCGGCTCCTGCTGGAGACGACCTGGGAGGCGCTGGAGCACGGCGGCCTCGTCCCCGGCTCGCTGCGCGGCAGCCGCACCGGCGTCTTCACCGGCGTCATGCACCACGACTACGGCGGGCGGTTCCCACGGACCCCCGAGGGGTTCGAGGGCTACCTCCACACGGGCAGCGCGGGCAGCATGGCCGTCGGCCGGGTCTCCTACCTCTTCGGGCTGGAGGGCCCAGCCGTGACGGTGGACACCGCATGCTCCTCGTCGCTCGTGGCGCTGCACCTCGCCTGCCAGGCGCTGCGCAACGGGGAGTGCGACCTGGCGCTCGCCGGCGGCGTCGCGGTGATGGCGACACCGACGTTCTTCGTCGAATACAGCCGCCAGCGGGTGCTCTCCTCAGACGGCCGGTGCCGTTCGTTCTCGGACGACGGTGAGGGCACGGGGTGGTCCGAGGGGGTGGGGGTGCTGGCGGTGGAGCGGTCGTCGGACGCACGGCGGCTCGGCCACCGGGTCCTTGCGCTCGTGCGGGGATCGGCCGTCAACCAGGACGGTGCGTCCAACGGGATGACCGCGCCCAGCGGTCCCTCGCAGCAGCGCGTCATCCGGGCGGCGCTGCGTCATGCGCAAGTCTCCGCCGCAGAGGTGGACTTGTTGGAGGCCCACGGCACCGGGACGCGGCTGGGGGACCCGATCGAGGCGCAGGCTCTGCAAGCGACGTACGGGCGTGCCCACTCCGCGGAACGTCCGCTCCACCTCGGCAGTCTCAAGTCCAACATCGGCCACACCCAGGCCGCCGCAGGCGTCGCCGGCGTCATCAAGGCGATCGGGGCGATGCGTCACCGCACGCTTCCGGCGACCCTCCACGCCGAACGCCCCTCGACCGAGGTCGACTGGACGCCCGGCACGCTGCGTCTCCTCGTCCGCTCCCAGCCGTGGGAGCCGGCTCCTCATCCGCGGCGCGCAGGCGTCTCCTCGTTCGGGATGAGCGGCACCAACGCGCACGTGATCGTCGAGGAGGGCGACCCGACACCCGACGAGCCGCCGACGGCGCCGAGTTGGGCGGAGACCGCCGTGCCGCTGGTGCTGTCGGCGAAGACGCCCGAGGCCCTGCACGCCCAAGCCGCCGCACTGCACGAACACCTGACCCGGCATCCCGACGAGCCCCTCCACCACACCGCCCGCACCCTCACCCACCACCGCACCCACCACGCCCACCGCACCCACGCCACCGGCACCCGCACCGAGATCCTCGACCGCCTCGCCCATCCCGGCACCGTCCAGGCCAAGCCCAGCGGAATCGCCGCTCTCTACCCCGGCCAGGGGACCCAACACCCCGCCATGGGGCAGCAACTCGCCCGGCACTTCCCCGCCTACGCACAGGCCCTGGAGGAAGCCGCCGCCCACCTCGACCCCTTCCTCCCGCAGCCTCTACGCACCCTTATGGAGAACCCCGATCCCACGCACCACGCCCAACCCCTCCTCTTCGCCCACCAATACGCCCTCACCCACCTCTACCGCACACACGGCCTCACCCTCACCACCCTCACCGGCCACTCCATCGGCGAAATCACCGCCGCCACCACCGCCGGCATCCTCACCCTCCACGACGCCACACACCTCCTCACCACCCGCGCCCACCTCATACACCAACTCCCCCCACACGGCACCATGCTCGCCATCCAAGCCACCGAACACGAGATCACCACCACCCTCGACTCGGCCGACCCCGACCAAGTGAGCATCGCCGCCGTCAACGGACCCCGAGCCGTCGTCATCTCCGGCACAGAGAAGAACGTCCAGCAGATCGGCGACCTATGGCGCCGCCGCGGCCGACGCACCACACCACTGCGCGTCAGCCACGCCTTCCACAGCCCTCTCATGGAACCCGTCCTCGACGAGTTCGCCGCCGCCCTCGAAGAGCTCACCTTCCACGAGCCGACCGTCCCCGTCGTCCCGACCGCCGACAGCCCCCATCCGATGACCAGCCCCGCCTACTGGGTCGACCAGATCCGCAACACCGTCCGGTTCCACGACGCGCTCGTCCAACTCCCGGCCGACGACCTCCTCCTGGAGATCGGCCCGGACGCCGCGCTCACCCCGCTCATCACCACGGGGCACACCGCTTTCGCCAGCGCCCGGCGGGACGAGGACGAGACCGGCTCCTTCCTCCGTTCCCTCGCCGACGTGCACACCCACGGCGCCTCCGTCGACTGGTCCGCGCTCCTCCCGCCCGCACCACCCGCCGACCTCCCCACCTACCCCTTCCAACGCGAGCGCTACTGGCTGAACTCGGCGCCTCCGGAGGGCGCGGGCAGCGACGCCGTCGACCACCCGTTCCTCACCGGCGCCACGGAACTGCCCGCCGACGGCGGCCTGGTGCTCAGCGGCAGGGTCTCCCCCTCGACCGACCCGTGGCTCGCCGACCACGCCGTCGCGGGCAGCGTCCTCCTCGCCGGTACGGGGTTCCTGGAGCTCGCCTGCACGGCCGCACGCCGCGCGGGGTGCGGGCACCTCGGTGAACTGGTCGTCGAAACACCGCTGTTGCTGCCGGCGACCGGCAGCGACGTGCAGGTGTGGGTGGCCGCGCCGGGAGACGGCGACCGGGACCTGGTGATCCGCTCCCGGGACGGGGACGGCGACTGGGTGGTGCACGCGACGGGAACGCTCGCCGAGTCGGTCGACCGGACGGCCGACGTCGGGTGGGCACGCCCGTGGCCGCCTGCGGAGGCCGAGGAGATCCCCGTCGAGGAGCTCTACGAGGAGCTGGCCGCCCGCGGCTACGCGTACGGGCCCGCCTTCCGCGGCCTGCGCGCGGTGTGGCGGTCGGAGGGGGAGACGTACGCCGAAGTGGCCCTCCCCGCGGGCTGCGAGGACACGCGCCTCGCCGTCCACCCCGCGCTGCTGGACGCCGCGTTGCACCCGTTGGCCGTCGGCGCCTCCCGCGACATCCGGTTGCCGTTCGTCTTCGGCCCCACCACCGTGCACTCCCCCGGCGCCCGCGCGCTGCGCGTCCGGCTCCGGACGGCTGCCGGGTCCGTGCGGCTCGACGCCGTCGCCGACTCGGGGGAACCGGTGCTCAGCACCGAGGGGCTCGTGCTGCGCACGGTGGACACCGGCCGGCTGGCCGCCCGCGTGCCCGCGCGGGTGGACGCGCTGCGGCACGAGGTGACCTGGCAGCGCGTCGCCGACGTCCCGTCGCCCGAACCGGCCCCCGGCACCTGGCTGGTCCTGTCGACGGCGTCCGCCGCGCCCTCGTGGAGCGCGGCCCCCGTCGAGGACGCCGTCACCGTCGACTTCGACGGGGAGGAGGGACGCGCGGAGCTCGCCGCGCGGCTGCCCGACGGGGAGTTCGCCGGTGTCCTGTGCTTCGCACGGCGCCCGGTGGAGCTGCTCACGGCCGTGCAGGCGCTCGCCGACGCAGGGGTGGCCGCCGGGGTCTGGTGCGTCACCCACCGCGCGGACGACGACCCGGATGCCGCGGCCGTGTGGGGCCTCGGGCGGGTCGCCGCACTCGAACTGCCCGACCGGTGGGGCGGGTTGGTCGACGTGCCGGAGGAGCGCACCGACTCCGCCGCCGTCCGCCTGGCGGGGTTGCTCTCCGGCGGCAGCGACGAGGACCAGGTGCGCATCGCGGACGACGGCGTCTTCGTACGCCGTCTCGTCGCCGCCGCGCCGGCAGGCGAGCCGGACGGCTGGGAGCCCTCGGGGTCGGTGCTGATCACCGGCGGAACGGGGGCGCTCGGCGCCCACGTCGCCCGCTGGGTGGCCCGACTCGGCGGCTGCTCCGTCCTGTTGGTCTCCCGCCGGGGCCCCGAGGCGCCCGGCGCGGCGGAGCTGGTGGCGGAGCTGGCCGCCTGCGGCACACCGGCACGCGCCGTCGCGGCGGACGTCGCGGACCGGGAGGCGGTGACCGCACTCGCACGAGAGGCGGCCGCAAGCGGTGCGCCCGTCCGTGCGGTCTTCCACGCCGCGGGGATCGGCGCCCAGAAGCCGCTGCTGGAGACCGGGCACGAGGACCTGCGGTCCGTCATGGCGGCGAAGGCCGAGGGCGCCCGGGTCCTCGACGAGGTGTTCGCCGACGCCGAGTTGGACGCCTTCGTGCTCTTCTCCTCCGTCTCCGGCACCTGGGGCGCGGCCGGCCAGGCGGGGTACGGCGCCGCCAACGCCGCACTCGACGCGGTCGCCGCGCGGCGACGGGCACGAGGGCTGGCGGCGGCCTCGCTCGCGTGGGGCCCGTGGGCCGGCGGCGGCATGGTCGACGCCGAGCGGGAGCGGCAGCTCCGCCGACGCGGCCTCGTGCCGCTGCCCGTCGCCGATGCCCTTGCGGCGCTTGCCCGTTCGGTCGCGCTGGGCGGGGACGGCGTGCTCGTCGACGCGGCGTGGCCGCGGTTCCTTCCGCTCTTCACCGCGGCGAGGCCGGCGCCGCTCTTCGCGAAGTTCCTCCGCGGCTCCGAGGAAGCGCCGGAGACGGCCGGACGGTTCGCCGCCGTCCCGCCCGCCGAGCGGGAGCGGGACCTGCGGGAGCTGGTGCGGGCCGAAGTCGCCGCCGCCATCGGCCAGTCGGACCCCACCCGGGTCGACCTCGACCGTCCGCTGCACGAGCTCGGCTTCGACTCCCTCATGTCCGTCCGGCTCCGCGATCGGCTCGCCGCGGCGACCGGCGTCCGACTCCCGGCGACGCTCGCCTTCGACCACCCCACCTCCACCGCGCTCACGCACCACCTGGAATCCCTCCTCGCCCAAGCACCCGACGAGGAGCGGCGGGCCGCGGCCGCGCCGGCGTCCGCCGCGGAGCCCGTCGCGATCGTCGGCATGGCCTGCCGCTACCCGGGCGGGGTCGCGACGCCGGAGGACCTGTGGCGGCTCGTCGCCGAAGGACGCGATGCCGTCACCGGCTTCCCCACGGACCGCGGTTGGGACCTGGCCGGCCTCCACGCCCCGGACCGGGAGCGGACCGGTACGGCCCACGCACGGGAGGGCGGTTTCCTCGACGACGTCGCCGGGTTCGACGCGGACTTCTTCGGCATCCCCCCTCGCGAGGCCCTGGCGATGGACCCGCAGCAGCGGCTCCTGCTGGAGGCTGCCTGGGAGGCCGTCGAGTCCGCCGGGATCGTCCCGGAGAGCCTGCGGGGCGCTCGGGCCGGGGTCTTCGCGGGGGTGATGTACAACGACTACTACTCCCGGCTCGGCGGCATCCCCGACGGCCTGGAGGGCATCCTCGGCCTCGCCAACAGCAACAGCGTCATGTCGGGGCGCATCTCCTACCTGTTGGGGCTGGAAGGCCCGGCGGTGACGGTGGACACGGCGTGCTCGTCCTCGCTCGTGGCGCTGCACCTCGCCTGCCAGGCGCTGCGCAACGGGGAGTGCGACGCGGCCCTCGCCGGCGGAGCCACCGTGATGGCGACGCCCAACATCTTCGTCGAGTTCAGCCGCCAGGGCGGGCTCGCACGGGACGGCCGGTGCAAGTCGTTCTCCGCCGAGGCGGACGGCACCGGCTGGTCGGAGGGCGTGGGCGTGCTCCTCGTCGAGCGGTTGTCGGACGCCAGGCGGCTCGGCCATGAAGTCCTCGCCCTCGTACGGGGCTCCGCCGTCAACCAGGACGGCGCGTCCCACGGGCTGACCGCACCCAACGGCCCCTCGCAGCAGCGCGTCATCCGGGCGGCGCTCCGGCAGGCGGACGTCGACCCCGCCGACGTCGACCTCCTCGAGGCGCACGGCACGGGCACGCGGCTGGGCGATCCGATCGAGGCCCAGGCCCTTCAGGCCACCTACGGGCGGGACCACACGCCCGACCGCCCCCTCCACCTCGGCAGTCTCAAGTCCAACATCGGCCACGCCCAGGCCGCCGCGGGCGTCGCCGGGCTCATCAAGGCCGTCCAGGCACTCCGCCACGAGACGCTGCCGCCCACCCTCCACGCCGACCACCCCACACCCGAGATCGACTGGAGCCCCCGCACCCTCCACCTCCTCACCGGGCCCCAGCCCTGGCCCCGCACCGGCACCGCCCGCCATGCCGCCGTGTCCTCCTTCGGCATCAGCGGCACCAACGCGCACGTCGTCCTCGAAGAAGGCGACCCGCTGCCCGCGCACACGCCGGCGCCGGAGTCGGGGCGGCCGGTACCGTTCGTCCTCTCCTCCCGCACCCCCGGCGCACTGCCCGCTCAAGCGCGGGCGCTGCGCGCACACCTGGCGGCGCACCCGGAGTTCGCGCCGCAGGACGTGGCGCGGGCGCTCGCCACCGCCCGTTCGGCGTCCGCGCACCGGGCCGTGGTCGTCGCCGCGGACCGGCAACAACTGCTCGACGCGCTCGGTGCACTCGGCGAGGGCCCCGACGCCGTAGCCCCCGCCTCCGTGCGGACCGGGACGGCGCGACCGGGGCGCACGGTGCTGATGTTCCCGGGGCAGGGTTCGCAGTGGGCAGGCATGGGCCGCGAACTGCTCGCGGAGAGCGAGGTGTTCGCCGCCTCGCTCCGGGAGTGCGAAGAGGCGCTGGCACCTTTCGTCGAGTGGTCGCTGCGGGACGTGCTCGCGGACGGCAGCGCCGCCGCGGCGCCCGTCGACGTCGTGCAGCCCGCGCTCTTCGCGGTGATGGTCTCGCTGGCAAGGGTGTGGCAGGACTGGGGCGTCCCCGTCGACGGGGTGGTCGGCCACTCGCAGGGCGAGATCGCCGCCGCCTGCGTCTCGGGGGCGCTGTCCCTCGGCGACGGCGCGCGGGTGGTGGCCACCAGGTCCCGCCTGCTCGCCGAACTCGCGGGCACAGGCGGGATGGTCTTCGTCGGCCTGCCCGTCGACGAGGTGCGGCACCGCCTCGACGGCAGGCTCTCGCTCGCCTCCGTCAACGGTCCGGGCTCCGTCGTGGTGTCCGGGCCGGACGACGCGCTCGGCGAACTCGTCGCGTCCGCGCGGGCCGACGGCGTCCACACCCGTCGGGTCGACGTCGACTACGCCTCGCACTCCCCCGCCGTCGAGGCCGTACGCGACCGCCTGCTGACGGAACTCGCCGGGTTGGCGCCGCGGGAGGGCGCGATGCCGCTCTACTCGACGGTGACGGGCACCCGGCTGACCGGCAGTGAGCTGGACGCCGAGTACTGGTACCGCAATCTGCGCGAGACGGTGCGGTTGGAGACGTCCGTCGAGGCGCTGGCGGCCGACGGGTTCGGGTTCTTCGCCGAGTGCAGCCCGCACCCCGTACTCACCGTCGGCGTGCGGGAGACCCTCGACGCGCTCGGCGCCGAGGGCACGGTCCTCGGCACGCTGCGGCGGGAGGACGGCGGGACCGAGCGGCTGCTCCGCTCCCTGGCGGAGGGGTACGTCGACGGGCTGCCGGCCGACTGGCACCGGGTGCTCGGCGCCGGCGGGACCGTACCGCTCCCGACGTACGCCTTCCAGCACGAGCGCTTCTGGCTGGACGCGCCCCAACCCGCCGGCACGGCGGGCGCGTTCGCCGCGGACTCGCGGTTCTGGGACGCCGTGGAGCGCGAGGACCTCGGAGAGCTGGCGGCCGAGCTCGGCGGGGGCGAGGGGCTCGCCGAGGCGCTCCCCGCGCTCGCGGCCTGGCGCCGCCGCAGCAGGCGGCAGGCCGACCTCGACTCGTGGCGGTACGAAGTGGCCTGGCACGCGCACCCGGTCCCCGAGGGACGCCCTGCGGGCCGGTGGCTCCTCCTGACCAGCCGCACGCCGGAGGCGGAGCGGGTCGGTTCCCTCCTCGCCGACCGCGGCTTGGCGTGCGTACCGCTGACCCTCGGCGCGGACGACGCCGACCGGGCCGCACTCGCCGCCCGCCTAGACGGGGCGGCCGGCGGAGAGTACGCAGGCGTGCTCTCGCTGCTGGGACTCGACGAGCGGCCGCACCCGTCGCTGCAAGGACTGACGACGGGGCTCGCCCTGACGGTCGCCGCGGTGCAGGCGCTCGGCGACACCGGCGTCAACGCCCCGCTGTGGGCGGTCACGTGCGGAGCGACGGACGTCGACGAGGCGCCGCTGCACCCGGGCCGGCACCAGGTCTGGGGGCTGGGGCGGGTGGTCGCCCTGGAGCACTCCGCACGGTGGGGCGGCCTCGTCGACCTCCCCGAGGAGCCGGACGGTCCCGCCGCCGAGGCGCTCCTCGGCGTCCTCGCCTCCGGCCACGACGAGGACCAGTGGGCGATCCGCGGCGCCGGAACGCGCGTACGCAGGCTCGTCCGCCGCTCTCCCGCAGCGCCGCGCGACCCGTGGCGTCCGTCGGGCACCGTCCTCATCACCGGGGCCGGCGGCTCGCTGGGCCCGCACCTCGCACGGTCGGTGGCCGAGCGCGGGGCGTCGCACGTGGCCCTGGTGAGCAGGCGGGGGGCCGCCTCTCCAGGCGTCCCCGAACTCCTCGCCGAGCTGCGGGAGTCGGGCTGCCGGGCGGAGGCGTACGCCTGCGACGTACGGGACCAGGAGGGGCTGCGCACCGTGCTGCGGGACCTGGCGGACACCGGCCGTCCGGTGACGACGGCGGTGCACGCCGCCGCCCACCTGGACATCGCCTCGCTGGAGTCGACGACGCTCGGCCACTTCGCGGAGGTGGTGGACGCGAAGGTCGCAGGCGCCGTCCACCTCGCCGAGCTCCTCGACCCGGCACACCTGCGCGAGTTGGTCCTCTTCTCGTCGATCGCCGGGGTCTGGGGCAGCGCGGAACACGGCGCGTACGCCGCCGCCAACGCGTTCCTCGACGCCTACGCGGAGCGCTGCCGCGCCGACGGCCTCCCCGTCACCTCGGTGGCCTGGGGCATCTGGGACGAGCAGATCACCAAGGACCGCACGGACGCCGACCTCGTCGTCCGCCGCGGGCTGCCGTTCCTCGACCGCGCCACGGCCTTCGAGGGCCTGTACCAGGCCATGGCGACCGACCGCGCCTTCCATGTGGTCGCCGACGTCGACTGGGCGCGTTTCCTACCGGTGTTCACCTCCGTACGCCCCAGCCCCCTCCTCGCCGACCTGGCCGAGCCCGCCCGCGAGCAGGCACCGGAAACGTCGGGCGCCGCCGAGGGTGCCGGGCTCCGGGAGCGCCTGGCGGCCATGGTTCCGGCGGACCGCGAGCGCACCGTGCTCGACCTGGTGCGGCGGACCGGCGCCGTGGTACTCGGGCGCGGCACGGGCGAACGGCTGCCGGCCGAGCAGGAGTTCCGCCAGGCCGGCTTCGACTCGCTGCTCTCGGTCGACCTCCGCAACCGCCTCAACCGCGCCACCGGACTCGCACTGCCGCCGACGCTCCTCTTCGACCACGCGACCCCGACCCGCCTCGCAGCCCGCCTCCTCGACGAGCTCTCCGACCGCCGCGACGCCCCCGACCTCCTCACCCGACTCGACCTGATCGGCACGGAGGTACGGACGCTCCCGACGGACAACGGGACGGTACGGCGGCAACTGGCGTCCCGCGCGGAGGCGTTGCTGCGCACCCTGCGCGGCGGTGCGGCCGACGAGACCCGGGACCTGGAGTCGGTCGACACCACCGAGGAGCTCCTGGACCTCCTCGACAGCCGGTACGGCGAGTCGTGAACAAGCGGCGGCGTACGGCGGACGGAAGGGGGCAGCGGTGACGCACGGCAGGCCGAGCAACGAGGAGCGCCTCGCACAGCATCTGCGCACCATGAGCGGCGAGTTGAACGCCGCGCGGCGCCGCGTCGAGGAGCTGGAGGAACGACGGCGCGAGCCGATCGCCGTGGTGGGCATCGGCTGCCGCTACCCGGGCGGGGTGAGCAGCGCCGACGACCTGTGGAAGGTGGTCAGCGAGGCCCGCGACACCGTCTCGGGGCTGCCGGAGGACCGCGGTTGGGAGATCGCGGGACCCGACCCCGCGCACCCGGACGCCCCCGGACGTAGCTGCACCACCTCCGGCGGGTTCCTCCACCGAGCGGCCTGGTTCGACGCGGAGTTCTTCGGGATCTCGCCGCGCGAAGCCCGGGCGATGGACCCGCAGCAGCGGCTCCTGCTGGAAACGGCGTGGGAAGCGGTGGAGAACGCGGGGATCGCCCCCGACTCGCTGCGGGACAGCCGCACGGGCGTCTTCGCGGGCTCCAACATCCAGGACTACTCGCACGTGCTCGCTGCGGCCCCTAGAGCGGCCGAGGGCCACGTCGTCACCGGCACGACCGGCGCCATGGTCTCCGGACGGCTCTCCTACACGCTCGGCCTCACCGGCCCGTCCGAGACGATCGACACGGCCTGCTCGTCGTCGCTCGTCGCGTTGCACGCGGCGGTGCGCGCGCTGCGCGAAGGGGAGTGCACCGCCGCGCTGGCGGGCGGGGCGACGGTGTTGACGACGCCGCGCGCGTTCGGCGAGTTCAGCAGGCAGCGGGTGCTCGCCCCCGACGGCCGGTGCAAGGCGTTCGGCGCGGACGCCGACGGTTTCGGACTCGGGGAGGGCGCGGCGATGCTCTTCCTGGAGCGGCTGAGCGACGCGCGCAGGCTCGGCCACCCGGTGCTCGCCGTCGTCCGGGGCTCTGCCGTCAACTCCGACGGCGCTTCGAACGGCATCACCGCGCCCAACGGCCCCTCGCAAGAGCGTGTCCTGCGGGACGCGCTGGCCGCCGCCGAGGTGTCCGCCTCGGAGGTCGACCTCGTGGAGGCGCACGGCACGGGAACGAAGCTGGGCGATCCGATCGAGGTCCGCGCGCTGATGGCGGTGTACGGCGCGGCCCGGGACCCGGACGCGCCGCTCTGGGTGGGCTCGGTCAAGTCCAACCTCGGGCACACGCAGGCCGCCGCCGGAGCCGCCGGCGTCATCAAGGCCGTACTCGCGTTGCAGCACCGGGTGTTGCCGCCGACCCTGCACGCCGACGTACCGACGCCGGAGGTCGACTGGTCGGCGGGCACCGTCCTGCCGCTGGCGGAAGCGCGCGCCTGGAGGTCCGCCGGCCGGCCGCGGCGGGCGGCGGTCTCCGCCTTCGGCATCAGCGGCACCAACGCCCACCTGATCGTCGAGGAGGCGCCTCCGGTGCCGGCGCCCGACACCGCGGCGCCGGACGATCCGCCGCTCCTCCCCTGGCTGGTTTCCGCACACTCGGCCGAGGCGCTGGCGGACCAGGGCGATCGGCTGCTCTCGTGGTGCGCCCGCCGGCCGGACGCCGCGCCGGGGGACGTCCCTCGGGCGCTCCTCGCCTCCCGCGCCACCTTGGCGCACCGCGCGGTGGCGCTGGCGGACGGCGCGGGGCCGCCCCGCTCCGCGCTCCGCGCGCTCGCGGCCGGGGAGCCCCACCCCGACCTCGTACGCGGCCGGGCGACCGAGCCGGGCAGGCTCGCGTTCCTGCTCCCCGGGCAGGGGAGTCAACGCCCGGGCATGGGCGGAGAGTTGTGCGCGCGGTTCCCGGTGTACGCGGCGGCCTTCGACGCGGCCTGCGCGGAGTTCGACGCGCACCTGCCCCGACGGCTGCGCGAGGTCGTCCTCGCCCGCGCGGGCACCGCCGAGGCGGCGCTGCTGGACCGTACCGAGTTCGCGCAGCCCGCACTCTTCGCCGTCGAAGTGGCGCTCTTCGCGCTGCTGGAGTCGTGGGGCGTGCGTCCGGAGAGGCTGCTGGGGCACTCGGTCGGCGCGCTCGCCGCCGCCCACGTCGGCGGAGTGCTGTCGCTGGCCGACGCCTGTGCCGTCGTCGCCGCCCGCGGCCGTCTGATGCAGGCGCTGCCGAGCGGGGGCACGATGGCCGCGCTCCAGGCGACGGAGGACGAAGTCGTCCCGCTGCTGCGCGGCCGGGAGGACCGCGTCGGCCTCGCGGCGGTCAACGGGCCGCGGTCGGTCGTCGTCTCGGGGGACGGGGACGTGGTCGACGAAGTCTGCGCCCACTGGCGGGAGTCGGGCAGGAGGGTCAAGCAGCTCAACGTCAGCCACGCCTTCCACTCGCCCCGCATGGACGGCATGCTCGACGACTTCCTCGACGTCACCGCCTCCGTCGACTGGCACGAGCCGACGATCCCGCTCGTCTCCGACATGACCGGAGCGCCGGCCGGCCCGCGGGCATGGGGCGACCCCCGCTACTGGGTGGACCACGTCCGCAGGACCGTCCGTTTCCACGACGGCCTGGAGGCGCTCCGCGCCGACGGCGTCACCGCCTTCCTCGAACTCGGCCCCGACACCGCCCTCACCGGCGTCGCGTCGGACAGCGGCCGAGGCACCGACGTGCACGTGGCGTGCCTGCCGCGGGGGCGTCCCGAGGCGCACTCCGTGCTGACGGCGCTCGCCCGGCTGCACTGCCACGGCGTCGCCGTCGCGTGGGAAGCCCTCCTCCCCGGTCGGGGCCGCCCTCTGGACCTGCCGACCTATCCCTTCCAGCGGGAGCGGTACTGGCTGGAGCCGGAGGCCCGCCCCCGCGCTGCGGAGGAAGACCGGTTCTGGTCGCTCGTCGACGCGGCTCCCGAGGCGCTGGCCGCGGAGCTCGGCGTGGCGCCCGACGCCGAACTGCCCGCCGTGCTGCCCGCGTTGCGCCGCTGGCGGGACGGCGCGGCCCGGCGCACCGGCACGGACGCGTGGCGGTACGGCGTCGCCTGGCGTCCGGTGGGGTCGGCCGACGAACCGTCGCTCACCGGAAGGTGGCTCGTCGTCGGCGACGACGCGCACGGACTCGTGGCCGCGCTCTCCGGCCTCGGCGCCGAGGTCACGCACCTTCCCGCGACCGCCTCCAGCGACCGGGCCGCACTCGCGGCCCTGCTCGCTCCCCTGCCGCCACCGGACGGCGTCGTCGCCACGCCCGGCGCCGACGAGCCGTCGTCGGCCGTCCTCGCCCTGCTGCAAGCGCTCGGCGACGCCGGGTTCCCGGCCCCGCTGTGGTGCCTGACGCGCGGCGCCGTCGCCGTGGCGCAGGAGGCGCCCGACGTGGCGCAGGCCGCGGTGTGGGGACTGGGGCGCGTCGCGGCGCTGGAACACCCGGACCGCTGGGGCGGGCTGCTCGACCTGCCGGCCGCTCTCCCCACCGACCTCGGCCCGCTGCTCGGCTCCGCTCTCACGGGACCCGACGACCAACTGGCGCTGCGTGAGGGCGGCTTGCTCGCCCGGCGCCTCGTTCCACGCCCCGCGGCAGGGGGAGCGGCGCCCGAGCTGTCCGGGACGGCGCTCGTCACCGGCGGGACCGGCGGGCTGGGAGCCCGGGTCGCCAAGTCGCTCGCGGCCCGCGGAGCGCGGCACCTCCTGCTGCTGAGCCGCAGGGGCCCGGACGCCCCCGGCGCAGGACCGCTCCGCGACGAATTGGCGGCGCTCGGCGCCACGGCGACAATTCGCGCGTGCGACGTCGCCGACCGCGCCGCACTCGCCCGGGCACTCGCCGACGTACCGGAGGAGCAGCCGCTCCGCGCCGTCGTCCACGCGGCGGGCGTCCTCGACGACGGCGTCCTCGACGCCCAGACACCGGAGCGCCTCGCCACCGTGCTCGCGGCGAAGTCCGTGGCGGCACGGCACCTCCACGAGCTGACGCACGGACAGGACCTCGCCGCCTTCGTCGTCTTCTCCTCCCTGGCGGGCGTCCTCGGCACCCCCGGGCAGGGCAACTACGCCGCCGCCAACGCCCAGTTGGACGCGCTCGCCGAGCAGCGGCACGCACAGGGGCGTCCGGCGACGTCCGTCGCGTGGGGCCCCTGGGCCGAGGACGGCATGGCGCACGGCCTCGACACCGGCCGGCTACGCAAGAGCGGAGTGCGGCCCATGGACCCGGACCTGGCGCTGGACGCCCTCTGGGACGCGGTCGGCGACGGGGCTCCGACGGTGCTCGTCGCCGACGTCGAGTGGGACGCCTTCGCCGCACGCGCTGCGGCGTTCCGCCCGAGCACGCAGCTCGCCGAGCTGACCGCCGCCGCGGCCGGGCCCCGGGCCCGTACGCCGACGCTCGACCGCGACCTGCCGGGGCTGCCTCCGGCCGAACGGCACGCGCGGGTACGCGGCGTCGTGCGGGAGCACGTCGCGGTCACGCTCGGGCACGGCAGCGGATGGCGGCTCGATTCCGAACTCTCCTTCCGCAGCCTCGGGTTCGACTCCCTCATGGCGGTGGAGCTCCGCAACCGCCTCGACGCCGCCACGGGGCTGAAGCTGCCCAGCACCCTGGTCTTCGACCACCCCACGCCGGAAGCCCTCGTCGCACACCTGCTCTCCGCGCTCCTCGACGAGGCGACGACGGGCCCCGAGGCGGCGCTCGCCGAAGTCGACCGGCTGGAGGGCGTGCTCGGCTCGGCCTCCCTCGACGACGAGGCACGCGGGGCCGTCGAGGCCCGGCTGCGGGAGCTGCTGAAGCACTGGTCCGCCGGGCCGGCCGACGGGCCGGCGCTCGCCCAGGCGTCGGCCGAGGAGGTCGTCGACTTCATCAACGACGAACTGGGCATCGCCCTCGACCCCGGCCGGAGCCGGCCGACGCCGTGACCCCTCCCCGCGAAAGGTTCCCACGTGTCCACAGCACAGCCCCCGTCCACCGAGGACAGGTTGCGGTACTTCGTCAGGCAGCTCACGGGCGAGCTGCGGCAGGCCAGGCTGGAGCTGGCCGAGCAGGGGGCGAGGGGTACGGAGCCCGTCGCGATCGTCGGCATGAGCTGCCGGCTGCCCGGTGGCGTGACCCGTCCCGAAGAGCTGTGGCAGCTCGTCCTTGACGGCACGGACGCGATCTCCGCGTTCCCCACCGACCGCGGCTGGGACACCGAGCGGCTCTACGACCCCAGCGGCGACCGCCCCGGCACGACGTACACGTGCGAGGGCGGATTCCTCTACGGCGCAGGCGAGTTCGACGCGGGCTTCTTCGGGATCTCGCCCCGCGAGGCGCTCGGCATGGACCCGCAGCAGCGCCAGCTCCTCGAAACCTCCTGGGAGGCGCTGGAGCACGCCTCGCTCCTCCCCGCCGCCCTGCGCGGCAGCCGCACGGGCGTCTACGTCGGCGCCGCGACGCAGGGCTACGGGTTCGATGTCTCCACGGGCGGGGTCGGCGTCGAGGGGTACGGGATCACGGGGGTCTCGACCTCGGTGCTCTCCGGCCGCATCGCGTACACCCTCGGCCTGCAGGGCCCGGCCGTCACGATCGACACCGCCTGCTCCTCCTCACTGGTGGCGCTGCACCTCGCCTGCCAGTCGCTCCAGCGGGGCGAGACGGACCTCGCGCTCGTCGGCGGCGCGACGGTGATGCCGACGCCGAGCACGTTCGTGGAGTTCAGCCGGCAGGGCGGGCTGGCGCGGGACGGCCGGTGCAAGTCGTTCGCCGCGGACGCGGACGGCACGGGCTGGTCGGAGGGTGTCGCGTTCCTCGTCGTGGAGCGGCTCTCCGAGGCGCGGCGCCGCGGGCACCGGGTGCACGCGCTGGTCCGCGGCTCGGCCGTCAATCAGGACGGCGCCTCGATGGGCCTGAGCGCGCCCAACGGCCCGGCGCAGCAACGGGTGATCACCGAGGCGCTGGCGAGCGGCGGGCTCACCCCCGAGGGCGTCGACGTCGTCGAGGCGCACGGCACCGGCACCAGGCTCGGCGACCCGATCGAGGCGCAGGCGCTGCTCGCCACGTACGGGCAGGGACGTCCCGCCGACCGGCCGCTGCGGCTGGGTGCGCTGAAGTCCAACATCGGGCACACGCAGTCCGCTTCGGGGATCGCCGGCGTGCTCAAGATGGTGGAGGCCCTGCGGCACCGCACGATGCCGCGGACCCTCCACGCCGACACCCGCTCCCCCGAAGTCGACTGGGACTCGGGAGCGGTGGAGCTGCTCACCGAGAACCGGCCCTGGCCGTGTGCCGGGCATCCGCGCCGGGCCGGCGTCTCCGCTTTCGGCATCGGCGGCACCAACGCGCACGTGATCCTCGAAGAGCCGGAGGCGGAGCCCGAAGCGGCGTCGCCCGCCCACGCGTTGCCGGTGCCGCTGGTGGTCTCGGGGACGTCGCCGGACGCGGTGCGCGGGCAGGCGACGGCGCTCCGCACCCACCTGGCCGCGCACCCGGACCTGCCGACGGCCGACGTCGCGCGGTCGCTGGTGGCGCACCGGACCCTCTTCGACCACCGGGCGGTGGTACTGGCGGAGGACGGTACGGCGGACGAGGCCCTCGCGCGGGTGGCACCCGTCGCAGCGGGACGCGGCCGGGCCGGCGCGCTCTTCTCCGGCCAGGGCGCCCAGCACCCGGGCATGGGGCGCCGGCTCGCCGCCGACTTCCCCGTGTTCGCAGAGGCGCTGGACGAGGTCTGCGCCACGACCGACCCGCTGCTCGGGCGCTCCCTCACCGAGGTGATGTGGCGGGAGCCCGCGGAGGTCCTCGCGCGTACGGAGTACGCACAACCCGCGCTCTTCGCCTTCGAGTTGGCGCTGGCGCGGCTGTGGCGGTCGTGGGGGCTGCGGTTCGCCGCCGTGGCGGGGCACTCGGTCGGGGAGGTGGCGGCGGCCGTGGTGTCCGGGGTGCTCTCCACCGGGGACGGGGCGCGTCTCGCCGTCGCGCGGGGCCGTCTCATGCAGGCCCTCCCGCCGGGCGGGGCGATGGTCGCGGTCGCCGCGGGCGAGACGGAGGTGGCCACGATGCTGGAGGGTGAGACGGAAGCCGTGATCGCGGCGGTGAACGGGCCGAGCGCGGTCGTCGTCTCCGGCGCCCGGGCCGCCGTCCTGCGGGTGCGCGACTACTGGCGTGCACGAGGCCGCCGGACGCGGCAGCTCCGGGTGAGCCACGCCTTCCACTCCCCGCTCATGGACCCGATGCTCGACGGATTCGCCGAGGCCGTCGCCGAACTCGCCTTCCACCGGCCGGAGATCCCCGTCAGCCCCTCGGCCGACACCCCGCACCCCTTCGACTCGCCCGAGTACTGGGCGGAGCACGCCCGGCGCACGGTCCGCTTCGCCGACGCGGTGGCGCACATGCCCGAGGTCGACGTCCTCGTCGAGCTCGGCCCGGACGCCGCGCTCACCCCACTCGTCGACGACGGGCGGCCGGTCCTCGCCTCGGCGCGGCGGGACAGGAGCGAGACCCGCACCGTGCTCTCCGCGCTGTGCGGCGCCCACGCGCACGGCGTCCCCGTCGACTGGAGCGCGCTGCTGGGAGAGGGGCGGCCCGTACCGCTGCCGACGTACGCGTTCCAGCGCGACACCTACTGGCTCACGGCCGCAGGACCAAAGGCGCCCTCCCCACCGCAGGAGCGGTTCTGGACGGCCGTCGAGCAGGGCGACGCACGGGAGTTGACGGAAGCACTCGGCGCACCGGCCGAACTGCTCCCCGTGCTGCCGGAGCTCTCCCGCTGGCACCGCGAGGCGAGCGACCGGCTCAGGCTCGACGCGTGGCGCTACCGCGCCACCTGGCGGCCGGCGCCCCAACCCCGCAGCGCGCCCCGGGTCCCCGGCACGTGGCTGGTCGTCCTGCCCGAGCGGGACGAAGGAGCGACCGCCGGCCGGCTGCGGGCACTGACCAGGACGCTCGCCGACGTGGAGACGGTGCGCACCGGCCCCGACCGCGAGACGGCGGCCGCCGCGCTCGGTGCGGCGGCAGCGGAGGGGCCGACGCTCTCCGGTGTCGTCAGCCTGCTCGACACGGCCGAGGAGCTCCTCGTCCTCGTCCAGGCGCTCGGCGACGTGCGGGTCGGCGCACGGCTGTGGTGCGTCACCCGGGGCGCGGTCGGGGTCGGCCCCGCGGAGGCGCCGACGGACCTGGATGCGGCGGCGGTGTGGGGCCTGGGCCGCGTGGCGGGCCTGGAGCACCCCGAACGGTGGGGCGGGCTCGTCGACCTTCCCGCGGAGGAAGACGAACGTGTCGTCGGCTGGCTCGCAGGCGTCCTGACGGGCGAGGGGCACGAGGACCAGGTCGCGCTCCGCGCGGGCGGCGTCTGGCTGCGGCGGATCGAACCCGCACCGGCCGGGCCGCCCCTGCGTACCTGGGGCCCGCGGGGGACCGTCCTCATCACCGGGGGAACCGGCTCGCTGGGGGCGCACCTCGCGCGACGGTTCGCGCGGCAGGGCGGCTGCTCCCTCGTGCTCGTCTCCCGGAGCGGGTGCGCGGCGGACGGCGCCAGGGACCTGGTGCGCCGGCTCGAGGCCACCGGCACCCCGGTGCGGGTCGTCGCCGCCGACGTCGCCGACGGGTCGCGGATGTCCCGGCTCGTCGCCGAACTCGCCGAGGAGGGCGAGCCGGTGCGCGCCGTCTTCCACACCGCCGGCTGCGGGCAGAACACGCCCCTGGCGGAGATGACGGTGGAGGAGCTGCGCACCGTGTTCTCGGGGAAGGCCGCGGGCGCCCAGGTGCTCGACGAGGTCTTCGCCGACACCCCGCTCGACGCGTTCGTCCTCTTCTCCTCCCTCTCCGGCTTCTGGGGCAGCGGCCGTCAGGCCGCCTACGCCGCCGCCAACGCCCGGCTCGACGCGGTCGCCGAGCGGCGCCGCGCGCGGGGCCTCGCCGCCACCTCGGTGGCCTGGGGCGTGTGGGCCGCGTCCGGCATGCTCGACCCGGACGGCGAACGGGAGCTGCGCCGCCGGGGGTTGGTCCCCATGCCTGCCGAGGACGGCCTGCGCGCGCTCCAGCAGGTGCTCGACCGGGACGAGGGCACGCTCGCCGTCGCGGACGTCGACTGGGAGTCCTTCCTCGTCGGCTACACGGCGGCCGGACCGCGCCCGCTCGTGGAGGATCTGCCGCACGTGCGGGCCCTGCGAAGGGAACTGCCGCCCGCGCCCGGCGGTCCGGGCCGTACCGTCGCCGAACTCGCGGGCGAGCAGCGGCAGTCGGCGCTGCGCGCCCTCGTCGGGGAGGCGGTGGCGGAGGAGCTGGGCCACTCGGACCCGTCCGCGGTCTCCGACGCACGCTCCTTCGCCGAGCTGGGGTTGGACTCCGTCTCGGCGGTCGCCGTCCGCAATCGCCTGGGCCGCGCCACGGGGCTCACGCTGCCCGCGACGCTCGCCTTCGACCGGCCGACCGTCCCCGAGGTGTGCGCGTTCCTCGAACAGGCCCTGGACGAGGGCGGGTTCGCACGGCAGGCACCCGAAGGCCCGCGCTCCGCCGACGACGAGACGTTCGCCGCCGTCTACCGGGCCGTCGCGCTCCGCGGACGGATGACCGAGGTGGAGGCGCTGCTCACCGGCGCCTCCGGGGTGCGGCGGCGGTTCCGCGACCCGGAGGAGGCGGATACGGGCCGCGTCCGTCTCGCCGCCGGCGGGGAGGCGCCCGCGGTGGTCGCCTTCCCCCCGTTCGCGCCGGTCGAGCAGTCGCTCCAGTTCGCGAGGCTCGCGATGTTCTTCCGTGACCGCCGGGACCTCTCCCTCGTCCAAGTCCCCGGCTTCCAGCCGGACTCGGCGCTCGCCGAGACGCTGGAGACGCTCGTCGACGCGATGGCGGCGCAGGCCCTCCGCTGCGCGGAAGGGGAGCCGTTCGCGCTGCTGGGGTACTCCTCCAGCGGCTGGCTCGCGCAGGCGGTCACCGGGCGGCTGGAGGAGTGGGGCGAACGGCCGCGCGGCGTGGTGCTGCTCGACACCTACCTGCCGGACAGCATGCCCCTGAGCCTGCGCCGCGCGATGAACTACGAGGTCAACGAGCGGCGTTCGCGGTTCACCACGATGAACTTCACGACGCTCACCGCACTCGGCACCTACCGGGCCCTCTTCCGGCCGTGGTCGCCCGCTCCGACGAGCGCCCCCACTCTCTTCGTCGCCCCGCAGGACCGCATCCCCGGCGACCCGGCGGTCCCCCGACCCGACGACGAGGAGTGGCGTGCCCGGTGGCCGCTGCCGCACACCAGGGTCAGCGTCCCCGGCGACCACTGCACTCTGGTCGCCGAGCACGCCGACGAGACGGCCGCCGCCGTGCACGACTGGCTCGGCAAGGTCTGAACCGCACCCGGAAGGCGCTGATCATGGTCGCTGAAGAGGAACTGCTCGGCTATCTCAGGCGAGTCACCACGGAGTTGCACGACACCCGGAGGCGGTTGGCGGAGGCCGAGGCGGTGCGCGACGAGCCCGTCGCCGTCGTCGCGATGGGCTGCCGCCTGCCCGGCGGCGTCTCCTCGCCCGAGGACCTGTGGCGGCTCGTCTCCCTCGGGCACGACGCCGTCTCGCGGTTCCCCGAGGACCGCGGCTGGGACACGGCGACGCTCCACGACCCCGACTCGGCGCGCCCCGGCACGAGTTACGTCGACGCCGGCGGCTTCCTCGCGGACGTCGCCGGGTTCGACGCCGAGTTCTTCGGTATCTCGCCCCGCGAAGCCCTGGCGATGGACCCGCAGCAGCGGCTCCTCCTGGAGGTCGCCTGGGAGGCGCTGGAGAGGCTGGGCACCGACCCGGCCTCGCTCCGCGGCAGCCGGGCCGGCGTCTTCGTCGGCGGCGGCGCGCAGGACTACGCCGAGCTGGCGAGGACCGCGGCCGACACCGCCGGGTACCTCGCCACCGGCAACGCGCCGGCCGTCCTCGCCGGGCGGCTCGCGTACGTGCTCGGGACGGAGGGGCCCGCCGTCACGGTGGACACGGCCTGCTCGTCGTCGCTGGTCGCGCTGCACCAGGCGTGCCACGCGCTGCGGCACCGGGAGTGCGAACTCGCGCTCGCGGGCGGCGTGACCGTACTCGCCAGCCCGCAGGTCTTCGTGGAGTTCAGCGCCCAGCGGGGGCTGGCGCCCGACGGCCGGGCGAAGTCCTTCGCCGCGGGCGCCGACGGCACCGGTTGGGCGGAGGGCGTCGGGCTCCTGGTGCTGGAGCGGCTCGGCGACGCCCGGCGCAACGGGCACGAGGTGCTGGCGCTCGTCCGCGGCTCGGCCGTCAACCAGGACGGCGCCTCCAACGGGCTGACCGCGCCCAGCGGTCCGGCACAGCAGCACGTCATCCGGCAGGCGCTCGCCAACGCGCGGCTCTCCCAGACCGAGGTCGACGCGGTCGAGGCGCACGGCACCGGCACGGCGCTGGGCGACCCCGTCGAGGCCCGGGCGCTGCTGGCGACGTACGGGCAGGGACGGCCGGCCGACCGGCCGCTGTGGCTCGGCTCCCTGAAGTCCAACATCGGCCATGCGCAGGCGGCTGCCGGAGTGGCGGGCGTCATCAAGACGGTGCTGGCGCTGCGGCACGGCGTGCTGCCGAAAACGCTCCATGTAAACGCGCCCACCCCGCACGTCGACTGGTCCTCGGGGGCGGTCTCCCTGCTCACCGAGGCGCAGGAGTGGCCCGCGCGGGACGGCAGGCCGAGGCGGGCGGGCGTCTCGTCCTTCGGTGTCAGCGGCACCAACGCACACGTGGTCCTGGAGGAGTCCCCGGACTCCCCGGCGCCGCCGACCGCGCACCCGGAGCCCGCCGTTGCGCTGCCGTGGGTGCTGTCGGCGAGGACGCCGCAGGCGCTCAGGGACCAGGCCGAACGGCTCCACTCGTGGACCGACGAGGCGGACGGGCCCGAGGGCGACGCCGCTCCGGCCGCCGTCGGCGCTGCGCTCCTGCGGAGCAGGACGGTCCTGGAGCACCGCGCCGTCGTCGTCGGCGACAGCCGGGACGCGCTGCGGGCGGGGCTCGCCCGGCTGTCCGGCGCCGAGGCGAGCACCGTGCGTTCCACCCGGCCGGTCTCCGGCCTCGCCGACGCCGGTGAGCGCGTCGTCCTCGTCTTCCCCGGACAGGGCGCGCAGTGGGACGGAATGGCACGGTCGCTCCTCGCCACCTCGCCGGTCTTCGCCGACCGGCTCGGGGAGTGCGCCGACGTCCTCGACCCGATGACCGGCTGGGCCCTGCTCGACGTGCTGGCGGGCAAGCCGGGCGCCCCCGCGCTCGACCGGGTCGACGTGGTGCAGCCCGCGCTCTTCGCCGTGGGGGTGGCGCTCGCCGCACTGTGGCGCGCCGGCGGCGTGGGGCCCGCCGCCGTCATGGGCCACTCGCAGGGCGAGATCGCCGCCGCCTGCGTGGCTGGGGCACTCTCCCTCGCGGACGCGGCGCGTGTGGTGGTCACGCGCTCCAGGGCGCTGCGGGTGCTGTCGGGGACGGGCGGCATGCTCTCCGTCTCCGCGTCCGCCGAGGACGTGGCACGCCTGATCGCCGACGGCTACGGGGAGTTGGCGACGGCGTCCGTCAACGCGCGGGAGATCACGGTGGTTTCGGGTGAGATCTCCGCGCTGCGGCGGTTCGCCGCGGAGCGCGAGGCCGCCGGGACGCACGTGCGCTGGATCGCCGTCGACTACGGGTCCCACTCGGTCCAGGTGGAGGCCGTCGAGGCGGAACTCGCCGCGGAGTTGGCCGGCATCCGGCCGTGCCCGACCGCCACACCGATGTTCTCGACCGTCGACGCCGACTGGGCGGACGGCACCCGGCTCGACGCCGCCTACTGGTACCGCAACCTGCGCCGCACCGTCCTCTTCGCGCCCGCCGTCGAGAAGTTGGCGGAGCAGGGCCACGACACCTTCATCGAGGTCAGCCCGCACCCGGTGCTGACCACGGGCATCGAGGAGACGCTGCGGGAGGCGGGACCCGCGCGGCCGTGCGCGGTCACCGGCACCCTCAGGCGGGACGAGGGCGGCCGGGACGCGTTCCTCCGCGCGATGGCCGAGGCGTGGGTCCGCGGTGTGGCCGTCGACTGGGCCACCGCACTCCCCGAGGGCGCCGAGCACCGGGCGACGCTGCCCACCTACCCGTTCCAGCACCGCCGTTACTGGCCCGAAGCGGCGGCCGGCGCCGGCGACGTGACCGCCGCTGGGCTCGACCGGGCCGCGCACCCGCTGCTCGGCGCCCTCGTCGCGCCGGCCGAGGGCGACGGTGTGCAGTGCACGGGGCGGCTCTCGCGCTCCGGGCACCCCTGGCTCGCCGAGCACACCGTCGCAGGCGCCGTGCTGCTGCCCGGCACGGCGTTCGTCGAACTCGCCCTGCACGCGGGGGCGTTGGCGGACTGCCCGCGCGTCGAGCAGCTCACCCTGGAGGCGCCGCTGGAGCTGAGCGACGACGGTGCGCGCCAGTTGCGCGTCGAGGTCGGCGAGGCGGACGCCGACGGGCGGCGCAGGGTGCGCGTGTGGTCGCGGCCGGAGGGCACGGGGGCGGACTGGACGCTGCACGCCGCAGGCGCGGTCTCGCCCGCAGCCGGCGCGCAGGAGCCGGACCCGGCGCAGTGGCCGCCTCCCGACGCCGTCCCGCTGGACACGGACGACCTCTACACCGGGTTCGCCGAGGCGGGACTCGGCTACGGACCGCTCTTCCGGTCGGTGCGCGCGGCGTGGTCGGCAGGCGAGGACGTGTACGCCGAGGTGGCACTGCCCGAGGAGACCGCCACGGACGGCTTCGCGCTCCATCCGGCGCTCTTCGACGCGAGCCTCCACCCCGTCGCGCTCCTCCCCCGGCAGGCTCCGGAGCCAGAGGTGCTGCTCCCCTTCCATTGGGAGGGCGTCACCGTGCACGCGGTCGGCGCTTCCGCACTGCGCGTCCGACTGTCGCGCAGGGGAGCGGACTCCTTCGCTCTGCACCTCTCCGACCCTGCGGGCGGCCCCGTGCTGTCGGTCGACGCGCTGACCCTGCGGCCACGCCCCGCGGACCCGTCGCGCCGTACCGCCGCGCCCGACGGCCTCTTCCGCCTCGCCTGGCCGCCGTCCCCGACCACCGTCGCCCCCGGAAAGCCCTCGCTGGTCTTCCTCGAAGGGGAGCGGGCGGATGTCCTCTCCTCGTGCGAAGCCGGTGCGGTCCCGGACGCCGTGGTGGCCCGATGGGACGCCGACAGGGACTCGCTGGAGACCGTACTCGCGCTGCTCCAGGCGTGGTTGGGCCAGGAGCGCCCGGTCGACTCGCGTCTGGTGCTGCTCACCGAGGGCGCGGTCCGGGCCGGCGCGGAGCCGCGGCCCGTCGACCCGGTGCAGGCAGCCGCGTGGGGGCTGGTCCGCTCCGCACAGGCGGAGAACCCGGGCCGCCTCCTCCTCGTCGACGTGGACGACCTGTCGGGCGGGGAAGCGGCGCTCGCGGCGGCGCTCGCTTCCGGGGACGAACAGTGCGCGGTGCGCGACGGCGTCGTCCACGTCCCCCGGCTGGTGAGGGCCGAGCCGCGCGGTGCGCTCGCGCCGCCCGAGGCGTCCGCCTGGCGGCTGACGACGGGCGGGCACGAGACCGTCGACGCGCTCTCGCTCACCGAGGCCCCCGACGCCCGGGCACCGCTCGCACCCGGCGGGGTCCGGGTCGCCGTACGGGCGGCGGGCCTCAACTTCCGGGACGCGCTCCTCGCGCTCGGCATGTATCCCGGCGGCGGAGTGCTCGGCAGCGAGGCCGCGGGCGTGGTCGTGGAGTGCGCCCCCGACGTCACCGAAGTGCGCCCGGGCGACCGCGTCTTCGGCGTCGTGCCCGGCTCCCTCGGGACGCTCGTCGTCGCGGACCGGCGCACCCTCGCACCCGTGCCCGAGGGGTGGAGCTTCGCGCAGGCCGCTGCCGTGCCGGTGGCCTTCCTCACCGCCTACTACGCGCTCGTGGACCTCGCCCGCACGCGCCCGGGGGACGCGGTCCTCGTCCACGCCGCCGCCGGCGGCGTCGGCACGGCGGCCGTCCAACTCGCCCGCCACCTCGGCGCCGAGGTCTTCGGCACGGCGAGCCCGGGCAAGTGGGAGACGCTGCGGCGGGCCGGCCTCGACGACGACCACCTCGCCTCCTCCCGGACGACGGAGTTCGCCGCGCTCTTCCGCGGGGCGACGGGCGACCGCGGGATGGACGTCGTACTGAACTCGCTCACCGGCGAGTTCGTGGACGCCTCCCTCGACCTGTGCGCGGCGGGCGCCCGGTTCGTCGAGCTGGGCAAAACCGATGTGCGCGACGCCGCGGAGCTCGCCGAACGGTCCGTCGGCTACCGGGCCTTCGACCTGATGGAAGCCGGCCCCGACCGCATCCGGCAGATGCTCGCCGCGCTCCTCGAGCTCTTCGCAGCAGGCACCCTGACGCCCCCACCGGTCACGGTCCGGGACATCCGTGAGGCGCCCGACGCGTTCCGCGACCTCGCGCAGGCCCGCCGCACGGGCAAGCTCGTCCTCACCGTGCCCCGCGCGCCGGACCCGGACGGCACCGTGCTCGTCACCGGCGGCACCGGCACGCTCGGCGGCCTCGTCGCCCGCCGCCTCGTCACCGCGCACGGCGCACGGCACCTGCTCCTGGTGAGCCGGCGCGGCGAGGACGCGCCCGGAGTGGCCGCGCTCCGGCGGGAATTGACCGGACTGGGCGCCGTCGTCACCGTCGCGGCGTGCGACGTCACGGACCGGAGGGCGCTGCGGGAGATGCTGGCTGCCGTGCCCGCCGCGCATCCGCTCACCGCGGTCGTCCACGCGGCAGGCGTCCTCGACGACGGACTCGTGGGGGCGCTGACACCGGAGCGGCTGCACCGTGTGACGGGCCCCAAGGCCGACGCGGCGTGGGCGCTCCACGAGGAGACCTGCGACGCGGACCTCGCGGCCTTCGTCACCTTCTCCTCCGCGGCAGGGCTCATGGGCGCCCCTGGCCAGGGCAACTACGCGGCGGCCAACGCCTTCCTCGACGGGCTCGCCCAACTCCGCCGCGCGCAGGGCCTCCCCGGGCTCTCCCTCGCCTGGGGGTTCTGGGAGGAGGCGAGCGGCATGACGGAGCACCTCGGCGACGCCGAGCTGCGGCGGCTCGCCCGCAACGGCATACTGCCGCTGCCCTCGGCGCAGGGCCTCGAGCTGTTCGACGCGGCACTCGCCGCGGACCACCACGGCGTCCTCGCGCCGGTCCGGCTGAGCATGCGCGCGCTGCGCGCCCGGGCCGCGGACGACGCGCTGCCGCCGCTGCTCCACCGGCTCGCCGGGGTGGGAGCACTGCGGACGGCCGCAGGCGCCACCTCCGCCGGGGGTTCCCTCGTACGGCGGCTCGCCGGGCTCGCGCCTGCACAACGCAGGGAGATGTGCCTGGAGTTCGTCCGGCGGGAGGCCGCCGCCGTCCTCGGGTACGGGGAGGGAACCCCGCTCGAAGCCGACCAGGCGTTCAGGGACCTGGGCTTCGACTCGCTCACCGCCGTGGAGCTCCGCAACCGGGTCAACCGGGCGACCGGTCTCCGGCTGCCCGTCACGCTCGTCTTCGACGTCCCCACCGCTCGCGCCCTCGCCGAGCTGCTCGACACCGACCTGGCGCCCGCCGGCTCCGGCGCACCGGGCGGCCTGGACGAGGCGTTGGACCACTTGGAGGAGCAACTGACCGCCCTCCACGAGGACTTCCCCGAGCGCGACCGCATCACCTCGCGTCTGCGGTCGCTGGCGCAGCGGTGGACCGACCGGCGCCGCACGCCCGCGCAGCCCACCGCCGACGACAGCTCCGACATCGAACTCGCCGACGACGAGGAGATCTTCGATCTGATCGACAGGGAGCTCGGCACCGCCTGACGGAGGGCGGGACCGAGTCGCACGGCCCCCCTCACCGGCCCAAGGCGCGTACGCCCGAGCCTCAGGCGACCGAACCGGCTCAGGGGCCGTCGAGTGCTCCACCGACGCACGCCCCGCCTGCCGAAGCACACCGCAACGGCGGCCGGTTCAGGAGACAGCGAAGAAGTCCCGAGCGAAAAGGTCCCGAACCGACCACTCCCTTGAGCAACCCCGCCCCCACCCGCATCGGAACACACCGGTAGCGCCGCCAGTCCGGGAGACCGGCCGACGAAAACCAGGCGCGGTTCCGCCACCGGTTCAGGAGATGCCGAACTCCTCGCCGATGAGCGCGAACATCTCCTCGTCCGTCGCCGTGTCGAGGTCCCGCCGTCCGTCGGGGTCCCCGTCCGAGGTTTCCGCGTCCTTCCACCGGGAGAGCAGGCCCGTCAGCCGCATGACGACCTTCGCCCGCAGCAGTTCGTCGGTGCCCGCGGCGGCCGCTTCGGCTTCGAGCGCCTGGAGGTGGTCCTCCACGGAAGCGGCGGCTTCGCCGCCCAGGAGGGTGCCGAGGAACGCGGCGGCCTTGCGGGGCGTGGGGTGGTCGAAGGCGAGCGAGACGGGCGCGCGCACGCCGAGCGCGGACTGGAGGCGCTGGCGGAGCCCGACAGAGGCGAGCGAGTCGAAACCCACCTCGCGGAAGGCCGTGTCGGAGCCGACGGCGTCGGCCGTGGCGTGCCCCAGCACGGCGGCGGCCTCGGTGCGCACGAGGTCGAGGAGGGCCTCCGCGCGCTCCGCCTCCGGCAGCGCGGCGAGACGCCGGTGCTCGGCCGCGGTGCCCGCGTCGGCTTCGGTGCCGGCCTCCCGGGCCGCCAAGCGGCGGACCTGCGGGATGTCCTCGACGAGCGGCCGGGCGCGGGCCGCGGTGTAACCGGGCAGGAACCGCGCCCAGTCGACGTCGGCCACCACCACGCACGCCTCGTCGAGCAGAAGGGCCGTCTCCAGCGCCCTGACCGCCTGAGCCGGCTCCATGGGACGCAGGCCGCGGCGGCGGAGCTCCTCGCCGTACTCCCCGATCATCCCGGTGCCGCCCCACATGCCCCACGCCACGGAGGTGGCGACGGCGCCGCGCGCCCGCCGCTGCGCGGCGAGAGCGTCGAGGCAGGCGTTGCCTGCGGCGTACGCGGCACTCATCCCGCTCCCCCAGGTCGCGGAGGCGGAGGAGAAGAGCACGAACGCGTCCAGCTCCCGGTCGGCGAGCAACCCGTCCAGCGCGACCGCGCCCGCCACCTTGCCCTCGACCGTCTTCGCGCACTCCTCCAGCGTCATCGAGGAGAGCGCGGTGGTCTGGGGCACCCCCGCGGCGTGCACCACCGTGCGCACCGGAGGACCTTCGGACTCGACGTCCTCGAGGAGCGACTTGAGCGCGCCCGGGTCCGACACGTCGCACGCGGCCACCACCACCGCTGCGCCCGACTCCCGCAGGTCGGCTTCGAGCCCCGCGGCGCCGTGCGCCGCGGGGCCGCTGCGGCTCAGCAGCACGAGCCGCTCGGCACCCGCCGTGACCAGCCACCGGGCGAGGTGCGCGCCGAGCGCCCCCGTCCCGCCCGTCACCAGCGCCGTGCCGCCGGTCCGGAAACCGGCGTCGGCCGTCCGTGCCCTGGCGCCCGCCGCCGCCGGCACCAGCCTCCTGACGTACACGCCCGAGGCCCTGACGGCGAGTTGGTCCTCGTCACCGGCGGCCCGCACCACGTCGAGGAGCGACGCCGTGGCGCGCTCGTCCGGCTCGGGAGGGAGGTCCACGAGGCCGCCCCAGCGATCGGGGTGCTCCAGACCGACGACCCGGCCCATGCCCCAGACCTGCGCCTGCCCCGGGAGAGCCGCCGGCTCGTCCTCCGTCACGGCGACCGCCCCCGAAGTGACCAGCCACAGTGGGGCGTTGACGCCGGCGTCGCCCAACGCCTGGGTCAGCAGCAGGCTCGACGCCACGCCCTCGGCGAGTCCGCCGGGCAGCGCCCGGCTCTCCGACGCGGCCGTGACGAGCGCCAGCACCCCGGCGAGGTCGCCGGAATCCGACGCGGCGCACCCTGCGATCCGGGCCGCGAGCGTGTCGCGGTCCGCGGTCCGCGGGGCGACCTCCAGACGGACCGTGGTCGCATCGGCGAGTGCCTCGACCGTCCGCTCCATCCAGGGCGGCACGGCGTCTTCGGGCACCACCACCAGCCAACGTCCGGTCGCGGCACCGGTGTTGGCAGGCGTGGTCCAGGGCTTCCACACCACCCGGTAGCGCCAGGCGTCGAGCGTCGCGGCCTGTTCCCTCCGCGCGTGCCAGTCGGCGAGCGCGGGCAGCACCTCGCGGAGCGCGTCCCGGGTCCGCCCCTTCGCCCCGAGTTCGGCGGCGAGTGCGTCCTCGTCGGACGAGCGGACCGCCGTCCAGAACTCCGCGTCGGCGGGCGGGGTTTCCTCCTCGGCCCCGCCTGCCGGGGGCAGCCAGTAGCGCTGCCGCTGGAACGCGTACGTCGGCAGCTCGGTCCAACCGGGCGCGCTCTCCTGCTCCGCCCCGCCCGGCAGGCCGGCGAGCACCGCGGCCCAGTCGACGTCGAGACCCCTCGTCCAGCCCTCGCCTGCCGAGAGGAGCAGCCGCCGCAGCGCGGGCTCGCCCTGGCGCAGCGAGCCCAGAACGACCGCGGAGCTGCCGGCCTCGTCGATCGTCTCCTGCATCCCGACGGTGAGCGCGGGGTGGGCGCTGACCTCGACGAAGAACCGGCTGCCCGTGCGGGCCAGTTCGGCGACCACCTCCGAGAGCCGCACCGTGTGCCGCAGGTTGCGGAACCAGTAGCGGCCGTCGAGCGCCGTGCCGCGGACGAGAGCGGCGTCCACGGTCGAGTAGAGCGGCGCCGTCCCCTCGCGGGGGCGGATGTCGGCGAGTTCGGCCTCCAACTCCGCGCGGATCGCCTCCATGTGGGGCGAATGCCCGGCGACGTCCGCCTTCACCTGCCGGGTGCGCACACCGCCCTCCCGGCAGTGGGCACGCAGCTCCTCCAGGTCGGCCACCGGCCCGGAGACGACCACGGAGCGGGGGCCGTTGACCACCGCGACGGAGAGCCGGTCCCGCTCCGCGAGCAGCCGGTCCACCTCCGCGCGGCTCGCCGCGACCGCGACCATGCCGCCGGTCCCCGACATCTGCCGCAGCAGCCGGGACCGGACGGCGACCACTTTCGCCGCGTCGCCGAGCGAGAGAGCCCCCGCCACGTACGCCGCAGCGATCTCCCCCAGCGAGTGCCCGACGACTGCGGCAGGCTCGACGCCCCAGGAGCGCCACACCGCGGCGAGCGACACCGTCACCGAGAAGAGGGCGGGTTGCAACACGTCGATCCGCTCGCAGAACTCCGCCCCCGCGCGGCCGCCGACGACCTCCTCCAGCGGCCACTCCGCCCACCAGGACACCCGGTCGCGGAAGACCTCGGCGCACCGACGGAACTCGGCCGCGAACACCTCGCAGGAGTCGAGGAGTTCGGCACCCATGCCGAGCCATTGGGAGCCCTGCCCCGGGAAGACCAGCACCGCAGGACCCGCGCCCGCCGGGGCGCCGCTCCCCCACACGGCGCCCGGTGCCGTGCCCGAGGCGGCGGACGCGCCCGCGACCGAGCGCAGCCCCGCGAGGAGTGCGGGCACCGTCTCTCCGACGGCCAGCGCCCGCTCGCTCAGCGGTGCGCGCCCGGTGGCCAGCGCCTCCGCCACCTGCGCGACGTCGGCTTCGTCGCCCCGGCTCGCCACCGCGTCGGCCAGCCGCGCCGCCTGCGCCCGCAGCCCGCCGGACCCGCGGCCCGACACCGGCCAGGGGACGGGGAACACCGACGTCTCCCCGCCGGCGACCGCCCTTGCGTGCTGCTCCTCGGGGGCCTCCTCCAGGATCACGTGCGCGTTGGTTCCGCTCATCCCGAACGACGAGACGGCCGCACGCCGCGGGCCGTCCGTCCGCCAGGCGCGAGGCTCGTCGAGGAGGCGGACGGCGCCGGAGGACCAGTCGACCTCGGGCGTCGGCACGTCGACGTGGAGCGTGCGGGGCAGGACGCCGTGCCGCATCGCCAGCACCGTCTTGACCACGCCGGCGACCCCCGCCGCCGCCTGGGCGTGGCCGAGGTTCGACTTCACCGAGCCGAGCCACAGCGGCCGGGCGCCGGGCCGGTCCTCGCCGTACGTCGCCAGCAGGGCGCGGGCCTCGATGGGGTCGCCGAGGCGCGTGCCCGTGCCGTGCGCCTCCACGGCGTCGATCCGGTCGGGCGTGAGGCCCGCGTCGGCCAACGCGGCGCGGATCACCCGTTGTTGGGCCGCGCCGCTCGGCGCCGTCAGCCCGTTGGAGGCTCCGTCCTGGTTGACCGCCGAGCCGCGTACCACCGCCAGCACCCGCTGCCCCGCTCGCCTGGCGTCCGAGAGCCGCCGCACCAGCAGCATGCCGACACCCTCGCCCATGCCGAACCCGTCGGCGTCCTCGGCGAAGGCGCGGCAGCGGCCCGTCGGGGAGAGCCCGCGCTGGCGGCTGAACTCCACCAGCGCCCCCGGTACAGGGACGACGGTGGCGCCGCCGCAGAGCGCGAGGTCGCACTCGCCGCGGCGCAGCGCCTGGACGGCCAAGTGCAGGGAGACCAGGGACGACGAGCACGCGGTGTCCACCGTCACCGCGGGGCCTTCGAGGCCGAACAGGTAGGAGATGCGGCCCGAGGCGACGCTGGTCGAGGTGCCCGTGGCGAGGTAGCCCTCCACCTCGCTCGGGTCGTGTTCCGCGCCGACCCCGTAGTTCTGCGCTGCCGTGCCGACGAAGACCCCCGTCCTGGTTCCGCGGAGCGCGTGCGGGTCGAGTCCGGCGTGCTCGGCCGCCTCCCAGGACGTCTCCAGCAGCAGTCGCTGCTGCGGGTCCATCGCCGTGGCCTCCCGCGGGGAGATTCCGAAGAAGCCGGCGTCGAAGGCGGTGGCGTCGCGGAGGAAGTAGCCGGAGCGTACGTAGCTGGTGCCGGGCCTGTCGGGGTCCGGATCGTAGAGTGCGTCGATGTCCCAGCCGCGGTCGGAGGGCAGCGGACCGAGCGCGTCGCCGCCGCCGGCCACCAGCCCCCACAGGTCGTCGGGGGACGCCACACCGCCGGCGAAGCGGCAGCCGATGCCGACGAGTGCGATCGGTTCGCTCGCCGCTTCCCGCACCTCCTGGAGTTGGCGCCGGGTCCACCGCAGGTCGGTGGTGACCTTCTTGAGGTAGGTACGGAACTTCTCTTCGCTCTCGGACATGGGTAGTTCGGGCTCCTTGGGAGGGGAAGTCACCGGGCAGCGCCCACCACCGCTCATTCTGCGAGCGCCGCCAGTCCCCGCTCTCCCCCTCAACCCCCCTGTCACCGGCCGGCGGACCCCTCGTCACGCCCGCACGGGGGCCTAGGGGCGGCTAGGGGGTTGCCGCACGACGGGACCGCTCGGCCAAGCTGGCAGTGCCACGTTGCCTGGTGCCGCCCGGAGTCGGGCGCTGCGGTGCCTGCTCAGTCGGAGGACTCCAGCACCGTGATGGCGCCCGTCGGACAGCGCAGCACCGCCTCCCTCGCCTCGGTCTCCTGCTCTTCGGAAGGATGTTCCTCAATGAGTCGAACACGACCGTCCGCTTCGTCCTGGTCGAACAATCCGGGAAAGTACATCGCACAGGTCCCACTGGACGTACATTTCTCGCGGTCAACTTCGATGCGCATTCCCTGAACGTAGCCGCGGCAACTCTGCGATGCAATACGAAAGTTCGCGGGAGAACGCACCGAGTTTCCGAAGTGACGCTGCCTGCCCTCGCAGCAGGAAAGAAATTGCGTCAGACATCCGCAGGCCCGAACGCATTACGCACCGCCTCTTCCAACGGCTCTTCACCCGACGTCAGTTCAAGCGCCAGACCGAAAGTCGCGGAACGACGCAGCAGGGCGAGCACCGCCGCCGCCACGTCGGCCCGGCCGATCGCGCCGGCAGGCGCGACACCGTCGGGAGCGGTGCGGAGCCGCACCCCTCCGCCGGCGGGCCCGTCGGTGAGCCGTCCGGTGCGCACGATCGTCCAGTCCAGGGCACGGGCGCGCAGATCGTCCTCCGCCGCCTTCTTCGCCGCGAGGTAGTCGGCCTTCTCCTCCGCGGACCAGGGCCGGTCCTCGGCTCCGTACCAGTTGCTGACCATGAGGTACCTGCGCACCCCGGCCCGCTCGCCCGCGGCGGCGAAGAGCGCGGCCGGGTCGCGGCCGGCCGAGCCGCCGGTCCCGGCGGCGAGTACGAGGGCTTCGGCCCGGCGCAGCGCGCCCGTGAGAGCCGCCCTCACCGTGCGGGGAGACTCGTCGGGTCCGATGAGCACCGGTTCCGCGCCCAACGCGCGCAGTCGGTCGACGTGTTGGGGCGCACGCACCAGAGCGACAGCCTGGTCGCCTCCGCCGGCGCACGCGGTGACCAATGCGCCGCCGAGGGGCGTCGAAGCCCCCAGAATCACCATTCGCATGCCGAACAGCATGGGCCGAAAAAACGCCCGGGAAACCCGCGGGACCCCGTTGCGCAAAAGCAGCGGCCGACTCGCACCACCGCCCGAACCGAGCACAGGGAAAAGGGAGAAGACGTGTCGGAATCGCTGTCGGAAACACCAGGTCTGCCGCTCAGCCGGAGTTGCCCCTTCGACCCGCCCGACGGCTACAAGCGCCTCCGCGAAGAGGAACCGGTGAGCCGCGTACGGTTCGCCGACGGCAACGAGGGCTGGCTGCTCACCAAGTTCGACGACGTGCGCACCTTCCTCCTCGACACCCGGTTCAGCTCCAACCGGAACCGCGCGGCGCGCACCCGGCACACGCACGAGAAGCCGAAGCTGCCGGCCGGGGCGATGGTGAGCATGGACCCGCCCGAACACACGCGGTACCGGCGGCTGCTCGCCGGTCAGTTCACCGTGCGCAGGGTGCGGCAGTTGGAACCGAGGATCGTCGAGTACGTCAACGGGCAGCTCGACGAGATGGAGGCGGCAGGGCCCGGCGTCGACCTCGTGGAGACGTTCGCGCTGCCGGTGCCGTCCCTCGTGATCTGCGACCTCCTCGGAGTGCCGACCCGCGACCGCCACGACTTCCAGAAGTGGGCGCAGACCGTCCTCAACGTGGACCTGCCCCTGGACGAGGTCCACCGCGCGAAGGAGAAGCTCTTCGACTTCATCACCGCCCTGGTGCACGAAAAGGCGGAACACCCGCAGGACGACATCATCAGCGGCCTCCTCCACGCACCGCCCGAAGAGCAGCTCACGCGGGAGGAGATCATCGGGATCAGCGTCCTGCTTCTCATCGCGGGACACGAGTCGACCTCCAACATGCTCAGCATCGGCGCCTACGCGCTGCTCCGGCACCCGCGGGAGCTGGCCAAGCTCAAGGCCGACCCGTCTCTCATCGACAACGCGGTGGAGGAGCTGCTGCGCTATCTCTCCATCGTGCACCTGGAGTTCATCCGCACGGCGACGGAAGAGATCGAGTTCGCCGGACACCTCATCAAGCCGGGAGAGACCGTCAAGGGATCGATGGTCTCGGCCAACCGTGACCCGGACCGCTACCCGGAGCCCGACGTACTCGACCTGAACCGGAAAGACGTGCACCACCTGACCTTCGGCCACGGAATCCACCAGTGCATCGCACAGCAGCTCGCCCGGGTCGAACTGCGGGTCTCCTTCAGCCTTCTGTTCTCCCGTTTCCCCACGCTGCGCCCCGCGATCGCACCGGAGGACGTCCGATTCAAGGACGACTCGGTGGCGTACGGCGTGAAGGAGCTCCCTGTGGCGTGGGACGTCAGGAAACCCTGAGTTCCTCTTGGTTGACGCATCCGGCGGGAGAGCGGAATGTGAGAGGCTCCCCGCCGGGGACGAGATACGCGCCGTCGCAACGGCGCATTCGGTGACGCCGGCCCTCACGGGGCTCGGGTGAGAGAAAGTGGCGGCGCGTGCTCAACGCCTATCGCTCCCTCTTCGCTGTCCCCCACCTTCCCTCCCTCTTCGCCTGCTCCTTGATGAGCAGGCTGAGCGTGATGGCGTTGCCGATCGCCTCGACGGTGCTCCTCTCCCGCTGGACCGGCTCGTTCGGCCAGGTCGGGGTGGTCATCGGAGTGCAGGCCGTGGCACAGGCGCTCTCGGCGCCGTACCGCGGGCGCGTGGCGGACCGCGGCTCGGTGCCCCGGCTCGTCATGATCACGGGGCTCGGCTTCGCGCTCGGCCTGGGCCTGCTCACCGCCCTCACCGTCCTCCTGCCGCCGGCCGGCTGGCCGCTCGCCGTGCTCGTCGCGGCCCTGACCGGGTGCAGCACCTCACCGATCCCCCAAATCAGCCGCGCCGCCTGGCCGTTGCTGGTGCGGGAGGACCAGCGGGCGAGCATCTACACGCTGGACGCCGTGGGACAGGACGCCGTCGCGACCGTGGGTCCCCTGCTGGCGTCGCTGACGGCGGCGTACGACCCGGCGTGGTCGGTCGGCGTCTGCGCCCTGCTCGCCCTCTGCGGATCCGCGGTCTTCGCGCTGGCGTACCGCCGCTCCGGCCTCGCCGACGTACCGCTGCGGAGCACGGAGGAGGCGAAGACCGTCGCAGTCGGACGCAAGCGGCTGCTGCCGACGGAGCCGGGGCTGCTCGCCGTCCTCGTCGTCGCCATGTGCGTGATGGGCTCCGTCTTCACGATCAACCTCTCCGTGGTGGCGTACAGCACCGACTCCGGGAGCGTCGGGCTCAGCGGGGTGCTCATCGCCGTCTGGACGGTCGGCTCCCTGGCGGGCGGGCTGGTGCTCGGCGCCACCACCCGGAGGGTCAACCACACGGCGCTGCTGCTGGCGCTGGCGGCAGGCATGGCCGCCCTCGCCGCGGTACTGCCCCCGGCCCGTGGTTCGACGCCCGTCGTCGTGGTCGGGCTGGTGCTCTTCGTCGGGGGCCTGGTGATCAGCCCGAACCTCGCCGCCAACAACACGCAGGTCGCCGACGCGGCTCCGGCTTCCCGCAGGACGGAAGCGTTCGGCTGGTTGCAGACGGCGACGACGGGCGGCTCCGCCGTCAGCATGATGCTCACCGGCGTACTGCTGGACGCCGCCGGCCCCGCCGCGGCGATCGGGGCGGGCACGTGCCTGGTGCTCGTCGCCCTCCTCGTCCGGTGCCTCTCGCGGCGGCGGACGCCGCGGACCGCCGAGCCCGGCCACGAGGCACCCGGCGTCAGCCCTCAACCGGATTGAGGGACGGCGGAGAGCCGCTCGGCGACGAAGGCGGCCACGTCCTCGACGCGTTCGCTGAGGAAGAAGTGCCCGCCGGGGAAGAGCCGCATGTCGAACTCGCCCGTCGTGTGCTCCCGCCAGGCCGCCGCCTCGTCCTCATGGGTACGGGGATCGGAAGTGCCGGAGAGGGCCGTGACCGGGCAGCCGACCGGCGGCTCGGGCGAGAAGCGGTAGGACTGGAGCGCCTGGTAGTCGGCGCGCAGCGGTGGGAGGACCAGCTCGCGCATCTCCTCGTCGCCCAGTACCCGCGGGTCGGTGCCGCTCAACTCCCGGACCTCGGAGAGCAGTCCGTCGTCACCGGTCAGGTCCACGTGCTCCGTCCTCGGGCAGGACGGAGCACGGCGCCCCGAGACGAAGAGGCGGACCGGTGAGGTGCCGAGTTCCCGCTCGAAGCGGCGCGTCACCTCGTAGGCGAGGAGGGCGCCCATGCTGTGGCCGAGGAAGGCGAAGGGCCGCCCGGTCATCGTCCGCAGCCGCGCGAAGACGAGGTCGGCGAGGCTGTGCAGGTCGGTCACGCAGGGCTCGGTGTGCCGGTCCTGACGGCCCGGGTACTGGAGCGCGCACACGTCGAAGCGGTCCCCGAGGGAGCGGCAGAACGGGCGGTAGTAGCTCGCCGAGCCTCCCGCGTGGGGGAAGAGGACGAGCCGCGTCGCGCCGGGCGGACCGGGCGAGCAGCGCTGAATCCAACGGTCGGACGTGTCCCTCGACTTCACCCTGCACCTTTCCGCCGTCGGTCGACACCCAGGGGGCGGCCGGCTCCGGCTGCCAGCGCGCACCGCGTCCGGGGCACGCCGAAGAATGGCACCGGCGCCGCACCGATACCACCCCCTACCGACTGCTATCTCCGACGGCTCGGCGCGGTACTGCCGCCGGCCGCCGCGACGGGCCGGGACCGGGCGGGGCCCGGCGCCTAGCGGACGACGGCCGGGGCCGGAGGGGGCGATAGGGGTTCTGCCCCTCCGGGCCGCCCCGTAGCGTCGTGAGCGCTCACCCTCGTCGCCTCCAGCGATCCGTGCGCCGCGCCGCCGGCGTCCTGTGGAAGGACGGAACGGCATGGCCCGGCGCTTCTCCGCCCTCGCGGTGATCGGCCTGGGGACCACGGGACCGGCGCTCGCGGTCTCGCCGCACCCGCCGGCCACCGGGTGATCACCGTCGACTCGGAAAGGCGGCCGGGGATACGCCTCCGCACACCGTGATCCGCCAACGTCCGCCCCCACACCGTCCCTTGACGCCCCAGCGATTGCGCCCCTCGGAGGACACCACATGCGGGAGATCGTCAGCGCTGCCCTTTCGGACGACGCGGACGGCGCTGCCTTCGCCGCGCTGTCCGTCCCCGAGTCCTACCGGGGCGCCGTGATCCGGCGGGAGGACTCGGGGATGTTCGAGGGGCTCGCAACGCGGGACAAGGCGCCGTCGAAGTCCCTCCGCGTCTGCGAGGTTCTCACCCCCGAGCCGGGTCCTGAGGAGGCGCTCGTCGCGGTGATGGCCAGCGCCGTCAACTACAACACGGTGTGGAGCTCCCTCTTCGAGCCGGTTCCCACCTTCACCTTCCTTGAGCGGTACGGGCGTTCCGACGCTCCCCTGGCGGCCCGTCACGACCGGCCGTACCACGTGCTCGGCTCGGACCTCGCCGGTGTCGTGCTGCGGACCGGGCCTGGAGTGCGGCGGTGGAAGCCGGGAGACCGGGTGGTGGCGCACTGCCTCTCCGTCGAACTGCGCTCCCCCGACGGGCACGACGACACCATGCTCGACCCGGAGCAGCGCATCTGGGGCTTCGAGACCAACTTCGGCGGCCTCGCCGAACTCTCCCTCGTCAAAGGCGATCAGCTCATGCCGATGCCGGCGCACCTCACCTGGGAGGAGGCCGCGTCCTCCGGACTCGTCAACTCGACCGCCTACCGGCAGCTCGTCTCCCGCAACGGCGCCCGGATGAAACAAGGGGACACCGTCCTCGTCTGGGGCGCCGCCGGCGGCCTGGGCTCGTACGCCACGCAACTCGCCCTCAACGGGGGCGCCGTCCCCGTCTGCGTCGTATCCGGGGCACGCAAGGCCGAGTTGGTGCGCTCGCTGGGCGCCGGGTTGGTGATCGACCGGCAGCAGGAGGGCTACCGGTTCTGGAAGGACGAGACGACGCCGGACCCGAAGGAGTGGAAGCGCTTCGGTGCCCACATCCGCCAACTGACGGGCGGCGACGACCCGGACATCGTCCTCGAGCACCCCGGCAGGGAGACCTTCGGGGCGAGCGTCTTCGTCACCCGTCGCGGCGGCACCGTGGTCACCTGCGCCTCCACCTCCGGCTACCGGCACGAGTACGACAACCGCTACCTGTGGATGTCCCTCAAGCGGATCGTCGGCAGCCACTTCGCCAACTACCGCGAGGCGTGGGAGGCGAACCGGCTCATCTCCAAGGGGATGGTCCACCCGACCCTGTCGACCGTCTACCCGCTCTCCGCCGTGGGCCGGGCGACACAGGACGTCCACCGGAACCGGCACGCCGGCAAGGTGGGGGTGCTGTGCCTGGCGCCGAGGGAAGGGCTCGGCGTCCGCGACGAACGGTTGCGGGAGCGGCACCTCTCGGCGATCAACCGCTTCCGGACGGGCGCCGGGGTTCGAAGCGTCTGAGCGGAGGGGAGCGCAGGAAGTGCCGGGATCGGCGGACGGGCGCCCGGCGACCTCTTCACGAATACGGTGGACGCCTCGAAGGCCCCTTTGATTTCTCCTCACGCAGGGATCGGGCCGAAACCAGTACTCCGCATTCCTCCTGAGCGCCTTGCAACAGCATTGCAAGCGGCTCGAATTACACGCCCGATACGAACGCCGATCCGACAGGTGAGCGAAACCCGGCACCACCACACCGTTGCAGTGTGAACCTACAGCTATCCCCCGGCCAGTGCTCTCACGCCCCCGTGGGTACCGGCGCACTCACGGAGAAGTCCGAAAACCTCCGTGCCGACCCGTGCGGCAACTCGACGGGGTTTCGTGGGACGTCGGGGCTGCAAGAATATGGAACGCAGCCCGGGGTGAATGCGGGCGGACCTTGGTGAACAGTGGCGAGTGAGAGCCGCGCACCACCGGGAAAACCTTCGAGGGACCGATGCGGTTCCGCCTTCTCGTCCGACACGACATCTCCGCGAACCCACGGGGCGGTCAGAACGCCGCCCGTTGCGAGAGGAGTCCCGCCACGGTGACACCGTCCGCTGAGCAGGTACTACCGCCCCATGTGCTCATCCCGGGCTTCGAGAGCCGGCACGACGAGAGCGGCATCCTTCTCGTCCGCGGGCCGAAGCGGTCGGGGAAGACCACCCTCCTCCACGCCGTCAACGAGTCGGCCGCCGAGTCCGGGGCACGGGCAGTGAGCGTGACGGGCTGGCCGAGCGAGCAGCAGGTCGCCTTCGGTGTACTGCGCCAGCTCCTGGGGCAGTTGGACGAACCGCCGGGTGCGGCCGTCGACCGCGGGGAACCGTCCGCGGCAGTGCCTCCGGGGCTCCTCACCGACCTCCAGGAGCGCACGTACCACCGACTCGTCTCCGTCGCCGCGACGCAGCCGCTGCTCGTCTCGGTCGACGACATCAACTTCGTCGACCGCCCGACGCAGGGGTTCCTCCGCTTCCTCGCACGGCGCCTCCAGGGGACGCGCATCAGGCTGGTCCTGAGCGAGCGGACCGGCCAAGCCTCCGGGCACTGCGCCGACTTCCGTACCGACCTCCTGCGCCTGCCGCACACGCGCCTCGTCCGGCTGAGCCTGCTGACGCGCGAGACGCTGGCGGACTGGATCGCCGAACGCGTCGCCCACCTCCGCGAACCCGCCGTGCGGAGGGCCGCGCAACGGATCGCCACCGAAGTGCACGACGTCAGCGGGGGCAACATCCCGCTCTCGGGACTTCTCGTGGGGAAGTACCTGGCTTCGGCGGAGCGGGGCGGGAGCGCGCTCACCGTCGACGCCGACTTCTACGACACCGTCCGCCTCATGATCGACGGCAGCGACACCCCCGGGTTCGGCCGGGGCGCCCGGGCGGTCGCGGTGCTCGGCCCGCTCTGCACCACCCAGCGGTTGAGCAGGCTGCTCGACGGCGACACGGGGCTCGCCGACCGGGTCCTCCGCACACTCGGCGAACTCGGCATGACTCACGGGACGCGCATGCGGCAGCACATAGCCAGGGCCCTGCTCGACGACCCGGACTTCACCGATGCCGCGGACGTCCAACTCGCCGCGGCACGCGTCCTGTTCGACGACGGCGCACCGGTGTGCCACGTGGCGCGCAAGCTGGAGGCCGCGGGGAAGATCGGCCCGCCGTGGGACCTGCCGCTGGTGATGGAGGTCGTCGGCCGCGCCCTGGAGGAGGGCCGCGCCGAGGTGGCGGGCGCCCTCCTGCGGCTCGTCCAGGCGTCGGCGGTCACGACGGAGGAGCGCGCGGCGGCGGAGATGCTCCTGCTGCGCAGCGAATGGCTGACCAACCCGGTGCTGGTCTCCTCCCTGCTGCCGTCGCTGAGCGGTGCGGCGCGCCAGGGCGTGCTGCGGCCGGCCGACGTCGCGCTCCTCGTCCGCGCGATGCTGCTCCACGGATACCCGGACCGCGCCTGGGAGTTGCTCTCCGCGCTGCGCGAGGAGCCCCAGGACCCGGAGGACGAGGTCGAGGTGACCCTCGCGGAGGTGCTCCACGGCGTCTGGCACGGCGTCCCGCCCCGCACACCGCGGGCCGAGCAGCACGGGCCCGGGGCACCGGTCAGCGCCAACCGGTGCCTGGTGATCGGCAACCACTCGTGGCTGCCCACCGTCCTCCACAAGGTCCCCGACCTTCTCGACCAGGGGGACAGGGCCGGGGTCGTCTTCGCGGCCGAGCAGCTCCTCGAAGGCATCCGGGTCCGGACCTCCGAAGTGGAGCCCTTCCTCTTCGCCTGCTGGGTGCTGGACGCCGTCAACTCCCTGCCGCTCGCCCGGAAGTGGTGCGCCTCGCTCTCCGCGGCGCTCGACGACTTCCCCTCTCCCCTGTGGAGGTCCCTGCTCGCCGTCGTCCAGGCGCGGATCGCCCTGGCCCTCGGCGACCTCACCGGCGCGCGCCGCCACCTCCAGGAGGCGCTGGCGTACAAGCCCTGGCAGGAGTGGGGTTCGGGTGTCGGGTCGCTCGCCGCCGTTCTCGTCGAGGCGCTGACCGAGTCGGGACGGTACGAGGAGGCGGCCGAGGTGCTGGACCGGCCCGTACCGCCCGCGGTCTTCCGCGGGGTGGGCGGACTGCTCTACGTACGCGCCCGCGGACGGCACCACCTCGCGGTCGGCCGACTCCACGCGGCCGTCGCCGACTTCGAGAATTGCCGCGACATGTCCGCGTACCTCGCCTCGGACCTCCCCACGGTGGTGCCCTGGCGCTGCGACATGGCGGAGGCGTACCTGCAGGTCGGCGACGTCAAGAGCGCCCGCGGACTCCTCCAGGAACAGCTCGGGCTGCTTCCCGAGGAGGAGACGTCCGTCCAGGGCATGACGTTGCGTCTGCTCGCCAAGGCCGACGCGGCGGACCGGCGGGTCTCCCTCCTGAAGGCGTCGGCCGACCAGCTCGAGCGGTGCGGCAGCCGCCTCCAACACGCCTACACGCTGGTCGAGTTGGCGGCGGCGTACCGGGAGAGCGCGTGCCTGGGCCCCGCCCGTGCGACGATCAGGCGCGCCCAGCGCATGGCGCAGCAGTGCGACGCGGGCCGCCTCCAGCGGCTCATCGCCGCCGGCACGGCAGCCGGTGCCGCCCGCGACGATGTACCGCCCGCGTACGGCGGCGAGTTGGGCAAGCTCAGCTCGGCCGAGCGGCGCGTCGCCGTCCTGGCGATCCGGGGCCACACCAACCGGGAGATCTCCACGAGGCTCTTCATCACGCCCAGCACGGTCGAGCAGCATCTGACGCGGATCTACCGGAAGTTGCGGGTCCGGCACCGTCAGGACCTCGAGGACCGTTTCTCCTCGGTCTTCGAGGTGCTCGGCGCCCACGCCTGAGCCGGCCGGCGCCCCACCGGGGCCCCGGCGCGGCACCTCCGTCGCGGGGCGGCGCCAACTCGTACGGTACGGCGGCGGATTGACCGCGTCGAACGGGCGACGACCGGGGCGACGCGCACGGCACCGCTGCTTGCGGCGGCCTCATCCACTCCGGGTCACGCCCCGTCGCCGTCCTGCGGGCGCAGCCCCCTGGCCTTCTCCCGCAGGACGAACTTCCGGACCTTCCCCACGGGGTTGCGCGGGAGGGCCGCGAGGTGTTCGAGCCGCTCCGGCCAGTACTGCTTCGCCACCTGGTGCGCGTCCAGGTGGCGACGCATGTCGGCGAAGGTGAACCGCGCGCCGCCCGACGGCACCACGAACGCGCAGGCGCGCTCGCCGAGGCGGTCGTCCGGCATCGCGACGACCGCCACGTCCGCCACCGAGGGGTGGGCGAGTAGCAGTTGCTCCACCTCGGCGACCGGGACCTTCTCCCCGCCGCGGTTGATCACGTCCTTCTCCCGTCCGGTGATCCGCACGAAGCCCGCCTCGTCGAGCACGGCGAGATCGCCGGTGCGGTACCAGCCGTCCGGTGTGAACGCTTCCGCTGTCAGGTCGGGGCGGCCGAGGTAGCCGTCGAAGACCGTCGGCGAGCTCAGTTCGAAATTGCCCTCGCGGCCGGGCGGGAGGACGTTCCCCCCGTCGTCCGTGACGCGCAGGCGGACACCGTCCAGTGCGCGTCCGTCGGTGCCCCGGCGCTGTGCGGGCGGGTCGGAAGGTGCGGAGAGCGCGGCGAGGCAGGTCTCGGTGGTGCCGAAGGCGCCGCAGACCTTCACCCCGAGCACCCGGTCGGCCCGCTCGGCGAGGGCGCGCGGCACGGTCGCGCCCGTGGCCACGAAGATGCGCAGATGGCGCGGGGGTTCGCCGCCCTCCTCCACCGCCCTCAACAGGTCGGAGAGGAAGGGCGTCGCGGCCTGGACGAAGGTCGCCCGGTGGTCGTTGAGCGAGGCGAGAGCGCGCTCCGCGTCCCACTCGGCCTGGAGGATCTGCGGCGCCCCGAGCACGGTGGCCAGCACCATCCCGTAGAGGAACCCCGTCTGGTGGGCGAGCGGTGACGGCACCCAGACGGTGTCCCCCTCTCCGAGGCCGAGGTGCGCGACCTCCATCGTGACGGCCTTCACCAAGGTCGCCGACGTCTGTGCAACGCCCTTGGGCTCGCCGGTCGTACCCGAGGTGAAGAGGAGCTGGGCCGCCGCGCCCGCCTCGGACCTGGCGGCGTCGAGCGCCGCGCGGTCCACCTCCGTCGCCGCCAGGGCCGCCGTCCAGCCGTGCACGGTGACGCCGTCGGCGGAGCTCTGCGGGAGCCGGCTCCGGCCGCCCGAGCGGGATACCACCACGAGGTGGCGCAGCCGTTCCGACGCCTCCCCGCGAGCCGCGAGAGCGAGCGCCTCGTCCGCGAGGCTGCGGGAGCGGTGCCCGTCGACGACGACCAGCACGCGCGCCGCCGACCTGCGCAGCACGAAGCCGAGTTCACGTGCCCTGAAGAACGGCATGACCGGGCAGCAGACCGCGCCGATCCGCAGCGCCGCGAGGGAGAGCACCACGAACTCGGAGCGGTTCGGTAGCTGGTAGACGACGTGCTCACCAGGGCGCACCCCCAGCCGCAGCAGCAGCGAGGCCGCCCGGTCGACCCGCTCCGCGAGTGCCCGCCAGGTGACCACGCGCCGGCCGTCCTCGGCGACGTCCACGACAGCCGGCGCGCCCGGCCGGGCCGCCGCATGCCGGGCCAGCCACTGGGGCAGCGTCGTCCGGGCGGCGGTGTCCGGCCGCCCCGTCCCGCGGCGGGGCCGCCTGGCAGGGCCGTCCGCCACCGTCATGGGCACGCCGACGGCGTTCATCGCGGTGAGGAAGTCCGGGTACGAGATGCGGTACGCGTGGGGGAAGGTGAGGGCGGAGCGGCCCTGCGCCCGCGAGGCCGCCACGGCCAGCGACATCAGAACGCGGTGGTCGTTGTAGGTGGAGAGCCCCGCGCCCGCGAGCCCTTCGACACCGTTCACCCGCAGCACGTCGCCGGTGAGCGCCAGGTCGCCGCCCATGGAGTTGAGCTGGAGGACCGCCCCCGCGCGGTCGGACTCCTTGAGCCGGGTGTGCCCGACGTTCCGGAAGACGGACTCGCCCTGCGCGAAGGTACCGAGCACCGAGAGGACCGGCAGCATGTCGGGGACGTCGCTGCAGTCGACGTCGACGGCCTTGAGTAGCGGCGCGTCCTGCCTGATGCGCACGCCCCCGGCCGCCGGCTCCATCGGTACGCCCATGGCCCGTGCGATGTCGAGGAAGTGGAACTCGGGGTGGTCGGCGGGTCCGCCGTCCAGGCTGGTGAGACCGCGGAGCAGGACGTCGGACGGGTGGAGCGCGGCCGCGGCGACGCCGAAGGCGGCGGAGCCGACGTCGGGCGGCAGCGCCAGTTCCGTCGGCTGCGCCTTCTGGCCCGGGGGCAGCGTGAAGCGTCGCCAGTCCGGCGAGACGGTCACCTCCAGGCCGAACCGCCGCATCATCGCGACGGTCAGCTCCAGGTAGGTGCGCTCGTTGAGCTCCCCCTCCACCTCGACGACCGTGGGTCCCGCGGCGAACGGCGCCAGCAGCAGCACGCCGGACACCCACTGCGACAGGGTCCCGGGGAGGGTCACCCTCCCCCCGGCCGGCCGTCCGGCGCGGACGTGGACAGGAGGGCAGTCGTCGGCCGCTCCGAGCGCCACGCCAAGCTGCTCCAGCGCCCGCAGCAGGGGGCCCACCGGGCGGCGCCTGAAGTACCGCTGGCCGGTGAGCGAGACGTCCCGGTCCGACAGGCAGGCGAGCCCGGCCATGAAGTACAGGGTGGTGCCCGAGCTGCCGGCCGAGAGCGTGGCCCGCCTCGGCCGGTACCGCCCGCCGAGGCCGCGTACCAGGAACGTGTCGCCGCTCCTGCTGATCGGCACACCGAGCCCGCGGAGCAGTCGCACGGTGTAGTCGACGTGGCGCGCGTCGGTGAGTCCGTGGATGCGGCTCTCACCGTCCGCAAGAGAGGCGAGGACCAGCGCCCGGTGCGCGTGGTATTTCGAGTTCGGCACGAGGATTTCACCGGTCACCCGATGCTGGATTCCGTCGACGAGAAGATGCATGGGTGTTCTCGCTCCTAGGCTTCGGCACCTGGAATTGCGCCGGATGCATCCGGTGGCGGATCTCCGCATACCGGCCCGCGACACGCGCAGCAGGGACCGAACAGCCGCCCTGGCGATGCTCCCGCTGCCGTCCGCGCGCAAGCAGCCCCTAACCGCCCCTATCCGCACGGTCCCGCTCCGGACACCGAAGGAAGGCGGCAATCCTCGCGTCCCCTACCGCAGTTCGCCCTCCCCCGCTTTCGTCCGAACAGAACGGCGACACCGGCGGCGCGGTTAAGGAGTTTCCCCGCCCTGGAAAAAACGAGTAGAGCCGAATAGGGCGAGGCGCATTCGAGGGGGAAGGTTGCTGACCATCAACATGGCAGTACTGCTGGCGCTCGTCGTCGTCCTGCGACTGCGACGGCGTGTGGAGGCGAGAAGCCGCTCCGACGAGAAGCTCACCGTCGTCCTCGTCCTGCTGCTCGGGCTCCTCCTCGCACCGACCGACCTCGGGCAGGGACTCGTCCGCGTGCTGCGGGAACTCGTGGAGAGCGTCTCGTCCGTGCAGATGTGATCCGGGTTCCGGCGGGCACCTCGTCGCCGGCCGGGTTGTCGGGGCGCTTTCGCCGGTGAACTCCATGTGGTCGTACGGGTGCAGTGAGTGCTGAGGAGTGGAAGGAAAGGGTTCCGGCGCGGCGGAAGGAGACGCCCAACGCAATGCGCCGGGAGCCGCCCGGCGGCCAACTCGACTTCAACGGCCTGGCGTTGGCCGCACGGATGAGGCGGCCGGCAAGGACCTCGGTGGCCGACGGTGGAGGGCGGGGGCCGCCTCCGTCTCGATGGGCCGCCGCCGGGGCTTGCGGACCTCCGGCTCGGGGGCCGTCCGATCCCGAGGGGGGTGAGCGAGCACCCCCTGAAGTGCTGTAGTGTTCTTTGTGCGCGAGCGGGGCGGAGAAGCCCCGAACCACTCGGACAGCACCGGGACGTGGCGCAGTTTGGTAGCGCACTTGACTGGGGGTCAAGGGGTCGTGGGTTCAAATCCCGCCGTCCCGACACTGGTCAAAGGCTCCTTGTGATCTTCACAAGGAGCCTTTGGCGTTGCACGGAAGGTCGCGCCCTTGATCCGTGCGGGGCGTCGAGCGTGGTGGCGTCCGTCTCCTGCGCGAGCAGCTCAGGGCCTCGGAGATCGTGTGTGCGCTGCTGTCCGTAGCGGGAGTCGACGCCGAGTAATGCCGAGCTGCCCCATGTCTCGGAGCGACGGCTCGGGAGGCGCACACCGGCATCCGCTCGATGTGCGGATCTCGCTCGTTCCGCGTCGGTGCCTCGCAGTCGGTGCCGAGCCGGATGAGGGCGGAACTGCCCTTCGGAGTAGTGCGGTTGGGACGGGCGACAGGGCGTGCGGACAGCCGGACTGCGCTCCGGCCGAGAGTCGGCGAACATGCTCAGGTCAGCGGCAGGTCCACGAGCATCACGGCGAAGACCGGGGAGTCCGGGAACGGCTGGTCCTCCCCGATCTTCCGGTAGCCCCAGGACTCGTACAGTGCTTGGACTTTGGGATGCGTCACGTCCACGAGCAGCGCAGCCAGGTGTTCGTTCCTGGCGTCCATCAGTGCGCGGTGCAGCCGTTCCCCCGCGCCCGTCTTACGCCACCGCTCGCGCACCATCAGCTCGGAGAAGTGGAAGGTGCGCGGCTCCTCCGGCGCCGGGACCAGATGCTTCCGCCACCACTCGCGGTCGTCCTTGGCGGGAGCGCCGTAGGCGAAACCCGCCACCTCTCCTGCGTCGTACGCGATGACGCAGGCGAAGTCCGGGTGGGCGCCCCAGTGATCCACGAACCAGGGGAACTTCTGCCGGAAATCTTCGTCCGCCATGCGGTCGGCGTGCACGTCTGCGTGCACATCGATCAACGTCTGCCGAATCTTCGGCAGATCGTCGTGGCCGTAGTGGCGCAGTTCCAAGGCTGAGGTCATCGGACCTGGCTCCATTCTGCTCGGTAACGGTCCTTCCACTCTCGCGCGGTTTTGGAACCCGGCGAGAAAGTGGTCAAGTCGCGGTAGAAATCCCCGAGATACGAGCGCATCCGGCCAGGTAGAGCATTGCCGTGCATCAGCACGAACACCTTTTCCGCCGTTGCGCACGCCTGGTCCGCGTCACCCTGGTGAAGCTGCGCGAGGGCGAGCTGCAAGGTGGCCAGTGCACGGTTTCGGCGATACTGCTGCGGGATGGCCGCCAGGGCGCGGTGCGAGGCCGCCTCCGCCACCGCCGCATCCCCGATCTTGTCCCGGACGACGGCAGTGATGGCCAGCAGCTCGGCAGGCCCGTAGAACGCCACCCAAGACGGCCTGTGCTCTCCCCAAGACGCCTTCGCCAGTGCCTCTTCCGCATAACCCAGCGACCGCAACGCGGCCCGCCGATCCCCCGTGCTGGAATGCCCGACGGCCGTACGTGCGTGGGCGAGGGAGGCGAACAAAGAGTCTCGGCGCGTGCCAGCGGTGGCCTGCGCCGCCTGGCCGGCGTCCACGGCTTGCGAGAACTCCCCGGCGTGCAACGCGAGCATGGCGTGCGAGTTCCACACGCGCAGCTCCGCCACGGGGTCCTTCGCCATGCCCGCCAGGTACAGCGCACGGTTCAGATGTCCGAGAGCCCGGTCGCTCTGGCGGGCATCCACGGCCGACCACGCGGCCGACGCCGTGTAGTTGGCGGCCACGCTGAAGAGGCGCTGCCGGATGCGCTGGGAAGTGGGCTGCTTCTGTAGTTCCAGGGCCTCGGTGGCGCCTGCCAGGGCGGACCGCTCCAACGTCTCGTGTCCGCCCACCGAGGCGTCCAAGGCCGTCAAGGAGTCCAGCCCGCTACGGAGCCGCATCACATCGGCGGTACCGACCGCGTGCGGCCGGGCGGCGACCAGGGGCACGACGGCAGCGGTAGTGCCGGTGGCGGCGGTAAGGAAATCTCTGCGGTGCACGAGGTCCTCCGTCCTGGTAGCGCTCCGTCTGCCCGCCGGGGGTCTGAAGCCCAGTTCCTCGGCATTGCAGCCGAAGACTGCTTCGAGGGCCTCACGCTGCCGCGGGTGCGGCCAGTGCGTCTTTCCAGCCAGCCAGTGCCGCACCGTGCGGTCACTCACCGTTCCCTCTCGGCCGAGCGAGCGCAGGTACTCATTCACAGCCTCCGCCAACTCCGCCTGCGTCAGCCCTGCTTCGCCGACGGCGTCCGCCAACCGCCTGTTCGCGTCCACGACTTCAAGGTAGCGCGGTAGCGGGAATCCGGTATGGGAGGAGCTGCGAAATTTCCGGTTGCCCACCGTGCACGGCAGCCCGACCTTTCCTCACGGAACGTGACAGGTCGTCGTTGACTGAAGGACAGGCCGCCACCGGAAGCGACGAGGCGGCCGGCAGGCGTGGCTCGCCCGTACAGGGACGGGCCGCACCTCCGCTCACCGACGAGGGGTCCTGACGACCGTGACCACCACATCCCGACCGCCCCGCCCGCCGGGCCGCAGTGAGACCCTGCCGCGGAAGCCCGAAAGCGCGGCTGCCGCGCGGCGCCTGGTGCGCGCCGCCTGTACCGCGTGGGGGCTGGAGAGACTGGCCGACGACAGCGCCCTGGTCGTGACGGAGTTGGTGGCCAACGCGGTCCGGCACGCCAGGCGCGCGAGCATCCGCGTGGTCGTGGCGCGCCCCGCGCCAGGCACCGTGCGCCTGGCTGTCGCGGACCTCTCCCGCGCCCTGCCCGTGCCGTGCGTGCCGGAGGGCGAGGAGGAGGACGGGCGTGGTCTGACGCTCGTGGCGGCCCTGGCAGACGACTGGGGCACGGACGAGCGCCACTGGGGCAAAATCGTCTGGGCGGTGGTGAGTTGAACTCCCCTCCCGGGAGCTTGGGGAGGCGTCCGCGCTCGGTCAGCGGGCGCCCGGTGTGCGTCTCCACGAGCCCTGCGCCTCCCGCTGCGGCGAAACACACGCTCCCCCCTACCCTGGGAGAGAACACGCACAAGTCGATCCGGTTACGGAGGCAACAGTGTCGAACACGGTGACGAGCCCACTCTCCGAGGCCGATCTCAAGGTGGTGGGCGAGGCGTTGCAAGGTGCGCTCGTCGATCTCGTCGACCTGTCGCTGGTGGCGAAGCAGGTGCACTGGAACGTCGTGGGGCCGGGCTTCCGTTCGGTCCACCTCCAGCTCGACGAGGTCGTCGCGACGGCTCGGGAGTACACGGACACGGTCGCCGAGCGGGCCTCGACGCTCGGTGTTCCGCCGGACGGACGCACGGAGACGGTCGCGCAGAGCAGTGGCCTGGAGAAGGTGCCGTCGGGCTGGATCAAGGACGCGGACGCGGTCTCGCTCCTCGTCTCGGCCCTCGGAACGGTGATAGGCCGGATGCGCGAGCGGATCGAGGCGACGGACGCGCCGGACCCGGTGAGCCAGGACGTCCTCATCGCGGCGACTGCCGAACTGGAGAAGCAGCACTGGATGTTCCAGGCCGCCAGCGTCTGAGCACTCCGCACGGAGCCGCCGCCGGGCGCGAACTCCCCACCGCTGCGGGGAGGTTGGCCCGGCGACGGGTCCGCGCCGCCCGGTCGCGCGGGGGAGCCGCCCGGCCCCGGCGGAGAAGGGCTCGGGTTCACCGACCCGAGTATGAGACGCCGCCGCTGACCCCGCCCGGTGCGGTGGAACTGGGGCTCGCCGTCGGGCCGTTCGGACGGACGCACGGTGGGACTCCAGCCCGGCGGCGGGTGGCCCCGCGGCACGTGGGCCACCGAGGACGCACTCGGCCGACTCGCCGAGCTGCGCGGGGACTTGCAGTGGAGGTACTCGACGGCGACCGGGCTCCCTCGGCGGTACGCGACCGCGAGGGCGAGCATGTCGACCTGTTCCTCAAGCCCTTCCGCACCCGCCGCACGCGGACGGACGCCGGCCTCCTGGCCGACCGCACCGACCAGTCGTTCGTCCGCCACAACCGCAGCATCCGCACCGACGACGGTGAACACGTCACGGTGGACGGCCTACCGGGCCGGCCGAGGAGATCCGCATGCGCTGGTGAGCGCACAGGACCGCCGCGGACACCGGCCAGGGTCCGGCGTCCGCGGCGGTCGGTCGGTCATGTGCGGGCGGGTGTCTCCGTGAGCGCCGCGTCGGCCTCGGTGAGGTAGTCGCTGAGGTCGTTGGGCGTACGGGAGGTGACGAGGGTCCAGCCGCTCGCGTCGTCCCGGGAGACCGACTGGTCCACCCAACTGCCGCCTGCATTGCGGATGTCCGTCTCCAGCGACGGGTAGGAGGTGAGCGTCTTGCCGCCCACCTCGGCGCCCTCGACGAGCAGCCAGGGACCGTGGCAGATCGCGGCGACCGGACGCCCGGAGCTCGTGAAGGAGCGCAGCACCTCCACGGCGGCGTCGTTGAGCCGGAGGCTGTCCGCGTTGAGGGTGCCGCCCGAGACGTGGAGCAGGTCGTAGGAGGCCGGATCGACCTCCTCCAGGGTGAGATCGGGCTCGACCCGCTGGCCGTTCTCCTTGTCGCCGACGAGCGTCTGGACGGGCTCGGCGGAGACGGCGGCGACGTCGACCTCCGCGCCCCTGTCCCTGAAGTGCTCCACGGGCACGACCAGTTCGTCCTGCTCGACTCCGTAGTTGGAGACGATGGCCAGGACTCGGTGGCCGGTCAGATCGTTGTCAGACATCGTCTGCCTCCTCGGTGCCGTCTGGGATGTGCACCTTCCGAGCGGGTTGCACGGGAGGCCGGGGCCCAAACGGGCCGCGCCGGCCGTCCTCACGCGGCGTGCCGCTCCTGCTCCGTGCCACCGAGCGCATCGACGAGCTGCTCCCGCGTCATCTTCGAGCGTCCCTGTACGTCCTGCTCGGTCGCCCGCCGGTACAGCTCTTCCTTGCTGAGGCCCGAGAGGTCCGTGCCCTGCGAGCGACGCCCGCCGCTCCGCCCGCGCCCCGAGCGCCCGGACTCGGCGCCGCGCTTGCCCTTCGCCTGGTCGAGGCTGCGTTGCAGGTCGGCCGTGAGGTCGACCACGTTGCTCGCCTGCGGTGCCTTCTCCTCGACGACGAACTCCTCGCCCTTCCGCTTCGCCTCGACCAGCTCCCCGACGCGTTCGGCGTAGGTGTCCCGGTAGTCTTCGGGCCGCCACGGGACGGCCAGCGCATCGACGAGCTGCTCCGCGGTCTGCAACTCCTTGCCCCTGCCGGCCCTGCGCTTCGGCAGTGCGGGCAACTCCTGCGCCGGGTCGCGCACTTCGTCGGCCCAGTGCAGCGTCTGGAGCACCAGCACGTCGTCCTGCGGGCGGAGCGCCACGAGGTACTCCTTGCTGCGCATCACGAAGGTGGCGATGCCCATCCGCGAGGTGTCGGCGAGCGCGGAGCGGAGCAACTCGTAGACGTTCGCGTACTGTTCGCCCTTGGGGGCGAGGTAGTAGGTGCGGTCGAAGTAGACGGGAGCCACCTCGTCGACGCCGACGAAGCCGCTGATCTCGATCGCCTTCGACTTGCGCGGGGCGATCTCGTCGAGCTCCTTCGGCTCGACGACGACGTACTCGCCGTCCGCGTCGTATCCCTTGACGATGTCCCGGTAGTCGACGTCCTTCCCGGTGCGCTCGTTGACCCGCCGCTGCCGGACCCGGTCGCCGCTCCCACGCGTCAACTGGCGGAACGGGATCGTATGGCTGTCGGTCGCGGTGAAGAGCTGCACGGGCACGGTGACCAGCCCGAAGGTGACGACACCGCTCCAGATCGGGCGCGCCATGACGGCCTGCCTTCCTCACGACACGGGTGGACGCCGCCCGGGTTCCCGTGCCCGCAACGCCCTAACGCGCTCACCCCGAGGCGAGCCGTACGGCGAGGACGCCGTCCTCCACCTGCGTCTCGAAGCACGGCTGGGGCGCGGTCGCCGGTCCTGACATGTTGTGCCCATCGCTCAGCCGGAAGGCGCTCCCGTGCCAGGGGCATTTCACGCAGCCGTCCTCGACGGTGCCTTGGGAGAGCGGCCCCGAGGCGTGGCTGCACCGGTCGGCGAGGACGTGGGCGCCCTCGTCCGTGCGGAAGACGAGGACGGGAACCTCGCCGAGCATCCGGTGGACGGGGGTGCGCAGGGGGAAGCCGTCGAGGCGTCCGAGCGCGTGCCAGCCCGACTCCGCGACGTACGGGACGGGTTCGGCCTTGTTGGTGCCGGTGGCCTGCCGGTACGCCATGTGACCGCCGAGGAGCGCGCCGGCGCCGGCCGTGAGGAGCCCCGCGTAGCCGAGCGTGCGCCCGCGCCCGTGGCGTCCGCGTACGCGGGCGGTGAAGGACGCGGTGTAGAGGCCGAGCGCAAGGTAGTTGCAGGCGGCGTGGACAAGACCGGTACGCAACTGCGGCGGGTGCTGCTCGCTCCAGTCCACCCAGCCGGCGAGTGACGCGGGCCCCGCGGCGAGGACACCGGTTCCGGTGAGCGTGGTGGCGGCCCGCCTCGTGCCGGGGAGCAGGTCGAGGACGCCCGTGGAGAGCCAGGCGCCGACCGGCAAGTGGACGAGCGCGGGGTGGAGCGGGTGGCCGAAGGGGTGGCCGCGCAACAGGTCGCGGGCGGCGCCGAGGGGCACGGCGCGGATGGCCTGCCGTAGCGGGTTGGCGACGGTGTCGAGCGCACGGACCCGGCCGAGCGCGTCGAGTGCGCGGGGCAGCGGCGCGAGCGCGTCGTCCGCGGCCGCGGTGCGCGTGGAGGGGTCGGGGTGCCGGACGAGGAGGGGAATGCGCATACGCCTCGGTTGCCGCACGAGCACGGCCCGCAAACGGAGCGCGCAGTTCCGCACTCCACCGGCGGCCCCGCGCGGCGTTTGGTGCGCGCCGGCACCCGGAACCCGCAGCCGGTGAGAGCGTCCCGACGGGGTCGGGCCGCGGACGCGTACGGAGGTGCCCCGTGCCCGAACTCCCCGATGTCGAGGCCGACCGCACGGTGCTGCGCGACTGCGCCACCCACCGCACCATCGACCGCGTCGACGTGCACGACGCAGGCGTCGTCCACGGCGTCACGCCGCAGGAGCTCAGCCGCAGGCTCGTGGGAAGGCGCTTCACCCGCGCCGAGCGGCGCGGCAAGTGGCTGCTGGCGCACACCGGCGGTCCGACGCTCCTCCTCCACTTCGGCATGACGGGCGAGCTGCACTGCTGCTCTCCCGAGGAGGAGCTCCATCCGCACGACCGCGTCGTCTTCGCGCTCGGCCGCCACCGCGAACTCCGCTTCCGCGACCAGCGGAAGCTCAAGGGCATGTGGCTCTACGACGAGCCGGACTCCGCGCCCGAGCTGCGCGGCCAGGGCCCCGACGCGCTGACGGTGAGCCGCGGCGACTTCGTGGCGGCGCTCGCGGGGCGGCGGGGCAGCCTCAAGTCGGCGCTGATGGACCAGTCCGTCGTCGCCGGGCTCGGCAACCTCCTCGCCGACGAGGTCCTCTGGCGTGCCCGCCTCGCACCGGACCACCCCACGGCCGAGCTCGACGACAGCGCCCTCGCCGACCTCCGCACCACGATGCGCCGCACCCTGTCCGAGTCGCTGCCGACCGGCCGCGTGCCCGCCGCCGAGGGGTGGCTCACCGGTCGGCGCGGCGACTCCGACGCGACGTGCCCGCGGTGCGGCACCCGGCTGCGCGAGGGCCGCGTCGCGGGACGCACCACCGTGTGGTGCCCGCACTGCCAACCGGAGTGAGGGCACCGCACGCCCGTACGCAGGCGGTCCGTTGGCGCGGGCGCCGGGGAGGCGACACCGTGGCGAGGAGGGGGGCCGCAGCCGCGCTAGGAGGCGCCGCAGATGTCCGAAGACCCGCTGCCCCTGCCCGACTACGACCAGCTCCCCGCCGCCAGCATCGAGTACCGCATCCGCCCGCTCGACCGCCGCGACGTGCAGCGGTTGCTCGACCACGAGCGCGAGCACGCGGCGAGGCCGCAGGTCGAGGCGTTCCTCACCGCGCGGCTCCGCGAGCTCGATGCGGGCGCCCGGCCGAGCGGCGGTGACCCGGAGGCCGAGCAGCCGGACCTTCCCGAGTCCTCGGCGCACGGGTCCGCCGCCTCGCCGGACCGCGCGGCAGAGCCGGGGGAGCCGCTCCGGCACGGGAAGTACAGCTTCTGACCCGGCCGGCCGGAACGCACGGCGCCGCGGAGGACGCACCTCCGCGGCGTCGTGCGTGCGTCCTCAGGCGCCGGGCTTGAGGAGCACCTTCGTCCAGCCGTCCTCGCGCCGGTCGAAGCGACGGTAGGCGTCGGGGGCGTCGGTGAGGGGGACGCGCTGGGAGACGACGAAGCTCGGCTCGGCGCGGCCCGCGATGATCAGGTCGCGGAGCTGCCTGTTGTACCGCTTCACGTTCGCCTGGCCCGTTCCCATCCGGAGGCCCTTCTCGAAGAACCGGCCGACCTTGAAGAGGAGTTCGCCCTGCCGGGCGCTCTCCGTCGGCCCGCCGGGGTCGGACGGCAGGTAGAGGCCGACGACGCCGAGCGTGCCGGTGGCGCGGACCGACTCGACGAGCCCGTTGAGCACGATGGCGGGCTGCTCGTCGCCCTCGGCCGCCGTCGCCTGGTAGCCGACCGCGTCGATGCCCTTGTCCGTGCCCTCGCCTCCGGTCTGCTCCCTGATCTGCTCGGCGGGGTCCCCACCGCTGAAGTCGACGGGCACGGCGCCGATGCGCTCGGCGAGCCGCAGCCGGTCGGGCTGCTTGTCGACGACGAAGACGCGCGAGGCGCCGCGCAGCAGTGCGGAGTACGCGGCCATCAGGCCGACGGGGCCCGCTCCGTAGACGCAGACGGACTCGCCGGGCGAGACCGCCGCGAGTTCGGTGGCGTGGTAACCCGTCGGGAAGATGTCCGCGAGGAGCGCGAAGTCGTCCTCGTGCTCCTCGCCCGGGGGAAGCCTGAGGCAGTTGAAGTCGGCGAACGGCACCCTCAGGTACTCGGCCTGGCCGCCGCGATAGGGGCCCATGGAGACGTAGCCGTAGGCGCCGCCCGCGAACCCGGGGTTGACGGTGAGGCAGAACGCCGTGTTCCCGGCGAGGCAGTTGCGGCAGAAGCCGCACGCGACGTTGAACGGGAGGACGACGCGGTCCCCCTTGTGCACACTGGCGACCCCGGAGCCCACCTCCTCGACGATCCCCATGTTCTCGTGGCCGAAGACGATGCCCGACTCAGCGCCGGTCCGCCCCTCGTACATGTGCAGGTCGGACCCGCAGATCGCGGAGGTGGTCACCCTGATCACGACATCGGTCGGATCCTCGATCCTGGCGTCCTCGACCTCTTCGACGGCGACGTCGAACGGCTCCTGGTACACAACAGCTTTCACTGGTGCCTCCTAGTCGGCAGCCGGCGGTGTGCGGGCAGGGAGTGCCGCGGCACCCCCTGCACCGAGTGGCCCGTTGCGCCCCGATTACACATGGCCCTCCCCCGGGATGGGTCCCCGCTGCGGGGCGCCGGGATGCGCGCGACAGTGGAGGGGGCGCCCCGGCGCACGCGCGGGTGTCCGGCTGGAGGCGAGATGAGCGGACTGCTGGAGACGCTGCCCGAGGAGAAACGCCGGCTGCTGCGCGAGGCCCCGCCGGGCGAGCGCCTCGCGGCCGAGCCGATGCGCGCGCAGCTCAGCGACCGGCGCGAGTTCGACGACGCATGGCTCTTCGAGCGGAAGCTCGACGGGGTGCGCCTGCTCGCCGTCCGCGACTCCGGCCGCGTCCGCCTCCTGTCGCGCACCGGGAAGCGGCTCGACGAGACCTACCCGGAGGTGCTGGAGGCGCTCCAGGCGCAGGAGTGCGCGGACTTCACCGTCGACGGCGAGGTGGTCGCCTTCTCGCACGGGCGCACCGACTTCTCCCGGCTCCAGCAGCGGATGCAGCTCACCCGGGCATGGCAGGCGCGTTCCAGCGGCGTCGCCGTCACCTACTTCCTCTTCGACCTGCTGCGGCTCGACGGCGCCGACCTGACGCAACTCCCGCTGCGCGCCCGCAAGTCCCTGCTGCGCCGCGCCCTCGACTTCGACTCCCCGCTCCGCTTCACCGCGCACCGCAACACCGCGTCCCTGCGGGAGGCGTGCGACCGCGGCTGGGAAGGGCTGATCGCCAAGCGTGCCGACGGACGCTACCTCGGCAGGCGCTCCTCGGACTGGCTGAAGCTCAAGTGCGAGCGGGGGCAGGAGACGGTCGTCGGCGGTTTCACCGAACCGGCCGGGAGCCGCGCCGGCTTCGGCGCCCTGCTCGTCGGCTACTACGAGGGCAGGAAGCTGCGGTACGCGGGCAAGGTCGGCACCGGGTACAGCGACCGCGTCCTGCGCGAGCTGCGCGCCCGGCTCGACGCGCTGGAGTGCGCCCGCTCGCCCTTCGCCGACCCGGTGCGCGAGCGCGGGGTGCACTGGGTACGCCCCGCACTCGTCGCGCAGGTCGGGTTCACCGAGTGGACGAGGGACGGATTCCTGCGCCATCCGCGGTACTTGGGGCTGCGCGACGACAAACGGCCGCAGGACGTGGTGCGCGAGCAGCCGGACGGGCAGGCGTAGGGCGCCGTTCCGCCGGGCGCGTGCGCCGCCGGTTCGCCGGCGTGCAGTGCCAAGGTGATCCCCGTACGTACGGGTGGCGCCCCCGGGCGCCCGTGCCTGACGGGAGGCGGACATGGATCGCCGCAGGCTCGCCGCGGCCACGGAGCCGGCAGGCTGGTGGGCGGGGCTCACCGGGCTGTGGCTCGTGCTCGTGGGACAGGTCGACGGCCTGGAGGTGCTCGTCGGGGGGTGCGCCGCGGTGGTCGCCGCAGGCGCCGGGTGCGCGGCACGGCGTACGGCGGCGAGGCGCCCGGGAAGCGGTGGCCCGTGAACGGCTGGCTCGCGGCGGCCTGCCTCCTGCTCGTGCTCGGGCTCGGCCCGGCGCTCTGCGGCGCCGTCGTCGGTCCGGTGCGCAGCAGGCTGCTCGCGCAGAACGTGGCGACGGTACTCGCCGCCCTCGTCCTGCTGCTCTCCTCGCCCGGCTACGACAGGCCCGCCTACCTCGACACCGCGCTCGTCCTCGCCGTGCTCGGACCTGCCGGCACCCTCGTCTACGAGCGGCTGCTCGCGGAGGACCTGCCGCGGGGCACGCCCTGGCCGGCGCTGGCGCGCGCCGCCTCGTGGGCGAGCGTCGCGGTGGTGCCGCCCGTCGTCGTGCCGGTCTGCTTCGCCGTGGCGCCGGGACGTACGACGGTGAAGGTGCTGGTGATCGGGGCGCTGCTGGTGGCGGGGAGCGCCGTGTGCGGGCGCGCACTCGCCAGGGCCCCGCGCACCGCGGTCGGGGAGGACTCGGGTGACTGAACTCCCCGTGCTCCTCGGCCTGTTGCTCGCCACCACCGCGGGCACGGCCGCCGCGCTCACGCGCGACCCCGTGCACCAGGCGCTGGTCCTCTCCGTCCTCGGGCTGGCGCTCGCCCTCCTCTTCACGCTCCTCCAGGCCCCGGACGTCGCCCTCTCCCAACTCGCCGTCGGCACCGTGCTGACGCCGCTGATGGTGCTGCTCTCGGTCCGCAAGGTGCGCCGCAGGCCGCGCGAGGATTCCCCGGCGGACGGGCGGGGTGGGAAGCGGTGAACAAGACGGTGCGCCTGTGGGTGCTGGGGGTCGGGTGCGCGGGCGTCGCCCTGCTGTTCGTCGGCGCCTTCCGGAGGCTTCCGGAGTTCGGCGGCTCCCACCACCCGTACGGCGCGAGAGCGGTCGCCGCGGCGTTGCACCGGCACACGGCGAACGTCGTCTCCTCCGTCAACTTCGACCAGCGTTCCTTCGACACCCTCGGGGAACAGGCGATCCTCTTCGGCGCCGTGCTCGGCACCGTCGTCGTGCTGCGGCAGGCCAGGGACGAACGCCGGGTGCCGCCCGAACCGGCCGTGGTCGCGCCGACGGTCCGCCGCTATGCGCTCGTCTCACTGCCGCTGACACTCCTCGTCGGCCTCTACGTCGTGGCGCACGGCCAACTCAGCCCGGGCGGCGGCTTCCAGGGCGGGCTCGTCGTCGCGACGGCGCTCCATCTGCTCTACGTCGCCGTCGACTACCGCGCGCTGGAGCGGCTCCGTCCCGTCCCCGTCTTCGCGCTCGCGGACGCCTTCGGGGACGTGGCCTACCTGCTGCTCGGCCTCGCCGGGCTCTTCGCCGGCGCGTCCTTCCTCGCCAACGTGCTGCCGCTCGGCACCTTCAACACGCTCGCCTCAGGCGGCCTCGTCCCGCTCCTCAACGCGGCGATCGGGATCGAGGTCGCCTCCGCCGCGGTGGTGCTCCTCGCCCAGTTCCTCGACCAGGCGCTGGAGCTCGTACCCCGGGAAGGGGAGCACCGGTGAACGAACGACGCACGGCGCAGAGGCGCATACGCCGGCGGGAGAGGCCCGCGCAACAGCCGTACACACAGCGCCCGTTGACCACCGAGAGACCCGCACCGTGAACCTCCTCCCCTTCCTCTGCGCCGGCTGGCTCTTCCTCGTCGGCTGCTACGCCCTCGCCACCAGCCGCAACCTGATCCACGCGGTGGGCGCCCTGGCGGTCTGCCAGTCCTCGACGTACGTGCTGCTGCTCGCGGTCGGCTACCGCAGCGGCGGCACGGCGCCCGTCTTCTCCGACGTGCCGCCCGGCGCACGCCCCGTCGTCGACCCGGTGGTGCAGGCGCTCACCCTCACCGACGTCGTCGTGGGCGCGACGGTGACGGCGCTGCTGCTCGCGCTCGTCGTGCAGATCGCCAAGCGGCACGGCACCGTCGACCCCGACGAGCTGCGGGAGTTGCGCGGGTGACGGCCGAGCGGATCCTGCCGCTGCTCGTCGCCGTCCCGCTGCTGGGGGCCGCGCTGCTCGTCGGTGCGGGGCGCTGGCTGCCGCGGTACACGGCCGACGTGTTCGGGCTCTTCGTCTCCGGCGGGACGGGCGCGCTCGCCGTGGCCCAACTCGTGGGCGTGCGCGGCGCCACGGGGCCCGTCGAGTGGGTCGCCGGCTGGCGTCCCGAGGGCGGCTCTGGGGTCGGCATCGTGCTCGTCGGCGACGGCGCCGGGCTCGGACTCGCCGCGCTGATCTCGGCGCTCGTCACCGCTGCGCTCGTGTACTCGCGGAGGTTCTTCGACGAACCCCCGCCGGGGCAGGCCGGCGCCTTCCCCGCGCTGCTGCTGCTCTTCCAAGCAGGCATGTGCGGATTCGTGCTCACGGGGGACCTCTTCAACGCGTTCGTCTTCTTCGAGCTGATGGGCGTCATCGCGTACGCACTCACCGGCTACCGCGTCGAGGAGGCCCGCGCGGTCCAGGGCGCGCTCACCTTCGGCTTCGTCAACTCCCTCGGCGGGTACGCCACTCTGCTGGGGATCGGCCTCCTCTACGCCCGCACGGGCGAGCTCGGGTTCGCGCAGATCGGCGCCGCTCTCGACGCGGCGGCCGGCGGCGGCGACGCGCTCGTCACCACCGGGTTCGCGCTCGTCGCGACGGGGCTGCTCGTCAAGGCGGCGGCCGTGCCCTTCCACTTCTGGCTGCCCGACGCGCACTCCGTCGCGCCGACGCCGGTGTGCATGCTGCTGTCCGGGGTCATGGTGGAGCTCGGTGTCTACGGGATCGCCCGGCTGTACTGGGCGACGTTCGCAGGTCCCGGCGGTGTGCCCGCCGCGGACGCGCACCGGGTGCTGCTGGTGCAGGGCGTGTTGACGGCCGTCCTCGGAGCCGTGATGTGCTGGCAGCAGCGGCACCTGAAGCGCCTCCTCGCCTTCTCCACGATCGCGCACACCGGGCTCTTCCTCACCGCGCTCTCCGCGCTCACGCCGGAGGCGGCCACGGGCGTCGGCGTCTACCTCGTCGCGCACGCCGGGGTGAAGGCCGCGCTCTTCGGGTGCGTGGGCGTCCTCCTCGACCGGTTCGGCAGCGTCGACGAGCGGGAGCTGCACGGGCGGGGGCGCGAACTGCGGTTCGTCGGTGTGCTCTTCGCGGTCGGCGGGTTGGCGCTCGCCGGGCTGCCCCCGTTCGGCACCGCGCTCGGCAAGGCGCTCTGCGAGGAGGCGGCGGGGCCGGGCGCGACGGTGCTCTTCGTCGCCGTCTCCGCGGTCACGGGCGCCGCGGTGCTGCGGACGGCGGCGGGCGTCTTCCTCGGCGCCGGTGAACCGCCCGCAGGGCCACCGCACTTCCCGCGGGCCGCGGCGCGCGGCCCGCGTACCGAGCATCGGTCGGCCGCAACCGGAGGTCGGGGAGCGGGCGAGTCCGGCACCTCGGACGAACACGACACCGCGCCCGGGCCCGAACAGGAGGGAGAGCCGGAGACGACCGGTTCCGGCGAGGAGCCCGAGACGGCGGGGCCCGTGACCCGCGCACCCGACAGCATGCTGGTCGCCACCACCGCGCTCCTCGCCGGTGGGCTCGCCGTCGGGTGCGTTCCCGCGCTCTGGCCGCACCTGGCCCACGCCGCCGACGGGCTCTCGGACCACTCCGCCTACATCGCCGCGGTGTTCGGCTCCCCGGAGACGCCGCCCGCGTCCACGGCGCCGAACTGGAAGGTGAGCGGCGTCCTGCTGGACCTTCTGGCGACGCTCCTCGCGCTCGTGCTCGCGCGCACCGCGCCGCGGATCACCGCGGGCACCCGCCGCGCCGCATGGGCCCGGCCGCTCCGCCGCCTCCACTCGGGACACGTCGGCGACTACGTCGCCTGCACCGTCGCCGGCATGGCGCTGCTCGGGCTGCTGCTGCGGTGAGGCGCTAGCGGGACCGCAGCGCCTCGACGGCGAGGCGGGCGGCCGTCCCGATGACGGCGTCGGCGGCGGGCAGGGCGGCGGCCGGGCTGCCCGCGCGGGTGAAGACGGCGACCGCGTACCGCCCGCCGTCGGGGTACTCGACGACGCCGACCTCGTTGCGCAGCGTCGGCGCGCTCCCCGTCTTCCCCGCGACATGGACGTCGTCGAAGGGGAACCCCGACGCCATCCGGTGCGGCCACACCTGGAGCCCGAGGAGCCGGCGCATCGCCGCGCAGTGTGCGGGGTTCGCCGCCTCGTCCCGCCAGACGGAGGCGAGGAGGCGCGTCATGTCCCTGGGCGTGCTGTGGTTGCTGCGCCGGGGGTCGAGCGCGCGGAGCCGTGCGACGACCTGCGGGTCGGCGAGGGCGCTCGGTCCTTCGGGGCCGACGTCGGCGCGGAGGGCGGCGAGGAACTCAGCGAAGGTGTGGAGGGCGCGGGTGCGGGTGAGGCCCAGCTCGCGCGTGGCCGCGTTGACGCTGTCGAGGCCGACCCGCTCCAGGAGGAGGTCGGCTGCCGTGTTGTCGCTGACGGAGACCATCAAGTAGGCGGCGTCGCGCAGGGAGAGGACGGCTTCGTCGAGCATGGCGGCGAGGCCGGTGGGCCCAGGGGTGCGGCCGGTCGGCGGGCAGTGCGTCCGCTCGGTGAGGTCGAGGCGGCCGGCCTCGGCCTCCCGGTGGAGCGCGACGAGCAGGGGGAGCTTGTGGACACTCGCGGTGACGACGGAGTGGTCGGCCCCGGCGTCGACTTGGGCGCCGGAGTCGATGTCGCGCGCGTGCAGCCAACCGGTGACGCCGGCCTCGGCGAAGGCGGCTTCGATGCGGGTGCGGTGCGGGTTCGTGGTCATATCCAGTACTCGGACGACGGGCGCAGGTGGAGCGGCCCGGCGGGCAGGTCGGGTCCGGCCGCCGTGCGGCCGAGGGCTTCGGTGACGGTCTCGGCGAAGGCGCGTACGGCGGCGTCGCCCCTCCCCCGCGGCCAGGCCGCCGAGTGGCGCCAGGCGAGCGGAGCTCCGGTGAGCGGGCGCCACGTCAGGTCCGGGTCGCGGCCCGGGTGCGCACCGAGCGGTGCGAAGGCGACGGCGCGGGAGGAGAGGAGGAGCCCGCGGGTGAAACTGGGACCGTGGCCGTTGCGGACGGCGGGCGGGGTGTAGCCGTGGCGGGCACAGGTGGTGAGGATCTCGTCGTGGACGGCCGGCGCGAGGGCGCGGGGGAAGAGGATGAGGTCGTGCCCGGAGAGCGCCGCGAGCGGGACCGTCTCCAGGTCGGCCGTCGGGGCGTCGCGGGGCAGCACGACGCCGAGTTCGTGGCGGAGGACGGGGGCGAGCTCCAAGCCGGCGACATCGCAGGGGTGGTGGAGGACGGCGACGTCCAGCTCGTGCGAGGCGAGACGGAGGAGCTGCTCGGCCGTGGACAGCTCGTGCAGCTCCAACTCGACGTCGGGGGTGCGCTCCCGGAGGCCGTCGAGGAGCACCGCGATCGTCTCGCCCGCGATGTCGGGCGGGAGGGCGGCGCGCAGGAGGCCGCTGCGGCCGTCGCTGAGGCGCCTCGCCGTGGCCGTCAAGGCCTCGGTCTGTGCGAGGAGTTGACGCGCCTCCTCCAGAAGGAGCGTGCCGCCCTTGGTGATCGAGACGCGGCGGCTTGTGCGCTCGAAGAGGCGGACGCCCCACTCCCGCTCCAGCCGCTGTATCCGCTGCGACAGAGGCGGCTGCGCCATGCCGAGACGCTCGGCGGCACGGCCGAAGTGTGACTCCTCTGCAACAGCCACGAAGCATCTCAGGTGCCGTATCAAGTCCACGACCAGCAACCATATCGGAGTCTTATCAATGTGCTTCCCATATCGGTCTTGGACGTGACGGCCGCCTTCCTGCTCTTCTCTCTCCGTGCGCCCCGTCCACGGGCGCCGAGGCCCGACCGTCCACGAAAGGCTGCACGATGGCTCCCTCTCTTCCCCGCCGCGCGGCACTGGCCGCTCTCGTCCCGCTGCTTGCGCTCCCCCTCGCGGGGTGCGGTACCGAAGCCACCGGGAACGACGCGCCGCCCAGCGCGTCCGCGACCGCCGGCCAGCAGACGACGCGTGAATTCGCCGCGTTGGAGCGCAAGTTCGACGCGAAGTTGGGCGTCTACGCGCTCGACACGGGGAGCGGAAAGGAGATCGCCCACCGCCCCGACACGCGGTTCGCCCACGCCTCCACCTTCAAGGCGCTGCTCGCCGGCGTCGTCCTGGAGCAGACGTCGGCCGCCGGCCTGGACGAGCGCGTGGAGTACACCGAGAAGGACCTTCCCGAGTACTCGCCGATCACCGAGCGGCACGCCTCGGACGGTATGACGCTGCGCGAACTGTGCGACGCCGCCGTCCGCCACAGCGACAACGGTGCCGCCAACCTCCTCATCCGGCACCTCGGCGGGCCCGCCGAGCTCCAGAAGGCGCTGCGGGCGAGCGGCGACCGCGTCACCCACACCGACAGGTACGAGACCGAGCTGAGCGCCGCCGAACCCGGCGACGTGCGGGACACCAGCACGCCCCGTGCGCTCGCCGGCAGCCTGCGCACGTACGCGGTCCAGGACGCGCTGCCGGCGAAGAAGCGGGCGATGCTCACCGACTGGCTCAAGCGCAACACCACGGGGGACGACCTCATCCGCGCCGGTGCGCCCAAGGGCTGGAAGGTCGGCGACAAGACCGGCAACGGTGGGTACGGCACCCGCAACGACATCGCCGTCGTCTGGCCGCCGAAGAGCGACCCGATCGTCCTCGCCATCCTCTCCAAGCGCGACACGAAGAACGCGGAGCACGACGACGCGCTCGTTGCCGACGCGGCCGAAGTCGCCCTGGAAGCACTGGCGTAGGCGCCGGTCACAGCCGGGCGGCGAGCGCCGAGGCGCGCTCCCTGAGCAGCGGTACGAGGGCGAGGGCCCGGGTGCGGGTGAGACGGGTGGAGGGGGCGGAGACCGTGAGGGAGGCCGTCGACGGGCCGTCGGGGGCGGGCACGGCGACGGCGACGGCGTGGACGTCGAGGACGCTCTCGCCGAGGTTGAGTGCGTGGCCCGTGCGACGGCAGGCGGCGAGGTCCCGCAGGAGCGCCGGCAGGTCGGCGCGGGTGAGCGGGGTGAGGGGGCGCAGGCCGTCCGGGTAGCGCATCCGTACCACCTCGGCGGGGAGTTGGGCGAGGAGCACCTTGCCGCCTGCCGTGCCGTAGGCCGGGACGTGGTCGCCGGTGCGGGGGGCGACGCGGAGGGTGTGGCGGGCCTCGGCGCCGTCGAGGAAGAAGGCGTCGGGCCCGTCGAGCGTCACGAGGTTGGCGGTCTCGCCGCTCTCGTCGCGCAGCCGGTCGAGCTCGGGGCGGGCGGCGCGGAGCAGGCTTCGCTCGTCGAACTCGCCGCGGGCGAGGGCGAGGAGGGCGGGCCCTGCGCGGTAGCGGCGGCCTCCCGGCTCCTGTTCGGCGAAGCCGTGCGCCCGGAGCGTCGCGAGGAGCCGGTGCGCCGTGGAGGGCGCGACGCCGAGGTGTGCGCCGACGTCGGTGAGGCGCACGGGCCGGCGTGCGCTCAACAGCACCAGCGCGTGCAGGGCGTTGGCGACGGATCGGGAACCGTAGGCGTCAACTCCCTTGTTCCGCATGGCAGAAACCGTAGCGAAGGCGTTCCGGCCCATGACCGGTTCTGCTTGAGTCTTCGCAGCGTCGACGCAACTCCCGCACTACGGGGCCGCTTTCCGTCCTCCGGGACGCCGTTTCCCGGCAGCGGCGCAGACGTACGGCGGGCGCGCGCCGTCCGCAGTGATGCACGGACCGCTCCACGCGACCACCAGCCGCTCGACCGGAGACCGCCATGCAGGACGTGCCAGCAGGCGCCCCGCGCCCCGCTTCCGGAACCGCCCCCGCCGCCGAAGGACGCCGTGGCAAGCCGTGGCGCACGGTCTGGCTACTGCTGCTCCTCGGGTGGACGGTGAGCGCCGCGGACCGGGCCGTGACCGGGCCCGTCGTCACCTGGATGATCAACAACGACGTCGGCTTCCTCGCCGAGGCCGAGCATCCGCACGCGCTGGGCGGCCTCGTGGGCGGCCTCTTCTTCGCCGGCTACATGCTCACGCAGTTCCCCGGCGGCTACCTCGGCGACCGGTTCGGGCACCACACGCTCATCGTCGTCAGCCTCGTCTGGGCGGGCGTCACGACGCTGCTCACCGGGTTCGTGGGCGGACTCGTCGCCTTCATCGTGCTGCGAGTCGTCACCGGGCTCGGCGAGGGCGCATTCTTCTCCAACGACCGGACGCTCGTGGTGACCGTCACGCCCGAACGCGAACGCAGCCTGGGTATGGGCGTGGTGATCACCGGGCTCGCCTTCGGGATCACGATCGCCACCGTCTTCACGCCGCACTTCGTCAGCCTCGGGAAGCAGGTGCTCGCCGACGAGGAGGCGTGGCGGATGGCCTTCTGGGTGCTGGGGACCGCCACCCTCGCGGCCGCCGCGCTGCTCGCGGTGCGGTTCCGGGCGCACCTGCGCTGGGCCGCGCTGGGCGGCGCGACGCTGCGGCTCGGCGGTATCAGCGCGGTCTCGCTGGCGCTGATCATGGCCGTCTACCTGCTCGGGGAGCGCGCGGGGCTGAACGACCTGTGGATCGCGCTGCTCGAGGTGGCGCTGGCCGTGGTGCTCGTCCTCGCGGTGCTGGTGCGGAAGGGGACCGAACTGCGGCCCGTCCTGTACAACCGGGACCTCTTCCTGCTCTACCTCGCCAACATCGCGATCCTGTGGAACCTGTGGTTCTTCAGCTTCTGGTCGGTCTCGATCGTGACGGGGGCCGCGCACTCCTCGTTCATGAGCGCCGCGCTCACCGCGGGGTTCAACGCCGGCGCCGGAATCCTCGGCTTCCCCGTCGGCGGTTGGCTCTCCGACCGCACGCTGCGCCTCGGTTGGACGCGCAAGACCGTGATGCTCGCCTGCACCGGCTCCCAGGCCGTGCTCACCGTGGCGTTCGCCTGGTACGTCACGGTCGCGTCCGCACCGTCCCTGTGGGTGATGGGGCTGCTCCTCTTCTTCGCGAGCCTCTTCTTCAACGCACTCCAGCCCGTCGGCCACGCCTGGACCGCGGAACTGGCGACGCCGCGGCTGCGGGGCTCCGCCTTCGGCATGGAGAACCTCATCGGCGAGACGGGCGCCGTCCTCGCGCCCGCCGTCGGCGGAGCCCTGCGGGACGCGACCGGGAACTGGTCCACCGCGCTGTGGCTGGACGCGGGGCTCGTCGCCGGCTGCTTCTGCCTGCTCGGCTTCGTCCGCGCGCACCGCCCCCACCCGAGCAGCGCCCCCGTGGAGGGGGCCGCCTGACCGAGTCCCGCCGAGCGGGCACCCGACGACGACCGAGGAGAGCACCCTTGCGCAGCGTTCGCGACGCCGCCTTCGACGTCCTGCGGCAGCACGGCATGACCACGCTCTTCGGCAACCCGGGCTCGACCGAGGTACCGCTCCTCACGGACCTCCCGCCCGACCTGCAGCTCGTACTGGCGCTCCACGAGGGCTCCGTGGTGGGCGCCGCCACCGGCTGGGCCCTCGTGCGGGACGAGCCGGCGCTCGCGCTGCTGCACACGACGGCAGGGCTCGGCAACGCGGTGGGGGCGCTCGCCACGGCGCGGGTCAACCGGGCGCCCGTCGTCGCCGTCGTGGGACAGCAGGACCGGCGGCACCTCGCCCAGGAGCCGTTCCTCGCGGGGAAGTTGGAGGGTCTCGCGGGTGAGTACCCGCTGAGCACGGAGACTCCGCCGCGGGCGCAGGACGTGCCGGGGGCGCTCGCGCGCGCCGCGCACACGGCGCGCGTCGGGCGGGGTCCCGCGCTCGTCGTCGTGCCCTCAGGCGACTGGGCGGAGCCCGCCGAGGAGCTGCCGCTCCCCTCCCCCGCCGTGCTGCGCACCGCCGTCGGCGCGGACGCGTCGGCCGCCGCCGAGTTGGCGGCGATGCTCGCACGTGCGCACTCGCCCGCGCTGCTCGTGGGCGCGGGCGCGGACCGCTCCGAGACGTGGGCGGCGCTCGTCGAGGTGGCGGAGCGGCTCGGATGCCCCGTCGTCCAGGAGCCGTTCGGCGCCCGCGCCGGGTTCCCGCAGGACCACCCGTGCTTCGCCGGGCACCTCCCCGCCGACCGCGGCCGGCTGCGCGAGGTGCTCGCCGCGTACGACCTCGTCGTCGCGGTGGGTGCTCCGGTGGTCCGCCAATACCCCTACGAGGAAGGCGCGTTGGCGCCGCCCGGAACGCGACTGGCCCTCGTCACGGACGACTTGGCCGAGGCGCGACGCTCCCCCGCCGCACTCGCCTACCTCGCCCCGCTCGCGGAGTTCACCGCCGCGCTCGCCGCCGCACTCCCGGCGCGTGCGGGCCGCCCGTTGCCGCGTACGGCCGCACGCCCCGCGCCGCCACCGCCGCCCCGCGACGGGTGCCCGCTGCACGCCCGGCATGTGCTCGCGGCGCTGGCGGAGCGGCTGCCTGCGGAGACGGTGCTCGTCGAGGAGGCCCCTTCCGATCGCCCCGAACTCCACGCACGCGTACCGGCGCGCGCCCCGCTCGGCTTCCTCAGCGCGGCGATGGGCGGCCTGGGCTTCGCACTTCCCGCCGCAGTCGGCGTGCGGATGGGGGCACCGCGGCGTCCCGTCGTCGCCGTGGTCGGGGACGGCTCCTCGCTCTACCAGATCCAGGCACTGTGGACCGCCGCGCACTACGGGGTCGGCGTCCTCGTCGTCGTCTTCGCCAACGGCGGCTACCGGGTGCTCGACCGGCTCGCCGAGCGCGAGGGGGGCGAGCCGCCGTGGCCCTCGCTCCGCGGGGTGGACGTCGCCGGGCTCGCCCGCTCGCTGGGGTGCGAGGCCCGCCGCGTCGAGCAACACGGCGCCCTGGAGCGCGAGTTGGACGCTACCGTGCCCGGACTCGCGGGGCGGGAGGGCCCGTTGGTACTGGAGGTCGCCGTCGGGGTGGAGCGGGATTTCCGGCCCTGACGACCGGCCCCGCGGGCCGCTATGCGGGCGTCAGAGGACGTCCGGCCTCGACGCCCTCCAACTCGACGCGGGTGACGACCGGTTGGGGCACGCCCGGCGAAATCGGCCGGGCGGCCGTCCGCGCCGCCGCGTGCAGCGGCCGGGCGACGGCGAGGAGCAGGGCGATCTGCGCGCAGAGGAGGAGGCGCTGGACGATGCCGCGCTCCGGGAACCAGGAGAGCATGTCGGCCGCCGCCGAGGCGGGCCAGAGCACCCGTACGTGAGCGACGGCGAAGACCGCGATGCCCCACCACGTGACGACCGCCCACCCGGTGAGGCGCCGCCCGGTCCGCTCCCACCCGTCCGTCCCGCGCAGCCGCCGCGCGAGCAGCGACCCGGCCACCGCGAGCGCCGCGAAAGCGGTACCGGCCGCGTACCTGTGGATGAACCCCGTTGCCGTGTGCGGGGTTTCGGGGTCGGTGGGGAAGAGCGCGGTGGCGGCGAAGGCGGCGACGCTCACCGCGAGCGCGGCGCGCAGGAGCGGCGTGCGCGCCGCCGGCAGCAGCCGCCCCAGCGAGGCGCCGAGTGCTCCGACGGCGACCGCCATGGCGAGGACGGCGGCCGTGAAGAAGCCGGCCGTGACCGGGCTGAGCGCGTAGCTGCTGAGGACGTCGTGGAGCGGCGAGTACCCGGGGTGCAGGTGGAGCGCGCCCATCAGGAGCAGCGCCGCGACGGGCGCGGCGAGCGCGAGACGCGTCGGGCCCTGTGCCGCCCGCGGGTCCGGGCACGGGTGTGCGGAAGGGCGCGGTTCGGAACCGTCGCTCATGGGCTCTCCCCCTGGTGGAAGCATCGTCGAGGCTTCCACTCTCCGCCGGCCGGGGTGCCCGCTGCGATGGTGTGACCATGCCTTGTGGAGCTGGTGCCGGCCCCACCCTTAAGGGTGGGGCCGGACGCCGCACGGTGGTGCGAGCACCACCGCGCGATCCCCGCCGCCCGGCCGTGCGGTGGCGGGGCGGCGGTTCAGCCTTCGGTGCCGGCCTCTTCGAAGCCGACGGCGTAGAGCCCGCCTGACTCGGTGACGACGTACTGCTCGCCCTTCTCGGACGTGCCCAACGCCGTGGGGGCTTCGGGGAGTTCGCCGATCGTGGCGCTCTCGTACCCCTCGGAGGTCTCGCGGACGGCGAAGGCCGTGGCCGAGCAGTAGTCCGTGGCGAGGTAGACGCCGTCGGCGAGGTCCGCGTACTGCTCGCCGCGGTAGACGTGGCCGCCGATGATGGCGCAACCGTCCTCGTTGGTGGCGTAGGTGAAGACGGGATCGACGTACTCCTCGCCGTCGCGGCAGCGCGTCTCGTCGTAGACCTCGGTGCCCTCGTAGCAGGACCAGCCGAGGTTGGCTCCCGCCTGGTCCGCGGCGAGGTGGTCGACCTCCTCCCAGGCGTTCTGCCCGACGTCGCCGATCCACAGCGAGTCGTCGGCGGTGTCGAGGGAGAACTTCCACGGGTTCCGCAGGCCGTACGTCCAGATCTCCGAGCGGGCCTCCGAGTCGTCGACGAAGGGGTTGTCCTCCGGGACGCAGTACGGCTGCTCGCCGCACTGCTGCGAGGGGTCGATGCGCAGGATCTTGCCGAGGAGCGTGTCGGTGGACTGCGCGTTGTCGTCCGGGTCGCCGGCCATGCCGCCGTCGCCGATGCCCCAGTGGAGCAACCCTTCGCTGTCGAAGGCGAGTTGGCCGCCGTTGTGGTTGGCGGCGAGGTGCTCGTGCTGGAGCAGCACCTCGTGGCTGTCGTCGTCGAGGCCGTGCCTGGCGAGGGTGACGGCGCCGTCCTCGACGGCCGTGTAGGCGACGTAGACCTCGTGGGTATCGGCGAAGTCGGGGCCCGTGGCGACGCCGAGGAGGCCGCGTTCGCTGCTCTCCGAGGTGACCAAGTCGCTGATGTCCAGGAGGGGTTGCTCGGCGAGTCCGGTGTCGGGGTGGTAGCTGCGGACCGTTCCCTTCTTCTCGGTGACGAGGAGGTCTCCGCTGCCGTCGCCGGCTCCCGTGAGCGCCGTCGGGAAATCGAGGCCCGAGGCGGCCTCCGTCGCCGTGGCGTTCAGCGAGTCCAACGGTACGTCCGCGGCGGCCTGTTGGGCCTGCGCCGTGAAGCCCGCGGCGACGAGGGCCGCGGCCGCGCCGAGGGTGAGCAGAGATCGGCCGGTGCGATGGTGCCGTGGCATAGCGACTCCAGGGTGGGGGTGCGTTCTCATGACACGTGCACTGCGAAGGTCGCGGTGTGGCGGAAGGGGGCCGACGTGAGGGCGGGTCACCCCTGCGACACCGGACGTGACGGGGGACGCTAGTCGCTGCTGCCGTGTCGCACCAGGGCGAGAACACGCCTCGCGCCGCCGGTCCGCGGCGCGTTTCGCTTGGTCGGCGGACGGCTCCGAGCGGGGTGCGGCATGCAGCCGCGGACTACGCCCAGAGCAGCCCGCGCTCCCAACTGCCGCCCGTGTTCCGGCGGTAGAGGAGCCGGGTGTGGTGGCGTTCGCGGTCGCCCTGCCAGAACTCCACCGTCTCGGGGCGCAGGGCGTAGAGGGTCCAGTCGGGGGCGACGAGGTCCGGGCCCGCGGCGAGCCGCGAGCGGGCCTCGGCGAGCGCAGCCCGGCGCTCGGCCTCCGAGATGAGGGCATGCGACTGGCGGCCCAGCAGCGCCTCGGCGCGGGCGTCGGCGCCGCGCGCGCGGAAGTCCGCCGCACTGCGCTCGGCGCCTGCGGAGGCCACGGGGCCGCGCAGACGCACCTGCCGGGCGAGCCGGGGCCAGTGGAAGGAGAGCGCCGCGAAGGGGCGGCCGTCGAGCTCGCGGCCCTTGGGGCTGCGCGCCGAGGTGGCGAACTGCCAACCCTCCTCGTCGGCGTCCTTGAGGATCAACACCCGGCTCGACGGCCTGCCTTCGGCGTCGGCCGTGGCGAGCGTCATGGCGTGCGGCTCCGGGACACCGGCGTCGACTGCCGCGTGGAGCCACTCGGTGAAGAGTTCCAGCGGGGAAGCCGGCGCCGACGAGGCGTCGAAGGAGGGGAGTTCGCCCTCGAAGACGGGCAATGCGCGGAGGACATCGCGCAGTCCGGTCACGGTCTCCCCCTCGCCTCGCCGGGTTGGCAAGGCTACACGCGGCTCAGGTGCGGTGCTCCTCCACGCCGAGGCCGAGCGCCTCCGCCACCTCCTGGGTGTTGCGGTACGTACGCCCGACGGGTAGCTGTGCGGCGAGCTCCAGCAGCGCGTCGGGGGCGTGGTTGCCGCGGAGCGTGCCGAGGAGCTGCTCGCGGTCGGCCGGGTACGCGCCGGTGCCGAGGAAGCGGGCGAGGTCGTAGCGGAGGGCGACGTCCTCGGGCGTCATCCCGGGAGGCGCGCCGCCGGTGCGGAGGGCGTTGGGCACGTAGTCAGCGTCCGGCTGGTCCTCGCCCGAGGGCTCCGGCTCGCCCCCCTCCTGCATCCGCGTCGAGCGGTTCGCCTGCATCTCGTTGCGGAGCTCCCGCTTGTACTCGTCGTCGCGAAGCTGGCTGGTCTTGTCCGAGCCCTGCTCGCTCATGGCGTCCTCCCTTTCCGCGCGTGCACCCCGCGTGCACCTCGGGCGGTCACGGGCTGCACGTGTCGAGGCACGTCCCGTCGGGTTGCCCGCCGCGTCCGGTGCAAACGTGGCCGCTCCTGCGGGCGTCGCTCCCCGGTTGGCGCGCTGCGGGTGCGCGGCGTCCGGCGGCTGCCTAGCGTCGTTGCGGAGTCCGGAAGGAGCCTGGGATGGCGCTGCACCACGTGACCGGCGATCGGGACGAAGCGTTCGACGACGTCTACGGGATGTCCCTCAGCGACCGCGCGCTGCCGAAGTTCCGGGTCCCCGAGCACAGCTCCTTCCCCGCCGCCGTCTACTCCCTCGTCCGGGACGAGCTGGCGCTCGACGGGAACGCCGCGCAGAACCTCGCCACCTTCTGCACGACGTGGTCCGAGCCGGAGGTGCACCGCCTCATGGGCGAATGCATCGACAAGAACATGATCGACAAGGACGAGTACCCGCAGACCGCGGAGATCGAGTCCCGCTGCGTCCACCTCCTCGCCGACCTGTGGAACAGCCCGGCGGGCGAGTCCACGATGGGCTGCTCCACGACGGGCTCCAGCGAGGCGGCGATGCTCGGCGGGCTGGCGCTCAAGTGGCGCTGGCGGCAGCGGCGGCGGGCCGAGGGGAAGCCGGCCGACCGCCCGAACCTCGTCTGCGGCCCCGTGCAGGTGTGCTGGGAGAAGTTCGCGCGCTACTTCGACGTGGAGCTTAGGCAGGTGCCGCTGGAGCCGGACGCCACCGGGCTCCGCGCGCACCAGCTCCGGGGGTACGTCGACGAGAACACCATCGGCGTCGTGGCGATCCTGGGGATCACCTTCACCACCGACTACGAGCCCGTAGCGGAGATCGCCGACGCGCTCGACACGCTCGAGCGCGACACCGGGCTCGATGTTCCCCTCCACGTCGACGCGGCGAGCGGCGGCTTCGTCGCGCCGTTCCGCGACCCCGACCTGGTGTGGGACTTCCGCGTCAAGCGCGTCGCCTCGATCAATGCGTCGGGGCACAAGTACGGCATGGCGCCGCTCGGCGTGGGGTGGGTCGTGTGGCGCAGGGCCGAGCTGCTCCCCGAGGACCTCGTCTTCCGCGTCGACTACCTCGGCGGCGACATGCCGACCTTCGCGCTCAACTTCTCCCGGCCGGGCGGGGAGATCGTCGCGCAGTACTACACCCTGCTGCGGCTCGGCCGGGAGGGCTACCGGAAGGTGCTCACCCAGTGCGCCGACAGCGCGCAGGCGCTCGCCGAGCAGGTGCGCACCATGGGCCCCTTCACCCTCCTCCACGACGGCTCCACCGCCCTGCCCGCGGTCACCTGGCGCCTCAGCGAACCCGACTCGGCCGGCTTCACCCTCTACGACGTCTCCGAGCAACTGAGGCTGCGCGGCTGGCAGGTCCCGGCGTACCCGCTGCCCGCGCACCGCGACGACACCGTGGTGCAGCGGGTGCTCGTCCGCCACGGGACGGCGCACGACACCATGCTGCTGCTCGCGCGGGACCTCCGGCAGGCCGTCGAGCGGCTCCGGAGCGGCCGCACCGACGCGGTCGCACAGCCGAGCTTCCACCACTGACCGGCGCCCGCTCCGACCGCGTACGGGGCGCCCGCTGCGGGGTTGAGAGGCTCGCTCCCATGACTACGGAACCCGTGACGCCGCATCCGCCGGAGCGCGTCGACAGGCCACTGCTCACCCAGTCGTGGCTCGACCTCACCTTCGTCCACTGGCGGGTCGAGCCCGCGGACGTCGCGCCGCTCCTGCCGGCCGGGGTCGTCCCCGACACCTTCGACGGCAGCGCGCACGTCGGGATCGTCGCGTTCCGCATGCACCGTACGGGGCCGCTGCGGCTGCCGGGTGTGCCGTACCTCGGCAGCTTCGCCGAGACCAACGTGCGGCTGTACTCCGTCGATGCCCAGGGCCGCCGCGGGGTGGTCTTCCGCTCCCTCGACGCCGCCCGGCTCGTCCCCGCGGCGCTGGGCAGGCTCTCCTTCGGGCTGCCGTACTTCTGGTCCCGGATGGCGGTCGAGAGGGAGCGCGACAGGATCGCCTACACCTTGGCGCGCCGGGCGCCCCGGCGCGGCGTGCGGAGCAGGATCGAGGTCCGGATCGGCGAACCAATCGACGAGCCGGGCGAGTTGGAGCACTTCCTGACGGCGCGCTGGGCGCTGCACAGCAGGGTGTTCGGGCGTACGGCACGCCTGCCGACCACGCACCCGCGCTGGCGGCTGCACCGTGCGGAGCTGTTGCGGTGCGAAGGGGACCTGCTCACGGCGGCCGGGCTGTCCGAGCCGGCGGGCGAGCCCGTGAGCGTCCTCCACTCCCCGGGGGTTCCCGTCCGCTTCGGCCGCCCGAAGCGGGTCTGAGCTGCCGGAGGATGCCGCGTACATCGTTGGACAGTGCGCATCCCCCGACCGGCTAGGAGTCGGCGGCCCCGGCCCCGCGCGTGCTCTCCCGCTCCACGAGGGCGAAGCCGGGCTGGAGCAGCCGCGGGCCGCCGGGACCTGCGGTGCCGCTCGCGGGCGCGTCGGCCTGCGCAATCCGGTCGACGAGCGAGCCGACCGCCAGCCCGGCTATCGCCTGCTTGTCCGGCGCGACCGTGGTCAACGTGACCGCGCCGTACCGCCCTTCGGTCAGGTCGTCGAAGCCGACGACCGCGACGTCCTCCGGCACCCGCAGCCCGCGCTCGGCCATCACCCGCATCGCCCCGATGGCGATGAGGTCGTTGTAGGCGAAGACGGCGTCCGGCATCCGCCCCGCGTCGAGGAGCGCCGCCATCGCCGCGGCTCCGTCCGCCCTGTCCCAGCCTTCGACGGTGCCGATCAACGCGTCGTCGGCCGGCACCCCCGACTCCGCCAACTCCGCGCGCCAGCCGAGGAGTCGGAGGTATGCGGGCCGGCTCGGGCGGTCGTCGCGGGCGCCGAGGAAGGCGATGCGCCGGCGGCCGAGGTCGAGGAGGTGGCGTACGGCGGCGCGGGCTGCGGCGATGTTGTCGATGGCGACGTGGTCGTAGGGGAGGTCGTAGCGGCGTTCGCCGATGAGCACCAGGGGCGCGTCCTCCGGACGTTGGGCGAGGTCCTCGGGCTCCAGTTCCAGCGGGTTGAGGATGAGGCCGTCGATCACCCTGGCCCGGAAGCCGCGGGTGACGAGGAGTTCGCGCTCCCTGCGACCTTGGGTGTGGTCGAGGAGGACGGTGTAGTCGTGCTCCGCCGCCGCGTCGATCACGGCGCCCGCGAGCTCGGCGAAGTACGGGTTGCCGAGCTCCGGTACGGCGAGGGCGAGGATGCCGGTGCGGCCCTTGCGCAGGTGGCGGGCGGTGACGTTGGGGCGGTAGCCGAGGTCGTCGATGGCCTGCTGGACCCTTTCGCGGGTGGCGGGCGTGACGTGCAGACGGTTGTTGACGACGTTGGAAACCGTCTTGATCGACACACCGGCGCGCGCCGCGACGTCCTTGAGACCCACGCTCACCCGGACCCCTCCCCCTGTTGTCATGGACCTGGACACGGCACGGGAGGCGTGCTGAGATGCCAACTGCCCCTGTTTTTCTCACGTTATACGAGACGGACCGCACCCGGGGCAGCACTGCGACCGCCCGACTCCCCCCCTCCCCCCGGAGGTACCGTGAGACGCGCACGTACCTGGACGGCGGCTGTCACCACCGTCCTCGCACTCCTCGCCCTCGCGCTCGGCACAGGCCCCGCATCCTCCGCCGCCGAGCAGCGTCCGAAGGATGCGCCTCCCGCCGCACACGGCCTGAAGGCCGAGTACTGGACCCAATCGGAGCCCGACGCCTTCGACTTCGGTGAACTCCGCACCACCGCCTTCGACCCCTCCCTGGACTTCGCCGACCTCGTCCCACGCCTCACCGAGCGCGCCGGGCGCTCCGACCACACGAGCGTCCGCTGGACCGGCACCCTCAATCCGGAGAAGACCGGCGCCCACACCTTCCACCTCACGGGCGACAACGGCTTCCGGCTGTGGATCGACGACGAGTTGGCGATCGACCACTGGGTGCCCGACTGGGACGAGGAGCAGACCTCCGAACCGGTCGAGCTGCGCGCCGGCCAGGAGCACGACCTCAAGGTCGAGTACTTCAACCAGGTGGGCGGCGCCAACCTCCACCTCGACTGGACGCCGCCGGGCGAAGAGCAGTCCGCCGTGCCGCAGTCCGCGCTCACCGTGCCCGAGGACTTCGCCTACGACGGGCCCACCGAGGTGCAGGTCCAAGAGTCGGGCAAGGTGTTGGAGTTGGGCTTCCCGCAGGGCGTCGAGGCGCCGGGCCCCGAGTTCGTCGAGCACTTCTCGGCCGAGATCGGCGGCACCGACTGGCCGCTGGGCAAGGCGAGTTCGGACCCGGAGGAACCGACGAAGCTCCTCGTCGCGCTCGACGAGCCCGTGGTCGGCCAGGGCGGCACGGCCGACGTGAAGTACGACGGCGAGGGCGGCCTCGCCGGAGCCGACGGCGAACCCGTTTCCGCGTTCTGGACCTCGGGCGCCAACAACTCGACCCACCAGCTACGGACCGACTGGGCGGACGAGGTCGGTCCGGACAACGCGCTCCCCGAGTACCCGCGCCCGCAGCTCAAGCGCGACGAGTGGCGCAACCTCAACGGCACCTGGCAGTTCGCGGGCGCCGAGGCGGGCGAGGAGCCACCGGTCGGCCCGGAGAAGGAACTCGACGAGGAGATCCTCGTCCCCTACCCCGTCGAGTCGCAGCTCTCCGGTGTCGAGCGCCACGAGGAACGCATGTGGTACAAGCGCTCGTTCGAGGTCCCGGAGGGCTGGGAGGTCGGCTCGGGCAAGCGGCTCCGCCTCAACTTCGACGCCGTCGACTGGCAGGCAGTCGTCTACGTCAACGGCGAACGCGTCGCTCAACACAAGGGCGGCTACGACAGGTTCACCGCCGACGTCACCGACGCGCTCCGCGACGGCGGCACGCAGGAGCTCGTCGTCGGCGTCTACGACCCGACCGACAAGGACGGCGGCGAGAACCCGCCGGCCGGCAAGCAGCGCCTTTCGCCCGAGGGGATCTGGTACACACCGTCCTCCGGGATCTGGCAGACGGTCTGGATGGAGCCCGTCGCCGAGGAGCACACCACCGACGTGAAGACCACGCCCGACGTCGACGAGGAGCAGGTCACCGTCGCGGCGCGCGGCGTCGGCGACGGCGTCCCCGTGACCGCGGTCGCCTACGAAGGCGACGAGGAGATCGGCCGCGCCACCGGCTCAGGAAGCGACCCGTTCGCCGTGCCCGTACCCGAGCCCCGCCTCTGGTCCCCCGACGACCCGCACCTGTACACGCTCCGCGTCACCGTCGGCGAGGGCGAGGGCGCCGACCGGGTGGAAAGCTACTTCGGGATGCGCACGATCGGGGTGAAGGAGGTCGACGGGCAGCAGCGCATGGTGCTCAACGGCGAGCCCGTCTTCTCGATGGCCACCCTCGACCAGGGCTACTGGCCCGACGGCCTCCACACCCCGCCGACCGACGAGGCGCTCGCCTACGACCTCGAGACCCACAAGGACATGGGCTTCAACTCGGTCCGCAAGCACATCAAGGTGGAGCCCGACCGCTGGTTCTACCATGCCGACCGGCTGGGACTGCTCGTCTGGCAGGACATGCCGTCGATGCCGCACGAGCCCGACGACGCGGCACGCGCGCAGTTCGAGGACGAGCTGAAGGCGATGATCGCGCAGCACGACAGCCACCCCTCGATCGTCATGTGGGTGACATTCAACGAGGGTTGGGGCCAGTACGACCAGGCCCGTATCGCCGACCTCGCCAAGGAGCTGGACCCCACCCGCCTCGTCAACAACATGAGCGGGCACAACTGCTGCGGCGCCGTCGACGGCGGCAACGGCGACATCTCCGACGCGCACGGCTACCCGGAGGCCGAACTCCCGGACTCGGACGGCCGACGCGCCCTCGTCAGCGGCGAGTACGGAGGGCTCGGCCTCGCGGTGCCGGGGCATAGCTGGCCCGTGCGGCACACCTACGTGGGCGTCGAGAAGGAGAAGTACACCGACGAGTACCTCGACCGGCTGCACGAGGTCGAGCAACTCGCCGCGTGCCGCGGCAGCAGCGGTGCCGTCTACACCCAGATCACCGATCTGGAAGGGGAGTTGAACGGCATCCTCACCTACGACCGGAAGGTGAACAAGGCCGACGCCGACCGCCTCAGGGAGGCACACGAAGCGCTCATCGACGGCGTGCACAACGGAACGCTGCAATGCGACGAGTGACGCCACAGCGCTGACCCGCCGATACCCGCCCCGGCCGCACCGGAACAGCGGCCGGGGCGCACACACCACCGCGTGCGACGTAGCCTCGCACCATGGACACCTGGGACCCCGAAGCGCCGGGCATCCTGCGCCTCCCCTCCGGTCGGCTCCTCCGCGGCAGGGGGCTGAGACGGCCCGAACCGGACGGCGCACGCCCCGACTTCGGGCTGTACCTCCTCGGCAGCCCGCCGCCCGCCTTCGCCTGGGAGGCGCGCTGGCTTCGCTGGCCCGACTTCCGGCTGCCGTCCGACCGCGCCGAGGCCGCGGACGCGTTCCGCGACGCGTGGGAGCGTTCCGCCGGCGGACGCGTCGAGATCGCCTGCGGCGGCGGCCGCGGCCGGACGGGCACGGCCCTCGCCTGCCTCGCCGTTCTCGACGGCGTTCCGCCCGAGGAGGCCGTCGGCCACGTCCGCCGCCACTACCACCGCCGAGCGGTCGAGACACCGTGGCAGTACCGGTACGTCCGCCGCTTCCCCTCACGCACCGGCTGAGGACGCGCGGCGACCCGCCCGCCGTCCACGCTCGACGCCGGTCGACCGCGCCACCCGCACAATGGCGGGCATGACCGAGACCCGAGCCCCTTTCGGACGGTGGGAGCCGGCCCAACCCACCGACGTGGCCGAGCTCTTCGGCGACCTCGACGTCCCCTGGTGGATCGCGGGCGGCTTCGCCATCGAACTCGCACTGGGACGGAGGGTCCGCAGCCACGAGGACATCGACGTCCTGCTCCTCAGACGCGACCACCTGCGGGCGCAGCACGCCCTCACCGGCTGGGAGTGGTGGGCCGCGGAGCCGCCCGGCAGCCTGCGCCCCTGGCGCACGGGCGAACCGCTGCCCCCCGGAGTGCACGACGTGTGGTGCCGGCCCGGGCCCTACACCCCCTGGCGCATCCAGCTCATGGTCGACGAGTCGGAGGGCGAGGAGTGGTACTCGCGCCGCGACGCCGCCGTACGCAGGCCACTCACCGAACTCGGCGCTCTCTCCCCCGAGGGCGTCCCCTACCTCGCGCCCGAAGTGCAGCTCTACTACAAGGCGAAGGAGGCACGCCCGAAGGACGAGGAGGACCTCACCGCCGTCCTGCCCGCGCTCACCGACCGCCAGCGCCTCTGGCTCGTCGACGCCCTGGCACGCACCCACGGCGCGCACCCGTGGATCGGCCGGCTCCAGGTGCCGCCGCGCTTGTGAAAGCCGAGGCGGGGCGGTCCCCGCCACGGGCATCGGCGAGACGCATTCCGCGCGTTCCGCAGGGAACCCGGCCCGCAGGCCACGCGTCGACCCGGGGAACGGCTGCGGGGACGCGGGCCGGATTGCGAGGCTGGCCATGGCACGGGACCGAGAAGCGGCCACCGTACGGACGCTCCTGGAACGGCACGGCACGACGTACGCGGAGGAAGCGGACATCACCCTCCGCGACACCCCGTCCCCGCTCTACCGCCTGCTCGTCCTCTCCACACTGCTCAGCGCCCCGATCACGTCCGGGGTCGCGATCGCGGCCGCCGCGGCGATCAGCCACGCGGGAATGACCGGCCCCCGCCGTATGTGCGACGCCACGTGGCAGCAGCGGGTCGACGCCCTCGTCGAGGGCCACTACCGCCGCTACGACGAGTCGACCGCCACCACCCTCGGCAACGCGGCCCGCCTGCTCCTCGACGACTACCACGGCGACCTGCGCCGCCTCCGCCACCGGGCCGACGGCGACACCTCCGAGGCACGCGCGCTCCTCACCGACTTCCCCGGCATCGGCCCCGTCGGCGCCGACATCTTCCTCCGCGAAGTCCAGGGCGTCTGGCCCGAGTTCTCCCCCTACCTCGACCGCAAGACCCTGGACGGCGCGGCACGCCTGGACCTCCCCCGCTCCCCCTCCCACCTCGCCGACCTGGCAGGCGGCGACTCCACGACCACCGCCCACCTCGCCGCCGCACTCGTCCGCTCGGCGCTCAGCAAGGAGGTCGCGGAGGACGTACGGACGGCGGCGTAACTCCCTGCAAGGTGTCTGCAGGGGGACTGCAACGCCTCTGCCAGGCGCCTCGGGCAACACCTGGGGAGTCAGGCAGTCGAGCTTCACAGGGGGAAACATGTCTGCACAAGGCAGGCATCTCACACCGGCCGCGGTCCAACGTGGACAGTTACTCACCGTACCGGTGTGCAAGCACGTTCTCGTCGTCGCGTCCACGATGACGTATGCCAAGCGGATGCGCGAGATCTCCCCTCTTCTTCGCGGGGACCTCCGGGTACAGGTCTCGTTCACCGTTCCGCCCCACCCATTCGGGGAGGGCACCAAGAGGTACCTGCGGCACCTCGGGCTTCCGCTGCTCCCGTGGCGCGAGGCGGTCCGCGCACCGTTCGACCTCGCGGTCGCGGCGGGCACCCGGGGAACGGAGCACATCGAGGCGCCACTGCTCCGGCTCGCGCACGGCGCTGGACACAGCAAACCGCTGCGTGCCGGGGTCGAGTCGCCGGGAGCCGAGGTGCCGGGCAGAAGGCCGCCGGGGATGCTCAGCCGGAGTCGCCTGATGCGTGGCGACCGGTTGCTCCCCGCGTCCGTCGCCCTCTCGCACCAGCGGGACTTGGAGGAACTCCGACAGAACTGCCCGGAGGCGGTGCCCGTCGCCGAGGTGGTGGGAGACCCCAGCATCGACCGTCTCATGGCGCATGCGTCCGGCCGGAGGAGGTTCCGCCGGGCGCTCGGCGTCTCCGACGACGAAAGTCTTCTACTTTTCAGCTCGACCTGGGGACGCACGTCCTTCTTCGGCGGTCTTCACGCCTTCCTTCCGCAACTGCTGAAGCAGCTCACGGCGGAAGGACACCGGGTCGCCATACTGCTGCACCCCAATGTATGGGCTGCGCACGGCAGTTGGCACATTCGGTCCTGGCTGGAAGAGTGCGTCCGGCACGGCGTCGCGCTCCTGCCGCCCGAGACGGACTGGGAGGCGCTTCTCCTCGCCTCTGACCTGCTCGTCGGCGACCACGGGTCGTTGACCGCGTACGCCGCGTCCGCCGACGTCCCCGTCCTGCTGACGCACGTACCGAACCGCGAGGTCGTGGGCGGGTCACCGGCCGCACTGCTGGCCAGCGGTGCCCCAAGTCTTACTCCGCTGCGGCCGCTTCGCGAGCAGGTGAGGTACACGGTCGAAAACTTTCGACCGGGGCAGTACCGCGCGGTCGCGGAGGCGCTGACGTCGGTACCCGGACGTTTCCATCAGCGCATGCGCGCGCTGATCTACCGGATGCTGGGCCTCGGCGAACCGGCCTGTCCGCCTCCGGTTCCTCCGCTGCCGGACCCGCCGGCGCTGCAGAGCGTCGCATGGCAGGGCGGATGGTCATGACGGGCGATGGGGCCACGACGACGGAGCATGCGGGCCTCGTCCGGGTGTCATGGGCCGATGTCGCCGGTGGGAGCACCGCGTTCCGGATAACGCTCGCTACGCAGCCGTACGGCGCCCGGTCGACGGAGGTCCGCGCGCCTGCCGTCAGCGCGATAGAGCGGGGAAGCGACCTGCACCTGCACGCGGTCGAGGGCGAGTCCGAACTCGCGTGCTGCGCAGACGTGTTGAGTGCGACCGTGGATCTCCCCCGCGTCCGTCTCGGCGCTCGCGCGGAGCTGTGGCTGCGGCGGTACCCGGGCTGCCTCGTCGCCGCCGCCGGGAACACCGAGGGACGGACGGCTGTGCGCGTGCGCGGAGGCGGTGGCCTGGAAGCCGTGGGCCCACCGCGCGCAGCCGTCCTGGGCTCCTTCGTCCATGCCTGGGTCGTGGCAGGAGCCTACCTCGGTCCGCTGCATCGAGTGGACGTCCGAGTCCGCTCTTTGCGGGGACAGTTCATCGCCGGGACAGCAGAGGACGAGGCACAGGGCAACCCCTGTCACAGGTGGCGCATCTGCTCCTCGATGCGGCGGACGTCCGCGGGACTGAGCGGCTCGTAGAGCGCCCGCGCCCGGGCGTAGCGGCGGCGTGCCTCGGTGCGTTCGCCGCCGCTGCGCGCACCGTGTGCCAGGAACTCCCAGGTGCGGGCGTACCAGTGGGCTGCGCCGGCGGCGTCGAACTCCGCGGCGGCTTGGCGGAGTTGCTCGTCCCCTGCCTCGTGCCCGCCGGCCTCGTGCAGGGCACGGCCAAGGAATGCCTGCGCCCGTGCCGCGTCATACGTGTCAGCCTCCTCCAGCAGCTCCGAGTGGGCCCGTCGGAGGTGGCCCACGGCGCTCTCCGGGTCTCCTGTCCTGAGGGCGGTCTTCCCCAGGCACACCCGGGAGAGAGCCACCCCGCGTCGGTACCCGATCTCCTGCCGCAGTGCCAGTGCCCGGGAGAAGTGCTCCTCTGCCGCGGAAAGTTCGCCCAGCGCAAGGTGAGCGTTGCCCAAACCGTTGAGCGCCTGCGCCTGCTGTCGAGCGTCGCCGTCCCGCACCGCCTGGTGCAGCGCCGTCCTGAACCACTCGCCCGCCTCGCGATGGCGGCCCGCGTTGCGCAGGCCGGCCGCCCCCGACGTCAGCATGCGCGACTCGCCCAGAGCGGCCCCAGCCCTCCGGGCCGCGGCCCAGCCCAATTGGTGGGCCTCAACCCACCACTCGGTCGGGCGCAGCCGCAGGAAGAGCGGCCACATGGCGTCCACCAGTTGCCAGCATGCCCGGTCCCACCCGGCAGTGGCGCAGTACCGCACGGCCGCCTCCAGCTCGAACCGGCGAGATGCGAGCCATTCGAGGGCGTCCACATGCCCGGCGAACTCGACCGCCGGCGGGGCGGGTTGGCAGTAGCTGCGGCTGATTCTGCAATGGCTCGGGGTGAGCACCGCCTCCGCTGCGGTCGCCGTCGCCAGGCACCAGTCGACGTAACGACCTACCGTCTCCGCCTCGGACTCGGGGCTTTCCTCCGTTTCACCACGCTGACGTGCGTGTGCCTGCACCAGATTGTGGAACCGGTGCCTTTCCGGGCCGTCGTCCTCCAACAGGTTGTTCTCCTCCAGGGTCCGCACCACACGTTCGGTGCGCTCGGCTCCCAGGACGGCGTCGAGCATCGTGCGGTCGTAGGACGTCGCGGGGAGCAGGCCGAGTTGCCGGTAGGCACGGGCGACGTCGTCCGGCAGCGCCCGGTAACTCTCCTCCAAGGCAGCACCGACCGTCGGCTCGCCGTCCACCCGCAGAGTGTGCAACGGTCCCTTGCCTGCGGCGAGCGCGGTGGCGAGCGCCCCCACGGGGCGGCGCGGGCGCACGGCGAGTTGAGCCGACGCAAGGCAGAGCGCAAGGGGCAGGTGCGCACAGAGGCGTACGACCTGCCGCGCCCCCTCGGGATCGTCGCCGATGCGCGAGCCCGCACCGGAAGCGAGCAGCGCCAGTGAGGCCGTGTCGTCGAGAGGACCGAGCCGGTGCAGTCGAGCACCGTCCACCAGCAGTCCGCTCAGGTTGTTCCTGCTCGTCGCGACGAGCAGACTGCCGGCTCCGGTGGGGAGCAGCGGGCGTACCTGCGCAGCGCTCAATGCGTCGTCCGCCAGTACGGCAAGGCGCAGCCGATGCGTGAACGAGCGCCACAAAAGCGCGCGTTCGTCGTCGTGAGCCGGCGGGTCGGTCACGCCCATCGAGCGCAGCAAGTGGTCGAGTACGCTGCCGGGGTTGCGCGGTCCGGTGCCGCTCGCGTGCCCTTTGAGGTCGGCGTGGAGCAGGCCATCGGGGAATTCGGCTCGATGCTCCTGGAGCCAACGGACGGTGAGTGCCGTCTTCCCCACTCCGGCGAGCCCGGTGACCACGATCGTCTGCGGGGCCTGTGTTCCCTCCTCGCGGAGGGCGTCGAGCATCAGCTCGTCTTGTGCCCGGTCGACGAAGTGCTCACGTGGAGCTGGGAGTTGGTTCGGTGGGTCGGTCCGGTCCGTGCCACCTGCCACGTGGAAGTGCACACCACCGGAGATACCGCCGGCGGCCTGTACGACCGGCCCTGCGATGCGCTCGGCGCCCGAAATGGTGTTGACGGCGTCCGGTGGGGCTGCGGCAACGCGTCGATCGTCGCTCTCCACACCATCGAGCCACCCTTCAACCAAGCGCAGGATGCCGTCGTCCGCCGCTGCCAAGCGCGCCAACTCCGCTGCTGCCCTTGCCTCTTCTCCACGTGTCGACGCCCGGACATACCAAGGTCTGCACGACGGATCGTCTGCGACCGCGGAGTCGGCGCTTGCGGCGCGCTCCCGGAGTGCCCGCTCCAGCTCCGGCAACGCTCCAGGGTCGATCGACACGCGGAAAAGGGCTCTCCGCAAGCGGCTCTCCAGGCTCTTGTCCCGCACGCTTCAGCTCACGCCCCCTCGGCCGGCCGGACGAGTGTCGGCTGGCGTACCCGGAACACCACAAGCCGAGTACCCCCTAGGCCTCTTCCTCTACCCAGTCGGTCAATTCTCGACCACAATCGTTCATCAACATAAGAATTGCATGCTCGTCAGGTCACTTGGCGGAGAACAGTGACCCTGACCGTCGAGAGCCCCGAAGGGGCCCCGCTTGCTGCACATCCCGAACCGGCGGGAGGTCGCTGGTGGAACTATGGATACAGCTCCTGGGCACGGTCGAACTGCGCGTGGGCGACCGCACCGCTGAACTCGGGTCCACCAAGGAGCGGTTGGTCCTCGCCTCCCTGGCATGGTCGGCCGGGCGCACGGTGAGCGACGACAGGCTCGTCGATCGCCTGTGGGGAGAGGGCGAACTGCCCCAGGACCCGCGGAAGGATCTTCAGGTGTACGCCTCCCGCATCCGGTCCAGGATGAAGGATCTTGGAATAGCGGACGCGCAGGACTGGCTCGTCCGCAGGGACGGCAACTACATCCTCCGCGTCGGCCCGGAAGCCGTGGACGTCAACCGCTATCTCGGTCTGCTCGACCGCGCACGTGGTCTCATTGAAGCGGGCAGCACAGCCGAAGGCCTGTCCCTTTTCGACAAGGCGACCTCCCTGTGGACGGGCGATCCTCTCTCCGGGCTGGCGGGCGCCTGGCCGGAGGAGATCCGCAAGGAGGTCGGCGAACACAGGCTCACCGCCATGCTGTTGCGCACTCGAACGGCTCTCCGCCAGCGGCGCTACGCGGAAGCCGTCACCGCCCTCCGTCCCATGGTGGAACAGCCGCCGGAGAACGAGCATTTGACGTGCCAGTACGCGCTGGCGCTGCACGGCGCGGGCCGCACGGAGGAGGCCGGCCATCTACTGCAACGCACTACCAGGCGCCTGCACACCGTCTCAGGCCGCTCCCCCGGCACGGAGCTGCGCCGCGTACACGAGGGAATACTCAACGGCACCCCGGCCGGCCATCTCCTCAACTTTCCGGCGTCGGAGGAGAGCTCGCCGCTCGCTCCGGGCCCCGACAACCTCCCGCCCGACGCCCTCTGGACGGGACGCGAGGAAGAGGTGCTGCAACTCACCTCGACGCCCGTGCACTCCGGCGCACCGAGCGGCATCGCGACGATCACGGGCATGCCAGGATCGGGGAAGACCGCGCTCGCCGTGCACATCGCGCACTTGTTGCGGGAAAGTTTTCCTGAGGGAAGGCTCTTCGTCGATTTACGCGGCAATTCGCCCGAACGCACCCCGATGACGCCCGTGGAGAGCCTCACCGAGCTGCTCCGCCTCCTCGGCGTCGGCCCCGCCGTGCTCCCGACGGAAGTCGAGGCCCTCGTGGCACTGTGGCGGACAACGGTGCAGGACAGGAGGTTCGTGGCCGTCCTCGACGACGCCGCGGGCACCGAGCAGCTACGTCCCCTCCTACCCGGATCGTCCTCCCCCGCCCTGGTGTTGGTCACCGGCAGGTGCCGGCTCACGGGGCTCTCCGGAGTTCGCACCTTCGCCCTCGGCGAGCTGTCCGAGGAGGATGCCGTCGACCTGCTGACGAAGCTCCTCGGTGACCGCATCTCCGAACGGCGTGAGGCGGTGGAGCTGGCGCGCGCCTGCGCGAGGCTCCCGCTGGCCCTCGACATCGCCGCCAACCGCCTCCTCTCCAGACCGTCGTGGACGCCCTCCGACCTTCTTCGCCTCCTGCACCGGAGCGACTCACGCCTGCCCGAACTGCATGATGTCGAACGAGAGTTGTCCACCGTATTCGCGGTCAGCTACCGGGCTCTCACCCCGACGCAGCAGCTAGCCTTCCGGCGCCTCGCCCTCCACCCCGGTGCGGAGTTCGGCGACGAGGCCGCCGCCGCCCTCACGGGCCTGTCCATACGCGCCACTGAGCGGGTACTCGAAGAGCTGCTCACCTCTCATCTGCTCACAGAACCCTTGCCGCATCGTTACCGCTTTCACGACCTACTGCGTGAGTACGCCAGAACCCTCGGCGCCGAGGAAAGCGAAGCGAACAGCGCGGCCTTGCAACGCCTCGTGGCGCACTACACGGCCCGCGCCGACGCGGCGGACCGAAGGAGCTTCCCGCATCGGGTACGGTTCGCGGCGGAGAATTCCGCCGCACCGAGGGCGGAGCGAACGGGCGACGACTGGCTTCGCCTCGAAAAGCCGAATCTGTCGGCGGTACTTGAGCACCTCTGGAACTCGGACCAGCACCAGAAGTTCTCCGTTCTCACACACACGCTGGCGGAATCTCTTCACCGCAGCGAGGACTTGATCTGGGCGGGCGCGACGCTGTCACGGGCGGTGAGCCACTGGCGCAGGACCGGCGAAGAGGCACATCGAGCCTTCGCTCTGCTGGACCTCGCCGCCTTCGAGAACGAAACATGCCACTACGAGGAGGCCGCCAACGCGGCGAAAGAGGCCCTCCACCTCGCCCGTCAGCACACGGATACCACGCGCGGCGTGGAGGTCGAAGCACTGCACCAACTCTCCATCACACTCTGGCACACCGCCGAGTACCAGTCGGCCGCGGAGAACCAACAGGCTGTACTGCGCGCCCGTATGCGCGAGGACGATCCCCTCCAACAAGCCCGCAGCCTCAACATGTTGGGCATGCTGAGCCTGGCTCTCGACCGCCCTGGAGAGGCGCGAACCTACTTCTTGGCAGCCCTTGCCCGCTTCAGGGGTGTGCACGACGACCGCGGAGAATTCACCGTACTCAACAATCTCTCGGAGGTGGAGCGACAGTCAAAGAACTTCGTGCAGGCCGAAGAGCACTACCGCGAGGCGATGGAGCGGCCCGCCGCCGTGCAGGACCCCGGCAAGTTCGCGGTGTTGCAGACGAACCTCGGCAACCTGTTCCTGGAGTCCGGGCGACTGGAGGAGGCCGACGAGACATACCGTGCGGCCTTGCCGGTCCTGCGGCGCGTGGGTGATCGGCGCACGGAGATCATTGCGCAACTCGGCATCGGCAGGTCCCTTCTGCTCACGGGGCGTCCCCAGGAAGCTGTCGACCACTTCGAGGCGGTCCGGGCTCTCGCGCACCGGCTCCACGTCCGAAACGAAGAGGTGGAGGCACTCCATCGCCTGGGCACCGCCGAGTCGGCCGCCGGCCTCGGAGCACGCGCACGGAGCCACCTTGAGCAGGCGCGCGACCTCGCGTCCGAGATCGGATCGAGCACCCAGGTCGCCGAGATCGAGACGGACATGGCCCGAGTGGCCGATTCACTGGGGTCCAGCGGGGTCTGACCCGGCGGCTGCTCAGGACCCCCAGGACCGACGATCGGGCACCCGATGTCAACTCTTGGGCGCATGACAGTCCATTCTTGATCGAACTCTGTGCGCCTGACTGGCGTCTGTGGTTAGGTATTTCCGTGTGACGAGCGCGATGGCTGCACTTGCGCCGCCCTTCGTCGTGTCTGCATGACTTGAAACCGCAAGAGAAAGTTGACAAAGGTGGCACATCCCCCGGACCCGGCACCCTCGGCGGACATCCTGATACCGCTGGTCTGCATACCGTACTAAGGGGAAGGGTCTCAAGGTGCGATCTCGGGCTGCTGTCAGCCCGGGATCGCACCTTCACCATGTGAAGCCACTCGCGCGGCATACCGGGGGCCGACCGGTCGGTCACGGTGTCGCGATCCGGGCCCGCGGTCTCGTTTCCGCCAGTCTTCAACCCTCGAGTGTCGGGCGGTCAGCAGGCCCCTCGTGCGTGCGGACGGTCACATGTGCACCACATTATGCGCCGAGGCCGGTCGTGGCATGGTGCACGTTGTCGGTGCGGACCGGACGTCTACGCGTCACGGCGGTGCATCGGTCGCCCGCACCGGTCACTCGCCAGGTGCACGGGCCCCAACGCACCCATCGAGGGGCACCGTTCTGGCCCACTACTGTTGTGCCGACGAGCTACGCGGCGGGCAGGACGCCCCGAGCAGCGGGATGCGAGACGCACCGCGAGACATCCACAGCCCAACGGCGGTGGAAGGACCCGCCCTTCCTCGATCTTCGGCCGTTCTCCATCCACGTGTGGACGGCGCCCATGCGCTCGCCCGCAAGCCGCCCGGCACAGGAAAGTCGTCAGGGGTGCACCACGTCCGCCTGCAACCCGAGCGCCCCCGTCATCCGCCCAACCTCCCGCTCCTGCTCCCCCGTCGCGGAAGCCCGTCCGATGTGCGCTCGTCGAGCCCGTCGAGCACCACCCGCAACGGGCGACGCCAGGCGTCGGGCCCCAGGCGGGTGAGCGTGCCGAGGGAGAGGAGGAGGTGCGAGACGTCGTCGACGTCGGCGTCGGGGCGGAGCCGGCCCGACTCCCTTGCCCGTTCGACGAGTTCGGCCATGACGGGGCGCAGCAGGTTGCGGCAGTGGACGGCGGGTGATCCCTCTTCGGGTCCCGGTGCCGGACCCGTGTCGACGGGGCTCCCGGGTGACGGGGCCGCGTAACCGTCGAGGAGGCCGCGGTGGCGGTGCTGGCGGGCCAGGGCGTCGTCGAGGAAGCGGGCGAGGTCGGCCCACGGGTCGTCGGTGAAGGCGGCACGTGCTTCCGCCGCCCACTCGGCGAACGCCGTTTCCAGTGCGGTGTCGAGGAGTTGCTCCTTGGTGGGGAAGTGGCGGTAGAGGGTGCCCATGCCGACGCCCGCGGCCCGGGCTATCTCCCGCACGTCGACGCCGGTGCCGTGGGCGGCGAGGAGTTCGGCGGCGGCCGTGAGGAGTCGGCGGCGGTTGCGCGCCGCGTCGCTGCGGTGCGGGGGCGCCGGGTGCTTGGAGCCGTTGTGCGCTTCGGTGTTCTTCGAGGGTGCGGGCACCCGTCCACGCTATCCAACGGGCGTGCGTGCTAGCGTCGCCCACCGGAGCAGGTGCTCCGCTTCGGAGGGGAGGCAGAGGGCAGTGGAGCTTTCGATCGTCGACACCTCGCAGGTGACCGAGGGCGGGACGGCGGTGGAGGCACTCCGTTCCACCGGCGAACTCGCCGCCCTGGCCGACCGGTTGGGGTACGACCGGTACTGGCTCGCCGAGCACCACGGGGCCGGGCGACTCAACGCGAGCAGCAGTCCCGAGGTCATGATCGCGCGCGTCGCCTCGCTCACCACCGGCATCCGCGTCGGCTCCGGCACCGTCCTCCTCAACCACCACAGCGCCTTCCGCATCGCGGAGACGTTCCGCCTGCTGCACAGCATGTTCCCCGGCCGCATCGACCTCGGTATCGGACGCGCCAACGGCATGCCCGCGGTCGACCTCGCCCTCCAGCGCGAACGCTCGGAACTGGCCAGGTACGAGGACTACGGCAGCCAGATCGTCGAAGTGCTCACCTGGTTCGACGGCTCCTGGCCCGAACGCCACCCCTTCGCCGACGTACCGGTGATGCCGGGAGTCGAAGGCAACCCGGAGCCGTGGGTGCTCGGCTCCACCCCGTCGAGCGCCGTCGCCGCGGGCGAACTCGGCCTCCCCTACTGCTTCGCCGCGTTCATCAACCCCCGCGCCGTCAAGACCGCGCTCGACGCCTACCGTCGCGCCTTCACGCCGTCGCCGTTCCGCACGGGCCTGCAGGCGCCGCGCACCACGGTGGGGATCAACGTCTCCTGTGCGGAGACCGAGGAGGCGGCGGCCCGTCTGCGGGCAAGCGTCGAACTCTTCTACCGGCGCCTCTCCCGCGGCGAGTTCGGCGACGGCATGCCCCTCCCGGAGACCGCCGTCACCGAACTCGGCGGCGTCCCCGAGCCGACCGAGTACGTCCCGGGCGAGTGGCCTCGCCAGTTCTCCGCGGCCCCCACCCGGTTGCGGGAGATGCTGGAGGCGATGGCCGCGGAGGTCGGCGCGGACGGCTTCGTCCTCCAGGACCTCATCGCCTCCCCGGTGGACCGGCAGCGCTCGTACGAACTCATCGCCGGCGCCTTCGAATTGGAGCCCCGAGTGGCCGGCGCCTGACGGACCTGTCCCGTGGTGAGCGCGGCGCGCAGCGTACGGGCTCGATGGCCGCGCAGCCGCTGCTCCCCCAGCCCGCGGCCGGAGGCAGCATCCGCCTGCCGGGCGAACCGGCCGCCTCACTCGTCGCGTTCACCGTCCTCGACGGCGAACTCCGCCCCGACACAGACCTGTTGCTGCACACCGCGGACGCGATGCGCGAGCACGGCTGGCACCTGCAACCGCAGCTCACGCACACCGGGATACCTCCGAGCCTCCACCCCACCTTGACGCGGCACATCCCGCACTCCTCGCTGACCGACGTCAATTCCCCGGCAGCGCAAGGGAGTTGCCGTCAGTGGCACCGACCCCGCGGTCCTGAAGTACGCCCACGCTCAAGGAGGTGCACCGTCTCCTCACCTTCGGCGGCTTCGGCACCCGGGGCGCGGGAGCGGCACCCGGTCTCCCGGCCCGCAGCGCGGGCGTCCTCGCGCTACTCGACGCGCTGCCCGTCCGCCTCAAGGAGCGCCTCCTCGCCGAGGGCATCGGCACACTCCTCAGCACCGGCGTCCCCCCTGTAGGCAGAAGGCGGCAGGCCGCATGCGCCTCCCCGCCGTGGGTAAGCGGCGTACACGGCGGTCGGCGCACCGCGAACCGGAGTACCGGGGGTGGACCCATGCCCGGCAGGCAGAAGCTCGACGGCGGACGGGGCAGGCGTGCCGTGCGGGCGGCCTTGCGGCTGCTCGCAGTGACGACGGCGTTCGCGGCGATGGTCGCCTTCGCGGCCGCCCTCTCCCGCCTCACGTTGCAGCCCTCCGAGGCCGCCGAGCCCCTCACGCACAACAACCTCCACCCCGGCGACTCGATCCGCACCTATCTCGACCAGCCCCAAACCCGCGACGCCTTCCGGCAGTTGGGCGGCAACCTGCTCCTGGGCCTGCCGTTCGGGCTGCTCCTGCCGGTGCTGGCGCCGCGTGTCCGGGGGGCCGTGCGCGTCACGCTGCTCACCGCCGCCATGATGCTGCTCGTCGAGCTCGTCCAGGGCATTCTCCTCACCGGTCGCGCCTTCGACATCGACGACGCGCTCCTCAACAGCGCCGGCGCGCTCCTCGGCTACCTCCTCGTCGGCCGGCGCCTCGGGCGCGCGGTGCATCCCCCGAAGGGCTCGAAGCCCGGCCGTGAGACGACAAGGAGCAAGGCGACGCCGGCCTGAGCCGCACCCGCACGTCTCGGACGCCCGGTTGGCCCCGCCCGCTTTGCCGCCCGCAGCGCCGGGGTGTTCCTTGGATTGGGCAGCGCCGCGGCGGTCCGTGCCCCTGCGCGCGCAACGCCTCCGAACCGAGGAGCCACGATGTCCAAGCACAAGCCGAACCGCTCCCAGGACAACCGTGCGCGCGCCGGCGCCGGCATGCCGTCGCACCCCGACGACGACGAGCTGGCGAGGCTCACGGAGTCCGAGCGGGTCGAGAGCGGCGTGGACGACTACGACCCGGAAGAGGTGCCGCCGGCGACGGGCGACGAGGAGCGCAGCCCGGGCGAGGAGGCACACGCCGGTCTGCGCGATTCCCAGGAGTACCGGGACGAACGCGCAGAGGTGGAAGTGGAGTTGAAAAAGGGGGAACTCGACCCCGACCAGCTCCAGAGCCGCCGCGACCGGCGTCCGTACCCGCCCACCCGCTACGACGACTGATCCGCGCGCCTTCTGCGCCACCGTCGCACGCCCGCCGTGCGGTAGCGCGGCAGCGCCCTGCGGGCACGCACCGCGAAGGAGAAACGGACCATGGCCATCGCGACGGTCAACCCCGCAACCGGCGAGACGCTCAGGACGTTCGATCCGCTCACCCCTGAGGAGACGGTGCGCAGGATCGCCGCCGCCGCGTCCGCCTTCGAGGAGTACCGCCTGAAGGGTTTCGCCGAACGATCCCGACTCATGCGTGCGGCAGCGGACTTGCTGGAGCGGGAGAACGAGCCGGCCGCCCGGATGCTCACCACCGAGATGGGGAAGACGATCGGCGCCGCCCGCGCGGAGGCGTCCAAGTGTGTCAAGGCGATGCGCTGGTACGCCCAGCACGCCGAGGCACTCCTCGGCGACGAGTACCCCTCCCAGCCCGACGTGGAGGACAGCGGTGCCATCGCGGCACGCGTCGTCTACCGCCCGCTCGGTCCCGTGCTGGCGGTGATGCCGTGGAACTTCCCCCTCTGGCAGGTGATCAGGTTCGCGGCCCCGGCGCTGATGGCGGGGAACACCGCGCTCCTCAAGCACGCCTCGAACGTCCCGCAGACCGCCCTCTATCTGGAGGAACTCTTCCACCGGGCGGGCTTCCCCGACGGCTGCTTCCAGACGCTGCTCGTCCCTTCCAGCAGCATCGAGGCGGTGCTGCGGGACCCGCGGGTCGTCGCGGCCACCCTCACGGGCAGCGAGGGGGCGGGGCGCTCGGTCGCCGCCGTTGCGGGCGACGAGGTCAAGAAGACGGTGCTCGAACTCGGGGGCAGCGACCCGTACATCGTGATGCCCTCGGGCGACCTCGACGCCGCCGTGCGGATCGCGGTGACCGCGCGTGTGCAGAACAACGGGCAGTCGTGCATCGCCGCGAAGCGGTTCATCGTCCACGCCGACGTCCACGACGTGTTCCTCCAACGGTTCACCGCCGAGATGAGCGAGTTGACCGTGGGCGACCCGATGGACGAGTCGACCGACGTGGGGCCGCTCTCCAGCGAGCAGGCCCGCGACGACCTGGCGGAGATCGTCGACGACGCGGTCGGCAAGGGAGCTAGGGCCGAGTGCGGTGGCCGACGCCCGCAAGGGCTCGACCGCGGCTGGTTCTACGCGCCGACCGTCCTCACCGGCGTCACCGAGGAGATGCGCATCCACCGCGAGGAGACGTTCGGCCCCGTCGCCTCCGTCTATCGCGTCCCGGATCTCCGTGCCGCCATCCGGCTCGCCAACGCGACCTCTTTCGGCCTGAGTTCGAATATTTGGACACAGGACGAGGACGAGCGCGCCGTGTTCATCCGCGACCTGGAGGCCGGAGGGCTCTACTTCAACGGCATGACCGCCTCGCACCCCGCACTCCCGTTCGGCGGCGTCAAGCGCTCCGGTTACGGGAGAGAGCTCGCCGGCCACGGGATCAAGGAGTTCTGCAACGCCACCACGGTGTGGGTGGGGCCCGGTTCCGGTCAGCAGTGACCGCGGTAGTCGACGGGAGCGCGCCGGCGCATCTCCCTTTCCGTGCGCTCGTGACGTGCGCATCCCGGACGGACTGTACGGTGCGCGCCGGAGCACGGACGGACGGCGTCCGGTTACCGGAGGCGAGCCGATCGCGCTCTGCCGGCGCACGTCGCCGATCGTGCGGTACGCGCCCCGGGGCGCCGGCTCGCGTTTCGGTGTCGGCGCCGTCTACACGTGGGCGCACGCCCGCACTTCCGCCGCGCGCACCCGGCGCCGGGTCAGCGCAGCTTCCGCACGGAGAACGGAACGCCGCTCGGGTCGGTGAGCCGTACGTCCGCGGCGTCGGGGTGGAGGCGGTCGGGGGTGTGCACGCCGGAGCCGCCGGCCGCGGACCGGGCGGCCTCCGGGTCGTCGACGTAGAAGGTCACCTCCCACCAGGTGGTGACGCGCGGGTCGGGAGGCTGCTCGGCGCTGCCGCTGTAGAGGGTGCCGACGACGTGGCGGCGCGAGCGCACCACGACGGTCTCCTGCTCGTACTCGACCGAACAGCACTCGGAGTCCTCGTCGTTCTGCCAGCCGAAGAGCTCCCCGTAGTACATCGCCGCCGCGAACGCGTCCCTCGTGTGCAGGTCGAGGCGGGCCGGAGGCTCCCCGTGGCACGGGTGCCAGCTCGCCGGCGCGCGCCCCTGCCACATTCCGAAACGCGCCCCCTGCGGATCGGCCGCGATCGCCGCCCGGCCGTGCGCGACCCCGAGCGGGCCGACCGCGACCATCCCGCCCCGGTCCTGCGCGTTGCCTGCGGCGCTGCCCAGATCGGGGACGGCGAAGTACGGCGTCCACGCGAGCGGCCCGCCGATCGCGGCCGACGCGTCGGCGAGGCCGGCGACCGGGGTGTCGTCGAGAAAGGCGATCAGATAGTTGTCCTCGTGCGACGCACTGCGGAACGTCCAGCCGAGGACGGCCGTGTAGAACTCCCGCGCCGCCGGAAGGTCGCGGGTCGCCAGGTTCACCCAGCACGGCGCGCCGTACAGGGGCTCGATGAGACCGGTGATGCCAGACCACCTCTCTCCTCGCCGCACACGGAGCGCGGCCGCGGTGTCCCGATCGGTGCGCCGGCGTACCGCCAGGGCGCACACGCCCCACCAGGGTGCTCCCTCCAGCGCCCTTGTGCATCTTCGAAGAGTGGGCCGACCGAGGTGTAAGGCCCAGGCTCGGGTGCACCCGGAACCCATGACGACAGCCAACCCTGATCCCGATCCCTACCGCACGCCCGGGCTCGACAGCGGAGGCACGGTCCCGCCCGGCGAGACGCCCCCCGCCGAGGCGGGTACGGCCTGGGCCGGTCCGCAGGAGACGTACAACCCCACCCGGGGCTGGTCCGTCTGGCCCGTGGTCGCCCTCGGCGTGCTCGTCGCCTTCTTCGCCGCCTACTTCCTGGCCTGGGCCGTCGAAATCTGACCTTCCCGACCACTGCCGCGCGGTGCCACCCACCACGGCGATCGCGTCTGCCCGCCCCGACTCGTGCGGCGTCCAAGCCTGTTCACGGACCTTCTACGCCGCTGAAGGTGCGGCGTCATGTCGAAGGATGTGGTGCGCCGCCTCCGGCAAGCGAGCCGCCGAGCGGCACACGACCGTGGCGCACAACCCGCCTCCCACTGCACGACAGCATGGGACTCGACCGACATACGCGCACCGAGCGACACTCACGCTCCTCGCGGCGCCCGACTCCTCGGTTCCGTACGCCCGCACCACGCGCCTCCTCCGCGAGAGAGCGGCCCCTTCCTCACTCCGGCGGAACCCGGCGCACCAGAGCGCCCACTGCCACGTCCGCGACGTGCGCCCGCGCGACTCCACGAGGAAGAGCCACCCGGTACTCGCTCCGAGCCCGGCTCGCGATCCGGCTTGCAGGCACCGTGCTCTGCGCCTGCGACTGCGCCGTGCTTCTCGCGGCGCCGGTGACCTGGATCGCGCTCGCCTTCTGCCGGCTGGGCACCCCGCACACCCCGTGGCCGGTCCACGTCGGGCCGCGGACGTGGTTCGGCGGTTTCGCCGTCGGCATGCTCCACCGTCCGCCGACGCGACAGCGGACGCGTCGGCGGCACCGGCGCAACGTTGCTCACGCTGCTCGGCACCCTGGGCGTCCACGCCCTCACACACGCCTCGGACGGCGACAACCCGCCGCGACCTTCTCCCCTCCGCTCTCCTCATTGCTCCGAAGCGTTCTTTACTACGGAGTTCACCTGCTACACCCGGCCGTTGACCGCGGGTGCTCACCGCGAAGTGGCTCGCCTACGTCGGCCTCGTCACCTACAGGCTCTTCATCCGACAGAGGCCGCCGATGCTCCTCCTGTACGACAACGGCCTCCTCCCGCAGGGCTCGGCAGGCTTCCCCTGGCAGCCTCCTCGCCCCCACCTCGACCGTCCCCGTCGCACAACTCGACTACCGCTGCATCGAGTCCCGCCGGCATACCCGCCCGCCTCGGCGCACGCCCGGCCCCGCGACTACCTGCCGCACCCGCCCCGCCGCCCGCACGCAAACGTCCCAGCCAAGACCCGCGGGCCCCGCACGCCGCTGCCCCAACCGGCGGGCAGCAGCGTGCGGTCCGCTACTCGCCGAGCAACTTGTCCGGTGTCAGGGGCAGTTCGCGCACCCGGATGCCGGTCGCGTTGTAGACGGCGTTGACGACTGCCGAGGGGCTCCCCACGATGCCGATCTCGCCGATGCCGCGGGAGCCCATCGGGTTGGAGACGAAGTCCTCCTCGTCGAGCCAGGCGGCCTCGATGTCGCCGATGTCGGCGCAGACGGCCACGTGGTAGTCGGCGAGGTCCTGGTTGACGACGTGGCCCGTGGTGTAGTCGAAGACGCCCTCCTCATGGAGCGCCATCGAGAGGCCCATCGTCATGCCGCCGATGAACTGGCTCCGCGCCAGAAGAGGGTTGATGATCCGGCCCGCGGAGAAGACGCCGAGCATCCGCGGCACCCGCACCTCTCCCGTGACCGCGTTCACCCGTGCCTCGGCGAAGTGCGCCCCGAACGAGTGCACGGCGTACCGCTCGCGCGCAGGATTCTCCGGGTACCCCGCGCGGACGCGGGCGCCCGCCTCGGGATCGTCCCCGTACTGGTCGCGGAACGCGCGCACCGCGTTGAGGAGCGACGAGCCCCAGGACGTGACGCCGGAGGAACCGCCGGCGACCGTGGCCATGGGGTAGGCGGTGTCGCCGATCTCCATGCGTACGTTTTCCGCGGCAACGCCCAGGCCGTCGGCTGCGATCTGGCTGAGGACCGTCCAGGTCCCGGTGCCGAGGTCGGCGGCGCCGATGCGCACCGTGTAACGCGAGGAACCGCGGTGGACGATCTCCACCTCGGAGCCGGGCATGGCATAGCCGGGGTACGTCGAGGAAGCGACGCCGAGTCCGACGAGCCACTCCCCCTCTCGTCGTGTGCCCGGTGCGGTGCGCTGGTCCCAACCGAAGCGCCGTGCACCGGTGGTGAGGCACTCGACGAGATGCCGCGACGACCAGGGCTTGCCGGTCTCGGGCTCCTGGGTCGGATCGTTGCGCTTACGGAGCTCGATCGGGTCGAGGCCGAGGGCCTCGGCGAGTTCGTCCATCGCGACCTCGGCCGCGTACATCCCCGGCGTCTCGCCCGGCGCCCGCATCCACGAGGGGACGGGTACGTCGAGGGCGGCGAGCAGGTGCGCGGTCCGGCGGTTCGGCGAGGCGTACATCATGCGCGTCGCGACGGCGGACTGCTCGGCGAACTCTTTGACACGGGAGGTGTGTTCGAGCACCTCGTGGCTGATCGCCGTGAGCTGTCCGTCCGGCTCGGCGCCGAGCCGGACGCGCTGCACCGTGGGCGTGCGGTGGCCGGCGAGGGAGAAGAGCTGCTGCCGGGTGAGCGCGAGCTTCGCCGGCCGACCGCGGAGCACCTTGGCGGCGAGGCAGGCGAGGACGTTGTGCGCGTGCGGCATCCCCTTGGAACCGAACCCGCCGCCGACGTGCGGGGAGATGACGCGGATGCGTTCGGCACCGAGGCCGAGCATGGGGGCGAGCGTGGTGCGTACGGTGTGGGAGCCCTGCGTCGAGTCGTAGAGGGTGAGGAGCGGGGAGGCCGACGGGTCCTCCGGGTCGCCCTCCTCCCAGATCGCGATGGTGGTGTGCGGTTCCATCGGATTGTTGAACTGCATCGGCGTGCGGTAGGTCGCGTCGATCGTGCACGCGGCTTCCTTGAGCGCCGCCTCGGGGTCGCCCTGCTCCGTGTCCGAGGGGAAGGAGGGGTTGACCTTCTCCGGTGTGTAGGTGTCCGGGCTGTCGACGCGCAGCTCCGTGTGGTGCGGCTCCTGCTCGTACCCGTACTGGACGAGGGACGCCGCGTACCGCGCGGCCTCCGGCGTCTCGGCGAGCACCGCGCCGACGATCTGGCCGCGGAACCCGACCTCGGGGCCCTGGAGGATGGCGAGTTCGCGGTCGAAGGTGTCGGCGAGGCGCGGGGCCGTGCGGTGGGAGAGGACGGTGAGCACGCCGTCGACGGCCTCCGCCGCCGCGGTGTCGATGCGGACGATGCGCCCCCGCGCGATGCGGGCCTGGACGGCGTGGACGTACACCGGTTCGGGGAGCCGGTGCTCCCACGCGTAAGGGGCGGTGCCCCTGACCTTCGCGGGTCCGTCGAGCCTGCGGGTGGGGACGCCGACGGCGTGCGCGGCGAGGGGCGGCGGCTGTTCGGTCTCGGTCACTGCGGCTCCCCTGCGGTCAGGTCGCTCAACACGGCGGTGAGCGTTCTGCGGGCCATCGGCACCTTGAAAGCGTTGCCGGGAAGGGGCTCGGCGGCGGCGAGTTCGGCCTCGGCGGCGCGTCGGAAGCTGTCCTCCGTCGCGGGCGCGCCGGCGAGCGCATCCTCCGCGCGGGTCGCACGCCACGGCTTGTGCGCCACGCCGCCGAGCGCGATCCGCGCCCACCGCACCGTGCTGCCCTCCGTCTCGACGACGGCGGCGACGGAGACGAGCGCGAACGCGAAGGAGGCGCGATCCCGCACCTTCCGGTACCCGGAGCGTGCCGCAGCCGGCAGGGGCGGCACCTCGAGCGCGGTGATGAGCTCCCCGTGGAGCAGAGTGTTGTCGCGCTGCGGCTCGTCGCCCGGCAGCCGCAGCAGTTCGGTGACAGGGAGGCGCCGCTCGCCCTCGGGGCCCGTGGTGACGACGACGGCGTCGAGCGCGGCGGCGGCCACCGCCATGTCGGAAGGGTGCACGGCGATGCACTCCTCGGAGGCGCCGAGCACCGCGTGCTGCCGGGTGTAGCCGGTGAGAGCGGAGCAACCGCTGCCCGGGTCGCGCTTGTTGCACGGGGTGGTGGGGTCCTGGAAGTAGCGGCACCGGGTGCGCTGGAGGAGGTTGCCCGCCGTGGTGGCGGCGTTGCGGAGCTGTCCCGAGGCGCCGGCGAGCAGCGCACGGGAGAGGACGGGGAAGCGGGTGCGGACGAGAGGGTGGGCGGCGAGATCGCTGTTGCGAAGGGTGGCACCGATCCGCAGGCCGCCGTCCGGCAGTTCCTCGACGTCCTCCAGCGGCAGCCGGCTCACGTCGATGAGCCGGCCCGGGTGGGTGATGCCGAGTCTGAGATGGTCGACGAGGTTGGTGCCGCCGCCGAGGAAGACGGCCCCCGGGTCGTCGACGGCTGCGGTGACGGCGGCGCGTACGGAGCCTGCGCGTTCGTAGGCGAAGGGTTTCACCGCTCGGTCACCTCGCTGACGTCTCCGACTTCGCGGATCGCGGCGACGATGTTGACGTACGCGCCGCACCGGCAGATGTTGCCGCTCATCCGCTCCCGGATCTCGTCGTCGGTGAGCGGGGTGCGGGCCGCGGGGTCGAGGTCGGCCGTCGCGTGGCTCGGTCTGCCGGCGTCTGCTTCCTCGAGCATGCCGGCGGCCGAGCAGAGTTGGCCTGGTGTGCAGTAGCCGCACTGGAAGGCGTCGTGGTCCCAGAACGCCTGTTGCAGCGGGTGGAGTCGGCCGTCGGGACCTGGCAGTCCTGCGGCTGTGGTGACCTCGGCACCGTCGTGCGAGACGGTGAGGGCGAGGCAGCTCACGACACGTCGCCCGTCGAGGAGCACGGTGCACGAGCCGCACTGGCCGTGGTCGCAGCCCTTCTTGGGAGAGGTGACGCCGAGTCGGTCGCGGAGGGCGTCGAGCAGGCTCGTGCGGGTGTCGACGGTCAACGAGCGTTCCTCGCCGTCCACCCGCAGCGTGACATGGGCATCCATTCGGCTGCCGCTACCCGCGCACGGTCGTGGCGCAAACCGGGTGCGGTATCGCTCCCTCCGGTTGGCCCAGGGAGGAACGCACGCTTGGCGGCAGCGCGGTGCGCACCCAACCGGTGGGGTCGGGAGGGGCGTTGGCGTGTCCCTGGCGCCGTGCCGGTGCCGCCCGGAGTCGTGCACCGGGTGGCCCGGCGCACGACTCCCGCCGCGTCTACCAGGTCGCCCCCGCCGGCTGCCGGGTGGCCGCGTTGACATGGTTGAAGAGGTTGGTGAGGCCGATCGTCAACACGATCGAGGCGAGTTCCTTCTCGTCGAAGTGGCGGGCCGCCTCGTCCCAGACGGCGTCGGGGACCGCCTCGCCGCTGTGGTCGGCGAGGCGGGTGGCGTACTCGGTGAGGTCGAGCACGGCGCGCTCGGCCTCGGTGAAGTACGGGGCCTCGCGCCAAGCGGCGACCGCGAAGAGCCGCTCGTCGGTCTCGCCGCCCTTCTTCATCCCACGGGCGCCGAGGTCGACGCAGTAGCTGCACCCGTTGATCTGGCTCGCACGCAAGTGGGCCAGCTCCAGGACGGTCCCCGACGCCGCCCCCTCCTGGCGGCTGGCCCGGATCAGCTCCTGGATCGCCGGGTAGGCACCCGGGAGCACGGCTGCGGGGTTCTTGATGCGCGGTTGAGGCTGCACGGTGTCTCCTCCTGTCTCCGGTCCTTCACAATGAGGACGGGAGGGCGCCGCAGGATGTGACATCCGTGCGGCGGTCAGGAGTTGCGGCGCGCCACCTTGTGCTGCGCCGCCTGCGCGCGCGGGCGCAGGACGAGCAGGTCGACGTTGACGTGCGAGGGCCGGGTGACCGACCAGGCGATGGTGTCGGCGACGTCCTCCGCCGTGAGAGGCGCGTCGACGCCGGCATAGACCTGCGCGGCCTTCGCCTCGTCGCCGTTGTAACGGTTGAGCGAGAACTCGTCCGTCTGCACCATGCCGGGTGCGATCTCGACGACGCGTACGGGCTCGCCGCACAGCTCCAGGCGGAGCGTCTCGGTGAGTGCGTGCGCGCCGTGCTTGGCGGCGCTGTAGCCGCCGCCTCCCTCGTAGTTGACGTAGGAGGCGGTCGAGGAGACGACGACGAGGACGCCGTCCCCGCTCGCCTTGAGCTTCGGCAGGAGCGCCTGCGTGACGTGGAGGGTGCCGAGGACGTTGACGTCGTACATCCTCGCCCAGTCGCCCGGGTCGCCCTCCTCGACGGAGTCCGCGCCGAAGGCACCGCCCGCGTTGTTGACGAGCACCGCGCACTCCTCGACCGCACCGGCGAAGGCGTCGACGGCCTCGCGGTCGGTGACGTCGAGAGGATGCACACCGGCCTCGCCCCCCGCCGCGCGGATCTTTTCGGCAACGGCCTCCAGACGCTCGGCACGGCGACCGACGAGAAGTGTGCGGTACCCCTCACTCGCAAGGGCACGCGCGGTGGCGGCACCGATCCCGCTCCCGGCTCCGGTGACGACGGCCGTGGACATCGCAGGCCCTCCCAGACGACTCGCAGGGTGCCACCGGGGCCAACTCGGCCGTTCCACGGGCCTGTTGGTACGCCCCTGAGCGGCGGATCTCCGGTGGATACTTGCAGCGCAGCGGAGGGGGTGTCAAGTTCGACGGGTGTCTATATGAGCAGAGAGGCGAGGTACGGTCCGCCCGCTTTCGGTGATCGGATCGCGGGCGACACTCGGTGGCGGCTGGCCCCGCCCTCAGTCGGCTTGCGAGGACTGGAGGAACTGGAGGTAGTTGCCGACCGGGTCGGCCACCGTGCAGATCAGCCACCCGTCCCCCATCTCCTCGACCGGCCGCACCCAGGTGACCCCGAGGGAGTCGAGGTGCTGCTCGGCCGCGCGGAGGTCGCGGACGAGGACGTTGATCAGGTGCCTCCCGGGTTCGGCGGCCTTCTCCGCGACGTCGTCGCGGCCGTCGAAGCCGATGATCGACGCTCCCACGGCCAGCATGTGCCCCTCCCACCGGGCGCCCAGCGGCTCCAGCGCGGCCCGGTACCACTCGATGAGCCGTTCCGGGTGCGTGGCGCCGAGGACGACGCCGAAACCGGCGACGTTCTCCTGAACTGCCTCTGTACTCATACGACTTGCCCTTCGTCCGTGGTTGGCGGTGGTTGACGTGGCGCACGCCGTCTCCGTGGGCGGGCGGCACGCCTGTACTCGGTAGGTACCGACCGGGCCCGCCACCGGAAATCATCGCCGCGCGGAGGATTCTCCGCCCCGGTGTGCGGCAGGCCGCCTTGCCGAAGAAACGGACGTCCGCCGTGTCACCATGGCGCGGTCGTACGCCGATACGGAGGAGTACCGCGATGCGCGCCGGAATCACGATCCTGCCGGAGTACCGCTGGTCCGAGGCGGTGGGAAAGTGGCAGCGCGCCGAGAGTTACGGGTTCGACCACGCCTGGACCTTCGACCACCTGGGCTGGCGCGGGCTCGTCGACGGCCCGTGGTTCGACGCGGTGCCGACCCTCGCGTTGGCCGCCGCCGCGACGTCCCGCATCCGGTTGGGCCCCCTCGTCTCCACCCCCAACTTCCGCCATCCGGTGACGTATGCGCGCTCCCTGCTGACGCTCGACGACGTCTCGCGCGGACGCCTCCTCGTCGGCCTCGGCTCGGGCACGCCCCACGGCTACGACACCACCGTGCTCGGACCCGATTCGCCGAGCGGTGCACGCGCGGCCCGCTTCAGGGAGTTCGTCGAACTCCTCGACGCCCTCCTCACGCGCGACCACGTCGACTACGGCGGCTCCCACTTCACCGCCGTCGACGCGCGCACCCTCCCCGGCTGCGTCCAGCAGCCGCGCGCCCCCTTCGTCGTCGCAGCGATCGGCCCCAAGGCGATGGACGTGGCGGCACGCTTCGGCGACGGATGGGTCACCACCGGCGACCCGCACGATGATCTCGACGCCTGGTGGCGCAGCATCGCCGACCACCGCGGCCGCTTCGAGGAGGCCCTCGCCCGGCAGGGCCGCCCCGACACCGTCCGCCGCTACCTGCAGACCGACGGCGCCCCGACCTACTCCCTCGGTTCTCCCGAGACGTACCGGGAATTCCTCGGCCGTGCAGCGGAGTTGGGTTTCACCGACGTCGTCGCGCCCTGGCCGCGCACCTCCGGGGTCTTCGCGGGCGACGAGAACGTGTTGGACACCGTCGCCGCGGACATCCTTCCCACCCTCGACCGCACGTGAGCGCGCTACCGGATCAGCCTGCGCACGAGGCCCGCCCCTGCCCCGGACCCGAGCACCACCAGGAAGTCGTAGCCCTGTCGGCCCGCGGAACTGGTTACCGAAGCCGTGCCGCCCGGGCGGCTCTTTCCGGTCGTGGTTAGCCTCGGTGACAGCAGTCTGCGGATCGCCGTCTCGGATGCGCGGGGCGAAGCCGTGCCGCGCCACCGATCCCCGTCCGCCGACGAACAGTTCGGGCGCGGCCTCTTCCTCGTGGACACGCTCGGCGAACGGTGGCAGCCCGATCCGCCGATCGCCGCCAAGACCGTCCGGCACGAACGGGGCCTGGACGGTGGAGAGTCGGCCCGCTGAATGCCGCAACCGGACGGCTTCGGCCGCCGGGCGCCAACTCCGCGGCGTGCCGGGGAAAAAGACGTGCGCCTCACCCCGGGGCCGCCCATCATGCACGCATGACCAGCCCCAGCAGACGTGCCGACATGTTCCTCTCGCTCACCGAGGACCCGCGCGAGGGTGGCCCGCTCCTCGGGGACGAGCGAGCCACCCTCTGCGAGTACCTGCGGTACCAGCGGCTCACTTTGGAGATCAAGTGCTCGGGTCTCGACGCCGAGCAGCTCGCGCGCCGCTCCGTCGAACCGTCCACTCTGTCGCTGCTCGGTCTCGTGCGGCACATGGCCAAGGTCGAGCACTCCTGGTTCCGGCGCGTGATGTCGGACCGGCTCGACCTTCCCAAGCTCTACGTCACCGCCGAGACCCCGGACGCCGACTTCGACGACGCGCTCCCCGATCCCGCGCTGGTGGCCGAGGCGTGGGCGGCCTGGCGGACCGAGTGCGCCTTCGCCGAGCAACTCGTCGCCGCAGCACCCGATCTCGGGCTCCGCGGCAATGTCGACGGCGAGGAGATCAGCCTCCGCGAGGTCCTCGTCCACATGATCGAGGAGTACGCCCGGCACAACGGCCACGCCGATCTGCTCCGAGAGCGCATCGACGGCCGCGTAGGACAGTAGCGCACCCGGGCCGCGGCCGAGTGCGGGAGTTGAGGGGCCGGTGGTGCCGCCGGCCCGGCGGCGGCACCCGTGCGACCCGCCTCAGAAGACGGGCTCCCCGTCCCGGGTGAGCCGCCACGTCTCGGTGTAGAAGTCGGCGGGGTCGATCGCTCCGTGCTCCTCGACCCACTCGACGATGGTGTTGCGGATCTCCTCCGAGTTGGCCCACACCTCCTCGGCCTCGGCGATGTGCGGGAAGTTGCCGCCGCCGCTGGAGCGGTAGTTGTTGACGGCGAGGACGAACTGCGCGTCGTCCGCGACGGGTTGGTCGTCGTGGGTGAGGTCCGTGATGCGCGAACCCGCCGGTTGGGCGATGTCGATCGTGTAGGTGACGCCGCTGAGGGCGTCGTAGTTGTAGTCGGGACGGCCTTCGGCGTTGGTGAGCCCGTCCGGGTCGATGTCGTCGCCCGGCGCCGTCTGCACGTAGTACTCGGCCGAGTACTCCAGGTAATCGCGGAGTTGGGCGCCGGTGAGGAGCTTGGCTCCCAGAGTGTTGTCGAACGGGTAGAGGCCCGACATCTCGCGGATCGTCACCTCGCCCTGCGGGATGACGGCGGACCTTGCGAACGGCGACGCCTGCGAGAGGAGCGGCAGTTCGGCGTGGTCGGTACCCGCGAGCGCCGCGCTGACGGTGTCGGTCTGGACACGGTTGATGAAGTCGAGGATCGGGGTGTCCTTGTACGGCGCCTCGTCGGCGCGCAGTTCCTCGGTGCTGGTGCCGATGACCGTGTTGACGTACTCCACGACCTTCTCGTGCTGCCCGGAGAGGAGGTCGGCGACCCGTGAATCCTCCTCCGCCGTGCGGGAGTCGAGGATGCGCGAGCCCACCGTGACCACCTCCCACCTGCCGCGCGAGAACTCCAACTCGAAGTCGAAGAGGGTGAGCCGCTGGCCCCAGCACAGCGGCTCGGAGAGGACGACGCCCTCTCCCGTCCGCTTGTTCTCCACGACCTGCTCCTCGATCTCGGTGTGCGCATGGCCGACGAGGACGGCGTCGATCCCCGGCACCTGCTCGGCGACGAGGGCTGCCGCGTTCTCCGTATGCGGGAGGAGGTCGCCGTAGGAGGACGTACCGTCGGCGCCGGAGTGGGCGGAGACGAGGACGACGTCCGCGCCCATCGACCGGAGCCGCGGCACCCAGCGTGCCGCTTGCTCCTCGAGCCCGGGAAAGTCCAACTCGCCTTGGACGTGCGGCTTGTCCCAGATGGCGATGCCGGGATTGGTGAGGCCCAGGACGGCGAGCTTGACCGGCGGGCCCTGCGGCGGACGCAGCTTCGTCATGTAGTAGGGCGGGAACGCCGGGCGGGTGGTGGTCGCGTCGACGGCGTTGGCGCCGAGGAGCGGGAAGTCGCACTGCTTCTCGAAGGCGCGCAGCAGCGGGATGCCGTAGTTGAACTCGTGGTTGCCGAGGGCTGCCGCGTCGTAGCCGACGGCGTTCATCGCGGCGGCCATCGGGTGGACGGGGCCGCCAGGGGCGTCGATGGGGTCGATGCGGGCGAAGTAGTAGGCGAGCGGGGTGCCTTGGATGGTGTCGCCCGCGTCGATGAGGAGGGTGTTGGCCCTGCCCTTCTCCTCGCGGACCTGCTCGACGAGGGTGGCGATCTTCGCGAGGCCGACGTCGTTGTGGTCGGCGTCGTCGTACTCGTCGTCGGTGACGTAGTCCCAGTTGAAGACGTGCCCGTGCAGGTCCGTCGTGCCCATCACGGTGAAGGCGTACCGCTTGCGTCCCGGACGTCCGCCGGTTCCTCCCGCGGGCTGCGCCGCCGCCGGGACGGCGGCCGACCCGGCGAGTGCGAGGCCCGCGCCTGCCGCTGCCGATCGGTTGAGGAAGGATCTGCGGTCGAGCGTCATGTACGTCATCCCCTCGGTGGGTGTGCGGAGGCGGTGTCCGCGGTGCGTCCGATGCTCGGCTGCTCCGCTGCATACGCGCGTAGATTGTCGGCTCAACCTCCCCTGGTGCACCACCCGTTCAAGGTTGCGATCAGGTGACCGCGGGCGAACCGACGGCGGTCCAGGGACAGTTCGGTGACGCGGCGAGCGGCCACGCCCGTTCGTCGGCAGTCGGCGAACTCACGGGCGGGCGAGGGCGGTTGCGCGCCTGCGGGCCCAGTACGCGAAGGCGCAGGCGAGGAGCGCGGCGAAAGCGAGCCTGACGACCGCGGGCAGGCCGGACGGCCCCGCATGTCCGGCGAGGACGAGGCCCGTCGCGCAGGCGAGCGGGGGCAGAGCCTGCCAGATGGCTGCCAGGAAGGGACCCCAGTCGGCGAGGGCGGCCCCGGCGAACAGGAGGCGGACGGGGACGGGCCCGCGGTACGCGCCGGCGAGGGCCGCGGCGGTCAGTGCCGGGACCGCGCCGGCGACGGCGAGGAGCGTGCCCGCGTCGCCGTTGAGCGTCGCGGGCAGGGCGCAGAGGAGGCCCAGGACGAGGAGCGCGGCGGCCGGGACCGCGCCGTGATGGAGCGCTGTGCGCGCGAACGGGCGCTTGGACCAGGCGTATCGGCGCACGTCCTCCGCATCGAGGCGGGCGGGTTCCAGCAGCGAGCCGGCGGCTGCGTAGCCGAGGAGAGCGGCGGCGAACGAGGCGGCGGGCGCGCCGGAGAGCAGCACGGCGGCGGCGAGGACGGTGAGGATCACTGCCATGGCGACCCGGCGTGGAGCCGCGACGAGGGCCACGACGTCGCGCCAGAGCACGAGGAGGGCGCGACGGCGCGGGCGGAGGCGGGCGGCGCGGGCGCGGACGCGCGAGGAGGCGCGCGGAGGGGCGGGAAGGGTGGAGCGCAGGGCGCGCGCGTCGGCAGCGAGGAACGCGGCGGCGAGCCCCGCGCCCGTCCGGGCCGCCGAACGGAGCCTGGCTGCGGGGATGTTGCCGACCGCCCTCACGGCGTACGCGACACCGAGGGCGGTCAGAGCGGCGAGGAGTACCGCGGCGGCTGGCCACCCGGGGGCGCCCGCGCCCGCGGCGGCGAGCAGTGGCTGCCCCGCCCAGCCCCACGGGCCCGACCAGCTCTCCACCTGCTCCAGGAGCGGAAGCCGGCGGCCGGCGTACGCGGCAGTGAACTGGAGGCAGACAAGGGCGCAGGGGAGCACGAGGAGCGGCCCGAGACGGTGCAGTTGCTCCGGCGCACGCGGTGAGCGCTGCACGGCGACAGACACGGCTGCGGCGAGAAGCCCCGCGCAGGCACCGGTGGCCGACCCCGCGGCGGTCAGCACGTGCGGACTGCCGAGCCCGGCCGAGGCGACGAGGAGTGCGACGGCGAGACCGGTGAGCGCACCGGCGAGCGCCCATCCAGCGGCGGCGAGCCCGAGCCAGCGCAGGAGGACGGGGCGCCGGCGAATGGGCAGGGCGAGCAGCCAGTCGGTGTCGGGGCGCGGGAGGGCCACCGGCCCCCGCCATACGCCGTCCGCGAGCGCGAGGAGGAACGCGACGAGCCCGATCGCGGTGAGCCCGGAGGGCAGCAAATCGCGGATGAGCGGGGCGTGTTGGGCGAGCGCATTGTGCTGGAGCTGGAGTGCGAGGCCGGCGGCGTACATCCCGTACCAGCCGCCGAGGAGGAGGACGACCACGTACGCCACGTACGCGGAGGTGCGTGCGCGGCGTCGGCCGCGGAGGGCGCGGAGCCATGCGAGGACCGGGGCGGTCTCGTCGTATGCGACCGGGTCGGCCGCCCGGTCGTCGGCGTCCCCGGCATCCGGTGCACCGGCGTGCGCGACAGTGGCTTCCTCGACGTCCTGGCAGGGTGCGGGTGAGGCAGGCGGGGCGCTTTCCTGCGCGTCGGACTCGGCAGGGCAGCCGTGCGCGCTCGTTGCGCCGGGTGTACGCGCGGGTTCTTCGGCGCATGCGCCGTCCCGACCGCCGGCTTCGGGCGTACACGAGGCCGCCGGTACTCCCCCGTCGGCCTCGACATCGGTGGGGTGAGCGCGCGTCGACCGGTTCCGCGCCTCCGTGGCGCGCGGAGTACCGACCGGTTCGTCAGCGCGCGGGATGCCCGCGCTCTCCCCGGGCGCGCGGGGAGCAACCCGCGCGCGGGCCGCTTCACCCACGACGAGACTGCCGGGGGCATCCATGGGTATGTGGGCCGGTTCGCCGTCCTCCGACCGAGTCCCCTCGCTGCCGTGCCCGTTGGTGGGGGTTCCCTCCTCGCGGGTCTCCCCCGCGTCGCCGGGGATCGGGCCGGTGTCGGACCGGTCACTCGGTGACGTCACGGTGTCTTCCCTCGTTTGCTGCAACTGCGCGTCGTGCAACGGTCCTTGCGATGCTGCTGCCCCCGAACCGGTCGTCCCGGCAGTCGGTTGACTCGCAGGGCGGGGCGCACCCGGAGTCCGCTTCGCAGCCGCGCGGTCGTTGCGGCGAGCGGCGTAGACGAACTGCCGGCGCATGGGGCTTCCGCTCGGACCCGATGCCCGACAGCCCGGTGTCGGCCAGGGAGTTGGCCTGCGCGGCAGGTGGTCGAACTCCGTCGCCGCCGTCCCTCGGCGGCGCGAGTGCCGGGGCATCGTTCCTCGCCGACGAACCCGCCGTGCGAGAAGGGGGCGCGGTGCGGCCCGGAGGCGGGGGCGCAACGGCGCGCCGGGTGGTGGTTGCTGGGCTGCGTCACGCTCCGAGGACCTCGTCGGGGGAACCGTGGGCCACGGGGGAGCCTTCGGCGAGGAGGAGCACCCGGTCGGCGGTCTCGGCGAGTTGGCGGTGGTGGGTGGCGAAGAGGACCGCGGTGCCCGCGCGGCGTTCCGCGGTGAGCCGCTCGGCGAGGCGGGTTCGGGCGGCGGGGTCGAGGCGCTGCTCCGGCTCGTCGAGGAGGAGCAGGTCGCGAGGGCGCAGGAGGGCGGCAGCGAGGAGCATCGCCTGACGCTGGCCGGAGGAGAGCGCATCGGGGAGCGCGTGGGCGTGGTCGGTGAGGCGTTGCTCGGCGAGGACGTCGGCGATGAGGCGCTCCTCGTCCGGCACGTCGTGGGCCTGTGCGACGAGGAGGAGGTGCTGGCGGACGGTGAGGTCCGGGTAGCAACTGACGGGCTCGCCGACGACGGCGACGCGGGCGCGGACACTGGCGTCGTCCTCGGTGAAGGGCAGCCCGTCGAAGACGGCCGTACCGGTGCTGGGGCGGTCGCGGCCGGCGGCGATCCGCATGAGCGTCGACTTTCCCGAACCGTTGTCGCCCATGAGCGCCACCGACTCGCCGGGAGCGACACGGAGGTCGACGCGGCGCAGTGCCTTGTGGCCACCGTAGTCGCGGCTCACGCCGCTGAGCTCCAGCAGCGGGAGGATGTCGGCCGGTTGGTAAGCCATCCCGCCCCCTCGTTGGTTGTCGTGTCGCGGGGAGACGAACGCCGCGATGACGGTTTCCCCGGGACAGCAAGTGTGCCCGAAGACGGCGCGCCGACGGCACACGGACCCCTGGGACGGCGGGCGGCGCGGAGTGTGCCGCCCGGCGCGGGAGACTCGCGCGCCGGTCGCCGCCGGACGATGCGCACCGCCGTCGACCGGCGGTTGCCAGAGGTACGTACGGCCTGCGGGCAGGGCACGGGGGGGGGGCGGGCGCGCATCGGTGCGGGGTGACACCGCCAGCTACGCGAGCGGCCGGCAGCGCGGCCACGGGCCGGGACGGCGCGTGCTCCGGCGCACCGAGCTGCCGCACGACCTCGCAGAGGTGCGCCGGCGGAACCCCGCCGGCGCACCGGATGGATACGAACGGAGACGGTCAACACGCGTAGAAAAAGCGACGGTTGTTTCCCTCACAAACCCAAGGACTACGCGCGTCAACCGACCAAGCGGCTTACGGGATGGGGTCGACCCCCGGCCCTTCCTGAGCGAGCAGATCCCGCGCGAACTGCTCCCACTGCGCGTACCTGTCCGGGTACGCCGAGCGCTGCACGGCCTGGGCCGCGTCGCCCGGAGGCATCGTCTCCCAGCCGTCGATCTGGAGCAGTCCGGGGTTGGTGCCGAACGGCGCGACGCCGTAGAAGGACTTGCTGGAGGTCGGGACGTCGGTGATCTGCTCCGGCGTCCCCCATCCCATGCTCGGGCGCTGCTGGAAGATGCCGAGGGAGTCGTGGTCGACGGGCTCCAGGTAGTTGATGAAGTTGCTCTCCTGCATCGCCGTCATGAGCGCGATGACCTGGCCCTGTTCGGGGATGTCGGCGCCCTTGCCGACGCCGATCACGGTCCGCGCGTTGGCCATCTGCTCCTCGTCGAGGTCGGCCGCGGTGCGGAAGGTCGCCCGGCGCTCGGCGTCGGAGGCGCGGGCGAGGTGCTCGGCGGTGCGGCCGTCGAGATGTCCGGTGGGGGCGAGCCCGCGCTCGGACTGGAAGTGCGCGATTCCGTGGGGGGATTCGCTCGCTTCGCTGCTCGAGGAAGCCGGGGCCGCCTGGGCGACCGCGGGTACGGCGAGGAGCGAACCGGCCATCGCGACGGCTGCCGCTGCTGTGATCAATCTTTGTGTGGGGGGCATGACCTCAGGGTGCGCAGCAGTGTGATAAGGCGTCAATAGCCCCGGCAGCCACACGAGTTACGGAACTCTTTCGGTCCGCGGCCGCCTGCCGCGCCGGCCGCCTCGGCACGGCCGTCCCCTCAGGGCGAATGTGCGGCCCATGTCTTCCCGTCATCCGCGGATCATGCCAACCTTCGGTCACGCTCGGGCGCCCCGCGCGGCCCGGGTGTGCTCCGCCACTGCACCGCACGGTCACGCCCGGCTCCGGCCGGCGGCAGAGGGGGTCCCGCATGGCAGGCGTTCCCAGACGGACCGCACTCGCGGTGCTCGGTGCGGGCGCCGTCGGCCTCACCGGGTGCGGCACGCCGCTCGACCCGCGGAGGGATGCGGGCGGGATCGCGTTGACCGTCGCGGTCAACGCGATATCCGGAGGCAAGAACTCCGAGGAAGCGGAGTGGATCGAGGAGTGGGTGATCCCCCGCTTCGTCCGCGCACAGCGTGCCCGAGGGGTGGATGTGCGCGTCGACTTCGCGCCGAGCGGCGTCGACGACGAGCAGTACAAGACGAAGCTCGCGCTCGACCTCAAGGCCCGCGCAGCACCGGACGTCATGGCCCTCGACGGCATCTGGCTCGGGGAGTTCGCCGAGGCGGAGTACATACGCCCGCTCCGCGACGTCGTGGGCGGGGACTTCACCGAGTGGCCCGGCTGGCGGCAGATCGACCGGCGGGTGCAGGCGCTCGCCCGCTTCGAGGGCCGCCTGTACGGGATACCGGCGGGCACCGACGCACGGTTGCTCTTCTACCACAAGCCGCTCTTCCGCAGGGCCGGCCTCCCGGAGGAGTGGAAGCCACGCAGTTGGGAGGAGATCCTCGATGCGGCCCGCCGCCTCAAGCGCCTCCCGGGCGTCGTCCCGCTCCAGATCAACGCCGGCACCCCGATGGGCGAGGCGACGACGATGCAGGGCGTGCTCCCCCTGCTCACCGGCGCGGGCGGCGCCGTCGCGAAGGGCGACCGCTGGTACGGGGACACCCCGGCGCTCCGCGCGGTCCTCGACTTCTACCGGCGCGTCTACCGCGGCGGCCTCGGCGACCCGAAGTTGCAGCAGGAGGCGAAGGGACGCGACAAGTCCTTCGCCGCCTTCGCCGACGGCAGGCTCGGCATCCTGGCGGAGGGCGACTACTTCTGGCGCGACGTGGTGGCACCGAAGACCGGCACCAGCGCCATGCCCCACCGCGACCGCGAGGTCGGCTACACCCTCTTCCCCGCACGTACCCCTGGCGAGGCGCTCGGCGGCCGCGACCACGTCAGTCTCTCCGGCGGCGGCGTGCACGTCCTCAACCCGCACACGCGCCACCCGCAGCAGGCGTTCGAGCTGCTGACCGCGCTCCACTCGGCAGCCGCGCTGCGCGCCCAGCTCGACGGCACCGCCAAGATCACCGAGCGGGACGACGTCAACGCCGCCGTGCTCGACCGGGATCCGATGCTCCGGTTCGCCGCCGACGACGCGATGGCCGTCACCGTCTTCCGCCCGCCGCTCGCCGCGTACACGGAGGTTTCGTCGGCACTTCAGGAAGCGACGGCGCAGGTGGTGTCGGGCACGGCGCCGAAGCGGGCGGCGGCGGCCTACGGCAGGAGGCTCCAGGAGGTGCTCGGTGGCAGCGACCGGATCATCGACTGAACCGGAGGAGGGCACGGCACCGCGCGCCGCACGCAAGCCGCGCGAGCAGGACGCCGCGGGGCTCGGGGCACGCCGTGCGCTCGCCTTCGTGGCGCCCGGGCTGCTCGTCGTGGCGCTCTTCCTGGTGCTGCCCGCGCTCTGGACGCTCTACCTCGGCTCCACCGACTACCGTCTCACCGGAATCCCCGCCGTCGACCCGCAGTTCGTCGGCGTGGACAACCTCACCGACGCGCTCGGCGACGACGGGTTCCTCAACTCCCTCTGGTTGACGCTGCTCTTCGTCGTCGGCTCCGCCGTGCTCGGGCAGGCGATCGGCGGGTTCGCGCTCGCGTGGTGGATGCGCGAGCGAACAGGCCCGCTGCGGGCGGTACTCGAGTCGCTGGTGATGCTGGCGTGGATACTGCCGAGTTCGGTGGTGGCCTTCCTGTGGATCGCCTACCTCGACCGCGACGACGGCACCCTCAACGCGCTCCTCCACACCCCGGGAGCGGCGTGGCTCCTCGACCACCCGATGCTCTCGCTCATCGTCTTCAACATCTGGCGCGGTACGGCGTTCTCGATGATGCTCTACAGCGCGGCGCTCGGCAATGTGCCCCGCTCGCACCTGGAGACGGCGAGGCTCGCCGGCGCAGGCCCGCTGCAACAGCTTCGCGACGTCGTCTTCCCCGCCATCCGCGGGCACGTCCTCACCAACCTGCTGCTGATCAGCCTCTGGACGTTCAACGACTTCACGCCGTTCCTCATCACGGCGGGCGGACCGGACGGACGCAGCGAGACGCTCCCCGTCTTCATCTACCAGACCGCGCTCGGCAGCGGCCAACTCGGCTACGGGGCCGCGCTGTCGTTCCTGATGCTCCTCATCAACCTCGTCGTCGCCGTCGTGTACCTGCGCCTGCTCGGCCGCAAGCGCAAGGAGGAACGCGTCGACGAGGCATCGCCCGCGCGCGGCCGACAGGCGGGCGCCGAACGGGAGGTGGACGCATGAGCCGGCCCGTGGGCGCGCTGCTGCGCGGGGTGGCGCGGTACACCCTGCTCGCGCTGGCGCTCGCCTTCTTCGCGCTGCCCATGCTGTGGCTGGCGAGCGCGCCCTTCGACCGCAACCCGCGCGTCACCGCCTCGCTGCCGGAGTTCACGCTGGAGAACTTCCGGCGGCTGTGGGAGAACCCCCATGCCGTCAACTCCCTTGCGTCGTCCGTGGTGCTCGCGGTCGGCAGCGCCGTGGTCGTCGTCACGCTCTCGGCGCTCGCCGCCTACGCGCTCAGCCGCGTGCGCATCCCCGGGCGGGACGGGCTGCTCTACCTCCTGCTGCTGCTCTCGTCGATCGTCACCGGTACCGCGGCGATGGTCCCCGTCTTCCTGCTCGCCAGCGAACTCGGCCTCGTCGACTCGTACTCGGGCGTCGTCCTCGTCCTCTCCGGCGGGCTGCTGCCGGCCGCGATCTTCATCCTCAAGGACTTCACCGACACCGTGCCGCGCTCCTACGAGGAGTCGGCGCGCGTCTTCGGTGCCTCGCCGCTGCGGGTCCTCCGGGACGTCGTCGTCCCCGTGGTACGGCCGGGTCTGGCAACCGTCGGCGTGTGGACGGTGGCGCAGGTCTGGGGGAACTTCCTCATTCCGTTCCTGCTGCTGCGCTCGCCCGACAAGTCACCGGCCGCCGTGGTGATGTACACCTTCTACACCGAGGGCGGACAGCCGGACCTCGCCCTCATCTCCACCTTCTCGCTGCTGTACTCGCTGCCGGTGGTGCTGATGTTCCTCTTCGTCAGCCGCCGGTACGGATTCCGCTTCCACGGAGGGATCAAGGCCTGATGCCCGACATCGCACTCAGCCGGCTCGGCAAGGTCTACCCCGGGGGCGTCCGTGCTCTCGACGCGCTCGAACTCCACGTGGCAGAAGGGGAGTTCTTCGCGCTGCTCGGCCCTTCGGGGTGCGGCAAGTCGACGCTGCTGCGCACCATCGCGGGACTCGAGACCCCGGACGCGGGCAGCGTGAGCGTCGGCGACCGCGACGTGACGGCGCTGCCTCCGGGCGAGCGCGGACTCGCCATGGTCTTCCAGGACTACGCCCTCTTTCCCCACATGACGGTCGAGGAGAACATCGCCTACCCGCTGAAGCTGCGCAAGGTCGCCCGCCGCCAGCGGAGCGAGAGCGCCGCCCGGACGGCGGCGGAGCTGGGCCTCGAAGACCTCACCTCGCGCCGGCCCGCGCAGCTCTCCGGCGGGCAGCAGCAGCGCGCGGCCCTTGCGCGCGCCGTCGCCGCACGGCCCGACGTCCTCCTCCTCGACGAACCGCTCTCCAACCTCGACGCGCGGCTGCGTCTGGAGGCCCGCACCTTCCTCAAGAAGTTCCAGCGGGAACTCGACGTGACCACCGTCTTCGTCACCCACGACCAGGCGGAGGCCCTCGCCCTCGCCGACCGGATCGCCGTGATGGAGGACGGCCGGATACGGCAGGTCGGCACCCCGGCCGAGGTCTTCAGGCGGCCGACGAGCACCTTCGTCGCCTCGTTCATCGGCTCGACGCCGATGAACCTGCTGCCGGCCGAACTTGCCGAGGGCGCGGTCCTCGCGGCCGACTGCCGCCTCCCCCTGCCGTCCGGCGCGCAGGGGCAGGCCGCAGGCGGCGGGGAGTTCGTCTACGGCATCCGGCCCGAGTACCTCCGCTGGTCCGCTTCGCCGCTGCCGGACGCGCTCGCCGGTACGGTCTCCGTCGTGGAGAACCTCGGCAGTGCGCAGTTGGTGACGATGGAGTGCGCAGGGAGGACGGTGCAGGTCGTGGTCTCCGAGGACCACGATCCCGCGCCCGGCGAGCCGGGCTGGGCGGCGCCTCGGAGCGACCGGGCGCTGATCTACCGCGACGGCGTCCTCGTCGGCGCCGAGGAGAGCAGGGTGCCCGCATGAAGGGGGTGGTGCGCTCCGGAGTGTGGACGATGGAGGACCGCGCCGCTTCCGTCCTCCGCCCGCTCCCCTTCGAAGTACCGCGCCACGCAGGGGCGTTGACCGTCAGCCTCGACTACCCGCGGGGCGCGGGCGTCCTCGATCTCGGTGCACTGGGGCCGGGAGGCGCCTTCCGCGGGTGGTCGGGCGGGGCCCGCGACGGGTTCACAGTCACCGAGGAGTGGGCGACCCCCGGGTACCTGCCGGGCCGACTGGCGGGCGACTGGCAGGTATTGCTGCGGCTTCACCGCGTCCCTCCCGACGGGCTCCCTTTCAAGGTGCGCGTCGACCTCTCGCACCGCGCCCCCGCACCGCCCGCAGAGGAGGTGCCCGACCCGCTCCCGATCGGCGACCGGCCGGTGCGCCGGAGGCTCCCGGCGCGCGAGGGCGCACGCTGGTTCGCGGGGGACCTGCACGCGCACACCGTGCACAGCGACGGCTCCCTCGGCGTGGACGAGCTCGCGCGGCTCGCCGCGTCGCGCGGCCTCGACTTCCTCGCCGTCACCGATCACAACACGGTCAGCCACCACGCACACCTGCCGGAGGCAGCCAGGCGGCAGTCCGTCACGCTTCTCCCCGGGCAGGAGGTCACCACCGACCTCGGGCACGCCAACGCGTTCGGGGACATCGGCTGGGTCGACTTCCGTACGGACGCCGGCAGTTGGCTCGCGCACGCGGAGTCCGCGGGCGGCGTTCTCTCCGTCAACCATCCGCTCGCCGCCGACTGCGCCTGGGAGCTGCCGTTCACCGGACGCAGGCCGCGCCACGCCGAGGTGTGGCACCACAGCTGGTTCGACAGGCGGCACGGGGCACCGCTGGCGTGGGCGGACGCCTGGCTCGACGGAGAGGCGCTCGTGCCGCTGGGCGGCAGCGACTTCCACCGCCCCGAGGAGGGCCGCCCTCCCGGGCAGCCGACGACCTGGGTACTCGCCGAGGAGAACACCCCCGAGGCACTGCTTGCGGCGCTTGCGGCAGGCCGGACGGCGGTCAGCCCGGACCTCGCCGGACCTCTTCTCCTGCGCGACGGCGAGGAGTTGACCGCGCTCGACGCCGAGAACACCGTCCTCGTGCGCCCTGACGGAGAGCGCACCGTCGTCCGCCAGCGGCACGCGGTGTTCCCCGCGGGCGAAGGGCTCCACCGGCTGGAGCGGTACGACTGCGAGACGGTGGCGCTCTGCGGGTGAGCACGGCGGTCGCGCTCGTGCGGCGGGCAACTCCCGTACGGGCCGGCGGCGTTGGTCACGCCACGGTGAGCACGTACGCACGTCGTCGGGCGGGGCGCGTCCCGAGCCGATCGGACTCCCAGCGGCCACCCCTTGATCAACAATCCCCGGCTGACGCACCCTGGAGAGCCAGTCAGGCCCCGACGCGGGCCGGAGCAGGAAGGACCGCCGCATGCCGCACCCTGCCGCCTCGCCCTCCCCCTCCGACTCCTCAGCGGGGCCGCGCCGCCCCCGGCTGCGCGTGGCCGTCGCCGGACTCGGCGCCGTCGCGCGCACCGCGCACCTGCCGCTGCTGGAGCGCCGGCGGGACCTCTTCCAGGTCTCCGCGCTCTGCGACCTCTCCCGGAGCGCGCTCGACGACGTCGGCACCCGCCACGGCGTACCACCCGGCAAGCGCCACACCTCGCTCGCCCAACTCCTCGCCGCCGGAGGCTTCGATGCGCTGATCCTGCTCACCTCCGGCTCGCACGGCGCGGACGCCGCATCGGCGCTGCGGGCCGGGTACCCGGTGCTCTGCGAGAAGCCCCTCGCCTTCACCAGGGCCGAAGTGCGCGAGGTCGCCTCCGCCGAGCGGGCGGCAGGGGAAGGGCCCCGGCTCATGGTGGGCTACATGAAGCAGTACGACCCGGCGGCCGTGCGCCTGAACGAGGTGCTCAAGGACGCGGGCGGTCCCGGCGCCGTGCGCTCGGTCGAGGTGTGCGTCCTGCACCCCACGAGCGGCGCCCAGTTGGCGTTCGCACGGCTGCCGCGCACCGGCGGAGACGTCCCCGACGGCGAGTTGGACGCGCTCCGCAGCCGGGACGACTCGCTCGTCGAGGAGGCGCTCGGCCCCCTGGCGTCCGAGCGGATGCGTGCCCTCTACGCCATCGTCAACTCCTCGGTCTGCCACGAGCTTTCGTTGCTCCGGCAGATCGACGGCCCCCCTGAGGGCGTCGACTTCGCCGCCACCTGGGCCGACGAGGGCGAGGCCACCGGCTCACTCGCGCTCGACGGCCGCCTCCCCAGCGGCGGACGGTACGCGGTGCGCTGGCACTTCCTCCCCGAGCACGCCGCCTACCGCGAGACCGTCCGCGTCCATCACGAGCAGGGCTCGCTCGAACTCGCCTTCCCCAGCCCGTACTTGATGAACGCGCCGACGGTGCTGACGGAGACCTCCGCGGTGGGTGGCGGGGAGCACCGAGCCGAGTTCCGCTCCGTCGCGGAGGCGTTCGAGGAAGAGTTGGTCGCCTTCCATGCGATGGCCGTCGACGGGGTACCGCCGCGCACCGGAGCCGAGGGGGCCGCGGCCGACGTCGCCACGGCGCAGCAGGCCGTCGCCGCGCTCGCCGCCCGGGAGGGGGCGCCCTGCGGCGGGGAGGCCGGCCACTACCTGCGGAGGTGACGGGTCAGAGCTTGCGCGCGACGCCGACGTAGCCGTGCTCCGCGACCTTCTCCGTCCCGGCCGGTTCCCCCAACTCGGGGCGCCAGGATGCCGGATCGGAGACGAGCCCGGGTTCCACGAGCTCCGTCCCGGCGAAGAAGCGGAGGATTTCGGCGCGGCTGCGCAGAGCGAGGCGGATGCCGCCCTCGCCGTAGTGGTCCCGCGCGCGCTCGGCGCCCTCGGGGGCGAAGTCGCCGGTTCCGTGGGAGAGGACTAGGAGGCTGCCGGGCGCGAGGGCCTCGCGGTACCTGGCGACGAGTTCGTGGGCGCCGTCCTCGTCGGGGACGAAGTGGAGGCAGGCGAGGAGGGAGAGCGCCACGGGTTGGGAGAAGTCGAGGAACTCCCGCGCCTGGGAGAGGATCAGCCCCGGCTCCCTGACGTCGGCCTGGAGGTACTCGGTGACGCCCTCGGGGCTGCTCCGCAGGAGCGTCGCGGCGTGCGCGAGGACGATGGGGTCGTTGTCCGCGTAGACGACGCGGCTCGCCGGCTCGGCACGCTGGGCGATCTGGTGGAGGTTGGGCTCGGTCGGGATGCCGGTGCCGAGGTCGAGGAACTGGTGCGCCCCGTTGCCGACGGCCCAGCGGACGGCGCGGTGCATGAAGGCGCGGTTGAGCCGGACGCTGGAGACGACCCGGGGATCGATCGCGACCATGCGGCGTGCGAGTTCCTCGTCGGCCGGGTGGTTGCTGCGGCCGCCGAGGAGCCAGTCGTAGACGCGCGCGGGGTGCGGGCGGCTGGTGTCGATGGTGTAGTCGGCGGCTGTGGGGCGGTCCTCACGCTGCGCGGCCGCGGGGTCGTCGCGCCCGTCCTGTGCGGTCATGCATCGCTCCGGTGGTGTGCTCCCCGCAGGGGGCGGGGTCTGGAGAGCTCATGGGGTAGGTGGCCGCGAGGTGCGGTCGCAGGTCCGGGCGCCCGGGAGGCAGCCGGACGCCCGGGGGCGCTTCAGGAGATCAGGAAGTCCGCCTCACCGGACTTGGCTCCCTGGAGAAAGGCAGTGATCTCACCGTGGGTGTAGATCAGGGCGGGGCCTTCGGGATCGGTTGACTGGCGCAGGGCGACGCGGCCGTCGTGCAGCTTCATAGCCTCCACGCAGTTGCCGCCGTTGCCGCCGCTCCACGGCTTGCGCCAGCCCTCGTTGCCGAGGTCGCGGGCGCACATGCCGTTGTATATGCCGTCCATTAGAGCTCCTTGCGGAAATCCTCCAGGATTTCCCTTGTGCGTCGTGCTGTTGCAGCCTGGGTCGACATGCGGTCCAGGACTTCCAGGTGGGATGCGACTTCGGAGCGCTCCTCCAGGTAGACGGCACCGGTCAGGTACTCCACGTACACCATGTCGGGGAGTTCGGGCAGTTCGAAGCGGAAGAGGACGAACGGCCCGTACGTCCCGGGGTGGTGCCCCGCTTCGAACTCGGCTATCTGCAACGTGACCCGGGGGTTCTCCGTGGCCTCCAGCAGGCGCTCGACCTGGGCGGCCATCACCCCGGGGCCGCCCGCAGGGCGGCGCAGCACGGTCTCGTCCATCAGCACCCACAGCCGGGGCCCTTCGTCGGCGGCGAGGAGGTTCTGCCGCTCCATACGGAGGGGCCACGTACCGTTCGATGTCGTCCGGCTTCGTCTGGCCGACGGCTCCGCTGCGCAGCACGGCGCGGGCGTAGTCCTCGGTCTGGAGCAGACCGGGGACGAAGTGCGGTTCGTAGGCGCGGAGCAGGCTCGCCGCACCCTCCAGGCTGACGTGGACGCTGAACCAGCCGGGGAGCACGTCGTGGAACCGCTGCCACCAGCCCGGTCGGTTCGCCTCCTGGGTGAGGCTGACGAACCCCTCGATGTCGGCGGGGTCTTGGACGCCGTACGTCTCCAGAAGCGCCTTGACATACGGAATCTTGAGCGAGACTTCCGCCGTCTCCATGCGCCGCACGGTCGCCGGGGCCACGTGGAGCACCCGGGCGGCGTCCTCCCGCTTCAGCCCGGCGCGCTCGCGTAGCTGCTGAAGCCTTTTACCGAGGACGAGTTGGCCGACCGTAGGGGCGGACCTGGGCTCACTCACCCGGGACCTCCCGCGGCGCTTGCGTCGTGCTCATGTCGGCAGTGTGCCACGTGGCTCAGAGAACCGAACACCCTGCACCTGTAACTCTGAAAATTTCACAGTGGGTCTTGCCAACTGAACCTGACCGCAGGGATAGTGACGTGGTGCGGACGGCCCCCACCGTCTCCACTGCGGTGCGGTCCGAGCCCGCTCCGCCCCCGGCACTCCCACCGTTAGGACCTGCGGCCGTGGCACCCGGTTACACCATGCTTCCCCACTCCGGCAGCACCGCCGTGCCGGCCGGCCAGCAGGCCGACATGCACGCGGAGCAGCGCCGTGAGGCGTTCGAACTCCCCTCCTGTGCCTCCTCCGTCGCCGAGGCGCGGCACCGTACGTTAAGTCGCCTCGCGGCGTGGTCCGTCCAGGAGGAGACGAGGGACAACGCCGCGCTCATACTCTCCGAGCTCTTCACCAACGCCGTTGTGCACAGTGCCTGTTCGACCGTGCTCTGCGAACTCGTCGACGACCGGCAGCGGCAGCGGCTCCAGGTGCGGGTCTGCGGCGGGCAGGGCTGCGGCGCGCCCGAACCGGGACGCCTCGCGCCGGAGGAGGAGCACGGACGCGGGTTGATGCTCGTCGAGGCGCTCAGCACGGCGTGGGGGATAGAGGACGGCGGCCAGGAACGTGGGTGGTCGGTGTGGGCCCACCTGACACGCCCCGGGGACCGCCCGTGAAGCGCCCAGCTCTCCGCACGGGAGGCCCGGCGGCAGCCGCCGCGTCGCCCGCGCATCCCGTCAACCGCCCTCCGGCAGAAGCACGTTGTCGATGAACACACTTCCGCTCGACCTGCTCGCCCGGCTCTCCAAAGAGCGCGCAAGCCGCTGCGCCCGCGCCGGCACCGAACCCGCGCCGCTGCGCCTACCGGTCCCGCAGGGCCTCAACGCCCCGCTCGGTCACGACGCCGTCGGCGTCGACGCCGTCTACGGCGAACGCATCAGGCGCAGCCTCCCGCGCGTCGGATGCATCTACGCCCAACGCAGCACGTGGTGGTGGCTCGTCCCCGCACAGGCCGAGATAGGCCTCGACTGGCGGCCCGTCGCCGACTACTCGGTCGGCGCGCTCATCGCCCCCGAGCGCGGCGACGGCGACCTTCCGCGGCTGCTCCACCTGCCGAAGGACACCGTCCCCTACACCCACCCGCTGCTGCTCTACATCGCCGCGTGCCGCGCGGTCGGCGTCGAGCCGGTGTGGTCGAAGCCGTAGGCGGTCGACACGGCGGGTCCGGCGGAGGGTTCGAACCGCGAGCGGCCGGCCGTGTACCCGTCCCGGGGATGCCGCCCGCTCCGTGCCGACGCGTGCCCGAGCTCCCCGGCCGCCGGGCTGTGACGCGCGCTTCGAGCGCGGAGTTGAGGGCACGCGGAGCACTGGCGTACCGGATCGGCGGGGCTGTGCGTCAGGCCGGAGAGAGGACGTCGAACTCGTTGCCCTCCGGGTCGGCGAGGCACGTCCACGGCACGTCGTCGCCCTGGCCCAGGTCGACGGCGGTGGCACCGAGAGCCTGCAACCTGGCCGCCTCCGCCGCTCGATCGCCGCCGGGGTACGGCCGGAGATCGAGATGGACGCGGTTCTTCACGGTCTTGGCGTCGGGCGTGCGCACCAGCTTCAGGTAGGGGCCGACGCCCTTGGCAGAGCGCAGCATCGCATGGTCGTCGCTGACCTCGTGCAGCTCCCAGTCCATCGCCTCCTCCCAGAACCGGGCCATGGCCCGCGGATCGGCGCAGTCGGTCACGACCGCGGCGATCGGCCCGGTGTCGCGGTAGAGCTCACGGGGCTCCGCCACACAGAACTCGTTGCCTTCCGGGTCGGCCAGCACCGTCCACGGGACGTCGCCCTGGCCGATGTCGACGGGCGTGGCGCCGAGTTGCCTCAGGCGGGCGACCACCTCTGCGCCATGGGCCGCAGAGGTGGTGGCGAGGTCGATGTGCACACGGTTCTTCACTGTCTTGGGTTCCGGAACGGTGATGACGTCGATGCAGACGGCGGCGGGATCGGGGTAGACGAAGCCCTCGGGTTCGAGGTTGGTCACCACACCCGGTTCCTCGACCTCGGCGCCCCAGCCGAGCGCCTCCGCCCAGAACCGGCCGAGCGCGGCATCGTTCCGAGCATCCATCGCGATCTGAACCAGCCGTGTCGTCATTCCGCCGACCTTATACAGCCCGCGACGGGACAACGACCGAATACTCCGCGACCGGGCGAACATCGGCCGACCGGCAGGGCTCACAGCTCCACGAGTCGGACCTCGGTCGCCTTCACCGCGGCGTACACCCGTACTCCGTCGCCGAGTTCGAGCTCCGCCGCCGCCTGCGGTGTCACCTCGGCGACGACGTCCGGCCCCCTGTCGGTGGCGACGAGCACGCGGAGTCTGCTGCCCGCCGCGGTGACTTCCCGTACGGTGCCGGCCCAGACGTTCCGCGGGCTGCCGCCGGGCCGCGTTCGGTGGAGCGAAACGGCTTCGGGCCCCACGACGGCGAGCGCCCGCCCGCCTTCCGGCAGCGGTTCGGAGGCCGACAGGCATGCGCCGCCGGCCAGTTCCACGCCCTGCGGGGTGGTCGCTCCCGGCCACGCGTTGCGGCCGAGCATCCGCGCGACCCAAGGGGAGCGCGGGTGGCGGCTCACCTCGGCGGGCACGTCGTGCTGGACCGGGCGGCCGTCCTCCAGCACCAGGATGCGGTCGGCGAGCGATACGGCCTCCACCGGGTCGTGGGTCACCAGCAGGCAGACGCCGCCGAAACCGCCGAGGTGACGGCGGAGCGTGTGGCGCACGCGCGCTCTCGTCGTCTGGTCGAGCGCGGCGAGCGGCTCGTCGAGGAGGAGGAGCCGCGGGCGCGACGCGAGGGCGCGCGCCAGTGCGACGCGCTGCGCCTGCCCGCCCGAGAGCTGCGCCGGCTTCCGCGCCGCCAAGTGCCCGACACCGAGCTGCTGGAGCCAGCCGTACGCCTCCTCGTGAGCGTCGCGCCGGCGCACGCCTTGAGCCCGCAAGCCGTACGCGGTGTTGGCGAGCGCCGACTGATGCGGAAAGAGCGCACCGTCCTGCGGCACCCACGCGATCCCCCGCCGGTGCGGAGGCGCGTCGCCCACCTCGTCCGGGCCGAGGCCGATCCGGGCGCGGGAGCGTGTGGTGAGCCCCAGGAGTGCGCGGAGCAGCGTCGTCTTGCCGGCCCCGTTGGGCCCGACGACGGCGACCGTCGTACCGGGCGCGACGTCCAACGCCACCTCGGTGAACCCCGTCACGTCCGCCCGGAAGGGCCAACTCCGCCCAGACCCGGCGGACTTCTCGGGTAGCGCCTCGTCCGGTACGTCCTCCTCCGCGCCCTCCGTCGCGGCACGCAGCCTCCTGTCGCCGCCCGCCCCCTGGAGCCACCGTCCTCGCAGCAGCACGAGCACCGCCATGGCGACCACGAGCAGCAGCAGCGAGACGGAGGTCGCCGCCTCCGGGTCCTCCTGGAGGAGCAGGTAGACGCGGAGCGGCAGGGTCTGCGTCGTCTCGGGGAGGTTCCCCGCGAAGGTGATCGTCGCGCCGAACTCCCCCAGCGCGCGCGCCCAGGTGAGAGCGGCGCCCGCAGCGAGCCCCGGCGCGACCATGGGGAGCGTGACGGTGGCGAAGACCCGTACGGGCGAGGCGCCGAGCGAAGCGGCCGTCTCCTCGTAGCGCGGGCTCAGCCCGTTCAGCGCGCCCTCCAGACTGATCACGAGGAACGGCATCGAGACGAAGGTCGCGGCCACCACCGCGCCCGAGGTATGGAACGGCAGCACCACCCCGAACGTCTCCTCCAGCAGCGGCCCGACGAGCCCGCGCCGCCCGAACCCCAGCAGCAGCGCCACTCCCCCGACGGTCGGGGGCAGCACCATCGGCAGCAGTACGAGCGACCGCACCAGCGCCTTGCCGCGGAACTCGACACGGGCCAGCAGCCACGCCAGCGGCACACCGAGCACCAGCGAGAGGCCCAGCGCCCAGGCGGAGACGACGACGGAGAGCCGCAGCGCCTCCAGGGACTCCGCACTCGTCAGGTGCTCGGCGAGCCGGGACCAGTGGGTGCGCGCGAGGATGCCGAGAAGCGGAAGGAGCAGGAAGACGACGGCGAGCGCGGCGGGGAGCACCAGCGTGAAGGGCGTACGCGCCAGGAAGCGCCTCATGCGGAGCGGCCCCCTCGGGCCATCGGGCGTGCTGGTATCGGTGTCACGGCTTCTGGAAGCCCGCTTCCCGCAGCAGCCCCTGCGCCTTCGCGCCGCCCAACCACTTCACGAACTCCTGTGCTTCGGCCTTGTGTTGCGGCTTGTCGAGCACGGCGGCCGGGTAGTCGGCGACGGCGTTCTCCTCGTCGGGGATCTCGATCGCGGAGACCTTCTCCGGTACCGTCGCCGCGTCCGTCTTGTAGACGATGCCCGCGTCGGCCTCGCCGAGGCGGACCTTGCTGAGAACGGCGCGGACGTCCGACTCCTGCGAGACCGGCTTCACTTGGAGGTCCTGCGCGTCGAGGACCTCCCGGCTGTACCGGCCGACGGGCACCTCGGGGGCGGCGAGCACCACCTTGAGCCGCTCCTCGGCGAGGTCGCCCAGCTCCCCGACATCCTGCGGGTTGCCCTTGCGTACGGCGATCACCAGGCGGTTCTTCGCGATGACGGAGGGCTTCGCCGTCTCGTCCTCCAGCCCCTCCATCGTCTCGGTGTCGGCGGTCACCACGACGTCGGCCGGTGCGCCCTGTTTCACCTGGGAGGCCAGCTCCTGGGAGCCGGCGAAGGAGAACCGCACCTTCCAGCCCGGGTGGGCCTTCTCGTACACGGCGCCGGCCTCCTTGAAGACGTCGGTGAGGGAGGCGGCGGCGAGCACGGTGAGGGTCCCGCCCCCGGAGGAGGCGGAGTCCGTCTCGTCGTCGCCGCTCCCGCAGGCGGCGAGCGGGGTGAGCAGGGCGGCGGCGGAGAGTGCGACGGTGGTGCGTACGGCACGGCGGGGGGCGGGCATCGGGGCTCCTCCTGGACGAGGCGGTCGGGTACGGACTGGGCGCCGTGGCACGCGACTCGGCGCGGTCCGAGTGCCTCGCGCCGGCGCACGCCCGCGCCGGGTCAGGCGCGGTCGACGTGCACGTTGGTCGCCTTCACGCGGGCGGTGGCCTGCATCCCCACCTCCAGGCCCAGCTCCTCGACCGACTCGCGGGTCACGAGCGACACGAGGCGGTGGGGGCCCGCCTGGATCTCCACCTGGGCGGAGACGTCTCCCAGCCGTACGGCGGTGACGATGCCGGGGAAGGCGTTCCGGACCGAGGTGAAGGACTCCTCCTCGGCGTCGTTCTGCGCCGACTCGGTGGCGAACTCCGCGAGATCCCGCCCGTCGACGACGCGCTTGCCCGCGTCGTCGCGCCGAGTGGCGAGCCTTCCCGCGTCGGCCCAGCGCCGTGCGGTGTCGCTGCTGACGCCGAGCAGCCGCGCGGCCTGGCCGATCGTGTAGGACTGCATGTGCGCCAATCTACGGCGAAAGAGTTCGCATCTGCAAGATTAATAAGGTTAACCCCCTGGCACATGCGTCTCGTCGCACCCGCCTGTCGACCCCTCGCACCGAGCGCCGTCGCCGGGCAATGCCCTCAGCCGCCAAGACCCCGGCCGACCACCGCGATCGGCGACCGCCCCGCGGGAAGGCACGTCGAATTCGCCCCCGCGCAGGGCGAGATACACGGGGAGAGACGGGGTAGACCGTCGGAGGTTATTGTCATGGCTTCGCCACGGGCGGACCCGGTGGTCCGCCCCGAAGACGAGAGGACCCCCCACATGAGAAGACGTCTGGCACTCGGCGCGGCAGGCGCGGTCACCGCTCTCGCACTCGGCCTCGGCGGCACGACGGCGTACGCGGCGCCGGCCCCCGAGTCCCCTGGCACGCTCGCCAAGCTCAGCCACTCGCAGGCGACCTCCAAGTTCGAGGCAGCAGGCATCACCTGGAGCTCCAGCGGTGGCTGCTCCGACCGGAACACCTCGACGTGCACCTCGTTCGACCAGGTCAACTCCGCGACGGTGGACGGCGTGATCACGCTCAAGAGCGCGAGCGGCTGCTCCATCAACCTCACGGGCGGCACGGAGACGGGGCACGCAGACGGCACCTACAGCCACTGGAACGGCTACAAGGTCGACTTCAGCCTGAGCAACTGCCTCGAGAACTACATCACGGGCACCTTCACCTCCATCGGCGGCTCCAAGTGGGAGTCCGGCAGCGGGAACGTCTATTACCGCGAGGGCAACCACTGGGACGTCACGTACCACAACTGCGGCGGCTGCTGAGGCTGCACGGTCGCGGGCACACGCCTGTCCGTCTCGTGCCGTGCACGCGGCACGGCACGAGACGGACCCCGTACAAGCCCGACTCTCAACGCGCGGTTTCCACGCGGCAGTTCACTTTGCGGGCCGCGACCTCAGGAGCGCGCGATCCGCTCCTCGAAGCCGGCGAGCGCCACCTCGTGGTCCCACTGCGCCTTCGCCTTCGGGCTGGAGGCGAGCAGCTCCCGGCAACCGGCCGACGGGGCACCGCCGTTGAGCATGCTGCCGGCGCAGACCCGCGCGGGGCGGTAGTCGTCCCGCGCGCGCCACAGGCTCGCCCCCGGCAGGAACGAGTGCTCCAGGGAGGCGCGCGTCGAGGTGCGCAACTCGCGGTAGGTGAAGCCGTGTTCGACGGCGGCGCGAACGTACTCGTGGGTCAGGTCGATCCGCGAGACACCGGGGTCGTCGGTGGAGAGGACGACGGGCACTCGCGCGTCGAGGTAGCGGCGGATCGGGTGCTCGGCGCCGCAGACGCCGAGGATCTGGCAGTTGCTGGTGAGCGGTGACTCCAGCGCGACGTGGCGCGCGGCCATCCGCTTGAGCAGTTGCCTGTGGTCGTCCTCGTGGACGAGGTCCACACCGTGCCCGATGCGTTCGGCTCCCGCCGTGCGCACCGCGTCGTCGATGTGGAAGCGCAGGTCCTCGGGCTTGACGAGTCCCGGCGTCAACTCGCCCGCATGCAGCGCGACATGGACGCCTGGGTAGTGCTTCCGCAGCGCGCCCACCATGCGCATCTGGAGCCGGTAGTCGCGCAGGGCCACCGGCGAGTCCTCGGCCTGGGCGAGGTTCACGCCGACGAACCTGCCGTCCTGCTTGGCGAGTTCGAAGCCGGCGAGCAGCCGCGCGAAGACGGCCGTCGGTTCCGCGGCCCGCCCGACCTGGACGAGGAAGCGGAGCTGGGTGGCACACGCCCGGTGCGCCTTGGACGTCCCGCAGCCGAGGGTCGAGCGGTACTCGTCGAGCTCGCTGTCGGTGTTCTGCCGGGCCTGGCGCACAAAGGTGTCCATGGCGGGGGCGGCGAGCAACTGCCGGCGCATCGCCTGAAGATCGTCGTTCCAGCGGGCGTGCGAGAGGACGTCCGCGATCGCGGACCCGGCGGGGAAGAACATGGTCTCCAGGTACCGTTGGTTCTCTCCTGCGGCCACCTTCGCCACCTCGGCGAGGAGTTCGCCCCGATGCTCGTGGGTGACGGCGCCGAACTTGTCGAAGGTGGCGAAGAAGTGGTCGTGGCCGCTCTCGTCGAGCTTGCGCTCGGTGGCACCTGCCGAGTTCTGGTACTCCTCCATCGACCACGCGGCGATCGTCGCCCGGCGGAACTCCGCGTCGTCGACGGCGTCCTGAGCGGGACGGGTCCCTTCGCCGCACGGGGCCTTGACGGCCTTGTGGGTGGCGGTCTCGATGCACAGTCCGCGCTTGGCGGCGAGGGCGACGAGCGCCTCGGTCGGGACGGCGCCCGAGAGGTGGTTGTGGAGGTCACCGCCCTTCGGCAGCCCTTCGAGGAACCTGCGCAGTCCGGCCTCGTCGCCCTTGAGGTTTTCAAGTCGGGCCGCCGTTGCGGCGGTTGCGTCGGCGCGCTGCTCCTTGGCCTTCTCCTCGGGCATCGGCACGAACCGCCCGGGCGCCGCCGCTGCGGGCACCGAGGCGAGCACGATGCCGGCCGCGGCCAAGGCGCCGGCACGGCGCAGGAGCACGGCCCTGCGGGGCACGGTGGCGGGGCAGGTGGTGGGGCCGGCCGGCGGGCGGCTTCGGGACACGGGACCTCCGAGGGTGGAGAGACGTCGGCCGCCGCGGGCAGGGCACGGTCGGCGGCGAGGGGCCGCGCCTGCCGCCCCGGAGGGCAGAGGCGCCGTCGCACATCCTCAACGCACCTGTGTCGTCCGGTCGTTCACCACGCCGCACACCACTCGTTCGAGCGAGCAGGGGCGGGTAACGGCCGTCTCCGGCACTTTCGACGGGCACCCGTCACTTCAGCAGCCTCAGCAAGTGGACGCATGCCTCGTGCTCGGTCCTGTGCCGGGTGACCGGGTGGTGCAGGCCCCGCTCGTAGACGCCCGTCTCCCACCTCCCGTCGTCGCCGCGCCTCAGGTAGAGGAAGTCCGGTGGTGTGGGCGTCGGTTGGTGGACGCCCTCGATGACGTAGTAGCCGTCCGGAACGCCGACGGCGCTGAGGGCGGCGCGCAAGTCCGTGCGATCCACGGTTCAGGGGTTCCCTCCGGATCGATTCACCTCAACGAGGTACCCGTGCTCAAGCAGCCACTTGACGTTGAGCCGCTCGCCCTCCCCCGGGTCGAGGAGGGCGGCGTCGAGCTTGATCTGTTGTCCGCCTCCCGGCTGCTCGAACCACGGGGCGATGCCGCCCTGCCAGACGGCGAAGGACCGCACGACACGATAGACGCGGTAGTCGCAAGGCCGGTTGTCGTCACGGGTGTTGAGGCTCTGCGGGGGCAGCGCCCGCTTCGCGTACGGGTCGCCCGCGGGCGCGAGGAAGCCGCCGAACTCCGAGCCGAAGCGGTCGAGTAGGGCACCCGGGCGCAGCGCCACCCTGTGGCGGTCCACCTCGCCATTGACCTCGGCGAACCCGTCGTTCGGCGGGTACTTCCAGCCGCCGCCGTCGGCCGGGCCCTCCCAGTACTTCCGCAGGAAGTCGGCGGGTGCGAGGCCGCCCGTGCGGTCGTATCCGTCGAGGAGCGGGCCGACGGGGCGCTGCCACGCAGCGGGCAGACGCTCGGGGCCCAGCCGCGCGTCCCCGAGGAAACGGCCGGTGCACAGCCCGTGCGGTACGCCCGCGGGGGCGAGTTGCTGCCCCGCGTGCGTGAGGCGCTGGGGCGGCAGCGGGAGTTGGTCGTCGGCGTGGGCCGCGGGGGCGGCGAGGACCGTGCTCGCGGCCGCCAGAGCGGCGAGCGCGGTGAGTACGGAGCGGACGGGGTGGAAGCGGCTCACGCGGCGGCTCCTTGCGGTAGTGCGTTTTCGACGGACGCACCGTAGTGGATCACACGCCCTGAGTAGTCACGAACGTGCTGCCAGGTCCCGCTTCCTTGCAAGGGCGTTGGGGTTTGCGCGCCGCTCGGGGCCGAGGACCGGCGGGGCATCCGCCGGGAGGGGCGCGGTCGCTGCGGACCGGGCGGCGAACCCACGGCCGGAGCAGGCTGGTTCGCCGCCGGCTGCGGGCACATTCCGACGACGCGCCGTGACACCGTCCGCGGCGAGCACCGAGGCTCGAGGCTTGACGGAGGACCGACCGATCGAGCGGCCCGCCTCACCCACCGTCCGCAACGGCACCCCGTTCACTGAAGGTTGACTCACCGAGCGAGACCCGGAGGTCGCCCACTCACTGCGACGAAGCGAACGCACGTGCCCGTGACCGCGCTCGCGGGAGCACCTCGTCGACGACCCCGCTTCGACGCGCCGAAGGCGTCGGACACGTCTGCCCTGACAAGCCCGCCGCGGACCGACAGCAGCTCCCAACCACCCACTGTGAAGCGGGACTTGTTCAGCCGAACACCCCGCCCCGAACACCCCGGGACGGGGCCGCACGTCACCGCTGCGGGCTCAGCGCCCCTCGCGCTCGTCCACGATGCGCTTGATCTTGCCGACCGACCGCTCCAACGTCTCCGGGTCGACGACGTCCACCTGGACGCTCACCCCTGCACCCTCCTTGACCCCCTTGACTATGGCGGCCGTCGCCGCCTCCCGGTCGGCCGTGGAGGCGTCGCGGCGGGCCTCGACGCGCACCGTGAGGTGGTCCATGCGCCCCCGACTGCTGAGCCGCAGTTGGAAGTGGGGCGCCACGGCCGGGGTCCGCAGGAGTATCTCCTCGACCTGGCTGGGGAAGAGGTTGACGCCGCGCAGGATGATCATGTCGTCGCTGCGCCCCGTGACCTTCTGCACCCTGCGGAAGGGCTTTCGGGCCGTTCCCGGCAGCAGCCGCGTGAGGTCGCGGGTGCGGTAGCGGATCACGGGCATCGCCTGCTTGGTGAGCGAGGTGAAGACCAACTCGCCCTCCTCGCCGTCGGGGAGGGGCTCACCCGTGATCGGGTCGACGACCTCGGGGAAGAAGTGGTCCTCCCAGACGTGGAGTCCGTCCTTGGTCTCCACGCACTCCTGCGCGACACCGGGGCCCGCGAGTTCGGAGAGTCCGTAGATGTCCACGGCGTGGATGTCGAGCCGCTCCTCCATCTCCGCGCGCATGCCCTCCGTCCACGGCTCGGCGCCGAAGATGCCGACCCGCAGCGAGGTGCTCCGCGGGTCGATGCCCTGGCGCTCGAACTCGTCGAGGAGGGTGAGCATGTAGGAGGGGGTGACCATGATGATCTCGGGCTCGAAGTCCGTGATGATCTGCACCTGCCGCGCCGTCATCCCCCCGGACGCCGGGATGACGGTGCAGCCCGCGCGCTCGGCGCCGTAGTGCGCGCCGAGGCCGCCGGTGAAGAGGCCGTAGCCGTACGAGATGTGGACCTTGTGCCCGGGGCGTCCGCCCGCTGCGCGGATCGAGCGGGCCATGACGTCGGCCCAGTCGGAGAGGTCCTTCTCGGTGTAGCCGACGACGGTGGGCACGCCCGTCGTACCGCTGGAGGCGTGGAGCCTGCGGACGTCCTCGCCGGGGACGGCGAACATGCCGAACGGGTAGTTGCTGCGCAGGTCGGCTTTGGTGGTGAAGGGGAAGCGGGCGAGATCGGCGGGGGTGGCGAAGTCCTCGGGGCGCACACCTGCGGCGTCGAACTTCGCGCGGTAGTGGGGGACATGGTCGTAGACACGTCGCAACACGCCGGTGAGTCGCTCGCGTTGGAGGCTTGCGAGCCCCTCGGCGGTCAACCGCTCGCCGTCGTCGAGGAGTTCGGGGGGGAGCGGAGGTCCGGGTGTCCGCTGCACGAGCACCGATTCCCCCGCCTGCGTGCTGCTCATTTCTCCTCCACGCCTCGGAGCGCACGGCTGCGCCCGCGGAACTCCGCGATGACGTCGGCGCCGCGCACAATGCTGACGTCGTAGATGCCACTGCGGCCGTACCTGGTGCGCTCCCTGGCCACCGCCCGCAGCTCGTCCCCCTGCTTGGCCGGCGCGATGAAGTTGATCTCTGCGCCGGAGGCGACGGTCACCGGGCCGTGGCTGTTGCAGGCGCACGCGAACGCGGTGTCCGCCAGAAGGAAGAGGTAGCCGCCGTGGGCGATGCGGTGGCCGTTGACCATCTTCTCCGTGACGGTCATCGTCGCGACGGCGAACCCCTCGTCGGAATCGCCGAGTTCGATGCCGAGGTGCCGGGATGCCGTGTCGGCTTCGAACATCCTGCGGACCGGGTCCGGAACTGCGCCCATGCGGTGTGCCATCCGTGGTTCGACTGACCTGTACTGCCCTTGTTGACCGACCGAACATTCGGTTAGTGTTTCGGCGCCGTTAAGTAATTCAGCATCCGACCTGGCTGTCAAGGGGTTGAGTACATGTCCGAGCAGGTACCGACGGGCGGCGAGTTCTTCGCACGCCACAGCGCGCTGCTGAACGAGGCGGCGGCTGCGGCCGAGAGCCGGGAGTTCTTCAACCCGTACAAGGAGTCGCCCAGTCCCCGGGTGTACGGCGAGGAGGCGCCGAAGGCGGGCGAGGCAGCGTTCAAGGCCCTGCTCGACCGGGAGTTCGCGCTCCCGGGCCATCCCGGGACCGGCACCGTCGCACCGACCGAGACCTCCCCCTACGGCTTTTCGCTCGGCGTCAGCTACCCCAGGGTGACGCCCGACGAGGCGATCGCTGCCACGAGGGCGGCGGCGGGCCCATGGCGCGACACCACCCCGGACGTGCGCGCCGGCGTCGCCGCCGAGATCCTCGGCCGTCTCAACGCGGCGAGCTTCGAGATCGCGCACGCCGTCCATCACACCACGGGCCAGGCGTTCGTGATGGCCTTTCAGGCGGGCGGCCCGAACGCGCAGGAGCGCGGGCTCGAAGCGGTCACCTACGCGTGGGTCGAGCAGCGGCGCCTGCCCCGCACGGCACGGTGGACCAAGCCGCAGCGCAAGGGCGAACCGCTGGTGCTCGACAAGAAGTTCACCCCCGTCGGCCACGGCGTCGCGCTCCTCGTCGCCTGCAACACCTTCCCCACCTGGAACGGCTACCCGGGGCTCTTCGCCAGCCTCGTCGCCGGCAACCCGGTCGTCGTCAAGCCGCACCCGGGCGCCGTGCTTCCGCTCGCCGTCACGGTGCGGGTCGCCCGCGAGGTGCTCGCGGAGGCCGGGTTCGACCCGAACGTCGTGGTGCTCGCCGCCGAAGGGCACGACGACCGCACCGCCGCCGAGTACGCCGTGCGCCCCGAGATCCGCATCGTCGACTTCACCGGCTCGACCGCCTTCGGCAACTGGCTGGAGGGCAACGCCCGGCAGGCCCGCGTCTTCACCGAGAAGGCCGGTCTCAACACCGTCGTCGTCGACTCCACCGACGACTACCGCGGCATGCTCGGCAACCTCGCCTTCTCCCTCTCGCTCTACAGCGGCCAGATGTGCACCACCCCACAGAACCTCCTGGTACCCCGCAACGGCATCGCCACCGACCAAGGCACCAAGAAGCCGGACGAGTTCGCCGCCGACCTCGGCACCGCGCTCGACAAGCTCCTCGGCGATCCGGCACGGGCCGCCGGCACGCTCGGCGCCGTCGCCAACAAGGGCGTCAAGGCGCGCCTGGAGGAAGCGGCCGCACTCGGACGCGTGGCGCACGCCTCACAACCCGTCGAACACCCGGAGTACGCCGACGCGTTGCTCCGCACCCCGCTCGTTGCGCGGCTCGACGCCGCCAAGGACCGCGAGACCTTCACCCGCGAGTGGTTCGGCCCCGTCTCCTTCGTCATCGACACCGAATCGACTGACGAGAGCCTGCGCCTCCTCAGGGAGACGGTCGGCGAGCACGGCGCGCTGACCGCGTCCGTCTACTCCACGGACGAGGGGGTGCTCGAAGCCGCCGAGTCCTCGGCGCACGAGGCCGGCGTCCACCTCTCGGAGAACCTCACGGGCGGCGTCTTCGTCAACCAGACGACCGCCTTCACCGACTTCCACGGCAGCGCCGCCAACCCTGCGGCGAGCGCCACCCTCTCGGACGCGGCCTTCGTCACGGGCCGGTTCAGCTTTCTCGAGTCCCGCAGGCACGCCGCGGCCGAGGAGGCGACCGGTGCCTGAGGTCTTCCTCGTCGACGGAGCCCGTACTCCGCAGGGCAGGTACGGCGGCGCCCTCGCCTCCGTGCGCCCGGACGACCTCGCCGCGCTCGTCGTCCGCGAGGCCGTGCGGCGCTCGGGCGCTCCGGGCGAGGCCGTGGACGAGGTGGTCCTCGGCGCCGCCAACCAGGCGGGCGAGGACAACCGGAACGTGGCGCGAATGGCCGCCCTGCTCGCGGGACTTCCGCACACCGTGCCCGGATACACGGTCAACCGGCTCTGCGCCTCGGGGCTCACGGCTGCTGCCTCGGCCGCGCAGGCGGTGCGGGCGGGAGAGGCGGAGCTGGTCGTCGCGGGCGGCGTCGAGTCGATGACGCGTGCGCCGTGGGTGATGGCGAAGCCGGGCACCCCGTGGGCGCGGCCGGGCGAGGTCCATGACACCTCGCTCGGCTGGCGGTTCACCAACCCGGCCTTCGCCGAGGCCGACGCCGAGGCGGGCGACACCGTCGGGGCACCGCGCACCACGCTCTCGATGGGCGAGACGGCGGAGGAGGTTGCGGCGCTCGACGGGATCACGCGCGAGGCGTCCGACGCCTTCGCCTACCGCAGCCACCGGCGGGCGCTCGCGGCGCGCGACGCCGGCAGGTTCGACCGGGAGATCGTCCCCGTTCCCGTCCGGGACGGTGCGGTCACCCTCGACGAGGGGCCACGGCCGTCGACGACCCCGGAGAAGCTCGCCGACCTGCGTACGGTCTTTCGGCGCGACGGCGTCGTCACGGCCGGCTCCTCCTCGCCGCTCTCCGACGGTGCCGCCGCGCTTCTCGTTGCGAGCGAGCAGGCGGTTGAGCGGTACGGGCTGACGCCGCGGGCGCGCGTGGTGACCTCCTCCTCGGCCGGCGTTCCGCCGCGTCTGATGGGGCTCGGTCCCGTCCCGGCGACCGAGCGGGCGCTGGAGCGCGCCGGTTGGAAGGCGGGAGACGTGCAGGCCGTCGAGCTCAACGAGGCGTTCGCGGCGCAGGCGCTCGCCGTCATCGGCCGTCTCGGGCTCGACGAGGAGCGGGTCAACGCGGACGGTGGCGCCATCGCGCTGGGACACCCGCTGGGCTGCTCGGGGGCACGCATCCTGCTGACGCTCCTCGGCAGGCTGGAGCGGGAGGGCGCGAGGCGCGGACTGGCGACGCTCTGCGTCGGCGTCGGGCAGGGCGCCGCGATGCTGGTCGAGCGCGTATGAGGGGCGCGTCCGCAGTGGCGTGAACCGGCGTACGTACACAGGCGGTTGACCTCTGGGTGCGCCTCGGATCGTGCCGGTGAAGGGTGCGCCCGGCGCGCTGAGGCGCCGTCAGGTGCGCCGGTGCGGACGCGAAAGGCGCACGCCGGCGCGAGGCGGCGGGCCGGGCCCGTCCGGAAGCGGAGGGGCGAGAGGGGCAGGGGCCGTCCCTGCGACGGGCGCGGGCGCACGCCCGCGCCCGGGAGACAACGCGGAGGAGCAGCGATGAGCAGGGCACCGGAACAGGTCGGCGTGATCGGCGGAGGGCGGATGGGCGCGGGCATCGCGCAGTCCTTCGCCGCGGCCGGGTCGTCGGTGACCGTCGTGGAGAGCAGTCCGGAGGCCGCTGCAGCGGCGCAGGCGCGCATGGCCGAGAGCCTGCTCCGCGCCGCCGACCGCGGCAAGCTCGCCGAGCCGGCGGAGGCGGTGCTGGCGAGGATCGGCACGGCGGCCGACGTCTCCGGGCTGCCGGGCGGCGCGGACCTCGTCGTCGAGGCGGTGCCGGAGGACGCGGCCCTGAAGGCGCAGGTCCTCTCCGGCGCCGAACGAGTCCTCGGTGCGGAGACGGTGCTCGCCACCAACACCAGTTCGCTGTCGGTCTCCGAGCTCGCCTCCGCGCTCGAGGCGCCCGCGCGCTTCCTCGGCATGCACTTCTTCAACCCCGTTCCCGCCTCGGCGCTCGTCGAAGTGATCGTCGCCCCGACGACGGCTCGGGCGACCGTGGACGCGGCGCTCGGATGGGTCGGCGCACTGGGCAAAACCGACGTCGTGGTGCGGGACTCCCCCGGCTTCGCGAGCAGCCGCCTCGGGCTGACGCTCGGGCTGGAGGCGATCCGGATGGTCGAGGAGGGCGTGGCGGAGCCGGAGGCGATCGACAACGCGATGGCACTCGGCTACCGGCACCCCATGGGGCCACTGCGCCTCACCGACCTCGTCGGGCTCGACGTGCGGCTCGCGATCGCCGAGTACCTCCAGGGCGCGCTCGGTGACCGCTTCGCTCCGCCGGTACTGCTCCGCGAGAAGGTGGCCGCCGGTGAGCTGGGGCGGAAGTCGGGGCGGGGCTTCTACACCTGGGAGTGAGCGGGCAGTTGGACTTGCCTAACGCGCGGGCATGGACCAGACTTTGTACCGAACGAACGGTCGGTTGGCAATCAGGGACATGAGGCAGGGGTGACCATGGCCACGGCAGAACAGGCGCCAACGGGCTCGAGGGGCCCGGAGGAGACGCCCGTCGAACCGGCGGCGCTCCAGCGGCAGTTCGACGAGACGATCGCCAGGGACCAGCGGATCGAACCGCGCGACTGGATGCCGGAGGGCTACCGCAGAACCCTCGTCCGCCAGATCGCCCAGCACGCGCACTCCGAGATCATCGGCATGCAGCCGGAGGGCGACTGGATCACCCGCGCGCCCTCCCTGCGCCGCAAGGCGATCCTCTTCGCCAAGGTGCAGGACGAGGCGGGCCACGGCCTCTACCTCTACTCGGCGGCCGAGACGCTGGGCGTCGACCGCGCCGACCTCACCGAGCGGCTCGTCGAGGGCCGCCAGAAGTACTCCTCGATCTTCAACTACCCCACCCCCACTTACGCCGACGTCGGCACCATCGGCTGGTTCGTGGACGGCGCCGCGATCTGCAACCAGGTCCCGCTCTGCCGCAGCTCGTACGGCCCCTACGCGCGGGCGATGGTGCGCATCTGCAAGGAGGAGTCCTTCCACCAACGCCAGGGCTACGAACTGCTGTTGACGATGATGCGCGGTACCGAGGCACAGCGCCGGATGGTGCAGGAGTCCGTCGACCGGTGGTGGTGGCCCTCGCTGATGATGTTCGGCCCGCCGGACGACAACTCGCCCAACTCGGAGCGCTCGATGGCGTGGAAGATCAAGCGCCACTCCAACGACGAGCTGCGCCAGCGCTTCGTCGACATGACCGTCCCGCAGGCCGAGCGGCTCGGTGTCACCCTCCCCGACCCGGAGCTGCGGTGGAACGAGGAGCGCGGCAGGTACGACTTCGGCACCCCGGACTTCTCCGAACTCAAGCGCGTCATCAGCGGCGAAGGCCCCTGCAACGAGGAGCGAGTGGCGCGGCGGAGGAAGGCGCACCAGGACGGTGCCTGGGTCAGGGAGGCGGCAGCGGCGCATGCGGCGAAGCAGGCGTCGGGCAGGGCGACACGGCAGGAGGCAGCGGCATGAGCGCCGCGGAGCAGGCGGAAGGAATCCCCGACGTCCCCGTCGACGCACGGGGTTGGCCGATGTACGAGATCTTCGTGCGCGCCAAGCGCGGCCTCAACCACGTGCACGTCGGCTCGCTCCACGCCGCCGACGACCGCATGGCGCTGACGCACGCGCGCGACCTCTACACCCGGCGCAACGAGGGCGTCAGCGTCTGGGCGGTGCGCAGCGAGTCGATCGTCGCCTCGACGCCCGACGAGAAGGACCCCTTCTTCGAGCCCAGCGGCGACAAGGTCTACCGGCACCCCACCTTCTACGAAATCCCCGACGACGTCCCGCACATCTAGGAGCCCGGCGTGAACGACGAGCGCATCTCCCTCGCCCTCGGCGAGGAGGGTCCTGACGACGCGCGGTGGGCCTTCGGCACGGGCTTCGAGGACCCCCTCCACGGCATCGCGACAGCCGTGCCCGAAGGTGTCGAGGCGGCCCGACTCGCCGCATGCTGCGCGGCGTTGGGCGACGACGCGCTGGTGACCGCGCAGCGCCTCGCCGAATGGTGCACCGACGCGCCGGAGTTGGAGGAAGAGCTGGCCCTCGCCAACATCGGCCTGGACCTCCTCGGCCAGGCACGCCTCCTCTACTCCCGCGCGGGACAGGTCGACGGCACGGGGCGGGACGAGGACGCCTTCGCCTACTTCCGCGACGCGGCCGACTTCCGCAACGTCCGCCTCGTAGAACTCCCCCGCGGCGATTTCGCGTTCGACATGGTGCGTCTGCTCGTCCTGAGCGCCTGGCGCCTCGCCCTCTTCGAGCGGCTCGCCGGCGCCGCCGACCCGGTCCTCGCGGCGATCGCGGCGAAGGGCGTCAAAGAGCTCGCGTACCACCGGCAGTTCGCGGCCGAGTGGGTGGTACGGCTCGGCGACGGGACCGAAGAGTCCCGGAAGAGGACGGCGCGGGCGCTCGCCGAAGTGCTGCCGTGGGCCGTCGAGTTGGCGCGGGACGAGATCTCCGCGCCGTTCGGAGCCGACGGCGGGGAGGCGTCAAAAGCCCTCTCCGACGTACTGCGCCAGACAGCCGACGCCGCCGGGCTCACCCTGCCCCCACCCGCCGAGGCACCCGCAGGGACGGGCCGCTCGGGCGAGCACACCGAGCATCTCGCCCCGCTCGTCGGCGAGTTGCAGAGCGTCGCGAGGGAGCACCCGGGGGCGAGATGGTGAGCGCCCTCCCCGGGATCGGAAGCGCGCAGACCCGCGCACAGGAGGCGGCCGAGCGGGTCACCGACCCGGAGCTGCCGATGCTCACCCTCGCCGACCTCGGAGTGCTGCGCGGCGTCGAGGCGAAGGCGGACGGCGCCGTCGTCGTCCGGGTCACACCGACCTACTCCGGCTGCCCCGCCATGGCCGAGATGCGCTCCCGTCTCGCGGCCGAGCTGCGCGCCGCGGGCTTCCACGAGGTGCGTGTGAAGACCGAGTTGCAGCCGCCGTGGACGAGCGACTGGATCAGCGAAGCCGGCCGGCGCAAACTCGCCGAGCACGGCATCGCGCCGCCCGGAAGCGCGCCCCCGTCCGACGCCGGGCCCGTACCGCTCGTCCTCTCCCCGACCAGGCGCGTCGTGCCGTGCCCGCGGTGCGGCTCGGGCGACACCGAGGAGCTGTCGCGGTTCGCCGCCACCTCGTGCCGCGCGCTGCACCGCTGCCGTAGCTGCCGCGAGCCGTTCGAGCACTTCAAGGAGATCTGAAGATGGCCACGCCCACCACCTGGGCCGCCCGGGTCCCGGCGCGCCGGCGCGCCGCCTTCCACCGGCTGCGCGTCGCCTCCGTGGAGCGGCTCTGCACGGACGCCGCCGCCGTCACCTTCGACGTGCCGCCGGAGCTCGCGGAGGAGTTCGCCTTCGCACCCGGCCAGTCCCTCACGCTGCGGCGCACGGTCGAAGGGCGCGACGAGCGCCGTTCCTACTCGATCTGCTCCCCCGTCGGCGGGCCTCCGCGTGTGGGCGTGCGGGTGGTCCCCGGAGGGGTCTTCTCCACCTGGCTGGTGGAGGAGGTGCGGCCCGGCGACGTCCTCGACGTCATGGAGCCCGTCGGTCTGTTCACGCCCGAGCTGGGCACACCCGAGCACCACGTCCTCGTGGCAGCGGGTTCGGGCGTGACGCCGATGCTCTCCATCGCCGCCTCCGTCCTCCGCTCCCACCCCGACTCCCGCGTCAGCCTCTTCTACGGCAACCGCCGCAGCGACACCGTGATGTTCACCGAGGAGCTGGCCGACCTCAAGAACGCGCACCCTGCCCGGTTCCAGCTCGCACACGTCCTCTCCCGCGAGCCCCGCGAGGCCGAGCTGCTCTCCGGCCGGCTCGACGGCGAACGCCTCGGCGCACTCGTCGGGGCGCTCGTCGACGTCGAGCACGCCGATCACTGGTGGCTCTGCGGTCCTTACGGAATGGTCGAAGACGCGCGGACGCTGCTCGCCTCGCTGGGCGTCCCGGCCGAGCGCGTCCACCAGGAGCTCTTCTTCGCCGACGAGGCGCCGGCCCCGCCCGTCCGCCACGAGGACCGGCCGCTCGGCGAGGGGCCCGTCACCGAAGCGCTGCTCACGCTCGACGGCCGCACCTCCACGGCGCCCCTCCCCCGCGATGCGACGATCCTGGACGGCGCCCAACGCGCGCGCCCCGACCTGCCGTTCGCCTGCAAGGGCGGCGTCTGCGGCACCTGCCGCGCCCTCGTCCGCGACGGCGAGGCCGACATGCGCCGCAACTTCGCGCTGGAGTCCGCCGAAGTGGCGGCCGGCTACGTCCTCACGTGCCAGACGTATCCGGTGTCCGAAGAGCTGACGGTGGACTACGACGGCTGATCGACGCAACGCCCCTCTGTGAAGCGGGCGTTGCAGTCTCGTGGCAGAGCGCCCGATGCCCTTGTACGCCTCGTCGGCCAACGGGTTGACTGCTTCTCGCCGCCTCCCGAAGGAGCCGACGGCCGTGTGCCCGAGTGGTTGAGGGGCTCGCCTGCAAAGCGAGTTACGCGGGTTCGATTCCCGCCACGGCCTCAACCGGTCCGGTCTGTCGTCCCCGGAGCAACCGCCGGGTGCTTCGACACTGCTCGCAGACGACACCGGACGGGACCGCCGCTCACGTCCGCACGCTGCGGCGGCAGGACGAGCACGCCACGGTCGCGCATGCGGCACCGGGAGGAGCCGACGGAGCTCGTCGAGCCGCCGGCGGACACGGCAGTTGCGGGACAACAGGCCCTGGCCGCATGCCACTTCGCACGCCGCGGTGGCCGCGCCGCAGCGTGGCGCGGCCACCTGGCGTCCGCCTCAGGGCTGGTCGGGCAGGGTTTTGCAGTTGCTCTCCGACGGCTTTCCGGAGACGCGGTCCTTGAGCCAGGAGATGGCGCTGCCCTGGTCGGTGAGGAGCGGCAGGATGTGGTTGCCACCGAGCTTGTCGCCGATGTTGGGCCCGGGGACGGGCACGTACTCGACGTCGGCGTCCTTCGCGCACCAGCTCTCGGCGAGGGTACGCGCCTGGCCGTGCGGGACGATGTCGTCCTTGACGCCCGTTGCAAGGCGCACCGGCCCCGCCGGCTTGGACTTCCCGATCAACTGCTTGTCGAGGAAGCTCTGCAGCTTCGGCTCGCCCGCGACGATGTCGGAGAGCGAGGAGCCGTCCTTCGTCCAGTTGTCGCTCTTCGAGAAGCCGTAGCCGAAGAGCGCGTCGCCGATGCACATGGTGGAGAGGTCCTCGAGGGCCTCGGCACCGTCTTCGTTGATGTGCGCGTCGACGATCTCCCGCAACTCCGGGTCCGTCTGCACGAATCCGTTGATCGACCAGCCGAGGGCGCCGGCGAGCGAACTGCCGTCGATCCCCTTCATCACCTCGGTGAGGTCGGCGGGGGGTGCACCGGAGTAGGTACCGGCAAGGTCGACGTCGGGGGCGTAGTCAGGCTGGAGTTCGGAGGCCGCGGCGGTGGCGCCGCCGCCCTGGCTGTACCCGTAGAGGCCGACGCGGCTCTCGGGGGTGAGCGAGGTCCCCTCGAGGTGACGGGCCGCGCGCACCGCGTCGAGTACCGCGTGACCCTCGTCGAGGCGGTTGACGTAGGTGTGCAAGCGGTCCGTCGCGCCGAGACCGGGGTAGTCGGTGACGACGACGGCGATGCCGGCCGAGAGGAGGCGGTAGATCGCGAGGTCCTCGTACCCGACGGAGATGGTGCCCTTGCCGATCGTCAACGGGTGCTGGAGCGCGAGGGACGGCGCACACTGGTCGCCCTGGCCCATCGTGCCGGAGGCGACGGCGATGAGCGGGCGCGGCCCGTCCCCCTTCCACTCCTTCGACGGTTCGATGTAGGCGCCGGTGACGCCGACGGGCCCGCCGCCCGCGTCGGTCGACTTGTACATCAGGCGGGTGGCCTCGCCCGGGAGCGGCTTGCCGTCGAGACCGGGGAAGCTGAGCCCCAGCGGCAGCGGTTCGGTGCGTACCAACGCGCCGTTCTCGTCGGGGAGTTCGGAAGGCGGGTCGTAGAACTCCGGGATCTCCACGCCCCGCGAGACCTCCTGCGGCGCCACCGCCGCCGCGGGCGCGGCCGAGGCGCCCACGCAGAGCGCCGCGGCGAGCGCGACCGCCCAGGGGCGGGCGTGCGGGAGGCCCGGGCGGGCGGTGTCCTTGGGGGCGGTCGGGGAACTGCTTTCGGTGGTGCAAGGTCGTTTCACTGCGGCTCACTCCCTCGCTGGACCGGTTGAGGCGAGGCGAAACTAGCACCGCAAGCCGCCACTATTTAACCGGTGAGTAAATTACGGAACGGTAACTTCTGTGGCGTGCGGCGGAGTCGGGGCGTGCCCCCACCCGAGCGGAACCGTGCGACACCGGAGCGGAGGACCCGTGAGAGCGCGTGGACCGGTCGCTCCGACCGCTGGTCAGCCTGGAAGTCGCGACCCGCCCGGACCCGAGCAGCCCCGGCGGAAGCCGTCCACTTCGCCGCGCCCGCACCACCTCGGGCGCGAGAGCGCGTCGTGCACCGGAGCCCTCGCCGCACGATGCCGACAGGAGACGTCACGACCCACATGATCGACAACCGGAGCGAAAGCGACACCGGCGAGACGCACAAGGCACGAGCAGTCCTTGAGCGACATAGGCACCGAGGACCCCCGCACGGTGCACCTGCCCGAGCGACCGGCATCCCTGCGCAGCCCTCTCTCCCGGCTCGGACGCCGCACACAGCACGGAAAGCCCACCGCATCGGACGCCACGCCCTCCAGGGCGCACGCGCCGAAGGTCGGGCGCTCGGCGCGATGCACTGGCCCGCCACCCACCAGGGCGCGAGCAGCGAGGCAGCGCGTCAACTCCCCTCACTGCGCGGGGACTTGTCGCGGGTCAACCGTAGCCCCGCGGTGAGTTCGCGGAGGCAGCGCACGGCGAGCTCCGCCGGCTCGCGTCCCTCCCCCGTCGCCTCGGCCCAGGACTCCAGCGCGAGCCTGATCGCATCGGTAGCGGCCGAGGCGACGAGCCGTACGTCGAGCGGCTCCGCCTCCTCGTCCAGCAGGCCGGAGACGACGGGCGCGAGCGCCTCCTCCGACTCCTGGTTCACCCGGTACCAGACGGAACGCAGCGCCGGGTCCTCCCGGGCGGCTGCGAGCAGGCGCCGCGTCACCTCCAGGCTCTCCTCTGCCACGGCGTCCGGAGGCGTAAGGCTCCCGCGCACGGCCTCCTCCAGCGCGTCGCGCAGCGCCGCGCCCGGCTGCAACGGGCCGGATGCGCCGAGGGATTGGCGCCACCGGTCGCCCCCGCTGGCGAGGAGCGGGCCGACGGCGTCCTGCTTGTTGCGGAAGTAGCGGTAGAAGGTCCGCAGAGCGACCCCGGCCCGCTCGGCGATCTCCTCAGCCGTCGTTGCCTGCGGGCCCCGCTCGGCGAAGAGCTCGGCCGCCGCGCGTGCGATGTCGAGCTGCGTCGCGCTCTTGCGCCGCTCGGTCAGCGTGCGGCGGGCGCCGGGCTTCGCGGCCGGGGCTCCCTGTGCTCTGTGCTCACTCACGGGAAGAGCCTACGCGGCGGAGCCGCCGATGTGCACGAAGTGACTTCATGGCAAAACGTGCCACCTAGGCGTAGCATCGACATCGCGCGTGCTCGGACCTGCCGAGCCGCACTCCACGGGACGGAGAACCTGATGAACCCCAACCACCTTGCGTCTGCTGCGGCTTCTTCCTCCGTCGACCACGGCCGCCGCTACGCCGGCCGCCGTGCTCTCGTCACGGGCGGCGGCTCCGGCATCGGTCAGGCGACCGTGCTGCGCTTCCTCGAAGAGGGCGGAAGCGTCGTCGCGGCCGACGTCAGCGGGGCCGGCCTCGCGGACACCGCGCACAAGGCCGGAGTCGCCGCCGAGCGCCTCACCGCCGTCGTCGTCGACATCTCGGACGAGGGCTCGGTACGCAGCGGGGTCGCCGAGGCGGTGCACACGCTCGGCGGGCTCGACGTCCTCGTCAACGCCGCCGGCATCCTGCGCTCCTCGCACACCCACCTGACCTCGCTCGCCGACTTCCGGCAGGTGATAGGCGTCAACCTCGTCGGCACCTTCCTCGTGACCCGTGAGGCGATCCCCGCGCTGCAACGGGGGAACGCGCCCGCGGTGGTCAACTTCAGCTCCACGGCGGCCGGTTTCGCCCACCCGTACATGGCGGCCTACGCGGCGAGCAAGGGCGGTATCCAGTCCATGACGCACGCACTCGCCGCCGAGTACGCCAAGGACGGCATCCGCTTCAACGCGGTGCAGCCGGGATCGATCTCCTCGGGCATGACCGACGGTTCCGGCGCCTCGCGGCGGAGCACGGGGCCCGGGCTGCCCGAGGACGCGGAGAGGGGCCACTTCGCCAAGCTCCGCCCCGCGCTCGGCGACGGCTTCGCCGGGCCCGAGACCGTCGCCTCGGTCGTCGCGCTGCTCGGCAGCGAGGACGGCAGGTTCGTCACCGGCACCGAGCTGCGCATCGACGGCGGCACCCACTTCTGAACGCCTCGCCTCGTGCCCGCGGTGCCCCGATACGGTCTCGAATCCGCGACATCCCCGTACCGCCCCTCCCGGCGCACCGTCTCCCCTGGCACTCTTCAACACACGCTTTCCGCAGTTGAGTTGGTGCCGACGCCCGGTCGGGTCCGTGCCACGGGAGGCGCCCGGTACACAGAGCGCCGCCGGCGGAGCGATCCGGCGCCCGCGCGGGGCGCACGAGCGAGGAGTGAACGATGGCCGTACACGTCTGCTCGCTGATCCGCAGCAAGACGCAGTCCATCCCCGCCGACGGGAAATACCACGTCCTGCGCTTCCCCTTCGGCGACGCGGAGTCCTACGACGAGGAGGGGATGCACCAGGCGCAGCAGCCCGACGGGCACGAGGTCGTCGACTGGGACAGCGACGCGCGCTCGGGCCTCATCTGGCCGTCGGCCGACGGCTGGGGCGCGCTCAGCGCCATGATCCAGTGGGCCGACGGCGCCTACACCGAACTGCGTGACCAGTTCGTCCGCGACCCGCTGAGCCTCGCGGGCGGGACCGACTCGACGGCGACCGATCACCGGCCGCGCTCCGTCGGCATGCAGTGCTTCACCAAGCACCACGAGATCTTCGTCCACCCCGGGACTCCGCTCGGCCTGCTCGTCAGCCACAACGGAGCATCTGCGCGCCAAATCGTCCATGCGCAGTTCAAGTTGGCGATCCACAGTTGATCCGCGCGCCGGACGGTTGCGGAGAGCGACGACGCGGTGCCCGTCCGAGAGACGGCGCGGGTCAGGTGCGAGTCACTCGAAGAACCTCAGCATCCACTCGGGGAGGACGTCGTCCTTCGTGATCGGGGGACCGAACTCGTAGCTGTGCCGCCCCTCGTGGCCGTCCGGCAGGGAGCACCGCTCCTCCTGCGTCGTGCCCTCCAGGAAGCGCTCGTCGCAGGAGGGGAGGACGAGCGTCTCCCGCGGCGGCCCGTGGGAGCGGCCCGCCGGCCAGCGGGTCCACAGGTTTCGGGGCGGAAGGGAGTCGGTCCCTCTGAGGCATTGGGTGAGCGTGTGATGGAGCCCGGCGTGGTCCCTCTCCAGGACGCACCAGAGCGCGGACTCAACGCCGAAGCCGTCCTCCGGCAGGAGCGTGAGCTCCTCGCGAAGGAAGAAGACTCGGGCCGGGCACGAGACCTGATACACCGACATGAGGCCAGGGTGACGCACTTCCGGCGGTTGCGGTACGTGTTTGCCCGAAACCGTGGGACCCTCGGACGCGCGGAGGCGAGCGCGGGCGACGCGGGAGGCGCGTGTGGCTAGAGCTCCTGCTGAAGCCGGTGGATCATCTCCAGCGAGCGGTCGGGGAGTTCGGACTCCGCACAGAGGGTGTCCATGATCAGCATGTAGCGGTCGATCTCGGGTTGCTTGTCGAGGTAGACGGCGCTGCCCCAGTGCTCCAAGTAGACCTTGTCGGGGATGTCCGACTCGTTGAAGCGCAGGATGGTGATCGGCGCGCCGGCCGCAGCGGCACCCGTCGCGAACGGCGCCACCTGGAGGGTGATGTGCGGCATCTCGGCGATCTCCAGGAGGTGCCTGAGCTGGTCGCGCATGATGTCGCGACCGCCGAACGGGCGGCGGAGCACCGCTTCGTCGAGGACGACCCAGAGCCGCGGGCCGCCCTCGCGTGTCAGCAACTTCTGGCGCTCCATGCGGAGTTGGACGAGGCGCTCGACGGTGTCGTCCGGGGTGTCCGGGTAACCGAGGCGGCTGAGGGAGTACGCGTACGCCTCCGTCTGCAACAGGCCGGGGAGGAATTGCACTTCGTAGCTGCGGATCAGGGAGGCCGCGTCCTCCAGACCGATGTGGAGCGCGAACCAGTCCTCCAGCACGTCGCTGTACTGGTGCCACCAGCCGGGCGCGTTGGCCTGGCGGGCGAGGTCGAAGTAGGTGGCGCGGGACGGCTCGTCGAGGACGCGGTAAAGGCTGAGGAGGTCGGAGAGGTCGCGCTCCTTGATGCCCACCTGGCCGCGCTCCAGGCGCGTGATCTTCGCGTGCGAGCCGCGGATCGCACGGCCGGCGGCCTCCCGAGTGATGTCCAACTCCTGGCGCATGCGGCGCAGTTGAGCGCCGAGCACGATGCGCAACGCGGTGGGCCCTGCCTGCGACTGCCCGTTGCGGGCAGGCGCCGGCAGGGCCCCGCTCGACGGAGACATCGAAGACATTCCCACTCCCCTGGGTGACCGGGCGGACGTACAGTCTCGCACCAAGCATCCTGTCGGGGGTATGGAATTGCCATAAGACCCGCCGCCGGAGGCTGCGAGGCGACAGGGTGTCGCAGCCTCCGAGAACTACAGCACGGTGTTGTCTACGTCAACTCGGGTAGACGCGTGCGTCAATGTGCGTACGTCAACCCACGAGGTTGTCGAACTCGCCGTCCTTGGCGCCGCCGAGGAAGGCGACGATCTCGTCACGGGTGTAGATCAGGGCGGGGCCCTCCGGGTCGCGGGAGTTGCGGACGGCGACGCCCCCGTCCGCGAGTGCCGCGACCTCGACGCAGTTCCCGCCGGGGGCGCTGTGCGTGCTCTTGCGCCAGGTCGCGCCCTCGATCCGGGTGGCCGTGACGCCGTTCTCGAACTGCTGCCGCATCCTGGTGACTCCTTCGTGCTGGGCGGCCGTACATAGTGCGGTACCCCCGTGCACACCTCGACCGCTCGGACTCGGACGGGAGCGACTGTAATTGCAGATGTAGTTACAACGCCATGGTGCTCCGGCCGCGGACAACGGCGCCAAGTCCCCCACACGAGGCAGTAGTCGGGGGACGACACCCTGCCGGGCCGGCCCCCTCACGATGTCCGCACCCGCTCGACGGCAGGCGTACGCGGAGGACCTGCAATGAAGCCGAATCGGCGCGGGGTGGTGCGGACACGGCGCGCGCCGCGCCAGCGCAAGCCCCATGAACAACCGGGCGCCCCTGCGCCTCCCAGCGCGCGCCTCGGCTCCTCCCGGGCTCGGTCAGGGGGCGCGCCTCAACTTGCCGGAATGGGAAGGTCGTTGGACCAACGGCACGGCGCGGCGGCCGCCCGTGGGACGACCGCCCCGCCGCGTTGGCTCACCGCACGCGGCTCACTCCGGGGGCGGTGCCCGGTGCGGTCACGGCGCGAAGCCCGGCCGATGCCCGGCACGGCCGCGCCCGCCGCTTCACCCTCCGGTACGCGCAACGGTGCCGGAGAGCGATTTCGTCGAGCCGCAGGTGCCGGCGGGGCGCCGGGCGGTCGAGCAACCGCCGTGTGTACGCCCGAACATGGGGGGCGCGGCGACACGTTGCACCGCCTCCGCGTCGAGGTGCCGACCGTGCACGGGGTCCAACTCCACGAGAGTCACCCAGAGATGGACATCGGTCGCCGTGAGGGTGTCACCCATGACGTACGCGCGCTGCCGACGTACGTGTGCTGCGCGAGCCGCGCCTCGAACTCGCCGAGAGCGGCGAGGAGTCGGCGCCGACCGCCCGCCACCTCCACCTGCCCCCGCGCCGGAACGCCCTGCCCGCTGCGCCGCCCCGGCGACGTCCCTTTCGCACCGGGTCGCGACGGCGGCGGTCTCGAACTCCGCACCGCCCGGATGCAGTTGCAGGTCGTGGCCGCCTTCCGGGAAGCAGCGGGCGAGATCCCGACGGATGTGCGGGGCGTGGTTCCTGACGATGCGGCCCGTCCAGCGGTCGAGCAGCACGGGGCCGCCGCAGGGCCCGCGTCGTCGGGCACAGGAGCGTTCGTGGGCGCCGCGCAGCTTCTCGGGCAGGGAGCAGCAACTGCCCTTTGAGGCCGATGAGTTCATGGGTCACGGCGATACGGAGACACGTGGAGTGCGTAACGGTGCGGGACCGGGTGAGAGCCGCTGTCCGACGCCGCCCCGATGCGGCCGCGGAAGGTGCGCACGGGCGTGGTGTGCTCGGGCGCGGAGGCTTCTCGGAGTGGGGTGACTCGGCTCTGCCGCACGGTCCTTCGACGCGCGGGCACGTCACGGACCGGCCAAGGCGCCAGCAGCCGCGGCGCCGGAAGCTCTCCCGGCCGTACCGGCGGCGTCGCGTGCGGTACGGGTCAGCTCCCGGCAGGCCGGGGACAGCCCGCGCTCGCGACGTGGGGCAGACCAACGTGCAGGCGCACGGTCGGCAAGGCGTACGCGCGGCGGGCCGAGGAGCCGGGACCGTGCCGGCGGCTGCGCCGCGCTCGGCCGCCGGTCATCGCATCCCCGCCCGTCGTTCCACTGCCGGTGCCGGAGAGGCGGCGCCCGTCGACGCGGGCGGCGGACCATGCCCACTGCGCCGGTTCAACGGCCGGCGGGGCGGGTCAAGGGTGCCGTGGTGCACGACGGGGGCGCACGGGCGCACTCGCCCATGGCGGGACGAGGAGCTCAGTCCCGCTTCTTGCGGCGCTTGCGCTGCTTGCGGCGGGCCTTGCTGAAGAACCAGCCGGCCGGCGGTTGGTCGGCCCGCCAGGGCTGCGGCTCCGGGGGCTTGTCCTTCCAGCGCTCCTGCAGCATGCGCGTCCGCGCCGCGGGCTCGTTCACCTCGGCGCCGCGGACGAACTGCTCGTCGAGGACGAGCGCGTCCCAGTCGGTGCCGTTCTCCCCCTCGTCCGGCTGCGCCTGCTCAGGAGGGCCGTGCTCCTCGGCGCCTCCCTGCTCCCTCTTGCCGGGCCTCCTGCGGCCCTTGCCGCCGTCCGCCCCCGAATTGGTACCCATGGGTTGCCTCCGTACAGCAGGTCGGTAGCTACGCCTGTTCCGCACAACGCACACCTCCCGCTCCGTGTTCCGGAACCTCCCGGAACAGCGGGGCGTCAGAACGGGTACCAGCGCACGGTGGTGTCCCCGTCACGCAGCGAAGCGATCCGGCGCGCGAACTCGCGTGCCGCGGCGGGGTTCGAAGGAGCGTGCTGCGAGACCCAGGCGCAGCTCGCCGTCTCGCGCGCCCCCTTCAGCAGGGCGCAGCCCTCCCACTCACGCACGTCCCAGCCGTAAACGTCGGCGAACTCCCGGTAGGACTCCTCGCTCAGCCCGTACCTGTCCCGGCTGAGCGCCATCACGACGAGGTCGTGCTCGCGCAGGTCGTCGGAGAAGGTCTCCAGGTCGAGCAGGACCGGCCCGTCCGGTCCCACGTGGACGTTGCGGGGCAGCGCGTCCCCGTGGATCGGGCCCGGGGCGAGCACGGGGGTCAACTCGGCGACGGCGGCGGCGAAACCGTCCCTGCGTGCGCGCAGGTACGCGGCGTCCGCGGCGGGGACGGCGGAGCCCGCGACGCTCAGCCACCGGTCGACGCCGGCGAGCAGCTCCCGTGGGGGCAGCGGGAAGGGGGCGGGCCCGAGCCGGTGGACGAGGCCGACCAATTCGGCGACGTCCGCTGGTCCGGGTGGGCGCACGGCCGGAGGCAGCCTCTCCCAGTAGGTGAGCGGGTGCCCTTCGACGGCGGTGACTTCGGGTGCCGCCGGGCGGACCACGGGCACCCCGTGCTCTGCGAGCCAGCCGGCGACGCGGAGTTCGTGCGCGGCGCGCTCGGCGAGCCGGGGTCCGCGGCCGATACGGACGACGGTGCCGTGGCCTGCGGTGCGGTCGTCCCGGGCCGGCAGCGCGAAGACGGCGTTCTCGCCGAGCGAGAGCAGTGCGGCTTCCGCTCCTCGTTCACCTGCCGCGGAGAGGACCTCTCGCGCGTACGCCTCGCCGAAGGGCGGCCGCCCGGCCTGCACCCCGCTCTCCTCGTGGTTCACGCGCGCAGGCCCCAACCGCCGAGCGGCACGAGGTCGGTACGCTCCGGGGCGCCGTCGAGGAGGGGAGCGGCGCGGCCGATCAGTTCGCGTGCGCCGTCGGCCTCCAGGGACGCCGCGTGGTCCGCCGCGCTGCGCCAGACCTCGGTCACCCAGAGCGTGTCCGCGTCGTCGGCCGCCGAGTTGACTGCGTAGAGCAGGCAGCCCGGCACCGTGCCCATGGAGTCGGCCGCTGCGAGGAGCAGCTCCGCGAGCGCACCCCCGCTGCCCCGCTGCGCGCGGAACCTCACGAGGTAGGCGACGCCTCCCTCCGTATGCGGCCCTTCCCGGCCTACGGGCTCGCTCATGGCACCTCCGCCGTTCGCGCTGGTCTTCGATTGCCTGCGGACGATCCTGGCACACCGCCCGTCGGCGCATGACGCCGCGCCGCCCGTCGGCCGGCGGACACGCCCCGGCTCGCCGCCGGTCGGCGCGACCGGTCGGGCCAACTCCCCTCCCCTGCAAGGGAGTCGACGCGGGCGGCCGTCGTAGGACCGCGCCTTCGGAGCACTTTCCCGACGGCAGTCGCTGTTCCGGACTCCTCCCTGTTGTGACGGACCACAACGGCGGCGTCCGAAGTCTGCCCTGCGGGCCAGTTCCCGCAGCGGGTGCCCCCTGAGCATGCTGAGCGTCCGGAATCGCGCATGGACATGCCAGAAGGCCGCACTCCGCGGGCCGACGGACGGAGGAGCCGCAGATGCAGAAGGACCGGCGAAGCAACGGACGGAGACTCGCAGCCGGCGCGCTCGCCGCGCTCGGCCTCCTCGGCGCCGCGGGCACCGCGCCCGCGCACGCCGAGAGCGCACCCGAGGTCTATGTGGCGCTCGGCGACTCGATGGCGTCGGGCCCGCTCATCCCCGACATCACAGGCCTGCTCGCCTGCGGCCGCTCCACGCACAACTACGGGCACGAGCTGGCGAAGACGCTCGGCGTCGACGAGTACCGCGACGTCACGTGCAGCGGCGCCAAGTCCCAGCACATGACGGAGCCGCAGAAGCTCTCCCTCGCGGGCGTCCCCGCCGGAGAGGTGCCGCCCCAGCTCGACGCCGTCCGCGCCGACACCACCCTCGTCACGCTCACCGTCGGCGGCAACGACGCCGGGCTCGTCGGCGTCGCGCAGGACTGCGTCCAACTCGATCCCCGCGGTGCGCGCTGCCAGGACGAGTACACCGAGGACGGCGTCGACACCGTCGCGCAGCGGATCGAGGAGTTCGGCCCGAAGCTCGGCGCCGTCCTCGACGGGATCGCCGAACGCGCCCCGCAGGCGCGCGTGGTGGTCACCGCATACGGCGACTACGTCAAGCCGGGCGGCTGCTACCCGGCCGTCCCCGTGCTGCCCTCGGACGCCGACTGGCTCCAGGGGGGCGTCAACCATCTCAACGAGGTCATCGGCGAGCAGTCCGCCGCGCACGGCGCACGGTACGTCGACCTCTTCACGCCCTCGCGCGGGCACGACGCCTGCGCGGCACCGAAGGAGAAGTGGGTCGAAGGGTTCGTGCCGACCGACCTCGCGGCCCCGCTCCACCCCAACCGCAGGGGCGAGGGGAACTACGCCCGGATCATCAACGAGCAGCTCCCGACCGCTCGATAGCCGACCCGGACGCCTCCCGCGTGGAGGCTCCACAGGAGGCCGCACGTGACTTCCCGACGCATATCCGCCGCCGCTCTTTCGGTGCTGCTGCTCACCGGAGCCGCGGCAACGGCGCCGCCGGCGTTCGCCGGCTCCCCCGCCACGACCGGCGCCGAGCGAAGCGCAGCGCAGGCAGTTCCGTTCACGGCCGCGAGCGCCGAACGCGCTCCCGACGGCTCGTACACCCTCTCCTGGTCCTCCCCCGCACGGTCGGTGGCGGTGACGGCGCACACCACGCCCGAGGCCGACGACGACGGTGTGGCCCTCGGCGCCGGCGAGGGCACCGCCACCCTGACGGTCCCGGCCGGCCAACTCCCGCCGGCCGAGCGGTGGTACTTCCGGCTCGCGCCCGACTCCGGGGGCGCACTCGACGTCGCCGAGCGCTCGCTGAACGTGGCCTCGGCGAAGAACTTCCGCGACGTCGGCGGGTACCGGACCGCCGACGGGCGGTGGGTGACCTTCGGGAAGGTGTACCGGAGCAACAAGCTCAACAACCTCACGCCCGAGGAGCAGACGAAGCTCTCCTCGCAGCGCATCACCCTCGACGTCGACCTGCGGAACCACGTCGAGCGCCACGAGGATCCGGACGTGCTCTGGGAGGGCGCCGATTACACCGTGGCGGACGTCGCCTCGCTCCGGCACGGCATCGGGTTCCACGACCCCGCGCTCATGACCCTCGCCGAGGCGATCGCGCTCGGGCTGCTCTCCGGCTCTTCCGATCTGGGGCAGTCGATCGGCTACCCGTTCATGGTCAACTTCGAGGGCGCGGACCGTGCTTTCGAGAAGCTCCTGCGCGGCGTCGGGGAGAACGGCTCGGGCGCCACCGTCTTCCACTGCTCCGCGGGCAAGGACCGCACCGGGTGGGGCGCGGCCGTCCTGCTGACGCTCTTGGGGGTGCCCCGCGCGACGGTCGAGGCGGACTTCCTCGCCAGCAACGCGTACACGGGCAACCCGGAGGCCGTCGAACTCTCCTGGCTGAAGGCGGCCTTCGACAAGGTCGACGACCTCTACGGCAGCTTCGACGCGTACGTCGAGAAGGGCCTGGGACTCGACACGGCAACGGTCGAGGCACTCAAGGAAAAGCTCCTGACGCCTTGAGCACGCACGACGGAGGCCCTTCCCCGCCTGCGCGGTGGAAGGGCCTCCGTCGTGGAGCCGGCCCTGGCTCTCACTTTTCCGTCAGCCGACGGCCCCCGGGACGGGCGACTCGGCCGAGCGGAAGACCTGCTTGCACAGCCGCACCGAGCCGGTGTTCTTCGCCCAGCGGGCGCTGAGCCAGCGCTCCTCACCGCGGATCTTGTACCAGATGGTGTTGCCCTGAACGTTCTGCGCGTTGACCTTGCAGTCGACGCCGACCTTGGCACCCTGGTTGTAGCCGCCCTTGCGGGTGGAGTCGGTGCTCGGGTACATGCGCCGGTACAGGCGGCTCGCGGTGACCGTGACGTACGGCTTCCCCGGGGCCGCGGTGGGGGCCTTCGAGTCGGAGATGGTCGACGGGTCCTGCGGTGCCGCCTGGGCGGAGCCGGCGCCGGCGAGCGAGCCGGTGAGCAGCACGGCACCGACCCCCGCGACGATCCTTGGGTGACGAGAGACGAGCGACATGCGCGTCTCCTCCTCTCCTTGAGTTCGTGGGCAGTCAGACATCCCAAAAAGGGACAGAGGTGACTTTTGACGGGATACTAAGACAGTTGCCGCCGCGGAAGCGCGAGACACGGCGACGCGCGCGTCGTGCCATCCGTGCGCCGAGAACACCTCGTTGACAACCGGACGCACCCGCTGGACGCTCGCCTGGTCACCAGCGCTGAGCCCGGAGGAAGCCGACGTGACCGCGACGGAGTCGACCGCGCAGGAACCCGATGAACCGTCAACTTCTCGGCGGGCACTGGTGGCCGGCTCCGTCGGCAACTTTCTCGAGTGGTACGAGTTCTCCGTCTACGGCTTCTTCGCGACGATCATCGCCGCGCAGTTCTTCACCCCGGAGGGCGGCACCGAGGCCGAGGCGCTGATCAAGACGTACGCCTCGTTCGCGCTCGCCTTCTTCTTCCGCCCCGTGGGGGCCGCGCTCTTCGGGCGGCTCGGCGACCGGATCGGCCGCCGGCCCACACTGATCCTCGTCATCTCACTGATGACGGCGGCCACCACCACGATCGGACTGCTCCCCGGACACGCCGTGCTCGGCGCCGCGGCGCCCTGGCTGCTCACCCTGGTGCGGGTGCTCCAAGGCATCTCCGCGGGCGGCGAGTTCGGCGGAGCCGTTGCGCTCATGACGGAGTTCGCGCCGCAGGACAAGCGGGGAAGGTACGGCGCATGGCAGTCGTTCACCGTGGCGCTCGGACTGCTCGCGGGCGCCGGCGTCGCCGCCCTTCTCGTCGCCGTCGTCGGCGAGGAGCAACTCGCCGACTGGGCCTGGCGGTTGCCGTTCCTGCTCGCCCTGCCGCTCGGGCTCGTCGCGCTCTGGTTGCGACTCCGGCTCGACGAGACGCCGTCCTTCCGGCGGCTCTCGGGTGAGGGGCAGCCGTCCGCCGTCCCGGCCCAGCGCGGCGCGGCCCCGCACACGCCGGGGGCGGCCGCGACGGCGAAGGCGATCGCGCTCGGCGCGGCCCGGCTGATGGGGTGGTCGGCGGCCGGGTACACCTTTCTCGTGGTGCTCCCCGCATACCTGGAGAGTCAGCTCGACGCCAGCTTCCAACAGGCTTTGCTCGCAACGGTGGTGGCCAACCTCGGCTTCGCAGCGGCGATCCTGCCCGCGGGGATCGTCAGCGACCGGATCGGGCGCCGTCCCGTGATGCTCACCGGCGCGGCAGCCGTCGTGGTCCTCGCGCTGCCGCTGCTCAACCTCCTCCAGGACCCGGAGGCTTCGACCGTGCTCCAGTCCGGCGCCCTCTTCGCCGCGGGCGCCGTCGTCGGCCTCATGGCGGGCCCGGGACCTGCGATGCTCGCCGAGATGTTCCCCACCGGCGTCCGCTACACCGGCCTCGGGCTGGCGTACGCACTCTCCAACGCCGTCTTCTCCGGCAGTGCGGGGCTGATCATCACCGAGGTGATCGAGCACACGGGCAACGCGGACATCCCCGGCTACTACGCGGCCGCCACCTGCGCGGTGAGTGCGCTCGCGCTCACCGGGATGCGCGAGGCGCGGCACCGGCAGGCGCTCGGGGAACTGTGAACAGGACGGTGTTCAGCAGAGTTGACGGAGACGCGGGAGAGCTACGTGCGAGTGATCGGGCTGATGTCGGGAACGTCCTGCGACGCCGTGGAGGCGGCCGCTGCCGACCTCGAACCGGAGCAGGGGACGCTCCGCCTGCGGCCGCTCGGCTCGCTCTCGGCGCCATATCCGCCGAGGCTGCGGCGCTGCCTCGACGCGTGCCTGCCGCCGGGCGGCACCACTCTTGCAGAGGTCTGCGCGCTCGACACGGAGATCGGCCGTGCTTTCGCCGACCTCGCCGCGCGCGCCGACCGCGAGCTGTGCGGAGACCGTGCAGAGCTCGCCGTCTCGCACGGGCAGACCGTCTACCACTGGACGCACGGCGAACGCGCCCTCGGCACCCTCCAGTTGGGGCAGCCGGCATGGATCGCGGAGGCGACAGGGCTGCCCGTCGTCTCCGACCTGCGTCCGCGCGACATCGCCGCGGGAGGCCAGGGCGCGCCGCTCGTGGGCCTCTTCGACGTGCTCTGGCTCCGCGGACGCGAAGGGACACCGGCCGCGCTCAACATCGGGGGCATCGCCAACGCGACGCTTGTCCCATGCAGTTCACCGGAGGAGAAGCCGCCCTCTGCCTTCGACACGGGCCCCGGCAACGCTTTGATCGACGCAGCCGTGCGCCATCTCACCTCCGGCGCCCGCGAGTTCGACGAGGGCGGCGCGCTCGCCGCACGCGGAACCGTGCACCCCGGCCTCCTCAGGCACCTGCTCGACGACCCCTACTACGCGCTGCCCGCACCGAAGACGACGGGCCGCGAGCACTTCCATCCGGCCTACCTGCAACGGGCGTTGGCCGCGTCGGGCGCCGGGGAGCTTGCGGCGGAGGACCTCGTCGCGACCGTCACACGGCTCACCGCCCGCACGGCGGCCGACGCGGTGCGCACGGCCGGCGCCACGGAGGTGCTCGCCTCGGGCGGAGGCACCCGCAATCCGGCACTCATGGCGGCGCTCGCCGAAGAGCTGGGACGTACCCCGCTGCACACCTCGCAGAAGCTGGGGATGCCGATGGACGACAAGGAGGCGTACGCGTTCGCCGTCCTCGGCTGGCTGACGGTGCACGGGCTGGCGGCGACGGCGCCGACGCTCACGGGCGCCCGTCACCCCAGCATCCTCGGCTCGCTCACCCCGGGCCGCGACGGCTTCCGGCTGCCGCCTCCGGCCGCGGCCCCGACGCGGCTCCGCATCGAGCAGCCCGCGGGGTGAACGCCCCACAACTCTCCCTCGAGCCCCCTGTGCTTGTCGGCGTCATGCCGGCACCGTGCCTGCCGGGCGTCCCAACTCCCTGCGGAGGTGGGCGAACGGCCGGGGGCGGTTCATGGCGACGGCCGCTGTCCGCACCCCCTCGTGCTCGTAGACGGCGGCGAAGCTGCGGTCGCTCGGGGAGCCCTCGACGAGGCGGACGGTGTCGCCCGCATGGCGCCGGCCGGCGAACTGGATGCGAGCGCCGTACTGGTCGGACCAGAAGTACGGCGGTGTCTCGTAGCCGGCGACCGTGGTGCCCGCGAGGAGGTTGCGCACGGCCACGGCCGGCTGCGCCATCGCGTGGGTCCAGTGCTCCTCCCGCCGGCCCGCCGAGCGGGCCACGTCGCCGACCGCCACGACCTGGGGCACCTCGGTGACACCGCCCGCGTCGCAGACCACTCCGTCGGAGAGGGGGAGGCCGCTGTCGAGGAGCCAGGCGGTGGCCGGGCGCGCCCCGATGCCGACGACGACGATGTCGGCCGGAAGCTGCCGCCCGTCCGTCAACTCGACCCACGAGACGCGCTGCCCCGCCGAGGAGCCCGCGCCGTCCTTGCCGTGCAGCTCCGCGACGCCCACGCCCGAGATGAGCGTCACCCCGTGGTCGGCGTGGAGCCCTGCGCACAACGCGCCTATCTCCTCGCCGAGTTGGGAGGCGAGCGGATGGGCGCCCGCTTCGACGACGGTGACGCGGTGGCCGAGCGAGGCGCACGAGGAGGCGACCTCGGCTCCGATGAACCCCGCGCCCACCACGACGACACGTGCCTGCCCCTCCCGCAGCTCGGCGCGGAGCGAGGCGGCGTCCTCCAGCGTGCGCAGGGTGTGCACCCCGAGGAACTGCGTGCCGCGCAGCGGCACCGCCGCGGCGCCCGTGGCGAGGACGACGCCGTCCGAGCGCAGGCGGCGGCCGTCCGCCAGGACGACGGAGCGCTCGCCGAGGTCGAGCGCCGTGGCCCGCGCGCCGAGGAGCCACTCCGGCTGGAGTTCGGCCTCGTCCTGCGCGTCGGTGAGCGCGAGATGCTCCGCCGTCACCGCGCCGGTGAGGTAGCCCTTCGTCAACGGCGGTCGGTCGTACGGCAGATGGTGCTCGGCGCCTACGATGCGCAAGTGTCCCTCGAACCCCTGCGAACGGAGCGCCCTGGCGGCGTGGAGGCCGGCGAGTGAGGCTCCCACTACGGTAACGGTTCTCATGCCGCATCCCCCTTCTCGCGCGCGGGCTCCTCCGCGGGCGAGAGCCAGACCGTACCTTCTTCGACGCTCACCCGGTGTGTGCGCAGGGGGCGTCGCGCGGGCAGGCACTGTGGCTCTCCGGTGCGCAGGTCGAATGAAGCCGCGTGCAACGGGCATTCGATCAGACAGCCCTCCAGCCAACCGTCGGAGAGCGAGGCGTCTTGGTGGGTGCAGGTGTCGTCGACGGCATAGAGGCCGCCGTCGGCGTGGAAGACGGTGATGGGAGGGTCGAGGTCGAGACGGACGGACCCGCCGAGGGGCAGGTCCTCAAGACGGCAGACGGGAATCACGGGTCCCCCTCGTGCTCTTGGCTGCGAGGCACGTTTCGTATGACGCACGATGCCGCGCCATGCGCAACAGAATCCAAGCCGCGGGGCCCGTACGTCAAGGACTCTTTTCCGACGGTCGGCCCAACCGCCCCACAGAGGAGTGGAGTTGGGCAAACCGACGGCGGAACGCGCGGGTACGGCCGCCGGCTTGGTACCGCACGCACGCCGTCGCGGGACCGTCGCGAGCACGGCGCCGCCGGACCGTGGACGCACCCTCCCCCAGGCCCTGGCCTGGGAGAACGCAAGGAGATGGGATGAGCGAGAAGACGGAGGCGCAGACCTCGGGGAGGACCAGGGGAGGCGCCGGCTCCGTGCAGTCCGTCGACCGCGCCGTGAGCGTGCTGGAGATACTGGCGCGGCACGGGGAAGTCGGTGTGACGGAAATAGCCGAGGAGTTGGGGGTGCACAAGTCGACGGCCTTCCGGCTGCTCGGCGTGCTGGAGGCACGCGGCCTCGTCGCGCAGGAGCAGGACCGCGGCAAGTACTATCTCGGCTCAGGGGTGTTGAGGCTCGCCGGTGCCGCCGCCGCACGCCTCGACGTCTCCCAGGAGGGCGCCCCGGTCTGCCGCGATCTCGCCGAGGAGGCCGGCGAGACGGCGAACATCGCCATCCTCGACGACGACGCGGCGGTCAACATCATGCAGGCGCGGGGGTCTTCCTCCGTGACGGCGCAGAACTGGCTCGGCCGCCGGACACCGCTCCACGCCACGTCGAGCGGCAAGACACTCCTCGCCCACGAGCCGAGGTCCGTCCAGGAAAGCGTCCTCTCGCGCGAACTGCCCCGTCTCACCGAGTACACCCTCACCTCGCCCGCCGACCTCCGCGAAGAGCTGCGGACCACGGTGCGGAACGGATACGCCGTCGCCACCGACGAGTTGGAGATCGGCCTCCACGCCGTCGCCGCCCCGGTGCGGGCGCACGACGGCAAAGTCATCGGCGCCATCAGCGTCTCCGGGCCGTCGTACCGTCTCGGCGGCGAGGGACGGCTGCCGGAGGTCGCGAAGCGGACGATGGCGGCGGCGCAGGACCTCTCCCGCCGCATGGGGTACGCGCTCTAGCGCCACTGGCCAACGTCTCCGTATGACCGGCCGGTTGACGCCCCGCGCCGCCCCGTGCGCGGGGTGCGCCCCCTCGCGCCCCGCGCCGGATGCCGCACTCGTCGAGACCTCTTGACGCTGGACGAGCGGCTTTCCCAAGATGTTTCCCATAGCGCAACCAGTCGTGTAAGACGCAACAGTCGCGAGGCTGCGAGTGCGGTGCGGGCACGGGTTCGCCCCTGCCGCTGCCGTCCTCGGCGCAGCACGCCTCGCCCGCTCCGTCCCGCCGCTTGCCGCGCAGGGCCGGAGGTGTCCCCTCCCCCGCCGGACCGCCTCACCTGTTCCGGCCGTTCGAGAACCGCGGGGACCGGCCGCGCAAGGCCGCCGGCAACCCCGCATCCCACACCGTGCACCGTGCGCCCGCATGCGGCCCCGCCGCTGCGGCTCTTCGGCGCCGGTGCCCAACACCGAAATATCACGGGATAGTTGGACCTTCCGCGCTCGGAGGACCTGCTGCCCCGCAGCGCCGCACGTACGCCGTGCCGCGCACCCAGCGCCCGCCGCACGGAAGGAGCCCGCGGCATGTCGTCTCTCCCGCACTCGAACCAACCGCTCACGCCGCCCGGAAGGCCCTCGGACGGCGGCCCCCGCGTGGTGATCGTCGGCGCCGGAGTGGTCGGCTCCGCGCTCGCCGACGAGCTCACGGCGCGCGGCGTACTCGACGTCACCGTCGTCGACCGCGGTCCGCTCCCCGCTACCGGCGGCTCCAGCTCGCACGCTCCCGGCCTGGTCTTCCAGACCCACCCGTCACGGACGATGACCGCCTTCGCCGCCTACACCGTCGCCAAGTTCCGAGGACTCGCCGACGGCGGCCGTTGCTGTTTCCTCGACGTCGGCGGCCTTGAACTCGCCACGTCTCAGGCGCGGTTGGCGGAGTTGCACCGGCGGGCCGGCCTCGCCACCTCGTGGGGAGTACGGGCCGAAGTCGTCTCACCCGAGCGCTGCGGCGAGCTGTGGCCGCTCCTCGACACCGCGGCGGTGCTCGGCGGCCTCCACACCCCGCAGGACGGCCTCGCGCGCGCGGTGCCCGCATGCCGGGCGCAGCTCGCCAGGGCGGAGGCCCGCGGCGCCAGGCTGCTGGAGCGGTGCGCCGTCGTCGGCGTCGAGCGGACCGCCGGGGCCGTCACGGGCGTCGCGACGGAGCAGGGGCACCTTCCGTGCGACGTGCTCGTCTGCGCAGCCGGACTGTGGGGGGCCCAACTCGGGGCGCTCGCAGGGTTCGAGGTGCCGCTGCTGCCGATGGCGCACCAGTACGCCCGCACTCACGCTCTCCCCGCCCTCGCCCAGCGGGCGGACGGCGGCGCCGTGTTCGCAGAGGCGTCCCGGCCGATCCTGCGCCATCAGGACCACTCCCTCTACTTCCGCGAGCACCTTGCCGAGGGGGAACTGGGCATCGGCAGCTACGCCCATCCCCCGCTCCCCCTGGACCCGCAGGCTCCCCCTACGCACTCCGAGACGACGCCGAATCCGTCGCAACTCCCCTTCACACAGGACCTGTTCGGTCCGTCCATGCGGGAGAGCGCCCGGCTGCTGCCGATCCTCGAAGGGATGGAGCCGCGGCACGGCATCGACGGAATCCTGTCTTTCACCCCCGACGGTATGCCGCTCCTCGGGGAGGCCCCGGGGGTGCGCGGCTGCTGGCTCGCGGAGGCGGTCTGGGTGACCCACTCGGCGGGCGCGGCGCGGGCGGTCGCCGAGGCGCTCGTCGACGGCCGCTCCTCGCTCGACCTGCACGAGTGCGACCCCGGACGGTTCGCGGCGGGCGAGCTGTCCCCCGCCCTGGTCCGCGAGCGCGCCGTGGACGAGTTCCGCGACGTCTACGCGATCCGCCATCCCGAGGCACCAACGGACCGCCACTCGCCGCACACCTCTCCGTGCCACGCCCGCCACCTCGAACTCGACGCCGAGATGGGTGAGTCGGACGGCCGTCGGACCCCGCGGTGGTACGCGGTCAACGCACCGCGGCGCGAGGACACCACCTGGGCCGGGCGGCACCGCTCCCCCGCGATCGCCGCCGAGGCCCGTGCCGTACGCACCGCAGCGGGGCTCTTCGACCTGAGCTGGCGCAGGCGGATCGAGGTCACGGGTCCCGGAGGCGTGTCCCTCCTGGAGCGTTCTCTGACCCGGAGGCTGCCCGATGTTCCGGGCGGGAGCGTCCGCGCGCTCTTCCTCGACGAGGCCGCCGGCATCCGCGGCGACGCGCACCTGGCGGAGGTGGCCCCGCAGCGCTGGCTCCTCACGACGCGGGCGCCCGGAATCGTCGAACTATTGGCGCGTGACGCGGAGTTGGGCACCCACGTGGCAGAGGTGACCGGTGGATGCTGCCGGCTCGGCCTGTGGGGACCGCACGCCGGGGAGGTGCTCCGCTCGGCCGGGACCGTACGCCGCGCAGGCGACCGGTCCGCTGACGTGCGCCTCGTCTGGATCGGGCGGGTGCCGGTGACCGCCGTGCGCTCCGAGGAGTTCGGCGAGCCCGGCTGGGAACTGCACACCGACGCCGATCTCGGGCCGGCGCTGTGGGACACGCTGCGTGCGGCGGGCAGGGGACTCGGCCTCGTCCCGGCGGGCCTCGCGGCCCTGGAGACGCTGCGATTGGAGGCCGGAGTCCCGGAGTGGGGGCGGGAGTTGAGCGCCGAGTGCCTGCCGTCGGAGGCCGGCCTCGACCGGGCCGTCGACCCGGGGCACACCGGGTTCACAGGGCTGGCGGCGCTGCACGGTGCTGCCCCGCCGCGCCGCCGGCTCGTCCGGCTCACGCTCGACGACCCCGACGCCGCGGTGCTCGGCGGTGAGCCGGTGCGGGTCGCGGGCGCCCCGGCCGGGCACGTCACCGGCGCCGCGTTCGCACCCGCGGCCGGTCGCTGCCTCGCTTTCGCCTGGCTGCCGGCGCGGGCCGCCGTGCCCGAAACCCCCGTCGACGTCGAGTACTTCGGCGAACGGCTCGCCGCGACCGTACGTGCGGAGCCGGAACGCCCCGCAGGCGCCTTCGCCGTCGCGTCGCTCGCCGAAACCCCGGCGGCGACGAGCGGCGCCCCCGGGTGACGGGGTACCGCCGGAAGCAGCCGATTCGCACCTCCAGGAGTTGCACCATGGATGCAGACGTCATCGTCCTCGGGCTCGGCGCGATGGGCAGTGCCGCGGCCCACCGTCTCGCCGCACGGGGCGCCACCGTGCTCGGCCTCGAACGCCACGGCCCTGCGCACGACCGCGGCTCCAGCCACGGCAGCTCGCGGATCATCCGCCAGGCGTACTTCGAGGACCCCGCGTACGTACCGCTCCTGCTGCGCTCGTACGAGCTCTTCGGCGAACTGGAAGAGGAGAGCGGACGTGCGCTCCTCACCCGGTGCGGCGGGTTGATGATCGGCCCGGCCGGGAGCCGTACCGTTGCGGGGAGCCTGGACTCGGCGCGCCGCTGGGAGCTCCCGCACGAGCTCCTCGACGCCTCCCAACTCCGGCGCAGGCACCCGACATTCGCCCCTGGTGAGGACGAGGTCGCTGTCTGGGAGCCGCGCGCGGGCGCCGTGCGCCCCGAGGCGACCGTTGCGGCGCAACTCGCACTCGCCGCGAGGTCGGGTGCCGAACTGCGGTTCCACGAACCGGCGTTCACCTGGGAAGAGTTGCCGGGAGGCCGGGGGGTGCGCGTGGAGACCGCCCGTGGTGTGCACACCGCGGCACAGCTCGCCGTCTGCCCCGGCGCATGGGCTCCCCGGCTTCTCGACGGCCTCGGGGTGCCGTTCGCCGTCGAGCGGCACGTGCAGCAGTGGTTCCAACCGGACGGCGGCACCGGCCCGTTCGGGCCCGAGCGGCACCCGGTCTACATCTGGGAGGACGGGCGGGCCGTGCAGGTCTACGGTTTCCCCGCCCTCGACGGGCCCGAGGGCGGCGTCAAGGCGGCTTTCTTCCGCAACGGCACCGACTGCGACCCCGAGCACCTCGACCGCAGCGTCCATCCCTCCGAGACGCGGGCCCTCGCCCGCCACCTCGCACCCCGCCTCCCGTCGCTCCCCGGTGCCTTCCTCCGCGGCGACCCCTGCATGTACACCACCACCCCGGACGAGCACTTCGTCCTGGGACGCCATCCCGCGCACCCGGGGACGACCGTCGTCGTCTGCGGGTTCTCCGGCCACGGCTTCAAGTTCGCGCCGGTGGTCGGCGAGATCACCGCGGAGCTGCTCCTCGACGGCGCGACCCGCCATCCCGTCGCGCTCTTCGACCCGACGCGGTTCTCCGTAGCCGACGCGCCGCCTTCCGCCACCCCTGCCACGCCTCAGCACAGCGTCCACCGCACCCGAGGAGCCTCCCGATGACGTCCGCAACCAGCCTCCTGGCCACACTGCCGGGGACCCGCTACACCGACCCGGCGGAGTTCGCACGCGAGCAGCAGCACCTTCTGGAACGCCACTGGTTCTGCGCGGCGAGGTGCGCGGACCTCGACGCGCCCGGCTCCTACCGGACGGCCCAAGTCGGCCGTGAGAACGTGGTGTTGGTCCGGGACCGCGACGGCAGCCTGCGCGCCTTCCTCAACGTCTGCCGGCACCGCGGCGCCCGGCTGTGCACCGCGGAGTCCGGCGCCGTGCGGCGTTCGCTCCAGTGCCCCTACCACGCGTGGACGTACGGTCTCGACGGGCGGCTCGTCTCGGCGCCCAACCTCGCCGGCATGCCCGACCTCGATCGCACGGCGTACGGCCTGCACCGCGTCGCGCTGCACGAGTGGCTCGGGTACGCCTGGGTCTGCCTCGCGCCGGAGCCGCCGTCCTTCGACGCGACCGTGCGCGCCCAGGTCACCGAACGGCTCGGGGACGCGCGGGCGGTGGAGCGGTACGGCGTCGAACGGCTGGCGCTCGGCCGACGCGTCTCCTACGACGTCGCGGCCAACTGGAAACTGATCGTCGAGAACTTCATGGAGTGCTACCACTGCGCGACGATCCACCCCGAACTCACCGAGGTGCTACCGGAGTTCGCGGGCGGCCTCGCGGCGCAGTACTGGGTGGGCCACGGCCCCGAGTTCGGGAGCGAGGTGGACGGGTTCACCGTCGACGGCGGCGCGGGCTTCGCACGGCTCCCCGAGGTGCCGGCCTCCCACGACCGCAGGTACTACGCGGCTACCGTGCGCCCGCAGGTCTTCCTCAACCTCCTCCCCGACCACGTCGTGCTGCACCGCATGGTTCCCCTCTCCCCCGCGCGCACCCTCGTCGAGTGCGACTGGCTCTACGCCCCGGAGGTGGTCGCTTCCGGCGACGACGTCTCCCGCTCCGTCGAGCTGTTCCACCGGGTCAACCTCCAGGACTTCGAGGCGTGCGAGCGGACGCAGCCCTCGATGGACTCGCGCGCCTACCGCGCCGGCGGCGTCCTCGTGCCGAGCGAGCACCACCTGGCGGGGTTCCACGCGTGGGTGGACGAGGAACTCGCAGCCGGCGAGCGGACCGCAGCGGGGTGACCTCCCGGATGTCACACCGTCCGCCGCGGCCGCGTCGTACGTGCGGCGGGCCGGACCCGGTCCGCCGCAGCCTGCGGGGCGGCCGTGCGCCGCCCGGGAAGGAGAGACGCATGACGGACCGGGTGACGATCGTGGGCGGCGGTATCGCCGGGCTCACCGCCGCGGTCGCCTGCGCGGAGAGGGGCGTGCCCGTCACGCTCCACGAGGCCCACCGCACCCTCGGCGGGCGCGGGCGCGCCACCGACCCGCCCTACGTGGCGCACGAGGGCGCACACGTCTTCTACGCCGACGGACCGCACTGGACGTGGCTCGAGGAACGTGGTTTCACAGGAGAGTTGGGCCGCCCACGGTTGCGTGACGCACGGCTCGCCTTCGTGCGCCGCGGGAGGCTGCGGGGGCTGCCGCCCGCCGGCATGATGCGCATGGCCTCGCCTTGGCGGCCCCGCACCGCCCCCGTGGACGAGACCTTCCACGAGTGGGCCTCCGCACGCTGGGGCGAGGAGGCAGCACGCGCGGCGGCCAACGCCGTCGCCGTCACGACTTTCGACGCCGACACGGGACGCCTCTCCGCCGCCTTCGTCTGGCAGCTCTACCGCAGGGTCTTCGCGCCGAAGCCACCGGCCGTCCGATGGGTGGTCGGCGGGTGGCAGGCGGTGCTCGGCCGAATGGCGGCACGCGCCCGGGAGTTGGGCGTCGAGATCGCCCTCGGGTCGCGGGTCGAAGCGCTTCCCGAGACGGGCCCGGTCGTCGTCGCCACCGAACTTGCCGCGGCGCGCCGGCTGTTGGGCGACGACGCGCTGCACTGGGAGAGCGGGCACTGCGTCCTGCTCGACCTGGCGGTACGCCGCCGCACAGGGGACCGCTTCCTCGTTTTCGACCTCGACTCGGGCGGGTTCCACGAGTCGTACTCGTTTCAGGACCCGACCACGGCCCCGGCCGGCGAGTCGCTCTTCCAGCTCGACATGCCGGTCCGCGCCGACGATTCGACGACGCAGGCCAGGGCACGTCTCGACGCGCTCGCCGACCTCGCGCTGCCCGGCCGGCACGGCCGCACCGTCTGGCAGCGCACCGCCACCGCCCGCGGCCGGAGCGGCGCGATCGACCTGCCGGGCAGCACGTGGCGGGACCGTCCGGCCATCGACCGCGGCGACGGGGTCTTCCTCGCCGGCGACATGGTGGCGGCGCCGGGCATGCGCGGCGAGATCTCGGTGCTCAGCGGCGTGCGGGCGGCCGAGGGCGCCGTGGAGGCGTTGCGCAGGAGCGCGGTGCGCGCCCGTTGACCGGTTGCGGAGCCGCGGCCGGTTGCTGGCCGCGGCTCCGGGCGGGGCGTCCGCCAAGTGGCCTTGTGCGGCGGCGTGTTCACGCTCGGCCGCGCACCATGGCGAGGAGCCGGTCGAGGATGCGGAAGCCGTCGGCTCGTAGGCCGTTGTGCTCGTACTCGCTCGTCACCCATGTGCGCAGGTTGCGGACGCGGTCGGCGGTGGCGAGGGAGTGCGCCGTGTCGACGTAGAAGTCGTGGAAGTAGACGGCTGCCGCTGCGGGGACCTCGTTCGCCGCGAGCTGGTTCGGGTCGTAGAGCGGGGGCCAGTCGCCGCGCGCGTGGAGCGCTTCGGCCGCGCCTTCGAGCGGACGCAAGGCGGGGTCGGCGCGGAACGCCCAGGGGAAGGGTGCCTCGCCGGTGAGCGGTACGGGGCCGCCCGCCTCCAGCGCGGCAGCGGCGTCCAGCTCCGGGGATGCGTCGCGGACGCGCTGGGCCGCCCAACGGGTGGGCCCGGCCTGGTCGAAGGAGGGCTCCACCATCAGCGGAAAGAGCGGCATCTGCGCGAAGGAGACGATCGCGGCGGTCTGCGCGAGGAAAGCGTCGGAGAACCGGCGCGGGACCGTACCGCCCGCGTCGGCGCCCCCGGTGAACGCCTCCTGGAGCAAGTGGTGGAGGACCTCGGCGCCGGTGTCGGCGCCGAGGACGTTGCCCAGCGCCTGGAAGCGTTCGGCCGTCAACTCCCCGCCGTCCGGCAGCAGTACGGGTTCGCGGAGCAGCTCACGCACGATCGTGCGGACCGTCTCGACGTCCTGCGGGTACCGCTCGTAGTACGCCTCGACGCGATGCGCACAACGGCGGAAGGCCGCGCGCCAGGAGTCGGCCGCGTCGACCCCGAGCGCCGGCAGGCCGCCCGTGAGCAGCGCCTCGCGGAGTCCTTCCGGCGCGTGCGACAGGTAGCTGAGGGCGCAGAAGCCGCCGAAGCTCTGACCGAGCACGCTCCACGGCTCGTCGCCGAGGAGCGCATGCCGTATCGCCTCGCAGTCCTGCACGATCGTGTCGGCCCTGAAGTGCGCGAGATACTCGGCCTGTTGGGACGCGGTGCCCCGGAAGGGGAGGGTGTGCCGGTCGACGGGTGCGGAGAGGCCGGTGCCGCGCTGGTCGAGGAGGAGCACCCGGAACTCCTGGAGGGCGCGGTCGAGCCAGCCGTCCCTGCCGAGCGGCCGCGGTGCCTTGCCGCCGGGACCTCCCTGGAGGAAGAGGAGCCAGGGGAGCCGCTCTGCCTCCCGGTCCGGTGCGACGGCCTCGCGCGCGTAGAGGGTGAGGTGTTCGCCTCCGGGGTCGGACGGGTCGAGGGGTACGTGGAAGTGCCTGTCCGTGAGGACGAGTCCGGGGAGCCGGGTGACGGCTCCGGTGGTCGCTTCGGCGGCGGTCTGCGGCATGGGTGCGCCTTCCGGTCGTACGGCGGGCGGACTCGTCCGCCGGGATGGTGCGGTCCGGGCACGCTATCGGGTCGGGGCAGCGGTAAGAGGGTCGATCGGGCTGTGTGCGCCGGGAGTTGGGTGGCCCGAGAGGAGCACGAGCCGTTGTTGCGGAGAGGCTTGCGGGCGGCATGTCGCGGTGACGGCGTGACTTGCGCCGGGCGCTCGGAGCGCGCGGCGCACGCCCGCTCGTCGACCGTCGGACCTGCGGCGCACGCCCCTCCTCCTCGCGGAAGGACGGCGGGTGGGCGATCATCGCCCGAGGTCGCCCATCCCGGGCACCGCGATGAGAGGACGAACGATGTCAGAGGTACGCACCGTGGCGCTGCCGAACGGCACCCTCGTGCCTGCACTCGGTCAGGGCACCTGGCGCATGGCCGAGGACCGTGGGAAGCGGAGTGCCGAGCTCGCCGCGCTCCGCCGGGGTCTGGAGCTGGGGCTCACCCTCGTCGACACGGCGGAGATGTACGCGGAAGGCGCTGCCGAGGAGCTCGTGGGCGAAGCCCTGCGGGGGCACAGGGACGAGGTCTTTCTCGTCTCCAAGGTTCTGCCCTCGCACGCCGGCGCACGGGACGTCGCGCGCGCCTGCCACGACAGCATGAGCCGGCTCGAAACGGAGCACATCGACCTCTACCTGCTCCACTGGCGGGGAACAGTGCCGCTGGAGGAGACCGTCGACGCCTTCGAACGGCTCCAGCAGGCTGGTTCGATCGGCGCGTGGGGCGTGAGCAACCTCGACACCGACGACCTCGCCCAACTCCCCGACGGCGCCCTCCCGCAGACCGACCAGGTCCTCTACAACCTCTCGCGCAGGGGCCCCGAGTACGACCTGCTCCCCCGCCTGCGCGAACTGTCGGTCCCCGCGATGGCGTACTCACCGGTGGAGCAGGGCCGCATCCTCCAGGAGCCGGCACTGCACTCCGTCGCCGACGCGCACGACGCGACCCCCGCCCAGGTGGCGCTCGCCTGGGTGTTGCGCGGCGGCGACACCATCGCCATCCCGAAGGCCGGCACCAACGCCCACGTGGAGGAGAACCGCAAGGCCCTCGACCTCCACCTCACCGCGGACGACCTCGCCGCACTGGACGCGGCCTTCCCACCACCGTCGCAGAAGCAGCCGCTCGACATCCTGTGACACCGGAAGGCCGCCCACGGAGGGCGAGTTGGGCGGCCTCCTCCGAGGGGCGGACCACGTCGGGGGTGACTGTTCGCGACGCCCGCAGGCCGGCGGGCGGCGGGTAGTCCACGCCTCGGGCGCCCGGGCGCCCGAGGCGTGGCCCCCGGGGGTCCCGACGCAGCCGCCGGTACCGCGAGCGGGGCTCGGAACCGGGCTCGTCGAGGCGGTCCGGGGCATGTCGGTGCAGCGGCAGCGCCGCGGCGCACTTCCCTCGGGCGCACGGCGCCGGTGCGCGAACACGCCTGCTCCACGCGACCGTTCGCCGGCATCGGCGCACGCACAACGCTCACGCAGGCAGTCAGCAGCGGCACAGCGCCAGGGCCCGGAGCGCCCCGGCTCACGCCGCCGGAGTGAACACCCCCACTCCACGCAACCGTTCGGCAGCATCACCGAGCGCGCGACGCTCGCGCGCCGGAGCGCCGGGGTGGGTGAACGCGCGCCGCTCCTCGAGGCGGCGACCCGCGCACGCGAGTATCCCGACCGTCTCCTGCACGGACGCGGCCTCGGGTGGCGGAGCCCCGTTGGCGAGGCGCACGGCGCAGGCGGTCGCCGCGTCGACGACGCGTTCGGCCGTCGCCATCGCCGGCAGCCACTCGTGCATCCGCCCGCGCAGCCAGGGGAGTTCGGCGGACGCCGTCTCCGCGAGGCCGCGCGCCTCCGCGAGCGCGCGGTAGGCGGCTCTGCGCAGGGCCCTGCGGTGCGCCACGGACTCGGTGTCGTCCGGCCCGGCTGCAAGGGCGAGTCGCACGTACTCCTCGGTGAGGCGCAGCCCGACGACGAACCGGTGCCCGACCCGCGCCCCGGGCCCGAAGACCAGCGGCAGGTGGCCTACGAGCAGTGCGAGTCCGCACGCGATCGCCGTGTGGGTGAGGCGGGCGCCCGCGGCCTGGGTGTCCCCCGCCGTGAAGACCATCGCGAGCACCATCACCGTCGCCACAGCGGTCTGTCCGGCGAAGTGCCGCCCGGCGACCGGCACCGCGGCACCGGCGGCCCCTGCGACGATGACGGGCCACCACGGCCCGCCGCCGAGCAGCCACAACAGCTCGAAGAGGAGCACCCCGACGGCGGTCCCCGCGAACCGGCTCACCGTCCGCGAGAAGAGCGGCCCCATGTCCGGCTTGACGAGGAAGGCCGCCGTGGCGGGCAGCCAGTACCAGTGCGCCGTGCTCAGCGGCTGCGCCGCGGCGGTGGCCGCCGAGACGGTGACCGCGACGCGCAGCCCGTACTCGCGCCCGGCGGCACCGAGCATGCGACCGCGCCGGCTCCGCCGCCGCACGGCCGCGTCGAGGGTGTGGGGCCCGGCCGCGGTGGTCGGTTCGTTCCGGGCGAAGACCTGTGCCGCCTCGAAGAGCGCACGGTCGAAGGAGGCGCGCGCCGGGGTGTCCGAGGCGGGCGCCGGGAGCCACCCCGGCAGCGCGCCGGTGCGCGCGGCGGCGGCGAGCCGCCGCGGCCCTTCGGCGACGCGCGCCGGGAGAAGACACCCCTCCCACAGCAGCGCGACGCTCGCTTCGCAGAGCGCCGTGGCCGCGGCGAACCGCCCGGCGAGGAGCGCCTCTTCGACGCGGCCCGAGCGGCGCAGGGTGCGCAGGACCCTCCGCATCCGGAGTGCCTCGTCCGCACGGTCGAGTGCCGTTGTGAGACGCCGGCGCGCGGCCTCGGCTCCGGGCCGTCCCGCCGCTTCCAGTGCGTCGGCGAGCGCCTCGTAGACGCCGGCGACCGCCGCGCGTTCCCCGTCGAGCGCACCGGCACGCGCGCCCGGCGTACGCAGCAGCACCCGGAGGAGCAGGAGCCAGCCCGCACCACCGAGGAAGCAGAGCGCCTTCAGCCAGGCGTCGCCCGGCAGCGGCATCCCCGCGCCGACGGCCGTCGCCACCGTTAGCTGCATACCGGCGGCCGAGAGCACGGGCCCGCTCACGCTCACCGCGCCCGAGACGAGTCCGACGGCGAAAAGCAGCGGCACGGCCCACCAGCCCGAGGCCACCAGCGCCGCGAAGACGCTGCCGAGCAGGATGCCGAAAGCCCCTGCGAGCGCAGGCACACCGATGTGCGCAATGCCCGTACGCCGCGTGCCCGGACGGTCGTTGACGCCGGCGAGCATGGCGCCGACGCCCGCGAGCACGCCTGCCGCCGGGTGTCCCGCGAGGGTGGCGAGGACGAGGAGCGGTCCCGCGCTGAGCGCTCCGCGGAAGACGGCCTGCCAGGGCATGGGGCCCCGCTGCCAGTGGAAGAGGTGCGCCAGCCAGGGCGGCAGCACGGCGCGCGTGCGGGACTCGGAAGGTATGCGGGGTGCGGGTTGCGGACGGTGCGGTGTCCTGTGCACTTGCCTCCTCGTCGGTGGGGACGATCCGGCGGGCGGCGCTGGCCGACGGCATGCTGCAACCATCCAGCCTAACGGAGGCCCGCCCCCGGGCCGCATTACGCCCGACGCCTTGCAGCCGGTGTCACTGACCGGCAACTCTGCGCAATCGTTGCGGAGTTGGACTGAGCCGGTGCGGTGGCATTCGCATTGCTACACAGCGCATCCACTCATGCGCTTAGAGGGACTGCCCGTACTGATCCTGGGTTCGGGGCTCGGGGCACAACGAGAACGCGCCCGAAAGCATCCGGCGCCGTGGCCCTGCGCCAACTCCCCGACCACCGGTGGGTTTACAGGCACCAATCACCGAACTCCCGCGCTCGGAAACGGACTTGCCACGCAGACGCACACACCGGCAGCGCAGGGGGAGCACAGTCCGCAGCCACACCAGCACCGTCGATCACCGCGAGGAGCGAACACGCCCACCTCGACTCTGCGACCGCCCCTTGACCCCACGGCACCGGTTCTTCAGCCAACCTGCCTTCGCCGCAGACGCGTTGGCCCACCCGGACTCACCCGGGCCGCGCTGCGAGGCACGGGGCCCTCCGCCCGACGGATGCGCAGTGGGCCGGGACCGCCCGCCGGCGCCGTGGTGCCGGGGGCAGTGCGCGGCGCCGCCGCCGTGCGCGGTGTGGCGGTGCGTGTGACGCGGTGTGCCGGCGACGGCGAGCAGGCCGCCGAGGACGGCCGCGTTCTTGCCGAACTGGGTTCGGTGGCCGCTGCGCGCCTCGGCCTCGTCGTGCTGCCACCAGGCGTGGCCCGCGTAGGTCGTCGGGACGAGGGAGGCGGCGAGCACCAGCGCAGAGACGCGGGGCAGCCGGCCGACCGAGAGTGAGGCCCCCGCGAGGAGCTGCACGGCTGCGTTGGCCCGCACCAGCAGGACATCGTCGTCGGGGAGGAACGGCAAATACCCGCGGAGCTGCTCCAGCGTCCCCTTGGCGAGGTCGGCACGCGGTTCGGGGTTCCGCAGGGTGTCGATCCCGCTGCTGAGGAAGAGCGAGCCGAGCATCGGGCGGGCGGCGATCTGGAGGAGTCTCATCTCTACCTCTGTCTGGCTCGGTGACGCGTGAGACCGGTGGCGCAGGACGGGCGCGCGACGCCGCGCACGGGGAGGCGCCGGCGCCCGCAACAGGGCACCCCTCTGTGCCTACCCCTTGCTCCCCGCCCGACGGCTGCGGGGCCGGGCTGCTTCACCCGGTCGGCGCCCGAGCTGGTGCACGCGCCCGCGCACGCGGCGAGCGTGAGTGCGGGCCGCACGCACGCCGCGGCCCGTTCCGAGAGGCGCTGCCGGAAGGTCGTGAGGGACACGTGAGCATCACCGACTACCGCACGGAGTTCGACGGCAAGACCGCCCTCATCACCGGCGCCGCCTCGGGGATCGGACTGGCGATCACGCGCCGGCTCGCGGCGGGAGGCGCCGCGGTCGTCCTCGCCGACTACAACGAGGAGGGCGCGGCCGACGCCGCGGCCGAACTCCAGAACTCCGGTACGCGCGCCGCCTCCGTCTTCGTCGACGTGACGGACGCGGCCTCCACCTCGGCGGCGGTCAGGTTCGCGGCCGACGCCTTCGGCGGCCTCAACCTGGCCGTCAACAACGCGGGCGTGGCCGGCCCCTCCCAGCCGACGGGCGCCTACGACACCGACGCATGGAGCCAGGTCATCGCCGTGAACCTCACGGGTGTCTTCCACTCGCTCCGCTTCGAACTGCCGATCCTCGCCGACGAAGGCGGCGGCGCCGTCGTCAACCTGTCCTCCGTCCTCGGCGTCAACGGATTCGCCGGCTCCCCCGCCTGCGTCGCGGCGAACCACGGCGTGATCGGCCTCACCAAGACGGCGGCCCTCGAGTACGCGCCGCAGGGCGTCCGCGTCAACGCTCTCGGACCCGGCTTCGTCGACACCCCGCTCCTCGGCCGCATCGACCTCACGGAGCGCGAGGAGCTGATCTCGCGGCACCCGCAGGGCCGTCTCGGCACCCCCGAGGAGATGGCCGAGGTCGCGGCCTTCCTCCTCAGCGATCGGGCCTCGTTCGTCGAGGGGAGCTTCCACCTCGTCGACGGGGGCTACTCGGCGCAGTGACGGGCGGGCGACACGCCGAAGCCGCGGCCGACGGCGGGCGTCGGACGGTGCCGGCCGCGGGCGGGGCGCGGTCAACGGTCGAGGTCGGCGTCGTCGGAGAGCCCCTCGGCTTCCTCCCAGTCCCGGATGTCGGTGGTCCGCGGCGGCTTCTCGTCCTCGTCCTTGAGGACGTGGACGGCGGCCTCCTCCGCGCCGGCGGCACCGGCGTCGACGCCCTCGTCCCAGGCGAGTTGCTCGGGGTCGTCGACGGGGTGCGTTCCCTCGTCGCCTGCGAGGAGGCGGCCGGACCTCGGTCCCGGACCGCCTTCCCATCTGTCGTCGACCGGTTCGGGGTCGTCGACCTCGCCCGTCGGTGCGGCCTCGGAGCCCGGCTCCGGCTGCTCCTCGGCGAGGAGCTCGTCGTGGGTCTCGCCTTCGCGCTGCTCCTCGACGGTGTTGCCGTAGCGCTCGCCTCTCGACCAGCGGTCCGACGGCAGGATGCCCGCGTCGAGCGGGTCCGGCTCCAGTTCGTCGGCGTCGAACTCGTCCGAGTCGAGGGCCTCCGACTTCTCCAGGTCCGCATCGACGGCGAACTCCGGCTGTGCTTCCTCGTTCGGGTCGGTCATCTCGCTGCCCCTTTCGGTACGGGGGGTCGCGCGCCCCACGGTGCCGCGCTGGTCAGGCCGCTGTCCAGGAGTACCGGACGACGCCTGCGATGCGCCCGTGCTCGGCGAGGGTGCCCTCGGGTACGAAGAAGACTTCGGCGTCGGTGGAGAGCGCCGTCTCCACCGTCTCGTCGACGATGTCGTCGACGAGGCCCTCTTCCAGGCCGGCGGCGCGGGCCTCCTCGTCGGAGACCGGCCGGAGGTGGCCCTCCTCGATGCGGACGGTCTCGCGGTAGCTCTCCTCGACGACGAGGAGGCTCAACCGCGCCTCGTGGGCGCTCGTCCAGACCTCGTCGAGGCCCGCGGCGAAGGTGCGGTTGCCGCGTGCGCTGCCGAGCCGCTCCAGGGCGTACGCCGTGCGGCGCTCGTCGAGTTCGGCGAGCGCCGGCTCCAGCGCAGCGGCGAGGACATGGCCGGGCGCGTCCGCGAGCCCGCCCTTCGCGAGGACGGCGTCGGCGGAACGGGCGTGGTGCGCGCCGACGTCCTCCAGCGCGCTGAGGCCCTGGCGCAACGCCACGAGGCAGAGCCGCCGCGGCTCTGCCTCCAGCAACCGACCGAGCGCTGCGTCGACGGCGCGGAGGTACTGGAGGACCGCCTCCTGCCGGTAGCCGGAGGGCGCCACGGTCTCGCGCGCCGTCAGCTCGACGCCCTCCTCGATCGGCGCCTCGACCGGGAAGCCGTCCCGCCGCACCTCGGTGACCTGCAAGTCGCTGCCGCTCCAGAGGTGGGCGCGACGCTCGTCGAAGCACAAGACCCAGTAGCGGCTCGCCTGGACGGTGGCCGCGACGAGGTTGCGGGTGAGGAAGGTCTCCCCGACGACGACGCGCTCGCCCGCCGACCGCGGCAGGTACCAGACCTGGTGCTCGCCCTGCGCGGCGAAGAGCACGAGGGTGTCGAGCGCGTGGACGTGGTCGACCTCCTCCTCGGCCAGTTCGAGTTGGGCCATGACGTCCGCGCGGACGTCCTCGGCGACGTGCGCGTCGTCGTGGAGCCGCTTGGCGACGCCCGCGACGAGGTTCCGCACGCGCACCGGGTCCTGCTGGTTGTCGGGCCGGGTGCGGTGCGTCGGCACCACGAGGGTGACCGCCGGGTAGGGGCGGGGCTCCCGGAGCGCGGCGAGCACGGCGTCGGAGAGGTCGGTGGTACGCATCCATGCCTCGTTCTCGAAGGGGACGGGCCGCCCTCTCAGGATCACGCCGCTCCGGGGCGTGCGCACGTCGGAGTGGGCGCGGGCGCGGGCGTCCGCGGATGCCGGGGCGCGGGCGCCGACGTAGCCTGAAGTCGCCCGGCGCGTACGCCGATGCGTGCGCCGGGCGGAATTGCTGCCGAGAGCCGCGGGCGGCCTCACACGAGGGCAGCGCCGAGCGCCTGCGGCGGACAGGGAGCGAGTCGTGAAGCCAGACAGCCATCCCGACTACCACCCCGTGGTCTTCCGCGACCAGGCGGCGGGCTACGCCTTCCTGACCCGGTCGACGGCCACCAGCGACCAGACCATCGAGTGGGACGACGGCGGCACCTACCCTGTCGTCGACGTGGAGATCTCCTCGGAGAGCCACCCCTTCTACACCGGCAGGGCGAGGGTGGTCGACACCCAGGGGCAGGTCGCCAAGTTCCAGCGCAGGTACGGCAGTTCCGCACAGGAGGGTCAGGAGAACTCATGAGCGACACCGAAGGGGAGCCCGAGCTCCCGAGCTCGGACGAGGTCCTCCACGCGGCCCCCAGCAGCGACCCGACCCCCGAGGACGTCGTCCTCGCCTCTGGGCGCGACATGACGCCCGAGAACCTGGAGTGGGCACGCAAGCGGCTCGCCGAAGAGGGGCGGGCAGCGCTCGACAAGGAGCTTCCGTAGGGCGAACCGAACAGCAGACGGGACCAGTTGAGGACCCGGCCCCGGCATCGGGCGAGATGCAGGACGCACCCCCTGCCTCACGTCCCGGACGAAGCCGACACCAGGGCCTCCCCGGCCTCCGTGCGCACGTACAGCACCGAGCGGCCCGCACGCGCCCGGGAGACGAGACCGGCGTCGAGGAGGACGCGCAGGTGTCGTCCGACGGAGCCGAGTCCGTGGCCGGTGAGTGCGACGAGGCGGGTCGTGGACTTGGGGGTGGCGAGCAGGTCGAGCACGACGGCGCGCCCCCGGCCGAGCAGACGCCCCAGGGCGTCCGGCGGTCCGGGCGCATCGTCGTCCGCGAGGGCTCCGGCGCAGGGGTAGACGACCGCGTAACTGCTGTCGCGCCAGCAGAACCAGCCGGTCGCCACGGTGACGGGTACGAACGCCAGCCCCACCGCGTCGAGTTGGCGGGGCGGATACGGGCGCGTGTTGATGTGGAGCCGGCCTCCGCCCAGCCAACGCATACCGGGCTTGAGGTCGTCGAGGGCCGCGGCCCAACCACCCTGCGAGAGACGTTCGGTGCGTGAAAGGACGTCGGCCTCGAGCACGCGGCGTCTGCGTGGCCAGTACGGCAGGACGGCGGTGCGCCAGACCCAGGTGAGCAACTCGGCGGCGCGCACCGGGAGATCGTCACGGTGCAGGTGTGTCGGGAGGGGCCGGCCCAGTGCGTGGGCGAGGTCGCGGCGTGCCTCGTCGGGCGGGGTGTCCGCAACGGCGGCCACCTCTTGGGCGAAGGAGGCCCCAGGCGCGGGCACCGGGGTGAGGAACTCCGCGTTCCAGCGGGGCGCGAAGCCGGTGCGCACCAGGGCCGCGCTCGTCGGGTCGGCTGTCAACTTGCGTCGGTATGCCGGGAGATGGGCGGCGAGCCACTCCCGTTCGCCGCGGTGGGACCCGGTGCCGTTGTGGAGCAGTTTGAGGCTCGCCGTTGCCTCGGCGAGCGGCGAGAGGACGAAGCGTCCACCTGCCAGGGTGTCGGCACCGAGCTGCCACCAACCCATCGTGCCCCCTTTCGCGTGCCCGCGAAAGAATACGGCGGCACGGCTCCGTCCGCGGAGGCTGCTCGGCATGGACACCTACCGACAGCTCCTGCGCACACCGGAGTTCACGCCGCTTTTCGCGGCGACCCTCGCCCAGAACACGGCACTCGTGGTGAGCGGGTTGGCGCTCGGTACGCGCGTCTTCGCCACCACCGGATCGCCGATGCTCTCGGCGCTGGCGATGTTCGGGCCCTCGCTCGCCCAACTTTTCGGCGCGGCCACGCTGCTGTCGGCGGCGGACCGGCTGCCACCGCGCGCCGCGCTGTGCGGGCTGGCCCTCGTCTTCGCCGTGGGAACGGCCTCGCAGGCGATGCCCGGTCTGCCTCTGTGGGGCTCCTTCGGGCTGCTCGCCGTCCTCGGCGCATGCGGTTCCCTCGGCGGAGGCGTCCGCTACGGGCTCCTCAACGAACTGCTGCCGCAGGGCAGTTACCTTCTCGGCCGCTCGCTCCTCGCGCTGAGCGACGGGGCGACGCAGATCTGCGGATTCGCCGCGGGCGGCGTACTGCTGGCGGTGCTCTCTCCGCAGGGCGTACTGCTCACCGGAGCCGGCCTGTACGCACTCTCCGCGGTCACCGCTCGCCTGGGACTGGCACGGAGGATCGCCCGCGCCACCGGGCGGCCCTCACCCCTCGCGATCTGGCGCGCCAACCGGCTGCTGTGGTCCGCGAGTTCGCGCCGGCACGTCTACCTGGCCCTCTGGGTGCCACCCGGCCTCGTTGTCGGCTGCGAGTCCCTCTACGTGCCGTATGCGCCTCGCTACGCCGGATTCCTCTTCGCCTGCGGGGCGTTGGGGATGCTCTGCGGCGACCTCGCGGTGGCGCGGTTGGTGCCGACGCGCTGCAAGCAGCGACTCGTCGTACCGCTGTGCCTCCTGCTTGCCCTGCCCTACCTGGTGTTCGCCGCGCGTCCGCCGCTCGTCTGGGCGGCTGCCGCCGTCCTGGTCGCGACCGCGGGGTACGGTGCGGGGCTGCTGCTCCAGGAGCGCCTGGTGGGGCTGGCGCCGCGGGAGTTGAGCGGGCATGCGCTGGGGCTGCACTCCTCGGGGATGCTCACGGCGCAGGGGGTCTTCGCCGCGCTCGCCGGTCTCCTCGCGGAGGGGACGTCGCCGGCTGCCGCCATGGCGGTCCTCGCCGGTGTCTCGGCCGGGACGACGCTGCTCCTGGCGCCCGGGCTGCGTCGCGCCGTGCCGCAGCCGCCGGCGTGATGCCCCTCAGTACGCGGCCGTGAAGCGCTCCTGAGGGTGGCGCGGCTCCTCGAACTCGTCGACGAGGGCGACGGCGTAGTCCTCGGCGGAGATCCGGCTGGTGCCGCCCGTGTCGCTGACCAGGTCGTCGAGGCCGGTGCGGTAGCGGCCGGTGCGGTCGCCCGGTGCGATCTCCGCCGCGGGGCTGAAGTTCGTCCAGCGGACGTCGTCGACGGTGCGGAGGTACTCCAGCGCGTCCCCGTGCGCGTGCATGATCTGCCGGACGGCGTCGGGGAGTCCCGGCGCGTCCCACACGCGCGTCCCGTCCGGGGTGCGCAGCGAGCCGGCGCCGCCGACCACGATCAGCCTCGGCGCACGCGTCCCGAGCCTGCGCAACCCTTCGACGAGCGAGACGACGGACGGCCTGATCAACGCGCGGTGGCCCGGCCCGTCCCCGCCACCGACCGCGCTCACCACGGCGTCCTCGCCCTCTGCGGCGCGCACCACCGACTCCTCGGAGAGCACGTCCCCCGTGACGACGGTCAGCCGCCGATGCGCCTCGTGGAACCGCGAGGGGTCCCGCACGACGGCGGTCACCCGATGGCCGCGGTCGAGCGCCTCCCGGACGACCCTGCTGCCGATGGTCCCGTTGGCGCCGAAAACGGCGAGCTTCCCCATGGCTGATCCCTGCTCCCTGACTCGGCCTCTGCTGTCCGCCGCGGCACGTGGCCGCCTGCGCCCTCAGGCTCGCAGAGCCGTTCGCCGACGGCACCCCGACGTGGCAGCGCCGTATCGGTGTTGACAACCGTCACCGATGCAACCTTTGCACCGCGTGGACCGAGTGCGCTTCACTGCCTTTGAGGGCAGCCTGCTGGCAGACGACGCGCACCGCGGGTGTGCGACAGCGGACGGAGGGACGCAGTGCACGCAGGAGACGACGAGGAGCACGGCACCGGCACCGGCCGACCGGTCGGCGACGGAGCGCACCGGGACGCGCGGGCGCACGCCGGACCCTCGGCAGAGCACTCGTCGGACTCGGCGCACGCGGGCCACTCACACGCCCTCTCCCCCTCGGCCGATGCCGGATGGCTCACCGCCGCGCTCGTCCTCATCTGCGGCTTCATCTGCGTCGAATCGGTGATCGCCTTCACCGCCGGCTCGCTGGCGCTCCTCTCGGACGCCGCGCACATGCTCACCGACGCCTTCTCGATCGTCCTGGCACTCGTGGCGATGCGCCTCGCCGCGCGGCCGGCCCGGGGCGGCTACACGTACGGGCTGAAGCGGGCCGAGATCCTCTCTGCGCAGGCCAACGGGCTCACGCTGCTCCTCGCTGCGGTGTGGCTCGGCTACGAAGCGGTGCGCAGGCTCTTCCAACCGCCCGAGGTGACCGGCTGGTTGGTGCTGGTGACGGCGCTCGCGGGCGTCGTCGTCAACCTCGCCGCGACCTGGTGCCTCGCCAGGGCCAACCGCGCCTCGCTCAACGTCGAGGGCGCCTACCAGCACATCCTCAACGACCTGTACGCCTTCGTCGGCACCGCGGTCGCCGGGCTTGTCATCCTCACCACCGGCTTCGTCAGGGCCGACGCCATCGCCACGCTCGTCGTCGTCGGACTCATGGTCAAGGCCGGCTACGGGCTGCTCCGCGACTCCGCCCGCATCTTCCTCGAAGCGGCGCCGAAGGGGCTCGACCCGGACGCGATCGGCGACCGGCTCGCCTCCACGCCCGGCGTCACCGAGGTGCACGACCTGCACGTCTGGACGATCACCTCGGGGCAACCCGCGCTCTCCGCGCACGTGCTCGTCGAGCCGCGGGGCGACTGCCATCGGGTCAGGCGCCACCTCGACCGGCTCCTCGCCGAGGAGTACGCGCTCACGCACACCACGCTCCAGGTCGACCACGCGCCGGCGCACGGCAGCACGGCGGCGCGCTCGATGCGGCCCGGCGGCTGCGTCGAGCGCACCGCCGTACCCGCAGGACCCGCGACGGCGGCCGACGCCCTCGGCCTCCACTGCCCGGAGCCGCACGGGCCCGTGCACCGGGCGGGGCCCCACCCGCACTGATCCGCCTCGGCGAATCCCCCGTGGATACCGCGCAGTCGGGTGCTGCGACGGTACGCGTCAGGGCTCCGGCGTCTCCTCCGGCGGAGACGGCTCGCCGCTCTCGCACGGCTCGTCGGTTCCGGCAGGGAGCGTCGATGGCCCGTCCGAGGGCGGCGGTTCGCTCGGGGAGGGCGACTCCGTCTCGCACTCCGGGGGCTCGGTCGGCGACGGCTCGCCCGGCTCGGACGGGTCCGGCTTCGAGGGCGAGGGGCCAGGCGAGGGCTCGGAGCCCCCAGGCGTGGAACCGCCGCCCGGCCTCGGGCCGATCTCGATGCCGCCGCCCTCGTCCTTGCCGCCCTTGCGGGCGTCCTTCCTCTCCTCGTGCGCGGACCGGGGTTCCTTGCCGCCCGCGCCCGACGTGCTGGGCAGCGCTCCCTTGCCGTCGGGCACGGCATGCGCACCGCCGCGGTAGAACTCGAACCAGGAGAGCACGGTGCGCAGGTAGTCGCGCGAGTGGTTGTAGCTGAGGACCGCCCGCTCGAGGTCGGCCTTGACGGCGAGGTCGCGCTCCCCCGCGCACAGGTAGTGGCCGGCGGCGAGAGCGGCGTCGAAGATGTTGTGCGGGTCCTTGCGCCCGTCGCCGTTGCCGTCGGCTCCCCATGCCGCCCATGTGGACGGTATGAACTGCATCGGCCCGACGGCGCGGTCGAAGGTGCGGTCGCCGTCGTAGCGGCCGCTGTCGGTGTCCGTTATCCGCGCGAAGCCGTCGCCGTCGAGGACGGGACCGAGGATCGGTCTGCGAGTGGTGCCTTCGGCGGTGACGTCGCCGCCGCGCGCCTGCCCCGACTCCACCCGGCCGATGGCGGCGAGGAGTTCCCACGGCAGCCGGCACCGCGGCGCTGTGCGCCCGACGGAGCGCTCCGCCTTGCGGTACGCCGCGAGCACGGTCGCCGGGATGCCGGACTGCTCCCTGACGCGTTCGACGGCGCCGCGGCTCGGCGGTCCAGGCGACAACGGGGAGCGGAGCGGCGGGAGTTCGGTGTGGTAGACGTCGTCGGACGGAGCGTTGTCCGGGATCGTCCAGGACTCGTCCGGTCCCTCGTCGCGGGGTGTGCCCTGGCCCGTGGAGGCGGAGCCCGGCGCCTGCGACGCGGTGAGAGCGGCGACCGCGACGACCGCGAGCGCGGTGCCCGCCGTGCCCCGGCGGATGCGTGCGCCGTAGCGGCGCCGGCCGAGCAGACTCATTGCGTTGCCTCCTGGTTCGTCGTCCGGCGGAGCGCGCTCCGCCCTCGGGGTGTCGTCGGCGGTGCTCCCGCGGCTTTGGCCGACTTGCGCGCTAGTCGAAGGTGTCGATGCGGTTGATCCGCCAGGACGCGCCGGTACGGATGGCTTCGACCGCGAGCATGGCGCCCGCGTACGCCGAACCGTCTTCCGCAGCCGTCGAGTTGGCCTTGCCCGCTGCACCTGTGCGGGTGCTGCGCTGGTCGGCGAAGACGAGGACGCGGGCGCGGTCCCTGCCGTCCGCCGAGCTGATCCGCTCGACGGCCGCGTCGGTGACGGTCGTGGTGAGGACGAGTTTCTGCTTCTCGCCCTGCTTCCTGAGCCCGTCGAGGAGCCGTGCGTGCTGGGCCACGGCGGGGCCCGTCAGCAGGTGGCCGGCCGCGTCGCGGTTCTTCTGCGGTGCCGTGTGGTCGTACGAGAAGAGGGCGTTGACGGCCTCCGTCACCTTGCCCTTCACCTCGCTGGTGCGGGCGGTGTCGGTGAGCGCGCTGTTGCGGACCGCCTCGGTGCCGCGCAGCTCGCCCGCGCGTGCGCCGGCCCAGCCGGCGAACGCGCCGAGGAGGACGGTGAGGAGCACCAGCGCGGCGAGTACCCGGTTGCGGTGCCGTCGGGCGCGTGCGGGGTCCGGCTGCGCGCGCTGTTCGGCGTCCTCGCGGTCAACCTGCTTCGGTGCGTGGGGAGTTCGGCGGGCGGAGGGGCGGGGTCCCGGCGGGCTCTCCTCGGGCGGGTTCTCGGCGGTGTCCGGTTCCGCCGTGCGGGCGGCGAGGCGGCGCTGCCGGTTGAGGAGGTGGCGTGTGGTCGACATCGGGTCTCCTCAGTCCTCGCCCTGGTCCTGACGGGAAGCGCCGGGCCCGCTTTCGCCTGCCGAGTCGCCCACGGGGACCTGCGCGAGGGCGCTGAGCTTCCAGCCGCCCGAGGTGCGGCTCAGCTCGCACCGCATCCGGGTGTCCTTGGTGGTCGGCTTCTGCTTCGGCGCGTTGACAGTGGTGCGCACGGCGACGACAGCCCCGGCTCGGCCCGCACGCTCGTCGAGTTCGTAGAGGGCCGCGGAGAGGACCTCGGCACTGGTGACGGTCTTCGCCGCCTTCACCTGTCTCTCGAACTCACCCCGCCCGTCCGCCAGTTGTTTGCGCAGCTCCCCGGTCGTCGACTGCTGCCAGGTGGACAACCCGTGTGCGACGTTGCGGTGGTCGAGGGTGTTGAGGTTCTGCACCCCTTGCTCGGCGGCCGACAGGGCACGGTCGCGGCTCTCGCCGTACGCGCGTGCTCCGTCGTCGGCCGCTGCGTGCCAGCTCCAGCCGCCCCACGCGGCGAAGCAGAGCGCCGCCACCAGCAGCGCCACCGCGGCGGCGAGCACCGGGTCCTTCGACGGGCGCACCAGCGCGCGCACCCTTTCTCTCATCGATCCGCTCCTCCTCTGCCGTTCGCCCCTGGGGCGCTCCGCGTGCTCATCTCGCCGCGAGGCGCACGATCCGCCACTCACCGCCCCGCCGCTCGGCCGTCACAGCCAACTGGGCCGCGGCGGTGGAGGGTTGGTCCCCGTCGCGGGTGCTCGTCTGGTCGAGGAAGACGAGCAGCCGTGCGCGGTGGTCGTCGAGGCTGACGACGCCGGTGTGCACCACTCGCGTCGTCAGCGTCAGCTTCTGCTCGGTGACGCGTTTCCGCAGTTGCCCGTAGAGGCGCCGGTACTGCGTCGCCGCCTCGCCGCGCAGCAGGCGTCTGGCGTCGAGTTCCGTGGCGCGGACGCCGTCGGGGGTGTACGAGAAGACCTTGGCGAGAGCGTCGCCCACCTCGCCCGAGACCTCCTCGGTGGCCTCCCGGTCGGTGAGGGCGTGGTTCTGCGCGGACTCGTCCGAGGTGAGGCGGTACGCGCCGAAGAGCATGAGGCCGCCGGCCAGGACGGCGACCGCGAGCGCCGCCGCGAGCACTACCCGACTTGCCGCCAACCGGCCCCGTAGTTGGAGGCATTGGTTGCGGCCGGCGTCCGCGGCCGGGTTCGCTTCGGTCTTCGCCGTGTGTGCGGCAGGGGTGTCCGCGTCCCGGGTCGAGGTGGTCACGAGTCGTCCTTCCCGCCCTCGGCCGGCACGGCGCCGACCGCGCGCAGCTTCCATCCGTCGTCCGTGCGCTCCAGTCCCGCGGTGAGGCGCTTGCGGTCGGTGGTCGGGGCGCCGCCGCGCTCGCTGACGCGGATGTGCACCGTGGCGATGAGCTCGGCGGTGCCGGCGCGGGTGTCGAGTCGGACGACGGCGGCGTCCGTGACCTTCGCCCGGGCCGTCGTGCCCGCCTTGGCGAGCGTGGCGGCGTCGCTCCTTCCGGTGCGCCGCAGTTCGTCGCGGAGCGGGCCCGTCGACGCGGCACGCCAGCGCGCCAGGCCGTCCTCGATCCGGCCGCTGCGCACCGAGTTGAGCGTCTCCAGGTGCCGCTTGCCGCTGTCGAGGACGGTGTCACGCGCCGCCGCGTACGCGAGGTCCTCGTCGGTCTCGGCCTGCCACAACTGCCACCCGGAGAAGGCGAGGAAGAGCGCAGCGGCAGCCGCCGCGCCCCAGCTCGCCCACCTGCCGAGCACGTGCTCGGGTACGTCCACCACCGCGTGCTCCTCTCCGCTCACCGCCCGCCTCCGATGTCCAACAGGTCCCGCATGCCGTGCGGTTGGGGGCTTTCCGTGCCGGGGAGTCCGAGGGCGCCCGGCAGCGCACCCTTGCCTCCCGCGTCCTTGCCGAGGCGGAGCGAGCCGGGTTTCGCCGGGCTGGGGAGCGGCCCGCCGGTGGGGACGTTGGCGGAGCCGCGGACGTTCTTGCCCGTGCTCGGCGAAGAGGCGCACCGTGCCTCCGTGTTGGTCGGCCCCGACGAGGTGTCGAGACCGTTGCGGTAGCGGGTACCGCCGTAGCCGTCGGTGCACGGCAGCGGATCGAAGAAGGTGACCGCCATGCCGAACTCGGCCCCTCTGCCCGTGATCGCGGTGGAGCCGACGGCCGCCGCCTGCGGCAGCCGCACCAGCAGCTCCTCGATGCCGTGCTGCCGTGTGACCGCGAGCTCCGACGTGGTCGTGAGGTTGGCGAGCAGGACGCCGAGGCTCGGGTCGACGTCCTCCAGCAGGCCGCTGAGCTGGGTGGCGGCGCCAGGTGTCTCGGCGATGAGACGCCTGAGGTCCGTGTCGGAGCTCTTCATCCGCCCGGCCAGCTCCTCGGCGCCGCGCGCGAACGCCCGTAGTGCCTCGCCCTCCTCGTTCTGGGTGCGCAGCACCGTCTGGCCGTCGACCAACAGGCGTTGCGTCGCGGGGAAGTTGGCGTCCGCCGCGTCGATGAACTCGGCCCCCGAGTCGAGGAGGACGTCGAGGTCGTCGCCGCGGTTGTGGAAGAGCGTGCCCAACTCGTCGACGACGGTGCGGAGCGACTCCAGCGGCACCGAGGAGGTGAGGCGATCGAGACTGGTGAGCACCTTCGTCGGAGGGGCGGGGACGCCGGTGTCGGCGCGCTCGATCACGGCGCCCTGCCCGAGGTAGGGACCGCCGGCTTTCCTGGGTTGGAGGTCGATGTACTGCTCGCCGACGGCGGAGAGCCCTGCGACCTGCGCCTTGAGGTCGGAGGGTATCCGCGGTGCCGACTCCTCGATCTCCAACGCCGCCTCGACGCCGTGCGCCGTCAGGTCGACGGCGCCCACGCGCCCGACGGAGACACCGCGGTAGGTGACGTTGGCGTGCTCGAAGAGGCCGCCGGTGCGGGCGAGTTGAACGCGCACGGTGTAGCTGTCCCGAAAGCCGACGAGGTGGCCGACGTCGGCGTAGCGCACGCCGATGAAGGCGAGGACCACGACGGCGAGGAGGACGAAGACGAGGTTCTTGACGAGCGTGGCCTTGGTGACCATCAGCCCTCCCCCTTCTGGCGCCGCTGGGACGTGTGGTCATCGGGTTGCCGTGAACTCCCGCTCTCTACAGCGGAGTTGGCGGGCTTCCGCGCGCCTGCGTCCGCGACGGGCGGAAGCGCGACGGGTGGCAGGGCACCGGAGGCGGCCGCAGCGGGGTCGGTGAGGACGGGCGGTACCGGCGTCTCCTCGACCGGGGGCACGATCTGGGTGCCGGGGACCGCGGTCATGTCGAGGTAGACGTTGAGGTAGTCGCCCTTGACGCCGCGCAGGACCTCGTCCGTGAAGGGGTAGGTGAAGAGCACCTGGAGGGAGTCGGGCAGGTCGCGGCCGGCGTCGGCGAGGTCGCGGAGCGCGGGGGCGAGCGCGCGCAGGTCCGCGACCAAGTCGTCCTTGGTCTTCTCGACGGTCTCCACCGCGACGTCCGAGAGGTCGTCGAGGGAGCCGAGCATCCGCATGAGCTGCCCGCGCTGCTTGGAGAGGACCTCGATGCCGGGACTGAGCCCCGTGAGCGTCGTGCCGATCTGCTTGCGGCGCGAAGACAGCGTCGAGGAGAGGCGGTTGACGCCGTCGAGCGCGTCGGTGATGTCCTTGCGGTGGCCGTCGAGATTCTTCACCAGCTTCTCGACGCGGCGGAGCATCGAGCGGGCTTCCTGCTCGTTGCCGGAGAGCGCCTTGTTCAACTCCTTGGTGATCGTCTTGAGCTGGCTGACGCCGCCGCCGTTGAGGAGCATCGAAAGCGCGCCGAGTACCTCCTCGACCTCCGGGTTGCGGTTGGTGCGACTCAGCGGGATGTCGACGCCGCCGCCGGGCTCTTGGGCTCCCTCGGCGAAGGCGGCCGGGGTCCGCTCGGGCCGCCGCTTCGGCGGTGCGACGAGCTGCACGTACTTCTCGCCGAGGAGTGAGGACTGCTCGATCCGCGCGTACGGGGCCTCCGGCAGTCGCACCTCCCCGTTGACGCGCATGGTGACACGGGCCGTCCAACCGTCCTCCGCCAGCCGGACTTTGGCGACCCGTCCCACGGAGACGTCGTTGAACTTCACCGCGGACTGCGGCACCAGGCTGAGCACGTCGCGGAACTCGGCTGTGATCTCGACCGGTTGGCCGCCGAGGTCGGCACCGCCCGGCAGCGGAAGCTCCTCGATCCCGGATATCCGCGGCATGTCGACCCCGACGGCGACGAACGCGAACCCTGCCGCGACCGCCAGCACCACCGCGGCGCCCGCGGCTCCGCGTGCACGGGTGCGTCTCATCGGCCGGCCCCCTTGCCCTGCTCGCCCGGCCCTGTGCCGTAGACCTCGCCGACCTCGGGGAGGGGCAGGGCCGGCAGCGCGCTGCGCCGCTCGGAGGTGACGGGTTCCAGCCCCGCCGTCCCGGCCGCTGCCTCCCGGGAGCCGGAGGGGGCGGGCGAACTCCCGCCCGTGCTCAGCTCGTTGAGATTGGCCCTGTTGTCGATGGTGCGGGTGTTCGGGTTGTACGCCCGGACGAGGTTGGACGCCGCGTTGGGCGCGGTGTCGAGCGCCTCGGCGAGGGAGGCGCGTTGGTCGACGAGTGTCCGGGTGAGCGTTGCGAGCTTGTCGACGTTCTTCTTGAGCTCGCCACGGTTGTTGCGGATGAACGTCTTGACCTCGCCGAGCGCCGTCGAGAGCCGCTCCAGCGCCTGCCCGAGGTTCTCCTTGTCGTCGGCGAGGAAGGTGCTGACGTCCGCGAGTTGGCGCTCGGCGCGGCGTACGCGTGTGTCGTTCTTTTTGAGCATCGCGGTGAAGGAGCCGAGGTGGTCGACCGTTTCGAAGAAGTCGTCGCTGCTTCCCCTGAGGGTTTTCGCGGCCTTGCCGAACTGCTCGACGGATGCGCCGATCGCCTCGCCGTTGCCGTCGAGGTTGCGCGCGCCGACGTCGAGGAGGTCGGAGAGAGCGCCGTTCTCGTTGGCGCCCTCGGGGCCCAAAGCGTCGCCGAGTTCGGTGACGGACGCGTAGAGCTCGTCGACTTCGACCGGGGTGGCGTTGGCCGATGCAGGGAGCTGGGCGCCTGGGCGGAGCTTGGGGCCGCCCTCGTAGGCGGGGGTGAGCTGGACGTAGCGGTCGGAGACGAGGCTCGGGGCGATGACGACGGCGCGTGCGTCGGCGGGCAGGTCGATACCCGTGTCGAGCCGCAGGGTGACTTGGACCCGTCTCCCCCGGGGTTCGACTGACTCGACCCGTCCGGCGTCGACGCCGAGTATGCGCAGGTCCGACCCCTCGTAGACGCCGACAGCCCGGTCGAACCAGGCGGAGACGCGCATCCCCTCGCCGCTTGAGGCGAGACGCACACCCGCGGTCGTACCGGCGGCGACGACGACCACGGCGACGCCGATCGCCGGAAGGCGCCGGCGCCAGCGACCCGGCGGGCGCGGGGTGGCGGCGCCGGACGGCGCGCGTGGCCTGGGGGCGCGGCGCACGGTGCTGTGCGAGGCACGGCGCAGCCGGAAGCGGAGCGCCCCCACCGTGCGACGCGCGCCGGCGCGGACCCATCCCCCGGTTCGTGCGGAATCGCGGCCGTCCGCAGGGGGGTTGTGCGTGGCCATCAGCTTGCGCCTCCCGGTTTCGGCGGCATGCAGCCGCGGCTCGGCGGGGTGTTCGGCGGTAGGTACTTCTTCGGCACCACGCCGCACAGATAGCTGTCGAACCAGCGGCCGTTGCCGAGCGTGTTCCCGACCAGCCGGTAGTAGGGGCCGACGACGGCGAGGGTGCGGTCGAGGTGTTTGCGGTTCTTCAGCAGTACCGTCGTGACGCGGTCCAGGGAGCGGAGCGTCGGCGAGAGCTGCCGCTCGTTGTCGCGGACGAGGCCACGCAGCTCGGTACCGAGGTCGCGGGTGCCGGTGAAGAGGGCGTGGATGGCGTTGCGCCGTGCACGTACCTCGGCGAGGAGCAGGTTGCCGTCTTTCAGCAGGCTCTCGAACTGCTTGCGCTGCCCCTTCAACGTCTTCGTCAACTTCTTGCTTCCGCGCAGGAGTTCGCCCAGTTCTGCGTCGCGTTTGGAGATCGACCTGGAGAGCGCGGAGAGTCCGGTCGCGGCGGTACGCACGTCGCCGGGTGTGTCCCGGAAGCTGTCGGAGACGGCTTTGAAGCTCTCCGCCAGCTTGTCCGTGTCGATCTCCCCGAGGGTCTCGCCGAGCCCGGTGAACGCTTCGGTGACGTCGTAGGGCGAGGTGGTCCGCGAGGCCGGGATCGGTGCGCCCGGCTCCTGGGCGCCGTCGCCGAGCGGATCGACGGCCAGGTACTTCTCTCCCAGGAGCGTCTTGATACTGATCGCTGCCGTGCTGGCGTCACCGATCCAGACGTCCTTCACCCGGAAGTCGACCCGCACCTTGCCGCCGGCGAGCGCGACGCCCGTCACCTTCCCGACCTTCACACCGGCCACGCGGACCTCGTTCCCGTCGCGCAGCCCCGCGGCCTCGGAGAAGTCGGCGTGGTACGTCGTGCCGCCGCCGATGCCGGGGAGGTCCTCGGCCCGGTAGGCGACGGCTGCGACGAGGGCGAGGAGCAGCAGGCCGACGAGGCCGACGCCGAGAGGGTTGCGCTCGCGGATCGGCGTCAAGTGGGGGCGCTTGAGGCGCAGTCGGCGGGTCACGACCGGCACCTCGGCTCCGAGATCTCGATACCGGTCGGCGGTCGGCTGCCGTCGTAGGTGGAGACGCCGTGTATGCGGGCCTCGCACAGGTACGTGTTGAACCAGGAGCCGTAGGACGAGACGCGCGTGAGCGCGGTCATCTTCTCGGGGGTCCGCCGGAGGAACTGCTCGATCTGCGGCGCTCCGTCGTCCAACTGGTCGGCCGCGCGTCCGAGTTGGTCGATGCTGCGCTTCAAGGGCGCTCTTCCGTCCTGTAGCAGGTCCGCGGTGGTCGTCGTGAGGCCGGACATCGCGCTCACCGCCCGTCCCAGCGGCTTGCGGTCCTGGGAGAAGCCGGCGACCAGCTCTTCCAGGCTGCCGACGAGTCGGTTGAAGCCCTGCTCCCGCTTGTTGACCGTCTTCAGTACGCGGTTGAGGTTCCCGATGAGGCTGCCGATCACCTCGTCCTTCTCAGCGAGCGTGGTGGTGAGCGACCCGACGCGGGAGACGAGGCTACTGACCGTCGCACCCTCGCCCTGGAGCACCTGGACGATCTCACCGGCGAGTTGGTTGGTGTCCTTCGGCGACAGCCCCTCGAAGAGCGGTTTGAAGCCGTTGAAGAGTTGGGTGAGGTCGAGCGCGGGCGTGGTGCGCTCCAGCGGGATCGTCGCGCCACGCGGGAGTGAGGCGCCGACGGCGCCCGTACCGCGCTCCAGCGCGACGTACCGCTGCCCCACCATGTTCAGGTACTTGATCGAGGCTCCGGCCGAGGACGGCAGTCGGCGTCCCCGCTCGACGCTGAACTCCACTTCCGCCACCCGTCGTTGGGCCACTCTGATCGACTCGACCTGTCCGACCTTCACGCCGGCGATGCGCACGCTGTCGCCCTCGACGAGCCCCGTCGTGTCGGCGAAGCGGGCCCGGTAGGTGTCGCTCTCGCCGACACCGCCGTTGGTGATGCTGAACGCGAGGGCCGCCGTGGCGAGCGCGGTGACCAGGACGAAGACGAGCGACTTCAGCAGCGGCCCGGCGAGGCTGGCGCGGTTCACTTCAGCGTCACCTCCGTGCCGCGCAGCGCGGGACCGGTGAGCACGCTCGACCAGTCGGGCAACCCCCGCGGTTCTTCTTTGAGTTCAGGTGCGAGGAGCTCGTTGACGAGCCGGTTCTCCTGCTCGGAGTTGGGTGTGCCGAGGCCGCCTTCGCCGTCGGCGATCGTCGCGCCGGGGCCGGCGCCGGAGGAGTGCGCGGCTCGCGGGATCGTGCCCTTGCCGAGGTAGGGCACGGAATAGCAGCGGGGGCCGCCGCCCGTGCCGTAGGCCGGCGCGTCGTGGCCGGGGCGGTACTTGCCGCGCGAGGGTGTGGTCGTGACGTGCACGTGCAGTCCCGGTTGGTCGGTGCCCTTGCCGAGCGCCTTGTCCATCGCCGGCACGAAGCGCGCCAGGGTCTGCAACGTGCAGGGGAAGGACGGCGCGTACTCGGCGAGCGTCCGCAGCGTCGGCTTGGACGCGGCGGTGAGGCGGATGAGGTTGTCCTGGTTCGCGCGGAGAAAGGAGGTGGTTTCGCGTGCCGAGCGCGTGGTCGTGCCGTAGAGGCCGGAGAGGTCGCGCTCCTTGTCGGCGAGGGTGCCGCTCGTCGTCGCGAAGTCCTCGAGCGCTCGGAGGATGTCGGGGGCCGCCTCGCTGTAGAGGTGGCTGACCTTCACCAGCTCCTTGATGTTCCGGTTGAGCGCGGGGAGTTGGGGGTTGAGCTTGGCGAGGTACCCGTCCAGGGTGACGAGGGTCTCCCCCAGCTTCTCGCCGCGGCCCTCCAGCGCACCCGAGACGGCGGAGAGGGTGGCCGAGAGATCCGCCGGCTGCACCGCCGTGAGCGTGGGGAGGAGGTTGTCGAGGACCTGCTCGAGCTCGATGGCGTTGCGGCTGCGGTCCTGGGGGATCGTGGCACCGGGCCGCAAGGGCTGCGCCGACGGCTCGGCGGGCGGTACGAGCGCCACGTATCGCTGGCCGAAGACGGTGGTGGGGAGCATCTGCGCCGTCACATCCGACGGGATGTGCGCCAACCGGTCCTTCTCGATGCGCAGGTGCAGCTCGGCGCCGCCGCCGTCGCCGGCCACCGCCACCTCGCGCACCTCGCCGACGACGACGCCGCGCACCTTCACCTCGGCCCTTTCGTGCATCTCGTTCCCGACGCTGCCGGTGCGGACGGTGACCTCCTCGTCGTCGCTGAACTGCTTGTCGTAGACGGCGACGGCGAGCCAGATCAGCAGCGCGGGCACGACGAGGAAGACGACGCCGGCGAGCCGCCGCCGCACTGTTCGCAGGCGCTCCGGCGTGCGCGGGCGCGCGGGGGCAGCCGGGCGCTTCGGGGGGCTCGGCGGGGCCGGGGGCATGGCTTGCGTCGTCATCCGGCCACCTTCACCGTCGTCGTCGCGCCCCAGATGGCGAGGCTGAGGAAGAAGTCCGTGACGCTGATCAGCACGATTGCGTTGCGCACCGAGCGGCCGACGGCCACGCCCACGCCTGCGGGACCGCCGGAGGCGCGGAAGCCGTAGTAGCAGTGAGTGACGATCACCATCACGCTGAAGAGGAAGACCTTGAGGAAGGAGAGGAGCACGTCCTCAGGGGCGAGGAAGAGGCCGAAGTAGTGGTCGTAGGTCCCCGCCGACTGGTCGTTGTAGAAGACCGTGATGAACCGCGAGGAGACGTAGCTGCTGAGGAGGCCGATGCCGTAGAGCGGGATGATGCCGACGACCCCTGCGATGATCCGCGTCGTCACCAGGTACGGCATCGAGCGGATGCCCATCGACTCCAGCGCGTCGATCTCCTCGTTGATGCGCATCGCGCCGAGCTGCGCCGTGAAGCCGGCGCCGAGCGTCGCGGAGAGCGCCAACCCGGCGACGAGCGGGGCGATTTCGCGGGTGTTGAAGTACGCGGAGATGAACCCGGTGAACGCCTCGGTACCGATCTGGTTGAGCGCCGCGTACCCCTGGAGGCCGACAACGGCCCCCGTGAAGAGCGTCATCGCGACCATCACGCCGACCGTCCCCCCGATGACGCCCAACCCGCCGCTTCCGAACGCGACTTCGGCGAGCAGCCGCTGCACCTCCTTGAGGTACCTGCGGACGGTGCGCGGCACCCAGCGCAACGCGCTGAGCCAGAAGAGCAGTTGGTCGCCAGGAGCGTCGAGCCAGCCGAAGAGGCGGCGGCTGGTGCGACTCTCCTCCGCGGTGGCAGGGGTGTTCTCACGCCCGGGCTCGGGGGCGGAGTTCTCGTGGTCGAGGAGCGCCATCTCACGCTCCCTTCGGCGGGACGAGCTGGAGGTAGATGCCGGTGAGCACCAGGTTGACGAGGAAGAGCAGCAGGAAGGTGATGACCACGGACTGGTTGACCGCGTCGCCCACGCCCTTCGGTCCGCCCCGCGGGTTGAGCCCGCGGTAGGCCGCCACGACGCCGGCGATGAACCCGAAGAGCGCCGCCTTGATCTCGCTGATGTAGAGGTCGGGGAGCTGGGCGAGTGCGGAGAAGCTTGCGATGTAGGCGCCGGGAGTGCCGTCCTGCATCACCACGTTGAAGAAGTAGCCGCCGAGCGTGCCCACCACCGAGACCATGCCGTTGAGCAGGACCGCCACGCAGATGGTCGCCAACACCCTCGGCACGACGAGGCGTTGGATCGGCGAGACGCCCATCACCTCCATCGCGTCCAGCTCCTCGCGGATCGTCCGCGAGCCGAGGTCGGCGCAGATGGCGGAGCCCGCGGCGCCGGCGATGAGCAGCGCGACGATGAGCGGGCTCGCCTGCTGGATGTTGACGAGGACGCTCGCGCCACCGGTGAAGGACTGCGCGCTGATCTGGCTCGCCAATGAGCCGACCTGGAGCGCGATCACCGCGCCGAACGGAATGGAGACGAGCGCCGCAGGCAGGATCGTCACGCTGGCGATGAACCAGAACTGTTCGACGAACTCCCGGAACTGGAAGGGCCGTTTGAAGACGGCGCGGAGCACCGCGACGGCGAGCGCGAAGAGCGCGCCCGTCTGGCGAAGCCAACCCAGGCCCGGCAGCGGCTGCTTGAGGGCGGGTGGTCGGCTCCCCTCCGCATCGCCCTTCGCCGCCGGTCCGGGCTCGGGTCGGCCGCTCGTGGGCCCGTTCTCCGGCGAGGGTCCGCCGTCCGGCTTGTCCTCCGTGGGCCCCGTCATGCGTCGCTCCCGGCCTGTCCCGTGGGGCCGGTGTCGTCGGCTCGTCCGGAGCTCGCGGGCCGGTACGGGGCCGCCTGCGTTGCGACGGTCGCGGTCTCGGACCGTGCGGCCAGGGAGCTGCGGATCGCGGAGCGTGCTGCGGGCGTGAGCGAGTCGAGCATCCCCTCGACCCTGTGCTGCCTGCGTCGTACCGCGCTGCGCTCCGGCAGGCCGGGAGAAGGCTCCAACTGCGGTACGAGCAGGTTGCGTTCGATCCCCGGGTCCTCGGCGCGACCGCGCTCCGCGGCGAGGGCGGCCGCGTCCTTCTCCTCCGACATCCCTATCGGCCCCTGCTTGCTGCCGCTGAGGAACTGCGCGACGACCGGCTCCTCGCTGGTGAGCAGCACCTCGCGCGGGCCGAAGGTGACGAGGTTGCGCCGGAAGAGCATCCCCATGTTGTCGGGGACCGTGGCGGCGATGTCGAGGTTGTGGGTGACGATCAGCATCGTCGCGTCGATCTGCGCGTTGAGGTCGATGAGGAGCTGCGAGAGGAAGGAGGTGCGGACGGGGTCGAGGCCGGAGTCCGGCTCGTCGCAGAGAATGATCTGCGGGTCGAGGACGAGCGCGCGGGCGAGCCCTGCCCGCTTGCGCATCCCGCCGGAGATCTCGCCGGGCAACTTGCCCTCGTCGCCGACGAGTCCGACCATCTCCAGCCGCTCCATCACGATGCGGCGGATCTCCGACTCCTTCTTCTTCGTGTGCTCCCGCAGCGGGAAGGCGATGTTGTCGAAGAGGTTCATGGAGCCGAAGAGCGCGCCGTCCTGGAACATGAGCCCGAAGAGCTTCCGCGCCTCGTAGACGTCGCGCTCGGAACTGTTCACCATGTCGACACCGTCGACCAGGACGCGCCCGGACTCCGGCTTGATGAGCCCGATCATCGACTTGAGGAAGACGGTCTTGCCGGTCCCGGAAGGACCGAGCATGACGCTCACCTCGCCGGTGGGCAGGGTGAGCGAGACGTCCTGCCAGATGTTCTTGCTGCCGAAGGACTTCGTCAGCCCCTCGACGGAAACCTCGATCCCCATCCGCTCACACCTCCAGGGCCGGTCGCCGGGGCGGGACCGCCCGGTCGTGCCGAAGACCGCAACTCCCGTGCGTGCGTGTCCGGTTCGGTCGGCAGGCGGCCCGCATGCACAGCCCGGCACGCGAGATCGCTCCGGCCCCGTCGCGTGCGGGATCACTGTCAACGGGTGACAACCTCTCGGCGACGCGGTTGTCCCGCAGCGCGTGCGTCAGCCGGATCGTCGCGCTCACTCGGCTGCCTCCCCCGACGCGCCGTGCAGGTCCGGGAGTGGGGGAACCTGCGCGCCGCACCTGCCGGGTACGGAGGCGGCGCAGATCTGCCCCTGGACGAGTTCGAGGTAGTTGTCGGGTCCGGAAAGAGACGCAGTGAAGAGGCGGTTGAGATCCTCGCCTCCGGCGGTGCCGCATCCGGTGAACTTCGGGAGGTCGATCTTTCCGCGCAGCGGCCCGCCCGTCAGGAGGCTGTACTCGGGCTGCACGCCCTCCAGCCGCGTCTCGAACCGGCCCGTCTGGCACTTGTCGCCGACGTCGAGCCGGGTTCCGTTGACCTCCACGTCGTGGAGCCGGATGCGGAGGCCGAACCTGATCGTGTTGAGCATCGGGTTGGCGCGCTTGCCACGGACCACTGCGGCGAGGGTCATCGGCGTCATCGTCTCGAACTCGACGCGTGCGGAGACCGGGACGAAGTCGAAGGTGAGGAACGTGGAGTAGGCGTCGGGCAGTTCGAGCTCGCCGACGTGGTCGAGCTCGTCCCAGTAGGGGTAGTCGCCCCCCGAGTAACGGGCCTGCCGCACGCCCATCATGACGTAGACCGGTATCGGGTCGCGCCGCGGATCGTTGATGATGAGGGCGCCGCCCAGCTTCGCCACGTTGTTGAAGCCGACCGCGAAGGCGCAGCCCAGCGTCCCCGCCTTCGTCGTGATCGCCGCATCGGGCGGTGGCTCGGGGAGACCGCTCAGGTCCAGGTCGTCTGCGCCGAGTTGGAGCGGATCGCTCTCGCAGTCCCCGGTCTGCCCTTCCTCGTCTCCCGGCGCGACCGCTATCCCGCCGCGGGAGCCTCCTCCCTCGGCGCGTTCGTCCTGGGGGCTCTGCGACGTGGGTCCGCCTGACGGCTCCGGCGACGTCTCGGGCTGCTCCTCCGGTACGTCCACCGAGCCCAACTCGGGGCGCCCGTCGCCCTTCCGCGGCGAGCACACCAGCCGGACGCTCTCCGACTCCGCGCCGTCCGGGAGCAGTTCGAGAGTGAGCGTGCCTGCCGAGAACGTCACAGGGCCTGCGCCGCCCACGGTGACCGAAGGGACCCGACCCGCGTGGTCCAGCACCAGGCCGTCGTCGTCTTCGAGCGCTGCGTCCGCGGCCTTCAGCCCGTTCCAGTCGGCTTCGGCGGTCTCCTCGCCCTGCTCAACGGTGACGCGCAGCTCCGCCGTACTCGTCACGCTCCGGGTGCCCTCGGGGAGCAGTGCCGCGATGTCGGGCGCGGCGAACCGTGCGCGGACCCCGAACCTGTCGGGACGGATCGGCTCGCCCGGCGCGCCCCGCTCCGGCAGCCGCGGATCAAAAGTGACCGGTACCTCTCGTACGTCCGACGGGAGTTGGCACTCGTACTGCGCCTCCACCGTCGTGTCGTCCCGCGCCACGGCTCCGCTTCCCTGCAACATGCCGGCGAGCACGGCGGCGGCACCGAGCGCTGCGAGACGACGGGTCCAGGCACGGGTCATCGGTACGTCTCCTTCTCGGCCGACGCGGCCGGTGGCGCGGGGCGGCGACGTCGCGCGTCCGTTCCCGTGAGGCGGTCGGCGGAGTCCATCACCGCCCTGGCGTGCCGTGCAGTCACCGGGGCAATCTCTGTCACCGGCTTACAAGACGCCGGCGCCGGAGTGGCTACGACTGCGCGTCCGGCGACGGCGCCGCCGGTCGCCGGACGCGCGGTGCAGGGTGCCCGAAGGCCGCAACTGTGCGTGCGGGCAGCCGTGTTGCTCAGTCCAGCGTGATGGTCTGCGCCGGGTCGACCGCGTACGTCGCCTGGAAGTCCGCGGCGTCGCCGTCGTCCAGGAGGCCGATGCAGTCGGCGTTGGCGGCGGTCAAGTTGCCGGCGTTGATGACGAGTTCGCCCGTGCTGTTGTCGTAGTAGCCCTCGACGGTGGCCGGACTGCCGTCGGGGGCCGCGAAGTCGGCGGTGCACAGTCCTGTGGAGTCCTCGATGTGGGCCTCGATGCCGGAGAGGTTGCCGACGGCGCGGTCCGGGTTGTCCGGGTCCACGGACTCCACGTTGAGCTTGAACGGGAAGCCGCTCATCGTGACGTCGAAGCTCAGTCCCGGCAGCGTGCAGTCGGCGAAGGTGAGCCCGGTGATGTCCGCGATACCGGCGCCTTCGAGTCCGGAGCCGCTCTGCACCGTGCCGGTCGCTTCCGAGGACTCACAACTCAGCGTCATGGCAGGGACTTCCATCGTCGGCGTGTCCGCGGTGCCGACGATGTCCCCGCCGGGGGCGACGGTCCAGGTGGCGGCCTGTGTCGTCGCCGAGGCGGAGGCGGCGGTGAAGCCGAGGGCCGCGGTGAGCGCGGTCGCTGCGACGAGGGCACTTCTCGTTGTTCTGCGCACGGGGAATTCCCTTCGGAGATCGATGTGGACTGCGGTACTCGAATTCCCGGCGGCGCGGCTCGGTTCTGCGCTCCGGGCGTCCGAGGACACCTGGGAGACGCACAGCGGGATCACCGAATTCTCGGCGGCCGGGAACCCGTGGGGGCAGACAATCTTCCTTGCCCGAGGGTCGCGTTCGAGGACGGACGTTACGCAGCAGTAACGCGACGCCGCAACACCCCGCCCGTGGAAATCTGCGCCTTTCCCGAAGCGCCGTAATTCTTTGTCACACGCGCAGTGTCCGGGGCGCGGAATTCATCACGAGGTGCGCGGGAAACACCGCGGCGGCCGTGCACCTTTCACGCACGGGCAGGTCCGGACGGCGTCGGCGCCCGCTCACCCCTGCACAACTTTCCGCGGGTTCTTGGCGGTTGTTGCGCAGAGTCGGTGCACACCGCTGCGGCGGACAGCGGCAGCACGGAAGCTGAGGGGTTGGCCATGAACCCGACAACTTTGTCGGTTCCGATGGTGTCGAACGGTACAGACCTGTTCTATCGTCTTGCGTGCACGAGGAGTTGCGCACCGTGTACGCGGGCCGGCGCCACCCGGTGGACGACCGGGGAACGCTCGTGCCCCACCACGGTGACCAGCGCCTTCGGCCGCGTAGGCCGCACGCCGCCGGACTCGCACCCCCACCCTGGCCGGTTGGTTTCCCGCCGAGACTGACGGAAGGGGTACCCCCATGGCACGGACGACGACGTCCACAGGTCGGTCCGCAGAACCGGCGCACCGCGCCCTGCGCACGGCCGCGGGGACGGAAGCGCTCGACCCGCTCCCCCGCGAGCTGGCGACGGTGATGTGGCCCGAACTCCCCACGCTGCTCGAGGAGATGGCGTCGGAGATCGCCTCAGCGGTCCCCGAGTACGGCAGACTGCTCAACAGCCCGTACGGACGCACACTGCGCCTGGGCGTACAGCGCAACCTCGCCACCTTCGTCACCAAGGTCGCCGACCCCGCGGCGTCGACCGCGGAGCGCGACGAGTTGTGCCGAAGACTCGGGCGCGACGAGGCACACCAGGGCCGAAGCCTCCAGTGCTTACAGACGGCGCTGCGCATCGGCGCCCGGGTGGGCCTGCGCCGCGCGAAGACGCTCGCACCCCGGCACGGCATGCCGCCCTCGCTCGTCGTCAGCTTCGCCGACGCCGTCTTCTCGTACGTCGACGAGATCGAGGCCCTGTGCCGCGAGGGATACCTCGCGGCGAAGGACGGGACGGACGAGGAGCGCGCAGCCGAACGCCGCCGGCTGCTGCGGCTGTTGCTGGCGGGCGACGCCGTACCGCACTTCACAGTCGCCGAGTTGGCGAAGCGCGTCTCCTGGCCCCTGCCGGACGAGGTCACACTCGTCGCCCTCGGCAGCGGCAGCCGTCTGCCGACCGGAGCGTTGGAGGAGGACGTGCTCGTCGAACCGGACGATCCGCGCCCGCACCTGCTGCTGCCCGGACCGCTCGACGCCCCCAGGTACGCAGCGCTCGCCCGCGCTCTCGACGGATGCCGCAGCGCGGTGGGCCTCACCGTGCAGCTCGGTGACGCGTCGGACTCGCTGCGCTGGGCTCGGCAGGCACTCTCGCTCGCGGAATCGGGCCTGCTCCGCGGCGAGATGCCCGTGCAGTGCGAGGAACACCTCCTGACTCTGTGGCTGTTGGCCGACCCGCCGCTCGTGGAGCAGTTGGCACGCCGCCAGTTGGCACCCCTGGCACAGTTGACGCCCGCACAGGGCGACAGACTCGTCGACACTCTGCGCATCTGGCTGACGACGCGCGCGACCGCGACGAGGATGGCGGAGCTCCTCCACCTGCACCCGCAGACGATCCGCTACCGGCTGCGCACCCTCAACCGCATCTTCCGCGCCCAACTGGCCGACGCCGACCAGCGTTTCGCCACCGAGGTCGCCCTCCGCGCACTCCACGTGCGAGGCACGGCAGGACCGCACTCGCGGCACGGCGCCGAGGAGCCGCAGCACGGCAGGGCGGCGACGGCTGACTCCGGCCACCGCGACGGCTGACCCGGCCGCTTGCCAGGACGGTGGCGGCCCGCCTGCCCGACGGCCCGCCACCGCACAACGCGCGTCATTCCTCCGGCTGTTGGGCCTGGGCGAGGTCGAGCGAGATCGTGTTGCCGTCACCCGGGATCATGCCGTTGATCACCGGCGTGGCGAGGAGGCAGTGCTCGAACCGGGGAATGGTGTACTCGCCGGAGAGCGTGCCTCCGGTGAGGACGTTGAAGCCCTCCTGCGAGTCGAGGGGGATCGTCGCCGGTTCCTTCGTCTGGCACCTGCTTCCCACCGGCATCGGGATTCCGCCGACCTTGAGGTTCTTCAGCTTGATCGTCATCTTCGAGGTGGTGGAGACGGCGCCGTCCTGCGCGATCGTCCCCGTGGTCGGCTCGGTCTCCACCAGCTCCGTGGTCACCGAGACGGGGATGCCGAGCAGCTTGAACTCCCCGTCGGCCGGGGGGAGTTCCGTGTCGGCCGACAGGGTGCCCGCCGCCATGTCGGCGGTGACCTTCAGCGTGCCGGGCCCCAGGGCGAGGTCGGAGTCCGTGCCGGAGAGATGGGTCGTGCCCGTGATCGGGTAGTCGAGGCGTACGTCTGCCGCTTGCGCCGTACCGGATGTGGCGAGCGCGAGGCCGAAGGCGGCCGCGGCGGCGGCCGCCCCGTGTACAGCGACTCTGCGGCGGCGTGCGGCGGGGAGGGAACGGGTCATCTGGGCTCCATGTGGGGAGAGTCGGGGGTGGAGGGACCTGTGCGGGACGGCTCGCCGCCTCCCGCCGGCCGATCGCGGGCGGGGACGGACGCGTTCGCCGTCGGATGGCTCTCGTGCGACGGGCGCTCCTGCCACGTGCGGTGTGCCCGCCCGCGGAAGCGTGCGCGGTATCTGGGGTGTACTCGTGCCGGTGGTGGTCGCTGCGCAGGCGGTCCCGTGGCCGGGGGCGCGGACACGGGACCCCGGGATGCGACGGCGAAAGGGAGCTGACCGCCGGGCGTCCCGCGCGGAGCCGTTGCCGATTCGGGGACCGGAATACGCGCCGCGCTCCTCGGCTCGCCCGCGCCCCTTCGGCGTTTCGACCGTGGGTTCACGCCGCGTGCACTGGCGAGCAGCACGCCGGGAACGTTACGGACGGGTAACCCCGACCGCAATAGCGCCGCGGGGAATTTCCCCGGCGCAATACGCGGCGGGCGATTTCTTGTCTCTCGTGCAGTCAGCACGCGATGCGTTTTCATAGCCGGGTGAGTACGGAACTCCACGCGGCTTGACGTGATCCGGCGAACGCGAATTGCTCGGCACCGGAAGGCGCTCGGCGAGGAAGTCCTGCCGGGCCTCCGAGAAGCCGCCCACCACCACGCGTGCGCGCCGGAGCCGTCCGAGCCGACGGCGCCGCACCGCTCTCGAACCGACCGCAGAAGGGCACATGGAGTGGCTGATCCTGGCTCTGGCGAGATCGATACCGGCACGCGCGGCACGGGCCTGCAACGGGCCGCCGAACTGCTGCGCGCCGAACTCCCCGAACTGGCAGCGGAGTTGGTGCCCGCGCTCGCCGCGACGTACGCGCCGTACCGCGCGGCGCTCGAAGGCCCGCACCGCCGCCGCGCAGAACTCCTCGTCGAGCACTGCCTCGACGGCTCCGCCGCGGCCCCCGACAGTCGGGCCCGCCACCGAAGGGACCGCGTGCTCCGTCGCCTCGGCCGCAACGAAGCCTACGAGGGGAGGAGCCTCGACCTGCTCCAGTCGGCGCTCCGCCTCGGCACGAGACTCGCCCTGCGACGGACGCGCGCCCTCGCCGAGCGGCACGCCCTCGCGCCCGACGCGGTTCTCGGCCTGGCGGAGGCGCTCCTCGGCCACGTGGAGGCCCTCGCCGGCATGGCGGCCGAGGGCCACTCCGAAGCGACCGCCGAACTCGCCGGCGGCCGCGACGGGTTGCGGCATCGGCTGCTTGCGCTGCTCCTCTCGGAGGCGCCCGTGCCGGAGGCGGTCGCCGAGCTCGCCGCACGTACCGGCTGGCCGCTCGGGAGCGAGGTGGTGCCGGTCGCGCTGAACAACGCAGCCGGGATCGACGCGCGGCTGCTCGGCGCCGAGGTCCTCGCCGACCTGACGGGGCCCCGCCCGATCCTCCTGCTGCCCGGTGACACCGTCCACGAGATGCCCCGACTTCCCGGGCAGGTGCGTGCGGCGGTCGGCCTGCGGGTGCCCGTGGGCGAGGTGCGCGACTCGCTGCGATGGGCGCGCAGGGCGCTGGAGTTGGCGCGGACGGGCGCCGTGCCCGATCAGCCGCTCATCCGCTGCGAGGAGCAACTCGTCCCGCTCTGGCTGACGTCCGACCCGGAGCTCCTCGCGCGTGTGGCGGCACGGTTCCTCGCCCCGCTCGACCGCCTCACTCCTCTCCAACGCCGCAGGAGCACCGAGACGCTCGACGCCTGGCTCACCACCCGCGGCAACGCCGCCCGCACGGCCGACCTGTTGCGGCTCCACCCGCAGACTGTCCGCTACCGGATGCGCGCCATGGAACACTCCTTCGGCAGCCGACTCGCCGACCCCGACCAGCGTTTCGCCCTGGAGGCAGCCCTGCGCGGCCTGCGACTGCACGCCTCCTTGGGACTCAACTCCTCGGCATGACAGCAAGTTTGGAGGCGGACGTCCCGTGCGGCTCCGACTAGCCCGTGTGCCCTGCCCGTTGCGGTTCCGTACGCGCCGCCCCGGGAACGACGACGGCTCCCTGCGCGAGCGCGCAACAGTGCTCGCCGCCGTCCGCGTCCACCGTGTACAGCTCGCACCGGCAGGTGGCGCGGGAGCGCGAGGAGTCGACGACGGAGGCGTGGGCCCGGAGGAGACGGCCCTCCCCCGGGCGCAGGTAGTCGATGGTGAAACCGACCGTGAGGAGGTCGGGGCCGAGGACGCTGCCCGCTGCGAAGGTGAGCGCGTTGTCGGCGGCATAGCTGAGGACGCCGCCGTGCAGGTAGCCGTTCTGCTGACGGAGCTCGTCCCTGACGTCGAGCGCGAGCACGGCTTCGCCGCCGCCGAAGGCGGTGAGGCGCGCCCCCATCAGGACGCTGAACGGCTGCTGCGCAAGTACCCCTTGCGCGAAGGCGAGTTGCTGTTCCTCGTCGGTCATCGCGGCCTCCCTGCCCCTCAGTTCACTGGTGAAGTGAGCCTGCGGCAGATGGCGCCCGCCGTCAAGGAGGAGGCTGCCGGCGCCTGTCCACCGGCGCGCGGCGGGTGCCAGGATCACGTGCATGCCTGACACTCCGGACCGCCGCCTGTACTTCCTCCTCCAACGGGCCGCGCACCGGCTCCGCGTCGACGCCGACCGGCGCTGCCTGGCCGCCGCCGACATCACGACGGCCCAACTGGGCGCCCTCTATGCGATACGCGCTGCTCCCGGAAGCACACAGCAGGAGTTGGCGCGCACGCTCGGGCAGCGCGAGTCGGCCGTCACAGCGCTCGTCGGGAGGCTCGTCGGCGCCGGTCTTGTGGTGCGGCGGTCCCACCCCGACCAGCACCGGGCCGTCCAACTGGAGCTCACGCGAGACGGAGCGGAGGCGATGCACCGCGTGCAGCCCGAGGTGGACCGCTTCAACGCCGAGCTGCGGCGGATGCTCGGCGAGGACGGGTTCGACCGTACGTCGGAGGCGCTGCGCCTGCTGGCGGAGGGTCCGGGGCGAGCGTCCGGCGGGCCGGGACGGCGGGCGGTGCATGGAGCGGGCGAATCGGAGCACACGGGTGGGAAGGGCTCCGCGTGAGGAGCCTGGGCCCCGCTCGGCGGGCGGCTCGGCCGCACCGCGGGGAGCAACCGTCGTAGAGTGCGGCGCCTCGCCGGAGAGGAGTCTGGATGGCCACCCGTACAGACAGCACGCAGCCGCAGGTCTCGGTGCAGCTCACTGCCTGCCGCCCGGAGGACGCGCGGGCCGTCTTCGCCGAGCTGGGGCGCCTCTTCCGTCCGGACGTGGAGTCCGCGCCTCACGAGGTCTCCGGTCTCGACGACCGTCAGCACCGTGTGTGGTCCGCCGAGTACACCGTGGCCGAGGACTGGCCCCTGCCCCGCCCCCCGGAGCTGCGCGGTCCCGTCGACGCGGAGCTCCAGGGCTCGCCGCACGCGGTGCAGCTCTTGGAGAGCGCCCTCACGGAACTGTTCACCGTCCGCACGGAGACGGACGTCGCCGGCGACCAGGAGGAGCAGACCCGCGTACGGCTCGAAGCCCGCTGACCCTGAGCCGCCGCAGACTCCCGCCGCCCCGACACCCGCGCCCGCCGGCGTACGCCCGAGACCGGCACGCCGGCGCGACGAGGGCGCCGCTCGCACGCCGGCGGTCTCGTGCCGGCATGACCGGGCTGCACGCCGCCGCCCCGGCGCGGACCGGCGCGCACACTTCTGTGCGGGGTCGTACGCCCCTTCTCGGTCCCCTCTACGTAAGCAAGTTGACTTCCTGGTAGGCGCGTTGCCCCGGTGCGCGCTCGGCCCAAAACCGCGCACGCCCGCGTGCCGGGTCGTCACCCTGTGCACCGGCCCCGCTCGCCACGAAGCCACGCCGCCGCCCCCGCGCGCACGGGCGCGGAAGGCGCACCCCTCGTACAGGAGCTGATGGTCGTAAGGGAACGCGAGGCTCCGCAGCGCTCCCGGTTCCGGCCCCCCGAGTTGATCAGGAAGAAGGACGCCGTCCGCGCGGGTCTCGCTCGTACGCCCGCCCCTGGCAGCCTCGCGGACGTACCCGTTCGTCAACGCGCAGGAGACGCGGCACCATCGTCGTCCGCCGCAGTGTGCAAGGGAGTTGGCGACCTGTGTCGGCGCACGCCTTCGTGCGCGAAGTCTCCGAGGCGGTGCACGGGCTTGCCGCGGACGGGCTCGCGCAGGGCGGACACGTCGCGCTGATGGCCCGCATCCGTTACGAGCGGTGCATCCACGGCTTCGGGGCCGCGGACGGGCAGACCGTCCCCGTCTACGCGGCCTTTCGGCGCGCAGACTCTCTGGATACTCCGCAACGTGGGGGGGCCAATCCGCCATCGCGCAGCGCGCGCGGACCTCCCCGGAGAACCACAGGTCTGGCGAACCGACGACGGCGCTCGACCAACTCAGCGCCGCCAGCGTGCAGTTGACAGAGGTGCCCGCCCGCACACAGCGGTGCAGCACCCCGTCGACCACGCGGCCGGGGCCGTGCAGACGGCCGAGTCGATCAGCATGTTCCGCATCATGCCAGGTGAGTACACCGAGATGCACCTGGTGCCGACCCCGTCACTGAAGAGTGGACACGAGGCCATGGCCGACGCGTACACCGAAGAGCCGGAGTCGCTGTACGCCGGTTGACCCCCGCCGTCGAGGAGTACGGTTCCCTCCGGGACGCAACCGGAGAGGCAGGGGTCGCGTCCTGCCACCCGGAGACGGGGGCTACCCGCAGCAGTGGCCTAGGAGGGGACCGTGCCCGAACGGCGGTTGGCACAACAACTCGGTTCAGAGGGGGCAGGCAGCCCGGCGAGCCCGGTCCGACAGGCTCCGGGCTCGACGGGGAGGGCGCGGCCGCCACGCCTGACCGCCGCGAGGCTGCGCCCGCTCTCCTTCGGCGCAGAGCCGAAGGGCGCGCGGCTGCGCCGCATCGAGGCGTCACCGCACTACTCCCCCGACACCGGCGAGTTCCGCAACCCGGCAGGCCCGGCCCGCGCAGCCCAACCAGCCCATTCACGCGCCGAGTTGGCGCGCGCCATGCTCACCGGCCGCGACCGCAGACCCACCGGGCCGCTCCCCCTCGCCCGGCCGAGCGCGGCCCTGCGCGGGACGCCCCCGCTGACCGGCCTGCGGATAAGCTGGCTCGGCCACTCCACGGTCCTCGCCGAGATCGACGGCCGACGTGTCCTCTTCGACCCCGTGTGGGGCGAACGCTGCTCGCCCTTCGGCTTCGCGGGACCGCGCCGCCTTCACCGCCCCCCGGTGCGGCTCACCGCGCTGGAGCCGATCGACGCGGTGGTCATCTCGCACGACCACTACGACCACCTCGACCTGCCGACGGTCCGCCGCCTCGCCGCCCTGGGCACCCTCTTCGTCGTCCCCCTCGGAGTCGGCGCACATCTGGAACGCTGGGGCGTACCGCAGTCGCTCTGCCGGGAGTTGGACTGGCACGAGTCGACGGAAGTCTCCGGCCTGACGCTCACGGCCACCCCGGCCCGGCACTTCTGCGGGCGCGGGCTCCGCAACAGGCAGCGGACGCTGTGGGCTTCCTGGGTCGTCGAGGGCCCCGAGCACCGCGTCTTCCACAGCGGGGACACCGGCTACTTCCCCGGCTTCGCCGAAGTCGGCGCCGTACACGGCCCGTTCGACGTCACAATGATCCAGGTGGGCGCCTACTCCGAGCTCTGGCCGGACATCCACATGACACCGGAGGAAGGACTCAGGGCCCACCTCGACCTCAACGGGACAGGGGAACGCAACGGCCACGGCGCCCAGGGCAGCGTGCTGCTTCCGATCCACTGGGGCACCTTCAACCTCGCCCCGCACCCGTGGGCCGAGCCGCCCGAGCGCATGCTCGCCGCCGCCGAGCCGGCCGGCGTACGCACGGCGATCCCTTGCCCCGGCGGGGAGTTCGAGCCGGACGGCGAGAGGCCGCTTCCTGTCGACCCGTGGTGGCGGGGCCTCACACGGTACGCAGGGGCGACCGGCGCGCCGCGTACTCGGCAGCGGCCTCCAGTAGCAGTGCACGACTGACCGACGGGGGCTCCGAATCCGTCACGAGGCAATCGATGAGGTGGCGGTAGTACTCCACCTCGTCCGGTGTCTCGACGTACCGCGCGGAGCGGAGCTGCTCGAGGTAGACGGTGTCGGGCAACTCGCCGGCGGGCAGCCGCAGAAGCGTGCACGGGCCGTCCGTCGCGGCCTGCCCCGTGCTGAACGGCAGTACCTGCACGGTGACATGGGGCAGGTCGCCCATCTCGACGAGGTGTCTGAGCTGCGCCGCCATCACGGCCGGTCCGCCGACCGGGCGGCGCAGCACCGCCTCGTCGAGCACCGCCCACAGGTGCGGCCCGCCCCGCCTGTCCAGGACCCGCCCCCGCCGCATGCGGAGCTCGACCCGTCGATCCAACTGCGCTTGCTCGACGCGGAGTCGGGGATGCGAGACGACGTGGCGCGCGTACTCCTCCGTCTGGAGCAACCCGGGGACGTACTGCGGCTCGAAGCAGCGGATCACGCTCGCAGCCTGCTCCAGTCCGAGGTACGGGTGGAGCCAGGCGGGTACGACGTCGTCGAACTCGTGCCACCAACCCGGGGTGTCGGCGCGTTCGGCGAGCGCGAGCAGCACGTCCCGCTCGGCCTCCTCGACGACGCCGTAGATCGTGAGGAGGTCGGCGACGTCGCGCACCGGGACCCCGGTGCGTCCGCGCTCCAGCCGTGCGACCACCGCGGCGTCGACCCGGAGCGCCTCTGCGGCCTCGGCGCGGGAGAGGTACTGCGCCCGGCGCAGCGCCTGGAGCCGCCGCCCCAGGATCAGCCGCGGGACAGCCGGAGACGTCGGCGCAGGCTCCGCCGCTCCTCCGGTGTGCGCCGCGCCGCGTGGTTCAGAGAAGTGCATCGTGCTGCTCCCGTACGTTTGCTCAGGCACCCACCTTCGCAGATTCCCCCTGGCTTGCACCGCGTTCCGGTAAGCGGCGCGCACCGTTCCGCAACTCTCCTGCTTCTTACCGCGGTTGAGGTCGGAAGAAACGATCCTGTCCGGGTCTGCCCGAGAACGCGGCCGCGGCCCGCGTCGAGGACGCGGGCCGCGGTGTGCCGCGCGGGTGCCGGGTACGTGGCCCGGTCCCCGCGCGGCGGGGTGTTCTGCGGTGCGGGTCAGCCGCCGATGTTGACGTCCACGCAGGCGTAGAAGGCGTTGGACGTGTCGGCGATGTTCCAGACGGCCAGGATCTTGTGCTGTCCGCTGAGGCCGCCGAAGTCGACGTCGTGCGAAACCTGCGCGCCCGGGGTCTGACCGCCGTCGTCGAACTCGGCGATCTTCTGCCCGTCCGCGTAGTACTCCCACGTCGACGTGGCGTGGGTCACCGTCAGGGTCCAGTTGAAGGTCGTGGAGCTGCCGACATCGGTGACCGCCCAGCCGTGGGAGTCGTCGTCCAGCTCGGAGAAACGCGAGTTGCCGCCGCTGCAGCTAGTGAGGCCCTTCGGGCCCTCGACGCTCTGGGGCTCGTACTTGATGTCGCCGCACTCGACGGTGCCCGCTGCGCACTGCGACTGCCGGCTCGGCGGCGAGTCGACGTAGCCGTGCGCGCTCGCCGAACCAGCCGGCAGCGTCAGCGCGATGACCGGGGCAAGTCCGGCACCGATGGCGGCAGCCAGCTTCTTTTTCTTGTCCATGTCAACTCCTTCACGGAGGAGGCCGACGCTCGCCCGTTCCTCGCCGACCTCGCGGAGTGGGGGTTCGGTCGACGCGGGGAAGCTCACCGGACACCGAAGCACCGAGCCGGCCCGGGTATGCCGGCAGGAGCAGCGATGGAACCGGTTCCCGTGCCCACCGATTGGTCTAGACTTTACTGCCCGGCCGTCCGCGGTCAAGGGTTGCGACCGCCTGTGGTTTCTCAAGTGCACTATGTGCAACGGAAGTTGGGGGACCGGGTGCCCGGGCGCCTCGCACCTGGGGTTGGCGATTTACCGGACCGGCAGCGTGCTTCCGGGCACCAACGGCCGTTCGCCCACGACGAGTTCCGCCGGCCCCCGACGTCTGCGTGACCTTGGCTTCGGTGAACGCGGACCCTTGGGGAATCCGGCAGGCAACGCCCGGTATACGCCGGAGTGTTGGACGCACCGCTCGTCGCACTCCCGCGCGAGCATCGAGGGGACGGACGCCGACTGCTTCCGCCGATCTCACCGTTTCCGCCAGGGCCCGCCGCCGGAGGTCGTGCGTCGCGATCGGGGGTGGAGCGGTGACCACGCCCGGGGCGCGACGGCGCGGGTCGAGGTGGCCTCGCGCGTACGGTCGCACGAGTGAGGCGGCGGTACGCGTGGCCGTTGACGCAGACGACGAAGAGCGCGTCCCAGCTCGCGCACTTTCGCCGCGGAGAAGGGGCGTCTTGTTGCGCAGCCGACCGGAATCCCGGGCGGCCGGGAACCGGCTGCCGAGGGGCGCCTGCCGACCCGGGGCCCGGCGGCACACCCTCGTGAAGCATCGGCTCGGTGGGCAGCGTCGGAGTCGCCGGGTTGTGCGCGGTGCGGAACTCGACCCCCGTCCGACTCGGGCTCGTGCTCGACGCGGACGCCGCAGCGATCGAGGCGCAGCCCGTGCGAGTGGCCGGCCGGCACCCCGAGCAGCCGAAGCCCTCGTCGGCGCGTACACCACGGACACGCACCAGGGCATCGAGCACGGGGCCGCACGCCCCAGCCGACTACCAGGCGCCGGCGGGGACACTGTGCCCGTGCGCCGTAGAGCCCCGCGCGCGGGCGCACGCGGGCGCTCGGCCTCCCGGCCCTCGCAGCATGCCCGCGTGCTATGCGGCCACCGTTCACCTCTCGCCTACCTGGCCCACGCCGAAAGCCGCCGCCGATGCGCCCTCCGGCCCCTCGGGCACGCCGGCGGCCGTCCTCGCTCGCGCTGAACGCGACCAGCCCGCAGGGCACTTGAGGGGCACCGAAGGACCGGCCCCGCCGCCTGACGCGGCGTCGGTCGACCGGGCGGCGCAGACCGTTACGCCGTCGAGCGCAACGACCGGCCGCCTTTGCGGTGAGCGCCCCCTCCCGCGAGCGGCCGCCCTCGTCCGCGAGCCGCGGCGGACCGACGGCGCAACGTCCGCCCCTCCTGGGCACGTTGGGCCGCTCCTCGGCGCGGCTCCGCCGGACGGGCGAGGTGCCGTCGTCCGGAACAGCCGTGGGTCACGTCGTCCACGCAGCCCACTCGGCCGCCGTCCGGAAAACTTGAGCCTCTTTGCACCGAATCCACTTGATGTGTTGTATCGGCGGGTTGATACCGATCTTTGCTGCGGAGAGGAGGAATCTACTCGTGGCGCGGGGAACCCAGCGAGCGATCCCCCTGCCCCCCGGTACTGGTGTATCCGTGCACTGCCGCCCCGGGGTATCCCAGCAGCTCGCCGAAGAGAAAGAGCCTTCTCTATGCGCACGTTCAACAAGATCCTCGCCACGGGCGCCCTCGTCGCACCGGTGATGCTCGGCTTCTCCGGCGTCGCCGTGGCCGACCAGGGCCCGTCCTTCGGCGAGGGCGTCCAGGCCGCCGGTGCCAAGGGCGCCTTCTCGGCCGGCAAGGCCTCCACCGCTGGTGGGTGGGACCGGGGCGGCGACCGCCACCACGGCGACCGTCACCACGACGGCCGCCACCACGACGGTCGCGGCCACAGCGGCCCGGGCTACTTCCACAACGCCGCAGTCGCCGGCCCGCACGGTGCCGCTTCCGAGCTCGTCGCCTCCGGCTTCGACCGCCACGGCAAGGCGTTCTTCATCAAGGCCCAACAGGCCGCCGGCGCCCACGGTGCCGCGAGCCACGTGACCGGCTCCCACGCCTGACCCACGGGTCACCGGGTCGGCACCGACGCCGGTGCGCGGCCTCAGGGACCGCGTCCAGTTGCGCCGGCCGCACCACACCCGGCGGGCGACGGCAGCGAAGCGGGAACCCGAGCCACATCGGCCCCGGGAGGGCGACCTCCCGGGGCTTTCCCGTGCCACGCCGTCGGCATGCTCCCCAGTCGACAGGCGGGGGACGCCGCACGCGAGCGGATTCCTGGGTCGACAGAGGTAAGTCTCCCCAGTGTTGTACAGCGCGTGTCTTCCCCCCGTCGGCAGAGCCGCATCGAGCAGCCCAGCGGATCAGGGCGCTCCTGCCTGTGCTGTGGGGGCCGTCGACCGGAGCACGCTTCTCGCCCATCCCCGGCCGACCGAAGGGCAGTTGGCTCCCCTGCGGCTCGTCGGAGACCGTGTCGGTGTCACGGTCCGCAAGGCGGTACGCAGCCGAACAACGTCAGCGCGCAGGCGGATTGCAGAACTGCCTCTCGCCCGCATGGCGAGGGGCGCCCCGCCGAGGCCGGTGGCTTCCGACATAGCTACCTCCGCGAGGCCCTCGCCGTGATGACGGCCGGCGAGGTCGCCGCGAGCGGCTCGGCGCTCGGGAGGCGCTCCCTCGCCGGGCCGAACTGATGCGTGGGATCAGCGAGACAGAGCGAGTAGTTCGTCGATCACGGGCTCCGGGCCGTCATGGGTGAGGTGTGCGATGGCTGCCATTGGGGCGACCACTCGACTCCAGGCATACAGCCGGTCCCCGTCGAGCCTGCACGCGGTCGCCACCCGCTGGCAGCGGGCCTCGACACCCTCTTGTCCGGCGCCGGCCACCACGTAGTCGACGGCGTCGAAGCACGGGTCGCCTACGCATGCCTTGGGGTCGATAGCGACCAGACCGCGCGACGGGCCGCCGTCCAGGACGTTGCCGAGGTGCAGATCGCCGTGCAGCAACACGAGCCCGGCCTGACTGTCCAGCAACTCCTCGCAGCGCCGTATCGCCCGCTGCCACGCGGCCTGGTCGATCCGTGCGCCGATGGCCGGTTCGGACAGCCGCTGGCCGATCCGGGCGAAGGATTCGTCAAACCGACCGCGCAGATCCAGTGGCCAGTGCGCGGGTGGGGCCACGGCGTGCAGTGCGGCAAGCAACTCTCCCCACTGCTGCGGCAAAGACGTCTGCGGCATGTCCTCGGCCACAGTGCCGGGCAGAATGTCCTCCAACATCATCGCCCCGGCCTCCGCGTCGGCAGACAAGACGACCGGCACCCGACCCGACGGCGCGAACACGCGCAGCATCTCCACCTGTTTGGTCAACAGTGCCCGGTCCGGGCTGAGTTTGAGGACCGCTGGCCTCCCGTCAGGCCATTGACAGCGGAAAACGACAGAGGAGGCTCCGCTCTCGAAGAGCTCACCCAGCACGAACCCCCACCGCGCGGCCAGCCGTGCAGCGAGGTTGGGAACCTCGGCGAGCCAACCCTCGGCTTCAGGGCCGTATCGACGTACCAACACCGCGCGGGTCTCTTCCATGTTCATCCCGGTAGCCTGCCTCCCGAACTGCCGCCATGCACACGCATATTGACGCCGTCGCGGAGGCGGGGTCGTGCGAACGATCACCAGCCGCCTGGGAGATGGCCTTCAGCGGGCCGGGAAACCACAGGCCGACGGCACCGCCGATCTCCCCAACGCCATCTGCACGGAAGGCCTTTGTGCCTGAACCTTCACTTACCGTTCCATCTGACGCAGCACCCCCACGCAGACCTGACCTCGGTCACGCAGTCGTGCAGGAAAAAGGGGCAACATGCCTCGCTGTAAGGCGACACGACGGGACTCTCGACCCACGCGCAAAGCGACATGACCCGCGTGGGACACGGCGCCAGCCGTCACAACGGCACCGGCGGTCGCGGCTGGGAAGTCGCGGCGCCGATCATCGGAGCGTGGCGCGGACGACTTTTCCGCCGGCGTCCGTGGGGCGAACCGAGACCTCGTCGGAAAGCTCCAGCACCAGAGGCCAGCCGAACCCGCCCGTCTCGTCCCCCGTCTGCATGCTCGTCCGGCGGCGGCGCGGCGGGTGCGGGCATCCGTCCGCGACGACGACGTCGATCCCGCCGTCCTCGCCGCAGCGGAAGATCAGGCGATCCAGGCCGCCCGCGTGCCGTACCGCATTGGCGACGAGCTCGGAGACGACGAGCAGGAGCGCCTCCGCCGTCTCCTGCCCCGGCTGCGGATCGAGCCCGGCGAGGAACTCCTTCGCGGCGCGGCGCGCCTGCGCGCTCGTCTGCGGCCGGCACAGCAGTCGAGCGCACACAGGTTCGGCTACGGCCACCTCCTCGTGGGTGTCCATCGGTCACCACCTCCGTCGTTCGTCAGGGTGTCCCGTTCCGTCCGGAAGGCGATAGCCTGCCCGATCCCGGCGGTGTATAACGTCCCCGGGGTGCACGGAGCGTGCGCGCGGCTCGTCCCGCGAGCACCCGACCCGATGCCTCGGCGCCAAGTCGGCCTGCAGCACGGCCGATTCGGTCCGCCTGAGATTCCGGTCGGGGCGTCAGGTTTCCGCGCGCCGTTCCGGGCAGGGCTCTCAAGAGGGCCCTTCGCCGGTCCGCGCCGCACTCCGGCGTGCGACACCGGCCAGGGCACCACGTCCACGACGCGGAGGAGGTACCGGTGGCCACCAAGCAGACCGCTACCGAGCAGGAGCAGACCGGATCGGCGGAGAGGACGGGACAGCGCAGTACGACGGTGAGCGGCGGCGGGCACGGCGCCGACGAGCCGGCGCCCACCCGCGGCCGGACGTCCATCGCCGACCTGGTGGTCGTGAAGATCGCCGGCATGGCAGCACGCGAGATCCCCGGTGTCCACGACATGGGCGGCAACATCTCGCGCACCATCGGCGCCGTGCGGGATCGGGTGCCGGGCGGGCGGTCCAACGTCGGCCGGGGCGTGAAGGTCGAGGTCGGCGAGCGGCAGACGGCGATCGACCTCGACCTCGTCCTGGAGTACGGAGTGGCGATCATGGAGGTCGCGCGGGAGGTCCGGGAGAACGTCGTCGACGCGGTCGAGCGGTTCACGGGCCTTGAGGTCGTCGAGGTGAACGTCGCCGTCAACGACGTACACCTGCCGGACGAGGACGAAGCCGCGTCCGAAGGCGGCCGGGTCGAGTGAGGGCGCGGGGCTCGGCCCCACGAGGTGTCGCCACGCACGTCGACGCACAGCCAACTCCCCGGCGGCTCCGTCGTGTTGCCCACGGACAACGGGTACTCGCGCGGGTGCGCTCTCCGCGAGCAGGGTATCGGCCCGGGGCCGATCCCGTGGCGGAGGGACGCACCGTCCCCGGGCTTTTCCTTGCGGCACTGCGTCGGTCCCGCAAGGCGCATCCTCGCCGTCAACACTGGACTTGGGTCTGCTGACCGGTTCTCTCCGAGATCCCTTCCACATCGCTTCCGGGCAAGCGCTCCGGCGTCGTAAGGCTTTCGGGTAAATGCCGGTGCGCGTCGCCCTGGCGCACGTATCGCTCGCGTGACGGCGGAAGTTCGGTCGAGGCGGCTCACCCGCCGCGCGTGAGGAGCTGCCCCATGGCCGCCACGACGCCGGGTTCGACGCGGTAGAAGACCCAGGTGGCCCGGCGCTCCGAGACGAGCAGACCGGCCTCCTTCAGCTTCTTCAGGTGGTGGGAGACGGTCGGTTGGGAGACGCCGACGTCCGCGATGTCGCAGACGCACGCCTCACCGCCCGGGTGCGAGGCGACGAGCGAGAAGAGGCGCAGCCGCACGGGGTCGGCGAGCGCCTTGAACATCCTCGCGACGCGTTCGGCCTCTTCCGCCCCCAACGGCCTCTCGTCCAACGGCGGACAGCACGGCACCGGGGCGGCGGCGGGCGGGGGCTTCACGTTGGCCATGCGCGGAGTTTGACACGCATCGAAACAGTCGGCCAGTGGCGCGGTCGGCCGAGCCGCCTTTTCTACAGAGGCCGCTTTGTCGCGTGCCGGCCTGCTTGCGCATGGACGTGGAAGGGCGTCGAGACGGAGAGGTCTTCATGGGCATCACCGCGCAGTCACCCGTCGTGGTCGTCGGATCAGGTCCCGTCGGCCCTGCGGCCGCGGCGCGCCTCCTCGAACGAGGCCTGGAACGCCTCGTGTTGGAGGAGATCGCTCTCCGCATCCGCACCGGCGTCCGCGCAACTGCGGTGTCGCGCAAGGGCGTCGACGTCATGCGCGCCCTGGGACGCGGGGCACATCCGCCCCTCGTCCGGACGGTGACCGGTGGCGGCGAGGTGCACGACGTCGAGGCCCGCCCTGCCATCGACGCCTCCGGCACCTGGGGGTGCGCCAATCCGCTCGGCCGCTCGGGGCTCTCGGCGTCGGGTGAGACGGAGGCCACCGACCGCGTCACCGGACCGCTGCCCGACGTGCTGGGCAGTGAGCACTCTCGGTTCGCCGGACGGCACACCGTCGTCGTCGGTGCGGGTCATTCCGTCGTCAACACCCTGCTCTCCCTTGTGCAGTTGGCCGCCGGGGGCGGCGATACCCGCATCACCTGGGCGGTGCGGGGCACGTCCGTGCACCGCGTCTACGGAGGAGGCGAGGCCTACGGGCTGCCCGCACGCGGCGCGCTGGGCACCCGGCTCAAGGAGGCCGTCGAGTCCGGCTCCGTCACGCCGGTACACGAGTTCGCGATCACCGGCGTCACCGCCACCTGCATCCGTCTCCGGGCCGGAACACGGACGCTCGACGCCGACACGGTGGTGGCCGCCACCGGCCTCCGTCCCGACCTCGACATGCTCCGCTAGGTCCGCATCGATCTGGACACGGCGACCTAAGCACCGTCCCAGCTCGCGTCTCTGATCGACCCCGACTTCCATGGCTGCGGAACGGTGCCCCCGCACGGGGAGCGCCAACTCGCCCACTCGGAACGGGACTTCTACCTCGTCGGCATGAAGAGCTACGGCCGCGCGCCGACGTTCCTCAGGCCACCGGCTACGAACAGGTCCGTTCCATCGCCGCCGCCCTCGCCGGAGACCGCGAGGCCGCGGACGACGTACGGCTCGACCTGCCCGAAACCGGTGTCTGCTCCGGCGAACCGATCCCCGCAGAGGACGCCGGCGCCTGCGCCGGGGAAGCCACCGAGGAGGACGCGCCGTGCTGCGGCGGCCCCCGGGCGCTCCCGGTCGGCTTCGCCACCGGGCGCAGTGACGGCCGCTCCGGCGAGGCCGCGCGTGCGGAGGGCGCGTAGGTCGAGGTCCGCGCCGGCGCCGTGCGCCTCGCCGCGCGGTGCGCCACCGCCGACGCGCGGTGGGGCGGGCCAGGGCTGCCGACGCGCGACGGCCGGCAGCCGAGCGGCGGAACGCGGCGTCGGAATACCGCCGGTCTTTCGAGTCGATTCGCGCTTCTCTCTTGGGAATCGCGTACCGCCTCGAAGGAGAGAGACGTGCCGGTAGTCGGCCAGTTCGTACTGCTCGCCATGGCGTGGGGCTCCAGCTTTCTGTTCATCAAGGTCGGCCTGGAGTCGTTGGCACCGCTCCAGGTGGTGTGGGCGCGCATGGTCGTGGGCGCCGCGGTCCTCTGGCCGGCCGCTCTCGTCGCGCGCCGGCGGGTGCCTCGCGACAAGGCGCTGTGGTGGCATCTGACCGTCGTGGCCGTGCTGTTGTGCCTCGTGCCCTTCACGCTCTTCGCCTGGGCCGAGCAGCGGATCACCTCGGGGCTCGCCAGCACATACAACGTCACGACGCCGCTGATGGCGCTGGCGTGGTCCGCCGTTCTGCTGCCGGCCGAACGCCTCACCCGCCATACCGCCGCCGGCCTGCTGCTCGGCTTCGCCGGCGTACTGGTGATTCTCGACCCGCTCCCCGTCGCCCCCGGAGGCGACCTCGCGGCCCAACTCGCCTGTCTCGCCGCGACGGCCTGCTACGGGATCGCCTTCGTTTGCCTCCGGCGCTTCGTCTCGCCGCGTCGGCTGCCCGGTCTTCCCGTCGCCGTCGTCAGGTCACCGCGGGGGCCGTGGTGATGCTGGCGGCGACGCCCTTCCTCGCCTCGCCGGCGCCGGGCGATCTGACCTGGCGGGTGCTGCTCGCCACCGCCGCCCTCGGCGCCTTCGGCACGGGGCTCGCCTACGTCTGGAACGCCAACGTCGTGGCGGCCTGGGGCGCGGCGAACGCTGCCGCCGTCACCTACCTCGCTCCGGTCGTCGGCGTCGCGCTGGGGGTTGTTCTCCTGGGGGAGCCGGTCTCCTGGAATCAGGTCGCCGGGGCCGTACTCGTCATGCTCGGCATCGTCCTCACTCGTCGCCGCCTTCCCGGGCTGCGCTCCGCACCCGTGCGGAGCAACCCGTCCGGCAAGGAGCGGCGGGGAACGGGAAGTTGAGCGACTGCTGCTGCCGGATGCGGAGTACTTCGGGGATCAAGTCGACGTGCGCACAGAAGGGTTGGTGAAGTGCCGGTGCGCAAACCGAAGTTGAGCGGGACGTCGGCCCAGCTCAAGCCGCAGCCGTCGTGCGACGCCGGGCCCCGGACCACAGCACTTCACGGACACACCGGCCCTGCGCACTCGTCGGCGCCCCCGCACGTGCACGAGCCGATCCGCTCTCCGCGAGCAGCGGGAGACCCGCCGCCTGACCGCCCGTGCTTCGGCCGGCGCCGCGCTCACGTGCCCGCCCACCCAGCGGGCAACACCGCATCCACCGCGCCGCGCCGCACGCAGCGGCCCTCGTCGAAGAGTGCGGCCTCGCCGCTCAACGCCCGTACGGCGGGCAGGTCGTGGCTGATGAGGAGCAGCGCGGTCCCGGCCGGGGCGAGCAGGTCGGGAAGCGCGTCGAGAAGCTGCTGCCGCGAGACGGTGTCAAGGGCCGAGGTCACCTCGTCGCAGACGAGCAGTGCCGGGCGTGCCGTCAACGCGCGTACGAGCGCGCAGCGTTGGAGCTGGCCGCCGGAGAGCTGGTGCGGGAAGCGGTGCAGCAGCGCGTCTTCGAGGCCCAGGGCGCGTGCTGCCGTCCTCGCCTCCGCGGTCGCCTCCTGGTGGGGACGTCCGCGCAACAGCCTTGCAGTGTCGGCCAGTTGGGGAAGCATCGGACGGTGCGCCTCGAAAGAGCCGGCGCTGCTCTGGTGCACGTATTGGACGGCGCGGCGCTGCTCCGCCGTGCGCCGGCCCACGCGGTGGGGAAGCGGCCGGCCTTCGTACCGCACCTCGCCCGCGGACGGTGCGGTCAGCCCCGCGAGGACTCGGGCGAACGTCGTCTTCCCCGACCCCGAGGGGCCGAGCAGCGCGGTCCTGCTGCCGGGCGGGAACGCCATCGTCACCGGTCCGGCGAGCGGATCGCCGGACCGGCGGCGCACCGCGACGCCCGCGGCGGTGACGCCGTCGCCACACTCCGCGGGCCGGGCGCTTCCTGCGCCTCCCCCCGCGCGCGGGGGGTCCTCTGCGGCGAGCAGCTCGCGGGTCGCCCGGTGGCGGGCGGCGGGGCCCGGGCCGAGGAGCTGCGCGGTCGGCCCTTCGTCGACCGCCCGGCCGCGCTCCAGCACGACGGTCCGGTCGGCCGTCCCGCGCACGAGCGGCAGGTCGTGGCTGAGCAGCAGCACGCCGGTTCCGTTTCGCGCGAGCGTCCGGATCGTGCGGCCCAGTGCGTGTGCAAGGGCCGGGTCGAGGCCGCTGGTCGGCTCGTCGAGCACCAGCAGCCGCGCCCCCGTCACGAGGGCGGAGGCGAGCGCCAGTCGCTGCTGCTGGCCACCGGAGAGCTGGTGGGGGAAGCGGCGGCGGACGGCGTCCCACGCAAGGTCGACGGAGGCCAAAGCGCGTCGCGCCGCCGCCTTCCGCGCGGCCCTGCCCTCGTGCCCGAGCACGGCAAGCTCCGTCAAGGCGCCGCCGACGCGGCGGACCGGGTCGAGCACGGTGTCCGGGTGCTGCGGAAGGTGCGCGGCGCGGCCCGCCCTGGCCGCCGGGCGCCGCTCGGGCGGCAGGAGGAGCAGGTCCTCGCCCGCCAGCAGGACGCGCCCGTCGAGCCGCACTCCGCGAGGCGAACTCCCCAGCACCGCGAGGCCGAGCGTCGTCTTGCCGCTGCCCGACGGGCCGACGACCGCGGTGACGGAGCCGGACTCGACGGTGAGCCCGACGCGGTCGAGCAGCGGGCGTGCGGCCCCGTCCGCGTGTGCGGAGACGCCGGGAACGTCGAGCAGCGGTACGGGCGTGCGGCCGGTCACGGTCGCACCTCTCTCCTGCCCGCCAGGGCACGGTCGACGAGCAGGTTGCCGCCGACGCACAGGCACGTCAGCAGACCGGCGGGGATCAACACGGCGGCGGGCTGGGTGAACAGCGCGTCGCTGTTGCGCTCGACGAGGACCGCCCAGTCCGGCGAGGAAGGGGGCAGCCCGAGGCCGAGGAAGTTCGCCGACGCCAGCAGGTACAGCACCACGGAGAACCGACCGGCCGCGTCGGTGGCGAGCGGAGCCGCCAACTGCCGTGCCAGGTGCCGCAGATGGACGTACGCCCACCCGCGCCCCTGCATCCGCAGCGCCTCGACGACCGTCTGCGCGCTCGGCGCCAGCGCCGCGCCGCGCACGAGGCGTGCGACGGCCGGCACCTGGAGCACACCTGCGACCGCGACGAGCCAGTACCACTCCCGGTGCCCCGTGGCCGCCAGGGTCATCAGCACCAGCAACCCGGGGAAGGCGAGCAGCAGGTCCAGCCCGCGCATCACCGACTCGTCGAGGGCCCGCCGCTCCCCCGCTGCGAGCAGCCCCAGCGGCACCCCGACCACCGCGCCGACGAGCAGCGCGCCGAGGGCGCTGCCCAGCACCGAGGCGCCCCCGTGCAGCACGAGCCACAGCACGTCACGCCCGAGGACGTCCGTGCCGAGCGGATGCCCGTCGCCGGGCGGCCGGGACGGCAACGCGCCCTGCGCCGAGGGCGATCCCGCGGCGGCCCACGGTCCGAGGACCGCGACGAGCACCGGCGCCCCGAGAAGCGCCAGGGCGATCCACGGGCGGCGTCCGCGTGCGGCGCTCACGCCGTCACCTCCCGACGCGGTGCCAGCCGGTGCGCGACGAGGTCGCCGACGAGGTTGACCGCGACGACCGTCCCCGCGAACACCAGTGCATACGCCTGCACTTGGGGCATGTCCCGGTTCTGCACCGCCTCGACGAAGCCGGTGCCCAGCCCGCGCAGGCTGAACACCGCCTCCACGAGCACGGCACCGCCCAACAGCCCCTCCACGCAACGCGCGTACTGCTGCGCCGCGGGGCCGAGGGCGCCGGGCAGCACGTGGCGCAGCACCACCGTCCGCTCCCTCATCCCCAGCAGCCGAAGGTGCGCGGCGACGGCGCCGTGCCGCTCGGCCGCCACACCGGCCCGGATCTGCCGCGCCAGGTCGCACAGGTGTCGTGCCGCCAGCACGGCGACGGGCAGCACCAGTACGGCCGGCTGCGCCAGCAGCGCCGTGGCGTCCATGCCGACGGCGGTGGCCGGCAGCAGGCCGGCGGCGAGGGACACCGACGCGACGAGCAGCAGCCCGAGGACGAACTCCGGGACGGCGTGGAGCAGAACCGCCGCCGTGTTCAGCGCCCGGTCGGCGCGGCTGCCCTCCCTCAGCCCCGACACCGTGCCCACGAGCGGCGCCAGCACCGTGACGAGCAGCAGCGCGGGGGCGCCGAGGAGCAGCGTGACGCCGATGCGGCGGCCGAGGTCCTCGCCGACCGGGAGGCCGGTCGTCAGGGAGTTCCCGAGGTCGCCGGTGAACAGGTCGCCGAGCCAGTGCACGAAGCGCGTCAAGGCCGGTTCGTCGAGGCCCAACTGGGCGCGCAGCGTGGCCACTTGCTCGGGTGTGCCGAGCTCTCCGCGGAGCACGTCCGCCGTGTCGCCCGGCAGCAGCGAGCCGACGGCGAAGACCGCGACCAGCACCACGAGGCACTGGCACACCGCGAGGAGCGAGCGCCGCAGGACGTAACGGCGCACCTCAGGCGACGCGGGCCCGGTCGAACCTGGCCCAGTCGTGCGAGTTCGGCGGAGCGGCGCGCAGGCCGCGCACCGAGGAGCGGACGGCGTCGTTGGCGTCGGAGAACGCCCACACCAGCAGGCCCGACTCGTCCCTCGCGAGCCGTTGCGCACGGGCGAGCAGGGCGAGCCGGTCCTTCTCGTCACGGGTGGTGCGGGCGCGGTCGAGCAGCGCGTCGAACTTCTTCGAGGCGTACTGCGTCTGGTTGCGGGCCGCGCCGCCGCGGACGCGCTGCTGGAGGAAGTCGGAGACGGGCAGCGTGGAGGTGGTGTTGAAGGCCGCGACGCCCTGGGTCTCGATCTCGCTGAAGTAGGTGCTGGCGGCCCGGGTGCGGCCGGTGAGCCGCAGCCCGACGTCCTTGAGCTGGCGGCCCATCAGTTCGACGGCGGGTTCCCAGGCGGCGTCGACGGAGCTGGTCTCCACGGTGAGGTGCAGCCCCTCCGCGTCCGCCTCCTTCACGAGCTTCCGCGCCTCCTCGACGTTCCGCTCGCGCGGGTCGAGGTCGTCGGGGTATCCGCGAAGGCCCCGGCCGAACAGGTCGTTGCCAACGTCACCGTGGCCGGCGAGGGCCACGCGGACCAACGCCCTGCGGTCGATGCCGAGTTGCACGGCCCGCACCAGTCGCGGGTCGTCGAAGGGCTTGCGGCCGGTGCGCAGCAGCAGTTGCTGTGCGGTGGCCCGCTCGGCCGTCAGGAGCCGCGTCGAGTCGTCCTTCCGCAGGCGGTCGACGGAGGAGCCCGCCATGTCGGCCGCGTAGTGCACCTGCCCGGAGAGCAGGGAGTTGAGCCGCGCCGACTCCTCGTTGGCGGGGACGATCTCCAACTCCGCTATGTGCGGCGGGCCGTCCCAGTGGTCGGCCCACCTCCGGTAGCGCGCCGTACCGCCGGGGGTGAACGAGACGTAAGTGAAGGGCCCGGAGCCGACCGGGTCGCGGAAGTCCTCGGCCCCCTCGGGGACGATCTCGGTGCCAGGGCCCGCGAAGACGGTGGGGAACTCGAAGTTCGGCGCCTTGAGTACGAAGACGACGGAGCGCGCACCGTCGGCGCTGCTGGCGTCGAAGTCGATCGCGGAGAGCAACTCCTGCGAGGGGGAGCCGAGTTCGGGGTCGGCGGCACGGCGGTAGCTGTAGAGCACGTCCCGAGCCGTGACCGGCTTCCCGTCGTGGAACTCGGCCTTGCGCAGTCGTACCCGCCACCGCATCCCCGCCGCGTTGCTCTCCCAGGACTCCGCGAGCCGCTTCCGGACGGACATGTCGTCGGCGTACGTGCCGAGCGTGTCGTAGAGCGCCTTCGCGCGGGCCTGGTCGACGAAGTTCGGTGCCACGTGCGGATCGAGCGTCTCCTGCGAACCGCCGGCCGTGAACGCGGCGCGGAAGCGGTCGCCGCTTCCCCCGTCCTTGGTGTCGCCGCCGCAGCCGGTGAGCAGTCCTGTCGCGCCGAGCGCCAGCGCGCCCCCGGCTGCCAGCACCCCTCGGCGGCCGGGCTCCGGCCGGTGCGCCCTCTGCGCGCGGGCATGCGTCGTCACGGTCGATCCTCTCCGGGGTGTCCTCGCCCCTGCCGTCGGACCGGCGACGGGTCAGTCTCCTGACTCCCGGATCGTTGCTCGCCTCCGCCTTCCCGTCCGCAACAGCGGACAGTGACGTGCAGGAGGGCCGCTCCCCGGTCACAGTGGCGGGACCGTGCCGGACTCGCACCGGCTTCCTGGTCCCCGTCGCCTCGTGCGCACATTGTGGCGCACGGGGCCTGCGGGGTCTTCTACCGGGCTGCAACCGACGTCGAACTACCGTCTCACCGGAGGGAGTTGGTGTCGCGCTGCGCGGCGGCAGCACCGACTTCCCCGGCTGCGGCGTGGGTTCGGGCGCGGTGGACAGGTGGGCCGCGGCGCGGGGGCGGTCCCGCGAGCCCGTCATCCGTCTTCCGGTGGCGTCCCGATGACGAGCAGGGCGATGTCGTCCTGGCGTTGGTCGGTCCGCTCGTGCGGGCGGACGAGGGCGTCGGCGAGGTCGTCCATGGAGCGGTGCGGTGCGCGCGAGAGCCGGCAGGCGAGGTCGGCGATCCCGTCGTCGAGGTGCGCGCCCGGGGTCTCGACCAGCCCGTCGGTGTAGAGGGCGAGCACCGCACCCGGCGGCAGGGATACCTCGGTGGTCTGGTACTCGGCCGCCGGGTCGATACCGAGCAGCAGGCCGGACGGCGGCTCCAGCACCTCGGTGCGCCCGTCGGGGTGGCGCAGGAGCGGGGGCGGATGACCGGCGCTCGCCAGGTGGACGCGGCGGCGGGCGAGGTCGATGGAGAGGTAGAGGCAGCTTGTGAAGAGCCCCGTGTCGAGGTCGGTGAGGAGGCGGTTGGTCCGGGCGAGGACCTCTCCGCACGGGGCCCCGGCGCTGGCGTGGACGCCGGTGCGGAGCTGGCCCATGAGCGCGGCGGCGGTGACGCTGTGGCCCTGCACGTCGCCGATGGTCGCGGCGACCGTGGTTTCATCGCAGCGGATGAGGTCGTAGAAGTCCCCGCCGACGTCCATCCCCCGCGAGGTGGGCAGGTACCGGGCGGCCACCTCCAGGCCGGGCACCCGCGGGAGGGACGTGGGGAGCAGGGCGGTCTGGAGTTCCTGCGCGAGCTGGTGCTCGGTGTCGTAGAGGCGGGCGCGGTCCAACGCCTGCGCCAGCAGGGCCGCGAGCGAGGCAAGGACGGCGCGCTTGTCGCGGTCGAAAGGTCGCGGCCGGTCGAAGGAGAGCACGCAGCAGCCGACCGGGTGGCCGGAGACGATGAGCGGCAGGAACGCCCAGGCGGCCCGCCCGGTGAGCCTCGGGATGTCCGGGTTGAACCGCGCCATCTCCTCGGGCGAGACGAAGAAGAGCGGCGACGCGGTGGTGAGCGCACGCACCGTCGGGGCCTTTTCGTCGCGGAACGGCGGATGGTCGAGACGGCTGACGACCTCGTCCCGGTAGCCACGGTGACCGACGATGTGGAGCTTGCCCGCCTCGACCACGGAGAGGACGAACCCCTGCGCGTCGAAGGCGGGCATGATCCGGTCGGAGGCCAGCTCGACGACGTCCTGCACGCCGACCGCCTCGGTGAGGGACGCGGCGAGGTGCATCACGTCGTAGAGGGAGCCCGCCCTGGTCGGCCTGTCGGCCCCCGCCAGGTGCTCGTGCGGCGGCCGGTCCGCGGACACGGTGCCGTCGGCGAGGGTGAGGCGGAGGCTGACGCCCGTCGGGTCCGGGTGGAAGTCGATGTCCAGTTGCTGGTGCCCAGGGCGCTCGACGGTGGCGGAGGTGGGCCGCCGGCTGATCGCCGCCGCACGGTAGCGGTCGACGAAGGTGGGGTCCTCCAGCCACGGCAGCGCCTCCCACAGCGGCGCCCCGCACAGCTCCCCGGCGGCGCGGCCGACCAGGTCGGCCGCGCTGTCGCTGACGAACGTGACTCGCCCGCCCGTGTCGAGCGAGCAGTAGCTCTCCGGCAGGCGGTCGAGGCACTCCTCGGCGGCGGAGGCTCCACCTGGCCGCACGGTGCCGGCGCGCGGCGGGCCCGGCACGGGCTCCTCGGCTTCGCTGAGCTCCCGGCTGCTTTCCTCGTCGGCGTCGAGGAGGGCGGCCACACGGCGGCAGGCCGAGTCGACGACGTCGCGTGCCTGTGCGCTCAGCCGGTAGGGGTGCGCTCCCGGCCAGAGCAGCACCAGCACCCCCCGCACGAGGGGGCCGCTGGTGACCGGTGCCGCCGCGAGCGCGAAGTCGTACGGCATCACGAGGGCTGCCCTCGGGTAGCGGCGGGCCAGCTCGGTCTGGCTGTGCACCCAGACCAGCCGCCGCTCCCGCGCGGCCTCGGTCGGAGGGATCGGGTCCGCGAGGGGCAGCCGGGCCAGATGCGTGGCGACCTGTGCGGGGAGGCCGCTCAGCGCCGTCAGTCGCAGCGTCTCCCGGTGCGGCGAGAGCAGGTAGACGGCGCACACCGAGGCGCCGGCCTCCCCGACCGAGCGGTCCGCAGCGGAGCCGAGGAGCTCCCGGAGGGAGTCGGCGGCGCCCACCCCTTCACCGTCCCCGTGCGGAGACGGCGGCGCCCTGCGGCGGGCCGTCCGTCGGCCGGGCCGGGAGGCGCGGCGCCGCCACCGCTGTGCCACGGAAATGCCACATGCGCCTCACCATAAAGCGAGTTGGGAGGCACGGCATGCGGCCGCGGAGACGGGCGCACGTCGGCGACGGCCGTGTCAGAGGTGCGTGAGGAGGCGGTCCAGCGGCCGGGGTACGTGCGCGAGGTCCAGGTGCGCGACCAGCGCCTGCGCGTAGAGCGCCTTGCGGCCGCTGTGCGTCCCCATGAAGCGCCGGAGCTGGTGCTCCACGGGCCGCTCCCGCTGGGCCGGCTGCCCCTGGAAGATGCGGAAGGGGCGGGTCTCGCCCTGAGCTGCGATCACCTCCTGCACGCCGTCGGCGCCGACGGCGCGGATGAGCTCGTCCTCCAAGTCGGCGACGCACGCCTGGAACCCGACGCTCTCCAACCCGGCTTGTGCGAGACCCGAGCCGAGCCCCACCCGTTCGAGGTGGCGTCGGAAGTGCCGCTCCTCGCCGATGTCGCAGAGGCCGGCGAGCGGAAGGCCGAGCCCGGGAGGGCCGCAGACGTCCAGGAACCGCCCGATGCTCGTCGCGCCTCCGAGCGGTACCACCGCGACGCCCTCCGCGCGGAAGTCGCGGCCGTACCGGGCGGCCAGCGCCTCGATCGCGGCCCGGTCGCTCTCCCCCTCGACGAGTACGACCGTACGCAGCGCCCCGCCGGCCAGCTCCCGCGCCACCGCGGCGCCCTCGTCCGCCCGCGTCCCGCCGGCCGCCCACGCGCTCAGCGCCAGGCGGAACCGGCTCGGCTCGTCCACGAGACCTCGCCTCCCGACGTCGCTCCGGACCGCGCTCATGCATGATTCTGAGCGGCGGCCCGGCGGGCAAGTGGTTATCCGGGCGTGGCAGGAGGCCGCTCCGGAGGTCTTCCTGCGCAACACCGGTGAGCCGGGCGGGGTTTCCGGGTCGGCCTCACGGGTTCGGGCGGCGCCCGGTGTTCCCATGGCGCGGGAGGAAAGGAGTGCGGATGTCCCATCGTTTCTCTGTCGGTGACCACGTGACGTGGAACTCGGAAGCCGGCCACGTCTCGGGACGGATCACCGAGGTGCACACCGAGGACTTCGACTACAAGGGGCACACCCACCGGGCCTCGCCCGACGATCCGCAGTACGAGATCGAGAGCGACGCGACGGGCCACGTCGCGGCCCACAAGGGGAGCGCGCTCCGGCTCGTCGACGACGATCGGTGAGCAACCCGTTCTGGACGCTCGGGCACTCGAACCGCACGCTCGCCGAGTTCACCGAGCTGCTGCGGGCGAGCGGCATCGAACTCGTCGTCGACGTCCGCAGGCATCCGGGCTCCGCGAGGCACCCGCAGTTCGACGAGGACGCCCTCTCCGCCTCCCTCGCCGAGGACGGGGTCCGGCTCCGGCGCATGGCGGGGTTGACGGGGCGCCGCCCGGTCAGCTCGGAGGTCCCGTGGGAGGTCAACGCCTGGTGGGAGAACCGCAGCTTCCACAACTACGCGGACCACGCGCTCTCCGCGGAGTTCCGGCACGCGCTGGACGGCCTGCGCGACGCGGGCACCGCGCACCGGACCGCCGTGATGTGCTCGGAGGCGGTGTGGTGGCGATGCCACCGGCGGATCATCGCCGACCACCTGCTCGCCCACGAGGAAGCGGTCTTCCACATCCTCGGCCGGAACCGGCTGGAGACCGCACGGCTGAGCGCCGGCGCCGTCGTCGGCGGCGACCGCGCCGTCACCTACCCGGCTGCCCGGTAGCGGCGCCCCTCGGCTGCGCCTACGCGGTACTGTCCGCGAGCTGGGTGCGTCCTTGCGTACGGGCGCAGTGCGCGCAGCAGTAGTAGTGCCCGTCGGCCTCCATCCCGTGGCCGAGGACGCGGCAGCCGCAGTTCTCGCAGACGGGCGCCAACTTGTGCGCGGCGCACTCCAGGCTGTCGAAGACGTGCACCCGGCCTGCTGCGCGGACCTCGATGGCGTGCGGATACTCGTTGCCGCAAACCTCGCATGCGGACATGTCGCCTCCTCGTGCGCGAGTGGATCGGAGCCCGTCCGTACCCGGCGCGCTACGGGGCGACGCACCCTCTCGGCCGTATGGCGCAGCCCGACCACCGGCCGGTATGCCCCCTCTTCCGCGTTCGGGGCGGCCCCTTGCCGTGCAACGCTCCGCGGTGCGGGAGCAGTTGCCGAAGACGGGTGCCGGGGCTCGCTGCGGGGCCACCGGATGCTCGGCGCCCGCGGAGGCGTCGGCTTCCGCAGCCGTGCGGAGGGACGGCTGCCCGGCGCTCAGGCGTCGGGCGGCGCGGTGGAGTCGTGCACGGCGGAGTCGAACGCGGTGTAGTCGGCGTAGCCGAGTACCTCGTAGAGGCGGGAGCGGGTCTGCATCCGTGGCAGCAGCGATTCCTGGGTTCCCTCGGCGGCGAGGGTGCGCAGGCCGTCCTCGACGGCGCCGTTGGCGAGGCGGAAGAGGGTGACGGGGTAGAGCGCGAGGTTGTAGCCGAGGTTCTCCAGGGTGCGGGCGCCGAGGAGCGGGGTCTTGCCGAACTCGGTCAGATTCGCCAGCAGCGGCACGTCGAGCGCCCTGCGGAACGCCGCGAACTCGTCCTCGTCGGCGAGGGCTTCGGGAAAGATCGCGTCGGCGCCGGCGTCGACGTACGCCTTCGCGCGGTCGATCGCCGCGTCGAGGCCCTCGACCGCCCGGGCGTCGGTGCGGGCCATGAGGAGGAAGTCGCCGTCGCGTCGGGCGTCGGCGGCCGCGCGCACCCGTTGCGCCATCTCCCGGCGCGTGACGAGCGTCTTGCCGTCGAGGTGGCCGCAGCGCTTGACGGCCGTCTGGTCCTCCAGGTGCATCCCCGCCAGGCCGGCGTCCTCGAAGAGCTGGACGGTGCGCGCCGCGTTGACGGGCGCGCCGAAGCCGGTGTCCGCGTCGATCAGCACGGGCAGATCGGTCACCCGCGTCACCTGCTGGGCGCGGGCGGCGATCTCCGTCGACGTCGTCAACCCGATGTCGGGCAGGCAGAGTTCGGCCGAGAGCACGGCGCCCGACAGGTAGACCGCCTCGAAGCCGTGCTCTTCGACGAGCCGCGCCGAGTACGGGTTGAGCGCCCCGGGCATCTGCACGAGTCGGCCGGAGGCGAGGAGCTCACGCAACCTGCGACGGCGCTCGGCGGGGGTGGTGCGGGTGTGCAGCATCAGAAGAGTCCTTTCGGGAGGGTGGCGTCGTACGCGTCGAGAGCATCCGTGTCCACGGCTGGGAACAGCTCCGCGAGGCCGGCCGCGTCCAGCTCGCCGAGGCGCTCGGCGGAGTGCAGGAAGGCATCCTGCGCGCCCGGGGGCACGGTGCCCTCGGTGAGGGTGCGGAACTTGTGCGTGTAGGCGTCCCGGTCGAAGGGACGGGCCCCGGCCGGATGGGCGTCGGCGACGGCGAGTTCGTCCTCCAGCACCGTGCCGTCCCGCAGCGTGACGACGGCCCGCCCGCCGAACGCCCGCCTGGCCGGGTCGGGGTCGTGGTACCGGCGGGTCCACTCCGGGTCCTCGACGGTGGAGACCTTCCGCCACAACTCGACCGTCTCCGGGCGCCTGGCGCGCTCGGGCGCGTACGAGCGCTCGTGGTGCCAGGTCCCGTCCTCGAGCGCGACGGCGAAGATGTACGGCACCGAGTGGTCGAGGGTCTCGCGGCTCGCCTCGGGGTCGTACTTCTGCGGGTCCCCCGCGCCCGTGCCGATCACATGGTGGGTGTGGTGGCTGGTGTGCAGGACGATCTCCCGGACGTCCGCGGGAGAGGCGAGGCGCTCGCGCAGCCGTCGGGCCAGGTCGATGACGGCCTGCGCCTGGTACTCGGCGGCGTGCTCCTTGGTGTACGTGTCGAGGATGCCGCGGCGGGCCTCCCCCGGCTCGGGCAGTGTCACCGTGTACGCCGCGTCCGGGCCGTCCAACATCCAGGCCACGAAGCCGTCTTCGCCCTCGTAGACGGGCGAGGGCGAAGACTCGCCGCGCATCGCGCGGTCCACCGCCTCGATCGCCGCCTTGCCCGCGAAGGCCGGCGCGAACGCCTTCCACGACGAGATCTCGCCCTTGCGCGACTGACGGGTCGCGGTGGTGGTGTGCACCGCCTGCTGCACAGCCTGGTGGACCGTCGCCGGGTCGAGCGCGAGCAGCACGCCCAGCCCGCAGGCCGTGGCCGCGCTGAGGTGCGCGACGTGGTCGATGCGGTGCGCGTGCAGGCAGATCCCCTTCACCAGCGCCACGTGGATCTCGTACGCCGCGACGATGCCGCGCAGCAGCTCGGCACCGCCGCGGCCCGCATGCTGGGCGACGGCGAGCAGCGGGGGGATGTTGTCGCCCGGGTGGGAGTAGTCGGCAGCCAGGAAGGTGTCGTGGAAGTCCAACTCCCGTACCGCCGTGCCGTTCGCCCAGGCCGCCCACTCAGGCGAGACCCGCAGCCGCGGCGCGGTGCCGAAGAGCGAGGCACCCGGCGCGAGCACGTGCGGGCGCGCCTGGCCACGGGCCACGGCAACCGGACGGCGACGCAGCGAGGCCACCGCGACCGACGCGTTGTCGATCACACGGTTCGCCGCCATGCGGAGGGCCTGCGGAGCGAGTTGGTCCGCCGGCGGAGTCGCCGTGGCCACCTCCGCCAGCTTCCAGGCGAGCTGTTCCTCACGCGGCAACTCGTCCGCACTGCGGTGGACACGTACCTGGTGCTCAAGCACAAGACTCCTCACTCCGTGCGCGACAGTGCTCCGTACCGCTGCTCTCCGACCGAGCATTCCATCCCTCGCGGGCCGGAAGGCCCGGCGAGGAACGCCTGGTCGAGGCGGCGCGCGGTGGACTCGGCGGCCGATGGCCCAGTAGGCTCCTCGGCCGTGGCGGACACCCAGTACGAAGACCTGTTGCGGCTGGTGCTGACCTCCGGGACGGCCAAGGCGGACCGCACGGGCACCGGCACCCGGAGCGTCTTCGGGCACCAACTGCGCTACGACCTGTCGCAGGGTTTCCCGCTGATCACCAGTAAGAAGGTGCACCTCAAGTCCGTCGTCCACGAACTGCTGTGGTTCCTGCGGGGCGACACCAACGTCGGCTGGCTGCGCGAGCACGGCGTCACCATCTGGGACGAGTGGGCCGACGCGAACGGCGATCTGGGCCCGGTCTACGGCGCGCAGTGGCGCTCGTGGCCGGCCCCCGACGGCAGACACATCGATCAGCTCAGCGAGGTCCTCGACACGCTGCGCCGCGATCCGGACTCCCGCCGGATGCTCGTCTCGGCGTGGAACGTCGCCGAGCTGTCCGAGATGGCACTTGCACCGTGCCACGCCCTCTTCCAGTTCTACGTCGCCGACGGGAAGCTCTCCTGCCAGCTCTACCAGCGCAGTGCGGATCTCTTCCTCGGCCTCCCGTTCAACATCGCCAGCTACGCCCTGCTCACACACATGGTGGCGCAGCAAGTCGGCTTGGAGCCCGGCGAGTTCCTCTGGACCGGCGGCGACTGCCACATCTACGACAACCACGTCGCGCAGGTGACCGAGCAACTGTCGCGCACTCCGTTCGAGTTCCCCCGGCTGCACCTGCGCCAGGCCGACTCGCTCTTCGACTACGCCTACTCCGACGTGGAAGTGCACGACTACCGTCACCATCCCGCCATCAAGGCCCCGGTCGCCGTATGAACGTCGGGCTGATCTGGGCGCAGACCCTCGACGGCGTGATCGGCGCGGACAACACGATCCCCTGGCACCTGCCGGAGGACATGGCGCACTTCAAAGCCACCACCCTCGGCTGCCCGGTGGTCATGGGGCGCCGAACGTGGGACGCGCTGCCCCCGCGGGCCCGCCCGCTGCCCGGCAGGCGGAACATCGTCGTGACGCGCGACGCGCAGTGGGCGGCCGAAGGCGCGGAGCGTGCCGGGTCCGTCGCCGGGGCTCTCGACCTCGCAGCCGAGCCCTGGGAGCAGGCCGATCCTGCCGCGGTATGGGTCATCGGCGGCGGCGAGATCTACCGGACCGCGCTGGAGCACGCCACGACGCTCTCGGTGACCGAGGTCGACGCGGCGGTGGACGGCGACACCTACGCACCGACGCCGGACGGCACGTGGACGCTCACCGAGGACAGGGGATGGCAGTCCTCCAGGACCGGGTTGCGCTACCGCATCCGTACGTACACCCGGTGACGGCCGACTGCTCTACGGGCGAGCGGCACACCAAATGAGATGACTTCTAAGTACTGATGGCAGGTGGGGATTCCCGCCCCGGGGCGGGAATCCACGGCTCGGTGTCCTTCAGAGGATTTCGTGGCACAGGTCGTTCCAGCTCACCTGGGTCAGTGACTGGTCGATGGTGCCGGGTGGGTGCGGGTGTTGCCGTGATCAAGTCCGTTACCGCAAGCCAGGAGCAGTACGGACCCCAGCGAGCAGAGAACGGATGCGAGTTGCCGAAGCGGTTTCACTGACCTCAGCGGGCGCAGCCGGAGTACGTCCGCCCGCTCTGCTCGCCCCCGTGCTGAACAAACCACCTGGAATCCGTCCGCCCACCGGACCGGTCCCGCGGGTGGTGGGCGTTGAGCCTTTCCTGTGTTCCTCGGTCGGTGCCTCGGCCGGGCGACCCACACCACTACTTCACGCGTGCGCGTGCTGAGAAGGCTTCATCTCCAGCGGCACGCCGAGCCTGTTGAGCGCGTTGATCAGCGCGCCCTGGAGTACCAGGTGCCCGCGCTCGTCCTCGTCGGGGAACTCCTTGCACACTCGTTTCCACAGGTCTTCCGCCACCGTGACCTGGCAGGTGACAGCCTCGGTGTACGCGAGTCCTGCCCGCTCCCGCTCCGTGAACAGCTCCGACTCTTCCCACACCGGCAGCTGATCCAACCGGTCCTGCCGCTCACCCAACCGACGCGCCTCCCGCGTGTGCACGTCCACGCAGAACACGCAGCCGTTGAGCTGCGAAGCCCGGATCTTCAACAGTTCGCGCACGGTCGCACCCAGGGGCCCCCTCTCGATCGCCGCCTGTGCCTGCCGGAGAAGCCCGTACGGCTCAGGGGCCGAAGTTCCCAGGTCCATGCGTGTCATCAAAGCTCCTTGGTCAGTTGGCCGCTGCATGGCGAAACCCGTTCTCCACACCGCGCCATACGCTCTCGGTAGGGAGACGAGGCAGCACACCCTGATGTGACACGTAGCCGGTCGGTTTTCTGCCGGGTCTCACAGATGTGCGAGCTTGGAAGGGGTCAGCTGGCGCCAGTAGGCAACGATCCGGCCACCACGCAGGCGCACCGTATCGACCGAGTGCACCGAACCGTCCTCGCGACGGCACAGCAGCGCGGCCTCGCCCCCGACCTCCACGAGCTCCACATTGTCCAGCCGCCACCTGCGGCCCATCCGCAGCAGCACCTCCGCCAGGCGCCGGCCACCGACAATCGGTTTGCGGGCCGCGAAGACCTCGCCGCCGCCGTCCGTGACATAGACCGCCTCCGGGTCGAGCAGCCGCACCAGCCCTTCCAGGTCACCGCATTCGTATGCCGCGCGAAAGGTGCGAAGCACCTGCTCGCGCTCGGCGCGCGGTGCCACGATGCCGGCCTCGCCCACATCCCGGGCCTTCGTGATCCTCCGGCGGGCGCGGGAGGCAAGCTGGCGGGCGGCAGTGGGAGAACGGTCCAGCACCCCTGCGATCCGGGTCATGTCCAGTCCGAACACATCCCGCAACACGAAGGCGACGCGTTCCGGGGGGTTCAGCTCCTCCATCACCAGCATCATGGCCGACCCCACGGACTCGTCCACCAGCACCGGCTGCGCGGCATCCGGGCCGGTCATCAGCGGCTCGGGCAACCAAGGGCCGACGTACTCCTCACGGCGCACCCGCGCCGACTTCAGAAGGTCGTACGCGCATCGTGCGGCAACCGTCACCAGCCACGCCCTCCGGTTGTCGACTCCCTCCAGCCGGCCCCCGGTGGTGCGCAGCCACACGTCCTGGACCACGTCCTCGGCGTCCGCGACGCTACCCAACAGCCGGTACGCCACCCCGAAGACGGCCGGCCTGTGGTCTTCCCACTCCTCGCCGGACATACCGCCCGCGACGGCCGCGACGGCCTTCTGTTCGCTGCTCATAGGGATTGAACCAATGTTCCGCGCACCAGGACTTTCCGTCGTGCTAGGGCACCAACTCTGAGGCCGGGACGACACCGCTGAACCGTCGAGCGAACGATGTCCTGGCTCGCCGGCTGCCGTCGACTCCACCGCCAAAGCCGAGCACATCCTCGCCTTCAGTGGCGGTGATCGAGGGCCTTAGAGGGTTCCCGTAGGAGGGTCGGGGCAGCGGTGATCTGGCTAGTCGTCTATGGAGAGACCGAGTGCTCGGTAGTCGGAGAGGATTCAGTCGGCGTGGGCGTCTTGCTCTGCCGCTGGGGTGCTCGGCGTTCGAGAGAAACGGCGAGTACGGCCAGTAGCAGGGCGGCGGCAGCCATGATGGCTCCGACGGCGTTGGGGGCGGTGTAGCCGAGCCCGCCGGAGATCGTCATACCGCCGAGCCAGGCGGCGAGCGCGTTACCGAGATTGAATCCGCCGATGTTGACTGCGGAAGCCAGCGTCGGGGCTGCCGAGGCATGGTCCAACACGCGCTTTTGCAAGGGCGGAACGGTAGAGAACCCCAAGGCTCCGATCAGCGTCAATGTGACGGCAGCCGCGGCCTTGTGATGAGCGGTGGCCATGAAGAGAACAAGGACGAGCGTGAGGCCGCTGAGTGACACGTACAGGAGGGGCATCAGCGCGCGGTCGGCGAGCCTGCCGCCCACCACGTTTCCGATGACCATACCCACGCCGAAGAGGACCAGCAACCAGCTGACGGCTCCTTCGGAATAGCCGGCCACATCCGTCATCATCGGCGCGATGTAGGTGAAGGCCGCGAAGACGCCGCCGAACCCCAGGACCGTCATGGCGATGGCCAGCCATACCTGCACGTTCCGGAAGGCAGCGAACTCAGTGCGTACGCGGACGCCTTCGGGCCTGCCGGTCTCCGGAACCAGCGCGGCCACACCGACCAGGCCGATAGCGCCGAGGGCGGCAACGATGACGAAAGTGATGCGCCAGCCGATGGCCTGCCCGATGAGCGTGCCCAAGGGGACGCCGACCACATTGGCCACGGTCAGGCCCATGAACATCAGCGAGATGGCGCCGGCCTTCTTGCCTGGGCCCACAAGGCCGGCGGCGACCACCGAGCCGATTCCGAAGAAGGCCCCATGGGTGAAGGAAGCGAGGACGCGGCCAGCCAGCATCACACCGAACACCGGTGCAAGGGCCGAGAGCAGGTTGCCTGTCACCAGCAACCCCATCAGCAGCATCAACATCTTCTTGCGAGACGCCCGGGTTCCCAGAACGGTCAGCAGCGGCGCGCCGCATACGACCCCGAGCGCATAACCCGTCACTAGCCAGCCGGCGGCCGGGATCGACACTCCGAAGTCGCCCGCTACCTGCGGCAGAACTCCCATGACAACGAACTCAGTCGTACCGATCGCGAAGGCTCCGATGGTGAGAGCCAGGAGCGCAAGCGGCATGCGCTTCCCCCTTGATATTAGATGCGTGCAGGCATTATTTGCGCTAGCAGCTTAAGGGCGGACGCTGGTAGTTGCAAGCGCTGGTTATCGCTGTATGCAACCTGCCGCACGTGCAAAAATAGAAGGCACAAGCGAAGGAGCCGTCGTGACCGCCACTGATTCCGAACGCACCGCCCTGGCACAAGGCTGGTGCGCACTGTCTCTGCTGCACGGGCGGATCGAGGCGTGCATCGAGCGAGCCCTCCAGTCCGAGCACGGGCTGAGCGTGCGCGAGTACTCCCTGCTCGACGTGCTCAGCCGACAGCACTCTGGAGAAGGGGGCCATCTGCAGATGAAGCAGGTCGCCGATGCCGTCGTCCTGAGCCAAAGCGCGGCCACCCGTCTGGTCACGCGCCTGGAAGACCGCGGGCTGCTTGCCCGCTACCTCTGCCCGACCGACCGCCGTGGCATCTACACCGAGGTCACAGAGGCGGGACGAAAACTTCTGGAGCAGTCGCGTCCCACCAACGAGGCCGCTCTACATGAAGCGCTCGATGAAGCCCGGCGAGACCCTCAGGTGGCCCCTCTCGTACAGGCCGTTCAGACGCTGAACGCCCCAACGTGAGCTGCCGGGTGATCGCCCGGCAGCTTCCCACGGGAGACGGTAAGAACCGGGCAGCGGATCGCCGGGGCGGGCGGTGGAACCTCCCGGCTCCACCGCCCGGACACCCGTGATCATACCGATCTCTTCGGCCGAAGCGGCAGGCGCGTACCGTGCAGCGCCCCCGGCGGCCAGCTTCGCGAGAGGTGCAGCAGGACGTCAGATCTCCGTTGCAGCGAACTTTTTGAGCCAGTCACTGAACTGAGACCCGAGGTCTTCGTGCTTGCAGGCCAGCCGAACCACTGCCTGGAGGTACTCGCTTCTGTCCCCGGTGTCATATCGGCTTCCGCGGAAGATGACACCGTGAACCGACCCGCCCGCCGCAGCACCTGTAGCCACGTTCCTGATCGCGTCGGTCAACTGGATTTCACCGCCCCGGCCCGGAGGAGTCGCACGTAGTACATCGAATATTTCAGGGGCAAGTACATACCGCCCGATGACCGCCAAGTTGGAAGGGGCTTGATCTGGTGCAGGTTTCTCCACCAAGTCGGTCACGCGCACCGGTTCCGACGGTTTGGCGGGAGAGACGGCAGCGCAACCGTAACGTGATACCGCCACGGGGTCGACTTCTGTCAGTGCGATGACACACCCTCCGTATTCCTGCTGCACCTCTAGCATTTCGGTGAGTAGGGGATCTCGAGGATCAATGAGATCATCTCCGAGAAGGACGGCGAAGGGCTCCGCACCGATATGTGCGGCGGCGCACAGGACCGCGTGTCCCAGGCCGCGTGGATCGCCTTGGCGTACGTAGTGGATCTTCGCCAGTTCCTCAGAGGTCTCGATGGCAGCCAGGCGCGCCATGTCGCCTTTGTCGGCCAGTGCTGTCGCCAACTCGTGGTTGCGGTCGAAATGGTCTTCCAGGGCTCGCTTGTTGCGGCCTGTCACCAGCAGTGCGTCGAACAGCCCAGCTGTTGCGGCTTCCTCGACAACGTACTGGATGGCCGGCTTGTCGACGACAGGCAGCATTTCTTTGGGTGTTGCTTTTGTGACCGGCAGAAAGCGCGTCCCGAGCCCGGCTGCAGGTATGACTGCCTTGCGTACCGTGACCGTCACTGCGCCTCCGCGATGCGATTGCGGTGCAGTACGATCTTGGCGTCCTTGGCGACGTAATAATTGTCGACAGCGTAGGCTATCGTGGCGAAGTCCAGACGCCCGTCGCCATTGAAGTCCGCTGTGGCAATGCGAGCCACCGACTCTTCCGCTACGCGCCACTTCGCCCAGATACCTGCTTCGGCATCGATTGCCTTGTAGTACATGACGCCCTGCCAGGGCCATGGGCCGCGTAGTGCTACAAGAAACTCATCGTCTCCGTCATTGTCAAAATCCGCGCACACGATTTGATGGCCAGGCCCTTCTCCGTTCTCGTTCGGGTCGCCGTATACGTCGAGTACTGTTCGCTTCCAGCTTCCGCCGCTTCGAGACGCGGGCTTGGTGTACACCGCGACTGTGTTCCCGTGGAACGGCTCCACAGCCGCGACATAAGCCATGGGATCGTCGCCGAGACTGCCTGCATTGAGGTCGCCGCTTCCCCGGAACCCGGTGCTTTGAAATTGAGTGAGTTCGCCCGTTCCGAAGTTTTCACTCCTCCAGCCGCCGCGCTTGTCATCCCAGTACAGCCATGTGACACCTTCGTCGGAGGCGAGTAGAAGGCTATCCAGGGAACTTCCGGGGACGATTCCATGCTTTTTCTCTGCACCATGGATCATACGGAAACCGGTGTTGTCGATGACAGTCATTTCCCATTCCGCAGCGCTGTATACGTCTGCGGGTTGCGTGAACATGACAACCGGCACCAGGGAATGGACGTCCTCGACTGCGACGATCGGCAGGCCGATGATCTCCAAACGTTCAGTCTGAGTGAAATATCCGGCGCGGAGGCGATGCATGCCGGTGGCGCGCCCGACGTAATGGCGCCGCCAGCGGGACGAGTCCTTGTCCGGGTGGCCGGGGTTTTCCAGCCAACTGATCTTGCCACCTTCGGGGTCCGGGTCGACGATGGTCCCGATGGGTCCGTACAACTCGTGGCAGACGACGATGTCGAAGCTTCCGTTGCCGGTGACATCGGCGTAGTCGGCGCCCACAGGCATGTGAATGCCGTCTGCCGCCAGGCGCCGTGTCCAACGGCCGTCGTTGCGGTACCAGTAGATTTCCCCGAGGCGCAGCCCGTATCCGAACAGGTCGGTTCTCCCGTCGCTGTCCAGGTCGGCTGCCTCGAGCCAGTAGCCGTCGCGCAGTTGGTCGGCCACGACTTCAGGTTCGAAGTGGGGAGTTCGGATGCTGGCGGCGGGCGTAGCGTCATTCATTGGTGGACCTCCTGGGCATCGGACTGTGAGACGGTGGGGCTAGGCGCGGTGGGGTGGTACTCAAGGGCGAGCCAGAGGCAGTCGCTGTCTGCCCAGTAGCGGTGCCAGGGGTACTGCCACCCGCCGGCCGCGTCGGTGCGGCAAAAGGGGGCGTGTGTCATACCAGGGGCCAACAGCACGTCTTGGTACAGGGTGGTGGGGTCTTGTGCATGGAACTTCTGCATTCGGCCCCAACCAGACACCTGGGTGTGCACTTCCAGGAAATCGTGCCGACGGTGTATATGGCAGTCTGTTCCGGCTGGCGCGTACCACAAGTTGGCCTGGAGGTAGAGATCACGCTTGCCTCTTGCGTCGCTACCGGCTTCAGGGAAACGACTATCGAAGGGGATTCTTCCCAACTGCTCTGTCGTTGACTTCCACAGCGGTGTCTCTGCGGGGAATGGGAGACCGTCGCCCGCCCCAGCGGCCACTTCTGGACTGTCACCAATACGCTGCCACCCTTCTCGGCTGCCAAGCCCGGCGAGTTCCTCGTCGTCCCAGCCGTTCAGGAGCAGCAATCGCTCCGCAGGTCTGAGCGTGACGTGGTCGAGTACCGCCGAGGACAAGGGAGGGATGTGCGTCTGTACAGCGGTGTCGAGGAAGACGGAGGTTGTTGAGGGGTTCACCACGAGCGTCGGCTGCTCTAGACGAACTATCCCTCTTGGATCGGTAGACGAGGCTCGGAGTCGACGGGTCGAAAAGCTCAACACGGATCCTGCCGTAGTCATTCGGACTCCTTGTTGTAGTCGCGTTGTGTGTTCAACTGGCGTTTCTCACCAGGTCCGCGCCGAGGCCGGGGACCAGCAAAGGCGTGTCGGGGGCGAAGAGGGTGGGCGCAGGCCCCAGGCCGAACCAGTGGGCCAGGGCGGCAACCGACCGGTCGGCCGCATGTCCGTCTCCGTAAGGGTTGTGCGCCCGGGCCATCGCGTCGTACTCGAAGTCGTCATCCAGCAACGACGAGGCAGCGTGAACGATCCCGTCGGTGTCGGTTCCGACTAGACGCACCGAGCCGGCTTCCACGCCCTCCACGCGCTCGCTTACTTCGCTGAGCACGAGGGTGGGTGTCCCGAGTGCGGGCCCCTCTTCCTGGGCGCCGCTGCTGTCGGAGATGATCAGGTCGGCACGATCTAGGAGTCGGCAGAAGGCCAAGTAGGGCAGTGGCTCAGTGACGGTGATGTTCGGGTGGCCGTTAAGGACGGGCAGGATGGCCTCCCGCACCGCAGGGTTGCGGTGCAGTGGAATCACGAGGCGCACATCGCTGCGGTCGGCGAGAGTCTTCCATGCCTTGGCGATCTGTCCCAGCCGGGGCCATGCGTCACGTCGATGAGCGGAAGCGAGTATTACGCGCCGACTGTCCGTGTCGAGGTCCGCGAGCTCTGTGCGGTCCCAGCCCGTGGCGTTTTGTGCCCCCCATCGCAAACCGTCGATGACAGTGTTTCCGGTGACCGTGATCTTGGTGGCTGGTAGACCTTCGCGGAGCAGGTTGTCCCGGTTGCCCCACGTGGGAGCAAGATGCAGATCGGCAATACGCGCCACCAATCTTCGATTCCCCTCTTCGGGAAATGGTGAGGAGAGCGTGCCGCTACGTAGTCCGGCCTCCACGTGCACCACGGGTATTCGGTGATGAAACCCTGCCAGAGCTCCAGCGAGCGTAGTGGCGGTGTCTCCGTGCACCAGCAACACATCGGCTTTGGAGCTCGGCAGGTAGGCGTCGAGCCCTTCGAGAATGCGGGCCGTGGCACCAGAGAGGGTCTGGCGCGTACGCATGATCTGCAGGTCGATGTCGACGCTGAGACCGAAAGCCATCAGGGTCTCGGCCAGCATCTCTTTGTGCTGTCCGGTGGAGACAATGACCGGGTCAAACCGCTTATCGCGTTTCAACAGTCGAATTATCGGGGCGAACTTGATCGCTTCAGGACGAGTACCCAGAACGACACAGACTCGCTTCATAGCGGCGTTGCTCCTTGGAGTGGATCTGAGAGGCGGGAGGGGAGCAAGCTCGGCCCTTCCCTCCTCGATACGGCATGTGGCGCCATTGCCACAATCGATGCAGAACCGGGTGTAAGCCCGCGCCACAACACGGAGCGCGACTCTCCGGTTACTGAATGACTACGGGGACATTAGCATCGCGTTCAACTCAGCGGGAAAAGAATTGGGAACGGGGTGGTAAAATTCCATGGTATGGAACAAGGTGAGATGGGGCCGCGACCGGTTCGTTCAGTTACGCGTGCTTTTGCCCTGCTCGAAGAACTGGGTCGGCACCCCGCGGAGGCCCGCCTGAGTGATCTAGCGGCAGCATGTGGTCTGAGCCGCTCAACCACGCACAACCTGTTGGCCACCCTTGAACACCTTGGCTACACAACCCAAACCGGCTCTGCCGGCCGGTACCGGCTCACCGAACAGCTGGCCGAGCTGGCCCGAGAATCCGGAAGTGACGATCAGGCCCTGCACGCGCAACTCCACCCGCTCGTGGCCGAGCTAGCCCGCGAGACCGGTGAGACGTGTTACCTGGCCGTCGCCTCATGGAAGGACGCTGTCTACCTTGACGCCGTCGAATCGGTTCAGCCACTGAGGGTCGGGGCGGTATCGGGCACTCATTGCCCCCTGTTGGGGACCGCAATCGGCCATGTCCTACTCGCCGGCCGCCCTGCCACGGCCCGGCGTATGCGGGCTTCAGACCCCAGCGCCTGGCAGGTCTGGGAGGAGGCCATTACAAAAGCGGGCCAATGCGGCTACGCGCTGGACGTCGAACAGCACGAGCCGAACCTGTGCTGTGTAGCTGTTCCGGTTCCTACCGTAGGCATCGCACAGGCTGCCCTGTGCCTCGCGGGTCCAGCCCACCGCCTCCCGAGGCCCCGGCTCTGTGACCTCGCCCAGCACATGCGCGACCGGCTCGATCAGACGGCGACTGTCTGAGAAGCACTAGTCGGAGCCAGAGCTCCCGGTTACGCCTGACCAATCAAGACGAGTAGGGGCGACTACGCCCTGGGGAGTTTTATGCCCAGTTCGCGCATGCCGTCGCCGGAAGTGAGGTGCGGACGGTCGCCACACCCGGGTGAGCACGGCGACCGTGGGCGAGGTCGCTCATGGTTCGAGAGAAAAGTGGCGGATCAGCCCTGCGTCATCGCCTCCTCTGGCATTTCGAACCACTCCTTCAGCGCTTCCGCCAGCCCGGACGTCGGCGCCTGCGCCCCCGCGTCGGCTGCCCAGGCCGTGAAACCGTCCGGGCGAACGAGGACCGCAGCCAGTTCCGGGCGGGACGGGCAGCCGGCCGTCAGGATGTCGACGCGGTCGGCATACCCCGCGGCGAGGGCTCGGAGCTTCGGGTCGTCGGTGAGGTCAAGCAGGAGCGCCCGGCCGCGGTGAAGGTGGTCCGCGAGGCGGCCGCCGTCGGTGAGTTCGAGGTCCGGGGTGCTGCGGCCGGTCAGCGGGTGCTCGCCCGGCAGCGCGTACCGCACCCCCGCGCTGTTGAGCCGCGCGGTCAGGTACGTGGTGCCCGCGACCGTCCCCGCCAGGTCGCTTACGATCTCGCGCAGGGCCCGGGACTGCGGGTTCGGGCGCATGGCTGCGACCTGAGACCGGGTCCAGTCCAGGACCGACGCACCGACCGGGTGCCGTTCGGAGGTGTAGGTGTCCAGCAGCCCTTCCGGCGCCCGGCCGCCGATCACCGCGGCGAGCTTCCAGCCGAGGTTCATCGCATCCCCGATACCCAGGCTCAGCCCTTGGCTCCCGAACGCGGAGTGCACGTGCGCCGCATCACCCGCCAGCAGCACCCGGCCCTTGCGGTACTCGGTGACCTGGCGGGCGTGGTCGGTGAAGCGGGTCGCGGTCCGCACTGTGGTGATCGTGACGTTCACGCCGGATACCCGGCGCAGCCGCGCCTGGAGGTCCTCGGCGGTGACCGGCGCGTCCCGGTCGGTCGGCGGGCCGTCGAACTCCACGGTGACGACGCGGCCCGGCATCGGCCCGTAGGCGTATACCCCGGTGTCCGTGGCGGTCCAGCCGACCTTCAGGTCTTCGGTGCCGGTCATCTCCACGACCGCCTGGTGACAGGTGATCTCCGGGTCGGTGCCGGGGAATTCGAACCCTGCGAGCTTGCGGACCGCGCTGCGGCCGCCGTCGCAGCCCACGAGCCAGCCGGCACGTATGGCCCCGTGGCTGGTCCGCACGGTGACGGCCCCGTCGTCGGCGTCGAAGCCGGTCAGCTCCACTCCCCGGCGCACGTCGACGCCGAGCTCGTCCGCCCGCCTGCCGAGCAGCCGCTCGATGTCCTGCTGCGCCACGAAGGCGATCTCGGCGGCGGGTCCGGCGTCGCCGAGGCCCGGTTCCCTATAGTCGACTAGGTCGGCGCGCAGCAGGATGCCGGCGAAGTGCCCGACGATTCCGAGCCCTTGGCCCGCGGCCCTGCGTCCGTCGCCGCCGTTCCGCTCGCGCACAAATGCCTGGGAGCGATCCATCGCCTGCCGCTGCACTTCGGCCAGCGCGGGCAGCATGCCCCGACGGTAGAGCGCCTCGGCGCTGGGCGTGGTGATCGCCCCGCCCTTGATCGTGGGGTCCACTTCGGTGAGGCGCTCCAGAACAGCCACCCGCGCGCCTCCGAGCCGGAGCTCGCAGGCCAGCATCAGTCCGACCGGGCCGCCTCCGGCCACCACTACGTCATAGTCCATGGCGCCGACTATGACCGAGGGGCGAAAAGGCCAAAAAGGCGCCGCAGTGTCAAGGGACAGGTCGCGTACCAATTGACCGTTGAGTGGCCACGGTTCGTGAGATTCGGCCACGGGATTTGAGATCCCGCAACGGCTGACTAGAGCTGGGCGAAGTCGACGAACCGTGCGTAGTGCCCTTGGAAGGCCGTGGTGAGGGTGGCGGTGGGGCCGTTGTTGTGTTTGGCGATGATGAGGTCTGCTTCGCCGTAGCGGGGGAGAGTTTGTCGTAGGCGTCTTCCCGGTGGATGAGGAGGACGAGGTCGGCGACGTCTTCGAGTGCGCCTGAGTCCCGCAGGTCGCTCAGGCGGGGTGTGCGGTCGTCGCGTTGTTCAGCTCCGCGGTTGAGGGTGGAGACGGCGACGATGGGGATTTGCAGTTCCATCGCGAGGAGTTTGAGGCGACGGGCGATCTCGGAGACCTCTTCGTAGCGACTGCCGAGGGGGCGGGTTCCGTAGTCGAGCATTTGGACGGTGTCGAGGCAGGCGAGTTGGAGGTCGTGTTGCGCGTGTAGGCGTCGGCATTGGGCTCGTAGTTGGGTGAAGGTGGTGTTCGCGTCGTCCTGGAGGAACAGAGGGGCCTCGGCCACGGTCGACATCTTTCGTGCTAGGCGGCCCCAGTCGTCGTCGGTGAGGTGTCCGGAGCGCATGCGGTGTCGGGCGACGCGGGCTTCTGCGGCCAACAGCCGCATGCCGATGTCGTTCAGGCTGGCGTCGCGGGTGAACATGACGGCGGGCAGACGGTGTGTGAGGACCGCCGAGCGTAGGAAGTCCACGGCGAGGGTGGTGGTGCCCATCGCCGGGCGGCCGGCGATGACCACGAGCTCGCCGGGGTGGAGGCCGCCGGTCAGTTCGTCGAGCTCGCGGAACCCTGTGGGTACCCCGTTACATACCTGGTGCTCTTGTTTACTGCCGATGAGCTCGATTTCGTCGAGGACGTTCTCCAGCACTTCGTTGAGGCTGACGGAAGGGTGGAGGCCGGCGCGGCCTGCTGTGGCGGCGAGGATCTCGGCTTGGGCGGTGTCGGCGAGGGCCTCGGCGGTGGTGGTGTCGGCCTCGTCGGTGAGGGCGTCGATGTGCTGGGCGGCGCTCTTGAGACGGCGGAGGACTGCCAGGGCGCGCACCGTCTCGGCGGCTTGTGTACTGGTGCCGGTGGCGGCGGCCGTGGCGTTGAGGTTCTCCAGGTAGGCGCTGCCGCCGACCGCGTCGAGGTGGCCTTGCTCCTCCAGGAGCGTTTGCACGGACTCGACGGTGGGGGCCGCGGCGTCGGCGGGGCTACGGCTGTAGCGGTCGAGGATCGCGGCTTGGTCGACCTTGGCTTACTCCTCCTGTCCTGCGGCGACACTTTGATATCCCAGGTCAGTTCGTCGCCGCGGAAGAACGGGCAGCTCCGGGAGCGGTCAGCCACCGGTGTCCGTGACAAGTTCTGGGACACGAGAACTCAGCGGCCGAATACGCGGGGAACTCGGTGATCGGAAGCCGGCCGGCGGCACCGCGTTCATCCGGTGCTCTCCCCCAGGTCGATACGGCGCAGGATGCCGTGCGGGTGGCCGTGTCGCTGCCACTCGCGCGGATATCCCAGGGAGACCTCGTGGAAGGGCACGCCGTCGTGGACGGTGCGGCGCGGGATGTGGAGGTGGCCGTAGAGCACGCAGGCGACGTGGAAGCGTCGATGCCACGTCTCCGTACGCCGGGTGCCGCACCACATCGCCAAGTGGGGGTGGCGCAGCACCCGCGTCGGTTCGCGGACGAGCGGGTAGTGGTTGACGAGCACCAGTGGAACGTCCGGGTCGTCGACCGCCGCGAGCCGCTGCTCCGTCTCCGCGACCCGCGCTGCGCACCAGTCCTCGCGGCTGGGGAACGGGTCGGAGTGCAGGAGGAGTTCGTCGCTGAACGCCAGGCCGGTCTCCTCGGCCACCCGCATGCCCTCCGCCTTGGACTCCGCGCCCTCGGGCAGCCAGGTGTAGTCGTAGAGCAGGAAGAGCGGCGCTATCCTCAGGCGTCCGTGCTCACCCCTGAAGACGGGGTAGGGGTCTTCCGGCGTGACGACGCCCAACTCCCGGCACATCTCGACCAGATGGAGGTAGCGCTCCTCGCCGCGGAGGGTGAGTCCGTCCGAAGGGTGGGTCCACAGCTCGTGGTTGCCCGGTGTCCACACCACCGTGCCGAACCGTTCCGCGAGCATCGCCAGGGTCCGCCGCACCTCGTCGGCGGTCTCCGCGACATCGCCCGCCACGACGAGCCAGTCACCGGGAGACTCGGGGCGCAGGCCCTCAACGAGCGCCTTGTTCCTTCCTATTGCCGCGTGCAGGTCGCTGATCGCGAGCAGGCGACCAGGGGCTTGAACAGCAGTCACAGCCACACCCTAGTGGCCGGGGACCGCGGCCGGGGGCTGTTCCGGGGAGGCAGCTCTTCCCTCGTATACCGGACTTCCCGACGGGCTTGACCTCGACCGTCCCCACCGGCCTTCAGATGCGGCGAAAGGAAGACAGCCTCGCCCGGACCGCGTCGGTCACCTGCTCAATGATCCGTTCACCGTGGGGCATCGGCGATGAGCGCCTGCGCGAGGCCGATGCTCCGGATGTCCGCCACCAGACGACGCCGATGTCACACGTCGAGTCGCTGTCTTGTCATAAAGGGAAACGGCGTCTTCCAACGGAGCGCCCGGCAACGCTGTCCCCCACGGAAACGGAGAAAACGTGTCCGCCGCCTACCTCACGGTCACCCTCCTCGCTGCGGTCTTCAACGGTGCCGCCGCCGTCACCTACCTGATCGGCCACGACTACCCCAAAACCCAAGCAGACATGAAGGGCCTCCCCCGCAAGTACGTACCCCTACTGGGCACACTGCTGGCAGCGGGCACGGTCGGACTGCTCGCCGGACTCGCCGTACCGCTCCTCGGGACCCTCGCCGCCTGCGGGCTCGTGCTGTACTTCGTCGGAGCGATCACCGCCCATCTGCGGGTGGGCTCCCGCGACATCGCGGGCGGGATCGTCTTCCTCGCCACCGCGGTGGCCGCCCTGGTACTGGGGCTGGCCGACCACGGCCCCTGGTGACCTGCGGGCCGGCTCTCGGTCGTGCCACCGCAGACCGTGTGCGTTCTTCCTCAGCTCCGGACCGCCGCGTCATGTACGCCAGTTCGCTGGGCGAGCACCTCGTCGCCGCCGTTTCCGAGTCCAGGATCGCGCTCATCGACGAGCCCATGCGCCGTCTGTGAGCGCCCCGCCAGCGCCGCGATGGTTTGCCTCATCTCCTAGTCGCTCGAGGCTGTCCCCCACATACCGGTCGAGGTGAAGTGCTCCACCTCGGACAGCGGCCCCGCCAACCCCCAGCCGTGCGCCGCGACCCACGCGTCGTCGTAGCAGGTCTCGCGGTAGAGGTCGGCGCCGTCCCCGGCAACGAGGACGACCGGTCCCCTCGTGCCCTCCCGTCGCATGCGGTCCAGGACCCTGAACGCGCCCCACAGGCAGCTCCCGGTGGACGGACCGGCCCCGCAGTCCGGTGACCGCGGCGAGGTGCCGCATCGTTGCGACGCTCGCCGCGTCGGGTACCGGGATGACCAGGTCGACCAGGGAGGATCGAAGGCCGGCTCCATCCGGGGCCGTCCGATGCCCTCGTTCCGGGAGGGCATGCCGGTGCTGTACGCGGGGCAGTCCGTGACCCAGCCGGGGAAGTACGCCGAGTTCTCCGGATCGACGGCGGCGCCGGGTGCCGGCGTCCCGACGGTGCAGGTATCGCACGATGGCCGCCGAGGTCGCCCCACTGCCGGCGCCCACCACGATCCAGGCGGGCGGCGATTCGCCGCGCTCCGCGAGGTCCTGCGCGAGCTGTGGACCCAAGCTCCGCGGTCCGTTCCAGTCGACGGCGTCCCCCACCCGGTGGAGGTGGTCCAGATAGTGGCCACCGACCTGTTCCGCGAGTCCACGCACCCGTTCGTAGACGGCGGGCGGCGGGTCGACGGGAACGCAGCGGCCGCCGTGCGTCTCGATCCGGTGCCGCTCGGCCGTCGAGGTCCGCTCCGGGACGACGGCCGTGTACGGCAGGCCGAGGAGCCGGGCGAAGTGGGCCTGCGAGACGGCCATGTTGCCGCTCGTCGCCTCGAAGAGCGGAGTGTCCTGCTCGATGTGGCCCGCACGCAGTGCGTGGAGAAACAGGTCGCGCGCCGGCCCGTGCTTGAGGCTTCCGGTGGGGCGGCGCGACTCGTCCTTGAGGTACAGGGCCGTGCCCGGAGGCCCGGTGAGCGGGAAGGGCAGGAGCGGCGCCGGAGGTTCGGTGGCACGGTCGTCGAGCCAGCGTGCGGATCGCCTGGCGTGCCCAGGCAGTGAGGTCGTCTTCGCCGGTCTCCGATGCCACCCGCTGCCACTGCCTTCCTCGTCCGGTCCGATGCCCGACTTCCCGTGCGCGCCGGCGTCCGGCGCTGCGTGCTGATGCCGCGCTCGGCGGCACAACGAGCCGGTTGTCACACAAGGCGGGCGTCCGGGGGAACCACGGTGCGCGGAGTTTCGTACAGTGTCGACGTGTTGCAGTGGCCGCCGCCCCACACGGTGCGCGGCCCGAGCACATCGGGCGGCGGTCCGACGACCTCCCACTCGCCACAACGGCTGAGTCCCTGTCAGCAAAGCCGAGTGGACCACGCCGAGTACGCGCTGCCGCACGCGGGGCAGCCACGTTTCCGCGTGAGCCCGCCTTCCCCGGGACCGACGTCCGGCCCTGGACCTAGCGCCTGCTTTCCGTGGCGCCGGTTCGTTGGCTGGAGCCGGGTCCGTACCAGTCGAGGCAGACCACAGTGGCGTCGTCCAGCAGTTCGCCGTCGGTGGCCGCTCGCAGTGCTTGGACCATGGAGCGGACAGCTTGGCGAGGGTGCAGGGCCGTGTCGCGCGCGATCACGGTCGGCAGGTCGAGGGTGCGCGTGTTGCGTTCGAGCATGCCGTCCGTGAGGAACACCAGCCGGTCGCCGGGGTACAGGGAGATCTCCTGTACTTGGTAGCTGTCCTGCCACGGGTTGCCGAAGGGCATGTCCACTTGCGGTTCGAGTTCTGTGACCTGCCCGGCGCGGAGCCGCAGGGGCCACGGGTGCCCGGCGTTGACCAGCAGCGCATGTCCGCTGGTCAGGTCGACCCACAGCATCTGTCCCGTGGCGGTGCCCCCTCGCCCGTACTCGAGCAAGGCGCGGTGAGCGGCGTTCGCTTGCTCGGGGAGAGGGAGGGCGGCGCGACGAGTCTGACGGAGAGCGCCGGCGACGAGGCTGGCGAGGAGCGCCGACTCCACCCCGTGTCCCATGGCATCGGTGATGGACAGGTGCAGGGCCTGCTCGTCGAGGCTGTAGTCGAAGGTGTCGCCGGCGATGTCTCCGGCCGGCTCCAGCGCCCCGGCGACCGTCGCCTGTCCGGCTTCCACCGCCAGCGCGGCGGGCAGCAGGTTGTGTTGGATCTCGGCGGCGAGGCTGGGGACCTTGGTGCGCCGTCTCCATTCGAAGAGGTCGGTGAAGCGTCTGTTGATGGTCACGACGTAGCTCAGAGCTTGGGCGGCCTGTGCGATGTGCTCCTGCTCGGAGGGGGTCGGTGGTTGCTGCGTGACCAGTTCCAGAGCCCCGATCGCATCCCCCCGCGTGGTAACCGGCGTCACCACCAGATAGCCGCCGCGTTTGTACCCATCGGGCGCATGCGCCTCGACGACGTGCAGCTTCTGCGTGCGCAGCACCTCGTCGTAGACCGTGCCCGGGAGCGGCTCCACCGGATCGGCCTTCCCCTCCCGGTCGGCCCACACGGCCGGAAGTCGCCAGAGTGCCTCCCCGGCCAGGTCCGTGATCAGGAAACACACGTCGTGAGCGTCGACCTGTTCAGCCAGGAGGTCGGCCACCGCCGTCACGGAACTGGTCGGTGGCGCCTGCTCCACTGCCCGCAGGATCTCTTGGAGGTTCAGCTCACGAGATGTCATCACACCGCCGCCTTCTCGTCGTCCGGGGATGGGCAACGTCTCAGACAACACCGTCGGCTTCGGTGGAGCGCGCATCCCCCGCCGGACAACAGCGGACCGACGCCGCGATGGCCGATGTACGAGCGCCCGAGACGGCGCCGCCCTTGGCACGTGTCCTGGCTCGCCGGCCGCCGTCGTCCCACCGCCGGTGAAGGCATGTCCGGACTCGACGGTGCCGACGTGTTGCCTGCTGCGCCGTGCGCTCCCGGCGATTGGCGCTCACGATGGCGTAATGCCCGTTTAGCGTCTCGACCTTTCCGGAAGCTCTCCACCGCGCAGGCCCCGCGGTGTGTACGCGATGTGCGCAGGGCAGCGGTCCGGCTTAGGAGACACGACATGCAGCGGTTTTCCCGGAAGCCGGGCGCCCATGGTCCGGTGGAGGAAGGGGGCGCCACCGCGGCCGAGCGCGAGGTCGGCCGCTGGGGAGCGGTGATCGCCGGCGGTTTCCTCTTCGGTTACGACGCCGGGGTCGTAACCGATGCGTCGTACACCAGACAGGACTTCGGGGGCGGCTCCTTCCGGAGGGTCGGATACGAAACCGGAACGCGAGACTGCCGTTGAACGCCCGTACCTCACCGCGTCCGCACTCCGTCGCCGGCACCCTGCGGAAGGGGCTGCGCGAGGCGCGGGCGGCGACGTCGGCGGCCTGGCAGCGGCTGAAGAGCAGCATGTGGCCCGTCGTGCAGCAGACCGTCGCCGCGACCGTCGCCTGGTGGATCGCCGCGCATTTCATCGACCACCATCAGCCGATCTTCGCGCCGATCACCACGATCGTCGCCCTCAACACCACCCGCGGCGGGCGCGGCACCAACGCCGTGCGCTTCGTCCTCGGCGTCATCGCGGGGGTTTTCGCCGCCCAGTTGACGGTCGCCGTCCTCGGTCCCGGCTACCCCACCGTGGCGGTAGCCGTCTTCCTCGCCATCCTCGCCGCCCTCCTCTTCGGCGGCGTACGCGTCACCATGGCCCAGGCCGGGGTGAGCGCGATCATCGCCGTAGCCACCGGCACCAGTACGGGGACCGACCGGGTGGTCGACGCGGTACTCGGCGGAGCCGTCGCGCTCGTCTTCAGCCAACTCCTGTTCCCTGCGCACCCGTTGGCTGCGCTGCGGCGGGCCGAGAGCGCGATCCTCCGGAACCTGGCGCATGCGCTGACCCTGACGGCGGAGGTCGTGGAGCACGGGGACTCGCGAGGTTCGCAGTGGACCTGGGAGCACCTGCTCGCCGCGTACCAGCGACTGGTCGACCTCGGTGAGGCGCGTGACAACGCCGATACCGTCGCGCGCCGCTCGCCCCTGTGGTGGGGGCAGCGTCAGCCCATCGAGCGCGAGAGCGCGTACGCGGCCCGCCTGGACCTGCTCGGCAATAGCTGCCTCACCCTCACCCGCACGGCCACGGAGCTGCCGCCCGGGCAACGTTCCGCGCTGTCACCCGTGGTCAGGGAGCTGTCCGAGACGCTGCGGTCCCTCGCCGCTTCCCCCGGCGACCGCGCCGAGCGCCAACGTGCGGCCGAACGTGCCGTCGCCGTGGCCGCCCGCGTGACCGGTCCCGGCTCGGAGTCCGAGCAGAGGCCCGAGCCGGATTCCGGCGCCGGCTCCGTCCGTCCACCCGCTCCCGGCCCGGGGACGCGCCACGATTCCAGCCCGGTCCCCGGCCCGGCACCGGCCGAGGGCGTCGAACTCCTCGTGGCCCGGGCGGGCGTGCGGATGGTGGTCTTCGACATCCTCGTCTTCGTCGGCGTCGAGGGCGACGCCGACGAACAGGCCGGCGTCGGTGCCCGTACCGGCGCCGGGACCGGCTCGGACGAGGCGGCGGAAAGGGTACTCAGCGGCGCTGCGGACGTGCGCGTCAGCGCGCCGCCCGAGCTGCGCTGGCCCGCCCACCTTCCGTTCCGCCTGCCCTCCAACGGCTGACCTGACGGGACGGGCTCTCTTCCCGTTCCGCGCCACCTGCTCGACGGCTGCCAATCGCCGTGCCAGGAACGCGATGCCGCCTGCCGCGCGAAGACAGCGGGTCGGAAGCAGCGTGCGCCCGGCTCCGGGCTGCCGCGCTCCACGGCGCGCACGGTTCCGCTCGTACGGGCCGTACCGCTGTGCCGGGTCATCGCCCCGGCCGCCGGTGCGGGTGCGGCCTGCCGCCCGCCCGAATTGCGGGTCGGTTCGCCGGAGGGGACGCTCGAACGAGCCCTGTGCGGCCGTCGCGGGGCCGGCGGAACCGGGTGGGAGGTGACGTGCATGAAGGCGATCACGGTGGTGCCCGGTGAGCCGGAGCAGGTGCGGGTCGGCGAGGTGCCCGACCCGGCGGAGGACGAGGGAGCGCTCCTCGTCGAGGGTCGGCTGCTGGGGATCTGCGGAACGGACGTCGACATCGTCGAGCGCGGCTACGGGAGTCTGCCGCCGGGTCAGGACCGCCTGGTGGTCGGGCACGAGTCGCTGGGCGTGGTGCTCGAGGCACCGGAGGACAGCGGGTTCTCGGCGGGCGACAACGTGGCGGGGATCGTACGGCGTCCCGACCCTGTGCCGTGCCCACCGTGCGCACACGGCGAATGGGACTTCTGCCGCAACGGGAAGTACACGGAACGCGGCATCAAGGAACGGGACGGTTACGGCTCCGAGCTGTGGCGGATCGACCCCGCCTACGCGGTCCGTGTCAGCCCCGGCGTGGGAGACCGCGGAGTACTGCTGGAGCCGGCTTCGGTGCTGGCCAAGGCATGGGAGCAGACCGACCACATCCTCGCGCGCTCGTCGTGGCAGCCCCGGACGGCGCTGGTGACAGGCGCCGGACCGATCGGCCTGCTGGCCGCTCTGCTGGGGGTACAGCGCGGCCTGGACGTCCACGTTCTGGATGTCAACGACAAAGGGCCCAAGTCGGCGCTGGTGAACGATCTCGGCGCCACCTTCCACGCCGGTGACCTCGCGTACACCGGGCTCAGCCCCGATGTCGTCATCGAGTGCACGGGCCACGGCCCCCTGGTATTCGACCTGGTGAACGCCGCCTGTCCCAACGCCGTCATCTGCCTGACGGGCATGGCCTCGGGCTCGAAACCGTCGCCGTTCGGGGCGGACGAAGTGAACGACACGATGGTCCTCAACAACACGGTGCTCTTCGGCAGTGTCAACGCGGCGCGTTCCCACTACGAGCAGGCCGCAACGGCCCTGGCCGACGCCGACAGCGACTGGCTCGACCGCCTCATCACCCGCCGCGTCCCCATGGACGCGTTCCCCGACGCGCTCCGCAAGACCGAGGACGACGTCAAGGTCGTCGTCGACCTGCGCACGTGAACAGCGGCCGGCGTTGTCGAGGTGAGGCGCCGCGTGCGCGTCGCTCTCATCCGCCGTTGTGAGCGCGTGCGGGTTCCGCGGGCTCTGTCGCCGGTGCCTGTTCCGGTGTCCCCGTCTCGACGTCCTGGCCGATCGGCTCCCAGCGGATGCAGAAGAGTGCGATCAGCGCGGCGACGGGGGCCGAGGCGAGCAGCAGCATCGTGAGTGACTGGCCCACGGTGTCCAGGAGGACCGGGAAGAGGAACAGGCCGAGGATGGAGCCGATACGTCCCATGGTCTCCGCCCATCCGGACCCCAACGAGCGGTATTCGGTGGGATAGGACAGCGTCGCCATGGTTTTGCTCTGCGGCCCCGGTCCGAAGGCATGGCCGAACATCAGCATCCCGACCAGCAGGACGGGGAGCAGGGGCATGTTGTCCCACCCGTCGTCCCCCAGCGCGCTGAGGATCAGGAGCGAAACGGCGACGATCACGTAGCCGATCGTGGCCAGCCTCCACAGGCCCATGCGGTTGGTGATGGCTCCCTGGAGGACGCCGGAGACCAAGGCGAAGGTGTGCACGATCACGGTGGCGAGCACGATGGCGTTGAGGTTGTCGCCGAACAACAGCCCCGCGATGACCGGCGAGTAGAAGCCGATCGCGTAGTACTGCAACGACTGGGTGCCGGCGATGACCGAGGCCAGGGTCGTCCTCGCCCGGAAGGGGCGCCGGAAGATGTCCGTCGTGCGGGGGCGCCTACGCCTCTTCCGCATTGGCGCCGCATCGGTCGCCGCGGAGTCGTCGCCCGCTCCGCGCCCGCTGGGTGGCACTACCCGCACCGGAACCTGGTAGACGCGTTCGACGATCCGGCCCGCCTCGGCCAACCCGCGGTGTTGGGCTGCCCACATGGGGCTCTCCTCCGCGTACTTCAGCCGGACCAGGAGGACGATGAACACCGGCACCGCGCCGATACCGACCGACCAGCGCCACAACTGGTCCTCCGCCCCCGCGAACTTGACAACCAGGGCGGCGAGCGCGCCGGACATGGTGGCGACGCTCGACAGGGGCTGCCAGAGATTGACCCAGGTGCCCTTACGTCGGGTGTTGAGGAACTCGACCATCAGGCTGAACGCGACGGGCAGGTCCAGCCCGGTACCGACGCCCATGAGGAAGCGGAAGACGAGCATCGTCTCGAAGTTGGGTGCCAGCGCCGAGCCGATCGGTGTGACGACGAGGATGGCGCTGGCGATGACGAATACCTTGAACCGGCCGGTTCGGTCCGCGAGATAACCGCCGAGGAACGTGCTGAGCAAGGCGCCGATCGCGATAACGGCGCTGACCGAGCCGACCTGAAAGGAGCTCAGGTCCCACTCGGCGGCCATCTGGTCTATTCCGATGCCGAGGCTGCCCAGGTCATAGGCATCGGTGAAGACGCTGACCAGCCCGAGAACAGCGAATATCGTCGTACGCGCGGTGCCCGGCGCTCTGTTGATGAAGTCCGTGATGTCCCGCCTGGAGCGGATGACGAGTTCACTCATGGTTCGCTCCCGGCACCCGGCGCTCAACGGGTATCTGGACGTCCTTGTCCATGTGGTCGCTTTCCTTGTTCAGGGGCCGAGCGCGCCGTCCCCGGCACGCTCGGCCCGGCGGCCTGCCTTGGAACGTCAGCCGCGCCGTGCGCGTGCGGAGGTCGCGGTGAAGCTCGGCCGTGCGCAGCGCGGCGTCTCGTAGCAACGGACCTCGTACACGCCGGCCGAGGGGTCCCCGTTCGTCGCGTACACGACGAGGCGCAGACGATCCGTGGTCACGGGGGTGTCGAAGTCGTGCACGACGCGGGTGGTGTAGTTGCCCTCCACGCGCGCCACCTCGTGCCACTCGCCGTCGACCCACGCTTCGAGTGCGTAGTCGCGGACGCACTGCGGGTCCCGGTAGAACGGCGGGTAGGCGTGGTACTCACGCAACAGGTGCCCGGCGAACGTCAATTGGACGTGCTGCACGGTCCGCGGCTGCTCCCAGGCCAGCTCCAGCCACTGCGGCAGCGGCTCCACCGGATCGGACCGCCACAGGTTGGTCCGCCGGTGCGGGCGCGTGACTCCGCTCAGCACGTTGGCCGGCGCGTAGGCGTCCTGTGCGGGCTCGATCCGGAAGCTCAGGGTGGAACCCCCGGCGAACCGACGGTAGCGACCGGGCATCGCCTCGTAGGCGGCGATGTTCCCCGGCTGAAGCGCCCCGGCCTCGTGCCACTCGACGCGGGGATTCGCCGCGGCGTCCACTCGTATGTAACCGCCCTCGGCGGGGAGTTGGTCGACCGTCAGGTCGATCGGCCAGGTGACCCAGTGCGGCCCTCCCGGCGGAACCGTGAGCGTGGTCTCCGCGAGCGGCGGGGTGCCGGGGTCCGTGCGGTACTCCCACAGGTCGCTGACCGCGTGCAGTTCTGCGTCGACCTGCTGCGGCACGTCGTCCTCGTTGCTGAGGCACAGTTGCAGCGTGTCCACGCGCCGTGCAGGTCCCAAGCTGATCCACTGAGCGACGCGGCGCTCCAACCGCCCGGTGAAAGGGTATACGGGGTGGTCGTGCCACTGCCCCAACTCCCCCAACCAGTTGGCGCTGTTGGGGCCTACGCCACGCAGCAGGTCCTGGCTGCTCACGGTGGCGACGGCCTTGCGCGCAAGGTCCTCCGGGTCGGTGTTGTGCTGGTTGGGCAGGAAGCAGCCGTCCCGCAGCAGCGTCTGTTGCACCTCGCCGACGTACTCGTCGGCAACCCGGGCGACGGGGACACCGCGCCTGAGGGCGGTGCTCGCCGCCGTGCCGGCGGCCTGGCCGAGTACCGCGCAGGTGCTCATGACGCGAATGGAACTCATCGCCGCATGGGTGGCGCTGACGTTCCGACCCGCGAGGAGCAGGTTCTCCACGTCCTGGCTGATCATGATGCGCAACGGCAGCCCGAAGGGGCCCACGTTGGTGCCGGCGCCGTAGTTCGAGGTCGGGTCCAGTCCGCGGGCGTTCAAGGGCTCGCTGGTCTCCGCCAACAGGCCCCCGAGCGTGTGCATGTCGACGTACCAGCCGCCGAAGGCGACCTCGTCGTCGAACACGGTGCGGTCGAGGAGGTCGTTCTCCGTGAGCAGCAACTCGCCCATGACCCGGCGGTTCTCCCGCTTTCCCGGGACCTGGCCTATCCAGTCCAGCGCCAGATTGGTCGCCTGCTCACGGAGATTGGGGTCACGGTTCTTCAGGTAGTCCCAGATGCCGAGCGTGTGCCGAGTCAGTTCGTGCCGTATCTGCTCGTTGTCGTGGAGCGTGTCCCACGGCGGGCCGATCTCGATCCACCAGTACCCGCTGCTCAGCCTTTTGGGCACCCTGCCGCCCTTGTAGAAGAAGTCGGGGTCGTCGTAGTGCACGGCCCACTCGGGCGCATGGAACGGGGCCGGTTTCCCTACGTCGACCGTCTTGAAGTGGAGGGAGCTGCCCATGACTCCCGGGCCCGCTTCGCTCGGTGCGTGCGGCTCGTCGTAGGCGTCCCTGGATTCGGTGCCGCTGCGCCACTCGGCCCCGGCGAGGTGGGCGACCGTACCGTCTCCTGTGCAGTCGATGAAGAAATCGCCCTCGATCCGCAGCTCGGTCTCGGCGTTCTCCACCCGGGCGGTCACCGCGGCGATCTGCCGCCCGTCGTCCTTCTCGACGTCGGTGACCGAGGTGTTGAGATGCAGCGTCAGGTTCTCGGTCCGTACGGCCATGTCGTACAGCACCATGTCCCAGACGCTGTTGGTCCAGCCGTTCTCCACGATGGGCTCGTGGTTGACGGCCCGCTCTTCGATGAGGGCCTCGGCGAGGATTCCGGACTCCCGTGCGTACCCGTGGAAGGCGGCGGCCCCGTGGGGAGTCACCCTGATCTCGGAGGAGGAGTTGCCACCGAGGACGGGCCGGTTCTGGATGAGGCATACGCCGGCGCCGTGCCGGGCGGCGGCGAGCGCGGCCGAAAACCCGGCCAAACCGCCTCCGCATACGACGACTTGAAAGCGTTGTTGGACACGTTTCATCACATGGGCTCCCGCGTGTACGAGCGAAAGAATGGAGGCAGCAGGGAAATGGGAAGACCCCGCGCAAGGAAAAGTGAGCGCCACTCTCGGTCTCTGAGTTAAAGCGCTTTTAATTGCTGCTCAGTCTTGCGGTAACATCACTTGCTGTCAATCCCTCGGCGAGGAGGATTCTGCATGTCCGATCGCGACGGCTCAGCCGGCCGGCGTCCCACCCTCAGCGACGTCGCGTCGCGCGCCGCCGTGTCCCCGGGGCTTGCCTCGCTCGCGCTGCGCGGAGCCCACGGGCCGAGCGAGCGAAGCCGCGCGCGCGTGCTCGAGGCGGCGGCCGAACTCGGCTACCGTCCGGACGTCGCCGCCCGGCTGCTGGCGCGCCACCGCTCCCATCTGCTGGGCGTGGTCTACGCGTTGCAGCACTCGTTCCACGCGGACGTGATCGAACAGCTCTACGTCGCGGCCGAGGAGGCGGGCTTGGAGGTGATGCTGAGCGCGGTGACGTCGAGCCGCACTCCGCAACGCGCGGTGGAGACGCTCCTCGACAACCGCTGCGAAGGGGTTGTGCTCCTCGGAGCGGAGAACCTCCCCGAGGAGATCTTCGCTCAGGTCTCGGGGGTCCCCACCGTCGTGATAGGTCGTTCTTCCCGGGCGCCGCTCGCGGGCGCGGTCGTGCGCACCCCGGGCGACCTGGGCGTCCGGCAGGCGGTGGAACACCTTGCCGGGTTGGGGCACAAGAGGATCACGCACCTCGACGGCGGCGCGGGGCCGAGTTCACGGGAGCGCCGCCGCGGATACGAACTGGCGATGACGGAGCACGGGTTGGGTGCGGGCATACGGACGGTGCCGGGCGGGCCCTCGGAAGAGGACGGCGTCGCGGGGGCCCGAACGCTGCTGGAGGGAGAGCTGCCCACAGCAGTGCTCGCCTACAACGACAGTGCTGCGACGGCGTTGATCCACACGTTGCTGCGCGCCGGAGTTCGGGTACCCGAGCACCTGTCCGTCGTCGGTTACGACGACAGCCACCTCGCCCGTCTCGCCCATCTTCGCCTCACCACGGTCGCCCAGGACGTCGCAAGGCTTGCGAGCGTGGCTGTACGGCACGTCACCGCCAGGCTCGAGGGCGATGAGGCAGCCCCCGAAGAGGTCGTACCGCCACGACTGGTCGTCCGCTCGACGACCGCCGAGCCGCGCATCGATCCGACCGGGAGCGCCTCGGTCGGTCGGTAGGGACGGGTCTCGCTCTCGGCTGCCAGCGGTGGGCGGCTGCCGAACTCCCGCTTCGCCAGCGGACGTTGGAGCTCCGCCGTGATGTCGCTCCTCCGCTTCCGGTGTCGGACAGCGGCGCGCTGACGCTCGTCCGGCGACGGCCACCGGTGCGGCGGTGGCACCGAAGCCGGCTGGACGAGGTGTGCGCGACGGGGCTGCTTCGGCTCGCTGCCCCGGTCGGCACGAGGGCGGCGGCAGGTGGGCACGAAGCTCCGACGCGGCGAGAACTCCGAGTACCCATGGTGGAGTTCGGCGACAGTACGCACCGCCTCCTCCTGCGGCGGCCAGCGGAACACCGCCGATTCGGTGGCCGCTTTCACGTGGAGCCTCCGTACACCGCCGGCCGGGGCTTCAACTCGACAGCGATGACGGCGCCGCCGGTCGTCAGCGACTCGACGGCGGCGTCGGTGACGACGGTCGCCGCGTAGCCGTCCCAGGCCGACGGTCCCGTCGGTTCGCGGCCGCTCCGGACACCGTCGATCCACTCGCGGATCTCGGTGTCGAAGGCTGCTGCGAACCGCCCTGTGAAGTCGGCGAAGATCGCGGTGCTCTCCCGTCCGGCGGCGCGCACCCGCGGAGCCGCGGGGTCGGGCAGTCGGACCAGGCCCTCTTCGCCGACGATCTCGCACTGGATGTCGTAGCCGTACTGGCAGTTGACGAAGACCTCCAGGTCGATCCGGACCCCGCGGGCGGTCTCGAAGAGCATGAACTGCGGATCGGTCAGGTGCGGATAGCGCTTGCCGGTGGACCGCGGGGTGAGCACCTGCACCGTGGTGATCTCGTCGTCCAACAGCCAGCGCAGCACGTCGATCTCGTGCACGGCGGTGTCCCTGGCCGCCATGTCGGAGGTGTAAGAGGACTGCGCGGACTTGTTGCGGTGCGCGCAGTGCGCCATGAGCGGTGTGCCGAGGCCGCCGTCGTCGACGGCCTCCTTGAGAGCCCGGTAACCGGCGTCGAACCGGCGCATGAAACCCACCTGCACCAGCCGGCGTCCCGCCGCACGCTCCGCCTCCACGATCCGCAGACCGTCCGCCGGATCGGTGGCGAGTGGCTTCTCGCAGAGCACCGGCTTCCCCGCGGCGACCGCGGCGAGCACCTGCTCGGCGTGTGTGGGGCCCCAGGAGGCGACGAGCACGGCATCCACCTCGTCGGACTCGACCAGATGGCGACTGTCGGAGAGGACGGCGGCTCCCTGCGGCGCGACGGACAGCGCCCGCTGGCGGTCGATGTCACTGACGGCACTCACCCGAGCCCCCGGGACTGTGGTGCTCAGCCTGCGAATGTGCTCGGTACCGATCCAGCCGGCGCCGATGACTCCCACTCGTACGGTCATGGGGATTCCTTCCGGGGAGGGTGAGTGGGGCGCGCAGGAGAGCCCCTCCTGGCGCCTGTGGCGGGCCACTTCATCGGGCTGCGGTCGGCCGCCGTGTTGCCGTCAGTCCGCACTCGGCGAGGTATTCGCGCGTGTGCCGGGCGATCGGCAGCGGGACCTCGGGGGCGCAGGGATAGAGGTCCTGCTCGACGACGACGAACAACTCGGCGTCCAACGTGGTCAGTTCGGCCACGATGTCGGCGGGGTTGGGCAGCCCTGCGGGCGGGGTGACGCACACACCACGCGCGACCGCCTCGCCGAAGGAGAGGTTCTCCGCGGCGACCTGGTCGAGGATCTCGGGGTCCATCTGCTTGAGGTGGACATATCCGACGCGCTCGCCGAACCGGCGAATGAGGTCGAGGTTGTCACCGCCGCCGTAGACCACGTGCCCGGTGTCCAGGCACAGATTGGTCCACCGACCGTCGGACTCGTTGAGCAGCTTCTCGATCTCCGGCTGCGCCTGGATATGGCTGTCGGCGTGCGGGTGGACGACCAACCGCACCCCGTACTCCTCCCACAGCCTGCTGCCGAGCTCGTCGGCACGCTCACCGACGCCGGCCCACTGACCGGCGGTCAACTCCGGCGGCTCGGTGTACTCGCCGGTCTTCTCATCCCGGTACAGACGAGGGATGAACACCAGATGGCCGGCTCCCGCAGCGGCCGTCAGCTCCGCGACCCGCCGCGCGTGGGCGAGAGTCTCCTCCCATGCGTCCTCGCGGTGCAGGGCCCCGAAGGTCGTCCCTCCCGATACCTGGAGGCCGCGCTCTCCGAGTTCCGCGGCGAGGCGCTCAGGCTCCAGCGGCAGGTAGCCGTACGGGCCCAGCTCCACCCACCGGTATCCGGCCGTGACGAGTTCGTCGAGGAAGCGCGAGTACGGGACCTGACGGTCGTCCTCGGGGAAGGAAATGCCCCAGGAGACCGGGGCGGTGCCGAGACAGAGGTTTCCCGCGGTCAGGCGCGGAGAGTGTGGCGTTGTTGCCATGACTGCTCCTTACAAGCAGGGAGTGGGAGACGGCACGGAGCCGAGGTTTCGGGTCCCCCGACAACGTTTCCGGCGCACGGTTCACAGATAGTGGCGCTGGGTGCGCTTGTGTTCTGCGTAGGTCCGGTAGGCGGCACGGGTGGTCTCCACGCGTGCGGTCTGGCTCACCGGGACGTCCCACCAGGCGTGCGCGGGCGGGTTGGTCCCGCAGGGGTCGACCTCGACATGGACGAGGGTGGTGCGGTCGGCATCCCGCGCGGTGGCAACCGCGGTGCGGAACTCCTCGACGGTGGTCGCATGCAGCACGCCGGCTCCGAGGGACGCGGCGTTGGCCGCCAAGTCGACGGGGAGCAGCTCGCCGTCCAACAGGCCGGACGCCTCGCTGCGATAGCGATAGCTGGTACCGAAGCGCTGAGAGCCCAACTCCTCGGAGAGGGAGCCGATGGAGGCGAAGCCGTGGTTCTGCACCAGGACGACGGTCACCTTCAAACTTTCGGAGAGCATGGTGACGATCTCCTGCGCGAGCATCAGGTAGGAGCCGTCCCCGACGAGCACGACCACTTCCCGTTCCGGGGCGGCCAACTTGGCGCCGACTCCGGCAGCCACTTCGTAGCCCATGCACGAGTAGGCGTATTCGACGTGATAACTCTTCGGGTCCCGTGCACGCCAGAGCTGTTGCAGGTCTCCGGGCATCGATCCGGCAGCGTTGATCACTACGTCGCGGTCGTCCAGGATTTCGTTGAGCGCTCCCAGGATCTCCGTCTGTCCCGGGAGTCGCCCCTCGTCACGGTGGGGTGCAAAGCACTCTGCTTCGATCTCCCGTGCGTGTGCGACGGCTTCGCGGACCTCGGCCTCGTAGTCCTGCGACACGTGCCAGTCGGCGAGAGCCTCCGCGAGTGCCTCGATCCCCAGCAGAGCATCCGCGACCACCGGTTCGGCCGCATGCTTCACGGCGTCCAGCCGAGCCACGTTGAGGTTGACGAAGGCCACGTCCTGGTTGCCGAAGACCGTACGGCTGGCCGTGGTGAAGTCACTCAGCCGAGTGCCGATGTTGAGCACCACGTCCGCATTCGACGCCAGCGCGTTCGCGGCATACCCGCCGGTCGCACCCACACCTCCGACGGCCTGGGGGTGGTCCCAGGGCACCGCGCCCTTGCCCGCGTGCGTATCGGCCACCGGCACGCCCGTCGCTTCGGCGAAGGCCCGCAGTCCTTCCGTCGCGCCCGAGTAGACGACCCCACCGCCCGCGACGACCAGCGGCCGCCGCGCGCCACGGAGCAGGGCCGCCGCACGGTCGACGGCCGACGGCTCGGGTACCGGGCGGCCGACGTGCCACACCCGGCGTCGGAAGAACGACTCCGGCCAGTCGAAGGCTTCCGCCTGGACGTCCTGCGGCAGTGCCAGCGTGACGGCCCCGGTCTCGACGGGATCGGTGAGGACCCGCATCGCCGCGAGAAGGGCGGGGACAAGCTGCTCGGGACGCGCGACACGGTCGAAGTACTTCGAGACGGGGCGCAGCGCGTCGTTCACCGACACGTCGCCGGCCTGCGGCTGCTCCAACTGTTGGAGTACCGGCTCGGCGACGCGGGTGGCGAACATGTCGCTCGGCAACAGCAGTACCGGAAGCCGGTTCGTGGTGGCGAGCGCCGCTCCGGTGACCATGTTCGTGGACCCGGGGCCGGTCGACGCGGTGCAGGCGTAGGTCTGGAGCCGGTCCCGCATCTTCGCGTACGCGGCGGACGCGTGCACCATGCCCTGCTCGTTCCGGGCCAGGTAGTAGGGCAGGTCCGCCTCTCCCGTCTCCACGGCCTGCAACAGGGCCTGACCGACCCCGGCGACGTTCCCGTGGCCGAAGATCCCCCACATTCCGGGGACCAACCGCTGTTCCTCGCCGTCACGTTCGCTGTACTGCTGCGCAAGGAAGCGCACGAGCGCCTGCGCAGTGGTCAGACGTACGGTCGTCATCGGGCCTCCTCTCCGAACGGGAGCCGGTCGTCGACCTCTTGCGACTCCCAGGCGGAGCGCACCCACGCGTGCGCCGGGTCGTCACAGATCAGCCAGGCGCGCTCGGACCCCGGTCCCGCCATGACGTTGAGGTAGTAGAGGTCGTGCCCGGGAGCGGCGATCGACGGTCCGTGCCAGCCGTACGGGATCAGTACGGTGTCGCCCGACCTCACTTCGGCCAGCACGTCGATCGGGCGGTCCGCCTCGCCGTACACGCGCTGGTAGCCGAAACCCTGCTCGCCGCCGCCGATCTGGAAGTAGTAGATCTCCTCCAGCTCGCTTTCCACAGGCGTGCCGTCCGCACCGGTACGCGCCGTGTCGTGCTTGTGCGGTGGGTAGGAGGACCAGTTGCCGGCGGGGGTGAGCACCTCGCAGACCAGCAGTTGGTCGGCGTCGAAGGTGCCCGGCAGGCAGTAGTTGTTGACCTGCCGCGAGCAGGCACCGGCCCCGCGCAGCTCGACCGGTACGTTCTCCCGCGGCCCGTACCGCGCTCCCCCGTCGGTGCGAGCAGTGCGCGCGGAGGGCAGGGCGAAGCGTCCGCCGGCCGCGCTCCGGACGACGGCAGTCGTCCGGCTGGGCAAGTAGAGAAAGTCGGTGGCGGAGGCGAACACGCCGGTGCGGCCCTCGAGATGAAAGCTCTGCCCGTCGACGGTGACCGTGCAGCCACCTTCCAACGGCAGCACGAGCAGTTCACTGTCCCCGGTGGACACCGGCTGTTCGGCGCCGGCCGCGAGGTGCAGCACCCGCAGTCCCGAGTGCTCCCAACCGGCGACCTGGGGAGTCACGTTCACTTCGAACGGGCCGTCGGCCGTCGTGCCCTTCGGCAGGTGGTAGGTGGGTGTATCGGTCACAGCAAGCTCACCGCCCGATCTACGGCGCCGGCGACATCGCCGTCGGAGGGAAAAAGCAGGGACCGACCCACGACCAAACCGCGGGCCGTCGGCTGCTTGAGCGCCTGCTTCCAGGAGGCGAACGCGGCCTCGGTGTCCGTCACGTCGCCGCCCAACAGCAGCACCGGCAGTGTGGAAGCGGCCAGCACCCGTTCCATATCGGGCACCACGGGGACTTTGAGCCAACTGTAGGCAGTGCTGCGGCCAAGCCCTGAGGCAACGGTCATGGAGGTGAGGACGGCGTCGGTGGACAGGTCGTTGTGGATGCGTCCTCCCTGCCATCGGGACAGGAACGGCTCAATCATCGCGATCAGTCCGCGCTCGTTGAGCCCGTTGACGGCCTGCGCGCAGTTCTCCAGCGCCGACGGCGTCGCCGAATCCTCCAGTGCGATCCGCAGGAGCATCTTGCCGCCGTCGAAGTTCCTCCCGGCGATGCCCTCGGGGTCGTACCCCGTGAATCGGTCGTCGACCTCGAAGGCCGACTGCGCGAGACCGGCGCGGTTCATCGAGCCGAAGACACTCTTGTTGTCCAGGACGCCGAGCAGCAGCAGGTCCTCGAGTATGTCGGCCGTGGCCAACACCCCTGTGACGCCGGGTCGTTCCAACGCACGGCAGAGCCTGTCCAGCAGTTCGAACCGATTCGCCATGGCCCAGGGGTCGTTGCCGACTCGGTGGGAACCACGCGCTGGATGGTCCGCAGCGATGATCAGGGCTTTGCCGTGCTCGCCGAGCGGTGACGACGCCCTGATGCGCCGCGCAGCGGCCTCGGCGATCACGCCGGGAGCGGTGGCGCGAGTGTTCACGGCCTCGTGCAGACGTGGGGACAACACCTCCTCACACCTCCCCTGATTGCTCGTCCGGGCGCGTGGCACGCAGCTTCGCCGCCACTTCCTCCTCCGTCGGCATCGCATCGGAACAGGCCAGCCGGCCGGCCACCAACGCACCCGCCGCATTCGCGAAGGCCATCGTTCGACGGGTGTCCCAGCCGGACAGAAGTCCGTGGCAGAGTGCCCCTCCGAACGCGTCGCCTGCGCCGAGCCCGTTGACCACCTCCACCTGGCACGGAGGGACCTCGACGGCCTCGCCGTCGCGCCCCATCGCCAGCACTCCCGCAGGGCCCTGCTTGACGACCGCCAGCTCCACGCCTGCGTCCAGCAGCGCCTTGGCTGCGGCGTACGGCTCGCGCTCGCCCGTCGCCACCTCGCACTCCTCGAGGTTGCCGACGGTGACGGTGGCGTGCCGGAGGGCCTCGCGGTAGCGACTCGGTGCCTGCACCGGGTCAGACCAGAATGCCTCCCGCCAGTCGAGGTCGAAGACGGTGGGATGGGACTTCTCCCGGTGCTCCAGCGCGGCGAGCGTCGCCGACCTGCTGGGTTCCTCGCTCAGGCCGGTGCCCGTCATCCAGAAGATGCGGGCGGCGCGCACGGCGTGGAGGTCCTGTTCCTCCGCGACGAGGTCCAGGTCAGGGGCTTTGGGCAACCGGTAGGCGTACAGCGGGAAGTCGTCCGGGGGAAAGATCTCGCAGAAGGTCACCGGCGTGGGCGCGATCTCGGAGGTACCGACGAAGCGACTGTCCACGCCGTATCCCTCGAGCGCGGAGCGTACGAAGTCCCCGAACGGATCACCGCCCGTCTTCGTGATCACCGCAGCGCTGCGACCGTAACGAGCCGCGGCCACCGCGACATTGCTCGGACTACCGCCCAGATACTTGCCGAACGAGGTGACGTCGGCCAGCCCCACACCGGTCTGCAGCGGATAGACGTCCACCCCCACTCGGCCCATGGTCAGCACGTCGAACCCCATCCGCCCGACTCCCCTTCCTACGGCGGTCGTTGCCCGAGCAGCGCGGAGCCACGGGCCTGTTCACACCACCGGGGACCTAGAACTATCGCGCGCTACTAGCGCGCGCTAACTCGAAGTACGATGGCGCCTGCTCAAGCGGGATGTCAATAGCGCGATTCGCGCCGGTACGGTGACACCGGCGGGCACGAGCGAACCTCGGAGGTGCACACACCCGTGAACCCATCGGGCAGGCAGAGGCCGACCATGGCGGACGTGGCGGAGCGGGCCGGGGTCTCCCGTGCCCTGGTGTCGATCGTGTTCCGGGGACAGCCGGGCGCCGGCGAGGAGACCCGCGAACGCATCCTCCGCGTCGCGGACGAGGTCGGCTACCACCCCGACAACGCCGCCCGGCTGCTCGCCCGCGGACGTAGCCGCGCCCTGGGCGTGCTGTTCACCGTGCAGCATCCCTTCCACGCCGACCTCGTCTCACGCATCTACCCCGAGGCGGAGGAACTGGGCTACGACGCGCTGCTCTCCTCACCCGCGCACGGCCGCACCGAGCAGAAGGCGGTGGAGGCTCTGCTCTCCCACCGTTGCGAAGCAGTGCTCCTCCTCGGCCCGGAGGCACCGCAGGCATACCTCAACGAACTCGGACGGCGCACCGTCGTGGTCTCCGTCAGCCGTCGCGCCGCCGGGGCGCCGGTGGACAGCGTCTACACAGCCGAGAGCAGCGGCGTACGGCAGGCGATGAACCACCTCTTCGACCTGGGTCACCGTTCCCTGGTGCACGTCGACGGGGGCAAGGGGCCCGGCTCCACCGAAAGGCGCCGTGCCTACCGCGCGTCGATGAGACGACGCGGTCTGAGCGAGGAACTGCGCGTGATCCCCGGCGGCGGAACCGAGGAGTCCGGCGTCGAAGCGGGCGAACTGCTGCTCCGCGAGCGCGACCTCGGAGCGGAACTGCCGACCGCGGTGCTCGCGGCCAACGACCGCTGCGCCATGGGCCTGATGCTTGCTCTGACGCGCGGCGGTGTCGACGTCCCCCGCGACCTGTCCGTCGTCGGATACGACGACAGCCACCGCTCGCACATGATGCCCATCGGCCTCACCACGGTCCGTCAGGATGTCGACGTGATGGCGGAACGGGCCGTCAGATTCGCCGTGGAGCGCCTGGAGAACGCCGAGTTGGAGCCCCGGCACGCGGTACTCGGCGCGAAGCTGATGGTGCGGGGAACCACCGGACCGCCTCGCGCGGAGGCCCGCTGACCACTCCCCGGTCGCGGATGCGACGCATCAGGTCGAAAGCTCCTCCCTCGCACCTGCAACGACAACGCCGGCGGCTCGGGAGCCTCCGCGCGCAGCCTGCGGGCGGCGAATACCGCGGTACGAAGCCTTATCCGACGCCGTGCCGTCAGCGTCGCAAATGCTCCTCGGCTCCTTCGGACCAGGCGGCGAGAAAGCGGAGGGCCTCGTGCGTGGGGCCGCCCGGGGCAGCCGTCCAGACGACGAGCTGCTGGTCGGCGTCGCCGGCCTCGGCGAGGGTGTCCCAGTCCAGCACGAGTTCGCCTGCCGTGGGATGGACGAGGGTCTTCGTCCCCGTGGAGAGGCTGGCCACATTGCGGGCGGCCCACCACTGGGCGAACTGCGCGTCCTGCATCGACAGCTCACCGACGAGTCCGGCCAGGCGTGGATCGTCGGGGTACTTCGCCGCCTCCATCCGCAGTTGGGCGACGGCGGTCCTTGCGACCGACTCCCAGTCCTTGTAGAGGGTGCGCATATCAGGGTCGGTGAACAATATCCGCACGTAGTTGCGGTGCTTGGCCGGGACCTGGCCGAAGTCGGTGATCATGGCTGCGGCGAGGCTGTTCCAGGCCAGCACGTCCATGCGCCGGCCCATCACGATCGCCGGCGTCGCGCCCAGGTCGTCCAGCAGCCGCTGGAGCTGGGGCTTGACCTTCTGCGCGGTCTGCCGCGGTGCACGCGTCGAGGGCTTGCCCGCGAGGCTGAACAGGTAACGGCGCTGGTCCTCGTCGAGCTGCAGTACGTCGGCGAGAGTGCCGAGCACGGGCGCGGAGACTCGGATGCGCCCCTGCTCGATGCGGGTGTAGTAGTCGGTGCTGATCGACGCCAACCGGGCGACCTCTTCCCGACGCAGGCCGGCGACGCGACGGGGGCCGGCGCCTTCGGGCAGACCGGCCTCGCGCAAGGTCAGCTCGGCGCGGCGGGCCTTGAGGAAGACACCGAGCTCGTTCTGCTTCACGTTGCGGGTCATCCCTCCATCGTCCCCGTACAGCACCCCGCCTGTGAGGGGGAGGAATCCCTCCCAGGATGATTCCTTCCTCTGCACGGACCCCGTTTCTCGCATAACCATGGAGAGGTGCTCGAGACGACGAATGACGAGAGACGGGGAGGAGCCGTGACGAGGCCGTTCGTGTTCTGCCACATGATGACCGCCCTCGACGGGAAGATCAGCGGCGAGTACATGCGCACTCCGGAGGCGTCCGTCGCCGGCCGAGTGTTCTACGACCTCGCGTTCGGCGACGACCCGTACTACCGGCACCAAGGCTGGCTGTCCGGCCGGGTGACCACGGACGACAACTTCACGCATCACCGCGAACCCGTCCTCGACGAGGACGCGGCACCTGTGCCCGAAGGCGACTTCGTCGCCGTGCCGGACTCCGAGAAGTACTACGTGTCCGTCGACCCGTCCGGCAGGCTCGGCTGGGAAAGCCCCGACTTGACCTACCAGACCACGCACGCTCATGTGCTCGAGGTCCTCACCGGCAAGGCGTCGAACGCCTACAAGGCGTTTCTGCGCCGGCTGGGCATCTCGTACGTGATCGCCGGGGACGACGAGCTGAACGTTGCGCTCCTCCTGGACAAGCTCCGGATGCTGTTCGGCATCCGGACGCTGATGCTCGGCGGAGGAGGAGTCCTGAACTGGTCCTTCATCCAGGCCGGCCTGTGCGACGAGCTCAGCGTCGTCATCGCCCCTGTCGCGGACGGTTCCTCGGACAGCCCGGCGCTGTTCGAGACCGCCGGCCGCACCTCGAACGATCCGCACCACTTCGAGCTGCAAACCGCCGAGCTCAAGAACGGCGGCAGCGTGTGGCTGCGCTACACCCTCAATGACCGCACGACGAAGGGGACATCGACATGAGGGAGATGGACATCGACCCGATCTTCCCGCGCGGGGAGAGGAACGACGCCTACGCGGCGAACTTCGTCGGGCAGAGCTACCTGAGCATGCTGACCACCGAGGGCGTGGTCATCGGGAACGTGACCTTTGAGCCCGCGTGCCGCAACAACTGGCACATCCACCATGCCAGGAAAGGCGGTGGGCAGATCCTGCTGTGCACCGCGGGCAGCGGTTGGCACCAGGTCGAGGGACAGGAGCCGGAGAGCATGACGCCCGGGACCGTGGCCCGGGTGCCCGCAGGAGTCAAACACTGGCACGGCGCGAAGGCCGACTCGTGGTTCACCCACCTCGCGATCGAGGTACCCGGCGAAGACGCCCACAACGAGTGGTTGGAGCCGGTCTCCGACGAGGAGTACGACACGCTGCACAAGAACGGGAGCAACGCATGACCACCCTGAGCGAGTCCTACGCCCTTTCCAACGACGTGCCCATTCCCAAGCTCGGGCTCGGCACGTGGTTCATCGACGACGACCAGGCCGCGCAAGCGGTCCGCGACGCCGTCCGGCTCGGCTACCGCAACATCGACACCGCGCAGGCCTACCTCAACGAGCGCGGCGTAGGCGAGGGCGTGCGCACCGCGGACGTCCCTCGCTCGGAGCTGTTCGTGTCCACGAAGCTGGCCGCGGAGATCAAGGACTACGACCAGGCCGTCGCCGCGATCGACGAATCCTTGGCGACGATGGGACTGGAGCACGTCGACCTGATGCTGATCCACTCCCCGCAGCCGTGGGACGATTTCCGCGGCGGCGACTACGCCGAGGGCAACCGCGAGGCCTGGCGGGCTCTGGAGGATGCGTACAGGGCGGGCAAGGCCCGCTCCATCGGCGTCTCGAACTTCCTGCAGGCCGACCTGGAGAACATCCTGTCGAGCTGCACGGTCGTCCCGCACGTCAACCAACTGCTCGCCCACGTCGGGAACACGCCCTTCGAGTTGATGGCCTACTGCGAGGCCAAGGGCATTCTCGTCGAGGCGTACTCGCCGATCGCACACGGCGAGATGCTGAAGAACGCCGAGGTCCAGGCGATGGCCGAGAGGTACGGCGTAAGCATCCCGCAGCTCTGCATCCGCTACACGCTCCAGTTGGGGACCGTGTCGTTGCCGAAGACGGCCAACCCCGAGCACATGCGGTCCAACGCCCAGGTCGACTTCGCTGTCTCCGACGAGGACATGGCCGCGCTACGGCGCCTGAAGGCGCAGGACTACGGCGAGTACAGCGAATTCCCCGTCTACAGCGGCAAGTGACCCGTCAGCTACGGGGCTGGGGCGCGGCAACCCGCGCCCCAGCCCCGGGGCCGTCGCCGTCGTTCAGCGCGGCAGTGTCTCGGGGTCGGTCGCCCACGAGGTGTTGGGGCTGTCGGAGAGTCGGTGGTCGATGCGTCCGCCGTGGGTGGCGAGCTTCCCGCCGTCCCAAGAACGGTCGAGAGTACGGCCGTTGAGGCGCACCGAGTCGACGTAGGTGTGGTCGGCGTCGGCTTCCGGTGCGTTCACGGTGAGGTTCCTGCCTCCGGGGCGCTCGACCACGGCGTGCGGGAACATCGGCGCGCCCAGCAGCATCGTCGCGGAGCCCGGCTGCTGCGGGTAGAGGCCGAGAGCTGAGAAGACGTACCAGGCCGACATCGTGCCCAGGTCGTCGTTGCCCGGCAGTCCGCCGGGCCCCGTGCCGTACTGCGTGTCCATGATCTCGCGCACGGTCTCCTGGGCCTTCCAGGGCTTGCCCAGCGCGTTGTAGAGCCAAGGCGTGTGGATGCCGGGCTCGTTGGTCGGGTCGTACCGCAACGGATCGCCGCCGCCGACGGACCAGGAGCCGTCGTCGGCGTGGAAGAAGCCGTCCAACCGCTCGGCGGCGTGCTCCCTGCCGCCCATGGCCTCGGCGAGGCCCTGCACGTCGTGCGGCACCATCCAGGTGTAGGTCGCGCTCGTGCCCTGCGCGAAGCCCTTCTCCTCGCCGGGCTCGAAGGGGGTGACCCAGGAGCCGTCCGCGTTGCGCGGCTGCGCCCATCCCTCGTCGTCGGTCGCCTCAGGGTTGAAGACGTTGCGCCAGTAGCCGGCGCGCTCCGACAACTCCGCGGCCCGGCGCGGCTTTCCGAGCTGCTTGGCCCAGTGTGCGAGCGCCGAGTCGGCGAGGGCGTTCTCCAGCGTCTCGGCCGCGCCGCCCCAGCAGTGGCAGTCGTCCTGGGGCGCGTACTTCTTCGCCAGGTACTCCTTCAGGTTCGGCCGCTGGCCTTCGCACTGCCCCGGGCAGCCGGCGTCCGAGAGCCCGTCGGGGTGGGGCACGGTGGCCTGCCGGTACAGCGAGTCGAACGCGCCCTCGACGTCGAAGTTGCGGACGCCCATCGCGTAGAACGTGGCCATCGTGGCGGCCGACGGGTCGCCGGTCATCACATGTGTCGGGCCGCTGATGTGCACCCATCGGTCCCAGACGCCGCCGTTCTGCCGGGAGAAGTTGTAGAGCGACTGCGCGAAGTCGCCCGCCACACGCGGCTTGAGGAGCGCGAGGAGTTGGATGTGCGCCCGGTACTGGTCCCAGCCGGAGAAGTTGCTGTACTGCGCGCGCTGTCCCCGCTCGACGCGGTGCGTGCGGCCGTCCATCCCCGGGTACCTGCCGTCGGCGTCGCTGATGAGGTTGGGCTGCAGGAGGGAGTGGTAGAGCGCGGTGGCGAAGGCGGTGCGCTGTTCTCCCGTGCCTCCGTCCGTGCGGATGCGCCGCAACTCCCTGTCCCAGGCGTGCTCTCCGGCCTGTGCCACGTCCTCGACGCCCGAGGTCCGCGGGATCTCGCGGCGCAGGTTCGCCTCCGCTCCGGCCTGGCTCACGTAGGAGATGCCGATGCGCATGCCGACGGGATCGCCGTCGCTCGTGTCGAAGCCGACGTAGCCGCCCGAGCCGCGTCCGGCCCGCTCCTCTCCGGTGGCGTAGCCCTCTCCGCCGCCGCCCGAGGTGGAGCCGGGAGAGAGTTCGTCGTCGTGCCAGGTCCCTGTACGCGCGAAGGCGTGGTCGAACGAGGCGCTGAAGTGGAGTCGGTAGTAGCTCTTGCGGTTGTTCTCACCGCCGTTGGCGCGGCGGCCGCAGAAGGCGCCGGTGTGGACCCAGCCGGTGACCTTCTGGTGCTTCTCGTCGATCTCGACGTGCGCGTCCTCGCTCCCGTTGAGGGAGTTGGAGACGCGGAAGAGGAGGTTCGCCGGCTTGTCGGAGGGGAAGTCGAACTCGGCCGCGCCGGCCCGTTCGCTCACCGCGAGGTCGCTGGTCACGCCGGAGTCGAGCCCGAGCGTGTAGCGGCCGGGGGTGGCGCGCTCGTCGTCGTGCGAGAAGTCCTCGGCGTAGAGCTCGTCTTCGCTGTCGGCCGAGGGTGAGGAGGTGACGTCCTTGGCGAGCGGCATGATCGGTATGTCGCCCGCGGCGCCGGGGTCACAGCCCGCGCCGTTGACGTGGGTCAGGCTGAACCCGCGGGTGCGGGTGACGTCGTAGGAGTAGCCGTTGGCGGCGCCCGTGCTGGTCTGGTCGCCCTTGGTGCTCGTGGGCGACCAGGCCATCATGCCGTGCGGGAGGACGGCGCCCGGGTAGGTGTTCCCGTCGTTGGCGGAGCCGATGAGCGGATCCACCTCGGACGACGGGCTGTCGGCACCGACGGCCCGCGCCTCGGACGCCAGCGCGGGCGGTGTGGCGGGCAGCACCGACGTGGCGGCGAGCGCCAGCGTTCCTCCGAGGAGCCCCGCCGTCCTGCGCCGCGTGCGTCGGGCGCCGCGGGATCTTCCGACCACCATCACGTCTTCCCCTCCGGGGTGTTGAGATCAGCTCGGCCGACTCTACGGACGCTTTCGCCGCGGGGATAGACATCGTTGTCAATTCGCGGCGGACTTCTCGTGAACGGAACGTGGGAGCGAGGGTCCGGCCCAGGTGCGGTGCGTCCTCTGGCCGAGGGCATCCGCCTGGGCATGCATCGGGTGTTCGGCCAAGTCCGCGTTTTTCGCGGGGCGTTGGACCGGTCGAAGAGAGACGGCAGGCTCTTCCGCTCGGTTCAGGCGTGCCGTCCCCCTCGGTCGGAATCGTCCCCAGCCGGGACCCGAGACAGCGTCACGTCGCGGCCCCCCACCATCCATGGACCGGACCTGATACGCCACCACATCAGCCCCTCGTTCGACGCGACCGCCTCGCCGTTCACCATCGGCTCCTCAACTCGTGCTCTTGCGGGGTTTGTGCACGGCCGAGGACGCCGGTTTCCCGCGGTCGCCCTGACTCACTCCCCGGTGGAGCCCGGCACGGCGGACTGCTTCGCGTCCGGCGCCTTGACCGGTACGCCCTCGGTGTCCACGGTCGTCCCGTTCACCGTGAGCCGCCCGTCCGCGTCCGTGCCGACCTCGGCGCTCATCGCTGCGGCCAGGTTCAGACGCTGCCAACTACCGGCGCCGTCCCGGTCGTCGAGCGCATACCCCGACTCGATCTGCGTGGCGGCCAGCACGGCGCGCCGCTCGTCGGCCGAGAGCTTCGGGAAGGCTGTCAGCAGCAGGTCCTCCGCCCCCTGGGGGACGGACGGGGGAAGGTCCTCCGAGCCGATCTGCGGGAATCCGTACGTCATGCGCTGCTCGTAGACGTCCAGCGCCTCGGCGGTGGGCAGGTACGGCTTCTCCCCGGCGAGGCACTTCCCGAGCGTGGTGCCCGCGCCTGCCTCGCGGCACTTGTGCGCGAGCACGCCCCGCAGTTCGCCCTTCGCCTGCATCAGCAGGGTGCGGAACTGCGGGTCGGACCAGCGGACCTGCGCGGTCTTCGCACCGACGATCCGTCCGCCCATGATGTCGGTCGGGTAGTGGAAGGACAGCAGGATGCGGTTGTCGCCGTACTCGGAGGCGCGCGCCAGGATCTGCGGGGCCAACTCGGGGAGCAGCGTGGCCATGACGATCCCCTGCGCGTACCCGTGGCTGGTGTGGCCGCTCGGGAAGGAGCCGTCTCCGGCGAGGCCCTCGTAGCCCTCGGGCGTGTCCCACTGCCTGATGAGACCTTCGTCGTTGGTAAAGCCCATCCGTACGAAGGGGCGCTTGTACTGGTAGTTGTCCTTGGCGGTCTGGTACCAGTCGTCGTCCGAGGTCGGCGTCTTCTCGACGCGACGGGAGAGCAGCGCCTTCGTCTTGGGCAGCTCCCCGTTCTTCAGGGCGTCCTTGTACAGGGGGCCGAGTGCGCTGCCCAGCCCGTCCTCCATCGTCTCGTACGGGCTGCCCGCGCCGTCGACGAGCGCCTTGCGCACCTGGGGATCGCCGCGCTCCTCGTGCGCGTTGTTGATGTCGACGACCTTCCTGTCGTTGCGCGCCTCCAGTTCGTCGTAGGTGGTGCCCTTCGGCAGCTCCTCGTTCGGGCCCATGAGGCTCGGTGTGCCGCTCGCGTCCTCGAAGGAACGCAGCAGCCACGTGAAGTAATCGCCGCCGTCGGGCGCGTCGGGCAGCTCGTCCGAGTCGTAGGCGGTGTCCAGTTGGGAGTCGGTGAACGGTTGGGAGGCGTCGGTCTGCGCCAGCCGCGGCAGCTCGAAGTAGGCGTCCGAACTGGTGCTGTTGGCCTGGTGCACCTCCACGGCCAACGTGTTCTCGCCGGCGCGCAGTTGGGAAGCGGGCACCGTGAACTCCGACCGTGCCGGGTCCTTCTCGCCGCCGGTGCCGTCGGGGGTCTGGTACTGGAGGTTCTTCGAGATCTCGGAGTCGTTCCAACCGGTGACGCGGCGGCCGTTGAGGTACACCGTCGCCGTGTCGTCGTAGACGACCGAGCCGGCCAGCCCGGTGAGCGCGTCGATCGTCGACTGCTCCATCGTGAAGGACGTCCGGAAGAAGTACGCCTCCAGAGCGTCGCCCGTCTCCTTGTGCAGGTTCAACTTGGTTTCGACAGGGAAGTCCTCGCCGAGGTCCGTGCCGTCGTCCTTGACGCCGAAGGGTCCCCCGGCCTCCTTCCACGGCGCGTTGCCGGTGTCGAAGTCCGGCCGCGTCCACTCGGTGCGGTCCTGTGCACCGTCCGCCGGGTCCACGTCGGGGGCGTCCAGGTAGCTCCAGGTGGTCGAGGAGTCCACCGCCGCCTTGCCGAGTTCGATGTCGTCCACCCAGCCGGAGACGGGGGCGGCGGCCTTCGCGGCGGGGTTGTCGTAGCGGAGCAGCACGTCGGTGACGCGCTTGCCCGCGAGGTCTCCCAGATCCACCGACACCCTGTTCCAGGAGCCCGGTGTCAGCGTGGCGCCGTGTGCCTCGGCGTCCTGCGGCCGTCCGTCGGTGTCGCGCAGGGCTCCGTCGGAGGTCACCGTGCGCGGGTGGCTGCCGTCCGGGTCCGTGTAGACGACGTCGAGCGCGGCGTGCGCGGAGGCGGCATCCGTCGGGCGGATCGCATAGGTCAACTCCGCGTCGTCGCCGAGGGATACGTCGAGCTCGGAGCGGACCACCACCGTCGAGCCCGCACCGCCCTGCTGCAGAGTGCGCCCGGCGTACCTGAGCGCATGGCTGCCGTCCGCCGCGCCGACCGACTCGGCGTTCTCCACGGACGCCCCGAGCGCTGAGGCCCGGGTGCCGGCGGAGCTGCGCAGGGTCCAGTCGGCGATCTGCAGCTTCTCGTGGTCGTCCGAGGAGCCGTCGCACCGCTCGGCGCAGTTCTCCGTGACCCGGAGTTGGTAGTAGCGGTATCTGCCGGGGTCGTCGATCGAGTAGAAGTTGGTCTGCAGACGCTTGTCGAAGTCCTGCTCGGCCTTACTGTCCAGCGTCGTCCACGAGGGGTCGTCGGCGTCCGAGGCGGCGTCGGGGCTGTTGCTGCCGAGCACGGTCCAGGCTCGGGGGTCGCGCGGTGCCGCGTCGTCCCCTGCCGTGAGGGAGTACCGCGTGACGGCGGCCGGGTCGGCGAGGCGGTAGATCGCGTGCACGGGCCGGGAGGACGTCGGCTTGCCGCTGCCGCGCGCGTACCACTTGGTGGAGCCGTCGTCGTCCGCGAGGTTCGAGACGTGCTCGCCCGGCCGTTCGTCGTTGGGGTGGTTCGAAGCCACCGACTCGACGGTCGTGTTGACCCGCGTCGTCTCGCCCCGCAGGTTCTCTGCGGGGCCGCGGCCGGCGAAGCCCGCAGGCCGGGGCGTGCCGGCCTCGTACGAGGTGGACCAGTAGCCGTCGGCGCTCGGCGCTCCGGCCGTATCCGCGCCCGAGGCGCTCACGGGCTGGACGCCGACCGAGACCACCATGAGCGATGCCGCCAGCATCGCGACCCGGCCACCGGTCCTTCTCAACACGCTCACAGTGTTCTCTCTCTCGGCTCGGCCAGCGACGGGGACAACGTTGTCAGCGCAAGTCAGCGTGGAGGGCTCGTCGGTACATGTCAATGCATGCGACACGGGGTGGTGTGGACTGAAGTACCGCCGGGGGCCGGGGTGTTGGGTGCACGTGCCGAGTGACCGGGGCGGTTGGTGCGTCCGTCGAGTCCGGGGCGCATGTCCGGCCGGCATCCCCGACGACGCCCCTTCCGGAAGAACGCATCGTCGACGAACGACACAGCCGCCTCACACTCTGCTTGCCCTGCTCCTGCTCGGTCGGGGCTCTGGTGGCCATGCGTGACGAGCGAGCAGAGGCAGCAGCCGAGCGACGGCCCCGGGTCGCCCAGCGCAAAGCATCAGGTCACCGGGTTCTCCCCCGCGCCTTCAACGGCGTAGCCGGCAGCTCCGGAGCCTCCAGCCGGTCCCCGTCGTACCCGTGCACATTGCCGAAGCGGTTGCCGGACATCCAGTCCTGACGGGCCGCCACGATCTCCTCGCCCGACCGCCCGACGAAGTTCCACCACATACCACGTGTTTCCCGGTTCGCCCCAGGTCAGTGGCTGGAGGAACTCTCGACGGTCAGCAAAAGGTCAGCATCGGCCGCCCGAGGAGGCAGCACGCATGGCAAGCCAGGCACTCGCTCACGGGATGGGGACGTTCTTCAAGGACTGCGAGCATCCCCGCTCGCGATGGTCCAAGTGCCCGCACACCTACAAGATCCGCTACCGGGACGTCGCCGGTAGGCAGAAGGAGGAGGCCGGCTACACGACCCAGGAGCGGGCGGTCTCCCGTTTGACGGAGCTCTACAACCTGAAGAAGACCGCACCCCGCAGTCTCAGCAAGATCGAACGCGTGCGCACCTACGGTCCCATGCGGTTCGAGGACTACGCACGCGAATGGCGCGCCGGCCAAAGGGACTTGGGGCCGGCGTCCCTACGGCATCTCGACTCGCTGCTCGCGCACCATCTTCTCCCTGCCTTCGCCAGCCGCCGCATGGACTCTTTCGACCACAAGGTCATCGACAGGTTCGTGCAAGGCATGGAAGCCCAAGAAATCGGCCAAGCCGCCCAGTTGAACGCTTTCGAAAAGCTCAAGGCGATACTTCTCGACGCCCATAAGCTCGGCCTCTACGACGAAGACCCATTGGAAGGCGTCAAGCCACCTCAGTACGCACCAGACCGCGCTGTCATCCCCTCCCCCAGCCAGCTCCGGTTGATCCGGGACGCGAGCAACGACACGTTCCGCCTCGTCACCGACCTCATGAGCGGCTGCGGCCTCCGCAACGGAGAAGCCCTCGCCGTCAACCTCAACAATCTCGTGGCCAACGATGTCTACCGCGTCTGCGAACAGGTCAACCAGACCACCCAGACCTACGCCCCACTCAAGCACCGCAAACGAGGCGACTACCGGGACGTCCCCCTGCCGGCCAGCGTGCGCGAAACCATCGAGCGGTACGCCGAGAAGCACGGCGACATCGACGGCTACCTGCTCAGGAACCCCAAGGACGCCGCCAGGCCACTCCCCAACCACTCGCTCGACAACCTGTGGCGCCGAGTCATCCGCCAGCGCGCCCGGATCGGCATCCCAAACGGAATGGTCCTCTACGGGCTACGCCACTTCTTCGCCTCGAACTGCCTGACCCACGGAATACCCATCACCGATGTCGCGGAATGGATGGGCCACCGAAGCGTCGATATCACCTTCAGGATCTACCGCCACCTGCTCCCAGGCTCCATCGGCCGAGCCGCTGAGACCCTAAACCTTGCTCTGGCGAGCTAAACTTCGTAGCGGAAATCACCTCATACAGTTCGATGCTTCACCCACCGACGAACCTCATCCACATCAAACTGAATCTTCGCATTCCTACCGGTACCGAACCGATACTTCCGAAGTCCCACTGTGGATGCTTCTCGGTACAGCCACTGCACCGAGACATTGAGGTACTCAGCGGTCTGCTTGACGTCCATGAACTGACTGGTCATCACCACTCCCTAGGTACGAGGCACCTAACCGATGAAAGCGGAGTTCAGGAGCTTGGCGAAACCATCGATAGATGTTATGGGAGTTGGGGCACATGACTCCGATGCGACGAAGAACGAGTTGCCGGGCTGCTGTTCATGGCCACATGACAGACCCACTGCATCGTTCCCATGGGAGACAGAACCCGGCGTAGAGGCCGACTCGTCCGCCTTCACCTGAGCTTTCTCCCGGGGAAGGGTCTCCGTCCTGCGTCGGAGGCCCTTCCCCCTCTTTCAGGCGCTTGCTGTCTTACGGGGCTCAAAGTCCCTCGGAAGTCCCCGAGACAGGGCTGAAAGCCCCTGAAAAATCCCTGGCCTTCAAGCAGACGTGCCAGGCACTCAGGCCGGGTCCAGCGCCCTGCTGCCACCCAAGGCGGCACGGAAGCCGCTAGGCGTATTGACCTGGAGGGCATGCGCAGGCGATGGCGGCCTCGAGTCCTCAGCCGCGGCCTCCTCGCTCCTACCCCCTCGCACCCATGAGGCGGAAGGGAAGGTCACGGCGTACCGGGTTCTCGTGCTGTCGATCCACACGTGTACCGCGACCGGGTGATACGCCCCAGGGCCCAACGTCCCCTTCCCGGGAGGCCGGTGACCATGCGCACCGAAGCCTCGTCCGGCCTCGCGCTTATCCTCACCGTCAGTCGTACATCAGGCCGCCGTCGACGAGAAGGTTGGTGCCGGTGATGAAGCCCGCGTCGTCCGACAGGAGGAAGGCGATGGACGCGGCGATCTCCTCGGGCGTGCCGAGCCGTCCCATCGGGATGAGGTCGGCCCATGTCTGTCGGATGTCGTCGGGGAATCCGGCGATCCCGGGAGTGGCGACAGTGCCGGGGCATACGGAATTGACGCGGATGTCGTCCCGCGCGTACTGGAGGGCCGCGTTCTTCGTGAGCCCCACGACGCCGTGCTTGGCGGCGGTGTAGGCGGCCATCTGCGGGGCGTTCTTGACTCCGGCGTTGGAGGCCATGTTGACAATGCTGCCGTGGCCGATCTCGGTCATGATCTTCAGTTCGGCGCGTAGGCAGAGGAACGTACCGCGCAGGTCGACGGAGAGGACCTGGTCCCAGGTCTCCACGGGCATCTCGTGAAGCCGCGCCGGGGTGTGGCCGATCCCCGCGTTGTTCACCGCGAGGTCGAGGCCGCCGAGAATCCGGCGGGCGTCGTCGAACAGCCGGGTGACGCTCTGCTCGTCCGAGACGTCGCAGGCGAGGAACTCCGCGGTGCCGCCGATGGCACGGATCGCCTCGACGGTCCGAAGGCCGTCCTCCTCCGCGATGTCGGAGACGACGACGGCCGCACCCTCGGCGGCCAGGCGCTGGGCGGCAGTCCTGCCGATGCCGGAACCGGCCCCAGTGACCACGGCGCTCTTGTCGGCGAGCCTCATTGCTGCCCTACCTCTCTTGCGCCTGCCCGCAGGGCGATCAGCAGGAGGCGGGCGAGGGCACACATAAACGAAAAGTCTGATCAAAAACTGACGCTAGCGCTGCCCGACTACTTATGCAACCACTCTGGTGACCTATATTCTGCCGCAGATGACAGGACCGCAGGGACACGAGACGGACAGTTCGCCCTCCGCTCGCCGAGAGCACCGACCCAGAGGGCGCCCGCGGGATGCCGGGGTCGATCGGCGGGTGGTCGAGGCGGCAGTGCAGGAGCTCGCCGAGGTCGGCGTCGGCGGGTTCAGCCTCAACTCGGTCGCCGCCAGGGCCGGGACCGCCAAGCGCAGCATCTACGCCAGATGGCCCGGACGCGACGAGCTGATCTCTGCCGGCCTCGCCGAACTCGCCATCACCCTGCAGCCGCCCGACACCGGGGAGTTGGCCGAAGACCTCCGGCAACTCTTCAACCAGGCCGTCGCGTTGCTGGAGGAACCGCGTTGGTCGGTGCTGATGCGGTGTGCGGTCGAGCTACGCGGCCGACCCGCACTCCACCGTCAGGTCCGCGAAGCAACGGTCGAGCGCAGCCTGAAGGCCGTCGTCAGCTGCCTGGAGGAGGCGCATGAGCGGGGCGAACTGCGCGAGGGGGTCAACACGGCGCTCGTCGCCGAGTCGTTCGTCAACACGATCGTCGGATTCGGCACCGGAACGGCCCGGTCGATGGAGGATGTCAGGGCGGTGCGAGAGGACCTCGTCGGCTTGCTCCTGGGCGGCCTGGCGGCTCACCGCTGAGGTCATACGCGCCCGCCGGCGCGCAACACGGCTGCTCGGGACGTCGACAACGCGGTGGCGCGAGGCGATGGGTGCACCTCACCCGTCGGAGCACCGGCCGGGGATCGGACGGTCCACCGAGGCCGGACGCACCATCCAGGCCACGGCCAGGACCAGCACCGCCGAGGCCGCGAAGGCGGCTGCGGGCGAGGCGGCATCGGCGAGAAGCCCGTCGAGCCCGGCAGCGAGCGGCCGGGAACCGACGAAACCGGTGAGCCACAGTGCCATGATCCGTCCCCGCAGCTGGTCGGGGGCGCGCTCCTGGACGAGGGTGCTCAGCCCGGTCGTGGCGAAGGCGAGGCCCACACCTGCGACGCCCAGAGCCGCCAGCGTCATGGGCCCCGAGTGGCCGACGGCGCTGCCGGCGAGCCCCACGGCGAGCAGGACCAGCCCGGCGGAGCCCAGCCGTAGGACGGGCAGCACGCGGCGCACCACAGCGAGCAGCGGCAGGCCAAGCGCGGCACCGATCCCGAACGCGGACGCGAGCCAGCCGGCAAGGGCGGCGCTGCCGCCGAACTCCTCGGCCATTGAGGGGACAAGAGTGGTGGCGGGTTCCGAGCCGACCCCCACGGCGACGATGCCGAGGAGCAGTAGCGCGAGCGGCCGGTCGGCGCGCAGGTGACGGAAAGCGGCACGGAGCGACGTATCGGCACCGTCCCCGTCCATCGTGCGGCTCGGTAGGCGTACCGCCAACAGGCCCAGGGCGAAGAGAAGATGGGCACAGGCGGCGGCGCCGAACGCGGCGACTGGGCTGACGTGCGCCACCAGGAGTGCCCCCAACGCCGGGCCGACGGCGCGGGAGAGAGTCATCGGGGCGGTGTTGAGCGCCATCGCCCTGGCGAGTTCGCCAGGACGGATGATCCAGGGGATCGCGGACTGCATCGCCGGGCCCCCGACGGCGAAGCCGCAGCCGACGATCAGCGAACTGGCGAGGATCGGCAGGACACCGACGACGCCGTCCCCCACCCCGAAGGCGAGGATCCACAGCGCGAGACCGCCTGAGCCCAGGCCGCTCAGGGCACGTCCGGCGACGAGTTGGCCCATGGCGTGGCCGCGATCGGTCAGCTTCCCGCTCAGCGGGGTGAGGAGGAGCTGCGGCGCGAACTGACCGGCGCTCACCGCGCCGACGGCGAGCGCGGAGCCGGACGCCTGGAAGGCGACGATCGCCGCGACCATGCTGTGCGCCCAGACGCCGGTCGAGGTGAGGAGCTTGCCCCAGAAGAAGGTGCCGAAGTCGCGGTCGAAGACCAACCGCAGGGCGCCGCGAGGAGGTGGGGCGCCGGGCCGAGCTCCCTGCGCGTCCGGCGCGCGGTGCTGGGTGCCGTGTCCGGGGTTGCTGCCGTCTCTGTTCACGTCATTCCCCCACCCGTCGGAGCACGCTCGGCGCCCGGCGCCGCAGAGCGGACCGCGATCGGTGCATGCGCCTTCTGCCCTGCCAGGACGCGTTCACGGGGCGTCAACCCCCTTATCGCAGGCGGTAGTTGAAGCGGTGCGCGCCACCCTCGGCTCGGCGGTCACCCCGTGGCCTGGTCAGTCCCCACCTCGCCAGCCGCGAGCCGCTCGTCGATGTGCTGTGCCAACTGCTCGCCCGCCCTGTGGATGTGCTCGACCATCCGGATGCGTGCGGCCTTCGAGTCACCCTCCAGGACGGCGGTCAGCAGACCCGCGTGGTCCTCCACGGTGGTGCGCGACCACCCCTCGATGCTCGCGTAGAAGCGGCGGGGCACGTACCGGGAGAGAAGGCCGACGACCCAGGCGAGGCGTGGCGCGTCGGCGATCAGGTTGAGCTCGCGGTGGAACTTGTGGTTCCACTCCTCCTGCGCCGCGCTCTCCCCCTCCGCGGCAGCGGCGATCAACGCCTCGTGGATCTCCTGGAGTCGGCTCACCTGCTCCGGGTCCACCCGCTCGGCCGCGCGCGCCGCGAGCTCGCCGGCGACGAAGGACTGGGCGAGGAATATGTCGCGGATGTCGTCGCCGGTCATGCTGGCGACGGTGAACCCCCGGCGCGGCTCCAGACTGAGGAAACCCTCGGCACGCAGCGCCTGCAACGCCTCTCTGGCCGGCGTGGAGGAGATACCCATCTCGGCGGAGACGACCTCGGCCCGAACACGCGTGCCCGGCGCGAGAGTTCCCGAAGTGATGAGGTCGCGCAGGTAGGAGGCGGCCTCCTCGCTCAGCTGCGGCCTCGCGCGCCGCGCCGGAAAGGCACCCATCCCCATCCCCCCTGCCTCGTGCGCGAGGGCGTCGCCGTGGAGAGCAGCGACACCGGACCCGCTCTCGTGTCGGCAGAATATTATCTGCACTACGTCGTCGGGACGCGTCGCCCTGCCACTCCCACGCCACGAGGGACAGTCGGCGACCATCTCCCAACCGCCCTTGGCGGGGGCCGACTTCGCCTCGTCGGCGGTGTCCGGCCCGCCCGGCCAGGTGTACCGCCGGGGCGGCAGGACCTGTCGCGCCGGTGTCCCGTGCCCGGTGTCGCGGCTGGTCCGCCTGCTCCGACGACCGCCGGGCCACCGCTCCGGAGTAGTCGACGGCGACTGGAAGTTCGGAGGCACTCCGGGCGCTGCCCCCTGCCGCGGTGAAGAGCCTGTCGGCCAATTCGGCGCCGCCCAGGGGCCGCACGTGCGTACCCGTGCCATCGCCGGGAGCGGGTGTACCGGACCTCGTGCGCTCATCGGGCGCCCCACGTCCGGTAGTGCTCCAGCTGCGGGCCCCGTGTCATGCGCCAGAACTCAAGGGTGGTCAACGGCCAGTTCTGGGTCACGCGTCCGGAGGCGGACTTGTACCAGTTGGTGACGCCCTCCACGCCGAAGGCCATCCGTGCGCTCGCCGCGTCGAGGCGGGTGTAGTACGCGTGCAGCGCCTGCCACGTCGGTTCCATCGCGGCGTGCCCGTGCTCCATCAGGTGGGCGAGGCAGGCGACGACGTACTCGGCCTCGGCCTCGGAGGAGAAGACGATGCTGCCGTTGACCACCAGGTTGGTGTTGGGCCCGTACAACAGGAAGAGGTTGGGGAAGTTGGGGACGGTGACCCCGGCGTAGGCCCGTGCGTCGTCGGCCCACTGCTCGTGGAGGTCCACACCACCTCGACCACGCACTTGCAGCGTGCTGAGGAAATCGGAGGCGGTGAAGCCCGTGCCGTAGACGAGCACGTCCGCCGGGTGCTCGACACCGTCCGCGGTACACAGGCCGCCCTCGGCAACCTCGGTGATCGGCTCGGTGACCACGGCGACGTTGTCGCGCTTGAGCGCGGCGGCCCACGCGCCGTCGTCGCGCAGCATGCGTTTGGCATAGGGCGGATAGTCGGGCGTCATCTTCGCCAGCAGGTCGGGCCGGTCCGCGTAGACCTGCTCAAGGTGGCCAATGAGGGCGGCGCGCAGCTCCTCGTTGGCCTGCGAGACGGAGCCGGGCACGTCCCACTCCGGGTCGACGAGCGCGAACCTGCGCCGGCCCTCGACGTTGGTCCAGAACTGCTGGAAGCGGTACCACTGGCGATACAGCGGTATCTCGGCGAAGAGCCAGCGCAGGCCGGGGCGCAGCTTCCGGGTGTAGACTGGGGTGGGCACCACCCAGGGCGGTGTCCGCTGGAAGACGGTCAGCTTCCCCACTTCGCGGGCGATCCGGGAGATGACCTGGAAGGCACTGGCGCCGGTTCCGACCACAGCCACCCGCTTGCCCGCCAGCGGAACGTCGTGCTTCCAGCGTGCCGTGTGCCAGGAGGGGCCGGCGAAGCGCTCGCGGCCCGGCAGGTCGGGGTAGCGGGGATTGTTCAGCTGGCCGACCGCGCTGACGACGGCGTCGGCGCGGACGCTCTCGCGGCGGCCCCGCCGGTCTTCGACCTCCAGCGTCCAGCGATGCTCCGTCTCGTCCCAGACGGCCGAGCGCACCTGTGTGCCGAAACGGATGGCGTCGCGGATGCCGAGGTCGTGCGAGGCGCTGTGCAGGTAGTCGAGGACGGTCGGGCCTGGCGAGTAGTGGTCCTCCCAACCCTCTCGCTGTGCGAAGGAGTAGCTGTAGCAGAAGTTGCTGGTGTCCAGCCGAACGCCCGGGTAGTTGTTCTCCCGCCAGACGCCTCCGACATCTTCGTGGCGTTCGAAGACCACAAAGGGGATGCCGGCTTGCCGCAGATGGTGGGCAGCCGCGATGCCGGACATCCCCGCGCCGATGACGGCCACGAGGTAGCCCTCCGGTACCTCGGCGGGGCCTGCTGCGGCGGTGCGCTGGAGCCCCTCCGGCTCGATTCCCAACTGATGGTAGAGCAGTGGGAGTTGCTCCCGGTCCACCGGACCGGCGAGGAACCGCATGATTTCCAGGAGCTCTTCCGGGCGCGGACGTCTCGGGGCCGGCCGCCCGCGTTCGACCCAGCGCTCGACGGCCGCCTCGGCGAGCTGACGGGCCCTCGCCTGTGCCGCCTCGTCGAGCCCGCCCTGCGGGGCCTGCCCGAGCACCTGCGAGAGGCGCGCCGGACGCAGCCGCGCCTCCAGCAGCGTGAGGTCGCCGGTGAGGTGCGCGAGCGCGGGCAGCAGCGCGGGCAGCTCGGCCTCGGCCAACGCCCGGCGGAGGCCGGGGCCTTGCAGCGCGTACGGTGTGTCGTTCACGGACGCGGGAGGCCCACGGCCTCGGCGACGAAGGAGCGGTCCACGATGCGGCGCTCCGGTATCGGCTCCGTGTATTGCAGCACGTGTGCCTCCTCGTACATCGCCTGGTGCCGTCGGGTGACACCGGGCGGGAAGTCCCAGTTGAAGTGGTATGAGGGCGTGTCGCGGAGTTGGTCGACGGTGACGCCCATGGCCTTCGCCTCCGCTTTCAGCGCGTCGGGGTCGGCCTTGTAGTCGCCGGCGAGGTGGGTGTTGATCGTCCGGACGTAGGCGCGGGTGAGGGCGAGGGCGGCTGGCCGGTCCTCGGAGAGCGAGGGGCCGAAGTAGACCCCACCGTTGGAGCCGCCGGGCTCGGTGTCGCTGGCGAGGAAGGTGTAGTCGTCGCTGCCCTTCATCGGCACCCAGAACGGGTCGAGCATCATCGCCGCGTCGATCGAGCCGTTGGAGAGCGCAGTCGCCGCGTCGGCGACGTCGATCGACTCGAAGGAGACGTCGTTGACGCTGAGTCCGGCGGCGTGCAGCTTGTCCGCGAAGGCCAGGTTCGCCGCCGAGCCGACCCCCACGGCGCTGCCGATCCGCTTGCCCTTGAGGTCCTCGACCTTCACTCCGTCGCCGGCTGCCCAGATACCGGCGCCCGACTCCCGGCTGCTCCAGCCCTGTCCGAGCGCCAGCCGGATGTCGAAGCCCTGGCTCAGGGCATTGTAGAAGGCCGCGCTGGAGGAGGCGGCGACCGCGTCGACCCGTCCGTCGGCGAGGAGTTGGATGGAGTCGGCCGGCGGCAGAATCGAGATCTCTACATCGAGGTTCTCCCGCTCGAACTCCCCCAGCGACTCCGCCATCACCAAGGGCGCGACGAACTCGGCCGACTTCGAGGACATCGCGAGCGTGATCGTCCGCCGCTTCTCCAGGCGTACGGGGGCGGGACTGCCTGCCTCGCAGCGGGTCGGCCCCCTCTTCGGGTCGTCGACCAGCGCGAAGTCGGCGCGCTCGCCGCAGCCGGCGACCGGTTGCAGGGGGGATGGGGCGGCGGCGAACCGGGGCGGGCGCTCGTCCTTCGACCCGGCCTGGGCCCCGCACCCGGCCAGCACCAACATCCCCGCGGCGAGCGCCGGCAGGAGCTTCTTCGTCATTCCGGACCTCGATCCCGCGAGGGGTCCGCGGCGCTCGGCCGGCTCCTCCAGAGACGTGGGGCGGCCATCAGTCGATGCGCCTGGAGTGCTTCACCCAGGGGGTGACGAGCCGGCCGATGCGTTGGACGATCATGCTCAGGACGACGCCCATCAGGGAGACCGTGACGATCCCAACGTACATCTGGTCGTTCATGAAGAGACGGCGCGAGTCGAAGATGACGTAGCCGACGCCCGTCGTGCCGACGAGGAACTCCGAGGCGACGATCACGATGATGGAGACGCTGATGGCGACCCTCAGCGCGACGAAGACCGAGGGGAGCGCCGCGGGGACGAGGACCTGGGTGAACATGCGGACCGGGCCGAGGTCGAGCGACCTCGCCGCCTCGTGGTACCCCTCGGGGATGGAGGCGAACGCCTCCATCGTGTAGATCCAGATGTAAAAGAAGACCGTGACGGAGATGATGACGAGGAGCGGCACCTCGCCGAGGCCGAAGATCGTGATGAAGACGGGGAGCAGCGCGAGTTTGGGCACCACGTAGACGGCGCTGAGCATCGGTTCGAGCGCGGCGCGCGCAGTGCGGTTGAGGCCCATGAGGGCACCCGCGGTGAACCCGGCGACGATTCCGATCCCGGCGCCTATCAGGACCCTGCGCAAGGTCAGCAGGATGTCGCTCCAGAAGTACCCCTCGGCGAGCAGCGAGGCGCCGGTGCGCAGGATCGTGGTCGGAGCGGGGAACATCCGCGCGTCGATCCAGCCGAGGCGCGCACCCAGCTCCCACAGCGCGAAGAGCGCCAGAGGGATGAGGACCGCGAGGCCCCCTTCGAGGAAGCGGCGGCGGCGTTGGAAGGCCGCGGCCCGGTCGAGGGTGCGCAGTGGTCTGCGGACGAAGACCGCGTCCTGCCGCGGGGTTCCGCGTCCGTCCGTCGCAGTCGGGCCCTTCACAGTGTCGCCTGCGCGGTGCCGCCACGCTGTCCGGCCATCTGGGCCTGCACCTCGTCCCTGAGGTGAGTCCACAGGTCGACCCGCAGCCGGCCGAACTCGGGCCCCTCCCGCACGCGGGTGTCGCGGGGGCGGCCGAACGGCACTCGGGTCTCGCTGAGCAGGGTTCCGGGACGGGCCGTCATCACCACGACGCGGTCGGCGAGGACCAGTGCCTCTTCCAGACTGTGGGTGACGAAGACGACGGTGCGCCGCTCGGTCTGCGAGATGGTGAGCAGCTCCTCCTGGAGCATCTCCCGCATCTGTGCGTCGATGGCGGCGAACGGCTCGTCCATGAGCAGAATCTGGGGCTCGGTGGCGAGGGCGCGGGCGATGGCGACTCGCTGCCGCATACCGCCGGAGAGGGTCTCTGGGTAGGCGTCGGCGAAGTCGGCGAGGCCGAGCCGGGCGAGCCACCGCATCGCGCGCTCGTTGGCATCCCGCCGCTCGACCCCCGCCGCGGCGAGGGCGAACTTCACGTTCCCGAGCACGGTCTTCCAGGGGAAGATGCCGAACCCCTGGAACACGGTGGCGATCGGCGCGGGCGGATCGCCCTCGATGCGCACCGTCATCTCGCCAAAGGTCGGTGGAAGCAGCCCGGCGACGAGGCGTACGAAGGTGGACTTCCCGCAGCCGGAGGGCCCCACCAGGGAGACGAACTCCCCCTCGCCGATGTCGAGATCGAGCGGGCCGAGCGCGTGGACGGCGCCCGGCCCCGTGCCGAAGGAGCGCCCTATGCCCCGCGCGGAGATCTTCGCCGTTGGGCCGGAACTCGGATCTGCGGTCGTCTGGACGTCGTCAAGATGCACTCTCACAGATCCTCCTCGATCCGCCCGAACCGCCGGTGAACAGCGGGGGTTCGGGACGTCGGAGCCGATGCTGCCCGGGCGAGGCTGACGGTAGGCCGACCCTGTGAGCTGGTCAATGCTTTCCACATTCTATATTATCCACTGATTCAACTCCCCGGCTTGCGACCTCAGTTGACGCCGCGGCAATCACGCTGCGCACGTGGAATGCGACCGCCGGAGGCTTGGACGCTCGGCGCCGCGTGCGGAGAGAGCGCAACGGTGGTCGCCGACGGTTCCGTGGCGGCGCAGGTACCCGTGGTCGAAGACGGCCGGCCGGGGCCGGGCTGATGCATCCGAAGGAGGCGACGTCCTCCCGACAGCAGGTACCGGCCATGCCGCGCCCTCGCCGCCTTGGCTAGACGGGCCGTCAGATTAGAGCTGGCCCCACGCCGGGACAACCGTCGCACGCAAACAAAAACAGCAGGGAAACGTCACTTTTTGTCCGCATCCACACAAGAATTGTGACCCACGGCGGCAGCTCCAGCGGCAGACTTTTGATGCATACTTCGTCAGAACAATCTGGACAGCGGCGGGTTCGGACTCCACACTCGTCTGACATCGCGTACCACACCAGCCAGCACGACGACCGCTCTCCCGCCCGCCCCGATCGGTGCGGGAGAGCGCACGAGAGGTGGCAGCAGTGACCGGTGACGACGCCGACGTCCTCGTGGTGGGTGCCGGCCCTGCCGGCCTGACCCTGGCCAACCTGCTCACCGAAGCCGGCGTCTCGGTGATCGTGCTGGAACGCAACGAGCACATCATCGACCACGCCAGGGCCGTCGGCATCGACGACGAAGCGATCCGCACCCTTCAGACCTTCCGCCTCGCCGAGACGGTGCTCGCCAACTCCCTACAGAACGCGCCCATCCGCTACCACGATTCACGCGGCAGGGTCCTCACCCACGTCGCGCCCACGGCACGCCCCTACGGCTGGCCGCGCCGCAACCTCTTCCACCAGCCGTTCCTGGAGGAGCGCCTCCGCGAGGCCCTGGTGAACGCCGCGGGCCCGCAGGCCCTGCGCACCGGACACGAGGTGGTCGGCCTGGAGCAGGACGCCGACGGAGTGCGCCTGACGGTCAGGACGGTAGGCGAACGCCGCTCCCTTCGCGCCCGGTTCGCGGTGGGCGCCGACGGCGGACGCAGCTTCGTGCGCGACGCCGTCGGCGTACGGCTGCACGGCACCACCGCACCGAGCAAGTGGCTGGTCGTGGACGTCTCCAAGGACAGCTGGGACGCCCCGTACTCCGCCGTCTACACCTCGGCCGACCGGCCGGCCATGACCATTCCGCTCCCCTTCGGGCTGCGGCGGTTCGAATTCCGGATCAAACCGGCCGAGGACCCGGAGGCCTTCGCAGCCGAGGGGAACGTCGCCGCGATGCTGCGCCGGTTCTACCCCACGGGCGAGCTGCCCACGGTGGTCCGCAGTCGGGTCTACTGGCACCACTCGCGGACGGCCTCCGCCTTCAGGTCGGGGTCCGTCTTCCTCGCGGGCGACGCGGCGCATCTGCAGCCGCCGTTCTTCGGCCAGGGCATGAACTCCGGACTGCGGGACGTGACCAACCTGTACTGGAAGCTGGCCGCCGCCGTCGAAGGCCGGGGCGGCGACGCTCTATTGGACTCCTACGACCGGGAACGCCGCCCCACCGCCGACGCGATGGTCGCCTTCGCGACCCAGATGGGCAGGTACTACAAGGCGCGCAACCGCTTCACCGAGAGCGTACGCAACGCCCTCTTCCGCGGGTTGCAGCGCGTCCCCGGAGGCCGCGACTACATCCTCCAGATGAAGTACAAGCCGGCCCCCCGCTATACCGAGGGCTTGGTGGTGGACGGGCGGAACGCGGCACGGACCTCGCTGCTCGGGCGCGCCTTCCCTCAGCCGCAGGTCTCCACCGCCGACGGCCGACGCCGCCTCGACGACGTCCTCGGCGTCCGCACCGCCGTCCTCGCCCTCGCTCCCGACGCCACCGCGGCTCTGACCGACCGGACCCTCGAGGGCATCCGTGCACAGGGCGGTGTGGTGTTCCAGTCTGCACCGCCGGGGATCTTCGAGCGGGCGTCGGTGGCCGTGCGCCAGGCCCAGCTCGACCGCGGGGTCCTCGAACTCACCGACACCGACGGGACGTTGCGCGACCTGCTGCTCGCCCACCCGGACGACCAGCTCTACGTCATCCGCCCGGACCGCTACGTCGGCGCCACCGCACGCGCCGCCGACGCCGACCGCATCCTCGGGGAGTACCTCGCTCTGCTCGACGGATAGCCGACCAGCCGGCGGACCGCCCGTACGGCCGGTCCGGTGGCGAGCGAAGGAGCACCATGCGGGACTGGACGACGAGCGGCGTGCGGTGGGCGTCGGTCGCGGGTACATCGGCCCGGAGACAGCGGCGACGCTCGTCGGCACCGGCCTCCGGGGCTCCGCCGTCGAGGCACGGGAGCGGCGATGGCGCGGGGCGACTCGCCCGCGGACTCCGCGTACTATGCCCGCCCGCGCCGCTCAGCCCGCGTACGGCCGCACTTCGGTGCGGGCGTGGACTCGGCGCTTACCGCGTCGGGACGCCCGGAGGGTGTACGGCAACCCCCCGGCGCCGAACTCCGTGCGGGTCTCCCGCCGGTGGGGGTCGGTATCGGCCCTCGCCCCGCCGGCGAGGGCCGGCGCCCGCGCAACCGACGGCGCGAAGGTCCCGGCCGGGACTGCGCGGTTCGCGGGCGGGGCCCGGAGCGCGCCCTTCCGGGAGGGCAGCCGCCAGGAGGAGTTGAGGCATGCGGTGCTGCCGCGGCTGCGGTGGGGACGCGAGCACGTCGTCGACCGCTGCCCGATCGCGCCCTACGGAACCGTCCGCTCCTGGGAGCGGGTCCGGCACCCGACCGGCCCCGAACTCGCCGGCCACGTCCTCTTCGTGATCGTCGCGGTCCCGCCGAACCGGGGCCCCCGACCCTCGCCCCGCCCCTCCATCTCCGTTCCTCAACAGCCCCTCGGGAGGCGACCTGTGATGACCAACCGCGACGCTCCGTCAGGCGAGGGCCGCCCGCGCACGTCTACCGGCTCCACCACGACCACGGACGACGCACGGCTCGCCCCCTTCAGAGACGGCACCTATCTGGACGGCACCGGGATATGGGACCTGGTCCTCCGGCGGGCCGAAGCGACCCCCGGCACCCAGCTGGTCGTCGACGAGACACGGCGGCGGATGACCTTCGGCGAGTACCGGGACGCGGCGGAACGTGTCGCGGCGGGTCTCGCCGAGCGCGGGGTGCGCGCCGGAGACGTGGTCTCCTGGCAGCTGCCCAGCCGGATCGACACGATGGTGCTCCTCGCCGCACTCTCCCGACTCGGCGCCGTACAGAACCCGTTGATCATGATGTTGCGCGAGCCGGACGTGGAGTTCATCTGCCGCCAGGCGGGTAGCCGGTTCCTCATCGTCCCCGAGGAGTTCCGCGGGTACGGGCACGGCGCGATGGCCGACGCCCTCGCCCTGCGCCAGGAAGGGCTCCGGGTCGTGCGTACCGACGGCGGCCTGCCGGAAGCCGACCCCGTCGGGTTGCCGGAGGCCGAACACCCGGGCGTCGGCTGGCTGTTCTACACCTCGGGGACCACCTCAGCCCCCAAAGGCGCACGCCACGTCGATGCGGGACTGCTGGCCGCGGCGCGCACGTTCTGCACGGCGGTGGAGCCCGAGGGGGACGACGTGGTCGCCTCGCTCGCCCCGATGGCCCACGTCGGCGGCGTACTCCACGTCGTGGCCGCGTTGATGACCGGCGCACGGCTGGTCATCAGCGCGACCTACTCGCCGGCCGAGACCGCGCAACTGCTCAGCGAGGAGCGGGTGACGCTCGGCGGCTCGGGCGTGCCCTTCATCCGGGGGTTGCTGCAGGAGCAGCGCGCAGCGGCCCCGACCCGCCTCTTCCCCGAGGCGCGTGCGTGGCTGGTGGGCGGCGCGTCCAGGACGGAGGCGCTCCACCGGGAGGTGCGGGACGAGCTCGGTGGCGTCGGTGTCGTCTCCGGGTACGGGCTGACCGAGTGCCCATTCGTCAGCTGGGGGCGGCTCGACGACGGCGACCATGAGCACGCGACCGCCGACGGTCGTCCGGGGCCTGGCACGCACGTCCGGATCGTCGCCGGGGACGGTCGTGAGAAACCGGCGGGCGAGCCGGGCGAACTGCGGGTGAAAGCAGATCAGTTGATGCTCGGTTATGTGGACGGTGCTCTCGACGCCGAGGCGTTCGACGAGCGGGGGTACTTCCGGACGGGGGATCTCGCGGTCCTCGATGAGCGGCGGTTCCTGACGATCACGGGCCGGATCAAGGACGTGATCATCAGGAACATGGAGAACATCCCCGCCCGCGAGGTGGAGATGCACCTCGCGACGCACCCGGACCTCGCAGACGTGGCGGTGATCGGGCTGCCGGACGAGCGCACCGGCGAGCGCGTCTGCGCCGTGGCGGTGGTGGCCGACGGACGGAGCGGGCCCACGTTGCAGGAAGTGTGCGGGCAGCTCTCGCAGCGTGGCCTCAACACGAGGAAACTCCCTGAGCAGTTGGAGTTCGTCGAGGAACTTCCGCGGAACGCGATGGGCAAGGTGGTCAAGACCGCGCTGCGCACACGGTTCGCGTCGGGGACACGGGCAGGGGGCGAACACGCCTGATCTCCGCAGGCCCGGGAGAGGGGTACGGCCGCGCCCCTTCCCTCCCGTACCCCCGCAGGACCGGTGGCCGCACGAACCGCCATGTCGCATAAAATCTAACGCGTGCGTCGAGTACCTACCCTTGCCCGCCGCGACACCTCACACCAGCTCGCGCGAACCCTCGACGCGTAGCCCCGCACCCCCACCCTCGCTCTTCTCGCCTGCGTAACCAATCATTTGTGGGACGCAGCTCGCCGTACGGGCGACTCCCCCGCCTTTTCACACTCACCCAGCACGGAGGGTTGTCTTCCCCGCGCGAGCTCGGTTACGTTTCTGGCGCTTCACGTATCTAACTCCATGTATCCCTTTCTTCGACGCTCCGGGCAACGCCCGGCGCGCCGGTGCGCGAGAGGGCCCGAACGCCGCCCCGGCGGCCACGGCAGACGGTGCGGCGCGAAGACGCAGACGCCATCCGTCCCACCCCATGTGCGGGACCGGTGCCGTCCCACGCGAAAGCACCGCACCCCTTCCCCCGATGACCGCCGGCTCCCCAGGACGGCCCTCCCCACTCACAGAAACGGAACCAGAATGATGTCGCTCCCCGAATCCACGCGGTCCGATCCGACACCACCCTCCTCCACCTCACCGGAGATGATCGGTGCCAGGATCGACCGACTCCCCCACGGCCGCTTCCAACGCCGTGTCCTCATCTGCACGGTCCTGGCGTTCATCTTCGAGATCGGGGACCAGAACGCCGCTGGTCTGACGGCGAGCGCGATCCGCGACCGTTTCGACACCGACCTGACGGGCATCGCCTTCGCGGTCTCCGCCATGTACCTCGGCCTGCTGGTCGGAGCGGTACTCGCCGGTCAGGGCGACCGGTTCGGGCGCCGCTTCATGATCATCACCGGCATGGTGTCGATGTCCCTCTTCTCCGGGGTCAGCGCGATGTCCACCGGCATCGTGATGCTGGTCCTCGTGCGCTTCCTGACGGGTATCGGGCTCGGCCTGATCTACATCAGCATCGTGGTCTACCTCTCCGAGGTCTTCCCCGTCCGGCGCCGCGCCTTCGCCGTAGGACTCGGCATCGGCATCGCCGCGCTGGGCTCCATCGGCCTCACCCAACTCGCCCGCGTCGTGGTTCCGTGGGGCGAGCACGGCTGGCGGATCGTGTTCCTCGTCGGACTGCTGGGCCTGTTGGCCGTGCCGGTGTGCAGCAAACTCCCGGAATCACCCCGCTGGTTGGCCGCGCGAGGGCGCGGCGAGGAGGCCGACGCGACGCTGCGGGAGCTCGAGCGTGAGGCGGAGGAGCGCCACGGGCCCCTCCCGGAGCCGCAACTCCCGGAGAAATCACCGGGGTTGGAGGACTCCCCGAAGGACGCCGCCACTCGTTCGCTCTTCCAGGGGAAGATGCTGGTAAGTCTCATCATGCTGATGGTCGTGTGGATCTGCTACTCGCTCGCGATGCAGGTGATGAACACGTGGACGCCGACGGTGCTCAGCCTGCGCGGCTTCAGCGACGCGGAGGCGCTCTCCACCACCTCGCAGCTCTTGGTCGGTTCGCTCATCGGCTCCGCCGTGGCGATCACCGTCGGTGACCGGCTGCCCCGTCGCGGCGGCATCATCCTCTTCACCGGTCTCGCCGCCCTCGCCATGCTCACCTTCGGCCTCTCCGGCAGTCATCTGATCATCGTCCTCGCCGGCGCGACCGTGCACTTCACCATCGGCGCGGGGACGCCGCTGCTCAACGCGTACGCCGCCGAGCGGTTCCCGCCGCACCTGCGGTCGCGCGGCAGCGGATTCAGCTACTCGGTGGGCCGGTTCACCAACGTCATCGCCCCGTTCACGATCGCCGGAGTACTGGAGGCGCTGGGGTACAAGTCCGTCGCCTGGGGCGGCTTCGCAGCCTGGGGGCTGATCGCTCTGACGGTGCTGGTCCTCGGCGCCCGACGAGGAAGGCCCAGCGCCCCCATCGAATAGGGCACTTACGGGGGCGCCGCCACGGCTCGGCTTCGGAACGAGCCGACGGGCACGACAGCAGAAGCGCGGAGAGACCGCAGGGGTTGACGGCGCCCGACACCGTCGGCGCGCCGTCCCCAGGAGAGCGAGGGAGTCGAAATGGGCCGAGAGCAGCTACGCCACCGCCGGATCATCATCACGGGCGGCGCGAGCGGCATGGGCGAGGGCCTCGTGCGGGCCTTCCCGCAACTGGGGGCCGAGGTCGTCTCGCTCGACCTGTCGAAGGACCCCGGGGAGACGATCGCCGCGGAGTCGGGGGCGGGGTTCGTGCAGTGCGACGTCTCACACAGGGAGTCGGTCGACGCCGCTGTGGACGAGGCGGTCGGACGCCTGGGCGGCCTCGACGTGCTCGTCCACGCGGCCGGCATCGCCCCGGGCGGGGCCGCCGAGGCCATCGACCTGGGCACCTGGGAGAAAGTCATGGCCGTCAACGCCACCGGCACCTTCCTCACCAACCAGGCGGTCTTCCGCCACCTGCGCGAAGATGGCGGTCAGATCCTCGACTTCGCCTCCGCGGCCGGGGTGCAGGGGTACCCGGGCAAGGCGGCCTATGCGGCCGGCAAGGGTGCCGTCACCGCCTGGGTCCGCTCGATCGCCGTCGAGTGGGCCCCCTACGGCATCACCGTCAACGCCGTCGCACCGGCGGTCTGGACGCCGATGTACGACCGGACCCGCGCCTCGATGACGTCCGAGCAACTCGCGGAACACGACGCGAAGATGGCTGAGTCGGTGCCGCTCGGCGGCCGACTCGGCGATATCGCACGGGACTTCGTTCCGGTGATGGCCTTCCTCTGTAGCGCCGCCGCGCACTTCCTGACCGGCCAGGTCTTCCCCGTGGACGGCGGCACCCTGATGATGCGCTGAGTGGGCGGGGGCGGAGCACCGCCCCTGCCCACCGGAGTCACCGCCCTCGGTGCACCTGGGCCAGCAGGCGCCTCGCCCGCTCCATCAGCGGCCTGTCGACCATCGCGCCATCCACCGCCGAGGCGCCCTCGCCCGCCTCCACGACCGTATGCGCCCACCGCACCTCCTCGTCGCTGGGGGCGAACCCCGCCAGGACGGCGGGTACTTGGGCAGGGTGGATGCACAGCTTTCCACCGAATCCGAGCCGCCGCGCGTGGGCGGCGTCCTCCGCCGCCGGAGCGCTGTCCCGCAGCGCGGTGGTGATACCGTCCAGCGGCGGTGCGATCCCGGCCGCGGCCGACGCGAGCACCAGCCGGGAGCGTGCATGGCCGAGCGCGAGCCGGTCGTCGTGGGCCACGCCCAACTGCGCGGCCAGGTCGGCGTTTCCGAAGGCGAGCCGTGCCGCCCCGGGCGCCGCGGCCAGCCGGTCCGCGGCCTCCACCCCACGCGCCGTCTCGACCAACGGGATGACGGGGCGGCCCGCTCCACGTCGGGCGAGGTCGGCCACGACGGACGCCTCCTCCGCCTTCGGCAGCATGAGAGCGCAGCCGCACCCTGCCACCGCCTCCACATCCGCCTCGTACCAGGGAGTCCCGGGGGAGTTGACGCGGACCATCGCGCGGCCACCGGCCGTCAGCCACTCCACCACGGCCTGCCGCGCCACGGCCTTGCGGTCCGCCGGCACCGCGTCCTCCAGATCGAGGATGGCGCCGTGCGGCGAAGCTTCGACGGCCTTGTCGAACCGATCGGGGCGATCAGCGGGCACGAAGAGCAGCGCCTGCGCCAGCTCCCAGCCGGTGGCCTCTCGCCCGCTCACGCCCAACCCGCCGCTGCCGTGGCATGTCGGCTTTCGCGCGCCGTCTCGACGCGCAGGCGCACTCGACCTCCGTCGCCGCGCTCGCCGTCCCGCACCGCGCGCAGCTCCTCGCCCGTGAAGATCGGGCTGCGCAGGCGGTAGTCGAACGAGGTGGGCCGCGCCTGTGCGTTGCGCCGTAGCGACTCGGCCATCAGCAGGGCCAGCAGGGGTCCGTGCACCACCAGTCCCGGGTAGCCCTCGCGCTGTTCGGCGTAGGGCGCGTCGTAGTGGATTCGATGGCTGTTGGCGGTCAGCGCGCTGATGCGGAAAAGCATCCGGGAGTCCGGACGCATCGGGACGGACCAGTCGGCGGCTTCCCGCGGCAGCGCGGCGTCGGGATCGGGCGGTACGGGCCGGCTCGGGGCCCGGTCCTCGCAGCGGTAGACGATGTCCTGTTCCTCCACGAGGCAGGAGCGGTCGCCCTGACCGAACTCGTGGCGCGTGGTGACGAAGACCATCTCGCCGCTCCTGCCGTGCTTGGTCTCGACCCGGTGGAGCGAGGACCTGCGCCAAGCGGGGGTACCGAGCCGCAACGGCTCCTGCACCCGCAGTCGGCCGCCGGCGAACATGCGGCGCCGGTCGGGAAGCGGGGGGAGGAAGTGCCCGTGGAGGGGGTGTCCGTCCTCTCCCAGCTCACGCTGCGGCGGCCACTCCAGGAAGTGGAGCCAGTGCCACAGCAGCGGGAGCGTGTCCCCGGGGCCGGCGGCGGGTTGGGGGAGGTCGAGTACGGCCGAGAGCGCCGCGGTGGGCGCGGCGTCGAGGTCGTCGTGGTCGACAACGGGTTCGGGGTGCCAGGAAACCAGGTAGCGTGCCAGGCCCTCCTCGGCGGCTCGGCCTGCTTCCTGTGCGGGCGATGTCGACATGCACCACTCCCAATAGGGCCGTACAAATATGGCCCGGAGTATTCGCCGATTGGCTTCCGTACGTCAAGTCCCTCCTTGGACATGGGAGTTCAGCAGATCCCGGTGCCGTTGACGCACGCGTGAATTGGCCGTACAAATGATCCATCCGCCCACCAGGCGTGACCGTCAGCCGGCTCGGGCGCAGCTGCCCCACCGGAATGCCGACGTACCGACCCGGCCCCGCGGGAGCGCTCGACACCGGGCACGGGGAACGGCACCTGCCCGGCGGCCCGGCCCCACGGATCGCCCCGCCCGCCGGGCCCGCGCCATGTGAAGGGAGCAGGGAATGACGGAACGCCCCCTCGACGGGATCACCGTCGTCAGCCTCGAACAGGCGGTGGCCGCCCCGTTCGTGACCAGGCAACTCGCTGACCTGGGCGCCCGCGTGATCAAGATCGAGCGTCCGGACGGCGGCGACTTCGCCCGCCGCTACGACACCACCGTGCACGGCGAGTCGAGCTACTTCGTCTGGCTCAACCGCTCGAAGGAATCGCTGACGCTCGACCTGAAGAGCACCCCCGGCCGACGCATCCTGGACCAACTCCTCGGTAGTTCGGACGTGTTCGTACAGAACCTCGCACCGGGGGCCGCGGCGCGGATGGGCCTCGACCCGGGATCGCTCCAGGAGCTCAACCCGAGGATCATCCCTTGCACGATCAGCGGTTACGGCACCTCGGGGCCGTGGGCCGAACGCAAGGCGTACGACCTGCTCGTGCAGTGCCAGAGCGGACTCGTCTCGCTGACAGGCACCCCGGAAGCGACCGCGCGGGTGGGCATCTCGGTTGCCGACATCGCCGCCGGCATGTACGGCTACTCCGGCGTGCTCACCGCCCTCTACACGAGGGCGACCACAGGTGTCGCCCGAGCGGTCGAGGTCTCGCTCTTCGAGGCGCTGGCGGAGTGGATGGGACAGCCGGCCAACTACACGGCGCACAGCGGCACGCAGCCCGCCAGGCTCGGCACCCAGCACGCCACCATCGCCCCCTACGGCGCCTACCCGGCGGCCGACGGCAAGGACGTGCTCTTCTCGATCCAGAACGACCGCGAGTGGGCCGTACTGTGCGAGCGGTTCCTGGAGCGCCCCGAACTCATCGACGACCCGCGGTTCGCCACCGGCGCGGCCCGGGTCGCCAACAGGGCCGCCCTCGACACCCATGTCACGGCGCGGTTCGCCGCCGCCGACAGCACCACGATCTGTGCGCTTCTCGACAACCTGGGCATCGCCAACGCCGGCGTCAACTCGGTCGCCGAGTTCCTCGCGCATCCGGCCCTCGCCGCCCGTGACCGGTGGCGCGAGGTCTCGGTTCCCGACGGGACGACGCGGGCGCTGGTCCCGCCCGCCGACCTGGCGGGGACCGAGGCCCGGATGGGCCCGGTACCGGCGCTGGGTGAGCACACCGCACCGATTCTCGAGGAACTCGGCTACGGCGCAGGGGAGATCGCGGCGCTCCGCACCGAAGAGGTCGTCTGACGGAGCCGGCGACAAGGGCAGCAGAGGCGCCGCGCCCACGCCGGGAGCGCGGCCGACGGAAGGGAAGCGATGAGTATCCACGACACCCTCTCCGAGGACGAGAAGTTGGCGGTCGAGACCGTCCGCGACTTCGTCGATCGGGAGGTCAGGCCGGTCGCCCGCGACCTGGAGCACGCCGACGCCTATCCCGGGGCGCTCATCGAGCAGATGAAGCAGCTCGGCGTCTTCGGCCTCGCCGTCCCCGAAGAGCACGGCGGTACGCCGGTCTCCAGCGCCTGCTACGTCCTCATCACCGAGGAGCTGGCGCGCGGTTGGATGAGCCTGGCGGGTGCGATGGGCGGCCACACCGTCGTCGCCAAACTGCTGTTGCACTTCGGTACGGAGGAGCAGAAGCGTCGCTACCTCCCACGGATGGCGACCGGTGAGGTCCGCGCGACGATGGCGCTCACCGAGCCGGGCGGCGGCTCCGACCTACAGGCGATGCGGACCAGGGCGCGCCGCGAGGCGGACGGCTACACCGTCGACGGCGCGAAGACCTGGATCACCAACTCCCGGCGCTCGCAGCTGATCGCCCTGCTGTGCAAGACCGACCCGGACGCCGAGCCCATTCATCGGGGCATGTCGGTCCTGCTCGTCGAGCACGGCCCCGGCCTCACCGTCTCCCGTGACCTGCCGAAGCTCGGCTACAAGGGGGTGGAGAGCTGCGGACTCTCCTTCGAGGGCTACCGTGCCCCCGCCTCCTCGCTCCTCGGGGATGTGGAGGGCCGCGGCTTCGCGCAGATGATGAAGGGGCTGGAAACGGGCCGACTCCAGGTGGCGGGACGGGCGTTGGGCGTCGGCAAGGCGGCGCTCGACGACGCGCTCGCCTACGCGCAGGAGCGGGAGTCCTTCGGCAAGCCGATCTGGCGCCACCAGGCGATCGGCACCTACCTCGCCGAGATGGCGACGAAGCTCTCGGCGGCCAGGCATCTGACCCTGCACGCCGCGCGGGAGGCCGACGCCGGAAGGCGGGTGGACATGGAAGCGGGCATGGCCAAGCTCTTCGCGTCCGAGACGGCCATGGAGATCGCCCTCAACGCAGTCCGCATCCACGGCGGTTACGGCTACTCCACCGAGTTCGACGTCGAACGCTACTTCAGGGACGCCCCCTTGATGATCGTCGGCGAGGGGACCAATGAGATCCAGCGCGACGTCATCGTGCGCCAACTGGTCTCCCGAGGCGGCCTCGATGGCTGACGGCACGCCGAGAACCCCGCGGCGTGCCCTGGTACATTCCCTCCGACGGGCCTGACGAGGTGGTGACTTGAGCGCGATACGCGGCACGACGGGCCGGGACAGCGCCTACCTGCGACTCGCCCGCGAGCTGCGGGAGGCCATCCTCCGACACGAGTTCCCCGACGGCGTCCGGCTCCCCACCGAGGCCGAGTTGGCCGACCGCTACGCGGTGAGCCGGCAGACCGTGCGACGCGCCTTCCACGACCTTGTCTCCGAGGGCCTGGTCTACCGCGTCCCGGGCCGCGGCACCTTCGTCACCCGCCACGAGGACCCCTACCTGCGGCAGTTCGGCTCCATCGACGACCTGATGGGGCTCTCGCTCGACACCACCATGGAGCTCGTCGCGCCGTTGCGCAGACAGGTCGCGCTGGCCGCGGCGGGGCGGCTGCGGCTCTCCTCGGACCAGGTCTGGAAGCTTGCCTTCCGCAGGCTCCACGACGAGTTCCCGTTCTGCCTCACGACGGTCTACCTGCCGCCCGACACCGGCGGGTTGATCGCGTCGGCGCCCGAGGTGAGCAGGCAGGGGGCACGCAGCAGGGCGACCGTCATCGGCCTGCTCGACGACGTGCTCGACGACCCGATCGCCGAGGCCGAGCAGTCCATCACCGTCGACACGGCCACCCACGAGGTCGCCACCCACCTCGACTGCGATCCCGAGCAGCACCTGCTGCGCATCGACCGGCTCTACCTCTCCGCCTCGGGGACGCCGGTGGAGCTCGCGATCAGTCACTTCCTCCCCGAGCACTACTCGTACCGGGTCAACCTGCGCCGGCACGTGTACTGAGCGTGCGGAAGGTGACGGCCGGGACGTCACTCGTCGTCTGCCACGTCGACCACCACCTTGCCGAGCGCTCTGCGGTCGGCGACCTCGCGCAGCGCCTCGGCGGTGCGCGCGAGCGGGTAGCGGGCGCCGATGTGCGGTGAGAGCACGCCCTCGGCGAGGAGTGCGTCGAGCTCCTCGGTGTCGCGCCTCGCCGCTTCGGGGTCGGTCTCGGCGAAGGTCCGCACCTCCAGGCCGCGAATCGTAACCCCCTTCAGCAGCACGAGGTTGAGCGGTATCGCGGGGATCGTCCCCGCGGCGTAGCCCAGCGTGACGAAGGTGCCGCCGTGCCGCAGGGCGCGCAGCGCCTCTTCGGCGTGGGGGCCTCCGACCGGGTCGAGGACGATGTCGGCTCCGCCTCCTGTCAGGGCGCGGATACGCGACTTGAGGTCCTCCCGCGTGTAGTCCACGGCGCATTCGGCTCCGCGCGCACGGGCCAGCTCCAGCTTCGCGGTTCCGGAGACCGCCGCCAACGCCCTGCCTCCCAAACGCCGTACGAGCTCGACGGCGGCGGAGCCCACTCCACCCGCCGCTCCCAGCACCACCACCCACTGCCCGGGACGCACCTCGGCCACCGAACGCAGCGCGTGGTAGGCCGTGCGGTACGCCACTCCCCCGGCAGCCGCTTCCGCGTAGCCGGTACCCGCCGGAATCCAACGGACCGAGGCGGCCGGCACCACCACCTCCTCGGCGAAGGCGCCCGTCGCGACCGTCGCGGCCACCCGCTCGCCCGGCGCCCAGCGGGTGACGCCGGCTCCCACCGCCGCGATACGGCCGGCCAGTTCGCTGCCCGGCACGAACGGCGGCTCCAACGTGACCTGGTAGCCGCCCGCGACGAGCAGCACGTCGGGGAAGTTGACGGCCGCCGAACGCACCGAGACCGACACCTCTCCGGGGCCGGGGCGCGGCGTCGGTACCTCCTCGATGACGAGATCCTCCGGCGCTCCGTGGGCCCGGCAGACGACGGCACGCATGGGCGTTCTCCTTCCGTTGGGCGCCCCGGCGGCGCGGGATTCGGGTTCAGGCGGCCCCCGTGTCGTGCACCACCCGCCCCGCGGAGACCGTCAGCCGCACGAGGGAGGCGGCGGGAGCGCCAAGCGCCTCGTGCAGCCCGGTGCGGAGCAGACACAGGTCGCCCGGAGCGCCCCTGACGACGACGCCGCGCGCCAGCATTCCGGTCAACACCTGTGCCGCGGTGACCCGTTCACCCGGCCCGAGCACCTCGCCCGAGGGCGTGCGGCGATCGCGCGCCGCCCGGATCACGGCCCACGGATCGGGCGTGCCGTACGGAGCGTCGCTCGACGCGACGACCGCTACCCCCGCCTCCGTAAGGGAGGCGTACGGGTAGAGGTGCGGAAGGTCATCGGGTTCGACATCGGAGAGATAACGGTCTCCGCGCTCCGCGACGAAGGCCGGCTGGGTGACCACGAGGAGCCCGAGCTCCCGCAGCTCCCCGCGGAGTTCGGGCGGCACGACGGCGGCGTGCTCGATCCGGTCGCCCGGCACGAGGCCCGCATCCCGGAGGACGGCGAGGGTGAGCACCAGGGACTCGCGGGTGACGCAGTGCACCGCGACCGGACGACGGGCCGCCCCCCGAGCGGCGTGCACGCGGGCGCGGAACTCCTCGTAGCTCCAGGGGTCGTGGTCCGGCGGCAGCAGCTTGAAGGGGCCGCGACCGAGACGGGGCGAAGGGAGCGGCTCCGTCACGCCGACGCCGAGCAGGGTGAGCCGCTGCGGCAACCGGCCGTCGTCCGCGGCGCGCGCGAGGGCGTGGACCGTCTCCGAGTCCAGCTCCGGGGTCGCATCGGTCACCGCGGTCACCCCGTACGCCGCGAGCCGGCTGCCCACCGCGGCGAGGTCGGGCTCGTCCGCGGGCCCCAACCGGCGGCGCAGCCAAGCGTCCTGGCGCCAGAGCCGACCGGTGAAGCGGCCGTCGGCGTCGCGTTCCGCGCCTTCGGGGAGCCCCTCGCACGTGTCGAGGCCGAGCCGGGCGATCGCCGTACCGCTCAGGCACCACATCGCACCCGTGCGGTGCTGGACGCGCACCGGAACGCCGGGCGCCAGCGCGTCGAGCCGGTCGCGGTCGAGGTCGCCGGCGACCGACTCGTGGTAGCCGACGCCGCGGAGCCAGCCGCCCTCGGGCAGATTCCGGGCACGGCGACGCAGCACGGCCGCGAGCACCTCCGTCGTCGTCACGGACGGTGGCCCGCACTCCACCGAGTCGGCGGCTGCGGCGAGGCCCATCAGGTGCAGATGCCGGTCGACGAGCCCGGGCAGCAGGGCGCCCCCGTCCGCGTGGACGACCCGGTCTCCCCGCCGCGGGCGGACCGCCCCCACGGCGGATATGGTGCCCCGCCCGCGCGGCTCGGGATCGACGCGGACGTCGGTGCGCCGCCCGTCGAGCTCTACACCGCGCAGGATCAGCGCCATCGCCGACTCCCCCGGGTACCGGGCGGGGCGGTCATGCGCGCACCGTCGGGACCATCCGGTCGACGAGACCCCACTCCGCCGCGGTGGCGGCGGAGACGCGGTCGCCGGTGAGCGCCATCCACGCCGTACGCCATCGCCCGATCCGGCGCGGCAGGCTGACGGTTCCGCCGGCTCCGGGGATCAGCCCGAGGCCGAGTTCCGGCAGCCGGAACCAGGATCCCGGCTCGGCGGCGACCTCGCCGGCGAAGGCAGGCACCTCGATCCCGGCGCCGACGCAGGCGCCGTGGAGCCTGGCCCTGACCCTGCCCGCGTTGCGGTGCACCAGCCGGCCGGCGCTGCGTGCCAGTCGGATCGCGTGCGCGCTCGCGGGGTCGGCGAAGCCGCCGAACTCGTCGAGGTCGCCGCCGCTACAGAAGTCGGGCCCCGCGCCGCGCAGTTCGACGGTGCGCAGGCGCGGGTCGGCGGCGGCCGTCTCCAACGCCTCGATCAGGGCGTCTCGTAGGGATGCTCCGAGGGCGTTGCGTCGCTCGGGCCGGTTGAGCGTGATGGACAGTGCGTCGCCCTCGTCGGACAGGAGGACGGGGTCCGATGGGGGCGGCGGAACCGTACTGGGCGCGCGGGCTGCCCGCCAGGCCGCGAACTCGGGGCCCGATTGCAGCATCGAGTAGGCCAGGGACTCCACCGCCAACCCGTCGTCCACCGGCAGCAGCGGTGTCGCCCGCAGCACGCCGGCGAGCGCCAGCGCGGAGCGCGGAGCGGTCTGCACGGCGCGGGCGAGGCGCGCTGCCTCCGCCGCGGGGTCGTCGACCGTCACATGGGCGCGCCCGTGTTGGGGGACGGCGCTGAGGGTGAGCGTGAGTGCTTCGAGAAGCGGCAACAGCGCGGCTGGCAGCGGCTCGTGAGCCATGCCGACGAGTATCCGTGCGGACGCGCGCAGCCGCCGGGCGACACGTTCGAGGTCGAGCCCGGTCTCGACAGCCGCCGGCAGATCGACGAAGGTGAGCACCGTCGCGGCATGCGGGGTCGGCTCCGCTCCGGGCGCCGCGGTCTCCTCCAGGCCGTCAGGCAGAGCGACGACCTCCGAAGGCGTCAGCCGTCGGATACTCGGTCCCGCCGCCGACCGTACGGGTCCCGCGGATACCCGCCGCCCCGCGTGCGTCACTCGACGTCCGCCTCCCCCGCGGGTCGGTCGCCGTCCGGCTCGGCGACGCCCGGGTGATAGCAGAGCTTGAGGAGCAGTGCGGCGCTCGCGGTGCCGAGTCCCGCCGCAGCCAGCGCACTTGTCGCGCCCGACCAGCGGCGCGGCAGGACGCCGTCGAGCGAGTAGCGTCCGTGCCCGAGCGCCGCCAGGGCGACGGCCGCCCCGCTCACCACGCCGGTGTACTCCCAACCGCCCTTGAAGACGAAGAACCCCTTGCCCCTGTGGTCGGTCCGGGCCGCGACAGACATCAGGCCGATGGCGGCAGCCGCGGGGAGGGGGTTGGCGACCCCCACCGTGAGCGCCGCTCCGGCGGCGACCTCGGTGGTGGCGGCGAGCCCGGCCTGCACGGCCGGTGGCTTGAGGCCGAGCGAGTCGAACCATCCGCGGGTGCCGCGGAGTCCACCGGATCCGGTGAACTTGTTCCAGCCGTGAGCGAAGAGCATCGGCCCGAGGGTGGCACGCAGGGCGAGTGCCGCCGCGTCCTTTCCACCGGTCTGCCGGTGCCGGGTCCCGGAATGCGTCATGCGAGCCTCCTGGGAACGTGGATCCCGTAGCTTCGGTCGAGTGGTTTCTCGATCATCTGCATAATGCATTGTCGACGGCTCGCTGGGAACGGCTGACCCACTGAGACTTACCGCACCCGCGGCTCAGGGCTCCCCGACTCCTCCTCCGCCATGCCGGTTTGAGCAGGGCAGAGACGAACAGGAGCACCACGGCGAGGAGTTCGGGAAACGGGGGTGTGATGAACGAAAGCAACGCCCGGCAACAGGTCGCGTCCGGCCCGCTGGACGGTCTCACCGTCGCCGGACGCGGAACCGACCCCGGCATGCGCCATGCCCTCGCCCTCCTGCGGGCCCTCGGCGCCTCCGTCCCACCTCGCGCCGGCGACGCACGACTGCTCCTGGACGCCACCGGCTCACCGGACCGCGCCGACGCGCTGCCGGTTCTTCCGCGCCATCCGGCGGCCGACTGGGCGGCGAGCGGCGCCATGGAGTTGACCGGCCGGCCCGACGGGCCTCCGCTGCCTGCCCCGGGCGCACCGGCCTCCGCGGCCCGCGGCGCTCTCCTCGCCTTCGACGCACTGCGCCGCCTCGGACGGCGAGCGCCGCACCGGCCGCCGCCGGTCCTCGCCCCCCTACCCGACCTGCGCGTCCTCTCCGAACGCGCTGCGCTCCAGGGCACGGTGCGTCGGGGGCCCCGCTCCGTCGGCGGCGCCTTCCGGCTGCTGCCCACCGCCGACGGCGCCTTCGGGATCAGTCTCTCCCGCCCGTCCGACCTCGAACTGGTCCCCGCGCTCACCGGGGAGGAGACCGCCGACCCCTGGGAGGCGGTGGAGAGTTGGGCGGCGCGTACCCCGAGCGCGGAGGCCGACGAGCGCGCCGCGCTGCTCGGCCTGCCCGCCGCCTCCGTGGGAGCAGCGGAGCGGTACGCACGGCGACGCGGTACCGAACGCCCGTGCGGGCCCCTGGTGTTGGAGGCCATAGCGGCGCCGGCGGCGCCGCGGGCGGCGCCGCTCGTCGTCAACCTCTCCTCGCTCTGGGCGGGCCCGCTCTGTGCCCACCTCCTACAGCGCACGGGGATGCGGGTGGTGACAGTGGAGAGCACCCGGCGACCCGACGGCGCGCGCCGCGGCACGGCCGCCTTCCACGATCTCCTGCATGCTGAAGACCACTCGGTGGCGCTGGACTTCGCCACGGCGGAGGGGGCCGAGACACTGCGCGCGCTGCTCGCCCGAGCGGATGTCGTCATCGAGGGCTCACGCCCCAGGGCGCTCGCGGCGCTCGGCATCGATCCCCGTCAACTCGGCGCCCGGCGGCCCGGGCTGAGCTGGGTGAGCATCACCGCGTACGGACGTACCGGCCCGTGGGCGAACAGGCCCGGATTCGGCGACGATGTCGCGGCGGCGGCCGGCCTGGTGGCCAGGGATGCCGCGGGCCCGTTGCCGTGCGGGGACGCCCTCGCCGATCCGCTCACCGGCGTACATGCGGCGCTCGGCGCGCTCGCCGCGGTGTGCGGCGGCGGGGGCTGGCTGGTCGACATCGCGATGAGCGAGGTGTGCCTCGCGGCACTGCGCCTCGGGGCCGACGGACTGCCCCACCCGAGAGACCCGGCTCCGGCCGCCCCCGCTGTGCGCACGGCCTCCGGGGCCGCGCCGGCGCTGGGCGCCCACACTCGGGAAGTGCTCGCCGCGCTCCTGCCCCCGGCGGGGGACGGGGCACGGAACCCCGCGGTGCTGACCGACGGGTCCGGGGCTTGATCCTGCTCCCGTAGTCGTATACAGATAGGTCAGAAATCCGAGCCCCGCCACGACTCTCCTCTCCCGAGCGGAGCTGTAAAACCATGCACACAGGAGAGGTTGGGGCATGTGCACGGTGCGACGCATCCGTCACCTCTCGGTGTGTGACGTCTTCGGGACAGCGCCCCGGAGATGCACGGCGCCGCACATCCCACCGCACCGTCGACCTCCGGGAGTGACCATGGCCACGAGCCGCTGGGCCGAACTGCTCACAGGCGACCGTCCGCAGATCGGCATGTGGCTCGCCGCCGGCAGCCCGTACTGCGCCGAGATCTGCGCGGGCTCCGGTCTCGACTGGTTCCTACTCGACCAGGAACACGCCCCCAACGACCTGCACTCCACCCTCGCCCAGCTCCAGGCGCTCGCCCCCTACCCGCCCGAGGTCGTCGTCCGCCCCGTCGACGGGGAGCCGGCGAAGATCAAGCAGCTGCTGGACATCGGCGTGCGGAACCTGATGGTGCCGATGGTGGAGAACGCCCGGCAAGCGGAGGTCTCGGTGGCCGCGACCCGCTACCCGCCACACGGCATACGCGGCGTCGGCAGCGCACTGGCCCGGGCCTCCCGCTGGAACCGTCGGGCGGGCTATCTCGCCGAAGCCGACGCGGAGTTGACGCTGACCGTGCAGATCGAGTCGCCGGAGGCGGTCGGGCGGCTCAAGGAGATCGCGTCGGTCGAGGGGGTCGACGCGGTCTTCCTCGGTCCTGCGGACCTCGCAGCCGCCATGGGCCACCTCGGCGAGCCGGAACACCCCGAGGTGGTCGCCACCATCGAGAGGGCACTCGGCACGATCGTCTCCTGCGGAAAGCCCGCGGGCGTCAACGCCTTCAACGAAACGTACGCGCGCAGGTACCTGGCGGCAGGCGCACGGTTCGTCCTCGTCGGCGCCGACGTCACACTGCTCGCCCGGGGCAGCGAGGCGCTCGCCGAGCGGTACGGGTGCCGTCCCTGCTCCGTCTGAGAGCCGGGACGGCGCTCACCGGAAGGCCTCCGCTCGCAGCTCGCCGATCTCCCGCTCGTCGAACCCGGCTTCCCGCAGCACCTCCTCGGTGTGCTCGCCGGCCCTCGGCGGCCCAGCGGGCAACCGGCCCGGCGTCCTCGACAGCCGGGGGGCGGGCAGGGGTTCGGTCACCCCGTCGCGCACCACGAACGTGCCACGGGCCGTATGGTGTTCGTGCCCGGCCACCTCGTCGAGCGTGAGGACCGGTGCGAAGCAGGCGTCGAAGTCGGCGAAGCGCGCACACCACTCCTCGCGGGTGCGCGTACGGAAGAGGTCGGCCAGCTTGCGTGTGAGCTCCGGCCACAGCCTCGGGTTGCGCTGATCGTCCCACTCGGGTCCGTCGAGCTGGAGGATGCGCCGCACCTCGGCATAGAACTGGGGCTCCAGCGCACCGACGGTCACATGGCCGCCGTCCGCGGTCTCATAGACACCGTAGAAGTGGGCGCCGCCGTCGAGGATGTTGGTGCCGCGCTCGGTGTTCCAACTGCCGGTGGCGTGCTTCCAGTGCAGGGTCGTGGTCATGTGTGCGGCGCCGTCGACGATCGCGCCGTCGACCACCTGGCCCGTCCCGGAGGAGCGGGCCTCCAGCACCGCGGCGACGAGGCCGAAGGCGAGGTAGAGGCCGCCGCCCGCGTAGTCCCCCAACAGGTTCACAGGCGGTACGGGCGGCCCTCCGCGAGAACCGATCGGGTCCAGGGCTCCGGAGAGGGCAAGGTAGTTGATGTCGTGCCCGGCACGCTGTGCGTACGGGCCGGACTGCCCCCATCCTGTCGCCCTGCCGTAGACGAGGGCGGCGTTCCGCTCCCAACAGCTCTCGGGCGAGAGCCCGAGGCGCTCCATGACGCCCGGTCGGTATCCCTCGACGAGCACGTCGGCGGAGGCGATCAGCCGTAGCACGGCCGGGAGCGCCGCCGGGTGTTTGAGGTCCACCGCGACCGAACGACGGCCGCGCAGGACCGGGTTGGGCGCCGAAGCCGCCGCGGCGCCCGCGTCCGTGCGGCCCGGCCGGTCGAGGCGGATCACCTCCGCCCCCATGTCGGCCAGCAGCATCGCGGCGAACGGGCCGGGGCCCATCCCGGCGAACTCCAGGACCCGAACTCCCTGCAATGGCCCTGCCATCGAAACCCCTCTCTCATGAACGCCTGCCCGCACCCATGGGGCCTGGCGGGCGTCCTCGTGGACGACTGTAGGAACATTGCGTCAGAAAGCTAGCCGAGCCATGTCACGCGAACAAGGTCGACCGTACGTCGCCCCCGCCTCGGCGGAACCGCGTCGTCCTGGCTCACACCTACCCGCCTCCCCGACAGCCGATGCCCATACCGCTCTCGACAGATCACGCTCGCCCCGCCCACACGACCACCGCCCCGCCAAAGGTCGCATCCCGTCGGCAGGACAGGGGAGCGCACGACACCTGTTGCTATGACGTTCCCGTCAGATACGCTGCCGGTGAGGCGTAGCGGAACGGTCGTGTCCCCCGCGAGGTGCAACGCGCGGAACAGCCGTGGCCGCACCGCACCGACCCATCAGCCGACACGGACCGGGGCACTCGATGGCAACACTCGCAGTCAACGCAGACCACAGGAGCCTGGCGGAGGTGGCACGCGCGTTCCTCACCTCCCAGGGCGGCACCGGACTGGCGCGCGCGGCGGCGGAGGCCGAGACCGAGACCCTGCCGTCGTTCTGGGGGCAGTTGGAGAAGCTCGGCTGGCTCGGCCTGCACCTGCCGGAGGCTTTCGGCGGCCAGGGCTTCGGGATCGCCGAAACCGCCGTTGTGGCCGAGGAGTTGGGGCGCGTCGTGGCACCGGGACCTTTCCTGCCCACGGTGATCGCCTCGGCGGCGATCGACGAGGCAGGGACCGAGGAACAGCGGCGCAGGTGGCTCCCCGGACTCGCGAGCGGCGCCACCACGGCGGCCGTCGGACTCGACGGCACGCTCGTGCGCCGTGCGGCCCGGGCCACCGGCGAGGTCGAGGCGGCGCTCGGTGCGTGCGTCGCCGATCTGCTGGTCGTCTCCGCCGGAGAGGACCTGCTCGTCCTGGAGCGCACCGCACCGCAGCTCACCGTGGAGAGCGTCGGCGACCTCGACCCGAGCCGCCGCGTCGGCGTTGTGCGCTGCTCCGAGGTCCCCGTTCCCGACTCGGCTGTCCTGCCGGGCGCGCGGAGGACCGCCGTCCGGCTGGCCCGTGCCTTCGCCGGCGCGGAAGCCGCCGGCCTCGCCGATGCCTGCACCGTGGCCGCGCGCGACTACGCCCTCACGCGCGAGCAGTTCGACCGGCCGATCGGCGCCTTCCAGGCGGTCAAGCACCAATGCGCCGACATGCTGGTCGCGGCCGAGCTCGCCGCCGCGGCGGCCTGGGGCGCGGTGCAGCGCGCCGACTCGCCGGCCGGCGCCGCTTCCTGGGCCGCGCTCGCCGCCACCCAGGCGCTACCGGCCGCCACCCGCTGCGCGGCCCGGAACATCCAGATCCACGGCGGCGTCGGCTACACCTGGGAGCACGACGCACACCTGTACCTCAAGCGTGCCCTCGCCCTTGAGACCCTCTACGGCGCAGGCGCGGCGGACGACGTGGTGGCCGCAGGGCACACCGCCGCGCCCCGGCTCGAACTCCCGGACTCCGCCGCCGGGTTCCGCACTCGCGCCGCCGCCTTCCGCAAGGAGCTCGAAGCGCTGCCCGCCGGGGAGCGCCGAGGTGCACTCGCCCGCTCCGGCTACCTCGTCCCGCACTACCCGCCGCCCTTCGGGCTCGACGCGGGGCCCGTCGAACAGCTCGTCATCGAGGAGGAGTTGCACGGAATCGGCCGACCCGATCTCGGCATCGGCGCGTGGATACTGCCCACCCTCGTCCAGCACGGGACGGCCGGACAGCTCGACCGCTGGGTGTGGCCCGCGCTCCTGGGCGAACTGCGGTTCTGCCAGCTCTTCAGCGAGCCGGGGGCAGGATCGGACGCAGCCGCCATCCGGACCAGCGCGCGGAGGACAGAGGGCGGTTGGCTGGTCAGCGGTCAGAAGACCTGGACCAGCGATGCCCTCCAGTGCAACCGCGGCCTGATGACGGTCCGCACCGACCCGGCAGCGCCCAAGCACGCCGGGGTGACGATGATGGTCCTCGACCTGCGGGCGGAGGGCGTCGAGGTGCGTCCGATCCGCGACCTGACCGGCGCCTCACGGTTCAACGAGGTCTTCGTCGACGAGGTGTTCGTTCCCGACGAGGACGTGGTGGGCGAGGTGGGCGAGGGCTGGAAGGTCGCCCGGGCCACCATCGGCAACGAACGGGTGACCATCGGCACGAGCCACGGGGGCAGCGGGATCGACGCCTCGGTCCTGCTCGACCTGGCGGCCCGCCACCCGCAACGGGGTGCGCCCCTGCGGCAGCGTCTCGGCGAACTCCTCGCCGAAGAGGCGGCGATGGCGCGGCTCAACCTCAAGCACGTGCAGGGAACCATCGAGGGGACGGACACCGGTACCGACGGCAACGTGGGAAAGCTGCTCTCCGCCGAGCACGCCCAGCGCGCCACCGAACTCGCCCTCGCGCTCGTGGGCCCGGCCGGAGTGGGCGGCGCCGAACCCGAGGTGGTCGGGGAGCTGCTCTACAGCAGGGGCCTCACGCTCGGCGGCGGTACCTCCGAGATCAGCCGCAACCAGATCGCCGAGCGCGTGCTCGGCCTCCCGCGGGACCGCCGCTGACCGAATCGGCCGCCCACCCGCCGAAAGGCGACCGCATGCAGGCCCCCGCAGCGGCGACCGTCCACGGGAGATGCGCCGTCTACGGGCCGCGGCCGGGCCGGTTCAGCGCGCGGCGCCGCCGCGCGCTGAACCGGCGACCTGCCGCCGGTCGTTGACGAGTCCGCGCTCGACAACCTTGGCCAGCAGCTCGACCACATCGTCACGCCCGCCGGAGGTGGCCTGGTCGGCCAGGCCGTCGGGACCGCGCTCCAGCAGCGCCTCCAGTACGAGGGAGGCGGTGGTGACGTTGAAGGGGTAGCTGCGCTCGGCGCCGTCGAGGAAGGCGCGGTAGACGGCCTCGGCGTGGTGTCCGACCGCCACGGCGGCCTCTCGGAGCCGGCCGTCGTACGGCAGGCCCTCCAGCCAGAAGCGGATGAGGCCGACGTAGCGCGACTGCATCGACTCGTATTCGCGCAGCCATGCGCGGAGCCCGTCCTCATCATCCGGCTCCACCTCGGCCAGCCGGTCGAGCAGTTCGGGCAGAACCCGTGCACCCTCCTCGGCAATGGCGGTGAGCAGATCGGTCTTGTCGGTGAAGTACTTGTAGAAGGTTCCGCGGGCCACCCCGGCCTCGCCGACCACGTCGTCGATGGTGGCCATGTGGTAGCTGTACGCGTGAAAGACGCGGCAGGCCGAGTCGAGAAGGCGACCCACGGTGGCACGTGCCCGTGCGCTCAACCCGGCGAAGCGGTCGGGGAACTCCGGCGGCGGCCCGGCCGGCCAGTGCACGACGCTCACCTCCGGGCCGACGTCCAGATCCATGTCGGCGAAGACCTCGTCAGGGGTCTCGGGGAAGAGCATCAACTGGGCGACGACGGCGAGACCGTCGAGGGCCTGCTCGTCCGAGAGCTCCGACGCGGCTCCCAGGTAGCGGTAGAAGTTGAACCGGTGAACGAGCACCGTCAGCAGGGTGCCGACCTGTGCGGTGTTGATGTCGCTCACGCCGGAGGACGCCAACCGCTTCTCGATCCGCTCGACGTATCCCTCGACGAAGACGTCGACGCGGGGCCTGACCTCCGCGCTCACCGTCGCGACCCGCGACCACTGGGCGAACATGGTGGCGTACTTGTCGAAGACCCAGGCCCACTCCCCCAACCACCAGTGGAGGTTGTCGAAGCCCTGCTCGGTGGGGCCGAGCGGGCCCAGGCGCCGCACTACCCGGTGCAGGGCGGCGCCGCACTCCTCCATGAGCTCCCGGAAGATCTCGTCCTTGCTCTCGAAGTACTGGTAGAGCGTCGCACGGGATACCCCGGAGCGTTCAGCGATGCCGTCGACGAGAGTTCCGTGAAAACCCTTCTCCTCGAAGAGCGTCAAGGTCTCGTCGATGATGCGCTGCCGGGTCCGGGCGCCTTTTGCGCCAATCTGCGGGCTGTTGGGACCGTAGCTCGCCCTGCGCTGCGTTTCTTCTGATGACACGCGCGTCAGTGTACGACGTGTGACAGCCCCTTTGTTCACGTTGGCCGGTGCTCGGGACCGCGCGGCCGGAGCGTGATCACGCCTGAAGTCCTTGGAATTGCAGCGCTCCCGGCCCCCCGTCGAAGATTCCAGAAGTGGACACGACAGATATGAAGAAGTGACCCTGACCTCAGATTTTCGCCCAACGGCACAGGGGCGGCAGACACCTCCGCCTACGGTCCGCTGTCGCTTTGGGCACGCACCCTCAACGCGCGGTGATCCACCTTCATCATGGGCGTCAACGGCAGTGCGTCGAGCAACTCCAGGAGATCGGGAGACTTGTAGTCGGCCAGCCGCCGCTGTGTCCACTCGCGCAGCTCGGTGAGGTCAGGCGGGGTTTCCCCCGCCTGCGGCACTACGAACGCCACCCCGATCTCCCCGATCACCGGGGCCGGCGTGCCCACCACGGCAACCTGCGCGACCCTCGGGTGCGCGCTCAACACGTTCTCCACCTCAAGCGGATGGACGTTGTAGCCGCCGCGGATGTAGAGGTCGGTCGAGCGGCCGGTCAGGACGAGATTCCCCCCCCCCGCCGGTGAGCCGCCCGACATCGCCCGTGCGCAGCCGGCCCGCCTCGTCGAACGCGGCCTCAGTACGCTCAGAGTCCCGCCAGTAGCCGCGCATCACGCAACCACCGCGCACACGTATGTGTCCTGTCTCCCCCACGGGCAGCGCCCTCCCCTCGTCGTCCAGGACCGTCACCTGCAGACCGACCTGCGGCCGTCCGACGGTGTGGAACTGCACGTCCGGCGGATCCGCCGGCTCCGTGCCGCAGATGCTGGGCGACTCTGTCATGGCGTACCGCACCACCAGCGGTGTCCCCAGCAACTCCCCTACGCGCTCGCGGAGTTCGGGTGACGCGGGCGCCGTTGCCGAGATGCCGAGCCGCAGCGCGGGGAAGCTTCCCGGCCCGACGCCTGGTTGTTCGAGCAGCTTCGCCCACTGGGTGGGCACCCCACCGGCGACAGTGATGCGCTCCTGCTCCAGGAGTGCGGCCATCTCTGCGGCTTTCCAGGGCACCGGGCTGACGACGAGCGTGATCCCCCAGGCGAGCTGCTCCCAGACCTTTCCCATGTACCCGGCGTGGGCGAACGGTGTGGCGACAAGGCGGCGGTCGAAGGGCGCGGTCATCACGCCCGCCGTACGTACAGCGGCCGCCAACCCCCTGTGGTCGTACCACGCACCCTTGGGCTCACCCGTCGTCCCGCTGGTCCAGATGATTACGGCGGGGTCGTCGGGGGCCGCCTCGGTGCGCATCGCCCGCCCGCCACCTCTGCGGGCCGCGGCGAGCTCTCCGCGCTTCAACACGGCGAATTCCGGGGGCACTTCGGGAAGCTGCGCCGCCTCGTCCCTGATCACCAGGGCAGGGCGGCAACGGCGCAGGATCGCGGAGGTCTCGCGGGCGCCGAGTCGGGTGTTGAGTCCGGTGACGACGGCCCCGATCCGGACCACTGCCGCGTAACAGACCGCGTAGTCAGTGGACGGCGGCAGCATCAACGCCACCACATCGCCGCTGCCCACGCCGCGCGCGGTCAATTCTCCGGCGACCGCGTCGGCTTGACGGTGCCACGCGGCGAAGGTGAGCCGGTCGGCACCGTCCACGTACGCCTCGTGCGAGCCGTACTGCTCCGCTGCCGCTGCCAAGGCCTCCCCCAGCACCGCGGGAGTCGCCCGCAACGGCGGCTCGGGGCGGCCTGCGTCGGTTCGTTGGGACGTCACGGTGTGCCTCCGGTGGGAACAGCTCGGCAAGGGGCTACCCCGGTGCAGGGCCAAGCACGGGGGTGGCCTGTCGGAACGGCCAGGCCCGCTGCGCTCAACGGGGCAGCAGACGCTCCGCGATGGTGGTCAGGTCCGCTGTGAAGGCGTCGAAGCTACGGCTGGCAGGTTCGATGGTGATCCAAGTGACGCCGGCCTTCTCGTAGTCGGCGAGCCGCGGCTTCAACGCGTCGCAGAACTCCCCCACGTCTCCGCTGCGCAGGAGGTCCTTCTCGAACGGCACGAAGGAGACGTCGGCCGGTGGCCTGCCGTCCGCTGCCCGGTGCTCGTTCTGCTCCGCGATCATGCTGCGCAGGGAGTCGAGATCGGAGAGGGGCGGTGTGCGCGTGATCTCCGCCATCTCGGCCGACTGCGCCATCGGCATCCACCCGTCGGCGAGTTGACGTACCCGGCGCCGGGCCGCGGCGCTGTTTCCCCCGACCCAGATCGGCGGGCCGCCGGCCTGAGCCGGGCCTGGCAGTGCCAGGTGGCCCTCGATACCGAACTCCGGCCCTGCGTGCTCCTGGCCGGCCCAGGTGGCGCGCATCGCCGTGATCGCCTCGTCGAGGAGCTTGCCCCGGCGGGCGAAGTCCGCACCGAGCGCCTCGAATTCCGACTTGAGGTAGCCGGCGGCCATGCCGAGGGTGAGCCGGCCGCCGGAGAGCAGGTCGAGGCTGGCGGCGGACTTCGCTGCCAGGTAGGGGCTGCGGTATCCGGCGACCATCACGTAGGTGATCACCCGCAGGCGCGTGGTGGCGGCGGCCATCATGCTCAGTGACACGAACGGGTCGAAGGCGTGGTGCCCGCCGCCCGCGAGCCACTCCCTGTCCGGGTACGGGTGCTCGCTCATCGCGATCCCGTCGAACCCGGCGTCCTCCACCGCACGGGCCACCTCGCCGAGACTGTGGCCCGCGATCCAGCGCTCGTAGTGCTTGACCGCCCGCATCGGGAACATGACGTTGAACTTCAGTGGCATCCGGGACGCCCCTCCCTCACGTGAACATGGCCCGCGCGACGACGACCCGCTGCACCTCGGTCGCCCCCTCGCCGAGCCGCTTGACTCGCAGATCCCTGAACCAGCGCTCCAGGGGGAGTTCGGTGGCCATCCCCAGCGCACCGTGCACCTGGATGCACCGGTCCAGCACCCGGCAGGCGACCTCGGTGCCGTACATCTTGCTGATCGAGGCGTCCACCTTGACGTCCTTGCCGAGGTCCGCGTTCCAGGCCGCCTGGTACATCAGCAGCCGGGCGGCCCGCAGTTCGACCTCGCTGTCCACGAGCATCCACTGGATGCCCTGCTTGTCGGCGAGGGCTCCCCCGAAGACCTGCCGGTCCCTGGCCCACTCCACGGTCATCGCCAGCGCGGTCTGCGCGATGCCGATGGGCGCGGCGGAGTAGAGGATCCTCCCCCTCACCAGGAACTCCCCCGCGAGCGCGAAGCCCTTGCCCTCCTCGCCCACCAGGTTCGCTGCGGGGATTCGGGCGTCCTCGAAGTGCACCTCGAACGGCGAGAAGGAGGCCATGACGTCGATCGGCCGGAACGACACCCCCGGGGTGCCCTTCTCCACCACGAAGCAGGAGATGCCGTTCCGGCCCTCGCCGGTCCGCGCGTAGACCACTCCCCAGTCGGCGCCCTCGGCATGGCTGGTCCACAGCTTGGTGCCGTTGAGGAGATAGTCGTCGCCGTCGCGCACGGCCCGCAGTTGGATGGCTCGGGCCGGGTCGGAGCCGCCCGATGCCTCACTGATCGCGGTGTACGTCCTGCTCGCGGTCCCCTCGATCACCGGCCTCGCGTATTTCTCGAACTGCTCCTCGCTTGCCCGGAACAGTACGTTCGGCGGGTTGCCTCCGAAGGCCCCGAGAGCCGGAAAGAACGCCCCCATACGGCACTTGGCGGCCTCCTCGGCCACCACGGCCTGGCCGAGCACGCTCAGCCCCGCTCCCCCGTACTCGGCCGGGGTCTGCAAGGACCACAGGCCCAGCTTCCTCGCCTTCTCCTGCAACGGCAGCAGTAGCTCATCGGGGAGCCCCGTCGCGTCGTGCGGCAGGGTCGCTTCCAAGGGCGCCACCTCGGAGGCCATGAAACGCCGGACCGTCTCGCGCAGCATGCGCAGCTCGGCCGGCAGCTCCCAGGCCCCCGTCTCCTCGGGTGGCGCCGGCTGCGGGCGCGGATCGTCGCGCGTCATCGCCGTGCCTGTGCACCGAACCGGAGGGCTCGGGCGCTCTCCAACTGCGGCACGTGGTTCGCCTCGTACTGGGCTATCCACTCCTCGGGCAGCTTGCCCCAGGCCGGGCCGATGCGCAGTCGCTCGCCACCGTGCAGCACCTCGGCCGCCACCACGTCGCCGACGAAGATCGAGCTCTCCTGGACGTCGAGGGTGCCGGTGACCCGGGCTTCCACGTAGCTGTGGGCGTCGAGCAGGACGGGGGCTCCGGTGACACCAGGCTCGGTACGCAGCCGGGAGAGCTTGTCCCCGTCCCTGCCGGAGCTGCCGCCGAGGGTCTTGAGGATTTCGAGCGAGCTATCGACCTGGGCGTCCTCCGCGCTGAGCAGGTGCATCACGAAGATGCCGGAGTCCAGGACCATGTCGTGGGTCCTGTTGTACTTGGTGAGGCTGATGGTGGCCCGGGGCGCCTCGGGGATGATGCTGGCCGCTCCAGCGGAGAGCGACACCAGGCCGTTGGCGAAGCCGCCGTCGACGGTGGTGATCGCCACGGGGAAGGGCCGGAGCCCGGAGAGGACGCGATCGGCCGCTTCGAGGTCAAGTGTCATGGCTACCTTCTCAGTTGACGTGCCAGGTGTTCCGGCCGTACAGCGTCTGCTGCAAGTCCGCGTCGCCGGCGCCGCGCGCCTGCGCGGTCTGCTCGCGCGCCGACTCGTCGTACGTGGGCCTGGCGACCGCGCGCACGATGCCGGTGACGGTGTGGGTCAGCTCCTGATCGCTCAGGCGAGCGAGCGCGAACGCGTACTCCGGATCGTCGGTGTAGGCGTCGTGCCGCACCACGTCCGCCGCCGCGACCTCGGCGGTGGCCGCGACCCGTAGGCCGAAGCCGCGCCGCACGACGCACCACTCGCCGTCGTCACCGAAGACGATCGGCTCCCCGTGCCGCAGCGGGATCAGGTGGTCGCCCGCCTCCTCCTTGCGCAGCACGTCGAAGGAGCCGTCGTTGAAGACCGGGCAGTCCTGCAGAATCTCGACGAAGGCGGAGCCGCGGTGTTCGGCAGCGGCGGAGAGGACCTCGGTGAGGCCCTGCCGATCGGAGTCGAGCGCCCTGGCGGCGAAGCTCGCCTCGGCGCCGAGGGCCAGGGAAAGTGTGTTGAAGGGGGCGTCGACAGAGCCCATGGGAGTCGACTTCGTGATCTTGCCCTGCTCCGAGGTGGGCGAGTACTGGCCCTTGGTGAGCCCGTAGATGCGGTTGTTGAAGAGCAGGATGCGCATGTCGACGTTGCGACGCAGCGCGTGGATCAGGTGGTTGCCGCCGATGGAGAGGGCGTCTCCGTCACCGGTCACCACCCAGACCGACAGGTCGGGACGTGCCACGCTGAGCCCGGTGGCGAGGGTCGGCGCCCTGCCGTGGATGGAGTGGAAGCCGAAGGTCTCCAGGTAGTAAGGGAACCGCGAGGAGCACCCGATCCCGGAGAGGAAGGCGATGTTCTCCCGCTTGATGCCCAGCTTCGGCAGCAGGGCGCGGACGGTGGCGAGTACGGCGTAGTCACCGCAGCCCGGGCACCAGCGCACCTCCTGGTCGCTGGTGAAGTCCTTCGCCTTCAGCGGCACTTCGCTGCGGGGTATGAGGTCGAGGGCGCCGGCCGCGGGTGGGGTTCCGGCGACGGGCGCCTCGGGGACGGTGGACACCATGGTTCTCTCTTTCTGTCTGCGCCTGTGGTCCGCCCGGTCGATCCCTCGGAATCGGCCGGCTACCGCGTGACCGCGGCGGCCACGGCCCCGGCGGCCTTGTCGCGCTCCCGCGCGGTCGGCTCCTTCGCCGTCAGTTCCTCGCGCACGGCGTCGGCCAACTCCTCGGTGAGGAAGGCCGTTCCAGCGACCTTGGTGACGGGCCGCACGTCCACCTCGTGGCTCCCCCGCAGCAGCAGGGAGAGCTGCCCGAGGTTCATCTCGGGCACCACCACCCGCTCGTAGCGGCGCAGCATCTCATCGAGGTTCTCCGGGAACGGGTTGAGGTGGCGCAGGTGGGCGCGGGCGACCCGGTGGCCCTCGGCGCGCAGTCGGCGCACCGCCTCGCCGATCGGGCCGTACGTACTGCCCCAGCCGAGCACCAGCACCCGGGCCGTGTCCGGGTCGTCGACGGCGAGTTCGGGCACGCGGACGCCGTCTACCTTGGCGCGGCGCAGTCGGGTCATGCGCTCGTGGTTGGCGGGGTCGTAGGAGATGTTCCCCGTGCCGTCGGACTTCTCCAGGCCGCCGATCCGGTGTTCGAGACCGGGGGTACCGGGGAGTGCCCACTCCCTCGCGAGGGTGTGCGGGTCGCGTGCGTAGGGCTGGTGTGCGACGCCCTCGGACGGCGGCGCCGTCGCGAAGTCCGGTTGAATGCGCGGGAGTTCGGCGAGCCGTGGGACCATCCAGGGCTCGGCGCCGTTGGCGAGGGAGCCGTCCGAGAGCAGCAGCACCGGGGTGCGGTAGGTGACCGCGGTACGGGCCGCCTCCACGGCGGCGGCGAAGCAGTCGCCCGGCGACTGCGGGGCGACCACCGGGACGGGCGACTCGCCGTTGCGGCCGAAGAGCGCCTGCAACAGGTCGGCCTGCTCGGTCTTGGTCGGCAGCCCCGTCGAGGGGCCGCCGCGCTGCACGCAGACGACGACGAGGGGGAGTTCGGCCATCACGGCGAGTCCGATGCCCTCCGACTTCAGGGCGAGCCCGGGCCCCGAGGTGCTGGTGACCCCGAGCGCCCCGCCCCAAGAGGCGCCGATCGCGGCGCCGACGGCGGCGATCTCGTCCTCCGCCTGGAAGGTGACCACGCCGTGCTGCCGGTTCCTGCTCAGCTCGTGCAGGATGTCCGAGGCCGGAGTGATCGGATAGCTGCCGAAGAAGACCTCCATGCCGGAGAGTTCACCGGCGGCCAGGAGCCCGTAGGCGAGGGCGGTGCTTCCGGTGATCTGCCGATAGGTGCCCTTGGGGAGGGCCGCGGGCGCCACCCGGTAACTGACGGCGAAGCTCTCCGTAGTCTCGCCGTAGTTCCAACCGGCCTTCAGCGCCAGCGTGTTCGCCTCCGCGAGGTCGGGCTCAGCGGCGAACTTCTCCGCCAGGAACCGCTCGGCCAGGGCGAGTTCGCGTCCGTAGAGCCAGCACAGCAGACCGAGCGCGAACATGTTCTTGGAGCGGGCCACGTCCTTCTTGCCCACCCCCGCCGGCTCGACGGCGCCGGCAGTCAGCGTCGTCATGGCGACCTCGTGTACCTGGTACTGCTCGAACTCGGCTGTCCGCAGCGGGTCCTCGCCGTATCCCGCCTTGGTGAGGTGACGTCTGCCGAACTCGTCGGAGTTGACCAGCAGGATGCCACCGGGGCGCAGGTCGCCGATGTTCGTGCGCAGCGCGGCGGGGTTCATCGCAACGAGGACGTCCGGCCTGTCCCCCGCGGTGAGGATGTCGTACTCGGCTATCTGGATCTGGAAACTGGAAACGCCGGGCAGCGTCCCCTGAGGCGCGCGGATCTCGGCCGGGAAGTTCGGCTGGGTGGCGAGGTCGTTGCCGAAGGCCGCGGCCTCGGCGGTGAAGCGGTCCCCGGCGAGCTGCATGCCGTCTCCGGAGTCGCCGGCGATCCGGATGACCACCTGCTCCCGCTTCTCGACGCGTGCGGAGGGGCGGGCTCGGTGCGAGGGGCCCCGGGGGGCAGGGGGTTGCTGGGCGGCCATGGTCAGCTCACTTCCTTGGAGTCCGTACGCGGGAGCGCCTCGTCGAGGAAGTCGAGCAGCCGCGCGGTGAAGACGTCGTTGTCGTCGCCGGCCACCATGTGGCCGACGTCCTGCACGTCGGCGACGGACAGGTGCGGGATCAACTCCCGCATCTCGGCGACCCCCTCGGCCGAGACGACGTCCGACTGAAGGCCCCGGACGAGCATCACCGGGCAGGTGAGGCTGCGGGCGGCGCGCCGACTGCGACGGTAGATCTCCGCACCGAGCGCGGCCTGTTCGTCGTCGGTCCTGCCGGGGGCGAGCATCGCGGGGTCCCAGTGCCAGTGCCAACGGCCCTCGCGCAGCCTGAGGTTCTTCTTCAGGCCCTCCAGCGAACCGGAGCGCCGTCGGTGCGGGTTGTAGGCGGCGATCGCGTCGGACGCCTCCTGGAGGGAGGCGAAGCCCTCGGGTGCACTCCCCATGAAGCGCTGGACGCGGCGGCTGCCTCCGGTCTCCACCCGTACCGCGATGTCCACCATGACGAGGGCCTCGGCGAGCCGGTGCTCGACGCCCATCCCCAGCAGCGCCACCTTGCCGCCGAGCGAGGCCCCGACGAGGGCGAGGGGGATTCCACCCCAGGTCTCCCTGAGCCGTGCGACGACCGAGAGCAGGTCCTCCAGGTGGGCGCCGGTGGTGTAGTCGCCGTCGGGTGCCCACTCGCTGTCGCCGTGGCCGCGCAGGTCCATCGAGACCGCGACCCAGCCGGACGAGGCGAGCCGCCTGCCGGTGCCGTGCCACGAGTGCCGGGTCTGCCCGCCGCCGTGCAGCAGCAGGACGACTCCCAGCGGGGCCCGCGCGGGCGGCGTCCAGACATCGGCCGCCAACTGCACTCCGTCTCCGGGCAATTCGACGTTTCGGTGGTCAGGCCGCACCGACGTCACCTCCTCCGGGGGCCTCCCCGTCCGAGCCTGCGGCCAGGGGCGGTCGGGCTCCGATGCCGTGCCTCACGGGTGTCATACGGCGGGCCGCCCGTCGCTGGGGACCTCGACCACCACGGCTCCCGCCTGGCCGCCGCCGGCGCACATCGCGGCGACACCGCGCCCGCCGCCGCGCCGGCGCAGCTCGTGCACGAGGGTGACGATCATCCGCGCACCGGAGGCCGCCACCGGGTGGCCGAGACTGCAGCCGCTGCCCGACGTGTTGACGCGCGCCTCGTCGATCCCGAGTTTCTTACAGGCGGCCACGGGCACCGAGGCGAACGCCTCGTTGATCTCCCAGAGCGCGACATCGCCGATCTCCAAGCCCGCGCGGTGCAGCACTTTGGGGATCACGTCGAGCACCGCGAGCCCGGTACGCGCGGGCTCGATGGCGGTCGAGGCCCACGCCGGCACCCGCGCCAGCGGGGTCAGCCCCTGTTCCCGGGCGAAGGAGCCGCCGACCACCATCACGGCCGCCGCCGCATCGTTGATGCCCGCCGCGTTCCCCGCCGTGATCGAGAAGCCCTCGATCTCCGGGTGCAGCACCCGCAGTTCGGCGAGCTGCTCGGCGGTGGAGCCCCTGCGCGGGTGCTCGTCGGTGGTGAAGGCCGCACGGGAGCCGTCCGCCCCGAGAGCCTGCACGGGCACGATCTCCTCCTCGAAGCGCCCCGCATCGATCGCGGCGACGGCGCGCTGGTGCGAGCGGGCAGCCCAGGCGTCCATCTCCGCACGGCTAATACCCACCTCCTGCGCGGTGTTCCAGCCGACGGTCAGCGACATGTCGCGGTTGGACGCCGCCGGGCTGTCCGGGTGCGTCGGCGGCATCCACCCCTCTTCGAACTCCTCGACGGTGCCGGGCACCCGGAACCGTTGCAGCGGCGACGTCGAGCTCGACTGGGTGCCGCCCGCGACGATCGCGCGCTCGGCGCCGGAGGCGATCGCGGCGGCGGCGTTGCCGACGGCGGTGAGGCTGCCGGCACAGTGCCGGTTCACTGCCTGCCCCGGTACCTGCGGCATGCCGGCGGTCACTGCGGCGTGCCGTGCGATGTCCCCGCCGCCGTAGTTGGACTCGGCGAGGATGACGTCGTCGACGAGGGCCGGGGCGAGGCCCGAGCGGCGCCGCACCTCCTCGACGACGACCTCGGCGAGCTCCATCGCGGTGGTATCCCGCAGGCTCCCCTTGAAGGCCCGCCCGATGGCGGTCCTGGCACCGGCGGCGATGACCGGCGTCTCTGTTCCTGGTAGCAACATCTGCGCTCCTGAACTGGTCGGCGTCAGCCGAGCGTGAAGGGGTCCCTGGTCTGTCCGCTCAGCTCCACCCAGACCGCCTTGGTCTCGGTGAAGTCCCGAACGGCCGCGCGGCCGTTCTCGCGCCCGATGCCGCTCGCACCCATCCCGCCGAACGGCACCTGGGGAGCCACGGCCCGGTAGGCGTTGACCCAGACGGTGCCGGCGCGCAGTCGGCCCGCGACGCGGTGCGCCCGGTGCACGTCCTTGGTCCACACCGACCCGGCGAGCCCGAACTCGGTGCTGTTGGCGTCGCGTACCGCCTCCTCCTCGTCGGCGAAGGTCGACACGACGAGGACGGGCCCGAAGATCTCCTCGCTGACGGCGCGCATCTGCCGGGTGACGTCAGTGAGGACCGTGGGCCGTACGAAGTAGCCGCCCAACTCCGGTTCTGGCACGCCGCCGCAGGCCACCGTGGCGCCTTCCGCGCGAGCTGACTCCAGGTGCGAGAGCACCTTGCGGTACTGGGGCTCGTTGGAGACGGGCCCCATCTCGGTCGCGGGATCGTGCGGATCGCCGAGCCTGATCGACTCGGCCCGCGCGACAACCTTGGCCACCAACTCCTCGGCGACGGCCTCGTGGACGAGGAGCCGGGAGCCGGCGAGACAGGTCTGCCCGGTGGCGGCGAAGATGCCCGCGATCACGCCATTGGCGGCGGCGTCCAAGTCGGCGTCGGGGAAGACTACTTGGGCGCTCTTGCCGCCCAGCTCCAACGAGAACCTGGTCAGGTTCCGCACCGCGGAGACTCCGACCTCGACGCCGGTGGCGGTGGAGCCGGTGAAGGCGATCCGGTCGACGTCCGGGTGCGAGGAGAGGGCGGCCCCGGTCTCCGGGCCCCAGCCGGTGACGACATTGACGACGCCGGGCGGGAAGCCGGCCTTCGTGAAGAGCCGGGCGAACGCGGCGGTGGAGGCCGGGGTGTGATCGCTCGGCTTCACCACGAAAGTGCAGCCGGCGGCGAGCCCGGCGGCCAACTTCCAGGTCAGCAGGAGCAGCGGCGAGTTCCACGGGGTGATCGCACCCACCACGCCCACCGGCTCGTGCCGGGTGTAGACGAAGTACTCCTGCTTGCCCGTGGGGATCGCCTCGCCCTGCACCTTGTCGGCGAGCCCTGCGAAGTACCGGTAGTACTCGGGTAGTCCGGCCATCTGTCCGGACATCTCCCGCAGCAGCTTGCCGCCGTCGCGGACCTCCAGCTCTGCGAGGTCGTCGGCTTCTTCGGCGATGACGTCGGCGAGCTGCCACAGGAGCCTGCCGCGCTCGCCGCCGCTCATCCGGCCCCACTCGCCGTCGAGCGCCTGCCTGGCGGCCCGCACCGCGGCGTCCACGTCCGCTCCGCCGCAGTCCGGGACCTCGGCCCACGGCTGCCCGGTGTAGGGGTCGAGGCTGCGGTAGGTACGCCCCGACACGGCGTCGGTCTCGACTCCGCCGATCAGCATGCGGAAGCTGCTGAGCTCCGCTGACTCCACAGCGTTCATGGCTCTCCCTCGGTCCTCGGTTGCGGGGTTCGGCGTCGCGGTGGTCGGACCGCGCGGCCCAGTGGTCAACGAAAGCGCGGGGGGCGCTTGTTCGCCCTGGCGTCGGTGAGACCCGCGCCCGCGTTTCCGATCTGTGTGTAGGAGAGGCCGTTGCGCTGCGCCATCGTCGGAGACATCTCCCGCGACTCCCAGATCGCACGCACCGTGCCCTGTACGGCTTCCGGCCTGCGTGCGGCGATCTCGGCCGCCAGCGCCCCGGCGGTTGACCACAGTTCGCCGGGTTCGGTGACCTCCGTGACCAGGCCGATCCGCAGTGCGGTCGCCGCGGTGATCCGCTCCTCGCTGCCGACGAGGGCCCAGCGCATGACGTCACCGAGAGGCACCCCGCGGGCGAGCATGCCCATCGGCTCGAGCGAGGAGACGATGCCGCCGTTGAGGTGCGGGTCGAAGAAGCTCGCTTCGGGCGAACTGATCACGATGTCGGACTCGTTGACGAAGTACATCGCACCGCCCGCGACCATTCCGTGCACGGCGCAGACCACGGGCTTCCAGACCCGGTGGTGCTTGGGTCCGAGCATCGCCCCCGGATCCTCCTGGTTCCAGACGCTCAGATGGGTCCACCACGGGCCGTCACTGAGATCGACACCACTACAGAAGGCGCGCTCGCCGTTGGCGCGCAGCACCGCGGCGTGTATGTCGTCGTCGTCGCGCACCAGGGCCCATGCTTCGGCGACCTCGGTCGCCATCTTCTCGTTGAAGCAGTTGAGCCGCTCGGGGCGGTTCAGGGTGAGTGTCGCGACGTGCGCGTCGACAGTGAGCTCGATCGTCGAGAACTCGGGGGCGGTCATCTCTTCTCCAGACTTCGGTACGGATACCCGGCGTTGGGTGCTGCCGCCTACCCGTACTCGCAACAGGGCACCAGGCCGACTCCGCCTCCGGCCGGGCATGCGGGCGCTCCGCGCTCACCGAGCCGCCGCGGGCCCGAGCTCCTCGGCCAGCAGGCGTTTGAGGATCTTGCCAGCGGGCCCCAGGGGGAACTCGGTGCGGTACTCGAAACGCCGCGGCTGCTTGTAGCCGGCCAGCTCGGCACGGCACAGCTCGGTCAACTCGGCGGTGAGTGCCGCCGTGTCGACCTTCTCCGCGGGTGCCGCCGGCACCACGACGGCCACCGGCGTCTCGCCCCACTCCGGGTCGGGCACCCCCACCACGGCGACCATGCCGACGTCGCCGTGCGCGCCGATGACCCGTTCGATCTCAGCGGGGTAGACGTTGAAACCGCCGGAGATGATCATCTCCGTCTTCCGGCCCGTGATGTGGAGGTACCTGTCCTCGTCGAGATAGCCCAGGTCTCCCGACCACAGGCCGTCCGAACGGAAGGTCCGTGCGCTCTGCTCGGGACGGTTCCAGTAGCCGGCGGCGTTGGCGTCGCTGCGGATGACGATCTCGCCCACCTCCCCCGGAGGAAGCTCCTCGCCCTCCGGGTCGACGATGCGTATCTCGCACATCGGCGTCTCCTGCCCGCAGGAGGTGGCGAGCGAGGAGCGGCCGGCGACGATCTCCCGGTGGTCCTGGGGCGTGAGGATCGTGGCCTGCCCACCGCACTCGGTCAGCCCGTAGCGCTGCTGGAGGTCGCAACCGAGCCGCTCCATCGCCTCCTTGGCGAGCCCCGGAGGGACCGGCGCGGAGCCGTAGCTGATCCGGCGCAGGCTGGAGGTGTCGCGCTCCGGCTCCTCTTCCAGCAGGCGGAGGGTGCGCTGGAGCATCGTGGGGATGAACGTGGTGAAGGTGACACGGCTGCGTTCGATCTCGTCGAGCACGGCCCGGGGGTCGAAGCGCTTGTGGATCACCATCGTCTGCCCGAGGTACGTCCAGGAGAGGGTGCGCACCATGCCGCCGGCCGTGAAGAAGGGCGTGGTGGCGAGGAAGACATCGGAGCGACCGCTCTCGGTGACGATGGTGGTGTCCCGGACCTGGTTGAGCATCCCGCGGTGGGTGTTGACCACCCCCTTGGAGCGGCCCGTCGTACCGCTGGTGTAGAGGATGAACTGCATGTCGTCGGGGGTCAGGTCCTTGGGTGTCGGGTCGGTGTCGGACGCCTCCCGCAGGGCGGTCTCGTACTCCTGGCCGAGTTCGAGGAGCAGGTCGAGCCCCTCCAGAGCCGCACCGAACCGCTGCAACTGTTCCGGGTGGACGAGGGCGGCGCGAGCGCCGGAGTCCTCCCGGATGTGGAGCAGTTCGTCGGCGGCGAGCCGTACGTTGACGGGCACCGCCACGAGACCGGCCTTGGCGAGACCGTAGATGATCTCCGGCCACTCGATGGCGTTGCGGGAGACGACCAGCACCCGGTCGCCCTTGGTCAGGCCGCTGGCGTGCAAATGGTTGCCAAGCCGGCAGGCCCTGTCGTCCACGACAGGCCAGGTGTGGACGCGGTCACCCTCGATCAGCGCGGGTTTGGCCGGGAAGCGCCGCGCGTTGTTCCGCGTGATGTCACCGACGAGCACGATTCCTCACAAGTCCTCAGGGATTCCGGGCAGTTCGGATCAGGTCAGATCAGGTCAGATCAGGAAGGCCAGAGTCTCCACCGGCCCCTGCGCATTGGTCAGGTGAACGATCTTGGAGACCAGCGAGTAGCCGCCGGGGCCCTGCCGCACCGTGTGGAGCACCCGGCCCGCCCAGATCCGCTGCTGGTTCCGGTACTCGAAGAGGGCGAAGTTCGACCCGACGCTCACGGTGTCGCCCTCCTGCGCCAGCAGCTCCATGTTGCTCAGCAGCCGCCGCATCACCGAAGGCGGCGTCTGCGCATGCCTGTTGCCGGTGTTCAGCTGAGCCACCCGGCTGTGGATACGCCGCCTGTTGTCGTTGATGTAGGAGAGCGTTCTCCTGGGGTCGTCGTCCGGGTGGAAGGGCACCCAGTAGAGCGCGTCCTCAGCCCACAGCTGCTCCCACTCGGAGTAGCGCCCCTCGTCGGCCAGGCGGGCCTCAAGGTAGAGGAAGGCGGCAATCTGCGGGTCGACCGGCGGCAACGGCTGCGGAGCGGCCGGCTGCTGGGTGTCCTGCCCGGTGTGGTCGGTCGTGGTCACCCTCGCGTCTCCTGTCCTACGACGTCGGCCCAGCGGCGGTAGAACCCTCGCTGCGGCGTCTCGGCACTCTTGTCGGCGTTGACGATTCCGGTGTCGTCCTCGATGTCCGTCTCCAACCCGCGTGCCAGGACGAGCCATTCGGGGTCGTGAGCGGCGAGTCCGGCCTGGTTGCGCATGCCGATCTCGCCGTCGTCGGCGATCAGGAAGCCGGCCGGACCCATCGCGCCCTCTGCGCGGCGCAGCGTGCGTTCGTTGAACCGGTCCTGGCCCGGCATGGCGGAGATCCCGGTGTAGGCGACGGTCTCGTCGGGCGCGACCGGCTCGACGTACATCACGCTCATCTCGGCGAGGAAGAGGTTCGGCCAGATCAGCGTGTGCGGCGGACCGACGACGAGTGCGTCGTGCGCCTGCTCGGGCCCGTACGCCTCCTCCATGGCCGCGACGTACTCCGGGAGCTTCTCGCGCGGAGCGCGGCCGTACCAGACGAACTCCTCGTCGAGTTTGCGGTACTCGGCCGAGTAGTCGATCTCCGAATGGCCCTGTCCGAGGTCCCGCACCACCACGTCGACCTTGCTCGGGACGTGGGAGACCTTGGCCCTGCGCACGGCGTCGTAGACCGAGGCGTGGGTGAAGAGCGCGTGGTACCCGTCGACGTTGTTCTCCACCACCATCTTCCAGTTGGCCCTGTGGAGGTGCTTCATCCAGCCGGAGCGCAGGTCGAGGGTGCCGGTGGGAGAGAGCGCCAGCAGCCGGTCGATCGCCCTCGTCGCACGCCCGAGGTGCTCGGCGAGCGAGGGGCCCTCCGGGGAGAGCGAGGCGAAGACGAAGCCCCCGTAGCTGTCCACCCGCGGCGCCTCGGCGAGCGCCAGGTCCTCGCGGACCTGCCGAAACGCCTCCCCGTAGCCGGTACGCATCGGCACCGCCGTGAGCGATCCGTCGTTGCTGAAGGTCCAGCCGTGGTAGGGGCAGCGGAACGAACCGGCGTTGCCCTGCGGAGCGTTGCACAGGCGGTTGGCCCGATGGCTGCACCGGTTGAGCAGCACCCGGATGCGACCGTCCTTGCCGCGCACCACAATGACCGGGTCGCTGCCGACGCGCCGCGTCAGGTAGTCGCCCTTCTCAGACACCTCGCTGTCGTGTGCCACGTAGACCCAGCCGGTCCGGAAGATCGTGTCCATCTCCCGCTGGAAGATCTCCGGCGAGGTGTAGACCGAGCCGTGCACCCGGTCGGGCTGTACGACGCGGCCGACGTCGAAGCCCTCCGTCACACCCGCGTCCTGCCGCGGGTCGGTTTCGACTGCTGTCATGAGCGCTCCTTTGTCTCGTTGCGGACGGGGAGCGAAGCGGCGGGAACCGCCACCCCGCCGACGCGGCGGAAGCCGATCGCCACCGGGTCGCCGATACGCGGCACGGACTCCGGGAGCCGCACCGTGGTCATGATCAACCGATGGCCGCTGCGGGTCTCGACGTCGAGCAGCGGATACGGCTCCGCCGTACGCACCAGGCCCGACTCCAGCCGATGCATCACGGTGACCGCGTGCACGGTCCCGTACGGCTCGACCGACTCCCAGCGCGCCCCGATGCCGCCGCAACCGTCGCAGACCCGCTGCTCCAGCTCGAACGGGAGCCGGCAGGCGGCACAGCGCGGCAAGGCCAACTCGCCCGCGTCCGCCGCTCGGTAGAGCGGAGCGAGCGGCTCCTCCTCGGCGAGCGGGGCGAGTTGCTCGTCGACGAGCCAGTCCGCTTCCGCCCGAGCCCGGGTGTCGTTCATGCGGCACGCTCTAGGACCATCGCGGCGTGGTGGTCGGCGCGGCCACCCATCCCGCTGACCAACGCGGTACCGGCGCCCGGCACCTGACGCGCCCCGCCCTCTTCCCGCAGTTGCACCACGGCTTCGGCGAGCGGCGTCATTCCCTGCAGATAGAACCCGGAGAGCTGGCCGCCACCGGTGTTGGTCGGCAGCGTGCCGCCCGGCCCGGTGGCGCCGGAGCCTACGAACTCGTCCACCCGTTCGGCACCGCAGAGCCCGTACTCCTCGAGCAGGAGCAGGGTCACGAGCGAGAACGGGTCGTAGAGCTGCGCCGTGTCCAGATCCGCACGCTTCATGCGGGCCTCGGTCAGGGCGTCGTCGACGGCCCTGCGCCCGCCGCCGAACCAGGACTCCGCACCTGCCCTGCGGCGCCGCACGGGGTGGTCGCGGCCGGCGCCGCGAACGGCGATCCGCACCGGGTGCCCGACGCCAGGATCGGCGCTGACGACCACCGCGACAGCACCGTTGACCGGTCGGGCGCAGTCCAGGCGGCGCAACGGGTCGCTGATCAACGGGCTGGCGTAGTACTCCTCTTCGGCGAGCGGCGCCCGCGCCACCGCGTACGGATTCCCCTCCGCCCAACGCCGCTGGGTCGTCGCGACGGTGCACAGGGCGTGGGGGCTGTTCCCCGTGGTGTGCAGCCAACGCTGGGCGAGGAGCGCGTACGTCGGCACGGAGCCGAGCAGGCCCGAGGCCCGCTCCAGCCCCCGCGTGCCGGTGCGCCCGCCGCTGTGCGCGTAGCTCGATCCCGCGCCCTTGCCCGTGGCGAGCGGCGCGTCGGCGAAGACGCAGACGACGGTGCGCGCGGTGCCCGACTCGACCGCGGTTCGGGCGCGTTGGAGCATCGCGAGGGTCGTCGCGCCCTTGATCTCCACGTGCTCGAGTAGCCGCAGATCGCCGAAGCCGCCCTGGAGTGCGAAGGCGACGCCCAGCCGGTCGGGGCGCACGCCCTGGCTGGAGCCGACCAACAGGCCGTCCACAGCAGCGTGTTCGGTACGCGCGTCGGCGAGCGCCGCCCCGACTGCGACGCAGGCGAGTTCGAGCGGCGAGGCACCGGGGGTGAGTGACATGCGCGTCATACCGAGCCCGACGAGAGCGGCCTCGCGCGGCGCGCTCACGCCTGCTCTCCAGGGGCGTGCGTCTCGGACGCGTGACCGTCGACCGAGCGGTCCCGGCGCTCGTCGCGGTAGGCGCCCACCCGCAGCCAGTCGGTACGGTCCTGCGGTGTTGCCAGGCAGAGGCTGGCGAGCTCCAGCGGAGTGAGGAAGATGTGGTCGCCGGTCTCGGCGTCCTCCACCAACAGCCTGGGACCGTTCCCTGATTCGTCCAGGCTGATGTGTACCACGGCGAACTCGTTGCCGAGCTCGGCGAGTCGACTGCGTCTCACGCGAGCCGCACGCGGTTGTTCGGACATCGGCATCCTCGCCCCGTCCCGTCGATCGGCCGGTTGCTGGATCCGTCCCGTCGGCGCTTGCCAACCGACGGGCGGTCCCCCATAGTCATAGCGTATGCCAGTGTCAGAAACAATGGTTTATGACAACCTCGTCACCGAGTAGATTCCTAGCTCCTTACCTGTTCATACCGAGCATATGGCTCAGTCATGATGTAGACGCCAGGGTCATTTCTGACCTAACACTCCGAGCACGGCGCGACCTTCGGAGCTCGGTGACGACGAGGACGGAGAGACACGTGACCACGACAGAAGAGCCCGGCTCCTACCGCAGCATCTGGACCTACCTCAGGGAACTGGAGTTCACACAGGGCTACGTGGAGGTCGACGGCGTCCGCACGCGATACGCCGAGGCCGGTCCGCGGGACGCCCCTCCCGTCCTGATGCTGCACGGCACGGGCGGCCACTGGGAGACCTTCGCACCGACCCTCCAAGCCCTGAGTGAGCACTTCCACTGTGTGGCGATCGACATGGTCGGCAACGGATTCTCCGAAAAGCCCGACCACGACTACGAGATCGACGTCTACGTGCGCCAAGTCCAAGCGGTCATGGGCCACTTCGGCATGGACCGCGCCCATCTGATCGGGATGTCCCTCGGAGCCTGGGTCTGCGCGGCGACCGCCGTGCACCACCCCCACCGCGTCCGCCGGATGATCCTCATGTCCCCCGCCGGGCTGATCGCCACTGCCTCCAACATGGCCCGCATCCGCAGAGAGCGCACCGCGGCCGTCAACGACCCGAGTTGGGAGTCGATCCGCAAGGTCTTCGAGCACCTCATCGCCGACGAGGACAACCGGCTGCCCGATCTCATCGCGCTGCGGCAGGCGATCTACCAGCGTGCGGACACCCGGGACACCATCGACCACCTGCTGGTCCTCCAGGACCCCGAAGCACGCGACCGCAACCTCATCCCCGAGCGGGACTGGGCGGGGATCCAGGCGCCCACGATGGTGGTGGCCTCCGGCAAGGACCACGGCGAGTACCAGAGCACGGCCAGGACGGTCTCGCGCCTCATCCCTGAGTCCGAGGTTTTCGAGATGCCGGAGGTACGGCACTGGCCGCACTTCGAGGACCCGGAGAGCTTCAACCGGGCAGCGCTGACGTTCCTGCGGAAATGAGCGGCCAGTGCTGAGCGACACCGCGATCGAGGACGCCGCCGCCAGGCTCCACGAAGCCGAGCGGAGCGGCGTGCCCATACCCCAACTCTCCTTGCAGTACCCGGAGATGACGGTCGAGGACGCCTACGCGGTGCAGCGCGCCGTGGTCGCACGCCATGTGGCCGCCGGTCGTCGAGTACGCGGCCGGAAGATCGGCCTCACCTCGAAGGTGATGCAGCGCGCGGTCTCCATCGACGAGCCCGACTACGGCGTGCTCTTCACGGACATGCTGGTGGACGACGGCGGCACGGTCGAGCACGGGCGCTTCATCCGCCCGCGGGTCGAGGTCGAGCTTGCCTTCATCCTCGGCCGCGATCTCGACGGCCCCGGCACCACGCTCTACGAGGTGCTGCGGGCCACCGAGTTCGTCACCCCCGCGCTGGAGATCCTCGACGCCCGGGTGCAGATGAGCGACCCGGAGACCGGACACCTGCGCACCATCGTCGACACCATCGCGGACAACGCGGCCGACGCCGGCCTGGTCCTGGGCGGACGCGTGGTGCGCCCACTGGAGATCGACCTGCGCTGGGTCTCCGCCCTGCTGATGCGGAACGCCACCGTCGAGGAGTCCGGCGTCGCCGCCGCGGTCCTCAACCACCCCGCGAACGGGGTCGCCTGGCTCGCGGACCGCCTGGCACCGCACGGCGACCGGCTGCACGCCGGCGAGGTGATCCTCGCAGGCTCCTTCACCAAACCAGTGCACGCCGATCCTGGCGATACCTTCGTCGCCGACTACGGCCCACTCGGCACCGTCTCCTGCCACTTCGCCCAGGCAGCGGCGGGGACGTAACCCGCCGCCTCCCGCGGCCCGCACGGGCACGCGCCGCACCAGACCCGACCGCCGTGGACCGGCCGCCGCGGTACCCGCCGCAGGCGGGCCGAACGGTCCCCGGCACCAGACGAAAGGCCACCGATGGACCTGGACTTCACCGAGGACCAGCTGGACTTCCGCGAGCGGGTACGGACCTGGCTCGCCGAGAACAAGCCACGCGACCCGCGACCCGACGATCCGCAGGGCGTCCGCGAGTTCGACCTGGCCTGGCAGCGCACTCAGTGGGAGGGCGGCTGGGCCGGCATCTCCTGGCCCGCCGAGTACGGCGGGCGCGGCGCCACCCTCGCCGAACAGCTGATCTGGTACGAGGAGTACGCCGCGCACGGCCTGCCGTCGATCGATGCGTGCTTCGTCGGGCAGAGCCACGCGGGGCCCACCCTCATCACCCGGGCCTCCGCGGAGCAGAAGAGCTTCCACCTGCCGAGGATCCTGCGCGGCGAGGACATCTGGTGCCAGGGCTTCTCCGAGCCCGACGCCGGCTCCGACCTCGCCTCGCTGCGCACCAAGGCCGTCGTCGACGGCGACGAACTCATCGTCACGGGACAGAAGGTGTGGACCAGCTTCGCGGCCTCGGCCGACTACCAGGAACTGCTGGTGCGCACCGACGACTCGGGTACCAAGCACAAGGGAATCACCTGGACCGTCTGCGACATGCACAGCCCCGGCATTGAGGTACGCCCGATCCGCACGATGGAAGGCGGCGCGGAGTTCTGCGAGGTCTTCTACGACGAGGTGCGCATCCCCCTCTCCAACGTCGTCGGCGGCCTCGGCAACGGCTGGAGCGTCGCGATGTCCACGCTCGCCTTCGAGCGGGGCACCGCCTTCACCGCCTCCCAGGTCCACCTCGCCCGGATCGTCGAGGACCTCATCGACTACGCCCGCGATCACGTCGGACCCGACCGCAGGCGCCCGGCCATCGCCGACGACGAGATCGCCCGACGGCTCGCACGGGCCCGCGCCGATGTCGCGGCGCTGCGTGCCATGACGTACGTCGGCATCTGCCGCAGCATGCAGTCGGACACTCCGGGGCCGAAGGGCTCCATGCTCAAACTCCACTACGCCGACCTGCACAAGGACGTCTCCGCGCTGGCGATGGAGATCGTGGGTCCCGAGGCACTGCGCCGCGGCGCCGACCGCCACGAACAGGGCTGGGTCGGCAACTACCTGCACTCCTTCTCCAGTTCGATCGGCGGCGGCACGTCGGAGATCCAGCGGAACATCATCGGGGACCGGGTCCTCGGTCTGCCCAGGTGAAAGGGGAACCGGAACGATGGACCTTCTGCCCTCCGAGGAGCAGCTCGAACTCCTCTCCGCCGCGTCGGAGTTCCTCACCGACCAACAGCCGATCCGCACACTGCGCGACCGGGCCGGGCAGGACTGCGCGGTCGATCGCGCCCAGTGGGCGGCAGGCTGCGACATCGGCCTGCTCACGCTCGGCCTGGCCGAGGAGTACGGTGGCTCGGGACGTCCGCTCGACGACGAGGCCCTGCTCTTCCGCGAGTTGGGCGGACAGCTCGCCCCCGGCCCCTACATCGCGGGCGCGCTCGGGGCCAGGGTCGCCGCGGCCTGCGGTGACGCTCAACTCGCCGCCCGCATCGGCTCAGGCGAGGAGTGGGTGGGTCTCGCGGAGCTGCGCGGCGACGGTGAGATCGGTCCCGACAGAGTCAAGGGCACCTTCGACCTGGTGGACGCAGCCGACTGCGACCACCTGCTCCTGGTGACCGAGGAGGGCGCCGCGCTCCTCCCGCCCCCGGCCGCCGAGCAGGTGACACGGGTCGAGGCGATCGACCCCGGCACCCGGCTCGCCACGACCACCCTCGCCGCCACGGAGCCGACCCACTGGGTGCCGGCGGAGACCGAACGCCTCGCGGATCGCGCGCTGGTGCTCAGCGCCGCGATGCTCGCGGGCCTCGCAGAGGCCACCTCCGAGCTCGCCACCGAACACGCCGCCACCCGGGAGCAGTTCGGCCGGCCCATCGGCGTCAACCAGGCGGTGAAGCACGCCTGCGTCGACATGGCCGTACGCGCCGAGGCGGCCGTCTCGCAGGCCCTCTTCGCCTCGGTGAGCGTCTCGTCCGCCCGGCAGGACGTGCGCTTCCAACTGCTCGCCGCGAAGTCCGTGGCAGGCCGCGCGGCGATCGACAACGCCGCGTCGTGCATCCAACTCCACGGCGGCATGGGCTTCACCGCCGAGCACGACACACACCTCTACCTCAAGCGCGCCCACGTCCTCGACCACCTCTTCGCCGAGCCGGCCGACGTACTCGCCGAACTGCTCACCCAAGGAGCCGCCCAGTGACCAGGAAGGCCGCCATCGCCGGAGTCGCCCTCTCCGATGTCGGGCGCGTCGACGACAAGTCCCCCTACCAGCTGATCGCGCAGGCGAGCAGGCGGGCGCTCGCCGAGACCGGGCTCACCCCGGCCGACATCGACGGCCTCGCCTCCACCTCGCAGGGCACCCTGCCGCCCGTCGATGTCGGCGAGTACCTCGGACTGCGGCCCCGTTGGATCGACTCCACCGCGGTCGGCGGCGCCTCCTGGGAGGTGATGCTGGCGCACGCGGCGGACGCCATCGCCGCCGGCCACGCCGATGTCGTGCTGCTCACCTACGGCTCGACCGCCCGCAGCGACCTGCGCAAGGGGCTGCGTACCGGCAGCATCGACTGGGGCTCGCGCGGGCCGCTGCAATGGGAGGCGCCCTACGGCCACACGCTGATCTCGAAGTACGCGATGGCGGCCAAGCGCCACATGCACGAGTACGGCACTACGATCGAGCAGTTGGCCGAGGTCGCCGTCTCCAGCCGGAGCAACGCCGCCCGCAATCCGGAGGCGTACTACCGGGCCCCGATCACCGTCGACGACGTACTCGGCGGCAGGATGATCGCCGACCCCTTCACCAAGCTCCACTGCTGCATCCGTTCGGACGGCGGCGCCGCGGCCGTCGTCGTCGCCGAGGACCGGCTGCCCGACATCGCCACCGAGCCGATCTGGGTCCTCGGCACCGGAGAGGCCACCTCCCACATGCTCACCAGCCAGTGGGACGACCTGACAGTGGGCCCGGCGGCGGTCAGCGGACGGCTCGCCTTCGAACGCGCCGGGCTTCGTCCCTCGGACGTCGACGTGTGCGAGCTGTACGACGCGTTCACGTACATGCTGATGCTGACCCTCGAGGACCTCGGCTTCTGCAAGAAGGGCGAGGGCGGCGACTTCGTGGAGGGCGGCCGGCTGCGGCTCGGCGGCGAACTGCCGACCAACACCGACGGCGGCGGGCTCTCCGCCTGCCATCCGGGGCAGCGCGGCCTCTTCCTGATCGTGGAGGCGGTACGGCAACTGCGGGGCGAGTGCGGCCCACGCCAGGTGCCGGACCCGCGGGTGGCGTGTGTCAGCGGCACCGGCGGCTGGTTCTGCTCCAGCGGGACGGTGCTGCTGGGCACCGAGGCGGGCTGACCTTCCACCTGGTGCACGTCCGCGGGCGGGGCTCCGAGATCGGGCCCCGCCCGCATTTCCGTCTTACCAACGCCCCTGCGACAGAAGCGAGTTCGACTCGCACTGCCCGTCTGCCGACGGGCGAGGGTGCCGCCCGACGCTCGCGGCGTCGGGCGGCACCCTCGTCCGTACCGCGTGGCTGGCGCCGCGTCAGCCGCCCAGACGCAACCCCGCCGCCCGGGTGCCGAAGACGTCGGTACCGAGCACACCGCCCAGCGTGTTCGCGTCCCAGCGCTTGCCGCCGTTGGAGACGGTCGCCACCGGAGTCCACCCGCGCAGCCACTGGATGTTCTCGCCGAGCGCCTTGATCACCTGCCCGCTGACGTGCCCGGCTTCCGGGCTTGCCAGCCAGGCGACCACCGGCGAGCCGAGCGAGGGGTCCTTGGGATCGAACTCGTCCTCGTCCCGCTCGTCGGCCTCCAGGGCCGGAGCCGCCCCCGGCATCGTCGCCGACATCCGGGTGTGGCCGCCCGGGCTGATGGCGTTGACGGTGACGCCTGTGGAGGCGAGCTCCAGGCTCAGCGTCTGCGTCAGTCCGACGATCGCCGCCTTGGCGGCGCCGTAGTTCGACTGCCCGAAGTGGCCCAACAGACCCGCACCCGAGGTGGTGTTGACGATGCGCCCGTAGACCTTGCCGCCGCTCGCCTTGGACTCCGCGCGCCAACGGCGCGCGACGGCCCTGCTCGTCAGCCAACTGCCGCGGACATGGACCCGCATCACCAGGTCGAAGTCCTCGGCGCTCATGTTCCAGATGGCACGGTCGCGGACGATGCCGGCGTTGTTCACCACGATGTCCAGCCGGCCCAGTTCGCTCCAGGCCCGTTCGACGAGCGCCTCGACCTGGTCCTCGTCACCGACGTCGCTGAAGTCGGAGAGTGCCAGGCCCCCGCGATCGGTGATGACCCTCACCACTTCGTCGGCCACCTTGCCGGTCCCTGCCCCGTCGATCGACGTACCGAGATCGTTGACGATGACCGTGGCGCCGTGCCTCGCGAGCTCCAGGGCGTGGGCCCGACCGATTCCGTGTCCGGAGCCGGTCACCAGGGCGACCTTGCCGTCGAGCAGTCCAGTCATGCGTGTTCTCTCCTCATGCTTCGCTCTGTGGTGCCGGCGTCAGCGGCCGACCGGACGGAAGACTGTCGCCTCGGTCCCGGGGGCGATCTCGCGGAAGTGCGCCCGCACCGGCATGCCGATCGTGACCTCCTCCGGAGCGCACCCCTCGACGTTGGTCATCAGACGGGGCCCCTCCGCCAGTTCGACGAGGGCCGCGACGTAGGGCAGCCGTTCGTCGAAGGGCGGCAGGTCGTTCACGTGGACCGTGGAGAAGGTGTGGACGATCCCCCGGCCCGAGGCTTCGAAAGGGGCCACGTTCTCGCTCCAGCAGCTCGGGCAGAAGGGGCGCGGGTAGTGGTGCACGGCGCTGCACGCGCCGCAGCGCGCGAGGAGCAGTCTGCCCTCGTGCGCTGCGTCCCAGTAGAGACGCGTCTCGGGCTCGATGGTCGGCTGGTCGGTCATCGGTCTCACCACCCCAGGTATGCGGCGGGGCGCTTCTCCACGAAGGCGCGCACCCCTTCCGTGGAATCGTGGGCGTAGGACTGGATCTCCTGCGCCATGGCCTCGGCGCCGAAGGCGGCGCTGCGGTCGCCGTCGGGCGAGTCGTTGAAGAGTCGCTTGGTCAGGGCGATCGCACTCGTCGGCGCGGTCACCAGGCGGTCGACGAACTCCTTTACAGCGGCGTCGAGTTCGCCGGCCGACACGACCCGGTTCACCAGGCCGAGCCGGTACGCCTCCGCGGCCGGCAGCTTCTCGCCGAAGAGCACCATCTCCTTGGCGCGCTGCATGCCGATCCGCCGGGGCAGCAGATAGGCGCCGCCCCCGTCGACCACCAGTCCGCGCTTGACGAAGGACTCGGCGAAGTACCCGGCCTCGGTCGCCACCACCAGGTCGGCGGCGTAGGCGAGATGGGCGCCGATGCCGGCGGCCGCCCCCTGGACCACGGCGATCACGGGCTTGCCGCAATCGAGCACCGCGCTCATCAGCCGCTGTGCGCCGTTCATGATGCGACGCATCGGGACGGTGACCCGCTTGACCTCGTTGGCCTGTCCTTCGCCCAACTTGACCACATCGGCGCCGGTGCAGAAGTGCCGCCCCGCCGCCCGGAGTACGACGACCCGGACCTCCGGGTCCGCGTCCGCCTGTTGCAGGAGGCGGATCACCTCGTCGCGGTCGACGGGGCGGAGCGCGTTGCCCGAGGCGGGCCGGTTCAGCGTGATCGTCAGGGCGCCCTCCTGCTGCGCATGGAGCACTCCCGGGCCGTCGTTCTGTTCTTGCGCCGTACTGGTCACGGAACCTCCTCGCCGACCCGCGGGCGGGCCGTCCACGACGAACGCAGCGGTTGCGGCGACGGGCATCGGGCGGTGCGGCCCGGCGCACGGCGGCCGGTGTACGGGCCTGCGAGGCATCGACAGCAGACCCGTACACCAGGAGATTCTGGCAGCCATGTCACCTTACGGCAACCTCTGTGGATGCTACTTATGTATGTATCCTGGGGAAGTTGATTTCCGCCTCTGTCAAAGAGGAACCTCAGGGGATATCTTCAGACAGAGACGTCACTAGGGGACCCGCCCTTGCGAGAGAGGTGCAGCCATGACCGAGGCCCCGTCGACCGAGCCACTCACTGCGCCGGCACTGGTGATCAGCGAATGCCAACGCGGCATCCTCGACCCGGACCGCTCGGTCTCCGGCGGCCTCGCCGCACACGCGGCCTCCCGCGGCATCGTGCCGCGCATCGCCCGGCTCGCAGGGGAATTCCGCAGCCGGGGCCTGCCGGTCGTGCACTGCACCATCGCGCACCGGCAGGACCAGGCCGGCATGGTCGCCAACTCCTACCTCGGCAAGGTCGCGTTGCGCGAGAGGTCCATGACCGAGGGCACCCGTGACGTCGAGATCCCGCCCGAACTCGCCCCGCACCCCAGTGACCTCGTCAGCAACCGCGCCACCGGGATCACGGCGTTCTACGGCACCGAACTCGATGCGATGCTCCGCCTACAGCGGGTCCGCACGCTCGTGCTCACCGGCGTCTCCACCAACGTGGCGCTGCCCGGGCTGGCTTTCGAGGCCGTCAACCGCGGCTACCACGTGGTCGTCGCCGAGGACTGCACCGCAGGCGCGTCGCCCGAGGCCCACACCTTCCTACTGGAGAACCAGCTCGGCGTGGCCGCCCGTATCCGCTCGGCCGAGCAGATACGGGCCCGACTCGGCTGACGCGCCGGCGGCACACGGCGCCCGGCCGCCTATTCAGCCTCGGAGGCGGCGTCGCCGTTGATGGAGAACCCGCCGTCCGCGGTGATCGTCGAGCCCGTGACGAACGCGGCCTCGTCGGAGGAGAGCCAGGTCGCGGCGTAGGCGATGTCCATCGGCCCGCCGATCCGGGTCAGTCGACCGCCGCCGGTGTGCAACCCGGAGTCCCCGCGCAACGCCACCACCCGCCCGACGACGAGGACGTTGGCCCGGATACCGTCCTCGCCGCCCTCGACCGCGAGCGTGCGTGTGAGGCTGTTGATGGCGCCCTTGGCCGCGCTGTAGGCGCTGAACCCCTTGAACCCGGCCACCGACTGCCCGGAGGAGATGTTGAGGATCGAGGCGCCGGGCGCCGCCGCCAGATGGGGCCACGCGTACTTCGTCATCCAGAAGACCGATCCCGTCAACGTGTCCCGGACGATGCCGTCCCAGTCCTCGTTGGTGTACTCGTGCATCGGCTTCACCGACCCGGCCACGGCCCCCGTCGGCGCCGCGTTGTTCACCAGGGTGTGCAGGGCACCGTACCGCTCGACCGTCGACTCCACCACGGAGCGCACGCTCGCCTCGTCGCCGATGTCCAGCTGCCGGAACTCGGCCTCGCCACCGGCGTCCCTGATCCGCCCCACGACCTTCTCGCCACGGTCGACGGTGCGCCCCGCGACGATGACGCGGGCACCTTCCGAAGCGAAGTGCTCCGCCATCGAGCGCCCGATTCCCCTTGTGGAGCCCGAGATCAGCGCCACCTTGCCGTTCAGCCTGTCTCCCACCGCACGTCCTCTCTCGCGTTCGCGGCCACCGGGCAGCGCCGCACGCCGACTCGCGGCGCACGGGTGCCGGCGGTGGCCCCGTACCGACCGACCCGGCTCCGCTACAGCGCGCCGTGGGCCTCCTCCAACGCCGAAAGGCGGCGACGCAGCAGCCGGACGGAGTCCGCGACGGCAGGCACCGGACTCGCCGAGCCCTCCAACTCGGCCAGCCGGGCCCGGGTTTCGTCGATCTCGCCGCGCAGCCGTTCGCCTGCCTCATCGCGGGTCAGCAGGTCGTCGTCGACCCAGTCGGCGGCGTCGATGTCTCGTCCGTTGCTCATCAGCGGCTCCAGAGCTTGCGGACGGCCCGGGGTCGGCCGGTCTGCGGGACCCATCCCTGGCTTCGCCGCTCGTCGCCGAATGACGGCCCCCGAGCGGGCCGACACACAGGCGGCCTCCGGTACCGGCGCCGGCCACACCGCCGTCGCATCGGCATTTCTGACGCCTCGTACATTAGCCAGGAGCCCCGTAGGCGTCAACGCCCCTGGAAGGATCAGGTGCGTTGGGGCAATGAACAGCGCTGAACACGCCGGACGGGCATTTCGTCTGACGCTTCGTATCTCATGCGCCCGCGGCTTCGAACGCGGCCTCGATCCGGCGCTGCCGCTGTTGCAGCGAGGCGAGCGCCTCCGGGTGGGTCACGAGGTAGAGCTCGCGACGGCATATCCCCGCCAGCGCCCTGCGAGCCGCCTCCGCGGCCGTCAACTCACCTGGCACCGGGGGCGTCTGAGCCTTGGGAACCGGCCCGGCAGGCACCCCCGGGCGGTTGCGCGCACTCGTCGCGATCCTGGAAGTGACCCGAGCGGGCGCCAGGACGCCCACCCCCACACCCGAGCCTCGCTCGGCGAGCTCCTGCGCCACCGTCTCGGTGAGCGCGACGACGCCGGACTTCGACATCGCGTATGCCCCGAGCCCGGGCCCGTTGCGGAACCCCGCGATCGATGCGGTGTTCACCAGGAAGCCGTCCTGCGACGTGCGCTCCAGGAGCGGCAGGAAGACCTTCATTCCGTTGACGACACCCCAGAGGTTCACCCCGAGCACCCAGGCGAAGTCGTCCAACGAGAGCTGCTCGAAGGGCGCGAGACGCGCCACCCCCGCGTTGTTGACGACCAGGTCCACCCGACCGTGCCGCGCCATGACGGCATCCCCGAGGCGCTGCACGTCCTCGTACCGCGAGACGTCCACCCGTACGCCCTGGAGGCCGAGGTCCGCCGAGGCGGCGTCCAACGCGCGCTGTTCGATGTCGGCGAGGACCACCTCGGCGCCGGCGGCCTGTAGTTCACGCGCGAGTGCGAAACCGATCCCGGACGCCGCGCCGGTCACCACCGCGACCCTGCCGGCCACGCTCCACTCCACCATCAGCCCCGCCGCCCTTCACCCGCTCGTCCCCGACCGGTGCCCGATCAGGCACCGGAGGCCACCTGGACCCGGAGCCCGTATACCCTCAACTTCTGACAGAGACAGTCACGTGTCAAGATGCCGGGCGTGCTTCCCCGCGCAGCAGCCCGCGGGCTCTTCATGTCCGTTCAATACCGAGACCACGGAGGATGAAACGGGCTAGTCTCTCGGCATCGTCCGGAGTCGGCTCGGTGTTGCTCCACAGGTGCCTTCGCATCATTCCCAGTGTAAGATCTGACAGGTATGGCGCTTTATGCTCCGGCTCGCGTCCCAGCTCCTTCAGCGGCGCCACGAGCAGCCCCGTGATCGGGCGCAGCAGCTCCCCCTCCGAGCTTCCCGTGTTCGCCCCGGCCAGCCCCAGGTGCCGGAGGACGGCACGGGAGGTCCGTGCCGACCGCGGGTCGGATACCTGCCGGAGCACGCCACGCACCCAGACCAGAATCCGCTGTCGGGGGTCCGGCTCCTCCGCCATCCGGTCCCCGATCCGCTCCGCTCCCCTCTGGACACCCCGCTCCAGTACCGCCATGATCAGATCGTCCTTGCTCGGAAAAGACCGATACAGCGTCTGGTTGGAGATTCCGGCCGCCGTCACTATCTCCGAGACCGAGGGAATTGCGGGGGCCTTCTCGGCCACCAACTCCAGTGTCAGCGCGAGCAATCGGTCGATCTCCGCCTCAGCGGCCTCCCGTCGCCGAGCCATTCGCCGTTCCGCAGCTATGGAAGCCCGGCTCGCGCCCGTCTGCAACGACTCTCCTGAGGTACCGTCATCCATTCTGGGTAATCCAATTCTGATTCGGGGAACTTCATGACTTCCAACAGCAATCAGACCACGCCACGCGACACCGGCGACATCCCCTACCCCTTCCGCCTCTTCGATCTCACCGGCAAGACCGCCCTGGTGACCGGCGGCAGCCGCGGACTCGGCCGCCGGATGAGCCTGGCGTTCGCCGCCGCGGGGGCGAACACCGTGGTCGCCAGCAGAAAACTCGACAGCTGTCAGCGGGTGGTCGAGGAGATCGAACAGACCACCGGCCGCCGGGCGTTGGCACACAGCTGCCACCTGGGGCGCTGGGAGGAGATACCCGAGCTGGTCGACGCTGCGTACGCAGCCTTCGGCACCGTGGACGTGCTCGTCAACAACGCCGGGATGTCCCCCGTCTACGAGAAGATCACCGACGTCACGGAGCGGATGTACGACTCCGTCCTCAACCTGAACCTCAAGGGACCCTTCCGGCTCACCCAACTCGTGGGCACCCGCATGAAGGAACAGGGCTCGGGCAGCATCATCAACGTCAGCAGCACCGGCTCCCTGCGCCCCCGGGGCGCCATCATCCCCTATGCCGCGGCCAAGAGCGGGCTCAACGCCATGACCGAGGGGTTCGCCGAGCTCCTCGGCCCGGAGGTGCGCGTCAACACCCTGATGCCCGGCCAGTATCTGACCGACGTCAGCGCGGCCTGGGACATGGAGTACACCAACGAGCAGGCCCATCGCCTCCATCTGGAGAGGATCGGCGAGCCCGAGGAGATCGTCGGCGCCGCGCTCTTCCTCGCCAGCAGCGCGGCGAGCTACACCTCCGGCACCGTGGTCCGCTCCGACGGCGGCATCCCCTAGACGCCCGTGCCGGCGCGGTCCGCACCCCGGGGGGCGCCTCGGCCGCGCCGGCCGACGCCGCCTACCGCAGGGCCTGTTCGACCAACACCCGCTTCAGCAGCTTGCCCGCACTGGTCCGCGGCAGCTCCGCCTCGAAGACGAGCGAGCGTGGGCACTTGAAGCCGGCGAGCCGCTCCCGGCAGAAGGCGAGCAACTCCTCCGCGAGCCGGGGCGTCGGAGTCTCCCCTTCCTCCAACTGGACCACTGCCCTGACCTGTTGGCCGAACTCCTCGTCCGGGACACCGATCACCCCGACGTCGAAGACGGCGGGGTGCGCCGAGAGGCGGTTCTCGACCTCGGCCGGGTAGATATTGACGCCGCCGGAGACGATCAGGTCGGTTCGGCGGCCGTCGAGGTAAAGGTAGCCGTCCTCGTCGAGATATCCGATGTCGCCCAGGGTCGCGCGCCCCTCGTCGTCGGAGACGTCCGCGGTCTTCTCGGCGGCCTTGTGATAGCTGAACCGGCGTGCGCCCTCGAACCAGACACCTCCCCTGGTGTACGGGGGTACGGGCCGGTGCTCCTCGTCGAGGACGGTGACGGTGCCGGGCTGCGGGCGCCCGACCGAGCCCGGGTGGGCGAGCCACTCCTGCGGGGTGATCAAGACCATGCCGATGTTCTCGCTGCCGCCGTAGAACTCGTAGAGGACCGGGCCCCACCAGCGCATCATCTCCCGCTTGACCTCGACGGGGCAGGGCGCGCCCGCGTGCACCGCGTAGCGCACGGTGGAGGTGTCGGCGTGCTGGCGGAGTTCGGCCGGGAGCCTGAGGAGACGTACGAACATGGTGGGCACCAGGTTCAGATGGGTCACCCGGTAGGTGGCCAGCAGGTCGAGGAAGTCCGCGGCCTCGAACCGCTCGGTGAGCACCAGCGTGCCGCCCCAGCGGAGCACCGAGGAGCAGACCTGGAGCGGGAAGGCGTGGTACAGCGGGGCGGTGTTGAGCCAGACCGACTCGGGGGTGAAGTCCCATGCCTCCCGGAACCCACGGGTCAGGGGGTCGCCCTCGGCGAAGGTCACAGCGGGCAGCGGGCGGAGTATCCCCTTCGGTGCTCCCGTGGTGCCCGAAGAGTAGAACATGAAGTCGCCCTGCGCCGACCCTTGTCCGACATCGTCCGGCGGCTCCGCCGAGGGTGATCCCTTGCCGCCGCGGGCCAGCGTGAAGCGGCCGCTCCCGGCACCGGCGACGAGCACTGCCTCGACGGCGGGACATTCCGCGAGCGCCCGCTCCACCGTCGGCCGAAGCCGGCTGCTCGTCACCACCACCCGGGCGTCCGCGTGCGCGAGGACGTGCGCCATCTCGGCGTCGGTGAGGTGGCTGCCGACCGGAACGAGGCGGGCGGCGCTGCGCAGCGCCGCGATCGCAACGATGGGATACTCGACGCGGTTCTCCATCACCAGCGCCACCCGGTCCCCCGGCAGCAGGCCGAGGCCGCGCCAGGTGCGGGCCAAGTCGACGGAAGCATCGACGAGTTGGCGGTAGGTGAGCACCTGGCCGTCCGGGACGATCACGGCCGGCCTGTCGGGACTGCGAGTCGCCCAGTGGTCGGGGGTGACGGGGGTCGGCTGCTGTGTCTGCGACTGCTGCGGAATCACCGCGCACCTCCGGTGCGTACGACGGGACTTGAAGAGCCCCGCGGGGCCCCGGCCCGCACCGGGGCCCCGCGGGCCGGACAGTCGGCCGCGAGGGGATCGTCACGGCCGCAGGACGCAGCTCAGGCGAGCCCGAGCTTCTCGCGGGCCGCGGCGAGCCGGGAGGGAATGTGGTCGGTGGGCCAACTCCCCTCGGTCGGCTCGTACTCCTGGAGCACCCGGCGCGCGACCTGCCGCAGGTGCACCTCGGTCGGCCCGTCCACCAGGCCCATGACCGGCGCGGTCACCCACATTTTCGCCAGCGGGGTGTCCTGGGTGACGCCGAGCGCGCCGTGCACCTGGATGGAGCGCTGCACGACGTCGTGGAGCACCTTCGGGGTGAGGAACTTGATGGCGCTGATGTCCTTGCGGCACTGCGAGTAGTCCTGGGTCTTGTCGATCAGCCAGGCGGTCCGCAGCACGAAGAGCCTGAACTGGGTCAACTGCGCATAGGACTCGGCGACATAGGACTGCACCGTCTCGCGCTCGGAGAGCGGCTTGCCCCTGGTGGTGCGGGAGACCGCGCGCTCGCACATCATGTCCAGGGCACGCTGCGCGAGCCCCACGGTGCGCATCGCATGGTGGACCCTGCCGCCGCCGAGCCGGACCTGGGCGACCTCGAAAGCCCTGCCCTCCTCGCCCAGCAGGGCGGCGTGGGGCACACGTACGTTCTCGTAGTGGATGTACGCCTCGGAGCCCTCCTCGGCCGGCTCGTGGATGAGCGCGAGGCTGCGCTCGATCCGCACCCCGGGGGTGTCGGTGGGGACGAGGAACATCGACATGCCGCCGTGGGGCCCCGCGGCCTTGTCGGTATACGCCATCACGATGCAGAAGGTGGCGTAACGGGCGTTGGATGAGAAGAACTTGGTGCCGTTGAGTATCCAGTCCTCACCGTCGCGTACGGCGGCGGTCTCGAACCCCGAGACATCCGCCCCGCCTTGCAGCTCGGTCATCGAGTAGCAGGAGAAGATCTCGCCGTCGAGCAGCGGTTGCAGGTAGCGGCGCTGCTGCTCGAGGCTGCCGAAGTGGGCCAGGATCTCTGCATTGCCGGTGTCGGGCGCCTGGGTACCGAAGATCACGGGAGCCCAGGCGGACCTGCCGAGTATCTCGTTGAGCAGGGCGAGCTTCAGCTGTCCGTACCCCTGGCCCCCGAGCGCGGGCTCCAGATGGCAGGCCCACAACTCCTGCTCCCTGACCCGCTGTTTGAGCGGGTCGACGACCTTGCGGTGCTCTTCGTCCAACGGCTTGTAGCTGTCGTGCGGCCAGACCAGGTCGAGGGGTTCCACCTCCTCGCGGACGAAGGCCTCGGCCCAGTCCAGTTTCTGCTGAAACTCTCGGTCCGTCTCGAAGTCCCAAGCCATGTCGGCTCCTTGGTGGTGAGGGTGGGGGCGCGGGCTAACGCAGCGCCGTCGTCCGGGCGAGGGAGGCGGCCTTGCGCATGAGCTCCAGCACGATCGGGCCGAAGCGGGCCACCCGCTCGTCCGCCTGGCCCTCGGCATGCCGGGCGACGCTCGCCTCCAGGACGATGGCGAGCTTGAAGCGGGCGAGCACGACGTAGTAGTCGATGTACGAGACGTCCAGGCCGCTGACCGCGGCGTAGTGCTCGAGCATGGCCTCCCGCGAGGGCATGCCGGCGTAGTCGAGGTAGCGCGAGGCGGTCATGTCGTCGCCCTCTGGCGGCCACGAGACGAGCACCCAGCCGAGGTCGAGCAGCGGGTCGCCGACGGTGGCCATCTCCCAGTCGATGATCGCGGCGAGTTCGGCCGGAGCGCCATGCCGGTACATGACATTGGCGAACTGGTAGTCGCCGTGCATGATACCGGGCCGGAAATGCGGAGGCTGATGTGTGCGGAGCCACTCGGCCGCCTCCTCAAGTCCGGGAAGCTCGCGGAATCGGAAGCGGGCCAGGTGCGTGAGCCATCGGTCGACCTGACGGTCGAGGAAGCCGGCCGGCTTTCCGAAACCCTCCAGCCCCCTGGCCTTCCAGTTGACGCGGGCCATCTTGGCGGCGCCGTCGACGAGTTGGAGCGCCAGGCCCGCTCGCGCCCGCAGGTCGGTGTCGAAAGGCGGGGCCCAGCCGCCCTGCATGGGGCTCCAACCGTCGACGAGGTCCATGAGGTAGAAGGGCGTGCCGAGGACGTCGGGGTCGTCCGTGGCGGCGCGCAGCCCGGCGTGCGGAACGTCGGTGTCGGCGAGGGCCTCGAGCAGGCGCGCCTCCCGCATGAGCACCTTGGCACGTCCCTCGACGCCGTACGCCGGCGGCCGGCGGAGCGCCATCCTCGCGTCCCCCCGGAGTATCTCGTAGAGCTCGTTCTGGGAGCCGCCGGAGAGCGCACGGACCCGGGCGAGCTCCCCCGCTCCCGGCAGCCCTTTCGCGTCCATCCAACGACTGAGGCTCTCGACATCGAGCCCGGCAACACCCGGCTCTTCCGGCAGGGTTTCCTTCGCGTTATCTGCCATAGGCGAAAACATAATGACCATCAACTGGAAACGCAATTACTGTACTTGAGCGAACGAAATCCCAAGTGTCCGCGCGCCGCCGTGACCGGGAAACCCGACCTGGGCAGCCGTGCACACCCGAAACGCACGACTGCCCTCGAATCCTCCGCAACGTCCTTCCCCGCCCCGCGGCACGGATTTTCGTCCTCAAGTACAGGCCGCAGCAGCGGGAATTCGGGCCGCCGCTGAATTCTTACCTTCCGGTGTTCAGGAGGCGCGCGGGAAGTTGTAGACACGGCGTGCGTTCCACTCCACCATCTTGTGTGCCTCCTCATCCGGTACGTCCTGCATCAACTCGGTGACGTACTGGCGGCTCTTGGGCCAGTTGGAGTCCGAGTGCGGGTAGTCGCACTCCCACATGATGTTGTCGATACCGACCATCTCGCGCCGTACGACACCCTCAAGGTCGTCGATGAAGCAGCCGTAGAAGTGCTTGCGCCACAGGTCGGAGGGGCGCACCTCCTTGTTGACGTTCTGGTACCAGCGGTGCTTCTCCCAGGTGAGGTCGATCCGCTCCAGCAGGTAGGGCACCCAGCCGATGCCGCCCTCGGAGAGCGCGACCTTCAGCTCGGGAAACTTGTGGAAGACGGGAGAGAAGAGCAGATCGGCCGTCGCGTCCATGGAGTTGGTGCCGAAGAGCGAGATCATGACCGCCATGGGCGCCTCGGGCGAGGTGATCGGCGGCTTGCCCGAGGAGCCGAAGTGCATGCACAGCGGCATGCCGGTCTCCTCGGCCGCGCGGAAGACCGGGTCCCAGTGATCGGTGTAGAAGGACGGCAGCCCGAGACCGACGGTGTTCTCCGGGAAGGTGATCGCCTTCGCCCCCTTGGCGGCGCACCGGCGAATCTCGCGGGCGGACTCCTCAGGGTCCCAGAGCGGGAGGATGATCATCGGGATGAAGCGGTCGGGGTAGGCCGCCGCCCACTCGTCGAGGTGGAAGTCGTTCCAGGCGCGCACCGAGAGCCTGGCCAACTCCCTGTCCTTGCCTTCGAGGAACGCCGTTCCCGAGAACCGCGGGAACGACGGGAAGCACAGGGCCGCCTGCACCCCGTCGATGTCCATGTCCCGCACTCGCGCGTGCACGTCGTAACAGCCGGGCAGCATGTCCGAGTACCTCGTCGGGTCCATCCCGTACTCCTGCGGGCGCTTCCCCGCGACGGCGTTCAGCCCGATGTTCGGGTAGACCCGGCCCTCGTAGAGCCACACCTGGGCCGGCTCCTTCTCACCCTTGCCGCCCTCACGGGCGGTGTTGATCAGCGCGGCCGAGAGCGCCTCGTCGCCCGCGTTCTCGCTCATGTCCATCTCGACGATCCGCGGGCCGTCCTCCTGATACTTCTTCGGCAGCCGATCGGTCCACAGCGTCGGCGGCTCGATCAGGTGGTCGTCGACCGATATCAACTGCATGTCGTCCTGAAGCGGCATGTTTCCTCCCAAGCATCGACGGCAGCCGGACGGAACACCCCGTGGGGCTGCGGCTCTTTCGTAGGTGTGCGGTGCGGTCACTCGGCGCGGTGCAGCAGCAGGCAGCCCGCTTCGGGGCCGCCGCCGATGCCCACCGCAGCGGTGGCCACGTCCTTGGGGAGCTGCCTCTCCCCGGCCTCGTCCCACAGCTGTAGGCAGGCCTCGTGGAGGAAGCCGTACCCGTGGAGACGGCCTGCGGAGAGCTGGCCTCCGTGCGGGTTGATCGGCAGCCTTCCGTCCTGGCAGTAGTTCTCCGGGGCGTCGAGGAACTGGCCGACCTTGCCGTGCTCGCAGAACCCCAGAGCTTCGATCCACTGGGCGCACAGGTAGCTGAACCCGTCGTAGAGCGTGGCGAAGTCGACATCGGCCGGGGTCAGACGGGTCCCCTGCCACATCGCGGCGGCGGCGTCGTGCGCAGCCATCGTCGTCAAGTCGGCCCGCTGGTCCCAGGAGTGGCGCTCGTAGAGCGCCGAGCCGGCGGACTCCAGGGAGATCGGCGGCTTCGCCAGGCCTGCGGAGTCCTCACGGCGGGAGACGATGAGCGCGGTCGCGCCGTCGCAGGGCACGTCGCAGTCGTAGAGACCGAGCGGCCAGGAGATCAGGCGTGCGCCGAGGTACTCCTCCATCGTCATCGGCTTGCGGTAGATGGCGTTGGGGTTGCGCCCCGCGTTGGCACGGGCGTTGATGACCAGCTTGCCGATCTGCTCCCTCGTCAGGCCGAAGTCGTGCATGTAGCGCTGTGCGTACATGCCGATCCAGTTCGCGGGCGAGGCCGCGCCGAACGGCATACGGAACTCCCCGTGCCCGGAGGCCCGTTGGGCCTTCCCGGTGAGGGCGGCGGCCCTGCCCGAAGCCTGTGCGGTGGCCTCCCAGACGGAGCGGAAACACAGCACGTGTGTCGCGCGCCCGGTGGCGACCGCCATCGCCGCGTCCATCAGGGTGCCCGCCTGCCCGGAGGTCTCCACGGAACTCGCGTGCCATCGGGTACGCAGTCCGAATGCGTCCCTGACGTCGTGGGTCGTCGCCCCGACGAAACCGCCCTCGGCCGCCACCGGACCCGGGTAGCTGGCCACCCCGTCGATGTCGTCGAAGGAGAGGCCCGAGTGCTGGACGGCCGTCTCGGCCGCCTCAAGGGCGAGATCGATGCCGGTTCGGCCGATTCTGCGGCCGATCTGGGACTGCCCGATGCCGGTGATGACGGCACGGTTGTCGACAAAGGTCATGCGGTCACCGGCCTGAAGAAGGGGAGTGCGACATCGTCCTGGAGGTCGAAGGCGACCTCTACGGCCATCCCGACCTGCACCTGCTCGACCTCGCAGTCGACAAGGCAGGTGGTGAGCCGTACGTCGGGCTGCTCCTCCAGCTCGACGGCGGCGATCACGTACGGAGGCGGAAACGCCTCGAACCACGGGTGGTGGTTGACGGTGTAGGCCGCGACCCTCGCCCTGCCCGACGTCTGCTCCGGTCCGACATCCCGGCTTCGGCACCGGAAGCACGCCCCGACCGGGGGGTGGAACCACTTGCCGCAGGAGCGGCAACGGTGGATACGGAGTGCGTTGTCGAAGCCACCCGTCCAGAACGGACGGGATTCCTCGGTCACTTCCGGAAGTATGCGGCCCGATTGATGTGGCATGGATTCCTCCGGGAATCAACTACGGCACCGCGGCGCCGTTATGGGCGCGGAGAGCCCCGCCGACGGAGCCCCTCATCCCGGGGCCCGGTCGCTCGGACCGTAGCATCTGATAGTCGCGTCACGAAATACTTGAGGCTTGGGGAAGTTGCACGCCCCAGGGGCGGCCGGCGCCCGACCGGTGGCTCATGGAAGGCCCTGGGACTCCGGTGCACGCTCGCCCCCTCCGCCTCTCCGCGCCCCGTCCCCGAGCGGTCGCCGCAACCGCACGTATCGGCCTGGGTGATCAGCGAGTTCGGGAAGCGGGGAGTCTCCGAGCGGGCACGGAACGTCGTGGTCCCCCTGGGAGTGACCATCTCGACTACAGATCCGCCGTGCATCCCCAGGCTCGGATCCCATCGAGGGCCGGGGGGACCCGTGAACCGTCAAGGTCACCGCCCTGGACCCGTCTCTGACAGTAGTGTATGAAGACGGGAACGGCTCGGGCGGCGGCGGGGACACCCTCCTGCACCGCATGAGACCTGCCTTCGAGTTATCGGATAGGTCTGTCAGATCTTCGCCTACCAACACGCCTCTCAAGCCCCGCCCTGACATCCGGCAGCACACGCGAGCAAGCATCCCCCGGGCGTCGAGAGCTCGTAAAACGCAGGTGTGCTCCGAACGCCAATGTCACCTCCCGGATTCGGGCGGTCCACACACTCGACACCGGGAGGGCGCGGCAATAATGTACTTAGTGTCAGATTATCGCTGTCAGGCAACGTGCCGCAGGAGTGGACCCACACTCCTCGTGCCTCCGCGGACGGGTGGACGCCCCGTCCGTGCACCGAGTGAGAGGAAGCCTCGTCGTGGTCGATGTGATGAGCGGTATCCGGGTCGTGGAAGTGGCCGCCTGGACCTACGTACCGATCGCCGGCGGCGTCCTCACCGAGTGGGGAGCCGACGTACTCAAGATCGAACACCCGGAGACCGGTGATCCCCAGCGCGGTCTGGTCAGTTCAGGCCTGGTTCCGATGGGCGGGGTCAACCACATGTTCGAGCTGCCCAACCGCGGGAAGCGCAGCATCGGACTCGACCTCAAATCCCCCAAGGGGCACGAGGTGTTGATGAAGCTCGTCGCCGAGGCCGATGTCTTCCTCACCAACTTCCGCCCCGCAGCCCGTGCCAAGCTCGGGATCGACGTCGAGGATGTCCGGGCGCACAACGCCGACATCGTCTACGTACGCGGCTCCGCAGCTGGTCAGCAGGGCCCCGAGGCGGAGCTCGGCGGTTACGACATGTCCTCGTTCTGGAGCCGGAGCGGCGCCTCGCACAACGTCAGCCCCGAATCACTCGGGTACCCGGTGAACATGCCGGGCCCGGCCTACGGCGACGTGCTCGGCGGGCTGACCCTCGCCGGCGCCATCTCCTCCGCACTCTTCCACCGCGAGCGCACCGGCGAGGCCGTGACCGTCGACGGTTCGCTGCTGGCCATGGGCGCCTGGGCGATGGGCCCCACGATCGCGGGCGCCCACGCGATGGGCGTGGACTCCCCCGTCAAGCAGACCCCCGACAACCCGGCGAACCCGCTCGTCAACACCTACCGCACGGCCGACGATCGGTTCCTCTCGATCGTCATGCTCGAATCCGACCGCTTCTGGCCCGAATTGACGACCGTCCTCGGCCGCCCCGAACTGCGCGACGACCCGCGGTTCGACAGCCACGCCAAACGGGCCGAGAACCGCGCGGAGTGCGCCGCCGAGATCGCCGCCGGCTTCGCGCGGAAGACCCTCGCCGAGTGGAAGACCGCGCTCAAGGACATCAACGGCGCCTGGGCGCCCGTGCAGTTGCCGCGGGAGGTGGTGGAGGACCCGCAGGCCACCGCCAACCAGTACGTCGCCGACCTCACCGACGCCTCGGGGAACGCGTTCAAGCTCGTATCCGCGCCTGTGCAGTTCAACGAGCGGCCGGGGAACGTACGTCGGGCCCCGGAGCACGGCGAGCACACCGACGACGTACTGATGGAGACGGGCCTGTCCATGGAAGAGGTACTGGCGCTCAAGGTCGAGGGCGCGGTGCTGTAGCGGCGATCCGGCGGAAGCATGTACCAGCCCCACTACCCGCCCCAGGAGGGCACGTGACCATGCCATCGACCGGGCCCGCCGCGGTGGGCGACACCGGCACGGAGTACGAGGTGCTCGTGGAGCGCGGCAAGATACGGGAGTTCGCCGAGGCGATGCAGTCCGAGCTTCCGGCCTACGAGGGCCCGCAGGCTCTCACTCCCCCCACGTTCCTGACCACGTCCCAACGGTGGGCACCGCCCTCGGGACGGATTCAGACCGGCTTCGAGCGCGCCCGACTCCTCCACGGCGAGCAGGAGTTCGTCTTCCACGGGTCACCGCCACGCGCCGGGGACCGGCTGTTGGCCAGGGAACGGCTCGTCGACCGCTACGCGAAGGCGGGCAAGCGCGGCGGCGAGATGCGCTTCGCCGTCGTGGTCACCGAATACCGCTCTCCGGAAGGGGAATTGGTGGCTGAGGCCCGCGCAACGTACATCGAGACCGCGGCGAAGGAGGGACGCAAGTGACGGACACGGCGCTCGCGCACACCGTCGGAACGGCCGCCAAGCCCAGGGAGTTCGGGCCGATGACCACACGGATGTTCGCCCGCTACTCCGGGGCTTCGGGCGACCTCAACCCGATGCACTACGACGACGTCCAGGCCCGTGCGGCGGGTAACCCCTCGGTCTTCTCGCAGGGGATGCACCAGGCCGCCCTGCTCTCCACGTTCGCCACCGACTGGCTGGGCGCCGAGACCGTGCGGCGCTTCCAGGTCAGGTTCCGTGAGCAGGTCTGGCCGGGGGACGTGCTGACCTGCTCAGGTGAGATCACAGCCGTCGAACCGGCCGAGGACGGCGCCGAGTTCGTCACGGTGGCGCTCACCTGCACCCGACAGACAGGGGGTGTAGCCGTCTCAGGCTCCGCCGACTTCCTGCTACCGACCGAGCCGACCCGCTGACGCCGATGCCGACTCCCCCACCGTCTTCCGAGCCGCTCACCACGAGCGGCCGAACCGACCCCCCCGAAACCGGCGAGCCGGGCATCACCCGGCGCAGCAGCTACGGCCCGACCAGCCCCGAGGTGGGCGTGCGCGGCGCCACCACGCGTCGCAGGGTCACCGAAGCGGCTCTGGAACTCTTCGGCACCGACGGCTTCTTCCCCACCTCGGTGGAGGCCATCGCGAAACAGGCCGACGTCTCCCGGGCCACGCTGTACCAGTACTTCTCGGGGAAGAAGGAGATCTTCCTCGAGCTCATGGACGAGTGCGCGGCAGCGCTGGTGCGCGTCTCCCGCCGGATCGGAGAGCTGGGGCCGACCGAACTCGGCTTCGACAACCTCAACTGGTGGCTGGGGGAATGGAGCTGGGTCTTCGAGAAGTACCGAACAATGTTCGTGCAGTGGTCGGTGGTCGCCTCCGTCGACTCCAAGGTGCGCCCCGAGGTCCTGCACTTCATCGGCGGGTACAACCAGCGCTTCGCCACCCGCCTGTCCGCCGCCCGGCTCTCCGGTATCGATCCGGTGGTCGCGGCCACCGCGATGACCGCCGTGGTCGACCGGCTCAACCTCTTCCTGCACACCGGCCGCGCCCACGACGCCGACGGCACCGACCTGACCTCGGCCCTGTCGACGTTCCTACAGTTGACGCTCTTCCCCGAGACCCGGGCGACAGTACTCAACTCCCTCTCCCTGGAGCCCTCCAGGTGGGCCACGATCGAGCGACCGCAGCCGCCGGAAGCCGAGGAACTGGCCCTCTCCTCCCGGGTCGAGGGTCTGAGCAGGCGGGCCGTGACGACCGTCCGCAGCCTCGTCGAAGCGGGCACGGTCCAGTTCGGCCGGAAGGGCTACCACCGCACCAGCGTGGACGACATCGTGGGCGAGGCGGGGTTCGCTCGGGGCACCTTCTACAAGTACTTCAGTGAGAAGCAGGATCTGCTGCGGACGGTCTGCGTGGAGACGACGGCGCGCACCGTCGAACTCGCCGACCGGCTCCGCTCCGTCGACGTCTTCGACGACGAGGCGATGCGGTCGTGGCTGACGGAGTTTCTCGGCTTCCTGGACAGGTACCGAGGAACCAGGGACCTGTGGACCGAGCAGCGCGCCGAGGACGAGCTCGTCGTCGCCCTCGGCGCCCATGCTCAGGCCGTGATCGACTCTGCGTTCGCCTCGCTGCTCGCGTCTGTCGAACGCGATTATCCGTTCGACCCGGTCGCTGGTGCGCTGATCTTCCGCGCCCTGCTCACCCGGGTCCCGGAGGCGATGCGAGAGGAGAGCTCACCGCCCCTGAGCGAGGAGCAGACCGTCGACCTGCTGCTCCAGTGCATCCGTCGGGGCTTCTTCACTCAGCGGTACCTCCGGTCCTTCTGACCGTCAGAGACAGGGAATCTGACACCCCATACCTCACTTAGGCCGGCGCTCCCCCTTCAACACGGCCTGCCAATAGCGTAGAACGGGAAGATTTCGGGTGTTCGGAAAACCCGTCGGCTTCCCAGTTGAATTCATCTAACGCATATGTCACTTTAGATCCACGTTCCGGCCGCTGCTGAGGCGGCCGTGTCCCCCAGAGAGGACGTTCCGGCATGGACATCAGTCGGGTATCGGCGCTCGTCACCGGCGGCGCAGGCGGTCTGGGCGAGGCCACCGTGCGCAGGCTCGCCGCGGCAGGCGCGGCAGTGACCATCGCGGACCTCAACGACGAGCACGGCAAGGCCCTCGCCGCCGAACTCGGTGACCGGGTCGACTACGTACCCACGGACGTGCTGGACGAGGCGAGCGTCGAGGCCGCGATAGCCGCGGCGACGGCGCAGGCCCCGCTCGGCATCGCGGTCAGCGCGCACGGCGGCGGCGCGGGCGCCTCCCGCGTCGTGGGCCGCGACGGCTCCCCCGCCCCCTTCGAGCAGTTCCAGTGGTACGTCAACCTCTTCCTCAACGGCACCTTCAACGTGCTACGCCTCTCCGCCGCCGCCATGGCGAAGAACGAGCCCGGCACGGACGGCGGTCGCGGCGTGATCGTCAACACGGCGAGCATCGCGGCCTTCGAGGGCCAGATCGGGCAGACCGCGTACTCCGCCGCCAAGGGCGGCGTCGTCGGCCTCACCCTGCCGGCCGCCCGCGACCTGACCAAGGTCGGCGTCCGCGTGATGGCCATCGCTCCCGGCACCTTCTTCACCCCGGCGTTCAAGATGGATCGGGCCGACGCCGAGGAGCGGTGGGGCTCAGGGGTGCCCTTCCCCAACCGCATGGGCAGCCCTGCGGAGTACGCGGCGCTGGTGCAGCACATCGCCGAGAACGACTACCTCAACGGCGAGGTCATCCGGCTCGACGGTGCGCTGCGCTTCCAGCCCAAGTGAGCCACGGCGCAGCCGTGTTCGCCAGGCGCCGGCCGCACCGCACTCACCTCCCCAACTGCCGTACCCGTACAGCCCCACCGGTCGTGTCCGGGAGCGAGCAGTCCCCCGTCGAGCCTCCTCGATCGGAATTCGCATGAGCATTTCGCTGATCCTCGAGATGTCCACCTCCGGCCACCCGGACCGAGCCGCAGTCACCTCGGACGGTGCGACGCTCACCTACCGGGAGTTCGCGGACTCGGTGGCCCGTGCGGGTAGCGCGCTACAGGAGTCCGGCGCCCGGCACGTCGTCTTCCTCGGCGGCTCCGGCACCGACCAAGCCGCCCTGCTCTTCGCCTCCGCCTATGCGGGCATCCCGTTCTCCCCGGTCAACTACCGGCTCGGCAAGGCCCAACTCACCGAGCTCGTGGACCGGATCGACGGCGCCCTCGTCCTCGTGGACCCGCGCTACCGTGAGGCGGTCTCCGCTGTGCGCGCGGTCGTCACCGGCACCGACGAGTTCATGGCCGCTGTGTGCGCCCGCACGGCCGAGCCGCTGCCGCCCGCGGACGTCGACCCGGACGCACCCGCCATCTTCCTCTTCACCAGCGGTACCACCTCGGCCCCCAAGGGCGTGGTGCTCCGCCACAGCCACCTGCTCAGCTACGTGACCGGCACCGTGGAGTTCGGCTCCGCGACCGAGTCCGACGCGGCCCTGATCAGCGTGCCTCCGTACCACGTGGCCGGTACCGGCACCGTGCTCACCAACTTCTACGCGGGGCGCCGGATGATCTACCTGCCGGACTTCGAGCCCCGACGGTGGCTCGACCTCGCGCGCGCGGAGGGCGCCACGTCGGCGATGGTGGTGCCGACGATGCTCGAACGCATCGTGCGCGCCCTCCCACCGGGTGCGGACGCCGAGGTCCCCACGCTCAAGACCCTCTCCTACGGCGGCTCCCGGATGCCGCGACCGACGCTGGAGGCCGCACTCGCCGCGTTCCCCAAGGTCGGCTTCGTCAACGCCTACGGGCTCACCGAGACCAGCTCGACGATCGCCCTGCTCGGCCCCGAGGACCACCGCGCGGCGATGGAGAGCGCCGACCCCGGGGTCCGGGCCCGGCTGGCTTCGATCGGTCGGCCTGTGCCCGGTATCGAGGCGGAGATCCGCGATCCCGCCGGGGAACCGGTGCCCGCGGGCGAGCAGGGGGAACTCTGGGTCCGCGGCGACCAGGTGTCCGGCGAGTACATGGGGGCGGCCTCCGTCCTCGACGACGCGGGCTGGTTTCCCACCAGGGATCTCGCCTACCAGGACGCGGACGGCTACCTCTTCGTCGTCGGCCGCAACGACGACACGATCATCCGCGGCGGCGAGAACATCGCCCCCGCCGAGATCGAGGACGTTCTCGTCGCCCATCCGCAGGTGGATTCAGTGGCCGTCGTCGGCGTACCCGACGATCACTGGGGCCAGGCGATCGTGGCCGTCGTCGTCGCGGAGGGCGGCGCCGACCTCGACCAGGATGAGCTGCGCGGATACGTACGCACCAAACTCCGCGGCTCCCGCACCCCCGACCGCATCGTCTTCCGACCCGAACTACCCACCACGGCGACCGGCAAGATCCTGCGCAAGGACATCGTCGCCGGGATCGCCGCCACCGCCGGCAACGGAGGAGAACCATGCTGAAGACCGGAGCCCGTCTGCGCAGCCAGGTCTGCGAGACCGAGGTCGTCGTCGTACGGGCCGGAGACGCCGAGACCGCACTGCACTGCGGGGGCCACCCGATGGTCGATCTCACCGCGTCCCCGTCCGAACAGCGGGCGCTCGACCCTCGGTTCGCATCCGGCAGTGCCCTGGGCAAGCGGTACACCGACGAGGCACACACCGTCGAGGTCCTGGTCACCCACGCCGGGGAGGGTTCGCTGGCGCTCGGCGACGTGGCGCTGGAGCGCAAGGGTGCCAACCCGCTGCCCTCCAGTGACTGAGTCGACGGCCCCGGGGGCACCCGAGCCGCAGTGCGCGGAGGAAGGCTCCGGCGGGCCCCTGGCCGGACTACGCGTCGTCGAGCTCGCCAACATCGGCCCGAGCGCCCATGCGGCGCTGCTCCTCGCCGACCTCGGTGCGGATGTCGTACGCGTGCGCCGCCCGGGCGACCTCGCCGCCGAGGAACCTCCTCGCGACCAGCTCTATCGAGGGCGCCGGGTGGTCGAGGCCGACCTGAAGCAGCCCTCCGGAGTCGCCGTCGTCCGGGACCTGTTGGTGCGTGCGGACGTCCTGGTAGAGGGGTACAGGCCGGGCGTGGCCGAGCGGATGGGGCTCGGCCCCGGGCCCGCGCTGGAGGCCAACCCCCGCCTCGTCTACGCCAGGGTCACCGGCTGGGGCCAGGACGGGCCACGTGCCGGACAGGCCGGCCACGACATCAACTTCATCGCCCCGACCGGCATCCTGCACGCTGTCGGACGCCCCGATGACCGGCCGGTGCCGCCGCTGAACCTCATCGGCGGTTTCGGCGGCGGTTCGATGTTCCTCGTGGCCGGAGTGCTGGCAGCGCTCTGGGAGCGCCAGAGCTCCGGGCACGGGCAGGTCGTCGACGCGTCGATGGCCGAGGGCGCGAGCGTGCTGGCACAGCACAGTTGGTCGCTGCGAGCCAGCGGCGGCTGGTCGGACGAGCGGGGCAGCAACCTCGTCGACGGCAGTTGTCCGTTCATGGACACCTATCTCTGCGCCGACGGGCGGTACATGGCCGTCGGCGCCTTCGAACCGCAGTTCTTCGCCAGGCTGCTGGACACCCTGCAACTCGACGCCGCCTCCGTCCCCGGACAACAGGACCGGGCGCGCTGGCCGGAGTTGCGCGAGGCGCTCGCCGAGCGGTTCGCCACGCAGACGCGCGACACCTGGGCGAAGGTCTTCTCCGAGGTCGACGCCTGTGTCACGCCGGTGCTGTCGTTCTCGGAGGCTCCCGAGGACCCGCAGCTGCGCAGCAGAGGCGCGTTCGCCGAGATCGACGGCGTGGTGCAGCCGCTGCCCGCTCCGCGGTTCTCCCGCACACCGGCCCCCCGACCCAAGCCTCCCGCACGCCGTCCAACGCCGGCGGAGGAACTGTGGCGCACCGAACAGGCATCGGACGCGGGGCCACGGCACTTGTGACCCCCGTACCGAACGAGACCGGCGGCGCGCAGCAAGCGCCCGCGCAAGGAGAGTCGGCATGACGACAGAAGAGTCCGCAGCGGCACCGGCGCTCGTGGAGCGCCGCGGCAGCATCATGCTCATCACGCTCAACCGCCCGGACGCACGCAACGCGGTTGACGCCGAAATGTGCACGCTCGTCGGCGACGCGCTGGAGGAGGCCGACCACGATCCTGACGTACGCGTCGTGGTCCTCACAGGCGCGGGCGAGAAGTCGTTCTGTGCCGGTGCCGACCTCAAGGCGATCAGCCGGGGCGAGCAGGTGATCCCGGCCGGCAGGGAGCACTGGGGACTCGCAGGCTACGTCTCGCACGCCATCAGCAAGCCCACGATCGCGGCCGTCAACGGCCCGGCGCTGGGGGGAGGCACGGAACTGGTGCTCGCCAGCGACCTCGCCGTGGCTGCCGAGCACGCGCAGTTCGGCCTGCCCGAGGTCAAGCGCGGCCTGGTGGCCGGCGCGGGCGGGGCCTTCCGGATGATCGACAGGGTACCCAGGACCGTCGCGCTCGAACTGCTCTTCACCGGCGAACCGATCACGGCCGAACGCGCCGCCGAGCTGCACCTCGTCAACCGCGTGGTGCCGGCAGACCAGGTGCTCGCCACCGCACTGGCGCTCGCCGAGACGATCGCCGCGAACGCGCCGCTGGCCGTACAGGCCCATAAGCGGATCGCGCTCGGCCAGGGGGCCGAGGGCGAGAGGCCGGGCGAGGAGACGGGTTGGCGGGCGACGAGTGAGGCACTGCCACTGATCGCAGAGTCCGAGGACGCCAAGGAGGGCGCGCTGGCGTTCGTCGAGAAACGCGCCCCGATATGGCAGGGGCGCTGAGCTCAGCCGTGCAGCACGGCGGCGGCAACCCTTCGCGGCAGCCGCCGCCGTCGTGCGTCCAAGGGTTCCGGGAACCTGCGGGTCCCCGTCGTACGGCCGGATCCCGGGCCGCGCTCCGTAGGTGGGCGATGCGCGGGCGGTCTCCCGCCGGCCCGCTCCGGAGGTCGAGTCAACCGGCGCCGGAGGGCGGTGAGTTCACTGTCCTCCGGCGCTTCCGTGCCCGTCGGCCGCCGCTCAGGCTTCGGCAGCCGCCGACACCGGTACGGAGCTGGCCACGGCCATGCCGGTGATCCACTCCTCCACGGGCTCGTAGCGGATCGTGTGCAGCGGCTCGGCCCCTCCCGCCGCCGCGGCGGCGAGCCAGTTCCGCACCTCGTTGGCGCCCACACCGGCGCGGGCGGTCGCCTCGTCGGTGAGCGTGGTGAGGGAGTTCTCATCCCAACTCGCCATCGCTTCAAGGAATGCCCGGTCCCAGTCCGGCCTGATCTTCTTCCTGGCGGCCTCCCTGCCCTCCTCGATCCGCTTCGCCCGCTCCTCGTCGCTCAGGGCGAAGGCATCGCTCTCCATGCTCGGCGGGGAGTGTGAGAGTCCGCCGGTTCCGATCACCAACACGCGTTCCTCGCGGCCGTCGAGGAACGCGCCGACGGCGCGGCCCACGTCCAGGACTCTGCGCGCGGTGGGCAGCGGCGGCGTGGCGCAGTTGACGGCCACCGGGATCACCGGGACCTCCCGCAGGCCGCCGAGCAGGTCGCGCAGCGGCTGCGCGAAGGCATGGTCCAGCCGGATCTCCCGACAGACTGCGATGTCGACCCCCGACCGCAGCAGGTGCTCGCTGAGCTCGTGGGCGGTGTCGTGGGGGACGTCCAACTCCCCCTCGGAATGACCCCCTTCGGCGAGGATGCCGGCCGAGAGCGCTACCCCGAAGGAGGGGACGACGTGCCGGAAGGCCCTGCGGTGGTCGCCTCCGAAGAGCACGATCCGCTCCGGCGCGAACTCCCTGACGGAACGGGCCGCCGCGGCGAGCCCGCCGCGGAAGTCGGTGCCGAAGACGCGTTCGGTGTCCCGTTCCATACCGGGGCTGTGACTGGCACAGACCACCATGCGCGTGCGCTGCCTCATCGCTTCCTCCTCAAGGTGTGGCTCCGCGGCTCACTCGGCCGCGCTCCCGCGACCGCGCACCACCGCGGCCACCTCCCGCGCGAACAGCTCGATCGTCTCGGCCCGGTCGAAGTCGTGGAACCTGACCACGAACAACTCGACGCCCCTGGCCCGCTCCGCGCGGAACTGCTCGACGAGCTCGTCAGGCGTCCCGACCAGGGGCCGCCCCCACGCCACCTCGGGCATCCGCCGCCGGGTGGCGGCTGCCACCTCCTCGCGCTCGGCGGACGTCCTGGCCAGTCCGACCGCGTACTGCGCCGAGATCCGTGCCCCACCGCGCAGCGGTGCCAGTTCCTCCAGACGGTGCCGCCCCGCGCCCAGGCAGTTCCACCAGTCCGCATACGCGGCCACCAGCGGCATCGTCAACTCCCTGCCGGCGCCGCCGAGATGGATCGGGATGCGGCCCTGCACCGGCACCGGCAGACCGTAGGCACCGCGCAGCGTGAAGTGTTTGCCGAGGTGGTCGAAGGGCGTTCCCGTCCACATCGCTTCGAGGATCCGAAGGGTCTCTCCCAGCTGTTCGGAGCGCTCACGCCGAGAGGCGCCGCCGAGCCCGAACTGCGTCAGCTCCTCCTCCACCGAGCCCCAGCCCAGGCCGAGTTCGAGCCGTCCCGCACTGATCCGATCGACGGTGGCCGCCATCTTCGCCAGCAACGCGGGTGGCCGCAGCGGGTTGCACCCGACGAGGTGCCCGAGGCGGATGCGGGAGGTGGACGCGGCGAGGGCGGTCAGCAGCGTCCAGCTCTCCAGGGTGTCGCAGGGCGGCGCGCCGGGGGTGCTGAGGTGGTCCATGAGCCAGAACGACTCGTAGCCGGACTCCTCGGCGGCCTGCGCCAGTGTGCGCACCCTGTCGACGTCGGTCTTGAACTGCGGTACGTAGACACCGAATCGGGCGGTGTTCACCGGCTCCTCGACGGTGCGGGCGTATGTGCCCATCCGCTCTCCCTTCCGCTCGGGTGCCGCCGCGCCGTGGGTACGAGCCGTCGTGCACAGCGGGTGCGGGACCTCACGGCTGGCCGGGGCGCAGTTGCACGAAGAGCGCCTCGGCGTCGGCGAGGAGCGCGTCCCCGTCGAGCAACCGACCGGTCACCGAGGTCTTCCGGCCCTCTACGGCGTCGATCGTCGCCTCCAGTCGCAGCAGCCGTCCGACCGGAGTGATACGACGGTAGTTCACTGTCAGAAAAGCGGTACGGGACAGCGGGAGCCCCCGCATGCTGACGAACGTGCCGAGCAGGTCGTCGAAGAGCAGCGGGAGCATCCCGCCGTGCACCGCGCCGTTCCCGCCCAAGTGCACGCGAGAGAACCGCACGGTGCCGCGCAGCTCCCGCTCCGTCAGCTCGTCCAGCTCGTATGGGACGAGAATCGGGTGTCCCGGCCCGGAGAGCGCCGCGCCTCCCACGAGCCGCTCCCGCTCGGTCACTTCGTGCTCCTCGAGCAGCTCGGCCGCATCGCGCAGCCGCCCCGAGAGCGCCTGCGCGACCCGAAGCGGCGGGGCGGAGGCCGACACCGCCGCCTGCACCCGCCGCACGGAGTCGACTAGTTCGCCGAACGCCTCCCCCTCGGGGGTCGGCAGGGCAGTTCGCACGGTCCAGACGGGAGGGTTGCCCGGGGGCTCCTGCTCCGCAGCATTCTGTGACATGTCTGTCAGATATACCAGGTTCACCGCTTCCCGGCAACGCCGTCACCCAGCCGGACCCGCGGGAGTACGGTGCTTGAGGTAGTCCGCGCTCAGCTCCGGGACCGGCAGCCCGAGCCGTCTTGCCAGCCCCTGGGTCATGGTGTTGTCGTGCCCCATCCGCGTCCCCCGCACGAGCCGCCCGGCCGCCACCGCCAGGTCGGCCTGACGGATCAGCGTCGTCGCGACGAACAGCCCCTGGAGCACCTCGAAATACTCCAGGGCGTGCAGCGTGCGCCCGGTCCGCTGCGCGTAGTACGCGAGCGTGTCCGCACGGTCGGGCACCCCGGGGAGGCGGGCGACACCCGGCGGGGTGGCCAGTTCGTCAAAGACCAACCAGTGCGCGACATCGACCTCGGGCGGCCCCACTCCGGCCACCTCCCAGTCGATGACGGCGGCGACCGACAGCTCTGAGTCGAAGATCATGTTCCCCGGACGGGCGTCGCCCCACAGCAACACCGGTTCCGAGGACGGCACTCGGTGGCGGTTGTCCACCAGGTACCGCCACGCGGCATCCGTGACGGGGAAGCTGCGCCCGGCTCTCGCCCACCGGTACCACCTGCCGAACCGCTCCAGGTGCCGCTCCAGGCCCCCCGCACCAGCCTGCTCACCGGCGAGGAACGCGTGCGAGCGCCGCCAGTCGGTGCGGTGCACGGCGACCAGCGCGTCCAGGGCCGAACGCCAGAGCCTCTCCCGCTGTCGGGGAGCGAGCGTGGGCAGCCAGCCGGCTGTGTGGATGGAGGGCTTGCCCGCGGGTATGGTGCCCGGCACCCTGGCCATGACGAAGAAGCCGGTACCGAGCACCTCCGGCCCGTCGTACGCCCCGATCAGCGGCGGCACCGGCACGCCCGGGGTCTCCTGCAACGCCGCCAGGACGCGGTGCTCGTCGAGCACGTCGGCGTCGAGGAAGATCCGGTCCCCGTCCGGACGGCGTTTCATCACGAACTGGCCCGACTCCCGCCGCCCCTCCTCGCGCCACTCGGCCGAGAAGAAGACGGTGTCGCTGGACTGCCCGACCGCGGGTACCGCGAACTCGCCGAGCGCCACCTCCGTCACGCGGGTCCCGTGCAGGGCCCCCAGGCGCTCGCCGAGCCACTGCGCCAGCCGGGGTCGCGCGGCCTCCGGTGGATGCGGGTCACCGGGCATCGGCGGCCTCCCGCCCGTCCGCGGTGAAGTGCCCTGCCAGCGCGGCGATCTGGTCGCCCACCATGCCGTGCAGAATGATCTCGTCGGCCCCCGCAGCGCGGTACGAGTGGAGCCTGGCGGCGCAGGAGCGGGCATCGCCGGTCACGGCTGCGGTGGGGATCCAGTGCGCGGGCATCCCCTCGCACAGGTCGCTCAGTTGCTGCCGGCTGAGGTTCTTGTCGGCGGGCAGGCCGTCCAGCTCCACCAGCGGGCGCTGGCTGCGGTAGCGGGCGAGGTCCTGCTCGTCCCAACCGTTCGCGCGCACCAGTGCGTCACCGAGACCGCTGACCGAGAAGTACCCGGCACCGCGCGCCCGAACCGCCAGCGCCTCCTCCTGCTCAGAGGCGTCGGGCGCCACCACGACGGTGGCGACGCACCGCACCGCCGCCGGATCGCGGCTGGCCCGCTCGGCCGCCCGTCGCACCCTGGCAACCGACTCGCGCACCCCGTCGACGGTGAGGAAGGGGTGCAGGATCACCCCGTCGAAGGAACTTCCCGCCACATCCAGCGTCTTGGGACCCACCGCCGCGAGGAGCAGCGGCGGCGGCGCGACGTCGGGACGCTGCGGAAGGCGCAGCTGCGGGTAACTCCCGGCCGGGCCTTCGTAGGTGACGGTCTCGCCGGCCCACAGGCGACGCAGGATGTCCGCCGTGTCGGCGAGCGAGCGGAGGGTGGGAGAGGGGACCCCGTACGCCTTCCACCGCCACTCGGCTGAGCGGCCGAGCCCGAGGACGAACCGGCCGCCGGTGAGCGATTGCAGGGTCTGCCCCATGGAGGCGAGGACCATGGGGTGGCGCAGCCCGGGGTGGGTGACGGCGGCCCCGATCCGCACTCTGGATGTCACCTGGCCGAGAGCGCCGGCGAGCGACGGCAGGTCCTTGGTGTCGTAGCGCTCTCCGATCCAGAGGGCGTCGAGGCCGAGCCGCTCGGCTGCCCGCCCCTGCTCCAGGCCCTCCCTCGGGTCGGGGACGCCTCCGGGCAGTACGTAGCAACCGAGCCCTGCGGCGGCCTGTTGAGGACGCGTGGACCGGGGCTTTCGAGGTTCGGTGACGATGGCCGCCTCCCTGGGCAGAGCAGCTGCGCCACGCGCCGAGGGCCGGCGTCGGACGCTGAGACTTCCGCTGCAAAGCTACACATCTGACACTCATGTCGCAATGCGTCGACATCCGGAACCGCGGTTTCCGCACCTCTCCACCGCTGCAGGGAACTCTGGCCTGCCTTTGCTTTTCGCTCCTCGATTCCCTACTGCGCACAGCATTTGCGCACCCCCATCGCCGCGGGACATGTTGCGGGAAGGGTCGCGGCGAGGCCGCCCACACACCGCGCTCTACCGTGATCCGTCACCAGCCGTTGACTGTCATCTAACATCAGGGCTACCTTTTCGGCAGCCTCAACGGGTAGCCGCTGCACCTTCGGCTCCCCCATCGAGCCCAACAGCGTGCCGCCGCACGCCACTTCGGTCCCGACCGCTGCGACGGTCCCCACCGGCAGCAGACCTCGGTACGCACGGTGTGCCTTCGCCACCGGAAGGGAAGCGCACGCCGACGAAAGTGAGGACAGCCCCCGTGCAGCATCAGCAGCATGTATTCGTAGGCGGCGAATGGGCACAGCCGCACGGCACCGAGCGGCTCGATGTCCACTCCCCCGCAACCGAAGCGGTGATCGGCAGCGTGCCGTTGGCCGCACGGCCGGACGTGGACCGCGCAGTGGCCGCCGCACGGCAGGCGTTCGACGGCGGCGGCTGGGCCGACCTCGACCCCGGGCAACGGCTCGCGTACGTGAACAGGTTCGCGGCGGCCGTCACCGCGCGCTCCGCCGGATTCGTCGACGTACTCAGCGCCGAGGTCGGTCTGCCGCGTGCCTCGCTGCCCGCCGGCCAGATCGCCAAGGCGGAGGGCGTCTTCACCGCCTACGCGCAACTCGCCGCGGAGTACCCGTGGAGCGAGACGAGGACCGGATCCCGCGGTCGGACGCTCCGCGTCCACCGCAGACCGGTCGGCGTGGTCGCCGCGCTCGTGCCGTGGAACGCCCCGCTGTTCATCGCCGCCCTCAAACTGGCGCCGGCGCTCCTCGCCGGCGCGACCGTGGTACTCAAGCCCTCCGAGGAGGCGCCGCTGCACGCCTCCCTGTTGGCGGAGTGCGCCGTCGAGGCCGGCCTGCCCGCCGGGGTGTTCAATGTGCTGGTGGCCCTCCCCGAGGTGAGCGAGTACCTCGTGACCCACCCCGGGGTCGACAAGGTGAGCTTCACAGGATCCACCGCCGTCGGCCGCCGTATCGGCGAGCTGTGCGGGCACGACATCCGCCGATGCACCCTGGAGCTCGGTGGCAAGTCCGCCGCCCTCCTCCTGGACGACTTCGAACCCACCGAGGCCAACGCCCGCTCGCTGGCAACGGGCGCGATGGCCAACAGCGGCCAGGTGTGCGCCGCGCAGACCCGCATCCTGGCACCCCGGCAGCGGTACGGCGAGGTCGTGGAGGCGGTCGCCGCCGCGGTCGAGGGCCTGCGCGTCGGAGACCCGCAGGACGCCGGGACAAACGTGGGACCGCTCGTCTCGGCGCGGCAACGCGAGCGGGTCGAGGGGCACCTCGCCAGGGGACGCAGCGAGGGCGCTCGCGTCGTTGTCGGCGGGGGGCGACCGGCGGCCGAGCGGGGCTGGTACGTCCAACCGACCCTCTTCGACCGGGTGGAGCCGCAGATGGCCCTCGCCCGCGAGGAGATCTTCGGCCCGGTGGCCGCGGTCCTCCCGTACGACGACGAGGAGCACGCCATCGCGCTCGCCAACGATTCTTCCTACGGCCTCGCCGGCGCCGTGTGGACCTCCGACGCCGAGCGAGGCGAGGCCGTCGCAGGCCGCTTCCGGTCCGGCTCGGTAGCGGTCAACTCGCCCGCGCCGCTCGACCCCCACGGCCCGTTCGGCGGCTTCAAGCAGTCCGGTATCGGCCGGGAGGGCGGCCCCGAGGGGCTCACCGCCTACACCGAGTACCAGACGATCGTCCTGCCCGGCTGAGTCCCGTAGAGCCCGGGCACCCGACGCCGGGGCAGACCCCACCCGCGCATCGAATTCAGGAGACGACGATGTCCACTCTCGTACTCGGCAGTTCCGGCCTCGTCGGCCGTGAGCTCATCACCAAGCTCGCCGGTGCCGGACACCAGGTGGTGGCCTGCGACGTGGCCAAGCCCGTCGGATCACCCTCGCCCGAGGGCATCACCTACGTGAGCGCCGACATGAGCAGGCTCGACCAGATGGTCGCGCTCCTGCATGAGCACGAGGTCAGCCGCATCGCCTGCTTCTCGTACGTGATGGGCCCGCTGATGTCGCCCGGCTTCGCCGACTTCCTCGGCGCCCAGCAGGTCAACATCATGGGCGTCACCAACGTCCTGGAGGCGGCCCGCCTCACCGGCGTGCGCCGGGTTCTACTCGCCAGCACGGTCGGTACCTACGGCGACCAGAGCCTCTACGGCGACCGCGAGGTGAACGAGGACGACGTGCTGGCACCGCGCAGCATGTACGGGCGGATGAAGGCGCTCAACGAGGCGGTGGCCGACCGCTATCGGCAGGTGCACGGGCTGGACGTGGTGAAGGTGCGCCCCTCCTCCATCCTCGGCTCGGGCAGCACCATCTGGCCCTCGCGGCTCATCGAACGGCTCGCGGTCGGCGAGACCGGATACGCGCCCTACGGCCCCCAGGCCAGGGACAACATCGTCGCCGTCGACGACCTGACGACGCTCCTGAGCGGGCTGCTCAACAAGACCGACCTCGGCCACGACACCTATCTCGCCTGCGGACACAACGTATCGATGGCCGAACTCGTCACGCTCCTGGGCGAGTTGCTTCCCGAGAGCACCATCGAGTATCCGGCGGACCGCAACCGCGCCCCGACCTATGCCCAGGTCTTCGACAACAGCCGAGCCGTCAAGGAGATCGGCTGGGAGCTGAAGTCGGTACGCGAATCGGTGTGCCTGCACATCAACGGGGTGCGTCGAGACGCCGGCCTCGCTCCGCTCACCTGGTGACGGCAGGCGCCAGGACCACTCGACACCGCAGCAGGAGGAAGCATGCCGCAAGCCGCGATCCCGGGGCTTGGCCCGGACCTGACCGACCCGATGTTCTTCGCCGAGGACCCCCATCCCACCTACGCGCGGCTGCGCGCCGAGGACCCCGTCCACTGGTCCGAGCAGGGGCGGTTCTGGGCGCTCTCCAAGTACGACGACGTCCGAGCGGCCGGGAAGAACACCAAGCTGTTCTCCTCGACCCGCGGCACTCTCATCTCCGACGCGCACTCCAGGGACACCAACGGGCCGCACATGGCCGGTGCCACACACCTCATCCGCAGCGACGCACCGACCCACACCGAGCTGCGCAAGCTGATCGCCGGCGCATTCACCCCCAAGGCCGTCGCGAGGATGCGGGAGAAGGCCCGGCAGATCGTGCGCGACCTCATCGCCGAGATCGACGGCGCGGGGGTCCACAACGCGGTCGAGGCCATCTCCGCGCCCGCGACCACCTACGTCATCGCAGAGCTCCTCGGCGTCCCCAGGGACAGATGGTCCGACTTCTGGCGGTGGACCAACAGCGCGCTGCTCCAGACGGACGCTCGAAACGAACCCGAGCACGCCGCCAACATCGCGGAGCTGCTGGACTTCTTCCGCGAACTGTGCGCCCAGCGCCGGAAGGACCCGCAGGACGACGTCGTCTCCTCGCTGGTGCACGCCGAATTCCGCGGCGAGCCGCTCTCCGAGGTGAACCTGCTGACCTTCTGCAAGCTGCTGCTCGGCGCGGGCACCGAGACGACCCGCGGACTGATCACCGGCGGGATCCAGCTCCTCTCCGACCATCCGGAACAGCGCGAGCGCCTGGCGTCGGAACCGGAGTTGATGGAGTCGGCAGTGGAGGAGATGCTGCGATTGGTCAGCCCCGTCGTCGCCTTCGCCCGTACCGCCACCGCCGAGACCGAGGTCCGCGGACGGCGGATCGCGCGGGGCGACTACGTCGTCCTGCTGTACCAGAGCGCCAACCGCGACGAGGAGGTCTGGGCCGACCCGGATGCCTTCGACATCACCCGCCCGATCAAGCGCAACCTCGCCTTCGGTTTCGGCCCGCACATCTGCATCGGTGCGCCACTGGCCCGGATGGAGGCCGCGGTGATCTTCGGTGAACTCCTCGCGGCCTACCCGCACTTCGACGTCGCGGGCCCGCCGGTCAAGCGCGGCTCCACGCTCGTGTCGATGGTTCTGGACCTGCCGGTGGCCTTCGGGGGACGCTGAGCCCGCCGTTGCCGGGCGGGAGTCGTCGGGCGCAGGGAGCCCGCCCGGGAACCCCGTACTCGGGCCTCCGCTCGCGCCCGTGCGGCGCGGTAACCGCCGGCCATGGTGCGGGGGTTGCTGTGGCTGCTCCGGTTGCAGCCCGGCCCGCACCCGGTCATCGCCATGGAGCTGCCGAGCCCAAGTCCGGCTGGTCGCGGTGGTTGAGCTCCCGGTGGTGGGTGTCCGCCCAGCCGACAAGACCGTTCCCGGTGCAGCTCCGCATTCCTGGTCGTCCGTCCGGTGGCACGACGGTGAACCGTGCCGGGCCCCGCCGTGCTGATCCACGCACACCCGGCCGGCCCGGCCGCGGGCTCCCACCGTCCTCGCCCTTCGGTGAACGCCATTCACCGAACCGACAAACACTGTAGAACCAACTGGCCGCGGAAGAACGCGGTACGGAACGAAGTGTGCCTGACCGCCCGGCAGTTCGCAGCCGGTCACCCCGGCACGGCGTCACCGCAGGGCAAGTCCCGCGGTGGTGAAGGCGGTCGAGCCGCAGGACCCCGCTAGGGGGTGTCGTCACGCCGTTCCGCGGCCTCATCGACGGTGGCCAACGACCGCACCAGCTCGTCCACGAACTGGTGGACGTCGCCGAGCTGCTGCCACACACGGCCACCCCCGCGCTCCAGCAGCAGCCGCCCGTGCACCGAGGACCACACCGACATCGCGGCACCCTCCGGCGACTGCGTCACTCGCAGCCCCGACTCGGCCAGCCGCGCGACGGCGGTTCGCCAGCGCACGGCGAGCGCCTCGGTCTCCTCTCCGTGGTACTCGGCGCCGGTGAACATCACGCGGAAGCTGGACGGATTGCTCTCGGCGAAGTTGCAGTACGCGTGCGCGAGTGCCGCCAACCGGACGTCGGGCGACTCTGAGACCGATCCTTTCTCCGCACGGTCCATCTCCTCAAGGAGCTGCTCGAAGAGGGACCGAAAGGCGGCGCGGGAGAGTTCCTCCTTGTCCGCGAAGTGACGGTAGATGGCCGGGGCGGTGATACCGGCCTCGCGGGCCACCTCACGCAACGAGAGCGGCATCGGCCGCATCCGCTCCTCGTCGGCTATCAGCCGGAGCATCGCCTCCAGGATCTCGACGCGCAGCTTCTCGCCCTCGCCCCGTGCGTTGCGGGGTCTGCGCCTGGCGTGCGGCGACTCGGAACTTTCAGCCATGGCACAAAGACTTCCACAACTCGACGCGGTCACGACGCGGCCGTCCATCGAGCACGAAGCGGACCCCCTAGCTAAGTGAACGACTGTAAATATACTCTCGTTAACCGAAGCGGCGTGGCACCGCCCACGCCGACCGTCACTCCTGTCGAGGAGCACCATGCGCATCACAGTCGACGAAGAGAAGTGCTGCGGCGCCGGTCAGTGCGTGCTGACTGCACCCGAAGTCTTCGACCAACGCGACGAGGACGGCGTCGTCGTCCTGCTCGACGCCGAACCCGCCGCCGAACGGCAGGACGCGGCACAGGAGGCCGCGGCCGTGTGCCCCGCGGGGGCGATAGAGACCCGCCCGTGAACGACGCACCGCTGAGCACGGCCGTGGGACCCCGCAGGTATCCGGCCGCACACCCGGAGACCTCCGCAGAACCCGACGACACCACCGGGCTCGTCGCCACGCGCGCCCCCCGTCGGCGGACCGCCGCCCACGCATGCCCCTCCCCGACCGAGGAGACACCATGACCATCGGAACCGAAAACGTCGAGGCCCCGAGTTTCCCCCTCCAGCGCGGCTGCCCGTTCGCACCCCCCGAAGCGGCGACCGCGTTCCGGGAGGAGGGTGCCCCGCACCGCGTCACCATCTGGGACGGCAGCCGGCCGTGGCTGCTCACCCGGCACGACCACATACAGCAAGTCCTCGGCGCACGCGGCACGTTCAGCGCCGACGTCACCGACCCCGGATTCCCGAACACCTCCGCCGCCCAACCCACGGTCGAGGGCGACATCTTCTTCCGCAAGGACGGCGACGAACACCTGCCGATCCGCCGCATCCTCAACCCCGACTTCACCGCGAAGCGTTCAGAGGCGCTGCGCCCGCGCATCCGCGAACTCACCGACCAGCTCCTCGGCGAGTTGCTCGCCTCGAAGACCAAGCCCGTCGACCTCGTCGAGGCGTACGCGCTCGCGCTGCCGACCGTCGTCATCTGCGAGGTCCTCGGCGTCCCCTACGAGGAGAGCCCGGTCATCCACGAGTCCTCCAAGAAGCTCGTACAACTCGGCCTGCCCACCGAGGAGAAGCTCGCCGCCCACACCGCGATGCACGAGAACCTCAGCCGCAACATGGAGCGCAAGCGCTCCGCACCCGACGACGGACTCCTCTCCCGCCTCGTCAACACCCACGTCGACGAGAAGGGCGAGCTCGACTTCGAGGACGCCGTCCGGCTCGGCGCCCTCGTCATCGGCGCCGGGCACGAGACGACGGCGAACATGATCGGGCTCGGCGTCCTCGCCTTCCTGCGCGACCGGCCGCAGCGCGACCTCCTCCTCTCGGACCCCGAGCAGTACGCGGCGCCCGCCGTCGAGGAGTTGATGCGCTATTGGAGCATGGTCCAGACCGAACCGCGTCGCGTCTGTGTGGAGGACGTCGAGGTCGGCGGAGTGACGATCAGGGCCGGCGAGGGGATCATCTGCAACCTGCCCGCCGCCAACAGGGACCCCGAAGTCTTCACCGCACCCGAAGAGTTGGACATCACCCGTACCGAACGCCGGCACATGGGCTTCGGGTTCGGCATCCACCAGTGCCTGGGCCAGAACCTCTCCCGCGTCGAGATGCAGGAAGCCTGGCCGAGGCTCTTCCAGCGCATCCCCACCCTGCAACTCGCCGTCGACGAATCCGCACTCCGCTTCCACACCGAGGCCCTCACCTACGGCCTCGAAGAACTCCCGGTCACCTGGTGAGGGAGGATCCGAAGACGATCGAGCAGCACCGCAGCGAGGCGGAGCACGGCCGGGCCGTGATGGCGGAGGTGATGCACGCCTCCGTACCGGAGTTCGTCGGCGAACCCGGCTCGCTCGGCGACCTTGCGGCCAGGCACATCTTCGGCGACGTGTGGGACCGGCCCGGGCTCTCCCGCCGTGAACGGCGCCTGGTCACCCTCGCGGTCCTCGCCGCCCTCGGCCAGGAGCGGCTCCACGCGCCCCTGCACATCAAGGCGGCGTTGGACAGCGGCGACCTCACCGAGGCCGAGCTGCGGGAGACCGCGGTTCAGATCGCCTACTACGCGGGATGGCCACTGGCGACCTCCTTCGAGTGGGCTGTCGACAAGGCCACAGGGCGGACCGGCGGTTACGACGCCGCCGACCTCACCCGCGAGCCCACCCCCGCCAAGAAGGAGCCCCCTCAGCGATGACGAGACGTCTGCACGACAGAACAGCCGTGGTGGTCGGCGGCGGACAGACCGCGGGCGCCACCGTCGGCAACGGGCGAGCCGTCGCCCTCGCCTTCGCGCGCGAGGGCGCCCGCGTCCTCGTCGTCGACCGCGACCTCGCCGCCGCGGAGGAGACGGTCGGGGCCATCGGCGAGCAGGGCGGCACCGCCAGGGCGCACCGCGCCGACATCACCGTCGAGGAGGACTGCGCCGGCATCCTCGACGCCGCCGTGGAAGCCTTCGGGGGCGTGGACATCCTCCACAACAACGTCGGCGTGGTCCCCGAGGGCAACACGGAGAACCTCCAACTCGCAGACTGGCGAAGGGGGTTCGAGATCAATCTCACCGGAATGTGGCTCACCTGCAAGTATGTCCTGCCGCACCTGCGGGAGCGCGGACGCGGCGCCGTCGTCAACATCTCCTCCATGGCCGGGCTGTTGGCCGGCGGCGACACCATCGCCTACTCCACCTCCAAGGCCGCGGTCCACTCCATGACCCGCAGCCTCGCCCTGGAGTACGCGCCGCACGGAGTACGGGTGAACGCGATCGCGCCCGGCATGATGGACACCCCCATGGGCGTCGACGCCGTCGCCCGCGCGCGGGGAGCGGACCGGCAGGAGGTGGCGGACAGGCGCGCCGCCATGGTCCCGATGGGCCACCAGGGCACGGGCGACGACGTCGCAGGCGCCGCCCTCTTCCTCGCCTCCGACGAATCCGCGTTCATCACCGGCACCGTCCTGCCCGTCGACGGGGGCTTCACCCTCCGCGCCGGGGCACCGTAGAAGCCCCTCGCCCCGGCAGTTGTGCCCACAGCCTCGCGAGGCCGTGGGCACAACTGCCGATGTCGCGTCGCGCCGGCGACCGGGCACGGTACGAGAAGACCGCAGCGCGGACGATGCCGGGCCCGGCCAAGTCCTGCTCGGCCAGGCCCGGTTGACCGCCCCGCGTCGCCCACCGTCGGGCCTGGACGTACGCCGTCAGCGCCGCAACATGAGCTTCTTCACCGCGTAGTTGGTGCCGAGGCTGTCCATCGGCACCTCCTCCGGAGCGACCGCGAGGTGCAGGTTCGGGAAGCGCTCGAAGAGGCGCGGCAGCACCGTCTTCAACTCGGCCCGGGCGACGTTCTGGCCGAGGCACTGGTGGACGCCGTAGCCGAAGGCGAGGTGGCGGGTCATCTTCCGGTCGAAGTCCGGGGCGTCGGGGGCGTCGAAGGCACGCGGGTCCCGGTTGGCAGCCGGCATCGCCACCACGACGAGGTCGCCGGCCGCGATCTGCTGGCCGCCGATCTCCACGTCCTCCAACGCAACGCGGCCGAGGCCGAATTGGACGATCGTCAGGTAGCGCAGCAGCTCCTCGACCGCCGGCCCGATCTTCTCCGGGTGCTCCTCGAGGTCCCTGCGCTGCTCGGGGTGGGTGAGCAGGGTGAGCGTGGAGAGGCCGAGCATGCTCGCCGTGGTGTCGTGTCCCGCGAAGAGCAACAGGACACCCATGCCGATCACTTCGTCGTCCTTGAGGAAGGAGCCCTCGTCGTCGGCGGTGGCGATGAGCTCGGCGAGGATGCCGTCCTGCACGCCGGTGCGGCGCTTCTCCGCGACGAGCCTGGTGATGTAGTCGATCAGCCAGTGCGCGCCCTTGTCCCGCTCCTCGCGGGAGTTGGCCAGGTCCATCATCTGCTCGGTCGCGGAGTGGAAGCCGTCGCGGTCGGCGTAGGGGACGCCGAGCAGCTCGCAGATGACCAGGCACGGGATCGGCAGCGACAACGCCTCGACGAAGTCGAAGACCTTCGGGCCCTTCTCGATGGCGTCCAGGTGCTCGTCGACGATCCGGTCGAGGTAGGGCTGGAGGTTCTTCGCGATGCTCTTCGGCGTGAACCGGCCGGAGAGCAGCCTGCGGTACTGGCTGTGGTCCGGCTCGTCCATCATCACGAACGTCGGGTTGAACGGGGCGTCGTTCCCCGCCTCGGCCACCTCTCCCTCGGGGGTGTCGTGCCGAGGCCGGCGCGCCGACATCTTCGGGTGCGCGAACACCTCGCTCCCCTCCTCGAACCGGGAGACGAGCCAGCCCGTGGAACCGTTGGGAAAGCGCACCTTCGTGACGGGGTGTTCCTCGCGCAGGGCGGTGTACTCCTGCGGCGGGTCGAAGAGCGTCGTACGCTCAACCGGCATCGAGGGCAGGGTGGATGAAGTCACTGTTCGCTCCAGACTTACGTGTGTGGGGGACGGCGAGAGGTTCAGCGGACACGGGCCGCGAGCGCCTCGGAGACGCCGGTGTGCACGGCCGTGGCATTGCCCCAGCCGACGTAGAGGGCCAACTGCAAGACGGCCTCGCGAAGTTGGACTATGTCGAGCTCCTCCCCCGCGAGCGCTCCCTCGACCTGGACGCGGATCAGGTCGGAGCGGCCGAGCGCCGCGGTGGCACCGAGGACGAGCAGCCTTCGATCGCGCACGGAGAGTCCGGGGCGTGCCCAGACGTCGGCGAAGAGGTGCTGAACGGTCTCGTCGAGGTACGGGTCACCGGTCGGCCGGGCCGGCATCTGCTCGCTGAAGCCGGCGCCGTAGACCCGGTCCATCATCTCCAGGCCCTTGCGGTGCCGCTCGCTCGCGGCCTCGTCCTCGGCCGCGGGCTCCGCGGCCCGGGAGGCGTCCGGCCCGGTGGACGGCGCCTCCGGGCCCGCCTCGTCGACGAGCCCGATGGTGCCGCGTACATGCCTGCGCGCAATCTGCACGAGGGGAACGGGCACGTCGAGGCTCCCCGCCAGGTCCAGAGCGGCGTCGAGGTCCTTTGCCATCAACGGCTCGACCTGGCCGGCGAGTTGCTCCGAGAGGAGGCCGTCTTCCCCCCGAAACTTGAGGAGTTGAAGCAGAGTGCGTCCGTCCGGGTCGGCGGACTCGATCACCTCGACGAGCTCCCGCGGCTCGACCCCGGCAGCCGCAGCGAGCGCCGCGGCCTCGGAGACGGCCCGCCACCCGCCGTAGGTGACCACGTTCCGCGCGATCTTGGTGACCATCCCGGCTCCGACCGGACCGCAGTGGACCACGGTCTTGGCCCAGTCGTCGAGTACAGGCCGGGCCGCCCGCACGGTGGCCTCCACCCCTCCGACGATCGCGACCATGCCGTGCTCAGCGGCCTGGTCGCCCGGCGTGACGCCGCAGTCGAGGAAGCCGACGCCCCGCTCCTCGCAGGCCGCAGCGAGCTCGTGCACGACGGGCAGTTCGACCGTGGAGAGGAGCACGACGGTCGCGCCGGGACGTGCCGCACCCAGCAGCCCCTTCTCCCCTAGGACCACCTCGCGAGCCTGCGCCCCGGTGACCACGGCGACCATCACCACGTCGCTCACCTCGGCGACGGCGGCCGGCGAGGCCAACGGCCGGGGTATGCCGAGCAGTTCGTCGGCGGCGTCGGCCCGCACGTCGTACACCTGCGGCGCCCGACCGCTCCGCGCGAGGCTGACGGCGACGCCACCACCGATCATTCCGAGCCCGACGACCCCGGCCCGCAGCCCGTCCGCTCCGGCACCCATTAGCGCTCACCCCCGACTAGCGCCGCCTCGGGTTCCCACGGGACGGCGTCGGCCACGGACCGGCGGTGTGCACGCAGCACCCGCACCATGTTGATGCCGGCAGCACCGCAGACCCGACCGCCCTGCCCGTAGAGGGCGACGAGACGACGCTCGCCGAGACCGCCCTCGACGATCCGGACCTCGTCGGCACCGCGAGTGCTGCCGTAGATCTGCACCTTCAGGTCGTACTGGTCCGACCACACGTACGGCACCGGTGCGAAGGGCTTCGCCTCGCCCGGCCCGGCGAGGATGTTCCGCCCCACGGCAAGGCCCTGCTCGGCGGCGTTGGTCCGGTGCTCGATGCGCGTACGCCTCCCCGTGCCGGGGTGCACCCAGCTCGCCACATCGCCCGCGGCCCAGACGCCGTCCCCGGCATACAAGGTCGCGTCGCACTCGACACCATTGCCGACCGGAACCGAACTCCCCTTCAGCCAGCCGGTGTTGGCACCTGCGCCGATCCCGACGAGGACCACGTCCGCCTCGATGGTGCGACCGTCGGCCAGCTGCACTCCGCGCACCTGCCGTGCCCCGTCCGCGAGCACGCCCTCGACCATGACGCCCGGCTCGATCCGCACCCCGTGCTCGCGATGCACGTCGGCGAGCATCCCACCGATCTCGGCGCCCAACGCGTCCCCCAGCGGTACGGCCACGTCGGTCACCATCGTGACCTCACAGCCCAACTCCCGTGCCACCGCGGCGGCTTCGGCCCCGACGAATCCGGAGCCGACGATGACCAGCCGCGGACGCCGGGCGAGCGCTGCCTTCAGCTCCTGAGCGTCCTCCAGGTTGCGCAGTACGTGTACCCCGCGGACGCCTTCGGTGCCCGGTAGCCGCCGCGCGCTCGCGCCGGTCGCGACCACCAGCGCCTCGTACCCGACCCGCTCGCCGTCGCCCAACAACACCGCACGCTTGGCGGTGTCGAGCCCGACGGCCGGGACACCCAACCGCATGTCGACATCGAGCTCCTGCAACGCCTCCGGCTGGCGCAGCGTCAGCCTGCCAACGTCCCAGGCACCACTGAGCAACTGCTTCGAGAGCGGCGGGCGGTCGTAAGGAAGATGCGGTTCTCCCCCGACGAGCGTCAGGTCGCCCTCGTACCCCTCACGTCGCAGCGTCTCGACGACGCCCAGCCCCGCGGCCGAGGCACCGACCACGGTGACGGATTCCGGTCGGTTCACTCCTGCACCTCGATCACCGCGGCGGGGCATACGGCCGCAGCTTCGCGGACCTGTCCCAGCTGCTCGGCGGGCGGGTTCTCATCGAGCAGGACGACGATGCCGTCCTCGTCCCGCTGGTCGAAGACATCGGGGGCGGCGAGGACGCACTGACCCGCCCCGCAGCATTTGTCGACGTCAAGGGAAATCTTCACGACAGGACCTCCATCACGCCCCTGTCCAGGGGTTGGCAAGGGCGGAGCGAAAACCCTTGTCCCAGACACCTAACTAAGTTCAGTTACGGAGGCTAACTATCGCGGAAGATGTCTGCAAGGACGTCTCGTTCGGGTTTGGGAGGATCTTTACGCTGTCGATGGACCACGTACACGATTCCTACCGGCGCACCACCGGTGCGACAGGGCTCAGCTCACGGGCTCGCCGAACCCCGCGAGGATCTCACGCAGTTGACGAGCCGTCTCGGTGTCCGCCGCAGGCGGTTGCGCCGCCCCCGTCGACTCGGACGGAACCATCGCCTCGATGAGTCCGGTAGCGAGCCGGGCCGGTAGGTCAACGTGCGTCGGCCCTTCCGCGAGCGCCTGGTGCAGCGTGATCGCCCCGTGCATACCGGACCACAGCGTCTGTGCAGCCTGCTCGTCGGGAAGGGCGAGCGCATGCCCCGCCTCCCGACAGCGCGCGAGCCCCTCCCGCAAGGCGTGCGAGATGTGCCGCGACGGATGCCGGTGCAGCCTCGCCGGCTCCACCCTGGGTTGACGCGTTTCGTACATCAGCCGGTAGTGGCCCGCGAACTCGCGGGCAAAGGCGCAGTACGCAACCGCCTGCGCCTTCAGGCGCTCGCGTGCATCCGCCCCGGCCGCCGCAGCATCGGCCTCGGCCTTCAGCATCCGGCCCGCCAGCACCTCGTACTTGTCCTCCAGGGCCGCCCACACGAGCTCGGCCTTGTCGGAGAAGTGCAGATAGATGCTGGGCGCCGCGATCCCGGCCTCCCGCGCCACCGCCCGCATCGTCAGCTTTTCCGCACTCCCCCACTCATCGAGCAGCCGGGACACGGCCTCCAGGATATCCCGCCGGAGCAACTCGCCCTGCCCGCGCGGGCTGCGCGAACGCTCCGCGCGCGCCTCCCGGCCCCCGGCCATACCAACCTCCTCAGTCCTTCACCGAATGTTAAGGCAGGGTGCGGAGGAGCGAGCGCCCGCGCAGACGCCAAGCGTTCCCAGGCGTCCACCGGCCGGGCAGTCCCGGCTTCGGGGTCCAGGACAGCGAGGACCCGCCGTTCCGATGTCGCAGCAGCTCTTCTATACCAATGGGGGTAACGATCCAGCCGCCGAGAGTGATCGCCTGCGAGCGACCATGATGAGGGGACGGAAACTAGCGGCGTTTACCGGGACCGACCGGCGTCGCAGGGACGGAGGGCCGACCCGCATCTCGGCGCCAGCAGTCGCAGCGGACCGCTTCGGCCGCGTTTGCTCGGCAGCCCTGCGGTAGGCACTTAGGGCATTTGTGGATGTCGTCGTGCTCGATGTGCCAGCCAGCGAAGGCAGCACGGGCGAGGCATTCGCTCATCACCTTTCGCATCTCCTCCCCATCGAAGATGGGCCCTCCCGAGATCATGGTCTCTCCCACGTGCGGTACCTCGATCTCTCCGCTGTAGCGCACGTCGCACATGTCGCAGTGCAACATGGCAGTACCAGTTGTGGGCCGCTTCGGGTCACCGACAGCGATAGCAAGCATGAGCCACAGATACGTCACCAGGAGTCGAGGCGCAGCAGACGCGCTGCCGAGCCGGGTGAATTCCAACGCGTCGTGCTGACGGGCCAACTCAGTTCCGAGTCGACGCCCCAACGCGACGACCACGCCAACCGGCTGCCCCCATCGGAACCACGCAGTCAACCCGCCAACTAAGGCGCCCGGTCAAAAACGAGCGAGCCTAGGCCTTACGGGCGAATGGGATCTGCGGTCGCCGCTTCCTTGACGTGTGAGGGCAGCACCAAGCTGGCGCGCAGGGCCTCCGCAGCCACGGCACGCAGGTCCTCGCCCTGGACGCCGACCGGGGCTGCGACAGGACAACATTGGACCGCTCCCACTCGAAAGCAGCGCGTGACGGGCAAATCGAACACAAGATTGAATTTAGGCATGCTGTACGCGTGCTTTCCCCAAGACCTCATCGGGCTGCAGCATTCTCGGAACCGCGCCTACGATGAGCTCGCGGGCCGCCCCCGCGACCCGACGGCTCTGCGTCGACAACTGCTCCGACTGACGGCCCGGCTTCATCGGCACCTATACTTCGATCTTTCGGTCGGTGGCAATTCCGGAGCCCGAAGGGAGCTGCGCAGGTACGTGAGGGGATCAGGCCGCCGGGATGGACGGACACCGTGAGCGGCACGGCTGATGGGCAGGAACGGATCGCACGGGCTGCGGAGGACTTCGTGTCCGAGCACGGGGAGGCGCCGTCGATGCGTGAGCTGGCCGATGCGGTCGGCTGTCGGAGTGCATCGACGGTCGCGTACCACTTGAAGCAGATGCGGGAGCGTGGTCCGCGCGTGAAGACGCGAGGGCGCCCGATAGGAGGATGCACGCACTGCGGCCGGTGAGACCGACCCGACCTGACTGTGCCTCGACGACACGCACCGAGGTGATGTCCCGGCGTACTCCCGCCGAGGAATTCCCCTTCGGAGCCGTTGATTCCACGCAGGGGACCGGGGTATGTTCCGTCTGCCTGGCCTCGGACGCGGCCAGTTCTGGATGCCTACCCGACCCGCTGGGCATCGGCAGAGAACCTACGTCGTTGACTTTTCACCGTTCTTTCTGTGTCGCTGTATCGGGACGCACCTTCACTGCCCAGGTCGGGGGGCCACGGCGAAGGAGCACACGATGTACAGCCTCGACCAGATCAGCAACGCCACCGCGCAGCTCACCGGCGAGTCTCTCGAAGGCGCCCGACTGCGCTTGGGCACACTGACCCGCTTCGATCGGTTGGTGCCCGAAGCATCAGCAGATCAGGGCCTGTTGGAGTCAGTACTGGCCACTGCGCTGGGCTCGGTGGACGGGCAGAGCCGACCATTCGGCGTGCGGGAAGCAAGGCCCCTGGACAGTGGCTTGCTGCTGCGTCTGGAGCGTGAGGAAGAGGTGCAGGGGCTCTTCGGACTGCTGCCCTACCGAGCGAAGAGGGGGGCGTGGCGCGGAGTGCGTGGCCTGTTCGTAGAGACGGTCGGGGCCCAGCTGCGATTCCGTTTCCGCCCCTGGCTGTACAAGCGGTATCCGCGGTTGGCCGCGCCGGAGGTGTTGGTTGCCGGCCCGCACGGAGCGGACCTGCCTGCGTTGCTGGCCGCGCACGCGGCGCAGATTGTAGAGGCCGGGCACAAGGTGCAGTGGAATCCGCAGCGTTCGGAGCCGGGACCGAAACGGCAGGAGCCGGTGGAGCGCAGCCTGGTGCGCCGGCTCGGTGCCTCCTACGCGCTGGGCAGCGCGTTGCTGCGGCGACCGCGCCTGTGGGACAGCCTGGACGGTTTCGCGGGGGTGCAGATGCGCACCGAGATGGCCGATCACGGGCTCGACTGGGTGGTGGAACGCTCGGTCGCCGAGGCGCAGTTCGATGACGACCGTCTTATCGGGGTACTTACGGATGGCGTCGTGGGTTGCCGTTTGCGTGTACTCGACCACGCCTGCGGCGCCGGAGAATGCACTGTTCGCCTTGCTCCACGTCCCGGAATGTGGGGATGGCGGGGCGTACTCACTGTGCATAGCCGTCGCGTACCGGCAGCCCAGTCCCATGAGCGACCCCGCCCCCGGCCATTGACCGCGATCGGTGAACGCCTCAACGTCACACGGCCGTTGGCCAGGGTCACCACCCCGCGACATGGCAGTCCGGATGTACCTGGTGTCGCGATCCAGCTCACCACGGTGCCGAATGAGGGCGTGCAGCGGGAAGAACTTGCCTGGGTAGCTGAACAGATCGCAGCAGTGTGGACGGTCCAGGGGCTGAAGACCGCCCTCGTGCAGACCCATGAGCGGCACCATCTGGTCCTGTTCCGCGATCATGGGCAACCTTCGTGGGCCACGGCCCGGGTCCCAGGGTCGGTTGCAACGTGGCGACGGCTGCGCATCGCCCCACCGCCCGGCGAGCTGTGGGCACTGGCCGTTCCCGGTCGCGATGACGATGCCGCTGCTGCCGCCATCGCTCACGCCCGGCGGGCATTCGACCGCATCCTCGTGGTCACCAGGACTGACTGGGTTGCGGATGCGGAGCCTCTCAACCAGCGAGCCGATGTGCGCATCCTCGTGCATCGAGAAATCCGCTATGAGCGGCACATCTCACTTCACACCACAGCAGGCCACGGGCCCGATGATGTAGAGCTCACGCCATCCGAATCGGCCATGCAATGGCGTCAGCAGGAACTCGGCCGGTGGGACCCGCAACACGCAGTCCGCGGCATGCTACTCCTCACCGATGACGACCAGAAGCCGCTCCCCGATGAGTTCGACTCGGCCGTCGAAGAGCAGCTGGCGCGATACGGGACGCCGGTATTGGGTCGCTTCCCCGCCAACAGGTTGATCCTCCATGGCGCCGGGCACAGCCCGCACCCGCCCACCGTGCTGGACCCGGAGACCGGCGAGCCCACCCACTCTCGAATGACCGCAGCAGCAGTTTCTCTCGCTCGCCGGCTGTGGCCCGGCGCACCTCATGGCGCCGAGCGGGAGCATGCCCCGAATCCTCGGGTGACGTCACCGAGCTGAGGTCACCCGGGCTGCGTCGTGGGAGGCTGCGCACTCTCCGCGGAATATCTGGGTCGGCGCGCTGATTCTCTCCTGACAGTGATCGTGCTGAGCGGGGAGGGGTGCATGGGCGACCTGAAGGTCTTCCGGGTCCAAGGTGGCCGGGCGACGGAGGTTCCGGGGGCGTCGGCGGCGGTGGAGCAGGAGCTGCAGTCGCTGATCGAGGCCAATATGGAGGCGATGCTCGGTATCCGGTTCCTTGCGACGGAGTACCGGACCGGTCGGCATCGGGGGCGGGTGGATTCGCTCGGGCTGGATGAGAGCGAAACTCCGGTGATCATCGAGTACAAGCGCTCACGGGATCAGAACGTGATCAGCCAGGCGCTGTCGTACCGGGTGTGGCTGCGGGACCATCACCACGAGTTCGAGCGGCTGGTCTCCGACCGGCTCGGTGCGGAGGCGGCCGGGGCGGTGGACTGGAGCAATCCGCGGGTGGTGTGCGTGGCCGGGGAGTTCACGTACCACGACACGGTGGCAGTGGAGGAGTTCGGCGTCCGGATCGACCTGGTTTCCTACCGGGTCTTCGACGATATCCTAACGCTGCGGCTGATCGCCTCCGTCGCCGGGGCCACAGGGGCTTCCTCTCGTCCAAAGACTCCGGCCGCTTCGGAAGCGACCGGGGCAGCGCCGGCGGCGAGTGTGCCGCAGCAGCGGCTGGAGGGGGCTCCGGCTGCGGTGAAGGAGCTGTTCGGCGCGGTCGATGAGCGGCTGCTGCTGCCGGAGGGGGCGTGGATGGAACCGCAGCAGCACTATCTGACCTACCGGAGGTTGAAGAAGTTCGCCTCTCTGCGGGTGTTGCCGCGCAAGGAGGTTGTGGCGGTGAACCTGAAGCTCGATCCGGCAACGGTGGAGCTGGAGGAGGGCTTCACCCGGGACGTGACCAAGATCGGTTGTCTCGGCATCTCGGGAGTCGAGGTGAGCCTGCGCTCGCGCGCCGACCTGGAGCGCGCCGAGGAGTTGGTCCTGCGGAGTATCGCGACCTCCTGACCACCGCAAGCGAAGGGGCGGTCGCCTACCCGTGATCGTGTGTGTGATCGCCCCTTCGCGCGTTCTGCCTTTCTCCCCGGCCTCTCGTCTTGGGATCACTCCTCGGGTCCGGCGAGGTCGAAGTCGTCCTGGGCCAGCTCGTCTTCCATCCGCTGTTCGGCGATGTCGGCGTAGTGGTCGGACAGTTCGATGCCGACGAACTGCCGGCCTTCGCGCAGGGCGGCGACTCCGGTGGAGCCGGATCCGGTGAAGGGGTCGAGGACGGTGCCGGCTTCGGGGCAGATCTTCACCAGTTCCTGCATCACCTCGACCGGCTTCTGCGTGATGTGGACCCGGCCCTTGCGGGGCTGGCTGGCCTGGTAGAGGCCGGGGAGGTAGACGGGGTTGCGGTTGGCGTCGACGGGGCCCTTGGTGCCCCAGACGATGTACTCGCAGGACTGCTTGAGCCGTCCCTTCTGCGGACGGGAGACGGGCTTGTGCCAGGAGGCGATGCCGCGCCACGTCCATCCGGCGGCCTGCAACGCGTCGGTGATTGTGGGCAGTTGGCGCCAGTCGGTGAAGACCAGCGCGGTGCCGGATTCGACGGTGGCTCGGTATGCCTCGGTCAGCAGGAGCGAGAGCCAGTAGCCGTAGGAGCGCTGGTCGCGGTTCTCGCCGGGGAAGTTGGCGAGATGGTGCCCGGCACCTGCGGCGGTGTACTTCGCCTTCGCGGTGCGTCCGGTGCGCTCGGAGCTGGTGCGTCCGCCCGAGTTGTAGGGCGGGTCGGTGATCAGGGCGTCGACGCTGTTGTCCGGGAGGTTGGACAGCATGCTCAGCGCGTCGCCTCGGTGCAGAGTGTAGAGCATAACGGGGTTCTCTCTCAGGAAGTGGTGCACACACGTCTGACCCCGCAGGGGGTAGTTCGTGGCTGGGGAACGCCCCGGCGAATTACGCCTGGGCGTTCGGGGTTTGGGGCCGACGTGCGCTGAAGAGTAGTGCGGGATTCCGGCCGCACCAACCTAGAAGCTGGCCGTCCTGGGCGGCTGGTTCGGCTCGTTTGGTGCGGCCGGAATTCGTCTCTACAGTCTCGGCACGCTCATCGGGAAGGAGCCTCCTCCCGCACCGGTTGAGTTGTGCTGATGCGTGCTGCGCAGTGCAAGGTGCAGGTCGGCCGTCTCCTGACCGGAGAAAGTTTCTGTGGAATGTGGCGCGTGAGATTACCAGCGCGGCTTGCTGCCGCTCTTCATCAATGCGGCCCGGTGGCCGGGGTTAGCAGGCCCCGGCCACCGGCTCCGCCACCCCTTACAAGGGGATTTCGGATTCTTGACCAGCGCGGTGCCAGTGACCTTTGCAACGAGAGCGCCTGCACCGCGCCGCCTACGCACGAGGAGTTGTCCATGCGGCACCCCCTGAAGAGCTCGGCGCCGGGGCAAGACGGTCGGCTCGCTCCCCGTCCGCTGGCCGGTCCACGCTCGTGAACAAGACGCTGCTGACGGCCGGTGCGGTGGTGGTTGCGCCGATGCTGCTGATCGCTCCGCTGGCGATGGCGATGGCAGGTGCGCACGGCGCCGAGGCGGCCTGTAAAAGATGATGCGGGTGGTGACGTTGACGCTGCGGCGGTCAGCAAGCAGGTGCGCTCGATCCTCGACGGCGGCAAGGCCGGTTCGGTCCACGTCTCCGGGCTCGACGCCCCGAAGGAGCAGGTGCCGAATGCCCAGAAGATCCAGGCCACTGGCGTCGCGCTGAAGGTTCCGCCTCGGGGGCAGGTGGTCGCGCTGGCCACGGCCTTGCAGGAGTCGGGATTGCGGAACCTGTCCCACGGCGACCGGGACTCGCTCGGGCTGTTCCAGCAGCGGCCGAGCCAGGGCTGGGGATCGGCCCAGCAGGTGCGCGATCCCGTGCACGCGGCGACCTCCTTCTACACCCATCTGAAGAAGGTGCCGGGCTGGCAGTCGATGACCGTCACTCAGGCCGCCCAGGCGGTGCAGGCGAGCGGATTCGCCGACGCGTACGCGAAGTGGGAGCCGCTGGCCACCGCGCTGCAGAAGGCCCTCGCCAAGTCCCTCAAGGACGGCGGCGGTTCCGGCAAGGACACCGGCAAGGGCGCGGCCTCCGCCGGGGACGAGTGCGGTGACGAGGACGGCTCGTCGGTCGGGCCGATCCCGAAGGGGAAGGTACCGAAGGGCTACAAGGTCCCGGCGTCGGCGCCCAAGTCGGTTCGTACGGCGATCCGTTGGGGTCTCGGCCAGCTCGGGACGCCGTACCAGTGGGGCGGTTCGTGCACGGACGCGCACGGAGCGGACCCGATGGGCCGGTGTGACTGCTCCAGCTTGATGCAGGCGTCCTACAAGGCCGGCGGCATCCAGCTCTCCCGGACCACGTACACGCAGGTCACCGAGGGCAAGGCGGTCAGCCCGCAACGGCTTGAGGCCGGGGATCTGCTCTTCACGCGCGGCTCTGCCGCCCGGCCGGAGCACGTCGGGATGTACATCGGCCGTGGCCTGATCCTGCACGCCCCGCGCACCGGCGACGTCACCAAGATCTCCCGGCTCGCCGAATGGCGCCCGGTCATCCTCGCCGCGCGCCGCGTCGCCTGACGGGCTCCTTCCCCCCCCTCTCTCATTCCTCTGCCGCACGACGTCCGGGCATTTCGCATGCTCGGATTCGCGAACAGGAGTTCCCTTGAAACTCGCGCAGCATCTCCAGCAACTGGCCTACGACCCAGGCGTGCAGCCGAAGTCGGGCGGACTGCCCGGCCTCGACGTGTTGAAGAAGGTGATCAGCTCGATCAACCTCTTCGGCATCATCGCCACCGTCGGCGCCCTGGCGCTCTCGGCCGTGATCTGGGCCTGGGGCCACCACAGCGGTGGTCACCAGGCCGAGCAGAACGGCAAGAAGGGCACCACCATCGCCGCCGGCGTCGCCCTGCTGCTCGGCGCGGCCAACGGCGTCGTCGCCTTCTTCTCCGCGCTGGGAACGCAGGTCCACTGATGCGCAAGAAGCGATTCCACACCACCTTGGACGCGTCCGCCGATTCCTCGTCGTCGGTGCTGCGGCGCTCGCTGCTGATCGGCATCGTCCTGACGGTGCTGCTGGCCGGTGCAGGTCTCACGGCCTACCTCACCCGGCCCGAAGCTCCCCAACCACCGTCAGATGCCCGGCCGAAGACCTCCGCTTCGCCCCATGCTCCGACGCCGCCTCCGGGTACGGACGAGGCCGTCGACCCACCGCATCGCACCAGCAGCCCAGTCGCCTTCGCGAAGGCCGCGACCAAGGCGCTGTGGACCTACGACACCCGGCGCTTTTCCCGGGCCGAGCATCTCGACGGGCTCAAGGCGTGGATGACCGGCGAGGTCAAGTACCGGGACTGGAACTCCGTGACCGACGAAGTGCCCAGCAAGACGTTGTGGTCGCGGATGCACGACAACCACCAGCACACCACGGCGAAGGTCGCCGAAGGCCATCTGCCGGAGTCGTTCAAGACCGCCCTCTCCCAGGACCCCGGCGGCCTCACGCAGGCGTACGTCTACGCGGTGACTGTGACCGGCAAGCAGTCCCTCGCCTGGAAGGACGGCGGCTCGGGTGCTGAGCCCCGCTCGACGACGCTCGCCGTCCAGTGCTGGCCCGACCGCGCCTGCGCCCTGTCCGGCGTACTGCCGGAGGTCGCCCCATGAAACGCACCACGACGGTGAAGGAGGTGCCCGATGGGGGCGTGTGACCTTCCGTTGATGAACTCCGTCTGCGGCGCCGTGGGCGGCGTCGCCGGAAAAACCGGCGAGGCGATCACGGACGGCATCGGTGCCTGGATCGCCAAGTCGATGGGTGAAGTTGCCCAGTCCGCGGCCAACTTGGCCTCGAAGGGCGTGGACAAGACCACCTCCGTCGATCTGAACGCCGCCTGGTTCCGCGACAACTACGAGCTCGTCCTTCCGATCGGCCTCGTGCTGACCGTCGGCACGTTCTGCCTGCAGTTGACTCGTGCTGCCTGGCGCCGAGACGAACGCGCCGTCGCCCAGGCGGTGTTCGGCACCGCGATCGGCGTCCTGTTCGCCTTCGCCGCCATCGCCTGCACCACCGTTGCGCTCACCGTTGTCGACGTACTGAGCGCCGGCCTGTTCCAGGCGGCGGGCTCCTCGATCGAGGACGCGATCCGCCGCGTCATCAAGGTCAACCAAATCGGGGCGATGTACGGCCTGGGCTGGGGCGTGCCCGCGATCGTCGCGCTCGGCTGCGCAATCGGCGCGTTCTTGTACTGGGCCGTGATGGTCGCCCGCAAGGTCGGCATCCTCGTCCTCGTCACCCTCGCCGTCTTTGCAGGCGCGGGCGGTGGCTGGGAGGTCGCCAAGCGCTGGCGGCGCGGCTGGATCGAGGCCACTGCCACCCTGATCGTCTCCAAGTTGTTGATGACGATCGTCTTCCTGCTCGGTGTCTCCGCGATGGGCAAGTCCGACTCCGACGGCGGGATGGCTGCGCTCTCCGACGCGATGGCGGGGCTCGTCGTGATGGTCCTCGTCCTGCTGTGCCCGTACGCGACCTACAAGTTCGTGCACTGGGCGGCCGACGGCGGCGGACACGACGATCTGCACCGCACCGGCGTCGCCGGAGTCGGTACGGCGGCCGGGGCGGCGAAGACGACAGGGCAGCTCGCGATGCAGGCCAAGGCCGGCGGCATGGCACCGCAGGGACCGTCGAAGGTCCCGGGCCAGGGTGCCGGCGGCGTCGCCTTGGGCATCGACCCGAGCGGCGGATCCGGCGGCGGCCAGGGCGAGGCGAAGCAGACCCACTTCCGCTTCGGCGAGAACTCTTCCGCCTCCGGCGACAAGGGCCGGGCGCTCATCCGCCGCCCCCCGACCGGCGGCGACCGGGGCCAGCCGCTCGTCCGTCGACCGGGGCAGGGATCCGGTGCGGGTACCGGCGGTGGCACGCAGGGAGCACAGGTCGCCTCCGGGTCCACCACGCCGAGTGCCTCGGGCGGGCCGACGGGGACGATGCACGAGCCGCGTTCAGCGGGTGGGGGGCCGTCATCGGGCGGGCCGCCTCCGCAGGGCGGTGCCACGCCGCAGCGGTGGGTCTACCCCAGCTCGCCGAAAGATTCCGGCTCCTAGAGCGTCACCTGACGGGGGCGGGCCCCAGGCGCCTCCCTGCCGCCCGCCCTGTTCCCTCTTTCTTTTCCTCTGCTTTCAAGGACGACTCCGCCATGCTCTCCGAGACCTCTTCATCCGACGGTCCGGCCACCGTGAAGTTCCCCCACCGCACCCGCCGGGGCGTGCTGATGGGGCTCTCCCTACCGCAGTTGCTCGGTGTCGCGACCACTGGCCTGCTGCTTCTCTCGGTCCTGCTCACCTCCGGCGTCCTCGGCGCACTGAAGCTCATCCCGCTGTGGGCCGTGCTGCTGGCGGGCGTCTTCGTACGGCACCGGGGACGGTCGCTGGCCGACTGGGCACCCATCGCCTTCCGCTACGTACTGCGCCGTGCGAAGGGCCAGTTGGTGTGGCTGGCGCGGCCCGCCACCCGGCCCCGCCGGGAGGGCCTGCTGCACCTGCCCGGGACCGCCGCCTCGCTCCGCGTCACCACCGCGCCGAGCGGCCACTTCGGCGCCGTCCACGATCCGCACGTCGGAACGCTCACGGCCGTGGTGCGTGTCTCGGCCCGCGCGTTCGCGCTACTCGATCCGGCCGCCCAGGCCGCCAACATGACCGGCTGGGGTCGCACGCTGGCCGCGCTCGCCCGCACCGGACACGTCGCCCGCGTCCAGGTGCTGGAGCGCACCGTTCCCGACTCCGGGGACGCGCTCAACCGGTACTGGCACGAGCACGGGAACACGGACACCCCGCTGGCCGGGCAGGTGTACCAAGACCTGCTGGAGGCGGCTGGGCCTGCTGCCGCGCCGCACGAGGCGTACGTCGCGCTCGCTCTCGACATGAAGGCCGCCCGCCGCCTGATCAACCGGGGCGGGGGAGGGCTCACCGGCGCCTTCGCCGTGCTGGCACAGCTCACCTCCACCTTCGACCAGTCCGCCCGCAACTCCGGGCTCGCCCCCGGCGGTTGGCTGTCCGCAGGCGAGGTCGCCGCGGTCATCCGGACCGCCTACGACCCCGCCTCCTCCCCCGCGCTCGACCAGTGGTCCCAGACCGGACGTCCGCAGGCCGACCCCGCCGCCGCCGGACCCGTGGTCCTGGCCGAGCAGGGCGACCGCGTCCAGACCGACACCGCGCATCATGCGACGTACTGGATCGAGAACTGGCCCCGCACCGAAACCTCGCCGGGCTTCCTCCACCAGCTCCTGTTCACCTCCGGGGTCCGGCGCACCCTCTCGATCACCTACACCCCCAAGGGGCTGGACTCCGCCCTCAAGGACGTGCAGCGCAAGAAGGCCAGCGTGCTCGCGGACGCCGCCGAACGCCAGCGCAAGGGCCAGGTCGACTCCGAGGAAGACGCCGTCGAGTACGCCGACGTCAAGGAACGCGAACGCCAGCTCATCGCCGGAGACGCAGACGTCGCCGTCACCGGACTGCTCACCGTCAGCGCCGAGTCCGAGGACGAACTCAACTCCGCCTGCGCCGCGATCGAGACCGCCGCCGTGGCGACCATGACCGACGTGCGACGGCTGACCTGGCAGCAGGCCGAAGCCTTCACCCGCGCCGCCCTGCCGCTCGCCCTCGCGGCATAACCGGCCCCGCCGGCCAACCCCTCGTTCCGCGCTCGACCGAAGGCCCTTCCCCATGCCGACCGACCCGATGCCCGACCCGGCCTCGGACTTCGTTCCGTTCGCCACCGCCGCACTCGACTTCCACCGCGCGCTCAACCTCCCCGACGCCCCGATCGCCGCCTCCCGCGCCGAACTGGACTCCCTACACGCACACGTGATCGCTCTCTACGGGCTCCTGGACGCGCACACCACCAGCACCTCCCGTGTGGCCGGCGTCGAAGGCGACCACCTGCGTGCGTGCCGGATCCGGCTGTGGCAGGCCGCCGACCACCTCCACACCGCCTTCCACACGGCGCCCCGCCCGGACACCGGGCGCTTGCCCGGCCGAGAGGCGTGCCGGGCCCGGCTTCCCGAGGGCGCGCCCGAACTCACCGTGTGCCAGCGCCACCTGGCCACCTCCGCGCGGGTGCGCCGGGATCACACACCAGCCGACTTGCGCGGCCCCGTCACCGTCCTCACCCGCCACTGACCCTCCAGGAGCACCACCTCGCATGTCCCCCTCCACACGCGCCACCGCCAGCCCGCTGTTCGTCCCCGCCAAGAGCGACCGGCGCTCCTCGCGCGCCGCACGGGCCCACCTCGCCACCGCCCGCGAGCAAGCCCGACACGCCAACCATTCCGAGACCAGCGCCACTTCTCCGGGGCTCGACCCCGAGCTGCGGGCCACCTACCCGGCAGCCGGACGCCCGGGACCGGCCTCCGCCCGCGGCGGCAGCCTGAAACTCCCCGCCCACCGCATGACCACCGCGACGGCCTCGGGCGCCTACCCCTTCCTCGCCGAAGGCGGCCTCGGTGCCCAGGGCATCTACATCGGACGCGACGTCCACGCAGAAGCAGCTTTCTGTTTCGATCCGTTCTCGCTCTACGGGCGCATCGACGGATTCACCAACCCCAACATCCTGCTCGCCGGGGTCATCGGCATGGGCAAATCCGCCGTGGCCAAGTCCCTCGCCCTCCGCGCCGTCGCCTTCGGCTACCGCATCTACGTCCCCTGCGACCCGAAGGGCGAGTGGACCGTCGTCGCCCGCGAACTAGGCGGCCAGACCATCGCGCTCGGCCCCGGCCTGCCCGGACGTCTCAACCCCCTGGACGCTCCCGCACGGCCGAGCGGGGTCAGCGAGGAGGACTGGCGCAGCGAAGTCCGCAAGCGGCGCCTACTTCTCCTCGGCTCGCTGGCGAAGACAGTACTGCGCAGGGAACTGCAGCCGATGGAGCACACCGCACTCGACGTCGCCCTCGACGAAGTCGTCGCGCACGCCGAGGCCAGCGGCAACACGCCGCTGCTTGGGCAGATCGCGCACGTCCTCGGCTCGCCCGACCAACTCGACGCCGCCCTCGGCGAGCCCTCCGGCCGCCTCGGAGCCGCCGCCGAGGACCTCGCCCACGCCCTGCGACGCATGGTCCACGGCGACCTGGCCGGGATGTTCGACGCGGAATCGACCGTCGCCTTCAACCCGAGCGCCCCGATGCTGTCCATCGACCTCTCCCGCCTGGGCGGCGCCGGCGACGACACCGCACTCGTCCTCGCAATGACGTGCGCGAGCGCGTGGATGGAGTCCTCGCTCGCCGACCCCGACGCCGGGCGACGGTGGGTGATCTACGACGAAGCCTGGCGCGTGATGCGGCACGTCGCCCTGCTGGAGCGCATGCAGTCCCAGTGGAAACTCTCCCGCGGGCTCGGCATCGCGAACCTCATGGTCATCCACCGGCTCTCCGACCTGCTCACCGCCGGCGACGCGGGCTCCCGTGGCCGCGCCCTGGCCGAGGGCCTGCTCACCGACTGCTCCACCCGCATCATCTACCGCCAAGAAGCCGACCAACTCGCCACCGCCTCCTCCCTGCTCGGACTGACCGGCGTCCAAGCCCAAGCCGTCTCCGCCCTCACCAAGGGACGCGGCCTGTGGAAGGTCGCAGGACGTTCCTTCATCACCCAACACCTCCTCCACCCCCGCGAGTGCGAGTTGTTCGATACCGACGCCCGGATGAGCGGCTGACCAGCCAGAACACCACGGCGGGCGGTGCCGAGCACCGCATTCGGCGCCGTCCGCCCCTACCTTGCGAAGGAGCACACGATGCCGCTCGACCCGACCATCCGCGAGTCCCTCCTCGCCGCGATCCCCGAGGCCGCCGAACGCGGGCGCAAGGCCCTGGAGGACTGGGACACCGTCTCCGACAGCCTGTGCGACGCCCACCACGAGCCACTCGATGAGCGATACGACGCACGCCAGCGTCAGCGGGACGCCGAAGCCTGGGCCGCCTTCGAGCCCTTCCTCGACCACGGACCCGAGCTGCTTGCCCACGCCGAGGAGGACTTCCGTGCTCTTCACCAGGACTACGCGAACCCGGACTTCGAGACCATCGGCCGTCGCAGGTCCCAGCTCACGGCCCTGCACCAAGCAATCGCAGGGGGACGAGAGGAGCACGCTGCCTGGCAGTACGCGGACGAGATGATCTTCCCCGATCCCCAAGGCGCTGAGCTGCGGCGCAGGATGGAGATCAGGCGCAACGCCGATGGGTGGCACCACGCCATCGCCTTCGCCGACAACGCCGACGTCCTGGTCGAGATCGACCAGGCAACCCGCGCGCGTACAGGCGCCGGTCGCGGCCGGACGGCTCAGGCCGAGGCCGCCCGTGCCCGCTCCACCAACGCAGCCTCGCCCACCGCTTCACCAATCACGCCCGGTCCTTCGACGTCCGCATCGTCCGGTCCCGAGAGGGCGGCGCACCAGCCGCGCTAGCGGAAATCTCCGGCACCGCCAACTCCCGCTCCCGGGCGGACCCTCGCCACCCGCACGTCCCCGACCCTGCGAGGTGCAGCTCTCGTGGCGGAAGCTCCGCACATCACCATCGGCCACCACCCCAATGCCGGCGTCGTGGCCGCCCCCTCCCACGAGCACCACGTCACCGACTACCTGCTGCGCAGGGTCGGCTTCGAGCCTCTCCCCAACAGCCGTCTCTACGCGCTGACCGAGCCCGGTCGCGATCCGGTGCGCCGCACCCAGCTCGCGGTCCAGTCGCTGCGGACCGCGCGTCAAAACGTCCATGCCGATGCCGCCTACGACCTCCGCCCCGGCCAGCGTCCACCGCAGCCCATCGGACCGCCGGACGACGAGGTCCGTGAGCTGCGCAATGCCTCCTCGATGGCCGACATCATCCGGCAGGGGATGAACGAAAAGATCGACTCGGTCGAAGAGCTGGACGACCTCGTCGACTGCGCCACCGACTGTTTCGACCGTCTCGACTCCGCCAAAGGCCGGGACATGGCCGTGCGCCTGCGCAACATCAAACCCCTGGTCACCTCCCTCCATGACCACCTCACCAGCGCCGTGAGGGAGCTGGAGGACATGAGCCGGGGCGTGTTCAAGAACGCGCCCACGCCCTCCGACATACCGCCCCGCGAAGGGCACAAGGAGCTGCCCGAACATCACGCTTCCCGCTCCCGCGCCGCCACAGCCTCCGCGCCCCAGCGCCCCGGGCCCACCCCGCAGTCGGCCCTCCCCCAGTCACTTTCCGGCTCAGCCGGCACCTGGCAACCGCCGCACCCGCTGAACACCCCGCCGATCTGTAAAGAGCCTGCTCCATGCCCGTGAACAAGATCTGGTCCATCGACCACACCTGCGGCCACACCACCGATGTCGACCTGTCCGACCGTCCCGCCGACCGGCGTGCCGGCTACGCCCGCTGGCTCGCCTCCCGTGACTGCTCCAAGTGCTGGCGCGCTTCCAAGGACCAGGACTCCGAGTCGAAGGCCGAGTGGCTGGCGAACAAGCGCGCCGAGGAGGCCGCCGAGGCCGAGTCGTGGGCCGCGCAGTATCGGATGCCGCCGCTGGATGGCAGCGAGCGCGCGGTCGGCTGGGCATCACGCTGCCGCCACCAGCTCGTGACCGCCGCCTACACCGCCCTCGTCGCCGAAGGCGAGATGGACGAGGACGAGTGGCAGGCCATCGAGGAGGCTGTACGGCCGCTGACCCGCGCCGGGTGGTGGCTCGACAACCGCGAGGCCGAACCCGCGGACCTGCCCGAACTGCTGGAGGCCGCCAGCGAAGCCGACCGCCCCAGCGAGAACCCCCACTTCTAACCCAGGGAGGCCCTCGTGCCACTCAACCCCCCAACGCGTACGCCCACCGACCCGGAGGGCAAGCACACCTACGGCCACCAGATCCTCCATCTCACCGACCGGCTCAACGGCACCGAGACCTACGCCCAGGCCGCCGAGGAGACCGAGCACGTGCTGAACGAACACGACGGAGTACTCGCACGGCTCGGCCAGTTCTTCGAGGCCGCCGCCGAACAGGCCAAGTCATCCGAGACCGACGAGGGATTCGAGCTGGCCTACCGGTTCGAGGACGCCTTCTCCACGCTTCTGGAACTCAGCGACGAGCTGCACGGCGCCAGCGACCAGATGAGGACGCTCGGACCACCCCCGGTGGAGGCGCGCTGGCAGGCCCAGGTCGCCCGCTACTACGCCACCGCCCCGCAACGCCCCGGCCCCGCGACCCCGACCTCCGCCGTACCGGGGCCGCCCGCCGCGCAGGTCCGTCCCGAGCACGCCCCGCAGCCCCGCCAGCACCGCTAGGAGCCCGCGCCCGTGACCGCCTCCAGAGCCCTCCTGTTCCTCCGCGCCTTCCTCGCCGCTCCCGCACGTTCCTGGATCTCGTCTTGTCTGATGCGCGTACCAGGACGCCCTCGACCACCACCGGTACGGACGTCCTGCTCTATCTCCTGCTCGGCCTCGCCGCCCTTGGCATCGGCGGCGGCTCGCTGGCCTGGCTGTTCGGCAACCTCGCCAACTCGGCTTTCGGTTCCGGCCCGTGGGCCCCGCTCGAACCGGTCCAGGCCCTCTTCCACCCCGAGGACCTGTGGCCCGATCTCGACCGGCCCGCCCTGCTCACCGGCTGCTACGCCATCCCCGCCGTGCTCGTGCTCACGGCCGCCGTGCTCGGTGCGAAGCTGTGGCTGCGCTTCCGCACCAACAAGCAGGGTCTCGCCGATCACCGCGATCTGGGTGACCTGCTGCCGAAGCAGGCGGCCGCCAAGGCCACCGGTCTGCGCCCCAGCTTCAAGGACACCAAGCCGGCGGACATCGCTCCCGACGACCGCGGGGTGTTGCTCGGCTCGCTGAAGCCCGGATCGGCGGAGGTCCGCTCCTCTTGGGAGGACGTCCTCCTGGCCATCATGGCGCCCCGCTCCGGCAAGACCTCCGGCCTCGCGATCCCCGCGATCCTCCGCGCACCCGGCGCGGTGCTGCTGACGTCCAACAAGGCGGCCAACGATGCCTTCACCACGACGCTCGACGAGCGCGCCAAGGTGGGCACCGTGTGGACGCTGGACCCACAGCAGATCGCGCACGCCGAGCAGGCGATGTGGTGGGACATCCTCGCCGGCGCCCACGACCTGCCCGGCGCACGACGGCTCGCCGGGCACTTCGTCACCGCCTCCATCGATGAGTCCAGCGCCGGGGACTTCTGGTCCACCGCCGCCGCCAACACGTTGACGGCTTTGTTCCTTGCAGCGGCGCGGGGCGGGCGGCCGGTGACGGAGGTGACCGCCTGGCTTGCCGCCCCCGCAGACCGGACACCGATCGATCTCCTCACCGATGCCGGCATGCACGCCGTCGCCGCCCAGCTCCAGGGCACCGTCGCCGGAGCCGTAGAGACGCGGGACGGCATCTTCGAGAACGCGCGCCAGTACGCGAGCTGCCTGCTCGATCCGCGCATCGCCGCCTGGGTCACCCCACCCCAAGACACCTCGAAACTGAGCGAGTTCAAGCCGGAGGAGTTCTCCTCCAGCCGCGACACGCTCTATCTGCTCTCCAAGGACGGCGGCGGCAGCGCGTCGGCGATCATCGCGGCGGCTGCCGACGCGGTGATGCGCGCGGCCGTCATCCAGGCCGAACGCGACGGCGGACGCCTCGACCCGCCTCTCCTGAGTGTCTTGGACGAGGCGGCGAACGTGTGCAAGATCCAGGACCTGCCCGACCTCTACTCCCACCTCGGCTCTCGCGGGGTCATCCCGATCACGATCCTGCAGTCCTACCGGCAGGGGCAACGCGTGTGGGGCGAGACCGGGATGGACGCCCTGTGGAGTGCGGCGACGATCAAGCTGATCGGCTCCGGGATCGATGACGCGGACTTCGCCGACAAGCTCTCCCGGCTAGCGGGCGATCACGACGTGCAAACCCTTTCGGTCTCTTCCAGCGAGTCGGGAAAGTCTTCGTCGGTGTCGATGCGGCAGGAGCGCGTGCTCCCGCCGGACGAGATCCGGGCTCTGCCCAAGGGCAGTGCGCTGTTGTTGGCGACCGGGGTCCGCCCGGCGCTGCTGGATCTCAAGCCCTGGTACCGCGAGTCGGACGCCGACCGCCTCGGCGCCGCCTCGACGCAGGCCACCGCCGCCATCACCCAACGTGCCCTGGCCAAGGACCTGCCCGGCCGAGACCAGTACGGACCGGCCGCATGACCGTCGTATCCCGCAGCACACCGACGAGACGAACGGGCTTCGCCACACCGTCCGTACGCCCGATCTCTCCTCCCGTCGAGGTGCCCGATGACCGAACCCTCCTGGGACACCATCCGTTCCTCCGAGCGGCTGGCCGACACCCCCGCTGTGTGCCGGGACGGACGCTGGTGGCTGGTCGCCCCCAGCGGCGCCATCCCCGCCGACGAGCCCGCGCTCGACCGTGAACTCGACTCCTTGGCAGCCGACTTGGGTGCCGCGAACCGGGCCGTCGCCCGCCCCGGCATCGACGAGCCCGACCAGGGGCTGGAGTGACGCCGCTGCTGCAGGCCGAGCAGGCCGTCCTGGGCGGAGTGCTGCTGGAGCCGCACCAGCTCGGGCGCCTGGCCGGTTGGCTGCGCCCCGAGCACTTCTACCGGCCCGCGCACTCCGCGCTCTACGGCGCGATGCTCACCCTCCGCGAGGGCGGCCACCCCGCGACGAAGCTCGCGCCCGACGCGCCGATCCCCCTGGACTGGCTCAACGACATCCGCGAGGAGGCGAGTACCCGTACGCGTGGCGTCACCACCGCCTACGCCCACTCGCTGGCCTCCGCCTGCCCGCGCCCCGCGCACGCACCGGTCTACGGGCGAATGGTGGCTGGAGGGCGCCCATCCACCGCAGCGTCACCCAGCACGCCACCCGCCTGCACCAGGCCGCTCGCACCGACGCCGCGGAAGAGACCCTGTACCGCGCCCACGTCCTGCACGACGTGCTCGACAACCTCGGCCGACGCTGGGGCTTTGAACCCCGGCCCGTGGAGCCGAACACCGCCGTCCCCGAACCGACAGCCACCGCCCCGGCGGGGCAGGGCGCCGAACGGGTGCTGGCCGACGAGGAGTTCCTCCTCGGCGCGCTCACCGCCCACCCCGAGCAGCTCTCGCAGATGGCCGCCTGGCTCCACCCAGGCGACTTCGCCGACCCCGGCCACCGGCAGATCTACCGGGCCCTCGGGGCACTGCGGCACCGGGGCGAGCCCGTGGACGAGCTGACGGTGCTCTGGGAATGCCAGCGCCGAGGCGCCCTCGCCGACGGCTCCCTCGATGCCGAACGCGTGCGCCGCATCTGCCACGTTCCCGTCGCGGGCTCGGCCGACTACTTCGGCGAGCAGGTCCTGGACTCCTTCCTCCTGCGCACTGCCGCCACCTCCGCACAACAGGTCCACGCCCTGGCCGACGACAACTTCCTCGCACCCGGCCAGCTCATCAGCCACGCCCGCCACGCCCTCGTCCCGCTCGACGAAGTGAGCCGTCGCCGGGCCGCAGCCGATGCCGGCCCCGAACCGGAGGCAGCGACAACGCAACCGCCGGACCTGCCGCCTCCGGCCCGTGCCGCCGCAGCACGGGCTCGCAGCACCGCGCCCCGCGCCGAGAACAAGGCGCCTCCCAGCGCCGCGGCGTCCTCCCCCGCCCCATCTGCCCGACGTTCCCGAAGGAGTTCCCCCTGACAGACGCACCCGAGCGCACCGAATCCGAGCACGCTGCTCTTGCACTCATGGCGGAAGGACCGAGCGACTTCGCGCGGGCATCACCGTGCCCGGCTCTCCCACAAAGCAGCCGGCTGCCACACCTGCCTCCACCCGCACGCAGGGCTCATAGCGCACGCCATGCCCTCCGTCGCCTCTTCAGACAGACGCGCTCCAGCCGAGACCACTGCCGCCTCTTCCCCGCCTTCAACACACCCGCAGGAGCTGCTCGATGCACGACCACGACCACCAGGCCGAGACGGAACGGCAGCACATGCTGCGCCGCGCCGAGGAACTGAGCCGAAAGCGCGACGAGTTCAGCCTCCCCTACAGCCCGGACGACCTCCCCGGCCTGACCAACGCCTCCGCTCATCTGGCCGACCTCGCATCCCTCGTGCAAGACTTGTCGCATGAAGTACGCGTCCGCTCCGCAGACGACCACACCGACCCCGGCCTGAACGCCGTCGTCGGCGCCTGGGCCAGGGCAGCCGGACACCTCAGCGAAGCCGGCGGTCACTACGGAGCCGCCTACCGTCAGCTCGGCTTCCTGCACGACCATTCCCGCACCCGCGAACACGCGGCCCTGCGCGACGGTCGCCGCACCGCGTTCACGCTCGCCCAGCAGCACATCGCCGACACCCGCGACGGCCTGTCCCCCGCGCGCGTCCATGGCGAACGGCGCCGCTCTCCTGGAGGACGAGGAGGCATCGTCCCTCTCCCGAGCGGCCCACGCCAGGTCCGCACACATCGATCACGCACATGATCAGACGCCAGCCGAGAGGAAAACGCCCGCGGATGCCCCCTCGCCACAGTCTTCGCACACTCCCGGACCGCAGCGTGGACGATGACCGGATTGCGGGCGGACAACACGGCCCGCTGATCGGGAGCTTGTGCTCCGGCTACGGCGGCCTGGACCTGGGCGTCCAGGCCGCCGTGGGCGGCACCCTCGCCTGGCACGCCGAAACCGACCCGGACACCTCCCGGATTCTCGCCCACCACTGGCCCGGCGTGCCCAACCTCGGCGACATCACCAACACCAACTGGTCCGACGTGCCGAGAGTGTGCGTCCTGACCGCCGGTTTCCCCTGTCAAAGACGTCTCGATCGCCGGACGCCGCGCCGGACTGCTGGAAGGCAACCACTCCGGGCTGTGGCACCACATCGTGGCCGCCATCAAAGCCCTCGACCCCTGCCTGGTGGTGATCGAAAACGTTCGAGGACTCCTCACCTCACCCGCCGCCTCCGCAGGCGACCTGGAACCGTGCCCGTGGTGTCTGGGAGACGGCACAGGCCGGCCTGCTGTGCGGGCACTCGGTGCCGTACTCGGTTCCCTGGCCGACCTCCAGCGTGATGCGCGCTGGTGAGTGCTACGCGCCAGCGACGTCGGCGCCCCGCACCGACGAGAACGACTCTTCCTGGCCGCCTGGCGAAGCGACGCCGCTGCTGAAGACGCCGACCAGCAACCTCGCTTCCAACGGCGGCAGCCAGCATCCCTCGAAACGGAAGCAGGGCGGGCACGGTCCGAACCTCGCGGACGAGGTCGAGTGGCTGCTGCCGACCCTGGCGTCCAACGAGATCAAGGGCTCGCCCCACGCCACGGCAACGGCGACCTGTCGCTCCCCTCGGTAGCAGCGAAACCGAGCTGCCGAGCCACCGCGGCCCGTCTTCCGGCGCATTCGGCCCCCGCCCTCTTCGACACCTCGGCACTGATGAAGAAGACGCCCAGGAGTGGGGACGGTACAGCGACGCCATCGCCCGATGGGAGAAGCTCACCCGCCCGGCACCGCCGCCGACCGACGACGCGGGCCGTCTCTCGCCATGCTTCGTGGAGTGGATGCAGGGCCTCGACGACGGCTGGGTGACCGCCGTTCCCGGACTGGGACGCCCCGCCCAACTCACCGCGCTGGGAAACGGAGTCGTGCCGCGCCAGGCCCTCCATGCGGTGCGGTTCCTCGCACCGTCCGCGAGTGCCTGCCTCCATCGACTGATGGGATGAGCCGCCTCTTCTACACCCGGCTCCCCGGCCGGGCCAAACCGTTCCTTCTCCGGATCCTCGACGCCCCAACACCCAAGCGACGAAGGGGATGTCGATGTCGGAGTCCACCGACGAGCACGAGCCGGTACGTGTACCGGATCACAACCTGGATGACCTCGTCGCCACGGTCAGCGGCCTGATCGCCGAGACCCGCAAGCAGGGCGAGACCCTCGCCCGTCTCACCGACGCGCAGCCCTCCCCGCCCGGCGGCGACGAGGAAGAGTCCGGCCGGGAAACCGCTGCGAGCAGCGAGGGCGGCTCGGCCGAGGCGTCTTCCGTGTTCATCCTGGCGATGGCCGGCCAGGCGTATGCCGAGGAACTGGCGGCACTGAAGACGTGGGTGGAGGACCTGTTGCTGCCGGTCTACGGACGCGAGATCACCTCCACCCGCCCGTGGTGTCCGCAGTGGACCGAGCACCCCGAGGCCGTTGCCCGGCTGCACGCGCTGTGGCTGGCCTGGCAGCAGTTCACCGACGCCGAGGCCGGCCTCGCCGGGCCTTCCCTGTGGCACCGCGACCACCTCGACCCCACGCTGATGCAACTGCGGGCGCCGGACGGCCCGTTCAGCGCGTGCACCACCAGCCCCTCCCGCCCGAACCACCGACTGCTGGCCGCCCCCGACCCGGCCGCGTACGAGGCGGCGACATGACGGGACCGGACTACCGCCTCGATGGCTTCGCGCCCGTCTCCGACCTCGTCGAGGACGACTTCTCCGCCGCGACGCTCTCCGACGACATGTACACCGAGCTGGCCGCACACCACACCGAGGGCACCACCTTCCTGCTGCTCTACGACCGCGCCGCCATCTGGGCCGACCCCGGCACGGCCGAGTACGTCGGCATGCGCATTCAACGCGATCTCGTCGAGGGCACGTTCACCTTAGAGCAGGCCCGGCAACCCACGGTGCCGATCACGCAGAACTGGCTCATCGCGCGCGGCTGTCCGCCCGAATCGATCGTGCTGGAGCAGACGGGCCCGCGCCCGGCTGACGCGCTCACCTCCCGGCTGGAGGACGTCCTGCGCACTGTTCCACAGGGCCGGTACACGCTCTTGGACCACTCCACGCGCAACCCGAGCAACGATCGGGACGGAGTCGAGGTCAGCACGCTCTTCCACGACGCCGACCCCGCCTCGGCTGAGCGGCCCTACCGGCTCTTCCTGGAAGAGACCGCGCCGTCCTTGGCCAGCTACACCGTGCGCGAGGGCGCGTTCGCCAGCGCTGAGGAGGCGACCGCGTGGCTGCAGCACCGGGACACGCCGCTGCCCCTGGCCCCGGCGCCAGCCGGCACATACGACCGGCGTGCCGCCGCCGCCCTCTCCCGAACCGCCAGCGGCGCCAAGGCCAGCCCGCAGCCCACCCTGCCCGGGGCCGCAGCTACGCACGGCACGGTTCATACCCGCTCCAGGAGGCGTTCGTGAGTGCCCGCTACGCCTTTGCCGCCCACCCGGAAGCTCTCGCCGACCTACGGGATGTGCCGGAGAAGATCCGCGGCCTGGCGCTGCTCGAACTCCAGCACCTGGTACACGGCAACGAACGCGGCGCCGCGCTCCAACGGGAACTGACGGGCTGCCACAAGGTCTACGTCGACCCCCAGACCCGGTGGCGGATGGTGATCCAGTACCGCGACGCCCCCGCTCCCTCCCAGCACACGCGGGAGATCTACCTGCTGTCCGTCGGCGAACGGCAAGACCACGCCGCCGCTCGACGCCTGCAACGCGAACACCAGCACACCTGCGACGACCCGCATGCCCGCCGGGCACAGGCCGCCCGTGCCCGCTCCACCCACGCCCCCGTCAGCCGTGCCGAACCTGCCGCCCCGGCGCCGGATTCATCCGCGCCCCAGCAGCGTCCGCGGCGCGTTCGCTGACCAACTTCTTCGAAACGGAACGCTTTTCATGTCTGATCAGCCAGAGGACGAGCGCTGGCGCGAGTACCAAGTCACCCCGCGCTACCTCGCCGGCTCCGGCGGCTTCGGAGATCCCGCTTTCGCACCAGTCGACCACTGGCCCCGCCACGATCCCGCCGACGACACCATCTGCCAACTGCTGATCACCAGCCCGGACGGCCGCCTCACCCTCGGTTGGTTCGGCGACGACTACGACCCCGTCAAGGTCACCGCAGCCGAAGACGCCGTCGGCCCCGTCCGCTGGACGGCGCGCTTCAACCAGAACTTCCCACCGGAAATCACCGCCAGTTTCACCAGCGCGCTGGCACGGGACTGGGAACCCGACGGGGAGCACTTCCTCGCCCAGCCGTCGATCGACTGGGCCGACAGCGTCACGCCGCTGCTCGACGCGGGGTGGGAGAGGCAGCGGGCCTCCGAGCCCGGCACGGTCGAACTGCGGGCACCCGATCAGCAGGCCGGGGCCTGGATCGACACCCGCAGCTACGGCCGCGAGGACGAAAGCGTGGTGCTGTGGGCCGGGCCAAAGGGATACCTCACCCGCGCCGAGGCGACCTTCAGCTCCGACACCCCCAGTCACCTCATCGCCGCCACCGCCGCCGCGCTCAACGACCCCACCCCCCTCGTGCGCGAGCGGCACATGATCCACCGAGACGTCGAGCACCTCATCCGCCTCGAACCGGTCAACGCCCGTCCCCAGCCACGCACCGGCACTCCCACCCCGCTGGACGCCAAGCACGCAGCCGTCGCCGCCGCCCTCCAACGCGCCGCACACAGCCAGCCCGGCGCCAGGCGCGCCGAGGCCGCTCGTATCCGCACGACGCAAATCCCGCCCCGGCCGAGCGCGACACCCGCTTCCTCGGCCCGCGCCGACACCGCCGCCACGCGCGCGGCGGCCCGCCCGCGGCGCTGAAACTCATTTCGGAGAACCATCATGCACACGCCCAGTCCCGCCCCCGAGTACCGGATGCACCATGTCGTCGACGTGCTCGCGCCGTTGTGGACCTCCTGGACGCTGGAGACCCTTCGCGAAAGCGGACCACTGCGCTCCCCACAACTCAGCACCGCCATGCCGTGGCTCAACACCGGCACCCTGCACCAAGTCCTGCAGCGCATGCGCTCCAGCGACCTGCTCACCAAGCCCGAACGCGGCTGCTACGCGGCCTCGGCTCTGGGCCAGGACGCGCATGGCGTGCACCGCGCGCTCGCCTCCTGGCACGCCCGGCACTTCGAGGTGGGCGCCACCACCCGGAGGCGGCCCGACCGGGTCGAGGACGCGCTGGCTCGGCTGCGCGGCAAGGGCACCCTCGACGTGCTCACCGCACTGGAAGAGCACGGCCCTCTGCGGCCGGGCGCACTGCGCGAGGCCACCGGGCTGGCGACCGGATCCTTCCACTACCGCACCCAGCAGCTTCTCGAAGACGGCCTCGTCACGCGCCTTGGCTCCGACCAACGCTCCGCCTACACCCTCACCCCCGCCGCACGGCAGCTCACGCCGGTGTACACCGAACTGCACGACTTCGGACGCCGCAGCCAGACCGCAGCCAACGAGCACTCGGCAGTGGCGAGTCGGGCACACGCGGCCCGCCAGCACTCTCCCGCCGCACCGAGGGCGACCAGGCTGTTCTCGCACCCGGACCAGCCGCCGCCGCGCGTGCCGGCCCACGTCACCGCGCTCTCCCACCCGGCCCGCACCCGGTGACCCGCATGCACAGCCACAGAAGACCTGCACGGTACGGCGCCCGTCGCGGCCGGGCGCGGGCACCCGTGCCCCACCCGATGCCTGAGGCCGCACCGCACCACCGCCGGCGACGACGTGCTCGTCACACCCCGCTACCCGGGGCAGCGGGACGCCGCCGTCGACCTCTCCTTGTGCCACGACTGGTACGGCGCCTCCCACCCCGGACCCGCCTCGTGCCTGGCGTCGTCGATCGGCTGAGCATTCTTGAACCGGTCCCCCGCACCAAAAACCGAAACTCTGCGCCCTGAGGCGACCGTCACCGACAGGCCATGCTCTCACCCGCGCCCGGCCATATCCCTCGGGCCTCGGCCGCCCGCCGCCGTACGCGCGCCACCGCAGGGGACTCACGGCCCCCGCCGAGCGCGACGCGGGCTCCCGCAGCCGACGAGGCCGCCGCCTCCGCCCGCGCCGTCGAAGGTGACGCTCGCACGCCTCCCGGACAGGTCATCCCTCTCCGGGGGCGTCACCCGCGGACGGTTCTGGCGGTCGGGGTCGGCTGAGGGCCTCGGCCAGTTCCTCGACCGTCACCTCGATCCGTCCGCCCCGCGCCGCCCGGGCCCGTGCCACCGACGCCGCCTCGGCATCATCGATGCTCTCGCCGAATCGACGCTGCTCGTCCGCATCCACTCACCTTCCTCCTTCTGCAGGTCGCCCCCGGTCAGCCCGCGGGGGCGACCAATTCATTCCCGAACAAGGAGTCCCTCCGCACTGCACTGGTCCGAGTTCGCCTGCGGCAGACACCAACCCGGCCCACGGACTGGAATGACGGCCCGACTCCAAGTCAACGTACGGACGGCTCGAAAACCCCCAGGTCAACGAAGGGATTCCTCGTGACGTCCAACGCTCTTACACCGGCTCGCCCCGACTCCGCCGAGCGCGAGTGGCTCCTCGAATGCACCTGCGCGGACCCCGTCCTGCGGCTGCTGTACAACTGCGGCTGGGACACGGTCGACGACCCCCAGGCCAACGTCTACTGCGCCAGCCCCGACCGGCGGGTGTTCGTCAGGTTCCTGCCCGAGAGCCCGGAGGCCGCCTTCGGCGAACTGTGGCACATCAGCGTCCACGGCCCCGACGGCCGCCGCGCATGGAGCACCACCTTCGACCACGACGTCCCCGCACACGCAGTCGCCGGATTCCTCGCCGCACTCATCGCCTACCCCGACCGGTACTGCGACTGCATCTGACGCTCACGGCACGGCCAGCCCGCTGCTACAGCCCACACCACGGAGGTCTCGTGTCCCGCACGCTCACGGTCGGGCAACTGATCCACCAGTTGCAGACCCTCGACCACGACCAGCCGGTCTTCCTCGCCATCAACCCCGACTGGCCCTTCGCCCACCGCATCAGCCAGGTCCTCACCGTGCCCGACGGGCCCGCCACCGTGGTCTACATCACGGAGAACGGCCAGGAGGGCTACCTCCCTCCGGCCGTCCGCACCGAGCTGGACTGGTCCTGAACCATCCCCGAGGGCCCGTGACGCGGCTCGTCGCATCACGGGCCCTCGGAGCATCGGCAACCCCTCAATGGACATGGCGGGCCCGTGAGCGCCATGCTCGGCAAAACCGTCCCCGGCCACGCACGCCCCTGCGTCCGGGCAGGCCAAGGCTGCACCTGCTACTTCTACACCGGCGAGAACGGCACCCGTACGCGCTCGGCCGCACAAAAGCGCAGGCGGCGTCTCGCCCGCCGCCGCGAACAACGCTTCTGGCGCACCGACTTCGATACCCCGGAGCGCGCGTGACCGCCGCTCGACCTCCTCGTGCGCCAGAGCCAGGCCCCGGGGTGAAGCACTGCCCATTCCTGGCCGATATCGCCCCGCGCCCCATGCCCGCATGGACGCGGGGCGTCCTCGTGAAGCACGCACACGCCGACGCGACCGCGCCGGTCCCGGTGTGCTAGCTGCGACACGGAGCCGGTGCACCCGACGGCTATGCGTTGCTGAGCTGGCATCCCAGGAGCGATGGCACGACGGACGTGGAGGCCCGTCTCGGCCTTGCCAACAGCGAGTTGACGCTGGCCCTGTGGCCTTCGCTCTATGGCGACTGGGCCCGCGTCGTGCACCCCACTCTGCATGAAGTCCTCGGCCTTCATGCGGCCATGTCCCTGGCGAAAGACGCGCTCCGCCTCACCAATGCGCTACTCGACTCACGCTGACGCCGTTTACGACGAGGGCTGACCCTGCCGGGTCAGCCCTCGTCTTGCGCGGAGGCGGCAGTGGCCTCCAACGCCTCGATGATGGCAATCGCCTCAATGCGCTTGTCGGGATCGACGCGGGCCAAGTGCCACAGCAGATCCACCGCCTGCTGCCGCGTCTCGTCGTCCTGGTCGGTCCGCCGAGCCTCGGAGTGCGCGGTCTGGTCCGTCGCAGTGCCCGGGAGATCGCGCAGGTCCAGGCCGCCGTGGTAGTTTCCGGCGATCTGGATGGCTGACGTCACGGTCGCGCCGCCGCCGATGTAGTTGGTATTCCGAGACCGGTAACTCGCCCGGTGCTCAGTGCTGTTGTAGGTGCCCTGCTTGCCTACGTCCTCCATACCTGCAACGTATGACACGCTTCTGCGCCTATGCCAGCGGTCTAGACGGGCAGATCTGTACCCCGCCCCCAGCGTTACCCGCACGTGCCAGCGTCGAGGTCGTCGGGGAGATAGGTGCCGGCCAGTGTGCCGTCGTATCCGGCGTCGCGTACGACTGCGTCGAGGCTCGGGTACTTTTGGCCGCCTTCGCCCACCATGGCCTCGAAGTCGGCCCGACTCAGCTCGGGTTCGTGCCATTCGTGGGCGCATCGGCAGCGGAGGAAGATCTGGTTGCGGCGGTCGCAGATGACCAGCCAGTCGCGGCACGCGCTGCACTTCGCGCACATCACGGTGATGCCGGTGATGGTGATCGGGTCCGCGTGCGTGGTGGTTCGGAATCGGATGGAGTCGTCCGGTTCGCTCGCTTCCTGCAGTCGCAGCAGCGGGTCGTCGCCGGCCGTCGTCTCCGGGGCGGTGGTTCTGGAGTGCTGGAGTTCTTCGGTGGGCATGCGCAGCTCCTCGTGTTCCTCTGACCAGCCCTAACAGGCGATGTCGGCCTCGTCCAGCCCTTTGTGCCGCGCATTCAGCGCTTTCGCCGGGGCTCGGGCGATACGGGGTTCCGTGTCGGCGTGGCGGTGTGTACCTGTGCTGGCTGAGGCTGTTGCTTCGGGGGGCGACTATCTGCGCGGTGCTGTCCCGGATCCGCCGGAAGACGTCCGAGGCGGCGAAGGCGCCAGACCAGGACGTCGGTGACGGTGTCGGCAGTGTCCAACTCGCGCCATTTGACGGCCTCGTGGAGCAGGGTTTCGGGGTCGTGTCCGGCGCGCTTGGCCTGGTCGAGGGTGGCGACCAGCGCGTCCCATCCGCCCTCGCGGCGAAGGCTACCGGTGCGGCCGGGAAGAGCGGCTTCGACCGTTCCGGTGTGACGGGTCCGTACGCGTTCGGGCAAGCGGCGGCCTTGCGCACGCATCGCGCGCAAGGGCGAGGTCGCTGCGGTGCGGTAGGCGGCTCGGAGGTGGTCGGCGGACTGCCGGGCTGCGGCTGCTTGTTGGTGGTGGCGACGGGCGGCGTGCCAGCGGGCGGCGGCGAGGGTGGCCAGGACCAGGGTGGACAGGAGCATAGCGGTGGCGCCGCCGTCCTCGCCTCGCCCCAGCGCGTTGCCGGCCTGGATGATGCTGCGTGCGGCGGAGCGGACGGCGCGGTCGTCGGCGCGTTCGGCGCGGGTGTGCCAGCGGGTGGCGCGTTCGAAGGCGCGGGCTGCGTCGGTCGTCTGCTGCCGGGTGGAGGCCGGCGAGGTCTGGGCGACGGCGTCGAGGACTTCGCCGAGTCCGGAGAGCTGCGCGGCGGCCTCGGCTTCGTCGCCGTCGGTGTAGGCCGTGGTGGTGCGCTCCACGATGCCGGTGGCCTCGCGGCGGGCTCGCGCCGGTCCGTCACGCCGGCGGGGACGGCTCTGGGCGAGCGGGCCGTCGGCATCTTCCTGGCTATCGAGGCGTCCGCGGATCTTGGGGAGGGAGAGGTCGGGGGCGAGGCGGGAACCAGGGAACCAGACCGGCTCGCCCGCGCGGTTGCGGTCGCCGGGGAGGGCGACTTTGTACCCGAGGACGTCGCCGGAGGGCGCGCGCCGTCGGTCGAGGCGTACTCCGGCCTCCGTGAGCCGGTCGAAGAACTCGTCCTCGTCCGCAGCGCCTGCCATGGCCTGACGGACGTGGTCGCGCAGGATTTCGCGGGCGGTGGCGGTGCGGCCCGCGCGTTCGGCCTTGGCGCGCTCGGCGCTGGTGGGCCGCTTCGCGGCAGTGCGGTCACCGGGGTTGAGCTGGCGCAGGCCGAAGTCCTTCTCGATTTGGCGGCATTCGGACTGGGCGCGGTTGTAGTCGTCGTGCCGCCGTGGCGAGCGGCCGTCCTCGCGTTTGAGGGTGGCGACGATGTGGATGTGGTCGTCCGCGTGGCGCACAGCGATCCAACGGCAGGCTTGGGCGTCTCCTTCTTCGGCGATGCCGGTGGCGGCCACGACGCGACGAGCGACCTCGGCCCACTCGGCGTCGGACAGGTGCCGGTCGCCCGGGTCGGCGCGTACCGGGCAGTGCCACACGTGCCGCTTCGGACGGCGATGCTCCGGCACGGCCTGAACCGGAAGATCGAGACGTTCCTGCAACTGCTTGAGCGTCGTGGTCGGATCGCGTCCTGGGTCGGGGGTCAGCTCTGGTCGCCAGGAGGCGACCAGGTGTGGGTCGAGGTGTTCGTCGCGGCGGCCGGGGCCGTAGAGGTAGGCGAGCAGGCCGTAGGTACGGCCGCCGAGGGAGATGTCGGGCACCACGGCGCTCAGCGCTTCGCCATCTCGGTGGCGGCGGCTTCGACGCGCGCGGCGGCGCGCAGGACGCGGGCCAGGACGTCGTCGGCGTGGGGGGCCTCACCGCCGCTGTTGAGCACGCGGGCAACTTGATTGAGGTTGTTGCCGACACGGGCGAGCTGGGCCGAGGCGCGCATCAGCTCTTCGACGAGCGCGCGCTGGTCCATCAACCAGGTGTGCGGGCCACCTTGGGCGCGGGCGACGGCGACCGCGGCGTCGGCGAGGAACCCGGCGACCCGCAGGCCCATCGCCTCGGCGGCGCGTCGGACGTCGGCGAGTTCGTCGGCGGTCAGGCGGACGCTGCGCACGCGGTCACGCTGCTGGGACTGACGCAGGCGCGGGCGCATGCGCGTCTCGACAGCGTCGCTCGGCGGCATCTCCCCCGTCTGCTGCGATCCGCCCTCGGTCGCAGCCTGGTCCGGCGCCCCCTGGTGCCGGGCCTCCCCCGCTCCTGTGGTGGCGGGGGCATGCCCTTGCGAAACTCCCTCGGCGGCGGCGCCGTCGAGGGAGTTTCGCAAGGTATAGCTTGCTCGGCCTCGTGCCGGCTTGTCCCACGGGTGCCCCTCGGACGGGGTGACCGGGGTGTTCTGACGCGTCATCGGGCGGCGCCTCCGGCTTGTATGCGGATGTCGCGCAGGACGTCGGCGATGTAGTCGAGGGCGAGGACGGGGTGGTGCAGCGTGTGCGGGGAGCTCGACGGCGTCCGCCAGACGGTCCAGGCCCCGTCGGGCCCGGGTTCGGCTCGGTGCAGGTGGCCGTGGGCGCGCAGGACGGCGAGCCAGGCGTCGATCTCGTCGTTGGCGGGCGGCGTCGTACGCACGAGAGTCCCCTCTCTCGAAGGTGGGAGGGCTGCAGAGAAACGGGGTGACCTGGCGGGGGCGGACACCCCGCTACCGGTGACCGGCTCACCGGTGTTCGGTATGACCGAGCGAGTGTCCGCCGCTGGGTTGTGCGGTCAGCCCGTGGAGCGGAGGGTGCGGTTGTCCGCCTCGTCGCGGAGTTCCTGCATCAGCTCGGTCAGCCGATCGTTGGACAGCGCCAGGCCCTGTCCGCGGATGGCGTCGGCGACGATCTTGCGGGTGAGCTTCCCGGCCTCGGACACCGCGCGGCGGGCGATCGGTAGCAGGTCCTCAGTTTCACCGGCGGCGGACGGCGCAGGCGTCTCCGCGTCGTGGTTGTCCGTCGAAGAAGCCGGGGCAGGCGGAGGCAGGTCAGGGTGGCCGGGTCTGGCATCCGGCTCTGCGCCCAGGTCAGCGTCGCGGCCCTGGTGCTCCGGTGCGTCGTCGGACGGAGTGACCGGTGCGGCCCCCGCAGCGGTGTCCGGCGGTCCGCGCCGCGTGTCTGGGCGGGTATCCGCCGGGCAACCGGAGGCACCGGCGGACAGCGCGGACGGCTGGCGCTCGATGACCGGTCGGACACTGTCCGGGCTGTCCGCGGCGTGCTGGCCGGACCGGGTGTCCGCCGGGCCGACGGTGACCCGCTGGGTGCGGACAGCCGGGGTGTCCGTCGTGGCCATGTCTGGGTGTCCGGGCTGTGCGGCGCGGCGGGCGATGAGGATGTAGAGGTGGACGGCGCCGGCCAAGGCCAGCGGGGCGAGCGTGGACAGTACGCCGACCGTGAGGTCCCCGAGTCGGAGACCGCCCTCGACCGGTCGGTCGTTGAGGCGGACGGCGTGGAGGGCGTTGGCCCAGATGCTCGCGGCGGTTGCGGTGCCGAACAGGCCCCATACATAGATGCGGGCGCCGAGGGAGGCGTTGCGCATCACCAGGACGGCGCGGACGCCGTAGCCGATGAAGCCGTCGATGACGAAGGGGAAGAGGTAGGTGAGGAGTCCGCGGATGTGGATGGCGACGGCCATCTGCTGCAGGGCGTCGTAGGAGAGTGCGCATCCGGCGGCGCCGAGGGTGACGATGGCGGCGCGGTCCCAGCCGGTGATGCGCACCGGTAGCGAATCGGTGTGCTTCATGCGGCCGTTCCAAAGTCGTCGCGGTTGCTCTCGGCGGTGGTTTCGGGCTGGTCGCTGGTGTTGTCGAGCGAGCCGTTGCGCAGTTCGCGACGGACTTGCCGATAGCGCTTTACCGCGTGCTCTTCGGTGATCTTCAGCAGGCGGGCGAGGCGGGCGGCCGGGACGCCGTTCTGGTAGGCGGTGCGGGTGACCGCGCGGCGTTCGGCGTCGGTCAGGTGGATGTCGCGGCCGGCGAGGGTGGCGTTGACGCGGGCGTAGTCGAGGCGGCGGGGCAGCTTGCTGTGCAGCGGTTCGCGTTCCTCCTCGGTCATGCCGCCGCGGATTCCCTCGCGGTCACCGGCCTCCAAGGCGGCGTCGAGGCAGGTGCGCCTGACCGGGCACTGCGCGCACAGGGTCTTGGCGGCGCGGATGCGGTCCAACTCGTCCGGCTCGGGAAAGAAGAGCTCCGAATCCACGGGGTTGGCCGGGGTGGACAGGCAGGCGGCGTAGTTGTGCCAGGTGTGGTCGCCGAGCGTGCGCGGCTCGGCCTTGCGGTGGTGGTGCATGCGGGTCTCTCCGATCGGCCCCGGGCGCGTTCGGGCAGGCGCAACCCCGGGGTGGGGACGTAAGGGAGGCGGACCGTTGGTCGCGCGAGAAGGTCAGGCGGCGGTGAGACGGCGGCGCTCGGCCGCGAGGGCTCGTCTACGGTCCGGACCGTCGAGGATGACCTTGTCGGTCATCTCCGTCAGCCGGGAAGCCACGCGGTCACCGATGTGCGCGCGCAGGTCGGCCATACCGAGGTTCGTGGTCACCAGGGTCGGGAGCATCTGCGTGTAGCGGCGGTCGATCAGCCGCATCGTGATCTCCTCGGTCCACTCGCTCGCCTTCGCAGCGCCGAGATCGTCGATGATCAGCAGCGGGCAGCGAGCCAGGTCCTGCAGTTCGCGCTCTCCGTCGCAGCCGGGGCGGGGCCGCAGTTCGGCGTAGAGGTCGGCGGCGATGGTCGCCTTCCACCGAAGCCGGACCCCGGCGGACAGCAGGCTGCGGACGGCGCCGTAGGCCTGGTGGGTCTTGCCGGTGCCGGTGGTGCCGACGATCAGAAGCGACCGTCCCTGGGCGATCCCCGGGGAACCGTCCGGGCCCCGGCGGCCGGCGGCAGCGACTTCGCGGACCCAGGCGTCGATGGCGGGGTGATCGGCGACGGCGTCCTGGTAGCGGGCGGGGATGCGGGCCTGCGCTGCTTCCAGCGCGGGGTTGGGCTCGGCCTCGTCGGTCACCGGCGCGTTCGGGTCGACGCCGCGGGACTTGAGGATGCCGGTCAGTCGGCGGGCGATGCCGCCGACGGGCTGGGCGTCATGGTCGCGCATCACAGCTCCTCGGCGTAGGCGGCGGAAGGGTCGGCGGGGTTGGCCCAGGCCCGGTGACCGCGCACGGTAGGCGCGGATGGCGGCCGCCCCAAGGCACCGCTCGGGCCGGTTGCGTTCATGGCTTCGTGCACCAGGCTCGGCAGCGTGCTGGGATGCAGGCCCTTGGCCTGGTGCCGGGCCAGTCCGACCCGGATGTACTCGGGGTCGATGCCCTCGCCCAGCAGTTTGGCGACCTCACGGCCGAGATGCCCGAGCACACCCTGCGGCGGGCGGTGGGCGCAGGAGGCGGTGTATTCGCCGATGAGCTGCTGAGCGGAGACGGTCTCCGGTGCGGGCGCGGCAGCGCCCCCCGAAGGGGAAGATCCTAGATCCACGTTCCTAGGTCCTAGATCCGAACCGTGAGGGCTCGCTGAAGGCTCGTTGCTGCCTCCGTGAGCCCTCACTGAGGGCTCGGTGAAGGCGAGTTGACCTGGATTTTCGTTGTTCACGGAGTCGTCGTGCGCTGTTCCGTGAAGACTCACTGAACTCTCAGTGAGGCCTCCGTGATCCTTCGATGAGCGCTCAGGAAGGACTTCCGGAGGTCGCTCGGCGGCGTGGGTCGGGCAGTCGGGATGCCGAATCCCGCTGGGCCGATTGATCTTCTGATGCTTCCGGAAGGTGATGACATGCAGGTAACGCTTTCCGTCGACTTCGTAGCGGCAGACCAACCCTGCCGAGGCGAGCTGCGTCAGGTCGTCCTCGACACCGACCGGGCCGTGCCCGGGGCGCAGAGACCACAGCAGCCCGGCGATGACAGCGGGTTGGTCCCGGAAACGACCGTGGTCGTCGCATTGGGTCAGCAGGCCGAAGAACGTCCGCTCGGCGCTGATGCTCACCTCGGCGAGCGACTCCGAGGCGAAGGCCTCGGGCTTCAGGGTGCGGATTCGTGCCACTTCAGCACCCCGCCGGAGTGGTCGAGGTCTCCGCTGGCGACAATGGCAGCGCTTCCCTGAGGATCATGGGCATGCGACAATCCCTCACTCGTAGGTAGGGACATCGACCGTCACCGTCCAAGGCCGGATCGATGAGCCCCAGTTGCGTGTCCCACCGAGGCCACGCTCCGGTGTCCGGGGTGGCAGCCCCGGACACCGACCTCCTCGGTGCCGCCTCCGCGAACGCCCCCACCAGTGCACCGCACGCTGGCAAGCGACGGTGGGACAGTGATCGCGTTCGCATCAGTTGATGGCGATGGCACGACCATAGTCTGATGAAGATGATCGCTGTCAACTGGTGAAGATGACTCGCCCCACATCATTGCTCTTGAGTTGATGAATACCCCTCGGCGCGGGGTACCGTTCGGGCACGTCGCTGGAAGAGCCCCGCGGATAGCGGAGCCGAACGAACGGAGACACCGCCCGGCATGAACGAGAGCCCTCCGGAGTCCAGACGCACCCTGGCGGAGAAGGTCGACCACCTCTTCACGTCGATCCACCCGAAGGACCGCGGACCGTACTCCTACAAGGAGGTCGAGGCCGGCATCCAGAAGCAGGGCGGCCCGCCGATGTCGTCGAGCTACATCTGGCAACTCCGCACCGGCAAGAGGGACAACCCGACCATGCGGCACCTGGAGGCACTTGCCGCGTTCTTCGGCATCTCACCGGCGTACTTCTTCGACGACGAGGCAGCCGCCAGGATCGACGCCGAGCTCTCCATGCTCACCAGCATGCGCGACAGCCAGGTCCGCACCGTCGCGATGCGAGCGAACGGGCTGTCCCCGGAGACCTTGGAAACGATCCAGGGCTTCATCGAGCGCGCACGCGACCTCGAAGGGCTCAACAAGTGGGAAGAGAACGATGACTCCAACTAACTCGCTTTCAGATCACGGCTTGATATAGATACCTCACTCCGACGTCGTTCCGTTCGCCCCGGCGGATGCGAGATGTCTGATTCAGTAGCCGCGCAACGCGACCTGCCAGCGACGCCACGTGCAGGGCGTGCGATAGAAGAATCACACGGCGGATTCGCCCGCCGAAAATACGTCCTAGGATGCCCGGGCACCTGTACCGAAGCGGGATGTGGGCATCCATTCCCGTGGACAAGCACGACCCGGGAGCATCGTTGCGCTTTCGTCGACGGCTCCGGCCGCAGCACCTCCCACAGCACGGCCAGGACTCCAATGACCCGCTGTCCGGGATCGAGATCCCTGCGCCCTTCGATATCGAGAAGTTCTGCCGCGCCGTCTCGAACCATCGCGGTCGCCCGCTCTTCGTAGAGGCAGTCGAAGGGGTGAATGGTTCCGACGACGAACTCTGCGGACTGTGGGTTCAGTTGGAGAAAGTGGACTGCATCTTCTACGAAGCGTCGACTTCGCACCTGCACCGCAACCACATCGTGCTGCACGAGATCAGCCACATGCTCCTCGGACACGGCAACGGCACTGGTGACGCCCCCGGAGTCCCGCTGGACGGCTTGTTCAGCGACATCGATCCCAGCACGGTCCGATCGGTGCTGGGACGGGCCAGCTTCACCACGCCGCAGGAGCGAGAGGCCGAAGCGCTTGCTTCGAGAATCGCAAACGAGGCGCTGCTCAAACTACCGCCCGGGACACGCGATGCCGAACTCGACCGTATCGATAACGTACTTCGCGGTGACCCGAACTGATGGGTGCCGTCGAAGTAGTAGTTGCGGTCCTGTTGTGGGCGACCACATTGTGGCGCGCCACAAAGGACTGGAGAAAGGGGCACAGACGTGCCCTTTGGTGGGCGTTTTTTGGTCTGTCCGTCATGATGACGCTCCGCCTGCCCGTCGGCCATGCGCTCGATGAGGCGACTGGAGTCATCGATCTTTCTTACCTGTTGAAGCATCTTTTCGGCGGAGTGCTCGGTTCCGCTGCTGTGTTGACGTTCCTTCAGGACGTTTCTGGCCGAAAGAACGAGAACTGGCGGGCTCAACTATGGCGCTACGGGGTTCCGTTGGCTACGGCCACGGCGATGTCCGCTTTCTTCTTCGCGAAACTCCAACCGTATGAGACCTTGGCGATATACGACGAGCCCGGAGCTCGGACGGCACTGCTGCTGTACACCGTGATCTTCCTGGGGTTTCTGGGATCATCCCTCGTTTCCGGCGTACGCGTCTGCTGGCGTTGGGGACGTGACTCGGGAAACGGCGGCTTGGGATGGGGACTTCGACTGATCGGCGTTGGTCTGTCGGCAGGGGTCCTGTACTCCGTCGTACGCATCGCCGCTCTGATCTCTCGGTTCGAGGGAGCGAGGATCTTCCCCGGGAAACTCGACGACTACCTGTCGAGCTACCTCATGTTCACTGCACTCGTGCTGGTCGTCGTCGGCAGCGCTCTGCCCGCACTGGGCAAGGTCCGCTCTCGGATACGTCAGCGCCGCGCACTCGTTCGGCTACGCCCCCTGTGGCACGACCTCACGTCTGCCGTGCCGACCGTTCGCTTCGGTGAGGTGCGCTCACCCCTTACTGAGCGATGGGACGCCCGAAGGGTCGGTGAGCGGCTCTACCGGCGCACCATGGAGATTCGCGACGCCCAACTCGCGCTGAGTGACTACGCGAGTCCGACCGTGTCGGCGGCAGCTCGTCGCCATGTCGAGCAGCACGGTCACCAAGGAGCCCGAGCAGCAGTCGAGTTGGAAGCCTGCCGTCTCGCAGCTGCCCATCACGCACGGCTATACGGGGGCTCCCCCGCACCGCACCCTCATCCACCTCCCTCGGGTGGTCGGGATCTGCGGAGCGAGGTCCAAGCCCTCATCCAACTCTCCGACGCCTTCTACTCCCCCGTCGCCCGCACTTTCGTCGACGCGTCCCGCCCGCACACGCCCCCGCCCTCACTGGAGCCCCGATCATGAGCTCGTTCACCCCACCCACGCCGCCCAGCTACGCCCAGGCCGGTCCGAAGGCGAAGGCAGCGAAGCTCGTCACCGATGTGCTCGCACCCGGCAACCTCGTCATCGCGCTATTGCTGGTCGTGGGCTGGCACAGCACCCATAGCTTCGCGGGCGTCGGCTGGGGAGCCCTCGCCGCCCTCTTCTGCGGAGTCGTCCCGATCGCCATCATCCAACTCGGGGTGAGGCGAGGGCGGTTGACCGACAAACACGTTCGAGTCCGCAAGCAGCGCATCGTGCCTCTCAGCGCAAGCATCCTGTCCGTCCTCGTCGGCATCGCACTGCTCTACGCCTTCGACGCACCGAGCGACGTCTCGGCCCTCGTCATCGCGATGCTCGTCGGACTCGCCTCGGTGCTGCTGGTGACCGTCTGGTGGCAGATCTCCGCCCACAACGCCGTCGCCGGCGGCACCGTGTTGATCCTCCTCCTCGTCTATGGCCTGCCCGCCCTTCCGTTCGTCCTACTGCTACCGCTGGTCGGCTGGTCGCGACGCGTACTCAAGGCGCATACGCTCGCCCAACTCGTCTTCGGGACGGCTCTGGGCTTGATCTCCGCTGCAGCCTTCGTGCTGCTGCGATAGCCGCGCAGGGGACGTAGCGGGGTCATCCCGTGAGGCCGAGGGACACGACCGAATTCCACCGGTAGACGGGTTGCTCCCGGCGGAGCTCAACCAAGGAGACGGCGCTGACTCGCACATCGGCCGCTGCTTGGGCCCGAAGCTCGGAAACCGCTTCGACGACATCCTCAGCCGGGCGGGCCACGTTGTTGTAAGCGATGCTCAGGTGCGGACGGAAGCAGGACACCGGTCTGCCTCCCGGGAGCCCCAGCTCGGTTCCGAGTCCCGCAAGTTGCTGTTGGACAGCGACGAGGTCACGCCAGGGGGTCAGCGTCAGACGGACGGCCCCTCGGGAGCCGGCAAGGGGGTGCGCACGAAGTCCGAACTGCCGCACCGAGAGACGCTGTCGAGTGACCTCGGCCAGCCGGTCGATCTTGTTTTTGGACACCTCTGCCGCGTCGCCCACTCGACAGAGGGTGACGTGCAGACCTTCTTCGGGCACCGGGTCCATGCCCAGGTGCGCGAGGAGACGCTGGCAACCACGCGCGAGGTCGACCACGGCCGGGTCCGTGATGTGCAGCATCCAGTAGTACGCACGACGCCCGTCGTGCCACCCCGGACGTGCCCAATGGTCGTCCAGGCTGCTCAAACTCGCGAACGTCTTCCAATCGTGCTCCACGATGGTCTCTGCGTCGTCGAGATGCGGAGGTGGTGCAGGTGGGAAGGCGCGGGGATCATAGGCGAGTGGGATGTGCACGGGCTCCTGCTTCACGTACCGGGGATCGGACGGTGCTGGTGGAGCCAACTGTGCAGGAAACGACGGTACTCCACCACTCTCGGTTGATCACGCCACGGAGCCGCGGTCTCCAAGAGCTCGGATGCACGTTTGCGCACCGAGGTGATCGGGCGGTCGGAGCTACAATGAAGCGCTTCCGCTCCGAGCGTCATCGCACGGTCGAGCTCGGGACGGGGCCGCTGCAGGAGCGCGGTCGCAATGTCGAGGCGGACGAGAGTGCGGCTCCAGGCGGAATCCGAGCCCTCGACGAGGGTGTTGATCTCCCCTGCGTGCTTGAGCACCCGGTCGGCGTCGCCGAGGGACAGGTGCACGGTAACTGCGTTCGCAAGGGTGCGTGCGGGCGAGTACGGAAGGAAGTCGATGCACGCCGTCATGCCTTTCGGTAGCTCACGGAGGCTGTCCGAGAGGTCCAGTGCTCCGCCGAGCGCGCGCTCGGCTCCTCTCCGGTCCCCCGCACGCGCGAGGGCTCGTGCTTCTCCGTTGGCGAGCAACCGGATGGCCTGGGGATGGCAGGGCGCGAGTTCGACGCCGCTGCGGGCCACGGCGGCGGCTTGCCGGTATCTGCCAGCGTAGTAGAGGCCGAATGAGCGGGTGCCCAGGGTCCACATGACAGTTTCGATGTCGTCAGCCTGCCGAGCGAGCGTGTCGGCCTCGGTGCAGTAGGCATCGGTGACGGCTAGCGGAGCTCCGGCGTTCACCGCCATGTAGCCGAGCAGGCCGGCGGTTCGCGCGGCGGACGAGAGCAACCGGGCCCGGACGGAAGGGGGTTGGGTACCGGCCAGGATCACGTGCAGCATGCTGCGGAGCAGGCGGGCCTCGTGAACGAGCGGTCGCGGACCGAGTGCTTCGTACCGAGCGACGATGCCCCGGAGCGAAGCGTCTGCGTGAGCGAGCAACGACGGTTCGGCGTTGGAGCCCGTGACCGACTTGGCCTCGGCGACGACTTGGAGCGGATCGTCGAATCCCATCACGAGACCGCTGGCCGGTGTACCGGAATCGACTGGTGTCAGGAGGGCCGACCGGCCTTCAGCGGCGATGGGGGTGAGCGACCTGTCCGCATCGAGGGACGCGTCGAGATACTGTTCCACTCGTCGCCACAGCCGGCGAAGGGCACCACCGGCGTCCAGGGCGTCGTCGAACGCGTTGGCAAGACGTGAGTTGCAGGAGCGTTCGGCCTTCTCGATGCGCTCGACGGTTGTCTTGCTGACGTGCACGGAGATGCCTAGGCGTTCGGTGGAGAATCCGCGGGAGCGGCGCCAGTTGCGCAACTCGACGCCGAACCAGGCCTCCCACGAGGCGGTGTCGTCGAGTTGTTTCGGAGCTTGCGGCATGCTTCCCCCGGCGGTGGTGATGCGGACAAGGGCGCTGCGGAGCGGCTGTCCGCATCGCGGTTCGTCTTCGGTCAGCCTGGAGTCGACGACGGATCGTGCGCCAGGCAGGCCGCGAGGAAGCGGCGCCAGGCCGCGTTCCCGAACCGGCATTGAGCCAGGTCGGCTTGCTTCGAATCGCGCACCGCGACATGGCCGTTGAGGAGGAGGGCGGCCTCGACGCAGTCGTCGTTGGGGGCTCCGCTGTAGCTGCTCTTGAACCAGGCCAGGTTCTTCACGATGTCGTCCTCTCGTGTTCCAGGTGTGCCGCGGCCACGCTTTCGATCAGTGCAGCCGAATCCGCCGGTGCCAATGCCTCGTGGCACAGCTGCTCGAAAGCGGCCGAGAACGCCCGTCGGGGTCCTGGGCCTTCGAGATAGAGCGAGCCCGCGAGGTTCTCCACGTAGACCACGTCAAGCTCGGGCTGAGCACCGCCGACCAGCAGGAAGCCGTTCATAGCGGCGGTGGAGACGCCGGCCGCGAAGGGGAGTACTTGGATGGTGACGTGGGGTTTCTGCGACTGCTGTTGGAGGTGGGCGAGCTGCGCCGTCGTCGTCCCGGGGTTCGCGACGACGCGGCGGAGTACGGATTCGTCCAGCACGACCCGGTATTCGGGTATGGGCCCGCATAGGAGTTGTTGCCTGTGCATCCGCACGTCGAGCAGGCGCTCGGTATCTCCTTCCGAGAGAAGGTGCGGCCCGCTCTGTTTGATTGCTTTGGCGTACTCGCGGGTCTGTAGGAGCCCGGGCAACACCACGGGTGAGAACTGCTCAATGTGCGTGGACTCGTGTTCCAGGGCGAGCAGCATCGCCATGCAAGAGGGCAGGTTGTCGGCCTGCGACACCCACCAACCGTCGGTCTCCGTCGAGTGTTTCGCTAACTCGACGAGCGCTTCTCGCTCGGCGTCCGGCAGTCCGTAGACACGACAGAGCTGGTCGACGTGGCTCCAGCGAACTGTGCCCTTCGCCCGTTCGTAGCGGCTGACGGTGGCCTTCGAGACGCCGGCTCTGCGCCCTGCCTCCTCTGCGGTGAGGCCCGAGCCCTCCCGCAGCGCGTGCAGACGAAAGCCCAATTGGCGACGGCGAGTTGTCGGTCCCTCCGGCACGGTCCCCCCTCTCGGAGCCACGGCTTGGCGGGCAGAAAGTTACACGGCGGGCGGCGGGCGCGGCTCCGGTACCGGGAGCATGAGCCGTCCATGCGGACACTTCCCTCATGAGCGTTACACGGTGCCGTCCGGTCGGCCAATACTCCTCAGCGTAACGAAGCCGAGCCGATCTGTGATCGCTCCGATCCGTCGACGTTGAGAAGCGAGGTGCCCGCCATGTCGAGCCGTCTTCACGCCGGTCCGCGTAGTAGGTCCAGGCGTGCTGTTCGAGCCGTGTGCACGTTCCTGAGCAGGGGCGCCGGCGCACTCTTCATCGCCCTCGTCAGCTTCGGTCTGGGCGTCGTGGTCTGCGGGTACCTGACGGAGCTGGCGTGACGGGCTGCTCTCGGTCGGGGAGAAACGCGGGCAACGCAGTTGCCGACTCAACTCGTCGAAAGCGGCCGCTTCCTGGCGACGCCCCGGTACTGGTCCCCGCCTACTGGTGTCACGTGAACATCTCCGGTGGGACCTCCTGCACCGCCCAGGAGGCGGGGGACCAGCTCGTCAACTCCCCGGCTTACGCCGTCGGGTGGGTGCGCGACTTGGTCCGTGGCCTCGGACCTCAGCTTGGCTGGACCGACTTCTGCGCCATGTGGGCCTGGCTCGGTCGTCATGCAGAACGCGACTCCGCTGTCGAAGCCCTTCGCCGGGGCACCCCGTATTCCTACACGGCGCAAACCGGTGCAGCGGAATGGACGGTCAGCACCCACCGGGTTCTCGTGCTGACGCCGCTCGCGTGTCGCATCACTGGGGCGACCAGGCGAGCCCCCACGGACAGCAAATCCCTTGCGTTGGAGGAATGATGACCAGACGCATGCAGGCTTCTCCGGACCTGCCGTCCGTTCTTCTCGCAGCTGCCGAGCGGGCTGATCATATCTGGCAGCTCCCGAGCCAGCAGCTCGTCGACGCGACGGAATCCAAGCTCACCGAGATCCGAAAGGCGGAGCAGTCCGCGATTCAGGTGCTGTCGCGCATCATCGACGAGCACGGATGGCCGGGCGTCCGACTCGTCGGGATTGAAGGAGCGCGGGCGGCCTGGCTGTTGGCGCTCCGTGCCGACCGTTTCCCACGTGCTCAGGAGCGGTTCCTGCATCGCCTCAAAGAGGCAGCACGGCGGGGAGACGCCGAGTGGTCCTGGTGGGCCCACTTGTACGACAGGGTGTGCGTACAGCGGGGCACACCGCAGTCGTACGGCACCCAACACATCCTCACCGGGAACAGGTTGGTTCCGCATCCCGTCGCAGATGCCGAGGAGCTCGATGCGCGACGAAAAACGGTGGGACTCCCTCCGTATGAGCGCGCCACATCGGGCCTGAAGACGCGTGCCCGGCGGGCTCGGGCGGTGGGCACATGCTGACGGCTCTCGCCTACCTGGTGGTGCTGTCGGTCTCGTACTGGCGACGCACCGACCGCCGACAGAGGCGACCATCCCAAACGGGTGGCACGGCTGGCTGCTTGGGGTTCGGTGCGGTCGTCCTGCTCCTGCTGTGCCTCATCCCTCTCGAAGGTCTTGCACGGTTACCGCAACCCCGGGTGGAGGCATGGCGATGACGTCCAACTGCGTCTCCGGTGTCAACGGTGCCGGCGTGGTCGTGCAGGCGGGCGAGGTGTACGGCGGTGTCCACGTAAGCCGGTCGGCTTCGCAGCCGTGGGAGACGAGGCCGCAGCAGCTGCCGCCCGATCCGCCGGTGTGGTGCGACAGGGAGAACGAGCTCGCGCGGCTCGATTCCTGGGCGGCCGAGTTCGCCCCGGACGGCCACGCACTCCTCGTCCTGACCGGTCCGGGCGGGATCGGCAAGACGCAATTGGCCGCTCGATGGCTCCGCGGACGCTCGCTACCGGGCGGGCAGCTCTTCGCCGACCTCGGCGGCAGCGGAGGGGCGCTGGAGCCCGAAGTCGTCCTGCGGCACTGGCTGGTCGCGCTCGGAGTGGAGCACGCCGGCCACGAAGTGCAGGGGTTGTGGCGCACGGTGACCGCATCCCGACCGAAGCTCGGTCTTCTCGTCGACAACGCACGGTCCACGCACCAGGTCCGGGCGTTGCTGCCGGCCGGTGGGGCGCACACGGTCGTCGTCACGGCCAGGCGCGCTCTTCCTGCGCTGGCCGGGCACGGAGCGCGCTTCCTTCGCGTCCCGCCGCTGCCGCGGGACGGCTCCCAAGCACTGCTTCGTCACCTTCTCGGGACGGAGCGGGTCCACGCGGATCTCGACGCCGCGGAGGCCCTCGCGAGTGCCTGCGGACACCGCCCACTCCCCCTGTGCATCGCCGCCGCACGCCTGGCCGCGCGTCCGGGCGCATCACTGCAACTCGCCCACGGAGGCTTGATGGAATCCCTCGACGAGACCTACGCAGAACTCACCGTCGACGAGGCTCGCTGCTACCGCGTCCTCGGGCTGCTTCCCGTCGTCGACGTCGACCTCGACGCCGTCGCCACTGCCGGCGCGCTGCCTGCCGATGTGGCCGAGCGCGCGCTCGAAGCGCTCGTAGACCTCCGCTTGGCGGAGCCCGTACGTCGCGGTGGACGCCTGACGGTGCGTCTGCACGACGACGTCCGTCGCCATGCCGCCGCTTTGGCCCGTGACGACACGGCCGATATGCAGCAGGAGGTGTTGCGGCGTTGGATGGGCTGGCTTCTGGCGACCGCGACGAGCGCCGAGCGCCAACTGGCCCCATGGCACCGGCGTCTGCCGCGCGACCTGGTGTACCTGCCGAACCCGGCCCCGTTCCACGACCACGGCGCCGCTCTCGACTGGTTGCAGGACCACGAGGCCGCTCTCCGGGCGGCGATCCTGCTCGCCGAGGAGCGCCGATGGGATCGGACCGTCTGGCAGCTCGTCCACGCGATGTGGCCGCACTTCCACCGTCGCAAACCGTTGGAGCTCGGCGTCGACCTTCACCAGCGCGGGCTCGCCGCAGCCCGCCGGTGCGGCGATCGGCTCGCCGAGCGGGAGATGCTCACCTCCCTTGGCGTGATGCTCCGCGGCCTGCGTCGTCACACCGAGGCCCGCGAGGGCGCAGCCCTGGCGCTGGAGAGCGCCCGCCTCGACGACGACCCGCGCGGCATGGCACAGGCGCTGAACCAGCTGGGCAACATACACCTCGAACAGGGCGAACTCGGCCTTGCGCGCCCGCTCTTGGAGGAGAGCCTTCGCCTGCGCGAGGCCCTCCGCGAGCGGCATGCCGACGACGCGGAGCTCTACTCCCGTCAAGCCGGGCTCACCCGCGTCCTCCTCGGCTGGCTGGCCCTCGATGAGGGCCGGGACGCCGACGCGATCGAACAGCTCGGGCAGGCGCACAGCGCTCTGGCCGGTGTCGGCGACCGGTTGGACGCCGCGCGCGCACTCGCCTTCCTCGCCAGTGCCCACGGGCGTTCGCCCGACCAACTTCCCCGTAGCTGGGCGCTCTTCGATCGAGCCGAGGCACAGTTCGCCGAAGCCGGCGCTGTGTTGTGGCACGCACGGGTCGCGGAGTTCCGGGGCGATGTTGCCCGGCGGCACGAGCGCTGGGGCGACGCACGTGCCGCCTACACCGAGGCCGTCCGGCGCTTCACCACGGTTCCCGACAGCCTGAGCACCGACGACGCGCACCGTATCGCTGCCCTTCTCGACCAACTCCCCTCCGTCGGTGACGAGTAGGCGAGTTCGGCGGGCGCGAATCCGCGCGGCCTTCCACTGACAAGGAGACCTTTCGTGCAAGATGGCCGATGTCCCTCCGACGGCGAGGTGGGGGGCGCGTTGCGGTTCGTCGGGGTCGACCCCGGCACCGGGCAGCAGGGCTCCCCGACGGTGTGGGTCGACGCGCGCACGGCTGAGCTCGTCATCCAAGGCTGGAAAGCCGGACCTGAGCTGGAGAATGCCTGTGCCGAAGGCCAGGCCCCCGGGCACGCTCCGGGGGTGCCGCACCAGGAGGCTGTCGTCCGGCTCCCGGCGCGCATGGTGGGGATCGTGAGAGAGGCGTGCGAGGTGGTGCAGCAGGGTGAAGAGCGGGAGCCCGGCGCCGTGATCCGTGCGGCCGAGCACGAAGACTCCCGATGCTCCGGCGAGCAGCCATCACGAGTACCTCGGCGAACTGCTGATTGACACGTCCCCCACAGAAGAGCCGCCCATGTCGATGTCGCCCTCCTCAAGCGACCGCGTAGCACGGGAAGTTGTCGCCCATCGACTTCGCGGATTGCGGGTGGCTGCAGGCCTGACCGGTCATGAATTGTCGCGGCGGTGCGGCTGGAGCGATGCGAAGACCTCACGCATCGAGAGCGCGAAGACCCCGCCCTCGGCCGCCGACATCGACGCCTGGTGTGCGGCCTGCGAAGAGCCGGCTCAGGCGGTGGATCTGATCGTCGCGTCCCGGCACGTGGACGAGATGTACGCGTCGTGGCAGCAGCTCCACCAGCACGGTATGCGCCAGGCGCAGGAGGATGTGCAGCACCTGTACGGAACCACACGGCACTTCCGTATCTACTGCTCGAACGTCCTGCCCGGCGTGCTTCAGACGCGAGAGTACGCAACGGCGTTGCTGGCGACCATATCCTCGTTCCAGGGCACTCCCGACGACTCCGTCTCGGCTGCCGAGGCCCGCTTCGCCAGGTCCTTCGTATTGCAGGACGGGCATCGCTCCTTCGCCTTCCTGCTGGAAGAGGCCGTGCTGCACCACCGGCAGGCGCCTGCGGACGTGCTCGTCGCGCAGCTCCACTCGGTTCTCGACGTTATGCGTCGCCCGAACGTGTCGTTGGGGATCGTTCCGTCCGACGCCCCGCGGGCGACCTCCTGGCCGCTTGAGTCCTTCTACCTCTTCGACGACCGACGGGTCAGCGTCGAGCTGCTCACAGCGGCGGTCAACCTCACCGCGCCGAGCGAAGTCGCCGCCTACGCCAAGGCGTTTTCCGCGATCGCCGGAACGGCCGTCTACGGAGACCGAGCCCGCAACCTGATCTCGAAGGCGCTCAGCACGCACGAGTGACTTGGTGCAAATCGATGCAAGAACGTGGCCGCAGCGTTCCGCGAGTTTCTAGCCTCACTTCAGGTCGCCGCTCCGCGCTGAGCTTCGCCGCCGTGTTCTCACCTCCCTGTGCGCCCGCCCCATTCGGAAGGAACAGATCTCCGTGAACGACATGAACGCCGCCGACCGTGCCGCCCGGCTTCGGGACGAGGCGGTCGACACCCTCGTCGCGGGCGGGACCGTCACGACCAAGGAGGTCGAGTCAGCACTCCGCAAGGTTCCGCGGCATCTCTTCGCTCGCGAGGCCCCGTTGGAGGACGTCTACGACGCCTACCGTGCGGTCGTCACCAAGACCGACGAATACGGCGTCGCACAGAGCTCGGTCTCGGCGCCGCAGGTGCAGGCGATGATGCTGGAGCAGGCCGGCATTGCGCCGGGCGCGCGGGTGCTGGAGATCGGCTCGGGCGGTTACAACGCCGCGCTCGTCGCGGAGCTGGTCGGCGAGGCGGGGGAGGTGACGACCGTCGACATCGACCCGGATGTCACCGCCCGAGCACGTCGGCTGCTCGACGAGGCCGGCTACTCCCGCGTCCGCGTCGTCACATCCGATGCCGAGGAGGGCGTGCCGCAGCACGCTCGCTACGACGCGATCGTCGTCACGGCGGGGGCATGGGACATTCCCTGCGCGTGGGTGCGGGACCTTGCGCCGCACGGTCGCCTCGTCGTCCCGCTACGGATGCGGGGCCTGACCCGCTCGATCTCCTTCAACCGGCACGGCGACCATCTCGCCAGCACCTCCGCGTTGGTGTGCGGGTTCGTGCCGATGCGGGGAGCCGGCGCCCACCGCGAGACTCTGCTCCTCGTCAACGGCACGGACGAGATCGGGCTGCGCTTCGACGACGGTATGCCGATCCAGCCGCAGGAGCTGGACAACGCGGTGCGCACGCCCCGGGCGGAGGTCTGGAGCGGCGTGACGCTCGGCCGGCAAGAACCCTTCGACACACTGCAATTGTACCTCGCCACGGTGCTCGGCGGGTTCTGCATCATGGCCGTCGACCCCACCCTCGACTCCGGCGTCGTCGCGCCGACGAACAAGCGGTACAGCCTCGCGGCCGTCGCCGGTGACACCTTCGCCTACGTCACCACTCGCCGCACCGACGACGAATCCTCAGTCGAGTTCGGCGTGCACGCGCTCGGCCCGCACCGACAGCAGCTCGCCGAGGAGATCGCCGCGCACCTACGGCGGTGGAACGAGACCGTGCGCGGCGGCAGCGGGCCGACGATCGGCGTCTATCCGGCCGGTACCCCCACCGACCAACTACCGGGCGAGCGCGTCATCGACAAGCGGCACAGCCGCATCACCCTCTCCTGGCCCTCCCCCGGCGAAACCAGCTGAGGAGCCAGGGACCGCACCATCCGACTCCGACGCACAGGAGAGTGATCGAGATGGCCATCACCCCAACCCTCCCGGCCCTGACGGCGGAACCCGCAGTCCAGCCGGGCGAGTTGACGGAGTTGAGCAGCGAGCCCCCCGAGCTCGCGGAACTGCCCTTCGACCCCGAGGAGTTCACCCTCGACGTCAGTGTCGTCGTCGCGGCGCACCCCAACGGCAAGCTGATGTGCGACACCAGCGACGGCTGCGGCTCCACCTGCAGCGGCAGCGCCTGCAACTCCTTCACCGACGACCCCGCCTGACAGCCCCATGCCCGGGTGCGCCCCGCCGCTCGGCTCGGCGCGCCCGGACTTCATCATCCGTCGTCTTCACGCAGGGAGGGCACGTGGCAGCACGTCGAAGTATCCGCTACGCGTGGCAGGGCGGAGGCATGCTCCGCGCCACGACCGCCCACGCTCATCCGGACGTACCACGCAATCTCGACCTTGAGGACGCTGCCCGGGTCCTCGCCTGGCTGAACACGACCTGGTTGCACGACGCTCTGCGAGAAGCACTGCTCGTCGCGAATCCGCAACTCCACCAACGGATCGAGGCTCTGACCCGTGAACGCTGCCCGGCGGCACGGCAGTTACGGCGTGCCGTGCTGTCGCTCACCTCGTACCTCCTGCGTTGGGACGGCAGGACGACGCCGTTCGGTCTCTTCGCCGGCGTCGCCGGCATCCAAGTCGGAGCGGAGGCCCAGTACTCGTGGGGAGGCAGGCACCGTGTGCATGTGCGGCCGGACGCGGTCTGGCTCGCCGACGTCCTTCAACGCCTGGAAGAACAGCCGGAGGTGCGCGAGCGACTTTCGTTCGTCACCAACAACACCGGCCACCGGCGCGGGACCCGTTTCGTCGTACCGGGGATTCCGGATGCCTGGAGCGGGGAGTTCGCGCCGGTGGAGGTTTCCGTCGAGGTCACCCGTCCGGTCGCCCTCGTGCTCGACGCCGCCCAGCGTCCCTGCACCTATGGCGAGCTGCACGACAGCCTCTTGACGCGGTTCCCCTCAGCAAAGGGAAACGATATCGCCCGAGTCCTCGACGGGCTGATCGCGCAGGGCGTGTTACTCAGCAGCCTGCGAGCGCCCATGACCGACCTCGACCCCCTCGGGCACCTGTGTGAACAGCTCCACGCAGTGCAAGCGGACGAGATCCCGCACCTTCAAAACCTCCTGCACCGTCTCCGCGCCCTGCACCATCAACTCGCAGTTGCACAGTGCGGATCAGCCGCGCCGCTGGCCGCAGCACTCACGGACCTGCGGCAGGTGAGCAACGCAGCTCCGGTGCCGCTCGTCGTCGACACCTCGCTCGATGCCGACGTGCAGTTGCCGAGGTCTGTCGTGCGGGAGGCGGCTCAGGCTGTCGAGGTGATGTATCGCCTCACGCCCGCGCCGTTCGGCAGACCGGAGTGGCGTGACTACCACCAACGCTTCCGCTCGCGCTACGGCGTCGGCGCCTGCGTCCCTCTCATGGAACTGGTCTCCGACAGCGGACTCGGACTCCCGGCCGGCTTCCAGGGCTCCGCTCGACAGCGGCAACCACGGGTGGTCACGCCACGCGACGAGAAGCTGCTGGCCCTGGTTCAGGATGCGCAGCGCGACGGGCACAACGAGCTCGTCCTCGACGAGGGCACCGTCGCCTCCCTCGCTCTGGGAGCCGACGAGGAGTTACTTCCGGTGCCGCGGGTCGAGGTCGCCTTCGAGGTCCACGCCGAGTCGCTCCAGTCCTTGAACCACGGTGCCTTCGAAGTCGCCATTACTGGGGCGCCCAGGCCGGCGACGAGCATGGCCGGACGGTTCCTCCACCTGCTGTCCGAGCGCGAGCGGGCGGAGTGGGCATCCTCATACATATCCGCGGAAGTGGACACGCAGGCGGTCCAGTTGTCCTTCGTCCCGCGCAAGCGCCGCAACGAGAACGTCGCGCGGACCCCCGAGATCCTGGACCAGGTCATCACGCTCGCCGAACACCGGCGGCACGAGTCCGGAATCCCGCTCCAGGACCTGGCCGTCACCGCCGACGCCCGCCGCTTCCATCTCGTACAGAGGTCGACAGGACGGCACCTGGCCCCACGAGTCCTGCACGCTCTGGAAGCCTCGGTCCACACCCCTCCCCTCGCCCGCTTCCTCGCCGAACTCCCTACCGCGCGCTGCGCCGCCTACGGCGGCTTCGACCTCGGCCTCGCGGCGGCACTGCCCTCACTGCCCCGCGTTTGCTACCGCAACACCATCCTCTCGCCCGCTCGTTGGCGCCTCCGCCGCGAAGAGATCTCCGCGAGCGACGACCAGGCCCTTTGGGACAAGCACCTCGACGACTGGCGGGGCCCTCGACACGTGCCGAAGCGGGTACTCGCCGTCGTGGACAACCAACGTCTCCCGCTCGACCTCGAACATCCCTGGCACCGCCGTCTTCTGCGCCGCGCACTCAACGCCACCGGTCACCTTGAGCTGCGAGAGGCCCCCGCGCCGGGCGCATTCGGTTGGTGCGACAACCGGCCGCACGAGTTGCTTCTCCCCCTCATCGCGGAGACGCCCGCGGAACAGGCACCGCTCCCGACATCCCGGGGACACGCTCAGGCGCAGTGGCCCGGGCGTTCCCGCGTCCTGACGGCACGTCTAAACGCTCACCCGGCCCGCTTCGACGACATCCTGCTCGATCATCTACCGACGCTACTCGACGAGTTCATCTCGCCACCGCGCTGGTGGTTCATCCGGGCACACAACCGCTCTCAACCCGGCCAAGCCCCACAGCTCGTGCTGCACTTCCACCTGTCGGACCCATCGGACTACGCTTCCGCAGGCGAGGCATCACATGACTGGGCAACACGTCTACGCGACCGACACCTGTGCAGCGACCTGGCGATGACCTCCTACACACCCCAGGTCGGCCGCTACGGCAGCGGCCCGGCGATGGACGCGGCACACAGGGTCTTCCACGCCGACTCCCTCGCAGCCCTGGCCCAGCTCCAAGCCACCCGACGATCACGGCTCCCTGCCCCGGCGCTCACCGCCGCCAGCATGCTCGACCTCGCGACCGCCTTCGCCGCCTCACCTGGCGAAGCACTGCACTGGCTCGTGGACACCCTCCCCCGCAGCAATGGCCCGCTCGACCCGCACCTGCGCGACGAAGCCTTCGCCCTCCTCGACGGCCCCGCCCTGCCCCGTCGTGAAGAACTCGCCACGACTTGGCACGACCGGGCCCAAGCCCTCGTCCACTACCGCGCCCGTCTGCTCGCCGAACGCGACCCGCTCACCGTCCTGCGCTCACTCCTCCACCAACACCAGCTCCGAGCGCTGAGCGTCGACGAACACGACCAGGAAACCACCGACCGGCTGGTCCGCTCCTGCGCCCTACGCCGGATCAACTCGCCCCGACGCAACCGATGAACGTCGAGCGCATCCTCCTCGACGAGACCCTGAGCACCTACACTCGGCACCTTCAGCCGCAGCAGACCTCCTCAAACAGCAATCCCTGGCACGCACAATCCCTCGCCCACGGAGCCGTCGGAACAGCACTCTTCGCCATCGAACGCACCCACCGTGGAGAGGCTGCCCACGCGGAGGCCCACGCCTGGCTCACGCACGCCACCAAGGCGCCGATCAGCGCAGTCGACAGCACCGGCCTCTTCCTCGGCGCCCCCGCCCTCGCCTTCGTCCTGGACACCACCGGCCACTACACCGAGGCCCGGGCGCGCCTCCACGAGTGCGTCCTCACCCTCACTCGGCGACGCCTCCGTATTGCTCATGCCCGCCTGGCTGCCGGCGAGCTGGCGGCCTTCCACGAGTACGACCTGCTCTACGGCCTCACCGGTCTTGGCGCATACCTCCTCCGCACCGCACCGACCAGCTCCACGATGGAGCAACTCCTGCACTACCTCATCGCCTTGGCCCGCCCACTCCCCTACAACGCGCATCTCCCGGGATGGTGGGTCGGACACGACCCCGAGACCCGCCCCGATCCACACGGCGGACACGCCAACTTCGGCCTCGCCCACGGCTTCACCGGCCCCCTGCTCCTCCTCAGCAAAGCCCTTTTGCGCGGCCTCATCGTCGACGGACATCACGACGCCCTCACCGACATGTGCGGATGGCTCACCCGCTGGAAACAACCCGGCGACCGCGGCCCCTGGTGGCCCGAGACCCTCACCCGCGCCGAACTAGCCACCGGCGCCCCCGACCAGCCGGGTCCCGCCCGACCGAGCTGGTGCTACGGCACCCCCGGCATCGCCCGCGCCGGGCAGCTCGCCGCCCTCGCTCTCCGCGACACCACCCTCCAGGACGGGTTCGAACACGCCGCCCTCGCCTGCCTCACGGACCCGAACCAACTCGCTCGTCTCACTGACCCGGGCCTCTGCCACGGCTGGGCCGGCCTGTACCAGACCACCCGGCACACCGTCCGCGACGCTCGAATCCGTGAACTCGCCACGCACCTACCCGTCTTGGCCGCCGCCCTCACACACCAAGCCCAAGACCTCCCTGCCAGCTCCGGCTTTCTCACCGGAGCCACCGGCGTCGCCCTCGCCCTCACCACCGCCGCTGCCCCCGAGACACCGACCTGCGGATGGGACGCATGCCTCCTGACCGACTGACCCCAGAAGACCGCACGAGCACTATCGAAGACGCCGTTTTCACCCTCCTAAACGGCACGCCCGCACACATGGCGACGGCCGACACCGGCCTCACCAGCGCCGAACTCCGCGATGCCGCCGACAACTATCGGCGAGCAGGACGAGAAGCGCTCACCCGCGGCACTCTCCGTACCGAATGGCACCAACTCAACCTACAGTTCGACCACTGGCCCACCGCTGACGCCACCGCTCGCGACCACCTGGCCCCTCTCCTCGACCAGGCTCAAGAAGCCGGCGAACTCTCCGGCTGGTGGTTCATCCGCAAACACCCCTGCTGGCGACTACGCCTCCGCACACTCCACCGCGCTCTCCCGGAGCACCTCCGCACCGGCCTGACCAGCCTCGTCAACTCCGGCCACCTACACCGCTGGTGGCCCACCCTCTACGAACCCGAAACCGCAGCCTTCGGCGGCGAGACCGGCATCCACATCGCTCACGACCTCTTCACCGCCGACAGCCACGCCATCCTCCACCCATCCAACACCCCGCTCGGCCGCCGCGAACTCTCCGTCCTGCTGTGCACCACGCTGTTCCGCGCCGCAGGACTCGAATGGTACGAAACCGGCGACACCTGGCACCGCGTCGCTGAAGAACGCCCACGCCACCAGCTCCCCCACGCCCAACTCGATGCCCTGACTGCGAAGATCACCGCTCTCCTCCACAGCGACATCTCCCCAAACGGTGCCCTCCTCAGCACCACCAGCCCTGCAGCCGCAGCGAGCCAACATCACTGGGCCTTTCACCAGGCCGGTACCGCACTCGGTGAAGCCGCCCGAAATGGCACCCTCCAGCGGGGCCTCCGCCAAGTCCTCACCTACCACGTCCTATTCCACTGGAACCGCCTCGGCCTTCCCCTCAAGAGCCAGGCGGCTCTCGCCGTTACGGCACGAAAAGCGATCCTCGACCCATCAACGTCGGTCGAGAGCGCGTAAGCGGAGCAAGCGACTTACCAGCAGCTTCTCTCGGCTGTCGATAGCCATTTCGGCCGTTCGTCAACGTCCCAACAACACCTCACAACAGCCGCATTGCCCTCGGACCCTCGGGATAGCCGAACGCCGCAGCGCCCAGAGGAGAGCAGCTCCACAATATGGCCGGCGTACTCCTGATGTCCGAGGGTGGAAGTACGGAAGCAGCACACGTAGATTGCTGTGGCGCCTGATCACGAAGGCCATAGGGGCGCGAATGCAGCAATCACGTGCGCCCCAAAGTAAGTTCGTCCTTGCGGTCCGCCGCTGACATCTTGTTGGATCTCCGCAACAGAAGATCCAACACTCCTGCATCTGTCCAGGACGAGCCCATGCGCGGTACGCCGTGCGATCCACACACCTCCGCCAGCGCCAAGCCGAGGCTCCTGAACGAACGAGCACGACGAGGGGTGGATTCGGCGAGGCGCTCGGCACCGACCTGACACCCCGTCAGCAAAGTCAGCATTGGGTCAGCATTGGGATTGCCACACAGGGCCCCAGAAGGACACACCTGAGAACAGCTCCGGTCGCCACGAGGCTCTCCGGACACACCAAGCGATTGCTCAATAGCCAGCTCGGCAAGAAGCACCGCGCTTCGATCCCAAACCCGCTCAGACTCACATCCGATCGACAACGAAACCCCAGGTCAACGAGTCCTACCCCGCGCTTTCAACGGCGTAGCCGGCAGCTCCGGGGCCTCCAACCGGTCCCCGTCGTACCCATGCACATTGCCGAAGCGATTGTCTGACATCCAGCCCTCGCGGGCTGCTACGATCTCCTCGCCCGACCGCCCGACGAAGTTCCACCACATCACCAGCTTCTCCTCGAAGGGCTCGCCCCCGAGGAGGAGCAGGCTGCTTGCGGCGTCGGCACGGAGGGGGAGTTCGTGTCGGCCGCAGCCGAGGTAGAGCATGGCGCCCGGGGCGAGTCGGACGCCGTCGACCTCGCTGGTGCCCTCCATGGTCAGCGCTGCGTACTCGAAGTCGGGCTGCACGGGCAGACGTGCGTCCGCGCCGGGGTCGAGGGTGAGGTCGGCGCCGACCAGTGGGGTGTGGACGGTGCCGGGTGAGGCGGCGCCGTCGAGTTCGCCGAGGATCAGGGTGCCCGTCACGCCGCCTCCGTGGAAGGTGGGCAGGCCGGGGTGGTGCTCGAAGGTGGGCTCGCGGTGGCGGTAGGCGTCGGGGAGGGCGACCCACAGTTGGGCGCCGTGGAGCCAGCGGGCGTGGGTGCGCGGGGACTCCTCCGAGTGCGAGATGGCGTTGCCCGAGGTCATCAGGCCGAGTTCGCGGGGCTGGATCGTCTGGAGGCTGCCGAGGCTGTCGCGGTGGAGGACGCTCCCCTGGTGGAGCCAGCTAACGGTCTGGAGCCCCATGTGGGGGTGGGGCGGCACCTGCATACCGGGTTCTTCCGCGATGTCGTCGGGGCCGTAGTTGTCGACGAAGCACCACGCGCCGACCATCCGCCGGCCCAGGTTGGGGAGCAGCCGGCGCACGACCGTGGAGCCGCCGAGCGGAACCGTGCGCGGTTGCAGGAGCTCGTGGACGGGGGCGGCCGAGACCTCCTCGCGACCGCCGCAGGTCGTGGGTGAGGGCCTGAGGTCGAGATTGCTCATCGTTGCTCCCAGACTGGTGTCGGACGGCTTCCGGCCCCGTGATCATGGCGTCGGAACCGGCCTCCGACGCGGGGGAATACCCGCTCGGATCGAGGGAATGCCCGTCCGCACGGTCTTGTTCACCGAGCGCCGGACGGCAGCCCACCTTGCGGTCCGGGTCCCAACCTCACCAGGAGAGAGCATGAGCACCATCGAGCTCACCAAGGACAACTTCGAGGAGGTCGTCACCGAGAACGATCTCGTCCTCATCGATTTCTGGGCCGGGTGGTGCGGCCCCTGCCGGTCCTTCGCGCCGGTGTACGAGGCCGCGGCCGACCGCCATCCCGATCTCGCCTTCGCCAAGGTGGACACCGAGGCGGAGCAGGAGCTCGCCGCCGCGTTCGAGGTCCAGTCGATCCCGACGCTGGCGATCATCCGGGAGCGCACGGTGCTCTTCGCCCAGCCGGGCGCGCTCCCCGAGGCGGCGCTGGAGGACCTCATCGGCCAGGCCCGCGCCGTCGACATGGAGGAAGTCAGGCGGAACGTCGAGGAGCAGCAGCAGGGCGGGGAACCGCAGGGCTGACCCGCGACGCAGCAGCCGAACGCGAGGGCCCCGTACCGGAGATCGGTGCGGGGCCCTCGTCGTGCGTCAGGACGCGGGGGCCGTGTGCGAGGGGTGCGGGGCCCGCGGTTCAAGCCGGAAGTCCTGTCGGACGGGGTGTCCCTCGCGCACCTGCACCCGCGCGACAGCGGCAAGACGGTCGGGGGTGCTGGCGATGACGTTGACGATGTGCCCGGCGAGCCCGGCGGCCGCGTACTCGCCGTTGGCGTCGCTCGTCGCCCTGACCATCTCGCGGCCGTGTGTCCGCGTGACGGTGATCGCGACGCCGGGGAGCGGGTTGCCGTGCGGGTCGGTGATCCGGCCGGAGAGCTCGGGGCGCTGCCCGCTGGCGCTGCGTCCGTGGGGCGGGACCGCGCTCGGCTCCGGGAGCTCGAAGGTCGGGTCCTCGACGGGCGCCTCCTGCTCCTCCTCGGCCTTCTCCTCCTCCGACTCCTTGGCGGCGGCGCGCAGTTCCTTCCAGCGTCCGGCGAGCAGGAGCAGCACGCCCGCCACGACCCAGGCGCAGAGGACGAGGGTGTGCCGCCAGACGTTGACGCCGTCGAAGTAGAAGACACCGCGGAGCGCCTCGATGAGGTTGCCCATCGGGAGGATCGGGTGGAGGGCCCTGAAGAAGGCCGGCACCATCTGGACGGGGACGGCGCCGCTGCTCGACGGCATGCTCAGCAGGATGAAGATGCCGAGTGCCACACCGGGGAAGAACTGCTTGCAGAAGGGCACGAGTCCGTACGCGGTGAGTGCGACGGCCTGCGTCATCAGGAAGACGAGCGGGATCGCCAGCGGTTCGTGCGGGATGACGTCCATGCCGTAGCCGGCGACGAAGTAGGCGATGGCACTCATGCACGCGCCGACGGCGGCGAGGCTGGCGATCTTGCCGCGCTTGGAGATCATCGTGACGCGCAGGAGCATCATCACGGTGATGTACGACGGGATGGTGCAGGCGAGGACGAGGTAGAAGAGGCCGGTGCCCGTGGCGTCCCCGGGGGCGGTGCCGGCGACGTCGGTGACCTTCAGCGTGCCCCCGGAGCCCTCGGCGACCGAGGTGAACGTCTTCTCCAGCAGCGACTCCAGCGAGAACCCGTCGGCCTTGGCGACGTAGAGCTCGGAGCCGTCCTGGCCCGGCACGTATCCGGCGGAGGTGTCGCGGTCGAGGACGGCCTGCCGGGCGGCGTCGGCGTCGGCGACCTGGTGGATGTCGAAGGCTCCCGGGCTCTTCTCCTCGAGCGCCTGGTCGAGCTGGTGCGCCGAAGGGCCCGCGACCGCGACGTCCACGTGGTGCGGAGTGGGGTTGTGGAACGGCAGCAGGTAGCAGACGAGGAAGCCGGTGAAGAAGAACGCAGGGAACCAGAGGCCGCTTGCGAGTGCGCGCACCTTCGCGCCGGTCGAGGGCTGCTCGCTCTCGGTCTGCGCTGTCGACTCCGCCATGGAAGGGGTCCGCCTCCTCGGGTGTTGGGGGACGCGTCGGTCGGCGGCCGGCGGGCCCGGCCGGTTCAATGACGCCTGCAATCTTTAGGGACGCTAACAGAAACGTGCAGTACTGCAAAAATGCATTACTGTAGGCACCGTCTCGGGGCCGCCGACGAAGAGGACGGGACCGCCCATGCCCGCGAAGGCGTCGTCCGCAGGGCTGCGGGAGCAGAAGAAGTCGGAGACCCGCAACGCTCTCCGCCGAGCAGCCGTCCGGCTCTACGCCGAGAAGAGTCCGGCCGCGGTGACCGTGCAGGACATCTGCGCAGCCGCCGGCGTCTCCACGCGGACCTTCTTCAACTACTTCGAGACCAAGGACGACGCCGTCTTCGACTGGGACCGGCGGCTGAGCGCGCAGCTCGTCGACGCGTACCTCAAGCGCCCCGCGGCGGAACCCCCCTTCGACGCACTGCGGCGGACGCTGGGCACCGCCGTCCCGCTCCTCGTCGCCGACCCGGGATGGCGCGAGCGCCGGCGCCTGCTGCGCGCGCATCCCGAGCTCGTGCCGAAGCTGCTGCACAGCAACAGCCATATGGCGGAGGTGCTCGCCGAAGCCGTCGCCGAGCGCACCGGCCTGCGGCCCGACGACCTCTACCCGCGGCTCCTCGCGGGGGCCGGACTCACCGCGCTCCGCGCCGCGCTGCGCCGCTGGGACCCGGAGGCGTCCGACGCCGCGCTGCTCGACCTCCTCGACGAGGCGTTCGGGATGCTCGCCACGGGCCTCGCCGACCCCCGCGGCGACTGACGCGACTCTCACGTCCCGCCTCCGGCGAGCACCTCGCGCACGTCGAACTCCACGGGTTCGTCGAGCTGTTCGTACGTGCAGCTCGACGGCTCGCGGTCGGGGCGCCAGCGCAGAAAGCGTGTGGTGTGCCGGAAGCGGCCCTGCTGGGTGTGGTCGTAGGCGACCTCGCAGACGCGCTCGGGGCGCACGGGCTCCCACTCCCTGCTCTTCTCCGCGTTCCAGCGCGTGGGGGCGCCGGGCAGGCGGCGCTGCTCGTGGGCGGATTCGTCCCGCCAGTCCGCCCACGGGTGGCCGGCGAGCGGGACGGCGAGCGGCTCCAGTTCAGCCGTCACCTCGCGCCACTTCGCTGCACCGAACGACGAGCAGACGCCGACGTACTCCAGGGTCTCGCCCGAGCAGAGCCCCAGCAGCAGGGCGCCCGGGCTGCTGCCCTTGCCCCGGCGGAGTCCGCCGACGACGCACTCGGCGGTGCGCTCGTGCTTCACCTTCGCCATGGCGCGCTCACCGGGACGGTAGGGGCCGTCGGGGGGTTTGGCGACCACGCCGTCGAGCCCGGCGCCCTCGAAGCGGTCGAACCAGCGCCTGGCGAGGTCGAGTCGGTCGGTTGCGGGGGCGAGGAAGAGCGGCGGTGCGACGTCGTGGAGGGCCTCGGTGAGGAGGCGTCTGCGCTCGTGCTGGGGGAGGTCGAGCGCGGAGGTGTCCCCCACGGCGAGGAGGTCGAAGACGACGAGGGCTGCCGGCTGCTCCTCGGCGAGGCGGCGTACGCGGGAGGCCGCCGGGTGGATGCGCTCGGAGAGGGCGTCGAAGTCGAGTCGCGGGCCGCGGGCGACGACGATCTCGCCGTCGAGGACGCAGCGCGGTGGGAGCTGCTCGGTGCACTCGGCGACGAGTTCGGGGAAGTAGCGCGTGAGGGACTTGCCCGTGCGGCTGCCGAGCTCCACTTCGCGGCCGTCGCGGAAGACGAGCGCCCGGAAGCCGTCCCACTTCGCCTCGTACTGCATGCCGGGCGGGATGCGGGCGACGGCCTTGGCGAGCATCGGTTTCAGCGGAGGCATCACCGGCAGGTCCACACCGCGATTCTGCGGTCCCGAGCCGCCTCCCGCGCGCCGGAGGCGTCCGTCCGCGCGCACGTCCCCGGGTGCGCGGGGGCGATCCGCGCCACCATGGGGGCATGTTGCTCGCCGAGATCGCCCGCACGTCGCGCGAGGTCGCCGAGGCGGCGGCCCGTTCGGTGAAGACGGAGCTTCTTGCGCGTCTCTTCCGGGAGACGGCCCCGGAGGAGGCGCCGCTCGTCGTCACCTACCTCGCAGGACGACTGCCGCAGCGCCGCACCGGCGTCGGCTGGAGCTCGCTGCGCGAGCTGCCGCCACCGGCCTCGGAGGCGCGGCTCACCGTCGCAGGGACGGACGGCGCCCTCGACGCCGTGGCCGCCGTCTCGGGGAAGGGCGCGCAGGCCGAACGGGCGCGCCTCGTCGCTGAGTTGATGGGCCGGGCGACCGCGGAGGAGCAGTGGTTCCTCGTACGGCTGCTCACCGGCGAGCTGCGCCAGGGCGCGCTCGACGCGCTCGCCGTCGAGGGGCTGGCGGCGGCCGGCGGGGCGGAGCCGGGCGAGGTGCGGCGGGCCGTGATGCTCGGCGGTTCGCTCGGTGCCGTCGCCCGGCGGCTGCTCGCCGAAGGGCGGGCCGTGCTGCCGGAGTTCGGTCTGGAGGTGGGGCGCCCCGTGCTGCCGATGCTGGCGCAGCCGGCGGACGGCGTCGAGGAGGCGGTGGCGCGGCTGGGCGCGTGCGCCGTGGAGGAGAAGCTCGACGGCATCCGGGTGCAGGTCCACAAGGACGGCGACGACGTGCGCGTCTACACCCGCACGCTCGACGAGATCACCGACCGGCTGCCCGAGGTGGTCGAGGCGGCCGGGGAGGTCGCGGCCGAGCGCGTCGTGCTCGACGGCGAGGTGATCGCACTGGACGCGGAGAGCGGCAGGCCGCGGCCCTTCCAGGAGACGTCGGGGCGCGTCGGGTCGCGTCTGGACGTCCCCGCGGCAGGCGCCGCGCTTCCCGTCTCGCCGGTCTTCTTCGATGTACTCGCGCTCGGCGACCGGGAGTTGATCGACCTGACCGCCGCGGAGCGCCACCGGGCGCTCCGCGACGTGGTGCCGGAGCGCCTCCGGGTGCGGCGGCTGGAGCTGCCCGACGCGCCCGAAGCGGCCGTGCGCGCAAGGGAGTTCGTCGACGACGTGCTGGAGCGCGGCCACGAGGGCGTCGTCGTCAAGGCGCTCGACTCGACCTACTCGGCGGGCCGGCGCGGCGCCTCCTGGCTGAAGGCGAAGCCGGTGCACACGCTCGACCTGGTGGTGCTGGGCGCCGAGTGGGGACACGGCAGACGCTCCGGCACCCTCTCCAACCTGCATCTGGGCGCCCTCGCCGAGGACGGTTCCTTCGTGATGCTCGGCAAGACCTTCAAGGGGCTGACCGACGCGCTCCTCGCCTGGCAGACGGAGCGCTTGCAGGCGTCGGCCGTCGAAGAGCACCGATGGGGGGTGCGGGTGCGGCCCGAACTCGTCGTGGAGATCGCCTTCGACGGGGTGCAGCGATCGACCCGCTACCCGGCGGGCGTGACGCTGCGGTTCGCGAGGGTGCTGCGGTACCGCGATGACAAGCGCGCCGAGGACGCCGACACGGTGGCGAGCGTACGGGCGCTGCTGAGGTGATCCGCTGGGCAACGCGCCGCCGGCTCAGGGGAGTTCGTCCCGGATGCGGCGGGCCGTCTCGGCTGCCGCTGCCTCGTCGGGGTAGCGGGAGCGCGGCCAGAAGAAGCCGCGCAGGCCGTCCTTGGGGTTCCGGGGGACGACGTGGAAGTGCAGGTGCGGGACGGACTGGCTGACGCGGTTGTTCGCCGCGACGAACGAACCCGCGGAGCCCGTCCCCCGCTGGACGGCGCCTGCGACCGCCTGCACCCGGGCGAAGTAGCCGGGGAGCGCGCTCGCCGGCAGGTCGGTGAGCGTCTCCACGTGCACGGGGGGCACGACGAGCGTGTGTCCGAAGAAGAGGGGACGACGGTCGAGGAAGGCGACGGCGTCCGCGTCGCGCTGGACCAGGTGGGCCTCGGCGCGGCCGGCGACGATCTCGCAGAAAGGGCACTCCACGGGGCCCAGTCAACCGCGTCGGCGGGCGGCACGCACGCGGCGGGCCGCCCGCCCGGCGGCGTCAGTTGAGCGTGTCCGGGTCGGGTCCGACGCGCTCGCCCGTCTCCAGCGCGGTGAGCGCCTGCACCTCCGAGTCCTCCAGCCGGAAGTCGAGGACGTCGAGGTTCTCCGCCATCCTGGAGGGCGTCACCGACTTGGGGATCGCCACGTTGCCGAGTTCGAGCTGCCAGCGGAGCACCGTCTGCGCCGGGGTCTTGCCGTGCGACTCCGCGATGCGCCGCACCAGCGGGTCGTCGAGGACGCCGTTGTTCCGCCCGAGCGGCGACCATGCCTCGGTGGCGATGCCGTGCTCGGCGTGGAAGGCGCGCAGCGCGTCCTGCTGGAGCCGCGGGTGCAGCTCGATCTGGTTGACGGCGGGGACGATGTCGGTCTCCTCGAGGAGCCGCCTGAGGTGCTGCGTCTGGAAGTTGGAGACGCCGATCGCCTTGGCGCGGCCCTGCCGCTGGATCTCCTCGAAGGCGCGCCAGGTCTCGACGTACGCGTCCTTCGCGGGCGCCGGCCAGTGGATCAGGTAGAGGTCGACGTAGTCGAGGCCGAGGTTGGCGAGCGAGGTGTCGAAGGCGCGGAGCGCCGTGTCGTAGCCCTGCTCGGTGTTCCACAGCTTGGTGGTGACGAAGAGTTCCTTGCGGGGGATGCCGGAGGCGGCGACGGCGCGGCCCGTGCCCTCCTCGTTGGCGTAGAGCGCAGCCGTGTCGATGCTGCGGTAGCCGAGTTCGAGGGCCTTGCCGACCGCGGTGGCGGCCTCGTCGTCCGGCACCTGGTAGACGCCGAAGCCGAGCTGCGGCATCTTCGTGCCGTTGTTGAGCGTGAGGGCGGGGACGCTGGTCACGATGGAAACCTCATGGTGCTTACGGTGATCGGCTTTCCCCGCCATTCACGCACACTTCGCGCCGGACCGCCCACGCGGGCCCTTCAGTCCCCGGCGGAGGCCCGCGCGACGGCGCGCTCGACACCGTCGAGGAGAAGGCCGACACCGTGGGCGAAGTCGGCCGCCGCGTCGTCCTGGGGACCGACTTCGCCCGGAGCCCCGGCCGGCTGCTCCAGCTCGCCGGAGCGGAGGAGGGCGGTGAGCGCGGGAAAGCGTTCGGCGTCGGTGACGCGGCGGAGCATGTCGGTGTACCAGCCCATCATGGTGCGGTCCGCGTTCTCTTCAGCGGGTTCGCCGCCGGATGCGCCGGGGCGACCGGCTGCCGCCGCGATGTCCGCCATGACGCGCACCTGCCCCCGTACGTAGGCGTCGAGGACGGTGAGGACGGCGAGCCGCTCGCCCTGGTCGAGCGGTGTGCCGCCGAGGCGGCGGAGGCCCTGTTCCATCCATGCGACGCCGTTGGGGCCGAGCGGAGGGGACTCGACGGGGATGCGCAGCGTCCACGGGCGCCGGACCGCGACCTCGCGGAGGCCCCACGCCCACGCCTCCAGCCTCTCGCGCCATCCGCCGCTCGCCGGCTCCTCGGGCGGAGGCCCGGCGGCCGCGTCGTGCATGAGCAGGTACAGGTCCTGCTTGGCGGCGACGTAACGGTACAGGGCCATCGTCGAGGCGCCGACCTCCTTCGCGACACGTCCCATGGAGACGGCGGCGAGCCCTTCGGCGTCCGCGACAGCGACGGCGGCCGCCACGATCCGCTCGACGCTCAGCCCGGGCACCGGGCCCTTGGGCCTGCGGGGCTGCAACCCCCAGGCGGCCGCCACTCCGCGGGGCAACTCCCCCTGGTCGTGCATCACTTCGCTCCCTTCGCTGGACGGAACAGCCAGCGATGTGTATAGCATACGCGGTAATGCGTAAGGCATACGCAATGACGTGTGCGCCCTACGCGGTAATGGGGGCGCAGAAGGGAACCGCATGCACACGCAGCAGTTGGCGGTGGAGGCCGAAGGGCTCCACCGCAGTTTCGGCGCGGTAGAGGTGCTCGGCGGAGTCGACCTCGCAGTGCCGCGCGGCAGCGTCTTCGCGCTGCTGGGACCGAACGGCGCAGGGAAGACGACGACCGTCCGCATCCTCGCCACACTCTCCGCGGCCGACTCCGGCCGCGCCCGCGTCGCCGGGCTCGACGTCCGCTCCCAACGCTCCGCGGTACGGCGGCTGATCAGCCTGACGGGGCAGTACGCGGCCGTCGACGAGGCGCAGACCGGCGAGGAGAACCTGTGCACCGTCGCCCGGCTGCGGGGCTACCGCGGTCGGGCGGCGCGGCGGCGGGCGGCCGAACTGCTGGAGGAGTTCGGGCTCGCCGAGGCGGGCGGCCGCCGCGTGGCGACGTACTCGGGCGGCATGCGGCGCCGCCTCGACCTGGCGGCCGGGCTCGTGACGCGGCCCGAGGTCGCCTTCCTCGACGAGCCGACGACGGGGCTCGACCCGCGCAGCCGCCGGGACCTGTGGGAGCTCGTGGAGGCGCTGGCGCAGGACCCGAAGCATCCCGTGACCGTCTTCCTCACCACCCAGTACCTGGAGGAGGCCGACCGGCTCGCCGACCGTGTCGCGCTGCTCGACGGGGGCCGTATAGCGGCGTCCGGGACGCCGGAGGAGCTGAAGGCCCGAGTCGGCGGCGCCCGGTTGGAGTTGACGCTGCGCGATGCGGACGCCTACGCCGACGCACTGCTCCGCCTGGGAGAACGCACACGGGAGGTGGACCCGGGCGCCCTTACCGTCGCCGTGCCGACCGACGGCAGCGGGCCGCAAGTCCGCGGCCTGCTCGACGAGTTGGACCCGGAGCGCACCGAGGTGGCCCGGTTCGCCGTGCGCACCGCCACCCTCGACGACGTCTTCCTGAGCCTCACCGGCGGCGCCGCACCGGCCGCCGGCGCTCTCGCAGCAGAGGAGCACGCCCGTGTCTGAGCTCGCACCCCCGCGCGGCGGACTCCTCGCCGACACCGCAGCCCTCGCGGCACGCTCCACCAGGATCAGCACCCGCAACCCGGACGCGGTGCTCGTCTCGCTGCTTCTGCCGGTGCTGCTGATGATCGTCTTCGTCCACCTCTTCGGCGGGGCGATCAACACCGGTACCGAGTACGTCACGTACGTCGCCCCCGCGGTCCTCGTGCTCTGCGCGGGGTACGGGGCGTCGATGACCGCGCAGAGCGTCACCTCCGACATGGCGCAGGGCGTCGTGGACCGCTTCCGCTCGATGGACGTCGGCGCTGTGCCCTTCCTCGGCGGGCACGTCGCGGCGAGCGCGGCGCGCAACACGGTGGCCGTGCTGGTCGTCGTGGTCGCCGCGGCGCTGATGGGCTTCCGGGCCGCGGGGAGCCCGCTCGGCTGGCTCGGGGCCGCGGGGCTGCTGCTCGCCTGGATCGTGGCGCTCTCCTGGCTCGCCGCCTGCGTCGGTCTCGTCGCCAGGTCCGCGGAAGGGGCGGGCGGGTACGGGTTCTTCCTGCTCTTCCTCCCCTACCCGTCGAGCGGCTTCGTGCCGATCGAGACGATGCCGGGGTGGCTGCGCGGGTTCGCCGAGCACCAGCCGGTGACGCCGCTCATCGAGAGCGTGCGCGCGCTGCTGCTCGGGGAACCGGCGGGCGGGGCCGCGTGGCGGACGCTCGCCTGGTGCTGCGGGATACTCGTCTGCTCGGTGGCGCTCAGCGGTGTCCTTTTCCGTCGGCGGAGCCGCTGAAGGGGACCCCCAACGCGCCAGGGAGAGCGACGCGTTGGGGGCGTGCGAGGAGCCGCCGTGCGGCTAGGGAACCACGACGGCGCGGCCCTGCACCTCGCCGTCGTGGAGGCGCTGGTAGGCGTGGGGCGCCTCGTCGAGCGAGTACCGCTCGACATGGATGCTGAGGGTCCCCTGACGGGCGAACTCCAGGACCTCGGCGAGCTCGGCGCGGCTGCCCCAGTACGGCGACCGCACGGTCGTCTCGTACGGCAGCGTGCCGAAGCCGACGGAGAGGGCACCGCCCGCGATGCCCACGACCGTCACGTCGCCCGCGATGCCGACGCACCGGCCGGCGAGCGCGGTGGTGGGCGGGGCGCCGACGAAGTCGAGTACCACCTCGGCGCCTTCGCCACCCGTGAGTTCCATGATCTTCCCCGCGGCGTCCTCGTCGGAGAGGAACGCCTCGTGCGCGCCGACGGACAGGGCGAGGTCGAGCTTCTTCTCCGCGATGTCGAGCGCGACCACACGCGTCGCCGTCATCGCGCGCAGCAACTGGATACCGACGTGCCCCAGGCCGCCGGCGCCGATGACCACCGTGGTGCTTCCGGCGACGAGCTTGTCGAGCGAGAGCTTGATCGCGTGGTACGGGGTGAGTCCTGCGTCGGTGAGCGGGGCCGTCGTCACCGGGTCGAGGTCGCCGATCGGGACGCAGTGCCGCGCGTCGTCGACGATGAGGTACTCGGCCATCGCCCCCGGCGCGCCGAGGCCGGGCGGGAAGATGTGCAACTCCCCTGCGCGCAGGCAGTAGTTCTCCCTGCCCTGCGCGCACATGCGGCAGACGCCGCACCCCCAGGGCCCGTAGACGGCGACGTGCTCGCCGACACTCAGCCCCGTGGCGCCTTCGCCGAGCGCCTCGACCCGGCCGACGCCCTCGTGTCCGAGGGTGAGCGGCAGCGGGAACCCCAACTGGTCCTCGGTGAAGCTCATCACGGCGACGTCGGAGTGGCAGGCGCCGGCGGCGAGCACCTTCAACAGCACCTGGCCCGGGCCGGGTCGGGGATCGGGGACGGTGACCACGGTGGGCGCAGCTCCGATGCTGGGGTACTGGAGAGCCTTCATCTTCCTGCCTTTCTCGCGGTGTCGGGCGCCCGTCAGGCGGCGTCGCGGTCCCCCTCCTCACGCGCCGCTCCCGCCGACGGCCGCGGACGGCCGGCGGAGAGCGTGAGTTCGCCGTCCTCCGCGTCGACGACGACGGTGTCGCCTGCGACCGCCTCGTCCGCGAGGAGCATCGAGGCGACGCGGTTGTCGAGTTCGGTCCGGACGGTGCGGCGGAGCGGGCGGGCGCCGAACTCAGGCCGGTGTCCGTGGGCGACGAGTGTGCGCTTCGCCGCGTCGGTCACCTCCAGCAGGATCTCCTGGGCCCGGAGCCGCCTGCGGCTCAGCTCCAGCATCCGATCGACGATGCCGGCGAGGTCCTCCTCGTCGAGCGCGTGGAAGAGCACCGTCTCGTCGACGCGGTTGAGGAACTCCGGCGGGAAGCGGGAGTTGAGTTCCTCGAAGAGCCGGTCCCTGATCTCCTCGACGCTGCCGTGGCGGGCGAGGAGGAGTTGGGAGCCGATGTTGCTCGTCATGATGACGACGGTGTGGCGGAAGTCGACGGTGCGGCCCTGCGCATCGGTGAGGCGGCCGTCGTCGAGCACCTGGAGGAGCGTGTTGAAGACGTCCGGGTGTGCCTTCTCCACCTCGTCGAAGAGGACGACGCTGTACGGCTGCCTGCGGACCCTCTCCGTGAGCTGCCCGGCCTCCTCGTGCCCGACGTACCCGGGCGGGGCGCCGACGAGCCGGGCGACCGTGTGCTTCTCCTGGAACTCGCTCATGTCGAAGCGGACGAGTCTGCTCTCGTCCGCGAAGAGCAACTCCGCGAGCGCCTTGGCGAGTTCGGTCTTCCCCACGCCCGTCGGGCCGAGGAAGAGGAAGGAACCGACCGGGCGGTCCGGGTCGCCCATCCCCGCCCGGTTGCGGCGCACCGCCTCGGAGACGGCGGTGACCGCCTCGTCCTGGCCGACGACGCGGTCGTGGAGCTCCCGCTCCAGCTTCAGCAGCCGCTCCTTCTCGCTCTCGGTGAGCTGCGCGACGGGGATGCCGGTGCGCCGCGACAGCACGTCGGCGACGTCGGCGGGCTCCACCGACATCACGCCCTCCCTGCGCTCCTCGACGCCGGCGAGCTCCCCCTCCACCTCGGCGATCTGCTCCTTGAGCGTGCCCGCACGCTCGAAGTCCTCGGCCGCCACCGCCTCGTCCTTCTCCCGGCGCAGCTTCGCCAACCTGTCCTCCCTGCCGACCACTTCGGTGGAGCGGCCCCTCGCCCGCAGCCTGACCCTGGCGCCCGCCGTGTCCATCAGGTCGATCGCCTTGTCCGGCAGGAAGCGGTCAGGGAGGTACCGCTCGGAGAGCTCCGCCGCGGCGCGCAGCGCGTCGTCGCCGAAGCGCACCTGGTGGTGGGCCTCGTAGGAGTCGCGGAGGCCCTCCAGGATCTGCACGGTCTCCTCGACGGTCGGCTCGGGGACGAGCACCGGCTGGAACCGGCGCTCCAGCGCCGCGTCCTGCTCGACGTGCTTGCGGTAGTCGTCCATCGTCGTGGCGCCGACCACGTGCAACTCGCCGCGGGCGAGGGCCGGTTTGAGGATGTCGGCGGCGTCCATCGAGCCGTCTCCTCCCGAGCCCGCGCCGACGACGGTGTGGAGTTCGTCGACGAAGAGGACCAGCGACTCGCTGTCGGCCTTCACCTCGTCGATGACGTTCTTCAGGCGCTCCTCGAACTCGCCGCGGTACTTCGAGCCTGCGACGAGCCCGGTGAGATCGAGAGCGACGACGCGCTTTCCCTGGAGCGTCCGGGGGACGTCGTCGGAGACGATCCGCTGCGCGAGGCCCTCGACGATCGCCGTCTTGCCGACGCCCGGCTCACCGATGAGGACGGGGTTGTTCTTGGTACGCCGGGAGAGGACCTCGACGGTCTGCTCCACCTCCTCGCCCCGGCCGACGACGACGTCGAGCCGGCCGGCACGCGCCTCCTGGGTGAGGTCGCGTCCGTAAGCGTCGAGGGTGGGTGTGCGGCTCGGTGGGCCGCCCGCCTCCGTCGGATCGCCGCCGGCCGCCGAGGCCGCCTCGCTGCGGAGGCGGTCGGCTGCGGTGCCGTGGCTGTCCAAGAGGCGCCTGGCACCGGAGTCGCGGTCGTCGAGCAGGGCGGCAAGGAGGTGCTCGGGGCCGATGTAGGAGACGCCGGCGGTCTGCGACCGCGCGTGCGCCGCGATGAGGACGCGCTTCGCGGCCGGGGTGAGGCCGGGCTCGGCCGAGGGCGTACCGCTCTCGCCCGGCAGCGCTTCCGCGACGGTGCGGGCGAGCGCGTCGGGGTCGGCGCCCGCCTGCGCGAGGAGTCCGCGCGCCGGCTCGACCTGGGTGCACGCCCAGAGCAGGTGCTCGGTGTCGAGGTCGGCACTGCCGTCCTGCTGTGCACGGCCGGACGCCTGGGCGATCAACTCCCGGGCCGAGTCGGTGAGGAGGCGCCCGATCGGTACGCGCTGCACGGCGGGGGGCGAGGAGGGAGGCGCGGTACCGAAGAACCGGTTCAGCAGGTCCGAGAAGGGGTCGGCGGCGCCGAACCCGCCGAGGGAGGACGTCGTCATGGGGGCACTCCTGTGGGGTGCGGCCGCGGCCGGGCGGTGTCACCCCTGGGGTTCGAGGAAGGTGAGCATCTCGTCCGCGTGCTCCTCCTCCTTGGCGAGGATCGATTCGAGCACCCTGCGGGTCGTCGGGTCGGCGGCACCGATCCAGTTGATCATCTCGGTGTAGGAGGCGATGGCCACGCGCTCGGCGACCAGGTTCTCCCTGATCATCTGCTTGAGGTCGTCCGCCGTCCGGTACTCGGAGTGCGCCCTGCCCGTGAGCTGCGAGGGGTCGAGCAGCGGGCTTCCGCCGAGCTGCACGATGCGGTTGGAGAGCCGGTCCGCGTGCTCCTGCTCCTCGTTGGAGTGCGCCAGGAACTCACTCGCGACGGGCTCCGAGTCGAGCCCCTTCGCCGTGAAGTAGTGCTGCCGGTACCGCAGGACGCAAACGGTCTCCGTGGCGAGGGCCGTGTTGAGGAGTTCGACGACACGGTCGACGTCGGTGCCGTACGACGCGGTGACGGGGCCGCTCATCATGTTCCGGCGAGCCCGGTCCCGGAGCGTGTCGACGTCGGTGAGGAAATCGGTCATGTCACGTCCCCTTTCGGGCGCTCCTGGGCACCTCTCGGCTCCACTAGAGCAGCACCCCGAATGTCCCGCAAAGGGAGTACCTGCCGCCTCCCGCCCCACGCGCCGGCGCCCCCACGGGGTGCGGCAGGGGCGCGCTTCTCCCGGCTGGCGCCCCGCACCACGCGCCCCGGCAGCGGTGTGCGACCGGCGGGCCGAGCAGAGGGAGGTGGCGCGTGGGAAGTGAGCGGCGCGAGTGCACCGGGCGGGCACGAGAGGGTGAGCGCGCCCGCCTCCCGACGAGCGCCGCTTGTACGCGGAGGCGCGACGGCGCGGGGCCGGCACCGCAGCGCACTCCCGTTCATCGTATGACAAGTCGCGACTCGCCTTTCACCTCCGCCACCCCTGGGAACTCCTCTCCCCAGCAAGGGACTTGGACTTCAGCAGGCGAGACGAGAGCGGCCGCCGCGGCGGAACGCTCGTCGGGATAGGGGTCGTTGCGGTGCTGAGCGTGGAGCGGCTGCTCGCAGACTGCGTACGGGACTCACGTACGCTCCGGCTGGGCACGGTGCCCGTCTCCCCCGCGGAGCCGGGGTACGGAGAGGCGCGGCGCGCTTTCCTCTCGGCCGGCCTCGCCGCCCTCCGCAACGAGCAGTACGGGGCCCGCTGGGTCCAGCTCAACCTCAGTCCGGCCCCCGGGCGCCTCCCCGAGCTCTACGCGGCCCTCGCCGCCTCGGCGCGTGCGCTCCTCGCCGACGGCAGGGCGCGCTCGTTCTACTTCATGCACAAGGAGCCCGGCCTGCGCGTCCGCTTCGAAGCCGGGGAGTGCTCCGCTGCCGTCCTCCGCAAGGAGGTCGAACAGCGGCTCCCCGAGGGCCCGTTGGCGCTCCAGCCCGTGTCGGTGCGGTACGAGCCCGAGGCGTACCTCTTCGGCGGCCCGCAGTCGATGCCGTACGTCCACCGCCTCTTCACCGCCGACTCGCTCGCCTGGCTCGACCACCACGGCCGATGTCCCGGACCGCCCGTGCTCAGCACCTGGCGGCTCTCGCTGCTCCTGCTGCGGGAGGCGTTCGACGGCCTGGGGATCGTCGGCTGGGAGCACCGCGGCGTGTGGGAAGCCGTCCAGCACGAGACGGGACGCACCGCGGCGTCCGTCCCCGAGGCCGATCAGGAGCGGCACGGCCGCGCACTCGCCGGCATCACCGGCTACTGGCGCCTCCCGCGCCGGCAGGCGCTCGCGGAGCTCCCCGAAGAGGAACGCGCTCCGCTGGAGGCGCAGTTGGACGCCGCGCACGAGGCGGGCGAGGAGTGGCGGAAGGGGTACTTCGAGGCGGGTTCCGCCGCCGTCGGGCCGCGTCTGGCCGCCGCGTTCCACACGATCTTCCTCTGGAACCGGGGCAGGCTCGCCCTCTCGACGCAGCGGCTCCTCACCGAGGCGCTCGCCTGGGACGCACCGGGCGGCGTTCCCCGTGCGAGCACGGCGGACTCCGGAGGTCTCCGGTGAACGCCGAGGCGGCCCTGCGGGAGGACGCCCGATGTCCCCGCCCGGCGCCCCCTGCTGCCGAAGCACAGAAGCGCGCGGCGCCGGAGGAGACCACGGAGCAGCCCGCTGCGCGGCTCGGAGCCACCGCACTGGTCAGGGCGGCGGGCCTCCCCGTCTCGGCCTGGTGCTCAGGAGGCAACCCGGACCTCTTCGACGCGGCAGCCTCCCTGGCGAAGCTGCGCACCGCGCTCGGCGCACGCGCGGCCGAACTGGGCGAACTGCTCGGCGAGCAGGCCGTGCCCGACGACCGTCTCGGCACCGAGGAGCGACGCGCCGTCCTCGCCCTCCGTCGCCGCCTGCACGCGGGCTCGCCGCCCGGAGACCTGCGCACCGCCCGCCTGCTGGAGCGCACCCACCCCGAACTCGCCTGCTTCCTCGAGGCGTTGGAGCGTGACCATGCGCAACTCGTGCGTGCGGTTGCGGAGTGGGAGTCCCGGGTGACTGCGGAGCGCGAGCGTGTCGGGCTCCTCGGCCTGGAGCTCGTGCGCACGTACCCCGCACTGCGTGAGCTGGTCGACGGCGCCTCACCCTACGTCGTACCGGAGTTGGAACGGCGCTCGGCAGCCGGCGAGGACTGGCGCGGCAAGAGGCTGCGCAAGGCGAGCGGCTACGTCTGGCGGGCCGTGGCCCGTGCCGCCGCGAAGACCACACCCCGTGGTTGGGCGGGCCAGCTCGCAGCGGCACCCGTCGCCGAGGAAGCGGGGGCCGGGGCGGCACCGGCGCTCCTGCCGCCCGGCGTACGTCTGGGCGCCGTCGCGGCCGAGGCCGTGCACAACCTCCACCTTGCGGCGACCGACGCTTCCGCCACCGACCTGCACCACGCACCGGGTTCGACGCTGCTCGCCATGGCCGCCCTGCACACGGCCCCACCCGCGGAGCACGGCGAGGCGCCGCTCCTCCACTGCGGGGTCGTCGACGCGGAGGACCGCACGAGGCTGCGGCACGTCGCCGTCCGCCGCACCGGCGCCGTCGAGATGGTCAGGGCCGTGCTCGCCGAAGGGCCCAAGCAGCTCGACGAGTTGGTCGGCGCGCTCACGGGCGGCGCGGAGGGCGAGCGCACCGCGGTCGCCCGCGGGCTCCTCGACCACCTGCGCCGCCTCGGCGTGCTCCAGGTCTGCGCCCCGCCCGCGGCGAGGCGGCTGCCCTGGACGCAGGCGGCGGAGGCCCGCACCTGGTCGCGGGCTCCGCAGCTCGCCGAGGGCGCCCCGGGCGCGTGGTTCCTCGACTCGCACCGGCAGCTCGACGGCTCCCTCCCCGCGGCAGCGGCCGACCGGGTCTGGCGCGGCCTGCGCACGGCGACCCGGCTGGCGGCACTGCGAGACGCCGACGGCAGCGCGCGGAGGGTTCTTCTCCTGCCCGAGGCGGCCGAGTTGGGCACCGCACCGCGCCGCCTGGGCGACATCGTCACGGAACGGCTCCTCGCCGAGGCCGACAAGCAGCACCGTCCCGAACCGCAGAGACTGCCCCGCTACCGCGGCTGGCGCCCGCCGGAGGAGCCCGACTCCGGCTACGCCGCGCTCCTCGCCCACCTGGCGTCCCGGCTCGACGAACCCCACGTCGACCTCGACGCCCGCCTCCTCGACTCCCTCGGCGCACCGGACGCCGAACGGGCGTTGCCTGCCTGGCCGTTGGACTGCCTGCTGCGGCCGCTCCCGGCCCCGGGACCGGTCGCCGTCCTGGAGACGGCGTCCCCCGCCGCCATGCTCGACGCCAGGTTCGTCGGCGCCCTGCGGAACTTCCACGGCGGCTACTCCAACGCCGACGCGTACCGGGAGTTCCTCGCCGCCGTCGAGCGCGAGACGGGCGCGCGCTTCGTGGAGCTGCTCGTCCCGCCGCTCGCCGAGCACGCGGCCAACGCAGTGCGCCGCCCCGCTGCCGCCGCGTGGTGCACCGGCGACCCCAACTCGGCCCCGCACTACGGCAGTACGGCCGACTCCCCGCACCCTCCGCCCCTCCCCCACCTCGCGCTCGACGACATCACGCTGCGCAGGTCGGGCGACCGCCTCGTCGCCGAGTCCCGCGGGCGGCGCCTGCTGCCGATGCACCACGCGACGCGTACGCCGCTGCCGCCCTGGGACACGGTCCTGCGCCTGCTCACCTCGGCGGGACACCCCGAAGGTGCACGGATCGTCCAACTCGACGGCCTGCTGGGGGCGTTCCCCGGAGCACGCCGGGTGCCGCGGCTCACCGTCGAGGGCGAGCTCGTCGTCAGCCCCGCGCAGTGGCGCCTGCCGGGGACGCTGCCGTGGCGGCCGTCGGACGGCGACGCGGCAAAGGTGACCGCGCTGGCGGAGCTCCGCGCGGACGCCGGCCTGCCACGGTTCGGCTACGTGCGCACCTCGCCCGGCGGCAAGCCGCTGCCGGTCGACCTGGCGGCGCTGCCCTCGCTGCATCTGCTGGAGCGAGTCTGCGGCCAAGAGGGGCCCGAAGAGCTGCTCTTCGAGGAGGCGCTGCCGGCGCCCGGCGCCCACCTGCTCCGCGACGCGCTGCACGACGGAGCCGCCGTCGCCGCCGGCGTGCTGCTCCGCCTGCCGCACCGCACCCCGCCGGCTGAGCTCGCCGCGCGCGCCGCCGCCCGCCTCCCCGCAGCCGACTGCACACACCAGCAGGTCGGATGAGGAGCCCCGCATGCGTACACGACCGACGTACCGGCGTCCGGCAGACGACCGACCGGGTTCGGCCCGAGGCATCCCCGAGGGACCACTGCCGAGGCACTCCGCGAGAGAGGACCCACCATGCCCCCGACGATCGGGACGGCCGAACTCGACGCCCTCATCGAGGAGCTGGACGCCCGCATCACCGAGACCGACCTCACCGAGGGCAGCGCGGACACGTACGAGTGCAGCGGCGCCTGCACGGTCATGGTCTGCACCGTCATCGTCTGCTGATCCCGCAGGACACCGTTCCGTCCAGCCGACGGCGCACTCGGCGCCGTACCGGAACGGCGTCCCCGAGGAGAGCCGGGCCGGCGAGGACCGCCCGCCGGCCCGGTGCTCCTCGGCGCGAGCCGGCCCGAGGCCGAAGAGGCCCCGTGCACCCCGAACCTCCCGCCGGGCGACCGCCGGGCGAGGAGCCGAGAAGAACCGCAGAGAAAGGGACATCCATGCCCGCAACGATCGAAGCAACCGACCTCGACGCCCTCATCGAGGACCTCGACGCACGCATCACCGAGACCGACCTCACCGAGGGCGGCGGTGGCGACAGCAGCGGATGCAGCGGCGTCTGCACCATCGTGGTCTGCACCGTCATCGTCTGCTGAACCTCGCCGTCACGCCCTGCGACGGCCTTGCGCCACCGGGGCCGGACGCTCGAACGAGCGTCCCTTCCGTCCGGGCGCGGCGGGCACGTCGCCGTCCGGCAGCCCAGTAGGTCCTTCCAGCGAAAGGAACACCCATGCCCGCAACGATCGAAGCAACCGACCTCGACGCCCTCATCGAGGACCTCGACGCACGCATCACCGAGACCGACCTCACCGAGGGCGGCGGTGGCGACAGCAGCGGATGCAGCGGCGTCTGCACCGTCCTGATCTGCACGGTGATCGTCTGCTGAACCGCCGTCGGCCCCTAGCGGGTTGACGTCAGACAACGGGGCACCGGCGCCACCGGCACGGTGCGCCCCGCGGTCGCCGAGCCGCCCGGCCGCAATCCGGGCGGCTCTCCCGCGGCCCCCGCCGACGGCCGGTGTGCGCGCCTCGGTCGACGGCGCCGCCTCGGCCCCCACCGCAGGGGTCCGTCAGTCGAGCACTCTGCAGCAGGGAGACCGGATGCCGCGCCGCAGCGAGACGCAGCAGCCCCACGACCGAGGTCCCACCGACACCCACGCGCTCACCCGACTCACCAGCTTCACGGTGCAGATGCTCGAGGAGTGGACGGAACGCACGCACACCGGCGCCGTGCCCGACCCGGCGCCCGGCGATCCCGGCATCCCCGTGCTGTGCGCCGCACTTGCCTCGCTACCGGCGGTCGGAGAACCCTCGCACGCACGCCGCACCGCGGACGCCGTAGCGCGCGCGACGGCGCTCTGGGCGCGCACGGCCGGAGCCGGGCGCCGCCACCCGGGGCTCTACGACGGCGGCCTCGCCGGCACCCTCGTCGGCCTGCGGCTCGGCTCCACCGTCCAGCCCGCGCTGCGCCGCGCCGCCGACCGCCTCGACGCCGGGCTCCTGCGCTCGGCCACCGACCGGGCACCGACCCCAGGACGCGTCACCTTCCCGGACTACGACCTGGTGCTCGGCCCCAGCGGCACCCTCCTCGCCCTCTGCGCGGGGACAGAACCGAACCGCCCCGGACTCGCCCCGTACATCGACACGTTGACCTCCCTCTGCACAGCCGACGACCTCGCTGCCCTGCGCACCGCGTACGCCGGGCACCGCCACCTCGGCTGGCTCGACGGCCGCGTCAACACCGGCATGGCACACGGCGCCGCCGGGGTGGCAGCCGCGCTCACCGCCTCCGTCCGGCGATGCGGCCGCACCGCGGAGCAGGAGCACGCCCTGCGGACCCTCTGCGAGTGGCTGCGCCGCCAGTCCTTCACGGATGCGCTGGGGGTGCGCAGTTGGGACGGCGCCGGGCTCGACGCACCGCCAGCTCCCGGCGCGCGCGCCCGGCAGGCGTGGTGCTACGGCACGCCGGGCATCTCGTGGGCGCTGTGGGACGCGTCCGAAGCGCTCGGCGACCAGGCCGGCGCGGAGTGGGCGGCAGAGGCGTTCACCTCGCTCGCCGACCGGTACGACGAGGCGTTCCACCTCTTCGGCGAGGCGCCCGACGACCTGCTGGGACTCTGCCACGGGGCGTGCGGCGTCCTCGCCGTCGCCGACGCCTTCCACCGGCACGCCCGCCTCCCCGCGGCGACCGCCCTCCGCGCCCGCCTCCTCTCCAGCGTCCTCGACGGCCTCCCCGACGTGGCCGAACTCGCCCGTGCGCACATGACGTTGCTCGGCGGAGCCGGCGGCGTCCTCACCGCACTGCTGACGACAGCCGCGGGCGCGTCCCGGGCCTGGCTCCCGTGCGTGGGGCTGCGGTGAGTGAAAAAGAGACCAGGATAAAAACTTAACCGAGTCTCATTTCTCTTGCTAGCCTTGGCCCCATGACCGACCAACCACCGGGCCTGCGCGCCCGCAAGAGGCAGCGCACCTACGCCGCCGTCTCCGACGCCGCCGTCTCCCTCTTCCTGAGCAAGGGGTTCGACGCCGTCTCGGTCACGGAGATCGCCGCGGCGGCCGGCGTCTCCAAGCCGACGCTCTTCCGGTACTTCCGCTCCAAGGAGGACATGGCGCTCTTCCGCTTCGCCGACCACGAGGACGAAGCGGCCCGCGTCGTGGCCTCCCGCGCCGCCGACACCTCCCCTCTCGACGCCCTCCTGAGCCACTTCCTCGACGGCCTCGCGGTGCGCGACCCGATCACGGGTCTCAGCGACGACCCCGAAGCCCTCGCATTCCATGCCCTCCTCAACGACACCCCGGCCCTCCTCGCCCGCCTCCACACCTACCTCGCCAGGGCCGAGACCGCCCTGGCCGCCGCGCTCGCCGGTCTTCCCCACACGTCGCAGGAGGCGGACCCGCCGCTCGGAGCCCGCCTGGCAGCGGCCCAGATCGCCGCCGTCCAGCGGACACTCGCCCTCGCCAACTCCCGTCGCATGGCACAGGGTTCGGCGGCGGCAGAGTGCGAGGAGGAGGCCGCCTCCGCCGCCGTCCACGCCTTCGGGCAGTTGCGTACGGGCCTCGCGGAGCTCCGGTGAGCCATCACGACACCACGGGAGGAGCCCCGGCTCCCCGCTCGCACACCGAGCCGGCCGACGACCAACTCGCGCTGGAGCGCACCCACGCCCGCAAGTGCCGCGCCGCCGCAGCGGCTGCCGCCTCCGCGGCGGCCCGCAGAGTCGACGAGGGGGCCGGCGTCCTGGCCGGCGAAGGCGTCTCCGGAGACGGCGCCGGCGCTGAAGCCCTCGGCAGGTATCTGCGCGGTCAGGCAAGGGACCTCGGCGAGGAGACGGGCGGCCCACCGTTCTTCGGCAGCCTCCACTACTTGGAGACGCCGCAGGCCGGCGAACACGCGGGAGAGCGCTACCACATCGGCCGCCGGCGCATCGCCGAGCACCCCGCGGCCGCACCGCTCGTCGTCGACTGGCGCGCCCCCGTCTCCCGCGCCTTCTACCAGGCCACCGCGCAGAAGCCGGCCGGTGTGCAGCGTCGCCGCAGATACGGCTGGAGGCCGGGAGCCCCGGGCGAGCCCGATTCCCTCACGGCGCTGGAGGACGAACTCCTCGGCGAGAGCGGGGAGTCGACGCCGGGCAGGCTCGTGGCGAAGGAACTGGAGCGTCCACGGGTCGGCCCCATGCGGGACATCGTGGCGACGATCCAGCCCGACCAGGACGACCTGGTCCGCGCCCCCCTCACCAAGTCCCTCTGCATCCAGGGAGCGCCGGGCACCGGGAAGACCGCCGTCGGCCTGCACCGCGCTGCGTACCTGCTCTTCGCGCACGCGAGCCGGTTGCACAGGGGCGGCCTGCTGGTCGTCGGGCCCAACCCCCGGTTCCTCGACTATATCGCCCAAGTCCTGCCCGCCCTGGGCGAGTCGGGCGTCAGCCAGCACACCGTCGCGGACCTCGTGGCACCCGAGGGGTTCGCCGGGCCGACGGCCGAGGAGGGTGCGGAGGCGGCACGCGTCAAGCACTCCCCTGCTTTCGCCGAGGTGCTCAGGCAGGCCGTCCACGCGCACCTGCGCCCTCCCACCGAGCCGCTCGCCGTACCGGACGGCGCGTACACCTGGCGGCTGCCGGCAGAGGAACTGCACCGGATCGTGACGGAGACGGCAGCGCGCGAGATGCCCTACGAGGCGGGGCGCGAGGCCGTCCGTACCGCGGTCTGTGCGGCCCTGCGCAGCCTGGCGGAACAGCGCACAGGTCCGCGGGGCACCGCCTGGCTACGGAGGATGGGCTCCTCGAAACCCGTCAAACGGCTGCTCGACGAGTGCTGGCCGAAGCTGCGGCCGCAGCGTCTCCTCGCCCGACTCCTCACGGACGAGGGCGAGTTGGCCGCGGCGGCCTCCGGGCACCTCTCGGCGGCCGAGCAGGGGGCGGTGCTGCGCAAGGGCGGTGGGAGGGGCCGTCCGGCGGACCGGTGGACGGCTGCCGACCTGCTGCTCCTCGACGAGCTCGAGGGCCTGCTGCACCGCTCGGAAACGAGCCTCGGACACCTGATCGTCGACGAGGCGCAGGACCTCTCGCCGATGGAGTGCCGCGCGCTGGCCCGACGCAGCAGGTTCGGCTCGCTCACCGTCCTCGGGGACCTCGCCCAGGGCACGACCCCCTGGGCGGCGCGGAGTTGGGAGGAGCAGCTCCTCCACCTCGGCGCACCGGGAGCGGACGTCGTGCCGCTGACGACGGGTTTCCGGGTGCCCGAGGCGCTCACCGCCGCGGCGAACGCGGTGCTCGCGACACTCGACGTACCGGTACCGCCCGCGCGTTCACTGCGCGGAAGCGGACGTCTGCGCGTGCGCCGCTCGGCGCGGCTCGCGGAGGCAGCGGTGGACGCGGTGCGCAGGGCGCTGACGAGCGACGGCTCGGTCGCTGTGATCGCGGCACCGGAGCGGCTCGCGGAGGTGCAACGCGCCCTGGCGGACGCGCAGTTGTCCGCCTCCCCCACAGGAGCGACGAGCACCGCGGTGCGGGTGACCGCCGTCGCGGCCGACTCCGCCAAGGGGCTGGAGTTCGACCACGTCGTGCTCGTCGAGCCCGCCGAGGTGCTGGCGGCGGACGCGCGGAGCGGAGGCCGACACCTGTACGTGGCGGTGACGCGCGCGGTCTCGGGACTGGAGCTGGTGCACCGGGCGCCGCTGCCCGAGTGCCTTGCACACGCCCGGAGTTGCCGAATCAGCACCGAGCGGGGACCGTTCCCGGGCGACTAGCGCCCGGTGGCGCCCGGCTCGGTCAACTCCCGCAGCCACGACGGCTCTTCGGCGATCTCCAGCAGAAGAACGAGTCTGGTCAGCGGGTGGTCCCAGGCCGGCTCGCCCGACTCGGGGAGAGCACCCGCAGCGAGGGTGCCTTCGGTGCTCGATGAGGTCACTGGGGCTCCTGTCGAAGTACGGAGGCTTCAGCTCCGTTGTGCTGCCGGAGCACGGGTCTGCACAACTGCGCGCGTCATTCTCCCGGTTGCGTACTTACTTCTGCAAGCACATCTGTACTTACAGATGCAAGAACGCTCCGCTGTGCCACAGTGTTGCCACGTCGGGAGGCCGGGCGTCCCCATCGTCCGTCCTCCGGCGTCGTTCCACCACGTCGCTGCACGACAGCACGAGAGCCAGGGAGACGAACATGCAGACGTACAACGGCATCCCGGCCACCCAACTCACCGACGCCGCCTGGCGGAAGAGCCGCCGGAGCAACCCGAACGGGAACTGCGTGGAGCTGGCCCCCTTGGAGGGCCGGTCGGAGGGCCGCCAGGTGGCGGTGCGCAACTCCCGCTACCCCTCGGGGCCCGCGTTGGTGTACCCCGCCGGCGAGCTCGCGGCTTTCCTCCGAGGAGCGAAGGACGGGGAGTTCGACGATCTCCTCCGGGCCGGCGCCTGACCGAAGGCGGTCGCCTGTGACCGCGGACGGCTGATCCACGGAACCGGGGAGGTACAAGGCTTACCTCCCCGGTACCGCCGAGGCAAGTCGGCTCGTGCCTCTGCCACATGCTGTGCGACAGTGGCAGAGGCACACGCAACGAACAGGTGTGTACCGCGACTTGGCACGGTGGCAGACTTCGTGGCCACCGGGCGATCCCCGGCGGCACGAGCCTCCGATCCGCAAGGCCGGCCCGGTCGGGGACGGAGCAGAGGTGGAGTCAGGAGAGCCGATGGCAGCAGAGCAGGAAAGGGACCTCACCGCAGCGGCCGGACGCCTCTCCGACCACCCAAGGGGCGGCCCCACCATCCTGCGGATCATCCTCGGCACCCAACTCCGCCGCCTCCGCGAGTCGTTGGGCATCTCGCGGGAGGCCGCAGGCGACGCCATCCGCGGCTCGCACGCCAAGATCAGCCGCCTCGAACTCGGCCGCGTCGGCTGCAAGCAGCGCGACGTCGAGGACCTGCTCACCTTCTACGGCGTGCGCGACGCCGCCACTCGTGAGCAGTACCTCGCGCTCGCCCGCCAGGCCGGCAGCCCCGGCTGGTGGCAGAAGTACAGCGACGTCATGTCGCCGTGGTTCGACCGCCTCATCGGGCTCGAAGAGGCGGCCTCGATCATCCGCATGTACGAAGTCCAGTTCGTCCCGGGGCTGTTGCAGACCCCGGAGTACGCGCACGCGGTGATCAGACTCGGCCATCCCAGAGCGGACGAGCACGAGATCGAGCGCCGCGTCGAGCTGCGGACGCAGCGCCAGTCGATCCTGGAGCGCGGCAGCGGCCCGAAGCTGTGGGCCGTCGTCGACGAGGCCGCGCTGCGGCGGCCCCCGGGCGATCCGAGGGTGCTGCGCGACCAGATCCGCCACCTGCTGGAGATCACGACGCAGACGGACGTCACCCTCCAGATCGCCCCCTTCCGGCTCGGCGGCCTCGCAGCCGCCGGCGGTCCGGTGACGATACTCAGGTTCACCGAGCCCGACCTGCCCGACATCGTCTATCTGGAACAGCTCACCTCGTCGCTCTACCTCGACAAGCGCGAGGAGGTGGAGAGCTACATGGCCGTCATGGACCGGCTCTGCGCCACCGCCGAACGCCCCGACAGGACGGCGCAGTTCCTGGAGCGGCTCCTCTCCGAGCTGACGTGACGCTCAGGGGATGCGCGCGACGCCCCCGTACTCGTACCACTCGTCGTAGTTCTCGCGCGGCGCCAACTCACCGTCCGGGCGCCAGTCGTTGATCCGGCCCAGACCCGGCTCCAGGATCTCCCACCCGTCGAAGTACCGTGCCACCTCGTGCTGTTGGCGCACCCGGCCCCAGTTGCCGCCCGTGCTGCGCTCCATGAAGTCGGTGACGAAGTCCCTTGTCCTCGCGGACTCGCTCACCAACTGGTTGATCACCACGAAGCTCCCCGACGGCAGCCGCTCGGCGACGCGTCGCACGAACCCGCCGGGGTCCGAGGAGTCCGGGATGCAGTGGAGCACCGAGATGAAGAGCGCCGCCACCGGCTGCTCCATGTCGATGAGGCGCGTCACCTCCGGGTGCGCGAGGACCGCGTCGGTGTCGCGCATGTCGGCCCGGACCACGCAGGTGCGGTCGTTCTCCTGGAGCAGCGCGCGGCCGTGCGCGAGGACGATGGGGTCGTTGTCGACGTAGACGACCCGGCACCCCGCGTCCACGTCCTGCGCCACCTGGTGCACGTTCTCCTGCGTCGGCAGCCCTGAGCCGTGGTCGAGGAACTGACGCACGCCGTACTCCTCCGCGAGGGCCCGCACGACCCGCTTGAGGAAGCGGCGGTTGTTCACAGCGAGTGGCCGGGTACTCGGCACGACCTTGTCGAGCTCGGCGACGGCCGCGCGGTCGACCGCGTAGTTGTCCTTGCCGCCGAGGTAGTGGTCGTACATCCGGGCCACGCTGGGGATGTTGACGTCCACCTCCGCCGTGGACTCCGTGACCTCGGAACTCTCCGGGTACTCCGGCATGCGCACCTCACTGTGCTCGCATCGGCTGTGATCGCCTGCCCGGGACCGGCCGTCCGAGGGAGCGCGACGGCGCTCAGCATGGCACGACGCACGCCCCGCGAACACGCCAAGTACACGCGAGGGCGCGGAAATTCACGATCGGCGGCGGAACGGCGCGCGGACGCGTACCGTTACCCGCGGTCGCCCCCTGCTGTCGGCTCCGGCGCCGAGTCGAGCTCGGCCCAGACGATGCGTCCGGCCCCGCCTCCCGCGACGACACCCCACTCGCAGGCGACGGCGCCCACGAGCTGCAACCCGCGCCCGCCGAGCTCGTCGACCCCCGGCCGGCGCAACTGCGGCGTGACCCGCTCGGTGCCCTCGTCCGCCACCTCTATCCGCAGCCGGTCGCCGCGGATCTGCAGACAGCACAGAACGCGTCCGCTGTCGGTGTGGACGACGGCATTGGTGAAGAACTCGGAGATCACCAACTGCGCCGTGTACCCGAGCTCCTCGGGGAGGCCCCAGCTCTCGACCCTCTCCTCCACGCACGCACGGGCGCGCGCCACCGCCTCGGTGCGCGCGGGCAGTTCGAAGCCCTCGCTGAGCACGGGCGCATCCGCCGTCGGGACGTCCTTCCCCGCGCCCCCGGCCTGCTGCGGCACGGGAGCGGGGAGCTCGGACTGCGTGAAGGCCACGGACTCTTCGCCTTCCGGCATACCTGGCGGTTACCTGACGGGGGTCGGACGGTAGTGGACCGGCGCGGGCTTCACACGCCCGGGCGCCGGCGGATCGCAGCCTCCCGCAAGCGGACAGGGCCGGCGGCCCTCCGGGCGTTGCGTGCGGTGCGGATACCGCAGCCTCATGAGCTGGGTCACGTATTTCACTATGCGTCGGTCTGTGACATATGGCAAGCGGAGTTCTGCAATTTGCAGAAACGCCTCCACAGCGTGGTCACGGCACTACGCGCATGCCAGACTCGACGCGGAGTCCGTCCGGTCCGCTCCCCGCCCTAGCCGGGAAGCGGGCGCCCTCACCAGCGAGGAGGAGCCTCTTGCCGGAACCGCGCTCCTCACCGACCGTGGGCCAGATCGTCCTCGGGCTACGGCTCAAGGAGCTGCGAGAGCGCGCCGGGCGCAGCTTTGACGACGCCGCCCGGGCCCTCCGGGTCAACGCCACCACCGTGCGCCGCATGGAGAAGGCGGAGGTCGGCCTCAAGGCGCCCTACGTCGAGAAGCTGCTGCGCATCTACGGCGTCGGCGCGGAAGCGACGGCCCGGTTCCTCGCCGAGGTGGACGAGGCCAACAAGCCCGGCTGGTGGCACGAGCTGCGCGACGTGCTGCCGAGCTGGTCGAGCCGGTACCTCGGGCTGGAGCAGGAGGCGAGCCTCATCCGCTCCTACGAACCGCACTGCGTGCCCGGACTGCTCCAGACGCCCGCGTACGCGCGTGCCCTGCTGCGCGCCTCACACCCGCACGCGGGGCCGAGCGAACTCGACCGGCGGGTGGAGCTGCGCATGCGCCGCCAGCGCCTGCTCGGAGCCGGAGGCGGGCAGCCGGCAGGCAGCGGCCCCCGCGTGTGGTCCGTCCTGGAGGAACAGGTGCTGCGGCGACGCGTCGGGGAGTCCGAGGTGATGCGCGGGCAGGTCGACCGCCTCGTCGAGGTCTGCACGTCGCTCCCGGAGGTGACCGTGCAGATCGTCCCCTTCTCCGCCGGTGCGCACCCCGCGATGTACGGACCCTTCCAACTCTTCCGGTTCGACATCCCCGAACTCCCCGACATCGTCTACACCGAGTCGCTCACCGGCGCCGCCTACCTCGACCAGCGGCGCGAGACGGCCGCCTACCTCGAGGCGCTCGACCGCCTCGGCGCCCTCGCCTCCCCGGCGGACGAGACGCCGTCGCTCCTCCGCGCTCTCCGACGCGACCTGTGAGGCGCCGGCCGGGGCTCAGCTCTCGTGGCCGCCCGCTGCCTCCCCTTCCGCGCACCGCAGTTGCTCGGCACCCACGGGTGCGCCCTCGACACTGCTGCGGTCGTGGACGACCTTGGCGACGGTCACGGGTCCCGAGCCGGGGAGCACCGTGAGCGTGCGGCCGTGGTCCTTGCGGGGGCGGAGTTCGGCGTCGGGGAGCGCGGTGGCGAGGACGTGGGCGTCCCGCTCGTAGTGCGGTGCGTAAACGATGACGGGGCGTCGAGCGCGTCCCGGCTCGCCCGTGCGCCGCTCGGCGACGGCGAAGCCGTCGTCGCGCAGGCCCGTCTCCAGCCGGTCCGCGCGGTCGCCGCTCCCCTCGACGCGCACCGGCACCTCGGACGGCGGCAGCGCGACCGGTGCGACCCCGGGCGGCGGCTGGATGCGCGGCTCCTCGCGGAGCGGGCGGTCCTCGCGCAGGGCCGCGAACATCGCGGCTGCCCGGGACCTGTCCCAGAGGAGCGAGGAGCCCCACTGCGGGGCGCGGTAGTCGAACTCGGCGATCGGTACCGTCGCGAACTCCGCGGCGTCGTCGGGGAGTTCGCGCAGCGCGCGACCGAGGGAGACGAGCCGGCCGAGGGAGAGGCTGCCGTCGGTGCGCACCGTCCCCGCGAGGGAGCGTGCGGCGTCGACGAGCGCGACGGGGTCGCCCGCGACGCGGTCCGAAGTGAGGTCGCCGAGCATCTCGGCGACGAGGCGCTGCTGGCGCCTGACACGGCCGAGGTCGCCGGAGGACGGCGGGACGTGGCGGGCGCGCACGTACCGGAGGGCCTGCTTCCCGTCGAGGCGGTGGCTGCCGGCTGCGAGGTCGAGGCCGGAGTTGGCGTCCTTGAGCGGCTTGTCTGTGCAGACGCGGGAGCCGCCGAGCCGGTCGACGGTCTCGGCGAAGCCGGTGAAGTCCGTCTCCAGGTAGTGGTCGATGTGGAGCCCGGTGGCGCGCTCCACGGTGCGGACGGTGAGCTCGGGACCGCCGTGCAGGTGCGCCGCGTTGATCTTTCCGTAGTGCTCGGTGAGGCCGCCCGAGGGGGCGTTCTGCGCATCCCTGCCGCCGTCGTCCTTCGCCTCGCCGCTCTCTTTGCGGACGCGCTCGGGCTCGACGTGCGGCGCGAACTGCACGTAGGAGTCGCGGGGGATGCTGACGACGCTGACCCGGCCGCGGTCGGCGGAGACCTGCACGAGCATCATCACGTCGGTGCAGTCGCACGCCTTGCCGCCCACGTGGAGGTCGTCCTTCTGCTCCTTGGTGAGGCCCGCGCGCTTGTCGAGGCCGGCGAGGAGGAAGGTGACGGGTTCGCTCGACGGCCCGGGCGCCCGCTCGGCCGCGAGCCCGCCGGGGGCCGCGTGGAGTCCGGCGGCCGTGGCGACGGCGAGGCCCGCCGCGAGGAGCGTACGGCGCCGGCGCGTGCGCCCGGGGGCTGAACGGCCGGTGGCAGAGGAGAGTTGGGCGTGTGCAGCGGTACGGGGTCTCGGGCGGTCCATCCTCGGTACACCTCCGCGGAACGATCGATTCCGCATGCTAGGCACGGGAGGACGCGGGGTGGTCAGCACCGCGCGTACCGGCGTGCGGACCGCTCACTCGCGCGGACGTGCGCCTCCGAGGGCCCGTCTCACTCCCCCTCCGGCTCCTCCCCGAGGTCCCTGCGCTCCAGCGGCCTCGTCGCCGGACCCTGGAGCACCTCGCCGCCGGTACCGAACCGCGAACCGTGGCACGGGCACTCCCAAGCGCTCTCCGCATCGTTGAACCTCACCAGGCACCCGAGGTGGGTGCAGCGCGGCGACAGCGCGCGGAGCTCCCCCTCCGGCGTGCGGTGCACGGCGCACCGGCGGCCGCCGATCCGCACGATCGCACCCGTGCCGGGAGCGACCTCCGCGACGGAGTCCACGTAGGAGGGACGGAGCCGATCCCCGACGTAGCTCCGCGCCACCGCCGACTTCCGCCGCAGCATCGCCGGCGCGTCCCCGGCCCGCGGCCCCGGGTCGTACAGACCGGCCCAACCCGGCAGCTCCTCCCCGAGCACGTGGGCCGCGAGCAACTGCCCGGCGAGCACGCCCCCGCTCATCCCCCAGCCGCCGAACCCCGTTGCGAGGTAGGAGTGGGGGGAGGCGGGATGGAAGCGCCCTATGTAGGGGAGGCCCTCGGTGGTCTCGATGTCCTGCGTCGCCCAGCGGTGCGCCAACCGCGCGGAGGGGAAGCGCTCGTACGTCCACGCGGCGAGGCGCTCGTACCGCGCGCTCACCGTCCCTATCCCGCGGATGCCGGGGAGGAAGCGCTCACCCGTGACGACGAGGAGCCGCTTGCCCGGCGTGAAGGGGTACGGCGCGGTCTGGACGGTGCGAGTGCCGCGCTCCGGGGTGGTGTACGTGCCCTGCGGGTCCTCCTCGGCGGGGAGGAGCGCGGAGAGCACGAGTTCGCGGCGGGGTGTCAGCCGGGAGGAGAGGAAGCCCCCGTCGAAGACGGGGTAGTGGGTGGCGACGACGACGTCGGCCGCGCGGACCTCGGCGCCGCACTCCGTGGTGAGGAGGACGGGGCCACCCGAATCGTCCAGGTCGAGGACGCGCGTGCGCTCCCGTATCAGCCCCCCGCGCGCGACCAGGTCGTCGGCGAGGGCGAGGAGGTACTTGCGCGGGTGGAACTGCGCCTGGTCCTCGACGCGCACGGCACCGCGCACGGGGAACGGGAGCCGGACGTCCGTGGTGAACGAGGCCGGGAGGCCCGCGGCGCGTGCCGCGTCGGCCTCCGCGCGCACCTCGTCGACGTGGTGCTCGGACTCCACGTACGTGTACGCCGGCACCCGCTCCAGCTCGCACTCGATCCCCAACTCCGCGACGATCGCGGCGAGATGCTCCACCGCTCCCCGTTGCGAGGCCGCGTAGAGCCGTGCGCTCTCCAGGCCGCGCGAGGCGGCGATCCTGGAGTAGTCGAGGCCGTGGAGGGCCGAGAGCTTTCCGCTGGTGTGCCCCGTGACACCCGCGGCGATGCGGTCGGCCTCCAGCACGACGACGGAGCATCCGGCTCGGGCGAGCTCCCACGCGACGGAGAGGCCGGCGACGCCGCCGCCGACCACCGCCACGTCCGCTTCGATCGACTCCCCCGGTAACAGCGCGGGGTAGGGGGAACGCGCGGCGGAGAGCATCCAGTAGGACTCGTATCCGACGGGCAGCGTGGTCACAGTCGTCTCCCTCGGGTCCGGACGGACCCTCGCCTCGGCCTCGTCCCCCTCTCCCCCGCTCCCGCCGCAGCGGCGCTCGGCGCCGACTCGGCTGCCCACGGCGGAAGTTCGCCGTCCGGCCCCCGAGGTTTCGTTCCCCGCTGCCGCGCGCTCACCCGTGCTCCGCGGAGGAATTGTGAAGAAGACGACGGACGGGAGGAGGCGGGCACGCTGCCGTCGTCGATTCGCGCGAATCCGCCCGCGGAGCGCGTACGCGGCGCTACGGTGTGTGCCCAACGGGGAGCGGAAGCAGTGTGGGGCGACGCTACCGGGAGGGGACGAGAATGGGCGGAGAGATCCGCGAGGAGCAGTATCCGACGCCGGCGAAACATCTGGACGAGCTTCTGGAGCGTGCGCTCAACCCCTTCGAGGTGCCGGAAGACACGCTCGCCGTGCTGCGCGGATCGCTGCTCCACCGCGCCGAGTTGCACAGCTGGCGCCACCGCACTTCCCCGCCGCCCAGGCTGCGCTGCTGCAGCTACCGCCACTCCTTCCTCCTTCGCGACGGCGGCACCGAGACGCTCTGGGAGCTGTGCCACGAGTCGGGCGAGGGCACCGAAGCCACGGGCGTGCAGTACGAGGTCTACTGCGACGAACCCCAACTCCGCACCGCCGAGGCCCGGTTGCACGGCACGGACGGCGGGGTGCCGCCGCCGGCGGGCGAGTCGGTGCAACCTCGCACGGAGCTCCGTCCCGTACGGCGTGAGGGGTACGCACGCGAGGGCTCGTCGGAGCATGCGCGGCGGCTGCTGCGTCGCGCGGAGAACCCGGACAGCCCGGGCGAGGAGCTCCTCGACGCGCTCTCCGCAGCGCGCGGGCACCGCATCGCGCACGTGCCGCGGCCGCTCCACGGCCCCTCGGCCTGCCAGGTGTGGTGCTCCCTCTACGAGCACGCCTTCCTGCTCGCCGACGGAAGCGAGGTGCGCCTCTACGAGTTGGAGCACAACCTCTCCCACTCGGGGCACCTCGTCTGCGAGGTCTACCTGGAGGAGGCCGTGGCCGACCGCGCGGCGCACCGCAGGGCGCGCGAGCGGGGCATCGAGCTGTGACCCGTGCGTACGGTCGCGCGCGTACGGACGGCCCGCGGACGGAGGCGGAGCGCGGCCGCCCCCGTGCAACCGTGTCACCCCCCGTGACCCCCGCTGACCCCTTGTGACCCCCGAAGCGGCGCCCTATGGTGGCTCCGCTCGGCAACTCCCGTCCGCGGCACCGCCGATCAACGGAGGCACCGTCCATGTCCGCTCGGCCCAACCGGCCCGCTCCGCCCGAGCCTGCCGCCCGCGGGCGCCACCGCAGGCAGCGGCCGAGCGCCGCTTCCCGCACCTCGCTGCGGCTCACCGTGGGCGGTGCAGGGCTCGCGATCCCGCTCGCGGGCGCACAGTTGGCACACGCGGCGCCGCAGGACGTCTGGAACAAGGTGGCCGCCTGCGAGAGCAGCGGCAACTGGTCGGTCAACACGGGCAACGGCTACTACGGCGGCCTCCAGTTCACCCAGAGCACCTGGGAGGCGTACGGCGGGGGCGCGTACGCCGCCCGTGCCGACCTGGCGAGCAAGGACCAGCAGATCGCGGTCGCCGAGAAGGTGCTGCGCGGCCAGGGCGCCGGCGCCTGGCCCAACTGCGGCCCGAACTCCGGGCTGTCGCGAGCGGCGGCCGAGCCGCGCGTGCAGCAGGCGAGGGCGGACGAGGCCGTGGCCCAGGCGAGCCAGGCGAAGGCGGCCAAGGCGGAGAGCGAGAAGGCCGAGACCGAAAAGGCGGAGGCGGCCAGGGCGAAGGCGGCCAAGGCCGAGCGGGCGAAGGCGGATCGCTCGAAGAAGCAGACCAAGTACGAGGTGGTGGGCGGCGACACGCTCTCCTCCATCGCGGAGTCGCATCGCGTCAAGGACGGTTGGCAGGGCCTCTACTCCCGCAACCGCAGCACTGTCGGCGGCGACCCGGATCTCATCCTGCCCGGACAGGAGTTGCGGCTCGCCGGAGCCAAGGAGAAGGCCCAGCAGGGCAGTTCGGACGCCGCTCGCAAGCCGGCCGAGAGCGAGGCACGGGCAGCGCGGCAGGCCGCGGCGGAGCGGGAAGCCGCGAAGAAGGCCGCAGCCGAGAAGGCGGAGCAGGCGAAGGCCGAAAAGGCAGAGGCCGAGCGCGAGAAGGCCCGCAAGGCCGAGGCGGCCAAGGCGAGGGCGGAGAAGGCGAAAGCCGAAAAGGCAAAGGCGGAGAAGGAGAAGGCGGAGAAGGCCAAGGCGGAGAAGGCCAAGGCCGCTCGCGCGAAGAGCTCCTCAGTGATCGCCCCGGTGAGCGGGGTCTCGCCGACGACGGGCTACCGCGCCTCCGGGAGCAGTTGGTCCTCGGGGCAGCACACAGGCGTCGACTTCCCCGTCGGCACGGGGACGACCGTGAAGGCGGTCTCGGCAGGCAAGGTCGTCTCGGCCGGCTGGGGCGACGCCTACGGCTACGAGGTCGTCGTCCGTCATTCCGACGGCAAGTACAGTCAGTACGCGCACCTTTCAGCGATATCCGTCCGCGCGGGCCAGAGCGTCGACACCGGCCAGCGCGTCGGCCGTTCCGGCGCCACGGGCAACGTCACGGGCCCGCACCTGCACTTCGAGGTGCGCACGGGCCCCGGCTACGGCTCCGACATCGACCCGCTGGCATACCTCAGAGGGCGCGGCGTGCGCATCTGAACGCACACCGCGCAATGCACCCTCGGCCGGGGCCCGTTCAGCGCTCCGGCCTCTCCCGTCCGGGCTCGCGCCCCGTGCGCCGACGTACCGTCACCACGAGCAGGTCCACGAGCGCCAGTACGGCGAGCACGGTGCAGGCGACCGCGAGGACCCGCAGGGAGCCTTCGGTCGGCACCGAGTGAGGACCGCTGTTGACCGTCCAGAGCCACAGCAGTGCGGCCCCGGCGGCGAAGATCGGAGCGAAGACGGACGAGAGCAGCATCCGCAGCTTGAGCGGGCTGCGCGCCGTCACCGGCTCGGTGCCGCTGCGCTGCCGTATCCAGGAATGGGGGGCTCGGTGCGCCCCCGAGGGGGTGTGCGTCATGTCGGCCACCGCCTTTCGACGCGTACGTGGGAAGCGGCACCGGGCAGCTCCCGGCTGCTCCCCTCCTGTCAGTGTGCCTCGTTCGTGCCGTCTGTACCGCGTTCGTGCTGATTGCCGAAGAAGCGCCGACGGCTCTTGCACACCGTGCTCCGGACGTCACCGCACGTGGTCAGTGCCGGTACGGCGATCGCGAGGGACCGGCGGCGGATCTGCCGGCGGTACGCTGCCGCTGGGCGCGCTCCCGCGGGCAGGACGCATACCGTACTCTCGTACGGCGCAAGGGCGTTGGCGCGATTCCGCGGTGGACGAGTACGCGGTGGCGGGCAGGACGGGAGAGCACATGCCGGAGGCATACGACCCCCTCGTCTCCGCCCCGGCCGTCGAGATCAAGCCGCTGATCCGCCGATTCCTTCCGCGCTGCACGGCGGGGTCATTAGCCTCATGCCCCGTGGCCGGGAACCTGCAGAGCTGAGCGAGCTGGAGACCTTGCGATGGATCGTCCCGTCTGGGCCCCTCAGGGCATCGACCTCGACGTGCCCAGCGTCTCCCGGATGTACGACTACTACCTGGGCGGCTCGCACAACTTCGAGGTCGACCGGGAGGCCGCACGCCGGGCGATCGAGGCGTGGCCGGGCCTGCCGAAGATCATGCAGACCAACCGCGCCTTCATGCGGCGGGCCATCCGCTTCGCCCTCTCCGAAGGCGTCACCCAGTTCCTCGACATCGGCTCCGGCATCCCGACCTTCGGCAACGTCCACGAGGTGGCCCAGGCCGCCGAGCCCGCAAGCCGGGTCGTCTACGTCGACAACGACCCGGTCGCGGTGGCCCACAGCGAGGCCGTCCTCGCCGGCAACGACCACGCCGGCATCGTCTCGGCCGACTTCCGCTCCCCGTCCGACGTGCTCCGCAGCGACGAGGCGGAGCGCCTGCTCGACCTGGAGCGCCCGGTGGCCCTGATGGTCGTGGCGCTCCTGCACTTCGTCGAGGACCGCGACGAACCCGACAAGGCACTGGCGGCCTTCTTCGACCAACTCGCCCCGGGGAGCCTGCTGGTCATCAGCCACGGCTGCTTGGAAGGCGCGCCCGCACGCGATCGCGGAGACCGCCTGCAGAAGGTGTACGAGGAGGCGAGCTCTCCGCTGGTCATCCGCAGCAAGGCGCAGATCCTCCGCTTCTTCGACGGCTGGGAGCTCGTCGAGCCCGGGCTGGTGTCACTGCCGCACTGGCGGCCGGACAGCCCGCCCGAATGGGAGGACTCGGCAGTCTTCACCGGCTATGCGGGCGTCGGCCGAAAGGTGGGGCATCTCGGGTGACGCACTCACAGAACGACCACGCCCCCGCCGTGTTCGAGGACGACGACGGCCTCCGCCGTTTCGCCACCGTCTGGGCCCGCGTCGTCTACCAGGCCACGCAGACCTCCATGACGAGGCACGAGTTCGAGGAGTTCCTCCACCCGCTGGCGACCCGGCTCAACGACGCGCTGCACGCACAGCCGTTCAGCGCCCTCCCCGGCTACGAGGTGGGCGAGACGCTCGTGGCGGGCCACTGCACGAGCCCCGAGGCGCTTCCGCAGATCCTCGGCGTCCTCGACTCCTACCTCGTGCTCTACGGCGGCGGCCCCGGCGACCTCGACATCGACGAGGCCCGCTCGCGCTGCGCGCGCCTCCAGCACACGGTGGCCGCCGGCTTCTCCCGTTCGCTGCGCGAGCGCACCAGGTCGGAGCAGGAGTCCCTCTCCCGTGCGGCGTTGGCCGCGCAGACGGCCGTCGAGGAGGCGCTGCACGCGAGCGAGACGCGGTTCCGCACCGTCTTCAAGGACGCCACGATAGGGATCAGCATCGCGGACATGGACGGCCGGATACGGGACGCCAACGGCGCCCTCGCCCGCATGTTCGGCCGCTCCGAGGACGAGATGCGCCGTCGGAACGTCAACGAGCTCGTCCACCCGGACGACGCCCCCGAGGTCTGGCGCCTCCACCGCGAACTCGTCCGCGGCGAGCGCGACCACTACCGCGTCGAGAAGCCGTACCACCGCCCCGACGGCACCGTGCTGTGGACCAACCTCACGGTCTCACTGCTCCGCGACGCCGAGGGCGAGCCGCGCTACCAGCTCTCGCTGATGGAGGACATCACCGAACGCCGCCTGCTCCACCTGCGGTTGCGGTACGAGGCGACGCACGACGAGCTCACGGGGCTCCCCAACCGCACCCTCTTCGCCGAACGTTTGGAGCGGGTCCTCGGCTCCTCCGAAGAGGAGCGCCGCTTCGGCCTCTGCTACCTCGACATCGACGGCTTCAAGGCCGTCAACGACAGCCTGGGCCACGCCGTCGGCGATCAGTTGCTCGTCTCGGTGGCCGAGCGCCTCCAGTCCTGCACGCCGGGCCCCGACCACCTCGTGGCGCGGATCGGCGGCGACGAGTTCGTGGTGCTGATCTCCGACCCGAGCGGCCGCGAGGAGGTCACCGAACTGGCGCGGCAGGCGCTCGCCGCGCTCGCCACACCGATCTCGGTGGACGGCAGGGAGCTCTCCGTCCGCGCGAGCATCGGCATCGTGGAGGGACGGGCGGGCGACCTCGACCCGGCCGAGGTGCTCCGCAGCGCCGACATCACGATGTACCGCGCCAAGGATGCGGGCGGGAACCGGTACGAGTTCGCCGACCCCGACTCCGACGCGCGCGCCATCGACCGGCACAGCCTCACCAACCACCTGCCGGCAGCGCTGGAGCGGGACGAGTTCTTCCTCGAGTACCAGCCGCTCATCCGGATGTCCGACGGCCGGGTCGACGGCGCGGAGGCGCTGGTGCGCTGGGAGCACCCGGTGCACGGCAGGCTCGGCCCCGACCGCTTCATCCCGCTCGCCGAACACACCGGCCTCATCGTCCCGTTGGGGCGATGGGTGCTGGAGCAGGCCGTCGCGCAGGCGTGCGGCTGGCGGGACCGTGCGGGCGCGGGCGACCAGCCGTTGCGGGTCAACGTCAACCTCTCGCCGCGGCAGCTCCACCACCCGGACCTGGTGCCCGACACGATCGCCGTGCTGGAGAGCGCCGGGGTGCCGCCGTCCTCGCTCTGCCTGGAGGTCACCGAGTCGGCGCTGATCGGGGCCGACGAGGACGAGCTGAAGCCGTTGCGCCAACTCGCCGAGCTGGGCGTGGAGATCGCCCTCGACGACTTCGGCACGGGCTACTCCAACCTCGCCAACCTCCGCCGCCTCCCCGCGACCACCCTCAAGCTCGACCGCTCCTTCACCCAGGGCCTCCAGCGCCACCCGGCCGACCCGGTCGACGTCACCTTCGTCGAGGGGATCGTCTCGCTCGCGCATGCGCTGGGGCTCGCGGTGACGGTGGAGGGCGTCGAGACGGAGCACCAGGCCCAGCGGCTGCGGGAGTTGGGGTGCGACACCGCGCAGGGCTGGTTCTACGCCCGCCCCGTCGCCGCCGACGACTTCGTACGGGGCTGGACCGCCTCGGCGTGAGGCGGCGGCTCGCTCAGGCGTGCGCGTCGAGCCAGCCCAGGAGGTCGTGCTGCACCTCGTCGCGGTGGGTCTCGTTGAGGATTTCGTGGCGTGCGCCGGGGTACGCGTGCCAGCTCAACTCCCTGATGCCGCGGTAACGGAAGTCCTCCAGCAGCTCGTAGACGAGCGTCATCGACTGGTGGCAGGGGTCCTCCTCGCCGACCGCGACGTGGACGGGCAGCTCGCGCGGGATGCGCCCGAGCTGCTCCGGGTCGTTGATCTTGCGGACGCCGAGGACCCAGTCGAGCGAGAGGCGGGCCGAGAAGGGGAAGCCGCACGCCTCGTCGGCGACGTAGGCGTCCACCTCGGACTCGTCGCGGGAGAGCCACTCGTACCCCGTGCGGTGGGGGTAGGGGCCGTTGAAGGACGAGAAGAGTTCGGGCACGAACTGCGAGACGGCGTCGGGACCCCCGCGCTCCACCTCCCCCTGGAGCCGTGCCAGGTCCCGCTCGGCCTCGCTTCCCGGCAGCGAGCGGAACGTACCGGAGAGGAGGAGGCCGGCGAGTCCGGCACCGTACTCCTGCGCGTAGTCGCGTGCGAGCTGGGAGCCGAGGCTGTGTCCGAGGAGGAAGTGGGGTGTGCCGGCGGGGAGTTGGGCGAGCGCCTGCTCCCCCACCGTTCTCAGGTCGCCGACGGTCGCCCGCCAGCCCTCGGTGCCCACCGCGCCGTAGCCGCCCGTCTCGGCCGCCGTCCGGCCGTGTCCGCGGTTGTCGGAGGCGACGACCGCGTACCCGTGGCCGGTGAGGAATCGTGCGAACCGGCCGTAGCGTGCGGCGTGTTCGGCGGCCCCGTGGGCGATCTGCACGAGAGCCCGCGGCGGTCCCTGCGGCAGCCACCGGTAGGTCGCGACGCGGACCCCGTCCACCGCCCGTGTGTACACCTGCTCCTCGCTCACGGCGCCTCCGTCACCGCGCGCGACCCGGCGCGCGCTCGCCAGCGGGCCGCCCCGAGGTCCTCGCGCCGGGCCGGCGACCCTTGCAGCCCGGGCACCCGTTGACGTGCTTCCTGGCCTGAAGTCCAGAAGGCCCGACCTGCGTTGTCCGCAGCCGGGCCAGCTCGGCCGACGTCGCGTACGGCAGACCCACCGCGTGCGGGCACAGGCGATCGTTCCGCACCACGCGGACGCACCCGAACGCACTGGCCGGCCAGCAACGCCGTGCGGCATCCGGGCAGACCCGGTAGTCGTAGCGACGCTGCACGACCGAAATCCTACTGGGATCGGTCTCATGGGTGGGAAGAACGACTACAGAGGGGAAGACGCCGTTCCGGCGATGCAGAGCAGCCGCGACGTCCATGCACTCGCGGATGACCCGCCCGGTGGCGTCGGAAGCGGAGGACCAAATCCCTCGTGCGTCGCCAACCGGTAGGCGCGGCAGGCCATTTCGGAGGAGAGCTGTGCAGGTCGCACGCCGTCCCTCCCGCGGACGGGCGTACTCGGTGAGCCCGTCGCCGACGCTTTTACGGCAACCGCTCCACGAGCGCGCCCGCACACCGGTCGCGGTAGTTCCCCTGCGGCTCGCGCCGCTCCGGTACGCGCAGGGAGCAGTAACCGACGGTCCTGCTCGGTCCGATCCCCCTCGCCCCTCGGCGAGGCGCCGCAACTTCGCTCGCACATCCGGGATTCGACGGTGTAGCTCATTCCGGGGAGCGCACCCGCGGACACGCGCACCGGCGCGCAGGCTCCACGCAACAGGTCACGGTCGTGCGCCGTGGAGCGGTACGGCAGGGCGTGCTTCCACGTACGGGGCCCGCCGCCGAGGCGTCCCCGCCCCTCTCCGTCCGACCTCTCCCCCCGGAGAAGAAGGCCCGCACCGGCGCCTCCCGGCGCCCACGGCACCCCGCCGACGGACGCACCGCACCCGCCTCCTCCCGCTCGGCAGCTCCACGCGCCCCTCTCAACACCCTCGGCAGGCGGCAGAGTTCTCCTGTACGCACGGTGATTCGGTCGTGTCACTGGGTAATGCTGTCCGGGGTACCGAGCGACCCGAGAACGCTCGGTGCCCACGGCCGGACCGCCGACCGGGCGAAGGGCCGGCACGCACGCACGCCGCTCCGCGGCCGTTGCGCGGGGGCCGGACCCCGCACGCTCCGCGGCCCCGGCCGGCTGTGCGTCACCGCGCACGGCGGCGACGGCCACGCGGCCGGCGCCCCGTCCGCGAACCGGAAGGAAAAGGGGAGGGAAGATGGACGGTCCCCACGCAGCCGACCACGAGCACCCACGACTGCGCCGACTGCGAGCCGAGGTGCAGGAGTTCGCGGAGACGCAGGTGAGGCCCCTGATACCGAGCATGGAGGCGGCACGGACGGTCGCGTACGAGCTCTCCCGCACCATCGCGAAGCGCGGCTGGATCGGCGCGACCGTCCCCAGGGCCTACGGCGGAATGGGCGCAGGGCACGTGGCGAAATCCGTGATCATCGAGGAACTCTCGCGGGTCAGCGGCGCGATGGGGGCGATGGTCCAGGCGTCCCAGTTGGGCGTGGCGAAGATCCTGCACTTCGGGGACGAGGTGCAGAAGAAGACCTGGCTTCCCTCGGTCGCCTCCGGCGAATGCCTGCCGACGATCGCCGTCACCGAGCCGGGCAGCGGCGGCCACGTCCTCGGCATGACGAGCACGGCCGTGCGCGAGGGGGACGAGTACGTCCTCAACGGCCGGAAGGTGTACGTCGGGAACAGCCACGTCGGCGACGTGCACGGGGTGGTGGCGCGGACCGGCCCCGGCTCCCGCGGGCTCACCACCTTCCTCGTCGAGTCCGACCGGCCGGGCGTGCACCTCCTCCCCGAGGTGCCTTCGATGGGGCTGCACGGCTTCAGCTTCGGGGAGCTCCGCTTCGACGACTGCCGCGTCCCCGCCGCCAACCGGCTCGGCGCGGAGGGCGACGGACTCTCCGTCGCGTACTCCTCCAGCGTGCTCTACGGACGGGCCAACCTCTCGGCGGTCGCCCTCGGCATCCACCGGGCGCTGCTGGAGGAGACCACCGCCTTCTGCGTACGGCGCCGCCGGTACGACGCACCGCTCGCCGAACTCGGCAGCATCAAGCTGAAGTTGGGGCGGATGCAGTCCCGCGTCATGACGGCGCGGCTCGCGGCCTACCACGCCGTCGAGCTGCTCGACCGCGGCGTACCGTGCGACGAGGAGCTGATCAACGCCAAGCTCGTCAACGTCGAGTCCCTCCTCGACTCGGCGCGCGCCGCGATGGAGATCCACGCCGCCTGCGGCCTCTTCACCGACCGCCCCATCGAGCGCTACCTCCGGGACGCGCACCACGTCTCGGCCCCCGCGGGCACCTCCGACGTCCAACTGCTGCGGTTGGGGGAGGTGGCACTCGGCAGCGACAAGGGCTCGTGGTCGGCCCGGCTCGGTGAGGCCGTACGCGGCGATCCGCTCGTGACGGCCTGACGGCCCGACGGCCCGACACCGCGGACGCGCAGCCGCACCCCGGCCGCTGCGCGTCCGCCCGTCCTCAATCCGCCGCCGTCCCACGAGCGTTGATCCTGTCGACGAGCCGCCCCGCCATCGTCTTGATCGTCTCGAGCCCCTCTCGGCCCCACGGCCGCGGCTCCTGGTCGACGACGCACACCGTCCCGAGCGTCGTCCCCGTGCGGTCGATGAGCGGGGCGCCGAGGTAGGAGCGGATGCCGATCTCGTCGACCACGGGGTTGCCCGCGAACCTCGGGTAGTCGCAGACGTCCTCCAGGACGAGGGCCTTGCGGCGCACCACGACGTGCGGGCAATAGCCGTGGTCGCGCGCCATGACCCGTCCCGGCTGCGCAGGCGCCTGCGGCAGCGGGCCGAGTTCCACGGCGTTGGCCGCCGCCGGAGTGTAGAGCCCGGCGAAGTACTGCCGGTGCTCGTCGATGAAGTTGACCATCGCATACGGCGCGGAGGTGATCCGCGCCAGCTCCCGCGCGAACTCGTCGAACTCGGGTACGGGCACGTCGCCGATCCCCAACTCGCGCAGCCGCACGACCCGTTCGGGGGCTTCGTTGTCCTCAGGGGTGAGCAGCAGGTGCGTCGTCGGGTCGTAGGCCATCGGCATGGCAGCTCCAAGCGTCGATCAGATACTGGACGAGGTCGAGCAGGACGCGCGTCCCGGAGCCGGCGATCCGCGCGTCGCACATCACCACGGGCACCTCCGGCTTGAGGTCTATGGCGGCCCGGACCTCGTCGGGCTCGTACCGGTAGGAGCCGTCGAACTCGTTGACGGCGACGAGGAAGGCGATCCCCCGCCGCTCGAAGAAGTCGACGGCCGAGAAGCAGTGCTCCAGGCGCCGCGTATCGGCGAGGACGACGGCGCCGAGAGCCCCGTCGCAGAGTTCGTCCCAGAGGAACCAGAACCGTTCCTGGCCCGGCGTGCCGAAGAGGTAGAGCACGTGCTCCCGGCTGAGCGTGATCCGTCCGAAGTCCATCGCCACGGTGGTGGTCGCCTTCGACTCGACGCCGCTCAGGTCGTCCGTTCCCGCGCTGACCTGGGTCAGCAGCTCCTCCGTCGAAAGCGGTTCGATCTCGCTCACCGCGCCGACGAAGGTCGTCTTGCCCACCCCGAAGCCACCGGCGACGAGGATCTTGAGAGCGGTGGGGAACGGGTCCGCACCCGCCGCCCACGTCTCAGAGTCGTTTACGGAGCCCATCCAGCACCGCCTCCAGGAGTTGTCGGTCCGTCCTCGCCACGCTCCCCGGGGACGGTCCCGGAGCTCGCGCGGCGATCGCTCCGCACTCCGCCAGATCGGAGAGGAGCACCTTGGTCACCACCGCCGGCAGCCCTATCTGTGCCGCCACCTCCGCCACGGAGACGGGCCCGCCGCACAGGCCCAACACCTGGGAGTGGTCGGGCCCGAGGTAGCTCTGCGGGCGGGCGCCCGTCGCCATCACGAGGGTCAGCAGCGCGAAGTCGGCGGTGGGCCGAGTGCGTCCGTTGCTGACGGTGTAGGGGCGGATCAGCCGCCCGGCTTCGCCGTCGACGAGGGGGCTCTCCGGCGCCTGGCGCCTGCGCCGCGGCTCCTCCGAGGCGGCGGCCCCAGCACTGCGCACGGCGTTCAGCCTCCCACCGAGTGCCGCGCCGGGGTGGCGAGGCTCGGCCGGACGCTCTTGACCAGCATCGCCATCTCGTACCCGAGGACGGCCGCATCCGCCTCGCGGTCCGCGACGACGGCGAGGCAGGCGTTGTGCCCGGCCGTCGAGACGAAGAGGAGCGAGGCGTCCAACTCCACGATCACCTGGCGTACTTCGCCTCCGTCGCCGATCCGTACGCCCGCGCTGCGGGCCAGCGAGTAGAGGCCGGAGGCGAGGGCGGCCATGTGGTCGGCCGTGTCGGGCTCCAGTCCGTCGACGGCCTTCACCAGACCGTCGGAGGAGAGGAGGAGGGCGCTGCGCGCGTGCGGCACGCGCTGCACGAGCCCGGTCAGCAGCCAGGAGAGGTCGGTGTTCCGGCCTACGGGTACTTCGCTCACCATGTTCGCGTTCTTCTCCCTCGGGGGGCGCACCGTGCTAGCGGGTGGGGCGTGCAGGGTCCCCGCCGGAGGCCGGGGACGGGTCGTGGAACTCGGCGTGCCCGGACGGGGCTTCGGCGCCGGGAGACTGCTCCGCGGCGTCCTCGGCGAGGCTCGTGCCCCGCCGGAAGGCGGCCATCAGACCGGGGTCGTGCCCCTCGTCCGCGACCTCCTCGGCGCGCGTTGCGCGCGCGCTCCGGTCGGGCAGGTCGCGCAGCTCCCGTACGAGGTGCTGCTGCCGCCGCCGTCTCGGCAGCCGGGGGCGCGCCGCGTCGGGGGTCCCCGCGCCTTCGCCCGGCGCCTCGGGCAGGTGGACGGCGTCCGTGGTGACGACGGGCGCCCACCGGTGCACCGTTTCCCGCGCCGACGGCAACGGCTCGGCGGTGCCGGGTGGCTGAGGGTCCTCCGGCTCGGCCGGCCGCGGAGGTTCGGGCGTCGGACGCTGCTCGGGGAGCGGCCCAGTACCGGCGTCCGCCGACACGGAGGAGCCCTCCACCGGCGGCCGCTCCGACTCGCCTCCGGCGCCCGGCGGTTGGACGACGGCGTTCTGCTGCGTGCTGCCGAGGCCCCGCGCGAGCCGCGCCGACTCCGGTTCCTCGCCGAGGAGTTCGTACGGCACGACGAGCACCGCCTGGACGCCGCCGTAGATGTTGCTCTGCAACTGCACGACGATGCCGTGGCGTTGGGCGAGCGCCGACACGACGAAGAGGCCGATCCTGCCGTCCTGGAGCAGTTCGGGAACGTCGATCCGGTCGGGGTCGGCGAGCACCGAGTTCATGCGGCTCTGCTCGGCCGCCGTCATGCCGAGCCCGCGGTCCTCGACCTCGACGGCGAGGCCGGCCGTCACGTACTGGGCGCGGAGCAGAACTTGGCTCTGCGGGGCCGAGAACACCGTTGCGTTCTCGATGAGTTCGGCGAGGAGGTGGATGACGTCGGCGACGGAGTGCCCGCGCAGCGTGCCCTCGATCGGCGGCACGAGCTTGACCCGCGGGTACTGCTCCACCTCGGCGATCGCGGAGCGGAGCACCTCGGTCATCGTCACGGGACGCGTCCACTGCCGGCGGGAGACGGCTCCGCCCAGAACCGCGAGGTTCTCGGCGTGCCGCCGGACGCGGGTGGCGAGGTGGTCGACGTGGAAGAGGCCCTTGAGCAGGTCCGGGTCCTCGACCTCGGCCTCCAGCTCGTCGAGGAGCTCGATCTCCCGGTGCACCAGGGACTGGAGTCGCCGTGCGAGATTGACGAAGACCTCGACCCGGTCGTGCATGTGCTCCCCCGTCTCCCGCGGGAGCGGTGGCGCCGCCTGCGCCGCACCGGACGCCGCGAGCTCGGCCGCGCAGGCGACCGCCGCCTCCGCCTCCCGCCGGGCGAGCGCCACCTCGTGCGCCAGCAGGTCGACGGCGTCGCCTCCGGGTTCGGGGAGCGGCGCACGCGCGCGCGGCTCGGGGGTCCCGCCCTGCTCCAATTCCTGCACAGCGGCACGTACTTCCGCCCGCCCCGCGGCCACGACGCGCCGCACCGCCGCACAGCGCTCGACCGCGTTCCGCGCCTCGGCGCGCGCATAGACGACGGCGCAGGCGAGCACCGCCCCGACGAGCAGCACCGCCGAACCGAAGACGCCCCAGAGCGCCGCGCCGTAGGTGAGGCTCCCGCGCGTCCCCGAGCCGAGGACCACCACGACGACAACCGTGGCCATCGCTGCCACCAGCACCCCAGGCAGGAGCGCGAGCCGTGCGAGGCGACGGCGCGCTGCGGCGTCGCCCGCCCCCTCGGGCGCCGGCGTACGGCCGTGGCGTCGCCGGGCCCCGGTCCCCGAAGGCGCGTCCGGCACCGCGTCGGACCAAGCGGTACCGGAAGTTCCCATTCCCGTATGCGCAAGGTGGTTCGGAGGTTCAGGCACAGGGGTTCCTCGTCGTTTGGGGGCGCACACTCAGGGGCTGCGCCGGCTCGACCGCGCTCTCGCGGACGGGCGGCGGACCGCACTGCGAGCACGCGGCTCGCCGGTGTGCTGCATATCCATGGCGTGCCGGGGCGGGCCGGGTGGCCGACGACGGATCGGTGGCGGCGCGTACGCCCGACACCGCACCGGGCTGCGGCTGCACGCACGGGCCGTGCGCAGGCACCCTCCCGGGCCTCGACGCGCCTGCCGTGCCTGGCGTGGTCGGCTCGGCGCTGTCGGACGACCCTAGCCGCCCCGTCCCCCGCGGTCAGAGGCGAACTGCGGATTCGCCACCCCGCGCCAGCTCCCAAAGAGTGAAGTTCCCGAGCAGCTTCCCCTGTTCACCGCGCCGCCCCGACGAGCCCTCCGCCCGCGCGCACCTGCGAGAACCCGCGAGGCGCCCAACTGCACCCGGCTGCACGCCGGTTCTTGTCCGGGGCCCGCACCGAACAGCAGAGCGCCGCGGGCGGCATGAGGCACAGGCGCGCAATCAGGCGCGTCAGCCGGTTCGCACGCCCCGAATCCCCGCCGTGTACAGGCCGGTTCGCACGCCCCAACTTCCGCCGCGCACAGATCGATTCGCACGCCCCGCCCTCAGAACCCCGTGCACCGCACCGTCACGTTCAGCCGACCGCTGGTCGGCCCCCTCGCCTGGTCGCCCGTACCGGGGCGCACCTTGGGAACACCGTGGTAGGCCAGCCGCGAGGGGCCGCCGAAGACGAAGGCGTCCCCGTCGCGCAGCTCGACGTCGCGCCAAGGCCGGCCGCGGCCCTCCGCGTTGCCGAAGCGGAAGGTGCAGCTATCGCCGAGGCTGAAGGAGACGACAGGCTCGGCCGAGCGCTCGTCGCTGTCCCGGTGCATCCCCATCCTCGCCTCGGGGCCGTAGAAATTGACGAGCGCGACGTCGTACGCCGCGTCCCCGGTCCCGAACGCCGCGGCGTCCCCGTAGACGCCGCCGTACGCCTCCGCGACCGCGCGCCGCGCCCACTCCCCCAGCCACCGAGGGAACGGCTTCACCGGCGCACCGTCACCGTCGGCGACGGTGCGCACATAGCGGTACGGATACCAGTGCCACCCCAGGCTCACCTGCTGCACCGACATCACGCCGCCCCGCGGCATCCGCACCGTCCGCAGCCCGGCGGGCGGGCGCGCCCACCCGCGGCACGCGGCCACCAACTCCCCGCGCTCGGCGGCGTCGAGCCAGCGCGGCAGGTGCACGGCACCTGGGGCCACCTCGACCGGCTCCGCGCCCCCTCCGGGGAGCGGGAACAGACTTTCGTGCGTACCGTCCATCCCGTTCATCCTGCCGCCGCCTCCCCGTCCGCGCACCCGCCGGGTGCCCCGCGTCACTCGACGCGGACCTGATCGGCGACCCCGAAGATGCCGTAGGGTCGGCCCTGTCGGCAGCCGCCGCGGCCGCGAGGCGTCCGGCTCCCCGGTCGGCGCCCCTGCGCGCGGTACGCGCGGCGCTGCCGAGCCGACAGAGTCGAGCAGCAGAATCGAGGGCACCCCGTGAGCCAGCAGTCCGCCGAATCCGTACTGACCGGTGTCCGCAACTTCCGCGACGTCGGCGGCCTGCCGACGCGGGACGGCCGGCGAGTACGGCACGGCGTGCTGTACCGCAGCGGCCACCTCGCCAACGCCACCCCCGAGGACGCCGCGTACCTCGGCAGCCTCGGCCTCCACACCGTCTTCGACTTCCGCAACTCGGCCGACCTCGCCCTCGACGGCGTCGACGTCGCGCTTCCCGGCGTCCGCAACGTCAACATGCCGCTCAACGACCCGGCGGACGGCGCCGAGTTCTGGAAAATGGTCCGCGGCGGCGAGCTCGACGAGCTGCGCGCCGCGCTCGCCGACGGCAAGGGCGAGGCGCGCATGGTCGACACCTACCGCACGCTCATCACCACCCGCACCGAGGAGATCGGGCGCCTGCTGCGCGCGATAGCGGAGGAGACCGTCCCCGCGCTGCTGCACTGCGCGGCGGGCAAGGACCGCGCCGGGATGTCGATCGCCATCGTGCTGATGGCCGTCGGCGTCGACCACGAGTCGGTCGAGGCCGACTACCTCCTCTCGAACGCCCCCGGCCGGCGCTACCTGATCCACCGCGGCTCCCGGGTGAAGGACGGCCTCTCGTCCGAGGTGGTCGAGCTGCTCTCCCCGCTCTTCGACGCGCGGGCCACCTACCTCGCCGCCGCGATGGAGACGATCGAGGAGACCTGGGGCGGCGTCGAGCACTACCTCACCAAGGGGCTCGGGCTCACCGACGAGACGCGCGACCGCCTGCGGGAGCGACTCCTCGAAGAGGGCTGAGGCACCGCGGCGCCCGGCCTGCCGGGCGCCGCCTACCGGTCGGCGACCGCCTGCTTGACGAGGGTGCGCCCGAACTCCCACAACAGGCCGCTGCCGTTGTGGGCCTCGTCCATCACCTCGGTGAACGCCTCGACGAACCTGTCGACCTCGCGCTCGCCGACGACGAGCGGCGGGATCAGCTTGATCACCTCGAGGTGGTCCCCCGATACCTGCGTGAGGATACGGTGGCGCTGGAGCAGCGGGGCCACCACCAACTGCGAGAAGAGGCCCTTCCGCGCCGTCTGGAGCATCGTCCAACGGCTGCGCAGCCCTAGGGACTTGGGCTTGCCGAACTCGATGCCCACCATCAGCCCCCGCCCGCGCACCTCCTTGAGCAGCTCGTACTTCTCCTGGAGCGCCGTCAGCCGCTCCAGAAGCTGCTGCCCCGTGCGGTGGGCGTTGCCGACGAGATCCTCCTCCTCCAGCACCGAGAGCGTCGCCAGCCCCGCGGCCATCGCCTGCGCGTTGGCGCCGAAGCTCGCCGAGTGGACGAGCACCCGGTCGATGGAGCGGTAGACCTTCTTGAAGATCCAGTCCTTCCCCAGCGTCGCACTCACCGGCACATACCCGCCGGAGAGCGCCTTCGCGGCGCAGACGAGGTCGGGGTCTGCACCGCCCTGCGCAGCGGAGCCCTCGTACTGGTACGCGAAGAAGTCCCCCGTGCGTCCGATGCCCGTCTGGACCTCGTCGACGACGAGCAGCGCGCCGTGCCTGTGGAGGAGGTCGCCCGCGGCACGCAGGAACCCCGGAGGAGCCTCGTGGACGCCCTTCCCCTGGATGGGCTCGACGATCAGTGCCGCGACGTCGCCGCGCTTCAACTCCTGCTCCAGCGCCGTGAGATCGCCGAGCGGCACCGCCGTGTCCGGAAGGAGCGGGCCGAACCCCTCGCGGAAGCCGTCCTCACCGTTGACCGAGAGCGAGCCGGTGGTGAGGCCGTGGAAGGCGTGGTCGCAGTAGAGGACGCGGGAGCGCCCCGTGGCACGGCGCGCGAACTTGAGCGCCGTCTCCACCGCCTCCGTGCCGCTGCTCCCGAAGAAGACCCTCTCCATGCCGGGCGCGTGCGAGAGCAGCCGCTCCGCGAGGAGGCCGGGCAGCGGCGAGCAGTCGAAGCGGGTCAGGTCGGGCAGGTCGGCGTCGAGGACGTCGTGGAGCGCCTTGCGTACGACGGGGTGGTGGCGGCCGAGGCCCATGACGCCGAAGCCGGCGAGCATGTCGAGGTACTCGCGGCCGTCCTCGTCGTAGAAGTAGGCGCCCTCACCGCGCTCGTAGAACCGGTCGAAGCCGATGGTGCGGAGCATCCGCGGAAGCTGGTGGTTGAGGTACCTGGTGTGCAACTCGTAGCGCTCGCCGCCGCGTTGGGACAGCAGCTCGCCCAGGTCGAAGCCGGTCACGCCGTGGTCTCCCGTCTCTGAGTGCACACCGAACGTTCTCACACCGCCGGGGAGCTGCACCGCCGTTGCGGCACAACTCCCCGGCGGTTTCCGTCACTTCGCGCCGAGCGTCTCCGTCGCGGCGCGCAACGACTCCTTGAGCGAGCCCAGGGTGGCGAAGACCGCGGTCGGCTCGTAGCCGCAGTGCGCCATGCAGTTGGCGCAGCGCTCGTCCTTGCCGCGGCCGTAGGAGTCCCAGTCGGTCTCCTCCACCAACTCCTTGTACGTCGGAACGTAGCCGTCGCTCATCAGGTAGCAGGGGCGCTGCCAGCCGAAGAGGGAGTAGTTGGGGATCGCCCACGCGGTACAGGCGAAGTCGGCCTTGCCCTCGAGGAAGTCGAGGAAGAGCGGGCTGTGGTTGAGCCGCCACCGGTTCCGGTTGCCGCCGGCGAACGCCTTCCTGAACAGCTCCCTCGTCTGGTTGACGCCGAGGAAGTGCTCCTGGTCCGGCGCCTTCTCGTAGGCGTAGGCGGGCGAGATCATCATCTCGTCCACCTTCACCTCGTCGTTGAGGAAGTCCAGTACGTCGACAACGGTCTGCGGGGTGTCGGTGTTGAAGAAGGTGGAGTTGGTGGTGACGCGGAAGCCGCGCCGCTTCGCCTCCTTCATCGCCTCGACGGCCTCGTCGAAGACGCCCTCCTTGGCGACGGACTCGTCGTGCCGCTCCCGCAGCCCGTCGATGTGGACGGCGAAGGCGAAGTACGGCGACGGCTCGAACTCGTCCAACTTCTTCCGCAGCAGCATCGCGTTGGTGCACAGGAAGATGTACTTCCTCCGCGCCACCAACTGACGCACGATCTCCCCGATCTGCGGGTGCATCAACGGCTCGCCCCCGGCGACGGAGACCATCGGCGCGCCCGACTCCAGCACGGCACCGACCGCCTGCGCGACCGGCATCCGCTGCTTCAGCACGCCCGCCGGATGCTGGATCTTCCCGCACCCCTCGCACTTGAGGTTGCAAGCGAAGAGCGGTTCCAACTCCACGATCAGCGGGAACTTCTCCCGCCGCCGCAGCTTCTGTTGCATGAGGTACGTGGCGATACGGACGGTCTGGCGAAGAGGCATGGCCATATCTCGCTCACCTCCAGGGGAGCAGCAAGGATCGGTGCCATTCGAGGAATGCGGGGAGGACGGTGCGCAGGCGGCGGAGGGCGGATATCCCCCCGCGGAGCGTGCCCGCACGGACGAGTTCGTGCCCCGGTGCGTCGACGACCACCCGCACCGCTGCGACCGGTCGGCGCCCCGCCGACCCCGCCGCCGCGTGCAGCACGGCCGCGGACTCCATGTCGGCGGCGACGGCCCCGCCCGCACGGAGCACGGCCCGCTCCGCGCCGCGTACCACGTGGTCGCTGCCGGCGAGGAGGCCGCGGTGCACCCTGCCGTACGGCAGCAGCGCGGCGGCGAGCAGCTCGGCGCCCGTGCACGCTGTGCTCTCGCTCCCGTCGGACGTCTCCTCGGCGACGACGAGGTCGCCCGGACGCATCCCGGGCACGAGCCCCGCGCAGAACCCGGTGGCGAGCACGGCCGTGCCGCCGGGCACGGGCTCGTCGCTGAGCCGCCGTGCGACGGAGCGCCGGGCGGCGCGGGGCCCCATGCCGGTACGCAGCAACTCCGGTGCGCCCGGGGCCGGAAGGGCTGCGGCCCGGCGTGCGCCGCTGCGCAGCGCGCGGTGCTCGATGCCGAGCGCGCACACCACGAGCAGCCTGTCGGAGGCCCCGGGCGCCGTCATCATGCGGTCCGGTGCGGGAGGCCGTCACCGTGGAGGTAGCGGCCGAGCGCGGTGAGCGGGAAGACGAGGCGGTAGAGGTGGTAGTTGATCGAGAAGTCCCAGGGGAACCCCGTGCCCGTGAAGTACGGCTCGTCCCAGGTGCCGTCCGCGCGCTGGGTGGCGGCGAGCCAGCGCAGCCCGCCGTGCACCGCGTCGGAACCGCGCTCCCCCGCGGCGAGCAGGGCCATCAGGGCCCAGCCCGTCTGTGAGGCGGTCGAGGTTCCGTTGGCCACCCACTCGGCGTCGATGTAGGAGCGGAGGTCCTCGCCCCAGCCGCCGTCGTCGTTCTGCACGCTCTCCAGCCAGCGGACGGCCCGGCGCATCGCCGGGTGCGCCGACGGGAGCCCGGCGGCGGCGAGCGCGGGGAGCACGGAACCGGTGCCGTAGAGGTAGTTGACCCCCCAGCGGCCGAACCACGCGCCCGTGGGCTCCTGTTCGGAGAGGAGCCAGGCGAGGCCCTTGCGGAACTGCGGGTCGCTCTGCCGGCCCTCGGCCGCGAGCATCTCCAGGACGTGCGCGGAGACGTCTGCCGACGGCGGGTCGATCACCTCGCCGAAGTCGCAGAACGGAAGGCGGTTGGGGAACGCACTGGTGTTGTCGGCGTCGAAGGCTCCCCAGCCCCCGCTCCTCGACTGCATGCCCAGGTTCCAGGCGGCCGCCCGAGCGACGGCCCTGTCCACGCCCCGCAGCTCCGGGTGGTGGACCCGGCGCAGCGCCAGCGCGACCTCCGCCGTGTCGTCGGTGTCAGGGTAGTTGTCGTTGTCGAACTCGAACGACCAGCCGCCGGGCGCCAGTTGGGGCCTGCGCACCGACCAGTCTCCCGGACGCACCACCTGCTCGCCCAGCATCCACTCGGCCGCCGACCGCAGCGCCGGATGGTCCCTGGGGACTCCGGCGTCGGCGAGCGCAATGGTGGCGAGGCAGGTGTCCCAGACGGGCGACTGGCATGCCTCGATCATCCGCACGGGGCCGTCGGGCGCCGCTCCCGCCTGCTCACCCTCCGAACCGGGCGACTCCCCGTCGCGCCACACGGCGAAGCTGTCGAGCGCCGCCAACCCGGCCTTCATGACGGGGTGTTGGAGGTCGTAGCCGAGGAGGCGGAGGGCGATGAGGGAGTACACGGCGGGCGGCTGGATGCCTCCCCAGCAGCCGTCGTTCTCCTGCCGGACGATGATCCAACGCTCAGCGGAGCGCAGCGCAGCCCGCCGCAGGGCCCTGGAGTGCACGCGCCGGTACGCGTGCAGGGTGCGGTCGAGCCGCTGGAAGGCGCCCTCCCAGCTCCGCACAGAGGCCGTCCGCCGCTCGGGGACCGGGCGCGCCGGGTCGCGGTGCAGCTCGTCGAGGCGGAAGGGTGCGCGGTGTGCGGGGCGGAACGCGCAGACGACGGTGAGCGGCACGATCGTCTGCCGCGCCCAACTGCCGAAGGAGTAGATGTTGAGCGGCACCCACTTCGGCAGGTACATCAACTCGGGCGGCATCTCGGGGAGTTCGTCCCAGCTCCACCAGCCGAAGAGGGCGAGCCAGATCCGCGTGAAGACCCTGCTGCGGGCGACGCCCCCGTGCTCGCGGACCCACGCGGAGGCCCGCGCCATGTGCGGTGCCCGCGGCTCGTCCCCGGCGAGGCGGAGCGCGACGTACGCCTCGATGGTGGCGGAGAGGTCCCCCGGGCCGCCGTAGAAGGTGGCCCAGGTGCCGTCGGGGCGCTGCTCGCCGCGGACGAAGCGGGCGGCTGCCGCCGTCGTCGCCTCGTCCCGGATGCCGAGGAACTCGCGGAGCAGGAGGTCCTCCGCGTCCATCGTGACGTTGGTCTCCAAGTCCCCCTTCCACCAGCCCTGTTGGTGCTGGAGCCCCAGGAGGGCCCCGACCGCGCGGTCGGTGGTGCGCGAGACCAGTGCGTCGAGGTCGGAGTCCGGAGGCGGTGGGTTCGGGGGGCTCTGCGCGGTCTCCGTCACGGCCGGGAGTGTGCCCACCCGGGTGGTGCCGGATGCCGCCGCGGCCCGGGCTGTGCCCGGGTCCGCGGAACCGTCGGTGGTCGATGTCATCTCGCGTTCCCCTTCCGAAGTGGCCTGAGCCTCCGAAGAGTCCGGGCAGATGTTGCCTTGTGCTCACCGCTCCCTGACGACGACGAAGTCCGCGAGGGCCGCGAGCCGGTCACGGACCCGGCTTGGCATCTCGACGGCGTCGAGAGCCCGGACCGCCCTCGCGTGCTGCCGCTGCGCCTCGGCCGACGTCCAGTCCCGGCCGCCGGCCTCCTCGATCAGCGCGGCGCGCGTCGCGAACTCGGCCTCGTCGAAGTCCTCGAACTCCGCCTGCGACTTCTTGGCGTCGGCCGCCATCAGCTCGGCGAGCCGCGAGGGGGCGCTGCCGCTCGCCGAGAGCGCCGCGGCGACGGGGAGCGACTTCTTGCGCTGCCGCAGGTCGCTCCAGGCCTGCTTGCCCGTCGACTCCGGGTCGCCCCAGATGCCCAACAGGTCGTCGACGGCCTGGAACGCGAGCCCGAGGTGGTAGCCGTACTCCTCCAGCACGTCCGCCGTGCGGTCGTCGGCGCCGCCGAGCACGGCGCCGACCGAGGCGGCGCAGGCGAGCAGGGCTCCGGTCTTGTTCCCCTCCATCTCCAGGCACTCCTCGACGGTGACGACGTCGCGGTGCTCGTAGGAGATGTCCTGCGCCTGCCCGTCGATGAGCCGGCGGCTCGCCGTGGTGAGCCGCCTGGTGGCGCGGCCGGCCTCCGGGGTGCCGAGCTCCAGCAGCACCTCGTTGGCGAGCGCGAAGAGCGCGTCGCCGACGAGGATCGCCTGCGAGGGCCCGTGCACCTTCCAGACGGTGTCGCGGTGCCTGCGCTGCTCGTCCCCGTCCATCAGATCGTCGTGCAGGAGCGAGAAGTTGTGCACGAGCTCGACGGCGACGGCCCCGGGGACACCGGTCTCCGGCGACGCCCCCGTCGTCTCCGCCGAGAGCAGCGCGAGCGCGGGGCGCACCGCCTTGCCCCCCACCGACGAGGGGTTCCCCTCCGCATCGATCCAGCCGAAGTGGTAGGCGGCGACGGTGTCCATCGGCGGTGCGAGCCGGTCGACGGCCGCACGCAGGGCAGGGGTCGCAAGCGTGCGCCCGCGCTCCAGCAGCGCGGGGACGTCGGCGGTGTCGGCGGCCTCGGTGCCCTGGTTCACCTGGATCACAGGGTCTCCTCTGTCTTCTGTGCGGTCGGTCTCGGGTGCCTCGCCTCGACGAGGAAGGCGGTCGGTCGGGGCGCCGGGCGCGGGGGACCGCTGTGTTCGGCGTTCACGCCACCGCCCTTCCCTCCGTGCCCGGCACCGGGTTGGCCTCGCCGGCCCGCCCGATGCCGCGGAGCGCCTCGCGGGCGGCGGCGGCACCGCTGCGCACGGCGGACTCCATCGTCGCCGGCCACCCGGTGTCGGTCCACGCGCCGGCGAGGTAGACGCCGGCGGCCCGCGTCCGCGGCCCGGGACGGAGCCGCCCGACGCCGGGCGCCGGGTCGAACGTCGCGGTGCGCTCCCTGGTGACGAAGAAGTCCCGCACGCCTGCGCCGCGGGCGGCGGGCAGCAGCCGCTCCAGCTCGGGCAGGTACTTCGCCCGCAGCTCGGCGACAGGCGCGTCGATCTCCGCACCCGCCGCCGACTGCGAGACCGCCAGGTACTGGCCGTCTCCCGTGAGCCCCGAGGAGGCCGTCCGGTCGAAGACCCACTGGACGGGGCTGCCCAACGCCGTGAAGAATGGACGCCTGAGCACCTTGCGGTCGTAGACGACGTGGACGTTGAGGATCGGCGCCGTGCCGATGTCGAGAAGCGCGTCCGGCTCCGCGAGCGCCTGCTCCGGCAGCAGCGCGTGCGCCTCCCGCTGCGGCACCGCGAGGACGACGACGTCGGCGTCGAACTCCTCCGCCCCTCCCCCGTGCTCCACGACGACGCGGCGCCCGCCGTCCGGACCGGTACCGAGCGTCCTGGCCTTCGCCCGCAGCAACGTGCGGACGCCGGACTCCTCGAGCGCGGAGCGTGCCAGCCCGTCGTGGATCTCGCCGAGGGGCACCCGCGCCCAGCCGACGTCCGCCGCGCCCGGCGAGGTGAGCAGCCCCGTCTTGAAGACCTTCGCCGCGAGCCCCATCGACGCGTGCTGGGCGTGCGCGTTGAGCGTGGCGACCCCCACGAGGTCCCAGAGCGCGTCGATCGCGCGCTCGCTCTGGCCGTGCCGGTGCAGCCAGGTGGCGAAGTCGACGCCGTCGAGGGCGGGGTCGGCCGGGTCGAGTCGGCGCAGCGCGAGGGCGGCGCGCCCCACCGACGCCTTCTCGGCGAGGCTCAGGTGCGGATAGGCGGCGAGCCCCGGCACCAGGTGGAGCGGTACGGGGAGCGCGGCGCGGCCGATCCGCCCCGCGCGGGCGCGCTCCCGGCCGACGTCGAGGACGGGGATGTCGAGGCGACGCTGGAGCGGCGCGAGCGCGGAAGCGCCCAGCCGCTCCAGCAACCACAGGTACGCGGTGCAGCAACGCAGGTGCACATGCTGGCCGTTGTCGACGGTGAGCGGCCCTGCGGCCGAGTCGCGTCGGAAGGAGAAGGCGAGGCCGCCGAGGCGGGGCCGGGTCTCCACGAGTGTGGTGCGCAGGCCCGCGTCGGCGAGCCGGAGCGCGGCGGTCGTACCGGCGAGGCCACCGCCGACGACGACGGCGCTGCGCGCGCCCGCCCGCCTGCCCGTTGCCTCGATCATGCGTCCTCCTCCCGACCTGACGCGGGGGCACGGCAGCGGGTTGCTCCCTCGCGCCCGTGCGCGCCGGCCCTCACCTTCGCCCCCGCGCGCTCTGCCGTGCGTCCCAACCCGAGAGCCCGCGTGCGGCGACGTACGCCTTCTCGCGGGCAGGCAACGAGACCCGGCCGCGCAGCACCGCGTGCGGGTCGGCCTCGATGCGGTCGAGGAGACGGCGGTAGATGCCCGCCATCGCCGCGACGCAGGCGCCCGAGCGCCGGTCGAGCATCGGGAGGAGACGGTACCCCTCCTCGAAGAGGCCGCGGGCGCGGTGGACTTCGAAGTGCACGAGCCCGGTGAAGTCGGCGGCCGCGGACGGTGTCCGCGAGTGGAAGCCGTCCGCGCAGCCGAACTTTTCGAGGTCCTCGGCGGGGAGGTAGGTGCGGCCGTCCTCCGCGTCCTCGCGAACGTCCCTGAGGATGTTGGTGAGTTGGAGGGCGAGGCCGAGCGTGTCGGCGTACTCGGGTGCGCGGTCGGCTTCCCGTGCGCCCGGCACGGTGCCGAAGACCCCGAGCGAGAGCCGCCCGATCGCGCCGGCGACGCACCGGCAGTAGGCCTGCAGCTCCTCCCAGGTGCGGTAGGTCTCGCCGCGGACGTCCATCAGCACGCCGTCGATGAGTTCGTCGAGCCCTTCGAGCGGCAGCGGAAAACGCTGCGCCGCGTCGCTCAGCGCCACCGCGACCGGATCGGTGTCGTCGAGCGGCACCTGCCCGCGGCGGACGCGGTCGAGGACCTCGCGCGTCTCGTCGAGGCGGCGCTGCTTGACGTCGGCTGCGAGGGCGCCGTCACCGATGTCGTCGACGCGGCGGGAGAACGCGTAGAGCGCGGACATCGCCTGGCGCTTGGCCTCGGGCAGCAGCCGGATGCCCCAGGCGAAGTTCCGGGCCTGCTGCCCCGTGACGGCTTCGGAGTAGCGGTAGGCCGCGGCCACCTGGGGCGGCAGTTGCACGTCGTGTGCGGCTCTGTCCACGTCCACTCACCCCTCTCTTCGCAGGCTCGCCCCGACCTGGCGCACGAGGCGGAGCCGGCCCGCGCGCGGTGGTCCGGACAGTACGTCGTACCGGGCGTCGCGCAGCGCACCGATGGCGGCGCGGCCACCGCCCGTGAACCCGGCGAGCAGGAGACGCAGCCGGCCGTGGACGCTGCGGACGAGCGGCGCCCCCTCGTCGAGGAGCCGCTGCGCCCGGTCCGCCTCGAAGGCGATCAGCGCCCGGACCGAGGCGTTGGCGCTGGGTGCCGCGAGGTCGGCCTCGGTGACCCGGAAGCGCTCCATGTCCTCGGCGGGAAGGTAGATCCGATCGCGGGCGAGGTCCTCCGCGACGTCCTGGAGGTGCTCGACGACCTGGAGCGCCGTGCAGATCGCATCGGACCGCTCCACACGTTCGGGCGTGTTGGTGCCGGTGACGGCGAGCACCAGACGTCCGACCGGGTTCGCCGAGAGCTCGCAGTAGGAGAGGAGGTCGGACCAGCCTGCGTAGCGGCGGACCTTCTGGTCCTGGCGGTTCGCCTCGACGAGGCCGAGGAACGGTTCGATGCCGAGCCCGCTGCGGTCGACGGCCGGGACGAGGGCCCGGAGCAGCGGGTGGTTCGGCGGGGGGCCTGCCGGGTCGAAGGCGCGCCGGAGGTCGGCCTCGAACGCGTCGAGCACGGCGAGCCTGTCGTCCGCGAGGTCGGGGGCGACGCCGAGGAGCGCGGTGTCCGCGCCGCCGGGGGCGAGGTCGCCGTCGCCGATGTCGTCGACGAGGCGGGCGAAGCCGTAGACGGCCATCAGGTCCTCGCGCCATGCCCGCGGAAGGAACCGCGGCGCCACCGGGAAGTTCTCGCGCGTGGCCTTGGCGAGCACGGCGCGCGCGTGCGCGTCCTCCTCCGCAGTCACCACGTACTGCCAGCAGCCATTGCCGTCACATCTCCGTTTCTACACCGCCGACCCAGAGCTTCCCATTCCGGACACGCCGCCGGAGCGAGCAGTGCGGACGCCGCATGCGGGACGTGCGCCGGGGCAGGACGGAAGGGGTTGCGTTCGCCCGAGTTGCCGTGAATCAGCACCCGCCACAGCTTACGCCGTACGGCAACCTTCTGTGAGGGCGGGCACACGAGAAGGAACACCACGAGGGCACAGGCTCGCCTTCAGGTCCCATGCGTTTCTCCCGAAGGCGCTTCGAGGATGCCTCGCAGCATGTCGTCGACGGTACGGACGATCGCGGTCTCCGCCTGGGCCGAGGAGAGGTGCGAGAGAGGGCCGTCGAGGAGGAGCATCGCGACGCCGTGCACCGCGGCCCAAGCGCTCACCTCTGCGCCGGGGCGGCGCTCCGGCGCGAGGAGGCCGGCGTCGAGGAGCGCGTCCATGACGTCGGAGAGGAGGCGGAAGGCGCGGTCGTCCCATGCGCCGGCCTCCGGGCAGAACTCCTCTGCGGCGGACGGGACTTCGGACCGGGCGCCGCCCATAGAAGCCGTCGGGTCCGGGTGGTGGCTGAACGCAGCCCGGAAGAGGCCGGGTTCGTCGAGCGCGAAGCGTACATAGGCGCGGCCCGCGGAACGCAGCCTGGCGACCACCGACTCGCCGTCCGCGCCCGGGTGGTCGGCGCCCGCGGCCTCCATGCGGTCGGCGAGCCGGGCCAGGGCCTCGAACTTGACGGCTCGCAGGAGGTCGCCCTGTCCGCGGAAGTGGCGGTAGGCGGCCGTCGGGGAGACGCCGGTTGCGCGCGCCGCGGCCCGTAGGACGACGGCCTGGGGGCCGCCCTCGCGTGCGAGCGCCGTCGCGGCCCGGGTGAGCGCGTTGCGCAGGTCGCCGTGGTGGTAGCCGCTCCTGCCGGGAGCGGCGGGCCGGTCCGTCACCGCGGTCCTACCTCCTGAAGTTGACACTATTAACTTCCGCTGAAATCTTACATGTTGACGCTGTACACATCTTTCTTGCCCACGGGGGACACCACGTGTTCGGACGACTCGCGTCATTCATCCACCGGCACGCACGCGGAGTGTTGGTACTCACCGCCGTCGCCGTCGTGGCGATGGGCGCCCTCGGCGCGGGGGCCTTCGGCAAGCTCCAGAGCGGAGGGTTCGAGGACCCGTCCTCGCCCTCCGACCGGGCGAAGGTGCTCATCGACGAGCGGTTCGGGGGCGAGCCCAACCTCGTCCTCCTCGTCGAGCCGCGGGAAGGCGGCCTCGACTCGGCCGCCGTCCGCCGGGCCGGCGAGAAGCTCACCGCGGGCCTCGACGCCGAGCAGCACATATCCCACGTCGCCTCCTACTGGGGTCCGGGAGGCGACGGGCTCGTCTCGCGGGACGGCGCGAGTGCGCTGATCCTCGCCCATGTCCAGGGCGGCTCGACCACCCTCGAGGACCGCACGGAGGCGGTCACCGGCCGCTGGAGCGGCGAAGTCGGCCCGCTCCAGGTGCAGTCGGGCGGCGGGGCCGCGCTCAACCGGGACGTCTCCGCGCAGGTGTCGAGCGACCTCGCGCTCGCAGAGGCGATCGCCGTGCCCGTCACCCTCGTACTCCTCGTGCTGGCGTTCGGAAGCTTCCTCGCCGCGCTGCTGCCGCTCGCCATCGGACTCATCGCCGTCGTCGGCACCTTCGCCGAGCTGTACCTGCTCGGCAGCGTCACCGACGTCTCCGTCTTCGCCATCAACCTCACCACGGCACTCGGCCTCGGGCTCGGCATCGACTACGGGCTGCTGCTCGTCAGCCGCTTCCGCGAACGGCTCGGCGAGGGCGGCGACATCGCGGACGCCCTGCGGACGACGGTGCGCACCGCGGGCCGGACGATCCTCTTCTCCGCCGCCACCGTCGTCGCCGCGCTCTCCGCGCTGCTGCTCTTCCCGCAGTTCTTCCTGCGCTCCTTCGCCTACGCCGGCATCGGAGTCGTCGCCATCGCGGCGCTCTCGGCGCTGGTCGTCGTGCCCGCACTGCTCGCCGTGGTCGGGGAGCGGGTCCGCCCGGGGCGTGCACGGCTGCCGTGGGCCGGTACCGTCAGCCGTCCCGACGCGCCGTTCTGGGGGCGACTCGCCGCACTCGTCTTCCGTCGTCCCGTGGTGACGGCGCTGCCCGTGCTCGGGGTGCTGCTCCTCGTCGCCTCGCCGTTGCTCGGGGCCGCGTTCGGGAGTCCGGACGAGCGGGTGCTGCCACCCGGGGCCGAGAGCCGGCAGGTGTCGACGGCCATGGAGGACCACTTCCCCGGCACCGACGCGACCGGCATGCAGATCGTCGTCGAGAAGGCCGAGGGCGACGCCGCGCTCGCCCGGTACGCCTCCCGCCTTTCCCGGCTCGACGGCGTAGCACAGGTGCACGGACCGACCGGCACCTACCGCGACGGCGCACAGGTACGCGGCCCCGGCCGCGCAGAGGCCGCGCTCGCGGCGGGTGACGCACGGCAGTTCACGGCGACGACCTCGACGGAGACGGGGTCCGACGCCGCGCGCCGGCTCGTCTCCCAGGTGCGGGAGGTCCCGGCGCCGGGGCAGGAAGCGCTCGTCGGCGGGCGGGACGCCCAACTCGTCGACGCCCGGCAGTCGATCGGCGACCGGCTGCCCGCCGCCATCGGACTCGTCGTCGCCACCACGTTCGTCCTGCTCTTCCTCTTCACCGGCAGCGTGGTGCAGCCGCTCCGTGCCCTGGTGCTCAACGGGCTGAGCCTGACGGCGTCGATCGGCGCGATGGTCTGGGTCTTCCAGGAAGGGCACCTCTCCTCGCTGCTCGGGTTCACGCCCATGCCGATGGACACCTCGATGACGGTGCTGATGTTCTGCATCGTCTTCGGCCTCTCCATGGACTACGAGGTCTTCGTCACCAGCCGCATCAAGGAGCTCCACGAGGGCGGGGCCGACGGGCGCACGGCCGTCGTCGGCGGGCTCTCGCGGACCGGGCGGATCGTCACCATGGCCGCGGGGCTGCTCGCGGTGAGCTTCTTCGCCTTTACCAGCGGGAGCGTCAGCTTCCTGCAGATGTTCGGGCTCGGCAGCGGGTTGGCGATCCTGATCGACGCCGTCGCCGTGCGCGGCGTCCTCGTCCCCGCCGCGATCCGGCTGTTGGGGCCCGCCGCCTGGTACGCACCGGCGCCGTTGAAACGGCTCCACCGGCGCATCGGCCTCTCCGAGGAGGCGGCCGAGCCGCAGCCGGCGCCGGCACGGACCGAGGAGGAGCGGCCCACGCACGCCGGCGTCTGACGAGGCCCCGCGCACGACGAGGCCCCCGCTTCCCGCAGCGGGGGCCTCGCCGTGTGGTGTCCGCGAGCTACTTGCCCGTGAACTTCTCGTACTCCTTGAGGACTTCCTCCGTCGGCCCGTCCTGGACGAGCTTGCCCTTCTCCAGCCACAGCACCCGCTCGCAGGTGTCCCTGATGGACTTGTTGTTGTGGCTGACGAGGAAGACGGTGCCCGCCTCCTTCCGCAGTTCGCGGATGCGGGCCTCGGAGCGCTTCTGGAACTTCTTGTCGCCGGTCGCCAGCGCCTCGTCGATCATGAGGACGTCGTGCTGCTTCGCCGCGGCGATGGAGAACCGCAGGCGCGCCGCCATGCCGGAGGAGTAGGTGCGCATCGGGAGCGTGATGAAGTCGCCCTTGTCCTGGATTCCGGAGAAGTCGACGATGCCCTGGTAGCGCGCCTGGATCTCCTCGCGCGACATGCCCATCGCGAGACCGCCGAGTATCACGTTCCGCTCGCCCGTGAGGTCGCTCATCATCGCGGCGTTGACGCCGAGCAGCGAGGGCTGCCCGTCCGAGTAGACCTTGCCGCTCTCCGCGGGCAGCAGGCCCGCGATCGCCTTCAGCAGCGTCGACTTGCCCGAGCCGTTGGAACCGATGAGGCCGATCGCCTGCCCGCGGTAGGCGGTGAAGCTGACGCCCTTCACCGCGTGGATCTCGCGGACGCCGCCGCCCGGCTTGCGCCGGACGATCCGGTTGAGCGCGGCCGTCGCGCTGCCCTTGCCCTTGGAGCCGCCGTAGACCCGGTAGACGATGTCGAGGTCCTCCGCGATGACGGTGGGGACCCAGGGTTCCGCCGGACGTCCGGCGGTCTCGGCCGCCGGCTCGCCGCGCTCGGTCTCCTCAGCCACGGCCATAACGCTCCTCCGCCTTCCAGAAGAAAACAAATCCGCCGATGCCCACCAGCAGGCCCCAACCGAGCGCCAGCACCCAGACGTGCGGTGGCAGGTAGGCACCGGTGAAGTCGTCGATGAACGCATACCGCATCAGGTCCATGTAGACCGCGGCAGGGTTGCCTTGCGCGATGCTGATCAGCCACTCGGGAGCCCCGGCGCGCACCCGGAGCATGTAGTCGAGCGGGAACATGACGCCGGACGCGTACATCCAGGTACGCATCACGAACGGCATGAGCTGTGCGAGGTCGGGCGTCTTGCTGCCCATCCTCGCCATGATCAGCGCCATCCCCGTGTTGAAGAGGAGCTGGCAGCAGAGCGCCGGCACCGCGATCAGCCACGACCACGTCGGGAACTGCCCGAAGCCGAGCAGGATGACGACGAGGACGATCATCGAGTAGAGCAGTTGCTGGAGCTGCTGGAGCGAGATCGAGATCGGCAGCGCGGCCCGAGGGAAGTGGAGCGCCCGGACGAGTCCGAGGTTGCCGGAGATCGCCCGCACCCCGTTGAGCACGGAGGTCTGGGTGAAGGTGAAGACGAAGACGCCGGTGACCAGGAAGGGGATGTAGTTCTCCTGGCCGCCGGGGGTGCCCTTGCGGCCGCCCAGCAGGATGCCGAAGATGAAGAAGTAGACCGCCGCGTTGAGCAGCGGGGTGGCCACCTGCCAGAGCTGGCCCAGCTTCGCCTGGCTGTACTGGGCCGTCAGCTTGGCGCGGGAGAAGGCCAGGATGAAGTGGCGCCTCGACCAGAGCTGACGTACGTACTCGACCAGTGAGGGCCGTGCCCCGCTCACCGACAGGCCGTACTTGGCGGCGAGTTCGGCGCTGGAGAGCCGGTCGTCGGGCGACGGCGGGGGTGTCACGTCCGCCGCACCCTGGTGGGATGTCTCGCTCACTTTGGAAACTCTCGTCCTCACACTGCGCAGTGTCATGGGCTCAAGACCGCTCGCACATGGATGGTCTCAGATCAGAGCTTGTCAGATCACCGGAGGGCGCCCCAGCCGGGTCAGCCGCCATACGGTGCGCCACCGCATCGGCCTGCGGGGGCCGCACGGCGTACGCCAACCTTCCCGGAAGCCGCCCCACCAAGCCTTCCACGCCGCGCCCGACGGCCGTCGCAGCAGGGTGAGCAGCAGCCAGACGCCGGCGTACACGGGCACCAGCACGGCGGGAAGGTTGCGCCGTGCGAGCCACACCCGGTTCCTCGCGACCATGCGGTGGTAGACCGCATGCCTGCTCGGGGGTGTCGTGGGGTGGTGGAGCACCGCGTCGGGGCGGTAGGCGATGCCCCAACCGGCGTCGAGGGCGCGCCAGGCGAGGTCCGTCTCCTCGTGGGCGTAGAAGAACTCGCCGGGCAAATCGCCGACTTGGGCGAACACCTCGCTGCGTACCGCGTTGGCGCCCCCGAGGAAGGTGGTGACGCGGGAGGAGCGCAGCGGGTCCGAGGCACGCAGCCTGGGGACGTGGCGACGCTGAGTGTGACCCGTCTCCGGGTCGGCGATGCGGAAGCTGATGATGCCGAGGTCCGCTTCGGCGGCGAAGGCCTCGCGGACCCGCTCCGCCGTGTCCGTCTCGGGCAGGAATCCGTCGTCGTCGAGGAAGAGGACCGCGTCGACGGTGAACTCGCCGCCCCGGGGGCGGAACGCCTCGATCCCGACGTTCCGTCCCCCGGGGATGCCGAGGTTCTCGGGGAGCTCGACGGTGCGCAAACCGCCCGGAAGCTCCGGCAGTTCGGGCAACTGCACGCCGTTGCCGACGACCACCACCTCGATCGGGTCACCGTCCTGCGCGGCGACGGAACCCAGCAGCGCGCGCAGCTCCTCGGGCCGGTTGCCCATCGTGAGGACGACGGCTCCCAGGCGCATCCCGGTACCTCCCGCGTTCACTTGAGCCTGCTGGAGGCGAGGATCGAGACGAGGTGGAGCAGCGTCTGCACCACCGCGATCGCCGCGAGCACCGCGATGCCGAGGCGGGTGAAGAAGATCCCGCCCGCGACGGCGTCGACGACGGCGACGGCGAGGATCACCAGCGACGCCTCGACGCCGCCGACGAGCCGGTGGAACTTGAGCGCCGCCGCCGCCTTGCGCGCCAGTGCGAGCCCCGAGGAGCGCGGCACGGCCGCCTCGTCCTGCACCGCGGGCAGGCCGCTGCGCGTCCTGGCCACGTCGACGAGGTCGGTCTCGGCCTTGATGAGGATCGCGCCGAGCGCCGCAAGCGTCCCGAGGAACGCCCAGAGCCACTCGGTGGAGGCGCCCTGCTGGTGGAAGACGTCGGCACCGCGGATGCCGAAGCCGACCAGCAGGGCGGCCTCGCTGAGGTAGTGGCCGACGCGGTCGAGGTAGACGCCCGTGATGGAGGTCTGCTTCCGCCAGCGGGCCACCTCCCCGTCGACGCAGTCCAGCAGCAGGTACAACTGGATCAGCAGCGCGCCGAGGATCGCCCCGGTGAGCCCGGGCACCAGCAACGCGGCGCCGGCGAGGACACCCGCGACGACCATGAGGTACGTGAGCTGGTTCGGCGTGATCCGGGAGTTGACCAGGTACGGATCGACCCGCAGCGAGATCTCCCGCATGTACAGGCGTCCGGCCCAGTGCTCACCGCTCCTCCGGTCCTTTACCCCCTCGGGGTGCACGACCGGGCGGAGTTCAGCAGGCGATGGTTTGCGCATAGTCGGCGTAGGCGTCCCTGATCTGGTCGGCTTGGAGGTCGAGGTGTTCGAGGATGGTGTAGCGCCCCGGCCGGGTCTGCGGTGCGTACTCGACGACCTTGACGAACTCGTCGGCGTCGAAGCCGATGTCGGTCGGCAGCACCGGGAGGTCGTGGCGCCGCAGCACCTCGGCCATGAGCCGCGAGGTTTCCCTGTCGCCCCGCAGGTACGTGGCGAAGGCCGCCCCGATCCCGCACTGCTCGCCGTGGCTCGCGGCGCGCTTGGGGTGGAGCAGGTCGAAGGCGTGGTTGATCTCGTGGCAGGCGCCGGATGCGGGGCGGCTGTCGCCGGAGACCGACATCGAGATGCCGGTCATCACGAGCCCCTCGGCGAGCACCTTGAGGAACGCGTCCTCCGGCACCCGACCCGGGTGGCGCAGCACCGCCTCGCCGGACTGGCGCGCCATGGCGGCGGCGAGCCCGTCGAAGTCCTCACCGCGCACGCGGTGGCCCAGCTCCCAGTCGGCGACGGCCGAGATGTTGGAGATGACGTCGCCGATCCCGGAGCGGACGTACCGGTCGGGCGCCTCGCGGATGACGTCGAGGTCGATGACGACCGCGATCGGGTTGGGCACTCCGTAGGAGCCGCGACCCGCGTCGTTGTCGAGGGTGGCGACGGGCGAGCAGAGGCCGTCGTGGGAGAGGTTGGTCGCGACGGCGACGAGCGGCATGCCGAGCCGCGCCGCGGCGAACTTGGCGCAGTCGATGATCTTGCCGCCGCCGAGGCCGACGACCGCGTCGTAGCGCCCGGACTTCATGGCGTCCGCGAGCTTGATCGCGTCGTCGATCGTGCCGCCGCCGACCTCGTACCAGCTCGCCTGCGGCAGCGCAGGACCGAACCGCTCGCGCAGTGCGGCGCCGGAGCCGCCGCTGATGGCGAAGGCGAGCTGGCCGTTGGAGGAGATGCGCTGATCGGCCAGCAGGCCCGCCAGGTTGTCCAGCGCGCCGGAGCGGATGTCGACGACGACGGGGGACGGGATGAGGCGGGTCAGTACCGGCACGCGATCTCCCTTCCCTTGGCGAGGTCGTCGTGGTTGTCGATCTCGACCCACGCGACGTCGCCGATGGGAGCGGTGTCGATGCGGAATCCGCGGTCGACGAGCTCCTGGTAGCCGTCCTCGTAGTAGAGCTGCGGGTCCTTCTCGAAGGTCGCCTTGAGCGCGTCGGCGAGCTCCTCGGCCGCCTCGGGCTCGATGAGGGTGAGGCCGATGTACTCGCCGACGGCTTCGTCCGGGTCCATCAGCTTGGTGATGCGGCGGACGCCGGAGTCGCCCGCGACGACCTTCATCTCCTCCTCGTCGAGCTTCTTCTCCGCGTCGAGAGCGAGGAGGATCTTCTTGCCCTCACCGCGTGCCGCGAGCAGGGTGCGCTCGACCGACGGCGGGTGGACGGTGTCCCCGTTGGCGAGGAGCACGCCCTCCTTGAAGACCTCGCGTGCGCACCACAGGGAGTAGGCGTTGTTCCACTCCTCGGCCTTGTCGTTGTCGATCAGGCGGAGCTTGACGCCGTACTTCGCCTCCAGCGCTTCCTTGCGCTCGTAGACCGCCTCCTTGCGGTACCCGACGACGACGGCGGCCTCGGTGAGGCCGACCTCGGCGAAGTTCGCCAGCGTCAGGTCGAGGACGGTCTTCGCCTCGGCGTCGCCCTCGGGCCCGACGACGGGCACGAGGGCCTTGGGCAGGGTGTCGGTGTAGGGACGCAGACGCCTGCCGGCGCCGGCGGCCAGCACGAGGCCGATCATGCGGGTTCTCCTGATTCGTCGTGTACGGCGGGTGCGTGTGAGGACACCCAGAAACGGATGCTCTCGATGAGCACCACGGCGGCGATGACCGCGGCGAGCACGGTCAGCGCGACGGTGAAGCCCTGCCCCGCGCCGTGCAGCCACAGAGCGGCGGCGAGCGTGACCGCCAGGGTGCGTCCTTCCTGACCCCCGATCGCCCGCACCAGCAGGTGCGGCGGCGCTCCGGTGCCACCGCGGATGCGGTACACCGTGTCGTAGTGATGGTAGGCGACAGCGGCGACGAGGCCGTAGGCCGCGGGGAGCGCCCCGGGCGACTCAGCGCGGGCGGCGAGCAGCAGCACGGTGCCGTACTCGGCGGCGCGGAGGACCGGCGGGACGAGCCAGTCGAGCGGGCCCTTGAGCGGCGCCGCCACAGCCAGCCCCGCGAGGAGCGCGTAGCCGAGCGCGGCGAGCAGCGGCCACACGGTGCCGAGCGGCGCGAAGGCGGCGACGGCCGCGACGAGGACACCGCCGGCGAAGGCGAGCGCCGGTGCCGCGGGACCCGGGAGCCTGCGCCCGCCGAGGAGGCGGGAGGCGGCTTCGGCGAGGGGGCCGCTGTCGGCGAGGTCGGCGAGTGCGCGCGCCGCGCGGTCGGTGCGGTGCGCCCTGCGGGTGAGCGAGCGCAGCACGCGGCCCGCCGTGGTGTAGCACGCCGCCAGGGCGCAGCCGACGAGCAGCACGACGAATGTGATCCGGGGGGTGGTGAGCGCGGTCAACACCGCGATCAGCGCCCAGCGTTCGCCGATGGGGAGGACCACCATGCGGCGCAGCCAGATCGTCCAGCCGGCGTTGTCGAGTCTCTCCGAGAGCGCCGCCGTGGGGCTGGTGTTCGCCTGCGCGTCGTGGTTGGCCTCGTTGAACGAGAAGTCGACGACGTGCCGGACCGTCTGGAGCACCATCGCTCCGAGCGCCAGCGCCCATACGTCGTCGGCGGGGTCGCTGCGTGCGGCGCCGAGTGCGAGGCCGGCGTAGAAGGCGTACTCCTTGGCCCGGTCGAAGGTGGCGTCGAGCCAGGCTCCGAGGGTGGAGTACTTCAGTGCGTAGCGGGCGAGTTGGCCGTCGGTGGCATCGAGGACGAAGGAGCCGAGGAGCAGCAGTCCCGCGGCGACGAAGCCGGGGCGGCTGCCGGTGGCGGCGCAGCCGGCCGCGATCAGCGCCGTGACGAGGGAGGCGGTGGTGACCTGGTTCGGCGTCAGGTCGCGGCGAGCGCACCAGCGGGCGAGGTAGCGGGAGTACGGGCTGATGCAGAAGGTGGTGAAGAACCCGTCGCGGGCCTTCACGGCGGAGCGCAGGCGGACGTCCTCGCCGTCGACGGCGTCCACCGACCGCTGTGCGGCCGCGCGTTGGTCGTCGTCGTGCGCCACCTCGGCGACGAGGACGCCGAGTTCGGGACGGTGCACCCCGATTCCCGCCTCCTGCAGGGCCGCAGCCGCCTCGTCCGGCAGCGGCTCCGCCGGCTGCCCGCTACCCGGAGCGTGCACGGGTGCGGAGGCGAGGGCGCGGTCGAGTGCGGCGCGCGCCTCCGGTCGGGCGGTGAGCGCGCCGGGGACCGAGGCCGCGGGGAAGCGCGGGTCGGTGAGGGCGAGGCGCAGGCTGTGGACGTGGCCGACGAACGCCGGGTCGACGAGGGCGACACGGCGCCCGGCCGGCACCTCGTCGAGGAGCATCGGCACGTCGACGGCGCTGCCCGCGGCACGCACGTCGAACCCGAGCGCGCGCAGGTCGCTTTCGAGCGACGAGCCGGCGACCGGTGGGCCGGTGAGGATGGCGGTCGACAGACGAACTCACTCCTTGGCAACGGGCGTCCACGCGCCTTCGGGGCCCCCGGAGGGCGGCTGAGGCAGCGGACAGGGCAGGCCATCGCCCGTTCGGGGGGCGGGCCGCACGTCGGCAGAGAGTATCCGATCGACGGGAGGTGCCTTCACCGCACGTTCATCCGCACCACGGTGCACCGGCCACCCGGCGGACACCCTGCACAGTTGTGCGGAGACAGCATGGGGGATCAGTGCTGCGGCCCACAACCGGCGCCCTCCGCCGGTCTCCGCAGCCGTCCGGCGCGCGCTCCGCGGCCCGGTTAGGGTTCCGGACATGACGTGGTTGATCACCGGTGGGGCCGGCTACATCGGCGCCCACGTGGCCAGGGCCCTGCGCGCCGCGGGCGAACGCACCGCCGTCCTCGACGACTTCTCCAGCGGCTTCGCCGAGCGCCTGCCCGACGACGTCCCCGTGGTGCGCGGCAGCGTCTCGGACCGCGCGCTGCTCGACCGGGTCTTCGCGGAGCACGGCGTGAGCGGAGTGATCCATCTCGCAGCGCGGAAGCAGGTCGGGGAGTCGGTGGAGCAGCCTCTCCTCTACTACCGCGAGAACGTCCACGGGCTCACGGTGCTGTTGGAGGCGGTCGTAGCCGCCGGCGTCGGCCGGTTCGTCCTCTCCTCTTCCGCGGCCGTGTACGGCATGCCCGAGGTGGACCTGGTCACCGAGGAGGCCCCGTGCCTCCCGATCAACCCCTACGGCGAGACGAAGCTCACCGGCGAGTGGCTGGTACGCGACGTGGGCCGCGCACACGGGATCTCCACAGCCTGCCTGCGGTACTTCAACGTCGCGGGGGCCGCTGAGCCCGGCCTCGGCGACGTCGGCAGGGCCAACGTGATCCCGATGTTCTTCGAGGCGCTCACGCTCGGCGAGGCCCCGCAGATCTTCGGCGGCGACTACCCGACCGAGGACGGCACCTGCGTCCGCGACTACATCCACGTCGCCGACCTCGCAGACGCGCACCTCGCCGCGGCGCGCACGCTCGCGCCGGGCGACGGCGGGGATCTCACGCTCAACATCGGCACGGGCAGCGGCGTCTCGGTACGCCAACTCGCCGACCTCGTCGCCGAGGTGACCGGTATCGCCGAGCCCGCCGCCCAGGTCGTCGAGCGGCGCCCGGGGGACCCGGCGCGGGTGGTGGCGCTCGCCGAGCGGGCGCGGACGACGCTGGGCTGGGAACCGCGGCACGGGGTGCACGCGATGGTGGAGTCGGCGTGGCGGGGATGGCAGTTGCGCCATCCGGAAATGCGCTGACGTCGGCAGGAAAGCGAAGACAGCGCGTCGCGCGTGGACACCGCGCGGACATCCCCGTTCACGAGGCGCGTTCGCGCCCGGCCGTACGGCAGACTGGGGCGCTCTGTACAGCAGGCCTCGGCAGAAGGATGAAGATGGCGAACGACTCAGCGGCACCGATCATGCTCGAACTGGTCGACGAGGACGGCGCGACGGTCGGCACCGCGGAGAAGCTCTCGGCCCACCAGCCCCCGGGACGCCTCCACCGGGCCTTCTCCGTCTTCCTCTTCGACACGGAGGGGCGGCTGCTGCTCCAGCGCCGTGCCCTCTCGAAGTACCACTCGCCCGGGGTGTGGTCGAACACCTGCTGCGGCCATCCCTACCCGCAGGAGCAGCCGTTCCTCGCGGCGACGCGTCGCGTCACCGAGGAGCTGGGGGTCGCGCCCTCGCTGCTCTGCGAGGCGGGCACGGTCCGCTACAACCACCCCGACCCGTCCTCCGGTCTCGTCGAGCAGGAGTTCAACCACCTCTTCACGGGGTTGGTCACCGCTTCCCCTGCGCCGGACCCCGAGGAGATCTGCGAGACCGCCTTCGTCACGCCGCAGGAGCTGGAGAAGCTCCACGCGGACGGGCCGTTCTCCATGTGGTTCATGACGGTGCTCGACGCGGCCCGGCCCGTCATCCAGGAAGTGACGGGGGACGCGGCCGGCTGGTGAGCTCCGCGTCGCGCGCCCCGCGGGCGCCGGCTCACCGCCGCGGGACGGGCAGCGCCGCCCAGACGACCTTGCCGCCGTCGGTCGTGGGCTCGACGTCGCAGACGCCTCCGGCCTCCGTCGTCACGGCCCTGACGAGGAACAGGCCGCGCCCGCTGGTGTGTTCCATGTCCGGGTCGGCGGCGAGCGCCTTGGGGCGGTAGGGGTGGCGATCCTCGACGCCGATGCGCACCCATCCGCCGCGCAGTGCGATCTCGACACCGACCCGCGGCGAGAGCAGGGCGGCGTGCCGGACCGCGTTGGTGACGAGCTCGGAGACGATCAGCAGCACGCTCTGCAACAGCTCGTCGTCGAAGCGCCGCCCCGGACCGGCCTGGCGCACCAGCAGGTCCTCGACCTTGTGGCGCAGCTCGGGCACGGCGGAGTCCTGCAAGGCAGCAGTGAAGCGCCAGACACCCTCGGGCGCGTGCGGCGGGACGGCGCCTCTCGCCGGTGCCTCCGCCAGCGCCGGCCCCCCGGGGGTGAGTCGACCTTCGCCCACCGCCGTGAGGGCCTGCGCGACGGCTGCCTTGCCGGGCGGATGCCCACCGCGGCTCTCCATCTGAGCACCCCGCTCTCGTCCGTGTTCCATCGTTGAGTGTTCTTGCAGATGCACTTGCATATGAGTGTTGGCACTTGCTGGGGCGTCTCCGACCTCCTGACCGCAAGTCGGCGCTTATCGATGGCATTTGACAACAGACTTTCGCGGCGATCAGTTCTGTGACTGTCGTTGACGTGCTGGGACCGCAATTTTCACCGTTCCCTCGCACGTACAGCCGTTCTCCCGACGGACCCGAACCGGTCGTGCCGCCGTACCGGGATGCGCAGCCCTGCGCACTCGGCAACAGGCCGCGCCCGCTACCCTTCCCGCATGGAGACGGCGAGCACAGCGGGACCGCACGGGGCCGACGGACCGCCCGCCGACGGCCACGCGGACGCGGCGGTCCGCGCGGCGGTCCGCGACGGCGTCGCCACCGTCACCCTCCACCACCCGGCCAAGCGCAACGCCATGACACCGGCGATGTGGCGCGCATTGCCGCCGCTGCTCGCCGAGTTGGCGCGTGACACCGCGGTACGCACGCTGGTCCTCACCGGCGCAGGGGGCACCTTCTGCGCCGGCGCGGATATCGGCGCACTGCGCCGGGCGCCCGAGGAGCAGCAGGAGTCGGCGACCGCGGCCGAAGAGGCGCTCGCCGGGTTCCCCGCGCCGACCGTCGCCGCCGTACGGGGGCACTGCGTCGGCGGCGGCTGCCAGCTCGCGGCCGCGTGCGACCTGCGCTTCGCCGACGAGGACGCACTCTTCGGCGTCACCCCTGCCAAGCTCGGCCTCGTCTACCCGGCGGGCTCGACCGGGCGCCTCGTACGGCTGCTCGGTCCCGCTCGCGCCAAGTACCTGCTCTTCTCCGGCGAGTTGATCGGCGCCCGGCAGGCCCTCGCCTACGGACTCGTCGACGAGGTCCACGCGCCCGGGGCGCTCGACGCGCGCGTCGCCGAGTTCGCCGCGGTGCTCGCGCAGCGCTCGCAACTGACCCAGGAGGCCGCGAAGGAGGCCGCGTCCGACACCGCCCCGTACCGGGAGGCGTACTGGCAGGAGCAGCAGCGCACGTGCGGCGAGGCGGCAGAGGGCGTCGCGGCGTTCCTCGAACGGCGCGAGCCGCGGTTCCGCTGGGCCCGCTGACGCCGCCTCCCTCGCACGTGCCGACGGTCGCGGGCCGTCCGCGTCCACTTCCGGTCGGCCCTTCAGCTACCGATTACCTATGGGTAGCGTGAACCCATGACACCACTCCCCGAGCGCGCCGGACGCCGGTGCCACAACGCGCTCAACCCGCTGCACAGCACGCTGTACTTCGGCCCGCACCTCGGCAGCCACCTCGCGCCCTACGGCATCGACGACGCCACCGCCTGCTATCTCGCCGCGCGAGCAGCCCCGTTGGGCGCCGTGGGTGCCGGAGCGGTCACCGCCACCTTCTACAACTTCAACCACACCCTCATAGCCCGCTTCGTGCCCGAGGTCTGGGAGCACGCCTCGCCCGACACCGTCCTCGCCGCGCGGCTACGCGCCGTCGACGCGACGCTCCGGGACCTGCTGGGCGCCGAGACGCTCGCCTCCCCCGAGGTCGCCGAGGCCGCGGAGCTGGCGCTGTGCGCCGCCGAAGGGTGCAGCCGGCCCGGCCGTCCGCTCTACGCAGGCAACGCAGAACTCCCCGTCCCCGAACCGGCACACCTCGCGCTCTGGCACGCCGCGACACTGCTGCGCGAGCACCGCGGAGACGTCCACGTCACGATGCTCCAGCACCTCGGGCTCGACCCGCTGGAGGCTCTGGTGACGCACACGGCGACGGGCAGGGGCATGGCGCCCAAGTGGGTGCTCGGCACCCGCGGCTACAGCGAGAAGGACTGGGAGTCGGCGCGCAGCCGCCTGACGGAGCGGGAACTCCTCGACGAGCAGGGCGAGCTGACGGCCGACGGCGCCGCGCTCCGCACCGAGCTGGAGGAGGAGACGGACCGTCTCGACGCCCGCCCCTACGAGCACCTCGGCGCCGAACGCGTCGCCAGGCTCACCGAGTTGGGGCGCGGTCTGAGTGCGGCCGCCACCGAGGCGGGCGCCTTCCCGCAGGGCCTCTTCGGCAAGGGCTGACGGCACACGGCACCGGACACAGGGGCCCTCCGTTCGGCGTGCCCTGCCGGGTCGGACCGCCACCGCGCGGCGCCGCCTGCCACAATGCGGCGTACCGGGGGACCACAGCACCGAGAAGGCGGAACAGACCATCGTGACGACGACCATCGAAGGCAGGATCGCCGAGGAGCTCGGCGTACGCGAGCGGCAGGTTGCGGCCGCGGTCGAGCTGCTGGACGGCGGGTCGACAGTGCCGTTCATCGCCCGCTACCGCAAGGAGGCGACGGAGTCCCTCGACGACGCGCAGTTGCGCGCGCTCGAGGAACGCCTCCGCTACCTGCGGGAGTTGGAGGAGCGCCGGGAGACGATCCTGACCTCCGTGCGGTCCCAGGGGAAGCTCACCGAGGAGCTGGAGGCGCAGATCCGCGCCGCCGAGTCCAAGGCGCGGCTGGAGGACATCTACCTCCCCTACAAGCCGAAGCGCCGCACCAAGGCGCAGATCGCCCGCGAGGCCGGTCTCGAACCGCTCGCCGAAGGACTGCTCTCCGACCCCTCGGTCGAGCCGCAGGAGGCGGCGTCCGCGTACGTCGACGCCGACGCGGGGGTCGCCGACGCGTCCGCGGCGCTGGAGGGCGCCCGCGCGATCCTCGCCGAGCGGTTCGCCGAGGACGCCGATCTGCTCGGTGAGCTCCGCGAGCGGATGTGGGAGCGCGGCCGGCTCGTCGCTGCGGTGCGCGAGGGCAAGGAGGAGCAGGGCGCGAAGTTCTCCGACTACTTCGACTACGCCGAGTCCTTCACCGAACTCCCCTCGCACCGGGTGCTGGCGATGCTGCGGGGCGAGAAGGAGGACGTCCTCGAGCTCACGCTGCGGCCCGAGGCCCCCGACGACGAGGACGGACCGGGGCCCAACGCCTACGAGCGCGCCGTGGCGCACCGGTTCGGCGTCGAGGACCGGGGACGGCCCGCCGACGCCTGGCTCGCCGAGACCGTCCGCTGGTCCTGGCGCACCCGCATCCTCGTCCACCTCGGCATCGACTTGCGGCTGCGGCTGCGTACCGCCGCCGAGGACGAGGCCGTGCGGGTCTTCGCCGCCAACCTGCGCGACCTGCTCCTCGCCGCCCCTGCCGGAGCGCGCGCCACCCTCGGGCTCGACCCCGGGCTGCGTACGGGCGTGAAGGTCGCCGTCGTCGACGCCACGGGCAAGGTGGCGGCGACGGAGACGATCTACCCGCACGCGCCGCAGAAGAAGTGGGACGAGGCGCTGGCGAAGCTCTCCGCCCTCGCCGAGCAGCACGGCGTCGAACTCGTCGCGATCGGCAACGGCACCGCCTCCCGTGAGACGGACCGCCTCGCCGGCGAACTGGTCGCGCTGCGGCCCGAGTTGAAGCTGACGAAGGTGACGGTCTCGGAGGCGGGTGCCTCGGTCTACTCGGCGTCGGCCTACGCCTCCCAGGAGCTGCCCGAACTCGACGTCGCGCACCGCGGCGCCGTCTCCATCGCCCGGCGGCTCCAGGACCCGCTCGCCGAGCTGGTGAAGATCGACCCCAAGTCGATCGGCGTGGGGCAGTACCAGCACGACCTCGCCGAGAGCAAGCTCTCCCGCTCGCTCGACGCCGTCGTGGAGGACTGCGTCAACGGCGTCGGCGTCGACGCCAACACCGCCTCGGCGCCGCTGCTTTCGCGTGTCTCGGGGATCGGCGCGACGCTCGCCGAGAACATCGTGGCGCACCGGGACGCCAACGGGCCGTTCAAGAGCCGTACGGAGCTCAAGGACGTCGCGCGGCTCGGGCCGAAGGCGTTCGAGCAGTGCGCCGGGTTCCTCCGCATCCGGAACGGCGAGGACCCGCTCGACTCCTCGTCCGTGCACCCGGAGGCGTACCCGCTGGTCCGCACCATCGTGCGCACCGCGGGAACGGACGTGCCGCAGTTGATCGGCAACACCTCGGCGCTGCGCGCCCTGGACCCGCGGGAGTTCGTCTCCCAGGAGAGCGGATTCGGGCTCCCCACCGTCGCCGACATCCTGCGCGAGCTGGAGAAGCCGGGCCGCGACCCGCGGCCGGACTTCCGCACCGCCCGGTTCAAAGAAGGCGTGGAGAAGATCTCCGACCTTCAGGCGGGGATGGTGCTGGAGGGCGTGGTGACCAACGTCGCCGCCTTCGGTGCGTTCGTCGATGTCGGGGTGCACCAGGACGGCCTCGTCCACGTCTCGGCGATGTCGAAGGACTTCGTCGACGACCCGCGGGACGTGGCGAAGCCGGGCGACATCGTGCACGTGCGCGTCGTCGAGGTGGACGAGCCGCGGAAGCGGATCTCCCTCACCATGCGCCTCGACGAGGAGCCGGCACGCGGCGAGCGGCGGGCCCCGCGGCAGCGCGGCTCGGGCCAGGGTGCCGCGGCCGGACAGGGCAGCGGCCAGGGACGCAAGCGCGACAAGGGCGGCAAAGGCGCCGCGAAGGGCGCCAACCGCGGTGGCCGCGGCGGCGGTTCGGGTACGACGCCGCAGAACAACGAGATGGCCGAGGCGCTCAAGCGGGCCGGGCTCGCCTGAGCCGGCCGGGCGGGCGGTCGCGTGCGTCGGCTGCCCGCCCGTCAGAGCCGGACCATGACTTCGTCGAGCGGCTTGCGGGTGAGGTCGGGCACGCGTACGTCCGGTGCCGGGTAGCCGACCGGGATCACGTAGGCACCCCGCTCCTCGGGCGGACGGTCGCAGATCTCGTTGAGGAAGCGCATCGGGCTCGGCGTGTGCGTGAGCGTCGCGAGGCCGGCCTGGTGGAGCGAGGCGAGGAGCAGCCCCACGGCGATGCCGACCGACTCCTTGACGTAGTAAGGGCGCGGTGTACCGGGGCCCTTGTGCACCTCGAAGACGACGACCACAGCGGGCGCCTGCTCCAGGAACGGCTTCTCCGCGTCCGTGCCGAGCGGGGCGAGCGCCGTCAGCCACTCCTCGGAGGCGCGCCGCCCGTAGAACTCCCGCTCCTCCGCCTCGGCGGCCTCCCGCAGCCGCCGCCTGCGTTCGGGGTCGGTGAGGACGACGAAGCGCCACGGCTGGACGTGGGCGCCGCTGGGCGCGGTCGCCGCCGTGCGCACCGCCCACTCCACCACGCCCTCCGGCAGCGGACGGGTGTCGAACTCCCGGACGGTGCGGCGGCGGGCCATCGTCTCGTGGAACGCCCTGGCGCGTGCCACGGCCTCGCCGGACGGAACCGGCCGCGGGCGCAGCGGGACAGTGGGGAGGGGGTCCGGCGTCGGGGTTGCGGTCATGCAGGCAGCACACCACAGGCGCGTCGGCGGGAGAAGAGGGCCCAACTGCCTCGCCCCGGGCGTCAGTCGGGCAGCTCGGCCACGCGGACGGCGGCGCCCGCGCGCGCCACGGCGTAGCCCCGGCGCCGGGCGCCCGGCGGCAGCACGAGGCGGCTCTCGCCGGGCGGGAGGTGTACGGGAGCCGTGCACAGGCGGTGGGTCCGCAGCCTCCGCAGCCGGTCCCTGCGGTGCACCTCGACGCCGACGGGCGCGGCCCGTGTCAGCAGGAGGCGCACCTCGCCCGGGAGGGCACGCAGCCCCAACCCGCCGCGCTGCAACGCCGATTGCACCTGCGCGAGCGCCACGGGAGGCAGCCCGGTGTCGACGACGGCCACCCGTGCAGACGCGCCGGCGTCCTCCAACGCCCGCTCGACGCAGCGCAGTCGGCCGCGTGCGCACTCGGGCAGCGCCACGGCACGGTAGCTCCGCAGCTCGCGGCGTGCGACGGTGCCGAGGCCACGGGCGAGCTCCGCGCTCACCCCGGCACGGCGCAGCGCCCGTGCGAGCCCGTACATCACGGCGGGGCGCTCGGCCACCAACAGGACGCGGACGCAGGGATTGTGCCCTGCTGGTGCGCGCTTCGACGCGGGTTCGCCGCAGGCCGGCAGGACGGCGGCTCCGCCGGGCGGCAGCGCGCGTCTGCCCGACTCCCTTGCGGGCGGGGCTTGCCGGCCGGGGCGCGGGGGCCGGAGGGGGAACGTCGCGTATGCGCCGTACGTGTACTCGCCGTACATGTGCCGGAGTATCCCCGCCCAGCGGAAGGGTTCCGCGCCCGTGGCGCTCCGAGCGGCTACCGTCACCTGCATGAGTGACGTCGTGGTGGTGGGGGGCGGGGTCGTCGGGTTGACGTCGGCCGTCGTCCTCGCGGAGCAGGGTCGTGAAGTGGCGGTATGGGGCGCGGAGTTCGAGGGGGAGACCACGTCCGCCGTCGCCGGCGGGCTGGTCTGGCCCTATCGGATCGCGCCCGAGGAGGAGGCGCTGGAGTGGGCCGTCGAGTCCTTCCCGCTCTTCGCCGCGCTCGCCGAGGAGCCGTCGGCCACCGGGGTGCGGCTGGTGCGGGGGACGATGGTGGGCGGCGTCCCACCGCGCTGGGCGGAGTTGACCGGCACTCCCCCGCGCACTCCGCTCGTCGACATGAGCGTGTACCTGCCCTATCTCCGGCGACGGCTGCTGGCGGCCGGCGGCAGCGTCGAGCGGCGGGAGCTCGCGACGCTCGGCGAGGCGGCCGGTGCGGCGCCGACCGTCGTCAACTGCACGGGGATGGGCGCGCGCCGAATCGTTCCCGACCCGCAAGTGCGCCCCGTGCGCGGGCAGTTGGTCGTCGTGGAGAACCCCGGCGTCGAGGAGTGGTACGCGGATGCCGGAGGCGAGGCCGAGGAGACGACGTACCTGCTGCCGCACCCCTCGGGTCTGCTGCTCGGCGGCACCGCGCAGGACGGTGCATGGTCGAGGGAGCCGGAGAGCACGACGGCCGAGTGGATCATCCGCCGCTGCGCCGCCGTCCGCCCCGAGGTCGCCGAGGCGCGGGTGCGGGGGCACCGCGTCGGGCTGCGGCCGTTCCGTCCCCGGGTGCGCCTCGCCGTCGAGACGATGGCGGACGGAAGGACACGGTGCGTGCACAACTACGGGCACGGGGGCGCGGGGGTCACCGTCGCCTGGGGATGTGCGCGCCGGGTCGCGCAGCTCGTGGAGGGCGTCTGACCGTCCCCGCGGCATCGGGCCGGGGGTGACGGGGGATCACATGCATATGGCAATCGGATGAAGGGCCACGGCGCGGGCCGTCCGACGGCCGGGCAGTGCATAGCCTCCCGACCGGGACACCGGTCAGGCATCCGAAGCCGGACCGACCCGCTGCGATGTTGGAGGACACGTGCGTCACGGACTCACCGCCGTTCCGACCGCGCTCACGGCCGCACTGCTGCTCGCGGTGCCCGCCTCGGCCGCCGCACCGTCACCGGGCGCCCCGGGCGCCGGCGACGCGTACTACCCGGACTACGGCAACGGGGGCTACGACGTCTCCCACTACGACCTGCGCCTGCGGTACCAGCCGAAGACCGATCACCTGAAGGGCACCGCGACCCTGCTCGCCACCGCCACCCAGGACCTCTCCCGGTTCAACCTCGACTTCGCGCTCGACGTCGAGGAGGTCCGCGTCAACGGCAGAGCCGCACACTTCGCCGCGACGGGCGACCACGAGCTGGAGGTGACCCCGGCCCGACCCGTCGCCGAGGGCGAGCAACTCACCGTCGTCGTGCGGTATGCGGGCGTCCCGTCGAAGGTGAAGGTGGACGGCGTCACTGCCTGGCATCGCACGAAGGACGGCGGCATCGCCGCGAACGAGCCCGAGGCCGCCTGGTGGTGGTATCCCAGCAACGACCACCCCACGGACAAGGCGACGTACGACATCAACGTCTTCGTCCCTGATGGCACCCAGGCGATCAGCAACGGCCGGTTCCTCGGCGAGCGTTCGTCCGGCGGCTGGACGAGGTCGTCCTGGCGCGCCACCGCACCGCAGGCGACGTACCTGACGACGCTCGCCATGGGCAGGTTCGACATCGTCGAGGACGAGGCACGGCGCGGCCTGCCCGTCCTCAACGCGTACAGCAAGGACCTCGGCGAGCTGGACAAGGCGGCGCGCGCGAGCGTGGAGCGGACCGCGGAGGTGACGGCCTGGCTGGAGAAGTACCTCGGCCGCTACCCCTTCGACGCGCTCGGCGGCTACGTCCCGAACACCGAGACCGGCTTCGCGCTGGAGACGCAGACCCGGCCGTTCTACAGCCCGGCGCAGTTCGCCTCGGGCGCCAACGTCTCGGTGATCGTGCACGAGTTGGCACACCAGTGGTACGGCGACAGCGTCTCGGTCAGCCGGTGGCAGGACATCTGGCTCAACGAGGGGTTCGCCGCGTACACCGAGTGGCTCTGGTCCGAGGACCAGGGCGAGGGGACGGCGCGCGAACTCGCCGCCTACGCCTACGACTCGCACGAGGCCGACGACGACTTCTGGAAGGTCGAGCCGGGAGACCCGGGCCCGAAGAACCAGTTCCACGACGCCGTCTACGACCGCGGCGCCATGGCGGTGCAGGCGCTCCGTCAGGAGATCGGCGACAAAGCGTTCTTCGCCGTCCTCAAGGGATGGCCGCAGGAGCGGGGCGGCGGCGACGCCACGGTCCAGGACTTCCGCCGCTACGCGGAGCGTGTCTCCGGAAAGGACCTGCGCGGCCTCTTCCGCACCTGGCTCCACACCCCGTCGAAGCCGAAGGGCGCGCCCTTCGCCGAGCAGGGGCGTGCGGCGCAGCAACCCGAGTCCTGGCGGCGGCTGCACGCGACCGAGCGGCACGGCCACTGAGGAACGCCGGGCCCGCCGGCTCAGTCCACGGGACGCAGCCGCGTGCGGGCGGCCGCGCGGGCCCGGCGCGCGTACGGCAGGTACCGCAGCCGCTCGGGGAGGAGCGGTACGACGTACGCGACGGCCCTCCCCAGTCGACGCAACCGGCGCTCGTCCCGCGCGCTCCACTCGAGCCCGAGCGCGCGGCGGGCCTCAGGCGGGAGCAGCCCGACCGTGAGGAAGCGGCGCAGGCGCGCGAACACCCGGACCAGCAGCGGCCAGCAGGCGCGCGCCACCGCGCGGACGAGCCGGGGGCCGCGGTCCGGAGGAGGAACCGTTCGGTCCAGGGCGGTGAGTTCGCGGGCGACGGGCGTCGGTTCGATCACCTCGTCGAGGGTTCTGAGGTAGACGGGCCAGAACTCCTCGACGGTCTGCGGCATGTCCTGTTCGCGCAGGCCCAGCACGCGCCCCACGTCGAGCCACTCCTCGTAGAGCCGCCGCTCCTCCTGCGCCGTGTAGGGGCGGCGGCCGAGGTACCTCATCCCGTGGCGGTAGACGGGGAACCCGGTGGTGTGGACCCAGGCGTAGTTGGCCGGGTCGAGGGCTCGGTAGGGGCGGCCGTGCGCGTCTGTGCCGTTGATGCGGGCGTGCATCCGGCGCAGGCGGCGGCCCTCTGCGGCGGCCTCCTCACCGCCGTAGACCCAGGTGAGCAGCGAGCGCAGGGAGCGTTCGCCGCGGCCCCACGGGTCGGTGCGGAAGACCGACCACTCGTCGACGCCTGCGCCCACGGCCGGGTGTGCGACCTGGAGCGCGAGGGCCGAAGGCAGCATCAGCAGCGCCCTCGCCTCTCCGGCGATCTCCCAGAGCGGGCCGCCGGGCTGCGGCGGGCGGGGTGCTGCCTCTTCCATCCCTCCATGGTGCCTGCCGTGCGGTCGGCGCGCCTGTTCGAAGACCGTTGTCCGCACGCCGGTTGCACATATCGCTTCTCTGCACCGAGCCGGGTGCGTACGCTGCCTCGTCCGGCCCCTTCCGCCCGTCGCGGGGAGATCCGCGCGGGTGCTGTCCGCGGTGTCGGAGGGAGCAGAACCGTCGAGTAACTTACGGTCGGGCGCGCGCCCCCTGGCATGGCCGACTGATCGTCAACTCGCCTATATTGGGGCCACGTTGATCGGATCATGACCGGGAACTCGCGCGGCTCGGCTGACCCCTGACCGCCTCCGTCCCCAAGGACCCCCCACAGATGACCACAGAGATACCGCCGACCCCTACGGCGGCCGCCCCCGTGCCCGCCGACCGTCAGGGTGCGGGCACCGCGCCGCGCACGGCGCTCGTACTGCTGGTCGCCGTCGTCGTCGCCGCCGGCGGCTGCCTCCTCGCTCTGGCGCTGACGCCGAGTTCCGCGCACGCCGCCGTGGTCTGGACGGGTGTCCTCGTCGGCGTCGTCTTCTGCGGTGCCGCGACGCTCCTCGCGCACGCGCGCTTCACCGGCGAGAGCCTGCGCCGGATGCTCTCCGCCACGCGTGCGGACAACCTCGCGCTGCAGTCGGAGATCGCCGCGCGGCAGGCCGCCGACCGGACCCTCGCCGACCGCGTCGTGCCCCTCGTCGTCGAGAAGCTGCGCAGCGGCAGCTCCGCCGAGACCGCCCTCGCCGCCGCGCCCCCGACGGAGAACGAGGCGCACCGCAAGGTACTCGAAGCCCTCGCCACCGAGGTGCACAGGGGCGAGGCACGCCGCGCCTCGGCCATCGCCGCGGCGGCCAACGCGGCGGGCCGGATGCAGGCGCTCGCCACGGGGATGGCCGCCGACCTCCGCGAGATGGAGCACCGCCACACCGAAGAGGAGGTCCTCGGCGACCTCCTCCACCTCGACCACCGCACCGCGCAGGCGGGCCGGCTCGCCGACTGCATCGCAGTGCTCACCGGCGCACGCTCCGGCAGGCGTTGGGCGAAGCCGATCGTCATGGAGAGCATCCTGCGCGGCGCCATGGGGCGGATCGGTGGCTATCAGCGCGTGCGCCTCCACTCCAGCAGCGGCGTCGCCATCGCCGGGCACGCGGCCGAGGGCGTCATGCACGTACTCGCCGAACTCATGGACAACGCGGCGAACTTCTCCCCGCCGACCTCCGAAGTCCACGTGTACGTCGAGGAGGTGGCCGCCGGGGCCGTCGTGACGATCGAGGACGGCGGGCTCGTCATGGGTGAGGTGGCACTGCGCCGTGCCGAACAGGCCGTCCAGGGCAGTGCCGAGGACCTCGCCGGCATCTCGGGGACGCGACTCGGGCTGCCCGTCGTCGGGCGGCTCGCACGCAAGCACGGGCTGTCGGTCGCCTTCCGGCCCTCCGCGCACGGCGGGACCGGCGTCCTCGTCCGCATCCCGCGCGGACTGCTCACCGAACCGCCCGCGGAGGCCGCGGCATCGTCCGACGGCGGAACGCTCGGCCGCGGCATGACGCTCGCCTCGGCGACCGCCTCCGGACGCGACGCCGACCTTGCGGCCGCACCCTCCGCGCACACGCACGAGCACGCCCCGGACGAGGTCGGCTCCAGCGGGCTGCCGAAGCGCCGCCGCGGCAGGACGCTCGCCGACGCCCGGGCCCCGCAGCGCCCGGAGACGCGGGAGGAGCCCGACTCGCTCCCGCGTACGGCCGAGGAGTCGGGATCGAGGCTCGGCGCGTTCCGTCGGGCCGTCCAACGCGCCGAGGCGGAGGGGCCCGACGGCGGGCGGGCCGACGAGGTGCCCGCGCCGACGTCGGGTCCGCTCCCCGAGGAACAACCGCTCGTCAGGGGACGTGCGAGCGGGACCGCGAGGTCAGACGCTCCGGAGGCAGACCCCTCCGCCACCGCACCGATCCACGCCTCTCCCCGTCCGGAGGAAGACACCAGATGACCACCGACAGCACACTCGCCTGGCTGATGAAGAGCCTGCTGGAGCGCACCCCGGGCGCAAGGCACGCCGTGGTGCTCTCGCGGGACGGCCTGAAGCTGTGCCGCTCCCCCGAACTCGGCGTCGACAAGGCCGATCAGCTCGCGGCGATAGCGTCGGGCATCCAGAGTCTCTCGCACGGCGCCTCGGTGGAGTTCGGCGAGGGGAAACCAGGCGTCCGGCAGGCGATGGCGGAGTTCCACGGCGGCGTGCTCTTCGTCGTGGAGGCCGGTGACGGCGCCCATCTCGCCGTCGTCGCCGAGGAGGACGCGGACGTCGGGCTCGTGGGCCACAACATGAACGAACTCGTCGAGCAGCTCAGCGAGCACCTCACCTCGCCGGCGCGCGAGGCACCGGACGAGGAAGGCGGAGGCGGGTCGTGAGACGGCCCGGCAGGGACGACGACCCGGATCGGCTGTACACCGTCACGGGCGGCCGCAGCCGGTCCGGGAGCGACACGTTCGACCTGGTGACCCTCGTCGTGAGCGAGAGCGAACCGGTCGCGGGGATGCAGTCCGAGTACGCCGAGATCCTCCGGATCTGCCGCTCTCCCACGGCAGTTGTGGAGGTCGCCTCGCTCCTCGGGCTGCCGGTGAGCATCGTGCGCATCCTCCTCGCCGACCTGCACGCACAGGGGCGCATCACCGCCCGCCATCCGCGCACGGGCGAGAGCGCGGACGAACTCCCCGACCCCGAGATCCTGAAGCAGGTGCTCGTTGGACTCCGCAACCTCACACCGGAACGGTGAGACGGACGCCCGCCCGCCGCTCGGCAGCAAGGCGGCGAACGGGCTGAAGATCGTGGTCGTCGGCGGCTTCGGCGTCGGCAAGACGACCATGGTGAAGTCGGTGAGCGACATCCGTCCGCTCAACACCGAGGAGACGATGACCCGCGCCGGCGAGGGGATCGACGACCCGAGCCAGGTCGAGGAGAAGACGACGACCACCATCGCCTTCGACTTCGGACGCATCAGCCTCGACGCCACCACCGTCCTCTACCTCTTCGGCGCCCCCGGCCAGGAGCGGTTCTGGTTCCTCTGGGACAGCCTCTTCCGCGGCACCCTCGGCGCCGTCGTCCTCGTCGACACCCGGCGCCTCGCCGACTCCTGGTACGCGATCGACCGGCTGGAGCAGCGGGGCACCCCGTTCATCGTGGCGCGCAACGACTTCGGCGGCCCGCGGCACTCGGAGACGCAGGTGCGGGAAGCGCTCGACCTGTCGGAAGGCGTGCCCGTCGTCGAGTGCGACGCGCGGTCCCGCGGGTCCAGCCGGGACGTCCTCGTCGCCCTCGTCGACCACCTTTACACCCTCGCCTCGTCGGCGGCCGAAGCCAGGAGGAGCAGCACGTGAGCAACGCCCCCGCACACGGCGGACCGGAAGCGCCCGCCGGCTGCCCCGCGCACTCGGAGCCCGTCGAGCTCGGCGGCCCGCGCTTCCAGGAGGACGACCGCGCCGGGCTCTACCGCGAACTCCGGCGCGTGCACGGCCCGATCGCGCCCGTCGAACTCCCCGGCGGCGTCCCCGCATGGCTCGTCCTCGGGTACCGCGAGCTCCACCGGATCACGGAGGACCCGGGGCTCTTCAGCCGGGACTCCGCGCTGTGGAACCAGTGGGACGACATACCGGAGGACTGGCCGCTGCTGCCGATGGTGGGCAAGCAGGAGTCGATCCTCTACACCATCGGGGAGCGCCATGCACGCCGCGCGCGGCTGCTCGGCGAGGCGCTCGACGCCGTCGACCCGTTCGAACTGCGCCGCCACGCCGAGCGGTTCGCCGACCAGCTCATCGACCGTTTCTGCGGACGGGGCGACGCGGACCTCGTCGCGGAGTACGCCAAGGTGCTGCCGGCGCTCGTCCTCGCCCGGCTCTACGGCTTCGAGGACACGGCCGGCTTCGAGCTCGTCCCCTCCGTCAACGCGCTCGTCGACGGCGACGCGGGCGCGCTCGAGGGGCGGGACCGGGTGCACGGTGCCGTGGCGCGGCTCCTTTCGGCCCGGCGGGCCTCGCCGGGGGCCGACGTCTCCTCGCGCATGGTCGGGCATCCGCTGAGCGACGAGTTCTCCGAGGCCGAGGTCCTGGAGGACATGATGGTGAACATCGTCGCGGGCCACCAGCCGACCGCCGACTGGATGGGCAACTCGCTGCGGCTGATGCTCACCGACGAGCGGTTCGCCGCCTCGCTCGGCGGCGGCCGGCACAGCGTCGGCGAGGCGATGAACGAGGTCCTCTGGGAGGACACCCCGACCCAGAACATCGCGGGCCGCTGGGCGACGCGCGACACGAGCCTCGCCGAGCGCCGCATCCGCCGCGGCGACCTGCTGATCCTCTCTTTCGCCGCGGCCAACGGCGACCCCCAAGTGCGGCCCGACCAGCACTCGTTCACCGGCGGCAACAACGCCTACTTCTCCTTCGGCCACGGCGACCACCGGTGCCCCTACCCGGCGCAGGACATCGCCGAGGGCATCGCGCGCACCGGTATCGAGGTGCTGCTCGACCGGCTGCCCGACGTCGATCTCGCCGTGGGGGCCGAGGAGTTGCAGTGGCGCTCGTCGCCCTGGCTGCGGGGCCTCGGCTCCCTTCCCGTCCAGTTCACGCCCACCACCGCAGTTGGAGGAACACCGTGACGCAATGCCCCGTGACCGGCGCCGGTACGCAGCCGTCCGAGACCGTCGTGCTCGATCCGCTCGTCCAGGACCTCGCCGGCGAGGGGGCACGGCTGCGCGAGGCCGGCCCGGTCGCCCGGGTCGAGCTCCCCGGCGGCGTTCCCTGCTGGGCGGTGACGCACCACGCCGAGGCGCGCCAACTGCTCACGGACGCGCGGCTGGTGAAGGACATCGGCAAGTGGGGCGCATGGCGGCGCGGCGAGATCTCACCGTCCTGGCCGCTGATCGGACTCGCGGCACCGGGCCCGAGCATGCTCACCTACGACGGCGCCGAGCACCGCAGACTGCGGACGCTCACCGCCCAGGCGCTGACGCCGCGGCGGGTGGAGGCGATGCGTCCGGTGATCGAGGAGATAACGCAGCGGCTCCTCGACGAACTCGCCGAGTCCGCCGACGAGCGCGGGGCCGCCGACCTGAAGGCGACGTTCGCCTACGAGCTGCCGATGAGCGTCATCGCCGAACTCCTCGGTGTGGCGACCAACGACGAGCCACGGCTGCGCAAACTCTACGAGGGCTTCTTCAGCAGCGTCACACCGCCCGAAGAGGTGCAGCAGGTGATGACGGAGCTCGCCGAGTTCTTCACGGGCGTGCTCGAGGAGAAGAAGCGGAACCCGGGCGACGACCTCACCACCGCGCTGCTCCAGGCGGCCGAGGAGGGCGACACCCTCACCGACGAGGAGGTCCTGGCGACGATCCAGGTGCTCGTCGCGGCCGGGCACGAGACGACGATCAGCCTCATCGTCAACGCGGTGCGGGCGCTCCTCACCCATCCCGAGCAGCTCTCCGCCGTGCTCGCGGGCGACGTGAGCTGGGACTCGGTGATCGAGGAGGTGCTGCGCTGGGATGCGCCCACCACACACGTGCTGATCAGGTTCGCCACCGAGGACGTCGAGGTCGGCGACACCGTGATCGGAGAGGGGGACGCTTTGATCATCGCTTACGGTGCGATCGGGCGGGACGAGGCCCAACACGGTTCGGACGCGGCGGAGTTCGTGAGCACCCGCAGTCCCAACCGGCACATCTCGTTCGGGTACGGGCCGCACGTCTGCCCGGGGGCTCCGCTGTCGCGGCTGGAGGCGCGCGTGGCGCTGCCGGCGCTGTTCGCCCGCTTCCCCGACATGGTGCTGGGCGTCCCCGCGTCCGAGCTGCGCAACAAGCCGGCCGTCACACAGAACGAGTTGCAGGCGCTGCCCGTGCTGCTGCACGGCGCGAAGGAGGGCCTCGCGACGGCGTGAGCCCCGAGGCGGGGACGGCCGCTCGGAGGTGAGGCTCCGACGCCGCTCCACCCGTGGCAGGCCCCGACCGGGATGAGCCGCCTCGCCCGGTCTCCCACTCGCTGGGACGCCGCCGCTCCGAGGGGCGGCCCGGGGTGGGGTGGGCGTCGTACACGGCGGCTCGGGCTGCGTCTGTTGCTCCGTCTTCGGTACGAGGGCGGAGTCGGTGCGTGCTCGCGTCGGACGTCGGTTCCGCTGCTGCCCGGACGACAGGCGCCAAGAAGCGTTTGCCGCACGGGATTTCCGTTACTGCTGAAGTTTCACAGGACCGGTGCGACAGCAATACTGTTGAACAGGGTTCGGTGGCGCGCTGTACGGTCCCAGGACGCGACCGCACGGCGGCGTTCCGGCCCGGCACGGCCGCCGTCGGCCTCCGACCGCGGGCACAGGCCGCGGCGAGCAGGCCGGAGCGCTTCGGCAGTTCCGGGTCGGGACCGCGCGGGCGACAGAGCCACGTCGCCGTTCGGCAGCACGGAGAGGAGCACGGCAGATGGAGCGGCACGGCGGACGGGCGGCGCAGGTCTCCCCAGCGCCCCCACCCGAAACGGACGGGCGCGCCCTTGCCGACGCCGCGGCGCCCACCTCCTCCGCGCGCGAGGAGCCGCCCTCCGCGCCGCTCACGCAGGACGTCCTCACCGTCGACCAACTCGCGGCGCGTGCAGGCGTCACGGTCCGCACCGTCCGCTTCTACAGCACCCGGGGACTGCTCCCTCCGCCCACCATCGGGCCCCGTCGCGTGGGGCGTTACGGCCCCGACCACCTCGCGCGGCTGGCCCTGATCGAGGAGCTCCAGCACCAGGGGATGACCCTCGCCGCGATCGAGCGCTACCTCCAGCGGCTCCCCGAGGACATCACCCCGCACGAGTTGGCGATCCATCGCGCGGTGGTCGCCTCCTGGCTCCCCGACACCGTCGACGAGGCCTCGCGCGAGGAGTTGGAGGGCCGTGTCGGGAGGAAGCTCACCGACAGGGACCTGGAGCGGCTCGCCGCCATGCGGGTACTGGAACGGACGGGCGATCCGGACGTCTTCCTCGTCGATCCCGGACTCGTCCACCTCGGAGTGCGCATTCTCGACGTGCCGATATCGACCGAGGCGATCGTCTCGGCGCGCGAGGTGATGCTGGAGCACAGCCGGTCGGCGGCGCGGGAGTTGAGCCGGCTCTTCAAGGACGAGGTCTGGGAGCCCTACCGCGACAGGCAGCCCGACGCGGAGGGCGTCGAGGAGATGAAGTACCTCTCGGCCCACATGCAGCCGATGGTCGTCCAAGCCCTGGTGACGACGTTCCAACGCTCCATGCAGGAGGAACTCCGTGGCGTCTTTCCCGACGAACGGGCCCCGCGGACGAGCGGGGGCCGCGGCGGGGGCGGCGAGCGGAGCGGCCGGAGGTGAGGCCGGGAAGCGGCCGCGATCTCCCAGCCCGAGGACTACCCGACGCCTGACGCGATGCACTCAGCCGGGGGCGGCGGCTCCGGAGCCCCCGTGAACTCAGGGGGACGCACGTTGCCGGGGCAGACGCCGAGAGGTTGCAACCGCGGCCGCACGTTGATCCCGGTCACTCTCTCGTAACTGCTTCTACCGGCCGTCCCCTCCGATGCACAACCCGCTCATGGGATTGCGCACCGGCAGGGCACGACCGTACACAGAACTCCGAGGACTCAGTCCGAGAAGCGCTCCCCCTTCTCGGCCTTCTGCACGAGCAGCTCCGGGACGGCGAACCGGTCACCGTACTGTTCCTGCAACTGACGGGCTCTGGCGACGAATCCGGGCAAGCCGCCCTCGTAGCCGTTGATGTACTGGATGACCCCTCCGCTCCACGGCGGGAAGCCGATCCCCATGAGGGAACCGATGTTGGCATCGGCAACGGACGTGAGAACCCCCTCCTCGAAGAGGCGGACGGTGTCGAGCGCCTCGGAGAAGAGCATCCGCTCCTGCATGTCGACGAAGGGAACCTCGGCCCGTTCGCCCTCCGCCGGGCCGAAGTGCTCGCGGAGACCGGGCCACAGACGCGTGCGCTTGCCGTTCTCGTCGTACTCGTAGAAGCCTGCGCCGGCGCTGCGACCGGTGCGACCGAACTCGTCGATCATGCGGTCGATGACGGCGTCTGCCGGGTGGTCGGGGAAGTCGACGCCTTCGGCGCGGAGCGCCTCCTGTGTCTCCTTCCGGATCTTCCGCGGCAGGGTGAGCGTCAGCTCGTCCATGAGGGAGAGCACCTTCGCCGGATACCCGGCCTGGGCCGCCGCCTGCTCGACGGTGGCCGGCTCCACGCCTTCTGCGAGGAGCGCGACGCCTTCGTTGAGGAACTGCCCGATGACACGGGAGGTGAAGAACCCGCGCGAGTCCTGCACCACGATGGGCGTCTTCCTGATCTGCCGGACGAGGTCGAAGGCACGGGCGAGCGCCTCGTCACCGGTCTGCCGCCCACGGATGATCTCGACGAGCGGCATCTTGTCGACGGGCGAGAAGAAGTGCAGGCCGACGAAGTCGCTCTGCCTCTCGACCCCTTCGGCGAGCATGCTGATCGGCAGCGTCGAGGTGTTGGAGCAGAGCAGGGCGTCCGGCTCCACGACATCCTCGATCTCCTGAAAGACCCGGTGCTTGAGCGAAGGATCCTCGAAGACGGCCTCGATCACCGCGTCGCAGCCTGCCAGGTCCTTCGGGTCCGCGGTGGGGGTGATGCGGGAGAGCAGTTCGTCCCGCTTCGCCTCGGTGGTGCGGCCCCGGCTGAGCGCCTTCTCCAGTAGGCCGGCGGAGTACTCCTTGCCCTTCTCCGCCGCCTCCTGGGACACGTCCTTGAGCACCACCTCGATGCCGGCCTTGGCGCAGGCGTAGGCGATGCCCGCGCCCATCATGCCGGCGCCGAGCACTGCCGCCTTGCTGACAGTGCGCTCCTCGATCCCGTCGGGGCGGCTCGCGCCGGAGTTGACGGCCTGGAGGTCGAAGAAGAACGCCTGCGTCATGTTCTTCGCGATCTGGCCGGTGACGAGCTCGGTGAAGTAGCGGCTCTCGATCACCTGGGCCGTCTCGAAGTCGACCTGCGAACCCTCGATCGCCGCCGCCATGATGTTCCGCTGCGCCGGATAGGGCGCCCCGGCCGTCTGCTTGACGAGGTTCGCCGGGAAGGCGGGCAGATTGGCCGCGAACTTGGGCGACGCGGGCGTGCCCCCGGGGATGCGGTACCCCTCGACGTCCCACGGCTGCCGGGACTCGGGGTGTGCGTCGATGAAGGCCCGCGCCGCGGCGAGGAGTTCCTCCTGCGTGCCCACGACCTCGTGCACGAGGCCCTTCTCCTTGGCCTTCGCCGGAAAGTACTGCTGGCCTTGGAGAAGCACGTTGAGCAGCGCGTCGGCGATTCCGAGGAGGCGCACGGTGCGGACGACGCCGCCGCCCCCGGGAAGCAGTCCGAAACTCGACTCGGGACAGCCGATCTTGGAGCCCTTCGCGTCGAGCGCGACCCGGTGGTGGCACGCGAGGGCGAGCTCCAAACCGCCGCCGAGCGCCGCACCGTTGATCGCGGCGACGACGGGGACGCCCAGTGTCTCGATCCGTCGCAGAGCGCTCTTGATCTGCATCCCCGACTCGAACACCTGCTGAGCGTGCTCGGGCGTCGCCTGGATCAGGTCGTTGAGGTCCCCTCCCGCGAAGAAGGTCTTCTTCGCCGAGGTGAAGACGACCCCGCGGATCGCCTCCCGCTCCTCTTCCAGTCGGTCGGCGACGGCGCCGATCGAGGTGCGGAAGGCGGCGTTCATGGTGTTCGCCGACTGCCCGGGATCGTCGAGGACGAGCGTCACGACGCCCGTGTCGTCCTGCTCCCAGCGGATGGTGGACGCCTCGCCCACGGCCGGGTTGGGTGTGCTGCTGCTCATGTTGGCGCTCCGGAGTGCGAGTTCGGGTCGGTGGTCAGAGGCGCTCGATGACGGTGGCGACGCCCATGCCGCCACCGACGCAGAGCGTGGCCAGGCCGAAGCGCTGGTCGCGGCGTTCGAGCTCGTCGATGAGGGTGCCGAGGATCATCGCGCCCGTGGCGCCCAGCGGGTGACCGAGGGCGATCGCGCCGCCGTTGACGTTGACCTTCTCCAGCGGAAGGCCCATGTCCTTGACGAACCGCAGCACGACAGCGGCGAACGCCTCGTTGATCTCGACGAGGTCGATGTCCTCGATCTCCAGGCCGGCCTTGGCGAGCGCCTTGCGGGAGGCCGGAGCGGGACCCGTGAGCATGATCGTCGGATCGGACCCGGAGACGGCGACGGAGCGGATGCGCGCCCGCGGCGTGAGTCCGAACCGCTCGCCGACCTCGCGGTTGCCCACCGCGACCAGGGCCGAACCGTCCACGATCCCGGAGGAGTTGCCCGCGTGGTGGACGTGGTCGATCTCCTCGACCCAGTGGTACTTCTGAAGCGCCACCGCGTCGAAGCCGCCCATGTCCCCGATCCCGGCGAAGGACGGCTTGAGCGCGGCGAGGGAGTCGGCCGTCGTACCGGGGCGGAGGTGCTCGTCCCGGTCGAGCACGACGAGACCGTTGCGGTCGCGGACGGGTACGACGGAGCGGTCGAACCGTCCCTCCTTCCACGCCTGCGCGGCCAACTCCTGCGAGCGAGCTGCGTACTCGTCCACCGCGCGGCGGTCGAAGCCCTCGATCGTGGCGATGAGGTCGGCACCGATGCCCTGCGGCACGAAGCCCGTCTGGAAGCTCGTCATGGGGTCCATGTGCCAGGCCCCGCCGTCCGTCCCCATCGGTACGCGGGACATCGACTCGACGCCGCCGGCGAGGACCAGGTCCTCCCATCCGGAGGCGACCTTGGCCGCCGCAAGGTTGACCGCTTCGAGGCCGGAGGCACAGAAGCGGTTCTCCTGTACGCCGGCTACGGTCTCCGGGAGCCCGGCGGCGATCGCGGCTGTCCTGGCGATGTCCGAGCCCTGGTCGCCGACGGGGCTCACGACGCCGAGGACGAGGTCGTCGATGGCCGCCGGGTCGAGGTCGGGGAACCTGTCCCTGAGTGCGCGGATGAGGCCGGTGACGAGGTCGATCGGCTTGGTGCCGTGCAGCGCGCCGTTGGCCTTGCCACGACCGCGCGGCGTGCGCACCGCGTCGTACACGAACGCTTCGGAGCTCACGTGGTGTCCTTTCGAGGGTGGGCTGGTGTCGAGGTGGGGGACGCCGACGGCCGGCGCCTCGGGTCGGCTACGTCAGGAGCGAGCGCCCGATGATCTCCTTCATGATCTCGGTTGTGCCTCCGTAGATGGTCTGGATACGACCGTCGACGAACGCTCTCGCCACCGGGTACTCCGCCATGTAGCCGTAACCGCCGTGGAGTTGCAGACAGCGGTCCGTGACCTTCTTCTGCAGCTCGGTCGCCCACCACTTGGCCATCGACGCGTGGACGGCGTCGAGTTCGCCCTTGTCGTGATCGACAATGCAGCGGTCGATGAACGCCCTCGTGACCGCGCACTCGGTCGCCATCTCGGCTATCTCGAAGCGTATGTGCTGGAGCTTGGCGAGCGGCCTGCCGAACGCCTCCCGCTCTTTGACGTACTGCTGCGTCGTCTCCAGCAGATGCTCCGCCGCCGCCGCACCGGCCATCGCGATCCCCATGCGTTCCTGCGCGAGGTGCGTCATCAGATGGACGAAGGCACCGTTGACCTCGCCGAGCAGGTTCTCCTTCGGGACCTTGACGTCCTGGAAGAAGAGCTCGGCGGTGTCCTGGGCCTTCTGACCGATCTTGTCGAGGTTGCGTCCGCGTTCGAAGCCCTCCATGCCACGTTCGACGACGAGCAGACTGAGGCCGTGCGCCCCGCCCTCGGGGGTCGTGCGGGCCACCACGACGACGAGGTCGGCGAGGATGCCGTTGGAGATGAAGGTCTTGGAGCCGTTGAGCAGCCAGTGGTCACCACGGTCCTCGGCGGAGGTGCGGATGCCCTGGAGGTCGGAGCCGGCTCCGGGTTCGGTCATCGCGATGGCGGAGATCGTCTCGCCGCTGCAGAAGCCGGGCAGCCATCGCCGCTTCTGTTCCTCGGTGCCGAGAGCGGTCAGGTAGGGGCCGACGATGTCGTTGTGGAGCGAGACGGCAAGACCGGCGGCGCCGGAGCGGGCGAACTCCTCGCTGAGGACTGCGGCGTAGCGGAAGTCGGATGCGCCTCCGCCGCCGAACTCCTCCGGGACGGCGATACCGAGGAGGCCCTGCCGACCCGCGGCCCTCCAGACCTCCCTGGAGACCTGGCCGTCGCGCTCCCACTCGGCGTAGTGCGGCTCGACCTCCTTTTGCAGGAAGGTGCGCACGGTACGGCGGAACGCCTCGTGGTCCTCGGTGAAGAGCTGGCGCTGCATCTTTTCCCCTCTCGGGGCTGGTTCGGCGGGGCGCGCCGAAGGGGCGGTCAGAGGGTCTCGTTCAGGAGCGCCGGGATCTGCCAGTCCGCGGCGACTTCTCTGGTGTGCTCGCCCGGCTCGGCCGGACGCCCGTCGATCTCGGTCGGCGTCGCGCTGAATCGGGGGGCGGGCGCCGGCTGCACCATGCCGGCGCGTTCCACAAAAGTGCGGCGGGCCTTCAGGTGCGGGTGCTCCGGCGCTTCGGCGAGGGAGAGAACGGGGGCGACGCAGGCGTCGCTCTCCGCGAACACCTCGGTCCACTCCTCGCGGGTGCGCACGGCGAACCGCTCCGCGATGGCCCGCTTCAACTCGCCCCAGCCGGCGACGTCCTCGCGGGGAGGCACCTCGTGCTCCAGTCCGAGAAGGCGGACGAACTCGGCGTAGAACGCGGGCTCCAGGGCGCCGACGGCCATGTAGGCGCCGTCGGCTGTGCGGTAGGTGCCGTAGAACGGAGCGCCGCCGTCGAGGAGGTTCGCCTCACGGCGGTCCTGCCATACTCCGGACGCGAGCATGCCGTGGAGTATCGAGGTGAGGTGCGAGGCGCCGTCGACGATGGCTGCGTCGACCACCTGGCCCGGTCCGCCTCCTCCTTCCGCGTGGCGGAGCGCGGCGAGTACGCCGACGACCAGGTAGAGGGAGCCGCCGGCGAAGTCACCGAGCAGATTGGCGGGAAAGGCGGGCGGGCCGTCCGCCGGTCCGCTGATGCCCAGGGCACCGGTGAGGGCGATGTATCCGATGTCGTGACCCGCGCGCTCGGCCAACGGGCCGTCCTGCCCCCAACCTGTCATCCGGCCGTACACCAACGAGGGGTTGCGCCCCATGCACACCTCGGGCCCCACACCCAGCCGTTCGGCCACGCCGGGACGGTACCCCTCGATGAGGACGTGCGCGCGATCGACCAACTGCAGCGCTGCTTCCCGGCCTTCGGCGGTCTTCAGGTCGACGACGACGGAGCGCTTGCCGCGGTTGGTGATGTCGTGCGGCGGGTCGATCGTGAGGGCGCCGCCACCGGGGCGGTCGATGCGCACGACGTCCGCACCGAGGTCGGCGAGGAGCATGGCCGCGAAGGGGCCCGGACCGATACCCGCCAGCTCCACGACGCGGACACCGGAGAGCGGGCCGCCGCCCTGCTGTGCTTTTGCCATCGCCTCTCCAACTCCGCGTGCTGACAAGCCTCTTCGACGGTCACGCCTGCACTCGACCCGGGTGCGGGAAGAGCGGAGAACAAGCGTGTGACACAACTGATGTAACACCGGGAATGCTATGAACAGCGACCCGGTTTCACAAGACCTTGCGAGCGTCGCCGCCGTACCGCTCACGCCGACGCGGCCAAGAGCACCGCATCCGGCCGACGGCTGCAACTGACGCCACCGGAGCCGGAATCACACTTGCACCGCGGAGAACTGGGGTTCAGTCAGTTCTCAAGATCCGTTACTCGCCGATCCGTTCACCCGTTCGTGGTGTGGACCGGGATTCGAAGATCTGCGTAGAGTTGCTCTCGGCAACGCAGAATCACGCAGCTTCACGCAGAGAGCGGCCTTCGCTCCGGCAGCGCAAGTCCCCGACGAAACGCCGCCCTGCGAGCGCTCCGCGCCCGAACCGACACCCAGGCCGACCGATCAGAAAAGGTGCCGCAGATGCCCGAAACGGCGCACATGCAGGACGAGTTGACGAGTCAGCCGGCGCTGTGGCGCCGTGCCGCCGCACTCGCAAGCGAGACGGACTCCCTCCCGCGCAACGGCGAGCGGGTGGCCGTCGTCGGGTGCGGCACCTCCTGGTTCATGGCGCAGTCGTACGCCGCCCTCCGGGAACGCTCCGGGCAGGGCCTCACGGATGCGTTCGCGGCGTCCGAAGCGCTGCTCTCCCCTCCCCGCGGTTACGACTCCGTCGTGGCCCTCACGCGTTCCGGCACGACGACGGAGGTGCTCCGCCTCCTGGCCGATCTCGAACGCAGCACGCGCACGGTGACACTCGTCGGCGACACCCACTCCCCCGCCGTCGAACACTCCGACACCGTCATCCCCCTGCCGTTCGCCGACGAACGCTCCGTCGTCCAGACACGATTCGCGACGACGGCGCTCGCCCTTCTCAGAGCACACCTCGGCGAAGACCTCACCGGCGCGATATCCGACGCAGAAGCCGCACTCGAGGCATCGGTGGAAGCGCAGTGGGTCGAGGCCGAGCAGTTCACCTTCCTCGGCACGGGCTGGACTGTCGGCCTTGCCCATGAGGCGGCACTCAAGATGCGTGAAGCGTCGCAGAGTTGGACGGAGTCGTACCCTGCCATGGAGTACCGCCACGGTCCCATTTCCATAGCAGCTCAGGGTCGTGTCACCTGGACGTTCGGCCCGCCCCCGTCCGGGCTTGCCACCGAAGTGGCGCAGACCGGGGCGGAGTTCGTGGCGCACGACAGGGACCCGCTCGCTGAGCTCGTCCTGGTCCAACGGATCGCACTGGAGCGTGCCCGCGCCCGGGGGCTCGACCCGGACCTGCCGCGCAACCTCACACGCTCCGTCCAACTAGAAGGCTGAGTTTCCCTGCGGGGTGGGGCTCTCACCCCGGACCACCGCTGCACACCGCGCCCGAACGTCCGCCCTTCACAACGGGAAGCCGAGGACCATGCCGCTCGTCACCACCGCCTCCATCGTCAACGCCGCCCGCTCGGCGAACGCCGGCGCCCTCGCCTTCAACGTCCTCCACCTGGAGACGGCGGAAGCGCTGGTCACCGCCGCCGAACGCAGCGAGCTTCCCGTGATCCTGCAGATCAGTGAGAACTGCGCCCGGTACCACGGCAGTCTGCGCCCGCTCACTCTCGCCTGCCTCGCGCTCGCGGAGGAGTCGACCGCTCGGGTGTCCGTCCATCTCGACCACCTCACCGACCCGGAACTGCTGCGGCAGGGCGTGGCGGCCGGGGCGGTCTCGGCGATGGTCGACGCCTCGGCCCTGCCGTACGCGGAGAACGTCGCGCAGACGGCCGCGCTCACGCAGTGGTGCCACTCGCGAGGCGTGCACGTCGAAGCCGAACTCGGGGAAGTGGGCGGCAAAGACGGCGTACACGCCCCGGGTGCGCGCACGGAGCCGGCGGAGGCGCGCGACTTCGTCGAGGCCACTGGTGTGGATACGCTCGCCGTAGCGGTCGGCTCTTCCCACGCGATGCTGGAGCGCAGCGCTGTCCTCGACAAAGCGCTGATAAAGCGCCTCCGGGGTGAGTTGGAAGTCCCGCTGGTACTCCATGGCTCGTCGGGGGTTTCGGACGAAGAACTCCGAGCAGCGATAGCCGCCGGCCTAACCAAGATCAACATATCGACCCACCTGGTCTCCGTCTTCACCCGCTCGGTACGCGACACACTCACCGCCTCGCCCGAGCTCGTGGACTCCCGAAAGTACGTCGCACCCGCACGCACCGCAGTCGCCGACGAGGCCGAGCGCCTGCTCCGTTTGCTCAGCGCGCCCCAGTCCCCATCCGGGGGAACAGCGACACACGAGAGGAGGGCGACGGAAGGCGGCGCCGAGTGAAGCGCCACGAACGACTCAACACTCTGCTCGACATCCTGGGCGAGAAGGGCGGTCTGGAGGTGGAGGAAGCCGCAGCGGCTCTCGGTGTCTCGGCCGCCACGACGCGGAGGGACATGGACGCCCTCGCGGAGCAGCAACTGCTCATCCGCACACGGGGCGGTGCCGTACCGGGTCACGTCAACTACGACCTGCCGATCCGGTATCGGCAGGGGGCCCGCGCAGTGGGACGCGCCGCAGTCGCACGTGCTGCGGCCGGCATGGTCCCTCCCGGCTCGGTCGTCGGCCTCAGTGGCGGCACCACGACGACGGAGATCGCGAGAGCGCTCGCCCGTCGCCCCGAGTTCGGGGAGACAGGACCGGAGCCGAGCCTGACCGTCGTCACCAACGCCCTGAACATCGCCAATGAGTTGACGATACGGCCGCAGATCAAGACCGTCGTCACCGGAGGGGTGGCCCATGCCCGTTCCTTCGAGCTCTCCGGCACCTTCGCCGAGACAGTTCTCGGCCGGCTGCACTTGGACATCGCGTTCATCGGCGTCAACGGCATCACCCCCGCCGAAGGCGCAACCGTGCACAGCGAAGAGGAGGCATCCGTCAATGCGCTCATGGCCCGCCGTGCGCAACGGGCGTTCGTCGTGGCGGACGCCTCCAAGATCGGCACACGGTGCTTCGCACGGATCGGCGGCAGCGAACTCTTCGACGGATTCCTCACCGACACGTCTTCCCCGTCCGAGGCCGTCGCGGAGTTCGACCGCTCGTCGTTGGCGGTCACCGTGTGCGGCGCCGACGACGAAACCGATGCCTGACGAAAGAGCACCGACGACGCAGCGCGGTAGTGCCCTCTGTCATCGCACTGCCACGTCTAGTCGGGGCTCGGCAGCATTGTCTCTGCGGGACGCGGAGTTCGGCGATACGGTTCGTGAACGTTCAAGGAGCTTGGGAGGGCGGGCATCCGGGGTGCCCCTGGGCAACCCTTGTGGATCTCAGCGCCCCACACTCCCGCAATTGACTCCGCCCCGACCGACAGCCAACCCGCACCTCCCGACCCCGGCGCAACGCACCGGTCCTTGCACCGTGTTTCCGCCCGGGCCGTGAAGGCATCAGGAGACCGGCGATGCACCCGCACTCGGACTCTCGCAGTCCCACGCCCGCTGCGACGGACGATGTCCCGGTAGGCGTCCGACAAGCGTGGTCCGCGCTCGGAGGACACCCGGAAATGCTTCCGCGCCTCGCACACCGTCGACGCTCCGGCCTGCTGCCCTCCGCGCTCCCGGTGCAGGGGCTGGCTACCTGCTCCGTCGCCGCATGTTCCCTGGCGGCGGCCGAGTTCACAGAGGTGCGCTCGCCCGGGCCCGGCGCGTCTTACGCGACGGTGGACGACGCGGCCGTGGCGTCCGCGTTCGCGAGCGACAGGCACCTCCGTGTCGACGGCCGCGCGGTGTCGGCCTTCGCAGCCCTCTCACGGTTCTGGCCGACGGCTGACGGTTGGGTCCGCACTCACGCCAACTACCCGCACCACCGGGCACGTTTGCTCCGGGCACTCGGGCTCTCATCCGAGCCGGCTCCCGGGACGGACTCCGAGGAGCAGGCCGTGGTCGAGCGGCTCGGTACCGAGATCGCCCGGCGGACGGCGGCGGAGGTCGAGGAGACGGTCTGCGCCGGTGGTGGCCTCGCCTTCGCTCTTCGCTCGCCGGAGGCGTGGTCGCAGCATCCGCAGCGGATCGCCGAGTCGACTCGCCCGCTGGTGCGCACCGCTCGCCTCGACGAGGAGCCACCGGCGGCGCTCGGGCGGGCCGCGGTTGCGGGGCCCCTCGACGGTCTGCGAGTCCTCGACCTCACCCGCGTCGTCGCCGGCCCCGTCGCCACTCGGACCCTCGGCGCGCTCGGCGCCGACGTCCTGCGGCTGGACCCGCCGCACCTGCCCGAACTCCCGGACACCTGGGCGGACACGGGGTTCGGCAAGCGTTCCGCCACCTTGGACCTCGCCGGCAGGGAAGGCCGAAACGCTCTGGAGCGCCTGCTCGCCGAGGCTCACGTCGTGCTGACCGCTTACCGCCCTGCAGCCCTCGACCGCTTCGGGTGCACGCCGGAAGCCCTCGCCGCGCGCAGGCCGGGGCTGGTCGTCGGCCGCCTCTGCGCGTGGGGCGAGTCGGGCCCGTGGCGACACAGGCGCGGTTTCGACAGCCTCGTGCAGACGGCGACGGGCATCGCTTCCCTCGAGGCCGCCCCCGACGGTGCCCCTGGTGCCCTGCCGGTGCAAGCGCTCGACCACGCCACCGGGTATCTCCTCGCGGCAGCCGTCCTGCGCTCACTCACCGACCAGCGCACCGGCACGCCCGGCTCCAGAGTGCTCCACCTCTCACTCGCCCGCACCGCCGCCTGGCTCACCGACGAACTCCCCCACGAGCCACAACCGAGCGACGGCCCTCAGGACGAAGCCGCTCCGGTCCTCCGCGAAACCGACAGCCCACTCGGCCGCCTGCGCTACGTACCCTCGCCGATCGCCCAGCACTGTCCGGGCCCGCAGCCTCCCGAGCCCATCACGGACTGGATCCGGCCTCCTTCCCTTTTCGGGGCCGACGCCTGCGAATGGAGGCGCCCCGACTAAAACTTGTCCGACCGATCACGTGGCCGTGCCGTGTGCTGGTCGATGAGCACAACCCGGGACGGGGAGACCTGTGGGACCCCGGGTGGGCCGTTGCCACCGCTTGGGACGGGCATTGTGGCAGGTGGCGGGAGCACGGGCGGATGAGCGGCGGGACGGACCCTGCGTCGGGTAAGGACTCGGGGGCGATCACCGCGACTTGGGCGGACGGTCAGGCCGTAAAGGCGGTTTACGAACCACCGGCTGTGGTCGGCGAACGGGACGTGGCAACGTCTGCTCCAGCAAGTCCAAGTCGCGGCCGGTGCGACCGACCGAGTCGCGGCAGACGGGCGAGTAAGACGAGCGATGCGTGGATTGTGGACGTCGGAACAGCATCCGGTGAGGAGGTGTGCAGGATGAGTCTCCGACTGGCGGCGTACGCGGTGTGCATCGAGGGCGGGCGGGTGCTGCTTTCCTGTCTCGTATCGCCGAAAGGCGAACCCAATTGGACTCTTCCAGGCGGCAGGGTCGAGCACACGGAAGATCCTTTCGACACGGTGGTCCGGGAGGTCGCCGAGGAGACCGGATACGACGCGGTGGTCGAACGCCTGCTGGGCGTGGATTCGAGGACCATCCCGGCAGCCGAACGTGCCATCCCCGGCGGGCCGGAACACCAGAACGTCGGCATCTTCTACCAGGTACGCATCACGGGCGGCCAGCTCCGGCCCGAGCCGAACGGCGGGATCGCCGAGTCCGTCTGGACTCCGCTTGCGGAAGTCGCCGGCCTACGCAGGTCATCGCTTGTCGATACCGGACTCGCCCTGGCCCGGACACTGCCGGCAACCGGCCACGTCGCACCCCTCCCGGTCGGCGGCCTGATCCAGCACTGAGCCGACCACCACATCTCGCCTGCTCGACCGCCGTCCGACTCATGACCGGCCGATACGCCCCTGCAACTTCGTGCGGAGTCGTGCTCACTGCGGGCGGCAAGCGTCTGGCGAGAAACGAACCGGGGGAAGCTGATGGGGCGTTGATGGCCACATCTTCGCTACGACAAACCCGGAAGACGCCGCGCAGGACTCCATCCCCGTGCGTGGGCCAAGTTGAGTAGTGCCTGCGACTGCCGGCAAGTCACCGCCGCTCCGATCCCCAAGCCGACCAGCCGAGCGCACTCCCCCGTGAAGCCCCCTACTGCCCTCCCGCTCCCGGCAGTTCCCCCCGTTGCCCTTTCTCCAACGAGGTCCTGCGTCCCTCCGCCTCCCCGTCATCAGGTCGCACCGGCTTCCGCTCCACGCCGACGCCTCCCCACACCGCGAGCCCGGTGACGACGATCCGCGGCGCCCCCGGCTCGCCCGGGCCCACGGCACCGGCTTCGAAGCCGCCCATGACACCGATGCCCGTGACGTCCACCTCGACGTCCGGGCCGACCGTGACCTGGATGCCGCCGCAGAAGGCGAAGCAGCGGATCTTGACGTCGCTGCCCTCGAACCTGGCCTCACGCAGGTCGAGTTGGCCGCCTCCCAGCAACGCGACGCCGGTGAAGAGCCGGGGCACCGTCCAGGACCGCCGGCGGACGAAGCCCCCGAAGAGCCCGAGCCCCCATCGAGAACTCGGCTCGCCGCCTATCCGGCTCGCCCAGCGTCGGCGCGTATCGGCTCTCTCCGCGGTGCCCGCCCCGTGTGCGTCCGCGGGCACGACGTCGCGACCCGCGCGTGCGACCCCCGCGGGGAGGTCGCGGACGAGCCGCTCGAGCTCCCGGTCGGTGCGCGCGCCGTAGGCGCTGTCGAGACGCTCGTCGAACTCCTCCATGGTCAGGCGCCCTTCGGCCAACGCCTGCCGGAGTACTTCCGCGGTCTCTTCCCGCTCGGCGTCCGAGGCCCGCATGCCGGGCGTCTCCTCTGTCATGCACTCAGCTTACGTGCGAAGCCCGCCCCCGACGCGGCGTCACGGCGCCCTCAACGCAGCCGCGAAGTCGAGAAGTTGCACCTCATCCCCGCAACAGCCACTCACCGCCGAGGACGAGCAGGAATCCGAGCCCGAGCACACCCGTCGCCACCCGCGTCCGTCCGCGCCTGCTGAGTCCGATCGCGGCCCCGGAGAGTATGAGCGCGATGCCGTAGAAGCCGACGGTCAGCACGGAAGGCGCGCTCCCCAGCCGGACGACGAGCGCGATCGCGACCGCGAGCATGACCACCGCGGAGAGGAGTATCCGTACGCGGCGCGCCTGCCGCGGGGTCAGCCGGCGCAGCGGGGCGTCGGAGCCCGGCGGGTCGCCGCCCGGCTCGTCGAGGGGTTCGACGTCGTCGCTCGCCGTCGCTGATCCGTCCGTGGGAGCTGTCGAGTTGGGTTCGGGCATGCCCGGGAGCGTATCTGCCCGGCGGTCACCCTGCGCTGCCGCCCGCCCACTTGCGGAGAGACGAACGGCTCTCGAAATGCCCGAGGTTGGTGTCGACGGGCTTGTCCGTGTACTGGTGGAAACGCCAGGAGTGTTTGATCCCCGGCTTCCCCGGCTTGCCGTTGTAGTGCGCGATCCAGAGGCCGTCACCGGCGAAGGAGGTGGTGTCGCGGTTGAGCCAGAAGTCGGTGTTGCAGTACAGGAGCACCTTGTGGTCGGGGCGCTTCTTCTGCACGTACTTGATCCACTTGTCCTTGCTCGCGTTGCTGACGCCCGGGTCCTCCCAGTCGAGGACGAGCATGTCCCCGGCGACGAGGTTGATCTTCGAGAGGAAGTAGTCGGCCTGCTCGGTGACGTTCCCCGCGCGACCGAAGTGGTAGAAGCCCGTGACGAGCCCCGCGTCCCTCGCCGTCTTGCGTTGAGCGACCCATTTCGGGTTGGTGTAGCTGCGACCCTCCGTGATCTTGATGAAGACGAAGTCCATGCCCTCGGTGTCGTACTTCTCCGACTGGTACGAGGAGACGTCGATCCCCTTGATCATGTGATGGCCCCTTCCGTAGCCATGTGCGCCTTGCCCCCGTCGGATACCCGCCGCGAAAGGCCCCCTACCGCCCGCCGGAACCGAACATCGGGTCCAGGAACCGCCGTTCGACCCCGGAACCGGTAGCCGCGCAACGGCCGCCTCGCGCTGCCCGGCACAATCGACCCTCGAACACGGAACCGTCGAGTCACCTCAGGGAGCACCATGGCACGCCGGGACTTCACGATAGAGATCGACGGCGCGACCGCGGCGCACGCCGACGCCTGGACGGACGGCGCCCGTTTCATGGTCCTGCCGGCGGGCGAGCACCGCGCGGAGCACACCTCGGCGCGCATCCGCCTCCACTTTCCCGACGGCGACTCGGCAGCCGCACCCCGCAGCGAGTCCGTGTCGGAGGCCCACGCCTCGGAAGTGACCGTCGCCGAAGTCGAGGACCGCATGCGGAGGTTGAGCGAGAGCAGCACCCTCCCTCCGCACCTGGAGCTCGACGCCCCCGACGGCTCCCCACTGTGCTCCGTCCGCCCCGAGCAGCCCTCCGCCGACCGGGCACCCGACCGCTACACCGTTTTGGAGCCGGACGGCACCGTGCTGTGCACCCTCAGCCGCCACAGACCGCACAGACCGCACCGCTCGTACTGGCGCATCGCCTTCCCCGACGGACGGCCCCCGCTCACCGGCCACAAGGGGACCCTCCCCGGCTGGTTCACGTTCGCGCTGCTCTCCCCGTTCTGGCTGCTTCTCTTCCTGCTGTCGCTCCTCGTGGGCCTGTTGACGTTCGACGACAGTCTCGGCATCAGCGTCTGGGGCCAGCCGAGCCGCATCGTCTGGCGCACCCGTGACGGCGCAGCACGCCGCCCCGCACTCATCTACCGTTATCAGCAGACCAGTTACCGCTGGGACGACGACCGCTTGGACCACCGCATCGCCTACGCACAGGCCGCCGTCCACCATCTCGCCGCCCTGCGCGGCTGAAAGCCCTGCGCAGGGCGGCAGCTCGGCGTGCCGTGGTGACGCGAGGCGGTACGGTCGGCAGTCGGGCGGTCGAAGCGCCGCCCGGCGGTACCAAGTCCGTATATCCACGCGCCCGGACTGCGCGGGCGAGAGAAAGGTGTCCACCATGGCGACGACGCGCAATGCGCACACCGTCTGGACCGGCAACCTGACGGAGGGTTCCGGTGTCGTCTCGCTCGACTCCTCGGGACTCGGCGAGTACCAGGTCTCCTGGCCCTCGCGCGCCGAGGAGCCGAACGGCAAGACAAGCCCCGAGGAAATGATCGCGGCGGCGCACTCCTCCTGCTTCTCCATGGCGCTCTCCAACGGCCTCAACAGCGCGGGCACGCCGCCCACGAAGCTGACCACCCACGCGGCGGTGACCCTCAAGCCGGGCACCGGCATCACCGGCATCCATCTCTCCGTCGAGGGCGAGGTGCCGGGGATCGACGAGGACGCCTTTCTTCGGGCGGCCGAGGAGGCGAAGGCGAACTGCCCGGTGAGCCAGGCGCTGGCGGGGACGACGATCACGCACACGGCAAAGCTGGTCTGAGTCGGCCGGCTCGACCGAGCCGCGGGGGCGTCCGGTTTCCGGGCGCCCCCGCGGCGTGCGGAGGACCGGCCGGGTGTACTTTGCGCAGGCGCCGGGCGCGCCGCCGCCGCCCGCCTCGTGAGGCGTGGCAGCACGGAGACATGACGTCTGATAAGCATACGAATCCGGTGGACCGGCGGCGTCTGGTGCGGAGCGTGCTCGGCATCGGCCTCGGCGCCGCGGCCCTCGGCAGCACGGTCGGACGCGCGGTCCTCGGCTCCGACGAGACATCGACGCAAGGCGGCCCGGCCGCCCCCGACGCGGCGGGCGCCCCCGCCGACCCCAAGGCGCCGAGCACCGCCTCGCCCGACGGCGGCCGGTCGCCGTACCGACTGCGCCCCATCGAGGGCGAGACCTCGCGCGGAGCGCCCTCCGTCCACCCCCAGGTGCGCACGCACGCGCAGTACTCGCTCTCGGGCAAGGGCCGCCGGGTGGCGCTCACCTTCGACGACGGACCCGACCCGCGGTACACCCCGGAGATCCTGGAGACGCTGCGCCGCCACGGGGTGAGGGCGGTCTTCTTCGTGATCGGAGAGACCGCGGAGCAGTTCCCCGACGTGCTTCGCTCGGTCGCCCGCGAGGGCCACCTCATCGCCAACCACACCTGGAACCACCGGCAGCTCACCGCGATCCCGGTCGCCGAGGCCCGCAGCGAACTGGAGCGCACTAGCGAGCTGATCGCGCGGACGGTCGGCACCCCGCCCACCTGGGCGCGTGCACCGTACGGCGACTGGAACGGGCCGACGCTGCGGATCTGCGCCGAGCTCGGCATGGAGCCGCTCGGCTGGTCCCTCGACACCCAGGACTGGTCGATGCCGGGGAGCGAGCACATCATCAACGCCGTGATGAAGGATGTCGCCCCTGGAACGATCGTTCTCAACCACGACGGCGGCGGGGACCGTTCCCAAAGCGCATCCGCGCTCTCCGCCTACCTGCCGCAGCTTCTCGCCGCCGGATACACGCCGGCTCTCCCCTGACGCACGGGCGACGCGGCGCCCAGGAACCGGCTCGCCGGGCGCGACGGCCGTACGCTCGGTACACCTCCGCACCCTCGCACCCGGAGCGTGACATGCCCGAACTGCCCGAAATCGAGGCCCTGCGAGGCTTCCTGGAGGAGAGAGCGACGGGGCACACCGTGGAGCGCGTGCTGCCCGTGGCGGTGAGCGTGCTCAAGACGTACGACCCGCCGCCGAGCGCCCTGCGCGGACGCGTCGTCGAAGGGGCGGCACGGCACGGCAAGTTCCTCGACCTGGGGATGCGGCAGCCGGGCGGGGGCGAGGAGTTGCACCTCGTCGTGCACCTCGCGCGCGCCGGGTGGCTCCGGTGGCGCGAGACACTGCCCGAGGCGCCGCCGCGTCCCGGCAAGGGGCCGTTGGCGCTGCGCGTGCAGCTCGACGGGGAGGGGCGCCCCGGTTTCGACATCACGGAGGCCGGGACGCAGAAGCGGCTGGCCGTCTACGTCGTCGGGGACCCGGCCGAGGTCCCCGGTGTCGCACGGCTCGGCCCCGATCCGCTCGCGCCCGACTTCACGCGGGAGGACTTCGCGGCGCTACTGCGCGGCCAACGCCACCGGATCAAGGGCCTCCTGCGCGACCAGGCCGTCATCGCCGGCATCGGGAACGCGTACTCGGACGAAATCCTGCACGCGGCGAAAACGTCCCCCTTCAAGGTCGCCTCGCAGCTCACGGAGGAGGAGGTCGGCCGGCTCCACGACGCGACGCAGCAGACCCTGCGGGAGGCCGTGGAGCGCGCCCGTGCGCTCCCCGCCGACGAGCTCAAGGCAGGCAAGCGTATGGGGATGCGGGTGCACGACCGCACCGGCGAGCGGTGCCCGGTCTGCGGTGACACGATCCGCGAGGTCTCGTTCGCCGACTCCTCGCTCCAGTACTGCCCGACGTGCCAGACCGGCGGAAAGCCGCTCGCCGACCGGCGGATGTCCAGGCTCCTCAAGTGAGGCCGTACGACGGCCGTTGCCCGGCACGCGCACACGAGCCCGCCCGGTGACGCGTTCCGCCGTGCGGGGTCGCGTCACCGGGCCGACCAGCGTGGGACCTCACACCTGCCGGAAGACCGCCACGACGTTCTGGCCTCCGAAGCCGAACGCGTTGACCACGCCCGTGCGGATGTGTGCCTTGCGCGCGGTGTTGGGGACGTAGTCGAGGTCGCACTCGGGGTCGGGCGTGCCGAGGTTGACCGTGGGCGGCACCACGCCGTCGCGGATGGCGAGCGCCGTGACCATCGAGGAGAGGGCGCCCGAGGCGCCGATCATGTGGCCGACCATCGACTTCGGCGCGCTGACGAGGAGACCGTCGGCCGCCTCGCCGTAGACCGCGCGGATCGCGCGCGTCTCCAGGCGGTCGTTGATCCGGGTGGCCGTGCCGTGCGCGCAGATGTAGTCGACCTCGGCAGGGGCGACGTGCGCGTTGGCGAGGGCTCTTCGCATCGCCGCCTCGGCGAAGGTGCCCTGCGGGTCCGGGGCGCTGACGTGGAAGGCGTCGGAGGTGAGGGCGCCGCCCGCGACTTCCATGTAGGGGGCGGCGCCGCGGGCCTCCGCGTGTGCGGCCGACTCCACGACGAGGACGACGGCGCCCTCGCCGAAGACGAAGCCGTCCCGCTCGGCGTCGAAAGGCTTGCTGGCGTGCTCGGGGTCGTCGTTGTTGGCGGAGAGGGCGCCCATGTTGCTGAGCCCGGCGAACATCACCCGGGTGAGGGCGGAGTCGGTGCCGCCCGCTATGACGACGTCGGCCTCCCCGGCGAGGATCGTGCGCCGCGCCTCCAGCAGGGCGTGGACGCCGCTGGCGCAGGCGAGCGCCGAAGCGTTGACGGGGCCGTGCACGCCGAGGTCGATCGCCACCTCGCACGCCGGCATGTTGGGGATCACCGAGGAGACGAAGTACGGGCTCACCCGCCGGGGTTCGGTGTGCATGGTGTCCGTCGCGGCCTCGATGCCGGGGAAGCCGGCGACGGCGTTGTTGATCTGCACGCCGATCCGGCCCTCGGGGTCTTCCACGTCCGTGAGCCCCGCGTCCTGTGCGGCCTCGCGGGCCGCGGCCACCGCGTACTGCGAGAAGCGCTCGGAGCGGCGCATCCGCTTGCGGTCGAGGTAGGCGGCGGGGTCGAAGTTTTTGACCTCGGCCGCGATGCGGGTGGGCAGCCCCGTCGGGTCGAACCGCGTGATCCGGGCGACGCCGGAGCGGCCCTCGCGGAGCGCCTCCCAGCTGCTCTCCCGGTCGTTTCCGACCGGCGTCACGGCGCCGATCCCGGTCACCACTGCTTGTCGGGACACTTGCTGCTTTCTCCTTGTGGTTCCGGCACTCGGCGGTGCCGTGGGTGGGACGGTCCGGCGGGCTTCAGCCGGACGGCACCGGCTCGGCGGCGGCGAGCCGGTGTGCTGCGCGCAGCGCCTCGGCGGTGGCGCGCACCGCCGTGAGGCCCGCGGCGTCGGCGGCGCCGCCGACGACTTCGTAGGGGACGCCGGCCGCCCGGAGCGCCGGGAGCGGGCTGCGCTCCCGCTCCTGTCCGAGCGCGGTGACGACAGTGTCGGCCGGGACGAGCCGCCTGGTGCCTTCCGCGTCGGTGAGCAGGACCCCGTCGGGGGTCACCTCGTGGTACGTGACGCCGGTGAGCAACTCGACGCCGCGGGAGCGGAGTTCGCCCACCACGGCCCAGCGGGTGCTCGGGCCCATGCCGGCGCCGATCCTTTTGCCGCGCCGGGCGACGGTGACGCTCCGCGACGCCGGTTCCGGCCGCGGCCCGTCGGCGAGCCCGTGCTCGGTGAGGAACTCCTCGGCGGTGCGCGGACGCTGCGGGGAGACGAGCCAGTGGGCGAGGTCGACGGCGATGCCTCCGCCGCCGAGGACGAGCACCCGCTCACCGAGCTCCTCGGGCGCCGCGAACGCCTCGGCGTAGGTGAGGAGTCGGGCCTGCGCCCACCCGGGCAGCGTAGGGAGGCGCGGGGTGACGCCGGTGGCGAGTACGGCGCCGTCGAAGCCGCGCAGCAGGGGCACGTCGCCGAGGCCGATACGGCGACGCAGGTGGAGGCGGACGCCGAGGCGGGCGAGTTCCGCCTCCCAGGTGCGGATCGCGGTGCCGAAGTCCTCCTTGCCCGGGACGCGTCGGGCGAGGGTGAACTGCCCCCCGGCCTCGGCCGCCGCCTCGAAGACCTCGACGCGGTGGCCGAGCGCGGCGAGCGCGCGGGCCGCCTCCAGCCCGGCGGGGCCTGCGCCGACGACGGCGAAGCGGCGCGGAGCGGCGGACACGCGCTCGGGGAAGTCGAGTTCGTGGCCGGCCCGCGGGTTGACGAGGCAGGAGACGCGCTCGGTGCCGAAAGAGCGGTCGATGCACGCCTCGTTGCAGCCGAGGCAGGGGACGACGAGTTCGGTGCGGCCCGCACGGGACTTGGCGACGATCTGCGGATCGGCGAGGAAAGGCCGGGCCATGGAGACGAAGTCGAGGCCGCCGCGCGCCAACTCCTCGGCCTGCTCCAGGCGGTTGACGCGGTTCGAGGCGATCACCGGCACCCGCCCGTGCCCTGCGGCGTGGAGCGCCTTGCGCACCGACTCGGCGTACCGCGCCCAGGCACCGGGCGGGACGACCGCCTGCACGGTGGGCACACGCGACTCGTGCCACCCGACGCCCACGTCGACGGCGTCGGCCCCGTGCTCGGCGAGCGCCACGCAGAACGCCTCCGCCTCCTCCGGCGGGGTGCCGCCCTCGACGAGGTCGGCACCCGAAGTCCGGTACAGCACGGGGAAGTCGGCCCCGACGGCGTCGCGCACGGCGTCGAGGACCTCCAGCGGGAAGCGGCGGCGGCGCTCGGCGTCCCCGCCCCAGGCGTCGGTGCGGCGGTTGGTGAGCGGCGCGAGGAACTGGTTGAGGAGGTATCCCTCGGAGCCCATGAGTTCGACGGCGTCGAAGCCGAGTTCCCTGGCCCGGCGTGCGCCCGAGGCGAAGTCGGCTGCTGTGGAGGCGAGTTCCGACGGCGTCATGGCGCGCGGGGTGGTGCCGGAGAACCTGCTGTGGACGGCGGAGGGGGCGAGCGGTGTGCGGTCGTCGAGGAGCGCGTAGCGGCCCGCGTGGAAGAGCTGGAGCGCGATGCGGCCGCCCTCGCGGTGGACGGCGGCGGCGACGCGGGCGAGCGCGTCGCCGTGCGCGGGGTCGTTGACGAGGCTGTAGCCGGGGCCTCCTGCGCCCGTCTCGCTGACGGCGCTGCCGCCCGTCACGAGGAGGCCGGCGCCGCCGCGGGCGCGTTCGGCGTAGAAGGCGGCGAGCGCGGCTCCGCCGTCGTCGAGGGCCTCCAGGTTGAGGTGCATCGCGCCCATCACGACGCGGTTGGCGAGGGGGAGCGTCCCGATCGTGCCGGGGCGCAGGACGTGTGGGTACACGGAGACTCCTCGGTCTGTCCTGCCTGCGGGGACGCGCGGCCCCGGTCCGGCGGGGCCGCGCGGTCCTTCACTCGCTGCGGTGCGGCCTCGGCGGCAACTGGAGCTCGGGCCCTGCGTCGGCGAAGAACGGCGGCGCGACGGCGCTGAGGCCGCCGTCGACGACGAGGGTCTGTCCCGTGATGTACTCCGACTCGGGGCCGAGCAGGAACGCGAGCGTGTCGGCGACCTCCTGGACGGTGCCGGCGCGGCGCTTGGGGATGCGGTCGAGGACGGTCTCCATGGAGGGCATCCCGGGGACTCCGTAGAAGAAGTCCAGCGAGTCGGACTCGATGAGCCCTCCGTTGACGGCGTTGACGTTGACGCCGTACGGCGCGAACTCCAGGGCCATGTAGCGGACCCACGCCTCGATCGCGGCCTTCATCGCGCCGAGCGTCGCGTACGTCGGGTAGGCGCGGACGCTGCCGTAGGAGGAGAGCGCGAGGATGCGGCCGCCGTCGTCCATGAGCGTCAGCGCCTGCTGCGCGCCGAGGACGAAGGGGCGCAGGTTCATCGCGTAGGAGCGGTCGAGGTGGTGGGGCTTGAGGTCGACGATGTTCTTGAAGGCGCTCGCCGCCGCGTTGTTGACGTACCAGTCGAGGCGGCCGCAGCGGCGGGCGACCTCGTCGAAGAGCGCCTCGATGCCCTCCTCGGTCTCGACGTCCGCCTGGACGGTGAAGCCGCTGCCGCCGGCCGCCTCGATGTCGGAGACGGTCTTCTCGGCGAGGTCGTTGTTCCTCTTGTAGTTGACGGCGATCGTCGCGCCGTGCCGCCGGGCGAGGGTGAGCGCGAGCTGCCTGCCGATGCCGCGCGAGGCGCCGGTGATCAGCGCCACCTTCGTCGGCGCCGCGGTCTCTCCGCTGTCGGGTGTCGGTGTCACTTCGCCCCTCCCTGCGCCGTCGCCGCGTCGGCCGACTGCGTGCGCAGGCGGGTCAACTCGCGGAAGACGACGGTCTTCTGGATTTCGTTGGTGCCTTCTTCGAAGCGCTGTGCGCGTGCGTCCCGGTAGACCCGCTCGATCGGGCTGGTCTTCCAGTAGCCCAGACCACCGTGCACCTGGAGGGCGTTGTCGGTGACCCGGGTGAGCATGGAGACGGCGGTCATCTTCGCCATGGAGGAGAGCATCGAGGCGTCGTCGCCGCCCTCCTCGAACCTGTGTGCCGCATGGAGGACGAGGTGCTTCGCCGCCTCGATGTCCGCGGCGTTCTCGGCGAGCATGAACTGCACGGCCTGGCGGCGGCTGAGCGCCTTGCCGAAGGAGACGCGCCGCTCGGCGTAGTCGAGCGCCAACTCCTGTGCACGTTGGGCGAGTCCGACGCAGCTCATCCCGACCGAGATGCGCGAGGGGGTGAGGAACCCGCCGAGCGCGACGTCGAGGCCCTCGCCCTCCCTGCCGAGCCGGTGGGCGACGGGCACGGGGGTGCGGTCGAAGCGGATCTCGGCGTGGTCGGTCCCGGTGACGCCCATCGTCCGGGAGGTGTCCTCGGCGTGGACGCCCTCCGCGTGCCGCGGGACGAGCAGCGCGACCGTGCCCTCGTGGCCCGTGGTGCCGTCGACGCGGGCGGCGAGCAGGTAGTAGTCGCAGCGGACGCCGAAGGTGATGAGGTGCTTGTGTCCGGTGAGGTAGTAGGTGTCGCCCTCGCGGACCACCGTTGAGGTGATGTCGGCGCCCGTTCCGTTGCCGGGTTCGGTGAGCGTGAACGCGATCTTGATGTCGCCCGAGATCGCCGGCAGGACGAACTTCTTGCGCTGCTCCTCGTCGGCGAAGGGGTCCATGGCCCGCCAGATCCCGTTGACGACGTGCACGATCATCCGCGTCGAGCCGTGCGACCGGGAGAAGACCTCCATCAGCTCCATCCACTGCGGGAAGGTGAGCCCGAACCCGCCGTACTCGACGGGCGCGGCCATCCGCAGGAAGCCGTGTCCGCGCAGCTCGGCCCAGAGCTCCTCCGGTACCTCGCCGCTCGCCTCGATCCGCTCGGCCCACTCTTCCCCGGGCCCGGTCACCCAGGCGGCGACCCGGTCCTTGAGTGCGGCGAACTCCGCCTCGGTCACCGGCTGTTCTCCTCGGGTCGTGTCGGTCACTTGCTTCCCTCCTCGCGCTGCGGACGCAGGGCGCGTGCCCGCTCCCGCAGCAGGAACTTCTGGATCTTCCCCACCTCGTTGCGCGGCAGCGCCCCGGCCACCGGCTCCAGTCGCTCCGGCCAGTACTGCTTGGCGACCTGGTGGGAGTCGAGGTACTTCTGCATCTGCGCGAACTCCAGCCCGGCGCCGTCCTCCAGCACCACGAAGGCGCAGGCGCGTTCGCCGAGCCTGTCGTCCGGCATGGCGACGATCGCGACGTCGCGGACGGACGGGTGGTCGTGGAGGAGCTGCTCCACCTCGGCGACCGGGATCTTCTCACCGCCGCGGTTGACGACGTCCTTGACCCGCCCTGTGATGCGCAGGAACCCGGCGGCGTCGATCGTGGCGAGGTCGCCCGTGCGGTACCAGCCGTCGTCGGTGAATGCCTCGGCCGTGAGGTCGGGGCGCTCCAGGTAGCCGTCGAAGACGGTCGGCGAGAGGATCTCGAAGTTCCCCTCGGTGCCGGCGGGGAGTTCGGAGCCGCGGTCGTCGGTGACGCGGAGGCGTACGCCGGTGAGGGCGCGGCCGTCGGTGCCCCAGCGCTGCGCCGGCTCGTCGCCGGGTGCGGCGAGGGCGGCGAGGCAGGTCTCGGTGGAGCCGAACGCGCCGAGGACCGTGGTGCCGAGGACGCGCCCCGCGCGCTCGGCGAGGCCGCGCGGGACGGTCGCACCCGTTGCGACGAAGAGGCGAAGGCTCTGCGGGGACCGCTCGCCTTCCTCGACGGCGCGGACGAGGTCCATGAGGAACGGCGTCGCCGCCTGGACGAAGGTGGCGCGGTGCCTGCGCAGCGAGTCGAGCGCCAGCCGCGGTGACCACTCGGCCTGCACGATCTGCGGTACGCCGAGGACGAGAGCGAGCCACATCCCGTAGAGGAACCCCGTCTGGTGGGCGAGCGGCGAGGGCACCCAGACGGTGTCCTGTCCGGTGAGCCCGAGGTGCTTGATCTCCATCGACACGGCCCGCGTGAGGGCGTCGCCGCGCTGGAGGACGCCCTTGGGCTCGCCCGTGGTGCCCGAGGTGAAGAGGAGCTGGCCGATGTCGTCGGGGCGCGGCGTGATCGCGTCGAGTGCCGTGCGGTCGGCGGGTGTTGCGGCGAGGGCACGTTCCCAGTCGTGCCATTCGACGTCCGCCGCGGCGCCGGCGACGTGCGGCAGCTCCGCCTCACCGCCGTGCTGCGGCAGTACGACGACGTGGCCGAGGCGGCCGGTGTCCGCCGACTCGCCCACCATGGACGCAACTTCTGCCGCGTGGCGGCGCCCCTTGAACTCGTCGGGGACGAGGAGCACCCGCGCACGGGAGCGGCGGAGGGTGAACGCCGTCTCGCGCGCGCGGAAGATCGGCATGATCGGGCAGCAGGTGGCGCGGACTCGGAGGCAGGCGAGCGCGATGGCGGTGAACTCGGCGGTGTTCGGGAGCTGGAAGGCGACGGCCTCGCCCGGTTGGACGCCGAGGCGTAGCAGGAGCCGGGCGATCAGGTCGCTGCGGTCGCGGAGTTCGGACCAGCTCAGCCGCTGCGAGCCGGCTTCGCGTACGTCGACGACGGCCGTCTCGTCGGGGCGCTCGGCGGCGCGGCGCTCGACCCACTCGGGGAGGGTGAGGCGGGCGGCCTCTTCGGGGCGCGAGGTGTCGGGGGCCGACTTCGTCGCGGGACGGCCGCCCTCGACGGACATGGGGATGCCGAGGGTGTTCATCGACTCGAGGAACGTCGGGTACGAGATGCGGTAGGCGTGCGGGTACGTGAGCGTGGAGCTGCCCGTCGCACGGGAGGCGGCGACCGCGAGGGACATCAGCACGCGGTGGTCGTTGAAGGAGGAGAGCTTGGCTCCGACGAGCCGCCGGGCGCCGCCCGCGATCCGCAGCGTCTCCCCCGCAAGCTCCAACTGCCCTCCCATGGCATTGAGCTGGAGCATCGCGGCGGCGCGGTCCGACTCCTTGAGGCGGGTGTGCGCGACGTGCCGGAAGACCGACTCGCCCTGCGCGAAGGTCGCCAGGGTCGAGAGGATCGGCAGCATGTCGGGGACCTCGCGGCAGTCCACGTCGATCCCCTTGAGGTCGACGCCGTCGTGCCGGATGCGGACGCCGCCGGCCGTCTCGTCGAGCTCCATCGGGACGCCCATCCGGGCTGCGAGGTCGAGGAAGTGCGCCTCGGGGTGGTCGGCGTCGCCGGAGAGGCGCGTCATGCCGCGGAGGAGGACGTCGGAGGGGTGGAGCGCCGCGGCCGCCACGCCGAAGGCGGCCGAGCCGATGTCCGGCGGGAGCGTCAGCTCGGTGGGGGCGGCCCGCTGTTCGCCCTCCACGGTGAAGGTGCGCCAGTCGTCCGCGACGTCGACGCGGAGGCCGAACCTGCGCATCATCGCCACCGTCAGCTCCAGGTAGGGCCGCTCGTTGAGCGCGCCCTCGACCTCGATCACGGTGGGCCCCTCGGCGAAGGGCGCCAGCAGGATGAGCCCGGAGACCCACTGCGAGAGGGTGCCGGGGATGCGGACGTGGCCGCCGGTGGGCCGCCGCGCCTCGACGTGGACGGGCGGGCACCCCTCGGCCGACGTCAGGCGGACGCCCATGGCGCCGAGCGCGTCGAGGAGCGGGCCGACCGGGCGCCGTTTGAAGTACTTCTGCCCCGTGACGGTGACCGGCTTCTCCGCAAGCGAGGCGAGCCCGATCATGAAGTACAGGGTGCTCCCCGAGCTCCCGGCCGAGACGGTGGAGCGCCGGGGGGTGTAGCGCCCACCGTGCACGACGAACGCGTCGCCGTCCCTCTCGATCCGGGTGCCGAGGCCGCGCAGCAGTTGGACGGTGTAGTGGACGTGGCGCGCGTCGGAGAGGCCGCGCACGACACTGGTCCCCTCGGCGAGCGAGGCGAGGATCAGCGCTCGGTGCGCGTGGTACTTGGAGTGGGGCACCTGGACTTCGCCACGGAGCTGCTGCCGGGTTCCCTTGACAAGAAGATGCATCGGTTGTGCTTCCCATACCCATGGTTGCGGCACGCGGAGGGCGTGCCTAGGGCGGATGAGGAACGGTCGTCGGTAGTCGGGGCTGAGGGACGCCCCGCATCCTGGCGAGCGTGGGGCTCCACCGCGCGGCGCCGTGCCGTCCTGGCTCGGGAGACACGCTCGGACTCCTCCCCGCGGATGAATCAACGAGCACGCAGTTGACCGCAGGCGCGCGGGTGTACGGCAGGGGCGCGGGAGGGTTCGCAGCGGCGCGTTGCGCGTCCGGAGCCCCGTCTCGCCCTGCAAGGCACGGGAGTTCACGGACGCAGGCGCGGGCGCGCAGGACCGGGCGCACGGCCCGCAGGCCGACGCCGGGCGGAGCGCTTCGACGTGTTCTAGGTCTTCGTTCCGTGCATTGGCAGGGAGGGGCAGCGCATCCGGTGGACTGGGGCACGGTGCGAGCTGCTGTCGCGGCACAGGGGCCAGTTGCTGGCCGGCGAGGTCGTGGCAGGAGCCCCACGGTGGGCGTCCCGGATGACGAGCCCGAGGCCGGGCGGTGTGTGACCGCCGCGTGCTGTTCGGAAGAGCTCGATCATGCCCTCCGGTATATCAAATGCATGATGCAACGATCTCCGAGGGGGTGGCCGGCTCGACCTGACTGGGAGTCAGGCCACGGGAGTTGGGGACCGTGCGGTGGGCTGCCGCACGGACTCATCCGCTTGGGGGCCCGTCGCCCTCCGTGGCGGCCGCGACGATCGCGTCGAGGCGCGCGGCGTGGGCGCCGCGCCAGTAGACGCGGGCGCAGGAGGAGCACCGCGCGAAGACGTCGTAGGTACGGCGGGTGCCCGCGGGAAGCAGCGAGGCGACCTCGGCTTTTTCGACGGGGGCGAGGACGCCGTTGCACACGGGGCAGCGGGTCCACGGGGCGAGGGTCGGCGCGAACCGGTCGAGCACGTCGGCGAGTTGGTCGTCGGGGCGGCTGCCGCGGACGTAGGCGCCGTGGCGGAGGGCGCGCCGCCGCAGCAGTCCGCGGTCCCGGGTGAGGAGGAAGGCGTCCGACTCGTCGGCCTCGGCGAGCAGCGCGTCGTCCGGGGCGTCGTTGCGGTAGCCGGTGTCGACGCCGAGCAGGCGGAGGCGGCGGGCGAGGGCACCGAGAGGGACGTCGAGGACGAACCGCTCGCCCTCGGGGAGCCGTTGCGGGCGTGCGACGGGCTCTACGTGGACCCGCGCCCCCGGCGGCGGCTGCTCGCCCGGCCCGACGGCGCCGGTGTCCGTGCTCAGGCGTCCGACCTCGGTGAGCGGGACACCGGCCGACTGCACATGGTGCCCGAGCGTCGAGGTGCCGTCCCACGGCGAGGCGACCTCGCCCGTGGCCCGCTCGCGTGCCCGCAGGAAGAACCGGAGCGGCTGCGCGAACTCCAGTCGCACGGGCGCGCGGTGCGGCCCTGCGGTCACGGTGCGGTGCTCCGGGCGCCACCGGGGCGAAAGGCGGAGGCGGTGGGTCTCATCCGGCACAGGGTACGGGCGGTACCGCGGGCGACGGGGCGGCGCTCCGTGGGGTACGGCGAGCGGCCGCCCCGAGCGGCCGGGCCGCGGAGTGAGAAGACGTGCGCCCCGACGGCGTGAGCCGGGCGGCGCCGTCACCACGCTGACGGCGCCGCCCGGCGTCCCGACTCCCGTGCGGCGCACCGGAGTCGTCGGCGCGGCGAAGGCGCCCGCTCCCACGGGAAGCGGGCGCCGACGTCCGGATCACCCGTGGATGGTGTCCCGCTGGTCGGGGATGACGGAACCGTCGTGGCGCAGGACGGGGCCCAGGGAGCCGTCGGGGTTGGTGTACCCCTCGGTGGAGCAGGGGTAGGTGCCCTTCATCCGCGGCTCGGGGTCGATGAACATCGGGTTGAGAACCCAGCGGCCGTCCTCGTTGTCGTACGCACGGCAGTTGATCTCGTTCTTGTTGCGGTTGAGCACGAGGTGGGCGCCGGTGGCGTCGTCGACGAAGGTGACGTCGGTGTCCGCGTCGCCGCCACCGACGGCGATCCGCTTGTGCCACGCCTGCCGCTCCCAGGCGTCGGCGCCGTGGACGCCGTAGATCTCCTGGTTGATCCAGCAGCGCTTGCCGTCGATGTAAGGGATGGAGTCGCCGTGGACCACCCGCTTCTCGTCGCCGCAGCCCTCGTTGTACGGCGTCAGTCGCCCGCGGTCGGTGATGTTGCGGATGCCGATGGTGTGCTTGCGGTCGATGCCGACGCCTTCCGCCCACTGCTCGGTGACCGGCTCGACGCCTGCCGAGACGATGTAGACCTCGAAGCCCGCACGTTGGAGGGTCTTGATGAGGTCGCGCTGCTGGTCGTAGTAGCGGACGTAGCCGTGCATCGTGTGGCTGCCGACCTGGCGCTCGGCGCCGACGGGGGCGGCGAGCCACTCGTCCCGCGCCTGCGAGGCGTAGTGGCGGAGCTCGCTCACGGTGTGACCGGCGAAGAGCTGCCCGACCCAGGCGTACTCGGGCACCGTGCGGCGGTGGTTCCACTCGCCCTCGAAGCCCTCGTCGCCCGCCATCGTCTTCGCCTCGGTGCGGAGGGAGAAGATCTCGTCGGTGCAGTCGATGTTGGTCGACGTCGGGAGCGGGGCGCCCACGGGGACGTCGGTACCGCAGGCTTCGGTGAGCGCTCGATCGGCCGCGGGCGTCAGCCACTTGTTGATGTCGGTCCACTTCGCCGGGCGGAGGATCTTGTCGTGTTCGAGGGCCCAGGCGAGGACGGTGTCGGTGGTGTCGTTCTTGGTGATGGTGTTGTCCCAGTCGAACGCCGCGACGGGTCGCTGGCCGTGGCCGGATCGCCCGTGGTCGTGGCAGCGCCCGCGCTCGTCGATCACCTGCTGGAGGCGCTCACGATTGTCGCCGTGCCACTCCAGTTCCTTGGAGAGCTGCGGGCAGTGGACGCTCCCGCCGCCTCCGCTTGCGTGGTCGGTCGTCTCCGGTGCCGCGGTCGCGGGGGCGGTCGCGGTGACCACCGCGACCGCCGCAGCGCCGACCGTGGCGAGCAGGGATCTCTTGCGCATGTACCCCTCCGTTGTGCCGTGGGCAGCCAGGACAACGGGCCGGTACGCGCAGGGCGCCGGCCCGATGGCATGCACCGTACATCCCGCGGACACATACGTGTTACATATGCGTACCGGTTGACGTCGGCCGAAGCCGTTCGGCGGAGCCCCTTCAGACGACGCGCACCGGATGCCGTGCGACGGCGGAGAAGAGGTAGCCCTGCTCGTTGAAGACCGTCCGTTCCGGCTGGACGCGTCCCGCCGTGTCATACGCTCTGGCCAGCAGCTCGACGTCGCCGGTGCGCTGGGGGCGCCAAGGCAGCGACCAGCGCACCCACTGCGCGCTCCGCGCGCGATCGTGGAGCCGCGCGGGGCGCCACCGCTTCCCGCCGTCGGTCGAGACCTCCACCCGGTCCACGCCTCCCCTGCCCGACCACGCGCGTCCGGTGAGCATCTGCTCGGCGCCACCGCGAAGTCGGGCCTGCCAGGGCAGTTCGAAGGCCGCCTTGAGGGTCTGCTCGGCGAGCGGCGCGCTCCCCTCCGGCGGGTAGGACGGGCCGAAGAGGCGGTAGGTGTCGGTGTTCCACGGGGAGTAGAGCGGAACGTCGGAGACCTCGATGTCGCCCACCCACTTCACCGAGGAGATCCCCACCCAGCCGGGGACCACGACGCGGACCGGGTGGCCGTGGTCGTACGGGAGCGGCTCGCCGTTCAACTCGTAGGCCAGGAGGACGTCTTCGAGCGCCTTGGCGAGCGGCAGCGGACGGCGGACCCGGCCCTGGTCGACACCGTCGTCGACGTAGGCGGGGTCGAGCCCGCGGGGCATCACGTCGACGGCGTGCTCCGTGACACCCGCGGCGCGGAGCACGTCGGCGAGGCGGGCCCCGCGCCAGCGCCCGCTGCCCACGGCCCCGAGGCGCCAGGCAGTGCCCGTCACCTCCTGCCCCTGCTGCTCGGTGAAGAGGCTGCGTCCGTTCCCCGCGCACTCGATCAGCGCCGAACGCTCGTATGCGCGGAAGGACTTGAGGTCGTCGAGACCGAACTCGACCGGGCCGCCCCGCAGGCCGCTGCCCCAGAGACGCAACGACCAGTCGGTGGTGCCGAGTTGCGGTGTCTCGGTGTGGTTGCGCACGAAGAACCGGTCGGCCGGGGTGTGCAGTCCTGTGCCGCGCAGCGCCTCGAACCTCGTCTCCGCGTTGGTGCCGCGCACCGTGAAGAGATGCTCGGGCAGCGGCTTGACGATGCCCGGTGCCGCCGTCCTGCGCGCCGGCGCGGCGTGCGCGCCCGGCGCCGTGAGGAGCGGCGCCAGGACGCCGGCCGCCGAGAGCACCGTGAGCAGACGGCGTCGACTCACCCCTTCGGCGCGCGCCTCGCCGGCGAGCCACTGCCGGCGCCTTCCCGTGTCGTAGGCGCGCTCCCGCGCCGACGGAGTGTGCCGTTCCATGGTTTCCTCTCGTGCGAAGTGCGGGCGCGTGCGCCCCGGTTCAGGCGGGGGTCGACGCCCCGGAGGCGGCGCCGAACTCCGGCTCCGATAGATCCACGGGGGCGCTCGGGCGGCAGCACCGCCCGTCGGGGCGACCGGAACGTCGCCGTCGACGGTGGAGCGGCGGAGCCCGCGCCCGTGGTCGCACCTTGCGCGCGAGGAGCGCGCCGGGGAGCTCGGCCACGGTGGCTTCGTCGAGGTCACTGCCGAGGCGGACCCCCTCGCCGAGGGCATCGGCGTTGCCGCCGACGGTGTGTACCGGCACGGATGCGGGCGACGGCTGGCTCACGGGCACGGGTGCGTCCTTCCAGACGGACGGCGCGGGAGGCGGACCGCGGACGAGGGGCGTCAACTGCCGGGCGGGACGGATGGCGGGTGCGGCGGCGTGCACGGTGGGCGCGTCGGTGGGGCGCCGGTCAGGCCGCGGTGGGGCCGGGCCGACAGGTGGCCCGGACGCGGCTGCCCGGAGCGGGGCGGCGGGCGGCGAGGCGGGTCGCTGCGGTCATGCCGTCGAGCATCGCGAGGGCCGGCGACGCAGGTCAAGGCGGAGTCCGCGGAGTTCACGGGGGTTCACGCGACCGCAAATCCCCCGCCGTGCGGGCGGGTTGGACCGGTCACACCTTGCAGACCGAGGCGACTGCTCGGGCGAGCGCGTCCCGGTGGAGGGCGTCCCACCGCCTGTCCTCGCCGAGGCGGGCGGCGGCGCCTTCGGTACGCGCGCGGCAGTACGGTGCCGAACGGGCGGTCGCCGCCTCGGCGAGGGCGTCGACGAGCTTCTGGTCGGCGCGGTCGATCTCCTCGCGTACGGAGGCGAGTCCTCCCTCGGGGCGCGCCGGCGTACGGCCGGCGCCCTCCTGCCAGCGTTCGTGGAGACCGCGCTGTACCTTCTTGCCGGCCTCGATGTGGTCCCTGAAGACCCGCGCAACCGGCTCGGGCCTGATCCCCGCGCCCCGCGCCTCCTCCAGCACCCGCCGCTCCCTCTCGGGGTCGTCGGTCCGGCCCGACTCGTACCACTTGACCGCGGCGGCGCGGTCGGCGACAGCGAGCCGGTCGGCGGAAACCTCCACAACGGGACCGAGCGTCTCCGGCCCGACCGACACCTGTCGGCCTTCGGCCAACGCAGCCCCGCCGACGAGGAGGGCCGCGGTGACGAGTGCTGCTGACACGGGGACGGCCTTGCGGCTCGGGCTCGCGGACACGGGCGGGCTCCTCGGTGGTCGGGGCGGTCGGTCCGGGCTCTTCAACGAGCGGGAAGGCGAGGGGTAATCGGGCTCTTGCCGCGGGGGGGCGCGGGGGCTGGTGATGGCTGCCTTTTACTCGTCCGCCCCATGGAAGGAGCCAAGTGGGCACGGATAGTGGGTAGTTCGCCGTGGTCAGCTCGCCGTGCTCGTCGCCCCGGGACCGTGCGGGGCCGAGAGGATTCCTGCCGCGCGGCGGCGGGTGTGGTGTCCCGTGCTGCCCAACCGCCAGGTGAGGAAGGCCGGTTGGCGGCGGGGCCGGCAGTGGGCGGTAGGGCGGCGCCGGTTGCATGCTAGGCATACGCCGTTGGCGGTAATCCTTGGCTCAGCGGCTTCTTCGTAGCGTCATGACCGGGGACCGGCCTCCCGAGCTGCGGACACCGTGGCGACGGCTCCGGGCTCGGGAACGGCTTCCCGCAGCTATCCTGTGCGGATCGTCGCACGCACGGCCCTTCACCACGCTCGTCCCCACGAGGTGCGGGACCGGCCGAGGCAGCGGTTTCTGGGCGCACCCAGGAGGTGGGTGTCGACGGCGGCGCCCTCCCGTGGCTCGCCGCCTGGTCCGCCTCCCTGTGCTCCTGCCCTCGCGACGTTCGCTGTGCTGCCCGCCGTCCGCCTCCGTGCGGTCTGCGCGACCAGGGTGCGTCGGCAGTTGCCACGCTCGCGGATGCGGCGCGGACGCATTGTGCTTGTCGGCGTGACGGGCACCTGGCTCGGCCCGACTGTGCTGTGCCGGCCGGGCCTACGGCACATCCCCCGGGCTTCCGCGTGTTCGTCGGGCCGTCGGCGCCCTCGTCGACGCGGCCTTGATGCCGCCGATGTCCCGTAGGGCACGGCACATGCGGCAACAGGCCGGACGGGGCTCGTCGCACACCGGGGGCGAGTGGCTGCGATGCTGCGGCCGTAGTGGGTGGGGACAAGAACGCGTCCGCTCCCGAAAATGCCCCGTGTTGCGGCAGTTGTAGACGACCGACGTGTGGGGCAGGGGCGTGCAAGTGCTCCACGACTGCACTGCGCACAAGATCGTCCACGTCCGCGTCACACAGGTGCGGCTCGCGGGGCCCGATCCGGGAGGGACGACAGTGCCGGGCGCCCGAGGGGACGCCCTTGCAACCGCGAGACCGGCGACCCGCTCCACCAGGCGCCGCCACGCACCTTCTCCGCCTCGGCATCGCAGGCCACGAGAACGTCACCCGCACAACTCCGCGTTCGTCGAGACACGTTGACGAGGCCGCGATGCTCACAACCTGCTCTCCGCCGCACGCTGCGCGGCCAGGCGTACCGGTGCGTCGGTGGCGCCGTAGCCCCGGTATCCGTTGCGCCGTTCCGTCAGCTCGAAGAAGAGGCGTCCGGTCGTCGCGGTGCAGCAGTGGCGGAAGGTGCCGTGCGCGTCCTCGTCGTAGAGGATGCCCAACTCCCGGTATTCGGCGAGGGTTTGCTCCGGCAGCTCGAAGCGGGCCGCCAGGTCGTCGTAGTAGTTGTCGGGGATGGCGAGGAGCCGGCCGCCTGCCTCTCGGAAGGCGCGTGCGGCTGCGAGGACGTCGTCGGTCGCGAGGGCGACGTGCTGGACGCGCGGAGCTTCGTCGGAGGGCGCGGGGCCGATGGTGAGCACGATCCGGACGCCGCCGTCGCCGCTGGTGAGCGCGCGGCCGTACAACAAGCCCTCGGGGTCCGCGACTTCGGCACTCCCCTGCTGGGCGAGTCGGAGGACGGAACGGTGGAAGAGAGCGGCCTCGTCGAACCGGTGCCGTGGCTGCATCAGTGCGACGTGGTCGATGTGCACGTCGGGCGCGGCCGGGACGGGCTGCCCCGTGCGGTCGAAGTCCCGCCGCCAGTGCGGGCGTTCGGGTCTGTCCGTCGCGCAGAGGAGCAGCTCGGTGCCGTCGGGCGCGGCGAGCGCGGCCGGCGGCGCATCCTCGCCGTCGCTCCTGCGCGGCAGTACGGGCGCCAGGAGCGCTTCGGCGCGGGCCGCCAGTTCGGCCGGCTCCTCGGTCTCCAGCCCGAGGGCGCCGAGCACGGTCCCCTTCCGACGGCTGCCTGCACCGGTGTTGAGGAGGATGCGGGCGTCGCCGCGCTCCCACAGCGCGACGGGCTTCGTGCGGTGCGTCCCCGTACGCGCGAAACCCAGCGCCGTCAGCAGGCTGGAGGGCGCCTCCGTGTCGGGGGTGGCGAGCTCGACGAAGGCGAACCCGGTCGGTGGTGGCGGCGCCGGCAGCTCCGCGAGGCCGACGGACTCCTGGAGCGCGATCAGCGAACGGTGCGCGTCGACGGCCGTGGGGCCCGGATCGGCCTGTCGGAAGACGTCGTTGAAGATTTCGAGCGAGAGCGGGCCTCGGTAGCCGGCCGCCAGCACGTGCCGGAGCAGTCGGGCCAGGTCGAATCCCCCCTGACCGGGGAAGCAACGGTAGTGACGGCTCCACTGGAGGACGTCCGTCGCCATGAGCGGTGCGTCGGCGAGCTGGAGGAAGAAGAGCTTCTCCGCGGGGATCTCCTCGATGCCCGCGGGGTCCGAGCCGCGCGCGAGGATGTTGAAGCTGTCGAGGCAGACGCCGAGCGTGGGGTGGTCGGCGTCCCGCACGAGGCGCCACGCGTGCTCGTACGTGTTGACGTGGCGGCCCCAGGCGAGCGCCTCGTAGGCGACCTTGAGGCCGAACTCCGCTGCTGATTGGGCGAGTTGACGTAGCTGGTCGGCGGCCAGCGTGTCGTCGTCGACCGCGCGCCCGTCGAGGCTGGAGGAGACGAGGACGGTGTCGGCGCCGAGGCGCTGCGTCGTGCGGAACTTGTGCCGGGCACGGCGCAGGTTGCGGGCGAACTGCGCGGGCGGCACCGCCTCGATGTCGCGCACCGGCTGGTACAGGTCGACACGGAGACCGAGGTCGGCGCAGCGCTGGCGCACCTCTTCCGGGCTGAGCGGTGAGGCCAGCAGGTCGTTCTCGAAGATCTCCACGCCGTCGAACCCGGCGGTGGAGGCGGCGGTGAGCTTCTCAGTGAGGGAGCCGCTGAGGCTGACGGTTGCGATGGCGGTGCGCACGTGGCGCTCCCTTCCACTGCGGTAGGGGTCACAGAGGGGCGTGTGCGGGGGTGTCGACCGCGGGTGCGGGGTCGGCGAGCGTGGCCCCGCCGTCCGGGATGCGTCCGGTGAACGGACGCGGCGTTGACCGGCCTGAAATCCCGCGCCTGCCGGGGATATCGGTCGAAGTCGTGGATGATTGCACGGGGGTGGTGTGCGGGGGTCGAGGCAGGTGGCGCGGGCCGTGTCGAGTGACAGGCCGCCTTGGGAGGCGGTCGTCGGCGTGCGAGGAGCCGGTGAGGGTGGTGCGCCGTGCCGGTCGGCCTCGTGCCGGTGCAGCATCGGGATGAGCCAGGGGCCGATGCCCGACGAGACCCACGGGGGTAGGAGTCCTGATCCACGTCCGCTCCGGGAGGAATGCGCGAATTGGTTGGTTATCCCTACCAGGAGGATGTCGCTTCGGGGAAACCGTCGGCGCGCGCGTCCCCTCTCGCATCCGCACGCGCGCGTACGAGAAGCGTCCTGTAGCCCGGCACAGGGATCTTCCCGGCTCCCGCCGAGCCGCCTCGCAGGCGCAGAGGCGACGCCGCCCGCGAAGGAGCGGAGCCCCGCGACGTCGTCACGCTTACGAGCCGTCGTCTCAAGTCCGCGCCCATGCATGGTCTTCGGCACGGGGCGAACGCCGACAGCATCCGTCGAGCCCTTACTGGCCATCTGGTGCGTCACCCGGCGCCCCTCCGGCGACGGACCGCACCACCGACCGGCTCGGCACCGGGGGCGCGGGACGTCGCTCCGTCGACGGCCACGACACGCGTCTGCCGTCCTGAGCGGACCCCTGGGCACGCGCCGGCGCACAACTCGACGGGTGCGCGGGCGGCGCGCTAAGGCGGGGTGAGCATCGCGGTCTCCGCCGGCGCGATGTCGAGCCGGAGCACCCGGGAGTGGCCGTCCCTGAAGAGCGCCACCTCGCCCGGTGTGAGCGACTCCGTGACACGCGCCGCCTCGGCGCCGCAGACGGGGACCACCGCGTCGGCGAACGAGGAACCCAGCGCCAGCACGGCGTTGAGGCTCTGCCAGAAGCCGCCGCGCGGCACCTGCCTGCGGACGTGGACCGCCGTGCTCCAGCGCGCGTCGAGCAGCACGGGCGGCGGTCGGCGCACGTCGGAGACGAGCGCCTGCGGCCCGAGGCCCACGCCGGGCGGCTCGCAGGCACGGGACGGCCAGGTGCCCTGGTTCTCCGCGAGTACGAGCCGCCCGCCCGCCGCCTCGCGGAGCGGCTCCCACAGGTTGGGGCCGCGGGTCGCGCCCGTCACGAGGAAACCCGCCGCCACCAGGCGCGAGGCGATCAGGCGCCCGAAGAGCGACTCGCCGAGCACACCGATCCGCGTCGCCCTGCGCCCCAGCACCGGCAGCGTCACCGGGGCGCCTGCGCGATCGCTGCCGAGGTGGAGGCCGACGAGCGCGTCGTGCACGCGGAACGGCCCGTGCTCGGCCGGCCGCTCCCACGAGCTGGCGGGCAACGCCGCGACGCCGCCCGCGCCCGCCGACCCTCCGGGCGAACTTGCGTCCGTGCTCCCGGAGTTGGTGCGCCCACCGGTGTGTGCCGTTCTCATCGCTCTCCCGCTCCCACTGCGAATCCGGTCGCCGCCACCAGGGAGGCGGCGGGGTGGGCCAGCGGCAGGGTCGCCGCGAGGCCCGCGGCCTGGAGCCCGTCGAGCGGCCGCGCCCGGTCCGCGGCCGCCAGGCGGTCCCGCTCCTGCGCGGCACGCTGCGCGTACGTGCTCACCAGCCGTGCGGCGCACCGCACTTCGACCCCGGACGGCGACCCTCCCTGCCGGTCGGTCCCTGCGGCGCGGTCGAAGGTGACCCCGAGGACGACCCGGTCGACGGCGGCGTCGGAGACCGCGGCGAGCAGCCGCCACCAGTCGTCGGGCTCGCGGAGATCCACGCCGAGCAGGCAGTGCGTCGCCGATCCGCCGGCCCAACTCCGCTCCTCTGCCTGCCCGTTCGGGTCCTCGTCGCCGAGGTGCCGGAGGAGCTGGGTCGCGGCCTCCGCATCGAGCGGCACGGCGGAGACCCCGAGGGTGTCCAGGCGCGCCGATACGCGCGCGGCCGCAGCGACGAGCGCCGCCCGTGCGCCTTCGGCGCCGCCACCGCGCGCCTCGGCGACCTCGGGCGCCTCCCAGGGCTCGTACCGCAGGACGAGCCACGAGCGGATCGCCACCGGGCGGGCGGGCACGGGGAGTTGGCGGTACGCGAGCGTCGGTTCGAACCGCCCGTGGAAGTCCCAGGGCGGCAGACCGTACTGCTCCAGCAGGAGTTGGACCGTGGCGGGCCGCGCGGCGTCGTCGTCGAGCAACTCGCCGACGAGGCCGATGGGCAGCTCCGGGTAGGCACCCGCGGGGAGTTCGAGGACGACGGCGTACCCGCGGCCGTCTCCGACGACGCCCGTCCGCCGCCCGTTGCGGTCGCCGCACTCGACGACACCGAGCGCCGGGAAGAGGGCCCCCGCCAGCCCGTACTGCTGCCGCGCCGGCGAGGGCGAAGGGACCGCCGGGTCCAGGGCGCCCCGCCGCAGCCCTCGCACGAGATGCCCCGTGGCGGTGCGCCCGCCGACAGGCACCAGCGCAAGCAGCAGCACGACAACGCCGGTCGCGCCGAGCACGGCGAGCGCGACGGGGCCCACGGCGGCCCCCGCCGCGAGGAGCCCAACTGCCGCCTGCAAGGCGACTATTCGCGCCCGGCTGAGGTGGCGCCTGCCGGCCGTCGGGGGTTGCGCGACGCTCATCGCGACTCCTTCCCTTGTTCTGCGGCGGACTCCGAGGCGGCCGCCCCGTCGCCGGCCGTTCTGCCGGCGTGCTGGCGCGAGGCCGCCTGGGGGTCGAGGACGGGGCCTGCGGGGAGGAGCGCCACGAACCCCTTGGGTACGGACGGCGCCTCGTCGGGCTTGTACTCGAGGCGTTCCACCGCCTCGCGGGACGAGAAGGGGTAGGCGGTGCCGGTCTCGGTGACGAGCGTGTAGGTGCCGCCGGAGCCGGCTGACGCCGTGGCGCGGACCACGGCGGAGGCGCCGGGGGGCGCGTAGAGCGCGTCGAGGGACCCGAACCCGCTGCCGGAGGCGGAGACCGGTTCGGCCGCGTCCGGCTCGGGCATCCGCTTCGGCAGGTGGACGGTCGCCTCCCAGGGCGCGTCGCCCGGGGCGCTGCCCGGTGGAGCGCTGACGCAGACCGGGCGACCGCGGTCCCTGCGGTCGACCTCGGGCAACCGCTCGGGCCAGGAGCGGTCACCGGGGGCGCGCGCCGTGGAGCGGGGTGCGGAGGCCGCCTGCGCGGGCGTGAGTCGGTGCTCGGTCGCTCCCGTGGTGCGCAGCAGCGTGTAGACGAGCTCGGAGACAGCGGTGAGCCCGTCCGAACGCACCTGGTAGTACTGCGGGTTGACGCCGCCGAGGTCGCTGTTGGCGAGGTCGCCGACGCGCGCCTTGCCCGGCAGGCCCACCTCGGGTGCGCCGCCCTCCCCCGGCAGCGCCTCGGGTGCCTTGATGGCAGGGCCCTCGGGGACGGTCGCCAACACCGCGTCGGGGAGAGGGAGATGCTCGGCCCGCTGGAGGCCGAGGACGTCGCGGACCGGCTTGGTCAGCGCGTAGCGCCGCCCGTCGGTGAGGAGCCACAGGGCGCCGTTCGGCGCCGACGCGAGCACCGTCGCCGAGGCGGCGGGGCCGCCGCCCGCGCGGGGCGCGGCCTCGGGGACGGCGAGGTACAGGTGGGTGCGCGGGTTCTCAGCCGGGTCGCCGCCCGGGACCGTGCAGACCGTCCAATCCTCCTCGGAGAGCTGCGAGTTGCCGGGGAGTACGTCGGGCGCCGACGGTATGCCGACGGGGAGGCCGCGGCGTACGCCCTCCAGCGCGTCGGAGCGGACCTCGGTGCGCTTGCCGCCGCCGACGAGGAGGGCGGAGCTGAGGTTGAGTGCGGGGTGGAGCACGCCGTCGGAGACGACGTACCGGTCGCCGCTGCCGCTGACCACCACCGCGCCGTCGGCGGGGAGTTCGGGGCCGCTTCCCCCGCCGAGCCACCCGGCGACGCCGAACCCGGCCATCACCAGGACACCGAGCGCGACCCCGCCCGCCAGGGAGCGGTTCAGGCGGCGGCGCGGGTCGCGGATCGCCTCGTCGCTGCCGCGCAGGAGGCTGGTGACCTGGCGGCGGTTGTCGTAGGAGTGGGCCTCTGCCTTTTCTCGGGTGGTCGCCATCAACTCGTCCGGTGGGTACGTCGGTTCACGGTCTGCGCAAGGGGCGTCGCCGGGGTGCTCCGGCTTCCCGGGGGCGGCGCGGGCGGTCCGGTGAGGCGTTCGAGCGCGTGGGCCGCGGGCTGCTCCCGCCGCGCGTGGCGGTGCTGCTCGTCGCGGCCGGCCGCCGTCGTGCCCGCACGCCAGCCGCGGCGGGCGGCGCGGCGCACCGCAGGGGCGCCGAGGAGCGAGACGACCACGGCGAGGAGCAGCACGGCGCTCCAGACGACGGCCGTGCGCGCCCCGCCCTCCAGCAGCGGGTGGGGCTCGGGAACGGGCTGGACGGGGAGGACGGCCTGGTCGGAAGCGTGCTCCTCGGCGTCGGATCGGTCCTCGCCGCCGGCGAGTTGGGTGAGCGCGCCGAACGGGTCGACCACGCCCGCGCCGGTGCGCGGGTCGCGCCCGCCGCCGACGGGGGCGGCCGAGGCGACGAGGCGGTCGGCGACTTCGCCCGCGTCGAGTCCCGGGTGGCGCGAGCGCACGAGTGCCGCTGCGGCGGCGACCTGGGGTGCGGCGAAGCTCGTGCCCTTCTCGCTGCGGAAACCGCGTCCGCCCGATGCCAGTACCGCCTCTTCCTCGCCATAGGCGGCGAGGTCGACCCAGTCGCCGCGGTTCGACTTCTGCATGGGCTGCCCGTCCGCGGCTACGGCGCCGACCGCCAACACGCCCTTGTACGCAGCCGGGTAGGTCTTGGGGGCGGAGCCGCTCCCGGCTGCGTCCTCGGCACTGCCCTCGTTGCCCGCGGCCGCGACGACGAGGACATCGCCCTGCACGGCGCGGCGCACCGCCGCGCGGACGGGGGCACGGTCGACGGGTAGTGCGAAGGAGAGGTTGAGGATCTTCGCGCCGCCCGCGGCAGCCCGGTCGATTGCGGCGGCGAGCGCCTCGCCCGAGGCGTTCTCCACGCCGTCGGCGACGCGGACCGAGCGGACCCGTGCGCCGGGCGCCACCCCTGGGAGCGGGCTGTCGGCCGTGCGCTGTGCCGCGATCAGCCCTGCCACGGCGGTTCCGTGGCCCTCGCAGTCGAGGTCGGGAGAGCGCGGCTGCTGGATGCGGAAGCCCTCCTTCGTGCGGACGGTCACCACTTCGGCCGCGGTGCCCACCACGCCGTCGAGGCCGGGGTGGCGGTCGTCGACCCCGGAGTCGACGACGCCGACGGTGACGCCCTCGCCCTGCGCCAGATCCCAGGCCTGCGCGAGGCCGAGCCGCTCGACCAGGCCGGCGCCCTTCGTCGCGGGCGGCTTCGCCGCGCCTTTCTCGGGGGCTTGGCGGCAGGAGGTGTCGACACGTGCGGGTTTCTTCACGGAGGCGTGCACAGAGCCCGCGTACGCCGGTGCGGCGTGCGGGACGGGTGGGGAACCGGCGTACAGGCTCGCGGCGTGCGCGGGCGCGTGGGGGGACGGCGGCGTCGGGGCGGTCGGTGCGGGGACGGAACGTCCTTGCGTGCGGGTGTAACCAGCGGCGGACGGAGCCGCGTTCGGGCCCGCCGCCACAAGGGACGCGCCCGCGTGCACTGTCGCCGACGCGCCCCCGCCGCGCCCCGGACGCTGCCCCGCTTCCGACGAGCCCCCGCGGCCCGCGTCCGCCCGAGCGCCCGCGAGCGCGGCGTCCGCGCCCCGAGCCGCCTCGCGCGGCGACGCGCCGGCCCCATGGCCGTCGTCCCGTCCGCTCCCCTCCGCAAGCGGGACGAGCAGGGCCACCCCGACGAGGACGGGCACGCAGCGTCGGGCCCCGCCCTTGAGTGCGCGCGTACGGCGGCGAGTTCGGGGGTTCACGCCTTCAGCTCCAGCAGCGCGGTGTAGACGCCCCAGACGGCGAGGACGAGCGGGACGACGGAGAGGAGCAGGGTCGTCTCCGCGGCGTCGAGGAGCCTCGCGAACCTCGGGTTGAGGGTGCGGCGCCCGCTGTAGAGGCCGACGGCGCACGCGACGAGCGCGACAGCCAGGCAGACCGGTACCGAGACCGCGAGCAGCGGCAGCGCCTCCCCCGCGAAGTCGGCGACGAGGAGCACCGCCGCGCCGAGCAGCACGGCGAGCCCGGCGGCGAGCGAAACGGCCGCCTGCGGCGCCTCACGGAAGAGACGGGCCCGCAGCAGTGCCAGCGCCCACAGGGCCCCGGCGAGTACCCCGGCCCACAGTCCACCGGCGGCCAGCAGCGTCAACGTGCCTACGAGGACGACGAGTTGGCAGCCGGCCAACATCCCCGTCAGCAACCGCCGCGCGCGGTCGACGCGCAACCGCAGCTCCCGGTGCCCGATCTGCTCGGGCAGCTCCTCCAATCCGCCCGCATCGGAGGCGAGTTGTGGCCCCGGTATGTGCGCGAGGCGCAACGCGAGCGCAGGCAGCAGCGGTACCGCGGCGAGCGCGAGCGGCGCGGCCACTGCCGCGGCCGGTGCGGCGCCCGCGTCCCACACCACGGCGATGAACGCCCCCAGCGCGGCGAAGGCCGACGCCATCACGAGCGCGGCGAAGGTGCCGTCTCCCCCGCCCACGAGGAGGGGACCAGCCGCGCCGAAGACCGCGACGACTGCGCACCCCAACAGTACGTGTGCGGCGTCCAGTTCACCGGGCCACAGGGGCTCGGCCCCGCCGAGTAGCCGCATCGCCCCGACCGCTCCGGGAACCGCGGAGAGGACCGCCGCGAAGGTGCCGGCGACGAGATCGGCGAAGGCGCGCGACAGCAGTCCGGCGAGGCCGAGCCCGAGCAGCCCCGTGACGAGTCCGAGGTAGCCGGCGAGGACGCCGGGCGCCACCGCAAGGGCTCCCGCGGCGCCGAGCACGGCGACGGCTGCGAACGCACCGGCGCTGCGGCGGGTGGCGGTGGCCGGCCACGGGGTGCGCACGCTCTCGCTGCCGATCACCTCCACCACGTCGTCGTAGAGGGGCGGCGCCTGCTCCTCGGTCCCGTGCGTGAGGAAGAGCAGGTGTCCCTCCCTGACCTGCTGGGCGCCGAGGGTGCGCGCCGCATCCAGGCGGGTGCCGTCGGAGGTGCGCAGCGCCCAACCGCCGTGCAGTGCACCGCCGTCCGGCCCGGGCTCCTCCCCGGCGTGCTGGAGCAGCGACGGCAAAAGGCGCGCGAGCGGGACGCCGAGCGGGACCGCGAGGTCCACCCGGCTGCTCGGGCCGGCTACGGCGATGCGGCAGAAGTCTCCTCCGTCCGCGCCGGCCCGCGCCGGCGTGCGGGGCTCGGTGCCCGCGGGTTCCGTGGAGGGTGCGCGCGTCTGGGGGGCGGTCGTCATCTCGTCACGCTCACAGTGGTGTGCTCTCGGCGGGTGGCTCTCGGACGATCGGGGCTCAGCGATCCAGCGGCGGCGGGTCGGACCGCACCATCTGCACAGGCGTGTTGCCGAGCTTGCGGTGGAGCATCAGTCCGCGCCCCGCCTGGCGTTTCGCCGGGCGCTGGCCCCAGACGGGTGGCTCCTCCTTGGGCATGCTCAACAGCACGCCGGGGAAGTTGAGTTCGCGCATGCGGTTGATCACCGGGTCCCCGCTCGCCCGCGCCGCGCCCCCGGCCTGCCGGGTGACGAAGAGGTGCAGCCCGATCCCCCTGGCCTGCGGCAGGAACTCCACCAACTGGCGCAGCGGGTTGCCGGCCGAGGTGGCGACGAGGTCGTAGTCGTCGACGAGGACGTAGATTTCGGGGCCCGTCCACCAGGAGCAGTCGCGCAGTTGCTCCGGTGTGACGTCCGATCCGGGCAGCCGCTCCTTGAACCCGGCGGCGAGCCCGGCCACCACCTGCGTCGCGGTGTCGTGGTTGCTCGCGTAGCCCAGCAGGCTTTCGCCGGAGAACTCCTGGAACATCGTCATCCGGTAGTCGAGGACGACGAGCTTCGCCTCGCGAGGCCGCCAGCACTCGACCACCTGCCGCGCCACGCCGCGCAGGACGGAGGTCTTGCCGGTCTCGCTGTCGCCGAGCACCACCATGCCGTTGTCGCGCCCCGGCACGAACCGCACCGGTTCGAGCCGGTTGCCTTCCAGCGCGACGACGACGCCCCGCTCCCCCTCTTCCGCCGACGGCTGCGGCGGTACGGCGTCGAGCGGGAAGTCCGCGGGGAGCAGCCTGACGCGGGGCGCCGGGTCGCCCGTCCACGCCTCGTCGACGCGGCGGACGAAGTCAGCGAGGCCGTCGCCGAGCCGGGCGTCGCTGCGCTCGCCGTCGAACCGGGGCACGGCGGTGAGGAAGTGGAGCCGCTCGGAGGTGATGCCGCGTCCCGGACGGCCCGAGGGCACCGTCCGCTGGGCCTTGCGGTCGACCTCCGAGTCGAGGGCGTCGCCGAGCTTCAACTCCACCTTGGTGCCGATGAGATCGCGCAGCCCCATGCGCATGTCCATCCAGCGGTTCCCCGAGACGACGAGGTGGACCCCGTAGGTGAGCATCCGCCCGGCGACGCCCATCAGCGTCTCCTCCAACTGCGGGAAGTTCTGCCGCAGCACCTGCCATCCGTCGACGACGAGGAAGACGTCCCCGAACGCGTCCTGGGGAACCCGCCCTTCGGCGCGGAGCCTGCGGTAGTCGGCCATGGAGTCGACGTGCAGTTCGCGGAAGCGCAACTCGCGGTCCTCCAGCACCTCCAGGACCTCGGCGACCGTCCGCGTGACGAGTTCGGCGTCGAGCCGCCCGGCCACCTGGCCGACGTGCGGGAGTCCGGAGAGGCCGAAGAGGGTGCCGCTGAAGTCGAGGCAGTAGAACTGGACTTCGCGCGGTGTGTGGCGCAGCGCGAGCGAGCCGATGAGGCTGCGCAACGCGGTCGACTTCCCGCTGTGGGGGCCGCCGACGACCGCCATGTGCCCGCCGGCGCCGGAGAGGTCGAGGGTGAAGGGGTCGCGGCGCTGGTGGTAGGGGCGGTCCACGGTGCCGATGACCGCCTCCAGCGGCGGGCGCGACGTCGCAGCGGTGAGGCCGCGGCCCTCGCGGGGAGCCGCGTCCGGGTAGAGCGCGTCGAGCGTCTCGGGCTCGTCCAGCGGCGGCAGCCACACCTGGTGGGCCTGCGGCCCCTGCCCTGCCATCTGCTCCACCATGACGTCGAGGATCGTGTTGCCCATCTCCTCGTCCTCGCCGAACTCGTCCTCGGCCAGGGCGGGTTCGGGTTCGGGGAGCCGCAGTTCCTCCGGGACGGGGAGGTACCCGGCGGGGAAGGGACGTACGTCGACCGGGCCGCTGAGTGCGCTGCCGTGGTCGTCGTCGCCCGTGCGGTAGGCGCCGGAGACGTATGCGGCGCGGAACCTGCGCAGCGTCGTGGTGTCGGTGCGGAGGTAGCCGTGCCCGGGCGAGCTGGGCAGGTGGTGTGCGTCCGTGACGCCGAGCGCGGCGCGGCTCTCCTGCTCGGAGAAGGTGCGGAGGCCGATCCGGTAGGAGAGGTGGGCCTCCAGCCCGCGGAGCCTTCCCTCGTCCAACCGCTGCGAGGCGAGGAGGAGATGGAGACCGAGGGAGCGGCCGAGCCGTCCGATCTGGACGAAGAGGTCGGCGAAGTCGGGCTTCTGGGCGAGGAGTTCGGAGAACTCGTCGACGACGATGAAGAGGCTCGGCAGCGGCGGCAGGTCGGCGCCGCGCTGCCTCGCCCGCTCGTAGTCGCGCACCGAGACGAGGTTCCCCGCGTCGCGCAGCACCTCCTGCCGGCGGTTCATCTCGCCGGATATCGCCTCCCGCATGCGGTCGACGAGCGTGAGGTCGTCCTCCAGGTTGGTGATGACGGCGGCAACGTGCGGCAGCTCGGACATACCGGCGAAGGTCGCGCCGCCCTTGAAGTCGACGAGGACGAAGTTGAGTTGCTCGGCCGGGTGCGTGGAGGCCATCGCGAGGACCAGCGTCCGCAGCAGCTCCGACTTGCCCGAGCCGGTGGCGCCGACGAGCAGGCCGTGCGGCCCCATGCCGTTCTGCGCCGACTCCTTGATGTCCAGCTCCAGGGTGCCGCCCTCGGCCGAGAGCCCGACCGGCACCTTGAGCCGGTCGCGCATCGGACGGGAGCGCCACAGCACGTCGAGGTCGAGGCGTCCGGGGTCGGCTATCCCCAGCAGGCCGGGGAGCGTCGTGTCGGCCGTGCTGAGGTCCTCGGTCTGCGCGGTCGAGGAGTCGAGGCGGTACGGCGCCAACTGCTGGGCGAGTGCCGCTGTTTGGGGATGCGAGAGCTGGTCCGCCGCGCCCAGGTCGTCGCTGGACTCACCGGAGAGGACGCTCAATTCGCCGCCCTCCACGGCGAGTCGGATGCCGTGCGCGGCAGTGAGCCCCGAGGCGCGGCCATCGAGGTCGAGCACGGTCACGCCCTGCATGCCGCCCGGGTCTAGCAGCGCCTCGGACCCGAAGACGAGCCCGCCGTCGAGGACGACGAGGAGGTGCGGCACGTCCGGATCGGGCTCGGCGTCCCTGTTGAACCGGGTACGCCTGCTCAACTCGGCGCCGAGCAGGTCCTCCAGGCCGGCGAGACTGCCGTGGACGAGGCGCACCGGGCCCGCGTGGTCCACCTCCTCCGGATGGTGCGCGTGCGGCAGCCACTTCACCCACGCCCACTCCGCACCGTCCGGATCGCTCGTGCAGACCAGCACCCGCAGGTCGCGGGGCGCGTGGAGGACGGCGGCCTGCGCCAGGACGGAGCGCAGCAGCCCGCGCGCCCCTGCCTCCTCGCCTTCCACGGCGACGGAGGCGAACCTCCGCAGGGCCAACTGGACGGGCAGCGAAGGGACCACGGAGTGTGCGTCGACGAATCGCTTCAACGCGACGGCGCTCAGCGGGTCGAGATCCTCGACGGGCGCCGACTCGCCCGGTACCAGCGGCGTCGCCAGGTAGCGCGGCCCTGTGCCGATCCGCACCACCCCGAAGTCGCCGTCGGCCGAACGACGCTCCCACAGCCGCCGGCTCGCCGCGACAGCCCACAGCGCGCCGGGCTCGGGCGCCGCCCAACGCAGCGCGTCCGCCTGCGCGTCCGCGGTCTTGCGCACCTCGGCGCGGGTCCGCTCCAGGTACCGCAGGTACTCCCTGCGCTCCTGCTGCGCCTGCCCCCTGGTGCTGCCGCGCTGCCGCAGCAGCGAGCCGACGACCATCGCGAGCGAGGAGACGAGGAACATCGTCCCGACGACGTAGCCGATCGGGCCGCGGCCCATCGTCAGCATGTACATCACGGAGCCGAGGCCGCTGAGGGCGGGGAGCGCGGTGAGCCAGACGTTGTTGTTGGGGTCGGGTTGCGGGAGTTCGGGGGGTGGCTTGAGGGTCAAGTCGCCCGTGGGAGCGGTGGGTTGGGGGGCTCGGGCAGGGCGGCGGAAGAGGGTGGTGGGGGTCATCCGAAGGGTTTCCTGCCGCTGTCGTAGCCTTCATTGATAGAGAAGGGGTTCGCGAAGTCGAAGTTGTCTTCCAAGTTGTCGAATTGGCGTCTGAGAGTGGTTTCCCTGGAGCCACCCTCTTCCTCTTCGGACTCCGTGCCGAAAACGTCAGGGATCCCGGCGTCTTCGTCGATTTTGTAACCGGCGTCCTGCGCCGCGGTCGCAAGCATGTACTCAACGCTGTGCGTACCCCAGTGACGGTGCTCGAATTCGTACGGGTTGGGCGGCTTCGACCCTACGTCCACGACGTTTCTGGCCCCTTCGGCCAAGACGGTACCTGCGGCACCCATCGCGGGGCCTCCGAGACCGGACGCGAAGGCGACACCGCTCAGTACCGATGTCTTGACGTTGTTGGGATCCATCTGGAGAGACGTGTCGGCCGCCTCGACGTCGCCGTGCACGAGCCCCTGCGCTGTCGAGACCCCGGTGACCATTGAGCCGATCCAAGCGTCGTCGCCGTCTCCGTGCTCGAACGCTTCGTACGCCTTGCTGTATTGCCAGGCACCGACACCCGCTTCGAATTGCTCGGTGACGTCATCATCGAAGTTCTGCATCAGGGTGAACAGCTCGGCCTGATCCTCCTGTGCAAGCTCGAATCCGTACGGATAGTCCCTGCCGTACAGATCATCAAGGTTCTCCAATGTCTGCGATTCCGACACCGGAGAGATCTGCGAAAGGAAGTCCATGTTGCGCACAGCGGTGTCGGCGACGGCTTCCTGGAGTTCGTTGCCGGCGACGGCGTTGTAGCCGGCGAGGACGCCGGCGTTCTCGACCGCGCCGGTGAGGACGTTGAAGGACGCGTCGTAGTACCGCTCGGCCTCCTTGTCGTCGTAGGAGATGCCTTCGGGCAACGTGGTCCCCGCAGTGACGAAGTCGCCCGCGCCGGAGGCATCGGCCCAGTGCGCGCCGAGCAAGTTGTCCGTGTTCTCCTTCTCCCCGAGCCACTCCGCCGTGGCCCCCTCGTTGTGCGACGCCGCCGAGAGCAGGCCGCCGACGCCTTCGGCCGAGACGTTCGGGATGATCCCTGAACCCATCGACCGCGTGGCGGAAGTGTTGGCGCGATCGATGCGCGCATTCTGGTCGTCGATCGCCTGCTGCACGTCGACGGCCGTGTCGGCCATCGCGGTGCTGAACTCGTCCCCGGAGGCGACCGTCGCGTTCCCCATGAGAGCCGCGAAGCCGTCGAACTGGTTGACCGCGCTGCGCAGCCCGCCGCCCTCGTGGATACCGAGGTCGGAGATCCGCTCGTCGTAGCCGTCCATGTACTCGACGACGCCGGCAGGCATCGCCTGCGCGCTGCCCCCGGCCGCGGGGTTCATCACGGTGTTGATGCCGTTGGCGACCGCCTGCTGAGCCGCGCCGACAGGCCCGTCGGCGTCGTCGGGCTCCAGGTGCCCGAGCGCCGAGAGCGCCTCGGCGTCCAGCTCGCCGACGTAGAGGTTGACGTAACGCGCCGCCGCGGAGTCCTCGCTGTCGAAGTCCTCGCGGATATTGCCGTCTTCGTCGTAGATGTCGTCGAGCGCGGACTCCAGTCCGACGCTGTACACCCCGAGCGCGTGCGGGTCGGGCTCGTCCTTCTGGAGCTCCTCGTTGAGGCGCTCGCCGTTGTACTCCGCCATCTCGGGGCTCGACCACAGGCCGCCCGGGTCCTCGGAGGTGTCGAAGCCCGACTGCTCCAGCTCGTAGGCGAGTTCGGCCATCCGCGAGCGGTACTGCTCGATGGCGTCGTCGATGTTGCCGTCGGCGGTCTCCGCCGCCTCGATCGCGGCCTCCAGATGCTTCTGGCGGATGCGGAACTTCAGGTCCCACGGCGCATCCCACCCCGACTCGCCCTGCACGGCCGTGTACGTGATGTCGCCGTAGGTGACCTTCGGCGCGTCCTTGATGCTGTCGAGCAGTATCGAGCCGCTCTCCGTACGCTCCAGCGCACTGCGTACGTTGCTGAGGTCCCGCTCGGCGTCCGTGTTGAGGTCCTCGATCTCCTGGTCGAGGCCGCCGCCGTAGTCGCCGCCGCCGTCGATGATCTCCTCGTTCTCGTCGATGCAGTCCTGTGCGAGGCCGATCCCCCGCACGACGTTGCCGACGACGGCGTCCATGTCCTCGCCGTTCCCACCGAGGTCGTTCGAGGTCAACTCACCGCGCTGCTCCTTGTCGATGAGGTCCTGGCCGTCGACGCTGCCCGACTCGGCGCCCTGCTCACCCGCGACGCGCGCGAGGTCGCCCGCCGACTCCGCCTCCCCCGCCGCGCGGGCGTACTGCGCGGCGACGTCCGCCATCTCGTCCTCGTTCACCTCGTCCGAGAAGTCGTCGCGGCGCTGCCACGGGTCGACGTTGGTCCCCTCCAGGACGTCGCTCTTGGTGAAGCCGACCTCGCTGGCCATCTCCCCAACTCCCCTTCTCCGGCGCTCACATGCCGTCGGTGACGGAGCGAGCCACGTCCGAGCCGGAGTCCCCCGCCGTCCGAAGCTGCGTGTGCGTGTCCGTGTCGACGTCTTCGCCGAGATCGGCGACGCGGTGGTCGGCGCCGCTCATGTCGTCGCGGTCCTCGGCCGCCTTGCCGGCGCCGCGCGCCTGCCGCTCGCTGTTGCCGTTGAGGGCGCTCACGTACGCGTCCGCGCCGCCGAACTGCGCCCCACCGGCCTCCACGCCCCTGAGGTGGCCCCGGGCGCCCTCCGCCGCGTCGGCCGAACGGTTGCTGGTGCGGCCGCCCTCCCTGAACCCCTCGGGCAGGTAGTCCAGCCCTGCGTCCTCGCTCATCGTTCCTCCCTCGCTCACTCGCCCAACGTGCCCGGAACGGCCCTGCGTTGGGGGCGCCACACCTCGGCGTCCTCGCGCATCTCGGTGCCCTTGCCCTCGCGGCGCTTCCGCTCGACGCCGCGCGCCTTCTGCCCGCCCGCGGCCCCGGGCGCGGGCCCCGGAGCGCCCCGTGCCGCTCCGGGCGCCCCGCGCGTCGCGCCGGCGGACGGCTGCCCGCCGCCGAGCCGGTGCCGTGCGGCGGCGTCGGCCGCACTCGACCGCCGGCCGGCCGGCTTGTCGGTGACGGTGCGCGAGGGCTGCCGCGCCGCGCGCGCGGCTCCCCCGGCGGAGCGCTGCGAGGAGGCCCCCGGCGGCGGGGTGAACGGGCGGCCGCCCTGACGCGCCTCGCGCGCCCCGAGCCGGTTCGCCAACTCCGCCTTGTGCGCGAGGTTCTGCCCCGCCTGCCGCGAGATCTGCGCCTGCGCACGCCCGCCGCCCGCGACGCTGGGCGGCGCGACGCCGCCGTACAACCCCGCCACACCGGCCGCGCCCAGTGCCGCACCCCCCGCGACGACTCCGCCGCCCGCCCCGGTCACACCCCCGTCGAGACCGGAGAGGCGGGTGGCGTACTGGGTGACCTCGCCGAACGGCCGTCCCGTCACCGGGTCGATCCAGCGACCCGACGACGGGTCGAACTCCCGCCCCGTCGCCGGGTCGACGAGGAATCCGGTGCCCGGGCTCTGCACCCATCCCGCGAAGTCCCCTCCGTCGGGCCCGACGATCGACGAGTACGGGTACGAACCGGCGCCCACCGTCGCCCCGTTGGGTGCGACGACGACGGGTCCGTGCCCACCCGCGCCGAGGCCGAGCTCTCCACCCCCGGCGGAGAGCGCGCCCGCACCGCGGAATCCCCCGCCCGGCGCGGGCGAGACCTCCGGCGCCGTGGGGGCGTCGCCGCCCGTGACGCCGCCGATCACATGGTCCAGCGCGGAAAGCTCCTGGATCGCCTCGCGGGCGAGTTCGTTCATCCGCTGGACGTGCATGGTGCTGCCTTTGTCCGCCTGCACCTGGAGGGAGCCGGACGCCGTGGCCGCGTCCTCGTCCTTGCTGTTCTTCGCGTCCTGGTTCTTCTCGTACTCGATGCGGAGGCTCTCGGCCCGCTCCGCCGCCTCGGCCGCCGCGCCGCCCGCGTCCTGGAGCTGGCGGCTGATCGCCATCGCCAGCGAGGACGCCTGGCCGCCCCAACCTCCCGTCGCCCCGAGGCTGTCGGCGAGTTCGGCGAGGCCGACACCGGGTTCTGCCGAGGTCTCGCCCGCGACTCGACCCAGGTCGTCACCGGTGCGCGTGGCGACGCCCGCGAGCGCCATCCAGGCGCCGGCGGCGGCCTTCATCTCGTAGTCGTTGACGCTGAGGATCTGCGAGACCGTCTGGTAGAAGCTGTCGCTCATCGGCTCACTCCGGGAGCATCTCTTGGCCACCGCCGGGGCGCTGGTCCGCCGCCAGCTTGTTCTGGAGGGCGACCTCCTCGTCCGTCATGTTCGCCAGGTCGGCCACCTCCCCTGCCCGGTCGACGATGTTCTCCACGGAGACGCCGTGGCGCTCGGCCTGCTCGAGCATCGCGCGGGCCGCGCTCTCCAGCGCGTCGGCCGCGTCCCCGCCGCTGGGAACCGAGCCGAACATGCCGCGGGCCGCGGCGATCTGGAGGAAGCCCTCCCGCAGCGAGATCCCCGTGGCCCCCGCTGCGCCCTCCTGCGTACCCCTCGCCGCTTCGGCGTTGAGGTGCTCGCCTTCCCCGTCCGACATGCGTCCTCTCCCCGTCTCAGCGGCCGGCGGCCCGGCGCATCGCCTCGCCGCCCTCCAGCGCGATGTTGCGGGAGCGTTCCATCGCGGTGTTCTGGAGGCCGAGGTTCTCCCCGAACTGCTCGACCTTGCGTACGTAGTTGTCGTTGCGATCGCTGAGGACCGACTGGAGGCCGGAGTCGATCTCGCCCTCGGGGAAGAGCCCCTCGATGCGGCGGATCACGTCCGACCAGATCTCGTTGCACTCGGTCAACTGCCGTGCGCCGGCCTGCTGGATGTCGCCCATGGCGGCGTCGCTGAACCTGTAGTGCCCGTCCTGCATCTTGGTCTCCGCTCTCTCGTCCCTCGTCCGCGGCTCAGGCGCGCATGCCGAGCTGGATGTCGCCGGCCTGCCCGCCTCCCGCGCCCCCGCCGGCCGCCGACGTCTGGACCTGCTGGACCTGCTCGTCGGTGTTGTGGCCCTGCTCGCCCGTGAGGTTGAGGTCCGAGCGCAGTCCCTCCAGCTCCTCGGCGAGCGCCCTGCCGACCGAGGCGAGGTCCGCGTAGGTGCCCTGCGCGACGGCGGTGCCGCTGCTGGAGAAGGCCGTCGTCACGTTGTCGCCCTGGGCGCCGATGATCGTGGACGACTCCTGCATCCGTTCGAAGGCGTCGTCGACGATGCCTTCGATCGCCTTCAACGCCTCCGTCCCGACATTGACGTCGTACTCGTCGCTCATATCTGCCTCCTCGGGCCCAGGCCCGCACCGATCGGCTCCCCGGTTTGCGATCGCGCCGGATCACCAGCACGTGCTCCAGCACCGTAGGAAGAGGGCGTATCAGATCCGTATCAACCGCGTCCGCGCTTGGCACCGACGTTTGCAGACGCCTGGAATTCCCTTGCGCAACTACTGTGCGCCCGGCAACGGTTGGAGCCGTCCGCACGGTGCGGCAGAGGGCGCGGCGGAGGCACACCGCCCCGCTCGGCCGCACCCGCGGCGGCCACGGGGGTCGCCCGACCGCGGCTGGCCGGAGGCCGGGTACCGTGCTCGCGCACTGCCCGGCGCCCCGGGTGGGCGCACGGGAGCGCGTACGCGCGTGTACCAGCCGTCACGCTGATCGCGTAGGCTGGTCACACACGTTTTCAGATCTCCATGGCAAACGTTTCCGCGGGCCTGCTGCGAGGTTTCGCGGCCCGCGTCGGGAATGCCGAGGGAAGGGTCTCTGATGGAGTTCCGTGTTCTCGGCCCGCTGGAGGTCCGGGACCAGCGGGGCGAGCAACTGCCGGTGAGCGCACCGATGTTGAGGGCGCTGCTGGCGACGCTGGTGCTGCGCACCGGCCACGTGGTGACAGTGGAGGACCTGGCACACCAGCTATGGGGCGAGGAACCGCCGGCCTCCATCAGGACGGCGATCCGCAACTACGTGATGCGGCTCCGCAAGGCGCTCCGCGAGGAGCGCATCAACACCAGCGCGGGCGGCTACCAACTCCTCGCATCGCGCGAGGAGACGGACCTCGGCCAGTTCCAGGCGCTCCACTCGCACTCGCGCGAGATAGCTTCCACCGACCCGGCCGCCGCGGCCGAACTCCTCGACGAGGCACTGGCGTTGTGGCGCGGCAAGCCGCTCACCGGCATCGGGGACTGCCCGCTCCGCACCGTCCACCAGCCGCGCCTGGAGGAGCTGCGCCTCACGACCGCGGAGGAGCGGTTCGACCTCCGCCTCGCGCTGGGCGAGCACGAGGTGCTCGTCGAGGAGCTCCTCGCCGCAGTCAGGGAGCACCCGCTGCGCGAACGGCTCACTCGCCAGTTGATGCTCGCGCTCCACCGCAGCGGCAGGAGCGCCGAGGCGCTCGGCGTCTTCCGGGAGGCCCGCCGCGCGCTCGTCGACGAGCTGGCCATCGAACCAGGCCCGGAGCTGCGGGAGTTGGAGCAGGCGATCCTCCGTGGGGACGCCGCGCTGGAAGCGCCGCGCCGAACCCGCACGGAGGCTGTCGCCCCTGCGGCAAGGGACGCGCAGCAGCCCGTGCGGGCGCCGGAACCCGAGCCCCACGAACCGGCGGAGAGCGCGGCCGTGCCCACCGAGTTCCCCGCAGCGCCCGCGACGTTCGTCGCGCGCGGGCTGGAGATCGCCAGGCTCCGCGAGTGGCTCACGGGCGCCGTGGCCGCGCCCGCCGTGTGCCTCATCGACGGCCCGGGGGGCGTCGGGAAGTCCACGCTCGCGCTGCGCTCCGCGCACGAGTCGGCCGACCGCTTCCCCGACGGCATGGTCCACGTCGACCTGCGAGGAGCCGACCCGCAGAGCCCGCCGCTCGGCACCGACGACGCGGTACGCCAACTCCTGCGCGCCCTCGGCGAGCCACCCGACTCGGTGCCGCCCGACTCGACGGCCGCCCTTGAGCACTACCAACGACTCGTGCGGCAGCGGCAGTTGCTCGTCCTCCTCGACAACGCGCACAGCTCGGAGCAGGTGCGGCCACTGCTGCCGAGCCGCGCCGGCTCTGCGTGCCTCGTCACCTCGCGCACCGTGCTGACGGGCCTGCCGGGCGCCCGGCATCTGCACCTGGACACCCTGCAACCGGCCGACGCGGTCGCGCTGGTGCGGACGGTCTCGGGCGCCGCCGATCCCGCCAGCGAGGCGGAGTGGCACGAACTCGTCGGGCTGTGCGGGCGGTTGCCGCTCGCGCTGCACGTGATCGCGGTGCGTATGGCGTCGAGGCCGCGCTGGTCGGTGGCCGACTGGACGGAGACACTGCGCGACGAGCGCCGCCGCCTCACCGAACTCGTCGTCGCCGACCGCGACGTCCGCGCAAGCCTCCTCGTCAGCATCGAGCAGCTCCGCGCGAGCGGTGACCCCCTCGATCGCGGCGCCGCCGAACTCTTCCCGCTGCTGGGCGTGGCCGCCATCAGCCGGCACACGACGCAGACGGCGGCAGCGCTGACCGGCGCCGAAACGGGCGCGGTGGAAGGCGCGTTGGAGCGGCTCACCGACGCACAGCTCGCCGACAGCCCGCGGCCGGGCCAGTACGCCTTCCACGACCTGGTGCGCGCGACCGCCGCAGGCGAGGCGGAGACGCTGCCGCGCACACGCGTCGGCGAGGCCCTCACCGGGCTCGCGCGCTGGTACCTGGGCACCCTGCACCGCGTCAACGAACCCTTCGCCGGCAACGAGATCAACACGGAGCTCAGCCGTGAGGCTCTCGCCCACTACACAACGGGCCGCTCCTTCACGGCCGTTGACGAAGCGGTGGCCTGGGCCGACACCGCCTGCGACGACGTGGTCCGCTTCGCCGCCCAACTCGCCGACTCCGCCGCGCTCGGCCCCGAGGAGACACCGCTCCACGGCCGGACGTTGGACGACTTCGCGCTCCAGGCGCTCACCGCGCTGGACACCTTCTTCGCCCGGCAGGCCCGCTGGCGCGCACAGAGCACCCTGGCCGAGACGGCGCTGCGGGTCGCGGAGCGGCGCGGGGACCGCTACGGACAGGCGGAGGCGCTCTCCCGGCTCGGGAAGGTGACGGGCCAGCGGGGCGAACCGGTAGCCGCCACCCCCCTGTTGGAACGCAGCATCGCGCTCTTCTCCGAGCTGGGGATGGGGCGGCAGATGGCGGTCGCCAGAAGCAACCTCGTGCCCTGCCTCGCGACACAGGGGCTGCTGCGTGAGGCCATCGAGGTCGGTGAGTCCGCGCTGCGGACCGTCGAAGTGCACGGCCCCGGGCCGCTCGTCATGTCGATCCGCAACAACCTGGGCAGGTGCTACCTCCACCTCGGCGACCACGAGCAGGCGTACGAGCTGCTGCTGCACAACTACCGCGGCACCACCTCACCCGCGTACCGCGCCAACACCGCCCACTCGCTCGGCGAGTACCACATGTTCCGGGAGGAGTTCGCCGAGGCCGCCGAGTGGGCCAGGACGTCCCTCTCCGGGGGCGAGCACCTGGATCCACTCTCGAGGGCGGAGGCGTATGCGCTGCTCGCGGCCGCCCTGCGCGGCATGGGCCGCACCGAGGAGGCGGGTGCGGCGGACGCCGACGCGAGGGAGCTGCTCGACCGCCTCAACGCGCGCGAGGCGGCGCAGCTCCGTCTGAAGCTGGGCCGGGGCGAAGTCCCGTCGGAGCCCGCCGGGCGCGGGTGAGTGCCCGAAGGTGCGGGTGCCTCGATGGGGGGCGCAGTTGCCCGCGCTTGGCGTAGTGTCCGCCCGACGGCGGGAAGCCGCCGCGGACCGAGCCCGTGGAGGGGGCAGAGACGGAGGTGGGTGAGAGCACAGCAGGCTGCCACCGTGCGCATCCCACCGCCGGGTCGATGCGCTGACGCACCGGCCGGAACGGTCTCTCGAAAGGCCCGCCCATGCACTCCGCCCCACCACTTCCGCCGTACGACACCACCGTGCGGGCACTGCGCGCCGCAGGGTGCGTCTTCGCCGAGGACGAGGCACGCCTCCTCCACGCGGCGGCCGACTCGGCCGCACACCTCGACCGCCTCGTCACCGACCGCGCAGCCGGATTCCCGCTCGAACACCTCCTCGGCTGGGCGGAGTTCAGCGGACTGCGCGTCACCGTACGGGCGGGTGTCTTCGTGCCGCGGCGCCGTACGGAGTTCCTCGTCGAGCGCGCCGCCGAAGCGACCCCCGAGGCGGCGTGCGTGGTCGACCTCTGCTGCGGCACGGGCGCGCTGGGTGCCGCGCTCGCGCGGCTCCGCCCCGCGGTGCAGCTCCACGCCGCGGACGTCGACGCGGAGGCCGTCGCCTGCGCCCGCGTCAACACAGCCGCGTACGGCGGCGTCGTCCACAGCGGCGACCTCTTCGACGCGCTCCCGGCCGGTCTGCGCGGCCGCATCGACGTGCTCCTCTGCAACGTTCCGTACGTGCCCACGGGCGAGTTGGCGCTGCTGCCCGGAGAGGCGCGGCTCCACGAGGACCGGCGCGCCCTCGACGGCGGCCGTGACGGACTCGACGTGCTCCGCCGGGTCGTCGCCGAGGCACCGCAGTGGCTCGCCCCCGGCGGAAGGCTCTTCTTCGAGGCAGGCGAGCGCCAGATCCCCGCGGCAACGGCGGCGGTCAGGGACGCCGGGCTCCTCCCCGAGGTCGCGCACGACGAGCAGCGGGAGGCTTCGGTGCTGATCGCCACGAGGGACGCGGGGTGAGCCTGGGCGCTGTCCGCTCACCGTTCAACCGTGTTGGCGTCCGGGCGGGTTGGGGCTCCGTCTGTCCGCAGACGGTGCGCTCCCCCGGAGTTCGCCCCGGGCGCCCGCTCAGTCCCCCTCGGCGAGACGGGTGATCTCCGCGGCCATGTGGGCGACGTACGCGTCGAGTTCGGCAGCCGGCCACGCGGCAGGCTCCTCGGCTTCGCCCTCGTAGACGGCGAGCGCCTGTGCGAGGATCGGGCGGTACTGCTGCGGGAGCCTGCCGAGCGTCCATGAGGCGCCCTCCGCCTTCGAGCGGAAGCGGTCGGTGCTGAGCGTCGCGTGAACACGGGCGAGGGTGAGGACGGCGTTGCGGGTGTCCTCCGCCGCCTCGGCACGCAGCGGCTCAACGGCCGCCAAGCTGGCGCGGCGCACGTCCCGCCACGGCACCGGATCGAGGAGGCACCGCGGCGGCGGACCGGCGAGCGCGGTATCGGCTGCCAGAGCCATGGCGAGGAGCACCGCCACGTCCTCGTCGCTCCCCGGCTGCGGCACCTCACCGCGCTCGTAATGCTCCCTGCACCACTCGCCGTACTGGAAGTCGCAGCGCGGCGGGTACTGCCACGGCCGCACGTCCGACTCCACGACGACCGTCAACTCCACGGGCCGCAGCTCTCGTTGCCCTTCGGGTGGTGCCGAGACCCCGCCCAGCAGCCCGTCGACGAGCGCGCGCCGCTCCTCCGCGCCCAGGGAGCGGCCGGTGACGACGAGCACGTCGAGGTCGCTGTACGGGCGCAGCCCGCCGCGGAGTACGGCCGAACCGTACTGGTAGGCGCCGAGCACGTTCGGCCCGAGCACGTGCTCCACCAGGTGTACGACATCGGCGAGTTGGGCCATGGGGACCTCTGCGGTACGGAAGGGCGGGAACGCAGACGGTATGCGCCGGTCCGGGCGCGAGCAACGGCATTTCGAGGGCGGCCCGGGGCCGTGTCGCAGCGGGGCGAGGGGCCGATCTCGGTGGCGGTTGCGGGGAAGCACGGGCCTCGGGAGAGCACTGATTCTTTTTGCGTGCCAGAAGGGCCTGGTGTTGGCCTCACACTCGGGACTGCCTCACAAGGCTGTCCGGGCTCGGCGGTGGGCTAGTCCATGACCGCTCGGGCCGCGTCGAGGAACGCCAGCCGGTTCTCCTCCAAGTAGTCCCGCACGCTCTCGCCGTCGGGCAAGCCCTCCCACACCGTCCGGTTGAGATCGAGGAAGTACGCACGTGCCGCGTCGTGCACGGCCAGGGGGAACTGGATACGAACGAGCCGCTCGACGACCCACAGCCTGTTCATGGCGTCCTGGGTCTTGAGGTACCAGGGGTGGGTGTCGTCGAACTCGGAAGGCCGGCTGAACGCGTAGCGTTCGGCCTCGGCCCCCACCTCCACGAATCGCTCCAGCAGCGCCAGCCGTTCGGCGCGCCGAGCCTCCGAGAGGGCGTTCTGCTGGCGTTGTCGTTCAGCGCGTTCCGCCGACAATTGAGTCCTGTGCTGAACGAGGTAGGAGAGCACGCCTCCGAGGACGACGCCGCCCAGCGATATGAGTGACCCCCAGACCTGACTTGACATGGTGGCCATGTTTCCATGCCATCGGCCTTCGGGACGATCTCGCCGTGGCTGACGTGCGGACGGCGTCCACGTCGTCCGCGAAGGCACAGGCCCGGTACGCAAGGCCGACCGTGGAGCCTGCCGCTCAAGAGCCGGTTTCTGCTGGTCGCCGCCTACGGAGGAACGCACCTGGCTGTGCGACAGCTCGGCACAGGGTGACCCGCCCCGAGCTCGAGCGGACACCCCCGAGGTGTCGCAACGTCAGGATGGACGGCCGCTGTGAAATGCGGGATGCCCGACTCCGGTGAACGGCCGCTGAGCCGGGTGAACGGGCCGCCCACCGACTCGGATGAGCGACCACTGGCCGGGACGGACACCGACACGGGCGGCTCCGCAGCCCCAGCGTAGGAATCGAAAAATGGGCTGAGTCGCACAGCAACCTTGAAGACTTCACCTCTGGTCCCGGCATGCTGGCGCACTACCGGGAGCGCCTGCCCCCGCCGAGATGCGTACGCCGGCCAGAAGTGCGCTGACCGTGCGTGCACTTCTCACAGGCCGGACGCCGGAGTCGGCCAACGCCCGGCAACCTGTCCGGCACCTCCCACTTAGCCCGTATCGCCCCTGTGGCCGCTCCCCCGTTGTCGGCCACAGGGGCTCCCGCCTACCCGAACGCCCCCTCGAGACCAGGTAGTCGGGCACTGCTGCGGGGCGGCTCTCCGACCGGTGCCCTCCGCGCGATCTCCCAGTACGCCGAGCCGCCCACCGTGACAACGGCCCCTCCACACGTCCCGCACCCGGGGCGCCGACACACTTTCGACCGTCAACTCTGCATCACACAGCCCCCCGTTGCACCGATGAGCCGAACCCGACACCGCGCGGTGAAACTGCCGCCTCCGCCGACAGCGCGCTCGCAGCACCGGCGCACCCGCAAGGCGAAGGCCCGCCCGCCCATGTCGAACGATGTCCCGTAGGACGACGTGGGCCGCCTGTACTCAGCGCGCCCGGCAGCCCCTTCCACGAGCGCGCCGCCCCGCCGAGGGAGATAGTCGCTCCTCAGGCTGCGTGGCGCCCCTCCCCCGCCCGCTCCTCCAGCGCTTCCGCCAACCTGTCACGCAACGCACCCTGCGCCGCTATCCGCGCATCCAGCACTGCGAGCCGCCGTCGCGCCACCGCGAGGCCCTCGGACGAGGGGGACGCCTGCGTCACGTCGCCGTCGAGGCACGGGAGGAAGAAGCGGACGTCCTCCAGCGTGAGTCCGAGGTCGAGGAGGCACCTGATGTTCCGTACGCGGACGGGCGCGCTGTGCGAGTAGATGCGGTAGCCGTTGGGGGCGCGGTCGGCGGTGAGGAGGCCGGCCTGCTCGTAGTGGCGAAGCGCGCGGGGCGTGGCGCCGGTAGCCGCAGCGAGTTCCCCGATCCGCATATCGGCCCCCTTCCGGCGCACCAGTCTCACCGCACCATCGCGCCGCCGTCCACCGGCACCACGGCTCCGGTGACGAATTCCTGTGCAGGGGCAGCAAGTTGGGTCACCATCCGGGCCACCTCCTCGGGGCGCCCGACGCGGCCCGCCGGTGTGGCAGCGAGCTGCCACCGGCGCACTTCCTCGCGCTGCTCACGGGAGAGGCCCTGGTGCTCGCCGATCGGCGTCTCGGTCGCGCCGGGCGCCACCCCCACCACCCGCACGCCCTCCGCGGCGAGTTCCACTGCCCAACTGCGCGTGAGCGTGTCGAGTCCCGCCTTGCTCGCCGCGTAGACGGAGGCGCCGGGCCAACCCCTCTGCCCCAGAGCCGCACTGATGTTGACCACGACGCCCCGCGCCGCTCGCAACGGTGCGAGGAGCGCTTGTGTGAGCAGGACGGGAGCCGTCAGGTTGGTCGCGAGCTGCGCCGTGAGGTCGTCCTCCGTGCACGTGCCGAGGCGGCTGGAGCGCACGATGCCGGCGTTGTTGACGAGTACGTCGAGTCCCCCGCCCCGCTCCCGGACGGCGTGCGCGATTTGTGTGCGTCCCTCTGCGCACGTCACGTCGGCGGCGAGCGCCTGTACGCCGTCGTGCCCGTCCGCCGTCTCCCGGAGCGGCTCCGGCCGCCGGCCGACGGCGAGGACGTGCGCGCCCTCCCCCGCCAAAGTCCTCGCCGTCGCCCTGCCGATGCCCGTGCCTGCGCCGGTGACGACGGTGATGCGCCGCTCGCGCGCGGACGAACCGCTCGCGGTGCCAGTGGTGTTGGTCTCCATGACGGCATCCTCAAACCCTTCCGCCGGCGTGAAGGTCAAGCGCGGGCACGGAACGGGCACGGTCGGGACGGCCGCGGACCTGGCGTGCGGCGCGCGGCGCGGTGTAGGTGGGGAGGTGGCACGTACTGACGACGGAGGGCACACCCCATGAGCACCATCGCCGCACACGTTCCCGACCCCGTCCGACAGGTGGCAGTGAGCGCGGGAGGGGACGTCGTCCTCGAAGAGGTGCCGATGCCGGTGCCCGCCGCCGGTGAAGTGCTCGTCCGCACGCGGCTGGTGGGGATCTGCGGCAGCGACGTCCATGCGCGGCGCGGTGAGCACCCGTTCATCGCGCTTCCCTACCGTCCGGGGCACGAGGCCGTCGGGATCGTCGCCGCGCTCGGCGAGGGCGTCGACGTGCTCGCCGAAGGGGACAGGGTCGTCCTCGAACCCAACCTGGCGTGCGGCGAGTGCCGGCACTGCCGCTCGGGCCGCTACAACATCTGCGTGCACCTGAAGGTGTTCGGCTGCCAGACGGCCGGTGCGCTCGCGGACGCCTTCACCGTCGCCGCCGACCGCCTCCACCGCGTGCCCGAGGCGCTCTCGGACCTCCAGGCGGCGCTCGTCGAACCGCTCGCGACCCCCGTGCACGCCGTGCGCCGCGCAGGCGACCTCTCCGGGGCGCGGGTCCTCGTCCTGGGTGCGGGGCCGATCGGCCTGCTGACCGTCGTCGCGGCACGGGCGGCGGGGGCGGGGGTCGTCGTCGCCACCGACCTCGCGGCGGAAAAGCGCGAGACAGCACGGGAGTTCGGCGCCGACGCGGCCCTCCCCGCGGACGCGCCGGACCTGCCGGAGCGCGCCCGTCAGCTCCTCGGCGGCCCGGCCGACGCCGCCTTCGACTGCGTCTCCGTCTCCGCGTCGCTCACGCAAGCGGTGCACTCGGTCGACAAGGGCGGCACCGTGCTCGTCGTGGGCGTGCCGACGGGGCCGCAGACCGTCCCCGTCGATCTGGTCCAGGACCGGGAGCTGACGCTGCGCGGGTGCCTGATGTACGTGGCCGACGACGTCCGCAGGGCCGTGGAGCTCCTCGCGGACGGCGCCGTCCCCGTGGACCGGCTGGTGACCTCCGTCCACCCGCTGGAGCGCGCGGGGGAAGCGTTCGACGCGGCGGGCGGAGGCGGGGAGTTGAAAGTGCTCGTCCGCGCTTCCGGCGGGTGAGCGCGCATCCAGCGGGGCCTGCGGCAGGGCACGTTGCGCACGACGTTCACCCCGCAAGCTCCGACTGCCACTTGTCTCACGGCCTACGCCCCTGTACTTCTGTATCCACGATCACACCGGCCCCGGCGCGCGGGTTCCGCCGCGCGCCGGGGCGTCGACCCGGAGGGAGCCCGTCATGGAGGAAGTCCCCGCCGCGTCGTGGCGCCGCAGCAGCCGCAGCGGACAGAACGGCGGCAACTGCCTGGAGGTCGCCGACGGCGTCCGAGGGCCCGTCCCCGTGCGCGACTCCAAGGCGCCCGAGGGGCCTGTCCTCCTCGTCCCGCGGCGTTCCTGGGCGGCCTGGGTCGCCTTCCTGAAGGACGCGTGAACCTGCCGGCGGGTCAGGCGAGTTCGTCGGCGAGCAGGTCCATGAGCAGCCCGTCGCGCCACTCGCCCGTCTGGTGGTCGCGCCAGTACCTGCGCAGCACGCCGACCGGCTGGAACCCGACCTTCCGGTAGCTGGCGATCGCCGGTGCGTTCTCCGCCGCGGGGTCGATGGTGAGGCGGTGGTGCCCGCGGTCGTCGAGGAGCCAGCGGGCGAGGGTGCGCACGGTGTCGGTGCCGAGTCCGGCGCCGGTGCGGCGGGCGGTGAGGAAGACGTCGATCCCGGCGTGCCGGTACTCGGGGTCGCTCTCCTCGGTGAACTGCACGGCGCCGATGATCTCGTCGTCGAGGAAGACGGCGAAGGTGTTCCGGTAGTCGTTCGGGGGCGACCACCACGCAGCGACCTCGGGTTCCCTGACGATGCGGTCGAGCGTCTCCGTCTCGCTGTCCTCCACCGGACGAAGGACGACTTTCTCTCCGTGCAGTTCCATGCAACACATTCTGCACATACGCGACCGCGCCGCGTTGATCACCCCCTGCACGCCGGAGCACCCGGGCCGCCGCCGTCCGCCCCTACCCGCGCCGTGATCCCCCTGGGAGACTGCGTTGCGTCGCCCACCGACCGGACAGCGCAGGGGAGTTGACGTCATGAGCGTCGAGCGGACGCGCACCCGCAAGACCGGCCCCGTCCCGCCGCCCGCCACCGGATGCCCCGTCGGGAAGGGGGCCGACGGCGTGTGGGAGGTGCGGGGGCACGAGACGGCACGCGCCCTCCTGCGCAGCAGCGGGACCCTCCAGGCCGGCCTCGGTATCGAGACGGCGCGGATCATCCCCTCCAGCGTCCGCCGCCCCGTCCTCTACCAGGACGGCGAGGGCCACCGCGACCACCGCCGGCAGACGGCGCGCTTCTTCACGCCCCGCCGCGTCGACGAGGAGTACCGCGGCACCATGGAGCGCGTCGCGGAGGAGCAGCTCGACGTCCTGCGCACCCGGCGCACCGCCGAACTCTCCGACCTCAGCTTCGAGTTGGCGATCGGTGTGGCGGCGGCCGTGATCGGCCTCACCGAGAGCAGGCCGGGCATCCGCAAGCGCCTCGACGCCTTCTTCCCCCAGCAGTTCGGCACCCCGGGGTTCACGAGCCTGCACGGGCTGCGCTGGTCCGGACGGCTCGTCAAGAACTGGCTGCGCCTCCACCTCGCCGACGTGCGCCCCGCGGTACGGGCCCGCCGCAAGCACCGCCGCGACGACCTCATCTCGCACCTCCTCGACGAGGAGTACAACACCGTCGAGATCCTCAGCGAGTGCCTCACCTTCGCCGCCGCAGGCATGATCACCACCCGCGAGTTCGTCAACGTCGCGGCCTGGCACCTCTTCGACGACCCGGAACTGCTCGCCCGCTACCGCAGGGCCGACGAGCCCGAGCGCCTCGCGGTGCTCCACGAGATCCTCCGTATCGAGCCCGTCGTCAACCTGCTGCGCCGCCGCACCACGGCGCCCGTCGCCCTCCCCGGCGAGGAGGGCGAGGTGACGGTCCCCGCAGGCACCCTCGTCGACATCCGCCTCGACAGCGCCAACACCGACCCCCGCGCCGTCGGCGACGCCCCCCACGACCTCTGCCCCGCACGCCCGCTCCCCTCCGGCACTGCCTCCACGGGGCTCTCCTTCGGCGACGGCCCCCACCGCTGCCCGGGTCGCGACATCGCCATCCTGGAGACGGACGTCTTCCTCACCCGCCTCTTCGCCCTCCCCGGCCTCCGCATGTCCAGCACCCCGGACGTCGGCTTCAAGTCGTCGATCGGGAGCTATGAACTGCGGGGGTTGGTCGTGGAGGTGGAAGGGACGTAAGAGCGTCACTGCGAGTGACCAAAGGCCGCCCCGCCGACCGCGTCCTCCTCGGTAGCGGTCCCGCAGGGGCACACGGAACCGTGCGCGTACCGCTGAGACGCAGGTCACAAAATTTGACCGGGCCCGCCCCCGCCAGGCAGGCTCCTCTGTCGACAAGCGCACAGCTCACGACGGTTTCTCCTGCTACGGCGGGAGGCAGTCCCCTGCGGACGGACGCCGTCGCTCGACATCTCTGAACGCGCACGACGTGCCGGAGAACGCGGACCCCGCTGCGCGTGCACGCTGGCGCTCGGTCCCGTTCGCCTCGTGCCTTGGACGGTCGGTCGTGACTGCCTGTGCCGAAGCTCCCTTCCCCGAGGACGAACATGCCGAGCACCCCTGCCCCTGCCGCCTCCGGTGGCGCCGCGGAAGCGGACGCCCAGGACGGGCAAGAAGGGGCGACAAGCGAAGGCGCCGCGAAGGCCGCGGAGCCTCCCGGAAAACCCACGCCCCCCGGCGCGCGCCGTACGGACCTGCCCGTGGTGGCGGTGAGCGGCGGACTCCTCGCCGCCTTCGTCGTGGTGGCGCTGGTGACGCCGGGCGGCACCGGGACCGTGGTGACGAAGCTCTTCGACGCCGCTGCGCGGTGGTTCGGGCCGCTGTGGCAGGTGCTGCTGCTGGCGTTCTTCGTCGTCGCCGTGGCACTGGCCTTCTCACGGTACGGACGGGTGCGGCTGGGCGGTTTCGGGCGTCCCGAATACCGCAGGTTCCAGTGGATCGCAATGATCATGAGCACCCTGCTCGCCGGGGGCGGGGTGTTCTTCGCCGCGGGTGAACCCGTGCAGCACTTCGCCGAGACGCCGCCGTACTACGAGGGCGTCGAGGCCGGCTCCAACGCGGCGCGGGACTCGGCGCTCGCGCAGAGCTTCGCGCACTGGGGCTTCCTCGCCTGGGCCGTGCTGGGCACGCTCGGCACCATCGTGCTGATGCGCGCGGCCGAGAAGGGCATGCCGCTGCGGCCCCGCACGCTCCTCTACCCGCTCGTCGGCGAGCGGATCGTGCACTCGCGGCTCGGCAAGGCGGTCGACGTCGTCTGCATCATCGCGGTCGTCGCGGGGACCGTCGGGCCGATCGGCTTCCTCGGACTCCAGGTCTCCTACGGGCTCTCGCACGTCTTCGGGATACCCAACTCCTATCCGGTGCAGCTCGGCATCATCGTGCTGCTCACGGTGGTCGCGGTCACGTCGGTGATCACCGGCATCCACCGCGGCATCCAGATCCTCAGCCGGTTCAACCTCTGGCTCGCCGGCCTCACCATGGTGGTGCTGCTCGCCCTCGGCTCGGTCGGTTTCGTGCTCGACGGCTTCCTCGCCGGGTTCGGCGAGTACGCACGGGACTTCGTGCCGCTCGCGCTGGGGCGCGAGGACCAGGGCTGGCTCGGCACATGGACGATCTTCTACTTCGGCTGGTTCCTCGGCTACGGCCCGCTAATGTCGATCTTCGTCGCACGGATCTCGCGCGGCCGCACGCTCCGCGACCTCGTGTGCAGCACGGCGCTCCTCTCGCCCGTCGCGACGATGGTGTGGTTCAGCGTCTTCGGCGGCACCGGCATCTTCCTCGAGCAGAAGAACCCCGGAGCGATCTCCGGGCCGCTGGAGGCGGTCGGTATGGACGCGGCCGTCGTCGCCATGGCGGACAACCTTCCGCTGTCGACGGCCGTCGCCGCCATGGTGCTCCTGCTGACCCTCACCTTCGTCGTCACCACCACCGACTCGATGTCGTACAGCATTGCGACGGCGGGTACCGAGTCCGGTGAACCGAGCGTCGCCGTACGGGCGTTCTGGGCCCTGCTGATGGGCGCAGCAGCCGCGGTGCTCATCGTCGTGGGCGACGGCGGGATCACCGCCCTCCAATCCTTCATCGTCGTCACGGCCGTGCCGGTCGCCTTCGTCATGCTGCCGACGTTGTGGACGGCGCCGCGGATGGCCCGCGAAATGGCCGAGGAACAGGGCATCGCCGCGCCCAAGGCGACGCCCCCGGCCGAGACCGCGGCCAACTCCGGCTCCTAGCCCCCGGGTTGCGAGGACCGCCCCGGCGCCGCACGGCGCCGGGGCGGTCGTATTCACCTGCTGCAACGGTCTTGGCCTGGACTGTCCTGCTGCCGCACACTGCCCCCCAACTTGCGGCGATCACGCCGGGGTTCACCCATGGGCAAGGGGGCCTCGTGTACCGTCCCGACCTCGATCCCATCGCGGACAGTCTGGCGCTGTCCGCTCTCGTCGCGGCGCTGCCGCTGTTGACGCTCTTCGTCCTGCTCGGCTGGCTGCGGTGGAAGGCGCATTGGGCCGGGCTGGCGGCGCTCGGCGTGGCCGTCGTGGTGGCGGTCGCCGCGTACGGCATGCCGGTGAAACTGGCGCTGCTCTCCGGTACGGAGGGGGCGGCCTTCGGGCTCGTACCGATCATGTGGATCGTGGTCGCCGCGCTGTGGGTATACCAACTCACGGTGGTGAGCGGTAGGTTCGAGGACCTGCGCTCGGCCTTCCGGCTGGTGAGCGACGACCGGAGGGTGCAGGCGCTGATCATCGCCTTCTGCTTCGGCGCGCTGCTGGAGGCGCTCGCGGGGTTCGGCGCTCCGGTCGCCATCACTGGTGTCATGCTCATGGCCCTCGGCTTTTCGCCCGTACGCGCCGCCATCACCGTCCTCGTGGCGAACACCGCGCCCGTCGCCTTCGGCGCCATCGCCACCCCGATCATCACCGCCGGCAACCTCACCGGCATCTCCTACGAGGAGATCGGCGCCTACGCCGGCCGGCAGACTCCCCTCCTCGCGCTCTTCGTGCCGCTGCTGCTCGTCGCACTCGTCGACGGCAAGCGCGGCATCAGGCAGAGCTGGCCCGTGGCGCTCGTGTGCGGCGGCGCCTTCGCCGTGGCGCAGTTCGTCAGCGCCAACTACATCTCCGTCGAACTCACCGACATCATCGCCTCGTTGGTGGCGCTCGCCGCCGTCGTCCTCTTCCTGCGCGTCTGGCAGCCGGAGGCGCCCGACGACGGGCCGGAGGAGGAAGCGGGCCCCGAGAACGCCACGGCGCCGGCGGCGCAGCTCGCCGGCGGCCGGATGACGATGGCGTTCGTCCCCTACCTCATCGTCATCGCGGTCTTCTCGCTCGCCAAACTCGCCGACCCCGTCGAGGAGTTCCTCGCCGGCACGGACGTCTCCCTCGGCTGGCCCGGGCTCGACGGCGAGGTGCTCACCGCCACGGGCGAGCAGTCCACCACGACCGTCTACGTGCTGCCCTGGCTCTCCTCGCCCGGCTCTCTGCTGCTGCTCTGCGGCATCCTCGTCGTCGCCGTCTACCGGGTACGGGTCAGGGAGGCCGTCGTCGAATTCGGGCGCACCGTCGCCTCGTTGAAGTGGGCGCTGCTCACGGTGGCCTCCGTGCTGGCGCTCGCCTACGTGATGAACCTGTCCGGGCAGACGATCACCATCGGCACCTGGATCGCGGGCACGGGCGCGGCCTTCGCGTTCCTCTCCCCCATCCTCGGCTGGCTCGGCACCGCCGTCACCGGCTCCGACACCTCCGCCAACGCGCTCTTCGCCACGCTCCAGCAGACGGCAGCGGGCAGGGCGGGGCTCGACCCGACGCTGCTCGTCGCGGCGAACACCTCGGGCGGCGTCGTCGGCAAGATGATCAGCCCGCAGAACCTCACCATCGCCGCCACGGCCGTCGGCCTCCTCGGGCGCGAGTCCGAACTCTTCCGTAAGGCGATCGGCTGGAGCCTCGTCCTCCTCCTTGCGCTCTGCGCGCTGGTCTTCCTTCAGGCACACGTCATCGGAGGGATGATGCCCTGACGGACGAGGCACACCCCCGACGCAACTCCCCGCATCCCGGCATCAGGCCCGGGGCACGGGGATACTCGCCGAGCGAGACGACGGCGTGGCCGGCCGAGCACCGCCCGGCCACGCCGTACGCACAGGAGGCGGGCCCTGCGGCCCGCACCGGCGACGCGGGTGAGGAGCGGCGAATGGACGCGGGGCAGTCGGGCCGGCCTGACGAGGAGCCGACGGAGGGAGCGGACGCCCGGAGCGGGGAGGCGACCGGCCGGGTGACCGCCGACTACGAGCCGCATCCGCGGCGTTGGAAAGCCCTCAGCGTCTGCCTGACCGTGGGATTCATGGCGCTGCTCGACGTCTCGATCGTCAACGTCGCGCTTCCTTCGATCGAGAAGGGCCTCGGCGCTTCGGAGTCGGCGCTCTCCTGGATCGTCTCCGGATACGCACTTACCTTCGGCCTCGTGCTCGTGCCAGCGGGCCGGCTGGGAGACGCCTTCGGACGGCGGACCGCGTTCCTCGTCGGGCTGGTCCTCTTCACGGTCGCCTCCGCCGCGTGCGGGCTGGCGCAGGGCGCGGCGTGGCTGGTGATTGCGCGGCTCTGCCAGGGCATGGCAGGCGGGCTCCTCAACCCGCAGATCTCCGGCATGATCCAGCAACTCTTCCGCGGGGCCGAGCGGGGCAAGGCGTTCGGGCTGCTCGGCATGACGATCGGCGTCTCGACCGCGGTCGGGCCGCTCGCCGGGGGACTCCTCATCCAGGCGTTCGGTGCCGACGAAGGCTGGCGGTGGGTCTTCTTCGTCAACCTGCCCATCGGGGTCGGCGCCTTCCTGCTGGCGCTCTGGCTCGTCCCGCCGGCGTGCGCCGAAAAGGTGAGCAGGGGGCGGACGTCGCTCGACCCCGTCGGTATCGCGCTCCTCGGCGCCGGGGTGCTCGCCGTGCTGCTGCCGCTCGTGGAGGAGCAGCAGTGGAAGGGGAGCGGCAAGTGGCTGCTCGCCGCAGGTGGTGTGGTCCTGCTCGTCGTCTTCACGTTCTGGGAGCGGCACTACACACGCAAGGGGCGGGAACCGCTCGTCGACCTCTCGCTCTTCAACCGCCGCTCGTACACGCTCGGCACCGTGCTGGCGCTGCTGTACTTCGCCGGGTTCACTACGGTCTTCTTCATCTTCACGCTCTACCTCCAGCAGGGCCTCGGCTACGCGGCGCTCCAGGCGGGGTTCACGCTCACCCCGTTCGCGCTCGGCTCGGCGCTGAGCGCGGGGCTCGGCGGGCGGATCGTCACCAGGGTGGGGCGGCCGCTCGTCGCCATGGGGCTCGTGCTCGTCTTCTTCGGGCTGTGCGGGGCGCTGTTGACGGTGCGGTGGGTGCCGGAGGGGCACGTCGGCTGGGTGCTGGCGGCGCCGCTCTTCGCCGCCGGTGTGGGGTCGGGGCTGGTCATCTCGCCGAACCAGACGCTGACGCTCCACGACGTACCGGTCGCGCGCGGCGGCACGGCGGGCGGGATGCTCCAGACCGGTCAGCGGATCGGCTCGGCTGCGGGGATCGCCTCGGTGGGCGCCGTCTTCTTTGCACACGTCGCGGAGACGCACGACTGGTCGGGGGCGCTCCAGGCGGGGCTGCTCACCGCGCTCGCTTTCGTGCTCGGCGCACTCGTCGTCGCGGTCGCGGACGTCTACACCTCGCGGCGGGTGCATTCCTGACCCGCAGGCCCGTGCAGACGGGACTCGGCCTCGTCCCACCGGCTCGGGTCGCCGCGCGGACGATAGTGGCGCACGTCCTGGGTGGCGGCGACGAGCGCGCGCATCTCGGCGAGGCCGCCCACGAGGCCGGCGGCGCGGGCCTGGACGAGGATGTTGCCGACCGCGGTCGCTTCGGTGGGGCCCGCCGTGACGGGGAGACCCGACGCGTCGGCGGTCCATTGGCAGAGCAGGGTATTGCGGGAGCCTCCGCCCACGAGGTGGACACGGCTCGGCGCGCGCCCCGAGAGCCGGGCGGCCTCGCGCAGGGTGCGCCGGTGGGCCAGCGCAAGGCTCTCCAGGACGCAGCGGACGAGCCCGCCCCTGGCGCGCGGCGGCGTCTGCCCGGAGCGGCGGAGGAGGTTCCGGAGCCGGGACGGCATGTCGCCCGGCGGCAGGAGGTCGGGCGCGTCCGCGTCGACGAGCGCGGCGAACGGCTCCGCTTCCGCGGCAGCGGCGAGCAGCGCGCCGAGGCTTGAACTCGCGTCGTGCGCAGTCCGGTTGGCGGCGTCTTCGCGGTCCCAGGTGCGGCGGCACTCCTCCAGCAGCCACATGCCCGTGATGTTCCTGAGGTACCGGATGGTGCCGTCGATGCCGCGCTCGTTGGTGAAGTTGGCCGCGCGGGACTCCTCGGTGAGTACGGGTGCGTCGAGTTCCAGCCCGGCGAGCGACCACGTACCGCAGGAGACGTAGCCGCACACGCCGTCCGCCGCGGGGACGGCTGCGACCGCTGAGGCCGTGTCGTGCGAGGCGACCGTCACCACCGGTGTGTGCGGGCGGAGTTGAGTTGCCTCGGCGACGTGGGGCAGGAGCGTCCCCACCCGTTGCCCCGGGGAGCGCAGGGCGGGGAAGAGCGAACGGGGCATCTCCAGGCGGGAGATGAGCTCTTCCGACCACCTGCCGGTGCGCGCGTCGAGGAGGCCCGTCGTGGACGCGTTGGTCTCCTCGGCCCCGACGGCTCCGGTGAGCCAGTGGGCCAGCAGGTCGGGCAGGAGCAGCAGGGTGCCGGCCGCCGTGCCCGCCAACCGGTCCCGGACGGCGTGGAGTTGGTAGACGGTGTTGAAGGGGAGGTGCTGGAGTCCGGTGACGGCGTAGAGCTCGGCCGGGGAGCAGAGGGCGTGCACGGCGGGAACGGCTTCGTCGGTTCGGGCCTCCCTGTGGTGGCGGGGCAGCCCGAGGAGGGCGCCGTCCGCACCGAGGAGGGCGTAGTCGACGCCCCAGGTGTCGACGCCGATCGACGTGACGTCGGGGGTTCTGCGCGCGGCGGCGCGCAGCCCTTCGAGCATCGACAGGTAGAGCGCCGGAAGGTTCCAGTACAGGCCGTCGGGGAGCCGCACCGGGACGTTGGGGAAGCGGTGCACCTCTGCGAGGTGCAGTGTCCCCGGGCCGACCGTGCCCGTGACCACGCGTCCGCTCGTCGCCCCGAGGTCGACGGCGGCGAACACGGCGACGTCCTGGCGCGAGGCCGCTTCCTTCACCGGCGGCTCCTCCAATCCGGTACAGAACATGGCGTGTTGAGCGACTCACCGGAGGAAGGCAGCCGCGACTCCGGCGTCGACGGGGATGTGCAGCCCGGTCGTGTGCGTGAGGTCGCCGCCGGTGAGCGCGAAGACGGCGGCGGCGACGTGCTCCGGCAGCACCTCGCGCTTGAGCAGGGTGCGTCGGGCGTAGAACTCGCCCAATTCTTCTTCCTCGATGCCGTGGACGGCGGCGCGCTGCGCTCCCCATCCGCCGGCGAAGATCCCGGAGCCGCGCACCACACCGTCCGGGTTGACGCCGTTGACGCGGATGCCGTGTTCCCCCAACTCGACCGCGAGCAGGCGGACTTGGTGGGCTTGATCAGCCTTGGCGGCGGAGTACGCGATGTTGTCGGGGCCGGCCGCCACCGAGTTCTTCGAGGCGACGTAGACGAGGTCCCCGCCGAGCCCCTGGTCCTTCATGACGCGGACGGACTCGCGGGAGACGAGGAAGGAGCCGCGCGCCATGATGTCGTGCTGGCGGTCCCAGTCCCGCGCGGTGGTCTCCAGCAGCGGCCTGGAGAGGGACACTCCAGCGTTGTTGACGACGAGATCGACGCCGCCGAAAGCGCGCACGGTCGCGTCGACGGCCGCCGCGACCTGCGCCTCGCTCGTGACGTCGACGGGACAGGACACCGCGTGGTCGGGACCGCCCAACTCGCCTGCCACCGCCTCGGCTTGGTCCCGCTCCCGGTCCGCGACGACGACGCCGGCCCCCTCCGCGGCGAGCCGCCCCGCAACGGCCCGCCCGATCCCCGACGCGGCGCCCGTCACCAGCGCGACCCGTCCGGCGAGCGGCTTCGCGGGAGGGAGCCGGCGAAGTTTCTCCTCCTCCAGCGACCAGTACTCGATGCGGAACTTCTCCGCCTCGGGGATCGGCGCGTAGGTGGAGACGGACTCCGCGCCGCGCATCGCGTGGACGGCGTTGACGTAGAACTCGCCCGCCACGCGCGCCGTCTGCTTGTCCCTGCCGAAGGAGAACATCCCGACGCCCGGCACGAGGAAGACGGCGGGGTCGGCGCCGCGCATCGCGGGCGAGTCGGGCGCTGCGTGTCTCGCGTAGTAGGCGGCGTACTCCTCGCGGTAGGCGGCGTGCAGAGTACGCAGGCGTGCCAACGCCTCGTCGAGAGGGGCATCGGCGGGCAGGTCGAGGACGAGCGGGCGGACCTTCGTGCGGAGGAAGTGGTCGGGGCAGGAGGTGCCGAGCGCCGTGAGACGCGGGTGCTCGGAACCCGCCAGCAGCTCCAACACCGGTGCGGCGTCGGTGAAATGGCCGACCCGGAGCCCGTCCGTCGAAGCGAGACCGCGGATGGCGGGCGCCAACTCGAGGGCGCGCGCTGTGCGTTCAGCGGCGGGGAGCGGACCGTACCCTTCCGACTCGGAGCCGAACGGCTGCGGGCGTCCCCGCCGGGCGAGGAACGACTCGGCGGCGCGGACCATCCAGAGCGAGTTGCGTGCGCACTCCTCGGAGGTGTCGCCCCAGGCGGTGATGCCGTGCCCGCCGAGCACCACGCCGACCGCCTGCGGGTTCGCCTCCCGCACCGCGGCGACGTCGAGGCCGAGTTGGAATCCGGGACGCCGCCAGGGAACCCACGCCACCCGGTCGCCGAAGCACTCGGCGGTGAGCCCCTCGCCTTCGGCCGCGCAGGCGAGAGCGATGCACGAATCCGGGTGGAGGTGGTCGACGTGTGCGGCGCCGACGAAGGCGTGCATCGCGGTGTCGATCGACGGGGCCGCGCCGCCCTTGCCGTGAAGGCAGTGGTCGAGCGCCGGCACCATCTCGTCCTCGCGGTCGGGGCCCGGATAGACGCCGGGGAGCGCGCGCAGCCGGTCGAGGCGGAGGACCGCGAGGCCGTCCCTGGTCAGGGTGGAGAGGTCGCCTCCGGAGCCCTTGACCCAGAGCAGGTCCACCGGTCGGCCCGTGACGGGGTCGGTCCCGCTCGTCTTCACCGAGGCGTTGCCGCCGGCGTAGTTGGTGTTGCGCGGGTCGGAGCCGAGGGTGTGCGCGCGCTTCAGGAGCGCGGCTACGTCCGGGGGTGTCTCGGGCACGGGCGTCCTCCTGCGGTTCTCTCAACTGCGGGTGTGAGTACGGGCGTTCAGGCGTCCCATCCGGACTGCCGACCGCCGGTCCGATGGGTGGCGAGGTGTTCCTGATGTCCCGAGGCGAGGTAGGCGCGCAGCGGGTCGGGGTCGAGGCCGGCTTCGCGTCGGAGGTCGGCGAGGAGGGGACGCACGTCGGTGTTGTACGCGTCCATCAGCGCCGCGTTGGCGGCGAGGACGTCGCCCTCGCGCTGGGCTGCGCCGAGCGCGTCCGCGTCGACGAGGAGCGCTTTCGCCGTCGCCTCCTGGACGTTCATCACGGAGCGGATCACGGCCGGGATCTTGGGCTCGATGTTGTGGCACTGGTCGAGCATGAAACGCACCCGGCGCGACGGGTCGAGGCCGCCGTTGCGCGTGGCCTCGTACATGAGGCGGAAGAGTTGGAACGGGTCTGCGGCGCCCGCCATCAGGTCGTCGTCGGCGTAGAAGCGGGAGTTGAGGTCGAAAGCGCCGAGTTTCCCCTCCCGTAGGAGGAGCGCGACGATGAACTCGATGTTGGTGCCCGGTGCGTGGTGTCCGGTGTCGACGCACACCTGCGCCTTCGGCCCCAGGCGCGTGCAGTGGGCGTAGGCGGTGCCCCAGTCGGGGATGTCGGTGGTGTAGAAGGACGGCTCGAAGAGCTTGTACTCCAGGATGAGCCGCTGCTCGGCACCGAGCCGCGCGTAGACCGTCTCCAGCGCTTCGGCGACGCGGCCCTGGCGGTCCGCGATGTCGTCCTGGCCCGGGTAGTTGGTGCCGTCGGCGAACCACAGCTTCACCTCCTGCGAGCCCGTCGCCGCCGTGATCTCGACGCACTCCAGGAGATGTGCGACGGCCCGGCGGCGCACGGCCGGATCGGGGTTGGCGACGGAGCCGAGCCGGTAGGCGTCGTCCTGGAAGACGTTGGCGTTGACCATCCCGATGCGCACGCCGAGGCTGCGTGCGTACGCCGCGAGTTCGCCGTAGTCCGCCACCCGGTCCCAGGGGATGTGGAGGGAGACGACGGGGGCGGCCCCGGTGTACGCGTGCACCTGCGCCGCGTCCTCCACCTTCTCGAACGGCGTGCGGGGGACGCCCTGTTGTGTGAAGACCTTGAAGCGCGTTCCGGAGTTTCCGTACGCCCACGACGGGGTCTCGATCGTCTGCGTCCGCAACGTATCCCGCACCGCCGCGAGTTCTGGTTCCGTCATGCCTCTCCTTTATGAATCGATTCATGGCAGTCGGTCCGGCCGGTGGTTCAACTCGTCCTGCTCGCCCATGCGTTGACGTCCCGCTCGGCCTCGATCTCGTCGAGCGTCTTCCCCGTGGTGTTCGGCATGAAGAACCCGAGCGCCCCGCACACGACGAGACACCCGGTGAGAAACGCTGCCACCGCCGTCACTCCGGTCGCCGCGAGCACCGGCACGAAGAACGACCAGATCCCGAGCACGACCCGCGCGACGCCGAACGTGATCCCCTGCGCCGTGCCCCGCAGCATCGTGGGGAAGAGTTCCTGGCTCACGGTCTTGTAGAAGCCCTCGCCGGCCATGGTCTGGCCGATTCCGAAGAGCAGCACGTTGCAGAGGATCACGGGGACGGTGAACGGCAGCACGAGGAAGAGCCCCCACGCGGCGACCTGCATCGAGGCGCCGATCACCCACATCACCCTGCGGTGGCGATGCCCGGAGTCGGCGAAGCGCATGTAGACGGCGACGGTTCCGAGGATGGCGAGCGTGAAGCTCGCGCACTGGAGCGCGACGCTCGTCGCCTGGTCCCCCGCGCCCAGCGTCCTGACCATGTACGGCGTGAAGATCCCATTGGTCCCCGCCATGAGGTTCCAGGTCAGGTAGATGCCGCCGGTCCACACCAGGGCGCGCAGGTGCGGCCCGCGCAGCAGGTAGCGCACCCCGGCACCGGCCGCCCTCCCGGAGGAGCGGGCGGCCTTCCACACCGCCGACTCCGTCATGCCGCGGCGCAGCAGATACGTCACGATCGCCACGACGAAGAGATGGAGGAAGACGATACGGATGCCGAGGAGTCCGAGCGGCGCCATCGCCAAGGCGAGGAGCAGCACCACAACGGGCCCCAGATTCCAGGTCACTTGGGTGAGGCCGAGGAGCTTCCCCCGCGCCTTCGACGGCGACAGCTCCCCGACGAGCGCCAGCGAGGTCGGCACGTCGGCCCCGACGGCGACGCCCACCACGAAGGTGCCGGCGAAGAGCATCGACGGGTTGGCCGCGAAGGCGATGAGGAGGATGGCGGCGGCGTAGAGGAGGAGGTCGTACTGGTAGATGCGCTTCCGCCCGAGCTTGTCGCCGAGCCGGCCGCCGATGAACGCCCCGATCGCCGCGCCGATGGCGTTGGGGCCGATCGCGGCGAGGACGCCGACCGCGGTGCCGGAGAGCCCCAACCGGTCCTGGAAGAGGGCGAGTCCGGAGCCGAGGGCGACGATCGAGCCCGCGTCGAGGTAGGAGGCCATCCCGGCGAGGACCGTCCACTTCCACTGCTGCTTGGAGACCGAGCCGCCGCCCTCGGGACCGTGTCTTCCGGTCGGGGCGGATTCGAGAGACGTCACCGGGGACTCCTTCGTCGACGGTTCGGGTACGGCGCTCGCCGGGGCGCGGTTCGGTCGGACAGGGGGACGAACGGGCAGGCAGAGAACGGGCGTTGAGGACTTCGCCGGTGGAGCGTTGAAACGTATAAAAGATGACGGCGGGGAGGAGGCAGGTCAAGAGGACGGGCCAACTCTCCTTTTCGTCGGGCCGGATGATGGCCAGGCGCCAACTCACGTACACACGGCTACAGTTGCGTCGCCCCATCCGATCACACCCGCCGCGCGCATCCGGTCACGCTGCGAGTTCACGCCTCGCCACGTCCCTGGGACCGCGTTTCACAGCCGCGGTCCGGGGCACCCGGCCGCCGACCGGGCGACTCTGGGAGGCGGTATGCGTGCTGTGACCTGGCAGGGGAAACGCGACATCCGCGTGGACACGGTCCCCGACCCGCGCATCCAGGAGCCGGACGACGTCATCGTGCGGGTCACCTCCAGCGGGGTCTGCGGCTCGGACCTCCACCTCTACGAGGTGCTCGGTCCCTACATGGACGCCGGGGACGTCCTCGGCCACGAACCGATGGGGATCGTCGAGGAGGTCGGCCCCGGCGTCACGGAGCTCTCCGTCGGCGACCGCGTCGTGGTGCCCTTCAACGTCTCGTGCGGCACCTGCTGGATGTGCAGCCAGGGCCTCCACTCCCAGTGCGAGACGACCCAGGTACACGAGCACGGCACCGGAGCCGCGCTCTTCGGCTACAGCAAGCTGTACGGCCAAGTCCCGGGCGGTCAGGCGGAGTTCCTGCGCGTCCCGTTCGGCAACCACCTGCCGATCAAGGTTCCGGACGGCCCGCCCGACGAGCGGTTCGTCTACCTCTCCGACGTGCTGCCGACCGCATGGCAGGCCGTGGCGTACGCGGCCGTCCCCGAAGGCGGCACCGTCACCGTCCTCGGCCTCGGCCCGATAGGCGACATGGCGTGCCGGATCGCCCTCCATCGCGGCGCCTCGCAGGTGATCGGCGTCGACATCGTGCCGGAGCGGCTGGAGCGGGCGAGGCGGCGCGGCGTGCACGTAATGGATCTGCGCGAGCACGGGAAGAAGCTCGGCGACGCCGTCCGCGAGGCGACGGACGGCCGCGGCACCGACGCGGTGATCGACGCGGTCGGCATGGAGGCGCACGGCGCACCCGTAGCGCAAGCCGGGCAGCAGGCCATCGGCCTGCTGCCGGAGGGCGCGGCGCGGAAGCTCATGGAGCGGAGCGGAGTCGACCGCCTGGCCGCGCTCGAAGCAGCCCTCGACTGCGTCCGACGCGGCGGCACGGTGTCGCTGAGCGGCGTCTACGGCGGCGCGACGGACCCGCTGCCCATGCTGAAAATCTTCGACAAGCAGATACAGCTCCGCATGGGCCAGGCCAACGTCCGCCACTGGCTCGACGACCTGCTGCCCCTGCTCGGCGACGACGACCCGCTCGGCGTGGAGGGCTTCGCCACCCACAGCCTCCCGCTGGAGGACGCACCCGAGGTGTACCGCACCTTTCAGCGCAAGGAGGACGGGATGGTGAAGACGCTGCTGAAGCCGTGAGCGTCGGGCGGCCGAGTACGGTCGCAGCCAGGACCGAGACCCGCGGCATGCTCGGGCGGCGGTACGTCCACATCGGCCGGAACCGGTGGCCGCCCACCGCCAAGTACGCATGCCCCAGGGCGAGTCGGACCCGAAGGCGAGGGTCTTCCCGTCCCCGCGTGCGGCGCTGTTGCCGGCACGCGAACAGCGGGGAGCGCTCGGCGCCGGGTAGCCCACTGCCCGAACCCGTCGAGAGAACACTCTGCTGCACATCCGCCACTCCGTGACGTCTGCCGCCGCCCGATGATCAAGGGCCGGATACTGCCTTTCTGTCGGTGCAAACCACCACAAGAAAGGTGAAAACGCATGACGGTTTCCAGGCGTTCGATCCTGGCCGCGGGTGCCTCTTCCGCTGCCTTGGGGATCGGCCTGACCAGCCGGCCGGCCGCCGCGGCCACGGGTCTGCCGCAGCAGCAGGCCGGCAGCCGGTACGTACGACGGGACCTCGCCACCCTTGTCGACCCGCTCACGGGCGAGTGGGACCCGGCCCTCTACTGGTTCGCCAAGGCCGTCGGCTGGATGATGGAGCAGCCGGCCGACCGGTGGAACTCATGGCTGTTCCAGGCGTACACGCACGGCAGCCCACTCCCCGCGGACGGGACCGAGCCGCCGGAGTGGCGCCAGTGCCCCCACGGCAACAAGTACTTCCTGCCCTGGCACCGCTGGTACGTCTACTACTTCGAGCGGATCGTCCGTGACGTCATCGTCACCGAGTTCGGGCGGTACGACCAACGCAACTGGGCCCTTCCGTACTGGAATTACGCCTACACCGAACGGCCGGGCGGCCCACCGGCGGAGGAGTTCCGAAAGGTCCCGCTCGCGTTCCGGGAGGAGTACCTGCCGCCTGGTCTCGGGGGCCGGCGCGAGCGCAATCCGCTCTACCGGCCGTTCGGCGACCCCCGGGGCCGGTGCATCGACAAGGACCAAGCGATGTCCGAGGAAACCGTCTCCCCGGACGGCGCCATGAGCCAGCAGTGCTTCTTCCGGGAGACCGACACGCTGGAGTCGCCGCCCGGGTTCTCCGTCTGGCTGGAGGAGTACCCGCACGGGGTCGTCCACGACGCGGTCGGCGGCCTGATGGGCCAGGTGCCCACCGCGGCCCAGGACCCGGTGTTCTGGATGCACCACTGCAACATCGACCGGATGTGGTGCGCCTGGCTCTCCCGCGACGGCCACACCCTGCCGACGGACTGGCAGTGGCCGAAGGCGTGGCCCCGCCACAAGAACAACCCGGACGCCCCTGACCTGCCCTTCGTGTTCCGCGACGAGAACAACGAGAGCCGCGTGCTCAAGGGCCCGGTCTTCGACTTCCCGCAGCACGCGTACGCCTACGACTCGCTGACGGAGGGCACGGGGTCGGGTCGCCCACCGGCGGCCGACTACCTGGGGCGGCAGCCGTCGACCGCCGATGCCGCCGCATCGGCCGGCACGGAGACCCGCCTGTCGCGGCAGCAGACCGTCATCGCGTTGAACCCGGAGAACGACCGCAGCAACAACCAGCTCCGGGACGCGCTCCAGGGAGACGGAAACGTCTTGCTCGTCCTGCACGGCGTACGGGCGGACGAGCCGGTCTGCGAGACCTTCCGGTTCTTCCTCGGCGACGAACGCGGCGACACCGGCGCGGACAGCAGCGCCTACGTCGCCAACCTGGTCTTCTTCGGCGCCGTCGGACAACGGCTGGGCGCCCACGACGACAACGGGCACACCCTCAGCTTCGACGTGACGAAGGTACTGAGCGATGTCCTCGCCGCGGGAACTTGGGACGGTACCCGCACACCGGCGGTACGTGTGGTCCCGGTGCACGGAGGTGTTGCGCCAGGTGCGGATGCCAGGGTGTCGGAGATCGAACTGGTCGTTCCCTGAACGGGACACAACACCGCGGTGCATCGGGACGACTGCCCCAGATGCACCGCGGTGCGGGCGGCCCCGAACTGCTGCCGAAGCCGGCGGAGTTGCTGCTGTGGCGGCGTGGGCGGCCCTGGCTGACCGACGTCACGCCCGGCCACACACCGAGGCCCCCACGACCTGCGCATGGCCGTAGGGGCCTCACCGGTGTGCGAGGGGCCTCGAACTCTCCGCTTCGCCCCTGATCCGCTGTCGGTCAGGGGAACAGGTCCTCCCGCTGCCCTGACTGGACTCTCTTGATGAACAGGTCATAGTCAGTACGGGATACCACCAACACCCGTGCGTCCGGGTCACCTACGTCCTTGAAGTCCGGCAACCAGCTCAGGCCGCGGACGCGCGCTCCACCTCGACGACGGCCACCTCTGCCTCGCCGTACTCGAACACAACATGAACTCGTATGAGTTCGCCAACTCTTCGGAACGCCAGTCGGGAGAACATCGGCCTCAACGTCCGCATTACCAACCCCGCGAGACCGGCTCCCGTATCTGGCAAGTAGGCGACTCAACCGGATTCGGCTAGAGCCCTGCCGCAGCCCACTTCCCACGGTCGCCACATCGACGCGAAATCCGATCGGGAGGGCGGCAACAGTGGGCGATACCGAGGCGCGCGACATCGGTCCGACCGACCGGATGGGCAGCAGTGAGGCCCGGCAGTTCCTCTCCCGTCTCTCCAGCGCTCTGGGAAGCGGCGGCGTGCTCGTGGCCCGCAAGCGCAGCCACGGATCAGAGGGGGCCGACGTCACTCCCGTCGACGGGTTGGAGTGGCCCAAGTGCGAATGCGGCAGCCCAAGATGCCCGGACTACCAGGCTCGCCCTGGCGCGGTTGGCGATGCTCTCCGCTCGGAGGTGGCGGGAGCCAACGAGCGGAGCGTGGGGGCAAGCCGTAAGCCCGCAGACGGTCATTCGACCAAGCGCCAAGCCGCCGGGTAGGAAATGGTCCCCGCCTGTGCCGGTGGCCACAGCACAACCGGCCCCGGCGACCTGCTGCGGGCTATGCGCCGGGCACCGCTCCATTCGGTGCTCTGATTGCTCTGGGTTCGCGGGATGCGAGACGTGCAACCGCACTTCCAAGGTTCCGTGCCCCATCTGCTCGGTCGGCACATTGGAGCCGGTCAGACGGTGACCCACGTTCTCCGTCCTTGCCGGACGTATCGAAACGGGCTCCCCCGTGTCCGTTCGAGACTCCGGCAGGGGCGGCGGAAGCCGCCCGGTACGGAAACCCTGGACAGGTCGAGCGGCTGGGGCAAGTTCGGCGCCGGGGACCGCTTCCTCGCACTCACGGAGAAGGGCCACGCATGATGACGGCGGTTTCCGAGTTCGAGTTCCGCACGTCCAGCGCCTGCCGGTACAACAACAACGACTCCCGGTGCGTGGAGGTCGCGACGAACGTGTCCGGCAAAGTGGCGGTACGCCATACCATTACCGGCCGGACGGCCGAGTTCACCGCCGACGAGTGGACCGGCTTCCTGAGCGGCGCCAAATTGGGGGAGTTCGACGTCCCGGCGTAGGGAGTCGTCATGCAGGAGTGCCCCCGGTGCGGCGGCAGCGTGGAGAGCGACCCGGAGCATGCCGGGGTGAAGCGCTGCATGGCGTGCTGGGAAGTGGTGGCGCGGCCCACTGAGCGCCCCTGCTCTGGCTACCGTCCGATGCTCAACTCCGCGCTGCGGACGCTGGAATCGTTCCGGCACCTCCGCCGCCGGGGCCTGTCGGTGGTTCCGACCAGGCGATTCGCTGGGCCGTTGGTCACGTGGTCGGTCACGCCACTGCCCAAAAGAGCAGAAAACCCCACGCGAAGTGGGGTCTCAGCCGGTGTCCGAGGGGGGACTTGAACCCCCACGCCCTGTAAAGGGCACTAGCACCTCAAGCTAGCGCGTCTGCCATTTCCGCCACCCGGACTTGGGCGTCGCACCTTGCGGTCGAGCCGGTGGGCTCCCCGCGGCGACATGGAAAACCATACCAAGCTCTGGGAGTGCTCTTCACCAGGGATTTTCGCCGTATCGTCGATGGATGACCGATTCGTCCCGTTCTGTAAATCGTGCGACCGCGCAGATTGCGCTCCGCCGACCCCGTCCGTTGTCGTCGTTGCGGGAGCATCTGCGGGACACCTTCTGGTTCGCTCCCGCCGTGGGGCTGGTGGGGGCCGCGGTGCTCGCGGGGGTGTGCGGGATCGTCGACGACGCGGTGCTCGCGCGGTTGCGGGAGCAGCGGGACCTGGCGGGGATCAGGAGCCTCATCGACTGGACGGCGAACGCCGAGGCGGTCGTGGGGACGATCGCCTCGGGGATGCTGTCGCTCGTCGGGGTCGTGTTTTCGATCTCGCTCGTCGCGGTGCAGATCGTCTCGGCGCAGTGGTCGCAGCGGGTGGTCCGGCTCTACGTGCGGGACCGGACGGCCAAGGCGACGTTCTCCGCGTTCCTCGCCACGTTCGTCTTCGCGCTGTGGGCACAGTTCCTCAACGGGGGCGGATCGCGGGACCCGGCGACGGCCCGCGAGGTGCCGTTCGTCACCAGTGCGGTGGCCGTGGCACTGGTGTTGGTGAGCCTGATGCTGTTCGTGGCGTACGTGAGCACGACGGTGTCGCTGCTGCGGGTGAGCCGGGTGATCGAGAAGATCTCGCGGGACGCGGCGAAGATCCTCGCGCTGCGGTCGGAGCCCGCCGTCTTCGACCGGACGGCGCCCGTCTCCGGGACGCTGGCGTACCGCGGGCGCGCGGGGGTCCTGCGTGACGTGCACGTGGCGCGGTTGTGTCGGATCGCGCAGCGGCAGCAGGTCGTCGTGCACCTGCTGCCGCGGATCGGCGACTACCTGGTGCCCGGCGCCCCCGTGTTCGCCGTGCACGGGAAGCCGAGGTCGGCCCTGGACGAACGCGCGGTGCTGCGGACGCTCAACACGGGGGCGGAGCGGACGTTCCACGAGGACATGGGGTTCGGGCTGCGGCAGCTCGTCGACATCGCCTTGAAGGCGCTCTCCCCCGCCGTCAACGATCCGACGACGGCCGTGCAGGCGATCGACCGCATTCAGGAGTTCCTCACGGCAGCGGTCGACCACCCGCTCGGCATCCTGCTCCACCGCGACCGCGCCGGTGCCGTGCGGCTCGCGCAGGACCTGCCGGGCTGGCGCGGCCTCGTGCAGCTCGCCTTCTCCGAGATCCGCCCGGCAGGCGCGGGCCACAGCCAGGTGACCCGGCGGCTCAGGGCGGCGCTGGAGGACCTGCTCCGGCTGGCGGCGCACGACCGGCAGGGCGTGCTCCGCCGTGAACTGGAGCTGCTGGAGCAGGCGGTGGCGCGGACGGTGGCGGACGAGGGCGAACGGGACTTCGCGCTCACCGCGGACCGGCAGGGGATCGGGTGAGGCGTTCCCGGGCCCCACACCGCCGCGCGCGAACCCCCGCCCGGCACGCCCGCCCCCTCGCGAACGGCCGTGCCGGGCAGGGGCGTCGGGGGATCAGCCGTGCCCGTGGCCGTGCCCGTGGCCCGGGCGTCCGGGGCGCCCGGGGCGGTGGTCCTTGAGGAGGTACGCCGCCGACTGCTCGGCCGAGTGGAGCGAACCGGGCGGGTTCAGCTCGGGGTCGCCGGCGTCGTCGCGTTCCACGAGGTACTCGTGGCCCGACTCGGCGCCGTCCTCGACGGCGGCGCGGAGGAAGGAGACGTAGTCGATGACGCCGTCGCCGACGTCGACCATCTGGTATCCGTCGGCCGAATCCCCGTCGTGCTCACCGTCCTTGACGTGGAAGAGCGGGTAGCGGTCGGGCTGGGCGAGGACGTAGTCGAGCGGCTCGAAGGGAGCGGGGGTGCCGTCGGGGCGGGTGCTGAAGCGGTACTGGCCGCAGTACGCCCAGAAGATGTCCATCTCCAGGTAGACGAGTTCGGGGTCGGTCTCGGCGAGGAGGACGTCGTAGAGGCGGGTCTCCGGGTCGTCCTCCGCGAAGGCGAATTCCATTTGGTGGTTGTGCTGGTAGAACTTCATCCCGAGATCGCGGGCGGCTGCGCCGTAGGTGTTGAACTCCTCGGCGACGCGCTTCCAGCCCTCCACCGTGTTTCCGTACCGGTCGGGGCCCGAGGCGGTGCCGATGTACGGGAGGCCCAACTCGGCAGCGTCCTCCATGACTTGGTCGAGCTGCCCCGCGAAGGTGTAGCCGTCGGGGTCGTCGGAGTAGTAGCCGACGTGGCTGCCGATCCCGCGCAGGCCGTTCGCCTCGGTGAGCGCCTTCAGCTCCGGCAGGGTGATCTCGCCGGTGCCGTGCGTGTAGCCGGCGAACTCGACGGTGTCGTAGCCGTATTCGGCCAGGGCCTCGAAGACGGGGCCGAAGCCGGTTTCCTCGATCTGGTCGCGCAGCGTGTAGAGCTGGATGCCGAGCCGTCCCTCCGGGACGAGCGGCCCCTTCGGACGGTGGCCGCGCCCGGCGGGGGCCGCCTGGGCGGCGCCGTTCCCCGCGAGCGCGGCAGCGGCGGCGGCGCCGACCGCGACGCCGAGGAAGTTGCGGCGGCGCAGGCGGTGGTCGAGGGCGGGGTTCTCGTTGCGGGTTCTGCGGGTCATCGAGAGTCTCCCAGGGCGAGTTGGAGAAGCAGCCGCTTCACTTCGGTGGCAGGGAACGGGTCCTCGGGCGCGCCGCTCGCGGGCACGGCGTCGGGACGGGAGCAGAGCAGTACGGGGCCCTCCTCGGTGCGCGAGGGGAGGCGGCCGTGGCTGCCGCGGATCGGTGAGGCATCGAGCGGCACGACGTTCATCAGGTAGCGCATGCCGGCCTTCTTCCGCGCGACGGCAGCGGCGGCGCGGAGCTTCACATAGGGATCGAGTGGGTCCATAAAGAGTTCGACGGGGTCGTAGCCGGGCTTCTTGTGGATCTCCACGAGGCGCGCGAAGTCCGGGGCACGGGCGTCGTCGAGCCAGTAGTAGTAGGTGAACCAGGCGTCGGGTGCGGCCACGGCGACGAGTTCGCCCGCGCGCGGATGGTCGAGCCCGTGCGCCTTCTTTCCGCTCTCGTCGAGGAGTTGGTCGACGCCGGGGTGGTCGGCGAGGGTCTCGCGGACGAGCGGGAGGTCGGCGGGGTCGCGTACGTAGACGTGCGCGATCTGGTGGTCGGCGACGGCGAAGGCGCGGGAGGTCCAGGGGTCGAGGTACTCCATCCCGTCCTGGGTGTGGACCTCGAGCAGCCCGGCGCGGCGCAGGGTGCGGTTGAGGTGGACGTGCCGGCGTACGCGTGTGATGCCGTACTCGGAGAGGACGACGACGGTGCGGTCCTCCTCGGCCGCCTGGTCGAGCAACGGGCCCAGTTCGGCGTCGAGTTCGGTGGCGGCGCGGTGGGAGCGGGGGTCGTCGGGGCCGTACCGCTGGAGGTCGTAGTCGAGGTGCGGGACGTAGGCGAGGGCGAGGTCGGGGCGCTTGGTGCGCAGGAGATGGCGGGTGGCGTCGATGATCCACCGGGAGGAGACGAGGTCGGCGCCCGGGCCCCAGAAGTGGAAGAGGGGGAACGTGCCCAGTTCCGCGGTGAGTTCGTCGTGGAGCTCGGGCGGGCGGGTGTAGCAGTCGGGCTCCTTGCGGCCGTCGGCGTAGTAGACGGGGCGGGGGGTGACCGTCCAGTCGGTGTCGGCGCCCATCGCGTACCACCAGCAGACGTTGGCCACGGTGTACCCGGGGTGGCGCTCGCGGGCGGCGTCCCAGAGCTTCTCGCCGGAGACGAGCCGGTTGTGCTGCCGCCACAGGAGGACGTCGCCGAGCTCGCGGAAGTACCAGCCGTTGCCCACGATCCCGTGCTGGGAGGGGAGTTCGCCGGTGAGGAACGTCGACTGGGCGGCGCAGGTGACGGCGGGCAGGACCGTGCGGAGCGGGGTGCGGCTCCCGGAGTCGCCGAGTGCGCGCAGCCGCGGCATGTGCCGCAGCAGCGCGGGGGTGAGGCCGACGACGTCGAGCACGAGAAGCGGGTGCGGGGTGCGGGTGGAAGTCACGGCAGCTCCTTCAGGCCGAGTTCGGTGAGGAGTTCGCGGGCGACGCCGAGCTCCGCTGCGATGCCGTCGGCGAGTTGGGCCCTGTTCTGCGGGCGCAGCGCGGCGGGGAGTGCCTGCCAGGTGTAGGTCTCCACTTCCAGGTGGTGGGTGAGCGGCCGGGGGCCGCCGACCAACCGGGCGAGTGTGCGCCGCAGTTCGCCGAGGGTCGCGGTGAGCGGCGGCGCGAGCGGCGCGTGGAGCGGGACGTGGAAGTGCGAGCGCCAGGGGCCTGCGGTGGGCAGGGCGCCTGGCGCGAGCGCCTCGCCCAGGTCGTCCCGGTAGCGCAGCCCTGCGGGGGTGAGGGCGCGGGTCTGGTGGAGGAAGCGCGGTTCGGCGAAGTCGGCGAGTGCGGCCCGCACTCCGGGCAGGGCCGGGTGCTCGGCGTGGAGTGCCGCCGAGAGCTGGCACTTGACGAGCGGTATCCCGGCCTCGTCGAGCGCGTCGAGTGAGGCGTCCGGGTCCTCGAACCCGGCGGCGAGGTGGCAGGTGTCGAGGCAGACGCCGACTCGGTGGTGCGGGGGCGCCTCGGACCCCGTGAGCGCGTCGACGGCGTCGGCCGTCGTTTCGACCGTGCACCCCGGTTCGGGTTCGAGTCCGACGCGGATGGCGCGTCCGGTCAACTCTTCCAATGCGTCGAGGCGTTGAGCGAGGGTGCCCAGGTTGGCGAGGGCCGCGGTGCGCGCCTCGGGGCCGAACTCGGTGCGCCAGGCGAGCGGGAGAGTCGAGATGGTGCCCTCGGTGACGTCCTCGGGCAGCAGCGAGCTGAGGAGGCGGGCGAGGTCCGTGGTGTGGTCGAGGCGTGCGCGTTCGGTCCAATCCGGCCGGTAGACGCGGTACTTGACGCGGTCGTCGCCGAACCCCTGGTAGGGGAAGCCGTTGAGCGTGACGACCTCGAGTCCCGCAGACTCCAGCGCCGTCCTGAGGGTGCGGACGGTTCCCGGGTCCTCGCTGAGCGTGCGGGCGGCGCTGCGTGCGAGCCACAGTCCGATGCCGAGCCGGTCCCTGTGGAGGCGGCGGCGCACCGGCTCGGCGTAGTCGACGAGTTGGCGCAGGACGCCCTCGAAGTCCTCGGCGGCGTGGACGTTGGTGCAGTAGGAGACGTGGACGGTCGAGCCGTCGGGGTGGCGGAATCGCATGCCCGCTTCCTCATTCCCCGCCGCGCAGGACGGAGTTGCCCGCGTGGGAGGCGCCGTAGGCCGGTGCGTCGGCGGCGAGTTCGGGTGCGAGCCGGCCGCTCTGCCCGTAGAACGCCACCGGGTTGTGCCACAGGACGCGCTCGACGTCCTCCTCGGCGAAGCCGTCCGCGAGCATCGCCTCGGCGGTGTGCCGGGTCTTCAGCGGGTCGCTGTGGCCCCAGTCGGCGGCGGAGTTGACGAGGACGCGCTCCGTGCCGTGGCGCCGCAGGATGCGGACCATGCGGTCCGGGTCCATCTTGGTGTCCGGGTAGATGGAGAAGCCGAGCCAGCAGCCGCTCTCCGCCGCCGCGTCCACCGTCGTCTCGTTGAGGTGGTCCAACACCACGCGTTCCGGGGCGAGTCGTGACTCCCGGACGACGTCGACGGTGCGCGCCAGGCCGGCGGCCTTGTCCCGGTGCGGGGTGTGGACGAGGGCCGGTAGCTCGAACTCGGCCGCCAGCTCCAGTTGCCGGGCGAGGGCCTCGTCCTCCTCCGGCGTCATCGAGTCGTAGCCGATCTCGCCGACGGCGACGACGCCGTCCTTGAGAAGGTACCGCGGCAGCGCGTCGAGGACGGGGGCGCAGCGGGGGTCGTTGGCCTCCTTGGGGTTGAGCGCGAGGGTGCAGTGGTGGGCGATGCCGAACTGCGAGGCGCGGAAGGGTTCCCAGCCGAGGAGGGCGTCGAAGTAGTCGTAGAAGGACTCGGGCGAGGTACGGGGCTGACCCAGCCAGAACGACGGCTCGACGAGCGCGCGGACGCCGGCCGCGTGCATCGCGCGGTAGTCGTCCGTGGTGCGCGAGGTCATGTGGATGTGCGGGTCGAAGATGCGCATCAGGACTCCTCGGAGGGGGATTCGGCAAGGGCCAGGGCGCGGTCGAGGTCTTCCGGTACGGGGCGTCCCGCGGCGGTACGCTCCCGTGCGAAGTCGCGCAGCATGCGGGCGAGTTCGGCGTCCCCTGCGGCGCGTGCTGGCAGTTCGGCCACGGCGCTCAGCGGGACCTGTGTGAAGAGGCATTTGAGGACGGCTTGGCGCCAGGCGTGCGCGTCGAGGCGCTCGGCCGCGTACGGGCCGACGGCCGCGGCGACGAGCCGTGTGTCGTTGGTGCGCAGCGCGTCGGCCACCAGGGGGAGCCCCGCGTCGCCGAGGTCCAGGTGGGGCAGCGCGTGGAGGACGGCGCGGCGTTCGTCGGCGGTGCCCTCGCGGTAGAGGCGCGTCGCGGTGTCGGCGTCGACGCCCGCAGCGTGGAGGAGGAGGACCCGGGCGGCGTCGGCGGCGGGCAGATGGTGCGCGGGGCCTTCCGCGGTGGCGCACCGGCGTCCGGCAGCGGCGAAGTGCCGTTCCCAACGCGGGAGTTCGCGCTGATCCGCCTCGCCTGCGTCGGAGAGGGCGGTGTGCAGCCAGGTACGGGCCGCGGCGTCGAGGCGCAGTTCGAGGGCGGTGCGCAGGGTCGCGAGCGGCGTCAGCACGGTCGGCGCCTCCCTCCGGCCGTGGCGGACTCGGCGGGGCGCGTCGGTCCTGGCTGCGCGGAAGCGGACTCGGCGTCGGTGAGGGCCCGGAGGGACTCGGCGGCGAGTCGGGGCCCCGCGTGCGAGTCGCGGGGCAGCTCGACGGTGACGAGCCCGGTGTACTCGGCCTCGCGGAGGGCGGCGAGCACGGGCGGCAGGTCCATCTCGCCCTCGCCGAAGGGGAGATGCTCGTGCACCCCGCGGCGCATGTCCTCGATCTGCACGTGCCGCAGCCAAGGCCGGGCTGCGGCGACGCACTCGGCGGGGGTCCGGGGCTCCAGGCAGAGGCAGTGCCCGAGGTCGAGCGTGAGACCGAGCCCCTGCGGGTCGCCGAGTCCGTCGCGGAGCCGGTGGAACCCGGCGAGGTCACCGAGGAGGTGGCCGGGTTCGGGTTCGACGGCGAGTGGCACCCCGAGCGCCTGCGCGGGGGCGAGGACGGTGCCGATGCCGTCGGCGAGCCGCTGCCAGCCGAGGTGCTCGGGGGTGCCCTCCGGCAGGACACCGCTGAAGCAGTGCACGGCGTGGGCGCCGAGGTCCCCGGCGACGCGAACTGCCTTGAGGAGGAGGGCGGTTCGCCGGGCGCGCGCGTCGGCGTCCGCGTCGAGGAGGGTGGGATGGTGCTTGCGGCGCGCGTCGAGGACGTAGCGGGCGCCGGTTTCGACCGTGACGGTGAGCCCGTGCCGCTCCAGGAGGGCGGCCACCTCGGCGGTGCGGCGGGCGAGGCCGGGTGTCTCGGGGTCGAGGTGCATGTGGTCGAGGGTGAGGCCGACGCCGTCGTAGCCGAGGTCGGCGAGGAGTGCGAGGGCGTCGGGGAGCCGCAGGTCGGTGAGGCCGTTGGTGCCGTAGGCGTACCTCAACCGCCCCTGGGCGGAGCGGAATTCGGTGCGAGGGGGAGTGCTCACGTGGGGCTCACCTTTCTGGAGAGCCGGCGGGAGAGGGGGAGGAGGCCGAGCAGCGGCAGGGCCGTCCGCCAGGCGCCGGTCCTGGCGGTGAGCGCGGCCTGTAGTGGGATCATGGCGCGGATGCCGCCGCCCACCGCGCGCTGCACCAGCGGCGGGGACGGGTTGAGCGCGGCGTGCGCCAACGGGCGTGCCGCCGCGGCCCCGTAGAGCCCGGCGGCGGCCTGGACCGACGCGGCGGCCCAGCGAGTGGAGCGGCCTGCGCCGCTCAACCCACGTGTGTCGGACGGGTTTTGACGCCGCCTGCCCGCAACCGCGGCGACGCCGGCCACGGTGCCGAGCGCGAGCAGTGGCGCCCTGGCGGAACCGCCCCGCGTCTCCTCGCGGGAGACTCCGGTCACCGCGAGCGTGTGCGCCGAAAGCAGTCCGGCGGGACCGAGCGCCCGCCGCATCCCGGGTCCGCGGGCGGTGGCCGCGGCGCCCAGCAGCAGGTCGAGGCCGCGGGCCGCCGCCATGGCGGCGGGACCCGCGCGGGTGTGCTTCAGCCGCAGGTCGTACGCCCAGACGGTGGCCGCGAGCGCCGAGGCGACCGGCAGCGTGGGACCGGCTCGGCGTCCGGCGGCTGCCGCGAGGCCGAGCCCCGCCGCGGTGAGTCCACCGGCAGCGGCGAGCACCGTCGACGGCGCCAACCGTCCGGAAGGCAGGGGCCGTTCGGGGCGTTCGACGGCGTCCTCCTCACGGTCGGCCCAGTCGTTGAGCGCCATGCCCGCCTCGTAGAGGCAGAGCGAGGAGCCGGCGGCGAGGAGCGTCCCCCTGCCTGGGCGGCCCCCTACGGCCGCGGCGCCCGCCAGGGCGTCCCCCGGCACCGTGAAGAGCGCCGAGACGCGCAGGAGTTGGAGCCAGGCCGTGGTGCGTCGGCGTGCTTCGTCGTTCACCGGCGCTCACCGAGCCGATCTGCGAGGTGGAGGAGCGCGCGCCACTGGTCCGGCAGGTCGGCGGGGCCCGCATCGGGGTCCTTGAAGTAGAAGCCGAGCCCTTCGATCGGGCCGGTGAGCCCCAACTCGTGGGCGCGCGCGGCGATTCGGACGAGGTCGAGGACGAGCGGGGCGGCGAGGGAGGAGTCGCACCCCTGCCAGGTGGTCTGGAGGTACATCCTGGCGCCGAGGAAGCCGTCGAAGGCGATGTGGTCCCAGGCGGTCTTCCATTCGCCCATGGCGGGGGTGTTGTCGATGTGCACCTCCCCGTCGGGGAGTTGCCCGAGCGTGTCGCTGAGGACGCGCTCCTTCCCCGCGTTCTTCGCGGCGGCGGCGCCGGGTTCCGCGAGTGCCGCGCCGTCGCCTCCGCCGAGCAGGTTCGTGCCCGACCAGGCGCGTACGGCGAGCGCCCGCTGCGCGAACATCGGCGCGAGCACGGAGCGCAGCAGCGTCTGGCCGGTCTTCCCGTCGCGGCCCGCGTACGGCAGCCCGCTCTCCCGCGCGGGCGCGGCGAGCCTCGGGTGGTGGAGCCCCGTCGACGGGGTGAAGTTGACGTACGGGCACCCGGCGCGCAGTGCGGCAGCGGCGTAGCGGGAGCTCGGCGGGAGGGGCGCTGCGGGGTCGTCCTCCGGCGCGGCCTCGGTGCTGGCGACGTTGACCACGACCGTGCGCGCGACCTCGTGGGCCTCGCTGAACTCCCTGATGTCGGAGGCGAGTTGTTCGATGGCCGCCTCGTCGTCCGCGTGGGCGCCGTACGGGCTCGCCGTGCGGACGGCGGCGTCTGCGCGCTCCAGTTCGCCGCGGACGGCGGCGGGCAGCCCGTGCGGCAGGACCCCGGCGTCTGCGAGCTGCTCGGCGCGCTTGCCGAGGCTCCCGCAGGCGGTCTCGTGGCCGCCGAAGACGAGTGTGTCGAGGGCGGGCAGTCCGCTGCCGCTGAAAAAGCCCGTCTCGGTGACCATCCCGACGGGCGGATGGAGCCCGGCCGTGACGGCTGCGCACCCGGCGACCGCCGTCGTGGCGACGGAGCCGCGGGCGCCGACGAGCCAGACGCCGGTGCGCTCGCGCGAGGTGGTGGGGTTGTGCCTGGTGTCGGTCACGGCCTGCCTCCCTGTTCGGTGGGTGTGCCCTGCTGCCGGGGCGGCGCGGGGCGGCTCCCCGTACGGCGGTCTCCGCGCCCTCCGGCGACCGTCCGGCTCCCTGTGAGCGGAGGGACGGGCGCGGGCAGCGGTCGGCTGGTGCGGTCGTTGGCGGTGGCAGGAGGGGGTGCAACTCCGGGTGGGCGGGGAGGAGTTCGGCGTCCTCCTCCCCGCCTCCGATCCGCGGTGCGGCCGTTGCGGTGTGCCGTACCGCGGCTGCCTGCCGTCCACGCTCCCCCTCGGATCGCGGCGGCGGGCGGCCTGCTCCCGTGCGCTTGCTGCGCGCCACGGGCGGCGGGCGTTCCGTCAGCGGGTTCCGCCCTCCTCACCCGTGAGTTCCTTGATGCGCACGTCGCGGAAGCTCACCGTGTCGTCGTCGCCGTGGTTCTGGAGCCCGATGTGGCCGCTCTCCAGGCTGCGTTCGGGGTCGGTGCTGGTGAAGTCGTTGATCAGGACGTCGTTGAGGTAGATCTTGAGGTTCTGCCCCTCGACGACGAGTTCGTACGCGTTCCACTCCCCCGGCGGGTTGAGCGCGGCGTCGCGGGCTTCGAGGTCGGCGGACTGGAAGCCGTAGACGGCGCCCGTGGTGCGGTCGTCGCTGTCGGTCGCGTCGATCTGGATCTCGTAGCCCTTGTCCACGGCCGAGTTGGGATCGTCGGAGGGCGGGAAGCCCACGAAGACACCGGAGTTGTCGTCGCCCTCCATCTTCCAGTCGAGCTTGAGCGAGTAGGCGTTGAACTCCTGCTCCTCCCACCAGAGGAGGCCCATCCCGCCGGTGCTGGTCATGGTGCCGTCCCCGTTCAGCTCGAAGGAGCCGGGGCCGGCCTGGGACCAGCCGTCGAGCGACGTCCCGTCGAAGAGTTGCGTGTAACCCTCCTCTCCGGGCGCCTGCTCGGGGTCGCAGTCGGCGTCCGCGGCACCCGTGGCGTACTGGATGCCGCCCAGGACGTGCTGCACGAAAGCGGGTTCGGCGAAGGACTCCTTGGTGTGTCCGAGCCCCGTGTAGAAGGAGCGGCCGCCGTCGTACTCCTTGCACCAGCTAATGGGGTGGTCGCCCATGTTCCCACCGCTGTAGGTGGACTCGTCGAGCGTGGCGAGGACGTGCGCGTCCTCGCGGGGGTTGGTGCGGTAGTTGTAGAGCTCGTCGGTGCGCACCCAGGTGTCGTCGAGGTGCGCGGTGGCCGGGTGGTCGTGGTCCTCGACGGCGACCGTGGCCTCCTGGATCTCCGGGTGCGAGTCGAACCAGGCGCCCGCCAACCCCTCGTACCAGGGCCAGTCGTACTCGGTGTCGGCCGCCGCGTGGACACCGACGTATCCGCCGCCGTTCTGGATGTAGCCCTGGAAAGCGTCCTGTTGGGCGTCGTCGAGGACGTCACCGGTCGTGGAGAGCCACACGACGGCGTCGAACCTGGCGAGGTTCTCGGGGGTGAACTCCCCTGCGTCCTCGGTCGCTTCGACGCTGAATCCGTGCTCCTCGCCGAGCTGCCGGACGGTGTCGATGCCGTCCTCGATGGAGTCGTGTCGGAACCCTGCCGTCTTGGAGAAGACGAGGACGCTTTCGCCCTCCGCCTCCTCGCCCTGCTGCGCGGCGTGCCCCGGGACTGCGGTGGACGCCAGCAGGAGTGCCGACGCGGCGAGTGCGGTCCATGCCGTGCGGCGCATGCGCGGCTCCCTTCGCCCGGTGCGGAGTCGGGGGCTCACCGGAGCAACTCCGCTGCCCGTCGCGGGAGTTCGCTCCCGAGGTATGCACGTCCCGGGTGCGGCGGGGCTGTCCGGACTCTTCGCTTGGTTGCGGCTTCGCTGTCGAGCACGTCTCCTCCTGGGGAAGACTGCGGGAACTCCTCGGCGCGGCGGGCGGAGGGACCCGGCGCGGTGCGTGCGAGGCACCGCACCGGGTGCGCCGCCGCCGGCGCCGTCGGGCGGTCGGGTCGGGGCGGGCGGAGGCTCGCCCGCCCCGACCGGGTCACTCCGTCGTCAACGTGAAGCTGTCGAAGGTGTATCCGGAGCCCCCGAAGACGAGGTAGAGGCTGCCGCTCGTCTCCGGCTGGTTCTCCAGCGCCGTGCTCACCTCCTGCCAGCCGTCGGTCGCCGACACCTCCACGGTTCCGAGGAGTTCACCGTCGGGCGCGTCGGCGCGCACCTCGATGGTGCCGTCGCCCTCGGACTGCACCCGCGCGGAGAGCTCGCTCGCGTCGGTGAGGAGGTAGGGGTCGAAGGAGATCCACTGGCCGTCCTGGACGTCGGTGACGGCGTTGGCGCCCTCGGCCCCCTCGGCCGCGCCCTTCGTGACGCCCTCTGCGGCGTCCGAGAAGTGCTCGGCCTGGCGGTGCTTGGGCTGGAGCGTGTGCTGGTCGTGGACGGTGAGCGGGGGCAGGTCGCCGTTGCCGCCGTCGGTGTACTGGGCGTCGAAGACCCCGAAGACGTTGGCGGCGGCGTCGTGGCCGCCGTCGGTCGAGGTCTTGATGGTGCCCTCGCAGCCGTTGGCGGAGGTGAGCGGGTGCCCGTGCTGGTCGTGGCCGAGGATGTAGTTGACGGTCACGTCCTCGCAGTCGATCTCGCCGTCCTCCGGGTCGGTGACGGTCACCTCGAAGGGCACCTCGTCACCGAACTCGAAGAGCTGGCCGTCGGCCGGCAGCTTGAGCTCGACGGTGGGCGCGGTGTTGCCGACCGTCACCTGGACGTTGGCCGACGCGGTGTCGCCCGACTCGTTGGTGACGGTGAGCTGCGCCAGGTAGGTGCCCTCCTCCTCGTAGGTGTGGCTGGCCTCGGCACCCTCGCCCGTGGTCTCGTCGCCGAAGTCCCAGGCATAGCTGAGCTCTTCGCCGCTCGGGTCGCTGCCCTCGCCCGTGAAGGTGACCTCCAGGGGTGCGGGACCGCTCGTGACGTCGCCTTCGGCGGTCGCGGTGAGCTGCTCGCCCGGGGTGCCGCCGCCCTCGGCGTTCTCGATGCGGTAGAGCGCCGAGTTCTCGTCGCCGCCGAAGTAGCCGGTGCCGTAGTCGAGGACGTACAGGGCGCCGTCGGGGCCGAACTCCATGTCCATCACCTGGGTGCCTTCCCAGGGGAAGTCGTTGATGGTGCCGGCGGCTCCGGAGTCGTCCTGCTCGATGCGCTTGATCCACTGCCGTCCGAACTCACCGGCGAAGAAGTCCCCGTCGAACTCCTCGGGGAACTTCACCTGCGAGTCCAGGTCGGCGTCGTAGCGGTAGACGGGACCGCCCATCGGGGACTCGGAGCCGTCGCCGAACTCGGGGACGGAGTCGCCGTCGTAGGGAATCCACGCCGCGTTGGCGGCCGGGAGCTCCTCGATGCCGTCGTTGTGCGGCGAGTCGTTGACGGGGGCCGAGCAGTCGAAGGACTCGCCGGACTCCTCGGTGGCGAAGTCGTAGTCGACGTAGGCGTCGTTGTCACCGGTGCAGTACGGCCAGCCGAAGTTGCCCGGCTCCGTCACCTTGTTGAACTCGACCTGTCCGCCCGGTCCCCGCGCGGGGTCGGCCTCGCCCGCGTCGGGCCCGTAGTCGCCGACGTAGACGTGGTCGGTGGCGGGGTCGACGGAGATGCGGAAGGGGTTGCGGAAGCCCATCGCGTAGACCTCGGCGCGGGTGCCCTCCGTGCCCTCCTCGAAGAGGTTGCCCTCCGGGATCGTGTAGGAGCCGTCCTCCTCGACGTGGATGCGGAGGAGCTTGCCGCGCAGGTCGTTGGCGTTGCCCGAGGAGCGCTGCGCGTCGAAGACCGGGTTGCGGTCCTCGCGCTCGTCGATGGGGGTGAAGCCGTCCGACTGGAAGGGGTTGGAGTCGTCGCCCGTCGACATCAGCAGGTTGCCGTCGCTGTCGAAGGCGATGTCGCCGCCGACGTGGCAGCACTGGCCGCGGTCGGTGTCGATCCGGAGGATCTCGGTCTCGCTGGAGGCGTCGAGCGTGCCGTCCTCGTCGAGGGTGAACCGGGAGAGCTGGTTGTAGCCCTGGAACGGCTCGAAGTCGGCCGCGGTGCCCGTCTCCGGTGCGTCGCCCTCGGGGGTGTCGAGGGGCGGCGCGTAGTAGAGGTAGATGTGGCGGTTCTGCTCGAAGTCCGGGTCGACGCCGACTCCTTGGAGCCCTTCTTCGTCGTGGTCGTAGACGTCGAGCTTGCCCGCCTGCGAGGTGCCGCTGCCGTCCGACTGCGTGAGCCAGAGCGTGCCTTCGCGGGCGGTGTGGAGGACGTCGCCGTCGGGCAGCACGGCGAGCGTCATCGGCTCGCCCGTCTCCTCGACGCCCTTGGCGAGTTCGACCTGCTGCAGCTCGGCAGCGGCCGGCCGGTCGTCCGCGGGGGCGGCCTGGGAGGCGGGGATGCCGGTGACGACGAGTGCGCCACCGATCGTCAACGCTCCCGCGGCTGCCGCGAGGCGGGTTCGGAGTGTGCGGAATCTCCTGTGCACGCGTCTCCTCCTGGGGAAGATCACGAAAGGTGACGGATACGGACGTGTCGTTGACCGTCGTGCTCTGCACAGGCGCGCGCCGTCGCGCCGGGTAGGGGGTCGTCCCGATGTGTCCGGAGCCCGGAAGAGAGGGGGTGGGCGGCTCATGTCCGGAACACATCAAGGACGGTAGCCATCTTTGTCGCTTACGGAAACCCCTACGGCAGCAGGGAAGTTGGCTTTATCCACCGGGGGGACAAAGAGCGCCGTGGGGCAGCGCCGTCTTTCCGGATCGCGGACAACCGGAATGGCCGGGAGGCGGGACGCGCACGCGGGCGCGCCCCGCCTCCCGCACGGCCGCGGCCGTCGCCTCAGCTACTGAAGGCGGCGTCGAACGACGCCTCGGGCGGGTCGTAGTCGAACGCCTTGAGGCGGCGCAGCGCTTCGGGAGCGCCCGCGCGCCTGTCCATCCCCGCGTCCTCCCACTCGACGGAGACCGGGCCTGCGTAGCCGATCGCATGGAGCATCCGGAAGATGTCCTCCCACGCGATGTCCCCGTGCCCCGCCGAGACGAAGTCCCACCCGCGCCGCGGGTCGCCCCAGGGCAGGTGCGAACCCAGCCGCCCGTTGCGGCCGTCGAGCCGGGTGCGGGACTCCTTGCAGTCGACGTGGAGGATGCGGTCCCGGTAGTCCCAGAGGAACCCCGCCGGATCGAGGTCCTGCCAGACGAAGTGGCTCGGGTCGAAGTTGAGCCCGAACGCCGGGCGGTGGTCGACGGCCTCCAGCGCGCGGGCCGTCGTCCAGTAGTCGTACGCGATCTCGCTCGGATGCACCTCGTGCGCGAACCGCACCCCCTCGGCGTCGAAGACGTCGAGGATCGGGTTCCAGCGGTCGGCGAAGTCCTGGTATCCCCGGTCGATCATGCCGGGCGGCACCGGCGGGAACATCGCCACCAGGTGCCAGATCGACGACCCGGTGAACCCGACGACGGTGTCGACGCCGAGCTTCGCCGCGGCCCGCGCCGTGTCCTTGATCTCGGCGGCGGCGCGCTGCCGCACGCCCTCGGGGTCGCCGTCGCCCCAGATCCGCGGCGGCAGGATGTTCTCGTGGCGCTCGTCGATCGGGTTGTCGCAGACCGCCTGGCCGACGAGGTGGTACGAGATCGCCCAGCACTCGAGCCCGTACTTCTCCAGCAGCGCCTTGCGGCCCGCCACGTAGTCCGGCTCGGCCAGCGCCCTGTCGACCTCGAAGTGGTCGCCCCAGCAGGCGAGTTCGAGCCCGTCGTAGCCGAACTCGCTCGCCAGCCGGCAGACCTCCTCAAGCGGCAGGTCCGCCCACTGTCCTGTGAAGAGGGTGAACTTTCTTGGCACGGTGACCTCCTGACGGTGTACGGGAACGACCGCTAGCCGAGTGGTACGACCGGCGTGTGCACGCCGTTCTTCGCCGCGCTCTCCTCGACGGCCGCGAGGACGCGCTGCACCTGGAGCCCGTCCGCGAACGTGGGCGCGGGCTCGGTGCGGCCCGCGATGGCGCGGATCAGGTCGGCGGCCTGGTGGGTGAAGGTGTGCTCGTACCCGAGGCCGTGACCCGGCGGCCACCAGCCCTCCAGGTAGGGATGGTCCGCCTCGGTGACGAGGATGCGGCGGAACCCCGCCTCGCGCTCGGCGAGCGTGTTGTCGTGGAACTCCAGCTCGTTGAGGCGCTCCAGGTCGAAGCGGAGCGAGCCGAGCGTGCCGTTGAGCTCGACGATGAGCGCGTTCTTGCGGCCGGCCGCCACGCGGCTCACCTCGAACGAGGCGAGCGCTCCGGCCGCGGTGCGGCCGTGGAAGAGGGCGGTGTCGTCGACGGTGACGGTCCCGGTGCCGCCGTCCCCGTCGGGCAGCGGGCGCTCGGTGACGAACGTCTCCAACTGCCCGGATACCCAGGAGAGCGGCGACCCCGCGAGGAACTGCGCGAGGTCGACGGCGTGGGCGCCGAGGTCGCCGAGGGCACCGGAACCCGCGGTCTCCTTCCGCAGCCGCCACGCCATGGGTGCCCGCGGGTCGACGAGCCAGTCCTGGAGGTAGTGGGCGCGGACGTGCCGGATCTCCCCCAGCCGCCCCTCGGCGACGAGCTGCCGCGCGAACGCAGCCGCGGGGACGCGCCGGTAGTTGAACCCGACCATCGCCAACTGCCCGCGCTCCTTGGCCGCTTCGGCCGCCGCGACCATCGCCTCCGCCTCCCCGACGGAGTTGGCGAGCGGCTTCTCGCAGAGCACGTGCTTGCCGGCCGCCAGCGCCTCGACGGCGATCTCCGCATGGCTGTCGCCCGGGGTGCAGACGTCGACGAGCTGGACGTCGTCCCTGTTGATCAGCGCCCGCCACTCGGTCTCGGTGGCGGCCCAGCCGAGCCGGTCGGCCGCGGCGCGCACCGCCTGCGGGTCGCGCCCGCAGACGGCGGCCATCACCGGGTCGAGCGGGAGCCGGAAAGCCCGGCCGACCGTGCGCCACCCCTGGGAGTGCGCCTGGCCCATGAAGGCGTATCCGACCATGCCCACACCGAGTGGCGGTGGTGCGGAGTCTGGCTCGTCGGTCTCGTGCGGCATGGGGCTCCTCCCTGTCGGGCGTGTGTCGTTCGGTGTTGCTGCCGGGGTGCGCGGCGGTATCAGGTGAAGCCGATCGGCAGGTACTGGTCGACGTTCTCCTTGGTCACCACCGCGGAGTAGAGCGTGATCTGCGCGGGGATCTCGAACTCGGAGAGGCCGCCGATCCCCTTGCCCTGGCCGAGGGCGCGCGCGAGGTCGATCGCGGAGGCCGCCATCGTCGGCGGGTAGAGGACGGTCGCCTTGATGACGCCGTCGTCCTTCTTGATCGCCTCCATGACGCGCTTGGAGCCGGCGCCGCCGACCATCATGAACTCGTCGCGCCCGGCCTGCTTGATCGCCCGCTCGGCGCCGACGCCCTGGTCGTCGTCGTGGTTCCAGAGCGCGTCGAACTTGGATTCGGCGCGCAGGAGTTGGGACATCTTCGACTGTCCCGACTCGACGGTGAAGTCGGCCGCCTGGCGGGCCACCTTCTTGACGTTCGGGTAGTTCTTCAGCGCGTCGTCGAAGCCCGCGGTGCGCTGCTTGGTGAGCTCCAGGTTGTCGGGGCCCGACAGCTCCACGACGCGTGCGTTCTTCTTGTCCTTGAGCTGCTCGCCGATGTAGTGCCCGGCGTTGAGCCCCATCCCGTAGTTGTCGCCGCCGACCCAGCACCGGTACGCCTGCGGGGAGGAGAAGATGCGGTCGAGGTTGACGACGGGGATGCCGGCGCGCATCGCCTTGAGCCCGACCTGGGTGAGCGCCTTGCCGTCCGCGGGCAGCACCACGAGGACGTCGACCTTCTTGTTGATCAGCGTCTCGACCTGGCCGACCTGTGTGGCGTTGTCGTTGGAGCCCTCGGTCACCTCCATGGTGACGTCCTCGTAATTCTTGGCGCGGCTCTTCGCCTGGGTGTCGATCGCCTTCAGCCAGCCGTGGTCGGCCTGCGGTCCTGCGTAGCCGATGGTGACCTTCTTGCCCGGCTTGTCGTCGGCGATCTGCGCCTGCTCCGCGCCGGACGCCTTGTCGTCGTTGCTCTCGTTGCTCGTACAGCCGGTGGCGAGGAGCGCTGCCCCCGCCGCGGTGCCGAAGAGGAGGTTGCGGCGGCTGGTTCTGGCGAGCGGTGTCGGTTTCTCTGCACTCATTGGGAGTTACGCCCCTTCTGTACCAGGACTGCGGCGACGATGATGGCGCCCTTGGCGATCTGCTGAACGTCGGTCTGGAGGTTGTTGAGCGCGAACAGGTTGGTGATCGTGGTGAAGACGAGCACCCCGAGGACCGAGCCGAGGATGCTGCCGCGCCCGCCGCTGAGCAGCGTGCCGCCGATGATCGCGGCGGCGATGGCGTCGAGTTCGTAGAGGTTGCCGTTGGTGCTCTGGCCCGAGCCCGTCAGCACGACGAGCATGAAGGCGGCGATGCCGCAGCAGAGCCCGGAGAGGAGGTAGAGCAGCAGCCGCTGCCGCTTGACGGCGATGCCGGCGAGCCGGGACGCCTCCGGGTTGCCGCCCGTGGCGACGGTGCGGCGGCCGAAGGTGGTGCGGTTGAGGACGAGCCAGCCGAGCACGGCCACCGCGACGAAGATGAGCACCAGCGGCGGCACGCCCAGCACGTACGACTCGGGCACGCCGAGCTCGAGGACGGCGTCGACCGTCACCACCTGCGTCTCGCCGCCGCTGATCTGGAGCGCGAGGCCGCGCGCCGAAGCCATCATCGCGAGCGTCGCGATGAAGGGGACCATCGGCCCGTACGCGATCAGCAGTCCGTTGACGAGCCCCGCACCGAGCCCGACGAGCACGGAGCAGAGCAGCATCCCGCCGAGCCCGAGGTCCTGCGTGGCGACGGTCGTCGCCCAGACCGACGCGAGCGCCACCATGGAGCCGACCGACAGGTCGATGCCGCCCCCGATGATCACGAACGTCACGCCGACGGTGACGACGCCGACCACCGACGCCTGGGTGAGGATGAGTTGCAGGTTGTCCCCGGTGAGGAAGTCGTCGGGCTTGGTGAAGGCGCCGATCGCGGCGAGCACCAACAGGACGCCGACGAGCGAGAGTTGGCGCCCGTCGAGCCGGCTGCCCGCGAGCAGGCCCCGCAGTCCCGAGCCCGTGCCCGCAGGCGGGGGCACGGGCTTTCCGGGGTCGACGGGCGGGTCGGCCTGCCGGCCCTCGGCCGAGGCGCCCTTGGGAGAGTTCAGCACGAGGGGCTCCCTTCCATGACGAGGTCGAGCACCCGGTGCTCGTCGAGCTCCCGGGCGGGGGCGGTGTGTACGACGCGGCCCTCGCGCAGCACCAGCACGCGGTCGGCGAGGCCGAGGACTTCGGGCACTTCGCTGGAGACGAGCAGTACGCAGACCCCCGAGTCGGCGAGCCGCCGGATCACGGCGTAGAGCTCGGAGCGGGCGCCGACATCGACGCCGCGGGTCGGCTCGTCGAGGAGGAGGACCCGGCACTCCCGCAGCAGCCACCGGGCGAGTACGGCCTTCTGCTGGTTGCCGCCGGAGAAGGTGCGCACGGGCCGGTCGGGGCGGTCGGGGCTGAGCGCGAGGTCGGAGGTGTGGCGGTGCGCGGCGGCCCGTTCCTTCGCACGGTCGAGCCAACCGCCGCGGGAGAACCTCGGCAGGGAGGAGACCGAGACGTTCCTCGTCACCGACTCCAGCATCAGCAGCGCCTGCGACTTGCGCTCCTCGGGCGCGAGCCCGATCCCCGCCCGTACGGCTGCGGTGATCCGCCCCGCCGGCAGCTCCCGCCCGTCGACGAGGATGCGCCCCGCGGTGGGCTTGCGGGCGCCGTAGAGCGTCTCAAGGATCTCCGAGCGCCCGGAGCCGACGAGTCCGGCGAGGCCGACGATCTCGCCGGGACGCAGCTCCAGGTCGAGCGGCGCGAACTCGCCCTCCCTCGCGAGCCCTTCGGCGCGGAGCACCGGGTCGGCGCGGGCCGGCTCGGCGGGCCGCTCGGGGAAGGCGTACTCGACGTCGCGGCCCGTCATCAGGGAGACGAGACACTCGGTCGGCGTCTCCGCCGCCGGGAGGTCGCGCGCGGCGACCCGGCCGTCCTTGAGCACGGAGACGCGGTCCCCGATGCGCCGGATCTCCTCCAGGCGGTGCGAGATGTAGACGACCGCGACGCCCTCCGCCGTGAGTCCTGCGACGATCCGGAAGAGGTTGTCGACCTCATCGGGATCGAGCGCGGCCGACGGCTCGTCCATCACGATGAGGCGGACGTCGTGCGACAGGGCGCGGGCCATGGAGACGACCTGCGCGCCGGCCGCCGAGAGCGCGCCGACGAGCGTGTTCGGGTCGATCTCCGGGTGCCCGAGCCTGGCGAGGAGCGCTGCGGTACGCGAGCGGGCCGCGCGGGGCCTGACGAATCCGCGGCTCGCCACCTCGTGGCCGAGGAAGACGTTCTCGGCGACGGAGAGGTGCTCGACCAGGTCCAACTCCTGGTAGATCGTGGCGATTCCGAGCCGCATCGCGGCGACGGGCGCGTCGAGCGCGACGGGCTCGCCCTGCCAGCGGATCTCGCCCTCGTCCGGCCGGTGGGCGCCGGCGAGCACCTTGATCAGCGTCGACTTCCCCGCGCCGTTCTGGCCGAGCAGGCAGTGCACCTCGCCCGCCTCCACGTCGAGTTCGACGCCGTCGAGGGCGCGCACACCGGGGAAGGACTTGGTGATTCCTGACATGGTGAGGAGTGGTGCCATGGCGGGCCTTCCGTGCGTACGGGCGGGATCGGTGCCTGGGTCGCGCGGGTTGCGGTGGTGGGCGGTGCGGCGGACTCGGGTCCGTCGCCGTGCGACTGGTCTCGCGCGTCGGCGGTGGCCGACGGCGCGGCTGTCCTGAGCGGTCGCGCGTCGGCGGACCGGTCGCGGTGGGCGGCTGGTGTCGGCTCGGTGCGGTCTCGGGCCGCCGCGGCGCCGGGAGCGTCCACTCCGGGGCCGGGGTCGGCGTACGGACTTCCTTGCTGCGGTGCGGTGTTGCGCCAGGGACGTGCCTGCGGTGCGGGTGGTGCGGACCGTGCGGGTGGTGCCGTGGTGCCTGTGGTGCGCTCGCCGGTCAGGCCGGCGAGAAGAGGTGGTCGCTGGTGAGCCTGGCGGCCCCCGTCACTCCTGCGAGCTGTCCCAACTCGCCCAGCACGATGGGGAGGTTGCCGGTGGCGAGCGGCAGCGACTGGCGGTAGACCTGCGAGCGGATGCTGGCGAGGAGGGTGTGCCCGAGCCCCGTCACCCCACCGCCGATCACGACGAGACCGGGGTTGAAGAAGCTGACGAGCCCGGCGATCACCTGGCCGACCCGGGCTCCCCCGGAGCGGATCAGGTCGAGCGAGGTGCCGTCGCCCGCGGAGGCGGCTGCGGCGATGTCGACGGCGGTGAGGCTGCCCGCGCCGGCGAGGCGGCCCGCGAGCTCCTCCGAGCGCCCCTCCTTCGCCGCCAGCTCGGCGTCCCTCGCGAGCGCGGAACCCCCGAAGTACGCCTCCAGGCAGCCGCGGTTGCCGCAGGCGCACGGGCGCCCTTCGGGCTCCACCTGGATGTGCCCGATGTCGCCCGCGCTCCCCGTGGTGCCGCGGTGCACGTCGCCGCCTGCGACGATGCCGCACCCGATACCGGTGCCGATCTTGACGCAGAAGAAGTCCTGCACGGAGCGCGCGACCCCGGCGTGCATCTCCCCCATCGCCATGAGGTTGACGTCGTTGTCGACCATCACGGGGCAGCCGAGCTCCTGGCTGAGCACCTCGCGCACGGGGAAGCCGTCCCAACCCGGCATGATCGGCGGCGCCACGGGGACGCCCTCGGGGAACCGGACGGGCCCCGGCACCCCGACGCCCGCGCCGTCGAGCCCGTCGGCCACGCCGGATTCGCGGAGCTTGCCGACCATCGCGAGCACCTGGCCGAAGACGGAGACCGGGCCCGCGCGCACGTCCATCGGGTGGTTGAGGTGGCCGAGGATCTCCATCTCGGCGTTGGTGACGGCGACGTCGACCGACGTGGCGCCGATGTCGACGCCGAGGAAGCGGAGTTCGGGCGCGAGCCTGATGTTGTGCGAGCGGCGCCCGCCGCGCGAGGCCGCGAGGCCGTCAGCGACGACGAGGCCGGTCTCCAGCAGGCGGTCGACCTCGACGGCGAGCTTGGAGCGGGACAGCTCCACGCGGTCGCCGAGCTCCGCGCGGGAGCTCGGCCCGCCGTCGCGCAGCAGACGCAGCAGACGCGCCTGGTGCACGTTCGCGGGCCGGGCCGTCATCCGCCTCACCGCTCCTCCTCTTGGGCTCACGTGGCGACGCGCAGCCGGCCACGCGCCGCCGAATTCCCGGCTGCGGGTGGGCCGTTGCCGGCGTCGACCGGATTGCTCAGGGAACGTAGCAGCGACGCCCACAGTTGGGAAGAAGTTCTGCGCGAATCGCAATAACTTCTTCCCGGTTGAGGACAAAGCAGGGACGCAACGCTCCCGCCCGGAGCCTGCCGGACGCCAACGTCCGCGCGCGCCGGGCAAGTTGACGCAAACCACGGAACCCCTGCCCGAACCCCGTGCAGGCACCTCGGTCGCGGTCTTGCGATGACGGAGAATGGAGCGCACGGGCGGCGGGACCCCGGCGCCCTTCGACCACGGCAGCGGGAGCGGCGGCATGGGAAGGGTCACCGAGCGCAGGAAGGTGCTGCGGATCAGGGAGGGCGCGGTGAGCGAGCGCCCCGACACCCTCGCGGGCGAGGAGCCGCTGGAGATCCGGCTGGGCGGCAGGCCGCTCGCCGTCACCATGCGCACCCCGGGCGACGACTTCGCGCTCGCCGCCGGCTTCCTGGTGAGCGAAGGCGTTCTCGGCCGCGCGTCGGAGCTGGTGCGGATCGCCTACTGCGCGGGCGCGCTCGTCGACGGACAGAACACCTACAACACCCTCGACGTGCGCCTCGCCGAAGGCGTCGCGGTGCCCGAACTCACCCTGGAGCGCAACGTCTACACCACCTCCTCGTGCGGCGTCTGCGGCAAGGCGAGCCTCGACGCCGTCCGCACCACGGCGCGTTGGGAGCCGGAGGCACCGGAGGCGCCCCGCCTAGACGTCGAGGTGCTGCCGCTGCTGCCCGAGCGGCTCCGCGCCGCGCAGCGCGTCTTCGACCGCACCGGCGGCCTCCACGCCGCCGGGCTCTTCACCAGCGAAGGCGAACTCCTCGACGTCCGGGAGGACGTGGGCCGCCACAACGCCGTCGACAAGCTCGTCGGCGCCGCGCTCCAGCGCGACCTGCTGCCGCTGCGCGACTCCGTGCTGATGGTCTCCGGGCGGGCCAGCTTCGAGCTGGTGCAGAAGGCGGTGATGGCCGGCATCCCGGCGCTCGCCGCCGTCTCCGCGCCCTCCTCGCTCGCCGTCGACCTCGCCGCGGAGACGGGCACGACGCTCGTCGGCTTCCTCCGCGGGCGCTCGATGAACGTCTACGCGGGCGCGGAACGCATCGCGCTACCCGCGCACGCCCCCACCGGCTGAGGCCGGCTGCCCGCCGGCCGGCGCGTGGGCGACCTCGGGCTCCTCGGCCGGCGCGGCACGTCCCCAACGCCGGGCGAGGAATGCGCAGACGACGAGCTGCATCTGGTGGAAGAGCATCAGCGGCAGCACCGCGAGCGCCGCGCCGCTGCCGAAGAGGACGCTCGCCATCGGCAGTCCCGCGGCGAGCGACTTCTTGGAGCCGGCGAAGGTGAGCGCGACCCGGTCCTGCCGCACGAAACGAAGCCGCTTCGAGCCGTACCAGGTGAGCAGCAGCATCACCGCGAGCAGCACGGCCTCGACGGCGAGGAGCGCACCGAGCCGCAGCGGCGTGACAGCGCCCCAGACCCCCTCGGCCATGCCTTCGCTGAACGCCGTGTAGACCACCAGCAGGATCGCACCGCGGTCGACGGTCGAGGTGATCCTGCGGCGCCGGGTCAGGAAGCCGCCGATCCAGCGGCGGAGCAACTGCCCCGCGAGGAACGGCGCGAGGAGCTGGCAGCCGATCTCCACGAGCGCGGTCGCCGACAGCCCCGCGTAGCCGCCGATGAGCCAGGCCGCGAGGAGCGGCGTCGCCACGACGCCGAAGAGGCTGGAGTACGTACCGGCGCAGATCGCCGCCGGGACGTTGCCGCGCGCGATCGAGGTGAAGGCGATCGAGGACTGGATCGTCGAGGGGACGAGGCAGCAGAAGAGCAGCCCCGTCTGGAGCTCCGGCGTGAGGACGTGCGGAACGAGCCCGGCGGAGGCGAGGCCGAGGAGCGGGAAGAGCGCGAACGTGCAGAGCAGCACGGCGAGATGGAGCCGCCAGTGGCGGAGCCCGTCGACAGCCTCCTTCGTCGAGAGGCGGGCGCCGTAGAGGAAGAAGATGAGGCCGACGGCGATCTTGGTGGCCCAGGAGAAGCCGTCCGCCACCCCACCCTGGGCGGGGAGGAGGACGGCGACGAGGACCGTGCCGAAGAGCAGCAGGATGAAGGGGTCTACGAGACCGGCCAGGCGGCGCATGTGCTCCCTCGTCGCGGTCGGGCGGCCGGGGGGCGACCGACCGCGCCCGAACGCCGGGCGGCCGACGCCGGCAATGCCGCTCTGCGGAACTGTACTTCCGCACCTTCCCCCTTCGGTCGACGCGGCGCAAGCTCGCAAAGGTTCCGTGCAGATTACCGGCGGGCCTGGCAACGACTGTGCGTCCAACCCGTCGTAACCGCTCCAATTGCGAGACTGACCAGGGAAGATCGCTCCCCCGACCGGCTGCGGATCGGTTACGGTCGCTCGCGCCGGGTCCGCAGCCGAGGGCTGTACGCCCGGCTTCGGAGGCACGTCGAGGAGCAGAGCCATTGCAGGAGTTCACCGTCCCGGCCGTGTCGACGACACCCCACGCCGGGGGCCTCGCCGACACCGTCTTCGAGCACGCCGAGCGCGAGAGCGGCCGGGTGGCACTCGCGCGCAAGGACGCGAGCGGCGGATGGCAGGACGTGACCGCGGGCGAGTTCAGGGACGAGGTCCTCGCGCTCGCCAAGGGGCTGCTCAGCGAGGGGGTGCGGTTCGGCGACCGCGTCGCGATCATGTCCCGCACCCGTTACGAGTGGACGCTCTTCGACTACGCGCTTTGGTCGATCGGCGCCCAACCCGTGCCCGTCTACCCGACGTCCTCGGCGGAGCAGGTGCGCTGGATCATGCACGACGCCGAGGTCTCGGCCGCCGTCGTCGAGCACGAGGACCACGCGATGACGGTCGGCTCGGTGATCGGCTCCCTGCCGAAGCTCTCCCGGCTCTGGCAGCTCAACTCCGGTGCCGTCGCCGAACTCCGCGAGCGCGGTGCAGGACTCGACGACGAGGTCGTCAACCGCCACCGCCTCGCCCTCACCCCCGACTCGGTCGCCACCGTCATCTACACCTCGGGCACGACGGGCCGCCCCAAGGGCTGCCTCCTCACCCACGCCAACTTCATGTCCGAGGCCGACAGCGTGCTCGACGGCTACGGCGAGGTCTTCGCCAAGCCGGGCGAGCAGCCCTCGCTGCTGCTCTTCCTCCCGCTCGCGCACGTCTTCGGGCGCATGGTGGAGGTCGCCGCGCTCCGCGGCCGGGTCGTCCTCGGCCACCAGCCCAGCATGACCGCCGACGCGCTCCTCCCCGATCTCGCCTCCTTCCGGCCGACGTTCATCCAGGCGGTGCCCCACCTCTTCGAGAAGATCTACCGCGCTGCGCGGAACAAGGCGGAGTCCGAGGGAAGGCTCGCCCCCTTCGAGAAGGCCGAGGACGTCGCGGTGCGGTACGCGGAGGCCGTGGAACAGCGGTCGTTCGGCACCGGGCCGGGGCCCGGCACGTCCCTGCGGATGCAGCACCAGCTCTTCGACAAGCTCGTCTACGGGAAGCTCAGGGCGGCGATGGGCGGCCGGTGCCGCAGCGCCATGTCCGGCGGTTCGGGGATGGAGCGCCGGCTCGGACTCTTCTTCCACGGCGCGGGGCTGCCGATCTACGAGGGGTACGGCCTCACGGAGACCACCGCGGCGGCGACCGCCAACCCGCCGGGGCGCATCCGCTTCGGCACCGTCGGCACCCCGCTGCCCGGCACCTCCGTCTCGGTCGCCTCCGACGGCGAGGTGTGGCTCCGCGGCGGCCACATCTTCTCCGGCTACCTCCACCACTACCAGGCGACCGGAATCGCCCTGTACGACGGCTGGTTCGCCACCGGCGACCTCGGCTCGCTCGACGAGGACGGCTATCTCACCCTCACGGGCCGCAAGAAGGAGATCCTCGTGACCGCGGGCGGAAAGAGCCTCTCCCCCGCGTCGCTGGAGGAGCGGGTACGGGCGAGCCCGCTCGTCGCCCACTGCCTCGTCGTCGGCAACGACCGGCCCTACGTCGCCGCGCTGATCACCCTCGACCGGGACGCGGTCGCGCACTGGCTGTCGATGCGCGGCAAACCGGAGCTCGGCCCGGCCGAACTCGTCCGCGACGCGGACTTGGAGCGAGAGATCCGCCGGGCCGTCGTCGCCGCCAACACGCACGTCTCCAAGGCGGAGTCGATCCGCACCTTCCGTGTCCTCGCCGGGCAGTTCACCGAGGACGAGGGCCTTCTCACACCGTCGCTGAAGCTGCGGCGAAGGGCGATCGAGGAGCGCTACGCCGACGAGATCGCGGGCCTGTACCGGTGAGCCGGGCGCCGACGAGGGCGCGTTGGGAATGCACCGGCGTGCTTGATCGTTGACGATGACGAGCAAGACTGTCGATTCGCACGTGAGGACCTGAGGCGTGAGCAACGTTCCCACCATTACCCTCAACAACGGCGTCGAGATGCCGCAGCTCGGCTTCGGCGTCTGGCAGGTCGCCGACGACGAGGCGGAGCGCGCGGTGGGCAGGGCTCTCGAGGCCGGCTACCGCAGCATCGACACGGCCGCCGCCTACGAGAACGAGTCCGGAACGGGGCGGGCGCTCGCCGCCTCCGGCATCCCGCGCGACGAGCTCTTCGTCACCACCAAGCTCTGGAACGCCGACCAGGGGTACGACACGGCCCTCCGCGCCTTCGACGCCTCGCTGGAGAAGCTCGGCCTCGACCACGTCGACCTCTACCTCATCCACTGGCCGATGCCGGGGGTCGACAAGTACCTAGACACCTGGCGGGCCCTGGAGCGCCTCCTCGCCGAGGGACGCGCGAGGGCGATCGGTGTCTCCAACTTCCAGCCGGCGCACCTCAAGCGCGTGATCGACCTGGGCGGCACCGTCCCCGCCGTCAACCAGATCGAGCTCCACCCGCAGCTCGCGCAGTCGCTGCCGCGCGCCTTCCACACCGACCACCACATCGCGACGGAGGCGTGGTCACCGCTGGGCCAGGGCAAGGGGCTGCTCGACGAGCCGACGCTCACCGAGACCGCGGAGAAGCACGGCAAGACGGTGGCGCAGGTCGTCCTCCGCTGGCATCTCCAGCTCGGCAACATCGCCATCCCGAAGTCGGTGACGCCCTCCCGCATCGTGGAGAACTTCGACATCTTCGACTTCGAGCTGGACCGGGCCGACCTCGACGCGATCGCCCGCCTCAACACCGACACACGCCTGGGCCCCGACCCGGACACCAACAACTTCGTCGGCTGAACCGCCGGGCGTCCAGCTCCCGTCGACGGAGTACGACGAACCCCTCGTCCCGCTGGACGAGGGGTTCGTCCGCTCTCGGGCCCGTTGCCCGCAACCATCGGGAAGCATAAATTCCGGGTATGGAGCTGGAGTTGCGTCACCTCAGGCTAGTTCATGCAATAGCGGACGCCGGCAGCCTCACCCGAGCGGCCACCTCACTCGGCCTCGCCCAGTCCGCCCTCAGCGGTCAGCTCAAACGTATCGAACGCACCCTCGGCGGCCCGCTCTTCGACCGCGGCCGCACGGGCGCGAGGCCCACCCCGCTCGGCCAGTTCGTCCTCGACCGCTCGCGGGTCCTGCTGCCCGCCGTCCACCGGCTCCAGGACGACGCGGCCCGCTTCACCGCCAGCTTCGACACCGCGCCACGGTTCCGGATCGGCGCGACGCACGGTCCGCTCCTCGGCGGCCTCGTCGACCGCCTCGCCGCCGCCCGCCCGCACACCCCGCTGAGCACGCGCACCTCGTGGTCGGTGACGGAGCTGAGCGCGATGGCGGCCACGGGGCGCCTCGACTACGTCCTCGTCGGCGTCTGCGGGGACAGCCCTCCCCCGGCCGGCGACGGCCTCGCCTGGCGCGAGATCGGCGAGGACCCCGTCTTCGCGATGGTCCCCGAGACCCATCCGCTCGCTGCCGAGCGGGAGTTGGAGCTCGGCACGCTCGCCGGCGAGTGGTGGGTCTGCGCACCGGGCGACGGTTGCTTCGCCGACTGCTTCGCCGCCGCCTGCGCACGCGCCGGGTTCACACCGGCCGCGCTCCACGAGGCCGACGTCGTCTCGTGCACGCACCTCGTCCGCGTCGGCCGCGCCGTCGGGCTGTGCCGGGCGACGTTCGCGCCGACGCCTGGCGTCGTCACCGTCCCCCTCGCGGGCAACCCGCTCCGCTGGCGCCACCTCCTCGGCTGGCACCCCGAGTCCGCCGCCGCCGACGCCGCCCCCTCGGTGACGTACCAGGCACGGCGGGCGCACCGGGAGGCCGCCGCGCGCAATCCGGCGTACGTCAGATGGCTCGCCGAGCGAAGACACGGCGCGCGTGGGACCGGCCTCGACGCCGCGGCAGGCTGACTCAGCGCGTGTACCGGGCGAGCCCGGAGGTCTCCAGTTCGCCGCCCAACTCCGCGGGGAGCGGCACCGATTCGCCGTACTTGCCGTGCTCGACGCCGCGGTACTCGGAGCCCGGCCGGTCGGGGCGGCCGAAGAGCGACCAGGTGCCGGTGCGGGGATCGACCCGGAGGAGGATCCGGACACCGGCCGCCGCGTACCAGGCGGTCTTCTCGTTGATCCCCTTCAGGCGCTCGCTCGGGGAGACCACCTCGACGGCCAACTGCACCTCCTCGGACTCCAGTAGCCAATCGTCCATGTCCTTGAAGGCCCTCGGGCCCACGGTGAGGTCCGGGGTGGCGTAGTCGTCGTCGTTCCCTGCCATGGGAAGGGAGATGTTTTCGAAGGCTTCGTATTCTCCCGGCAGATGGGGACGAACGGCGTCCCTCAGGTCGATGACGATCCCGACATGCTCGCCCGTCCGGCTCGGAGACATCGACAGGCTTCCTCCGACGATCTCGACACGCATGCCGGTGGCCTCCTCGATCTGCTCGGCAGCCTCACGCAGACGACCGGGGCGTACGGGGATCGAGTGGTACGCCGGACTCGTCATGTCTCCTCCTCGCCGACGTGCTGCCGAGACCAGCATCCCCGGCTTCCGGCACCGCCACGAAGCGTCGCCAGGCATATCACCCTTCCGTGCAACCTCGTCCGGGCCTCTTCCGGTAGCGCTTCCACGGGAGTTGACAGCCAACGCAGGGTTTCCATCGCACCATGAGAGGGTCAACTTGACAGGTACACGGCTGGAACAGCGGTGGCTACGTTGAGCCGCGCACCCCCACACGAGGAGGCAACATGGTACGGATACGTAGCATGGCCGCCGGTTCGGCACTCGCTGCCGCCTGCGTCCTCGCGCTCACCGCACTCCCCGCCAACGCGGGCCAGCCGGCCCCCGACTCCGCCGCCGGCTCCCCCACGGCCGCCGAGCTCCCCGCCGGGATGCTCGACGCCATGCAGCGCGACCTCGGCCTGAGCAAGGGCCAGGTGACCGAGCGCCTCGCGGCCGAGGCCGAGGCCGCCGACGTCGAAGAGGCGCTCGCCGAGCAGTTGGGCGCCAGCTTCGGCGGCGCCTGGGTCTCGGGCGCCGACGCGCAGCTCACCGTGGCCACCACCGACGCGGCCGAGGTCGGCGCCATCGAGGCGCGCGGCGCGGTCGCCAAGGTCGTCGACCACAGCCTGAGCGACCTCAAGTCCCTGCAGAAGACCCTCGATTCGGCAGGCGTCGAGAGAGACGCCGCCGTCCGGTCGGTCGACGTCAGACACAACGCGGTCACCGTCCGCACCTCGGACACGGCGGCCGCCGAGCGGATCGTGGAGAAGGCAGGCGTCGACCCGAGCGCGGTGCGCACGGTGAAGTCCGCCGAAGCGCCCCGCACGTACTACGACCTCGTGGGCGGCGACGCCTACTACATCAACAACACCTCGCGCTGCTCCATCGGGTTCTCCGTGACCAAGGGCAGCCAGCAGGGCTTCGTCACCGCGGGCCACTGCGGCAGGCCGGGCGCCAGCACCACCGGCTACAACCAGGTCGCGCAGGGCACCTTCCAGGGCTCCACCTTCCCCGGCAACGACTACGCCTGGGTCGCCACCAACAGCAACTGGACGGCGACCCCGTACGTCAACGGCGGCGCCGTCCGCGTCTCCGGCTCGCAGCAGGCGGCGGTCGGCTCGACGGTCTGCCGCTCCGGCTCGACCACCGGTTGGCACTGCGGCACCATCCAGCAGCACAACACCAGCGTCACCTACCCCGAGGGCACCATCAACGGCGTCACCCGCACCTCGGTCTGCGCCGAGCCCGGCGACTCCGGCGGCTCCTTCATCTCCGGCAGCCAGGCCCAGGGCATGACCTCCGGCGGCTCCGGCAACTGCTCCTCCGGCGGAACCACCTACTACCAGCCCGTCAACCCGGCACTCTCCGTGTACGGCCTCAGCCTCACCACCGGCTGACGCACGCACCCCGGGGCCGGACACCCACGCAGGTGCCCGGCCCCGGGCACGTCTCAGACCGCCCCGTGGCCCGCCGCGATCTCCTCGACGCGGCGGGCCAACTCGGTGTCCTTCGCGGTGATCGCGCCGCCCGCGCTGTGCGTGTTCACCGAGACGGCGAGGGAGGCGTAGCCGAGCGTCTGCTCGGAGTGGTGGTCCAACTCCTCCTGGATCGCCGCGACATGGACGACCATCGCGGCGGCGGCGAGGTGCCCGGGGAAGGAGTAGGTACGGCGCAGCGCGCCGCCCGAGACCTCCCAGCCGGGCAACGCCCCGAGTGCCTCGGCGGTCTCCTGCTCGGTCAACGGCTCGGGTGGCATCACGGCCCCCTTCCCGGACGCACGCACGCCCTGTCGGTCCCCGCGGGCCGCCCGCGGGACGACCCGACTCGCGACGCCACCCTGCCATGCGCGCGGCGGTCCGAGGGGCAGGCGGGGGCGGGGAGTTCGGGAGCATGGACGGCCTTCGGGAGAGCATGGAAGCAAGTGAAGGTCTCTGCCGGCGAAGCGCCCTTGTCAGGAGACGGTGGGCATGTTCCCGGAGGCGCGGTCCTTGCTGTCGGCACGGACACCGTTCTCCTCGCAGGCGAAGGCCGCACGCAGTGCTCCGCGTCGCCCGTGCTCGAACCTCAACCGCGGTGCACGAAGGCCGCGCCGACCGTCCGAGGGGTCCCACCGCTCCCCGCGGAAGGCCATTGCCTTGCCGTCCGGACGACCGCACGAGGAACCTGGCCGGCGGTGACCGTCGGTACCGCTGACGCCTCCGACTTCTCCCCGTGGCCGCAGGGCTGGGCGCTCGGTGCTGGGGCGAGGTGGGCCGTCACGGCCCGGCGGGCAGACTCACACCCGTCAGACGTTCCGCTTCGGCCCACAGTTGCGCGGCAACCTGCCGGTCCTTGCCCTTGCGGGTGAAGTCGGCCGGCGCCGGACGGCCGACCAAGCCCCAGCGGGGCCCGTAGTAGCCGCCCTGGGCCGCGTCCGGACTGGTCGCGGCGTAGAGCATCGGTGCCGCGCCGGCTTCGGCGGAGTGCTGCGGGGTCACCTTCCAGGCGACGCGGAACAGAAGGCTGGGCTCGCCTCCGAGCCGCGGCCCGGAAGCGGCGATGTTCGTGGCCGCGTTGCCCGGGTGCGCGCCGATCGACAGCAGCGGCCAGCCACGCTCCGTCGCGGTCCGCGCCAACTGCTGGGCCATCAGCAGGCCGGCCAGCTTGGAGCGCCCGTACGCCGCCGTCGGGTCATACCGCTTGTGCCAGTTCAGGTCGCTGAAGTCGATCTTCCCGCGGGCGGCCATCCCGCTGCTCATCGTCACCACCCGTGGCGCCGGCGCCTCCAGCAGCAGCGGGAGCAGGCGCACCGTGAGAGCGAACGGGCCGAGGAAGTTGCTGCCCATCTGCAGCTCGAACCCGTCGACGGTCTCGTGGCGCACCGGTGGGAACATCACCCCGGCGTTGTTGAGCAGCAGGTCCAGCGGTCGATCGTCCGCGATCAGCCCGTCGGCGAACCCCTTGACGCTCGCCAGATCGGCCAGGTCCACCCGGCGTACCTCGACATCGGCCCCGGGGTGCTCGGCGAGGATGTCGAGTTTCGCCTCTTCGCCCCTGTCCTCGGCGCGCACGGCGAGGACGACGCGCGCTCCGGCACCGGCGAGCGCCGTGGCCGCTGCCTTGCCCGTGCCGCTGTTCGCACCGGTGACGACGGCGAGCTTCCCCTGCTGGTCGGGAATCCGGTACATCACGCACCCCTTTACGTACTGCCGGTATCTTGTCTGCCCACGCTAAAGGACCACCGGTCACTTAGCAAAATACCGGCGGTCTTAACATGGGGGCGTGACCTTCCAGCGAGCCCGCACCGACGAGCAGCGCAGCCAGCGACGGCAGCAGATCCTGGAAACCGCGGCGACGATGCTCACGGAGACACCCGTCGCCAGGCTCAGCCTCAACGAACTGAGCCGCCGCACGGGCCTGGCAAAGGCGAACGTGCTGCGGTATTTCGAATCCCGTGAGGCGATCCTGCTCGACCTGCTCGACGCCGAGATGGCGCACTGGATCGCCGACCTGGAGCGCGCACCCACCAAGGACGACCGCACGCCGAGGGAGCGAGGCGACCGGCTGGCGGATCTCCTGGCCACTTCGATGAGGGAGCGGCCGGTACTGTGCGACCTGCTCAGCGCACAAGGCGCGGTCCTGGAGCACAACATCTCCACCGCGCTCTGCCTCCGGCACAAGCACGCTGCCCGACGTTCGCTGCACGGCCTCACCGCACTGGTTCGCCGACACCTGCCCGAACTCGGCGCCGACGGCGCGGCCGAGCTGACCGAGACGACTTTGCTCATGGCCATCACCGCGTGGCAGTGCAGCCGCCCTTCCCCGGCCATGGAAGCCGCCTACGCCTCAGAACCCGCCCTCGCCGCCATGCGTGTCGACTTCACCGACGTCGTACGCCGCACGGCGACGGTGACCGCCTCCGGCCTACTCGCCCGCCAAGAGGGACCCTGAGCATCGACGGCTACCGAGCCGCCTGCGCCCGCTGAAGGACAGCACCGAATACCGCGCCTCCCGAAGCGGTATGCCGTCCCCTCTCTGGGCTTCGCTGACCGCCCGTAGTCTCTGGCGGCCGCCCGTCACTCGCGGCCCCGTTCGCCGCACCGTCGGTAACGACGCAGAAGACGCCCGCCCCCGCACTGGTGCCAGCCCCCCAACCGAAGGGCGGGCCAAGCGGCTGTCGGCGACCTCCCCTCGGCGGAGAGGCTCGACGGCATGACGACAGCACCACACCTGCCGCCGCCTGCGAGTGAACAGCCCCCCGGCAGGGGAAGCGACTTCGCCGGCCTCTCCCGACAGATCGGCGCCGCCGGCCTGCTCCGCCGCCGCCCCGGCTACTACGCCGCACGCATCGCCCTCGTGGTACTCGCAGCGGCCGGATGCGGCGCCGCCTTCCTCCTGGTCGGCGAGAGCTGGTGGCAGTTGGCGGTCGCCGTCGTGCTCGGACTCGTCTACGGGCAACTCGCGCTGCTCGCGCACGACGTGGCGCACCGGCAGGTGTTCGCCTCGCGCGCCTGGAGCGAGCGCGCCGGTCGCCTCCTCGGCAACCTCGGCATCGGGATGTCGTACGGCTGGTGGATGAACAAGCACACACGGCACCACGCCAACCCCAACCACGAGGAGCACGACCCGGACGTCGCACCGGACATCCTGGTCTGGTCGCGGGAGCAGGCGGAGCAGTCGCGCGGCGTTCCCCGCTTCATCGGGCGCCACCAGGCCGCGCTCTTCTTCCCGCTCCTCACGTTGGAAGGGTTCAACCTCCACGTCTCCAGCGTCCGCGCACTGCGCCAGCGGCACATGAAGCGCCCGCTCCTCGAAGGGGCGCTGCTCCTCGTCCACTTCGCCGGCTACCTGGCCGCGCTCTTCGTCCTGCTGCCGCCCGGCATGGCCACCGCCTTCCTGCTGGTGCACCACGCCGTCTTCGGCGTCTACCTCGGCTCGATCTTCGCGCCCAACCACAAGGGCATGCCCACGCTCAAGGGCGACGAGCGCCCGGACTTCCTCCGCCGCCAGGTCCTCACCTCGCGCAACGTGCGCGGTGGCCTCTTCACCGACGTCCTCCTCGGCAGCCTCAACTACCAGATCGAGCACCACCTCTTCCCGAGCATGCCCACACCTCACCTGCGCCGCGCGCGCCCGCTCGTCCGCCGGCACTGCGCCGAACTCGGCATCCCCTACCACGAGACGGGGCTGTTCACCTCGTGGCGCGAGGCGCTGCGGCACATGCGCGAGGTGGGCGAGCCGCTGCGGAACTGACCAGGAGTCGGAGGCGACCGCGCCCGTCAGGACGGGCGCGCGGCCCGCTTCTCCGGCTCCCGCGCCGCCGTCGCACCCCACAACTCCCCGGCGTACGCGGCGGACTCCGAGAGCCACCGCCGCAGCACCGCGTGGATGCGCTCGGCGCCGACGAGTTCGTCGCCGTCCTCCGTGGGCGGGGAGAGCGTGAGCGGCGAGAGCAGGAACGGCTCGCTCTGCTCGCCGCCGAGTCCGCCGTGGGAGCCGATCTGCTCCTCGAAGGCGTGCACGGCGCCGCTCCCGTCGACCGCCGAGTTGACCATGACGTCGGCCACGTGCGGGAACCCGGCGGTACGCCGCACCGCTGCCGCGGCACCTGGCCCGAACGGCGCGAGCGGATCGCTCGGTCCGACAACCTCGCCGCTGGCGAGCCGGTGCTCGCTCCCGCCCCTACCGAGGACGACGGGCCCGTGCCGCTCGCTCTGCACGAGGACGAAACCGACGCCCGGGTGGTCGGCGAGGGCACGCAGCAACGCCGGCGAGCGCAGCCCGAGTTGCTCGCGGGTCATACGCCCCGGCACGTCGGGAAAGGAGACGAGACCGAGGTTGCCCGAGCAGAGGACGACGGGCCCCGCCGACCGGGGCGGCTTGCGCGGCACCTCCTGCCCGTCCTCCTCGGGCCGGTGGAGCGCCGTGCGGGCCGCGGTGCGCGCCTCCGACCCGCTCACCGTCCGCCGCGCGCGGCGCCGTACGGGCAGGCCGCACCCGGCGCGCACCAGCTCCTCCAGCGTCAGCCCGTACGCGCTCTCGAAGGTCTCGCCGAAGCTCTGGCCGTGGTCGGAGAGGAGCACAAGCCGGTAGGGCCGCGGGGAGCGTTCGGCGACCTTCGAGATGAGCGCGATCGACCGGTCGAGCCGGCGGAGCACCTGGCGCGCGTCGCGGCTGCGGGGGCCCGAGTGGTGCGCCACCTCGTCGTAGGCGACGAGGTCCGCGTAGACGGCGGTGCGCCCGCTGAGGAGGTCGCCGAGGACGGCGGTGACGACGACGTCGCGCTCCACGACGGTCGCGAAGGCACGGAGGAAGGGGTACAGCCCGCCCCTGCTGACGCGCGGCGTCTCCCGCCGCAGCCGCGACCGTGTCGCCTGCGCCATCTCCCGGAACACCTCGGCGACGAACGAGACGGCCGTGCGCGTCGCGTTGGCCGGGTCGGAGAAGTAGGCGAAGTATCCGGCCCTGGAACGTGTCTCCTTGCCGCGGCGTGCGGCGATCGAGAGGACGAGCGCGACCTGCGCGGCGCCGCCGCTGAAGAGGTTGCCCCTGCTCGCCCCGTCGAGCGCGAGCAGCCCGCGGTCCCCGGTGCGCGCGACGGCCCTGCGCTGGAGCTCGACGGCGCTGGAGGGCCGGTTGCTCACCATCACCTCGCCCGTCTCCTTCTCGTACCAGCGGAAGGCGGGGACGTCCTCGTTGCTGCCGTGCAGGATGCCGAGTTGGCTGGCACCCGTCTGGCTCGACCAGTCGGTGCGCCAGCGGCTGAGCCGGTGGGTGCTTCCGCACATCGCGGCGACCGTCGGCATCAGCGGCTCGGAGCCGTCGGGCGGGTCGACCGCGTCGCGGAGGACGGCGTGGCCCACGCCGTCGAGTTGGAGGAAGACGACGCCCGGCGTGGCGGGGCCGCGGCGCGGTCCCTCGCGTCTGCGCCTGCGGTAGGCGAGGCGGGAGAGGCGGCGGCGGTAGGCGCCGTCGTCCCTGACCGTGAGGAAGGTGCTCGTCGCCGAGGAGGTGGCGGACATCACCGCGGCGACGACGACGGCCGTCGTCGGGTCCGTGCTGCCCCGTCCGTAGGGGGTGAGGTTGATCGCCAACCACAGCAGCGATCCGTTGAGGAAGAAGACGAGCGCGCCGAGGACCGCAGCGGGGACGAGCAGCAGCGCCCGCACGAGGACGGGCCAGACCAGCGCCCCGAGCAGGCCGAAGGCGCCGGCGCCGATCGCCGCCGTGATCCCGATCCGCGTGGCGCTGTCGCCGTCGGCCGACTGGAGCCGGAAATCCGGCAGGACGGCGGCGAGCACCAGCATCGTCAGGGTGCCGACCGCCCAGACGGCGCAGACCCGCAGAAGGCCCGCACCGAGGGTGCGCCACGGTGGCAGCCGGCGTCGCACTCCGTCTCCCCTCTCGGGTACGGCACTTGGGCAGGGGGCCGTACCGTCGCGTTGCGGTCTCGATCAGGCACCCGGCTCCTCCCCGACGCGGGCACAACGTCCACTTTTTCATAGTCCGGTGCGCCGCCGGGCCTCGCCCGGAGCCGCCGGGCCGGTCCCGGTGTGCGCGGGGGCGCCGTAGGGTCGTGGGGTGGAAGGGCCGGCCGGGCAGCGGCGGCCGGCGGCGCAGGAAGGAGGTTCCGTGGCGGTCGAGGTCACCTGGTGGGGTCACGCCACCGCGACGGTGCGGGACTCGGGGACGACGGTCCTCACCGACCCGCTCCTCGTGCACCGCCTCGCGCACCTCAGGCGCAGGCGGGGCCAACTGCCGCCCGCGCGGGCCGCGGAGGCCGACCTGGTCCTCGTCTCCCACCTGCACGCCGACCACCTCCACGTCGGCTCGCTCGCGCGGCTGGCGGCCGGCACCCGCGTCGTCGTCCCGACCGGAGCGGTCCGGGCGGTGCCGGGGCTGCGGCGGCTCGCCAAGGTGCTGCGGGTCGAGGAGGTCGCCGCCGGCGACCTGGTGCGCGCGGGAGCGCTCACGGTGCGCGCGGTGCCGGCGGCGCACGACGGCCGGCGCCTGCCGTACGGCCCGCACCGTGCGCCCGCGCTCGGCTACGTCATCGAGGGCGAGGCCCGCACCTACTTCGCGGGCGACACCGGCCTGTGGGACGGCATGGCGAAGGCGGTCGGCCCCGTCGACGTGGCGCTGCTGCCGGTCGGCGGCTGGGGCCCCTTCCTCGGCAACGAGCACCTCGACGCGCGCCGGGCCGCCGACGCCGCGGCGCTCCTCGCGCCGGCGTGCGCCGTACCCGTCCACTACGGCACGTACTGGCCGATCGGCCTCGACGCGGTGCGTCCGCACGAGTTCCACTCGCCCGGCACGGAGTTCGTGCGCATGGCCGCGCACCACGCGCCCGCCGTCGAAGCCCACCTCCTCGGGCACGGCGAACAGGTGCGGTGGGGTGCTGCCGGGTGACCGAGTTCCTGGAGCAGCTCGCGCGTACGGGCCGCGAGCTGCTCGCCACCGTGGGCGAGGCGGCCGTGCCGCCGGAGTCCACGCAGCAGGCGGTGGGGTATCCGTCGCTCTTCCTCCTCGTGGTGCTGGGGTCGCTCGTGCCCGTGGTGCCGACGGGGGCCCTGGTGAGCGGTTCCGCCGTGGTGGCGCTCCACCAGAGCGTGCCCGTGCTCTCGCTGCTGACGGTCTTCGGCGTCTCCGCCTTCGCCGCGTTCCTCGGCGACCTCGGGCTCTACTGGCTGGGGCAGCGCGGTGTCGGCTCGAAGAACGGCTCGCGGTGGCTCACCCGGCTCCGCGAACGCGTCGCGCCCGACCGGCTGGCCCAGGCCCACGACCAGCTCCGCCGGCACGGCGTCCTCGTCCTCGTGCTCTCGCGGTTGCTTCCCGCCGGGCGCATCCCCGTGATGCTCGCCTGCCTGCTGGCGCGGATGCCGGTGCGCGAGTTCGTCCGCGGCGACGTGCCCGCCTGCCTCGTCTGGGCCGTCGCGTACCAGGCGATCGGCATCCTCGGCGGCGCGCTCTTTCCCGAACCGTGGGAGGGGGTGGCCGCGGCGGTCGGGTTGACGCTGCTGGTGAGCGCAGCGCCGTCGCTGTGGCGGCGGCTGCGGCGGGGACGGAGCAGGACTGGCTGATCCGGCACGTGCGCCCGCGCGACGGGCGGCAGTCGGCCGCCCGTCCCGGTGAGCGGAAGCCGCGGCCCACAGCCGCCGCCGCTCGTACAGTCCCGGGCCCCGAGGCGGAGGAGGCTCGCGTGCCCGAGAGCCTGGACGCCACCGCGACCGCGGCGGCCCTCGGAAGAGGCGAGACCGACGCGCGCACCGTGGTGGAGGAGGCGCTCGCGCGGACCGAGCGACTCGACCCGCCCACAAGGCGGTTGTCCACACCCGGTTCGAGGAAGCGCTCGCCGAGGTGGACGCCTGACCAACGGTTTCCTCGCAGCGGCGGTGGGCACGGTCGTCCTGCTCATGCGGCACGGGCGGGCTCCCGCACAAGGAAGCCTCGTCGAACAGGAGGACGGCGTCCGCGCGACAGCCCCTGCCGAGCCCGTCAGGTGACCCCTGACTCACGGCCCACCGCCGGCCGGCCTAGACCGGAAGCGTCCCCGCTCCGTCTCCCGGCACCCGCGCGGCGCCGCCCGACCGAGGAGACCCGCCCGCACCGCACAGCCGACCGCGGACGTCCGTCCCCGACCGGGCGCGGATCACCCCCCGGAACCCGAACTCCCCTCTCCCAGGTCGCCGTCGGGCGCTCCGTGGGCGGCTCCGGCGGGCTCCAGCACGCGCGAGGCTCCGATCGGCAGGTCCCACAGATCGTCCCGATCGAGGCCGGCCGCGCGCCAGGCGGCCCGCACGCGCAGCAGCGGCTCCAGCGGCGGCTCGGCCGAGAGCAGGAACGTCGCCCAGTGCATGGGGGCCATGCGCCGCGCACCGACATCGAGGCACGCCTGGACGGCCTCCTCCGGATCGGTGTGGACGGGTCGGAGCATCCAGCGCGGATCATAGGCGCCGATCGGCAGCAGGCCGAGGTCGATCCCTGGGAAGGCTTCGCCGATCTCGCGGAAGAAGCGCCCGTACCCGGTGTCGCCCGCGAAGTAGACGCGGCGGCCGTCGGGCGCGGTGAGGACCCAGCCTCCCCACAGGGAGCGGCAGGTGTCGGTGAGGGTCCGCTTCGACCAGTGGTGCGCCGGGACGAAGTCGAACCGCACACGGGGCCGCTCGCCGAGTCCCGACGCCCCCTCGGCCGCCGGAAGTTCGGCGCCCTCCCACCAGTCGAGCTCGGTGACGGTGGTGAAGCCGCGCTTGCGGCACCAGCCGCCGAGCCCGGCCGGGACGAAGAGCGGTGTCGCGCGCGGCAGGCGCCGCAGCGTGGGTGCGTCGAGGTGGTCGTAGTGGTTGTGCGAGAGCACCACCGCGTCGATCGTCGGCAGGTCCTCCCAGGGGAAGCCGACGGGCGTGATCCGCACCGGTGTGCCGAGGATGCGGCGGCTCCAGACCGGGTCGGTGAGGACGGTGAGCCCTCCGATCCGCAGGACCCAACTGGCGTGCCCGGCCCAGCCGATCGCGAGCGCGCGGGCGTCCACCTGCGGGAGCGGCGCCGGCGCGTACGGCAGCTTGGGGAGTTCCGCGCGCAGGGACGTCGCGCTCGGGCGCATGGCGCCTTCGCGCGCGAGGCGCGCGAAGGCGCGTACGCCGGGCAGCGGATCGGTGAGGCGGTCGGTGAAGGAGCGCGGCCAGTGCCGTTTGGCGCCGAGCGGATGCGCCTCGTCCGACGGGCGCTTGGGCGCGCGGCGCACCGACGGGGCGCGTTCGGGCTCGGCGGCACGGCTCCCGGGGTCGTCGTGCGCACCGCAGCCGCGCGGCTCCTCGGCCCACCGCAACTCCCGTGGCTGAGGGGTGCCTTCGGGCGGTTCGGGCGTCGTCGGCCCGGTGCCGCCCGTCCCGTCCGCCGGATTGCGGGGGTCGCGGTCGCGGGCGGCCCGGGGGGCGGTGCCTCCCGGGTACTCGGAGATGCCGGGGTGCTCGATCTCCTGGCCTTCCGCCTGTCCGTCCGCGCGTTCTGTCACCGGGCCGAGCTCCCATCCGTGAGTGCGCCGAGTGCGGTGTGCGCGGCGGCGAGCGCCTCGGCCACCGCGGGCTCTTCGAGCGGGTCCGCTGCGGGGCCTTCCGGCGGCAGGCCGGCGGCGAGCACGTCGGTGGAGAGTCGGACGCGGAGGGCCGCCGGGTCGTCGCCGAAGCGGTGCCCGCCCTGTGCGTACGGGCCGAGGCGGCTGACGAGCGCCGCCTCCAGCCGGGGCGCGTCGACCACGCCTGCGGACGCCAACTCGCCCCTGCGCGGCTCGAAATCGGCGTACAGCCCGCGTGCCGCACGCGGGGGACGGCAGACGGCGCCGGCCGCGGTGACCGCGCCGTGCAAGGCGCGGGCGAGTGCGCCGTGGAGCGCGGCCGACGCGGTGCGCCGGGTGCGCAACGCCGGGGGCTCCGCGAGTGCCTCGGCGGCCTCCCGCTCCGCCTGCGCCGTCGGTTCGGCGCGCAGCGTGCGGAGGACGCCGGCGGCGCCTGCGTGGAGCGCCTCTCCCCGCTCGGTGTCGGGGAAGCGGGCGAGCCCGGCGCGCCCGCCGGGCGGCAGGAGTGCGGCACCGAGCTCGGCGAGGACGACGACGGAGCCGGCGTACACGGTCCCGTGCAGCATCTCGGCCGGCGAGACGGTGACCGTGCCGTGCGCGGCGTGCGAGGTGTCGCGCCAGCTCTCGTCACTGACGACGAGGAGGCCCTCGTCGGCTGCGGCTTCGCAGACTTCGTGGAGTAGTTCGGGCGGTACGGCGGTGCCCGTCACCTCGTCGGCGACCGAGAGGACGAGGACGCGGGGGCGCTCGCCTTCCGCACGCGCCCGTCGCACCGTCTCCAGCAGCGCGACCGGGTCGGGTACGCCGCCGCACTCCGCGGGGGCGGAGATCCTCCGCACCCGGCGGTCGAGAAGCCGCGCCTGCGTCGCGTACCAGGCGGGGCACGGACGCGGGAGCAGGACGGTGCCGCGTGCCGTCTCGCCCGGGGGCGCGGAGGCGGCGACGGACGCGAGCGTGGCGAGGAGGAGCAGCGGGGCCGAAGGCGCTGCGAGGACCTGTGCGGGGGCGGTGACGATTCCTCTCCGCTCCCAGTAGCCGCAGGCGGCGCCCGTCACGGCGTGGGGCGCGGCGGGTTGGGGCACCGTCTTCCCTTCGCTGCTCCGCATCGCCTGCCGCCTCCGTCCCGCCTGCGACCGTGCGGGCGCCCTTAGATCAGACAAAACGCCCAGTGGCACCACCTTGGCAGAACCCCCTGTCCCGGGGAACGGCGACACCGCCCCGTTCACTCGCGGGCGCGCGCCGTGGTGTCGTCCGCACGGGGTGCACGCCGGGGTGCGGGTCCGCACAGGGGATCGACCTGACGAGGCGCCGAGACGCCAACTACCCTGCTGGGCATGGATATTCTGGGGACCTCGCTGCGAGTCTGCGTCGACGATCTGGATGCCGCCGTACCGGTGTACGAGCGGCTGGCGAACTCCGAGGCGGCCAGGTTCCGCCAGGGCCCCGTCGAGGTCGCGGCGGTGGGGCCGTTCTTTCTGATGAGCGGGCCCGAGGGCCACCTCGCCGTGCTCGGCAAGGTGGCGGCGACGCTCGCCGTGAAGGACGTCGGCGAGGCGGTGAGCGATCTCCAGGCGGTCGGCGCGGAGATCGTCGCAGGGCCGAGTGCGACGCCGATCGGGCGCAGCCTCGTCGCACGCCACCCCGACGGCACCTTCTTCGAGTACGTGGACCGTCAGGGCGGCTGAACACCGCAGCGCACCGGCGCCGGCTCGGGGGCGGCGCCGGTGCGCGGGGACCCCCGCCCCGCGGGCGGGGGATGCGGCGTCAGGGCTGGACGACGATCTTGCGTCCCTGGCCTGCGGCGAACCGCTCCATCGCCTGCGGGTACTCGTCGAGCGACATCCGGTCCGAGATGAAGACGTCCGGGTCGAGGACGCCCGTCGCGAAGAGTTCGGCCGCCCGCTCGTAGCTGTGGAGCACCGCCATCGAGCCGGTGATGGTGATCTCCTGGTTGTAGATCCGGTACGGCTCGATCGTCGCCCGGGTCGCGTAGTCGGCGACGCCGAACTGGAGGAAGGTGCCGGCCTTGGCGACGCGTCCGAGCCCGTCCTGGATCGCGGTGCCGTTGCCGGTCGCGTCGATCACCAGGTCCCAGCCGCCGGGGCGGTCGAGCTCGTCGGCACCGGCCGCCACGGCGGTGCACCCCAACTGGTCGGCGGTGGCCAGGCGTTCGGGGTTGACGTCGAGCACGTCGACGGTCGCGGCGCCCGTGCGCTTCGCGAGCTGGAGCATCATCAGGCCCATCGTCCCGCTGCCGTAGATGAGGACGTGCGCGGCGAGGGTCGAGCGCAGGACGTCGTAGCCGCGGACGGCGCAGGAGAGGGGCTCGATGAGCGCCGCGTCCTCGGTGCGCACGTGCTCGGGGAGCCGGACGCAGTTGGCGACGGGCGCCACGGCGTACTCGGCCGCGCCGCCCGCGGTGGTGACGCCGATCGCGTTCCAGCGGTCGCAGAGGTTGTTGTGACCGGTCCGGCAGTAGCGGCACTCGAAGCAGTAGAGCGAAGGGTCGACGGCGACGCGGTCGCCCACGCCCACCTCGGTGACCGCGCTGCCCACGGCGGCCACCTCGCCGGCGAACTCGTGTCCCGGCACCAGCGGCAGCGAGGGTGCGAACTCCCCTTGCAGGATGTGGAGATCGGTCCCGCAGATCCCGCAGGCGGTGACGTCGACGACGACCTCGCGCGGCCCGGGCGTCGGATCGGGGACGGTGGTGAGGGAGACCTTGCCGGGCTCCTCTACGAGTGCGGCCTTCACTTGACTGCTCCTAGCGACAGGCCCTGGACGAGTTTGTCCTGGGCGGCGAACCCTGCGGCGAGCACCGGCAGGGAGATCACGAGGGATGCGGCGCACACCTTCGCCAGGAAGAGCCCCTGACTGGTGATGAAACCGGTGAGGAAGACGGGCGAGGTCTGCGCCACTACGCCGGTGAGCACCCGCGCGAAGAGCATCTCGTTCCAGGAGAAGATGAAGCAGATCAGCGCCGTCGCCGCGATCCCTGGCCCGGCGACGGGTGCCACCACCCGCGCGAGGACGGTCGGCAGCCGCGCCCCGTCGATCTGCGCCGCCTCGATCAGCGAGACCGGCACCTCGGCGAGGAAGGACTGCATCATCCACACCGCGATCGGCAGGTTCATCGAGGTGTAGAGGATGACGAGGAGCCAGACGTTGTCGAGGAAGCCGGTGTTCTTGGCGAAGAGGTAGATCGGCAGCAGACCGGCGACGAGCGGCAGCATCTTCGTGGAGAGGAAGAAGAAGAGCACGTCCGTCCACCGCTTCACCGGGCGGATGGAGAGCGCGTACGCCGCCGGCATGGCGAGGAGCAGCACCAGCACCGTCGAACAGATCGACGCCGTCGCGGAGTTGGCCAGCGCGGGCCAGGGGCTGGCGCCGCCGCCGACGCCGAAGAAGTCGCGGTAGCCGTCGAGGGTGAGGGGCGCCGCGAGGGAGGGCGGGTTGGTGGCCGCGTCGCCCTCGGAGTGGAAGGAGGTGAGGAGCATCCACAGCATCGGCAGTACGAAGAGGATGCCCACGATCCAGGCGAGCAGGCCGAGTGCGGCCCCCGCGGTGCGGTTGCGCCCGACGCGCGTGGTGGGCGCGGGCGGGCCGCCGGCGGTGACGGCGGCGGGAGGAGCCTGGGTGGGGGCGCTCATGAGCGGGCCTCCTCGCGGAAGAGGGACGAGACCACCCGCAGCGCGAAGGTGGCGATGATCAGCGAGCCGAGGACGACGAGCACGCCGGCTGCCGAGGCGAGTCCGTACTCGTGGCCCTGGTAGAAGGTCTGGTAGATCGTGTAGGGCAGGTTGGCGGTGCCGAGGCCGCCCGAGGTGATCGTGAAGACGGCGTCGAAGTTCTGCACGATGTAGATCGAGCCGAGCAGCACGCCGAGTTCGAGGTAGCGCCGCAGGTGCGGCAGCGTCAGATAGCGGAAGATGTGCCAGGTGCCGGCCCCGTCGACGCGGGCCGCCTCGATCATCTCGGGCGGGCGGGACTGCAACCCGGCGAGCAGGATCAGCATCATGAACGGCGTCCACTGCCAGATCAGCGAGACCTCGACCGCGGCCAGCGGCATCTCCGCCACCCAGTCCGGCTGGGGCGCGTCGCCCCCGAAGAGGCTCCACACGGCGTTGAGCACACCGTTGATGAGGCCGTACTCCGGGTTGTAGAGGACGTGCTTCCACAGCAGCGCCGCCGCCACGGGAACGAGCAGGAAGGGGGCGATGAGCATCGTGCGGACGGCCGCGCGTCCCCGGAACTTCCGGTCGAGGAGGAGCGCCAGGAGGAGGCCGAGCACCAGGCTGACGAGGACGACGACGACCGTGAGGACGATTGTGGTCAGCACCGATTTGCGGAGCTCGGCGTCTCCGAGCACCTCCGCGTAGTTGGCGAAGCCGTCGAAGCTGCGCGCCTGGGGGTAGAGGGCGTTCCAGTCGAAGAGGGAGATCACCACCGTCGCCACCATGGGGAGCTGGGTGACGATGATGAGGAAGACGAGCGCGGGCAGCAGCGGGGCGCGGGTGACCCAGGCGCGGAGCTTCTGCGGCGGCGCCGGCCTGCGCTCGCCCGAGGCGGGCGCGGGGGGCGTGGTGGTGTGTGTGGTCATCGGCCCTCGTACTCCTCAGCGACCTCGTCCGCGAGCTGCTGTGACTTCTTCAGCGCCGACTCGACCGACTGGCGTCCGGCGATGGCCGCGCTGATCTCCTGCGAGACCTTGGTCCCCAGGTCGGAGAACTCGGGGATGTCGACGAACTGGATGCCGATCGTGGGGCGTTGCTGCACGCCGGGGTCGCGCGGGTCGGCCTCGACGACGGCCTTACGCGTCACCTCGGCGAAGGCGCCGGCCGCCTTCCGGTACTCCGGGTACTTGTAGGTGGAAGCGCGCTTCCCTGCGGGGACGTCCGCCCAGCCGCTCTCCTCGCCGACGAGGCGCTCGTACTTCTTGCCCGAGGCCCAGGAGATGAACTTCCACGCCTTGTCCTTGTTCTGGGACGCCTCCTGGAGCCCCCAGGCCCAACTGTAGAGCCAGCCGGAGGCATCGGTGCGCACCACGGGCGCGGGCACGTACCCGATCTTCCCCTTCACCGGCGACTTCGCCGCCTCCAGGGAGCCGGCACCGGCCGTGGCGTCGTACCACATGGCCGTCTTGCCCTGGGTCATGTTGTTGAGGCACTCGGCGTACCCGGACTGCGCGGCGCCGGACTGGCCGTGCTTGCGGACGAGGTCGACGTAGAACTTGGTCGCCTTCTGGAAGGCGGGCGAGTCGAGCTTCGCGTTCCAGTTCTTGTCGAACCAGGTGCCGCCGAAGGTGTTGACGACGCTCGTCAGCGGGGCGATCACCTCGCCCCAACCGGGCAGCCCGCGCAGGCAGATGCCCTTGAGCCCCTTCTTCGCGCCGTCCGCCTTCGCGGCGAGCTCGGCGACCTGCGGCCAGGTGGGCTTCTTCGGCATCTTCAGGCCCGCTTCCTCGAAGACGTCCTTGCGGTACATCAGGAAGGAGGACTCGCCGTAGAAGGGCTGGGCGTACATCTTGCCGTCCTCGCCGCTGAGGGACTGGCGGATGGAGGGGAGGACGTCCTTCTGGTCGAAGTGCCGGTCCTTGCGCGTGTACTCGTCGAGCGGGTGCAGCCAGCCGTTCTTCGCGTAGATCGGGGTCTCGTAGTTGCTGAGGGTGGCGACGTCGTACTGGCCGGCCTGGTTGGCGAAGTCCTGGCCGATCTTGTCGCGGACGTCGTTCTCTGGGAGCACGGTGAAGTTGACCTTGATGCCGGTCTCCGCGGTGAAGTGCTTGGCCGTGAGTTTCTGCAACTCCACCATCTGCGGGTTGTTCACCATCAGCACATTGATGGTGTCACCGCCGGCACCGGCGCCTCCTGCTCCGGCGCAGCCGGCGAGCAGCGCGCAGGCTGCCGCCGACCCTATGACCGCGCGCGCCGTGTGGCGGCTCTGGCTGCGCATTGTTGGACTCCTGGGATCGAGGGACGTGAGGGTTGGCTGAGGGGGCGGCCCGCCGTCAGACACGGACGACGTTCGGCCCCTGGAGGGAGTAGCGATGGGCCTCGGCAGCGGGAAGGCCCGTGTCGGTGACGATCGCCTCGAAGGCGCCGACGTCGGCGAAACGGCAGAAGCTCACCGCCCCGAACTTGGTGTGCAGCCCGGCGAAGATCCGCCGCCTGGAGGCGCGCAGCGCCTGTGACTTGACCTCGGCGACCGCGGGCGAGGGTGTGGTGAGGCCGTGCTCGCGGGAGATGCCGTTGGCGCCGAGGAAGGCGAGGTCGATGACGAACCCGGAGAGCATGCGCGTCGTCCAGTGGTCGACGGTGGCGAGGGTGCTGCCGCGCACGCGCCCGCCGAGGAGCAGCACGGTGTAGGAGTCGACCCCCGCGAGCGCGCCCGCCGTCGTCAGGGAGGCGGTGAGGACGGTCAACTCCCGGTCCCGGGGCAGGGCTTCGGCGATGAGTTGGGGGGTGAACCCTTCGTCGACGAAGACCGTCTCCGCCTCGCCGAGGAGGTCGGCCGCTGCCGCGGCGATGCGCCGCTTCTCCGGTACGTGCATCGTGGTGCGGAAGGCGAGCGTCGTCTCGAAGCCCGCGCTTTCCACCGGGTAGGCGCCACCGTGCGTGCGGCGCAGCAGGCCGCGCTGCTCCAGCACACGCAGGTCCCGGCGGATCGTCTCGCGTGCGACGCCGAGCACGGAGGAGAGTTCGGAGACGTCGACGGACCCCGCCTTGCGCGCCGTTCCCACGATGCGCCGCTGGCGCTCCTCGGCACCGCTCACGCGCCCCACCTCCGTACGTCACACCGTGCGCCGGACACCCGCGCACGGGTCGACCGGGCTCCGTTCGGTCAACTCGCTGACCGAACGGGCTTGCATGGAGAGTTGTACCGGGGTGGCACGGGCGTGACCAGAACCGTTGCTCCGGAGATCGTGCCCGCTTCTGACCGAGCGGGCGCGCCGGAAGCGTGGAAGCGGGTCTGTTTCGTGCGGCGTTGCCCAATGCGGTCCGGAGCGGATGCCCGATTCCGCCCCGGCGCCCGCCCGTTCGGAGCCCGAGCACGCCCGGACGGCGACTGACGGGCCCCGCTGCGTCGGCAATACCCAGCGGCCGCGGCCTTCAAATCCGGCCCGACGGAGTCCGGTCGGGAACGTCAGCCAGGACGCATCCGGAAGTCGTAGGCGTCGGGGAGCGGGCGATCGGTGACCGCGGACCACACCTCGCCGAGGACCTCCTCGCCCTCCCGCAGGTCGTCCACCTCGAACCCGTCCTCGAAGACGGCGAGCGCCTCCGCGCTCCGGCCGCGCGCAGCCGCGACCTGTGCGTGCAGGAGACGGAACCGGCCGCGGGACGCCGCAGCGGGTGGCAGCTCCGCGAGCGCCTCCTCCGCCTCGGCCTGGCGCCCCGCCGCGAGCAGCGCCCCCACCGCCTCGCGTACGAGCGCCGGCAGGACCGCGCTCGTGTGCGCGGCGGAGGAGCGGAGGTTCGCCAGTGCCGCGCCGAACCGGTCGGCGGCACGCTCCGCGTCGCCCGCGACGGAGGCGGCGACGGCGAGGCACCGCATCGCCGGCCAGCCGACGCCCGCCTGGACCGCCCGCTCCCAACTCCGCACCGCCTGCGAGCGATCGCCCGCGTGCCACTGCGCGACACCGAGATGGTGGTCGAGCCAGGCGCGCCCCGACGCCGTGCCCTGCGCCGATTCCAGCAGCTCGCGCCACTCCGGCGAGACGAGCGTCCCGCCGGGCGGCTCACCCGGCTCCGGCTCCGGCGGCCTGCCCGTCCGCAGCAGCCGCAGCCACGGCCGCTGCTCGGGCCCCAGGTCCTCCGGCGCGAACGGCGTACCCGGGAGCGAGTATCCGGCGCGCTCCACCTCCAACGCGCCCCAGCCGGAGCCGAAGGCGAGGCGCCCACCCTCCGGCTCGGCGTCCGCGATCCGGCGCCACCTGCCGTACGCCTCGTCCACCGCGGCGCGCGGCAGCACCTCTTCCAGACGGCGCTCCGTGTGCGCGACGGCGCCGGACCAGTCGGCGTGGACGCGCGAGGGGTCGGCCGAAAGCGGCCCGTACGACTCCAGCCACGCGAACTCCTCGCCTGCGTCGAGCGGCACGTGCTCCAACTGCGTCCGTGCCAGGCCCGCCTGGATCTCCGCGTAGCCGCCCGTGCCGGGTTCGGTGAGCCATCGCTGCCAGCGCCTGCCACCGGGGCCCGAGCCCCAGACGAAGAGTTTGCGGCCGCGCAGCACATCGGTCGAGGTCTGCACGAGGCCGCTCCCCCGCTCGTCGAGGGAGGCGATCCACTTGCGGGAGTCCTCGGGGACCTCGTGGAAGTAGTCGGCGGGGAAGACGCTGCCGAGCGGGTAGCTGCGGTCGGCGCCGTCGAACCGCGGGAAGGGGACGCGGCGCAGGGCACGCTCGTACGCGAAATACCAGGTCTCCTCCGCCGGGGCCACGACGCGGGTCGACGGCTCTTCGGGGACGGCGATGTTCGACCACCAGTAGACCGGCACCCTGCGGTGGTTGGGGTTGCGGATGCGTACGCCGACGTGGAGGAAGTCGGAGTCGTCGGGGAGCCAGAGGTCGACCTGGAACGGGGTGTCGCGCAGCCGCTCCCACTCCCAGAGGCGGAGCACCGCGCCGTCGCCTTGCGGCGCCGGCACCTCGGCCGCGTGGAGGGCGGCGCAGGAGAGCGCGGTGTGGCCGGTGGCGCCGATGTTCCACTCGATGCCGCCCGAGTACCAGGCGCCGTTGAGCGCGAAGTTCGCCGGCTGGAAGACCGGGTTGACGTAGAGGAGTTCACGGTTCGTCGGCTTGTGGAAGAGGGAGCGCACACGCCCGCCCAAGCCGGGCAGGACCTCGGCGCGCAGTTTTGCGTTCTCGATCACGAGCGTGTCGAGGACACCGCTGCTGCGTTCGCGACCGTAACCGTCGCGGACCGGCTCGGGCAGCACCGAGCGGAGCGGCTCGTACCCCACCTGCCGGGCCATCTCCTCGGGCAGCAGGGCGCGTTCCTCCCGCGAGAGGGTGTGCGCCTCCTCCGGCGGGAGCAGCGCGGGAAGCGGGTTGTCGGCGCCCAGCGGCGCGACGGGCAGCGTCACCGTGCTGCGTCGTACGGTCGTGGCCACGGCACCCCCACAGCTCGACGGGGACCACCGGGGCGCCGGCGGTCCATCGGTCCATGGAACAGGCTCAGCGATTCGTTGACCAGGGGACGTACGGGGTAGCGGACGGGGGGAGTCAGGGTGGGTGTGGGGTGGTTGGGCGGTGCGGGGGTCCGTGGTTGCTTCGGCCGGTGGGTGGGTGCCGGGGGCTCGCAACCTGCCGACATGCGGGGCTTTGAGAGCGAGGACAGGGCAGTTCAGTGGTAGAGGGCCGGTGACGTGCGCCTCGACTCAGCCATCCGGTGGGCATCCCTCGCACGCGGGGTCGGACGACCTGCGGTCGCACGGGGGGCGTTGGTCGCCCGGTGGAAGGCGCCGAAGCTGCGGATGCTCGAGCGGAAGCAGACGTGCACCCCGGCTCAGCGAGTCGGTGAGCGTGAGCGCCCACGTACGCGGGACGAGGCAACTGGCGGGCTGCCGGGGAGCGTTGAGAAAGCTGAGCGGTGTGCGTACTGCGGCCACGGCTACAGCCAGGCGATGGTTGGGCGGTTCGGGAGCGGTGGCGTGGCCCCCTGGTCAGCCGGTCGGTGACCTCGGCCGCTCGCCGCATGCCGACGGGAGCGCGTGGGACGTCCGACGCGCTCGGACGAGGTGCCCGTGTCCGGCGGAGGAACGGGGCTCATCGGCGGCTGGGAGCGAACAGCCGACGCGTGCCCGGCCGGATACCCCGGCGACCGAGCAGAGAACCACCGCCGTCGAGCAGTACCCATAGCGGCGGCTCCGGACGGAAAGGCGGCCGTTCTCCCGCGTCAGCGCCTGCGTGCGAAGAGGAGCGCTCCGCAGAGCCAGCCGATCGCCGCCATCGCGAGAAGGGCCGTCCAGAGGGGGACGGTCACCTCCGGCACCAGCAGCCGCACCTTGACGGGCCGGGTGTTCTCGCCGACGAAGACGACGGCCACGAGCGCGAGGACCACCGCCGCCACCCTGCCCGGCGTCACCGTCCTGCGCCGCTCGCGGTCGCCGGCGTCCCTGGAGTTCGCGCGTCTGCGCCTCATGGGCTCCACGGTGCGCATGGAAGAGGCGGGCACGCCCGCGCCGCGCGGGCCCGCCGGCGGCGACGTCACCCTCACGGGGCAGGGTCACTCGGCGTACGCCACCGCCGCCGCGTACCCGTCGACGGCGTCGACGTCCGCGATCGGCCAGCCAGGCGGCCGTCCGGGGCGGTCGCCGGTGCCGACGTAGCAGACGGCCGGGTCCTCGCCCAGGCCGACGCCGCGGGCCTTAAGGTACGCCTCCTTGCGGGTCCAGCACCGTGCGAAGGCGGCGGGTCGTTGCGGCGCGGGGAGCGAGGTCAACTCGGCGCGCTCGTCCGGGTGCAGGACCTGCGCCGTCTCCGCCGTCGTGGCCGCGCTCGGGTGGGACTCGACGTCCGCCCCGACCGGAACCGGGGCGAAGGCGAGCAGTACCAGGTCGCCTGCGTGCGACAGGGAGAAATGGAGCCGCTCGCCGGCGGCTCCGGCGACCGCTGGGCGACCGTGCGCCCCGCCGCAGAGAGGGCAGGCGAGCCGGGTGAGCGGAACGGCGTCGGGCGCGAGGCCGAGCCGTGCGCCGAGCTCCCTCCTCAGGCCCACGTGCGCGACGAGGTAACGGTCCCGGTCGGCCGCGCGGACGAAGGCACCGTGACGCGTGCGCTCCTCGTCCCCGAGCACCTTCCGCTCGGCCTCCGCACCCGCGCGCTCCTCCGAGACCCGCAGCAGCCGCACGGCGACCGACGGCGCCGCAACTCGCAGTGGCAGGACCATCGCACCTCCTCGGCGCGGGAGTTTACGGCAGAACCGCCCGCCGCGTGAGGGAGACTGGACGGCCGACCACCGGGCCCGTGCGCCCACGAGGAGAGGCAGCGCATGCCCGAGACGCTCTTCCCCGCCGACCATCCGGCGCTCGCGCGCCTGCGGGGCAGCGACGGCGGGCGGGCGTGGCTGGAGCGGCTGCCCGCGCTCGTCGAGGAGGCGCGGACCGCCTGGGCGCTGCGCATCGATCCGCCTTTCCTCAGGGGGAGTTGCTCGTGGACGGCACCGGTGCGCAGGGCGGACGGGGAGCCGGCCGTCCTCAAGATCGTGTGGCCGCACCGCGAGGCGCGGGGGGAAGCCGCCGCGCTGCGTCTGTGGGACGGCGACGGCGCCGTGCAACTCCTCGCGCACGCTCCCGAACGGCACACGCTCCTGCTGGAGCGGTGCCTGCCCGGCACCGAACTCGGGGCCCACGAAGGGCAGTCGGCGGAAGAGCGCCTGCTTGCCGCCTGCGCCGTGCTGCGCCGGCTGTGGGAGAAGGGCAGGCACACCGGTGGCACGGACCTCGGCGGCGTCGAGCGGCTGCCCGATGTCGCGGAGGAGTGGGCCGACCTCGTCGAGGAGCGCGCCGGCCGGCTGCGGCCCGAGGTGGACACCGGGGTCTTCGCGCACGGCGCACGCCTCCTGCGGCAGTTGCCACGCACCGCCTCGGAACCCACGCTGCTCCACGGCGACTTCAACCCGGGCAACCTTCTCGCCGCCGCACGCGCGCCGTGGCTCGCGATCGATGCCAAGCCGATGCTCGGCGACCCGGCGTACGACCCGTGGCCGCTCATCACCCAGCTCGGCGACCCGTACGCCGGGCCCCGCCCGCCACGCCTGCTCACGGCGCGCACCCGGCTCGCGGCCGAGGCGCTGGGGATCGACGTCGGGCGGGTGCGGGCCTGGGCGCTGGCACGCCACGTGGAGGCGCTGCTGTGGGCGTGGGAGGACAGCACCCCCGCGGAGCATGCACAACAGCTTGCACGCGCACGGCTGTTGGCGGACCTCGCCGAGGTCTGAGGGCGCCCTGGGGACGCGCACCGGAGACTGTCCCGGCTTCGCTGCGGCCCCGGCGGACGCACGTCCTCTCACTCCCCCACGGCGCCGTCCGACAACTCCCTCACCACGTCGAGCTGCCCGAGGTGGCGGGCGTACTCCTGGAGCAGATGGAAGAGAATCCAGGAGAGCGTCGGCGCCTCCTCCGTCGTGCCGAACCTGCCTCCCACCTCCGCCCGTCGACGCAGGTCGGCCCCCTCGCACACGGCGCGGGAGCGTGCGCACTCGGTGCGGAAGGCTTCGAGTACCTCAGCCGTCGACATCCCCGGCGGGACCCGCCACCGCTCGTCGGCGTCCTCGTCGCCCCAGGGTTCGGTGAGCTGCTCGGCGCGGAACCCCCAACGCAGCCACCGGCGTTCGACGTGCACCAAGTGCCAGACGAGCTGCAGCGGGCTCCATCCCGACGGCAACAGGGAGCTGTGCAACTGCTCCTCGGAGAGACCCGCGAGCTTCGTCTCCACACCGCTGCGGAGACGGTCGAGGTGCCCGGCGAGGAGAGCGGCCGGTTCGACGACGTCGACGGACGGCTCCTCCGGGGAGGGCGGTGGGCTACGGTCGGTCCCGCCCGCCGCGTCCGGCAGCGTCACGTCAGCTCCAGTGCGGGCACATCGGGACGCGAGAACGCGAACGTCTGGGCGTAGAGGGAGAGTTCGGCCTCGACGGCCTTCACTATCGTCTCCGCGCGGCGGAAGCCGTGTCCCTCCCCCTCGAAAGTGAGGTAGGCGCTGCGCGACGGACCCTCCGCTGCCTCCCTGAGGAACCGTTCGCACTGCGCGGGCGGGCAGATGGCGTCCTCCGTCCCCTGCAGCAGGAGGAAGGGCGCCGTCACCTCCTGCGCCCTGCGCAGCGGGGAGCGTTCGCGGTAGCGGCCGGGCACCTGCTCGGGAGGGCCGATCAGGGAGTGGAGGTACTGCGACTCGAAGTCGTGCGTCTCCCCCTGCGACCACTGCTCCAGGTCGAGGACGGGATAGCTGATCGCCGCGCAGGCGTAGAGGCCGGAGGTCGCGGGGGAGGTGAGGGACGAGGCGCTCGTCCAACCTCCGGCGCTGCCACCGCGGATGGCGAGGCGTGCACCATCGGCGATCCCCTCCTCGGCGAGCGCCCGCGCGACCGTGGCGCAGTCCTCGACGTCGACGACGCCCCACTGGCCCCTGAGGCGGTTGCGGTATTCGCGGCCGTACCCGGTGCTGCCGCCGTAGTTGACCTCGGCGACGCCGATGCCGCGCGAGGTGAAGTACGCGATCTCCAGGTCGAGGACGAGCGGCAGCCTCCCCGTGGGGCCGCCGTGCGCCCAGATGACGTACGGGGGCAACTCGCCTTCCGGCGCGGTGCATTCCGGGTGGTGCGGCGGGTAGATGTGCGCGTGCACCTCGCGGCCGCCCGGACCGCTGAAGGTGCGCAGGAGCGGTTCGGGGTAGTACGCCGGATCGACCGGGTCGGCTCGGGGCGCCGCGAGGGGGCGGGTGCGGCCCGTCCGCGTGTCCAGCTCCACCACTTCGGGGGACGAGCGGGGGCTCGCCGCGATCCCGACGACGCGGCTGCCGACCACTCCGAGCGACGCCGTCCACTCCGTCCACGGCCCTGCCGCGTCGACCAACTCGCCCGTGTCCGGGTCGAGTACGCCGAGCTTCTGGCTGCCCCGCCCGTGCACGGCGGCGATCAGGCCGCTCTCCAGCGGCGCGAACCACCGGTGGCCGATCCTCCACAGGGCGCCGGCGAACTCCTCCTCGCGGGGGCAGAGTCGCACGGGCGGGCCGGGCTCGCCGTCCGTCGGATCGAGTCTGCGGAGGTTCCACCAGCCGTCCGCGTCCGTGGCGTAGAGCAGCGCGCCGTCGGCCGTCCACTCCGCCTGCGCCACCGCCTCCTCCGGGCCGCCCGCGACCGTACGCACGGGGCCGAGCCTTCCGAAGGGGTCCACGTCGGCGACTTGGAGCAGGGTGCCGTCCCAGGGCATCGACGGGTGGTCCCAGGCGAGCCAGGCCACGCGGGTCGGTGCCCCGGCGCCTCCGTCGGGTGCGTCGGTACGCGGTCCGGTGACGAAGTGGTGGGTGTGCCGGGTGAGGAGACGGACGCGGTCGGCGTCCTCGGCCGCGGAACCGTCGAGGGGCACGGCGACGAGGTCGCGGCGGACGTCGGTCGGGGCCGGTCCCGTGTACTCCTCCCGGACGCACCAGACCTCGCCGAGCAGGGGCAGCGGGCTCGGGTCCGCCCAGCGGAACCGCACCTGCTGCGGGGCGAGCCGGTCCTCGCGGCCCGCCGGTTCTCCCGCGCCCGGACGCGGTTCGAGCGGAGTGAGCGGGAGCGGGGCGGCGTCCGTCTCGGGACGGAGGCGGTAGAGGCGCTGATCCGCGTCGTGGGTGAAGACGACGAGGGGTCCCGTCGCCTCGGGGACGCCGGCCCAGGGTTTGCCGCCGTACTCCAGCACCCGGTTCCGCGCGTTCCACGGCTCGGGGAGCACCGTCTCCGGCTCCCCGCCGCGGCTGCGCAGGCGCAGCAGCGCCCGCCTGCCGCCCTCACGCGGACGTGGCTCCGTCCACCACACCTCGTCGCCGACGGAGTCGAGGTACTCGGGCACACCGTCGTGGGCGGCGACGAGGGCGGCGTCGACGGGGGAGGGCCAACTGCCGTACGGAACCTGGGGGGTTGCCATCTTCTTCGATCCTCCTGGATGACACGGACGGCGTGCGGGGACAGGGGCGGGCTTGGGACGACCGCTTACGGACGGCGGGGAACGAGGAGCGGGCGCGGCTACATGGCGAGCAGCGCCCGATCCATGACACGCACGCCGAAGTGGAGCGCCTCGACGGGGACGCGCTCGTCGACGCCGTGGAAGAGCGCCTCGTAGTCGAAACCTTCGGGGAGACGGAGCGGGGTGAAGCCGTACCCCTCGATACCGAGCCGTGAGAACTGCTTCGCGTCGGTACCGCCCGACATGCAGTACGGGACGACGTGCGCGCCCGGGTCGAAGTGGAGCAGCGCCTCGCTCATGGCGGCGAACTCGGCGGACGCCGCCGAGGCCGCGAGCGGCACCTCGCGGTGCTCGAACTCCCACTCCACGTCGGGGCCCGTGAGGCGGTCGAGGGTGCGCAGGAACTCCTCCTCGCCGCCGGGGACCACGCGGCCGTCGACAAGGGCCGTCGCCGTCCCGGGGATGACATTGACCTTGTAACCGGCGCTGAGCATCGTGGGGTTGGCGCTGTTGCGGAGGGTGGGCTCGACGAGCTCCGCCGACGGGCCGAGGAGGGCGAGCACCTCGTCGATCTCGGCCGGTGTCGGGTCGGGGTCCGCGTCGTCCGTGAGCCCTGCGGGCGGTTCGACGCCGCGCACGAGGGCGAGTTCGCGGATTCCGGCGCGTACGACGGGGGTGAGCCGGAGCGGCCAGTCGTACTCGCCGATGCGGTGGACGGCGGCGGCGAGCTTGCTGACGGCGTTCTCCCCGTTGACCTTCGAGCCGTGCCCCGCGCGGCCCTGTGCGGTGAGCCGCAGCCAAGCGGTACCGCGCTCGCCCGCCGCCAACGGGTAGAGGCGTACGCCGTCGCCTGCGTGGAAGGTGAAGGCACCGGACTCGCTGATGCCCTGGGTACAGCCGGCGAAGAGTTCGGAGTGCTCCTCGGCGAGGAACTCCGAGCCGTAGGCGGCGCTGTCCTCCTCGTCCGCGGTGAAGGCGAGGACGATGTCCCTGCGCGGCCGCACCCCGGCGCGCGCCCAGGCGCGGGCGACGGCGAGGACCATGCCGACGTGGTTCTTCATGTCGATCGCGCCTCGCCCCCACAGGACGCCGTCGCGCACTTCGCCGGAGAAGGGAGGGACGCTCCACTCCCTCGCGTCGGCGGGAACGACGTCGAGGTGGCCGTGGACGAGGAGGGCGTCGGCTCCCGGCTCGCTTCCCTCGATACGGGCGACGACGTTGGTGCGACCCGGCGCCTTCTCCAACATCCGTGCGTGCAGGCCGACTTCCTCGAGCCGGGCCGCGACGAACTCGGCTGCCTCGCGCTCGGTCCCCTCGCCGCCACCGTGGTTGGTGGTGTCACAGCGGATCAGCGCGGCCGTGAACTCCACGGCCTCGTCGAGCGCGCGCTCGTCGATGCGGGCGGCTGCGCCCGAGGGCGCTTCGACCTCAGCCATACTGCTCCTCCACGGCGGCGGAGACGACCGTGGTCACCGCCTTGAAGCAGCGCATTGCCTCGTACATCGAGGGGGAGGTGTAGACGACCCTGCGCTCGCCCGACTTCTCGACGCCTGGGACGACCGTGGCCGCACCGACGCAGTGCGCGGCGTCGAACTCGAGCTCAACGGTGTGGGGTTGGACGGACGGCGGGGTGCGCACGGCGAGCGCGGCGCCCTCCGCGGCGGCCGCACGGATCGTCGACGCGGTCACGGCCGGGGTGCGGCAGACGGCGGCGTACCGCGAGACGTAGTCCTTCACGGCGGCCACGGGCGCCTGCGGTGCGTACCCCTTGGCGTCCTCGACGGCACGGTCGTCGCCCGTGACGAGAACGACCGGCACCCCGAACTCGGCGGCGAGGAGGGAGTTGAGGTATCCCTCGCTGGCCCGGGCGCCGTCGGCCCAGACCCCTGTGACCGTGTTGGCGAGGTAGGTGTGGGCGAGGACGCCCTCCTCACCGGCGCCCGCGTGGTAGCCGAGGAAGGCGACACCGTCGACGTCGTCGTGCTGAATGCCCTCCAGCATGCTCAGCTCCTTGTGCCGTCCTGTGAGCATCACGGCGCGGTCGTCGAGCTGTTCGAGGAGGAGGTTGCGCATCGACCAGTGGGCCTCGTTCACCAGGACCTCGTCGGCGCCGGCGGCGAGGAAGCCGTCGATCGCGGCGTTCACGTCGGAGGTGAACATCGGGCGGCAGCGCTCCCACTGGGGCGTGCCCGGCAGGACGTCCGCCGGCCATGTGACGCCGGTGGCACCCTCCATGTCGGCGCTGATGAGGATCTTCATGAGAGGGACACTAGCCCCCCGCAGAACCCCGCGACACCCCTGTGGATAACTGCGCCGCAACCCGCTGCGGAGACTCCCCCGAAGCGCCCAACGCACGCCGCAGCGGCGTACTCCACCGGCTCGGACCAAGGCACGGCGCGAGGACCGAGGCGCGTCCGGACGTGCCGTACCGGGGCGCCCTGCGGCCCGGTACGGCGCTCGGTCCGCCGCCTCCTCAGTCCTCGTGCCCCAGTTGGAGGTCGCGTTCCATCCGCCCGCCTCCGGCGACCTGGAGGACGGTGGCGACCGGCGGGTACCCGGCCGCGATGACCGTGTATTCGCCCGAGGAGAGGTCGACGAAGCGGAAGGCGCCGTCCGCTCCGGTGGTGGCCGTGTCGACGACGTTGCCCGCGGCGTCGAGGAGGGTCACCCTCGCGTCCTCCACGGGACGACCGCCGGTGGCGCGCACGGTTCCGCGGAGCACGGCGCCGCCGGCGAGCTCGATGTCCTGCCGCGTCTCCCTGGACGCCTGCACCGAGACCGGCAGCGCGGCGGGGCGGTGGACGGGCGCGCTCGCCGCGAGGGTGTACTCGCCCGCGACCAACTCCGTGATGACGTAGCCCCCTTCGCGTCCGCTCCGTGTGGAGGCCACGACCTCTCCCCGCACATCGGTGAGGGTAACGGTGGCGTCCTGCACCGGCTGCCCGTCGGCGGTGCGCACCGCCCCGGCCAGGCGCCCCGCACCGCCGAGGACGACGTCCACCTCGACGGGCCGCTCCCCCACCGAGACGCTCACCGCACGCGGCTGGTGGCCGCCGGCCGACGCGATGAGGACGTAGGCGCCGCCGCCCGGGGTGCTCAGTGCGTAGCGGCCGTCCTCGCCCGTGGCGCCGCGCCCCACCTGGCGCCCCGCCGTGTCGACGAGGGTGAGCGCAGCGCGGGGCACGCCCGTCCCGTCGTGGTGTCTGACGCTCCCGCAGACGGGGACGCCTGAGGCGCTCTGCGCGGCCGACTCCGGTGGGGCGGCGGGCTGTTCGGACGTGCGGGCCGAGGGGACGGAAACATTTTGGGACACGAGGGGCTTCTCCTTCAGGAAGCAGGCGAGCAGGAGGCCGAGCACCAGCACGGGCACGAGGTAGAGGAAGATGCGCGGCATCGCTTCCGCGTACGCCGAGACGTACGCCTCCCTGAGCGCGCTTGGGAGCCCGTGCACCAACTCCGGCGTGAGCGAACCCGGATCGGGAAGGTCGGTACGGCGGTCGGCGGGCAGCTCCCACTCCAGCGCGTCGGTGAGCCGCTGCGCGAAGAGGGTGCCGAAGATCGCGGCTCCGACGCTGCCCCCGATCTGGCGGAAGTAGTTGTGCGCGCTGGTGGCGGTGCCGAGCTGCGACGCCGGGACGCTGTTCTGCACGGCCAGGATGAGGACCGGCAGCACGAACCCGACACCGAGTCCGAGGATGCCCATCCAGAGGCTGTAGACCTCGCGCGTCGTGTCGGAGTCGAGGCGGGAGAGGAGCCACATGCCCTCGGCCGAGAGCAGGCACCCGAGGACGGGGAAGACGCGGTAGTGCCCCGTGCGGGAGATCAACTGGCCGGAGAGCGCGGAGGCGAGGACGACGCCGCCCATCAGCGGCAGCATCAGGAGCCCCGACTGAGTGGCGGTGACGCCCTCCACCATCTGGAGAAAGGTCGGAAGATAGCTCGCGGCACCGAAGAGGGCGACGCCGACGGCCGCACCGACGAGCCCCGTGAGGTTGAAGACCGAGTTCCGGAAGAGCCGCAGCGGCAGGATCGGCTCCCTCGACCGGTGTTCGACCAGGACGAAGAGCGCCCCGCTGACCGCGGCTCCGCCTCCGAGACCGAGGATCACACGGTCGTCCCACGCGTACTCGGTCCCGCCCCAGGTGGTCAGGAGGACGAGGCAGGTGGAGAAGGAGGCGAGCAGGAGGGTGCCGAGGACGTCGAGCCGGGGACGCCCGCCGGGGGGCGGGAGCTTCAGCACGACGGCCGTCACGAGGAGCGTGAGGATGCCCAGGGGGACGTTGAAGTAGAAGCACCAGCGCCAGGAGAACTCGTCCGTGAGCCAGCCGCCGAGCAGCGGGCCTGCGACCGAACTGAGCCCGAAAGCACCGGTGATGAGGCCCATGTAGCGAGCGCGCCTGCGGGGCGGCACGATGTCGGCGATGATCGCCTGGACGCCGATCATCAGGCCGCCCGCGCCAACCCCCTGCACCGCGCGGAAGAGGATCAGCAGCTCCATCGAGGGCGACCAGCCGGCGAGCGCGGAGCCTGCGACGAAGACCACGATCGCGAACTGGAAGACGCCCTTGCGGCCCAGCAGGTCGCCGAGCTTGCCGTAGACGGGCAGGACGATCGTGGAGGCGAGGAGGAAGGCGGTGACGACCCAGGACATCCTGTCGAGGCCGTGGAGTTCGCCGACGATCCTGGGCAGCGCCGTCGCCACGATGGTCTGCTCCATCGCGGCGAGGAGCATCGCGAGCATGAGCCCGAGGAACGCCAGGCGCACCCGCCGGAGGCTGAGCCCCGCGGGAGAGCCGGGCTCTTCCGGGCCGCCGTCGTCCGTCGATGGCCGCGCGGCGACGGCCACGCCTTCGAACGCCTCCGGCCGCTCCTCGAAGAGCGAGGGCCCGCCCGCCTCGACCCGCGCCGGCGGTTCGGCCGGGAGGCCGGGGCCGGGCTTCGGCGCGAACGCCGTGGGCTGCTCGGCCTCGGCCGGACGTGCGGGCCACGGCTCGACCGTGGCGGCACGCACCACCGGCGGCGCACCGCCCTGCGTCCGCCCCCGGTCGGCGTGCTCATCGGCTCGGTTCGGCTGCTCCGGAAACTCCAGGCTCACTTCGACCGAGGCAGGCACCGCTGCATCTTCGCCCTTGAGGGTCGCCCCGCCCATCCCACTCCCCTGTCCGTGGTTCAGGGGAGTATTTCTCGCATCGCGCGATATCGACGGCAAGTCCGATACGCGCGGCCGGACGCCGGCCAACTCCGTTGCCACAGGCGTCTTTTCGGAGGTCACCCGCGTTCGCCGAGATGCCTCACCGCACGGCGCCGCACACATACCGGCCGCGAGAACCACCCGAAACGGTGAGCCCGCACTCGATGCTGACGGGCACAGCCGGCATGCCGAAAAGCGCCCGCACCGCCCAACGAGCGGTGCGGGCAGGCGGGTTCGGGAGCACCGACCTCCGGGCTACCCGCGCACGCGCGCGGCGAGCCGGTCGAGGATCTCGCCGTAGATCCGGTTGAGCCCCTTGGGTGCGAAGGTCCGCTCGAAGAAGCCGCCGATGCCGCCTGCGCCGTTCCAGACGGTGCTCGCCGTGACGCGCGAGGTGCCCTCTGCGGTTCCCGGCGTGACCCGCCAGGTGGTGACCATCGTCGAGTTGCGGTCGGTCTCCACGAGTTCGCCCTCGGTCGGCTCGGTCACGTCGAGCAGGCAGTCGCGGACGCGCTTGCTCGTCGCCTGGAGCTTCCAGTGGACGAGGGTGCCGGCACCCTCGCCGCCCTCGCGCACCTCGTACTCGCTGAACTGCCCGGGCAGCAGTTCGGGCCTGGTGGTGCGGTAGTCGGCGAGGGCCGCGAAGACCTCGTCGGGCGCGCCGGGGACCTCCTGCTGCGTCGTCGCCTCGACCTGCGCCATGTTGCCTCCTCGGGCGGCGGGCGCACACGCCTCACCGCCGGTGCCTGGGTGCCAGTGAAGTGCGGTGGCCAGCCAACCACCGGCACCCCCGCACACAAAATCCGGCTTGACAGCACCCTATGGGAACGGTTGTTCTATTAATCGTACGCGACGGACCGACGGGCAGGGAGGCAGCAATGCGCTGGGACGCACTCAGCGGGGAGGACCCGGCGAACCCGGCCCTCTTCAGCACCGACGCCGTGACCACGAGGACGTTCGATACGCCCGAGTTCCGCGGCATCACCTTCCACGAGGTCCGGGCGCGATCGCTCCTCAACCGCGTACCCGGCGCCTCCCGGATGCCGTTCGAATGGACGGTCAACCCGTACCGCGGCTGCTCGCACGCGTGCGTGTACTGCTTCGCGCGGAAGACGCACAGCTACCTCGACCTCGACACCGGCGCCGACTTCGACTCGCAGATCGTCGTGAAGACCAACGCACCCGAACTCCTCCGCCGCGAACTGGGCTCGTCCCGCTGGCGGGGCGAGCACGTCGCGATGGGGACCAACGTCGACTGCTACCAGAGAGCGGAGGGGCGATACCGGTTGATGCCGGGCATTTTGACCGCCCTGCGCGACCACGCCAACCCGTTCAGCATCCTCACCAAGGGCACGCTGATCCTGCGCGACCTGGAGGTGCTGCGATCCGCCTCGGCAGTGGCCGACGTCGGCGTCTCCGTCTCCGTCGGCTTCACCGACGAGGAGCTCTGGCGCTCCGTCGAGCCGGGTACACCCGCGCCGGAGCGCAGGCTCGACGTCGTCCGCACGCTCAGCGAGCACGGCATACCGTGCGGCGTGCTGATGGCCCCCGTCATCCCGTTCCTCGGCGACTCCCCCGCCCAACTCCGCACGACCGTACGGGCGATCGCCGCCGCGGGCGCGACCTCCGTGACCCCCCTCACGCTCCATCTGCGCCCCGGAGCACGCGAGTGGTACCTCGCCTGGCTCGCGCGCAACCACCCGCACCTCGTCCACCATTACGAGGCCCTCTACGCCGACGGTGCCTACGCGCCTAAGTGGTATCAGCGACGCATCACCCGCCAAGTGCACGAACTCGCCGCCGAGTACGGCATCGGCCCCACCGGGCCCGGCACGGCCCGCCGGATCGCTCCCGAAGCGGCCGACCGCGCACCGGCGCCCACCCAACTGTCGCTGCTGTAGAGCGGCGCCGGCTCCGCGTCGCCCGGAACCGTCGACGGCCGACCATCGGCACGGACCCGGCAACCCCGGGCACACCTTGCCTCTCCCAGTACCGCGACAGCCCGGGGCAAACTTCCGTGTCTTCGTCCTCGCCGCCGTCGCGATCGTCCTGATCGGGACCGCGCAGATGACGGCGGCGACCTATCTGCCGTCCCTCATGCAGTTCGCGTTCGGAGCGAGTGCGACCTCGTCCGGACTGCTGTTGTTTCCCATGATGGCCGGAACGATCGCCTCTTCCACAGTCGGCGGCCACCTCATCACCAGGGTCGGCCGGTACAAGTGGGCGCCCGTCCTGGGCACGGCCGTCGCGGCGGTCGCGGTGTTCCTGCTCAGCACGGTCACCGCCGGTACGAGCGTCGCGGTCCCGACCGCCTGCATGGTGCTGCTGGGTATCGGCATGGGCCTGGCGATGCAGCCGTTGATGATGGCGGTCCAGCTCAACTCGCCTCCCAAGGACCTCGGGGCCGCCACCTCGACCGCCACCTTCGCCCAACGCGTCGGAACCTCCATCGGCCTGGCAGGGCTGGGAGCCGTCTTCACCAGTCGACTGGCCAGCGGGCTTGCCACCGAGGTGTCGGACTCGGTCGACGTGCCCGGTACGAGCTCACTGACGCCCGGTCTCGTCAGCGACCTGCCGGCCGACACCCGGTCCGCCGTGCAGGACGTCTTCACCGGTGGCCTCACGGACATCCTCCTGGCCACGACCCCCCTCCTGCTCATCGGACTCCTCATCACCCTCCTCCTGCCCAACACCCCGCTGGAGGACCGATGACCGGGACGGACCACGCACAACGCCTGTGCCCGGTCCGAACGTTCGGCAGCCTCGGCCGAGAAGGCCGAGGCTGCCGAACGGGCGCAGTGACGAGCCGAGGCAGACGGCCTGCTCGGCAAGGCCGTCGTCGCGGTGCAGGCACCACCGTTCCCTGCGTACGGCGGCAGCCGGCAGGTTCGCCCGCGCGGTCTCTCCGACGCGCCCACCTGCCCACGGGGCATGCTGCATCGGGTCCGCGTCGGCATGGCCGAAGTCCGCGCGGACCCTGAGGCGGTCAGCCCACGGGATCGGTCCTGGGAGGACTGTCGTCGTTCCCTCTGCGCACCGTGCGCAGACCGCGGCCGGGGGTCCAGATCCGGAAGACGATCTCCTCGCCCTCGATCGTGGTCCGCACCACCTCGCGCACGTCGGCGCGGAAGAGGTGGAACTTCTCCGGGATGGCACCCTCCGGCATCGCGGCGGCATACCGGGCGAGTTGCGCAGGGTCCGTGATCTCGACGGCGCGGCCGGAGACGCGTACGTCGCCGCCGTCCATGTCACCGGTGGCGCCGGGGTTGGCGTGGAGGCCGAACCGGGGGTCGCGGCGCAGGTCGAGGGCCTTGCGGGAGGAGGGCATCATGCCGAGGTACAGCTCGTCGTCGCGGAAGTCCGCCTCCAAGCCCGTGAGGCGGGGTGCGCCGTCGACGCGCAGGGTGCCGAGGACGTGGTGACGGTAGGCGCCGAAGCGCTCGCGCACGCCCCGCGCGAACTCCGGTACCGCCCGCTCGACTTCGCCCCACGGGACGTTCTCTTGTCGATTCTGCTCGTTCATGGCGCCATCCTCGCCGCCATACCCGACATCCTCTGTCGGGTATGGCCGCGCGCCGCCGGACGCACGAGGCCGCCGGCGTACGGGCGCACCGAACGGCGTTGCGGCGTGGGCGCATCAATGACGGTTGCGCTGCGTCACGACCGGCGCGCTCCCCCGAGCCGAGGGCGGTCGACCGGAGCGTACGACCGGCCTCACACCGGGCAGCCGCCTCCGGGTCGGTCAGGAGCGTGAGGAGACGTACGGAATTCGTGCGAGGGCCGCCTGCGCCGACGGGGTGAGCCGGTGGTGCTCGGTGGCGGCGTCGAGGACGGCGGCCGCCCTCCTGTCGCCGAGTGCGCCGAGTCCCTGCACGCACGCCTCCGCTATCGGCCAGTAGTGCAGGGGGCCGATGAGCAACCTCTGGAGCACGTTGATGAGCGTGGGCACGGACTCCGGCGCGCGGAGCGCAGTGAGCAGCCGGACAGGGTAGAGCGCGTACGCGGTGCGCAGTTCGTTGGTGGCGAGCGCTGCGGCCGCCCGCGCCGTACGCGGATCTCGGAGCCGCTCCAGCGCCTGCGCGGCGGTGGCGCAGCAGACCGGGTCGCGGTAATTGAGCAGGAAGATCAGCGTCTCGAACGCACGCCGGTCCCCTGCGCTGCCCAGCGCGAAGGCCGCTATCTCCCGTGCCCACAGCGGCCGTTGGGGCTCGGTGAGCACCGCCGCGAGCTGGTCTCTCGCCTCCGGGCTGCGCTGCCGTGCCAGCGTCACCAGCCGTGCGTACTCGACCGGTTCGGCCTCCGGCCTCACCCGATCGATCAACGATCGGAACGCCTCGCCCACTGCCGCCTCCCCCACCGTGCTTCGTCCCACAGCCATAGGGCTGCTTCTACCCCTGGCACTCCGGTTACCCACGAGTTAAGGTGCTCAACAGAGCGGTACCCCCGCTCAGGCGGTTTGGTGACGCAGCCGCCTGGGAGTGCAGTCGGTTCGGCGGGGCCCGGTTCCGTGGCGGTGAACCAACCACGGTTCCAGGAAAGCACGTTCCTGCATGATCCGACCCCGGGACAGGTCGGATCGCGGACACGGTCCTATGGCAACGCCGCCGTCAACCGTGTCGCTTTCCACCGGACTCTCCACCCATCCGAGCACCACCGGATATCGCCCACCTTTCTCCTTCCCCTCGGCGCCCCTCTTCGCACCGCCGGCAGGCGACCGCCTTGCCGTGCACGAAGAGACCAACGAGGCAGCGCCGCCCGCATGTTGGGCGGCTCGACGGCGGAGACGAGGTCGGGCACGCCACAGCACCCTCGTCAGACGTCACCCTCTGGAGTCCCAAGATGGACCGTCCCCCTCTGCAGACCATCGCCGTCGTCGGCCTCGGCACCATGGGCACCGGCATCTCCGACATTCTTGCCCGTGCGGGGCGCGAGGTCATCGGTATCGACACCAGCGAATCGGCAGCGCGTCGTGCGCTGCGGTCGCTGGAGAACTCGACGGCGCGCTCCGTCGCGACGGGCCGGATGAGCGAGGACGAACGCCGCGGCGTCCTTTCGCGTTTCCGCACCTTCCGCGACCTGCATGCCGCCGCCGAGGCCGAGTTGGTGATCGAGGTGGTGCCCGAGGAGTACGACACCAAGTGCCGCGTCTTCGCCGAACTCGACACCCTGGTCAAGCCGCAGACGATCCTCGCCACCGGCACCAACGCGCTCTCGGTGACGCGTCTCGCCGCCGACACCGACAGGCCGGAACGCGTCCTGGGCCTGCACTTCTTCAACCCGGCTCCCGCGATGAAGCTCGTCGAGGTGGTCTCGTCCGTGCTGACGGCGCCGCAGGCCGTGGCGGCCGTGACCCGGCTCGCCGAGGAGCTCGGCAAGTCGCCGATCTCGGTGGGCGATCGGCCCGGATTCGTCGCGGACGGCCTCCTCTTCGGCTACCTCAACCAGGCGGCCGCCATGTACGAGTCGAAGTACGCGACGCGCGAGGACATCGACGCCGCGATGCGCCTCGGCTGCGGACTGCCGATGGGCCCGCTCGCGCTCCTCGACCTCATCGGCGTCGACACGGCGCGTACGGTGCTCGACGCACTCCACGCGGAGTCCGGCGACCGGCTCCACGCGCCCGCGCCCGTCCTCAGGCAACTGAGCGACGCGGGGCTGACGGGCCGCAAGGCCGGACGCGGCTTCTACACCTACGACTCCCCCGGCGGTGCCGAGTTGGTCCCCGACGCGCAGTCGCCCGCCGAGGACGCGGCGGCGACCGCGGGGAGGCCCGTGGCACGCGTCGGCGTCGCCGGTTCGGGGACGATGGCCTCCGGGATCGCGGAGGTCTTCGCGCGTGCCGGGTTCGCCACCGTCCTCGCAGCCCGCAGTGAGGAGAAGGCCGAGGCGGCGAAGGCCGCGATCGCCTCGTCGTGCGAACGGGCCGTGCGCAAGGGCAGGATGAGCGCGGCGGAGCGCGACGCGACGCTGGGCCGCGTCTCGCCCGCCGGCTCCTGGGAGTCGCTCGCGGAAGCGGACCTCGTGGTCGAGGCGGTCGCCGAGGACCTCGACGTCAAGCGGGCGCTCTTCGCCCGGCTCGACGGCGTCTGCAAGGAGGGCGCCGTACTCGCGACGACGACCTCCTCGCTCCCCGTCGTCGCCTGCGCCCGCGCCACGGGCCGGCCGCGGGACGTGGTGGGCATGCACTTCTTCAACCCCGCGCCGGCGATGAAGCTGGTCGAGGTGGTGCGGACCGTGCTCACGGGGGACGAGGCGCACGCGACCGTCCGCGAGGTCTGCGCACGCCTCGGCAAGCACCCGGTCGACTGCCAGGACCGCGCCGGCTTCATCGTCAACGCGCTGCTCTTCCCCTACCTCAACAACGCCGTGAAGATGGTCCAGGACCACTACGCCTCGCTCGACGAGATCGACGCCGCGATGAAGCTCGGCGGCGGGTACCCGATGGGACCCTTCGAACTCCTCGACGTCGTGGGCCTCGACGTCTCGCTCGCCATCGAGCAGGTGCTGCACCGCGAGTTCCGGGACCCGGGCCTGCAGCCTGCCCCGCTCCTCGAACACCTGGTGGCCGCCGGATGCCTCGGGCGGAAGACGGGACGCGGGTTCCGCGAGTACGCGCGCCCATGACGCCGCCTCCGCGGCCGGACCGTTGGGGCGGACTGCTGGAGCCTTCCGGCGGTCCGCCCGCCGAGGCCGTCACGGCGTGTAGCGTTCGCTGCATGCCAGAGCCCTCGAAGACCTCCAGATCCCCCGCGCCGAGAACGGTCGCCGCGGCCTCGCAACGCCTCAAGGTCCGCCGCGAACTGGCCGCGGCGGCAATGGAGTTGTTCGCCACGAAGGGGTACGAGGAGACGACGGTCGACGAGATCGCCTCCGCCGCGGGCGTCGCCAGGCGGACGTTCTTCCGGCATTACCGCTCCAAGGAAGAGGCGATCTTCCCCGACCACGACGAGACCCTCGTCCGCGCCCAGGCGGTGCTGGAGGCGGCCCCTCCGCACGAGAACCCGCTCGACACCGTCTGCCGCGGGATCAAAGAGGTGATGCGCATGTACGCCTCCTCGCCGCAGGGCAGCGTCGAGCGGTACAAGCTCACCCGCGAGGTGCCGGCGCTGCGGGAGGCGGAGATCGCCTCGGTCGCGCGGTACGAACGCCTCTTCACCCGCTACCTGCTGGGGCACTTCGACGAGAAGCACCAGGAGGGCGGGGGCGACCTCGACGAGCCGCTCCTCGCCGAGGTGGCCGCCTCCGCCGTCGTCACGGCCCACAACCACGTGCTGCGGCGCTGGCTGCGCAGCGGCGGAGTCGGCGACGTCGAGGCGCAGTTGGACAAAGCGTTCGCGGTGGTGCGCCGGACCTTCGGCACCGGGTTCGGCGCCAACCGCGCGGTGGAGGCGACACGTACGCCGGTGCCCGGCGAGGAGAGCGAGGTGCTCGTCACGGTGGCCCGCACCGACGCACCGCTCACCGAGATCATGGGCAGCATCGAGGAGGCCCTCCGCAACCGCTGAACCGCGAGGCGACACGAAGGCGCACGAGGAGGGGCGGCCGCCACCGGGCGGCCGCCCCTCCTCGTGCGCGCAACCGCGTGGCCGAGGCCGGAGGTTGGGTGGCTCTGGGCTGAGGGCTATGTCACCTGGCACACACTGGCACTGCGTGCCGCATGCCCCGACTGCGCGATGATCGATCACAGAAACGGGCAGACCACCTCAAATGTCAAGCTGACTCGCTCACTTGAAAAGTGACCACACCACTTGAGTACGGTTACCCGCGAGAAACATCTTGTGCGATGGCACTCGGTGTCATACGTTGAGTGCAGTCCGGGCGACGTCCCAGCGGTTCACCCCGCGCTGCCCGCACGCCTGCGTCACAGGCACGACTCCGCGCACACCCGCGCGGAACCAGCACGTATCACCCGCCGAACCGACGGCTCTGCCTCAGCACCGACGCCCCCGGGCGTCCCCCTCATCCGCGCTTCGCCGGAGGCAACACCGTGAACCAGATACTCGACGCGATCCTCGCGTCCGACACGCCCACAGCCGACTTCGCGCAGCTACCGCTCCCCGACTCATACCGGGCGGTGACCGTCCACAAGGATGACGCGGGCATGTTCGAGGGTTTGGATTCTTGGGACAAGGACCCGCGTAAGTCGCTTCACTTGGACGAGGTGGCGGTGCCTGAACTCGGCCCTGGTGAGGCGCTGGTGGCCGTGATGGCCTCTTCGGTCAACTACAACTCCGTGTGGACGTCCCTGTTCGAACCCCTGCCGACCTTCGGGTTCCTCGAGCGGTACGGACGTCTCTCCCCCCTGGCCAAACGCCACGACCTCCCCTACCACGTCATCGGCTCCGACCTGGCGGGCGTCGTGCTACGCACCGGCGCCGGCGTCAACTCCTGGAAGCCCGGCGACGAAGTCGTCGCACACTGCCTCTCGGTGGAGTTGGAGAGCGCGGACGGACACAACGACACGATGCTCGACCCCGAACAGCGCATCTGGGGCTTCGAGACCAACTTCGGCGGCCTCGCCGAGATCGCCCTGGTCAAGTCCAACCAACTCATGCCCAAACCCCACCACCTCACCTGGGAAGAAGCCGCCTCACCCGGACTGGTCAACTCCACCGCCTACCGCCAACTCGTCTCCCGCAACGGAGCCGACATGAAACAAGGCGACAACGTCCTGATCTGGGGCGCCAGCGGCGGACTCGGCTCCTACGCCACCCAGTACGCACTCGCCGGCGGCGCCAACCCCATCTGCATCGTCTCCAGCACACAAAAAGCCGACATCTGCCGCCGGATGGGCGCCGAAGCGATCATCGACCGCACCGCCGAGGACTACCGGTTCTGGAAAGACGCACACAACCAGGACCCCAAAGAATGGAAACGCTTCGGCACACGCATCCGCGAACTCACCGGCGGCGAAGACGTC
>NZ_KB905817.1:0-326045 GCF_000381025.1 Streptomyces sulphureus DSM 40104
TGCATGTGTTAAGCACGCCGCCAGCGTTCGTCCTGAGCCAGGATCAAACTCTCCATGAATGCATTCCACATCCACAAAGACCACACACCCACACACACGCGGGCATGCACAATCCTTGCCGAAAAAAATCAAAGAAACCCACCCAACCAAAAACAGGCCAGGTACGGGCATCAACAAACTTGGCGTTGACTAAATGGCACGCTGTTGAGTTCTCAAAGAACGAACGCTTCCATCGAACCCCTCCCAGGGCCCTCCGGGCGCTTCCCTCTCGGTGTCCCAGACTCTACCAGAAGATTTCCGGTGGATTTCTGGGGGCTTCTCAAGGTCTTCGGCCGAGCGAATTCCCTGCGAAGCGGAGTAGAGACTAGCTGTTGGGATCCGGTCTGTCCAACCGGGCAACTGCTCGAATCCACGAACCCTCGATATCGCGCGTCAACGCTTTTTCGAGGCGGGTGGAACAGTACCAGTCGGAGAGGGGGGCCACGCACCCGCCCCCGTGATCGTCTCCTCGTACGGCGTCAGTCGTTCGTGAAGGCCGAGGGAGGCGTCTCCAGGTCTTCCAGCTCGATGCCCGGGGCGGCGAGGACGACGTCTCCTGCGAGATGGACCGTGTGCTGCTCGCCCGTCTCCAGGTCCGCCGCACGGTAGGTGTCCACGACCAAGGGGCCGTTGTCAGTGGCGTGTGATTCGCTCTTCAGCATCGCCCAGGACTGGTCGTGTGTGCGCGGGGCGAGGACGGGGGTCGTAAACGTGACGAGGCGTACGCGGGTGGCGCCGGCTTCGGGGGCCGGGCGCAGGAGCCGGGTGAGGGCCACGAGGAAGGCCGGTGAGGGGCCGCTGAAGGCGTGGGCCGGGACGTTGTGCTCTGCGGCGTCCGTCCCTGACGGGCCTGAGCGGACCCAGGTGACGCCTTCGAGAGCTGCGCCCCTCACCTGCCAGTCGCCGTACCGCAGTTGGAGGCGTACGGGGCGGCCCAGCGCGTCCACAGTGAGATCGGTCGAGCCCAGATGCTCTCCCGTGGGGGCGGTGGTCTGGGAGAAGTACCGCCAGCCCGTCGGTCCCACCGCGCACTGGAAGTGTTCGTCGCCCAGGGGGGTTCTGTCGTGGGTGTCGTGGAGCGAGTAACGGCCGCGGGGCATCTGTGGTGTCCGGTGGGTGCGGGGACGGGGCAGGCCCCCGCCCTGAGGGGCGGGGGCCTGCCAGCAGGTCCGGCACTCGGTCGGTCGCGGTCCCGCCCGTGCGGGTCGGGCAACCGGCCGGTGACGGGAGCCGGCTCAGTACCGGTAGTGGTCCGGCTTGTACGGGCCCTCGACGGGGACGCCGATGTACGCGGCCTGGTCCGGGCGGAGCTCGGTCAGCTTCGCGCCGAGCGCGTCCAAGTGGAGACGGGCCACCTTCTCGTCGAGGTGCTTCGGGAGGACGTAGACGCCGGTCGGGTACTCCTCGGGCTTGGTGAAGAGTTCGATCTGAGCGATCGTCTGGTCCGCGAAGCTGTTGGACATCACGAAGGACGGGTGGCCCGTGGCGTTGCCCAGGTTCAGCAGACGCCCCTCGGAGAGGACGATGATCGCCTTGCCGTCGGACCACGTGTAGGTGTGGACCTGGGGCTTGATCTCGTCCTTCACCACGCCCTTGATGGACTCGAGACCGGCCATGTCGATCTCGTTGTCGAAGTGGCCGATGTTCCCGACGATGGCCTGGTGCTTCATCTTGGCCATGTCGGAGGCCATGATGATGTCCTTGTTGCCGGTCGTGGTGATGAAGATGTCGGCCGTCTCGACGACGTCCTCGAGCCTGACGACCTGGTAGCCGTCCATCGCCGCCTGGAGCGCGCAGATCGGGTCGATCTCCGTGATCATGACGCGGGCGCCCTGGCCGCGGAGGGACTCGGCGCAGCCCTTGCCGACGTCGCCGTAGCCGAAGATCACGGCGGTCTTGCCGCCGATGAGGACGTCGGTCGCACGGTTGATGCCGTCGACGAGCGAGTGGCGGCAGCCGTACTTGTTGTCGAACTTCGACTTCGTCACGGCGTCGTTGACGTTGATCGCCGGGAAGAGCAGCGCGCCTTCCTGCTGCATCTCGTAGAGGCGGTGGACGCCGGTGGTCGTCTCCTCCGTGACGCCGCGGACGTCGGAGGCGAGCTGCGTCCACTTCTGCGGGGTCTCGGCGACGGTGCGGCCGAGGAGCTCGAGGACGACGCGCTCTTCCTCGTTCTCCGCGGTGTCAGGAGCGGGCACCTTCCCGGCCTTCTCGTACTCGACGCCCTTGTGGACGAGGAGCGTGGCGTCCCCACCGTCGTCGAGGATCATGTTCGGGCCGCCGGTCGGGGCGTCGGTCCAGGTGAGTGCCTGCTGGGTGCACCACCAGTACTCGGTGAGCGTCTCGCCCTTCCAGGCGAAGACCGGGATGCCGCTGGGCTTCTCGGGGGTGCCCTTCGGACCCACGGCCACGGCGGCGGCCGCGTGGTCCTGGGTCGAGAAGATGTTGCAGGACGCCCAGCGGACCTCGGCGCCGAGCGCCACCAGGGTCTCGATCAGTACGGCGGTCTGCACCGTCATGTGCAGCGAGCCGGTGACGCGAGCGCCCTTGAGCGGCTGCTTTGCGGCGTACTCCTTGCGGATCGCCATGAGGCCGGGCATCTCGTGCTCAGCGAGCGTGATCTCCTTGCGGCCGAAGGCCGCCAGGGAGAGGTCAGCGACCTTGAAGTCCTGGCCGTCAGTGGTCATGCGAGCTACTCCTCGATGTCGAGGTACGTGGCTGGTCCTTGCTGCGGCGCGGGGATGGCCGAGGTGCGCACAACGCACGGCGTACCCGGGGTCCGGGCACACTGCTCCCCTGCTCGCAGCTCAGTCCGTCGGAGGCCCTCTCTCCCTCGGTGGCCCTTCCTCGGGCCGGCCGACCGCCATCAGCAGCGACGACTGCGCTCTACGAATCTACACCGCTCGTCCAGTCGAACGGATTGCCCCGGGAGCCATCAAGACCGCACTGCCGATGGTTTTCGGCCGCGCGCGCACTTCGGTCGACCGCCAAGTCGCAGCAAAAATAGGGACAAAGGAGGGCTTTGCCGGCCCGGAGGGTACGTGATCAGTCCCACCGGTGCACGAGTGCGACCGCCTGCGCCCCTAGCGCTCCGTCCTCGCATCCATTGCACCCCCTTCGCGAAGGATGTCCGGCTCCAGGTAGATGACGCGCGCGATCGGGACGGTCTCGCGGATGCGCTGCTCGGCCGCGTCGATGGCACGAGCGATCTCGACGGCGGTGTCGTCGTGCTGCACGGCGACCTTCGCCGCCACGAGAAGCTCCTCGGGACCGAGGTGGAGGGTGCGCATGTGGATCACCTCGGTCACGGTCTCGCCGTCGACGAGGGCCGCGTGGATCTTCTGTCGCTCCGCCGGGTCGGCGGACTCGCCCAGCAGCAGCGACTTCGTCTCGGCCGCGAGGAGCAGCGCGATCAGGACGAGCAACGTGCCGATGCAGAGGGTGCCGATGCCGTCCCAGACGCCGTTCCCCGTCAAGAGCGCGAGCCCGACGCCGCCGAGCGCGAGGACGAGGCCGACGAGGGCTCCCAAGTCCTCCAGCAGGACAACGGGCAGTTCCGGCGCCTTCGCGCGGCGGACGAACTGGCCCCAACCCAGCTTCCCTCGTACTTCGTTGGATTCCTTTATCGCCGTACGGAAGGAGAAGCTCTCCGCGACTATGGCGAAGACCAGCACGCCGACCGGCCAGTACCAGTGCTCCACCTCGTGCGGGTGCTGGATCTTCTCGTAACCCTCGTAGAGCGCGAAGACGCCGCCGACCGTGAAGAGGACGATCGAGACGAGGAAGCCGTAGATGTAGCGCTCGCGCCCGTACCCGAAGGGGTGCTCCTCGTTCGCCTCCTTCTTCGCCTTCTTCCCGCCGAGGAGGAGGAGTCCCTGGTTGCCCGAGTCCGCGAGGGAGTGGACTCCCTCGGCGAGCATGGAGGAGGAACCGCTGAAGGCGAAGGCGATGAACTTGCTCGCCGCAATGGCCAGGTTGGCGCCGAGGGCGGCCATGATGGCCCTGGTACCGCCGGATGCACTCACGCTGGGGACATCTCTCTTCCGTTCTCTGTCCGCCGCGGTAAAGCTGCGGCCGGGAAACGACCCGCCCCGTCAGCGGGCCACCGTGGCGCGGAAGAGCGTACCGTCACCGACGGCCGCCACCGGTTCGGTCGCGGGAACGTACACAGACTGTCCGCATCGCAGGGGGAGTTCGATGGGTTCGCCCTCCCTCGTGCGGCCGGAGAGCAGGGCGGTTCCTGCGGTGCAGAGGACGATCTGTGCAGCTTCGGCGGTGAGTTGACGCGCAGCAGCGCCGGGGGCGAGCAGGTGCCGGCTCAGCCGGAACTCGTCGGCAGGCGTCTCGTAGACCTCCTCGCCGTCCGGAGACGCTTCGGGCCGGAGCACGGCAGGGTCCGCGGGGGTGAATCGGACGATCCGGAGCAGCTCAGCGACATCGACGTGCTTGGAAGTGAGCCCGCACCGCAGGACGTTGTCCGAGTTGGCCATCAACTCGACGCCGAGGCCGGAGAGGTAGCAGTGCGGCACGCCGGCTCCGAGGTAAAGAGCCTCGCCCGGCTGGAGCCGCACGTAATGCAGGAGCATTGCGGCGATGACGCCGGGGTCGCCCGGGTGGTGCCGCGCGATGTCCGCGTAGGCGGCGAACTCCTCGGCGCGGGGGCCTCCTTCGGTGGCGAGGCGAGCGGCACTGGTCGACGCCTCGTCCACAGTCGCGGCGATGGCGTCGCGGTCGGCGGTGAGAACGGCGGTGAAGACCTCGCGGAGGGCGTCCTCCTCGGGGTTGGCGCGCAGGATGTCGGTGTAGGGCTGGAGGCTGTCGACGCCGAGTTCGGCGAGGAGGTCGGCGGCCCCGGCAGGGTGCCGGAAGCCGCACAGGCCTTCGAACGGCGAGAGGGCGCAGAGGAGTTCGGGTTTGTGGTCGGCGTCCTTGTAGTTGCGGTGCGGCGCGTTGCGGGGGACGCCGTCGGCCTCCTCAGCGTCGAAGCCGCTGCGCGCCTGCTCCCGGTCGGGGTGGACCTGGAGCGAGAGCGGGGAAGCGGCGGCGAGGACCTTGAGGAGGAAGGGCAGCCGGGCGCCGAAGGACGCCACCGTCCCGGCGCCGAGCTCCGCTTCCGGATCGGAGGCGATGACGTCGGGGAGCGGCGGCTCGCCGCTCCTGTCGGCGAGACGGGACGGGGCGCCCGGGTGGGCACCGAGCCAGAGTTCGGCCTGCGGTTCGCCGGTCGGCTCGGTCCCGAGAAGCTCGGGGAGCGCGGTGGTCGAGCCCCAGGGGTAGGGCCGGATGGTGTTCGCGAGGCGGTCCATGTGCGGTTCCGTTTCATGGCTTACGTGGCGCGGAAAGGTGGAGCCGAGAATTCCGGGTGGGCGCCGGGGCTCCGTCGCGGCCTGTCGGGCAGCGCGATGGGCCCACCAGCGGCTCTATGGTGCACTGCCGCCGGTGAGCGTGAGGTAGACGGTGGTGAAGTCCGCGGTGGCGATCAGCTCCCCCAAAGTCTGCAACGGGCCGAGGTCCGCCGCGGGCGCCAGTTCGCTCACGGACGTTCCCCGTTCGATGGCGAGTTGACGCGCGGCCAGGAGAACCGGAGGCGGGCCGGCCTCCGTTTCGCCGGTGTCGTGAAGCAGCACCAACCTGCTGCGTACCGGCTCCGGTTCGGTGACGCGGTCCCGGAAGAAGTCGTTTTCGGAAGTGGTGGCGCCTCGCAGCACGGGCGCCTGGGCGGCGAGGGACTCCGGAAGCCTCCCGGTGAGCGAGGGGACGCCGGGGAGGGCGGCGAGGCTCTGTGCCCAGTGGGCGGCAGCGGCATCGGCTGCGGGGCCGTGGCTCCACAACAGGGGGACGGTGCCGTCGAGTTCGAGAGCGAAGGTCTTCGCCGGGTTGTCGTGCTGGGGTACGGCAGGACCGCAGGCGCCGGCCACGGTGTCGAGTCGCTCGGCGAGGGACTCGACGGCGGAGGGTGGCGCCGCTGCGAGGCCGAGGCGGTCGGCGAGGAGGAACAGCGGGGCGGCGAGCGCCCACAGGGTGCCTGGCGCCGCCTTGGTGGCGTCCGGCTCCGGGGCCTGTTCGGCGAGGCTTCGGAGCGCGGCGGGTGCGGTTCCGGGAGCGGAGACGTACGGGACGAACAGCCCCCGGTCGCCCAACACATCGGCGAGCGGGCTGTGTTCGGGGGCGACGGCTACGACGGTGCAGCCGCGGCGGTACGCCTGATCGGCGAGGCCGCACAGGCCCGGCTCGGTGCCGTTGGGCGTGGCGACGACGAGCAGGTCGACGGGTCCGGCCCAGCCGGGCAGGGACCAGCGGAACGACGCGGGGTCCGCCGTCTCGCTTCCGGCGGTGAGACGGATGACCGGCGCGGAGCCGTTGCCGAGGGCGTCGAGGAACCGGGCGAGCGCGGCGGCCGTACTGGGCGGCCCGGCCAACAGGAGGGTGCGCGGCCTGCCTTCGGGGCGCAGCGCGAGCAGCCCGGCCTCCTCGGAGGCGCGCACCGCGCTCCGTACGCGGCCCCCGGCACCTGCCGTACTCGGCAGCAGCTCGGCCGCGTCCGCCTCCGCGAGCGCCTCCGCCGAGTCGAGGAGGAACTCGTCGAGCATGGTCGCTGGCTCCGATCGGCGGCGCGGTGGGTGTGGTGCGGTCGTGCGCGGGCCGGCTCCGGTTCTGCGGCCCCGCCGTCGTCAGTCGGAACGACGGGCCTCGTCGACGAGGAGCACGGGGATGCCGTCGCGGATCGGGTAGACCAGGCCGCATGCGCCGCCGGTGCAGTGGAGTTCGTCTGCCTCCTCGCGCAGCGGTGCGTGGCAGGCGGGGCAGGCGAGGATCTCCAGGAGGCCGGCTTCGAGCGGCATGTTCCCTCCAACTTCGGGCAGCGTGCAGTGCCGTCAGCGTACCGCCGGCCGCGGCGGGGCAGGGGGCCAGTCCCCTGCGGTCGCGGCCGGCGGTGCCCAGCGGTGCGGCGAGGGTCAGGCCCGCACGAGATCGAGGACCTCGTCCCTGATCCGCTCCACCGTGGGAGTGTCCTGCGCCTCGACGTTGAGCCTTAGGAGCGGCTCCGTGTTGGAGGGACGAAGGTTGAACCACCATCCGTCGCCGAGAACGGTGAGGCCGTCGAGCTCGTCGAGGGTGACGCCCTCGCGCCCGGCGAACGCTTCCCTCACCGCTGCCGTGCGTCCCTGCTGGTCGGCGACGGTGCTGTTGATCTCGCCGGAGGCGGGGTAACGGTCGTACTCGTGGACGAGTTCGGAGAGCGGGCGCTGCTGCTCGCCGAGGGCGGCGAGTACGTGGAGGGCGGCGAGCATGCCGGTGTCCGCGTTCCAGAAGTCGCGGAAGTAGTAGTGCGCCGAGTGCTCGCCTCCGAAGACGGCCCCGGTCTCGGCCATCTGCTGCTTGATGAACGAGTGGCCGACGCGCGTGCGTACGGGCGTCCCGCCGTTCTCCTTGACGACCTCGGGCACGGACTGCGAGGTGATGAGGTTGTGGATCACTGTGGAGCCGGGCGACTTGGCGAGTTCACGCGCGGCCACGAGTGCGGCGACGGCCGACGGCGGGACGGGCTCGCCGCGCTCGTCCACGACGAAGCATCGGTCGGCGTCGCCGTCGAAGGCGAGGCCGATGTCGGCGTCGGTTTCGCGCACGCGCTGCTGGAGGTCGACGATGTTCTTCGGGGCGAGCGGGTTCGCCTCGTGGTTCGGGAAGCTGCCGTCGAGCTCGAAGTAGAGCGCGTCGAGTTCGAGCGGGAGGCCCTCGAAGACCGTCGGGACCGTGTAACCGCCCATGCCGTTGCCGGCGTCGACGACGACCTTCAGCGGTCGGATGGCCCCGAGGTCGACGAGGGAGCGGAGGTAGCGCGCGTAGTCGGTGAGGAGCTGCCGCTCCGTGATGGTGCCCTCGCCGCTCTCGGCCGGCGGCATCGGCGTGCCCTCGGACCACTCCTCGACGAGCGCCCGGATCTCCGCGAGCCCCGTCTCCTGACCCACGGGGGCCGCGCCGGCGCGGCACATCTTGATGCCGTTGTACTGCGCGGGGTTGTGGCTCGCGGTGAACATCGCTCCCGGCAGGTCGAGGTAGCCGCTGGCGAAGTAGAGCTCGTCGGTGGAGCAGAGGCCGATCTCGGTGACGTCCGCCCCTCGGGCGGCGGCGCCGCGCCCGAAGGCGCGCGAGAGGCCGGGCGAGGAGGTGCGCATGTCGTGCCCGATGACGATCGAGGTCGCGTCGGTGACCTGCACGAACGCTGCCCCGAAGAGCTCGGCGAGCGCCTCGTCCCACTGGTCGGGCACAACGCCGCGCACGTCGTACGCCTTCACGATCTCCGACAGGTCAGCCACGTCAGCCCTCTCCTGTGTACTCGGGTTGCCGCTGCCCGTGCATGCACCGGCGGCGCCGGCGGGGCCCGGGAGGATCGGCGGGGGACCAAATCTACCCGTCAGGTCGGAGAGGCACGCGCAGGGCGGGGAGAGCTGCTGCGCAGTCAGGGGAGTTGGCGCGGCGCGGAATCGAGGGCCGCCCGTTCAGGAGTCGGGCGAGCGGAGCACCCGCAGGTGGCCGCGGCGGGCGACCTCCATCGGGTCGGCGTCGCTGCCGCGCGGGCCGGCGGCGCGCTCGCCGGCCTGGGCCGCCTGCTCCCGCCGGGGGGTGCGCGCGGCCTCGCGGACGGCGTCGGCGAGTGCTTCGAGGTCGTCGCTGCTGGGGCGTGCGGCGGCCGCGTCGATGGAGAGGCGGACGACCTCCCAGCCGCGAGGGGCGGTGAGGCGTTCCGAGTGCTCGGAGCAGAGGTCGTAGCAGTGCGGTTCCGCGTAGGTGGCCAAGGGGCCGAGGACGGCGGTGGAGTCCGCGTAGACGTACGTCAGCGTCGCTACGGCGGGACGGCCGCATGCGGTGCGCGAACAACGACGTACGGGACTCACGGTGTTGGACCGTACCGCACTCCCCAGCGGGCTGCGACGACTCCACCGGACGTCCACCCGGCCGTGTCGCCCCGCTTCATCCGGTACGCCCCGGTCTGTCGTTCGGGCCCCGGCAGGGCGGGAGGCACGGCGTGCAGGGACCGGTACCCCCCGCCTCACCGGGAGGTTCCGGGAGAGTACAGCCGCCCGCGATTCCGGGGCCGCGGAGCGGCGCCCTCGCATAACCTTTCGGTGACGAAGCCCCCGCCGCAGCCCTGCGCACCAGCACCGACAGCCAGCGGCGAGGGCGGAGGGAGGGCTAGGCTCGACTCGATGGACAGCCCCTCGCAGCCCCAGGCCGAAGGCCCGCGCGCACCCCGCCCGCACAGCAGGGACCGCCACGGCCGCGGGATGCGCGGGCCGGTCGCCCCACCCCAGGTGCCGCTCTCGGTGACCCGCTCCGACGCCTTCGACGACCTGGTCCGCGACTCCGTCAACCGTCTCGAAAGGCACTGGCCGCAGCTCGCGAGCGTGGAGTTCGCCGTCCAGGAGGTACCGAGGGGCGATCACGGCGAACTCGACGAGGGCGTGGAGGCCGTTCCGCTCGGGCAGTCGGTGCCGGGGCGGGACGGCCGGCCCGATCGCGTCGTCGTCTACCGGCGCCCGGTGGAGATCCGCACCCGCAGCCTCGACGAGCGGGCGCTGCTCGTCCACGAGGTCGTCGTGGAACAGGTCGCCGAACTCCTCGGGCTCGCACCGGAGTCGGTCGACCCGCGCTACGGGGAGGATTAGAGCGGGCGCGCCTCCAGGGTGCGCGGGATCAGTCGCCCGTGAGGATCGAGAGGTCCTCTCCCGAGTCCGGCACCCGTACCGTGCCCCGGTCGTCCGGCAGGGTCTGCACGGTGAACATCGGCACCTCGCCCTTCTTCGCCTTCTTGGAGAGCGTCCGCGCGCCGAACACCTCTCCGCCCGAAACGCGTTCGACCGTGACCGCGTAGGCGCCCGAGCCGCCCTCGGGGCGCGGCGGCGTGAACGTCTTGGTGGTGCCGCCCTTGATCTGCACCGTGGTGCTGCGCGGCTCTCCTCCCCCGCTCCCCTTCGACGCCGTCACCTTGACCTTCGCGCCCTTGCCCGGCGCTGTCAGCGAGAGGGACGAGGCGAAGGGCGAGCCGGACGCGCGGTTGTCGGCCGCCGTCGCGCGGTCGGTGATCCGCGGGGTCGAGGGGATGAAGGCGGTCTCCTGCTTCGCGCCCTTCCCCCTGGTGACCCGGGCGGCCGCGACGACCGGGGTCTCGCCGCCCTCGCCCGAGGGCGAGAGCACGAGCGAGCCCGTCTCGCCCTTGGTGAGGTCCTTGAGGTCGACCGCCGTCGTCATGCCTCCCTTGACGTGGAGGGTCTCGTAGCCGGCAGGTGTGATCGTGCCGGAGGGCCCGGCGAGGCGGACCTTGAGGTCGGCGTCCTCCTCGCCCGGTGCGAAGACGACGAGGCGCACGGAGGTCGCGTCACCCGGAATCCCCGGCAGCACCGCCTGGGGCGCCGCGTCGCCTGCCGGCGGGAGCCAGTCGCCGCCTGCTTTCTCGTCGTCCGCCTGCACCTGGGCGGCGACCCTGCCCGTACGCGAGGTCACGTGGAGCGCGACGTTGGTGACGGGTCCGCCGGTGAGGGCGGAGAGGAGCACGGGCACGGTCGTGCGCGGCGGGACGTTGATGCCCTCGCCGCCCGTTGCCGACTCGCGGCCGTCCCTGCCGTACGGCTCCAGGTCGACGACGGCGCCTGTGTCGTCGGGGTTGGTGAGGTGGACGTAGTCCTGGCGCTCGTCCGAGGTGCTGACGCCGGGGAACCAGAAGGAGGTGTCCGGCGCGGTGCATGCGAGCCCGTGGAGCCCGCGCCCGGCGCCCGCGCTGACGACGGTCGTCTGCTGCACCGTCCACCCCGGCGCGAAGCGGCCCTCCGCGTTGCCGGCGAGTGCGGGCGCGTCGCTCCGCTCGGTCGACGAGGTGACGGGGGTGCCCGGCGAGGTGAGCGGGAGGACCGGCTTGTCGGCTTCCTTTCCCTTCTCCTTGTCGTCGTCCTTCTTCTTGCCCTTGCCGTCCTCGGTGCCGTCGAGTTCGGCGAGCGCGAGCGGACGGAGCTCGGCCGTGCCCTTGCGGCTGTCGGCGCCCTCGGGCGAGTAGGCCGTGTACGCCGACTCCGCCACCTCGGAGTCGCTGGGGCGCGGGCACACGAGCGTGGTGCGCTCGACGGACTTCCGTGCGACGGAACCGCCCCGGTCGCCGCCTTCGCCGGGCGCCGCGACGGCGGCGACGCCGGTCACGGCGGCGAGCGCGACGACGGTTCCGCCGACGGTCAGGATGGTGCGGTTCACTGCTCACTCCCGTCGCGGTAGCCGGGGTGCGGGGCACCCGCTCCGCCGTGGTCTCCGTATGTTCCGGTGCCGTAGCCCTGCCCGTAGTACGGGTCGGTCTGCGGCGCGTACTGCGGCTGGGCCGGGTCGGGATACTGCTGGGGGTCGTACGCCGGGGGCGGGTAGCCCTGGTGCGCGTACTCGTCGGGGTAGCCGGTGGCGTACTCCTGCGTGTACTGCGGCTCTTCCTGCACGTACTGCGGCTGTTGGGGCACGGGCGCCGGCTCCGGTGGCGGCGTGTCGTCGGCCGGGGGCACGTCGTCGGAGGCGGCAGCGGCGCGAAGCCGCCTCGCCCTGCGGCCCTCGCCCTGCGCGGGCTCGGGCACGGCGGGCGCCTCCGGCAGGTCGTCGTCGACGGTCCTTCGGCCGCCGGGCAGCGCGAGGACGAGAACCAGGACGAGGAGGAAGCCCTGCGCGCCGACCCACGCCTTGTGCGTCAGCGGCGTCTCGTAGGTGAGGTCCAACCGGCCGCCGGATGCCGGGAGTTGGAAGCCCTGCGCCCAGTCGTCGACGGTGATGGGGGCCAGGGGCTTGCCGTCGAGCGTCGCCGACCAGCCTGCTGCTGCGGTGTCGGCGAGACGCAGCACACGGCCGTCGGGCCCTGCGGGAATCTGCGTGTGGGCCTCGACGGGGCCGGCGGCCACCGCGACCGGCGCGGCGACCGCGCCCTTCCCCTCGCCCGGGACGATCACCGCGCGCGAGACCTCGCGCTCGACGCGCCAGAGCGCGCTGCCGTCCTCCTGGCTGAGCCGCGTGAGTCCCGGCGTCGTGTCGAGCACGCGGCGCATCTCCCGCGGCGCGCCCTCGCGGACGAGGAGGTAGCGCACCGCGTAGTCGCCGAGCTGATCGCTCTGGTCGGCACCCGAGCCTGCAACGAGGTGGGAGACGACGCGGTCGAGGCGGCTCTGACCGCCGCCTGACTCGGCGAGCTCCGCGTCCCCGAGGCGGGCCCCCGAGCCGCGTACGAGGGTGTACGAGACACCCTCGCCGTGCCCGGCGAGCACCAAGGTCCGTGCCTGGTCCCGGGTGTTGCTCTCCTCCGCGACGAACGCCGGCACCTGCACCGGGTCGCGCCGCAAGAGCGGTCCGTCGGCGCCGCCGACCATCCAGCCGACGGCCGAGACCACCGGCCCTGCCGCAGCCGCCACCGCGACGAGCACGGCGGCCGGCTGCCGCCAGCCGAAGCTCTGCGAGGCGACCCGCGAGCGCGCCCCTTCGGCGCCGATCGCGGCGGCGGTGAGCAGCGCGATGCCGTAGACGAGGGTCGCGGGCCCGGCCCAGCCGGAGCCGTTGGCGAGCCCCGCGAAGAGCAGCCCGGTGAGGGCGACGCCCCAGGCCGCGCGGACCGTCGGCTGCCGCTCGCTGCGGAGCAGCGCGGCGAGCGCGGCGAGCACGATGCCGACGAGGACGACCGCGCCGGTGGTGCCTGGGCCGCCGGGGCTGAGGGTGAGGAGGTCGAGCGCAGAGGCGGAGCCCGCGCCGTGGTCGAGCCCTGCCTCGTCGAGGAAGCGGGCCGGGTCGCCGAGGAGCGAGAGCGACCACGGCGCCAACACGACCATGGGCGTCAGCAGCCAGACGGCGCACCGCGAGAGGGCCGCGCCGAGCCCCGCGCCCGTACGCCACCGCACCACCACGAGGGCGAGCGAGAGCACCAGCGCGATCGGCCACACCACGGGCGTGAACGCGGTGACGAGCGTCAGCAGCAGCGCGTACGCCCACGCCGCACGCCAGCTCGCACGCCCCCGGAGCCCGCTCGCCGCGACCGCCGCCCTCGCCAACAGCGGGAGGAGCACGGCGAGTACGGCCGTACCGATCCTCCCGGTGGCGAGCGCACCGGTCGCCGCCGGGAGGAAGGCGTAGGCGACGCTGCCCCAGGCGCGGATGAGCCGCGATCCGACGAGCGGACGCGAGGCGAAGTACGCCGCCAGCCCGGCGAGCGGGACGGAGCAGACGAGGAGGAGGGTCAGAGCGAACCCGGTGCTCCCGAAGAGGAGGGTCGCGACGGCGGCGACGAGTGCGAGGTAGGGCGGCGCCCCCTGCGTGCCGCCGACACCGACCGGGTGCCAGCCGTCGAGGTAGCGCCCCCAGAGTTCGCCCACGCTCTCCGGTGCGGGGAGGAGCGCGCCCCCGGCGAGCGCCCCGCCGCCGAGCAGCGCGCGGCAGGCGACGAGCGAGACGAGCAGCAGCACGGCGAAGAGCACGGGCGCCGGCTTCCGCGCCACCCGCTTCAACCGCGCGAACTGCTCGACCTCCAGAAAGTCGGCGTCCTCGTCCCCGGGGCCCGATTCGACGGCGCCATGCCGGCCGCCGGCCGACGCCTCGGGCGCCGCACGTCCGCCGAAGTTGCTGACCACCTGCTCGACGGTGGCCCGCACCGTCGCGCCGGGCGGCGGGAAGAGCGGACGCAGCTCCTGGTGCGGCACCTGGGGGCGCCCGCGCCGGCGCCTGGCCGCGAACAACCGGCCCGGGCGCATCAACACGGAGGCGAGACCCGCGACTTCGTCGAGTGCCTGCTTCGGGACCTTGCCGACGAGATAGGCGAGCGTCCGGAGCAGGGTGCCGAGCACCAGCCGCAGCGCGACCCAAGGAAGCTTCCTGCCGGGTGCGTTGGCGAGGAGCGTGAAGACGGCGCCCGACTTGTCCACGCGGTGCGGGCTCGCGCCTCCGCGCCCCGCCCGTCCCACGCAGTCGACGGGACGCCGCTCCCGCGAGGCGGCCTCGGCGTGCCGGAGCACGGCGTCGGGCACGACGAAGACGCGGTGCCCCGCCGCCTGCGCCCGCCAGCAGAGGTCGACGTCGTCCCGCATGAGCGGCACGTTCCGGTCGAAGCCGCCCAACTCCTCGAAGACGTCCCGCCTGATGAGCATCCCGGCGGTGGAGACGGAGAGCACGGGACGCACCTGGTCGTGCTGCCCCTGGTCCTGCTCGCGCCGCTCGACGCCCGTCCACCGGCGTCCGCTGTTGGCGATCGAGACGCCCGTCTCCAGCAGTTGCCTGCGGTCGTACCAGCTACGGAGCTTCGGCCCCGCGACGGTGATGCCCGGGTCGGAGTCGACGACGCGGAGGAGGTTCGCCAGCGCGTCGGGCTCGGGCGCGGAGTCGTCGTGGAGCAGCCAGAGCCACTGCACCGGCTCCCCGTGGGGGAGTTCGGGCATCTCGTACGCCTCGTCGTGCCAGGTCCGCGTGACGGGGTCCCAGCCGCTGGGGCGCTTGAGGTACGGCAGGTCGTCGGGGGTGAGGACGCCGGCCGTGCGTGCCGCCTCGTCGACGGCGGTACCGAACCCGGACCGCCGGGCGAGGTGGAGCACCCGCTCGGCGCCGAGGGAATCGGTGAGGATTCCGGCGGAGTCGTCCCCGCTGCCGGTGTCGGCCGCGATGACGTTCTGCACCGGACGCTCCTGGCCGAGGAGCCCCGACAGCACCTCCGGCAGCCACCTGGCGCCGTCGTGCGAGACGAGCACCGCGGTGACCACGTGCCTGGGGAACTCGGGTGTGGCCGCCTGGTGTTGGGCGGCCGCTTGGTTGTGCAGGGACATCGGGGTACGGGCCCTCCCCGGGTACGGGGCCCGGCGAAGCCGCTGGGCCCGCAGCACCGGAAGACGCTGTGGTGGACTTCGGTGAACGCACGGGTCCCGTGTGCTGGGGGTGCGCCTCGGACGGCCCCACACTAACGGCTCGGTGCACTACGGAGGTCCGCCTCCCGACGACGGACACGTCTCCCCGTGGCCTGCCCGGCGGTCGGCGGGCGGTCGTCGCTCGGCTCGTACCACTCGCCGCTTTACACGAACGAGCGGGAAACCAAAGCGCCTTCCGTCAGAGACGGAAGGCACCCATCAGATCGCGGCCTTCTTCAGGCGGCGTCGTTCACGCTCCGACAGGCCGCCCCAGATGCCGAACCGTTCGTCGTTGGCGAGTGCGTACTCGAGGCACTCGGAGCGTACTTCGCACGCGAGGCAGACCTTCTTCGCCTCGCGAGTAGAGCCGCCCTTCTCGGGGAAGAACGATTCCGGGTCGGTCTGCGCGCACAACGCGCGCTCCTGCCAGCCGAGCTCTTCGTCCGCCTCTTCGACCAGCAGTTGCTGGAACAGCTCGGTCATTCGCGCGCCCCTCGTCTGTCCTTTGCGTCCCCGTGATGCTGCCGTTACCGATCGACGCCCTATCCGGCGCCCCGGGTCACGAACAACACGGGTGAGATTACAAGTGTGGCCATCCGGGCCAGTCAAGCCGAGATCTGCTATTGGGCCCGTTATTCACTCTGCGGAACCAAGGCGACTGAGTAAGTGTACAAATCACTCAAAGATGCACGCCTAACGACCGACAAGGTCGCAATCCGGTCCATGTTGAACTCAGTCGAATCTCATTCGAACTGCTTCAAGCTTCACAGAATCACGCGTTCCGCACTTCCCGATCGCGCCACGCGGCGCCCGTCGAACCGACCCTGATCACGACGGGATCACGGAATGGCAACGACGCTTCGCCGAGCGACTGCTGGCCCATTGCACCAAGGGCGCGGGAACAAACCTTTCACTGGTGGTCGCAACCGGATGCAGTGAATCATTAGCCCCAAAGGGGACATCCTGTTGACAGGCAAGGGAGTTGAGGGCTCTCCTTGTCCGCATGCCAGCGACCCGCTCACTCCACCCGGCACACGCCCGCCGGCCGTTCGGCACCCGGTCGGACGCGGTGAAGAGCTGTTCCTGTCGCTGTCTCCCGCGCTCCTGTCCGGTGCTCTGACCTCCCGACAGTCGACCGCGCCCGTTCAACTCCTTTATTGCGCCGTGGTGTTCGCCACGCAGCGCGTCAGCCGTCCTTGTGCACCCCCGTGTTCGCCACCGGTGCGACGGGTCCGCGCGCGCCGCGACGACCGCTGACGGGCACCGGTGCACCGGCTTGCGTCCGGCCCCGAGCGGCGCGCCCCACACCTCCTCGAAGGCATCCCCACGTGAACAACGACGTCGAAATCGCCGGCGACGCCCTGGCGATCCCGCACCTGCTGCCTGCTCCCCCGAAGCACCCCGCGACGCTCTCCGCGTTCGCCGCGCTGCTGCGCACGCTCGCCGATGAGCCGGAGCGCTGGCGTCCGCTCGTCCGCTACGACGCGACGCTGCGCTGGTACCACCGGCTGGCCCAGGGGCCGGGATACGAGCTGTGGTTGTTGAGTTGGCTGCCGGGGCAGGGCAGCGGGCGGCATGACCACGGCGATTCCCGCGGGCTCTGCACCGTGCTTCAGGGGGAGCTCACCGAGCGCTCGGTGCGCCGCGGCGACGGAGGCGAGGAGAGCCGCGTGCTGCGGCCCGGTACGGCTCGCGCCTTCGCACCCGGATACGTGCACGACGTGGTCAACAGCGCGCTGACGCCAGCCGTCAGCGCACACGTCTACTATCCGGCGCTCACCGAGATGCGGATGCGCTGCTCCTCGGCGCCGGGCCGCGCCGAGCCCGCACGGCTCCCGGCGGGCGCCTGACCGGGGAGCCGCTCGGGCTGCAAGACTGGGGCGCATGCAGCGCATCGTGGTACTGGCCGGGGGCATCGGCGGTGCCCGCTTCCTGCGGGGCCTCAAGGTCGCCGCGCCGGAAGCGGAGATCACCGTCGTCGGCAACACCGGCGACGACATCCACCTCTTCGGACTCAAGGTCTGCCCCGACCTCGACACCGTGATGTACACCCTCGGCGGCGGCATCAACGAGGAGCAGGGCTGGGGGCGAACCGGCGAAACCTTCGCGGTGAAGGAGGAGTTGGGCGCGTACGGCGTCGGCCCGCAATGGTTCGGACTCGGGGACCGGGACTTCGCGACGCACATCGTGCGCACTCAGATGATCTCCGCCGGGTACCCGCTCAGCGACGTCACGCAGGCCCTGTGCAGCAGGTGGGAGCCGGGCGTCCGGCTGCTGCCGATGACCGACGACAGGGTCGAGACCCATGTGCTCGTCGACGATCCGGAGGGCGAGGGGCGCAAGGCCGTGCACTTCCAGGAGTACTGGGTGCGGATGCGCGCCGGTGTCGATGCGCACGCCGTCGTCCCCGTCGGCGCGGAGTCGGCGAAGCCGGCGCCCGGCGTGCTCGACGCGGTGGCCGACGCCGACGTGGTGCTCTTCCCCCCGTCGAACCCGGTGGTGAGCGTCGGAACCATCCTCGCCGTCCCCGGGATAAGGGAGGCGATCGCCGAGGCGGGGGTGCCGGTCGTCGGGCTGTCGCCGATCGTGGGGGACGCTCCTGTGCGCGGCATGGCGGACAAAGTCCTCGCCGCCGTCGGCGTCGAGACGACGGCCGCCGCCGTCGCCAGGCACTACGGTTCCGGGATGCTCGACGGCTGGCTCGTCGACACGGCCGACGTGTCCGCCGTGGACGAGGTCGAGGAGGCCGGCATCCGCTGCCGCGCCGTTCCGCTGATGATGACCGACGACGAGGCGACCGCGGCGATGGCACGCGAGGCGCTGGCGCTCGCCGAGGAGGTGTCGGCATGACGGAGACGGCCGGCTACCGCGTCTGGGCGCTGCCCGGCATCCCCGAAGTGAGCCCGGGTGACGACCTGGTGGCGCTCGTCGCGGAGGCGGCCGGAACCGAGGGGCTCGTCGACGGCGACGTGCTCGTCGTCACGTCGAAGATCGTCAGCAAGGCCGAGGGCCGCGTGCTCCGGGCCGACGACCGCGAGGCCGCGATCGAAGCGGAGAGCGTCCGGCTCGTCGCGCGTCGGGGGCCCGCGCGCATCGTGGAGTCGCGGCACGGGTTCGTGATGGCCGCCGCCGGTGTCGACGCCTCCAACACCCCGAAGGGCACGGTGCTGTTGCTCCCCGAGGACCCGGACGCCTCGGCGCGGCGGCTCAGGGAGGGGCTGCGCGAGGTGCTCGGGGTCGACGTGGGCGTCGTCGTCACCGACACCTTCGGACGCCCGTGGCGGGAGGGTCAGACCGATGTTGCCGTGGGCGCGGCCGGCGTGCAGGTCCTGGAGGACCTGCGCGGCGGGGTCGACACGCACGGCAACCCGCTGGGCGTCACCGTCACCGCCGTGGGTGACGAACTCGCCGCGGCCGGCGAGCTGGTGAAGGGGAAGGCGAACGGCCTCCCCGTCGCGGTGGTGCGCGGGCTCGCCCGGCATGTCGGCGGTGAAGTGGGCGGCTCCGCACGGCTGTTGGTGCGCGAGGCGGCCGACGACATGTTCCGGCTGGGGACTTCGGAAGCCGTACGCGAGGCCGTCGCGATGCGCCGCACCGTGCGCGAGTTCGACGGGCGCGAGGTGGACCCCGGCTCGGTGCGCCGCGCCGTCGACGCGGCCGTGACCGCGCCCGCACCGCACCACACGACGCCGTGGCGGTTCGTCCTGCTGGAGACGGCCGAGACGCGGACCCTGCTCCTCGACGCGATGCGGGAGGCGTGGGTCGCCGACCTGCGCGCCGACGGGAAGAGCGAGGAGTCGATCGCGCGCCGCGTGCGCCGGGGCGACGTGCTGCGGAACGCGCCCTACCTGGTGGTGCCCTGCCTCGTCGCCGAGGGTGCGCACGACTATCCCGACGCACGCAGGTCGGCGGCCGAGCGGGAGATGTTCACCGTCGCCGTGGGCGCCGGCATCCAGAACTTCCTCGTCGCCCTCGCGGCGGAGCAGCTCGGCTCGGCATGGGTCTCCTCGACGATGTTCTGCCGCGACGTCGTGCGCGAGGTGCTGCGGCTGCCGGCGGAGTGGGACCCGATGGGGGCCGTGGCCGTCGGCCATCCGGCGGGCGAGCCGCGGCCCCGACCGCCGCGCGACGGTGGGGAGTTCACCGTCGTGCGCTGATCACAGGCGGGTGATGTCGCCCGGCTGCCGGCGGGGCCGGCGGCGCGGTGGATGGAGCCCGGTGAGGGTGAGGAGGCGGGCCGCGCGGTGGCGTTGGCCGCGGTAGGGCTCGAGCAGGGCGAGCATGCCCGCGTCGTCTGTGTTCCGCTCGCCGGTGAGGGCGTAGCCGACGGTGCGGGGGAGGTGGAGGTCGCCGACGGTGACCGCGTCGGGGTCGCCGTTGCTGCGCTGGAGCGCCTCGGCGGCCGTCCACGGGCCGACACCGGGGATCGCCTGGAGCCTGGCGAGGGCCGCGGGCAGCGCCATCGCGGCGGCCTCCTCCATCCGTGAACTCCGCCCTGCCGCGCGGACGATGGCGTCGGAGCGCTTGCTGTCGACGTTGGCGCGGTGCCACTCCCAGGAGGGGATGCGCACCCAGGTGCGCGGCTCGGGGACGACGTGGAGCGAGGGGTGCGGTCCGGGTGCCGGCTCGCCGAACTTGCGGACGAGGTGCCGCCAGGAGCGGTACGCCTCGATCGAGGTGATCTTCTGCTCCAGTATCGCGGGGACGAGCGACTCCAGGACGCGGCCCGTACGCGTCAGCCGGAGACCGGGGTGCCTGCGGTGCGACTCGGCGACGACGCGGTGGCGCGGCACGAACTCCTCCGGCGCGTCTCCCTCGCCGAGCAACGCGGGGAGCCCGTCGAGCACTTCCTGCGCGCCGGCACCCCACGCCTCGGCGCGCACCCGGCTCGCAGCAGGCGTGAGACGCAGCGTGGCCGGGCCGCTCCGCAGGCGGGTGGTGCGCCAGACGGAGCCGGCGTGCACCTGGAAGGTCGGGTCGTACGGGCCGCGCGCGAGCACGGCGAGGCTGCCCGGCAGGTCGTAGGCGCCGGGCGGCGTCCAGGTACGGGTGAGGTGCACGGGAAAAGCGTAGGCGGCCCCACTGACACCCGGACCGACGGGGGCGTACCGGCCGGAAGCGGACGAACCCCCGGCGCCAACTCGTCCCCGCCTACTGGTCGGAGGAGAAGCGCACGGCGCCTGCCGGGATCTGCGCATCGCACCAGACGCGGATGCCGCTGCGCAGCTCGTTCCCCTCGCCGATCACGGCGCCGTCGCCGACCACGGCACCGTCGAGCACGGTGTGCGCCCCGATCGTGGCGCCGGCGCCGACGAGCGAGTCGCGGATCTGCGCGCCGGGGGCGATGCGGACGCCGTCGAGGAGCGTGCTGCCCTCGATCCGTGCGCCGGCGCCGATCGCGGAGCGCGCGCCGGCGACGGTGCCGCCCGTCAGCTTGGCGTCCCCCGCGACCTCGGCCGTCTCCAGGATCAGCCGCTCGCCGCACCGCCCGGGGACGGCGGGCGACGGGGCTCGGCCGAGTACGAGGTCGGCGGAGCCGCGGACGAACGCCTGCGGGGTGCCCAGGTCGAGCCAGTAGGTGGAGTCGACGAGCCCGTGGAGGTGGGCGCCGGCGTCGAGGAGGCCGGGGAAGGTCTCGCGCTCCACGGAGACGGGTCGGCCGAGCGGGATGGTGTCGATCACCGAGCGGTTGAAGACGTAGGCGCCGGCGTTGATCTGGTCGGTGACGATCTCCTCCGGCGTCTGCGGCTTCTCGAGGAACGCCGTGACCCGTCCGTCGGCGTCGGTCGGGACGAGGCCGAAGGCGCGGGGGTCGGTGACCCGGGTGAGGTGGAGGGTGACGTCGGCGCCCGAGCCGGTGTGCTCGTCGACGAGGCTGCGGATGTCGACGCCCGAGAGTATGTCGCCGTTGAAGATGAGGACGGGCTCGTCGGGCGCCGAGTGGAGGCGGTCGGCCACGTTGCGGATCGCGCCGCCGGTGCCGAGGGGTTCGCGCTCGGTGACGTACTCGAGGTGGAGGCCGAGGTGGGAGCCGTCGCCGAAGTACGGCTCGAAGACCTCCGCGAGATAGGAGGTCGCCATCACCACGTGGTCGACGCCGGCCGCGCGGGCGCGCGCCAACTGGTGGGTGAGGAAGGGCACACCGGCGGCCGGCACCATCGGCTTCGGGGTGTTCACGGTCAGCGGACGCAACCGGGTTCCCTTGCCTCCGACAAGAAGGATCGCTTCCGTCACCTGTCGTCTCCGCTTCCTGCCGGGGCCTGGCCTGACGGCCGGCGGCCAGTGTATGCATCCCCGCGCACGCCGGCGCGGGCCTTCGGACCGCCGGGTCCGCGCGGGAGCCGGCCGTCGGGCCCCGGCAGTTCACCAGCGAGGTCAGCGGCCCTGCAACTTCGCTGCCGCGGTGCGCACGTCTCCTAGCTTTGCGTAGAGCTTCGCCCCCGGGCACTCGGTGTTGTATCCGTCCCGATGGCCGGAGACCGTACGGAACTTGACCTTCTCCCCCTGCGGGTACTTCTCTCCCTCGGACACCAGAGTCGTGGTGCCGCCCGCATGGACGCCGTTGATGCCGAGCTTCCACGCCGTCAGCCGGGCGAGCGAGCCGACGGCCTCCGGCGAAGGCTGGTCGCTGGTGTAGGTGCCGAGGACGGCGACGCCCGTCGTGTCGGTGTTGAAGCCGTAAGTGTGGGCGCCTTGCACGGGCTTGGCCACACCGCCCGCACGGCCCTCGTAGATGTTTCCGCACTTGTCGACGAAGAAGTTGTAGCCGACGTCGCGCCACTTGAGGCTCTTGACGTGGTAGCGGTAGATGCTCCGGAGGATCGACGGCACCTGGCTGCACGCGTACGCGTTGTCCGTCACGGTGTGGTGGACGAAGGCGGCTTTCGTCTCCCCGGTGTAGGCGGAGTCGGGCTCCCTGAGCCGCTCGTCCGCGCCCCATCCCTTCCGGGTCGTGATCCGGGGGCGCGGGCCCGCGTGCCCGCCGCCGCCGGGGTATTCGGCCTGGGTCTGCTCGCGGCTGAGCGCGGGCAGGGAGGTGTCGTCGGTGCGGGGTTCGGCCGGGCCGCGCCCCTCGGTGGTGCGGGCCTCGCCCGCCTCGTCCGCGGGCTCGGGGCCCGGGTCGACGAGCTCGACGCGGAGGCCGTCGGGGAGTCGGCGCTGGGCCGGCGCCGTGTCTCCGCCGGTGCGCGGCGACGGCCCGCCGGGGACGACTCTGACCTGCACGCCGTCCGCCGGCCCCGTCCACAACGGTGCGGTCGCGCCCGGGAGTTGACCGGTCGTGCGCTCCCCCGCGCGTTCGTCGGGCGAGACGCCGGGGTGGACGTCGAGGGTGCGCCAGCCGCTCCAGGCGCCGTCGTCGACGGCACGGGTGCGGACCTGTGCGCGCCCGACGAGCGGCTCGTCCGCGTCGTCCCAGACGACGCCGACGAGCGAGAACGGCTCGACCGTCCGCGCGGGGAGGCCGCTCGCGCCGCGCCCCGAGCCCCTCCCGTGGTCGAGCGAGAGGGGGAGGGAGCTGGTGGCGCCGGCCGGCTTGCCGCGCGGGGCGGAGCGCGGGCCCGGGTCGGGTACGGCGGCAGCGGTGGCCGCGGGGAGGAGGGGGAGCAGGAGGACTGCCGTGCCTACGGCGCTGAGAGAAGACAGAGGTGCACGCATAGAGCGATCTTGGACATACAGGAACAGAAGTGTCTATTCATCATTTGACGGACCATCGTTCGGCGGAGTCCCCCGGCGCAGCTCCCTGACGCCCCGACGGCCGCGGGCTTCCGTACCCTTGCTGCGATGAACGCCATCGAACGCACCCCGGACGACCTGCTGCGCACCGCCCTTTCGACGGACCCGTCGGGGCCGCTGATGACCTACTACGACGACGCCACGGGCGAGCGCGTCGAGCTCTCCGCCACGACCCTCGCCAATTGGGTGGCCAAGACGGCGAACCTGCTGGAGTCGGAGCTCTCGGCCGAGCCCGGCGACCGTCTCGCCGTCCTGCTGCCGACGCACTGGCAGACCGCCGTCTGGCTGCTCGCCTGCGCGGCGACGGGCGTCGTCGCGCAGGTGGGAGGAGACCCGGCGCGCGCGGACCTCGTCGTCAGCGGTCCGGAGACGCTGGAGGAGGCGCGCGCCTGCCGCGGTGAGCGCGTGGCGCTGAGCCTGCGCCCGCTCGGCGCGCGGTTCGCCGAGCAGCCGTCCGGCTTCCTCGACTACGCGGTGGAGGCGCCGAGCCAGCCCGACGCGTACGCGCGTCACGCGCCCGTCGCGCCCGGCGCAGCGGCGCTCGTGCTCGCCGACGGCGAGGAGTTCACCGGGGGCCAGGTGGTGCAGCGGGCCGTCGCCGACGCGGAGGAGCTGGCGCTCGGCTCGGGTTCGCGGGTGCTCACCTCGGGTTCGTACGGCGGATGGCCCGGGTTGTCGGCCGGGCTCTACGCGCCGCTCGCCGCCGGGGCCTCCGTGGTGCTCTGCCCGCGCGTCGACCTTCTCGACGCCGGGGCGCTGGCGGCGCGGCAGGAGAGCGAGCGGACCACGATCACCGTCTGACAACGGACGAAGGGTCACACCGCAGCCAAGATCAACCTCACGTACAACCCTCGGCGGGTCAGGCGCGTCTGCGTACTTAACCGGCGCGCACGACGGCGTGTACGCCCCCGCGTCGCGACGTGAGGAAGCATCAGACGTGACGGAACCCGGCCCGCGAGACGCCGCAACCCCCGGCGACATACCGGGAGTTGGCCCGTCCTCGGCAGACACCGCCGAGGACGGCGGAGTCGCGGCCGGGGACGCGCAGCCCCCGGGCGACGGGGTGCAGGAGCAGGGCGACGCCCCGGGCGAGGAGTCCGCGCCCCTGGAAGCCGAGGGCGCCTCATCCGAAGCGGTGGACGCACCGTCCGCCGACGAACCGGAACCCGAACCCCCGGAGCCCGAGCCGCCGGAGCCCGAGTCGGCATCCGACGCCAACTCCCGTGCATCACGGACGAGTTCGCCCGCGACAGCCGACGAAGACCCCCCGCTCGGCGGCGCGCAGGGCCAGGCCGAGCCACCCCGGAAGCGCCGCCGCTGGCTGCGCCGGACCGCCATCGGCCTCTCGCTCCTGCTGCTCGCCGCTGCCGCCACCGGCTGGACCTTCTACCGCCAACTCGACGGCAACATCCGCACCGACACGGACACCGCGCACGAACTCGCCGAGCACGAGGAGGAGCGCCCGGCGCCCCGGCCGGGGCCCGCGCTGAACATCCTCCTCCTCGGCAGTGACAGCCGCGCCGGGGACAACGGCGACTACGGCAGGGACGAGGGCGCCGCGCGCGCCGACACCGCGATCCTGCTCCACATAGCCGGCGACCGGAAGAGCGCGACGGGCGTCTCGCTCCCGCGCGACCTCATGGTGGACATCCCGGCCTGCACGGGCCACGACGGCTCCGCGACGCGGGCGCAGTTCGCGCAGTTCAACTGGGCGTTCCAGTACGGCGGTCCGGCCTGCACGATCCGCACCGTCGAGAAGCTCACGGGCATGCGCGTCGACCACCACGCCGTCGTCGACTTCCAGGGGTTCAAGGGGCTGGTGGACGCCGTGGGCGGCGTCGAGATCTGCCTCGCCGAACCGGTGCACGACACCGACGCACGGCTCGACCTCCCGAAAGGGCGGCAGACCCTCGAAGGGGAGGACGCGCTCGGCTACGTACGCGCCCGCCACGGCATCGGCGACGGCAGCGACACCGAGCGGATGGCGCGCCAACAGGTCTTCCTCGGCTCGCTGGTGAAGAAGATCCGCAGCAACGAGGTGCTCCTCAACCCGACGCGCCTCTACCCGCTCCTCGACGCCGCGACCTCGTCCCTCACCGCGGACGACGGCCTCGACTCACTCGGGGACCTCTACGACCTCGCCCGCGACGTGCAGTCCCTTCCCGCCTCCGAGGTCCGCTTCCTGACGGTGCCCCGGCAGCCGTACGGACCCGATCCCAACCGGGACGAGCTCGCGCGGCCCGCTGCCGACCAACTCTTCGCGCAGCTCGACGAGGACCAACCGGTGCGGGTGTCAAGGGAATCGGAGGGCGAGGAGGAAGGACGCGAGGAGTCATCGGAACCGCCGGCTTCGTTGGACCCGTCGGAACTCTCCGAGCCCTCTGCACGCTCCGACCCTTCGGAGACGGGGAACGCGCAAGGAAATGAAGGAGATTCCGCGAAGGATTCGACGGTGCAGAGGCCGGACGATCCCGCTGGAACCCCTGATCCTGCGGGCTCTCCGCAGCACGAGGGAGGTGACGGGGACAGCGAGGAGGCCGAGGGGCCGTCGTACCGTGGCACGACCGCAGCGCACGACGTCTGCTCGGCGAATGACGCGGTGAATGAGGCGAATTGACCGTTTCCACGCCAGTGGAATGTGTCACGAGCGTCGCTCGCCGCCGAACCCGCCGGATAGTGTGAGCGCTCCGGTCTGGCCCGGAGCGGCAGCAGCAGCCGGTAAATGGAGGACTTACGCAATCGTGGACGCGCAAGGCCGTGGGCAGGCGGGGGATATCGACCCCGCGGATCAGTGGGTGTTCGACCCGAACACCGGCAGCTACCAACTGCGCCTGAATCCCGTAGCCGACGACTCTCCGCATTCGTACGGTGACGGCGGCTCTCCTGGGCCGGGTCGCAGAAATCCGCGCCGCTCCGCATCCTCGCCCGCCGAGCCGCGTTCCGAACGGGGCCTCGATCCGCAGGGAAGTTCCCGGGATTCCGGTGGTGAGGACGCCAAAGTACCGGCGCAGCGCAGCGGTTCGGACGGCGAAAGCAGCCACCGCTCGGGAGGGCACGGACGTCGGAAACGGAAAGCGGCGCTGAGCGGCAAGCAGAAAGCGCTGCGCTGGACGGCGGGGTCCGTCGGGGTGCTCCTCGTCGTCGGCTGCGCAGGGGGCTATTACCTCTACGAGCAGTTCAACGGCAACATCAACAAGGTCGACGTCGGGATAGACAACGCCGCCGTCACGGACGGCCCGGTCAACATCCTCATCATCGGGACCGACGCCCGCTCCGGCAAGGGCAACACCGGCTACGGCGACAACGGAAGCGTCGGCCACGCGGACACCACCTTCCTCTTCCACGTCTCCGAGGACCGCTCCAACGCGACGGCGCTCTCCATCCCGCGCGACGTCATCACGGACATCCCCGACTGCCCGACCAAGCAGGAGGACGGCTCGACCAAGAACGTCCCGGGCCAGCAGGACGTCCGCTTCAACACCAGCCTCGGGCAGAGCGAGAGGGACCCCGGCTGCACCTGGCGGACGGTGGAGGAGCTCACCGGAGTGAAGATCAACCACTTCATGATGGCCGACTTCAACGCCGTCAAGGAGCTGTCGACGGCGGTCGGCGGTGTCGAGGTCTGCGCCGCCAAGGACATCGACGACCCCAAGTCTCACCTGAAGTTGAAGGCGGGGAAGCACACCGTCGAGGGCGAGCAGGCGCTGGCGTTCGTGCGGACGAGGCACACCGTCGGCTTCGGCAGCGACCTGAGCCGCATCGAACTTCAGCAGCAGTTCCTCAGCTCGATGATCCGCAAGATCAAGTCCGGTGACACGCTCACCGATCCGTCGAAGCTCTACAAGCTCGGCAACGCCGCGACCAAGGCGCTCACCGTCGACACCGGGATCGGCAGCGTCAAGAAACTCACCGACCTCGCACAGGACCTGAAGCGCGTCAACACCGGCAACATCACCTTCGCCACGGTCCCGGTCCTCGACAACCCGCAGGACCCGGCGACGGTCATACTCGACGAGCAGAAGGCGAAGCCGCTCTTCAAGATGGTCCGCGAGGACAAGTCGCTGACGAAGAACAAGAAGAAGAAGCAGGAGAAGGCCGGCGGCGACAAGGCCAAGCCCTCTCCCCCGTCCGAGGTGAACGTCAGCGTGACCAACGGCGGCGGCCCCGCGGGCTCCGCGCAGCGCACGGCGGTCTGGCTCCTCAACGAGCAGGGCGTGGCCCGCGCCGAGAACGGCGGCAACGCACCGAAGCAGGTCGCCAAGACCCGCATAGAGTACGGACCCGAACTCGCAGGTGAGGCCGCCGCGTTGGCGAAGATGCTGAAGCTCCCGAAGTCGGCGATGAAGGAGGTCGCGGGCGACGGCGGCGACGGCGTCCAACTCACCCTGGGCCGGGACTTCACAGCCCCCGGCGAGCCCGTCTCCGCTCCCGACAAGGCGCCGGACGGCGTGCAGCGGGTGAACGCGGACGACAAGGACATCTGTGCAAAGTAGAGCTCGACGCCCGGGCGCCGTGACCAAGCAGCCCGGGTCGGCACAACCGGATACGACACGGAGGTCCCGTGCAGCAGAAAGGCGTCCCCGGCAGACGTGCGCCCAGACCGGCGCCGACAGCCGCGGAACGGGGATGGGACGACTCCATGTACCCGGATCATGACCAGGCACGGGGGGAGGGACGGGTCGCCCGGGGGAACGCCGGCGGCTCGGCCACCGGCGCTGCGCCGCCCGGCACCGACGACCCGTACGACGTGGGCTATCAGAACGGCTACGACGACGGTTACCACGACGGCACGGGCAAGGAGCCGCCCAAGAAGAAGCGGCGGTTCCTCCGCTGGTTCGTCCTCGTCCTCGCCGTCCTGATACTCGGCACCGCGGGCGCGGGCTACCTCTACTACCAGCACCTCAACGGCAACCTGGGCAAGGATTCGCTCAACCTCGGGGACAACAAGCTCGACCGCTCCAACCCCAACGCCGCGGGGCAGACGCCGCTCAACATCCTTCTGCTCGGCTCCGATTCACGGGAGTCCGACAAGAACGTGGAGCTCGGCGGCTCCAAAGGCGACCGCGACCGGCCGCCGCTCGCCGACGTCCAGATGCTGGTGCACGTCTCGGCCGACCGCAGCAACATGTCGGTGGTCTCGATACCGCGGGACACCAAGGCGACGATCCCCAGGTGCACGGACCCGAAGAGCGACGACGTCTTCCAGAAGACGACCGACAAGATCAACACCAGCCTCCAGCACGGCGGCCCGGGGTGCACCGTCGCGACGTGGGAGGAGCTCACCGGCGTCCCGATCGACCACTTCATGATGATCGACTTCGCGGGCGTCGTCTCGATGGCCGACGCGGTGGGCGGAGTCCCCGTCTGCGTCGACAACAACGTCCACGACCCGCAGTCCAAGCTCCGCCTCACCAAGGGCAAATCGACGATCAAGGGCGAGCAGGCGCTCAGTTGGCTGCGCACCCGCCACGGCTTCGGTGACGGCACCGACATAGGGCGGGCGAAGGCCCAGCACATGTACATGAGCGCGATGGTGCGGCAGCTCAAGGCCGGCACGAAGCTCACCGATCCCGGCAAGCTGCGCGCGCTCGCCGAGGCGGCGACGGAGGCGCTCACGGTCGACGACGGCCTCGGCTCCGTCAAGAAGCTCTACGACCTCGGCAACGACCTCAAGCGCGTCCCCACCAAGCGGATCACCATGGCGACGATGCCGTGGAGATACGGGCCCAACGGCTATGTGCTCCCCAAGCCGGGCGACGCGGACCGTGTCTTCTCCCTCGTCCGCAACGATGTCGCACTCGACGGCAAGGACAAGAAGGACGGCAAGGACAAGAAGCCCGCACAAACCGCCTCACCCGACCCGACCCCCTCGTCCTCGCCCAGGGCGGAGATCCCCGTACGGGTGATGAACGGCACGGGCACCGCGCTCCAGGCCCCGATCACGGGCCGCGCCGGCGTCATCGCCGGGGTCCTCACGGGGAAGGGCTACTCGCAGGCGATCGCCGACCGGACGCCCAAGTCCCAGGCCGACACGACGATCAGCTACCCGACGGAGGACGACAAGGGCAACGCGCTCGCCCTCGCGAAGTCGCTCGGCGTCCCCGAGCGCCTGGTGAAGCACTCCTCCGCGGTCCAGGGGATCACCCTCGTCGTCGGCACCGATTGGCGCGAGGGCAACGCGTACCCGAAGGACACCCGGCCGGGCGACGACAAGGGCGGGGACGACGAGAAGGAGCAGCAGGCCCCCGACAGCGCCGACGCGCTCCAGGGCGACGACGAGGACCAGTGCATGAACGTCAACCCCAACTACGTGACACAGACGCTGGGTTGACGAAAAGGGGCGCCCGGTGCACGGGCGCCCCTTCGTCCGTCCGCGGTCACGCTTCGACGCTGACCGGCTCCCTGCGGCTGGCGATCACCCTGCGGGCGAGCTTCTTCGGGCTGGTGAGGAACCCCCACCCCCAGCACATGTGCATCGTCGCCAGCGCCACCGGAATGCGCACCCGCGCGCCGACCGGCAGCCCCTTGCCCGCGGGCAGCGAGCCGGCGACTATCGCGGCGAGGTAGCCGCCGGGCACCACGAGCGCCCACGGCGTCAGGGCCGCGCCCGCGACGATCCCCGCGGCGACGGCGCAGAGCGCCACGGGCGGCGCGAGGTACCGCAGGTTGATCGAGCCCGCGTGGTAGCGCGTGACGACGTGGCGCCAACGACCGTAGTTCTTGTACTGCGTGGCGAGCGAGCGGATGCTCGGGCGGGGGCCGTACGAGACCTTCAGCTCGGGCGAGAACCAGACGAGGCCGCCCGCGCTGCGGATGCGGTAGTTCAGCTCCCAGTCCTGCGCGCGGATGAACTCCTCGTTGTAGCCGCCCTGTTGCTCCAGGACCTTCCGGCGGAAGACACCGAGGTAGACCGTGTCGGCCTCGCCGGCCTCGCCGCCCGTGTGGAAGGCGGCGTTGCCGACGCCGATCCGGGAGGTCATCGCGGCGGCGACGGCACGTTCCCAGTCGGTCTCCCCGACAGCGTGCATGATGCCGCCCACGTTCGCCGCGCCCGTCTCCTCCAGCAGCCGCACGGCCGTGGCGATGTACCCGGGCGAGAGCATGCCGTGCCCGTCGACGCGCACCACGACGGGGTGCCGCGAGGCCGCGATCGCCGCGTTGAGGGCGGCCGGGGTGCGCCCCGTCGGGTTGGGGACAGTCGCCACGCTCCGGCTGCCGCCCGCGTTCTCCGCGACGAGCTCGGCGGCGATCTCGTCGGTGCGGTCGTGGGACGGGCCGAGCGCGATCACGATCTCCAGCTCGCCCGCGTACTCCTGCGCCAGGATCTTTTCGACCGAGGTACGCAGGTACCGCTCCTCGTTGAGGACCGGCATGATCACGGAGACTGCGGGCAGTTCGGGGTCTCGGGCAGCACGTTGAGTCACGGCGCCACGTTACCGCGATCGGGGGACGCGCCCGCACGCCAGCCGAGTGCCCGGAAGCGGTGGGGGCGGCGTGTGCATCAGAGCCGGAGATCGTACGGGCATACCTTGGCAGAAATCCCGCCGTTGCCCGCCCTCCGGCTGGTATACCCGCCGGAGGCCCGCAGCGACCGGCGGGCCGCCGCCGCTCCACGACGACCCCGACCCCCGCACCGCCCGCGACCGGAGAAGGTCCCCCCTTGCCCGCACGCGCCAACTCCCCGCGCCCCTCCCGCAACGACGCCGCCCGCACCCGGCGCCGGCCCCGTTGGGGCCTGCGCCTCGCCACCGGTGCGTCCGCTCTCGTGCTCCTCACCAGCGGGGTGGGGCACGCCGTCGTCAGCGACCTCGACGCCCAGGTGCACCGGGTCGACCCCTTCAAGGGGCTCACCGACAGGCCCGACAACACCGACGGCCTCAACTTCCTCGTCGTCGGCACCGACGGTCGCGAGAAGATCACCGCGGAGCAGAAGAAGAAGTACAACCTCGGCGGGGCCGGCTGCGACTGCACGGACACCCTGATGCTCGTCCACCTCTCGGCCGGGGGCGAGCGGGCGAGCGTCGTCAGCCTGCCCAGGGACACGCTCGCCGACCTCCCCGCGCACAAGGACAAGCACACGGGCGAGGAGAAGGGCGCCACCCGGGCCAAGCTCAACTCCGCCTACACGGCCGGCGGCCCGAACCTCACGGTGCGCACCGTGGAGCAGCTCACGAAGGTGCACATCGACCACTACATGGAGGTCGACTTCACCAGCTTCATGCGGACCGTGGACGTCCTCGGTGGCGTACCCGTCTGCACGGACCGCCGGCTGCGGGACAGCCACTCGGGCCTCGACCTGCCCAAGGGGACGACCAACCTCGAAGGCGGCGAGGCGCTCCAGTACGTGCGCGCCAGGCACGTCGACGGCGGCTCCGACCTCGCCCGCATCCAGCGGCAGCAGCGGTTCCTCGGGGCGCTCGTCGCCAAGGCGACCGACAGCGGCGTGCTGATGAACCCGGTGAAGTTCAACAAGGTCGCCTCGACCGTCCTCGACTCCGTCAGCGCGGACGGGGGATTCGGCCCCGACGAAATGGTCGCGCTCGGGCGCGCACTGCGCGGATTCACGCCTGCTTCGGCCGAGTTCGCCTCGATCCCGCTCTCCGACCCCGACCACCGGGCGCCGGGGCTCGGCTCCACCGTCGTCTGGAACGAGCAGAAGGCCGACCGCCTCTTCTCCGCGCTCCGCGACGACCGCCCGCTCGCCTCCGTCACCGAGGACGGGTCCGGGGCGCGGGACGCGGAGGCCGGGGGCGGGAAGAAGAGCGGCAAGGCTCCCGCGTCGGCCGAGGTCCCGCCGAGTCAGGTCCGCGTCCAGGTCGAGAACGGCACCTCGGAGCAGGGCCTCGGCATGAGGGTCGACGCGGCGCTGCGCAAGAGCGGCTTCGCGACCACCGGGGCGCCGCGCACCGCTCCGGGCGACGGCGGGCAGAAGCGGACGACGATCGCCTACGACCCGCGCTGGGACCGCTCGGCCCGCTCCCTCGCCGCGGCCCTGCCGGGTGCCGAGTTGAAGAAGGACGAGGGGCGCGGGCCCCAGATGCGCGTCCTCCTCGGCGAGGAGCACCACACGGTGCGCAAGGTCGTCGCGGACGATCCGTCGAGCGGCGCCAAGCGGCTCCACGCCACCACGGGGGACTCCGTCGGCTGCGACTAGTACTCCTCCGGGGTTCGCGTCCGAGCTGATGCGCCGTCGGTAGCCGCAGCGCCGTGTGGTCGCTCGGCGGGGTCCGGGCCATCGGGACGCGCAGACCCACCGGGGTACCGGGCCGACTGTGCCCTGCGGTCCCCTGCCTTGGACCGGGCGCTCAGCCAAAGCGCGACCAAGGTGATCAGGGCGCAGACCGCGAGGTAGCAGGCGACCAGCCAGGGACGGCCGCCGGTGGCGGCGACCAGTGCCGAAGCGACGAAGGGGGTCGGGCCTGCGATCAGCACCCCGTTCGCCTCACGGGCCACCGCGATTCCGGTGAACCGGTACCGGGTGTCGAAGAGTTCGGCGAGGTAGGCGCCCTGTGCGCCCGCCATCGCGCCGAATCCGATGCCGTAGCCCGCCATCATCGTCAGGCACACCACCCACGGCTCGCGCGTATCGAGCAGGGCGAAGAACGGGAACGCGACGCACGCGACGAAGGCTGCGCCGAGCGCGAAGACCTTGATCCGTCCGATCCGGTCGGTCAGCGCACCGAACAGCGGGGTGGCGACAACGGCCGTCACGGACGCCAGGACCAGGGCGACCAACCCGACCGTCTCGCTCATCTCCAGCGTCTTGGTGATGTAGCTGAGCGCGAAGGTGTTGAGGACGTAGGCGTTGGCGTTGTGACCGGTGATGGTGAGGAAGGCCAGCGTCGTCTCGCGCGGCTGGCTGCGGAACAACTGGGCGACCGGGGCCTTGGAGCTCTTCGTCCCCTGCCCTGCCGCGCTGTCTCCCGACCGCTGCTGCTCGGCGAAGGCAGGCGTCTCGTCCAGCGAGCTGCGGATGACCATCGCGACGGCGAAGATCAGGATGCTGCCCAGGAACGGGAGCCGCCATCCCCAACTCATCGCGGTCCCGTCCGGCAGGCTCTCCACGGCGAGAAAGGCGAGCGTGGCGAGCAGCAGCCCGACCGCGGTGGCCGCGTTGGGAATGGAGGTGTGGAAGCCGCGGCGGCGGGCGGGCACGTACTCGGCCACCATCGTGGTGGCGCCCGCCAGTTCGGCACCCGCCCCGATCCCCTGGAGCAGCCGCAGCAGGACGAGCAGGATCGGTGCCAGCACACCGGCGGTGCTGTACGTCGGCAGCAGCCCCATCAGGACGGTGCTGGCGCCCATGAGCACGATGGTGGCAACGAGCGTGGGCTTGCGGCCGATCCGGTCGCCGTAGTGGGAGATGAACACGCCGCCGAAGGGCCGGGCGAAGAAGCCCACCGCAAAGGTGGCGAACGCGGCCAGGGCGCCCCCGGCCGACGATGCGCCGGGGAAGAACAGCGGGCCGATGAACAGGGCGGACGCCGCACCGTAGAGCGCGTAGTCGTACCACTCCATGACCGTGCCGACAGCCCCGGCCATGGTCGCGCGGCGGATCATGCGCGCGCTCGGCGCGCTCGCGGTCTCCCCGGTCGCTTCCGCGCCCTCGGCTGGTATTTCGTGCTTGTGCATGGTGGGCTCCTCGCGCCGATCCGGTTACAGCACGCCGAAGCGCTGGTAGGCGGCGGTCGCGGTGGAGCCGTCGCGGACGGCCTGCTGGAACCGGTGCTCGCCCGCGCGCTTGGCGAAGGCGTCCTCCACCACCTCTTCGGCGACCGTCTGCGGGACGACCACGACGCCGTCGCAGTCGCCGAAGACGAGATCGCCCGGCTCGATGCGCACCCCGTCGATGCTGCACGGGACCCGGTGCTCCACGATCTCGTGCCGCCCCTTGCTGTCGTAGGGGATCGTCCCGGCCGAGAAGACCGGAAAGCCGAGCTCCCGGACTTGCCGGGTGTCCCGTATCAGACCGTCCGTCAGGGCGCCTGCCGCGCCCCGTCCGGCGCTGACGCTGGACAGCAGTTCCCCCCACACCGCGAGGTCGGTGGCCCGCGCGGTGGGGGTCACGAAGACCTCGTCCTCGCCGACCGCGTCCAGCGCCGCGAGCAGGCCGCGGAAGGGTTCCGCAGGGGTGTCGTAGACGCGCTGGATCGTTACGGGGAACGCCCACCCGGCCAGTGCCTGGTCGTCCTCGAGCGGTCGGACGGGCGGGGAGAGTGCCTGGTGGCGCAGGCCGGCGTCGTCGAGGGCGTCGCAGAGCACGGCGGCGGTGAGTTCGGCGCGGACCCGGGCCAGGTCAACGGCGGGGCGGACGGGATGAGTCATGGAACAACCTTGATCGTCGACTTCAATCACCAATCGATTGGTGATTTTCGGTTATGCTCATCTTCTGATCACCGCCTGTCAACCCTTCCCCGGCCCGTCGTCCCCGAGGAGCTGCTGCCATGCCAGCCCACTCCGGCCTGTCCCAGCTCAGCAGCCTGGACGCCCCCATCGGCAACGCCCGGCTGTCCGAGCAGATCTACGAGCGTCTCAAGGCAGCCATCACCAGCGGCAAGCTCGAACCCGGGGTGCGGCTCAGGGAGCAGGAGATCGGCCATCGGCTGTCCGTAAGCCAGGCACCCGTCAGGGAAGCCCTGACACGGCTGACGCGCGAGCGCATGGTCATACAGATGCCCCGGCGCGGAAGCTTCGTGGCGGAGATAAGCCAGGAAGAAGCCCGCCACGCCTACCAGGTGCGCATCCCGCTGGAGCGGGTCGCCGCCGAGCTTGCCTGCCGCAACGGCGGCGGGGAGCTCGTCGCGGACCTCGAGGCCGACCTCGGCCGGCTGCGCGAGGCCGCTGCCGCGGACGACGTGGCAGCGATGGTCGAAGCGGATGCGTCTTTCCATCGCCGCGTCTGGCACGCGGGCGGCAACCCCTTGCTGCCGGACATCTGGGCGATGGTCGAAGGGTGCATGCGCGGCTTCACCGTCGTCAGCAACCGGCTGTACTACCCGGATCTCTCCTACATCGCCGAGACGCACATGCCGCTCGTTCAGGCCATCGCGGCGGGCGAACCCGCCCGAGCCGCCGACCTGTTCGAGGAACACGCGGTGACCGTCTGGCAGCGGATCGAGGACGCCCGTCCCTGAGCGGGCGTCCCAAGGCGTGGCTCCGGCCTGCCAGGCAGCAGAGCCACGGCGGAACCACTCGTCTAAGCGGCGCCTGGCTCGGCCCGCTGCTCCGCCGGGCGGTCGCGGAGCTCCTTGATGGCGCGGCGCCTGGCGAGGCGGTGGGTGCGGCGGATCTGCGCCTCCTGGAAGCGCCTCCGGTCCTTCTCCGTCTCGGGGAGGACCGGAGGGACGCTGCGCGGCCTGCCGCTCTCGTCGATCGCGGTGAAGACGAGGTAGGCGGAGCCGACTTGCTGCGCGGGCGTCGACTCGTTCCAGCGCTCGGCCATGATGCGGACGCCTATCTCCATCGAGGTGCGCCCCGTCCAGTTGCACTGCGCGTGGACGTGGACCAGGTCGCCGACGCGGGCGGGTTCGAGGAACGCCATCTCGTCCATGGACGCGGTGACCGCGGCTCCGCCGGAGTGCCTGCCCGCGACCGCGCCGGCGGCGTCGTCGGCGAGCTTCATGATCACGCCGCCGTGGACCGTGCCGTAGAGGTTGGTCTCGTTGCCCGTCATGATGTGCGAGAGCGTGGTCCGGGAGGCGGCGGTCGGCTTGCCGGGGAGGGGTTCCTCGGGCTCGGGGGCCGAGTCGGGGGCGAGGTGCGTCATGTGCCCACCATATGCGGGGAATGATCCGTCACCGAGCCGAGCGCTTTGCATCAGAACTGCTACAGGCGTGCCCTGAAGCGGTACCCGCCCTGTAAGGCGGCGGGGCGTAAAGGGCACACTCTCCTGCATGAATCAGTGGCCCGACGGTCGGAACGGCGGCCAGGGGTACCGGTACGGAAGCGGAAGCAACTCCCCCAACCCGGACCCCACACGTGTCATGCCCCACACCAACGGACCGGGAGTCCCGCCTCAGTCCAGAGGCCAGGATGCCGGATGGAACGAGTCCGGGTACAGCGAGGGGCAGGTCTACGGCGGAGGCGGGGGCGGCCGCGGAGGCGGTCCGTACGACGATCCGTACGGGAAGCCACCGGCCAACTGGGGCCGCCGGATCAAGATCGGGCTCATCGTACTGATCGCGGTGGTGCTCGTCTGGTCGGTGGCCACCTACTTCTGGGCCGACTCCAAGCTGCGCCGCGAGGTGGACCTCGGCATCGTCGAGGACCGTCCCGACGACGGCAAGGGCACCAACTACCTCATCGTCGGCTCGGACAGTCGCGAGGGGATGTCGGAGCAGGAGAAGAAGGACCTCCACACCGGTTCGGCCGAGGGCAAGCGGACCGACTCGATGATGATCCTGCACGTCGGCGACAACGGGAACACGATGGTCTCGCTGCCCCGCGACTCCTGGGTCGAGCGCCCGCCGTTCACCGGCTCCGAGTCCGGGAAGCACTACGAGTCCTCCAAGCTCACCAAGCTCAACGCCACCTACGCCGAGGACGGACCCGAGCTGCTGGTGCGCACCGTCGAGCACAACACGGGGCTGCCGATCGACCACTACGCGGAGATCGGCTTCGGCGGCTTCGCGAAGATCGTGGACGCGGTCGGCGGCGTCGAGATGGACATCCCGCGGGACATCAAGGACGAGAAGTCCGGCGCCGACCTGAAGAAGGGGAAGCAGACCCTCGACGGGCAGCAGGCGCTCGCCTTCGTCCGCACCCGGTACGCGCTCCCCGGCAGCGACCTGGACCGTACGAAGAACCAGCAGAAGTTCCTCGCGGCGATCGCCAACCAGGTGGCCACGCCTTCGACGGTGCTCAACCCGTTCACGCTCTACCCGACGGCCGGCGCGGGGCTCGACTCGCTCGTCGTCGACAAGGACATGAAGCTCTGGAACCTCGGTTCGATGTTCTTCGCGATGAAGGGCGTCAACAGCGGCGACGGCAAGTCGATGAACATGCCGATCAGCGGCCCGGCGCCGCAGGGGTCGCTCCAGTGGGACAAGGAGAAGTCGAAGAAGCTCATGGAGCAGCTCAAGAACGACGAGAAGGTGACGGTCAGCTCCGACCAGTGAGCCGAGCCGTACGACGTGGGGCCCGCCGGCCTGCCGGCGGGCCCCACGCGCGTCCGCTTCAGCGGATGCAGAGGCAGAAGGGGTGGCCCACCGGGTCGAGGTAGACGCGGAAGTCGCGGCTGCCGCCGAAGTCGCCCTCGGCGAGTGTCGCGCCGAGGGCGAGGACCTCCCGCTCGGCCGACTCCAACTCGGCGCGAGGGACGTCGAAATCGAGGTGGAACTGCTGCGCGTGCTCCAGGCTCGGCCACTGCGGCGGGATGAAGCCGGGGGACTTCTGGAACGCGAGGCGGCGGCCCTCGGGGGCGTGCACCTCGACCCAGTCGTCCTCGTCGCGCTCCTTCACCTCCCAACCGAGGACCGCTGCGTAGAACTCGGCCAGGCGGAGCGGGTCGGGGCAGTCGAGCACGGTGACGCCCATCGTTGCGACGGCCATGACGGGTTCCTCTCGTTGGCGGCGGAGCGGGCCGTTGGAGTATGCCCCGCCGAGGGCCTCCGCGGCAGGCTTTTTCCCCAGTCCCGCGTCCGTGTCAGAGAGTCGGGCGGCCGAGGGCGCGGAACGTCCAGCCGGCCTTGCGCCACAGCTCGTGGTCGAGGGTGTTGCGGCCGTCGAGGAGGCTGCGTACGGAGACGACCTCGCCGAGCTCGGCCGGGTCGAGCTCCTTGAAGTCGCGCCACTCGGTGAGGTGGAGGAGCACGTCGGCGCCGCGGGCCGCGTCGACCGCCGTCGGGGCGTAGCCGAGGGTGGGGAAGAGAGCGCGCGCGTTCTCCATGCCCTTGGGGTCGTACACCGTCACCTGGGCGCCCTGGAGCTGGAGTTGGCCGGCGACGTTGAGCGCCGGGGAGTCCCGGACGTCGTCGCTGTCGGGCTTGAAGGTGGCGCCGAGGACGCCGATCCGCTTGCCGAGGAGGGTGCCGCCGACGGCCTGCCGGGTGAGCTCCACCATCTGCCCGCGGCGCCGCATGTTGATCGAGTCGACCTCGCGGAGGAAGGTCAGCGCCTCGGAGGCACCGAGTTCGCCGGCGCGGGCCATGAAGGCGCGGATGTCCTTCGGCAGGCAGCCGCCGCCGAAGCCGATGCCGGCGCGGAGGAACTTCCGGCCGATCCGCTCGTCGTGGCCGATCGCCTCGGCGAGCTTGACGACGTCGCCGCCCGCCGTCTCGCAGACCTCGGCCATCGCGTTGATGAACGAGATCTTCGTGGCGAGGAAGGAGTTGGCCGAGGTCTTCACCAACTCGGCGGTGGGGTAGTCGGTGACGACGAAGGGGGAGCCCTCGGCGATCGGCCGGGCGTAGACCTCGCGCAGCAGCTCCTCGGCCCACTCGCTGCGGACGCCCGCGACGAGCCGGTCGGGGTGGAGGGTGTCGTGGACGGCGAACCCCTCGCGGAGGAACTCCGGGTTCCAGGCGAGCTCGACCTCCCGCCGGGCCGGGGCGAGTTCGGCGAGGCGCTCGGCGAGGCGCTCCGCGCTGCCGACCGGCACGGTGGACTTGCCGACGACGAGCGCGGGGCGGTCCAGGTGCGGCGCGAGGGAGTCGAGCGCGGCGTCGACGTACGACATGTCGCAGGCGTACTCGCCGTGCTTCTGCGGGGTGTTGACGCAGAGGAAGTGGACGTCGCCGAAGTCGGCGAGCTCCTCCCAGGAGTCGGTGAACCGCAGCCGCCCGCTGGCCCCCTCGACACCGGCGACATGAGCGCGGAGCAGGTCGCCGAGGCCGGGCTCATACATGGGCGGGAGCCCCTGCCGCAACTGCTCGATCTTCTCCGGGACCACGTCGAGGCCGAGCACCTCGAACCCGAGCTCGGCCATGGCCGCGGCGTGGGTGGCGCCGAGGTAGCCGAGACCGATCACGGTGACCTTGGGCGAAGCCATCGGGTACTCCTTAGTGCGCTTCACAGGGGGCGGACGCACCCTACGGGTGTGGGCGGACCGCTGCCCGCGCAGCATAACGGGGCGCCCGCTGTCGCCAACCTCACGTATCGGCGACCGCGGAGCGGCCAGTAAAATTCGGTTACTTGCCAGTAATCTGAAGCACTGCTCGGAGGAGTGAGACACCTTGGCGTCAGCGGGTACGTCAGCAGGAAGCGGAGCAGGGGAGTTCGACCTCTACCGTCCGGCGGAGGAGCACGAGATGCTCCGCGAGTCCGTACGCGCCCTCGCGGAGGCGAAGATCGCCCCGCACGCCGCCGCGGTCGACGAGGAATCCCGCTTCCCCCAGGAAGCGCTCGACGCGCTCGTCGCCAACGACCTGCACGCGGTGCACGTCCCCGAGGCGTACGGCGGCGCGGGCGCCGACGCGCTCGCCACCGTGATCGTCATCGAGGAGGTCGCGCGGGTCTGCGGCTCGTCCTCGCTGATCCCGGCCGTCAACAAGCTCGGCTCGCTCCCGGTGATCCTCTCCGGCAGCGAGGAGCTGAAGAAGAAGTACCTCGCGCCGCTCGCCAAGGGCGAGTCGATGTTCTCCTACTGCCTCTCCGAGCCGGACGCCGGCTCCGACGCGGGCGGCATGAAGACGAAGGCGGTCCGCGACGGCGACACCTGGGTGCTCGACGGCGTCAAGCGCTGGATCACCAACGCGGGCGTCTCCGACTACTACACGGTGATGGCCGTCACGGACCCCGAGAAGCGGACCAAGGGCATCTCCGCGTTCGTCGTGCACAAGGACGACGAGGGCGTCTCGTTCGGCGCCCCGGAGAAGAAGCTCGGCATCAAGGGCTCCCCGACGCGCGAGGTCTACCTCGACAACGTCCGCCTCCCCGCCGACCGCATGATCGGCGACGAGGGCACGGGGTTCGCGACCGCGATGAAGACCCTCGACCACACGCGGATCACCATCGCGGCCCAAGCGCTCGGCATCGCCCAGGGCGCCCTCGACTACGCCAAGGGCTACGTGCAGGAGCGCAAGCAGTTCGGCAAGCCGATCGGCGACTTCCAGGGCGTGCAGTTCATGCTCGCCGACATGGCGATGAAGGTGGAGGCCGCACGGCAGCTCACCTACTCGGCCGCCGCCCGCTCCGAGCGCGTCTCCCTCGGCAGCACCGCGGACAAGGAGGACCTCACCTTCCACGGCGCCGCGGCCAAGGCGTTCGCCTCCGACGCCGCGATGGAGATCACCACCGACGCCGTCCAACTCCTCGGCGGCTACGGCTACACCCGCGACTACCCGGTCGAGCGCATGATGCGGGACGCGAAGATCACGCAGATTTACGAAGGCACGAACCAGGTCCAGCGGATCGTGATGGCGAGGAACCTGCCGTAGCAGGGTTTCGCAGGTCAGCGGCGGTTCCTGCTGGCTCGCCCGCTGTCCTCGGCCACCGGTCCGTTCGGGCCTCTCGCCTGCACGAACACTACGGCCTCCGGCACGACGCCGGGGGCCGTAGCGCCTGCTCAGTGACGACTCAGACGGGGCTGATTCCGGCCTGAGCCCTGATGGTGTCCACGGCTTCCTCGGTGAGCCAGCGAAGGGGAACGACGGTCCACTTGTCGTTTCGGCGCATGACCACGGCGTTACCGTCTCTGGTGCGTCCGACGTGAACGAAACCGTGATCACGTCGCAAGTCCTGCGCCAGGTTCTCGCCGTGGATCACGGGCATTACTTCCCTTCGCGGTCCTCGTCATCAGCCACGCTGCTGTGCTCGTCCCCGTTCTGGGACACACCGGTATGGGGATCGGTCACCTGCTCCCGATCAGCATGCGGGTCCCAGTCGTCCTCGCCCTTCTTACCCATTCTCAGCCATTCCTTCTGTCGAACACTGAACAACCTGGGGAGCCTGTCCCCGGGCCGTGGTGCACCCCGGTGCGGCGGGGTCCTCGCAATTTGGGATCACGTCACGGAGGATGCCGACCCTTCTCGATCCGCTCGCCAAAATCCTCAGCCGTGGCCATCAGTGCCCCTCCGGATGCCGCCGCAGGAAGACGTTGCAGTCCGACACCGTGGTCCAGTCGCCACCGGCACGCGCCCGATCCCGCACGTTCGCCAGCTCCCTGCAACCGGCACAGCCCTGAACTGGTTTTGGTTCGAGGTCCATGCTCAGCGGAAGCTCTACCGGCCCACCTGGGCACGTCCTCGGTTCGCTCATACCGACACCCCTTTGAGCAGGCACACCGCGAACTCCCAGTTCCGTTCCGTGGAACTCGTGCTGTTCACCATTGAGGCAACCTCCCAGCAATCCGTGAGATTCGATGATCCCCCGGAACGGAGTGGGTTCCTCGCATTATTTGCGTTGTTGGGTAGACGATCATGCGCGGCAGTCTGCGGCCCACTGTCCGATCAGTGCTCTGCCTTCCTCGCCGAACAATGCGTGATGCTCATACATGCGGAACACTGCGAGGTGTTCCGCAATATCCCTGGCGTCCTGGAAGATGATACGCCCGGTGAATGTCTCGACAGTTGCCAGCCGTTGATCGTAGACGGTGAAGATGTTCATTGGTCCGCGACCGACAACCGTCCCTGTGGGGATGATCCCGATACGCACGTTGGGCAGATGGGAGATTGAGACGAGCCGGTCCATCTGGACGGCCATCGCTGCACGCGGGACCACGGCCCATCTGACGGCTTGTTCCGTGAGCAAGAACGTGAAGCGTTTCGTGCCGTCGTAGAGGACTGCTTGCCGCTCCAGCTTCCTCGCGACCGTCTTGGTTGTGTCCCCTGGGGAGTGGCTGAGGCTGGCCCTAATGTATTCAGGCGTGGCCAAAAGTCCCGTCATCATCGCAGGCAAGAAGTAGCGAAGTGTTGTGGCTTCCCCTTCGAGGACCGCCAGCTCGGCTTGTCGTTTTTCCAGCCCTCTTCGCCAAGATGCCCGCTTGCCTTGCCACTCCGTGTTGGCAAGGCGCGCGAGGGCTGTAACTTCCGCCAGGAGTTCCGCAGGCGCATCGAGGGCTCCAAGGATCAACTCAACATCGAAAAGGCCGGGGGTGACTCGCCCCGTTTCAATGTTGCTCAGCTTGGTCTGAGAAATATTGCAGCGCCGAGCGAGCCAGACCTGGGTACGCCTTGCTCGCTTGCGCATGCTGCGGAGTGTTTCTGCCAGATCAGCTTTCGACTGGCCCAGCCGGTCAGGGTCGAGCGTCAAGGCCCTTCACATACTCCTCGAAAGGGACTGCGTGCTCCAGGACGACCCGCTTCCACTCCCGATAAGGTCCCGCATCACCTTCGTACGTTTCGCGGTTGATCTGCGTTCCGTCCGGACGAAAGTTCAGGTGCGCGATGCGGGCATCATCGAATATCCACCAGTCACGACCCGAGAGCGGCAACCCGAAGTCATCTCGTGTCACATCCAAAATGCGGATGTCTTCCCCTGCCGCAATGTTTCCAGGGATGCCCCAGGCGAATTGGTACCGCTGGTAGTCGGTGAGCGGCTGCCGCACGATGCGGACACGGCCGATAGTCTTGCCGGATTCGACATATGCTCGTACCCGTTCGTGCCAACGGGAATTGTGGTCGGTGGGCTTGTCCTCGCCGCGCAGGAAGCGGGCTACGTTTTCCTGCTCCTTGGGCATGGTGTACGTGGGCTGCGCCTCGAACCGCCACGCCTCGTAATCAAAGGCGTCGAAGAACCGACGCCAGTCGTCACCATCCAAGAGCACGGACAGCCTCCCTCAGAACATGCTCGGGGATCTCCACCAATCCCTCGCCAGTGGGCGGCGTGAACACGTCGGACACGTCGCCCTGGACGACGAATGAACCGCTCTTGGCCCGGTAGACGTTCGGGCAATCGTCGTCGTCGCAGTCCGGTCCGCCGACGCTGCCGGTAAGGCGGGTCAGTTCCTCACGCGCCATGGTTCCCCTCCTCAGCCACAGGGCCGTTCCCTGCCGCCATGAGGACGGTAGGACGGACCTGGGGGCCGGTCTACGGCACATTGCAAATATTTGCGATGTCGGGTAGACGATCATGGGGGAATGCCTGGGGAGGCACTCCACGAAGAGGTGTTCGTGCAGATCAGAGCCCTACCTTCGGTAGTGTCGCCGCCCCCGAGGCGCACCTCGGCCCGATCAGCGGCCCGACTCCGTGCCCTCCGCGAGCTTTCGCAGCGCGGCGTTGAGCGTCGGACGGTGCCCGGGGCAGGGTCTTCGCGGGCGGTAGGTGTCCGCGCTGCCGTGCGCGGGAGCGCGCGCACGTGCCTCACCCCTCCTCCCCCACCCCCGGCACATGCACCCGTGCCACCGCCACGTACTCGTAGACGGCCTCGCGCGAGACCGTGCGCAGTTCCGCGAGGTGGGAGCGTTCGGTGTCGGAGCCGAGGGCGTCGACCGCCTTGAGGGCCCGGCGGCCGGTCTCGGCCAAGTGGTGGGAGGCGGTGAGGAGTTCGGCGCGGAACATGGCCTCCATGGCGGTGGCGCGGAGGCGTTGGGCCTCGCGGCGCATCTCGTGGAGCTCGGCGTCCGTGGCGCCGCGGTCGTCGTTGCGCGCGAACCAATGGTCCATGCGGCCGCGGCGGTAGTCGGCGAGGGCGCCGGCGAACACCGCGTAGGCGTCTATGCGTTCGTCGCGCAGCCGCTCGACGCGGGCGAAGCGCTCGGCCCGCCGGGCCGCGCGGAGCTGGAAGAGGTGGGTGGTGCCCGCCCCCAGGAGGGTGCCGACGACGGCGATGACGCTCGCTGCTACTGCCTCCATGCACCACAGCCAACCACATCGCCAACTTCCGCCAGGCCAGGAGGTGTTGAGTACTCCTCCACCGCTGAACGGAGCCCTCCGATTGCCACGCCCACCAGCCTGCGAAACACGTTATTAACCGGTCTTTACCGGTGAGAAACAGCACCGTTCCGACGCCCGACGACGACTGGCGCACTCGCCACCGAGAAGCGCATGGTATGTACATCTACCCGCTCGCGAGGGAAGGTCGATCGCCTGTGTGCGGCATCACCGGATGGGTCTCGTACCGTCGGGACCTCAACGAACACCAGCAGACCCTGGACGCCATGACGGAGACGATGGCGTGCCGAGGTCCCGACGCGCGCGGTGCCTGGATCGCACCGCACGCGGCGCTGGGCCACCGCCGTCTCGCCGTCATCGACCTGCCGGGCGGGGCGCAGCCGATGCGGATCGCCACCGACGACGGCGAGGTGGCGATGGTGTACAGCGGCGAGGCGTACAACTACACCGAGCTGCGAGGTGAACTCCGCAGCCGCGGCCACCGGTTCACCACCGACTCGGACACCGAGGTCGTCCTCCGCGGCTACCTGGAGTGGGGCGAGGCGCTCGCCGAGCGGCTCAACGGCATGTACGCCTTCGCCATCTGGGACGCGCGCACCGAGAAGCTGCTGATGCTCCGCGACCGGATGGGGATCAAGCCCTTCTACTTCTACGAGACCGAGGACGGCGTCCTCTTCGGCTCGGAGCCCAAGGCGATCCTCGCCAACCCGCTCTGCCCCGCCGAGGTCGGCCTCGACGGCCTGCGCGAGCTCTTCTCCTTCGCCAAGACGCCGGGCCACGCCGTCTGGGAGGGGATGCGGGAGCTGCGCCCCGGGCACCTCGCCGTCGCCGACCGCAACGGCGTGCGCGAGCAGGCGTACTGGCGGCTGGGCACCACCGACGCCAGGCCGGACCGCGAGACGGCCGTGGCGCACGTCCGCGAGCTGCTGGAGGACATCACGGCGCGCCAGCTCGTCGCCGACGTGCCGCGGTGCACCCTGCTCTCCGGGGGCCTCGACTCCTCGGCGCTCACCGCCCTCGCCGCGCGCCAACTCGCGGAGAAGGGCGAGACGGTGCGCAGCTTCGCGGTCGACTTCCCGCACCAGGCGGAGAACTTCCGCGCCATCGACGTCAGCCCCACCCAGGACACCCCTTACGTGCACGCGGTCGCCGAGCACGTGCACTGCGACCACAGGGACATCGTCCTCGACGGCTCCTCGCTCTCGGACCCGTCCGTCAGGCGCGCCGTAGTCGGGGCCCGCGACCTGCCCATGGGCCTCGGGGACCGCGACAACTCGCTCTACCTGCTCTTCAAGGCGGTGCGCGAGGAGTCGACGGTCGCGCTCTCCGGCGAATCGGCCGACGAGGTCTTCGGCGGCTACCCCTGGTTCCACGACGAGCGCGCACAGACCGACACGTTCCCCTGGCTCGCGGGCGGCCAGCGCCTCTTCGGCAACGCGCTCGAACCCGGCCTCGCCCGCCGACTCGACCTCGACGCCTACGTCGCCGACCACTACGCGTCCGCCGTACGGGAGACGCCGTCGAAGGAGGGCGAGAGCGCGGCGGAGGCGCGGATGCGGCAGGTCTGCTACCTCCACCTGACCCGCATGGTGCAGACGCTCCTCGACCGCAAGGACCGGATGAGCATGGCCGTCGGTCTGGAGGTGCGCGTGCCCTTCTGCGACCACCGGCTCGTCGAGTACGTCTTCGACACCCCCTGGTCGCTGAAGACCTTCGACGGCCGGGAGAAGAGCCTGCTGCGCGCCGCCACCCGCGACCTGCTCCCGCAGTCGGTCGCCGACCGGAAGAAGAGCGGCTACCCGGGCAGCTTCGACCCGGACTACCTCGCCGCCGTGCAGTCGCAGACCGCCGGCCTCCTCTCCGACGACCACCCGGCGCTCGCCCTCTGCGACCCCGCGGCGCTCCGCACGGCCACCGAGGCGACGGGCGACGCCGTCACTCAGGAGCAGCGCTCCGCGATGGAGCGCACGCTCGACCTCGCCGTCTGGTTCGATCTCCACAAGCCGACGCTGAAGCTCAACTGACCCGCCGGGAAGGCGACTCGAAGGCGAAGGCCAGGTGCCGCACGGCCGGGCGACCGGCCGTGCGGCACCGGCCGCTCAGCCGTCGAGCTGCTCGATCGTGGCGATCGAAGGGCCCCGGCGGGTGCGGATGTCGCGCGCCGCGGCCTCCGCGTCGCGGAGGACGCGGACGGCGTTGCCCCAGGTGAGCTTGGCGAGGTCGGCCTCGGACCAGCGGCGGTCGAGGAGTTCGGCGACGAGGTTCGGGTAGCCGGCGACGTCGGCGAGGTCGGTGGGGGTGAAGGCGGTGCCGTCGTAGTCGCCGCCGATGCCCAGGTGGTCGATGCCGGCGACCTCGCGCATGTGGTCGAGGTGGTCGGCGACGGTCGAGGCGGTCGCCGACGGGCGCGGGTTCGCCTCCTCGAACTCGGCCTGCACCTGCTTGCCGCGGGCGCTGAGGTCGAGCGGCCGGAGCCCGTGCGCGCGCATGTTCTCGTCCGCACGGGTCGTCCACTCGACGGCTGCGGGGAGGACGAACTTCGGCACGAAGGTCGCCATCGCCACGCCGCCGTTGGCGGGGAGTTGGGCGAGCACGTCGTCCGGGATGTTCCGCGGGTGGTCGCAGACGGCGCGCGCCGAGGAGTGCGAGAAGAGCACCGGCGCCTCGGTGACCCGCAGCGCGTCGCGCATGGTGTCGGCCGAGACGTGCGAGAGGTCGACGAGCATCCCGAGGCGGTTCATCTCGCGCACGACCTCCTCGCCGAAGCGGGTGAGCCCGCCGTGGACGGGATCGTCGGTCGCGGAGTCGGCCCACGCCAGGTTGTCGTTGTGCGTGAGCGTCATGTAGCGGACGCCGAGGCGGTGGAGAGCGCGGAGGGTGGCGAGGGAGTTGTCGATCGAGTGGCCGCCCTCGGCCCCCATGAGCGACGCGATCCTGCCGTCGGCGCGCGCCGCCTCCATCTCTTCCGCCGTGAAGGCGAGTCGGAGGACGTCGGGGTAGCGGTCGACGAGCCTGCGCACGACGTCGATCTGCTCCATCGTGGCGCTGACCGCGCGGTCCCCCGCGAGCTCGGCCGTGACGTAGACCGACCAGAACTGCCCCCCGACGCCGCCCTGCCGCAGCCGGGGCAGGTCGGTGTGGAGGTGGGCGTGCTGGTCCTCGGCGATGTCGCGGCGGTCGAGATCGTAGTCGACCTGCTCGCGCAGCGCCCAGGGGAGGTCGTTGTGCCCGTCGACGACGGGGTGCTCGGCGAGGAGTTCGTGCGCGCGCTCCAGCGCGGGACGCATTCCGGTCGTCATCACTTGCCTCCGAATCCAAAGCCGGTCTCGCCCGAGACCTTGCCGCGCAGCCGCCGGCCCTTCTCCGCCGCCTGCTCCTCCAACTCGCCCTGGAACCGCACCATCCGCTCCTGCAGCCGCTCGTCGGCGGCGGCGAGGATGCGTACGGCGAGCAGCCCCGCGTTGCGTGCACCGCCGACCGAGACGGTGGCGACGGGGACGCCCGCCGGCATCTGCACGATCGAGAGGAGCGAGTCCATACCGTCGAGATGCTTGAGCGGGACGGGGACACCGATCACCGGGAGCGGCGTCACGGAGGCGAGCATGCCGGGAAGGTGCGCGGCACCGCCGGCGCCGGCGATGATCGCCTTCAGGCCGCGGTCGGCTGCCCGCTCGCCGTACTCCAGCATCGCGCGCGGCATGCGGTGCGCCGAGACGACGTCGGCCTCGTAGCCGATGTCGAACTCGTCGAGCGCGGTGGCCGCCGCCTCCATCACGGGCCAGTCCGAGTCGGAGCCCATCACGATGCCGACTGACGGGTGTTGGGGCGTACTGCTCATACCGGCGCTCCTCGCAGACTGACGGTGCTCACTCCCGACGCGGCCCGCGAGGGGCCGCCGCTCACTCGGTGACGGTACCCCTGAGGTACCCGGCGGCGTGCGCCGCGCGCTCCCGTACGTCGTCGAGGTCGTCACCGAAGGTGTTGACGTGGCCCACCTTGCGGCCCGGCTTCACGTCCTTGCCGTACATGTGGATCTTCAACTGCGGGTCCCCCGCCATGCAGTGGAGGTACGCCGCGTACATGTCGGGGTAGTCGCCGCCGAGGACGTTCGCCATCACGGTCCACGGGGCGCGGGGGTGCGGGTCGCCGAGCGGCAGGTCGAGGACGGCGCGGAGGTGGTTGGCGAACTGCGAGGTGACGGCGCCGTCCTGGGTCCAGTGGCCGGAGTTGTGCGGGCGCATCGCCAGCTCGTTGACGAGGACGCGGCCGTCCTCCGTCTCGAAGAGTTCGACCGCCAGGTGTCCGACGACGCCCAGCTCCTTCGCGATCCGCAGCGCCAACTCCTGCGCCTGCACGGCCGTTTCCTCGGCGAGGCCGGGCGCGGGCGCGATCACCGTGTCGCAGACGCCGTTCACCTGGATCGACTCGACCACCGGGTAGGCGACGGCCTGGCCGTGCGGCGAGCGCACCACGTCGGCTGCGAGCTCCCTGACGAAGGGGACCTTCTCCTCAGCCAGCACCGGCACCCCGGCGAGAAACGGTTCAGCGGCCTCCTCCGCGCTGCGGACGACCCAGACGCCCTTGCCGTCGTACCCGCCGCGGACCGTCTTGAGGACCACGGGGAAGCCGCCGGCCTCGGCGGCGAAAGCGGCGACGTCCGCCTCGTCGCGCACGATGCGGTGGCGCGGGCTGGGGACGCCGAGGTCGCTGAGACGGCTCCGCATCACGCCCTTGTCCTGGGCGTGCGCGAGCGCCTCGGGGCCCGGGCGCACCACGACGCCCTCCGCCTCCAGGGCGCGCAGATGCGCGGCCGGCACGTGCTCGTGGTCGAAGGTGACCACGTCGCAGCCGCGGGCGAAGGAGAGGAGCGTCGGCAGATCGCGGTAGTCGCCCACGACGACGTCGTTGACGACCTGCGCCGCCGAGTCCTGCGCGGTGTCCGCGAGGAGTCTGAACCTGATGCCGAGCGGGATGCCCGCCTCGTGCGTCATACGCGCGAGCTGACCGCCGCCGACCATACCGACCAGGGGATACGTCACGTACTTCAGCCTAACCCGCGACCCCGCTCCCACCTGCGGCGCCCGTCTGCACGGTGCAGCGAAGCGGCGGCACTTCGGCGTAGCCGCGCCCGGCCGCGACGGCTGCTGGTTAGCATGGCCCGGTCGGCACGGCCGCGGGGCGCGCTCCGCCGCCGGCGAGGTCGCGCAGCGCGGCGGCGGCTGCTGGTCAGCATGACCCGGCCGAACCGCGGCGCGGGGGACGGCCGGCAGACCAAGGCAGGCAGAGCGGCCGCCCCCGGGCGGTCGCGGACGGGGGTCGCCCGAGGGGCGGCCGCAGGACGGGGCGCAGCGACGACCATGGCTCAATGGCGCGGAGTCGGCGGAAGGCTGCGTGGACTCGTCCGTGAGGCGGCCAAGTTCGGCGCCGTGGGGGCCGTGGGGTTCCTCGTCAACGTCGTCGTCTTCAACGTCTGCATGCACAGCTTCCAACTCGCGCCGATCCGCTCCGGCATCCTCGCGCAGACGCTCGCAATCGCCACCAACTACGTCGGCAACCGCTACTGGACCTACCGGCACGCGGACAAGCACCGCATTCCGCGGGAGACGTCGCTCTTCTTCCTCTTCAGCGGCATCGCGCTGGTGCTGGAGAACGGCGTCCTCGCGCTCTCGCACTACGGCCTCGGCTACACCTCGGCGCTCGCCGACAACGTCGCGAAGAACGTGATCGGCCTGGGGCTCGGCACCGCGTTCCGCTTCTGGTCGTACCGCACCTGGGTTTTCCGGGACAGGCGGCGGGCGCCCGCGTCAGGAGCGGTCGGTCTCGCGGCTGAGGAACAGGCCGAAGACGGGCGGCAGTTGCTGTAGCAGCTCCAGCCGGCCGCCGTCGGCCTCGGCCCAGTCCCTGGCCACGGCGAGCCCGAGCCCCGTGGAGTTGCGCCCGCTCACGCTCCGCTCGAAGACCCGCGAGCCGAGCTGCGGGTCGACGCCCGGCCCTTCGTCGCTCACCTCGACCACCGCCTGGTTGCCGGTGACCCGGGTGCGCAGCGCCACCGTGCCCTCGCCGTGCATCAGCGAGTTCTCGATGAGCGTCGACAGGACCTGCGCGACGGCCCCCGGCGTGCCGACGGCGTGCAGGCCCCGCTTCCCCGAGCGGACGAGCGCCCTGCCCTCGCTGCGGTAGGCCGGCTTCCACTCCTCGATCTGCTGCTTGACGACCTCGTCGAGGTCGAAGGTGATCGCCGAACCGTCCCTGGGATCACGGGAGTTGGTCAGGAGCCGTTGGACGACGTCGGTGAGGCGCTCCACCTGGGCGAGCGCGATCGTCGCCTCCTCCTTGACGAGGGCGCGGTCCTCGGGGGTGTCCGCCTCGGCGGTCGCGATGATCTCCTCGAGGCGCATGGAGAGCGCCGTGAGCGGCGTGCGGAGCTGGTGCGAGGCGTCGGCGGCGAGGCGCCGCTCGGCGGTGAGCATGCGGCCGATGCGGTCGGCGCTGGAGTCGAGGACGTCGGCGACGCGGTCCAACTCCGGTACGCCGTAGCGCCGGTGGCGCGGGCGCGGGTCGCCCGAGCCGAGGCGCTCGGCGGTCTCGGCGAGGTCGGTGAGCGGCGCCCCGACCCGGTGGGCCTGGCGCACGGCGAGGATCGCCGCCGAGGCGACCGCGAGGAGCGCGACCGCGAGGATGATCATCAGGGTCCGCACCACCTCGGCGCGGACGACGGAGCGCGGCTCCTGGACGAGGACCTCCTCGCCCTGCGAGCCCTTCTCCGTTGCCGTGACCGCGTCGCTGGAGGGCTCCTCACCGAGCTCGATCGGCTTCCGTCCGGGGACGTCGATGCGGACGTAGCGGTCGTCGGACGCGGTGATGCCGATCGACTTCGGCGTCACCCGCTCCCCCGCCACCAGCCGGCTCTCCACGGTGCCGACGAGCCGCGCCGCCTCCGAGCGGACGCCGTCCTTCGCGCTCGCCTCGATCGTCCTCGACTCGACGATCACGAGCGAGATCCCGAAGACGGCGACGACGACGAGGACCACGGAGAGCGTGGAGGAGATGAGTTGGCGTCTCACCGGTCACCTGGATCGGGTCGCGGGGCGTCCGTGCCCCTTCTTGCGGTCTTCCTGGCGGTTCCTTCAGCTCTTCTCGAAGCGGAAGCCGACCCCTCGGACGGTGGCGATGTACCTCGGGTTGGCGGCGTCGTCGCCGAGCTTCTTGCGGAGCCAGGAGATGTGCATGTCGAGGGTCTTCGTCGAGGACCACCAAGTGGTGTCCCAGACCTCGCGCATGAGCTGGTCCCTCGTGACGACGCGGCCCGCGTCCCGTACGAGGACCCTGAGGAGGTCGAACTCCTTCGCCGTGAGCTGGAGTTCGTCCTCGCCCATCCAGGCGCGGTGGGACTCGACGTCGATCCGCACGCCGTGCGTCGCGGGGCTCACTGCGGGCTCCTGCGGGGTGCCGCGGCGCAGCAGCGCGCGTACCCGCGCGAGGAGTTCGGCGAGGCGGAAGGGCTTGGTGACGTAGTCGTCGGCGCCGGCGTCGAGCCCGACGACGGTGTCCACCTCGTCGGCGCGGGCGGTGAGGACGAGGACGGGGAACGTGTGCCCCTCGGTGCGCAGCCGGCGGCAGACCTCCAGGCCGTCGATCCCCGGGAGGCCGAGGTCGAGGACGACGAGGTCGATGCCCTCGCGGAGTCCGGCGTCGAGCGCCGTGGGGCCGTCCTCACGCACCTCGACCTCGTAGCCCTCCCTGCGGAGGGCGCGGGCGAGCGGTTCCGAGATCGAGGCGTCGTCCTCGGCCAGCAGTACTCGGGTCATGGCCCGATGGTAATCCTCGTCGCCGACGGTAGCCGCGGGTACCGAGGTTCTGACGCGCCCCCTTCGCGGAGGCACGGAGGGTGAGCGACTCGCTGCGGAGACGGGTCGAACACCCTGCGCCTACTGTGATGTGTCTCGCAGACCCTTTTCGTCCCCCCGCGGTGGTGACGTAAGGTGAGAGCACTACTTGTAGTGACGTTCGCGTAGTTGAAAGTCGGCGTAGTCAACGTCAAGGACTCTCGGCCACCCAGCACCACATGGCCAGGGTCCTTTTGCGTGTGAGTCCCGCGTTCGCAGCGGGTCGGTCTCGCGCACCCCCCACACCGGACGCGTTCACGCCTCTCGTACGGCGCAGTGCGGGCTTCGCGTTCCGGAAGAGTCCGAAAAAAGCAAGGAATACGCACTATGGCGCCCAGCCCGACGCAGGCAGCCGCCGGCGAACCCGGGGGCAAGACCTTCTTCGGCCACCCACGCGGCCTGGCCACTCTCTTCATGACGGAGATGTGGGAGCGCTTCAGCTTCTACGGCATGCGCGCCCTCCTCGTCGTCTACCTCATCGCGGGCGGGCCCGACGCGGACTCCTCCGCCGTCGGCGGCGGCCTCGCCATGGACCTCGCCACGGCGACGGCCATCTACTCCGTCTACAACGCCATGGTCTACCTGCTGACCATGCCCGGCGGCTGGTTCGGCGACCGCGTCTGGGGACCGCGCAAGACGGTCGCCATCGCCGCCGGCGTCATCATGGTCGGCCACCTGTGCCTCGCACTGCCGGGTCAGAGCATCTTCTTCGTCGGCCTCGCGTTCGTCGCGATCGGCTCCGGGCTGCTGAAGGCGAACATCTCGGCGATGGTCGGCGACCTCTACAACGGTCCCGACGACCCGCGCAGGGACGGCGGGTTCACCGTCTTCTACATGGGGATCAACCTCGGCTCCTTCTGCGCACCGCTGGTGATCGGCACCATCGGCCAGACCGTCAACTGGCACCTGGGCTTCGCGCTCGCCGCCGTCGGCATGGGGCTCGGCCTCGTCCAGTTCCTGCTCGGCTCGCGCCACCTGGGCGAGCGCAGCAACCTCGTGCCGTCGCCGCTGAGCGACGAGGAGCGCAGCTCGGTGCTGCGCAAGGGGCTGATCTGGCTCGCGGTCGCGGCCGTCTTCTACGGCATCGTCGTGGGCACCGGGCACTTCACGCTCAACTGGGCGATGGTGCCGCTCACCGTCCTCGGCCTGGTGCTCCCCGTCGGCATGCTGGTGCGGATCAAGCGGGACAAGGACCTCTCGCACGCCGAGCAGGGCAAGATGAGCGGTTACATCTGGTTCTTCGCCGCCGCCGCGATCTTCTGGATGATCTACGACCAGGGCGCCTCCACGGTGCAGGCGTTCGGCGACACCAAGACCGACACCTCGATCCTCGGCTGGTCGTTCCCCTCCACCTGGTTCCAGTCGATCAACCCGCTCCTCATCATCCTGCTCGCGCCGGTCTTCGCAGCGATATGGGTGGCGCTGGCACGGCGGAGCAAGGAGCCCTCGACGACAGGGAAGTTCTCCTTCGCGCTCGTCGTCACGGGGCTGTCGTTCTTCGTCTTCCTCGTCCCCATGGCGATGGCCCAGGACGGCAAGGTGAGCCCGATGTGGCTGGTGCTCATCTTCCTGCTGCACACCATCGCCGAGCTCTGCCTCTCACCCGTCGGCCTCTCGGTCACGACGAAGCTGGCACCGGCGAAGTACGCGAGCCAGCTCATGGGGGTCTGGTTCCTCGCGGTGACCGCGGGCGACAGCATCACCGGGCTCCTCGCCATCGGCGGGGCCGACCTCAGCGGCAGGGGCATCGTCGCGATGGAGGCAACCCTCGCGGTGCTCGCCGGCTTCGCGGTGTACATGTACCGCAAGAAGATCGCGGCGCAGATGGAGACCGCGGACTGAGCCCCGTGCCGCCCCTGCCGAGCGCGGGGGCGGCGCACCATACGCCTTGGCCCCGGCCGGAGTTGTCCGGCCGGGGCCAAGGCGTATGCAGGGGGTGTACGGGTGTCAGTTGGGAGCGGGGAGCTCGGCCCAGACGGTCTTGCCCGTGCCCTGGGGGCTGCGGACGACGCCCCAGTCGAGGCAGAGCCGCTGCACGATGAACATGCCGTGCCCGCCCGGACGGCCCACGCGGTGCGGCGTACGCGGCGAGGGCGAGCCGCTCCCCGCGTCGACGACCTCGACCCGCAGCACCTTGGCGCCGTTGCCGAGCCGCAGCTCTTCCGGCCCTTCGGCGTGCAGGCAGGCGTTGGTCACCAGTTCCGAGACGACGAGCAACGCGTCCTCGGCCGCGGCCCGTTGGTCGGCTGTGGCGGCGGGGAGCCAGCTCCAGTCGTGGAGCGCCTGCCGGGTGAAGTCGCGGGCCCGCGCGACCGCTCCGCCCGCCCCGGCGAGCCGGAGCCGGCGCACCTGGCGCAGGGCGGGGGTCGTGGCCGTGGACGTCCCGCCGGCGTCACCGGCCGGTTGCGCTGCGCCGCATGCTGCCGCGGCGCCCTCGGCGGCGTTACGCACGGTGCCGCCCCCTCCCTCGGTGCCCGCAGCACCGGCTCCGGCGACCGGCGGCTCCTCGAGACCACCGTCAGCAGCCGCGGCCTCCGGCGCGGCGGCGGCAGGGAAGCTCTCGGGCTCCTGGCCGCCGTCGCCAGCCGGTTGGGGCCGGGTGGTGCTCATCAGTGGTTCACCTCACCGATCACCGTTTACCGATTCGTCTGCTGGCGCCAGTCTGGTCGCGCTGTTAACGAATGCCTGACAGATTCAGAGGTCTCCTGCCCTGCCGCACCGTGGGAACACCCACGGATTCGGCCGGACTGGTGTGATGCGTGCAACGCGAGGATGTCGGTTCGGCATACCCCTGCCGGGGGTCCGCCGACACATCACCCCGGTGACCTGCGACGTTTCAACTCCCCTCGCGCGGGGGGAAGTTATGTGCCCGGTGCCCCGGCGAGGGCGGATTCGAGGTCCTCGTGGACGGTGAACACCGCCGTCGCGCCGGTGATTTCGAAGACCCTGGCGACGACGGGAAGCATCCCCGCGAGGTGGACCCCGCCTCCGGCGGCCTCGGCTTTCAGCCGCGCGCCCAGCAGCACGTTCAGTCCGGTGGAATCGCAGAACTCGAGCCGCGAGCAGTCCACCACGAGGCGGGACCTGCCCTCCTCGACGCAGCGCTCCAACGGCTCGCGCAGCACCTCGGCGGTATGGTGATCGAGCTCACCCTCGGGGGTCACCACGGCACTGGCGCCCGCGTACCGTACGTCGACCGTCAGCCGGCCCCGGCTCGTGCTGCCGGGCACTCCGCGGTCCATGCACACCCCTTCTGATTGCGTGAGGGTTTCGTGACGCTGCGACGCCTCCGCCCTCGTCGAGCGGTTAGAACCCTACGCCCTCCCGGGCACGACCGGTACCCGAACAACCAACAGACTTGAACAAAGCGGACATTACGCGCTTGCCAGGGCCACACAGAAGCAGGTAGGGCTAGTAGTGACATCCGTAGAACACGTCGGCTTTGGAGGCGCCGCACCTCGTAGTGCACGTCACGGCTCCGGCAGCCATATGCCGAGAAAGATGGAGGACACCATGTCACCCCGGCTCGACCACGGGATATCGGAGTTCACCGACCCGGCCGTTCCGGAAGACCACGCCCCGGAACGGGATGCGGACCACACGAGCCCGGACTCGGTGGAGGAACTCCTCGACCAGCTCCAGATCCCCGAGATCCCACCGTACGACCAGGTGGGGCCCGTTGATGCACGGGCTCTCTCCAAGACCCTCTTCGGTCGGTTGGAGAACCTCGAAGAAGGCACGCACGAGTACGCGTACGTCCGGAACACCCTTGTCGAACTCAACCTCGCGCTCGTCAAGTTCGCGGCCTCCAGGTTCCGCTCGCGGAGCGAGCCGATGGAGGACATCATCCAGGTCGGCACGATCGGCCTGATCAAGGCGATCGACCGCTTCGAGCTGGGCCGCGGGGTGGAGTTCCCCACCTTTGCGATGCCGACGATCGTCGGCGAGATCAAGCGCTTCTTCCGCGACACCTCCTGGTCCGTCCGCGTACCGCGGCGCCTCCAGGAGCTCCGGCTCGACCTCGCCAAGGCGGGCGACGAGCTGGCGCAGCACCTCGACCGCGCCCCCACCGTCGACGAGCTCGCCGAGCGCCTCAACATCTCCACGGAGGAGGTCGTCGAGGGCATGGCGGCGAGCAACGCGTACACCGCGAGCTCGCTCGACGCGCAGCCCGAGGAGGACGACACCGAGGGGACTCTCGCCGACCGCATCGGCTACGAGGACCACGGCCTCGAGGGCATCGAGTACATCGAGTCGCTGAAGCCGCTCATCGCGGACCTGCCGCCGCGCGACCGCAAGATCCTCTCGCTCCGCTTCGTCGCCGGGATGACGCAGTCGGAGATCGGCGAGGAGCTGGGCATCTCGCAGATGCACGTCTCCCGGCTCCTCTCCAGGACCCTCCGCCGCCTGCGTGCGGGGCTGACCCTGGAGGAGTGACGCGCCGAACGCGTACGTGCGTGGGCCGTCCCGGTGCACACCGGGGCGGCCCACTGCGTTGCGCCCGACTGCCCCGCGCCGCGCGGGAGTTGGTTCAGACCCTCCGCACTCCGCCCTCCCAGACCGCCGCCACCAGCGGGACGCCCGGACGGTAGGCGAGGTGGACGTGCGAGGGCGCGTCGAGGAGGACGGCGTCGGCGCGGGCGCCGGGGCGCAGGGTGCCCACGTCGGTGCGGCGGAGGGCGCGGGCGCCGCCCGCGGTGGCGGACCAGAGCGCCTCGTCGGGCGTCATGTGCATCTCTCGGACGGCGAGCGCGAGGCAGAACGGCATCGAAGAGGTGTAGGAAGAGCCGGGGTTGCAGTCGGTGGAGAGGGCCACCGTCGCACCCGCGTCGAGCAGGGCGCGCGCGTCGGGGTAGCGGGAGCGGGTGGAGAACTCGCAGCCGGGCAGGAGCGTGGCGACCGTGTCCCCCTCGGCGAGCGCCTCGATGTCGGCGGGCGCGAGGTGGGTGCAGTGGTCGGCAGAGGCGGCGTCGAGCTCCACGGCGAGCCGCACGCCCGGGCCCGTGCCGAGTTGGTTGGCGTGGACGCGTGCGCCCAGGCCGCGCGCCTGCCCCGCGGTGAGGACCGCCCGCGCCTGGTCGCCGTCGAACGCTCCCTCCTCGCAGAAGACGTCGACCCAACGCGCGTACGGGGCGCAGGAGTCGAGCATCTCGCCGGTGACGAGCGCGACGTAGCCGGCCGGGTCGTCCGCGAACTTGGCGGGGACGACGTGCGCGCCGAGGTAGGTGGTCTCGTCCGTGTGGCGCGCCGCGACGCGCAGCGCGCGGGACTCGTCCCTGGGTGTGAGCCCGTAGCCCGACTTGGTCTCCACGGTGGTGGTGCCCTGCCGCAGCATTTCGCCGAGGTGGGCGGTGAGGGTCGCCGCGAGGCTCTCGTCGTCGGCCTCGCGGGTGGCGGCGACGGTGGTGCGGATGCCGCCCGCCGAGTAACTCACGCCGGACATGCGGGCGTTGAACTCGGCCGTGCGGTCGCCCGCGTAGAGCAGATGGGAGTGCGAGTCGACGAAGCCGGGGACGACGGCGCGGCCGTCGGCGCGGAACTCCTCGTCCGCGGGGGGTGCCTGCGCGTCGGGGCCGACCCAGGCGACCTCGCCGTCCTGGAGGACGAGCGCCGCGTCGTGGACGAGCCCGAGCGGGCCCTCGCCCAGCTCGGGCGCGTTGGTGGCCAGGGTGCCGATGCCGGTGACGACGGTCGACGGCGTACGGGGTTCTGCTGCGGTCATCTGGCGGCTCCGGGTCGAACGTCGGTCGGGCGGCGGGTCACGGCGTCACGGCCCCGACCGCGGCAGCGAGCGCGCCACCCACGTCGCCCACCCGCAGGTGGACACCGTCCCGCACGATGTGCCTTCCGGCCACCACCGTATGGCGGACGTCGGCCGCGGTGGCGGCGAACACGGCGGTCTCGGCGGCGGTTTCGGCGGGCGGTCCCGCGGTGCGCACGGTGTCGAGCGCGACGGTGGTGAAGTCGGCGAGGCGGCCCGGTTCGAGTGCGCCGGCGTCGGGCCAGCCGAGTGCCGCGTGTCCGGCGGCCGTTGCCGCGTCGAGGAGTTCGGCGGCGGTGAAGTGGCCGCGTACGCCCGTCGCAAGGCGCTGGTCGAGTTCAAGGGAGCGGGCCTCGGCGAGCAGGTCGACGCGGGCGTGGCTGTCGGTTCCGAGCGACAACCGCACGTTCTCGGCGGCCAGTTGGGGCGCGGGACCGATGCCGTCCGCGAGGTCGCGTTCCGTGGTGGGGCAGAAGCAGGCGCCCGTGCGGGTGCCGCCGAGGAGGCCGATGTCCTCGGGCGTCAGGTGCGTCGCGTGCACGGCCGTGGTCAGTGGGCCCAGGACGCCGTGGTCGCCGAGGAGCCGTGCGGGTGTGCGGCCGTACGCCTCGGCGCAGGCGGCGTTCTCGGCCGGCTGCTCGGACAGGTGCACGTGGAGCGGGGCCGAGGAGCGGTGCGCCCACTCGGCGACCGTCGCCAACTCCCGTGCGGGCACGGCCCGCACGGAGTGCACGGCGGCGCCGCAGCGGACCGTGGCGGAGGTCGCGAGAGCCCCGGCCATCGCCTCGGCGCGCTCGGCCCACGCGGCGGCCGAACCGTCGGAGAACCGGAGTTGGACGCCCTCGGGCGGGATGCCCGCGCCGTCGGGCGACGGGCCCGACGAGAGGTAGGCCGTGTCGAGCAGCGTGAGCCGGACCCCGGCCTCCGCCGCCGCCTCGACGAGCGCGGCGCCCATGGCGTTCGGGTCCGAGTAGCGGCGCCCCTCGGGAGCGTGGTGGAGATAGTGGAACTCGCCGACGCAGGTGACGCCAGCGAGGGCCATCTCGGCGTAGGCGGCGCGGGCGAGCGCCAGGTAGGTGTCGGGGTCGAGCGCCGCCGCGACCTCGTACATCGTCTCGCGCCACGTCCAGAAGGTGCCGCGGTCGCGCTGGACGGTGCCGCGCAAAGCCCGGTGGAAGGCGTGCGAGTGGGCGTCGGCGAATCCGGGGAGGGTGAGCCCGCCGAGGACCTCGGCGCCCCGCGGCGGCGAGGGGGCACGGGCCACGGAGGTGAGGACGCCGCCCTCGCACTCCAGCAGGACGCCCGTGGCGACTGCCCCGCCGATCCAGGCGTGTTGGCACCAGTACCTCAGCACGCCAGCTCCTCCAGGACGTCGGCGAGTGCGGTGACGCCGGCGAGGCAGTCCTCCTCCGTGGCGTACTCCGCCGGCGCGTGGGAGACGCCGGTGGGGTTGCGCACATAGAGCATCGCGGTGGGGACGGACCCGGCGAGGATGCCGGCGTCGTGGCCGGCCCCGGTGGGGAGGACGGGGACGGGGCCCGCGCGGTCGGCGAGGCGCCGGGCGAGGCGGTCGCGGAGCGCGTCGGCGAAGACCACGCGCGAGGTGAACGACTCGCGGACCACGGCGACTTGGACACCGTCCCGGCCGCCCCGCTCCACCGCGGCACGCTCGATACCGGCGACGACGCGGTCGAGGGTCTCCTCGTCCGCAGCGCGCGAGTCGAGCCAGCCGCTGACGCGGGACGCGATCGCGTTGACGGCCCCCGGCTCGACGTCGACTCTGCCGAAGGTGGCGAGGGCTTCGGCGAGGCGCGCCTCCTCGCGGGCGGCGAGGACGGTTCCCGCGTAGGTGAGCATGGGGTCGCGGCGGTCGGCGAGACGCGTCGTGCCCGCGTGGTTGCCCTCTCCCGAGAAGTCGAACCGCCACCGGCCGTGCGGCCAGATCGCGGAGGCGACGCCGACGGGGTGCGCGGTGTCGGCGAGGGCCCTGCCCTGCTCGACGTGGAGCTCGACGAACGCGCTGAGCGCCGCGAGGCGTTCGGGGTCGGGCCCCACGAACTCAGGGTCGTGGCCCGCGCGTTCCATCGCGTGCAGGAGCCCGGTGCCCTTCGCGTCGCGGAGTTCGGCGGCCTGTGCCCGGTCGAGCAGCCCTGTGGCGAGGCGGGAGCCGACGCAGGAGAGGCCGAAGCGGGCGCCCTCCTCGTCGGTGAAGTTGACGACGACCAGCGGGTGTTGAGGCCGTGCGCCGCGCCGGTGGAGCTCGTCGAGGGCGGCGAAGGCCGAGACGACGCCGAGGGGGCCGTCGAAGGCGCCGCCGTCGGGAACGGAGTCGAGGTGGGAGCCGGTGGCGACGGCGCCGCCCGCGCTGCGGTCCCCCAGCCACGCCCACTGGTTGCCGTTGCCGTCGATCTCGTGGTGCAGCCCCCTCGCCACGGCCTGGGCGCGGAACCAGGCGCGGCAGTCGGCGTCCTGGGGCGTCCAGGCGAAGCGCCGGTAGCCGCTCGTCTCCCGGCAGCGGCCGAGCGGCTCCAACTCCCGCCACATGGCGTTGAATCCGGGGCCCTCCGCGTATCCGGCCCCGGCGAAGGTGGGGTCGCTCATGCGCCGTGCTCCCCCGCCCGCTCCTCGGCCGACATCGGGACGTGGACGCCGCGCTCGGAGGCGACCTCGGCGGCCCGCCCGTACCCCGCGTCGACGTGCCGGACGACGCCCATGCCGGGGTCGTTGGTGAGGACGCGGAGGAGCTTCTCGCCGGCGAGCGTGGTGCCGTCGGCGACGGTGACCTGGCCGGCGTGGAGCGAGCGGCCCATGCCGACACCGCCGCCGTGGTGGAAGGAGACCCAGGAGGCGCCGGAGGCAACGTTGACCATCGCGTTGAGGAGCGGCCAGTCCGCGATCGCGTCGGAGCCGTCGAGCATGCCCTCCGTCTCCCGGTAGGGGGAGGCGACCGAGCCGCAGTCGAGATGGTCCCTGCCGAGGACGACGGGGGCATGCAACTCGCCGTTGGAGACCATGTCGTTGAAGCGTTCCCCGGCCTCGGCGCGCTCCCCGTACCCGAGCCAGCAGATGCGCGCCGGAAGCCCCTGGAAGCGGACGCGTTCGCCGGCGAGCTTCAGCCAGCGGGCCAACGAGGCGTTCTCCGGGAAGAGTTCGAGAAGGGCGCGGTCGGTCGCCGCGATGTCGGCGGGGTCGCCGGAGAGCGCCGCCCAGCGGAACGGGCCCTTGCCCTCGCAGAAGAGCGGGCGGATGTACGCGGGCACGAAGCCGGGGTAGGCGAAGGCGCGGTCGTAACCGGCGAGTTGGGCCTCACCGCGCAGGGAGTTGCCGTAGTCGAAGACTTCGGCCCCCGCGTCCTGGAAGCCGACCATCGCCTCGACGTGGCGTGCCATGGACTCGCGCGCCCGCCGCGTGAAGCCCTCGGGGTCGGCCGCCGCGTACTCCTCCCTTTCCGCCTGCTCGACGCCGAGCGGCAGGTAGCTGAGCGGGTCGTGCGCCGACGTCTGGTCGGTGACGATGTCCACGGGGGCGCCCTCGGCGAGGTACCGCGGCACCAACTCTGCCGCGTTGCCGAGGACTCCGACGGAAAGCGGCCGGCGCTCCCGCCGCGCCTCCTCGGCGAGGCGGAGTGCGTGCGCCGGGTCGTCGGCCGAGACGTCGAGGTAGCCGTGGGCGATGCGGCGGTCGATGGCGCGCTGGTCGCAGTCGACGCAGAGGGCCACGCCGTCGTTCATGGTGACGGCGAGCGGCTGGGCCCCGCCCATGCCGCCGAGCCCCGCGGTGAGGGTGAGGGTGCCCGCGAGGGTTCCGCCGAACCGCTTCGCCGCGACGGCGGCGAAGGTCTCGTAGGTGCCCTGGAGGATGCCCTGCGTCCCGATGTAGATCCACGAACCGGCCGTCATCTGCCCGTACATGGTGAGCCCGAGGTGCTCCAGCCGGCGGAACTCCTCCCAATTGGCCCAATCACCCACGAGGTTGGAGTTGGCGATCAGCACCCTCGGCGCCCACTCGTGCGTCTGCATCACGCCGACGGGTCGGCCCGACTGGACCAACATCGTCTCGTCGCCCTTGAGTTCGGTGAGGGTGCGCACCATGGCGTCGTAGGAACGCCAGTCGCGCGCCGCCTTTCCCGTGCCGCCGTAGACGACGAGCTGGTCGGGGTGCTCGGCCACCTCGGGATCGAGGTTGTTCTGGAGCATCCGCAGGGCGGCCTCCTGCGGCCAGCCGTGCGCACTCAACCGTGTGCCGCGCGGCGCCCGTACGGTCCGCGGTGCTGCCATGGCGCCCTGCCTCTCTGAGAACGACGAGGGGTATTCAGTAACTGTATGGGCTGAATAGGTTCAGTCAACAGCCCCCGCGGCGCGGCACTCGGGCGGTGTCGGCCCGCTCGATCCCGGGTGCCGGAGCCGTAGCAACGCCGGTGCTGTACACGGGATTTGGCCGCTCACTTCGGTGGAAAGCGGCCGCCTTCCGCAGGTCAAACCCTCGGTGATGTCCCCGATACCGGACTGATACGTGCCCCTGCCAACGTTGCGGCGTTCGCGGGCGCGAGGGTGCCGTCTGGAGAGAAGGCAGGCGGTGAGCTCCCCTTCCGCCCCGAGCGACCGCTCGCCCCGCCCCGTCCGCCAGGGACCGGTGCGTGCGGTGTGTCGGGCCCGCCGTTGAGCGGCGGTCGGGCCCCGCAGCCGCGGCGGCCCACGCCCCCCGCCCCATAGGGCCGCCGCGGCATACCAAGGGTGATGGAGCGCGTCCGTACGACTCTCGGGGCAAAGAGCGCCGGAGGACGGTTCCGGCCGGAGACGGTCCTCAAGCGCCGCGTCCCACCCTCGGTTGCGGACAACTGCGCGTATGCGGCAGAAGCGGGCAACACCGATTCTTGAACGCTGTCCGCAAGTCGGTACTCGTGACGGGTGTTGGCGATCCGACAGGAGCCGAAGTGGTCGCTCGTGTTGCAGAGGAGCCGATCGGCTCCGGCTGGTGCGTCGAACGTGTCGGTCCGGCTCGGCTCGACTGCGCCGAGCCGGCACCCGAGGCGCCAACGCTCAGTCCCCGGCTGCGCCAGAGAAATGATCAGCCGCGGTCACGCGGGACCGGACCCGCAAACCGCTCGGCGCCGGACGGCGCATGCTGGACGCCTCAACGCCCGTGCCCCCCAACGGCGGTTCACCGCTTCCGCGCCACCGCCCCGTACAGCGACACCTCCGCGTCGCTCAGTTCCACGGCCTCCTCTGGACGCCATTGGTGGGCGAGCACGAGTCCCGGGTCGAGGACCTCCAGCCCGTCGAGGAAGCGCGCGATCTCCGCGTGCGAACGGGTGCGGGCCGAGGTGCCGCTCCTGCGGTAGACCTCCTCGCTGCGGCGCGACTCCTCGGGGAGGAAGTCGGAGGTGCCGTGGCTGAGCACCAGGTGGCTGCCGGAGGGGAGCCGGTCGAGGAGGCCGCCGAGGAGCCCTGCGGGGTCGGCGTCGTCGGGGACGAAGTGCAGGATGGCGACGAGGGAGAGGGCCACGGGCTGCTTGAGGTCGAGGACCTCGTGGACGCGGGGGTCGTCGAGGACGGCGTCCGTCAGCACGTCGGCCTCTATGTACGCGGTGCGCCCCGCGGGGTCGCCGTTGAGCAGGACGTCGGCGTACTCCAGCACCATCGGGTCGTTGTCGACGTAGACGACGCGGCAGGCCGGGTCGACCTCCTGCACCACCTGGTGCAGGTTCGGCTCCGTCGGGATGCCCGTGCCGATGTCGAGGAACTGGCGCAGCCCCGCGTCGCGCGCGAGGGTGCGTACGGCGCGGTGCATGAAGGCGCGGTTCTGGCGGGCCACGGTCCGCATGAAGGGGAAGGAGGCGAGCACCTGTTCCGCCGCTTCCCGGTCGGCGGCGAACCAGTCCTTGCCGCCCAGGTAGTAGTCGTACATCCGGGCCGAGTGCGGACGGCTGGTGTCGATCCCGTCGGCGGGGCGGGGAGCGGGGGGTGCCAAGTTTCTCCTCCTCGTACGTACGGGTGTCGGGCGCAGGCGCCTCAGGGCGTGCGCGCCGCCCCGGCGTAGACGGCGACCTCGAAGTCGGAGCGTTCCGACGGGACTTCGGGGGCACGGCCCTCCGGTCGTCGTGGCCGGGTGCGGGTCAAGCCTCGTATTCCTTGCGTAGCTGGTGGAGGTAGGAGTGGAGGTCCGGGATCTGGCGGTGGGCGAGGCGCGAGATGCGCATGTGCGCCTCGAGGTGCGTGGTGACGTCGCCGTGCTGGTCGAGGTAGGCGGCCCCGGTGAGGCCCTCGGTGTAGACGATGTCCTGGAGCTCGGGGGCCTCGAAGCGGAAGTAGGTGAAGTGGCCGCCCGCGCCCGGGTGCGGCCCGGCGGAGAACGGGAGGACACGGAGCGTGAGGTCGGGGCGGTCGAGGGAGTCCAGCAGGTGGTCGATCTGGCCGCGCATCACCTCGGGCCCGCCGACGAGACGGCGCAGGGACGCCTCCTCCAGCACCACCCAGATCGACGGCGCCTCCTCCTTCTCCATTATCGCCTGGCGCCGCAACCGCACCTCGACGCGCTCCTCCAGCTCGTCGTCGCTGTCCCCGGGGAAGCCGGCGCGCATGACGGCGCGGGCGTACTCGCGGGTCTGCAACAGCCCGGTGACGTAGTGGGGTTCGTAGAGGCGGATGAGCGCCGCGCCCGTCTCCAGGCTGACGTACGCGGCCCGTCTCCAGGCTGACGTACGCGCCGAACCAGGAGGGCAGCGCGTGGCGGAAGGGATGCCACCAGCCGGGCTTGCGGGCCGTCTCGGCGAGCGAGAGGAACTCCTCGACCTCCGGCTGCGGGACTTCGTAGAGCCGCAGCAACTCCCTTACGTAGAGCGCCTTGAGGCCGACCTGCGCGTTCTCGATCCGCCGCACGGTCAGCTCGGAGGTGCCGAGCGCCCTCGCGGCCTGCTTCAGCGTGACCTTGCGCTGCGTGCGGATCTCCTGTAGCCGCCTGGCCAGGATGATCCGCAGAACCGTGGGCGTGCTGGGCCCGCCCGACAGCTCGCTCACTTCGGAACCTCCCACCCAGGGGTACCTGAACTACGGCGCATCGTCGGAGAGTTGGCCGGACGGTGCGGCGTGACGGCGGTGAAATTATCAGACGTACACGCTCGGCGCTAACCCATCACCGAGAGTGACCACGGCGTGCGTCCTGTCCGCGCCCCGCATCGTTACGCACCGTACCTCGGTTCCGCCGCTCCGTTGCGCTCCGCGACCGCAGGCGGTCCTCCCGGCCGCCTCCCTCGGGACCAACGGCCCCCGTACGGGGCAGTGCACGACCCGGCGGTAACAGATAACGCCCCACTTCAGCCACGGAGTTGACCCCGGCCGGCCCCGTGCCTTTCGGGCACACCTGCCCGCCGCGGGCCGAGGCAGGGAATGCTCAGGGCTAAGATTTCCACAGCGCGCAGACTCGACCGAGCCGCAGGAAGAACACGGAGGGGGAGGCCCTCGATGGCGCAGAGGAAGCCCGCCCACGAGCAGGACGCCGTGGCGTCCGTCGTGGAGGACTGGAACCGGGAACGCCCCGAGCTGGACACCGCGCCGCTGGAGGTCTTCGCCCGCCTGCACCGCGTCTTCCTCCGGTACCAGTCGCAGATCTCGAAACCCATGGAGGGGCACGGCATCTCGATGGCCGGTTTCGACGTGCTCACGGCGCTCCGCCGCGCAGGCGCCCCGTACAGCCGCACCGCGGGCGAGCTGGCGCGCTCGGGGCTGATCAGCTCCGCAGGCGTCACACTCCGTATCGACCGCCTGGAGAAGGACGGCCTCATCGTCCGGGAGCGCGATCCGGAGGACCGCCGCGTCGTCCACTCCCGGCTGAGCGAGCAGGGGATCGAGCAGATCGACACGCTCTTCAACGAGCACCTGGAGAACGAGCGCCGCATGCTCGCCGGCATGACGCCCGCGGAGTGCCGCCAACTGGCCAAGCTCCTCGGCAAGTTGGAGCGCTCGGTGACGGCGGCGCAGGAGGCCGACGAGGAGGAGGACGCGGAGGCGGCCGGGGAGTGACGCGCACAGGGGCGCACTCCGGGCCGCGCCCGCGGTGCGGTACGCGGGCGCGGCCCGGTGTGCGGACGGCCGGGGCCGTGCGCCGCCCACCCCTCGTTCACCCTCGTCACGGTGTGCGGTGCCCGTCCCCGGCCGCGGCGGCTCATCCCGCGTGGAGCGCGGCCGCCTGCTTCTCGGCCTCGGCACGGTACAGCCTCCGCAGCCGTACGACGCCGAGGTCGTGCTGGTAGAGGTTCTCGCGCTGATCGGCGTCGGCCGGCATGTCCTCCAGCATGAGGCGGTCCTGCTCCAGGACGTCCCAGTGGCGCTCCTCGATGAGCTGCTTGTAGAGGAACCTCCAGCTATCGCGCTCCCAGCCCTGCACCCGCCGGTACCGCCAGAAGAAGACGCTGCTGCGCTCCGCGTCGACGGGGCAGACCATGCCGATGATCCCGAACGGGCCGCCGGGGCCCGCGGAGGGCGGGTAGGGGATGGAGAGGTCGACCCAGTCGACGCCGGTGCGGCAGAGCTCGACCCAGTCGAAGTTGACGCCGGTCTGGTCGGTCTTCTCGAAGAAGTAGCCCCGGTCGGTCTCGCGGATGCGGAACTTCGCCGTGGTGTCCCCGTCGAACATGGAGTGGGACTCGCGGTGCAGGAACGAGCCGTGCATCGGGTCGAGGAGGTTCTCCAGGTCGAACCGCCAGGTGGAGTTCCACTCGGCGTAGGAGAGGAACCGGTCGATCTCCGCGTCCTCCAACTGCTCGGGGAGCGTCAACTCGCAGGGTTCCGGGTGCTGTTCGTCGCCGAAGTAGGCGAGGATCGCGCCGGCGACCTCGCGGACGGGCGGGTTCGGTACGAGCTGCTTTCCCTCCAGGTTGCAGCCGGGCAGCCCGGGCACGGAGGTGACGGTGCCCGTGCCGTCCACCTCGACCCCGTGGTACCAGCAGGAGATGCGGTCGCCGAGGTGCTTCCCGAGGGAGAGCCGGGCGCCGCGGTGCGGGCAGCGGTCGGCGAGCATGTGCAGGGTGCCGTCGCCGCGCCTGAAGAGCAGCCACTGCTCGCCGAGGACGGTCACGCGGCGCATCCCGCCGGGACGCACGAAGTGCGAGGGCACGACGGGGTGCCACTGGTTGCGCAGGCCGGTCGCGTAGATGTGGTCCGCGGTCGCCTGCTCGCTTCCGTGTTTGGTGCCGATCACGCGTCTCACGCTCCCAGTCGGTGGATCTCGGTACGGAACGACTCCTCGGTCCACGGCAGCCCGTCGGGCGCGTGGACGAGGCGGCTGTTGAGGCCGTCGACGACGGTGGCGAGGTCGTGCCCGTCCTGGGTGTAGACCTCCTCGAGAGTGGCGGCGAGCTTCAGTTCGTACGGCGTCGGATCGGCGTCGCGCGTCTGGTGCGGCTCCAGGTAGGGCCAGGCCCGATGCTGCGGGTTGTTGCTCACGGATTCCTCCAACTGCGAGTAAGCACGAGGACGTTGGCGCCGGCCGGACGGGCCGGCGCGGTCTTGCTAGAGGTCGAGGACGAGCCGTTGCGAAACGCACCGCGAGACGCAGATCATCATGGTCCGGCTCTCGGCGTGCTCGGCGTCGCTGAGCAGCCAGTCCCGGTGTTCCGGGGCGCCTTCGAGCACGCGCGTCTCGCAGGTGCCGCAGATGCCGTCGCGGCAGGAGCTCGGCACGTCGACGCCCGCCTGCTCGACGGCCTGGAGGATGCTGGTTCCCTCGTCGACGGCGACGGTGAGCCCGGAGCGGCCGCACTCCACCTCGAACGCCGAGCCTGCCTCGGCGGGTTGAGGCTCGGGCGCCGCGAACCGCTCGATCCGCAGCTTGTCTTCGCAGCCGCGCGCGGCGCACTTCTCCCGGATCGCCGAGAGGAGCGGTTCGGGGCCGCAGCAGTAGACAAGAGCGTCCGCGGGCAGGTCGGCGAGGGCCGCGTCGAGGTCGATGTGGCCCAGTTCGTCCTGCGGGGTGAACGTCACCCTGCCGCTGCCCGACTGCCCTGCGAGCGCCTGCAGTTCGGCGCCGAACGCCATCGAGGTGCGGGTGCGTCCGCCGTGCACGAGGCTCCAGCGCCTACCGGTGCGGACCGCCTCGCGCACCATGGCGACGAGCGGCGTGACGCCGATGCCGCCGGCGACGAAGCGGTACTCGCCGGCCTCCTCCAGCGCGAAGTTGTTCCTCGGCCCCGCCGTCCGCACCGTGTCGCCGGGCCGCAGCCTGGTGTGGACGTAGCGCGAACCGCCGCGCGAGGACGCCTCGTTGAGGACGCCGACGCGGTAGTGCGAGGCGTCCTGCGCGTCGGAGCAGAGCGAGTACTGCCGCAGGTGGCCGCCGAGGTGCAGATCGAGGTGGGCGCCCGGCTGCCAGGCAGGCAGCGGCTTGCCTTCCGGGTGCACCAGCTCCACGGAAAGGACACCCTCGGCCTCCCAGGTCAACCGGTGTACGAGCAGTTCGAGTTCGGGGTCGTTCACGGTTCGCTTCCTTACCTGGTCGGCAGCTTGACCGGCGGGGTGAAGGGGTTCTTCATCGGGCCGAGCGCGGCGAGGTCCACCTCGACGAGGGAGGGGCCGCCGGCCGCGGTCGCCTCCGCGAGGACGCCTGCCGCCTCGTCCTCCGCTGCGATCCGCGCGTACGGCAGACCGCATGCCTCGGCGAGCCGGTGGAAGTCGGGGGTCGCGAGGTCGACGCCCGAGCGGCGGTCGAAGTACCGGTCCTGCATGTTGCGCAGCACGCCGTAGCCGCCGTCGTTGAAGACGAGGACGGTGAGCCGGGCGCCCGTCTGCGCGAGGGTGAGCAGTTCGCCCAGGTGCACGGCGAGTCCGCCGTCCCCGACGAGCGCCACCGCGGGCTCCTCCGGCCGCGAGAGCGCCGCGCCGATCGCCATGCCGAGGCCCTGGCCGATTCCTCCCCCGCGGGGGAAGACGTTGGCGCGCGGGTCGTGGATCGGCAGCAGCCGGTTGCCCCAGCTCGACGAGGGGATGGTGACGTCACGCGCGACGACGGCGCCGCGCGGCAGCGCGGCGGCGAGCGCGTCGCAGACGGCGGCCTGCGGCCCGATGCCTTCGCGCAGCTCGGCGCGGACGCGCTCGCGCACGGCGGTCACGCGCGCGGGCCACTCGGCCTCGGTGGCCGAACCGACCGCGCCGAGCCGCGCGTTGAGGGCGGCGAGGACGTCCGCCGCGTGCCCGTGGAGCGGGTGCCGCGTCGGGTAGGCGCGGCCGAGCGCCTCGGCGTCGGCGTCGATCTGCAGGTGCTGCGCGGGGAGGGGGAGGCTGTAGTCGGCCGTCTCGTTGGAGCGGAAGTGCGTGCCGACGCTGAGCAACACGTCGCATTCGGCGAGGAGTTCGCGTCCCCCTGCGGAGGTGGCGAAGTTGCCGACGACGCGCGCGTCGTCCTCGGGTACGGCGCCGCGGCCGGAGTTGGAGGTGAGGAGGCCCGCACCCGTGGCGTCGAGGAGGGCGGCGAGTTCGTCCCGCGCACGCGTGGCCCCGCCTCCCGCCCACACCAGCGGGCGTCGCGCCGCGGCCAACACGGCGGCAGCGGCGTCGATTCGGTCGCTCTTCGGCATCGGGTACGCATGCGCGGACGGGGCGGTGCCGTCGTCGGTCTGCTCGGCGTACTGGAGGTCGATCGGCCACTCGACGCTCGCGGGGCCGCCCGGTGCGGCGAGCGCCCGGTGGGCCGCCGCCCGCAGGATGCGGCCGGCCGACGCCGTGTCCGGCACCGTCTCCGCGTACGCGGAGACGGCGTGGAGCATGCCGAGTTGGTCCTTGGTCTCGTGGATGTAGCCGCGCCCGCGGCCGAGGTGCTCGCTGTCGATCTGCCCGGTGACGTGGAGCACCGCCGTGCCCGCGCTGAGGGCCTCGACGAGCGCGCCCGCCGCGTTCCCCGCACCGGTGCCGGTCGAGGTGAGCGCGCAGCCGAGGGTGCCGCGCGCCCGCCCGTACGCGTCGGCGGCGTTGACGGCGCTCGCCTCGTGGCGCACGGGGACGAACCGGAGCTCCCTGTCCACCGCCTCGACGAGCGGCAGGTTGTGGACGCTGACGATGCCGAAGACGGTGTCGACGCCGAGCGCGCGCAGCGTCGCCACGAGCAGGTCGCCGCCGTTCCTGTGGTTGAACACTTCTTCTCCGAAGGGGGAGTTCGAGGGAGTGGGCGCGTCGCTCAGCCGACGGAGCGGCCCACCCCGCCGCAGACGTCGAGGCTGGTGCCCGTGGTGTAGGAGGCGCGCGGGGAGAGGAGGGAGACGACGGCGTAGGCGACCTCCTCGGCACGGCCGAGCCGCCCGAGGGCGACGCCGCGGTCGGCGGCGAGCTCGGCCTGCCACTCGTCGTAGCTCAACGGGCTTCCGGAGTCCGCGTAGCGGCGCGTCCACTGGCCGGTGTCGATCAGACCGAGGCAGACGGAGTTGACCCGCACGCCGTCCGAAGCGAGCTCCCTGGAGAGCGACTTGGAGAGGTTGAGGATGCCGGCCCGCGCCGCCGAGGTGGTGATGAGCCGCGTCTCCGGCTGCTTGGCGAGGACGGCGTTGATGTTGACGACGGCGGCCGCGTCGGAGCAACGCAGCAGCGGCAGCGCGGCGTTGAGCGGGTTGAGGACGCCGGAGAACTTCAGGTCGAGTTCGTCGCGCCAGTCCTCGGGGGTGGCCTCGGCGAACGGCTTCATCCGCGACGAGCCCGCGTTGTTGACGAGCCCGTCGAGCCCGCCGAACTCCTCGGCCGCACGCTGCGTGAACTGCTGCACCGCGGCCTCGTCACGCACGTCGCACACTTCCGTGTACAACCGCCCGCCCTCGTCCGCGAGTTGACGCGCCGCCCGGGTGAGCCGCTCGGCGTCGCGCCCGCAGGTGGCGACGTCGGCACCCTCGGCGAGCAGGGCGCGCACCGTGGCGAGGCCGACGCCCGAACTGCCGCCGGTCACGAGGTAGCGGCGCCCGGAGAGGCCGAGGTCCATATCGAACTCCTGTGGTCGTCGACGCGTCGGCCGTGCCGGGCGACGCGTCAGTGCATGGTGAACCCGCCGTTGACGGCGAGGACTTGGCCCGTGAGGTAGCCGGACTCCGGTCCGAGGAGGAAGGCGATGAGGCCGACGAGGTCCTCCGGCTGCTGCGGACGGGAGATGGCCCGGTTGAGGCGGTACAGCTCGTGCCGCTCCGCCGGGACGGTCTCCGTGGCCTCGCACTCGGTGAGGCCAGGCGCGACGGCGTTGACCGCGATGCCCGCGTCCCCCGTCTCGCGTGCCATCGCACGGGTGAGGGAGATGACGGCGCCCTTGGCCGCGACGTAGTGCGCGAGCCGCGGGGAGCCGTAAAGGGCCGCGTCGGAGGCGAGGTTGACGATCCTGCCGCCGCCGGCCGCCCTCAACTGCGCCAGCAGCGCCCGTGATACGAGCCAGGGGCCGCGCGCGTTCACGGCCATCAGCCGGTCCCACTCGGCGACGTCGATCTCGTGGAACGCCTTGCCGCCCACCCCGTTGGCGAGCGCCGCGTTGTTCACGACGGCGTGCAGCGGACCGAACCGGTCGACGGCGGCGGCGAGTTCGGCCACCGACTCCGGGTCCGCGACGTCGCACCGCACGAAGTGCGCCTCGGCGCCCCGCTCACGGAGCCGCACCGCCGCCGACTCGCCTCGCTCGGCGTCGAGTTCGGCGAGGACGACGCGGTAACCGTCGTCACCGGCGCGCTCCGCCACGGCGTAACCGAGGCCGCGTCCCGCGCCGGTGACGACGACCGTCCGTGGTGTGCGCTCCATCAGTCGCGGGTGACGCCGTGCATCGGCGAGTGCTCGGGGTACGTCGGCACCTGGGGCTTCTGGGTGCCGATGACGACGCAGAAGAGCGCGTCGGTGTCGCCCTCGTTCTTCAGGCTGCGCGCCACCCCGGCCGGAACGACGATCATGTCGCGGTAGCCGAGCGTGCGGTACTCCGCCTCCTGAGAGCCGCGGTGGATGCCCACCCGCACCTTGCCCTCCAGGACGAAGAACGCCTCCTCGACGTCGTGGTGGGTGTGCTCGGGGCCCTCGGCGCCGGGCGGCAGCAGCATGTTGGAGAAGGTGAAGCCGCCCGAGGGCAGGATGTGGTTGTCGCCGTCGTGGTTGCCGGTGGCGCCGGAGCCGACGTAGCGGATCTGGGCGCGGCGGTACTGCTCACCGGCCTTCGCCTGGAAGGCGAGGGTGTCCCAGTCGGGTTCGCGGGAGTCCTTGGTGGCGATGAGCCCGTCGGTGTACTTGGCGAGGTCGCCGCCGTTCTCGTACTCGGTGGTGGTGATGGGCACGTGATGCTCCTTCTCTTGGTGGTCGGTTGCTCGGGCGCGGCCTTCTCAGGGACCGGTTCCGGGCTTCGGCATGCCGCTGAACTCGGGGATGAGCGCCGCGATCCGCAGGTGGGAGAGGACCCAGTCGTTGAAGGCTCCGGGCCGCTCCTGGTTGGCGAGGTGCCCTGCGCCGTTGACGACGACGTACGCGGACTTGTGGACGGAGCCCGCGATCCGCTGGCTCGCCCCGGGCCCCGTGACCCGGTCCTCGGAGCCGCACAGCACCAGCACGGGCACGGTGAGGGCGCCGATCTCGCCGCTGAGGTCGGTCGCCGCCATCGACTCCGCCGCGTACGCGTAGCCAGGCAGCCGGACCGACTCGGCCATGGTGTCGACGACGTGCTGCACCAGCTCGGCCGGAGCCCCGTCGGAGAGCAGCCGGGGCGCGCGCTGCTCCGCGAACGCCCTCGGCCCCAACTCTTCCAGCTGCGCGACTCGTTGACGCATCCCCTCGGTCTGCGCCGGCTCCGCACCGGAGCCGACGGAGCTGTCCGCGACGACCAGTCCGTCGACCAACTCCGGGTGACGCAGGGCGAGTCGCTGGGCCACGACGCCGCCCCAGGAGACCCCGAGGACGTGTGCAGAGGCCGCGCGTGAGGCGATGAGCGCCGCCGCGGTGTCGGCGAACCCGTCGAGGTCCAGGGGGACTTGCGGATCGGCGGAGCGCGCGTAGCCGGGAGCGTCCCAGGCGACGACGCGCATCCGGTCGCCGAACGCCTCCGACTGCGGGGCGAACGAGGCCGAGGAGGAGCCGATGCCGTGCAGGCAGAGCAGCAGCGGGCCTTCGTCTCCCGACTCCTCCAGATGGAGCCGCGCGATGTCGTAGGGCGCGCTGCTCCGCACCGCCGAACCGTCCAACGTGCCGTCCTCCTCCGCGTTCACAGGACCCTCCCCCCGCCGCCCGCGAGCACCCCGAGGCTGCGCAGCACGGCGTACGGGACGACGCTGCTCGTCGCGGGGTTGTCGCGGTCGGGTTCGTGCTCCACTTCGAAGCGGTAGCGGCCCATCGGGCCCGCCGCCTCGATGACGTGTCTCGTGCGCACGGCGCCCGGGTCGGCGACGACGCGCACCCGCACCTGCTCCGGGTCGCCCACGGCGACGGCGACGGTCGCGGCCACGTTGGTCGACTTGGGGAACTTCGCCGGCACGTCGAGCGCCGTGCCGCGCATCAACTCGACGGGGCCCGTCGCGTCGGCGAGCCGTGCGGTCAACTCCGCGTCCATCCAGGGCTGTCGAAGAGTTTCGGGGAGCTTCGTCGTGGTCAGCTCGAGGTGCTCCAGCGGGCCGAGCGCCGTCACCGCCTGAAGCAGGTCGAGTCCGCCGACGGCGCCCGCGGTGAAGTGCACGCGTCCGGGCCCGGCCCGCCGCAGCCGCTCGGTGAGCGCGCGGTCCGTCAGCGCACCCGTGGAGACGACGAGCAGGTCGGCGCCCGAGCGCAGGATGCGTTCCCCCCACTCGCGGACCACGGCCTGCCCCGCCGCCTCGACGAGGAGATCGCACTCCTCCAAAGCCTCGGCGAAGGGGAGTTGGGGCACCGGGAGCGTCTCGCCGCGCGGCCTGTTGTCGACGACGCAGGCCAACTCCGCGCCGGGCACCTTCCCTTCGGAGAGCGCCCGGCCCACCACCCGTCCGATGGCTCCCCAGCCGATGAGCCCCACGCGCCGCACGTGCCGCACACCGGCCCGCCCGGCGCCCTCGGCGGCCTCCAGGACACTCATGCCCGCACCCCCGAACGCCCGCCGAGCGCCGACGAATCGACGCCGTCCGCGAGCGGCCCCGGGTCGGGAGAGCCCGCCATGTGCGAGCGGATCTCGGGCGACGGTGGCCCCGCCGTGCCCCACAGGTCGGAGAGCTCGGGCGTGCGCCGCCAGACGCGGCAGATCCAGGTGTCCTCGACGATCTGCGCAACGTCCGAGGTGTATTCGCAGACGAGCCCCGACGGATCGGTGAAGTACGAGAAGGTGTTGTTGCCCGGACCGTGCCGCCCCGGGCCCCACTTCGGCACCACGCCGTGGTGGCGGAGGCGTCCGAGGCCGCGCATGAAGTGGTCGACCGAACTCATCTCGTACGCCACGTGGTTGAGCGACGCCCACTCCGCCTGGTTGAAGGCGATGGAGTGGTGGTCGGCGTTGCACCTCAGGAACGCCATCTGGTGCTCGGACCAGTCCGAGACGCGCATCCCCAGGACATCGCGGTAGAAGGCGACGGAGGCGTCGATGTCGGCCGTGTTGAGGACGGTGTGCGTGACGCCGACGGGCAGCGCCTCCTCGCGCCCGCGCGGCGGAACGGCCCAGGTCTCGGCGCTCAGTTCGATGAGCCGGCCCTCCGGGTCGGCGAACCGCAGTCCGTACCCGCCGCCCACCTGGTCGAGCGGTCCGGGCCCGGTCACCGGGACGATGCCGCGCGAGAGGAGGCGCCGCGCGGCCTCGTCCACCTCGGCGGGGGTGGCGACGGCGAAGCTGATCCGGCCGAGCGCGGTGCGGTCGGCCTCGGTGAGCTGGAGGATGTGGTGCTGCTCGTTGGTGCCGCGCAGCCAGCTCGCCCCCCGCTCGGTCTCGACGACCTCCAGGCCCCACACTTCCGAGTAGAAGTCGGCGGCGGCGCCGAACTGCGTGGTGCGCAGTTCGACGGAGCGCAGGGCGCGCAGCCGGGCCACCGGTGCGCTGGGTGCGGCGGGTTGCTCCATTGCTCTCTCCCACTTCACGTGTCTCACGGGCTCTTGGCTCGGCGGTTTCCGGCTACCGCGCCCAGGGGAGCGGTGAGTCGTCGGTGCCCCAATAGAGGGCCTTCTGGCGCTGGTAGGCCCGGACGGCGTCGCGGCCCTTGTCCCTGCCGAGGCCGCTCTCCTTCATGCCGCCGAACGGCGTGGCGATGCTGAACTGCTTGTAGGTGTTGATCCACACCGTCCCCGCCTCCATCCGGCGGGCCACCCGCCACGCCCTCCGCGCGTCCCGCGTCCACAGGCCGCAGGCGAGGCCGTACACGGTGTCGTTGGCCTGGGCGACGAGATCGTCCTCGTCGTCGAAGGGGAGGGCGACGAGGACGGGCCCGAAGATCTCCTCCTGGCAGGTGCGGGCCGAGTTGGGGAGGCCGTCGAGGACGGTCGGCAGGTAGTACGCGCCGTCCTCGTACCGCGGCCCCTCCGGGACGCCGCCGCCGCAGAGCACCCTGGCCCCCTCCGAGCGCGCGAGGTCGACGTACGCGGCGACGGCGTCCCGGTGCCTGCGGTGCACGAGCGGGGCGACCTGCGTCGCGGGGTCGGTGCCCGGGCCGATCCGCAACTTCCGGGTGCGCTCGACGAGTTCGCCGAGGAACTCGTCGTAGAGCGACCGCGCGACGAAGAGCCGCGAACCGGCCACGCACGCCTGCCCGGACGAGGAGAAGATGCCGTACTCCACGCCGGCGAGGGCCTGTTCCACGTCGGCGTCGTCGAAGACGACGGTCGGCGACTTGCCGCCGAGCTCCAGCGTCACCGGCATGACCTTCTCCGCTGCCGCGTGCCCGATGGCCCGCCCGGTGCGGGTGCCGCCGGTGAACGACACCTTCCCCACCCTGGGGTGCCGCACGAGCGCGTCGCCGATGACGCGGCCGGGCCCGGGGAGGACCGAGAGCAACCCGGCCGGGAGGCCCTGCTCGGCGAGCGCGGTGGTGATCAGGCGCCCCAGCGCGAGCGAGACGAGCGGCGTCCACTCGGCGGGCTTGAGGACGACGGCGTTCCCCGCCGCGAGCGCCGGCGCGATCTTCTGCGCGTCGCTGGCGATCGGCGAGTTCCACGGGGTGACGGCGCCGACGACGCCGTAGGGCTCGTAGACGTTCAGCGTCACGTAGGCCCCGCGGGAGGGCGTCACCTCGGCCTCGGCGGTCTCGACCGCCGCGCCCATGTAGCGGAAGGTGCCCGCCGCGCTGTGCACGAGGGCGCCGGTCTCGGCGAGGGTCTTGCCCGTGTCGGCGGTCTGGAGCGCGGCGAGGTGCGCCGCGTTCTCCTCGACCAGGTCGCCGATGCGGCGGAGCAACGCGGCCCGGTGGTGCGGGAGTTGGTCGCGCCACACGGGTTCGGCCGCGGCGCGGGCGCCGCCCTCGGCGGCCTCCTCGATCTGCGCGGCGGTCGCGGCGTGGACGGTGGTGAGGACTCGGCCGTCCGACGGGTCGACCGTCTCGATCGGCGCTCCTGCTCCGCGCCGCCACTCCCCCGCGATGAGCACTTCGTCCGCGGGGAGTTGCACCATCGTTGGCCTCCTGCCGGCCGGTCGCCGGGCCGCGTGCGGCCCGTTTTCGAGCAAGTGCCAAAAATCTAAGGGCTTAGATAGTTCCCGTGCAAGCCCCCTAGGAGGAAAACTGCCGCAGCTCGCCAGTGGCGCGTCCGGGGCGGGAGCCCCGTCGTCGGGCACGCGAAACGCCTGCCGCCGGGCGGTGGCCCGTGGCCGAGGGGCTGGGACGCCCTGGGCGTGGCCCGGCGGTCCGTTCGCCGGCGGGTGGGCGGTTCGGGCGAGGAGGCGGCGCCGAGCATGCGCCCTCGTCGGCCAGTCCGGGGAGCGGAGGTCAGGCGTATCGGACGGCGCTCGGTGTCGAGCTGATCGCGGCGGCCGATCCGTTCGCGCGCAAGCGCGGCCGGTGCCGGAGTGCCGTTGCGAGGGGTGGCCCATGGAGAGGCCGGGCGCAACCCGGGCGTCGAGTCGTTGACTGTCGGACCCGGGCGCGAGAGCAGCGGTCAACCAGACCGGACCGCAACGGAGTTCGCCGCGCACCGACCTCGCCGCTCACGGCTGCCGGCAATCGACCGGAGCCGAGGCACCGCCCAACCGACGTAGCGCTCACCGCAGTTCACCTCAGGCCCGCCCGAGTGGGATCACCGAAGACGACGCGGTGCGCAGCAGTCGCGCAGAATCATCGACGACAACCGGGGGCGGCCGGCACGCGCACCCGCGTCACTCCGCGAAGAGCCCCCGCTCCGCCGCGCTCGCGTCGAACTCTTCCAACCGCGCCTGCGCGTCGGGAAGTTCGTCGCACATCGCCTCCAGCAGCACCCGGCCGAGAAGCATCGGCCCGCACGCGGTGTCGAAGGAGAGGCCCGTGCCGACGTCCGCGGGGAGCAGCAGGTCGTCCGGGTGCGCGACCGGCGCGAAGGCGCTGTCCGCGACCGTGACGATCCGCAGCCCCGCGCTCCGTGCGTGCTCCAACGCGCCCACCACCTCCACCGGATGGCGCGGCAGCGCGAAGCACAGCAGCGCCTCGGCACCGGCCCGGACGCTCGCGTCGAGCCGGTCGCGGAGCATCGAGCCGCCCTCGGTGAGCGGGCGGACGTCGGGGTGGACCTTGGCCGCGAAGTACGAGAAGCCGCTCGCCTGCGCGGCGGCGGCACGCAGCCCGAGCACGGGCAGCGGCCGTGAACCGGCGAGGAGCCGCGCCGCACGCACCACGGGCGCCGGCTCCGCGAGGAGTGCGGCGAGACGGCGGAGGTTGGCGATCTCGGCCTGCACCGCCTGCTGGTACTCGCCGAGCGGAGCCCCCTCGTCCGTCTCGGCCCCGTCCGGCGCCGACTCGCGGAGGTACCGGCGGAGCGCCGGGTAGCCGTCGAAGCCTAGCGCCACGGCGAAGCGGGTCACCGACGGCTGGCTGACACCGGCGAGTTCGGCGAGCTCGACGCTGGAGAGGAACGGCGCCTCGGCCGCGCGCCGCACCAGGCTGTGCGCGATGCGGCGCTGCGTCGGGGTCAGCCTGCGCCCCTCGAAGAGCCGCTGAAGCCGCGCACTGGGGCTCGCCATCCCGTCTCTCCTCCCGTGCCTCGGCGGCCCGCGCCGCAGGCCCGTTCCGCCGACTCTACGGGCGCCGGCGCGCGCCGTCTCCAGCCAGCCCCGATCCGGGGGCTAGCCCCACTGCGCCCCCGGGGCCGGCGCCGTACCGTACCCGGCATGAACGCTGGCGATTCCGACCTGAAGCGCGACATCGACGCCGCCATCGGGACCCGCAAGGAACTGGGCCCCGAGTACGAGACGGCCCTCGTCGAGTCCTTCCTGGAAAAGATGGAGGAGCGGTTCGACTCCGTCGTCGACAAGCGCGTGCGGCGGCAGTTGGCCGAGCAACAGATGGTCGTCGCACGCGGGGACACGCGCCCGCGCCGCACCCAGCAGCACTCCTCCGGGCTCCCCGACGGCCTCGGCGCACGGCTCGGCCTCGCCGTCGTCTCCCTCGTCCTCGCCGTACCGCTCTCCGCGATCGCGGTGGCCAACGCGGGGCTCGCCGGGCTCCTCACCTGCTGGGGCGGCATCGTCGCCGTCAACGCGGTACAGGCGAGCCGCTCGTGGTTCCCACCACCGAAGGACCGACGCAAGGACCTTGGCGACGACGGCAGTTGAATCTTCGCCGGCGGAACGTCCCGCGGAGCCCGGCGGTCGACGTGACAAGGCGGGGACCGCCGCACCCCGGTACGCGTACCAGGGGCGGGACGACGACGGCCCCCGCCGGACGCGCACCGGGTCAGGACCGGCCGCGCCTGGGCGTCGGTGGAGGTCCGGGAGCCGCTCCGGAGGTCCGCTGACGCCGATGGACTCCACTCTGGGGTATGCGTGTTAACCGGGGTTTTCGGCGTGGTGACAGTTGGATCGAGACCTGGCGCCCCGGCGCGGCGGACGCCGTCCCGCCGGCTGCGAGGGTCCCTAGCGCAGGGCCCCGTGCTGCTCGCGAGCTGTAGGGCGTGCGGTGTCCTCCCCGTCAGAGCGCCGACAGGATCTGGACGGTCGTCAGCCCGGTGAACGTACCGATGAAGGAACCGATGAGGGCGAACAGCACCCCGACCGGCACCAGTTGACGGTTGAACGCACTGGCCACCACGGGGGCCGAGGCGATGCCACCGACGTTGGCGGTACTGGCCACGGCCAGGCTGAACAGCTCGACGCGGGCGAGCCTCGCGTACACCGCCAGGATGCCGAGGTGCACCAGCAGAACCACCGCACCCGCCGCCAGATAGAGCGGCGCCTCGGCGAGCGAACTGAAGTCGGACTCGGAGGCGATGATGCCGACGATGACGTACAGCATCACCACTGCGAGCTCGGAGGAGCCGGCGGTCCTGCCGAGCGGCGTGGAGGCGATGACCAGCCCGAGCACGCTGACGAAGAGGATCGCCCAAGTGGTGCTGTTGACGACCGCCCCGAGTTCGGGCAGTTGGCCGCCGAGCCAGGTGGCCAGGGCGGAGACGAAGAGGCTGCCACCGATCAGAGCCATGAGCGACGCCAGGTCGATCGGGGCCTTCTGCGCCCCGTCCTTCTCCGCGTCGGCACCGGTCCGGGCGTCGAGGTAGGTGGTGTCGGCCCGCGTCCAGCGGTTGAAGCGATCGGAGAAGCTGACGGAGCCGAACATCAGCAGCAGCCACAGCGAGTACAGCACGGTGTCCACGATGAGCACGTAGCCGAAGATGCGTTCCGGCGCGTGCACGATCCCCTGCACCGCCACCATGTTCGCGGACCCGCCCGTCCACGACCCGGCGAGCGCGCCCAGCGCCTTGTGCGCCTCGGGGTGCAGCCAGACCTGGAAGATCAGGTAGGTGACGACGAACCCGACGACGATGCCGAGCGACGCGACGAAGAACGTCAGCAGCAACTTGGGGCCCAGCTTGATGATCTGCCGCAGGTCGCACTGGAAGAGGAGCAGCAGGATCATCGCCGGCAGAAGGGCGTCCTGGACGGCGGTGCCGGTCGCCTCCACCGACTCGGAGTCGCCGAAGACGCCGACGGTGTTCAGCAGCGCCGCGCCCAGGTACAGCAGCACGAAGCCCGGTACGTACCTGAAGACGCGGTAGCTGCGCCGCTGCGTCAGATAGACGATGCACGCGGCCAGGGCCAGCAGAACGCCGAGGTAGAGAAAACCGTCGGTGATCATATGCGCGTCGCCGCGACCGGGGCGGTTCTGGCTGCGTCCGGAGTGTGCGAAGTCAGGTAAATCATCGGAGCATTGTGCACGCCTTGATCGCCTGTGTCAGCGGTCGCGCGGGTCGCCTCCGCCTCGACACAGCAGCCCAGGGCCGCCGGCCGGCACGGACGCCTCCGCCGTCACCACGCCATCCGGAAGCGGCCTTGAACCAGCCTCGCGGACGGGGCCGTTCGTCTCGTCGGACGGCTCCCGCGCCTCGGGGCGTGGATCAGCACCGTTGCGTCCACGGGCGCTAGTAGCAGCTGCCGGTCGGCATCACCGCCGAGGAACGGTCCGGCGGCGGCATCCCCTCCTCACACCCCGCTGCCGGCTCCTGAGTCCCCCAGAGGTAGAGCGCACGACCGCGGTCAGCGAGGAGGAAAGTCCGTTCCCTTCGGTGCGCGATAGCACCGCGAATCGACATCGACGCTGATGAGTTCCGAGACTTTCCCGGTGAGACCTCTTCGCCACTGGACGGTGAGGAAGTGATGCGTCCTCGGTTCGACGGCGACGATTTCGGGGTCCCCCGCTTTACTGTTCATCTTGCCGTCCTTGGTGATCTTCCAGCCATGTCGGGGCAGCCTTTCCCGTAGGTTCTGCATCGCTTGTGCAAGGCTCCCCTCTTCAACATTGTGCACACTCCACGGATGGTTGACCACAAAGTACTTGGTGTAATCCGGGTCCACCGCCTCACAGGAACCGGCGGCCGCCTCCATATCAGTCACCTTGCTCTTCAGGTCCATCCAACCCCGCACCCGGTCGGAGATTCGGTTCACCTCCTCCTCGGCGGACAGCGGGTTCCGCACCTCGGGCCGATACCCAAGCCTCGACTCGGCATCGGACTGCTCGTCTTCCGACCCCTTGCCCTTTCCTGTGACCCCGCTGTCCGACACCGAGCATCCCACCACTCCGACCAGTAGAAACCCCGCCACCACAGCACTCGTTCCCAAAAGGGGAAACAGGCGCCTTCGCTGTTTTCTCATGGTCAATCCAGTTCCACTTGCTCACCTTGGCCTACCACAACGCTCGCCATGTTCAAAAGGCTCGTCGACGGCTTGTTTCCCTCCTCGTCCCAGAAACCGCCGTGCCCCGAGAACCCGCGGTACTCGCCATAGTCCATGACGTTCGCACCGAACCCATCGTCCGTGGGAATCATGGAATCTTCACCGAGCCCCATCATCCGACCGCCATGCCGTACTATCGCGTCGTCCCAGGTCCAATCTGCGCCCAGCGCCCATACGTGGTCGGCCCCGACGCCAAGGTCGCGGGCGTGCTCCACTTGCATTCCCGGACTGCCCTCCACCATCACGTCGTCGGCCGGAAGCTCGTGGTGCTTGGCGGCTTCGCCGACGACGGTGCTGCCGTAGCTGTGCCCGGAAACAGTGGTGTGGCTGGAGTGGGGCCCTCCCTGTGCCGCCTCGGTACCTTCAAGAAAGCGTTGAAGCCTCGGCCCACCGTCTTCGGCCCAACCGCTCTGAGTGGCCTGGGGAATGCTGTCGGGAGCGTCGTAGTCGAACCAGGTTATCGTGGAGACGGATTCCCCGGGCGCCAGTCTGGCGCTGTTGCGCCATAGCTTGTCATTCTGATCGAGGTTTCCGTCTATCCCGCCGAGGCTCGTTCCCGTCCCCGGAACGTGAACGGCAGTGTGCGCCGCCCCGTCCGGGTCACCATTGGCGAGGATTATTTTCCCGTCACCTTCGCCCTTCGGGGCGAAGCCCAACAGACACGCTTCGGGCAGTCCTCTGTCACCAGTGCGGTCGAAGCGGTCCTGCACTGCTTCGATGCCGTTCAGAGTGGAATCAAGGTGCTTCTTACGCTCACCGTACTCAGCGTTCCAGGCTATCCACTCCTTGCTCGGGACTTTCACTTTCCCTTCATAAGTGTTGATCCAGGTGTACTTCTTCGGCTCCGCTGGCATGGCGGCTCGCTCCAGCTCGTAACCGGCCTTCGTCTCGGTCATCACCGTTCGGTTGGCCTCGTCACGAGCGTCGGCCGGAAGGCCGTCCATGGCGCCGATGCTGGCGGGGTGGAGGGAGATGTAGTCGTCTTGCTCGTCCTCGGAAAGGTTTTTCCACCAGCGGGCGTTCGCAGCGGGAGAACGGTCCTCGGGCGGCTTCAGGTAGTCGCCGGCGCCCTTCCTGATGCCGCGCATGTCGTCCCGGACACCGAGCCAGTCCTTACGCGAGACGTGCAGATCGTCGTCGGCCTTGAGACCGCGGAGCTTGCGCGCCCACTTTTCGTCGGCTTCCGTCGCCTCCTGCAGCGCTTCCGCGATGCGGTCGGCGATGTCAACTGCCGCGCCATAGTGCGGGTTGGGGCTGGCATTGTCGGCCTGTCTTCTGATCGCGTCCGCAGCCGAATCGGCGTCGGTCGCCGGATCAATGAGACGGCCGCTCGGTGCGCCCCGAGAATTCCCGGTGACCGTACCTCCGTCGGGCTGTTTACCGTCGACCTTCTCACCCGCCGCAGGGTAGGTGACGGAACCGTCCAGGTGGACTGTGAACCCGGCGGTTTCGGCTTCCTCCTGCGCAGTGTCGAACTTCTTCTTGGCGGCTCGCAGTTCGGCGGTCAGGGCGTTGAGTGCGGCGTGTGCGAGCCCGCACTCCGTCTGCATGTAGTGGAAGTTCGCAGTAAGGCCCCGCAGCGATGTGGCCGCGGCGGTGGCCGCTTCGCCCCGCAGGTCCGCGTCCATCTTCGGCACGATGCCTTCACCGACCCGGCTCTTCGCCTCGTCGGCCATGCTGCGCACCGAGTGGTATCCGTCACCGGCCTGACTGAACTGTTCCGGATCGAGCTCACGCATCGTTGCGACATCGACCATCAGGACTCACCGGCCTCTTGACCGGGCGCCGCTTTTGTCCTGGCATCGCCGTCATCGGGAACGTCGACGGTGGTGTCCGTGCGGCGGAAGGAGCTCGCTTTGGCGGCGTCGTTCGTATGGTGCTGCTCGTCCGCAGTGCTGAGCTTCCCGGCGAGTTCGCCGCAGCGACGGTCGACCGCGTCGACATAGGCCTCCCAGGTCCTGTAGAGCTCACGCTGAGCCGCGGCGCTCTGCAGACCGCCGACCGCGCCCTTGGGACCGGCGCCGCGCTGACTCGTTTCGAGCTCACCGAGTGCCTTTTTGACCCCCTTCCGAAGGCCACGCACAGCCTTACTCGCAGCGGCCCACCCACTCTGCGAGGACTTCACGTCCGGCGCGGCTCCACTCCCCCCACCACCTTCCGAGCCGGCATTGGCCAGCTGCAACCGTTGGGTGGCACGGTCCTTGAGGTCGACCCACTCGTCATCGAAGGTTGACATGCGTTCCCGATTCTCTTCGCCCTCTGTCCCGGAGAGAACGGAGTCGGCGTCGGCACGCCGGACTGCCGTCACCCTCGGCAGTACGCCTCGTGACCTGAAAGCCCAACTACACTGGCACCAAGGAAATTTGCTGAGAATATCGCCGGGCGCGGAGACCCGACAAGAGCCGACGGCATGCATGAGCCCGGTACGCTGCCCTTCTCCGCTCAGCGGCGGAAAGAGTGCCGAGGAACTCGCAAGCGGTGAGAGGGGGATGCCCTCTGACGAGCCGACATGCGGGCCGGTACCCCACACCGCGGTCGGTCTCGGAGGAAACGGCCCCGCCTCCCGACGGGGCCTCCCCTCAGCCCGTGACCGTCTCCCCCGCAAGGAACGCCAGCAGGTCCTGGCGGCTCACCACGCCGACGGGCTTGCCGCCGTCGAGGACGACGGCGGCGTCGGCGCGCTCCAGGACCGTCATCAGTTCGGCGACCGCCTCGCCCGAGCCGACGTGCGGCAGGGGGGCGCTCATGTGCTTCTCCAGGCGGTCGTCGAGGGACGCCCGCTGGGCGAACAGGCCGTCGAGGAGCTCGCGTTCGACGACGGAGCCGATCACCTCGGCCGCCATCACGTCGGGGTGTCCGGCGCCGGGCTTGACCACCGGCATCTGCGAGACGCCGTACTCGCGCAGCACCTCGATGGCCTCGCCGACCGTCTCGTCGGGGTGCATGTGGACGAGCGAGGGCATCGGTCCCTCCTTGTGGCGGAGCACGTCGCCGACGCGGGCCGCGTGCTGGCCGCCGTCGAGGAAGCCGTAGTCGTTCATCCACTCGTCGTTGAAGATCTTGCTCAGGTAGCCGCGCCCGCCGTCGGGGAGGAGCACCACCACCACGTCGTCGGGGCCGAGGCCGCGTGCCACCTCCAGCGCGCCCATGACGGCCATCCCGCAGGAGCCGCCGACGAGGAGGCCCTCCTCCTTGGCGAGGCGGCGGGTCATCTGGAAGGAGTCCCGGTCCGAGACGGCGACGATGTCGTCGCAGACCTTGCGGTCGTAGGTGTCGGGCCAGAAGTCCTCGCCGACGCCCTCGACGAGGTAGGGGCGTCCCGATCCGCCGGAGTAGACGGAGCCTTCGGGGTCGGCGCCGACGATCCGCACCGCGCCCTCGCTCGCCTCCTTGAGGTACCGGCCGGTCCCGCTGATCGTCCCGCCGGTGCCGATGCCGGCGACGAAGTGGGTGATCCGCCCCTCGGTCTGCTTCCACACCTCGGGGCCCGTCGTCTCGTAGTGGGAGCGGGGGTTGTCCGGGTTGCTGTACTGGTCGGGCTTCCAGGCGCCGGGCGTCTCGCGGACCAGGCGGTCGGAGACGTTGTAGTAGGAGTCCGGGTGGCTGGGGTCGACCGCCGTCGGGCAGACGACCACCTCGGCACCGTAGGCGCGGAGCACGTTGATCTTGTCGGTCGAGACCTTGTCGGGGCAGACGAAGAGGCACCTGTACCCCTTGCGTTGGGCGACGATCGCCAGGCCGACCCCGGTGTTCCCCGAGGTCGGCTCGACGATCGTGCCGCCCGGCTGCAACTTCCCCGATGCCTCCGCCTCCTCGATCATCCGGACCGCGATGCGGTCCTTGACCGACCCTCCGGGGTTGAAGTACTCGATCTTGGCGAGGACGGTCGCCTCGATCCCTTCCGTGACTGAGTTCAGCTTGAGCAGCGGGGTGTTGCCGACAAGCTCGATCATCGAGTCGTGATACTGCACCGTGGTCTCCGTGCGTCTCGGGGCGGCACCGTCGCTCGCCCGTGGCGACACCGTATGAGAGGTGTTCGCTCCTTGGGTACTCGGCGCCGATCTTCTACGCCCGGCACACAGCGGAGCCCGGACGCCGCACGCGCACGCCGGCGCACCCGGACGCCGGGGGCACCGCGCCGGGAGACGGGGCTTTCGCACGGATGTCCGGCGGATGCGGCGCACGGTCGAGCGGAGGTGACGCACGGGGCGAGCAACACGCGCACGGCTGAAGGGCGTTGCAGGATCGGCCTCACGGGGCAACACAGTCAGTGAGGGGCACGCGCGGAGCACCGCGCCCCCGCCCCGCAACCCAGGCTCCCCCACGAGAGCCGCGCCCGGGCTCCCTCACACGAGAGAGTCGACCCCACACGCACACGCGGGAGGCGGACCAGCAAAATGCCGATGTCGAAGGCGGCGAGTGCCAGAGTGGCCCGGCGGATCGCAACCGCCGCTGCCTACGGAAGCGGCGGCCTCGGGCTGCTCGGAGGAGCCGCCGTGGGCCTGCTCTTCACCGAGGTGCAGCTCGCCAAACGAAAGGTCGGCGGCACCGTCGGTGAACCACCACCGTCCGACGGACGGTACGGAGCCGCCTTCACCGAACGCTCAACGCCCTTGCAGCCGCTGCAACTTGCCTTCCTCGGCGACTCGACGGCCGCGGGCCTCGGCGTCCACCACGCACGGCACACGCCCGGTGGGCGGCTCGCCTCGGCGCTCGCCGCCGTCGCGGAGCGCCCCGTCGAGCTCCAGAACGTCGCGCTCTCCGGCGCCCAGTCCGACGACCTCGAACGGCAGGTCACCATGGTGCTCGGCGCCCGCGAGGCAGGCGGCGCGCCCGACGTGTGCGTCGTCATCATCGGCGCCAACGACGTCACCCACCGGATGCCGCCCGCCCGTTCGGTGCGGCACCTCTCCGACGCGGTGGCAAGACTCCGCACCGCCGGGTGCGAAGTGATCGTCGGCACCTGCCCCGACCTCGGCACCATCGAGCCGGTCGGACAGCCGCTGCGCTGGATCGCGCGGCGGCTGTCGCGTCAGTTGGCGGCGGCGCAGACGATCGCGGTCGTCGAGGAGGGCGGCCGCACCGTCTCGCTGAGCGACCTGCTCGGCCCGGAGTTCGCCGCCAACCCCGACGAGCTCTTCGGCCCCGACAACTACCATCCCTCGACGGAGGGTTACGCCACCGCGGCCATGGCGGTGCTCCCGACGCTCTGCGCCGCGCTCGGCCTCTGGCCGACGGAGGACGAGCACCCGGTCGCGTCCCGGCGCGAGGGCATCCTGCCCGTCGCGCGTGCTGCGGCCGAGGCGGCGGCCGAAGGCGGCACGGAGGTCGCCGGCGTGCGCGGACCCTGGGCGCTCCTCAAGCACAGGCGGCGTCGGCGGCTGCCCCCGCCGGAGGACGTCGGCGTGGAGCACACCCGCGCGCCGGAGGCCGCCGAGCCTCCCGCGCGCGGCGGGACCCCTGCCTCGCGCCGCACCCCCGGCGAGTCCAGAGCGACCGGAACCCCGGAGCGGACGGAGGAGCTGGGGGACGCCAACTCCCGCTCGGGCGGCACGGGTTGACGCTCCGCACCGGACGTCCGGTCGGCCGCGCGCCGGCCGCCCCGAGCGCCCGCTACCCACAGAGCGCTTGCTCAGAAAGAGGCGGGCATCACACGCCTCCGGCCGTGACCGGCACGCTACGTACGGGTAGCTTCCCGCTTGAGACCGCCGTCCCCGCGCGCCGAACCGCGTACCCACAGGAGCCGTGATGCCCGAAGCCGTCATCGTGTCCGCCGCCCGCTCGCCGATCGGCCGGGCCTTCAAGGGGTCGCTGAAGGACGTGCGCCCCGACGACCTCACCGCGGAGATCGTCCGCACCGCGCTCGCCAAGGTCCCCGAACTCGACCCGCGGCAGATCGACGACCTGATGCTCGGCTGCGGCCTTCCCGGCGGCGAGCAGGGGCACAACCTCGGCCGCGTCGTCGCCGTCCAGCTCGGCATGGACCACCTGCCCGGGTGCACGATCACCCGCTACTGCTCCTCCTCGCTCCAGACGAGCCGCATGGCGATGCACGCGATCAAGGCGGGCGAGGGCGACGTCTTTGTCTCGGCCGGCGTCGAGACCGTCTCGCGGCAGGTCAACGGCAGCTCCGACGGGATGCCCGGCACCCATAACCCGCTCTTCGCCGAGGCCGAGGCCCGCACCGCGGCCGTCGCCGAGCAGGGCGCGGAGAGCTGGACGGACCCGCGCGAGGACGGCAAGGTCCCCGACGTCTACCTCGCGATGGGCCAGACCGCGGAGAACCTCGCCCGGCACAAGGGCGTCAGTCGCCGGGAGATGGACGAGTTCGGCGTCCGCTCGCAGAACCTCGCGGAGAAGGCGCTCGCCGACGGCTTCTGGGAGCGCGAGATCACCCCGGTCACCACCCCGGACGGCACGGTGGTGAGCAAGGACGACGGGCCCCGCGCCGGGGTCACGCTGGAAGGGGTCGAGGGCCTGAAGCCGGTCTTCCGTCCCGACGGCCGCGTTACGGCGGGCAACTGCTGCCCGCTCAACGACGGCGCGGCGGCGCTGGTGATCATGTCGGACACCAAGGCACGCGAGTTGGGGCTCACGCCGCTCGCGCGGATCGTCTCCACGGGCGTCTCGGGGCTCTCCCCCGAGATCATGGGCTACGGTCCCGTCGAGGCGAGCAGGCAGGCGCTCTCCCGCGCCGGGATGTCGGTCTCCGACATCGACCTGGTGGAGATCAACGAGGCGTTCGCGGCGCAGGTGATCCCCTCCTACCAGGACCTCGGCATCGACCTCGACAAGCTCAACGTCAACGGTGGCGCCATCGCCGTCGGCCATCCCTTCGGCATGACGGGCGCACGGATCACGACGACGCTCCTCAACTCCCTCCAGTGGCACGACAAGCAGTTCGGCCTGGAGACGATGTGCGTCGGCGGTGGCCAGGGCATGGCGATGGTGCTGGAGCGCCTTGGCTGAACGGCTCGGGCACCGGAGGCTTCGGTGCCGCGTCACCGCGCCCGCCCGCCGTCCCGCGGGCGGGCGCGGTGTGTGTCCACGGCGTCACGCGGCGATACTCGGGCGAGACCGAAGCGGCCCCAGGATGTGACATATCCCCGAAGCGCCCCGTGTTTCACCAGGTCACAGCGGTGCCCCTGGCACGGCCGACAACCGCCACCTGTCCCTTTGGCTCCGGTTTGCTCTACGGTCGAAGAGCTTTGAGGAGACAGCTTGTTGTAGGAATTCAGGGGGAGTAGGACCGGAACCGGGAGTACGTCAGTGAGCGCCATATCCCTCAGCCTGCTGTGCGCCGCGGCTGGAGCCACGGCCCTGGGCTGTGCCACCGTCTACACGGCCTACGCGGTCCGCGACCTGCGCCGGCAGGTGGCGTCGCTCCACACCCGCCTCGACGAGGCGCTGCGGACCGAGCCCTCCGTACCGGAGGCCCGCGACGGCCATGCACACCAGATCCGCGCCGCCGTCAGCGAGGCCCTCGCCCAGGAGCGGGAACGCGAGCTCGCCGAGGCCCGTGCCTTCTGGGCCGCGCGCGAGGCCCGCTGCGTCGACGAGGGGGAGACCCTCGAAGGCCACGGCACCGAGTACGTCGTCGCACCCGGCGTTCCCGAGTACGACGGCCTGCGGGACGACGAAGAGCCGTTCGACGGCGAGCTGTTCATCCCCCGCCAGTCGGGCCCCGAGGGTCCGTGCCCCGCCGACGACCTCCCGTCCCTCGACGGCCTCTGGTCCCCGCTCCCCGACGAAGACGCCCGTGCCGACGGGACCACCGTCTTCGGCGCCTCGGAGCCCCTGCCGTCCGAGGAGGCCGCAGCCCCCCGCGACGACGCCGGCGCGCAGACCCCGTCGGAGCCCGACGAGCAGTCCGCGGCCGACCCGGCGCTCGCCTCGGCGGAGTCCGAGGAAGCCCTCGATGCGGAGCCGCCCGAGCTCGCCGCGGCCCGCCGCAGGCACCCGTCCAACCGCGACTACGACCTGCGCGGCGACGCCGTGCGCGCGGAGCCGGCGCCGCACGCGCCCGCGCCAGCCGTCGGGGAGCACCAGCGGACCGTCGAGCGGCTCGCCGAACTCGCCTGCGCCCGGACGCCGTTGACCGACGTGCGCCCGGGGCCGCTGGGCACCCTCGACGTCTACGTCTTCGAGGACGGCACGACGGTCTGCCTCTCGCCCGGCCACCGCGAGACGAGCGAGCGTCTCGCCGCGGCGCTGGACCGCGGCGAGGAGCCGTACCTGCTCGGCGGCTCCAGCATCTCCGGCGCCTACGCGCTCACCTTCGCCTTCGGCGAGGACGGGACCGCGTATCTGCTCGCCGACCGCGTCATCGCCTCCCTCTGAGCCCCAGCCCCGCCGCTCAACGCACCCGCTGCGCCGCCTCCTCGACGAGCCGCAGCGCTTCGTCCAGCTCCCGCTCCCGCTCGGCGGGGGGCGCATGCCCCATGCCCGGGGCGTGCGCGGCGGCGAGCGCGACCACCAAGTCGGCGCCAGCGACGGCGAGTTGGTCGCCGACGGGGAAGACACCGGCGTCCGGCATGCGCGCGGGCTCGGCACCGGGGAACTCGATCCGCTGCGCACGCAGCGCCAACTCCTCCGCCAGCGCCCGGCCTTCGGCAGCGGCCCCCCGCTCCAGTCTGCTCTGCGGCATGGCGCGCAGCCGGTCGGCGAGGCGCTCCACGGCGGTGGTCAGTTCAGCGGTGTCGAACACGGCTCAAGCGTACGAGGGACTCGCGGACTGTTGCCAACGTCTCCGGGCTCAGGCAACGTGTCCGCAAGGACTCACCGGAAAGCGTCCGGAGGCGCCGATGTCCCAGATCATCTCCGAAGAGACCCACCAGAACCTCCTCTCCCGCATCCCCCACTGCACCGGCCGCGAGGTCTCGGAGTGGCTCCGCACCGTCGACGAAGGCCCCGCCCTCTTCCGCTTCGAGGAGAAGGTGAGTTGGCTCCGCGGTGAGCATAACCTCGCCTACGGGCATGCAAAAGCGATCATCCACGAACACGACCTGCGCCGCGCCGCACGCAACCTCCGACTGACCTGAGACGGGCCGCCGGCGCCGAGCCGGCCGGAGCAGGCGCTCCACGGGCCGGCAACGGAAGCCGAGCGCACAACAAGCCCCCGAGGCATCGCCTCGGGGGCTCTTCCGTGCTCGCGATGCACACGTCGTCGCCGCCGTTCCCCTGCGGAGGGGAACGGCGGCGACGTCGTATGCATCGCAACAACGCGGACGGTCCCAAGGTCCGCCGTGTCGCCCGCCGTCCCCGGCGGTGCGGCACGGCGGCCGGTCAGTCGCCGCCTTGGAGGATCGCGATCAGGCGGAGGAACTCCATGTAGATCCAGACGAGGGTCATCGTCAGACCGAAGGCCGCCAGCCAGGACTCCTCACGCGGAGCGCCGTACGCGACGCCGTCCTCGACCTGCTTGAAGTCGAGCGCGAGGAAGAGCGCGCCGAGGCAGATGCCGATGATCCCGAAGAGGATGCCGAGGCCGCCGCTGCGGAAGCCGAGCCCGTCACCGCCGCCGAAGACGGCGAAGAGCAGGTTCACGCCCATCAGGAGCACGAAGCCGATCGCTGCCGCCATGACGAAGCGGTAGAAGCGCTGCGTGACGCGGATGATGCGCGTCTTGTACATGATGAGCACGGCGGTGAAGACCGCCATGGTGCCCAACACCGCCTGCATCGCGGCGCCGTTGGCGATCTGGCTGTCGATGAAGCTGCTGATCGCACCGAGGAAGAGGCCCTCGAACGCGGCGTAGGCCAGAATCAGCGGGGGCGACGCCTTGCGCTTGAACGCCTGGACGAAGCCGAGGACCATCGCCACGAGCCCGGCGCCGATGGCGAGGCCGAGGGAGAGGTCCGTGATCCAGGCGACGGCCGCCATCACGACGACGAGGCCGACGGTGATACCCGTCCGCGTCACGACGTCGTCGATGGTCATGCGGCCGGTCTGCTGCGGGGCCTGCGGGACGCCGTACGGCTGGCCTGCGGTCTGCGGCTGGGCGTAGGGGTTGTTCGCGTACGGGTTGCCGGGGACGGGCTGCTGCTGCGCGCCCTGGAATCCGGCGTAGCCGTTTTCGCGGCTGAACCCCCGTCGCGAGAAGACCGGGTTGCTGCTCCTCATCTCACTCCTCCATGGCCGTACCGCACGGCCTTGCGTCCAGCGTAATGCGTTGGCAAAAACAGCACGCTACTGCAGAGTCAAGAACGAAGAAAAGGGACGCGATGGTTCCCCGCGTGCCAATGCTCCTCCGGGCCCGGGATCTTCCGGACAGATCGCCGCGGTGATTCCCGTCACGCGGGGGCCCTTGCCGCCCGGGTCGCTCCGTCGTGTCCCTCGTCCGGCGGCCGCGCACATGGACGCATCTGTCAGGCGCGGGCGAGGACGAGGGCGGCGTTCTGCCCGCCGAAGCCGAAGGAGTTGCTCAGTGCGACCTCCACGCGCTGCTCCCTCGCGACCTTGGTCACGAGGTCGATCTCCAGCTCCGGGTCGGCCGCGTCCACGTTGGCCGTCGGGGGGACGAGGCCGTACTGGAGGGTGAGGACCGTGAGGGCGGCTTCGACGGCGCCGGCCGCGCCGAGCGGGTGTCCGAGCGAGCCCTTCGCCGAGGTCGTGCTCGGCAGTTGGGGGAAGACGCGGGCGAGCAGCGCCGCCTCGGTGGCGTCACCGACGGGGGTGGAGGTGCCGTGCGCATTGACGTGGTCGACGTCGGCCGCGGTGACGCCGGCCGAGGCGAGGGCCTCGCGCACCGCCGCCTCGGCCACGCGGCCCTCGGGGCTCGGGGTCGTCGGATGGTGCGCGTCGGTGCTCGTGCCTGCGCCCGCAAGAAGAGCGCGCGGGGCCGCGCCGCGGGCGCGGGCGTGCTCCAGGCGCTCCAGCACGAGGACGCCCGCGCCCTCGCCGAGCACGAAGCCGTCCCGGTCGGCGGCGAACGGGCGGGAGGCGGCGGCCGGTTCGGAGGTGCGGCGGGAGAGCGCGCCGACGCGTTGGAACCCGGCGGCGACGAGCGGCGTGACGGCCGCCTCGGCCCCGCCCGCGAGGACGACGTCGCAGGCATCGGCGAGGAGCCACTCGCGTGCCGTGGCGAGAGCCGTGCCCCCCGAGGCGCACGCCGTGCAGACGGCCATGCTCGGGCCGCGTGCGTCGAGCGCCATCGCCACTTCGCCCGACGGCATGTTCGGCATCACCATCGGCAGCAGCGCGGCGCTCACCGCGCGCGGCCCGTCGCTGAGGAACTTGCGGTGCTGCGCTTCCCAGGTCTGCGCGCCGCCGAGGCTGGTGCCGAGGACGACGCCGACGCGCGTCGCGTCCCAACCTCCCGGTTCCAGACCGGCGTCGGCGGCTGCCGCCTCGGCCGCCGAGATCGCGAGCTGACTGCTTCGGTCGAGGCGCCAGCGCTTGCGGCGGCCGTAACCCGTTGTGAGGGGAAGGTCCGGGACACGGGAGCTGAAGCCGGCGGGCAGCTCGGCGAGGAGCGGGTCGGTGACCGCCGTCTGCTCCCCGGCGCAGACGCCGCGCCAGGTCTCCTCCACGTCGATGCCCGCGGGGCTGAGCACACCCAGGCCCGTCACCGCGACCGCGCCGGCCGTCATCCGCGCACCCCTGCGCGGACCCGCCCGACGCGCTCCGCGCTCGAGACCGCGGGAGAACCTTCTTCCGTGCTCAATCGACCCAACTCCTCGACGGACTACGCCTGTACCCGGCGCTGCACCGTGCCGGAACTCCCCATCCTGGTAGCGGTGCGTGAGCAGCCACAAACCGAGAGCGAGCAATTCACCCGTACGCGTAAGGGAGTTGCGGGCTCCCGACCCGGGGCGCGCCCCATGCGGGAAGAGGCGGGACTACGATCCGGGGCATGCCTGACAACTCCGCACCGTCCGTCCACGAAGTCGAACTGAACGCGCTCACCGGCGGCAGCGCCGACCTCGCCCAGTACGAGGGCAAGGCGCTGCTGATCGTCAACGTCGCCTCCAAGTGCGGCCTCACACCGCAATACACGGGCCTGGAGCAGCTCCAGCAGCGGTACGCCGACCGCGGCTTCTCCGTGCTCGGCGTCCCCTGCAACCAGTTCATGGGCCAGGAGCCCGGCGGCCACGAGGAGATCGCGGAGTTCTGCTCCGCCACGTACGGCGTCACCTTCCCGATGACGGAGAAGGTCGACGTCAACGGCGAGACCCGCCACCCGCTCTACGAGCGCCTCACCCCGTTCGCCGACGCGGAGGGGCACTCCGGAGACATTCGTTGGAACTTCGAAAAGTTCGTGATCTCCCCCGAGGGAACGGTGGTGGCCCGCTTCTCACCGAAGACCGAACCGGAGTCGGCCGAGGTGACGGCTGCTATCGAGGGGCAGTTGCCGGGCTAGGTGGCCGAACTCCTCCGCGGGCGAGTGGTTGCGTGGACGGACCGGATGGCGTGCGCACTCCCGCACCCGGTCGACACCGCGCTCATCGAGCTCCGGAGCGCCACACCCTCACCGGCCTCATACCGTGGCGATGTCGTGCTCGGCAGAAGACGCGTCGGCGTGCGCGGGCCAAGTCCTGCGGAAATCTCCGGCAGTTGCAAGTTGCCTACGTAGCCCCCGTCCCAGCTGACGGGGGCTACGTCGTACCCGGGGGAATTCGGTCACCGCGAGCACGGAAGCGGCCTTGCCTCATACTCTGTGGCATGTCGAGTCTCCGCAGAGAGATAGGGGCAAGGTCGTGTCGGAACCCACCCCGGAACCCGTCGCGTTCGGCGAGCGTGTGCGCGTCCTACGCACTCGGCGCGGTATGAGTCAGGTGATCCTGGCCGGACTGCTCGGTAAGTCTCCCTCGTGGGTCAAGGCGATCGAGGGCGGTCGCCTGAAGACTCCCGGTCTTCCGATGGTGCTGCGCCTGGCCGAAGTCCTGAGAGTGCGCAACCTGTCGGAACTGACCGGCGATGTCAGCACGCCCGCCGATCTGTTCGTCGGCCCCGGACATCCCCGTCTGCCGGAGGTGCGCGCCGCTGTGGACGCGTTCCCCATGACCGGCAGCGACCGCGAGGCACCGGCGCCGGAGCATCTCCGCGCTCGCCTCGCGAGGGCGTGGGCGGCCCGGCACTCCGCGCCGAACCACCGAGAAGTCGTCGGCCAGTTGCTCCCCGGGCTGATCCGGGACGCGCAGGCAGCCGCGCGGCAGGCGCCGACCGCTCCGGACCGGCGCAGGGCACAGGCCGTCCTTGCCGAGGTGTACTCCCTCAGTCAGTTCTTCCTCGCCTACCAACCCGACTCCGCGCTGCTGTGGCGCGTCGCCGAGCGCGGCATGGTGGCCGCCCAGGAGTCCGAGGACCCGCACGCGTTCGGGACGGCCGCGTGGCTCACGGCCGAGGCGCACCGGGACGCCGCCCACTACGACGGCGCCGACGGCGTCACCAGGGCAGCTCTGGCCTATCTTGAGCCGCAACTCGCGGACGCGGACAACAACGTGCGGGCGATCGCCGGGTCGCTCCAGGTCGCGGCCGGCTTCACGGCGGCCCGACGCGGCGACACGGGAACAGCGTGGGGCTGGTGGGACAAGGCCGATCGCACGGCCGGGCAACTGCCCAAGAGCTACTACCACCCCGTCACCAGCTTCTCCCGCGCCATCATGGGTGCCCACGCCGTCACGTTCGCGGTCGAACTCCACGCCGGTGGCGAGTCCGTACGGCAGGCCACCAAGGCCGACGCACAGGGCATCCCGTCGCGACCGCGCCGAGCGCGACACCGCATCGAAGAGGCGCGCGCCTACCACCTGGACGGCAAGTCCGAGGCAGCACTGGAGACCCTGGCCAAGGCACACGAGAACGCCCCGGAAACCCTCGCTTACAACGGCTATGCCCGGCGCATCCTCCTCGAGGAAACCGAGGCGAAGGCTCCCGAGCGCCGCCGCCGCGCTTCGGAACTCGCGGTGAGGATGGGGGTACTCGGCGCCTGACAGGGCCTTCCTGACGGAGGGGCACTATTTGTGACCGCCGCCACCTTCGGCGCTTCTACGGTCAGTGAGCAGCCAATCACTGACAATGTGCCGGGGGTTCCGTGCCGAACACCGACAGACCACGCACCTACCGTCTCCGCGAGTACACCGTGACCCGCGACCAGGAGCCCGACGCCGAACCGCACGCGTACGCGATGCAGTGCGCCGTCTGCTTCGAGACGGGACCACCCGATGCCGACCCCGACACGGCGCACGGCTGGGTCCCCGCCCATCTCCGCGCACATCCCGCGCACTTGACGTACCGCGAGCACGTCACCCGGCCGTACCGCGCCATCCCCGGACGGTGGCTGTGAACCGGCCGCACATGCCGCGCACCGCCGACTCGGGGCGTGCGCAGATCCCCTACTCGACTTCCTCTGCTGCGTACTGCATGGCGCGTGGTTCCCCCGCTCGGGAGCCTGACGTACCCAACTCCCCCGAGCCGCCGCCGAATCCGGAAGGCCCACCGTGTCGCCACGACGGCGCGCTCACGCCCGACGGGAAACGGTGCGCCACCTGCAACCGGCAGATCTACCTCTAGGAACCCCGCCATGATCCGCACCGGCTGGTACGAACTCCCCGACGGCCTCGGCCCGTTCGACCTCAAACGCGGCGACCGCGTCCTGCACGGCGGACGCTGGGCCACCATCGTCGACCTCTACTCCCCCGGCAGCTCAGGCCGAGGCCGCGTCCTCCATCTCGACAACGGCCGCCTCCAACTCCTCCGCCCACCCGAACGCATCCGCGTCCACCGCCGCACACCCCGCGGCTGAGACCCCGCTCGGACCCGGTACCGCCCCGTCCCCGGGCCCGAGCGGCCGACGAAACCGCAATGCACCGCCGCCGTCACGAGCCGGGCCCCCGCGGCGCACAACTGCGCGTGGCCCGCGAAGAGTCACCCGCAACCCCGGCAGGTGTACCCCCTCACACCGTCTCCGGCGGCCCCAGCACGCTCAGTTCGGGCACGGGACCCCGCCACGGCTCCGCCTCGACGAGGGCGTGGGCGCCCGTGGTGGCCTGCGAGAGGGTGGAGGCGGGCCGGTCGGTGGTGAGGACGTTGGGGTTGCCGTGGCGGCAGAAGGACGGGTCGTCCGGGTCGGGGTCGTACCAGGCTCCCGTGGCGAGTTGGACGACGCCGCGGCGCACGTCCTCGCTGAGGCGGACGCCTGCGAGGCAGCGTCCGCGGCCGTTGCGGAGCAGGACGAGGGCGCCGTCCTCGATGCCGCGCGCCGCTGCGTCCTCGGGGTGCATCCGGGCCGGCTCCCGCCCGTGGATCTTGCTCGCTTGGCTGTGCGCGCCGACGTCGAGCTGGCTGTGGAGGCGCGTGCGGGGCTGGTTGGCGACGAGGTGCAGCGGGTGGCGGACGGCGGTGGGGCTGCCGAGCCACTCGGCGGGCTCGCGCCAGACGGGGTGCCCGGGGCAGTCGTGGTAGCCGAAGCCCTCGACGGTCTCCGAGTGGATCTCGATGCGGCCGCTCGGTGTGGGGAGCGGGTGGCGCTCGGGGTCGGCGCGGAAGTCGGCGAGGAGGATCTGGCCGGGTTCGGGGACGGGGATGGTGAGTTGCCCCTCGGCCCAGAAGGCGTCGAAGTCGGGGAGCGGGTGGCCGTCTGCGGTGAGGCGCGCGCGCCAGTCGTCGTAAAGGCTGCGCAGCCACTCGCGGCTGGTGCGTCCCCGGGTGAACTCCTCGCCGCGGCCGAGGAGTCGGGAGAGGTCGGCGAAGACGTCGTAGTCGTCCCTCGCCTCGGCGTGCGGCTTGGTGAGCGCCGGCATGGCGAGCATCGTGGGGTCGTTGCTGCCGGAGCCGAAGTCGTCGCGCTCCACGGACATCGTCGAGGGGAGGACGATGTCGGCGTGGCGCGCGGTCGCGGTCCAGAACGGGTCGTGGACGACGACGGTCTCCGGGCGGCGGAAGGCGCGGCGCAGGCGTGCGAGGTCCTGGTGGTGGTGGAAGGGGTTGCCGCCGCACCAGTAGACGAGGCGGACCTCCGGGTAGCGCAGGTGCCGCCCGTCGAACTCGTAGGCGGCGCCCGGGTTGAGGAGCATGTCGGCGATGCGGGCCACCGGTATGTATGCGGACGTGCCGCGCGCCTGGGCGCCGAAGTGCTGCGGGAGCGAGGGCGCGGACGCGACGCGGCGGGGGCGCCCGATGTCGGCGGCGGAGCCGTAGCCGTGGCCGAAGCCCCCGCCGGGCAGGCCGATCTGCCCGAGCATCGCGGCGAGGACGACGCCGAGCCAGACCGGCTGCTCCCCGTGGTGGGTGCGCTGGAGCGACCAACTCACCGTGATCATGGTGCGCGTCCGGGCCATCTCGCGGGCGAGCTCCCGAATCCGCACCGCGTCGAGGCCGGTGAGCTGCGCCGCCCACTCGGGGGACTTGGCGACGCCGTCCGCGCTGCCGCGGAGGTAGTGGGCGAACCGCTGGTAACCGGTGGTGCAGCGGGAGAGGAAGGCGCGGTCGGCGAGGTCCTCTGCGTCGAGGACGTGTGCGAGTGCGAGCATCAGCGCCGTGTCGGTACCCGGCGCAGGGGCGAGCCACTCGGCGCCGGCCTCTTCGGGGGTGTCGTCGCGGAGCGGGCTCACCGAGACGGTGCGGCAGCCGCGCTCGTGAGTGCGGCGGAGCGTGCCCCGGAGCGTGTGGCGGGTGACACCGCCCGGGCCCGCCTGCGAGTTCTTCCCCGAGATGCCGCCGAACGCGAGGAGGAGCCCGGTGTGTTCGGCGATCACCTCCCAGGCGGTAGAGCCCCGCATCGTCCACTCCGCACTGGTGCCGAGGACGTACGGAAGGATCGCGGAGGAGGCGCCGTAGCTGTAGCTGTGCACCGACTGGACGTAGCCGCCGAGCGCGTTGAGGAACCGGTGGACCTGGCTCTGCGCGTGGTGGAACCGGCCCGCGCTGCCCCACCCGTACGAGCCGCCGTAGACCGCGCCTGCGCCGTACTCGCCGTAGACGCGGGCGAGTTCGCCGGAGAGCGCCTCCAGCGCCGTCTCCCAGCTCACCGGGACGAAGGGGTCGTCGCCGCGCGGCCCGGGGCCCGGCCCGTTCTCCAGCCAGCCGCGCCTGATGTGCGGGCGGTCGATGCGGGTCGGGTGGTGCTGTGCGTCGGCGAGGTTCTCCAGTACGGGGGTGGGTTCGGGGTCGTCCGGACTCGGGCGTACGGAGGTGAGGCGGTGGCCGTCGCTGGTGATCTCGGCCGCTCCCCAGTGGGTGAGGTGGGTGGCGCTGCGGTCTCGCTGGCTCGTGTACTGCACGTGCCGAGCATCCCCCGGGCGGGGTGTGCGGTGCACGTCGAGGTGGTGGACCTCACAACGGATGTCCCTTTTGTGGTGTTCTTAGGCGAGTGGGAGCCTATGGTGGCGGCATGCCAGATTCCGCCCCTCGCAGGTCCGCGCTCCCGTCGACGCTCCCCCGGCGCACGCCCTGATGTGGCACGACCTGCTCACCACCGGCGTCCCCTACGGCGAGAAGGCGCTCCGCACGGTCCTCGTCTACGCCGCCATCGTCTTCCTGCTGCGCGCCGTGGGGCGGCGGGACCTCGCGCAGCTCAACACATTGGACCTGGTGGTGATGCTGCTCCTCTCCAACGTCGTGCAGAACGCGGTGATCGGACAGGACGACTCGCTCGCCGGCGGGCTCTTCGGGGCCGCGGTGCTCCTCGCGGCCAACTCCGCGGTCGTGCACGCCGCGTCCCGGTTCCAGCGGGTGCGGCAACTCCTGGAGGGGCATCCGCTCGTGCTCGTCGAGGACGGACGCCCGCGCCGGCGCACGATCGCCCGGCTCGGCCTGCGCACCTCGGACGTGCGCGCCGCCGTGCGCCGGCAGGGCGGCGACGACGTCAGCGAGTCGTCCCTCGTCACGCTGGAGCCCGGCGGCACGCTCCTCGTCAAGCTCAAAGCGGCCGACCAGAGCGCCGACAAGGCCGACATCGACGAACTCCGCGCCGCCCTCCGGCGGATCGAACGCCGCCTCGACGCGGCCGGGACCGACGGCCCCTGACCACTACCGCGCGCGGACGGCCAACTTCCGCAGGCATAGGGCTGCTTCGTCGGGCGTGCACCACGGCCCGCTGCCGCTCCCCCTCACCTCGACAGCGCGGAAGCGGCGATCGCCCGCGGTGGCGACACGGGCGGGCGGGGCGCTCGCCTGCGAGGCCGCGTCGCCCAACTGGCGTGCGTCCAGGCGGAATCGGCGCGGAGGCCATGGCGCCCGCCCCCTCGCCGCGCCCGAGGGCCGTCCGGCAAGGGGGCGGGGGTTCACTTGGGAGTCCGGTAGATGAGGCTGTTGCACTTCGTGCAGTACTTGCCGTCCTCCCGCTGCTCCAGCGTCGGGTGCGGGCAGCCGAACGACCCCGCAGGGACGAGCGCTTCGGGTTTGCACCCCCTCTCGACGCCTCCCGCGAGCGGGCGCACGAACGCCGTGCGGACCGGTCGAGCGGTACCCGGCAGCGCGGCCGGGTCCACGAAATCGAGTACGTCCTGGAGGACGCCCACGACACCCGATTCACCGTCGCGGACGAGCGTTCCGATCAGTGGTTCCGGCATGTCGGCTCCTTCCGGAGGGCGTTCGCCAGCGCTCGGGCGGTCTCCGCCGTGCAGCGCCCGAGTGTGATCGCGGGGTACTGGGGAGCGGGTGGAGGGAGGAGCAAGTCGACGCCCAGGAACGGCAGTTGGATGCCGACGCCGACGAGGGCCGTGCGAAGCTCGCCAACGGCCCGATCGGATGCGGTGATTGCGTGCTGCTGCATACGCTGTCCTTTCACTGACTGTGTCGAGGGCAACACGCAGCGGCGTAGGATGTGGCGGTGTGCTCGGCTCTGTTCACACGACGAGCCGACCCATGACCTTGCTCAAAAACTGTTGGGACTGGTCAGACATGCCGAAGCGACAACCAAGATCAACTGTTGTGAACGCATCGGGGGACACATTCGGCGACGACGTACGCAGAGTGCGGATCGCGCGGGGGATGTCCCAAACGGGGCTCACGATGGCGACCGGCTACAGCCGCACCTACGTGAGCAAGGTGGAGACCGGGACGGTGATCCCGACTCTCCGTTTCGCTGAAGGGTGCGACAAAGCGTTCAACACGGGCGACCTCTTCGTTCGACAGCTTCGACGCATCACGGAGGGAGAGCACCCGGCGTGGTTCGCTCCATACATCGATGCCGAGCGCGAGGCGTCGGCGATTCGCGACTTCTCCACCATGTTCGTCATGGGGCTGCTTCAGACTCCGGAGTATGCTCGCGCGTCGCTGAGCGGCGCACGTCCACGCCCTCCCCAGGACATCGACGCCAAGGTGACCAGCCGACTCCGCAGGCACGAGGTACTCGAAGCGGTAACTCCTCCCACTGTGTGGGTAGTTCTGTGCGAACCGGCCCTGTGGAACATCGTCGGATCGTCACGGACCATGGCGGATCAGATGAGTCACATACTCGCGATGATGAGGCGTCACCCCACGCTCACCGTGCAGGTGCTCCCGTTCTCTTCCGCTGACGTGGCGATCAGCGCGGCGTACGTAGTGCTGGACATCCCCGGCAGCGGACCGCAGGTCTACGTGGAGGGGCCGCAGGGTGGGCGCCCTTATCAAGCAACTGACAGCGTGAACAACGCGGTCAGGATCTACGATCTCGTCCGGGCGGGTTCCCTGAGCGCCCGGGACTCGGCCGCGTACATCGATAGCGTGAGGTCGGAACATGAGCGAAATGCAATGGATCAAGTCCAGCCACAGCGACCACCAAGGGGGCAACTGCGTCGAGTGGGCCCCGGGGCACGCGTCCGCCGGCAGCATCCCCGTCCGCGACAGTAAGGACACCCGGCGCGCGCACCTCCACTTCTCCCCCTCAACCTGGACCGCCTTCGTCACGGACGTCCAGGAGCACGCACGCTGAGCAACTCACCGCCCCTGCCCGCAGTGTGACCAGGGCAGGGGCTCGTCCCCCTCGGGCGGCCCCCGCACCGCGACCAACCGGTGCCCCACGGAGGGAAGTTGACGCCCTACTGCGCCAACCCCCACCGCCCGGTAGCCTCGTCACGCACCGCGACAGGCCGACACACGGGGAGGGACCGGATGACCGATCCGCACGAGCGCATCGACACGTCCAAACCGCACTCGGCCCGGATGTACGACTACTACCTGGGCGGCAAGGACTGGTTCGAGGTCGACCGGCACGCGGCCAACGCCGTCATCGCCACCTACCCGACGGTGCTCACCGCGGCCCGCGCCAACCGCGCGTTCATGCACCGCGCGGTGCGCACCCTCGCGGCCGAGTACGGGGTGCGGCAGTTCCTCGACGTCGGCACGGGCATCCCGACCAAGCCCAACCTCCACCAGGTCGCGCAGGCGGTCGCGCCGGAGTGCCGCGTCGTCTACGCCGACAACGATCCGCTCGTCCTGGAGTACGCCGACGCGCTCCTCCGCAGCAGCCCCGAGGGCCGCACCGTCTACGTCGACGCCGACGTGCGCGACGACGCCCTCATCGACGCTCCCGAGGTGCGCGAGGTGCTCGACCTCGACGCGCCCGTCGCGCTCTCCCTCGTCGCCCTGATGCACTTCGTCCCGGACGACGCCGACCCGTACGGCCTCGTGCGGCGTCTCATGGAGCCGCTGCCCTCGGGGAGCTTCCTCGTCCTCTCGCACGTCACCAACGACTTCGCCTCGCCCGAGGACACCAGCACCGCCGAGTCCCTCTACAACCGCGGCGGCACGTCGCTGCGGATGCGCTCGCGCAAGGAGATCGGCTCCTTCTTCGACGGGCTCGACCTCCTCCCGCCCGGCCTCGTCACCACGCATCGCTGGCGCGCCGACGCCCCGCCCGAGATGGAGGACACCGACGTCGGCTTCTTCGCGGGCGTCGCCCGCAAACCGTGAGCCCCCTCAACCCCTCTGCACCGCGGTTCAGTTCGCCTGGCCTACGCCGTTCCCGTGCAGGCGGCCGCCCCCGCGGTACGTGCCGCACGCGACGGGCCACACCCCCTCCGAGCCGGCGGCAGGCACCGCCGGCAACGGGAGGAGGCTTCGCCTCCGACGTCCGCCCCCTCTTCACGGACGTGGACGTCGAGCACATGGCCGCGCGACGTCCACCTCGACGACTGCACGTCGATGCCGGTACCGGAGAACGCCAAGCACGTCTTCCAGGCGGTGGCCAACAGCACCGTGCCGCCTCCCGAGGACGGCGGTCCGTGGCCGCAGGAGAAGACCGACACCCTGCGCGGCTGGATCGAGGGCGGCCTGCATCTCCGAACCCGTTCAGCGCGCCTCGTGCACCGACAGCCGCAGCGAAGCCGTCACCTCGAACCGGTCGCCGAGCGCCTCCACGCGCCTGCGCAGCTCCGCGGGCGCGACGTGGTGTCCCGTCGGCCCCATCGCGGCGAGGCGGTGGAGGTCGTCGGGGGCGAGGACGAGTTCGAACTCCACCTGCTCTTCGCCGACTTGGGTGAAGTCCTCCCCCAACGCACGCTGGAGGCGCTCCTCTTTGGCACCGTCGACCGAGAGCATCCCGGTCTGCCGGCGCAGCTCGGCGAGGTGCCGGGGCGTGGGCGTGACGACGAGGACGGCGCCGCCGGGGCGCAGCGCACGGTGGAACTCGGGGCCGTTGCGCGGTGCGAAGACGTCGAGCACGAGGTCGAAGGCGCCGGTGCGGACGGGCAGCGGGCGCCAGACGTCACCGCTCGCCGCCGCCGCGCGCGGGTGGGCCCGCGCGGCGCGGCGGAGGGCGAACTTCGAGGTGTCGAGGCCGAGTCCGACGGCGTCCGGCAGCGCGTCGAGGACGGCGGCGAGGTAGTGCCCCGTGCCGGTGCCCGCGTCGAGGACGGCCGCGTTCTGCGGCGCCCGAGCGGCCGCGGCACCTGCGAGTGCGGCCGCCAGGGGCCCGTAGTGTCCTGCGGTGAGGAACTCCTCGCGCGCCTGCACCATCGCCGAAGTGTCGGCGGCCTGCTGCGTGTTGCCGACGGGGAGGCTCAGATACCCCTGCCGCGCGCGGTTGAAGGTGTGCCGCCGCGCGCACTGGGCCGCGCCCTCCACCGGTTCGAGCCGCCCACCGCAGACGGGGCAGACGAGCAGGTCGAGGAGGTGCCGCTGCGGATCGGTTCGGTACTCGCTGTGCATCTCTTCCTCGGCGGCTCGCTCCTCGGCGCCCCGGCCCCGCCTCTGGGGCTCGGTCCGGCTCGTCGGACTCCGGCCGAAGCCCCGCCGTACGCCGCCGGCCAGGCTACACGCGCGCCCCGGACAGGCGGACGCGGGCGAAAAGGCGCACGTCGGGGGCGCACCCACAAGCCTGTCGCTCCGTCCGACGCAGACTCGACCGACCGCGCCGCTGGGCGCTTCCGCCTGAACCAACTGGTCGACGACGCGCGCCCGTTAGCCTCAAGGAGCGGTGAGCGCGAACCGATCCGTTCCAGACCGGTGTCAGGGCGCGGCGCACTCAGCACGCGGGCGTGCTCGGCGACGTACGGAGCCCGGCCGCGGCCCTGGCGAGTGCGGCGACGGCCGGTGAGCGGCGGCCGGGCGGCCAGGCGAGCACCGTGGTGATCTCCCGGGCGTCCGTGACGGGCACCGCGACGTGCTCGGGCCACTGCCAAGCCCGACTGGAGGCCGGGATGACGAGCAGCGTCTTGCCGAGCGCGACGAGCTGAGCGAGCTGTGACTGGGTGTGCACCTCCGGCCCGGGGCCGTCGGGGTAGGACCCGTCGAGCCGGGGCCAGCGGGCCATGGGCAGGTCCGGCACGTCGCGGACGTCCGCGAGGGTGAGCCAGGGGCGCTCGGCGAGCGGGTGCCCCGAGGGGAGGAGGGCGACCTGGCCTTCGGTGCAGAGGTCCTCGGTGTCGAAGCCGGCGAGGTCGTCCACCGGCCGGTGCATGAGTGCCACGTCCGCGCGCCCGCTGCGGAGGAACCGTGCCTGCTCGCCGACCTCGCACAGCACCACCTCCACCGGTGCCGCCTCCGCGTCGGCCGCCGAGGCTGCGAGGAGCCGTTGCAGCAGCTCGTGCGACGCCCCTGCTTTCGTCACGAGCCTGACGGGGTGCTGGGGATCGGCTGCCCGCCGGGTCCTGCGGGCCGCGGCGGCGGCCGCGTCGAGGACGGTCCGGGCCTCCCGCAGCAGCACACTGCCGGCTTCGGTGAGGGCCACGCTCCGTCGGTCCCGTTGCAGGAGTTGGACGCCGAGTCGACGTTCCAGTTGTCGGACGGCGCGCGACAGCGGTGGCTGCGCGATCCCGAGCCGCTGAGCCGCACGCCCGAAGTGCAGTTCCTCGGCGACCGCGACGAAGTACCGCAGCTCACGGGTCTCAAGATCGTCCATCGGGGGCAGCCTCTCTCTGATACCCCAGAAGTATCACGGCTTATTCAGCCCATATTGGACGAAGCGGGCAGGGAGCGCAGAGCATGAACGGCGTGAAGGACACCAAGACCGCGCTCATCACCGGCGCGAACAAGGGAATCGGCTTCGCCGCAGCACAGGGCCTCGGAGCCCTCGGCTACACCGTCGCCGTGGGAGCGCGCGACGACACCAGGCGCCAGGAGGCCGTGGAGCAGCTCCGCGCCTCGGGCATCGACGCGTTCGGGGTCGCCCTGGACGTCACCTCCGACGACAGCGCGGCCGCAGCGGCGACGAGCATCGAGAAGACGGCCGGGCGCCTCGACGTGCTCGTCAACAACGCAGGAATCTCCGGCCGGTTCGACGACGGCGCGCAGGACCCGACCACCCTCGACCTCGACGTGCTGCGCACCGTCCTGGAAACGAACGTGTTCGGGGTCGTGCGGGTCACCAACGCAATGCTCCCCCTGCTCAGCCGTGCCGACTCGCCCCGGATCGTCAACATGTCCAGCAGCATGGGCTCGTTGACGCTCCAGAGCGGCCGGATCATGGCCGCCTACGCACCGTCGAAGACGATGCTCAACAGCATCACCGCCCAGTACGCCCGCCGGTTCGCCGACACGAACATCATCGTGAACACGGGTTGCCCCGGATATGTCGCAACCGAGTTCACCGGATTCGCCGGCGAACGCGCACCGGAGCAGGGCGCCGCCATCGCCGTCCGCCTCGCCACCCTGCCCGACGACGGGCCCCGCGGCGGCTTCTTCGACGACGAAGGAGTCGTCGCCTGGTGAGCCGCAGGCGTGTGCCCCGCGGTGGCCTCACGGAGTCTCGCGGACGGCGCCCACGGCGTCATGACGTGCGGCACGCGGCTGCCGCCTCCCGGAGTCGGGGCAGCGATCCGGCGTCGTAAGGCGCGCGCCAGGAGGGCCTTCCGACTCGGCACGGGCTGCAAGGTCCGCACCCGGCTGCCGGAAGGCCCTCGTCGGCACAGGCCGCCGGACAGCACCCCGGCCGGCATCACCCCTCGGCGAACCTCGTCAGCACCTTCTCGACCCGCACCTTCGGCAGCGCGCGCCGGAAGGCCCGGTAGTAGGCGAGCTCCTCCTTGGAGCGGAGCGGGACGCCGGACTCCCGCCGTGCGGCGGTGAGTTCGTCGTCGTCGAGCTGTTCCTCCCAGTACGGCGTCAGCAGGCTTCCCGCGCCGCTGCCGGTGCCGAACTGCACCTTGCGCCGCCACAGCAGGCGGTCGGGGAGGTATCCCGCGAAGGCGCGGCGCAGGTGTGCCTTCTCCATGACGTCGTCGGGGTCCTCGCCCACCTGCTCCAGGGACTTCGTCGCGAGCGGCAGCGACATCGCGTGGGCGATCACGTCGGAGTCGAGGAAGGGGACGCGCGCCTCCAGGCCGTGCGCCATCGTGACGCGGTCGCACCGTTGCAGGTTGAGGCCGTGCAACAGGCCGACGGTGCGCCGGAGTTCGACGTCGAGCGCCTCGGGGTCCGCGTGCTCGCGGTGGTAGTAGCCGTAGCCGGCGAAGAGTTCGTCGGCGCCCTCGCCCGTGAGGACCGCCTTGACGTGCCGGGCGGCGAGCTGCGAGAGGAACCAGTTGGGCACGGCGCTGCGGATCAGCCCGGCGTCGAAGTTCTCCACGCCGGCCACCACCTCGTCGAGCGCGGCCGTCGCGGACTCCGCGTCGAGGAGCGCCTCGTGGTGCTCGGTACCGAGGTGGGCGGCGGCTTCGCGGGCCGCGAGGAGGTCGGGCGAGTCGGGGGTGCCGACGGCGAACGTCTTCAACGTGCGGCCCTGCGCCGCGTACTCCTCGGCAGCGACGGCCGCGACGAGGCTGGAGTCGAGCCCGCCGGAGAGGAAGACGCCGACCTCCACGTCGGCCCGCAGGTGCCGCCGCACGGAGTCGGCGACCACCTCGTGCGTCGCCTTCTCCTGTACTCGCGCGCTCACCCCGTCCCAGACGTCGGCCGCCGCGCGCTCGGGCACGGGCTCCGCGAACCGGTGGAGACCGTCCTCGGGCGTCCACCAGTGCCCGGGCGGGAACATCTCGGCGTACGGCTGGACGTCGGCGTCGAACGCGCGGAGTTCGGAGGCGAAGTGGACGGCGTCGGGGGTGCGTGCCCAGAAGAGCGGCTTGATCCCGATCCGGTCGCGGGCCGCGAGGAACCGCCCGTCCGGGGTCGCGGCGCAGAGCGCCCACATGCCGCCGAGCCGGGCGAGTCCTGCGGCGCCCTCGGTGCGCAGGGCGACGAGCGCCGACTCGGAGTCGGAGGTGGTCAGGTAGTGGTCGTCGCCGTAGCGGGCGCGGAGTTCGGGATCGTTGTAGATCTCGCCGTTGCAGACGAGCGTCCAGGCGGTCTCCGGCGCTTCCGGCCCGGTGAGCGGCTGGCGGCCGCCTTCGAGGTCGAGGAGGGAGAGCCGGCGGTGGCCGAGCCAGGAGGCGCCGACCCGACGCGCGTCGACGTCGTCGGGCCCGCGGTGCGCGAGCCGGTCGAGCATCCGGGCACCGCGCTCCTGCACGGCGCCCTGACCAGGACAGGGCTCGGCGTCGGAGGCTTCGGCGCTCCGCCGGGGATGGATTGCTGCGATGCCACACATGTCTGCGACCGTACGAAGCGCGGGTGCCCATCGACCAACGCGAGTTGCTCCATACGCACGCCGCCTGCACCCTTGGGGCACCGAGGAAAGGCGGTCGGGACGATGGCGGCTGAGTCGCTGAGCAGCGTGCAGCGGGCGCTCGACGTCCTGCGGGTCCTGGGCTCGGGACCCCAGGGCGTACAGGGCGTGGCGTCGGCGCTCGGTCGGGAGAAGACGCAGGTGTCGCGGACGCTGAAGGTGCTCGCCGACGCCGGTTTCGTCGAGCGGGACCCTTCGAGCCTGGAGTACCGGATCGGCTGGCAGGTCTTCGCGCTCGCCGGAGCCGCCGGCGGGGAGCGTCTCCGCCAGGAAGCCCCCGGCGTGCTGCGGCAGCTCGTGCAGAGCCTCCGCGAGCCCGCCTATCTGACGGTGCTCAGCGGCGCCAGCGCCGTGACCGTCCTCACCGAGCGGCCGGTGCGCGGCCTCCAGGCACACGAATGGATCGGCCGCGCGACACCGGTCAATTGCACCTCCTCGGGACGCGCGCTCCTGCTCGGCCTCGGCGACGACGAGGTGCGCGGCCTCCTCGGCGACGCCGCCCAGGCGGGCTCCGACGGCCGACTCCCCGGCACCGAGCAGGCCCCGCGCACGCTCCCCGCGCTGCTGGAGCGGCTGAGCGCGGAGCGCGCCGCCGGGTACGTCCTCGCAGCGGAGGAGTACGAACCGGGGCTCGTCGCCGTTGCCGCGCCAGTGCGCGACCACCGGGGCACGGTGACCGCGGCGCTCAACGTCTCCGCGCCCGTCTTCCGCCTCCCGCCCGAGGCCGTGCCCGGCGTGATCGACGAAGTCACGGGCGCGGCGCGGCAGTTGACGTCCGCCCTCGGCGGCCCTGCCTGACGTACGCGCATACGAGGAGAGTCCGCGCCCGTCCCTCATCTCGGCCTGGCGTCCGAGCCCGTGTCAACGCGACCTCCCCGAGGCTCACCCCTGGCGGCGGTTTGGCCGACGTTCCGTAGCGGCCCCCGCGCCTCGGCCCCACAGTGTTCTCGGGCCGCCCGGCATCCCGGGCCCCCGACCCGGTCGAGGCGATCCGGCCGCTCGATTCCGCTTCGACCCCCCTCCCGCTCCCAGGCTCATGTCCTGCGCGGTCGCCCGGGTCCAGTGCACGTAGTTCACCGATCACTGTTCGCAGCAAGGGAGTTCGCGTGTTCCACAACGCCAGGAAGTTCACCGTCCCCGCCGCTCTCGCGGCCGCAGCCATCGCGTTCACCGCCGTACCGGCCACCGCGGGTGCGCAGACAGCCCCTAGCAGGACCCAGGCGACGACCCAGCAGGAGCAGGCCGCCCCGGCAGCGCAGCGGACCGACCGCTGCGCACCGCGGTACGTCTGCCTCTACCGCGACCGGCACTTCACCCACAAGACGGCGCAGTTCAACCGTGTCACCGGGCGCTGGCAGCGGATCACGCCGCGCCAGTACTGGGTGCAGAACAACACCCGCCGCAACGCGGTCGAGTTCCTGCTCATCAACAACCAGCGCCGGTGCATCCCGCCGCACTTCAAGGGCAAGCTGGAGGTCAGGCACCACCCGAAGGCCCTGCGCATCAGCCGCACCGCCCACTGCCCGCGCTAGCACAACAGACCCACCGGTACATCCCTCGGGCCCGCGCTCAGCGGGCCCGAGGCTCGTGCCTGGTCACCGCCGCCCCGACGACGCAGACCAGGACGCCGCCGCGTCGCAGCGGCCGGGCCGGTCCTCGCGGCGTCAACTGCCCTGCCTCTCAGACTGGTTGGTTTCGATCCACGTTCGGGCGCGAAGGCCGGTGCGCCGGGAAGCTCATGCCCGCTGCGGCTCCGTAGCCACCCGAGGCCACGACTCGCGCACACCGGCCCCGGAGGGCCGGAACCCGCAACCCCCACCGTCGACGGCCCCCGCCACTTCCGCCTCCCGACGACGCGAACTGCGCCGTCGTGCAACCCGGTTGCTGCGACGCGCCTCCCAACGTGAAGGCGGCCGCCACGGCGCCGGACAACGCAACCTCAGTGGTCCACCGCGCACCCGGCAGCCGCCCCTTCCGCGCGGACGCGCACCTCCCGGCGGGCGCACCGTACCGAACGGCTGACACACCGGACGGGACTACGGGCGCCATGGTCGACGGCCCCACCCACGAGCCTCGACGGGCGGCGCGAACCGCCCGTCACGCGGGGCTGGTTGCTGGAGCTACGCGCGACCCGAGCACCCCAACGTCAGTGCTCCCGGGCGCTACCCGACCCCCCGGGCGACGTCGCATGCGCGCCGTGCCCCGCGTCGGACGGCGCCCCGCCGGGGCCGTCGACGGTGCGCAGCAGGTGCGTCATCTCGTCGATCTCCGCCTTCTGCGCGTCGAGCATGCCCTGGGCGAGACGGCGCACCACCGGCTCCCCGGCGCGCTCGACGGCTCCCTCCGCCATGTGCACGCCCCCGCGGTGGTGGCTGATCATGCGCTTGAGGAAGAGGGTGTCGGCCTTCTCCCCCTCGGCGTCGAGGAGTTGGGCGAGTTCGGTGCGGCTGAGCATGCCGGGCATGAGGCGGCCGTCGCGGCGGTCGGCGTCGCTCGGTGGCGGCATGTCCATCCACGCCATGGGGTTCTTCGGGGAGGCGCTCCGCCCCCACAGGTCGAGCCAGCCGAGCATCATGCCGCGCTGCGTCGCCTGCGCCTGCGCGATGTCGTACGCGAGCGTGCGGAGGCGCTCGGAGGAGCCGTGGCGGTAGAGGTGGAACGACATCTCCACCGCCTGCTGGTGGTGGACGGACATGTCGCGTGCGAACCCCACGTCGGCCGAGTCCTCCGCGGGCACCGCGGCGCGCGCCGGTTCGCGCTCTGCCGCGGGTGCGCCGGCGGTGAGGAGCAGCGCGCCGAGGAGTGCGGCGAGGACGAGGCAGGGGCCCGCGGTGCGGAGGTTGCCCGCGGTCACGGCGTCTTCCGTCCGCCGGTCGCCGGCGCTCCGGCCTCGGGCGTCTGCGGCCCCTGCGTGTACGCCTCGAGGAACTGCGCGGCCCGCTTGTCCGTGCCGCTGCGCAGGCTCAACTGGTGCCCCCAGGCGGTCAGTTTGAACGGGGCGCCCTGCTTCGGCACGGGGCTCATCATCCGGTAGGGCACGCCCTCCACCTGCTTGCGCAGGGCCCGGACACCGGAAGCCGGCGCGTCGGGCGCGTAGGTGACCCACACGGTGCCGTGCTCCAGCGAGTGGACGGCGTGCTCGTTGCGGAGCGGCCGGTCGTAGACGGCGCCGTCGGCGTTCTGCCACACGGGGTTGTGGGGGCCGCCGACGGGAGGCACGGGCCGGGCCGGATAGGCGATCCGCCCGCTGCGGTGCTCGCGACCGAGGCCCCGATAGACCTTCTCGCCGCGGATGTTGGCCGCGTCCGGGTCGATCCGCTCCGGTGCGGTGTCGGCGCCCCGCACCTGGTCGGCGGCGCTCGTCGTGGAGGCGACGGCGCCCGCCGCGAGGGCGACCACCACTGCGGGCACCGCGAGCCACGCCGCGCGCCGGCGCGTCCCCGGTGCGTATACGCCGGTGTGCTGGGGGTGTTGCGGGTCGCCTGCGCGCCTGCGCACTCGGAACATGCCGGAACCTTTCCGTCCGCCGTACGTGTGCCCGCGCTCGGAGACCGGCGAGCAGCGGGCGGCACACGCTAGCGGAGAACCGTCCTGATTCGGCACAGAGAACACCCTTGCCACTCTTCCGGGCATATCTCGTCAACACCGCCATGACGGACGGGTGTTCACACCGAGAACCGCGGACCACCGGGCACCGCGCCAACGGTTGCGCTACGACCTCCGAACCCACCGCGCCCACGGAATAACGGGAAAAACCAGGACACACACATAAGATCCCAGCCAGTTGCGCGCGCATCCGTCCAGCGCGGACCCGTGCCGCGCGCCTCTTCCGCCCCCCACTGAGAAGGGAGCCGAGCGTGGCCGCGCACCCCACGGGGAACCCGCCCGATCAACCCGCCGGCGAGACGGAGGCCGAGGAGGAGTCGGAGGGCCCCACGAGTTCGGTGGCGCACCGGGTCTTCTGGCCCTCCGCCGTGGTCATCCTGCTCTTCGTCCTCTATGCGGTGCTCTTCCCGAAGTCGGCCGCCTCGGCCGTGACGACGGTGCAGGACCACATCATCGGCTACCTCGGCTGGTACTACCAGGCGATCGTCTCGCTCTTCGTGATCTTCTCGATCTGGGTCGGCGTCAGCCGCTTCGGCGACATCAAGCTCGGCAGGGACGAGGACGAGCCGGAGTTCGGCCTCCTCTCCTGGCTCTCGATGCTCTTCGCGGCGGGCATGGGCATCGGCCTCGTCTTCTGGGGCGTCGCCGAACCGCTCACCTTCTACGACGACCCCAAGCCCGGCATCGGCGAAAGCTCCGCAGCACGCTCGGAGTTCGCGATGCGGCAGACGTTCCTGCACTGGGGCGTCCACCCCTGGGCGATCTACGCCGTCGTCGGCCTCGCCGTCGCCTACGCGGTCCACCGCAGGGGGCGCCCCGTCTCGATCCGGTGGACGCTGGAGCCGCTCATCGGGAACCGGGTCAAGAGCGGCTGGGGCGACCTCATCGACGTCATCGCCATCATCGGCACCCTCTTCGGCGTCGCCACCTCGCTCGGCCTCGGCGTGATGCAGATCTCCGCGGGGATGCAGTACAGCGGCTGGGTGGACAGCACGGGCGAGGGCCTGCAGGTGATCCTCATCATCGTGATCACGTTGATCGCGATCGGCTCCGTGGTCTCGGGGCTAGGACGCGGCATCAAGCTGCTCTCCAACCTCAACATCGCCATCGCTGCACTACTCATGATCTTCGTGCTGGTGACGGGGCCCACGGAGTTCATCTTCAACACCCTCGTCCAGAGCATCGGCAACTACCTTCAGAACTTCCTCCAGATGAGCTTCGACACCGGCGTCAACCACGGGAGCGAAGGCACGGGGTGGGTGCGCCAGTGGACGCTCTTCTACTGGGGCTGGTGGATCTCCTGGTCCCCGTTCGTCGGCATCTTCATCGCACGCATCTCACGCGGCCGTACCGTGCGGGAGTTCATCGCGGGCGTGCTGCTGGTGCCGACCGTCGTCACCTTCGTCTGGTACTCCGCGCTCGGCGGCTCCGCGCTCTGGGAGGAGATCTTCGGGAGCGGCAACCTCACCGAGGGAGGCGTCAACACCGACACGGCGCTCTTCCAGCTCCTCCACAACCTTCCGTGGACCGGCTTCGTCTCGGGGGTCACGATCCTGCTGATCGTCCTCTTCTTCGTCACCTCCTCGGACTCCGGCTCGTTCGTCGTCGACATGCTTGCCTCGGGCGGCGAACAGAACCCACCGATCTGGAGCCGGGTCTTCTGGTCGGTCGCGGAGGGCGCCGTCGCCATCGCGCTCCTCCTCGCCGGAGGCGCCGGCTCCGACTCGCTCACCACGCTCCAGACGACAGCGATCATCACGGCGCTGCCCTTCAGCGTCATCATGCTGATCACCTGCGTCGCGACGCTGCGCTGCCTGCGCGCCGAGCACCGCGCCTACGAGGCGGCCCGGCGCAGGGAGATGGCGCAGCGGCTCGTGCACCACACCGTCAACGCGCTGGAGGAGAACCGCCAGGACGAGGCCGCGGGTCGGACGCGGGCGTGGGGCGAGTACCCGCGCGGCTCCAGAAGGCTTCCCTGGCGCAGGCGTTGACCGCACGGCTGCCGCATACACCTGCTCGAACCCGAGTACTACCGAGCGGCGGCAAAGACTACGTTTTCTCTTCGTTATGCATACGGGGCTGAGGCGCGGGCACGCGCCTCGCCCGGGCCGTCCACGGGCCCGGGTGATGACCACAGCCCCAAACGCGAAGGGAACGAGTGTGGCTGCGCAACAGACGGGGAAGACGCGGGAGGCCCCGCCGGAGGCCGATGAGAACCGACCATCCGGCGGTCCGAAGAAACGGGAGTCGTCGGTGGCCCCGTGGGTCTTCTGGCCCTCCGCGATCATCATCGTGGCCTTCGTGCTCTACGCGGTGATCTTCCAGGAGTCGGCCGCGAACCTGGTGACGTCGATCCAGGACAACATCGTGGGCGGGCTCAGTTGGTACTACATGGCCATCGTCTCGCTCTTCGTGATCTTCTCGCTCTGGGTGGGGATAGGCCGCTTCGGCGACATCAAGCTCGGCAAGGACCACGAGAAGGCCGAGTACAGCCTCCTCTCCTGGCTCTCGATGCTCTTCGCCGCCGGCATGGGCATCGGCCTCGTCTTCTGGGGCGTCGCCGAACCGCTCAACTTCTACGACGCACCCAAACCGGGCGTCGGTGAAAGCCCGGCCGACAGGGCCGAGTTCTCCATGGTGCAGACGTTCCTGCACTGGGGCATCCACCCGTGGGCGATCTACGTCGTCGTCGGCCTCGCCGTCGCCTACGCGATCCACCGCAAGGGCCGCCCCGTCTCGATCCGCTGGGCGCTGGAGCCGGTCCTCGGCAACCGCGTCAAGGGCTGGCTCGGCAACGTCATCGACGTCATCGCCGTCGTCGGCACGCTCTTCGGCGTCGCCACCTCGCTCGGCTTCGGCGTGATGCAGATCTCCGCAGGACTCGACTTCTCCGGCTGGGTGGAGAACCCGGGCCAGGGCCTTCAAGTCGCCCTGATCATCGGCATCACGGTGCTCGCGACGATCTCCGTCGTCACGGGCATCGGCAAGGGCATCAAGTGGCTCTCCAACATCAACATGGGCCTCGCCGCCGCCCTGATGCTCTTCATCCTCGTCGCGGGGCCGACGCTCTTCATCTTCAGCGGCTTCATCCAGAACATCGGAGGCTACCTCCAGACCGTGCTCCAGATGAGCTTCGACACCGGCGCGAGCCAGGGCAGCGCCGGCACCGACTGGACCAAGGACTGGACGATCTTCTACTGGGGCTGGTGGATCTCCTGGTCCCCGTTCGTCGGCATCTTCATCGCACGCATCTCGCGCGGGCGCACCGTCCGCGAGTTCGTCTGCGGTGTGCTGCTCGTCCCGACGCTGCTCACCTTCTTCTGGTACAGCGTCCTGGGCGGTTCCGGCATCCACACCGAAGTGTTCGGCGAGGGCGGCCTCATCGGGGACGGCGTCAACGACGACACGGCGCTCTTCCAACTGCTGGAGACCCTGCCGGCCGCCGGGATCGTCATCGGCCTGACGATCCTGCTGATCGTCCTCTTCTTCGTCACCTCCTCGGACTCCGGCTCCTACGTCGTCGACATGCTCACCTCCGGCGGCGATCCCGATCCGCCGAGGTGGAGCCGCGTCTTCTGGTCGTGCGCCGAGGGCGCCGTGGCCATCGCGCTCCTCGTCGCGGGCGGCAAGGGGACCGATTCGCTCACCACGCTCCAGACGACGGCGATCATCATCGCCCTGCCGTTCAGCGTCGTGATGCTCTTCATGTGCGCGGCGACGATCAAGTCGCTGCGCCATGAGCGCCAGGCGTACCTCAAGGCACGCCAGGAGGCCGAGCAGGACCTCATGATCGACAAGGCGGTCTCCGCCATCGAGGAGAGCCTCGAGAACGGCACCCTGGAGACGCCGATCCCGGCGCAGCAGGACGGCGAGCAGGCGAACACCTCGCCCTCGACATCGCGTTCGCGCCAGGAGGACTCCCGGTAACCGACCGCGGCAGCGGAAGCGGGGCGGGCTGCGTGCCCGCCCCGCTGTATGTGCGCTCCCGTCGTGCGCCCTCAGCTCCTGGCCGCCAGACCCAGCAGCGTCAGCACGCCCGACGCCGCCGCCGTCGCCGCGAGGAAGAGCGCGGTGCAGCGCGCCTTGAGCCGGTCGTAGCGGTGCTGGTACTCGAGGCGCAGTTCGCCGGCGCGCCGGGTCGTCGCCTGGAGGGAGCGGCGGGTGTGGTCGAGATGGTCGCCGGCGTAGAGCGTCTCCACCTCGCGGCGCTGCTCCCCGGTGAGCCACGGGAGACGGCGGGTGAAGGAGGCGGCCTGCACACGGGCCTCGTCGATCGCCGAGTGCGCGAGGAGGTACCCCTCCAAGTCGACGAGTCCTTCTGCGACTTCACCGGACGCGCTGTCCACGGGCGCGGGACGCTCGGGCGCCTGTCTCGCTGCGCGCCGGGGGCGCTTGCGGGTCGCCATACGCCTCACACCTGGCCTTCCCCGCCGTCCGCCCCGTGCTGACCGTCCGGGCGCGCCGTGCCGGAACCCCCGGCCGCCGTGCCGGACTCGTCGACGCGCCCGGTGGTGAAGCCGCGGGAGGTCGGCGGAGGTTCGCCGACGTGGAGTTCGTCGAGCTGTGCCACCTCGGGGTGGTGGAGGTCGAAGGCCGGGGACTCGGAGCGGATGCGGGGCATGGCGTAGAAGTTGTGCGCCGGGGGCGGGCAGGAGGTCGCCCACTCCAGCGAACGGCCGTATCCCCAGGGGTCGTCGACCTCGATCTTCTTGCCGTACTTCGCCGTCTTCCAGACGTTGTAGAAGAACGGCAGCATCGAGAGGCCGAGGAGGAAGGAGCCGATCGAGGAGACGGTGTTGAGCGCGGTGAAGCCGTCGGCCGCGAGGTAGTCCGCGTACCGGCGGGGCATGCCCTCGGCACCGAGCCAGTGCTGGACGAGGAAGGTGGTGTGGAAGCCGACGAAGAGCGTCCAGAAGGTGATCTTGCCGAGGCGCTCGTCGAGCATCTTGCCCGTGAACTTCGGCCACCAGAAGTGGAATCCGGCGAAGGTGGCGAAGACGACGGTGCCGAAGACCACGTAGTGGAAGTGCGCGACGACGAAGTACGTGTCCGAGACGTGGAAGTCCATCGGCGGCGACGCGAGGAGAACACCCGTGAGCCCGCCGAAGAGGAAGGTCACGAGGAAGCCGGTCGCCCAGAGCATCGGCGTCTCGAAACTCAGCGATCCCTTCCACATCGTGCCGATCCAGTTGAAGAACTTCACGCCCGTCGGCACCGCGATGAGGAACGACATGAGCGAGAAGAAGGGGAGCAGCACCCCTCCCGTGACGAACATGTGGTGGGCCCAGACCGTCACCGAAAGGCCCGTGATCGCGACCGTCGCCCCGACGAGGCCGACGTACCCGAAGATCGGTTTGCGGCTGAAGACGGGGATGATCTCGGTGACGATCCCGAAGAACGGCAGCGCGATGATGTAGACCTCGGGATGCCCGAAGAACCAGAAGAGGTGCTGCCAGAGCAGCGGCCCGCCGTTCGCCGCCTCGAAGATCATCCCGCCGAACTTGCGGTCGTACTCCAGCGCCAGCAGCGCGGCGGCGAGCACGGGGAAGGCCATGAGCACCAGCACGGCGGTGAGCAGGACGTTCCAGGTGAAGATCGGCATCCGGAACAGCGTCATGCCGGGCGCCCGCATCCCGACGATGGTGGTGATGAAGTTGACGGAGCCGAGGATCGTGCCGAACCCCTGGAAGGCGAGGCCCATGACCCACATGTCGTGGCCGACGCCCGGGCTGCGGACGGCGTCGGTGAGCGGCGAGTAGGCGAACCAGCCGAAGTCCGCCGCGCCGTTGGGCGTGAGGAAGCCGCCCACCACGATGAGCGACCCGAAGAGGAAGAGCCAGTACGAGAGCATGTTCAGCCGCGGGAGCGCGACGTCGGGCGCCCCGATCTGGATCGGCATGATCCAGTTGCCGAAGCCGATGAACGTCGGCGTCGCGAACATCAGCAGCATCACCGTGCCGTGCATGGTGAAGAACTGGTTGAACTGCTCGTGCGAAAGCAACTGGATGCCAGGACGGGCGAGTTCGGCGCGCATCAGCAGCGCCATCACCCCGCCGAGCAGGAAGAAGACAAAGGACGTGACGAGGTAGAGCGTGCCGATCTGCTTGTGATCGGTGGTGGTGAGCCACTGGACCACCACCGACCCCGGCCGCTTGCGCGGCGGCTCCGACTGCTCCCCTGCGACGTTTGGCGGACTCTCCGTCGACGTCATGGCCTGCTCCCTCTGCGGTGGCGGTGCGCGGAGGGCGGCCCCCTGTGCGGGCGGACGCTGTGAGCCGTCGTCCGGGTGTGGGGGAGTCGCGCCGCGCGGGACGGAACCATGCATAGCGCGCAGAGCACGGAGTTCGTGGAATACCACGCCGAACACCCTTTACCGGACATGGATCGACGGCGCACACCACCCGGCGCGGAGGAGCGGAGACGCGCGTCGTCCGGCCCCGGCAAGCCGGGACCGGACGACGCGAGGTTCAGGCGGACTTGCGCCGCAGCAGCCGCACCGCGAGCAGCGTGACGGCGACGCTCCCCGCGACGAGCGCCGGCACCTTCGCCCGCTTCGCGAGGGCCGGCCAGACGGCGGCCCCCACGTCGAGCGCTTCGGGCTCGGCCGCGGTCGACGCCGCGGGCGCCGCGGACCGGGCTGCGTCCGGCGCCGCCGTCCCGACGTCCGGCTGTGCGCTCAGGTGCTTCTGCAGGTTGCCGGCGAACTGCTGCACCAGCCGGTCCCCGACCTCGACGAGGATGCCGCGCCCGAACTGCGCCGGCTTCCCCGTGAGATCGAGGTCGGTCCGCACGCGGACGGCGGTGCCCTCGCCGTCCGGCGTCAACGTGGCGGTGACCGTCGCGGTGGCGGTGCCGCCGCCGCGGGTCTCGCTGCCGCTGAGGTCGAGGACGACGCGCCGGGCCGCCTCGTCCCTGGTGATCGTCCCCTTGCCGCGGTAACTCATCGCCACCGCACCGACCTTGACCTTCACCCGCCCCTCGAAGCTGTTCTCGTCCGCGCGGTCGAGGACGGCGCCCGGCATGCAGGGCGCTATCGCCTCGATGTCGTGGAAGAGGCGCCAGGTCTCCTGCTGCGGCACCGGCACCTGGAAGCTGTGGTCGAGTTGCATGGTCTCTCCGTACGTGCGTGCTCAGGCGGTCGGGACGGCGGGGCGCTCGGCTTCGCCCCGCTCCCCCGCGGACTCGCGGATCAGGGCGCGGACCCGGTGCGGCGTCAGCGGACCGCGTCGTACCACCGCACCGTACGGACGCAGCGCGTCCTCCACCGCGTTCGAGATCACAGCCTGCGGCGCGATCGCGCCGCCCTCCCCCAGGCCCTTGACGCCGAGGTCGTTGAGGGTGCTGTGGGTGTGGGTCTCGTCCAGCTCCAGATCGGGGATCTCCGAGGAGGTGGGGAGGAGGTAGTCCATGTACGTCGTGGTGACGGGCTGGCCGTCGGGCCCGTACGCCATCTCCTCGTAGAGGGCGCCGCCGATCCCCTGCGCGACGCCGCCCGTCACCTGCGCCTCGGCGATCATCGGGTTGACGATGCGCCCCGCGTCGTGGACGACGACGTACCGCTCGATCTCCACCTCGCCGGTCCGGGTGTCGACGTCCACGACGACGGCGTGCGCCCCCGCCGCGAAGGTGAAGCCGGGTGGGCGGAAGTGCGCCGTCTCGCTGAGGTCGGCGCCGAGCCCGTCGGGCACCGTCATCGGGGAGTTGACGAGTGCGGCGAGCGGCAGGCCCTCGGGCGCCTCGCTTCCCGCACCCTCGTCAGCGGACTTCAGCGGGAGCACAACGCCGTCGACCACGGTCAGCTCGTCGGCCGGCGTCCCGAGGCGGGCGGAGGCCGAGTTGAGGATCTTCTCGCGGAGCAGCCGCCCCGCGCGATGCGTCGCGTTCCCCGCGGTGACGAGCGCCCGGCTGGCGATGGTGCCGACGCCGAAGGGCACCGCGTCGGTGTCCCCACCGACGACGTCGACGACGGAAGGCGGGACGCCGAGCGCATCGGCGGCGATCTGCGCCATGCTGGTGCGGTGCCCCTGGCCCTGCGAAGGCGTGCCGAGGTAGAGGCCGACCCGCCCGTTGCGCCGCAGTTGGACGCGCGCCGACTCGAAGGGGCCTAGCCCCGTCGCCTCCAGATAGACGGCGAAGCCGACGCCGACGCGGTGCCCCTCGCGCTCCCCCGCGCGCTGCCGCTCGCGCACGGCGGGCACGTCGATCCGGTCCACGGCGCGCCGCAGGAGTTCGGGGAAGTCGCCCGAGTCGTACTCCTGCGGGTTGCCCGCGCGGTCGACGAGTCCGGTGCGGTACGGCATCGCCTCGGGCGGTATCAGGTTCCTCGCGCGCAGCTCGGCCGGCTCGATCCCCAGCTTCGCCGCGAGGCGGTCCATCGCGCGCTCCATCGCGAAGACGGCCTCGGGGCGGCCGGCGCCGCGATAGGGCGCTGTGTAGGTGGTGTTGGTGAGGACGGCCTTGACGTCGATGTGGACGTGCGGGACGCGGTACGGGCCGAGCAGGTGGCACAGCGAGTTGTACGGGACGACGAGGCCCGTGATCGTGGTGGCGCCGAAGTTGACGAGGATCTCGTCCCGCAGGCCGAGCAGCCGCCCCTCGGCGTCGGCGGCGAGCGAGATCCGGTGGGTCTGCTCGCGCGCGTGCGCGGTGCCCGTCAGGTTCTCGTTGCGGTCCTCGCGCCAGCTCACGGGGCGCCCCGACCGGTGCGCGGCGAACGGCACGAGGAGGTCCTCCACGTAGAGGACGCCCTTCTGCCCGAATCCGCCGCCGACGTCGGTGGCGATCACGCGGACCTGCTCGGGGTCGAGACCGAGCGTGCCGGCGACCGTGTCGCGCACCCGGTGCGGCGTCTGGTGACTCGACCACACGGTGAGCCGTCCGTCGTACCCGCCGGGTGCGGCGGTGATGCCGCGCGGCTCGATCGGCGAGGCGACGTAGCGGTGCGCCCGGAACTCCTCTTCGACCACGCAGGCCGCCTCGGCGAAGGCGGCCTGCGGGTCGCCGACGGTGGTGTCGAGCGCGAGCGCCACGTTGTCGTCCCAACTCTCCTCGACGCGCGGCGAGTCCGGGCGCAGCGCCGCCTCCGGGTCGACGACGACGTCGAGCGGCTCGTACTCCACGTCGATCAGCTCCAGCGCGTCCTCGGCGAGGTAGCGGCTGTCGGCGGCGACGAGCGCGACGGGCTGCCCGACGAAGGTGACCTTCTCCCCCGCGAGGAGCGGCATCGGCAGCGCCCGCACCAGCGGATCGAGCGCCTCCTGGAGCCCCGCGGGGACGGCGAGTTCGGCGCGGTTGAGGAGCGGCGGGAGCGCTGCCGTGTCCTCGCCCGTCCAGATCGCGTGGACGCCGGGGAGGCGCGCGGCGGCCTCCGTGCCGAGGGAGGTGATCCGGGCGTGGGCGTGCGGGCTGCGGAGGAAGGCGAGTTCGAGGGTGCCGGGGAGGCCGAGGTCGTCGGCGTAGCGCCCGTTGCCCCGCAGGAGGCGGTCGTCCTCGACGCGGGGCAGGCGGCGCCCGATCCACGCCTCCTGCTCCGTGCCCGCGCTCGCCGGGGCGGCCTGCTGGGTGGTCACTTCTCCTCGCCTGCCTTCCCGTACCGGTCGTCGAGGACCTGCTCGACGGCGGCTCTGATGTTGCGGTAGCCGGTGCAGCGGCACAGGTGGCCGCTGAGCTGGTCGGCGACCTCGTCCTCGGCGGGGCGCTCGGGCGCCTCCACCATGGCGGTGCAGCTCATCACGAAGCCGGCCGTGCAGAAACCGCACTGCATGGCGTGCTGCTCGTGGAAGGCGCGCTGGACGTCGGTGAGCTGCCCCTCCTCGTCCGCGAGCGACTCGACGGTGCGCAGCGAGGCGCCCTCGCAGGCCACGGCCAACGTGAGGCAGGAGCGCACCGGTTCGCCGTCGACGAGGACGGTGCAGGCGCCGCAGACGCCGTGCTCGCAGCCGACGTGGGTGCCGGTGAGGGAGAGTCGCGCGCGGAGGAAGTCGCTCAGCAGCAGCCGCGACTCCACCTGCGCGCGGATGGGGCGCCCGTTGACGGTGAGGTGGAGCTCGTGCCAGGAGGACGGCTCGCTCAGCGGCGGGGCTGCGCTCGGCAGCGGGTCGGGTCTCGCTTCGGTCGTGTCGGTCACCGGGTACGCTCCCAGGCTCGGTTGCAGGCGCGGACGAGGAGGATCTCGGCGGCCTCGCGCCGCCACTCCGCGTCGGCGTGCACGTCGGACGGCGGGTCGAGGCGGGCGCGGGCCGCGGCTCCGGCTGCGGCGAAGGCGTCGTCGAGTCGCTCCGGCCCCTCGGCGGCGAGGAGCGCGTCCTCCGCCTCGGGGAGCCGCAGCGGCCGGGAGCCCGCCGCGCAGAAGACGACGCGGGCGCGGTCGACGCCGCCGGCCTCGGCACGGGTGAGCAGGACGGCCACGCCGATCGCGGCGAAGTCGCCGCGGCGGCGGGCGAGTTCCTCGAACGACCAACCTGTGCGGTGCGGTTGGGCGGCGAACCGGACGGAGGTGACGATCTCGTCGGCTTCGAGCGCGGTGAGGAAGGTGCTGAGGAAGAAGTCGTCGGCGTCGACGGTGCGGGTTCCGGCGGGGCCGCTGAGGTCGAACCGCGCGTCGAGCGCGAGCGCCGCCGTCGGGAGCTCGGCGGCGGGGTCGTGGTGGACGAGGCTGCCGCAGACGGTGCCGCGGTTGCGGATCTGCGGGTGCCCGATGTGCCCGATCGCCTCGGTGAGCAGCGGCCACCCGGCGCTCACCGCGGGGTCGACGGCGACGGCGGCCTGGCGGACCCCCGCGCCTATCCGGAGCGCGCCGTCCCCCTCGACGTCCAGGGTGCGCAGCTCGGGTATGCGGGTGATGTCGACGAGCAACTCGGGCCTGGCGAGCCGCATGTTGAGCATGGGGACGAGCGACTGACCACCGGCGAGGACCTTCACCTCCCGCTCTTCGTCGGCGAGGAACCGCAGCGCTTCGGGCAGGGTGCCCGGCGCGACGTAGTCGAACGGAGCCGGTTTCACGCGACCACCTGTCTCTCCACCGGGCCGCATCAGCTCTGCCGAGTTAACTAAGCCCTAAGATTTTCAGCAACCGTAGACAGCAGAATCGCTCAGCCGCCCAAGTGTCAACCCCTATCGAAGGTTTCCTCGCGGAAAGATAATGACGACAGACCGGCGGGCGAAGGGAAGGCGGGCAAGCGTGCGTGACGTCCTACAGCAGGCGCTGACCTGGCAGCGCGACGGCATCCCATTCGCCGTCGCAACCACCACGGCGACGTGGCGTTCGGCACCGAGGCCGGTGGGCGCCGCGATGGCGGTCAGCTCCTCGGGCGAGGTCGCGGGGAGCCTCTCCGGCGGCTGCGTCGAGGGCGCCGTCCACCAACTCGCACTCGACGTACTGGAGTCGGGCGAGCCGGCGGTCGAGCAGTACGGCGTCACCGACGACGACGCCTTCGCCGTCGGCCTCACCTGCGGCGGCGTCCTCGACGTACTGGTCCGCCCGTTCCGCGCCGAAGAGGGCCCGCTGCTGGAGCGGTTGGCGGCCCAGCAGGCGGCCGGGCTCCCCGCCGCGCTCGTCACCGTCGTCGAGGGCGCCGTGCCCGTCGGCGGCACCCTCCTCGCGTGGCAGGACGCCGAAGGCGGGCGGCACACCCTCGGGGCGCTCGGGACGCCGGAGGCCGACCGCGCCGGCGCGCACGCGGCGTTCGGGGCGCTCGCGGCGGGCGGTGCCGCGCGCACGCTCGACGTCGAGGAGTGCGGCACGCGCGCGGGCGGACGGGCGACGCTGCTCGTCGAGTCGTACGCGCCGCCGCCGCGGATGCTCGTCTTCGGAGCCACCGACTTCGCCGAGGCGCTCACCAGGATCGGCCGGTTCCTCGGCTACCACGTCGTGCTCTGCGACGCGCGCCCCGTCTTCGCCACCGCACAGCGCTTCCCTTACGCGAACGAGATCGTCGTCGACTGGCCGCACCGCTACCTCGACTCGGTGCGCGACACCGTGGACGAGCGCACCGCCGTCTGCCTGCTCACCCACGACCCGAAGTTCGACGTCCCCGCCCTGACGACGGCGCTGCGCAGCCGCGCCGGCTACGTCGGCGCCATGGGCAGCCGCCGCTCGCACACCGACCGCCTGGAACGCCTCCGAGAGGCCGGCCTCTCGGAACCCGAACTCACCCGGCTCCGCTCGCCGATCGGCCTCGACCTGGCGGGCCACACCCCTGAGGAGACCGCACTCTCCGTCGCAGCCGAACTCGTCGCCTCCCGCTCCGGCGGCACCGGCACCCCGCTCTCCACCACCGACGTACCGCTGCACCGGGCAACGGGTCGGGAGGTGCGGCAACCCGAGGGGTGACTCGCGTCCCAGGCGTCGAGCCGCTTCGGGGCCCGGCGACGTCGATCCGTCGCCCCTGCGTCTCCGAGAACCCCGCCCCACAGGCGTGCCGGAGCGGCGCCCGTCAGCAGCGGGTCCGGCCGTTCTCCGCAACAAGCGGCGGCAGCTTCGAGAGCAAACGCCGTCCGCAGCAATGCGGTTGGCCCACGGCAGTCCCTCGCCCTTCCGAGCGGAGGCCCCACCGCAACGGCACCGACGTCCAGAACAAGCAGTCATGCCGTCTCGCCCCGCAAGACGGCGGGCCGGGCCGGGGCGCGGGGAGGGACGGCCCGGACTCCGCCGAGGAGAGAAGGCTGCCCGTTCGTGGGCGTTCCTCGCAGCACGGAATGCGGCAAACCACCCGGAGTGGGGGCGCGGGCGTGCTCACTCCGCGAGGGGGAAGCGGAACGCGCCCTCGGAGCCGCCGAGTTGGAGCCAGAGCGCGCCGGGGTGGCGTGCCATGCGCAGGGCGATCGCCGAACACCCGGGGCAGCGCGCGGTGATGCCGGGCTGGGGTCCGTAGACGTGGAGTTGGGCGAGGCTGGAGACGAGCCGGCAGTGCGGGCAGCGGCGCAGTGCGGTCGTCGGCTCGACCGCGAAGACCTCCGACAGCGGTCCCGCGAGCATGTTCCCGTCGAGGTGCTGCATGACCATCGCCTGCTCCTCTCTCCCACCGGCGGCCGTCACCCGAACCGCTCCGTCCGCACCCGCCCGGGGGGCACGCCCGCTGCGACGAGGAGCCCCGCCGCGTGCTCGACGAACCCGGTCGGCCCGCAGACGTAGCAGAGCGGCGGGCCGCCCTCGACCTCCGCGGCGCCTGCGAGATCCGCCGCCGTCAACCGCCCTGCGGGGCGCGGTTCCTCCGCAGGCGCCTCGCGGCTGTAGAGGAGGCGCGTCCGCACGCCGTCCGCGTCCGCACCGGGGCGCAGCTCCTCCGCGTACCAGCGCTCGGCGGGCGAGCGGAGCGCGTACAGGAGCAGGAACGGCGACCGTGCCGCCGAGCTCCGCCGGGCGCGCACCATCGCCCTCAGCGGAACGATCCCCGAGCCCCCGCCGAGCAGCAGCACCGGCTCCGTACGCTCGCCGCGCCAGACGAACCAGCCACCGAGCGGTCCCCGCACCTCGACGTAGGCGTCGAGCGGCAACTGCTCCGCGAGGTAGGGAGACACCTCGCCGCCCTCGACCGGCTGGACGCCGAGCTCCAGGCGGTCACCCTCGGCCGGAGCGGCGAGGGAATAGCTGCGGATGGCCTGGTACCCGTCGTCGGCCGTGAGCCGCACGTCGACGTGTTGCCCCGGCAGGTGGCCCGGCCACTTCTCGACGTCGAAGAGGAGGGTGCGCGCGGTCGCGTTCTCCTCCCTGCGCGCGGCGAGCCGCGCGAAGTACCAGTGCCCGTGCACTCAGTCGCTCCTGTTGCGCTGCTCGCGCCAGGGGTCGCCGTACATGTGGTAGCCGACCGACTCCCAGAACCCCGGCTCGTCGCGGTCGAGCAGCCGGAGCCCCGACACCCACTTCGCGGATTTCCAGAAGTACAGGTGCGGAACGAGGAGCCGCGCCGGGCCGCCGTGCTCGGGTGGGAGCGGGAGGCCGTCGAAGGTGTGCACGATCCACGCCCTTCCGCCGGTGAGGTCGGCGAGCGGCAGGTTGGTCGTGTAGCCGCCGTAGGACTCGGCCATGACGTGGCTCGCGCTCGTGTCCACGCCTTCCAGCAGGACGTCGACGGAGACGCCGCGCCAGCTCGTGTCCCACTTCGTCCACCGGGTGACGCAGTGGATGTCGACGGTCGGCTCCTCCTGCGGGAGGTCGCCGAAGCCCGCCCAGTCCCAGGTGCGCAGCCGCTCGCCTTCGGTGCCCGTGAGCGTGAACTCCCACGTGGACGTGGGGACTTCGGGCGTCGGCCCGGCGGAGAGGACGGGGAACTGCTCGGTCGGGTACTGCCCGGGCGGGAGTCGGTCGCTGCGCGGGCGGGTGTGGCCGTGGAAGCCGGGGGAGAGGGTGTTCACGCTGCTCGCCTCGCTCGTGGACGTCGGGCGGGCGGCGCTCTCGTGACGCCGCCGCCCCTCCAGCGTCCAGCGGCATACGCACGTCGCAACTCGGCGGCTCCGGGACGCCCTGAGAGTGCGCCTTGCGTATATATAGGACACAATGCCCAAATCACACTTTCAGTTCTTAAGCGGCCTTACGGTGAGCAAAAGATCGTCTTCCCTGGAGTCGACCATGCCGCTCAGCCCAGCGGGCCCGTCCCCTCGCGCCCGCGCCTCCCGCCGCCCACGCCGCCGCCGACGCCCCCACCGCGGCACGCTCCTCGTCGTCACCGCTCTGCTCGCCGCCCTCACCGGCACCGCGAGCCCGGCGCTCACCTCCACCGCGCAGGGAAGCGCGCCAGGAACGGTCCCCTCCCCCACGGCGACGACCTCGGTGATCACCGTCAAGACCGGCGGCGACCGGAGCGCTCCCAAGGAGGTCGCCCCGCTCGCCGGCGTGCGGCTCCAACTCGTCGACCCCGCGACCGACCAGCCCGTCGGCGAGCCCTGGTCGACCTGCGTCTCCGACGGCGACGGCGACTGCAACTTCGTCGTCCCCGACACCCAGGACGGCGGGGCCAACGCGGGGCGCGAGTTCGTGGTCCGGCAGGTCGAGGACGTCGAGGATGCAGTACCGCCCGGCTGGTACACCAACCCCGAGCTCCGCACCGGCCGGGGCAGCGGCGCCCAGTCGGTGGCCCGCCCGTACGAGTTCGACACGCCGGCGATGGCGGCGGGCGAGACGTACCGCTCCACCGACGAGTTCATGTACAGCGACGACCGGCTGGACTGGAAGATGTCGGGCGGCATCTGGCAGCAGTCCCGGAACAACCCGGCGCTCCCGCAGAAGTGCGGGCTCGACGTGGCGCTCGTACTCGACGTCTCCTCGTCGGTCGGCAGCCAGCTCCCCAACCTCAAGCGGGCCGCCGACCGGGCCACCGACGGCCTCGCCGGCACCGCCTCGCGCATGGCCGTCTTCTCCTTCTCCGGCACGTCGCCGAGCCCCGGCAACCCCAACCATCCGGAGCTGCAACCCGTCTCCACGCAGGCGGGCGCCGACGCCTTCAAGGCGAAGTACGCCGACTACCAGCTCGGCAGCGGCACCAACTGGGACCAGGGCCTCTACAAGGTGGCCGAGGCGCAGGAGCACTACGACCTCGTCGTGGTCCTCACCGACGGCAACCCCACCCGCTGGTCCACCGAGCCGCTCGGCGACGGTTCCCGCACCCACTTCCGCGACGTGGAGAACGGCATCTTCTCCGCCAACTCCGTCAAGGCGAAGGGTTCCCGCGTCATCGCCCTCGGCGTCGGCAGCGGGGTGTCGGGGGTCACAGGGCTCAACCTTCGCGCGATCTCGGGGACCGAGGCGTACAACGGCAGCAACCTCAGCACCGCCGACTACGCGCAATCCCCCAACTACGAGGCGGCGGGAGACGCCCTCCACCAGCTCGCCCTCAGCCAGTGCGACAACTCGGTGACGGTGACGAAGCAACTGGTACCGGCGCAGAACACCGGCGAGGACGTCTCGGGGGCCCGCCCGGCAGGCGAGGGCTGGACCTTCGACGCCACCACGACCACCCCGGGCATCGGCGGCCTGCCCGACAGCCGAACCACCGAGGGCGACGGGACCGGCTCCGTGGTCTTCTCCCCCGAGTTCCCCACCGGCACCAGTGCGGCAGACGTGACCGTCGCCGAGACCCAGCAGCCCGGGTACACCCTCGTCACCCAGGGCGGCAACAACGCCGTCTGCGTCAACAAGGACACCGGCGCCGACGTGGACGTGACCAACGCCTCGGGTACGGGCTTCACCGTCGAGGCCCCCAACGGTGCCGCGATCTCCTGCACCGTCTACAACAGGGAGCCGCCCTCAGCCGACGTCACCGTCGAGAAGAGCTGGCGGATCGACGGCGACGAGTACGTCGAGGGTGACCAGCCCGAGGGCTTCCAGGCCCAACTCACCCTCACGGGGCCCGAGAACGACACCCCCACCGACCAGGAGTGGGGCGAGGCGCGCACCGACTACACCCGGAACGCGACCGCCACCGTCGACGAACGCATGGAGGTCCCCTCCTGGTGCCGCGTCGTCTCGCAGCGGATCACGGAGGAGAACGGCGACCCCGCCGACGCGCGACTCCCGTACGAGGCCCGTCTCGTCGCGGAGCACAACACCTACCGCCTCACCAACACCGTCGAATGCGGCGCCCAGTTGACGCTCGTGAAGCAGGTCGAGGGCGGCGACGCAAAGCCGACGGACTGGGTGCTGCACGCCTCCGGGCCGACGCAGGTCGACGGTGAGAGCGGCTCGGACGAGGTCACGGGCGTCCGCGTCGAGCCCGGCAGCTACCGACTCTCCGAGGAGGGCGGGCCCGAGGGCTACACCACCTCCAACTGGACGTGCGAGCAGGAGGACGGCGAGGAGGCACCCGTCACGGGCGGTTCCGTCACCCTCGCCCGGGGCACCTCGACGACCTGCACGGTCACCAACACCGCCAAGGGCGACGGAGGTTGGACGACGGAGAAGCAGAGCGACCCGCCCGACGGCTCGACCGTCGACCCCGGCTCGACCGTCACCTACACCATCACAGTGCGCCCGGAGAACAGCACTGCCGGCGAGGTGACCCTCTCCGACGACCTCTCGCACGTCCTCGACCACGCGACGCTCGTCCCCGACAGCATCCGCACGACGGCGGGCAAGGCGCAGCTCGACGGTACGGCGCTCAACTGGCACATCCCCGAACTAGGGGGCGAGGAGACGCTCACCTACCGGGTGCGGGTCGACGACGACGCCCACGGGAAGCTCCTCGCCAACGTCGTCACGCCCGGGGACGGCGGCACCTGCGGCGACTGCGAGGTGAAGCTCACCACGGCGCCCCACCCCGGCGGCGGGGCGCTTTCGCAGACCGGTTCCGGCTACCCCATGCTGGCGGCCGCGGGGGCTCTGCTCCTCCTCACCGCGGGAACCGTCTTCGTGACGCGCCGTAGGAGAAGGGCATCGGGAACGGAGTAACCCTCCGCTTCCGAGCAGCGGGCCGGGCACCCACGGGGGCGCCCGGCCCGCCTCTGCGGGGGACCTTCCGAACCGGGATGCGGGCGCGCGGAGTTGCGGCGCGCAGCCGTCCTCCGACTGCGGTCCGCGCTCGCCCGGGTGGGCGATGTGCCGCGCTCCGCACAGAGTTCGGAGCCCGGACGACGGGGGTCGTCCGGGCTCCGACGGGGACCCCCCGGGGGAGGGGGACAGGCTCCGGGAGCTGTCGGGGGAGCCGCTCCCGGAACCGGTCCGTTCGCACGGCGCAGCACCAGCGCCGGCGAAGCCGGATTGCGCGTTGCGGCGGCCACCTTGAGCCCCACGGGGGAGTGGCTCACGCTCACGCTCCCGTGTCGACGGGCGCGGAGCTCGGTCCGGCCGCCGCAACGCGGCCCGGGGGAGCTGTCGCTCGGGGGTTGCGATCCGTCGACCTGAGCGGCCTCCGGGTATCCAGCTCCACCGGGGACTCCGCGAGACGGATGCGCTCCGTGTTCGCTTCGTCACAGAGAACATTACGTGCTCCGGAGCCCAAGTGGGACCACACAGGGGCCAATTCGCCCGGTCGGAGCGTTCGCGGGCCGCACCCGTAACGCGGTTCACCAACGGGTGACGGGCGGCGCGGCAGCCCAGCTCAGGACAGGTGCCCGGAAAGGCTCGCGAGGCGGTGCGCTGACGCTACGGAGGGTCTCACCCGGCGTGTAAGGCACCGGAGTTGGATGTGGAGGTTGACGGATTCACCCCCGGGAGGCGGTGGCCGGCGGGGCGCGGGAAGCGGGGCACCGTCGGTGCGATCGTTGGAGTCCGACGTTCCGCTCGTCCGCAGCGCAGAAGGGAACCCCTATGTCCAGCACGAGTTCCGAAGTGGGTCCGACGCCGGCGATCGGCAGGTACGGCGTCTTCCGCTCCCTCGCCGACGTCGAGCCGGAGGCCCGCGGTGAGGCGGTGGCCGAGCTCGACGAGCTCGGGTACGGCGCCGTCTGGCTCGGCCACACGACCGTGGAGGAGGCGGCGCCGCTCGTCGGCGCGGCGCCGCGGATCACCGTCGCGACCGGTATCCACTCCATCTGGCGGCAGGAAGCGGCCGACGCGGCACGGCACTTCGGCAGGCTGGAGGAGGAGCACCCGCAGCGCTTCCTCCTGGGCCTCGGCGTGAGCCACCCGCAGATGGTGAGCGGCTACCGGCGCCCTTACACCGCGATGGCGGCGTACCTGGACGAGCTGGACGACCCGGCCACGTTCGTCCCGCCGCGGAGCCGGATGCTGGCGGCGCTCGGGCCGCGGATGGTCCGCCTCGCGCGGGAGCGCGCGGCGGGGGCCTTCCCCTACCTGGTCACCGCCGAGCAAGTGGCCGAGACACGCGCGTTGTTGGGCGACTCCCCCGTGCTCGCCCCGGAGTTGGGCGTCGTCACCGAGGACGATCCCGCGCGTGCGCGGAAGCTGGCGCGCGAGGCGCTCTCGGTCTACCTCCAGCTCACCAACTACCGGCGCAACTGGCTGCGCGCCGGGTTCACCGAGGAGGACCTCGCCGACGGCGGGAGCGACCGCCTCGTCGACGCCCTCTTCGCCTGGGGCGACGACGCGCGCATCCGCGAGCGGTTCGCCGAGTTCCGGGCCGCGGGCGCCGACCACGTCGCGCTCCAGGTTTTCGACGGGAGCCCCACCGGCGCACTGCCGCACCGGGGTTGGCGCGAGGTCGCCCGGCTGCTCGACTGACCCGGCGCTAGGCGGCGACCTCGTCGGCGGGGACGTCCTCCACCCGGACCGCGGCGAGCCACAGTGGGAGGAGGCCCTGGAGCAGGAGCAGCCCGACACCCGTACCCGCCAGGGCGCCGGCGAGGTCGGCGAGGGCGATGCCCGTCGCCGCGAGCCCCGCGAAGGCGAGGACGGCCGCGAGCACCACGAGCCGTACGACGCGGAAGGCGAGGCCGTGCACGGCTGCGCGCTCGGCGAGTTGGCGTTCGTCGAGCATGCGGGGACGGAGTTCGAAGAGGCCGTCCGTCATCGAGTTGAGGAGCCCCGTCAGGGGGACCCACACGAGGAGGGCCGCGGCGATGAGCGCCGCCCACCACGCGTTGTGGGCGGCGTAGAGGACGACGAGGCCGGTGAAGCCTGCTGCGGTGGCCGCCGTGTGCGCGAGGACGAGCGCGCGGCGGCGGCCTGCGGTCGCGTGGTACGGCTTCGTCCGCGGGTCGTTCATGATGCGGTGGAGCCGCCTGTCCGAGGCGGTGGGCTGCAAACGTCCGGGCGCGGTCATGTCGAACTCCCCCTGGGTGGTGCCGTGTCGGCTTCGGTGCCTTCGTCGCGTCGGCGCGGATAGAGCTCCTCGCTGAGCGGGCGGAAGGCGGTGAGCGAGAAGAGCGCCTCGACCGGGAGGCGGAAGTACTCGGCGATGCGCAGGGCCAGGTCGAGGCTGGGGTTGTACTGCCCGCGCTCCAGGTGGCCGATGGTCTGGTAGTGCGCGCCGACCGCGTCGGCCAACTCCCGTCGGGATACGCGGTGTTCGGCGCGCACCACCGCAAGCCTGTTGTGCACTCGCTCGCTCATGTATAAGAAGTACTACGAAGTAAAGCGTGAACACAAGACCTGGGCGGGACGGGGGCGTCGCCTCTGCGTCCCGGACCCGCGGCTGCCCGGCGGCCTCCCTATACCGTCGGGGCATGCGGGCAGACGGGGAAAAGGCGAGGGCGCGGCCAAAACGGCTCGGGCGCACGGGGGTTGCCGTGGTGGCCGGGGTGACGGCGATGGTCGTCGTGGCCACCGCTTTCGTGGTCGAGACAGTCCGCTCGGAGGGATGCTGGACACCGTCCGACGCCACCCTGCGCCTCGCCGAGGAGCCGGCTCGGGCGGCCGCGGCCCTCGACCCGGGCGAGACGCTGGTGATCCCCTCACCCATGACGGCACCGGAGACCGACCCCTCGGACACCCGCGTCGGACGGCTCCTCGCCAAGGAGCGCCGCACGACCTGCGAAGGCCCTGCGGCCTCGCAGGTCGTCGGCCGGGTCCTCCTCGCGGCCACCACCGGTTCCGACAGGGCGACTTCGGGACCTCAGCGGCACACGGAGCCGCAGTCGAGGACGGCCACCGCGGCGCTTCTTGCGCTCGGCGAGCGTGAAGAACGCTATGCAAGCGAGGAGTTCGCGCCGTACGTCGCCAAGCTCCTTGCGCATTACGCCGGCTCGGTCGGCGCGGGCGGGGACTCGGTCCCCGAGGGCGACGACTCCGTGCTCACTTTCCCCGACGAGACAACGGGCGAGCCGAGGGCCAACCTCGCCTCGCCCGGGGCGACGGACGCCGCACGGGAGGCGGTGCGCTCGGTCGCCCCGTACCCCGAGAGCTACGCGCTCCTCCACGACACCTTCCGAGCCCAGGCCGCCGAACTCCTCGACGCACGCCCGCACTCCGGGACACAGGGCAAGGAGCCCACACGGTCGCCCGACAGCCTGCGTTTCAGGCTCTCACCGGCGCTCCACGGCCTGGCCCTCCTCCAAAGCGCCCGTACACGGGCCGTGTTGGACGGCCGCGTCGAGGACCTCACCCGGTTCGACCGTCAGGTGCTCCGCCACAGCCGGGGCGGATACGGCCCCGCACGCTCTCCGCACGAGCCCCTCGACGCCGGGGCGGCGCACCGCCGCCCCGGCGTCGACGTCCCCACCTGGCTCCGCGAGGGCGCCCCCGCAGCACGGACGGAGCGGCAGCGCACCGAGTGGTTCCTCGACGGCGGCCGCCAGGTCCAGCGCACGGCAACCCTCTGGGGCAAACGGCGGGGACTCCCGGAACGGTTCCTGAACCGGCTGCGCACCGGGATCAGCAGCGAGTGGACCGCACAGACGAGGTTGTACGCACACACGGTGCCCCTCACCGGAAGCTAGCAACTCCCCACGTACGCAAGCGGACCGCCCGCACGGCACACCGGCTGCCACCCGCGCACCGCCCGACGGGGCCAGGCGCGCACACGCGCACCGACGGGACCGTCATCAGGTCGACGGCAGCCCCACGACGCCGCGACAGCACGAGCCCGCTACGCCTCCCCGGGCAGCCGCAGCCCGGTGCAACCCAGCCGACGCGTATCGGCCTGCGCGTACGCGGCGAGGGAGCTGCGCAGGACGCCGGGGTCAAGCTCCTCCTGCGGATTCGACGTGACCAGGTAGCCGACGCGTTCGCCACCGCACCGCGCGGTGCCGTACGCGTAGTACTTCCCGAGCGCGGGCAGCCAGCGGCCACTCTCCCCCTTGCTCCCCTCGGAGCCGATCCCCGCCTCCCTGCCCAGCCGCTCCACCAGCACTTCGACGGCACGCGAGAATCGCAAGGAGACCCTGCCCGACTCGCCCGCTCGCGACCGGAGTTCGACGACGCAGTGGTCGAGCGGCGCACCCTCGGCGTCCCCCGGCACCACGTCCGCCACCCGCACCGGCGTGTTCTTCCCCCGCAGCGGAAGCCCCGCGAGCTGACGGCATCCCGTCTCGCCGACCCGGCTGAACGGCACGGTCCACGGCCCGGAAGCGGCCCGCGGCAGGCTCAGCGGCTCCGTCTCGCAACCGAGCCGCTCCAGCGCCGAGTTGGCGGCACGGATCGCGCTGCGCCAGATGGCCAGCGCGTCCTCGGACACCACGTCCTCGTCCGGCCGCCACGCGCCCTCGACTCCGATCGCCGCCCTCGCCGTGTCACCGTCGATGTCCCGTCCGGCACCGGGGCACGGGGGAAGCAGGGTGATGCGGCGCTCGTCGCTCCAGCCGGGCACACCCGCGAGGCTGGGGGTCAGTCGGTCGGCGGACTCGAGACCGCCGACCACCTGGGAGACCCCCGCCCTGTCGACCGCCGCGTCCAGCGCGAGGACCACCTTGTCCCCGTCGCCCAACTCGCAGTAGTACCTGCCCAGTTCGGCGTTGTACCGCTCCGTCTGCTCCGTCGTCTCGGTCTCGCCGTCGTACTGCGCCACTTCGTCCGCGTGCAGCGCCCCTCCGCACGCGTCGTGGACGGCGCGCGCCGAGCTGAGCGGCGTGTCGACGGCGCGGTCGAGTGCGAAGGCCGCGAGCAGGCCCAGCACCACGATGCCGACCCAGATCTTGGACCGGGTCGCGCCCCGCGCCAGGTCCTCCTCGGCGTCCCAGCGTGCGGCCCGCTCCTCCCTGGTGCCCAGCGACGAGCGGGGCACCGCAGCACCCTCTTCCCCGTCACGTCCCCCCACGCGGCCCCCAACTCCGTACCGTCACCTGGCAATTGCCGCCCCCGAGCCTATCCACAGCGTTCCAGGGACCGCGCACGAAGCCCCCGCACGCACACGTGCCGCCGCCCGCGGACTCCGGGCGGCGGCACGTGGAACTCAGCGGGCCTACGAGGCCCTCACTCCCACTCGATGGTCCCCGGCGGCTTGCTCGTCACGTCGAGGGCGACGCGGTTGACCTCGGCGACCTCGTTGGTGATCCGCGTGGAGATCCGTGCGAGGACCTCGTAGGGGAGCCGGGACCAGTCGGCCGTCATCGCGTCCTCGGAGGAGACCGGACGCAGCACGATCGGGTGCCCGTAGGTGCGGCCGTCGCCCTGGACGCCGACGCTGCGTACGTCCCCGAGGAGGACGACGGGGCACTGCCAGATCTCGCCGTCGAGCCCGGCCGCCGTCAGCTCGGCGCGCGCGATGGCGTCCGCCTCGCGGAGGACCGCCAGCCGCTCGGCCGTCACCTCGCCGACGATGCGGATGCCGAGCCCGGGCCCCGGGAAGGGCTGCCGCTCGACGATTGCGTCGGGGAGGCCGAGTTCGCGCCCGACGGCGCGCACCTCGTCCTTGAAGAGCTTGCGCAGCGGCTCGATCAGCTCGAACTCGAGGTCCTCGGGGAGCCCGCCGACGTTGTGGTGCGACTTGATGTTCGCGGTGCCGTTGCCGCCGCCCGACTCGACGACGTCCGGGTAGAGCGTCCCCTGCACCAGGAAGGCGACGTCCTCGCCCGCGGCCCCCGCCTCGGCGACGAGCTCCGCCTGTGCCTGCTCGAAGACGCGGATGAACTCCCGCCCGATGATCTTCCGCTTCTCCTCCGGGTCCGAGACGCCGGCGAGCGCGGTGAGGAACCGCTCCGCTGCGTCGACCACCTTGAGCTGCACGCCGGTCGCCGCGACGAAGTCCTTCTCGACCTGCTCCGTCTCGCCCTTGCGCATCAGCCCGTGGTCGACGTACACGCAGGTGAGCTGGGAGCCGATCGCGCGCTGCACGAGGGCTGCCGCGACGGCGGAGTCAACGCCGCCGGAGAGCCCGCAGATCGCGCGCTTCGGCCCGACGCGCGCGCGGATCTCCTCGACCTGCTCGTCGACGATCGACTCGGTCGTCCACGAGGGGGTGAGCCCGGCGCCGCGGTAGAGGAAGTGCTCCAACTCCTGCTGCCCGAAGGTGGTGTGCATCACCTCGGGGTGGTGCTGGACGCCGTAGAGCTTCCGTTCGTCGTTCTCGAAGGCGGCGACGGGGACGAGGTCCGTCGAGGCGGTGACGGTGAAGCCGGCGGGGGCCGCGGAGCAGGCGTCGCCGTGCGACATCCAGACCTGCTGCCCGGACGGGGTGCCCTCGAAGAGCGTGGAGTCCGGCTTGGAGACGGCGAGTTCGGTGCGTCCGTACTCGCGGCTGCCGGTGTTGTCGACAGTGCCGCCGAGCGTCTGCGCCATGACCTGGAAGCCGTAGCAGATGCCGAGGACGGGGACGCCGGCCTCGAAGACCTCGCGGTCCATCGACGGGGCGTCCTCGGCGTAGACGGAGGACGGGCCGCCGGAGAGGATGATCGCCTTGGGGTTCCGCGCGAGCATCTCGGCGGCGCTCATCGTGTGCGGAACGATCTCGCTGTACACCCGCGCCTCGCGCACCCGCCGCGCGATCAACTGGGCGTACTGCGCGCCGAAGTCGACGACGAGGACGACCTCGGGCGCCTCCTCGGCGGGGCCGTTCTCGGTGGACGGGTCACTGCGGCGCATCGCGCCTCCTTCGGGGGCGTGGGTTTCTCGACGGGAAGGCGCCACGAAGCTGCCTCTCGGCGGATGAGACGGGGTGTACCCACGAGTCTAACCGGGCGCTGCACGTGCCTGTTCCGGCCTGCGGAAGCGCGCATCCGGGATGCGCTCCGGAGCCTCCCGTGCACGCACCGGAGCGCCCCGGGCCGCCGCCGGCTGGGCCCCTGCTTGGAGGGTATCGGGTACGGGGGCATACTGGTCCGCGTGTTCACGCGAGCGACCTTCTGGTTTACCTATGGCACCGGCCGGGCCGGCTGCCATGGGAGCCGCGGTCGTCTCCGCTGAACGACCACCGCAGACCTCCCAGGTGCCCCGGGCCGATCGACGCCCGGGGCACCTGCCGTCTCCGCTCCAGGCTCCGACCGGTCCGCCGGCTCCTCGACGGGCGTCCAAGCCCGGGGGTCGACCGACATCAGCAGGGAGCTGACCATGAGCACCACCACGCGGACCCGCACCACCGACGACGCCGGCGAGAACGGGCCCACCACGGCACAGCCCGCACCCGGCACCCCGGGGGTGGCGGCGGGCCGGGCCGAGATCGACGCGCTCGACGAACGCATCGTCGCCCTCGTCCGGGAGCGCATCGAGGTCTCCGTACGGGTCCAGCAGGAGAAGATCGCCGCCGGCGGCGGACGCGTCGACCTCGCCCGCGAGATGCAGGTCCTCGACCGCTACCGCGGCCACCTCGGCAGGCCCGGCACCGAGCTCGGCATGGTCCTGCTGAGGCTCTCGCGGGGGCGGGACTGAGCGCCCCTCTCCTCACCCGTACGGAGCGTGACCGCCCGGACGCGGCTTCGTTGGTCCCGGTGTCCCTGAAGCCAACCGGGCGCCCGGCGGCGAGGGGGCGGCGTCATCGGAGCGATGAGACGTCCGGGCCTTCGCGGCGCAGTTGCCCCGCGCGAGGCGGAGCGGCGTCGTGGGACCTCGCTCCGATGCGAGTGACCGGGCAGCAGGGGACAGCAGACCGGTCACGAAAGCGGCCGGTCACGGGGACGCCCGGGACCGGCCGCTCCGCGGACACGCCACGTACGCGGAGCCGATCCGCCGACGCCAACTCCCCCGCCACGTCGGGAGATTGCACCTGGACGGCCGTCCGCGCCGCGGTCGGTCGCAGAGGTTGCGCGGCACCGGCCGATCGAGCACGATGCACCACAGAACGGCACGGCTCGACTTCGCGCAGTGCAGCCGGCACCGCCCCAGCACATCCCCCGGTGTACCGAGGGGCCGTGCCGGCCGCTGCGAAACCGCGGCGCACCCCCCGGCGCCGCAGCTCGGCATCCGCGCTGCCCTGACGCGGGTGCTGACGGTGAAGGGCCCCGCATCGGCCGCCACTTCGGCGCCGTGCGGGGCCCTTCATCGTCGGTCGCGACGCAACTCCCGCCCGCCGGCGTGGTGTTCGCCCACCTCACTCGGCGGGCGACGGCTCCTCGGCCCCCGGCCGCATCCGCGGCTGCGGCAGCGGCACGGGCGCCCCGATCCGCAGCGCACCGAACGCGCCCTCGGGGACGGCGGGTCGGCGCGGCGCCACCGGCTCCAGCCGCCGGTACTCCTCGCTCTGCGCGGGGCGCGGGTCGGCCTCGCCCTTGTTGGGCCAGAGCGACATCGCGCGCTCGGCCTGCGCCGTAATCGTCAGCGAGGGGTTGACTCCGAGGTTCGCCGAAACGGAGGAGCCGTCGACGACGGAGATACCGGGGTGGCCCCACACCCGGTGGTACGGGTCGAGGACACCGCGCTCCACGCTCTCGCCGATCGGGCAGCCACCGAGGAAGTGCGCCGTGAGCGGCGTGTTCATCAACTCGCCGATGTTGGTCCCGGGGAAGCCCCCGATCTCGTCGGCGATCTTGCTGGCGGCCTCGGCGCTCTCCGGGATGTGGACCGGGTTCGGCGCGCCGTGCCCCTGCCGCGCGGTGAGCAGCCCCTTGCCGGGGCGCTTGCTCCGCCGGTAGGTGGTCAGGGAGTTGTCGACCGTCTGCATGACGAGCCCGATGATGGTGCGCTCCGACCACTTCCGCGCGGAGAGCGAGAAGAAGAACCGCACCGGATGGCGCAGGCATGTCCCCACGTGCGCAAGGGGCTTGGGGAGCCGCGTGTTCTGTCGCACCTGGAGGGTGGTGAGCGCGCTCATCGAGTTCGACCCCTTGCCGTAGCGGACGGGCTCGATGTGGGTGCTCTCGTTGGGGTGGACGGACGAGGTGATGGCGACGCCCTTGGTGAAGTCCGGCTCCGCGTCCTTGCCCCACTTGGCGCGGTAGCGGTACGGCAGGGTCTGGGAGCCGACGAGCGCCTCGGAGTTGGTCCGGGTCAGCTCGCCGAGCCGGCCCGAGAGGCGGGGCAGGGTGCCGGTGTCGCGCATCCGGTGCAACAGCGTCTGCGTGCCGTAGGTGCCCGCGGCGAGGACGACCCACCGGGCGCGGAGGACCCGGGCGCGGGCGCGCCGTTTGTCGGTCGGGCGCACGGCGATCTCCCAGCCGTGCTCGGGGCTCTCGGGCCCGTGTGCGGGCGGGGCGCCCGCACCCTTGCGCGGACCCGGCGCCTCGCGGACCGACACCACGGTGGTGAGCGGGTGGACGACGGCGCCGGCCCGCTGTGCGAGGTAGAGGTAGTTCTCGTTGAGGGTGTTCTTCGCGCCCCTGCGGCACCCGGTCATGCACTCGCCGCACTCGGTGCACGCGTTGCGTGCGGGACCCGCGCCGCCGAAGTACGGGTCGGGCACCTCGGCCCCGGGGTCGGCGCGGACGCCGTCCCGCTTCGACTCGTCCGCGGCGTCCTCCCCGTCGCCGAAGAAGACGCCGACGGGCGCCATGTGGAAGGTGTCCCCGTACCCCAACTCGTCGGCCGCCGCCTTGAGGTGGACGTCCGAGGGGGTCATCGTCGGGTTGAGCCGGGCGCCGAGCATGCGGCGCGCCTGGTCGTAGAAGGGGCTCAACTCCGCCTGCCAGTCGGTGATGTGGCCCCACTGCTGGTCCTCGAAGAACGCCTTCGGCGGTACGTAGAGGGTGTTGGCGTAGTTGAGCGAGCCGCCGCCCACCCCCGCGCCCGCCAGGATCATGACATTGCTGAGCAGGTGGATGCGCTGGATGCCGTAGAGGCCGAGCGCCGGCGCCCAGAGGAACTTCTTCAGGTCCCACGAGTTCTTCGGCAGCGTCTCGCGGGTGAAACGCCGGCCCGCCTCCAGGACGCCCACCCGGTACCCCTTCTCGGAGAGCCGCAGGGCGGAGACGGAGCCGCCGAACCCTGAACCGACCACGACCACGTCGTAGTCGAACTGCTCTTCCTCGGCGCTCGGTGACTTCTCGGACACGGGACCTCCGATGACGTGCGGCTCGGTCGTGACGGTGCGGCTCTGGTCGTGCGCGCTCGCGCGGGGGCGTCGGGCACCGGGACCGCCTCCCCGCACGGGCGGCCCCGGGAGTGCTCAGCGGAAGCGGAGCGCCTTCAGTGCCCGCAGGGAACGGGACATGAAGGCGGCGTACTGCGCGTCGTCCATCCCGAACGAGGGGGCCATGGGCAGCACCCGCTGGTGCGCCACGGTCTGCGGTTCGGTGTACTTCATCAGTCCGTCGACGCCGTGCCTGCGGCCGAGCCCCGAGTCGCCCATGCCGCCCATCGGCGCCTGCGCACTGCCGTACGCCGCCGCGTATCCCTCGTTGACGTTGACGGTGCCGGCGTGCAGGCGGGCCGCGACGTCGCGCGCGCGGCGTCCGGCGCTCGACCAGACACTCGCATTGAGGCCGTACGGCGTCGAGTTGGCCGCCTCGATCGCCTCCTCCTCGTCGGAGAAGCGGTAGACCGAGACGACGGGCCCGAACGTCTCCTCGCAGCAGAGCGACATCGCCGGCTCGACGCCGCCGAGGACGGTCGGCTCGTAGAAGAGCGGGCCGATGTCCGGGCGGGCGCGACCCCCGGCGAGCACTTCGGCGCCCTTCTCGACCGCCTCGTCGACGTGCCGCTCCACCGTCGCCAACTGCCGCTCGCCGGCGAGCGATCCCATCTCGGCGCCGTAGGCGAGCGCGCTGCCGAGGCGCATCGCGCGGACGCGCGGGAGGAACCGCTCCAGGAAGGCGTCGGCCACCTTCTCGTGGACGTAGAGGCGCTCGATGGAGATGCAGAGCTGGCCGGCGGAGGAGAACGCGCCGCGTACGGCGCCGGCGGCCGCCTTGTCGAGGTCGGCGTCCTCCAGGACCAGCATCGCGTTCTTGCCGCCCAACTCCAGCGAGGAGCCGACGAGTCGGGCCGCCGCCCGCTGGGCCACGCCGCGGCCCGTCGCCGTCGAGCCCGTGAACGAGACGAAGTCCCCGCGGTCGACGACCTCGGGACCTACGACGGACCCCTCGCCGAGCACCACCTGCCACACGGCCTCGGGCAGCCCCGCCTCGATCAGCAGCCGGCGCGCCCAGAGCGCGGTGAGCGCCGTCTCCGTGTCGGGCTTCATCACCACCGCGTTGCCCGCGACGAAGGCCGGCAGCGCGTCGCCGACCGAGAGCTCGAACGGGTAGTTCCACGGCGCGATCTGCCCGACGACACCGCGCGGGTGCCGCACCTCGGTGACCTTGGTGAGTACGGGTATGGCGCCCGTGTGCCGCTTGGGGCGCAGCAGCCCCGGCGCCTTGCGCCCGTAGTACCGCGCCGCTATGGCGACCGCCTGCACCTCCTCGTGCGCGTGCAGCCTCGCCTTGCCCGTCTCCAGTTGGACGAGGTCGAGCACCTCCTCCTGCCTGCGGAGGACGAGGTCGTGGAAGCGCAGCAGGATCTCGGCCCGCCGCCGGACCGGCACCTGCGCCCACGCCCGCTGCGCGGTACGGGCGCGCTCGAAGGCCGCTGCGACGTCTTCGGCGGCCGACTCCGGTGTGGAGGCGGGGAGTTCGGCGAGTACCTCCCCCGTGGACGGGGTGTGGTCGACCGCGGTGCCGCTCGCCACCACGCCCTCGGTGAGGCGGCGTACCAGTTCCGGGGTGACCACGTCCGCGGCCGTCCTGACACCGGCCGGAGCGTCCGCGACCGGGTTTCCCTCCCGGGCCGAGGTGCGGGTCCCGGTGGCCGTTGTGCTCTCCTGCGAGTCCGTCATGGGGGGAGAGTACGGCGCCGCGGCGACGCTCGTATACCCAGCGGTAACCGCTTTTCACGGAATCTGCCAGCAATCGGTGGCACAACTACGGGTGCCGGCCCGCTCGCGGAGGGTGCGCAGCCCCGACAGGCCCGCGCGCGGCTACGGTTCGTGGATCTCCAAGGACTCCACGGCCTGCGCATAGACGTCGAGCCCCTCCTCCATCGCGCTGCCCTTCTGCGGCATGTCGACCTTCAGCCGCCAGGCCACGCCGTCCTCGTTGACGTAGAAGAGTTCCTGGGCCCGCCGCTCCGTCAGCGCCTCGGGGGTCTCCTCCTCGGCCGTCGCGTCGGTGTAGCGGGTGGTGACCGAGGCGGCCTCCCGGTCCTGGTGCTCCGTCTCGCTCACCGCGCTGCGGACGTCCTCCTTCGTCGTGGTGTAGTCGTCGGGATCGCCGTCGTCGTACCGCGACTTGAACGCGTTGGCCTCGGCGAGCGCGTCCTCCTCGACGTTCTTGGTGTAGCGGGAGAGGTAGATCTCGATGAGACCGCCGGGCTCCGTGTACGTGACCGAGTTCTCGCCCGCACTGCGCTCGTAGCCGTCCGGGACCGCGAGGGTGGCGCGCACGCGCTCGTCCTCCTCCCGCGTCGACCAGCCGCTGGGCGCCCTGTCCACCGCGAGGAAGACGACGAGCGCCGCCACGGCGGCGAGCGCCGCGACCGCGCCGCCCGTGCCCCACTGCCACCTGCGGCTGCTGCGCACCTTCCCCGGGTACGCGCGCAGCGCCCTGGTGAACGCGGCGGTCCGCGGCTCCGTCGTCTGCTGCGGGAGCTGGGGCGTCGGGCGGGCGACGTCGTCGAGGGTCTGGCGCACCTCGGCTGCGCCCGGGCGCATCGCCGGCTCCTTCTGGAGGAGGTTGACGACGAGCATCCCCAACGCGCCCGAGACGGCGGCTGCTTGGGCCGGGCGCTGCGGTTCGGCGGAGAGGACGGCCTGGAGCGTCGCCGGGGTGTTGGCCCGGCGGAACGGCGAGACGCCCTCGGTCGCGGCGTAGAGGACGACGCCGAGCGACCAGAGGTCGGACCCGGGCCCCGGCCGCTGGCCGAGCACGCGCTCCGGCGCGATGTACTCGGGCGAGCCGACGAACGCGCCCGTCTCGGTGAGCCGTTGCTCCCCCTCGACCTGCGCGATGCCGAAGTCGGTGAGCACCACCCGCTGGTGGTCGCCGAGGAGGACGTTGTCCGGCTTCACGTCGCGGTGGAGGATGCCCTTGGCGTGCGCCGCGTCGAGCGCGCCTGCCACGGCGCCGCCGATGCGGGCCGCCTCGCGCGCGTCGAGCGTCCCCTCCTGGAGCACGTCGGCGAGGGAGTGCCCGCGGACCAACTCCATCACGATCCACGGCCGTTCCTCCTCCACCACCACGTCGTGGATGGTGACGACCGAGGGGTGGTCGATCCGCGCCGCCGCGCGCGCCTCACGGCGCATGCGCTGGTACATCGTCTCGCGCTCGCGGTGCGAGAGGTGCTCGGGGACGCGCGGTTCCTTGACGGCCACCTCGCGGTCGACGACCTCGTCGTGCGCCCGCCAGACCGTGCCCATACCACCGTGGCCCAGCCTCGCGAGAAGCCGGTACCTGCCGCCGACGAGGCTGCCCACGTCCGACTGCGCCCCTCCCTCAGAGCGCGGTGCCGGCACCTCCGCGGCTCCGGGCGGCTGGAGCCCGTAGCTCGTCGGCTCACCCGAGCGCTCCCCCTCGTGCGTCATGCCTCACTCCTCGCGTGGGGCGCGTGCCCTCGTCGCTGCTGCATCCGCGGCACGGCGGCACGCTCGCCCCCGTGGCCGTACGCACTGTACTGGGTGCGGAGCCAAGTGGCGTGCGGGAAAGAGGAGTTACGGCGGGTCCCTCCGCCTCGGTCGAGGGACTGCGTTCGACATGTCCGCGTCGACATCCCTCTTGAGATGCGTGACACGTGTCCTGGCCGGACCGGCAGCGTCGTCATCAGCCCTGGAGGGCTCGCACAACGGACGCTGGCCGGAGCCTCCCCCCGAGCGGACCGCCCCGTCACCGCGTCCGCGTGCCGTACGTGTCCGCCACCGCCTCGAAGGTTTCGTCGATCTCCGCGCGCTGGGACTTCGGCCCCTTCACCAGCAGGACGTGGTACTTGCCCTCGTGGAGCATCGCGCGGTTGCGTGCGTAGACCTCGCGGCCTCCGCTGTCCGGCCAGGTGAACGTGCCCTCGACCATCGCCTTGTCGCCGACGTCGATGTCCCGCAGGCCGCTCGCCGAGTTGTCGAACTCGGAGCTGCGGTAACCGGCGAGCTCCGGCTCGTGGTTGAGCTGGTACTCCATCAGGTCTTTGCCGAACTTTTCCGCGGTGTCGCGGCCGTTGGCGACGACCATCTCCACCGCGCCGCCGTTGTACCGCACTTCGCCCGACTCGCCGACGGAGCGCCTGTCCCACTTCTTCGGCACGGCGACCCGGAAGCCCGCCGGGTCGTTGCTCATTTTGTAGCCCTTGGGCGCGGCCTTGCCCGGCAGCGCGCCCGAACCGCCGTCCTGCGAACGGCCGTTGCCCTTGTCCGAGCCGCCGTCCTCGCTCTTGCCCGCACCCTTGTCCGCGTCGTCGTCGGGCGCGGGAGGGTCCGCGCTGCCGACCGATCCCTGGCGCTGCGCGTCGTCGCCCTCGCCCGCATCCGGCATGAACCACGTCGCGTAGAGCACCGCCGCCGTCAGGGCCAACAGCACGACGCCGACGAGGAGACGGCCCAGCCTCACCGGACGGCGGCCACCGCCGCGCGCAATACGCGGCTCACGCGGGCCCTTCGGCGGACGCTCGGCACGGCGCGGCTTCTCCGCCTTCGGCGGACGCTCGGCGCGGCTCCGCTTCTCCGCCTTCGGCTTCCGCGCTGCCGAGGGGGAGAGCTGGATGTGCGGTTCCTCGGCCGCCGCCGCGCGTTGCGCCTCGGCCCGTGCGCGCTTCTCGGCGCGGCGGCGCTCCCTGCGCCGCCGGACGAGCTCGCCGCGGCGCCGTACTATCGGCAGCCGGTGCGGGTCGGCCGGGCCGCCCGGCTCCAGCGACGGCGGCCCCATCACCGTCCGCAGGCCCACTTCGGGCTCGGGCGCGGAGCGGATCAGCGAGCGGAGCCAGCCGCGCAGCTCCTCGAACTCCGGCCGCTCCATGGGGTCCTGGCGCAGCAGCGACTCCACGACGGGCCGCAGCGGACCGCAGTCCTCGGCGAATGCGGGCGGCTCGGCACAGACCATCTGCACCAGCTCGGCGACGGAATCCTCCGGGTACGGCGCGTGTCCCTGCACGGCGCGGAAGAGCAGTACCCCGAGCGCCCAGAGGTCGGCCGCGGCACCGACCGGCGGTGCCAGCCTCCAGTTGTCGTAGACAGGACCTGCCTGCTCGGGCGCCCACCGCTCCGTGACGGCACCGACGACGGTCATCCGCGCCTGCCGCGCCCGCTCCGCCGCAAGCGCCGTCGTCGGCCCCCTGTACCGCTCCGGCTCGCCCCACTCCGCGGCTGCCGGCTCGGTTCGCCCGCCCCACGCGGCGTACCCGCCCGGGACGGCCTCCGGCGTGGTCTCCCGGCCCGGCCCGGCCTCGCCTTCCGCCGCGGTCTCCCCCTCGCCGCTCACGCCACCGACCGGCTCCAACTCCCCACCGGTGCCGGGCTCCTGCCCCCGCGCGCCGGGGTCACTGCGTCCGCCGTGGACGGTGCGTACGCCCGACTGCGGTACAGGACCGTACGGTTCGCCCTCGGGGCCGTACCCCTCAGCCGTCCCGTCCGCCCCGTCCGCCGCGGCCGGTGCGCGCCCGGTCCGCGTGCCGGCCCACTCGGCGCGGACCCAGCGGCCCTCGGACGGGCGGGAGCCGGGCAGCGCCGTCGGCCCCACCGGGTCCTCCGGGCCCTGGTCGCGGTGCCCGGGCGGCGGCTGCGCGCCGGGGGCCAACGGCCCGTAGACGCCCTCGCGGAGTTCGTCCCTGGAGAGTTCCGCCTCGGAATCCGCGGGCGCCGCCCCGCCCGGCAGCTCGTCGGGAGCGGACCCGCGCGACCGCGTCCACCACTCCCCCTCCTCGGCACGCCGCTCGCCCGCCTCGTCACCGCGCGACTCGGCGACCGCACGCCGCGCACCCGCCCGGTACGCGGCGATCGCCCCTCGCTTGGCCGCCCTGGCCGAGACCTCGGCGTCCAGCGCCTGGACCGCGTCCTCGGCACGGGACGCGCTCGCGGAACCCGCCCCCAACACGAACGGGCCACCCGCACGCTCACCGGGCGACCCCCAATTTCCGTATGCCTGTGCGACGTTGGACTCGCCCGACGCAGGACCAGGCCCAGCACCTTCACCGTGCGGCGCACCCCCGGAACCCGACGCCGACGGGAACGGGCCAGGCGCGCCCTCACCGGGCGTTCCCCGGTCACCGCTTCCCGGCACGTCGACACCACCCGACGCGGAACCGGGCCGTACCGCCCCGCCACCGGCATCGCCCGGCCGCCCACCGCGAGGCGCCCCCAGGGGACCCGACGTCCGATACCCCGGCACCACAGGACCGGGCTCAGATCCGTCACCCGCGCCCTCGCCAGGCGGCCAACCACCGTGCGACGACACCGGGTTGACCGAGCCCGGCCACACCGCCCCGGCACCGGGCTCACCAGCCCCGTCACCGCGAGGCGCTCCCACGGGGCCCGACGTCCGATACCCCGGCGCCACAGGACCGGGCTCGGACCCGTCACCCGCATCCCCGCCAGGCGCCCAACCACCGTGCGACCACGCCGTGCTGGACGCGCCCGGCCCGGCCGCACCCCGGGTGTCCCTCGCCCCCTGATCGAACCCGAAGAGCGCCCCGTCCTGCTCACCACCGCGGTACGGGGAAGGGGTGCCCTCGTTCTGCGGCAGGAAGCCCTTGGGCAGCGGGTTTCCGGCGAACGTCGCGGGGACGCCGGGCGCGGTCTCCTCTTCGCGCGCCGCCGCGAGCGCGGCCCGTGCGCCCGTGGCGCGGTCCGTGGCGGCGTCGGCCGCGTGCGCCGGTTCCTGAGCGGGCTCGGGCAACTGCGCCTCGGGCAGGCTCCCTTCGGGCGACGCCGCCTCAGGGGCGGGGAGCGGGTCGTAGCCGCAGAGGGCCTCCTGGGCTGCGCCCTCCGCGAGCCCCGTGAGCAGCGCGCGGCCGTCCTCGCAGACGAGCACGGTGCGTGCGGTGATGTTGCGGTGCGCCCAGCCGTGCGCGTGGACGTTGCGGAGGGCGGCGAGGAGGTCGGCGGCGATCTCCGCTGCGCGGTGCGCCCCGAGGGGGCGCTCGGCGAGGAGCGCGGCGAGCGGCCGCGCGGGCACCGACTCGCTGACTATCCACAGTCCGTCGCCCTCGACGAAGACGTCGAAGACCTGGTCGAGCCGCGGATGGTCGGGGATGCGCGAGGCGGCGAGTGCGGCCTCGACCGCGCGCCGCACCACCGGGTCGGCCGGCCGCCGCGTCGCCCCGCTGGCCTGCGCCCTGCGCCGGGGCCCTGCGGCGCTCGGGCCGTCCTCGAACTCGGCCTCCACCACCTCGGGGAGCGGCACCTGCCGGACGAGGACCTCCTGGCCGCTCGCCGTGTCGTAGGCGAGGGACTCCACGAACTCGTACTCGTCCGCCGGGGGTTGGGGCAGGCGGTAGCGCTCGGCGAGCAATCGCCCGGCGTAACCGGTGTAGTCGTCCACGGCACCTCCCCACAGCCCGCTTAACCGCTCGGGCTTCCTCCGCTCCCCTCGCGGCTCCGCACGGTCCACGGTCCCTCACGATACGTGCCGCAACTGCCTCCCGTCGCCCTCCTGCTGACTCGGCGTACGACAACTCACGCCTGTCCACGGCACGGTGGCACCCGGCGCCTACGCCGCCGTACACCACTCGTACGGGTCACACGCACGCGCGGTTCCCACGGGAGCCATGTGCCCCGAATCGACGCACGGGAACCAGGCCGTCGGCAGTGGGTGAGCGCAGGCTGCGGGGACGCACGTCCCGACCCGCCTCGCAGCGAGGGAAGTTCGCAGCGGCCGCGGGGCTCAGCCCTTCGGCTGGAAGGTACGGAAGGCGGTGTCGCGGAGCGTCTTGCACTCCTTCGCGCCCCACTCGCCGGCCTTGCAGGTGATCATGATCGCGTAGCCGCGTCCGCCGTCGACCTTGAAGCCGCGGTTGAGGACGCGGACCTTGCCGCCGTCCTCGCTCCGCGTGAACTGCCAGTCGGCGACGGTCGGGTAGTCCCGCCAGCCGACCTTGTCGATGCCGATGAGGTGGTAGCCGGGGCTGCTCCCGCTCACCGCGGGCTCCAGTTCGCGCCAGGCGCCTGCGGCGTCGTCGAGCGGGCTCGCGTTGTAGTCGACCTGGACGCGCGGGAGTCCGCCCTGCTTCGTCGCGTACTTGCCGCCCGAGTTGCGGCCCGCGACGCCGACGCGCTCGAAGCCCTCCGGCATCGCCATGGCGAAGTGGAAGCGCCCGTCGGAGACCTTCTCGTACCCGTCGGGCACGCCGTCCTTGCCCTGCTTCTCGCCGGCGTCCTTGTCCTGCTTCTCGCCGCCGTCCTTGCCCTTGTCCGGCTTGTCGTCCTTCGCGCCCTCGGTGCCGCCCGAGCCGTCCTTGTCGGCGCCCTTCTCGTCCTTCGCCTCTTTGCCGCCCGAAGTCGCGGCGTCGCCGGTGCTGCTCCCCGCGCTGCCCGTGGTCTCGTCGCCGCCGTCGTCGCCGCCTGTGCTGAAGAGCACCGCGCCCACCGCGACGAGCACCACCAGCACCGCGGCGGCGACGGCCAACACCCGCCGCGAGACGCCCTTGCGGAGCTCCGGCAGCTCCTGCAGATCCCGGAGGGAGGTGATGGCGGCGCTGCCCCCGCGCTCCGGCGCCGGACGGCCGCCGCTGCCGTCACCCGTGGCGGCAGCGCGCGACTCCGCCGGCAACTCCCCCGCCGCGGCCCGCTCGTCCTCGCCCTGCGCCGCCTCCGGCTTCACGGCACCGGCCGCCGGCCCTTCGCCCGCAGCGGTCTCCGCACCCGAACGGGCCCCCGGGGCCCGGGAGTCGGGCCCGTCCTTCACTCCGGCACCTGCCGAGCCGTTCGACGCCGCCTGTCCCGACGCCGCCTGTCCCGACGCGGCAGCCGCGCCCCCGGCAGCAGCCCCCGCCGCCGCGTTCCGTACCGACTTCAGCGCGCCCCGCAGCCGCTCCCCCGACCCCGACCCCGAGGACTCACCGCGCCGCTTCCACAGCCCGATGCTCCGCGCCCCGGACGACGCCCCCGAAGGCCCGCCCTGCGGCGAAACCCCCGGCTCCGCCCGCGTCCTGGCGTCCTGCGCCCCGTCGGCTGCCGCCGCCTTCCCGCGTCTGCGCACGGGGCTGCCCGCCGCGACGGGCTCCAGCAACGCCCGGGCCCCGTCGACGTCGAGGCGCTTCTCCGGGTCCTTCACGAGCAGCCCCGCGATCACCTCGGAGAGCTCGCCCGCCTTCTCCGACGACGGGACCGGCTCCGTCATCACCGCGGTGAGCGTGGAGATGGCGGAACCCTTGTCGTAGGGCGGGTGGCCCTCGACGGCCGCGTAGAGCAGGCCGCCCAGCGACCACAGGTCGGCGGGCGGCCCCGGGCGCTTGCCCCGCGCGCGCTCCGGCGAGATGTACGAGGGCGCTCCGACGAGCATGCCGGTGGAGGTGACCGAGGGGTCGCCCTCGACCTTGGCGATCCCGAAGTCGGTGAGGACGACGCGCCCCGTGCCGTCCTCGAGCAGCACGTTGGACGGCTTGACGTCGCGGTGGAGGATGCCCTCGCGGTGCGCGGCGCGCAGCACGTCGAGGATGGCGAGGCCGACCTCGGCGGCCCGGCGCGGAGTGAGCGTCCCCTCCCGCTTGATGCGGTCGGCGAGCGAATGCCCCTCGACGAGCTCCATCACGATCCACGGACGCCCGTCCTCGTCGACGACGTCGAAGACGGTGATCGCGCTGCCGCTGCGGATACGGGCGATCGCCTTGGCCTCGCGGAGGGTTCGCGTGATGAGGCGCTGCTTCTCGTCCTCGTCGACGCTGGAGGGGAAGCGCAGCTCCTTGACGGCGACGGTCCGGCCGAGGATCTCGTCCTTGCCGCGCCAGACGGTCCCCATCCCGCCACGGCCGAGGACATCCTCGAGCCGATAGCGTCCTCCTACCAGCCGTCCCGTGTCCTCGCTCATGAATCCCCTTGAGTCCCCTCTGCGGTGAGCCCACCCCCGGCAGAGCTTTCATTGTGAACCATCGTGATGACAAGTCGACTACGGGGTCCGGCCCTTGCCACCCCCGCACGAGGCCGGCGCAGCCGCTTCGGCCTGCGCTTTCCGACGTCTTCTCAGCCGCCGGAACCGACCCGCACGGCAGTCGTACGACGGGGCGCGCTGGCCGTCCTGACCGGCGGTCAGCACGACGCGTACGCGCGCTGGTTCGGGGAGCTCCGGGGCGCTCCTCGCCTGGCGGACCGGCGGTGGACCGCCGGCCAGGGCGACCGTATCCGATTCCGCGCCCCCGCCGGTCCGCCGACGGCTAGAGCGGGGCGATGTCGGGGGCGCCGAGCCGTGCCGCGTCCGCCGTGCGGTCGTCGGGCTGGCGCTGGGACTCCACCTCGGCCTCGACGCGCTTCTCGTAGTGCTCCACCTCGCGTGCGATCTGGTCGCCGTCCCAACCGAGTACGGTGGCCATCAGGTCGGCGCACTCCCTGGCGCTCCGCGCACCGCGGTCGAAGGTCTCGATGGAGATGCGCGTGCGCCTCGTCAGTACGTCCTCCACATGGCGTGCCCCCTCGTGCGTACAGGCGTAGACGACCTCCGCCTTGAGGTAGTCGTCGGCCGCCGGCAGCGGCTCCCCCAAAGCCGGGTCGCGCGCGACGAGTTCGAGCACCTCCTGCGCGAGCGTCCCGTACCGGCCGAGCAGGTGCTCGACGCGCGCCACGTGCAGCCCGGCGCCCGCGGCGAGCCGCGCCCGCGCGTTCCACCGCGCCGGATACCCCTCGGCGCCCACGAGCTGCACCTCCTCCGTGACGCAAGGGCCCACCTTCTCGTCGAGCCCGCGCACCGCCTCGTCGACGGCGTCCTTCGCCATCACCCGGTACGTCGTGTACTTGCCGCCCGCGATCACCACGAGCCCGGGCACGGGGTGGACGACGGTGTGCTCCCTGGAGAGCTTGCTCGTCGCATCCGACTCCCCCGCGAGCAGCGGGCGCAGCCCCGCGTAGACACCCTCTACGTCGTCGCGCGAAAGCGGCACCGACAGCACGGAGTTGAGGTGGTCGAGGAGGTAGTCGATGTCGGCGCTGGACGCGGCCGGATGCGCCTTGTCGAGGTCCCAGTCGGTGTCGGTGGTGCCGATGATCCAGTGCCGTCCCCAGGGGATGACGAAGAGCACCGAGGTCTCGGTGCGCAGGATCAGCCCCGACGAGGAGTTGATCCGGTCCCGGGGAACGACGAGGTGGATGCCCTTCGAGGCGCGCACGTGGAACCGCCCGCGTTCCGCGATGAGCTCCTGCGTGTCGTCGGTCCACACCCCCGTCGCGTTCACCACCTGCTTCGCGCGCACCTCGAACTCCCCACCGAACTCGAGGTCCTCGATCCGCGCACCGACCACGCGCTCCCCTTCGCGGAGGAAACCGACCACCCGCGCACCGTTCGCCGCGAGCGCCCCGTAGGACGCCGCCGTACGCACCAGCGTCTCGGTGAAGCGCGCGTCGTCGACCTGCGCGTCGTAGTACTGCAGGGCACCGACGAGCGCGCTGCGCTTCAGCCCGGGCGCCACCTGGAGCGCGTGCCGGCGCGAGAGGTGACGGTGGAGCGGGAGCCCGCGCCCGTGCCCCGAGGAGATCGACATGGCGTCGTACATCCCCACACCGCTGCCGACGTACAACCGCTCCCAGCCGCGGTGCTTGAGCGGGTAGAGGAACGGAACCGGCTTCACCAGATGCGGCGCCAGCCGTTCCAGGAGCAGCCCCCGCTCCTTCAGCGCCTCCCGCACCAGGGCGAAGTCGAGCATCTCCAGGTACCGCAGCCCACCGTGGATGAGCTTGCTCGACCTGCTGGAGGTGCCGGCCGCCCAGTCCCGCGCCTCGACGATGCCGGTACTAAGTCCCCTCGTCACGGCGTCGAGCGCGGTGCCCGCACCGACGACCCCGCCGCCGACGACGAGCACGTCCAACTCCCGCTCGGCCATTTTCGCCAGGGCTTCGGCCCGCTGCTCGGGGCCCAGTGTCGCTGTCCTCACGCTGCCTCCCGTGCGCTTCGTACGGAAACCTGCCCCGGACCTGCCCGTCCCCCGCCCGCCCGACTCCTGCCCACGATGGTCCCCCATTTCCCCGACTTTGGCCGAGCGTCTGGCATGGCTCGGCGTCCAATCCAACCGGGCTTTCATATAGGCCCTTAACCTGACATAGCGCCTCGCACCAGACCGCGAATCCCCGCCGCAGCGGCCGGGAAAGGGGAAGGAAGTCCTCAGCCATGCCCGCAGATCTCGCCGTACTCGGACTCGCCCGATCGGGTCTCCCACTCGCGCTCGCTGCGACCGCCGCCGGTGTCGGCACCCTCGGCTACGACCCGGACGAGGCCACCGTCGCCGAGGTCACCGCAGGACGCCCGCCCGCCGGCGCCCCGCTCACCGCAGCCGAACTCCGCCGGATGCTCTCCCGCGGCTTCCGCGCCAGCGCCGACCCCGCCGTCCTCGCCCGCGCCCGCACCGCGGTCCTCTGCACCCCGACGCCGCTCGCCACCGACCGCTCCCTCGACCTGACGACGCTGCACACCGCCGCCCGCACCCTCGCCTCCCGACTGAGACCGCGCACCACCGTCATCGTCGAATCGACGCTCCACCCCGGCGGCACCGAACGCGACGTACGCCCCCTCCTGGAGGAGGGCTCGGGCCTGCGCGCCGGACGCGACTTCCACCTGGCGTACGCCCCCACCCGCCTCGACCCCGGCAACCGCACCTGGGGGTACGCCAACACCCCGCGCGTCATCGGCGGACTCACCCCCGCGTGCACCGAGGCCGCCGCCGCCTTCTACTCCCGGCTGACGGAGAAGGTCGTACGCGCCCGCGGGCTGCGCGAAGCCGAGGCGGCGAAGCTGCTGGAGACCAACTACCGGCAGGTCAACATCGCGTTCATGAACGAGATGGCCGTCTTCTGCCACGACCTCGGCATCGACCTGTGGGACACCATCCGCTGCGCCGAGACCAAACCCTTCGGCTACCAGGCGTTCCGCCCGGGTCCCGGCGTCGGCGGACACGGCCACGCCCTCGACCCCGACTGCCTCGACCACCGCACCCGCACGCCCGGGTACCCGCTGCGCATGGTCGGCCTCGCGCAGGAGGTCAACGCGCGCATGCCGCGGTACGTCGCACAGCGCGCCGCCGCGCTCCTCAACGAGTACGGCAAGTCCGCCAGGGGCGCACGCATCCTCCTGCTCGGCGTCACCTACAAGCCCGACCTCCCCGACCGGCAGGGCGCCCCCGCCGACGAGGTGGCGGCCCGACTCCGCGAGCTCGGCGCCGAGTTGGCCTTCCACGACCCGTACGTCCCGCACTGGAGCCCGCAGGGACTCCGCGTCCGACGGGCCGAGGCGCTCTACGAGGCCGCCGCCGACGCCGACCTCACCCTCCTCCTCCAGCACCACCGCACGTACGACCTCCAGGGCCTCGCAGCCAAGGCACAGCTCTTCCTCGACACCCGCGGCGCGAGCCCGACAGGCGCCGCCCACCGCCTCTGAGCCGCACCGCACGACAGAGCGCCCGCACGCCGACAGGCGTACGGGCGCTGTATGTGTGCGGTGTCAGCGCGAGCGCGCGATGGTGACCTCCACGCGCTGGAACTCCTTCAGCTCCGAGTACCCGGTGGTGGCCATCGCGCGGCGGAGCGCGCCGAAGAAGTTCATCGAGCCGTCCGGCGTGTGCGACGGGCCGAGGAGGACCTCCTCCAGCGTTCCGACGACGCCGAGGTCGACGCGGCGGCCGCGCGGCAGCTCCTCGTGGACCGCCTCCATGCCCCAGTGGTGGCCGTGTCCCGGCGCATCGCTCGCCCGCGCCAGCGGGGAGCCCATCATCACCGCGTCGGCGCCGCAGGCGACGGCCTTGGGCAGGTCCCCGCTCCAGCCGACGCCGCCGTCCGCGATCACGTGGACGTACCGGCCGCCCGACTCGTCGAGGTAGTCCCGCCGCGCCGCGGCGACGTCGGCGACCGCCGTCGCCATGGGCACCTGGATGCCGAGGACGTTCCGCGTGGTGTGCGCGGCGCCGCCGCCGAAGCCCACGAGCACACCTGCGGCGCCGGTACGCATCAGGTGGAGGGCCGCGGTGTAGGTGGCGCAGCCGCCGACGATCACGGGGACGTCGAGCTCGTAGATGAACTGCTTGAGGTTGAGCGGCTCGGCCGCACCGGAGACGTGCTCCGCCGAGACGGTGGTGCCGCGGATCACGAAGAGGTCCACGCCGGCGTCGACGACCGCCTTGGAGAACTCGGCGGTCCGCTGCGGCGAGAGCGCCGCAGCCGTCACGACGCCCGAGTCGCGCACCTCCTTGATGCGCCGGCCGATCAGCTCTTCCTTGATCGGCTCCGAGTAGAGCTCCTGGAGCCTGGTCTGCGCGGCCGACTCGTCGAGCTCGGCGATCTCCTCCAGCAGCGGCTCCGGGTTCTCGTACCGCGTCCAGAGGCCCTCCAGGTTGAGGACGCCGACGCCGCCGAGCTCACCGATGCGGATCGCGGTGCGCGGAGAGACGACCGAGTCCATCGGGGCCGCGAGGAAGGGCAGTTCGAAGCGGTAGGCGTCGATCTGCCACGCGATGGAGACCTCTTTCGGGTCGCGGGTACGCCTGCTGGGCACCACGGCGATGTCGTCGAAGGCGTAAGCCCGCCGCCCGCGCTTGCCGCGCCCGATCTCGATCTCAGTCACGTGTGAGGCCCTTCTCTACGGTTACCGGGCCAGTATCCCCGACGCCCGCGCGCGGCGGCGCGGCCCCCACCGCCGCGCGCGGAAGACGCGTCAGCGGCGGTTGTAGTTGGGGGCCTCGGTCGTCATCTGGATGTCGTGCGGGTGGCTCTCCTTGAGCCCTGCCGCGGTGATGCGGACGAACTTCCCCCGCTCCTTCATCTCCGGGACGGTCCGCCCGCCGACGTAGAACATCGACTGCTTCAGCCCGCCGGCGAGCTGGTGCACGACGGCACCCAGCGGACCGCGGTAGGGAACCTGGCCCTCGATGCCCTCGGGGATGAGCTTGTCGTCGCCCGAGACCTGCTCCTGGAAGTAGCGGTCCTTGGAGTACGAACGCTGCCCGCCGCGCGTCTGCATCGCGCCGAGGGAGCCCATGCCGCGGTAGGACTTGAACTGCTTCCCGTTGATGAAGAGCAGCTCACCGGGCGACTCCTCGCAGCCGGCGAGCAGGCTGCCGAGCATCACGGTGTCCGCCCCCGCGACGATCGCCTTGGCGATGTCGCCGCTGTACTGGAGCCCGCCGTCCCCGATCACCGGGACGCCCGCGGACCTCGCCGCCTCCGCGGCCTCGTAGATCGCGGTGACCTGCGGTACGCCGACGCCGGCCACGACGCGCGTGGTGCAGATCGAGCCCGGCCCCACGCCCACCTTGATGCCGTCGGCACCCGCGTCGACGAGCGCCTTGGCGCCCTCCCTCGTCGCGATGTTGCCGCCGACGACGTCCACACCGGGGGCGTTGGACTTGACCTTGGCGACCATCTCCGCGACGAGCCGCGAGTGGCCGTGCGCCGTGTCGACGACGACGAAGTCGGCACCGGCCTCGACGAGCGCCTGCGCCCGCTCGAACGAGTCCCCCGCGACGCCGACCGCGGCGCCGACGAGCAGCCGGCCCTCGGAGTCCTTCGCCGCGTTCGGGTACTGCTCCGCCTTGACGAAGTCCTTCACGGTGATGAGGCCCTTGAGCACACCCGAGCCGTCGACGAGCGGAAGCTTCTCGATCTTGTGCCGACGCAGCAGCTCCATCGCCTCGTCCCGCGAGGTCCCCACCTCGGCGGTGACGAGCGGCATCGGCGTCATGACGTCGCGCACCTGGCGGCTGCGGTCGAGCTCGAAGGCCATGTCCCGGTTGGTGACGATGCCGAGGAGCCGCCCCGCGTCGTCGGCGACGGGGACGCCGCTGATCCGGAACCGGCCGCAGAGCTCGTCCGCCTCGGAGAGCGTCGCCTCGGGACGGATCGTGATCGGATCGGCGACCATCCCGGACTCCGAGCGCTTGACCCGGTCGACCTGGGCGGCCTGGTCCGCTATCGCGAGGTTCCGGTGGAGCACGCCCACGCCGCCCTGCCGCGCCATGGCGATCGCCATCCGCGCCTCGGTCACCTTGTCCATCGCCGCGGAGAGCAGCGGCACGTTGACCTTCACGTTGCGCGAGACATGCGAGGCGGTGTCGATGTCCTCAGGGGCCATATCGGACTCGCCCGGCAATAGCAGGACGTCGTCGTATGTCAGCCCCAGAGTGGCGAATTTGGCGGGCACTCCGTCGACGTACTCTGTCATGACACCTTTCCCATGCTTGCCCCGGCGAGGAAATCCATGCTAACGGCCACGGGAGAGTGCACCGCCCCTCCCCGACGTCCGCCGGCTACTGCTCGGCGAGCTCCCGAAGCCTGCTCAGCGCTCTGTGCTGGGCAACGCGCACGGCGCCCGGTGACATTCCCAGCATCTGCCCCGTCTCCTCGGCCGTGAGGCCGACGGCGACGCGCAGCAGCACCAGTTCCCTCTGGTGCTCCGGCAGGTTGGCGAGGAGCCTCTTCGCCCACTCCGCCTCGCTGCTGAGCAGCGCCCGCTCCTCCGGGCCGAGGGAGTCGTCCGGCCGCTCCGGCATCTCGTCCGAGGGAACTGCCGTGGACCCGGGACCGCGCATCGCGGCCCGCTGAAGGTCGGCGACCTTGTGCTGCGCGATGGCGACGACGAACGCCTCGAAGGGCTTTCCCGTGTCCCGGTACCGCGGCAGCGCGAGGAGCACGGCGATGCAGACCTCCTGCGCGAGGTCGTCGACCAAGTGCCGTGCGTCGCCCGGGAGTCGGGTGAGACGCGTGCGGCAGTACCGCAGCGCCAGCGGGTGCACCCGCGCGAGCAGGTCGTGGATCGCCTGCTGCTCGCCTTCGACAGCGCGGCGCACGAGGGCACCGGCGTCCGCAGGCCCCGAGGCGGCCGACTGGGCCCCCACGCTCTCGTCGTCGCGCATCGGTCCATGGTGCACCGAAGCCGCGCGATCCGTCCCCCGGCCCCGGGAGGCGGCACCCTCCCCCCGCCGCGGCGAGACCACGCCCGCACGGCCCTCGGCCTGCAACTCGGCGGTCTGATCAGGGGCGTTCACCCGCATCTCGCACGCCCTCCCCTCACGCCCGGTCGGCCCGTCCCCGAGGAACTCCATACTCCAAGGATGCGGCACACGCCCGTTAACCGCGCCGGCCCTGCCGCCCCGCCTCCCCGAAGGAGGCGCGGGCGGCGACGGGAGAGCGGTGCTCCGGGTGGCCGGCGCCGGCACTCAGCGGACGAGCCCCCAGCGGAAGCCGAGCGCGACCGCGTGCGCGCGGTCCGAGGCGCCGAGTTTCTTGAAGAGCCTGCGTGCGTGCGTCTTGACGGTGTCCTCGGAGAGGAAGAGCTCGCGCCCGATCTCGGCGTTGGAGCGCCCGTGGCTCATGCCTTCGAGGACCTGGATCTCGCGCGCCGTGAGCGTCGGGGCCGCCCCCATCTCCGCCGACCGCAACCGCCGGGGCGCCAGCCGCCAGGTCGGGTCCGCGAGGGCCTGGGTGACGGTCGCGCGCAGCTCGGCGCGAGAGGCGTCCTTGTGGAGATAGCCTCTGGCGCCCGCGGCCACGGCGAGCGCGACCCCGTCGAGATCCTCCGCCACGGTGAGCATGATGATGCGCGCCCCCGGATCGGCGGAGAGCAGCCGCCGCACGGTCTCCACGCCGCCGAGCCCCGGCATCCTCACGTCCATCAGAATCAGGTCACTGCGGTCGGCGCCCCAGCGGCGGAGGACTTCCTCGCCGTTGGCCGCCGTCGTCACGCGCTCAACTCCCGGCACGGTCGCGACCGCGCGGCGGAGCGCCTCTCGGGCAAGCGGGGAGTCATCGCATACGAGGACGGAAGTCATGACCACCCTCCGCGGCTGATGCGCATCACCTTGAGCCTCCAGGCTGCTTGTGGTTCGTCACCTGTGCGATTGACAGCCTCGGACCCACAGGTCCGAGCTGACTTCCGCCAACCGCTTCAGCCCGCTCAACGACGGTCACCCGAAAGAGTTACGGGGTCCTACGGTCGGCTTCGACACTCTACGTGAGGGCGCGCTTACGCAGCAGCCACCTCGCAGGGCGTCGGCTTCCCGGTTCCGCGATCACCTCGGCCAGGCGGTCCATCCGATTCGCCTGCCTTCCTTTGGTTCACGCGGATATGTGCCTAAAGTCCCGATGAGTCATATTTACGGATGAGCCTCCGACTCTCTCCAAGGGGACAAGGCAATGGCAGACTTCTCCCGGCTTCCAGGACCCAACGCCGACCTGTGGGACTGGCAGTTGCTCGCCGCCTGCCGCGGCGTCGACAGCTCGCTCTTCTTCCACCCCGAAGGAGAGCGCGGTGCCGCCCGCACCGCCCGCGAGGAGTCGGCGAAGGAGGTGTGCATGCGTTGCCCCGTCCGCTCGGAGTGCGCCGCGCACGCCCTCGCCGTCCGAGAGCCCTACGGCGTGTGGGGCGGCCTCACCGAGGACGAGCGCGAGGAGCTGCTCGGCCGGGCGCGGGGGCGGCTCGTCCCGGCGCGGCACGGCGGGGACGAGGAGGACCCACCGCCCGAGTAGCGCCGTTCCTGCCCACGGTCGTCCGCAAGTACGCTCGTCCCCATGCAGCTCCTCACCGTCAACATGGGGACCGCCGAGCGCTCCGAGCACACGGGAGCGCCCGGCAACCTGACAGGCATCGGCAAGCGGCCGGTCAGCGGTCCCGTGCGGGTCGTGGCGCCGGGGCCGCGGGGCGAGGACGGGAGCGGACTCGTCGGGGACGCGGTCTGCGACCTGCGGCACCACGGCGGTGACGAGCAGGCCGTCTACGCGTACGCACGCGAGGACCTCGACGCGTGGGAGAAGGAGCTCGGCCGCGAACTGCCGGCGGGCGCGTTCGGTGAGAACCTCACCACCCTCGGCGTGGACGTCAACTCGGCGCTGCTCGGCGAGCGTTGGCAGGTGGGGAGCGCCGTCCTGCAGGTGAGCTCGATGCGGGTGCCGTGCCGGACCTTCGCCGGGCACCTCGGAGAGGAGCGCTGGGTGCGGCGGTTCACCGAGCGCGCGCTACCGGGGGCCTACTTCCGAGTCGTCGAGGAGGGTGCGCTCGCGGCGGGCGACACCGTCAAGGTGACGTGGCGGCCAGGGCACTCGGTGACGGTCGGCCTCCTCTTCCGGGCGCTGACCGGCGAGCCCGAGCTGCTGCCCCGTCTCGCGGAGGCCGAGGAGTGGCTGCCCGAGGTCGGCCTGGCGAGGCTCCGGGCCCGCGTCGGGTAGCGGCCGATCCGGGCGGCGGAAAGGCCCGTCGGCGGGGCGTGCGGATGCCCGGCTAGCGTGCTCGCCATGACGACTGCGCTGATCACCGGATCGACGGCGGGCATCGGTGCCGCCTTCGCGCGCCGCCTGGCGAGGGACGGACACGACGTGGTGCTGGTGGCGAGGGACGCCGAGCGCCTCAGCGACCAGGCGGCCGAACTCCACGACCGGCACGGCGTCGAAGCCGCCACCCTCGTCGCCGACCTCGCGGAGGAGCCGGGGATCGCCGCCGTCGAGGAGCGGCTGCGGGATGCCGATCGCCCCGTCGATGTGCTCGTCAACAACGCCGGGTTCGGCAACAAGGGGCGGTACCTGGAGGTGCCGGTCTCCGACGAGTTGACGATGCTCAAGGTGCACTGCGAGGCGGTGCTGAGGCTGACGAGCGCCGCCGCCGAGACGATGCGGGGGCGCGGGCGCGGGAGCGTGGTCAACGTCTCCTCGGTGGCCGCGTTCGTGCCGCGCGGTACCTACGGCGCCTCGAAGGCGTGGGTGGTCCAGTTCACGCAGGGCGCGGCGAAGGATTTGGCGGCGTCGGGGGTGCGGCTGATGGCGCTCTGCCCGGGGTTCGTCCGGACGGAGTTCCACCGGCGTGCGGGCATGGACACGGGGAACATCCCCGGGTGGATGTGGCTCGACGCGGACAAACTCGTCGACTCCGCGCTGCGCGACCTGGAGCGCGGGAAGTCGCTCTGCATTCCGGACGCCCGGTACAAGGCGCTGCTCGGTGCCTCGCGGCTGCTGCCGCGCGGGGTGCTCGCGCGCGCGTCGTCCACCACCGGCAGGCGGTACGGGCCGCGTTGACGCGGCGAGGCCCGGCGCCCCTTCCGGGGTGCCGGGCCTCCACTGCGGCCGGGTGACTTCGCGTCAGTGCGCGTGGCCGTGGCCGTGGCCGGCGGCCGGCTCCTCTTCCTCGGCCGGCTTCTCGACGACGAGGGTCTCGGTCGTCAGGAGCAGCGAGGCGATGGAGGCGGCGTTCTCCAGCGCGGAGCGGGTGACCTTGACCGGGTCGATGACGCCGGCCTTGACGAGGTCGCCGTACTCCTCAGTGGCGGCGTTGTAGCCCTGGCCCTTCTCCAGCTCGGCGACCTTGGAGGTGATGACGTACCCCTCCTCGCCGGCGTTCTCCGCGATCCAGCGGAGCGGCTCGACAGCGGCACGGCGGACGACGGCGACACCGGTGGCCTCGTCGCCCTCCCTGCCGAGGCTGTCTTCGAGCACCTTCACGGCGTGGACCAGCGCGGAGCCACCGCCCGAGACGATGCCCTCCTCAACGGCCGCGCGCGTGGCGGAGATCGCGTCCTCCAGGCGGTGCTTCTTCTCCTTCAGCTCCACCTCGGTGGCCGCGCCGACACGGATCACGCAGACGCCGCCCGCGAGCTTCGCGAGGCGCTCCTGGAGCTTCTCGCGGTCCCAGTCGGAGTCGGTGTTCTCGATCTCGGCCTTGATCTGGGCGACCCGGGCCTTGACGTCGTCGCTGTTGCCCGCGCCGTCGACAATGGTGGTGTCGTCCTTGGTGACGGTGACGCGGCGGGCCGAGCCGAGGACGTCGAGACCGGCCTGGTCGAGCTTGAGGCCGACCTCCTCCGCGATCACGGTGCCGCCGGTGAGCGTCGCCATGTCGCCGAGCATCGCCTTGCGGCGGTCGCCGAAGCCGGGGGCCTTCACCGCGACGGCGTTGAAGGTGCCGCGGATCTTGTTGACGACGAGGGTGGAGAGCGCCTCGCCCTCGACGTCCTCGGCGATGATCAGCAGCGGCTTGGAGCTGCCCGCCTGCATGATCTTCTCGAGCAGCGGGAGCAGGTCCTGGATCGAGGAGATCTTGCCCTGGTGGATGAGGATGTACGGGTCCTCGAGGACGGCCTCCATCCGCTCCTGGTCGGTGACCATGTACGGGGAGAGGTAGCCCTTGTCGAAGGCCATGCCCTCGGTGAAGTCCAGCTCCAGGCCGAAGGTCTGCGACTCCTCGACGGTGATGACACCGTCCTTGCCGACCTTGTCCATCGCCTCGGCGATGAGCTCGCCGACCTGCTTGTCCTGCGCGGACAGGCCGGCGACGGAGGCGATGTCCTCCTTGGAGTCGATCGGCTGCGCGGTGGAGAGCAGGTCGTCGGAGACCGCCTGGACGGCGGCGTCGATGCCGCGCTTCAAAGCGGCGGGGGAGGCGCCGGCGGCGACGTTGCGCAGGCCCTCGCGTACGAGCGCCTGGGCGAGCACCGTCGCGGTGGTGGTGCCGTCACCCGCGATGTCGTTGGTCTTGGTCGCCACCTCCTTGACGAGCTGGGCGCCGAGGTTCTCGTAGGAGTCCTCGACCTCGACCTCACGGGCGATGGTGACGCCGTCGTTGGTGATCGTCGGGGCGCCGAACTTCTTGTCGATGACGACGTTGCGGCCGCGGGGGCCGATCGTCACCTTCACGGTGTCGGCGAGGTTGTTGACACCACGCTCGAGGGCGCGACGGGCGTCCTCGTCGAACTTCAGGATCTTGGCCATGAACTCTCAGGTCCTCTCGAACGAACCGCGCCCCGGCCCCGGCTCCATCGGAAGCGGGCACCAGGGCGCGGATCAGGCAAAATTCGGTGTCGGTGCGGCCGGGCGCGTCAGCGCCGCTGACGTCCTGCCCGCTCCTCGACCACTCGACGTTCGCTGTCGGCTGATTACTTCTCGACGACGGCGAGGACGTCGCGGGCCGAGAGGACGAGGTACTCCTCGCCGCTGTACTTGACCTCGGTGCCGCCGTACTTGCTGTACAGAACGACGTCGCCGACCTTGACGTCGAGCGGCAGGCGGTCGCCGTTCTCGAAGCGGCCCGGGCCGACGGCCAGGACGGTGCCCTCCTGGGGCTTCTCCTTGGCGGTGTCCGGGATGACCAGGCCGGAGGCCGTGGTCTCCTCAGCGTCGAGCGGCTGGACCACGATGCGGTCCTCAAGCGGCTTGATGGCAACCTTGCTGGCCTTGCTGGCGGTCGTCACGATCCGACCTCCCCCTTCGGAGATCTCAACACGGGGTTCTTATGTGTGCGGTGGCGACCTGGAGATCCGTCGTCGCGGGTGCCGGATCTGCCCGTCGCTGGTGCGTGTGCAACGGCGGCCTGCGGGCAGGGTGTTGCCACACCGTGCCTGCGCGGGTCGCGCATGCTCACGCGGTTGGCACTCCCTGGGCGAGAGTGCCAACGACGACATTATGCGGCGGTTAGCACTCCGTCAACCAGAGTGCCAGCGCGCCCTGCGGCCGTATTCTGCGGGACGCCTTCCGAGCCCGCGGAGGACGGCCGCCGACACCGGCGGGCGAGAATGACCGGGTGGATGCCGAGACCTTCTCCCAACTGCTCGAACCCGAGGGCCAGGCGCTCCTCGACCGACTCCGCGACCACGTGCCGGGCGACGAACTCGCCACCGCCACACGGCTGCGCCGCGAGCACCCGGCCGAGCTCGTCTCGGCCGCGCTGACGCAGGCGCGGCTGCGTCAGCGCGCGGTGGCGAAGTTCGGCGCACGCGACGCGGCGCGCATGTACTTCACCCCCGAGGGTGTCGAGCAGTCCACCCGTACCGAACTCGCCGACCACCGCGCCGCGCGGTTCGTACGGCTCGGCGTCCGCACCGCCGCCGACCTCTGCTGCGGCATCGGCGGCGACGCGCTGGCCCTCGCCCGCGCCGGCATCCGCGTGCTCGCCGTCGACTCGTCCCCGCTCGCCTGCGCGGTGGCTCGTGCCAACGCGGAAGCGCTGGGCGTCTCGGACCTCGTCGAGGTGCGATGCGCCGACGTCACCGAGGTGCCGCTCGACGGGGCGTTCGACGCTGTCTTCGTCGACCCCGGGCGACGGGGCGCGAAGGGCCGCACCTTCGACCCCGAGTCGTATGCGCCGCCGCTGAGTTGGGCCGTCGAGGCAGCACGGCGCGCGCCGTGCGCGGCGCTGAAGATCGCGCCCGGCGTCCCGCACGAGGCGGTCCCTGCGGACGCGGAGGCCGAGTGGGTCTCCTACCGCGGGGACGTCAAGGAGGCGGTGCTCTGGTTCGGTGCGGGGCGGGCCGGAGCGAAGCGGGCGACGCTGCTGCCCGCGGGGGACGCGCTCACCGGCGGGGCGGCGCAGGCGCCGCCCGTCGGGGCGGTGGGCGCCTACCTCTACGAGCCGGACGGCGCCGTGGTGCGGGCGCATCTCGTCGCGGAGGCGGCGGAGTTGCTCGGCGGGCGGCTGATCGATCCGACGATCGCCTACGTCACCGCCGACCACCGCGGCACGAGTCCCTTCGCCACCGGGTACGAGATCGGCGACGTCCTGCCGTTCAACCTCAAGCGGCTCCGGGCGCTCCTCCGCGAGCGGAACGTCGGGAACGTGACGGTGAAGAAGCGCGGCTCGGCCGTCGAACCGGAGGAACTGCGGCGAAAGTTGAAGCTCCGGGGCAGCGCCTCGGCGACCGTCTTCCTCACCCGGGTCGACGGCGCACCCTCGATGCTCGTCGGGCAGCCGCTGCGGTGACGGTCACCCCGGAGCCGGGACCGGGACGGCGGTGAGGACGGCGGAGACGGCCATGACCCCTGCGAGAAGCGCGAGTTCGGCGCGTACGGGGCCGCGCGCCGGGTCCGCGCCCCGCAGGCGCCGCAGCCGCCGGCGTGCGAAGAACGCGAGGAGCGCGACCGCGGCGATGAGCGCCAGCTTGATCAGGAACGTACGCCCGTAAGCGGAGTCGAGGAGACGATCCAGGGGGAGGCGCCGCAGGGTGCTGAAGGTGCCCGTGACGACGACGGCGGTGAACGCGACGGCCGCCACCCTCGTGTACCGCTGCAGCAGCACCCGCGCGGGCCCGGGTTCGCGCCGCCAGGCGTGCATCGTGTGGAGGACGCAGAGGAGGCCGCCCGTCCACACGGTCGCCGCGGTGAGGTGGACGAAGGTGAGGAGCGACCCGACGAGCGGAGTGTCCGCCTCCGGGTGGGCGCGGAACGCCTCGGCGACGATCACGACGAGCAACGGGAGGGGCGTCCACGAGACCCAGGGCGCACGGCGTGCCCCGGCGCAGAGCGCGGCGGCGGCGAAGGCGTTCGCCTCCAGCAGCGCGAGCGCGCCGTCCCGCGTCCCGTAGGCGGCTACGAGGTCGAGCTCGGCGAGGCGGTGGCCGAGCGAACCCGTCCCCGCGAGGACGAAGAGCTGCACGGCGGCGGCGACCGCGCCCACGAGCGCCCCGTTCACCGCCCACCGCCGCGCCGGCGACCCGGGCGCCTCGGGCACGGAGTGCGCAAGCCGTACGGCCGTCACCTCGCCGACTGCGAGCGCCAGCCCGCAGAAGGCAGCGGTACGCAGCACGGAGAGCGCCCAACCACCGGGAATCCCCAGCTCGTTGGTGCCGTCGAGGGCCAACCGGGGACCGAGCACGGCGACGAGCACGAGGGCGGCGGCGAGCAGCAGGAGGGGCGGCCACCGTTTGCCGGGGGCACGGTGGGTGGCGGGCTTCCGGGCGACGTCGGCTGGTCGGGGGCGGTCGGGGCGCGGGGCGGCGGGGTGCGGGGCGGTGCGGGACTCGGGTGGCAGGGGGCCGGGGAGGTGGCTGCCCGGGGACGGTGGTGGGGGTGCTTCCTGTGGGAGGGCGCCGGGGGGCTGCGGGGTGTGCGGTGGGGCGGCCTCGTCCGGGGTGCGTGCGGGGGGTGCGGTGGCGTGCGGGAGGGCTTGCGGGGCGGGGAGACGGCGCAGCTCGAGTATGTGCGCGTCGGAACGCTCGGGAGGTAGGGCGGCGTTGGCGGGAGCGGGGGATGAGCCGGCGTGCGGGGTGACGGAGGGTCGGGGCTGCTGCGGGGGGAGTCGGCCGCCGTCGGACATCTCGTGCGTCGAGGCGCCCGGTAGTGGGAGGGCGCCGGCGGACGAGGGAACCTTCGCGCCGGACGATCCGGCGTGCGCACCGCCGGACGATCCGGGCTGCTGCTCGGGGAGTCGGCCGCCGCCGGACGCCTCCTGCGCCGGGGTGTCCGGTGGCGACGAGGCAGCGTCCGCGGTCGCAGGGAGGTGCGCGGACGGGTTCCCGCGGTCGTCGCGGGGCGCGGGGGACGGGTCCGGACGTTTCACCGCTGACTCCTTGGTCGTGCCGGGTCTCGGGGCGCGCTTCCGGGCGCCTGGATGCTGCACTGGACGGGCCGTCGCGGCTGAAGTGCCCTGCTGGGGACGGGCGTTGCGGGGCCGCGCGGGGATTCACTGGTGGTGCGGTGCGGGCGGCGCGTGCGGGCCGACTCCGTGCGTCTTACGCAGGCGTCCATCCGCGCCGGGCGCACGAGAGTGTGCGGAGGCGCCGGGGAGGAGGCACGCTCGGCGGTGGCGCGCTGCTCGGCGTGCGGTCGTCGCGAGTCTCCCCGTCGGCGCCCGGCCGGGGGAAGACCGGGGGCGCAAGTTGGCAGCGCGGGCGCACCGGTTCGCGCGCCCGGCCTGTCCGGCACCCCTCATCGAGACCCCCACCACTCCATGCGCACCCCATCCTGCCCCCTGCCCGAGCCGCTGCCCGTCCCGGGGCCCAACCTGGGACAAACCGCGTAGCCGGTGGTCAATACACTGGCCACCATGTCCGCATCCGCCCCACCCGCCCCGCACGCACCCGAGCCGGATCTCGACGCCTACCTGGCACGCATCGGCTGGCAAGGCAGCACGGAGCCGAGCGCGGACGTACTCCGCAGACTGCAACGCGCGCACATCCTCGCCATCCCCTTCGAAAACACCGAGCCGCTCCTCGCCCGCCGCACCGCCGCCCCCTCCCTGCAACTTCCCGATGTGGAAGCGAAGTTGGTCCGCGGCCGCCGGGGCGGCTACTGCTACGAGCAGAACACGCTCTTCACCGCCGCACTGCGCGCCCTCGGCTTCGAGGTGCGCCTCCTGGCAGCGCGCGTCCTCATCGGCGCGCGCCCCGGCACCGTCCGCCCGCGCACCCACATGTGCCTGCTCGTACACGTACCGGGCGAGACGACGGGCCACCTCGCCGACGTCGGCTTCGGAACGCCCGGCATACCGCTCACCTCCGTGCCGCTCGCAGAGGGCGAGTACGAGCAGGAGGGCGGCCACCGGGTCCGCCTGCTACGCGAGCACGCCCCCGACCGCCCGCTCGCCGACTGGGAGCTGCACTCCCTCACGCCGCAGGGCTGGAACCGCCTCTACGGCTTCACCGTCGAGCCTTTCGAGGCCCCCGACTTCGACGTCGCCAACTGGCAGATCGCCACCAACCCACGCTCCCCGTTCTCCCAGACCCCCTGGATCGTCCGCACCCTCCCGGGCGGCGCCCACCGCAAACTCTCCGGACGCACCACCCTCACCCTCACCGAATCCCTCACCGACGGGACGCGGCACGAACGCCCCGTCGCCGACGGGGCGGAGGCGGTACGCGTCCTCGACGAGAAGTTCGGGATCGGACTGCCGTCAGGGAGTCGGTTGCTGGCGGGGGGAGGCTGAACTGCCCTTGGGGGGCGGCGGGTTGGTCTTTTGATGGGGGTGGCGGGGGACGCTCGTCAAGCACGCGTGGGGTAGGGGGTTTTGGCCGAGTACGGCACCGAGTCAGGGGGCCAGCAGCCCAGCGTGCGCGGGGAGCAGGGCCTTGGCGACCTGAAGGGAGCCGAGTCCGAGGGTCCATCCCCGCGTGCGCGGGGAGCAGTCGATCAGGCTCCAGATCGACTCCGGGGAGGCGGGTCCATCCCCGCGTGCGCGGGGAGCAGGTCGCGGCTGGGGGTGAGGGCGGCCTGCTCCTGGGTCCATCCCCGCGTGCGCGGGGAGCAGGGCCAGCTCGGGGTCGGCCTCGTCCTTGAGGAGGGTCCATCCCCGCGTGCGCGGGGAGCAGGCGGACATCGTCGGCAGGAACAAGCGCATCGTGGGTCCATCCCCGCGTGCGCGGGGAGCAGATCAAATCCGCCGCCGGCGGTCGTCATCACGAGGGTCCATCCCCGCGTGCGCGGGGAGCAGACCGGCGCGCTCGACCTGGCCGTGATGGACGTGGGTCCATCCCCGCGTGCGCGGGGAGCAGTGCAGAGGTTACCGGCCAGACTTCCGCCGTTGAGGGTCCATCCCCGCGTGCGCGGGGAGCAGGTGAGGGTTGCTGAAGTCCTTGTCGGGACGTGGGGTCCATCCCCGCGTGCGCGGGGAGCAGCACGCCGCCGTGGGTGCAACGTCCAAGCGGACGGGTCCATCCCCGCGTGCGCGGGGAGCAGCCGGTGTGGCCGGCGAGGACGTAGTCGTCCTTGGGTCCATCCCCGCGTGCGCGGGGAGCAGTCGGGCTGTCCGCCCGTGTGCCCGTGCCCCTGGGGTCCATCCCCGCGTGCGCGGGGAGCAGACAGGGCGGGGCGACCGGAAGGGGCTCGGGATGGGTCCATCCCCGCGTGCGCGGGGAGCAGCTAGAGCGCCAAGAGCGCGTGCTGCGGGACCTGGGTCCATCCCCGCGTGCGCGGGGAGCAGTACGCGCTCGTGCCGCCCGCCTCGCTCAAGCGGGGTCCATCCCCGCGTGCGCGGGGAGCAGGGTGAGTTGGGGGCAGGGTGCGGCGTCGAGGAGGGTCCATCCCCGCGTGCGCGGGGAGCAGACGTGACGGGCGGTGTGTACAAGGTCCCGGTAGGGTCCATCCCCGCGTGCGCGGGGAGCAGGTCATGCTCGTAGCCGAGGCGTTCGACCCGCAGGGTCCATCCCCGCGTGCGCGGGGAGCAGTCTCGTTGACCTGCATGTTTATCCGGGGCTCTGGCCCTGGGAAGCAACTTTCTTCGAAAGCGACAAATTGGACTCCCACCCTGACGGTCAACTGGCCTTGCAGCAAGGACTACTCCCCCGGTTGCCCGGTGTCATGCCCCGCCTGCCGACCTCGCACCTCTGACCGGTCAACACCGCGCAGACGAAGGCGACAGGGCGCTGTGAGCGAGCAAGCCCCCCGATCACGCCCGCCGTTCGGCGACAGCCTCCTAGCCGACGCGAGTCGCCCGGCCACGCAACTCCCAGACGCAAGCAAGGCGTTCGAAGCGAAGGCATCCCCAAGGAGCACCGAGGCACCCACTCAGTGAACACACCCCGCACGCCCTGACCAACCCCCACCCCGTCAAACCCGCTCAAACCGCCACCGATGCACCCCCCGCGCCACCAACTCCCCCGGCGGCTCAGGTATCTCCGGCAACTCCGCGTCGTAAGCGGCGTCCCACCAGATGATGACGAGCACCCGATCCCCGGGGGCCGTGAAGTGCTCCCTGCGGACCGCGAGGGTTTCGCCGAGGGCGTGTTGGGACCTGGCCCAGGCCAGCAGTTCGGGGGCGCGGCCCGGTGCGGCCTTGGCCTCCCACATGAGTGCCACAGTCATGGGGCGTAGAGGTTCTTCCTGCTCAGCTCGTGCACGTGGTCGTGGTGCGAACCGCCCTCGTGGGCGTCGTCCGGCCCGTGAGCGTAGCCCCTCGGGGACGGGGCGCCCTGCTCGGGCCGTGCCTGTGCCGACGCGGTGGGAACGTGCGGCTCGGTGACCGGGAGGGAGGAGTCGGCGGGGAGGTCCCAGTCGGAGGTGGAGCGGTTCTTCGCGACCATTTCGGCGCCGAGTGCGGCGACCATCGCGCCGTTGTCGGTGCACAGCTTGGGGCGGGGGACGCGGAGTCGGACGCCGGCGTCGGCGCACCGTTCCTCGGCCATCGCGCGCAGGCGGGAGTTGGCCGCGACGCCGCCGCCGATCATCAGGTGGTCGACGCCCTCGTCGCGGCAGGCGCGGAGCGCCTTGCGGGTGAGGACGTCGACGACGGCCTCCTGGAACGAGGCCGAGACGTCGGCGACCGGCACGTCCTCGCCGGCCTTCCGCTTCGCCTCGACCCACCGCGCGACGGCCGTCTTCAGGCCGGAGAAGGAGAAGTCGTAGACGGCGTCCCGCGGTCCGGTGAGGCCGCGGGGGAACGCGATCGCCGCCGGGTCGCCCTCGCGCGCGTACTTGTCGATGACGGGGCCGCCGGGGAAGCCCAGGTTGAGGACGCGGGCCACCTTGTCGAACGCCTCGCCTGCCGCGTCGTCGATGGTCGCGCCGAGCGGACGCACGTCGCTGGTGATGTCGGGCGCGAGGAGGAGCGAGGAGTGTCCGCCGCTGACGAGCAGCGCCATCGTCGGCTCGGGGAGGGCGCCGTGTTCGAGCTGGTCGACGCAGATGTGCGAGGCGAGGTGGTTGACGCCGTAGAGCGGCTTACCGAGCGCGTACGCGTACGCCTTCGCCGCCGAGACCCCGACGAGCAGCGCACCCGCGAGCCCCGGCCCCGCGGTGACCGCGACGCCGTCGAGGTCGGAGGCGGCGACGCCGGCCTCGGCGAGCGCGCGCTCGATCGTCGGGACCATCGCCTCCAGGTGCGCCCTGCTGGCGATCTCCGGTACGACGCCGCCGAACCGCGCGTGGGTGTCGACGCTGGAGGCGACGGCGTCGGCGAGGAGGGTGTGTCCGCGGACGATGCCGACGCCGGTCTCGTCGCAGGAGGTCTCGATGCCGAGGACGAGGGGTTCGTCAGCCATGGTTGTCTGTCCCTTGGGTGGTGCCTTCGGTGTGGTCGGTCGTGCGCGGGGGATGCGCCGCAGCGGTCGGCGGGGGGTGGGCGGCCGGGTCGGCGAGGCGCATCACGAGGGCGTCGACGTTGCCCGGTTGGTAGTAGCCGCGTCTCGTGCCGACGGGTTCGAAGCCGAAGCGCTCGTAGAGGCGCTGCGCCGGCGCGTTGTCGACCCGGACCTCCAACAGCGCCTCTTCCGCCTCCAGTTCGGTGGCGGCGGCGAGGAGGCCCGCGAGCAGCCTCGCCCCGAGCCCCGTGCCGCGGTGCCCCGGCAGCACGCCGATCGTCTGCACGTCCGCGGTGCCGGCGACGACGGCGACGCCGCCGTACCCGACGAGCCCCCGGTACTCCGCAGGACCGGCCTCCGCCTCGGCGACGAGGTACCGCCGGGTCGCGAACGGGCCGCGCGCATGCGCCAGTTCGGACCAGAACATGCCGGCCGTCCACGCGTCCTCGGGGAAGAGCTCCGCCTCGAGGCCGAGCACCGGTTCAATGTCCCACCAGCGCATCTCCCGCAGCGCCACGGCGGGCGGGGACGCCGTCATCCCCGCCCCCTGCGCCGTGCGGGACGCCGGGCGGCAGCCACCGCGGTCACTGCGGCGTGACCACCTTGTAGTTCGCCGGGACCTCGGCGTCGGGCCGACGGAGGTAGAGCGGCCGGGGCGGGAGCAACTCCGCGCCCGCGGCGAGGCGTTCGGCCGCCAACTGCGCGAGCGCCTCGGCCGACTGCTCGGCCGGGAGGTCCTTGCGGACGTCGGGAAAGGACTCCGGGTACAGCCGGGCTCCCGCGCCTGCGGCGGGCAGCGCGGCGACGTCCGCCGGCAGGTCGCCGGGGCGGTCGACGGCGGGGTCGCCGACGCGGGTGCGGGCGTCGGCGTAGCGGGCCCAGTAGACCTCCTTGCGGCGCGCGTCCGTGGCGACGACGAAGGGCTCCCTGAGACCGGAGGCGTACGCGAGCCCGTCGAGCGTGCAGACGCCGTGCACCGGCAGGTTCAGCGCGGCGCCGAACGCGGCGGCCGTCGCGAGACCCACGCGCAGCCCCGTGTAGGGGCCGGGCCCGACGCCGACGACGAGCGCGTCGACCTCGCTCAGGGGCCGGTCCGCCTCGGCGAGGACGCGGTCCACGGCGGGGAGGAGGAGTTCGCCGTGGCGCCGGGCGTCGACCTGGTGGGAGGCGGCGAGGGTGCGGCCGCCGGCGCCGTCGGCCTCGCGGAGGGCGACCGTGACGGCGGGGGTTGCGGTGTCGAGGGCGAGCAGTAGCACGCCCTCCAGCGTACGGCGCCCGGCGGGGTGCCCTCGCCGCGGGCGCTCGAAGGGGCGCGCGCGAGAGGTGCACACCCCGCGGTGTCTGCCACGGAACAGCGGCGCGGACGTCCGGCACGCGCCCGGTGCGCACGCCCCGGAGCGCCGACCGTCAGTCGTCCTTCTGCGCCGCCTGCTTCTCCGCCGCGTCGCCGAACGGCATGTCGGTGCCGGTGAGCTTCGCCCTGATCCCTTCCTTCTCGACGGAGATGTGGCGCAGCCGCACATCCCCCGGGATCTCGGGGAGCTTCATCGAGAGCGACAGCTTCTCCGCCAGCTTCGGCTCCTCGATCTTCTTCAGCGCGTCCACGAGCGACGGGTCGACGCCGATCTTCTGCAGGACCGCGGGGTGCTGGACGGCGAGGTCGACAAGGTTGAGCTTCATCACCTTGTCGAGGAACTTCGGCGTCCCCGTGACGCGGTTCAGCTCGGCCTCGCTCTCCCGCACGCGCTGCGCCCGCTCCTCGGAGAGCCCGAAGCGCTCCGCGATCGCCTCCACGCCGAAGAGCGCCTTCGCCTTCGCCGCGTCCCGCTGGATGCGCTCGGCCATAGGCGCGGCCAGGCGCAGACCGCCGTCGGGGCCGGGTGTGAAGCTGAAGAGCCCCGGGACGACGAGCCGCATGTCGTCGACGGTGGTCCCCACCCCGTGGTCGCTCGTGCGCTGGAGGTGCGCCCGCGCCTTGACCTTGACCTTCGTCCCGGCCACGGGGAGCTCCCCGTCGGCGAGCACCGTGCTGGTGCCTCCCGCTGTGAACTTCACCTGAGAGGTGCCGAGTTCGCGGTCGAGGTCGTCGAAGGCGAGGAGGACGTCGCCCTCCATGCGGCCGAGGACCGCGCCCTTGATCGACGTGGGCGCGTCCCCGACGATCTTCACATCCTTGACGTTGCCGTTGATCTGCGCGAGCGAGATCCGGCCGGCGGGGACGTCGGGGATCGTCACGTCGACGTCGTCCATCCGCTCACCGAGGAGCTGGGTGAGGAAGGGGAAGCCACGGATGTGCACCTCGGGTGCGGCGTGCAGGTTCATCGACTCCTGCACCTTCTTCTCCGCCTGTTGCTCGGCGTAGAGCGCGGCCCAGCGGTCACCGACGACGGTGAAGGCGAGGAGGACGCAGCAGGCGATGGCGACCTTGATCGTCATCCGCAGCCGGGACCTGCGCCTGCGGCGCACGGCGCGGAGGTACGGCATGTCGTCCGTGTACGCGGGCTCGTCGTAGTCCGAGCGCAAGCGGAATCCGAGTGGGCCGTCGGCATGCGGGTCGCCGTACGAGTCGTCGTCGGGGTCCGCGTCGGGCGAGAGCGCCTCGTACGGGTTGTAACTGCTGTTCGCCGGGGCCGGCGGGACGTCCGAGGAGGCGAGCTCGGACAGCTCGTCGTATGGGTTCCGGCTGCTGTCGTCGGAAGAACCGGAACCCGTCGATATCGATGAGCCGGAGCCTGTCGATGATCCGTGGGGGGTCATCGCCTTATGCCAACACAGGCGTGGCCGTTACTCCAAGTCCCGGTATACGGCCTGCGGAGAACATGTGTATAAGAGGTGCCTGCGGTATCTGCGCCGGCTCCGGGCCGGAGCATGTCGGTACCGGCTGCTACCGTCAACGCCGGCACGGAGTACGGCGTAACGGCGTATCGCAGCGGTCGTGAGGCCCGCGCGCCCCGTCCCGCGCACCCGGGGAAGCAGGAGGAAGGCGGCAGACCATGGCACGCAACAGCGCGGGTTTCGTCGTCGCTGGGCTCACCGCGGCGGCGCTCGCCGGTGTGGGATTCCTCGCGCTCCAGGCCAACGCCGCACAGGACCGCGCGGAGCAGGGCAAACCCTCCCCCTCCCCCACGCGGTCGGCGAACGACCGCGAAGGCGGCGAGCAGGCGGAGAAGCCGTCCAAGTCCGAGGCGCTGCCGCCGCGTTCGGGCAAGGGCATGCGCGTCGTCTACGCGCTGGAGCGCAAGCGGGTGTGGCTCGTGGAGAAGGGCGGCGAGGTCGAGCGCACCTTCCGTGTGATGCCGAGCCCCGTCAGCCCGCCGCCCGGCGAGTACCGCGTGGAGTCGCGCGCCTCGCACGTCACCGGCTCGGACAACGTCCCGGTGGAGAACGTCGTGCGGTTCGCCACGGTGCGCGGCACCACGATCGGCTTCAGCGCCGCGCTCGACGGCTCCACACCCGACCCCGAGTCGCGGCAGCAGACGGGCGGGGTGCGCGAGACGCGCGAGGACGGCGAGGCGATGTGGCTCTTCGCGACGATCGGCACCAAGGTCGTCGTCGTCCGCTGACGCGCGACCGGACCCGGCTGCTGCCGACGGTCCTGCTCAGGCCGCGTCGCACTCCGGGGCTTCGCTTCTCTCCCCCGGCGCCTCGGGCGGCGTCGAGACCGTGCGGGCCGCGGCGCACGAGGCGAGCAACTCGCCCATCGAGGGAGTCGCCGTGGGCGGGGCGCTCTCGGCGGCGGACCGGGAGCGCCTGACTGCCGCCGCGGCGGTACGCGCCTGGGGCGCGCGCTCTGCTGCCGTCATCCCAACTCCCTAGGCGCCCCGCCTCCGCGAAGGCCCGGAGGTCCACGGCGGGCGAGGCTACTGAGGTTTACCTAACCTGGCGTACATTGCCCATGGGACCACGGCCGTGGAGTGCGATGCAACATCTTCCCGACGTGCTGTCGGGAACGCGGAGGTGTGCGCGAGGTCCGTAGCGGGAGAACGCGCGCCCCCGGCGCGGACGTTGGAGTGCTTTGCGCCCGAGCGCGTGGCCTGTGGTCTTGTCGACGGGCGCGGGGACGGTCGTCGTTCTCGCACGGCCTCCAGCAGCGGGGTGCCTGCGGGGCGCGGAGTGCGATCTCGCACTCGTCCCCGAGGACAGGGAGCAACTGGTCTGTCTCCGCCGAGTGGTCGCCAAGCGCCCTGGCGAGGCGGACGTGGTGGTCGTTGCCCTGGCCCCGGTGCCGGGCGAGAGTCGAGGCCGCGCCTGAGGGGATCGGGACGCCCTCGTTCGTGCACCGGGCGAGCGGCCGAGGCGCCGGGAACGGCGGATGGCGAAAGGTCGTCGCAGTCCCGCGGCGCCCACCGCGTCGTCGGACGCAGGTGCAGGCGCACCTTGCGGAACCTGCTGGGTCGCCCAGGTGTCGGGCGCGACAACGCGAACCGGGCGGCGAGCACCACGACTTCACCCGCTGCTCAACCAGCCCGACGCAGCGGCCTCGGCACCTCCGCCGGTGCGTACGGCGGCACACGCACGGCGAGACTCACGCCCGGCGCGCACCGGGCGCACGTCCGGGAGAGGCGTAGGGGCCGGTGACTACCCGAGCGCGGAGAGGTCGCATCCGGCCCAGCGTGCGCCGACGCCCGTCACTTCCACGCTCCGCGGGTCCTCCTCGTCGTCGGGCGCCGTGCCGTTGTCCTCTCCGAGGCTGCGCCCCAGCCGGACGTGGAGCCGGTCCTCGGTGAGCTCCTCGACGCGGCCCTCCCCCCACTCGACCACGACCACCGACTCGGGCAGCGTCACGTCGAGGTCGAGGTCCTCCATCTCGTCGAGGCCGCCGCCGAGCCGGTAGGCGTCGACGTGGACGAGCGGCGGCCCGTCGACGAGCGAGGGGTGGACCCGGGCGATGACGAAGGTGGGGGAGGTGACGGCTCCCCGGACGCCGAGGCCCTCGCCCAGGCCGCGGGTGAGCGTGGTCTTGCCCGCGCCCAACTCGCCGGTGAGCAGCACGAGATCGCCGGCGCGCAGCAGGGTCGCGAGCGCTCTGCCGAGCTCCTGCATCCGCTCCGGTGTCCCGACTCTCCCCGACCAGCGGGCGGTGGGCTCAGCGGCCTCGTGCGGTGCGGTCGTCGCGGGGTCCCCGGTCTGGCGGTGCGGTGCTTCCATGGCTCCGGATGGTACGCGCCAGCAGCGCGGCGAGTTCCTCGTTGACCTCTTCCGGCCGCTCCAGCATCGCCAGATGGCCCGTGCGCTCCAGCACCGCGAGCTCCGCCTGCGGGAGGGCGGCCGCGATCTCCTCGCTGTGCTGCACCGGCGTGATCAGGTCGCGGTCCGCCGCGAGGACGAGTACGGCCGCGCCGCTCAGGGCCCGAAGCTCCTCGCGCTTGTCGTGGACGCCGAAGGCGGGCAGGAACTCGGCGACGACGTCGATCGGCACCGACTCCAACAGCCGCTCGGCGAACCGCGCGACACCCGGGTCGACCTCGCGCGGGCTGCCGAAGGAGTAGCGCTTCACCAGCCCGGCGAAGACGTCGGCCGCCGCCCGCCGCCCGCGCTCCACGAGCTCGGTCTGCGCGACGAGCGCGCGCAGCACCCCGGGCAGCACCCGGCGCGCGGCGCGCACGCCGGCGGCCGGCAGCCCGTACGTCACCTCGGCGAGCCGACCGGCGCTCGTCCCCAACAGCGCGACTCCGACGACGCGTTCGGCGACGTACTCCGGGTACTGCGCGGCGAGCGCCATCACCGTCATGCCGCCCATCGAGTGGCCGACGAGCACCACGGGGCCGCTCGGCACGGCCGCGTCGAGGACGGCCTTCAGGTCCCGGCCGAGCAGGTCGATGGAGACCTCCCCGCCGACGGGGCCGCGGCCCGAACGCCCGTGGCTGCGCTGGTCCCACCAGACGGTGCGCACCGCGCCGCGGAGCGCCGCGCGCTGGAAGTGCCAGACGTCCTGATCGAGGCAGTAACCGTGGGAGAAGACGAGCGTCGGCGGCTCCGGTACGGACCCGCGGGGCGTACGCCGGAGCAGGCCCAACAGGCGGTCGCGGTACGGGCGCACGGGCTGCCCGGTCCCTTCGAGCCGAACGGAGGGGACGCTCGGACCGCCGAACCCGTCGCCTGCGACGGGCGATCGGGCAGAGTCCGCAACAGGCGCTGGGGCAGCGTCCGCGACGGGCGATCGGGCGGAGTCCCCGACGGGCACTCGCTCGCTGCCCGCGACAGAACCTCCGGAAGCGGCGCGCTCGCCCGCCTCCTCGACCTCGTAGTGCAGCGCCGTTCCGTCCTCCGCGTACGCCGTCCCCTGCGCACCCCGGAGCGTCCCGTACGGGCCTTCCGCGTCGAGCGCGAGGCGGGCCTTGCGCCGCACCCCGCGGTGGACGGTGAGCCGCTCGACGGCGACCCCGGCCGCGACGGCCCCTATCGCGGCCCCGGCGATCCCCGCCTTGCGGGCGGCGCCACGCGCACCGCCACCTTCCGACTCGGCCATGGACGCTCGACCCCCTGCGACTCCGTGCCTGGACGCTCCGTCACTGCCCCGCCGCGCGCGCCCGGTCCCCCGGGCTCCCGATACCCGCGCGCCCCTCGCCGAACTCCCGCTCGCGTGCGCCGGGTTGCCCCCGCTCCTCCCGCGCGGGGCGTACCTCGGAGGCGTCCTGCGCGCCGTACCTGTGCTCGGGTGTGCGCTCGCGCACGCCGACGTGGACCCGCGGGACTCGGGCCCCGATCCGCGTGACGATCTCGTACCCGATGGTCTCCGCGGCCCGCGCCCACTCCTCGGCGGTGGGCTCGCCCCCGTCCCCCGGGCCGAAGAGGACGACAGGGTCTCCCTCGCGCACGCGGCGGTCGCCTTCGGGGCCGAGGTCCACGACGAACTGATCCATGGCGACCCGCCCCGCGACCGTCCCGCGCTCACCCCCGACGAGCACGGGACCGCGCCCCGAGGCGTGCCGGGGGACGCCGTCGGCGTAGCCGAGCGGCACGAGCGCGAGCGCCGTCTCCCGCTGCGTGCGGTAGTGGTGCCCGTAGCTGACGCCCTGGTCCACGGGCACGCGCTTGACGAGCGCGAGCGAGGCGGCGAGCGTCATCGCGGGACGCAGCCCCCACTCGGCGGCCGTGCCCACCTCGGGCGAGGGCGAGAGGCCGTAGACGGAGACGCCGGGGCGCACGAGGTCGAAGTGGGACTCGGGAAGAGTGAGCGTCGCCGGGGAGTTGGCGAGGTGGCGCACCTCGGGGTGCACGCCGGCGCGTTCGGCCACGTCGAGCGCCTCCCGGAAAGCGTCGAGCTGTGGCGCGATCGACGGGTGCCCCGGCTCGTCGGCGCACGCGAAGTGCGACCAGACCCCGGCGACGCGGACCGCGCCCTCCGCCTCCGCCGCGCGCGCCTCGCGCACCAACTGCGGCCAGTCGGCGGGCTGGCAGCCGTTGCGTCCGAGACCGGTGTCGGCCTTGAGGTGCACCCGCGCGGTGCGCCCGGCCTCGCGCGCCGCGGCGCGCACCTCGGCGAGCGCCCAACCCCCGCTGACGGAGACGTCGACGTCCTCCTCGATCGCCCGCCGCCACGGCCCGCCCGGCGTCCACAACCAGCAGAGCAGCGGCCCCTCGTCACCCGCCGCGCGGAGCGCGAACGCCTCCTGCGGCGTCGCCACACCGAGCCAGCTCGCGCCCGCCTCGCGGGCTGCGCGGGCGCACGGCACCATCCCGTGCCCGTACGCGTCGGCCTTGACGACGGCCATCAGCCCGGCGGACGAGGCCCGCGCGCGCAGGGTGCGGACGTTGGCGCGGACCGCCTCCAGGTCGACCTGCGCACGGGCCCGCTCGTCCCCGGGGATCTCCACTCCGGCACCCGCCGGACGCTCCACGTTCACCCGGCAAGTCTCGCAGGTCGCCCACGCGGACGGCGCTCCGACCGATCCCGCACGCCGCGTCCGGTGCCGAACTCCGTTGCCGATCTACGGATTCGGGCTCCTGCGCCCTCCGGGAACGGGCAGAATGCCGGGTATGACATGGATCATCTCGCCCGAGCCGGCCGCCTCCCAGGAGGCAGACGACGTCCTCTACGCCTTCACCCACGAGGTGGCGAGCCGCTACTACGGCAGGGACGCGACCGACGCCGAGGTACGCGTGGCGCTCGGCCCCGACGAGATGCTGCGGCCGCCCCGCGCCATGCTCCTCGTCGCCCGCTCCCTCTTCGGCCCCGAGCCCGAGGAGGTCGCCTCGCGCACCGGACCGGCCGCGCAGCTCGCACCCGAGTTCTCCGGATGCGTCGGCGTGCGGCTGCTTCAACCCGGCGTCGCCGAGCTGAAGCGGCTGTGGGTCGTCCCCGACCAGCGCGGGGGCGGGCTGGGCTCGCTCCTCGTGACGCGCGCCGAGCAGGTGGCGAGGGAGCAGTGGGGCGCCGAGCGCATCCGCCTCGACACCCGGAGCGATCTCGTCGAGTCCCGAAAGCTCTACGCGAAGCTGGGGTACGGGGAGATCGACGCGTACAACTCGGCGCAGTACGCGGAGCATTGGCTGGAGAAGCGGTTCGGCTGAGCCGCCGCGCTCAGGGGCGCAGCACCTCGCGCCACGCGTCGTGCAGCGCCGCCGCGACCTCCGAAGCCCCCGGCGGCACGGGCGCGTACCGGCCCGCAAGACCGTGCAGGTACGCGCCGGCCGACGCGGCCTCGCGAGCCGAGAGCCCCGTCGCGAGGAGCGAGCCCGCGAGCCCCGAGAGGACGTCCCCGGTACCGGCGGTGGCGAGCCAGCCGGTACCGGTGGCGTTGACGCGCACCGGGCCGCCCTCCGGGCCGACGACGAGCGTCGACGATCCCTTGAGCAGCACCGTCGCGCGGGTCTCGGCGGCCAACCTGCGGGCGGCTCCGAGGCGTTCGGCCTCGACCTGCTCGCGCTGCGCGCCGAGGAGCGCCGCCGCCTCGCCCGCGTGCGGCGTGAGCAGGCTCCCGAGGCCCCTGGCCGCCCGGTCCCGCAGTGCGTCGCGGTCCATCAGCCGCAGGCCGTCCGCGTCGACGAGCACCGGCACGTCCGAGTCGAGCACCTCGCCGACGCGCTGCCGCACCTCGCGGTCCTCCCCCAGCCCGGGCCCCACGACCCAGGACTGCACCCGCCCCGCCTTGTGCGGCGGCCCGGCGGAGACGAGCGTCTCGGGGAAGCGCGCGATCACCGCGTCCGCCGCGGCGCCGACGTACCGCACGGCCCCCGCGCCGCCGCGCAGCGCGCCGGCGACGGCGAGGACGGCGGCGCCCGGGTACCGCTCGGAACCGGCGACGACGCCGACCACTCCCCTGCGGTACTTGTCGCTCTCCGCCGCCGGCTGCGGCAACAGGCCGGCCACGTCCGCATGTTGGACGGCCTCGACCTCGGGCTCCTCCGGCAGGTACGGGTCGAGGCCGATGTCCACGAGCCGGAGTGCACCCGCGCGGTCCGCTCCGGGGTCGACGAGCAGCCCCGGCTTGTACGTCCCGAAGGTGACCGTCGCATCGGCGCTGACGGCGGCGCCCGGAACCTCGCCGGTGTCGGCGTCCACACCGCTCGGCAGGTCGACGGAGACGACCGGCACCCCTGCCGCCTCCACCAGGTCGACCAACTCGACGGCGGCGGGCCGCAGTCCGCCCTTCCCCCCGATCCCGACGATGCCGTCGACGGCGAGGTCGGCCCGCGCGACGATCGGCGCCATCGGCACCGGCTCGCCCTCGACGGCGGCGCCCGGCGCCGGAACGGCGCGCCCGCCCGCGGCGTGGAGCGCGCGGAGTCCGCCCTCGTGCACGCGCTCGGGTGCGAGGAGCACCGCCGTCACGCCGGCGCCCCGGCGTGCGAGGCGCGCACCGGCGTAGAGCGCGTCGCCACCGTTGTCGCCGCTGCCGACGAGGAGGACGACGCGCGCCCCCGACGTCCGCCCGAGCAGCCCTGCACACGCCGCCGCGAGCCCCGCGGCGGCGCGCTCCATCAGCGCCCCCTCCGGCAGCCGCGCCTTCAGGGCCTCTTCGGCCGCCCGTACCGTCTCCACCGTGTGCGCAGTCCTCATGCCCCCAGTCTCACCGGCGGACGGCGGGAGCGCAGGCGGTCACGCCTCCGCGATCACCACGGCGGAGGCGACACCGGCGTCGTGGCTGAGCGACAGGTGCCAGTGGCGCACGCCGAGCTCCTCCGCGCGCGCCAGCACCGTGCCCGTCACCACCAGGTAAGGGCGCCCCGACTCGGCGACCCGTACCTCGGCGTCCTGCCAGCGCAGACCGCGGGGGGCGCCGAGCGATTTGGCGAGCGCCTCCTTCGCCGCGAACCGTGCGGCGAGCGAGGCGGGTCCGCGACGCGCCCCGTCGGGGAGGCGCAGCTCGCTCTCGGTGAAGAGCCGCTGGGCGAGACTCGGCGTCCGCGCGAGCGCGTCCCCGAAGCGCTCGACCCCCGCCACGTCGATCCCCACTCCGACGATCATGAGCCCCCGCCCTCGCGCTTCGCTCCCGCTGACCCCCGTACGCTACCGCCGCCTCCGCGCCCCCGGGGATGAGCGTCCCGGAGGGGCCGCGCAGAATGGCAGCGTGTCGACCAAGCCGTACATCGACTTCCCGAGGAACGAGTGGAGCGCCCTCCGCGAGCGCACCCCGCTGCCGCTGACGGCGGCGGAGGTGGAGCAGCTCCGCGGCCTCGGCGACGTCGTCGACCTCGACGAGGTCAGGGACGTCTACCTGCCGCTCTCCCGCCTCCTCAACCTCTACGTGGGCGCCTCCCACGAGCTGCGCTCCGCGGCGCGCACCTTCCTCTCCGGCACGGGCCACGAGCCGACGGGCCGCACCCCGTACGTGATCGGCGTCGCGGGCAGCGTCGCGGTCGGCAAATCCACGGTCGCGCGGCTGCTCCAGGCGCTGCTCGCGCGGTGGCCCGAACACCCGCGGGTGGAGCTCGTCACCACGGACGGGTTCCTGCTGCCCGGAGCCGAGCTGCGCGAGCGGGGGCTGATGGCACGCAAGGGATTCCCCGAGTCGTACGACAGGCGGGCGCTGACGCGGTTCGTCGCCGACGTCAAGGCCGGAAAGCCGGAGGTGAGTTGCCCCGTCTACTCGCACCTCGTCTACGACATCGTCCCCGGCGAGGTCCACACGGTCCACCAGCCCGACATACTCGTCGTCGAGGGCCTCAACGTCCTCCAGCCCGCGCTGCCGGGCCGGGACGGCCGCACCCGTCTCGCCGTCTCCGACTACTTCGACTTCTCCGTCTACGTCGACGCCCGCACCGAGGACATCGAGGGCTGGTACCTCGACCGCTTCCGGCGCCTGCGGGAGACGGCGTTCCGGAACCCGCGCTCGTACTTCCACACCTACACGTCCGTCTCCGAGGAGGAGGCCCTGGAGTACGCGCGCGGAATCTGGCGGACCGTGAACAGGCCCAACCTGGAGGAGAACATCGCGCCCACCCGGGGCCGCGCCACCCTCCAGCTCCACAAGGGCCGCGACCACAAGGTGCGCCGCCTCTCCCTCCGGAAGATGTGACCCGCGCTCAGCCGGGGCGCCCGAGCAGGCCGTGGGCCTGCGCCCGGAGGACGGTCTCCATACGGTCCCTGGTGCCGAGCTTGCGGTAGACGTTCTCCACGTGCTTGTGGACCGTCCGCCGGGAGATCCCCAATCTGCGCGCGATGGCTGCAGCCGTCAACGCCTCGGCGAGCAGCGCGAGCACGGCGGTCTCCCGCGGCGTCAGCCCGTGCGCCGCGGCGCGTTCCGCCGGCTCCACGCCGGCGCGCGACGCCGACGCACGCCAGCCGTCGAGCACCTCCCGCTGCCCCGCGACGCCGGCGACGAGCGGTTGGAGCCGGCGCGCGCACTCCAGGTGCGCGTCGTCGAAGCCGCCGGCGCGGAACCCGCCTTCGCGGAAGATGAGGAAGCCGGTGACGGGCCCCGTAGAGGCGGGCAACGGGAGGCCCAGGACGTCGTCGGCCCCGAACGCCCGGCGGACGAGCCGGGCCGTCTCGCTCCGCCGCCACCCCGCGGACGCGATGCCGCGGGCGGTCGCCGGCATGCGGTCGCGCGTCGCGACGTAGTGGTCTGCGAGGGGGTAGCAGCGGCGGATCGCGGCACCGGTCTCCTCGTCGATCTCGGCCCCGTCCGGTCCTTCGGCCGTCGCGACGAGAAGGGCGCCGGCCTCGGCGCTCCACTCGCCCGACTTGTGGATGAGGACGTCGCCCCCGCAGGCGCGCGGGAGTTGGGCGGCGAGGAGGGGCCAGAGCCGGTCGGGGTCTCTCTCGTGGAGCACCGCAACGGCCAGGTCGAGCATCCGCTCCCACTCGGGTGCCGCTACGGCCGACGCGGTGACCACGGCGCTGTTCCCCCTGTCGATACGCACTCTTGCCCATACCGCCTGCCCCGCGATCGTCGCAGGCTGGTGCACGTGAAGGGGCCTCGGGGTCGCATGCGGTTCTCGGGGGGCGCATGCGGCTCCGGGGCCGAGCGCCGCGCAGGGAGGGGCAGCAGGCAGGGACGCCAAGTACGCGGCAGCGGCTGGGCGTTGGGACGTACCGTGCGCGTGGCGGCGGTCGCCGTCGGAGCGCCGCCGCCCCCGGTCGGCGCCGTGAACAGCCCTCCTCTTCGAGAACTGCTGCGACCGGACGCAGCTCGGGCGGCCCACCGTGCTTCGGCGGGCCGCCCGACTCTTCGCGGTGCTCCGCGCGTTCAGCCCAGTACGCTCTTGACGACGTCCGCGAGCCGCCCCGCGACCGTCTGCGCCTGCCCCACGTCCGCGGCCTCCACCATCACGCGGACCAGCGGCTCCGTGCCCGAAGGCCGCAGCAGCACGCGGCCCGTCGCACCGAGCGTCCCCTCCGCCTCGTCGACGGCGGTGACCAGCTCGGGGGCCGTCTCCACGCGGGACTTGTCGACATCGGGGACGTTGACGAGGACCTGCGGCAACCGCTCCATGACGGAGGCGAGTTCGGCGAGCGGCCGGCCCGTCGCGGCCGCACGGGCGGCGAGCATGAGTCCGGTGAGCGTGCCGTCGCCGGTCGTCGCATGGTCGAGCGCGATGACGTGCCCCGACTGCTCGCCGCCGAGCGAGTAGCCGCCGCGCTTCATCTCCTCCAGGACGTACCGGTCGCCGACCGCCGTACGCAGCAGCCGGATTCCCTCGCGCTCCATCGCCAGCGTGAAGCCGAGGTTGGACATGACCGTCGCGACGACGGTGTCGTGCCGCAGCGTGCCTGCCTCCTTCATCGCGACGGCGAGGACGGCGAGGATCTGGTCCCCGTCGATCTCCTCTCCCGCCGCGTCGACGGCGAGGCAGCGGTCGGCGTCCCCGTCGTGGGCGACGCCGAGATCGGCGCCGTGCTCCAGGACGGCGGCGCGGAGTCCTTCGATGTGCGTCGAGCCGCAGCCGTCGTTGATGTTGAGGCCGTCGGGCTCCGCCGCGATGGTGACGATGTCGGCTCCGGCACGCGCGAACGCCTCGGGCGAGACCCGGGAGGCTGCGCCGTGCGCCGCGTCGATCACCACCCTGAGCCCGTCGAGGCGGTTGGGCAGGACGCCGACGAGGTGGGCTACGTAGTTGTCGAACCCTTCGTCGTAGTCGCGGACGCGGCCGACACCGTCGCCGGTCGGCCTCGACCACGGCTCGCCCGACGCGTGCTCGCGGTAGCGGGCCTCGATGCGGTCCTCCAGTTCGTCCGCGAGCTTGTGCCCGCCGCGCGCGAAGAACTTGACGCCGTTGTCGGGCATCGGGTTGTGGCTGGCGGAGAGCATCACGCCGAGGTCGGCGCCGAGCGACCCCGTCAGGTAGGCGACGGCGGGCGTCGGCAGGACGCCGACGCGCAGCACGTCGATCCCCGCGCTGGCGAGGCCCGCGACGACGGCCGCCTCCAGGAACTCCCCCGAGGCACGCGGATCGCGGCCGACCACCGCGACGGGCTTCGCGGCACGGCCCTCGCGGGCCTCTTCCGGATCGGCGACGATGCCGCTCTCGGCGAGTACATGGGCGGCGGCGACGGAGAGACCCATCGCCAGCTCCGCCGTGAGTCCTTCGTTGGCGACGCCGCGTACACCGTCCGTACCGAAGAGTCGTCCCACTTGTGGTTCCTCCGAGTTCACCAGGGCCGGAGCCCGTCTCGCGCCCGGCGCCTCCCAGGTATACGCGCCGCGCGCGTCCGGCCGCGGCGCGGCCCCTGCCCGGCGCGTCAGCGTACGCGCGCACGCCCGTCTCCCGCCCGCAGCGCCACGGGCGGACCGGGACGCGAGACGGGGCGAAGAGCGACGAACGCCCCGCGGCCTGGATGCCGTCGGGGCGTTCGAGCAGGGCGTACCCGGGTCAGCGCTTGCTGTACTGGGTGCCCTTGCGTGCCTTCTTGAGACCGGCCTTCTTCCGCTCCACCGCACGGGCGTCACGGGTGAGGAAGCCGGCCTTCTTCAGCGGGCCGCGGTTGTTGTCGACGTCCGCCTCGTTGAGCGCACGGGCGACGCCGAGGCGCAGGGCGCCCGCCTGACCCGAAATGCCGCCGCCTGCGATGCGGGCGACGACGTCGTAGCGCTCGTCGAGCTCCAGGACCTTGAAGGGCTCGTTGACTTCCTGCTGGTGCACCTTGTTGGGGAAGTACCCCTCCAGGGTGCGGCCGTTGATCTTCCACTTGCCGCTGCCCGGGATGATCCGGACCCGCGCCACGGCGTTCTTGCGGCGGCCGGTGCCGGCGGCCGGCTGCGGCTCGCCGAAACGGCTTGCGAGGGACTCGGAGGTGAACTCCTCCGGGGCCTGCGGGGTCTCGCTGGTGTACTCCTCGACGCCCTCGACGGGGGTCTCGGGGGTGGTCTCGGCCACGATTCTCCTCAGCTTCTCTTCTTCAGACGGTGGTGGCCGGACTTACTGCGCGACCTGGCTGAACTCGAACGGAACCGGCTGCTGAGCAGCGTGCGGGTGCTCGGGGCCCGCGTAGACCTTCAGCTTCGAGAGCATCTGACGGCCCAGGGTGTTCTTCGGGATCATGCCCTTGACGGCCTTCTCCACGGCACGGGCCGGGTTCTTCTCCAGCAGCTCGTCATAGCGGACGGAACGCAGACCACCCGGGTATCCCGAGTGGCGGTAGGCCATCTTCTGGGTCCGCTTGTTACCGGACAGGTGCACCTTGTCGGCGTTGACGATGATGACGTAGTCACCCGTGTCGACGTGAGGCGCGTACACCGGCTTGTGCTTGCCCCGGAGAAGAATGGCGGCCTGGGAGGCCAGACGACCCAGGACGACGTCACGGGCGTCGATGACGTGCCACTGGCGCTGGACGTCGCCGGGCTTGGGGCTGTACGTACGCACGGTCGTAGCCTTCGCTTCTTCAGTGGGTGGAGTCACCTCGGACCCGGAGGGCCTGAGGTGACGGTCCTGACAAGGCCACCTGGCTGATCACGACAGCCTGAGCGCAGGCGGTGACGCATCCGCGCGCGCTCGCTGGTCATCGGCCGGCTGGCCGGTGTGCGGCCTCCCACGTGAGAACAGGCAAGCCAATACACACAACGATCCGACAGCCTACCGACCTGCACCCGCACGGGTCAAAACCGCTCCACCGCCCCTCACCGGACCCGGGCCACCCGCTCCTCGTCCCAGACGGGTTCGGGCACCTCGCGCACCCGGCCGTCGGCGCCGAAGACGAGGAAGCGGTCGAAGCTCCGCGCGAACCAGCGGTCGTGCGTCACGGCGAGAACGGTGCCCTGGTAGGACTCGAGCCCCTCCTGGAGCGCCTCGGCCGACTCCAGGTCGAGGTTGTCGGTCGGCTCGTCGAGGAGGAGCGCGGTGGTGCCGGCGAGCTCGAGGAGGAGGATCTGGAAGCGCGCCTGCTGTCCGCCGGAGAGCCGGCCGAAAGGCTGCTCGGCCTGGCGGGTCAACTCGTAGCGGTTGAGCGCGGGCATCGCGGCGCCGCGGTCCTGCGCGTGGTCCTTCCAGAGGATCTCCAGCAGGGTGCGGTCCTGCAGCTCGGGGCGCAGGTGGGTCTGCGCGAAGTGCCCCGGGACGACGCGGGCGCCCAGCTTCCAGCTTCCGGTGTGCGCCACGGGGCCGCCCTCCGCCTCCGTCGAGGGCCCTGCCTCGCCCGGTGCACCGCTCGCCAGGAGCCGGAGGAAGTGCGACTTGCCCGAGCCGTTGGAGCCGAGCACCGCGACCCGCTCGCCGTAGAAGACCTCCAGGTCGAACGGGTGCATGAGCCCCGTGAGTTCGAGCCGCTCGCAGGTGACGGCGCGGACGCCCGTGCGCCCGCCGCGCAGCCGCATCCGGATGTCCTGCTCGCGCGGCGGCTGCATCGGGGGACCGGCCTCCTCGAACCTCTGGAGCCGGGTGCGGGCCGCCTGGAGGCGGGAGGCCATGTCCGAGTTGAAGGCGGCCTTCTGCTTGTACATCGTGACGAGGCGCCTCAGCTTGTCGTGCTCCTCGTCCCAGCGGCGGCGCAGCTCCTCGAACCTGGCGAACCGCTCCCGCCTGGCCTCGTGGTACGTCGCGAACCCGCCGCCGTGCACCCAGACGTCGCTGCCGGCAGCGCCCGGCTCGACGCTGACGAGCTTCTCCGCCGCGTTGGCGAGGAGTTCGCGGTCGTGCGAGATGAAGAGGACGGTCTTGCCCGTCTCCCGGAGCTGCCCCTCCAGCCACCGCTTTCCCGGTACGTCGAGGTAGTTGTCCGGCTCGTCGAGGAGGAGGACCTGCTCCTGGCCGCGGAGCAGCGCCTCCAGTACGAGGCGCTTCTGTTCGCCGCCGGAGAGCGTGCGCACCGAGCGCCAGCGTGCTCGCGCGTACGGGACGCCGAGGGCGGCGACCGTGCACATGTCCCAGACGGTCTCTGCCTCGTAGCCGCGGGCCTCGGCCCAGTCGGCCAGGGCCTGCGCGTACTGGAGTTGGGTGCGCTCGTCGTCCCGCTCCATGAGCGCCTCCTCGGCCGCCTCCACTTCGGCGGCGGCACGGCGGATGCGGGGCGGTGCGACGGAGACGAGGAGGTCGGCGACGGTCGAGTCGTCCCGCACCGAGCCGACGAACTGCGGCATCACGCCGAGCCCTCCGCTGCTGGTGACCGAGCCGGAATCGGGGGCCAGTTCGCCCGCGACCAGGCGCAGCAGCGTCGTCTTGCCCGCACCGTTGGCGCCGACGAGGCCGACCGTCGCGCCCTCGCCGACGCGGAAGGAGACGTCGTCCAGGAGCGGGCGGCCGTCGGGCAGGAGGTAGTGCAGGTGCGCGACTTCGACGTGACCCATGGGGCGATTCTCGCCCGGCGGCGCCGTCCGGGGCGAACGGATTATTCCCCTTCCGTCCGCCTCCGCCGGGCTGCGGAGGCGCGTGCGGGCTGCACCGCGGCGCACGGGCGTCTATAGGATGCGCGGCATGAGCTTTGGGCAGGGGGGACCCGAGTGGGGTCCAGGGGGTTCGTCCACGCCGGACTGGACAGCGCTTGCCGAGGAGGCCGAGCGGGCCAAGGCCCGGCGCCGGCGGTGGATGGTGGTGGGCGGCGGGGCGCTCGCAACGGCCGCCGTCGCGGGGATCGTCGCCGTCGCCGTCGTCAACGAGGGCTCGGGCGGGGGCGCTTCGGACGCACCGTCGAGTTCGCTCCCCTCGCCCGAGGAGCTGCCGACGGACCCCGGCACCCAGCCGGAGCCGACGTTCAAGGACGAGCCCCCGCCGCCGCCCCCGCCGCTCGACTTCATCAAGAGCGCCGAGCGCGACAGGGCACCGCTCGGCACGGAGACCCTCTTCCCCACGGAGAAGGTCACCATCAACGGCCGCGGCTACCAGCGAGCCGAAACCCAGGGGACCACCGAGTGCGCGAAGGCGACCCACTCCGACCTCGGCAAGGTCCTCGACAGGCACGGCTGCAAGGAGCTCTACCGCGCCACCTTCACCCGGCAGGGCCTCGCCGTCACCGTCGGGATAGCGGTCTTCGACAAGAGCCGCACGGCGGCGGCCGTGAAGAAGGAGTACGAGCCCAACCTCAACGCGCTGCCCGGCAGCGGCGTCCCCGACTTCTGCCGCACGGTGACGTGCCGCACCACCGCCAACTCCCTCGGCAGGTACGCCTTCTTCACGATCGCGGGCCGCACCAACGGCAAGCCTTCGACGAGCGAGGACAAGACAGCCGCACGCGTGAGCCTCGACGGCTCGGACTACGCGTACGCACGCGTACTCCAGCGCGGCAAGGCGCAGTCCTCGAAGGCAGCGGCGGCACCCGGGGAGTGACGTCCGTGGCGCCGGGCGCGGACACGTGGCCGCCGTGCACGGCGGCGGACCGGGCGGCTGATCCCATGGGGCGTCCCGTCCAACGTCCGTAGCAGACGGAGCAGTTGCGGCACTCTCGCCACCCAACGCGCCGCCAGGAGTCCGGTCCGCACCGGGGGCGCACGACCTTCGCAGCGGCGAACACCCGCAGTGCCGCCCCGGTCACCACGCGCCCAGCCCGACTCCTCCCGGGGCGCACAGCGGACGCGCCGGCCGCGCGGCCTTCCGACGGAGCGGCGGTCGGGGCGGCGGGTGCCCCTGTACGCCCGTCTCATCGTCGAGCCCCTGACCTCCCTCCGTGATATAGATGCACTATGAAACGTTCGTCCGAGCGGACCCGCACACCGCGTGCTGCACGCCACACGGGCCCGCCTCGCGTACGTCGCCTCTGACCGACACCCGCTCCCCGAAGCCGCCGGCCTAGGGGAGCCGTGCCGCGCGCGGTCCTCACGTGCAGGCGCTCGCGCGGTACCACCCGTCGCACCTTCGTCGAAAGGGGAGCACGCCGATGGCCGGCCGCACCGCGGGCCCAGCAGCGAACCCGCTCAAGCAGCCGAAGGCGGTCTTCGCCGTCGCCTTCGCCTGTGTCGTCTCGTTCATGGGGATCGGCCTCGTCGACCCGATCCTCCCGGCGATCTCCGAGGACCTCGACGCCTCGCCGAGCCAGGTCACCCTGCTCTTCACCAGCTACCTCGTCGTCACCGCCGTCGCGATGCTGATAACCGGCTGGGTCTCCAGCCGGATAGGCGCCAAGCGGACGCTCCTCGTGGGCCTCGCGATCATCGTCGTCTTCAGCGCGCTCGCCGGGGCGAGCGGTTCGATCGACGGGATCGTCGGCTTCCGCGCCGGCTGGGGCGTCGGCAACGCGCTCTTCATCGCGACGTCGCTCGCCGTCATCGTCGCCTCCGCCAGCGGCGGCTTCGCCGGCGCGATCATCCTCTACGAGACGGCACTCGGCCTCGGCATCGCGATGGGGCCGCTCGTCGGCGGCCTGCTCGGGCACATAAGCTGGCGCGGGCCCTTCTACGGCGTCGCCGCGCTGATGGCGATCGCGATGATCGCCACCTGGGTGCTCGTCGAACCGCTCCCGAAGCCGGAGCGCAAGGGCCGGCTGACCGACCCGCTGCGCGCCCTGCGCCACCGCGGGCTGCTCACCATGTCGCTCACCGCGCTCTGCTACAACTGGGCGTTCTTCACCGTCCTCGGCTACGCGCCCTTCCCGATGGAGCTCGGCGCCATCCAGTTGGGCTTCGTCTTCACCGGCTGGGGGCTGCTCGTCGCGCTCTTCTCCGTGGTCGGCGCCCCGTGGCTGCAGAGCCGGCTCGGCCTCGCGCGCACCCTCTACGCCAACCTCGCGCTCTTCGCCGTCGTGGTGCTCGTCATCGCCGTCTGGACGACGACGAAGCCGGTGCTCATCTGCGCCGTGATCGTCGCCGGCGTCTTCATCGGCATCAACAACACCGTGACGACGCAGGCGGTGATGACGGTCGCGCCCGTCGAGCGTCCCGTCGCGTCGGCCGCGTACGGGTTCGTACGGTTCATCGGCGGTGGGCTCGCGCCCTTCGCCGCAGGCAAGCTCGTCGAGGCGAGCAACGTGCACGTGCCGTTCTACCTCGGCTCCGGCGCCCTCCTGCTCGGCATCGCCGTCCTCGCGACCGGACACCGCTTCCTGGAGGACGCGGAGCGCACGCAGGCGGCCGAGGCCGCCGGGCACGAAGTCCCCGCGCCCGAGGCCGAGTCGGCGCCCGACGCCGCGCAGGACACGGAGCCGGGCCAGCACCAGGCGACGGTACCGGCGGACCGCGCCGCCGAGTGAACACGGGCGCGAGCGGCGCCCCTGCGGCCCCGCTCGCGCCCGACTCGCCCTCCGCCGAGTCGCGTTGCTCCACGGACGCCAGCCGCGCGACCGACCGCGAGACGGGCGGCAGCACCGCAGCGAGCTCGCCCCCAGCCGTCACCTCCCTGCACGGGGCGCGGCACCACGCAGTCGTGCTCCGCCTGGGAGTTGACGGCGTCGGGGCCGTGAGACGCGGTAGGAAGCGCCCCGGGGCGTCTCAATTCGCCTTGCACACCCAGGGATTCAGCCACGGGCTCACCCGCAGCACCCCGACCCCCCGGGCAACGTACGCCGGTTGCGCGCCTCGCGGTTCCGCTCGGCGAGGCGGCTGTCGGCCGGGTAGCCGACCTCCTCCAACGTCAGCCCGTGCGGGCGCACCACGTGCACGGCCGAGTCCCGCACCCCGGCGGCGAGCACCTTCGCGGGCCACTGCGGACCGCGGTGCCCGTCGCCGACGAAGAGCAGCGCGCCCACCAGCGCGCGCACCATGTTGTGGCAGAACGCGTCGGCGCGGACGGTCCCCTCCAGGACGCCGTCCTCCCGCCGTACCCAGTGGAGTTGCTGGAGGGTGCGGATCGTCGTGGCGCCCTCGCGCTTCTTGCAGTACGCCGCGAAATCGTGCTCTCCCAGCAGCCCGGCCGCCGCCTCGTTCATCGCGTCGACGTCCAACGGCCTGTTGTGCCAGAGGACATGGCCCCGCTGAAGGGGATCGACGCCTCCCGGATGATCGGTGACGCGGTACGCGTACCGCCGCCAGACCGCGGAGAACCGCGCGTCGAAGTGCGGGGCCGCCTCGGCCACCCGCCAGACGCGGACGTCCATCGGGAGCCGTCCCGCGAGGCGCCGCAGGAGCTGGGCGCCCTGCTCCTCCCAGAGCGCGGCCGGCACGTCGACGTGCGCCACCTGCCCCCGCGCGTGCACGCCGGAGTCCGTACGGCCCGCAACGGTCAGCTCGGGCGCTGCGGCGCCGCGCGTCACCACACGGAGCGCCTCCTCGATCTCCCCCTGCACCGTCCGCTGGCCCCGCTGCTTCGCCCAGCCCGCGAACTCCCGCCCGTCGTAGGCGAGATCGAGCCGCACCCGGACCCGCTCACCCGCCGGGACCGCCCCGGCCGTACCGCTCAGCTCATTCACCCGTCGCTCCTCCCACCGACCGAAGAACCCCCGCAGACGGCGAACGGGCCCGCCCCCGAGGGAGCGGACCCGTCAGCCGGAAGTGCCGGAGGCTCAGGCGTCCTTGGACTCCTCGGCCTCCTCGGCCTTGGTGTCCTCGGCCTCGGCCTCGGCCTTGGCTTCGGCGTCCTTGGCCGTGCGCTTCGTCGCCGCCTCGGCCTCGCCGACAGCGGCCTGCTGCACGGTGAGCGCCTCGACGAGCTCGATCACGGCCATCGGCGCGTTGTCGCCGCGACGCGGGCCGATCTTGGTGATGCGGGTGTAACCGCCGGGGCGGTTCTCGTACCGCGGGCCGATCTCGGTGAAGAGGGTGTGCACCACGCCCTTGTCGGTGATGGTGCGCATCACCTGGCGACGGTTGTGCAGGTCGCCCTTCTTCGCCTTGGTGATCAGCCGCTCGGCGACGGGCCGCAGCTTCCGGGCCCGCGACTCAGTGGTGGTGATACGGCCGTACTCGAAGAGGTCCGTGGCGAGGTTCGCCAGCATGGCCTTCTGGTGCGCGGCACTGCCACCGAGACGGGGACCCTTGGTGGGCTTCGGCATCTTCTCTCTCCTTGAACTCTGCACCGGCCGTGTCAGGTACCGGTGTCAGGCCGACGAGGCGGGCGCCCCGCCGGAGTCCGTACGCGCCACGGGCGCCTACGGCGCTCGGCCCGCGCACCGGGCGGACGCCGGGTGCGCGGGCCGAGAACGGCTCAGTACTGCTCGGTCTCCACGAAGCCCGCGTCCGCGTCGTCTTCGGCGCCGAAGGCGTCGGCGGCGGCGGTCGGGTCGAATCCGGGCGGGGAGTCCTTCAGCGCGAGGCCCATGCCGGCGAGCTTCGCCTTGACCTCGTCGATCGACTTCGCACCGAAGTTGCGGATGTCGAGCAGGTCCGCCTCGGAGCGCGCGACGAGCTCGCCCACGGAGTGGATGCCCTCGCGCTTCAGGCAGTTGTAGGAGCGGACGGTGAGCTCCAACTCCTCGATCGGCAGCGCCAGATCGGCGGCGAGCGCGGCGTCCGTCGGGGACGGGCCCATGTCGATGCCCTCGGCGTCGACGTTGAGCTCGCGCGCCAGGCCGAAGAGTTCCACGAGGGTCTTGCCCGCGGAGGCCATGGCGTCGCGCGGACGCATCGCCTGCTTCGTCTCGACGTCGACGATCAGCTTGTCGAAGTCGGTCCGCTGCTCGACACGGGTGGCCTCGACCTTGTAGGTCACCTTCAGCACCGGCGAGTAGATCGAGTCGACCGGGACGCGCCCGATCTCCTGGCCCACCTGCTTGTTCTGCACGGCGGAGACGTAGCCGCGACCGCGCTCGACGGTGAGCTCCATCTCCAGCTTGCCCTTGCCGTTGAGGGTGGCGAGGACGAGGTCCGGGTTGTGCACCTCGACGCCGGCCGGCGGCGCGATGTCCGCAGCCGTCACGTGGCCGGGGCCCTGCTTGCGCAGGTACATCACGACCGGCTCGTCGTGCTCCGAGGAGACGACGAGGCTCTTGATGTTGAGGATCAGGTCGGTGACGTCCTCCTTGACGCCCGGCACGGTCGAGAACTCGTGCAGGACGCCGTCGATCCGGATGCTCGTCACGGCGGCACCGGGGATCGAGGAGAGGAGCGTACGACGCAGGGAGTTACCGAGGGTGTAGCCGAACCCCGGCTCCAGCGGCTCGATCACGAACCGCGAGCGGAACTCGTCGACGACCTCTTCGGTGAGAGAGGGGCGCTGAGCGATCAGCATGGGGTGTGTTCCTCCAGTCTTCGGCAACCGCTATTTGATGCCGATCACCGGGCCGCATCCGACACGGCACGGTGTTCTTGCAAGGGTACGGGCGCCGCGGCGGAACCGGACCGCGAAGTCCGGCCACCGCGGGCCCGTACCGGTGCGAGCTGCTACTTGGAGTAGAGCTCGACGATGAGCTGCTCCTGCACCTGGGTGTCGATCACCTGGCGCTCGGGCAGCGAGTGGACGAGGATGCGCAGTTGCGACGGGACGGCCTCCAGCCACGCCGGCACCGTCCGCTCGCCGGCCTCCGCCTGAGCCACCTGGAAGGGAACCAGGTTCCTGGCGCCCTGGCGGACCTCGACGATGTCGTTGACGCTGACCCGCGCCGACGGGATGTCGGTCTTGCGGCCGTTCAACTGGATGTGGCCGTGCTTCACCAACTGGCGAGCGTGGTCACGGGACTTCGCGAAGCCCGCCCGGTAGACCACGTTGTCCAGACGGGTCTCCAGGATGCGCAGCAGGTTCTCGCCTGTCTTGCCCTGCTGGCGGTTGGCCTCGGTGAAGTACCCGCGGAACTGCTTCTCCAGAACGCCGTAGATGCGCGCGGCCTTCTGCTTCTCGCGCTTCTGCAGCAGGTACTCGGAGTCCTTGGTGCGCCCGCGCCCGTGCTCACCCGGGGGGTAAGGACGGATCTCGATCGGGCACTTCGCGCTCTCGCACTTGCTCCCCTTGAGGAAGAGCTTCTGCTTCTCCCGACGGCAACGCTTGCAGTCGGCCCCGGTGTAACGCGCCATTGTCTTGTTGATCTCCTATTTTCTTCTGGAGCCCGCGGAATCAGACCCGGCGACGCTTGGGCGGGCGGCAGCCGTTGTGCGGGGTCGGGGTGACGTCCTGGATCGAACCCACCTCGAGGCCGGTGGCCTGGAGCGAGCGGATCGCGGTCTCACGGCCGGAGCCGGGGCCCTTGACGAAGACGTCGACCTTGCGCATGCCGTGCTCCTGCGCGCGACGAGCGGCGTTCTCCGCGGCCATCTGCGCAGCGAACGGCGTCGACTTCCGCGAGCCCTTGAAGCCGACGTGGCCGGCCGAGGCCCAGGAGATCACGTTGCCGGTCGGGTCAGTGATCGAAACGATGGTGTTGTTGAACGTGCTCTTGATGTGAGCGTGCCCGTGGGCAACGTTCTTCTTTTCCTTGCGGCGCACCTTCTTGGTGGCGGCCGCACGGCCCTTCGGAGGCATAGCTGAAAACTCCCGTGGAGGTGGTCGGTCCTGCAACGCGGACCGCGTGTACGTCCGCGGCGGCCGGGCGGAGGTTCAGGCCCGTGCGCCTCGACGGCCGCGGCAGCGTCCGGTGCGGACTACTTCTTGCCCGGCTTCTTCTTGCCGGCGATCGCGCGACGCGGGCCCTTGCGGGTGCGGGCGTTGGTCTTCGTACGCTGACCGTGGACCGGGAGCCCGCGCCTGTGGCGCAGACCCTCGTAGCAGCCGATCTCGACCTTGCGGCGGATGTCGGCCTGGATCTCGCGGCGGAGGTCGCCCTCCACCTGGAGGTTGTTGTCCACGTACTCGCGCAGCTTGACCAGGTCCTCCTCGGCGAGGTCCCGGACACGGACGTCGGGGCTGACCCCGGTCTCGGTCACGGTCTGCCGGGCGAGGGTGCGCCCGATGCCGAAGACGTAGGTGAGGGCGACCTCGATGCGCTTCTCACGCGGGAGGTCGACGCCTGCGAGGCGTGCCATGGGATGTGGCTCCTGATGTGTTCGTAGGAGGTCTGCCGCAGCACCGTCCCCCGGTTTGACGTGCCCGGCCGCCGGAGCGGTACGGACCCGAGGCACACGAGGTCCCCGGCCTCCTGCCGGGGGTGTCGTCCCCTGCTGGGCAGGGGGGTCGGGCGCTGCGTATGTACTTGTGATTCGCGTCGCGCGAAGAACCGCGAGGGTGCGAAGGGGTTGGCTGCGGTCAGCCCTGGCGCTGCTTGTGGCGCAGGTTGTCGCAGATGACCATGACCCGACCGTGGCGGCGGATCACCTTGCACTTGTCGCAGATCTTCTTGACGCTCGGCTTGACCTTCATGGGTGTGAGGTTCTCCGGGTCAGTCCGCCACCCCACGGGACGTGGGATCGCGGCTCGATCTGTCGCTCTACTTGTAGCGGTAGACGATCCGTCCGCGCGTCAGGTCGTAAGGGGAGAGTTCCACCACGACCCTGTCGTCGGGGAGGATACGGATGTAGTGCATCCGCATCTTGCCGCTGATGTGCGCGAGGACCTGGTGTCCGTTCTGGAGCTCCACCTTGAACATCGCGTTCGGGAGAGACTCGACGACGGTGCCCTCGATCTCGATGGCCCCTTGTTTTTTGGCCATGCTTGAGCGCTTCACCTTCCGGGATCGGCTACCTACCTTCTGATCGACTCGGGACGCTCGGCAGTCCGTCGCTGGGCACACGGGCCTCGGGCCGGAGAAACCGGAACCGGGGAGTCGGTGAACAGCGCAGGGCATACCGCTAGACCTGGGCCGACGAGCCATCCTACGGCAGTGACCCCGGAAAGACGAATCTCGGATTCTCCCCACCGAACCGGCTCCTTATGTCAGGTAGCCCGGAATCGGAGCGCCCCGTGGGGTTCAGGCGAGCGGATCGGGTGCCGTCTCGACGCCGAGCTCCGCGAGCTTCGCCTTCCCGCCGTCCGGCGCCGTCAGGACGAGGGGTCCCTCCTCGGTGAGCGCCACCGAGTGCTCCCAGTGGCTCGACCACGTACCGTCGTTGGTCTTCACCGTCCAGTCGTCGGAGAGGACGTGCGTCTTCGGGGTGCCGAGGCTCACCATCGGCTCGATCGCCAGGCACATGCCGGGCACCAGCTTCGGGCCGCGTCCGCGGCGGCGGTCGACGTAGTTGAGCAGGTGCGGGTCCATGTGCATCTGCGAGCCGATGCCGTGGCCGCCGTAGTCCTCGACGATCCCGTACTTGCCGGACGCCGGGAGCGGCTGCCTGCGGATGTACCCCTCGATCGCCTTCGAGACGTCGACGAGCCGGTTCCCCTTGCGGACGGCCGCGATCCCCGCCCACATCGACTCCTCGGTCACCCGGCTCAGTTCGCGGAGCTCCGCCGAGTGTCCCTCCCCCACGAAGACGGTGAGCGCGGCGTCGCCGTGCCAGCCGTCGACGATCGCGCCCGCGTCGATCGAGAGGAGGTCGCCGGCCTTCAGTACCGTCCCGCGGTCCGGGATGCCGTGCACGACGATGTCGTTGACCGAGGTGCAGATGTTGCCGGGAAACCCGCCGTAGCCGAGGAAGTTGGGCTTGGCGCCGTGGTCGGCGAGGACCTTCGCCGCGACCTCGTCGAGGTCCTTGGTGGTCGCCCCGGGGACGGCGGCCTCGGCGCAGGCGCGGTGGATCGCGGCGACCACCAGCCCCGCCTCGCGCATCTTCGCGATCTGCTCCGGGGTCTTGATCTCCACCATGGCGAACGTCGCCTTCCTGCACCGAGGGTTGCTGTCGATTGCTTGCGGTCGCTGACGGGCCGCACCCGGCACCGCAGAGCGCGGTGACGACGAGGACGCCGCGGTACCGCCCGACAAGTCTGCCACCCGCGGCCGTGGAAGGAGACCCCGCAGGACGCCTCGCGGCCCGTGCCCCGGCTGCGGGGGCACGGGCCGCGTGAGTCGCTGCGCCGCGGGCTCAGCTCTTGCCGAGGGCCGCCATCGCGCGGCCCGTCACCTCGGTGACGGAGCCGAGCGCGGAGATGGTCGTCACCAGGCCCTGCTCGCGGTAGTGCTCGATGATCGGCTCGGTCTCCTCGTGGTAGACGGCGAGGCGCTTGCGCACCGTCTCCTCGCGGTCGTCGTCCCGCTGGTAGAGCTCGCCGCCGCAGATGTCGCAGACGCCCTCCGTCTTCGGGGCGCTGTACTCCACGTGAAAGACGTGGCTGCTGTCGCTGCGGCAGATACGGCGGCCGGCGATCCTCTTGACGATCTCCTCCTCGGGGACCTCCAGATCGAGGACGGCGTCGAGCTCCTCGCCGTCCTCCTTGAGGATGCCGTCGAGCGCCTCGGCCTGCGCGATGTTCCGCGGGAACCCGTCGAGCAGGAATCCGCCCGCCGCGTCGGGCTCGGACATGCGGTCCTTCGCCATGCCGATGGTGACCTCGTCGGGTACCAACTGCCCGCCCCGCATGTATTCCTGAGCCTTCTGCCCGAGCTCGGTGCCCTGGCTGATGTTGGCGCGGAAGAGATCTCCGGTGGAGATGTGCGGAATGGAGAGTTTCCCGGCGAGGACAGTGGCCTGCGTGCCCTTACCCGCGCCAGGCGGTCCGACGAGGACGATTCGCATCAGCGGAGGAACCCTTCGTAATGGCGCTGCTGGAGCTGGCTCTCGATCTGCTTCACAGTTTCGAGTCCGACGCCCACGATGATCAGGATGCTCGTCCCGCCGAAGGGGAAGTCCTGCTGAGCGTTGAACAAGATCAGCGCGACGGTCGGCACCAGGGCGATCAGCCCCAGGTACAGAGAGCCCGGCCACGTGATGCGGTTCAGTACGTAGCTCAGGTACTCCGCGGTGGGACGACCGGCCCGGATGCCCGGGATGAAGCCACCATACTTCTTCATGTTGTCGGCAACTTCCTCGGGGTTGAAGGAGATGGCGACGTAGAAGAAGGCGAAGAAGACGATGAGTACGAAGTACGTGACGATGTAGAGCGGGTGGTCACCCTTGACGAAGTGCGCCTGAATCCATTCCGCCCATCCTGCTTGCGAACCGCTGAACTGAACGATCAGCGCCGGAATGTAGAGGAGCGAGGAGGCGAAGATGACCGGGATCACACCGGCTTGGTTGACCTTCAGCGGAATGTAGGTCGAGGTGCCGCCGTAACTCCTGCGCCCGATCATGCGCTTCGCGTACTGGACGGGGATGCGCCGCTGCGCCTGCTCGACGAAGACGACGAGCGCGACCATCGCGAGACCGCAGAGGATCACCGCGCCGAACTCGATCCAACCGTCGGCGAGCTTGCCCTGCTTCTTGATCGACCAGAGCGCACCGGGGAACCCGGCCGCGATGGAGACGAACATGAGGATGGACATGCCGTTGCCGATACCGCGGTCGGTGATGAGCTCACCGAGCCACATGATCAGCGCCGTGCCGGCCGTCATCGTGAGCACCATCGTGATCGTGGTGAAGATCGAGCTGTTCGGCACGATTTCGTTGGCGACCGAGCAGTTCTGGAAGAGGCTGCCGCTGCGCGCGGTGGCGACGAGGCCCGTCGCCTGAAGGACCGCGAGCGCGACCGTCAGATAGCGGGTGTACTGGGTGATCTTCGCCTGTCCTGCCTGCCCCTCCTTCTTCAGCGCCTCGAGCCGCGGGATGACCACGACGAGGAGCTGGAGGATGATGCTGGCCGTGATGTACGGCATGATGCCGAGCGCGAAGATGGTGATCTGGAGCAGCGCACCGCCGCTGAACATGTTGACGAGCCCGAAGAGCCCGGACTGGTTCTGCGCTTCGTCCATGCACTGCTGGACGTTCTGGTAACTCACGCCCGGCACGGGGATGTGGGCCCCCACCCGGAAGAGCACCATGATGCCGAGCGTGAAGAGCAGCTTCTTACGCAGGTCGGGCGTCTGAAACGCTCGGGCGAACGCGGTGAGCACGGTGCCTCCTGCGCCCCCCGCGATCAACCACGCGAGAGGTGACGGTCTTGAGGATCGACGGATATTCGACTACGCGACCGCGAGACGACCCCACGGTCACAAGCAACAGCGCACGACACCTTACCGGCGACTGCACCGCCCTAGAAACGACCGGCTGAGAAACAACCGCCGGGGACGCCCCGTTGGAGCGCCCCCGGCGAAGTTGAGTCAACCGCCCAACGAACTCAGGAGAGTTCGGTGACGGTTCCGCCCGCGGCGGTGATCTTCTCCTTCGCCGAGCTGGAGACCTTGTCGACGGTCACCTGCACTGCGACGGGAATGTCGCCGGAGCCGAGCACCTTCACGAACTCGTTCTTGCGTACCGCGCCCTTGGCGACCAGGTCGTCCTTGGTCACCTCGCCGCCCTGCGGGTAGAGGGCGGCCAGCTTCTCCAGGTTGACGACCTGGAAGTGCTTGTGGCCCGGGTTGTTGAAGCCCCGACGCTTGGGCAGCCGCATCTGGAGCGGCAGTTGCCCGCCCTCGAAGCCGGCGGGGACCTGGTAGCGGGCCTTGGTGCCCTTGGTGCCACGTCCGGCCGTCTTGCCCTTGGAAGCCTCACCGCGACCCACGCGGGTCTTGGCGGTCTTCGCGCCGGGCGCCGGCCGGAGGTTGTGGACCTTCAGCGGCTTGCTCTCGGAAGAGTCAGCCATCTCAGTCGACCTCCTCGACCGTGATGAGGTGCTGTACGGAATGCACCATTCCGCGCACCTCGGGACGGTCCTCCTTGACGGCCACGTCGTTGACGCGCTTGAGACCGAGGGTCCGCAGCGTGTCTCGGTGGTTCTGCTTCGTCCCGATGACGGACTTGTTCTGCGTGATCTTCAGGCGAGCCATTACGCGCTCACCCCGGCACGGGCGCGCAGCAGTGCCGCGGGCGCCACGTCCTCGAGCGGCAGACCGCGGCGGGCCGCGATCTCCTCCGGGCGCTGGAGGCCGCGGAGGGCGGCCACCGTGCCGTGGACGATGTTGATCGGGTTCGACGAGCCGAGCGACTTGCTCAGCACGTCGTGGATGCCCGCGCACTCCAGCACGGCGCGCACCGGGCCACCGGCGATCACACCGGTACCGGGGGAAGCCGGCTTCAGCAGCACGACGCCCGCGGCCTCCTCACCCTGGATCGGGTGCGGGATGGTGCCCTGGATACGCGGGACCTTGAAGAAGTGCTTCTTGGCCTCCTCAACGCCCTTGGCGATGGCGGCCGGCACCTCCTTGGCCTTGCCGTACCCGACACCCACGGTGCCGTCGCCGTCGCCCACCACGACGAGCGCGGTGAAGCTGAAGCGACGACCACCCTTGACAACCTTGGCGACACGGTTGATCGCGACAACGCGCTCAACGTACGCGGTCTTCTCGGCAGCAGCGCCGCCGTCCCGGCCCTTCCGGTCCCGCCGCTCGCCGCCACCGGCGCCGCCACCGCGGCGCTGGGGTCCAGCCATTGGATTTACCTCTCTCATCTACGCCCGCGGGCGCCGAAGCGCCCACGGGGCCCATAGCTCTTCGGCCGGCTCAGAACTTGAGACCGGCCTCGCGAGCGGCGTCAGCCAGGGCGGCGATCCGCCCCGCGTACTTGTTTCCACCACGGTCGAAGACGACGGCCTCGATGCCGGCGGCCTTCGCGCGCTCGGCGACGAGCGCGCCGACCTGCCTGGCCGCCTCGCTCTTGTCGCCCTCGCCGCCGCGGATGGACGAGTCGAGGGACGAGGCCGAGGCGACGGTGTGGCCGATGGTGTCGTCGATGACCTGAGCGGTCATGTTCCGGTTGGAGCGAGTGACCACGAGCCTGGGGCGCTCGGGAGTGCCCGAGACCTTCTTCCGGATGCGCAGGTGCCGGCGCTTGGCGGCAGCCCGCTTGTAAGCGTCGCCCTTAGCGATCTTCACGCCGTATGTCATGGCTTACTTACCAGCCTTTCCGACCTTGCGGCGGATGGTCTCGCCGGCGTACTTCACGCCCTTGGCCTTGTACGGGTCGGGCCTCCGCAGCTTGCGGATGTTGGCGGCGACCTCGCCGACCTTCTGCTTGTCGATCCCCTCGACCGTCAGCTTGGTCGGCGACTCGACCTTGAAGGAGATGCCCTCGGGCGCCTCCACCACGATCGGGTGGCTGTAGCCAAGCGAGAACTCCAGGTCGGAGCCCTTCGCCTGGACGCGGTAACCGACACCGCTGATCTCAAGGTCCTTGGTGAATCCCGTGGTCACGCCAGTGATCATGTTCGCCACCAGCGTCCGGGACAGACCGTGCAGGGCCTTGTTCCGAGTCTCGTCGTTGGGACGGGTGACGAGGATCTCGCCCTCCTCGCCCCTGGCGACCTCGATGGGCTCAGAGACGGTCTGCGCGAGGGAACCCTTGGGGCCCTTCACCGCGACGCTCTGGCCTTCGATGGTGACGTCCACACCGGCGGGAACCTGGATGGGGAGCTTGCCGATACGCGACATTGCTTTTCTCCTCCGTTCCCGACTACCAGACGTAGGCGAGGACTTCCCCGCCCACACCCTTCTTGCTGGCCTGCCTGTCGGTCAGCAGACCGTGGGACGTGGAGATGATCGCCACGCCCAGGCCGCCGAGGACCTTCGGCAGGTTGGTGGACTTTGCGTAGACCCGCAGACCCGGCTTGGAGATCCGCTTGATGCCGGCGATCGAGCGCTCGCGGTTCGGGCCGAACTTCAGCTCGACGACGAGGCTCTTGCCGACCTTGGCGTCCTCGGTCTTCCAGCCGGTGATGTAGCCCTCCTGCTGGAGGATCTCCGCGATGTGCGACTTGATCTTGCTGTGCGGCATCGACACCGAGTCGTGGTAAGCCGAGTTCGCGTTCCGCAGACGCGTCAACATGTCTGCGATTGGGTCGGTCATGGTCATGTGATGGCCTTCGGCCTCTCTCGCCGGGGTTTCCTGTCTGCACCGTCCTTCTCCCCGAGCTTGTCGGGACAGGTGTGGTGCGGGGACCTACGGCGTAGTCGAATCCATTGGCGGGCGGTGCCCGCTCCGGTCGTGGGCGTCGGGCCGGCCCCCACCAGGTTAGGCGATCGCCCCACCTGGGGAGTCCGGGCCCGGCGCCCGGTGAGCTACCGGGAGCCTGCGGTTACCAGGAGCTCTTGGTCACGCCCGGCAGCTCGCCGCGGTGCGCCATCTGACGAAGGCACACGCGGCAGAGGCCGAACTTGCGGTACACCGATTGCGGACGGCCGCAGCGCTGGCAGCGCGTGTAGCCGCGGACCGCGAACTTCGGCTTGCGGTTGGCCTTGGCGATCAGGGCCTTCTTCGCCATGTCAGTTCTCCTTGAAAGGGAAGCCGAGGTGACGCAGGAGGGAGCGGCCCTCGTCGTCGGCGGTCGCCGTGGTGACCACGGTGATGTCCATGCCCCGGACCCGGTCGATCTTGTCGGGGTCGATCTCGTGGAACATGACCTGCTCGGTGAGACCGAAGGTGTAGTTGCCCCGACCGTCGAACTGCTTCGGCGAAAGACCGCGGAAGTCGCGGATGCGCGGCAGCGCCAGCGACAGCAGGCGGTCAAGGAACTCCCACATGCGGTCGCCGCGCAGCGTGACGTGCGCGCCGATCGGCTGCCCCTCGCGCAGCTTGAACTGCGCGATGGACTTGCGGGCCTTGGTGATCGCCGGCTTCTGGCCCGTGATGGTGGCGAGGTCGCGGACCGCGCCGTCCATCAGCTTCGAGTCACGGGCGGCGTCGCCGACACCCATGTTGACCACGATCTTGGTCAGCCCCGGGATCTGCATGACGTTCTCGTACTTGAACTCGTCCTGCAGCTTGCCCTGGATCTCTTCGCGGTAGCGCTGCTTCAGGCGCGGCGCTTCAGTGGTGGCAGTCATCAGATGTCCTCACCGGTCCGCTTGGCAACGCGGATCTTGTTGCCGTCCTCGTCGAAGCGGTATCCGATGCGAGTGACGACCTTATTGCCGTCCTTCTCCACCACGAGCTGAACGTTGCTCACGTGGATCGGAGCCTCGGTCGTGACGATGCCCCCGGTCTTCGAACCGCGAGCCGTCTGCCCGGCCTTGGTGTGCTTCTTGACCCGGTTGACACCCTCGACGATGACGCGGTCCTCGCGCGGGTAGGCCACGATGACCTTGCCCTGCTTGCCCTTGTCCTTGCCGGTGATGACCTGAACCAGGTCGCCCTTCTTGATCTTCATGGTCACAGCACCTCAGGGGCGAGCGAGATGATCTTCATGAACTTCTTCTCGCGCAGCTCTCGGCCGACGGGGCCGAAGATGCGGGTGCCACGCGGGTCGCCGTCGTTCTTGAGGATGACGGCCGCGTTCTCGTCGAAGCGGATGTACGAGCCGTCGGGGCGGCGGCGCTCCTTCACGGTGCGCACGATGACCGCCTTGACGATGTCGCCCTTCTTCACGTTCCCACCCGGGATCGCGTCCTTGATGGTAGCGACGACGACGTCACCGATGCCCGCGTAGCGCCGGCCCGAGCCACCGAGAACACGGATGGTGAGGATCTCCTTGGCACCCGTGTTGTCGGCGACGCGCAGCCGAGACTCCTGCTGGATCACGTCTATCTCCTGATCGTCTGCCGGTTCCCGGAGGGGTGCGCCACCGAGGTGTGCACCCCACCGAGCCTGGCGGAACCTGCCCTGGGTCAGTCCCAGGCTGTATGAACGGAACCTCCTTGCGGAGGCCCCTGGTTGGCTACTTGGCCTTCTCGAGGATCTCGACGACGCGCCAGCGCTTGGTCGCGGAGAACGGCCTGGTCTCCATGAGGAGAACGCGGTCCCCGACACCAGCGGTGTTCTGCTCGTCGTGTGCCTTGTACTTCTGCGTACGGCGGATGACCTTGCCGTACAGCGAGTGCTTCACACGGTCCTCGACAGCGACGACGACGGTCTTGTCCATCTTGTCGCTGACGACCAGGCCCTGGGCCGTCTTGCGAAAGCCCCGGCCGGCGGCGGTGCCGCTGTTCTTCTCAGTCACATTCGTCTCGCTCATCAGGCGCTCTCCACCGTCTCGATGCCCAGCTCGCGCTCACGCATCAGGGTGTAGATCCGGGCGATCTCCTTGCGGACGGCCTTCAGCCGACCGTGGTTCTCAAGCTGCCCGGTCGCCGCCTGGAAGCGGAGCTTGAACAGCTCGTCCTTGGCCTCGCGGAGCTTGGTGACAAGCTCCTCGTTGCCCAGCTCGCGCAGCTCGGACGCCTTGGTTCCGGCCGCCATCACGCGTCACCTGCCTCGCGCCGCACGATGCGGCACTTCATCGGAAGCTTGTGAGCAGCGCGGGTGAGCGCCTCACGAGCAATCTTCTCGTTCGGGTAGGACAGTTCGAACATCACGCGACCAGGCTTGACGTTCGCGATCCACCACTCCGGCGAGCCCTTGCCCGAACCCATGCGGGTCTCGGCGGGCTTCTTCGTCAGCGGGCGGTCGGGGAAGATGTTGATCCACACCTTGCCGCCACGCTTGATGTGCCGGGTCATCGAGATACGTGCGGCCTCGATCTGCCGGTTGGTGACGTACGCGCCGGTGACGGCCTGGATGCCGTACTCGCCGAACGCGACCTCGGTACCGCCCTTGGCCATCCCCTTGCGCTTGGGGTGGTGCTGCTTGCGGTGCTTGACCCTGCGCGGGATCAGCATGACGGTCAGCCCTCCGTTCCGCCGCTAGTCGAGGACGAGCCCTCAGCCGCGGGAGCGCTGGCGGCCTCGGCCTTCGGGGCCTCGGTGGCGCCGGCGCCCTGCGCCTCGCGGTTCTGCGGCTTGCGGCCGCGGCCACCGCGCTCGCCGCCCCGACGGGGACGGTCGTTGCCACCGCCGCGCGACGGGCGGTTGCCCGCGCGGGCCGCGGCGTTCTCGGCGCGCACCTCGGCGATGTTCTTGACGTCGCCCTTGTAGATCCAGACCTTCACACCGATCCGGCCGAAGGTGGTACGGGCCTCGAAGAAGCCGTAGTCCACGTTGGCGCGCAGCGTGTGCAGCGGCACCCGGCCCTCGCGGTAGAACTCCGAACGGGACATCTCGGCCCCGCCCAGGCGTCCACCGCACTGGATCTTGATGCCCTTGGCCCCGGCCTTCATCGTCGTCTGCATGCTCTTGCGCATCGCGCGACGGAACGACACACGCGACGAGAGCTGCTCGGCGACGGCCTGGGCCACGAGCTGGGCGTCGGTCTCGGGGTTCTTGACCTCGAGGATGTTGAACTGGATCTGCTTGCCGGTGAGCTTCTCCAGGTTCCCGCGCAGGCGGTCGGCCTCGGCGCCGCGGCGGCCGATGACGATGCCGGGACGGGCGGTGTGGACGTCGACGCGAACCCGGTCACGGGTGCGCTCGATCTCCACCTTGGAGATACCGGCCCGCTCCATGCCCTGCGTGAGCATGCGGCGGATCGCGACGTCTTCCTTGACGTAGTCCTTGTACAGCTTGTCGGCGTACCACCGGGACTTGAAGTCCGTGGTGATGCCGAGCCGGAACCCGTGCGGGTTTACCTTCTGGCCCATTACCGGGTTCCTTCCTTGCTGCTCACGACCACGGTGATGTGGCTCGTCCGCTTCCGGACTCGGTACGCGCGGCCCTGCGCGCGCGGCCGGAACCGCTTCAGGGTCGGGCCCTCGTCGACGTACGCCTCCGAGATGAAGAGCGTGTCGGCGTCCGTGTGGTCGTAGTTGTGCGCGGCGTTGGCGATGGCGCTGTCGAGCACCTTGCCGACCGGCACGCTCGCGGCCTGCGGGGCGAAACGCAGGACCGCCTGAGCCTCCGTGGCGTCCATGCCACGGACAAGGTCCACCACCCGGCGGGCCTTCATGGGCGTGACGCGCACGTAGCGCGCGGAGGCCCTGGCTTCCATGGTTGTCCCTTCGGTGTCAGTCATAGTCTTCACACCCGCCGGTCAGCGACGCCGCGACTTGCGGTCGTCCTTGACGTGGCCGCGGAAGGTGCGGGTCGGCGCGAACTCGCCGAGCTTGTGGCCGACCATCGACTCGGTGACGAACACCGGGACGTGCTTGCGGCCGTCGTGCACCGCGATCGTGTGGCCCAGCATGGCCGGGACGATCATCGAGCGGCGAGACCAGGTCTTGATGACGTTCTTGGTGCCCGCGTCGTTCTGGGTGTCCACCTTCTTGATGAGGTGGCCGTCGACGAAGGGCCCCTTCTTGAGACTGCGCGGCATCGAAAACCCCGCCTCCTAGCGCTTCTTGTTCGTCTTGCGGCGGCGGACGATGTACTTGTTGCTGGCCTTCTTCGGGGAGCGGGTACGCCCCTCCTTCTGGCCCCACGGCGACACCGGGTGCCGGCCACCGGAGGTGCGACCCTCACCACCACCGTGCGGGTGGTCGATCGGGTTCATCACGACACCGCGCACGGTCGGGCGGACGCCCTTCCAGCGCATGCGGCCCGCCTTGCCCCAGTTGATGTTCGACTGCTCGGCGTTGCCGACCTCACCGACGGTGGCGCGGCAGCGGACGTCGACCAGCCGGATCTCGCCGGACGGCATACGGAGGTGGGCCATGCGGCCCTCCTTCGCCAGCAACTGCACCGAAGCACCGGCGGAGCGGGCGAACTTGGCGCCGCCCCCGGGCTGGAGCTCCACGGCGTGGATCACGGTACCGACGGGGATGTGCCGCAGCGGGAGGTTGTTCCCGAACTTGATGTCGGCGTTCGGCCCGTTCTCCACACGCGCGCCCTGCTTCAGGCCGGCGGGCGCCAGGATGTAGCGCTTCTCGCCGTCGACGTAGTGCAGCAGCGCGATGCGCGCGGTGCGGTTGGGGTCGTACTCGATGTGCGCGACCTTCGCGGGCACGCCGTCCTTGTCGTGACGACGGAAGTCGATCACTCGGTAGGCGCGCTTGTGGCCACCGCCCTGGTGGCGAACGGTCACACGACCGGCGTTGTTACGGCCGCCCTTGCTGTGCAGCGGGCGGACCAGCGACTTCTCCGGCGTGGACCGCGTGACCTCGACGAAGTCGGCGACGCTGGCGCCACGACGCCCAGGAGTCGTCGGCTTGTACTTGCGGATACCCATTTCTCAGTCCTCGTCCGATATCGGACGACCAGACCTCCCTCAGGAGGTCGGGCCGCCGAAGATGTCGATACGGTCGCCCTCGGCGAGGGTCACGATGGCGCGCTTGGTGTCTGCGCGCTTGCCGTAACCGGTGCGGGTGCGCTTGCGCTTGCCCTGCCGGTTGATCGTGTTGACCCCGGTGACCTTGACCTCGAAGACCGCCTCGACGGCCTGCTTGATCTGGGTCTTGTTGGCGCGCGGGTCGACGAGGAACGTGTACTTGTTCTCGTCGAGCAGCGCGTAGCTCTTCTCCGAGACGACCGGCTTGATCAGCAGGTCACGGGGGTCCGTGAGCGTCTTGCTGGTCACACCGGTGGTCCGGGTGTCGGCCCCTGCGGCCATCAGGCGTCGCTCCCTTCGAGCTCAGCCTCGTGCGAAGCGGCCGGCGTCCTCGCCGCCAGGAAGGCGTCGAAGGCGGCCTTCGTGAAGACCACGTCGTCGGAGACGAGCACGTCGTACGTGTTCAGCTGGCCCGGCTCCAGGATGTGGACCTGGGGCAGGTTGCGGGCGGAGAGCCACGCGGCCTCGTCGGAGCGCTCGACGACGAGCAGGAGCTGCTTGCGCTCGCTGATCTTGCCGAAGAGCGTCCGCGCGGCCTTGGTGGAGGCCTCGCCCTCGACCACGCCGTTCACGACGTGGATACGGTTGTTGCGCGCCCGGTCGGAGAGGGCGCCGCGGAGCGCGGCGGCCTTCATCTTCTTCGGGGTCCGCTGGGAGTAGTCGCGCGGAACGGGTCCGTGCACGACGCCACCGCCGGCGAACTGCGGTGCGCGGACGGAGCCCTGACGTGCGCGTCCTGTGCCCTTCTGGCGGTACGGCTTCTTGCCGCCGCCGCGGACCTCACCGCGGGTCTTGGCCTTGTGCGTGCCCTGGCGGGCAGCGGCCAACTGACCCACGACGACCTGGTGGATCAGCGGAACGCTGACCTGCGCGTCGAAGATCTCTGCCGGGAGCTCTACGGTCCCGGCCTTCTCGCCTGCCGGCGAAAGAATGTCAACGGTGCTCATGGTTACCTTCAGGCCCCCTTGGCCGCGCTACGGACCAGGACGAGGCCGCCGTTCGGACCGGGGACAGCGCCCTTGATGAGCAGCAGGCCCTTCTCCGCGTCAACAGCGTGGACGGTCAGGTTCTGGGTGGTGACCCGCTCGTTGCCCATCCGGCCGGCCATCTTCGTGCCCTTGAAGACACGACCAGGAGTGGCGCAGCCGCCGATGGCGCCCGGCTTGCGGTGGATGCGGTGCGCACCGTGGCTGGCCTTGCCGCCATGGAAGCCGTGCCGCTTCATGCCGCCGGCGAAGCCCTTGCCCTTCGACTTGCCGGTGACGTCGACCTTGATGCCCGCCTCGAAGGTGTCGGCGCTGATCTCCTGGCCGAGCGAGTACTCGCCGGCGTCGGAGGTGCGCAGCTCCACGAGGTGGCGACGCGGGGTGACGTCCGCCTTGGCGAAGTGGCCCTTGAGGGGCTTGTTCACCTTGCGCGGGTCGATCTCGCCGAAGGCGATCTGGACGGCCTCGTAGCCGTCCGCCTCTGCGGTGCGGACCTGGGTGACCACGTTGGGGCCGGCCTTGACGACGGTCACGGGAACGACGCGGTTCTGCTCGTCCCAGACCTGGGTCATGCCGAGCTTCTCGCCCAGGACGCCCTTGATCTGCTTAGCCATCTTCTTCCCGCCCCTCAGAGCTTGATCTCGATGTCGACGCCGGCCGGGAGGTCCAGGCGCATCAGCGAGTCAACGGTCTTGGGCGTCGGGTCGAGGATGTCGATCAGACGCTTGTGGGTACGCATCTCGAAGTGCTCGCGCGCGTCCTTGTACTTGTGCGGCGACTTGATGACGCAGTACACGTTCTTCTCTGTGGGCAGCGGCACCGGGCCCGCGACCGACGCACCAGTGCGGGTCACCGTCTCGACGATCTTCTTCGCCGAGTTGTCGATGACCTCGTGGTCGTAGGCCTTGAGCCGGATGCGGATCTTCTGTCCCGCCATGGCTACTTCGTAGTCCTGTCTCTCGTCACGCTCTGGAACCCTTGCGCTTTACTGCCCCGCCGACCCACGCGGTCGGGCGTGTCGTCGCCCTTCTCATGGATGTCCCCAACGAGGTTTCCCTGCAGGGGAGTTGGGGGCAGAAAGCCACCGGGTGCCTGGCTGGAAGCCCCTCCCACACTTCCCGGAAGATTCCCGTACTTCCATCCCTGATGAGGGGTGACGAATACGTGGGACTCGCTTCCGGTCCTCCCGGCGGGAGGCGTGCAGCATCGGCACTCAACCGAGCAACCTGGACAGTGTGCCATAGGCCAACTGACTCACGCCAACCAGGTAGATGCACTGGCCAGCGGCGGAGAACACATGCTCGGGAGTCAGACCGCAGATCAGTCCTAGCACACCCGCGCCCGCCGGGACGACAGCCGGGGGCTCCCGCTCTTCCGGCCGCGGGGACGCACGTAGGGGCCACGGGTGGCCCCTACACCGCGCCGGATTCCTCTTCGGCTCTGCCGCAGCTCCGGCGCACCCGACCCCTCACCGCCCCTGCCCCCGCGCCCGACCGCCCCCAGCCTCCCCGCGCGGTGGTGCAGATATAGGGGTTGTCACGGGTGTCCTGGCGTTCCGGCGGCTCACTAGCGTGCGGCGGGAGAGCCCAGGCTGGGCGAGCGCGCTCGTGGAAAGGTGTCGAGAAGTGACCATGCCGCCCGATTCGGTGGCCGTCATCGGTACCGGGTACCGGCCTCCGGAGCACGAGGCCGCGCGGGGCGGCGGCATGGCGAGCGACGCCGCGTCCCTCAGTCGCCTGCTCGCCGCGGCAGCCGCCGAGGCCCTGCCGCCCGGCGGGCCTTCCGGCGACAGCAGCGGCCTCTTCCTCGGCCTCGACTCGACGGCGAGGGGAACGACACCGCCCCTCGGCGAGGCGCAGCGCGGGCCCGTCACCTTGCTCGACGCCGACCGCTGCCCCGGGCTGCTGCCGCTCCGTCTGGCGTGGCAGAGCGTACGGCTCGGCGAGTGCAGGGCCGCTCTCGCCGCGGTGGCGGGGAGCGGTGCGGCGGACGGGGGTGCGGGGGCCGCGGCCGTGGCGCTGAAGCGGCTGGGCGATGCGCGCAAGGACGGTGACCGCGTGCTCGCCGTGCTGCCCTGGACGTCCGCTGCCCTCGAAGGCGGCTCCGCGTACGACTCGAGGCCGTCGAGCCCGCTCGACGGCCTCGCCAGGATCGTCGAGCTGCTCGGCGCCACGGGCTCGGAGAGCCTCCCGTGTTCGGTGCACGCTGCGGGCGCCGACCGTACGAGCGTCTCGGTGCGCCTGGAGCCGCCCGGCGCACCGCGCGCCGAAGGCGCCGCCGGGCACAAGGTCGTCTTCGCGTTCGCCGGGCAGGGGCATCAGTGGCTCGGCATGGGCAGGGAACTGCTGCGTCGGGAGCCGGTGTTCAGGGAAGCGGTGGAGCGGTGCGACGCGGTCGTCCGGGCCCAGGTCGGTTGGTCGGTCGCCGAGCAGTTGGCGCTCGACTCGGCCGAGCCGCGGCTGCACAGGTCGGACGTGCTGCAACCCACGTTGTTCACCGTGCAGGTGGCGCTCGCCGCGGTGTGGCGCTCGTGGGGCGTGGAGCCGGACGCGGTGGTGGGCCAGAGCATGGGAGAGGTGGCGGCTGCGCACGTCGCGGGCGCACTGTCGCTCGACGACGCGGCGACGATCCAGTGCCGGCGCAGCGCGCTGCTGGAGCGGATCAGCGACCGGGGCACGATGGCGGTCGTCGAGCTGCCCGGCGATGCCGCAGCCCGCGAGGCGGAGGAGGCGGACGGGCCCGTGAGCGTCGCCGGGTACAACAGCCCCTCGACGACCGTGCTCAGTGGTGACCGACGGGCTCTGGACGGGCTCCTGCGCTCGCTGGAGGCGCGCGACATCTACTGCAAGCAGGTCAAGGACACCGCGCCCTCGCACAGTCCCTTCGTCGAGGAGTTGCGCGACGACCTGTCGGCGGTGCTCGGCGGCCTCCGGCCGCGGCAGGCCGCGGTGCCGATGTACTCGACGGTGACGCTGGAGCGCGTCCAGGGGCCCGAGTTGACTGCCGAGTACTGGTTCCGGAACCTGCGCAGGCCCGTCCGCTTCGCGTCCGTCGTGGGATCGCTGCGCCGCGGCGGCCACGACGTCTTCCTCGAAATCAGCGGCCATCCCGTGCTGGACGACTCGATCCGGGAGTGCCTGGAGCACGCGGGACAGAGCGGCCACGTCCTCGTCTCCGGGCGCCGCAGGGCGGAGCTGCGCTCCATGCTCGCGTCCCGGGAAGCTCTGCGCTCCCTCGGCAGGGCGTCGCCGGCACCCGCCCCCGCGCGGCGCCGGCTGACGCCCTACCAACGGGTGGTCGCACCCGGCCTGTTCGCCCGAAGGAAGGAGGCGCGAGGAGCGTGAGTCGCAGGCCGCCGAGGCGCCCGCCGGAGGGATGCGACGCGTGGACGACGTACGAACACGACCGTGTTCCGCCCGGGTTCAGGAGAGGAAAAGCTGGTGCTTCCCAAAGTCTTCGGAGAGTTCGCTGAAGGGCTTCGCACGATCAACCACGCGCGGGAGGCCGGTGGTCCGGGCTTCGAGTCGGGCGAGCGGTTCAAGCGCGCTACGCGGTCGATCTACGACATGGCGGCTGTGGGCGCCGCGAAGGGCGACATCTGGAACTGGGGTGTCCACGACGACGCGCTGGAGAAGGAGATCCGCGCCCGGATACCGGGCTTCGGTACACGCGACACCGACGGCTACTCCGAGCAGATGTACTACCTCGCCTTGCGCGAACTGCCCCTCGCGGAAGACGACTACGAGGGTCTCGCCGTGGCGGAGGTCGGTTGCGGCCTCGGCGAGGGGCTGAACTTCCTCTCCCGCCTCTTCGACGCCCGGATGGTCGGCGTCGACCTCTCGTCCGCCGCCGTGGAGCGCGCGGACAGCCGCCTCTCCCGGGGCGACCGGCTGCGCTACATGCAAGGCGACGCGGAGAATCTGCCGTTCGAGGACGGCCAACTCGACATCGTCCTCAACATCGAGAGCTCGCACACCTATCCCGATCTCGGTCGCTTCCTCGCCGAGGTCACCCGGGTGCTCAAGCCCGGCGGCCACTTCTCGTACATCGACAGCTTCACGCACGCCAGACACGAGCAGCTACTCCAGCTCAAGGAGCGCACGCCGGGCCTGGACTGGGTCCACGAGCAGGACATCTCCGAGCTGACGAGGGCGGCCATCCGGCGCCGCTTCACGCCCGGCAGCCTCTTCCACCGCGCCTTCGCGGCACAGCGCATGTCCGTCTCCGCGCGCGTCCTCCAGCAGCAGTCGCGGAGGGCGCTCTTCGGCGCCAAGTTCGCCGGCTACCAGGACAGCCGGCTGGCGAAGGCGCTGAAGAAGGCCGGGGTGCTGCCCTCGGGCCATCCGCTGCCGGACAGCTACCGGCACCTCGTCGCCAGGAAGGTGGAGAAGCCGGACTCATGAGGCTCAGCAACGTCTTCCTCTTCGCCGGCCAGGGCTCGCAGTACCACCGGATGGGCTCGTGGCTCCACGAGCACGACGAGGTTTTCCGGCGCACGCTGCTCGACCTCGACGCCGTCGTCCGCGAGGAGCGCGGCGACTCGGTGGTGGAGAGGATGCACGGCGCCCCCGTGGACGAGCCGATGGACCGGTTCGCGGACAGCCAACCGGCCATTTTCATGACCGAGTACGCGCTGGCGACCGCCCTCGTCGCGCAAGGGGTCGAGCCGGACGCCGTGGTCGGCGCGAGCCTCGGGGAGACGGCTGCGGCGGCGGTGGCGGGCGTCGTCGATCCGAAAGAGTGCCTGCTGCTTCTTTTGCGGCAGGTGGAGGTCTTCGAGAGACGCTGCCCGCCGGGCGGCATGCTGGCGGTGCTCGCCGACCCCGGACTCTTCGACCGGGCGCCCGCGCTGCACCGGCGGTGCGAACTCGCCGCCGTCAACTCGGAGGGCAACTTCGTCCTGGCGGGGACCGCCGACGCACTCGACCGCGCCGAGGAGTACCTCGCAGGCGAGGGCATCCTGTTCCAGCGGCTGCCCGTGCCCTTCGCCTTCCACTCCAGCGCGATCGACGCCGTCGCCGAGGAGTTCACCTCGCTGATCGGCACACTCACCTTCCGCACTCCCCGCATCCCGGTGCTCTCCTGCACGACGGGCGGGGAGGTGGCACGGTTCGACGCCGAGCACCTCTGGCGGGCGATGCGGCACCGCTTCGACGTCCGTCCGGTACTCGACGGGCTGCTGCGCGAGGACCGCCACCGCTACCTCGACCTGGGCCCGTCGGGCTCGATGGCGAACCTGATCACGCCGCTGCTGCCTTCGGGGGCGGCCTCCGTCGCTCTCCCGCTGCTCTCGCCCTTCTCGCAGGACGGCTCCCTGTTCGAAAAGGCCCTGGAGCACCAGCGTCGCGACGGGCCACCGGCACCCGCGTCCCGACCGAAGGCGGAACACATGACGGAAAAGAAACTTCGGGTGCACCTCTTCCCCGGGCAGGGATCACAGGTCAAGGGCATGGGGGAAGAACTCTTCCGCCAGTTCCCCGAGTTGACGGCGAAGGCGGACGCGATCCTCGGATACTCGGTCCGCGAACTCTGCGTCGACGATCCCGAGCGGCTGCTCCGCAGGACCGAGTACACCCAGCCGGCGCTCTACGTGGTCAGTGCCCTCTCCCATCTGGCGTCGTTGCAGGAGGGCGAGCGCCTCCCCGACTACGTGCTCGGCCACAGCCTCGGCGAGTACGCGGCGCTCTTCGCCGCCGGCGTCTTCGACTTCGAGACCGGCCTGCGGTTGGTGAGCAAGCGCGGCGAGTTGATGGGTCGCGCGGGTGGCGGCACGATGGCGGCGGTCTCGGGGCGCGACGCCGAAGCGGTGGGCAAACTGCTGCGGCAGCACCAGTTGGATGCGATCGACGTCGCCAACATCAACGCTCCTTCCCAGACGGTGATCGCTGGACCGCAGGAGGAGGTGCAGCGGGCGCTGCCGCTCTTCACGGAGGACGGCGCCCGCTGCGCGGCGCTCAACGTCAGCGCCCCCTTCCACAGCCGCTACATGGCGGGCGCCGCCGAGGAGTTCGGCCGTTTCCTCGACGGATTCACCTTCAGCGCGCCGAAGATCCCCGTGATCGCCAACGTCGACGCCAGGCCGTACAGCGGTGCGGCGGAGGTCGGGGAGAAGCTGCGGCGGCAGATAGACCACCCGGTGCAGTGGGCCGACAGCATCCGCTACCTCATGGCGGAAGGAACGCCGGAGGCAAGGGAGTTGGGCCCCGGCAGCGTCCTCACCAAGCTGGTTGCGAAGATCCGGTCGGAGGCCACCCCGCTGCTGGAGTCCGCAGCGCCGAGCGCGCCGGCACCCGCCGCGCACGCAGTGGCCGCGAGACGGGAGGCGCGCGAGTTGGGTGCCGCGGCCTTCCGCGAGGCGCACGGGGTGGAGTACGCGTACGCGGCGAGCGGGCTGCACCAGCAGGTGGGCTCGGCCGAGTTCGTGGTCGCGCTGGCGCGTGCCGGGTTCCTCTCCTTCCTCGGCAGCAGCGGGCTGACGGGGCAGCAGCTCGGCTCGGCGATCCGCGAGGTGCGTCAACAGCTCGGGGCGGGTGCTCCGTTCGGCGTCAACCTGACGTACAGCCCGTTCGGTCGCCGGGCCGAGCGCGAGGTGGTCGACGCCGCGCTGCGGGAGGGCGTGCGTGCCCTGGAGACCTCCGCCTACGTGCAGATCACCCCGGAGCTGGTGCGCTACCGGCTGCGCGGCGCCGGACTGCGCGGTGACGGCAGCGCGCACGCCCCGCAGCGGCTGCTCGCCAAGGTCACCCATCCCGAGACCGCGATGCTGTTCCTCAGGCCGGCGCCGCCACGGATCGTCGAACGCCTCCTCGCAGAGGGCGCGCTCAGCTCCGAGGAGGCGCAAGCCGCCGAGTCCCTGCCGATGGCCGACGACGTCTGCGCCATGGGCGACTCGGGCGGCTACACCGAACTGGGCCTCCTGCCGGCCCTGTTGCCCTCGGTGCGGCGGCTGCGCGAGCGTGCGGCGGCCGAGAACCCGGCGTCCGGAACAGTGCGGGTGGGCGCGGGCGGCGGCATCGGCACGCCGGAAGCCGCAGCCGCCGCCTTCGTCCTCGGCGCCGACTTCGTGCTGACCGGCTCGATCAACGCGTGCACGGTGGAGAGCGGCTTCGGCGGCCGGGTCAAGGACATGCTCCAGAACCTGGACGTACGGGACACCACCTACGCACCCTTCGGCGACCTCTTCGAACTGGGCGGGCGCGCCCGGGTGATGAAGAAGGGCGTGCTCTTCCACGCCCGCGCCAACAAGCTCTACGACCTGTGGCGCACCCATGACGACTGGGAGAGCATCGCGCCCCGCGTCCGGTCCGACATCGAGGAGCGCTACTTCCAGGCGTCCTTCGCGACCGTCTACGCACAGGCCAGGGCGCGGGCGGCGGAGAAGGGCGAGGAGGAGCCCGAGCCCGACCCCAAGCGGCGCATGGCGCTGGTCTTCCGCTGGTACTGCGACCGCGCGCTCCAGCTCGCGGCCGAAGGGGAGCCGGGGCGGGAGGCGGACTTCCAGGTCTTCTGCGGACCGGCGATGGGCGCCTGCAACGAGTGGCTGCGCGGCACGGACCTCGAAGAGTGGAAGCAGCGGCATGCGGCCGAGATCGGCCGCCGAATCATGGAAGGCGCGGCGCGGATCACCGGCTGACCCGCCGCGGTGCTTCCGGCTCCGGCCGGCAGCACCGGAGAACCGGAAGACCGAAGAAAGGCGGCACCATGACGGAGACAGCCCGGTCGGAACCGGCCCGAGCAGGCGAACCCCAGCCGGACGGAGTCGAGTACGACCTCTCCGACCCCGCGTTCGTCACCGACCCCGCGGCCGCCGACCGGTGGCTGAGCGCACCCCGCGCGGCATGCCCGGGACGCTCGCTCGACGGCTCCCCCGTCCTCGTCGTCACTCGCTACGAAACGGCGCGGGAGGTGCTCTCCGACCCGCGCTTCACCAGCCGCCCACCGGGCGACTCGCACCTGCGCGGGCTGCTGCGCCAGGGCGTGCCCGAGGACTTGGCGCCGCTGATGTCCTCGACGCTGCTCTCCATGGACGGCCCCGACCACGACCGGGTGCGCCCGCTGGTGAACGCCGCCTTCTCGGCGAAGCGGATACGGTCCCTCCGTCCGCGGATCGACGACCTGGTGTGCGGGCTCCTCGACGGGCTGGACGCCGAGCGGGAGGTCGACCTGCTCGCGGAGCTCGCCGACCCGTTGCCGCTCTCCGTCATCGGCGAACTCCTCGGCGTGGGCGAGGAGGACAGGCGCAGGTGGCTCGCCTCGGCCCGCACCTTCAGCGGCGCCAACCCGGCCACTCCCGAGGAGACCGGGCCCGCGCTGCGCGGTATCGCCGCCGTACTGACCGAACTGATCGCCAAGCGGCGGGCGGAGCCGGGGGACGACCTCCTCTCCGAGCTGGTGCGCAAGCGCGACGAGGACGAGACGCGGATCTCGGAGAGGGAACTGCTGGCGCTCGCCATGCTGGTGATCCAGGCGGGGCACGACTCCGTACGGCAGTTCATCTCGCAGAGCGCCTGCCTGATGCTCGCCCGGCCCGAACGTGCCGAGCGGCTGCGGTCGGACCCCTCGCTGTGGCGTACGGCCCTGCCCGAAGTGATGCGGCACGCCACTCCCGTGAAGCACGCCTTCCGAAGGTTCGCCACCGAGCCCGTCGAGGTCGAGGGGCAGACCGTGGGGGCCGGCGAGGGCGTCCTCGTGGTGCTCGCCGCCGCCAACCGCGACCAGGGCCAGTTCCCCGCGGCGGGCACCCTCGACCTGGAGCGCACGCCCAACCAGCACCTCGGCTTCAGCCACGGGCCGCACTTCTGTCCCGGCTCCTCGCTCGCCCTGGCACAGGCGGAGATCGCGCTCTCGCGCCTCTTCGAGCGGTTCCCCGCTATACGGCTCGCCGCGCCCGCCGAGGAGCTCGCGCCGCGGTTCCTCATCGGGATGCAGCGGCTGCCGGTGCATCTGCGGTGAGGCGCGCCGCGGGAGAGCACACCGACGCGACACCAGCACCGTCCGATTGGCAGCAGAGTCCGAGGAGCGAGAGCCAGATGACCGAGAGCGTCTACCGGGACCCGAAGACCGTGCCGCACGAGTCGGAAGGCGAACGCGACTCGCGCCTGCGCCTGACGAAACTCCTGGCCGAAACGCCGATCCCGCCCGAGTACCTGATCGACAACCTCCCCGTCTACCTGCGCCGCCCGCAGCTCGCCGACCTCCTCGCCATGGACGCGCTCTACCGGAAGGTGCTGGAAGTCCCGGGCGTGATCATGGAGTTCGGGGTACTGCACGGGCGGCACCTCGCCGCCCTCACCGCCCTGCGCAGCATCTACGAGCCCTACAACTCGCTGCGCCGGGTGGTCGGCTTCGACACCTTCACCGGCTTCCCCGACGTCGCGCAGATCGACCGGGCGACGGCGAGCGCCACTCCCGGGAGGTTCGCCGTCCCCGAGGACGAGGTCGACCACCTGCGCGACGTACTAGAGGCCCACGAGGCGAACGAGCCGTACGGCCACACGCGGCGCAGCTTCGTGGTCCAGGGGGACGTGCGCGAGACGGTTCCCGCGTACCTGGCGGAGAACCCCGAAACCGTCATCGCGCTCGCCTACTTCGACCTCGACCTCTACGAACCGACGAGAGAACTCCTCGACGCCGTGCGCCCCCACCTCACAAAGGGCTCCATCCTCGCCTTCGACGAGCTGGCGCACCCCAAGTGGCCGGGCGAGACCAAGGCGTTGAACGACTTCACCGAGCTCGGCAGGACCAGGCTGCGCCAACTGCCGCACCGTGAGTCGCCCCTCATCTACATGGAGTGGGGCGAGGACTGAGGAGGGCGCGTCCGCCGGTGGAAGACGCTCCGCCGGCGGACGCGGAGAGTCCCGCCGCTCCGTGCACCGAGGGGACTCACCTGGCCCACGCCTCCGGCCCCGGACCGCCGTTGCCGAGCGGGGGGAAGAGCGCGTCGAGCCGTTCCAGCACCTCGGGCGGAAGCTCCAACTCTCGGCTGTCGAGGGCGCTTTCAAGCTGGGCGAGGGAGCGCGGGCCGATGACGGGCGCCGTCACTCCGGGGCGCGACCTCACCCAGGCGAGGCCGACCTCCGCCGGGTCGGCGCCGAACTCCGCGCAGAGCTCCTCGTACGCGGCGACGGCCTCGCGCCGCGTCCTGAGCGCCTCCGCCGCCCGCCCCTGTGCGCCCTTCGCCGCCGTGCCTTCGGCCGTCTTCCGCAGCACGCCGCTGAGGAGCCCGCCGTGCAGGGGCGACCACGGCAGCACCGCCACCCCGTACCTGCGGCAGGCCGGAATCACCTCGAGTTCGACGTACCGGGTGGCCAGGTTGTACACGCTCTGCTCGGAGACGATGCCGAGGAAGTGCCGGCGGTGCGCCGCCTCCTGGGCCTCGGCGATGTGCCAGCCGGCGAAGTTCGAAGAGCCGACGTACCGCACCTTTCCCTGTTGCGTGAGGGTCTCCATCGCCTGCCACACCTCGTCCCACGGCGCGTGGTGGTCGACGTGGTGCATCTGGAAGAGGTCGATCCAGTCCGTCCGCAGCCGGCGCAGCGACTCCTCGCAGGAAGCGATCAGGTGCCGCGCCGACAGGCCGGTGTCGTTGGGCCGGTCGCTCATCGGCTTGCCGGCCTTGGTGCCCAGCACGACCTGCTCCCGCCGCCCACCGCCCTGCGCGAACCAGCTCCCGAGGAACTCCTCGGTGTAGCCCTTGTGTTTCTGCCAGCCGTACTGGTTGGCGGTGTCGAGGAAGTTGACGCCCCGGTCGAGGGCGGTGTCGAGGATGGCGAAGCTCTCCTCGTCGCTCGCGCGCACCCCGAGGTTCAGGGTGCCGAGGCAGAGGTCGCTGACCTTCAGGGCTGTGCGGCCCAGGTGGGTGTACTCCATCGCTCTCCTTCGTCGGCGGTCATCCTTGCGCGTACGTCTCCCATTGACGGCGCACCGAATCGGAGAGCGCCGTTCCGGGGGTCCAGCCCAGCACTTCCCCGGCCAGCCGGATGTCGAGCCTCGTCGAACCGCCCGTCGAGGGGAGGCACTCCTCTTCGACCAGCTCCGGGGGGAAGCCCGCAGCGGTGATGAGGAGCCAGGCCAACTCGCGCATGCTGATCGTGGACCCGCCCCCGATGTTGACGACCCGGCCCGACACCGGAGCGGTGAGGGACCGCGCGACCGCCGAGGCGGCGTCGTCGACGTCGACGAAGTCCCGCCCGTCCGCGATCACTTGCAGGCTGAGCGGCGCCCCGGTCGGCGCCGTGTCCCGCAGGCGCTCCGCGAGGCCGCCGAGGAAGCTGCGGCGCGGGGTGCCGGGGCCGCAGACGTGGGAGAGGCGCAGCACGCAGCCGTCGACCCGGCCCTGCGCCGTGGCGTCGAGGACCCTCCGCGCGCCGGCGAGCTTCGTCCTTCCGTACGCGGTGGTCGGGGCGGTCGGGTGGTCCTCGCCGATCACCGTTCCGAAGGGGGCGCGGCCGTACTCGTGCACCGAGCCGAGCTGCACCAGCCGCGGCGTCCCGGGTGCCGCGGCCATCGCCTCGATCAGGCGCTCGACCAGGGGGACATGGGACGCCGTCATCGCGGCGGTGGTCCCCTCCCAGGTGTCCCCCGCCGCGTTGATCACGGCGTCGGCCGCGCCGACCACGCTCGCCAGCTCGTCCATGGGTCCGGTGAGCACGTCGAGTACGACGGTCCGCGCCCCCTGGACCGGCCGAGCCGGGCCCCTGGTGACCGCGGTGACCCGGTGGCCGCTCCCGCTGAGGGCCGCACAGATGCGCCGGCCGAGGAACCCGGCCCCGCCGAGCACCACCACAGAGCCGGCACGGCGGCTCATCCGCGCCGCCACGGAAGCGCGGAGCAAGCGCGGTACGTCGGCAGCAGTCCTGCACGCTGCGCCTCGGCCAACGACGGCGCGTCGCGGTCGCGTCGCGACACGAGAGGGGGGAGGTCGGCCGGCCAGTCGAGGCCGAGCGCGGTGTCGAAGGGGTCCACCTCGTGCTCCACTCGCGGGTTGTACTCCGTCGAGTTGAGGTAGGCGGTGATCGTGCCGTCGGCGAGCGCGACGAAGGCGTGCCCGAGTCCCTCCTCCAGGTAGACCGCCTTCCCCGAGGCGGCGTCGAGCTGGACGCTGTCCCACTGCCCGAAGGTGGGCGAGCCGAGGCGCAGATCCACGACGAAATCCCTGATCGCCCCGCCGGGGCAGCATACGAGCTTCGCCTGCCCCGGCGGCACGTCCGCGTAGTGGATGCCGCGGATCGTTCCGCGCCGCGAGGTGCTGAAGTGGCTCTGCCCCAGCGGGAGTTCGCGTCCGGTGGCCTCGGCGAAGGCGGCCGCGGTGTACGGGGCGACGAAGCTGCCCCGCTCGTCGCGGTGGACCTCCGGCGTGATCAGGTAGGCACCGGGCACGGACAGTTCGGTGAAGACCACTCGTCCTCCCCGCTCACCAGGCCACGGGGAGTTCGGCGACGCCGTAGAACGCCGTGTCCTCGTAGAGCGGCACCTCGTCGGCCGGTACGGCGAGCTCCATCCGCGGGAGTGCGCGCAGGAGTTCACGGAGCGCGACGGTGATCATCAACCGGGCCTGGTGCTGCCCCAGGCACCGGTGGGCACCGTGCCCGAAGGCGACGTGCTGCCTCGCGTTGGGCCTGGTGAGGTCGAGCCGGTCGGGATCGGTGAAGACCCGCTCGTCGCGGTTGGCGGCCGTGAGGGCGGCGACGACCAACTCGCCCTCGGCGAATTCCTGTTCGCCGGCCTCGGCCTCGGCGGCGGCCTTGCGCACCGACCCCATGTTGTTGATGGGCAGGTAGCGCAGCAGCTCGTCGACGGCTTTGTCGAGACGGTCGGGAGCGTCGCGCACCAGCGCGAGCTGGTCGGGGTGGCGCAGCAGGGCGAAGATGCCGAGTCCGATGGCGTGGGCGACCAGGTCCTTGCCGGCGATGCGGAGTTGGAGGCCGATCGAGGCGGCCTCCTCGTCGCTGAGCGGACCCTGCGCGTCCTCGGCGCCGAGGAGTTCGGTGAGCATGTCGTCGCCCGGCTCGCCGCGCTTCGCCCGCACCAGCTCGCGCATGCCGTACCACATCGACTGGTAGGTGGCGACGAACGCTTCGGGAGTGACGTCGGGCGCGACGAGCCTGCCCACCCGGCGCTCGAACTCCTCCTGGTCGTCGAGGGTGGTACCGAGCAGGTCGCAGGAGACCCTCGACGAGATCGGCCAGGCGTAGCGGTTCATCAGGTCGGCCGGACTGCCTTGCTCCTTGAGCTCCTCGAGGCGTCCGGTGACGATCCGCACCAGCCTGGGCTCGAACCGCCGCATGCGGCGCTCGGAGAACATCTCGGCGAGCAGCCTGCGGTACCTGGTGTGCTCGGGCGGGTCCATGCCGAAGATCCAACCCCTGGGGCTCCGCCCCTCGATGACCGGCGGCAGGACGTGCAGCGAGGAGCTGAACCTGCCGTCCTTCAGCGCCTTGCGCACCTCCTGGTAGCGGGTCAACAGCCGGCCCGCGCGGCCCTGTTGCATGGTGACCATGACGGGCCCGCCCTCCTGCTGGGCCCGCCGGTAGTCGTCCGGCGGGTCGAAGGGGCAGCGGCGCGGCTGGGCCCCGGGGATCGGCAGCGCGTCGGTCATCGTCCGGCCCCGTCCGTCCGGGCGTCCTGTTGCAGGAGCAGGTGCGGGTCCGAGGACTCGTACCAGCCGAGGAAGGGCGGGCAGGTGTCGTAGCCGAGCAGCCGCTGGAGCTCCTCGGGGAACTCCTTGACCTTCTCCCTCGGTACGGCGAGGTACTGGTTCTCCTCCTGCCGCATGTTGCCGGCGATCAGGGAGACGGTCAGCCCGGTGCGCGGCGCCTCGGACTCGTTCGGGCCGCCGCCGTGGTACGTACCGCCCAGCCACAGCAGGCAGGACCCCGCCTTCATCTCGACGGGCACCGCCCGGTCCTTGGCCGGCGGTTGCTCGTCCCCCAGCGTGTGGCTGCCGGGAACGACGAGCGTGCCCCCGTTCTCGGCGGTGAAGTCGCTCATGGCGAGCATGAGTTGGACCCTGCTGATGCGCGAGGGGTAGGTGCGCAGGTGCGACATGTCGTCCCGGTGCAGCCACTGGGCGCCCTCGCCCGGCCAGATCTGGATCACCTGGGTGGCGCTGATCTGGACATTCGGTGCCAGTTCGACGCGCTTGCCGCCCATCCACACCGGGACGGGCCGCTCGATGAGCTTGCGGGCCGAGCCGAGGAACTGCGGCGTGAGGACGACCTTCGCGACGTGCGGGGTGCGGGCGAAGAGCGACGAGAGGCGTTTGGTCCGGTGTCCGGAGAAGTCGTCGGCGCCGTACTGCCAGTCCTCCAGCGCCGGACCCAGGTCGCTCCAGAGCCCGCGCAGCGTCTCCTCGTCCACCAGGTCCTCGACGATCAGACCGCCGTCCCGCTCCAGCACTTCGGAGACCTCGTCGGCGGAAGATCGCGGACTCAGACGGATGAGCGTGGATTCCACGTGCCCTCCTTGCGTTGCGCCGCGGATCACTGCCGCGGATCGATGGGCGTGCAGGTGCCGAGCCGCTCCTCGACCGCGGCTGCCGCGTCGAGGCACAGGTCCTCGCGGAACGGCCGGGAGATGAGCTGCACGCCCTGCGGCAGCCCGTCGGCGACACCGGTCGGTACGGCGACGGCGGGCAGGCCGGCGAAGGTGGAGACCGAGCACAGCCGGAGCGCCGTCATCACCTCCTCCAGGCTCTCCGCGTCCCGCGACTCCGCGCCGGGCTCACCCGGCTGCGCGGTGGAGACGGGGCCGAGCAACAGCGGGCAGCCGTCGAGGAGTTCGGCCCAGGCACGCTGCACACCGCTCCGCTCGCCGGTGAGTCGGACGTACTCGGCCAGGTCGACGGGGGGATTGCGCTCCATGGACAGCTCCAGGAAGCGCTGCCCGTCCTCGGGCATCAGCGGGCGGAGCGACTCCCAACCGAGGCTGTACTCGGTCATCATCAGCCGCGCATAGGCCCGCACGGCCTCCTCGAGTTTCGGGACCTCGACCTCCTCGACGCGGTACCCGGCGTCCTGGAGCGCACCGGCCGCCGCCTCGACGGCCGCCCGCACCCGCGGGTCGACACCGAGGCCGCCGGGGTCCGCCACGACCCCGACCCGCAGCGGCCCGGGTGGCGCGGGACCGCGTACGGGCGCGGGGACCGCCCGCGGATCGCGGGGGTCGGCGCCGCAGAGCAGGCCGTGCAGGACTTCCAGGTCGGCGACCGAGCGCGCCATCGGCCCGTCGACGGGGAACAGTTGGGTGGCGAGGGTGGGTTCGCGGTCCATGAGGCGGTTGTCCGAGGCGTACCTGCCCTGGCTCGGACGCAGCCCGGTGACACCGGCGAAGACGGCGGGCACCCGGATCGAGCCCTCCCAGTCGTTGGCGAGCGCCAGCGGCGCCATGCCGGACGCGACGGCGACGGCGTCGCCCCCGCTGGTGCCGCCCGGTGTCCTCGTGCGGTCCCACGGGTTGACCGTGTCGCCGTGCGTGCTGCTGCGGGTGTGCATCCCGCGCATTCCCATGTCGGGCATGTTGGTGCGGCCGACGGGGAGGGCGCCCGCGGCGCACAGCCGCCGCACGTCCGGGCCGTCCTCGGCCGCGACCAGGGCGCTGAGCGCGGGCATTCCCTGCGTCGTCGCCATCGCCTCGACGTGGATGTTGTCCTTGACCGTGAACGGCACCCCGGCGAGCGGGCCCAGCGGCTCGCCTGCCGCCCGACGCTCGTCGACGGCCTCCGCCGCTGCTTCCGCACGCTCGGCCATGACCGTGGTCACGGCGTTCACTCCGGGGTTCACCGCGGCGATCCGCTCCAAGTGGGCGTCGAGCACCTCGCGTGCGGTCACTTGCCCGGTGGCGACGGCCTCCGCCAGCGTCGTGGCGCTGAGGCGCCAGATGTCGGTGTCCATGCGATCTCCGTGGTCGAACTGGTCTGCGTGGCGGCCCTGTCGCGGTGCGGGCTGCTACCCGGCTGCCCGGTACTCGGCGGTGAGTTTCTCCAGCGTCGGCACCAACTCCCCCGGCGACGGGACCGAGAGGATTTCGGCGCGCTGTCGCGCGGCGGCCTCGCGGAAGGACCCTTCGTGCAGGAGCCGGCCCACCGCCTCGCGGAGCGCGGGTCCCGTGGCCTCCGCGTCCGGCACCGCCAACCCGATGCCCTGGCGCTCGAGGTGCTCGGCCTTGAGGAGGGTGTCGCCCGACTGCGGGACGAGCAGTTGGGGCACACCGTGGAGCATCGCCGTCATCCATGTACCGCTGCCGCCGTAGTGGACGACGGCGTCGCAGCTCGGCAGCAGCACGTGCATGGGGACGAAGTCCACGATCCGGGTGTTGGCGGGGACGGCGGCGAACTCCTCGCCAGGCGCCGGTACGAGGGTCGTGACGATCTCCGCTTCCAGGTCGCCGAAGGCGTCCAGGTCGGTGAGGGGGAAACCGTCGTGGCCGGTGTACTGACGGCGGGAGAGACCCATGGTGACGCAGACCCTGGGCCTGTCCGGCGGCTCGCGCAGCCACTCGGGCACCGTGGCGGCGCCGTGGTAGGGCGCGTACCGCACCGGCACGGTGTGCAGATCGAGCGGGAGGCGTGCGCTCGGCGGCGAGGGGTCGATGGTGAACTGCCCGGTGACGGCCTCCTCTTCGAACTCCAGGCCGTGCCGCCCGAGCATCTCGGCGACCCACTCGCCGAGCGGGTCGGCTCTCCGCTCGGCCGGCTGCTCGGCGAGCAACTCGCGAAAGATCTCCCGCGACCGCCCGAGGAAGTCGGGGCCCCACAGGAGCCGCGCGTGCGCGGCGCCCGAGGCGCGGGCCGCCACCGCGCCGCTGTGGCTCATCTGCTCCCAGAGGACCAGCTCGGGGCGCCAGAAGCGGGCGTAGTCGACGAGTTCGTCGACGAAGGCCGTGTTGTTGGCCACCCGCAGGTAGTAGGGCACCAGGCCCTGGTAGAGCGCGAGTTCGCGTTCCCAGGTGGTCTCGGGCTTGGCGAGGCCGCCGAAGGAGGGTCCCTGCGAGAACGCCTGCGGGTTCTCCTCGGCGATGGCGCGGGCGGTCTCGAAAAGCCTGTGGTCCTCACCGAGGGGTACGGCCGTGAGCCCCGACGCCGTGATCTCCGCGGTGAGCGCGGGCTGGCTGGCGACGCGGACCTCGTGCCCTGCCGCCGCGAGAGCCCACCCCATGGACACCATATGGAGGTAGTGCGTCTTCTCCGCGTACACCACGATCAGAACGCGCATCGGTTTCCCCACGTCGGTTACGAATCGCCCGACAGGTCGACGCCTCGGAGCGAAGTGCCCTTCGCGAGAAGTCAACTGACTCGGCGCCCGCGCATCAACCCCTAACCACTCGCCCACCGCACCCCTAAGCGGCACCCACCCCCTGTATTCGGCGGCTACCACTGCCCGTCGGATCATCCGAGCTGTAGCTTCGAGCCGATGAAGGGAATCGTGCTCGCCGGGGGACACGGAACACGACTGCGCCCGCTCACTCACGCCGTCTCGAAGCAGCTTCTTCCGGTTTACAACAAACCGATGGTCTACTACCCGCTGTCGGTGCTGATGCTCGCCGACATAAGGGACGTCCTACTGATAGTGAAGCCGGGGCAGTTGCACCTCTTCAAAGCTCTCCTCGGCGACGGTAGGCACCTCGGTATGCACATCGAATACGCGGAGCAGCCCGAGGCGAGAGGCATCGGCGACGCCTTCAGAATCGGAGCCGACTACATCGGCGACGACGAAGTGGCGCTCGTACTCGGCGACAACATCTTCCACGGCCCGAGTTTCTCGACGCTGCTCATGCAGCACAGCAGCAGCGTCGACGGATGCGTGCTCTTCGGCTACTGGGTGAAGGACCCGGAGCGCTACGGGGTCGGTGAGGTGGACGCCGAGGGCATGCTGCTCGACATCGTGGAGAAACCGCTGCATCCGCGGTCGAACCTCGCCATCACGGGGCTCTACTTCTACGACAACGAAGTGGTGGACATCGCGCAACGGCTCTCCCCTTCGGACCGCGGTGAACTGGAGATCACCGAGATCAACAGGGCTTATGTGAAACGCGGTAAAGCCCGCCTCGTCGACCTCGGCCGCGGTTTCGCCTGGCTGGACACCGGAACCCACGACTCGCTCCTCCAGGCCGGCCATTACGTGCAGATGCTCGAAGAGCGCCAGGGGGTGCGTATCGCCTCGCTGGAGGAGATCGCCTTCCGTATGCACTTCATCGACGCCGAAGCCTGCTACGAACTCGGCGTTGAATTCGGTGCGTCCGAGTACGGCGAGTACCTGCGCTCGATCGCCACCAGGGAGAGTCAGTGAGGCGGGAAGTATGCGAATAGTGGTCACGGGCGGCGCCGGTTTCATCGGCTCGCACTTCGTCAGGAGCCTGCTGGCGGGCGCCTATCCGCCGCTCGCAGGCGCTGAGGTGGTCGTCCTCGACAGGTTCACCTACGCGGGCTGCCGGGCGAACCTGGCGCAGGTGGCGGACGATCCGGCGCTCACCGTCGTGACGGGCGACGTCTGCGACGCGGCGCTCGTCTCCGAGGTGCTGAGCGGTGCCGATCTGGTCGTGCACTGCGCCGCCGAATCCCATGTGGACCGATCCATCGCGGACGGCGGCGAGTTCGTGCGCACCAACGTGCTCGGCACCCAGACGCTGCTGGAGGCCGCCGCCCGTGTGGGCGTCGGCAGGTTCCTCCAGGTGTCGACCGACGAGGTCTACGGCTCCGTCGAGCACGGCTCGTGGCACGAGGACCAGCCGCTCCACCCCAACTCGCCGTACGCCGCCTCGAAAGCCTCCGCCGATCTGCTGGCGCTCGCCTTCCACCGCACCCACGGCCTCGCCGTCTGCGTCACCCGCTGCTCCAACAACTACGGCCCCTACCAGTTCCCGGAGAAGGCGCTCCCCCTCTTCGTCACCAACCTGCTGGACGGCAGGAAGGTGCCGCTCTACGGCGACGGCGGCAACGTGCGCGACTGGCTCCACGTGGACGACCACTGCCGCGGCCTCGCCCTGGTCGCGGAGGCCGGCAGGGCCGGCGCCGTCTACCACATAGGGGGCGGCACCGAGCTCGCCAACCGGGAGCTGGTGGCGCGGCTGCTGGAGCTGCTGGGCCGCGACGGCACGATGGTGGAGCGGGTGCCGGACCGCAAGGGCCACGACCGCCGCTACTCGCTCGCCTTCGACCGGATCTCCGAAGAGCTCGGCTACGCGCCGCGGACCGGGTTCGAGAGCGGGCTCGCCGAGACCGTGAAGTGGTATGCGGAGCACAGGGATTGGTGGCTGCCGCTGCGGCAGCGTCTCGCGCGGGAAGCGTCGCCGGCATGAAGCGGACGCACGCGCGGGTGGCGCTCTCCGCCGTCGCCGAGGAGACCGCCACCGCGCCGCTCGCGGGCTTCCACCGCTGGTGGGAGGAGCGCCGCGCGGAGGACACCTCGCGGGTGGACCGCATCCCCTTCGCGGAGCTGCGCTCCTGGAGCTTCACGCCGGGCACCGGGGACCTCGTCCACGACAGCGGCCGGTTCTTCCAGGTGCGGGGAGCGGAGGTGCACCGGCCGGAGGGGCCCGTTCCGCAGTGGTCGCAGCCCCTGCTGCACCAGCCGGAAGTGGGCATCCTGGGGCTGCTCGCCAAGGAGTTCGACGGCGTGCTGCACTTCCTGATGCAGGCGAAGACGGAACCCGGCAACCGGCCGGGCCTCCAGCTCTCCCCCACGGTGCAGGCGACGCTGAGCAACTACAGCGGGGTCCACGGAGGCCGCGCCGTCCCCTACGTCGAGCACTTCCTGCACCGGAACGCGCACCGGGTGCTCGTCGACGTCCGCCAGTCCGAGCAGGGCAGTTGGTTCTTCCGGAAGCGGAACCGGAACATGGTCGTCGAGGCCGCGGGGGACGTCGAGGTGCGCGAGGGCTTCCGCTGGATGCCGCTGGGGCAGCTCCACCGGCTGCTCGCCGAGGGCACCGGAACGGACGGCACCCACACCTCCGTTGTGAACATGGACACCCGCAGCATCCTGTCCTGCCTCCCCTTCCCGTTCACCGATGTTCCGCGCACGGAACCGAGCGGGGACCTGCTGGGCTGGCTCACCGAGGCGCGCAGCCGGGAGCGGGTCCGGGTGGAGCGGGTACCGCTCGCGGGGCTGCCCGCGTGGCGGCAGGAGCCGGACCGCATCGCGCACCGGAACGGGGCTTTCTTCAGCATCGTGGCGGTGCGTGTACGGGCGGGGGAACGGGAGGTCGCGGAGTGGACCCAGCCGCTGCTCAGGCCGCACGGCGTGGGCGTCTCCGCGTTCCTCACCAAGTCCGTCGACGGTGCGCGGCACGTACTCGCCAACCTCCGCGTGGAACCGGGCTGCGTCGACGTGCTGGAGGTCGGGCCCACCGTGCAGTGCACGCCGGAGAACTACGCGCACCTGCCGGCCGCGGCCGGACCGCCGCTGCTGGAGAAGGTGCTCGGTGCACCCCGCGCACGCGTGCTCTTCGACGCGGTCCTCGCCGAGGAGGGCGGACGGTTCCAGCACGCGCGCAACCGGTACCTGATCGTGGAAGCGGACGGCGATCCGTACGAGCCGCCCGGGCACCGGTGGGTCCCGGTCGCCCAACTCCTCGGGCTGATGCGGCACAGCCACTACGTCAACGTGGAGGCGCGTACGCTCATCGCCTGCCTCCAGAGCGTGTGCGTCCCGGAACCGGGGCGGCCGGGAAAAGGTGGATGAAGATGACGCGCGCACTCGCGCTGGAAGAGATGGTGCACCTCGGGGACGCCAAGAGCCGGGTCACGGTGGTGTGTTCGGTCGGCGGGCACGTCGAAGAGGAGCCGCTGGCGCGGGCGTTCGCCGCCGTGGTGGCGCGGCTCCCCTCGCTGCGCAGCCGGGTCCGGCAGGACGGTCCCTACGCGTTCTCCTTCCAGCCGCTGGAGACGGGTCCGCCGCAGCTCCAGGTCCGCAAGGGCGTACCGGGCTCGCTGCGCGAGGAGATCAACACGCCGCTCCCGCCCGACGGCGGCCTGGTGCGGGGCGTCCTCATCGAGGGCGCGGACGAGGACACCTTCGTGCTCAGCATCGACCACTCCATCACCGACGGGCAGAGCGCACTCGCCGTCTGCGATGCGGTGTGGCGGGGCTACACGGCTTGCGTCGAGGGCACGTTCACCATGCCGCAACCCGAAGACGACGGGGACGACGGGGACGACGCCCTGCCCGCCGCGCTCTCCGCCCGGCTGCCCGCGCACACCCCCGAGGACCTGGCCGCATACGTCACGGCCCGCGGGGAGCGGATGCGGGGGGCGCCCCTCGTGCATCTGCCGTACGCGGCAGGGGAGTCGGCGGCGGAGGAAGAGCTGCCGATGCGGGTGGCCAGGGTCCGGCTCGACCGGGAGCAGACCGCCGGAGTGATCGGTGCGAGCAAGGCCGCAGGGGTGTCGGTGCACGGAGTGCTCGTCGCCGCCCTGCTGCTGGCGGTCCGCGACGCGGCCGGCGGCGCGGGGACGCAGCGGATGAGCAGCATGTCCCCCGTCGATCTGCGGGGGCGCCTCTCTCCGCCCGTCCACCCGGAAGAGCTCTTCCCCGCCGCCTCGCTCTTCTTCGACGTGCTCGACGTGCGGGAGGACGCCGACGTGCTCTCGCTCGGGCGGCGCCTCGCGGAGAACCTCCGCGAGGCCATCGCCCGCGGCGACCTGGAGCGGGAGATCCTGGCGGCGGCCCAGGTGCTCAGGGACCCGTCGCTGCTCAACGCCAGCCTGGTGACCACGAATCTCGGCAACGTGCCGGTGCCCGAGACCCCGGACGGGCTGCCGATCACCGACGTGCGGTGCTTCGCGCTCGGCGATGTCTCGTTCCCGCAGGCCGGGTTCGGCCCGCTGGTGGCTTCCGTGCTGACCGTGCGCGGGCAGCTCGACATCGAACTGCCCTACAGCGCCCGGTGCTTCTCGGCCGGACAGATGGAAGCGATCCGCACCTCGGTGCGTGGACGGCTGCTCGCGCTGGGGAGTTGAGCGGCACGGCACCGGCTCACCGGCGCCGTCCCGCAGCGGCTCAACGAGTGCGGACGAACACCGCGTCCGCGCGCACGGCCGCCTCGACGCCGGCGGCCCCGGCGGCCCCGGCGGCGAGGACGCCGCAGAGCCGGCCGCGGGACGGTGCGTCGAGTACGGGCGGGAGGTCGACCGTCCCGCGCGTCCGCGCCGACTCCAGGGCCCGAGCCCGCAGTTGCTCCTGATCCGCCTCGGCGCGGGCAACTTCGCCGACCGCTACGGCCCCTCTCGTGACGCCCCACACGGCGGCCTCGGGGACGGCGTCGCCGAGGGCGCCGAAGAGCGCGTCGACGGTCTCGGGCACCGCGCCCGGCAGCCAGGTGAGGACGCCGGAGGGACGGCGACCCGTCGACGACAGGTGCCGGAGGCGGGCGCCGAGCACCTCCCGGTCTTCGCCCGCCTCGACGGTGAAGTGCACCGCCTCGGCTCCGTGCCGCACCAGGGCACCCACCAGCGCATCGCCCACCTCGTCCGAGCAGGCGGTGTCCTCCGGGTCCCGAACCCCCTCGGAACCGGTCGGGAGTACGACGAGCCAGACCCCGGTCAGCTCCGCCGGGTCCGCCCCGGGTGTCCGGCGCCACCCGCCGGTCCCCGTCCCGCCGCGCCGCCAGGCGGCCAGCGCGGGGAGGGCGACGCTCAGCGGCTCGTCCCCGCGCAGGCCGAGTTCGCGCACGAGGCCGTCCACGTCTCCGCGCTCGACGCGCTCCCAGAAGCGCTCCCCCGCCGGGGCGCCCGGGTCCGCCGGACGGAAGCTGCGGCGCTGGAACGCGGAAGGGGGCAGCCGCACCTGCCGGTCGGCGAAACCGCTGAAGACCGCGCGCCAGTCCACCCGGCGCCCGCCCACATGCAGGCGTCCGAGGACCTCCGCCAGGGCGCGGGCCTCCGGCCTCCCCTCCTCGACGGCCGAGGGGGCGTCCCGCGCGGCCAGCCTGGCGCCGCGGGGCCCGAGTTCGAGTACCTCCCCGGGCGCCGCAGGGTCGGCTGCCTCGTCCTCACGTCCCAACCAGTGCTCAGGGCAGGCCAGTTCCGCCGACTCGACGACCCTGCCCGAAGCGGAGACGAGCGGGATACGTGGCGCCCGGTACTCGAGGCCCGCCAGCACCCGGAGCAGCTCGTCCCGGCCGCCCCCTGCCGCCGCGCGCCCGCACGCCGCCACGAGCGCGACGGCCCCGTCCAGGTCGAGCGCTCCTGCCGCGTGCGCCGCGGCCACGGCGGACGAAACCGAGTCGGAGATCCGATCGGGGTGCAGCCCCCATGCCTCCAGCAGCCGGAACATCGCCGTCTGGACGGCGAAGAGGGCGGGCCGTCCGAACTCGGGCCGCGCGAGCAGCGCGGGCTCCTCCCAGACGACCTCGCGGAGCGGGCGGGCGAGATGGGCGTCGAGCCGCTCCACGATCCCGTCGAGTGCCTCGGCGTACACCCGGTGGGCCCGGTACACACCGCGACCGACGAGGGGCGGACCGCCTTCCGCCGTGAAGCGGAAGCCGAGGGGGCCGCCGGAGCCCCTCCCCTCGGCCGAGCCGGGTGCCTCTTCGCCGCGCGCCAACGCGGCCAGCCCGTCGAGCAGTTCCTCCCGCGTACCGACCGGGAAGGCGGCGCGGTGGGCAAAGGCCGTACGCGTGGTGGCGAGGGCGCCGACGAGGTCGGCCCACTCCTCGGCGGCGGCCTCGGCATGGTGGCGCAGCCTGCGTGCCTGCTCCCGCAGCCCCTGCGGGGAGGTCGCCGAAAGCACGCAGGGCAAGGGAGGCGGCACCGGGCGCGGCACGGGCGGCGGCGTACCGTCGCCGTCCTCGTCCCGCGGCGCTTGTTCGACGATGACGTGGGCATGGGTGCCGCCTGCGCCGAGCGCCGAGACGCCGATCCGCCGCGGGGCGCCCGTGCTCGGCCAGGGCGCCGCCTCGGTGAGGGGACGCACCGTGTCGGGCAAGTCGCCTTCCCACGACGCCGCTTGGCGGTCACCGCCCGAGCGGGGCAGTACGCGATGCCGCAGCGCGAGCACCGCCTTGATCACTCCCGCCACCCCGGCCGCCGCCGAGGTGTGCCCGATGCTCGTCCCGACCGTGCCGATCCGCAGCGGCCGTTCCGAGGAGCGGCCCGCGCCGTACACCTCTCCCAGCGCGTGCGGCTCCTCCCGGCCGCCGTACGTGTCGACCGCGTCGACCTCGGGGCCCGCGAGCCGGGCCTGCTCCAACGCACGGGCGAGGACGCGTTGTTGGGCCTCGCCCCTGCCGACGGCGCTGCCCAGGAGGACGCCGAGCACGGGGCGTCCGGCGCGTACGGCGTCCGGCAGCCGCTCCAGCAGCAGCACGCCGGCTCCCTCGGCCGAGGGCTCCTGCCCGACGCCCGTGCCGTCGAAGAGCGTGATGCCGGCCGCGAGCGCCAACGAGCATTCGCCCTGCCGCAGCGACTGCGCCGCCGTGTGCAGCGCCACGAGTGAGGAGGAGTCGCCCGTGTCCAACGTGGCGGCCGGGCCGGCGAATCCGAAGGCGGCGGCCAGTCCGCCGGCCGGCTCCGTGCTCCCGGCGCCGCCGCGCTCGTGCGTCCGGCCGACGAAGACGCCGGTGGGCGCGTCGAGTTGGGCGGCGGGGAGGACTCCGCCGTCCTCCAACGCCTCCCAGGCGAGCTGCCGAAGGACGAGCAGGTGCCGGTCGGCGGCTTCGGCCTCCTGCGGTGGGAGGCCGAGGAGGTCCGGGTCGCAGGAGTCGTCGACGAGGCGGGCCGCGCCGTCTCCCCCGCCGGCAGTCGCACGGGCGCCGGCGTCCGCGCCGGAGGCCAGGAGGTCCCACAGCTCGTCGGGGCTGCGCACCCCGCCCGGAAGACGGCAGGCCATCCCCACGAGGGCGATCCGGTGGTCCGCGTCCGCCGGCCCGGGTGCGGGTGCGGGTGCGGCCAGCGGTGCCCGTTCCGGCTCGGGGAGCAGGGCCGCGAGGGAGCGGCTCACCTCGGTCGGTGTCCGTTGGTCGAAGACGAAGGCAGCCGGCAGGCGCAGGCCCGTCCCGGCCGTCAACCGGTTGCGGAGCTCCGTGGAGTTGAGCGAGCCGAGCCCCAGTTCCTGGAAGGTGCGGTCCGCGTCCACCGCCTCCGCCGAGTCGTGGCCCAGCACCTCGGCGGCCGCGGCACGCACCGTGCCGAGCAGCACTCCTTCCCGCTCGGCCGCGCCCAGGGCAGCGAGGCGCTCGGCGAGGGGCTGTTCGACGGTGGCGGAGGGCGCCGGCCGTGCGGGAGGCGGAGCCAGGTCGCGCAGGAGGTGCGGCAGCCCGCCGGCAGCCGCCTGGGCGCGCAGTGCACCGAGGTCGAGGCGTACGGGCAGCGGGGCGGGTTCGTCCGACCCCGCGGACGCATCGAAGAGGCTGAGCCCTTCGCGTTCGGTGAGCGGGGGAAACCCCGCCTGCGCCATCCTGTCCCGCGTGTCCGCTGCGAGCTCGCCCGCCATGCCGCCGACCGGCTCCCACGGGCCCCAGGCGAGGGAGACGGCGGGCAGTCCTTCGGCCCTGCGCTGCCGGGCGAGCGCGTCGAGGAAGGCGTTGGCCGCGGCGTAGTTGGCCTGACCCATACCGCCGAGCACCCCGGAGACCGAGGAGAAGAGCACGAAGGCGGAGAGGTCGCGGTCCTTCGTCTCCTCGTGGAAGACCACGGCGGCGTCGGCCTTGGGCCGCAGTACGGTGTCCAGCCGCTTGGGGGTCATGGCGGTGAACGCACCGTCGTCGAGGACTCCGGCGGCGTGGACGACGGCGGTCAACGGGTGCGCGTCCGGGACGGCGTCGAGCACTTCCCGTACCGCGCGACGGTCGGCGACGTCGCAGGCGGCCCAGGTGACCTCGGCGCCGGACGCCTCCAGTTCGGCCTCCAACTCGGCCGCGCCCGGGGCCTGTCGGCCCCGGCGGCCGACGAGCACCAGGTGGCGCACGCCGCGGGCGGCCACCAAGTGGTGGGCGAGCAGGCGCCCCAGGCCGCCGGTCGCGCCGGAGACGAGGACCGTGCCCTCCGTCCCCGCGAGGCCGTCGGGGGCCGCGCCCGGGGAGGCGCGTACGAGGCGGGGTCGGAGCACGCTGCCGGCGCGGAGCGCCAACTCCGGTTCACCGGTGGCGAGGGCCGCGGGGAGCGCGGCGAGGGGGTTCGCCTCGGGGGCGCTCTCCACGTCGACGAGGCAGAACCGGCCCGGGTGCTCCGAGTGGGCCGAGCTGATCAGTCCCCGTACCGCCGCGTGCACGGGGTCGGGGGCCGTGCCGTCGGTGCCGGCGGCGCCGGTGGTGAGCAGAACGAGGCGTGCCTGCGCGAAGCGCTCGTCGGCGAGCCACCGCTGGGCGAGGTCGAGCGCCCAGCCCGTGGCGGAGCGCACCGCCTCGGCGGCGTCCGCGAGCGGCGCCGCGGAGGGCGGGCACGGCGCGACGACCACCTGCCGGTCCGCGCTGAGCGAGGCGAGCTCCGCCGCCGTCTCGACGTCCGCGCCGCACGCGCGGAGGGCGGCGGCCTCGGGGGAGGTGGCGGAGCCGAGCACGGCCCAGCGCTCCCTCGGTTCCTCGCCGAACGCCTCCGGGGACGGTGTCCACTCGACGCGGTAGAGCGGCGGCGCGCCCTCACCCGCTGCGGCGTCGGGAAGCGGGCGGAGCACGAGCGAGTCGATCCGGGCCACGGGGGAGCCCTCGGTGTCCTGCGCTTCCACGCGCACGCCGCCGCCGTCTGCCGTCAACCGCACGCGCAGCACGGTCCGCCGGGGGGTGTGCACCGTCACGCCGCGCCAGGAGAAGGGCACGCGGGGCGCGTTGGGCTCCTGGCCGTCGGCGAGCCCGGGCAACCCGAGCGCGAGCGGGTGGAGGGCCGCGTCGAGCAGCACCGGGTGTATCAGGAAGCCTTCCGCCGGCTGGTCCGACTCCACCTCGGCGAAGAGCGCGTCACCGTGCCGCCGCAGCTTCCGGATGCCTCGGAACGCGGGGCCGTACCGGAGTCCGGCCTGCGCCATCCGCTCGTGCACCTCGGCGGGGTCGAGATCCTCGCCCTCCGACGGCCAGGTCCACGGTGCGGACGGCTCGGCGGCGGAGGTGAGGACGCCGGTGGCGTGCCGCGTCCACGTCGTGCCCACGGGCCGCGGGTGCGCCGCTTCCGGCGGGCTCGGCGCGTCCTCCGGTGCCGAGTGGACGGAGAGCGTGCGGGTGCCGTGCTCGTCGAGCGGCCCGACGGTCACCTGGAGGCGCACGCCGCCGTGTTCGGGCAGGAGCAGCGGGGCTTCCAGAGTCAGCTCGTCGAGCGTCCCGCATCCCGCGGCTTCGCCGGCCCGCAGGGCGCACTCCACGAACGCGGTCCCCGGCAGGAGCACCTTCCCCGCCACCACGTGGTCGGCGAGCCACGGATGGGTGCGCAGCGAGAGGCGTCCGGTGTGCAGCAGGCCGCCCTCCGCGAGCGGGACCGCGGCGTCGAGCAGGTCGGCGTGCCGCTCGGGTCGGGGGGCCGGGGCTTCCTGCGTCGCCCAGAACGGCTCGCGTTGGAAGGCGTACGTGGGGAGTTCGCTCGTCCGCGCGCCGGTGTCGGCGAAGTACGCCCGCCAGTCGGGCGCGCAGCCGCGGACGTACGCCTCGGCGAGCGCGGTGGTGAAGGCGTGCGCGCTCTTCCCCGTGTTCGGCACGGTGCGGACGACGAGGCCGTCGGGGAGGTCGGGAGCGGCATCCAGACGCGCGGCGAGCCGGTCCCCCGGACCCAGCGCGAGCAGCGCGGTGACGTCCTGCTGGAGTAGGGGGAGCACGGTGCCGGGCGTCGCGTACCGGAGCCGGCCGCCCGCGGGCCGCTCCCCCGCCGCCGCCCGCAGCGCCTCCCCGCGCGGCAGTTCGCCCGTGACGCAGGCGGCGGCCGGCGCCGCGCGCTCGTCCTCGGCGAGGACGGCCGCGGGCCGCACACCGCATGCACGCCACAGCGCGGCGAGGGAGATGCCGAGGGCGCACAGCAACGGGCCGGCGACGTCGGCGCGTTCGGGCCGCGGGGCGGAGGGCCGCCCGCGCAGCACCTCGGTGAGGGACCAGTCGACGAGCCCGGCCAGTGCCTCGTCGCAGGCGTCGATCTCCGCCCGGAACACGGGGGCCGCATCGAGCAGCTCCCCGGCGGTGCGGGCGCAGAGCCGGGCGTCCTCGGTGGAGGCGAAGGAGCCGGGGAGTACGAAGGCCGCCCGGCCGCCGCCCGGGGTCGATCCGGTGACGGTGCCGGCCGCCGGGGTCTCCCCTGCCAACGCGGCGAGCTGCGCGAGCAGTTCGCCGCGGTCGGTGCCGACTGCCACGGCGCGGTGCGCGAAGGCGGTGCGCGTGGTCGCGAGCGAGTACGCGGTGTCCAGCGGATGGAGCTCCGGGTGCCGGGTCAGCCAGTCGTGGAGCCGGAGGGCCTGGGTGCGCAGAGCCTGTGCGGTGCGGCCGGAGACCACCCAGGGGAGGGCGCCGCCCGGCGGGCGCGTGCCGTCCGCAGCCGCGGCCGGGGCGCGGTCGGCGGCGTCGGGCTCTTCGAGGACGACGTGCGCGTTGGTGCCGCTCACCCCGAACGCGGAGACGGCGGCGCGGCGCGGCTCCTCGCCCGCCGTCCAGTCGGTGTTGCCCGTGAGCAGCCGCACCCCGCTCCCCTGCCAGTCCACGTGCGGGGTGGGCCGGTCCACGTGGAGGGTCGCGGGAAGCGTTTCGTGCCGCATCGCCATGACCATCTTGATGATGCCGGCGACTCCGGCCGCCGCCTGGCTGTGGCCGAAGTTCGACTTGATCGAGCCCAGTCGGAGCGGGTTCTCCGGCGTGCGGTGCGATCCGTAAGCCGCCAGGAGGGCCTGCGCCTCGACGGGGTCGCCGAGCCGGGTCCCGGTGCCGTGCGCCTCCACCGCGTCGACCTGCCGAGGGGTGAGGCCGGCGTCGCGGAGCGCCTCGCCGATGACGCGCTGCTGGGCCGGGCCGCTCGGTGCGGTGAGCCCGTTGCTCGCGCCGTCCTGGTTGACCGCGCTGCCCCGTACCACGGCGAGCACGCGGTGCCCGTTGCGCCGCGCGTCGCTGAGCCGCTCCACGACGAGGGCGCCGACGCCCTCGGCCCACCCGGTGCCGTCGGCCGCCTCGGCGAAGGACTTGCACCGGCCGTCGGGTGCCAGCCCCCGTTGGCGGCTGAACGCGACGAACGTCTCGGGCGTCGCCATGACCGTGGCACCGCCGGCGAGGGCGAGCGAGCACTCGCCCCTCCGCAGCGCGTGCACCGCCAGGTGCAACCCCACGAGCGAGGACGAGCACGCCGTGTCCACCGCGAGCGCGGGCCCCTCCAGGCCGAGTTGGTACGCGATCCGGCCGGCCACCACGCTTCCGGCTGCCGAACTGCCCGCGTAGTCGTGGTACATCATCCCGACGAAGACACCGGTACGGCTGCCGCGCAGCGCGCGCGGATCGATGCCGGCGCGCTCGACGGCCTCCCAGGCCGTCTCCAGGAAGAGCCGCTGCTGCGGGTCGGCGGCCACCGCCTCGCGCGGGGAGATCGACCAGAAGTCGGCGTCGAACCAGGCGGCCTCGTGGAGGAATCCGCCCTCCTCGGTGGTGGCGGTCCCCGGGTGGTCGGGGTCGGGGTGGTAGAGGTGCTCCAGGTCCCAGCCCCGGTCGAGGGGGAAGCCGGAGACGGCGTCGGTCCCCGTGGAGACCAGCTCCCACAGCTCCTCGGGCGAGGCGGCTCCGCCCGGGTAGCGGCATCCCATGCCGACGATGGCGATCGGCTCCCGCAACCGGTCCTCGGCGTGCGCGAGTGCGCCGCGGGTGCGCTGTAGTTCGGCGGTGACCCGCTTGAGGTAGTCGCGGAGCCTGTCCTCGGTGTGCATGGGTTCTCGTCGCTCCTCGGGCATCGTGGGGTCGGCTCCTTCGGTCCGGGCCGTACGGCGGGTCGGGGCCTGCCCTAGGCGTCGCCCAACTGACCGTCGAGGTAGGCGAAGAGTTCGTCGTCGCTCTTCGCGTCGAACCGGTCCAGCTCGGCCGCGGGCCCGCCGACGGACGGGGAGTCCGCGGGTGAGGCGAGCAACTCCGCGGCGTCCCGCAGCCGTTGGGCGGCCCTGGCCCGCTCCGCCGAGTCGCCCACGGTCCCGGCGAGTTCGGTGAGTCGGTCGACGAGGGCGAGGACGTCCGTGTCCGTGTCCTCGGCCAACTCGCCCAGGAGGTAGGTGGCGAGCTCTCCCGGAGTCGGGTGGTCGAAGGTGAGCGTGGAGGGCAGCCGCAGCCCGGTCGCGGTCGCCATGCGGTTGCGGAACTCGACGGCGCTCAGCGAGTCGAAGCCCAACTCGGCGAACGGGCGGTCCGGTTCGACGGCGCCCGGCCCCGGGTAGCCGAGCACGCCTGCGGCCTCGTCGCGCACCGCCAGCAGTACGGCGGCGTCCCGCTCGGCCGCCGGCAGCGACGCGAGTCGGTCCCGCAGCCCGTCCGCCGCCGGTTCGGCCGGGCGGCGCGGCCGGCGTACCAGGCTCCGCAGCGGGGGCGGTAGCGAAGCCGCGCCCGAGGAGGAGCGGGCGAGCGCGGCGGTGTCGAGGAGGAGCGGTATCGGATCGGGTACGGGCGCGCCGACTGCCAGGTCGAGCAGGCGCAAGCCGTGGTCGGGCGAGAGCGGCAGGATGCCCGCCCGCTCCATGCGGCTGCTGCCCGCCGCGTCCAGCTCGCCGCCCATCCCGACGGCCTCCTCTGTGCCTCGCCAACGGCCCCAGGCGAGCGAGGTCGCCGGCAGGCCGAGAGCCCTGCGGTGGTGTGCCAGGCCGTCCAAGAAGGCGTTGGCCGCCGCGTAGTTGGCCTGCCCCGGGCCGCCGAGCACGCCGGCGGCCGACGAGAAGAGCACGAAGGCGTCGAGCTGCGCGTGCCGGGTGAGTTCGTGCAGGTGGCGGGCTGCGTCGGCCTTCGGGCGGAGCACCGCGTCGAGGCGCTCGGGCGTCAGGTCGCCCACGAGTCCGTCGTCGAGCACCCCGGCCGCATGGACCACCGCGGCGAGCGGATGCGCGTCGGGCACCTGCGCGAGCAGGGCGGCGAGCGCCGCCCGGTCGGAGACATCGCAGGACGCGGTGGTGACCCGGGCGCCGAGCGCGGTCAGCTCCGCCTCCCACTCGGCGGCCCCCGGCGCCGACGGCCCGCGCCTGCTCGCCAACAGCAGGTGCCGGACGCCGTGTTCGGCGACGAGATGGCGGGCGACGAGCCGTCCCAGCGCCCCCGAGGCACCGGTGATCAATACGGTGCCGGTCGTCGGCCACCGGAAAGCGCGCGCCCCCGCGGGCAGTGCAGCGCGCGCCATCCGCGGCACCCGCACGCCGCCCCGCACGAGCGCGAGCTGCGGTTCGTCGGCGTGGGAGAACACTTCCGCGAGGGCCGGCAGGGACTCGGGCGCTCCGTCGACGTCGACGAGCACGAACCGGCCGGGGTGCTCGGCCTGCGCGGAGCGCACCAGGCCCCACACCGCGGCCTGATCCGGATCGACCCCACCCTCCCCGGCCTCGGCTGCGACGGCGCCGCGCGTGACGAACACCAGGCGGGCCGAGGCCGGCCGGCTCTCCGCCACCCACGCCCGCACCAGTGCCAGGGCCCGATGGACGGCCGAGCGCCCGTCGCCGGGGAGGAGTTGGGCGAGAACCGTCCCGCCGCCCGGCTGCGGAAGGTCGGCGTACGGGCCGTCCACCGCGCCGAGTTCGGTGGCGAGGCCGAGGACGTCGGGACCGAGCAGGGCAACCCGGCCGTCCGCCGCGGTGGGCGGCTCCGCGGCTGTCGGGCACTCGGTCCAGTCGAGCCGGTAGAGCCCGTCGGGCGCCGTCTCCCCTGCCGCGGGCGCCGGGCGCAGGGCGAGGGAGTCGACGGATGCGACGGGCGTGCCCGCACCGTCGGTGAGCCGCAGCGAGACGGTGTCCCGACCGACCGACCGCATACGGACCCGGACCGGGCCGCCGTCGAAGGCGCCGTCCCGGAGGCTGACGCCGCTCCAGGCGAAGGGGAGGTGGGCGCTGCCGGGCTCCGTGAGGAAGCCGCCGAGAGCCACCGGGTGCAACGCGGCGTCCAGCAGCGCCGGGTGGAGCCCGAAGCCGGGGGCCTCGGCGGCGCCCTCGGGCAGCTCGACCTCCGCACACAGCTCCGCACCGTCCCGCCACACGGCACGCACTCCGCGGAATGCGTGCCCGTACGCCATGCCGGCCTCCGCCAACCGCCCGTACAGCCCGTCCACTTCGACACGCTCCACCCCCTCGGGCGGCCACGGGGCGGTGGCGGCAGGCTCCTTGGCGACGTCCTCGGCGAGCTCCGCGGAGGCGTGGTGCGAGTAGGGCCCGCCCGCGGCCTCCTCGCCCCGCCGCGCGTGGACGGTGGCCGGGCGCCGGCCCGCGGCGTCCGGTGGTTCGACCGTGATGCTCAGCCGGACGTGCCCCTCCGCGGGGAGCGGCAGCGGGGCCGCGAGCGTCAGCTCGGCCACGCGGGGGCAGCCGAGCCGCGCGCCGGCCTGCGCGAGCAGTCCGGCGAAGGCGGTGCCCGGCAGCAGCACCGTGCCCGCGACCTCGTGCCCGGCTGCCCAACGGTGCTCGGCCATGTCGAGTACGGCGGTGAAGAGGCGCCCGCCGTCAGGGAGTTCGACGCCGGGCCCGAGCAACCCGTCCCGTGCGCCGGGCGCACCGCCGCGGGGACCCGGGTCGGGGGTGATCCAGCAGCGGGTGGGCTCGAAGGGGTAACCGGGGAGCGAGATCCGCCCCGGCCCCGGCCCCTCGTACAGCGGTCCGAAGTCGACGTCGGCGCCGACGACCCAGGCGCGGGCGAGCGCTTCCAGGTCGCGTCGTGCCACGGCGGCGCCGAGTTCGTCCGGCGCGGGGTGCGGGGCCGAGCGGTCCCGCCGCCCGTGGTGGACGCCGGGCGCCGGAGCGCCGTCGAGGTGGGCGCGGAGGCGCTCGGCGAGCTGGGCGGGGCCGGGGGCGAGCACGGCCAACCGCTGGTCCATGGCGTCGCGTCCCTGTTGGAGGGTGAACGCCAACGAGTCGGCGTCGAGGGCGGGTTCGTCCGGCCGGCCGCCGGGCTCGGAGAGGCGGCAGGCGAGCGAGGCGAGTGTCGTCTCGCCGTCGACGAGGTGGGGCGGCATCTCACGGCCCAGCTCCGCCTCCAGGCGCTGCCGGAACATGGCGAGTTCCGGGTAGCCGAGGCCGAGTTCGGCGAACGGTTCGTCCGGGGAGGCGGCCGCCACGCCGCCCGGCAGGTCCCGCAGGACGCGGGCGAGCAGCTCGCCCAACTCGCCCACGTGGGAGGGTGCCGCCTGCGGGCGGCGGTCGAGGAAGTCGGCCATGCGGCGCGCCAGGGTACGCAGGCGGTCCTCGTTCTTCGCGGAGAGGACGTACAGGCGCTCCCCGTCCGCCGGAGCGCGTCGCCGCTCCGGCGGTGCCGGCGGCTCCTCCAGGATGAGGAAGGCGTTGGCGCCGCCGGCGCCGAAGGAGCTGACGCCCGCCCGCAGCGGCGCACCCTCCTGCCAGGGGCGCCACTCGGCGCGCTCGCGCTGTACGCGGAAGGGCGAACCCTCCCAGTCAATCCCCGGGTTGAGCCGCTCGGCGTGGAGCGAGGGCACCAGCTCCCGGTGGCGGAGTTGGAGGACGACCTTGGTGACGGCGGCGATGCCGGCTGCGGACTCCAGATGGCCCACGTTGGACTTCACCGAGCCGACGGGTACGCGCCCCGCGCGCTCCCCCGAACCCAAGTGCGCGAACGCCTTTTCCAAGCCGGCGACTTCGATCGGGTCGCCGAGCGAGGTGCCCGTGCCGTGCGCCTCGATGTAGCCGAGCGTCGCCGGATCGGTGCCCGAGCGCCGGAAGGCGTCGACCATGAGCTTCGCCTGGGCCTGCGGGTCGGGCACCGAGAAACCGCCTGTCCGCCCGCCGTGGTTGAGGGAGCGGCCGCGGACGAGGCCGTACACCTGGTCGCCGTCGCACCGCGCGTCGCGCAGGCGCCGCAGCAGCACGGCGCCCACCCCCTCGCCCGGCACGTAGCCGTCGCCGCCGGCGCCGAAGCTGCGGCAGCGCCCGTCCGACGAGAGGAACGAAGACTGGCCCAGCAGCCGGTATTTGTCCGGGTGCACGGTGAGGTTGACGCCGCCTGCCACGGCGGCCTCGCACTCGTCCCGCAGGATGCTCTCGCACGCCTGGTGGATCGCGGTGAGCGAGGACGAGCACATGGTGTCCAGCGCGATGCTCGGTCCGTGGAGACCGAAGAAGTACGAGGCCCGGTTGGCGATGGCGGCGTGGAAGGACGAGGGAACGGGTCCCGGCGGCTCGTCCGGCCCGCGCACGCCGTAGAGCTGGTACTGGCTGTACATCACGCCCACGTAGACGCCGACGTGGCGTCCCTTCCACCGCTCGGGGGCGTGTCCCGAGTCCTCGAAGGTGTGCCAGACGGTCTGGAGGAACAGCCGCTCCTGCGGGTCGAGCAGCGCGGCCTCGTTGGGCGAGACGTGGAAGAGGAGCGGGTCGAACTCGTCGATGCCGTCGAGGAATCCGCCGCGCGCTTCCGGTGCTCCCTCGGCCCACCGTCCGGCGGGGACGGTGCCGACGCAGTCGCGTCCGTCGCGGAGGTTCTCCCAGAAGCGGTCGAGGTCCTCGGCCATCGGGTAGCGGCCGCTGATGCCGACGATGGCGATCGTGTCGTCGTCCCCGGGATCGCCGTCGTCCGCGCGACCGGGCTCCGGTGCGCGGTCGACGGCCTTCACCGCGGGCGGGCCCGGCTCGCGGTCGGGCGCCGCGTCCTCAACTTCCGCGTCCGGCAGCCCGATCGACGCCGTGATCTCCGCGCGCCGGCCGACGAGAGGCATGACGCGGCCCGCCGTTCCGGCGAGCGCGGTCAGCAGGATCTCCGCTGCCGTCGCGTCCTCCAGCGGCTCCATCCCGAGTGCGCGCAGGCCGTCGAGCGCGGACTCGTCCAGCCGCATCCCCGCGTTGCGCCAGGCGGGCCAGGCGATCGACACCGTGTGCCCGGAGCGCTCGGACGCGGCGACGCGTTCCGCGCGGTCGCACGCGAAGGCGTCGAGGAAGGCGTTGGCGCACGCGTAGTCGGTCTGGCCCGCGCTGCCCCAACTCGCCGCGGTCGAGGAGCAGACGACGAAGAAGTCCAACGGCTCACTGCGCGTCGCGGCGTCCAGGTGCGAAGTGCCTGCCACCTTGGCCGCGAAGACGGCCTCGGCGTCGGCCGCGGTCTTGCCGTCCACCATTCCGTCCCGCAGGACGCCCGCCGCGTGCACGACGCCGTCCACGCGGCCGAAGCGGCGCCGGGCGGCGGAGACCAGCGCGTCGACGTCCTCGGCCCGCGAGACGTCGGCGGGCCGGTAGAGCACCTCGGCGCCCGCGTCCGACAGTTCGTCGAGCAGGCGCTGCTGCACGTCGCCGAGCGGGGAGCGGCCGCAGAGCACGAGCCGTGCCGCGTACCGCTCGGCGAGGAACCTGGCGAGGATCGTGCCCGCGCCGCCGAGGCCGCCGGTGACGAGGTAGACGCCGCGCTCGCGGGGCGCAGCCGTCGGCACCCGCGGGCGCGCGGCGGCGGTCGGCAGGTGGCGCGGCACCAGCCGGCGACCCCCGTCGATCCGCACCTGGGTGTACTCGTCCTCGGCGCGCGCCTCGGCTTCGATCCACTCGGCCGAGCGCGCGACGGGCTCCGGCAGCGCGAGCAACTTCGCCCGGAAGCCGGGGTGTTCGCGTCGGAGGCTCTTGAACATCGCGGCCAGCGCCGCCAGCGGCGCGGTCTCGGTGCCGTCGGGAGCGTGCAGGCAGTAGACGAGGCGCACCTCGCGTCTGCCGGGCAGCCGCACCAGGGCCGCCGCGCAGTGCAGAAGCGCCGTGAACTCCGCCGGCAGCGCCCGGCGTTGCGCCTCACGCTCGACGGTCGCGGCGGCCGGGCACCAGACGATCTCGGTCGGCAGTGCCTCGTGTGCAGCGAGCCGCGCGAAGAGGCGCTGCCAGTGGGCAGGTGAGGAGGGATCGAGCCGGAACTCCGCGCCGTCCTCGGCGAATTCGGCGCCGAAAGCCACCCTGGCGGCCCCGCCGGACGGTGCGGCGAGGCCACCGTCCGGGTCGACGAGCAGCCGCCGGGCGGCCGGGGCCTCGCGCCGAGGCGGCGCCTCCTCCCAGACGTCGGCCACGTACACGACGTCCTGGTCCGGCTCGCGTCCGTCCGCGGTGCCGGGCGCCTGGGCGCCCTCCGGTGGGCGGTCCGGGAGCGGTGCGGACGGGGCCGCCCCGCGCTCGTCGAGGTGTGCGGCGAGGCCGGCGACGGTGTTGTACTCGAAGAGGAGCGTGGGGTACAGCTCCGTGCCGAGGACGGACTCCAGCTCCTTGACGAGCGCGAGCAATGCGGTCGATTCCAGGCCCAGTTCGTAGAAACCGCGCTCCTGGTCGACCGCGCCGGCGGCGACGCCGAGCCGCGGCGCGAGCAGGGAGGCGATCAGCTCGCGCAGCGCCTGGACGCCTCCTGCACGCGCCGGGGCGGCGTCCGGCTCGGGGGTGGTGAGGACGGGGGCCGTGGCCGGTTCGGCGGGGCTCGGCGCCTCCGCTTCCACGAGGCGGGTGAGGGAGTCGACCTGCCGTACCCGCTTGGACGTCAGGCCGTGCAGCCACATCACACGCGAGCCGTCGGGCGCGTAGAAGTCCAGGTCGCAGACGTTGAGATCGGCCTCGTGCCCTTCGTACCTGGGAGGCGTGGCACGGACCAGGTTGTCGTGGCCGAGGGGACCGCGAGCGCGGAAGGAAGCGATGTGCAGGGGGATGTAGGGCTTGCGTTCGCCGGCGGCGAGCTCGCCGAACCGGTCCGTGTACGCCTCGGCGAAGTGCGAGGGGAGCAGGGTGGCGGCGTCGAGGCAGGCCGGGTGGAGGTGGAAGTAGCCCAGGTAGGTGGCCGCCTCGGGGCTGGGACGCAGCTCGGCGAGCAACTCGCCCTCTGCGACACGGAGTTCTCCGCGCCCCCGCATGAAGTCGCCGTGCGCGATGCCGGCTTGGCGCACGGTCCGGTACAGCTCCGCCATGTCCACCGTGCGGTCGGCGCGGCGGCGGAGCGCTTCCAGGTCGAGGGTGTCCGAAGGGAACGGCTCCCCCAGGTGGAGTTCGCAGGCGAGGACATCGAACGGCGTACCGCGTCCGCCCTCGTGCGGCAGCGGGACGGCCCGGACGGCGATCCGGTGGTGGTCCTCCCGGGCGACGAACCGGAACTCCAGCTCGGTGTCGAACCGTGCACCGGCGGCGACCGCCTGCTGGAAGAGGATGTGCCGCAGTTCGGCCGTCTCGGTCTCCACACCGCTGGACAGCAGGATGCGGTAGACGAGGTCGAGGAAGGAGACACCGGGCAGGATGCTGGTGCCGTGCACCGTGTGGTCTCGCATCACCGGATCGGTGGCACGTACCACCACGGTGCACTTCAGACCGTCGAGCGGCTGTGGTGTGTGGCTCAAGTCTCGCCCCTAGAAGCGCAGTTCGAGGAATGGAGTGGGTTGCCCGCCGGGTGTTCCGGCCGCCGGGAACCAGTACCTGGAGCGCCGGTAGCGGGGCGGCTCCAGCGGGGCCCTGGGAGCGGGGCGGCCGGCGAGCAGCGCGGGGTCGGGCTCGCTCACGAGCAGGTGCGCATTGGTGCCGCCGAAGCCGAACGAGCTCACGCCGGCCCGGCGCGTACCGCCCCTCGCCCGCCACTCCGCGAGCCGGCGGACGGGGAAGAACGGCGATGTGTCGAACCGGAAGCGGGGGTTGGTCCGCTCGCAGTGCAGGGTGGGCGGAAGCTGACCGTGCCGGAGCGAGAGCACGACCTTGATCAGCCCGGCGATGCCGGACGCGCTCAGCAGGTGCCCCACGTTGGTCTTGACGCTGCCCACTCCGCAGAAGCCTGCCTCGTCGGTCGTCTCCCGGAAGACGTCGGTCAGCGCCCGCAGCTCCATGGGGTCGCCGATCATGGTCCCGGTGCCGTGCGCCTCGACGTACGAGACCTCCCGCGCACTCAACCCCGCGGCGCGCAGCGCGTCGGAGATCACCTCGCGCTGCGCCTCGGGGTTGGGCGTGGTGATGCCCATCGTGCGGCCGTCGTTGTTGACCGCGCTGCCGTCGATGACGGCCTGCACCGGGTCACCGTCGCGTACGGCGTCCTCCAGCCGCTTGAGCAGCAGCATCCCCGCGCCCTCGCCGAGCACGATGCCGTCGGCCCGCTCGTCGAACGTCCGGCAGCGACCGGTGGGCGACAGCGCGCGGCCCTCGCTCATGCCGACGAACGGGACCTGGTCGAGGAGGATTTCGACGCCGCCGGCGAGCGCCGTCTCGCACTCGCCCGCGCGCAGGCTCTGCGCCGCCAGGTGGACGCTCAGCAGCGAGGACGAGCACGCCGAGTCGACGACCATGGCGGGGCCGCGCACGTTGAGGAAGTGGGAGACCTGGGCGGCGATGAAGTTCTGCGCCATGCCGCTGATGCTTCCGCCCGAACCGGCATGGTGCGAGCCGAAGTTGGACGTCCGGGACCCGGCGAACACCCCGATCCGCCGGCCCGCCACCTTCTCGTGGTCGATACCGGCATCGTGCAGGCACTCCACCGCGACCTCCAGGAACTGCCGCACCAGCGGATCGACCAGCGGCGCCTCCTCCTCCGAGATGCGGAAGAAGGCCGGGTCGAACTCCTCGATGTCCGGGAGGAATCCGCCCCACTTGCTGATGCTGCGACCCGGCTCCTCGTGTTCCGCGTAGTAGCGGTCGACGTCCCAGCGCGAGCGGGGCACCTCGGTCACGGAGTCGGTGCCGGTAGCGAGGTTCCGCCAGAACGTCTCGTGGTCGGGCGCGCCGGGGAAGTGACAGGCGAGGCCGATCACGGCGATCTTTCCCGAACCGGGGGAGTGCGCCGGAGCATGCGGGGCGGTGTACGCGGCGGTGTGCGGGGCGGCGTGCGCGTCCGCGGTGGGGGTGTCGGAGGGACGTGCCGGTGCCCCCGGATCGGGCTGCTCGACCGTGACGCCCAAGTCCCGCAGGTGCGCGGCGAGTCGAGCCAGAGTGGGATGCTCCAGGAAGGCGGAGGGCTCCACGGTGACGCCCAACTCCCGCTCCACGCCCACCAGCAACTGGGCGATCATGATCGAGTCGACGCCGAGGTCGGCGAACTGCGTCTCGGCGCCCACCTGGCTCTCCGCCAACCGGAGCTGCGCGGCGAAGACACCGGCCAGCCGGGAGAGCAGCGCATCCTCCTCACCGGGAGCGCCGACGGGGCCGGCCGCCGGTCCTGTTGCGGCGAGCTGTGCCGGCGGCTGGGCGGCGGGTTGGGTACCGGCCGGGGGCGGCAGCTTCAACCACCCCTCGGGACCGCTCGCTTCGGAGCCGACCGCGCACGGCATCAGCACCGGGCGGTCAGGCACCGCGAGAGCCCGGCGCAGCAGGCCGAGCCCCGCCTCGGTGGAGAGTGTCTCCAGGCCCAGCTCCCGGTACGCGCCGGTCGTCACCTCGGGCATGCCCATCGAGCGCCAGCTCGGCCACTGCAAGGAGCGGTAGCAGCCGCGGCCGACCGCGGCCTGGTACTCGGCGAACCGGTCGAGGAAGGAGTTGGCGAGGGCGTAGTCGCTGATCCCCGCGCCCAGCACCGGAATCTCTCCGGAGACCGAGGAGCAGAGCACGAAGAAGCGCAGCGGGTCGTCGGCGAGCGCGGCGCTCAACTCCCTCACCCCGGCGACCTTGGGCGCGAGGACCGTCCGCATGTCGGCGACGCGCTTGCCGACGAACGCCGGATCGGCGTTGCGGCCGAGCCCCGCGCAGTGCACGACCCCGGCTATCGGACCGTACTCGGCCCGCACCGCCTCCAGCGCCGGGCGCAGCCACTCGCCGTCGTCCAACGGGCCGCTCAGCACCCGCACTTCGACGCCGGGACGCTCCAGCGCCAGCAGCCCGCGCACCCGCTCGACCAGCGAGGGGTCGGTGTCGGGCGCGGAGCAGAGCTCCTCCCAACGCTCCCGCTCCGGCAGCGCCCGCCGCCCCATGAGCACCAGCCGGTCGGCTCCGTGCGCGATCAACTCCGCGGCGACGGTGCGGCCCAGGGCCCCTGTCCCGCCCGTGATCACGACCGGCGCGCCGCCGAGTCCCTCTCGCCAGTCCGCGCCGGCCGGCCCGTCGGGCACCGGCTCCAGCACCGGCAGGTTGCGTACGCCCCGGCGTACGCAGACCTCGGCATCGACGGGGTCCGCCGCGAGTTCGCGGGCGAGGACCGCGCGCAGCCGCTCCGGGGTGAGCGCCGCACCGTCCACGTCCACGGTCCGTGCCCGCACTCCCCGGTACTCGGCGGGCACCGTGCGGACGAGCCCGGCGAACGCGGCGCCGCGCAGGGTGGGCCGCTCGGCTCCGTGGGTGACGAGGCCGCGGGTGAGGTGGAGGTAGCACAGGCCCGTCCGCCGGAAGCGGGCGAGGAGCTCCTGGAGGAGGACGATCCGGGCCCAGCTCTCCGGCGCCTCGTCGCTCGCCTCCTCGACGGTGTCGACGAGGTCGAAGACGGCGTCCACCGGCCTCCCGGCGAGGACACGCGCGGCGATGCGGCTGCCCGCCTCGGGGTCGGCGTCCTCCTCTTCGCTCAGCACGACGAGCGACGCCTCGGCACCGAACGCCTCGCGTGCCAGGCGCTCACCGGCGGGGTCCACGAGCACCAGGACCGACTCCGCGTCGCGGGCGTCGACCGGCTCCGCGCTCGCTTCCTCGGCGCGCCAGACCTTCGCCAACACCTGCTCCGAGGGCGCCGGTTCCACCGCCCGCGGCGGGTCGGCGGTGCCGGCGCCGCCGAGCCAGTACCGCTCGGGCGCGAACGGGTAGGTCGGCAGCGACACCGTCCGCGCGGGCGTCCCAGGTCCCTGGGACCAGTCGATCTCCACGCCGGAGACCCAGAGTTCGGCGAGGCGTTCGGCGCGCCGCTCCCGGAGCATCCGCCGCACGTACTCGATGCCCTCACGCTCGGCCGTCCACGTGTGCCCGGACGCCGAGCCCTCCACCGTGCCGAGACTCGCCCCCGCGACCTCGGCCACCGAGCCCGAGGCGGCGAACGCGCCCAGCGCGTCCCGCAGTTGGTTCGTGTCCTCCGCGACGACGGCGAGCCTCGCCGCCATCGGGGTCCGGCCGGTCCGGCTCGTACGGGCCAACGCCGCGAGGGGAGCCGTCGGTTCGCGGTCGAGGAAGGAGGCCGTCTCGGCGGCGTACGCGCGCAGCCGTTCGGTGTTCCTCGCGGAGAGCACGAAGAGGTGCGGCCCCTCCGACCCGTCCTCCTCCGACTCGGGCTGTGCGGGTGCCTCTTCGAGTACGACATGGGCGTTGACGCCGCCGAACCCGAAGGAGCTCACACCGGCGCGGCGCACCAGCGCGGCACCGTCGGCCGAGCGGGGCTGCCAGTCCCGAGCCGCCAGGACGGGGGCGAGGGTGGTGCCGTCGACCTGGACGAGCGGGTTGAGCTCCTCGACGTGCAGAGTGGCGGGCAGCCGCCTGTTGCGCATCGCGAGCAGTACCTTGACGACGCCGGCGACCCCGGCCGCCGGCTCCAGGTGCCCGATGTTGCTCTTGACGGTGCCGAGCCCTACCTCGGCCGCGTAGCCGGTTCCCCCGGCGTCCCCCGAGAGGCGCCGCCACGCCTGCCGGACGGCGTCCACCTCGATCGGGTCCCCCAACTCGGTCCCGGTGCCGTGCATTTCGACGTACGAGACGGTCTCGACGGGCACCGCGGCGTCCCGGTACGCGGCCACCAGCAGGTCGGCCTGCGCGTCCGGGTTGGGCGCGGTGAGGGAGGTGGCGTGGCCGCCGTGGTTGACCGCGCTCCCCCGGATCACACCGTGCACGCGGTCCCCGTCGGCGAGGGCGCGGGAGAGCGGTTTGAGGAGGAGGGCGGCGACGCCCTCGCCCTTGACGTAGCCGTCGGCACGGCTGTCCAGCGTCTTGCAGCGGCCGTCCGGCGCGAGGACGCCGAGCTGGTGCGCGCTCACGGTGGTCTCGGGGGAAAGGACGAGGCTCACTCCCCCGGCCAGGGCGAGTTCGCTCTCGCCGGAGCGGAGCGAGCGGACGGCCCGGTGCAGGGCGACCAGTGAGCTGGAGCAGGCGGTGTCGATCGACTCGCTCGGGCCGCGCAGGTCGAGCAGGTAGGAGAGCCGGTTGGCGAGCATGGTGCGGGCGAGCCCGGCCCCGGCGTAGGCGTTGGGCTCCCCGGAGCCGAGGACCATCGACTCGTAGTCGGTGAACTGCGTGCCGACGAAGACGCACACCGGGCGTCCGGCGAGCGAGTCGGGGCGGCAGCCGGCGTCCTCCAGTGCCTTCCAGGACTCCTCGAGGAAGAGCCGGTGCTGCGGGTCCATCACCTCGGCCTCAAGCGGGGAGATCTTGAAGAACAGCGGGTCGAAGCGGTCCACGTCCGAGAGGAAGCCGCCCCAGCGCGGGGTGCCGGGGAAGCGCTCGGCCAACTTCCGCCAGTCCCAACGGCCGGGCGGTACCTCCTCGATGAGGTCGCGGCCCTCGTCGAGGTGGGTCCAGAAGGCGTCGAGATCGGGCGAGCCGGGGAAGCGCCCGCTCATCCCGATCACTGCGATCGGCTCCTCGGCCGTGCTCCCGCGCTCGAACGGCGACGCTTCCGCGGAGCGGCGCGCGGGCGTGGCGGCGGCCCGTCCGGGCGCCGGCTCCTCGGCTGCCGGGGCGTGCACGGTGCGCAGTTCGTCCGCGTGGTCGGCCACGAGGCGGTCGCCGAGCTTGCCTATCGTGTTGGCGGCGAAGAGAGCGGTGGTCGGGAGATCGATGCCGTAGCGCTCGTCGAGCCGTTGCGACAGCGCCTTGATACCGAACGAGTCGAGTCCGTACTCACCGAAAGCCGCGTCGGTCTCCAGCGCCGCGGGCGGCACTTCGAGCAGTTCGGTGAGAACGCGCCGCAGTTCCTCGACGACCGCTGCCCGCAGCGCCGCACCGGCCGGCTCCGCGTCCACGGCGGCCGGCTCCGCGTCCGCACCGGCCGGCTCCGGCACCCGCTCGCCCGAGGACCCCGCGCGCCGGGTGCCGGCCTCGGAGGCACGCACATGTGCGCGTACGCGTTCCGGGGCGCCGGGGACCACGAGAAGGCGCCCGGTCTCGGCGCCGAGCGCCAACTCCAGTACACGCTCGGCCTCTTCGGTCTCCAGGAAGCGGAAGCCGGTCGAGGCGAAGTAGCGCTTCTCGTCGTCGGGGTCGACGTGCATCCCGCCGTCCCGCCACATCGGCCAGTCGACGGCCACCGTCCGTCCCAGGCGCAGCCCCGCCGCGCGGGACGCCTCGCGTGCCTCGGCGAAGCCGTCGAGGTAGCGCGCGCCGAAGGCGTAGTCGACGAGGCCGAAGTCGCCCAAGTGGCCCGAGGACGAGGAGTACAGGACGAAGACATCGAGCGGTTGGTCACCGGTTGCCTCGTCGAGCACGCGGGTGCCGTCGATCCTGGGCCGCAGTTGGGCGCGCAGCTCGGTGAGGTCCTTCTCGGGGAGCGGTCGCCCGCTGACGGTGCCCGCCAGGTGGAAGACGCCGTTGAGCGTTCCCCACTCGGAGACGACGGCCTCGACCACCTCCGCCATCCGCACGGCGTCGGCGACGTCCGCCTGGTAGTACGCGACCTCGGCACCGAGGTCGCGCAGTTCGTCGAGTCGGGCCCGGCCCGCGTCGTCGAGCGGGGAGCGTCCGAGCAGGGCCAGCCTCCCGCGCTGCCCGGCTGCGAGGGAACGCGCGAGAAGCTGCCCGAGACCGCCCATGCCGCCGGTGATCAGATAGACGCCGTGCTCCCTGAGCACCGGCCCGGCTCCCGTGCCCCACTCCGCCGCCCGCCGCTCGCGCTGGTGCTGGGTACGGCGGACGGTCCCCTCGTACCGGACGACGGCCGCATCCAGCCGGTCCGCGGTGAGTTCGGCCCGCAGCGCGCTCTCCTCGCAGGGGCCGGCGAAGCGGATCGCGGAGAACTCCGTGCCCGGGGCGATGGCGGCGAGCGAGCCGGCGAAGCCGGCCCACGCCTCGGCGAGCGCCGGGTCCTCGTGCGCGCCGGTGGCGACCTGGACCCGTTCGAGCGCCGCGGCGTCGACCGAGGTGACGGCCTTGAGCAGGAGGAAGAGCGGTTCGGGACCGTAGCGGGAGCGGTGCCCCGCGCCGTCGGGCGAGAACGCGCGGAGGTGGACGATGCGGCCGACCCTCCGCCCGCGCGCGCTCAGCGCCGCGACCAGACTGGCGTACCCCTCCGGGCGGTCGGGGTGGAGCTCGTACGTGTCCTCGCCGAGTTCGGCGAAGGCGGGGCCCGGACGCACCGCCACGGTGGTCCCCGGCAGATGGGGCACGGGGGCGCCGTCCTCCGAGAGAACGAGTGTGGTGCCGTCGAAGGGCGTGGCAGCGGGGGGCGGGCTCGGTGCCTGCCGCCACTCGGTCTCGAAGAGCAGAAGATCGTCGGGGACGGCCTCGGCGGCGGGAGGCGCGTCCCCGACCGCGGGCTCCCTCGCCGTGAACCAGTGGCGCTCCTCGGCGAACGGGTAGGTGGGCAGCGAGCGGCGGCCCGGCACCGTGCGGTAGAGCCCCGGCCAGTCGACGGTCGCGCCGCGCACCCATGCGGCGGCAACGGCGTGCAAGTCCGCCTCCCCGTCAGGGAGTTGCGGCGGCGTGCTCCCGCGTTCGACACGGCCCGCCAGCACCCCGTCGCCGCGGCCCGCCAGCCAGTCGCGCAGCCGGCTGCGGATCTCCTCGCCGTCGCGGGCGACCAGCGCGAGCCGCTCGGCGAGCGCGGGCCGTCCGACCTGGAGGGTGTAGGCGGTGCGCACCGGATCGCTCGCCCATGCGCCGGGGACGGACCGGCCGGCGGACGAGGCGGGCGCGGAGACGAAGGACTGCGCGTACGCGAGCAGGCGTTCGGGGTCCCTCGCCGAGAGAGCGAAGACCACCGACTCGGGCTCGGCCGCCGGTTCGGCGCCCGCGTACTCTTCCAGCACCACGTGGGCGTTCACTCCTCCGTAGCCGAACGAACTGATTCCGAGACGGCGGGGCAGCTCCCGCCCTTCCGCGTCCCGCCGGTCGGTCCACGGCCGGCTGTCGAAGGGCACGTGGAACGGCGAACCCTCCAGCCGCAGATAGCCGTTGAGCTCCCGTACGTTCGCGTTTCCCGGGACGCGCCGGTGGCGGATTGCCAGCAGGCCGCGCAGGAGCGCGGCGATCCCGGCGGCCGGCTCCAGGTGGCCGATCGCGTTCTTGAGCGCGGTGAGCGCGCAGTGCGGCTCCTGCGGCGCCGGGTGGCCCCAGTGCTCGTAGAGCCTGTCGAACGCCTGCCGCAGGCCGTTCACTTCGGCCGGGTCGCCGATGACGGTCCCGGTGCCGTGTGCCTCCACGTAGCCGATGGTGCGCGGGTCGACCGCGGCCTTCAGGTGCGCGTCGACGATGACGTCGGCCTGCGCCCCGGGGTTGGGCGCGGTGAGCGAGTTGGCCCGCCCTCCGTGGTTGACGGCGGTGCCCCGCACCACGGCGTGGATCGGGTTGCCCGCCGCCAGCGCGTCGCTGAGGCGCTTGAGCACCACGGCTCCCACACCCTCGCCGCGCACGTATCCGCTCGCCGCCCTGTCGAACGCACGGCCCACGCCGTCCTCGCTGAGCATCCCCGCCTGCTCCAGGGCTGCGAAGCCCGTCGGCGAGAGCATCAGGCTGACGCCGCCCGCGATCACCGTCCCGCAGTGCCCGCCCTCCAACGCCTCGACGGCGCGGTGGAGCGCCACCAGCGAGCTGGAGCACGCGGTGTCGACCGGTTCGCTGGGGCCGCGCAGATCGAGGTGGTAGGAGATGCGGTTGACGAGCATCGAGGGGGTGAGACCGGTCGAGGCGTAGGCGTCGACCGGCACGCCTGAACGCCGGATCAGATCCGCGTACTCGGCGGCGCCCGCGCCCACGAACAGGCCGGTGCGCGTGCCGGCCAGCTCCCCCGGGTCGATCCCCGCGTCCTCGATCGCACTCCACACGGTGCGCAGCAGCAGCCGCTGCCGGGGGTCCATCCACGCGGCCTCGCGGGGCGAGATGCCGAAGAAGAGCGGGTCGAAGCCGTCGACGTCCGGCATGAAGCCGCCGCGGTGGACGCGGCTGCGGTCGGGGGACTCGGACGGGTCGCCGTACGCGGCGCGCCAGTCCCAACGGTCGGCCGGGACTTCGGAGACGAGGTCGCCGCCGCTCTCCAGGTTGGACCAAAAAGCTTCCAGGTCGGGGGAGTCGGGCATGACGCCTGCCATGCCGACGACCACTACGGGGTCGGAGTCCGGCGAGGGCGCTCGGGCGGTCGGCGCGTCCCTCCCCGCCGGGTTGCGGTCGGGGGTCGGTTCGGAACCGGCCGGCAGTTGCGGCCCTGAGGCCGGCTCCTGGTCCCGGCCCGTCTCGTGCTCGGCCGCCCGGCGCAGTTCGTCCCCGTGCTCCCGGCACAGCAGGGCGGAGAGGGCGGCGGGGGTCGTCGCGTCGAGGAACGTGTCCGGGGTGAGCGACAGTCCGTAGGCGGCGTTCAGCCGGTCGGCGAGGCGGACGAGGCTGAGGGAGTCCAATCCGTGTGCGTGGAAGCTGAGTCGGGGGTCGAGTTCGGACGGCGGGTAGCCGGTCAGGTCGGAGAGCAGGCTCAGCACCCGCTCCTCGACACGGGACGGGTCCGCAGCGTCCGGTGCCTTCCGGTCGTCCGCCGCCTCGGCGGAGGCGCCCGCCGTGGGCGGGACGGGCGCGGCGACCGGAGGCACCTGCCCGGCATCGGCGTGCGCCCCCGGCAGCCAGCAGCTCTCGCGCGCGAAGGGGTAGGAGGGGAGCGAGATCGGCACCGGCCGGGAGGGGTAGAGCGCGTCCCAGTCGAACTCCGTGCCCGCCAACCAGCGCTGTGCGAGGGCTTCCAGGGCCGCGGCGTCGGCCGCCTCGCCGACCGGTTGGGGTTCCGAGGGCCGCAGCCGGCTCTGCGAGTCGGGGGTGCCGAGCAGCACGCCACCGTCGTCGCCCGCGGCGAAGCGTCCGAGCGCGGCGCTCAGTTGCGCCGCGTCGGAGGCGACCACCGCCAGCCGCTCCGCCATCGGCTCGCGGCCCGCCTGGAGCGTCCAGGCCACCCTGTCGAGGTCGAGCGCCTCGCCGGGCGGTGCCTCCGGCCGGGGTCCGCCGGCGAGCACCTCGGCGACCTGCCGCAGGGTGAGGAGTTCGTGCAGGTCGCCGGGGCCGAGCCGGTCCGGGTCGAGGCCGTGGCGCTCCGCGACGCGGCGCACCAGGTCCAGCACCGCGATCAGGTCGAGGCCGAGTTCGACGAGCGGTTCCTCCGGCCTGGCGCCGGCCCCGGCGAGGTCGGCGAGGTCGGCGGCGAGCCTCGCGGCGAGGCCGGGCGCCTCGGCGCCGCCCGTGCCGCGGTCCAGCAACCGGCGCAGGTCGGCGGCGACTTCACGCAACCTGTCCCGGGTGCGGGCCGACAGGACGAAGAGCCTCGGCCGTTCCTCGCTGCGTCGCGGAGCCGGCGCCGCGTACTCCTCCAGGACGAGGTGCGCGTTGGACCCCCCGGCGCCGAAGGCGCTGACCCCGGCCCGCAGCGGCGCCCCGTCCCGCCGCCAGGCGGCGCGCTCCCGCTGGACGCGGAACGGCACGCTCTCCCAGTCGATACGGGGGTTGAGCTGCTCGGCGTGGAGGGAGGGCGCCAGTTCCCCGTGCCGCATCTGGAGCAGCACCTTGGTGACGGCCGCGACGCCCGCAGCGGACTCCAGATGGCCGACGGACGACTTCAGCGAACCGAGCGCGACATCGGGGGCGTCTGTACCCCTTTCACCCAAACCCCGTACCAGGCCGGCCATTTCGGCGGGGTCGCCGAGCGCGGTGCCCGTACCGTGCGCCTCGACGTACGAGACCGTGTCCGGATCGATCCGCGCACGGTGCACCGCCTGCGAGATGAGTTCGCCCTGCGCCACCGGGTTGGGTACGGCGTAACCGCTCGTCCTGCCGCCGTGGTTGAGGGCGCTGCCGCGGATCACCGCGTGGATGCGGTCGCCGTCCCGCTCGGCGTGTGCCAGCGGCTTCAGCAGCAGGGCGCCCACCCCCTCGCCTGGGACCATGCCGTCGCCGCCCGCGCCGAAGCTGCGGCAGCGCCCGTCGCTCGAGGTGAACCCTCCGACGGCGAGCTGGTCGTACTTGCGCGGATGTACGGCGAGGTTGACGCCGCCCGCGAGCGCGTACTCGGCGTCCCCGAGCATCAACGCACCGCAGGCGAGGTGGATCGCGCTCAGCGAGGACGAGCACATGCTGTCCACGGCGAGGCTGGGACCCCGCAGGCCGAGGAGGTAGGAGACGCGGTTGGCTATCGAGGCGTAGCCCATGCCGCCGGCCACGCCCTCCTCGTTCTCGTAGAGCTGGTAGTGGCCGTACATCACGCCGACGTAGGTGGCGACCCTGGCGTCGTGCAGCCGGGCTCGCGGGTAGCCGGCGTCCTCCAGGGTGTGCCATGCCGTCTGGAGGAAGAGCCGCTCCTGCGGGTCGGTGACCTCAGCTTCCTTGCGGGACATCTGGAAGAAGCGCGGGTCGAACTCGTCGATGCCGTCGAGGAATCCGCCCCACCGGCTGACCGCGGCACCGCCCGCGGCGGTGTGCCGCCGCCAGTCCCAGCGCTCCGGCGGGACTTCGCGCACGCAGTCCAGGCCGGCGCTGAGGTTCTCCCAGAACGCGTCGAGGTTCCGGGCTCCCGGGTAGCGCCCGGCCATCCCGATGACGGCGATCGGCTGCCACGCGTCCTCCGGCACCTCCGCCGGCGCACCGCCGTACGCGGTCTCCGGTGCGCGCCGCGGCTCGGGGCTCGTCCCCGAGTTGCTCGCGGCGGGGCGCTCCTCGGCGGCTTCGGGTTCGGGCAGGAGCGCCGTGCGCAGCGCCTCCGCGTGGTGCTCGAGGAAGTAATCGACGAGTTGGCCGATCGTCGGGTACTCGAAGAGGAGCGTGGCCGGCAGCGAGGTACCGGTCTCGGGTGCCAGCTCGTCGGCGATCCGCGGAGTGGTCAGTGAGTCGACGCCGAAGTTCTCGAACGTCTCGTCGTGGAAGAGCCGTTCGTCGGCGATGTGGAGGATGTCCCTGAAGGGCCGCCGCACGTACTCCTCGACGGCCGCACGCAGCGCGCCGCCGCCTCCACCGACCGCGGCAGGCGCCGCCTCGGCCCGCGTCGCCCCGGCCGACGCAGCCGGGCTCGCGGCGGGCTCGGGGGCCGCCGGCAGCTTTCGCCGCGCCGCCTCGGCGACCACGACGCACTGGCTCTCCCCCTCGTCCGCAGGCAGTACCCGGCTGCCCGCGAACCCGGCGGCGGCGAGCGCTTCCTGCCAGCCGGTGCCCGACAGCAGCGGCGAGCCCGGGAGCCGCAGGTGTGCGTCCTTGTTCAGCCACCAGCCGTCGAGGAGCCCGAAGGTGAGGGTGGTGGTCAGGACGTTGCTGCTCGCCTCGTTGAGGACGAGCCAGCCGCCTGGCCGCAGCAGGGTGCCCACGTGCCCCAGGGTGGCGAGCAGGTCCTCGGTGGCGTGCAGCACGTTGGCCGCGACGACCACGTCGAAACCCGCCTCGGCGAGACCCTGCTCCCGCGGGTCGCGGCCGGCGTCCAGCGTCGCGAACTCCACGAAGGGGTACCGCTCGGCGAAGCGTTCCCTGCCGTGCTGGAGGAACGCCATGGACAGGTCCGTGTAGACGTAGCGCACCGGCGAGCCCGCCTCGGCAAGTACGGGCAGTACGGCGGCGGTTGTGCCACCGGTGCCCGCACCGACCTCCAGCACGGTGAGCGGCTCCCCCGTGTCCCCGGCCCGCTCGGCGAGGTACCGGCCGACGGCGGAGGCGACGAGCTCGTTGGCCCGGTCGACGACCGGGCTGCCCCGGTAGGCACCCTCCACGAGCGCGGTGGAACCGCCGGGGAAGAGCACGTCGGTGGCACGGACCTCGCCCCGCATGACGCGGAACAGGTGGTGCATGCAGGGCCCGAGCAGCCGCTCGAAGCCTTCCAACGCCTCGGTCCGCGAGCAGAGTTCGACCAGCTCCTGCTCCGGGTCGCCGGTGGCCGGGAGCGCGCCGGTCACCAGCAGGCCGCCCTCGTCCCGCAGCCGCCCGCGCTCGGTGAGCGCCCGCACCAGCTCGGCGAAGAGGCGCCTGCGCGCGGGGACGACACGGAGCCGCGCCGCCAACTCCGCCTCCGTCCACCGCTCTTCCGGGGCGCCGAAGACGCCTTCGTCGCGGAAGAGGAGCCGGAGCCAGTCGAGCATGATGCGGTCCAGCCGCTCGGCGACCTCCCCGGCGAGGAGCGGCGGGACGGGCGGCACGGCGGCGGCTCCGTCGAGGAGCGCGAGGCCGGTCCCGCCGGCCGTACCGGTGAAGTCGACCCCGGCGGCGGTGAGTACGTCCCTGCTGGCCTTGGTGACGAGCACCTGCCGGTGCTCCTGCGCGAGCACCTGATCGACCGCCGCGCTCCCTTCGGCGGGGTCGAGCGAGAAGATGCCGCTGCGCGCGAGCCGCTGCCGGTAGTGGTCCTGCGCCACGGCGCCGACCGTGCCCCAGAAGCCCCAGTTGATCACCCGGACCGCCGTGTCGAGGCGGTCCTGCAGAAAGTGCGCGAAAGCGTCCTCGAACGAGCTCCCCGCCGCGTAGTTGCCCTGTCCCGCGCTCCCCGACAGCGCGACCGCCGAGGAGAAGAAGAGCACGAAGTCGGGTCGGTGCGACCGGAGGGCGGCGAGCAGCGCCACGCTGACCCTGGTCTTCGCCTCCAGCGCCGCCCTGAAGGTCGCCTCGTCCATGTTCGCCGTGCTCCTGTCGCGCAGCACGATGGTGGAGTGGACGACGCCGTGCAGCGCACCGTGGTCACGAGTGATCTCCTCGACGACGCGCTCCAGTTCGGCCGCGTCGCCCGCGTCGGCCCTCGCGTACCGCACCCGGTCGCCGTCCGGGTCGATCCGCCGCAGCCGTGCCCTGCGCTCCTCGTCCAGGGCGCTCCGGCCGACGAGCACGACCTTCGCCTCGAACTCGCGCACCAGCCACTCGGTCATCTCCAGACCGATACCGCCGGCGCCGCCGAGGAGCAGGTAGACGCCGTGGCGTCGTATCCGACCCGGCGCCACGGGAGTTGCGGCCAGCGGTTCGAGCTTCCTGCCGTGGACGGCTCCGTCGCGCACGACGAGCGGCCCCTGTGCCCCGACCGCGGTCCCCGCGGCCACCAGGCGCTCCAGCATCGCCGCCCTCGCGCGGGGCTCCTCGGTTGCGGTGCAGTCGAGGAGCGACACCTGCCAGTTGGCGCACTCCTGGGCGAGGGACTGCGCAAGTCCGTGCAGGCTGCCCGCAAAGGGGTTGCGCGCGGGCCCGCCGGCCACGTCGCAGACGTCCTCCGTCACCACCACCAGCCGGAGGGGACGCGCCGATCCCCCGCTCGCCAGCAGCGACTTCGCCAGCCCGAACAGGGCCAGTACCCCGCGCTGCTGGCTCTCCTCGAGGTCGGCCGCGTCGTCGTGGCGCACACCCGCGCGAGCGGAGCCCGCCACGAAGTACACGGTCTCCGGAGGGGCTTGGCCGTCGAGCGAGGCGAGCCGCTCGACCGGGGTCAGCACGGGGCCGTCCGACCGCGCGGCCAACTCCTCGGCGAGCGGCAGCGTTCCGGCGTCGTGCACGATCCAGGCGCTCCCGCCCCTCGCGGTTCCCTGGGCGGGCACCCGGAGCGGCCTCCAGCGCGGGACGAAGAGCAGCCCGTCGAGCAGGTCGCTGCCGTCGTACCTGGCGGGTTCGGCGGGGGGCGCCGCCTCGGTGGCGTCGAAGGCAGGTCGCAGTGCGAGGGCATGCAGCCGCACGCAGGTCCTGCCTTCCTCGTCGAGCAGGGACACGTCGTAGCGGTCGGGGCCCGTGGCACGGATGTGGGCCCAGCCGTCGACGGCTGGGCGGTGGATCTCCACGGCCTCCACCGCGTACGGCACCATCGGCCGGCCCGACTCGCGGTCGCGGAGCACGGCGAAGGCGTGCAGGGCGCCGTCGAGCAGCGCCGGGTCGAGCACGTATCCGGCGTGCGCGTGCAGGGGGGCGGCGAGCCGGGCGAGGGCCTCGCCCTCCCCCGCCGCCGCCCATTCCACACCGCGCAGCGTCGGCCCGTAGACGAGTCCGGCCGCGGCGAACTCCTCGTAGAGTCGGTCGCCTTCGAACCGCCGGAGGCAGCGCCGCTCGATCTCCTCGATCGAGAGCGGCTCCTCCTCGGCGCCCGCGGGGAGCGGCTCGGCCGTTCCCTGCGCCAGCACCGCAGCGGCGTCGTCGGCGGCATCGGCGTCCCGCAGGGTGAAGGCGAGCGCTTCCCCCGACGTCCGCAGCGAGAGGTGCGCCGCGCGCTCGCGGCCCTGGACGGTCAGGGGCCTGAGCCAGCGGACCCCGCGCAGCACGAGGCGTTCGGGGAGTCCCGCCTCCCGCGCGGCAGCGCGCGCCAACTCCAGTACGGCGACGCCCGGCAGCAGCGGGACGCCGGCCACGCGGTGGTCGTCGATCACGGGGTGCGCCTCGGTGAACCGGGCGGCGAAGGTGACGGTGCCGTCCAGGCTCGCGGCGGCGTCGACTCCGTCCAGCCAGGGGTGCTCGGTGCCGTGCGGTGCGCCCGCGCCCGGGGTCGCCCCGTTCGGCGGGGGCGCGAGGGTGTCCCCCTCCGTGATCCAGCAGCGCAACTCCTCGAAGGGGTAGCCGGGGAGCGGCACCCGCCCGGGCGCCGTGCGATGCAGCCGCTCCCAGCGCGGCGCTCCGCCCCTGACCCACAGCGCGGCGAGGGCTTCCGCGTCGCGGCGCTCGACCGCCTGCTCCACCTCGTCCCGAGAGACCCGGGCGGCACGGTCCCGCGATCCGCTGCGCACGCTGTCCCGCCGGGCGCCGGACGGGAGCGGACGGTCCGCGGCGCAGGCCGTCAACGCGGCGAGCAGCTCCTCGGTCGACGAGGCGACGACGGCCAGACGCTCGTCGAGCGCCTCCCTGCCCACCTGGAGGGTGTAGGCGACGGCGGCGGGGTCGTGGTGGGCGTCCGTGTCGAGGAACTCGGCGAACCGGCGCGCGAGTTCGCGCAGCCGCTCCGGCGTCTTCGCCGAGAAGGGGAAGACCTGCGGCCCGCCAGGGGCTTCAGCGCCCGCGGGCGCGGCGGCCGACGGGTGCTCCTCGACGACCAGGTGCGCGTTGGACCCGCCGGCGCCGAAGGAGCTGATCCCGGCGCGGAGCGGGCTGCCCTCGGCGGGGAGCCACGGCGCGGACTCGCGCTGCACGTAGAACGGCGAACCCGCCCAGTCGATATTGGCGTTGAGGGTCTCGGAGTGGAGCGAGGGGACCAGGGTCCGGTGCTTCATCTGGAGCAGCACCTTGCAGAGGGCCGCCATGCCGGCCGCCGACTCCAGATGCCCGACGTTGGACTTCACCGAGCCGATCGGCACGCTTCCCGGCGCGAGTCCGGCCGTGTCGAAGGCGACGCCCAGCCCGCGGATCTCCACCGGGTCACCGAGCGCGGTGCCGGTGCCGTGCGCCTCCACGTAGGAGAGGGAGGACGGGTCGACGCCGGCGTCCTCGACCGCGCGGCCGATGAGCTCGCCCTGGGCCACCGGGTTGGGCACGGTGAAGCCGTTGGTACGGCCGCCGTGGTTGAGGGCGCTGCCGAGCACCGTGGCGTAGACGTGGTCGCCGTCGCGCAGCGCGCTGCTCAGCGGCTTGAGGAGGACGGCGCCGACGCCCTCGCCCGGTACGTAGCCGTCTCCTCCGTCGCCGAAGCTCCGGCACAGGCCGTCGCTCGACGTGAACCGGCCCTGCCCGAGGAAGCGGTACTTGTAGGGGTGCACATGGAGGTTGACGCCGCCGGCGAGGGCGACCTCCGCGTCCCCCGACCGCAGGTCGCGGAGGGCGAGGTGGATGGCGCTCAGCGCCGAGGAGCACATCGAGTCGAGAGTGAGGCTCGGTCCGCTGAAGCCCATCGTGTAGGAGACGCGGTTGGCGATCGACGCGTAGGACGAGGCGGCGATGCGTCCGTCGTCGCCCTCGTAGAGCTGGTACAGGCCGTACATCGCGCCGACGTAGACCCCGACGCGTGCGGAGCGCAGGGCGGCCCTCGCGTAGCCGGCGTCTTCGAGGGTGTGCCAGGCCGTCTGGAGGAAGAGCCGCTCCTGCGGGTCGATGATCTCGGCCTCGCTCGGGGAGATGCCGAAGAACAGCGGGTCGAACCGGTCGATGCCGTCGAGGAAGCTTCCCCATCTGCTCTGCCGGGCGGCCCGGTCGGCCTCGGTGGCGTTCTCGTACTCCCGCCAGTCCCAGCGCTCCGGGGGGATCTCGGTGATGAGGTTCCGTCCTGCGCTGAGGTTCTTCCAGAAGCCCGCCAGGTCGTCGGAGCCGGCGAAACGGGCGCTGACGCCGACGATCGCGATCGGCTCCGCCGCGCCCGTCGAGCGCCCGCGGGGTTCCTCCGGGACGGGCACGGGCGCGGGTTCGGTCTCGGGCAGCTCGGAACGGTGCGCGTCGGCCGGTTCGTCGGAGGCCAGCGCCGCCAAGCGCTCGCCGTGCCGCTGGGCGAAGTACCCGGCGAGCGAGCGCAGGTCCTGGTACTCGAAGAAGAGCGTCTTCGGCAGGGGGCCGAAGTCCTCCTCCAGCTTGCTGTTGAGGTCCATGATCAGGATCGAGTCGATGCCGTACGCCTCGAAAGCGGTCCCCGGCTCGATCTCGTCGGCCGGCATCTCGAAGACGTCGGCGAGGACCCTGCTCAAGTGGCTTTCGGCCAACTCCCCCGGCGTACGCCCCTGGCCGCCCGGTCCCCGCTGAGCTGCCTTCCGAGCGAGCCGGCGGTGGGACGCCGCTTCGAGGAGTTCGCCGATGCGCTCGCCGTGGCCCGCTGCGATGAGCACGCGGCTGCCCTCGGCGGGCGGATGGTCGAATGCGGCGTCGAAGGCGGCGAGCCCCTCGTCCGTTGCGATCGGCCGCAGCCCCTTCTCCGCCGTCACACGGTCCTGCGTGGAGCGGTCCACGCCCATGCTCATTCCGCCCTCTTCCCACAGCGACCACAGCAGGGAGAGCGACCGCCCGGAGCGCCGGCCGGCACGGCGCAACTCCTCGCGCCGGTCGGCGAAGAAGTCGAGGAAGCGGTTGGCGTAGGCGTAGTCGGCCTGGCCCGGGGAGCCGGCCGCACCGGAGACGGAGGAGAAAGCGACGAAGAAGTCGAGGGGGAGTTCGGCGGTGGCACGGTCCAGCGCGACGGTCCCCGACACCTTCGCCGCCACCACCTCCGCCATCTCCGCCGGGCTTTTGCGCACCAGGTAGCCGTCCCGGACGACGCCGGCGAGGTGCAGCACCCCGTGCAGCTCCCCGAACTCCGCGCCGATCCACTCGGCGAGCGCCTCGGCCGCACCGGGCTCGCCCAGGTCGGCCCGACGGTAGACGGCGTCGACGCCCTCCTCGCGCAGTCGGGCGAGGTGGTGCGCGGCATGCTCGTCGAGCGGCGAGCGGCCGGTGAGCACGAAGCGCACGCGGTGCCGGGCGGCCAGGTGGCGCACGAGGATGCGCCCGAGCCCACCGAGCCCGCCCGTGACGAGGTAGGTGCCGCCCTCGCGCAGCGCGGGGCCCGCTCCTTCGGAGGGGAAACCGTCGAGCCGCCGCCAGCGCGCGGTGCGGCGCTCGCCGTCACGGTGGGCGACGGCGAAGGCGTGGTGCGCCGCCGCGACCTCGGCGGCGACCAGGCGGGCCAACTCCTCGGTGGGGGCGGGCGGCACCGCGACCGTGGACATCAGGAAGCCGGGCTGTTCGTTGGCGATCGTCCTCGCCAGGCCGTCGAGCGCGGCGCTCCGCACGGCGTCGAGGCCGCCGGCCGCCTCGTACACGTAGAGCAGCCGCACCGGCTCCTCGAACCTCGCACGCGACCAGGCGCGGAAGACTCCGGCGAGGGTCAGCAGCGGCCGGTCGAGCGGTCCCTCGTCCCCGAAGGCGGCGGCGTCCCAGACGATCGTCGTCGGCGCGCGTCCTTGCTCCTTCAGCCTGCCGAAGAGCTCGGCCCAGTCCTCCTCCTCGTCCCACCGCAGGCGCCAGCCGCCGTCCTGCTCCGCCGTCAGCCCACTGCCGGGCCGTACGGCCTCGACGGTTCCGGGCACCAGCCGTGCGCCCAGCCCGGAGTCGGCGCCGACGACGAGCACGGCACCGTCCGCCTGCCGCGCCTCGCCCGGCGGCGAGGACTGCCACACCTCCTCGAAGGCGACCGTGCCGCTCGGCGCTTCCCGCTCGACGGGGCGCAGTGCGTGGACGCCGCCGACCTTGCGGGTGGCGAGGCCCCGCAGGCGCAGTGCGACCCGGCCGGTGTCGTCGGTGAGGGTGAGGTCGTGCCCTGCCGTCGCCGAGGAGCCGGCGGCGCGTACGGCGTGGACGTAGCCGCGTGTCGGCAGCGGGCGTACGAGCTCCAACGAAGCGAGCGAGAAGGGCAGTTGACGCTCGGTGGTGGCCTCGGGCGCGGGCGAGGACCACAGTGCGGCCTGCAGCATGCCGTCGAGGAGCGAGGGGTGCAGGGTGAACTGCTCGTGGGGAAGGCCGACGGCCTCCGGCACTTCGAGTCTCGCCAGCGCCTCGTTCTCGCCGCACACCAGGGAGCGCAACGGGCGGAAGCTCGGCCCGTACCCCCCGCCGAGCCGGTCGAAGAGCGCGTAGCACTCGTCGCCCGCGACCGTGCGCGAGCAGCGGGCGCGGACCTCGGCGAGGTCGAGCAGCTCCTCCCCGGCGAATACGCCCTCGCCGAACCCGATCCGGCCGAGGGAGCAGACCTCGCCCTCGTCACCGTGGCCCACCTCGTAGGAGACCCCGTCGGGCGAGGCGGTGAGGCGCAACCGGACGCGCACGGGCTCGTCGGTGACGGTGATGGGCCGCGCCCACAGCACGTCGGTGAGGGTCCGTACCGGGCCGCGCCCGGTGCGCGCCGCGGTCGCCGCCGCCAGCTCCAGCGCTGCGACCGCGGGCAGCAGGCGGACCTCGCCGATCGCATGGTCCCGCAGGAAGAACTCGTCCCCCGTCAACGTGACGGAGAACTCCTGCCCTTCGGCGTCCACCGCCTCGGCGAGCAGCGGGTGCGGGGCCGGACCGACGGCCGGACGCGGTGCCGGCTCGGCCACCCAGTACTCCCGGGTGGCGGCGGGCGGCACCGGCAAGGAGAGCCGGGCGGGCCGCGGTCGGGGGTACAGACGGCGCCAGTCCACGGTGGCACCGGCCACCCAGAGCCGCGCCAGCTCCTCGGGGCCGCCGCTCGCCGCGGGGCCGTCTGCGCCGGGTGCTGCGCTGCCGCGCGCCAGTCCGTGCGCGCCCTCCGGGTCGGCCGCGAACGTGCCCAGCCGCTCGGCGAGTTCGTCGAGCGAGGAGACGACGAGCGCGAGCCGTTCGCCGAGCTCCTGCCGCCCCGCCCACAGGGTGTGGGCACAGCGCGCCAGGGTGTCGGTTTCGGTGCCGTGCTCCTCGTCGGCGCGGCGCGCCGCCCACCGGGCCAGGCGGTCCGCGTACCGGGTGAGCTGCCCGCTCCCCGAAGTGGACAGCACCACGAGGTGCCGCTGCGAAGAGACGTTCTGCCTGTCAGCCATCTACCGTTCCTCTGCCTCTTCGAGGAGTACGTGCACGTTGCTCCCGCCCATGCCGAACGAGCTGACACCCGCTCGTCTCGGCTGGGGCTCTCCGTCCGCTCCGCCTGCCGGTTCCCAGGCCGCGGTCTCCCGCTGGAGGCGGAAGGGGCTGCCGTCGAGTTCGAGCATGGGGTTGGGGTTGTCGAGGTGGACGAGCCCCGGGAGGGTGCGGTGCCGCATCGCCAGCAGCACCTTCACCACGCCCGCCACCCCCGCGCTCGCCTCCAGGTGCCCGATGTTGGTCTTCACGGAGCCGAGCGCGACGCCCGCGGGCTCGGGCGCCGGGCCCCAGCGGTCCGCCAGCCGCGCGAAGCCGTCCTTCAGCCCCTCCACCTCGATGGGGTCGCCGAGCTCCGTGCCCGTTCCGTGCGCCTCGATGTAGCCGACGGAGGCCGGGGGGACCGCCGCCGCCTCGTGGGCACGCACCAGCACGTCGCTCTGTGCGCGGGGGTTGGGGACGGTGAGCGAATGGGTGCGGCCGCCGTGGTTCTCCGCCGAACCGATGAGGACGCCGTGCACCGGGTCCCCATCGGCCCGCGCCCGGTCGAGCAGCTTCAGCATGAGCAGCACGACGCCTTCGCCCCGCCCGTATCCGTCGGCGCGCGCGTCGAAGGTCTTGCACCTGCCGTCGGGGCTGAGCATCCCCGCCCGGCGAAGGCCGAGGAAGCCGTACGGCGAGAGCAGCAGGTTGGCGCCGCCGGCGAGTGCCGCCTCGCATTCGCCGAGTTGGAGGGCGCGGGCGGCGCGGTGGAGGGCGACGAGCGAGCTGGAGCAGGCGGTGTCGTAGATGGCGCTCTGCCCGGTGAGGTTGAAGAGGTGGGAGATCCGGTTGGCGGCGACGGAGGCGACGTTGCCGAGCAGGAAGTGGTCGTCCGACGCGGCCTCGTGCCCGAGCAGGCTGAAGTAGTCGGCGCCCGTGAGGCCGACGAAGACGCCGGTCGCGGTGCCGGAGAACTCCTCCGGCGCGAGGCCGGTGTCCTGCATCGCCTCGTGTGCGGCGTGCAGCAACAGACGCTGCTGCGGGTCCATTTGGGCGGCCTCCCGCGGGGAGACGCGGAAGAGCGGGGCCTCGAACCCGGCCACGTCCGGTACGAACGCGCCCTGGAACGCCTGGGGATCGCCGCCGCCGTGGCGGTCGAAGAGCGCGCGCGCGAAACCGCGCTCCTGCGGGTACGGCGTCACGAGGTCGCGCCCCGCGGCGAGGTGCGACCAGAACTCCTCCAGCGTCTCGGACCGCGGCAACCGCGCGCCGATACCCGTGATCGCCACCGGCGGGTAGCCGTTGGCAGCCCCGAGCTCCGCCGGGCGGACGGGCGCGGCGCTCTCGCGGACCGTGGCCCTCCCGGCGGTCGCGGGCGCCGCGGGCTCCGTCGACGCGCCGTAACGGGCGGCGAGTTGCTCGGGGAACCGGTCGAGGAGATGCTCGGCGAGCGCCTCGACCGTGGGATGCCCGTAGAAGACCGTCGGCGCCACCGCCAGGTCCAACCGGTCGCGGAGTACGGCGCTGAGCCGGGTGAAGCGGATCGAGTCGAAACCGAAGTCGCCCAGCGGGCGCCGCGGGGAGACCTCCTCTGCGGGGAGCTGCGCCAACTCGGCGACCCAGCCGAGTAGTTCCTCGGCGAGCGGGCCCGACAAGGCCGTGTGCGCGGGCGGTTGCGCGGTGTCGTCGTCCGCGGCGGGGTGCTCGGCGCCGACGGGATGCCCGTACGTGCGCGCGATCTCGTCGAGCCCGAGACGCTCCAGCGGCCCGGTGTCGACCTTCGCGTTCGGCGTCTGCGGGAAGTCCCTGAGGAAGACCAGGCGGGCGGGGACCATGTAACCGGGCAGCCACGCCGCCGACTCCTCCAGGATGCGGGTGGCGGCCCCCGCGTCCGCCGTCGCCGGTACGCGCACGAAGCCGACGAGCGCCGAGTGGCCCGGCGTGTCCTCGCGCAGCAGCACCCGCGCCTCCTCCACGAGGTCGCTGCGGCTCAACGCGGCCTCGATCTCGCCTGGTTCGATGCGGTAGCCGCGGAGTTTGACCTGCCGGTCGAGGCGGCCGAGGATTTCCAGGCTGCCGTCGGGCAGGTGCCGCCCGGCGTCCCCGGTCCTGAAGAGTCGCCCGGGTTCGCCGAGGAAGGCGCCGTCGGGGAACTTCTCCGCCGTCAGTTCGGGCCTGCCGTGGTAGCCGAGGGCGACCCCGTGCCCGGCGATGTGCACCTCGCCGGTGACGCCGAAGGGGACCGGCCTCCGCTCTTCGTCGAGAACGTGGATGCGGGTGTTGGCGACGGGGGTGCCGACACCGGTGGAGCGGTGCGGCAGCACTCGGGCGACGGAGGACCAGATCGTCGTCTCGGTCGGTCCGTACATGTTCCAGACCTCGTCGGCCCGGTTGAGCAGCTTCTCCGCGAGCGCGGGCGGCAGCGCCTCGCCACCGCAGAGGATCTTCCCCAGAAGCCGCCCCGTCCAGCCGGCCGCGAGCAGCATCTGCCACGTTGCAGGGGTCGCCTGCACCAGCGTCGGCGCGGAGCTCTCCAACCGCTCCCTGAGCGCGAACCCATCCTGGACGACCTCGCTCGGGGCGATCTCGACGGTGGCTCCGCAGGTGAGCGGCAGCAGCAGTTCGAGCCCCGCGATGTCGAAGCCGACGGTGGTGACGGCGAGCAGCCGGTCCCCCTCGGCGCACCCCGGCCGCTCCCGCATCGAGGCGAGGAAGTTGGCGAGGTTGCCGTGGCTGATCCGCACCCCCTTCGGCACGCCGGTGGAGCCCGAGGTGTAGAGCACGTAAGCCGTGCGGTCGTTGAAGCCGCCGGGGGCGGGGTCCACCGGGTCGAGGCGGGGCGCCGCCGCGTCGTTCCAGTCGACGTCGTCGAGGAGCAGCACCTCGACCGCGGCCGAGGGGAGCGCGGGTGCGCACGCCGTGTCGGCGACGAGGGCGGTGAGCCCGGCGTCCGAGGCGATGAACTCCAGGCGCTCCGCGGGAAACTGCGCGTCGAGGGGCACATAGGCACCGCCGGCGCAGCCCACCGCCAGCAAGGTGACGACCAGTTCGGCCCGGCGGTCGGCCAACACACCGACGAGCGCCCCGTCCCGCACCCCGCGCTCGCGCAGCACGGCGGCGAGGAGGCGGACCCGGTCGGCGAGTTGGCGGTAGCTCAGGCTCTGCTCCGCATCCACCAACGCCGTGGACTCCGGGGTGCGTTCGGCCTGCGCGAGGACGAGCTCGGCGGCCGTCGCATGGCAGGGGTACTCGGCCTCGGTGGAGTTCACCTCGCGCAGGAGCTGCCGCTCGCGCGGGTCGGCGAGTTCGACGGCGCCGAGCACGCCCTCGGTGTCCTGGGCCATCCGCGCGAGGAGTGCGCGGTAGTGCTCGGCGAAGCGCTCGACGGTGGACCGCTCGAAGCGGGCGGGGTCGTACTTGGCGTACACCAGCGCCCCGCCGCCGTCGCGGACCACGACCTCCAGGACGAGGTCCGACTCGCCTTCCTGCGTGAAGTCCAGGGCGTCCTCGATGAGCGTCTGGCCCGCCGCCATGTCCAGGTCCCTGCCGACGCCCTGCTGCAGGTAGAAGCCGATGTCGAACTCGGCCCGGCCCCCGCCCTCCCGCCGCAGGTCGCCGACGACCTCGGCGAACGGGTACCGGCTGTGGTCCTCGGCGTCGAGCAGCTCCTCGTGCACCGCGGTGCACAGTTCGCGGACCGTCATCCGCGGGGTGCAGGCGGTGCGGAGCACCACGGGGTTGATCAGGTACCCGACGGTGCGGTCGAACCGCTGCTCGTGGCGGCCGTCGGTCGGGACCGTCACGCAGATGTCGTCCGCGCCGCTGTAGCGGTGGAGCAGCCAGACGAAGGCGGCGTGGGCCACCGTGAACGGCGTCAGCCGCAGCCGCCTCGCCGCCTCGCGGACCGCCTCCCATTCGGGGCGGGCGAGTCCCAACTGCACGCTCGCTCCCGGCGGTCGCGACGGCTGCGTCCCGTGGCGGTCGGCGAGCCGGTCGAGGACGGCTCCGCTCGACGCGCCCCGCAGCCTGCGCGTCCAGTACGCCTTGTCCTCCGCCGCCTCGGGACCGGCGAGCAGCTCCCGCTGCCGCCGTACGAACACGCTGTAGGGGACGGACGGTTCGGGACGCACCGGGTCGCCACCCGTCGCACGGCTCTCGTACTCGGCGACGAGTGCGCGCAGCAGCAGGTGGCTGGAGACGCCGTCGGTGACGAGGTGGTGGAAGACGAGCAGCAGCACCGGCCCCGACCACGGTCCGCGGACGAAGTAGGCACGGTGGAGCGGGTCGTGCTCCACGTCGAACGGCGTGTGGATGAGCCGCCGCACCCGCTCCCGCGCCTCGCCCTCGGTGAGATGGGCGAAGTCCAATTCGGCGAGTGTGCACGGGCGGTCGGTGACGACCTGTTCCGGTCCTCCCTCCCCCGCCACGACTTTGATCCGCAGGGCGGGGTGCTGCCGTACCACCGCCGCCAGCGCACGCCGCAGGACGACCGGGTCGGCATCCGGCCGCAGCCGCAGGGCGAGCGGGAGGTTGTACGCGGTCGAGCCGGGGGCGTCCTGCTGGATCGCCCACAGCGCTGCCTGGCCGCGGCTGAGCGGGTACCGCGCCTCGGCCTGCTCGTCGAACGGGTGCGGCTCGGCTCCGTTCTGGGGGGAAGGCTCGAGTGCCGGCACCCCGGGCGCTCCGGACGGTGCGGGTGTTCGGGGCTCCAACAGGCCGCGCAGCAGCGGCAGGGCGCGGTCCTCCGCGAGCGCGCCCGTCGCGACCGCCTGGAGGAGGTCCCTCAACTCATCGCCCATCCGGGCCGCTCCTTCCCAACCGCGTGACCGCGTCCTCGACTCCCAACCGCCCGGAAGAGAGCAGTTGGAGGACCGAGCCGATGCCGCCCTCCTGCTCCTCGGCCGCCCCCGCGGGACGGTCGAGCCGGTCGGGGAACTTCTCCCGCAGGCTGCGGGAGAAGTCGGCGATGCTGCCCTCGGGGGAGAAGAACCTCGCGGGGACGCTGATGCCGTACCGGGCGCCGAGCGCCCTGGAAAGCCGACGCAGCCCGAGGGAGTCGACGCCGTAGTCCGCGAGGTCCCGAGCGACGTCGAGCGCCGCGGCGTCGATGCCCAGGTGCTTGCCGAGCAGTTCGGCGATGACCTGTTCCAACGGCGCGTCGGGGGTTGCCCCGTTCCGCTCGACGGCCGCAGATGGGGGCAACGGCGCGGCGGGGGTCGGTTCCGGGAGGGTCGGCTCCGTCGGCGGCGCGCCGGTCGCCTCCGTGTCCGCCGAGCTCGCCGCTTCGTCGCCGTACTCCCCGTGCGCTCCGTACTCGCCGTACCCCTCGAACTGCTCACCCGGCCTGAGCCAGTACCGCTCCCTGGCGAAGGGATAGGTGGGGAGCGAAAGGCGCCGCGGCGCGCCGCCGGGCCACAGCAGCTCCCAGTCGACGGGGGCGCCGGCAGCCCAAAGGCGGGCGAGCTTCTCCCACTTGCCGCCCTCGACGACGAGCCGCAGGTACGCGCGGCCCTCCTCTCCCTCCAGCAGCAGCGCGGAGTCCGCGCCGGAGAGGCGGACGTCGCCGCTGACGAGCTTCGGCACGGCGCTCTCGCCGCCCGTCCAGGCGAGGAGCTTGCCCCGCAGCTCGTCCAGTCCCTCGGCAACCACCGCCAGTCGCACGTCCATCGGGTCCCTGCCGGCTTGCAGGGTGCGCGCCACGGCGGCCGGAGTCGCGTGTGCCGGCGGCCCGTCGAGCCACTCCGCGAGCCGGGTGGCGTAGGCGCGCAGCCGCTCCTCGTCCGCCGCCGAGAGGACGAAGACGTGGGCACGCGCGTCCGGCTTCCGTTCGCTGGCGTCCCTGAACTCCTCGACGAGCACGTGCGCGTTGACGCCGCCGAGGCCGAAGGAGCTGACCCCTCCGCGCCGTGGCGCCTCGCCCCCCGCAGGGTCCGGCGGCCTGTGCCACTCCTGCCGCTCGCGGAGGAGGTGGAAGGGGCTGCCGGCGAGCTTGAGGTGCGGGTTGACCTCCTCGAGGTGCAGGTTCTTCGGCAGCACGCCGTGCTCCATCGCCAGCAGCGTCTTCAGCAGCCCGGCGAGCCCCGCGCCGGCCTCCAGGTGACCGACGTTGCTCTTGACCGCGCCCAACGCGCAGTGCGCCTCGGGCGGTTCACTCACGCCCCACTCGCGGTACAGCTCTTCGAACGCCGCCCTGAGGCCGTCGATCTCCACCGGGTCGCCGAGCGAGGTACCGGTGCCGTGCGTCTCGACGAAGGTGACCGTGCGCGGGTCCACGCCGGCCTGCCGGTACGCCTTGAGGACCGCGGCGGCCTGGGCCTGCGGGCTGGGCGCGGTGAGGGAGTTGCCGCGCCCGCCGTGGTTGACGGCGCTCCCGCGGATGACGCCGTGGATGACGTCCCCGTCGGCCACCGCAGCCGAGAGCCGCTTGAGCAGCACCATGCCCACGCCCTCGGACCTCACGTAGCCGTCGGCCCGGGCGTCGAAGGTCTTGCACCGGCCGTCCCCTGTGCTGAGCATCCCCGCGTGCCCGGTGTCCACGTGCAGCGTGGGCGAGGCGACGACGTTGACCCCGCCCGCGAGGGCGGCGACGCACTCGCCCCGCCTGATCATCCAGACGGCGCGGTCCACCGCAACGAGCGAGGAGGAGCAGGCGGTGTCGACGGCCTCGCTCGGCCCGTGCAGGTCGAGGAGGTAGGACACCCGGTTGGCCATGATCGCGTGCGAGCGGCCGACCGAGTTGTAGCCGTCGAGCGGTGTGCCGAGCGCGTGCTGGAGCTCGAAGTAGTCGTAGGAGCTGGCTCCCACGAAGACCCCCGTCGCGGTCCTCGCGAGGGCGCTCGGCGCGATGCCGGCGTCCTCGATGCATCCCCACACCGCTTCCAGCACCAACCGGTGCTGCGGGTCCATCGCCTCGGCCTCGGTCGGGGATATCCCGAAGAAGAGCGGGTCGAACTCGTCGACGCGGCGCATGAATCCGCCCCACTTGACGAGGGTGCGGAACTCGCCGGGTTCCGGGTCGCCGTAGAGGCCCCGCCAGTCCCAGCGGTCGCCCGGCACCTCGGTGACGAGGTCGTCGCCGTCCGCCAGGTGCGCCCAGAATTCCGCCAAGTCGTCGGAGCCAGGCAGCTTCCCCGCCATGCCGACCACGGCGACCGCGTCCTCCTCGTCGTCGAGGGGAACGGCGGGCGGTGGCCCCGCTGACGGCACCTGCGCCGGGCGGGGTGCGGGCTCGCGGGGTGCGGGCTCGGTCGGAGGTGCCTGGCCTGCGTAGTGGGCCCGCAGACGCTCCGGGTGGCTGTCTGCCGTCTTCTCGACGAGGTCGAGGGTGGTGGAGACGCCGAAGAAGAAGGCGGGCGTCACCTCCAGGCCGAAAAACTCGTTGAAGGATTGGCTCAGTCGCGTGTAGGCGATCGAGTCGAAGCCGAAGCGCACCAGTTCGGCGCCGGGCGAGAGCGCGTCCCGGGGCACCTTCGCCGCCTCGCAGACCAACTGGTGCACGTCCGTGAGGAGAGCGGCGCGCAGGTCCGTCTCTGCGCTCCGGCCGCGGTCCGTTGCGGCAGGCGGCTCGGGTTGCTGCGCCGCCGCTTTCTTCCGCACGCCGATCTCCGCGAGAAACCGTTCAGTTCCACCGACCACAGCCACCTGCACCTCTTCGCTGCCGAGCACTTCGGTCAGAGCGCGCAGACCCGCCCGAGGCGGGATCGGCGCCACCCCCGCTTCCCGCAGCCGCTCCCCGTGGGACTCGGCGAGGCGGGACGTCTCCCATGCGCCCCAGTCCACGACGCGTACGGGGTAGGGCAGTCGGGCATCGAGGGCGTGCGCGCAGGCGTCCTGGAACGCACAGCCGGCCGCGTACCCGCTCTGCCCCGGGTTGCCGAGGAAGGACTGCACCGAGGAGAAGAGCAGCAGGAAGTCCAGCGGCTCCGCACCGAAGACCTCGGCGACGGCGGCCGTGGTCGCCGTCTTGGACCGCAGACCCGCACGGAAGCGGTCCTCGCTCACGGAGTGGAGCGCGCCGTCCCGCAGCACGTTGGCCGCGTGCACCACGCCGTTGACCGGTCCGAACCGCTCGGCCACGGTCTCCGCGGCCCGCCGCAGTTGCGCGGGATCGCTCGCGTCGGCGCGCACGTAGACGGCGTGGGTCCCGTCCGGGTCGACCTCCGCGAGGCGCTCCTTGAGCCGCTCGTCCAGGGGCGACCTGCCGAGGAGGCCGACCCGCGCCCCGTACTCCGCGACGAGATGCGCCGCGAGGTCCGAACCGATGTCGCCGGCGCCGCCGAGGATCAGGTAGACGCCGCCGGGACGCAGCCTCTCCTCGCGCCGCCCGGCGGGCAGTTCGGGCGCGGGATGCAACACGGGCCGGTAGCACCGGCCTTGGCGTACGGCGAGGCGGGCGTCCGGCAGCCCGGTCGCGCCGAGCACCAGCTCGGCGGCGGCCGCCGGATCGCGGGCGACCTCCTCGAAGGCGAGGTCGAGGAGGGCGATGCGCCAGGACGGGCACTCGCGCCCCAGCGACCTGGCGAAGCCCCACAACTCGGCGCCGCTCGGCGTACGGACGGGGCTGCCGTCGACCGTGCAGGCGTCGGTGGTCACCACGGTCATGTCGGTGCCGGCCGACGCCGGCCGCGCCAGGAGCCCGCGGACCAACCCGAACAGGGCGAGGACCCCGGTCTCCTCCTGTGCGTCCAGCGAGCCGAGGTGCCCGGCGCCGGGCCGTCCGACCCCGGCGAGGAAGTGGACGGCGGCCGGTGCGGCCTGCGCCGCGGCGCCGAGGTCGTGCGGGCGGTCGGGCCTGATGCGGACGACGGTGCGGTCGGAGAGCCGCTCGGCCAACGTGTCGGCGAGCGCGGCCGCGTCCTCGGTGTGGACGAGCCACACCGGGCCCACCGCGTCCCGCGGGCCGTCGGGCAGCGGAACCTCCTCCCAACCCGGCACGTAGAGCAGGTCGTCGGCCGGTTCCGCGCTCCGCTCGGTGTCCGCCGCATCCCTCCCCGGAACCGGTGCCCCGAACCAGCAGCGCACCTCCTCGAAGGGATAGGTAGGCAAGGACAGCAGCCGGGCCCGCGAGCCGTCGCGCAGCTCCGCGAAGTCCACGGCACCGCCGCCGACCCAGCGCGCGGCAGCCGCCCGACTGCCGCGCGCCTGCCGCGCCGCGCCACCGCTCCCGGCAGGGCCGGTGAACAGCCCGGGGGCGTCCGCACCGCGTGCGTGGGCCGCGAGCGCGGAGGTGAGCTCGGCGGGGTCCGAGGTCACCACGGCCAGCCGGAACTCCATGGCGTCCCTGCCCACTTGGAGGGTGTACGCAAGATCGGCCCACCTCTCGCTGAGGGCGGCGGCCGGCCAGCCCGTCACCTCCGCCTCCAACGCGGCGGCGTAGGCACGCAGTGCGCTCGGAGTCCGCGCGGAGAGGACGAACACCTGCTCGTCCGGGGCCGGTCGGCGCTCCCCTCCGACGGCCGGCGGGACGGCCTCCTCCAGCACCACGTGCGCGTTGACACCGCCGTAGCCGAAGGAGCTGACCCCGGCCCGCAGCGGAAGCTCCCGCCCCCGCTCGTCGCGCCGGCGCTGCCACGGGGTCGCCCCCGTGACGAGTCGGAACGGGCTGCCCTCCAACCGCAGGTACGGGTTGGCCTGCCGCAGGTGGAGGGAGGGCGGCAGCACGCCGTGTTCCATCGCCAGCAGCATCTTGAGGACGCCGGCGATGCCCGCGGCCGACTCCAGGTGGCCGATGTTGGTCTTCACCGCGCCCAGCGCGATACGCCCGTCCTCGGGCACGGCCTCGCCCCGGTCGGCGAAGAGCCGCGCGAACGCGCTCTTCAACGCGTCGATCTCGACCGGGTCGCCGAGTTGCGTCCCCGTACCGTGCGTCTCCACGCAACCGACGGAGGCCGGGTCGACACCGGCGCGGCGATACGCCTGCACGAGCATCTCGGCCTGACCCACGGGGTTGGGTGCCGTCAGCGACCGCGCCCGGCCTCCGTGGCTCACGGCGCCGCCGCGCAGCCAGCCGCGGACCCGGTGGCCGCCCGCCTCCGCCCTGCTCCGGCTCATCAGGACGACGAGCCCCACGCCCTCGCCGCGTACGAACCCGTCGGCCCCGCTGTCGAAGGTCCGGCACCGCCCCCGTGGGCTCAACATCCCGGTGCGCTCGAGGAGTTCGTAGTTCCGCGGGGAGAGGAGCAGGTTGACGCCGCCCGCGACGGCGACGGAGCTGCTGCCGTTTCGTATCGCCTCGGCAGCCCGGTGCAGGGCCACCAAGGAGCTGGAGCACCCGGTGTTCACCGGCTCGCTGGGGCCGCGCAGGTCGAGACAGTACGAGATGCGGTTGGCGAGGATCGAGTGGGTGTTGGCCGTCGCCGCGTAGGCGTCGGCCGGCACGCCGGCCGCCGTCTGCAACTCCTCGTAGTCGTGGGAGCCCGCACCGACGAAGAGCGCGGTGTCCGAGCCGGCGAGCGTGCCCGGAGCGATGCCGGCGTCCTCCAGGCCCGTCCAGACCGTCTGAAGGAAGAGCCGCTGCTGCGGGTCCATCCCCTCGGCCTCGCGCGGCGAGATCCCGAAGAAGAGTGGATCGAACAGGTCGACGTCCTCGATGAACGCGCCCCTCCGGTCGGGCGATCGCAGCGCTTCCCGGTCCGGGGGAACCTCTGTGACGAGATCGTCGCCGGCCTCCAGACGCCGCCAGAACGCCTCCGGATCGGCACCGCCCGGCAGCCTCCCTGCCATACCCACGATGGCGACGGGCTCGTCCGCACCGGATGCCGCCGCGGGCGCGGCAGGCGCGGGTTCCGGCGGTGTGTGCGGGAGCCCGCCGTCCGGCCGGTCCGGCTCCCCGGTCACCTCCGACTCCCCACCGGGGCCCGCCGGTCGGGTGCCGCCGTACCTTTCGCGCAGCAGGACGGGGTGGTCCGCGACGAGCTTGTCGACGAGCGCGCGCAAGCTCGGCGTCTCGTAGAAGACGGTCGGACTGAGGTCGAACCCGAACTCCTCGTTGAGCCGCCGGGCCAGCAGGCTGTAACTCACCGAGTCGAAGCCGAAGGCGCCGAGGTCCTGCTCGGTGTCGAGGTCCTCGACGGCGGTCCCGGACGCGTCGGAGGTGAGCCTGAGCAGGTCGCCCTGGACGTCGGCGCGCAGCGACCCGTCGTCGGGCACCTCCGCGGCCGCCGCCCGTACGGGCTCGATCGGGGGAGCCGCCGGAGGCGCCTCGGCCGAGGCGCCGCGCTGGGCGACGAGCACGTGCTGGAAGTTCTCCGACGTCCGGCGGGCGTCCGGCAGCGCGGCGAAGCCCTCGAAGCCGCACAGGGCGGCTGCGTCCCGCCAGCCTGCCGCATCGAGCAGCGGGGAGCCGGGCAACCGGCGTGCCGGGTCGTCGTGCTGCCACCAGCCGTCGAGCAGCCCGTAGACGACGGTGGACTGCACGGTCACGGAGGTGAGTTCGTTGAGGAAGAGCATGCCGCCCGGGCGCAGGGCCGTCCTGGTGTGGGCGAGGGTGCGGTGGATGTCGCGGGTCGCGTGCAGCACGTTCGCCGCGACCACGAAGTCGTAGGAGCCGGGTGCGAAGCCCTGCGCCTCGGGCTCCCGGTCGATGTCGAGCCGCTTGAACCGCAGAAAGGGGTGGGCGGAACCGTATGCGCGCCTGCCGTGTTCGAGGAACGCCGCCGACAGGTCGGTGTACGTGTACTCCAACCGCTCGCCGTACGGGGCCAGTTGCCGCAGCAGGCCGGCCGTGGTGCCGCCGGTCCCGGAGCCGATCTCCAGTATCCTGACCCGCTCCTCGCTCCCCGCCGTGGAGAGCCGCTCCCGCACGGCGGAGAGCAGGCAGCGCTCCAACGCGTCGTTGTAGACGTCGCTGATCGGATTGCCCTTGTAGAGGCCCTCCATGAGGGAGGTGCCCGAGCCGGGGAAGAGCAGGTCGGTGGCGAGTACCTCGCCGCGCAGCAGTTCGGGGTAGCGGTGCAGGCACATCGAGAGCAGCCGTACGAAGACGGCGAGGTCGGCCCGTTCGTCGGCGAGCGCGTCCAGCCGCGCCGCATGGTCCTCTTCGCGGCAGCGGACGAGCGCCCCGGGTGCGGGGGCGTAGCGTCCGGCCATGGCACGGAGGAGTCCGGCCTCATGGAGGATGTCGAGCACCTTCGCCAACAGCCGCTCGTAGCGGGGCACGACGCCGATCCGGCCGGCGATCGTCGCCGCGTCCGCCGCGTCCTCCGGCCCGTGCCAGGCGCCCATCCCGTCGAGGAGCCGCAGCAGCCAGCCGACGGCGGCCTCGGTCATCCGGGCGTCGAGCGCGTGGAATGCGGCGATCGACGCCGCGCCCGCCTCGTCCGGTACGAAGCTCTCCGCCATGCCGTCCGGGTCGGCGGCCGCCTCCCGGTCCGCGGACGGGGACGGGGAGGGGGAGGGGGACGCCAAGTTCAGCCGCCGCAGCAGCCGTTCCTCCGCCGGGAGCGCCAGCACCTGCGGCTGGTCGCCGGCGAGGGCGCGCAGCAGGGTCCGCCATCCCTCGCGCGGAGCGATCGAGCGGAACCCGGCGTCGAGGAGCCGCCTCCCCTCGGCCTCGCCGGCGACCGCGCCGACCGTGCCCCAATAGCCCCAGTCGATCGCGCGAACGGGGAAGGGCGTGTGCGCGTCCAGGGCGTGGGCGTAGGAGTCCTGGAACGTGGACCCGGCGGCGTAGTGGGCGAGCCCGGGATCGCCGAGGAAGGCCTGCGCGGAGGAGAACAGCGCCAGGAAGTCGAGGGGTTCGTCCCGGAAGACCTCGGCGAGGGCGACCGTCGCCCGGGACTTGGCGGCCAACCCCGCCAGCATGTCGGAATCCGCCAGGTTGCGGACGAGGCCGCCGGTGTTCACCAGGGCAGCCTGGATCACGCCGTGCACCTCTCCGAACCGCTCGCGCACCCGGGCGAGGACGTCGCGAAGCTCCGCCTCCTGCGCGGCGTCCGCCTGGAAGTAGGCGAGATGCGCACCGTCCGGATCGGCCGCGGCGATCCGCCGTTCGCGCTCCTCGTCGAGCGGACTCCGCCCGACGAGCGCGACCCGAGCGGCATGCTCGCCGGCGAGGAACCCCGCGATCCGCGCACCGATGCCGCCGGCGCCGCCGATGATCACGTAGGTGCCGCCTGTGCGTATCCCACCGTCCGCCGGCGCGGGGAGGGTGACGGCGCGCAGCGTCTGCTCGTACCTGACGCCCCCGCGGTACGCCACCCGCGCGCCGCGCGCGGGCGGTTCCGCGAGAAGGCGGTCGGCCACGTCTCCCCAGGACGCGCCTCCGCTGCCAGCGAGGTCGACGACGGGTACCGACCACTGCGGGTGCTCGCTCTCCAACACCCGCGCCATGCCGGCGAGGCCCCCGGCGCCCGGGTTGGTGACCGGCGAACCCGCCACCGGCCACACGTCGTTGGTGACGATCGTCCAGCGGAGCGGGCCCGCGCCGGCGAGCGGGACGGCCAACCGGGCGGCGGTACGGAAGAGCGCCCGCACTCCCGCCTCCTCGGCGCGCTCCAGCGCGGACAGCGCCTCCGTCGCCGTACCGTCGTGGAGACCGCCGAGGAAGTGGACGGTGCTGAGCTCGGCCAACTCCTCGCGCAGCACGGCAGGTCCCTGCGGGTCGGCGGCGTCGACCAGCCAGTGGCCCTCACCGATCCGCTCGGTGCGGCCGGCCAGTTCGGCCCGCACCACGCGCTGGTGCGGGTGACGCCGGGCGAGCGCCTCGGCGAGGCCACGGGCGGCTGCCGCGTACACGATGAGCACCGACCCGGTGGAGCCACCCGACGCGGCGGGGGCGGCAGCCGGCTCCCAGACGGGCGCGTAGGTGAACTCGGGGCCCGAGGGAGCCTCGGGCTCGGCCGGGGACGGCTCGGGGCTCTCGCTCCCGACCCAGCAACGGCGCCTGGTGAAGGGGTACAAGGGCAGCGCGACCCTCCTCGGCGCGCTCCCGCGCCACAACTCCCGCCACTCCACCGGTACGCCGGTCACCCAGAGCCGGGCGAGCGCGGCGAGGTCGCGGCGGGCCAGGGCTTCCCGTACGGCGCCTTCGTCGGCGTTCCCCGCCTTCGCTCCGGGGGCCACGGAGCCGCGGTGCACGCGCCCGTCGGTGCCGTGGGCCGTGAAATCCCGCAGCACCTCCCGCAGTTCCCCCACATCGGAGACGACCACGGCCAGGCGTTCCGGCATGGCCTCCCGCCCCGTCTGCGCGGTGTGGGCGAGCTCGGCGAGGGAGGGTCCAGCACTCGCGTCGGCGCCGTCCGGCCGGGCGGTGGCGGAGAGGTGCTCGGCGATCTGCGCCAGGGTGGAGTCGAGGGCGAGGCGGGGCGCGGGACGGGAGTCGGGCAGCCGCTCGGCGAGCTGCTGCTCGAAGCGGCGCAGGTCGGCCGTGTCCAGCCCCCACTCGTCAAGCGCGGCCCCGGCACCCGGCGTCTCTCCCGTCAGGCCGGACAACTCGGTTGCGATCCGCAGCAGTTCGGCGTCGCCCGGAGCCCCGGCGCCCCAAAGGACGGGAGAGCGCCGCGCGTCGAGGAACTCCACGTACCGCTCGGCGAGCTGCCGCAGGTTCTCCTCCTTCTTCGCCGACAGCACGACGAGTTGCGGCGTCCCCGCGTCCTCGTGCGCCGGCATCTCGGGCGCCTCCTCGAGGACCACGTGGCCATTGGCTCCGCCCGCTCCGAAGGCGCTCACCCCTGCGCGCCTGGGGACCGGCCTCCCCTCCGGCGCGACGCTCCGCGCCCAGGGCGCCGCGGCCTGCTGCACCCGGAACGGCGCCGTGTCCCAGTCGACGGCCGGGTTGACCTCCTCCGCGTGGAGGGAGGGCGCCAGGGTCCGGTGCCGCATCTGCAACAGCACCTTGGTCAGGCCGGCGATCCCGGCGGCCGGTTCGAGGTGGCCCAGGTTCGACTTCACCGAGCCGATCGGCACCGCTTCCCGGCCGGCTTCCCTCGCTCCGAAGACCCGTTCGAGCGCGGCCATCTCGATCGGATCGCCGAGCGCCGTCCCCGTCCCGTGGGCCTCCAGGTAGCCGATCGTGGCGGGGTCGACGCCGGAGCGCTCCAGTGCGGACCGGAGGAGACCGGTCTGCGCGTCGGGGCGCGGTACGAAGAAACCTCCCGACCTCCCGCCGTGGTTGACGGCGCTTCCCTTGACGACGCCGTGCACCGGATCACCGTCGGCGAGCGCCCGCTCAAGGGGCTTGAGCAGCACGGCGCCCACGCCCTCGCCCGGCACGTAGCCGTCCCCTCCCGAGCCGAAGCTGCGGCAGCGCCCGTCGCCGGAGAGGAAGCCTGCCTGGCTGAGGTAGAGGTACTTGTACGGGTGCGCCGCGACGTTGACGCCGCCGGCGAACGCGAGCTCGCACTCCCCCGCGAGCAGGCTCTGGCAGGCGAGGTGGAGCGCCACGAGCGAAGAGGAGCACATCGTGTCGACGGCGAGGCTGGGACCCGTGAAGTCGAAGAAGTAGGAGACCCGGTTCGCCACCGACGAGGAGAAGGAGCCCGGCAGCACGGGCAGCCGCTCGGGCGCCTCCAGACCCAGCATCTGGTACTGGTTGAACATCACGCCCGCGAAGACGCCGACCCGCGAACCGGCCATCCCCTCGCGGGTGCAGCCGGCGTCCTCCATGGTGTGCCAGACCGTCTCCAGGAAGAGCCGTTCCTGCGGATCCATCCCCTCGGCCTCGCGCGGTGTGACCTGGAAGAAGTGCGGGTCGAAGCGGTCGGCGTCGTCGAGGAAGCCGCCCCACTTGCTGACCGAGCGCCCCGGGGCGTGCGGCTCCGGGTGGTAGAAGTCCCGCTGCGCCCAGCGCTCTTGGGGAACCTCGCGGACGCAGTCGCGGCCGGCCGCGAGGTTCCGCCACAGCTCGTCCACGTCGCGGGCGCCCGGGTAGCGGCCCGCGAGGCCGATGACGGCGATGTCGCGGCTCATGTGCTGCGGCCCGTCGGCAGGTCGGGGCGCAGCCACCGCGCCTGCCCGCGGAGCCGGTCGGGGCGAGGACTCGTCGGCCGCGGCGAGCGGCAGGTCGAAGGGCGCCCCCGGGACCGTCGCGTCCAAGGAGCGCAGGATGCGCGGACGTTCCCCGTGGAAGAGCACCAACTCGGCCTCTTCGCGGCCGAGTCCGGCACGGAACGCTGCGGCTCCCGGCTCGGCGGTGAGCGGCGACTGGCCGTGCCTGCCGAAGTAGGCGTCGGTCGACTCGTCCGTACGCATACCGCCGCCGTCCCAGAGCGGCCACCCGAACGCGAGGCTGCTGCCCGGGCGTCCGGCGGCGTCGCGTGCACGCGCGTACGCGTTCACGAAGGCGTTGGCGACCGCGTAGTCGGACTGCCCCGCGTTGCCCACGGTCCCGGTGACGGAGGAGAACAGCGCGAAGAAGTCGAGCAGTTCGCCCCTTGTGGCCTCGTCGAGGTGGCAGGCACCGCGCACCTTGGGCGCCAGGACCTCGCGCACCTGCGACGCCTCCTTGTGGCGCACGAGCGCGTCCCGCAGCGTGCCCGCCGCGTGGATGACGCCGTTGACCTCCCCGTACCGGGCACGAGCCTCGCGCACCACCCGGGCCACGTCCCCCGCGTCCGCAGCGTCCGCCCTCAGGTAGCCGACCTCGGCGCCGTACCGCTCTTCGAGCGCGCGCAGCTCGGCGCGGGCCTCCCCGTCGAGCTCGGAGCGGCCGAAGAGGACGAGCCGGGCCCGGGCCTCACGGGCGAGCAGCGCGGCGAAGAACCGGCCGAGCACGCCGTTCCCCCCGCTGATCAGGTACACCCCGCGGTCCCGCAGCGAGGACCCGGGCGCGCCGCTGAACGGCACCTCCCGGTAGCGGCGTACGTACCGCCGGCCGTCCCGGTAGCGCACCCACGCCGGCGCCCCCGGCGTCAACTCGCGCCGCAGCAGCGCGGAAAGCGCCCCGGCGCCGAGCGGCGACCTCCCGAACATCTCGACGACGGCGCAGCTCACCCCCGGCTGCTCGATACGGATCGTCCGCGCCGCACCGGTGAGCGCGGCGGGCACCGTCGCCGCCGACTCGTCCCCTGGCGAGGCGAGATGGAGCAGCGGAAGCTCGATCGGCGCCGGGAGTTCGAGCAGCGCGCGGGCGAGCGCCAGCAGCGAGACGGCGTCGGATTCGACGGCCTCCGGCAGGCCGGCACTCGGCTCGCGGCCCAAGTGGACCACGGCGTCGGGGAGTTGCCCTCTGCGCGCCAGGTCGTCGAGGAGGAGTCGGTACTCCTCCAGCGAGCCGGGGCGTGCCACCACCGTCTCCGGTCGATACGGGAGTCGGCGTGCCGCCTCCTCCAAGTGCGCCGTCGTCCCGGAGGGCTCGCCGACGAGCAGGAGTCGGCGAACCGGCCGCTCCGGGGCGGCCTCCGGCTCGGGCTCCGGGCTCCACGTCCCGGTGAGGCAGAGCGTCTCGGCGGCGGCCGGTCGGGGCTCATCGGCCGGTGCGGGTACGTCCGCAGGCCGTGTCGCCTCCGGTGGCACCAGATCGGCGAGGTAGGCGGCGACGCTCTCCACCGTGGTGTGCTCGAAGAGCAGCGTCGGGTAGAGGTCGATCGACCAGCGCTGTTCCAACGCCCTGACGAGGCTGAGCAGTTGCGCTGAGTCCAGACCCAACTCGTAGAAGCCGCGATCGGTTTCGATGCTCTCGGCGTCCTGCCCGAGGAGCGCCCCTACGGCGTCGAGCACCCCTCGTCTGAGAGCGTCCCCGTCACCGGGGCGCTCCGGCGTGGGCGCCGGTCGCCGGTCGGCCAGGGACTCTTCGGCGTGCTCCCGCGTCCCGCCCAGGGTGAGCCGGGTGATCAGCTCGCGTGACCTGATCCGCTTCAGGACGAGCTTCTCGAACCTGGCCAGCAGGGAGCCCTCCGCGTCGACGAGGTCGATGTCGACCTGGAGGACGTCGTTCCCCTCCCCCGCCGGCTCCCGCAGCCTGAGCCGCACCCCGCAGGCGGCGCCGAGGGAACCCGTGGCCCGGAACGCGCCGATGTGGAAGGGGATCAGGGGCCGAGGGTCCTCCTCCTCACCGGAGTACGCCAGCGCGTACGTCTGCATCGTCGCGGCGTCGAGCAGCGCAGGGTGGAGCAGGAAGTCTTCGCCGCTCTCCGCCGCTTCCTCGCCCAGCGCGATCTCGGCGGACATCCCGTGCGCCGTGTGCCGGAAGGTGCCCGCACAGGTCATGAAGGAGCGGTGCCTGATGTCCGCCGCGGCCCCCAGCTCGTACACGCGCTCCACGTCGGTGAACTGCCCCGTCCCGACGGGCTCGACGGCAAGCTGCGGGACCGGCAGGTCCACATGGAGTTCGGCCTCCATGTGCGACGTCCACTCCTCCTCGGCCGGCCGCCCGTGCGGCAGCTTCCTGCTGCGGGCCCGTACCCGGCGCCAAGTGCGCCCCGGCTCGATCTCCACCTCGATCTCGCGGTCGCACTCCGCGTCGGTGACCACGGGTTCGACGAAGAGGACGTTGCGCAGCCCGACGCGGTCCAGCGCGAAACCCCGCTCGTCGAGCAGCCGGTAGGCGAAGTCCAGGAACGTGACTCCGGGCAGAGTGCGGACGCCGTGCACCCGGTGGTCGTCCACGAGGGGGTTGTCGCTGGTGAGGGTCGCTCGGCAGCGGAGGACTCGGTGCGCTTCCACGGCGTTCTCTTCCTGGTCGTCCACGGTCAACCGGTAGGCGGGAAGGTCAATTCGAGGCGGGCCGACCGGTGTCGGCCGCGTGCCGCTCCCCGGCGGGCGGGGTCAGGTCCTGCCGGCCGGGACTTCCGCTGCGGCCAGAACGGCTGCCGTCGGTAGACGGGAGGGGGCAACGGCTGCCGGTGGTCGGCCACGGGGGCCGTGTCCGGGGCACGGCGCAGGATCAGGTGCGCGTTGGTGCCTCCGAACCCGAACGAGCTGACCGCCGCCCGCTCCAACACCGCATCCCGGCGCTCGGTGACCGGATAGAAGGGCGAGTCGGAGAAGGCGAACCTCGGGTTCGGCCTGGCGCAGTTGAGCGTGGGCGGGAGCTGCTGGTGCCGCAGCGCGAGCACGGTCTTGATCACTCCGGCCACGCCTGCGGCGCTCAGCAGATGGCCGATGTTCGTCTTCACGCTCCCGACCCCGCAGAACTCCGTGTCGGCGGTACGGCGCCGGAAGGCGGTGGTGAGCGCCTGGAGTTCGATCGGGTCGCCGACCATGGTGCCGGTACCGTGCGCCTCGACATGGCCGATGGTGCGCGGATCGATGCCGCCGCGCTCCAGGGCGGCGTGGATCAGCTCCGTCTGGGCACGTGCGCTGGGTGTGGTGTAGCCCATGGTGTGCCCGTCGTTGTTGACCGCGCCCGCCTCGATGACGGCGAGCACCCGGTCGCCGTCCCGCTCCGCCTCGTCCAGTCGCTTCAGGAGCAGCATCCCCGCGCCCTCGCCCGGTACGAACCCGTCGGCCGCCTCGTCGAAGGTGTGGCACCTTCCCGTGGGGGACAGCGCCTTCCCCTCGCTCAGCAGCAGGTAGGGGTCCTCGTCCAGGAGCAGGTCGACGCCGCCGGCGAGCGCCAGCTCGCTCTCCCCCGCGGCGAGGCTCTGACAGGCGAGGTGCACCGTGACCAGCGAGGAGGAGCAGGCGCTGTCCACCACGAGGTTCGGCCCCGACAGATCGAAGAAGTGCGACAGGTGCGCCGCGATGAAGTTCTGCCCGAGCCCGACGATCGCCTCCCTGGGCAACGGCCGAAGATGCTCGCGGTAGTTGGCGGCACGGGTGCCCAGATAGACGCCGACGCCGCGCCCCTTGAGCCCGTCCTCGCGGTACCCCGCATCGCGCAGGCACTCGGCGCTCACCTCCAGCGCCTTGCGGGCCAGCGGGTCGAGGTGGCGGGCGGTGCGCTCGTCGAAGCCGAAGTACCCGGGGTCGAAGAGCGCGGCGTCCTCGATGAACCCGCCCCACTTGCTGACGCTTCTACCGGGGCCGCCGTCGGGGGAGTAGAACGCGCCCACGTCCCAGCGGTCCGGCGGGACTTCGGCGATCCGGCTGCGCCCCTCGACGAGGTTCCGCCAGTAGGCGTCCGTTCCCGCGGCGCCGGGGAACCGGCACGCCATACCGATCACGGCGACCGGCACGGGCCCGGTCGGGGCCGCCGCACAGGGTGCGCCCGCGGTGAGGGGCGTGGGGGCGGTGCTCTCGGCCGAGGCACCCGGCGATGTCGCGGCGCGCGGTCCCGGGTCGCCGCCGCTGCTCAACTGCCGTACGGCAGCGGGCGACCGCTCGGCGAGCGCCGCCGCCAGCCCGGCGGGCGTGGGGTTCTCCTGGACGAGCACCGGGTCGACCGGCTCCCCCAGCACCCCCTCCAACTCCTTCACCAGTTCGGCGAGGAGCAGCGAGTCGAGACCGAGATCGGCAAGGGAAGCGGTGTCGGCCAGCTCCTCCGCCGGCACCCGGAGCGTGCGCGCCAGGACCTCCGTCACCCAGGGCGGCGCCGTCCCGGCACCGTCCACCGAGGCGCCGGACTCGGCCGGGGCGGAGGCGTCTCCCTGCTCCGCAGGCGAGACGACGGCAACCGGCGCCTCCCGCAAGGTTGACGGCGGCACCGCGACGTCGCCCCGGTACGGCAGCACCACCCGGTGCCCCGCCACGGCGAGCGCACCGTCGAGCAGTTCGAGCGCCTCGGCACCGTCGAGCCCGGCGAAGCCCAGGTTGACGGCCGCCTCTCCGCGCCCCTCGCCGAGGCCGGTGCCCTCCCACACGGGCCACTGGAGAGAACGCGTCGTCCAGCCGGTACCCGCACCGTCGGCGTGCGCGAGAGCGAAGTCGTCGAGGAAGGCGTTGGCCGCCGCGTAGTCGCCGTAGGCGGCGGCGAGCCGGGGAACGGCGGCGGAGACCGAGGAGAAGAGGACGAGCAGGCCGGGCGGCTGCCCGGAGAGCGCCTCCCACAACGTGCGCACGCCCCTCACCTTGGGGTCGAGGATGCGCTGGATGCCCTCCGGTGTCTTCGCCAGCAGCGAGCGCGCGTCGTCCATCGCTCCGGCGCAGTGGAAGACGGCGGAGAGCGCCCCGTGCCGTTGCCGTGCCGCCTCCAACAGCCGTGCGAGGGACGCGGCGTCGCTGAGCGCGTGCGTACGCACCTCGACGGAGGCACCGCGCTCCGTCAGTTCGAGGAGGGCGCGCAGCCGCGCGGCGAGCTTCGGCTCGGTACGCGGATTCGCCGCCTGCTCGGCCCACTTCGCGCGCGCCGGCAGCCGACTCCGTCCGATGAGCAGCAGGTGGGGCGCGCCCCGCCGGTGCAGTTCGGCGGCGAGGCGCAGACCGATGGCGCCCGTACCGCCGGTGATCACCACGGTCCCCGCCGCCGCCTCGTCGAGGGGGCTCGGCCGGGCGGCCGCGGCAGCTCGCTCGGACGGTCCCAGGGCACGCAGCGCGGCGTACTCGCGGCGGCCCGCACGATGGCGGACCCGGGTCTGCCGGTCGTCCCGCGCGAGTTCGTCGGCGACGAGCGGGGCCAGCGCCTCCGGCTCGTCGGGGCCGAAGTCCACGTCGACCGTGCGGCTCCGCACGGTGCGGAACTCACCGGAGAGCATCCGGTACAGCCCCGCCGCCTCAGCGGCGAGGGGGCCGCGGACCACGTGCAGGCACGTCAGCGAGGGCATCCGGTGGCGCGCCAGCACCTCCTGGAGCAACCGCACCCGCCGCCGCAGCACCGGGGCCGCGTCGCCCGGCCTCTCCTGCGGCCACCAGTCGGCGAGGTCGACGAGCCCGGCGAGCTGCTCGCCCTCCGGCAGCAGCGCGTCCAACACCGGTGGACGCGCGGCGAGTTCGGCGGCGCGCACCACGATGCCGCGGCGCCCGTCGCGCTCGGAGCCGAACAGCGCGCAACCAGCCTGCTCCGACTCCTCGTTGACGAGCACCAGGTAGTTGCCGGGAGCGGCCTCTCCGCGCTGCCCGCCGTCGGCCGTCCAGCTCTCGACGAGGAACTCAGGCTGCCCGCCTGCCGCTTCGTCCTCCCGCGCGGCTGCCGGCGCCGCGGCCCAGTGCTGCTCGCGGCGGAAGGGGTAGGTCGGCAGCGGCACCCGCCTGCGCCGGTACGCGCCGCCCCCGGCTCCCTCCTCCCAGTCGGGCTCTCCGCCTGCCACCCAGCGTCGCGCCCGCTCCCCGGCTGCCGACGTACGGCCAGAACCCAGCACGCCCGATTCGTCCCGCTCACCGGCGAGATGACCGCGAAGGGCGCTCACCACCTCCTCGGGCGTCGACGCCACCACCGCGAGCCGCTCCTCCATCGCCGCGCGCCCCACCTGGAGCGTGTAGGCGATGTCGGCGAGCGGCCCGCGGTCCTCCTCGGCGAGGAATTCCAGGAGCCCGCCGACGGCCTCTTCGAGCGCGTCGGGGGTCCTCGCCGAGAGCGGCAGCACGTGGGGGCCGGCCGGCGCTGTCGCCCCGTCCGGCTCCGCCGCGTCCCGGTACTCCTCCAGCACCACGTGCGCGTTGGTCCCGCCCATGCCGAACGAGCTGACCCCCGCCAGGCGAGGCGCCGTCGCCCCGTCGGAACCGACCGCCCGCCGCCACGGCGCACGCTCGCGCTGGACGCGGAACGGCGAACCCTCCAGGTCTATCCGGTGGTTGAGGGCGCTGAAGTGCGCGGTGGCGGGGAGCTCACCGTGGCGCATCGCCAACATGACCTTGATCATCCCGGCGATCCCCGCCGCCGCCTCCAGGTGCCCGATGTTGGTCTTCACCGACCCCAGCCCGCAGTACGGAGCCTCCGGCTGCGGCTGCCCCCGATCGAGGCGGAGCCGGCGGAAGGCGTCGACGAGCCCGGACACCTCGATCGGGTCCCCGAGCACCGTCCCCGTACCGTGCGCCTCCAGGTAGCCCACGGTCGCCGGGTCCACGCCTGCCTGCTCGTACGCCTGCCGCACGAGTGCCGACTGCGCCTCCGGGTTCGGTGCGGTGAGCGACTGGGCGTCGCCACCGTGGTTGGTGGCCACGCTCTTGACGACCGCGAGAATCCGGTCACCGTCCGCACGCGCCCGCCCGAGCGGCTTGAGCACCAGCGCGCACACGCCCTCGCCCCGCGCATAACCGTCCGCACCGGCGTCGAAGGTCCGGCAGCGGCCCTCGTCGCTGAGCACCCCGGCTCGCGCGTACGCCTCGTACTGCCCCGGATCGCAGATGACGTTCACCCCGCCGACGAGCGCCTGTTCGCAACTGCCGTCGCGCAGCGCCCGTACGGCCTGGTCCACGGCGACCAGCGAGGAGGAGCAGAGGGTGTCGACCGCGACGCTCGGGCCGTGGAAGCCGAAGGCGTGCGAGACCCGGCCTGCGACGATCGACGGCGAGGTGGCCACGCTGCGGTGCGGCTCGGCACCCGCTCGGGTCTCCCGCAGCACCGCCGCGTAATCGTTGTGGCACACCCCGGCGAAGACTCCGGTGCGGGTACCGCGCAGGCGCGTCACGTCGTGCCCGGCGTCCTCGAACGCCTCCCAGGCGACCTCCAGGAAGAGCCGCTGCTGAGGGTCGATCAGAGCCGCCTCACGTCGGGAGACCCGGAAGAAGGCGTGGTCGAAGCGCCTGATGTCGCGGAGGAAGCCGCCCCGTGCCGGAGGTTGCTCGCCGGCGTGCCAGTCCCAACGGTCGGCGGGTATCTCGCTGAGGACGTCGCGCTCTTCGCAGAGGACCCGCCACAGCTCACCGACCGAGTCGGCGCCGGGGAAGCGCCCGGCCATCCCCACGACGGCGATCTCCTCGTCCCTCCCGGAAGCGCGCCGCTCCGGGAGGGGCGCCGCGGGTTTCGGCGTCGCGGCCGGCTCCTGTGCAACCGTGCGCGCGAGGTCGGCGAGGGTGAAGCTCAGGAACAGCCTGCTGGGGTCGACCTCCGTGCCCAGTACGGAGGTCGCGCGGGACGCGAAGGCGGAGAGGGCGAAGCTGTCGAGCCCGAGCAGGCGCAGGTCGGTGCCGTCCCCGAGCTCCTCCGCAGGAACGTCGAGGACCTGCGCCATCACGGGACGCAGCCGCGGCAGCAGCGCGGCCGGGTCGGGTCTCGGGCCCTCCACCGGTGCCGGCGCGGGCGGTTCGACGGATGCCGGGCGCTCGGCGAACTGCTTTGTCGTACGGATACGGGCCAGGGGCGTGCCGTCGCGCTCGCGGAGGAGGGTCGAGGCCAGGTGTGCGGTGTCCCCGTCGAAGTCGCAGGCATCGAGCCGGTAGACGACCGTGTCGTCGGGCCCGCAGTTGCCGAGGTAGTACACGTCGCGGGAGACGGTCGAGGCGGCGCTCGACCAGTCGCCTGCGGGCCCGCGGCCGGCCGCGCGCAGATCGAGCCGCTCGCAGTGGTCGTTGATGTGCGGGTAGGAGGCGAAGTAGAGCAGTCCTGCCGCGTTGAGGTCGTGGTACGGGTTGAGTTCGTAGCGCAGGCCGCCTTCCCCGCCCGACTCGGGACCTGACCTGCTGACTTCGTGGAACTCGCGCTGGAAACGCAGGAGTTGCTCATCGACCGCTCCGGTGACGCCGCCGGTTGCAGGCGGGGCCACGGGCGTCAGCGAGCCCTCCGCACCACGCTTCACCAGGACGGTCATCAGGCGCGCGGTCAACCGGCGCCCGTCCGAGAGGAGTTGGACGTCGGACGTGAAGGTGTGCTCGTCGATCCGGCTCAACTCGCCCGTCAACGCCACCTCGTCGCCCTCCGCGAAGACGCTCAGAGGCTGCTCGCTCTCGAGCCTGACCCGCACGAAGACGGGAAGCACCCGGTCCCCCGCCGGGTCCCTCAACTCCTCGACCGGGACCCCGAAGTGCTCCGAGAGCAGTTGCCAGTGGAGGTCGCCCGCCTCCTTGAACAGCCAGTTCTCCGAGAGACCGCCCACCGCCAGGTGTGGAAGCGCCAAGCGAACTTCTCTCGGTTCCACGCTGCCCCCTCGTACACCCCATGCCCCCGATCGGAACAGCGCGCCCCGGCCCGCTCTCCGCGTCGACATTCGATCAGAGGCATACAGCTCTCCAACACCCCTAGCCTTCGCGGCCGACTAGGGGACGTATAGGGGCCAACACCCGCCTCATCCAGGGCTGTTGGCGCAGCCTCACCCCAGGACGGAGCCGTCCAGCAGCCACGCGCCGACGCACGCCGGACGGAACGGCACGGCCAGCGCCCCCACGACACCGGGCACCGGTTCCAGGTGCACGACGTGCCACTCCGGCTCGGCCGGGAACTCCGCGCTCCGAGGGAGCGCCACGCCGGGGTCGTCGCCCTCCAACTCCACCTCGAACGCGCTCAGCGGGATGGACAGCCCGCGACCGATCGCCTTCACCACCGCCTCCTTCCGCGTCCACCCACGGAAGAAGGCGTCCGCCCGGCGGGCCGGCGGCAGTGCCTCCAGCACCCGCCGTTCGGCAGGGTGGAAGTAGCCTGCGACCCCTACCGCGTCGGCACCCTCCCGTACGGTCTCGACGTCGACCCCTAGCGGCCGGCGCCCCAGCCCCACCAGGGCGAGCTCCCCGCAGTGCGACAGGTTGAACTCCAGCCCCGCGGACTCGGCGCGGCCTGCCAACCGCGGCTTGCCGTGACCGCCCGTACGGAAGGCGAGCTCGCGCTCCGGCGTCCCCGAGTACCGGGCGAGCACCCGGCGCAGAAAGACATGGCTGATCACGTACTGCCTTCTGTGCCGGTCGAAGACGAACGCGTCGGCCCGCTCCTGCTCGACCGGCGAGAGCGCTTCGTACAGAGCACCCGGATCGTCGGCCCAGGATTCCAGGGAGATCGCCCACAGGTGCACAGAGAAGGGGTCGACAAAACTTTCCCCGACATTTGTGGTTCTCACCCAGGACAGCGGTCCGCACCGATAATTCATCGACATATACAGCCTCTCCCCCACCATGCACCGACCGCCCCGATCGACACAGAAAGCGCCGCACCGCGCACCACCGTCGGCATTACTGCTCGTCCGCAACGGTCTGCCCGCAGGACGTCACCACGGCACCCTCCACGGACTCGGTGCGTCACCGCGTGCCCCGTCGTCGAAAGAATCCGCCGCCCGGCACCGACATGTTGACCGGCGGAAAATCTACGCACCGTTCCGCTTTTCTTCGTGCATCCGAAAGAACAACAGCCAGTAAAAACCGCCGCGCCCACGCGGAGAGGCCGGAGGACGGCCACCGGGGGTGCGCCCCGCGGCGCACGGAGTCGGCGGCAGCGGCCCGGCCTGCGGATGCGCCCCACGCCCACGCGGCGTACCCCGGCGTGCGCCCCATGGCGCGGACCTGCCACGTCGGCCGCAGCCCGCCGCCCGTCCGACGTGCTCGCAGGCTGGGCACGGGACACCGGGACGCCGAAACAACCGCCCCCGTGAGAAGTTTCTCCCCATAGTCCCGATACGTTCCATCCCCCCGGAATATACCTATGGCTGTGCGGGACTTGACGTTGCTACGCTACCAAGCGGGAGGACTACGGACTGCTTGGCCACGCAAGCCGAGGACACGGCCGGACACCCTCCTCAGAGCGAAAAGGGGGATTCGCCAGTGCTCGTCGACCGCGATCTCGAAGTATCCCAGCTTATGGAGATGCTGACGGACAGCACCAGAGGAAAAGGCACACTCGCTGTTGTGCGCGGCGGAACGGCCACTGGAAAGACCGAATTACTCCACACTCTCTGCGAGCACGCGACGGGGAAAGGGTTCCGGGTTCTCAACGCCATCGCAAGCACGATGGAGCACTCATTCCCCTTCGCTCTCATCGAGCAGCTTTTCCCGGGGACGGCGAAAACCGCCGAGGAGGACCGCACGTCCGTAGGAGAAGCGGCGAAGGCCGACCTCTCCCCCGACGTGGGCAGTGACGTGCGGGTACCGCCGCAGTCGCTCCGGTTCGTGCACAGCGCGGCCCAGGCCCTCACCGAGGAGGGGCCGCTGCTCCTCGCAGTCGACGACGTCCAGCACGGGGACGCCGCTTCCCTCCAGTGCCTGCTCTACCTGGTACGCCGCCTGCGGACCATGCCGATAGCGCTGGTGGCCACCGAGACCCCGCACAGCGCCAGAAACCAGGCCCTGCTGGGCGAGTTGCAGTACCACCCGCACGGCAGGCGGCTGCGGTTGGCGCCCCTCACCCGCTCCGGTGCCGGCCGCCTCCTCTCCGAGGCGCTCGGCGCCGAGGCCGCCGAGCGCCTCCGCGACCCGTTCCTCGACGTCAGCGGCGGCAACCCGCTGCTGCTGCACGCCCTCATCCGGGACAGCACCAGCCAGGCGGGCACCGAGCCGGAGAGCTGCGAGCTCGTCGTCTCTGACGCTTTCGAGCAGGCGGCACTCGCCTGCGTACACCGGAGCGGTCCGGAGTACGTCCGCGTCGCGCGCGGCCTCGCCGTGCTGGACGGGCACGGCGGTACCGCCCTTCTCGCCGACCTCCTGCACATCGATCCGCAGACAGCCGAGCGGACAGTCGACGGCCTGGAGGAAGCGGGCCTGCTCGACGGCGCCCGCTTTCGGCACCCCGCGCTGCGCAGCGCCGTACTCAGCAGCATCCCGGCCCTCGACCACGCGGCGCTGCAACAACGGGCGACACGACTGCTCCACGAAGAGGGCGCACCCTGCGCGATCGTCGCGGCGCAGCTCCTGGAGTGCGGCCCCCTCGGAGAGGAATGGGAGGCCCCGCTGCTGCGGTCGGCCGCCGAGCAGCACCTCGCCGACGGCGAGATCGCTCCGGCGGTGCGCTGCCTCCAACTCGCCGGGCGCTCGACCACCGACGAGGCCCAGGCGCTCGCCTGCAAGTTCGAAGTGGCCCGCCTCAACTGGCAGTTCGACCCCAAGTCCGTGACGCGCCAGATGCAGGAACTCACCGAGCCCGCACAGCGCGGCCTGCTGCGACCGACTACGGCACTCGACCTGATCCGGAGCCTGCTCTGGCACGGGATGGAGGACGAAGCCGTCAAGATCACCGGCGGCGGGGTCCCGGAGTCGGGGGACGATCCGCGGTTCGCCGATCGGCTGCATGCCACCTGGCTGAGCCTGGCGTCGACGTACCCCGGCGCGCTGAGCAGGATGGGCGGACCGCTCAGCCCCCGGATGCCGGACGAACCGTGCCAGGTACCGGAGACGGAATCCTCCCACCTGATCGCGGAACGCGCCCTCCACTCCGCGCTCACCAGCGGGGACGCCGAGGACGTCGCCGCCGCAGCCGAACAGGGGCTTCCCTATGTGCACCCGGGCCGGAGCGGCTTGGAGCCGGCCCTTGCCGCCCTGCACGCACTCGTCTACGTCGATCGGCTCGACCTCGCCGACTCCTGGTGCGACCAGTTGCTCAACCAGTCGCCCCAGCACCGGCCGCCTGCGCACGAGGCCGTGCTGCTGGCGACCAAGGCCCTCGTCCTGCTCCGCACCGGCAACCTGCCGTCGGCCAGGGACAACGCGTACGCAGCGCTGTCCCGTTTCCCTGCGGAGGGCTGGGGCACGGGGCTCGCGCTGCCGCTTGCCGTCCTGGTCGAAGCCCATGCCTGCATCGGTGAACACGAGGCGGCGGCGGAGCTGTTGAGCCGTCCGCTTCCCGACAACACCCCGCAGACCAGGTTCGGGATGCAGTACCAGTACGCGCGCGGCTACCACCACCTCGTGCGGCAGCAGTACCAGGCAGCGCTGGCGTGCTTCGTCTCGTGCGGTGAGCAACTCCAGACGTGGTGCCTGGACTCGCCGGGGTTCCTCCCATGGCGCAGCGGCGCAGCCGAAGCCTGGCTGGGTCTGCACGAACCCGCACCCGCGGTGCGCCTCCTCAACGAACAGATCGAACTCTCCGAACCGCGCCACCCCAGGGCCGCCGGAGCCGCCCTCCGCTGCCTCGCCGCCACCCGCCCTCCGAGCCACCGAACCGCCCTTCTGGAGCGGGCGTTGGAGAGGTCCCAGGCCGGCGGCGACAGCTACAACACGGTGCGCATCCTCGTCGACCTCGGCCGGTCCCAGCAGGAGCTCGGCATGGGCACCGCGGCGCGGCAGGTGGTCCGCAGGGCGTGGCGGCTGGCGCAGGAGTGCGGCGCGCAGGAGCTGGCGCGAGCGCTGCGACCGGCCTTTCCTTACGGCGGGAGGGAGAAGCGCATCCACGAGTCGCTCACCGAAGCGGAGCGACGCGTCGCCTCGCTCGCCGCGCGGGGGCACACGAACCGGGAGGTGGCGGCGAAGCTCTTCGTCACGGTGAGCACCGTCGAGCAGCATCTCACGAAGGTGTACCGGAAGTTCCGGATCAAGCACCGCAACCAGCTTCCGGCGAGCCTGACCTTCGACGGGGCGATGGAGAAGGTGTGAGCCGCGCGCTGCTCAGCCTCCACAGGCTGCCGAGACGGCTTTCACCACCGCGGGGAGGTTCGATTCGATGAAGAAGTGACCGCCGGGGTAGACGTGCATGTCGAACGCGCCGGTCGTGTGCCGCCTCCACGCCCCCGCATCGTCGACGGGCGTCTCCGGGTCGGCGTCGCCCACGAGTGCCGTGATCGGACAGGCCACCCGCGCGTCGGGCGAGCCTTGGTAGGAGCCCGCCACCATGTAGTCGGCGCGGAGAGCCGGCAGGAAGAACCGCAGCAGCTCCGGGTCCTCCAACAGCCGGGTATCCGTGCCCTCCAAGCGCCGCATCGACGACTTGATCTCCTCGTCGGAGGCCGGCCCGGGCTCCCCGGACCCCGGCCTGGGCAGAGACGGCGCACGCCGCGCCGAGACGACGAGCGCACTCGGGGCGGCGGCCCCCGAGTCCTCCAGGATGCGGGCGAGTTCGAAGGCGACCGCCCCTCCCATGCTGTGCCCGAAGAGCACCACCGGCCGGTCGCGGGCTCCCAACGCACCGGCCACACCGGCGGCCAACTCTTCGACGCTGCGGGCCGGCGGCTCCCAGCGCCGGTCCTGTCGCCCGGGGTACTGCACGGCCAGCATCTCCACCGACGGAGCGAGTTCCTGCGAGAGGGAAAAGTACGAACCAGCAGAACCCCCGGCGTGCGGAAGGCACACCAAGCTGACGGCGCTCTCCCGCGCCGTGTGGAAACGCCGTATCCACAACTCGTCGTCCCTCGCGGTCACGGGAGAGCCCCCTCCTGTCGCGTGATCCCTGACGGCCGCCCACAGCTTCCCCCAATGGCCCCGCCGCCGACACCCCTAACCGTCTCCGGCCGCAGGGGTGGCCGCCCAGCGCCGTGTCCGACGCCCACCCCCAACCCCCACACTCGCGTCCCGCGGCCGGTGCCCACGGCATCGCCAGAACTCCGGTCCCCCTGCGTCACGCACCGCTCGCGCCCGGTCCGACGCAACGGGCCAACGGCGGGCCGAACGATCAGGCCCGCCTGCCCGCTCGAGACTCGAGCCCGCCCGGGGACGGGCCCCGTTCACGAGTGAACGCGAGGCCCCGCCACCTCCACCTCCGAAACGTCACCGGTCGCACCGGCGCCGGCACCCGTGCCGGCACCCGACTCCGCACCTTCGCCCATGCCGGGCCCCGCATCCGAGCCGGAATCTGTACCCACGCCCGCCTCCCGCGACAGCCGCACCAGCACCAGCACGAGGACCCCGCCCAGTGCAGCCGCAAGGGCCGACAGCAGAAACACCCGGTCGAGCCCCGCGGCGAACGCCTGGTGCACCAACTGGCGGGCGGCATCCCGGTGTTGCTCGGGCGCCGCCTCAATCAGGCGCTGCGCCTGCCCGGCGGCCAGGGCCGAGGCGCCCTGGCCGGCATCCGGGACCGCGCCGGACCCGGCGAGCGCGGCGGCGGCGCGGCTGGTGAAGGCGGCGCCGAGGGCCGCGATGGCCAAGGTCATCCCGAGCTGGCGGAACGTGTTGACTGCGCCGCCCGCCATACCGGCACGCCGCGGGGACACCGTCGAGGTCGCGGCCGAAACGAGCACCGGCGTCGCCAGGCCGACCCCGATCCCGGCGACCACAAGGCCGGCGGCGAGCGAGGCCCGCCCCGCGTCGGCCGTCATCCCCGCGCGCAGCAGCAGCATGCCCGCCGCGACGAACAACAGCCCGACGCCGATGGGCAGGCGCGGCGCAAGCCGCTGGATACGGCGGCCCGCGACCGCGGCCACCACGAACGAGGCCCCGGCCATCGGCGTCAGAGCGAGGCCCGCAGCCACGGGGCCGAGGCCCAGGACGGACTGGAGCCACAGGGAAACCAGCACGAGGCAGCCGAAAGCCCCGCCCTGCAGGAGCAGCGCACCGCTCATCAGCGCGGCGAACGACGGACGGCGCAGCACCGCCAGGTCCAGCATCGGGGTGCCCCCGCGCCGCGCGGTGCGGTGCTCGACCATGACGAACGCGACCAGCGCGACGACGGTCACAGTGAAGGCAGCCAGCGTCTCGGCCGAGGCCCAGCCCGCCTCGCCGCCCCGTATGAGGCCGTAGGTGAGGCTTCCGGCGACGACGGTGAAGGCCACGGCGCCGGGTACGTCGATACGGCCCCGGCCCTCCTGTCGCCCGGACGACTCGGCAAGGGCGGCCCGGTCCCGGCCAATCACACGCTGCGTCATCGCGATGGCGATGGCGGCGACCGGCAGGTTGACCCAGAAGATCATCGGCCAGCTCATGTGTTCCGTTAGCAGGCCGCCGAGAAGCGGTCCGGCCGCCGCGGCGGCGCCGTTGACCGCGCCCCATACGCCGAAGGCGGTGCCACGGTCGCGCCCCGCGTATGAGGCGAGGAGCAGCGCGGGAGCCGTGGCGAACATGGCGGCTCCGCCGACGCCTTGTGCCACCCGGGCGGCTACCAGCACCTCGACGGTTGGCGCGAGGCCGCACAGGAGGGAAGCGAGACCGAACAGACCTAGCCCGTAGACGTACAGCCGCCGGTGACCGAAACGGTCCGCCAGGGCACCGGAGGCGAGGAGCAGAGCTGCGAGGGCCAGGGCGTACGCGTCGACCACCCACTGGAGCGAGGTGAAGGACGCATCGAGATCGTCGGCCATGCTGGGCAGTGCCACGTTCACGATGGTCACGTCCACCAGCAGCATGAAGGCGCCCAGGCAGACCGCCGTCAGGGGCCACCACTTGCGCATGTCGGATTCTCCGTTCGGTCGGATCGAGCGATGTGCGTCGGGGACGGGACGCGGGCCTGAACGCCCGGCGTCGCCAATGTTCTCCGCGACGAAGTCTCCGGGAAGCTCAGGCGAATACATAAGCCAGAGCACATTCCGTGCGCGCATCCGACAGCATGGATGCCATGAAGACATATCTCGACACCCAGGGAGACTCCGGCCGCGACCTGTCGGACGAGGAGATGGCGCTGACGCACGCGCTTCAGATCAACGGAAGAGCCTCGTTCCGGGAGATCGGCGATGTGCTCGGGGTGTCCGACCAGACCGCCGCACGCCGCTGGTCCCGGTTGCGCTCGGCCGGCAGGCTCAGGGTTCTCGGCCTGACCAATCCCTCACGGCTGGGAGAGGTCCGCTGGATCGTCCGGGTACGGTGCACGCCGGACGCCGCGGCCTCCCTCGGGCAGGCGCTGGCCCGGCGTACGGACACCACCTGGGTCAATCTCAGCTCTGGCGGCACCGAGCTCACCTGCTGCGTACGGTCCCCCGCGCAGGGACGCGGGAAGCCGCTGCTCCTGGAGAAGCTGCCGCGTACGCCGCAGGTGGTGGACGTGACGGCGCACTGCCTCCTGCACGTCTTCTTCGGCCATGATCTCGGTCCGATCAACAAGTCGGGACCGCTGACGGCCGCGCAGACCGCAGCACTCGCCCCGCCCGTCATTGGTCCGCAGGGGCGGGCCAAGGACGGCACCGAGCCGGTAACGCTGACCGACGCCGACCGGCACCTCCTCGACCTGCTGGCCCGGGACGGCAGAGCGGCGCCCGGCGAACTGGCCACGGCGACAGGGCTGTCGGTGTCGACCGTGCGCCGCCGCATCGCCGAACTCCGCGCCGCCGGCGCCCTGTACTTCGACATCGAGTACCACCCGGACGTGCTGCACCGGAGCTTCCGCTCCGCGCTGTGGCTGGAGATCGACCCGTCCCGGTTCGCGGAGGCGGGCGCCGCTCTGGCCGCGCACCCCGAAGTGTCGTTCGCCGGCGCCGTCACCGGCACGACCAACCTCTACACCTCCGTGGGAACTCCCACAGCCGAGCTGTTCTACCGCTACCTCACCGAGAAGGTGGCAGCCCTCCCCGGCCTGCGCCACACGGCGACGGCCCCCACCCACCGCACTCTGAAGGGTCCGGGCCCCTACCTCCAGGCCGGAGCCTGAACCGCATCTCCGGGCCGGAGCCTGAGTCGCCCACCGCATGGGCTCCAACCGCCCGCCTGCAAAGCACCGCGCACAGGAGCCGCACACACGAAAGAGGGCCTCGTACGGCCGAAGCCGTACGGGCCCTCTTCCCGTCGAAGCGCACAGAGCGCCGAGACGGAACGCGCTAGTCGTGCAAGGTCACTTGTTGATCTTGGTGACCTGACCCGCGCCCACGGTGCGACCACCCTCGCGGATGGTGAACCGCAGGCCCTCCTCCATGGCGACCGGCTGGATGAGCTGGACGGACATGGTGGCGTTGTCACCGGGCATGACCATCTCGGTGCCCTCGGGGAGGGTCACCACACCGGTCACGTCGGTGGTGCGGAAGTAGAACTGCGGCCGGTAGTTGTTGAAGAACGGGGTGTGCCTGCCGCCCTCGTCCTTCGACAGGATGTAGGCCGTCGCCTCGAACTCGGTGTGCGGGGTGACCGAGCCCGGCTTGATGATGACCTGGCCGCGCTCGACGTCCTCGCGCTTGATGCCGCGGAGCAGGAGGCCGACGTTCTCACCGGCCTGGCCCTCGTCGAGCAGCTTGCGGAACATCTCGATACCGGTGACCGTCGTCGAGGTCTTGTTTTCCTTGATACCGATGATGTCGACGCTCTCGTTCACCTTCAGCGAGCCGCGCTCGATACGACCGGTGACGACGGTGCCGCGACCGGTGATCGTGAAGACGTCCTCGATCGGCATCAGGAACGGCTTGTCGGTGTCACGCTCCGGCGCCGGGATGGAGTTGTCGACGGCGTCCATCAGCTTGAGGATGCCGTCGGCCGCGTCCTTGTCACCCTCGAGAGCCTTGAGGGCCGAGACCTTGACGACCGGCAGCTCGTCGCCCGGGTACTCGTACTCGGAGAGCAGCTCACGGACCTCGAGCTCGACGAGCTCCATGATCTCCTCGTCGTCCACCATGTCGGCCTTGTTCAGGGCGACGACGATGTACGGCACGTTGGACTGACGCGCCAGGAGCACGTGCTCCTTGGTCTGCGGCATCGGGCCGTCGGTGGCGGCGACCACGAGGATGGCACCGTCCATCTGGGCAGCACCGGTGATCATGTTCTTGATGTAGTCCGCGTGACCCGGGCAGTCGACGTGGGCGTAGTGACGGTTCTCCGTCTGGTACTCGACGTGCGCAATGGAGATCGTGATACCGCGCTGGCGCTCTTCCGGCGCCTTGTCGATGTTCTCGAACGCCGAAGCCTGGTTGAGGTCGGGGTACGCGTCGTGCAGCACCTTGGTAATCGCCGCGGTAAGAGTGGTCTTGCCGTGGTCGATGTGACCGATGGTGCCGATGTTGACGTGCGGCTTAGTCCGCTCGAACTTCGCCTTCGCCACTGGGGTCCTCCTGTGGACTGGTGCTGTACACCCCCCACACTCTGCGGAGGGGTTCAGGTGGTCTTTCGAAGCGGTCAGGACCCCGATGGGGACGCCCATGACCGATTCGCTCTGGTGGGCCGGCGCCGGGACGCCGGCACACCACGACGGGCGTGATGTGCCGGAGTGCCCCGAATGCCTTGCTCCAGCCTAAAGGGTGAGCAACAGGTGCTACTCGCCCTTGGCCTTCGCGATGATCTCCTCGGCGACGCTCTTCGGAACCTCGGCGTAGGAGTCGAACTGCATGGTGTAACTCGCGCGACCTGAGGTCTTGCTACGCAGGTCACCGACGTAACCGAACATCTCGGAGAGCGGGACGAGGCTCTTGACGAGCTTCGCCACACCCCGGTCCTCCATCGCCGAGACCTGGCCGCGGCGGGAGTTGATGTCACCGATCACATCGCCCATGTACTCCTCGGGCGTGGTGACGTCGACCGCCATCATCGGCTCGAGGATGGCCGGGCTGGCCCTCCGCGCGGCCTCCTTGAACGCCATCGAACCGGCGATCTTGAAGGCCATCTCCGAGGAGTCGACATCGTGGTACTGACCGTCCTGCAGCGTCACGCGGACGCCGGTGAGCGGGTACCCGGCGAGCACGCCGAACTCCATGGCGTCCTGGCAGCCGGCGTCCACGGACGGGATGTACTCCCGCGGGATGCGGCCACCGGTCACCTGGTTGACGAACTCGTAGCCGTCGCCCTCGAGCGGCTCGACGTCGATCTGCACCTTCGCGAACTGACCGGAGCCACCGGTCTGCTTCTTGTGGGTGTAGTCGACGTTCTCGACCTTCTTGCGAAGCGTCTCGCGGTAGGCCACCTGCGGCTTACCGACGTTCGCCTCGACCTTGAACTCCCGCTTCATGCGGTCGACAAGGACGTCGAGGTGGAGCTCGCCCATACCGGAGATGATGGTCTGGCCGGTGTCCTCGTCGGTCTTGACCTGGAAGGACGGGTCCTCCTCGGCCAGCCGCTGGATCGCGACGCCCAGCTTCTCCTGGTCGCCCTTGGACTTCGGCTCGATCGCGACCTCGATGACCGGGGCCGGGAACTCCATCGACTCCAGGATCACCGGGTTCGACGAATCGCAGAGGGTCTCACCCGTGGTGGTCTGCTTGAGACCCATGACGGCGACGATGTCGCCGGCACCCACCGATTCGATCTCCTCACGCTTGTTCGCGTGCATCCGGTAGATCTTGCCGATGCGCTCCTTCTTGCCCTTCACCGCGTTCATCACCTGCGTACCGGTGACCAGCCGCCCGGAGTAGACGCGGATGAAGGTGAGCTTGCCGAGGTGCGGGTCGCTCGCGATCTTGAAGGCGAGCGCCGACATCGGCTCGCTCTCCGACGGCCTGCGGACGAGGACCTCTTCGGAGTCCTTCACCGAGTGGCCCTCGATCGCCTCGACGTCCATCGGCGACGGGAGGTACCGCGCGATCGCGTCGAGCAGCGGCTGAACGCCCTTGTTCTTGAAGGCGGTTCCGCAGAAGACGGGCGTGACCGTCGTCGTGCCCTCGGCCCCCGTGGAGGCGAGGGTGACCCGGCGGATCGCCGCGCGGAGCTGCTCCTCGGTGGGCTCCTGGCCCTCGAGGTAGAGCTCCATCATCTCCTCGTCGTTCTCCGCGACGGCTTCGAGGAGCTTGCCCCGCCACTCGTCGGCGGCCTCGACGTGCGTGTCCGGGATGTCGACGGTGTCGTACATCTCGCCCAGCTTCGCGTCGGGCGACCAGACCAGGGCCTTCATGGAGACCAGGTCGATGACGCCCCGGAAGTCCGACTCGGTGCCGATCGGGAGCTGCATGACCAGCGGCACCGCGCCGAGGCGGTTGACGATCATGTCGACGCAGCGGTGGAACTCGGCGCCGGTGCGGTCGAGCTTGTTGACGAAGCAGATGCGCGGGACGCCGTAGCGGTCCGCCTGCTGCCAGACGGTCTCCGACTGCGGCTCGACGCCGGCCACACCGTCGAACACCGTCACCGCACCGTCGAGCACACGGAGCGCGCGCTCCACCTCGACGGTGAAGTCGACGTGCCCCGGGGTGTCGATGATGTTGATGGTGTAGTCGACATCGTTGAGCGGCCAGTGCGCGGTCGTCGCGGCAGACGTGATCGTGATGCCGCGCTCCTGCTCCTGGGCCATCCAGTCCATCGTGGCAGCGCCGTCGTGGACTTCACCGATCTTGTAGCTGCGACCGGTGTAGAAGAGGATCCGCTCGGTGGTGGTCGTCTTGCCCGCGTCGATGTGGGCCATGATCCCGATGTTGCGGACCTTGGCCAGGTCAAGTGAAGTGGTAGCCATGAGGCTTCAGTCTTCTCTCGGTCTCGATGGGGTCTGCGACTACCAGCGGTAGTGCGCGAAGGCCTTGTTGGACTCGGCCATCTTGTGGGTGTCCTCGCGCTTCTTCACGGCTGCGCCGAGGCCGTTGGAGGCGTCGAGCAGCTCGTTCATCAGACGCTCGGTCATGGTCTTCTCGCGCCGGGCGCGGGAGTAGCCCACGATCCAGCGCAGCGCCAGCGTCGACGACCGACCGGGGCGGACCTCGATCGGCACCTGGTAGGTGGCGCCACCGACACGGCGGGAGCGGACCTCCAGGGTCGGCTTCACGTTCTCCAGCGCACGCTTGAGCGTGATCACCGGGTCGTTGCCGGTCTTGTCGCGCAGCCCCTCCATGGCGCCGTAGACGATGCGCTCGGCGGTGGAGCGCTTGCCGTTGAGCAGCACCTTGTTGATGAGGGAGGTCACCAGAGGAGAACCGTAGACCGGGTCGATGATGACCGGTCGCTTCGGGGCGGGGCCCTTACGAGGCATTCTTACTTCTCCTTCTTGGCGCCGTAGCGGCTGCGAGCCTGCTTGCGGTTCTTGACGCCCTGCGTGTCGAGGGAGCCGCGGATGATCTTGTAACGAACACCCGGCAGGTCCTTCACGCGGCCACCACGCACGAGCACGATCGAGTGCTCCTGGAGGTTGTGGCCCTCACCCGGAATGTAGGCAGTGACCTCGATCCCACTGGTGAGTCGCACACGAGCGACCTTGCGCAGGGCCGAGTTCGGCTTCTTCGGGGTGGTCGTGAACACACGCGTGCAGACGCCGCGGCGCTGGGGGGAACCCTCCAGTGCGGGCGTCGTGTTCTTCTCGACCTTGTCCTGCCGGCCCTTGCGGACCAGCTGCTGGATCGTAGGCACCGTTTCTCCGGTTTCTGTGTGCCAGTCTCGGTAAAGCTAACCTGGGCCACCATCCCGACCCACGAAGTCGGGCGTGTCGAAGATCGCAGGCTCCCGTCTTACGACGGGGAACTCCTCTGGGATGAGAAGCGTGCAGATCCCGGTGTCACCGGCTACGCGGATCGACTACCGCCGAGCGGCAGATGCACAAGCGCAGGGGACACCCCAGGCACAAGGTCTGATCGTACCTAGCACGCTCTCGAGGGTCAAAACAGATGCCTGAGACCCATAACTCATTGAGCGCCGACGCCCCGCCAGGTCCCGCCTCGGAAGGCACAGCCCCGACAACGCCCGTGGGCGGTCCCCCTCACCGGGTGACCGCCCACGGGCGCTTGTGCGGAGCCGAGGCTCAGGCGTTGTAGGGACCGTAGTCGTAGTCCTCCAGCGGAACCGCCTGTCCCGAGCCGGTGCCGAAGGGCGAGTAGTCGATGTCGTCGTAGCCGACGGCCGAGTACATCGCGGCCTTCGCCTCCTCGGTGGGCTCGACCCGGATGTTGCGGTAGCGGGAGAGGCCCGTACCGGCCGGGATGAGCTTACCGATGATGACGTTCTCCTTGAGGCCGATGAGCGAGTCCGACTTGGCGTTGATCGCCGCGTCGGTGAGGACCCTCGTCGTCTCCTGGAAGGACGCCGCGGACAGCCACGACTCGGTGGCGAGCGAGGCCTTGGTGATGCCCATCAACTGCGGACGGCCGGAGGCCGGGTGACCGCCCTCTGCCACCACGCGGCGGTTCTCGCCCTCGAACTTGGTCCGCTCGACGAGCTCGCCCGGGAGCAGCTCGGCGTCGCCGGACTCGATGATCGTCACGCGGCGGAGCATCTGCCGGATGATGATCTCGATGTGCTTGTCGTGGATCGAGACGCCCTGCGAGTTGTAGACCTTCTGGACCTCGCCCACGAGGTGCACCTGCACGGCCCGCTGGCCGAGGATGCGGAGCACGTCGTGCGGGTTCTCCGTACCGACGGTGAGCTTCTGGCCCACCGCGACGTGGTCCCCGTCGCCGACCGTCAGACGGGCGCGCTTGGAGACCGCGTACGAGGTCTCGTCCGACCCGTCGTCCGGCGTGACGACGACCTTCTTGGTCTTCTCCGTCTCCTCGATCCGCGCCCGGCCGGCCGACTCGGAGATCGGCGCGACGCCCTTCGGGGTACGGGCCTCGAAGAGCTCGACCACACGCGGCAGACCCTGCGTGATGTCGTCGCCCGCCACACCACCGGTGTGGAAGGTACGCATCGTGAGCTGGGTGCCGGGCTCACCGATCGACTGGGCGGCGATGATGCCGACGGCCTCGCCGATGTCGACGAGCTTGCCCGTCGCCAGCGAACGGCCGTAGCACATCGCGCAGGTGCCGACGGCGGACTCGCAGGTGAGGATCGAGCGGGTCTTGACCGTCTCGATGCCGTGCCGCACCAGCTCGTCGATGAGGACGTCGCCCAGGTCCGTACCGGCCGGGGCCAGCACCTTCCCGTCGACGACGATCTCCTCGGCGAGGCACCGCGCGTACACGCTCGTCTCGACGTCCTCCGCCTTGCGGAGCACACCGTCGGTGCCCCGGGAGGCGATCGACAGCTTGAGGCCGCGCTCGGTGCCGCAGTCCTCCTCGCGGATGATCACGTCCTGCGAGACGTCGACGAGACGACGCGTCAGGTACCCGGAGTCGGCGGTACGCAGCGCGGTGTCGGCGAGGCCCTTGCGGGCACCGTGCGTGGAGATGAAGTACTCCAGCACGGAGAGGCCCTCGCGGAACGACGCCTTGATGGGACGCGGGATCGTCTCGTTCTTGGCGTTGGAGACGAGACCGCGCATGCCCGCGATCTGCCGCATCTGCATCATGTTCCCTCGGGCGCCCGAGTCCACCATCATGAAGATCGGGTTCGTCTTCGGGAAGTTCTCGTTCATCGCCTCGGAGACCTCGTTGGTCGCCTTGGTCCAGATGGCGATGAGCTCCTGCGTGCGCTCGTCCTTGGTGATCAGGCCGCGCTCGTACTGCTTCTGGACCTTCTCGTCCTGCTTCTCGTAACCCTCGATGATCTCGCTCTTCGCCTCGGGGAGGACGACGTCGGAGATCGCGATGGTGACGCCGGAGCGGGTCGCCCAGAAGTAACCGGCCGACTTGAGGTTGTCCAGGGCAGCGGCGACGACGACCTTCGGGTACCGCTCGGCGAGGTCGTTGACGATCTGCGAGAGCTGCCTCTTCCCGACGGTGTACTCGACGTACGGGTACTCCTCCGGCAGCAGCTCGTTGAAGAGCGCCCGACCCAGCGTCGTGCGGAGCCGGAAGCTGTCTCCGGGCTGCCACTCGGGCTCGCCCTCCTCCGGCGCCGGCGGTGTCCAGCCGAGCGGCGGGGTCGTGCCCGCGGGGAAGCGGATGTCGACCTTCGCCTGGAGGGAGAGCTCCCCCGCGTCGAACGCCATGATCGCTTCGGCGGTGCTGTTGAACGACCGCTCGTCGCCCATGGTCGTGCGCTGCTCCTCGTCGGTGGTGAGGAAGAACAGGCCCAGGACCATGTCCTGCGTCGGCATGGTGACGGGACGGCCGTCGGCCGGCTTGAGGATGTTGTTCGAGGAGAGCATCAGGATGCGCGCCTCGGCCTGCGCCTCCGCGGAGAGCGGCAGGTGGACGGCCATCTGGTCACCGTCGAAGTCCGCGTTGAACGCGGTGCAGACGAGCGGGTGGATCTGAATGGCCTTGCCCTCGACGAGCTGCGGCTCGAACGCCTGGATGCCGAGGCGGTGCAGGGTCGGTGCACGGTTGAGCAGCACCGGGTGCTCCGCGATGACCTCTTCCAGGACGTCGTAGACGACCGTGCGGCCGCGCTCGACCATCCTCTTCGCCGACTTGATGTTCTGCGCGTGGTTGAGATCCACCAGGCGCTTCATCACGAACGGCTTGAAGAGCTCCAGCGCCATCGCCTTCGGCAGGCCGCACTGGTGCAGCTTGAGCTGCGGGCCGACGACGATCACCGAACGCGCGGAGTAGTCGACGCGCTTACCGAGCAGGTTCTGCCGGAAGCGGCCCTGCTTGCCCTTGAGCATGTCGGAGAGCGACTTCAGCGGACGGTTGCCGGGGCCCGTCACCGGACGGCCGCGGCGGCCGTTGTCGAAGAGCGCGTCGACGGCCTCCTGGAGCATCCGCTTCTCGTTGTTGACGATGATCTCGGGCGCACCGAGGTCGAGCAGGCGCTTCAGGCGGTTGTTGCGGTTGATGACACGGCGGTAGAGGTCGTTCAGGTCCGACGTGGCGAAGCGGCCGCCGTCGAGCTGGACCATCGGACGCAGGTCCGGCGGGATCACCGGGACGCAGTCGAGCACCATGCCCTTGGGGCTGTTGCTCGTCTGCAGGAAGGCGGAGACGACCTTGAGGCGCTTCAGCGCACGGGTCTTCTTCTGGCCTTTGCCGGTGCGGATGACCTCGCGCAGCCGCTCGGCCTCCTCGTCGAGGTCGAAGGTCTCCAGCCGCTTCTGCAGCGCGGCGGCACCCATCGAACCGTCGAAGTAGGTGCCGAAGCGGTCGCGCAGCTCGCGGTAGAGCAGCTCGTCGCCCTCGAGGTCCTGGACCTTGAGGTTCTTGAAGCGGTTCCACACCTCGTCGAGGCGGTCGATCTCGCGCTGCGCGCGGTCGCGGATCTGCTTCATCTCGCGCTCGGCGCCCTCGCGCACCTTGCGGCGCACGTCGGCCTTGGCGCCCTCGGCCTCCAGCTCGGCGAGGTCGCTCTCCTGCTTCTTGGCACGGGCCTCGAGGTCCGCGTCGCGGCGCTGCTCGATCTGCTGACGCTCGACGCCGACGTGCGCCTCCAAGGAGGGCAGGTCGCGCGTACGGCGCTCCTCGTCGACGTACGTGATCATGTACGCCGCGAAGTAGATGACCTTCTCCAGGTCCTTCGGCGCCAGGTCGAGGAGGTATCCCAGGCGCGAGGGCACGCCCTTGAAGTACCAGATGTGGGTCACGGGTGCGGCCAGCTCGATGTGGCCCATCCGCTCACGGCGCACCTTGGCGCGGGTCACCTCGACACCGCACCGCTCACAGATGATCCCCTTGAAGCGGACGCGCTTGTACTTGCCGCAGTAGCACTCCCAGTCCCGGGTGGGGCCGAAGATCTTCTCGCAGAAGAGGCCGTCCTTCTCGGGCTTCAGGGTGCGGTAGTTGATGGTCTCGGGCTTCTTGACCTCGCCGTGCGACCACTGACGGATGTCGTCAGCAGTGGCAAGGCCGATTCGCAGTTCGTCGAAGAAGTTGACGTCGAGCACTCTCGTCAATCCCTCTCAGGTTGGTGGCCCACTCGCCGTGGCGAGTTCGGGCGCTTCGATGGTCTGAACGGGGTCCGGGCGGGACTGCCGCCCAGGCCCCCTAGGGGCCGAGGGGGAAGGCCGGGCTCCCTGGCAGGGAGCCCGGCGACCCGTCAGACCTCTTCGACGCTGCTCGGCTCCCGCCGGGACAGGTCGATTCCGAGTTCCTCCGCCGCGCGGAAGACGTCCTCGTCGGTGTCGCGCATCTCGATCGACATACCGTCGGAGGACAGCACCTCGACGTTGAGGCAGAGCGACTGCATCTCCTTGATGAGCACCTTGAAGGACTCGGGGATACCCGGCTCGGGGATGTTCTCGCCCTTGACGATGGCCTCGTAGACCTTCACACGTCCGGTGACGTCGTCGGACTTGATGGTGAGCAGCTCCTGCAGCGCGTACGCGGCGCCGTACGCCTCCAGGGCCCACACCTCCATCTCACCGAAGCGCTGGCCACCGAACTGCGCCTTACCGCCCAGCGGCTGCTGGGTGATCATCGAGTACGGACCGGTCGAGCGGGCGTGCAGCTTGTCGTCGACCAGGTGGTGCAGCTTGAGGATGTACATGTAGCCGACGGAGATCGGGTCCGGGAACGGCTCGCCGGAACGGCCGTCGAAGAGCCGTGCCTTGCCGGACGACTGGACCATGCGCTCCCCGTCGCGGTTGGGGACCGTCGAGTCGAAGAGGCCGCCGATCTCGTCCTGCCGGGCGCCGTCGAAGACCGGGGTCGCGACGTTGGTACCCGGGTCGACGTCGTCGGCGCCGATCGCCTTCAGCCGCTCCATCCACTCCTCGGAGCCCTCGACCTTCCAGCCCTGCGAGGCGAGCCACCCGAGGTGGACCTCGAGGACCTGCCCCGGGTTCATCCGCGAGGGGACGCCGAGCGGGTTGAGGATGACGTCGACGGGGGTGCCGTCCTCGAGGAACGGCATGTCCTCGACGGGCAGGATCTTCGAGATGACGCCCTTGTTGCCGTGCCGTCCCGCGAGCTTGTCACCGTCGGTGATCTTGCGCTTCTGCGCGACGTAGACCCGCACCAACTGGTTGACGCCGGGCGGGAGTTCGTCGCCCTCCTCGCGGTCGAAGACGCGGACGCCGATGACCTTGCCGGTCTCGCCGTGCGGCACCTTGAGGGAGGTGTCGCGCACCTCGCGGGCCTTCTCGCCGAAGATCGCGCGGAGCAGGCGCTCCTCGGGGGTCAGCTCGGTCTCACCCTTCGGGGTGACCTTGCCGACGAGGATGTCGCCCGCCTCGACCTCGGCGCCGATCCGGATGATGCCGCGCTCGTCGAGGTCGGCGAGGACCTCTTCGGAGACGTTCGGGATGTCCCGGGTGATCTCTTCGGGGCCGAGCTTGGTGTCCCGGGCGTCGACCTCGTGCTCCTCGATGTGGATCGAGGAGAGGACGTCGTCCTGGACGAGCCGCTGGCTGAGGATGATCGCGTCCTCGTAGTTGTAGCCCTCCCACGGCATGAAGGCGACGAGGAGGTTCTTGCCGAGCGCCATCTCGCCCTCGTCGGTGGAGGGGCCGTCCGCGAGGACCTGGCCGACCACGACGCGGGCACCCTCGTCCACGAGCACCTTCTGGTTGAAGGAGGTGCCCTGGTTGGAGCGGGTGAACTTGGCGATCCGGTAGGTGGTGTACGTGCCGTCGTCGTTGGCCACGGTGACGTAGTCGGCCGAGACCTCCTGGACGACACCCTCCTTCTCGGCCTTGATGACGTCGCCGGCGTCGACCGCGCAGCGGTACTCCATGCCGGTGCCGACGAGCGGGGACTCCGCCTTGATCAGCGGGACCGCCTGCCGCATCATGTTCGAGCCCATGAGGGCGCGGTTGGCGTCGTCGTGCTCGAGGAACGGGATCATGGCCGTCGCCACGGACACCATCTGCCGCGGCGAGACGTCCATGTAGTCCACGTCGTCGCCCGGGATGAGGTCGACCTCGCCGCCGCGGCGACGGACCAGCACTCGCTCCTCGGCGAACCGCTGCTCGTCGTTGAGGGGTGCGTTCGCCTGCGCGATGACGAAGCGGTCCTCCTCGTCGGCGGTGAGGTAGTGGACCTCGTCCGTGACGAAGCCGTCCACGACCTTGCGGTACGGCGTCTCCACGAAGCCGAAGGCGTTGACCCGGCCGTAGGAGGCGAGCGAACCGATGAGGCCGATGTTCGGGCCTTCCGGCGTCTCGATCGGGCACATCCGGCCGTAGTGCGACGGGTGCACGTCACGGACCTCGAAGCCGGCCCGCTCACGGCTCAGACCGCCGGGGCCGAGCGCGTTGAGACGGCGCTTGTGGGTGAGGCCGGAGATCGGGTTCGTCTGGTCCATGAACTGGGAGAGCTGGCTGGTGCCGAAGAACTCCTTGATGGAGGCGACGACCGGCCGGATGTTGATCAGCGTCTGCGGCGTGATCGCCTCGACGTCCTGCGTCGTCATCCGCTCGCGGACCACTCGCTCCATGCGCGCGAGCCCGGTGCGCACCTGGTTCTGGATCAGCTCGCCGACGTTGCGCAGGCGGCGGTTGCCGAAGTGGTCGATGTCGTCGGTCTCGATGACGATCTCGTCGCCCTCGGCCGAGGTGGTCTCGGTCTCGCCCGCGTGCAGCTTCACCAGGTACTTGATCGTGGCGATGATGTCCGCCGTGGTGAGCACACCGGAGTCCAGCGGCTCCTGGCCACCGAGCTTCTTGTTGATCTTGTACCGGCCGACCTTGGCGAGGTCGTAGCGCTTCGGGTTGAAGTAGAGGTTCTCCAGCAGCGTCTGCGCGGCCTCACGCGTCGGGGGTTCGCCCGGACGCAGCTTGCGGTAGATGTCGAGGAGCGCGTCGTCCTGACCCTGGGTGTGGTCCTTCTCCAGGGTCGCGCGCATCGACTCGTACTGGCCGAACTCCTCGAGGATCTGCTCGTTCGTCCACCCGAGCGCCTTGAGCAGCACGGTCACGGACTGCTTGCGCTTCCGGTCGATGCGCACACCGACCATGTCGCGCTTGTCGACCTCCATCTCCAGCCAGGCACCCCGGGACGGGATGATCTTGGCGGAGTAGATGTCCTTGTCGGACGTCTTGTCGATGGAGCTGTCGAAGTAGGCACCGGGCGACCGCACGAGCTGCGTGACGACGACGCGCTCGGTGCCGTTGATGACGAAGGTGCCCTTGTCGGTCATGAGCGGGAAGTCGCCCATGAAGACCGTCTGGGACTTGATCTCACCGGTCTCGTTGTTGGTGAACTCGGCGGTGACGAAGAGCGGCGCGGCGTAGGTGAAGTCGCGCTCCTTGCACTCGTCGATGGAGTTCTTCGGGGGCTCGAAGCGGTGGTCGCGGAACGTCAGCGACATCGACCCGGAGAAGTCCTCGATCGGGGAGATCTCCTCGAAGATCTCCTCCAGACCGGACTTGGTGGGGACGTCCTGTCCGCTGTCCAGCGCGGCCTCGACGCGACCCTTCCACGCGTCGTTGCCGAGGAGCCAGTCGAAGCTCTCGGTCTGGAGCGCGAGGAGGTTGGGGACCTCAAGGGGTTCCCTGATCTTTGCAAAAGAGATGCGCAGCGGGGCGGTGCTGGCGCCGTTGTTCGAGTTGGCAGTCGAGGCAGTGCGCGAGGCGGCCAAGAGGGGGTCCTTCCGAGGGCTCGGACTCTCTACACGCATACCTGTGCCCCTGGTGACGGGCAGGGAGCAGCTATATGGCAGCGCAAAGGGTCAGTGTAGCCACAAGGCCCACTGATGTCCAGAGCAGATTTCCGGGCCCCCCGCGGGGCCCCGGTCTTCGCCTCCGACAGGTGGCAATCGCTCCTCCGGGAGGGGTTCTTCTCTTCGTTTCTGCTTGCTGGGTGCTGCTGCCGTACTGCTACCGCTCCGGCGGCCTCGGTTCGCCGGGGCGGATGTGCTTGCCGCAACACTTCCCGCTCCATCCTCGATCCATGCATCCGATCGACGATCGATGTGCGGTGCTCGGGAACGGCGGTGGGTGCGACGTTGCGTCCAGAGAATTGCGCGCTGCGTGCCCGTACGTCAAGGCCCCCTGGTCCAGCGATGATCACCCTACCCCGCGCGGGACGAGGTTCATCGCAACCAGCGACAGCACGACGAAGGGCGACCACCCTTCCGGGTGATCGCCCTGGTCTGGTGACCAATCGCACGCCAGCGCGGGCGAAAGGTCACCGAAGTGCCGGGAGAAACCTGGTCACTTGACCTCGACGGAGGCGCCGGCGCCCTCGAGGGCCTCCTTGGCCTTGTCGGCGGCGTCCTTGGCGACCTTCTCCAGGACCGGCTTCGGGGTGTTGTCGACCAGCTCCTTGGCCTCCTTGAGACCGAGCGAGGTCAGCTCACGCACGACCTTGATGACCTGGATCTTCTTGTCGCCCGCGCCGGCGAGGACGACGTCGAACTCGTCCTGCTCGGCCTCGGCGTCGGCAGCGCCCTCGCCGCCGGCGGCCGGGGCGGCGACAACGGCGGCGGCCGGGGCGGCGGCCTCGACGTCGAACTTCTCCTCGAACGCCTTCACGAACTCGGAGAGCTCGATGAGGGTCATGTCGCTGAACTGCTCGAGCAGCTCGTCCTGGCTGAGCTTCGCCATGGTGGCGGTCCTTCCACTAATTCGGCTGGTGCCGGATGAACATTTCGGCGGGCTTACGGGCCCGCTGCGACCGGGTACGCGGGGCGAGCCCCTGGTTACTCGGCCTCGGCGGGAGCCGGAGTATCGGCACCGCCCTGCTCGTCGACCTTGCTGCGAAGGGCGTCCGCGGTGCGCACGAACTTCGTCAGCGGGGCCTCGAAGGTCGCCGCGGCCTTGGCCATGGACGCCTTCATGCCGCCGGCCAGCTTGGAGAGCAGCACCTCGCGGGACTCGACGTCCGCGAGCTTCTTGAGGTCGTCGGCGCTGTACTGCGCACCGTCGACGATGCCGCCCTTGATGACCAGGGCAGGGTTGGTCTTGGCGAAGTCACGGAGACCCTTGGCTGCCTCGACCGGGTCACCGGTCACGAAGGCGACAGCCGACGAGCCGACGAAGAACTCGTCGAGCTCAGTGATCCCGGCCTCGTTGGCCGCAATCTTGGTCAGCGTGTTCTTCACCACACGGTACTGAGTGTTGTCACCGAGAGAACGGCGCAGCTCCTGGAGCTGTGCCACGGAGAGTCCGGTGTACGCGGTGACCACGGTGGCGCTGGAGTTCCGGAACTTGTCCGTCATCTCAGCGACAGCGTCGATCTTGTCGGGTGCGACCTGGTCCCTCGCCATGAGCCTCGGCCTCCTTCCGGGTGATGAGGACCGCTCGGAAGGGGCTCAGACACAACAAGCGCCCCAGCACAGGTGCATGGGGCGTCGGGCTCGACCTCGGACGCGGGGCGCCCCGGGAGCTTTCTTCCTCAATCACCTGCGCGGGCCGCCCGCGGTGTGCGGGTCCTTCGGCCACCGCACCCCACGATGAGTGCGACAGCGACCAGCGGTCTTTGGCTTCGGCCCGAGATTACGCGAGCCGGGTGCGAAGCGGCAAATCCGCCCCCTGTCGCACCGGAGGTCGGCTCCAAAAGCCTTTGGAGCAAGGCGCATTGGCCTTGCGGAACGAAGCGGGGCCCGCACGCGCGTACGCGCGTGCGGGCCCCTGCGAGCGGCGCCGCGGCACCCGAAGGCGCCGCGGCGGGCGTCGGTTCAGACCGCGGCCGGGTCCTCCTCGGTGAGGAGGTTGCGGGTGCGGTTGGGGTCGACCGGGACGCCGGGGCCCATGGTCGTGGTGATCGTCGCCTTGCGGATGTAACGGCCCTTGGCCGCCGCCGGCTTCAGGCGGGTGACCTCCTCCAGCGCTGCGGCGTAGTTCTCGACGAGCTGGTCGTCGGAGAAGGACGCCTTGCCCACGATGAAGTGGAGGTTGGAGTGCTTGTCGACGCGGAACTCGATCTTGCCGCCCTTGATCTCGGTGACGGCCTTGGCGACGTCGGGAGTGACGGTGCCGGTCTTCGGGTTCGGCATCAGGCCACGCGGACCGAGCACGCGGCCGAGGCGGCCGACCTTGCCCATGAGGTCCGGGGTGGCGACGACGGCGTCGAAGTCGAGGCGGCCGCCCGCGACCTCCTCGATGAGTTCGTCGGAGCCGACGATGTCGGCGCCCGCAGCCTCCGCGGCCGCAGCACGGTCACCGGTCGCGAAGACCAGGACCCGGGCCGTCTTGCCGGTGCCGTGCGGCAGGTTCACGGTGCCGCGGACCATCTGGTCGGCCTTGCGCGGGTCGACGCCCAGGCGCAGGGCGACCTCGACGGTCGCGTCGAACTTCTTGGTGGAGGTCTCCCTGGCGAGCCGGACGGCCTCGAGCGGCGCGTACTGACGCGACTTGTCGACCTTGGCGTCCGCCTCGCGGAGGTTCTTGCTGCGCTTCACTACTGCTCCTGACAGTTGCACCGTGCGTGGGCGCACGGCGGGGATGGAGTCGTGGTGCGGGCCAGCGCCCGGCCCTTCCACGGCGGGGCGCCCGAGGGCGCTCCGACTTATGGCTGGTTCAGCCCTCGACGGTGACGCCCATGGAGCGCGCGGTGCCGGCGATGATCTTCTCGGCGGCGTCCATGTTGTTGGCGTTGAGGTCGGGCATCTTGGTGGTGGCGATCTCGCGCACCTGGTCGCGGGTGATCTTCGCGATCTTGGTGGTGTGCGGGGTGCCGGAGCCCTTTTCGACGCCTGCGGCACGCAGGATCATCTTCGCGGCCGGCGGGGTCTTGGTGATGAAGTCGAACGAGCGGTCCTCGTAGACCGTGATCTCGACCGGGATCACCCAGCCACGCTGCGACTCGGTCGCGGCGTTGTAAGCCTTGCAGAACTCCATGATGTTGACGCCGTGCTGACCCAGCGCCGGGCCGACAGGCGGGGCCGGGTTGGCGGCACCGGCCTGGATCTGGAGCTTGATGAGCCCCGCGACCTTCTTCTTCTTGGGAGGCATGCTCTCTCCGGGTCCTAGTGAGAGGTGATTCACCGCCGCCCTTCATACGGACGGAGGCATACTGCGCAACGATAGCCGCTACCGCGCCCGACTCTGAAACCGGCTGGTCATCACGGACCCCGGCTCCTGTGCTCCTCCCCGGCCCCCGACTCACACGTCCGTTCGCCGCCGCTGTCTTCGGGTGATCCTCCGATGACGCCGAAGGCGCGCATGGCGCACAGTGGAGCGGTTCGACGGAGGCTGGGAGAGGAGCGACCGATGGTGTCCGACCCCGTGGCACGCAGGCAGGCTGCTGTGCGGGAAGCGGTGCGGCTGAGGCTCGTCGGGCCGGAGGCCCCCGTCCTCGGCCTCCTCGACGTGGACGGAATCCGGGCTTCCGTACAGGAGTTGCGGTCGGCGTTCGACGGCCCCGGCACGGTGCTGCACACCTTCGCCGTGAAGGCCGCCTCGCTGGCCCCGGTGCTGGAGCTGCTGCACCAGGAGGGCGTGGGGTGCGAGGTCGCGAGCCCCGGGGAGCTGGCGCTGGCGCGCGCCGCCGGGGTGCCTCCGGAGCGGATCGTCTTCGACTCCCCCGCGAAGACGGTCGCCGAACTGCGCGAGGCGCTCACCACGGGCGTCGCCGTCAACGCGGACAACCCCCAGGAGCTGAGGCGCCTCGACCGGCTCGTCGCCGAGCGGGAGCGCGCCGGACTGCCGCCGGGTGCCCCGCTCGGAGTGCGCGTGAACACGCAGGTCGGCAGCGGCTCGATCGACGCGATGAGCACGGCGACGCGGACGTCGAAGTTCGGCGTGGCCCTGCGCGACGAGGGCGCCGAGGAGTGGCTCGTCCGCAGCTACCTGGAGCGGCCGTGGCTGACCCGGCTCCACACGCACAGCGGTTCGCAGGGCGTTCCACTCGAAGTGATGACGGCCTCTGCTCGGGTGCTCTACGAGCTCGCCGAGCGGATCAACCGGGAGGCAGGGCGTCGGCAGGTGGACACGCTCGACATCGGTGGCGGGCTGCCCGTCAACTTCGCGAGCGACGAGACCGATCCCTCCTTCGCCACCTACGCGAAGCGGCTGCGCGACGAGGTGCCCGGGCTCCTCGACGGGGAGTACACGCTGGTCACCGAGTTCGGACGGGCGCTGCTCGCGAAGCAAGGATTCATCGTGGCCATGGTCGAGTACACCAAGGACGCCGGCGGACGCCGGATCGCCGTGGGTCACGCCGGTGCACAGGTGGCGACGCGGACCGCCTTCGCGCCCGAGTCCTGGCCGCTGCGCGTCGGCGCCTTCGACGCGGCGGGCGAGCCCAAGGCCGCGGCCGAGCTCGTCCAGGACGTGGCGGGGCCGTGCTGCTTCGCCGGGGACCTGGTCGCACGCGGGGCGCGACTGCCCGAACTCGAACCGGGGGACATCGTGGCGCTCTACGACACGGGGGCGTACTACTTCTCGACGCCCTTCCAGTACAACAGCCTTCCCCGGCCCGCCGTCCATGCCTTCCGGCAGCACGCCGGGGGCGTCCGGTTCTCGCTCGTGCGCCCTGCGCAGCGCCTGGAGGAGGTGCTCGCGGAGAGCGGTGTGCAGCACCTCGGCGCCCTGCTCGACGACGCCGACCCGGTCTGAGCCCGTCAACTGCCGAATACAGCGTTGAAGTTGGGAACAGACGAAGGAGCCCCCGCCGCTGCGGCGGGGGCTCCTTCGCTCGTTCTCGGCCGGTGCGGCCTCAGTTCTTCTGGATCTGGTCGAAGCTGAGCTCGACCGGGGTCTCACGACCGAAGATCTCGACGAGGCCCTTGACCTTCTTGGAGTCGGCGTTGATCTCGTTGATCGTCGCCTGGAGGGTGGCGAAGGGACCGTCGGTGACGGTGACGGAGTCGCCGACCTCGAAGTCGAGGACCTGCACCTCGACCTTGCGTCCGCCCTCCGAGGGCTTGCCCTCCTCGGCGGCCACGGCCTTCGTGGCCTTCTCCTCCGCCTCGGGGGCGAGCATCTTGACGATCTCGTCGAGGGTGAGGGGGTAGGGGTCGTAGGCGTTGCCGACGAAGCCCGTGACGCCCGGGGTGTTCCGGACGACGCCCCAGGACTCGTTGGTGAGGTCCATGCGGACGAGGACGTAGCCGGGGAGCTTGTTCTGCCGGACGGTGCGGCGGTCGCCGTTCTTGATCTGGACGACCTCCTCCTGCGGCACCTCGGCCTGGAAGATGTAGTCCTCGACGTTGAGGGAGACCGCGCGCTGCATGAGGTTGGTCTTCACGCGGTTCTCGTAGCCCGCGTAGGTGTGGATGACGTACCACTCGCCGGGGAGGAACCGCAGTTCGTCGCGGAGTTGGGCGATCGGGTCGACCTGCTCCTCGGCGGCCTCGGCCTCCTCGGCGACCTCCTCCGCCTCGCCCTCGGCGGCGTCGGCGGCCTCCTCGGCCGGCTCCGTGTCGGGCTCCTGCTGCTCGGCCTCGGCAGCCGCCGTTTCGGCGTCCTCAGCGGCGAGCGCGTCGGCCGCCAGCTTGACCCCGTCGCCCTCAGCCTCGTCGGTGCGGGGCGCGGTGTCGGCGCCCTCGGAGGGCTCGACGGCGTCGTTCAGGTTGGGGTCAGACACTGTGGCTTCTTCCTGGCTTCAAAGGGTCGTACATACGGAAAGGACCGCCAGCGGCGGTCTCCCGCTGGAGGTCAGCCGAAGACGCGCTTAACGACTTCGGTAAGCCCATAGTCAAGCACGAACACGAAGGCGATGATGATGACCACGAAAATGATCACGACCGTGGTGTACGTGGAGAGTTGCTGCCGCGTCGGCCAGACGACCTTGCGCAGCTCGGCCACGATCTGCCGGTAGAAGAGCGCGAGGCGGCCGAACGGGCCCCTCTTCCCCCGCCGTCCGCCACGACGCGGCTTCTTGCCGCCGCCGTCCGACGACCCTCCGGGCTCGGGGACCTCGGTGGTGTCCGTGATCTCCGTCACTCGTCCTCACCTGATCCGGGTCGTTGCCCTGCGGCGTCCGGCCCGGCCGCACGGCGGTGCATTTCAGTACGTACGCAAGCACACACACCAAGGCACCGATGTGTGGAGCAGGGCCGGAGGGACTCGAACCCCCAACCGCTGGTTTTGGAGACCAGTGCTCTTCCAATTGAGCTACGACCCTTTGCGGTTCCCCAACTTACCGTACCCGCGCGGTCGCTTGGAGTGCTTCTGCGCTCCGGGCTCTTCCACGGTCACGGCTGCCGATGAGGACCAACGAGGTGAGAGTGTACGTGTTCTGCGTCCCGGCGTCGAACAGCTCCCTTGCGCCCCGCTCGGCGCTGCCGTCCCGCCCTCGGCCCCGTGGTGCGCACGGCCGTCGCCGTCCACAGCCCGAGTGCCGGCTGTCACCGGGGTCTGGGAGCATGCCTACATGACCGCAGCCACTCCTTCCGCTACTCCCCCGGCACAGCCCCCGACCGACCGGCGGATCTCCGCCCGCGTCGGGGCGATCTCCGAGTCGGCGACGCTCGCCGTCGACGCGAAGGCCAAGGCACTCAAGGCGGCCGGTCGCCCGGTGATCGGGTTCGGCGCCGGCGAACCGGACTTCCCCACGCCCGACTACATCGTCGAGGCAGCCGTCGCCGCCGCGCGCGAACCGCGGTTCCACCGCTACACCCCGGCGGGCGGTCTCCCCGAACTCAAGTCCGCCATCGCGGAGAAGACGCTCCGGGACTCCGGCTACCGCGTCGAGCCGTCGCAGATCCTCGTCACCAACGGTGGCAAGCAGGCGATCTACCAGGCATTCGCCACCCTCCTCGACGAGGGCGACGAGGTGATCGTCCCCGCTCCGTACTGGACCACCTACCCCGAGTCGATCCGCCTCGCGGGCGGCGTCCCGGTGGAGGTGACGGCCGACGAGACCACCGGATACCGCGTCTCCGTCGAGCAGTTGGAAGCGGCGCGCACCGCGCGGACGAAGGTCGTCCTCTTCGTCTCGCCCTCCAATCCGACCGGCGCCGTCTACCCGCGCGAGCAGGTCGAGGCGATCGGCACGTGGGCGGCGCAGCACGGGCTCTGGGTCCTCACCGACGAGATCTACGAGCACCTCGTCTACGGCGACGCCGAATTCACCTCCCTTCCCGTCGCCGTGCCCGAGATCGCAGACCGCTGCGTCGTCGTCAACGGCGTGGCGAAGACCTACGCCATGACCGGCTGGCGGGTGGGCTGGATCATCGGCCCGCAGGACGTCGTGAAGGCGGCGACGAACCTCCAGTCGCACGCCACCTCCAACGTCAGCAACGTCTCGCAGGCCGCGGCGCTCGCCGCCGTCTCCGGCGGGCTCGACGCGGTCGCGGAGATGCGTACGGCCTTCGACAGGCGCCGCCGGACGATCGTGCGGATGCTCAACGAGATCGACGGCGTGCTCTGCCCGGAGCCCGAAGGCGCCTTCTACGCCTACCCCTCCGTCAAGGCGCTGCTCGGCAAGGAGATCCGCGGCCGGCGCCCCGCCACCTCGGTCGAACTCGCCGCGCTGATCCTGGAGGAGGCCGAGGTCGCGGTCGTCCCCGGCGAGGCGTTCGGCACGCCCGGGTACCTCCGCCTCTCCTACGCGCTCGGCGACGAGGACCTCGCCGAGGGCGTCTCGCGCCTCCAGCAGCTCCTCGCCGAGGCGCGCGACTGAGCCGACCCGAACTCCCGCGAGCGGCCCCGGAGTTCCGGGGCCGCTCGCGTTTTCGGAAGGTCCCCCGGCCGGGAACCGGCTACCGGTCGAGGCCGCGGATGCGGCAGGATCTTGGGATGTTGCAGTCTTCAGGAGAGCGCCCCCCGCAGGCGCGCGACCGCCAGGAGCCCCGGCACGGCGCGGACCCGGGGCAGACCCGGGCGAGCGTCGACGGCCGCGACGTGCACACCCTGCCCAAGGCCCATCTGCATCTGCACTTCACGGGCTCGATGCGCCCCTCGACGCTCCTGGAGCTCGCGGACAAGTACGGCGTACGGCTGCCGTCGGCGCTGAGCGGCGGCGAACCCCCGAAGCTCCGCGCCACCGACGAGCGCGGCTGGTTCCGTTTCCAACGCCTCTACGACATCGCGCGCTCGTGCCTGCGCAGCCCCGAGGACATCCAGCGCCTGGTCCGCGAGGCGGCCGAGGAGGATGTGCGCGACGGTTCGGAGTGGCTGGAGATCCAGGTCGACCCGACGTCGTACGCGCCCTTCCTCGGCGGGCTCACCCCGGCACTGGAGATCATCCTCGACGCGCTCGACCGCGCCTCCCGCGAGACGGGCCTGGGGATGCGGCTCCTCGTCGCGGCCAACAGGATGAAGCACCCGCTCGACGCGCGGACCCTCGCGAGGCTCGCCGTCCGCTACCGCGACCGCGGAATCGTCGGCTTCGGCCTCGCCAACGACGAACGCCGGGGATTCGCAAGGGACTTCGACCGCGCATTCGCCATCGCGAGGGAAGGCGGCCTGATCGCGGCTCCGCACGGTGGGGAGCTCTCCGGGCCGCGCAGCGTCCGCGACTGCCTCGACGACCTGCGCGCCGGCCGCGTCGGCCACGGTGTCCGCGCCGCCGAAGACCCGCGCGTACTCGGGCAGTTGGCCGAGCAGGGTGTCACCTGCGAGGTGTGCCCCGCGTCCAACGTGGCCCTCGGGGTCTACGAGAACGACCGCTCCGTCCCGCTGCGCCGCCTGTGGGACGCCGGCGTGCCGATGGCGCTCGGCGCCGACGACCCGCTTCTCTTCGGCTCACGGCTCGCCGCCCAGTACACGCTGGCGCGCACCGCGCACGGGTTCACCGACATCGAACTCGCCGAGCTCGCACGGCAGTCGGTGCGCGGCGCGGTGATGCCCTCCGACGTGCGGCAGCGGACGCTGGCACGGATCGACGACTGGCTGACGGTGCCGCCCGGCGGCGGCGCGGGCTGACGGGACGGGGGTGTCCAAGGAGCGGGCTCGTCGGGCGGCTGGCGCTTGGCGGGCGTCAGCCGGGGCGGGGTGGTTCGTACGTCGCCCTGGCAGTGATGCGGCAGACGGGTGGTGTCGCCGTTCCGGGCTGCCGCCCGCTCGCGGCTGCGAGCACACGACCGGCTCCCTCACGCCGGGAGCGAGCCGTCCCTGCCGGACGACGGGTCCGCTGGTGAACCGGCGTTGTCATGACGGAGGTTGGCAGGGCATCGGGCAGCACGCCGGTGTTCCGCGCGATGGCGATCGCCGCTCCGGCCTCACCGCTCACGATGTCCGCGCCAACTGCGCTGAAGCCCTTCGTTCACCGGTGGCTCAACCTCCGCACAAGCGCACGGTGTTGAGGTGCCCCGGCGGGTTCATCCAGTCGTGGGAACCTCTCGCACGCCGCGGTGGCACGCCCGTCCACGAGCGCCGTCTACAGGGCTCGCCCGCTCGGACGACGTCCGAAGGTGCGGCGTACGACGGGCGGGGCCCGGCGCCGGTCCGCGCTACAGCGAGCAGCCCACTGTCACCGGCTCGTTGACGAGGGTCACCCCGAAGGCGTCGAAGACGCCGGCGCGCACCTCGCGGGCGAGGGAGAGGAGGTCTGCGGTGGTGGCCTCACCGCGGTTGGTGAGGGCGAGGGTGTGCTTCGTGGAGATGCGGGCGGGCCCGGTGCCGTAGCCCTTGGTGAACCCGGCCTTGTCGATCAGCCAGGCAGCGGAGGTCTTGGTGCCTCCCTCGCCGGCCGGAAAGGCGGGGGGCTCGACGCCGGCACCGAGGCGTGCGCCGGCGCGAGCGCGGAAGGCGGCGAACTCGGCGTCGTCGAGGACCGGGTTGGTGAAGAACGAGCCGGCCGACCAGGTGTCGTGGTCCGTCGCGTCGAGGACCATGCCCTTGCCCGCGCGGAGCGCGAGGACGGTCTCCCGTGCGCGCTCCACCGGCACGCGCTCCCCCGCGCCGACGCCCAGAACGCGTGCCGTCTCGGCGTACTTCAGCGGCGCGGAGAGCCCGCCCGCGTCCTCCAGTCGGAACCGGACGCGGAGCACCGTAAAGCGGTCGGGTTCGGCCTTGAAGCGGCTCCAGCGGTATCCGAAGCCACACTCCTCGTTCGGGACGGTGACGGTCTCGCCACCGATCCGGTCGTACGCGATCACCTCGGTGAGCGTGCTGGAAACCTCCTGGCCGTAGGCGCCCACGTTCTGCACCGGAGTGGCACCCGCCGAACCCGGGATGCCGGCGAGGCACTCGACGCCGGCGAGCCCCGCCTCCACGGTCCGCGCGACCGCCTCCGACCAGTTCTCACCGGCGGCGAGTTCGAGATCGGTGCCGTCGAGCACACACCCGCGGGTCGCGATCCGCAGCACCGTCCCGGCGAAGCCCTCGTCCGCGATGACCAGGTTGCTGCCGCCCGCCACGATCAGCAGCGGGGTGCCGCTCGCGTCGGCCTCGCGCACAGCGGCGACGACCTGCTCGTCCGTCTCGGCGGTGACCAGCCGTGCGGCCGGGCCGCCCAGTCGGAGGGTGGTCAGCGGAGCGAGCGGGGCACCGTACTCGGTGCGCGGCTGCGGGGCTTCGGTGGTGTCGAGTTCCTGCACGGTGCCAAGCGTACGAGGTCCGCGCCGCGCGCCCGGCGCCGTCCCGCGGCGCCGGGCGCCGGGTGCGGTCACGCCAGGCGGACGACGGCGCGGGACATCCCGAGCACCTTCTGCCCCGCGCTCGTCGCGGTGAGGTCGACGCGGACCGTGCGCGCGTCGTCGTCGAGCTTCGCCGCAACCTTGGCGGAGACCTCGATCTCGGCGCCCTTGCCGTCGTCGGGCACGACGACGGGCTTGGTGAACCGCACCCCGTAGTCGACGAGGGCGCCCGGGTCCCCCGTCCAGTCGGTGACGACCCGGGCCGCCTCGGCCATGGTGAACATGCCGTGCGCGATGACGTCCGGGAGGTCGACCTCCTTGGCGAACCGCTCGTTCCAGTGGATCGGGTTGAAGTCGCCCGAGGCGCCCGCGTAACGGACGAGGGTCTCCCTCGTCACGGGGAAGCGCTGGGCCGGCAGTTCGGTGCCGACCTCGACGTCGGCGTACGCGATCCTCGCGCCCATGCGGCTCACTTCCCTTCTGCCGAGTCGGACTCGGGGCCCCTGACGACGACCTTGGTGACGGCGGTCACCACGGGCTCGCCCGCGCTGTCGTACACGTCCCCGCGGATGTCGAGGATGTCGTTCCCGGACATGGACTTGATCGAGTCGATCGTCGAGGTGACCGAGAGGCGATCGCCCGCGAGCACCGGCCGGTGGTAGTGGAACTTCTGGTCGCCGTGGACGACCCGTCCGTAGTCGAGCTGGAGCGTCGGGTCCTGGAGCGCCTGCCCCGCCTCCCGGAACGTCAGCGAGAAGACGAAGGTGGGCGGCGCGATCACGTCCGCGTACCCGAGAGCCCGCGCGACCTCCGGGTCGGTGTAGGCCGGATTGGCGTCCCCGATCGCCTCGGCGAACTCCCGGATCTTCTCCCTGCCGACCTCGTACGTACGCCCCGGCGGATAGCTCCGCCCCTCGAAGGACTTGTCGAGCGCCATCGGCGCCACCTCCTGCTGCTTCGGTGCCTCGCGCCTCGTCTGCTCGACGGGGGGGGGTTGCTGCGGCGCCGCGGGATGCACCACCGCCGCCCCCGCGTGCGCGGGGAGCAGCATACCTATGGGGGTGGCTAGGGCGGTGTGCAGGGAGCACTCGCGAAGTCCCCGCGAATGGGGGGGAGAAACGGCCCGGAGCCGTTGAGGCGGGCGTGATCAGGGGAGCAGCCCCGCCACGGGCAGATGCCGGTTGGCGCCCTGGGACCATCCCCGCATGCGCGGGGAGCAGGCATAGCGGTCGCAGTGCTTTCCGCATCGGGACCATCCCGCACGCGCGGGAGCAGCCCGACATCTTGTAATCGGTCACCAGGAGCCCGGGATCATCCCCGCACGCGCGGGGAGCAGATGTCCTCGATGAAGTCCGCTTCGAGGTGGTAGGGACCATCCCCGCACGCGCGGGGAGCAGATCGCGGCGACTTCCTGGGCGCGATTCTCGGAGGGACCATCCCCGCACGCGCGGGGAGCAGTCAGTAGCGATGCGGCCGAACCCGATCAGTTCGGGACCATCCCCGCACGCGCGGGGAGCAGTCCTCGGTGGACTCGCTGTGCGCCGGCCGCTTGGGACCATCCCCGCACGCGCGGGGAGCAGATCGGGTCGTCGCTGTGGATGAGGTGGCCCGAGGGACCATCCCCGCACGCGCGGGGAGCAGGCTCGTTGACCTGCACGTTTCTCAGCGGCCGACCCCCACTGAAGCAACTTGTCCCGAGCGTGACAAATCGGACACCGTCACGGCAGCCAAGCGCACACACGACAAAGCCGCCCCCTGACGACACAGGGAGCGGCCTCGCGGAAGAACTTCCGGCCCTCGGAACGCGGACGTCAGCGCGTCTCGCGGTGGACGGTGTGACGGTTGTCCCTGGGGCAGTACTTCTTCATCTCGATCCGGTCGGGGTTGTTCCGACGGTTCTTCTTGGTGATGTAGTTCCGCTCCTTGCACTCCACGCAGGCCAGCGTGATCTTCGGGCGGACGTCTGTGGCAGCCACGTTGAGTGCTCCTTGACAAACGGATGGACAAACGCAGAAATAGTAGCCGATCGGAGGACCGACCCTGCAATCGGCTACTGTCGGTGAAGTAGCGGTGACCGGACTTGAACCGGTGACACAGCGATTATGAGCCGCTTGCTCTACCGACTGAGCTACACCGCCACGATGCGGCGGCCTCCACCGACGGCAGAGGACCAGTCACATCAGAGCCCCAAAACGGAATCGAACCGTTGACCTTCTCCTTACCATGGAGACGCTCTGCCGACTGAGCTATTGGGGCGAGCGGGGAAGACATTACACGCCTCGCAGCCAAAGGTGAAATCCGTACCGGCCCCCTGAACCCTCCCACGCCGCGCACCCGCGACCGCCCCCAACTGCCGTTCCGGGAGGCCGAGCCGGGCCGCACGCCGCCTCCGCCGCAGTCCGCAGAGCTGCGAGGGGCGGCGTCCCCACCGCACCACAGCGGTACGACTATTCGGTCGTTCCCCGCCGCGCTCTCCCCTGCGCCCTACGCTCGATCCGCGCGCCGCCCGCCCGGGGCGCCCCGGGCCAAGTGACCTCCGCGCCCCTGGGAGACCGATGACCGAGAGTGAGCCGCAGGAGCCGTCAGAGCCAGAGCGCGAGCCCGGCCGCGGCGAACCCGAACGCGAGTCGCGCGAAGGACCCCGCACTCCCCCGCTCGTCCTGCGCGGGGCGCGTCTCGCCGACGGCCGCACCGTCGACGTCCGCGTCGCGGGCGGCCGTATCGAGGCGGTCGGCACGGCCGGCAGCCTCGCCGTCGGGTACGGCAGGCGCGGGGCCGCGCTCGTCGACCTCGCCGGCTACCTGCTCCTCCCCGCACCCGCCGAGCCCCACGCGCACTACGACTCCGCGCTCACCGCCGACCAGGCCCCGCCCGCGGAGGACCGTCCGGCCGGCCCGCCGTCGTACGAGCCGGAGGACGTGCAGCGCCGCACCACCCAGGCCGCGCTCCTCCAACTCGGCCAGGGTGCCACCGCGTCGCGCACCCACGTGCGCATCGGGGACGTCGCCGGACTCTCGGGGCTGGAAGCGGTGCTGCAGGCGAGACGCTCGCTGCGTGGGCTCATCGATCTCAGCGCCGTCGCGGTGCCGCGGCTGCTCACGGGGGCCGCGGGTGCCGAGGGGCTGGCGATGCTGCGGGACGCGGTGAAGATGGGGGCCACCGCCGTCGGCGGCTGCCCCGACCTCGACCCCGATCCCGCCGGGTACGTGGAGGCGGTCCTGACGGTCGCCGCCGAGCACGGCTGCCCCGTCGACCTGCACACCGAGGGCGACGACCCGGCGCGGCTCACCCGTCTCGCCGCGGCGGCCGGCGGGTTCCGGCCCGCGGTGAGCATCGGGCCGTGCGGCGGCCTCGCCCGGCAGCCGCACCGGACCGCCGTCCGCTGCGCCGAGCAGCTCGCGGCGGCCGGCGTCACCGTCGTCTGCCTGCCGCAGGGGAGTTGCTCCGCCGTGGAGCGGTCCTCGCCCGAACTCCCCTCGCGGGCCGCGCCGATGAGCGTGCTGACGCGGGCCGGCGTCTCCGTCGCCGCGGGGAGCGGGGCGCTGCGCGACGCGTCGAACCGGGTGGGGAGGGGCGATCCGCTGGAGGCCGCGTACCTCCTCGCCTCGCACGGTGAGGCGCCTCCGCACGCCGCGTACGAGGCGGTGAGCGGTGCGGCCAGGGCTGTGATGGGGCTGCCTGAGGTGCGCGTCGAGGCCGGCTTCCCCGCCGATCTGCTCGCGGTGCGGGGGGACGAGCTCGCGGGTGCGCTGTCGCTCGCGTACAGCAGGGTGGTGGTGCACCGGGGGCGGGTCGTGGCGCGGACCAGCGCGGTGCGGGAGTTCTGCGACTTCGCCACGGCCGCCGAGTTGGGGCTGCCGCGGCAGTCCCAGGGCTGAGGGGCAGCGGGTAGGAAGGAGACCGCGCGCGAGCGGACTCGTCGGCGTACGGTCGGGGACATGCGCACTGTGATCGCTGGAGGACACGGAAAGATCGCCCTTCGACTGGAGCGGCTGCTCGCCGGACGGGGCGACCGGGCGGCGGGCATCGTCCGACGCTCCGCGCAGGCGAGCGACCTGCTCGCCGCCGGAGCCGAACCCGTCGTCTGCGACCTGGAGTCCGCAAGCGTCGACGACGTGGCGAAGCACCTGGAGGACGCCGACGCCGCCGTCTTCGCCGCCGGCGCCGGACCCGGCAGCGGCGTCGCCCGCAAGGAGAGCGTCGACCGGGCCGCCGCGGCGCTCTTCGCCGACGCCGCCGAACGCGCCGGGGTGAGCAGGTTCCTCGTCGTCTCCAGCATGGGAGCCGACTCCTCCGTGGATGCCGAGCACCCGCCCCCGGGCATGGAGCCGGTCTTCGCGGCCTACCTCCGCGCCAAGGGCCAGGCGGAGGAGGACATCCGCGCACGCCCCGACCTCGCCTGGACGATCCTGCGCCCCGGCCGCCTCACCGACGACCCGGGCACCGGACGCGTCACCCTCGCCCCCTCGACAGGCCGCGCCGAGGTCACCAGGGACGACGTGGCGGCCGTGCTCCTCGCGCTCCTCGACGAGCCGCGGGCGGCCGGCGAGACGCTGGAGCTGATCGGCGGGGAGACGCCGATCCAGGAAGCGGTGGAGTCGATCGCCGGGCGCTGAGCACGGCGGCCGGCGTACGCACGAAGAGCGGGTCCCGCTCCTTTCCTACGACGCCGGCTGCCGCACCGGCTCGGGGAGGACCTCTGCCACGTCGCCCGGCGCGACGGCGGCGTCGACCTCGCCGCGGCAGACCGAGAGAAGGGCGTCGGACGCCCAGTGCCCCGCGACGCCGGAGCGCGCGGAGAGGTACTCGGCGATGCGTTCCGGTGCCCAGGCGTGCGACTCCCGCAGCCCGGAGGCGAGTTGGTGGAGGTAGAGCGCCGAGGGCGCGGTGCAGGTGACGTCGTTCCTGCACCAGGGCGCGGTGAAGGTGAGGACCGGCCGGCCGTCGAGCGACCCGGCGCAGACGAGCGTCTCGTACGGGCCCGGTCCCGTCTCCAGCCTGCCCGCGGCGAGGACCGCGTCGAGGTCGAGGTCGGCACCCGGGTCGCGGTGCATCTCCTGGGCGGCGATGTCCGAGAACTGCTCGACGCTGACTAGGTGGGCCCGCGCTGCGGCGATGCCCTCGGCGGCCGGGTCGTAGAAGGCGACGCCGCCGGTCCACACCGGGGACTCGCCCGCGAAGTAGACGTCACCGGGGAGCGCGACGGCCGTGGACTCCAGCGGGTCGCGGGGGTCGCGGCATCCCGGGTAGGTGCGCCCGGTGCCGGGCGGGCAGCCGCCGGCGAGGTAGTAACGCAGGCGGGAGAGGTGCAGGTTGGAGCCGAACGACGCGTACCAGACGTACCGCGGCGCAGCACTCTGCCCCTGCAACGGGGAAAGCTGCCGGGGCTCGGTCACGTTGACTCCGCGTGGGGTCGGGGTGGGCCGTCTGTCGGGCGGGTGCTCGGGGCACTGAAGTCCGATCCGTCGAAAGCGTAACTTTTCGGGCCTTCCATGCGGAGGTCGAGGGGCCGTGAGATAGGCCTCAACGGGTGAATGACGTCGATCACGCCCGGTCGACGGCGGGGAGCGCACTCGTTGCGTCGTCGCGAAGTGACGCCCCGCAGCGCGCCGTTGAGTGTTCGCTCCGGGCCGAAGCGCCGGCGCCCTCGTCGGCGCAGGGACAGCATCCCCGTATGGCGCCGCTCCTCGTTCTCGTGCACAGCCCGCTCGTCGGGCCGACCACCTGGCACCCCGTCGCCGAACGCCTCAGGACCGCGGGGCACGAGGTCCGGGTCCCGTCGCTGCTCGACGTCGGCTCCGGCGAGCCGCCGTACTGGCCGCGCGCGGTGGACGCCGTACGGGAGAGCCTCGCCGGGGTGCCGGACGACGCCCCCGTCGCGCTGGCGGCGCACAGCAACGCGGGGCTGCTGGTCCCCGCGATCCGCGCGGGCATCGCCCAGCCCGTGGCGCACTCGCTCTTCGTCGACGCCACGCTGCCGGCGACCGCGGGTCCGAGCCCCGCGCTCCCGCCGGAGCTGCTGGAGGCGCTCCGCCCGATGGCCGTCGACGGGGTGCTGCCCCGCTGGACCGACTGGTGGCCGGAGGACGACGTCGCCGCCATGCTCCCGGACCCCGAGCTGCGCCGGGCGATCGTCGAGGAGCAACCCGCCCTGCCTCTCGCCTACTTCGAGCAGTGTTTGCCCGTGCCTCGTGGGTGGGGGGACGGGGCCTGTTCTTACCTGCAGTTCAGTCCGCCTTACGACGGTGAGGCGGCGGATGCCCGGGATCGGGGATGGAAGGTGGAGCGGCTGCCCGGGACGCATTTGCAGCAGGTTGTCGACGCGGGGGAGACGGTGCGGTGGGTTGTGCGGATGGTGGGGGGCGGGTGAGGGGCGTTCGGGGCTTGGGGTCAGTGCTCCGGGGGCGCCGGGGCTCTGAGTGGGGGCGCCTCTGCGTCGGCGCGCCTGCGGTCGTGTACGGGGGCGCTCGGCTCGGGCGCCCGTGTCGTGGTCCGTCGTCGCCGGGCGGCTCGGTGCATCCGCGCTGAGGCTGGGCGGCGTCATGGCTCGGCGTCTGCATCGCTCGGCAGCGGGTGACCGTGCGGTACGGGTCCGGTGGGCGGTCACGCGGCGTGGGACTCATGACGGTGCCCGGGTGAGCGCGGTGTGCACAACATGCCTTCCCTGAAGGCAAGTTGAGAGGACGCCGGATGTCCCTGCATGCGTGGGGAGCCGGACGTCGTCAACGAGCTGGCCCTTGTCCATGGGGACCAATGCCGCGTGTGCGGGGGGCAGCAGAAGATTCCGACGAGCACGTTGCCGGCGCTGGGTCCATCGCCGCGTGCGCGGGGAGCAGCCCTCGTCCTGCCCCCGGAACTTCGGCTTGTGGGGTCCATCCCCGCGCATGCGGGGAGCAGGTCCTTCCGGATGGCGCCGAAGAGGGTCCCCTCGGGTCCATCCCCGCGCATGCGGGGAGCAGCCCGGCCGGACCCGATGGCCCGGCCGGAGGACGGGTCCATCCCCGCGCACGCGGGGAGCAGTCCAGGTCGCCCAACGTTTTGATGCGGCGGG
>NZ_KB905817.1:326145-482388 GCF_000381025.1 Streptomyces sulphureus DSM 40104
GACGGGTCCATCCCCGCGCACGCGGGGAGCAGTCCAGGTCGCCCAACGTTTTGATGCGGCGGGCGGGTCCATCCCCGCGCACGTGGGGAGCAGCACCCGAAGAAGACCGAGGCAGCCGTGAAGACGGGTCCATCCCCGCGCACGCGGGGAGCAGTTCCCGCTTCCTTTTCATCTCGCCGAAGCTTCGGGTCCATCCCCGCGCACGCGGGGAGCAGCGCCCAGTGACCAAGACAACGCCGTTCGCAACGGGTCCATCCCCGCGCACGCGGGGAGCAGTCTCGTTGACCTGCGCGTTTATCGGCCGCTGACCCCCGTTGAAGCAACTTTCTCCGAAAGCGACAAATAAGGCACCCTTCGGCCGGGCAACTCCACAGTTGCCGTAAGGGACTTGCGTCCGTAGCAGCACAGTCGCCCAGGCTCCTCCTCCGGCTGACAGCTACTCCCGCCGGTGCCGTCCCGGGACGGCACCGGCGAGCATCGAGCCTTCAACTGCCGCCAGAATATGGCAGGTTCAAGCACAGCTCCGCAGCTTGACGATCGGCGCCTCTCCCAACAACCCAACAGGCACCAGTCGCTCCCATCGAGCACAGAGGCACACACAGCACGACCCCTCGCTCCCACCCCAACAACTCACCCGCACCGGCGAATTCGTCGGACCGCGACACCGTCAACCGACAGACGTATTCGATACGACCGACCGCCGCCGATCCACAATCCCCTCAACGATCCTCATCACCCGCTCCCCCACCTGATCGATACTCCCGTTCTGCACACTCACCTGCGCCCCTTCGAGCACGAACGTGATCTCGGCCACCGCTTGCTCCGGCTCGGGAAGCCCCGCCTCGGTGCACATGTCGAGCAGCCTGCGGGCCTGGTGGGCCTTGTGTTCCTCGATCACCTGCCGTGCCGGATGGGAGCGGTCGGGCAGCTCGGCAAGGGAGTTGACGAACGGGCAGCCGCGGTACGTGAGCGCCGGCAGCCCCTCGGCGACGAAGCGGGCCACGGCGAGGATCTGCTCCCCGGGGAGGCCGGGGTGCTCGGCCTCGGCGTCGTCGAAGGCCGCCCGGTAGTCGGCGGCGACGATCCGCAACCACTCCGCGACCAGCTCGTCCTTGGTGCCGAAGTGCCGGTAGAGCGCCATCTTCGTGGTCTCGGCACGCTCGGCGATCGCCTGGACGCCCACCCGCCGAATCCCCTCGTCCCGGAAGAGTTCTTCCGCCGCGTCGAGGATGCGCTCGCGCGGTGGCAGTTTCGCGACTCTGCTCGGTCTCCTGGCGGTCGGTGCCATGGCCGCTCCTTGACGTCGGTCGAATGCGTGGCCACCACACTAAGGTACCCCCGCGTGCCATTCGATACCGCACGGTACCGTATGGTTCTTTACGGTATCGTCCACAACGCCGGGAGTGACAGTGAGAGTTGCCGAGTACGTGAGCCACGACGCAGTCGGGCTCGCAGAGCTGGTGGCCCGAGGCGAGGCGGCCCCCGCCGAGCTGGAAGCAGCCGCACGCGAGGCCGCTCAGGCGGTCGACCCGCACCTCGACGCCGTCGTGGAGACCTGGCCGTCCGACGACGACCCCACGCCCGGCAGCACACCGCTGTCCGGTGTCCCCTTCCTGATCAAGGACATCGGAGTCTCCATGAGCGGGAGACGAACAGAGCTGGGCAGCCGCCTTGCGGAGGGCAACGTCGCCGCCGCCGACTCCGCACTCATGGCGCGCTTCCGCCGCGCCGGCCTGGTGACGTTCGGACGCACCGCGGCACCGGAGCTGGCCTTCAGCACCACGACGGAGCCGGTGCTGTACGGCCCCACCCGCAACCCGTGGGACCCGGAACGGAGCGCAGGCGGGTCCAGCGGTGGCGCGGGCGCCGCCGTCGCCGCGGGGATCGTGCCGCTCGCACACGGCACCGACGCGGCCGGCTCGCTCCGCATCCCCGCCGCCTGCAACGGCCTCTTCGGGATGAAGCCCACCCGCGGCAGGGTCTCCATGGGACCCGACGCCGACGAGGTCTTCAACGGCCTCGCCGTGCACGGCAGCGTCAGCCGCTCCGTACGCGACAGCGCGGCGCTGCTCGACCTGGTCCACGGCCCCGAACCGGGCGACCCCTACTTCGCCCAGCAGCCGTCCCGCCCCTACGCGGAAGAGGTCACCCGCCACCCCGGCGCGCTCAGGATCGGCGTCCTCGCGCAGGCATGGGGCGGACACCGCACCACCGGGCCCGTGACCCGCGCCCTCTCCCGCACCGTGGATCTGCTGGAGTCCCTCGGCCACCGGGTGGACGAGGCCGAGGTCGCCCTCGGCTCCGACTGGGACGAGTTCGTCACGGCCAACGCCCATCTGTGGACGGCGAACCTGGCGGCCTCCGTCGACGAGCTGGCCACCGCCTTCGACCGCCCCATCGACTCCTCGACCCTCGAACCGACGACCCTCGCCAGCTACCACTACGGACGGCAGGTCAGCGGCGCGCAGTTCGTCACCGCCCTCACCGTCCGCAACCGGACAGCCCGCAGCCTCGCCCGGTACTTCACCGACCACGACATCCTGCTCACCCCGACCCTGCCCGAACTCCCCGTACCCCTGGGAACCCACACCGAGAACGCAGCGGAACTCGACGGCCACGGCTGGCTCCGCCGCGTCTTCGACCATGCACCGTTCAGCGCGGCGTTCAACGTGGCGGGCACACCCGCCATGTCCGTCCCCCTCACGACCGACGACGCGACCGGACTCCCGATCGGCATGCAGTTCGCCACCGATTACGGGTCCGAGGACCGCCTCTTCCGACTCGCCGGTCAACTGGAACGGGCACTTCCGTGGTGGGGGAGGACGCCTGGGGTGTGGGCGGGGAATTGTGCGGGAGGAGTGGTGGCGACTGGGTAACGGGGCTCGGTGGCGCGTTAGTTGACGAGTCGTGGCCGGCCCGGTCATCCCGACATGGAACTCCCGCTGCCGCGGAAACTGGGCGGGTGCCGGATCTTTCACTCGGCCGGGGAGGCGCAGTGCGGACGCATTTCGGGCGGGCGTTCTCGGGGGCGACCCCGCATGCGCGGGGAGCAGTTTTGGAGCGGCTCGTCGGCATGGATCTGCCGGGGTCCATCCCCCGCACGCGCGGGGAGCAGTCCCAGTAGTCGCGGCTGATGTCTGCGAATGCGGGTCCATCCCCGCACGCGCGGGGAGCAGGCGGCCTTCCAAGGGTGCCCTCGGGAGACCGGGGGTCCATCCCCGCACGCGCGGGGAGCAGTCCGAGGTCGGCCGCGGCGTCTTCCCAGATGAGGGTCCATCCCCGCACGCGCGGGGAGCAGGCGGCCTTCCAAGGGTGCCCTCGGGAGACCGGGGGTCCATCCCCGCACGCGCGGGGAGCAGTCCGAGGTCGGCCGCGGCGTCTTCCCAGATGAGGGTCCATCCCCGCACGCGCGGGGAGCAGGCCGTGGCCTGCTGCACCGGCCGGTAGGCGGTGGGTCCATCCCCGCACGCGCGGGGAGCAGAACGATCACCAGGAAGTTCAGACCGCAGCCCGGGGTCCATCCCCGCACGCGCGGGGAGCAGGGCCAGGAGGCGGTCGGCGGGTGTGCCGCCGCGGGTCCATCCCCGCACGCGCGGGGAGCAGGGCCTGCTGTTCGGCGTGGGTGAGGTCGTCGGGGGGTCCATCCCCGCACGCGCGGGGAGCAGTACCGCGGCCGTGAGCCGATCACCTTCGAGGCGGGTCCATCCCCGCACGCGCGGGGAGCAGGCGGGCCGGGGTGGGTGGGGAAGGCCGCCGCCGGGTCCATCCCCGCACGCGCGGGGAGCAGTCTCGATGACCTGCGTGTTTATCGGCCGCTTACCCCCGTTGAAGCAACTTTCTCCGAAAGCGACAAATAAGGCACCCCTCTCCGTGGTGGCCGACCCGCCGCGGGCGGCCTCGTTCACGGTGCTGGTCGGTAGCTCGACGACTCAACCCCCGGACGCGAGTCGTGGAATCGTCGTGTTCGCGGGCCTCACGACGGCCCACACCGGAAGCACCCTGGCCAACACTACGAGTCAGAGGAGGTGTCGTGCTCCTCGGATGCTGAAGGCAGATCGTGCTCGGCCCCGGTCGCGGGCTGTACCGCCAGGTGCGATGAGAAAGGCCGCGCGGCCCAGGGGTCGAGGTGGTCGGTGTGTTTGTCGCAGCTCGAGGCGGAGGTGCAGATTCCTGAGAGCGGCGAGGCACAGCTTCCGGGGTGATGCCTGAACGATGGGCTGAGGGCTATGGCATTCGTGGACTCCGCGGCACGAGAGGCAGGTTCCTCAACGTGCGCTGAGCCCAGGAAGGTTGGTGCGTCCGGACGGTGGCTCACGCCTGCCCCTTCGCCCTGGGCCGCCCGCACCTCGCACGGTCGCCGGAGCACGTCGGTCAGTCGCCCCTCCCTGACTCCGCCAGCGCACCTCAGAGGTGAAGCCGAGCATCGCCTGCATCGCCAGGAGCGTCACCAACTCCGCATCGCCGAGCCGAGGTGCGATACCCGCCACGGGCCGCTCCGGCTTGAGTCTTGGTGAGCCTTTCAGCGGGTCATCGATCTTCACGTACGGTGCAGCGGCGAGGGAGTTCAGTCTTATGCACACCGACAGTGGACTCCCTCGCCTCGTGCACGCAGCCGATCCCCTGGAATGCATCGGCTAGCGGAACGACGGGAGCACCTGTTCGCTCCACACCCGGAAGAACTCATCCTGATTCGGGCCGATTTGCTGGACGTAGAGTTCGTCGAACCCGGCGTCGACATAGCTCTGGACGGCTGCCCGGTGCCGTTCCACATCCGGGCCGCAGACCATTTGCCGCCCGACCGCCTCGCGGGAGACCAGCTCGGCGGCGGCAGCGAAGTCCTTGGGACGGGTCAGTGTCGACGGGACCTGTCCCGGCAGCAGCTCAGTGGCCCACAGCCGGTGTGCCAAGTCCAGCCCGGCTTCCTCGGTCTCTGCGTAGCACACCTTCATCCCGCCCTGGACGACACGCTGCCCGCCCCCGGAGTCGCGGTACAACTGGACCAGTTCGGCGTTGGGCGAGGCGGTGGCGAAGGCGTCGCCGATCCGGGCGGCCGTCTTGGTGGCGACGGGGCCGAAAGCGGAGACGGCCATCGGGACCGGCTCGTCGGGCAGCGTGTAGATGCGTGCGTCGTCCACGGAGTAGTAGTCGCCGTGGAAGGTGGTGCGCTTGCCGGTGTGCAGCCGCCGGATCAGGGTGACGGCTTCCTCCAGCATCTGCAGCCTCACCGGTGCGGGCGGCCAGGCCTGCCCGAGGATGTGTTCGTTGAGCGCCTCCCCCGTGCCCACTCCCAGTGTGAAACGCCCGCCCAACTGCACTGCCGCCGTGGCCGAAGCCTGGGCGATGATCGCGGGATGGATGCGGAAGGTGGGGCAGGTGACCGCGGTCCCTACGGGCAGGGACACCGCCTCGGACAGCGCCCCGATCACCGACCACACGAAGGCGGCCTGGCCCTGGCTGTCCTGCCAGGGGTGGAAGTGGTCGGAGATCCACAGCCGCTCGAAGCCGGCCCGCTCGGCCAGCTTCGCCTGTCGTACGAGCTCCTGCGGGGCGAACTCCTCGCAGGCCAGAAAGTAACCGATGCTCACCATGGCGATCGGAATACCGCGATACGCGTGCGGGAAACGGACCACCCCGCGCACGTCGCTGACTCGGCCCCCCACCGTCACCCCGGTGGGGCGCCGCCCGAGACACGCTTGCGCGCGTGCTGCCCGAGCGTCGGTGCACGCCGACAGCCACACCGACGTGCGGTGGTGCGTGAGAGCGCGAACACGTTCCGGGGACGCTGAAGGCTGCCTCACTCATGCCCCACACGCACTGGTCAGGGGGTGGTACGGGGTGAGACAGAACGGGGCGACGGCCCCACACCGCGTTGACATCCCGAGAACGCCAAAGGGCCCCGTGACCAGGATGGTTACTGGTCACGGGGCCCTCTGGAAGGGTGGCGGCGCAAGGATTCGAACCTTGGAAGGCTGAGCCGGCAGATTTACAGTCTGCTCCCTTTGGCCGCTCGGGCACACCGCCTGGGATTGTCGCCCGGGGCCCCGGGGGTGCTCCCTGGCAACGGGCTAAACCATACCTGATGACCCGGGGTGGTTCGCCACCCCGTTGATCAGCGGGGGTGGGCACGGTGGGAGCCGGGGCGGGGGTGGGTGGGCCTAGTCTTGCGGTTGCCCCGGTGTGCCGGGGGACATGACTGACGGACCACGACACGAGGAGCCAACTCACCATGGCCGACTCCAGTTTCGACATCGTCTCGAAGGTCGAGCGGCAGGAGGTCGACAACGCGCTCAACCAGGCGTCGAAGGAGATCTCCCAGCGGTACGACTTCAAGGGTGTGGGCGGCTCGATCGAGTGGTCGGGCGAACGGATCGAGATGCGGGCCAACTCCGAGGAGCGGGTGAAGGCGATCCTCGACATCTTCCAGGGGAAGCTGGTGAAGCGGGGGATCTCGCTGAAGGCCCTGGAGGCGGGGGAGCCGCAGGCGTCCGGCAAGGAGTACAAGATCTTCGCGACAATTCAGGAGGGGATCTCGCAGGAGAACGCGAAGAAGGTGGCGAAGGTCATCAGGGACGAGGGGCCGAAGGGCGTCAAGGCGCAGGTGCAGGGGGACGAGCTGCGCGTCACGTCCAAGAGCCGCGACCATCTCCAGGACGTCATCGCGCTGCTCAAGGGCAAGGACTTCGACTTCGCGCTCCAGTTCGTCAACTACCGCTGAGCGCAAGGCGGACAACCGGGCGGGACGAGGACGCCGGCTCCTCGGCGGTCCCGTCCGGCTTCTCCTGCCCGATCGCGTCGGGCGCCGGCGATGTTCAGCCCTCAGCGCCGTGGAAGCGCCGGAAGAGGGTGCGGATCTCGGCGGTCAGCTCGGGGGACGGTCCTGCCACCTGGATGTCCGGGGCGACCTCGCCGATCGGGAGCGTACGGACGGGCGGTAGCGGGGCCGCCAACTCCGTCAGCCACTGGGCGATTTGGGCGGAGGAGCTCGCGTAGACGACGTGGCCGAGGCCGACCCAGCCGCTGGCCGCCGCGCACATCGGGCAGTGCTCGGTGGAGGTGTAGACCGTCGCCGTGGCGCGCTCGCGGGGTGTGAGCAGGGACGTGGACAGGCGCGCCAGTGCGAACTCGGGGTGCTGGGTGCCGTCTCCGCCCGCCACCCGGTTGCGGTCCTCGGCGAGTACCTCGCCGTCGGCCGAGACGAGCAGGGAGCCGAAGGGCTCGTCGCCCGAGTCGAGGGCCTCGGCCGCCAGCTCGACGGTGCGGCGCAGGTACGTCAGGTCGTCCTCGTTCACGGGTCCTCACTTCGTTCGACATCGGTCACCGCGAGGGTAGCCCCGTCCGTCCGACGCCATGCTCCCGACGGACCCGCACGACGCCGGCCACCCGGCGCTCGCCGGCCGGCGTCCGGCGCGTCCTCGGTCCCGAGCCCGAAAGCCCGCACGGTACGGACACCGGCACCGGGCCGGAAGCCCGTCCGGCGCAAACACAGGCACAGCGCCCGGAAGCCCGCACGGCCCCTGCGACAAACCCGAAAGTCCGCGCAGCACGCACACCGGCACCAGACCGGAAGCCCGTCCGGCGCAAACACAGGCACAGCACCCGGAAGCCCGCACCGCCCCGGCAGCAGAGCCCGGAAGCCCGGACAGCACGCACACCGGCAGCCCTCACCGCGTGTCCTTCACCACACCCCGCCGGCCCGCCCGAACGCCGCCGCCCGGCGGCGGAAGCAGGGCTTCGCGTGTCCTTCACCACTCCCGGCTTCTCACCCTCCCATCCGGACTCCCGGCCGAGCGACGGGAGTTGAGAGCACCGGCGGTATGGCGAGCGCCCAGCCGGCGCGGAAGGAGGGCGGGGCAGGCGGGTCGGATGGCGAGACGGTGTTGCGCGGAGGCGCCGGGAGGCGTTGCATCGCGCCGTGCGAGAGCAGAGAGCCCAGCAGTACCCCGAAGAACCTCCGGACGAGGCGGCCCAGGGGAAGCCGCCCGGTTCGAGCGCCGACGGCGGGTCCCAGGACCGCTCGGCGCGGCGGGCCGTCACCGTCTTCCCCGTCCTCGTCCTTGTGGCGGGTGCCCTCGGGTTGGTCATGCCCGGCACCTTCGCGGGGGGCGGCGACGCGGTGCCCTACCTGCTCGGGATCGTCATGTTCTGCATGGGCGTGACGATGACCGTCGACGACTTCAAAGGGGTCGCCAAGCGGCCGTGGGCGGTCGCGCTCGGGCTGGTGGCGCACTACGTGATCATGCCGGGGCTCGGATGGGGCGTCGCGCACGCGCTCGATCTTCCTCCGCAGCTCGCGGCCGGCGTCATCCTCGTCGGATGTGCCCCGAGCGGGACGGCCTCCAACGTCGTCACCTACCTCGCGCGCGGGGACGTGGCGCTCTCGGTCTCCGTGGCGACCGTCTCGACGGTGGTGGCGCCGCTCGTCACGCCGCCGTTGACACTGCTCCTCGCCGGCGAATATCTGCCCGTCGACGCGGGGTCGATGGTCGCGGACATCCTCAAGACGGTGCTGCTGCCGGTCCTCGCCGGGCTCGTGGTGCGGCTGCTCGCCGGGCGGTACGTGACGAGGGCGCTGCCGGCCCTCCCGTGGCTCTCGGCCCTGACGATCGCCGCGATCGTCACGGTGGTGGTCGCAGGGAGTGCGGACGCGATCAAGTCGGCGGCGGCGCTGGTGATGCTCGCCGTCTTCCTCCACAACGGGCTCGGGCTCGGGCTCGGTTACGCGGCCGGGCGGCTCTTCCGCCTCGGGGAGCCGAGCAGCAGGGCGCTCTCGTTCGAGATCGGCATGCAGAACTCCGGGCTCGCAGCTTCGCTCGCGAGTGCGCACTTCAGTCCGCTCGCCGCGCTGCCGGCGGCGATCTTCTCCGTCTGGCACAACGTCTCGGGTGCGCTCGCCGCGGCGTGGTTCTCCCGCAGGGGACGCTGAGCCGCGCGGGAATCCGGCCGCCGGGCTCGCACGTTGGGGTTGCAGAAACTTTCCAGCAGAAGCGAGGAGTCCCGATTGAGTACGACCCCACCGGCGCACGCCGCCGGCACCCTTGCCCTCGGCGGCGACCTGCCCGTGCACCGACTCGGGTACGGCGCGATGCAGCTCACAGGACCCGGCGTCTGGGGCGAACCGAAGGACCCGGACGAGGCGGTCCGGGTGCTGCGCCGCGCCGTGGAGTTGGGCGTGGACTTCGTCGACACCGCCGACTCCTACGGCCCGTTCGTCAGCGAGCGCCTCATCCGCAAGGCCCTCCACCCCTACCGGGAGGGACTCGTCCTCGCCACCAAGGGCGGGCTGACGCGCGCGGGGCCCGACGACTGGCGTCCCGTCGGGCGGCCGGAATACCTGCGTCAGCAGGCGGAGTTGAGCCTCAGGCACCTCGGTGTCGAGCGCATCGACCTCTACCAGCTCCACCGGATCGACCCGCAGGTTCCGGTCGCCGACCAGCTCGGGGAGCTGGCCCTGCTCCAGCAGGAGGGCAAGATCCGGCACATCGGGCTCTCCGAGGTGAGCGTCGAACAGATCGAGGAGGCGCGGAAGCACGCGACCGTGGTCTCCGTGCAGAACCTCTACAACCTCGCCCACCGCGCGGCCGAGGACGTACTCGACTACGCCGAGCGCGAGGGCCTCGCCTTCATCCCGTGGTTCCCCATCGCGACGGGTGAACTCGCGGCGCCCGGCGGCCCGTTGGAGGGCCCGTCGAAGGACCACGGCGCCTCTCCCGCGCAGCTCGCGCTCGCGTGGCTGCTGCGCCGCTCCCCCGCGATGCTGCCGATCCCGGGGACGTCCAGCGTGGGGCACGTGGAGGAGAACATCGAGGCCGCACGGATCGCCCTGAGCGAGGACGAGTTCAAGGCGCTCGCCGAAGCGGTGTGAGGCGGCCCCGCCCGTGCCGTGGCAACCTGCGGCGCGACGTCTGCGTCCGCCGTGTCAGACCACAGCCCCCTGACACGGCGGGCGCAGCGGCCACTACGCTCGGCCGCACGCCCGAGAATCCGCCACAGCAACGGAGGCCCGATGGCTCAGCACGCTGCACCCGCACTCGCCCGTCTGCTCGCGACCGCCGGTACAGGTCACTTCGTCGCACCCCGCGTCTTCGAGGGGATCGTCCCCACGAGGCTGCCGGGCACGGCGCGCACGTGGGTCTACGCGAGCGGGGCCGTGGAGCTCGCGCTGGCGGCCGCGGTCGCCCATCCCAGGACGCGTGCGCTCGGCGGGGCTGCCGCCGCCGGGCTCTTCACCGCCCTCCTGCCGGCCCACGTGAAGATGATGAGGGACTGGCGGGACAGGTCCACCGCGCACAAGGTGATCGCCTACGGCCGGACGCCGCTGCAAGCACCGCTGGTGTTCTGGGCGTTGGAGGTCTCGCGCCGGGCCCCGCAGGAGTCCCTCCGCCCCGGTCGGCTGCTGAAGCGGCTGTCGGCGAGGAACAGCGGGGCCGCGAGCAGCTAGCTCACCACCCGGCGAACCGCTGGTCCGACGGGACCACCTGGCGGCCGAACGGCATCAGGGAGACGGGAATGAGCTTCAAGTTCGCCCAGCCAAAAGGAATGCCGATTATGGACAGGAAAAGAGGGATGCTGGTGAGAATGTGGCCGATCGCCAGCCACCAGCCGGCGAAGACGAGCCAGATGACGTTGCCGACGCAGGAGGGGCTCCCCGCGTCCCGCCGCTCCACGGTGGTGCGGCCGAAAGGCCAGAGCACGTAGCCGGCGATCCGCCCTGCTGCTATGCCGAACGGGATCGTCACCACGAAGACAAAGCAGATCAGCGCCGCCAGCGCGTAGCCGAGCGCCATCCAGATCCCGCAGAAGATGAGCCAGAGCAGGTTCAGCACCAGTTCGATGAGCTTCACCGCGGTTCCCCTCGCACTTCCCCGTCTCCCGGGACCTCCGGGGACGGCCTCGACCGAGCTTTCCACGCGGCTCGGACACACCGGCCACGTCCGGGCAGTTTCGCGCCACCCGAAGTGAAGGACGTCAACGCCCCTGGGCACGGTTGCCGGTTGGCCGTCAGTGCCGGCCGGCCATCCGCTCCAGCCTGGCGATGCGCTCGCCCATGGGCGGGTGGGTGGAGAAGAGCTTCGCCATGCCGTCGCCGCGCCGGAAGGGGTTGGCGATCATGAGATGGCTGGAAGTCTCCAGCCGGGGCTCGGGCGGGAGCGGGAGCTGCTGGGTGCCGGCCTCCAGCTTCCGCAGCGCGGAGGCGAGCGCGAGCGGGTCGCCTGTGAGCTGGGCGCCGGAGGCGTCGGCCTCGTACTCCCGGGAGCGGGAGACGGCGAGCTGGATGAGCGAGGCGGCGAGCGGGCCGAGCAGCATGATCAGCAGCATGCCGAGGAGGCCGGGCCCCTCGTCGTCGTCCGAGCGCCCGAAGGGGATCAGCCAGGCGAAGTTGACGAGGAAGACGATCACCGAGGCGAGCGCTCCCGCCACCGAGGAGATGAGGATGTCGCGGTTGTAGACGTGGCTGAGCTCGTGGCCGAGGACGCCCCGCAGCTCGCGCTCGTCGAGGAGGCGGAGGATGCCCTCGGTGCAGCAGACCGCGGAGTGCCGCGGGTCGCGACCGGTGGCGAAGGCGTTGGGCGCCGCCGTGGGCGAGATGTAGAGGCGGGGCATCGGCTGCCGCGCGGCTGTCGAGAGTTCGCGGACGATGCGGTAGAGCCCCGGCGCCTCGAACTCGCTCACCGCGCGCGCCCGCATGGAGCGGAGCGCGATGCGGTCGCTGTTCCAGTACGCGTAGCCGTTGGTGGCGAGCGCCACGACGACGGCGACGACGAGGCCCGTGGTGCCGAAGAGGCTGCCGATCCCCACGATGACGGCGGAGAGTCCCCCGAGGAGCAGGGCCGTCCTCAGCCCGTTGTGCCTGCGGTGCACAGTACGCCCTCCAGATGGTGCAGCAGGGGAACCCTGTGCCGGGTGCCGTCCCACCGGTCGGTGGGTCCTTCACGTAAGCGTCAACGCGACGCAGCCGCGGTCAGTTCCCGTTCCCCCGTGCGTGGCAGCTCACGCGAACCAGCCGGTCGGGCCACTACAGCAGCGCAGCTCCCGCGAAGCGGAGGATGAGCTGCGGCGCCCCGGAGAGCGCGAGGCCCAGGAGCGCGGTGCCGGCGACGGCGAGCGTGAGGGGCGCGGCCGTGCGCGCCGGCCCCGGCGCGGGGAGCGGCGGCCCCTCGGGGGCGCGCGCGAAGAGGACGGCGGTCCACCGGAGGTAGTAGGCGAGCGCGATCACGACGTTGACGGCCATCACGGCGGCGAGCCACCCCAGCCCTGCATCGACGGCGGCCCGGAAGACGGTGACCTTGGCGAAGAGGCCGACGAGCCCGGGCGGCAGACCCGCGAGGCAGAGCAGGAAGAAGGCGAGGAGCAGCGCCGTCAGCGGGGCGCGCGTCCCGAGCCCGCGGAGGTCGGAGAGCCGCAGCCCGCCGCCGCGCCTCACCAGCGCAACGCAGGCGAAGGCACCGAGGTTGACCACGCCGTACATGAGCGCGTACGCGACCGTCGCGCCCACCGCCTCCCCCGGCTCGTCGGCGTACGCGGCGGCGGCGAGCGGTACGAGCAGGTAGCCGGCCTGCCCGACGGACGACCAGGCGAGCAGCCGCACCGCGCTGTCCGCTGTCCCGGCGCGCTGGCGGAGCGCGGCGACGTTGCCGACGGTCATGGTGAGCGCGGCGAGGGCGGCGAGGAGCGGCCCCCACACGTGCCCGTAGGACCGGAACCCGAGGACGGTGACGAGCGCGAGCCCCGAGAACCCGACCGCCTTCCCGACGACGGAGAGGTAGGCGGCGACGGGCAGCGGGGCGCCCACGTACGTCTCGGGGACCCAGAAGTGGAAGGGGACGGCGGCGGTCTTGAAGGCGAAGCCGACGAGGGTGAGCGCCGTCCCCGCTGCGGCGAGCGTGCTCAAGCGGGGGTCGGCGGTGGGGAGTTCGCGGGCGATGTCGGCGAGGTGGAGGCTGCCCGTCGTCGCGTAGACGAAGCTGACGCCGAGGAGGAGGACGGCGGTGGCGGTGACCGAGGAGACGAAGAACTTGAGCGCGCCCTCGGAGCTGCGCCCGTCCGAGCGCCGCAGCGCGACGAGCGCGAACGACGGCAGCGAGGCCACCTCCAGCGCGACGACGAGCGTCGCGAGGTCGCGCGAGGCGGGCAGCAGGGCGGCGCCCGCTGAGGCGGCGAGCAGCAGGAACCAGAACTCACCGCGCGGCAGATCCTCGTCCTCGACCGCCGTCATCGACATGCAGGCGACGACCAGCGCCGCGCCGAGGACGAGGAGTTGGACGGAGAGCGCGAACGCGTCGGCGGTGTAGCCGCACGGCCCCGCGCCGCCGTCGAGGCAGAACGTGGCGCGTCCCTCGCCGACGAGCGGGAGCAGCGAGAGCAGTGCGAGGGCGAGTCCGGCTGCCGCGGTCCAGCCGAGGAGCCGCTTGCGCGTTCCTTCCAGGAAGAGGTCGGCGACGAGGACGCCGACCCCGAAGAGCGCGGCGAGGAGCGGCGGTGCCAGCGCCGCCCAGTCGATCGACTGCACGGCGCCCGCGGCGAGCGCGGTGCCGGGGGACGCTGCGTCGGTGGCGGTCAACGGGTCACTCCTGGCAGGAAGTTCTGCACGGCGGGGTCGGTGAGTCCGAGCAGCGCCGCGGGCCACAGCCCGGCGAGGACGGTGAGGACGGCGAGCGGCGTCCAGGCGGCGAACTCGTGGGCCCGCACATCGGTCAGTGTGTGGAGCGGCGGCTGCGCGGGGCGCCAGCCGTCCTGCTCGCTCTTCGCCGGCGCCTGCGGCTTCGGGTCGCCCATGCAGACGCGGCCGACGACGAGGAGCAGGTAGGCCGCCGTGAGGAGGGTGCCGAGCCCACCGAGGGCGAGGAAGACGAGGTAAGCGGGGCGGCTCAGTCCGTCGGCCGGGTGGTAGGCGCCGAGCAGGGCGAGCATCTCCCCCCAGAATCCCGCGAGTCCGGGGAGCCCGAGGGAGGCGACGGCACCGAAGGCGAGGAGCCCGCCGAGGCGGGGGGCGCGCGCGTAGAGGGCGGCGCCCGTGCGGCCGGCGAGCGCGTCGAGGTCGGTGCTGCCCGTGCGGTCCTTGACGGCGCCGACGAGGAAGAAGAGCAGCCCGGTGATGAGGCCGTGCGCGACGTTGGCGAAGAGCGCGCCGTTGACGCCGGTCTTGCTCAAAGTCGCAATGCCGAGGAGGACGAAGCCCATGTGCCCGACGGAGGAGTAGGCCACGAGCCGCTTGAGGTCGCCCGCGGCGCCGCGGCGCACCAGCGCGAGGCAGACGAGCGAGCCGTAGACGATGCCGACGGCGGCGAACGCGGCGAGGTAGGGCGCGAAGGTCTGCATCCCCTCGGGCGCGGCCGGCAGCAGGATGCGGACGAAGCCGTAGGTGCCCATCTTCAGCAGCACCCCGGCGAGGAGGACGGAGCCGACGGTCGGCGCCGCCGTGTGCGCGTCGGGGAGCCAACTGTGCAGCGGCCACATCGGCGTCTTGACGGCGAGCCCGAGTCCGACGGCGAGGACGGCGAGGAGCTGCGCGGTGTGCCCGAGGCCCGCGCCGTGCGCCTCGGCGAGGCGGACCATGTCGAAGGTCCCGGCACCGAGGCCGAGCACCAGCAGCCCGAGCAGCATGACGAGCGAGCCGAGCACGGTGTAGAGGACGAACTTCCCCGCGGCCGCGGTGCGTTCGCGGCCCTGCGCGTCCCCGCCGCCCCAGCGCGCGATGAGGAAGTACATCGGGACGAGGACGGTCTCGAAGGCGAGGAAGAAGAGCACCAGGTCGAGCACGGCGAAGGTGGCGAGGGTGCCGGTCTCCAGAAGGAGGAGCAGCGCCACGAAGGCCGTGGGCGTCGGCCCTGCAGGCGGCCTGAAGTAGGCGTGGAGCGCGCAGAGGAAGGTGAGCAGCGCGGTCAGCACGAGCAGCGGCAGCGAGACGCCGTCGACGCCGAGGTGGAGGCGGACGTCGAGTGCGGGGACCCAACTGGCGTCGGTCTGCGCCTGCATGGTGCCGGAGCGCGTGTGGTCGAACCCGGCGGCGAGGGCAACCGTGAGGACGAGCACGACGCCCGTGACGAGGACACCGTGCCGCAGCACCGCCTGCTCGGGCGAGCGTCCGCGGAGCCCGGGCGGAGCCGGGAGCAGCGCGGCGGCGGCCCCGAGGAGCGGCACGGCGACGACGGCGAGAAGCAGGATCTGGAGCACGGTCTCGTCGATCACGGGGTCACGCTCCTGCGGTTCCGGTGGCGGCGACGACGGCGGCGACCGCGAGGACGACCGAGCCGGCGACGAGCACGGCGAGGTACGTCTGGAGGTTGCCGGTCTGCGCGCGGCGTACGAGGGCGCCCAGCATCCGCGAGCCGCGTCCGGCGCCGCGCACGTACGCGTCGACGACGTCCCGGTCGAGCATCCGCGCCAGCCGGGAGGCGGCGAGGACGGGCCGGACGGCGACGGCGCGGTAGGCGGCGTCGAGGCGGAACCCCGCCTCGGCGGTGGTGTGCAGGGGGCCGAGGAGCAGCCGTCCGGGGTCGGCGCTCGCGGTACCCGGCGCGAGCGCGGTCGTGTGCCGCCAGGCGCCGTAGGTGACGACGGCGCCGACGAGGGCGACGCCTGTGGCGAGGACCGAGGTGGTGAGCGTCGGCGCGAGCGTCGCGCTGTCGAACCACGCGGGGAGGGCGTCGAAGAGCAGGCCGAAGGCGAGCGTCGGGACGGCGAGGGCCCAGAGCACGACCGTCATGGCGGCGGGCTGGCGCCTTGCCCGCGGCTGCGAAGGCGGGGTGTCCGGCAGCGAGTTGGGCTCGTCGCCCGGTGGGTCCTCTTCGATCGCGCCGACGCCGGTGGCGCCCGCGGGTTCGGCGGGCGCCGGGGCCTGCGCGCCGGTCCCCCGGAAGGCGAGGAGCCACATGCGGGTCGCGTACGCCGCGGTGAGGAGCGCCGTGAGGAGCCCCGCGACGAGGACGATCCAGCCGGCGACCGCGGGGACGCCGCTCCGGTGCGCGAGGGCCGCGTGCTCGGCGGCGGCGAGGACGGCCTCCTTGGAGAAGAACCCGGAGAACGGCGGGATCGCGGCGAGGGCCAGCAGGCCGAGCGTCGTCGTCCAGTAGGCGTCGGGGACGCGGGAGGTGAGCCGGCGGCGTCCCATCGCGGTGAGCGAGTTGGTGCCCGCGGCGTGGATGAGGACGCCTGCGGCGAGGAAGAGCAGCGCCTTGAAGGCGCCGTGCGAGAGCAGGTGGAAGACGGCGGCGCCGCGGTCGGCTACGGCGAGCGCGCCTGCCATGTAGGCGAGTTGGCTCAGCGTCGAGTAGGCGAGGACCCGTTTGAGGTCGTCCTGCGCGAGGGCGCAGAGCGCCGCACCCGCCATCGTGAGTCCGGCGAGGACGGCGAGGACGAGGAGCGCGGCCGCGGAGGAGGCGAAGACCGGCAGCAGCCGCGCGACGACGTAGATGCCGGCCGCGACCATGGTGGCCGCGTGGATGAGCGCGGAGACCGGTGTCGGGCCGGCCATCGCGGTCGGCAGCCACGTGTGGAGCGGGAACAGCGCCGACTTGCCCGCCACCCCGGCGAGCAGCAGCAGCGCGACGAGCGTCGGATGGACCAGCTCCCAGCCGGAGAGCGAGGAGGTGAGGCGCGTGGTGATGGTGCTGATCCGGAAGGTGCCGGCGTCGGAGGCGAGCGCGAGGATGCCGATGAGGAACGGCACGTCGCCGAGTTTGGTGGTGAGGAACGCCTTCAGCGAGGCGGAGCGCGCCGCGCGGGTCTCCCAGTGGTGGCCGATGAGGAAGTACGAGCAGACGCCCATCACCTCCCAGCCGACGAGGAGGACGACGAGGTCGTCGCTGTAGACGACGAGGTACATCGCCGCGCTGAAGAGCGAGACGAGCGCCGCGTAGGAGGGGTAGCGGGGGTCGTCGCGCAGGTAGCTCGTCGAGTAGAGCTGCACCGCGGTGGCGACGACGCCGACGAGCACGGCGACGAGCGCGGCGAACCCGTCGATGTGGAGCGCGAGTTGGACCGGCAGGTCGGCGTTGCCCGTAGGGGTGAGCTCGGTCGCGCCGCGGACGGGCGTGCCGCCGCCCTGGCGCGCGGCGACGAGCGCCGCGAGCGCCGCGGCGACCGCCGTCGGCAGCACCGCGAGCGGGCGCACGAACCCCGGCGCACGTCCGCCGAGCAGCAGTCCGGCGGCCGCGGAGAGGAACGGCAGGAGCGGGACGAGGACGGCGAGGGTCTGGGTGCTCACTCGGTGGCCTCTCCGCTGGTGTCGGGTCCTTCGCTGCCGCCCGGTCTCGCCGCGGCCGCGCCGGCGGGGGGTTGGGCCGGCTCGTCGCGCGAGTCGTCGCGCAGCAGGCGGAGCCGGTCGACGGCGCTGGTGCCCCGGTTGCGGTAGACGAGCAGCACGATCGCGAGGCCGATGCCGATCTCGGCCGCGGCGATGGCGATGGTGAAGAGCGCGAGCGACTGCCCTGCGTGGAGGGCGTCGCGGAGCCAGACGTCGAAGGCGACGAGGTTGAGGTTGACGGCGTTGAGCATCAGCTCGACCGACATCAGCACCAGGATCAGGTTCCGCCGCGCCAGCACCCCGTAGAGGCCGGTGCAGAAGAGCAGCGCCGAGAGGACGGCCGGGTAGGCGAGGTGCATCAGCGGCCTCCGTCCTCGCTCGTGCCCGCTGCTTCAGGCGGCGCTGCGGAGGCGCCCTGCCGCCGGGAGAGGACGATCGCACCGACGAGGGCGGCGAGGAGCAGCACCGAGAGCGCCTCGAACGGCAGCACCCAGTTGCGGAAGAGGGCTTCGCCCGTGAGCCGCGTCGAGCCGGCCGCCGGCACGTCGAGCCTGATCCACGTCGACCGGAACGCGTCCACCACGAGGACGACGAGCAGCACGGCGGCGCCCCCCGCGACGGTGAGCGCGGCCGGGCGGTTGCCGGAGTCGGCTTCCGGGGAGCGGCCTATCGGCGCCCGCGTGAGCATCAACCCGAAGAGGAGCAGCACGACGACGGACCCGACGTAGATCAGCACCTGCACCCAGGCGATGAACTCCGCGGTGAGCAGCAGGTATTCGACCGCCACCCCGCCGAGCGCGACCACCAACCACAGTGCGGCGTGGACGAGTTGCCGCGTGGTGACCGTCGCGACCGCGGCGCCGAGCGCCACGACTCCGACGAGGACGAACGCGATCTCCACGCCGGTCGGCGAGAGGAAGCCGGGGTGGCCGGCGGCGAGCGGAACGGAGGGAACGTGGGTCATGCGCCGTCGCCCTCCGCGCGGTCGTCCGGCGCCTGCGGTCCGGCGTCCTGGGCGCCCTCCGCTGCCTTCTGCGCCGCCTTTTCGGCTGCCTTCTGCGCCGTCGCCAGCTCCTTCGGCTCCTCGGCCGCGGGGTCGAGGGCGGGCGGCTCGGGGACCGTCCACATCCACTCGCGGAGCTTGTCGCGCTCGTGGGTGAGGTCCCTGATGTCGGTCTCCGCGTACTCGAACTCCGGCGACCAGAAGAGGGCGTCGAACGGGCAGACCTCGATGCAGATGCCGCAGTACATGCAGAGCGCGAAGTCGATCGCGAAGCGGTCGAGGACGTTGTGGCTGCGCTCCCTGCCGCCCGGGGTCGCGGGCGGCGTCGTCTCCTTGTGCGAGTCGATGTAGATGCACCAGTCGGGGCACTCGCGGGCGCAGAGCATGCAGACCGTGCAGTTCTCCTCGAAGAGGGCGATCACCCCGCGGGAGCGGGGCGGGAGTTCGGGCTGCACGTCCGGGTACTGCGCGGTCACCGTGCGCCTCGTCATGGTGCGCAGGGTGACGGCGAGGCCCTTGGCGAGGCCGGAGCCGGGAAGGGACATCAGGAGAGCACCACCTTGACGACGCCGGTGAGCGCGATCTGGGCGAGGGCGAGCGGTACCAGCACCGTCCACGCGAACCGCTGGATCTGGTCGGCACGCAGCCGCGGGTAGCTGACCCGCAGCCAGATGACGACGAACGAGAGCACCGCCGTCTTCAGCAGCGTCCACACCCAGCCGAGCCCGTCGGCGAACGGACCGTGCCAGCCGCCGAGGAAGAGCACGGCGGTGAGCGCCGAGACGACGACGATCCCCGCGTACTCGGCGAGCAGGAAGAGCGCGAACCGCAGCCCCGTGTACTCGGTGTAGGCCCCGAAGATGATCTCGGAGTCGGCGACGGGCGCGTCGAACGGCGGCCGGTGGAGCTCGGCCAGCCCGGCGACGAAGAAGACGAACCCGCCGACGATCTGCCACGGCAGCCACCACCACTCCCACTCCGCCAGGATGCCGGGCAGGGAGAGCGTCCCCGCCGCCATCGCCACCGAGGCGGCCGCGAGCAGCATCGGCAGCTCGTACGCCATGAGTTGGGCGGCGGTGCGCATCCCGCCGAGGAGCGAGTACTTGTTCGCCGACGCCCAGCCGCCCATGAGCGAGCCGAGCACCCCGACGCCGAGCACGGCGAGCACGAAGAACAGCCCCGCGTCGAGCGCCTGCACCACCCCGCCGTGCGGCGCCACCGGCACCGCGACGAGCACCAGCAGATACGGCAGCAGCGCGACCGCGGGCGCGAGCTGGAAGACCCGCCGATCCGCGCGGGCCGGCACCACGTCCTCCTTCTGCGCGAACTTGACCCCGTCCGCCACGAGTTGCGCCCACCCGTGGAACCCGCCCGCGTACATCGGCCCGAGGCGCCCCTGCATGTGCGCCATCACCTTGTGCTCCAACTGCCCCACGAGCAGCGGCAACACGAGAAACGCCACGAGCAGCGCCAGCAGCCGCCACACGGTGTCGAGCACGTCCATCAGCGGTCGTCCCCCTCTGCGCGGTGGGGGGTGTCGCCAGGGGGCGGTTCGGACTGCGCGTCGTTCCGAGGCTCTTCGGCGCCGGGTTCCGGGGCGGACTCCGGGTCGCTCGACGGCGGGTCGGCGTCGGGCTCCGCGGGGGCCGGGGGGCCTGCCGGCCGGTCGGCACCGGGCTCCGCGGGGGACGCCGGGGGACTCGACGGCCGAACGGCACCGGGTTCCGGATCGGACTCGCCCGACGGCCGCTCGGCGTCGGGCGCCGCCGGCACCTCGGGGCCACCCTGCGGCCCTTCGACCCCGGGCTCCGAAGCGGACTCCGCCTCACTCGCACCCGACTCGGCACCGGGCTCCGCGGCGGGCTCGGGGGCACTCGACGGCATCTTGGCACCAGGCTCCGCAGCGGACGCCGGGGCGCCCGGCGACCGCTCGACACCGGGTTCCGCAGCGGACTCGCCCGACGGCGGCTCGGCGCCGGGCAACGGCTCGGACTCGGGTTCGGGTTCGCCCGACCGCGGTTCGGCACCGGAAGCGGCGCGCCCTTCCCCGTCCGGCTCGGCGACCGCTCCCCCGTCGGGCTCGGCGCCGGTTGCCGCGTCGGCCGTCGTCGAGGGGGCAGCGGGCTCCGGTGCGCCCTGGTCCTGCTTTTCGTCGGCAGTGTGCCACGGTGCGTCAGGGCTGCGGGGGGCGGTCGCGTCGTTCCGGGCCCCGGGGGTGCCGGAATCGGTCGGGGCGGGGCGCGAACCGGTGGACGCCCGGGGGGCGTTCGCCTTTTCGGGTGCGGTCGGTTGGGCGCCGTCGGCCGCGCGCTGGCTCGCGGAGCCGGCGTCTGCGCTGCGGTTGCGCCGGGGCCCGCCGCGCGCCTGGCGCGCAGGTGCGGCGTCGGGCGTCTCCTCGGTGCCCGTGCTCTCCTCGGGGCGCTGGCTCGCGGAGCCGGCGTCCGCGCTGCGGTTGCGCCGGGGGCGTGCGGGCCGCTCGCCGCTGCGTCCGCCGCGGGTCGGGCGGCCGGGCAGCGGGGGCAACTGCCCCTTCTGCGGGCCCCACTCGTTGGGGTCGGGTACGCCGGGCGGGAGCATCTGGCGGCGCTTCGGGCCGCCGTGCCCCGACTCGCCCGGCTCCTTTGCGCCCGGCCACTGCTTGACGACGCGCGAGGCGAGCACGAAGTCCTTCCGCAGGGGGTGCCCCTCGAAACCGTCGGGGAGCAGCAGCGTCGCCAGATCGGGGTGGCCGGGGAAGTCGATGCCGAACATCTCGTGCGTCTCGCGCTCGTGCCAGGCGGCGCCCGCCCACACACCCGTCGCGCTCGGCAGCGACGGGTCCTCGTGCGGCACCGTCGTACGCAGGAGCAGGGTGCGGACCCCCGCGCCCTGCTCCTGCGGGAGGGCGGCGACGTGTGCGCAGACGCGGAAGCCCAGCGGGGGCTCGTCGACCGCGCTCAGCCAGTCGAAGAAGGTGCAGCCCAGTCGGTCGCGGGCGCAGGTGAGCACATCGAGCCAGGTGTCGGCGGGGACGTCGACCGTGAGGAGCCCGTACGCCTCGGTCGCCTCGGCACCGGGGCCGAAGAGGGCTCCGACGCTCCACGGCAGCCAGCCCGCGGGTTCCTCGGCGCTCATCGCTCGCCTCCCGGCTTCGGCGGCTGTACGAGCGGGCTGCCGAGCTGCCGCGCGCTCGGGCGGCCGGCGTACCGCTCGGCCGCGGACTCGGCGGCGATCTTCTCCTGGAGCTTGAGGATGCCCTGAAGGAGCGCCTCGGGACGCGGCGGGCAGCCCGGTACGTAGACGTCGACGGGGACGATCTGGTCGACGCCCTTCGTCACCGCGTACGAGTCCCAGTACGGGCCGCCGCAGTTGGAGCAGGCGCCGAAGGAGATGACGTACTTCGGCTCCGGCATCTGCTCGTAGAGCCGCTTCACGGCGGGCGCCATCTTGTCGGTGACCGTCCCCGAGACGACCATGAGGTCGGCCTGGCGGGGGCCCGGCGCGAACGGGATCACGCCGAGGCGGATGAAGTCGTGCCGCGACATCGACGCGGCGATGAACTCGATGGCGCAGCAGGCGAGTCCGAAGTTGAAGACCCAGAGGCTGTAGCGGCGGCCCCAGTTGAGTACGACCTTCATCGGCTCGGGCGCCAGTCGCGAGAGCGCGCCCAGCCGGGAGGCCGAGGGGAGTACGGGTGCGGGCAGGTCGACGGCGCCCGGCTGCCCCTCGGCGCCGGCGTCCGGTTGCCCCTGCTGGCTCACGTCCATTCCAGGACGCCCTTCTTCCATGCGTACAGCAGGCCGACGGCGAGGAAGCCGAGGAAGACGAACATCTCCACCAGCGTCACGCCGCCGAACCCGGGGTCGGCGAAGACCGTCGCCCAGGGAAAGAGGAAGACCGAGTCGACCGCGAAGACCACGTAGAGGAAGGCGTAGACGTAGTACCGGACCTGGGTGTGCGCCCAGTCCTCACCGACTGGGTCGACGCCGCACTCGTAGGTGAGCATCTTCTCCCGCGTCGGCACGACGGGCCGCAGCAGGTGCCCGGCGGCGAAGGCCACGGCGACGAAGGCGACCCCGACCACCGCGACCAGGCCGACGACCGAGTAGCCGCTGAAGTAGTCCGGCACGTCTGCCCGCCCTCACTCGCTCTCTCGGTCCGGTCTGCGTCGACGCGCTGCCTGCGGTCGGCCCCCTCCTGCGCACCCTCCCGGCCGGAACCTACGCGTCCGGTCCCGGACCGCGGCGGCGATCTGTCCGTGCGGAGTCTAGAGGTTGCGGGGACGCGGTTCTATACGCGGCCACCCACCGGCCGTGCGCCGCGGTGGGGTTCTCCCCACCACCGAACAGGCACCGCACCCCATGGCGCCTCCGCCCCGCGCCCGGCACTCTTGACGCCATGAGCCCAAGCCCTCCCCTCAGGTCCGCCGCGGGTCCCCGGCCGCACCCCGAAGCACCCTCCGCCGGGGAGGGCCACGACCAGGCGGTTGCGCGCATCGAGCTTCCGCAGCCCCGGCCGCCGCTGACCGGTGCCACCTGGCGCGAGGTCGCCCACCTGCTCAGCAACCCCCTCCCGGACACGGTCGCCTTCCTCTTCACCCTCGTCACGCTCAGCATCGGGGCCGGGCTCTCGGTGACGCTCGTCGGGCTGCCGCTCATCGCCGTCTGCCTGCTCTGCCTGCGGCGGTTCGGCGCCCTGGAGCGGGGGAGGGTCCGGCGGCTCCTCGGCGTACGGATCGACGAGCCGAGCCCGGTGCGCGCGGAGGCGCCGGGCGCCCTGCCGTGGCTGTGGGCGCACCTGAAGGACCCCGTGGGGTGGCGGCACGCGCTCTACGCGCTGATCCGGTTCCCCTGGGTCTGGTTCACGTTCGCCTCCATGCTCGTCTCGCTCCTCGTCCTCTGGCCGCTGCTGCCGTGGATCGCGCGGGGGCTAGGCAACGTCGACCGCGCGCTGGCGCGCACATTGCTCGCGCCCTCGGACGAACTGGAGCGGCGGGTCGCCGAGCTGGAGTCGGATCGTGGTGCGGTCGTCGACACCGCCGCAGCCGACCTACGACGCATCGAACGCGACCTCCACGACGGCGCACAAGCACGCCTCGTCTCCCTCGCCATGGAACTCGGCCTCGCCAAAGAAAAACTCCTCGAAGACCCCCACGCCGCAGCCCACATGGTCGACGAAGCACACGGCGAAGTAAAAATCGCCCTCCAAGAACTCCGCGACCTCGCCCGCGGCATCCACCCCGCCATCCTCACCGACCGCGGACTCGGCCCCGCCCTCACCACCCTCACCACCCGCTGCACCACCCCCACCACCCTCACCACCGACCTCACCGACCGCCCCGCACCCGCCATCGAAGGCATCGCCTACTTCACCGCCTCCGAACTCCTCCAAAACATCACCAAACACAGCCACGCCCACCACGCCGAAATCGACCTCTGGCGCACCGAGGACCGGCTCATGCTCCAGGTCTGGGACAACGGAGTCGGAGGCGCCACCGCTGGCCCCGGCAGCGGCGGCACGGGCCTCGCCGGCCTCGCCGAGCGCCTCGACTCCGTCGACGGCCTCCTCCTCATCGACTCCCCCGCCGGAGGGCCGACGACCATCACCGCCGAACTCCCCTGGCACACCTGACGGTTGACCCCGCACCCCCGACCGCACCCGGCTGCCCGAGAAGTCTGGAATGCTGGAGGATCGCTGTACCGCGCTCAGGCGGCGCAGCGGTCCTCCAGGAGGACAGCGGACCAACGGGGAAGGACGGCCGGCATGCGCGTGGTCATCGCCGAGGACTCGGTGCTGCTCAGGGAGGGGCTGACCAGGCTGCTGACAGACCGCGGCTGGGAGGTCGTCGCCGGTGTGGGGGACGGTGAGGCGCTGGTGAAGACCGTCGGCGAACTCGCCGCCGAGGCCCGCCTGCCCGACGTCGTCGTCGCCGACGTCCGCATGCCCCCGACGCACACGGACGAGGGGGTGCGCGCCGCGGTACGGCTCCGCAGCGACCACCCGGAGCTGGGAGTGCTCGTCCTCTCCCAGTACGTCGAGGAGCAGTACGCCACCGAGCTGCTCGCCGGCTCCAGCCGCGGCGTCGGCTACCTCCTCAAGGACCGCGTCGCGGAGGTGCGGGAGTTCGTCGAGGCGGTGGGGCGGGTCGCCGAGGGCGGCACCGCGCTCGACCCGGAGGTCGTGGCCCAGCTCCTCGGCCGCAGTCGCCAGCAGAACGCGCTCGCCGGGCTGACGCCGCGCGAACGCGAGGTGCTCGGGCTCATGGCGGAGGGCCGCACCAACTCCGCCATCGCACAGCAGCTCGTGGTGAGCCACGGCGCCGTGGAGAAGCACGTGAGCAACATCTTCCTGAAGCTCGGCCTCTCCCAGAGTGACGCGGATCACCGCCGCGTTCTCGCCGTCCTCCGCTATCTCGAATCCTGAGCCGCCCGCCGCACGCATCGCGGACAAGCCCCGTGCGGCACACGGGCTCGGAATAAGCGCCGCTTGAGCGGCGCTGTACGACGCCACTTGAGCAAGGCTGTAGAAAGCACGGAACAGCACGGGGGTTGGGCGTGACGGGGGGTACGCGTGTTCCAAAAAGGCGTCCAAGCTGCGATCACCCCCTGAGGAAGGCAACCCTTAGCGACGTACGATGGCTGTGAGCCGCCGCCTTGAGGAGGTCCGAACCACCGTGACCAGTCACGTCAGTAGCCCGACCGGAAAGCAGCCCACCGCCGGGGCACCGGACGGGGCCGCCGTCGAGGCGCTCGGTGGCGGAGACGCAGCCACGGGCGGTCCCAACAAGGAGGTCAGGAAGCTGGAGCGCGTCATCATCCGGTTCGCGGGGGACTCGGGTGACGGCATGCAGCTCACGGGCGACCGCTTCACCTCCGAGACCGCCTCCTTCGGCAACGACCTCTCCACGCTCCCCAACTTCCCCGCCGAGATCCGCGCCCCCGCGGGCACCCTGCCGGGCGTCTCCAGCTTCCAACTGCACTTCGCCGACCACGACATCCTCACCCCCGGCGACCAGCCCGACGTCCTGGTGGCGATGAACCCTGCCGCACTCAAGGCGAACCTCGCCGAGGTGCCGCGCGGTGCCGAGATCATCGTCAACACGGACGAGTTCACCAAGCGGGCGATGCAGAAGGTCGGCTACGCCGAGAGCCCGTTGCAGGACGGCTCCCTCGACGGCTACCGCGTCCACGAGGTCCCCCTCACCACGCTCACGGTGGAGGCGCTCAAGGGGTTCGACCTCGGCCGCAAGGAGGCGGGCCGCTCGAAGAACATGTTCGCGCTCGGCCTGCTCTCCTGGATGTACCACCGGCCGACGGAGGCGACCGAGGAGTTCCTCCGCACCAAGTTCGCGAAGAAGCCGGACGTCGCCGAGGCCAACATCACCGCGTTCCGCGCCGGTTGGAACTTCGGCGAGACGACGGAGGACTTCGCCGTCTCCTACGAGGTGGCCCCGGCCTCCACCGCGTTCGCACCCGGCACCTACCGGAACATCTCGGGCAACCTCGCGCTGGCGTACGGCCTCATCGCCGCCTCGCAGCAGTCGGACCTGCCGCTCTTCCTCGGCTCTTACCCGATCACGCCGGCCTCCGACGTCCTCCACGAGCTCTCGAAGCACAAGAACTTCGGCGTGCGCACCTTCCAGGCCGAGGACGAGATCGCCGGCATCGGCGCCGCGCTCGGCGCCGCCTTCGGCGGCTCGCTCGCGGTGACGACGACCTCGGGCCCCGGCGTCGCGCTGAAGTCCGAGACGATCGGCCTCGCCGTCTCCCTCGAACTCCCGCTGCTCATCGTCGACATCCAGCGCGGCGGCCCGTCGACGGGCCTGCCGACCAAGACCGAGCAGGCCGACCTCCTCCAGGCGATGTACGGGCGCAACGGCGAGGCCCCGGTGCCGATCGTCGCCCCCTCCACCCCCGCGGACTGCTTCGACGCCGCGCTGGAGGCGGCCCGGATCGCGCTCACCTACCGCACCCCGGTCTTCCTCCTCTCCGACGGCTACCTCGCCAACGGCTCCGAGCCCTGGCAGATCCCGCAGGTGACCGAACTCCCCGACCTGAAGGTGCAGTTCGCGCAGGGACCCAACCACACGGCGGAGGACGGCACCGCCTCCTTCCAGCCGTACAAGCGGGACCCGCACACCCTCGCGCGCCCCTGGGCCGTGCCCGGCACACCGGGGCTCGAACACCGCATCGGCGGCATCGAGAAGCAGGACGGCACGGGGAACATCTCGTACGACCCGAACAACCACGACTTCATGGTCCGCACCCGCCAGGCGAAGGTCGACGGCGTCGACGTACCGGACGTCGAGGTCGACGACCCGAGCGGCGACGCGAAGCTCCTCGTCCTCGGCTGGGGCTCGACGTACGGCCCGATCACCGCGGCCGTACGCCGCCTGCGCCGCGCAGGGGAGTCCGTCGCGCAGGCGCACCTGCGGTACGTCAACCCCTTCCCGGCGAACCTCGGTGAGGTGCTGCGCCGCTACGACAAGGTCGTCGTCCCCGAGATGAACCTCGGGCAGCTCGCGCGGCTGCTGCGGGCCGAGTACCTCGTCGACGCGCAGTCCCACAACCAGGTGCGCGGCCTGCCCTTCAAGGCCGAGCAGCTCGCGAACGCTTTCAAGGAGGCCCTCGTCCATGGCTGACACCCAGGCACCCGCGACCGCGGAGACCGGGCACGGCCGTCCGCAGGCGCTCTCGCTCGTCCCCAAGGCCGAGGCGAAGCAGTCGATGAAGGAGTTCAAGTCGGACCAGGAGGTCCGCTGGTGCCCCGGCTGCGGCGACTACGCGGTGCTCGCCGCCGTGCAGGGGTTCATGCCCCAGCTCGGGTTGGCGCGGGAGAACATCGTCTTCGTCTCCGGCATCGGCTGCTCCTCGCGCTTCCCGTACTACATGAACACCTTCGGGATGCACTCGATCCACGGCCGGGCACCGGCGATCGCGACGGGGCTCGCGGCGTCGCGCCGGGACCTGTCGGTGTGGGTCGTCACGGGGGACGGCGACGCGCTGTCGATCGGCGGCAACCACCTGATCCACGCGCTGCGCCGGAACGTCAACCTCAAGATCCTGCTCTTCAACAACCGGATCTACGGCCTCACCAAGGGCCAGTACTCGCCCACTTCCGAGACGGGCAAGATCACCAAGTCGACGCCGATGGGTTCGCTGGAGGCGCCGTTCAACCCGGTGTCGCTCGCACTCGGCGCCGAGGCGTCGTTCGTGGCGCGCACCGTCGACTCCGACCGCAAGCACCTCACGAGCGTGCTCCAGGCGGCGGCCGACCACCCCGGCTCGGCGCTCGTCGAGATCTACCAGAACTGCAACATCTTCAACGACGGCGCCTTCGAGATCCTCAAGGACGCCGAGCAGGCCGAGCAGGCCGTCATCCGCCTCACACACGGCGAGCCGATCCGCTTCGGCCCGCCGGCCGAGGACGGGCTCGGGGCCCAGGGCGTCGTGCGCGACCCGGCCACGGGCGACCTGCGCGTCGTCGACGTCGCCGAGCACGGCACGGACGCCGTCCTCGTCCACGACGCGCACTCCGCCTCACCGGTGAACGCCTTCGCGCTCTCACGCCTCGCGGACCCGCAGACCCTGCACCGCACCCCGATCGGCGTCCTCCGCGACGTCGACCGCCCGGTCTACGACGACGCGATGTCCGAGCAGCTCGACGCGGCCGTCGACCGCAGCGGCAAGGGCGACCTCGCAGCCCTCCTGCACGGCAACGACACCTGGACGGTGGTGGGTTGACCCCCGGGCGCACCCGATAGCGGGCCCCGCGGCGTCCGCCGCGGGGCCCGCTCGTGCCGTCGGCCCGGTGTTCGTGCATCGTGTCTCCGCGCACCATGTTCGAAGCGGTCAGGGCCGGGCATCGTGAGGCGTACGGGGCCCGTTCGCTCGTCGAGTGGTGAGGAGCATCGAGGTGTCCGAGATACTCGCAGGCGCGGCGCTGGCCGAGTTCTTCGACCACGGGTTCGCGCGGACGGCCTGGCGGTGGGAGACGCGCCCGGAGTACGAACTCCCGGAGGAGCGCCATGAGTTGGCGCTCTTCCTCCTCGGCGGCCCGGCCGGGGACGAGGACGGGCAGTGGCGGCGTACGCTCCGCTCGCTGCGGCGCAAAGGCAGATGCGTCGCACGGGCCCGCGTCGTCGACGAGCCGCCGACGGCCTACCAGCGGTGGCTGCTCGCGCGGGCGCGCCAGGACGCCGAGGCGGGCGAGGACCTGCGCTGCCTCACCCGCTCCGAGGCGCTCCGACTCCACGTTCCGCTACGGGACTTCTGGCTCTTCGACGAGCACACCGTCGGCTTCGTCCGCTTCGAGGGCGACCGTCCGCTCGGCATGGAGCTCACCCGGGCACCGGACGCGGCGGCGGTCGCGCGGCGGGTGCGCGAGGCGGCGTGGGAGGTGGCGAGGCCGGTCGGTGCGGCGCCCGCTCTCCGACGCGGGCCGCAGCACGCGCGCGCGGCCCGCCGCGCCGACCGCCCGGACTCGACGGGGCATCCGGCCTGAGCGCCCGCGCCTCCGAGGCCCCGGCGGGTCAGGTTCGTTCGGCGAAACGGAAATGACAGGGCCGGTCGCCGTCGTTACCTTGATGCGGGAGCCCGGTCGGCAACGAGCGCCAGGGGCCCGTCCACCACGATCACGGGAGAGGCCATGGCAGCAGCCGACGAGAAGCGGACGGGGCTGCTCTTCGGCTTCGGCGCGTACGGGCTGTGGGGACTCCTCCCCCTCTACTGGCACTTCCTCGACGCCACGGGCCCGGGCGAGCTCCTCGCCCAGCGGATGGTGTGGGCGCTCCCGACGGCGGCCGTGATCCTCGCGGTCCTCGGCAAGTGGACGTGGGTGCGCCCGCTGCTGCGGCAGCCGCGCAGGCTCGCCCTGGTCGCCGCGGCGGCCGCCGTGATCAGCGTCAACTGGTTCCTCTACATCTACGCGGTCACCCACGGCATGGTGATCGAAGGCTCGCTGGGCTACTTCATCAACCCGCTCGTCTCCATCGCCTTCGGCGTCCTGCTCCTCAACGAGCGCCTGCGCGCGCTCCAGTGGACCGCGGTCGGCGTGGGCGCGCTCGCCGTCGTCGTGATGACGGTCGCGTACGGCAAACTCCCCTGGCTCTCATTGGCGTTGGCGCTCAGCTTCGCCACCTACGGGCTGCTGAAGAAGCGGGTGGGCCTCGGCGGGGTCGAGGGGTTCAGCGCCGAGTCGGCGATGCAGTTCCTGCCGGCTGCGGGGTTCGTCGTGTGGCTCTCGGTGCGCGGCGAGTCGACGTTCGTGTCCGAGGGCGCGGGCCACATGGTGCTCCTCGCCTTCTCGGGACTCGCGACGGCGCTGCCGCTGATCTTCTTCGGCGGCGCCGCCGTCCGGCTGCCGCTCTCCACCCTCGGTCTGCTCCAGTACCTCGCGCCGGTCTTCATGTTCGCGCTGGGGCTCTTCGCCTTCCACGAGGAGATGCCGCCCGAGCGGCTCGCCGGCTTCGCGCTCGTCTGGCTCGCGCTCGCCCTGCTCACCTGGGACGCCCTGCGCACGGCCCGCCGCGGCCGACGCGAGCTGCGCCGCGCGGCCGAGCAGGCGCGCGCGAAGGGCGCCGTCGCCGCTCCCGCCGACCGGCACGAGCACGCGGGCTCCTCCGAGACGGAGCCGACGGCGGGCTGACCGCCGGGCGCGGCCTCAGCGCGCCGACCGCCCGGCCCGGGCGCCGAGCGCCTCGGCGAGCTCCTCCGGCCGCCCCGTGCCGACGATGTACCGCTTGCCCTGGCGCGTCACGACCTCGACGGCCGAGGTCCCCCGGAGGACTAGCGCCGTCGCCCCGTCGAGGGTGCGGCGGAGGCCGAGGCCGCCCATGTCGCGGGCCCGGATGGTGCGTTGGCGTACCTCGACGAGGTCGTCGAGCGGCAGGCGCTTGCGCCACACCGGGACGAGCGCAAGGGTGAGCCGGCCGTCGGCGACGGAGACCCTGCTGTGCATGGCCGCGAGGAGCAGCGGGACGACCCCGAGGAAGATCGGGAGCCCTATCCAGGAGGCGACGTCCTCCGCCTCGGTGAAGCCGAGGAGGAACGGGATGCTCAGCACGCACGCGGCGGTGCAGACGAGCACGACCGCGTCTGCCCCCCGGGGCAGCCGCCGCCGTTCGGCGAACACGGGTCGCGCACCTTCGCGGCCTCCGGACACGTCGGACCATCCTCTCCTGGGCGCCGGTCCCTGCTGCGGGCCCCGTGCGGGTCGTCAACTCTACTGCGAATGAGTCTAGTTGATGTAGTCTCATTGTCACCATGCTCCTTGAGGTCGACCCCGCGGAACCGTTGCCGCTCTACGAACAGGTGGCGGCGGGCATCCGCGCCGCCGTACGCGAGGGCTCGGTGCATCCGGGGGACCGGCTGCCGCCGGCCGCCGAGCTCGCCGAGGCCCTCGACGTCAACCGGCACACGGTGCTCAAGGCGTTCCACCTCCTGCGCGAGGAGGGCGTCCTCGAGTTCCGCCGCGGCCGGGGCGTGACCGTCGGGCGCGCCAGCGCGGCCGACGTCGAGCTGCACGAACTGCTGCGCCAGGCCGTCGCGCTGGGGAAGCGGATCGGGTACAGCCGCAAGGAGCTCGCCCGCATGATCGAGAGAGGGGAGTGACCGTGACGGTTCAGGGGGACGGCACGGGCGGCAGGAGCGGCTCCGTACGTACGGCGTGGGTGGGCGGCGCGTCCAACTGGCTGCTCGCCTTCGGCAGCCTCGCCTTCACCGCCGTACTGATCGGCCTCCAGTGGCGAAGCCTCGGGCCGGCGTCGCTCGCGCTCCTTCTCCTGCCGGTTGCGGTGCTCCTCGTCTCCCGGGTCCGGGTCGTCGCGGGCGTCCACGGGCTGCGGATCGGGCTGGGTCCTTGGGGCCGGCCGAGCCGAACGATCGGGGCCGAGCAGATCACGTCGGCCCGCGCCGAGGCCATCTCCGCGATGTCCTTGGGCGGTTGGGGCGTCCGCCGGAAGGGGTCGCTCACCGCCTACCTCGTGCGGGGCGGCGAATGCCTCGTCGTCACCACGGCCGACGGCCGCGAAGTGGCGGTGAGTTGCGACGACGCGGCGCGGGGCGCCGCCGTTCTGGACGGCGGCCGCTGACGCGAGCGGCCGTGCGCACCCCGGGTGCGTACGGCCGCGTCCACTCCGGCTCTCCAGGGAGGATGACTCAACGTCACCGCCCTCACCGGTGCCGCAACCCGTCCGGTGACATGCACCACAACGGCGCACCGGCCCCTCACCCGTGCCCCGAACGACCGCAGGTGAACGTGTTGTTCCCCTTGCCGGGAACGCCGTGAAAAAGAGCATGAAAGGCCGCACAACTTCGCGCGCTCTTTCACCAACCCGTCACGCCGGGACTCCACATATCCGAATTGGGGCGGTAGTTGCGCTTCCCCTGGCTTGTGCGTACTTGATCGAATAACAGAAGGTAGCATTCCACTTTCTACGTTTTCCTCCATCTGAAACCTGCTAGCGTTCGGTGCTCCTTCGGCGAATACGGCACGCACTCAAGTGCCGCATTTACAGGGGGAAATGTTTCCTACAGGAATCAATTGCCGGAGAGGCAGGTTTCAAGTGAGAGCAAAGTCGAAGGCGCTCGCGTCCGTCGTGGCTGCGGCGCTCGCGCTCGGCGGGGCGACCACCGCCTACGCAGCGAGCCAGGCCCCGACAGCCGAGGTCTCCGCGACCGTCCCGGTCTCGGGGAAGGTGGGGGCCGCCGATGACGGACGCTCGCTGTTCCGGGGGATTCTCTTCGGACAGGGCGAAGTCGCCGAAAAACTCGGCGAGTCGGAAGAGCTCTTCGCCACGATGGGCGAGGGCTACGAGAAGAACAACTCGTCCGACGTCCTCAAGGCGGGCGACGCCGTGATGGACGCCGTCGAGAAGAACCGCCCCGGCGCAATGGCGGAGTTCTCGACGGAGATGCGCTCGGGCGACGTCGAGCGCGTGCAGACGGCGCTCCAGAAGACCACGGACGACCTCGTGGACGTCGGCGTCATCGCGGAGGAGAAGGACGACGCGAGCGGCACCTGCCTCTACGTCGCCGTCGGTGCCGCCCTCGTCCACGTGGCGGGCGGGCTCACCGCCGCCGTGGTCGCCGTCATGGAGGCCGCGGTCGTCGGCGCCAACTGGGTCTACGGCACCAACTGGGTCATCTCCAGCGCGTCGGACAGCTCGCTCAGCAAGGAGCAGGCCGTCGCGGAGTTCAGCAAGCTCCTGAAGGCATGACCCAAGGGGGCCGCCGCGCGGCGGCGGCCCCTCCCCGCCGCCCCGACCCGGAAGTGCCGATGTCCCCGACTCCCCCTGTATGGCGCGCGTCCGCACCCGCGCGCACCGCGGTCCCCCGCGCTGCCGTGTGGACGGCAGGCGCCTTCGTCTTCCTCACCGCGCTGTACGGCATCCACGCGCACCTCCCGTCGAACGCGCTCGAGCTGCCGGGCGAAAGCCGTGCCTCGCAGGAGGCGGCGACGCACGTCCTCCCGCAGGGCTGGGCCTTCTTCACCAAGTCCCCGCGGGACCCGGCCGTCGAGATGTACCGGGTCAAGGCCGCGGGCGAGACCGTCAAGCTCTCCGCGACCCCGCACGCCTCGGCCGTCAACAGCTTCGGGCTCGACCGGTATTCGAGGGCACAGGGACCGGAGTACGCGAAGCTCCTGGAACGGGTCCCGGAGAAGGACTGGCACAGATGCGCCTCGGACGACGCGCGCACCTGCGCGGCCGAGGACAAGCGGAAAGGCCGGAAGGTCGTCAACCGCACACCGTCGCCGAGCTTCTGCGGCGACGTGCACGCCGTCTCCTCGAAACCGTACCCCTGGGCCTGGCGCGGCCTCGTCGAGAAGACGCACAAGGCGGAGCGCTCCCTCCACCTCTCCGTCTCCTGCAAGGGGGCGCAACGATGAAGAAGACGTTCGACCTTCCGATCCCCTGGGGCAACTGCCTCGGCCTGGCGCGCACCCTCATCGCGCTGGGCACGGCCGCCACCCTCGTCTTCAGCAAGACCGACTCGCTCTTCGGCCTGCTCGTCAACCGCGGCCAGGCTCCCTACTGCGACGGCGTGCGCGCCGCGAGCGCCTTCTGCGTAGCGCCCGACGGCGGGCTGGAGGCGGCGCGTTGGGTCTGCGTGGCCGTGTGCCTCCTCACCGCCAGCGGCTGGCGCCCGAGGTTCACCTGCGTCCCGCACTGGTACGTCGCGGCGAGCCTCTACAACAGCATCTCCATCCCCGACGGCGGTGACCAGGCCGCCTCCGTCCTCGCGCTGCTGCTGATCCCGGTGGGCCTGACCGACCCGCGCCGCTGGCACTGGCAGCCGACGGTGCAGACCGGCGAGCCGTCGCGGGGGCGTGCCTGGTCGGTCGCGGTCGGCGCCGTCTTCACCTTCGCCGTCCAACTCCAGGTCGCGGGCGTCTACTTCCAGGCGAGCGTCGCCAAGCTCAGCCACGAGGAGTGGGCCGACGGGACCGCCCTCTACTACTGGGGCAACGACCTCGCCTTCGGCGCCCCCTCCTGGTTCGCGCCCCTCGTCCACCTGCTCACCTCGGCACCGCTCACCGTCGCGCTCCTCACCTGGGTACCGCTCTTCATCGAGTTCGGCCTCTTCCTCTGCCTCTTCCTGCCGCTGCGTGCCCGCCCCTGGCTTCTCGCCGCCGGCTTCCTGCTCCACCTGTGCATCGCGCTGATGATGGGCCTCTGGAGCTTCGCCTTCGTGATGTGGGGCGCCCTGCTGGTGCTGTGCAACCCCATCGGCCGCCACGTCGTACGGGAACCCGCCGACGAGGAGCAGCGCACCGAAGACCCGGCGGCCCCCGAGAGCCGACAGGCCGCGGACGAGGGTCCGTCGCGGGAGGCCGCACTCCAGCCCGCCGGAAGCGAGAGCGGCTGACGGCGATCGGACGCGGCGCGGCCGGGGAACAGACGGCCCCCGGCCGCGCCGTACGCTCAGGCCGTGATGTCGCGCGTGGTGAACCGCGCCCAGGCGGCCGAGCCGAAGACGACGGCGTAGACGGCCTGGAGGCCGAAGTTCCGCAGCAGTCCGTCCCAGTACACCGGGTCCCGCAGGAGGTCGGCGAAGCTCAGCCAGTGGTGCGGGAAGAGGTAGGGGTGGACGCTGGAGAGCTGCGGAACGGTGCCGAGGATCTGGACCGTCATCAGCAGGCCCACCGTCGTCGCCATCGCGGCGATGCCGCTGCCGGTGAGCGTCGAGACGAAGAGCCCGAGCGCGGCGAACCCGACGAGCGAGAGCGCCACCGCGGCGGCGACCGCGAGTGCCCGCAACAGCCCCTCGGCGAACGGCACCGTGGTCCCCGAGAGCAGCGTCACGTCGCCGACGGGGAAGAGGAGCACACCCGTGACGAGCGCGGCGAGGAGCACGACGGCCGTCGCCGCGAAGCAGAAGACCACCGTGGCGGCGAACTTCACGGCGAGCAGCCGCGTCCGCCCGGCCGGCGCCACGAGGAGGTACCGCAGCGTGCCCGAACCGGCCTCCCCCGCCACCGAGTCGCCGGCGACGACGCCGACCGTCATCGGCAGGAAGAACGGCAGCACGGCGGCGAGCGACGCGAAGACGAGGAAGAGCCCGTTGTTGGTGATCTGCGAGAGGAACGCGGGACCGCCCGCGGCGCCGCCGTCCGACGTCTGGATGCGCACCGCGACGCCGACGAGTACGGGCACGGCGGCGAGCACCGCGAGCATCGCCACCGTCCGCCAGCGGCGGAACGTCAGGCGGATCTCGCTGCCGAGGAACCCGGGCGCCCCCCGGAGGCGCGGGGCCTGCGGCACCGTCTCAACCTGTGACATCGAAGCCCTCTCCCGTGAGCGAGACGAAGACGTCCTCCAGCGAGGCGCGCTCCACCCCGAACGCCCGCACCCGCACCCCGGCACGCACCAACTCCGCGTTGAGCTGGGCGAGTTCGACGTTCTCCTCGGCGCCCGGCGCCTCGCCCGTGACCCGGGGCGTCCCTGCGGGCTCCTCGGGGACCTCGACGGCGAGGCCGCGCACGCCCTGCTCCTTGAGGACCCGTACCGCCTCGACGGTGTCCGGCGTCGCGACGGCTAGGCGGCCGCGCGCCCCCGCCGAGAGCGCGGCCACGGTGCCCTGGCTGATCAGCCGGCCGCCGCTCATCACGGCCGCGTGCGAGCAGACCTGCTCGATCTCGTCGAGCAGGTGGGAGGAGAGGAAGACGGTGGTGCCGTCGGCCGCGAGGCTCCGCACCAGGCTGCGGATCTCGCGCATGCCCTGCGGGTCGAGCCCGTTGGTCGGCTCGTCGAGGACGAGGAGGCGGCGCGGCTGGAGGAGCGCGGCGGCGAGCCCGAGGCGCTGCTTCATGCCGAGCGAGTACGCCTTCGCCTTCTTGCCCGCGGCCCCCGCGAGGCCGACCCGCTCCAGCGCCGTCCCGACGCGCTCGCGCCGGGTGCGCGGGGCGGCCGTCGGGTCGGCCGCGTCGAGGCGGAGGAGGTTCTCGCGGCCGGTCAAGTAGCCGTAGAGCGCGGGGCCTTCGATGAGCGCGCCCACGTGCGGCAGCACCTCGCGGGTCGAGCCCGGCATCGGGCGGCCGAGGAGGTGCGCGGTGCCGCTGGTGGGCTCGATGAGGCCGAGCAGCATGCGGATCGTGGTGGTCTTCCCCGAGCCGTTGGGGCCGAGGAAGCCGAAGACGCTGCCTGCGGGGACGGTCAGGTCGAGCCCGTCGACGGCCGGGGCCCCGCGTCCGTACCGCTTGGTGAGTCCGCGGGCGGCGACGACCGCTTCGGCGGAGCCGGACGCGGGCACGCCCCGCTTCGGCGGGGAAGCGCTCCGGGGTGGCCCCGGTGCCCGGTCCGACTCCGCCATCGCATACCGCCCTACTTCTCGGCGGCGGCGTTCGCCGCCTCGACGAGCCCGTCCTTGGTGACGGCGCCCACGTAGACCGCGCCATCGTCGGTGAGGAGCGCGTTCACCACGCGGGTGCTGACGACGCGCCCGTCGCCGAACTCGCCGCTCACCTTCTCGGTGAAGCCGTCGAGCATACTCTCGGCCTGAGAGTCCCCGTCCTCGCTCCCGGCGCCGAGGGCGCCCGGCGCCTTCAACTTCGCGACGCTGCCCCAGCCTTCGCCGAGGATGTCGAACGACTCCGGGCCCGGCGCGGCGTCCGGCTTCGCCTTCTGCTCGCCCCGGTGGTCCTCGGGCTTCGCCTCGGTGACGTCGGTGCCCTTCGGCGGCTTGAAGTCGAAGGAGCCGGCCGACGGCTTGCCGAAGTCGACGTCGGAGTAGGCGACGTCGACGACGGGATTGCCGCCCTCGCGGGCGCCGAGCGTGAACTTCAGCGGGGTGCCCGTCTTCGCGTCGACGGAGATGCGGGCGTCCTTGACGGTGGTGTGCTCCGCCTTCTTCGGCGCGACGACGAGCTGGTAGGCGTCGCGTCCCGCGACCTTGGCCGTCCCGTCGACGGAGACCGAGGTGGTCCCGTCGGCCGCCTTCAGCACCTGGCGGGCGGCCTCGCGCGGGGTGAGGTCGGCGTACTTGCCCTCCTTCGAACCCTTGTCGGCCTTGCCGTGCGCGCCCGGCTCCGCCTTGGTGTGCCAGGCCGAGTTGCTGCCGCTGTCGTACGCCCAGACGTCGGCGCCGTTGCGGATGATGTTGTACTCCGCCGCCTTCTCGACGAGGGAGACGCGCTGCCGCTCGGGCCCGTCCATGGCGACCCGGAGCGTGTGCTCGCCCGAGGCGAGCTGCATGAGCCGCCCTTCGGGCGCTGCCGGGCTGCTGCCCTCGCCGTCCTTGCCCTTCTCGCCCGAGGGCGCTTCGCTCTCGCCGTCCGGGCCGCCGCCGAACGGTCCGCCGCCGTCGGAGCCGACGGAGCCCGGGAGTTCGGGGAGACCGAGGTCGGTCTTGATCTTGACGGTGCCGGAGAGCTGGTCCGTCTCGGCGCCTGCGACCTTGGCGACCAGCTCCTCGGCCGTGACGTCCGGAAGGTCCGGACCGCCGGTGTCGGCGAGCGCCGGGACCAGGCCGACGGTCGCGGCCGTCAGGCCGACGACCGCGACGGGGACTCCGTACCTGACGGCCCGGCGCCCCGGCTTGCGCGGGGCCCCCTGCGGCTCGTCCGGCGTCGGACTGCTCGGTTGGATCTGTGCCATCTGTTGCCCTACCTCCGATGTCGGCGGCGGTGTATGCCAACGCACTCGTCCACCCCTCGCCGCCATTCTCACCCGAACCGGTGCGGGATGGTGCCCTCCATGGCAACAGATTGCGGCGTGCGCTGCGTCAGCCGGCGGGGCCAACTCGGCGGCGGCGTACGTACTCCGGAGGTAGGAGCCGCGGGGCGGCGCCGTACGCGCGCGGACGCAGCGGTCGCGACCTGCGGCTGAAGGGCGCGGGCCGCGGACACCGAACGGGCGCGCTGCGGCCGGGTGTTCAGCCGGCCCGGTGCACGACGGAGTCGCAGAGCCCGGAGAGCGCGGCCTTCGCGGGGCACTCGGGGAGCGGCGCCAGCATCTCGCGCGCCTCGTGCGCGTACCGGACGGTGTCCCTGCGGGCCTGCTCCAGCGCGGGGTGGGCGCGCAGTCCCGCGAGGGCCTCGGCGTGCCGGTCGTCGTCGGTGAGGTCGCCGTCGAGGAGGGCGCAGAGCCGGCGGTCCTCCGGGGTGGCGTCCGGGCGGGCGGCCTGCGCGCGGAGGTGGAGGACGGGGAGGGTGGCGATGCCCTCCCGCAGGTCGGTGCCGGGGGTCTTGCCCGACTCGGTGGAGTCGCTGGCGATGTCGAGGACGTCGTCGGCGAGTTGGAAGGCGACGCCCATCCGTTCGCCGTACTGGGTGAGCACCGAGACGTGGCTCTCCTCGGCGCCCGCCATCATCGCGCCGAACCGGCAGGCGACCGCGACGAGCGAGCCCGTCTTGCCGGCGATGACGTCGAGGTAGTGGTCGATCGGGTTCTGCTCGGCCTGCGGGCCCGCCGTCTCCAGGATCTGGCCCGTCACCAGCCGCTCGAACGCCTCCGCCTGGATGCGGACGGCGTCGGGGCCGAGGTCGGCGAGCATGTGGGAGGCGCGCGAGAAGAGGAAGTCGCCGGTGAGGACGGCCACCGAGTTGCCCCAGTTGGCGTTGGCGCTCGGGACGCCGCGGCGGACGTCGGCCTGGTCCATGACGTCGTCGTGGTAGAGGGTCGCCAGGTGGGTCAGCTCGACGACGACGGCCGAGGGGACGACCCCCGGCGCGTACGGGTCGCCGAACTGCGCGCCGAGCATGACCAGCAGCGGCCTGAACCGCTTGCCGCCCGCCCTGACCAGGTGCCGTGCGGCGTCGGTGATGAACGGTACGTCGCTCTTCGTGGCCTCGATGAGGCCCTCTTCGACGTCGGCGAGGCCCGCTTGGACGTCGGTCTCGAGAGTCTGATCCCGCACGCTCAGCCCGAAGGGCCCGACGACGGTCACGAGGGGTACTCCTGTCTGCGGACGTTGATGGAACGAGCGACAGCGATCGCGCGAAACCTCAATATCTCGGTGTCACCATCACCCGGCAGCGTATCCGGTCACTTGACGATCATGGCGGGCGCCCGACCCAGCTCCCCACCAACCAGGACGAACTCCACGGTGTGCGCCATGGTGCACGGTCACCGGCCGTCCGGGGAAGGCCGCATCCGCGCTCGCCGACGGGAAGTTCACCCCGCCGACGTGCGGGAACCCGTACGGGTGCGTATCCCTCCTGCCGCGCGTTCCATGCGTGTGCGGCAGGATTTCGGCGGCGGAGGAGTCAACTCGGGTACGGCCCCGAGCCCGGCGGCCCAGCACACGGGAGGCTGCGGCGAGTTGCGGGACGACGTCCGCCCGGTCGCGGCCCTCCTCTCTCATCCCGGGGACGGCGCAGCGCCGGCCCCGAACGCGGCGCGGGCGACGAGCCTCACCGTCCCCAGCTCCCCCGCCCCGCACTCCTCCGCAGGTACAACTCGACGTTGGCCCCGCCCGACGGCCGGGACAGGACCGACGCACACCGCAAGAACCTGGAGATCCTCCGTGAGCAACGCCGAGACCACCCTCACCCCCGAAGAGGCCGCCGAACGGACGGCCGACCTCGCCGTCGTCGACGTGCGGGCACCCGCCGAATTCGCCACCGGGCACCTGCCGGGCGCCTACAACGTCCCGCTCGACCGGCTGCGCCAGGGCATCCCCGCGCTCAGCTCCGCGGCCGGCGGTGCCGGCCTGCTCTTCGTCTGCGCCTCGGGCGGCCGCTCCGAGCAGGCGCGTCGGGTGCTCGCGGAGGAAGGCGTGCGGGCGGCCTCACTCCGGGGCGGCACCACCGCCTGGCGCGAGGCCGGGCTTCCCCTCGAGCGGTCCGAAGGGGCGCCGCGCGTCTGGCCGACGGGGCGGCAGGTGCGGTGCGCCGCCGGCGCGCTCGTCCTCGTGGGGCTCGCCGGCGGACGGTTCGTCTCGCCGAAGGCGCGGGCGGTCTCGGCGCTGATCGGGGGCGGCCTCGCCCTCGCCGAGGCCGGCGGGACCCGCGGCATGGCGGCGGCCCTGGCGAAGCTGCCGTTCAACCGCCCCGGTGCGGCGGACCTCGACTTCGACTCCACCCTCCGCGCCCTCGCGGCGCGCTGACCCGCGGTGGCCCGGTCGCCCGGGCTCAGGACCGGCCGGCGGTGCGTGCGGCGGGGTGCGCCTCGCGCCGGAGCGCGGGCGGCAGCGTACGGGGCGAGAGTGCGCGCCGAACTCCGTACAACCGTCAGGGGAGTTGGGCTGTCTCAGTAGGTGTCCAGGGGCCATTGACCACATGCCCCTGATATTCGACCAGAGCCGTACAAAGGGGGAAACATCCATGCGTAACCCGCTCACCAACCGGTACGGAAAGGGAGCAATCGCCGTGGCCACCGGGGCACTTCTGCTCTTCCCGGCAGGCGCCGCATACGCCGGCAGCGGTCCGGCGCCCTCGCCCTCGCAGCGCGCCGACACCAGCACGACCGCACCTTCGGAGAAGGGAAACCCGAACAGCAAGCTCGCCCGCGCCGCCGGGGTCTGCGACGACGCGCACGAGATCGGCACCAAGGGCGTCGCCACGCGGGACGGGGTGCAGGTCGCCTCGGTGAAGCAGTTCTACTCGGAGAAGTGCGAGGAGAACTACGCGTACGTCTGGGTCTGGGACCAGTTCCGCGACGGCGCCGCCCCGTACGACGTCTCGCTCGCCGTCTACGACCACGACACCGACGAGTACCACGGAAAGAAGGTCGCGGAGAACACCACCGACCAGGAGTTCTGGACCGAGGGCACCGGCACCGTGTCGGACTGCACCTCGGCGGTGGGCTCCCTGCGCGCCGAGGGCGACCCGCTGACCAGCCAGGCCGCCTCCAGCAAGCGCTGCTGAGCCGCCCGCCGGCGCCGCTCCGACCAGGCGGCGCCGGCGGACCGGGGGGCGCGCACCCGCGCCGATGCGTCCAGGGGGAAGACCGCGGAGGGGCCCGGCGACTGCACGCCGTCGGGCCCTTCCGCGCGCCTGTCGAGCGGGGTTGACGTTCCGTCGGTCGCGTCCCGGAGCAACTCACGTCATTCGGCGCCGACTTCACGGTTGGAAGGACGTGTGCGGCGCCGGAACCACGCCGCGGCACGCGTCTCTCTTCCGCGCCCGAGGCGCCCGGGCTACGCATTGTCGCCAGATGTCACGCCCACATCAGCAGCGGTGCAGGGGCAGCGGCTTCCCGGTAGGACCCAGCGGTCTTGTCCTAGCAAGTGGCGGTGCCGCTCCCGTGCTTGCATCGGTTGAAGCACCGTTCCACGACGTTGCGTTGCCCGCAGAGCTTCTCGTCAGAGACGGGCGGCCCGATCTTCCAGTACGGCGGTGCATCGGGTGCAGTCGTCAGTGTTTCCGCCGGTGGCCGCCGCACGGTCGTCAGCTCTTACACCACCTGACGACTAACTGCTGCGCCAAGCCGTATCCGCACGTAGCAAGATCTCAGTGCCAACCGTCGAGGGACACCTGCGGCCCGTTGCCAAGGTAGTGGTGCAGTGCGCTGGCAGTGGTGTCCACGAACTCTTCGGGGATCTCGTCCACGTCGACCCAGCGGACCTGGGCATGCTTGCGGGGCTCGCGGTTTTCGGGTTGGCCGGTCCAGTCACGGGTGGTGAAGACGACGGTGAAGAAGCCGTTGGGGGCTTCGACGCCGCGGGCGCCGTGGATGAGGTGGGCGACGCGGAGGGACTCGGATTTCACCGTCAGGCCGGTCTCCTCGTGCAGCTCACGCACGGCGGTGTCCGTGATGGGCTCACCGGGATCGTTCTTGCCGACGGGCAGGTCCCATTTCCCTTGGGCGAACTTGGCGTTGGGGCCGCGCTGGAGGAGCAGGACGCGGTCGTTGGCGGTGTCGTGGACGATGACGGCGGCGACCAGCAGGGTCATCGACTCCAGGGCGGGCGGGAGGGCGCTGGGCGGGTTGTCGGTGTGCGGCTGGGCCACGGCATCGGGTGGAGCGTCGTCACAGTGCAAGCCGATCTCGCGGGTGGCGACGGTGCGGCCGGTGCGTCGAGAGAGGGCCTCGGCGAGGTACTGCGGAACGCGTCCGGTGGGGCGGCGCACGCCGTTGATCCAGTGGGAGATGTTGGCCCGGCCGGTCTGGAGCACTTCACCGTTCTCCGCTGCCACTTGACGTACGGCACGCGCCAACGCCTCGTATGTAAGTCCCGATTCGGCTGCCGCGTCCCGGAGCCGGGTGTTGCGTTCATACCGCGTTTTCACAGCCCCTCCCCGGACAGTGATGCATTCCGGGCATACCACTTTGTGTGCTGTACACCGTACCGACGGTGAGCGTTGCTCTGTTCACTGTTTGCAGGCCGCCCGGAGCACACGGGCACATCCCGCACCGGGCACCACGCGCAGCCTGCCGACCCTCCTCGTCCAGTCCGACTCTCACATCGGCTTGCTGCCCAAACACTCACGACTGTGGAGTGTTGGGTTTTCACACGCCGCCCCTACCCCCCATACCTCCCCGCCACCGCAGCAGCGAGACGCGGAGACGCGAACCCCGTCCCCACCACGAACCGCATCACGGGCCCGTACGAGGCCGCCGCCGGAAGCCCCGTGAAGTACAGGCCCGGCACGGAGGAGGCGAACCCGGGGCCGAGCAGCGGCGAGGTGTCGCGTCCGGTGGGGGTGAGCCGTGCGCGCAGTTCGGTGCTGAGGAATCCGAGGGTGCCGAGGTCCGTGCGGTAGCCGGTGGCGGAGACGACGTGGTCGGCTTCGAGGCGGCGCCCGCCGCCGAGCCGGAGCGCGATCCTGCTGCCCCCGTCGACGCGGTCGGCGCGGACGAGCGCGTGCCCCTGCGTGACGCCGACGCCCGAGGCCATGAACCGCTCGCGCAGCCACCAGGCGCCGAGCGGCCCGAGCACGCGGTGCGCGAGCCGGGAGCGGACGGGCGCCGGAAGGTAGCGGTACGCGTCGGCGTAGTAGGCGAACCCGTGGAGCGACCAGGCGCGTCCGAACGGTGAGTCGGGGCGCAGCCGGGGCTGGTGGTCGGGCGGCGCGCCGAACCCGACGGCGGAGGCGCGGCGCGCGACGACGCGCACCGAGGCGCCGGCCTCGGCGGCGAGCACCGCCGTCTCGAGGCCCGACTGGCCCGCGCCGACGACGAGGACCTCGCGGCCCGCGAGGTGCCCGAGCTCCCCGTGGTCACCGCTGTGTGAGACGAGCGCACCCGCGGCCGTCCCGCCGTCCACCGCAGCCGCGGCGGCAAGTGGCCGCGGTATACGGGCACTTGCTGCGAGCCCCGTCGCGACGACGACGGCGCCCGCTTCGACGAGCTCCCCCGAGTCGGCCTTGACCTCGAAGCCGCCGTCGGGCGTCGGGTCGACGGACACGATCCGGGTGCGCGTGAGGTCGGGGAGGAGCGTGCGCTGGAACCACTCGCCGTAGCGCGCGAAGGTCTCGACGGGCACGAGGTCCCAGTCGGACTCGTAGCGGCGCTCCCCCGACTCGACGCAGTAGTCGAGGAGCGTGTGGCCGGGCCGCGGCGCCGAGATGTTCGAGGCGGCCGGCGTCGACTTCAGCAGCATGCCGGGCGGCATGTTCTCCCGCCAGCTCACCATCGGGTCGCCGAACACCCGTACCGGTACACCGAGTTGGCGCAGGTGCGCGGCGGCCGAGAGCCCGTAGGGCCCGGCACCGATCACGACGGCCGGGCGGGCTTGCGGTTTCCTGCCGGTTTTCTGGTCCACCTGGGTCCCTCCCCCTCTGCTGCGCCGCCGGGCCGATCCCGGCCGCCTTCCTCCCACGGCTGCGCCGCTCCCCCCGGGGCCGCGCCCTCTCGTTCTCTCCCACTCGCCCGCCGGATATGAGGGGTTGCTCCGGTGCGCCCTCGTGCGCCCCTCGGGGTCAGCGCCGCGCGCGCCAGAGCCGCCAGAGGTGTCTGGCTCCCGGGCGCACCAGGCGTGCGGCCATCACCGCTGCGGGGAGCGGGTCGTCGGAGGCCGCCCAGGCGAGTTCGGTGCGGTCGGCGCGGGAAGTGGCGTGCGGGGCGCGGTAGTCGGAGCCGAGGTACGCCAACCGGGCGGCGGCGTCGACGTGTTCGACGACGAAGCGGCGCCGCCGAGACCGCCCGCCCGACGGCACCGGGCGGCCCGTGAGGTCGAGGTGCTGCGCCCGCACCACGTCGACGCCCGCGTCGTCCTCGAAGAGCCGGAACTGCGCGCCCATCCGCGGGTTGAAGTCGAGCAGGCGGTAGCGGCCGTCCCTGCGGTCGTACCGCCAGTCGAGGTCGAGGATGCCGGAAAAGCCGACGAGCTTGGCGAACTGCGCGGAGAGTTCGGCGAGTTCGGGGTTGTCGGCGGTGCAGGCCGCGGCCGTCATACCGGCGTGCGGCGGCCAGGAACGCATCTTGACGCCGGTGAAGAGGACGCGGACCGCCGCGTCGGCGTCGACGTAGGCGTGGACGATCCAGTCCTCGGCGTCCTCGCGCGGCAGGTACTCCTGGAGCACGACGCCCGGGTCGTCCGCCCAGCCGCGCGCGAGCCGCAGCAGGTGCTCGCGGTGGGCGACGAAGGTGGTGCCGTCGACGGCGGGAGCCGAACGCCGCTGGTACGCCTCGCGGTTCTTCGCGACGAGCGGGTACCGCGCCCGCTCGGCGTAGGTGAGCAGTTCGCCCCTGGTGCGGGGCGCGGCACCGGCGGGCGAGGGGACGCCGTGCTCGGCGCAGAGTTCGTGGAGGCCCTGCTTGCTCGCGAGCCGCCGCGGCAGTCCGGGCGGGACCCGCGGAAAGAGGAAGTGGTCGGCGAGGAGCGGCTGGTGCTCCGCGATGAGGACGGCCGCCTCCTCGTCGGTCGGGAGCAGCACCGCGGGCCCTCCGATCCGGCGGGCGGCGCGGAGAAGCCCCGTCGTCAACGCCTCTGCCGGCTCCCTCCCGCTCGTCGGGAAGACCAGCGCCTCGCGGAGGTACCGGGAGCGGGCCGCCGGGGTCCAACTGTCCTCGGTGAGTGCGTACATGGGCACGCCTGCGCGGCCGAGGCTGCGGACGGCGCCGAGCCCGCCGTGGTGGAGCGGGTAGTCGCCCACCTTCACGACGAGCGCCGGGACCGTGGTGTCGAGCGCTGGGACGGTGTCCGCGCGCCGCCTCCCGGGCGCGGCGCGCCGGCCCGTCCGCGCCGTGCGCCGAGCCTCGCCCGCTCCTGCGTCGCCCGCTCCCCCTGGTCCGCGCACGCTGCCGCCCGCCACCGCTCCCCCTCTTGGCGCCGGGCGCCCCGGTCCTGCCCCGGGTGCGTCCGCCTGCCCCCGCAGACGACGGTAGAGCGCCGTGCGAGTCCCGCACCAACCCCTTTTGCGACAACAAAGGGGGCTTCCGGTTGCTTTGCCATTGCTTTGCCGCCTGGGGCAGGCTTGAGGTCGGAGTTTACCCGTATGAGTGAACCGCCCTTTGCGTACCGAGGGTCGGGTGCGTAGTGTCCTTCTCGACGGCGCCCCGCGCACGCTGCACCGCCCCCGAGTGCAGCGCGTGCGGGGCGCCTCGCTGCGTCGGCGCAGGTGGTCGGCGCTCCCCCAACCCGCCTCCGTGCGGCCCCTGTTGCCATTCCGTCGACGATCCCGGACGTCGCGGCCACGGCGCCCCGGGTCGCCCTGGTGCTAACTTGACCTCTGGCCCACACCGGGCCTCGTCCGCACGGGCGGACCACGACGCCGCCCGCACCGACGGTGCACGACCACGGCACGACCGAGGGGGAACAGGTGCGCAGGGCAGGACGGTTGAGCGGCGCGGTGGCCGGGTGTGCGCTGGCCGCCCTCCTGCTGGGCGGGTGCAGCAGCAGCGGCGAGGACGACGAGAAGGGCACCCCCTCCGGGGCCCCCTCCGCACCGGCGCGGCCGTCCGACGGCGCAAAGGCCGCCGACCTCGTCGGCGCCTGGAAGAACGACGCGCAGCCCGGCGACAACGACCTGCGCATCCTCACCATCAGCAAGAGCAAGGCCATGCTCACGGGCAAGACGACCTGCGCCGGCACCGTCGAGGACAGCGGAGGGGACGTGCGCCTCGACCTCACCTGCCCCGACGGGAGCGACGAGTTCGCGCGCGGCGTCGCGGAGGCGTCCGAGGACGGCAGCCTCACCGTCTCCTGGGAGTCGGGGACGGCCGACCGGTTCACCAAGGCGGAGGGCACCCCCAGCAGGCTGCCCTCGACCCTCCCCAGCGACGTACCGACCGGGGCCCCGGGCGACACCGACGAGAGGCTGCCGGACCTCGAAGGCTGACCGAAGAGCACCCCCGGCGCGGCCCACGCGGTCCGCGCCGCCCTTACGCCTGCCACACAACTGCCAACCAACGGAGGGGAATCCAGTGCGCACATCGGCACTCAGAACAGGGGCCGCCGTCGCCGCGGCAGCCGCGGCGCTGCTCGTCGGTGGCTGCGGCAGCAGCGACGAAGGCGGCGACGACAAGGAGCAGGCGGCCCCCTCGGCGACGGAGAGCACCCCCGCAGAGGAAGCCGCCGACGGCTCGGACGAAGAGGGTTCCGCGACTCTCACCGGGGTCTGGCGCGCACAGTCCGGCGGCGGGAAGCAGCTCCTCACCATCGCCTCGGACGGCGTCTCGCTCCTGTCGGGGAAGCACGTCTGCACGGGCCGCGTCCTCGACGACGAAGGGCAGGCGCTCGTGCTCAAGTGCCCGGAGGGCGTCGGCGAGGAGCGGACCAACGGGCAGGTCGAGACGCTGGAGGCGAAGACGCTGAAGATCGCCTGGAACGGCGGCGCGACGGACACCTACGCCAAGGTCGCCTCCGCGCCGGAGAACGTTCCGAAGACCCCCGGCGACCTGCACGACCTGGAGGACCTGGACGGCCTGGAGGACCTGCTCCCCTGAGCAGCGGTGGCGTCAACTCCCCATCGAACGACGAGCGTTCGGTCTCCCGCACGGTCAACGCGCGGGAGGCCGCGTGTACATGCAATGCGGCGGCCGACGGTGTGTCAGAGGTGCGTGGCAGACTCACCGCATGTCCCTATCCCCCGAACTCGCCTCCGACCGGCGGATCATGCTGATACCGCTCGACGAGCCCCTCCTCCGTGACCTCCTCGCGACCGCCGTGGCCGAAGCCGAACCGGCCGAGGTCATGCCGGAGCCCGTCGAGGGCGCAGGCTGGTCGCCCGAGGTCCGTGAGGCGTTCCTCCGCTTCCACCTGACGCGCTCGCTGAGCGCGGCCCCGGTCGAGCGGACGTACGCAGTCGTCGTCGACGGAACCGTCGCCGGCGCGGCGCGGCTCGCCCCGCTCGAAGAGGGCGAGGGCGCCGCCGAGTCGAGCCTCGTCGAGGGCGGCGTCTGGCTCGGCCGCGCCTACCGCGGCTCCGGCATCGGAAAGGCGGTGCTGCGCGAACTGGTCCACGGCGCCAAGGCGTTCGGCGCCGCCCGCCTGCGCACCCGCACGACCCGCGAGAACACTAGCGCGCTCCACCTCCTCGGCGCACTCGAAGGCGTCGAGCGCGCCGAGAGCGGCAGCGAGGTCGTCTTCACCGTCCATCTGTAGCCCCGAGGCGGGGCGCCCCGCGCGGCGGACGGTCACGCACCCCGCTGCGCCGGGCACACCCGCCTCGGAATTACCGCGCACGGAAAACGAAGGGGCGCAGAAATCGAGGAATGCAGAGGGAATGCAAGAGCATAACTCGCCTGTGATAGCGAGGTGTTGACGCTTCACAAGCTCCCTACATAGCATCCCCCGCATACAGGACCGTCGGCTCAGGGGGCGCCGTGCGGCCTGACGGGGGAGGGGCGAAGTTGTCGAGCGCAGGCGTGGAGACGGCGGCTCTGGGAGCCCTCAGATCGCTCGCAGAGGGAGAACGGGCGACAGATCCGGGGGCATCGGGCGGGACCCGGCGCCCGGACGGGCACGACGACCCGGGAAGCGTCAGGGAACTCGCCTTACGTATCTCAGGACGCATGGAATACCACCGCAAACGCGAGAACGAGCAGGCCGCACTCGTGGATTCGCTCAGCGAGCTGATGCTCGCCGAGGATCTCCCCGCGCTGCTCGGAATTCTCACCCGCCGCGCACGTCTCATGATCGGCGCCGACGTCTGCTATGCGAATCTCCGCCGCGGAACTCCGCACGAGCCCGTGCGCTCAGCCGACGGAAACGCGACACCGCTCCCCACGCCCTGGCCCGGCGCACAGGACGGCCTCGACGAGCGCGTCCTGGAGCACGGCGCACCGCTCTGGCTCCCCGACTACCCGACGGGCGAGGCCGGCCGTCACCCGGCGACCGAAGCAGCGGCCCGCGCCGAGCAGTTGCGGAGCATCCTCGCCGTACCGCTCCTGCACGGCAGCGAACCGCTCGGCGTGCTCTACGCGGCCTACCGCACCGCCCGCCACCTCGACGCGCACGAGCAGTCGCTGCTCCTGCGGTTCGGCAGGCTCGCGAGCGCAGTGCTCCACTGGGCGCGCTCCGTCGAGCAGGCGCGGTCCGAGAGCGCCGCGCTGGAACAGGCGGCGGCGAGGGCCGAGGAGGAGCACGCCAGGGCGGCTGCCGTCGCGGCGCACCGCAGGCGACTGGTGGACGCCGCGCTCCGGGGCGGCATACAGACCGTCGTCGGCCTCGCCGAAGAGCTGCTGGAGGGCACGGTCGCCGTCTACTCACCGCAGGGCGCGCTCCTCGCCGGCTCCCGCTCCTCCGCCACCCTCACTCCCCCGGAGCGCCCGAGCGCCCCCTTGCCCGGGCCCGGCGAGCCACCGCGCCGCCTGCTCGACGGCACCTGGGTCGCCCCCGTCCACGCCGCCGGCGAGCACCTGGGCACCCTCGCCGTGCGGGCCCCGTCCGAACTCGCCCCCGACGCACGGCGATTACTCGGCCCCACGGCGCAGGCGCTCGCCTTCCGGATGCTCCTGGAGAGCGGAGCCGCGCCCGTCAGGGGCAGGGAGGCGCACGAGCGGCTGCTCGACGAGCTCCTCGGCCGGCAGAACGCCGCACCCCAGCAGACGGCGCTGCGGTTCCTCCGCCACGGGGTCGACCTCGGGGAACCGCATGTCCTCGTCGTGGCGCAACGCGAGACCGCCCCCGACGCATCCCAACGCACGCGTCTCGACCGCGCGTTCGGCGACGCGTGGCCGAGCCGCTCCCGCGGCGCACGCACGGTGGTCCTGGTACCGGGAAGCGACGCGGCCGCGGCAGCCAGGCAGGTGCACGAGCGGATCGCCGCACTGGAGGACACTCCCCCGACCGTCGCGAGCGCGGGACCGGTCCGCGGCCCGGAAGGCTGCCGCGAGGCGTACCGGGAGGCGTCCAGGTGCCTCGCCGCCATGGCAGCCCTGAGCTGGTCGGGCCGCCCCTCATCGACCGACGAACTCGGCTTCGTCGGGATGCTGCTGAGCTCCGACCGCGACGTCACGCGCTTCGTCGACGCGCAGATCAGCGCCGCCCTCCGGTACGACGACGAACGCTGCACCGACCTCGTCCCCACGCTGCTCGCCTACTTCGAGACCGGCGGCAGCCCCACGCGGGCCGCTCAGCGGTTGCACGTGCACCCCAACACCGTCAGCCGCCGGCTGGAGCGCGTCGGCGAGTTGCTCGGCGACGACTGGCAGTCGCCCGAGCGCTCCTTCGACATCCAACTCGCCGTGCGCCTCACGAGGTTGCGCGGGCTCCTCGAAGGTTGAGGCGGCCCGTACGGCCCGTCAGTGGCAGAACTGCGGCAGCGCCCGGTGGGCCTCGTGCGCCGAGACGGCGGCGACGAGGTGCGCGACGGAGGCGAGGGTGACGTGGCGGTGCCACCCGCTGAACGACCGGCCGGCGAAGTCGCGGACGCCGACCTCCTCGGAGACGGTGGCGAGGTCGGTCTCGACGCGGTCGAGGAACCTGGTGAGCCGCAGGAGGCGGTGGAGGGGTGCGTCGGTCATGTCGGTGAGCCACACGTCGTCGGACCGGCCGCCGTCGGCCGGCGAGACGCCGAGCAGTAAGAGGGTGCCCGCACCGTCCACGCCGCGCCGCCGGTGCGCCGGGACCGGAGGCGCGTGCACGGGCAGCGTCGTGACGTGGCGCCAGGTGGTGCCCGTGTGCGGCGGGTGCGCGACGGGACGGCGGAAGTCGCGGAAGGCGTGCAGGAGTTGACGCCCCCCGACCGGTCCCGCGACGCGCAGGGGGACGCCTCCGTGCGGTGCCTGCCGGAACTCCTGGGCACCGCTGATGCGCAGGAGGAAGGGCACCCCCACAGCACGCAGCCGGCCTACCGTGCGTGCCACGTCGGCCTTTCCGACGTGCATCACGACGGGTCCTGCCGACCGCTCGAGGCCGATGTCGAGGTAGGTCTCGACGGCGCACTCCTCCGCCGTCTCCTCCTCCCACCCCTCCGGTATCAGCGCCTTGCGCCGGCGCGGGCCGTCCTCCAGCCACGCGCGCGAGAGGTGCAGCCGCCATCCGACGGGGACGCTCAGCTCGTCCCGCACCGCCCATACGCTCATCGAGCGCTGCGCGTTGACGACCTGCCCCGACTCCGGGACGAGGTAACGGTCGACGCCGACCGAGTGCCGGCCGGCCTTCGGCGTGACGACCGGGCGGATCACCCAGGCCAGCGGCGGGACCGCACGCTGCACGTACGCGGCGAGCGCCTGCCGGACCGGGACCCACTCCCAGGTGGAGCTGCTGACGAAGTGGTGGAGGCTCTGCTCGGCGGACGCCTGGCCGAGGAGCGCCGCGATGTTCCGTATCGACTTGCGCCCCTCGGCGAGGAGCAGACCCCTGACGTACTGCTCGCCTCTGCGGCGCTGGTCCATGCGCGGGATCGACGCGAAGAGGCCGGCGCACAGCTCGGAGAGGAAGCCGTCGTCGAGAGTCTCGGCCAGATCCGGAGGCGGCTCCGTGCCCTGCTGGTGCGTGCTTGTCCCCACGTCGTGTACCCCCGTATTGCACGTAGTTGACAATCTTCTCTTTTGAACGGCAAGTCTAAATTTTTCGCTCCTGTCTACCCAGGTGCTCCCGTCACACAGATCCGGCCGCGGACGAGGGTGCGCCCACTGGTTCGGTGTTCCGCCCCGGCCGGGGACGTCCGGCCGGGGCGGTCCTTCACTCGCGGAAGTCGGCCGCGTGGTCGGCCGCCCACTCCTCGAAGGTGCGGGGCGGGCGTCCCGTGAGCCGCTCCACCTCGTCGGAGAGTTCGGTGGGGCGGCCGTCCGAGCGCGCCCAGTAGCCGACGACGCTGTCCCGCACCCACTCCGGGATCAGGTCGGCGAGTTCGGCTCTCGCCTTCTCCTCGCTCAGCTCGACGAACTCCAGCGGACGGCCCAACACGCGGGAGAGCGCCTCCAGTTGGCGGCGCTGGGTGATCGACTCGGGCCCGCTGACGAAGTACGCCCGCCCCTCGTGCCCCTGCTGGGTGAGCGCCACCGCCGCGACGGCCGCCACGTCCGCCTCGTGGATGGCGTCGCTGTGCGACTCCGGGTAGGGGAAGCGGATGGCGCCCTGGGTGCGGATGCTCTCCGGCCACCCCCACATCAGGATGTTGGTGGCGAAGTTGGCGGGCCGCAGGAAGGTGTAGGGGATGCCCGACGCCTTCACGGCCTCCTCGGCCTCCACGTGCATCGCGGTGATGGCCTGCTGCTCGGGGAAGCCCGCCACCACCGTGTGCGAGGAGAGGAGCACGACCTGCTCGACGCCGGCCTCGCGCGCCGCGCGGACGAAGGTCTCGGTCCCGCCGGGTACCGCGTAGAGGAAGACCTTGCCGACCCCGTCCAACGCGGCCTCCAGCGTGGCCGGTCGGGTGAGGTCGACGGGGACCGTCTCGACTCCGGCCGGGACCGCGGAGGGCGGGCTGCTGCGCACGCCGGCGCGCACGGGCGCGCCCTGGGCGCGCAGTTGCTTCACCACCTCGCGGCCGACCTGCCCGGCGGCGCCGGTGACCAGGATCTTGCGGTCAGTGCTCACGGTGCGTCTCCTATCGCGTCGATGTCGTATCCGGTTGCAGGGCTGTGCGCTTCTGGGACCAGCGCCGGGTGAGCGGGCGCTCGACCAGCCCGTAGAGCGCCCAGGAGAGCCAGACGGCGACGACGGCCTCGGCGAGGAGCAGCCCGATCGTCGCCGGCGTGCTGAAGAGGTCGTCGCCCAGCACCTTTCGCCCGTAGGTGAGGACGACGTAGTGGAGCAGGTAGAAGGCGAACGAGATCTCGCCGAGCCAGACCGCCCTCCGCGTCCTGAGGAGGCTCGGGCGGCCCTCGATGTCGGCGGTCGCCGCCGCCGCGATGACGAGCACGATCGGGACGATGCAGATGCTGCGCTGCGCGTACAGGTACGGCACGAAGCCGGTGAGCACGTAGGCACCGGCGAGCAGGGCGCCCGACCACAGCAGGCCGATGTTCCGCCAGCGGCCGTTGCGGACCATCAGCGCCACCAGGATGCCGAGCGCGAACTCCAGGAGCCGCGTCGGCGGGAGGACGTAGGTGACCCAGTACTGGAGCGGCGAGGCATCGTAGCCGCCCGGCACCTGCGGGGTCGAGGGGAGGAGCCGGTAGGCGGCGAAGGGGATGGCGAAGACGCCGACGACGACGCCGGCCGCCCAGTACTTCAGCCGGTACGCCGGTATGCGCCGCAGCAGGGTGTAGAGGAGCGGGAAGGAGGCGTAGAAGACGAGCTCGACCCCGAGCGACCAACTCGGCGTGTTGACGCTGAAGTAGGTGTCGAAGTCGGGTATCCACACCTGGAGCATCAGCAGGTTCGCCGCCGCCCGCCAGAAGTCCGTGAAGGCGTAGGCGAAGAGCAGCATGGCGAGGAGCCAGGTGACCACGTAGTTGGGGTAGATCTTGACGAACCTCCGACGCAGGAAGGCCCCCGCGCCGTCGCGCTCGCGCACCGACCACGTCAGCACGAACCCGCTGAGCACGAAGAAGAAGCTGACACCGAGGGCGCCCGCCTGCTCGGCGGCCCGGGTGAAGGCGTTCTGTGCGTCGTCGCTCGCCAGCAGGCGCAGGCTCGGGATGGGGAGCGCCGCGTGGTAGAGGAAGACGAGAAGCGCCGCCGGGAACCGCAGCCCGGTGAGCGACGGGAGGCGGACCCCCTTCCGGCCCTGGGTGCCTCGGGGCGCGTCCGCGCCGGTCGGCGCTCCCGCTTCGGGGCGCTGGGCGCCCACCTTCCTCCCGTCCACGGACAGTTGCTCGCTCGACATCGGACCCCCGTTTCTTGCACGTTCACGTGCGTGGTGCAGTGATCGATCGAGCAGCGTCGGAACAGCCCGCCGCTGCCTCGACTTGACTACACTAGACGGTGCAGGTCATTGTCTTTACTGATCAGTGCAGAGTGTCAGGTCTGAGGTGAACTCCTAGGCGAGGGAGGGAAGTTGACGGCAGAAAGGCCCGGCGCCGACCGACCGGAAGCAGGCCCGGACGGCACCATGCAGGCGGCCTACGTCACCGCACGCGGCCCCGCGGACCTGATCCGCCACGGCACCCTTCCGGCCCCGCGCCCCGGACCCACCGACGTCCTCGTCCGCACCACCGCCACGACCGTCAACCCCGTGGATACGCTGGTACGTTCGGGCGTCTTCGACACGCCGCTGCCGTTCCCGTTCGTCGTCGGCCGGGACCTGGTGGGCACCGTCGTCGAGGCGGGCCCGGGCGCGCCGGGCTTCGCCCCGGGCGACCGGGTGTGGTGCAACAGCCTCGGTCACGAGGGCAGGCAGGGCGCCGCGGCGGAGCTTGCCGTCGTACCGTGCGACCGTCTCTACCGACTGCCGCCCGACGTCGACCCGTTGAACGCCGTCACGGTGCTGCACCCCGGCGCGACGGCCTACTTGGCGCTCTTCACGCACGGCGGCCTCACCGCCGGCCGGACCGTCCTCGTCGGCGGCGCCGCCGGCAGCGTCGGAAGCTGCCTGGTGACGCTGGCGGCTGCCGCGGGCGCCCGGGTGATCGCGACGGCGCGCCCGCAGGACCACGCCTACTGCACCTCCCGCGGAGCCTCGGCCGTCGTCGACTACCGGGCCCCCGACCTCGCGGACCAGGTACGCGGACTCAGCCCCCGCGGCGTCGACCTGCATCTCGACACCAGCGGCGGCAACGACCTGCGGACCGCCGTCGGGCTGCTCGCGCCGCGCGGCCGGATCGTCCTGCTCGCCGGCGCGGGCTCGGAGTCGCTGCTGCCGGCCGGCGCGCTCTACCTCAACGACGGCTCCGTCGCCGGATTCGTCATCTCGCACGCCACGACCGCCGAACTCGCCGAGGCGGCCGGCGCGGTCAACAGGCTGCTCGCCGAAGGCGCCCTCTTCCCCCGCGAACGGGAGCTGCTCCCGCTCAGCGCCACCGCCGAGGCGCACGCGCGGGTGGAGCAGGGGCTGCACGGCCGCCGACTCGTCCTGCTCACCGAGGCCACGCCGACGGCGTACGCCCGCTGACGCCCGCACTCAGAAGGGAACCCGCTGTGACCTCGCCGTTAGGCGTCCCCACCACGGCTCCGCGCCGCCAACTCGGCCTGACGCTCGCCCTGTTGGCCTTCGCCCAGCTCATCATCTCCATCGACTACAACATCGTCTTCGTCGCCCTGCCCGACATCGGCCGCGAACTCGGCTTCTCCTCGCAGACACTCCAGTGGGTGGTGAGCGCGTACGCCGTGGCCTTCGGCGGGTTCCTGCTCCTCGGCGGGCGCGCGGGCGACCTCCTCGGCCGCCGCCGGATGTTCCTCCTCGGCCTGCTGCTGTACGGCGTCTCCTCCCTCGTGGGCGGCTTCGCCACCAGCCCGGGGCTGCTCGTGGCGGCCCGTGCCGTCCAGGGGCTCGGCGGCGCCTTCCTCTTCCCCGCGACGCTCTCGCTCGTCAACACCACCTTCGAGGAAGGCCCGCAGCGGTTCCGGGCACTCTCGGTGTGGGCGGCGGCGGGGGCGAGCGGCATGCTGCTCGGGTCGCTGCTGGGCGGCCTGCTGACGGAGGGCTTCGGCTGGGAGGCGGTCTTCTTCGTCAACGTGCCGCTCACCGCGCTCGCCGGGCTCGCCGCCTTCCGGCTGATCCGCGCCGACGGGCCGCGGGAGAGCGGGCGCCGCTTCGACCTGCCGGGCGCCGTGAGCGCGACCGCGGGCGTGACGCTCATCGTCTTCGCGCTGGTGCAGGGGCCCGCGTCGGGCTGGGGAGCGCCGGTCGTCGTCGGCGCGGCCGTCGCGGGGGTCGTGCTCGTCGCCGGCTTCCTCGCGATGGAGAGCCGCTCGGCCGACCCGCTGATGCCGCTGCGGCTCTTCCGCAACCGGAACCTCAGCACGGGCTCGGGCGTCACCTTCCTCTTCATGGCGACGTTCGGCACGCTGCTGTACTTCCTCACCGTCTACTTCCAGGACGTCCACGAGTACAGCGCGCTCCGCACCGGCATGGCCTTCCTCCCGCCGATGGCGGCCGGCTTCACCGGCTCGATGCTCGGCGGCCGCCTCGCCGCGCGCACCGGGGTGCGGCCCACGCTGCTCGGCAGCTTCGTCGTCGGTTCCCTGGCGACGGCGGCGCTCGGGCTCGGGATGTCCGCCGAGGCGAGCTACGTCTCGCTGCTGCCCGCGCTGCTCGTGCTCAACGTCTGCCAGGGGATCGTGTTCACCACGATGTTCGGCGCCGCTTCGACCGGCGTACCGGGCCAGGACCAGGGGATCGCCTCCGGCATCGTCTCGACGGGCCAGCAGATCGGCAGCGCGGTCGGCCTCGCGGTCCTCGTCGGCGTGGCCAACTCGGCGACCGACGGGTCCTCGGCCGAGGCGGTCAGCGACGGTCTGCGGACCGCCGTCTTCGCGACCGCGGGCGGCATCGCCCTGCTCATCCTGCTCGCCTGCAACTTCAAGAAGCCGCCGGAGCAGCCCACTTCGGACGCGGCCCCGACCGACGAGGCGCAAGGCGGCGAGGACGCGGACCGCCAGCGCGTCGGCCCGGCCGACTGAGCCCCCCGCGCACCACCACCGCGCCGCAACAGCCACCACGAAGAGAGCGAGGAACCATGCCTTACTGCAATGCCGCCAACACCCGCGTCCACTACCGGGTGGCAGGCGAGGGCGCGCCCGTCGCCCTCGTCCACGGCGTCGTCTTCGACGCCGAGGGCACCTGGGGCGGACTCGTCGACAGCTTCACCGACAAGCACACGGTGATCCTCCCCGACTACGCCGGCACCGCCAAGGCCGAGGACGACGGCGGCGAACTCACCGTCGAGGCCCTCACGGAGCAGGTCGTCGCCGCGATCGAGGCGGCCGCGCAGGGCCCCGTCGACCTCGTCGGGTTCTCGCTCGGCGCCGTCGTCTCGGCCTCCGTCGCTGCCACCCGGCCCGACCTGGTGCGCCGCCTCGTCCTCGCTGCGGGGTGGGCCAGGCCCGACGACGAGTACCTCCGCAACCTGATGACGCTCTGGGCAGGTCTTGAGGACGACGCCTCCTTCGGCCGCCTCGGTACGCTCACCGCGTTCAGCCGCGGGTTCCTCAACACCGTGGGGCGCGAGCAGGTGGAGGCGATCATCGCGGGCGGCGAGCGCACCGAGGGAGGCGCACGCCAGGTGGACCTCGCGCGCCGCGCCGACATCCGCGAGCTGCTGCCGCGGGTGGAGGCCGAGACGCTCGTCATCGGGTGCGCCCAGGACGCCACCATCCCCGTCGAGTTGACCCGCGAGCTGCACACCGCGATCCAGGGCAGCACCTACCAGGAGCTCGACTGCGGCCACGTCGCCGTCATCGAGAAGGGCCCCGAGTTCGTCAAGCTCGTCCAGGAGTTCATCGAGCGTCCCTGAACAACCGAACACCACGCCGGTCCCCGACCGGCCCCCAGGGCGGGACGTCCCAAGCGGGCGCCCCGCCCTCGGTCGTCGCGGCACCGGGGCAGGCCCGACTCCCCTGCCCCGTACGGCTGTTATGCGTCGACTTGATGGAGTAGGGACCACCTGACGAAGTAGGACAGAGCAGTTGAGGCCCGGCACGCGCCGGCCCGAGGATCGGAAACGCTCCGGACGACCGCGCGTCGCCACGGAGCGCGGCCGGCCCGGCGCGGGCAGCCGGCGCTGCCGTGCGCAGCCGTTGCCCGCGCGGCTGTCGCTGCCGCCGCCGCTGCCGAGCCGGCCGGTCGGCCGGTCGCTGAACCCGCCCACTCGTCGAGGGAGTACTCCGGCATGACCCGTGTCGCCGTCGTCCACTACTCGTCCACAGGCAACACCCACCGGCTCGCCGTCGCCGCGGCCGCGGCAGCGGAGAAGGAGGGCGCCGAGGTCCGGCTGCTCCGCATCGCGGACCCGCATCCGGACACGGTGGTGCCGGGCACCGAGGCGGCCGTCGGCGAGCACGCCGCGGCGTCGCAGGACATCCCGGAGGCCGCCCTCGACGACCTGGAGTGGGCCGAGGGCATCATCGTCGGCACGCCCGTGCGGTTCGGGCTGCCCGCCTCCGCCGTGCTGCGCTTCGTCGACGCCACGGCGCCGCTCTCGGTGCCGGGGAAGCTGCAGAACAAGGCCGTCACCGCGTTCACTTCGGGCTCGGCGCCGCACGGCGGAGCGGAGACCGCGATCCTCTCGCTCCACAACGCGTTCGCGCACTGGGGCGCGCTCATCGTGCCCAACGGCTCGACCGAGCCGATCCTCTTCCAGCCGGAGAACGGCAATCCGTACGGCACCGCCTCCGTCAGCCGCAACCGCCCCGGCAACGTCCACGAGGACAACCTGCGCTCCGTCGAGTTCCAGGCCCGCCGGCTGACGACGATCGCCTCCGCACTCGCCCGGGGCCTCGCCGACGCGTAACCCGCACCGGACCCCAACCCGCCCAGCCCCCAGGCGTTTCGGGGAAGCACGAGCCGCACCGCCGCAGGGAGGACGCCCCGCGGCACGGCACCTCATGCCCCGCACACCCGTCTTGGAGACACCGTGGAACAGGTCCTGCGCGCGTTACGCACGCGCCCCGCACAACAGCAGCCCGAGTGGCCCGACCCCCTGGCGCTGAGGGAGGTGAAGAACGCGCTCGGGGAGCGCCCCGCGCTCGTGAGGGCCGCCGACGTACGGCAGTTGCGGCTCGCGCTGGCCCTCGTCTCCGCGGGCCGGGCCCAGGTCGTGCAGGCGGGCGACTGCGCCGAGGACCCGGCCGAGTCGACCCGTGAGGACGTGGCACGCAAGGCCGGGCTCCTCGACGTCCTCGCGGGCGCGCTCCAGATGGTCACCCGGAAGCCCGTCGTCCGCGCGGGGCGGATCGCCGGGCAGTACGCGAAGCCGCGCTCCCAGCCGACCGAGCAGGTCGGCGGCGTGACGCTCCCCGTCTACCGCGGCCACCTCGTCAACAGCCCCGAACCCGACCCGGAGTTGCGGCGCCCCGACCCGCAGCGCCTGCTCACCGGGTACGACGCGGCCGGCCGCGTCCTCGCGCACCTCGGCTGGCACGGCGGCAGGCCCGAGAGCTCCGCACCGGTCTGGAGCAGCCACGAGGCGCTCGTCCTCGACTACGAACTCCCCCTCGTACGCACCGACGAGACGGGACATCTGCTGCTCTCCTCCACCCACTGGCCGTGGATCGGCGAGCGCACCCGACAGTTGGACGGCCCGCACCTGGCGCTGCTCGCGACCGTGTGCAACCCGGTGGCGTGCAAGGTCGGGCCGGCGATGGAGCCGGCAGAGCTCATCGAGCTGTGCGCGCGGCTCGACCCCCGGCGGACGCCGGGACGCCTCACGCTGATCGCCAGGATGGGCGCCGACGCCGTCGCCGACCGGCTGCCGCCGCTCGTGGCTGCCGTACGCGCTTCGGGGCACCCGGCGATCTGGCTCAGCGACCCGCTGCACGGCAACACCCTCTCGGCACCCGGGGGTTGGAAGACCCGCCTGCTGCCGACCGTCGTCAGCGAAGTGCGCCGCTTCCAGGCCGCCGTCGCAGCGGGCGGCGGCACGGCGGGCGGCCTGCACCTGGAGACGACGCCCGACCAGGTGACCGAGTGCGCCGACGACTCGGCGGCGCTCGCGTCGACCGGCGACAAGTACACCAGCTTCTGCGACCCGCGGCTCAACCCCGCGCAGGCCCTCGCCGTGGTGCACGGCTGGCAGGAGTGACCCCGAGGAGCACACGCGGCGCCGGCCGGCGCCGCGACCGGCGAGCTGTGGAGGTGACACGGAATGCAGAACAACGTGGCTGTGGTGACGGGAGCGGCCGGCGGCATCGGCGCGGCGATCGTACGGGCGCTCGGTGAGCGGGGTGCCGTCGTCGCCGCCGTCGACCGCGAAGGGGAGCGGCTGGAACCGCTCGCCGAGAAGGCGGCGGCCGAGGGCATGCGGGTGCACGCGTACCCGGCCGACGTCACCTCGGGGGGCGAGGTGGAGCGCCTCTTCGACCGTGTGGAGGGGGAGTTGGGCGAGGTGGAGTACCTCGTCAACGCCGCCGGGGTGCTCCGCCTCGGCGAGGTGCACGACTTCTCGGAGGACGACTGGACGGACACCCTGGAGACCAACGCGGGCGGCGTCTTCCGCCTCTCCCGCGCCGCCGTCGCCCGGATGATCCCCCGCCGCCGCGGCGCGATCGTCACCGTCGCCTCCAACGCGGCGGCCACCCCGCGCGCCGGCATGGCCGCCTACGCGGCCTCGAAGGCGGCAGCGACGCTCTTCACCAAGAGCCTCGGCCTGGAGGTGGCCCGGTACGGCATCCGCTGCAACACGGTCGCGCCCGGCTCCACCGACACCCCGATGCTCAGCTCCATGTGGCACGACGAGACCGGTCCCGCCGCGACCCTCCACGGCAGCGCGGAGAACTTCCGGATCGGCATCCCCCTCGGGAAGCTCGCCCGCCCCGACGACATCGCGGACGCCGTCCTCTTCCTCCTCTCCGAGCAGGCACGCCACATCACGCTGCACGACCTCACCGTCGACGGCGGCGCCGGCCTCGGCGCCTGAAACGGCACCAGAACCAGGAGACCTCCATGCCCGGCATACCCGCCCTCCTGCCCTACCAGCCGCCCACGGCAGGCGAGTTACCGCGCAACACCGCCGAGTGGACCCCGGACCCGGCCCGCGCCGTCCTCCTCGTCCACGACATGCAGCGGTACTTCCTCGGCGCCTTCGGGGGAAGGGAACCGCACGACGCACTCGTCGAGAACGCCGCGGCGCTGCGCGACGGCTACCGCGCACGCGGCGCCCGGATCGCCTACACGGTGCAGCCCGGGGACATGTCGGACGAGGACCGCGGCCTGCTCCGGGACTTCTGGGGCCCCGGCATGCGCAGCAGCCCCGAGGACCGGCAGGTCGTCGACGCGCTCGCGCCCGAGCCCGGAGACTGGGTGCTCACCAAGTGGCGCTACAGCGCCTTCTTCCGCTCCGATCTGCTCCACCGGATGCGCGCCGCCGGCCGGGACCAACTCGTCCTGTGCGGCGTCTACACGCACGTCGGCGTGGTCGCCTCGGCCGTCGAGGCGTTCACGCACGACCTCCGCACCTTCGTCGCCGCCGACGCCACGGCCGACTTCAGCCGGGAGCACCACATGTCGGCGCTCCGGTACGTCGCGGAGCGCTGCGGCATGGTGCTCACCACCAAGGAACTCCTCCGATGAGCTCCGCTGCCGAGCGCACCGGCAGCGCGCTGCTGGAGCACGTACTCGCCGCGCCCCAGGGCCCGTTCGCGCTGCTGCACCGGCCGGACAGCGCGGACCCGGAGTCCGTCGACGTCCTCCTCGGCACGCTCTCCACGCCCGGGTCGCTCGCGGAACTGCCGCTTCCCGCAGCCTCCCCGGGACCGCACGGGCCGCGGCAGGACGTGCTCGCCGTCGTGCCGTACCGGCAGATCGCGGAGCGCGGCTTCGCGTGCGTCGACGACGGGGCGCCGCTGCTCGCGCTGAGCATCACCGAGCAGGGCAGCGTGGGGCTCGCGGAGTTGGCGGCGCGGGTGCCGCGCCGCACCAGCGGGTTCACCGCCGGCCGGTTCCGCCCTTCCGACGAGGCGTACGCGCGCCTGGTGCGCCGCGTCGTCGACGAGGAGATCGGCAGCGGCGAGGGCGCCAACTTCGTGCTGAAGCGCTCCTTCACGGCCCAACTCGCCGACTACGGCCCGCACACCGCTCTCCTCCTCTTCCAACACCTGCTGGAGCGCGAGTCCGGCGCCTACTGGACGTTCCTCGTCCACACCGGCGAGCGCACCTTCGTCGGCGCGTCCCCCGAGCGGCACGTGAGTCTCCGCGACGGCCGCGCCGTCATGAACCCCATCTCCGGCACCTACCGGTACCCGGGCTCGGGCCCCGACCTGCCCGGGATCATGGAGTTCCTCGGCGACCGCAAGGAGACCGACGAGCTCTTCATGGTGCTCGACGAGGAGCTCAAGATGATGGCCCGCATCTGCGAGTCGGGCGGACGGGTCACGGGGCCCCGGCTGAAGGAGATGGCCCGGCTCGCGCACACCGAATACCTCATCGAGGGCGAGAGCCGCCAGGACCCGCGCACCGTGCTGCGCGAGACGCTCCTCGCGCCGACCGTCACCGGCAGCCCGCTGGAGAGCGCCTGTCGCGTCATCGCACGGCGGGAGCCGGCCGGGCGCGGCTACTACAGCGGCGTCGCCGCGCTCATCGGCCGCGACGAGCAGGGCGACCGCACCCTGGACTCGACGATCCTGATCCGCACCGCCGACATCGACGCACGCGGCCGCGTGGAGATCGGCGTCGGCGCCACCCTCGTCCGCCACTCCGACCCGCACTCCGAGGTCGCGGAGACGGCGGCGAAGGCGGCCGGGCTGCTCTCCGCGCTCGGCGGCGAGCGGCCGCAGCGCTTCGGCACGCACCCCGCGGTCCGCGAGGCACTGCGCCGGAGGAACGCCGCGATCTCCGGGTTCTGGCAGAGCGGCCACGCCCAACGCCGCGCTGCGGCACCGCTGTTGGAAGGCCGCAAGGCACTCGTCGTGGACGCGGAGGACACGTTCACCGCGATGCTCGACCACCAGCTCTCGTCGCTCGGCCTCGACGTGACCGTCCGCAGGTTCGACGAGCCGTACGCGCTCGACGGCGGATGGGACCTCGTGGTGATGGGACCCGGACCCGGTGATCCGCGGCAGCTCGCGGAGCCGAAGATCCGGCACCTCGAAGCGGACCTGCGCCGACTCCTCGCGGAGGAGCGCCCGTTCCTCGCCGTCTGCCTCAGCCACCAGGTGCTCGCCGGGTTGCTCGGGCTGCCCCTGCACCGGCGCGAAACGCCCAACCAAGGCCTGCGGCAGGAGATCGACCTCTTCGGCACCCGCGAAGAGGTCGGCTTCTACAACGCGTTCAGCGCGCTCAGCACCCAGGACAAGATCGAGAGCGAGGCCGCAGGGCTCGTCGAGGTGAGCCGCGAGGCCGGGACGGGCGAAGTGCTGGCGCTGCGCGGGCGGCGGTTCGCCTCGCTCCAGTTCCATCCGGAGTCGGTGCTCACGCACGAGGGACCCCGCATCCTCGCCGGCCTGCTGACGGAGGTGCTGGCCCCGTGAGTCGACCGCCCGGCACAGCAGACACGTCGGCCGCGTACGTCCTCGGGACGGGCGGCCATGTGCCCGCGCGGACCGTGAGCAACGCGGAGGCCGGAGCGGCGGCCGGCGTCACGGGCGAGTGGATCGCGCGGAAGACGGGCGTGCACGCCAGGCGCCGCGCCGACGCCGGCGAGGCCACCTCGGACCTCGCCGTGCACGCCGGGAGGGCGGCGTTGCAGAGCGCGGGGCTCACCGCCGCCGACCTCTCCTACGTCGTCGTCGCCACCTCGACCCCCGACTCGCCGCAACCGCCGACGGCGAGCGCCACGGCGGCCGGACTCGGCGCGCCGGCCGGCACGGCCGCCTTCGACGTCAACGCCGTGTGCAGCGGCTTCGTCTTCGCGCTGACGCTCGCCTCGGGGCTGCCGGGGTACGGGCTCGTCGTCGGCGCCGACGTCTACTCACGCATCCTCGACCCAGGCGACCGGCGGACCGCCGTGCTCTTCGGCGACGGTGCGGGCGCCGTCGCCCTCGGCCCGCCCGCCGCTGGGCGCGGCGCCCGCGTCCTTGCGACGCGGCTCGCCGGCTACGCGGAGGCGCGCGGCCTCATCGGCGTGCCCGCGGGCGGCAGCCGGATGCCGGCCACGGCCGAGACCGTCGCCGCCGGGCTCCACCACTTCACGATGGACGGACGCGGCGTCCGCGAGTTCGTGCAGGAGCAACTCCCGCCCGCCGTCCACGACTTCCTTTTCGCGGCGGGCCACAAGGCCGAAGAGGTCGACCACTTCGTACCGCACCAGCCCAACCTCCGGATGCTGGAGGCCCTTTCGGACCCGCTGCGCATACCGCACGAGCGCACCTGGTCGACGACGGAGGAGTACGCCAACACCGGTGCCGCCGCAGTGCCGTTGACGCTCGACCGCGCCGCGCGCTCCGGTCGCGTGCGGCCGGGCGACCTCGTCCTGCTCGCCGGCTTCGGCGGCGGCATGGCACTCGGCCTCGCCCTGCTCCGCTGGTGAACGCCCCACCCGACCGACGACCCGAAGAGGAGAAGCCATGCTCGAAGAACCGCAGGTCGAGGCGTACTTGAAGCGTATCGGTGCGACCGCGCCCACCCGCCCGGGGCTGGAGGGGCTGCGCCACCTCCAGGAGCGGCACGTGCTCTCGGTGCCCTTCGAGAACCTCGACTACCACCTCGACCGCGCCATCCACATGGACGAGGAGGTCCTCACCAAGGTCGTCGACGAGCACCGCGGCGGCGGCTGCTACGAACTCAACCCGGCGCTGTACTTCCTGCTCACGGCGCTCGGCTACCGGGTGAGCATCCTGCCGGGCCGGGTGCACAGGCCCGACGGTATCGGCCCGGCGATGTGCCACCTCGCGCTGCGGGTCGAGCTGGAGGAGGCGTGGCTCGTCGACGTCGGCTTCGGCCGCAACAGCAGGCGCCCGCTGCGCCTCGCCGACCGCGCGGATCAGAGCGATCCGCACGGCACCTACCGGCTCATCGAGGCCCCCGAGGGCGGCATCGACGTCCTGCTCAACGGCCGCCCGCTCTACCGCATCGACGACCGCCCCTGCACCCTCGACGACTTCCGCCCCACGCTCTGGTGGTACCGCACCTGCCCCGACTCCCCGTTCCTCCAGGACGCCTTCTGCGCGCTCCGCACCGAGGACGGCCGCGTCACCCTCCGCGGCACCACCCTGACCACCATCGGCTCCCAGGGCCGCACCGAGGAGGAACTCCCCGACGAGAGCGCCGTGCTGAGCGCCTACAAGGAGCACTTCGGGTTCGAGCTGGACCGCCTGCCCAACGACCCGACGGTCGCGGGGCGCACCGCGGGGGTGCAGATCGGATGAGCACCGACAGCCCGGCACGCGCCGGGATCGATGCGCCGACCGCGCCCGAGGAGCTTCCCGCCGCCTTCGCAGAGGCGTTCAACAGCGGCGAACCGGCGGCTGTGGAACGGCTCTTCGAGCCGGACGCCGTCTTCGTCACCGAGCCGGGGAACGCCGTCTCGGGGGAGGCGAGGCGCGCGGCCGTCGCCGACTTCCTCGCCCTCGGCGTCCCGATCGCGCTCGCCCCGAGGCACGTCTACACCGCGGGCGACCTCGCGCTGATCGTCGGCGAGTACCTCATCGAGGGGACGGCGGCCGACGGGTCGGCCGTGCACTCGGCCGGCGTCGCCACCGACGTCGCCCGCCGGGGCGCGGACGGCAGGTGGCGCTACGTCATCGACAGCCCGCCCGGCATCACGCCGTGAACAGCGGGCCCGACCACCCAACGGAGGGACGAACCATGGCACTTGCCGACCCCGTACTCGACTCGCCCAAGGAGGCGGCCGCCGACCCGGACGCCTTCGTCCGCGCCGCGATGCACTGGCACTTCTCCCCCGGGACCGGCTCGCCCTTCTGGCTCGCGCGCAGGTCCGAGCTCGGCTTCGACCCGCTCACCGACATCCGCGGCCACGCGGACCTCGCGAGGTTCCCCAACCTCGCGAGCGAGCTGCGCGAGGCGCCCGTCGGCGAGCTGATCCCGCGCGGCTACGGCGAGCGGCCCGACGTCGTCGGCGTCTACGAGAGCGGCGGCACCACGGGCGCGCCGAAGCGGATCGCCTTGCTCCAGGACTGGCTCGACCAGCTCCTCGCCTGGTCGAGCGGGCAACTCGACGCGCACGGCGTGCCGCAGGACGTCAACTGGCTCGTGGTGGCGCCCTCGGGGCCGCACATGGTGGGCGACGTCATCAAACGCCAGACGGCGTACCGCGGAGGCCTCGCCTTCACCGTCGACCTCGACCCGCGCTGGGTGAAGCAGCTCATCTCCGGGGGGCGTGCGGCGGAGGCCGACGCCTATGCGGAGCACATCGTGGACCAGGCCGCGTACGCGCTGCGCTCCCAGGAGATCGGCGTCCTGATGTGCACGCCGCCGGTGCTGGAGCGGATCTCGCGCCGGGACGAGCTCGCCGAGCTCGTCAACCGCAAGGTACGCGCGATCAATTGGGTCGGCACCCAGATGGACGCGGACACCCGGCACCTGTACCGCACCGAGGTCTTCCCCGACGCCGTCCTCTACAGCGGCTACGGAAGCACCCTCATCCTCGGCAACGCCAGCGAGCGGCCCGGGCTCACCGACGACGACCCGTGCGTCTACGACCCGTTCTCGCCGTACATGTCCTTCGGCGTCGTCGACCCGGAGAGCGGCGAGCCGGTGGAGTACGGGGAGCGCGGGCAGGTCGTCATGCACCATGTGAGCCGGAGCCTGCTGCTGCCGGCGAACCTGGAGCGGGACACGGGGCTGCGCGTCGAGCCGCTCCCCGGTCAGGTCGGGGACTCGGTGGCCGACATCGCGCCGGTCGCGACCTTCGAGGACCAGAACGTGATCGAGGGGGTGTACTGATGGCCGAGGAGCCGATCCAGCTCGACGCGCTCGGCGCGAGCGGCGCCTACCGGTCGCGCAGGCGGCAGACGGTCGAGGACGTCGCCGGGAGCCCCGTCGCCGAACTCACCCTCGTGCCGGGCCTGTTCGTGGGCCGCACGATGAAGGCGCTGCACCGGGCCCGCACTCTCCCCGCGCCCGAGCGGATCGCCGCGCTCGCGCGCGCCGGGTCGCTCTTCGCCGAGGGCGTCTTCGACGGCCTCGGCCCCGCCGGGTACCGCAGGACGGTGAGCCGCGTCTCCGGCGTGCCCGTCTCCGTGGTCGCCGAGGCGGCGGCGGCGATCTCCGAGGCGGCCGGGACCGCGGGCGAGACCGCGTACGCGGCGAAGCCGGCGGCCGCGGTGAGCGACTGGCGGTCCCCCGAGACGACGAAGGGCAGCGCCGTATGGACCCGGCGCGGCGACGTCTTCGCCGTCCACGCGGCGGGCAACCACCCGGGGCCGCACTCGCTGTGGCTGGAGGCGCTCGCGCTCGGCTACCGCGTCGCCGTACGCCCGTCGCGCCGCGAGCCGTTCACTCCGCACCGCCTCGTACTCGCCCTGCGCGAAGCGGGGTTCGGACCCGACCACGTCGCGCTGCTGCCGACGGACCACGGCACCGCGGACGCGATCCTGCGCGACGCGGACCTGGGCCTCGCCTACGGCGGGGACGACGTGGTCGCCAAGTACGCGGGCAGCGGGGTGCTCCCGCAGGGCCCGGGGCGCTCGAAGATCCTCGTCACCGCGGACACCGACTGGCGCGCGCACCTCGACACGATCGTCGCCTCCGTCGCCCACCAGGGCGGCGTCGCCTGCATCAACGCCACCTCCGTACTGGTCGAGGGCGACCCGGCGCCGCTCGCCGAAGCGCTCGCGGAACGCCTGGCGACGCTGCCCACGCTGCCGCCCGAGGACGAGGGGGCCGTGCTCTCGGCCCAACCCGTCGACTCCGCAAGGGCGTTGGAGAAACACCTGCTGAGCAGGGCGGCGGGGACCACCGCATGGCTCGGCGGCGACGGCGTGGTGGAAGAACTCCCGGGCGGCGGCGCCGTGTTGCGTCCCGCCGTCCACCAGGTCGCGGAGGCAGGCGCCGAGCAGCACCGCGTCGAACTCCCCTTCCCCTGCGTGTGGGTGGGCCCCTGGAGCCCGTCCGACGGAGTGGGCCCGCTGCGGGACAGCCTCGTCCTCACGGTGATGACCGAACAGGACGCGCTGGTGGACGAGTTGGTGGCAGAGCCGTCGATCAGCAACGTCTACCGCGGCGACCATCCGACGTACTGGATCAGGCCCGGCGTTCCGCACGACGGGTACCTGGGCGAGTTCCTGATGCGGACGAAGACGGTGATCCGGGACTGAACCCGACCGGCCGGAGCCCCTGCACAAGGGCTCCGGCCGAGACGCCTTCGGTGCTTGGCCCAACAGGGCGTGCCAGCACAGGGGTTGGAGCACGGGCCGGCCTCAGCAACGCCTGCCGCGGCGACAGCCCGACGTCGCCAGCCGCAGCCACGTCCGACGCCTTTGCGTGGTCAGGACGGTGCGAAGTCGGGGTAGTAGGCCGCGGTGGCGGTCCCGATGTTCCTCCGGAACAGCGCGGCTTCGTAGGCGCGGACGGCCGCGTGGATGTCCTGGGATGTTCGGCGACAGCGTTGACGAACGGGTCCGCGCCGCCCGAGCCCGGCTGCGGGACGCTCGGCGCACTGGTGCCCATGGCGTCCCGCTGGATGGCCTCCGGGTTCCCGGACGGGGACGCCAACACGGCACTCCGCTCCTGTGTGGGGCCGCGTTCCCGCATCCAACCCTCGGTGATGCGTCGCTGCCCCCACACGATCCGCCCGCGTCAGCTCCGACGTGCTCTCCCGCTTCGGCTCACCCGCGCGCCGCCAGAAGTCGCACCGTTCCGCTAGCGATTGGGCTTCCCCCGCTCCGCCACACACACGCTGTTCGAGCCGAACCTCCTCACGCAGCGCGGTCGCTCCGACGAGCGAGCGACGCACACCCACCTGCTGACCGGGCCGGAACCTCACCCACCGGCCGAAGCCCGCATGCGGACTCCGGCCGACCCGTCTTCAGCGCCCCAGCTCCCGATCGACGAGTTCGCCCGCCGCGCCCGCGTACCCCAGCGGGTCGGTCAGCTCGGCGAGCTTCTCCAGACCCAACTCCGCCTTGATCGCGGGACGTTCGGCGAGCACCTCGGCGAGGGGGCGGCCGGTGGCTTCGGCGTCGGCCGACGCCTCCGCCAGTGCGCGACGCGCCTCCTGCTTCCCCAGGTGCGGCGCGAGCGCCGCCGCGACCCGTTCGGAGACGATCCGGCTTCCGGTGAGGGCGAGGTTCTCGCGCATCCGGGACTCGTGGACGCGGAGCCCCTCGGCGAGCTCCACGGCGGTCTCGGCGGCCCCGCCCGTCAATCGGAGGGCCTCGCGGAGGAGTTGCCACTCCGCGTGCCAACCGCCGCCGGAGCGCTCGTCCTCGGAGAGGAGGCTCTGCGTCAACCCGGTGGCGAGCACGGGGACTTGGAGGGCGGCGCTGCGCACCAGGGTGGCGAGCACCGGATTGCGCTTGTGCGGCATCGCGGAGGACGAGCCGCGCCCCGCCACGGAGGGCTCGCTCACCTCGCCCACCTCGGTGCGCGCGAGCACCTGGACGTCCACGGCGAACTTGCCGAGCGCACCGGCGGTGAGCCCGAGCACGGAGCCGAGGTCGGCGAGCGGGGTCCGCCGCGCGTGCCAGGGCAGCGGCGGAACGGCGAGCCCCGTCTCCTCGGCGAACGCCTCGGTGAGCCGCGCCGCGTAGCCGCCCGACGCGTCCTCCGCGCCGTCCCCGGCCGCGAACTCCACGTAGCCGGCGAGGGTTCCGGCGGCGCCGCCGAGCGAGACGGGCAGCTCGTCGAGGACGCGGCCGAGCCGCTCATCGGCCTCCAGGAGCGCCCGCCGCCATCCGGCCGCCTTGAGGCCGAAGGTGACGGGGACGGCGTGGAGCGCCAGCGTCCGCCCCGGCATCGGGGTGTCCCTGTGCCGTCGCGCGAGGCTCGCGAGGGCCTCGGCGCAGCGGTGCAGGTCCACCCTGAGCAGCCGCACCACCTGCGCCGAGACGAGCATGGCGCCGGTGTCGAAGACGTCCTGGCTCGTGGAGCCGCGGTGCACGTACTCGGCGGCGGCGGGCTCCAACCGTCCGACGCGCCGGGTGAGCGCCGCCACGAGCGGCACCACGGGGTTCGCCGACTCCCTTGCGGCGAGGGCGAGTTCGCGCACGTCGAACTCGTCGGCGACGGCGGCCTCCGTGATGGTGCGGGCCGCGTTGGCGGGCAGCGCGCCGAGCCTCGCCTGGGCCCGCGCGAGGGCGGCCTCCGCCGTCAACATCCCCTGGAGCCAGGCCCGATCGTCGACCGCCGCCTCGGCCCGCGTCCCCGCGCGCACCGGTGAGAGGAGACCCGCGTCCAGGGCCGTCATACGAGCACCCCCGTGCGTTCTGCCGCCTCTGACGACCACCCACCGGGCTTCAGGGCAGGCGGCAGGGAGAGCACCTCGCGCGCGAGGGCGTCCGAGTCGCCGAGCGTCACCGAGTCGACGCCGGGGCGCGTGCCTGCGGCGGTGACCCAGTGCACGCCTTCCGTCGGGACGCCGAAGGCGAACCTGCGCGGGTGCGCGTGCCCACCCCCGTCGACGACGCGGTAGGGGCGGCGGGTCACGGCGAGCCCGCCCGTGTCGTGGCCGCGGCCGTTCCCTGCCGGGATGCGGTACGTGGTGCACTGCGCCGTCTCCATGAGGTGCCGCAGCAGCGGGTCGGCGGTGCGGCGCAGGTCGGTCTCGGGGAGCCGCGCCTCGATGAGCACCCGGGCGCGGACCGGCGGCCCCGGCACCGTCCGCGAGGCGCAGACGAAGGCGGGGTTCTCGGGGTCGATCCGGATCTCCGTGCCGGGGCCCGTGAGCTCGACCAACCCCGCGTCGACGAGTGCGAGGAGCTGCTCGATCCGCTCGGCGGGCGGGCCGATCGAGAGGAAGGCGTTGAACGGCGTGTACCAGCCGGAGAGTTCGTCGCGGTAGGAGCGCCCGTCGAGGCCGCCGTGGTCGACGACGAGGCGGACCTCGTTGCGGATGTCGCGGAGCACGTCGAGCGCGGCCTTGAGGGGACCCCTGACGTTGCCGGCGCGGGCGGCGCGCACGTCCTCGGCGAGGTGGCCGCGGAGCCAGTCGCGGAAGTCGGCGCGGTCCCTGAAGCGGCGCCCGCCGTACGGTCGCGCGAGGCGCTCCCAGTCCCACCTGTCCTCCTCGCCGATCCCGTACGCGGCGAGGAGCGCGCGCTGCTCGTCCTCCGCGCCCGGCGGCAGCGCGAGGTACCGCGCGACGAAGTCGTCGCGCTCGGCGGCGCGGCCACGCGCCGCGAGGAGCGCACCGTAGTAGACGCTCTCGACCTCGCGCGCCACGAGCGGCCAGACGTCCGTCGCGAACTCCACCCGGCCGCGCGTCCGAAGCTCCTCCACGGTCCGCGCGTCGAGCAGGCGGGGCAGGTGGCGGCCCGAGGCGCCCTTCTCGTTCTCCCCGCGGGCGTGGTAGGGAACGCCCCTGCGGGAGCTGGCGAAGAGCTTCGGCTCCCGCCCCGACGGGTGGTAGACGAGCCCGTGTTCGCCGCGCTCGAAGACGCCGCCGCGCGCGGTGGTGAAGAGCGCAAGGTAGTCGAAGAAGCACAGCCCCAGGCCGCGCAGGAGCACGTGCTCCCCGGGCGCGATGTCGTCGAGCACGGCGTCCGCCGGGTTGCCCGAGGCGACGTACCGCAGGCCGTGCACGCGCGCGAGGCTCGCGGTCTGCGCCTCGGGCGGCGACGGGCGCACGGGCCCGTGGCCGAGCGCGAGGACGACCGCGTCGAGCTGGTGGAGGCGGGTGCCGTCGGCGAGGCGTACGCCCTGCGGCCCGCCGGCCACCCCGTGGGTGTCGGCGGCGGCGACGGCGGCGGACCTGTGCACCCGTACGGTGACGCCCTCGGGGGCCGCCACCGCGATCCGGTGGAAGGCGTCCCGCAGGTAGCTTCCGTAGAAGGCCCTGCTCGGGTAGGTGTCGGGGCCCAACTCGGCGGCCTCGGCGACGGTTTCGGCGCCGTGCGCCTCGGCGGCCCCGGGATCGTGCACGAGGCCGCGTGCCCACTCGTGGAGGGTGGGGCCCGGCTCGATCGGTCCGTCGATCCGCGTCGAAGCGTCGGTGTAGACGGTGATCTGCGAGGCCACCGTGTTCATCAACAGGTGCCGGTGCTGGTCGGTGCGCCAGACGGCGCCCGCGCCCGGCGGCGCCGGGTCCACCATGTGCACGATCAGCGGTGGACTCGGGGGCTGCGCACGGGCGTTGGCGCAGAGCCGCTCGAGGACGGAGAGCCCTCTGGGGCCGGCTCCGAGTATGCAGACCTGGCGGGTGGTGAGGGTCACGTCGAGGCTCCGTCCCGGACGGGAGCAGTGTCGGTGTCGGCAAAATAGCGGGCGCCGTGCATCCACGCCAGGTGGTCGTGGAGCTGTGCAGGCGAGAGGGCGGCGAGCGCGCGGTTGCGCTTCTTCGCCGCCTCGCCCGAGGGGTGCCAGAGGCCGATGCTCAGCCGCGAGACGTCCTGGATCTCGGCGGTGCGCCGCCGGCGCCGTGCGTTGTACTCCGTGAGCAGGGCGGGGAGTTCGGCGTCCCCGCCCTCCAGCAGGTCGCCGAGGACGACGGCGTCCTCGATGCTCTGGCAGGCGCCCTGCGCGGCGTAGTGCAGCATCGGGTGCGCGGCGTCGCCGAGGAGGGTGACCCGGCCGTCCGTCCAGCCGGGCACGGGCGCGCGGTCGACGAGCACCCACGAGCGCCAGTCCTCGCCCAGGGCCATGAGCCGCTGCGCACCCTCGCCGAGCGCCTTCATCTCCCGCTCCACGAGCGCCTGCGACGCGGGCACGCCGGCGAGCGCCTCGGTGGCCCCGTCGGCGCTGCTCGCCGCCATGTTGAGGTACTCGCCGCCGGCTATCGGGTAGTGGACGAAGTGGCACCCGGGCCCCGCCCACCAGGTCACGGCGGTGAGGAGGCGCTCCGCCTCCGGCACGCGCTCCATCGGGACCACGGCCCGGTAGACCGTGATCCCGGAGATCCGCGGCTCCCCGTCGGCGACCAACTGACGCCGGATCGCGGAGTGCAGGCCGTCGGCGCCGATCACCATGCGCGCGGTGAGGCGCTCGCCCGCTGCCGTGCGCACGGTCGCGGTCGCGGGCCCGTTCTCGTAACCCGCCACCGCGCAGCCGCTCCTGAGCTCCACCGCCGGATCGGACCTGCACGCCGCGAGCAACGCCGCGTGGAGCTCGGCGCGGTGGACGACGACGTACGGGTTGCCGAACCGGCGCCTGTACCCCTCGGTGAGCGGCACGCTCGTCACGTGTTCGCCCGTCACACCGTCCATGAAGCGCAGTTCGGACATGTGGACGGCGAGCGACCGCACCTCGTCGCCGACGCCGAGGCGGTCGAGGGCGTGCAGCCCGTTCGGCGCGATCTGGATGCCCGCACCGATCTCTGCGAACCGCTCGGCGCGCTCCAGCACGAGGACGCGCATGCCCGCCCTCGCCACCGCGAGCGCCGCGGCGAGACCGCCGATCCCGCCGCCGACGACGACGGCGTCGAGGCCCTCTCCGGGCCCCTGCGCGCTCACGCCTCCTGCCCGGCGCCGACGGCGAGCAGCTTCGCGAGCTCCAGCCGTTTGATCTTGGTGGTCGCCGTCTGCGGCAGGTCGGCCTGCTTCCACTGCACGGGCTCGGCCATCGGCGGCAGCCCGGCGACGGCCGCCTCCCAGGCGGCCCGGTCGAGCGGCACGTCCCCCCTGGTGCACACGACGGGCACGGCGCGCCCGTCCGCGCCCGGCACGACGACCACCTCCGCGAGCTGCGGAACCCTGCCGAAGAGCCGGTCCTCCACCGCGAGCGTGCTGCCGAACCCGTCGATGAGGTCGACCTCGCGGTCGAGCAGGTGCACACAGCCCCACTTGGTCCGGTATCCGACGTCCCCCATGCGCCACCAGCCGTCGGTCACCTGCTCCCGGTAGCGCTCGTCCTCACCGAGGTAGGTGACGATCCGCCCGTCGCTCTTCACCTCGATGTATCCGGGGTTCTCGGCCGAGGGCGGCCTGCCGTTGCGGCTGACGACGCGCACGTCCGTCATGCCGGGGAAGGGCACGCCGACGCAGCGCCCGTCGGCGTCCTGGCGCCTGCGGCGCGAGAAGGAGCGCACCACGGAGGGGCCTATCTCGCTCTGCCCGTAGAGCTGCCCGAAGACGGGCGCGGGGCGTTCGGAGGCGGCGAGGAGCCGTTGGACGGTGCGCGGGTGGATCGCGTCGAAGGTGCTGCTGTAGAGCCGTACGCCGGAGAGCGGGCGGCGCGGGTCGTCGGCCAACTCCTCCCACTGGAGGTAGGAGTTGGGGTGTGCCTCCAGCACCGTCGGCTTCAGCCCCGCGAAGAGGTCGGCGACGTGCGCGGTGCCGCCGTCGGCGAGGATCACCACCGGGTAGCCGCGCAGCAGCGAGATGGCGAGCGCGGTGACGAGGCGGGAGTGGACGAACGAGACGTGGATGGCGACGACCTGCCGCCCGCGCAGCGGCGCGGTGACGGCGGCCTGCGGGCGGAACCGCGCTTGGAGCGTGCGCCCGGTGTGCACGGCGAGCTTGGGCACGCCCGTCGTCCCGGAGGTGTGGGTGATCAACGTCGGGTGGTCGGGCGGCATCTCCAGGGGGGCGACGCGCTCGACACCGGCGAACGAGCCGAGGGTCCGAGCCCTCGGGTGGCTGCCGGTGACCAGCAGCACGCTCTGCGAGGCGTCGAACACCTCCTCGGAGAGTTCCTGTTGGAGCTTCGCCCCGTCGGTGACGAGGTGCGGCCGGCCGGTGCGCCGCATGAGGGTCTCGACGGTCGCGCCGTCGAGCTGCGGCGAGAGCAGCACGGGCACGGCGCCGATCCGGGCGGCCGACCAGGCGAGCAGCGTGATGTCGAAGCCGTCGGACTTGTAGACGACGACGCGGTCGCCCGCGCGTATGCCCGACGCCCATAAGCGGGAGGCGAGGTCGGCGACGGCGTCGGCCGCCTCGCCCACCGTCGCGCGTCTGCCGAGCTGCGGTGCCGCATCGAGGTCGTGATCGAAGACGAGTATGTTGGCCGGGTGGCGTCGGGCGGCCCGCTCCAGGAGCGTGCCGAGGCCGATCCCGCGGTTGGCCACGCGCTGTAGAAACACTTCGCCGTCCTCTCGGGGAAGGGGGGGTCGTTCAGCCGGAGGTGCTCAACCGCCCTTCTCGATGACGGACTTGAGGCGCCGCAGCGTCTCGCCCATCTCGCGCTCCAGCTTCTCGCCCCACTCGGCGAAGAACCGCTCGCGCTGCGCGGTGTCCATCCCGGCGGTGATGCCCTGGATGCCCTCCGTCGGCGCGCCCATCCTGAAGTGGTGCGCGAGGGTGCTGCCGTCGGGAGCGGGCGCGATGTCGAACCCCCACACGCTCTCCTGGAGGCGCTCGGCCGAGTCGCGCATGGCCCAGTGGAACCGGGCGCCCGGTTCCGCCGTCGTCACCTCCGCGTGCGTACGCCAGTTGCCCCGCACCACGGGGGCCCAGGGGACCTCCTCCTCGGTGCGGTGGTTGCGGCCCTCGAAGACCGAGCCGACGGCGCCGGGTGAACCGGAGACCCAGTCGCCTCCGGTGCACTCGGCGCTCCACTCGCCGCTGCGCGGCAGGTCGCTGACGACCGCGTAGACCTGCGCCGGAGGAGCCTGGACGGGCGTTTCCACACGTACCCGGAAGAGCGTGTGTGCATCGCTTGTCTCTGAAGTCGCGTATGCGTCCATGGCCGGGATGGTGCCAGGGGCGCGCCGGGAGGGGTCAAAGCCGGCGGGCGGTCTCCGTCAAGTCCCGCTGTACGGAGGCGCGGAGGGCGGAGGGCTAGTCGGCGGGCGCCGCGTAGGAGTGGAGGAAGGTCTCGACGCCCTCGGCGACCACGGTGGTGACCTGCCGCCTCGACATGGGGAGGGCGCCGTAGAAGGTGGGTTGGGCGACCGCTATGAAGGTGAGCAGGTTGAGGTGGTTGGCGGCGCGCGCCGGGTCGTCGGTCGCGAGGTGCCCGCGGTCGACCAACTCGGAGATCCAGCGGGTGAGTTCGGCGATCGTCGCCCAGGGGCCCGCCTGCTGCCACTCCTCCAGGAGGACGGGCCGGATGCGGGCGGCCTCCGCTTCGATGACCCGGACGAGCGCCCAGTGGTCGGCGAACTCCTCCAGCGTGGCGACGCGGTCGAGGGAGAAGGCCACCAGGTCCTGCTCCAGGTCGACGATCTTGTGGAGGTGCCGATCGGCGAGGACCGCCTGGCTGCGGGCGACCTCCCGTGCGCCCTCCAGGACCACCGCCTGGAAGAGGGACTCCTTGTCCGTGAAGTGGTTGTAGACCGTCCGCTTGGAGACCTCTCCTTCGGCGGCGATCACGTCGACGCTGGCCCCTGTGAAGCCCTCGCGCCCGAAGACGGCCCTGGCCGCCCGGACGATGGCACGTCGCTTCTCCGGCATACGACGCGTCCTCGCTGAGGTCGTCTCGACTGTCACTGCGCGCTCTCCTCCTGGGACGGTTACACTCGCCAGTGTAATCCTGTAGCGTGCACCGCCTTGCGACAAGTGGACTCAACTCGGCGCCGCCGCCTGCAAGTTCGCGGACGCCCCGGTACGGGAGTGAGCATGCTCGATGCAGTGGGCCCTGTCCTGCGGCCCGAGGACGCGGGCTACGACGCCGAGCGCCTCGGCTTCAACCTCGCGCTCGACGACCACCCCGCCGTCGTCGTCGGCGCCGAGGAGTGGGGGGACGTCGCGGCGGCCGTGCGGTACGCGGCCGGGTCGGGGCTCGGCGTCGGCGTCCTCGCCACCGGGCACGGCATCTCGGTGCGCACGGACGGCCAAGTCCTCGTCGCCACACGGCGGATGCGCGGCGTCGAGGTCGACGCCTCGCGGCGCGTTGCGCGCGTCGAGCCGGGGGCGCGCTGGCAGGACGTCGTCGAGGCGGCGGCGGAGCACGGCCTCGCGCCGCCGAGCGGCTCCAACCCGGGTGTGGGTGCCGTCGGCTACACCCTCGGCGGCGGCATCGGCCTCCTCGGCCGCCGCTACGGCTACGCAGCCGAACACGCGCGCTCCTTCGACCTCGTCACCGCCGACGGACACCGGCAGACCGTCGACGCGGACCACGAGCCCGACCTCTTCTGGGCCCTCCGCGGCGGCAAGGGCAACTACGGCGTCGTCACCTCGATGGAGATCGGCCTCCTCCCCGTCTCCCGACTCCACGGCGGAGGGCTCTACTTCGGCGCCGACGACGCCGAGCACGTCTTCCACGCCTACCTGCACTGGGTGCGCGACATCCCTGAGGAGATGACCTCCTCGATCCAGCTCATGCACCACCCCGACCTGCCCCAGATACCCGAGGAGCTCCGCGGCCGGTACATCGCACACGTGCGGATCGCCCACTGCGGAGCGCCGAACGAGGGAGAGCAGTACACCGCCGCCCTCCGCGAGGCGGCCACACCGGTCCTCGACACCGTCCGGACCATGCCGTACACCGAGGCCGGCTCCATACACCACGAGCCCCCGGACCCCATGCCCACCTTCGACCGCAACTCGGCGCTCACCGACCTCACCGACGCCACCGCCGACGCGCTCCTCGCCCACTGCGGCCCCCGCAGCGAGGCACCGTACGTCGTCGAACTGCGCCACCACGGCGGCGCCTACGCCCGGACCAGCAAGGACCGCATCCCCGTCACCGGCAGGGACGCGGCCTTCCTGCTCTTCACCACGTCCCTGCTGGAGCCCGGCGGCTACCGGCAGGCACGCGCCGAGCACGACCGCCTCCACGAGGCCGCGGCCCCCTGGGCTACACACCGCACCTTCGTCAACTTCCTCGGCATCGACGACGCCCCGCAAGAACGCGTCGCCACCGCCTACGAGCCCGACGCCTACGCCCGGCTGCGCGCCCTCAAGGCCGCCTACGACCCGGACAACCTCTTCCGCGTCAACTACAACATCCCGCCGGAGGAGCAGCCCGACCGCCGGCACCGGGCCCCCGCGGAGCCGCACCCGCATTGACGGGCACCGCGGCCTCCCGCAGCATGCCCCTATGGCCCCAGGAGCGGTGCGCGCGCCCGTCCCCCGGTGGGCTGCGCTCCCGCTCGCCGCGCTGCTCCTCACCGGCTGCACCTCCCAGGACGGCGAGGAGCCGGGCCGCTCGACGGCCCCCGGCCACACCGCGCGCGAGTACGGCTGCTTCAACCCGGACGAGGTCCCGCACACCACGCTCACCGTCCCGCTCGCCGACGGGCAGGAAACGGGCGGCCTGCTCGTGGGCGACGCCCGCGTGGGAGCCACCGGCGTCCTCCTCTCCCACCAGGACGGCGGCACCGTCTGCGAATGGCGCGAACAGGCCCTGAAGCTCGCAGAGGACGGGTATCTGGTCCTCGCCGTGGAAGCCGTCGAGGACCGCCTGGAGGAGGACGTCTCCGGACCCGACGTCGCCGCCGTGGAGGCGGGCGTCGGCACCCTGCGCCAGAAGGGTGCCCGCACCGTCTTCCTCATGGGCGCCTCCCGCGGCGCCGCGGCATCCCTGCAAGCGGCCCCCGACCTCGACCCGCCCGCCGCAGGCGTCGTCGCGATCTCCTCCCCCGACAGCTACCGCGGCCTCGAACCCCTCGACGCAGTAAAGAAGTTGCGCACCCCCGTCCTCTACCTCGTCTCCCCCGACGACCTCGGCTTCGACGAGCAGACCGAACGCCTCTACCGGGCGAGCACGGCGGCCGAGGAACGGGACCTCGTGGTGAAGGGGCTGGGGCACGGGGCGCCGCTGCTGGAGTCGGGGGAAGGCATGTGGGGGCGGGTGGTGCGGTTCCTGGAGCGGCACGGGGAGGGGTGACGGCGGGTCGACGCCGGTGCGGAGCCTTGCGCCCGGCGAGTGCCTGCGCCGCGGAAGGCGGCACCGCGGCCCGGCTACGCTGACCGTCGGGCACTCCCGCCGCGTGCAGGACCGATGCGGCACCCGACGCCGCCAACCACCGCGAGGAACACGCACAGTGCACGCACCCGTCGACTCCGCCCTCCTGGCCTCCCTTCTCCACGCCGCCGACGCCGAGAACATCGCCAGACACGTCGTCGGCGCCGTCCTCACCGACGCCGAAGGGAAGGTCCTGCTGCTCCGCCGCACCGGCGGCGACCACTTCGGCGGCCTGTGGGAACTCCCCTCCGGCGGCGTCGAGTCGGACGAGACCCTCATCGACGCCCTGCACCGGGAAGTCGCCGAGGAGACCGGCCTCACGGTCACGGCGATCGGCGCCTACCTCGGCCACTTCGACTACCTCTCCCACAGCGGCAGCAAAACCCGCCAGTTCACCTTCACCGCCACCCACGCGAGCGACACGGTCCGGCTCACGGAGCACGACGCATACCTGTGGGCCGACCGAGAGGAACAGGAGCAGGTCTCCAGCTCCGTACGGTCGGTGCTGGGCACTTGGCGGGAGCGGGGCGTGTGAAAAAAGGCAGGGGTGCGAGAGTCGGACGGGGCGTGGCGGCGGGTCGGCGGGTATGCAGCGGTCCGGACCACACATCAGCCCAGGGAACGCGGAGACGCAAGCGCCGAGTTGCGCGCCCGGACAGTCAACGGTGACACGGAGTCCCGCACGCTGCTGACCTCCGGGGAAGCCGAAGTCGACGAGGGCACCGAACTCGGCCCCTCTCGACGAGGTCCGGGTCAGCTCGGCGAGTTGGGCATCGAGGAGAACGACGAGGCCCGCGCGAGCTGCGGCACTTCGGCGTGGGGTGTCACCAAGCCTGTACGGCACGCGCTCCGTCAAGCCCGGACCGGCGGCTCAACCCCGCAGTTCCACACGCCATTCGACCTCGTCCCCGACCAGCTCCCCCGTCCTCCGCATCCCCAGTGCCGCGGCCACGCCGGCCGAAGCCCCGTGTGCCGGGTGTACGTGGGCCGACACTTCCGACACCTCGCGCGGCGGGGAGGCGAGCCACTCCAGCAGGCCGCGTGCCGCCTCCGTCGCGTAACCACGGGACTGCCACGCCTCGCCGACGATCCATGCGACCTCCGCGCCCCAACCACCCGGAGTCCGCGCCACGGTAGCCTGCACCGTTCCCAACAACCGGTGCTGTGAGCGGTCTTCGAGGACCCAGTTGCACCAGTGCACCCCCGGTGACGGGCACCCGTCGGCGAGACGCTGGTAACGCGCACGCAGGGACGTGACGGAGGGGGGCGAACCCCCCGTGAAGGCGTACAGGCTCGGCCCCGCGAGAACCTCCGCCATCTCCTCCGCGTGTGCGGGAAGGAGCGGTCGGAGGAGGAGCCGTCGGGTCGCGATCGTCCGCGCCACCCACACGCTTCCCCCACCGTCCATGCTGGAACGCTACACGCACCGGGCCGGCTTCCCTCCCCGCAGCGAAATCGCCCGGCCCCTCCGCAGAGGAACCGGGCGACCCGCGGAAACCCTCAGCGCACGAACACCCCCGCGCTCCCCGCCAGATCCAGGAAGTACTGCGGCGCCACGCCCAGCACCACCGTCACCGCGACCCCCACGGCGATCGCCGTCGAGGTCAGGACGCTCGGTACGGCCACGCTCGGCCCGTCGGCCTTCGGCTCGCTGAAGAACATCAGCACGATGACGCGCAGGTAGAAGAAGGCCGCGATCGCCGAAGAGGCCACGCCGACCACGACGAGGGCGCCGGCCCCGCTCTCGGCCGCCGCCTTGAAGACGGCGAACTTCCCGCTGAAACCGGAGGTGAGCGGGATGCCGGCGAAGGCGAGCAGGAAGAGCGCGAAGACCGCGGCGAGCAGCGGCGAACGCCGGCCGAGACCCGCCCACTTGGAGAGGTGGGTCGCCTCCCCTCCGGCGTCCCGGACCAGGGTGACGACAGCGAAGGCGCCGAGCGTCACGAAGGAGTAGGCCCCGAGGTAGAAGAGGACCGACGAGACGCCCTCCTCGGAGAGCGCGACGACGCCGGCGAGGAGGAAGCCGGCGTGCGCGATCGAGGAGTAGGCGAGGAGCCGCTTGATGTCGGTCTGCGTGATGGCGACGATCGCACCCGCGACCATCGTGACGATCGCGACGCCCCACAGCACGGGACGCCAGTCCCAGGCGAGGCCGGGCAGCACGACGTAGAGCAGCCGCAGCAGCGCGCCGAAGGCGGCGACCTTCGTCGCCGCAGCCATGAACCCGGTGACGGGGGTGGGGGCGCCCTGGTAGACGTCGGGCGTCCACATGTGGAAGGGGACGGCGCCGACCTTGAAGAGCAGCCCCATCAGCACCAGGGCGCCGCCGATGAGCAGCAGCGCGTCGTTCCCCGTCGTCTGGGCGAGGACCGGGTCGGTGGTGGCGTCGGCGCCGGAGACGACGCGGGCGATGCCGGAGTAGGTGACGGTGCCCGCGTAGCCGTAGAGCAGCGCGATGCCGAAGAGGAGGAACGCCGAGGAGAAGGCGCCGAGGAGGAAGTACTTCACCGCCGCCTCCTGCGAGAGGAGCCTGCGGCGGCGTGCCAGCGCGCACAGCAGGTACAGCGGCAGCGAGAAGACCTCCAGCGCGATGAAGAGCAGCAGCAGGTCGTTGGCGGCGGGGAAGAGGAGCATGCCGCCGATGGCGAAGAGCAGGAGGGGGAAGACCTCGGTCGTCGTCCAGCCGGCCTTCGTCGCCTCCTTCTCCCCCTCGCCGCCCGGCACGGAGGCGGGCTGCGCGGCGAAGGAGTCGACGCGGGAGCCGTGCGCGGCGGGCTCCAGCTTCCGCTCCGCGAAGACGAGCACCGCCACCACACCGGTGAGCAGGATGACGCCCTGCATGAAGAGCGTCGGCCCGTCGACGGCGAGCGCACCCACGCCGACGAGCTGCGCCTTGGTCCCGGCCGCCCCGCCCGCGGCGAGCGCGATCACGGCGGCGAACGCCGCGACGAGGCCGAGCGCGGAGACGAACACCTGCGCCGTGTAACGGGCCTTGCGCGGCAGGAACGCCTCCAGCAGCACCCCCAGCGCGGCGACGCCGAGCACGATCAGCACGGGCGAGAGCTTGCCGTACTCGATGCTCGGGGCCTCGAGTTTCTCCGCTGAGAGCGTCCACAGGTTGGGGACTGCGCCGGAGGGCGCGTGCATCGAGGTGATCGCCACCGCGCTCACTCGTGCTCACCTCCACGGTGGTCGGTCTTGTCGGTGGACGCCCCGCCGTGCTCGGCCACCGGATGGTCCGGACGCGGATCGTTCTTCTGCACGTCGGAGAGGGAGTGCTCGACGGCCGGGTTGACGACCGAGGTGAGCGGCTTCGGGTAGACGCCGAGGACGATCAGCAGGGCGATCAGCGGTGCGACGACGGCGAGTTCGCGCACCTTCAGGTCGGGGATCGCCTTCACTTCGGCCTTGACGAGCGGGCCCGTCATCGTCCGCTGGTAGAGCAGCAGGACGTAGAGCGCGGCGAGGATGATGCCGGCCGTGGCGACGATCCCGGCCGCCGGGTAGCGGCTGAACGTCCCGACGAGGACGAGGAACTCGCTGACGAACGGGGCGAGTCCGGGCAGCGAGAGGGTGGCGAGCCCGCCGACGAGGAAGGTCCCCGCGAGGACGGGTGCGACCTTCTGCACCCCGCCGTAGTCGGCGATGAGGCGGCTGCCCCGCCGGGAGATGAGGAACCCGGCGACGAGCATCAGCGCCGCGGTGGAGATGCCGTGGAAGACCATGTACAGCGTCGCGCCGCCCTGGCCCTGGCTCGTCATCGCGAAGACGCCGAGGATGATGAAGCCGAAGTGCGAGATCGACGCGTAGGCGATGAGCCGCTTGATGTCCCGCTGGCCGACGGCGAGGAGCGCCCCGTAGAGGATGCTCACCAGGGCGAGGACGAGCACCACGGGGGTGGCCCACTCGCTGGCGCCGGGGAAGAGGCCGAGGCAGAACCGCAGCATCGCGAAGGTGCCGACCTTGTCGACGACGGCCGTGATGAGCACGGCGACGGGTGCGGTCGCCTCGCCCATCGCGTTCGGCAGCCAGGTGTGCAGCGGCCACAGCGGTGCCTTGATGGCGAAGGCGACGAAGAAGCCGAGGAAGAGCAGGCGTTCCGTGTTGGTCGCCATCGTCAGCTCGCCGTCGGCGCGGGCCTGGGTGAGCTGCTGGAGCGAGAAGGTGCCCTCGCCGAGCTGGTCGGCGCTGACGACGTAGAGGCCGATCAGCGCGGCGAGCATGAGGAGCCCGCCCGCGAGGTTGTAGAGGAGGAACTTGACGGCCGCGTAGGAGCGTTGCTTGGCGCCCTCGTCCTCGCCCGCGGCGTGCGCGCGGTCCCCGAAGCCCCCGATGAGGAAGTACATCGGGATGAGCATCGCTTCGAAGAAGAGGTAGAAGAGGAAGACGTCGGTGGCGGCGAAGGAGATCACCACCATCGCCTCGACCGCCAGGATCAGCGCGAAGAACCCTTGCGTGGGGCGCCAGCGCCGGCCCGTCTCCTGCGCACCCTCGGCCGGTTCCGCGTCGTGCCAGCCGGCGCCGATGACGAAGGGGACGAGGAGCGCGGTGAGGGCGATCAGTACGGCGCCGATGCCGTCGACGCCGAGCTCGTAGCGGACGCCGAAGTCGGCGATCCACGAGTGGGACTCGGTGAGTTGGTACCGGCCGCCGCCCGGGTCGAACCGGGCGAGGACGACGGCGGCGAGGACGAGGGTGGCGAGCGAGAAGAGCAGCGCCAGCCACTTCGCCGCCGTGCGCTTCGCCGCCGGCGTCGCGGCCGTGGCGATCGCGCCGACCGCCGGCACGACGGCGGTCGTGGTGAGCAAGGGGAAAGTTGACATCTAGACCGCCCTCATCAGCAGGGTGGCGGCGACCAGCACCGCCGCACCGCCGAACATCGATACCGCGTAGGAGCGGGCGAACCCGTTCTGGAGCCGCCGCAGCCGCCCCGAGAGGCCGCCGAACCCGGCGGCCACCCCGTTGACCGCGCCGTCGACGACCTTGCCGTCGAGGTAGACGAGGCTGCGGGTGAGGTGCTCGCCGCCGCGCACGAGGACGACGTGGTTGAAGTCGTCCTGGAGCAGGTCGCGTCGGGCCGCCCTGGTGAGCAGCGAGCCCCGCGGCGCCTCGGCCGGCACGGGTCGCCTGCCGTACTGGAGCCAGGCCGCGCCGACGCCGAGGACGAGCGCGACGATCGTCGCGGCCGTCACCGTGCCCGCGCTCACCGGCGAGTGGCCGTGCTCCAGGCTCACCACCGGCTCCAGCCAGTGCACGAAGGAGTCGTTGAGCTTGAAGAGGCCGCCAGCGAAGACCGAGCCGAAGGCGAGGACCACCATCGGGATCGTCATCGTCTTCGGGGACTCGTGCGGGTGCGGCATGTTCCCCTCGGCGTCGGGCTTCCACCGCTTCTCGCCGAAGAAGGTCATCAGCATCACGCGCGTCATGTAGTACGCGGTGATGGCGGCGCCGAGCAGGGTGACGGCGCCGAGAATCCAGCCCTGGGTGCCGCCCTTGGCGAACGCCGCCTCGATGATCTGGTCCTTGGAGAAGAACCCGGAGAGGTAGGGGAACCCGATGATGGCGAGGTAGCCGAGGCCGAAGGTGACGAAGGTGACCGGCATGTACTTCCGCAGGCCGCCGTAGCGGCGCATGTCCACCTCGTCGTTCATGCCGTGCATCACCGAGCCGGCGCCGAGGAAGAGGCCCGCCTTGAAGAAGCCGTGCGTCACCAGGTGCATGATGGCGAACGCGTAGCCGATCGGCCCGAGTCCGGCGGCGAGGATCATGTACCCGATCTGCGACATCGTCGAGCCGGCGAGGGCCTTCTTGATGTCGTCCTTCGCACAACCGACGAGCGCCCCGAAGAGGAGCGTCACCGCGCCGACGACGACCACGACCGTCTGCGCGTCGGGCGCCGCGTTGAAGAGCGCGCCGGAGCGGGTGATGAGGTAGACGCCCGCGGTGACCATCGTGGCGGCGTGGATGAGCGCCGAGACCGGAGTCGGGCCCTCCATCGCGTCGCCGAGCCAGGACTGGAGCGGCACTTGGGCCGACTTGCCGCACGCGGCGAGGAGCAGCATCAGCCCGATCGCCGTCAGCGTGCCCTGGCCCGCCTCCCCTGCCGCCTCGGCGACGGGCGCGATGGCGAAGCTGCCGAAGGTGGTGAACATCAGGAAGATCGCGATCGCAAGACCGGCGTCGCCGACGCGGTTGACGAGGAACGCCTTCTTCGCCGCCGCTGCCGCCGTCGGCTTGTGCTGCCAGAACCCGATGAGCAGGTAGGAGGCGAGGCCGACGCCCTCCCAACCGACGTAGAGCAGAAGGTAGTTGTCGGCGAGGACGAGCAGCAGCATCGCCGCGAGGAAGAGGTTGAGGTAGCCGAAGAACCTCCGGCGGCGCTCGTCGTGCTCCATGTAGCCGATCGAGTAGAGGTGGATGAGTGTTCCCACCCCGGTGATCAGCAGCACGAACACCATGGAGAGCTGGTCGAGTTGGAAGGCGACGTCCGCCTGGAACCCCTCGACGGGCACCCAACTGAAGAGGTGCGAGTGCAGGGTGCGGTCGTCGGTGCTCCGGCCGAGGAGCTCGGCGAAGAGCACGGCGCCCAGCACGAAGGAGACCGCGGCGAGCGCCGAGGCCAGCCAGTGCCCGACGCGGTCGAGGCGGCGCCCGCCGACGAGCAGTACCGCCGCGCCCAACAGGGGGGCGCCGACGAGCAGTCCGATCAATGACTCCACTGGTACGTACCCCTTACAGCTTCATCAGGCTGGCGTCGTCGACGGAGGCCGAGTGGCGGGCGCGGTAGAGCATCACGATGATCGCCAGGCCGACGACCACCTCCGCCGCGGCGACGACCATCACGAAGAACGCCATGATCTGGCCGTCGAGGTTGCCGTGCATCCGCGAGAAGGCGACGAGCGCCAGGTTGGACGCGTTGAGCATCAGCTCGATGCACATGAAGACCACGATGGCGTTGCGCCGGATCAGGACGCCGGCTGCGCCGATGGTGAAGAGCAGCGCGGCGAGGTAGACGTAGTTGATCGGGCTCACTTGGGCGCCTCCTGCTCATCGAGGTTCGAACCCCCGTGTCCCTCCGGCAGGTTGCCTTGGGTCCGGGGTCGCTCCTCCCGCGAGCGGCCGTGGTGGTCTGCGGTGCGCTGCTCCAGCGCCGCCAGCGTGGCGAGCGCCTCCGGGCCCACCTCGCGGATCTGCCCGCGTTGCCGCAGCGTCGGGTTGACGCTGAGCTCCGCAGGCGTGCCGTCGGGCAGCAGCGCCGGGCGGTCGACGGCGTTGTGCCGTGCGTAGACGCCGGGTGCGGGCAGCGGCGGGAGCTGCACGCCTCCGCGCACCCGCTCCTCGGCCTGCTCCCGCTGGGTCTTGGTGCGCTCGATCCGCTCCCGGTGGGAGAGGAGCGTCGCACCGACGGCGGCGACCGTCAGCAGCGCGCCGACGACCTCGAAGGCGGCGACGTAGCGGGTGAAGAGGAGCGTCGCGATCGCGGGGACGTTGCCGCCCGCGTTGGCCTCGGAGAGTCCGGTGAACCCGCCGACGGAGATCTGCCCGATCCCCGCGATGAGCAGGATGCCGAGCCCGAGGCCGCAGCAGGCGGCGAGGAGCCGCTGGCCCTTGAGCGTCTCCTTGAGGGAGTCGGCCGCGCTGACGCCGACGAGCATCAGCACGAAGAGGAAGAGCATCATCACGGCGCCCGTGTAGACGACGATCTGAACGATGCCGAGGAAGTAGGCGCCGTTGGCGAGGTAGAAGAGCGCCAGGACGATCATGGTGCCGGCGAGGCAGAGCGCCGCGTGGACCGCGCGCCGCAGCAGCACGGTGCACAGGCCGCCGATCACCGCGACCGTGCCGAGCACCCAGAACTGCACCGCCTCGCCCGTGGAGGTCGCCGTCTCGGCGAGGAGCTGCATCACGACCGCCCTTCGGCGTCGCCCGCGGGCTCCGCTCCCTTGGAGTACGCCACCTGCTGCTCGGTGCCGGGCGCCGCCTCGGTGACGAGTCCGCGGTAGTAGTCCTTCTCCGTCATGCCCGGGTAGATGGCGTGCGGCGAGTCGACCATCTCCTCGGTGAGGCCCGTGAGGAGCTCTTCCTTGGTGTAGATGAGCGACTCGCGGGAGGAGTCGGCGAGTTCGTACTCGTTGGTCATGGTGAGCGCCCGGGTGGGGCACGCCTCGACGCAGAGCCCGCACAGGATGCAGCGCAGGTAGTTGATCTGGTAGACGCGGCCGTACCGCTCGCCCGGCGAGTACCGCTCCTCGTCGGTGTTGTCCGCACCCTCGACGTAGATGGCGTCGGCGGGACAGGCCCAGGCGCACAGCTCGCAGCCGATGCACTTCTCCAGGCCGTCCGGGTGGCGGTTGAGCTGGTGCCTGCCGTGGAAGCGGGGCGCCGTCTGCTTCTTGTACTCCGGGTACTGCTCGGTGAGCCGCTTCTTGAACATGCCCTTGAAGGTCACGCCGAAGCCGGCCACGGGATTGTCAGGCACCGTCGCTCCCCCTTTCGTCGCTCGTCTTTCCTTCTGCGGGCGCCTCTTCGGCTTCGCCGTCCGACGGCTCCTCGCCGCCGACGCGGACGGGCTCGCGGTCCCTGTCCGCGCGAGACGGCCTGCGCGGGACCGGTGGCAACTGCTGCCCTGGCAGCGGTGGTACGGGGAAGCCGCCGGCCATCGGGTCGAAGGGTTCCTCCGACGCGCGCCGCGCCTCGTCCGCTTCCTTCGCCCGCTCGCCGCGCTCCCTGAAGGTGTCGACGACGAACGTGATCAGCAGCAGTACCAGTGCGGTGCCGGCGACCCAGTAGACGACCTCGCTGTACTCCCAGCCCTCGTTGCGCATCGCGCGCACCCCGGCGACGAGCATCAGCCAGACCAGCGCGATCGGGATGAGGACCTTCCAACCGAGCTTCATGAACTGGTCGTAGCGGGTGCGCGGGAGCGAGCCGCGAATCCAGATGAAGAAGAAGAGGAGCACCGCGACCTTGGCCGTGAACCAGAGCATCGGCCACCAGCCGTGGTTGGCGCCCTCCCACACCGTCGAGATCGGCGCCGGAGCCCGCCAGCCGCCGAGGAAGAGAGTGACCGCCAACGCCGAGACGGTGACCATGTGGATGTACTCGGTGAGCATGAAGAAGGCGAACTTGATCGAGGAGTACTCGGTCTGGAACCCCGCGACGAGGTCGCCCTCGGACTCCGGCATGTCGAACGGCGCACGGTGCGCCTCACCGACCATCGAGACGAGGTAGATGAGGAACGACACCGGCAGCAGCCACGCGAACCAGCCGTCCGCCTGCGAACCGACGATCGTCGACGTCGACATGGAACCGGAGTGCAGGAAGACGGCGGCGAAGCTCAGCCCCATCGCGATCTCGTAGGAGATGATCTGCGCCGTCGCGCGGACCCCGCCGAGGAGCGGGTACGTCGACCCCGACGACCACCCGGCGAGCACCACGCCGTACGCGGCGATCGACGAGGTGGCGAGGATGAAGAGGATCGCCACGGGCAGGTCGGTGAGCTGAAGTGCCGTGCGGGTGCCGAAGATCGAGACCTCGTTGCCTGGCGGCCCGAAGGGGATCACCGCGATCGCCATGAAGGCCGGGATCGCACCGAGGATCGGCGCGAGGATGTAGACGGCCTTGTCCGAGCCCTTGACGACGACGTCTTCCTTGAGCATCAGCTTGATGGCGTCGGCGAGCGACTGGAGCATGCCCCAGGGCCCTGCCCTGTTGGGCCCGACGCGCAACTGCATCCAGCCGACGATCTTCCGCTCCATGACGATGGAGAGGATCACCGTCACCATCAGGAAGGCGAAGCAGAAGACCGCCTTCAGCAGGATCAGCCAGAACGGGTCGTTGCCGAACATCGAGAGGTCCTCGGCCGCGAGCAGCGACGCGTCCGACGGGGCGACCGGGGGCAGGCCCACCGACGGCACCTGTGCGAGGGCGTTCACGCGCCCACCTCCTCATGCCCGGCGGCCGCGCCGCGCTGGGACGGTACGCCGAGCGAGACGAGCTCGCCCGGCCGTGCTCCGGTGTCCGAACCGACGCCGCCGCCCGTGGAGTTGAGCGGCAGCCAGACCACCCGGTCCGGCATCCGCGTCACCTGGAGCGGCAGCCTGACCTCGCCGGCGGGCCCCGAGACGGCGAGCTCCTCGCCGTCGGCGACGCCGGCCTCGGCCGCTGTCGCCGCGGAGAGCCGGGCGACCGCGCGGTGCCGGGTGGCGGCGAGGGCCTCGTCCCCCTCCTGGAGGCGGCCGCGGTCGAGGAGCAGCCGGTGCCCCGAGAGGACCGCCTCGCCCGCGCCGGGCTGCGGCAGCCCCCTGCTGCCCTTCTCCCGCGGCACCTCGGCCGTGCCGGACTGCGGGCGGCTGCCCAGGCGGTCCAACTCGGCGCGGGAGGTGGCCACATCGGGGAGCCCGAGGTGGACGTCGAGCGCGTCGGCGAGCATGTGGAGGACGCGGCCGTCGGGCTGGACGTGGCGCCTCGTCACCTGATCGGGCTTGATCGCGGCCTCGAACATCCGCGCCCTGCCCTCCCAGTTGAGGAAGGTGCCGGCCTTCTCCGCGACGGCCGAGACCGGCAGCACGACGTCGGCGAGCGCCGTCACCTCGCTGGGCCGCAGCTCCAGGCTGACGACGAACCCCGCCTTGCCGAGCGCCTCCCTCGCCTGCGCGGGCTCGGGCAGGTCCTCCAGGCCGACCCCGCCGACCACGAGCGCGCCCAACTGCCCCTCGGCGGCGGCCCGCAGGATCTCCTCCGCGGACCTGCCGGGCCGCTCGGGGAGCTGCGCCACACCCCACTCGCGCGCGACCTCCGCGCGCGCGGCGGCGTCGACGACCCGGCGCCCGCCGGGCAGCAGCGCGGGGAAGGCGCCGGCCTCCAGCGCGCCCCGCTCGCCGGCGCGGCGCGGAATCCAGACGAGCCGGGCACCGATGGCCGCGGACGCGCGGACGGCCGCCGTCAGCCCACCGGGCACGGCGGCGAGCCGCTCGCCGACCGCCAGCACCGAGCCCTCGGTGCGGAGCGCGGCTGCGGCCTCCTCGCCGAGCGCGTCGAGGCCGACGCCGCCGGCGAGCGCGTCGAGCCACTCCGTCTCGGTGCCGGGCGCGGCCGGCAGCAGCGTGCCGCCGGCCTTCTCCAGGCCGCGGGTGGCGAACGGCGCCAGCGCGAAGGTGCGTTGGCCGTGCTTGCGGTGCGCCTTGCGCAGCCGCAGGAAGACGCCGGGCGCCTCCTCCTCCGCCTCCAGCCCGGCGAGGAGGACGGCGGGCGCCTGCTCCAGCGCGGTGTAGGTGATGCCCGTGCCGTCGAGGTCGACGCCGCGCCCCGCGACGCGGGCCGCGAGGAACGCCGTCTCCTCGGCCGAGTGCGCCCGGGCGCGGAAGTCGACGTCGTTGGTGCCGAGCGCCACGCGGGCGAACTTCGCGTACGCGTAGGAGTCCTCGACCGTGAGCCGGCCGCCGGTGAGGACGCCCGTGCTCCCGGCGGAAGCGAGGCCGGCAGCGGCGGCGGCGAGCGCCTCCGGCCAGCTCGCGCGGGCGAGTTCGCCGTCCTCGCCGCGGACCAGGGGCTGGTCGAGGCGGTCCGTCTGCTGGGCGTAGCGGAAGCCGAAGCGGCCCTTGTCGCAGAGCCACTCCTCGTTCACCTCGGGGTCGGCGGCGGCGAGGCGGCGCATCACCTTGCCGCGCCGGTGGTCGGTGCGCGTCGCGCAGCCGCCGGCGCAGTGCTCGCAGACCGAGGGCGAGGAGACGAGGTCGAACGGGCGGGAGCGGAACCGGTACGCCTTGGAGGTGAGGGCGCCCACCGGGCAGATCTGGATGGTGTTCCCCGAGAAGTACGACTCCAGGGGCTCGTCCTCGCCCGTGCCCACCTGCTGGAGGGCGCCGCGCTCCAGCAGCTCGATCATCGGGTCGCCGGCGATCTGCTGGGAGAAGCGGGTGCAGCGGGCGCAGAGCACGCACCGCTCGCGGTCGAGGAGGACCTGCGGCGAGATCGGCACCGGCTTGGCGAAGGTCCGCTTCTGCCCCTCGAACCGGGACTCGGCGCTCCCCGTCGACATCGCCTGGTTCTGGAGCGGGCACTCCCCGCCCTTGTCGCAGACCGGGCAGTCGAGCGGATGGTTGATGAGGAGCAGCTCCATCACGCCGCGCTGCGCCTTCTCCGCGACGGGCGAGGAGAGCTGCGTCGAGACGACCATGCCGTCCGTGCACTGGATCGTGCACGAGGCCATCGGCTTGCGCTGGCCCTCCACCTCGACGATGCACTGCCGGCAGGCGCCTGCCGGGTCGAGGAGCGGATGGTCGCAGAAGCGGGGGATCTCGATGCCGAGCTGCTCGGCGGCGCGGATCACCAACGTGCCCTTGGGCACGGAGATTTCGGCGCCGTCGATGGTCAGGGTGACCAGATCCTCCGGCGGCGGTTCCTGCTGCCCGCCCCCCGTGGAGGCAGGCGCGGTGGGCGCGGTCACGCGTTCACCTCCAGGTGGGCGGAGCCCGGCCGGTCGGCCCAGGCGGTGGAGTGCGCGGGGTCGAAGGGGCAGCCTCCGCCCGTCACGTGCTGCTCGTACTCCTCGCGGAAGAACTTCATCGAGGAGAAGATCGGCGCGGCGGCGCCGTCGCCGAGGGCGCAGAAGGACTTGCCGTTGACGTTGTCGGCGATGTCCTCGATCTTCGCGAGGTCGTCCCTCGACGCCTTGCCCGCCTCGACGTCGCGGAGCAACTGGACGAGCCAGTACGTCCCTTCGCGGCAGGGCGTGCACTTGCCGCAGGACTCGTGCGCGTAGAACTCGGTCCACCGCGTGACGGCGCGCACCACGCAGGTGGTCTCGTCGAAGCACTGGAGCGCCTTGGTGCCGAGCATCGAGCCGGCGGCGCCGACGCCCTCGTAGTCGAGGGGGGTGTCGAGGTGCTCGTCGGTGAGCATCGGGGTGGAGGAGCCGCCGGGGGTCCAGAACTTCAACCGGTGTCCCGGGCGCATCCCGCCCGTGGCGTCGAGGAGTTGACGCATGGTGATGCCGAGCGGCGCCTCGTACTGCCCCGGGCGGGCGACGTGCCCGCTGAGGGAGTAGAGGGTGAAGCCGGGGGACTTCTCGCTCCCCATCGAGCGGAACCACTCCTTGCCCCGCTCGATCAGCGCGGGAACCGAGGCGATCGACTCGACGTTGTTCACCACCGTGGGGCATGCGTACAGACCGGCGACGGCGGGGAAGGGCGGGCGCAGCCTGGGCTGCCCCCTGCGGCCCTCGAGCGAGTCGAGGAGCGCCGTCTCCTCCCCGCAGATGTACGCGCCGGCGCCCGCGTGCACCGTCAGCTCCAGGTCGCGTCCGGGGCCGAGCGCGTCCTTGCCGAGGTACCCCTCCTGGTACGCCTCGCGCACCGCCTCGTGGAGCCGGCGGAGCACGGGCACGGCCTCGCCCCTGAGGTAGATGAACGCATGGGAGGAGCGGATCGCGTGGCAGGCGATGACGATGCCCTCGACGAGCGAGTGCGGGTTGGCGAAGAGCAGCGGGATGTCCTTGCAGGTGCCCGGCTCCGACTCGTCGGCGTTGACGACGAGGTAGTGCGGCTTGTCGTCGCCCTGCGGGATGAACTGCCACTTCATGCCCGTCGGGAAGCCCGCGCCGCCGCGGCCGCGCAGACCGGCGTCCTTGACGTAGGCGATGAGGTCGTCCGGGTCCATCTCCAGGGCCTTGCGGACGGCGGAGTAGCCGCCGTGCCTGCGGTAGGTGGCCATGGTCCAGGGCTCGGCCTCGTCCCAGAAGGCCGAGAGCACCGGTGAGAGCAGCCCCGACGGGCTGGTCTCGTCGACTTGGGTCTCCACCGACATCACTCCCCCTCCTCTGCGTCGCGCGGGGCGACCACCCGCTCACCGGCCGGCTGCGCCTCGCCCTTGGCGAGCCGCAACCCGGCGAGGGAGGCGTGCCCGGCACCGCCCGACGCCTCCACCGCGCCCTCCCGGGTGTCGGGGAAGCCGGCGAGGATGCGGGCGGTCTCCTTGAAGGTGCACAGCGGAGCGCCCCTCGTCGGCTCGACGCTGTCTCCGGCGCGGAGTTGGTCGACGAGTGCGGTCGCCGAGTCGGGGGTCTGGTCGTCGAAGAACTCCCAGTTGACCATCACGACCGGTGCGTAGTCGCACGCCGCGTTGCACTCGATGTGCTCCAGCGTGATCTTGCCGTCCTCGGTCGTCTCGCTGTTGCCGACGCCGAGGTGGTCCTGGAGGCGCTCGAAGATGGCGTCGCCGCCGAGGACCGCGCACAGGGTGTTGGTGCAGACGCCGACCTGGTAGTCGCCCGACGGCTTGCGGCGGTACATGGTGTAGAAGGTGGCGACCGCGTTTACCTCGGCCGTGGTGAGCCCGAGCATCTCGGCGCAGAACCGCTGCCCCGTGCGCGTCACATGGCCCTCCTCGGACTGCACGAGGTGGAGCAGCGGCAGCAGCGCGGAACGGCTGTCCGGGTAGCGCGCGACGATCTCTTTCGCGTCGGCGGTGAGGCGCTCGCGCACCTCGGGCGGGTAGTCGGGCGGGGGCATCTTGGGGATGCCGAGGATCGGCGGCTCCGAGCTGGGAGCCGTCCCGGCCCCCTCCCGTGCGGTCTCCTTGCTCGCATCCGTCATCGGTCGACGCCTCCCATGACCGGGTCGATGGAGGCGACCGCCACGATGACGTCGGCGACCATGCCGCCCTCGCACATCGCGGCCACGGCCTCCAGGTTGGTGAACGACGGGTCGCGGAAGTGCACCCGGTAGGGGCGGGTGCCGCCGTCGCTGACGACGTGCGCGCCCAGTTCGCCCTTGGGCGACTCGACCGCCGCGTACGCCTGGCCCGGTGGGACCCTGAACCCCTCGGTGACCAGCTTGAAATGGTGAATGAGCGCCTCCATCGAGGTGCCCATGATGTTCTTGATGTGGTCGAGCGAGTTGCCCAATCCGTCAGGTCCCAGGGCGAGTTGGGCCGGCCAGGCGATCTTCTTGTCGCCGACCATCACGGGGCCCGGCTCCAGGCGGTCGACGCACTGCTCGATGATGCGCAGGGACTCGCGCATCTCCTCCAGGCGCAGCAGGAAGCGCCCGTAGGAGTCGGCGGTGTCGGTCGTCGGGACCTCGAAGTCGTAGTTCTCGTAGCCGCAGTAGGGCTGCGCCTTGCGCAGGTCGTGCGGGAGGCCGGCCGAGCGGAGGACGGGTCCTGTGATGCCGAGGGCCATGCAGCCGGAGAGGTCGAGGTGGCCGATGTCCTTCAGGCGCGCCTTGAAGACGGGGTTTCCCGAGCAGAGCTTGTCGTACTCGACGAGGTTCTTCCGCATCTTCTTGACGAACTCGCGGATGGCGTCGACGGACCCGGCCGGCAGGTCCTGCGAGAGGCCGCCGGGGCGGATGTAGGCGCTGTTCATCCGCAGCCCGGTGATCAACTCGTAGAGATCGAGGCAGAGTTCGCGGTCCCGGAAGCCGAAGATCATCACCGTGGTGGCGCCGAGCTCCATGCCGCCCGTGGCGATGGCGACCAGGTGCGAGGAGAGCCGGTTGAGCTCCATCATCAGTACGCGGATGACGTTGGCGCGGTCGGGGACGTCGTCCTCGATGCCGAGGAGCCGCTCCACGGCGAGGCAGTAGGCCGCCTCGTTGAAGAACGGCGTGAGGTAGTCCATCCGCGTCACGAAGGTCGTGCCCTGGGTCCACGTGCGGTATTCGAGGTTCTTCTCGATACCGGTGTGGAGGTACCCGATGCCGCACCGCGCCTCGGTGACGGTCTCGCCGTCGATCTCCAGGATCAGCCGCAACACCCCGTGCGTGGACGGGTGTTGGGGGCCCATGTTGACGATGATGCGCTCGTCGTCGTTCTTGGCGATCTCCTCGGCGATACGGTCCCAGTCACCGCCCGTGACGTCGTAGACCGGGCCCTCGGTCGTCTCGCGGATTCCCGCCGTGGCTTGGGTGTTGGACATCAGCTGTACGACCTCCGCTGGTCGGGAGCCGGGATCTGGGCGCCCTTGTACTCGACGGGGATGCCGCCGAGCGGGTAGTCCTTGCGCTGCGGGAAGCCCTGCCAGTCGTCCGGCATCATGATCCGGGTGAGTGCCGGGTGGCCGTCGAAGAGCAGGCCGAAGAAGTCGTAGACCTCCCGCTCGTGCCAGTCGTTGGTGGGGTAGACGTCGACGATCGAGGGGACGTGCGGATCGGCGTCGGGCGCGCTCACCTCCAGCCGGATCAGGCGGTTATGGGTGAGCGACCGCATGTGGTAGACGGCGTGGAGCTCGCGGCCCGCGTCCCCGGGGAAGTGCACGCCGCTCACGCCGGTGCACAGCTCGAAGCGGAGCGCCGGGTCGTCCCTGAGCGTCCGCGCCACGGCCGGCAGGTGCGCGCGGGCGATGTGGAAGGTGACTTCGCCGCGGTCGACGACGGTCTTCTCGATCACCTCGGCCGGTGCGAGCCCCTGCTCCTCCAGGGCGCCCTCCAACTCGTCGGCCACCTCGTCGAACTCGCCGTGCCCCGAGCGCCCGCGGGGACCGCCGTAGGGGCGCTCGCTCGGCCCCGGCAGGCGGACGGTGCGTACGAGGCCGCCGTAACCGGTGGTGTCCCCGCCGTTGTTGGCGCCGAACATGCCGCGGCGGACGGCGATCGCCTCGCCCGCCTCGTCCCTCCGGGCCGGCTCCTCGGCGGGGGCGTCCTCCCGCGGCTCGCCGCTCGCCGCGCTCATCGCAGCAGCCCCTTCATCTCGATCGTCGGCAGCGCGTTGCGTGCGGCCTCCTCGGCCTCGCGCGCCGCCTCCTGCTGGTTCACGCCGAGCTTGCCGCCCTGGATCTTCTGGTGGAGCTTGAGAATCGCGTCCATCAGCATCTCGGGCCGGGGCGGGCAGCCGGGGAGGTAGATGTCGACGGGCACGACGTGGTCGACGCCCTGGACGATGGCGTAGTTGTTGAACATCCCGCCCGAGGAGGCGCAGACGCCCATGGAGATGACCCACTTGGGGTTCGGCATCTGGTCGTAGACCTGCCGCAGCACCGGCGCCATCTTCTGGCTCACCCGCCCCGCGACGATCATGAGGTCGGCCTGCCGCGGGGAGCCGCGGAAGACCTCCATGCCGAACCGCGCGAGGTCGTAGCGGCCCGCACCGGTCGTCATCATCTCGATGGCGCAGCAGGCGAGCCCGAAGGTCGCCGGGAACATCGACGACTTGCGCGCCCACCCGGCCAACTGCTCGACGGTGCCGAGCAGGAAGCCGCTCGGGAGTTTCTCTTCGAGTCCCATTCAGATCGCCCCTCTCACCGGTGCCGCCGGTGCCGCGGCTCGCGTCGGTTCCGGATGCGGCGCCGAGGCCGGCGGCCCCGCGTCCCTCGGCGCCCGTTCTGCCCCTAGTCCCATTCCAGGCCGCCCCGGCGCCAGTCGTAGGCGTAGGCGATGCCGATGAGGGCGACGAAGACCAGCATCTCCACGAACCCGAACATCCCGAGCGAGTCGAAGTGGACGGCCCACGGGTAGAGAAAGACGATCTCGATGTCGAAGATGATGAAGAGCATCGCCGTGAGGTAGTACTTCACCGGGAAGCGCCCGCCGCCCTCCGGCTGCGGCGTCGGCTCGATACCGCACTCGTACGCCTCCAGCTTGGCGCGGTTGTACCGCTTCGGCCCGACGAGCGCGGCCACCGCCACGGAGCCGACCGCGAAAAGCGTTCCGAGCGCTCCCAGTACAAGGATTGGCGTATAGGCGTTCACCGCTCCCCGCTCCTTCCCTTCGACCGCTGAGCACGTCCGCGCATAGAAGATCGCTCCTATGTGAGGCAGTTCACAAGCCCTCTTCGCAGGCATCCTAAGCCCGGTGCTCTGTGATCTGCGACACGGGGTACGCCAACGCCTTTGTGATCTCCACCACCTGACACCTTCTCAGTTCAGCAACCACTTAACGATCTTCATACGCAAAGACCGTGCATGATCACCTGCGGTGACCATCAGCCATGCATACGGCCGCGCAAAGTGCGTTTGCTTAGCAGCAGTTGTCGGCATAGGCAAATTCGCGCCGGACACAGCGGGGTGGTAAGTGGCCGTTACACCAGCCCTCTCGGCCCGTGCACACCCGCGCAGCCCTCCGCACGGAAGAGCATGTCTCGTGCACTCGTGAACGCCAACACAAGGTGATCCGGGGGGAGTTGACGCTCGAAAGGAGGAATACGGGCGGCGTGGCGGTGACGCCGCCCGGCCGTGGGCCGTTCCGGGCAGCGAGCGACGACGGTGAACCCACGTCCGCCGTGCAGGACACGGTTCCCGCGCCGCACGGCGAACCGGCCCAGCGCTCCCGGGAGTTCGTACACCGCCGGTGTCAGCGACATCAGGGCAGGACTCGCACGACCCTGCACTTGCTCGCATCCGTGCCGACCGGGACGCATCAGCGAACGCCCTGCCAATGCCTCGGGACACGGCTGTATCGGGCGTGCTTCTCGTTGCGGAAACGTGCCGGAAGCCGACTCATCGCCGGTCTGCTGTGCGGCACCGCGAGCTGCGACCGCTTCCCCCTGCGCTTCGGAGCGGCACGAAACCGAACAACTCGCGAGTACGGCCCGTCAGGTGACCTCCGGTGTTGTCGAAGGCCACCGAGCGGGTCGAGCCCTGGGCACGCAGCGGACCATGATCCGTCCAGCGTCGGGGATGAGCCGCCGCGCGGTCGCGGCCACGACGACCGCTCCGGCCACCGTGGCAACGGCTCGGCCAGAACCCACGACTCATCGTCCACGTACCCATACCCTCGCGAACTGCCGAGTCGTCACACCGGTCACGCCCCACCAGCATGCTTCGACACTCTCGGGGAGCGGCGGTTCGCCCCTGCTGACCAACCTGTTCCTGCATCAGGCGTTCGACGAGTGGCCTGACGATTCCCGGTGGTGCCGTTCGAGCGGTACGTCGACGACACGGTGGTGCGGGCAGCGTGAGTCAGGCCAGAATGCCGGTCACAGCAATCGGCGAGCGGATGGAACAGGTCGGACTGCGACTGCGCCCGGGAGACTTGGATCGTCTACTGCAAGGCCGGAAAGCGACAAGACTCCTTCGAGCACACGACGTTCGGGTGCCCGACCCACGTTCCGGACACGGAAGTACGCAGGAGGCAGAGGGCCGTCTTCACGGGCTTCGAACCGGGAGTCTCCGTGAATGACATACGGAGGATGAGCAAGACAGTGTGGTCGTGGAGGCTGCGTCGCCACGCCTCCCTGTCCGAGCAGGACCTTGTCGGCGTGGATGAATCACGACTGCCGCTTCAACGGGTCGGCCATATCCGCTGCCCAAACGCATGAACGTCTACCTGGTGCGCCGGATGGGGAAGTACAGACGCTGAGGACCTCCAACAAAGCGCACGCCGCTCGGAAGCGCACGACTCGCCAGTGCCCGCGCTTCTTCGCGTACTAGCGATGGCCCGGAGTTCTGACGGTGAGATTGATAGGAGCCCGGTGACGGGAGACTGTCACGCCGGGACCTGTGGGGTTCCGGAGGCAAGCCCCCTCTTGGCCACCCGCCCATGTCTTTTCACAGGGATGCCCCGACAACACCACGCCACCCCGACGGCGTTCACCCGCCACGAAGGTCATCTTGCTGAGAAACCCTCACTTGTCCACGAAAAAGCATCGGGCTGGCTTGTGAGTGGTGGATGTGTTGCTGGCAAGGCTCTTGCCGTCGATGCTGATGTCACAGGAAAGTTCGCCGGTCGCCCCATGACGGTACTTGGCGATGATCAGGACCTTGGTTACCTCAGTTTCGGTTCGGAGACTGACCTTCTTGGAGAACGGCAGCGTTTCGTCCACCATCCGTCCCCCGGTCTCCTTGCCGTCTGCGGTAATCACCAGGGCCTTGACCATGGCGTTGTCCTTTTCCCCCTGAACCGTGAGCGTGACCTTTCGCTCAGCCGCAGCGCCGGAAGTCCCGTCGGAATTCGCCGTGTTGGATTCGCCGGCGCTCGGCGACTGTGTGCTTTCCGAAGTCTCGGAGTTCTGCGATGCGGGGGTGTCGTCGCCGGTGGCGCATCCGGCAAGCCCCATTCCAAGCATCGCGATGGTAGCACCGGCCCATGCGCGGAAAACAACGGCGGGTCGGGGCTTTAGGCTAACTGACATGTTCGGATTATTGCAGTGGGAGCACGAGCGGCAAAATCCTGGATTACCGCTCACGTCGTCGATTACGCGCGAGCAGGTCCATGGCCCCACCAAGTTCCATAAGTGTGCGCATAGTTGGTGACGCCCAGAACGGTCGACCCTCGGAACGGTGCGCACCGCGTGAAGCCCGCCATGCAACCGTCGCCGCTGTCCCTCGGACACCACCGACGCCGAACGGTGCCGAGGAAGACACGACCCGGTACAGCCACTTGCCGGTAACCAGGCGGCCCCCGGCCCGAGTTGACGCGCGCGGTGAAGGTGCCGTTGGGCAGCTTGTGCAACTGCCCCAGCTTGACGCTTGCCCCGGGGCGAGTGATGAGTGGGTGCACTGCGCCATCGACCAGGGGCTCCGCCACGTCACCTCACGCCGACCAGCCCGTCTCACGCCCGAGAACACAGGGCTGTTGCCTACCTGATCACCGCGACGGAGAAGTACTTCACGCACGGCTCCGCGCGCGTCCTTCCGCTTCCCGGCGGCCGGAAAGTGGGGCGCTGCTCGTTACTGCCCGCCACTGCCACCGGCGCGGAGCCGTTCGCGCGGTGGCTACGGAACTGACCGTACGGGAGCCGTCCCGCAGGGGCCGCAACTTCAGTTCCCGTAAGACGGGACCAGGGAGCCGCTCGGGCGGCACCCCTCTTGCCGCATCCGGACCCCCTCAGGGCCGCTCCCCCTTCGGCCCCCTTCCGCGTTCGTTCCGCGGCCCGGAGGGGCGCCAGTGCGGGTCCTTCTCGAGGTCCTGCTTGGCTTCCTCGTTCGCCTCCTGCCCGGAGGCGCCCGACTCGTCCTTCGCCTCCTTGCGGCGGCGGGACCGCTGGATGTCGTAGCTCTTGCTGCCGGGTTCGGGCATGGGGATCACCTCGGTCCCCCGGGTTCCCCCGGTGCGGGGGCCAAACCTCCGGGCCGCGTCCGGCCTTCACCCGGCGCCCTCCGTCCCTTCACGGAACCGTCGGACGAGCAATCCACCCCGGAGACGCATAGAGGCAGGCGAACCGGGCAGGCGGAGCGCAGACGGAGTGGCTCCAACGCACCTTGATGCCCCGGTAACCATGGGTTGGACCCAGTTGCCCTTTTCGGGCGAAGAGTTCGGGTGTGCGCTGTGACCTCGGCCACCGAGATTCACGTCAGTCACTGCCACCTTTGCGCGCCCCACGAGACCCGTGGTAGGCGATCGGTACGACTCCGGCATTGCGGGCAACTACGTGGTCACAGCGGCGTAGTTGGGCAATGATCACTGTTCCGCGGGCTCGCCGAGCGGCGTCCGAGAGCCCCCAACTGGCCGTGTACGCGTCGGGTGTGGCGCATTCCACCTTTCTTGAGCACCGGGTTTCACGCCTGCTAGGCATTGCAGCCATGTCCCCGAAAGCTCAGATCCCCAGCCACCGGAAGCCCCGCGAGAGGAAGATGCCGAAGGCACTCCGCGCGGGCATGACGGGTGGCGTCATGGGCACCATCGCCCTCACCGCGGCAGCCGCCCCGGCCGTCGCGGGCGACAAGTCGCAAGCAGGCGGCGGCAAGGCGTCAGAGACCGTCGAGATGCCGGCCCTCACCGGCGAGCTGGCGAGCTCCACCCAGCAGGCCGTCGACTCGATGGAGACCTCGGCCGAGCGCTACGAACTCCAGGTCGCCCAGGAGAAGGCAGCCGCGGCGGCCCACAAGGAAGCCAAGGAGACGAAGCAGAAGGCCGAGGCGAAGAAGCGCGCCGAGGCGGCGAGGAAGGCCGAGGCACGCGAACGTGCCGAACAGGCCCGCGCCGACCGGAGTTCGGAGCGGACCACGCTCGACTCCGCCACCGACTCGGAGCAGTCCACGCCCGCCTCGACCGAGGCCGGCAGCGGCTCCGCCGCCGAGGTCCTCAGCTTCCTGCGCGCCCAGGTCGGCAAGGCGTACGTCCTCGGCGGCACAGGACCGTCCTCCTACGACTGCTCCGGGCTCACCGCGGCCGCGTTCAAGCAGGTCGGCGTCGACCTGCCGCGGATGTCCCAGCAGCAGTCGACGACGGGCACCCAGGTCTCCGTCGACGAGGCGCAGCCGGGCGACATCCTCTACTGGGGCGGCTCGGGCAGTGCGCACCACGTCGCCGTCTACGTGGGCGACGGCAAGTTCATCGGCGCCCAGAACTCCTCGACAGGCGTCGTCGAGCGCGACCTCAGCTACGACCAGCCGACCGGCGCGGTCCGCGTCCTCTGACCGAACCGCCCGCCCGAACTCCGGCCCCCGCCACGCTCATGCCCCCGAGAGCGTGCCGGGGGCCGGCTGCTCTCTCCACGCCGTGTAGAGCCGCCGAGCGGCCTGCACGGACCGCTGGGAGCGGGCGAGACGGACTCCCCGGCGTGGCGGCCCACCGCCGCGGTCGGCGGCACGGAACGCCTCACAGAAGCCCCGCGAACGACGCGCGCCCCCGCACGCGCGGCAGCAACCGCACGCCGGGAGCGCGCCGTCGGGAGAGCCCCGCGCCCGAACTCGGCGTCCGCGCGGGGCCGGTGGGCTCACGCCCGGGGCGCGACCTTCGTCAGCCCGTTGATGATCCGGTCCATCGCGTCCCCGCCCCTGGGGTCGGTGAGGTTGGCGAGGAGCTTGAGGGTGAAGCGCATCAGCAGCGGGTGGGAGAGTCCGCGCTCGGTGGCGAGCTTCATGATCTTCGGGTTGCCGATCAGCTTCACGAAGGCGCGGCCCATGTTGTAGTACCCGCCGTAGGTCTCCTTGAGTACCTTCGGGTAGGCGCGGAGGGCGAGTTCGCGCTGCGAGGCGGTGCTGCGCCCGTGCGCCTGCACGATCGTCTCGGCGGCGATCGCGCCCGACTCCAGCGCGTACGCGATCCCCTCGCCGTTGAACGGGTTGACGAGCCCGCCCGCGTCGCCCACGAGGAGCAGCCCGCGCGTGTAGTGCGGCTGCCGGTTGAAGGCCATGGGGAGCGCGGCGCCGCGGATCGCGCCCGTCATGTTCTCCGGGGTGTAGCCCCACTCCTCAGGCATCGACGCGCACCACGCCTTGAGGATCTCCCGCCAGTCCAACTCCCCGAAAGCCGACGAGGTGTTGAGGATGCCGAGTCCGACGTTGCTGGTGCCGTCGCCCATCCCGAAGACCCAGCCGTAGCCGGGCAGGAGCTTGTCCTGCGCGCCGCGGCGGTCCCAGAGTTCGAGCCAGGACTCCAGGTAGTCGTCGTCGTGCCGGGGCGACTGGAAGTACGTGCGCACCGCGACGCCCATGGGGCGGTCCTCCCTGCGGTGCAGCCCCATCTTCAGCGAGAGCCGCGTGGAGTTGCCGTCGGCCGCGACGACGAGCGGCGCGTGGAAGGTCACCGGGGTCATGTCCTTGCTGAGCACCCCCGGGCCGCCCAACTTGGCGTGCACGCCGGTGATTCGGCCCGTACGCGGGTCGAGGATCGGCTCTCCGACGTTGCAGCGCTCGTGGAGGCGGGCGCCCGCCTTCTCGGCCTGGCGCGCGAGCTGTTCGTCGAAGTCGTCGCGGCGGCGGACGAGGCCGTAGTCGGGGAAGCTGGCCAGCTCCGGCCACTCCATCTGGAGGCGGTGGCCGCCCGCGATGATCCGCAGGCCCTTGTTGCGCAGCCAGCCCGCCTCCTCGGAGACGTCCATCCCCATGGCGAGGAGCTGCTTGGTGGCGCGCGGGGTGAGGCCGTCCCCGCAGACCTTCTCGCGGGGGAACGCCGTCTTCTCCAGCAGGAGCACGTCGAGTCCGGAGCGGGCGAGGTGGTAGGCCGTGGCGGAACCGGCGGGCCCGGCCCCGACGACGATCACATCGGCGGTCCGCTCGGAGGCCGGCTTCGGGTGGGCTTCGGGCACGAGGACTCCCGCAAGGCTAGGCGTGGTGTGTCCGCGCAGGGGACACGGTCCGAACTGGACGCGGCAAGTCTATGCAGCCGCACCCTGGCCGCGCCGAAGGGGTGCGGCGCCGGTTCAGCCGTCTGCGCCCGGGACCTCCCAAGTGTGGAGGGCGGTGCTGAGGACGACGTCCTCGTGCGGGTCCCACGCCTCGGCGCGGCCCTCGAAGCGGATGCTGTACTCGGTTCCGTCCTCGGCGACGTACGCCTGGTCGACGGTGTGGAGACGCCGCCCCGACTCCTCGTCGGTGTGGCTGAACTCCCAACGGGCGCCCGGACGTCCGCGGAAGGTGTCGGCCCGCAGCTCGTGCCGCTCGTAGCCCTCGCGGTGCTGCGCCTGCTCCTCCAGGGCGCGGAAGTTCTCCAGCGGGGAGGCACCGGTGGCCTCGACGGCGCCGATCCGCAGGCGCTCGGGCCCGGTCGGCGGCGCGTAGTCGACCCGCGTCCCCTCGGCAGTGCGCTCCCAGCCGTCCATGACGCCCACGGTGAACCCGGCCGGGTCGCGCCGGAGCGAGAATCCGTCGGGCAGCTCGGCGGGCCGGGGCGCGGCGGTGCCGGGCGGGGGCGGGGGCTTCCCGTCGTCCTCCGGGTCGACGGGTGACGAGCCCGGGGACTCGGCGTCGCGGGCGGGAGGAGTCTCCTCGGGGTCGGAGGCGCGTGGGGCGCCGGGGCGCACGTCTTGGTTCTGGGAGCCCGAAAGCAGCCCCGCGGTGAGCGCGCCGCCGGCGAGGGAAGCGGCGGCCGTCCAGGCGACCGTCCGCGCGAGCGGCCTGCCGGTCGGCGGCGGGGCGCCTCCGGTGGCGCAAGTGCCCTGGGGAGACGTCGGGTTCGGGCGGGGGCGGCGGGCGAGTCGCAGGAGCCACGGCGCGAGCAGTACGGCAGGCAGCGTCCACAGCAGCGACGCGAGGAGGAGTGCGTCGAGCGCGGCACCGAACTCCGCGCGCGCCTCCTCTCCCGGGTACGGTGCGGTCCCGCCGCCGAGGGACGCCGTCATCCGGGCGCCCGCGACCGCCGTCGCAGCGAGGAGGAGGCAGACGAACAGGCCGCCGCCGAGCAACTGTTCGGCACGTGCCCTGCAACGCCGCGCGAGTGCGAGCCCGACGAGCAGCGCACAGGCGACGCCGAGCGCGCCGAGGGCGAACGGCGCCCAGGAGGCGGCATCGCCGGCCTGTGCGTAGCCGAGGCTCTGCCGCTCCAGCTCCAACCCGGGGAGCCTGGACGAGGCGCGGAGGGAGGCACCCCAGGCGAGCGCCAGCCCGTTCAGCCCGAGGTTGGGCAGGACGAGGAGCAGCGCCACGGCACCTTCGGCGCCCAACTCCCGCTGCGTCGCGAGGAGATACCCGCACACCGAGGCCCCGGCGAGGAGGGAGGCACCCACCAGCCCGGCCCCGGCTCCGCTCGCGACGTCGTGGACCATCCGCGCCCCCGGACGCTCCACGGCGGGCCGACTCGCGAGCGCGACCCACACCGCGACGACCGTCAGCACGAACGACCAGAGCAGCACCGACCACGGAGCCCCGCTCAACTCACCCCCTTCAGCCTTCGGTTGGGCGACCAGCGCCAGCGCCCACGCGGCGACGGCCGCCACCGCACCGACCCGCAGCGCCGTCTCCGCTGCCGTCCCGACCGCGTGCCTCCGGCGCGCGCGACGTGCGGTGAGCACCGTCAGCAGCACCCATACCGCGGTGACCGCCAGCGGCGTCGCCGAGAGCGCGACCTCCCCACCGAGCGGGACTCCCGCGAAGGAGTCGCCGTACCGCACGGAGACGTCTCCCCCGACCCCCTGGAGCAGCAAGGCGAGCCACGCCCGGAGACGTGCAACCCGGCCGACCTCTCCCAACTCCCCCTCGTCAAAGGCCGATACGGCCCCGGCAAGCACCAGCACCCCGACCGGAGCCACGACCCCGGCCGCCAGCGCAGCACCCCAGCCCCGCCGCACCAGCCGCGAAACGAAGAGCGCGGCGACGCCGGGCGCGGGGTGTGGCGGCAGCGGGGGAACGACGGGGCGGGGCGGAACCGGCTCCGACTGCTCGCCCGGCCGGGGCGGGACCGCGGCAGGGGCTGGCGGCTCCGGTGGGGGCGACGGGACGGCGGCGGACGCCGGGGCGACGGGCGGCCCGACGGGACGAGGCGGGACAGCGGCCGACGGTCGCGACTCCGGCGACCCGGCCGGACAGGGCGGAACGACGGCGGGCTCCGGCGACTCCGGCGAGGCGGGCGGCCCGACGGGACGAGGGGGAACGACAGCAGGCGCCCGTGACTCCGGCGCCCCGTCACCAGCCAACGGCGCGCCCGCCCCCTCGCCCACAGGCACCTCCTGGGCGGGGCCGCCCATGCAACCGTCTGATCCCTCGTCACACCGTCCGCGCCGGGCGTCCCCGGGCGAAACCTCGTCAGGCGCCTCCGCAGCGGAAGGCATCACCAAGTCGGCACCTGCCGCCGCCTGTTGACTCCCCGTATTCCCGCCGGCCGACGCCCGCGCCTTCCCTACCCCATCCTCCTCCGCACCCGCACACGGCGCCCCGCCGCGAGCCGCGGGAACCCCCGCCGAGCCCGCCGAGTCCCTGACCTGTCCCCCCTCGACGCCCCCGGACGAAGCCTCCTCACGCGGCATCCCACCCGCACCGGCCGACACCCCCAAGTCGGCCCCGCACTCCCCCGGTCGCCCCCTCAAGTCCACCGCAGCGGACGGCCGATCCCCCGCGCCGCGCTCCTCGTCTTCGGCCGCCGATCCGCCGCCGTCGGAGGCGGGTCGGTCGCGGTCTCCGGCGGGGCGTGGAACGTCGCCGCGCTCACGGCCGCTCAGCGGCGTGCCGCACTCCATGCAGTACCGGGCGGAGGACGGCGAGGCGGTGCCGCACTCCTGGCAGGGTGAGGTGGACGTGGGCAAGGGTCCCCCGTGGCGTTCGAGCAGACGCCCGGGCCGGGCGGCGCGAGTCGGGCAGGTCCGCGTCGCAGGACGCGCGCACGGCGCGGGTACGGCCTCACGCTACGCCGCCGCACTCCGCCGGTCGCGGACACGCGGCGACGCCACCCGAACGAGCCGCACAGCGGCGGCCGTTGCCGAAGCCGCCTACGCGCCGGCCTTGAACCCCCGGTGCAGCGCCACGATCCCGCCCGTGAGGTTGCGCCACGCCACCTTCGTCCAGCCGGCCTCCTGCACCCGGCGCGCCATGGCGGGCTGGTCCGGCCAGGCGCGGATCGACTCGGCGAGGTAGACGTACGCGTCCGGGCTGCTGCTGACGGCCCGCGCGAGCGGCGGGAGCGCGCGCATCAGGTACTCGGTGTACACGGTGCGGAACGGCGTCCACACCGGCTGGCTGAACTCGCAGAGGACGAACCGCCCTCCGGGCTTCGTCACCCGGTGCATCTCGCGGAGCGCCGCGTCGACGTCCTGCACGTTCCGCAGCCCGAACGAGATCGTCACCGCGTCGAAGACGCCGTCGGCGAAGGGCAGCGCCGTGGCGTCGCCCGCGGTGAACGGCATCCAGGGGTGCCGCTTCTTGCCCTCGCCGAGCATGCCGAGCGAGAAGTCGCTCGGCACGGTGAAGGCCCCCGCCGTGGCGAACGGCATCGAGGAGGTGCCGGTGCCGGCCGCGAGGTCGAGCACGCGCTCACCGGCGCGCGCGTCGACCGCCTGCGCGACGGCCCGGCGCCACAACCGCGCCTGACCGAGGGAGAGTACGTCGTTGGTGAGGTCGTACTTGGCCGCCACGTCGTCGAACATCGTGGCGACGTCGGTCGGTTGCTTGTCCAGGGATGCTCGGCTCACCCGACCATTGTCGCGGACGCCCCCGCAGGCCCCGCGGGCAGGCTCACCACCGGACCACGTGCGGCGCCGACCAGCGGCACCGTCGCCCGCCCTCCGCGAGAGGTCCGTACGCGCCTCCGCCCGGGGATACGCCTGGCTGCGCGTCAGCCCGCGTCGACGAGCCGGAGCTCCGGGTGGGCCGTGCCGCCCTCGATCGCGGTGGAGCTGAGGTGCGAGACGGCACGGTCGTCGACCGGGTCGTTGGCGGGGTCGTCGTGGACGACGAGGTGCTCGTAGGTGGTCGAGCGCTGGGCGGGCACCCGGTCGGCCTGGCGGATCAGGTCCATCAGCTCGGTGCGGTCGGAGCGGTGCTTGGCGCCCGCGGCCGAGACGACGTTCTCCTCCAGCATCACCGAGCCGAGGTCGTCGGCGCCGTAGTGGAGCGAGAGCTGGCCCGCCTCCTTGCCCGTGGTGAGCCAGGAGCCCTGAATGTGCGGAACGTTGTCGAGGAAGATCCGCGCGATAGCGATCATGCGGAGGTACTCGAAGAGCGTCGCCTGGGTGCGGCCCTTCAGGTGGTTGTTCTCCGGCTGGTAGGTGTACGGGATGAAGGCGCGGAAGCCGCCGGTGCGGTCCTGCACGTCGCGGATCATCCGGATGTGCTCGATCCGCTCGGCGTTGGTCTCGCCCGTGCCCATCAGCATCGTCGTCGTCGACTCGACGCCGAGGCCGTGCGCCGTCTCCATGATCTCCAGCCACCGCTCGCCCGACTCCTTCAGCGGCGCGATGGCGTTCCGCGCACGGGCCGGGAGGAGCTCGGCGCCGGCCCCCGCGAACGAGTCGAGCCCCGCCGCGTGGATACGGGTGATCGCCTCCTCGACGCCGACGCCCGAGATCTTCGCCATGTGCGCGACCTCGGAGGCCCCCAGCGAGTGGATCACGAGCTGCGGGTAGGCGCGCTTGATCGCGGAGAAGTGCTCCTCGTAGTACTCCACGCCGTAGTCCGGGTGGTGGCCGCCCTGGAACATGATCTGGGTGCCGCCGAGTTCGACGGTCTCGGCGCAGCGGCGGAGGATGTCGTCGAGGTCGCGGGTCCACACCTTGTCGCTCTTGGGCGAGGCGTAGAAGGCGCAGAACTTGCACGCCGTCACGCACGCGTTGGTGTAGTTGATGTTGCGCTCGATGATGTACGTCGCCAGATGCTCGGTTCCCGCGTACCGGCGGCGGCGGACGGCGTCGGCGGCGGAGCCGAGTGCGTGGAGCGGGGCGCGGCGGTAGAGCTCCAGAGCCTCCTCGGGGGTGACGCGCCCGCCTGCGGCCGCGCGGTCGAGTACCGCCGTAAGGTCTGCGTTCTCCGGCACCGGCTTCCCTTTCCAAGGTGGCTCCTGCGGGACCCGTCCAGCGTACGCCAGCGTCAACGGGCCTTCGTGAGCGTCCCCTCGGGGGTACCGGCCGCCTCGTCCATCGAGGAGTAGTGGAGCTCCCCGCCGCGGAGTGCGAAGTGCTCGGGATCACTGCTCGCGCTGCACAGCGGCTTGTCCTCGTTGTCGGCCTGGTCGCGGGTGATGAGCTTCGTCTTCTCGGACGTCACCAGCTTCCACTCGCCGTCGCAGACGAGGCCGCGCAGCTCGACCCGTCCCGTGCCGACGGTCTCGCCGTACTCGCCCTGCTTGAACGTGACCGTCAGCTCGCCGCCCGGCGCTCCGCTGCGGGTGGTGACCTTGCCCTTCCAGGTGCCGAGGAAGCTTTCGGGCACCTGGTCGCCGACGCTGTCGCCCGGCGGCTTGCCTCCACCGCCGCTGCCCCAGCCCGGCAGCACGGAGAAAAGGGAGGCACCGCCCGGCAGCACGATCGCGCCGAAGACGGCGAGGAGGACGAGGCACCCGATCCGCCCGCGCTTGCGCTTCTTCGGGCGCTGGTTCTTCTCCGCCCGCTTCCGCTCGGCCTTCGTCTCCGGCCAGCGCGGAGGCACGGGCGCGTAGGGCGCAGGGGTGGGCGGCGCCCCCGCAGCCATCGGCTGCGGACCGGACTCGGGCCGCATGACGTACGCCGGGTCGGGCGGCCCGAAGCCGGGCGCCACGGCACCCGGCGCGGAACCGGCCGCCGCGCCGACGGCCGGGCCCTCGGCTGAGTGCGTGAAGGCGACGGGGCCCGAGGCGGTGGAAGGGCCGCCCCTGTCGGGGAGTTCGAGGTTGAGCAGCGCCACGGCGTGCCGGCTCGCCTGCTCGACGAGGGGCGCGGGCAGCCACCCGCCGGGCACGGGCCCGACGCCCCCGCCGGTCTCACCCGCGAGGCGGTCGGCGAGCTCGCCCGGCTCCGGCCTGCGGTCGGCCTCCTTGTCGAGGCACGCGGTGACGATCTCGTGCAACTCGCCTTCGAGCCCGTCGAGTTCGGGCTCCTCGTGCACGACGCGGTAGAGCAGCGTCGCGGAGCTGTCGCCGGGGAAGGGCGGTTCGCCCCGCGCCGCGTAGGCGAGGACGGCGCCGAGCGAGAAGACGTCGGAGGCGCCGAGGACGGTGCGCCCCAGCACCTGCTCGGGCGACATGTAACCGGGGCTGCCGATGGAGGCGCCCGTCGCGGTGAGCGAGGCGGTGCCGTCGGTCGCCCGGGCGATGCCGAAGTCGATGAGCCGCGGGCCGTCGAGGGTGAGCAGCACGTTCGACGGCTTGACGTCGCGGTGCACGAGGTTGAGCCCGTGGACCTGGTGGAGCGCGCGGGCGAGCCGCGCGCCCATGGTGCGCACCGTGTCCTCGGGGAGCGGCCCTTCCTTGTCGACGGCGTTGTGCAGCGGCGGCCCCGCGACGTACCCCGTCGCGACCCACGGCACCATGGCGTCCGGGTCGGCGTCGAGGACGGGTGCCGTCCACTCGTCCTCGCCCGCGGCCTCGGCGACCCGTCTCGCCGAGGCGACCTCGCGCCTGAAGCGGCTGCGGAACTGCTCGTCGACGGCGAAGTGCGGGTGCACCACCTTCACGGCGACGGTACGGCCGCTCTGCGACCTCGCCAGGTAGACCCGTCCCATCCCGCCGGCACCGAGCCTGCGCAGGAGGCGGTACGGACCGATCTCGGACGGATCGTCGGCTCCCAGCGGCTGCATCTGCCTGCACTCCCCCTCGCGTCTGCGTACACCCTAGGTCCTCGCCCGCGCGGTACACGAAAGGGCTCCGCACATGCGTACGCACCGGCGCCTGCCGACGTCTCAACCCGTCGGCAGGCGCGCGCGGTTGCCGGTCAGTCGCGGGGTTGCAGCAGCTCCACGCGCACGTCGGAGGGGAATCCGGTGTCGGGGCCGACGCGGCGGGCGAACTCCGTGACGCCCTCCAACTGCCGCTCGCCGAGGTGGAAATAGAGCGTGGTGAAGTACCGCTCCAGCACGGCCGGGTCGAAGATCTCCCAGCGCGCCGCGTGCTCGGCGACCTTGCCGACCTCCCGCATCGAGAGGTCGCGCGAGTCGAGGAAGGCGCGGTGCACGGCGTGCACCGACTCGGGCTCCTGCGCGAGGTACTCCTTGCGCGCGGCCCAGATGGCGAAGACGAACGGCAGCCCCGTCCACTCCTTCCACAGCTCGCCGAGGTCGTGGACGTACAGCCCCTCCTCGGGGAGGTGGCCCAGGTAGGCGCGCAGCCCCAAGTCCCCGATGACGACGGCGGCCTGCGCCTCCGAGAGCATCGCCGCGAGGTCGGGCGCGCATGTGTAGTACTCGGGCTCGACGCCGTACCTCTCGGAGAGGAGCAGTTGGGCGAGGCGTACCGAGGTGCGCGACGTGGAGCCGAGAGCCACCTTCGCGCCGTCGAGCTCCTCCAGCGGCACCCGCGAGACGATCTCGCACGACATGACCTGCCCGTCGCAGCCGACCGCGATGTCGGGCAGCGCGACGAGCTCGTCGGCGTGGCGAAGGTACTCGACGAGGGTGACGGGGCCGATGTCGAGTTCGCCGCGGACCAGTTGCTCGCTCAGCTTCTCCGGGGTGTCCCTTGTGAGGTCCAGGTCGAGTATCGAGTGGGTGTGGACGAGTCCCCAATACAGGGGAAGGCAGTTGAGGAACTGGATGTGTCCGACGCGGGGCCGACGGGTCGGCTGGCCGGGCTGGCTCGGCTGGGCTGTCACTCTCCGGAGAGTACGCCCAGTTCTGTACGGTCTCGTGCAGGGGTGGCCGAGCGGATGACACCCCTCCGGTCCCGCGGCCGTGACCTGCGCTTCCGAAGGGGGCGCACCGAGCCGCCGACGGTGATCGTCGAGGCTTCCGGAGCCGGGCCCACCGTGCTACGCTCGGCGCCAAGTTGCAGTTTGGTTTCCTTGCAGTACAGAGCCTGCGGAGCATGTGACCGCGGGCTCTCGTCGTTTTCAGAGACTTGCTTGCGGGTTCTGGGAGCAGGGCAACCCTTATAGGCCCAAGGAGGGCTTATGGCTACCGGAACCGTCAAGTGGTTCAACGCCGAAAAGGGCTTCGGTTTCATCGCCCAGGACGGCGGCGGTCCCGATGTCTTCGTCCACTACTCCGCGATCAACGCGACTGGTTTCCGCTCCCTCGAGGAGAACCAGATCGTGACCTTCGACGTCACCCAGGGCCCCAAGGGTCCGCAGGCGGAGAACGTCATCGCGCAGTAGCAGCAGGAGCCGGGAGCTCTCGGCGCTGTTCGCCTCACACGCACATCCCGTGCCCGTAGCCCGGGCACCACAGACTCGCAGTACCCAAGGAGCCCCCGCCGGCGGCGGGGGCTCCTGCCTGTGCGCCCGCAGGCAGGAAGGGGGCGCGCCCTTCGCGGGCACGCCCCCTGCTGCGTCGGAGTGTTCAGCAGTTCTCGTAGCCGGAGATCGCGGCGACCTTCTCCGCCGACGCCGAGCTCTCGTCGAAGCGCAGCCCCAGCCACTCGGCGGCGAGCGCCCGCGCAAGCTCCAGCCCTATGACGCGCTCGCCGAAGCAGAGCACCTGCGCGTTGTTGCTGAGGACCGAGCGCTGCACCGAGTAGACGTCGTGCGCGGTGACGGCGCGGACGCCTGGCACCTTGTTGGCGCTGATCGCGACGCCGAGCCCGGTGCCGCAGACGAGCAGCGCCCGGTCGGCCCGGCCGTCGGCGACCCGCCGCGCCGCCTCGACCGCGACGTGCGGGTAGGCGGTGTGCTCGTCGGCGCCGACACCGACGTCGACGACCTCGGCGACCCGCGGGTCCGCCTGGAGGTCCTGCTTGAGGGCCTCCTTGTAGGTGAGCCCCGCGTCGTCCGAACCGACGACGATGCGGAAAGGCTTCTCCACCGCGGAGTTGGCGGTTTCGGTGCTCATCTCTTCCTCCGGGGAGCGTGGTGGTGCGGGTGTTGCGGTCGGTGCGGCCGTCAGGCGAGGCACTGCGCGACGGCGCCGAGGACCATGCCGAGCGAGGTGGCGCCCGGGTCGGGCGTGCCGACGCTGCGCTCGGCGAGCGGACGGGCCCTGCCGAGGCGGGGCTTGAGCTCCGCCGTCGCTTCCGCTGCCTTCCGCGCGGTCTCGACGGCCTCCCCGTACGCCTCGCCCGCCGGCCGACCTGCCTCGACGGCGCTGGTGAACGCCGTCACGAACGGGTGGAGTGCGTCGATCATGGTCTTGTCGCCCGGCTCCGCCTTGCCGAGCCGGGCCACGGCCGCGTGCGCGGCCTCCGCGCCCTTGGCCAACTCGGTTGCCTCGGGCGCCCGTTCGGCGGGCAGCGCGGCGCCGAAGGCACGGAGCCCGACGCCCCAGAGCGCGCCCGAGGTGCCGCCGGCCTCCGCCGCCCAGGCGTCGCCCGCGGCGGCGAAGAGCGGCGCGGCGGCGGCGCCCTGCGCCTGCGCCTGCTCGGCGGCGGCGAGGGCCGCGTCGACGCCCTTGCACATGCCGCGCCCGTGGTCGCCGTCACCGGCGACCGCGTCGAGGCGGCCGAGCGCCTCCTCCTCGCGGTGGAGCAGCTCGTGCGCCGCACGCAGCGCTGCGACGGCGCGCTCCGCCGTCCGCACGCCGTCGCCCTCCGCCTGCGCGACCGGCGCCGATTCGACCGCCCCGCCCGCGTACGCACCGGTGGCGGGCGCCGCGACGGCGCTGCGCTCACCGGAGCCGGTGAGCGCGCCGCGGCGGAACGAGGGGGTGTCGGTCGGCGCGAGCCAGTACCGCTCCAACTCCTCGTCGAGCCAGGTGACGGTGAGCGAGCAGCCGGCCATGTCGAGGCTGGTGACGAGCTCGCCCACCTCGGGGCGGACGAGTTCGAGTCCGGCCTCGTCGAGGAGGCGCGAGAGCGTGCCCCAAAGGACGTACAGCTCCTCGTACTTGGTGGAGCCGAGGCCGTTGAGGAGCACGGCGACGCGGTTGCCCGCGTCGGCCGGGCGCTCGTCGAGGACGCCCTCGGCGAGGGTGCGGGCGAGGTCCTCGGCCGTCGAGAGGTCGGACTCGCTGACGCCCGGCTCGCCGTGGATGCCGAGGCCGAGGCCGAGCTTGCCCGCGGGGACGGTGAAGAGCGGCTCGCTCTGGCCCGGCAGGGTGCAGCCGTCGAAGGCGACACCGAGGGTGCGGGTGCGCGCGTTGGTGCGCTCGGCGACGGCGACCACCTCGTCGAGCGGGGCGCCCTCCTCGGCCGCTGCCGACGCCGTCTTGTAGACGACGAACCCGCCGGCGATCCCGCGCCGCCTGCTCGGGTCGTCCTTGGGCGCCGAGGCGATGTCGTCGGTGACGGCGAAGGTGGACGCCGGTATCCCCTCGGACGCGAGGCGCTCGGCGGCCTGCCCGAAGTTCATGACGTCCCCTGCGTAGTTGCCGAAGAGGAAGAGGACGCCCGCACCGCTCTCCGCTTCACGGCCGACGGAGTGCGCCTGCGCCGCGGACGGGGAGGTGAAGACGTTGCCGATCACCGAGCCGTCGGCGAAGCCGGGACCCACCACGCCGCAGAACGCCGGGTAGTGTCCCGAGCCGCCGCCGGTGAGGACGGCGACCTTCGGCTTCGCCGGGCGCTCGGCGCGGACGACGCCGCCGTGCACGGCGCGTACGTGCGCGGAGTGGGCCGCTGCGAAGCCGGCGACCATGTCGTCGGTGAAGCGGGCCGGGTCGTTGAACAGCCTGGTCATGTCGGGCTCCAGTTACCAGCTCTGGCGGGCGGTCTTGAGGGTGCTCAGGTAGGCGGCGTATCCCCGCTCGTACTCCTCCGCGGCCTGCGGATCGGCCCGCACGGTACGGCGGTCGGCGTGCCACTCGGCCGGGTCGACCGGGCGGCCGAGCGCCTCCCAGGCCACCTGCGCGGCGCCGCGTATCCCGACGGCGTCGTCGCGTACGTGCACGTCGCGGCCGAGGACGCCGGCGAAGATGCGGTCCCACTCGCCGGAGCGGGTCCCGCCTCCGCAGGCGGTGACGGAGCCGTCGAAGCCGAGCGTCTCCAGGCAGTGCCGCGCCGAGTAGGCGACGGACTCGCAGAGGGCACGGACGAGGTCGGCACGGGTGGTGAGCGGGGAGAGCCCGTCGAACCTGCCGCGTGCGTTGGCGTCGACGAAGGGTGCGCGCTCGCCGCTGGTCGAGATGAAGGGCAGCGCGGTGACGCCGCCCGCGCCGACGGGCGACTGCGCGAGGAGCGCGTCGATCTCCTCGACGCGGAGGCCGAGCATCTTCAGCAGCCAGTCGAGCCCGGCGGTGCCGATCATCGCCGGCATCACCTTGAGGTACCGGCCCTCGTACGGGGTGGCGAGCAGCATGCCCGCCGGCTCGTCCTCGCCCGCCGGGGTCGGGTCGTCGCTGAGCACCTGGCTGGCGAGCGTGGTGCCGATGATGAGGTTGCCCTCGCCCGGCTCGCTGAGCCCGGAGCCGAATCCGCACGCCGGGATGTCGAACGGGCCCGCGCTGACGGGGAGTCCGGACGGCAGCCCCAGCTCGGCCGCGACCTCGGGGAGCAGGGGGAAGAGCGTGCCGGGGGGCGCCGGCTCGGCGAGGAGCCGGCGGTGCGCGGTGAGCCCCGTCAGCTCCAGCGCACGCTCGTCGTAGGTGCGCGCGGCGACGTCGAGGAAGGGCTGCGACGCCTCGGAGGCGTCGACCGTGATCCGTCCGGTGAACCGGTGGACGATCGAGTCGACGCAGTACCCGGCGACCGCCGCGCGCTCCAGGCGCTCCGGCTCGTGCTTCGCGAGGTGGGCGAGGAGGGGCGCGGCGGAGCCGGGGAAGAGCCCGGCTCCGGTGCGCCTGTGGACCTCGGCCGCGACGCCGTCGGCCGTCCACCGCTCCAGGATCTCGGCGGCGCGGCCGTCCATCCAGGAGAGCACCCGGCCGACGGGCCTGCTCTCGGCGTCCCTGAGCCAGAGGCCGTCGCCCTGTCCGGTGAGGGCGAGGGCCTCTATCGGCTCTTCCGGGTTGCCGACGCGCTGCCGCATCTCATCGGCGTCGGCGACGGCGGCCTTGACGACCGTGACGACCGTACCGACCACCTCGTCGAGATCCTGCTCGACGCGGTTGCCCGGCAGGGTGTAGACGGTGCTGCGCGCCTCGTGCGCGGGCGAGGTGCGCCCGTCGCGCGAGATGAGCTGTGCCTTGGTCACCGAGGTACCGACGTCGACGCCGATGATCATGAGGAGGAACCTCCGGGGAGCACTTCGGGGTTGGCGACGAAGCGCAGCGGTTCACCGCGCAGGAAACGGGCGGCCTCGCCGGCCGTCACGGCGGCGGCGCGGTGCGCGGTCTGGCGGGTGGCGCCGGCCAGGTGCGGGGTGGTGATGACGTTCGGGGCCTGGTGCAACGGCCAGTCGGCCGGCGGGGGTTCGATGTCGTAGACGTCGAGCGCCAGGGCGCCGAGGCGGCCCGACTTCAGCAGCTCGGGCAGCGGCGCGTAGTCGAGGAGGTCGCCGCGCGCGGAGTTGACGAGGACGGCGCCCTCGGGGAGGAGCGCGAGGTTCTCGCCGTTGAGCAGGTGCCTGGTCTCGGGGGTGGCCCGGGCGTGGAGGCTCACGACGGAGCTGCGGCGCAGCAGGTCGTCGAGGGCGGTGAGCTCGACGCCGTCGGCCGCGGCCTTGTCCTTGTCCGCGTAGGGGTCGTGGACGAGGACCCGTGCGCCGAAGGCGCGCAGCACCCGCGCGACGATCGAGCCGATCGCGCCGTAGCCGACGAGGCCGACGGTGGAGCCGTCGAGCTCGATGCCGGCGTTCTCGTACCTGTAGTAGTCGCCGCGCCAGGTGCCCTTCTTCAACTCGCCGTCGGAGACGGGGATGCGGCGCATCGCGGCGAGCATCAGGCCGATGGCGAACTCGGCGGCGGCAGCGGCGTTCCGGCCCGGCGTGAAGGTGACGGGGATGCCCGCCTCGGTCGCGGCGGCGACGTCGACGTTGACCGGGCCGCCGCGCGCGACAGAGATCAGCTTCAGGTGCGGGGACTTCTTGATGACGTCGGCGGTGAACGGCGCCATCTGGATCAGCGCGATCTCGGAGTCGCCGAGCGCTTCGAGGAGTTGCTCCTCCGTGCCGCTCGCCTCCTTCACGCCGCCGACCGGGCCGAACGGCTCGACGGGCCAACCGGTGAGCTGGGTACGGAACTCCAGTTCCGCGCCGGGCGCCGCCTCGCGGAGCGCGTCGACGAAGAGCTGGGGGGTGATGAAGTGGTCACCCGAGGCCAGGACGCGGGTCATGACCTGTCACCTTCCTTGAGCTGGGACAGCAGGTGGCGGCGGACGGAGTCGTGGTCCGAGGCCGCGAAGGAGGCGCCGGCGAGCGCGTCCTCGGCCGGCGGGTACTGCGGGTTGGGGATGGCGACGACGTGCATCCCGGCAGCGGCGGCGGCACGCAGGCCGTTGCTGGAGTCCTCGACGGCGCAGCAGTCGGCCGCGGGGACGCCGAGCTTCTCGGCAGCGGCGAGGTAGACGTCCGGGCTCGGCTTGCCGCGGGGGACCTCGGCGCTGGAGACCGTCGCCTTGAAGTGGTGGTCGATGCCGTGGTGGACGAGGACGGCGTCGATCAGCCTGCGGGGCGCGGAGGAGGCGAGCGCGATCGGGCCGAGCCCTGCCGCGTCGGTCACCATCTCCCGCGCGCCGTCGAGGAGTTCGATGCGCCCCTCCTCCAGGGCCGCGACCATGCCGTCCACGACGGCGCGCTCGGTGTCCTCCGGGGAGTCGCCCGCGCCGGCGAACTCGGTGAGGAAGGTCGCCCACTCCGGGGCGCTCATCCCCTGGCAGCTCTTGGTCTGCTCCGCGCCCCACCGGGCACCGCGCTCGGCGGCGAAGGCCGCCCAGCCCTCCTCCCAGAGGTGCTCGCTCTCGACGAGCACTCCGTCCATGTCAAACACCACTGCTTCGGCCACGGCCGGTACTCCTTAACGTCGCGGTATCAGTAAATTAACACTGGTTCTGTTATCTGTCACCGCTTGACTGGTACAGCTTGTGTGTGCTTTGTGAACCGTGATGCGGTGCGCCACCGGGCACACCGCACAGGCCGACCGCCAATTCGTCACCGTCACACGGCAGTACGCCGCGACGCGGACGTCAACACCGCGGACGGCAGCCGATCGACACCAGGCAGGATGGTCACATGACGCCCCAGCCCGCACGCGCCACGCGCCAGAAGCGACAGCAGACCATCGTCGACTACGTGTTGGAGCACGGGGACGCCACGGTGGCGGAGCTCACCGAGCTCACAGGCGTCAGCGTGATGACCGTCCACCGGGACATCACGGAGCTCTCGGACCGCGGGATACTGCGCAAGTACCACGGCGGCGTCTCGGCCCAGCCGTCCACCGTCTTCGAGTCCAGCTCGGACTTCCGCCTGCACACCCACACCGCGGACAAGCGGGCGCTCGCCGAAGCGGCGCTCGACTTCCTCTCCCCCGGCATGTCCCTCATGCTCGACGACTCCACCACGGCGCTGGCGCTCGCCGCCAGACTCCCCGAGGTGGGCCCGCTGACCGTCGTCACCAACTACCGCCTGATCACGGAGGAGTTGCGCGGCTGCGAGGACATCCGGTTGATCAGCGTCGGCGGCGAGTACTCGCGCACGCACGACTCCTGGCTCGGGCTCTCGGCCCAGGAGATGATCGAGAGCTTCTCCGTCGACGTCACGCTCGTCTCCACGTCGGCGATGACCGCCACCATGACCTACCACCAGGAGCAGGAGATAGTGGCGATCAAGCGCGCGATGCGGGAGGCGGCGTCGACGGGCGTGCTGCTGATGGACGGCAGCAAGGTCGGGCGCAACGCGCTCCACCGCCTCGACCGGGTCGACAGCTTCGACCACGTGGTCCTCACCGGGCCCGTCGACAAGGACCTCCTCGCCGAGATGCGACAGCTCACCGATGTGCGCGTCACCGAGGTCGCTTAACAAAAGTTTCTGTGATTCTTAACAGACCTCTTGATATTTGTGTCGGCCGGGTTGAGTATCTCCACTTGCAACAAGTGTTCACCTCAGAGTGGAGGAACCGCCATGGCGGACACAGCCGCGGCGCCAGCCGGAGTGCTGGATCGGATAGGGATTCCCAAGCCCCTGCTGCTCGGCTACATCGGCGTTCTGCTGTTCATGATCGGCGATGGTGTCGAGAGCGCGTTCATCGCTCCATACATGGCGGACCACGGCGCGGGCACCGACGTGAAGGCCGGCTACGTCATCACCGTCTACGGCATCGCCGTGATGCTCGCCTCCTGGTTCTCCGGGGCGCTCTCGGAGTCGTGGGGACCGCGGCGGGTGATGTGGATCGGCCTCGTCGTCTGGGTCGTCTTCGACGTGCTGTACCTGGTCTTCGCGCTCGGTACGCAGAACTACGCGCTGATGCTGGTCTTCTACGGCCTGCGCGGGTTCGGGTATCCGCTCTTCGCCTTCGGCTTCCTGGTGTGGATCACCGGCACCGCCGCCAAGGCGCGGCTCGGCACCGCCGTCGGCTGGTTCTACTTCGCGTTCACCGGCGGCCTGCCGACCCTCGGCGCCCTCTGGGCGAGCTGGATGATCCCGCCGATCGGTGAGTTCGGCACGCTGTGGACCGCGCTCGGGCTGATCGTCGTCGGTGGTCTCGTCGCGCTCGTCGGCGCCAAGGCGCGCGCCGGCGGTGACCGGGTCAGCGCCGCGGACGTCAGCACCAAGGACTCGCTGAAGAACAGCATCTCGATCGTGAAGACGCACCCGCGCATCGTCGTCGGCTGCCTCGTGCGCGTCATCAACACGGCGCCGCAGTTCGGCATGTTCGTCTTCCTGCCGACCGTCTTCACCAAGGACATCGGCTTCGAGCAGGGCGAGTGGCTCCAGCTCACGTCGATCATCTACGGCACCAACATCTTCTTCAACCTGATCTTCGGCGCCCTCTCCGACAAGATCGGCTGGCGCACCACGATCGCCGGCTTCGGCGCCTTCGGCTGTGCCATCAGCGTCGGGCTGCTCTACTTCATCCCCGTCGCGCTCGGCCCCGACTACTACTGGGCGGCGATCATCGTCGGCATGCTCTACGGCGCGACCCTCGCCGGCTTCGTGCCGATCTCGGCGCTGCTGCCGAGCATGGCGCCGGAGAACAAGGGCGGCTCGATGGCGCTCCTCAACCTCGGTGCGGGCGGCGCGACCTTCGTCGGCCCCGGCATCGCGAGCCTCTTCCTTCCCTGGTTCGGCTCGGCGGGCGTCACGATCGCCTTCGTGGTGCTGTACCTGATCGCGCTCGCGCTCACCTTCTTCCTGAAGCTTCCCGAGGAGCAGGGGAAGAGCGGGGGGCCGCTGCTCGACGAGCGTCCGGAGCCCCCGGCCGAAAAGGCGGCGGCGCCGGCGTCCTAGACCGGTACCGCCGGGCCGCGCGGCGCCGCCTATCCCCCGGGCGGTGCGCACGGGCCCTCCCCCGACGGGCGGGTGGCCGACCTGAGGTCGGCCACCCGCCCGTTCCGTGTGCGCGGGGCGCTCGTTGCGCTGCCGTGCGTTGAGGCTGACTGATGCGTCAGTCAGAGACATGCGCAACAGCGGGGCGCCACACGGAATTTCATGGGTTCATTGTGGGGCGATACGGACAACTGCCGCGCATCGGTATTGCGGTTATCTCATCACGCCCGTACGGTGTCGAACCATGCAGCACCAGCCGGGCAGCCGAGTCGCCGACATCGGAGGCGAGGTGGCCGAGCGCGTGCGGCAGGTGATCACGCAGGCGGACTGCAGCCAGCGGGAGTTCGCCAGACGGATCGTGATGGACCCGTCGAAGCTCTCCCGCTCCCTCGGCGGCAGCCGCAGGTTCACCGCCGCCGAGCTCGCCAGGATCGCCGACGCGGCAGGCGTCGACGCCGCCTGGCTACTGGGCTCCGGCTCCGGGACATCCCCCGAGCACGTCCCGGAGCCGGTCCTCCCCGCGCCGCGCTCCCCGGAGCCGCGGCCCGCGCCCGAGGGCGGGAGGCCGTTGCAGATCGTTCGCGAGACGGTCCGCCTCATCGCGGAGCACGGCTTCCACGCCGTCCGTGTCGCGGACATCGCCGCCGCCTGCCGCACCAGCACGGCCACCATCCACTACCACTTCCCCGGCCGCGCGGAGCTCCTGGAGGCCGCCGTCCGCTGGTGCATGGACGAGGACACCGCCTCCCGCGCGGCACACCTCGCCGAGGCCGACGACGCGGCGGACGAACTCCACCAGCTCATCGCGCTCCAGACCCCGCGCACCGCGCAGCAGCGCAGGCAGTGGCTCGTGTGGATGGACCTGTGGGCCCAGGCCGCCAGGTCGACGGCGATCGGGCGGCTCCACGTCGAGTACTACAGGCAGTGGCGCACGACCGTCGCCGACGTACTGCGCCGCGGCGTCGAGCAGGGCGTACTCCGCGACGTCGACCCGGAGTTCAGCGCGCTGCGGCTCACCGCCCTCATCGACGGCCTGGCCAACCAGGTGCTCGCCGGAGACGGCGAGGAGCACAGCACCACCCCCGAGGAGATGCACGCTGCGCTGCTCTCCCACGTCCGGACCGAACTCCACGCCTGACGCCGCCACTTCAACCGGACCGCACCACGTCCCGCGCTCCGGCACGACCAGAAACCGCACCAACTCCCCCGCGTCGACGGAAGGTTCACCATGCCTCTGACCGAATCCACCATCATCACCGCCGCCCTCACGGGGGCCGGCGACACCGTCGGGCGCAGCCCGCACGTGCCCGTCACACCGGAGCAGATCGCCAGCTCGGCCGTGGACGCCGCCAACGCCGGGGCCGCCGTGGTCCACATCCACGTCCGCGACCCCGAGACCGGCGCCCCCTCGCGGGACACGCGGCTGTACCAGGAGGTCGTCGAGCGGGTGAAGGCGACCGACGTGGACGTGGTCATCAACCTCACCGCCGGTATGGGCGGCGACCTGGTGATCGACCCGGAGCGGCCGCTGGAGCAACTGGAGGGGACCGACCTCGTCGGCGGCCTGGAGCGGCTGCCGCACGTCGAGGAGCTGCTCCCCGACATCTGCACGCTCGACTGCGGCTCGCTCAACTTCGGCGACGGCTCCAACCTCTACGTCTCCACCCCCGACATGCTGCGCACCGGCGCCAAGCGCATCCAGGAGCTCGGCGTACGGCCCGAGTTGGAGATCTTCGACACCGGGCAGCTCTGGTTCGCCAAGCAGCTCCTCGCCGAGGGCCTCCTCGACGACCCGACCGTCTTCCAGCTCTGCATGGGCATCCCGTGGGGCGCCCCGGCCGACCCGGGCGTGCTCAACTCGATGGTCAACATGCTGCCCGAGGGCGCCCAGTGGGCGAGCTTCGCGCTCGGCCGCATGCAGATGCCCTGGGTGGCGCAGTCGATCCTGCTCGGCGGCAACGCCCGCGTCGGCCTGGAGGACAACCTCTACCTCAGCCGCGGCGTGAAGGCCACCAACGGCCAACTCGTCGAGCGTGCCGTGCAGATCACCGAGTCGCTGGGCGCGACGGTCGCGACACCCGACGAGGCGCGGCAGCGCATGGGTCTCAAGCCGCGTAGCTGAGCCCGCACTCGGGGCGGCTTTCGCCCCGACACCCCTTGACGGAGGGGGAGTTGCCGGCGCCCTGCCGCCGCGCCCGGCTCCCCCTCCCCGCACGTTTGTCGTCACCGGGGCCGCGATCCGCGTCCCCTTCTCGAGCAAGGACCCCTCATGCCCTTCACCCCCTCCTGCCCGCCCGAGGACGTCACCCGCGTCTCCTGCGTGGGCGCAGGCGTCATCGGCGGCGGCTGGGTCGCGCACTTCCTCGCGCGCGGCTACTCCGTCACCGCCTGGGACCCGGCGCCCGACGCGGAGGAGAAGCTCCGCCGACTCGTCGACGCCGCCTGGCCCGCGCTGGAGCAGCTCGGCCTCGCGGAGGGCGCCTCGGCCGAGCGGCTCACCGTGGTGCCGACGCTCGAAGAGGCCGTCGCCGAGGCGGAGTTCGTCCAGGAGAGCGCTCCCGAGAAGCTGGAACTCAAGCGCGACCTTCTCGCCCGGCTCGACGCCGCCGCCCCGGCCGGCGCGGTGATCGCCTCCTCCACCTCCGGCTACCCGATGACGGACATGCAGACCGAGGCGGCCGACCCGTCGCGCCTCCTCGTCGGACATCCGTTCAACCCGCCGTACCTCATCCCGCTCGTCGAGGTCGTCGGCGGGGAGCAGACCGCTGACGACGCGGTGGCGTGGGCGAGCAAGTTCTACGAGGTCGCCGGCAAGTCGGTGATCACCATGGACAGGGAGCTGCCCGGCTTCATCGCCAACAGGCTGCAGGAGGCACTGTGGCGCGAGGCGCTCCACATGGTCGCCAATGGCGAGGCGACGGTGCAGGAGATCGACGACTCCATCACCGAAGGCCCCGGCCTGCGTTGGGCGTTCATGGGTCCCTGCCTCACCTTCGCGCTCGCCGGCGGCGAGGGCGGAATGGCCCACATGCTCGACCACTTCGGCCCCTCGCTGAAGTCGCCCTGGACCCGCCTCGAGGCGCCCGAGCTCGACACCGCGCTCCGGGACGCGATGGTGGAGGGCTGCGACGAGGCCGCCGCCGGACGGACCATCGCGGACCTCGTCGCCGAGCGCGACAAGGGCGTCATCGACGTCCTCCGCGCCACGGGACGCCTCCCCGGCCAGCGCGGAGGTGCCGCGTGACCGCGCCGCTGCCCTGCTTCGAGGAACGGGTGCGGCCCGAGTGGATCGACTACAACGGGCATCTGAGCGAGGCGTACTACGTCCTCGTCTTCGGGCACGCGACCGACGCACTGATGGTGGAGACGGGCCTCGGCCCCACCTACCGCGAGCGCAGCGGCTGCTCGCTCTACACCGTCGAGTCGCACATCCGCTACCTCAACGAGGTGGACGACGGCGCCCGACTCACCGTCCGCACAAGGGTGTTGGGCGCCGACGCCAAGAAGGTCCGCTTCACCCACGAGATGTTCACGGGGCTGGAGCAGGCCGCGCCGCCCCCGGACGACGCCGCCCCCGTGGCGACGACGGAGCTGCTCGCGCTCCACGTCGACCAGTCGACGGGACGCACCTCGCCCTTCCCGGACGAGGTGCGCGAGCGCCTCGCCTCCCTCGCGGAGGAGCCGCCGGCGTGGGCGGGGCGCGCGATCGGGCGGGTGCCGAAGGCGGAGTGAGGCGGGGGCGGTCGGGGACGCGCGCGCTCCCCGACCGTCAACGCCCCGCAGTCCGAATGCACTCGCAAGGGTGCCTTGCAGTCGGGTGTCCGCACCTGCCGCGTCGCTCTCCCCCACCCTGGGACGCATGGGTACCGAAGGACGTGCGGACGCATGGCAACCACCCCAGGGCGGATGGACACTCGACCAGGTACGGCAGCTCGAGCCGTCCTTCGACTGGGAGCTGGCCGGCGGCGCCATCCTGCCCCGGCGGATGACCGACCAGTGGCACGACCAGGTGCGCGACGGCCTCCACGTCGCCCTCGCCACCGCCGCCCTGCCGCCGTACTCGGCAGGCGTCGCACGCTGCGTCCACCTCGACGACCGGAACGTCATCAAGCCCGACGTGATCGTCTTCACGACCGCCGGACTCGACCTGGACTCCCTGGAGTTCGTACCGGCCTCCCACGTCGCCCTCGTCGTCGAGGTGGTCTCCCCCGGCTCCCGCGTCGCCGACCGCTTCACCAAGCCCCGCCTCCTCGCCGGCACCGACTGCGCATACTGGCGCGTCGAACGGGAGGCGTACGGAGCGCCTGCCGTGCACGAGTTCGCGGCTTCGGACACCCCCGGTCCTGCGCCTTCCCCGGACGCCGTGCACCGGGAGAAGCTGGATGTGGAGGCGCCCTTTCCGGTCGAGGTGGATCTGCGGGGGTTGGTGTCGATGTGAGGGCTAGCACGGGTCGCGTCGTGGCCGTCGCGTGATGAGCGGGGCGAGGTTCTCGGCTAAAGATCTCTGTGTTTTGCACCTGGGCGTGGGGGTGAGCCCTGACAGCGATCCCCGCCGCCGGTTCAGCCGATGACGCCCGTCGCCTCATTCAACAGCAGGTAGAGCAGCCCGACGAGGCTGCCGCTGCTGACGACTTCCCGGCGGTCGATCATGCCGCGGATCTCCGAGATCGGTACCCACTCGATGCGGTCGGTCTCGTTCAGCTCGGTCGGGGGCCGGCCCAGGTGGCGCCGTCGGCGCGGAAGACGTAGTGCTCGGAGTCCGTGATCCCGTTTGCGGGCTGTGCGTAGACCAGCGGCTTCATGCCGTCCACGCGCCAGCCAGTCTCTTCCTCCACCTCGCGGGCTTCACCCGCTGACCGATCCAGTCGTGGCCGTGGCTCCAGAGAGTCATCGCCGCCGTCCTTGCGTGGGGGACCGTGCTCGAAACGGTACCCGCCGCACCGCCCGGACACTTCCTCCTCCGCCGTCCCTTCGGAAGGGTGCGCGGGACATTCTGCGTGGGCAGTTCCTCACTTATCGAGGAGAGCCACCGGCAGCATGCTCAAGCCGGTCTTCTCCCGTCCGAGGTCAACGCCTCCGCCACAAGCCCGCGTTGCCGCAGCCCGGCCGGATATCCGCGCACCCACTCCACCTGCACGAACCCACTCCACCCCCGTATGGCAGACTCCCCCCAACCACTCGATCGAGGCGGCAGAGGACGAGGAAGCCGGTGTGAGTCCGGCGCGGTCCCGCCACTGTGAGCGGCCGACGGGCGCTTTGCGTCCTGGTCGGCCGTGAGTCAGACACTGCCCTGTCGCCCGCCTCACAACCAGGGGACGCGGACATCCCCTTGAGGAGGAAGACATGGCGCGGCCACGCCCTGCCTCGCAACTGCGCCCGTTCGGCGTCCTGTTCGGCTGTCTGCTCCTGCTCACGGCGTGCGGCGCCGACGCGGGGAGCGGCGACGAGAAGGGCGCCAGGCCGGCCGGCTTCCCCTACACCGTCACCAACTGCGGTGTGCGCACGACCTACGAGGAGCCCCCGCAACGCGCCGTCGCGATGAATCAGCACGCCACCGAAGTGCTGCTCGCGCTGGGGCTCGGCGACCGCATGGTCGGGACCGCGTTCCTCGACGACGAGATCCTGCCCGAGTACGCCGCGGAGTACCGCAAGATCGATGTGCTGGCGAAGCAGTACCCCTCCCGGGAGGCGCTGTTGGGGGCCAACCCGGACTTCGTCTACGGGGGGTACGAGTCGGCCTTCGAGAAGAGCGAGGGCCGCGACCGCTCGACGCTCGGCGAGAGCGGCATCAACACCCGTCTGAACATCGAGAGTTGCACCAAGGGCCGCGTCGGCCCCGACGAGTTGGAGCGCGAACTCCGCGAGACCGCCCGCGTGTTCGGGGTGCCCAAGCGCGCCGAGCGTCTCATCGAGCGGCAGCACGAGCAGCTCGACGCCGTCGCGGAACGCCTCGACGGGGTCGACCGCACCGACGTCTTCGTCTACGACAGCGGGGAAGGCTCCGCCTTCACCGCAGGCGGTGGCGGTATCGGCGTGGAGCTCATCGAGCGGGCCGGCGGCCGCAACGTCTTCGCGGACGTCGGAAAGCCGTTCGCCGACGTCTCGTGGGAGAAGGTCGTCGAGCGGCAGCCCGAGACGGTGCTCCTCTACGACTACGCGGGAACGCCCCTCACCGAGAAGCGCAAGCGGTTGCTCGACGACTCCGCGCTGCAGGACGTACCGGCCGTCCGCGACCGGGAGTTCGCCGTCCTGCCGCTCTCCTCCGCGGTGCTCGGTGTGCGGATGCCGCAGGCCGTCGAGGACCTCGCGCGGCAGCTCCACCCGGAGCGCTTCCCCAAATCCGGTGACAAGGCCGGACGATGAGCTTCGCCATCCGCAACAGGGCCACAGGGAAGAGCGGTTACCGGCCGACGCTCGTGCTCGCCGTCCTCGCCGCGGTGCTCGCCGCCGGGTTCCTCGCCAACCTCGCGCTCGGCGCCACCCGCGTACCGCTTCCCGACGTCCTCGGCGCCCTCAGCGGTACGTCCGAGCCCGGGCCCCTCGCCACGATCGTCACGGACGTCCGCCTTCCGCGGGCGCTCCTCGCGTGCGTCGTGGGGGCCGGACTCGCCCTCGTCGGCGCCGTGTTGCAGGCGTTGGTGCGCAATCCGCTCGCCGACCCGTTCCTCCTCGGCATCTCCTCCGGCGCCTCCACGGGGGCCGTCCTCGTGCTCGTCCTCGGCGTGACCGCCATCCCGATGGCGGGCGGCGCCTTTCTCGGGTCGCTCCTCGCACTCGTCGCCGTCTACGCGATGGCGGGCCGCGGCAGCGCGATGACGACGGGGCGGCTCGTGCTGTCGGGAGTGGCGATCCAGTACATCCTCTCCGCCTGCACCAGTCTCCTCCTCGTCCTCTCCCCGCAGAACGAGCACCTCCGCGCGATCCTCTTCTGGACGCTCGGCGGGCTCGGCGGCGCCCGCTGGTCGCAACTGTGGCTTCCTGCAGTGGTGTTGGGCGTCGGGCTGGTACTGCTGCTCGCGCTGGCGCGCCCGCTCGACCTGCTGCTCGCCGGGGAGGAGGGCGCCGCCGCGCTCGGCCTCGACACCGCCAGGTTCCGCGCCGCCGTCTTCGTCCTCGCGTCGCTCGTCACCGCGTTTCTCGTCACGGTGAGCGGCGCGATCGGCTTCGTCGGACTCATGGTGCCGCACGCGGCGCGGATGCTCGTCGGCGCCTCGCACCGGCTCCTCCTCCCCGTCTCCGCGCTCGGCGGCGCGGCCTTCCTCGTCGTCGCCGACCTCGGCACCCGGCTCGTCACGGCACCCGAAGAGATACCCGTGGGCGTGCTGACGGCGCTCACCGGCGGCCCGTTCTTCCTGTGGCTGCTCCGGCGCGGCCGCAGGAACGAAGGGGGAATGACGTGAACGGCCTTTTCGGCGGCGGGACTTCGCCCGCCGCGCTCCGCGTGGAGGGGCTGTGCTACTCCGTCGGCGACCGTCAACTCCTCGACGGCGCGACGCTTGTGGCGCACCCCGGCGAAACCGTCGGCCTCGTCGGAACCAACGGGAGCGGCAAGACGACGCTCCTCCGCTGCATCTACGGCGCGCTGCGTCCCGACGGCGGGCGCGTCCTCCTCGACGGCGCCGACACCGCGTCGCTCGGCGCGAAGCCCAGGGCCCGCCGTATCGCCGCCGTGCCGCAGGAGAACGGCGCTTCGTTCGGGCTGACGGCGCGCGAGGTGGCCGCCATGGGACGCTCGCCCCACAAACGGTTCTGGGAGCCCGACGACGCCGGCGACGCCGCCCTCGTCGAGGCGGCGCTGGAGCACACGGGCGCCGACCGCCTGGCGTCCCTCCCCTTCGACGCGCTCTCCGGCGGCGAGAAGCAACGGACGCTGCTGGCCCGCGCGTTGGCGCAGCAGCCGGCGCTCCTCGTCCTCGACGAGCCGACCAACCACCTCGACGTCCGGCACCAGCTCGACCTCCTCACCCTCCTCGCCGGCCTCGCCACCACCTGCCTCCTCGCCCTCCACGACCTCAACCTCGCCGCCTACTTCTGCGACCGGCTGTACGTGCTCGACGGCGGCCGCATGGTCGCCGAGGGCCCCCCGTCCGAGGTGCTCACCGAGGAGCTCCTCGCCGAGGTCTACGGGGTGCGCGCCGAGGTGGGGCGGCATCCCTCCACCGGCGCCCCGACGGTCGTGTACCTGCCGGGCGGGGAGGCGTCCGGCGGCTCTTGAGGGACGCGGCGGGTCCTCCGGCAGCGGGGAGGAAGCTGGCGCGGACGTCAACTGCTCGGGGACAACGACGGGTTCGCGCCCGGCATCCGAGTCGACAGGAAGCGGCCCTGTCCGGGCGGGGACGGCGACAGCCCGGCGGGTAGGTCATCAGCGTCGGCCTGAGCGAGCAGGACAGACGCCCCCGAGTGACCGCGTGCGGCCACGAGACCGCATCGCAAGGAGGCCGTCGCGGAGGACGACGAGAAAGGCGCAACTCCTCGGCATCGGAGCCATAACGGTTAAACGGCCGTTCCGTGCGGGACCGCGCGCGGAACACCGACCGCACAGCGGCCGAAGGGAACGCCCGGCCGGTGAGCAGACGTGCGCACCACGCCTCCACCAGCCGGGCGCCCCACGCGACTAAGCCCGTACCGTCAATCTGTCGCGCCCCGGAGGGTGTTCAGCCCCATACGGGCTCACTCCGCAACCTCGCCCATCGGCGGAAAGCGGAGAACGCCGCCGACGCCGTCCTCCAACCCCGTGCCGGTGGGGACGAGTTCGAGGGAAGCGCCGGTCTCCGACGCCGACTTCACCAACAGCGCCTCGCGGCTCGCCGGTACGCCCGGTTCCAGCAGGAGGGTGTCGAGAGCGCCCACCTCAGCGGCCCGCAGCACCTCGGGGTCGCCCATGGTGCCGCGGTCGTGGGCCTGGCCTTCGCGCAGGCGGGACAGCTCGTCGGCCGCGCGGCGCTTCTCGTGCTCTCCGGCGACGCGCAACACCTCGTCGGTGAGGGCCTGTTGGGCGCCTGCCTCGTCGCTGCCGCCGCTCCCCGTCTCGACGAGGAGCTCGGACGCGGCCGTGGAGAGCTGCTCCCGCACCGCCGTGCGGCCCTGCACCTCGCCGGCGAGGAGCACGACGTCGGGCGCGAACCGGGTGCGCGCCCTGTCGATCGCCGCGGCGACCTCCTTGGCGTTGCGCTGCACGGCCTCGTCGGCGCGGCGCTGGATACGGCGGTGCGCCAGTGCGCCCTCCCGCACATGGTGCGGCGTCTCGATGCCGGTGCCCTCGACCTCCTCGCCGTTCCGCTCGACGGGGACGTGCTCCTGCGCCACGACCAACTCGCGGAGCTGTGCGCCTTCCTGGTCGGCCGAGACGAGCAGGATGCGCACCGACCTAGCCTGCTCGCGGACGTACGCGCCGAGTTCGGGGAGCACGCCCCAGTGCGCGTCGTCGCCGGTGCCGAGGGCGGCGTCCCAACGCTCGTCGAGGACGACTCCGTCGTCGGCGGAGGCGACGAGGACGCGCCCGTCCGCCTGCTCCTCGCCGGCCGGGTCGCGGGCGAGCGCCTGCTCTGCCGCGTCCAGCGCCTGCTCCGTCGCGCCCTGGGACTCCAGACGCTCACGCAGCGCCTTCCAGCGGAGGCGGTTCTGCGTCTCGGAGTCCTCGCCCGGCGACCTGGCTTCCAGGTAGACGGCGGCGAAGGGCCCTTCGTGGGCGTACACGCGCTGCAGTTCCTTCAGCTCCATGGTCAGCCCCAATCAGTGCAGGCGACAGCCGGTGGCGGGCTCCGCCGCCGGCTTCGTTCACGGCCCGGCGCGGGTGGTGTGCCCGGTGGGCCGTGGTCTTCACGTACCCCTGTGTGTGTTGTCAAACGTCGACGAACGCGACGCGTCCACACGGCTTCGGAGCGTCGCCGTGCACATGCGCAGGGCGCACGCGGAGTTGACGAGTCGGAGTTTCGGTCCGAAAATGTCCCGCATGATCAAGCACTCGACGTCAGCGCAGGGCTTCGCCTGTCGCCCGTGGCGCCGCGGGTGCGAACGGTCCGGTCTCTAGTACCTCCAGGTGGGCTCCCCCTCTGCGGAGCCCACTCACCCGTCTCCGTGAGTACCGCGGTCGCGGCTGCCGTGCCGCGGCGCTCCCCTTCCGCGCATCCCGCCGACCCGCCCGGTCCGGACGGGTCCGAAGACGAACTCCGAGGTGTCCCATGACCGTTGCACCAGAAGCCCCCGCAACCGCCGCCGCTCCCACTCTCCGTGAAGCACGCGTCCCCGCCGACGGCATGTACGAGGGCACGCGCGTCCTCAGCCCCTTCCCCGAGGGATGGGAGGAGCGCCCCTACAGCCGTATCGAGGTGACCCCGCTCAGCCGTGTCATCGGCGCCGAGATCCGCGGCGCCGACCTCTCGGAACCGCTCGACGAGGAACTCCGCGAGGAGATCAACCGGGCCCTGCTGGAGTGGAAGGTCGTCTTCTTCCGCGGCGCCCACCTCACCCCCGAGCAGCAGCGCGCCTTCGCCCGCAACTGGGGCGAGCTGGAGACCAACCCGCTTCTCGCGCGCGGCTCGGCCGACGACGTCGTCCGGTTCGACAAGAGCGCGGGCTCGGTCCCCACCTTCGAGAACGTCTGGCACACCGACGTCACCTTCCGCGAACGCCCCGCGCTCGGGGCGGTGTTGCAACTGCGCGAGGTGCCGCCGGTCGGCGGCGACACGATGTGGGCCGACATGGCCGCCGCCTACGACAACCTCTCCGACGAGGTGAAGGAGCGGATCGAAGGCGCCGTCGCCGTGCACGACTTCATTCCGGGCTTCGTCCGGTTCTACGGCCCGGAGAAGGTCGCCGAGCACCAGGACGAGTTCCCGCCCGTCGAGCACCCGGTGGTGCGCACCCACCCGGAGACGGGGCGGAAGATGCTCTTCGTCAACACGTCGTTCACCACGCACATCAAGGGCATGGACCGCGCCGAGAGCGACCGGCTCCTCGCCTACCTGACGCGGCAGGCGCACACCCCCGAGTACCAGGTGCGCTTCCACTGGCAGGCGGGCGACATCGCGTTCTGGGACAACCGCGCCACCCAGCACTACGCCGTCGCCGACTACGCCCCGCAGCCGCGCGTCGCCGAGCGCGTCGCCATCGCGGGCGACCGGCCGTTCTGACGGCGGCCGGCTGACGGTTGCCTGCGGCGGGGCGGAGCGCGGCTCCGTCCCGCCGCTCGGTTTGCGCCAAGTGCACGCCTTACGGCCGAAGTTGTGTGCGGTGACAGTGGCTCGGCCCGCCCGGAAGGGTAGCTTCCGCCCGACACCTCCAACCCACAGGAGAGTTGGGAGAGCCGCATGCAGCATTCCCTGCGCCGCGCCTGCACCCGGGCCGCCGGCGCCACCGTCGCCTTACTCCTCTCGGCGGCCTGGCTCAGCCCCGTCGCCTCGGCCGCGGGACACGACCGGACCGCGCCGGCCGCCGACCCGGGCGGGATCGTCGCCGCCGAACCCAGCGAGTTCCGGCTGTCCCTGGGAGTACCGACGGCCACCGAAGCGTGGCGGATCGAGTACGCGTCCACGGCCGCCGACGGGAGCAGCAACACCGTCTCGGGGAGCGTCATCGTCCCCAAGGACCTGCGCAAGGGCCCCCGTCCGCTGGTGACGTACGCCGTCGGAACCGTCGGGATGGGCGATCAGTGCGCCCCGTCCGCGACCAACCCCACGGGCGGGACCGTCGAGAGCCTGCTCATCAACAACGCGCTGCTGCGCGGCTGGGCCGTGGCCCTCACCGACTACGAGGGGCTCGGCACGCCCGGCGACCACACCTACACGGTCGGCAGGGCGGCGGGCACGGCCGTCCTCGACGCGGCGCGCGCCGCGCAGCAGTTGCCGGCGGCGCAGGATCGCGGCGTCGGGGCCGACTCGCCCGTCGGCATCATGGGGTACTCGCAGGGTGGCCAGGCGAGCGCCTGGGCGGCGGAGCTGCACGCCTCGTACGCGCCCGAGTTGGACGTAAAGGGCGTGGCGAGCGGCGGCGTCCCCGCCGAACTCACCGACGTCGCCGACCACAACGACGGGGGCGACAACGCCGGCTTCGTCCTGATGTCGGCGATCGGCCACGACGCCGCCCATCCGGAACTCGGCCTCGACGGCTACCTCAACGACAAGGGCCGCGCCCTCATCGCGGAGACCCGCGAGGGGTGCACGGACGAGATCCTCGACTCGGCAGCGGGCGAGACGATCGCGGAGAACACCACGAGCAACCCGCTGGAGGAGCAGGACTGGCAGCAGCGTCTCGCCGAGTCCACCCTCGGCACACAGGCACCCGGCTTCCCCGCGTACGTCTACCACGGCGGCTCGGACGAGATCATCCCGCGCCACCTCGGCGAGGGGCTCCGCGACGACTGGTGCGCGGAGGGCAACCCCGTCAAGTGGCGCTCGTTCGCGGGGCAGAGCCACGTGGGGACGGCGATCCTCGGGTCGCTGCCCGCGGTGCAGTTCCTCGGTGAGCGCTTCGAGGGCGGCGCCGTCGAGGACGACTGCGGCTGAGGCCGCCGCGCGGCGGCGCGTCCCGCACGCGCCGCCGCGACGACTCCGCCTACAGACGGGTGTTGATCAGCTCCGTCACATGCCGCTGACCGGCTGCCGTCGGATGGAGCGGGGCCCCGTTGGAGAGCGGGAGGAGGCCGTCGACCCACCGGTTGCTCGGCGTCTGGCAGGCGTCGTGGCCCTGGGTCGTGCCCGGGTCGACGAAGTCGAAGCCGGCCGCCGTCGCGCGGTCGCCGACCATGGCGTTGAGCTTGTCCTGGACGCTGTTGATGTACGCGACGTCGCCGGCGGAGATCGGGACCGCCGGCCAGCACCCGGTGTCAGGGGGCAGGATACGCAGGTATCCGGTGACGACGACCCGGGCGTCCGGGGCGCGTTCGGCCACGCCGGCGAGGACGTCGTCGATCTTGGGGGCGGTCTCGGCGATGCGTTGGGCGAGCTGGTCGGCACCGCCCTCGGTGTAGTGGTCCTTGCACGGCGTGCCCTTGGGGTCGGGGACGCTGCGCAGGGCGCAGGTGAGAGCGATGTCGGCGAAGCCGACGTCGTTGCCGCCGACGGTGAGGGTGACGAGGTCGGTCTCCGGGGTGACCGACTCCAGTTGGGGATCGAGGACGCCGTCGGTGACGGCGCCCGCGCAGGTGGCGTCGACGAACTCGGTGCCTTCGAGGCCCTCGGCGACGAGCGCCGGGTAGTTGTCGCGCGAGCGCAGGCACCCCGTCTCCGGGTCGATGACGGTCTTGGTGAGAGAGCCGAGCGAGGCGTACGAGTCGCCGAGGGCGACGTAGCGTTCCAAGGGGTCTGCGGTCTCGGCCCCGGCCGCGACCGGGGTCAGCAGCACGGCGGCGAAAGCTGCCGAGCACAGGGCAAGTAGACGTCTGGCACGCACGGTTGGGCCTCCTGACTACTCTCCGGTAAACGAACCGAAGATAGAGGCAGACCCCCGCGCACTCAACACTGCGGACAGAAATGCCCGGAGGCGACAAAACCCGGGAGAGCTCCGCTCTTTTCGTCAGCCCCCGCGACGTGTCAGGGCTTGCGCGCCACCGCCGCGTAAGAACCGACCTGCGCCGGCTCCCACTTCGGATGCCCTTGCTCGTCCGAGGGGTCGGGGCGCCACTCGTCGGCGACCACGACCCCTGGCTCCAGCAGATCGAGACCGTCGAGGAAGCGGACGAACTCCTCGCGCGTACGCGCCTGGAACGGGGTGCCGCTGCGCCGGTAGATCTCCTCGCCGCGCCGGGTGTCCTCGGGGGCGAAGTCCGGCGTGATGTGGGAGAGCGCGAGGTGGCTGCCGGAGGGGAGGCGCGCGCACATGTCGCGGACGAGCGCGTACGGGTTGCGCTCGTCCGGAGCGAAGTGGAGGAGCGCGAAGAAGCAGAGCGCGACCGGTTGCGAGAGGTCGAACGTGCCGGTGACGGCGGGATGTTTGAGCACGTCCTCGGTGAACGCGTCGGCTTCGACGTAGGCGGTGTCGCCCTCGGGCGTGCCGTGCGCCAGGACGTCCACGTACTCGACGACCATGGGGTCGTTGTCCACATAGACGACCCGGCACTCGGGCGCCACCTCCTGTACCACCTGGTGCAGGTTGGGCGCGGTGGGGATGCCGGCGCCCAGGTCGAGGAACTGGCGTACCCCCGCCTCTGCGAGGGCGCGTGCGGCCCGGCGCATGAAGGCGCGGTTGGCGCGCGCAGCGGTGCGGACGTTCTCCGAGAGCGCCAGGACCTCCTCCGCCGCCGCGCGGTCGGCCGGGAACCAGTCCTTGCCGCCGAGGTAGTAGTCGTACATCCGGGCGGGGTGCGCGCGTAAGGTGTCGATCTCGTTTCTGCGGTCGCTCACGCTGCTCCTTCTCGTCTCGGTCGCAGGTCGCTCGAGGTGTGACTGCTCCCGGTACGCGGACCGCTCCCGGATCGGTGGAAGTTGGCGCGTCGGATGAGGCGTGGGAGCCGTTCCGGAGGAAGCCTCAGCCGCCGTACTCCTTGTGGAGCCGCTCCAGGTAGCCGCGGAGGTCGGGCAGGTGCTGGTGGGCCAGGCGGGAGGCGCGGATGTGGGCCTCCAGGTGGGTCGTGACGTCCTCGGGCTCGTCGAGGTAGGAGGCCGAGGTGAGGCCCTCTGTGTAGACGATGTCCTGGAGTTCGGGCTCGTCGAAGCGGAAGTAGGTGAAGTGGCCGGCCGCCGCGGTGTGCGGGCCTGCGCCTAGCGGGAGGACGCGTATCGTCAGCTCCGGGAGGTCCATCGCCTCCAGCAGGTGCTCGATCTGGCCGCGCATCACCTCCGGGCCTCCGACGACGCGGCGGAGCGAGGTCTCCTCCATCACCACCCAGATCGTGGGGCGTTCGGCGCGTTCCAGTAGGTCCTGGCGCCGCAGGCGGATGTCGACGCGGCGCTCCAGCTCGTCCTCCGGCTCGTTGGGGAAGCCTGCGCGCATCACGGCGCGGGAGTAGTCGCGGGTCTGGAGTATGCCGGTGACGTAGTGCGGCTCGTAGGTGCGCAGCAGGCGGGCGCCGCTCTCCAGGCTGACGTAGGCGCGGAACCAGGTCGGCAGCGCGTCGCGGAACGGATGCCACCAGCCCGGCTGGTTGGCGCGCTCGGCCATCTCGAGGAACTCGGCGGCCTCGTCGGCCGGAACCTCGTAGAGGCGAAGAAGCTCCTTGACATAGAGCGTCTTGAGGCCGACCTGCGCATTCTCGATGCGTCGCACCGTGAGTTCGCCGGTGCCGAGGGCCTTCGACGCGGCCTTGAGCGAGACGTCGCGCGTGAGGCGCAGCTCCTTGAGGCGTCTCGCGAGGATGATCCGCAGCACCGTGGGGGTGCTGGAGCCGGTCGGCAGTTCGCTCATCCGCTTCTCTCCCCCACCACGACACGTGAACCCAACGCGGCGGCACTTCACGGGAGTTGGGCCATACACAGCGGATACGTACCCCGCTCGGACCGCCGCGAAATTATCAGAACGGCGGACCGGTAGGTAGCCCCGCCGCCCCGTACCGGCCGACGCGGGGGCCTCCACTTCCCGTCGGACGCGCCCAACAGGGCTGCGCCGGCGGGTAGTTGTCGACCCCCTTGGAGCGTAGGGGGCGTACGGGGAGTAAGGAAAGCCGGGTGGGCACTCCCGGCGAATGCCCCGCGCGCCTTCAGCTCCCGAACGAACGGCACTGCTCCACGACCACGCACAGTGCCCACGACGCCGAGCCGGGCGCACCACCGCCCACCCGCGCGCCCACCGAAACGGAAGTGGATGCGCCGGAGCCAACAGGACGGCCCGCAAACGACGTCCGGGACATCGCAGCACCGCAAAGGGCCTTCGGAGAAGACCGACGCCGCGCTGACGCGCCCCCTCCGAACCGATCGACGGGAAATTATCAGATTGATACTTGCGAGCAGAACCACGGGCAGCGCATAGTGAACACCAGACCCGGTGCACCAATATCCGTGCGGCCAGGGGCAGTTGGACGTCCAATGACGTGCGTCCAGGTGTCCCGCCGCGTAGTTCGCCGCCGGAGACGCCGCCCGCGGGAGGCAGCCGGCGCGCACCGCACCTTCCCCCATGGAGGCGACACGCGTGCCCAGCTCCCCACTCGACGCCACGTCGTTCTCCGGGCGCCCGGCACACGAGTCGAGCCCCGAACACCGCTGGCACCTGCCGGCACGCCACCCCAGCGTGCGGCGTGCCAGGCACACCCTGGACACCTGGCTCAGTGAGCACAGCGTGCCGCCGGACACCCGGGAGACCGCCGTGCTGATCCTCTCCGAACTCGCCACCAACGCCATCACGCACACCAACAGCGCCACCGTGACGTGCCGAATATGCCTGCTTCCGCAGGGACTCCACGTCGAGGTGCACGACCACGACCCCGCCGGCAGCGCACCGCACCGCCGCTCGCCCGGACCCGAGGCCGAGCACGGACGCGGACTCCACATCGTGGACAGCCTCGCCGAGAACTGGGGCGTCAGCGCCACGCCCCACACGCACGGCCACGCGGTTTGGGCCCAACTCCCCAGCAGCAGGCGGTATGCCGCACTGGAGAACGCACACCCGGGCCGCGACGCCGTCTACGGCACCGGCTGGATCACGGAGGCCGGCGAGGCAGCAGCAGACTGACCGGCCCACCGCGGGCCCTGAGCCCGCGGCCGCTGACGGGGCGGGCGAGGCGGCGGCGTACGCACGGGGGTCGTACGTCGCCGGCCTCGCCCGCTCTTCGCGTTGCACCGGCTGAAAGCGGGGGCGTCCCCGCGCGTCGTCCTGCCGTACGGCGGCGCGCTTACGTCGCTCTCCTTGCGTCGGGCGGGCGTTGACGTGAAGGCCACCTTCCGCGACGGCGAAAGCGGCCACCCACTCGGCCGGCGACCCCGCCTACGGAGCGCCGGACCCTGGCGAGCTCTCCGACCCGGCGCCCTCGCCCGCCTCCTGGGGCTCCGGGCAAGTGGTGCCGCGGGGCACGCGGTAGGGGGCCGTGATGCGGTAGGTGCCGGCTGCGGGGGCGTCGAGGACGGTCCAGGTGTCGAAAACGGGCTCGTCCTTGCCCTGGGGCGGCGGCCCGCCGACCGTCGGCTCCGCCTTGCGGAGGCAGCCGTGGACGTTCTGTTCGGGGGTCGCCGGAGAGCGGTACGGCTTCTCGTCCGCATCGACGACGGAGAGCCACGGGGACCACGGCACCCGCAGCCACACCTCGCCGGCTCGGGGGACCTTCACCGTCACGCCCTCGGGCCCTGCGCGCTCTATCTCGGCAGGCGGGGGGACGAGCGGCTGCGCGCCCCGCACCTTGTACAGCCGCCAGTCCGAGTCCGACCAGACCTCGCGGAGGTAGGGCAGCCCGGAGCGGACGAGCGCCGCCTCCCGCTTGGCTGCGCCATCGGGTCGTTCCTCCTCGGGGAGCACCACATACCGCACCGCCCAGCGGCGCAGCCACTCGTGGTAGGTGGCGGGGGTGAGGCTCCCGTCGTCGTAGAAGACGGGGTTGCGGTCGCGGTCCGCCTGACGGTTCCAGCCCCGGGCGAGGTTGACGTGCGGCGCGAGCGCGGAGGACTCGCGGTGGCTCGCGGCCGGCACCACCTCGACGCGCGCCTTGTCCGCGTCCCTGCGCTCCAACTGGTCGACGAGGGGGGCGAGGCTGGTCGCCCAGACCGGGTCGGGCGTGGTCCGGGCGATGTCCCAGACCGGCTTGCTGATCTGCCAGCCCATCACCACGACGAGCGCGACGACCATCACCACCCCGCTCCTGCTGCGCCAACTGCCCACCACCTTCGGCACCGCGGCGAGCAGCGCGACGGCACCGAAGAGCAGCCCGAGCCGCTCGACGTTCGACCCGATCTGGGAGGGGATGGCCCAGGTGAGGATGGTGCCCAGGCCGTAGACGGCGGCGCCGAGGCGGACCGTCCGCCACTCGCGCGGCACGAGCACCAGCACCGCGATCGAGCAGAGCACCGGAAAGACGAGCGAGACCAGCGGCATCGGCTGGGTGCCCTGGAAGGGAAAGAAGAACGCGGAGAACGCCACCACGACGGGCGGCCCGACGGCGAGCGCCGCCGCGGCCTTCCGCCGCCCCGAGAGCAGCAGCGCCCCGGCGACGACTTCGAGGAAGAGCCCGGCGACGGGGCTGCCGGCCGTCGCCAGGCAGGCGAAGAGGACGGTCGCCAGCGCGCGCGTCACCTGCCCGAGCCTGGAGGCGCGCAGCCGTCTCGGCCACGCCCAGATGACGGCGACGGCGGCGAGACCGAAGAGCACGCCGAGCGCGAAGGTCACCCGCCCCGAAGCGGCGTTGCAGGCGAAGGCGAAGGCGCCCCACAGCGCGGGCAGCAACGCGCGCTCCACGCGCCGCTCCAGGACGAGGCCCAGCAGCCAGGCGGAGAGGACCCCGGCGAGTATCAGCGTGGTGCGGACACCGATCGCCGCCATGATGTACGGCGAGACGACGCTGTAGGAGACGGGGTGCATCCCGCCGTACCACGCCAAGTTGTAGGCGGAGCCCGGGTGTTGGGAGGAGAACTCGGCCCAGGCGTCCTGCGCCGCGAGGTCGCCGCCGCCCGAGGCGAAGAGCCACAGCCACAGCAGATGGAGCGCCACCGCGAGAAGCGCCGCCGCGTACGCGGGGCGGCGCCAGGTGCGCCCGAAGGCCGCGAGCACCCCGCGCAGCCGGCCGGCGCCGGGAGGCCGCGCGCCCGAACTCCCGGGCGCGGCAGCGCGATCGGCCGACGCGGCGCCGTCCTCCTCGCCGCCCTCCGAAGCCTGCGGCTGCTGCACAGTGGTCACTGCGCCAACCCCCCATGCGGTTCAAGTGGGACGTAATGACGCTACCCGACACCGCCGACAACGGCCTCCGGCTCGGGCGGCCGAGCGGCCTTGGCGCTCGCGTCGGCCCCGTGCCGCCGGAGCGGGCGCTCCGGCGGCACGACGGCTCAGAACAGGTGCGTCAACTTCGAGCCGAAACCTGGCTCGGTGAGGTCCTCCTTCAGCACCACGGGGACCTTGACCTGTCCCGGACCCTCGCCTGCGGTGAGTTCGCCGACGCGGTCGCCCGCCGACGCCTCGTGCGGCACACCGTCCTTCGCGGCGTCGAGGTCGAGGTGGACCTTGAGCCCCGCCCAACCGACGGCCTCGACGTCCTTCGCCACGACCACAGGCGTCTTCCCGCCGAGTTGGTCGTCGACGTACCCGACGGTGTCGCCCTTCCTCAGCACCTTCACCGACTCCAGGCTGTCCTGTGCGGTGTCGATGAGCTTCTTGCTCTCGGCGAGCACGGTGTCGAGGATCGACGGCTTGTACTGCCCGAGCACCGCGCCGACGACCAGCTGGGTGGTCCCGCCGACCTCCTGCTCCGCGGCGAAGAGCAGGTTGCCGCCTGCGTGCGTCGTGGTGCCCGTCTTGATGCCCACCACCCCGTCGAGCGGGACGAGCTTGTTCCAGTTGGGCTGCACTTCGCCCTTTGCGTCCGTGTACTGGGGCTGACGCACGACCTCGCGGAAGAGCGAGTCCTCCATCACCTTCTTGCCGAGCTTCACCTGGTCCTCGGCCGTACTCACCGTCTCCACCTTCAGCCCGCTGGGGTCGGTGTAGGTGGTGTTCTTCATCCCCAGGTCCTTGGCGGCCTCGTTCATCTTCTTGACGAACGCCTTCTCGGAGCCTGCGTCCCAACGGGCCAGCAGCCGGGCGACGTTGTTCGCCGAGGCGATCATGATGGCGTCGATCGCCTCGCGTTGGGTGATCTTGTCACCCTCCTTGACCTCCACGGTCGACTCGTTCTGCGCGCTGAGCCCCGCGTCCTTTTCGGCCTTGCGGTCGACGGGGATCACGGCGCCCTTGCCCTTCTTCACCGGGTGGTCGCGGAGTATGACGTAGGCCGTCATCACCTTCGCGACACTGGCGATCGGCACCGGCTTCTGCTCGCCGTGCGTGCCGAACGAGCCGAGCCCCGAGACGTCGACGACGGCCTGCCCCTCCGACGGCCACGGCACGGAGGGCTCGTCGCCCTTGAACGTGTACGTCTCCGCCGCGGTGAGCTCCAGCGAGGCGTCCGGCAGCGGACGGACCGCCTGGACGACGACGAAGACCACGGCGAGCAGGAGGACGAGCGGCGTCCAGATCTTCACCCTGCGGACGGCGGTGCGCAGCGGTGTCTCGGGCGGCGGCGGGGTGTTGGTGAGCTGCGCGAGCAGGTCGAGCGGCTGCGGCTCGGGCGCCGGCTGCTGCCTCGTCCGCTCCGCCTCGCCCTCGGCAGGGAGCGCGCCGGGCTCGGGCGGCTCCGCACCCGGCGCCTCGCGCGGCGCCTTTGTGTCTTCGGGTGGTGAAGACGGGGGCGGGCCCGCGGGCTTCGGCGGCACCGAGGGGGGCGGCGGGGTCGCCTTCGCCTCGTCGAGCGACTTCAGCGGGACGAACTGGCTCGTCCGCTCGGCTTCCCTCTCGGCCTCGTCGGGCTTCTTCCTGCCGCCGGGTGAACTTCCCTGCTTTTCCCGGGACTTACCGGGTTCGCCCCGTTTACCGCTTTCGCCTTTTTCGTCCCGCTCCTCGTTGGTGCCCGCGCCTTCAACGCCCGAACTCCCCGCTGTCGTGCCGGAGTCCTTCGCGCTGCCGCTACCGGCGCCCTTCCCCGCGGAAGAGCCCGCCCGCGGGTCCTTCCCCGGGCTGCCGGACGACGCCTTCCCTGATGCGAACGAGCGGATGGCGGTCGTCGGTTGGTCCACGGGACGTGCGGCGCCTTCCTCCGCCCCGACGCCTTCGCCCTCCTCGGGCTCGGCACCTTCGGGCTCGGCGCTCTCGTCCTGCGAACCGGCACCGTCGCCACCCTCGGACGCGTCCCCACCGGCCCCGTCCCCGGACCCGGCACCCGAGTCACCGGACCCGGCACCCGACGCGCCCGCCTCGGGCGACGACTCCGAATCCGCCTCGTCGCCAAGGGAATCGGAGGCGGCGTCCCGCTCCCCTGCGTCCTCGCCTTTCGCTGCGGCCCCGTCGGACTCGCCCGCCGCTTCCTCGGGCGCCGAGGCGTTCCGCGCCTCCTTGGCCGAGCCGAAGAACGCCGTCGTCATCCGCTCGGCGCGGCGTGCCGCGGATTCCTCGTCGTCGGGCGACGGCTCCTCGCGGCGGACGGCACTGAACATCGCGGTCGGCTGGTCGGGCTCCGGCTCGGGCGCGCCCTTCGGGCGTACGGGCAGCCCGGATTCCCCTTCGACGTCCGGGGATTGGGGCTCGTCCCCGTCGCCCTCCGTGCGCGCGGCCGAGCTCCCGCGCTCCTCGTCGTCGGCGGCTTCGCTCTCCTCGCCTCCGGAGGGGCTTGTTCCGCCCTCGTCCTGGTCCCCGGCGACCCAGGCGGCCACCGCCGCCTTCAGGCGCTCGTCGCCCTCGGCGGGGCGCCCTTCCGCGTCCTCGCTGCCCTCCGCCGGCTCCTCGGGGCGTTCCTCGTCCGGGGGTTCGACCCCCTTGCCCCCGGCCGGCGCCGGTGCCTCCTCGGCGTCCGCCGCCGCTTCCGCTTCGCTCTCGTCGCGCTCCGGCGCCTCGTCCGACGCCGCCTCCTCCGGGCCGGCAGTCGGGGACTGCTTTTCGGCCGTCTCCTCGGATCGCGCAACCGACCCGTCGTCCCGAGTCGTCTCCCCCGACGACTTCTCCCGCTCCGACCTGTCGGGGGACTCGCCCGCCACCGATGCCTCCTGATGCTCCTGCTACGCGCCGCTGCCCTACCAGTTAACAGTGTCCAGCGCACCGCCCTCGCCACGGAGTGCCGCCGGTGCGCTTCGGGTCGGCCCGTGAGCCCTCCCACCCGCGAGACGAGAACGACATAGCTACTGGTTCCCGCACATAACGACCGCGCACTCTCGACAGACCATTGTGAGAGGCGTCACCCTGTCATGCATCCACGCGGGGAGGCATGGATGGGCAGGAGCCGCAGAACAATTCCGGAGGAGCTTCTGCTGCTCGCCTTGGACCCGGCCACGGGCACCACGGCGCAGCCGCAGTCGCTCGACCTCGGTCTGGCCGGTGCACAGCTAGTGGAGCTGGCGCTGGCGGGACGGATAGCCCCAGACGGGGACCGTATCGCCGTGGTACTGCCGCGGCCGACAGGAGATCCGACGCTGGACTCCGCACTGGAACTGCTGCGCAGGCGTGGCAGTCCCGTACGCGCGGTCCACTGGATCGGCGGGCCCCGCTTGGGACTTCGCCAAACCTATCTCACACACCTGGAGCGGTGCGGCATGGTGCACGCCGTCGCCGGCCAGATGTGCGGAGTACTTCCGACGACGCGCTACCAGGCGACGGACACGGCGATCAGCAGGGAGATAAGGGCCCGGCTCGATTCCGCGATCCGCACCGGCGTTCCACCGGACCCACGGACGGCGGCGCTCGCCGCGCTCGCCCACGCGGTGGGGCTCGGCAAGCACCTCTACCCCGGGAACGAGGGGCGGTCCTGCCGCTCCCGGCTCCGGGATCTGATCAGGCACGACCCGATGGGCGGCCTCGTCGCGCACGCGGTGATGGACGTCCAGAACGGCGCCGGCCCGCAGCCGCGCCGCGCACCGAACGGCGGGGCGCCGCCCCGCAAGAACGGAGCCGTCCGCGCGACGGCCGGCGCCCCGGCACACGCGCCGGAGCACCCCGAGCACCCCGAGCACCAACAACGGCACCCTGCGGGAGGGATGGCGCGGGCCGGCGCCCGCTGACTCCCCTCCGCCGTACGCGCGCGGCGCGATCCGCGCCCGAACTGCACGCGTACACAAGCGAGTTCGCGTCCGCCGTCCGGCGGCCACGACGGACCGGGCCCGACGCCCGCCCGTACGGGGCCTCCGGACGGGCGGGCGCGAAGCGCGTCCCCGCCCGGGGAACGCACGCCGGAGGACGCCCCACGGACGGCGCGCACGCCGGGCGCCTCCGTACGCGCACCACCGGCAGTCGCACAGGAAGCCGCACCACCGGGGCAGCAGCCCCGCCCCGGCGCGGCCCCACCGTGTCCGAACCTGCACCCTCTGTTGCCATTCGCCAGCGGTGGGCCACGTGTTGGTGGCAATCTGCTGGAGTTGTCGTACTTAAAGCGGAGGTGCAGTTTCGTGGCGCCCAACGTCAATCCCACCGTCCGACGCCGCCGTCTCGGCCAGGAGCTGCGCCGGCTCCGCGAGTTGAGAGGCATGACGGCCGAGGAGGTGGCCGAGCGGCTACTCGTCTCCCAGTCCAAGATCAGCAGACTGGAGAACGGCCGCCGCAGCATCAGCCAGCGGGACGTCCGCGACCTGTGCGGCGTCTACGAGGTGGAGGACCGCCGCATCGTCGACTCCCTGATGCAGATGGCGAAGGAGTCGCGGCAGCAGGGCTGGTGGCACGCCTTCGGCGACATCCCCTACAGCGTCTACATCGGCCTGGAGACGGACGCCGCCTCGCTCCGCGTCTACGAGCCCCAGGTCGTCCCCGGGCTGTTGCAGACGCACGCGTACGCGGAGGCCGTGGTCGCCGGCGCGCTCCCGGAGGCGACCCCCAAGGACATCCAGCGCCGCGTGGAGGTGCGCATAAGGCGCCAGGAACGCATCAGGGAGACCAAGCACCCGCTGCGCCTGTGGGCCGTGCTCGACGAGTCCGTGCTCCGTCGGGAGGTCGGCGGGAGACAGGTGATGGCCGAGCAGTTGGAGCACCTCAACCAGCTCACCGGACTGCCGCACGTCACGGTGCAGGTGATGCCGTTCACCATGGGCGCGCACCCGGGGGTCAACGGTCAGTACGCGATCCTGGAGTTCCCCGAGGCGTCGGACTCGACTGTGATCTACCTCGAAGGGGTCACCAGCGACCTCTACTTGGAGAAGGCCAACGACGTGCAGAGCTACAGCGTCATGTACGAGCACCTGCGGGCGCAGGCGCTCAACGCGGACCAGACACGGGAGTTCGTCGAAAAGGTCGCGAAGGAATACGCACGCGGCTGAGGACGGGAGGGTAGTCCTACGGACCTTGCGGTGTGAAGCGCCCTCTGGAATATGCCATCCGGTCGGGTGAACAAGCGCGTGATCAAGCTGCGACTAGGCGTAACGTCCCGCCAAGTCCTGACGAACCGGAACCACCGGAGCGCATATGTCACTTCAGCAGGGAAAAACACGCCGCTGGACCAAGTCCAGCCACTCGACGGGCAACGGGGCCTGTGTGGAGGTCTGCTCACCGGGCGTGCGGCTCGTGGCCGTACGGGACTCCAAGGACCCGGCCCGCACCCCGCTCGCCTTCGGCCCGCGCGCGTGGCGCGGCTTCGTCACCGGATTCGGTGAGGGCCGGCAGACCGTCTGACGCCGCGCCCCGGCCCCCTCTCGACTGGCCCGCCGTCCCGGCCGAGGGGGGTCGGACCCCCTTCGGCCCGCCCTGCTCGGCGAGTTGACCGCGTCGTCGCGCTCCCCCGCGGCGTCGAGACACCGGCGGTAGGGATGGGTGAGGTGCCGCGTGCGAACGGCGGCGGCAGCCCCGAGGAGCGAGCAGGCGGCGCCCAGGACGACGCGGACGAGCAGCGTCACCCGCCACGAGACGAGCAGCGCCGTCGTGCTGACGCCGAGCGCGGCCAGGTAGCGGAGGAAGGCCGAGGAGAGGCAGCCGAGCGAAGCCTCCGCGGACGAACCGTTCTCCGGCTCGGTTGCCGCGAGCCAGATCGACGGCACGAAGACGGCCGCCGCCACCCACGGCGGCCAGGCGCCCCCAGCGACCTCCAGCGGGTGGACTCGCCGTCGTCCGCCAGGAAGTGCGCGACGATCGACTCGGCGATCCCCGCGTTGACGCTCGTCGCGTCGCCGAGGCACTCCAGCGCGAGGAGCTGCTCCTCGTCGTCGCCCGGCTCGAAGAGTGCGCAGACCACGCCGGTGCACTCGACCGAGGCGACGGCGCACCACAGCTTCACCGCCTCGCGCCAACCCTCGGGATTGGCACGGAAGTTGGCGAGCAGGCGCTCCGGGCTGTCGTAGAGCTCCTGCGCCGCGAGGAAATCCCCGAGGGTGAGGTGTGCGAAGGCGTAGTGGCAACAACTGGCTGCACTGCACGATCCCACCGAGGATCGGCGCGGTCCGGAAGTTGGGGCCGGGGAGCGCCTCGGTGGGTCCGGGCGCGGTCGAGGCGGCTGCCGCGCCTCGCGCCCGGCCGCGACCTGTGCGAGACCGGAGAGGTACTCCTTGGCGGAGTAGGCGGCCACCAGCGCGAGGAGGGCTCCGAAGCCGTACGGCACGAGGACTGCCGTCCATCCCCCCATGCGTCCATCGCACGCAACCTCCGTGCCGTCAGCCCCCGTTGCGGGCGGGTCAGGAGCCCCGCGGGTACCGCAGGGACCAACCGGGCGCCATCGCCTGCGGCGTGTGCAGCGCCGCGCCCTGCGTCATCTCCATCGCGAAGTCGTCGGCGAGCTCCAGGATCGTGCCGCGGCCCTCCAACTCGGCGAGCCATGCGGGCGGCAGGGCCGTCTCGCCGTGGAGCGCGCCGAGGAGGTTGCCGCAGACCGCCGCGGTGGAGTCGCTGTCCCCGTCGTGGTTGACGGCGAGGAGCAGCCCGTGGCGGACGTCCTCGGCGACGAGCGCGCAGTAGACGCCGATGGCGAGCGCCTCCTCGGCGACCCGCCCCTCGCCCAGCGCGGCGATCCGCTCCGGCCCCGGGATGCCCTGCCGGACGGCGCCGAGGGCGCGCTTGAGGGACTCCGTCGTCTCCTCGTGGCCCTGCCGCGTGGCGAGTTGGGCGAGCGTGCGCTGGACGGCGGAGTCGAGCGGTTCGCCCCGCGCGAGCCCGTGGACGACGAGCGCGAAGGCGCCGGCGGCGAGCGTCCCCGAGGGGTGCCCGTGGGTCTGCGCCGCGCACTCGACGGCGAGTTGGAAGACGAGCTGCGGCTCCCAGCCGACGAGCAGCCCGAAGGGGGCGGAGCGCGTCACGGCGCCGCACCCCTTGGAGGCGGGGTTCTTCGGATCGTCGAGCGTGCCCATGCGGGTGTCGCGGAGTGCGTCGACGCATTCCTTGTTCGGGGAGCGTTGCGCGTAGAGCCACTCCTGACGGGCCAACCAGCCGTCCTCCGCGCGGCGTTCGTCGGGGCCCCAGTCGCGCTGGGTGGCGGCCCAGCGCAGGTAGGCGCGGTGGACGTCGGTCGGCGGGTGCCACGAGCCGCCGTCGCGGCGGACGTGGGCGCGGACGAGCCCGTCGACGGTGAAGAGCGTCAGCTGCGTGTCGTCGGTGACGGCGCCCCGGCGTCCGTACGCCTCCCCGTAGTCGGTGACGCCCTCCGCGCCGTGCGTCTGCCGGATCGCCTCCAGCGAGTCGCCCTCCACCGCCGCGCCGAGCGCGTCCCCGATCGCCCCGCCGAGAAGGCACCCGCGCACGCGGCTCCGGAAGTCCTGCTGCTCGGCACGGCCCCATCGCCCGCCCGCGACGGCGGGTATCGGCCCTGTCTCGCTCACTCCCCGTTCCCCTCCCTGGTTCTGCGAACCCCCCTTGCGGGCCCCGAGGTTACCGAGCGGGGTGCGGGCCGCACCGCCCCGGCGGGCGGCGGCGGCCGGGTGGGGCCGGCCGCCGCCGCCCGCTACTGTCCGAGGACGGGGAGCAGTTCGGGCAGGTGCCCGTCGGAGGCGAGCGCCGTGGCGCGGCGCTCCTCCGGCACCTCGCCGTAGACGGAGGTGCGCGGCTTCGCCGGCCTCCCCGCCGCCTCGGCGATCGCCTCCAGGTCGCGGATGGAGCGGTAGGAGCCGTAACTCGACCCGGCCATACGGGAGATGGTCTCCTCCATCAGCGTCCCGCCGAGGTCGTTGGCGCCCGAGCGGAGCATCTCGGCTGCGCCCTCGGTACCCAGCTTCACCCAGCTCGTCTGGATGTTGGTGATGTGCGGGTGGAGGAGCAGCCGGGCCATGGCGGTGACGGCGCGGTTGTCGCGCATGCTCGGGCCGGGGCGGGCGATGCCCGCGAGGTAGACCGGCGCGTTGGTGTGGATGAACGGCAGCGTGACGAACTCCGTGAAGCCGCCGGTCTCCTGCTGGATCTCGGCGAGCAGCCGCAGGTGACCGAGCCAGTGCCGGGGCTGGTCGACGTGGCCGTACATCATCGTCGACGACGAGCGCAGACCGAGGCGGTGCGCGGCCTTGACGACCTCGACCCAGGTGGCGGCGGGGAGCTTGCCCTTGGTGAGGACCCAGCGCACCTCGTCGTCGAGGATCTCGGCCGCGGTCCCCGGGATGGTGTCGAGGCCGGACTCCTTGGCCTGTGCGAGCCACTCGGGGATCGAGAGTCCCGTGCGGCTCGCGCCGTTGACGACTTCCATCGGCGAGAAGGCGTGCACGTGCATGCCGGGGACGCGCTCCTTGACCGCTCGCGCGATGTCGAAGTAGGCGGTCCCCGGCAGGTCGGGGTGGATGCCGCCCTGCATGCAGACCTCGACGGCGCCGACGTCCCACGCCTGCTGCGCCCTGTCGGCCACCTGGTCGAGGGAGAGGGTGTAGGCGTCCGCGTCGGTGCGGCGCTGCGCGAAGGCGCAGAAACGGCAGCCGGTGTAGCAGACGTTGGTGAAGTTGATGTTCCTGGTGACGATGTAGGTCACGGCGTCGCCCACCGTGTCGCGGCGCAGGGTGTCGGCGATGCGGCACACCTCGTCGAGCGCCTCGCCCTCGGCGTGGAGGAGGGCGAGGGCCTGGTCGTCGGAGAGCTTCGCCGGGTCGTCGGCGGCCTGCGAGAGCGCCTCGCGCACGTCGGTTTCGATACGTTCCGGGACCATGCCGGGGGCCGCCCGTTCACGCAGCGCTTCCCAGTCGCCGTAGACGGAGTCGAAGTCGTCCCTGCGGTCGGCCGTGCGGCCCTCGGTGTCGATGGTGCGGTGGAGTTCGGTGCGCCCTGCGCCTGCCGCGGTGAACTCTTCGTCGGGCTCCTGCCACGGGAGCCCCGAGGGCCGGGCGTCCTCGCGCGCGAGCCCCGTCTCCGGGTCGGCGAGCGCGCGCACGTGCGGCAGGACCCGCGGGTCGAGCCAGGGCTCGCCGCGGGCCACGAACTCCGGGTAGACGGTGAGGCGTTCGCGGAGCTCGAAGCCGGAGGCCGCGGTGCGCTCGGCGAGTTCGTCGATCTGGGGCCAGGGGCGCTCGGGGTTGACGTGGTCGGGGGTGAGCGGGGAGACGCCGCCCCAGTCGTCGATGCCGGCCTCGATCATGCGCCCGTACTCGCCTGCGACGAGGTTCGGCGGCGCCTGGACGCGTGCGGACGGGCCCAGGATGTGCCGTGCGACGGCGACGGCCGCGACGAGTTCGTCGAGTTCGGCGTCGGGCATGCCGCGCATCGCGGTGTCCGGCTTCGCGCGGAAGTTCTGGACGATCGTCTCCTGGAGCCCGTGGTAGGCGCGTTGGGCGCGGCGCAGCGCGAAGAGCGACTCCGCCCGCTCCTCGTAGGTCTCACCGATGCCGATGAGGATGCCGCTGGTGAAGGGGACGTTGGAGCGCCCGGCGTCCTCCAGGACACGCAGCCGCACCGCAGGCTCCTTGTCGGGCGAGCCGTGGTGCGGGTTGCCCGGCTCGCTCCAGAGCCGCTCGCTCGTCGTCTCCAGCATCATGCCCATCGACGGCGACACGGGCTTGAGCCGCTGGAAGTCCGTCCAGCCGAGGACGCCGGGGTTGACGTGCGGGAGCAGGCCCGTCTCCTCCAGGACGCGGATCGCCATGGCGCGCACGTAGGAGAGGGTGTCGTCGTAGCCGTGCGCCTCCAGCCACTCGCGGGCTTCGGGCCAACGGTCCTCGGGGCGGTCGCCGAGGGTGAAGAGCGCCTCCTTGCAACCGAGTTCGGCGCCCTCGCGGGCGATCTGGAGCACCTCGTCGGGCGAGAGGAACATGTCGTGCCCCTCGCGCCGCAGCTTGCCGGGGACGGTGACGAAGGTGCAGTAGTGACAGCGGTCGCGGCACAGGCGGGTGAGCGGGATGAAGACCTTGCGCGAATACGTGATCGTGCGGGGGCGGCCGGCCTCGGCGAGGCCGGCGTCCCGCAGGTGTGCGGCGGAGGCGGCGAGGGCCTCCAGATCGGCGCCGCGTGCCTGGAGGAGGACGGCGGCTTCGGCGGTGTCGAGGGCGACACCGTCGCGTGCGCGCTTGAGCGCGCGGCGCATGGCGTTTGCGGTGGGTCCCTGCGCGTTCGAGGTCATTCTCCGAGGATATGGGCGTGTCCCGACGGGCGGCCGGGACGGGGAGTCGGCCTCGGGGGCGCGCCGTGGCGACGGCGGCGGCGCAGGGTACTGTCCGCGTTCGGCGAACTGCTGCCGCGTCAGCGGAATTCAGCCATCCGGTGCCATCGCGGTATGTCATGATCGGTGGGCGGACGTACCCCCGCGCCGCCGGCGCGGGCCCGCGTGCGCGTTGCGCGTGTTGTCGAAGAACTCTCCTGCTGGTGAGGGGAGTTGAAGACGATTACATGACGCGCCGGTAAGTCGTCGACCGGACGATCCTGCTCCGCCGAGGACGGCGCCCGTTCACTATGCGCACCTGATCGGGGTCGGCAGAGGGCTTGCACACCGTACGAGGACTCCGCAAGGAGGCCGGTACCCGGCTGACGGAATTGGCAGGGACAAGGCAGACTGACCCCTTGCGGCAGTGGAGGAAGTACCCCAGGGGGGCGACCATGGGCGCGGCCAACCACACGGGGCACGGCACCGAGTGGGCACAGCACCTGCGCTTCACCCTGCTCGGACCCGTCCGAGCGACGCACGGTGAGCGATCCCTCGGCATGGGGTCACCCCAGCAGCGAGCGCTGCTCGCCGCCCTCCTGCTGCGCCGCGGCCGCACGGCGACGGCCGAGGAGCTCATCGACGACATCTGGGGCGAGGAGCCGCCCGAGCGCGCCAAGGCGGCCCTGCGCACCTACGCCTCCCGCCTCCGCAAGGCGCTGGGGAGCAGCGCCGAGGTCCTCGTCAGCGAGTCCGGCGGATACGCCCTGCGCACCGCGGGCTTCGCCACCGTCGACCTGGAGCAGGCCGTGCACCTCGCCGACGAGGCGGAGCAGGCCACCGCCGCGGGCGACCACACCAAAGCCCGCGAACTCTACGCGCGCGCACTCGAGTTGTGGGACGGCGAAAGCCTCGCGCAGATCCCCGGGCCCAACGCGGAGAACCAGCGCGCCCGCCTGGAGGAGTGGCGGCTCGGCCTCCAGGAGCACCGCATCGGCCTCGACCTGCGCACGGGCGCGCACGCCGACGTCGTCAGCGAACTCACCGCCCTCACCGCCGCTCACCCGCTCCGCGAGGGCCTCCGCGAGCTGCTGATGCTCGCCCTCTACCGGAGCGGCCGTCAGGCCGAGGCCCTCGCCGTCTACGAGGACACCAGGCGACTCCTCGCCGAGGAGCTCGGCGTCGACCCGCGCAGCGAACTCTCCGAGCTCCACCAGCGCATCCTCGAGGCCGACGAGGGCCTCACCTTCGAAGCGGACGAACCGGCCCAGGTACCGGTGACGTTCACCAAGCCGGCCCAACTTCCCGCGACCGTCGCGGACTTCACCGGGCGCCGGGCGTTCGTCGAGGAGCTCTCCGACCAGCTCTCGGCCGCGGGCGGCACCGTGATGGCCGTCTCCGCCGTGGCCGGCATCGGCGGGGTGGGGAAGACCACCCTCGCCGTCCACGTCGCGCACGCCGCCGCCGACCGCTTCCCCGACGGGCAGCTCTACGTCGACCTCCAGGGCGCCGGCCCCGCCCCAGCCGACCCGCAGGCGGTGCTCGGCTCCTTCCTCCGTGCGCTCGGCGCCCCCGACTCCTCCATACCCGAGGGCGTCGAGGAGCGCGCCGCGCTCTTCCGCTCCCTCCTCGCCGGCCGCCGCGTCCTGACCCTGCTCGACAACGCGCGCGACGCCGCGCAGGTCCGCTCCCTGCTCCCCGGCACCTCCGGCTGCGCTGCGCTGCTCACCAGCCGCGCCCGGATGGTCGACCTCGCGGGGGCGCACCTCGTCGACCTCGACGTGATGAGCCCGGAGGAGGCGATGACGCTCTTCACGCGCATCGTCGGGGCCGAACGCGTCGCCGCCGAGCGGGAGGCGGCGATGGACGTCGTCGCGGCCTGCGGATTCCTGCCGCTCGCCATCCGCATCGCGGCGGCCCGCCTCGCAGCCCGTCGGACCTGGACCGTCACCGTGCTCGCCAGCAAACTCGCCGACGAGCGCCGCAGGTTGGACGAGCTCAAGGTGGGCGACCAGGCCGTGAAGGCGTCCTTCGAACTCGGCTACAGCCAACTCGAACACGAACAGGCCCGCGCCTTCCGTCTGTTGGGCCTCGCCGACGGTCCCGACATCTCGCTCACCGCGGCCGCCGCCATGCTCGACCGCGGCGATGAGGAGACCGAGGACCTCCTCGAATCCCTCGTCGACACCTCGCTGTTGGAGTCCGCAGCGCCCGGCAGGTACCGCTTCCACGACCTCGTCCGCCTCTTCGCGCGCGCGTGCGCCGAACGCGACGAGCAGCCGCCGAGCGAGCGGGACGAGGCGCTGGCGCGGCTCCTCGACTTCTACCTCGCGACGGGCCGCAACTTCCGCGCGAGGGACCAGCCGGACGAGCTGCTCACCCAGCACCTGGAACCCACCCGCCACAGCGGGCTCGCGTTCCGCGACAACTCCGAGGCCGTCGCGTGGCTCTTCGCCGAGTCCGCTTGCTTCCTCGCCTGCGCCCGGCAGTCCGTCGGTGAAGCGGGACTGCGTGCCGCCGTCGACCTGCTGATGGCGACAGCCGACCTCTCGGAGGCGGGCGTCAACATCCGCGAGTACGAGCGCGTCGCCGAGGAGTTGAGCGTCGCGGCGCACACGGCGGGCGACATGCACGCCGAGGCGCGGGCACGCTCGGTGCTCACGGCCGTCCACTTCACCACGGGGCAGTTCGACAAGGCCGATTCGGAGGCGAAGGTCGCGGGGGCGCTGGGCGAGGCCGCCGACGACCGGATCTCGTCCTCCTTCGCCGTCAACGACCGCGGCATCGTCGCCATTTACCAGAACCGTCCGCGCGACGCCGAACGCCACCTGACGCAAGCGCTGGAGCGCTTCCGCGCCTACGGCAACGAGTCCTCGGAAGCGAGCGCCCTCTGCAACCTCGCCAGGGCGAGGGTGCAGTTGGGCGAGGCGCACGAGGCGATCCCGCTCGCGCAGCAGGCCGTCGAGATCTACCGCCGTACGGACGCGTCGATGCGGCTCGCCAACGGCTGCTACACGCTCGGCATCGCGTTCGCCGCTGCCGAGCGCTGGCACGCGGCGAACGCGGAGTTCACCCGCGCCCTCGACCTCTTCGACAGGACCAGGCAGCACCTGTGGGCCGGCATGGCCCACTTCCGCCTCGCCGAACTGCACCTCTCCACCGACCAGCCCGCCGCCGCGGCACGGCACGCGGAACGCGCGCTCGGGCTGCGCGGCATCGGGGGCGAGTGGCGTCGCGGCACGATCCTGTTGCTCCTCGGCCGGGCCCTCCACCGGCTGGGGCAGTCCGACCGCGCCCGCGCCTGCTGGTCCGAGGCGCTCGCCGTCTTCGAGCGCCTCGGCAGCGACGAGGCCGCGGTGGCAAGGGGCCTTCTGACCCCCGTCGTCGCCGCCTGAGAGGGCCGTCGGTCCGTCGTTCATCGTTCGTTTATCGCCCTGCGCCATGCTGCTAGCAGTCGGTCCGGCACTTCGGGGGGTAGGCGGACTGACGGGAAACCGCCGCTACCACACGGGCGGTGGAGAGCCCCGTCCGGCAGCCCACGGGGGAGCTGCCGGACGGGAGCTCCAGTAGTCCGCAATCGACCAAGGAGACAGCCACCATGAGCACGCACGAGAAGAAGACGCAGGCGGACGAGGACGAGCAGCCCAGTACCAAGAACCGCCACGTGTCGAGCGAGCCGCTCACCGAGGACGCGGGCGAGATCCGTCCGAACAACCGTCACGTGTCGAGCGAACCGGCCAACTGACCGAAGTGCTACGGCCTTGACGTTGCCCAGCGTCAAGAGCCGACAGCTACGGGGGACGAACGGGTCGCGGTCGACGGCATCCAGGGGGGAGCCGTCGACCGCGGCCTGCTTCCGTACACACTGCTGCTGTTCTCTTCACCAACTGCCCCTTAAAACCAAGCGCCATGGAATTCGGCCAGTTCGAGGCTTCGGGCGCGAAGGGAATGAAATGTGAAGAGTTCGTCACTACACTGCGGACAAGAACCCGCCCCATTCCCCGAGGAGTTGCCGTGTCCAGAACCCGCAAGGCCGTTGCCGTCTGCGCCGTGACGGCGGGCGTACTCGCCGCGGGCGCCGCCCCCGCTCTCGCCTCGGACGTGAGCGCCCAGGGCCGCCACGTCAGCTCCGGTCCCTCGACCACGAGCGAGGACAACCGGCACATCAGCTCCCTCACCGCGGCGTCGGAAGGCGACAGCCGCCACGGCAGCGTCGCGCCCCTGGGGGCCGACAACCGGCACAGCAGCTAGGCCGCGGCCGCCGCCGAGGTCGGCAGCGCGGTTCAGAAGCTCCCGAGGTCGGAGCTGAGCCAGTGCTCGGGATGCATATGGATGACGACCTGCTCCCCATGGGCGGTCCACGCCTCGTCGACGTACGGGGCGACCTTGTCGGCCGGCAGGTAACGGGCGGCGACCTCCCGTAGGTCGTCCTTGGTCGCGGGGACGGTGCCCACCACGGGCCCTTCCACGGAGACGTAGCGGACGCTCGGCTGGATACGCTCCACGAGCATCGTGAACCTCCCCGCCGCGGCGACGAGTTCAGCCTTTCGGGAGTCGCGCCCCGTCAACACCCAAAGATTCGCGCCCGGTTGGTACTGATACCAGACGGGGACGCTCAGCGGGCCCCGCCCCTCGCTGCCCGAGTCGACCGACAGGGCACCGATGTGCGGTTCGGCGAGGAACCGTTCACGCTCTTCGCGGGGCAGGGCCATGGTCTCCTCCTGGTCTTCTCCGGGCGGGCGGCTGCGGGACGGACGCCCGCCGGGGGCGGGTACCCCGCGACGGCGGTACGCACACGCACGCCCACGCACCGCGAGGGCGGTGCCGCCCCGGCACTCTCCGCAGTATGCGCCCCGCACCGCCGCGGTGCGCCCCGAAACCCCGCACGCCCCGCGTGCGCGTCGTCCGGGCGCGAACGCCTCTCGCCGTGCCCGGCGTTGGCGGTCCGTCCACAGGCTGTGGACAACGCGTCGCCGCCACCCTTCCCCACGTGCGGCGCGTGGAGAAGTCTGCCGCTCGCGTAGGCGCACACCGCCAGGGACGCGCCCCGGCTCCCGCTCGGTCGCGAGGGCGGCGGCACCGACGTACCGTCGAAAGAGCCCCGGCGCCGCCCACGTCCCTCCGCGGGCGGCACCGGCGAAGGCACCTTCGCGGCGTCCCGGCGTCCCCTCTTCCGGCGCCTCCGACGCCCGCCGGACGAGACGCTGCGGCGCCGGAAAGCGAGGCGGCAAGATGGTGCGGTACATGGTCGGCTCGTTGATCGCTCTGGTCGGCGCCGCCGCTGCGGTACGCAGCCCGTTCCGCGACTGGTACGGAGGGGCGCGGGGGCGCGACACCGGCTGGTACGACCTCTTCACCCCGACGGGACCCACAAGCGGCGCCGGACTCTTCGGCGGCCTCTTCCTGCCGATGCTCGTGGCCGCCGCCCTCGTGGTGCTCGGCGTCGTGCTGCGGCTGCGGACGCTGGTCGTCGCCGGGGGCGTCGTCACGCTGGGCATCACGATCCTCTGGATGGTCCGGCAGGCCCTGAACACCACGGACGGACTCACCCTGGGCGGAAACGGGGTGGGCATCGGCACCGCCGCCGCACTCGCCGGAGGCGTCGCCATCCTCCTCGGCGCCGCGGTGATGCACGGCCGCAGACGCCTGACCGAAAAGCGCCACCACCGACGCCACCACGAGCACCTCGGACACTACGACGCCGCACACGAACCGTACGACGCGTACGACGAGACCTACCGCACTCCCCCGGACCACCCCGCGGACCCGTACCCCGGCGCACCACCGCAACCAGGGCCCCGCCAGGACCAACTCCCCGAGGAGCGCGACACGGAGACGCTTCCGCCCGTCACGCCGCTCCGCCCGGAGGACGAGCGACGCGGGCGGGACGAGCCCGGCGGGGAGGGGCGGCGGGCGGCTTGAGCGCGGAGAGGCGCCCACCGCGCGCTCACCGCGGACGTCTCCACGCACGCCGCTAGCGGGACTGCCCCGTTCCCTTGCCCGCGTCGAGGGCGTAGACGCAACGGTCCTTGCTGCACGCGTAGACGACGCCGCCGGACTCGACGGGGGAGCCGGTGATCTCACCACCCGTCGCCAGCTTCCAACGGAGCTGGCCGCCGACCGCGTCGACCGTGTACAGACAGTGGTCGGCAGAGCCGAAGTGGACCCTGCCGGCCGCGGCCACCGGGCCGCCGACGATGTCTCCTCCCGTGGCGAAGCGCCATCGCGGGGTGCCGCTCACGGCGTCGAGCGTGTAGAGCGCGGCGCCGCTGCCGAGATGGACGAGGCCGTCGGCGGCGACGACCGGTTCCGTCGAGTGCCTCGCCTCCGTCGCGATGCGCCAGCGGTCGTTGCCGCTCACCGCGTCCAGTGCGTAGACGGTGCCGAGGTAGTCGGCGAGGTAGATGCCGCCGCCCGTCACCGCGGGGCCCGCCACGAACGTCGGCGGGCACAGGAACGCGGCGGGTGCGTCGAACCGCCAGCGCTCGGCGCCGCTCTGCACGTCGAGGGCGAAGACCCTGGAGCCCGCACAGACGTAGACCGTGCCGTCCTCGGCTGCGGTGAGCCGGACGGGCACTCCGCCGGTGACCGAGGCGTCCCCGACCGGGTACGACCACAACTCGGCGCCCGTACGCGCCTCCAGAGCGTGCAGGCGGCCCTCGCCCCAGACGTAGACGCGGCCGTCCGCGATCACGGGGCCGCCCTCGCGGGTCTCGAAGTCGGCCTGCATGCCGCCGACTTCCCAGAGACGCTCGCCGCTCGCGGCCTCCCACGCCTGGACTCCGCCGCCGCGGGTGCCCACGACGACCGTGCCGCGGTCCACCGCGAGCGAGTAGACCCAGCCCTCGGTGCCGAGGCGCCAGCGCTCGGTGCCGTCCCGCGCGTCGAGCGCGTAGAGGCTGGGGCCGTCGGAGGCGTGGACCCTGCCGCCGGAGACCGCCATCGACCAGGCGACCTCCCGCGTCTTGAACTGCCGCCTGCCGCTTGCCACATCGAGCGCGTGCACCTCGAACGACGTGACGTAGAGCAGGTCGTCGGCGACGAACGGGGTGCCCCAGACGTCGTTGGACATGCGGAACCGCCACGGCCGCCAGCGCGCCGCCGCCTCCGGCGGGGCGCTCGGCTCCGGTGCGGACGCCTGCGGCGGGGAGGGCGCCTGGGCGCCGTTCGGAGGGCGCACCCAGCCGGTGCCGGGGCCCGCGTCCGGTTCGCGGGGCGGCTCGTCCGTGCGGCGCGGGCCGGGGCCGATCGGCACCTGGGCGCCCGGGAGCACGACGGAGCCGCCGTCCGCCGGAACGTGCAGGCCCGAGGGCGCCGGGGCGGCGTGCGCGCCCTGCTGCGGCGCGACGGCGCTCTGCTGCGGACCGCCGCGGGCGCCGACCGCGGGCGGCCCTGCGGAGACGGGCGGGTACGCCGCATGCCTACCGGGCTGCGCAGGGCGGCTCGGCTCGGGCGCCTGCCCGTGGCTCACGGGCGGGGCCTGCTGCTCGGGCACGGGCGGTCCCGCCGCATGCCCGCCCGGCGGCTCCGCACGCGGCACCCTGGGACGGACGCCTCGCCGCTCCTCGATCAACTCGACGGCCTTCGCCGGCAGCCACGCCGACACCGTTCCGCTGTCGTCCTTGCCGCTGAAGAGGTGCGGGGCGAGCTGCGCCTGGAGGTCTGCGGGCGTGGGCCTCTCGTCCGCGTTCATGCGCATGCACGACTCGATCAGCGGGCGCAACTCCTCGGGGAGGCCCTCCAGGTCCGGCCCTTCACGCAGGAGCATGAAGACCGTCTCCACCGGGTTGACGCCGTGGAAGGGCGCGTGGCCCGTCGCGGCGAAGACCAGCGTGGAGGCGAGCGAGAAGACGTCGCTGGCGCCCGTGACACTGCGTGAGTCGCGAGCCTGCTCGGGGGACATGTAGGCGGGGGTGCCGACGGCCACGTTGGTCATCGTCAGACGCGTGTTGGAGACGCCCGAGGCGATACCGAAGTCGATCACCCGCGGGCCGTCCTCGACGACCAGCACGTTCGACGGCTTCAGATCACGGTGGACCAACCCTGCCCCGTGGATCGACTGGAGCGCCTCGGCGACGCCCGCCGCGAGCCAACGGACCGCCTGGACCGGAAGCGGCCCGCACTCGGTGACTATCTCCTCGAGCGAGGGAGACGGCACGAAAGCGGTGGCGAGCCACGGGACCGCGGCGCGCGGATCGGCGTCCACGACAGCGGCCGTGTAGAACCCGCTGACCGCCCGCGCGGCCTCCACCTCGCGGGTGAAGCGGACGCGGAAGAGCTGGTCCTCGGCGAGTTCGGTCCGCACCGTCTTGATTGCCACGCGTCTGCCGGAGGCGGATCGGGCGAGGTACACCAGCCCCATGCCTCCGGCGCCGAGACGGCCGAGCACCTCGAACTGGCCGATCCGCCGCGGATCGTGCTGCGTCAGTTGCTCCACCACTCGCCTGCCACCTCCCCGTGGGGGCTCGTCGTCGTCCGCCCCGTGCAGCTTCTCACCGCTGCGAGGGGCCGGGGGCCCGGAGGCCGATTCTTCCTGCCGAGGGCGCCGGTTGCGAACCCGGGGGCATCGCAGGCCCTCCGATCCCGACAGGCGAACCGCATATTACGGGTCCGAGCTGACATTCCTCCTCCGACGGTGAGCTACCCTCCGCGCCGGCGCACCTGAGGCGCGCCTGCACGCGGGGGCCGACGTGTTGTGCGAGGGGCGCCCGCCCGCTGCCTGGTGCGCCTGGCGCACCACCAACCGGCGGGGACCGCCGTGGAAATGAACACCGTTCGTGCGCCTGTGCTTCCCGCCGCAGCCGAACGCCGGGCGGGGAAACGTACTCCGTATCACGGGGCGGCGTCGCGTGTTCGGCCGGGATTCCCCAATTCGCGGGGACTGCCGGGAGGTTCGCCTGTGGTTTCGCTGCTCGTGGTGGCTCGCTCGTGGTGGGGGTGAATCGGCGGACCGTCACTGTGCTTTCACTTACGGAATTGGGTGACTCAGTTGTGGGCGGCCGGTTCGGGAGATGGAGCGGGGCCTGAGAATGAGCCGAGCCTTGACGGTGTCTTTGGTTCCGGTTTCGGGCGGTCGTAGTTTACGGGTTCGCGGGTTGCCGGGGTTCTCGAGTGCCTTTGGGGGCGGGGCAGTTGTTGGCGTCGTGCGGTACGTGCGTTTTTGCGGATGTGGCGGGAAGAGCGCGTGTGAAAGTCGCGGGGTCGGGTGTGGTTGGGGTTCTGTCGCAGTGGGCAGAGGAGTTCGGCTCGGGGCTCGGGGCTCGGGGCTCGGGGCTCGGGGCTCGGGGCTCGGGGCTCGGGGCTCGGGGCTCGGGGCTCGGGGCTCGGGGC
>NZ_KB905818.1 GCF_000381025.1 Streptomyces sulphureus DSM 40104
CCCAGGAGATGACTGGGTTGATAGGCCGGGTATGGAAGCCCTGTGAGGGGTGGAGTTGACCGGTACTAATAGGCCGAGGGCTTGTCCATAGAGGCTTCGCGTCCACTGTGCAGTTCTGAAACAACGAACAGCACATACCGGCCCCCTGTTGTGGGGGGGTTGGGTGTGTTGGTGTTGTGTGTGTTTCGGTGGTTATAGCGTTGGGGAAACGCCCGGTCACATTTCGAACCCGGTAGCTAAGCCTTTCTGCGCCGATGGTACTGCATACGGGAGTGTGTGGGAGAGTAGGACACCGCCGAACTACCATTAAAGCCAGTGGGCTTCCGTCGGATTCCGATGGGAGCCCACTGTGCGACCCGGTGGAGGGAATTCACTGGGACGTTGGACTCGCGGTAGGATCACGGGAGTTCGACAGGCCCCAATAGCTCAGTCGGCAGAGCGTCTCCATGGTAAGGAGAAGGTCAACGGTTCGATTCCGTTTTGGGGCTCTCCGAGACAGAACGAAGAGTCCGTGAAAGGGGCCCCACCAAGCCGGTGGGGCCCCTTTCACGTTCGGGGAATCCAGAGGCAACGGACCGGCCGCACCGGCCCGTTGCTCAGTGTCACTCGGGGACGCGCATGGCGAGGATGGCCATGTCGTCGGACGGGGCGTCGCTGGCGAAGCGCTCCACAGCGCGCATGATGCGGGCCGCCACGGCGCCGGCGTTGAGGCCGGTGCAGCTAGTGAGAACTTCTGTCAGGCCGTCGTCGCCCAACATGCGGGTGCCTTCCCGGCGTTCGGTGACGCCGTCCGTGACGCAGAGGAGGACGTCGCCCCTGGCGAGGGTGATCGTCTGTTCGTAGAGTTCCAGGTCTTCCATGACACCGAGGAGGGGCTGCGGGTCCGCAGCCGTTTCTACGGTGCCGTCCTGGCGGAGACGAAGGGGCAGCGGGTGGCCGGCGCAGACCACCTTCAGCTCGGCGCCGCCGCCGTCCTGGGGGCGTAGCTCTCCGTAGAGGAGGGTGAGGAAGCGGCTTCGGGCACCCTCGTCGAGGATGGCGGTGTTGAGGCGCTCGAGGACGGCTGGGCCGCCGAGTCCCTCGCGGGCGAGGAGGCGGAGGGCGTGGCGGGCCAGGCCCGTGACTGCGGCGGCTTCGGGGCCCGTGCCGCAGACGTCGCCGATGGCGAAGCCGTACGCCTTGTCGTCGCCGTCACCGATCTCGAAGAGGTCGTAGAAGTCGCCGCCGACCTCGTTGCCCTCGCCCGCGGCGCGGTAGATGACCTCGACCTCGACGCCGCGGACCTCGGGCAGCTCGGGAGGGAGCAGGCTGCGCTGCAGGGACTGGCTGATCGCCGTGCGCTCCGAGTAGAGGCGGGCGTTGTCGAGGGCGAGGGCTGCTCGGCGCGAGAGGTCCTCGGCCAGTTCGAGGATCTCCTGGCGGAAGCGTTCGTCCGTGGGCTTTCCGAGGGTGAGCATGCCGATCACGCGGTTGCGTGCGACGAGCGGCAGTACCACGGTCTCGCCGCCCACCGCGGTCGCCGTGGCCAGGGTGGTGCCGGGGGTGCTGCGGTAGTCGTCGTCGTGGAGCACGACGCTGCGGAGAGAGTTTCGCAACGCGGACGAGCGTGCGGCCTCGCTCGGCGCCGACCAGACGCGAGCGCCCGGCGTCGGGACGGGTTCGGGCGCATCGACCTTCGCGAGGAGGGCCTTGAGGTTGTCGATCCGCTCCTCGTCCTCGTGGAGGACGTAGGAGAGCTGCGGGTCCGAACCGGGCTCGGTGACCGTGTACACGGCGCACCAGGAGGCGAGCGTCGGAACGGTCATCTGGGCCATCAGCGCGAGCGTCTGATCCCGGTCGAGGGTGCCTGCGAGCAGGTCGGACGCCTCGACGAGGAAGGAGAGCGAGCCTCTGCGGAGGCGTTCCAGCTCGGTGAGGCGGGCTCGCTCGACGGCGAGCGCGATGCGGTCGGCCGCGAACTGGAGGCGGAGCGCCTCCTCGTTGGTGTAGCGCTCGGCGGCCTCCGTCGCGACGCCGAGCGATCCCGTGAGACGGCCCTCGACCTTCAGCGGGACCGTCACGACGGAGCGCATGCCTGTACCGGAGAGGAGGGGCACTGCACCGGGGACGACGGTGAGGTCCTCGTGGACCGAGGGCATCCGCGCGGAGCCGTAGCGTCCGCTGCCGGTCTCGACGGGGACGCGGGCGAAGCGCTGGCGCGCGGAAGGGAGCCCGGTGGAGGCGCGGACCTCGAGCTCGGTCTCGTCGTCCGTGGCGAGGAGCAGGTAGGCGGCGTCGCCGTCGAGCATGTCGCGGGCGCGTTCGACGGTGCGTTGCAGGAGGCCGTCGAGGTCGTCGGGGGTGGGGGAGCCGATGAAGACCTCGAACGGGTCGACGCCGGTCGCGGTCTCGTGTCCTTCGGTGGACTCCGCGGCGGGGGCGCGCACCTGCGACTGGAGGACGGCGCGCTCGTGGTCCCGCACCAGGAGGCAGACGGTCGAGGGAGCGCCGTCGCTGTCGCGGACGCGGAGGTGCGAGGCGTAGACGGGGACGGTCCTGCCGTCGGCGCCGCGGACGCCGTACGAGCCCTCCCAGCGGGAGAGCTGGAGCGCCTCCGCGATGCCGGTGCTCGTGCCGGGTGTGTGCGGCCAGGCGACGAAGTCGTTGAGCGGCTTGCCAATGACCTGTTCAGGGGTGTGGTCGAAGAGGAGACGGGCGTCCTCGTTCCAGGCGCTGATGAGGCCCTCGCTGTCCACCTGTACGACGGCGACGTGGACGTACCGGTCGGCCTCGGGGAGGACGGAGTCGGGGAGCTGTGGGCCGGCGGAGCGGGTGCCCACGGGGCGCTCGTTGAGCGCGAGGCTGAACCAGACGCGCTTGTCGGCGGCCGTGTAGTCGACGCCCCAGCGGGCCGCGAGCGCGGCGCACAGCAGCAGGCCGCGTCCGCCCTCGCTGTCGGGGCTGGGCCGGTGCACGCGTTCGGTGAGCGGGAGTTCGCGCTCCGGGTAGCGATCGACGACCTCGATGCGGACGCCCTCGTCGTCGAGGAGGCAGATGACCTCGGCGGAGGTGCCGGCGTGCACGACGGCGTTGGTGACGAGCTCGCTGGTGAGGACGACGGCGTCGTCGACGACCTCGGTGAGGCCCCACCCCTGGAAGGTGTCGCGGACGAAACCGCGGGCGGCTGCGACGGAGCGTCCCACTGGCTCGAAGGTGGCCGCAGCCCGCGCGGTGATCACTGGCCTCCCCTTGGCGTCCTCGCCGTCCGTTTCGGCGCCGACGCGTTGCGGCGTCAGCGCGGTTGCTGCCGTGATCCCGCCCGCGCCGATCGCGGTGATCGTCTCGCGCTCGGCGCCTTGCTCCTGCGTCACGCAGCGCCCCTCCGTTACCCATTGTGCTCGCACCGCTGTCCCTGGTGGCCTCTACCCGGTGGCTCGGCGGAGGTATCCCCTGTGCCGTGGCCGGGGAGTGGACAGCCGGAAGCCAGGTTACTTACGTTCGCAGTGCGTGTGGCCGCCGGATGCGGGTGATTTCCATCGGCGTCCCGGAAGCGGCGCATGCTGTGCTGCCGAACTGTTATCGCCGGGTTCGGTCGTAGTGAAACACTGGGAGGGCTCGGAGGAAGACCGGGCGGAACGGTCGACCGTACGGGAGGGACAGTGGAGTCTGGCGCAGCAACGCGCAGCACAACCGCGCGTGCAAAGGGCGGACGCTCCCGGAAGAGCGGAACGGTCGAGGTCGAGGCGGCGGCACTGGACAAGTTGTTGACCGCGCTGACGGCGATGCGCGACGGCAACTTCAAGAAGCGGCTCACGGTCACGGGTGACGGCCCGCTGGCGGAGATCTCCGCGCTCTACAACGAGGTGGCGGACCGCAACCTGCACCTCGCGAGCGAGCTGACGCGGGTACGGCGCGTAGTGGGGCGCGACGGGAAGCTCACGGAGCGGTTGCAGCCGGGCGCGAGCGAGGGCTCGTGGGCCGCTTCGGTGGAGGCGGCGAACGCGCTCGTCGACGACCTGGCATGGCCGGTCTCCGAGACGGGGCGGGTGCTCTCCGCAGTCGCGGACGGCGACCTGGAGCAGCGGATGGAGCTGCGCACGCCGGCGGGCGAGACCAACGGGCACCCGCTGCGCGGGGAGTTCCTCAAGGTTGGGCGGACGGTCAACGGCCTCGTCGATCAACTCGACCTCTTCGCCGACGAGGTGACGCGCGTCGTCAACGAGGTCGGTACGCAAGGCAAATTGGGCGGTCAGGCGCGGGTCCGCGGCGTCTCGGGCGCCTGGAAGGATCTCACCGATGCGGTGAACCTGATGGCCTCCAGGCTGACGGCGCAGGTGCGCGACATCTCCCTGGTGACGACGGCGGTGGCCAAGGGCGACCTCTCCCGCAAGGTCACGGTCCACGTCTCGGGCGAGATGCTGGAGCTGAAGAACACCGTCAACACCATGGTCGACCAGCTCTCCTCCTTCCAGGCAGAGGTGACGCGCGTCGCGCGCGAGGTCGGCACCGAGGGCAGCCTCGGCGGTCAAGCCCAGGTGCAGGGCGTCGCCGGGGTGTGGAAGGACCTCACGCACTCCGTCAACCTGATGGCGGGGAATCTCACTTCGCAGGTGCGCGAGATCGCCCGGGTGACCACGGCGGTCGCCAGCGGCGACCTGTCGCAGCGCGTCACGGTCAACGCGCGGGGCGAGGTGGCGCAGTTGGCCGAAACGATCAACGCGATGACGGAGACGCTGCGCACCTTCGCCGACGAGGTGACCCGTGCCGCCAGCGAGGTCGGTACCGAGGGCAGCCTCGGCGGCCAGGCCCAGGTCCCGGGCGCGGCCGGTACGTGGAAGGACCTCACGGACTCGGTCAACGCGGCGTTCCGCAACCTCACGGCGCAGGTGCGGGACATCGCGCAGGTGACGAAGGCGGTGGCGAACGGAGACCTCTCGCAGAAGGTGACGGTCGACGTCTCCGGCGAGATGCAGGACCTCAAGCACACGGTCAACACGATGGTCGACCAGCTCTCCGCCTTCGGCGCGGAGGTGACGCGCGTCGCCAGCGAGGTGGGCATCGAGGGCGCGCTGGGCGGGCAGGCACACGTCCCGGGCGCGGCCGGTACGTGGAAGGACCTCACGGACTCGGTCAACACCGCTTTCCACAACCTCACGGGTCAGGTGCGCAACCTCGCACAGGTGACGACGGCGGTGGCCAACGGCGATCTGTCGCAGAAGGTGACGGTCGACGTCTCCGGCGAGATGCTGGAACTGAAGATCACCGTCAACAGGATGGTCGACCAGCTCAGTTCCTTCGCCGAACAGGTCACGCGGATGGCGCGGGACGTCGGCACGGAGGGGCGGCTCGGTGGTCAGGCCCGCGTCGACGGCGTCTCGGGGACGTGGAAGGACCTCACCGACTCCGTCAACTTCATGGCGAACAACCTCACTTCGCAGGTACGGAACATCGCCGAGGTGACGACGGCGGTGGCGCGGGGCGACCTGTCGCAGAAGATCGACGTGGACGCGCGAGGCGAGATCCTCGAGCTCAAGAACACCATCAACACGATGGTGGACCAGTTGAGTTCGTTCGCCGAGCAGGTGACCCGTGTCGCCCGCGAGGTGGGCACGGAGGGCCGGCTCGGAGGGCAGGCCCAGGTGCCGGGCGTGGCCGGCGTCTGGCGCGACCTCACCGATTCGGTGAACGGCATGGCGAGCAACCTCACGGCGCAGGTGCGCAACATCAGCCAGGTCGCGACGGCGGTGGCGCGCGGCGACCTCTCGCAGAGCATCGACGTGGACGCGCGTGGGGAGATCCTCGAGCTCAAGAACACCATCAACACCATGGTGGGTCAGTTGCGTTCGTTCGCCGAGCAGGTGACCCGCGTCGCGCGCGAGGTGGGCACGGAGGGGATCCTCGGCGGCCAGGCGGAGGTCAAGGGCGTCTCGGGTACGTGGAAGGACCTCACGCAGTCCGTCAACTTCATGGCCGACAACTTGACTTCGCAGGTACGGAACATCGCCGAGGTGACGACGGCGGTGGCGGACGGCGACCTCTCCAAGAAGATCACCGTCGATGCGAAGGGCGAGATCCTCGCGCTCGTCACCACCGTCAACACGATGACGGACCAGTTGAGTTCCTTCGCCGAGCAGGTGACCCGCGTCTCGCGGGAGGTGGGCACCGAGGGCAAGCTCGGCGGCCAGGCGCGGGTCCGCGGCGTCTCGGGGATCTGGAAGGACCTCACGGACAACGTCAACCTGATGGCGTCGAACCTCACGGGTCAGGTGCGGAACATCTCGCAGGTCGCCACTGCGGTCGCCAACGGGGACCTGACGAAGAAGGTCACAGTCGAGGCGAGCGGCGAGGTGGCCCAACTCGCCGACACCGTCAACACGATGGTGACGACGCTCTCGTCGTTCGCCGAGCAGGTGACGCGGGTGGCCCGCGAGGTCGGCACGGACGGTGTGCTGGGCGGCCAGGCGCGCGTCTCGGGCGTCTCGGGCACGTGGAAGGACCTCACGGAGTCGGTGAACTCCATGGCGTCGAACCTCACGGGTCAGGTCCGCAACATCGCCCAGGTGACCACCGCCATCGCCAAGGGCGACCTCACGAAGAAGATCGACATCGGTGCGAGCGGGGAGATCCTGGAGCTCAAGACGACGATCAACACGATGGTCGACCAGCTCTCCTCCTTCGCCGACGAGGTGACGCGGGTCGCCCGTGAGGTGGGCACCGAGGGGCAGTTGGGCGGTCAGGCGCAGGTGCCGGGCGTCGCGGGGACCTGGCAGGACCTCACCGAGTCGGTGAACGAGATGGCCGGCAATCTCACCCGCCAGGTGCGCGCGATCGCGGAGGTGGCGACGGCGGTGACCCGCGGCGACCACAACGTGCGCATCGACGTCGAGGCAGCGGGCGAGATCCTCCAGCTCCAGACGTACATCAACTCCATGATCACCAACCTGCGCGAGACCACCAACGCCAACCAGGAGCAGGACTGGCTGAAGGGCAACCTCGCCCGGATCTCCGGCCTCATGCAGGGCCGCCGCGATCTCAAGGACGTCGCGAAGCTGATCATGAGTGAGCTGACGCCGGTCGTCTCGGCCCAGCACGGCGTGTTCTTCATGGCGGTCGCTCGCGGCGACGAGAGCGGCTCGGCCGGCGTCGACCCGAGCGAGGAGCCGACGGAGGGGCACGAGTTGCTGATGCAGGCCGGCTACGGCCTCTCGACGGAGACGATGCCGGCGACGTTCAGCTTCGGCGAGTCGCTCGTGGGCACCGCTGCGATGGAGAAGCGGACGATCCTCGTCGAGAACACCCCGCCGAGCTACCTGAAGATCTCCTCGGGGCTCGGCGAGGCACCTCCGGCCCACGTGATCGTGCTGCCCGTGATCTTCGAGCAGAAGGTGCTCGGCGTCATCGAGCTCGCCTCGTTCCAGCCCTTCACGCACATCCAGAAGGACTTCCTCCGGCAGATCGCCGAGATGATCGCGACGAGCGTCAACACGATCAGCTCCAACACCCGCACCGAGCTGCTGCTGCAGCAGTCGCAGGAGCTCGCCGAGCAACTCCAGGAGCGCTCCGTGGAGTTGGAGAACCGGCAGCGCGCGCTTCAGGAGTCGAACGCGCAGCTGGAGGAGAAGGCCGAGCAGCTCGCCCAGACCAACAGCGACATCGAGATCAAGAACCGCGAGATCGAGGAGGCGCGGCAGGTCCTGGAGGAGCGCGCCGAGCAGCTTTCGGTCTCGATGCGCTACAAGTCCGAGTTCCTCGCCAACATGTCGCACGAGCTGCGCACCCCGCTCAACTCGCTGCTGATCCTGGCGAAGCTGCTCGCCGACAACGCGGACGCGAACCTCAGCCCCAAGCAGGTCGAGTTCGCCGAGACCATTCACGGTGCGGGCTCCGACCTGCTTCAGCTCATCAATGACATCCTCGACCTCTCCAAGGTCGAAGCCGGCAAGATGGACGTCAGCCCGAGCCGGATCGCACTGGTGCAGCTCGTCGACTACGTCGAGGCGACGTTCCGCCCGCTGACTGCGGAGAAGGGGCTCGACTTCTCCGTCCGCGTCTCGCCCGAGCTGCCGCCCACCTTCAACACCGACGAGCAGCGCCTCCTGCAGGTCCTGCGCAACCTCCTCTCCAACGCGGTGAAGTTCACCGACTTCGGGGCGGTGGAGCTGGTGATCAGGGCGGCGCACGCGGAGGTGCCCGAGTCGATCCGGGAGCAGATGCTCGAGCACGGTTCGCTCCGGGACGCCGACTCCGGGCTCATCGCCTTCTCGGTCACTGACACGGGCGTCGGCATCGCGCAGAGCAAGATGCAGGTGATCTTCGAGGCGTTCAAGCAGGCGGACGGCACGACGAGCCGCAAGTACGGCGGCACCGGGCTCGGCCTCTCGATCAGCCGTGAGATCGCCCGCCTCCTCGGCGGCGAGATCGACGCCGACAGCGAGCCGGGCCGCGGCTCGACGTTCACGCTCTACCTGCCCCTGCAACCCACCGAGTTGCCGCCCGAGGGGTACGGGCAGATCGACGCGGGCACGACCCTCGCGATCACGGCCGCCTCGGAGACGAGCGCGGCAGCGGCGGAGCCCGTCGACGCGCCGGCCTCCGTCGAGCCGGACGAGTACCCCGAGGACCCGGCCGCACATACCGCCGCACCGTTCGCCGTCGAGCCGAAGGGCGCCGCTCAGCAACTGCCCACGGGCGAGGCGGAGTACCCGGCGGACGAGCCCGGGGCCGACGAGGACGCCGAGTCCGATCCCGGCCGGTTCGAGGAGCTCTCGGGCCGCAAGATCCTCATCGTCGACGACGACATCCGGAACGTCTTCGCGCTTACCAGCGTGCTGGAGCAGCACGGTCTCCAGGTGCTCTACGCGGAGAACGGGCGCGAGGGCATCGAGGTGCTGGAGCAGCACGAGGACACGGCCGTCGTGCTGATGGACATCATGATGCCCGAGATGGACGGTTACGCCACGACGGCGGCGATCCGGAAGATGCCGCAGTTCGCCGGGTTGCCCATCGTCGCGCTGACGGCGAAGGCGATGAAGGGGGACCGTGAGAAGAGCATCGAGTCGGGCGCTTCCGACTACGTCACCAAGCCCGTGGACACCGAGCACCTGCTGACTGTGATGAGGCGGTGGATTAGTGCGGGGTGAATATGACACGGTGTTGGGCGGGTTCTGTGCCGAATGGGCGCGGAACCCGAGTGACGGGGCTGACGGAGGTCGGGCGAAACGCCGATCGACGCAACTCCGGTGTCGCTCAAGGGGAGTTGGCACGACCGGGGAGAGGCGGCCGCGTTGACTCAGTGTGGTCACACGGGGCATGGTTCCGCGACGCGTGCCCGTCGGCCTCGGTGTCTACGCGCGGTACGCACGCAACGCATGTGTGCAGGGAGGTGCTCAGGGGTGTGGAAGCGCTGGTGACCGGGAACGTCCCGGTCGCCTGGGGCGTTTCCGGTATGTGTCACCGGTCACTTCGCGGTGACATGACGGTGACAGGGTGTGGCGGCTGTCGGGTGGAGCTACCATGACCGGCACAAGGATGGGCGGCAGTCTCAGGGAAGCCGCCCCAGGGGCGGCGTCCGAAAGGCTGCCGGGGCGAGGAGGACGGGCCATGGTGCAGAAGGCCAAGATCCTCCTGGTCGATGACCGGCCGGAGAATCTGCTGGCGCTGGAGGCCATCCTCTCTGCGCTCGATCAGACGCTGGTGCGGGCATCGTCAGGGGAGGAGGCGCTCAAAGCGCTGCTGACCGACGATTTCGCGGTGATCCTGCTGGACGTCCAGATGCCCGGCATGGACGGCTTCGAGACGGCGGCGCACATCAAGCGCAGGGAGCGCACCCGGGACATCCCGATCATCTTCCTCACCGCCATCAACCACGGTCCGCACCACACCTTCCGCGGATACGCGGCCGGCGCCGTCGACTACATCTCCAAGCCGTTCGACCCGTGGGTGCTGCGCGCCAAGGTCTCGGTCTTCGTCGACCTCTACATGAAGAACGTCCAATTGCGGGAGCAGGCTTCGCTCCTGCGGATGCAGGTGGAGGGACAGAACGGCGCCGAGGAGGAGCCTGCGGAGGACGGGCAGGGCGGCCTGCTCCTCGAGCTCTCCGCGCGGCTGGCCGCCGTCGAGGAGCAGGCGGAGGTCCTCACCAAACAGCTCACCGATGCATCCGACGCCGCCAGCGCGGCGACGGCCGTCCACCTCGAGCGCAAACTCGCCGGGCTGCGCAGGGCACTTGACGCCCTCGGCCCGGGCGCGGGCGGGGACCCGTCCCAGCAGGTGCCCTCCCAGAACTGACGCGCGCCGGCGACCTGACGGCGAGTCGGCCCATGGGTCGCAGCCGCCCCAACACCCCCTGACCGCACGGCTACCGCACACCGGCGTCCGTGCCTCAGCCATCCGGTGACGGTAACCTCACCCCCATGGCCTCACGTACGTCCGGAACCGGAAAGGCAGCCGGCAAGCCCCCGGCGAAGAAGGCTGCCGCGAAGAAGGCACCGGCGAAGAAGGCCCCCGCCAAGAAGCCCGCCGCCAAGAAGGCTGCCGCCAAGAAGCCGGTACCCGTGTCCCGCACCCGCCGTGTCGGACGCAAGCTGGCGCACGGTGTGGGTGCGGTCTTCCGCGGCATAGGCCGAAGCGGGAAGGGGCTCGACCCCGCCCACCGCAAGGACGGTCTCGCTCTGCTCCTGCTGGGGCTGGCGCTCATCGTGGCGGCGGGTACGTGGTCGCAGATGGAGGGTGTCGTCGGCGAGTTGGTGGCGACGTTCATCACGGGCTCCTTCGGTCGCCTCGACCTCCTCGTTCCGATACTGCTCGGCGTGATCGCCGTGCGGCTGTTCCGGCACCCGGAGAAGCCGGAGGCGAACGGCCGCATCGTGATCGGGCTCTCGGCGCTCGTGGTGGGGGCGCTCGGTCTCGTGCACCTCGCCTGCGGTGCGCCGGGGCGCGGACGGGGCGTCGACGCCATGCGGGACGCCGGCGGCTGGATCGGTTGGGGCGCGTCGAGACCTCTGGTTCTCGGCGTCGGCGAAGTGCTCGCCGTGCCGCTGCTCATCCTCGTCACCGTCTTCGGTCTGCTCGTCGTCACCGCGACCCCCGTGAACGCCATCCCGCAGCGCCTGCACGCTCTTTGCGTGCGTCTGGGCGTGCTCTCCGAGCCGGAGGAGGACGAGCCCGAGCCGAAGCCGGCGCGCCCGGCCAAGCACAACATGCGCAAGGAGTACGTCGATCCGTCGCTCGCGGAGAAGGAGGCGCTCGACAACCGCCGCACCCGCAAGCGCCCGGCGCGGAGCCGTACCGAGGCGGAGGACGGGGAGCAGGCGCCCGACGCGGTCGACGTCGCCGCGGCGGCTGCCGCCTCGCTCGACGGGGCGGTGCTCCACGGCGTCCAGCCCTCGCCGCTCGTCGCGGGGCTCACCAGCGGCGTCTCGACGGGCCGTCAGAGCCGCAAGGCCGCCGCCGTACCGGGGGCGCGGGGCGAGGAGAAACCGGAGGAGAGCGGCTCCGTACCGGACCTGACGAAGGCCCCGTCGCCGCCCGATCCCGGGGAGCTGCCCGCGCGTGCGGAACAACTGCAACTCGCGGGAGACATCAGCTACTCGCTGCCCTCGCTCGACCTTCTGGAGCGCGGCGGCCCCGGGCTGAGCCGCAGCGCCGTCAACGACGAGGTCGTCGCCTCGCTGACCCAGGTCTTCAGCGAGTTCAAGGTGGACGCCGCCGTCACCGGCTTCACCCGCGGCCCGACGGTCACGCGGTACGAGATCGAGCTGGGCCCCGGCGTGAAGGTCGAGAAGATCACCGCGCTCGCGAAGAACATCGCCTACGCGGTGGCGAGTCCGGACGTGCGGATCATCAACCCGATCCCGGGGAAGTCGGCTGTTGGCATCGAGATCCCCAACAGCGACCGGGAGATGGTCAATCTCGGAGATGTCCTGCGCTCTGCCGACGCGGTGGGCGACGACCACACGATGCTCGTCGGGCTCGGGAAGGACGTCGAGGGCGGCTACGTCTCGGCGAACCTCGCGAAGATGCCGCACATCCTGGTGGCCGGTGCGACGGGTTCCGGAAAGTCCTCCTGCATCAACTGCCTCATCACCTCGGTGATGGTCCGGGCGACGCCGGACGACGTGCGCATGGTGCTCGTCGACCCCAAGCGCGTCGAACTCACCGCGTACGAGGGCATCCCGCATCTGATCACGCCGATCATCACCAACCCGAAGAAGGCGGCGGAGGCTCTCCAGTGGGTCGTCCGCGAGATGGACCTGCGCTACGACGACCTGGCGGCGTACGGTTTCCGCCACATCGACGACTTCAACCACGCGGTCCGCAACGGGAAGGTGAGCCCACCGGAGGGCAGCGAGCGCGAGTTGGCGCCGTACCCGTACCTGCTCGTCATCGTCGACGAGCTCGCCGACCTGATGATGGTGGCGCCCCGCGACGTCGAGGACGCCATCGTCCGCATCACGCAGCTCGCCAGGGCCGCCGGCATCCACCTCGTGCTCGCCACACAGCGGCCGTCCGTGGACGTCGTCACCGGCCTCATCAAGGCCAACGTCCCCTCCCGGCTGGGCTTCTCGACCTCCTCGCTCGCGGACAGCCGGGTCATCCTCGACCAGCCGGGGGCCGAGAAGCTGATCGGCAAGGGCGACGGTCTCTTTCTGCCTATGGGCGCCAACAAGGCGATCCGCATGCAGGGCGCGTTCGTCAAGGACGAGGAGGTCCAGGCGGTCGTCGCCCACTGCAAGGAGCAGATGACCCCCGTCTTCAGAGAGGACGTGCTCGCCGGACAGAGCCAGAAGAAGGAGATCGACGAGGAGATCGGTGACGACCTCGACCTGCTCTGCCAGGCGGCGGAGCTGGTGGTCTCCACGCAGTTCGGCTCGACGTCGATGCTCCAGCGCAAGCTGCGCGTCGGGTTCGCCAAGGCGGGCCGGCTGATGGACCTGATGGAGTCGCGCGGCGTCGTCGGGGCGAGCGAGGGGTCCAAGGCGAGGGATGTGCTCGTCAAACCGGACGAGCTCGAAGGGGTGCTGGCCGTGATCCGCGGCGAGGCGTGAAGCGAGGGGCCGTTTCCTCCGGGAGGGGGACGGGAGCAACCTTTTCCTGCGCTGATACGTCAAGTTGGTGAGAGAAGCGGCAGAAGGGCGGGTACGGAACGAGGGGCGGTCGCTGCGCGGCCCTGGATGGCGGACAAAGTCGGTCCGCTGACTTGCCCCACCCTTTCGCCCCGCCCCTAGACTGAACCTCCGGCAGGTGGCTACACGCTCGAAAGGCGCCCCCGTGTCCATCGGCAACTCACCCGACCAGGACCGGCCTTCGGTCGGTCGAGCCCTCCAGCAGGCCCGTGTCGACGCAGGGCTGACCGTGGACGAGGTCAGTTCGTCCACGCGGGTGCGCGTTCCCATCGTGCACGCGATCGAGCAGGACGATTTCAGCCGATGCGGCGGCGACGTCTACGCCCGCGGCCACCTCCGCACGCTCGCCAGAGAGGTGGGCCTCGACGGCGACGCGCTCGTCGCGCAGTTCGACGAGGAGCACGGAGGACGCCCGGCCCCCACGCCGCCCGCCGCGCTCTTCGAGGCCGAGCGCATCAAGCCCGAGCCGCGCCGGCCGAACTGGACGGCTGCGATGGTCGCGGCGATCGTGGCCGTCGTCGGCTTCGTCGGGTTCACGCTCTTCAGCGGGGGCGACAGTGAGGCGCCCAAGTCCGTTGCCGACGAGGAGTCCACGCCCGCGCAGCCGACGGGCAGCCCCGCACCGAGCGCCTCGGAGGAGGCCGACCCGAAGCCGTCCGACAGCGCCGTCGCGCAGGCTCCCGCCGACAAGGTCACCGTTCGGATGACGGCGGTGGAGGGGAATAGCTGGATCTCCGCCAGCGACCACAACGGCCGCGTGATCCATGACGGTGTCCTCAAGAAGGGCGAATCGAAGACCTTCACCGACGACAAGCGGCTCAGCCTCGTCCTTGGCAACGCGGGAGGCGTGCAGCTCTTCGTCAACGGCAAGGAGGTCGAGGACGTCGGCGAACTCGGCCAGGTGCAGCGGGTCAGCTACACGCCCGGCGACCCGGAGGCGGGTTGATCGGAGCAGTTCCCGTCGACAGTGGCGACCCTCGCGGCAGGTGGGGCGGACGGGACGAAGTAGGCTGAGCCCATGCCCGAACGCCGCACCGTTGCCCTCGTCACTCTCGGCTGCGCCCGCAACGAGGTGGACTCGGAAGAGCTCGCCGGCCGCCTGGCGGCGGACGGTTGGGACCTCGTAGAGGACGCTTCGGACGCCGAAGTCGCCGTCGTGAACACCTGCGGTTTCGTCGAGGCCGCCAAGAAGGACTCGGTCGACGCCCTGTTGGAGGCGAACGACCTCAAGGACCACGGGACGACCAAGGCCGTCGTCGCCGTAGGATGCATGGCCGAGCGCTACGGCAAGGAGCTCGCCGAGGCCCTCCCGGAGGCCGACGGCGTCCTCGGCTTCGACGACTACACGGACATCTCCGACCGCCTCAACACGATCGTCTCCGGCGGTGTCCACGCCCCCCACGTTCCGCGCGACCGGCGCCGGCTGCTTCCGGTCAGCCCCGTCGAGCGGCAGGAGGCGCAGGTCGCGGTCCCCGGACACGGGGACGAGTCGGAGCCTTCCGACCTGCCCGAGGGGGTGGCCCCGGCCTCCGGGCCGCGGGCTCCGTTGCGTCGGCGGCTCGGCAGCAGTCCCGTCGCCTCGGTGAAGCTCGCCTCGGGGTGCGATCGTCGGTGCTCGTTCTGTGCGATCCCGTCCTTCCGCGGCTCGTTCCTCTCACGCCGCCCCTCCGACGTCCTCAACGAGACGCGGTGGCTCGCCTCGCAGGGCGTCCGCGAGGTCATGCTCGTCTCCGAGAACAACACCTCTTACGGCAAGGACCTCGGGGACATCCGCCTGCTGGAAACGCTGCTCCAGGAGCTCTCGGACGTCGACGGGATCGAGCGCCTCCGCGTCAGCTACCTCCAGCCGGCCGAGATGCGGCCGGGGCTGATCGACGTCCTCACCGGCACGGAGAAGGTGGCGCCCTACTTCGATCTCTCCTTCCAGCACTCGGCGCCCGGCGTCCTCCGTGCGATGCGTCGGTTCGGCGACACCGACAGCTTCCTCGGCCTGCTGGAGACGATCCGGGCGAAGGCGCCGCACGCCGGCGTGCGCTCCAACTTCATCGTGGGCTTCCCCGGGGAGACGGAGGAGGACGTGGCCGAGCTGGAACGGTTCCTCGCTGCTGCCCGGCTCGACGCCGTCGGCGTCTTCGGCTACTCCGACGAGGAGGGCACAGAGGCCCTCGGGTACGAGCAGAAGAACGCCCCCGAGGTGGTGGCTGAACGTCTCTCCCGCGTTTCCAGACTCGCGGAGGAGCTGACGGCACAGCGGGCCGAGGAGCGCGTCGGCGAACGGCTGCGCGTGCTCGTCGAGTCCTTCGACAGTGAGGACGGCCCTGTCGGCCGGGCAGCGCACCAGGCTCCCGAGACGGACGGTGTGGTCGTGCTCGACGGGTTCGGATCGCCGGAGAGCGGCGGACACGAACTGGCCGTCGGTCGTATGGTCGAGGCGCGGGCCGTGGCAGCGGAGGGCGTCGATCTCGTCGCGGAGCCGATCGAGGAGGGCGAGGGCGCCGAGGGTGCCGCGGGCATCCCGCGGGTGACCAGGGAGGAGGCGGCGGGATGACCGGAATGTCGGCCTCGGCCGCCGGTGCCGCCGGCCGCGGGAAACCCGTAGCCAAAGGGACGGGCGCGACGGCGGTCCGCACGGTAAGCCTATGGAACATCGCCAATATCCTCACGATGGCGCGGCTGTTGCTCGTACCGGGCTTCGTCCTGCTGATGGTCGCCGAGGGCGGGCACGACCCGGTCTGGCGCTCCTTCGCCTGGGCGGCGTTCACCATCGCCATGATCACCGATCTCTTCGACGGCGAGCTGGCGCGCAGGCACAACCTCGTCACCGACTTCGGCAAGATCGCCGACCCGATCGCGGACAAAGCGATCATGGGCAGTGCGCTGGTCTGTCTCTCGGTCCTCTCCGACCTCCCCTGGTGGGTGACGGGCGTGATCCTTCTGCGAGAGCTGGGGATCACGCTCATGCGTTTCTGGGTGATCAAGCACGGGGTGATCCCTGCAAGCCGCGGAGGCAAGCTCAAGACGCTCACCCAGGGCGTGGGTGTCGGCATGTACGTGCTCGCGCTGACCGGGCCGCTGGCGACGTTGCGGTGGTGGGTGATGGCGGTCGCCGTCGTGCTCACGGTGGCCACCGGGCTCGACTACGTGCGGCAGGCGGTGCAGCTACGCCGAGCCGGGCGGCAGGTGACCGGGGACGCGGGGGCCGAGGCGCTCCCGCCGGAGCCGCGGTGAGCGCGGCAGGCGCCGACGGAGCGGCCTCGGGGGACGCGGACGACTCGGCACGGGCCGTGTTCGCGCTGCTCCGGGAGCGGGGAGAGACCCTCGGCGTCGCCGAGTCGCTCACGGGCGGTGCGCTCGCCGCCCAACTGACGGCCGCTGCGGGGGCTTCCAAGGTCTTCCGCGGTTCGGTCACCTCCTACGCGACCGCGGTGAAGCGGGAGCTGCTCGGGGTGGACGAGAAGCTGCTGCGCGACCGCGGAGCCGTCGACCCCGAGGTTGCGCGGCAGATGGCCGCAGGCGTGCGGAGCATCCTGCACGCCGACTGGAGCGTCTCCACTACCGGAGTCGCCGGTCCGGAGCCACAGGACGGGCACCCGGTCGGTACCGTTTTCGTTGCCGTCGCGGGGTCGGAGGGCCCGGTTGTCGCCGCGCGGCTCCGGGTAGACGAGGGACTCGACAGGGAGGCGATTCGGATGCTTTCCGTCCGCGGGGGGCTGGAACTGCTCCACAGCAGACTTGTTGCGAATACCACGGGAGCGACCGGGAACAGGCCGAAGGGAATGGATGTTTGCAGCCCTGAGTGAACACCGCATCGCTCCCCGCACGGGCGGAGCCGGAGACGGTACGGTGGAGCCTGACGGCTGGAGGGGCATGGAGCCAGTCGCCGAAAGCCTGAGGAAGACGCCGCACGTTGAGAGGGAGGAGCACCGATGATTCTGCTCCGTCGCCTGTTGGGTGACGTGCTGCGTCGGCAGCGCCAGCGCCAGGGCAGGACCCTGCGCGAAGTCTCCTCGTCCGCGAGGGTCTCGCTCGGTTACCTCTCCGAGGTCGAGCGTGGCCAGAAGGAAGCCTCATCCGAACTGCTGTCGTCGATCTGTGAGGCGCTCGATGTCCGGATGTCCGAGCTCATGAGGGAGGTCAGCGACGAGCTGGCCCTCGCCGAGCTCGCGGAGTCCGCGGCGGCGAGCGACCCGGTGCCGTCGATGCGGCCCGTGCTGAACCCGCTCTCGGTGACCTCGGTCACAGGAGTTCCGGAAGAGCGCGTGACGATCAAGGCGCCGACCGAGGCGGTAGATGTCGTAGCGGCCTGAGTCGCGCGTTCAGCAGACGAGCGAAGCGGACGGGAGTCCGTGGTCCCGCCGGGAGTTTCCCGGCGGGACTTTTCTGTCTTCTCCCTTCCGCTCGGCGGGCGTTGGGACTCCCGGCCGGGCCGGTGCCGGTGATCGTCGTGCGCTGCGGTCGTGCGCCGTCGCTCCTGTTCGTCCGTGTGCGCCCGGGTGGCTACGGGGGCGCGCGTGAGGCCGGGGTGCTTCGGTGTGTGGTCGCGCCGGCACCCAGGGTGCGGGAGCATGGAGAGCGACGGTGCTCCGGTACATGGAGGTGTCTGCATGGCTGGTGTGGGCCCCGTGTTCTGGGGGCGTTGTGTGCTCGGTGCGATGGCGGCGTTGGTGTGGGGGTGCGCGGTGTGGCGCGTGGCTCTCGGCGAGGGCGGGCCGGTTGCGGCCTCGGTCGCCGCCGGGGGGTGGGGAATCAGCCTGCTTCCGGTGCACGCTGCCGCGGTCACCGGGCGCGGGAGGATACGGATGCGTGCCTTCCGCGGGGCGGCAGGCAAGGGCAGGCGGGAGCTGCTGCGTCGTCGGTGCTGAGCGGCAAGTTCCGTGTGTGCACGGAGGCTTGAGGCGTCGGTCCGAACTACGGCTTGGCAGGCGGGGGTTGGCAGCGGGGGCAGTACCAGATGGTGCGCGTACGGCCGGGCGGACCGTATTCGGCGGTGGCGATCGGTGTCCCGCAGCGGCGGCAGGGCTCGCCGCGGCGGTTGTAGACGTACAGCTCTCTGCCGCGCCTGCGCTCTCCGGTGGTGCAGCGGGTGAGCCGGTCCTTGTTCTGCTCCAGCAGCCGGTGCGCTGTGGTGAGCAGGCGGGGGAGGAGCGGGGCGGGCAGGTCGCCCACGGGGTGGAAGGGGGAGGTCTGCGCCATGAAGCAGAGTTCGGCGGCATAGACGTTGCCCACACCCGCCAGGTTGCGCTGGTCGAGCAGGACCTCCGCGAGCGGTCGCTCCGGGGTCGCCAGGAGACGCAGACGAGCGCCCTCGGGGTCCCAGTCGGGGCCCAGCAGATCGGGACCCAGGTGGCCCACGACCGTCGACTCCGCTTCCGTGCGCAGGAGTTCGAGGACCGGCAACCGGAAGCCGGTAGCTGTCCGCTCGGCTGTCACCAGCACGGCGCGGACCTCGTACTCCGGGCCGCCCGGTGGCCGCGTCCCGGTCGCGGAGGTCCTCCAGGAGCCGTCCATGCCGAGGTGGGAGTGGAGCGTGAGTCCGCCTTCCAGCCGGGTCATGAGGTGCTTCCCGCGGGGCACGGTATCGGTCACCTCGCGGCCGCCGAGGTCCGTCGTGGCGAGACGGGGGACCCGGAAGTCCGTACGTACCAGCCGGCGTCCCGTCAGCGCTTCGCGGAGTTGGCGGGCGGTGCGCCAGACGGTGTCTCCTTCGGGCATGCGGTCATCGTCGCAGCTTCGGTCGAGGGGCCGGTGTCATCCGTCCAAGGCTTCCGCCAGGTGGTCGAGGTCGTCGAGGAGCGCCGTCAGTCTCGACTGCGGCAGAGCCTCTGTCATGCGCCGTTCCACGGCGTAGACGGTCGACCGGGCGTCCTCCAGTCGCCTGCGTCCCCTTTCTGTGAGGCGGGCGGGGCGGGCGCGGCCGTGGTCGGCCGTGGTCGGCCGGGTGATCAGGTCGGCGTCCAGCAGGCCGCGGAGGACGACGTTCATGGACTGACGTGTCACGAACGCGCGGCGGGCGAGTTCGGCGTTGGACATGTCCGGTTGCAGGGCGAGGAGTTCGAGGCACGAGTACTGCGGCACCGTCAGGTCGTGCTCCCTCAGTGCTCTGTCCATCGCGTTGCGCAGGGCTGCATGAGCGCGCTTGAGGCGGTACCCGACGTGTTCGGTGACGTCCGCCGCGGGGTGGGGCGGTTCGGCCGGTTGTGAGTTCTGCATGTCAGGATTTTGACACGTCGAGGAATCGGCCGTACGGTCAGTTATGTCAAAGTCCTGACATCAGCGAGGAGCAACCATGACTGCCACCGTCGACGGGCCCGACTTCATCGCCCTGCAGGTACGCGATGTCGAGGCAGCCGCGGTCTTCTGCGAGAAACACCTCGGACTGCGGAGGGCCCCCGCCTCGCCTCCGGGTGCGGTGGTCTTCCGCACCGCACCGATCCCGTTCGCCGTTCGGGAGCCGCTGCCCGGCGTCGACCTCGACGACGTCGCACGCCCCGGCCTCGGGACAGCACTGTGGTTCCGCACCGACGACGCTCAGCAACTCCACGACCAACTCGTCGCAGCCGGCGTTCCGATCGTCAGCCCGCCGCGGGAAACCCCTTTCGGTCGGGCGTTCACCTTTGCCGGTCCCGAGGGATACGCCATCACCGCGCACGGAGGCTGACATGACCGCCCTCTCGTTCACACCGTCGGGACCCTTCTCCCTCGGGGCGAGCATCCGATTCCTGGAGGGCTTCACGCCAGCTCGCTACGACCACGCGGCGGACGGAGTCCTCCGCCTGGCGTTTCCCGCAGACGACGGCCGCTCGGTGGTGGCCGCCGCGGTGCGCCAGGACGAGGACGACGGCGTCCCGGGGAGGGTGCGGGCGGAGTGCACCGTCCGCACCGAGGGGCGGGCCGTAGCCGTATCGGCCGGGTCGGAGCGCGGCAGGGCGGTCGGGGCGCAGCTCGCACGCATCCTCTCTCGATGTGGACGGGAGCGGTTTCGCCCGGCTCTCCGACCGGGACCCCGTCGTGGCCGAGCTCATGAGGGACTACCCGGGGCTGCGGCCCGTCTGCTTCCACTCGCCCTATGAGGCCGCGGCGTGGGCCGTGATCGGTCAGCGGGTTCGGATGGTCCAGGCTGCCGTCACCAAGGCACGGCTCGCTGAGGAGTACGGGCAGCGCGTCGAGGTCGCAGGTGAGACATTGCACGCTTTTCCCACTCCGGCCGTGCTGCGCGAGATCGGACCCGTCTTCGGGCTCACCGCGGTGAAGACGGAGCGGCTCCACGGAGTCGCCGAGGCTGCCGCAGCCGGCGAACTCGACGCCGCGCATCTGCGGGCGATGCCCGTGGAGGACGCACTGCAATCGCTGCGTGCCCTGCCGGGCGTCGGCCCCTTCTCCGCCGAGCTCATCCTGGTCAGGGGTGCCGGGCACCCTGACGTCTTTCCCCTCCACGAGCGGCGACTGCACGCCTCGATGGCTGAGGCATACGGCCTCGACCACGCCCCTTGCGAGCGGTTGGCCGCACTCGCTGACGGCTGGAGGCCCTACCGTAGCTGGGTCGCGTTGCTGCTCCGGGCCAGGGCGGAGGACCGGGCAGGCCGTGGGGCGTCGTAGGTTGCGTTCCTTCCGTGGCCTTCGACGGGTCGACTTGTGCCGTTTTTGCGGCTCATGAGTACCGGTGCAATTTTCCTTCCGGGTAGTGCGTCACCCTCGACGGACGGTGCAGCCACGCACCCCGGGCCCGTACTCACGTCGGTCGGAGGCGCAGACCGCGCGGCGTCGCGTGGAAGCCGGCCGACTCGAGGACGGTACCCAGCCGGGAGGAGAGGGCGGGCGTGCCGTTGACGCGCTCCACTGTGAGGCTGCCGACGGCGCCCTCCGTCGTCGCGCGGGCGAGGGCTTCGGCCGCGGCGTTGAGACGCTCCTCGGCGCGGGTGTCGGCTTCGCCTTCCTCGCCTTCGCCCGGCCAGGCCAGGAGGGTCTTGCCGCCGCGCTCGACGTAGAGGACCAACTCACCGCCGACGAGGACCACCAGGGACCCCGCCTTACGGCCCGGCTTGTGCGTGGTGCCGGACGGCGAAGGGGGCCAGGGCAGCGCCGCACCGTAGGCGTTGGCGGGGTCGGCGGCGGCGAGGACGAGGCCGCGGACCGGGGCGGTGCCGGGCGGTTGCGGGGTGGTCTCGTCGGCCGCGCGCTCCCTGGCCGTGTTCACCGCGCGGAGGCGGTCGACGGCTCCGTCCATGGCGAACTGCGCCGCGCCCAGGCCCTCGACGACGTATCCACGGCGCGCCTGGCCGTTCTCCTCGAAGACGCTCAACACCCGGTAAGCGGCGGCGAATCCGCCTTCCACACCCTCGGCCGTGACGGCGCCGCGCGTCACGACGCCGTGCCGGTCGAGGAGAGTGCGGGCGAGCGCGTGTGCGCGCAGCGTCGGGTCGCTCTCTGCGGATGGGAGCAGAGACCAGCGTCCGGCGACCGTGGGCGGGCCGGTGCGCGAGGCGGTGGGGCGGCCGGTGCCGCGGGCCGCGGTGAGTGAGCCGTACCGCCCGCGGGGCGTGGACCGCTTGGCGCGGTGGGCGGTGGAGCCTGCCGTGCGTCCGGAGCCGAGAAGGGCGCGGAGCGGGGCGAGGGTGTCGTTGCTGATCCGCCCCGACCACGCCAGATCCCAGAGTGCCGAGGCGAGTTGGGGGTCGGTGGCGTCGGGTTGCGTGGTGGCGCGGACTTGGTCGGCGATCTGGCGGAAGAAGAGGCCGTAGCCGCCGCCGAGGGCGTCGAGGATCGAGAGGTGGAGCGGATCGAGTTCGAGCGGGTGCGGAGGGGGGAGCAACAGCGGGGCCGTCTCCGCCGGGTAGAGGGCGATCCAGCCGTCCTTGCCCTGGAGGCTTCCGGCGCCGGCCCAGAGGACTTCGCCGGAGGTGGTGAGTTCGTCGAGCATCGGTGGGGCGTAGTCGGCGACGCGACTGGGGAGGACGACTCTCTCCAGCGCGGAGGCGGGGACGGGCGCGCCCTGGAGCTGCTCGACGGTGCGGAGCAGGCCGTCGACGCCGCGCAGCCCTCGGGTGTGGAGCTGTTGCCACTGGGGGAGGAAGGCGGCGAGCGCCGGCGGGGGCACCGGTTCCAACTCGTGTCGCAGAGCGGCGAGGGAGCGGCGGCGGAGTCTGCGGAGCACGGCGGCGTCGCACCATTCCTGGCCGGCGCCCGAGGGGTGGAACTCGCCTTGCACCAGGCGCCCGTCCGCGGCGAGGCGCCGCAGTGTGCCCTCGGCGACCGCCGTGCCGAGCCCGAAGCGCTCGGCGGCGGTGGCGGAGACGAACGGGCCGTGGGTGCGGGCGTAGCGGGCGAGCAGATCGCCGAGTGGGTCGGCGACGGGTTCGGTGAACGCTTCGGGGACGCCGACGGGGAGGGCGACGCCGAGGGCGTCGCGGAGTCTGCCCGCGTCCTCGATCGCTGCCCAGTGCTCCCGTCCGCCGATGCGCACGCGGATCGCACGCCGGGCGGCCTCCAGCTCCGCGACCCATTCCGGGGTGCCGCCGCGCTCCGTCAACTCTTCCTCGGCGAGCGGGCCGAGGACTCTGAGGGCGTCGGCGACGGTCTCCGGGTCCTTGATGCGGGGGCCGCGCTCCGCGGTTGGGAGCCACTGCAACTCGCGTTCGAGTTCGGTGAGTACGTCGGCGTCGAGGAGTTCGCGGAGCTCCGCCTGGCCCAGGAGTTCGGCGAGAAGCCGGGAGTCGAGGGAGAGGGCGGCGGCGCGGCGCTCGGCGAGAGGGCTGTCGCCCTCGTAGAGGTACTGGGCAACGTAGCCGAAGAGCAGGGAGCGCGCGAAGGGTGAGGGTTCGGGGGTGGTCACCTCCACCACGCGGACCCGGCGCGCCTCGATGTCGCCCATGAGCGCGCCGAGGCCGGGGACGTCGAAGACGTCCTGGAGGCACTCGCGGACCGCTTCGAGCACGATCGGGAAGGAGCCGAACTCGCTCGCCACCTGCAGCAGTTGGGAGGCGCGCTGGCGCTGCTGCCAGAGCGGGGTGCGCTTGCCGGGGTTGCGGCGCGGCAGCAGCAGGGCACGGGCGGCGCATTCGCGGAACCTCGAGGCGAAGAGCGCCGAGCCGCCGACCTGCTGGGTGACGACGTCGTCGACCTCGTTCTTGTCGAAGAGGACGTCGGCGACTCCGACGGGCGGTTGCTCCGCGTCGGCCGCGGGCGCCTGGGTGCCGGGGGCTTCGTCGAGGAGGTCGAGGCCGAGGAGGTCGGCGTCCGGAAGACGGAGGACGATGCCGTCGTCTGCGTGCATCACCTGTGCGTCCATGCCGTACCGCTCGGTGAGGCGGGCGCCGATCGCCAACGCCCAGGGGGCGTGGACCTGGGCGCCGAAGGGGGAGTGGACGACGACGCGCCAGTCGCCCAGCTCGTCGCGGAAGCGCTCTACGACGACGGTGCGGTCGTCGGGCAGGTGGCCCGCGGCCTCCCGTTGCTCTTTGAGGTAGGTGAGGAGGTTGTCGACGGCGAGGTCGTCGAGCCCCGTGGTGCGGAGGCGCTCGCGCGCCTGCTCCGGCGCAGCGGCGCCGACCTCGCGGACGAACGCGCCCAGCGCACGCCCGAGTTCGAGGGGACGGCCCAGTTGGTCGCCCTTCCAGAAGGGGAGGCGTCCCGGTACACCGGGCGCCGGGGTGACGAGGACGCGGTCCCTCGTGATCTCCTCGATGCGCCAGGACGTGGTGCCGAGCGTGAAGACGTCCCCCGCGCGCGACTCGTAGACCATCTCCTCGTCGAGTTCGCCGACCCGGCCACCGCCCTTCTTCGGGTCGGTGCCGGCGAGGAAGACGCCGAAGAGGCCGCGATCGGGGATGGTTCCGCCGGAGGTCACGGCGAGCCGCTGGGCGCCCGGGCGGCCGGTGACCGTCTGCGCGACGCGGTCCCAGACGAGGCGCGGGCGCAGCTCGGCGAAGGCGTCGGAGGGGTAGCGGCCGGCGAGCATGTCGAGAACGCCGGTGTACGCGGACTCCGGGAGCGAGGCGAACGGTGCTGCTCTGCGGACGACGGCGAGGAGTTCGCCGACGTCCCAGGTGTCGACGGCGGTCATGGCGACGAGCTGCTGGGCCAGGACGTCGAGCGGGTTGGCCGGAATACTGAGCGCCTCGATCGCGCCCTCGCGCATCCGCTCGGTGACGACGGCGGACTGCACGAGGTCGCCGCGGTACTTGGGGAAGACGACGCCGGCGGAGACGGCGCCGACGTGGTGCCCTGCGCGGCCCACACGCTGGAGCCCCGAGGCGACGGAAGGAGGCGACTCGACCTGCACCACGAGGTCAACCGTGCCCATGTCGATGCCGAGTTCGAGGCTGGAGGTGGCCACGACGGCGGGCAGCCGCCCCGCCTTGAGGTCCTCCTCGACCTGGGCCCGCTGCTCCTTCGAGACGGAGCCGTGGTGCGCCCTGGCGAGCAGTGGAGGCGCGCCTCTGGCCGCGCCGGAGCCGCCCATCAGCTCGGCGGGGGACTCGTCCTGCGGCATCGTCTCGCCCGTGGCCCGCTCGTACGCGATCTCGTTGAGCCGGTTGCAGAGCCGCTCGGCGAGCCGGCGGGAGTTGGCGAAGACGATCGTCGAGCGATGGGCCTGGGCGAGGTCGACGATCCGCTCCTCCACGGAGGGCCAGATCGACGGCTTGCTGCCGCCGCCGGGGCCCTCGGCTCCCGCCTCCTGGGCCGGCGAGGCGCCCAACTCGCCCATGTCCTCGACCGGTACGACGACCGAGAGCTCGAACTCCTTGCCGGAGGGCGGTTGGACGACCTCCGCACTGCGCTGCGGTGAGAGGAACCGTGCCACCTCCTCGACCGGGCGGACCGTGGCCGAGAGGCCGATCCGGCGGGCGGGCCGCTCCAGCAGCTCGTCGAGGCGTTCGAGGGAGAGGGCGAGGTGGGCGCCGCGCTTGGTGCCCGCCACCGCGTGCACCTCGTCGAGGATCACCGTCTCCACGCCGGCGAGTGCCTCGCGGGTTGCGGAGGTGAGCATGAGGAAGAGCGACTCGGGGGTGGTGATCAGGATGTCGGGCGGCCGCCGCGCGAGCGAGCGGCGCTCGGTGGCGGGGGTGTCGCCCGAGCGCACGCCGACGCGGATCTCCGGCTCGGGCAGGCCGAGGCGGACGGACTCCTGCCGGATGCCGGTGAGCGGGCTGCGGAGGTTTCGCTCGACGTCGACGGCGAGGGCCTTCATCGGCGAGACGTACAGCACGCGGCAGCGCTTCAACGGGTCGGCCGGGGGAGGGGCGGCGGCGAGCGAGTCGAGGGAAGCGAGAAAGGCGGCGAGGGTCTTGCCCGAGCCCGTGGGCGCGACGACGAGGGCGTCGGAATCCTGTTGCAGCGCACGCCAGGCGCCCTCCTGCGCGGCCGTCGGCGCGCTGAAGGCACCGCCGAACCAGGCGCGGGTGGCCGGCGAGAAGGCGTCGAGCGCGGACGGCCGAGGATTCTGAGCCATGCCGCCCATCGTGCACCCCGCCACTGACAACCGACGCGACGAGCGCCCGACCCGGCGACGCGGGTGCGGACGCCCGGCCCAGAATGAGGCCATGGCACACACGTCAGCGGCCGAGGAGAGCGCACGCTTCTGGCGTCCGCCGGGGCTCTCCGGCGTCGATCTGCTGGAGGCGCGGTACGTCCGCAAGAGCTTCGCGCGCCACACCCACGACACATACGTGATCGCCGCGGTGACCGAGGGCGTCGAGGCGTTCCGGCTCCGTTCGGACGCGCACACGGCAGGTGTGGGCGCGCTCGTGCTGCTCAATCCCGACACCCCGCACACCGGCCACGCGGGCGTCCCCGAGGGATGGCGCTACAGCGTCCTCTACCCGGACGTGGCGCTCGTCGAGGAGGTGGCGAGGGAGACGTCGGCGATCGACGGGACGCCCGGCTTCCTGGAGCCGGTCGTCCACGACCCGTCGACCGCGCGCATGGTCCAACGGGTGCACCGTGTCGCGGAGGCGGGGGACCCGCTCGCCGCCGACACTCTGATGCGAGTGGCCTTCGCCGCCCTGCTCCGCCGGCACGCGGGACCGCTGCCCCGGCGCACGGTGCGCAGCGCCGGAGCGCGGACGGCGGAGGAGGCACGGGCGGCCCTCCGCGAGCGGATGACCGCTCCTCCGACCCTTGAAGAGCTCGCACGCGAGCTGGGCACCGGCACCTTCGCCCTGCTCCGCCGCTTCCGCGCCGAGTACGGCATGCCGCCGCACGCCTGGCTCACCGACGCACGCGTCCGCGCGGCGAGGTCACTCCTCGACGAGGGGATGCCGCCCGCGCAGGTGGCGGCGACCGTCGGGTTCAGCGACCAGTCGCACCTCGGCCGTCACTTCGCGCGGATCGTGGGGGTGCCGCCCGGGGCCTACGCACGGGGAAGAGGGCGTGCGCCAGCGCAAGAACGTACAAGACCGCGCCGGTCGCCTGTGCCTAGCGTCCCCCCATGAGCAGCAGGAACAGTACGTACGACGGGGTCGCCGGCGAGCAGGGAGCACGTAGTGCGGGCGATCGGGCCGTCGTCAGGGACGCGGTCGGCGTCGGACTGGCGGTCGGGCTCTCCGGGTTCGCCTTCGGGGTGACGGCCGCGGGGGCCGGCCTGTCGACGGTACAGGCGTGCGCGATGAGCCTCCTGGTCTTCACCGGTGCCTCGCAGTTCGCCCTCGTCGGCGCGCTGGCCGCGGGCGGAGGCCCGTTCACGGCGGCGGCCGGCGCGCTCTTCCTCGGTGTGCGGAACGCCTTCTACGGACTGCGTCTCGCCACCGTCCTGCGGCTGCCGCGCGCACTGCTGCCGGCGGCCGCCCACTGGGTGATCGACGAGACCTCCGCCGTCGCCCTCGCGCAGCCGGACCGGCGCCGGTCGCGGATCGGCTTCACGGTCACCGGCGCCTGCGTGTTCGCGGTGTGGAACCTCACGACCCTCGCCGGCTGCCTGGGCGCCGAGGCGCTCGGCGACACCGCACGCTGGGGGCTCGACGCCGCGGGCCCTGCCGTCTTCCTCGCGCTGTTGGCGCCGATGCTCCGCGGCGGGGCGGAACGCGCGACGGCCGGCCTCGCGGTGGTGCTCGGGCTGGCGCTGCTCCCGGTACTCCCCGCCGGGGTCCCGGTCCTCGCTGCTGCCGCAGCGGCTCCGCTCGTCCTCCTCTTCGCCGGGGTCGTCGGGTTGCGGAGCAAGAGGCGGGCCGACTGATGGGCGTGTGGATCGCCGTGGGCGTCACGGCGCTCGGTTGCTACGCGACGAAGCTCCTCGGACTCTGCGTCCCCCAGGGGCTGTTGGACCGCCCCTGGGTGCAGCGGCTCGCCGCGCTCCTTCCTGTGGCGCTGCTCGCCGCGCTCGTCGGACAGCAGGGGTTCGCCGACGGGACCCACGTCGTGCTCGACGCCAGGGCCGCGGGCCTCGGCGCGGCGGTGGTCGCGCTGCTGGCGCGGGCGCCGTTCCTGCTCGTCGTCGCCGTGGCGGTCGGGGTGACCGCGGGCGTGCGGATGCTCGTCGGTTGAGCGGCGCTTCGGCAGGGATACTGGGTGCATGCGGTTGACGGTCTTCTGGGAGCGGATGACGGAGTACTTCGGTGCTGCGTACGCCGACTCCTTCGCGCGCGATCACGTCATGTCCCAACTCGGCGGGCGGACGGTCAACGAGGCGCTCGACGCCGGGTGGGACGCGAAGGAGGTCTGGCGTGTGGTCTGCGCGGTGATGGACGTGCCGGCCGACAAGAGGTGACGCCTCCGGGCCGCGGGTGCGTCGACCGCCGAGCGGTTTGTCCGGTGCGTCAGTATTCCTCCCCTGGGTGCTCCTGACGATTCGTTGAGCCGGGTCTCCCGGTCGCCCTCCGGAGGCGGGTCCGCCGGGGTGCGCGCACACCGGGCGCGCGCTGCACGCGCCGGCGCGCACGCGATGCCGGAGTGGCTGCCGCGGGCGATCGTGGTCGCGCTTCTCCTCGTCGGGCTCTACCAGTTGCTCGGCTGGGCGTTCCAGCGCACGCTCGGGCTCCTTCTCGACGTCCTCGTCTCGTTCTTCCTCGCGCTCGCCATGGAGCCTGCGGTCGACCGGCTCGCCGCTCGCGGCATGCGGCGCGGCCCGGCGACGGCACTCGTCTTCGTCGTGCTGCTGATCGTCGCCGCCGGGTTCCTCACGGCGCTCGGTTCCGTCTTCGTCGACCAGGTGACGCGGATCGCGCAGAGCTTCCCCGGATACGTCGAGTCGGTCCTGCACTGGGTCAACTCCACGTTCGGCACCGAGTTGGAGACGCGGCGGCTGCGGAGCGACCTCGTCGAGTCCGACTGGGTCAGGCGGCGGCTCTCCGAGAGCGCGCGGAACGTCTGGGGGATCTCCGCGACCCTGCTCGGCGGCCTCTTCCAGCTTCTGACGACCTGCCTCTTCACCTTCTACTTCGCCGCCGACGGGCCCCGGCTGCGGCGGGCACTCTGCTCTCTCCTCCCGCCCCGTCGCCAGGAGGACGTCCTGCGCGCCTGGCAGATCGCCGTCGCGAAGACCGGCGGATACCTCTACTCGCGCGTGCTGTTGGCCCTTGTCTCCGGGGTGGCGCACTACGTTTTCCTCGAACTTCTCGGAGTGCCGTACGCGCCCGCGCTCGCGGTGTGGGTGGGGCCCTCTCGCAGTTCGTGCCGGTGGTGGGGACCTACCTCGCCGGTGCGCTGCCGATGCTGATCGGGTTCACCGTCGGCCCTTGGACGGCGCTGTGGGTGCTCGTCTTCGTCGTCGTGTACCAGCAGTTCGAGAACTATCTGCTGCAACCGCGGATCACCGCACGGACCGTGGACATCCACCCTGCGGTCGCCTTCGGCTCGGTCGTGGCCGGGGCGCGTTGATGGGGGTGATCGGTGTGCTGGTCGCCATCCCGGCCACGGCGACGTTGCAGGGGTTCGTCGGGGCATACGTGCGCAGGTACGAGGTGGAGGAGGTCGGTGCGGGCTGTGGCCCCGAGGGGCGGGCGGGGTACTGCGGGGAGGCGTCGCTAGAGGCGGGGCGGGTGAGGTGCCTCGGTGGTGCGAGGCCCAGGTGGCCGTTGTGCGGGGGCACTTGGGGGTGACGGAGTTGTCCACAGGGGTCGGGGCGCAGCTTGACGCAAAAATCGAACATCGATTCTTATGGGGTCTCCGGCGAGGTCTGCAGCGTCGGTTCGGAGGCTCCGGCGGAGGTCTGCCGGGAACGTCGCCGGGCTGGTTGTCAGTGGCAGGCGCTAGCGTCGGTGGACGTGAAGCGATCGACTCAAGCAAACAACCGGGTGGCACCCATGGCAGGAACCGACCGCGAGAAGGCGCTCGACGCCGCGCTCGCGCAGATTGAACGGCAATTCGGCAAGGGCGCCGTGATGCGCATGGGCGACCGGCCGAACGAACCGGTCGAGATCATCCCCACCGGCTCGACCGCTCTCGACGTCGCGCTCGGAGTCGGCGGGCTGCCGCGCGGCCGCGTGGTCGAGGTCTACGGTCCGGAGTCCTCGGGCAAGACGACACTCACCCTGCATGCGGTGGCCAACGCCCAACAGGCGGGCGGCACCGTCGCCTTCGTCGACGCGGAGCACGCTCTCGACCCCGAGTACGCCAAGCGTCTCGGAGTCGACACCGACTCGCTGATCCTCTCCCAGCCGGACAACGGTGAGCAGGCGCTGGAGATCACCGACATGCTGATCAGGTCCGGCGCGCTCGACCTCATCATCGTCGACTCGGTCGCCGCCCTCGTGCCCCGTGCCGAGATCGAGGGCGAGATGGGCGACAGCCACGTCGGTCTCCAGGCACGTCTGATGAGCCAGGCGCTTCGGAAGATCGCCGGTGCGCTCAACCAGTCGAAGACCACCGCCATCTTCATCAACCAGCTCCGCGAGAAGGTCGGCGTGATGTTCGGCTCTCCGGAGACCACCACAGGTGGCCGGGCGCTCAAGTTCTACGCCTCGGTCCGGCTCGACATCCGACGGATCGAGACCCTCAAGGACGGCACGGAGGCGGTCGGCAACCGCACCCGGGTCAAGGTCGTCAAGAACAAGGTCGCACCGCCGTTCAAGCAGGCCGAGTTCGACATCCTCTACGGCATGGGGATCAGCCGTGAGGGCGGTCTGATCGACATGGGGGTGGAGCACGGATTCATCCGCAAGTCGGGGGCCTGGTACACCTACGAGGGCGATCAGCTCGGCCAGGGCAAGGAGAACTCCCGCAACTTCCTGCGGGACAACCCGGATCTCGCCAACGAGATCGAGAAGAAGATCAAGGAGAAGCTCGGCATCGGCGTGCAGCCCGAGGAGCCCGCGGCCGAACCGGGAGCGGATGCCGCCGCAGGCGGCGGTGAGCCGGAAGCGGAGCCCGCAGCGGTGCCGGCACCGACCCCGGCGGCGAAGTCGACGAAATCGAGCAAGGCGTCCAAGGCCGCGGCGGCCAAGAGCTGATTCGGTGACCCGGCGCAGCGAATGGCCGTTGGCTCCGCCGCAGCCATGGCCCCCTGAGGAACGAGCCGCTCCGGGCGAACAGTTCGGGGACGGCTCCCAGGACAGCGGTGGTCCCGTTCCGTCGAGGGCCGGGGTGGGACCACCGCGTACGACCGGCGGCGGGCGGCGGCGCTCCCGTGCGGGAGGCGAGGAGCAGGGGGGACAGCAGAGCGGCGGTCCAGCGGAGCCGTCGGACCCCGCCGAGCGGGCGCGCGCCCTCTGCCTTCGGCTGCTCACCGGCACCCCGCGCACTCGGAGCCAACTCGCCGAGGCGCTGCGGAAGAAGGAGATCCCCGAGGAGGTGGCAGGGGAGGTCCTGGACCGTTTCGAGGAAGTCGGCCTAGTCGACGACTCGGCTTTCGCCACGGCCTGGGTCGAGTCCCGCCACTACAGCCGCGGTCTGGCACGGCGGGCGCTGGCGCGGGAACTGCGCACCAAGGGCGTCGGGTCGGAGGCGATCGACGAGGCGCTGGAGCAGCTCGACACCGGTCAGGAGGAGGAGCGGGCCCGCGCCTTGGTGGAGCGGAAGCTCCGGTCGACGGAGGGCCTGGAGCGCGAGAAGCGCGTGCGCAGACTCGCTGGGATGCTCGCCCGCAAGGGGTACAGCGAGGGGCTTGCACTGCGCGTCGTACGTGAAGCGCTGGAGGCCGAAGGGGAGGAGACGGGGGAGTGGGGACTGTCGGAGAGTTGATCTGATTCAGCAAGCTCCGCGGGCCGCGGGCATGGTGCGGCCCCGCGTTCGGGGAGGCGTTTCGTGGGCGCTCGCGGGGAGTTGAGCGGGGTGCTTGCAAGGATGGCGTCGCTGATCGGCCCCTGTCTTATATCCCCGGTGCCGAGGGGTCCAGCTTCCAAAGAGGAGCAAGGGAGTTGACGAGGTGCCCCGCCTCGGGTGCGGAGGGTGCTGCTTGTGAGCGGGAGACCCGGAGTCTGGAAGTGGCGTGCGTGCTACCTGTATTGACCTGCAGAGTTGTGCATGCGGCTGAGGGGCGGCCGGCCGCCGAGCGCGGTGCGGCAGCGGTGCAGTTGTGCGGAGGAATCCGCCCGAGCGTCGGTGGCGTCGGCGTTGCTGGAGTACGGGCGTACGCCCATCCGTCGAGCAGAGAGCGATTGGGCGGTTTGCTTTTGGCCATTCGTCCGCGGACGGTTCGGTCGGGTGCGTGTGCGGACGATGCCTGCGGTGCTCGGACTCCGACGAACGCCCTGGGTCTGTAGCAGGAGTCGTTGTCCGTCAGGGCACGTGCAACGGTCGTGTCGTGGTCGGAATGGACGGGAGCGGGCGGGGCGGTACGACGTTGCGGTCGTCCCCGCCCGCTTGGTTTCCGGAGTTCGCGAGGCCGCCGACTTGCTGGTCGGCGGCCTCAGGAGAGAGGGGTTCGCGTCACAAGGCGATGACGGTGCGTTCGCCGTATGCATCCTGGTGCGCCCATGCACGCTCGACTTCGGCGAGCGGGAACGGACGGGGCCGGACGGTCATCGCGCCGGCGGCGATGGCTGCGGCCAGTTCGTCCAAAGCACAGGCTTCGAGGGCGATGGAGCCGAATCCGCTGCCCTGGATGCGGAGGGCGTTGGAGCGCAGGGCGTGGCTGGGCAGGTTGATGTCCAAGCCGCCCATACCGCCGGTGTGCACCCAGTCGAGCAGGCGCGTGTGGTCGGTGCGCGCCTGGAGGATGGCGTGCATGGCGAGTTCGGTGGGTGGTCCCCATACGTAGTCGATGACCACGTCGACGTCGGCTGCGACCTTGGCGTAGGTCGTTGCGGAGGCGTCCGAGGCGTCCGAGGCGTCGGTGAGGGCGATGGTCTCGTCCGCGCCCTCGGACAACAGCTCCTCCAGTCGGGCCTGATTGCGGCCGGCAGCGATCACATGTCCGGCACCGAGGTACTTGGCGACCTTGACGGCCATAGAGCCGGCGTTGCCTGTTGCACCGATCACCAGAACCGACTGCCCCGTGGTGAAGGGGACTCGGTCGCGCAGGGCGACCCACGACGACAGGGCCGGATTCATGGTGGCGACCAGGACCGCGGGGTCAGATTCGGCGGGCACCGGGATCGCGTACGCGGGGTCGACGGCGATGCGTTCCGCCAGCGTGCCAGTCCGGGGCGCCAAGACGAAAGCGAGGCTGCCGTCGGCCCGGCGAACGACGGCGTCGACGCCCGCGGTGGCCGGCAGCGCGTCCGCGCTGGCGTAGTGCTCACCCGCGGCGATGGCACGGGTGGCCCGATGCACGCCGACGGCCAGCACGTCCACCACCTCCTGGCCGGGGGCTGCCACGGGCTCGGGGACGGAGCGGAAGTGCGGCGGCTCGTCGAACGATTCCACCAGGGCTGCGTTGATCATGGACATGGGTCTCTCCGTAGTTCGTGGCGCGAGCCGGTGAGGCCACCGACGTTGAACGCGTCAATACCGCCGGCTGCCGCTGCAGCGGTCGGCCTGAGGAGTTGGAGCCGTCGAGAACGACATAAGATGCACTCGCGTATCTAATGGCTTCGGAAAGACTAGGCAGGAGTGTTTAGATACGCAAGCGGATCTAAACCGTGAGGGGATCATGGGCGACAACGGCAGGACGCAGGCACGGACAGAACAGCATGCCGGCAAGGGTGCGACCGGGACCCGGCGGCGAGGCCGAGCTCTGGAGGACGCCATCCTCGACGCCGCCTGGAAAGTCCTCGTCGACCAGGGGTACACGGGCTTCACCTTCGAAGCCGTCGCCACCCGCGCCGGAACGAGCCGTCCTGTGCTCTACCGACGCTGGCCACAGCGTGAAGACCTGCTGCTGGCAACCCTCGCCAAGAACTGGCAGCCGGTCGAGATCCCCGATACCGGACGCCTCCGCGACGACGCGATCACCTTCCTGCGCCGCCTCAACGCCGACCGGGCCCGCAACGTCGTCGTCATGTGCATCCAACTGGCCGACTACTTCCGCGACACCGGTACCAGCTTCCACGACCTGCGTGACTCTCTCCGTCCGTCCAGCCCGTCCGCCCCGCTCCAGGTGATCGTCGGCCGCGCTGTGGAGCGTGGCGAACTTTCCGACGTGCCGCGCTCGACTCGCGTTCTCAACCTCGCCTTCGACCTGGTCCGCCACGACCTGCTGATGACGATGGACGCGCTGCCCGACGAGTCGATCGTCGAGATCGTCGACGAGGTATGGCTGCCCCTGCTGGAAGCAGTCGGGTAGTCGAGCGCCGGCAGGTCAGTTCCGAGCAACGCCGTACATCCTGACGTCGAGCGCTGACCTCCGGCAGATGTTTCGCAGCCGCGGCCGACGGCGCACGTGGTCGACACAGCTAGCGTCCCGACGCGGCAGGAGAGGGCGTCTGCTCGAAGTCCGACACTGTGCCGGTCCGTTGACGGTCGTGGGTCGCTCAACGTTGCCCATCGGTGCCGGACCCCCTCGCGCTGACGGCGCCGCGCCCAGGACTTGAGGGATCGGTCCGGGAAGCCGTCTACCGCAGGCGGCCGGCCTCGGAGCTACGGATGCAACGGGCTGCCGATGGCGTCGCGCCCGGAGCCGCCGCCGCGATGCACAGCGCTCGGAGGCGGCGGCGGTCCGGATGCTCGTTTCGTCTTCCGCTTGTGAGTGGTTCAGCCGCGGCGTCCCGTGGGCTTCCTTCCCGCCAGCATGCGGTGGGCGGCGGTGATGCCTCGTACGGCGTCGGCGCAGGTGCGCAGTTCCGCGTCGCGTCCGCCGGGGAGAGCCGCCACGAGGTGGCCGTCGGCCCGTACGACGAGCACCGTGTGGGCGGCAGCGCCCGGGTACCCCTCGGTGACGACCAACTGTGCGCGCAGCGGCAACCTCTCCACGGCCGCAGCGAGTTGGGGCATCATCCCGGCCGACAGCCAGTGCCGGCTGTCCCAGACGCGCGTCCCCGGCGCGACGAGCACGACGAGCAGGTCGCCACCGGCTCCCCAGAGCCGCTCGTGAAGCCGACCGCGTCGCCCGTCGAGCGCGGTGACCTCGACGTCCTCGACGAGCGCGCCGGGCGTCGTGGAACACGCAGCCGGAGGGACGGTCCCCTTCACCGGCATCAGCGGCGAACCCGCGTACGAGGCAGGGGCGCCCAGCATGCCGCGGCCGAGCTGGGTGTCGGCGAGGAGTTCCAGGTGCGTGCGTGCTCCCGTCCCGAGCAGCGCCCTCAGGCCGCCGCCGCGACGCACGAGAGGCAGGGCTTGGTCGACGGCCCTGAGCCGGTCGCCGACGGCGCTGCGGCGCTCCGACTCGTAGCTGTCGAGGAGCCGTTGGCACCCTTCGTCCTCGGCGGCCGCATCTCCGCGCCGCCAGGCGAGCGCCAGCTTCCAGGCGAGGTTTCCCACGTCCCGCAGCCCCTCGTCGACCTGCTGGACACCGAGCGCCCCCAACTGGTGCGCGGCGTCCCCCGCGAGGAAGACCCGTCCGGTGCGCCACCGCCGGGCGAGCCGTTGGTGAGTCGTGTGCACCCCCGTGTCGACGAGTTCGTACGGCCCGGCCTGGCCGTCGCCGTCCTTGCCCCGCGACCGGCCTCCGGAAGGCGCAGCTCCGGAGAAGCGGTGCCAGCGGGAGAGAGTCTCCTGGACGCGGTCCAACAGCTCTTCGGGCGTGACGAGTTCGCCCCGCGGCGGGAGCAGCCAGTCGAGCCGCCAGAGCTCGCCGGGCAGCGGACGCGCCAGGACCTCGACGGTGCCGCCCCCCGGGTCCCGGTGCAGGAGCGCCTCGTCGTCCCAGGGCAGCCGCGTACGCACGGTGGCGACGGCGTGCCGCTCGACCGAGGTGCGTCCGGGGAACCGGACGCCGAGGAGCTTCCGCACGGTGGAGCGCGCGCCGTCGCAGCCGACGAGGTAACTGCCTTGTTGCGGCGGGACGTCGGCGCCCGCCACGTGTGCCGTGACGCCGTAGTCGTTCTGCTCCAGGGATTCGAGGCGGGCCCCGGGGAGGAAGTGCACGCACTCCTCCGCGCGCAGTGCCTCCCGCAGCGTCTCCTGGAGTGCGTGCTGCGGCAGGTGCAGCGGTGCCTTGCTTGCGAGCGCGTGCGAGGGCGAGTTGGTCTCCTTGCTCTCCTCGTCGTCCGCGTCGAGGAGTTCGCGCCGTATGAGCTGGTTGCGACGGCGTACCTGCAATCCCTTCCAGTGCAACGCGGGAAGGGGCGGAAGCCGGGCCGCGGTGTCGGGCCTGAGCAGGCAGGTACGGGCGGCCCGCGGCTCCGGGGGGCTCTCTGCGGCTTCCAGCACGAGGGAGGGGACCGAGTGGCGGGCGAGGGCGAGGGCGAGGGCGAGTCCGGTCGGGCCGGCGCCGACCACGATCACCGGGTTCACGGCTAGGAGACCTCACAGCCCAGGTGGCGCTTGCGGGGTGGGGCGGTGGCGGCTCCTGGAGCCCGGTGCACGATCACACGCGGTATGCAACCTACTGCGGGATCAGGCGTCAAGTGAGCGAGGCGGCAGCCCCGTTGGGGGGTTGCCGCCTCGCGGTGTCACAGGGTAGAGAGCGTCGGCTCCGTGTCAGACCGCCGCCTCCTCGGCCGGTTCCTCCGCCTTTGCCGGAGTGATCCCGGTCTTGCCGCGTCGGCCCCGGCGCTCGATCCAGTTGGCGAGCGACGAGAGGGCGAGGCACAGGGCGATGTAGATGGCGCCGATCACGATGATGGTCGGCACGTAGGGGTAGTCGCCGTCGATGGTGGTGTTGGAGGAGATGAGTCGCGCCGTCTGCAACAGCTCGGGGAAGAGGATGATGTAGCCGAGCGACGTGTCCTTGAGCGTCACCACCAGTTGGCTGATGATCGACGGAAGCATGGCGCGGATCGCCTGCGGCAGCAGGATCGTCGTCATGACCTGCGTCTTGCGCATGCCCAGTGCGTACGCGGCTTCCGCCTGTCCCTTCGGCACCGAGTTGACGCCGGCGCGCAGCACCTCTGCCTGCACGCACGCGTTGTAGATCGTCAGGCCGAGAACCAGTGCCCACATCGGGTTGATGGCGATGCTGCCCGGCAGGTGGAAGACGTCCGACCAGAGGTTGTCGAGGATGCCGATCCACAGTGCGAAGATCGTGATCAGCAGCGGCACGGAGCGGAAGATCTCGATGAAGCCCGTGCACAGCCAGCTCACCGGCTTGTGGTCGGAGAGCCGCCCGACGGCGAGCACGACGCTGAAGAGCAGCGAGAACAGCCCCGCGAGGGCGAAGACCTTCAGCGTGGCCAGGAGCCCGTCGAGGATGTTCTGCCGGATGCCCGAGTAGTTGAAGATGTCCCACATCTCGGGGTTGAACTGGCCCTGGCTGTGGAGCCGCCAGACGATGACGGCGAGGACGCCCAGGACGAGCAGCGAGCCGAGGACCGTGTAGACGACGTTGCGCGCCCGGGCCTTGGGGCCCGGTGCGTCGTAGAGCACGCTGGCACTCATCGGGCGACCTCCAGACGGCGCTCCAGCAGGCGGAAGATGCCGCTGATGGCGAAGGTGATGATCAGGTACGCCAGGGTGATCCAGAAGAAGATGACGAGGATGTTGAAGCCGTCGTTGCTGAGCGTCTTCTGGATGTTGAAGAGGTCGACGTTGTTGAACCCGCCCGCGATGGCGGAGTTCTTCGTCAGGGCGATCAACAGGCTGCTCAGCGGCGGGAGTACGGCGCGGGTCGCCTGGGGGAGGACCACAATCCGCAGCGACTGCATGAAGGTCATCCCGATGCTGCGCGCGGCCTCGGCCTGCCCGAGCGCCACGGTGCCGATCCCGGACCTGATCGCCTCGCAGATGAAGGACGAGGTGTAGACGCCCAGCGCGCAGATCGCCAGCACGAAGGAGTTGATCCCGGGGAAGAGGACCTGCGGGACGACGAAGAAGGCGACCAGGAACAGCAGCGTCAGCGGGGTGTTGCGGAGGAGCGTGACCCAGGCGGTGCCGAAGGCGCGCAGCGGCGGCACGGGCGACACCCGGCAGCCGGCGATGAGGATGCCGAGCACCAGGGCTATGAGTGCGCTGGCTCCGGTCAGCGCGAGGGTTCCCAGGAACCCGTCCCGGAACAGGTCCAGGTGGTCAAGGAGTACGTTCATGGATTGTCTCGTCTTCCGCGGGGCGGGAGTGCGGCAGCGTTCGGGCAGGGGTGCAGGGGCGCCGGTCGGTTCGGCGCCGGGTGTTCCCGCCGCGCTGCCCAAGGGGGCGTGGCCGGGGGCCGTTCGCTGCCGGCCGGGTCACCGCGTATCGGCAGGAGGCTGTGCGAGCGGGGGCGGGGCGCCCGGTCAAAGGCGCCCCGTGCCGCGTTACTTCTCCTGGAGGGCCGGGGGCTCCTCGAAGTCCGAGCCGGACTTGCCGAGGGTCGCCTCGAACGCCTTCTTGTAGTCGCCGTTCTCCTGGTGCGCTTCGAGGGCGTCCGCGACGGCCTTCTGGAGCGCCTTGTCGCCCTTCTTGAGGCCGACGCCGTACGGCTCCTCGCTGAAGGTGTCGCCGACGACCTTCAGCTTCTTCGGGTTGTCGGCGGCGTAGCCCATGAGAATCGCGTCGTCGGTGGTGACGGCGTCGACCTGGCCGTCGATCAACTGCTTGACGCAGTCCGAGTACTTGGCGAGCTCGGTGACCTTGGCGCCGTACTTCGACTCCTTGATCGTCTGAAGCGGGGTCGAGCCGACGATCGAGCAGACCTTCTTGCCCTTGACGGTGTCCGGGCCCGTGATGTCCTTCTCGTCCTTGCGTACGAGGAGGGAAGCGCCGGCGTCGTAGTACGGTCCCGCGAAGTCGATCTGCTTCTTGCGCTCGTCGTTGATCGTGTAGGTGCCGATCATGAGGTCGACGTCGCCCTTGCGGACCGCCTGCTCGCGGGCGTTGGAGTCGACCGTCTCCCACTTGATCTTCTTCGGCGAGAAGCCGAGGTCGGCGGCGACCATCTTGGCGACCTCGATGTCGAAGCCCGAGTACTCCTTGGTCGACTGGTCCTGGAAGCCCAAGTACGGCTGGTCGGCCTTGGCGCCGATCACCAGCGTGCCGCGCTTCTGCGCCTTCTTGACCACAGGGGAGTCGACGTCGACGTTCTCGGCGACCTTGTAGGTCGGCAGAGCCTTCTTGTCGGTCTTGCCGCCCTGCTCGTCGCCGGCGGAGCCGTCCTTGCCGCCGCAGGCTGCGGTGGCGGCGAGCGCGAGGACCACAGCCGCCGAGGCGGCCGTCTTGCGGAGCTTCATGTGAGTATCCCTTGCTTGGTCTTCTGTAGGCCGGCGTCAGTGGTGGAGGATCTTCGAGAGGAAGTCCTTGGCCCGCTCACTGCGCGGATTGCTGAAGAACTGGTCCGGGGTCGCCTCCTCCATAATCCGCCCGTCGGCCATGAAGACGACGCGGTTGGCGGCGGAGCGCGCGAAGCCCATCTCGTGGGTGACGACGACCATCGTCATCCCCTCACGGGCCAACTGCTGCATGACCTCGAGGACTTCGTTGATCATCTCGGGGTCGAGGGCCGAGGTGGGCTCGTCGAAGAGCATCACCTTCGGGTCCATCGCCAGTGCGCGGGCGATCGCCACACGCTGCTGCTGCCCGCCGGAGAGCTGCGCGGGGTACTTCTGCGACTGGCTGCCGACGCCGACGCGGTCGAGGAGCGCCATCGCCTTCTTCTCGGCCTCGGCCTTGGGTATCTTCCGGACCTTCGTCTGGCCCAGCACCACGTTCTCCAGCACGGTCTTGTGCGCGAACAGGTTGAACGACTGGAAGACCATGCCGACGTCCGAGCGCAGCTTCGCCAACTCCCTCCCCTCCTGGGGCAGGGGGCGGCCGTCGATCGTGATGCTGCCGGAGTCGGTCGTCTCCAGGCGGTTGATGGTGCGGCACAGCGTGGACTTGCCCGAACCCGAGGGGCCGATGACGACGACGACCTCGCCAGGGGCGATGGCCAGGTCGATGTCCTGGAGCACGTGCAGTGCACCGAAGTGCTTGTTGACCCCCTCCAGTACGACCAGCTTCTCCGCCGTCGACTGGGCTCCCGCGGCGTCCTGGGGCACCGATACTTCGCTCATCGGCGTGTAGCTCCGTCCTCGTCGGTTGCGAGGACCCTAGTGAGCTGTCGCCATCAGCGTCATTACATCTGAGCGGAAATTGAGCATAACGATCTGGCCGCAACCGGGCACTCTGGGTGAAGGCCGGCGAGGCGGGTCGTCGGGGTCAAGTCGTCCCGGACGAAGGGGGATCGAGGTCGGTGGGATCTCTCGGGCTCAACCGCCCTTCCGGTGCGAAGGGGGCACAAAGGGGGGAGCGATGCGCCATGCGGGTCGTACCGGTTCGCGCCCGGCAAGCGGTGCACAGGGCACGAGCTCGCTGCTCCGCCAGCCGTACCGGCTGTATAACGGATACCTCCGTGCCACCGGAACCCCCTTGACTCGTCACGCCGGATCGGCGTGGATGCAGTGTCCGCATCCGCGCCTGTACGTCCCCGTATCTCTTCCCACGTACGGGCGCAGTCCTCGGTTCCGGGAAGCGACCCAGGTCACATCCTCCGCGCTGCGGCGCAGGCGCCGCAGCGCGCGCGGGACGGCGCCCCGGGGCGTGGGGCGACGGGGGACCGTGCAAGGCCGTGAAAGGAGGCCGGGACGATGAGACTGCTGCTCGTCGAGGACGACGACCATGTGGCCGCCGCGCTCGCGGCGGTGCTGCGCCGCCACGGCTTCGACGTCGCCCAGGCACGCAACGGCCAGCAGGCGCTCGACCACCTCCTGCCGGGTACCGGCGGCGAACCCTTCGGCGTCGTCCTCCTCGATCTTGGCCTCCCCGACCAGGACGGCTTCGAACTCTGCGGACGCATCCGCGCCACGACGGCCGCGCCGGTGATCATGGTGACGGCGCGGGCGGACGTCCGCTCCCGCATACACGGCCTCAACCTGGGCGCGGACGACTACGTCGTCAAGCCGTACGACACCGGCGAACTCCTCGCCCGCATCCACGCCGTCAGCCGCCGCGCCGCCCCCGAGGAGGGAGGCGGCCACACAGGCGAGGGCGGTGCCGAGGAGCTGCGCCTCGGCCCGCTCGTCGTCAGGACCGCCACCCGGCAGGTCGTCGTCGACGGCGAGGAGGTGCCGCTCACGCGCAAGGAGTTCGACCTCCTCACGCTCCTCGCCCAGCGCCCTGGCGTCGTCTTCCGGCGGGAGCAGATCATCAGCGAGGTCTGGCGCACCAGTTGGGAGGGGACGGGGCGCACCCTGGAGGTCCACGTCGCCTCGCTCCGCTCGAAGCTGCGGCTGCCCACGCTGATCGAGACCGTGCGAGGCGTCGGCTACCGCCTCGCCGCGCCCGAGCAGCACTGAGGTACGGACGTGCGCAGCCGCCTGCTTCCGCTTCTGCTCATCCTGCTCGCCGGGGTGCTGATCGCGCTGGGTTTCCCGCTCGCCGTCAGCCAGGCGGCAGCGGAGCAGCAGCGCGTCGTCGTCGACCGGATCGACGACACGGCGCGCTTCGCGGCGCTCGCCCAGTTCGTGACGGAGGCCGACCGCCAGGGGGAGCGGCTCGCCACCCTCCAGCACGAACTCGACCGGTACCACGAGGTCTACGGCATCCGCGCCGGTGTCTTCTACCGCGACGGTGACGCGATGGCGACCGCGCCCGAGACCTGGAGCGTGCCGCAGAAAGGCGACGGCCGGCGCGCCTTCGCCGAGGCGCTCGCCGGGCGCCGCAGCCACGACCCGCGACAGGTGTGGCCCTGGCAGGACGGGCGCATCGCCGTCGCCTCGCCCGTCACGCGGGACGGCGACGTCGCGGCCGTCGTCCTCACCGACTCGCCGACCGACGCGATGCGTTCCGGCATCCTCCACCGCTGGGTGGTGATCGCCGCGGGCGAGGGCGCGGCGATGCTGCTCGCCGTCGGTGCCGCACTGCGCCTCACCGGCTGGGTGCTCCGCCCGGTGCGCATCCTCGACCGTGCCACGCACGAGATCGCCACGGGAAAGCTCAACTCCCGTGTCGCCGCGTCCGGTGGACCGCCCGAGCTGAAGAGCCTGGCGCGCTCCTTCAACGACATGGCCGACCATCTGGAGGAGGTGCTGGAGCAGCAGCGCGCCTTCGTCGCCGACGCCTCGCACCAGCTACGCAACCCGCTCTCCGCGCTGCTGCTGCGGATCGAGCTTCTCGGGCTCGAACTCCCCGAGGACAGTGCAGAGATGGCGTCGGTACGCGCCGAGGGCAAGCGCCTCGCGCGCGTCCTCGACGACCTCCTCGACCTCGCCGTCGCCGAGCACGGCCCGGCCGACCTCCGCCTCACCGACGTCGCCGAGCAGGCGGCGGAGCGCGCGGCCGGCTGGCTGCCCGTCGCCGAGAGCAAGGGGGTGCGGCTGCGCACCGCGGGGCAGCGGGCCGCGACGGGGTGGGCGGACCCGGTGGCGCTCTCCAGCGCACTCGACGCGGTGATCGACAACGCGGTGAAGTTCACGCCCGAGGGCGGGACGGTCACGGTCCGCACCGAGACGGACGGCGACCGGGTGCGGATCGACGTCACCGACGAGGGCCCGGGACTCGACGCGGACGAACTGGAACGCATAGGCGACCGGTTCTGGCGCAGCGGCCGTCACCAGAACGTCTCCGGCTCGGGCCTCGGCCTCTCCATCGCGCGCGCCCTGCTCGCGGCGGGCGGGGCCGGCATCGAGTTCGGCCCGGCCCGCGAGGGGCTCCCCGCGCCGTGCGGTGACGAACACGCGGACGGAGAGCGGTCGCCGCACTCCGCGGACGACACAGCCGACCAGGCCGGCACAGCCGACGCAGCCGAGCGTCCGGGCCTCCTCGTACGCCTCAGCCTGCCGCGGAACGCACCAACCGGAGCGTGACGATCTGGAAGGGGCGCAGCGTCAACCGCACACGTCCATCGGTGAGTTCGCACCCCGGTGCGTCGGGAGCCGCTCCGAGCGGCCGCTCCAGCAGATCGGCAGCGTACGCCTCCGCGACCTCGAACCCCGGCGTGAGCTCCGCCGCCGCGCGCCCGCCGCGCGCCTCGTAGAGGCGCACGACGACGTCGCCGCTGCGGTCTTCCGCGAGCTTCACCGCCTCGGCGACGACCTCGCCGGGACTGCCCGCCGCGGCTCCGAGCGCCACCAACGGCTCGACCGGCGCCCCCTCGCCGACCACCCTCCGCTCCGGCAGGTTCGCCCAGTGCCCTTCGCGGACGGCGTCCCCGAGCGAGGCGCCCGGGACGAGCGCGTAGGCGAGGCGGTGGCTGCCCTGGTCGGTCTCGGGGTCCGGGTAGCGCGGGGCGCGGAGCAGCGAGAGGCGCAGGGTGGTCGTGTGGCCGCCGTCGGCGCGCACCTCGCGGGTGACGTCGTGCCCGTACGTCGAGTCGTTGACGAGTGCCGCGCCCCAGCCGGGCTCCTCGACGTGGAGCCAGCGGTGTGCGCAGATCTCGAACTGCGCGGCGTCCCAGGAGGTGTTGGTGTGGGTCGGGCGGAAGACATGGCCGAACTGGGTCTCGGAAGCGGAGCGTTCGGCCTTCACGTCGAGGGGGAAGGCGGCCTTGAGGAAGGTCTCGCTCTCGTGCCAGTCGATCTCGGCGGTGAACTCGACGGCGCACTCCTCCGCGCCCAGCGCGATCGTCTGCACCACGCGCGAACCACCGAACGAGCGCTCCACGCGCACCTCAGCGCGCTCGGGCCCGTCCTCGACCAGTTCGACCGCGTCGGCGAGGGTCAGGTCCGCGACCCGGTTGCGGTAGTACTCCTCGACGTCCCAGGCGTCGTAGAACGTGGGGAAGTCGGGGTGGAGTTGGAGGAGGTTGGCCGGGCTTCCCGGGGCGAGCGCCTCGCGGGACGCGGGGGTGTCCGCGTCGGAGACGACGGAGACCACGAGCCCGCGTGCGTCGATCTCGACGCGGATCGGCCCGTTGTCGAGAACCCAACCGCCGTCCGCCCGCCGGGCGGCCTCCACCGCGCCCCGCGCGCCGGAGCGCGGCGCGGCGCCTCCGGCCGCGACGCCGTGGCGGAGGTGGGGTGAACCGTTGAAGACGAGGGTGCGGTCACCCTGCCCGGCGAGCGCCGACTGCGCGCCGGCGACGATCTCCTCCAGCTCGGCGTGGACCCGCGCGTACGTCGCGCGCGCCTCCCGGTGGACCCAGGCGATCGAGGAGCCGGGGAGGATGTCGTGGAACTGGTGGAGCAGTACCGTCTTCCACAACTGCTCCAATTCTTCGTACGGGTAGGCGTATTCGGACGTGCGCACGGCGGCCGTCGCCGCCCACAGCTCCGCCTCGCGGAGCAGCGACTCGCTCCGGCGGTTGCCCTGCTTCGTCTTCGCCTGCGAGGTGTACGTGCCGCGGTGCAGCTCCAGGTAGAGCTCGCCCTGCCAGACGGGGGCGCCCGGGTACTCCGCGTACGCCTCCTCGAAGAACGCCGCAGGCTTCTCCACCTCGACCTTGGGCGAGCCCTCCAGGTTCCGCAGCCGCGCGGCGCGGGCGAGCATCTCGCGGGTCGGACCGCCACCGCCGTCGCCGTGGCCGAACGGGGCGAGGGAGCGGCCGGCGGCGCCCTTCTCGCGGAAGTTGGCTGCGGCGTGGGCGAGTTCGTCGCCCGTGAGCTCGGCGTTGTAGGTGTCGATGGGCGGGAAGTGGGTGAAGACCCTGGTGCCGTCGATCCCTTCCCACCAGAAGGTGTGGTGGGGGAAGGGGTTGGTGCGGTTCCAGGAGATCTTCTGCGTGAGGAACCAGTCGGCGCCCGAGAGGCGCACGAGCTGCGGCAGCGCGGCCGTGTAGCCGAAGGAGTCCGGGAGCCACACCTCGCGTGTCTCGATGCCGAACTCGTCGAGGAAGAACCGTTTTCCGTAGAGGAACTGGCGGGCCATCGCCTCGCCGCCGACCATGTTGGTGTCCGACTCCACCCACATGCCGCCGACGGGCACGAAGCGTCCGTTCTCCACCTGCCGGCGCACCCGCGCGTAGACCTCCGGGCGGTGCTCCCTCAGCCAGGCGAACTGCTGGGCCTGCGACATCGCGAAGACGAACCCAGGGTCCTCCTCCATCAGCGCGACCACGTTCGACGCCGTACGCGCGACCTTCCGCACCGTCTCGCGCAGCGGCCACAGCCATGCCGAGTCGATGTGCGCATGGCCCACGGCACTGATCCGGTGCGCGGAGGCGCGCGCTGGCGCGGATAGCACCTCTGCGAGCTCGGCGCGCGCCGCGGGCGCGGAGCCTGCGACGTCCGCCAAGTCGACGGCGTCGAGGGCGCGTTCGGCCGCGCGCAGCAGCTCCCAGCGACGGGCGTCCGCCACCGGAAGGGACCGCATGAGCGAGTCGGCGACCTCCAGGTCGAGGACGAGCTCCCAGACCTCGGCCGCGAAGACGGCGAGGTCCATCCGCCCCAGCCGGTAGAGCGGCCGGTGGCTCGCCGTAAGCCTGTCGCCCTCGTAGGTGGGCGTGTGCGGGGAGTTGACGACGGGGTTCGAGGCCGCCTCGACGTAGAGCTCGATCTCCTCCCCGCCCACGGCCGAATCGGCCACCCGCACATGGGAGTTCTTCGGATGGAGTCCCTTCACCGGCGCGGCGCCGCCGCCCTCCGCACGCCGATAGACGAGCCCCTCGCACTGGAAGCCCGGCATCTCACGCTCGAACCCCAGGTCGAGCACCGCCTCGACGGGCAGCCCCGCCCACTCCCGCGGCACGCGCCCCCGCACCCGGAACCACGTCGTGCCCCAGGCCGGCCCCCACGCGGAGCCGGCAGCGTCCGGCTCGTACACCGCCTCCAACGCCTCGGCCACGGGCACCGGTTCGCCGGGCGCCTCCCACCGCGCCACCTCCAGCGCGCAGGCTCTGGCGTGGACGGCCGGCCTCAGCCGCTCGTCGAGCACGCGCGTCAACCGGGCCTCGACGGTGGTGCGGTCGTCGTGCATGAGTGAGCTCCTCCGCTACGGCTCCGCCCAGTCTTCCCAGCGGACTCCCGGGCAACCGCAGGCCCCGCCGCCGACTTGCGCCCCGGCAGGCGTCCTCCGGCTCACGGCTTCACGGAGCGGTAGTACCGCTGCGCCCCCTCGTGGAGTGGCAGCGGATCGGTGTAGATGGCGGTGCGCAGATCCACCTTCTGCGCCGCGTGCACCTGCTTGCCTATCTCGTCGCGGTTGCGCAGGACGGCGTGCGTGAGCCCCTCGGTGAGCGACTGGTCGCTGCGGTCCGTCGTCACCAGCAGGTTGGCGATGGCGACGGTCTTCACCGACTCGCCCTGCTGCACCTCGGGATAGGCGTCCGGCGGCATCACGGCCGACCTGTAGTGCCGCGTCTCCGGCTCTTGCTGGTGCAACCTCGGGACGAGGTCGCCGAGTTGGACGAGGCGTATGTCCGTGCGGTCGGCGAGCCGCCGGACGGCGTCGGTCGGCAGGCCGCCCGACCAGAAGAACGCGTCGAGCTCTCCCGCCGCGAGGAGCCCCGGCATCCGGTCGATCCCCGTGTGCACCCTCGTCAGGTCCTCCTCGCCCGCGAGCCCCGCGGCGCGCAGCAGCCGCCCCGCCACGAGGTTCACGCCCGACCGCTCCTCGCCGACGCCGACCCGCAGGCCCCCGAGGTCTTTGGCGCTCTCCACCTTCGAGTCCGCGGGGACGACGAGCTGCATGTAGTCGTCGTAGAGCCGTGCGCACGCCCGCAACCGCTCGGCGCCCGGCCGCTCCTCGTCCCGGTAGGTGGCGACGGCGTCGGCGGCCGCGACGGTGAACTCGGTGTCGCCCGTGGCCACGCTCTCCAGGTTCTGCACCGAGCCCTGGGTGTGGACGAGCCGGAGGTCGACGTCGGGGAGGTCCTTGTCGAGCCGGTCGCGCAGGAGCTTGCCGTACTTCTCGTAGACGCCGGTCCGCACGCCGGTGGCGAAGGTGACGGTGCCGCTCGGCCCTGCCTCCCGCGCCGGCAGCAGCAGCCAGCCGACGACCCCGAGCACCACGGCGCCGACGGCGCACACCCACAGCGCACGCCGCGGGCGGCGGGTGCGCGGTACGGGCGGCGCGGAGCGCCCGGGGCGGCGGAGATCGATCATGCCAACGGATACTGCCAGCCCGGCGACCGAAGGGAAACGCCTGCTTCTGCCGACCGCCCGCACCGGTCCGCAGGACGGGGACCTGAGGGCCGCTCGCACCGCGTACCCTGTCGACTGAGATGACTGCGAAGACTTATGAGCTGCGCACGTTCGGCTGCCAGATGAACGTGCACGACAGCGAGCGGATGGCCGGCCTGCTGGAGGACGCGGGGTACGTGCGCGCACCCGAGAATGCGGACGGCGCAGACGTCGTCGTCTTCAACACCTGCGCGGTACGCGAGAACGCCGACAACCGCCTCTACGGCAACCTCGGCCAGCTCGCGCCGAAGAAGGCGGCACGGCCCGGCATGCAGATCGCCGTCGGCGGCTGCCTGGCGCAGAAGGACCGCGAGACCATCGTGCGCAAGGCGCCGTGGGTCGACGTCGTCTTCGGCACCCACAACGTGGGCAAGCTGCCGGTCCTGCTGGAGCGCGCACGGGTGCAGGAGGAGGCGCAGGTCGAACTCGCGGAGTCGCTCGAGGCGTTCCCCTCGACCCTTCCCACCCGCCGGGAGAGCGCCTACGCGGCCTGGGTCTCCGTCTCCGTCGGGTGCAACAACACCTGCACCTTCTGCATCGTTCCGCAGCTCCGTGGCAAGGAGAAGGACCGCAGGCCGGGCGACATCCTCGCGGAGGTCGAGGCACTCGTCGCCGAGGGGGTCACGGAGATCACCCTCCTCGGTCAGAACGTCAACGCGTACGGCCAGGACATCGGCGACCGCGAGGCGTTCGGCAAGCTGCTCCGCGCCTGCGGCCGCATCGAGGGGCTGGAGCGCGTGCGTTTCACCTCGCCGCACCCCCGCGACTTCACCGACGACGTCATCGCGGCGATGGCCGAGACCCCCAACGTCATGCCGCAGCTCCACATGCCGCTCCAGTCGGGCTCCTCACGCGTGCTGAAGGCGATGCGCCGTTCCTACCGTCAGGAGCGCTTCCTCGGCATCATCGAGAAGGTCCGCGACGCGATGCCGCACGCCGCGCTCTCCACCGACATCATCGTCGGCTTTCCCGGCGAGACGGAGGAGGACTTCGAGGAGACCCTCCACGTCGTCCGCGAGTCCCGTTTCGCGCAGGCCTTCACCTTCCAGTACAGCAAGCGGCCGGGGACGCCGGCGGCCGAGATGGACGGGCAGGTCCCCAAGGAGGTGGTCCAGGAGCGGTACGAGCGACTCGTCGCGCTCCAGGAGGAGATCTCCTGGGAGGAGAACCGCAAGCAGGTCGGCCGCACCGTCGAACTGCTCGTCGCGGAGGGCGAGGGCCGCAAGGACGACACCACGCACCGCCTCTCCGGACGAGCCCCCGACAACCGGCTCGTCCACTTCACCCGCCCCGAAGAACCCGTGCGCCCAGGGGACATGGTCACCGCCGAGATCACCTACGCGGCGCCGCACCACCTCCTCGCCGAGGGCACGGTGGGACCGGTCCGTCGCACCCGCGCGGGCGACGCCTGGGAGCGGCGCCAGGCAGGCCCGGAGGACGACGGGCGCGGGGTGCTCCTCGGGCTGCCGAAGGTCGGCGTCCCCGAGCCCCTGCCGGCGGCGGAGGGCTGCTGCACCACCCACTGAAGCGCTGAGCCCCGTCGCACGCCCGGCAGTTGGTGGCGACGGGGTGCTGCGTGCCGTCGCAAATCGTACGGATAACCCTTCGAGGTAAGGCGCGCTCCCGCTGCCTCACACGACAGGGGGACGGGGAGCCGCTTGCCACCGGAGCCGTTCGCCCTTGCCGCGCCCGGCGTTCGCCGTCGCCGGGCACGGGAAATGCCGCTCCCGGCGTGTGGGCCGCGGGACGCGCTGCCTCTAAGCTGCCCGCCATGCTTGTCGCTGCCGCCGTATGCCCGTGCCCGCCGCTCCTCGTGCCCGAGGTCGCCGCAGGCGCCGCCCACGAGATGGACGCGGCCCGTGCCGCCTGCTACGACGCCCTCGCGGTGCTCGCCGCCGCGCGGCCCGACCGCCTCGTCGTCCTCGGCCCCGCCGAGCAGTTCGCGCGGGGCAGCTACCCGCAGGGCGCTCCCGGCTCGTTCCGCGGGTTCGGCGTCGACCTGGACGTCCGGCTCGGCAAGGGCGCGGCGGAGGGCAGGGAGCTGCCGCCGTCGCTCGCCGTCGGCGCCTGGCTGCTGGAGCGGACGGAGTGGAGTGCGGCACCTGTCGAGGGGCTCGGGGTCGGTGAGCCGCTCGCCCCGGAGCGGTGCGCAGCCGCAGGGCAGGACCTCGTCGGCTCGGGCGCGGGGGACCGCCTCGCGCTCCTCGTCCTGGGCGACGGCTCCAACTGCCGCACCGTCAAGGCCCCCGGCTACTTCGACGAGCGGGCCGCCGCCTTCGACGCCGACGCCGCCCGCGCCCTCGGCGACGCCGACCCGGCCTCCGTTCTCGCTCTCGACGCCGAACTCGCCTACGAGCTGGGCGCGTCGGGGCGCTCGAGCTGGCAGGTGCTCGCCGGCGCGGCACAGGGCGCCGACCTCTCGGGGCGGCTGCTCCACGACGAAGCGCCGTACGGCGTGGGGTACTTCGTCGCCTCCTGGTCGTGAAGGCGGTGCCGGGGCGGTGGTTCAGGCGCCGTCGCCCCGGCGCTCGCCCCCGCTCTGCTCCCCGTCGGTGCCGCGCTGGGCTTCCCCTTCCTTGCCCCGCTCGCCGCCGGACTGCCCGTCCTTACCCTCGTCCGCGTACTTGCCCGCGGCGTCCTTGGCCTTCTGCGCACCGGATTTGATCTGGTCGCTGTACTTGCCCTGGGTGCGTGAGTCGGCCATGTCGGCAGCCTTGTCGACGCCCTGCTGGACCTTGTCCCCGTGCTGCTGAAGCGCGCTCTTCACCTTGTCCATGAAGCCCACGGCGGGTCCCCTCGCTGTCGTTGCGTGCGTTGGTCGTGCACCTTCCGAAGACAATGTACGGACTGGTCGCGCCCTCCGCTTCTCCAGTTGGCGTCAGGTTTCCGTAGCGATCGGCCGCTCGGCCACGGCGGCGGGTGAAGTTTGCGAGACTTTATTGTGTGAACGCCGCCGTGAAGCAGAACCGCCCCGCACCGCCCGTCGTAGCCGTAGTGGGCCCGACGGCAGCAGGAAAGTCCGACCTGGCGACGGAGCTCGCCCTCCGCTTCGGCGGCGAGGTGGTGAACGCGGACTCGATGCAGCTCTACCGCGGCATGGACATCGGCACGGCGAAGCTCACGGCCCCGGAGCGCCGCGAGGTCCCGCACCACCTCCTCGACGTCTGGGAGGTCACCGAGACCGCGAGCGTCGCCGAGTACCAGCGCCTCGCCCGCATGGAGATCGACAGGTTGCGTGCGGCCGGCAGGGTGCCCGTGCTCGTCGGTGGCTCCGGTCTCTACGTACGCGGGGCGATCGACGCGATGGAGTTTCCCGGGACCGACCCGCAGGTGCGCGCCCGTCTGGAGGGGGAGTTGGCCGAGAGCGGCAGCGGACCGCTGCATGCGCGCCTCGCCGCCGCTGACCCGGAAGCGGCCCGCGCCATCCTCCCGAGCAACGGGCGGCGAATCGTCCGTGCGCTGGAGGTCATCGAGATCACCGGCCGGCCGTTCACCGCCAACCTGCCGGGCCACGAGTCCGTCTACGAGACGGTCCAACTCGGCGTCGACGTCCCGCGTCCCGAGCTCGATGCGCGCATCGCGGCGCGCGTCGACCGGATGTGGGAGGCGGGCCTCGTGGCGGAGGTGCGCGAGCTGGAGCGGCGTGGCCTGCGCGAGGGACGCACCGCCTCCCGCGCGCTCGGCTATCAGCAGGTCCTCGCCGCGCTCGCCGGGGCGTGCACCGAGGAGGAGGCACGCGCGGAGACCGTACGCGCCACCAAGCGGTTCGCACGGCGCCAGGACTCCTGGTTCCGCCGCGACCCCCGCGTGCACTGGCTCAGCGGCGCGGAGCAGGATCGCGCACAACTCTTCGGCCGTGCGGCCGCACTTCTCTCAGCGGCGGTCACAGCCTGATCACGTCATGGCATCGGGACGCTCCGGGCGTCAAGGACAGCTGTTCAGGCGTGCCATCATCGAGCTGGTTCCAGGTTGGGCAGCCGCAGTTGGGAGGGCGTGTGGCGATGGTGGCCGGCCCTCGTGACAACGGCGAGGCCCGCACGGACCGCCCCCGTGGGGCGGGCGCCGGCGGGCCCGGTACGGATTACTCCCGGCGGGGCCTCCCCGAGCAGCCGCGTCTCGGCGACGCAGCCCCCGAACCCCTGTCGGCCGAGCCGGAGGGCGGGCAGGACGCCGAGGAGCTGGAGCCGCAGGAGCTCCGCCCACGCCGCAAGCTCCGCGTCTGGCAGCTTGCGCCGATAGTCGTCTTCGCGGCACTCGGCTCCCTGATGTTCGCCTTCCCGCTCGCCTTCGAGCCGGGCGGCAGCTCGGGCGCCGTCGTCTCGATGCTGGGGCTGCTGCTGTGCGGCTGCGCCGCCGGCGGTGCGCTCGTCGCCGCGCGCCGGGTGGGGCACCGGTGGCCGGGGATGCCCGGAGGCGGTGGGCCCGAGCGCGCCGACTGGCGGGCGGTGGCGCTGTACGCGCTCCTCTTCTGCACCGTCGTCGCGCTCGCGGTGCTCCGGATCGCCCGGCTTCGCTGACCTCCGGCCGTGTCCTACGATCGGACGCGTGAGCACTGCGCAGGGCGTTCCGTTCCTCAAGGGGCACGGCACCGAGAACGACTTCGTCATCATCCCCGACCCGGAAGGCGAGTGGCAGCCGACCGCCGCGCAGGTGCGGCTGCTCTGCGATCGCCGTGCCGGAATCGGTGGCGACGGCTTGCTCCGCGTCGTCCGCTCGGCCGCCGACCCAGAGGCTGCCGAACTCGCGGGCGAGGCCGAGTGGTTCATGGACTACCGCAACGCCGACGGCTCCGTCGCCGAGATGTGCGGGAACGGCGTCCGCGTCTTTGCGCACTACCTCTACCGCGCCGGCTTCGTCGGCGAGGGCGGCGTCGCCGTCGCCACGCGCGCCGGGGTGCGCCGGGTCCGCCTCGGCAAGGACGCAGGCGAGGTCACCGTCGCGATGGGGCGTGCGGAGCTTCCCGAGGAGCCGGGCGTGCGTGTGCGGGTCGGCGAGCGCGAGTGGCCCGCACACAAGGTCGGAATGGGCAATCCGCACGCGGTCGCCTTCGTCGACGACCTGGCGCAGGCCGGCCCGCTCACCGAGCCGCCCGTCGTGGAGCCGGCGGCTGCCTACCCCGAGGGCGTCAACGTGGAGTTCGTCGTCGACCGCGGCCCCCGCCACGTCGCCCTGCGGGTGCACGAGCGGGGTTCGGGGGAGACGCGCTCCTGCGGCACGGGCGCCTGCGCCGTGATGGTCGCCGCAGCCCGCAGGGACGGCGCGGACCCGGTGCGCGACGGCTCGACCGCGACGTACACGGTCGACGTGCCGGGCGGCCGCCTCGTCATCTCCGAATTCCCCGACGGCACCGTGGAGATGACCGGGCCCGCAGTGCTCGTCGCTGAGGGGGCGCTCGACGCCGAGTGGCTCGCCGCCGCACGCTGAGCGTCTCGTACGAGCGTCCATGCGCCGTCCCACGTTGGGGTGACGACTTGCTGTCCGACCTCGGAGGACGGCCGAGCGCATACCGCCGGGCGGGTAGCATCGAGCGGCACCAGCACGGGGGAGTCTGCAAGCGGAGGTGCCGATGAGTGCGGTACGCGGACTGCGGAGGATCGGCAGGCTTGCGGTGCTCGCCGGCACCGCGAAGGGAACGCTGCCCGACGCCTTGGAGCACGTGGCGAAGGTCCACAGGGCGCACCATCCCCGAGCCGATCTCGACCCGCTCCGCCGCGCCTACCTCCTCGCCGAGTCCTCCCACCGCGGCCAGATGCGCAAGAGCGGCGAGCCGTACATCACCCACCCGCTCGCCGTCACCCTCCTCCTCGCCCAACTCGGCGCCGGTACGACGACGTTGACGGCGTCGCTGCTCCACGACACCGTCGAGGACACCGAGCTGACACTCGACCAGGTGCGAGAGGAGTTCGGCGCGGAGGTGGGCCACCTCGTCGACGGCGTCACGAAGTTGAAGAAGGTCGACTACGGCTCGGCCGCCGAGTCGGAGACCTTCCGCAAGATGCTGGTCGCCAGCGGCAGCGACGTGCGCGTCATGTCGATCAAGCTCGCCGACCGCCTCCACAACATGCGCACCCTCGGCGTGATGCGCCCGGAGAAGCAGGCCCGGATCGCCACGGTCACCAGGGACGTCCTCATCCCGCTCGCCGAGCGGCTCGGAGTGCAGGCGCTCAAGAGCGAGCTGGAGGACCTCGTCTTCAAGGTCCTCCACCCCGAGGAGTACGCGCGAGCCCGCGAGTTGATCGAGACGCACACGGAGCGCCCCGACCCGCTCACCGGCATCGCGTCCGCGGTGCGCCGGGTGCTCGGCGAGGCCGGAGTGGCGGCGCAGGTGCTGATCAGACCGCGCCACACCGTCTCGGTCCACCGGTTGGTGCGCAAGCGGGGCGAGTTGGGCGAGTGCGACCTCGCGCGCCTGCTGGTGCTCGTGGAGGAGGACGCCGACTGCTACGCCGTCCTGGGCGAGCTGCACACCTGTTTCACGCCGCTGATCAGTGAGTTCAAGGACTTCATCGCGGCGCCGAAGTTCAACCTCTACCAGTCCCTGCACACCGCGTTCGCCGACGAGTGCGGCCGGGTCGTCGAGGCCCTCGTACGCACCCGGCGGATGCACCGCGTGGCCGAGGCAGGCGTCGTCGCGCTCGGGGACCCGGACACCGAGCCCGCGGCGGAGGACGGCGAAGGGGCCGAGCGCGCCGACCCGACGCGGCCAGGCTGGCTGCGCCGGTTGCTGGAATGGCAGAGCCACGCCCCCGACCCCGACACCTTCTGGGACGAGCTGCGCGAGGAGCTCGCACAGGACCGCGAGATCACCGTCTACTGCGTCCCCCAGAGCGCCGACGGTCCGCTGGAGCTCGCCGGCGGACTCCCCCTTCCGGAGGGGGCGAGCTGCGTCGACGCCGCCTACGCGGCGCTCGGTGAGGCCGCGCACCGGTGCATCGGCGCCCGCGTCAACGGCCGCCTGGCGCCGCTCCATACGGTTCTCCAGGACGGCGACGCCGTGCAACCGATCCTGGAGACCGACCACTCCGAGGCCCACACCGCCTCAGGACCCTCCCCCGAGTGGCTGCACCATGCCCGCACCCCCGGGGCGCGCATCGCCATCCGTCAGTGGCTGTCGACGCACGGCCCGAGCGCGGAACCGCTCCCCGCGACCTCTCCTGAGGGCATCACTCCGCAGCCGACGCCCGCGGCCGAACTCGAGGCGGAGGACGCCCCCGAGATCGCGGACCGCCCCGAGGCACCGGTACGGCTCGCGGGGTGCTGCACCCCGGTGCCGGCCGACGCCGTCACCGGTTTCGCCGTCCGCGGCGGCGGGTTCACCGTCCACCGCGAGAGCTGCCAGGCCGCGGTGCGCATGACCTCGGCCGGGCGCTCCGCCTTCCCCGTCCGCTGGCGCAGGGGGGCGGCCGGGTGCCGGGTCACGCTCCGTGCCGAATCGTTCGGCCGCGCGCACCTCCTCGCCGACCTCACCGAGGTGATCGCGGCCGCGGGTGCCCGTGTCCTCGCCGCCGAGGTCGAGCCCCCGCGCGAGCAGCGCGTGCGCCACACCTACACGCTGCAACTCCCCGACGCCGCAGAGCTTCCGGAGCTGATGCGCGCGATGCGCCGGGTCCCGGGCGTCTACGACGTCTCGCGGGCCGCCCCCACTCCGGCCGACCGCTGAGCGCGCGTACGGGGCAGGGCCGTGCAAATCCGGGTGACTCCGCGGAGGCGACGTGCCACCATCGGTCGGGCCGCCCCAGGGGCGGCAGGAGCGGCCGGCGCGGGGAATCATCCCGCCCGCTCGGGCGTTCCTGTAGCACGGGGTGGTGCCCGCCGACGGTCACCGCCGTATCGCTCGGCCGGAGCCGCCGGGCGTCTCTCGACGAGATTAAGGATCTCCACTTGACGAACCCCTCCCTTCCACAGCACGGCCAGCGCCTCGCCGACCAGCAACGCCGAGCCGACGCCCTGATGGAAGAGGACGTCGCCTGGAGCTATGACCTCGACGGCGAGCGGGACGGCGAGCAGCTCGACCGCTCCGAGCGCAGCGCGCTCCGCCGCGTCGCAGGGCTCTCCACCGAGCTGGAGGACGTCACCGAGGTCGAGTACCGCCAGTTGCGCCTGGAGCGCGTGGTGCTCGTCGGTGTCTGGACCTCGGGCACCGTGCGGGACGCCGAGAACAGCCTCGCCGAGCTCGCCGCGCTGGCGGAGACCGCCGGCGCGCACGTCCTCGACGGCGTCATCCAGCGGCGTGACAAGCCCGACCCGGCGACCTACATCGGCTCGGGCAAGGCCGACGAGCTCCGCGAGGTGGTCCTGGGCACAGGAGCCGACACCGTCGTCTGCGACGGCGAGTTGAGCCCCTCGCAGTTGATCCACCTCGAGGACATCGTCAAGGTGAAGGTCGTCGACCGCACCGCGCTCATCCTCGACATCTTCGCGCAGCACGCCAAGTCCCGTGAGGGCAAGGCACAGGTGGCGCTGGCACAGATGCAGTACATGATGCCGCGGCTGCGCGGCTGGGGGCAGTCGCTCTCGCGGCAGATGGGCGGTGGCGGCTCCGGCGGCATGGCGACGCGCGGTCCCGGTGAGACCAAGATCGAGACGGACCGCCGGCGCATCCGCGAGCGGATGGCGAAGATGCGGCGCGAGATCGCCGACATGAAGACGGGCCGCGACGTCCAGCGCCGCGACCGCCGGAGGCACAAGGTCCCGTCGGTCGCGATCGCCGGGTACACCAACGCCGGCAAGTCCTCGCTCCTCAACCGCCTCACGGGCGCCGGGGTGCTGGTGGAGAACTCCCTCTTCGCCACCCTGGACCCGACGGTCCGCCGCGCCGAGACCCCGTCGGGCCGCGCCTACACCCTCGCCGACACCGTCGGCTTCGTCCGGCACCTGCCGCACCACCTGGTGGAGGCGTTCCGCTCGACGATGGAGGAGGTCGGGGACTCCGACCTGATCGTGCACGTCGTCGACGGTTCGCACCCGGCACCCGAGGAGCAGCTCGCCTCGGTCCGCGAGGTGATCCGCGACGTGGGCGCCGAGTCGGTGCCCGAGATCGTCGCCATCAACAAGGCGGACGCCGCGGACCCGCTCGTGGTGCAGCGGCTGCTGCGCGCCGAGAAGCACGCGGTGGTCGTCTCCGCGCGCACCGGAGAGGGCGTCGAGCGGCTGCAGACCCTGATCGACGCCGAACTCCCGCACCCTGCCGTCGAGGTGGAGGTGCTGCTGCCCTACAGCGAGGGCGGACTCGTCTCCCGCGTCCACGGCGAGGGGGAGGTCCTCTCCGAGGAGCACACGGAGCACGGCACCGAGCTGAAGGCGAGGGTGCACGAGGAACTCGCCGCGGAGCTGCGGAAGTTCGAGCCGGTGGGCTGACGAGCGACAAAGAAGGGGCCGCCCGGGAGGGCGGCCCCTTCTGTCGCGCGGAAGGTCAGTTCCTGCCGGCATACCGCTTGCTGATCGCCTCGAAAGCGCCTTTCGCCTCCTCGCCCAGGCGCGGCCCGGCGAGCCATCGCGCCGGGTTCGGCCCTATGGAGGTGACGGAGACCAACTCCGGTTTGCCGCGCTTGCCGTTGATCAGCCAGCCGCCGCCGGAGGAGCCGCCCGTCATGGTGCAGCCGATGCGGTGCAGCGGCGCCTGCGACGGGTCGATGGTGAGCCGGCCGGGCCGATCGGTGCATCGGTACAGCTTGGTGCCGTCGTACGGCCGCGCCGCCGGGTAGCCGTACGCGCTGACGCCCTTGACCCGATCGGCGTCGGGCGCCTGGAAGTTGACCGCGACAGCGGCGCCGACCGTCTCCTCGAGGGACTTGCCGTCCTGGCCGACCGACTTCACCTGGAGCACCGCGAAGTCCTGCTGCGAGCCGCCTCCGCCGACCGCGGCCCCGTTCTTGATCCAGTACGCCGTGGTCTGCGCCCACTCGGCCCAGTACTCACCGTACGGCGCGACCTGCTCGGGCTGCGCCGTACGCAGTTCGGCGGCGGAGAGCCCGCGGTCGTTGTAAGCGGGGACGAACGAGATGTTCCGCAGCCAGCCGCCGCTCTTGCCGGAGTGGACGCAGTGTCCCGCGGTGGCGACCAGGTTGGACCTGCCCGGGTTCCGCGGGTCCTGCACGACGGTGCCCGAGCAGACCATCGGCCCCTTCGGCGTCTCCATGAAGATCTTGCCCGTGGGCGCCGCGTTCCTCGTGTACGGCGCCGAGACGCCCACGGCGCGTGTGGCGCGCGGCTCGGGGTCCGTTTTGCCCTGAGCCGAGGTCGAGGCGACGTCCTTGGCGACGCGCTTCTCGTTCTCCTCGGCCTTCCTCATCCGGGACGGCTTCCAGTGGTCCTCGATGTACGGGTTGACGAAGTCGGCCGCCTCCCTGAGCCACTCGTCGCGGTCCCACTCCTTCCAGGCCCCGTCCCGCCATGCGTCGAGGTCCTCCATGGAGGTGGGGAGGCTCTCCGGAAGCTTGTCCGGTACCCCCAGGTCCTCGTCGCCGGCCCCCTTGCCGTTCTTCGCCGGCTGCTCCGAGGCGCCCGCGTCCGACGCCTCCGGCTCGTCGTCCGAGCCGCACCCGGTCACCGTGACGGCGAGCGCCGCCACGAGCACCGCCGCCGTCAGCGTGGGCCTGAAGCCCCGCGAACCGCGTCCCCCGTAAGTGTGTGGCATGAATGATTTTCCTTCTGTTTCCGAAGAGTTCGAGGCGCGACGGGGCTGCGTCCCCACCCGGGAGAACGCAGCCCTGTGGGTCAGCCGGCCCGGCTGACGGCGTCGAGGACGCCCTTGGCCTCCTTGCCGAGCCGCGGGCCGGCGAGCCAGTCACCGGTGACGGGGCCGATCGAGGTCACCGAGAGCAGCCACTTCCCGCTCGCGTCGCGCCAGGGGCCGCCCGAGGCGCCGGCCGTCATGGAGCAGCCGATCCGGTACATCGTGGGCTGCGCGGTGTCGAGCGTCAGGCGTCCCGGCTTGTCCGTGCAGTTGAACATCTTCGCGCCGTCGAACGGGGGCGAGGCCGGGTAGCCGACGGCGGTGAGGTTGCTGAGCGACTTCACGCGCGGCGTACCGAAGTTGACCTTCAACGCCGACCCGTCCACGGTCTCCTGCAGCGACTTGCCGCCGCTCTTGTCCTCCGGCTGCACGCGCAGGACGGCGAAGTCCTGCTGCGCGCCCTTGCCTCCGCGGTCGGCTCCGGTCTTGATCCAGTGGTCGGTCGTCCGCGCGTGCTTCGCCCACCAGATGTCGTACGGGGCGACGTCCTTCTTCTGGGCCTTCTCCAGCGCGGAGTTGGGGAGCCCCTTCGGGTTGTAGTCGGGGACGAAGACGACGTTCCGGAACCATCCCTTCCCCGCTCCGCCGTGGACGCAGTGCCCGGCGGTCGCGACGAGGTTCGACTTCCCGGGGTTTCCGGGGTCCTCGACGACCGAGCCCGAGCAGACCATGGCGCCCTTCGGGGTGTCCATGAAGACCTTGCCAACCGGCTTGTCCGCGCCCGTGAACGGGGTGTCCACCTGCTTCGCGGGGACCTTCGCAGGGGTGGGGTCGGTGACGCCCTCGTCCTCGCCCGTGCCGCCCTCGCCGCCGCTCGGGTCGTCCTCGATGTCGGAGTCGTCGACCTCGCGCTCGTTGCCGTCGGCGTCCTTCATCCGGTCCGGGTCCCAGAGGTCCTCGATGATCGGGTTGAAGAAGTCCTTCGCCTCCTTCAGCCACCGCTCGCGATCCCAGTCCTTCCACTCACCGTTGCGCCACTTCTCCAGTTCCTCGAGCGACGTCGGCAGGTCGCTGGGGAGGTCGTCGGGGAGGCCGAGCTCCCTTGCGAGTTCCTCGGGACCGGCGCTCGCGGAGGCCGAGGGCTTGTCGTCGGCGTTCTCGTCCTCCGGGCCGCAGGCAGTGGCGGTCAGGGCGAGGACCGCGACGACGGCGGCGACCGCGGGCACCGACCGGCGGCGTGCGGACCTGGATATGGATGGCATGTACGGAACTCCCCCTGGAACGGATCGTGTTGATTTGTCATGCACCGCGCCGGGGCGGGGCCGCCCCCACTATGCCCGGTGAGGTAGGGGACGGGAGCGGCAGGGTCCTCGGTTCCCCGGCGCCAACTGCTCCGGCGGAGACCGTGATTACCGCGCCGGCCGTTCGTTGCTACGTACGGGGTACAGCGGTGCGCCGAAGGGCGCGCCCCGTCGACATCGCCACAGGAGACCTCAGTTGAACGTGCGCTCCGGAACCGAGAGCAGCCTGCCTGGCCCTGCCCACTCCGTCGGCTTCGCCTTCCCGCGGCAGTGGCGTCCGCAGACCGAAGGATGCGGAAGCGAACCGCCGTCCCCCGCCTGCGAGTCGGCGCACGAGGACCTACTGCCCGCTCCCGCACCGTTCGACCAGGCAGACGCCGCAGCCACGGAGAACCTCCTCCGCTGCTGGGTCCGCGAGACCTCGTTCCCCTGCCGGACGGAGGGCCCCCTCCGCGTGCCGCTCCCCGCCTCCGGCACGGCGCTCCGCGTCCCCGTGCTCCACGCTTCGGCCACGGGCCTGCACCGTTTCGGCCGCCCCCGACTCGAAGGCGTCCCGCAGGAGGCACCCGAGCTCGACGCCGTCACCCTCGCCGCCCTCATCTCACGCGAGGCGGCGCACCTCACCGGCACGGCCGACGCCGGCCACGCCACCGAACTCGTGGGCCGCGTCGCCGACTCGGTGCAGCGCACGGCGCTCTTCCTCACCGAGCGCCGAGCCGCCCCCCGGCCGCCGAACGGCACCGGGGCCTTCCTCGAAGCGGAGCAGGCACTCGTCTTCGGGCACCCGCTCCACCCCACCCCGAAGAGCCGCGAGGGGCTCTCGGAGGGCGAAGCCCGCCTCTACTCCCCGGAGTTGCGCGGCAGCTTCCCGCTCCACTGGTACGCCGCGGACCCCTCGCTCATCGAGAGCGAGTCCGCCTGGCACGAGGACGACCGCACCGTCCCCGCGTCCGAACTCACCGCGCGTCTCGCGGGCGCAGACGTACGCGCCCGCCTGCCCGAGGGCGCCGCGCTGCTTCCGCTCCATCCCTGGCAGGCGCGCGAGGTGCGACAGCACGCCGCCGTACAGGAGTTGACCCGCGCCGGGCTCCTCCACGACCTCGGGCCCTGCGGCGCCCCATGGCACCCCACCTCGTCGGTGCGCACGGTCCACCGAGCGGACGAGAGCGCGATGCTCAAGCTCTCCCTCGGTTTGCGGATCACCAACTCCCGTCGGGAGAACCTCCGCAAGGAGCTGCTGCGCGGCGCCGAGGTCCACCGTCTGCTGCGCTCCGGTCTCGCCGCCGAGTTCCACGCCGTGCACCCCGGCTTCGGCATCCTGCGCGATCCTGCATGGCTCGGACTCACCGACCGGGACGGCACACGCCTTCCCGGCTTCGACACCGTGCTGCGTGAGAACCCCTTCGCCCCTGACGACGACGCCGTCTGCCTCGCCGGACTCCTGGCACCGGCCCCGGCGTCCGGACTGCCTCCCGGCGGTCTGCGCTCGCGGCTCGCGGAGGTCGTCGAGTCGCTCGCCGCGCGCACGGGGCGCAGCCGGGGCGACGTCGCGGCCGAGTGGCTCCAGCGGTACCTCGACGCCGTGGTCCGCCCCATCCTCTGGCTCGACGCCCACGCGGGGGTGGCCTTGGAGGCGCACCAGCAGAACACCCTCGTCCTCCTCGACGCCGCCGGCTGGCCGGCCGGCGGCCGCTACCGGGACAACCAGGGGTACTACTTCCGCGTCTCCCACCGCGCCGAACTCGCCCGCAGGCTGCCCGGGGTCGGCGTCGCCAGCGACTCGTTCGTCGACGACGCGGTCGTCGACGAACGCTTCGCCTACTACCTCGGCATCAACAACGTCCTCGGCACCGTCGGCACCTTCGGGGCGCAGGGTCTCGCCGACGAGGAGGCGCTGCTCGCTGTCGTCCGCAGGTTCCTGGAGTCGGCGGCTGCACCTGCCGACGGTGCGCCCGCCTCCGGCCTCGCCCGACTTCTGCTGGACACCGAGACGTTGCGGTGCAAGGCGAACCTCCTCACCCGGGTGCAGGGTCTGGACGAACTCGTAGGCCCCGTGGAGACGCAGTCCGTCTACGTCCCCCTCCCCAACCCGCTCGTCGGACGGAGCGCTGCCCGCCTCGCCCACTGAAGCGACCACCCGAGAGAAGGCGAAGCCATGGGGCATCCGCTGCCGCGCCAGACGTCCTCGGCCGACTGCGGCACCGAGGACACCGTCGCCCTGGAGGGGCCGACCCTCCGGAAACCGCCGGCGCGTCATGACTCTCCGCCCGGTCGCCTCCCCTCCGCAGCCCCTCCGACGGACCTCCTCGACGGCGTCGCCCGCTGGCGCCAGGCGGACACCGCAGCCGGGCTCTTCCGGCTGCGGCCCGTCCGCCTGGAGGCCGACCTCCCGCTCCTCCACGGCTGGATGAACGATGCGGCCGTCGCCGCCTTCTGGGAGCTGGCAGGGCCCGCCTCGCGCACGGAGGCGCACGTGGCCGCGCAGTTGGAGGGCGACGGCCGCAGCGTCCCCTGCCTCGGCCTCCTGGACGGCGTCCCCATGAGCTACTGGGAGCTGTACCGCGCCGACCTCGACCCTCTCGCCAGGTACTGCCGGGTGCTTCCGCACGACACCGGCGTCCACCTCCTCATCGGCGGTGCACGCGACCGTGGCCGCGGCCTCGGCACGACGCTGCTGGGCGCCGTCGCCCGACTGGTGCTGGAGCACCGTCCGCGCTGTGCCCGTGTGCTCGCGGAGCCGGACGTGCACAACCACCCCTCCGTCGCCGCCTTCCTCGCGGCCGGCTTCCGCTACTGCGAGGAGGTGGCCCTGCCCGCCAAGCGTGCCGCACTGATGGTGCGCGACCGCGCGGCACCCTGAGGGCTGCGGCCCTCGGCGTCCCCCGTCCCCGATCAAGGAGTCACCTGTGCCGCTATCCCCGACCACCCACGAGGGCGACGTCGACGCCCTCTCCCTCCCCGCCGGGCTCGACCGTCCCGCCTGGCAGCGAGCGGGTCGCCGCATGCTCGCCAAGATGCTCGCCGAGTTCGCCTACGAGGAGATCATCCACCCCGAACCCGCCCCGGAGGCTTCCAGACCGCTGCCCGACGACCTCCACGGCCCGGAGCCTGCCGGTGAGCCCGCGCCGGCTTACCGCCTCCCGATCGACGCGAGCCTGACGCTCCGCTTCCGCGCCCGGCGCGGCGCTTACGGCCACTGGACGATCGACCCGTCCACCATCACACCACCCGAGCTCGATGCGCTCGGCTTCCTCGCCCGTGCCCACTCGACCGTCCTCGACCTCAGCGGTGACACCACGGGGCACCTCGTCAAGGAGCTGACCGCGACGCTCGCCGCCGATGTCCGGCTCGACGCCTTCGGGGTCTCCGCCGCTCGCCTCGCCGAGCTCGACCACGCGTCGCTGGAAGGCCACATGAGCGGCCATCCCTGGCTCGTCGCCAACAAGGGGCGGATCGGCTTCTCGGCCTCCGACGTGGCGCGTTGGGCGCCCGAGGCGCGCGAACCGCAACGGCTGCCGTGGATCGCCGTCCGCAAGGACCTCGCCTCCTACCGCGGCACGGGTCCGCTCGCCGACCCCGAACGCCTCTACGCCGGCGAGCTCGCACCCGAGACCCTCCAGCGTTTCCACACGGCGCTGCGCACCCGCGGCCTGCCGCCGGACAGGTTCCTCTTCCTGCCGATCCATCCGTGGCAGTGGGACAAGACCGTCGTCCCCCTCTTCACCCCCGCCCTCGCCGACGACGCGATCGTGCCGCTCCCTTGCGACCCCGACCTCCGCCTCGGGCAGCAGTCGATCCGCACCTTCGCCAACACCACCCACCCGGAGCGGCACACCGTCAAGCTGCCCCTGTCGATCCTCAACACCCTCGTGTGGCGCGGCCTCCCGACGGAGCGCACCCTCGCTGCGCCCGCGGTGACGGCATGGGTACAGGGCATCAGCTCGCAGGATCGGTTCCTCAGTGAGGAGTGCCGGGTCGTCCTCCTCGGCGAGGTCGCCTCGCTCGCGGTGGCCCATCCCGTGTACGACCGGCTCCCGACCGTGCCGTACCAGTACCGCGAACTCCTCGGCTGCATCTGGCGCGAGCCGCTGCCCATGCAGCTCGACGCCGGTGAGCGCGCTCGTACCCTCGCCTCGCTCATCCACCTCGACCCGGCCGGCCGCTCCTTCACCGCCGAACTCGTCGCCCGCTCCGGCCTCGAGCCCCGTGTGTGGCTCCGCCGCCTTTTCGCCGCGCTGCTCCCTCCGCTCCTGCATTTCCTCTACCGCTACGGCGTCGTCTTCTCGCCGCACGGCGAGAACGCGATCGTCGTCTTCGACGGGGACGAGGTTCCGGTCCGGCTCGCCGTGAAGGACTTCGTCGACGATGTCAACGTCAGCGCCGAGCCCCTCCCGGAGCTGGAAGCGATGCCGGGGGACGTGCGCTCCGTGCTCCTCTCCGAGTCGCCTGCGTTCCTCACCCAGTTCATCCATTCGGGGCTCTTCGTCGGCGTCTTCCGCTACCTCGCGCCGCAGTGCTGCGAGCAACTCGACGTCCCCGAGCAGGAGTTCTGGTCACTGGTGCGCGCCGAGATCGACAGGTACCACCGGCGGTTCCCCGAACTGAAGCACCGCTTCGAGACGTTCGACCTCCTCACGCCGCGGATCGAGCGCCTCTGCCTCAACCGCAACCGCCTCCACCTCGACGGTTACCGCGACCGTCCCGACCGTCCGCACGCGGCCGTGCACGGCACCGTGCCCAACCCGCTGCACCAGGCGTGAGGGCGGGCGTCCCGGGCCGGGGGCGGAGGCGCGTTGTCAGTCGTTCCACGTAAGGTGGCGGAGCTATGAGCAAGCCCGCCCTCACCGAACTCCTGCACGCCGCCGTCACCGCCGTCGGCGGTACGGAGCGACCGGGCCAGGTCGCCATGGCCGAGGCCGTGGCCCAGGCCGTTGAGGAGGGGCGTCACCTCCTCGTCCAGGCGGGCACCGGCACCGGTAAGTCCCTCGGCTACCTGGTCCCCGCCCTCGCCCAGGGCGAGCGCGTCGTCGTGGCCACCGCGACGCTTGCGCTCCAACGGCAGCTCGTCGAACGGGACCTGCCGCGTACGGTCAAGGCGCTGCACCCGCTGCTCCGCCGTCGCCCCGAGTTCGCGATGCTCAAGGGCCGCTCCAACTACCTCTGCCTCCACCGCCTCCACGAGGGCGTGCCGCAGGAGGAGGAAGAGGGCCTCTTCGACCCCTTCGAGACGGCCGCCCCCAGCTCCAAGCTCGGCCAGGACCTCCTCCGCCTCCGCGACTGGTCCGACGACACCGAGACGGGCGACCGCGACGACCTCACCCCCGGCGTCTCCGACCGCGCCTGGGGCCAGGTCTCGGTCTCCTCGCGCGAGTGCCTCGGGGCCGCCAAGTGCGCCTACGGCATGGAGTGCTTCGCCGAGGCGGCGCGTGAGCGTGCCAAGGTCGCGGACGTCGTCATCACCAACCACGCCCTCCTCGCCATCGACGCGATCGACGGTGCCCCCGTCCTCCCGAGCCACGACGTCCTCGTCGTCGACGAGGCGCACGAGCTCGTCTCCCGCGTCACCGGCGTCGCGACGGGCGAGCTGTCACCCGGCGGTGTGCACCGCGCGGTGCGGCGCGTGACCAAGCTCGTCAACGAGAAGGCAGCAGACCAACTCCGGTCGGCAGCCGAGGAGTTCGAGCGGCTCATGGAGCTCGCCCTGCCGGGACGGCTGGAGGGCGAGCTTCCCGAGGGCCTCGCCCACGGGCTGATGCTCCTCAGGGACGCGGCCCGCACCTGCCTCACCGCCCTCGGCGACACCAAGGACCGCTCGGTGCAGGACGAGGACGCCGTCCGCAAGCAGGCGACGGCCTCGATCGAGAACGTCCGGGAGGTCGCCGAACGCATCCTGGAGACCTCCGAGTACGACGTCCTCTGGTACGAGCGCCACGACCGCTACGGCGCCTCGATCCGCGTCGCCCCCCTCACCGTCTCGGGACTCCTCCGCGAGAAGCTCTTCGACGACCGCTCGGTAGTCCTCACCTCCGCGACGCTCAAGCTGGGCGGGGACTTCAACGGCGTCGGCGCCTCCCTCGGCCTCGCCCCCGAAGGGACGCGGGAGGACGCGGACGAGTCGGCAGGCCCGCACTGGCGCGGCCTCGACGTCGGTTCACCTTTCGACTACCGCAAGCAGGGCATCCTCTACGTGGCCAAGCACCTGGCGACCCCGGGGCGCGAGGGTCAACGCACCGACATGCTCGACGAGTTGGCGGAGCTGGTGGAGGCCGCGGGCGGTCGGACGCTCGGTCTCTTCTCGTCGATGCGTGCGGCGCAGACGGCTGCCGAGGAGCTCCGCGGCCGGCTCGACCTCCCCATTCTCCTGCAAGGTGAGGAGACGCTGGGCGAGCTCATCCGGCGCTTCGCTGACGACGCCGGCACGTGCCTCTTCGGCACCCTCTCCCTGTGGCAGGGCGTGGATGTCCCCGGTGTCAACTGCCAGTTGGTGGTCATGGACCGGGTTCCCTTCCCCCGTCCCGACGATCCGCTGATGAGTGCCCGTCAGAAGGCCGTCCAGGAGTCCGGCGGCAACGGCTTCATGGCCGTGGCGGCGACGCACGCCGCCCTGCTGATGGCGCAGGGTGCGGGGCGACTCGTGCGGGCCTCGGGAGACAGGGGTGTGGTGGCGGTCCTCGATCCGCGCCTGGAGCGCGCGCGGTACGGCAGCTTCCTGCGGGCGTCGATGCCCGACTTCTGGTACACCACCGACCGCAACCAGGTCCGCCGCTCCCTCGCGGCGATCGACGCGGCTGCGAAGGGCTGACGCCTGGCGACCCGTCAACTCACCTTCTGTCGGGAGGTTTTCGAGCGGAGAGGGGCATGCGCGCAGCCCATGGGCCACTCCCCGCTGTCTTCCGGGGCCCGGCGCCATGGGCTGGCACGGAAACGGCGTCATCAGACGCGGCGCAGGACGGCGACCACCTTTCCGAGGATGGTGGCGTCATCGCCCGGGATCGGCTGGTAGGAAGCGTTGTGCGGTACGAGCCAGACGTGGCCGTCCTCGCGGCGGAACCGCTTGACCGTCGCCTCCCCGTCGAGCATCGCCGCGACGATGTCGCCGTTCTCGGCGACGGGCTGGCGCCTCACGGTGACCCAGTCACCGTCGCAGATGGCGGCGTCGACCATCGAGTCCCCGACGACCTTGAGGACGAACAGCTCGCCGTCGCCCACGAGTTGGCGGGGGAGAGGGAAGACGTCCTCGACCGACTCCTCCGCGAGGATCGGCCCCCCCGCCGCGATCCGACCGACCAGCGGGACGTAGGAGGCGGAGGGCTTGCCGGTGGTGTCGGCCGCCGCCTGGCTCGCGGGGGTGTCGGAGCCGCGCACCTCGTAGGCGCGGGGGCGGTGCGGGTCGCGCCGCAGGAAGCCCTTGCGTTCGAGCGCCATGAGCTGGTGGGCGACCGAGGAGGTGCTGGAGAGCCCCACGGCCTGCCCGATCTCCCGCATGGACGGCGGGTAGCCGCGCCGCTGCACCGAGTCGCGGATCACTTCGATGACGCGACGCTGGCGGTCGGTGAGCCCGGAGCTGTCCGCCCGGATTCCGGGAGGTCGTCCAGGGAGCGATCGCTTGGCCTGGGGGTCCTCCGAGGCGCCGGGGGAGGGGATGGCGTCCTCGCCCTCGGTGTCGAGCCCCCCCGGGGCTGCCGAGCTCTCTGCATCCGCCGAACTCACCTGCTGGATCTGGTCGATTGACTGCGCCTGTCGGCCCTGGGGGGTGATGGTGGCGCTGTCTGCGGTGGTGGTCACGTCGGCCCCTCTCGAATGGTTCTCCCTAGTGAGACAACGGTAGTTGGTTTCGAAAGGTTGCGCCAAACACACGTTCGAGTGAAAATTCGTCGTTCTCCTGAATTCGCCCACTGCGTAGGTGTATGGATAGCCGTTTATCCGTCATCGGGGACCCCGCTCGCTGCGGGCGCGGTCCGGACTCGACGGGCGGGCCTCGTTGTGCCCCGCAGTCTTTCAGGTCGCCCCATGGCCCAGCCCCGCGGAGCCCGTCCGCGGGTGCTCGCGTAGGCTCGGCTGCCGTCGACCGCCGACACGCAAGAACCGTGTGCTGACGGGTCGGCACCAGATCTAGTGGTTACATGAGTGCGCGCCACCCACAACTTGTGGTCCCCGGTGTTGAGTCCGCGGGGCCTTGGCCTATGCTGGTGGCTGCCTTCGGGGATGATCTCAGGCCCGGAAGGTCTTGTTCGTCATGCTTGTTCGTCGTGGCCGCGCGCTGTCGTGTGCCGTGCGGGCTCCTGCGGGTCCGAGGAGGGTGGGAAACGATGCACTGTCCCTTCTGCAGGCACCCCGACAGCCGCGTGGTCGACAGCAGGACCACCGACGACGGGACGGCGATCCGTCGCCGCCGTCAGTGTCCCGACTGCTCCCGCCGCTTCACGACGATGGAGAACTCGTCGCTCACGGTGATCAAGCGAAGCGGTGTCACGGAGCCGTTCAGCCGGGATAAGGTCATCGCCGGTGTCCGCAAGGCGTGCCAGGGAAGGCCCGTCACGGAGGACGCCCTGGCGCAGCTGGGCCAGCAGGTCGAGGAGGCGGTCAGGGCGACGGGCAGCGCCGAGCTCTCCGCGCACGACGTCGGCCTCGCCATACTCGGGCCGCTCCAGGACCTCGACGTGGTCGCCTACCTGCGGTTCGCGTCCGTCTACCGGGCGTTCGAGTCGTTGGAGGACTTCGAGGCTGCGATAGCCGAGTTGCGAAGCAATCCCGTCGCCGAGGGCGGCACCGACGGGGTGGAAGGGGTCGTGGGGCCCCGGCTCGAAGGGGAAGGCGGAGCAGGCGGCTCCATAGTGCAGCCTGCGGCAGGCTGACCACTCTCCGTTGTCATGAGAGGCGGAGGACGCCTGCGCCTCGGCAGAGCCAGACAGACCCAGACAGAGAGAAATCCTCGGGAAGAACCGGGGTGCATCGGGGCGTTATGCCCTGAAAGGGAGGCGGAATGACAGAGACGACGAGCGGCCCGGCACGCGGCTTCCGCGCGAAGGGCGGCAAGGCGAAGAAGGGGCTGCGGATCGAGCGCATCCACACGACCCCCGGTGTGCACCCGTACGACGAGGTCACCTGGGAGCGCCGCGACGTCGTCATGACCAACTGGCGCGACGGCTCGGTCAACTTCGAGCAGCGCGGCGTCGAGTTCCCCGACTTCTGGTCGGTGAACGCGGTCAACATCGTCACCAGTAAGTACTTCCGGGGCGCCGTCGGTACTCCGCAGCGGGAGAACAGCCTCAAGCAGCTCATCGACCGCGTCGTGAAGACCTACCGCAAGGCCGGTGAGGAGAATGGTTACTTCGCCTCGCCGGAGGAAGCGGAGATCTTCGAGCACGAGCTCGCCTATGCCGTGCTCCACCAGATCTTCGCCTTCAACTCCCCTGTCTGGTTCAACGTCGGGACAAAGCAGCCGCAGCAGGTCAGCGCCTGCTTCATCCTCTCCGTCGACGACTCGATGGAGTCGATCCTCGACTGGTACAAGGAAGAGGGGATGATCTTCAAGGGCGGTTCGGGCGCCGGGCTCAACCTCTCGCGCATCCGCTCCTCCAAGGAGCTCCTCTCCTCGGGCGGCAACGCCTCGGGCCCCGTCTCCTTCATGCGGGGTGCGGACGCCTCCGCCGGCACCATCAAGTCGGGCGGCGCGACCCGGCGGGCGGCGAAGATGGTGGTGCTCGACGTCGATCACCCGGACATCGAGGCCTTCATCGACACCAAGGTGAAGGAGGAAGAGAAGATCCGCGCCCTGCGGGACGCCGGCTTCGACATGGACCTCGGCGGCGACGACATCGCCTCCGTCCAATACCAGAACGCCAACAACTCGGTGCGCGTCAACGACGAGTTCATGAAGGCCGTCGAGAACGGCTCCAAGTTCTCGCTGCGCAGCCGGATGACGGGCGAGCCGTTGGAGGAGGTCGACGCCAAGAAGCTCTTCCGCAAGATGGCGGAGGCCGCCCACGTCTGCGCGGACCCCGGTGTCCAGTACGACGACACCATCAACCACTGGCACACCTCGCCGGAGTCGGGCCGGATCACCGCGTCCAACCCGTGCAGCGAGTACATGCACCTGGACAACTCCTCGTGCAACCTCGCGTCGCTGAACCTGATGAAGTTCCTGCGCGACGACGACGAGGGTAACCAGTCCTTTGACGCCGACCGGTTCGCGAAAATCACCGAGCTCGTCATCACGGCGATGGACATCTCCATCTGCTTCGCCGATTTCCCCACCGAGAAGATCGGCGAGACGACCCGCGCCTTCCGCCAGCTCGGCATCGGCTACGCCAACCTCGGCGCGCTGCTGATGGCTACGGGACACGCCTACGACAGCGACGGCGGGCGTGCCCTCGCGGGCGCCATCACCTCGCTGATGACCGGCACCTCCTACAAGCGCTCCGCCGAACTCGCCGCCGCTGTCGGCCCGTACGAGGGCTACGCCCGCAACTCCGACGCACACCGCCGCGTGATGCGCCAGCACCGCGAGGCGAACGATGCGGCGGTGCGCATGGACGACCTCGACAACCCGGTCTGGGCCGCGGCCACCGAGGCGTGGCAGGACGTCGAGCGGCTCGGCGAGAAGAACGGCTTCCGGAACGCCCAGGCATCGGTGCTGGCGCCGACCGGGACCATCGGCCTGATGATGGACTGCGACACCACCGGTGTCGAACCGGACCTGGCGCTGGTGAAGTTCAAGAAGCTGGTCGGCGGCGGCTCCATGCAGATCGTCAACAACACCGTGCCGAAGGCGCTCAAGCGGCTCGGCTACCAGCCGGAGCAGGTCGAGGCGATCGTCGAGCACATCGCCGAACACGGCAACGTGGTCGACGCTCCTGGGCTGCGCCCCGAGCACTACGAGGTCTTCGACTGCGCGATGGGCGAGCGGTCCATCTCGCCGATGGGCCACGTGCGGATGATGGCCGCCGCGCAGCCGTTCCTCTCGGGCGCCATCTCCAAGACGGTCAACATGCCGGCGTCCAGCACCGTTGAGGACGTCGAGGAGATCTACCTCCAGGGCTGGAAGCTCGGCACCAAGGCGCTCGCCGTCTACGTCGAGAACAGCAAGGTCGGTCAGCCGCTCTCGGCGAAGCAGAAGGAGGAGCCGAAGACCGAGCAGGTCGTGGAGTACCGTCCGGTGCGCCGTCGCCTGCCGAAGGGGAGGCCGGGCATCACCACCTCCTTCACCGTGGGCGGGGCCGAGGGGTACATCACGGCCAACTCGTACCCGGACGACGGCCTCGGTGAGGTCTTCCTCAAGATGTCGAAGCAGGGCTCGACGCTCGCCGGGATGATGGACGCCTTCTCGATCGCGATCTCCGTCGGCCTCCAGTACGGGGTCCCGTTGGAGACGTACGTCTCGAAGTTCACGAACATGCGGTTCGAGCCGGCCGGGATGACCGACGACTCGGACGTGCGGATGGCGCAGTCGATCGTCGACTACATCTTCCGCCGACTCGCCCTGGACTTCCTGCCGTTCGAAACGCGCTCGGCGCTCGGTATCCACTCGGCCGCTGAGCGCCAGCGCCACCTGGAGACGGGCTCCTACGAGCCGGCCGACGACGAGTTCGACCTCGACGGGCTCTCCCAGTCGGCACCCAAGGCCCAGCAGCCGGCGAAGCAGAAGGACCCGGAGGAGGCCGACCGCACCGCTCCGGAACCGGAGGCTGCGGCCCCGGCACCGCGCGAGGCGCACAACTCGACGGAGCTGATGGAGATGCAGCTCGGCCTCAACGCCGATGCACCGCTCTGCTTCTCCTGCGGCACCAAGATGCGCCGCGCCGGCAGTTGCTACCTCTGCGAGGGATGCGGCTCGACGAGCGGTTGCAGCTAAGCGCGCGGATGCGTACCTGACGCCGGTGAGCGTCTGCTGAACCCCGCTTGAGAGAGGGCGCCGACCGACGGTCGGCGCCCTCTCCGCGCTCGGGAGGCGTGGGCTGCTGTCCCGTCGGCACGCGCCGTGACGGTGGGGTCCGCGGCCGCGCATTTCTGGCAACGGAGCTTCGGAATGGTGGAATGCGGCGCTCTCACGTGTGGGCTCGGCCATCGAAGCGATCGCCAGGCACGTCGTGGACTTCCACCATGCCGAGCTCGGTACTTCTGCGGAACGGCGCCTTCCTGCCCGCCTTCGCTCGCCGACGGGCTGCATGTCGCCGATCTCCCCGGCGGGGCCGATGTTTCGGGTGTGGCCTTTCCTCCTTCGGCTGCGGCAGCGGGGGCCGCGCAGGCCCGCCTCTGCCGAGTGACCCGCGGAGGAGCCGATGCAGAGCGGGCGGCTCCTCGTAGGACCATGGCTTGCACGACGTCCCGAAGTCCGTTGCAGGGAGTCGCCGGCCGAACGTCTGCGTACGGGGAGGTGTGGCACGTGAGCGGGACTGCGCCAGTACTCGTCACGGGCGGAACCGGAACATTGGGCAGGGCTGTCGTGCACGCCTTCAGCGAACAGGGGCGTCCCGTGCGGGTGTTGAGCCGACGGGCATGCAAAGTGGGAGACGCGCAGGCGACAGGTGTCGACAGCGGGAACGATCTCCAATGGGCCACAGGAAACCTCGTCACAGGCGAGGGAGTGTCCGCGGCGCTCGACGGAGTGGGCCTGATCGTCAACTGCGCCACGACGCTGGGGCGAAGAGACCTTCGAGCGACCCGCTGCCTCGTCGAAGCGGCCCGCCGCGGTGGAGCACCGCCGCTCATCCACGTGTCCATCGTCGGCGTTGACCGGGTGCCGCTCGGCTACTACCGCACCAAGGCGGAGACCGAACGGATCGTCCAGGACTCCGGTCTGCCCTGGACAGTGCAGCGTGCCACTCAATTCCACGATCTCGTCGCCCAGATCACGACGATGCAGCGCCGGGTACCGCTCACGTTCGCCCCATCGGGAGTACGGTTCCAGCCCATCGACGTCCGTGATGTCGCCCTGCGTCTCGTGGAACTGGCGGCCCGAGAGCCGTCCGGGCACGTGGACGACATCGGTGGGCCCGAGGTGCTTGGCGCCGTGGACATTGCTCAGCGCACGCTCCGCCGGGAGGGCGGTGGACGGGTCGTGCCGGTGCGTGTTCCGGGCCGGATCTTTCGGGCCTACCGTGCAGGGGGAAATCTCGCTCCTCAGCATCGCTACGGCCGACGGACCTACGACGCCTACCTCGACGAGCGCTTCGGCTTGCCCGGGCACGGGTAGTCGGTTCCCTTCTGCAGCGTACGGGCGTCTTCGGGGCGTCCACGCGACGCTCGCTGTGCCCCTGGTGACGGCGAGGCCAAACTTGGCACGCTGACCAGGGAGTTGGTGCTCTCTGCGGTATCCGTCAACCTGCAACCGGTATGGCCGTACGATGGCGCGGTGCTGGTCAAGTGGATGCGCTGCACCGTCGTCGACCGTCCGGGCTTCGAGCGGGGGCAGCGAAAGTGGGCCGGGCTGCTCGGGGAACCGGGGTTCCGGGGACAGGGCGGCGGTTGGAGCAGAGCAAGGGAAGGGGTCGCGCACGTCTTCGGGTTCTGGGAGAGCCGTGCGTTCTACGACTCCTTCATGGCGCGCTCGCACGATCGTCTGCACGCCGCCCAGGTCGGTACGTACAAGGATCTCCAGGTACGGCTCTTCGAGTACCGCTTCGACGTGAAGACGGGCTTCCGGCCCGTCTTCACGGACGCCGACCTGTTGCGGGTGGCCCACTCGCAGGTGCGTCACGACCGGATCGAGCATTACACGGCGATGCAGGAGAAGGTCTGGAATCCGGCGATGGCGGGGTCGCCCGGAATGCTGCGCGGCGTGTTCGCGCAGGCGCAGACCGAGGACGAATTCCTCGTGCTGTCCATGTGGGATTCGACGGCCGAGCACGGTAAGTACCGCGAGGAGCGCATGGAGCGCCTTGCGTTCCGTACCCAGTTCGGTGCGGACGTGAGCAAGGTTGCCGGCGACGTGATCGATCTCGAGCCGAGCTGGACGGTCTGAGCCCGGCTGCTGACCTACGGTGGGCGTATGGCCCGACCGCGCCGCATCGTGCTCCTCCGTCACGGGGAGTCCGAGGGCAACAACGACGACAGCGTCTACGAGCGCGTCCCCGACCACGCACTGGCGCTCACCGAGCGCGGACAGCAGCAGGCGAGGGATGCGGGGAAGCGCCTGCGCGAGCAGATCGGCGCCGAGGGCGTCTCGGTGTACGTCTCCCCTTACCGACGCACCCACCAGACGCTCACGGCGTTGGGCCTCGACTCGTCGCTCATGCGGGTACGAGAGGAACCGCGCCTGCGCGAACAGGACTGGGGGAACTGGCAGGAGCGTCAGGACGTGCGCGACCAGAAGGCGTACCGCGACGCCTACGGGCACTTCTTCTACCGCTTCGCTCAGGGTGAGTCCGGCGCCGACGTCTACGACCGGGTCGGTGCCTTTTTGGAAAGCTTGTGGCGTAGCTTCGAGAACCCCGACCATCCGCCCAACGTTCTCCTCGTCACCCACGGGCTGACGATGCGGCTCTTCTGCATGCGCTGGTTGCACTGGAGCGTGGCGGAGTTCGAGTCGCTCTCCAACCCGGACAACGGCGAGGCCCGGTCGCTCCTCCTCGAGCGTGACGGCCGCTACCACCTCGACCGGCCCTTCGAAAAATGGCGCACCCCGCGCCCCTACGGACCCCGTGTATGAGGCGGGAACGGCGGCAGGAAGCACAGTGCCGGCCGGTTGCCTGCTCGCCGGCTCGGGATGCCCCGTGCGGAAGACGCGCCCCGCTCTCGCCGACCGCAGGGTGCTTTCCTTGCGGGGCAGGACAGGTGGATCAACCCCGCGTACAAGGTCTCTCCTCGAGGAGACCCCGCGTGCCGAAGTCCCGTGCCACAGGCGTCTCCTGGAGAAGAGGCAGGGGTGGGTGAGCGCGTCGAATCGGGAGCGGATACGCTGACTGCCGCCATGCCGTACGAGCCTCCGACGCACCGCATCGAACGATCGATCCGTGCCACCTCCCAAGCCAGGATCATCGCGGGAGTCGATGAGGTCGGCCGCGGGGCCTGGGCCGGACCGGTCGCCGTGTGCGCGACGGTCACGGGGCTGCGTCGGCCGCCGGAAGGGCTCACGGACTCCAAGCTGCTCACCGAGAAGCGCCGCACAGTGCTGGCGGACGAGCTGGTGCGGTGGGTCACCGCATTCGGCTTGGGGTACGCGTCGGCTGAGGAGATCGACGAACTCGGGATGACGGCGGCCCAGCGCCTCGCCGCCACCCGCGCACTCGAATCGCTTCCGGAGCGACCGGAGGCGGTGATCCTCGACGGTAAGCACGACTACCTCGGCCCGCCCTGGAACGTGCGCACCGTCATAAAGGGCGACCAGTCCTGCGTGCCGGTCGCGGCCGCCTCGGTGATCGCCAAGGTGCGGAGGGACGAGCTGATGGCCCAACTCGGCTCTGCACACCTCGACTTCTGCTTTGCGGACAACGCCGGCTACCCCTCGCCCGTGCACCGTGCCGCCCTCGAAGAGCACGGACCCACGCCGTACCACCGATTGTCCTGGTCGTACATGGATGGGCTGCCGCGTTGGAAGCATCTGAAGCGGAACAGGATCGAGCCTGAACCATCGGAGCAGATCGGCCTTTTCTGAACTCGAAGAACCCGCAGTATGAAGCCTGATAGCCGCGAACTCAGCGCCAGGAGTGTGCCGAGAAACTTGGCCGCCCCGCCCACGCGCCACCTGTCCGCGTTTGATAGACATCACACCATGCCTCTCACCCCTGAGGAGCCACAGATTTCCGAGAGTGTCCCGGGCCCCCGCAGCGCAGCAGGGTCCGCCAGTACATCGCAGGTTGCCTCTTCCGCAGCGGTCCCCGGACCCAGGTCGGCCTCGCGTCCCGCGCCACACAGTGCAGAGTGCAGGCAGCGGGCTGAGCCCCGGCGGACCGGAGGCCGCCAGGGAGGTCGCTCGGCCGGAAAGCCGGCGTCGACTGCCGCGGACCAGCAGAAGGCCGCGCAGATCCACCTGCGGGAGGCCACCGAGGCCACCGCAGTCGAGGTGGCTGACGAGGTGGTCGACTCCCTCCTCGACGAAGGCCGATCCCCGGACGACGTGCTCGTCCTCACGACCGGTGAGTCCCACCCCTGGACCCAGCACGAACTCTCCTTCGGTGAGGACGCCTACTGGCGCCAACAGACGGAGAGCGAGGACGTGTTCTTCGCCGAAGCGTCCGCTACCGAGCATCTCAGGTCTCGGGGGGTGGTGGTCCTCGCCGTCAACGGAGGCAGCGACGCGCAGGCGGCTGCTGCGCTTCCCGCAGCTTTGGGCAAGGCTCACGACACCCTGATCGTGTGCGGGGACCCGCAGCGGTTGCGCGCGCTGCTGTGATCCGACGGCGCCCGCTGTTCGGGCAGGCCGTGGCAGTGTCTGCTGCTTCGGTCCGCCGCTCGTACCGGCGGGGCCGTGCGGTCTCCGATCCGTCGTGACCGGCCGGAAGGTGGAACTCAGGCCCGTCAGGCAGTGTGCTCTCCCGTACGCGGCTCGAGGGCACCGGCCGGGCTGACCGTCGTCTCGCCTCCCGAGGGGACAGTTGCGTGCGGGTGCCGACCGCCGCGCTCTTCTCCGAAGACCTGCCAACCGCCGGGTGTGACGGTTACGTAGGCGCCGCACCGCAGCCCGTGCAGCGTGCAGGCGTCGCGGAGTCCCCACATCCACGCGCCGTCCAGTTCGGTCCAGCGATGGTCTCCGCTGCGGTAGCAGACGAGGATCGCCGTCCGTAGGGGCACGCGTCGGCGCAGGTCGTGCGGTATCACTCGGCGCAACCTGACGAGCAGAGCGTTGCGGAACTCCCAGCCGTCGGGGTGTTCCGTCCGGTGTCCGAACGACGCGCTGGCCACGAGCCGTTCGTCCGGGTCCAGCACACCTACGATCACAGTGGAGAGCGCGGTGCCGTGCCTTTCGCAGAGCTCCCTGATCATCTCCCGCGGGTTGCGCAGCAGCGGGATGCCGGCCGACGACCACTCGGCGGGCTCCAGGGCACGACTCAGCCTGGAGGCGGAGTCGGTGGTTGGCGGCGGGGGAGTGAATCCGAAAGTCACGGTCCTCCCTCCGTCCAGTGGGCGCTACCAATTCTCCTGTGGGCCAAGCCACTCGGCAACGGCGATACTTCAGCTCCGAACACTTACGTGTCCGACGGTGCATACGCAGGTGCGCCCCTTGGCGAACAACTGTCAGCGATAGGGGGCCGGTTGGGACCGAGCGTCCGTATCCCCGTGCCCAGCGGAAGACGGCTGCCAGCGTGTGCGCCGCCTGCCGGAGGCTCCTCAGTCCCATCCGACTCTTCTCCCTTTGCTCAGCTCTGGATGCCGAGCACCAGAGGCAGTACTGCCTCGGCACCCGCCTTGCGAAGCAGCCTTCCGCCGACTGCCAGCGTCCATCCGGTCTCGGTGTAGTCGTCGACGAGCAGCACGGGGCCTCCGGCCTTCGCCACGGCGTCGGCCGTCGCCGCGGGGAGCTGCATGGCTCCTTCGAGAGTCCGCACTCTTTGTGCGCTGTTGCTCCGTGGTGGGACGCCGGCCTCGTATGCGGTGGCGACGGTCCCGAGCAAGGGCATCCGACCTATCGAAGCGACTCGCTCCGCGAGCGAGCGCACGAGTTGCGGTCTCGATGTCGACTCGACACCGACCACGCCGACCGGACGCCGAGGGGCCTCTGCCTCCCCGGATGCCCAACCTCCGGGGCCCTTCGCCCACTCGGTGAGCACGGAGACGACGGCGTCGAGAACGTCGTCGGGCACGGGAGCGTCCGAGGCCTGCGGGGCGACCATCGGACGAAGACGATTGCCCCAGCCGATGTCCGAGAGACGGCCCAGGGCCCTGCCCGCTTCTGTCCTCTCCGTTTCCGGGATCTTGCCTTTCAGTTCGAGACCGATCGACGGAAGGCCCGTGGGCCACATCTTCCGCGGTTCCACCTCCACGCCGGGACGGTGGAGTTCACCGCGTGCCGCGGCAAGCGTGGATGCGGAGATCTCGGGTGAAAAGCGGGGCGCGGTGCAGTTGTCGCAGCGTCCGCAGGGAGCCGCGTGATCGTCGTCGAGGAGGCGGCGCAGGAACTCCATGCGACAGGCCGAGGTGCGTGCGTACTCCTGCATCGCCTCCTGCTCGGTCTCACGTTGCCGCGCGATCCAGGCGTACCGCTCGGCGTCGTAGGTCCAGGGCGCGCCCGTGGAGGTCCAGCCGCCGCGGACCTTCCGCACGGCGCCGTCCACGTCGAGCACCTTGAGCATCATCTCCAACCTGCCGCGCCGCAGGTCGACTTGCGGCTCGAGAGCCGGCAGGGACATCGGGCCCGGCGCTTCCTCCAGAACACCGAGAGTCCTTCGGACCTGTTCTTCGGGCGGAAAGGCCAGAGAGGCAAAGTACTTCCAGATCGACCGGTCCTCCTTGCCGGGCAGCAGCAGCACCTCGGCGTGGTCGACGCCTCGTCCGGCCCTGCCCACCTGCTGGTAGTAAGCGATGGGCGAGGAGGGGGAGCCGACGTGCAGGACGAATCCGAGGTCCGGTTTGTCGAAGCCCATCCCGAGCGCCGAGGTGGCGACGAGCGCCTTGACCCGGTTGGCGAGAAGGTCGGCTTCCGCTGCCTCGCGGTCGGCTCCCTCCGTGCGGCCCGTGTAGGCGGCCACCGGATACCCGCGGCTCCGAAGAAAGGCCGCTACTTCCTCGGCCGCCGAGACGGTGAGCGTGTAGACGATGCCGCTACCGGGGAGCTCGGCGAGGTGGTCGGCGAGCCATGCCAAGCGGTGTGCGGCATCGGGGAGTTCGAGAACGCCGAGGCTGAGGCTGTCACGCTCCAGCGTTCCCCTGAGGATCAAGGGGGCGCTCTCTTCCGGAGAAGCGGTGCCCGAGGGGTCGACACCGGTACCGAGTTGCTCCGCGACGTCGGCCGTGACGCGTGAGTTCGCCGTGGCGGTGGTGGCGAGGACCGGGACGCCTGCCGGCATTTCGGCGAGGACCGTCCGCAGCCTCCGGTAGTCCGGACGGAAGTCGTGCCCCCAGTCGGAAATGCAGTGGGCCTCGTCCACGACGAGGAGGCCCGTGGACGCGGTGAGCTCGGAGAGGGGGCCGTCGCGGAACTGGGGATTGTTGAGCCGCTCCGGGCTGATCAGCAGGACGTCGACCGCGCCCTCGGCGATCTCCGCGTGCACTTCTTCCCATTCCTCGGGGTTGGCGGAGTTGATCGTCCGCGCTGTGATACCGGCTCGGGCGGCTGCGGCGACCTGATCCCGCATGAGTGCGAGGAGAGGCGAGACGAGCACGGTGGGACCGCGGCCACGACGCCGTAGGAGGGCCGTTGCTACGAAGTAGACGGCGGACTTCCCCCATCCCGTGCGCTGCACCACGAGGGCCCGGCGCCCCTCTTCCACGAGCGCCTGGACCGCGCGCCACTGGTCCTCTCGCAGGCGGCCCTCGCCCTCCGGCTTGCCCACGAGCCGTGAAAGCACGGAGTCGGCTTCGTTGCGCAGGTCTGTCTCAGTCATGGCCCCATGGAACCCGAGACGACCGACACCCCGCCAACCGCCCTTGTGGATAACTACTGATTGGTGCGATCTATACGATCAATGCAGCTTGCTGGGGATAACGCACGACATTAATCCCGGCCTTCGGTGCATGCTGCCGCCCATGGACTTCGACCCCGCGAAACCTGCCCCAGCCGCAGGCAACACCGAAGAAGCACGCCACCCAACCCCTGACCACATCGGCAGCGGAGGCCGAACGGGACCCCTCACGCTGCCCCAGCTCGCGGAAGTGCTCCCGTACCTGCTCGGCTTCTTCCCCGACGACTCGGTCGTCCTCCTGAGAACCGCACCCGGCGACGGCGGCATCGCCGGAGCCCTCAGGGCTGACCTGCCGCCCGAAGAAGCCGAACCCCGTTCCTTCGCCTCGGCGTTCGCCGAGTCGGTGTCCCCGGAAGAGGCCGATGCGGAGGCGTTGACCGGTCGCCTGCCGGACGCCGGAAGTGCCGTCCTCCTCCTCTGCCGTGACCCTGGAAAGGACGAGCGGCCGCGTGCGGTACGCCGAAGGCTCAGCCCCCTCGCGGAGGCGCTCCGGCGAGCGTGCGAAGCGCGTGGGGTTCCCGTGGCGGAAGTGGGCGGAGTCTCAGCCGGTCGCTGCTGGTCCTTCCTCTGCTCCCGTGCGGACTGCTGTCCTCCGGACGGCAACCACGTTGCGCCCAAGGGGTCTTCGACTTCTCCCATCGCAGCGGCAGCCGTCTACGAGGGCTTCCCTGTCCCCGAACGGAGAAGCCTGCTGGAGCTCAGGTTCGCCCCGCTGGCAGCTCCTGCCCACGAGGCCCAGGAAGCGGCCCTGCACAAAGCCGAGGCCGAAGTGAGCACGGCCGCCGCGGACCGGTCGGCTTCCGAGAAGGACCGGGTCGAATCCGTCGGCCTGGGGCTGCGCCTTCTCCACCGCTTCGTCGCCTCGCCTCCGAGAGCTCTGGCGGACGAACAGGCCGACGCCCATGACGACGTGCTCCTCGCCCCGCACGAGGCGGCACGCCTCATCGTGGGACTGCAGAACGAGGGCATGCGCAGGTGCGCGGCCGACTGGGTGGGCGGCTCGATCACGCTCGGCGCCGGTCGGCTGTGGAGGGCGCTCGCGAGGCGCTGCGTCGGCCCGTACGCACGCTTGGCGGTACCGCTGCTGGCGCTCGCAGGGTGGACCTCCTGGCTCTCCGGGGACCTCACGGGTTCACGGATCGCCAGCAGCCTCGCGCTACGACGCGACCCCGGGTACCCCTTCGCGATCCTCGTCCACCAGGTCTGCAACCGGGGCCTCGATCCGGCACCGTTTCTCCGCTCCTGGCCGCAGCCCCCTCATGGCGACGGGACCGGGGAAGAGGCTGCGATCTGACCACGTGCCGGCGATCCTATGCGGTTTTGACGCATGACCAACGTCCGTAGTCGGCAGGCGAATTGGCCGATCCAGCAGATGAGAAGGGCGGCTCCGATGTGCTCTCACCTCGTGCAGTCCCTCGGGGCCGCACAGCCTCAACCACCGCTGCACCCAACGCATTACACAGTTCACGGAGCGGAGACCGCCCACTCCCGATGCGATCCCCGATTGCTGCCGCCGTTCCGGGGTCGATCGGGCGTTCCCAAACGCCTGTTTATCGTCAGTGCGACGACTAGGATCGAGCCATGCCCTTCGAGCCGTCGGTCCAAGCCCCGTTCGCTGTCGCCGTCGACCTGGTCGTGCTCGCCGTGCACAGGTCGGCGCTGCGCACTCTCGTCGTGCGCCGCGGCGAGTCACCGGATCGAGGGCGGTGGGCTCTGCCCGGGGGATTCGTCGGGGCCCAGGAGGACCTGGAGGCTGCGGCCGCCCGCGAGCTCAAGGAGAAAACCGGGCTCTCCGTCCACGTCGCCGGCAACGGCGACGCTGCGCACCTGGAGCAGTTGGCCACGTACGGGGACCCCGGGCGTGACCCGCGGACCAGAGTGGTCAGTGTCGCCCACCTGGTGCTCGTCTCGGGGCTCGGAGAGAGTCACGAGTCGTATACCGGCGTCGTCCGGGGATCGGTTCTCGGAGATGCCGCCGGCGGGGAGCCGGAGGTGCGATGGGCGCCCGTCGACGAGCTGCTGTCGGCGGACTCCGAAATGCACCGCAGAAGCTCCCCCTCACTGCTCGCCTTCGATCATGATCGCATTTTGGCGGAAGGTGTCGATCGGGCCCGGGCAAAGATCGAGTACTCCTCGCTCGCCACCGCCTTCTGCCCGCCGGAGTTCACGGTGGGGGAGTTGCGCAGGGTCTACGAGGCGGTGTGGGGGGTCGCCCTCGATCCCCGCAACTTCCACCGCAAGGTCACGGGTACGCCGGGCTTCCTCGTCCCGACGGGCGGCACGACCTCCCGTCAAGGTGGGCGCCCTGCACAGTTGTTCAGGGCGGGCGGCGCCACTCTGCTCAATCCGCCGATGCTGCGTCCTGAGGCGTGAGCGGCGTCTTGTCGAGCGGTGTGAACTGCGGGCCGCGTTGCCAGTAAAGTCGGACATATCGCGTTATCTTTCCTGGGTGTGTCCTCCAAGCGCCCTGCGGAGAATCGATGATCCAGGCCATCGGGCTCACCAGTACCCCTCGCCGCCGGCAGCGGCCGACCGTCGACGACCTCACCTTCGAGGCGCGACCAGGTGCTGTCACCGTGCTCTGCGGGCCGGAAGGTGCCGGCAAGACGAGTGCGGTCGAGCTGATGTTGCAGCTCCGAGCCGGGCGAGGCGTGGCCCTCTTCCGTGGACGCCCGATGCACCGAGTACCGCAACCTGCCCGAGAGATCGGGATTCTGCTCGGTGAGGTTCCGGGGCACCCCGACCGGACAGCCAAGGGGTACCTGCGGATGATGGCCGCTGTCGCAGGCGTGCCAGGGGGACGTGTCGAGGACGTACTCGCCGTGGTGGACCTGGAGGGGATGGCGCGGCAGCGCCTCGGTGCCTTCTCGCGCGGCATGAACCGCCGCCTCGGGGTCGCGGCCGCCCTCCTCGGCGATCCGCACACGCTCGTCGTCGACGAGCCGACGGCCGGTCTCCCGCCGAGAGAGGCGAGTTGGCTGCACGGCATCCTCCGCGGCTTCGCCGAACAGGGCGGCACCGTTTTCGCCACGACCGACGACCCCGGGGAGGCCGCGGCCCTCGCCGACCGTGTGCTCACCCTCCAGGACGGACGTCTGCTGGGCGACGAAAACGTTTCCGAGTTCGCGCAGACGCGGCTACGCCCCCACATCGTCGTCCTCTCCCCGGACGCCGAGCGGCTGGCCGGCATTCTCGTCACGGAGGCCGAAGCCGGCCAACTAGCCAGCGTCGGGGACCACGTCGAGGTTGTTCGCGAGAGCGAGAACCGACTCTCCGTGTACGGAGCGAGTTGCGCGTCGGTGGGCGACGCCGCCTTCCGCGCCGGTGTGCTCGTCCATCGTCTCGCCGTGGAGGGTCGCCTACCGCGGAAGGAACAGGCCGTCCCCGAGCACCTGTTGCGCATCCCCGATCCGGCCACCGGCGCACGCCGACCCAGCCTCCCCGAGGTGACGATCGAGACGAGATCGCCCGGAGCCCCCCGGCGAGCTGTCGCGACTGCGATGCCGCTGCCGACTTCGACCGTGAAATCCCTGCCGCATCCCGCGCGAATCGGTCCGGGTCCGGAGCCCGTCGATGCCGAATGCGAGGCACGTGAGGAGGAGGCCGCCGAGCCTCCGAGCCCTCTTCCGCCGAAGCTCCGAACGGTGCGTCCAGGGCCCGTGGCGCCTGTGCGGTACGAACTTCTCCGGATGTTCGGCGTGCGTATGCCCTGGTTGATCGTTGCGGCCACGGTTCTCGTGTCGCTCGCGCTCGGCGCGGGCGCCGTCACCTTCGACGAGGGGCTCCGCACGAACCCTCTGCCCCCTTTGGTGTCCGTCGTCACGGGATGGGCGGCCCCGGCGTACCTTCTGCTGCCGCCCACCGCCATCGCTGCCGGGATCCTCGGTGCGCTCTCCTTCGGCCAGGAGTTCCGTTTCCCGTCTGTCGCCCCCCAGCATCTGCCCGTGCCGCGGAAACTGGGCCTGTCGGCGGCGAAGCTACTCGTCTCCGCTGCCGTCGCGATCGGTCTCACGCTCGTCGTCGCGATCGTCAACGCCTCGGTACTGAGCGCCTGTTACGGCCTCGGGATCTTGGAGAAGCGGACACCCGTGGAAGCCGGAGCCCCTTGGTATGTCCAGCTTCCCGGGGTTGCCGCGCTCGCTGTCGGCTGCGCATGGGTGGGTCTCCTCGCCGCCGGGCTCGCCCGACGGACCGCCGCCGGGCTGCTCGCGCTCGCTGCGGTGCCGCTCGCGGCCACGGCTGCGGTGCGCAACGTCTTCGGTGTCGATCCGTTGGCCGCGCTCGTCAGCGTCCCGCAGCAGGTAGAGCGCTGGACCGAAGGTCCCCTGCCCGCCGGGTTGGAGCGCTGGGTCGGCGTCCTGCTGCACGTCGCCGCCCAACCGCTCGGCCAGGCCGTGGCTCTGGCGCTGACCGCCCTGCTCTGCATCTACGCGCTGACGGTTCTCCGCACCCGGGCCCGGTGAGTAGCCCGACGGGGGCCCGCCGGAGAAGTCGTGGTGGACCCCCAACGGCCTTGCCAGAACGCGGAGATGGCGGCTGACCGTCCCTTCCCCGACCGGCGTCAATCGAACGAAACCCAGCGATCACCCTTTCGTGTGCTTTTCACCAAAGCCCTCAAGACAGCCCTCAAGCCCGTCCCACAGGCGGCCGACAAAGGATGCGTGACTACCCTTGCGCACTCCACGATGACCTCGGCTCGCCACACCAACACCGGCCTCGTCGGCCCTGGCGAGCTCGACCGCTACGCGTACGCCGAATCCTCCGGAGCGGCCCGTGCCACCACCAACGCGCCCGCATGGGACGGCGCAGAGGCAGACGTCAACCGAGTCGGCCGCCGCACCGCCGGTAGCCGCGGACGTGGCCTCCACGGCCAACTCGTCCAGCAACTGGGGCAGATGATCGTCTCCGGCGACCTCGGTGCGGACCGCCCGCTCGTCCCCGAGGAGATCGGCCAGCGCTTCGAGGTCTCCCGGACCGTCGTCCGTGAGTCCCTTCGGGTCCTCGAGGCGAAGGGGCTCGTCAGCGCCAGGCCCAATGTCGGCACCCGCGTGCGCCCGGTGAGCGACTGGAACCTCCTCGACCCGGACATCATCGAGTGGCGGGCCTTCGGTCCCCAGCGCGACAGTCAGCGCCGCGAACTCTGCGAACTGCGTTGGGCGATCGAGCCGTTGGCCGCACGCCTCGCCGCCGGCCGCACCAGGGACGAGACCCAGCAGCGGCTCGCCGACATGGTCGAGATCATGACCCAGACCCTTGCCCAGGGCGACACCCTCACCTTCTCGCGGGCAGACGCGGAGTTCCACACGCTCGTACTCCAGGCCGCGGGCAACCGCATGCTGGAGCACCTCTCCGGCATCGTTTCCTCGGCACTCCAGGTCTCGGGCGGCCCGTCGAGCGGCGGTTGCGACGTCTCGACGGAGGGGGCGCTCGCTCAGCACCAGCGCGTCGTCGAGGCGTTGGGCGCCGGCGAGGGCGCCGTCGCGGAGAGCGAGATGCGCCAACTCCTCGGCGGACGCGCCGAAACGGCCGAGGAGGCGGGCGTGCAGCCGGAGGTGGCGAGGCAGGCCGCAGGACAGCCCGGCGTCGACCACGTGGTTCCGCCGCCCCGCGAGCACTGAGCGCCGCCGCGTCCGGCGAGGCGGCCCGCGGCAGCCGCCCCCAGCCCGACTCCGCGGGAGCGGGCACCGCTCCGTGCGGAGCGCACGGTGCCCCCGGCCGCCCCACCTTCCGGTGGGGCGGCCGATCTGCGCCCGGCGCGCGAAAGTGCGCCAAATCTCCTCAATGCGCGCCCCGCGGCATGAGGCGGGAGAGGCACCATGGAGCCGTTCCGCCTGATGCGGTCAGGCGCTGGGAGACGGGTGAGGTGGGATGGTTTCTTCCTTGTGACCGCATCTGTTGGGGTATGGAGTGTGACTCGCGCCACGCGAATTGGGCGTAACGCTTTGCGTGCCAGCGCGATGACTCAAGAGGTGACAGCCGCGGAAGGAATAAGAGGCCCCCGCACGGGGCTTCGGTCTGAAGACTCATCCCTCCACTGCTCAGCCCGCGCCGTCGGTTGATCCCCGCCGACGGTCCGCCGTTTCCATCGTTCCGAGAGGTTGTTCGTGTCGGCCAGCACATCCCGTACGCTCCCTGCGGAGATCGCCGAGTCCGAGTCCGTGATGGCGCTCATCGAGCGGGGAAAGGCTGAGGGGCAGATCGCCGGCGATGACGTACGTCGGGCCTTCGAGGCTGACCAGATTCCGCCAACCCAGTGGAAGAACGTTCTGCGCAGCCTCAACCAAATCCTCGACGAGGAGGGCGTGACGCTGATGGTGAGTGCCGCAGAGGCGCCCAAGCGCACCCGCAAGAGCGTCGCAGCGAAGACCCCGGCCAAGCGCACCGCTACCAAACCGGTCCCTGCCAAGAAGAAGGTCAGCCCGACCCCGGCGGCGACGTCCGAGGCCCCCGCTGTCTCGGCCCCCGCCGACAGCGAGCCCTCGGTGGAGCCTGCCGAGAAGAAGGCGGCGAAGAAGGCCACGGCGAAGAAGGCCACCGCCACCAAGAAGACGGCGGCGAAGAAGACCGCGACGAAGAAGTCCGTGGTCGAGGAGCTCCTCGAAGGAGCCGAGGAGGTCATCGAGGAGCAGCCCCCGGTCAAGCCCGGAAAGCCCGGAGCCGAGGACGGCCCCACCGCGGAGCTGAAGAACGAGAACGAAGGCTTCGTCCTCTCCGACGACGACGAGGACGATGCCCCGGCACAGCAGGTCGCCGCCGCCGGCGCGACCGCCGACCCGGTCAAGGACTACCTCAAGCAGATCGGCAAGGTCCCCCTCCTCAACGCCGAGCAGGAGGTGGAGCTCGCCAAGCGGATCGAAGCCGGCCTCTTCGCCGAGGACAAGCTGGCTGCGGAGGACAAGCTCGCGCCGAAGCTCCAGCGCGAGATGGAGATCATCGCCGAGGACGGTCGGCGGGCCAAGAACCACCTCCTGGAGGCCAACCTCCGTCTGGTGGTCTCCCTCGCCAAGCGGTACACCGGGCGCGGCATGCTCTTCCTCGACCTGATCCAGGAAGGCAACCTCGGCCTGATCCGCGCCGTGGAGAAGTTCGACTACACCAAGGGCTACAAGTTCTCCACCTACGCGACGTGGTGGATCCGCCAGGCGATCACCCGGGCCATGGCCGACCAGGCACGGACGATCCGCATCCCGGTGCACATGGTGGAGGTCATCAACAAGCTGGCGCGGGTCCAGCGGCAGATGCTCCAGGACCTCGGCCGCGAGCCCACGCCGGAAGAGCTCGCCAAGGAGCTCGACATGACCCCGGAGAAGGTCGTCGAGGTCCAGAAGTACGGCCGGGAGCCGATCTCGCTGCACACGCCTCTCGGTGAGGACGGGGACAGCGAGTTCGGTGACCTGATCGAGGACTCCGAGGCCGTCGTCCCCGCGGACGCGGTGAGCTTCACACTCCTCCAGGAGCAGCTCCACTCGGTGCTCGACACCCTCAGCGAGCGCGAGGCCGGCGTCGTCTCCATGCGCTTCGGCCTCACCGACGGGCAGCCGAAGACGCTCGACGAGATCGGCAAGGTCTACGGCGTGACGCGTGAGCGCATCCGGCAGATCGAGTCGAAGACGATGTCGAAGCTCCGTCACCCGTCTCGCTCCCAGGTGCTCCGCGACTACCTGGACTGAGCGCCGAACAGCCGTGTGGGGCCGGAGGGATCACCTCCGGCCCCACACGTGTGCGGTCTCCGGATGCGGTGAACGCGACAGAGTATGACCCTGGGTGTTCACAGAGCTCCGTACAGTCAGGAGGCCGTGGCTCTATGCACACCTTCCGCTCTCACCGCCCCCGCCGGCCGCTGTTGGCCGCTCCGCTACTGGCCGCGTTGACCGGCGCGCTCCTCATACCGCAGACGGGCGAGGCGGCGGCCAAGGACCGCATCGTGGTCGGAGGCCAGGAGGTGAGCACGGCGCAGCATCCCTGGGTGGTGGCTCTGTCGAGCCGCTCGGTCTTCGGACCCAAGCGTTCGGGGCAGTTCTGCGGCGGCGCCGTCGTGGACGCCCACACCGTCGTCACGGCGGCCCACTGCCTGAGCACCAAGGTTCTGGGTGTCGAGCACTCCGAGGTCCGTGACCTCAAGGTGATCAGCGGACGGACCGAGATCAACGGTTCCGCGGGGGAGGAGCTTCCGGTGCGGAAGGTCTGGGTCAACCCGGAGTTCAACGGCAGCAGCGACGTGGGGGATCTCGCGGTGCTCACCGTGGACAAGGGGTTCGCCAAGGACGCCGTGGTCCCGATGGCTGCGGAAGGTGATGCCGCGTACGCGCCGGGCACCGACGCCAGGGTGTACGGCTGGGGGGACACGACGGGCGAGGCCGACTACTCCCCCTCGCTCCGCGCCTCCGACGTACAGGTCCTCTCGGACAGCACCTGCGAGCGCGCCTACACGAGCGGTGGCGAGGCCCGGTACAAGGCGCAGTCGATGCTGTGCGCCGGTGTCACGGGCGGCGGCCGGGATGCGTGCCAGGGGGACAGCGGTGGCCCGCTCGTCGCCAAGGGGCGGCTCGTCGGGCTGGTCTCCTGGGGGGCCGGATGCGGGGAGGCCGGCCAACCCGGCGTCTATACGCGGATCTCCGCCGTGCTGGCGAAGATCAAGGAGCAGAGCTCCTAGCGATCGGACGCGCTACGGGCGGCCGCCCCCGGTGGCTGGGGGGTGGCCGCCCGTAGGTCCGGCTGTGCCGGTCCGAGCTCGTCGGATGCGCGGTCACGGACATGCGGGGCACGCCGCACGTCCGGTCGGGAGGAGCCTCAGCGCTCCTCTTCGCCTGCGGAGGGAGTCGCGGTGAGCTTCTCCGTCTCGTCCTGTATCTCCGCGGCGACCTTCTTGAGCTCGGGCTCGAACTTACGTCCGTGGTGGGCGCAGAAGAGGAGCTCGCCGCCGCTCGTGAGCACCACGCGCAGGTAGGCCTGGGCGTTGCAGCGGTCGCAGCGGTCTTCGGCCGTCAGCGGGGTCGCGGGGGTCAGAACTGTAGTCACGTCGCCTCTTCTCTAGCTCGACGAGCTGTCGTACCTGGGTCAACATCCAACCAGGCCGAAAACGTTCCCGGTGTGGCGCAGATTCCCGAGATTTTTCCCGGGCGGCCGGGATGTTGCCGGGTGGCGGCGAATGGCCGTTGTGCAGGTGGGTCCGTATTCACACTGTGTGCGGTTGTCGTGCTGCGTGCAGTTGTCCGCCTCGGAACCACGACGTCGTTGTTCATGAGGACGTGCCCGGAGCCTAGACGGTTCATGCCCCCTTGGGAACGTGATGTACGCGTCACGAGACGGGTTCTTCGAACAGGTTATCGAGGTTGGGCTAGCATGGCGTCTTCCTGGGTGGCGTATCACGCAGTGTTCAGGGGCTCGGTACCCTCTGACCCGGTAATCCAGCCACCACAAACAGAATTCAGCGAGGAGCGAACCGCGTGACCGCCGACACTCCCGTAGCTTCCGGGGACCCCGTCATGGCCTCCGGCACGGGGAGTTCCGCCCGGGCCTCCGGGGGAAACTCCACGTCGTCCACCGCACTGCTGAGCGGGGCAGAGCGGGAGGGCGGCTCCAATTACACAGCGCGGCACCTGCTCGTCCTCGAGGGGCTCGAAGCGGTGCGCAAGCGGCCCGGCATGTACATCGGTTCGACCGACAGCCGCGGCCTGATGCACTGCCTCTGGGAGATCATCGACAACTCGGTCGACGAGGCGCTCGGCGGCTACTGCGACCGCATCGAGGTCCACCTCCACGACGACGGTTCCGTCGAGGTCAGGGACAACGGGCGCGGCATCCCCGTCGACGTCGAGCCGAAGACGGGACTCAGCGGCGTCGAGGTGGTGATGACCAAGCTGCACGCCGGCGGCAAGTTCGGTGGCGGCTCGTACGCGGCCTCCGGCGGGCTCCACGGTGTGGGCGCCTCGGTGGTGAACGCGCTCTCCTCGCGGCTCGACGTCGAGGTCGACCGGGGGAGCCGTACGCATTCCATCAGCTTCCGCAGGGGCGTCCCCGGTATCTTCACGGAGTCCGGTCCCGAAGCCCCCTTCGACCCGGCGACCGGGATGCTGAAGGGGAAGAAGCTTCCCAAGACGCGCACAGGCACACGCGTGCGCTACTGGGCGGACCGGCAGATCTTCCTGAAGGACGCCAAGCTCTCGCTGGAGACGCTCCATGCGCGCGCCCGGCAGACGGCGTTCCTCGTTCCGGGGCTCACGCTCCTCGTGCGCGACGAGCGCGGGACCGATGGAGCGGAGCCGAGCGAGGAAGTCTTCCGATACGACGGCGGGATCAGCGAGTTCTGCGAGTACCTCGCGCAGGACCGGGCGGTCTGCGACGTCGTGCGCCTGCAGGGCGAGGGCAGCTTCAAGGAGACGGTGCCGGTCCTCGACGACCGGGGGCACATGATCCCGACGGAGGTGCAGCGGAGCCTCGGCGTCGACATCGCGCTCCGCTGGGGCACGGGGTACGACACCACGGTCCGGTCGTTCGTCAACATCATCGCGACGCCCAAGGGTGGGACGCATGTCTCCGGCTTCGAGCGGTCGCTCACCAAGACGGTGAACGAGGCGCTGCGGGCCGGCAAGCTGCTGCGCGTCGCCGACGACGACGTCGTCAAGGACGACGCGACCGAGGGGCTGACGGCCGTGGTGACGGTGCGCCTCGCGGAGCCGCAGTTCGAGGGGCAGACCAAGGAGGTCCTCGGTACCTCGGCCGCGTCGCGGATCGTCGGGCAGGTCGTGGCGAAGGAGCTGAAGAAGTTCCTCACCTCCACGAAGCGTGACGCCAAGGCGCAGGCGCGCGCCGTCCTGGAGAAGATCGCGGCGGCTGCGCGCACGCGGATCGCCGCGCGGCAGCACAAGGAGGCGCAGCGGAGGAAGACGGCGCTGGAGTCCTCGGCGCTGCCGGCGAAGCTCGCCGACTGTCGCAGCGACGACGTCGAACGCGGCGAACTCTTCATCGTCGAGGGGGACTCGGCGCTCGGTACGGCCAAGCTCGCCCGCAACAGTGAGTTCCAGGCGCTGCTGCCGATCCGGGGGAAGATCCTCAATGTGCAGAAGTCGTCGGTCGCGGACATGCTGAAGAACGCCGAGTGCGGGTCGATCATCCAGGTCATAGGAGCGGGTTCGGGTCGCTCCTTCGACATCGACCAGGCCCGCTACGGCAAGGTGATCTTCCTCGCCGACGCGGATGTCGACGGCGCGCACATCCGCTGCCTGCTGCTGACGCTCTTCCAGCGGTACATGCGGCCGATGGTCGAGCAGGGCCGGGTCTTCTCCGCCGTGCCGCCGCTCCACCGGATCGAGCTGACCCGTCCGAAGAAGGGCGAGGAGAAGTACGTCTACACCTACTCGGACAACGAACTCCACCAGACACTGCTGGAGTTGGAGCGCACCGGTACGGCGTACAAGGAGTCGATCCAGCGGTACAAGGGCCTCGGTGAGATGGACGCCGACCAGCTCGCCGAGACGACCATGGACCCGTACCGGCGCACGCTGCGGCGCATCAACATCAGCGATCTGGAGGCTGCCGAGAAGGCGTTCGACCTGCTGATGGGGAGCGACGTCACGCCGCGCAGGGAGTTCATCAGCTCCTCTGCCGCGACGCTCGACCGCTCGCGCATCGACATCTGACGAGCCAACCGGACGCCTCCGCACGGGAGTCGGCCAGCACCGAGCCGTGCGCCCCGACGGGGCGCACGGCTCGGTGCTGCCTGCCGGCCGGGTCGAAGTGAGCGCGCTCGTGCATGCAAGTCACCTGAAGAGGTGAATGATCGGGGATTGTCCTGCCGGCGATCTCGGACTTACGGCAATGCTGGGGCATGCGCATCGAAGACCCCTGGTACGACTCGTTCGCCTCCGACCGGAGCGACCAGGCGCCGCCGACACCCGCCAGTTCCGGGCGTATCGAGGCAGACGGCAGGCACTCCGCCGAGCCGCCTGCCGACGCGCAAGCGGGGGTCGCGTGCGTCACCGGCCCGCAGGCCGCGGGGACGCAACTCCCGCTGTCGGCAGCGGAACCGGAGCGCGAGCGCCGTGCGCGGGAGGCGGTGTACCTCACCGTGCAGCAGAGCCCGGCGTTTCGGCAGGTGCGGAGCCGGTACCGCGGGTTCGCGCTGCCGGCCGGTGCGGCGTTCCTTCTCTGGTACCTCTCCTACGTCGTCGCGGCGACGAGCGCACCCGAGGTGATGGCGAGACCGATCGCCGGCGTCTTCAACGTGGGGATGGCCGCCGGGCTCGCCCAGTTCGCCACCACCTTCCTGCTCACCTGGGCGTACGTCAGGCACGCAGCGCGCCGAAGGGACCCGCTCGCCCTCGAACTCCGGTGGGAGACGCAGGAGATGACCCGCACCGCCGTCCAGGGAGGCGCGCGGTGAGCGGCGGCCACCAGACGTTGACTCTGCTCCTCTTCTGCGCGGTCGTCGCCGCCACGCTCGCCATCACCACCTGGGCGAGCCGTCGCCGCCACGGCTCCCCGGAGGAGTTCTACGCCGGCGGCCGGCTTTTCTCGCCTATGGAGAACGGTTTCGCCCTCGCGGGCGACTACATGTCCGCCGCCTCCTTCCTCGGCATCGCCGGGCTCATCGCGCTCTACGGGTACGACGGCATGCTCTACTCCGTGGGGTTCCTCGTCGCCTGGTTGGTCGTGCTGCTCCTCGTCGCCGAACTTGTCCGCAACTGCGGGAGGTTCACCCTCGCCGACGTCGTCGCGGCGCGGCTGGGCGCGCCGGCGGTGCGCGTGGCGCTCGGCGTCTCCTCGGTGACCGTCTCCGTGGTCTACCTCGTCGCGCAGATGGTCGGCGCCGGGAGCCTCGTCGCACTGCTCGTCGGGCGGACGGGCGCCGCCGAGACGTGGACGGTGCTCGGGGTCGGTGCGCTGATGATCGTCTACGTCTGCTGCGGCGGGATGCGGGCGACGACGTGGATTCAGATCGTCAAGGCCGTGCTGCTGACAGGCGGCGCCGTCGCGCTCACGGTCATGGTCCTCGCGCGGTTCGGCGGCGACCTCGGGTCCCTCCTCGCCTCCGCCGCCGAACACAGCGGCCACGGCGCCGAGTTCCTCGCGCCCGGCCTGCTCTACGGCGGTGGATGGGCCGCGCGCCTCGACTTCGTCAGCCTCGGGCTCGCCCTCGTACTCGACACCGCGGGCCTTCCGCACATCCTCGCGCGCTTCTACACGGTACCGACGGCGCGTGCGGCACGGCGCTCGGTCGTCTGGTCGATCGGGCTCATCGGCGGCTTCTACCTGATGACGATCGTCCTCGGGGCCGGCGCCGCCGCGCTCGTCGGCAGCGGAGCGGTGCGCGCCGACAACGCGGCAGGGAACACGGCGATCCCGCTCCTCTCCGTCGAGTTGGGCGGTGGTGCGGGCTCGGCGGGAGGAGCGGCGCTCTCGGCGATCGTCGCGGCCCTCGCCTTCGCGACGATCCTCGCGGTGGTCGCCGGCATCACCCTCGCCGCCTCGGCCGCGGTCGCGCACGACCTGTGCTCCTCCCTCCGCCGCGCCCGGCGCACCGCACGCAGCGGTGCCGACGAGGTCCGGACGGCGAAGGCCGCGGCCGCCGGCACGGGAGCGGTGGCGGTCGCGCTGGGGCTGCTCGCCAAGGACCTCAACGTCGCCTCGCTCGTGGGGCTGGCCTTCGCCGTGGCGGCATCGGCGAACCTGCCCGCCCTCCTCTACGCGCTCTTCTGGAGCCGGTTCACGACGCGGGGCGCGCTCTGGTCGGTCTACGGCGGCCTCGTCCCCGCGCTGCTCCTCGTCGTGCTCTCACCGGTGGTCTCCGGCAGCGCGCACTCGCTCTTCCCGGGCATGGACTTCGCGTACTTCCCGCTGGAGAACCCGGGGTTGGTCTCCATCCCGATCGGCTTCCTCGCCGGCTGGCTCGGCACCGTCACCGCGCGGGAGCCGTACGATCCGGCGCGGCACGCGGAGACGGAGGTGCGGGCGCTCACGGGCGCGGGTGCGGCGTAGCCGGGCTCAGGCAGTCGTCGAGGTCGGTTCGCCGCTCCGCGCTTGCGGTTCGATCCCGAGGACCTCCTGGCGCACGCCCGGCTCGGGGACGCCCCCGCAGCTGGCGGGGGACGGCGCCCCCTGCACCGTCGCACCGTGCACCAACCACCGCTTGCCTTCCGCGTGTTCGACGGTTGCGGTCCAGCGGGTGCCGTCGCCGCCGGTCTCCAGGACGTCGAGGGCGCCCTCGCGTTCCTCGCCGAGGTGCGCGCGGAGCGCGAGATCCGCCGCCTGACCGGGTCGGTCCCAGGTCGAGCGTCCGCGGCATCCCTCGCCGAGCACCCGGCCGTGGCGGGCGGCCGCCAGCACCCGTCGTGTGGAGTCCGCGGTGGCGCGGCCGTAGGCGTAGCCGAAGGGGAGCACCAGCAGTGTCGGTGCGAAGCGGTGCCCGCCCAGGTGGCTGACCTCCCATACCTCCGCGTCGGCTGTCGCGGAGAGCTCCTCGGCGTGCGGCCGCCCGAGTTGGGCGCAGCACCGGTCCCGGCGTCCGTTGGTGCACACCAGGGCGAGCGGTGCGGCGCTGGTGCGCGGTTCCCACAGCCCCTCGTGGCGACCTGCGCCCAGCGCCGCGAAGTCGAGTGCGGCGAGGTGGTGCGGGGAAGCCAGGGTGGTCGTGCGCACCCACGAGGCGCCGGGCGCGGTGTGTGCGAGGAAGGCACGACGCGGTGCCTCGGTCGCGGTGTGCCGTCCGGTGCTGCGGATCAGTGCGACCCGTACGCCGTGGGGGGCTCCGGCCGATTCGAGGAGGGCGCCCAGCGCCGGGTCGAGGCGGCTCTCGGTGAGGGCCTTCGCGCCCCAGGGGCCCGGTTGTTCGAGGAGCAGCCAGGTCCGCGCGTGCGCTGCGGTGGCGGCGAGCGGCTCGGCGAGGGCGTCGGCCGCGCTCGTACACGTCATCACGGGGCGACCCTAGCCTCCCTCGCATCCGCTCCTCCCGCCCGTCGCACCGGATGCCGGTCGATACGATCGGACGGGTCGCACGCTGCAAGGGCACAAAAGGAAGGCACAAGTGACCGCACGACGCGTACCCGTCCTCGTCCTCGCGGGTTTCCTCGGCTCGGGGAAGACGACGCTCCTCAACCACCTGCTGCGGCGCAGCAGGGGCACGAGGATCGGGGCCGTCGTCAACGACTTCGGGAGCATCGAGATCGACGCGATGGCCGTGAGCGGTCAGGTCGACGCGATGGTCTCGCTCGGCGACGGCTGCCTGTGCTGCGCCGTCGACACCAGTGAACTCGACGATGTCCTGGAGCGGTTGGCCAGGCCGGAGGCGCGGATGGACGTGCTCGTCGTCGAGGCGAGCGGCCTCGCCGAGCCGGAGACGGTGATCCGGATGATCCTCGCGAGCCGCAGTCCGCACCTCAGGTACGCCGGGCTCGTCGAGGTCGTGGACGCGGTCGAGTTCCCCGCCGCGCTGGAGCGGCACCCGGAGTTGGGGCGGCACGTCACCGCTGCCGACCTCGTCGTCCTCAACAAGACGGACCGCGTCGGGGAGGACGAGGCGGAACGGTTGCGCACCGCATTGCAGCGGCGCTCGGGCGGCCCCGTCGTCCGGGCCTCGCACGGTCGCGTCGACCCGGAGCTCCTCTTCGACGCACCCGAGCGGGAGCGCCCCGCCGTGCAGCAACTCTCGTTCGACGAGGTGCTCTACGGGGACGGGGAGTGCGAAGCGGCCGGGGCCCACGACGGGCATCTGCACGCGGCGTACCGCTCCGTCGAGTTCACCGCGGGCGAGCCGCTCGACCCGGGGGCGCTTCTCGCCTTCCTCGACGCCCGGCCGGTGGGCCTGTACCGGATCAAGGGGATCGTCGACTTCGGGCCTGCCGATCCCGGGCGGCGGTACAGCGTCCACGCCGTCGGCGGATTCCTTCGGTTCACGCCCGAGCGGTGGGGTACCGCCGAGGAGCGGGCTACCCGTCTCGTGCTGATCGGCACCGATCTCGACGAGGAACGGCTCCTCTCCGGGCTTCGCGCCTGCGTCGCCGAACCGGATGCGGCGCCCGGGGCGTCGGCTCTGTGGGGCGTCCTCCGCCACACCGACGCCCGGCTCGCCAACGGCGGTGAAGACCCCGACTGGAGCGCGGAGTTTGCCGAACCGCCCGAGCTCGACGCGCCGGCGCCCTAGGGGCGCACGCATGGCGCCCGCGGCCTCCCGCGGGCGCCGGTGCGGATCAGACGGGCCCGGCCACGGCGGCGACCGGCTTGGCGAGCGGCACGCCCGAGCCGTCGCGGCGCGGGTCCGGCTCGGGGAGCTCGGCCGGCGCGCCCGACGCGGTCGCGGCGCGGGCCGGGGACGGGCCGACCCAGGCGAAGGTGAGCCGGTCCTCGCCCTTGAGGAAGCGCTGGCAGCGCACCCCGCCCGTGGCGCGGCCCTTCCGCGGATACTGGTCGAAGGGGGTGAGCTTCGTCGTGCCGAGGGAGTCGGCGAGCGTCCCCTCCGTCCCTGCGACGGTGAAGACCGAGGCGTCGGCCGAAGGGTCGACGGCGCCGAAGAAGAGCGCCCGCGAGCCCTCCGCCAGTTTCACACCGGCGACACCTCCGGCCGGCCGGCCCTGCGGACGCACCTGGCCGGCTTGGTACCGCAGCAGGTGCGCGTTGTCGGTGACGAAGACGAGGTCCTCCTCGCCTGTCCGCAGCTCGACGGCGCCGACGATCCGGTCGTCGCCCTTGAGGGTGATGACCTCCAACTCCTCCTTGTTCGACGGGTAGTCGGGGACGACGCGTTTCACGATCCCCTGCTCGGTGCCTAGGGCGATGCCGGGCGACGACTCGTCGAGGGTGGTGAGGCAGACGAGGCTCTCGCCCTCCTCCAGCGTGAGGAACTCGCTGACTTGGGCGCCGCCCGAGAGGTTCGGCGTGCTCGCCTTCTCCGGAAGCTGCGGAAGGTCGACGACGGAGACCCGCAGCAGGCGCCCGGACGAGGTGACGGCGCCGACCTCGCCCCGCGTGGTGGCGGGGACGGCCGAGACGACGACATCGTGCTTGCTGCGCTTCGCCGACTCCTCGAACGAGGTCTCCCCGTTGGCGGTGCGGGCGAGCAGACCCGTCGAGGAGAGGAGCACGCGGCAGGGGTCGTCGGAGACCTCCAGGGGTACCGAGACGACCGGTGCCTCCGCCGAGTCCAGAAGTTCCGTGCGGCGGGGCGTGCTGAACTTCTTGGCCACGGCGGAGAGTTCGGAGGAGACGACCTTGCGCAGCTCCTTGTCGGATTCGAGGATCTCGGTGAGGCGTGCGATCTCGTCGGTGAGCTTCCCCCGTTCGTCCTCCAGCTCCAGGCGGTCGAACTTGGTGAGCCGGCGCAGCGGGGTGTCGAGGATGTACTGGGTCTGTACGTCGCTGAGCGAGAAGCGCTCGATCAGTGTTGCCTTGGCCTCGGCCGCGTTCTCGCTGGAGCGGATGATCCGGATCACCTCGTCGATGTCGACGAGCGCGACGAGCAGGCCCTCGACGAGATGGAGCCGGTCCCTCCGCTTGGTCCGGCGGAACTCACTGCGCCTGCGTACGACTTCGAAGCGGTGGTCGACGTAGACCTGGAGCAGCTCGCGCAGGCCGAGCGTGAGCGGCTGGCCGTCGACGAGCGCCACGTTGTTGACGCCGAAGGAGTCCTCCATCGGCGTCAGCTTGTAGAGCTGCCCCAGCACGGCCTCGGGGTTGAAGCCGTTCTTCACCTCGATCACCAGGCGCAGGCCGTGCTCCCGGTCGGTGAGGTCCTTGACGTCGGCGATGCCCTGGAGCCGCTTGGCGTTGACGAGGTCCTTGATCTTGGAGATGACCTTCTCCGGCCCGACGGTGAAGGGGAGTTGGGTGACGACGAGCCCCTTGCGGCGTGCCGTGACCTGCTCGACGGAGACGGTGGCGCGGATCTTGAAGGTGCCGCGGCCCTTGGTGTAGGCGTCCTGGATCCCGTCGAGACCCACGATCCGCCCGCCGGTGGGCAGGTCGGGGCCGGGGACGAACCCCATGAGGGTTTCCAGGTCGGCGTTGGGGTGCTTGATCAAGTGACGTGCCGCGGCGATGACTTCGCCGAGGTTGTGCGGCGGCATGTTCGTCGCCATACCGACTGCGATGCCGGACGCCCCGTTGACGAGGAGGTTGGGGTACGCGGCCGGGAGTGTGCCGGGCTCGTTCTGGCTGCCGTCGTAGTTCGGCGTGAAGTCGACCGTCTCCTCGTCGATCGACTCCGTCATGAGGCCGGCGGCCGGAGCAGAGCGGCACTCGGTGTACCGCATCGCGGCGGGCGGGTCGTCGTTGCCGAGCGAGCCGAAGTTGCCGTGGCCGTCGACGAGGGGGAGGCGCATCGTGAACGACTGGGCGAGGCGCACCAGCGCGTCGTAGATGGCGCTGTCGCCGTGCGGGTGCAGACGGCCCATCACCTCGCCGACCACGCGGGCGCACTTGACGTACGAGCGCTCGGGGCGCAGCCCCATCTCGTGCATCTGGTAGAGGATGCGGCGCTGCACCGGCTTCATGCCGTCCCTGGCGTCGGGGAGGGCGCGCGAGTAGATGACCGAGTACGCGTACTCCAGGTAGGAAGCCTGCATCTCGTCGACGACGTCGATGTCGAGGATGCGCTCCTCGAGGTCCACGTCTCCTTGGGAGTTGCTCCCCGAGGCGCCTGCGGGTGCGGGGGATGTGCTGCGGCGGGCCATCGCGGCTGCGGCTCCTTCGTTCTGCGTTCGTCTGCTTCGGTACGGCGGTGTGCGGGATGGTGCGCGGGGTCGGACGCGGTGCACCTGTCGGGCGGCGGGTGTGCCTGCCGTGCCGGCGGCGCGGCGGTGCCCTCGCGGCGGGTGCGGGTGGGCGACGCCGACCATTGTGGCCCGCGCCGCCGACAGCCGGCCCCCCGACCCGGCACACGCGCCCCCGAGCGACCCTCGTGGGCCCCGCGCACGCTCCACGCGCCCTGCCGCGGACGTGCGCCTGCGGTTCCTCGCACAGTTCGCGTTGTCGTACCCGGCACGTACGTTGGTGATCTGCGCGGCGCACTGCCGAAGGCTGGCCGGTAACCGTCGGGGGAGTTCCGGGGGAACTTCGCATCTCTCCCAGGTGGTTGCCTAGAGTGACAGCATCGTCCGCTGCTACGCAGGCGACGTACGCGACAGCGGTGCACGCGATCCCCAGCGTGTTCTTCAGCGAGCGAAGGGACTCCACGCCCATGGGCCACACGCCCCCGCCCTCCTCCGCGCAGCAGGCGCCGACGGGTGGACTCAGCGCCACCGAGCACCGACTCCCCAACGGACTGCGGGTGGTGCTCTCCGAGGACCACCAGACCCCGGTCGCCGCCGTCTGCCTCTGGTACGACGTCGGCTCCCGGCACGAGGTGGAGGGCCGCACCGGCCTCGCGCACCTCTTCGAGCACCTGATGTTCCAGGGCTCCGCACAGGTGGCGGGAAACGGCCACTTCGAGCTGGTCCAGGGCGCCGGCGGCTCGCTCAACGGCACCACCAGCTTCGAGCGCACCAACTACTTCGAGACGATGCCGGCGCACGAGCTCGAACTCGCCCTGTGGCTCGAAGCCGACCGCATGGGCTCGCTCCTCACCGCGCTCGACGAGGAGTCGATGGAGAACCAGCGCGACGTGGTCAAGAACGAGCGCCGCCAGCGCTACGACAACGTCCCCTACGGCACCGCCTTCGAGCGCCTGACGGCGATGGCCTACCCCGAGGGCCACCCCTACCACCACACCCCGATCGGCTCCATGGCCGACCTCGACGCCGCCTCCCTGGAGGACGCTCAAGCCTTCTTCCGCACCTACTACGCGCCGAGCAACGCCGTTCTCTCGGTCGTCGGCGACATCGACCCGGAGCAGACGCTCGCCTGGGTCGAGAAGTACTTCGGCACCATCCCGTCGCACTCCGGCAAGCAGCCGCCGCGCGACGGCTCCCTGCCCGAGGTGATCGGCGCCGAGCAGCGGCAGTTGATCGAGGAGGACGTCCCCTCCCGGGCGCTCATGGCCGCCTACCGCCTGCCCGCCGACGGCACCCGCGCGGGCGACGCCGCCGACCTCGCGTTGACGGTGCTCGGCGGCGGCGAGTCCTCGCGCCTCCACAACCGCCTCGTCCGCCACGACCGCACGGCCGTCGCCGCGGGCTTCGGCATGCTCCGTCTCGCCGGCGCCCCCTCCCTCGGCTGGCTCGACGTCAAGGCGTCGGGCGGCGCGGAGATCGCCGAGATCGAGTCCGCCGTCGACGAGGAACTGCGCCGCTTCGCGGAGGAGGGACCGAGCCCGGAGGAAATGGAGCGCGCCCAGGCGCAGTTGGAGCGCGAGTGGCTCGACCAGCTCGCCACGGTGGGCGGTCGCGCCGACGAACTCTGCCGCTACGCCGTCCTCTTCGGCGATCCCCAGCTCGCCCTCACCGCGACCGCGCGCGTCCTCGCCGTCACGGCGGAGGAGGTCCGCGAGGTCGCGGCCGCACGCCTGCGCCCCGACAACCGCGCGGTCCTCGTCTACGAGCCGACCGAGGCCCCCGCAGCGGACGCCGAAGCGACCGCGCACGACCAGGAGGAGACCGCCCAGTGAGCGAGGCAGCAGGCACCGCGGGTGCCACGATGGAGTTCCACCCGCAGCCGCAGAGCGGCCGCCCCAAGCCGTGGGCCTTCCCGGCACCGGAGCGGGCCCGACTCGCCAACGGGCTCACGCTGTTGCACTGCCAGCGGCCCGGCCAGCAGGTGGTGGCGGTCGAGGTGAACCTCCCCGCCCCGCTCGACACCGAGCCCGAGGACCTCGACGGCGTCGCCACGATCATGGCCCGCGCCCTGAGCGAGGGCACGGACAAGCACGACGCGGAGGAGTTCGCAGCCGAGCTGGAGCGGTGCGGCGCCACGCTCGACGCCTTCGCCGACCACCCGGGCGTCCGCGTCTCGTTGGAGGTCCCCGCCTCGCGCCTTCCGAAGGCGCTCGGCCTCCTCGCCGACGCGCTGCGCGCCCCCGCCTTCCCCGACGCGGAGATCGAGCGCCTCGTCGCCAACCGCCTCGACGAGATCCCGCACGAGCTCGCGAGCCCGGCGCGGCGCGCGGCGAAGGAGCTCTCGCGCCAGCTCTTCCCCGCCGGGTCGCGGATGTCGAGGCCGCGGCAGGGCACCGAGGAGAGCGTCGCACGGATCGACGCGGCGGCCGTCCGCGCCTTCTACGAGGCCCACGTCACCCCGCACACCGCAACGGTCGTCGCCGTCGGGGACTTCGGCGACCTCGATCCGGAGGCCGTCTTCGCCGACACCCTCGGCGCCTGGACGGGCCGGGCGATCGAGCCGCCGCCGATGCCGCCGATCACCGCGGACGACCGCGGACGCGTGGTGATCGTCAACCGCCCGGGGGCGGTGCAGACGCAGCTACTCCTGGGGCGCGTCGGTCCCGACCGGCACGACAGCGTCTGGCCTGCGCAGGTTCTCGGCGTCTACTGCCTCGGCGGCACCCTCACCTCGCGCCTGGACCGGGTGCTGCGCGAAGAGAAGGGATACACGTACGGGGTCCGCGCGTTCGGTCAGGTGCTGCGGTCGGGGCCGGCGTCCGCCGAGGGCGTCTCGGCCGGCGCCTCCCTCCTGGCGATCAGCGGTTCGGTGGCGACCGACGTCACGAAGCCCGCCCTCGCCGACCTGTGGGAGGTGCTCCGCACCCTCGCGGCCGAGGGCCTGACCGACGAGGAGCGCGATACCGCGGTGCGCAACCTCGTCGGCGTCGCCCCACTGCGGTACGAGACGGCCGCGGCCGTTGCCGGCACCCTCGCCGACCAGGTGGAGCAGCACCTTCCGGACGACTACCAGTCCCAGCTCTACACCCGCCTCGCAGAGACGGGGACCGTCGAGGCGACGGCGGCCGCGGTGAGCGCCTTCCCGGCGGACCGTCTCGTGGCGGTGCTCGTCGGCGATGCGGAGCAGATCGCGGCAGGAGTCCGCGAGTTGGGGATCGGCGACGTCGAGATCGTCGACTGAGCCGCAGACCGCGCCGAGGCGGTGGACGGGGACCGGCCCTGCCACCGCCTCCGTCGTCCTCGGCCCTGTGCCGCGCGTCCGTACCGGCGAAGGAATACCGAGGAGAACTCCCCTGCCTCGGCTGTCTTTTCACGCCGTATTCACGCGGACGGAACATGCGGCCCCCGAAACGGCCGCTCGCTGCCCTACAGTTCCGTCATGCCAATTTCCGCGCATTCGGTCTGCGCAGCAATACGCGACGAAATCATCGCGGGCGCGTTTCCACCCGGCAGCAGGCTCACCGAGGACCTGCTCGCGCGCCGGTACGGCGTCTCCCGGGTCCCGGTGCGGGAGGCGCTGCGGACGCTCAACTCCGAGGGTTTCGTGACGACTCGGCCGCACGCGGGCGCCTTCGTCGCCGAGTTGACCTCCCGCGAGGCGGCCGACCTGCTGGATGTGCGCCTGCTGTTGGAGCCGCTCGGCGCCGCGCGTGCGGCGCAGCGCAGGACCGAGGCGCACCTGCGCGTGCTGCGCGGGCTCGTACGCCTCGGCCGCCGCCGCGTCACCCAGGGACACCTCTCCGACCTGCGCCAACTCGGGGACTGGTTCCACGAAACGCTGGCACAGGCCGCCGACAGCAGAGGTCTCGCCGACCTCCTCACGCAACTGCGGAGAAAGGTCGCCTGGCTCTATGCGGTCGAGCCCGCAGCACGGGCGACCGACTGGCAGGAGCGCGGAGCCCTCGTCGACGCGGTAGCGAGAGGCGACGCCGAGCGCGCCCGTGCACTCGCGGCGCGCGAGGCCGAACGCAGCGCGGCGCTCCACCGGTTGCGGCGCGGTGCGCCACTGCGCCCCGAGGGCGTATGACAGCGAGCCGCACGAAACCTGCCGTCAACACGGCGCGCGCTCCTCCGTAACACGAGCCGTATACAAAGGACGGAGAAAGTCCACTCACATGGTTCGTGCAATTCCGACGCCTATGGTTTCGCGCTCGAAATGCAGCGCAATCCTCAAACCGCTTCGGGTAGTTCGTCGAGCCCCTCGGAGACGAGCGTGGCGAGCCGGTCGAGAGCGGATTCCGCCTCTGCTGCGTCGGCATCCTCACCGGTGGCGAGAACGATCTCGTCCCCGCCCTCGGCGCCGAGGGCGAGCACCCCCAGCATCGAAGCGGCGTTGACCGGATCGCCCCCTTCCTTCTTGCGGACGGTGACGGGAATGCCGGACGCAGCGGCGGCACGGCAGAAGATCGAGGCGGGTCGGGCGTGCAGCCCTTCGGCCCAGCCGATGATGACGTGACGCTCGGCCATGGTGTTCCCCTTCGTGCGGCGGTCGGTTCCTGGACGTGCCGGATGCGGCCGGCGGCGACGTGCACCGCCGCCCGCCAAGTCTGGCACGTGCACCTCTGCCCACCGGAGCCGTTCGGCCATGCCCCCGGGTGCCGCAAGGCCCGCTCCGCGAGCCGGCGTCGGACATACCCTTGGATCATGCAGAGCGATGGGGAGGCCGGCGCGCGCCGAGGAACGCAGGAACCGCAGACGTCCGTCTACCCGAGCCACTGGGAGGCCGACGTGGTCCTGCGCGACGGCGGCACGGCCAGGATCAGGCCGATCACGCCGGAGGACGCCGACCGCCTCGTCAGCTTCTACGAGCAGGTCTCGGACGAGTCGAAGTACTACCGTTTCTTCGCGCCCTATCCCCGCCTCTCCGACCGCGACGTCTGGCGCTTCACCCACCACGACTACGTCGACCGGGTCGGCCTCGCCGCCACGGTGGGCGGCGAGTTCATCGCGACGGTGCGCTACGACCGCATCGACGCGACGGGCCGCCCGGCGGCAGCCCCCGCGGACGAGGCCGAGGTCGCCTTCCTCGTCCGCGACGACCAGCAGGGCAGAGGCGTCGCCTCGACCCTCCTCGAGCACATCGGCGCCGTCGCCAGGGAGCGGGGCGTCCGCAGGTTCGCCGCCGAGGTGCTCCCCGCCAACAGCAGGATGATCAAGGTCTTCACCGACGCCGGCTACTCGCAGCGCCGCAGCTTCGAGGACGGCTCCGTCCACCTCACCCTCGACCTGGAGCCGACGGAGCACTCCCTCGCCGTGATGCGAGCGCGTGAGCAACGCGCCGAGAGCCGCTCGGTGCACCGGCTCCTCGCGCCGGGCTCCGTCGCCGTGGTCGGCGTCAGCCGCAGCGGCGAGGGCGCGGGGCACACGGTGCTGGAGAGCCTGCACACCGCGGGTTTCACGGGTCGACTCCACGCGGTCAACCGCGAGTTGGAGCCCTCCCGTGCGGCGGACGCCGAACCGCCGCGCCTCGGCGGAGTGCCCGCGCACCGCTCGATCGAGGAGATCCCGGAGCAGGTCGACCTCGCCGTGCTCGCGGTGCCCGCTGCTTCGGCGGCGTCCGTCGTCGCCGAGTGCGGGCGCGCCGGCGTCCAGGGGCTCACCGTCCTCTCCGGCGACTTCGACCGCGAGGAGCAGCGCGAACTCGTGCGGCTCGCACGGTCGTACGGCATGCGCCTCGTGGGGCCCGACGCCTTCGGGCTGATCAACACGGACCCGGAGGTGCGGCTCAACGCCACGCTTTCGAGGGAGATGCCGCGAGGCGGGCGCATCGGCCTCTTCACCCAGTCCGGAGCGATCGGCATCGCCCTGCTCGAAGCCCTGCACCGCCGCGGCATGGGCCTCTCCTCCTTCGTGTCGGCAGGCAACCGCGCCGACGTCTCCGGCAACGACGTCCTCCAGTACTGGGACGAGGACGACGCGACCGCCGTCGCCCTCATGTACCTCGAATCGATCGGCAACCCGCGGAAGTTCACGCGGCTCGCCAAGCGCACCGCAGCCCGCAAGCCGGTCGTCGTCGTCAAGGGAGCGCGGCACAGCGGCAGCGCGCCCCCACCCGGGCACGCGGCTCCCGTGTCGCGGACGCCGGACGCGACGGCGACGGCCCTGCTGCGCCAGGCCGGCGTGATCATGGCCGAGAGCTACACCGAACTCCTCGACGTCGGCGTCCTCCTCGCCTGCCAGCCGCCGCCGGCAGGGCCGCGGGTCGCCATCCTCGGCAACACGCAGGCGCTGGGCCTCCTCACCTACGACGCCTGCCTCCTCGACGGCCTGCGTCCGGGCGCGGTCGTCGAACTCGCCGCCGACGCGGGCCCCGCCGACTTCGGTACGGCCCTGCGCGAGGCCCTCCGCGACCCGGAGTCCGACGCCGTCGTCGTCACCGCGATCCCCTCGGTCGCGACGGGCGTCCCCGGCGACCCGCGCGGCGCCTCCGCCGAGCTGGCCGACGCACTCGCCGAGGCGGCTCAGGGCGCGGGGAAGCCGGTCGCCGTCGTCCACCTCGCGCTGGAAGGGCTCGACGAGTCGCTCGCCGAGCACTCCCTCCCCTCCTACCCGACGCCCGAGCGCGCGGCGCACGCGCTGGCGGAGGCAGTGGGCCACGCACGCTGGCGCCGCACCGCTGCCGGTGCCGGACTCGTCCCCGAGTACGACGTGGACGAGGCGGAAGCCGCCCGCATCCTCCATGGCGCCGTGGAGCGGTTCCAGGCGCACGACCCGGCCGCCGCGCCCCCCGAGCCGCCCGGCCAGGGCACCCCCGGAGCCGAGGCACCTTCCCGCCCGGGCCCCGGCCGCCCAGGTCCCGGACTCCCCAGCCGCAGCCACCCGCTCGAACCGGCCGAGACAGCACGGCTGTTGGACGCGTACGGCATCCCCGTACGCACCGCGCTCCCGGCTCCCGACCCCGACGCCGCGGCAGCGGCCGCCCGCACGCTCGGCTACCCCGTCGCGCTGAAGACGACGGCACCGCACCTGCGCCACCGCTCCGACCTCGGCGGCGTCCGCCTCGACCTCGCCGACGAGGACGACCTGCGCCGCGCCTACACCGAGCTCACCGAGGCGCTCGGCGGCCCGGCCGAACTCCGGCCTGTGATCCAGCAGATGGCGCCCAGGGGTGTCGACACCGTCGTCCGCGCCGTCCTCGACCCCTCGATCGGCGCCGTCCTCTCCTTCGGCCTCGCGGGACCGCCCTCCGAGCTCCTCGGCGATGTCGGCTACCGCCTCGTGCCCGTCACCGACACCGAGGCGGCGGACCTGGTGCGAACGATCAAGTCCGCGCCGATCCTCTTCGGCTGGCGCGGTGCCCAGCCCGTCGACACCGCGGCGTTGGAGGAGCTGCTGCTGCGCGTCTCGCGGCTCCTCGACGACCATGCGGAGATCGTCGGCGTCGATCTCGACCCGGTGGTCGTCGCCCCCAGGGGCCTCACCGTCCTCGGCGCCGCCGTGCGCTTCGCGCCCCCCGAGCCCAGCGCCGACCTCGGTCCGCGGCGCCTACCGGTGTATTGAACCGGGCGCTCCGCACGAGCCGGCGGACGGTCGCCAACCGGGAGCTTTCGGCACCCGCTGTGGGCCGTAGGATGGCCCACATGGCGAAGACCGGTACGACGACGCAGGGGCTGCGCGCGGCGATCGAGCGCAGCGGCTACTACCCGGCCCTCGTAGCCGAGGCAGTCGAGGCTGCGGTGGGCGGCGAGGCGGTTGCCTCGTTCCTCGTCCACCAGGAGACGACCTTCGATTCCAACGAGGTCCGACGCCACGTCACCGTGCTCGTCCTCACCGGCACGCGTTTCCTCGTCAGCCACACCGACGAGCAGGCCGCCGACGGCACCTCGCCCTCGCCCTACGCCACCACCTCGACCGAGTCGGTGAAGCTGGAGCGGATCTCCTCGGTCGTCCTCTCCAGAGTCGTCGCCAACCCCGAGTCGTACACCCCTCGCACCCTGCCGCGCGAGGTCGTCCTCACCATCGGCTGGGGCGCCGTCTCCCGCCTCGACCTGGAGCCGGCGACCTGCGGCGACCCCAACTGCGAGGCCGACCACGGCTACACGGGCTCCTCCACGGCCGACGACCTCTCGCTCCGGGTGAGCGAGGCAGGCGACGGCCCCGACACCGTCCGGCAGACGCTCGACTTCGCGCAGGCGCTCTCCGAAGCCACCGCAGGCACCGGCCGGTGATCGACCCCGCCGCCGCCCACGACCCGGTACCGCTCGACCCGGCCACCGTCCCCGTCCCGAGGTACGGCACCGCCTCCCTCGCCGACCTGCTGCCCACCGCGGCGGCGGGGCTGGGCGTTCCCGGTCTTGCGCCAAGCCTGCCCGTCGAGCCGGCCGACCGCGTCTGCGTCTTCCTCGTCGACGGCATGGGCTGGGACCTCCTGCGCCGGCACCCGGCGGAGGCCCCCTTCCTCACCTCGCTCCTCGACACCTCGCTCGGCTCCACCGGCACCCCCCTCACCGCGGGCTTCCCCTCGACGACCGCCACCTCGCTCGCCTCCGTCGGCACCGGCCTCCCGCCCGGCGTCCACGGCCTTCCCGGGTACACGGTCCTCGACCCGGAGGAGAACCGGCTGATGAACCAGCTCCGCTGGCAGCCGTGGACCGACCCGTACCGCTGGCAGCCCCACCCGACGGTCTTCCAGCGCGCGGCGGCCGCAGGCGTCGCCACCTGCCAGGTGACGGCGCCGCACTTCGAGGAGACGCCGCTCACCCGGATCGCGCTCTCCGGCGGGCAGTTCTTCGGCCGCCTCTCCGGCGAGGACCGCATGGACGTCGCAGCCGAGCAGCTCGCCGCGGGCGACCGCTCCCTCGTCTACACCTACTACGCCGACCTCGACGGCAACGGACACCGCTACGGCGTCGACTCGGACGCCTGGCGCGGCCAGCTCCAGTACGTCGACCGCCTCGCCGAGCGCCTCGCCGAACAACTCCCGCCCCGCTCGGTCCTGTACGTCACGGCCGACCACGGCATGGTCGACGTCCCCCGCACCCCCGAGGCGCGCCACGACTTCGACGAGGACTGGGAGTTGAGCGCGGGCGTCGCCCACCTCGGGGGCGAGGGCCGGATGCGGCACGTCTACGCGGTGCCGGGCGCCGCCGGAGACGTGCACGCCGTCTGGCGCGAGGTGCTCGCCGACGACGCGTGGGTCGCCACCCGCGAGGAGGCCGTGGCGCTGGGCTGGTTCGGGCCGGACGTCGAGGAGCGGGTGCTGCCGCGGTTGGGGGACGTCCTGGTGGTGATGAGCGGTGTCGGCGCGGTCGTCGCGAGCGAGCGCGAGCCGAAGGAGTCCGCGCTCGTGGGCATGCACGGTTCCGCCACCCCCGCGGAACAGCTAGTTCCGCTCCTTGAGGTGCGCGGCTGAGGCAGGCTCACAGCAGCCGGCGGCTGATCACGCTGAAGTGGGCGCCCTCGGGGTCGGCGAGCGTCGCCGTCCGCCCGTACGGCGACTCGTGCGGAGGCCGGACCGTGCGGCCGCCGAGGCGCACGGCCGTGCTGACGGCCGCGTCCGGGTCCTCCACGGCGAAGTACGTCTTCCAGTGCGGCCCGCGGTCCCGCGGCAGCCGGTCGCCCACGCCGAGGACTCCCGCGATCGGCTGCCCTTCGAGGCGGAGCGTCAGGTAGTCGGGCGCGGACTCCTCGGCGAGCGCCTCGTGGCCGAAGACCTGGCGGTAGAACGCCTCTGCCGACCACGCCTCCCGGACGATCAGTTCGTACCAGACGGGGATTCCCGTGACGCCGACCTCCGCGACCCGCCACCCGAATCTCCGCGTCCCCTCCCAGACGCCGAAGGCGGCGCCCGCGGTGTCCGAGGCGATCACCACGCGCCCCTCCGACTCCCATTCGACCGGGCCCACCGCGACCGTGCCGCCGTGATCGCGGACCTCGGCGGACGTGGCGTCGGCGTCATTGCTCGCCCAGAACGGCAGCCACGTCACACGTAGCTGCTCGGTGCCGGCCTGTCGCTCGCTCATGCCGGCGACCGGCTCCCCCTTCACGTAGGCACGTACGTACGGGCCGAGCCCACCGGGGCCGGACTCGAACTCCCAACCGAAGAGCCCTCCGTAGAACTCCTGTGCCGCCGCGAGCCCGCGGACCGGGAGGCTCACCCAGCAGGGGGCGCCCGGCGCGGGGGTGGGATGGTCGGCAGCCTCGCTCATGCTTTGCTCCTCATCACGTGTGCTGTGCAAACTCGACTCCGGTGGTTCCTGCGGATGTTGCCGGTATCGGCCGGGACCCGGCCGTACGGAAGAGCGGCCCTGCGACCGCGCCCCGGTGCGCGAAGATGAGCGGCATGAGAGACATCATCTCCGCAGCCGAACTCGCCGGCGACCTGGAGGCCGGGGAGTCGCCGACGCTCCTCGACATCCGCTGGCAACTGGGCGGTCCGCCGGGACGCCCCGAGTACGCCGCAGGCCACCTGCCCGGCGCCGTCTACGTCGACCTGGAGACCGAACTCGCCGGCCCGCAGCAACAGGGCACCGGCCGTCATCCGCTGCCCTCTGCCGAGCAGTTCGGCGAGGCGATGCGCCGCGCAGGCGTACGGCAGGACCGGCCGGTCGTCGCCTACGATGCCGGCGGGCCCGGCGGCGGCTGGGCCGCGGCGCGCGCCTGGTGGCTGCTGGGATGGGCGGGGCACGAGCAGGCCAGTGTCCTCGACGGCGGGCTCGCCGCGTGGCGCGCGGCCGGCCTGCCCCTCACGACGGAGGAACCGCAGCCTGCCGAGGGCGACTTCCTCCCCCTCCCCGGCACCTTCTCCGTGCTCGACCCGTCGAGCGCCGCGTCCCTCGCCAGGCGCGGAGTGCTCCTCGACGCGAGGGCGGCCGAGCGGTACCGAGGGGACGTCGAGCCGATGGACCCCGCCGCCGGGCACATCCCGGGGGCCGTCTCGGCGCCGACCACGGAGAACCTCACGGACGCCGGAACCTTTCGCACGCCCGAGGCGCTCGCGGAACGCTTCGAGGCGCTCGGGGTGCGGCCGGGGGCCGAGGTCGGCGTCTACTGCGGCTCCGGCGTCTCCGCCGCCCACGAGGTGCTCGCGCTCCGGATCGCGGGGATCGGTGCGCGGCTCTACCCCGGCTCGTGGAGCGAGTGGTCCGCCGACCCCACGCGGCCGGTGGCAACCGGACCCGAGCGCGGCTGAACCGCGCCGGGCCCGACCGCGGACCTGTCGAGCAGGTCTGCGCGGTCGGGCCCGGCGCACTGATTCAGCCATCGAAGGGTCGGCTCCGGGAGCCGCGTTCACTCCTTCTTGCGACGCGTCCCGAAGACGATCTCGTCCCAACTCGGTACCGCAGCCCGGCGACCGGGGCGTACGCCGTCGGCCTCGGCCTGGCGGTCGGTGCTTCCCTTGAGGCGGTCCCTGTGGGCGGCGACCGAGCGCGGCATCAGGACGTCGGCGTAGGCGGAGCCGGCGCTCGCCGCCGGTGCCGGCGGCTCGACCTCCTCCGGTTCCTCGGCCTCCGCGCTCTCCGGCTCCTCCTGCTCGGTCTCGACGGGTGGCGCACTCGCCGACGCAGCCGGGGGAGCGGACTGCTGCTCGGGGACGACCATGTCGCCGCGGAAGCTCGGCACCGCCTCCAGGAGGCTGGTCAGCGAGTCGCGCTCACCGTCGCCCGCGGTCTCGACGAAGTCGTCGGCGGGCAGGGCCTCCGACTCCGGCTCGGTGTCCCGAAGTTGGCCGCTCTCGCGCTCCCGCGGCAGCCGTGCGATCCGCGGCACGAACGGGAAGCTTGGCTCCGGGGTGTCGTCGGCCTCGCCGATGAGGGAGCGTGCCCCCTCGTCGACGGCCTGGACCAGGCGGCGCGGCGGGTCGTAGGTCCATGTCGCGGAGTGCGCCTGGGCGGCCACGCGGTAGGCGAGCAGCACCTCCCAAGTGCCGTCGTCCCTGCGCCAGGAGTCCCAGTGGACGGTGTCCCGGTCGGCGCCGCGGAGAAGCAGGCGTTCGCTCACCGCTTCTCCGAGCTGCGGTCCCGAGTTTTCCCCGGGTCGGCGCACGGGCGTCTTCCGTGCCCGTTCGGCCATGAATGCCCGCTCCGCCAGCACCGGCCCTTCGAAGCGGCGTACCCGGTCGACCGGGATACCCGCCATGGACGCGACCTCCTCGGCGGAGGCACCGGCTCGTATACGAGCCTGGATGTCCCGCGGGCGGAGGTGGCTCTCCACCTCGATCTCGATCTGGCCGAGCCGCGCACGGTCGTTGCGGACCGCGGCGCGCAGCCGCTCATCGATCGGAAGGGTGTATTCCGTGCTGTCGGCAGCTTTCAGCACCAGCCGTGTGCCGTCGTTGCTGACGGCCACGACACGCAGTTCGGGCATGGGAACCTCCCGGGTGGTGCCTGCCGACGTCACGTGCGTCGCTGCTCCCGCTAGACGAGTGTGGCCTGCCCGGGCGCAGCCTGCCACAACCTTGCCGACTTGCCCGACGTACCGAGCGAGTGCCCGAAGCCGCCGTTATGGCACGGTTACCTCCTTGCAACCCATGGTGACCGATGGTCACCCTGTGCAGCCTGCGCCGGTCAGTCCGAGACCAGGGCTCGCCACACTACTCCATTGGGCCACCCGGGTGGACCGCCTCGCCGCCGAAGTTGCTCCCCGGCAAGGGAGTTGGCACCCCGAGTCTCGCCGATCCCGGACGACCTCGGACGAGGAACAGGGTAAGCGGGTGGGGAGCCTCACAGAAACCGCTTAAACGGAACCATTGCCTTCGCCTGAAAGTCCCTTAGTCGTGCACAGTGGTTGAGAGTGTGCCAACAGGGGCGGTAAATGGACAGAAGAGACCCAGCGGACCCTCCGAGCGACGAGGAGCAGCAGCAGGAGAAAGCGAAGCGGATCGACGTCAGCCCGGCGCAGGTGATGGGCAGCGCCGTCGCCGCAGTGATCGCGGCCTTCGCGGCCGGCCAACTCGGCGTCTACGGAACGTTCATCGGCGCCGGCGTGATGAGTCTCGTCGCCACCAGCGGTGGCCCGCTCTTCCAGCACTTCTTCCGCCGCACCGGCGAGCAGATCAAGGTCGTCACGGTCCAGCAGCGGCCGAGGGCGCGTCGTCCCGTGCCGGAGGGGACCCCCTCCGCGCAGCGGCACGACACGCAGGCGACCACGCTGCTCCCCACGGTCCATCAGGCGGACGAGACGGTGGTGTTGCGTCCGGGCGAGGCGCCGAGGCTCCCTGTCACGGACGAGGCAACGGCGGTGCACCGGGTTGACCCCGACGAGACCGTCGCGCTCCGCAGGCACGCCGACCCGGACGCCACGACGGTCCTGCGCCCCGGCGAAGACCCCGAGGCGACGCGGATGTTCGCTGCCGTGCCGCAGGCGCCGAACCGGCGGAAGCCGCCCGAAGAGCCCTCGGAGGAGTTCACCGAGTCGAGCGTCCACGGGACCAAGTGGCGTGGCTGGAAGCGGACTCTGCTCCCTGCGGTGCTCGTCTTCGTCCTCGCCATCGGCGGCGTCACGCTCTACGAGGCGATCTCGGGGCACAGCGTCTCGGGCGGCAAGGGGACGTCGGTCAGTGACGTCTTCAGGGGCGGCGGCTCCTCCGACGGGAAGGACTCGGGCGACGGGGACGAGCCCGCACAGGCGCCGGGCGAGACCGAGGACGAGGACGGCGACGGCGGAGCCACCCCGCACGACCCGAGCCCCGAGGAGACCCGCGAGGGAGACACCGCCCCGCACACCCCCGCGCCCGACCCGACCGGCGGGACCGGAACCGGCAGCGGCGAGACGGGTACCGACCAGGGTGAGACCGAGGAGCCGGAGGGAGGCGACACCGCGGAGACGGGTTCGGGCACCGACGAGCAGTCGGACCGGGACACGTACCAGGAGCAGCAGCCCTCCGTCGGCGAGCCCGAGCGGGAGGCGCCCCCCGCGGAGTGACAGGCGCGGAAGGGACGGCGAGGGCCGGGCGGTGGAGGCCGCCCGGCCCTCGCGCGTGCGGTGGTTCAGTCGCCGAGGACGCGGCGGAGGTAGGCGTTGCCGAAGAGGCGGTCGGGGTCGAGGCGGTCGCGCAGGGAGCGGAACTCCTCGAAGCGCGGGTAGTTCTCGGCGAGGTAGGCGGCATCCCTGGTGTGCAGCTTGCCCCAGTGCGGGCGCCCGCCGTGCGCCGTCATGATCGCCTCGACGGTCGTGAAGTACGGCTCGTACCGCGTGCCGCGGTACATGTGCACCGCGACGTAGGCGGTCTCGCGGCCGCTCGCGGTGGAGAGCGTGATGTCGTCGACCGGGGCTGTGCGGATCTCGACGGGGAAGCAGACGCGGAAGTCGCTGCGGTCGACCGCTTCGCGCACCTCGCGCAGGGCCGCCATCGCCGCCTCCCGCGGGAGCGCGTACTCCATCTCCACGAAGCGGACCCGGCGCGGGCTCGTGAAGACTTTGTAAGGGATGTCGGTGTAACTGCGGGCCGAGAGCGCGCGGCTGGATATTCGGGCCATTCCGGGCACCGTCGCGGGTGCCGCCTTGCCGAGCGAACAGACCGCTTGGAAGACGCCGTTGGAGAGGAACTCGTCGTCTATCCAGCCGCGCACCCGCGGCAGCGGCCTGGCCGGCCCCTGGCTCCGGTTGTTCCGCTTGGTGTTGCACCCGTCCGTGTGCGGGAACCAGTAGAACTCGAAGTGCTCGTTGGTGGCGACGAGTTGGTCGAACTCCTCGGTGACCCGCGCGAACGGCATCGGCTCCTCGCGCGCGGTGAGCAGGAACTCCGGCTCGACGGCAAAGGTGAGCTCGGTGACGACGCCGAGCGCGCCGAGCCCGACGCGGGCCGCGGCGAAGACCTCGGGGTTCTCGGTCCGCGAGCAGCGCAGCACGGCGCCTTCGGCGGTGACCAGCTCCAGGCCGACGATCTGCGCGGCGATCGCTGCGGAGTCGCGGCCCGTGCCGTGGGTGCCGGTGCTCACCGCGCCCGAGACCGTCTGCTCCATGATGTCGCCCATGTTGGTGAGCGAGAGGCCGAGTTCGGCGAGTTCGCGGTTGAGCTGCTTGAGCGGTGTGCCCGCCGCGACCGTGACCGTACCCTCCTCGCGGTCGACGCGGCGGATGCCCGTGAGCCGGCCGGGCCTGAGCATCAGGCCCTCGGTCTTCGCGGCCGCCGTGAACGAGTGGCCCGTACCGACGGCCTTCACGCGCAGCCCGTCCGCCGCGGCCCGCCGTACCGCGTCGGCGACCTCGTCCGTCGAGGCGGGCGCAGCCGTCCGCGCAGGGGAGGCGGTGACCGTTCCGGCCCAGTTGTGCCACCCCGCCCGCGCCGTGCGGTCGCTCGTCGCCTGCGCGCCCATGTGATCCGTCCCCTCTCGCCGCGGTGCCGGCCGGATGCCCGGTCGGCGAGGCTCAGGGCGCGCACCGCGCCTCGACCGCGACGGTCCGGCGACGAACCGAGGGTGCGCGCCGGGACGGGCCCGGCCCTGCGGCCAAGAGCGGTGTGCTCCCCGTCAGTTGGGGGAGGATCATACTCATGGTCGTGGCGTCGGCCACCCGTCCGGGCGGCCCCTTCGTGCGGGACCTCCGGCCTTCGTGCGTCCGCGCCGCAAAGAGCCCGCGTACGCCCGCGGGCCCTGGGCGCGGCCCGCGTGCGCCGGATGGCAGGATCGGAGCTATGTCCGATCCGCTGCCCCTCGACACCGCGCCCTCCGGGGACGGCTCCGCCGCTCCGTACGACGCCCTTCTCCTTCTCTCCTTCGGCGGTCCCGAAGGCCCCGACGACGTCGTCCCGTTCCTGGAGAACGTCACTCGCGGGCGCGGTATCCCGAGGGAGCGGCTGGAGGAGGTCGGCGCCCACTACTACCTCTTCGGCGGCGTCAGCCCCATCAACGAGCAGAACCGCAGGCTCCTCGACGCCCTCCGCAGCGACTTCGTCGAGCACGGCCTCGACCTGCCCGTCTTCTGGGGCAACCGCAACTGGGCGCCGTACCTCACGGACACGCTCCGCGAACTCTCCAAGGCCGGCTACCGCCGCGTCCTCACCTTCGCGACGAGCGCCTACGCGTCCTACTCGGGCTGCCGCCAGTACCGCGAGGACCTCGCCGCCGCCCTCGCCGTCCTGGAGGAGGAGGGGCACCCGCTGCCGCACATCGACAAACTGCGGCACTACTTCAACCACCCGGGGTTCGTCGAGCCCGTCACCGACGGCGTGCTCGCGGCCCTGGAACAGCTCCCCGACGGGGTGCGCGAGACCGCGCACCTGGCGTTCACCACGCACTCGATCCCGGACGCCGCAGCCGACACCTCGGGTCCGCCGGCCGCGCACGGTTCCGGCGGCGCTTACGTCGCCGAACACCTCGACGTGGCACGGGTGATCGTGGACGCGGTGCGGGAGCGGACGGGCGTCGAACACCCCTGGAACCTCGTCTACCAGTCGCGGAGCGGGTCGCCCTCGGTTCCGTGGCTCGAACCGGACATCTGCGACCACCTGGAGGAGCTGAAGGCGTCCGGCGCGGCGGCGGCCGTCATGGTGCCCGTGGGGTTCGTCTCGGACCACATGGAGGTCAAGTACGACCTCGACACCGAGGCGACCGCGAAGGCAGCCGAACTCGGGCTGCCCGTCGCCCGATCGGCGACGGTCGGCGCCGACCCCCGCTTCGCGGCGGCCGTGCGCGATCTCGTCGAGGAGCGCGCAGCGACGGAGCGCGGCGGCAGCCCGGAGCGCTGCGCACTCGGCGCTCTCGGCCCCAGCCACGACGTCTGCCCCGTCGGCTGCTGCCCCGCGCGTACCCCCAAGCCGGCGGCCGCGGGCGCGGACAGTCCGTACTCCTGAGCCGTATGCCAGCACGAAGGAGCGAAGTGACCGAAGCACCCGTACCGGACGAGCGGCTCAGGACCGAGCTGCTCGAACTCGCCCTGGCGGCGGCCGAGCGCGCCGGCACCCTGCTGCGCGACGGCAGACCGGCGGACCTCGGGGTGGCCGCGACGAAGTCGAGCCCGATCGACGTCGTCACGGAGATGGACCTCGCCTCGGAGAAGCTCATCACGAGCTTCCTCGGCGAACGCCGCCCCGACGACGGCTTCCTCGGCGAGGAGGGCTCCGAGAGCACCGGCACCTCGGGCGTGCGCTGGGTCCTGGACCCGCTCGACGGCACCGTCAACTACCTCTACGGCCTGCCGGGTTGGGCCGTGTCGATCGCCGCCGAGTACCACGGGGAGGCCGTGGTGGGCGTGGTCTACGCGCCGCTGCGCGAGGAGACGTTCCACGCGGTGCGCGGCGAGGGCGCCTTCCTTCGGGGCCGCCGGCTCGCCTGCCGGGCGGCGCCTCCGCTCGACCAGGCGCTCGTGGGCACCGGGTTCAACTACGTACAGCAGCGCCGTGCGAGGCAGGCCGCGCTCGCCGCGCAGGTCCTGCCGCTGCTGCGGGACATCCGCCGCTCCGGCTCGGCGGCGATCGACCTCTGCGACGTCGCCGCGGGCCGCCTCGACGGCTTCTACGAACGGGGCCTGTACGCCTGGGACTTCGCAGCGGGCGACCTGATCGCGCGCGAGGCGGGCGCACGCACCGGAGGCCGCCCCGGTGCGCCCCCCGGCAACGACCTGCTGGTCGCGGGCTCGCCCGGCGTCTTCGACGCGCTCCAGCCGCTGCTGGACGAACTCGGCGCCTGGCACGACTAGTACGCACAGATCGGCCGGCCTCCGGGAGGAGGCCGGCCGATCCCCGTGCGGATGCCGGAGTGCTAGTTGTGGACGGGGCCGAGCTCGACTCCGTGCTCGGCGGCGAGGCGCTGGAGGTCCTCCAGCTCCTCCTGTTCGACGTCCACGAGGAACTCGTCCCCCGTTTCGCGGGCGTGGCGCAGGTCGGTCTCGGTGCTCCTTATACGTTGCAGGAGTCCTGCGGTGAACGCGTCCATGAGTGCGCCCCCTCGTCATGGGTCGGCGGCACGGGGATGTGCCGAGGCTTGGTGTGCTCACTCCGATCACCGTGACCTTCGGGGAGCGTCAGCAGCTCGGGGTGGCTTGCCGCGCACGGGGGGTGATCGTGGGTGTTCTCTGGTACTCCCCAGGCGCTTCCCGGTGGAAACCTCAACGACACCGAAAAATCGGCTAGTAGTGCGCCCGCGTGCTTCCGTGCGCCTGCCGTGCGCCGGGGCCCCGGGTGGTCTTACCGCTGGTTTACCGGCGTTCAGGCACGATGGTGGGGTCGGTACCCGTGCTCCTCGCCTGCGCCCTCACCGCGCGCCGGAGAGCCGGTCCCCGCACATCCCGCCCGCCCGGTGTGCGGCGGCGCACGTGGTGCCCGGGGCGGGGGAGCAGAGCACGAACGGAAGGAAAGCGCCGTGCGCGTACTCGTCGTGGAGGACGAGCAACTCCTCGCGGACGCCGTCGCCACCGGCCTGCGCCGCGAGGCGATGGCCGTCGACGTGGTCTACGACGGGGCCGCGGCCGAGGAGCGCATCGACGTCAACGACTACGACGTGGTCGTGCTAGACCGGGACCTCCCCGTGGTCCACGGGGACGACGTCTGCCGCCGCATCGTCGATCTCGGCCTGCCGACGAGGGTCCTGATGCTCACCGCCTCAGGCGACGTCAGCGACCGCGTGGAGGGCCTGGAACTCGGCGCCGACGACTACCTCCCCAAGCCCTTCGCCTTCTCCGAACTCACCGCGCGCGTACGCGCGCTGGGCCGTCGGACGACGGCGGCGCTCCCGCCGGTCCTGGAGCGCGCCGGCATCACGCTCGACCCCAACAGGCGCGAGGTCCACAGGGACGGCGAGCCGGTGCAGCTCGCGCCGAAGGAGTTCGCCGTCCTGGAGGTCCTGCTGCGGAGCGAGGGCACGGTCGTCTCGGCCGAGCAGCTCCTGGAGAAGGCGTGGGACGAGAACACAGACCCCTTCACCAACGTCGTCCGCGTCACCGTGATGACCCTGCGCCGGAAGCTCGGTGAGCCTCCCGTGATCGTCACGGTGCCCGGCGCCGGCTACCGGATCTGATCCCGTGAGCGCCGCACCGCCGCCGTCCGCGCCGCCGAAGCCCACCTGGGACCCGCCCTCGCCGCCCAAGTCCCCGCCGTGGCTGCGCCCGACGATCCGGATAAGGCTGACGCTGCTCTACGGCGGCATGTTCCTCATCGCCGGGATGCTGCTGCTCACGATCATCTACCTGCTCGCCGCGCAGGCGCTGCGGGACGGCAGTCAGCTTCCCTTCCGCCTCCTCGACGGCAGCGCACAGCTCACCTCGGACAACTGTCCCGGGCTCGCCGACGGCCGGCTCACGAGCGACGTCTTCATGCAGCGCCTCGCCGAGTGCACGGACGAGCAGCGGCGCCTCGCGCTCGACCAGCTCCTCCAGCGCTCGCTCATGGCGCTGGTCGGCCTCGCCGTCGCCGCGTTCGCCTTCGGGTACGTCATGGCGGGACGCGTTCTCTCGCCGCTCGGGCGGATCACGCGGACCGCGCGGCAGGTCGCCGGCTCGGACCTGCACAAGCGGATCGAACTGGAGGGCCCCGACGACGAGTTGAAGGAGCTCTCCGACACCTTCGACGACATGCTCGACCGCCTCGACCGCGCCTTCGAGGCGCAGCGCAGGTTCGTCGCCAACGCCTCGCACGAGCTGCGCACCCCGCTGGCGATCAACCGCACGCTTCTGGAGGTCCAGCTCGCCGACCCCGAGTCCTCGCCCGAACTGCACCAGTTGGGCAAGACGCTCCTCGCCACCAATGAGCGCAGCGAGCAACTTGTCGAGGGGCTTCTGCTGCTCGCGCGGAGCGAGAACGAGATCGTCGACCGCAAGCCGGTCGATCTCGCCGAGGTCGCGGGGCAGGCCGTGGAGCAGGCGCGCGGTGAGGCGGAGGCGGCAGGCGTCGAGCTGCGTGGCGTTCGTCACCCCGCGTACGTGCAGGGGAACGGAGTGCTGCTGGAGCGTGTCGCGTTGAACCTCGTGCAGAACGCCGTGCGGTACAACCTCCCCGCGGACGGCTGGGTTTCGGTGGACACCGAGGTCCTGCCGGGGCAGGCGGTGCTCGTCGTGGAGAACACAGGACCGGCCGTGCCCGCGTACGAAGTCGACAACCTCTTCGAGCCGTTCAGGCGCCTCCGTTCGGAGCGGACGGGGAGTGACAGGGGCGTCGGGCTCGGTCTGTCGATCGTGCGATCCGTGGCGCGGGCGCACGGGGGCGTGGTGACCGCCGAGCCGCGGGAGGAAGGGGGGCTGAGGTTGAGGGTCGCGCTGCCCGTCTGAGTCTGTCGACGGCGTCGGACGGTGCCAGGCCGGGCGTGAAATCCGGTCGGTTTTCGGTCTGTTTCCGGTCGGATGCGGCCCGTGGCGGCCGGGGGCTTCCCTGACCGGTCGGCCGTGGCCGTAACCGGAATGCGGAACAGGGTAGTTGGGTTCGGACGCGGAGAGTGCGGGAGGGGTGACAGCACGTGGTATTCCTACGGGGTAAGGGAGTTCGCCAACCGCGGAATCGGCGCGACGGAAGATCGTTTCCGAGGGCGTGGAAGGTGGTGTGAGGGATCGCACAACGATTTCTCCCGAGTCCACGCACTGTGGCCGATGAGCGGGAAGAAATCCCGGAAAATCCAGGTTTCCGCAGGCGGAGAACGTGGCAGTACCGGGGATGGCGTGCGCGAAGCGCTAGCCGGGACCGTCTATGGTCCTCCTCGGCATCCGGCGCGATCACCTCTTCAGGGGTGCGGTTGGGTGTCGATTGAGTAACAGACCTTGATGTGAGGCAAAATCTCCGCCTCAGGTCGGGCACAAGTCCGGCCTCTCATGCGTTACGTGCGCTGAGACACCGCAGATACCCAGAGGGGGAGAGCGAGATGGCAACGGATTACGACACTCCACGCAAGACCGATGACGACGTCAACGAGGACAGCCTCGAGGAGCTGAAGGCCCGGCGAAACGACAAGTCCGCCTCCAACGTGGATGTGGACGAGTTCGAGCAGGCCGAAGGACTCGAGCTGCCGGGCGCCGACCTCTCCAACGAGGAGCTGTCCGTCCGCGTGCTGCCGCGCCAGGCCGACGAGTTCACGTGCATGAGCTGCTTCCTCGTGCACCACCGCTCGCAGCTTGCCGCGGAGAAGAACGGCCAGCCGATCTGCCGCGACTGCGCGGCCTGATCCGATGCCGTCGAGGGGGGACCCGTCGGCGCAAGGAGGCGACGGGGAAGAGCACGACGCACGTAGCGAGGACGAGCGAGGCCCCGACGCAGCGGCCTCGCTCGCACCATGTGCGGGCGGCCCGCGGCGTCGCCGCGGCCTTGCGAACAGGCGCCGCCGCGCCTCCGCAGCCGCCCACGAGGGCGCGGCGGGCGCCCCAACCCCCGCCTGGCGCGGGCGAATCGCAGCGTTCTCGGGGGCCGTCGCGGACCGGATCATGGATACCGCTCCGCGCATCCCCGTCAGGGACGCCGAGACGCTCCGTGCGCAGTTCCCCGGCCTCGGGACCGAGGAGATCGCCGATCGGCTCGTCTCGGGTGCCGTCAAGGGCTCGGCTGCAGTGGGCGCCGGCGTCGGTGCGGCCGCGATGCTGCCCGTGCCGCCCGCCATGCCGGCCGAGCTCGCCGCGGAGCTGGCGGGGGTCGCCTCCGTCGAGTTGAAGCTCGTCGCCGAGCTCCACGAGATCTACGGGCGCCCCGCGCTCGGCAACCCGGCGCAGCGCGCCCGCGTCTACCTGGTGGCGTGGACGGAGCAGCGCGGGATCGACCCGTTCAGACCCGGCACGCTCTCCGCGGCGAGCGGGGGGCTCAGCAGCGGTCTGCGGAGCCGGCTGCGCAAGGAGATCGCTCGGCGCACGCTCCGCAACCTGCCCAACCTGGCGCCGATGCTGGCGGGGGCGGCGCTCGGCGCCGCGTTCAACCGCAGGGAGACGGCGCGGCTCGCCGGGCGCGTTCGCGGGGACCTGCGCGACGGCGGTCGCTGACGGCCGTCAGCCCGCCTGTGCCGAGTCCCGCGCGGTGGCGAGTGCGTCGGTCAACTCCTGCGGGTGACGGGTCGATACGAAGAGGTAAGGCGTCGGGTCCTCGGGGTCGGTGACCTTCACGCGGACCGCCGTGGGGATGTAGGCGCGCAGCAGCATGTGCGCCCTGGTGTCGGCCCGGTGGGTCCGCCACGCCCGCGCCTCCTCCGCGTCGAGCGCTTCCGCATCGCCGAGCGCGGAGACGGGGATGCGCGCCTCGCCCGCGACGAGCGCCCCGCCGACGATCCGCACCCGCACCGAGCCGTACGCGCTGACGGCGATCGCGGCGAGCGCCCCGCCGACGACGAAGCCGCCGAGGGCGGCGAGCGTGCCCAACGGCAGCATCGCCATGGCGGCTCCAAAACCCAGCGCGGCGGCGATCAGCCACCAGGAGCGCGGGGCGGTGAGGCGTTCGTCGAACGTCGTCGGCGTCGGTTCATCCATGGTTCCCAGCTTTGCACGCGCGCCCGCGCACCGCGGACGGCGGTAAGGTCTGCACCCGTGAGTGCTGCCCAACCAACCAACCCCCGCACCGGTCTCGCGGTTCGCTCCGCCTCGGAGGTGCACAGGTGAGCACACCCGTCGACATCCTGCTGCGGCGCCTCGATCCCGAGGTGCCCGTCCCGTCGTACGCACATCCCGGTGATGCGGGATGCGACCTCGTGACCACGGAGCGTGCCGAACTCGCCCCCGGGGAACGGAGACTGCTTCCCACAGGGGTGTCGATCGCGCTGCCGGACGGGTATGCCGCCTTCGTGCACCCCCGGTCCGGGCTCGCCGCCCGTTGCGGCGTCTCGCTGCTGAACGCTCCGGGGACCGTCGATGCCGGGTACCGTGGGGAGATCAAGGTGATTGTGGCGAACCTCGATCCGCACGAGAGCGTCCGCTTCGAACGGTTCGACCGGATCGCCCAACTCGTGGTCCAGCGCGTGGAGAAGGTGCGCTTCCACGAGGTGGCCGAGTTGCCGGGGTCGGCCCGCGCCGAAGGCGGATTCGGCTCCACGGGGGGCCATACCGCACAGCAGAGTGGTTACGTTGCGGTCGGTGCCGAACGGCACACAGACCTGAGAGGACAGTGACGTGTTCGGACGTCGTCGCAAGAAGAGCGAAAAGCCTGAGGGCGCCTCGGACGAGTTCGAGACGGAACAGGACGCCGAGGACGAGTCCGCGGGCGACGCTGCCGACGAGACCTCGGCCGCCCGCGTCAAGCTGCCGCCGGCGCCCCGCCCCGACGGCCCCTGGGACCTCGACGAGGTGACGGACCCCGAGACGGGCCGGGTCAACCTCGGCGGCATCTACGTCCCCGGTGTCGAGGGCATGGAGCTCCGTGTCGAGGTCGCGGGCGACGCGATCGTCGCGGCGACGATCGTGCTCCAGGACAGTGCCGTGCAGTTGCAGGCGTTCGCGGCCCCGAAGCGCGAGGGCCTCTGGGACGAGGTGCGCGAGGAGATCGGCTCGGGCATCACCAAGCAGGGCGGCGTCGTGGACGAGGTCGAGGGGGCGCTCGGCTGGGAGTTGAGGGCCCAGGTTCCGGTTCAGTTGCCGGACGGCAAGAACGGCGTGCAGGTCGTGCGCTTCGTCGGCGTCGACGGCAAGCGCTGGTTCCTGCGGGGTGTGATCTCCGGGCAGGGCGCCGTGCAGCCGGAGGCCGCGGGCCTGCTGGAGCAGATCTTCCGGGACACCGTGGTCGTCCGCGGCGACCAGCCGATGGCGCCTCGCGATCCGATCACCCTGAAGCTGCCGGACGACGCGCAGATGGTCCCCGAGGGCGTGCAGCAGGAGACCGTCGAGGAGGGCTCCCGGTTCGCGGGCGGCCTCGACAAGCTCCAGCGCGGCCCGGAGATCACCGAGGTGCGCTGAGCCGCTGCGGACCTTCCGCACGACGCAAGGGCCCGGAGGGCGATCCCTCCGGGCCCTTGCCTGTCGGCTTCACCTTCCGGGGTGCTCCGTCGCTCGGACGTGGCAGCGGTGTTTGCGTCAACTCGCCCCGGGTGCGGGCCTGTCGGTGTTCTCAAGAGGTGTCCGGAGATGGCGCGCCCGCCGGCGCTTCGTTCGTGCGAGGGAACAACGGAACCTCGGGCTCTTCGTCCTCTGCATGCGGAAGGCGCGAGAAGAGTGCGATCCGGGCGTCGTCGCGGCCAGGTTGCTGCGTGGAGGGCACGAACGGTCGCTGCCGGCAGGGCAGTTGGCGTTGACGGCGGGGCCTGCGGCGCATCCGGGACGAAGTCCCCGCGCTCGCTTCCGGCTGGCCGCCCCTGCCGCCCCAGACGGAACTCAACGCCGTCGCCCAAGGCTTGGCAAGAGAGCTCGTGGCCCTTCCCGAGTCGTCCGGTGGAGGAACGCGGTGTGGCTGCTCCTGCTCCCGACCGCCTGCGGCAGATGCTCGCCCGGCTTACCGTCCACGAGGGCGAGATCCCGACGACCGCACCCCGACAGACCGCCGGGCCACGAGCCCATACGCGATCCTGACGCCGGCCGACGCCCGCAGCGCAGGCGGCGGTGCGCGCACCGGTCACAATGAGGGCATGTCGTCAGCACCCCGGACCCGCGGTCAACTGCGGATCTATCTCGGCGCAGCACCCGGCGTGGGGAAGACGTACGCCATGCTGGCCGAGGCCGGGCGGCGCCGGGAGCGCGGTACCGACATCGTCGTCGGGTACGTCGAGCCCCATGACCGGCCGCGCACCGCCGAGTTGCTGCGTGGACTTGAGGTCGTGCCGCGCCTGCCGGCCGAGGGCGGGGGCGCCGGCGAGATGGACACCGAGGCGCTCCTCGCGCGTGCCCCCGCCGTGGCCGTCGTCGACGAGCTGGCGCACACCAACGCACCCGGCTCCGCGCGCGAGAAGCGCTGGCAGGACGTGGAGGCGTTGCTCGCCGCCGGTATCGACGTCATCTCCACGGTCAACATCCAGCATCTGGAGTCCCTCGTCGGTGTCGTGGAGTCCATCACGGGCACACGGCAGCAGGAGACCGTCCCCGACGAGGTGGTGCGCAGGGCGGAACAGATCGAGCTGGTGGACATGACGCCGCAGGCGCTCCGCCGCCGCCTCGCCCACGGCAACGTCTACTCCTCGGACAAGATCGACGCGGCGCTCTCGCACTACTTCCGCGTCGGCAACCTCACGGCACTGCGTGAGCTGGCGCTGCTGTGGACGGCCGACCGCGTCGACGAGTACCTCCAGAAGTACCGCACCGAGCACCGGATCAAGTCGCCCTGGCAGGCCCGCGAACGCATCGTCGTCGGACTCAGCGGCGGGCCCGAGGGCCGTACGCTCATCCGCCGCGCCGCGCGGATGGCCGCCAAGGGGTCGGGGAGCCAGGTCCTCGCCGTCTCGGTGGTGCCCGCCGACGGGCTGCGGCCGGCGGCCGCCCGCGAACTCGCCGTCCAGCGCACCCTCGTCGAGGACCTGGGCGGCACCTACCACCAGGTGATCGGGGACGAAATCCCCGCGGCCCTGCTGGACTTCGCCCGCGGCGTCAACGCGACGCAGATCGTGCTCGGCTCCTCGCGGCGCAAGCCCTGGCAGTACGTCTTCGGCCCTGGCGTCGGGGCGCTGGTGGCGAGCGAGGCCGGGCCCGACCTCGACGTCCACATCGTCACCCACCGCGAGAACGCGCACGTGCGGGGGCTGCCCGTGGCGCGGGGCACGACCCGGCTCGGCCGGGCACGCGTGATCGCCGGGTGGCTCGCGGCCGTCGTGGGCCCGATGCTGCTCGGTGTCCTGATGAGCTCCGTCGACCCGAGGTTGGGGTTCGCCAACGACGTCCTCCTCTTCCTCGTGGTGACGGTCGCGGCCGGGCTCGTCGGCGGGCTCCTCCCCGCGCTCGCCTCCGCTGCGCTGTGCTCGCTGCTGCTCAACTACTTCTTCACGGTGCCGACGCACACCTGGACGGTGAGCAGTCCGCGCAGCGTCGTCTCGATCGCGATCTTCTTCGGGGTGGCGGTCGCCGTCGCCTCCGTCGTCGACCTCGCCGCGCGCCGCACCGAGCAGGCGCAACGTCTGCGCGCCGAGTCCGAGATCCTCTCCGTCCTCGCCGGCAGCGTGCTGCGTGGGGAGGACACCCTGGAGGTCCTCCTGGAGCGGGTGCGCGAGACCTTCGCCACGGAGTCCGTCGCGCTGCTGGAGAGGGAGGACGAGCGGGGCCCGTGGACCTGCGCCGCGAGCGTGGGGGAGGGGCGGCAGCTCGCACGCCCCGAGGACGGGGACGTGGACATGCCGGTCGGCGACCACATGATGCTCGTCCTCTCCGGGCGGGTGCTCCCCGCCGAGGACCGCAGGGTGCTCGCCGCCTTCGCCGCCCAGGCGGCCCGCGTCCTCGACCGCGAGCGGCTCCTCGGCGAGGCCGAGCGCGCCCGGGACCTCGCCGAGGGCAACCGGATCAGGACGGCGCTGCTCGCCGCGGTCTCCCACGACCTGCGGACACCGCTCGCCGCGATCAAGGCGTCGGTCTCCTCGCTGCGTTCGGCCGACGTCGAGTGGTCGCCCGAGGACGAGGCGGAGCTGCTCCTCGCGATCGAGGAGGGCGCGGACCGGCTCGACAACCTCGTCGGCAACCTGCTCGACATGTCCCGCCTCAACACCGGCACCGTGGCGCCGCTGATCCGGGACATCTCCCTGGAGGAGGTCGTTCCCAAGGCGCTCGGCGGCGTCCCCGAGGGAGCGGTGCGGATGGCGATCGCGGAGGCGCTGCCGCTCGTCGCCGTCGACCCCGGCCTGCTGGAGCGCGCCGTCGCCAACCTCGTGGAGAACGCCGTGAAGCACAGCCCGCCGGAGAAGAAGGTCCTGGTGAAGGCGAGCGCCCTCGCGGACCGGGTGGAGCTGCGCATCACCGACCGCGGCCCCGGCGTACCCGACTCGGCGAAGGACCGCATCTTCGAGCCGTTCCAACGCCACGGGGACGCGCCCCGCGGCGCCGGCGTCGGGCTCGGCCTCGCCGTTGCACGCGGGTTCGCCGAGGCCATGGGCGGGACGCTCGACGCGGAGGACACCCCGGGCGGCGGCATGACGATGGTGCTCACCGTCCCCGCAGCGCACAGCCGCACCTCGCTGCGGCATCCCCTGCCGGCGCAGTCGTCGGCACGCGCCGAGGGGCAGCCGTTCGTACCCGTGCCGGGGCAGCCCCGGGCCCACGGGAGCACAAGGAGAGAGGAAGCCTGATGCACCGGGTGCTCGTGGTCGACGACGAGCCGCAGCTCGTACGCGCGTTGGTGATCAACCTGAGGGCACGCAAGTACGAGGTCGACTCCGCTGCCGACGGCGCCACCGCGTTGAAGCTCACCGCCGAACGCCGCCCCGACGTCGTCGTCCTCGACCTCGGGCTGCCCGACATGGACGGCGTCGAGGTGATCCGCGGCATCCGCGGCTGGACGAGGGTGCCGATCCTCGTCCTCTCGGCGAGGCAGACGTCCGACGAGAAGGTCGAGGCGCTCGACGCGGGCGCCGACGACTACGTCACCAAGCCCTTCGGCATGGACGAGCTGCTCGCCCGCCTGCGCGCCGCCGTGCGCAGGGCGGAGCCCGCGCCGACGAGCGAGCCGAGCCCGGGCGTCATCGAGACCGCCGACTTCACCGTCGACCTGAGCGCGAAGAAGGTGCACAGGGCCGGCCGCGACGTACGGCTCACGCCCACCGAGTGGCACCTGCTGGAGGTGCTGGTACGGGACATGGGCCGACTGGTGAGCCAGAAGCAGCTCCTCCGCGAGGTGTGGGGCCCCTCCTACGGCACCGAGACCAACTACCTCCGCGTCTACATGGCCCAGCTTCGACGGAAGTTGGAGAGCGACCCCTCCCACCCCCGCTACTTCGTCACCGAGCCCGGCATGGGCTACCGCTTCGAGCCGTGAGGGCTTGCAGCAGGGGAGTGCGAGCGGAGGGGATCGGCCGGCGGCGCGCGGGTACCCTGGCCCCATGAACGGTGCGACCCGCGCCCGGCAGCAGCCGCGAGAAGGCCGCTTCCGGCGGTTTTTCGAGCGGCTCTCCTCCTCGGAGGAGGAGCGGCGCTCCGCCGAGCTGCGCGAGGAGTCCGAGAGCGAGGGCTGCGGCCGGATCTCCGAGTGCAGCGATCGCCAACTCGTGCGCGTAGCCGGTACGCTGCGCACCGTGACCCTCCGGCCGCGTGCCGGGGTTCCCACTCTGGAGGCCGAGCTCTTCGACGGCTCGGCTTCGCTCGATGTCGTCTGGCTGGGACGCCGCGCCATCGCCGGGATCGAGCCGGGCCGCCGGCTGATCGTCTGGGGCCGGATCGCTCTGTGCGGCGGCCGCCCCGTGCTGTTCAACCCCCAATACGAGCTGAAGCCGCTCGGACAGGAGTAGCGGGTGACCCCTTTCGACAAGCCGGAAGAGCGGCGGTCCGCCGCCGGGGGCGGAGGTACTGCCGAGGGCAGCGACTCCGCCGGAGGCGACGGGGCCGCCGAGCCGCAGGGCTCGCAGGCCGTCACCGAGCAGGCGCTCTTCGAGGCGTTCGGCGGGGTGCGGGGTCTCGTCGAGACCACCGTGCCAGGGCTGTTCTTCATCGGGATCTACACCGTCAACCAGGACATCCACTCGGCGGCGCTCACCGCGCTCGGCCTCGCCGTCGTGATGGCGCTGGTACGGCTCGTCCGGCGGGACACGGTGAAGCACGCCTTCAGCGGGATCTTCGGCGTCGGCTTCGGCGTGCTCTTCGCGATGATGACGGGCAACGCCAAGGACTTCTACCTCCCCGGCATGCTCTACACCTTCGGCCTCTCGCTGGCGTACATCGTCACGGCGGCGGCGGGCGTTCCCCTGCTGGGGCTGGTACTCGGCCCGCTCTTCAAGGAGAACCTCTCCTGGCGCACCCGCAACCCGGGCCGCAAGCGCGCCTACGTCAGGGCGAGTTACGCCTGGGGTTTCATCCTCCTCGCCAAGTGCGCGATCCTCTTCCCGCTCTACTTCTGGGCCGACGTCGCGAAGTTCGGCTGGGTGACGATGGCGCTGAAGATCCCGCCGTTCCTCCTCGCCGTCTACCTCACGTGGATCTTCCTCGCGAAGGCCCCGCCGCCGATCAACGTCATCGCGGAGATGGAGGCCGAGGAGAAGGCGGAGGCGGAGCGGGAGGAGCCGGAGCAGCCCGGCCGTGCCCCCGTCGACGGCGTGCTCGCCGAGGTCGCCACGGAGCCGGAGGCCGAAAGCCCGCGCCGCCGCAGGAGTTGAGCCCTCCGGCTCCCGTGTGAGGGGCGTGCGCGCCCCTCACACGTCCCCTTCGCCGGCCTCCCGGTCCTCGCGTTGCGGACGGGCCGAGAGTAGCTGCTCCAACTGCTCCTCACGGTCGGGCGCCGCGACGAAGAGGAGCTCGTCCCCGCCCTCCAGCACGTCGTCCGGGTCGGGCGTCAACACACGTGTCCCGCGGATCACGGTGACGAGCGAGGTGTCCTGCGGCCAGACGACCTCGCCGACGCGGACGCCGGCGAGCGTCGACTCCTGCGGCAGCGTCACCTCGACCAGGTTCGCGTCCCCCTGCGAGAAGCGCAGCAGCCGCACGAGGTCGCCGACGCTCACCGCCTCCTCGACGAGCGCGGACATCAGCCGCGGCGTCGAGACCGCGACGTCGACGCCCCAGGACTCGTTGAAGAGCCATTCGTTCCGGGGGTTGTTGACCCGCGAGACGACGCGCGGCACCCCGTACTCCGTCTTCGCCAGCAGCGAGACGACGAGGTTCGCCTTGTCGTCCCCCGTCGCCGCGATGACGACCTGGCAGCGCTCCAGCGCCGCCTCGTCGAGCGAGGTGATCTCGCAGGCGTCGGCGAGGAGCCACTCCGCCTGCGGTACCCGCTCCACCGAGATCGCCGTCGGCGCCTTGTCGATGAGCAGCACCTCGTGCCCGTTCTCCAGGAGTTCGCCGGCGACGGACCGGCCGACGGCGCCGGCGCCTGCGATGGCCACCCTCACGACCGCTCCTCCCCTGGACCGACCGCGAAGACCTCTTCGACGCGGCCCACGTCGCCCCGACGCATGAGCACATGCACCAGATCGCCGTCCTGCAACACCGTCTCGGGACCCGGCAGCATCGCCTCACCGAGACGCGTGAGGAAGGCGATCCGCGCCCCCGAGCGCTCCTGGAGCCTGGAGAGCCGGTGACCCACCCACGACGGATCGGCCGCCACCTCGGCGAGCTCGACGCGCCCGCTCGGGTCCCGCCACAGCGGCTCGGCCCCGGAGGGGAGAAGGCGTCGCAGCATCTGGTCGGCGGTCCAGCGCACCGTGGCCACCGTCGGGATGCCGAGCCGCTGGTAGACCTCGGCCCGACGCGGGTCGTAGATGCGGGCCGCGACGTGCTCGACGCCGAAGGTCTCCCGAGCCACCCGCGCCCCGATCACGTTGGAGTTGTCGCCGCTGCTGACGGCGGCGAAGGCACCGGCTTCCTCGATGCCGGCCTCCCGCAGCGTGTCCCGGTCGAAGCCGACGCCTGTCACCCGGCGCCCGCCGAACCTGTGGCCCAACCGCCGGAAGGCGCTGGGGTCCCGGTCCACCACGGCGACCGTGTGGCCCTCCTGCTCCAGGGTCTGCGCGAGCTCGGCTCCCACCCGCCCGCAGCCCATGATCACAATGTGCACGCCCGTCCTCTCCTCGTGAACCGCGGGCCGTGCGAGCATCGTACGGCCGAACGCATACCATCCTCCGCGTGTCCAGGATGACCGACGTACCCAAACGTCTCCTGCTCGGACAGGCGCTCCGCAGCGACCGGCTGAGCGAGACTCTGGTACCCAAACGCGTCGCCCTGCCGGTCTTCGCCTCCGACCCGCTCTCCTCGGTCGCGTACGCACCGGGCGAGGTGCTGATCGTGCTCTCCGCCGCCGGGCTCAGCGCCTACCACTTCAGCCCGTGGATCGCCGCGGCCGTGGTGGTGCTGCTGGTGACGGTGGTCGCCTCCTACCGGCAGAACGTCCGCGCCTACCCGAGCGGCGGCGGCGACTACGAGGTCGCCGGCACCAACCTCGGCCGCCGCGCAGGACTCACCGTCGCCAGCGCGCTCCTCGTCGACTACGTGCTCACCGTCGCCGTCTCCATCTCCTCGGGCGTGGAGAACCTCGGCGCCGCGATCCCCTTCGTCGTCGAGCACAAGACGCTCTGCGCCGTCGCCGCGATCGGGCTGCTGACGGTGGCGAACCTGCGCGGCGTCCGGGAGTCGGGCGTGCTCTTCGCCGTCCCGACCTACCTCTTCGTCGCGGGGGTGTTCGCGCTCATCGCGTGGGGCGCGGTGAGGTCCACCGTCCTCGGGGACGAGATGCGCGCTCCGACCGCCGACTACGAGATCCACACCCAACACGCCGGCGGACTCGCCGGGTTCGCGCTCGCCTTCCTGCTGTTGCGCGCCTTCTCCTCCGGCTGCGCCGCGCTCACCGGGGTCGAGGCGATCTCCAACGGGGTGCCTGCGTTCCGCAAGCCGAAGGCGAGGAACGCCGCCGCGACGCTGACGATGATGGGCGCGATCGCGGTCACCATGTTCTGCGGCGTCATCGCGCTCGCCCGGATCACGCACGTCAAGATGGCGGAGAACCCCGCGAGGAACCTGCTGATAGACGGCGAGCCCGCCGGCTCCGGGTACGTGCAGCACCCGGTGATCGCACAGGTCTCCGACGCGGTCTTCGGCAGCGGCTCGCTCGTCAGCTTCTACCTCGCCGTGACGACGGCACTCGTCCTCTTCCTCGCCGCCAACACCGCGTACAACGGCTTCCCGCTCCTCGGTTCGATCCTCGCCCAGGACCGGTACCTGCCACGGCAGTTGCACACCCGCGGAGACCGCCTCGCCTTCTCCAACGGCGTCCTGCTCCTCGCCGGCGCCGCCGCGATACTCGTGGCCGTCTACGACGCCGACTCCACCCGGCTCGTCCAGCTCTACATCGTCGGCGTCTTCGTCTCCTTCACGCTCAGCCAGACGGGCATGGTCCGGCACTGGAACCGCGCGCTCCGCGCCGAGCAGGACGCGGCGCGGCGCAGGCACATGCACCGCTCCCGGGCGATCAGCGCCTTCGGTGCGTTCTTCACCGGCGTCGTGCTGATCGTCGTGCTCGTCACCAAGTTCTCGCACGGCGCGTGGGTCTCCGTCGTCGGCATGGCGCTCTTCTACGGCCTGATGACGGCGATCCGGCGCCACTACGACCACGTCAGCGAGGAGATCGCGGCCGAGGAGTCCGCCGCGGCGCCGCCGCGCCCCTCGCGCGTCCACTCGATCGTCCTCGTCTCCCGGCTCCACAAGCCGACGCTGCGCGCACTCGTCTACGCCCGCATGATGCGTCCCGACGTCCTCGAGGGGCTCACCATCAACGTGGAGCAGGGCGAGACCGACCGCCTCCGCCACGAATGGGACCGCCGCGGCCTCGACATCCCGCTGACGATCCTCGACTCCCCGTACCGCGAGGTCACCCGCCCGGTGATCGACTACGTCAAGCGGCTGCGCACCGAGCACCCGCGGGACCTGGTGAGCGTCTACATCCCCGAGTACGTCGTCGGCAGGTGGTACGAGCAACTCCTGCACAATCAGAGCGCGTTGCGGCTCAAGGGGCGGCTGCTCTTCACCTCGGGGGTGATGGTCACCTCCGTCCCCTACCAGTTGGAGTCCTCGGAGGCCGCGCGGAAGCGCGCCCGCCGGCGCGAGGAGTGGCAGGCGCCCGGCTCCGTGCGCCGGGGCGCTGTGCGGGGGCCGCGCAGGACCGGCCGGCAGGAGGGCGCCGGCCGGGAACGCGGGCGCCCCGACGGTACGTAGACTGGGAGACTTGCGCCGGGCACCGCCCGACCAGCGGCGCTCGTACCGCGCTTCGGCGACCGGATCCGGGAGCCGGCGCGTGCGCCCCGCGACCGCGCAGCCACCGCAGACCCTGGAGCCATCCCGTCATGCCCGACGCCCCCGCAGAGCAGCCCGCACCGTCCTTGGTGGGCGAGGAGTACGAGGTCGAGGTGGGGCCCGTCGCACACGGCGGGCACTGCATCGCACGCACCGAGGCCGGACGCGTCCTCTTCGTCCGCCACACGCTGCCGGGGGAGCGCGTCGTCGCGCGGATCACCGAGGGGCACGAGGAGTCCAAGTTCCTGCGGGCCGACGCGGTCCAGGTGCTCGTCGCTTCGAAGGACCGCATCGAGGCACCCTGCCCGTTCTCGGGCCCCGGTCGCTGCGGCGGCTGCGACTTCCAGCACGTCAAGCCGGGCGCCCAGCGGCGCCTCAAGGCCGACGTCCTCGCCGAGCAGCTCCAGCGCCTCGCCGGCCTCGCCCCCGAGGACGTCGGCTGGGACGGCACCGTCGAGCCGGTGCCGGGCGACAAGCTCCCGGCCGGGCAGGTGCCCCAGTGGCGGACGCGGATGCAGTACGCCGTGGACGAGGAGGGCAACGTCGGCCTCCGCAAGCACCGTTCCCACGACGTGCAGCGGATCGATCACTGCCTCATCGCGGCCGAGGGCGTCTCCGAACTCGGTATCGAGCGGCGCGAGTGGCCCGGTATGGCCGCGGTGGAGGCCACGGCGGCCACCGGGTCCCAGGACCGGCAGGTGGTCCTCACCCCGCGTCCCGGGCAGCGGCTCCCGCTCGTCGAACTCGACCGCCCCGTCTCGGTGTTGCGCGCCGAGGAGCAGCGCGGCCGCCGCGGCGCCCCGCCGCGCCTGCACCGCGTGCACGGCCGCGACTACGTCAGGGAGCGGGCCGACGACCGCACATGGAGGGTCGGCGCCGGCGGCTTCTGGCAGGTCCACCCGGCAGCGGCCGAGCTCCTCGTCGACGCCGTGATGCGCGGCCTCACCCCGCGCAAGGGCGAGACAGCGCTCGATCTCTACTGCGGGGTCGGCCTCTTCGCCGGCGCCCTCGCCGACCGCGTCGGGGAGACCGGCGCCGTCCTCGGCGTCGAGTCGGGCAAGCGCGCGGTCGAGGACGCCCGGCACAACCTCGCCGACTTCCCCCGCGTCCGCATCGAGCAGGGCCGCGTGGAGCAGACCCTCCCGCGCACCGGCATCACAGAGGCCGACCTCGTCGTCCTCGACCCGCCCCGCAGCGGCGCCGGCCGCGCCCTCGTCGACCACCTCGCCTCCCTCGCCCCCCGCCGCCTCGCCTACGTCGCCTGCGACCCGGCCGCCCTCGCCCGCGACCTCGCCTACTTCTCCGACGCCGGCTACCGTGTCCGCTTCCTCCGCGCCTTCGACCTGTTCCCGATGACGCAGCACATGGAGTGCGTGGCGGTGTTGGAGCCGGCGGGGAACGGGGCCTGAGCGCGGCTTCGCCGGGGTGCGTGGTCGTCCGACGGGGCTGCGACGTCCACCGGGCGAGGTCAAGCGGTGCGCGCGGGGGAGTCGTTGCAGGCGCCCATGGTGACGTACCCCGGGGCGGCGCGTTCGACCCGCAGGGCCAGCACCGGGAGCAGGTCGGCCAACCCGTCGAGGTAGGCCGCCGGGAGCTGCGAGGAGGTCTGCGGTTCGGCTGCCGCCAGCGCTCGTACGGACCTTTCGGCGCGGCGCGTCACCGCGCGGGCCAGCCGCAGTAGTCCTGCGGCGTCGCTGCGGCCGGCGAGGACGTGGTTGCCCGGCGGAAGGGGGTCCTGGTGGGCGTAACGCCGGCGTGCTGAGTCCAACCGGTCCAGGCACGCCCGATCGACCCGGGCGGCGCTCGGCTCCAGCAACTCGGCGGCGAGGGCGAGGAGATCGCGCTGCACAGCGTCGAGGAGGACGTCGAACTCGCTCTCCATGGAGTCGGTCGAGAGCGCCGCTCCGATCGCGGCGTTCGCCTCCTCGACGTCGCCGCTGGCGGTCAGACGCAGGTGTGCGGGGGCCACGTCAGTCATTTCAAGGCACCATCCAGGCGAGTACCGGGGTCGATTGGAGGTAGACGAGCAGGCACAGGAAGGGGACGAATATCGCCGTCGCGGCGAGGACCTTGCGGAAGAGTGCGCCCTCCTGACCGGCGAGGCCGACCGCGCTCGCACCGATCGCGAGGTTCTGCGGGCTGATCATCTTGCCCAGGGCGCCGCCCGCGGTGTTCGCTGCGGCGGTCAGCACCGGCGGATGCCCGGAACCCTCGGCTGCGCTCGCCTGCAACGCGCCGAAGAGCGAGTTGGAGGAGGTGTCCGACCCTGTCACGGCGGTGCCGAACCAGCCCAGCAGCCCGGACAAGAGGGGAAAGAGACCTCCTGCTCCTGCCAGGAAGGCGCCCATCGTGCTGGTTTGGCCCGATATGTTCATGACGTAGGCGAGCGCCAGCACGCCCGTGACCGTGACGGCGGCGGTGCGCAGTTGGTGCAGCGTCCGTCCGTACGCCATGGCCGCGCCCCGCACCGGGATCTTCAGTACGGCGGCCGTCACGACGCCTGCGGCGAGGAGCACGGTGCCTCCGCTCGCGAGCCAGTCGAAGGTGAACCGGAGCAGCCCGAGCGGTTCTCCGTTCGCGTCGACGACGTGCAGACCCGGCCAGGAGAAGAACGTCGTCGTGGTTTCAAGTGCCCGTGCGACCGCAGGGATCGAGACGACGGAGAAGAGGAGGACGATCACCGCGTACGGGGCGAAGGCGCGGACTACTTCGACGCGGGTGTCCGGCGGCCGGTGCCGTGTCGGTGTCCGCGTACGTACCGCGACCCCGCCGCCCACCGGGTCCACGGTGTCGGTCGCCGGCGCGGTCTCCCCGTGCGGCACCGTGTCCTGCTCGCCGTGGGGCGCAGGTCGCCACACTCGCAGGAGCAGCAGCACGGCAGCCGCCGAGACCAACGCAGCGACGATGTCGGTCAGTTCCACGGGCCCGTAGTTGGCCATCAGGAACTGCGTGACGGCGAACGACGAGCCGCACACCAACGCCGCCGGCCACGCTTCCCGCAGCCCTCGTCGTCCGTCGAGAAGGACGAGCAGCGCCATCGGTACGAACAGGGCGAGTAGGGGTACCTGGCGGCCCGTCATGGCGCTCAGGTCGTCCAGCGGCAGCCCCGTCACCCGGGCCAGTGTGATCACCGGGAGTCCGACGGCTCCGTAGGCCACGGGTGCGGTGTTGGCCACCAGCGCGACCGTCGCGGCCTTGACGGGCTTGAGGCCGATCGCGACGAGCATCACCGCGCAGATGGCGACGGGGGCACCGAACCCGGCCAGCGCCTCCAGCAGCGCGCCGAAGCAGAAGGCGATGAGGACGCCCTGCACGCGCCGGTCGTCGCTGAGCCTCGCGAAGCTGCGCCGGAGCACGTCGAAGTGTCCGGAGGCCACCGTCATCTGGTAGATCCAGAGCGCGTTGACCACGATCCACATGGCGGGGAAGAGCCCGAACGCGGCTCCTTCCGCCGCCGAGTTCAACGCCTGCCCCGATGGCATGCCGTACACGCCGACCGCTACGACCAGGCTGAGCGCGAGGCCGATCAGCGCTGCCAGCCAGGCGCGGACGCGGGCCACCCCGAGCAGAACGAAGAGGACGAGCAACGGCAACGCCGCCACCAGTGCGGACCACCCGAGGCTGCTGCCCACGGGGTCGATTACTTGCTGGTACACGGGAACCTCCTTGTTCCCCTGCGTGACACGGGAAGTTGTTCGGTCTCACCGATCCCCGGTCAGAAGACGGGGGTCTCGGTGTAGGAGCCGAAGACCTCGCGCAGCGCGCCGGTGATCTCCCCCATGGACACGTGCGCCTTCACCGCCTCGATGGTGGCGGGCATGAGGTTGGCGGTGTCGTCCTTCGCCACGGCGAGCAGCGCCTCCATCGCGGCGGCGGCGCGGTCCGGGTCGCGGTCCTTCTGGATCTGCCGCAGGCGGCTGATCTGCCGGGTCTCGGAGGCGGGATCGAGCTGGTGCGTCTCGATCTTCTCGCCCTCCTCCTCGTCGACGTACGTGTTCACGCCGACCACCGGACGGTCCCCGGTGGCCTTGCGCCGGGCGAAGTCGTAGGCGGTGTCGGAGATCTCCCGTTGGAAGAAGCCCTGTTCGATGGCCGCCTCCACACCGCCGATCTCCTCTATCCGTTCCAGGTAGGTGTCGATGCCGCGTTCGAGCTCCGAGGTGAGGTTCTCGACGTAGTAGGAACCGCCCAGGGGATCGATGACGTTGGCCACCCCCGTCTCGTCGGCGAGGACCTGCTGCGTGCGCAGCGCGATCTTCATCGCTTGTTCGCTGGGGATTGTGTACGCCTCGTCGAGCCCGTTGGTGTGCAGGGACTGCGCTCCGCCGAGCACCGCGGAGAGCGCCTGCAGCGCGGTCCTGATGATGTTGTTCATCGGCTGGGGCTTGGTGAGGGTCGCCGCAGCGGTCTGCGCGTGGAACCGCAGCCGCATCGACTGCGGGTCCTGCGCGCCGAACCGCTCACGCATCATGCGGGCGTAATAGCGGCGCACGGCACGGAACTTGGCGGCTTCCTCGAAGAGATCGGCCTGGCTGACGAAGAAGAACGACAGCCGGCGCGCGAAGGTGTCGACGTCCACCCCCGCGGCGACCACGTCCTGCACGTACGCCTGGGTGATCGCCATGGTGAAGGCGATCTCCTGCTGGGCGTTGGCTCCGGCCTCGCTGATGTGGTAGCCGCTGATGTTCACCGGGTTGTACCGCGCCATGTGCTGCGAGGAGTAGACGATGGTGTCGCGCACGATGCGCATGCTCGGACGTACGGGGAAGATCCACTCCTTCTGCGCCACGTACTCCTTGAGGATGTCGTTCTGGATGGTGCCGCTCAGTTTGTTCAGGTCGTATCCGCGTTGCTCGGCGACCGCCACGTACATGGCCAACAGAATCCAGGCCGACGGATTGATCGTCATGGAGACGCTGATCTCTTCGAGGTCGATGCCGTCGAAGAGCGCCTCCATGTCGGGGAGCGTGTCGATGGCGACGCCCTCGCGTCCCACCTCCCCGAGGCTCATGGGGTCGTCGCTGTCGAGTCCCATGAGCGTGGGCATGTCGAAGTCGACGGACAGGCCGGTCTGCCCCTGCGCGATGAGGTAACGGAAGCGCTTGTTGGTCTCCTCCGCCTGACCGAAGCCGGCGATCTGCCGCATCGTCCAGGTACGGCCGCGGTACATCGTCGGATAGGGGCCGCGGGTATAGGGGTAACGGCCGGGCAGCCCGATCTCCGACCAGTCGGCGGGAAGGTCGACGGGCGTGTAGACGCGCTTCACCGGCAAGCCGCTTCCCGAGGCGTAGGACTCCCTGGACTCGGGACGGCGCCGGATGAAGGCGGCCAGTTCGCGGCTCTCCCAGTCGGCGAGCTCCTGCGCCACGGCCGTGTTCAGTTCGTCGGTGACCAGCGGTGCGGCGTGCTTCCGTCGTGCTTCGTCCTCGTCAGCCATGTGCGCTCCTCGCTCTGTGTTCATGTCCAGCCGATCAGTCGCCGAGCTGCCGTCGCCGGATCGTCGTGCTTCTCCGCGACCTGGGTCACGGCCTCGTCGAAGGCGGGCGTCCCCGGTCGGAGCCAGTCGCGCACGAGTTCTTCGGCCGCCCACCTGATACGGGTGCCTGCGGCGCGGCGAGCCCGCCTCTCGCGCTCCCCGTTGCGCTCCATCCAGCGCAGGTGCTCGTCGAAGCGCTCGATGAGGGCCGTCACGCCGCTGCCCCGGTCGGCGACCGTCTGCTCGACGGGGACGTTCCACTGGCCCGGCTGCCGCTTGGCCAGCCGGAGCATGTCCCGCAGCTCCGAGACGGTCCGGTGGGCGCCGTCGCGGTCGGACTTGTTCACGACGTGTACGTCGGCGATCTCCAACAGCCCCGCCTTGATCGCTTGGACGCTGTCGCCGAGGCCCGGCACGCTCACCACCGCCACCGACTGGGCGCCGCTGATCACGTCGGTCTCGGCCTGCCCGACGCCGACGGTCTCCAGCACGACGACGTCCCACCCGGCCGCGTCCAGCACCGTGACCGCGTCCAGGGCGGCGCGTGCCAACCCGCCGAGCGCGCCACGGGTGGCGAGGGACCGGATGAACACCCCGGGATCGCCGGAGAGAGTGGACATACGGATGCGGTCGCCGAGGATCGCGCCACCGGTGAAGACACTCGACGGGTCGACAGCGATGATCCCGACCGACCGGCCCGCCCGCCGGTATTCCTGTGCCATCGCGGTGACCAGGGTGCTCTTGCCGCTGCCGGGAGGCCCGGTCACCCCGATGACGTGTGCGCGCCCGGCATGGCGGTGCAGTTCGGCCAGCATCGCGTCGGTGCCTGGTGCGCGGCGCTCCACCTGGGTGAGCGCCCGCGCGATCATCCCCTGTTCGCCGCCGAGTACGCGCTCCGCCAGCGACGCGGGCGCCGTCACGGGACGCTCCCGGGGAGGGGCCCGGCGTCGTGGAGGCGGAGCAGCAACTGGCGGTCGTCGACGACCCGGCGGGCCTTGAACTCTGTACGGTCGAAGGTGTGTTGCCGCACCGGCACGACCTGTGCCCCCACGCCCAGCACGGTGCGCAGCCTGTCGGAGAGGTTCTCCACCCAGGTGGAGAGCGTCGCCCCGGTGAGCTCGGGCCCGTACTCGACCTGAACCATCAGGTGGTCCATGGCCGTCTCGCGGCTGATGACGATGCGGTGCTCCCCGCCGTATCCGGGCACGGCCATCACCACGTCGTCGATGGCGCTGGGATGGACGTTCTCGCCGCGGATGGTGAACATGTCGTCGAGCCGTCCGTAGATGCCGCGCGGCAGGTACGGATAGGTGCGTCCCCGCTCCGCCGAAGGGGCTTCCCAGCGGGTGAGGTCGTTCGACAGCAGGCGGATCATCGGCTGGCTGGTGCGCTCCAGCGTGGTGTAGACGGGGGTGCCCTCGGCTCCGTACGGCAGCCTGGTGTGGTCCGCCGGATCGCAGACCTCCGTGTAGACGAGGTCCTGCCAACACAGCACCCCGGGCTCGTTGCTACCCGCGCCCAGGTGCATCCAGGGGGCGACCTCGGCCATGCTCCCCGAGTCGTACACCTCGGCCCCGAAGGACTCGGAGAGGAGGGAGCGGATGGCGGGGACGCTGGCGCCCGGCTCGCCGGAGAAGAACATGGCGCGCAGCCCGAGTTCAACGGGCTCGATGCCCTCCTCCGCGGCCACCTCGGCCAAGTGCAGTGCGTAGGAGGGGGTTCCGTAGAAGACGGTGACTCCCATCTGGCGAATCCAACGCACCGTGCGAGCGCTCTGCCCGCGGCTGCCGGCGCCGAAGGGGAAGACGCGGGCGCCCAACCGCTCCGCGCCGGTGTAGGCGCCCCAGGAACCCCAGTAGAGGCTCAGCGGCGAGGCGACCAGCACGGTGTCGGAGGGGCGGATGCCCATTGCCCACATCACGCGGGCGTGGGCGTTGGCCACGCTGCGCCAGTCCCGCTCGCTGATACCGAACGCGGTGGGGCGCCCCGTGGTGCCCGAGGTGCCGTTGACGTGCTTGACCTCTTCCTCGGGTACGCACAGGTAGCTGCCGAAGGGCTCGTTCACGGCCTGGTCGGCGCGGAGTTCGTCCTTGTGCACGACAGGGACCTTCTCGAAATCGTCGAGCGTGCGGATCGACGAAGGGTGGATTCCTGCCTCGTCCCACTTCTTGCGGTAGAAGGGCGCGTTTTCCCAGGCGTAGGCCATCACCTCGCGGATGCGCGCGAGCACCAACTCGTCGCGCTGTTCGGCCGGCATGGTCTCGCGGCGCGGGAACCAGTGTTCCTGGTGACCGGGCGGTCGGTAGTCCTCGTCGTAGCGGGGAGGCCAACTCCACTGCTCCATGGGGGCGTTGCGCACTGTCGTCACCTGCCTAGCTCCGGGGTGCCCGGCTGTGCACCAGGGCGCGGATCTCCTCGACGATCGTCTCGGGGGCGGTGTCCTGGCCGAGCACTCCGGCCACGCCCATCCGTTTGAGTTCCAGCTCGTCCTCGTCCGGCATGACACCGCCGGCGACGACGACGAAGCGGTGCGGTTCCGGCAGGTCCGCAAGGACCTCGAAGAGCCGCGTGAAGATGGGCATATGGGCCCCTGACAGGAGGCTGACGCCGAGTACGTCGACGTCCTCCTGCACGGCGGCCTCGATCACCTGGTCCGGCTTGCGATGCAGACCGGTGTAGATCACTTCCATGCCGGCGTCGCGCAGCGTGCGCGCCACCACCTTCACGCCCCGGTCGTGGCCGTCCAGCCCGATCTTGGCCAGCATCACCCTGATCGGCTCGGCAACGGTCTCCTTCTGAACTGGCGCCATCACCACTCCTGTTGGTCCGGTAGCCTGTGGTTGGACCATAAGCACTGGTTGATTTGGCGGACAACATGCGTGCACCGACTTTGCGGAACGGGAGTATGTGCCGATGGGGACCACACATGTCTTGTGCCGGCGTGAGGGACGGCTCGGACGCATCACGCTGAACAGGGAACGCGCCCTCAACGCCCTGGACTTGGGGATGATGCGCACCATCCACGGCGCTCTCACCGGATGGCTCGACGACCCGGGCGTCGAGTTGGTCGTGCTGGAAGGCGCCGGCGAACGCGCCTTCTGCGCAGGGGGCGACATCACCGTCGTGCACGCGTCCGCGTCCAACGACCCCGAGATCGCACGGCAGTTGTGGCGCACGGAGTACGCGCTCGATGCCCTCGTCGCCTCGTACCCGCTCCCCGTCGTCGGGCTGATGGACGGGATCACGATGGGAGGCGGGATCGGCCTCGCCGGCCATGCCGCGATCCGCGTGGCCACCGAACGCTCGGTGCTGGCGATGCCGGAGGTCGCGCTCGGTCTCACGCCGGACGTGGGAGGCTGCCTGCTCCTTTCCCGGGCGCCGGGGGAGCTGGGTACGCATCTCGCGCTCACGGGCGCCCGCATCGGAGCCAGAGACGCCCTCGCCTGCGGGCTGGCCGACCACTTCGTTCCGGCGCACCGGCTACCGGCGATGGTCGACGTGCTGCGGGAGGGCCGGGACGCGATCGACCGAGTGCTCGACGACTTCGCGGAGGAAGCACCGCAGGGCGCAGCGGACCTGGTGGACCACGCGTCCTGGATCGACGACTGCTACGCGGCCGACAGCGTGGAGGAGATCCTTGAAAGACTCCGTGCCCACCGCACGCCCGCTGCCACGGCGGCCGCAGAGGCAGTGGGCAGGGGCGCGCCAACTGCCCTCAAGGTGACGCTCCGTGCCCTGCGCGAGGCTCGTTCCATGACGACACTCGAGGAATGCCTGGTTCAGGACTACCGGCTGTGCTGCCGCTTCCTCGAAGGACAGGATCTCCAGGAGGGCATCAGAGCCACCGTGCTCGACAAGGACCACCGACCGCACTGGTCACCGTCCGAACTCGGCGACGTCACACCCGAGATGGTGGACCGGTACTTCCTTGACCCGCTGGACTCCCCTGTGGGCTAGCGTGGTTGGACCAGAGGAAAAATGAACCAGTGAGGATAGCTTGAGCGATCCGGAATGGCGGACAGTCAGGCCCGTCCGCACACACGAGCAGGTGCTGACCCAGATCCAGCAGAAGATCCTCGACGGCCGGCTGCGTGTGGGCGATCGGCTGCCGAGCGAGCGCGAGTTGGGAGAGGCGCTCGGCGTCAGTCGCAACAGCGTCCGCGAGGCGCTGCGCGTACTGGAGTCGATGGGCATCCTGAGTGCTCAGGTGGGGTCCGGCAGGGACGCGGGTTCCACGGTGGCGGGCCGCTCGACCGCGGCGCTGAGCAACCTGCTGCGCCTGCACATGGCCTTGTCGCAGTTCAGCCAGAACGACCTCGTCGACGTACGGATCGAGCTGGAGCGCCTGGCCGTTGCGCGCGCCGCCGCAGGGGCGGACGTCGGGGACCTCGAGCGCCTGCGCGCTCTCACCCGGGCCATGGCGGAACCCGGCATGGACTACGAGCGCTTCCACGAACTCGACAGCGAGTTCCACATCGCCCTCGCGCGCGCTTCGGACAACGCGCTCGCCACCGACCTCATGCAAGCCCTGCGAGACGCGGTCAAGGGCGAAATGATCGCCGCCTTCCGGCGGGTGCGGGACTGGGACGTCATGGTCTCCACCCTGACCGAGGAGCACCTCGCGATTCTCCGCGCGGTCGAAGCGGGAGACGGCAAGGAGGCCGCCGAACTCGTCACACGGCACATCAAGGGCTTCTACGCAGCGGTGGGCGACGCTCAGGAATGACGCTCGCACGGCGCGACGCCGGCGGGTCGCGCTCCCACCCGCACCTCAACCCTTCTCAGCGCATCGAGAAGGGTTGAGGTGTCGAGAACCCGGGAGTTGGGGCAACACACCCCGGGGCGGGGCTATTTGATCACGGTACGTCGACCCGGGGGCTGGCCACCGTGGTGTTGTTCGCGAGGGCCAGCAGTCTGTCGCGCGAGCCGTTGAACTTGTCGCGGTCGACGGGGCTGATGCCGCCGATGTTGCCCGAATCCGTGTACTGCCAGACGGTCCACGCCGGGAAACCGGACGGGATGGTGGGGCTGCCGGTGGTCCAGTGGGCAACCCACAACGGCGCCTTGTCGCTCATGCCGGTCCAGCCGCCGGTGCAGGTGTTCCACCAATTGGCCGTGGTGTAGATGACCACGTCGCGAGAGGTGCGGTCCTTGTAGGTGTTGTAGAAGTCGCTGATCCAGTCACGCATCGCGGACTGACTGAGCCCGTGGCACTGGGAACTGGAACCGTTCTCGATGTCCAGGACACCTGGGAGGGTGAGGTTGTCCGCCGACCAGGCACCGCCGTTCTTGGCGAAGAAGTCGGCCTGGGCCGAACCGCTCGACGAAGCGGGGCGAGCGAAGTGGTAGGCGCCGCGGATGACGCCGTTGTCGTACGTGCCCTTGTAGTTGGCGCTGAACTTCGCGTCCTTGATGTTCGTGCCTTCGGTGGCCTTGATCCAGGCGAACTCGATTCCGGCGTTCTTCATCGAGCCCCAGTTGATGTCGCCCTGATAGTGGGACACGTCGACCCCTTGGACGCCGCTGGTGTCCTGGGGCGTGATCTGGCGGGGCTGCTTGCCCACCATCTCCTGCTCGGCGCTGATGCCCATACGGCCCTCGCCCGGCCCGTAGCCGCCCGAGGGGGAGGCCTGGGAGATACCGGCGCTCGTCAGCGTCAGGGTCATCGTCGCGCCGACGACGCCGGCGGCCATGACGATCCTACGCGCGTAGAAACGGGGGGAGTTCGGCATGTGCGTCTCCTGGTGTGGGGGATTGATGTAGACACGTCACACATACACCACAGTGCGGACCGCGGGAAGAGTTCGACTGCTCTGCCGGGGGTCTAGACCACTTGTCGCCCGCTTGAGCTGAGGAAACCGTGCCCGGAGGCCGAGATTTTCAATCGGCGTCAGGACGCGGCCGGCGCCCCGACTCCCCTTCCGACAACCGAAGTTGGCGAGGGAAACATGGCCTCGACCCGGTGGCACGAGCGTGGCTTCAGCCCGTCGGAAGGGAGGCGAGACGCAGTGCGGAAACGCGTGTCCCGTGGGAACTCCGCGTTCCCACGGGACAGTTGGTCGGCTGTGCGGGCGTGGTACGCGGCGGCGTGGCGGTACCCGTGGGCATCGTCCGGCGAAGGTTCCCGCCCGCGCGCAAACGGTAAGCCCGTCAAGCCTGGGCGATCTCTTGGCGCTGTCTGCCCAGCCCGTCGACCTCCAGCTCGACGACGTCACCTGCCGCAAGGTACGGAAGCTCCGCCGACCCCATCGCCACGCCCGACGGCGTGCCCGTGTTGATGACGTCGCCGGGTTCGAGAACCATGAACTGGCTCAGGTACCACACGATGTACCGAATATCGAAAATCATGTCCGCTGTCGTGCTCTGCTGGCGCAACTCGCCGTTGACCCAGAGCCGCAGGCCGAGACTCTGCGGGTCACCGACGGCGTCCGGGGAGACGAGCCACGGGCCGAGCGGATTGAACGTTTCGCACGACTTGCCCTTGACCCACTGCCCACCCCGTTCGAGCTGCAGCGCACGCTCGGAGACGTCGTTCGCGATGGTGTACCCCGCGATGTGCTCGGGGGCGGAATCGGGGTCGGCGAGGTAGCGCGCGGTCCGGCCGATCACGATCGCGAGCTCGACTTCGTAGTCCGTCTTCTCGCTGCCGCGTGGGACGAGCACGGTGTCGCGGGGTCCGACGACCGTGTTGCTCGCCTTCATGAACACCACCGGCTCCTCGGGGATGGCGGCACCGCTCTCGATCGCATGTTTGCGGTAGTTCAGTCCGATACACACGACTTTGCCCGGCCGTACGATCGGCGAGCCGACGCGCAGTCCACCCAGCTCGACTTCCGGTAGTGCGCCGGCGTCGAGAGCGGCCCGTCCTCGTGCGGGCCAGTCGCCGGCCAGAAAGTCACCGGTCACATCCGTCGTCAACTCGCGCAGGTCATATGCACGCCCCTCACTGTTCAGGGCTATCGGGAATTCGGCCCCGACCTCGCCGACTCGTGTCACTCGCATCTGTCCTCCAGGACGCCGCCATCTCGACATGTGGGCACTTGACGACCACTACGGCTTCCACGAACATACAGAACAGAACGGCGTTCTGCCATACCGAATGGAGATCTACGTGTTCACCGTGAACCACACCCGGCCTGCGACGGGCGCCGGCCGGATCAGCAAGGTCGAGACGCTCAGCCTCGGCACGTCCTGGCGGGACTTCAGCTACGTCCGCATCACGACCTCCGAAGGGTTGTCGGGCGTCGGTGAGATCACCCATCCCTACCGCGGCGTCGAAACCTGTGCACTGGCGCGGGGCATGGCAGAGCGACATCTCATCGGAGCCGATCCCTTCGATACGGAGGAGATCTGGCTCCGTATGTATCAGGGCGACTTTCTCCGCGGAGGGGATGTCGGGGGCATCGTGGTGAGCGGAGTGGACCAGGCGCTCCACGACATCCAGGGCAAATACCTCGGTGTTCCCGTCTACCGACTCATCGGCGGTGCGTGCCGGGACGAGGTTCCGGTATACGCGAACGGTTGGTACACCGGGGCGCGCACCCCGGAGCGCTTCGCCGAACTGGCTCGCGAGACCGTCGCCCGGGGCTACTCCGCGCTCAAGCTCGACCCGTTCGGCGCCGGCTCGGGCGAGCTGAGCCGGTCCGAGCGCCGGCTGTCGATCGACCTCATCGCGGCTGTGCGCGAGGCGGTCGGCCCGGAGGTCGAGCTGTTCGTGGAGGGTCATGCCCGCTTCGTGGTGCACGAGGCCGTCAAGATCGCGGAGGCGCTGGAGCCCTACGACATCGGCTGGTTCGAAGAGCCGCTGCCATGGACCCACATCACGCGCTACCCGGACGTCCGCGCACGGACGTCGATTCCGATCTCCGGGGGCGAGCACTTCCACAACCGCTACGAGTACGCGCCGTTGTTCGAGAACAACGCCGTGAACATCGTCCAGCCCGACCTGAGCATGGTCGGCGGGTACACGGAGATGCGGAAGATCGCCGCGCTCGCCGAGATGCACTCGATGGTGGTGGCGCCGCACAACTCGAACTCCCCCTTCTGCACCACGGCCACCGTCCACGCGGCAGCAGCCACACCGAACTTCAAGATCCTGGAAACCTTCGACAGCCTCCTCGAGCCGTACGTATTCGAGGCCCTCCGCGGGTGTCTGCCGATCCGGAACGGTCGTGCGCCGCTGCCAACGGCGCCGGGGATCGGTATCGAACTCGACGACGACGTCTTCGCCGAGCACCCGCCGACCGGCGGCTTCTGGAACATGTTCGTGCCCGGGTGGGAACTGAGGAACCGCTAGCCCGTCGCGTCCCACATGGTCACGCGACAGCCGGACGTCGCAGGCGGCCGGCGTGCCGCCGTCGCCGCCGCGGCCCCGATGCCACGGAGCCCGCTCGCGACAGCAGGGACGCGTGCGGATGATGCGCCGTCCGGCGGCCGGCAGTTACGGGCGGTGACTCGCTGGACCCTGCGCAGCCGCATGCGCAGCCCCGGGGAAGTCAGGACCTCATGGCCGCCGCCCTCGGGCTGCGGCCGGGATTCTCGATGCCTGGGCACACCAACTCGCTTGCCGTGCACGCTGAAAGCGTGCCTACCGACCAGGTCGTGCCGGCCCAGGACGCAGCGACAGGCGGAGGCGGCCAGTCCGCTGCGGCCGGCCGGATCGAGTCGTTGCGGTGTTCACGCCGCGCAGGACCGCTGTCGATCAGCGTCCTCCGGGCTGTGCAGCCGCATGCACCGTCCCCGAAGGGTCAGCCGTTGCTCAGGCCCAGCAGGGAGAGGGCATCCCGGGCGATCAGGGATTCGACCTCCCCGGTGTCGACGCCGTGCAGGCCGGCGGGGCTCGGGATGCGCGCGACCCGGCGGAGGCCGGCGACCGAGTCGTCGACGGTGGTGAACGGATAGTCGCTGCCGAACAGCAACTTGTCCCAGACGCCGTACTCCTGCACCAGCATCAGCGCCCGCCATAGCTGGTAGGGGCGGTAGTGCAAGGCGCTGACGTCGGCGTACACGTGCGAGTGCTTGCGGATCACGGCGATGCACTCGCCCTCGTACGGATGGCCGAGGTGGGCGAGGACGAGTCGCTGTTCGGGGAAACGCCGCGCGACTCGGTCGGCGAGGACGGGCCGCGCGTACTCCAGCGGCGCTTGCGAGATGAAGGTCGTGCCGGTGTGCATGAGTACGGGCAGACCATGGTCGCTCGCGTACGTCCACAGCGGATCGAGCTCTTCGTCCCCGGGATCGAATCCGGCGTACATCGGCATCAGCTTGATCCCGCGAAGGCCGAGGTCGCGGTGGCCGCGCCGCATCTCCTCCTGCCAGCCCGGTTGGGTCGGGTCGAGCGCCATGAAGCCGATGAGCCGGTCCGAGTGCTCGGCGACGTAGGCCGCGACCGACTCGTCGTCGACCCAGAGGTCCGAGAGACGGGCCTTGCCGCCGAACACGATTGCCAGGGAGTCGGCCGGAGCGGACGCCGCGTACTGCTCCCAGCGCACCGTCAGGTCGACCTCGTCCGGGCGGGCACGGCCCGCTTGAGCGAGGAAGCCGGGCCCGAGATGGTCAGGGCAGCCGAAGAGATGACTGTGAACGTCGACGAGCATGATGTCCGTTCCGTTATGGCGAACAGCGTTTCGCCATACAATACCAAGCTGTCTAGGACCAGCCAAGGCGTGCCGAGATGCGGTCGGCGTGCTTGCGTACGAGTTCGCCGAGTTCGTGGAGGCGGTCCTCGGTGACGTCCAGCTTCAGGCCGGTCACGCTGATCGCGCCCGCGCACTCCCCGCGATGGTTGCGTGCGACGGCGCCGACGCAGTAGATGCCCTCGGCGTCTTCCTCGTCGTCCACCGCGTACCCCCGTCGGCGGACGTCGGCAAGCTGCGCGATCAACTCGTCCGGGTCGGTGATCGTTTTTCGGGTGCGCGCCGGCATGCCGGCGGAGTCGAGGAGTGCGCGTGCGGTGTCGTCGTCGAGCTCTGCCGTGACCGCCTTGCCGAGGCCGCTGCAGTGCGGCAGCTCCCGCTGGCCCATGTGCAGGTCGAACCGTACGGACGCGGGGGCGTCCACACGTCCGACGATCACGGCGTGGCCGCGTTCGGGCTTGGCCACGCGCGAGGACAGGTGGGTCTCGTCGGTGAGTCGGCGCAGCTCGGGCAGTGCGACGTCGCGGATCGACACACGGTTGACGGCGATCTCGCCGTACCGAGCGAGTGCTAGGCCCAGGAAGTAGCGCCGTTGGGGGCCTTCGCCCTCCGAGGAGACCAAGCCGTGCGATTCCAGTGTCTGCAGGGTCGAGAAGATCGAGCTCTTGGAGCCACCGGTGACCCGTGCGACCTCCGTGACCGTCATGCCGTCGGTCGCCGTCGCAAGGTGCTCCAGTACCTGGGCCGCGCGGCTGACGCTGCGGACGTGGTAGCGCTCATCAGTTCCGTTCGTCATCACCGAACAAAGTTTGCTCGGTGATGACGCAGAGGTCAATCGGCGTCCGCTTGACCTTGCAGCGGCTCCTGTGGTTCGGTTTTACCGAATAAGGTTCGGTGTCACAGAACGGTGGTTACGGTGTCTTCCCCTGCTGCTCCCGATCTCCGGGGCGTTCTTCCTGTCCTCGCGACTCCTTTCGCCGAGGACATGACGGTCGACGAAGGCGCGCTGCGCGCGGAGATCGACTGGGTCTTCGAGGCGGGCGCCGACGGTGTCGTTGTCGCCATGGTCTCGGAGATTCTGCGACTGGCGGCCGATGAGCAAGCAGAGCTCGGTCGGATGGTCTGCTCGCACGTCGCCGGCCGTGGACCCGTCGTCCTGAGCGTGGGTGCGGAGAGCAGCCACGTTGCCTTGCGGCTCGCACGTCGCGCCGAGGACGACGGAGCGAGTGCCCTCATGGCGATCCCGCCTCTGACAGTGGCGTTGGACTCGCAGGAGACCGGCGCGTACTTCCGCACGCTTGCCGACGCGACGTCGGTGCCGCTGATCGTCCAGGACGCCAGCGGGTACGTGGGGGAGCCCCTTTCCTTGGATCTGCAGGCCGACCTGCTGCGCGCGTACGGCGAGGAGCGCATTCAGTTCAAGCCCGAGGCGGTCCCGATCGGACCGCGACTGAGCATGCTGCGCGAGGCGACCGACGGACGGGCACGGGTCTTCGAGGGCAGCGGTGGAGCGGCACTCGTGGACAGCTATGCGCGGGGCGTCGTCGGGACGATGCCCGGCCCCGACCTCGTCTGGGCGATCCGTGCCCTGTGGGACGCGCTCGCGGCCGACGACCACGAGCGGGTGCGCGCCCTCGACGAGGCGCTGAGCCCGCTCATGGCTCTGGTGACGTCGCTCGGCTCCTACGTGGCGTTCGAGAAGCATCTTCTTGTACGCCAGGGCGTCCTGCCGTCGACGCGGGTACGCGAACCGCTCGGCTTCGTGCTCGACGGCGAGACCCGGCGCCGCCTGGACGAACTGTTCGATCGATTGAGCGAGGTGGTGCGATCATGAAGGCACTGGTGCTGCGCGAGTTCGGCACGATGGCCGTCGAGGAGATCGATGCGCCGACGCCGGGTGCGGGGGAGGTGCGGCTGCGTGTACGGCTGACCGGCATCTGCGGTTCCGACTTGCACGGCTTCACGGGCGCCAACGGGCGGCGCGTGCCGGGACAGGTGATGGGGCACGAGACCGTCGGCGTGGTCGAGTCCGTGGGCGCCTGCGTCGACCTCCCCGTCGGGGGACCGGCCACCATCAATCCTGTGGTCGGCTGCGGCACCTGTGAGGCGTGCCGGGCGGGCACCGAGCAGTACTGCCCGACCAAACGCGTCATCGGTGTCGATGCGACGCGTACGGCGAGCTTCGCCGAGTACGTGGTGGCTCCCGCCTCGAACGTCCTCCCTCTTCCGTCCGCGATGCCGGAGGCTTACGGAGCGCTCGTCGAGCCGCTGTCCGTCGGCTATCACGCGGCAGGGCGTGGTGCGGTGGGTCCCGAGGACCGGGTCCTGGTGCTGGGTGGTGGTCCCATCGGACAGGCTGCCGCGATCGCAGCCCGGCGGCTGGGGGCCGGCCGCGTCGTCGTCAGTGAGCCGCACGAAGGGCGGCGGGGCCTGTGCCGTGCGCTCGGTGTCGACGTCGTCGATCCCGGTGCGGGGCCGGTCGGTGAACAGGTGTCCTCGCTGTTGGACGGACCTGCGAGCGTCGCGCTCGATGCGGTCGGTGCGTCCGCGACCGTGGCCGACGCTTTCGCCTCCACCGGCCTCGGCAGTCGTGTCGTGCTCGTCGGGATGGGCATGCCGAAACTCGAGTTGGACGCGTTCTCCGTCAGCACCGGGGAACGCGCGCTGGTCGGTGCGTTCTCCTACACCTCGCGCGAGTTCGCCGAGACCGCTCAGTGGGTGGGCACCGTACCGCCTCAGCTCTCGGATCTGGTGGAGCGTGAGGTGACGGCCGACCAAGCGCCCGCGCAGTTCGCCGAGCTCGCCGCCGACAGTGCGGTGCTGCCCCCGGGCAAGGTACTCGTCCGCTTCTCCTGACACGGTGCCGTACGCCGGCTGGACCCGCCGATTTCGGCGGGTTCAGCCGGCGTACGGCAGGGTCGGCAGTCCCGTGATGCCCGGTCGTACGGCGAACACCGCACCAGCGGCCGGCTCCGCGCCGGTCCGCAGACCGGTGCGTGACGTGGTGACGTAAAGCGTGTCCAACTCGCGACCGCCGAACGTGCAGGCACTCACCTGGGACGCCGCGACCTCCACGACCATGTCGAGGAACCCGTCGGGCCCGTAGCGATGCACGGCGGAGCCGCCCCACAAGGCCACCCACACACCTCCCTCGGCGTCCACGCACAACCCGTCGGGCATGCCGCTCTGTTCGGCGAACGTGACGAACGGCCGCCGCGTGTGGAGGCCCGCTTCGCTGTCGTAGTCGAAGACGTCGGTGCGCCCCGTCGCGGTGTCGTTGTAGTAGGCGTGGGTCCCACCGGGGTCGAAACCGAGGCCGTTGGAGACCGTGACCCCGTCGAGGACGGCTCGGGGCGCGTTCTCCGCGCCGGGTGTCAGCCGGTAGAGGGACGCGGCTCCCGGTGCGGCGTCGTAGGCCATCGAGCCGCAGTAGAAGCGCCCGTCGGGGTCGCAGCCGCCGTCGTTGAACCGCACTGCCGGGTCCGTCCACACCTCTGCCAGCTCCGTGGCGTCGGAGAGGTCGTCACGGGAAGCGAGCGCGAACGAGCGCTCCAGCGCGATCACCGCGCCCCCGCCGATGCGTGGCCGCAGGGCCGCCGCCACGGTACCGACGTGCGTACGGGACACGGACCCGTCGTCGTGCAGCGTGAGCACGTCTCCCGCCAGCATGTCGACGAAGCGCAGCCCGCCCCACGGCGCCCACCAGACCGGGCCTTCGCCGTGGTCCGCTTCGGCTGCGGTGATCTGCTCAGCTCTCATGCGCCTCTCCTCCCGCGTCGAGGGCGTCGACGTACGGCTTCATGAACTGCAGGCGCGGGAGCTGGCTCGCGAGCACGCCTCCGTCCACGACGATGCTCTGCCCCGTCATGTAGGAGCCGGCGTCCGAAGCCACCAACAGCAGTGCACCGACCAGCTCGTCGGGCGTACCGAAGCGGTGTTCCAGTGGGATGTGCTCGCGGTAGTACTCCTCGAAAGCGGAGCGTTGCAGTTCGAAGTCGGCGTCGATACCGGTTGCGATCACGCCGGGTGCGATGGCGTTGACGGTGATGCCGTGCTCCCCGAGCTCCAGGGCGAGGGACTGGGTGAGCTGCTCCAGCCCTGCTTTGGAGGCGTTGTACGCGACGAGCCCCGGCTCCCCGACGAGGCCGTTCTTCGAGGACAGCATGACGATCCGTCCACGTACCCGATGGTGGACCATGTGCTCGGCCGTGCGCCTGCTGAGGAGGAACGGTGCGGTGAGGTTGGCGGCCAGGGTCGCGTTCCAGTCGTCGAGCCCGACCTCGTTGAAGCGTGCCAGCCGGGCGATGCCTGCGCAGTTGACGAGGATGTCGACTCTTCCGGCTTCCTCCCAGACCGTGTCGACGAATCCGGTCAGCTCGTCGAGGTCGGCAAGGTCCTGCTCGCACACCCAGGCGCGGCGGCCGGTCGCCCGGATCTCTTCGGCCAGACCGGCCAGTCCTCGGGCATCGGGACGGTCACTCAACACGACGTCGGCACCGGCCTCCGCGAGACCGAGCGCGAGCACGCTGCCGATGCCGCCGGCTGCTCCGGTCACGAGGCTCGTCTTCCCGGACAGATCGAAGGAGTTCATGGTCACCACCGTCGTGGATCGTCGACGTCGATCGCTGCTCCCCCGGCCGCGAGGGACTCGGCGGCGAAGATCCCGGGGAGTGTGTAGTCCAGTCCGCGGTAGACGTCGATGGGTGCAGGCCGCCGGCCGTGCACGGCGTCGAGGAACTCCGGCAGCATCCAGTACTCGCTCGTCCCGTGGTCGCTGACCTCTGCTTCCGGGGGAGCGGCGAGGCGTTCGGGGATGTAGTGCCGAGCGAACTCCTCCAGGCCGTGCCACTGCGCGGCTTCGTAGCACCCGGAGCGCTCGTGGGCGTCGGCGAGCCACACCTTGCTGGTGTCACCGTTGCCGCGCCACGACTCGAAGCTGCCCGCCGTGCCCTGCAGTCCGTAGTACGCCATCTGGTGAGGGCGCGGAGACGTGTGGTCCACCCGGACCCGCAGCACGCGCCCCGCGTCGGTGTGCAGGTGGAGCAGGTGCATCACGGGTGCTGAGACCTCGGTGTCGAACTGGCCACCGGGCACGGCGGCAGCGCTCACCGAGGCGACCCGGTCATCCGTGATGTACAGCAACGGGCCGATGCTGTGGGTGCAGTAGACACCGATCCGGCCATCGGCACGCCACGTCAGCGAGCCGTCCTCGGCGTACCAGAGGTCGCGGCAGTCGTGCAGGTACTCCGCTTCGCCGTAGTAGACCTCTCCGAAGCGCCCGTCGGCGACCATGCGCTGCGTCAACTCGACTTCGTCGAGGTAGCGGTAGTTCTCCGCCAGCATGTAGACGGCGTCGCTGTTCCGTGCCGCGTCGACGAGCGCGTGCGCCTCGTCGAGACTCGTGCACGCGATGACCTCGCTCAGTACGTGTTTGCCCGCTCTGAGGGCCTGGATCGCGTGCTGGCAGTGGTACGGGACGGGCGAGGCGATGACGACCGCGTCGATGTCCGTGTCCAGCAACTCGTCCATCGTCGACGCGTACGTCGCCTGCGCCTCGGCCGCCACCGCCCGGCCGCGTACCTCGTCGGTGTCGTGGATGGCCGTGACGCGCGCACCGCCGACCACTTCGCACAGCCGCAGGAAGCTGAGGCCGCGTGTCAGTCCGATGACCCCGAACCGTACATCTGTGGACATGAAGAGCACTCCCGTCGCTAGGCGAAGGTGATGACGATGGCGGCCGTGGTGACGAACAACAGCGCTGCGTACAGGCGGTAGTTGACGTACCACGGCTTCGTGGCGAGCTCACGTGATTCCGCACGCCAGAGCTGTGGGCGCCATACGTAGGTCCGGACCTCCTCGTCGGACGGCGCCTCGGTGGCGAGGCTGATCGCGACGAGCAGCAGACTCGATCCGGCGAAGAGGATGGCGGCTGCGTACAGCGCCTGGATCTCGAGGAGGCCGTACACCTCGTTGGCCAGCAGGCCGCCGGCGCCCACGACGAGTCCGCACAGCATCGTCCAGAACGCGCCCTGGCGTGTGGTGCGCTTCCACAGCAGGCCGAACAGGAACACCGCGACGATGGGCGGCACGAGGTAGGAGAGCACCGACTGCAGGTAGACGAAGAGCGTGCCGAAGCGGTGCATCTGCGTCGCCCAGAGCGTCGCCACCGCGATGACCCCGGCCGCCGTCGCACGTCCGATGGCCACCAGCGTCCGCTGCGAGGTGTGCGGGCGGTACTTTGCGACGAAGTCGATGGTCAGCAGAGTGGAGGCCGAGTTGAGGACGCCGGCGACGGTCGACATGATGCCGGCGAGGACGGCAGCCAGCACGACGCCGCGCAGACCGGCCGGCAACAGGTCCAGGGTCAGCGTCGGGAACGCCTCGTCCGGGTTGGACAGGTTGGGGTAGAGGACCAGCGCCATGCAGCCGGGGAGGATCATGAGCGCGATCCCTGTGAGCTTCAGGAAGCCGCCGAAGATGGCGCCGTTGCGACCGTGGTCTAGGTTCTTCGCCCCGAGCGTGCGCTGGACGATGACCTGGTTGGTGCACCAGAAGTACAGGCCGATGACCACCAGCCCCGTGAACACTCCGGGCCACGGCACTTCCGGGTCGTTCGCCGGCTGGAAGATGCCCAACTCGCCGCCTGGTGCCGCCTCTTGGACGGCACTCCACGACGGAATGGCCGCGAGCGCCGCGAAGAACACGATGGCGCCCCCGACGATGAACACGATCGCCTGGATCACGTCGTTGACCGCGACCGACTTCAGTCCGCCGAAGACGGTGTACACGCCGGTCAGCACCGCCATCACGAGGATCGGCAGCCACAGCGGCATGTCCGGGAAGAAGGCCTGGAACACCAGGGCACCGGCGTACAGCGCGATCGCACAGTCGATGAAGACGTTGGTGACGATGGTGAAGCCGGAGAGCACGGTGCGCGAGCGGTCGTCGAAACGACGCTCGAGGAACTCGGGCAGCGTGGTCACGCCGGTGCGCATGTAGAAGGGCAGGAACAGCACGACGAACACGATCAGAACGAGCGCGGGAACCCACTCGTGGCTGTAGAAGGCAAGCCCCGAGGAGTACCCGGCCCCCGCCAAGCCGATGAAGGAGGCTCCGGACAGGTTCGTCGCGTACAGCGAGAAGCCGACGACCGGCCAGGTCAGGCTTCGGCCTGCGAGGAAGTAGTCGTCGGTGTCCTTTTTGCGTTTTCCCACGTACACGCCGACGAGCAGCGTGGCGACGATATAGAGGCCGACGATGCCGACGTCGAAGTAGCTGATCTCGGTACTGCTCACTTCGCTCCTCCTGAGCCGCTCGCCCACCGTGCGTTCGGTTACAGCGACTATCGTTCGGTCATAGCGAATCTACCTCGGTGGCGCCAGTCACTGTCAAGAAGCAACAAGTGAGGACGCGCTTGCGTTGTGTGTCCGCTGCCGAGGGGAGGGGCGACGGGTGGGCCGGGAACGACGAACCACGCCACGACGAGGGGTACTCGGAGTGCTCCGCTGGGGGACCGACCTCGGGAAACGACGGGTGCCCGCGTCGGTTCGACTGCCGTGGGTCCGCCGCCTCGTGCGTCGTCATGGTGCCGCCGAGGCGGCTCTGGCTAGGGCGGCGTTCGGCGCAACCCGGCGAGCGTGGGCGCAACCGGCGGGGCAGAGTCTGTGCAGCGCCGTGCGCGGTTGGTCGATGCTCAACTGTCCGGCTCGGTGCGGACTTTCGCACTGCCGGCCGGTTGGATCAGCTCGCGGACCACCGCACGGGCGAGCGGCTCGGGACCTCGGACGAAAGGAACCCCCGATGACGAGTTCCCCCCTCACCGGAAGCGGTACCGGCGGCCCGCATCTGCGGCTCGTCTGGCCGGAGTGGCAAGGCGCCGGTGCGGCCATGGTCGGTGAGCTCCTGCCCGAGTTCCCGCACGCCACCGCCCGCCGCGGCTACGTTGCCGGAAACCGGGTCCTGCAGGCGATGTTGCCCGCGCACGACGGGCCCTCCGAGACCGTCCCCGTTCCCCTCGACGACGAGGGCCTCGAGGAGCGCGACGGCGTCGAGGCCAAGGCCGTCCTGACCGGCCAGCTCGCCGCCGGTCTGGAGCTCATCGGTCGTCACGACCCGGCGCGGATCACCACGCTCGGCGGCGATTGCTCGGTCAGTCTCGCTCCCTTCTCCGCCCTGGCGCACCGCTACGGCGACGACCTCGCCGTCGTCTGGATCGATTCCCACCCCGACATCGGGACCCCGGACGGCGACTATCCGGGTTACCACGCCATGCCCGTCGCCCACCTCACCGGCCACGGCGACCCCGACGTCCTCGGCCTGCTGCCGGCCACCGTCGCCCCGCACCGCATCGTCCTGACCGGCCTGCACGAGTGGACCGACGACGCCTACCCCCACATCGAGCGGTGGGGCGTCCACGCCCTCGCCCCCGAGGACCTGCGCACCACCAGCCGGCCTCTACTGGACTGGCTCGCCGCCACCGGCTGCACCAAGATCGCCGTCCACTTCGACGTCGACACCATCGACAGCAACGAGATGGCCCTCGGCCTCGGGAAGATCCCCGGCGGCCTCACCGCCACCCAGGTACGCCGGATCGCCACCGATCTCCAGCAGGCTGCCGACGTTGTCGCCTTCACCGTCGCTGAGTTCGTGCCCCGTGACGTGCTCAACCTCCACCAGGTCCTGAGCTCCTTCCCCCTCGTCTCTTCCGGCACGACCGACTGACCCCCCCCGTTCTGAGGCACTGCGCCCACGTCCCTGGCGGGCTGTTCGAGATCCGATAGACCGGACTTTCCGCGACTGCGTCAGCCGCTCACGTGGTCTCCGCGCTCCCTCTTCGGGACCCTCAGTACATCCGGTCCGCCGTCGTCGCAGCGTGAGCCAGGAGGTCTGCGGTCTGGTCGAGGGCCGCGGGGTCCTCGCCGAGTTTGCTGGTGGCGACGCGTACGTACGCCTGTGAGGAGGGGGACGCACGGAAGCGGCTGCCCGGGGAAACGGTGATGCCGCGGGCTGCCAGCGTCACCAGCGCGGAGGTTTCGTCGGCCACGGGTACCCAGAGTGCGAGGCCGTCCTGGTTGCGGGTGGGTACCTCCCGTTCGGCCAGCCGCCCGGCGAGAGCCTCGCGGCGGTGGGCGTAGCGCCGGGCGGCGGCCTCGACGAGGGCGGTCGTACGCCGGTCGCGGAGCAGGTGGGCGAGGGCGCCCTGAAGTATGCGGCTGGTCCATCCCGTGCCGTACGTCCGCAGTACCCGCGTCTTCTCGACCACCTCACGCGGTCCGCCGATGACGGCGATCCGCAGGTCGGGACCGTAGGACTTGGAATAGGAGCGGACGACGACGGAACGGTCGGGCAACCGTGCGGCGAGACTGGCCCCGGGGTGCTGGGCCAGCGGGCCGATCCCGTCGTCCTCCAGCAGGAAAACGTGCGGGGCCGCCGCGAGCAGTGCGGTCAACCGGTCCGCTCGGTCGTGGCCGATGGTCCAGCCGCAAGGGGTTTGGGCGCGCGGTTGGTAGAGGAACAAGGCCGGGCTGGTGTCGAGCGCCGTGGCGAGGGACTCGGGCAGTGGGCCGTCGTCGTCGCAGTGCACCGGGACGGCTTCCGCGTCGCAGGCGTCCAGGATGTCCAGCAGCCGGGCGGCGGTCGGCTCTTCGACGGCGACCCTGTCGCCGGGCAACAGCAGCGCCCTGCAGAGCAGTTCCACACCTTCGTAACCGCCGCCGACGGCCGTCCACGCTTCGGGTTCGCCGGGCCAGTCGGCACGGACGGCCTCTTGGAGCGCCGGCGCGATGGCCGTCCGCGTGTAGTCGTTGAGACCGGGGACGGCGGCGCCCGCTTGCAGTGCTTCCTCCAGCGGCGGCAGCAGTGCGGGATCGGGTGCGGCGACGGCGAGGTCGAGCGTGAGCCGGTCACCGAGACTGCCGACACGTTCGAACCGCCTGGGATGAGGGACGCTGGGCGGCCCGCTCACGACGGTGCCCCTGCGTCCCCGAGTGATGATCATCCGGTGCTTACGGAGATGGCTCCACGCCTGCGCGACGGTCGCCGGGCTGACGCCGAGCACGGAGGCGAGGGCGCGCACGGTGGGCAACGGAGCGTCGGGAGCCAGCTCGCCCGAGCGGATCAGTTCGGTCATGGTGGCCGCGATGCCGGTCGCCGTGGTGTCGGTAAGGCGGGCTGCCAAGCCTGCCGCCGTCTGCTCACGCATCGCACCATCCTCTCAGGCGAGGAGTGCGTCGCCGGGCGAGATGCCGGAGCGGGAAATTATGTGCAATAACAAATCTTCTCTTGTTTGCTCTCTCGGCTGAACAATAGAGTCCCCGCATCACACACCACGTGGGACCCACGTCATGTGAAGCAGTGCGCCCGCGGAGCCGGCTCCGAGCCCCGGGCCTGTTCCCCCCTGCCGCGTCATGCATTTCCCGTATCCCGGCGAGAAGAGGAATCTCCGAAGTGCCACCCCCCGAAATTCGTCTGGGCCTGCGCGACTGGGACCACTTGGTGCCCCTGCGCTCGGGCGCCGTCGCGACCCCCGGCTTCCGTCTCACGCTGGACGCGCGGGAGGTGACGCCCGACGTGCTGTCCGAGTCCGGGCTCGACGGAGGCGAGACGTCGTTCAGCCGCTACGTACAGGCGCGTGCCGCCGGCGACGACCGGCTGGTCGGGCTGCCCGCCTTCATCATGCGCGGCTTCCGGCACCGGTGCGTCCTCGTCCGCAGGGACAGTCCGCTGACCGCTCTCGACCAGTTGAGCGGCGCCCGGATCGGGCTCACCGGCTGGCCCGACTCCGGCAACACCTGGACCCGGGCGCTGCTGCGCCGCGTCGGAGTGGACCTGACCGGTATCACCTGGCGAGTGGGCGAGTTGACGGCGGGTGAGGCCGGGAAGGACCGGATGGGGTCACGCCCCGTGCCCGACAACGTCTCCGCGCTGGGGGAAGGCGAGACACTCCAGGGGGAGTTGGCCGCAGGCCGGCTGGACGCGGTGCTCACTCCCTTCATGCCCGACGAGATGTTCACCGCCGAGAGCCGCTTCCGGCAACTGCTCCACGACCACCGTGCCGCCGAGCGCGCCTACTACGCGGCCACCGGGTTCGTACCGGGCATCCACCTCGTGACGCTCAAGCGCGAGGTCGTGGAAGCACACTTGCAGCTTCCTGAGGTGCTGCTGGACGCGTTGGAGCGGTCCAAACGGCACTGGGTACGGCGCCGTCGCCTGCTCGCCGACACCACGCCGTGGCTGCTGGGCGAACTCCTCGACTCCGGACGGACTTTCGGCGAGGACTGGATGCCGTACGGCACCGCGGCCAACGCCCCCATGGTGCGGGCCTTCTGCGAGGAACTGCACGCGCAGGGCATCTGGCCCGAACCCATCGACCCCGCCGTGGTCTTTCCGGGGCAGCCGCTGGAGCCCGCCGTCGGGCGCGCGTCCGGGGCCCCGCCCTCGGTCGGACTCGACGCGGGGACCCGGGCTCCCTCCGGACGCTGACCTCCGCCACTTCCCCTCCGTTCCTCTCACTGGAGCCGCCTCATGCGTATCGCCACCGGACAGTTCGCCGCGTCGCCCGACTGGCAGGAGAACCTGGATGCCTCACGTTCCCTGACGGTGCAGGCGCAGGAGGGCGGGGCTGACCTGCTCGTCCTGCCCGAAGGCGTGTTGGCGCGCTTCACCGAGGACCGGCACCGCATCCGCGAGGTCGCCCAGCCGCTCGACGGCCCGTTCGTCTCCGGGATGCGTGCCGTGACGGCGGGGAGTCGCACCACCGTCGTCGTGGGCATGCACGAACCGTCCGGCGACGGGCGGGTGTTCAACACGCTGGTGGCCCTGCGCGACGGCGAACTCGTCGGCACCTACCGCAAGCTCCACCTCTACGACGCCTTCGGCGACCAGGAGTCGGCGCACGTGCGTCCCGCCGACGAACCGCCCGCCACGATCGAGGTCGGCGGCACCCGGGTGGGGCTCATGACCTGCTACGACGTTCGGTTCCCCGAGCTCGCCCGGCTCCTCGTCGACGCCGGTGCCGACGTTCTGGCGCTGCCCGCGGCCTGGGTACGCGGACCGGCCAAGGAACGGCACTGGGAAGTCATGATCACCGCCCGTGCGTTGGAGAACACCTGCTGGGTGGCGGCGAGTGGCGAATGCGGGCCCCGCAACATCGGCAACAGCCTGATCGTCGATCCGCTGGGTACCCCGCGCTCCCGGCTCGGATCGGCCCCGGGACTGGCTTGGGCCGAGGCCGACCCCTCGGTCACCTCCGCCGCGCGGCGGACCCTGCCGGTGCTCGAGAACCGGCGGTTCGCAGTCGATCCCGCCGTACGCGCGCCCGCCACCGTGGACGCCTCCCGCAGGGCGGCTCACGACCTCGCGGCACGCGCCTGAGCTTCCCCTCTCCCTTCCTTTGCCCTCCGGGAGGAGGACCTGATGAAGACGCCGCGTCCGCGTCGGACCGCCGCCCTGGCGGTCGGGCTCGCCACCGCAGTGCTCGGTTCGGCGGTCGCCGCCTGCGGTGCCAACCCGCCCGGTGCCGAGGACACCGTGCAGAACTCCGCGAAGGCGAAGGCCGTTGACCTCCGGCAGCCCAAGGACCCCGCTCTGCACGCCAGGCTGCCCGCGAAGAACCGTGCCTCGGGCAAGCTCGTCTCGGTCAACAACGGTTCCTTCCCGCCGTACGAGATCGCCGGCTCCGACGGGCACAGTCTCACCGGCGCCTCGACCGATCTCGTCACGGCGATCGGGCACATACTCGGTGTCCGCGTACAGCACATCACGGCCGACGGACTGCCGACGCAGCTCACCGGTATAAAGGCGGGCAGGTTCGACTTCGCCTTCGGGCCCGTCGGCGACTTCAAGGACCGGCAGGCGTCCAACGATTTCGTCGACTGGGTACGGGAGTTCGTGGTGTTCGCCGTGCCCAAGGGAAACCCCGATCACATCGACTCCCTCTCGGACACGTGCGGGAAAAAGATCGCGGTGATGGCCGGAGGCTCCGCCGAGGGCGTGATCAAGGAGCAGACGAAGAAGTGCGTCGACAAGGGCAGACCTGGCGTGCAGGTGCAGTCCTACAAGGACCAGCCCGCCTCCATTCTCGCCGTCCGCTCGGGCCGCGCGCAGGCGTTCTTCTCTTCCCAGTCCCCGCTCACGTATTTCGTGGCGCAGGCCAAGGACCAGCTCGAACTCACAGGGGTCGGAAAGTCCAACGGTTTCGAAGCGCTCTATCAAGGTGCTGTCGTTCCCAAGGGATCGCCGCTGCGTGACGTGCTGAAAGAGGCCATCCAAAAGCTCATGGACAACGGCACCTACCAACAGATCATGCGGAAGTGGGGCGTCAAGGCCAACGAGCTGGAGAAGGCCGGCGTCAATCTCGCGGTCTCCTGACCTCGCACCGCGTCCTCCCACTCCACGACTCCCGCCCCGTCCCGCCCGTGTCAGCACAGGAGGTGGACCGAATGGCCACCGCGAAACCCCCGCCCGCACAGGGAAAGAACGATGCCGACGATGCCACGGAGAATTCTCAGGCCCCCGGCGGTGGCGCAGACGTGGTGGACGTCGCAGGCGCCGCACCCGTCCGGCACCCGTTGCGCTGGCTGGCGGTCGCGGTTCTCGCCGTGCTCTTCGCACAGCTCGTGCACTTCCTGACGACCAACGACAACTTCGAATGGGACGTCGTCGGCAGTTACTTCAACGCCGAGATCATCGGCCGGGGCATCGCCACGACGCTCGAACTCACCCTCGTCGCCATGGCCATCGGCATATTCGGCGGCGTGCTGATCGCCGTCGGGCGGATGTCGGAGAACCGCGTGCTGAGCGCGGTGTGCGGTGCCTACGTATGGTTCTTCCGCGGAGTGCCGGTCCTGGTGCAACTGGTCCTCTGGTACAACATGTCGGCGCTGCTTCCCCGCGTCTCCTTCGGCATACCCTTCGGCCCCGAACTCGTCAGCGGCCAGACCAACGAGCTGATCACTCCTTTCCTGGCCGCAATCCTCGGGCTCGGGCTCAACGAGGCGGCATACATGGCGGAGATCGTCCGCGGCGGCCTGCTGGGCGTCGACCCCGGACAGACGGAGGCCGCCTCCGCGCTCGGCATGGGTCCGGCCCGTGTACTGCGCCGGGTGGTCCTGCCGCAGGCGATGCGCTTCATCGTCCCGCCGACCGGCAGCCAGGTCATCAACATGCTGAAAGCGACCTCGCTGGTCAGCGTCATCGCCCTCTCCGACCTGCTCTACACGGTCCAGTCGATCTACAACCGCACGTTCGAGACGATTCCGCTGCTGATAGTGGCCTGCCTGTGGTACCTCGTCATGACCACGGTCCTTTACATCGGCCAGTCGTACATCGAGCACCACTACGCGCGAGGCGCCGACCGCAACGCCAAGCAGAGCTTCTGGGACTTCGCGTTCTTCCGCCGGCGCCCTGCCCACGCCGGTGCCGCCGGAGCGGCGACCACCACGGAGGAGGACAAGTGACAGGCCACGACGGTACGCAGACGCCGATGGTGGTGGCTCACCAGGTCCGCAAACACTTCGGACAACTCGAGGTACTGAAGGCCGTCGACCTGACGGTGGGGACGGGCGAAGTGGTCGTCCTGCTCGGCCCCTCGGGCTCCGGGAAGTCGACGTTCCTGCGCTGCATAAACCGCCTGGAACGACTCGACGGCGGATCGATCCACGTACAGGACGAGCTGATCGGATTCCGGCGCACACCGGCCGGAATCCGCCACCTGAAACCACGTGAGGTGACGAGGCAGCGCCGCGACATCGGCATGGTGTTCCAGCACTTCAACCTGTTCCCGCACCTGACGGCACTGGCCAACGTCATCGAGGCACCAACGGGTGTGCTGCGGGAGCCGAAGAACGAGGCGCGCGCACGGGCTCTCGAGCTGCTGGAGCGGGTCGGCCTCGCCGACAAGGCGGACGCCTACCCGCGCCAGCTCTCCGGCGGGCAGCAGCAACGCGTGGCGATAGCAAGGGCGTTGGCCATGCGGCCCAAGCTGATGCTCTTCGACGAGCCGACCAGCGCGCTCGACCCCGAACTCGTCGGCGAGGTGTTGGCCACCATGCGCGATCTCGCGCGGGACGGGTTGACGATGCTGGTCGTCACGCACGAGGTCAACTTCGCCCGGGAGGTGGCCGATCGGGTGGTGTTCATGGACGGCGGCCGCGTACTGGAGAACGGCAGCCCGCAGGACGTACTGGACAATCCCGCACACCCGCGCACCCGTTCCTTCCTGAGTCGCTTCCTCACGGCCTCACCCGCGCCCGAGCGGTAGGCGTGCGGGTACGGGGAACCCGGTAGAGGCACGTCCCGGTACGCCCCAGCCTCACGGCGTGACGGCGCTGGGCGGCCGGAGGGCGAGAGGCAGGCGGGGGTCGCCCGGTCTCCGAGGCCGGGGCGCCGTTCGGATTCAAGGCGCGGGATCCGTGCCGCGTCGTCCTGTGCGTCGCGGCGCAGGTCCCTGTCCGTACTCCGAGCCAACGGAGTGCGACGAACGAGTTCCCGCTTACGATGCCGTCTCTCCGGTGGAACGACGGCAAGTCGGGCCGGGAGCCCGGCAGTTGCGCCACTCGGCGACAATCGTCCGGCAAGAGGCGGAACCCGCCGGGCACGAGGGCGGGACCCCGCAGGCCCGGGGGCCTCGCAGAACGTCGCACACTCGCCGGTCCGACGGGCCCGGCGGCGAGGAGTTGGGCATGGGGGCGCAGGACGCGCAGGAGACGGCCGGGAGGCTGCGGGCGATCACCGACGAGCTGTCGGACCGGTTCTACGAGCGGGCCGACGTGTTGCGGACGCTCGTGGCGACGCTGCTCGCCGGGCAGCACTCGTTCGTGCTCGGCCCGCCCGGCACGGCCAAGTCCGAGATGGCCAGGGAACTCACGGGCAGGATCGAGGGGGCTGCCTACTGGGAGATCCTCCTGTCGAAGTTCACGGCGCCGACGAAGATGTTCGGCCCCGTCGACGTCGCGGCGCTCACCAGGGGCGAGTACCGCCAGATCTTCGACGGCCGGGCCACCACCGCGCACGTCGCGTTCATAGACGAGATCTTCAAGTGCTCGGCGGCGGCGCTCAACGAGACCCTGGGGTACCTCAACGAGCGCCTCTACCATCCCGAGAGCGGCGGCGAGCCGATCCGCTGCCCACTCATAGGGGCGATCACGGCGAGCAACGAGCTGCCGAGCGGGGAGGACTCGGCCGCCATCTACGACCGGCTGCTCGTGCGGATCGAGGTCGGGTACCTGGAGGACCCCTCCAACTTCGCCGCGCTGGTGCGCTCCGCCGTCAGCCGTCCCGAACCGCCGAAGCGGACCACGGTCGAGCTGGCCGCGCTGGAGCACGCCGTCACCCGAGCCGTCCCGGCCGTGGAGGTCCCGGAGACGATCGTCGACGCGGTGTGCACGCTGCGGGCCGCCCTGCGCCGCAGGGAACTCGTCGCCTCCGACCGCCGGTGGCGGCAGGCGGTGGGGCTGCTCCAGGCGTCGGCGTACCTCGACGGGCGCCCGGCGGTCGGCGAGACGGACCTGTCGGTGCTGACGCACGTGTTGTGGGACTCCCCGTCCGAGCGCCAGACCGTCGAGCGCGAGGTGCTGCAGCTCGTCAACCCCGACGCCAAGGAGGCGCTCGCCCTCGCCGACACCGTCGAGGAGCTGGAGGCCCAACTCGACGCCATGGCAGGGCAGTCCCGCGAGGCGCTGAGCGAGTGGGTGATCAGGGAGGCCCACAGCAAGCTCGCGAGGGCGGGTAACCGGCTGGAGCAGTTGCGCGAGGAGGCGGCGGGGGCCGGCCGCTCCACCGCCGCCATCGACCGGGTCACCGGTCGGCAGCGCGCCGTACGCGCCCGCCTCCTCACCGAGGCGCTCGGTGTGGACGCGAGCATGGTGCAGGGTCGGCCGTGAGCACCGGGGAAGCGGGCAGGCTCGACGAGTTGGCGAGCGGTGCCGGCACGTGGGTGGGCCTCTCCGACGCGGCCGACGAGCGGCACACGGCGGCCGTGGTCGCCGACCGTTTCGACCGGCTCACGTGGCGCGACACGTACGAGCAGTCGGCAGGACTGCGCGACCTGGCGGACGAGTTGGGCCGGCACCACGAGCACGCCCGCGACCTCCTCGCCGACGTCTTCCACGCCGCCCACGCCCGGCCCGCCCCGCGGTTGCGCGAGCCCGCCGAGATGGACCCCGCACGGCTCGTCAACCACCGAGTCGTCGACGCGCTGCGGGAGTCGCCCGGCTTCGCCGAGCTGCGCAGGGAGACGGCAGGAGACCCCTACGTCGCCGCCATGGCCGTCCTCGCCCAGGCCGCCGCGCTCCGCCGGATGCTGGAGTGCCTCCGGGACGCGCAGGCGCCGGCCGAGCAGGCGCGAGCGGCCCGGCAGGCGGCTGCGGAGGCGGCGGCCGTGGTGGGCGAAACGCTCCAGGGGGCCGCCGACGCGGCGGACGCGGACGGCGCGGTCCCGCCCCGGGCCGCCGACGCGGTGCGGCGGGCGGTCACGGCGGCCGAGGCCGCAGACGCAGCCGGAGCGCAAGCCGCGCAGGCGACCGCGCAGGCGCTCGGGGCGGCTGGGACCGGCGTGCGCGCCACCGCACGCACGGCGGCTGCGCAGGCCGCCGAGACGGTGCGGGAGGAGGCCGCACTGATGCGGGCCTGGGGCGTCGCCCCCGGCGAGCTGGAGCGGATGCCGTTCGGCGAGCGTGCCCGGCTCGCGGAGCGGCTGCGTACCGGCCGTCTCGCGGAGTGGGCCGAACTGCTCGGCCGCTTCCGGCAGATGGCGAGCGGCGAGCGCGCCCGCAGGGTGGAGAACGCCACGGGGGAGCTGGTCGGCGTCACGCTCGGCGACGACCTCTCCCGCGTCGTCCCCTCCGAGCTGGCCAACCTCGGCCTGCCCGAGATGCGTGCGGTCTTCGCCGCGCGGTACGCCGCCGGGGAGCTGATGCTCTACGACAGCCAGGGGGAGCAGGCCACGGGGCGGGGCGCCGTCGTCGCCTGCGTCGACACCTCGCACTCGATGCTCGTAGAGGGGCCGGGCGGGGTCACGAGGGAGGCGTGGGCCAAGGCGTGCGCCTTGACGCTGCTCGACCAAGCCCGCCGTACGAAGCGGGAGTTCGTCGGCATCCTGTTCTCCTCCGCCGACAAGCTCCGCGTCTTCCGCTTCCCCGCCGACGGGTCCGCCGGCCTCGCCAGGACGCTCGACTTCGCCGAGACCTTCCTCGGGGGCGGCACCAGCTACCAGACGCCGCTGACGGCCGCCGGCGACCTGCTGGCCGAGGAGTTCGACGACACCGCGCGCGCCCGCGGGGACATCGTGCTGCTCACGGACGACGAGTGCGACGTCACGGAGGCGTGGATGCGCGGTTGGAACGAGGCCAAGCGCACGCTGGGGTTCCGGGTCTTCGGTGTGGCCGTCGGCGCTCCGCGCGCCGCCGAGGCCGGCTCGGTCCTCGACGCCCTGTGCGACAACCTCCGCTCGATCGAGGACCTCACCGACGTCCACGCCGCCGCCGACCTCTTCCGCGTCATCTGACCGGCTGCGCCCGGGGGTTCAGGGGAGCCGGAAAGCGTCGGCGAGCATGCGCAGTTGGCTGCCGAGCAGGGTGGCGGCTCGGTGGCCCATGCCGGTGTACTGGCCCGTGACCTCAAGGCTGACGGTGCCGTGGAGGTGGGACCAGGCCAGTACGGTGCCGGCGAGGGCACCGGCGGCGCGGGGAGCCTGCGGATCGAGAGCGGTGTGGGCGCGCAGCCAGTCCACCGCCGCGGTGTCGGTCTGCATCCACGTCCGCATCTCGTCGGCGACGGGCTGCACTTGGGCGGTCGGCTCGCCCTCGGCGAAGACGGCGACGAACGGGCCCATCGCCGTGCGGGCGCGCTCGACGGTGTCGGCCGGGGACGCGTAGCCCGGCGCGGGCGGCCCCTGGATGAGCAGGTAGCGGTGCGGTTCCCCGACGGCCCAGTCGAGGTAGGCCCGGCCGAGGGCGAGGAGGGTGGCGCGGGGGTCCTGCTGCCGCGGTACGGCGTTGATCGCCCGGCCGATGTCGTCGTAGGCGGAGCGGACCAGGTCGTGGAGGAGTTCGTCGCGGCCGGCGAAGTAGCGGTAGAGGGCGGGCCCCGACATCCCTATCCGTCGCGCGATGGAGTTGAGGGCGATGCCCTGGACGCCGCTCTCCGCGACTTGGCGCAGGGCGGCGGCCCGGATCTCCTCTCGGACCTGTTCCCGGTAGCGGGCGCGCGGTCCAGCGGGCGCGGTCATCCGATCTCCTCCGTCGTGTGGTGGGGCCTCCCCTGCGGGCCTCGGCCAGCATATCGGCTCACTCGCTTGCGATGGGCATTCGGAAGAGTTATAAGTTCTAACCATGGATAGAGAAGCAAACGCCTCCGCGGCGACCACCGTCCGTGATCTGCACGTCGTCTTGGGTTCCGGGCCTGCCGGCACGACGCTCGCCGAGGAGCTCGCCCGGCGCGGGCACGAGGTCCGCCTCGTCGACCGCTCGGGGAACGGCCCGGCTCCCGAGGGCGTGCGCCGCCTCAAGGGCGACGTCGCCACGGTCGAGGGGGCGAGGGCGGCGATCGAGGGGGCGGCCGTCGTCTACCACTGCGTCAACGTGGCCTACCACCTCCAGGTCGAGGTGATGCCGGCCATCCAGGACGCCGTGTTGGCCGCGGTCGAGGCGGAGGGTGCCCGTCTCGTCGTCCTCGACACCCTCTACCCGTACGGAGAGACGCACGGCGAGGTCATGACCGAGGACACCCCTTGGCGTGCCACGACCGCCAAGGGCCGGATGCGCGCCGCCCTCGACGAGCGCTACCTGGCCGCGCACCGCGACGGGCGCGCACGCGTCGTACTGGGGCGCTCGGGGGACTTCGTCGGTCCGAGGGTCCTCAACTCCACACTCGGCGGCGGCGTCTTCCCCGGCGCGCTGACCGGCACCGACGTCTTCGGCCTCGGGGACATCGACCTGCCGCACAGCTACACCGACATCCGCGACGTCAGCGCGGGCCTCGCCACCCTCGGCGAACACCCCGAGGGCGACGGCCGCGCCTGGCACTTGCCAACCGCCCCCGCGCGCACCACGCGCGAGATCTTCACGCTGCTCGAAGAGCACGTCGGCAAGCCCCTGAAGCTCACCGTCACAACGGAGCCGCGCCCGTTCGGCCCCTTCGACGAGACGTTCATGGACTCCTACGCGGAACTCTTCTACCAGCACCTGGAGCCGCAGGTGATGGACTCTTCGGCGATCCGGGGCGCGTACGGCCTTCAGCCCTTCGGGCTCGAGGACACGGTGCGGGACACCGTCGCCTGGTATCGGGAGTTCCTCGGGGTGTGAGGGCAACTGCCCGGCCGGCGGCGGCTGTCGGTGACGAACGACCCGCGGAGGGGCCTACTACGGCGAGCTCCCGGAAGCAGTCCATGGAGCGAGGCCCGTCCCCGCCGGGCCGGGAGACGGCTTCTCCTGGACGGTGTCCCTCCGCGAGCGTCCCGGAACGACGGTTGCTGCGCGGCCCCGGGACAGTCGTGCACTTTGGGCCCAACCGGCCCTCGAGAGCGCCGAATGCAGTGGTGAATCAGCCAAGTCCCCCGGTTCCTGGCCAGAAGGACGGTTGTCAGGAGAAGATGCCTGCCGATGACTGTCAGTGCCGCAGCCGAGGCAGGGGGACCCAGCAGGTTCGGTGTCTTCGCCCACCTCACCGCGCAGAACGCCGTGCTCTACCGCCACGTGATGCGGGCGTTCGTCTTGGCGAAGGAACACACCCGCGTGCCGTCTACTCGTCGCGGACCTCGTAAATCCTAGCCGCGGCAACCACCAACAGGCGGGCCGGTAGCGGTGGTTGCGGCCGGTCGGCGAGCCAACCTGCTGCGATTCCGGGACGATGCGGGGCCCAGGTCAGCCGACGCGTGCCTCGTGAAGTGGGGAGAACGCGCCCTGCCCGACAGTCCGGCCAACCGGAGCACGACGAGATGTGGAACAGGCGGCAACGGCTCGATCCGCAAGCACTGGCTGCCCGAGGGCTGCGCCACGTTCGGGCAACTCCTCCTGCCCGGCGCCTCGGGCAGACTGCTGCGCGCCAACGCCTTCTTCGGCGGGACCGGTTCGGGCAGGCCCCGCTCTGGTGTTGGTCTGCTAAGCGGTGTTCGGCTTCGTGCCGAGCGTGCTCGCGACCGACGTGGCCGGAAGGCCGCTGCGAGCGCCCTTGAGCGGCGGCCCGAGCCCCAGCTCGCCTGACTCGGTCGGTGAAACCGGCGCCTTCGAGAGGCCGGTCGCACCCCTTGCCGAGCGGAACACCCGTGATGCGGTTGCCGACGCAGCGGGTCGCGAAACCCGGACCGGGACCGCCGCGTGATCATCGTCATCGCGGACACATCCGGGCTGCACGGCGCTCGACTCCGCTCATGCCAAACACCAGGCACCGAAAGAAACGATCACGACAGCGGCCAGTCGGCGACATCCCCGTCGCGTGCGCGCTCCACCGGATGCCGCCGGAAGCGCCCCGGTGGGGTTGACCATTCGTTAGCGTCCACGAGAAGCGGGGTTAACCCCCGATTCGCTTGACTCCTGCTCATGGAACTCCTCGGTCACCTCCTCGCCCGCCTCGCACTCGATCTCACCGCGGTGTCGGTGCTGACGTTCGCTCTGTACTTCCCCCGGCACCGGCGCCGGGACCTGGTGCCCGCCTACCTCGCGCTGAACGTCTCCCTCTTCGCGGTCGTCGCGGCGCTCGCGCAAGTCGGTGAGGGGGGTGGGCTGGCGCTCGGGTTCGGGCTCTTCGGGGTGCTGTCGATCGTCCGGCTGCGATCGGAGTCGATCCAGAGCGAGGAGGTGGGCTACTACTTCACCTCGCTCGTGCTCGGGCTCATCTCCGGCCTTCCGCATGTGCCGTTCCCCGTCGCTGTCACGCTCTGCGTGCTTCCGCTCGCCGCCGTGTACGTCGCCGATCACCCGCGGCTCTTCGCGCGTACCTACCGGGCCGTCGTCACCTTCGATGCCGCCGTGACCGAGCCGAAGGCGATCGACTCCTACATCCGGGCGCGGTTGGGGGAGCCGCTGTCGTGGAAGGTGCAGGAGGTCGACTACGTGCGCGACCTCACTCTCGTCGACGTGCGCTACCGCCCCTCCGGCGCCGATGCGGCCCGGTACGACACCGAAGCGGTCGGCCGTCTGAACGGGTCGGCCGTATGATCGCCGGCCGGCCGTCGCCCGATTCCCTCGCCGTTCGAGCGCTGCGGTTCGCCGCAGACGCAGGACATCCCGTGTCGCTGGGCGAGGTCGTGTCGAACGCGTCTCTGCTGGTGCGCATCGACCGCGCCTACCTCGTCCCGGTCCCTGTGTTCACCGATCTCGTCGCCCGGCTGACCGACCGGCGTCGTCGCGATTCCTTCCGGGTGCTGGAGATCGGCGGACGCCGGTGCTTCAGTTACCACTCCGTCTACTACGACACCGCGGGGCTGCGTACTTTCCACGACCACCGTCAGGGACGCCGGCAGCGGTACAAGGCCCGCGAACGGCTGTACGTGGACTCGGGCGAGCGGTGGTTCGAGGTGAAGCTCAAGGGACGGCGGAGCGAGACGGTCAAGCACCGGCAGCCTCTCTCCGAAAGAGCCGCGTACAACGGAGCGTTGCGGGAGGAGCAGCACCGGTTCCTCCGCGAGACGCTGTGGGTGTCGTACGGCGTCGCACCGCCCTCCGCACTCCGTCCTTCCCTGGTCACCGACTACGTTCGGCTCACCTTCGCGGCCGCGGGGCAGCGCGTCACCTGCGACGCCGGCCTGGTCTGCAGGGACGAGGCGGGCGATGTGCACGGCGGCGGCGCGACAGTACATGGGTCGGACGATCTGCTGGTGGTCGAGACGAAGTCGACGGGGCACCTCAGCGACGTGGACCGACTGCTGCACGGCTACGGGATACGCGCCGCCGAGTTCACCAAGTACGCGTCCCTGGCCGCGCTGCGTCCCTCCCTGCCGGGAAACCGGTGGCGACGGGCGCTGCGTCAGATGTACGGCTCGCTCGCCTAGTCGGGCGCTGCCGCGAGCTGATCGGACCCCCTTTTGAATGGCCCCCTCACGCGGGCCCGAAGCGGCAGCGCACCCGCGCTCCCACGCCGCCGGGCCCCGGCCCCAGTTCGATCCCGCCGCCCGACTCCTCCGCCGTTCGGCGTGCGATGTCGAGGCCGAGCCCCGTCGAGCCGGCGCCGCTGCTGCCACGAGTGGTGATGCTCGTATCGGGGAAGCCGGAGCCGTCGTCCTCCACCGTAAGGACGCCGTCCTCGGCGACCGTCACCCGTAGGTCGGTTCCTTCCGGGGTGTGGTCCAGGACGTTGCCGATGAGGGTGTCCAACACGGCGCGCAGATCGTCCGGGCAGACCTTCACCTGGACTGGGCGCGATGGCACCGACACTTGTGCCGTGCGGTCCTGGTCCTCTGCCAACGGGGCCCAGAAGGCGACCTGCTCCGCCGTGACGGACGCCAGGTCGGCGCGGGAGCCGCTCGGGTCCGCCGCTGCCTTGCGGGAGGCCCGGATGATCTCGTCCACGCTCCGCTCCAGGGCCATTACCCCGGTGCCGATGCGGGTGACAGGGTCGTCGGCGTCACGCGATCCGGGCAGCTCGCGGAGGGCCTCGGCGTCGAGTCGCAGCGAGGCGACCGGCGTGCGTAGCCGGTGCGCCAGGTCGGCGGCCCGTTCCCGCTCCGCTGCGACGAGGACGCCGATGCGTTCCCCCAGTTCGTTCAATCGGGTCGCCAACACCTGCAGTTCGCGTGGCCCGGACGTTTTCGCCCGCGCCTCCAGGTCGCCGGCCGCCAGTTGGTCTGCCACCCGCGCGATCCGTCGTGTGCTCCTGATGAGGCGGCCGGCCAGTCTGTCCGCTATGGCCAGCCCCAGCAGCGTCAGCGCGATCCCGAGCCCCGCATAGGCGAACCATGAGGGCAGCACGCCGGTGCGCAACTGTTCCGGGCTCACCGCGACCTCCACCACGGCCGCGTCGCCGTTCTCCGCGCGGGCTCCGCCCAGCACAGGAACCATGACGACCCGCCCACCCGCGTCGGGCGCGTAGGTGAAGGCGCGTCCGCTCCGGGCCAGCCGCAACGCGGGCCCGCTCACCTCCTCCGTCGAGCGCCCCAGCACCGTCCCGTCGGCAAGGACGACGGACGTACGCGGCTGGTCCGCTCCGTTGAGTCCGTCCAACACCCCTTGAATCACGGCGTGGTCGGAATTGTCGGAGCTGAGGGAGCCGCCGACCACCGCCGCCACCGACTGGCCACGCTCGGTCGCGTCGGTGAGGGCCTCGTCCTCGGCGTTGCGGTGGGCCAGCGTACCCAGCGGCACGAGGAGCGCCGCCAGCACCACCGCCGTGGTGACGCCGATGAGGAGCAGCAGTTGCCTACGCATGCTCGTCTTCCGCCGGTCTGTCCTCGGGCGCGCTGAGCTTCACCCCTACCGTGCGCACGGTGTGCAGATAGCGCGGTCGCTGCGCCGTCTCGCCGAGCTCCCTGCGTAGCCACGACAGGTGCACGTCCACCGTTTTGTCGGCACCTCCGAGCGGTTGCTGCCAGACCTCGGCGAGGAGCTCGCGCCGGGAGACGACCTGGCCGGCCCGCTGCGCCAGGTAGCACAGCAGGTCGAACTCGCGCGGCTTCAGGTCCACCGGCGCACCGTCCAGCGTCACTTCGCGGGCGGACGGCGCGATGACGAGCCCGCCTACCCGGATCGGGGGTTCCGCCTCCTGCGGGGCGGTGCCTTTCAGCCGCCGGAGCACCGCCTTGACGCGGGCGTCCAACTCGCCCGAACCGAACGGCTTGACCACGTAGTCATCCGCCCCGTCGCCAAGCGCCGCGACGATCTCCGGCTCCTGGTCCCGCGCCGTGGCCACGATCACCGGCACGTCGCTCACCGCGCGCAGCATCCGCAGCACTCGCGCGCCGTCCACATCCGGCAAGCCGAGATCGAGTACGACGAGGTCCGGGCGGTGCGTTACCGCCTCCTCGAGTCCGCCCATGCCGGTGGAGGCGGTTGCCACGGCGTGGCCCCGGTCGCGCAGCGTGCGGAGGAGAGCATTGCGCAACTGGGGATCGTCCTCGATGACCAGGAGATGCGGCATACCGACACGCTACCCAGCCGGTCATCGGCGTTAGAACCGTGAAGCGGGGGTTTACGCCTGCGCTAACCGGACGTTAGGGGAAGGCGCGGCAGACTGAACCCCATGGACGAAGGCGCGCGCACCACCCCCACTCGCCAACGGCTCATCGGCGCCGCATGGTTGTGCTCGGTGGTGGCAGCCGCGCTGCTGGGCGCATGGTCCTATACGCACGCGACCCCCGAGGGGCGCTATGAACGGCCGGAACCGCTGGGTGACAGCGCGGTTCGACACGAACTGGCGCATACCGAGCGGGACAGAGGCCCCTCCGCTTCGCCCACGCCTTCCGACTCGCCAGCCCTCTCCCACTCGCCCCGGCTCCACCCCCACACCGCCACTGTCCGCTTCGCGCACGGCGTGGCCACCGCCGTGGCCGAATGCCGCCCGGACGGCACGGTGCGACTGTTGAGCTGGAGCCCGGCCGAGGGATACGCCGTCGACGAGGCCCACCGAGGCCCGGCTGCCACAGCCGTACTGGAGCTCGAACCGCTCGCGGACGACGACTCCGAGGACGATGAGCTCAGGGAGATGACGGTCGGCGTCAACTGCGAGCACGGCAAGCCACGTCCGATCACCGTCTCGGAGGGCGAGGACGACGATGATGACGATGACTGAACCGAGCGCCCTGGCGTTCTGCGCGACTGATGCGTCTTCCACGCATTGCCGCTAGCTAGACGGGCCGAGAGGTGCTCGAGCTCTCCGGAAAGGCGGACCGCTGTCGCAGGGGCGCAGGGGGCGAGGTGGGGCTCTCGGGGGATTCCGCGCACTTGTCTGCCCAACAGACGTGACGGGCGAGGAGTTCAGGGGCGGCGTAGGACACGCAGGGCGGCCCGCAGCGTGCACACCGCGTCGACGATCACGTTGGGACCTCCACGGCCTGGACGGCTTCGGCCATGTGCGACGACCTCCGCGCACTCTGCACGCAGACTGTCTGCCGGTGGCCTCAGGGGTGTCGGAAGGCGTCGGCGAGCATGTGGAGTTGGCTGTCGAGCAGGGTGGCCGCCCGGTGACCCATGCCCGTGTACTGGTTGGTGACCTCGAGGCTGACGGTGCCGTGGAGGTGGGACCAGGCCAGCATGGTGCCGGCGAGCGCGCCGCCCGAGCGGCGGGCTTCCGGACCGAGGTCCGTGTGGGCGTGTAGCCAGTCGACCAGGCGGTGTTGGTGCGCATCCACGTCCTCATCTCGTCGATCCCGAGCGATCTCGTGCGGTTGCGGCGGGTGCGGGATCGGAGCGATCGGGGGTATGCGCGGCCGTTGCAGGAGCCGACGGAGCAGCCGTACGGCGCCCGGGACTGCGCCTTCCGGGACCCCGGCCGGTGACCACATCCGCATCCAGGAGGTGCGATAGCGGTTGGTGGCCCGGGTGCGGGCGGGGCGCCCGTAGGCGAGGGGTAAGTCCGCCGCTGCGGGGCGCTGGTCGGCTTCGGCAGGGGTCTCCTCTTTCGTTCGTTCTTCCGATCGGTGGAGCAGAACTTGCCTTGTGTGTCCGTCAGTTGGTCGCCTGTCGACGCGGAATACCCTGCGCTGCACGGAGGTTGGCCGCACCATGACGCAGAAACCAGGTCCCCGCAGCCTGACCGACGACGCCCTCTCCGCCGTGCTCGCCGCCCAGCAGTTCGGCACTCTGGCCACTACCAAGCGCAGCGGCCACCCCCACCTCACGACCATGCTCTACCTTTGGGACGCCGAGGCGCGCCTCGTGCGGTTCTCCACCACCGCCGACCGCGTCAAGGTCGCACACCTGCGGCGTGATCCGCGTGCGGCCCTGCACGTCTCGGGCGGCGACATCTGGTCGTTCGCCGTGGCCGAGGGCGAGGCCGAGGTCTCGGAACCGACCGTCACGCCGGGTGACGCGATCGGGCGGGAGCTGCTGGCGATCGTCCCGGAGTCGGAGAAGCCTCTCGACGAAGAGGCGTTCTTCGAGCAGCTCGTGGCCGAGCGCCGGGTCGTCGTCCGGTTGAGGGTGCAGCGGTTGTACGGGACGGCGCTCGACTTCGACGGCTAGGACGTGCTGCACGGTGGCCGACCCGTCGCGCCGGGCGCGGCCCAACTCGCCTCTGCACGGCGCGTGTTCACAGCATCAACGCCGTCTCCAGCAGGGCCAGCGACGCGAGCACGCCTCCCGCGCCGACGACCGGCGTCAGCAGAGCGTCGCCCCGGTCCCGCACCGGGCGGGCGAGGAGAACGGGCAGCAGGAGGCCGCAGCATCGCAGCACCGCGGCAGGAAGTCGGCAGCCGCCGTCCACGAAGGCATGCGTGAGTCCTTCTTTGCCGGCGGGAGGTGCCGACGGTCACCCGGTCACTCCGGTACCCGCCGCTCCTCGCCCAACTCCCGCCACAGGAAGGTGTGGACGAGCGCTTCGAGGAAGGCCGCGTCGCCGTGGTCGGAGGCGCCCGAGTGCCCTCCGCCGGTGTTCTCGAAGTACTCGAAGGGCAGCCCGAGTTGGCGCATGCGAGCGGCCATCTTCCGTGCATGGCCCGGGTGTACGCGATCGTCGCGGGTGGAGGTCGTCAGCAGGAGGGGAGGAGAGCCGTGCCCCGTCCGCAGGTTGTGGTACGGAGACCAGCGCAGCAGGTGCGCCCGCTCCTCGGGCACCTCGGGGTCGCCGTACTCGGCCGTCCAGGAGGCGCCTGCGAGGAGGCGGTGGTACCGCGCCATGTCCAGCAGCGGCGCCTCGGAGACGACGGCGCCGAAGAGTTCGGGATGGCGCGTGAGCATCACCCCTGTCAGCAGGCCCCCGTTGCTGCCCCCGGAGGCGCCGAGGCGCCCGGGCGTCGTGATCCCCCGCGCGACGAGGTCCTGCGCCACCGCCGCGAAGTCGTCGAACGCCGCCTCCCGGCGGGCGCCGAGCGCGGCCCGGTGCCACGCGGGTCCGTACTCGCCGCCGCCGCGGACGTTCGCCACCGCGTACGTGCCGCCGCGCTCCAGCCAACTCCGGCCCGTCACCGCGGAGTAGACCGGAGTGAGCGAGATCTCGAAGCCGCCGTAGCCGTAGAGCAGCGTGGGCGCCGGGCCGTCGCGGTCCTCGGGGCCGACGACGAAGTACGGGACGCGCGTTCCGTCGGCCGAGCGTGCGAAGTGCTGCCGTACGCACAGCCCTTCGGTCCTGAACCGTGCCGGAGCGCGGCGCAGGGTCTCGACCCCCGGACGGCCGGCCACGACCCGGCGCAGCGCGGAGGGTTGCAGGAATCCGCCGACGTCGAAGAGGACTTCCTCCGCCGTCTCGTCGTCCTCGTACGGCGAGGTCGCGGTCACGGTGGCGGTGGCGAGCGGCGGCACCTCGCCGAGGGGGCTGCGCGACCAGCCGCCGCCCGGTTCGGGGCTGAGCAGGTGCAGTTGCGTGGACGCGTCGGTGAGCGTCGTCAGGACGAGGCGGCTGCGGGTGGTGGTGAACTCTTCGAGGACGGTGCGCTCGTCGGGGGTGAAGAGCACTTCGTACGTCCGCTCGCCCGCGAGGAACGCGTCGAGCGGGAAGGCGAGCAGCGACCCCGCGGGTTGCCCGAGCCACGGCGAGCGCAGCCTCACCAGCAGTTGCTCGTGGTGGAGTTGGGGCTCGCAGTCCGCGGGCACCTCGATGCGCACGGGTTCGCCGTCCTCGGCGAGGAGGAAGAACTCGCTGTGCCAGAAGTCCCGATGGCGTACGGCCAGGTCCCGCTCGAACCCGGGTGCCGGATCGTGCCAGGCCCCGACGGAGACGTCGTCCGCAGCACCGGCGAAGACGACGGGTGCGTCCCCGACCCGGGTGCCGCGGTGCCAGCGCCGCACGGTTCGGGGGTAGCCGGAGTCGGTGAGGGAGCCGGGCCCGGTGTCGGTGGCGACGAAGACGTGGTCCTCGTCGATCCAGTCGACCGCGTTCTTCGCTTCCGGGAGCCGGAAGCCGTCCTCGACGAACGCGCCCCGGTCGAGGTCGAGTTCGCGGACGACCGTGGCGTCGGCGCCGTCCCGGGAGAGCTCCACGAGGGCACGCGGCGGCCCGTTCCGCAGGACGGTGGCGCCCGCCCACACCCACCGGACGCCTTCGGCTTCGGCGAGCGCGTCCACGTCGAGGAGCGTCTCCCAGCGGGGTGCCGGTGAGCGGTACTCGTCGAGGGTGGTGCGCCGCCACATCCCCAGCGGACGGTCGTGGTCGCGCCAGAAGTTGTAGAGGTGGCCGCCGCGGCGGACGACGTAGGGGATGCGCGCGGTGTCGTCGAGGACCTCGCGCACCGCGTCCCTGAGCCCCTCGAACGCGGGATCGGCCGTGAGCGCGGCGACGGTCTCCGCGTTGCGCTCGCCGACCCAGGCGAGCGCTGCCTCGGAGTCGACGTCTTCCAACCACGCGTACGGGTCCTGCTCGGGCACGGCTCACCTCTCTGCTCTCGGCCCCGTCGGACGCGGTACGGGCCGGTGCATGTCTAGCACGATGCCGCTCGCGGGTTCCGGGACGGTGCCGGGCGCCGACGGGTGGGGCCTTCGGCGACGTGACGACGCGCGCCCCGGCCGGGAACGGCGGCCTCGCCTCGAGGTTCGGCAACCGCACGGCACGGCAGCCGAGACAGGCACGGTGCGAGCGCCACCGCAGGTGGATTCCGGCGGTGGGCTCGGCACCTTCACGAAAAGGAACAAGCGCCCCGGCTGTGCCTGCCCGGCCGGTCCGGGCAGGCACAGGTCAACCTGTGGCTCGCGCGGTACGTGACCGTGCTCCACGTCGACGTCGGGTACACGAGCCGGACGCTGCGGCGCCCCCGGTCGGGGACCGGGGGCGCACGCGCAGCCCCCGGCCGCCGTCATCCCTCCGTGGCGCCGCCGTTCGTGGGCGAGAGCCGTACCACCGTGCCTTCCCCGTTCGCCGAGAGGAGCAGGGAGCCGTCGGGCGCCGCGGTGAGACCCGCGAAGAGGCGGGGGATGCCGGGCATGCCGTGGGCGAAGAGTGCGGGCTGCTCCGCAGGCGCGGTGCCGAGCGCCAACTCCTCGCTCTCGACGCGTCGTTCACCCGTCTCCAGGGAGATGCCGAGCAGTCGGCGCGCCTCCGCCTCCACGGTGAACACGCGCGCGCCGAGGACGGTGAGCCCCTGCGGGCCTTCGAGCCCCTCGGCGAGGGGGTGAGCGCCCTCCTCGTCGAGTCGCAGCACGGCGCCGAGCACGTCGTCGCTGACGTAGCAGCGTCCTTCCGCGTCGAAGGCCACGTCGACGGGGTGCCGCAGGTCTTCGGCGAGGACCGAGACCGCGTCGTCCTCGCCGAGGGAGACGACGCGGCCCGCGCCGCTCTCGGCCACCACGAGTGCGCCGTCCGGCGCGACGGCGACGCCCGTCGGCTGCCGCAGCCCGCTCGCGCGGACGCGGGTGGTCCCGTCCCTGGGGTCGTACGTCTCGACGCTGCCGTACTGCGAGGTGAGGTGGAGCAGCTCGCCGTCGGCGACGATGCCGTGCGCGAACGGCTTCAGGCGGCGGGTGACCACGTCGGTCGTGCCGGGGGCCGCGCGGTCGGCGGGCTCCGCGAGGCGGTAGTGGTCCGCCGCGTACACCGTGCCCCGCAGGTCGATCGTGACGCCGTAGGGGCCGCTGAGGCCGCGGGGCAGCACCTCCCGGGTGCGCCCGTCGGGGTGCATCTCGGTGACGCCTCCGCTGGCGAAGCTGGAGACGAACATGCGGTTCTCCGCGTCGAAGGCAGCGTTGTCGAGGCCGACGAGCCCGCTGCTGATGAGGGAACGCGAGCCCGTGCCGTGCAGGTCGATGCGGGTGACGAGGCCCGACTCGCCCCGGGAGAGGACGAGCAGGACGCCGCCTTGGTCGAAGCGGACGGCGACGGGCTCGTGGACGCCGCGTGCGACGACCTCGGAGGGCCCGCCGTCCGCCGGGACACGCCAGACCTCGCCCGTCATCATGTGCGGGTAGTAGAGGCAGCCGTCCGGGCCGATCTGCATCGCGTTGCCCATCGCCAGCCCCTCGGTGACCACCACGGGTTCGCGGCCGTCGGTGAAGAGTTCCAGCAGCCGGCCGTCCATCTTCATCTCGTTGACGAAGAGTCGGTTGCCCACGCAGGTGATGCCGTTGGGCACCTTCACCCGGTCCGAGACGAGGGTGTACGCGCCCTGCGGGGAGCGGCGCCACACGCGTCCGGGGACGAGGTCGGCGATGTACATCGAACCGTCGGCGCCGAAGGCGAGGTCGTCGGGCGACTGGACGGGGTCGCCCGGGCCCACGACGACCTCGACGTCGCCGCTGCCCGTGTCGAGTGCGCTGATCCGGCCGGAGAGGAACTGCGCGACGTACAGCCTGCCGTCGGGGCCGAAGGCCACGCCGTTGGAACCCCACAGCGGGGTCGGCGGATTGAGCCTGCTCGCCTCCCAACCTCCTTGCGGGGAGGAGCCGTTCGCGGCGTACTCACTGGGCATCGGCGCTCTCCTTCCAGCCGCGCCCGTCGGCCGCCTCGACGAGTACCTCGTCGAGACCGCCCCAGGTGCGCCACTGCCGCAGCAGCGCGTGGAAGGCGACGGGACCGTCGCCGAAGGACTCGCTGCGCTGCCTCGGCCTTCCCTCGTTGTTGTAGTAGCCGGGGGTGCACTCGGCGTGGAACTTGTACAGGTCGGCGGCCTTCTCGCGGATCGTCGCGAGCCACTCCGCCTCGGCCTCGCGCGAGGGCTCCACGCGCAGTGCCCCGCTCCGCCGTGCCGCCGCGACGACCTCGGCGACGTGGGACGCCTGCTCGTCGAGGACGTGCACGAAGTTGACGGAGCTGGCGTTCTGGAGCGGGCCGAGCTGGAAGAGGTTGGGGAAGCCGTGCGAGTAGAAGCCGTGCAGGGTGCGCGGCCCCTCCCGCCACGCCTCGCCCAGGGGCAGACCGTTCCTGCCGTGGACGGGGAGGCGGCCCGAGGTGATCCCCGAGACGCCGACCTCGAACCCGGTGCTGAAGATGATGCAGTCGACCTCGTACTCCCTCCCGCCCACCACGACGCCGGTCTCAGTGAGGCGCTCGACGCCGTGCGTGTCCGCGGTGTCGACGAGGGTGACGTTGGGGCGGTTGAACGTCTGGAGGTAGTGGTCGCTGAAGGTCGGCCGCTTGCACATGTAGCGGTACCAGGGCTTGAGGAGCTCGGCCGTCTCCGGGTCCGCGACGAGTGCGTCGACGCGGCTGCGGATCTCGTTCATCTTGTGGAAGTCGGCGACCTCCAGGGCGCGTTCGCGCTCCTCCGGGGCGACGTCCCGGTAGCCGTCGCTCGGCAGGAGACTCTGGTGGAGGCGGGCGCTGCTCGTCCAACTGTCGGCGACGAGGTCCTCCTCGACAGCACCGCCGGCGACGAGGGTGAGGAAGTTCTCCCTGCGCTCCCGCTGCCAGCCGGGGGCGAGCGAAGACGCCCACGCGGGATCGGTGGGCCGGTTGGCGCGTACGTCCACGGTGGAGGGCGTGCGCTGGAAGACGAACAACTCGGCGGCGTCGGCGCCGAGATGGGGGACGACCTGGATCGCCGTCGCGCCGGTGCCGATGAGCGCGACGCGCTTGTCGGCGAGCTTGTGCAGGTTCCCGTCGGCGTCGCCGCCCGTGTACGCGTAGTCCCAGCGACTGGTGTGGAAGGTGTGGCCCTTGAACGTCTCGATGCCGGGGATGCCGGGGAGCTTCGCCTGGCTGAGGGTGCCGCTCGCCGTGACGACGTACCGCGCGCGCATCCGGTCGCCGCGGTCGGTGGTGACGATCCACTCCGACTCGGCGTCGTCCCAGCGGAGTTCGGTGACGCGGGTCTGGAAGCAGGCGTCGCGGTAGAGGTCGAAGGTGCGCCCGATCGCCTGCGCGTGCTGCCTGATCTCCTCGCCCGGCGCGTACTTCCACTGCGGGACGTAGCCGACCTCTTCGAGGAGCGGCATGTAGATGTAGGACTCGATGTCGCAGTGGATGCCGGGGTACCGGTTCCAGTACCAGGTGCCGCCGAAGTCGCCGCCCTCCTCCAGCACGCGGATCGACTCGACCCCGGCCTGACGCAGCCGCGCCCCCGCGAGCAGCCCGCCGAACCCGCCGCCGACGATGGCGGCCTCGACGCGGTCCTCCAACGGCTCGCGGGTGAACTCCGGGTCCGCGTAGGGGTCGGCGGCGTAGTAGCCGAACTCTCCCTCGGCGCGCTGGTACTGCTGGTTTCCCTCCGGGCGGACCCGGCGGTCCCGCTCGGCGCGGTAGCGGGCGCGCAGCACCGACAACTCTTCCTCGCTGACGGGGGGTTCGGCGGGGGGAGTGGATGCGGACATCGACGTCCTCTTTCTCTCGGTGGGCGTTGCTGCGTGGACGGTGTGCACGGCGGAGCGCGAGGGCCCTGCGGGGCGCTCGCGGAGTCGGGGCGGCCGGGACTCCGGGCGTCTACGGAGGGTTTCGGAACGCGCGGTTCAGGCGCGGTGCTCGCGGCCGGACCGAGCGCGGCCCGGGCCCGTGGCCAGCACCGCGCGCATGCGTGCGAGGCGGCGTCCCTGCGTCCGGGCGGACCCGGGAGCGGCGGGCCGTCGGTGGCGGACGTGGGCGTCCATGCAGCGGGTCTCTCCTCCGGCCGTGCGGCGCGTGCTCTGCCGAAGTCAACCGGAGCACCGTCCCGTAAGTCAAACAACTGACTTAAAACTGCGGTGGGCAGTGGGACCTGCCCGTTTCCAACTCGGGTGTTCCTGGCCGGAGTTGTCGTCCGACGGGTGCGCGCGGTCGGCCGGGAAGGTGTGCGCGGAAATTCCGTACTGAGGGGTAGGCCCCGCGCATCGGCTTGTTATACGGTCCGTCTAACAAGGAGGGCAGCGGCCTCCGACCTCAGCGGGCGGCCACAGGGCGGCCGCCCGCCGCGCCCGTAAGCACCAGTGCTCGCAGACAGCAGCAACAGGCAGGGAAAATCCCTCAGTTGGACCGAGGAGCCGCACCATGGCCAACACCACCGTGACGACGACGTCGCACCACGAGGCCGTCGAGGACGACGTCTCGCAGAAGCTGCTCGACTCCGCGGCGACGCTCGCCTACGACCCGGCCACCGAGGTCGACTGGGAGACCCCGCTCGACAAGGACTTCCACGGCGCGAGCCCCGAGTGGAGCTCCCTCTACGGCACGCGCTACTGGAAGGAGATGACCGAGGAGCAGCGCAAGGAGCTGACGCGGCAGGAGGCCGCCTCCGTCGCCTCGACCGGCATCTGGTTCGAGATGATCCTCCAGCAGATGCTGCTGCGCGACATCTACGCCAAGGACCCGACGAGCAGCGACTTCCAGTTCGCCCTCACCGAGATCGCCGACGAGTGCCGCCACTCCATCATGTTCGCGCGCGGTGCGGCGAAGCTCGGCGCCCCGCCGTACAAGCCGCCGCGCGCCGTCCTCGAACTCGGCCGCGCCTTCAAGACGATCGCCTTCGGTGAGGCCGCCTACGCGGCGATCCTCGTCGCCGAAGAGGTCCTCGACGTCATGCAGCGCGACTGGATGCGCGACGAGCGGGTCGTCCCGTTCGTGCGGACGATCAACAACATCCACGTGGTCGAGGAGTCCCGGCACATGAAGTTCGCGCGGGAGCAGACGCGCCGGCGGCTCCGGAAGGCCGGGCCGACGCGCCGGCACCTCCAGGCGTTCGTCGTCGCCGTCGCCTCGTACTTCATCGTCACCAGCATGGTCAACAAGGACGTCTACGCCAACGCGGGGCTCGACGTGAAGCGGGCGCTGCGCGAGGCGAAGGCGAACCAGCACTACAAGTCGATGGTGCGCTCGAGCTGTTCGGGCCTGATGGAGTTCCTCTCCTCCTCGCGGCTGCTCACCAGGCCCGCCCTCGCGTTCTACAAGCGCGCCAACCTCATCTGAGCGACCAGTACCGACCGCGCAGGGCCTAGGGGGTGTCGTCAATCCCCGCCTGCGGTGCGACGACGCGGATTCGACGACACCCCCTAGCCGAACAGAGCTGACCACATGAGCTACGCCATCACCCAGACCTGCTGCAACGACGCGACCTGCGTGTCGGTCTGCCCCGTCAACTGCATCCATCCGACGCCGGAGGAGCGGCAGTTCGGCAGCACGGAGATGCTCCACATCGACCCGAAGACCTGCATCGACTGCGGCGCCTGTGCGGACGCCTGCCCCGTCGACGCGATCTTCCCGGTGGAGAGCCTCTCCGCGGGCCTGCGCGAGTACGCGGCGCTCAACGCCGAGTACTACGAGGAGAACCCCGCGCCCGCCCCCGAGGGGCCCAACTTCCATACGTGGAACGCCCCTTCGTTCCCGCGGAGCCTGCCCTCCGACTTCGGCCCGCTGCGGGTCGCCGTCGTCGGCACGGGTCCGGCCGGGATGTACGCGGCACAGGACCTGCTGCTCCACACCAACTCCGAGGTGACCCTCGTCGACCGGCTCCCGGTGGCGGGCGGCCTCATGCGGTACGGCGTCGCGCCCGACCACCCCGACACCAAGAAGGCGGCCGAGACCTTCGCACGCTTCCACGACCACCCCAGGGTGCGGATGCACCTCGGCCTCTCGATCGGCACGGACGTCACGGCGGAGGAGCTCGCCGCCCACCACGACGCGGTGGTCTACGCGGTCGGCGCCTCCGCCGACCGCCAACTCGGCATCGCGGGCGAGGAGTTGCCCGGCAGCATCTCCGCCACGAGATTCGTCGCCTGGTACAACGCGCACCCCGACGTCCCGCCCGACGCGGTGGACCTCTCGGCAGAGCGCGTCGTGGTCGTCGGCAACGGCAACGTCGCACTCGACGCCGCCCGCATCCTCCTCGCCGACCCGGAGGCGCTCGCCCGCACCGACATAGCCGACCATGCGCTGGAAGCGCTGCGCGCGGCCAACGTCCGCGAGGTCGTGCTGCTCGCCCGTCGCGGCCCTGAGCACGCGGCCTGCACCAAAACGGAGTTGCTCGCCCTCAAGCACCTGCCAGGCGTCGACCTCCTCGTCGACGACCACGACGAGCGGATCGCCGCAGCGATCGACGGGGCCGGCGCGAAGGAGAAGGCGGCCGTCCTCCAGGGCGTCCCCCGCGCGCCCGTCGCGTGGGAGAGCGACCCCCGGCCCGGCCGACGCATCGTCTTCCGCTTCCACAGCGAGCCCCGCGAGGTGCTCGGGGGACGCAGCGTCTCCTCGGTGTGCACCTCCGGTGCCGCGGGCGAGCAGGAGATCTCCGCGGGCATGCTGCTCCGCTCCATCGGCTACCGCGGACTCCCGCTCGACGGGCTGCCGTTCGACGAGACGACCGGTACCGTCCCGCACGAGGCGGGCCGCGTCACAGGACGTCCCGGCACCTACGTCGTCGGCTGGATCAAGCGCGGCCCCTCCGGCGGCATCGGCGCCAACCGCACCTGCGCGGAGGAGACCGTGAGCACCCTCCTCGCCGACGCGGTGGCCGGCTCGCTCCCCGAACCCTCCGCCTCCGCCAGGGCGTTCCAGCGCCTCGCCAGATCCCGCAACCGCAGGATCGTCGACGCCCGCGGCCTCGCCGCGATCGAACGCACCGAGGCCGCCCGCGGCCTCCGCGACGGGCGGCCGCGGGTGAAGCTGGCTACGGTGCCTGAGCTCGTGGCGGCGGCGCGGGGTGGGCGGTGGAGGGGGGCGAAGTAGCCCTCGCGGTTTCCCGCGGGGCCTCGTCGTCCGTGCCGATCGCCGTGGGCCGCTGCCGGGTCACGCCTCGACGGCCGCCACGGCTGCGGCGGTTGACCTCCGTAAGCCGCGCGCCGAGTATCTCCGGCGTCGTCAGGGCGCGGAGCTGCTCCGGGACGGCGTCCCCTTCGCGGCCCCGGCGAGCGGGTGCACTTGCGCCTGAGAACCCGCGTGTCCCATGACGACGCCGACGCGCTCGCACAGCACGTCGTGGACCACCTGGCCGACGCGCGGCTCGTCACCGTACGGTGCCTCCGCGCGGACGCCTGCCGGTTGCGCTGCGGCCGGGGTTGGGAGTGCGGAGCCGTGGTGCGCGAGGAACGGGGCGGTGACGGCGCGGGATGGGGAGCACGAGGCATTCCGGGGGTGCACTCGGTACGGCTCCGCTGCGACGGTATGCGGCGAACCGCGCCCGTGACGCGGCTGATGCGGGAGGTACCGGATGAGCACGGGCGCGCACCACGACCGCGCTCCGACAGCTCTTACACGTCAGGTGGGCGGTCAGCGCAAGGGGCCGGTCGAGCAGGGCCGGGGACGTCGTGCCGCTTGGCCGAAACCCGCGCCGGAGTAGCCTCCGCCTCACCCGTCCTGCACGGCCCAGCCCCGCCTCCCCGGCAGCTCCAGCGCCGGGGCAGGACCCCACGACCCCGGCGCGTACGGGAGCGGCTGGGGTCGGTCGGCGAGGAAGGGGTCGACGGTCGCCCAGATGCGTTCGATCTCGGGCGCGTCGGTGAAGAGCGTCTGATCGCCGTTGATCGCGTCGAGGAGGAGTTTCTCGTAGGCCTCCAGCGGGGTTCCGGCCGGTCCGTCGTCGAGGGTGAGGCGCAACGCCGCGTCGCCGACGCTCAGTTGGGGTCCCGGCTCCTTTGCACGGAGCCGGAGGGTGACGCAGGGCGCGTCGGTGAGCTCGAAGGCGGCCTCGTCGGGCCGGACGGTCTGACCGGCCGCGTTGCCGAAGAGGGAGAGCGGGGGCTTCTTGAAGCCGACCGTGACCGTGCGGCGGGTGGCCGCGAGGCGCTTGCCCGTCCGCAGGAAGAAGGGGACGCCCTGCCACCGCCAGTTGTCGATCCACACCCGGAGGGCGGCGAAGGTCTCCACCTCGGAGTCGTCGGCGACGCCCTCCTCCTCGCGGTAGCCCTCGTACTGCCCGAGAACGACGTCGTCGGGTGCGAGCTGCCGCATGGAGCGGTACACCTTCAGCTTCTCGGCCCGGAGCTCGGGCGCCGCGATCCGCACCGGCGGTTCCAGTGCGACGAAGCCGAGGATCTGGCAGAGGTGGGTGGGGACCATGTCGCGGAAGGTGCCCGTCGACTCCACGAAGGAGGACCTCCCCTCGATGCCGATCTCCTCGGGGACGTCGATCTGCACGTACGCGATGTGGTCGCGGTTCCAGACGGGTTCGAAGAGGCCGTTGGCGAACCTCATCACGAGGAGGTTCTGCACCGCCTCCTTGCCGAGGAAGTGGTCGATGCGGAAGACGCGCTCCTCGGGGACGATCCGCTCGACCGCCGCGTCGAGCGAGCGCGACGACGCGAGGTCCCAACCGAACGGCTTCTCCAGGATCATCGCGGCGCCGTCGGCGAGGCCGGTCTCGCCGAGCATGCCGATCATCGGCTCCGCAGCGCCGGGCGGTACGGAGAGGTAGAGGAGCGTGCGGGCGTCCTCGCCGAGTTCGGCGCGTAGGCGCCCGGCGGTCTCCGCGAGCGCGGTGCCGTCCTCGGCGGAGGAGGCGACGAAGCCGACGTGTTCAGCGAAGCGCTCCCACGCCGCACCGTCGAGCCCGCCTTCGGAGTGCTCCCTGACCGCGTCCCGCAGTTGTCCCCTGAAGTCGTCGTCCGAGCCGGGGGAGTGGCGCCCCGTGCCGATGATCCGGAAGGCGCCCGGGAGCATCCCCGTGGCGAAGAGCCGGTAGAGCGCGGGGAAGAGTTTCCTCGCCGCCAGGTCTCCCGTGGCGCCGAAGATGACGAAGAGGAGCGGGACGGTCGGGGCGGGGGCTGGCGTGCTCACGGGCTCTCACTCTCGTTGCGTCGGCGATGCGGTGGAGATTCTGCCCTAATCGCCCCTTGTGCCCGTTTGTGCCGGCGTGCCCTGTGCCGCGTCCCGTCTCAGGGTTTGCGGGCGACGCCTGCGAAGAGGCCCACCTCCGCGTCGTCGTGGGCCGGTTCGGCATCGGGACGCCAGCGGTGCGCGGCGACGACGCCCGGGGCGAGGAGGTCCAGCCCGTCGAAGAAGGCGGCGATCTCGGCCCGGGAGCGCAGGCGCACGTCGGTGCCCTTGCCGCGGTAGAACTCCTCCCCGATGCGCGTCTCCTCCTCGGTGAGGAATTCGCGCGTGCTGTGCGAGAGGACGAGGAAGCTCCCGGAGGGGAGCGGCTCCAGCAGGCGCCGCACGAGGTCGTACGCGCCGTCCGGAACGAAGTGGAGGAGCGCGACGAGCGAAAGCGCGACGGGGCCGCCCCACTCCAACGTGGCGCGCACCCGCGGATGTTCGAGGATCTCGTCAGTGCGGACGTCCGCCTCCAGGTAGGCGGTGCGTCCCTCGTCGGTGCCGCGCATCAGGACGTCGGTGTACTCGACGACCAAGGGGTCGTTGTCGACGTACACGACCCTCGCCGTCGGCTCCTCGGCCTGCGCGACCTGATGGAGGTTCGGCTCGGTGGGGATGCCGGTCCCCAGGTCGAGGAAGTCGCGCACGCCGTGCTCGCGGGCGAGGGTGCGCGTCGCGCGGTGCATGAAGGCGCGGTTGGCGCGCGCCATGGTGCGCACCGAGGGGTGGTGTTCGACGACGTACTCGGCCGCCTGGCGGTCGGCCTCGAACCAGTCCTTGCCGCCGAGGTAGTAGTCGTACATCCGGGCAGAGTGGGGTCTGCCGGTGTCGAGGTCGCGGCTTCCGGTGGTCATCGGGGCTCCAGGCGTGTCGGGGAGGCGGGCCGCGTGTGTGCACGGCGGGGGCCAAGTATCCCTGAAGCGGGGGACGTTGGCGATCTCGGGAGCCGGCGCCCCGCCCGGCTGCCGCACGGCGTGCTCAGGCGTCGGCCTCCTGGCAACTGCCGCACGTGCCCCACCACGTGACCTCCGCCTCGGCGAGGGCGAACCCGTGGGTCTCCGGCGGGGTGAGGCAGGGAGCGGCGCCGACGGCGCAGTCGACGTCCTGGACGCGGCCGCAGGTGCGGCAGACGAGGTGGTGGTGGTTGTCGCCGACGCGGAGTTCGTACCTGGCGGGCGAGCCGGCGGGCTCGATGCAGCGGACGAGGCCGGAGCGGGCCAGGTCGTCGAGGACGTTGTAGAGGCCCTGGCGTGAGAGGCCGTGTGCGGTGCCGGGGCCGAGGAGCGACTCCAGGTCGGGGGCGGTCGCGTGGGGCGCTTCGCCGAGTGCGGAGAGGACGGCGCGGCGCTGCGCTGTGCTGCGCAGGCCGCGGCTCCGCAGCAGGTCGGTCGCGGTGTCGGCTGCCGTTTCCATGGTGATCACGCCCTTCGGGTCCGCTCGCCGAGCGTACCGGTGGGATGGCGGGTGCGAGCCGTGCCGGTCGCGGCGCTGGTGGGTCAGCCGGCGGGTGATTCCGCCGCGTGGCAGGAGAGGCACAGTGCGCGACGCGCGAGGGTGCTGCCGGTGCGTGCGCCGACTCCGGTGTTGCGGCGGATCGGCTCGGTGGTGAGGTGCGTGTGTGCGGGGCAGGCGCCGACGCCGCAGCGGGTGCAGATCGCGACCGAGGGGGTGTCGGCCTCGTGGGCCGCGCAGTCGTAGCACTTCATGTCGTTCTCCTGGGCGCGGGTGTGCGCGGCGCGGGACGGGGTCGGCGCGCACGTGTCGATCTTTCGAGGGGTATGCCCGGAAGATTAGCGAGTAGTTTTGACTCGGTCAAACTTACTCGACTGCGGGGTCGGCGCCGCGGGGGCGCCGAGTGCCCGGCGGCCGCGTCCGCCGGGGGTGGATTCCGCCGCTGTCGATGGGCGCGTGTGGCGCCAACTCCCCGCCGGTGAGGGCGGGTTCGGCAAGTCGGGGTGTGCTTCCGTAGCGAGCCCGCTGATCGGCTTGGCCGCGCCTCTTCCTCGCCAACCAAGCGGCTGCTACGTTCTGACGAGAATTCATTTCAGTTTTGGATGAGCCGCCGAGCTGGAGATGAACCGGAGGTCGCGATGGCCGCCATCGATGCTGCCCGTACCGAAACCGCAGAGGCCGCCCCGTGCGGACCGCCGCTCTCCATGGTCGAGCGGATGACACTGATCATGGACGCCTTCGGAACCCGCCCCGCGAGACTGACCCTGGAGGAGGTGGCCTCCCGCACCGGGCTGCCGCGGTCCACCGCGCACCGCATCCTCGACCAACTCGTCCGCTGCAACTGGCTCGACCACTCCGCCTACGGCTACGGCCTCGGCCCCCGTCTCCTCGGCCCGGGCGGACAGGACGTCCTGCACGGCGAGATCCGCGCCGCGGCGGCCCCCCTCCTCCACGAACTCCACCTGCGCACACACCTGGTGGTGCACCTGGCGGTCCTCGAAGGGCCGGAGGTGCTCTACCTCGACAAGGTCGGCGGACGCTTCGCGCGGGGGCTGCCGTCGCGCGTGGGCGGCCGCGCGCCCGCTCACGCCACCGGTGTCGGCAAGGCGATCCTCGCGTGGCTCCAGCCGGAGCAGGTCGACGCACTCCTCCCCGTCCGGCTCCCGCGGGCCACCGACCGCACCATCGGTGACATGGGCACGCTCCGCCAGGAGTTGACCCGTATACGCGGCCGCCACGGCCTCGCCTTCGAGCGCGGCGAGGCGGCCCTCGGCGCGGGCTGCGTGGCCGCGGCGCTCCGTGGCCCCGAAGGCCCCGTCGCGGCGCTCTCCCTCTGCGGCGAGGTGCGCACCGCGCCGCTGGAGCGCGTGGCCCCGCTCGTCGTCGACTCGGCACGCGAGATCTCCAGGGCGCTCTTCCCCGAGACGGGCGCCACTCGCGCCCCGCGCCGCAACTGCGCGACCACACAACCGACTTGGTCGAGGGAGACCATGCTGCGCCTCGTCTCGGAGAGCCGTGCGGACGGGTGGATCTGAGGAGGGACCAACCCGCCGGCGGTGAGCCGCGTCTGCGCTCAGTGTCCGACCGGCGAACGGGAACGCCGAGCAGCGAGGCGCCGTGCGGGGAGGGCCGGTGCGGCCACGTTCCGTCGAGGTCGACGCCTGCTCAGCGAGAGGCCGGAACGTACTCGGTCGCCTCCCACGGCACATCGACGTCGGAGGGACGTCGACCACTCAGCGACGAACGGGCCGCCCACCCGCTGTGCCGCGGCCACTTCGCGGGTGAGCGCTTCCGCAAGCGCCCGTCGTCGGCCAGTTCGCGATGCGGGGCCTTCACCGCCGCCGTCCGCCCGCCGGGGCTCGGCCCAGGCAGACCCGCCCCATCCCGCCCGCGCCGAGCACCCGCAGGATGCGGAACGGTCCGACACTCCGTGGGTCGTCCTGCGCCAACGCCTGCATCAACCTGTTTTGGTACACCCGAAGTTGTGCGCAGTCTCGACGCCGGGACTCATCCCGCCGATTGCTCAGGCGGCGGCGTCCGATGCGGCCGGCGTTCGGGAGCGTTGCGGTAGCAGCTTCCGGGGACGGTCGCGATCAGCCTCGCCCGAGTCCCGTTCGGTCGTTTCGCAGCGGACCGGAGGTCAGACCCGCGAGCCCGACACCGATCAGCATGACGGCGCAGGCGGCAACGACGACGGTAGGGCCTGCGACGTCAGCGAGCGCGCCAAGCACGTTGTTCATGAGGAGCAGAGCCATGCTCTGCACGAGGACGAGTACCGCTTGGACACGTGACAAGTGGATGTCGGGTGACGAGGGCGCGGAGTCGTGCATCCGGGAACCGGCCGGATCACGTGCCGGGCAACGTTCCCAAGCCGCGGAAGAGTTGCCGCTCTCGCGGCTCAGGAGGCCGTTCACTGAAACGGCGAGGACTGGGACAGCCCGCAGAAGCCCACCGCTCGGCTGAGCAAGGAGGCCGCCAGAACCTCCGGCGAGCGTTCAGGCCGTCGGTGGGCACGAGTCCCCGCCGGACCGGCCCGCCCGTACCGACCCCTCACAGCGCATCCCACCCCAGCCCCCACCCCGCGCTTCCCGACGCGGTGTCCGGCGTCCCCTCGACCCCGAACCGCCCCCGGTAGAACACCATCGGCCGCCCCTCGCGGCACGGTTCGAGGGTGTGGACGAGGCCGATGGCGATGTCGTGGTCGCCGGCGGTGTGGACCGTCTGCACGGTGGCGTGGATGCGTGCGAGGACGCCGCGGAGTGAAGGGGTGCCGTGGGGGGAGGGGTCCCACTCCAGGGCTTCGAACTTGCGGCCGTGGCGGGAGCCGAAGCGGGTGCACAGCTCCGTCTGGTCCTCGGCGAGGACGTTGACGGTGAACGTGCCCGAAGTGCGGATGCGGGGCCAGGCCCGGCCGCCGTGGTCGGCGCAGAAGAGCACGAGCGGAGGGTCGAGGGAGACCGAGGCGAAGGACTGGCAGGCGAAGCCGACGGGGCCCGCCGCGTCGGCGCCCGTCACGACGGTGACGCCGGAGGCGAATCGGCCCAGTACCGCACGGAGTTCGGCGGGAGAGGGGACGGCGGCGCCGCACGCGGGCCGTGCACGCTCGGCGTGCGCGTCTGCGGGGGACTCCGGCGTGACCGCCTCCGTCGACATACGGGTACACCTCCGATCCCGGCCGCTCGCGGTCGCGGGCGGCGCGGCCCCGACGGTAGGGGCGCCGTCGAGCAGCGCAGCACCGCGGTCCCGGTGAGTGGAACCGGCCGGTGAGAGGACGTTCGGGAGCACGCCGAGCGGTGCGGTCCCGCTGAACGGGACGAGCCGACGGGCGTCCCGTACACCCCGGTTAGCGTCGCGAAATCGATACGGGACGGAAGGCGAACGCAGCCTTGGTCCCGCCCGCCGTGTCGCACCGGCGCAACGCACCACCGGCGACCACCACCCTCCCCGAGTTCCCGAACTCCCCCGAACGAGGCGGATGATGACGAAAGAGCTGAGCCACAAGTCGACCCTCCGCGAGCTCAAGACCGACCGCGGCGTGCTCCGTTACCACGAGGCAGGGGAAGGCCCGCCGCTGCTCCTGCTGCACGGGTCGGGCCCCGGCGTCACCGGCTGGCGGAACTTCCGCGGCAACCTGCCCGTCCTCGCCGAGCACTTCCGCTGCCTCGTCCTGGAGTTCCCCGGGTTCGGCGTGAGCGACCCGGTGGAAGGCGGCCACCCGATGGCGCTCGCCCAGGACGCGGCCGTGCGCTTCCTCGACGGGCTCGGGCTCGACCGGGTGCGGGTGATCGGAAACTCGATGGGCGGCATCGTCGCCACCCAGCTCGCCGTCGCGCACCCCGAGCGGGTGGAGCGCCTGGTGACGATCGGCGGCGTCGGCAGGAGCCTCTTCGGGCCCGCGCCCGCGGAGGGGATCAACCTGCTCATGGAGTTCACGGAGGACCCGACGAGGGAGAAGCTCGTCGCCTGGCTCCACTCCATGGTCTACGACCCGGCGCTGGTCACCGAGGAGTTGGTCGAGGAGCGCTGGGAGCAGGCGACCGAACCGGCGACGCTGGCGAGCGCGCGGCGGATGTACGGCAGGGCGGCGTTCGCCGCGCAGGCGGCGGCCGCCGCGAAGGCCGACGCGACACCGCTCTGGGCGCAACTGCACAAGGTGCAGGCGCCGACGCTCGTCACCTGGGGGCGCGACGACCGCGTCAGCCCCGTCGACATGGCGGTGCTGCCGATGCGGACGCTGCCCAGGGGGGAGCTCCACGTCTTCCCCGACTGCGGGCACTGGGTGATGATCGAGCAGAAGGAGGCGTTCGAGAGCGCCGTGCTCTCCTTCCTCAACCGCCCGGTCGAAGGCGGTCGTTGACGGTGGCGGCGGTGGACGGCACGGCGTGGGACGAGACCGTCGACTTCCTCGTCGTCGGCAGCGGCGCCGGTGGGATGGCCGCCGCGCTCTCGGCGGCGCGGGCGGGTCTGAAGGTGCTCGTCGTGGAGAAGGCAGCCACTTTCGGAGGCTCGACGGCGCTCTCCGGCGGCGGCATCTGGATACCCAACAACCCGACCCTGCGCCGCAAGCGAGCCTCCGACGACCCGGACTCGGTCGTGCGCTACCTGCGCGCCATCACCGCGGGCGACGTCCCCGACGCGCGCTTGACCGCGTACGTCGAGCACGGTCCCGCACTCATGGAGCTGCTGGAGAGCAGCAGCCGGCACCTGCGGTTCTTCTGGGTCAAGGGGTACGCCGACTACCACCCCGAGGAGGAGGGCGGCCGGGCACTCGGCCGGACGGTCGAGCCCCTGCCGTTCGACACCCGCAAGTTGGGCGCGGAAGAGGGCGCACAGAAGCCCAACGGCATGAAGGGCCCCCTCGGCCTCTGGGTGACCTCGAAGGACTACCACGACCTCGCGATGGTCAAGCGCACCTGGCGCGGGCGCCGCGCCTCGCTCACTGCCGCCTGGCGGGTCTCGTCGAACGTGGTGCGCCGCCGCCACATGGCGACGGGCGGCCGCGCGCTCGCCGCGCGGCTGCGGATGGCCCTCGGGGAGGCGGGGATACCGCTTCGTCTGGAGTCCCCGCTGCGTCAACTCGTGCGCGACGAGGACGGCTCGGTGCGCGGCGCCGTCGTCGCTGCGGGGCTGCGCGTCCGCGCCCGCCGCGGGGTCCTCCTCGCGACCGGCGGCTTCGACCACAACCGCGAGCTCCGCGAGAAGTACCTCCCGGACGGCGGCCGGGACGACGTCAGCGCGGGCGCGGCCGAGAACACGGGCGACGGCATCCTCGCGGGCCAGGAGGCGGGCGCGGCCCTGGAGTTCATGGACGACGCCTGGTGGATGCCGTCGGTCCGGCACCCTTCGGGGGCGATCGTGCCGCTCGTCTCGGAGCGGTGCATCCCGCCCTCGGTGATCGTCTCGGCGGAGGGGCGGCGGTTCACCAACGAGTCGGCGCCGTACGTCAACTTCGTCCACGACCAGCTCGAGGGCGGCCATGTGCCGGCCTGGTTCGTGATGGACGCCAAGGCACGCGCGCGCTACCCCTTCGCGCAGGTGCTCCCGGGTGCGCCCTTCCCCAAGGCGTACTACGAAGCGGGCACGGTCCACCGTGCCGAGACGCTCACCGCGCTCGCCGGGTCGATCGGCGTTCCCGCGGCGGCGCTCGCGGAGACGGTCCGCCGGTTCAACGGCTTCGCCCGCACGGGCCGCGACGAGGACTTCGGCCGCGGCGACAGCGCCTACGACCGCTACTACGGCGACCCGACGCTGCCCAACCCGAACCTCGACGAGCTGACGAAGCCCCCGTACTACGCGGTCCGCATCGAGGCGGGCGACCTCGGCACCAAGGGCGGGCTCGTCTGCGACGAGCACAGCAGGGTGCTGCGCCCCGACGGCACCCACGTCCCGGGCCTGTACGCGACGGGGAACACCTCGGCGTCGGTGATGGGCCACGAGTACGCGGGCGCCGGCGCGACGATCGGCCCGGCCATGGTCTTCGGGCACCTCGCGGCGCGGCACGCGGCAGCACGGGAGGAGGCGTGACCTCCGCCGTGACGACGCGCGCCCCTTCGCAGCCCGGCGAACAGCCGCCGCCCGCCCACGCGTTGCGCGTCACGGTCGCCGAGGTGGTGGCCGAGACCGAGGACGCCTGCTCGCTCGTCCTGCAGCCGGAGCCCGCCGACGTGCACCGCTTCGCCTACCGTCCCGGCCAGTTCCTCACGCTCCGCGTCCCGACGCCGGACGGCGGCTGGACGGCGCGCTGCTACTCGCTGGCGAGCTCCCCCGACACCGGGGAGCCGCTGAAGGTGACGGTCAAGCGCACGGCGGGGGGCCTCGGCTCCAACTGGATCTGCGACGAGGTGAGCCCCGGCACCCGCCTCGACGTCCTGCGCCCCGGCGGCACTTTCACACCGCCCTCGCTCGACGAGGACCTCGTCCTCTTCGCGGCGGGCAGCGGCGTCACGCCGGTGATGTCGATCCTCAAGTCCGCGCTCCGCGCGGGCACGGGGCGGGTGGCGCTCGTCTACGCCAACAGGGACGAGCGGTCGGTGATCTTCGGCGACGAGCTGCGGGAGCTGGCGCGGGACCACCCGGACCGGTTGCACGTCGTCCACCTGCTGGAGTCGCTCCAGGGGCTGCCGTCGGAGCCCGTACTGCGGGCGCTCGCCGGGGAGTTCGCCGCGCGTCGGGCGTTCGTGTGCGGTCCCGAACCCTTCATGGAGACGGTGGGCGCGGCGCTGCGGAGCCTGCGGGTGCCGCCCGAGCGCGTCCACGTCGAGCGCTACACCTCGCTGACGGGCGACCCGTTCGCCGCGCCCGAGCCCCCCGACCCGGACGAGTCGGACGACGGGCAGGACGCTGCGACGGTGCACGTCACCCTCGACGGCGAGACCCGCACCGTCCGCTGGCCGGCGGGCGCCCGCCTCCTCGACGTGCTCCTCGCCGCCGGGCTCGACGCCCCGTTCTCCTGCCGCGAGGGCGCGTGCAGCGCATGCGCCTGCCGCGTGCTGGAGGGCGAGGTGGAGATGGCACACAACGAGGTGCTGGAGCGCGAGGACCTGGAGGAGGGCTACGTCCTCGGCTGCCAGTCCACCGCGCGCACCCCTGAAGTCGCCGTCACCTACGACGAGTAGGCATCGCCAGGCCGATCCACGACCCACGACCCACGACCCACGGAGACCCCATGCTGGACCCCGCCCAGCGCACCGCAGCCGCGGAGGCGCTGTGGACAGCCGAACGGGAGCGGACCCCCGTCGAGCCGCTGCGCGAGAGCCACCCCGGTATCGACGTCGTCGACGCGTACGAGATCCAACTCGCCAACATCCGCCGCCGAACGGCGCAGGGCGCACGCGTCCACGGGCACAAGGTCGGGCTCTCCTCGGCCGCGATGCAGCAGATGATGGGCGTCGACGAGCCCGACTACGGCCACCTGCTGAGCGACATGGTGCTCGACGCCGGCGAGCCCGTGGACACCTCCCGCTACCTCCAGCCGCGCGTCGAGGTGGAGGTCGGCTTCGTCCTCGGAGCCGCGCTGCCGGGCGAGGGCTGCACCGAGGACGACGTGCGCGCGGCGACCGCGTACGTCGTCCCCGCGATCGAGCTGATCGACAGCCGGATCGAGGACTGGCGGATCGGCCTCGCCGACACCGTCGCCGACAACGCCTCCTCCGCCGGCGTCGTCCTGGGCGAGGCCCGCGCCCCGCTCTCGGCGCTCGATGTCGCGGACGTCGACGCGGTGCTCCACCGCGGCGGCGAGGAGGTGGCGCGCGGCAACACCAGTGCGGTGCTGGGCGATCCGACGACGGCGGTCGCCTGGCTCGCCCGGAAGGTCGCCGGCTTCGGCGTCCGGCTGGAGGCCGGGCACCTCGTGCTCCCCGGCTCCTGCACCCGCGCCTGGGACGTGCGGCCAGGCGACGACGTCCGCGCCGAGTTCGACGGGCTCGGCTCCGTTTCCGTCCGATTCAGGTGAGGCGAGAATGACCAAGGCAGCACCGGCACAGGCGACCGCGGCCATCGTCGGCCCCGGGAACATCGGGACCGACCTGATGTACAAGCTCCTGCGCTCGGAAGCGATCGAGCCGAAGTGGATGGTCGGCGTCGACCCGGAGAGCCCGGGGCTCAAGCGCGCCGCGGGCGAGGGGCTCGACGCGAGCGCCGAGGGCGTCGACCGGCTCCTCGACCGGGAGGACCGCCCCGACCTCGTCTTCGAGGCGACCTCGGCGGCCGTCCACCGGGCCAACGCTCCTCGCTACGCCGAACTCGGCATCCAGACCGTCGACTTGACCCCGGCCGCGCTCGGCCCCGCCGTGGTGCCCGCGGTGAACCTCGGCGAGCATCTGGAGACGCCGAACGTCTCGTTGATCACGTGCGGCGGGCAGGCGACGATCCCGATCGTGCACGCCGTCTCGCGCGTGGTCCCCGTCGCGTACGCGGAGATCGTCGCGAGCGTCGCCTCGCCCTCGGCGGGTCCCGGAACGCGCGCCAACATCGACGAGTTCACGCACGCCACGAGCCGCGGCATCGAGACGATCGGCGGCGCGGAGCGCGGCAAGGCGATCATCATCCTCAACCCTGCGGAGCCGCCGATGCTCATGCAGGACACCGTCTTCTGCGCGATCCCCGCCGACGCCGACCGCGCCGCCGTCGCCGACTCGGTCCACCGCACCGTCGCGGAGGTCGCCGCGTACGTCCCCGGCTACCGGCTGCGCGCCGAGCCGCAGTTCGACGACCCGACGACGGTGAGCGGCGGCCTCGCACGCGTCGCCGTCTTCCTCGAGGTGGAGGGCGCGGGCGACTTCCTCCCTCCCTACTCAGGAAACCTCGACATCATGACGGCCGCCGCGACCCGGGTGGGAGAGGGCTTCGCCCGCCGCAACGGCGGCTGACGGCGCAGCCCGTCGACACCCCACCCAGCCACTCCGACCAGGGAGACCCCTGCCATGCCCTACAGCGCCGACCTGGACGTCCGGGTCACTGACTCCTCGCTGCGGGACGGATCGCACGCCAAGCAGCACCAGTTCACCGCCGAGCACGTCCGCTCCGTCGTCGCCGCACTCGACGGGGCGGGGGTGCCGGTGATCGAGGTCGCGCACGGCGACGGCCTCGGCGGCTCGTCCTTCAACTACGGCTTCAGCCACACCCCCGAACAGGAGCTCGTCCGGACGGCCGTGGAGACCGCGCGGCACGCGAGGATCGCCTTCCTGATGCTCCCCGGGCTCGGCGTCCAGGACGACATCAGGGAGGCCGCGGGGAACGGCGCCGCCGTCTGCCGGATAGCCACCCACTGCACCGAGGCCGACATCTCCGTCCAGCACTTCGGCCTTGCGCGCGAACTCGGCCTGGAGACCGTCGGGTTCCTGATGATGGCGCACAGTTCGCCGCCCGAGGCGCTCGCCAAGCAGGCACGGATCATGGCGGACGCCGGGTGCCAGTGCGTCTACGTCGTCGACTCGGCGGGCGCGCTGGTGCTGGAGGACACCTCGGCGCGAGTGGCGGCGCTCGTCGCCGAGTTGGGGACGGACGCGCAGGTCGGCTTCCACGGGCACGAGAACCTCGGGCTCGGCGTCGCCAACTCGGTGCTCGCGGCGCGCGCCGGAGCTGTCCAGATCGACGGCTCGACCCGGCGGTTCGGCGCCGGTGCGGGGAACACCCCGGTGGAGGCGTTCGCCGCCGTCGCCGAACGGCTCGGCCTCCGCACCGGGATCGACACCGCGAAGATCATCGACGCCGCCGAGGACGTCGTACGCCCCGTCATGGACCGCGAGTGCCAACTCGACCGGCTCTCGCTGACGATGGGCTACGCGGGCGTCTACTCCTCCTTCCTCACCCACGCCGACCGGCAGGCCCGCCGCTACGGGGTCGCCGGCGCCGACATCCTCGTCGAGGCGGGCCGCCGACGGCTCGTCGGCGGCCAGGAGGACCAGCTCATCGAGATCGCCGTCGGACTCGCAGCAGAGGCGGCGGGCGACGGGCAACGCGCACAAGACCGGTGAACGAGCGGCGAGCGGGCCGCCGCACCGGCTCCCGCGAACGCCGCAGACGAGGAGACGTCGCACTATGGCCGATACCGTTCTCGACAGGATCGAAGCGGCAGCCGAGACCTTCCGCGAGCAGGGCCCGCTCAACGAGCGCGCCGGCAAGCTCACCGAGGAGACGGCGAGCGCCCTGCGCAGCGCGCAGGCGATCCGGATGCTCCAGCCGAAGTCGCACGGCGGGCTCGAGGTGCACCCCCGGGAGTTCGCCGACACCGTGATGCGGATCGCCGCGCTCGACGGGGCGACGGGCTGGGTCGCCGGCGTGGTCGGCGTCCACCCGTGGGAGCTCGCTTTCGCCGATGCGAAGGTGCGCGACGAGATATGGGGGGAGGACCAGGACACCTGGGTGGCGTCCCCCTATGCGCCGATGGGTGTGGCGCGGCCGGTGGACGGCGGGTACGTCTTCAACGGCCGCTGGCAGTTCTCCTCCGGTACCGACCACTGCCGCTGGATCTTCCTCGGCGGTCTGCTCGGCGACGCGGAAGGCAACCCGACGGGCGAGTCGCTCCACCTGATCCTCCCGCGCTCCGACTACGAGATCGTCGACGGCAGTTGGGACGTGGTCGGGCTCCGCGGGACCGGCAGCAAGGACGTCGTCGTCCGGGACGCGTTCGTGCCCGAGTACCGGACGCTGCCGGTCTCCAAGGTCGAGTCGGGCGAGGCCGCGCGCGAGGCGGGGGTCACCAACCCGACGTACCACATGCCGTTCTCGGCCGCGTTCCCGCTCGGCATCACCGCTTCGGTGATCGGCATCTGCGAGGGCGGGCTCGCGCTCCACGCCGCCTACCAGTCGAAGCGCGTCACCGTCATCGGCGACGAGGTGAAGAACGACCCGCACGCGATGTACGCGCTCAGCGAGGCCGCCGCCGAGATCGCCGCGTCCAGGGCGGCGCTCCTCGACAACGCCTGCCGCATGTACGACCTCGCCGCCTCCGGCCGCAAGGCGACCTTCGCCGAACGCGCGGCGGGCCGCCGCACGCAGGTGCAGGCCGCCTGGCGCGCGGTCCGCGCCTTCAACGAGATCTTCGCCCGCTCCGGCGGCAACGGGCTGCGCATGGACAACCCCATGCAGCGCTTCTGGCGCGACGCCAACAACGGCCTTGTGCACGCGATCCACACGCCTGGCGGCGTCTTCCAGGGAGCCGCCCTCAGCCAGCTCGGCGTCGACCCGCCGGCCGGCCCGATGCGCATGATGATCTGAAGCGAGGAGTAGAGAAATGACCCACATCAGGGGACTGGGCTACCTCAGGGTGCAGACGGCCCACCACGACAGGTGGCGCGAACTCGCCATCGACGGGCTGGGCATGGCGCCCGGCTCCGGACCCGAGGAGGGGGCGCTCTACCTGCGCATCGACGAGCGCAGGGCGCGCCTCGCGCTGCTCCCGGGCGACGTCGACAAGGTGCTCTCCGTCGGTTGGGAGGTGCGCGACGGCGCCGCCCTCGACGCAGTGCGCCGGCAGGTGGAGGACGCCGGCACCGCGGTGAAGGAGCTGACGCCGACCGAGGCCCGGCAGCGGGACGTGGAGGCGGGCGTCGCCTTCCACGACCCGGCGGGCGTGCAGGTGGAGGTCTTCCACGGACCCGTGCTCGACCACTCGCCGCTCGTGACCGGCTTCGGGCAGCGCTTCCTCACCGACGGTCTCGGCTTGGGCCACGTCGTGCTGCCGACGGCGCACGCCGACGCGACCGTCGCCTTCTACACCGAGGTCCTCGGCTTCCTGCCGCGCGGTGCGATGAAGGTGGGGCCGCCGGAGGACGAGCCGGTGCCGCGGATCAGGTTCATGGGCGTCAACCAGCGCCACCACAGCCTCGCCGTCTGCCCGGCGCCGCCCACCGACGTGCCGGGACTCGTCCACCTCATGGTGGAGGTCGACTCGCTCGACGCGGTCGGCATCGCGCTCGACCGGGTGCAGAAGCTCGGCTTCTCGATCTCCTCGACGCTCGGCCGGCACACCAACGACAAGATGGTCTCCTTCTACGTGCGCGCGCCCGGCGGTTGGGACATCGAGTACGGCACGGAGGGGATGCTCGTCGACGAGACGACGTACACGGCCGAGGAGATCACAGCGGACAGCTACTGGGGCCACGACTGGTCGGGCTCCGAGCCGCTCGCCGCCCTCACCCCGACCGACTGACCACGTCCGCGGGCCGGTTCCGGAACCACCGGGGCCGGCCCGCTCCCGTTCCCCGCCAACCCACCAGCAAGGAGACGAGATGGACCGCAAGCAGCGGGCCGCGCAGCCCGACCACGAGGCGGACGTCCTCGTGCTCGGCTTCGGCTGCGCCGGGGCAGCGGCGGCGTACGAAGCGGCGGCGGCCGGCGCCGAGGTGCTGGTGCTGGAGCGGGCCGGCGGACCCGGCGGTTCCTCGGCGCTCTCCGGCGGGGAGATCTATCTCGGCGGCGGCACCGAGGTGCAGCGCGCGTGCGGCTTCGACGACAGTCCGGCCGAGATGGAGGCGTTCCTCACGGCGGCGCTCGGACCGCACGCGGACGAGGCGAAGATCCGCGACTACTGCGACGGGAGCCTGGAGCACTACGAGTGGCTCGTCGACCGAGGCGTCGGCTTCCACCACTCGCTCTGGTCGGCGCCGACGTGGATGCCGCTCACCGAGGACGGACTGATGTGGCTCGGCGAGAACAGTTGGCCCTACAACGAGTTGGCGAAGCCGGCGCCGCGCGGGCACCGCCCCGGCACCTCCTCGTTCGGCGGCTGGCTGCTGATGGAGAAGCTCTCGGCAGCCGCCGCGGAGGCGGGCGCCGTCACCCACAACGACACACGCGCCACCGGGCTCCTCACCGACACCGAGGGACGGGTCCGCGGCGTCACCGCACGGCGGTACGGCGAGGACCTCGTCTACCGGGCACGGCGGGCCGTCGTCGTCACGACGGGCGGATTCGCCGACAACGACGAGATGCTGGAGCACCACGCCCCGCAACTGCGGGCGCACGGAAAGGTGAGCGACGGGCTCGACGACGGCAGCGGCATCCGGATGGCGATGCGCCTGGGCGCGGCGACGCGCCGCATGTCGTGCGTGGAGACCGCGCTCTCCGTGGTGCCGGGGCTCATCGCGCGGGGGATGCTCGTCAACGCGCTCGGTCAGCGGTTCGTCAACGAGGACACCTACCCCGGGCTCGTCAGCGTCGCGGCCGTCTACGACCAGCCGGGGCCGGCGTGGACGATCGTCGACGAGGAGGGGTACGAGTCCCTCGAGGAGCGCGAACGCTGGGGCATCAGGCCGCAGTTCGTCGCCGCCACCCTCGCCGAGCTGGAGGCCGGGACGGGTATGCCGGACGGCAGCCTCCAGTCCACGGTCGCCGCGTACAACGCGCACGCGGAGCGGGGAGAGGACCCGTACTTCCACAAGGACCCGAAGTGGCTGCGTCCGCTCCGCCCGCCGTACGCGGCGATCGACAGCCGCGTCGGGTTCGGTTCGGACGGCGGGAGCGAGGCGGGCACGGGGGCGTCCGGGTTCACCCTCGGCGGCCTCCACACCAGCACGCAGAGCGAGGTCCTCGACCTCGACGGGCACCCGATCCCCGGCCTCTACGCGGCCGGACGCGCCGCCTCGGGGATGCACGGCGAGGGTTACATCTCCGGCACCTCGCTCGGCGACGGCACCTTCTTCGGGCGCCGCGCGGGGAAGGCGGCAGCCGCGCGGGGGTGAACGGCGGCCGCTGGACGGGGAGTTCGGGGATTACTGCTGCTTGTCGGCGAAGCGGCCCTGGAGCATGCCGGTGGCCTGGCCCACCTCGACGAGGTAGCCGTCGGGGTCGCGCAGGTAGCAGCGGATCTCCGCCTTGCGGTCGAGCGGCTCGGTGAGGAACTCGGCTCCCTTGCCGCGCGCGTGCTCGTAGAAGGCGGCGACGTCCGCGACGCGCACGTTGAGGAACGAGGAGACCGGGTCGCCGGGTTGCGGAGGCCGCAGCGTCACGCCCGGCTTGTCGGGGGTCGGGCCGCCGCCGGGGTTCATGATGAGCCAACCGTTGGCGACGGCGACGATGCAGGGGTTCTCCTCCAGGACGATCTCCCCGCCGAGGACCTCGGTGTAGAACTTCCGCGAGGTCGGGACGTCGCGCACGGTGAGGAAGTGGGTGAGGACGATGCCCTCGCTCGGCACGGGCCACTGGTCGTGCTCCACGGCTCACCTCCGGCTCGGCGACGTCCGTCCGGGCGCGCCCGGACGGCGTGCGTCTCACCGTAAGCGCGGCTGCGCCGGTGCGCACTCCGGGTGCGGGCGCAGGTCAGGGCCGCCGGCGCCGTCAGAGGAGGCGGGTCCGCCCGCGCTTGAGCGCGTCGAAGCGCTCGCGCGCGCATCGCCGAGGCGAGCGGCCGTCGGCGCGCGGGTGCCGCTCGGTGGAGGCGGCGAAGAGCCGGCTGTCGGCCTCGGTGAGGGCGAGGAACGCGCCGTGGAGCGCGGCGAGTTGGCGGTTGACGCGCGCCAGGCGCTCCTGACGCCGGGCGAGTCTCAGGTTGTAGAGGTCCGACCCCGCGTAGCCGGTGGAGACGAGGATGACGGTGAGGGCCGCAGCACCCACGGGGCGCCACGGTGGCGTCCCGCGGACGGCGCGGCGGTGGCCGGCCGAACTCGTCGACTCACCACCGCCGTTGGGCCGCACGGACTGCTCACCGGTCGGGCAGCAGATCCCTCGACGCCTCGGCCGCTCTCCGCACGATCCGCTCCCGCGGGAAGCCAGACTGCGCCTCGGCCGCCTGCTGGTTGCCGCCGGCCACGTGGACGGGTCCGTACGGCAGCCGCTCCAGGCCCTCCCCGGCGACGTCCTCGGGCTCGGCGACGTCGAGCCCCGGCAGGTCGAGGTGGAGCCCCGCGCGCTCCATCGCGGGGGTCCGCGTGACGCCGAGGATCAGCTCCAACACGTCGACGCCGTGCGGGGCGAACTCCAGCCACAGCCCCTCGGCGAAGATCCGGCCGAACGCCTTCGCCGCGGAGTAGATGCTGACCTCCTCGTGCCCGAGGAACCCCGCGAGCGAGCCGCTGAGCAGCAGTCCGCCCCGTCCGCGCGCCTTCAGCCGCGCGCCGAAGTGGTGCGGCAGGGCGAGTTGGGCGGTGATGTGCAGGTTGAGGACCTGCTGCATCGACGCCATCCGGGACTCGACGAACTCCCCGCCGTGCGTGTTGGCGCCCGCGTTGAAGACGGGCAGGCCGACGTCGAGCCCCGCCGTCTCGCGGGCGACGGCTACCGGGGTCGCGGGTCGAAGAGGGCGAGCGTCCGCACCTCCACGCCGTGCTTCCCCGCCTCGGCGGCCGCCTCCCGCAGCGGCTCCTCGCGGCGTGCGAGGAGCACGAGGTTGACGCCGGCCTCCGCGAGCTGCCGCGCGAATGCCGCGTCCACCCCTCGGAGCCGCCCGCCACCACGGCCCAAGGGCTACCGTTCCGCGTCGATCACCGTGCCTCCCGGGTGGTGCGATCCGCTGCGGGGTCGAAGACGGGCACGACGCCGTCGAGCGCGGCCTGCTCCACGGTGTCGCGCAGCGCACCGCAGACCCCGACGGCTTGCGCCTCGTCGCGCAACTCGGGGCAGCCGGCGCGGACTTCGGAGGTCCACTGCACGCTCGTGTGCTGCCAACTGAACTTCTGCACCTGCACGTGGCTCCCGCAGGCCCGGCACGCGAGCGGCACCAGGCTGCGGCGCTCCTCGCGCTCCCAAGCCGGCTGCCGCCCGCCGTCGCTCGGCGGCCGCATCAGCCGGCGGCGCCCGCGGCAGCGCCCGCCTGCTCGGCGCCGGCCTCGGCGCGGCGTGCGAGGTTCTCCTCCATCTCCCTGCGCCACGCCTCGACGGGCCTGCTCGTGTCGAGCTCGAACTCGAACCGGTCGGTCATCTCCGCGCGTACGTCGGCGACGTCCACGTAGAACTGCTCGTACCAGCGCCGGAGTTGGTACACAGGGCCGTCCTCCTCGCAGAGGAGCGGGTTGTCGATCCGGGTCTTCGACTTCCAGATCTCGATGTCCTGCTCGAAGCCCAGCTTGATGAAGTCGCCCATGCCGCGGGCCTGGTGGAGCGCGGTCTCGTCGGGGAGCCCCGCGGGCTTCTTGACGATGATCCCGTACATCAGGACGAACTTGTTCGCCGTCACCGGGTAGTGGCAGTTGATGAGGATCGACTCGATGTCTCCGGTGTCGAACTGGTAGACCAGCTCGTCGATCATGAACGAGGGGCCGAAGTACGAGGCGAGAGAGGTGTTCCCGAGCATCGTCGGCTCGCCCTCCAGCGCAGGCTTTGCGACGTCCTCACGCGAGAGGCCCTCCATGTACTGCGTCGCGACGTGGCCCTCGAAGACGTTCCGGAACTTCGTCGGGAACGCGTGGTGCACGTAGAAGAAGTGCGCCATGTCCACCACGTTGTCGACGACTTCGCGGCAGTTGGTGTCGACCTCGACCGAGTACCAGACCCAGTCGCTCCACTCGTCGCTCAGCCCGCCCTCGATCCGCGGGATCGCCTGCTCCTCCAGGGGCGGGTTGCCCTCCGGGTCGTTCCAGACGAAGAAGAGCCCGTCCTGGTCGAGCGTGGGCCACGAGCGGGTGCGGGCGCGCGGCGGGACGCGGCGCCCGTACGGGATGCCGGCGCAGCGGCCGTTGCCGCCCCACCGCCAGTCGTGGAACGGGCAGGCGACCGCGTCGCCCTTGACGGTGCCCTGCGACAGGTCGCCGCCCATGTGCCGGCAGTAGGCGTCGAGTACGTGCAGTGCGCCGTTGCTGTCGGCGAAGACGACCAGCTTCTGGCCGAACGCCTGGACCGAGTGCGGCCCGCCGTCCTTGAACGACTCGGACACGCCCAGGCAGTGCCAGCCGCGCGCGAACCTCGTGGGTACCGCACCGGTGTCGATGGTGCGTACCTCGTCCGGGGACTGGGTGGTGCTGACAGCGCTGCTCACAGTCGTCCCTCCCTTCGGTGAATGACCTCAAGCTAGGGCGGCGCACGCCCGCGGACACCGGCGAGTCCCGCTGGCCGGGACGGAGCGCGGGGCCGCGTCCGAACGCGCCTAGCGTGCATCCCGGCCGGGCGGCGCAGCCGAGACGTGCGTGCACCGGCGCAGGCGCGCGAAAGGCGGTTCGTGGTGACGGGTGAGAGCGTGCGGAAGGCGGTGCGCGACCTGCTGCCGGCGATCGGCGAGCGGGCGCAGGAGACGGACGACGGGCGGGCCGTCGCCTCGGAAACCGTGCGGGACCTCGCGGCGGCGGGCGTCTTCAGGACGCTGCAACCGCGGCGTTACGGAGGGGAGGAGGGCGACCCCGTCGAGTTCTTCCGGCTCGTCCGCGAACTCTCCGCCGTCTGCGGCTCGACGGGATGGGTGGTCTCCGTACTCGGCGTCCACCCCTGGCAGTTGGGCCTCTTCGACGACCGTGCGCAGGCCGAGGTCTGGGGCGAGGACGCCGATACGCTCGTCTGCTCCGCGTACGCGCCGACCGGCCGTCTCACGCCCGACGGCGGGGGCGGTTACCGTCTCTCCGGGCGCTGGCGGTTCTCCTCCGGCTGCGCGCACGCGAGTTGGGCGTTGCTCGGCGCCCTCGTCGTCGGCTCGGAGGGGCATCCCGTCGACTTCCTCACCGTGCTGGTGCCGCGCTCCGAGATCCGCATCGTCGATGTCTGGGACGTCGTCGGGCTGCGGGGCACGGCCAGCAACGACCTGGTCGTGGACGAGGCCGTGGTGCCCGCGCACCGCGTGCTGAGCAACTACCGCCAGGCCCAACTCTGCGGCCCGGGACAGCAGGTGAACACCGGACCGCTGTACCGCCTGCCGTTCGCCGCGGTCTTCACCCACGCCATCGCCTCCCCGCTGCTCGGCATCGTCTCCGGCTGCTGGGAGCGGTACGTCGAGACGATGCGCGAGCGCACCCGGCTCAGCCTCGGCGGCGACCGGTTCGCCGAGGACCCGTACGCGCAGGTCTCGTTGGCGAGGGCCGCGAGCGAGTTCGATGCCGGTGTCCTCCAAATCGAGCGCAACCTGCGGGAGTTGGGGGAGTGCGCGGCGTCGGGCCGGGAGATCCCGCTCGAACTGCGCCTGCGTACGCGGCGGGACCAGGTCCGCGCCACCGAACGCGCCACGTACGCCGTCGACGAGCTCTTCCGCACGGCCGGCGGGATGTCCCTGCACCGCGGCCACCCGATCGAGCGCGCCTGGCGCGACGCGCACGCGGGCAGCGTCCACGTCGCCAACGACCCGGAGCGTGCGCTGGCGATGTACGGGCAGGGCGCCTTCGGCCTCTCCGTCGAGGACAACCTGGTGTAACGCGACCCGCATGCACGGCGGTTGGCGTCAGGCGCCCGACGCCATCCCGCGCGCGGCGAGGTAGCCGAACGTCATGGCCGTCCCGAGCGGTATCCCCGGCCCCGGGTAGCACCGCCCGCTGAGCGAGGCGGCCGTGTTGCCCGCCGCGTAGAGCCCGGGGAGCACGGTGCCGTCGGTGCGCAGCACGCGGGCCGCGGCGTCGGTGCGGAGGCCGCCCTTGGTGCCGAGGTCGCCGAGGCGGACGGGGGCCGCGTAGTAGGGCGGCTCGGTGAGCGGGACGAGGCACGGGTTCGGGTGCTCCTCGGCCGCGGCCGGGTCGGCGAAGAACCTGTCGTACGCCGACGTGCCGCGCCCGAAGGACGCGTCCTCGCCCGTTGCCGCCGCCGCGTTGAACTCCTCGGCGGTGGCCCGGAGTCGCGCCTCGGGCACGCCGATGCTGCGGGCGAGTTCCTCCAGCGTGTCGGCGCGGTGCCAGGTGCCGGCTGCCAGGCTCGCCTCCGGGTCGATGTCGGGGACGGCGATGAGCGGCATCCGTCCGCCCTCGCGCGAGTCGAAGACGAGGTGGGCGGGGTCGCGGAGGGCGGCGTCCGCGGCGAGTTCGCGCCCCATGCGGTCGTAGGGGAGCGACTCGTTGGCGAAGCGGCGACCCTCGGCGTCGATCAGAAAGCCGCCGCGGAGACCGAGGACGAAGGAGGGGGCACCGTCGGGTTGGGGCGAGACGGGGCACCACCACGCCTCGTCGAGCAGTCCGGTGGCGGCGCCGAGCGCGGTCGCCGCGTCCATCGGACCGCCGTCGTTGCTGCCCGCGGGTGCCATCGACGTCGCCGGGCCGCCGGGGACGCCCTCGGCGGTGCGCCGCTGCGCGTTCCGCTCGAAACCGCCGGCCGCCAGGAGCACCCCGCGGCGGGCCCGCACCGTGCTCCGGGTGCCGTCCTCCGCCGTGACGACGGCGCCTGTCACCCGGCCCTCCTCGGCGGTGAGTTCGGTCATCGCGGTGCGGGTGCGCACCTCCGCGCGGCCGGTGCTGCGCACCGCGAGGAGCAGGCGTCCGATGAGCGCCCTGCCGCCGTCGAGCATCCCGTCGTGCCCGCGTGCGCCGCGGTCCCTGTCGACGGCGGGGCGGACGAGGGCGGCGTCTGCGCCGAGCTCGGCGAGGGGCAGGTCCGCCGGCATGACCGAGCGGCCGAGAGGAAGGCTGCCGGGGGCCTCGAAGTAGTCGGGGAACGCTCGCCAGGCGAACGCGACGTGCTCGTTCGCCTCCAGCGTCGCGACGACCTCGGGCGCATGGCGGAGGAACGCCTCCCTGCGCTCCTGCTCGAAGTCGCCGAGGAGCGCGTGGAGATAGCTGCGCGCTGACTCGGTGGAGTCGCCGGCGTCCGACCTGCGCTGCACCTCGCTCCCGGGGAGCCAGCAGGCGGCACCCGAGTACGCCGAGGTGCCGCCGAGCAGCGGCGTACGCTCGACCACCAGCACGTCGAGGCCGGCGGAGGCGGCGGTGTAGGCGCCGGTGAGCGCGCCCGCGCCGGACCCGACCACCAGTACGTCGCACTCGCGCAGCCCCTGCCGCCCGCCTTCAACCGTCGTTCCCACCGCGCCTCCTCGTCCGGTCCGCCGCCCGTCTCCGGGTGCCGACGACGAAACCGCAGGGCTCGGCGCTGCGGCGAGCGCAGTCCCACTCAGCGGACGTGCGACGCGGGGATTGACGTGGCTTCCCGCCTCTGATCCTGCGGAAGCTACGGGCGGGTATGGTCGAGGTGAGCCGAACCGAGGGAGTGAGGATTCCGTTGCCCAGAGTCGCCTCGGGCCGTGCGGCAGCCGAACCCAGCTCTGCCGAGCAGCGCGCCAGGTACCTGCGGATACTCCGGGTCGCCGCCCGGCTGGGCTCCGAACTCGGCCTGGAGCGCGTGCAGATGCACGAGGTGGCCAAGGGAGCCGGCGTCGCCATCGGGACTCTCTACCGCTACTTCCCGTCCAAGACGCACCTCTTCGTCGGCGTCATGGCGGACCAGGTCGAGCGCATGGGCAGGCGCGTCGGCCAGCCGAAAGGCGTGCCGCCCCACGAAGCCGCGTTCACGGTACTCCAGGAGTCGAGCAGGGCGCTGCTGCGGCGACCCAACCTCGCGATGGCGATGCTCACTTCGTCGAACGCGGCGAACGCGGCGACCGTCACGGACGTCGGCCGGATCGACCGCGGCTTCCGGCAGCTCCTCCTCGACGCGATCGGTCTGGAGCAGCCGACGGCGCACGACGTCACACTCATCCGGCTGCTCCTCCAACTCTGGTACGGCGTCCTCCAGTCGGGGCTAAACGGCCGCGTCTCCATGCCGGACGCCGAGGCCGATCTCCGCCTCGCCTGCCGGCTGCTCCTGGCGGGGCTCTCCAACACGCAGACGCCGCAGGCGGGTTGAGGCGGCGTCCCGGCGAGCGGGACGACACCACGTGCAGGCTGGGCCAACCGCCTATCGTCTGCGGGGAGTCGGCCCCCACATGTCAGGAGCTTCGCGATGGCACGCCGTACGATCGTGACCGGTTCGGCCTCCGGGATCGGGCGGGCCACCGCCGACCTGCTGCGGGCCAGGGGCGAGCAGGTGATCGGCGTCGACCTGCGTGACGCCGAGGTCCGCGCGGACCTCGGCACCCCTGCCGGACGCCGGGACGCGGTGGAGTCGCTCGCCGCCGCGCTCCCCGACGGCGTCGACTCCGTCGTCGCCTGCGCCGGGATCGCGGCCCAGGAGCCCGCCACCGTCGCGGTCAACTACTTCGGCACCACCGCCCTGTTGGCCGGGCTCCGGCCGCTCCTCGCACGCGGCACGGACCCGCGGGCCGCGCTCGTCGCCTCGATCACCGCGACCTCCGCGCTCGACGAGGCGACCGTGGCGGCATGCCTCGACGGCGACGAGGAGCGCGCCGTCGCCTGCGCGGCCGAGGCGGCGCCGTACGAGATCTACCCGTCCTCCAAGGCCGCGCTCGCCCGCTGGGTGCGGCGCACCTGCCTCGCCCCCGGATGGGCGGACGCGGGCATCCCGCTCAACGCGGTCGGTCCCGGGGTCGTCCGCACACCGATGACGGACGGCCTCTTCTCCGACCCGGCGAGGAAAGCGGCCATGGACGAGGCGGTCCCGATGCCGCTCAACGGCTACGCCGGGCCCGAGACGGTGGCCGCGGCCCTCGCCTGGCTCACGAGCCCGGAGAACACGCACGTGACGGGCCAGTTGCTCTTCGTCGACGGGGGCGCGGAGGTGGCCCTGCGCGGGGAGGGGCTGCGCTGAGCGGTCGGCGCGGGCCGCCCGATCGGGCCGAGACCCCGTCGTGTCGAGCACCGCCAGCGCGTGAGCGGCGAAGGTGCGCCGCGGGTCGCGTCCGGCGAAGTACGGCGTCACTTTCGCTGCGCACTCCTCGGCGCTGAAGGCGTTCTCGTCCGCGGTGAACTGCTCCTCGACGCTGGGCGGGGCGAGGAGCGCGACCATCCCGCCGTGGACGACGAAGACCCGGCCCGAGATTCCGGCCGCGGCGGGCGAGGCGAGGTAGCGGACGCACTCGGCGACGCGTTCGGGCGCCACGACGTCGGTCCCGCCGTCCGAGGGGTCGGCACCGAAGGTCGCTTCGGTCATGGCGGTGCGCGCCCGTGGGCGGATGGCGTTGGCCCGCACTCCGTAGCGCGCGAGGCCCTGCGAGGTGGCGAGGGTCAGCGCCGTGATGCCGGCCTTCGCCGCCGCGTAGTCGGGCTGCCCTGCCGAGCCGAAGAGGAGCGCCTCGGACGGGGTGTTGACGACGCAGCCGTCGACGGTGCGCCCGACCACGTGCTCACCGTGCCGACGGCGTTGCGGAAGGAGCGCCTGCCTCGTGGACCTGGCGTCCTCGGCCTTGTCGCTGAACGAGGGCTCGGCCAGCGCGCCGAAGCCTGCTGCGCTCGCCGACGACCGGGTCGCGACTCGGTACGCGGCAAGGGCGTTCAAGTGCTCGGGCGCCTCCGGCCTCGCGGGCATGCTCGGGAGGCTTCCGCCGCCCCGCCCTCAGCAGTCCGGTGCGCGTCGCAGCACCTTGCCCGTCGCGTTGCGCGGCAGCCGCTCCCGGGTGAGGCGCCACTTGCTCGGCACCTTGAAGCAGGCGAGGCGCTCGCGGGCGAAGGCGTGCAACTCGGCCTGCTTCGGCTCGTGTTCGGCCCTGACCACCACGACGGCGGCCACCTCCTGGCCCTCGTGCGGCGAGCCGAGCACCGCGCATTCGGCGACACCCGGGTGCTCCTCCAGGCAGTACTCCACCTCGTCCGGACAGACGTGCTCCCTGTGCGCATGGCGGTCCCCTCTCGGCGGTCCGCGGGGAGGGAACGTCTCACGCCGTGTTGCGGCAGCCTGTGCCGTCTCCCGGTGAGCGGGACGGTCGAAGCCGCCCGGTCCTGCCCGTCGCTAGCGTCCGCACCACGCACCCTGCGACGGCCGACGCGTCGCCGTGGTGACGACCACGCCCCACCGAGGAGGCCCTCGTGAACCCGCGCCCCACGCAACCCGCCGCAGCGCCCGACCCGTTGGCACCCGCCCGCCTCGGCCCCCTCGAACTGCGCAACCGCACCATCAAGGCGGCGACCTACGAGGGGCTAAGCCGCCACGGACTCGTCACCGAGGAGCTCATCGACTTCCACCGCCGTCCCGCGGCCGGCGGCGTCGGCATGACCACGGTCGCCTACTGCGCCGTCGCCCCGGACGGCCGCACCGACCGCCACCAGATCCTCTGGCGCCCCGAGGCCGCCGCGGGTCTGCGCAAGCTCACCGACGCGGTGCACGCCGAAGGCGCCGCGATCTCCGCACAGTTGGGCCACGCGGGCCCCGTCGCCGATCCGAAGGGCAACAAGGCGCCGAGCCTCGGCCCCGGGCGGATCTTCCACAAGACGACGTTGAGCCTCACCAAGGCCGCGACGCTCTCGGACATCCGGCGGGTCGTCCGCGCGCACGGAGACGCGGCGAGGATGGCCGTCGAGGTCGGCTTCGACGCCGTCGAGGTGCACCTCGGCCACAACTATCTCGCCAGCTCCTTCCTCAGCCCCAAGCTCAACCGCCGCGACGACGCCTACGGCGGCAGCCTGGAGAACCGCGCCCGACTCGCCAGGGAGACGGCGCGCGCGGTGCGGGACGCGGTGGGCGACCGCATCGCGATCATCGCCAAGCTCAACATGGACGACGGCGTCCCCGGCGGCTTCTGGCTCGACGAGGCGATCCGGGTGGCCGAGTGGCTCGAGGAGGACGGTTCGGTCGACGCGCTGGAGATGACGTCGGGCAGCTCCCTCGACAACCCGATGTACCTCTTCAAGGGCGACGCACCGCTCGACGACTTCGCGGCCGTCATGCCCCAGCCGATCAAGCTCGGCGTGAAGCTCCTCGGCAAGCGCATCCTCCGCGCCTACCCCTACAAGGACGCCTACCTCCTCGACGACGCGCGGCAGATCCGCGCCGCCGTCAAGCTGCCGATGATCCTCCTCGGCGGCGTCACCTCGAAGGAGGTGATGGACACGGCGATGGCGGAGGGGTTCGAGTTCGTCGCCATGGGGCGGGCGTTGCTGCGGGAGCCCGACCTCGTCCACCGGATCGCCGAGGACGAGCGCGTCCGCTCCCTCTGCATCCACTGCAACAAGTGCATGCCGACCAACTACACGGGCACCCACTGCGTCCTCGTCGATCCGGTCGGGCCGCGGGGCGAGGCGTGGCGCCAGGGGCGCTCCACCGTCTGAACCGCGGGAGGAGCATGTGGCCACCGACACCCTCGCAGGACTGCTGCTCGCGCGGCTCGGCGAGGGCGGTCGCCGAGCAAGCGGGCATCGGGCCTCCGGGGAGGCGGACGGTCCGCAGGGCACGACCCCGGGGTGCGGGCCACGTTGCGTGGTCAGTTCGTGCACCAGGACGTTGCCTCGGGCATCCGTCGCCCATGACGTTTCCCGGCACACGAAAGCGGGCCGGGAGCGGGGCTGTGCGCCCTGCTCCCGGCCCGCTTCGAGGGGGCGGGCCCCTATGCCCGCGCCATCAGTACGCGGAGTCGACGTTGTCCATCGAGCCGTACTTGTCAGCCGCGTAGTTGCAGGCGGCGACGATGTTGGCGACCGGGTCGTAGAGGTCCTTCTCGGTCCCCTTCACGTGGTAGGCGTCGAAGGTGGGCTGGATCACCTGGAGGAGACCCTTCGACGGGACACCCTTCTTCGCGTTGACGTCCCAGTCGTTGATCGCCTTCGGGTCACCGGCGGACTCGCGGATGACGTTCCGCTTGATGCCGTCGTAGGAGCCCGGGATGTCGTTCTTCTTCATGACGTCGCGGGCTTCCTTGATCCAGCCGTCGAGGTTGTTGCTGTACTTCTTCGGCTGGCCCCGCTCGGCGGAGCGCGAGGCGGCGTCGCCCTCGGCGCGGTCGTCTGCCTTCTGCGCGGCCCTGGCGTCCTTGCCCTTGGCGTCCTTGTCGTCGGTCTTCGTGCTGTCGGCCTGGCCGGCGGAGGTGAGGAGGCTGCCCTGCGCGTCGGCGTTGGCCAGGTCACCGCCGTGGGCGCGCTGGCCGGGTATGGCCAGGGCCTTGTCGCTGTCCACGTCTGCGACCTTGGCGACGCTGCCGTCCTGCTGCGACACGACCTTCTTCGGCCCCTGGTCGCTCGGCGCGCCCTGTGCCGAGGCGGCAGGCGCCGCCGCCATCACGAGAGCCGCGGTGGTGCCTGCGGTGACCACACCGGCGGCGGAGTAGGTGCGGAGCTTGGAGGGACGGTTCAGGAAGGTGGTGGCGTTGAGCATGCGGGTGGGTGCCCTTTCGTTTGCGGGTCCGATGAGGATCTTGTCCACATCGGCGAGCAATGTCCGCAATTGTTAAAGCAGGCTGAGCCCCGGGGCAAAGATGTGACCTACGACGCTGCTTCGTTGCCGCACGCTCGCCGAAGGCGCTTGCGCCCGCGGGGCCCGTCGCGCACAAGGGCCGGCGCGACGCCGCCGCGACTACGGTCCTTCGGGAGTGACGTGGGCCCTATGAGCGAGCGCACCCCGCATCGGTCCGGCCGCGACGGTACGTAACCGACTGCCGGCGAACGGGAGTTGAGCGAGGGGACCGGCGCGAGCCGCTGGATGCCGATGCATCCCCTCCGCCGAGGCTTGGGCGTATACGCGCGTGTCACAGGAGCGGAAACCTGGCCGGCAGCCCCTACGGCAGCCGCAGTCATCCCAGGGATCGTGCGGCGCCCTCAGCCGTTCTTGCCGCATGGGGGCGTCGCTGGGCGGGGCAGAAACGACGCCTCCGGGCGCATCGGACCGGTGCCGAACCGCGGCGCCGCGCGAACGACCACGCCGGCGAATCCTCGGCTTACGCAGGGTGAACGAACACCCACGCCCCACGGCCCAAGGCGTGGCATCGCAGCAGCGGCGCACCCGGGAAGGTGCCCTCCGCCTATGAGCCGACGGCCGCCCGTCGCTCGCCACACGATGAGCGCCCCGCTCAGCTCGCGTGGAGCGGGGCGGCAAGGGTTGGGTACGGGACGCACATCGGACCCGACCGAACGCTGGCCGCCCGGCGACCAGGACGAACACCGGGCGCGCGGTGCGAAGCACCACGACGGACGGGCGCGCTGCCCCGCGCTCCCAGGTGCTCGACCCTAAGCACCGCAGCCGACGCGGGGGCCGTCCGCGAGCAGCTCCCGCCACCCCGACATACGAAAGCGGGCCGGGAGCGGGGCTGTGCGCCCTGCTCCCGGCCCGCTGCGAGGGGTCGGGCCCTGTGGGTCCCGGCTCCCTTAGTACGCGGAGTCGACGTTGTCCATGGAGCCGTACTTGTCGGCGGCGTAGTTACTCGCCGCGGCGATGTTGGCGACCGGGTCGGTCAGGTCCTTCTCCGTGCCCTTGACGTGGTAGGCGTCAAAGGTGGGCTGGATCACCTGGAGCAGACCCTTGGAAGGGGTGCCCTTCTGGGCGTTGACGTCCCAGTTGTTGACGGCGTTGGGGTCACCCGCGGACTCGCGCATGACGTTCCGCTTGATGCCGTCGTAGGAGCCGGGGATGTCGTTCTTCTTCATGACATCGCGGGCTTCCTTGATCCAGCCGTCGAGGTTGTTGCTGTACTTCTTCGGCTCGCTCCGCTCGGCGGAGCGCGAGGCGGCGTCGCTCTTGGCGCGGTCGTCGGCCTTCTCGGCCTTGCCGCTCTTCTCGTCGCCGCTCTTGGCCTTCTTGTTCTCGCCGGCCTGCGCGTCCTTGTCGAGGATGCTGCCCTGGGCCTTGGCGTTGGTCAGGTCGCCCTCGTGGCCGCGCTGCCCGGGGACGTCGAGGACCTTGCCGTCCTTGACGTCGGCGGTCTTGGCCGGCTGCGCGGTGGCGGTCTTCTGCGCCCCCTGGTCGCTCGGCGCGTCCGAAGCCGCGGCCGGCGTGCCCGCCATCACGAGCGCCGCTGCGGCACCGGCGGCTGTCACACCGGCGACGGAGTAGGTGCGGAGCTTCGAGGGGCGGTTCAGGAAGGTGGCGTTGAGCATGAGGGTGAGTGCCCTTTCCGGTTGCGTGCGTGCCTCGCGGAGGTTCGTCCGCTATGGCGTGCAATGTCCGCAATTGTTAGAGCAGGCTCGGCCCAGGCGCAAAGATGTGACCTACGAAGCGGCTTACAAGGGCCGGTCGAGCGCCTGTGCGCACGGGCGCCCCCTGCGGAGCCGGACACCGGTACTTCCTACGAAGCAGCTTCGAACGTGAGCTGGCTCCTATGAGGGAGCCCACCCCAGAACCTCCCGTCGATGTCCCCGGGGCACCGCTCGTAAGCACACCGCCACCGGCAACTGACCCTCGGTGACGAGGAGATGACGACCCGGCCGAGGCCCTCGCACACGCGACGACCCCCGCCTCCGCGGGGCTGCGCCTGCGGGAGCGGGGGTCGGGCTTCGGGGCCTGTCGGCCTCAGGACTGGGGCCGGCGGCCGTGGTTGGCCGCGTTGTTGCGGCGGGCCTTCTTCTTGCGGCGACGCTTCGACGACATGGCGGTCTCCTCTCTGCCTCTACCTGGTGCTCGGTGGCGCGCACAGCTCCACCGAGGGGACACCCTGCCATCCGGAGCCCCGGCGTGCGAACACGGGCTGTGGTCACCCGCGTCCGACAGCCCGCGCAACGGGTCCTCCTCGGGTGGTGCCCGCCCGCGAGCGCGCCTACGTTCGCCTTATGAACGCACCGAACCTCGCCCGCACCGTCGCGATGACAGCCGGCGGTCCCGTGGACGCCGCGGGCACCTTCGTCAGCGTGGAACGGCCGATCGGCGAGGTGGGACCGCGCGATCTGCTCGTGCGGGTGCGCGCCGTCTCCGTCAACCCCGTCGATCTCAAGCAGCGCGCCTCCTACGACGGTTCCGACGGCGCCCGCGTGCTCGGGTACGACGCGGCGGGCACCGTCGTCGCGGTCGGCGACGGGGTCTCCTTCTTCGAGGTCGGCGACGACGTCTACTACGCAGGGTCGCTCTCCCGCAGCGGTTCCAACACGGACCACCAGCTCGTCGACGAGCGCCTCGTGGGCCACAAGCCCTCCGCGCTCGACTTCGCCGAGGCGGCAGCCGTGCCGCTCACGCTCCTCACCGCCTGGGAGGCGCTCTTCGAACGCTTCCGCCTCGGGTCGCGTAGCACCGGCACCCTCCTGGTGATGGGCGCGGCCGGCGGCGTCGGCTCCATGGTGGTCCAGCTCGCACGCCGGCTCACCGACGTGGAGGTGGTGGCGGCCGCCTCCCGCCCCGAGTCCGCGGAGTGGAGCCTCGATCTCGGCGCGCACCGCACGGTCGACCGCCACCGCCTGCGCGAGGAGGTCGGCCCCGACGCCGTGGACCACCTCTTCTCGCCCTTCTCGGCCGGCATGGTCCCCCTGTGTGCGGAGTTGCTGCGCGTCCACGGCGACGTCGTGGCGATCGACGAGCCGGAGGGGCTCGACCTCCTGCCGCTCAAAGAGAAGAGCCAGGGCTGGCTCTGGGAGTTCGTGTTCACCAGCCCGCTCCACGACGAGGAGTCGACGGCCCACCACGACGTGCTGGAGCAGGCCGCGGGGCTCTTCGACAGCGGAGTCCTGCGCACCACCCTCTCCCGCTGCACGGGACCGCTGAGTCCGTCCGTGCTGCGCGAGGCGCACCGCGCGGTCGAGGGCCACGGGATGGTGGGCAAGCTCGTGGTGACCGCCGAGGAGTAGCCGGGCCGACGACGTGCAGCCGCGGAAGCCGCGGGGAGGCCGTGGCGCCGTGCCGGGCATAGGCTCGTGCCATGGATGGGGTGCTGCCGTTCCTGGTCTTCGCCTGCTGCCTCGCCGTGACCCTGGCCGCGCTCGCGCTGCTGGCGTCCTTCGTCAGGCGTCGGGGGCTCGCGGGTACGGCGATCACGGCGGCCCTCGCGGCGCACGACGAGGCGTTCCGCGTCACCGCGCACGAGGCGCACCACGAGCTCCGTACCGAGGGCGAGCGCCGAGCCGTCGTCCCGTCGCCCGAGGGCCCGTTCACGCGCGGCTGTGCTCGGGGCCGGCTGCCGCGCCAGCGCACCCCGAGGATGCGCCGCGGCGGACGCCGGAGGTGACGCAGCGCCCGTGCTCAGCGCCCCTCGGCGAGGAAGTCGAGGACGAGCGGTGACGCCGTCTCGCGGAACTCCTCGAAGTAGCCGTGCCGGGCGCCCGCGAGCAACTCCAGGCGGGCGTGCGGGATGCGGGCGGCGAGGTGGTGGGCGTTGGCCGTCGGGTTGAGGAGGTCCTCGGTGCCGTGGACGACGAGCGTGGGCGCCGTGATGCGGGGGAGCACCTCCCAGGCGTCGTGCTCCTCGCTCGCGCGGAAGTGGGCGCGTCGCGCGGACGGGGACATCTGCGGGTCGCCGAGGGTGTGCTCGGGCGCCGGGTGGGTGGCCAACCACTCGGGGTTGTAGAGGAGTTCGAGCTGCGCCTGTGCCGAGCCGCCGGTGAGAGCGCGTCGGGCTGCCTCGTCGCGACGGGCGGCGTGCGGACCGCCGGGTGAGGTGCAGCCGAGGACCAGCCGGCGGACGCGGTGCGGATGGAGCGCCGCAAGCCACTGCGCCGTGCGCCCGCCCATCGAGGTGCCGTAGACGTCCGCGCTGTCGAGCCGTGCGTGGTCGAGCACGGCGACGACGTCCTGTGCGAACTGGTGTGTGCTGTACGGGCCTTGAGGGCTGTCGCTGGCGCCGGTGCCGCGGTGGTCCGGGGTGAGGACGGTGTGTGCGGTTTCGAAGTCGGCGCGCACGCCGTCCCACCAGCGGTGCGAGGCGGCCTGCCCCGCGAGCAGCACCAGTGGCGGACCGTCGCCCGTGGTCCGGTAGGCGATCCGGGTCCCGTCGGGGGCGGTGGCGTACGGCACGGGCGGCACTCCTGGGGCGGGGACGGTGGCCACTGCGACGGTAGGCGACATGTCGCGCCTTCGCCCAGCGCCCCGTTCCGTGCGTACCGGACGGCGGTTTCCCGCGGGCCGCATTCTCAACGGACCGTTGATGAGGGGGCAGTTGCCTCTCGGAGGTGGCGTCGCGCCGGCCGAGAGGCTCACCACGCACTCCAGGTGCGCCCCTGGCGGAGGTCAACTGGCCCTCAGCGAACGGGTGCAGAGGCTGTTGCCGAGGAGCGTCGGCGCAGTCGCACTGTCGAGCGGTGGAGCTCCAAGGCGGCGCCGGTCCGCGCCCCAACCGGCGGTTGGGGCGTCCCGAACGACGGCCCGCCGGTCGTCCGCGGCAGCGGCACGGCCAGCCGTCGCGGCCCCTGTCGCCGCCCGTCCGCGCCGAGACGGAGTCGCGGGGCGCCCCGGCCGGCAGGCCCGCGCGCCCGGGGAGGCCCGCGCTGTACAGGTGCCGGTTCCTGGGACGGTGAAAAGCGCTGCTGCCTGCCATCAGCTCGCGCAGTCGCGCAATCCGTCCATGTGCAGGGCGAGTGGGCGGAAGGCTCCCCGAAGCGGTCGGGCAGCGGAACGTCGCCGAGCCGCGGGTCCTCGCCCGTCCCGTCATCAGGGGAACGGCTGGCACCTACCTGACGCCCGCCCCCTTCGTGCGGAGGCGACGGTAGCCCCGCGCCGTGCCGCGCGCACCCGGCGCGGGTGCGGCGTCCTGCACCCGTGGGACCTCCACCCCGTGCCTACCCCCGTCGCCACTGCGTACCGTGGAAGAGAAAGCGGAATGACAGACTCCGAGCACGGGAGCGGAGCGAGCACACTCGGACCGCCCGCCGACCACGTACGGTCACCGGCCTCCGGCGACAGGACGCGCACCATGGACCCCGCCACCCGCACGGCACACCGGACCGATCTGCCCCGCACCGCAGCCGCGGCGCGAGAGGGCCGGGAGTTCGTGCGCCGGGTGCTGGAGGAGGCGGGGGCCGCCGGCACGCTCGACGTGCGGCTCGTCGAGCTGCTCACCACGGAACTGGTCAGCAACGCCGTCGAGCACGAGAGCCAGGGCGACACGGTGGCCCTGGCCGTCGCGGTCCTTCCCGACGACGGAGGCGTCCTCGTCGAGGTCCGCGACCACGGGGGCGAGCTCGTCGAGGGACTCCTCCAGGACGCCCCCGCCGAGAACGTACTCTCCCGGGTCTCGGAGGTCGACATCCTCCCCGAGGACGGCCGTGGCCTGCTGCTGGTGCGGGAGCTCAGCGACGCGTGCGGAAGCTGGGCGACGCCGCAGGGCAAGGCCGCCTGGTTCCTGGTGCGCGCGGGGCGTCCGCACAGCCGTGGCCTGCGCGGCTGGTGGCGCAGGCGGCGCTCGGACGGCGGGACGGACGGCGGTTGACCCCTTCAGCTCCCCGCGAGCGTCGCCACCAGGACGGCCTTGATGGTGTGCATGCGGTTCTCCGCCTCGTCGAAGACGACGGAGTGCTCCGACTCGAAGACCTCGTCGGTGACCTCCAGCGAATCCAGCCCGTACTCCTCGTGGATCTCGCGGGCGACGGAGGTCCCGAGGTCGTGGAAGGCCGGCAGGCAGTGGAGGAACTTCACTGCGGGGTTGCCACTGGCGCGCAGCACGTCCATCGTCACCGCGTAGGGACTGAGCATCTCGATCCGCTCGGCCCAGACCTCCTTGGGCTCGCCCATCGAGACCCAGACGTCGGTCGCGACGTAGTCGGCCCCGCGCACGCCCTCGGTGACGTCCTCGGTGAGCGTGATCCGGGCGCCGGACTCCGCTGCGAGCGCGCGGGCGCGTGCGACGACCTGTTCCTCCGGCCACAGCGAGGACGGCGCGGCGATACGGACGTCCATCCCGAGCAACGCGCCTGTCACCAGGTAGGAGTTGCCCATGTTGTTCCGCGCGTCGCCGAGGTAGGCGAAGGCGAGCTGCTCCCACGGCTTCCCCGGCGCGTGCTCCGACATCGTCAGCACGTCGGCGAGCATCTGGGTGGGGTGCCACTCGTCGGTGAGCCCGTTGTAGACGGGGACACCGGCGTGTGCGGCGAGCTCCTCGACGACCGCCTGGCCGCTGCCCCGGTACTGGATCGCGTCGTAGATCCGCCCGAGGACGCGCGCGGTGTCGGCGGCCGACTCCTTGACGCCGACGTGCGAACCGGTCGGGTCGAGGTAGGTGGTGTGCGCGCCCTGGTCGGCCGCCGCGACCTCGAAGGAGGAGCGGGTCCGCGTCGACGCCTTCTCGAAGACGAGCGCGATGTTCTTCCCTTCGAGGCGCCGCTGCTCGGTCCCCGCCCGCTTCGCGGCTTTCAACTCCGAGGCGAGATCCACGAGATGGCGGAACTCCTCGGCGGTGAGGTCGGCCTCCTTCAGGAGGTGGCGGCCGGTGAGGTCTATCGCCATGGCGGACTCCTCGGTGCGCGTCCCGGCGTCGGGGCGCGCTGCTGTTCGTGGGGCAGTAGCGGAAGTCGGAATACTATACGCGCACCAGCATCCCTATGCGACGCGGGTCGCCCTCACACCCCGTCGCGCTCGACCGGGCAGCTCATGCACCGCGGCCCGCCCCGCCCCCGGCCGAGCTCGCTACCGGGGATCTCCACCACTTCGATCCCCTTGTGCCGCAGGTGTGCGTTGCTGGTGACGTTCCGTTCGTAGGCGAGGACGACCCCCGGCTCGACGGCGAGGACGTTGCAGCCGTCGTCCCACTGCTCGCGCTCGGCAGAGCGGACGTCCTGCGTCGGGGCGAGGACCCGGATGGCGTCGAGGCCGAGCGCCGAAGCGATGGCGCGGTGCATGTGCTCGGGCGGATGGTCGGTGACCTTCAGGTCCTTCGGCGAGCCCCCGGGCTCGATGGTGTACGAGCGGAGCATGCCGAGGCCCGCGTACTGGGTGAAGGCGTCCCCGTCGACCATCGTCATCACGGTGTCCAGGTGCATGAAGGCCCGGCGCTTCGGCATGTCCAGCGCCACGATGGTGCGTGCCGAGCCCGCCTCGAAGAGCCGCTCGGCGAGGAGTTCGACCGCCTGCGGCGTCGTCCGCTCGCTCATGCCGACGAGCACGGCACCGTTGCCGATCACCAGGACGTCGCCGCCCTCGATCGTCGACGGGTGCGGCCCCCTGCTCCCCTCCGACCACGTGTGGTACTCACCGGCGAGGTCGCCGGCGAAGAGCGGATGGTGGCGGTAGACGGCCTCGAAGTGGACGGTCTCGCGGCGTCTCGCCGGCCAGCGCATCGCGTTGATGCAGACGCCGTCGTAGACCCAGGCCGAAGAGTCCCGCGTGAAGAGGTGGTTGGGGAGCGGTGCGAGGAGGAACTCGTCGGGGTCGAGGACGTGGAAGCCGACGGAGGCCGGCTCGAGGTGGCCCTCCAGGAACTCGCGCTTCGTCATACCGCCGATGAGCGCCTCGGTGAGCTGCGACGTGGGGAGCGAGTCGAAGGCTGCCCGCAGTGTGTCCGTCGCCAGCGGGCCGTACTCGGACTCCTGGAAGACGCGGTCGAGGACGAGGGCCCTCGCCTCGGGGATCTCCAGGGTCTCGGCGAGGAGTTCGCCGAAGAGGTGGACCTCGACGCCCCGCGTACGCAGCGCCGTGGCGAGTGCGTCGTGCTCCTCGCGGGCGCGGCGTACCCAGAGGACGTCGTCGAAGAGGAGGTCGTCCTTGTTGGTCGGGGTGAGGCGTTTCAGCTCCAGGCCCGGCCGGTGGAGGATGACGCGGCGGAGCCTGCCTGTCTCGGAGTCGACGTGGAATCCCATGGGCCCATCCTCGCCGAGTACGGCGCCGCGTGCGTGAGGAAGCGTAGGGAAGGGCTTCTCCTCTCCGTGATGTTGAGCGCCGGGCCCGCCGTCTCGGGCAGAAACGTCGGGTTCGGCCGGTTCGTTCGTCGTCCTCGCGGAGCGCCACGTCCACATGGCCCGGCTCCCGTCCACGACACCGGCGGGGAGAGCGGAGGGCGCTCGAACCCGTCACCGGGGATCTCCACGCCTGCCACACCTGTCGATGGCGGAGATCGCCGAAGTCCTCTCCGGTGCGTCGGGCGCGCTGCTGTCCGCGCCGGACATGACCGAGAGGGAAGCGCTCACCGTCGGGATGCCGGAGAGTCGCACTCCTTCTCGGCTCGCCCGGTGCGTGACCCGGGCTCGCGGACGCCGGGCCGGGTGCGCTCTGCCGACGTCGCACATGATCTCGGTGCACTCGGTGGATCGGGGAGGAAGACGGCGCCGCTGTTCTCCCCGGCGCCGGACGACCGCGCTCGCCGCCGCGGCGTGCTTCCGTACCTCCGGGGCTTCGGCGGGGCGGGTCACATCGTCGGCGACTCGCCTTTCCGTGGGGGCAGTTGTGCATGCTGCGGCCCGGAAGCCGGGCGGCGGAGGCGCCCCGGGCGCGGAGTTCGCCGTGCCCGGGGCGCCTTCGCGTGCAGGTCGACGTTCTCGGCGGCTGTACCCACCGCCGCTGGGACGCGCCGCAGTCGGCGCGGGTCTCACTCCGAGCGGGGCATCCGGTTCCAGTGCGGGAGCATCACCAGGCAGGCCACGAGCGCCGCGGCAGCGAAGCCGTGGAAGAGCGCCTCGCCGCTGAGGAAGCCCGGCAGCAGACCGCCGAGGATCGCCCCGATCGACCCGCAGCCGTTGACGAGTCCGGTCACGGTGCCGGCTCCCGAGGAGCTGCCGAAGTCGACGGCGGCGACGCCGGCGATGAGCGCGTCGGCGGCGTAGGCCGCGAAACCGATGACGGTGAGGACGGCGACCATCACCGGGACGCTGCCGGTAGCGGTGAGCGGGCTGAAGAGCGCGAGCATCACCACCAGCACTCCGAGCGCAAGGACGCACGGCGGCATCCGGCGGGCGCCGAAGACGCGGTCGGAGAGCCACCCGACGGCGGGCGGCGCCAGCAGGCCGGCGATGCCGAAGGCGACCGGTATCAGCGTCGCCTCCAGGTGCGAGGCGTCCGGCAGTTGGCGACTGACGAGCACCGGACCCCACAGCAGCAGCGCGTACCGCGCGGGCTTGAGCAGGAAGTACGCGAGCCCGAGGGTGAGCACCATCCGGTCGCGCAGCGCTTCGCGGTAGAGGGTCAGGGTGCTGGGCCTCGGCGCCTGCTCCCCGTCGGTGTGCGCGTCGGCGGGCTCGGACTCCCCGGCGAGGGGCGGCAGTCCGACGTCCTCCGGGCGGTTGCGCTGGAAGACGACGAAGAGGAGCAGTACGACGGAGAGCGTCGCCGCGGAGGCGAAGAACGCCACCCGCCAGTCGTCGAAGAGCGAGTACGCGCACCAGCCGAGGAACGGCGGTGCGACGAGCCCGCCGAAGGCGTAGCTGGAGCACCAGAGTCCGAGCACCCGGCCACGCTCGTGGAGCGGGAAGAAGGCGACGACGTTCTTGCACAGCGCCGCCCAGCCCGTCGACTGCGCCAGCCCCATCAGCACCATCGCGCCGCCGAAGACGAGCACCGCGCTGCTCACACCGAGCAGCACCGCGGCGGCGACGGCGCCGATCATGCCGCCGATGACGACGACGCGCGGCCCGAAGCGGTCCGCCCACGTACCCCAGAGGAACTGGCCGACGGCGTACGCGGCGAGGTAGACGGCGTCGATCACACCGAGCGCGTGCTCGGTCAACACGCCGTTCACCGAGGGATCGTCGAGGATGCCGAGCTTGGCGACGGAGAACGCCTGCCGGACGACGTAGTACCCGGCGTAGGCGAGCCATGTCACCGCGAAGATCTGCCAACTCCAGCGCAGGGAACGGCGGGTGGGACGGTGCGGGCGCGGTGTCGTGCCCGCCGGCTCGTCGGAGGCGGCCGAGGCCGGTGGGGGTTCGGGAGGGGAGCCGGCGGCGCCGGATTGCGTGGTTCCACTCATCGCGAAATCCGTTTCTGGGCAGGGGGTACCGGGGTGACCGGGTATGGAGGCATGCCGAACTCGCCCCGCGGCAGGCCGGATGGACCCTCGGCGTGCCCCGGGGGCGGGGAGAGGAGGAGTGAGGGGAGCCGATGCGGGGCGCTCGCGTGGAGCGCCCCGCGGTCGGGGCGGCTCAGTGCGTGGGTTGGAGAGCGCCGTCGAAGGTGGCCGCGGCGAGGCCGAAGGAGAGGGTCATGCCGATGCCGGAGGTCACGGCGAGGGCGCGGACGCCCGGAGCGAGGTCGCGCACGAGCAGCGGACCGCGCGCGCTGCTCGCGTAGACGCCCTGCCACCGCTCGCGCACCCGGAGCGTGTCGACGCCCAGGAGTTCGGCGGTGGCGTCGAGGAGGAGCTGCGCGGCACCCTCGTCGACGAAGGGGCTGGCCGTCGGTGCGTAGGAGTGCGAGTCGCCGACGAGGAGGGTGCCGTCGGGCAGTGCGGTGCACATGACGTTCGCGCCGATGTCGAGCAACTCAGGGCTGTGCTCGGTGGTTTCGGTGCGCAGCGCGGTCGCGGAGGGCTGCGCCGTGAAACCGTCGTAGCGGAGCATGGAGGTGCCGGTGAGCACCGCGGCCTCGGTGCGCAGGCTCTCGGGCGCCGTCACGCGCGCCATGGTGAGCCGGCAGCGCTCGACGCCGTGGTCCTCGGCCGCCTGGGGGAAGAGCCGGTCCAGGTCGTGGCCGACGCAGAGCAGGACACGCGCGGCGGTGAACGTTCCGCGGGTGGTGTGCACGGTGCCCGATTCCGCGCCGGTGACCGCGGTGCCCCAGTGGAGTTGCACGCCCGGTTGTCCCGACAGCCACTCGGCGAGCGCCGGTGCCGCGGTCCGCGGGTTCACCCGGAGGTCGTCCGGGAGGAAGGCGCCGCCCACGGCCGGCCGCCGGCCGTCCGGGTCCGGACCGCCGAGCGCCTCGGCGAGCTGCGCCGCCGTGCACAACCGGACGCTGTCACCGCCGCGTTCGGCGCGCAGCTCCTCGAGTACGGCGAGCTCGACGGGGGAGCGGGCGACGACGTAGGCGCCCGCCTCGCGCGCCCACATGCCCGTCGCCTCGGCGGCGTGCAGCCAGCCGGCGCGCGAGGCGTAGGCGGTCTCCAGCAGGTCGCCGTGCTGCGCGGTGACGCAGCAGTGGCCGAAGTTGCGGACGGAGGCGCCGACCGGCTCGTGGTCGCGCTCGACGACGGTGACGGACTGGCCGCGTCGCACGGCCTCGTAGGCGTGCGCGAGTCCGACGATGCCGGCGCCCACGATCAGCACGTCGCTGCTGCCGTTCGGGGGCTCGCGGCCGAGGTCGTCAACTCCGCGCTCTCTTGAGGGGGTTGCGGTATCCATGAGTCCGAGGATGCGGCGGCTGCGGAAGGCTGACAAGAGTTGTAGCTACAAGTTCCGGAGTGTTTACCTCAACGCCTCCGCGGACTCCGGGCGTTAGTCTCCGCGTAACCCCGATGGTCTTGGAAGCGGCCGGACTTGGTGCCATAGTCGTCTTGTGAAGACAAGTGACGAGGGGCCGCTCCACCGACGGCTCCGCACGGAGTTCCTGCGGCGCATCGAGTCCGGCGAGTGGCCCGAGGGACAGCCGGTCCCCAGCGAGGCCCAGCTCTGCCGCGAGTTCGGTACCTCTCGCGGACCGGTCCGGCAGGCGCTCGCGCTGCTGCGTCGAGACGGCAACCTCGTCGGCGGGCGCGGCAAGCCGCCGATCGCCCGGAAGACGACGCCGTCGCAGCCGTTCGCCTCGCTGATCTCGTTCACCCAGTGGGCGAGGTCGATCGACCGCGAGCCGGGCCAGCTCACCGTCGAGGTGGCGCGGCGACGTGCCACGGCGGAGGCGGCGGACCGACTGCAGATCGAAGAAGGCGACCCCGTCGTGGAGTTGGTGCGGCTGCGGCTGCTCGACGGCGTCCCGGCGATGGTCGAGCGCGCCACCTTCCGGTTCGAAGTGGGCCGCCACCTCTTCGAGTTCGACCCGGACACCGGCTCGATCTACGAGGCACTCTGCGCCTTCGGCGTCGACCTGCACCATGCGCGGCACACCATCGACGCCGTCGCCGCGGGCGACGACGACGCGGAGCTGCTCGGCGTCGCGAGCGGCGATCCGCTGCTGCGGGTGCGGCGGCAGACGTTCTCCGCCGAAGGCGAGCCGCTGGAGAGCGCCGACGACCGCTACCTGCCCGCGATGGCCACCTTCACCGTCGAGAACACCGCCGAGGGACGCACCGTCGTCGGGCGGTACCGCACGAACGAGGAGCAGACCCATGACTGAACTCGCCGTCTTCGACATGGCCGGCACCACCATCGAGGAGCACGGCGCGGTCTACGCCGCGCTGCGCCACTCCGTCGAGCACCACGGAGTGCCCGTCGACGCCGAGGACCTGCAGACGTGGATGGGCACCGACAAGCGGGAGGCGATGCACGCCCTGATCCGCCTCGGTGGCGGCAGCCCGACACCCGAACTGGTGGAGGAGTCCTACGAGGTGTTCAGCGCCCGACTCCGCGCGCTCTACGCGGAGACGCCGCCGATCCCGCTCCCCGGCGTCGCGGCGGCGCTCGCCGCGCTGCGCGCCGGCGGCGTGCGGGTCGCGCTCACCACCGGCTTCAGCGACGACGTGGCCGAGCCGCTGCTCGCCTCGCTCGGCTGGTCGGCGGAGCCGGGCGGCAGCCTCGACGCCGTCGTCACCTCGGACGCGGTGCCGCGCGGCCGGCCGGCGCCGTACATGATCCACCGCGCGATGGAGCGCACCGGCGTCCTCGACGTGCGGAAGGTGCTGGTCGCGGGCGACACCGCCGTTGACCTCCTCGCCGGCACCAACGCGGGTGCCGGCGAGGTGATCGGTGTACTCACCGGCGGTGTACCCCGCGAGGTCCTCGAAAAGGAGCCGCACACGCGGATTCTGGCGAGCGTGGCGGAGGTTCCCGAGGTGGTGCTCGCGGGAGCGTGAGCGGTGCGAGGGGCTCGGCGGGCGGCGACGCGCGGTGCGACGAGGCGCGCGGCGCCGTCCCGGGTGCCGGGTCCGAGGCGGTGTCGGTGCCGGGCGTACAACGGAGATCCGGCGCTGACGAGGGGCTGCCGCTCCGGGGGCCCCAGGCGCTCAGCAGTCATGACGAACACCGCCGAAACCGACGAGAGTTGGCAACCGCCTCGGCCGGCAGGCGACTCGCAGCCGCCGCTCTTCTCCACCATGGCGGCGATGCGGGCGATGGGTCGCCTCAAGCCCGGCCCCGTCCTCGAAGCCCCTCCTGGAGAAGCTGATCCAGGCGGCGGTGCGGCGCTGCTCGTCCTTGCGTGGCCGTTTCGCCCCGCCGTCCGATGTCGCATCGGTCCACGCCGAACTGCGCATATGGTTCCGGTTTCGCGTCGACTGGCCCGCCGCGGGCGCCTCGGGGCGATGCGTCGACGAGGCGGCTCGGCTCCTGCGGCGCCGCGAGCGGTTCGAGCACGCGGCTGCTGCAACGGCACTGGTCTCACGCTCCGGAGACAGGCCGAGCGCTCCCGCACACGCCCGTGCCGGGCCTGCGGTGGCGGGCCCGGCACGGGCGGTGACCTGCCTTCGGGGTCAACAGCGGTGCATGCCGCGGGAGTCGACCAGGAGCCTCAGCGGGCGCCGTCTCCCGCGAACTCCGTGGCCGCGGCCTCGCCGAGCTCGGTCGCCTCCGCGTGGTCCTCGTTCTTCGACACCTCGGTGCCGGGGAACGTCACGTAGCCGACGACCTTGCCGGAGACGCCGCCGGTGGCGGGATCGGGGTCGATACCCAGCTCGTCGGCCATCGCGTACGACGCCTCGCCGATGATCGAATCGGGGCCCTTGTCCCCGATCACGCCGTAGACGACCTTGTCCTCGTAGACAACGGCGCCCACGGTGCCGCAGTTGACGTCGGACGCGGCGTGGTCCCAGACGTCGCTCGGCAGCGGGACGACGACGTGCGGCAACGTCGCGGAGTTCAGCGGTTCGCCGTCGGACTGCACGCAGGCGGTCTCCGGTTGGAAGGCCGGGTCCGTGTTCTCGTTGCACTCGTCGCCGGGCTGGCCGTCGCAGTCCACGTCGAGGTCGGCCTGCCAGAACACCGCGTCGTTCTTTCCGCAGACGGGGATGGAGGGGGTGCCGCCCTCGTCCTCGGCGTACTCGCCGTCGGAGAGCTGCGTGCCGCAGGATTCCATCGCCGCGCGGAGTTGATCGGCCGTCGGACCCGCGGCCGAACTGCCGCTCACCGCGGTCGAGTCGACTGTGCCCGCGCCCTTGTCGGACGGCGTGCCCGCTTGTGCCGCGGGGACGAGCACGATCCCGACGAGCAGCGCTACGACCGCGGCCCACAGGGCGCGGCCGCGCCAGGGGATGGGGCGTCTCATCGAACCTCCAGGTGGCTGTAAGGGGCGAGGGGGGCTCGCCGTCGCGTGCACCCATGGACACGGCGGCCGGCGCTGCCTCCGCCCGATGCCGACGGAAGACATCGCCCGGTCGTGACGATGTCGTCGGATGGGTGCCTTGACCCGACGCTTCGGCGGGTCAGCCTCCTGTGCCGTCGTGCGCATGTCAATGCCGCCACGGTGCGATGCGCCGAATCGGCGGGGTGCTCCTGGCGGCAAGCCCCGTACGCGGCAGGGCACTTGTGGCCCGGCTCCGGCGCGGGTGGCGGTCACGTTCCGGTGCTCGAACGCGTCCTCGTCTCCGGCCGCCCGACGCGGCGGCGGACGTGGGCTACGGACGGCGCCCGGGAGCGAGTGTTCGCCGCGCTGATGGCCGATGCCGACGCTGTTCTGGGTCGTCTCGGTGGACTCCACCATCGTGCGCCGTACTCATCGCGAGCCGTCCGAAAGCACCTGCGTAAGCGCGGTATCCGCGCGGTGCTCCCTGTCCCCGCGGGTCAGAGGGGCCACCGTCTGCGTCGAGGTCGCCGCGGTGGCAGGCCGCCCACCGTGGACGTGAGGCATACGAACAGCACAACACGGTCGAGCGGTGCATCAATCGCCGGGAGCGATGGCGGCGTTGTTACCCGCTACGAAAAAACCGCGGTCATGTACCTGACCGGCTCCGACCGGGACGAGTGCCGTGACGGGGGGCGAGTGCGGGTGCCCTGTCAGCGGACGACGTCGAAGACGTTCAACTGCAACCCGTTGGAGTATGCCTCGTGCTCGACGAGCTTCAGCTTCTGTGCCTCCTTGTCGGTGGCGCTGAAGAGCCGCTTGCCCGCACCGAGCAGCAGCGGGAAGACGAGCAGGTGGTAGCGGTCGATGAGGCCGGCGTCGGAGAGCGTCCCGTTCAGGGCGGCGCTGCCGTGGACGATGATCGGGCCGCCCTCGGTCTCCTTCAGCGCGGCCACCTCGTCGAGCGAACGCAGGATCGTCGTGCCGCCCCAGTTCGACACCAGGTCGTCCTCGGTGAGCGTGGTGGACACCACGTACTTCGGCATCTCCTTGTAGCCGGCGAAGTCCTCCATGTCGGGCCACACCGGGCTGAACGCCTCGTAGCTGGTCCGGCCCATCAGGATCGCGGTGGCTTCCTTCTGCTCCCGGCCCTTGATCTCGAAGGCCCGGGGGAGGAACTCGACGTCTTTGAAGGTCCAGCCGGAGTTCCGGTACCCGGGCTCGCCGCCCGGGCCCTCCACGACGCCGTCGAGCGATATGAACGCCGAGCTGATCAGGGTGCGCATCTCGGTTCCTCGGTGTCTCGTGTGCGGATCTCAACGGGTGCCGGTGCACGCTTCGACGGCCCTCGTGACTGCGGTGCACCGCTCATGACCTATGACTGTGGAGCAGGGAGGAACTCATCGGTCGTCGCCACTCTTCTCGACAGCTCCGGCCCTCTGGATCATCCCGGTGAGCCACGCACGTGCCGGACCGTGTGACCTGGCCGCGACCGGTGGCGCGGCATCTCGATGCCGTCGCACTCCGTGAGCCGAACGAAACGGCCCAGGCGCGGAGTGCGGTCCGCGAGCCCGCTGCCCTCGGCCTGGGCTCGAAGCCCCACTTCCGGTCGGGGCGGCAGGGTTTGGCCTCACGGCTGCTCGACCCCGTGCATCGCGGGAGGCCGCGCTTCCACCCGTACGTCGGTGGCCGTCGCCGATCGCCGTCGGTCGTCGCGGCAGGGGTGCGGGCAGCCTCATGAGCGCGCTCAGCAGGGCGTGGGCAGAGCGCGAGCCCAGGAAATACCTGTCTCCGGGGGCGCCGAGTCGATCCGGACGCACCTCGCCAGGCCGGACCTCGTGTCCGCCGTCCGTCCGGCAGTTGGCGGAGGAGTGCGGCGCCCCCGGACCCTCATGACGCGGACCCCGACCGTCCGCGGACGGAGGGCCTGGTCAGCTCAGCGCGCGGCGCACCGCCGCGATCCGCTCCGGGCCGACCCGGCAGCACCCGCCGACGAGCCGCGCGCCCGCCGATACCCAGCCGTCGACGAGGCCCGGCGCGGCCGGGTCGTAGCTCGGCTCGCCGCTCCACGCCCGGCGGTCCGCGTCCCATCCCTCACCGCTGTTGGGATAGACGACGCCCGGCTTGCCCGCGTGCTCGGCGGCGAGCGGCAGTGCCCGCGTCGCCTCCTGCACGGTGCAGCAGTTGACGCCGACCGCCGCCACCTGCTCGACGCCTGCCGCGAGCGCCAGCGCCTCGCCGAGCGGCTCGCCCGTCCGCGTCCGTCCGCCCGAGGCGGTGAAGCTCAGCCAGACGGGCAGGCCGCATCCCTCCGAGGCCACGAGCAGCGCCTCCGCTTCGGCGGCCGACGGCACCGTCTCCAGCGCGAGGACGTCGGGGCCCGCCTCCGCGAGCGCTTCGACTCGGGGGCGGTGAAAGTCGGCCAACTCCCGTGTGCTCAGGCCGTATCGGCCGGTGTACTCGCTGCCGTCCGCGAGGACCGCGCCGTACGGGCCGACCGAGCCGGCGACGAAGACGCGCTCGCCACCGGCCTCCTCGGCCGCCTCGCGCGCGAGGCCGACGCTGCGCCGCAGCAGCCGTCTCGCCTCGGCGCGGGTGGCGCCGCGACGGGCGAAGCCCTCGAAGGACGCCTGATAGCTGGCGGTGATCAACACCTGCGCCCCCGCCCGGAGATAGGCGGCGTGCGCGGCGCGCACCAGCGCCGGGTCGTCCGCGAGGAGGCGCGCCGACCACAGTGCGTCGCCGAGGTCGGCGCCGAGCGCCTCCAACTCGTTGGAGAGCCCGCCGTCGAGGACGAGCGGGCCCTCGTCGAGGGCCGCCGCGAAGCCCGTCATGTCAACTGACGCCGGACCTGGCCGGAGATGAGCTCCAAGTGGCCGAGGTCGCTGAGGTCGAGGATCTGGAGGTAGATGCGGGTCGCGCCGAGCTCGGCATACCTGCCGATCTTCTCGACCACCTCGCCCGGAGTACCGGCGAGCCCGTTCTCCCTGAGCTCGTCGACGTCGCGGCCGATGGCGGCGGCTCGGCGGGCGACCTGCGCGTCGTCCTCCCCCACGCAGGCGACGAGTGCGTTGGAGTAGACGAGCTCCTCAGGCGCCCTGCCCCGCTCGGCCGCCGCCTCGCGGACGCGCGCGAACTGCTGCTCGGTCTCGGCGAGCGTGCCGAAGGGGAGGTTGAACTCGTCGGCGAACCGGGCGGCGAGCGCGGGTGTGCGCTCGGCGCCCTTGCCGCCGATGAGGACGGGCACATGGCGCTGGGCCGGCTTCGGGAGAGCGGGCGAGTCCTTGAGCCGGTAGTGCTCGCCCTCGTAGTCGAAACGCTCGCCGAGCGGCGTCTCCCAGAGACCGGTGACGATCTCCAACTGCTCCTCCAGCAGCCCGAACCGGCGAGCGGGGAAGGGGATGCCGTAGGCGGTGTGCTCCTCGGCGTACCAGCCCGTCCCCAAGCCGAACTCGACGCGGCCGCCGGACATCGCGTCGACCTGCGCGACCTGGATGGCGAGCGGTCCGGGGAGCCGGAAGGTCGCCGCCGTCATCAGGGTGCCGAGGCGGATGCGCCTGGTCTCCCTGGCGAGGCCGGCGAGGGTGATCCAGGCGTCCGTCGGGCCCGGCAGTCCTTCGGAGTCCCCCATGGCGAGGTAGTGGTCGGAGCGGTAGAAGGCGTCGAAGTCGAGATCCTCGGCCGCCTGCGCGACCTTGAGCAGCTCCTGGTAGGTGGCGCCCTGCTGGGGCTCGGTGAATACGCGGAGGTCCATGGCCACCATTGTCGCCCGCGAGCACGGGGGGTGACGGGCGGGGCGCAGGTCAGTGGACGCCGTGCTCGCGCAGCGCGAGCTTGCGGAGCATGCCGACGACGCGGTCGCCCGACTCGTCGGCGGTGTCGATCGCCTCGATGCACTGCCAGTAGAGCGCCTCGTCGTCCGCGGTCACGGCGACCGCGACGAGCGCGGCGCCGACCTCGCCGAGGAGCTCCCCGAGACCGCGCAGGGCGCACTGCGGGTCCTCGACGAGCGTGAGCGCCACGGCTCTCGGGCCGCACGCCTCTTGCGGCTGCGGGCGCTCGGTGACACCGGTGGGGCGGGTCGCGGCCTCTTTCAACGCCTGCGCCTCGGCCCGGAGTTCGGGCGGGCCGCCGTGTGCGAGCTGCGTTCCGATCGCCTCGGCAAGGGCCTGTGCCTGCCATGCCTCGGCCACGATGTCGTGTACGGCGCTGCTTTGGGACAGTGCTTGCCGGGTGGCGGCGATGAGCCGTAGGGCGTCCATCTGCCATCCCCTCCGCTGGTTGTCACCCAGCGTGACCACAATCGGCCTTGTTCGCCAGGGAGTTTGGGAAATCACTGGATAAACCGCCCCGTGTGGACAGTTCCCTCACTCCATAGAGTGACCGATTCCGGTACTCGGGAAACGTTCCCTCGGCGGCGCTTCCTGGGCGTTTCCGGTTCGGGCCGGCCGAGGGCGTCAACTCCAGGGTGGCGCGGGGTGCGTGAGGTGTCCTCGGGAGGCGCGGGGCATGCGCGGCGCAGCGCGTGCCACGGGCCGCACGCGGGGCGTGGGGGAACGGGCGGTGGCGGATCACGGGTCGGCGGCTCCGGGTTCGACGGTGCGGTGCCGTTGCGGCGGGGGTGTGGAGGGCCCTCTGACGGAGGGGAGGCGGCGCTCCGTGGTCGGCGGGAAGGCGGCTTCCATGGCAGGGACCGTATGCACGGGCCGGGTTGGCGAACCGTTCCACCGGACGCGAACTCCCCCGAACGGGTGAGGAGATGGTGACTGCGGCAGCCGCGGAGCCGCCCTTCCGTCTATCGCGTACTCGTGACGGAAGTAAGAAACTGGTGATACGTTCGCAGGACTTCGCAAGACTGCCCGGCGCGTCCCCTCACTCCAACCCCCGTGCGGGAGGCCGACGTTGAGCCCGTTCACCGGAAGCGCACACCGGACCGACGACTGGCGGCACCTGAGGGTCGAGGAGGAGGGCGGCGTCGTCACGGTCACCCTGGCGCGCCCCGAGCGCCTCAACGCGCTCACCTTCGGCGCCTACGCCGACCTCCGCGACCTCCTCGCGCAGCTCTCGCGGGAGAACCGCACGCGCGTCCTCGTCCTCGCGGGGGAGGGGGGCGGCTTCTGCTCGGGAGGCGACGTCGACGAGATCATCGGCGCCACCCTCGGTATGGAGACCTCCCAACTCCTCGACTTCAACAGGATGACGGGACAGGTGGTACGGGCGCTGCGTGAGGCGCCCTTCCCCGTCGTCGCCGCCGTCCACGGCGCCGCCGCCGGAGCCGGCGCGGTGCTCGCGCTCGCCTCGGACTTCCGCATCGCCGACCCGACCGCGCGGTTCTCCTTCCTCTTCACCAAGGTCGGCCTCTCCGGCGGCGACATGGGCGCCGCCTACCTGCTGCCGCGCCTCGTCGGCCTCGGCCACGCCACCCGCATCCTGCTCCTCGGCGACCAGGTGCGCGCGCCCGAGGCCGAACGCATAGGGCTGCTCAGCGAGTTGACCGCGGAGGCGGGCGCCGACGCCGCCGCCGCGGCCCTCGCCGGGCGGCTCGCCGCCGGGCCTGCCCTCGCCTACGCGCAGACCAAGGCGCTCCTCACAGCCGAGCTCGACCTCACCCTCTCCGGCGCCGTCGAACTCGACGCCGCGACGCAGGCGTTGCTCATGCACAGCGCCGACTACCGGGAGTTCCACGCCGCGTTCACGGGCCGCCGCGAACCCGAGTGGGAGGGGCGCTGAGGTGGGCGGCGCGGCGGAGCGCCGCGGGCCGCGGCGGATCGCCGTCGCCGGCGGCGGTCCCGGCGGGCTCTACGCCGCCGCACTCCTGAAGCGGCTCGACCCGGCGCGCCAGGTCACCGTCTGGGAGCGCAACCCGCCGGAGCACACTTTCGGCTACGGGATCGTCCTCTCCGACGAGACGCTAGGCGGCATCGCCTCGGCCGACCCCGAGTTCCACGCCGCGCTGCAACGAGAGCTGGTGCGCTGGGACGACATCGCCGTGACGCACCGCGGACGCACGCTCCGCTCCTCGGGCCACGCCTTCGCCGCGCTGGAGCGCCGGCGTCTCCTCGCGCTGCTCCAGCGCCACTGCCGCGCCCTCGGCGTCGACCTGCGCTTCGAGGCCGTGGCCCCGCCGCACGCGCGGCTCGCGGCCGAGTACGACCTGGTCGTCGCAGCGGACGGCGTGCACAGCGCCGTCCGCACGGCCGCCGCCGCGCACTTCGCGCCGCACACCGTCGCGCACCGGAGCCGGTACCTCTGGATGACCGCCGAACTTCCCCTCGACGCCTTCCACTTCGAGACGGCGGAGACGCCGCACGGCGTCGTCCAACTCCACGCCTACCCGTACCGCACCGCCGAGGCGGCCGACGGACGCGCGCCCGCCGCGACCGTCCTCGTCGAGGCGCGCGACGAGGTGTGGGAGGCACTCGGACTCGACCGGCCGGGCGAGCAGGCACGCGCCGAGCGGTGCTCCCGGCTCTTCCCGCACACCCTCGACGGCGCGCTCCCGCGCGGCGACCAGCAGCGGGGCAGCGTCTTCCGCACCCTCGTCAACGGCCGCTGGTCGTACGGGAACACGGTCCTCATCGGGGACGCCGCGCACACTGCGCACTTCTCCATCGGCTCGGGGACCAAGCTCGCCATGGAGGACGCGCTCGCGCTCGCCGCCTGCCTCCGCGAACACGACGATCTCCAGGGGGCGTTCGCCGCGTACGAGGAGGAGCGCCGCCCCGTCGTCACGTCGACGCAGCGTGCGGCGCGCGCGAGCCTGGAGTGGTTCGAGGAGCTGCGCCGCTACACGGAGCAGCCGCCGTACCGGTTCGCCTTCAACCTCCTCACCCGCAGCCGCCGCGTCACGCACGAGAACCTGCGCCTGCGCGACCCGGCGTTCACCGCGGCCGTGGAGCGCGAGGCGGGCCAACCGGCGGACACACCCGCGATGTTCACCCCCTTCCGGCTCCGCGGGCTGCGGCTGCGCAACCGCGTCGTCGTCTCCTCGATGGACATGTACCGCGCGCAGGAGGGCGTGCCGGGCGACTTCCACCTCGTCCACCTCGCCTCGCGGGCGCTCGGCGGGGCGGGGCTCACCATGACGGAGATGGTCTGCGTCTCACCGCGCGGCAGGATCACGCCGGGCTGCACCGGGCTCTGGAACGCCGCGCAGGGCGCTGCCTGGCGGCGCATCGTCGCCGCCGTGCACCGGGAGTCGCCGACGGCGGCGATCGGTGTGCAGCTCGGCCACTCGGGCCGCAAGGGGTCGACACGGGTCATGTGGGAAGGCATCGACCAGCCGCTCCCCGAAGGCAACTGGCCGCTCGTCGCCCCGTCCCCGCTGCCGTACCTCCGCGGCACCAGCCAGACGCCGCATGCCCTCGACGCGTCCGAACTGGCGGCGATCCGCGAGGAGTTCACGTCGGCGACGGAGCGCGCGGCAGCGGCAGGATTCGACCTCCTCGAACTCCACTGCGCACACGGCTACCTCCTCTCCTCCTTCCTCTCCCCGCTCACCAACCGGCGCACCGACGCCTACGGAGGGGACCTCGCGGGCCGCCTGCGCTACCCGCTGGAAGTCTTCGACGCGGTGCGCGCGGTCTGGCCGGCCGACCGCCCGATGACGGTGCGCATCTCGGCGACGGACTGGGCGCCCGGCGGCACCACGACCGGGGACGCCGTCCGCATCTCGGCCGCCTTCGCCGCGCACGGCGCCGACGCGGTCGACGTCTCGACGGGCCAGGTGGTCCCGGAGGAGCGTCCCGACTTCGGGCGCTCGTACCAGACCCCGTACGCCGACCTGATCCGCAACGAGCTCGGCGTCCCGGTGATCGCAGTCGGAGCCCTCTCGTCCTGGGACGACGTCAACTCGCTCCTCCTCGCCGGCCGCGCCGACCTCTGCGCCCTCGCGAGGCCGCACCTGTGGGACCCGCACTGGACCCTCCACGCCGCCGCCGACCAGGGGTACGAGGGTCCGGGGGCGCCGTGGCCCGAGCCGTACCGCGCGGGGAGCAGGCGTCCGCCGGCGGGGAGGGAGGGGCGGCCCAGGCCGCGTCTCACGCTGGGGAGTTGAGGGAAAGGCGGCTCAACGCTCGTCCGAGCGCCCGTCGTCCTCCTCGTCCTCCGGCCAACTCGCGCCCGGCTCACCGAGGTTGGCGATGATGACGGCGGTCGGCGGGATGACCATGGCGACCACGCACATGCCGATCGCCGCCGGCACCGACCAGAGGCGCACGAAAGCCCAGGCGCAGACGAAGAGCACCAGGCAGCACGCCATCAGCACGCCGTAGACCCACCGTTTCCTCGTGGGCCGTCCGCGAGATCCTCGGCCGCTCCCGGCCGGATCGCCGGCGTCGCGTGGCATGCTCCCAGCGTACGGCGGAGTACCGGGGCGCACATGTCGAGCGCCGCGCGGCCACGGTACGTGTGCGGGCGGTTGCGAGGAGCCCGTCACCGCACCTCTTCGGCTCCTCTCACCTCCGCGACGAACTCCGCTGCGGCCGCGCCGAGCAGCTCGTGGAGACCGGTGAAGACCTCCGCCGAGCGCCGGCCCGGCCAGCCGGCGGGCAGTAGCGCGGCGGGCAGGCCGGGGTCGGCGTAGGGCAGGCGGCGCCAGGAGTCGAGGGCGAGCAGGTAGTCCCGGTAGGCGCACTCGGGCGGCCGGGTGCGGCGGCGCCGCCAGGCCCGCAGGACGGGCTGCTGCTCGTCGAGGAAAGCACGGTGGAGTGCGGCGATCCCCTCCAGGTCCCACCATCGCGAGACGGCTTCGGGCGTCGGCGCGAACCCGGTGTGCGTGCCGCGGAAGAGGTCGACGTACTGCTCCAACTCCAGCCGCTCCAGGGTGTGTCGGGCCTCGTCCTCCAGGCGGGCGGGGGCGATCCAGACGCCGGGGGCCGCGTTGCCGAAGCCGAGCCGTGCGAGCCGCGAGCGGAGCAGGTGGCGCTGCGTGCGGAGCTCCTCCGGGACGGAGAAGACGGCGAGGAGCCAGTCGTCGCCCGGCTCGGGGCGTGCGTAGATTCGCCGGTCGCCGTCGGCGAGAAGCTCCCTTGCCGCCTGCGACGGGGCGTACGCCGCCGCCTTGCTGCCGGGCCGGTCGGCGGTGAGCAGTCCGCGGCGCTTGAGCCGCGAGACGGCCGAGCGCACCGCCGGAGGGTCGACGCCGAGCGCACCGAGGAGCCGGATCAGCGCGGCGACGGGCACGCTCCCCGCGCCGCCGAACTCCCTTCCGTACGCGCCGTAGAAGGTGAGGATCAACGAGCCGGGCGAGCGCCGCGTGCCCTTGCTGGAGTCTGCCGCCACGGCGACAACTCTAGAGGTCCGTCGGCGCCGTCCCGGGGCTCATGTCCCGCTGCGCAGCCGGAACCGCTGGAGCTTCCCCGTCGGGGTGCGCGGCAGCACGTCGGCGAAGACGAACTCGCGCGGCACCTTGTAGGGGACGAGCTCGCCCGCCGTGAACTCCCGCAGCCGCGCGGCGGTTTCGTCGTCGCGCGGCACGTCCTCGGCGAGGACGAGGTGCGCGACGACGACCTGTCCGCGCCGCGCGTCCGCCCGCCCGACGACGGCGGCCTCGGCGACGTCGGGATGGCGCAGCAGCGCCTCTTCCACCTCGGGACCCGGCACGTTGTACCCGGAGGTGATGATCATGTCGTCCGCGCGTGCCACGTACCGGAAGCGGCCGTCGGGCTCCCGCACGTACGTGTCGCCCGTGAGGTTCCAGCCGCCGCGTACGTAGGAGCGCTGCCGCTCGTCCGCGAGGTACCGGCAGCCGACGGGACCGCGGACCGCGAGCAGTCCGGGCTCGCCGTCCGGTACGGGCGTGATGCCGTCGTCGGCGACGACGCGGGCGCGGAAGCCCGGCACGGGCAGCCCCGTGGTGCCGGGACGTATGTCCTCGTCGGCGGCGGAGAGGAAGATGTGGAGCATCTCCGTCGCGCCGATGCCGTCGATGAGGCGGAGGCCGGTGTGCCGGTGCCATGCGTGCCAGGTTCCGGCCGGCAGGTGCTCGCCCGCGGAGACGCACCGGCGCAGTGAGGTCAGGTCGTACGGCGCGTCGCGGAGGGCGGCGAGCATCCCGCGGTACGCGGTCGGCGCGGTGAAGAACACGGAGACCCGGTGGCGCGCGATCGCCTCCAGCATCTCCGCGGGCCCCGACCAGTGCCCGAGAAGGGAGGCGGCTCCGGCGCGCAGCGGGAAGACGAGGAGGCCGCCGAGGCCGAACGTGAAGCCGAGCGGGGGGCTTCCGGCGAAGAGGTCGTCGGCGCAGGGGCGCAGCACGCGGGCCGAGAACGTGTCGGCGATGGCGAGCACGTCCCGGTGGAAGTGTGCGCAGCCCTTGGGGTCGCCTGTGGTGCCCGAGGTGTAGGCGAGGAGCGCGACGTCGTCGGCGGCGGTCGGTACGGCCTCGTACACGGGCGGCTTCCGTGCGGCGCGTCGGAAGAGTTCGTCGGGTCTTCCGTCGCCGAAGACGGCGGTGCGCAGGCCGGGGACGCCGGCCGCGGTGAGCCCGTCGAGCGAGTCGGCCGAGCAGACGGCGTGCCCGATGCGGGCGAGCCGGCAGATGGTGGCCAGCTCTCCGGGGCGCTGCCCGGCGAGGACGGTGACCGCGACGCCGCCCGCCTTCATCACGGCGAGCCAACACGCAGCCATTTCAGGGCTGTTGGGGCCGCGTAAGAGCACCCGGTTGCCGGGGCGCACCTCCAGGTCTTCGGTGAGCGTGTGCGCCAACCGATCGACGTGGGCGCGCAGTTCCCCGTACGTCCAGTCGATGTCGGGGGCTTCCGGGTCGGCGGAGGGGCCGCGCAGCGCCGGGCGGTCGGGGCCGTGACGGGCGAGGGTCGTGTCGAGGAGTTCGGCGCCGCAGTTGAGGCGTGGCGGGTAGGCGAGCCCGGCGCCCTCCAGGTCGAGCGAGGGCCACTCCTCGGCGGGCGGGAGGTGGTCCCTGGCGAAGGTGTCGGCATGTGCGGACGGGCTCAACTCCATTGCCGTGACGCCCCCTCGGCGGTTCGCGCGCGGTCGGCTGAGCCGGGTCGCCGTGCGTGGCCCGGGTCTTGCGTGGTCGGCCGAACCCCGTCGTGGCCGGGGCCGCTCGACGTGTGTGCTCGTGCGTGCGTGGTGCCGGTCCGGGCGCCCGCCGTACGCCGGTGCGCGGTGGCGGGAACCTGCTGTGGTGGGTTGAGCGTAGCGATATGGTGACGGCAGTCAATGCCTCGCGATATACGGGACGTTCCGCGCGCGGCCCCGTGCCGCGGGCCGTCGGACGGAGGGAGCGGCGATGCCGGTCTACGCGCTCGAACCCGAACAGCAGCGCTGGAGCGAGGAGTTGCGCGGACTCGCGGCCGAGCGCCTCGCCCCGCTGGCGGGCGAGGCCGCGCCCGGACGCCTTAACCGCCCGCTCGTCGCCGAGTTGGGCCGCCTCGGCCTCCTCGCGCGCGTCGTCCCCGCACCCGTGCCCGAGCCCGTTCCGGACGGCAAGGGCCCGGACTCCGTCTCCACCGTCGACCTCTGCATACTGCGCGAGTCCCTCGCCCGGGTCACCACCGAGGCGGAGACCGCGCTCGCGCTCCAGGGGCTCGGCGCCGGACCGCTCGTCGAGGCCGGCACGACACCGCAGCGCGCCCGGTGGCTCCCGCCGCTCGCCTCCGGCGCCGCCGTCGCCGCTTTCGCGCTGAGCGAGCCGCAGGCCGGCAGCGATGCGGCGGCGCTCACGCTCACCGCCGAGCCCGACGGTGCCGGCGGACACCGGCTCAACGGCACCAAGACATGGATCTCCAACGCTCCCGAGGCGGACGTCTACACCGTCTTCGCGCGCACGGGAGAGGCGCCGGGTGCGCACGGGATCACGGCCTACCTCGTCCCCGCCGACCGTCCGGGGCTGCGGGGCGAGCCGCTCGACATGCTCTCGCCGCATCCCATCGGCACCCTGGAGTTCGAGGGCGTCCCCGTCACGGACGACGACCGGATCGGCCCGGCCGGCGAGGGGTTCCGGCTGGCGATGCGCACGCTCAACCGCTTCCGCCCCAGCGTCGGCGCCTTCGCCGTCGGCATGGCACGGGCCGCTCTCGACGTGACGCTCCACCACGCCGACGAGCGGCGCGCGTTCGGCGGCCCGCTGCGTCAACAGCAGTCCGTCGCCCACACGTTGGCGGAGATGGCCACGCGCACCGAGGCCGCGAGGACGCTCGTCTACGCCGCTGCCGCCGCCTGCGACCGCGGCGACCCGGACACCGCGCGCCGCTCGGCGATGGCGAAGCTCTTCGCCACCGAGACGGCGCAGTACGTCGTCGACTCCGCCGTCCAGCTCCACGGCGCCTCCGCACTCCGCCGCGGGCACCTCCTCGAACACCTCTACAGGGAGGTGCGCGCACCGCGGATCTACGAGGGGGCGACCGAGGTGCAGCGCACCCTGATCGCCAAGGAGCTCTACCGATGAGGCCCCTCCGCACCAACCCGACCGAGCTCTCCCCGCCCAAGGGCTTCTCGCACGCCGTCACCACGACCGGCACCCGGACCGTGCACCTCGCCGGCCAGACGGCGCTCGACCCGGAAGGCCGGATCGTCGGCGAGACGCTCCCCGAGCAGTTCGAGCAGTCCCTCGGCAACCTGCTCACCGCGCTCCGCGCAGCCGGAGGCGAGGCCGGCCACCTGGCGCGCGTCACCGTCTACACCGTCGACGTGCCCCGATACCGCTCGCATGCACGGGAGTTGGGCCTGATCTGGCACCGGCTGGCGGGCCGCGAGTACCCGGCCATGGCGGTGCTAGGCGTAGCGGCGCTCTGGGACCCCGAGGCGCTCGTGGAGATCGACGGGGTGGCCGTGCTTCCCTGACGTTCCGTACGCAGGGCACTGCACAGCGCACCGGAAAACCGGCCGCCTCGCCGCCGCGGGAGGGGGCTCAGGTACCCTGCCCAGGTCCTGTTGTCTCCGAATGAGGTGGACGTTGCGCATCTGAGGTCCGCGAACATCGCGCGGTACGGCACAGCCGTACGCCGCCGGTCGGCATCCGACCCGTCGCGGCGCCGCGCAGATGCGACCTCGGTGCATGCCGCCCCTCGCCTTCGCAGGGCCGTCAGCGCTCCCGCGTCCTTCGCCGTCACCCAGCGGTGCTCGCACACGTAGCCCCCCGCCCACCGCGCACGCGACTGCGAGAACCCATGAACACCGCCCCGAACCCCTCCCTGACCTGCTCCGCGCTCACCTTCCGCTGGCCCGACGGCACCGGCGTCCTGGAGGACCTCTCCCTCACCGTGGACCGCGGCCGCACCGGGCTCGTCGGCGCCAACGGCTCGGGCAAGTCGACCCTGTTGCGCCTCTTCGCCGGTGAACTCCGGCCGGCCGGCGGCTCGGTGACCGTCGGCGGCAGCCTCGCCTACCTGCCGCAGCACGTGACGCTCGACACCGGGCTCCGCGTCGACGAGGCGCTCGGCGTCGCCGAGCGCCGGGCCGCGCTCCGTGCGATCGAGGCGGGCGACGTCGACGAGGCCCACTTCGAGACCGTCGGCGACGACTGGGACGTCGAGGAGCGGGCGCTGGCGACGCTCGGCTCCCTCGGCCTCGACCACCTGCAACTCGACCGCTCAGTGGGGAAGATGTCGGGCGGTGAGACCGTGCTCCTGCGCCTCGCCGCGCTGCTCCTCGCACGCCCGGACGTCCTGCTCCTCGACGAGCCGACCAACAACCTCGATCTCTTCGCCAGGCGTCGGCTCCACGAGGCGGTGGAGTCCTGGCGCTCCGGCGTGCTCGTCGTCGTCAGCCACGACCGCGAGCTGCTGGAGCGCGTGGACCGCATCGCGGAGCTCCGCACCGGCTCCGTGCACTGGTACGGCGGCGGCTGGACGGCGTACCAGGAGGCGCTCGCGACCCAACAGGCCGCCGCGGGCCGCACGTTGCGCGCCGCAGAGGCCGACGTACGCCGGCAGAAGCGCGAACTGGAGGAGGCGCAGGTGAAGTCGGCGCGGCGGCAGCGGCAGAGCAAGAAGCTCGACGCGCAGCGGCGGGCCCCGCGGATCGCCGCGGGGGAGAAGAAGCGGGCCGGACAGGAGTCGGCGGGGAAGCTGCGCGGCCTCCAGGAGAGCCGGCTCAAGGACGCGGAGGAGCGCCGCGAGGAGGCGGCGGGAGCCGTCCGCAGCGACGACGAGATCCGCGTCAGCCTGCCGAGCACGGTCGTGCCCTCCGGACGCACCGTGCTCCGACTCGACGGTGTGCAGCCGCAGTTCGGCAGCGCCGACGGGATCGACCTCACGGTGCGGGGGCCCGAACGCCTCGCGCTCGTCGGCCGCAACGGAGCGGGGAAGACGACGCTCCTGCGCACGCTCACGGGCGAACTCCCCCCGCTCGCAGGGACGGTGGAGACGCTCGTCCCGTTGCGGTTCCTGCCGCAGCGGCTCGACGTCCTCGACGACGCCGCGAGCCTCGCCGCCAACGTCGCACGCGCCGCCCCCGACGTCCCCGAGAACCGCATCCGCGCCCAGCTCGCCCGCTTCCTCTTCAAGGGCGCCCGCGCGGAGCAGCTCGCCGGCACTCTCTCGGGCGGCGAGCGCTTCCGCGCCGCCCTCGCCGCGACGCTCCTCGCGTCGCCCGCGCCGCAGCTCCTCCTCCTCGACGAGCCCACCAACAACCTCGACGTCGCCAGCGTCCGCCAGCTCGCTACCGCCCTCGACTCGTACCGGGGCGCCCTCGTCGTCGCCGCGCACGACTTGGCGTTCCTCGAATCGATCGGTGTCACACGGTGGTTGCTCGCCGAGGACGGGCTCCGCGAGATCGACGGGGAGGAGGTGCGGGCGCTGCTCGACGCCGGCGCCGAGTGAGGGCGTGTGGCTGCAGGTCCGTCGGTAGGCTGCCTCGGCACGGACGGGGCGGGCTCGTCGACGGAGCCGCGTCCGTGAGCGCGTCGCCGTGGTGCCGTCGGGGCGTGCGCCCCGGAACGGGGCCGACCTGCGACGGCGCCCAACTGGCGGGCCGCCGCGGCCGGTTGAAGGCGTGCGGAACTCTCGTAGGGGATGCAGCGAGAAAGGACCGGGTTCGCTACCCGTCCGCGCGGTCGGGGACTCCCGGCAGCGCAGCAGCCCCACGGCCCCGTCGTCCGGAGCGTCGCCGGGCGGGACCCTGCTAACCGGCGGGTTCCGCCCGACAGGGTGTCCCACCGCAGACGTCCACGATGTCGCCGGTCTTCAGGAACTCCGCCTTCTGCCGCCTCGCGTCGGCCGAGTTGCGCGGGTCGGAGTGCGGGTCCTCGCCGTAACTGCCGTCTTGCGGCGGTGTGTTGCCGGTCGGCGGCGTCGGCGTACCGGAGTCCCAGACGACCATCCCCGTGCCCGCGTACGGCAGTTGGCCGGTGGGCTCGATGCCCCAGTAGGGCTCCTTGTCCGGGCTGCGCCCGTCGGCGAGCGCCGGGGTGACGAGGCGTGCGCCGAGGGAACGTGCCTCCACGTCGGCAGCGGCGTTGGCGACCTGGTGGTCGCCGTAGGCGAGGTGCATCAGCACCCGCTTGTCGCTCGCCGCGAGGTCGCCGGTGTAACCGTTGGTCTCGCCGCGGTCCCAGAGCATCTGGAGGAGCTGGAGGACGACCTGCTGGCGCAGCCTGTCGGGGTACGAGGTGTCGAGGACGGGCTGGAACCGGTCGAAGGCCGCACTGCGTTGGAGGAGGAGCCCGCCGTAGTTCATGCCGGTGACGCCGAGTACGCCGCGCTCGGTGTCGGGCGAGGCGGCGACGAGCGATCCGCCGAGGATGCCGCCCTGGCTGTTCCCGTCGTAGCCGAGCTCCGCCTCCGGGTCGAGGAGCGGGCGGCCGTCCTCGGTGCGGAACGCCGGTTCCGTGCCGAGGCCTTCGGGGTGGACGAGGGCGCGGCCGAGGAAGAGCGCGTTGAGCATGCCCTGTTCGGAGCGCTCGGGCACGGTGGGGAAGCGGTTGAGGTCGAGGAGCGCGCCGAGCACCGTCGGGACGTCCTCCTCCGCCATGCCGATCCAGTCGGTCGCGCAGAAGGTGAACCCGCCCTCCTGCGCCATCGCCTGGACGTTGCCGGCACGCACCTCGCTCTGCCCGCCGAGGAGCCCGTGCCCGTAGAGGGCCGGATGCGAGGGCTTCTCCCACGCCGAGCGCGGTACCTGACAGGTGAACGCTGCTTCCTGGACGTTGCCGGGCTGCCGCTCGGGGCGTCCGTCGGGCCCCCGGTTGAGGACCGAACCCGTCGGCCCGCCCTGCTTGTCGAGGTATCCGGGGAGCGCCACGGTACCCGTGACCTCGCGGGCGATCCGCGGGTTCTCCTCCGCGGTGAACTCCTCCACGCCGGTGACCTCGGTGTCGGGCGCGGCGTCGCCGAGGGCGTCGAAGGCGTCGTCCCTGATGCCGTAGAGGTCGCCGGTAAGGTTCCCGGTGCTCGCGACTGTGAAGTCCCAGGCAAGATGGAGCTCTTCACGCTCCACGCCCGCGGCGGAGAGCTGCTCCAGCACCGGCGCGAGCCGCGACTGCCGTTCCCTGAGCGGATGTCCGTCGGGCAGCGGCGCCTCGGCCGCGGCAGTGGCGAAGTGCGCGGGCGCGGTGAGCGTGCGGCTCTCGGAGTCCTTCAGGTTGCGCAGCGCGACGGCGTAGTGGTGGCCCTCGGTGAGGTTGCGTGCCGGGTGGACGAGGAGAGCCCGGCGGGCGTCGAGTCGGGGGCGGGAGTCCAACTCCGCCCAGTACGGGAGCCGTTCGCCGGTGGTGGTGTCGAGCAGGACGACGGGCGCGTCCTCGGCGAGGGACGCACCGATGTCGGTGAGCGGAGCCGCACCGGTCTTCTCCAGGTCCAGCCGCGGCACCTGGGCGACGAGCGTCGAGCCCGGCGAGAAGCCGTCGGAGCGGTTCCACGGGGTCGGGTCGATCTTCGGGCCCAGCAGCGGCCGGGGGAGCGCACCGTCCGCGAAGTCGACGCGCCGTCCCGTCCCGCTCGACGGGTCGGCCGCCGTGTACCAGTCGTTGGGGAACGGCAGCAGGCACGAGCCGCCCGCGAGCGGGTCGCAACTCCCCGGCTGTCCGGGCGCGTTGAGCTTCGCCTGGCTCGAGCCCGCAGCGTGCGCGCCCGGCGGCAGCAGCGCGACGAGCACCGCCGTGAGTAGGACGACGACGCCCGGCAGAGGACGGCGACGCGGTCTGCGCAGTGCGGTGATCCGAGTGCCCAGCCCGCTACGCGGCCGGGACTGGCAGTGCAGCGAAGAGCGCACGGTGACCCCCGGGGCCGTGGAGGATGTCCCCACCATGATGCAGACTCGTCCCCGACCCTTTAACTGGTGAGTAACGCAGACTTCCCCGGGGGACTTTGTGACCGGTGACAATGGCGCCACCGTCCGCACACGCCCACTGCTCATCGCCGGCCGACCCGTCGCCGCGCACCTGCATGCCCGGGTGCCGGCCCTCACCCGCCGCGTCGTCGACCGCCTCCTCTCCGAACTCCCCGTCTACGCACGGCTTCCGCGGGAGGAGGTCGTCGGGGACATCGCCGGAATCGTCCGCCACAATCTGCGTGTCTTCGCGCGCGTGCTGGAACGCCGGGCCCCCGCCACCGCCGCGGACCTCGCGGAGCAGCGCGACTCGGCGGCCCAACGCGCCGAGGAGGGCGTCCCGTTGGACGCCATCCTCTCCGCGTACCACCTCGGCATGGAGAGCGGCTGGCAGGAGATCACGCGGGACGCGCGTCCCGGCGACCTCATCGACGTGCAGGACGCCCTCTCGCTCATGATGGCCTTCCACCGCACGCTCACCTCGACGGTGAGCGCGGCCTACCTGGAGGTGCGGCAGGTGCTGGACAGCCAGGAACACGCAGGCAGGCACGCGCTGTTGGCCTCGCTCCTCGCCGGGACCGCGGACGAGGAGGCGCAGCGCTCGGCCGGCCTGCGGCCCGCCGAACGGTATGCGGTCCTCACGCTTGCGCTCGCCCCGCACCCGGACGAGAGCGGGCCCGGCGGCAGCGTCGCGGCCCGGCGCAAGGTACGGCGCGTCCAGTCCGAACTCAACGCGTACGTGCGGGAGTCGGCGCTGGTTTCGCTCGACGCGTCGGGCGGGACGGCGCTCCTGCCGGTGGCCGCCCCGCCGCCGTGGGAGGAACTCTGCGCGCTCGTCGCGCGCGCGTCCCTCTCGGCGGGCACCGCGATCACCGCGGCGGGAGCGACCGCGGAGCGCCGGGCGGTCCCCGCGGCGGTGGCGCAGAATGCGGAGGTCGTCGAGGTGGTACGGCGCACGGGCAGACCCCCGGGGCTCTACCGGCTCGCCGACGTGCTCCTGGAGTACCAGCTAAGCCGCCCGGGACCGGCCCGCGAGGGCCTCGCGAGCCTCCTCGCACCGCTCGCCGACCGCCCCGACCTCCTGCGCACCCTGGAGTCCTACCTCGCCCTCGGCCTCGACCGCCGCAGGACGGCCGAGTCGCTCCACATCCACCCCAACACCGTCGACTACCGCGTACGCCGCATCGAGTCCCTCACGGGCCTCCACCCCGCGCGCGCCGTCGACCTCCCGTACCTCAACGCGGCGCTACTGGCGCGGAGTTCGGGCACGGAAGCCTAGCCGGTCCAGGTGCCGCCCTTCTGCGCGTCCGCCTCCCGGAGGAACTCGGGGACGGCCTCGTTGAACCGCGCGACGGGGATGCCGTGCCCCACCCCCTCGACCACCTCGGTGCGGACGTCGGGGAGGAGCGAGCGGGCCCTGGCCGCGGCGCGCTTCGGATCGACGGCGTGGCTCTCGGCGCCGAAGAAGAGCAGGACGGGACGCTCGATCCCGGCGAGTGCCGCATCGTCGATCCGGCTCGGCTGCGGCAGCCGGAGACGGAAGGTGCGCATCGCCTGGAGACCGACCTCCGACTGCGCCTCGGCGTCGGCCGGTTCCTCCTGCGGTGGCCCCGCAAGCCTCTGGAACCACCGGCGTTGCAGCCGCTCGGAGCCGCTGAGGAGGACGGCGAGGGTGCCGGGGACGAACTCGAGCGGCAGCGGTGCCAGCGCCCGCGGCGGCTCCACGAGCGGCAGCGAGACGACGCGCCCGGGGCGCAGCACCGTGTGGGTGAGGGCGATCCAGGCGCCGTAGGAGAAGCCGCCGAGGTGCACCTCGGCCAACCCGAGCCCTTCGAGGACCTGTTCCAGCCAGGCGGAGGTCTCCTCGCCCGTACGTATCGGCCGCGTCTGCGTCCCGGGCCCCGCCTCGCCGACGTGGTCGACGGCGAAGACGGTGCGCTCCTCGGCGAGTCGAGCGATGTTCGGCGCCCAGATGGACGACGTCGCGTTCTGTCCGTGGAGCAGCACGAGCGGGGTGCGCGCGCCGCTGCCGTGGCGGTGCACGCGGGTGGTGCCGAACTCCGTTGCCACGTCGGACGCTTCGCGACCCTCGGGCCACCTCGCCAGCGCCTTCTCGTACGCGGCGAAGAACCGCGCGCGTGCCGCTTCGTTGCGGAACTCTCCCGGTCTGCCCGTCATCCCACGCCCCTTCCGCGTGCACGGTCCCCACGCCGCACGCCCAGCCTCTCAACGGCCTTGCTGAGGTGCGCGGTTGGGGTGCTCGCCCGACTTCCTGCGCCGGTGCGCCGCCACCCTGGAACGGCCGGCGCACCGCGGTGAGCAGTAGCGTCTCGTGCCGCCGGGTCCGGTGCCGAGGAAGAGGGCGGTGCAGTCGTCCGCTTCGCACTCGCCCCAGGCAGGACGCCCGTATTCGCTGAACACCCGGGCGAGGGCGAGAGCCCCGGAGCAGAGGAACCACGCGCGCCAACTCGCGTCGTCACTGCGGTCGCTGTGGAGGTGCCACGGATGGCCGTCGTGCTGGGAGAGGCGGGGCGGACCTGCGTGCTCGGCGAGGAGCGCGTTGAGTGCGCGTGCCACGGAGTCCGGATCGTCCTCGGTGAGGATCTCCGTCAACTCCGCCGCCGCTTCCCGGAGTTCGGCGGCGTCGCGCTCGGTGAAACCCGCCGGGCCGACGTCCTCCGCCCGCTCGCCGTGGCGCTCCAGGTGCCGCGCCAGCTCTGCGCGGGGCACCTCCGGATCGCTGCGGACCGCGTTGGCGATCTCCACCAGGCGACGTGCCGGGTGGAACCGTCCGGCGGCCGATTCCGGCTGCGGGTGCGTCTGCCGTGTCATGGCGAGCATCTCCTTCGATGTAACGTGTTGCCATAATAAGGCGTTACGCCGGTCGCCGGTGAACGCCAGCAGCCCCGCCGACCGTAGGAGCACCGTGCCCGTGACCAGGCCGCTCCCCGCATACCTGGCGACGGCCTCCTTCGCGAGGTTCGCCGACGAAGGCGTCGCCCTCGCGCTCGCCCTCCTCGCACTGGAGCGCACCGGGAGCCCCACCCAGGGGGCTCTCGCGCTCACGGCATGGATGGCGCCGCACGCACTCGCCGCCCCCTTCGTCGGCGCACTCGCCGAACGCGCCCGCTCCCCACGGGCGTTCCACGTGCTCGCCTTCTCCGTCTTCGCCGTCTCGCTCGCCGCCCTCACCGCCGTCCTCGGGCGCGCACCGCTCGCCGCCTCGCTCGGCTGCGCCGTCCTCGGCGGCGCCTGCGGTCCCGTCGTCACCGGCGGCCTCTCCAGCCTGCTCGCCCGGCTCGTGCCCGACGCGCGCACCCGCACCCGCGCCTACGCGCTCGACGCCGCCACCTACAACGCCGCCTCGGTCCTCGCGCCGGCCGCGGTGAGCGTCACGGCCGGCGCCCTCTCCGCGACGCCGGCCACCGCCCTCCTCGCCGGCGCCGCCACCGCGGCAGCCGTCCTCGCCCTCCGTATCCCCGTGCCCCCGGCGAACGGGGACACCGCCTCCGAGCCGACGGCCGAGCGGCGGCCCGCCCTGCCCGAGGAGCCGGAGGCCGAGGCAGCACAACCCGCCGACTCGCCTGCGTCCCGGACGAGTCCGCCCGCGGCCACCGTCGCCGCCGGCCTCGCCGCGCTGTGGCGCGTCCCCGAACTCCGCGCCATCACCGCGGCGACCGTTGTCTCCTTCCTCGGCATCGGCGGCCTCGCCGTCACGGCCGTGCTCCTCGCCGCCGCTTCCGGCCACCCCGGCGCCGAAGGGGCCCCGGTGACGGCGTTCGCCGTCGGCGGCCTTCTCGGCGCGCTGGGCACCGCTCGACTCGGACGCCGCCCGCACGCGCAACACCTCGCGGCCTGCGCCCTGTTCGGCACCGGTGCCGCGCTCGCCGTCGCCGCGCTCGTGCCGTGGTTCCCCGCGGCCGTCGCCGCCTTCGCCGCAGCCGGCCTCTGCGACGGCCCCCTGATGGCCGCCACCCTGCGCCTGCGCGCCGACCACGCCCCCGCGTCGGCCCGCACCCAGGTCTTCACCCTCGGAGCCGGACTCAAGGTCTCGGCCGCGGCAGCCGGAGCCGCCCTCGCCGGCACCCTCCCCTTCGGCCCCGTCCCGCACCTCCTCGCCATCGCGGCCCTCCAACTCGCGGCCGCCCTCCTGCTCCCGCTCCTGTGCCCGCACCCGCGGGACCCCGCACCGGAGGCGCCCTCGGCCGTATCCCCCTGACCGAACTCGCCGTCACCGCAGAGAAGTTGCTGGTCGCCTCCTCGCCCGCCCGGAGCTTGCGGGTGTCCCGCGGCTCGGCACGGGACTCCCCGCCGGGCGGATGGCCCCTCGCGATGGCTCGCTCATGTTCGCCGGCGCGGACTCCTCCCGTGCCTGTGGGCGTTGGTTGCTCTGGTCCACCTACGCCTGCACGACACCCCGAGCCAGCTTGCCGCCGGTTTTCTCTTCGGCGCCGACCACACCTACAGGGGGTGGCCCGACAAGATGGGGGAGGAGCCGAAACCCTCCCAGGTGGTCAGCTCCTCAACTCCCCCAGAACAACACACGCCATTTGGCCAAGAAAACATCAGTCGTCCTGCGCGGTGCGCGTGGGTACGGCCCGCCACGACCGATCCGCGGCCCCACCGCGTCCGGAACCGGAAGGACCGCTCTCGTGTGCGTGCTGCACCGGCCACGTCCGCAACCCGGGCGAGGCAGGAGCCCTGCCGCGCCGCCCCGACCGTCCCGGCCGGGGCGGCGCCGCGTCAGATGTCCCTGAACGTCTCGATCTGCGCGCCGACCTCGTTGAGGCGCTCGGCGAGGTCCTCGTAACCCCGGTTGATGACGTAGACGTTGCGGAGCACCGACGTGCCCTCCGCAGCCATCATCGCGAGCAGGACGACGACCGCCGGTCGCAGCGCCGGCGGGCACATCATCTCCGAGGCGCGCCAGCGCGTCGGGCCCTCCACCAGGACCCGGTGGGGGTCGAGGAGTTGGAGCCTCCCGCCGAGGCGGTTCAGGTCGGTGAGGTAGATGGCGCGGTTGTCGTAGACCCAGTCGTGGATCAGCGTCTTGCCCTGCGCCGACGCGGCGATCGCCGCGAAGAACGGGACGTTGTCGATGTTGAGCCCGGGGAAGGGCATCGGGTGGATCTTGTCGATCGGCGCCTCCAGCTTGGAGGGGCGGACCGTGAGGTCGGTGAGCCGGGTGCGTCCGTTGTCGGCGGCGTACTCGGCGGAGCGGTCGAAGTCGAGCCCCATCTCCTCCAGGACGGCGAGCTCGATCTCCATGAACTCCACCGGCACGCGGCGCACGGTGAGTTCGGACTCGGTGACCACCGCGGCGGCGACGAGGCTCATCGCCTCCACCGGGTCCTCGGAGGGCGAGTAGTCGACGTCGACGTCGATCTCCCGGACGCCGTGCACCGTCAGCGTCGTCGTCCCCACGCCCTCGACCCGTACGCCCAGCTCCTCCAGGAAGAAGCAGAGGTCCTGGACCATGTAGTTGGAGGAGGCGTTCCTGATCACCGTCGTGCCCTCGTGCCGGGCGGCGGCGAGGAGCGCGTTCTCGGTGACGGTGTCCCCGCGTTCGGTGAGGACGATCGGGCGCTGCGGGCGCACGTCGCTCTCTACCTCGGCGTGGTAGATCCCCTCGGTCGCGGTGACGTCGAGGCCGAAGTGGCGCAGGGCGCTCATGTGCGGCTCGACGGTGCGGGTACCGAGGTCGCAGCCGCCCGCGTACGGGATCTTGAAGTGATCGAAGCGGTGCAGCAGCGGCCCGAGCAGCATGATGATGCTGCGCGTACGGCGCGCCGCGTCCTGGTCCATGGAGTCGAGCTCCAGCTCGGCCGGCGGAACGATCTCCAGGTCGGCACCGGAGTTGACCCACCGGCAGCGGACGCCGACGGAGGTGAGGACCTCCAGGATGCGGTAGACCTCCTCGATCCGCGCGACCCGACGCAGCACCGTACGCCCGGAGTTGACGAGCGAGGCGCACAGCAGCGCGACGCAGGCGTTCTTGCTCGTCTTCACGTCGATCGCGCCGGAGAGGCGCCGCCCGCCGACCACGCGAAGGTGCATGGGACCCGAGTACCCGAGCGAGACGATCTCGCTGTCGAGGGCCTCGGAGATGCGCGCGATCATCTCAAGGCTGATGTTCTGGTTGCCGCGCTCAATGCGGTTGACCGCACTCTGACTTGTGGCCAGGGCTTCGGCAAGCTGCGACTGGGTCCAGCCGCGGTGCTGACGGGCGTCACGGATCAACTGCCCGATACGTACGAGGTAGTCGTCGGTCATACGTCGACGCTATCTCAGTTGTGAGATAGAGGTGAACTTGGGGGGCCGAACGGGTGAGGCGGGCCGGTCCCTCCGGCAAGAACGCGGGGAGCGGAGCCTCCGGTTCCCGGGCGACCGGGTGCCCTCTTCGGCCCGCTCTGAAAGCATCGCCCGATGTCACATTTCGACGACCTGCTCAGCGAGGGTGCAGCCGTTCCCACGGAGGGCTGGGACTTCTCGTGGTTCCGCGGGCGGGCGACCGAGGAGCGACCCTCCTGGGGTTACGCCGGCCTCCTCGCGGAGCGGATGGCCGCGTCCGAGGCGGCGCTCGACCTGCAGACGGGCGGGGGAGAGGTGCTGGCCGCGCTTCCCGCGGTGCCGCCGGTCCTCGCGGCCACGGAGTCCTGGCCTCCGAACGTCGCGCTCGCCCGACGGAACCTCGCCCGGTTCGACGCCGAGGTGTTCGAGGCGGACGCCGCGGCCGACCTCCCGCTGCCCTCGGGCCGCTTCGACCTCGTGACCGCTCGGCACCCGGTCGTCACGCGCTGGGGGGAGGTGCACCGGGTGCTGCGCCCCGGCGGCACCTGCCTCTCGCAGCAGGTGGGGCCGGGCTCCGTACGGGAGTTGATGGAGTTCATGAGGGAGCGGCCGCCCGAGGGGCACCCGCATCCGGGGCCGGCGGCGACCACGGCGGGCGCGGATGCGGTCGAGGTCTCCCTCGCCGCGGAGGCTGCCGGGCTCGACGTCGTCGACCTGCGGGAGGAGGCGCTCCGGATGGAGTTCCACGACGTGGCGGCCGTCGTCCACTTCCTGCGCAAGGTGGTCTGGATCGTGCCGGACTTCACCGTCGAGCGTTATCGCGAGCGGCTCGCCGTCCTGCACGGGTTCATGGAGCGGCACGGCCCCTTCGTGGCGTACTCGCGCCGACTGCTCGTCGAGGCGAGGAGGCCGTGAGCCTCCAACCCGGGCCGGTGCGGGGCGTCTTGCCGGGGTGCCCGCGGCGGGGTTTCGGGTGCGCGTGTGCCAGGTACCGGGGATGGGAGCCGAGGGCAGGCATGACCGTTCCCCGGACGTGTACTAGAGTTATCTCGACATCGAGATATCTGTCGGAGGCGTACTGCGACTGCCGGGTCGATCGCCACCGGGTAAGGCTACCCTAACCACACTGGGCCTGGGTGGTCGATCGAAGGGGCAGTTTCGGCAGGATTGCGGTGGTACGCGCAATTTCATGCATGAAGGAGACTGTCGTGTCGGCGAACAGCTTCGACGCCCGCAGCACCCTTGAGGTGAGCGGCGAGTCGTACGAGATCTTCAAGCTGGACAAGGTCGAGGGTTCCGCCCGGCTGCCGTACAGCCTGAAGGTGCTGCTGGAGAACCTGCTGCGTACCGAGGACGGCGCCAACATCACCGCCGACCACATCCGGGCCGTCGGCGGCTGGGACCCGAACGCGGAGCCGAGTCAGGAGATCCAGTTCACGCCCGCGCGCGTGATCATGCAGGACTTCACCGGCGTCCCGTGCGTCGTCGACCTCGCCACGATGCGCGAGGCCGTGAAGGAGCTCGGCGGCGACGCCTCGAAGATCAACCCCCTCGCCCCCGCCGAGCTGGTCATCGACCACTCGGTCGTCGCCGACAAGTTCGGCAGCGCCAACGCCTTCAGCCAGAACGTCGAGCTGGAGTACGGCCGCAACAAGGAGCGCTACCAGTTCCTGCGCTGGGGTCAGACGGCGTTCGACGAGTTCAAGGTCGTCCCGCCCGGCACCGGCATCGTCCACCAGGTGAACATCGAGCACCTGGCGCGCACCGTGATGGTCCGCAACGGCCAGGCGTACCCCGACACCCTGGTCGGCACCGACTCGCACACCACGATGGTCAACGGCCTCGGCGTCCTCGGCTGGGGCGTCGGCGGCATCGAGGCCGAGGCCGCGATGCTCGGGCAGCCCGTCTCGATGCTGGTTCCGCGGGTCGTCGGCTTCAAGCTCACCGGTGAGCTGCCGGCCGGTACCACCGCGACCGACCTGGTGCTCACCATCACCGAGATGCTCCGGAAGCACGGCGTGGTCGGCAAGTTCGTGGAGTTCTACGGCGACGGCGTCGCCTCGGTGCCGCTCGCCAACCGCGCCACCATCGGCAACATGTCGCCGGAGTTCGGCTCCACGGCCGCGATCTTCCCGATCGACGCGGAGACCATCAACTACCTGAAGCTCACCGGGCGCACCGCCGAGCAGCTCGCGCTCGTCGAGGCGTACGCCAAGGAGCAGGGCCTCTGGCACGACGCGGCGCACGAGCCGGTCTACAGCGAGTACCTGGAGCTCGACCTCTCCCAGGTCGTCTCCTCGATCGCAGGCCCCAAGCGCCCGCAGGACCGCATCGCGCTCTCCGACGCCAAGACGCAGTTCAGCAACGACGTACGCAACTACGTCCCGGAGACCGAGGTCGACGTCGACGAGGCGGGCAAGGAGTCCTTCCCCGCCTCCGACGCGCCCGCGATCTCCGACGGGGTGCCGACGAAGCCGACCCAGGTCACGGGCGCGGACGGCAAGACGTACGAGATCGACCACGGCGCCGTGGCCGTCGCCGCCATCACCTCCTGCACCAACACCTCCAACCCCTTCGTGATGGTCGCCGCCGCGCTCGTCGCCAAGAAGGCGGTCGAGAAGGGCCTCAGCCGCAAGCCGTGGGTGAAGACGACCCTCGCGCCCGGCTCCCAGGTCGTCATGGACTACTACGACCGCGCGGGGCTCACCCCGTACCTCGACAAGCTCGGCTTCAACCTCGTCGGGTACGGCTGCACCACCTGCATCGGCAACTCGGGGCCGCTGCCGGACGAGGTCTCCCAGGCCGTCAACGACAACGACCTCGCGGTGACTTCGGTCCTCTCCGGCAACCGGAACTTCGAGGGTCGGATCAACCCCGACGTCAAGATGAACTACCTCGCCTCGCCGCCGCTCGTCGTCGCGTACGCCATCGCGGGCTCGATGAAGGTCGACATCACGACCGAGGCGCTCGGGATCGACCAGGAGGGCAACCCCGTCTACCTCAAGGACCTCTGGCCCTCCGAGCAGGAGGTCGAGGAGGTCGTCGCCGGGGCCATCGGCCAGGAGATGTACACGAAGTCGTACTCCGACGTCTTCGCCGGCGACGCCCAGTGGCAGGCGCTCCAGGTGCCCACGGGCAACACCTTCGAGTGGGACCCGGAGTCCACCTACGTCCGCAAGCCTCCGTACTTCGAGGGCATGGGCATGGAGCCGGAGCCGGTCACCGACATCACCGGTGCCCGTGTGCTCGCGAAGCTCGGCGACTCGGTCACCACGGACCACATCTCCCCGGCCGGTGCGATCAAGGCGGACACCCCCGCCGGCAAGTACCTCACCGAACACGGGGTCGCGCGCCGGGACTTCAACAGCTACGGCTCCCGCCGCGGCAACCACGAGGTGATGATCCGGGGCACCTTCGCCAACATCCGGCTCCGCAACCAGATCGCCCCCGGCACCGAGGGCGGCTTCACCCGGGACTTCACCCAGGACGGCGGCCCCGTCTCGTACATCTACGACGCGTCGCAGAACTACCAGGCGCAGGGCACCCCGCTCGTCGTCCTCGCGGGCAAGGAGTACGGCTCCGGCTCGTCCCGCGACTGGGCGGCGAAGGGCACCGCGCTCCTCGGGGTGCGCGCCGTCATCGCCGAGTCGTACGAGCGCATCCACCGCTCCAACCTGATCGGCATGGGCGTCCTGCCCCTGCAGTTCCCGGAGGGCGGCTCCGCCGAGGCCCTCGGCCTCAGCGGCGAGGAGACCTTCTCGATCACCGGCGTCACCGCCCTCAACGACGGCGGCGTCCCGGAGACGGTCAAGGTCTCCACCGACACCGGCGTGGAGTTCGACGCGAAGGTCCGCATCGACACACCCGGCGAGGCGGACTACTACCGCAACGGCGGCATCATGCAGTACGTGCTCCGCTCGCTGCTGCGCAAGTGAGCCCGCGAGGGCGGTAGTTCCGCCCTCGGCCGTACGAGGGCCGCATCCTTCGGGGTGCGGCCCTCGTACGTGCCGGGGTGGCGGTGCGGGGTCCGCGGGGGCTCGGCCCTGTCCGCCGTCCGGCCGGGTGGGTGCTCGGCGAGGCCGGTGCCGCCGTGTGGTCACCGGTGCACGGTCTGTGGAACTCGCCGGCGGCACAGGGGCGTTGCTCCGTCGTGGTGCCGACGGATGGTGCGGACCGGCGGCGGGGCGCCAGGTGCCGCCCCGCCCTTCGGGTCACTCCTCGCCGCGCCAGAGGTCGGGGCCGAAGACCTCGTGGTGGATGTCGGCGGCCCGTACGCCGGCGGCGAGGAGTTGCCCGCGCGCCCGCCGCATGAAGGGGAGCGGGCCGCACAGGTACGCGGTGGTCCCCTGGGGGACGTCGAGGGCCGCGAGGTCGGCGTAGCCGGTGCGCTCCGCGGGCCAGTCGGGTCCGGGAACCTCGTACCAGATGTGCGCGTCGGCGTGGGGCAACTCGTCCACGTAACGCTCCAGTTCGGCGCGGAAGGCGTGGGTGGCCGGGCTGCGGTCGGCGTGTACGACCGTGACGGGCCGCGTGGTGCCCGTACTGGCGAGCCGGCTGAGCATGCCGGTGAGCGGGGTGCAGCCGATCCCCGCCGAGGCGAGCAGGAGCGGCGCGTCGCCCTCCTCCAGGACGGAGTCGCCGAAGGGCGCGCTCACGCGGAGGACGTCCCCGGTGGCGACGTGGTCGTGAAGGTGCGTGGAGACCTCGCCCGCCGGCTCGTCGGCGAGGCACTTGACGGCGAAGTGCAGGCTGCCGTCGGCCCCGGGCGCCGAGACCAGGCTGTACTGCCTGATCTGCCGGGCCCCATCGGGGAGTTGGACCTGCACGGAGACGTACTGGCCGGGCCTGGCCGCTGCGGGGGCGCTGCCGTCCGAGGGGCGGACGGTGAAGACGGCGACCGTCTCCGTCTCGGAGCGCCGTGCCACCACGATGTGGTCGCGGAGCACGGTCTCGGGGGTGGTGCCGGACTCCGCGTAGAGGCGCGACTCCATGGCGATGAGGGAGTCGGCCATGAGCCAGTACACCTCGGTCCAGGCCTCGGCCACCTCGTCGGTGACGGCGTCGCCGAGCACTTCGGCGAGGGCGGCGAAGAGGTGTGTGTACACGATCTCGTACTGCGCGGGCGCGATGCCGAGCGAGGCGTGCTTGTGCGCGATGCGCGAAAGGAGCGCCTCCGGGGTGGAGTCGGGGTGGCGGAGGAGGGCGGTGGCGAAGGCGACTATCGAACCGGCGAGCGCCTGCTGCTGCTCGCCCGTCGCCTGGTTGCCCCGGTTGAAGAGGTCGCGCAGCAGCTCGGGGTGGGCGGCGAAGAGCTTGCGGTAGAAGAGCGGGGCGACGTCGCCTATGGCGGCGCCCACCGCGGGGAGGGTGGCGCGGACGGTCTCGGTGGATTTCGGTGAGAGCACGAGGACCTCAAATCAGAGTCTTGGATTCTTCTTTTAGCGGTCGGTCGGTCGGGCGTGGGGTCGGGGTGCGGTCCGCCGTGCGGGTGCGGTGTGCCCGAACCTTCAGCTTGGCGAGCGGAGCGGAAGGCCGAGGAGCACGGGTCCGGTCGGAGCGGCTACGAGCTCCTCGATCGTGAGGGGGTCGAGCGCGGCGAAGAACGCGTCCTGGGCGCCGCGCAGCGCCGACCGGAGCCGGCAGGCGGAGCGCAGCGGGCAGGGCGGGTCGTCCTCGCAGCCGACGACGTCGCCCTGGCCCTCCAGTTGGCGGACGAGCCGGCCGAGCGAGCCGGTCCGCCCGACCTGGGTGAGGCTGAGCCCCCCGCCTCTGCCGCGTCGGGCCTCGATGACGCCGAGGTGCCGGAGGCGGGTGACGACCTTCGCCGCGTGGGTGTAGGGGACGGCGACGGCCTCGGCCACCTCCCGGGTGGTCGACTCGTCTCCGTCCGCCACGGCGAGGCGCATCAGGATGCGCAGTGCCATGTCGGTGCTCTTCGTCAGGCGCACAAGAACAACCTATCTAATGCGATTTCTGGACTCGCATTAGGGGGTGGTCCACCGCACGCCGAAGGGCGGCGCCCCAAGGGGACGCCGCCCTCCGGTACGGTCAGCCGAGGAGTTCGACCTCGGCGAGGGTTCGGCCGCCGCCCGTGGGGACGAGGCGGTAGCGCTTGTGCTCTGCCCCGTGCGGCAGGGTGAAGGCGCGGGTCTGGTGGTCCCAGGCGAACGACTCGTGCTCGCGCCGGTCGACCGTCGTCCACTCCTTCCCGTCGTCCGAGCCCTGGAGCACCCAGCCGTCCGGAGCCTTGCCGGCGTCGGACGAGGTGAGCGTGTACGAGTCCACCTCGGCGCCGTCGGCGACGCGCATCGGCGTCCCGTCGAGCCGGCCCGACGACTTCGAGGTGTCGTCGAGGAGGGGGCCGCCGTCCGGCTTGGTGACGTCGGCGCGCGGCTTCGGTACCTCGTCGCCCTTGGTGAGCGAGGTGGGTCCGGCGTTCTTGCCCGTGCCCCAGCGCGAGGGCTTCGCGCCCATGTCGAACTCCAACTTGCCGCCGCGCGCGAGGAGATCGTGCGGGAGCGCCGTCGAGCTCCACTTCTTTCCGTTGACCTTCAGGCCCTGTACGTAGACGTTCTTCGCGCTGTTCTTCGGCGCCTCGACGACGAGGTCGCGGCCGTTCTCGAGGTGGACGGTCGCCTTGGTGAAGAGCGGTGAGCCGACGGCGTACTCGGGCTCACCCATGACGAGCGGATAGAAGCCGAGCGCGGAGAAGAGGTGCCAGGCGGACATCTCGCCGTTGTCCTCGTCCCCCGCGTATCCCTGGCCGATCTCGCTGCCCAGGTAGAGACGGGAGAGGGCCTCGCGGACCTTCTCCTGGGTCTTCCACGGCTTGCCCGCCGCGTTGTAGGTGTAGGCGATGTGGTGCGCCGGCTGGTTGCTGTGCGCGTACATGCCCATGCGGACGTCGCGGGCCTCGGTCATCTCGTGGATGATGCCCTCGTAGGAGCCGGAGTACTTCTCCTCGCCCGTCTCCGGGGTGCGGAAGTACTCGTCGAGCTTGTTCGCGAGTCCTTCCCGGCCGCCGTAGAGGTTGGCGAGGCCGCGCGTGTCCTGCGGTGCGGTGAACGCGAAGTTCCAGCCGTTGGTCTCCGTGTAGTCGTAGCCCCACACGCGCGGGTCGTACTCGTCGGGGGAGAGGCGCCACTCGCCCTTCGCGTCGCGTCCCTGGAAGAACCCGACGCGCTCGTCGAAGAGTTCGACGTAGTTCTGCGCACGGTTGCGGAAGTAGCGGGACTCCTCCAGGTACCGCTTCTTGCCGGTCTTCTCGTGGAGCGCCTTGCCCATACGGGCGATACCGGCGTCGTTGAGGTAGCCCTCCAGCGCCCAGGACATGCCCTCGCCCGTCTCCGTCGAGGTGTAGCCGAGGAACGGCGAGGTCTCCATGCCCTTGCGGCCGACGCCGGAGTCGGGCGGTGCGACGGTGGCGTTCTTCAGGGCTGCCTCGTACGCCGCCTCGGCGTCGAAGTCGACGCCCTTGGCGTACGCGTCGGCGAAGGCGACGTCGGAGCTGGTGCCGGTCATCAGGTCGGCGTAGCCGGGCGAGGACCAGCGGGAGATCCAGCCGCCGTCCTTGTACTGCTGGACGAAGCCGTCGACCATGCGCCCGGCGCGCTTGGGCGTGAGCAGCGAGTAGGCGGGCCAGGTGGTGCGGTAGGTGTCCCAGAAGCCGTTGTTGACGTAGACCTCGCCGTCGACGATCTTCGAACCCGTCTCGGTGGGCGTGTCCGGCTTCTCCGCCTTGGCGAACGGGCTCGCGTACTGCGAGCGCGAACCGACCTTCTCGAAGCCGGAGTTGGGGTAGAGGTAGAGCCGGTAGAGGTTGGAGTAGAGGGTGGTGAGCTGGTCCTCGGTGGCGCCCTCGACCTCGACGCGGCCGAGGATGTCGTCCCACTCCTGCTGCGCCTTGTGCGCGGTCCCGCGCAGCGTCGCGGAGGCGGGGAGCTCGTCGTGGAGGTTCGCCTTCGCCTGCTCGACGCTGATGAGGGAGGTGGCGATGCGCATGGTGACGGTCCGGTCGGCGCCCGCGTCGAAGCGCAGGTACCCGGCGTCGGGGCTGCCGCCTCCCTTGAGCGAACCGCCGCCCGTCGTGGGGGAGTCGAAGACGGCGTAGACGAACATCCGGGTGGCGCCGGTGGAGAGGCCGCTCTTCACGTCGGAGTAGCCGGTGACGACGCCGCGTTCGGTGTCGAGGGTGAGGCCGCTGCGGTCGTCGACGTTGTCGAAGATCAGCGAGGCGTCGCCCGCGGGGAAGCGGAAGCGCATCATCGCGCCGTGGTCGGTCGGGGCGACGTCGGAGCGCAGGCCGTTCTCGAAGGTGACGCCGTAGTGGTGCGGTCCGGCTTTCTCCTTCTCGTGGCGGAAGGGGAGCGCCCGCTTCTCGGGATCGGCCGGCGGTGCGCCGCTCTCCGCGCTCGGCATGACCTGGAACGTCTGGCGGTCGCCCATCCACGGGCTCGGCTCGTGGCTGGCGCCGAACGCCTGGAGGCTGGGCAGGTTGTCGTCGTTGTTGCCTGCCGCGTACTCGTAGAGCCAGTCGGTCGAGTCGGCCTTGGTGACCGGCGTCCAGAAGTTGAAGCCGTTGGGGACGGCCGTCGCCGGGATGTTGTTGCCGCGCGAGAACGAGCCGCTGGAGTTGGTGCCGCGGGTGGTGACGACGTGGTCGCTCGGGTGCTTCTTGGTCTGCGCCGGAGGCTCCGGCGCGAGCGCGATGTCGTCGACCCAGCCGCCGAACTCCGCCGTGCCCTTGGGCGAGTCGTACGCCACCAGGACGCGCTCGACGGTCTTGCCGGCCGCCACCTGGCCGAGGGCGGCCTCCTTGTGGTTCCACTGGTTGACGTAGAGCGTCTTCGACTTCGCCTGCCCGCGCGGGCTGAGCCCGGCGCCGTGCTGGTCGGTCGCGCCGAGCTCGCTGAGGTAGGTGCCGTCGGTGAAGGCGAGGTCGACGGCGGCGTGGGTGGCGGGGTAGCGCCCGTCCCGCTCCGGCATCTCGGGGAAGAGGCGGTAGCTGAGGACGGTGCGCGGGGTGACGCGTACGCGGGTGTCGAAGACCTTGTTGTAGGCCCAACCGCGTTTGGCCGCCGTGTGGTTGCCTGCGTAGCGCAGTGCGTGCTTGCCGGTGAAGCCGGCGCCGGTCTTGGCGGTGGGGGACTCGCTGGGCCCGTCGCCGACGCGGGTGTGCATCGGACCGCTGAGGCCGCCGGTGCGCGGGGTGCCGTCGGGGCCCTCCTCCGGGGTGTCGCGCCAGTCGGGCGCGGGGTCGTCGGCCTCGAACGACGAGTGGAATCGGGTGGGTTGGTTCTGCGGCTCCGGCGCCGCAACGGCGGCGGTGCCCTGCGTGGTGAGCGCGACGGCCGCGACGGCGAGGAGCGCCACCGCGCGAAGTGGCCGCCGGGGGCCTGCGGCCCCTGTGCGGCGGTGGCGGAGGGGGATCGGGCTTCGGGGGCGTGGCGTTGTGGGTCTGAGTCGCACGCGAGCCTCTCAAGATGTCCGACAACGTTGTCAGTTGGGGGAGCGCAACGCCCAAGTAACGTGCGTCGCGGTGAGGTTGTCAAGGTGTCCTACCGCGCGCGCGGTACCGGGGTTGCGTGGCGCGTGGAAGCTCTCCAGGATGCGTGGCACCACTTCTGTGGCGGCACGGTACGGGGTGGAGGGAGAGTGTGTGCGGGACCTGTGCCGGCTCCGCGAACACCCCGCGGACGAGGGGAAGTTCGCTTTTTCGGGCAGCGCAGGTCTCAACTCGGGAAAGAGTGCCGGGCAATCAGGCATTCGATCTTGCCGGAGTGGAGCAGAGTGGACTATACCTGTCCGCACCCCGGACGGGCCCGCGCGGACCGCACGGCCGCCCGTAGGGGCGCACCACGAGGCCACTGCACGACCTGCACCATCCGTACGAGGACGCACGGGACGGCACCTGCACCGCCCGCGCCCCAACTGACCCGCGGTGTCGGGCCCTTCGCCGGTGGGCGATCGACGGGAGACCGGTACACCGCCTGAGTCCTACAGAAGGCGAGGACTTGAGCATGGGATCGATCAGCGTCAACCGGCGTGCCCTCATCAAACGCGCCGGCGCCGCGGGCCTGTTGACGGTGCCCGCCGTCGGAGCACTCACCTCCTGTGCGACCGGGGGCGGCGACGAGAACAAGGCGGAGAAGGGCGAGAAGTCGGCGCAGAACCCGCTCGGCGTCAAGGAGGACGCCCCGCTCTCCGTCTACATCTTCAACGGTGGATACGACGACGAGTACGCCAAGTACGTCGAGAAGATGTACTCGAAGGCGCACCCCGAGGCGAAGGTGGACCACAAGGCCACCGAGAAGATCGCCACCCAGATCCAGCCCCGCCTGGTGAAGGGCGACCCGCCCGACGTCGTCAACAACTCCGGTGCCGACAACATGGAGATCGGCACCCTCGTCAAGAACAAGCAGGTCGCCGACGTCTCCGAGCTGCTGGACGCGCCGAGTTGGGACGACCCGAAGGTCAAGGTCCGCGACACCCTCGTGCCCGGCGTCGTGGAGATGGGCCAGTTCGGCGGGAAGGCGTGCTACCAGCTCAACATCGCCTCCACCGTCTACGGGCTCTGGTACTCGGAGAAGATGCTTTCGGAGACGCTGGAGGCCGAGTACCCCAAGACGTGGGACGAGATGCTCGCCCTCTGCAAGAAGGCGAAGTCCAAGGGGATCGCCGGCTGGACGTACGCGGGGCAGCACCCGCGGTACGTCTTCTTCGGCATGTACTCGATGATCGCCCAGGCCGGCGGGCAGAAGGTCATCAAGGCGATCGACAACCTGGAGCCGAACGCCTGGAAGGACGACGCCGTCCTCTCCGTCTTCGAGGCGTACGAGGAGCTGATCGCGAAGAAGTACATCCTCGCCAAGTCGGACGGCCTCGACCACGTGGAGTCCCAGACCGAGTGGACGAAGGGGAACGCCGTCTTCATCCCCAACGGTTCCTGGGTGGAGAACGAGGCGAAGGACACGACGCCCAAGGACTTCCGGATGACCGTCGCCGCACCCCCCGGGATCGACGCCAAGGGGAAGCTGCCGGCCACCACGCTCTACGCGCCTCCGGGAGAGCCGTTCGTCGTCCCGGCGAAGGCGCAGAACCTCCAGGGCGGGCTGGAGTTCATGCGCGCCATGTTCAGCAAGCAGGCGGCGCGCAACTTCTTCAAGGAGGTCTCCTCGATCCCCGCCGTCAAGGGGGCCATCGACGGGCTCGACCTGTCGCCCGGCGTGGAGAGTTCGCAGAAGGCGATCGAGGCGGCGGGCGACAACGTCGTGATCGCCTTCTTCCGCGAGTGGTACCGCACGCTCTTCGACGACGACTTCAACGCCGTGGCCGGGAAGTTCATGAAGGGCGAACTCTCCCCGAAGCAGGCGACGTCCGAGTTGCAGAAGGCTTTCGACCGGGTCGCCAAGGACCCGGACGTCACCAAGGTCAAGCACGCCGACTGACGGCGTACCTTCCCCCCTCCGGGCAACGTCCGCGCGGAGAGGGATAAAGAGCGGCAGCAGCGGGGATCGGAGCGTCGTGAACACTAAGGAGCGACCGGCTGCACGGCGGCCGGAGGCGCAGCCGTACGTGCGGTGGCGCCGGCTTTCCCTCGGCGAGCAACTTCAGTTCGTCGTCTCCGTGTTGGTGCCTCCGCGGTTCACCCCTGAGCGGGTGAGGTACGACCGCAGGTACCGCACGATCGACAAGTACCGCTTCGTGGCGTGGTTCTTGCTGCTGCCGCTCATCTTCTACGCGATATTCGTCATCTCGCCGTTCCTCCAGGCGATTTGGTACTCGTTCACCGACTGGACGGGTGGCGCGACCGCCAACTTCGTCGGGCTGGACAACTACACCAAGCTCTGGTCGGACGAGAAGTTCTGGGACTCGCTCGTCACCAGCCTCACGCTGCTCGTCATCGCGCCCGTCGTGACGTTGGCGCTCGGCATCTTCTTCGCCTACATGATCACCGCGGGCGGGCGCCACCGCAGGAACCAGGCGATCTCCGGGGTCGTCGGCTCCTCCTTCTACAAGGTGGTCTACTTCTTCCCCCAGGTGCTCTCGATCGCCATCATCGCGGTGATCTGGCAGCGGGTCTTCAGCTCCCGAAGCGGCCTGCTCAACGGCGTGTTGGGCGGTGTGGGGCTGGAGGGAGCCGAGCAGAGCTGGCTCGGCGGTGACTACAAGCTCGCCCTCGTCGCCACCCTCGTCGTGCTCTCCTGGAGCTTCGTGGGCTTCTACGTGGTGCTCTTCTCCGCGGCGATGGGCGCCATCCCCAACGACATCTACGAGGCCGCCCTGCTCGACGGCGCCGGGCGCGCCACCACCTTCTTCAAGGTCACCCTTCCCCTGATCTGGGACACCGTCCGAACGGGCTGGATCTACATGGGAATTCAGGCGCTCGACGCCTTCGCGGTGACCCTGATCATGGTCCCGAAGCATGCGCTGAAGGTGACCCCCGTCTACCTCTACAACAAGTTCCAGGAGGGCCAGCTCGGTTACGCCACCGCCATCGGCGTGGTGCTGCTGGTGCTGAGCATGGTCTTCTCCCTGCTGGTCATGCGGGTGGGGCGGCGTGAGCGCATCGAGTACTGAACGACAGCGGGGAGCGGCAGAGATGAGCGCACAGGTCCAGGTCGCACCGGACGGAGCCGACAGCCCCCACGGGGCCGGGAGTTCGGGCGTCGAGGGGGAGCGGCCCGCGCACGGCCGCGTTCTCAACGTCTTCTCGCACGCCTTCCTCGTGGTGTGGGTCGTGATGGCGGCGGGTCCTCTGCTGTGGGTGGTGATCACCGCCTTCCGGTCGTCGGGGGAGATCCTCGGCGACCCCATGGGCTTCCCCACCTCGCTCCAGTGGGAGAACTTCACCAACGCGTGGCTCGACGCCAACATCGGCAGGTACGCGCTCAACTCCCTGATAATCCTCGCCGGTTCGCTCACCGGCACGATGCTCCTGGGCGCGATGGCGGCGTACGTGATCGCCCGGTTCACCTTCCCGGGCAACCGGGCCGTCTTCCTGCTCTTCGCCGGCGGGATGATGTTCCCGATCATCCTCGCGCTGGTGCCGCTCTTCACGATCATGGACAACCTGTCGCTGCTCGACACGCGTCCGGGACTGATCGTCGCGTACATCGCCTACTCGTTGCCGTTCACCACCTTCTTCCTCACCTCCTTCTTCCAGACGCTCCCCTCGGGCGTCCAGGAGGCGGCGCAGATCGACGGCGCCTCGCACGTGCGGACGTTCTTCCAGGTGATGTTGCCGATGGCGAAGCCCGGGCTGGTGAGCATCGGCATCTTCAACTTCCTCGGCCAGTGGAACCAGTACCTCCTCCCGCTGCTGCTCAACAACGAGAACGAGAGCAGCTACGTGCTGCCGCAGGGGCTCGCCACGCTGGCCATCTCGCAGGGGTACGGGGGCGACTGGGGAGCGCTCTTCGCCGGCCTGACGATCGCGATGGTGCCCGTCCTCGTCGTCTACATCGTCTTCCAGCGGCAGGTGCAGGCGGGTCTGACCGCGGGAGCGCTGAAGTGACCTTGGGATAGTCAAGTCTCGCTGACAGAAGGCTATTTCAGCTTGGCCACGAAAGTGGCCTAGACCTGTTGAAGTCGTTTTCCGCGTCTGTAGTGTCGGCGCCGACGCGGAAGCGGAGGTCGCGCATTCCGGGCAAGTCGACACCGAGGTCGAAGGGTTGAACCACCATGAACAGACGAGTAGCGGTCACCGGTGCGACGGCGCTCGCAATGGCGCTGGGGCTGACCGCGTGCGGCGGTGACAGCGGAGGCGGTTCGGACGAGAACACGCTGAAGCTGGTGGCCGCCGACTACGGCGACAAGGCGTCCAACGCGTCGAAGAAGTACTGGAACGCCGTCGCCAAGGACTTCGAGAAGCAGAACAAGGACCTCAAGGTCGAGGTCGACGTCATCAACTGGAACGAGATCGACAGCAAGGTCAAGACGATGATCCAGAGCGGCAACGTTCCGGACATCCTCCAGACCGGCGGCTACGCCGACAAGGTCGCGGACGACCTGCTGTACAAGGCGGACGAGGTCCTCTCCCCGAAGACGCGCAAGAACTTCATCCAGACCTTCGCGAAGGCCGGCGAGGTCGACGGCGACCAGTACGGCATACCCTTCGTCTCCTCGACCCGGAACCTCTTCTACAACAAGGAGATCTTCGAGAAGGCCGGTATCAAGGAGCCCCCGAAGACCTGGGACGAGGTCGCCGACGCCGCAAAGAAGATCAAATCCTCGGGCGCCGCGGACACTCCGTACGCGCTGCCGCTCGGCCCCGAGGAGGCGCAGGGCGAGACGATGATGTGGGAGCTCGGCAACGGCGGCACCTACACCGACGCCTCCGGCAAGTACACCCTCGACGCGAAGGCCAACGTCGAGACCTTCACCTGGCTGCGGAAGAACCTCGTGGAGCCGGGGCTCACCTACTCCAACCCGGCCTCCACCGACCGCAAGACGGCGTTCGCCGACTTCGCGGCGGGCAAGGCGGGGATGCTCAACGGGCACCCGACGCTCATCGACATGGCGAAGGACGGCAAGGTCGACTACGGCGTCGCGCCGATCCCGGGCAAGAACGGCCCGCTGAAGTCCACGCTCGGCGTCGCCGACTGGATGATGGCCTTCAAGGACAACGGCAAGCAGGAACAGATCAAGAAGTTCCTCGACTTCGCGTTCAGCAAGAAGAACATGCTCAAGTTCGACGAGATGTACAACCTGATGCCCGTCACCAAGGACACCCTCGCCGAGATGGAGAGCAGCGGGAAGCACAAGGACCTGGAGCCCTTCTTCGAGGCGCTGCCCAACGCCAAGTTCTACCCGCTCGGCGACCCGGCCTGGGACGTCGTCTCCGCCGAGATCAAGAAGAGCGGCGGCAACGCGATCAAGGAGAACCCCGCGAAGGTGCTGGGCGAGTTGCAGAAGAAGGCCGAGGACGCGGCAGCCAACAAGTGACCGTTCCGCGCACCCTGTGCACCGCAAGGAGAAAACGTGCCTGATCAGGCCCCGGTGTCCCCGGCCAGCAGGAGCCGGGGGCCGGGCGGGCGCCGCGGGGCGCCGGGCCGCCGTCGCGGCCCGGCCGGCCTCGGCCCGCTTCCGTGGATCGCCCCTGCCGTCCTGCTCATCTTCGCGGTCGTCATCTGGCCCATCGTCGAGTTGATCCGGACGTCGTTCCTCAACATCAGCATCGCCGGTGTCGTCCGCGGCAGTGCGGGATTCGACAAGTACAGCAAGCTCTTCGACGATTCCAGTTTCGCCGGGGTTCTGATCTGGACAGTGGTCTGGACGCTCGTGGTCGTCTCGGCGACGATGCTGATCTCGCTCGCGCTGGCGCAGCTCTTCAACCAGCGCTTCCCCGGGCGGAGGATCGCCCGCTGGGCGCTGATCGCCCCCTGGGCGGCCTCCGTCCTGATGACCGCCGTCGGCTTCAAGTGGATGCTCAACCAGACCGCCGGCGTCCTCAACACGCTCATGCTCGACCTCGGCCTCATCGACCACTCGAAAGACTGGCTCGGCACCCCGGGCACCGCCTGGCCGTGGATGATGGTGGTCGCCGTCTTCGTCTCGTTGCCGTTCACCACGTACACGCTGCTCGCGGGGCTCCAGACGATCCCCGAGGACGTCTACGAGGCCGCGCGCATCGACGGTGCCGGGTCCTGGCAGACGTACACGGGCATCACCCTGCCGATGCTCAGGCCGGCCTTCCTCGTCGGCGTGGTGATCAACCTCATCAACGTCTTCAACTCCTTCCCGATCATCTGGGCGATGACCAGGGGAGGCCCGGGCAGCGACACCGCGACGACCACCGTCTTCATGTTCCAGCTCAAGGAGACGGACATCGCGGAGTCCGCTGCGATGTCGGTGGTCAACTTCGGCATGGTCGTCGTGCTCGTGCTGGTCTTCCTCAAGGTCAGCGGATGGAACAAGGAGGAGGACGCGTGACGACGGCGACCGCGACCAAGCCGGAGGCCCCGAGCCGGCCGCGCCGACTGCCCCCGCCCAAGCGGAAGTTCAGGCCCCGCACGCTGGTGATCGCCGCGTGCGCCTGGCTGCTCGCTGCGGTCTTCCTCGCTCCGTACCTGGAGATGATCGTCACCGCGCTGCGGCCCTCCGACGAACTGCGGGACCGCACCTACCTCCCTTCCGACTTCGAGTGGATGAACTTCATCGACGTCTGGAAGGAGTCGGCGCTCGCCGACAACCTGCGGGTGACGCTGCTCGTCGCGGGAGGCGCGACGCTGCTGGTGCTCCTCGTCTCGCTGCCGGCCGCCTACTACACGGCGCGGATGAAGTACCGCGGGCGCAAGGCGTTCCTGCTGCTGGTGCTCGTCACGCAGATGTTCCAGCCGACGGCGCTCCTCGTCGGGCTCTACCGCCAGTTCCACCAGCTCGACATGCTCAACTCGGTCTGGACGCTGATCCTCACCAACGCCGCCTTCAACCTCGCCTTCGCGGTCTGGATTCTCACCGCCTACATCGGGTCCATCCCGGTGCAGTTGGAGGAGGCGGCGATGGTCGACGGGCTCAACCGCTTCGGCGCCATGACGCGAGTGACGCTGCCGCTCGCGCTCCCGGGCGTGGTGACGGCGGTGATCTTCACCTTCATCACTTCGTGGAACGAGTTCGTCATGGGTCTGACGCTCATGACCGAGGCGGACAAGCAGCCGCTCACCGTGGGCATCAACAACTTCATCGGCAACTACACCGTGCAGTGGAACTACCTCTTCGCCGCTTCGGTGGTGGCGATCGTCCCGGTCATCATCCTCTTCGCCTTCATCGAGCGGCACGTGGTCTCCGGACTCACCGCCGGATCGGTGAAGTAGCGGCCACCGCGGCGCAGTTGCTTCCAGGACCGCTCCGGGCCGTCCCATACGCGCGGGGCGGCCCGGAGCGGTGTGCTCATCTTCCGTAGAATCCGCCCTGATGAGCACCGGGACCCGACCTGTTGTGGTTCCCTTGTGCTCAAGCCCTTGACGGGCGGTGCGGCTCAGGCTCTTCTTAGAGTTCAACTAGTGGACACAGTCCCTTGATGCGAGCCCGTCCCGTCCGGAGGCGTGGACCGCCCCGCGCGCCGGGCCGCGTCGGCGGGGGCGGTTCGCGGTGCGCGTACGTCGACCTTCAGGCGGGAGTGGATCAGTGGTGGAGACGCCGGGCTCGCAGTCCTCGCTGCACCGGGCCAACCTTGAGCGGGTGATCCGGGCGGTGCGGATGTCGGGCTCGCTCACGCAGGCCGAGATCGCCAGAAGGACGGGGCTCTCCGCCGCCACGGTCTCCAACATCGTGCGGGAGTTGAAGGACGGCGGCACGGTCACCGTGACGCCGACCTCCTCGGGCGGTCGGCGGGCACGCGCGGTCTCGCTCAGCGGCGACGCGGGCATCGTCGTCGGCGTCGACTTCGGGCACAGCCATCTGCGCGTCGCCGTCGGCAACTTGGCGCACCAGGTGCTCGCGGAGGAGTCGGCCCCGATCGACGTCGACGCCTCCGCCGCGCAGGGCTTCGACCGCGCCGAACGCCTCGTGCAGCGGCTCGTCGCCGACACCGGCGTCCCCCCGTGGAAGGTGATCGGCGTCGGGCTCGGCGTCCCGGGCCCGATCGACATCGCCACGGGCGTCCTCGGCTCGACCGCCATACTGCCCGGCTGGCACGGCACCAACCCGCGCGAGGAGCTGTCCGCGCGGCTCGGCGTCCCCGTCTACGTCGACAACGACGCCAACCTCGGCGCCCTCGGCGAGCAGGTCTGGGGGAACGGCAAGGGCGCCGCGGACCTCGCCTACATCAAGGTGGCGAGCGGCGTGGGCGCCGGCCTCGTCATCAACGGCCAGATCTACCGCGGCCCCGGCGGAACGGCGGGCGAGATCGGGCACATCACGCTCGACGAGTCGGGCCCCGTCTGTCGCTGCGGCAACCGCGGCTGCCTGGAGACCTTCACCGCGGCCCGGTACGTCCTGCCGCTCCTCCACTCCAGCCACGGCACCGACCTGACGATGCCGCGCGTCGTGCAGCTCGCACGCGAGGGCGACCCGGGTTGCCGCCGCGTCGTCGGCGACATCGGGCGGCACATCGGCAGCGGCGTGGCGAACCTCTGCAACCTCCTCAACCCGGCGGTCGTAGTGCTGGGCGGCGACCTCGCGGAGGCCGGCGAGCTGGTCCTCGACCCGGTGCGCGACTCGGTCGCGCGCTACGCCATCCCGAGCGCGGCTCGTCAACTCCAGGTTGCCGCAGGGACCTTGGGCGGTCGCGCCGAGGTGCTGGGGGCGCTCGCGCTGGTGCTCAACGAGATGGGTGACGCGACGCTCCTCGACGCGGCGGCAGGACTCCCCGCGGCACGGGGGCCGCGGGACGACGCCGCCGCGGCCGACGACGCCGCGTCCCGGTCGGGCACTGCCCCCCTCGGGGGGCGGGACGCCGCCGCGGTCTGAGAACCACCGCCACCCGCCCTCCGGCGCCGCGTCGGAGGGCGGTTTCGCGCGCCCGGCCGCCGTGCGCGCCGGGGGCGTCGGGCCCCGGGGAAGCCGGCGGGCGATGCCGGTCCGCGGGGTCTGGCGCGGCCCGTACTGCCGTCGCAGGCAAGGGAGTTGCGTGTCTTCACAGCCATAACGAATGGCATCGTTGCCGTCTCGTTAATGATTTACTTATTGACGGCTGCCTCCGGTGCGAGTTGACTTCTGGCCACCTCGGCCGCAACGACGGCCCCGTCAGGGAGGTACCCCAGTGAACGCAAAGCTGCGTCATGTCGCCCTCGGTTCGGTAGCCGTCTCGCTCGCGCTCGCCACCGCGGCGTGCGGGAGCGCCGCCGAGTCCGGCGACGGTTCGGACGACAAGGGCGAGAAGAAGGGCCCGCTCACCATCGGTCTGCTGCTGCCGGAGAACCAGACGGCACGCTACGAGCGGTTCGACCGCCCGCTGATGGAGAAGAAGATCAAGGAACTCGCGGGCGACGACACCAAGATCCTCTACACCAACGCCAAGCAGGACGCCTCCGTCCAGCAGCAGCAGGCGGACACGATGATCGCCAAGAAGGTCGACTCGCTCATCGTCGACGCGGTCGACGCCAAGTCGATCGCCGCCTCGGTGAAGAAGGCCGACGACAGCGGCATCCCCGTCGTCGCCTTCGACCGCCTCGCGGAGGGCCCGATCAGCGCGTACACCTCGGTGGACAACGCCAAGGTCGGCAAGATCCAGGGCCAGGCGCTCCTCGACGAGCTCGGCGACAAGGCCGACAAGGGCCAGATCGTCATGATGAACGGCGCCGTCACCGACCCCAACGCCAAGATGTACAAGGACGGTGCGCTCTCCGTCCTCAAGGGCAAGGTCAAGATCGGCAAGTCCTACGACACCAAGGAGTGGGCGCCGGCCAACGCCAACGAGAACATGAAGGGCGCCCTCGCCGCACTCGGCAAGGACAAGATCGTCGGCGTCTACTCGGCCAACGACGGCATGGCGGGCGGCGTCATCACCGCACTCAAGGGCGCCGGCTACGCCAAGGACGAGATGCCGCCGGTCACCGGTCAGGACGCCGAACTCAACGCCGTGCAGCGCCTCCTCGCCGACGAGCAGTTCATGAGCGTCTACAAGCCGTACGTGCCCGAGGCCAACGCGGCGGCCGAGTTCGCGGTCGCGCTCGCGCAGGGCAAGAAGGCCGAGACGGTGGCCACGTCGAAGACCGACAGCGAGTCCGAGAAGGGCGTGCCGACGAAGATCGTCAAGCCGCTGCCGCTCACCAAGGACGACGTGAAGAAGTATGTCGGCAAGCCCGGCTTCTTCACCAAGAAGGAGATCTGCACCGACAAGTTCGCCGACGCCTGCGAGAAGGCCGGCATCTGACGCGTCCGTTGCGGCCCCGAGCCGCACACCGGCTCCCACGGGAGCCGCCCGGTACCGTCCCGCACCTCGCACCCGCCTCCAACCCGCCGCGGGTGCGGGGTGCGGGACAGCACGCCCCGCCGGCCAGGCGGCGAAGGAGTTGATGCACGTGTCCGCTACGCCCGTGCTGGCGTTGCGCGGAGTCTCCAAGCGGTTCGGTGCCGTACAGGCGCTCACCGACGTGGAGTTGGAGATCCATCCCGGCGAGGTGGTCGCTCTCGTGGGCGACAACGGCGCCGGCAAGTCCACCCTCGTCAAGGCGATCGCCGGCGTCGGCCCGGCCGACGAGGGGACCGTCGAGTGGGAGGGCAGGCCGGTGCAGATCGGCCGGCCGCACGACGCGCAGCAGTTGGGGATCGCCACCGTCTACCAGGACCTCGCTCTCTGCGACAACCTCGACGTCGTCGGCAACCTCTTCCTCGGCGCCGAACTCCGCAACGGGGGCCTCCTCGACGAGGTGGAGATGGAGCGCAAGGCACGCGAACTCCTCTCCACCCTGTCCATCCGCATCCCCAGCGTCCGGATACCGGTCGCCTCGCTCTCCGGCGGTCAGCGGCAGACCGTCGCCATCGCCCGCTCGCTGCTCGGCGAGCCGAAGGTGGTGATCCTCGACGAGCCGACCGCGGCCCTCGGCGTCGAACAGACCGCGCAGGTGCTCGACCTCGTCGAGCGCCTCCGGGACCGCGGCCTCGGCACCATCCTCATCAGCCACAACATGGAGGAGGTGCGCGCCGTGAGCGACCGCGTCGCGGTGCTGCGGCTCGGAAGGAACAACGGCACGTTCGAGGTGGCCGACACCTCGCAGGAAGAGATCGTCTCCGCCATCACCGGTGCCACGCAGAACGCCGTGACCCGCCGTGAGGCGCGCACCACGGAGGTGGGGCAGTGAGCAGCGGCAACGCCTCTGAGTCGGAGGCCGGCAAGGACACGGTCCCGCAGCAGGCCGACGGCGGCGAATCGGTCGCCGTCGCCAAGCCGCCGGCGGAAGAGGAGTCTTCCGTCGGAGAGGGCGGCGCCGAGGAGCAGAACGCGCTCGACGTCATCGACCCCAGGCTGCTCGTCCGGCAGCGCGGCTTCAAGGGGTACCTGGAGGAGTTCGGGCGCAAGGTCCGCAGCGGCGACCTCGGTTCGATGCCGGTCATCATCGGCCTGATCGTGATCGCGATCGTCTTCCAGTCGATGGACTCGGCCTTCCTGAGCGCCAACAACCTCAGCGACCTCTTCGTCCAGAGCGCCGGCACCGGGCTGATCGCCGTCGGCATCGTCTTCGTGCTGATCCTCGGCGAGATCGACCTCTCCGTCGGCTCGGTGAGCGGGATGTCGGCCGCGGTCTTCGCTGTGCTCAACATCAACAACGGCATGAGCGAACCGCTGGCGCTGGTGCTGGCGATCGTCACCGGCGCGGCGGCCGGTGCGCTCCACGGCTTCTTCTTCGCCAGGGTCGGAGTGCCCGCCTTCGTCGTCACCCTCGCGGGGCTGCTGGGCTGGAACGGCCTGATGCTCTACATCCTCGGTGACAACGGCACGATCAACCTCGACGCCGACGGACTCGTCGCGAAGCTCACCAACTACTACTTCAGCGACGTCGCCGCCGCGTACGGGCTCGCGCTCCTCAGCGTCGTCGTCTTCCTCGGCGCCTCGCTCCTCGACTCGCGGCGCCGCAAGGCGGCCGGGGTGCCGAGTCGTCCGCTCAGCGAGGTCGTGCTGCGTACCGTGCTGCTGGCGATCCCCGTCTTCGCGGCCGCCGCGGTCTTCAACCAGTACAAGGGGCTGCCGCTGGCGGTGCTGATCTTCGTGGCGGTCGTCGTCGTCGGCGACTTCGTCCTGCGGCGCACCGTCTACGGCCGGAAGGTGTTCGCGGTCGGCGGCAGCAGTGAGGCGGCGGGCCGCGCCGGCATCAACGTTCCGCTGATCCGGATCTCGGTCTTCGCGATCGCCGGCACGATGGCGGCCGTCGGCGGCATGTTCCTCGCCTCGCTGATCAACGCGGCGAACCAGGCGTCGGGCGCCGGCAGCCTCCTGATGAACTGCATCGCCGCCGCCGTCATCGGCGGGACGAGCCTCTTCGGCGGGCGCGGCAAGACGTGGTCGGCGCTGCTCGGTGCGCTCGTCATCCAGTCGATCGCCTCCGGGATGGCGCTCCTCGCGATCAGCTCCGCGGTGCAGTACATGATCACGGGCGCGGTGCTCCTCGCCGCCGTCGTGATCGACTCCGTCTCCCGGCGCACGCAGAAGACGGCAGGACGCGCCTGACGCACTCCGGGGCGCGCGCCGCGTGCGGGCGCCCCGGACGCGGCTTCGGGGTGCGCACCGGGCCCGGTCCGTGCAGCGTGGTGGAGGAACGAGCAGCCCTACCGCGCGGGAGGCCGAGTGGAGCCACGACCCGTCGTCGCGTTCGACCTGCTGGAGACCGTCCTCGACCTCGCGCCGTTGCGCGACCGTTTCTCCTCGGCCGGGCTGCCGGCGGAACTCGTCCACCCCTGGTTCCTGCGCGTGCAGCGGGACAGCATGGCGCTCGTGCTCGCCGGCGGGAGCCCCGAGTTCCGGCGCGTGGCGCGCCAGGCGCTGCGCACCGAGAGCGGGCGCGCCGTCCCGGACGAGCAGGCCGACGGGCTGCTCGACGCCTTCCGTACGCTCCCCGCCCACCCGGACGCCGAGCCGGCGCTGCGCCGGCTCACCGACGCGGGCTTCGCCGTGGCCGGGCTCACGGTGGGCGAGGCGGCGAGCACCCGCGAGGCGCTCGATCGCGCGGGGCTCGCCCCGTTCGTCGACCGGATCGTCACGGCCCGGCAGGTCGGAAGCTGGAAGCCGGCGCCCGCCGTCTACCACGCGGCCGCCGAGGCGATGGAGACAACCCCGGAGCGGATGGCCGTCGTCGCCGTCCACGCCTGGGACTGCCACGGGGCCACACGCGCGGGCTGCCCGACGGGTTGGTGCTCCCGTCTGGAGGGAGAGTTCGGCGAGGTTTTCGCGCCGCCCGACGTGACGGGCGGCGACCTCGTCCGCGTCGCGGACGGGCTGGTGGACCTCCTCGTCGCGTGAACCGCGGGCCGTTCGGGCCCGCGGGGGAGTAAGGAGAGGTGCGATGGCGGAGCACAAGGACGAGAACGAGCGGGCCGGCCGCGGGGACGAGGAGCGCACGCGGGACCGCGCGCACTCCGAGTCCCAGGCGCACGAGCGCGTCGTCCGCGGTACCCACAGCGCAGCCGAGGGCTACTCGAAGGGCGGCACGGGCGCCGGCGATCCGCTCGCCGGGCTGCATGCCGACGAGGAGCCCGAGGAGGGCGGCGGTACCGAGGAAGAGAAGCAGGGATAGCTGCTCTCCGGAGCCGGGCCGATCGCCCGGAGGGACGGATGGCCGGCGCCTGCGCACGTACCGGGCCGTCCGCTCCGCTGTGATCCCCGGCCGGGCGGAGCACGCCGCCTGTGGCTAGGGTTGCCGCCGAGCGGAGCGGAAGGCTTGCCCGTTCCCCGTCGTCTGCGGCACGGTGCCCCGCACGCACCATCGCGGGAGAGACGGGAGTCCACGTACGACCAGGAGCGCCGATGATCTTCATCACCGCCAAGTTCGAAGTCAGGGCCGAGCACGCCGAGGAGTGGCCGCGGATCGCCGCGGAGTTCACGGAGGCCACCCGCGCCGAGCCCGGGTGTCTCTGGTTCGACTGGTCGAGGAGTCTGGAGAACCCCTCGGAGTACGTACTCCTGGAGGCGTTCAGGGACGACGAGGCCGGCGGTGCGCACGTCAACTCGGCCCACTTCCGCGCGGCGCAGGAGAAGCTGCCGCCGTACCTGGTGCGTACGCCGAAGGTCGTCAACGTCTCGCTGGAGCAGGAGGGTTGGTCCGAGCTCGGCGAGATGGCCGTACCGGGCGGCGAGGGCTGATTCCCCGTCCGGCGCGTTCCGAACGGGACCGTGCAGCCGGGCCGTTCGCGTGACGCATTTCGCACCCGCGGGCGAGCCCCGCGGGGAGCGGAACACTAGACTCACGGAATCGGCACAGCCGGATCAGCCCGCACGGCTTCGTCCGCGCCGGCAGCCGCGGGGCTCATCGGCTCGACCAGTCCGACAGCAAGGAGGCACAGTGGAGAAGGTGCCGCGCGACGCGCGCCGCTCCGGAGCGGAAGACCGCCCAGAGACGCTCGCCCGCATCAAGGGTCCGCGCGATCTGGACGGGCTGAGCCCGGAGGAGCTGGAGGGACTGGCGGAGGAGATCCGCACATTCCTCATCGACGCCGTAGCCAAGACCGGTGGCCACCTCGGGCCCAACCTCGGCGTGGTCGAACTGACCCTCGCCCTGCACCGGGTCTTCGAGTCCCCGAGGGACCGCATCCTCTTCGACACCGGACACCAGTCGTACGTCCACAAGCTCCTCACCGGGCGCACCGACTTCTCCAAGCTCCGCGCCCGCGGCGGGCTCGCGGGCTACCCGTCCCGTGCCGAGTCCGAGCACGACGTCATCGAGAACTCCCACGCCTCCACCGTCCTCGGCTGGGCCGACGGTCTCGCCAAGGCGAACCAGGTCAAGGAGAGGGACGACCACGTCGTCGCGGTGATCGGGGACGGCGCCCTCACCGGCGGCATGGCCTGGGAGGCCCTCAACAACATCGCCGCCGCGAAGGACCGCCCGCTCGTCATCGTCGTCAACGACAACGAGCGCTCCTACGAGCCCACCATCGGCGGCCTCGCCGACCACCTCGCAACCCTGCGCACCACCGACGGCTACGAGCGCTTCCTCGCCCGCGGCAAGGAGGTGCTCAACCGGACGCCGGTCGTCGGCCGTCCTCTCTACGAGACGCTGCACGGCGCGAAGAAGGGCCTCAAGGACTTCATCGCGCCCCAGGGCATGTTCGAGGACCTCGGCCTGAAGTACGTGGGGCCGATCGACGGGCACGACGTCGCCGCCGTCGAGTCCGCGCTCCAGCGCGCCAAGCGGTTCGGCGGCCCGGTGCTGGTGCACTGCCTCACGGAGAAGGGCAAGGGATACCAGCCGGCCCGGCTCGACGAGGCCGACCAGTTCCACAGCGTCCCCGTCATCCACCCGGACACGGGGCTCCCCGTCTCCAGCTCGGGCGCCGACTGGACCTCGGTCTTCAGCGACGAGATGGTCAGGCTCGGCCGGGAGCGCAGGGACATCGTCGCGATCACGGCGGCGATGATGCGCCCCGTCGGCCTGCACGCCTTCGCGCAGAGCTTCCCCGACCGCGTCTACGACGTCGGCATCGCGGAGCAGCACGGCGCGGTCTCGGCCGCCGGCCTCGCGACGGGCGGGCTGCACCCCGTCTTCGCGGTCTACGCGACCTTCCTCAACCGCGCGTTCGACCAGCTTCTGATGGACGTCGCGCTCCACAAGTGCGGCGTCACCTTCGTCCTCGACCGCGCGGGCGTCACCGGCACCGACGGGCCCTCGCACAACGGCATGTGGGACATGTCCGTCCTCCAGTGCGTCCCCGGACTGCGGATCGCGGCCCCGCGCGACGCCGAGCAGGTGCGCGCGCAGCTCCGTGAGGCGGTCTGCGTCGACGACGCGCCCACCGTCGTCCGCTACAGCAAGGGCAAGGTCGGCCCCGCCGTCCCCGCGGTGCGCAGGATCGGCGGCATGGACGTCCTCCGCGAGCCGGACGCCGCGGACGGGCTCACCGACGTCCTCCTGGTGTCGGTCGGCGCCCTGGCGCCGGTCTGCCTGGAGGCCGCCGACCTCCTCAACAAGCAGGGCATCTCCGCCACCGTCGTCGACCCGCGCTGGGTGAAGCCGGTCGACGAGGAGCTGCCGCCCCTTGCCGAGCAGCACCGGGTCGTCGCCACGGTCGAGGACAACAGCCGCGCGGGCGGCGTGGGTTCGGCCGTCTCGCAGGCCCTCCGCGACGCCGGGGTCGACGTCCCGCTGCGGGACTTCGGCATCCCCGAGCGCTTCCTCGACCACGGCTCCCGGGGCGAGATCCTGACCGAGATCGGCCTGACGGCCCCGGACATCGCCCGCCAGATCACGGGCCTCGTCGCCAAGCTCGACGGCCGCTACGACGCGGCAAAGGCGACCGAACCGGCCCGGGACTGACGGCGGTCGACCCGACGCGGCGCCCCCGGACTGCGGTTCGGGGGCGCTCCGCGTTGCCCGGGTCGGTCGCGGCCGAGTGGGCACGAGCGAGTGCGGAAGGGCGACGCTCTGGGCGGATGCGTGCAGCACCCGTCCTCGCTACACCCGCGTCACCGTCGAGCGGCCTGCACCCGGTCAGGCTCTGCCACCCGTTTCTTTCCGCGCCTTGTGCGCCGCAGCCCTGTGCACGTCCTTGCACCGGCTTTCCCGCACTGCCGTCCGACCATCAGCACTCCGCAACCGGCGATGAGCAGAAGTGTGTTGGCAACGCCGCAGGGCCTCCTCGCTTCCTCCTCGTCGAGCAGCAGGGTCGCTCGGTGCGCGGACACTGAGCTCCGGGGGAGGGGCGGTGAGGAACACCGGGTGGTGCGCTGCCCACGCGCACCGCGGCGTCGGCGGCGTACGTCCGCACGTCTCCGCACCCACGCGGAACGGCGGTGGCTCCAGGCGCCGAACTCGCGCCGGAGCCACCGCCGTTCGCGGTGCGTATCGCGTCAGGCCGGTACGCTCGCCACGCCCTGTGCGAGGAAGCGGCCGCCCGCTGCCCGCTCGCTGACGCCCTCGCGGTCGAGGTACGGCGTGACGCCGCCGAGGTGGAAGGGCCAGCCGGCGCCGGTGATGAGGCACAGGTCGACGTCCTGCGGCTCGGCGACCACGCCCTCGTCGAGCATGAGGCGGATCTCCTGGGCGATCGCGTCGAGTGCGCGGGTGCGCACCTGCTCCTCGGTGAGGACGGTGCCGCCGACCTCGAAGAGCGTCGCGACCTCCGGGTCGAGCTCGGGCTTGCCCGTCTCGTAGGTGTAGAGGTTCTTCTTGCCCGCCTCGACGATCCGCCCGAGGTTCGCCGAGACCTCGAACCGGTCGGGGAACGCGGCGTGCAGCGTCCCGGAGACGTGGTGCGCGACGGCAGGGCCGACGAGCTCCAGCAACTGGATCGGCGACATCGGCAGGCCGAGCGGGGCGAGCGCGCGGTCGGCGACGTCGACGGGGGTGCCCTCGTCGATCGAGCCGAGCACCTCGCCGAGGAATCGGGTGAGCACACGGTTGACGACGAACGCCGGCGCGTCCTTGACCAGTACCGCGCTCTTCTTGAGCTGCTTGGCGGTGGCGAAGGCGGTGGCCAGCGACGCGTCGTCGGTCCGCTCGCCGCGGACGATCTCCAGCAGCGGCAGGATCGCCACGGGGTTGAAGAAGTGGAAGCCGACGACCCGCTCCGGGTGGCTCAGCTTCGACGCCATCTCGGAGACCGAGAGCGAGGAGGTGTTGGTCGCGAGGATCGCCGTCTCCGGCACCACGGCCTCGACCTCGGCGAAGACCTGCTGCTTGACGCCCATCTCCTCGAAGACGGCCTCGATCACGAAGTCCGCGTCCCCGAAGGCGCCGGCCTTGTCCAGGGAGCCCGTGACGAGCGCCTTGAGCCGGTTGGCCTTGTCCTGGTTGACGCGGCCCTTCAGCAGCAGCTTGTCGATCTCCTCGTGGCAGTAGGCCACGCCCTTGTCGATGCGCTCCTGGTCGATGTCGGTGAGGACGACCGGCACCTCGAGGCGCCGCGCGAAGAGCAGCGCGAGCTGCGAGGCCATCAGCCCGGCACCGACGACGCCGACCTTGCCGACGGGCCGCGCCAGTTGCTTGTCCGGCGCGCCGGCGGGCCGCTTGGCCCGCTTGTTCACGAGGTCGAACGCGTAGAGCCCGCTGCGGAGTTCACCGCTCATGATCAGGTCGGCGAGCGCGTTGTCCTCGGCCTCGAAGCCCTGGCGCAGGTCGCCGGTGCGGGCCGCGGCGATGATGTCGAGCGCACGGTAGGGCGCGGGTGCAGCGCCGTGCACCTTGCCGTCCGCGATCTCCTTGCCGCGCGCGACGGCCTCGTCCCACGCCTCGCCGCGGTCGACCTCGGCGCGTACGACCTCGATCTCGCCCTTGAGGACGGATGCGGTCCAGCGCAGCGACTCCTCCAGGAAGTCGGCGCCCTCGAAGAGCGCGTCCGCGATGCCGAGTTCGTAGACCTGCGCGCCCTTGAGCTGGCGGTTCTGGTTGAGCGAGTTCTCGATGATCACGGAGACCGCGCGCTCGGCGCCGATCAGGTTCGGCAGCAGCGTGCAGCCGCCCCAGCCGGGCACCAGGCCGAGGAAGACCTCGGGGAGCGAGAAGGCGGGCAGTGCCGCCGAGGCCGTGCGGTAGGTGCAGTGCAGGCCGACCTCGACGCCGCCGCCCATGGCGGCACCGTTGTAGTAGGCGAACGTCGGCACGCCGAGGGCGCCGAGCCGGCTGAAGACGTCGTGCCCGCCCCTGCCGATCACCAGCGCCTGGTCGTGCTCCTTGAGCGCCTCGACGCCCTTGAGGTCGGCGCCGACGGCGAAGACGAACGGCTTGCCCGTGATGCCGACGCCGACGATCTCGCCGGCCGCCGCCTCCCGCTCCACCTGGTCGATCGCGCCGTCGAGCCGGGCGAGCGACTGCGGCCCGAAGGTCGACGGCTTCTTGTGGTCGTGCCCGTTGTCGAGCGTGATCAGCGCGAACCGCCCGGCGTTGCCGGGCAGATCGAGGTGGCGTACGTGCGCCTCGGTGACGACCTCGTCCGGGAACAGCTCGGCCGCCCCGTTCAGCAGCTCTGCGGTCTTGCTCACTTGTTGCCCTCCCAGTGGGGGTTCTCCCAGATGACGGTCCCGCCCATGCCGAAGCCGACGCACATCGTCGTCAGGCCGTAGCGGACGTGGGGCTGCTCCTCGAACTGGCGCGCAAGCTGGTTCATCAGCCGGACGCCGGAGGAGGCCAGCGGGTGCCCGAAGGCGATGGCGCCGCCGTACTGGTTGACCCGCGGGTCGTCGTCGGCGATGCCGTAGTGGTCGAGGAGCGCGAGCACCTGCACCGCGAACGCCTCGTTGACCTCGAAGAGGCCGATGTCGTCGATGGAGAGCCCGGCCTGGCGCAGCGCCTTCTCGGTCGCCGGCACCGGTCCGACGCCCATGACCTCCGGTTCCACACCGGCGAAAGCGTAGGAGACGAGCCGCATCTTTACCGGGAGGCCGAGCTCCCCCGCCACGTCCTCGGCGGCGAGGAGCGAGGCGGTGGCGCCGTCGTTGAGGCCGGCGGCGTTGCCGGGCGTGACGCGGCCGTGCGCACGGAACGGTGTCTTGAGGGCGGCGAGGCTCTCCAGTGTGGTGCCGGGCCGCATCGGCTCGTCCTCCGTCGCGAGGCCCCAACCGGTCTCCCCGCCTTCGGGGTTGGTGCGCCGGATCGAGACCGGGACGAGGTCCTCCTGGATCTTCCCGTTGGCGTACGCCTTCGCCGCCTTCTCCTGGCTGGCGACGGCGAACTTGTCCGCGCGCTCCTTGCTGAGGTGGGGGAACCTGTCGTGGAGATTCTCCGCCGTCATCCCCATGAAGAGCGCCGACTGGTCGACGAGCTTCTCCGAGACGAAGCGCGGGTTCGGGTCGACGGCCTCGCCCATCGGGTGCCTGCCCATGTGCTCCACACCGCCGGCGACGACGAGGTCGTACGCGCCGAAGGCGATCGAGCCCGCGGTGGTGGTGACGGCGGTCATCGCACCGGCGCACATCCGGTCGATCGAGTAACCGGGCACCGACTTCGGCAGCCCGGCGAGGATGCCGGCGGTACGGCCGAGCGTCAGGCCCTGGTCGCCGATCTGGGTGGTCGCGGCGAGGGCGACCTCGTCGACCCGCTCGGGCGGGAGCGAAGGGTTGCGGCGCAGCAGCTCACGGATGCACTTGACGACGAGGTCGTCGGCGCGCGTCTCGTGGTAGATGCCCTTGGGGCCCGCCTTGCCGAACGGGGTGCGGACGCCGTCGACGAAGACGACGTCCCTAGCGGTACGAGGCACGTTGGCTCTCCTCCAGGTGCGGCCGGGGGTCCGGGGGAGTCTCTCCCCGGAAGAAAGCAGCCCGCCGCCGGACGGTGCGCTTCCCACCGTTCATGCTACTTGTGGGTAACCACGAGGCAAGAGCCGCCTCCCCGAGGCGGCGCACGTCACACCGGAGCGCCTTCCGGAGGGCTGCCGGTGGAGTGCGGGCGCCCGGTGCGCGCTCCGTCGGCCGCTCGGCGACGCAGGCGGGCTTACCGGTGCCTGGGCGTGGCCGGCGGGGTCCGTTTTCGTGTCACTCTCGGCCTCCCAGGGGGCGTTGAAGTCGGCGGTGAGGCGCGCCCGTGGTGGTCCGATGCGGACCAGCCCGCACGCAGGGTGCCGAGCCGCCGCGCCCCGGGCCGGTCGCGGCGCCGAGGGAAGGCCGAACTCCCGTGCGTACGGCGCTCGTCGGCGTGGTGCGGGTGCCGTTCTGGCGCCCCGTCCGGTGGTTGCGGCCTGCTTCTCACGCCGCGGCCTGCGGGAAGGGCCTCCCGACTGCCGACGCGAGCACGACCGCCTGCGGATCTCACGGGCCCGGTGTTCCTCCCCGGACCGGCCGCGCGGCGAGAAGGTCTTTCCGCGACGCGGCCTCATCGCCCTCGCCGCGGGCTCCGGCTCGCTCTTCGTCATCCACGCGACGAGCAACACCGTCAGGGGCTTCAACGCCGCGACGACGACGGTTCCGCGGCCGTCGTCGGAGATCAGACCGGGGCCGCGCGTGGTGTAGTCGGACACGGCCACGGTCTCGGGGCGCTCGCGCAGCACCGCGCGCGCCTTCTCGACGGCGGGGGCGCGGGGTCCTGGGCCGTCAGCGCCCGTTCGGTGCGGACCTCGATGACGTAGCCCTGCGAGGGGTCGGCCCCCGTGGCCTCGCTGATGGCGTGGCGAGCGGTGACGCCGGGGCGTGCGGCATCCTCGGAGATCGTCGTCTCGTTGGACATCCTGGTGGTCACGTCCCACGAGAAGGACCCGGCGAGCGCGGCGACGACCAGCGCAAGCAGGAGCACCGCCCGTCGGCGTCGGCGGTGAAGCTGTGCGAGTGCGGCGAACCTTACAACTGCCCCTTCGTTGAGTGAGGTTGGGCGTTCCCAGGTTCCTGAACGGACAGTCCTCGGTGGTGCGGGTCGCGCACATTGGCCGGAAGTCTCACTCCCGGCCGTGCAGGGGGAACGGCAGTCGGCGAGTGCCTGCCGCACGCTCGCGGCGACGCCGTCCAGCAGAATCCCTTCGGTCCCGATCCAGTCGCCTGTGCGGAAGACGCCTGGCACGCCGGTCGCGGGGCCCGGCCTGCCGTGCAGACCGCCCGTGGACGGGTGCGGCAGCGCGCTCGTCGTCCGCATCCGGGGCATGAACCGTCCCCCGAGCAGGTGGCGTTGCCATCCGGGCAGCGCCAGGTCGAGCAGCTCCTCCAGCTCCTTGCGGTCCTCGGCCGCGGGGTGACCGGTCCGCTGGAGACTCGCTGGACGATGCCCTGAAGAACGGCTCGAAACGGTGAGACGTCCGAGAAAGCCGTGGGCCGCGGCTGTTCTACTGGTAAGAGAGCCCAGGAGGCGCCGGACTGTTGCTCCGGTGGGTGTGACCGGAGCCGTCGGAACGTGGCTTCGCCCCCGTGTGGTGAACGCTTCCCGAGCCTGAATGCACGAGGTGAAGGAGAGACATGCGCGTTCTGATCGCCGGTGCCACCGGCGTGATCGGCCGGCAACTCGTCGGGCTGCTGGCCGAGAAGGGTCACGAGGTGATCGCCCTTTCCCGCAGCCCGGAACGCGCGGGTGCCTCGGGCATCGGCGTGCGGTACGTCCGCGCCGACGCCCTCGACGCCGAGGGGCTGTCCCGCGCGGTCGCCCAGGCGGAGCCGGAGGCGGTGGTCAACCTGCTCACCGCGATCCCGCAGCGGGTCGACAGCCGCCGGCTCGACCGGAGCTTCGCGGCGACCAACCTTTTGCGCACCCGGGGCACCCGCAATCTCGTCGAGGCGGCGAAGGAGGCCGGTGCGAGCCAACTCGTCGGTGAGAGCGTCGCGTTCGGGTACCGGCCGACGTCCGACGGTTCGCTCGCCGACGAGAGCGCCCCCTGGTGGACCGACGGGCCCGTGCAGTTCCGCCCCGTCGTCGAAGCGTTGCGGGAACTGGAGGAGCGGACGACGGGCGAGGGCGGCAGCGTGCTGCGCTTCGGCCACCTCTACGGCCCCGGGTCCGCCTTCGGCCATCGGGGCAACTTCGTCCAGCAGATCCGCAAGCGGGTGCTGCCCCAGGTCGGCGAAGGCGCGGCCGTCTTCTCGTTCGTCCACGCCAGGGACGCAGCCGCGGCCGTCGCCAAGGCTCTGGAGGCGGACGCGAACACGGTGCGGGGCAGCGCCTACAACATCGTCGACGACGATCCCTCGCCGGTGTCGGTCTGGCTGCCCGAACTCGCGCGCCTCATCGGTGCCAAGGCACCGATGCGCGTGCCCCCCTGGCTGGTGCGCCCCGTGGTCGGGCCCTACGGGGTGGCCTTCATGAACGAACTCCAGGGCGCGAGCAACGCGCGTTGGCGGCGCAGCAGCTCGACTGGAAGCCGTCGTACGCGAGTTGGCGCGAGGGCTTCGCGGCGGAACTCAGCGCGCGCTGAACCGCCTGCGGGCGAACCGGGCCCCGTGCGGTGGGAAGTCGTCGTCCGGTCGGCGAACTCAGCGCGTTGGCGGAGGAACACCCGACGCGCGAGCAGCTCCACGCCAAGCTCACGCTCGCCCTCTACCGTTCCGGACGCCGGGTGCAGGCACTCGACGTCCTACAGCAACTGCACCGCGCCCTGCGGCGCGACCTCGGCCTGGAGACCTCGCCCTGGGTCCACACCCTGCATCAGGCGGTCCTCGCCTCCAACTCGTCCATCGAGGTGCCGTAACCGCCAGGGCTCTCTCCGTCCGACACGGCAGGGAGAGCCCTTCCTCGAGGGCGCCAACGCCCTTGCGTGCGCGTCGAGTCGGTGTGCCGTACGGAGGGAGCGAGGGGCGCCGCGCGCCGTCTCCCGAAGCGCCGCGCGGCAGCCGGGCTCACTCGCGGTGCTGGAGCGCCTCGACGAGCAGGGGCGTGGTCTGCTCGACCTGCCACTCGCGGGCACCGTGCTCCCGCAGGAAGGCGCCGACCGCCTCGGCCGAGCCCTCGGAGGGCGGCTCCCAGCACAGCCGGCGCACGGTGTCGGGCGTCAGCAGGTTCTCCTGCGGCATGCCCAGTTCCTCGGCCCGCGCACTGACGGCCGTCCGCGCGGCGGTCAGCCGGGCCGCCGCCACCGGGTCCTTGTCGGCCCACGCCCGCGGCGGCGGCGGACCGCCCGACGGCTGCGCCTGCTGCGGGAGTTCGCCCTCCGCCATACCCCGCGCGCGCTCGACGGCCGCGTACCACTCCTCGAGCTGACGGCGCCCCATCCGCTGCCCGAACCCGGGCAGCGCCGAAAGGGCACGCATGCTCGTCGGCATCGCGAGCGCCGCCTCGACGATCGCCGCGTCCGTGAGCACCTTGCCGGGCGAGAGGTCCCGCTGGCGTGCGACGGTGTCCCGCGCCGACCAGAGTTCGCGGACCGCGGCGAGCTGACGGCGCCGCCGCACCTTGTGCATGCCGGACGTACGCCGCCACGGGTCCTTGCGCGGCGGCGGCACGGGCGCCGCGACGATCGCCGCGAACTCCTGCCGCGCCCAGTCGAGTTTGCCCTGCTGCGCCAGCTCGCTCTCCAGCGCGTCGCGCAGGTCCACGAGGAGTTCGACGTCGAGCGCGGCGTACCGCAGCCACGGCTCGGGGAGCGGGCGCGTCGACCAGTCGACCGCCGAATGGCCCTTCTCCAGCGTGTAGCCGAGGACGCTCTCCACCATGGCGCCGAGCCCCACGCGGGGAAAGCCGGCGAGGCGCCCGGCGAGCTCGGTGTCGAAGATCCGGTGCGGGAGCATGCCTATCTCGCGCAGGCAGGGGATGTCCTGCGTCGCGGCGTGGAGCACCCACTCGGCAGGGGCGAGCACCTCGCCGAGGTGCGAGAGGTCGGGACAGGCGACGGGGTCGATGAGTGCGGTGCCCGCGCCCCCGCGTCTCAACTGGACGAGGTAGGCGCGCTGCCCGTAGCGGTAGCCGGAGGCGCGCTCGGCGTCGACGGCGACGGGGCCAGATGCTTCTGCGAACGAACCGGTTGCTTCGGCCAGACCCTCGGCGGTGGTGGTCACGGGGGGAACGCCCTCGCGCGGCGCCAGCAGGGGGACGGGACCGGAGCCCGGTGCCTCGGAGGTGGCTTGAGCTGCCTTCGTTGATGCGGTCTCTTGGGCGTCGGTCACCTGTAAAGGGTATCCGCGTACACACAATGCGAAGCGCCCGCCGACGGAACGTTACCTCGACGGGCGCCGTGCGGCCGCGGCGCTGGCGCACGGCCTCTTCGTTGGGCGGAGGATGCTTTGCGGAAGGGGAGAGCGGACGGCGAGGCGGGTGCCTCAGTGAATGATGCCGGTACGGAGCGCCACCGCGACCATGCCGGCCCGGTCACCCGTGCCGAGCTTCCGCGCGATCCGCGCGAGGTGGCTCTTGACCGTGAGCGCCGAGAGCCCCATGGAGACGCCGATCGCCTTGTTCGACTGGCCCTCGGCGACCAGCCGCAGCACCTCGACCTCCCGCCCGGACAGCTCGCGCTGCCCGCCCGGGTGTCCGGGCCCGCCGGGTCCGCCTCCGGGCCGCCGGTGCATCCGGGCCGCCGCCGCGCCGATGGGCGCGGCACCGTGCCGGGTGGGCAGCGCACCGCCGAGGTTGGTACGGGTGCCGGTGACGACGTAGCCCTTGACGCCCCCGGCGAGGGCGTTGCGGACGGCGCCGATGTCGTCGGCTGCGGAGAGGGCGAGGCCGTTGGGCCAGCCGGCGGCGCGGGTCTCGGAGAGGAGCGTCAGCCCCGAGCCGTCGGGGAGGTGTACGTCGGCGACGCAGATGTCGCGGGGATTGGAGACGCGCGGACGCGCCTCCGCGATGGACGAGGCCTCGATCACGTCCCGTACGCCGAGCGCCCATAGGTGTCTCGTCACGGTCGACCGCACGCGCGGATCGGCCACGACCACCATGGCGGTGGGCTTGTTGGGACGGTAGGCGACCAGGCTTGTGGGGTGCTCTAGGAGAACAGACACCGGGCCTCCTGAGGGGGAGTGGAGGGAGAACGGGGCGCGGCTCCTGGCAGTCTCGGGGTGAGCCGGTGCTCCGTGCGGAAGGGTCACTGACTCCTTCGGCAGCTCTCCTCGTGGCCTTTAGAGGAAGATCACGATTCGGTGAGCGCAATTCTGCGGGGAGCGTGCGTATCCCCTGCGGGAGCCGCGGGGACGTGCCCGTCGCCCGATCCCCTTGCCCGAAAAGGGAGTTGACGTGAGCCGTCAGTGCCGCTGCGGTCCGCGGCGCTGCGGGAGCTGCACGACGGAGGCGCCGCAGTCGGTGCCGGGCGCCGAGGTCTCCGGGGGGAGGCCGGCGCACTGGGCGAGCAGCTCGCACCAGGCGGCGAGGTGCGCCGCGACGTCGGGAGGGCCGTCGTCGCCTGTGGGCAGCGGGGTCCAACTGGCGCGGATCTCCAGCGCCGTCTGCTGCGGCTTCTCCGCGAGGTCGCCGAAGAAGGCGGAGTCGGAGCGGGTGACGGTCCCGCTCGCCGCGGCGTGGCCGGCCGTGCGGTCCTCCAGGGCTCCGGTGAGCCAGGACCAGGTGACCTCGGGGAGAAGCGGGTCGCTCGCCATCTCCGGCTCGGGCTCGGCACGTGCCAGGGTCACGACGCGGAAACCGCCCTGCCAGCTCTCGCGTCCGGCCGGGTCGTGGAGGAGGACGAACCTCCCGTCCGCGAGCTCGGCCGGCTCCTCGTCCTCGCCCGGCTCCCCGTCCGGGTCGGTGACCGACGCCTCCAACGCGTGCGCGTACGGCGCGAGTCGGCGCGGCGCCGGAAGCGGGGCGAACGCCACCCCCGCGCGCGGTGCCGCGTCCCGGAGCGCGCCGACCGCCGCTGCGAACGCGGGCGGTACGGCCTCGCTGCCGGTCTCGTCTGCGCCGGAGGCGCCCCCCGCCGTCGATGCCTGAGCCGCTGTCATAGGCCGAAAGAGTAGGCGGCCGCGCCGCTCCGCGCCCGCAGGACACCCCGCCGCGATGCCGGACTCGGCCGTCGTCCGGCGCGGCGCGCGTGCGAGACTTTCCGGCGTGAACTCCCACCCCGCCGACGGCGCCGCGCCGTCCCTCCGACCCAGTCCCGCCGCGGACTCCGCGTTCCTGCGCGCCTGCCGGCGGGAGCCGGTTCCGCACACCCCCGTGTGGTTCATGCGGCAGGCAGGCCGCTCGCTCCCCGAGTACCGGAAGGTCCGGGAGGGCACGGCGATGCTGGAGGCGTGCATGCGGCCCGACCTCGTTGCGGAGATCACCCTCCAGCCCGTGCGGCGGCACGGTGTGGACGCGGCGATCTACTTCAGTGACATCGTCGTCCCGCTCAAGGCGATCGGCATCGACCTCGAGATCAAGCCGGGCGTCGGCCCCGTCGTCGAGCAGCCGATCAGGACGCGGGCCGACCTGGAGCGGCTCCGTCCGCTCGAGCCCGACGACGTCTCCTACGTCGCCGAAGCCGTGCGCATCCTGCGGAGCGAGCTGGGCACGACGCCGCTGATCGGCTTCGCCGGCGCCCCGTTCACCCTCGCCAGCTACCTCGTCGAGGGCGGGCCCTCCCGCAACCACGAGCACACCAAGGCGCTGATGTACGGCGACCCGCAGCTATGGGCCGACCTTCTCGACCGCCTCGCCGGGATCACCTCCGCTTTCCTCTCCGTCCAGATCGAGGCGGGCGCCGACGCGGTGCAGCTCTTCGACTCCTGGGTGGGCGCGCTCTCCCTGCACGACTACCGCCGCCGCGTCCAGCCGCACTCGGCGCAGGTCTTCTCGGCCGTCGCCGAGTACGGGGTCCCCCGTATCCATTTCGGTGTCGGCACCGGCGAACTCCTCGGCGCGATGGGCGAGGCGGGGGCCGACCTCGTCGGGGTCGACTGGCGGGTTCCGCTCGACGAGGCGGCACGGCGCATCGGCGCGGGCAAGGCGGTGCAGGGCAACCTCGACCCCGCGGTGCTCTTCGCGCCGGGCGAGGTCGTCGCGGAGCAGGCCGACCGGATTCTCGCCGAGGCCGCCGGGTTGGAGGGGCACGTCTTCAACCTCGGCCACGGCGTCCTCCCGCAGACGGACCCGGACGCGCTCACCCGACTCGTCGAGCACGTGCACGAGCGCTCGGCGTCCTGAGGCCGCCTACCCGCTGCGGCCGGGCGCCTGCCCGGCCCGCACCGCCGCCGTCGCCTTGCGTGCCGCGATGAGCACCGGGTCCCAGACGGGCGAGAAGGGCGGCGCATAGCCGAGGTCGAGGGCGGTCATCTGCTCGACGGTCATGCCCGCGGTGAGCGCGACGGCTGCGACGTCGACGCGCTTGCCCGCGCCCTCCCTGCCGACGATCTGCACCCCGAGGAGCCGCCCCGACCGCCGCTCGGCAAGCATCTTCACGCGCATCGGGCGTGCCCCGGGGTAGTACCCGGCCCGGCTCGTCGACTCCACCGTCACGGTCTCGAACTGAAGCCCGACGTCGGCCGCCTGGCGCTCCAGCAGCCCCGTACGCGCGATCTCCAGGTCGCAGACCTTGCTCACCGCCGTGCCGACGACGCCGGGGAAGGTCGCGTAGTCGCCGCCGACGTTGCTGCCGACGACCTGTCCCTGCTTGTTGGCGTGGGTACCGAGCGGTAGGTGACGCTGGCGTCCGGAGACGAGGTCGAGCACCTCGACGCAGTCGCCGGCCGACCACACGTTCCCGTACCCCTCGACCCGCATCGACAGGTCCGTCAGGATGCCGCCGTGCTCGCCGACGGGCATGCCCGCGCGCTTCGCCACCCCCGCCTCCGGCCGTACGCCGAGCCCCAGCACGACCACGTCGGCCGGGTACTCCCGCTCCGCGGTGGCCACGGCGCACGCCCGCCCCTCCGCGTCGGTGACGATGCCGGTCACCTCGGCACCCCTGACCGTCTCGATGCCGAAGCCCTCCATCGCCTCGCCGACGAGTGCGCCCATGTCCGGATCGAGGGTCGCCATCGGCTGCGGCTTGCGGTCGACGAGCGTCACCCGGTACCCGCGGTGGACCATCGCCTCGGCCATCTCGACGCCGATGTACCCGCCGCCGACGACCACGGCACGGCGCCCGCCCTCCGGACGCGGCCTGCGCTCCTGCTGCTCCAGGCCGTCGAGGAGCGCCTGCCCGTCGTCGAGCGTCTGCACGCCGAAGACGCCGGGCGCCTCGATGCCCTCGAGCGGCGGGCGCAGGGGCCTGGCCCCGGTCGCGACCACGAGCGCGTCGTACTCCGTCCACGCGCCGCCTTCCGTGCCGGGCGCGGCGGTCCGCACCCGCTGCCGGTCGGTGTCGATCTCCGTGACCTCGGTGTGCAGGCGCAGGTCGATGCCGCGCTCGCGGTGCTCGTCGGCGGTCCGCGCGATGAGCGCGTCCGGTCCGTCGACGAGCCCTCCGGCCCAGTACGGGATGCCGCAGGCCGAGTACGAGGTGAACCGTCCCCGCTCGAACGCGACGATCTCCAACTCGTCCTCGCCGCGCAGCCGTCGGGCCTGCGACGCCGCTGCCATGCCCGCGGCGTCCCCGCCGACGACGACCATCCGCTCCCTGCCCGCCATCGAGGGCGCTCCCTTCGCGTGGGTGTCCGTAGGGCGAGTCTGCCTCACGGGCGCCGTGCGGAGGCCGGGCGCCGGGCGCGGGACGGCGTCTGGAAGACTGCGGCACATGCACGTTCTTGTCATCGGAGGCGGCATTTCGGGCCTCGCCGCTGCCCACAGACTCAGCTCGCGGGGCGTGCGCACCACCGTGCTCGAAGCCTCGTCGCGCGTCGGCGGGAAGGTGCAGGCCGGCTCCGTCGCGGGCGCCGCGGCCGTCGACCTCGGCGCCGAGTCGATGCTGGCGCGCCGCCCCGAGGCCGTCGAACTCGCCCGCGCCGCGGGGCTCGGCGAGGACCTCACCGCTCCCGACGTCACCGGCGGAGCCCTGTGGAACCGCGGCGAGATCCGCCCGATGCCGAAGGGCCACGTGATGGGCGTACCGGGCGACGCCGAGGCGCTGCGCGGCATCGTCTCGCCCGAGGGCCTCGCCCGGATCGCGGAGGACGAGCGGCTGCCGCGGACCGAGCTCGGTGAGGACGCGGCGATCGGTGAGTACGTAGCGGCACGGCTCGGCCGGGAGGTCGTCGACCGGCTCGTCGAGCCGCTCCTCGGCGGCGTGTACGCGGGCGACGCGTACCGCATCTCGATGCGTGCGGCCGTCCCGCAGCTCTACGAGGCCGCCAGGCAGGAGCCGTCGCTCCTCGCCGCGGTGCGCGCCGTGCAGCGCGAGAGCCGTCGTGCGGCCGAGCGTGCCGAGGGGGAGCAGCCGCCCGCCTTCCTCGGTGTCAGGGGCGGGCTCGGACGGCTGCCGCAGGCGGTCGCCGACGCCTGCCGAGCGGCCGGTGCCGAGGTCAGGACCGGGACGCGAGTCCGGCGCCTGGAGCGGGCCGCCGACGGCTGGGGCGCGGTCGTGGAGGGGCCCGAGGGAGAGCGGAGCCTCACCGCGGACGCCGTCGTCGTCGCCGTCCCCGCGCCCGCGGCCGCCGAGCTGCTGCGGGCGGAATCACCGGGCGCCGCAGTTGAGTTGGCGGCGTTCGAGTACGCCTCGATGGCGCTCGTGACCATGGCGTTCCGCCGCAGCGAGGTGTCGTTGCCCGGGGGGAGCGGCTTCCTCGTGCCGCCGGTTGAGGGCCGTTCCATCAAGGCGGCGACGTTCTCGGGGAGCAAGTGGCGCTGGGTCGCCGAGCAGGCGCCCGAGCTGACGCTCGTGCGCACCTCGCTCGGCAGGTACGGCGAGGAGCGCGTGCTGGAGCGTGACGACGCAGAACTCGCCGCCCTCGCCCGCACCGACCTGGCCGCCGCCGCGGGGATCACGGCCGAGCCGGTCGACACCCTTGTGACGCGCTGGGACGCGGGCCTTCCGCAGTACCCTTCGGGCCATCCGGCCCGGGTCGGACGCATCCGCGCGGCGCTAGGCTCGGTGCCGCGACTCGCGCTGTGCGGCGCCGCGTTGGACGGGGTCGGCATCCCGGCCTGCGTGGCGAGCGGCCGCAGCGCGGCCGACCAGGCCCTCGCGGAAGCGGGGGAGAGCAGCAAGCGAGAAGGACGAGAGAGCCATGTCTGACGACGCGGGCAACCGCCCCGAGGCGGAGAAGAGCCCGGGCAAGCGGGCGAAGGACCTCAACGAGGTCATCCGCTACACCATGTGGTCGGTCTTCCGGCTGCGGGAACCGCTCCCCGAGGACCGCAAGGCGCTCGCCGAGGAGGTGGCGGAGCTCTTCGCCGAGCTCGACGCCGCCGACACCACGGTCCGCGGCACCTACGACGTCTCCGGACTGCGCGCCGACGCGGACCTGATGATCTGGTGGCACGCCGAGACCGCCGACGCGCTCCAGGACGCCTACAACCGCTTCCGCCGCACGGGGCTCGGACGGCTGCTCGACCCGGTCTGGTCGAACATGGCGCTCCACCGCCCCGCGGAGTTCAACAAGTCCCACATCCCGGCGTTCCTCGCGGACGAGGAGCCGCGCGCCTACGTCAGCGTCTACCCGTTCGTGCGCTCCTACGAGTGGTACCTGCTCCCCGACGACGAGCGGCGCACGATGCTCGCCGACCACGGGAAGATGGCGCGGGGCTTCCCCGACGTACGCGCCAACACGGTGCCGGCGTTCTCGCTCGGCGACTACGAGTGGATGCTCGCCTTCGAGGCCGACGACCTTTACCGCATCGTCGACCTCATGCGCCACCTCCGCGGCTCGGAGGCCCGCAGGCACGTCCGCGAGGAGACGCCCTTCTACACCGGGCGCCGCAAGCCGATCGGCGAACTCCTCGACCAGCTCGCCTGACGCGGGGGGCGGCTCACGGCTCGCCCCCGCTGGAGCGGGGGCGGCGGCTCAACTCCTCCTCGACGGGAGGCTTCGGCACGTCCCGCAGGTGTCCGGAGAGGCCGTGCTTGCCGCCCCCGCGTAGCTGGTCGTTGCGCTGGGCCTTGCTGTGGTCGAGGTCCGAGTCGACGGGCAGCCGAACCGAGCGCGCCACGTCCTCGCGGTTGTCGTACTCGACGGGCGGGAGCGCCTGCAACGCCTGGAGGACCTGGTCCCTCGCGTCCGCCGCCTGTGCGACTGCGACGAGCTGGTCCTTCGTGGCGGGGAAATCGGCGTCCTGAATGGCGTCCATCACCTGTGCCATGTCGGTGTCGGCCATCACACGCCTCCTCGTTCCGGCGCACGGACGGCACCGCGCGCCGACCGCTCGTGCGCCCCGGGTGCTCCCGCGCGGGCCTCCCCAAACGAAGCGCCCCGGAGCGTGCGGAGCGCCGCGGAGGTCAGGCCCCCGGTCGGGGTGCGGGCCGGCCCTCGCACTCGGCGCGCATCCCCGGCGTCCTGCCGTCGAGGAGGTAGGCGGCGAGGTGTCGGTCGACGCAGGCGTTGCCGCCCGCGACCCCGTGCGTACCGGAGCCGGCCTCGGTGACGAGGGAGGAGCCCGGCAGCCTCCGCTGCGTCTCGAGCGCGCCGGCGTACGGCGTCGCGGCGTCCCGCGTCCCGGCGAGGAGGAGGACGCCGGGGAGTTGGCCGGGGTCGGTGCCGACGTGCGGGGGGCCGGTGCGCGGAGTGGTCGGCCAGTAGGCGCAGGGCAGGTTCATCCAGGTGTTCTCCCAACTGGAGAACGGCGCCACCGCGTCCGAGGCCGTGGTGTCGCGGTCCCACCTCGACCAGTCGCGGGGCCAGCGCGCGTCGGCGCACTCGACGGCGTTGTAGACGGCCTGCCCGTTCTCGTCCTCGACCGCGCGCGCCGGGTCGGGCGCCGCAAGCGCCTCCAGCGGCCCGGGCCGCCCCTTGCGGAACTCCGCGAGTGCTTCTGCGTGTTCGGCCCAGACGGAGTCGGCGTACCCGGTCTGGAGGTAGGCGGCGAGCAGCTCCTTGGGGCCGACCTCGCCGCCGGCCGGCTTCTTCCCGACGGCGTCGCGAACCTCGTCGAAGGACCGCTGCACCTGCTGCGCGTCGCGGCCGAGCCCGTAGCTCCGGTGGTGCTTCGCCGCCCAGCGCTTCCAGTCCTTCCAGCGCTGCTCGAAGGCGGCGTTCTGGCGGAGGTTGGAGCGGTACCAGATGTTCGAGGGCGTGGGGTCGACGACGCTGTCGAGGACGAGGCGGTGGACGTGGCCGGGGAAGAGGCTGGCGTAGACGGCGCCGAGGTAGGTGCCGTAGGAGACGCCGAAGAAGGAGAGCTTCCGTTCGCCGAGGGCGGCCCTGAGGACGTCGAGGTCGCGGGCGTTCTCCTCGGTCGTGTAGTGCGCGAGCCGCGTGCCCTGCGCCTTCGCGCATCCCTTCGCGTAGGAAGCGGCGTGCTCCTTCCGCTGCTCCTTGTACTCGGCCGAGGGGCGGCGGGGCGAGGGGTTCGGCGCGGCGGTGAACTGCTTCGGGTCCTGGCAGCTGAGCGGCGCCGAGCGGCCGACGCCGCGGGGCGCGTAACCGACCAGGTCCCAGCGGCGGTTGAGCTTCTTCCAGACGCCGCCGAGGACGTCCCCGTAGAGCGCGAACCGCATGCCGCTCGCGCCGGGGCCTCCGGGGTTGTAGACGAGCGAGCCGAGCCGCGTGCCCTTCCCCTCGGTCGGCTGCGCGCGCTTCCTGCTGACGGTGAGGTCGATGTGCTCGCCCTGCGGCTGGGTGTAGTCGACGGGTACGCGCACGGTGCCGCACTCGGCGGGCGCCGGCAGGTGCTCGCGCGGCGGGCACTCCTTCCAGTCGACGCCCGCTGCCGCGGCCTCGGCCGCTGCGACGGCGGTGCCCTGCTCCGCGGTGGTGGCCGCAGGCCGGGACTGGTCGGCGGCGGCGGGGGTGCCGGTCGCCAGGGTCGCGGCCGTCAGCGCCAGGGCGCCGAGGGTTCCGTGGATCGCTGCTGCGCGCACTGAGTCTCCTCGTCCGAAGGGAACCGCTCGAACCGGGTGTTGCGCCCGATAAGGATGCTCAGCGCATTGGCTGATGAGGTAAAGGACGTATCCGCGGTGTGGTGGCCATTACCCCCGAAGCGGGGACGGGTCGCCGCCGAGCGCCGCACGCAGGTGCGGTTCGGGGAGCGTGGAGGGGCCCAGGTGCGCGAAGGCGGTGAGGCCGGTCGACTCGTCGCCGGGGGCCGGCGTGAGCGGGGACGAGGTGCGGACGAGGCGGAGGCCCGCGGGGGAGGCCCAGCGGGCGAGCGGCCTGACCTCCACGTGCGCTATCGCCATGCAGCCGAGGCTCAGCACCAGGGGGAGCAGGAACCAGGCGGCCACCGAGCCGGTGTCGGCGCCGTCGCCCGCGGCGACGGCCTCCGCCGCGACGCCCGTACCGAGGACGATCAGCGTCGCCCTGCGCACCTGGTCGAGCGCGGCGGTGACCGAGTCGCGCAGTGCGGGCGGCACGGCGAGGCCGACCGCGGCGAGCTGTTCGCCGATCCTGCGCACCGGCTCGGCCGCGGCCAGGGCCGCCCGCACCCGCGCGACCGACGACTGGCCGCCGGGGCCGCCCAACCGCTCGATCAGCGACTCCTCCACGGGATCGTGCGGGTCGGGGTCGACGACCGTGGCCCATCCCGTGTGCGCGACGAGCACCCGCCGACGCCGGGCCATCGAGACGAGCGCGACCTCCGCCACGCGGTCGGGTCCGCCGCAGAGATAGGCCGTCTCGTAGAGGCTGAGCGCGCGGCCCTGCGCGGGGACGGTCTCCGGCCGGTCGGCTGCTGCTGACACCCGGCACAGGCGCGCGCAGCTCAGCAGGGCGGCGATCCAGGCCAGGACGAGGAGTGGCACCCACATGAACGAGAGTTCTAGTACCGGGCGCCCGTGTTCGCCAGCGTTGTGCCGGAATCCGGACGATTTTCGGCCGCAACACCGTTGCGGGTACGGGCGGTCGGCGTGCCTAGCGGAAGGCCGGGTGCTCCGCGGCTGCGGTGCAGGAGCCCGGCGACACCTCGGTGAACCCGGCGTCGCGGACGACGGGCAGGCGTCCTCCGGTGAGCGCCGCCCACTGCGCGGCGCCGTGCGCGGAGCGGACGGCGAGCGGGAAGCCGGTGGTCGCCCACTCCTCCCGCGCCCGGTGGTCCAGCGCCCACCAGGCGAGCTGCGCGGCGTGCCCGGCCTGCGCCATCGCCTTGCCCGCCGTCATCTCCAATGTGGGGTTGAGCCACAGGACGGGAGTGCCGGTCGCGGGCGGCGGGGGCGGCTGCGGGTCCTCGAAGTCGGTGCCCGAGACCTGGAGTCGGGCGAGGTCCTTCGGCCAGGCGCCCACGGGTACGGGCGGGAAGACCCGCACCTGCGCCGGCGCGTGCTCCTCGGGTGTGCCGGGGCCGCCGGTGCCGGGCGGCGGCTGCGCGGGCGAGCCCGTCGCGGTGAGCCCCGGGAGTGCGGAGGCCCTGCGCCACTCGGCGCCGCGCGCCCGGCGGACGACCTTGCGGATGGCGCGCTCTTCCCAGAGCAGCACGCGCTTGTGCCACTCGCCCGTCTCCTCGGTGGTGCGCGGATCGGCGAGGAGGCCGAGCACCGCCCGCGCCGCGGTCTCCATCGCGTCGGTGCGGGTCGGCGGGGCCGAGCGCTCCAAGCGGATGACGAGGGGGAGGGCGTACTCGGTCGCCGGGTCGTCGGCCGCGTCGTCGTCCGCAGGGGGCAAGGGGCTTTCTGAGTCGTTCACGCGTCCAGTCTGCCAGCAGGGGCGCGGTGGGGTTCGCCGACCGCGGCCCCTGCCTCGGCACCGACAACCCGGGTCCCGTGGACACCGGTTACCTCACCGAGGAGGTGTGGCGGACGGTGGCGCCCCGGGCGGCCGCTACGGGGGAGCCGGACGACCCGGCACGCCTCCTCGCATGGCTGGTGAGCGACGAGGCGCGCCGGGCCACCGGGCAAGTGCACGCCATCGAGGGCGGGTTCGGGCGCTACCGCCCTCGCGGCGGGCGAACTTCCGCGCCGGCGACGGGACTTCCCCGCGGGCTCAGTGCCGCCAGGGGCCCGTCACGGCGAAGGTGGTGCCGGGCGTGTAGACGTTGACGAACATGGTGTCGCCCGACGGGGAGAAGGTGACGCCCGCGAACTCGCCCCAGGAGGGCTCGTCCTCGTCGCCGACGTTCTGCCGGTTGCGCGCCATCGGGTAGACGGAGCCCTGCCGGGTGAGGCCGAAGACGTGTTGTGCTCCTTCGCCGTCCTCGCAGACCATCAGGCCGCCGCTGGGGGCGAGGCAGATGTTGTCGGGGGATTCGCCAGGGAGTTGGACGTCGGTGTCGGGGCCGAAGACGACGACGAGGGTGAGCCGGTTGGCCTTCGGGTCGTACCGCCAGACCTGTCCGTAGTGCTCGCCGGCCGAGCCCTCGTCGACCCTGGCGAAGCTGGAGACGAAGTAGACGCAGGTGCCGCCCCAGTAGCAGCCTTCGAGCTTCTGCCCGTGGGTGATGCCGCCCTTGCCGAAGTCCTGGAAGCGTATGGGGGTTTCGGCCGCGAGCGGGTCGGGGACGTCGACCCATTCGATGCCGCGGAACGAGGTGCCGGTCTCGGTGACGGAGGAGAGGTCGGGTACGTCGGGAACGCGCATCGCCTGGAGCGTTCCGCCCGCCGCCAGCGAACCCGGGCCGCCCCTGGGCTTGTTGGGGAGGAAGCGGTAGAAAAGGCCGAAGGGGTGGTCGAAGGCGTCCTCGGTCTCGTAGACGGTGCCGTTGGACGGGTCGAAGGCGACGGCCTCGTGCTGGAACCGGCCCATCGCCGTGAGGGGTTCGACGGACGTGGGCGCCCGCCGGGTGAAGCCGACCTCGAAGACGAACCCGTGGTCCTTGGTGTATCCCTCCTCTCCCGCGAGGTACTCGGTCTCCTCGCAGGTGAGCCACGTCCCCCAAGGGCTCGGCCCGCCCGCGCAGTTGGTGGAGGTGCCGGCGATGCCGACGCGCTCGCTGATGCCGCCGCCCCTGCCGTCGAGGTGCAGGAGGGTGCAGCCGCCCTTGCCCTCGGGGTCGTAGGTGAGCCCGTCGACGGTCGGCACGGCGATCTCCGCATCCATGCGGTTCTCGTGGTTGCGGACGAGCCAGACCGACGAGCCCGCGCCCGCGAAGGCGGCCATGCCGTCGAAGTGGCTGGGCACCCGGCCCTCGCCGGAGGAGAGTGCGTCGCCCTCGCGGGAGAGCACCCGGTAGGAGAAGCCCTCGGGGAGGTCGAGGAGTCCTGCGGGGTCGGGGACGAGCGGGCCGTACCCCGATCTGCCTCCCGTGGCCTGGGCCGCCGCCGTACCGGTGAAGAGTTCGGCGAGGGCGCCGCTGAAGGCGACCCCCACACCGGCTGCGCCGCTCGCGGCGAGGACTTGTCTGCGGGACCTTCCGGGCTGCTGGGGCTGGGACTGTCCGGACTGTCGTGACTGAGCAGAAGCCGTCATCGGGCAACACTCCCTGGAGTGGGTGACCTGGACAGACAGGAACCGCCCTCCGCAAGCGGGCGGCGTACGCCGCCCGACGCGGAAGTGCACCGTGTGTACCACGTGGGCGCGCATGCGAACACCGTGCACACGCGCAGGAGTTGCCGCGACGGCACGTCGGCCGCCGTCCGTGGACCGAGGGCTCAGGCGCCGGCCGGGGAGAGGAGGCGCTCACCGTCCCGCGCGAGGGCGGTGAGGCGGGATATCGCGCGGAAGTACTTCTTCCGGTAGCCGCCCTTCAGCATCTCCTCGCCGAAGAGCTCGTCGAAGGGCACGCCGGAGGAGAGGACGGGTATTTCCCGGTCGTAGAGCCGGTCGGCGAGGACGACGAGGCGCAGCGCCGTCGACTGGTCGGGGACGGGGTGCACCTCGGTGAGGCAGACCGCGCCGACGCCCTTGACCATGGCGCCGTACCGGCTGGGGTGGACCCGGGAGAGGTGGTCGAGGAGGGCGCCGAAGTCGTCGAGCGCGGCGCCCGGCACGGTGCGCGCCGCGGCGTCGACCGCTTCGGGGGAGTGGGGCGCGGGGGAAGCGGGGAGGCCGCGGTGGCGGTAGTCCTCGCCGTCGATGCGGACGGTGCGGAAGTGCGCGGAGAGCCCCTGTATCTCGCGGAGGAAGTCGGCGGCCGCGAATCGGCCCTCGCCGAGCTTGCCCGGGAGGGTGTTGGAGGTGGCGGCGAGCGCGACGCCCTCGTCGACGAGACGGCCGAGGAGCGTCGAGACGAGGACGGTGTCGCCCGGGTCGTCGAGCTCGAACTCGTCGATGCAGAGCAGTCGGTGGGTGCCGAGCGTGCGGACCGTCTGCTGGAAGCCGAGCGCGCCGACGAGGTTGGTGAGCTCCACGAAGGTGCCGAACGCCTTGCGCTCGGGCGGTGCCTGCGTCGCGTGCCAGACCGAGGCGAGGAGGTGGGTCTTGCCGACGCCGTAGCCGCCGTCGAGGTAGACCCCGCCGGGTCCGCCCCGTGCGGGACGCTTCGGTGCGCGTCGGAACCAGCCGCGCCGGCCGCCCTTGACCTCGGCCGCGCCGAGCCCCTCGGCGAAGCCGCTCAGGACGGAGACCGCCTCCGCCTGGCTGGGCTGCTGCGGGTCGGGCACGTAGGTGTCGAAGCGGACGGAGTCGAACCGCGGCGGCGGCACCAGCTCGGAGACGAGCTGCTCCGCGGGGACGTGCGGCGCTCGCGCGGTCAGCGCGAGCGGCCCCGGGGCATCGCCGGCGGGTTCGGTCGTCGGTTCGGCGGACGTGGACACGGCAGCCATGCTAAAGCAGCAGGGCAGGAGCGGTCCCGCCGGTGTGCGCCGTCACACACCACCGCTCTCCGCGCGGGTGTGCGACCTGCCACACTGCCGCATATGCGACGTCTGTTCCCTGTAGTTGCGGACCGACCGGACGACCGGGAGTGGCCCCTCGAGGAGATCGCCGACGAGTACGCCTATCCGGAGCCGCTCGGACCCTCGGGGCGCTGGTTGCGCGCGAACATGGTCTCCTCGCTCGACGGCGCCGCCGAGTACGAGGGGCGTTCGCAGCCGCTCTCCTCGCCTGGTGACATGCGGATCTTCGGGGTGCTCCGCGCGCTCGCCGACGTGGTCGTCGTCGGCGCCGAGACGGTGCGGCGCGAGGGATACGGGCCGGCGCGGGCGTCCACGGCGTTCGCGACCGCGCGTGAGGCGAGGGGGCAGGGTCCTGCCGCGGCGGTCGCGGTCGTCAGTGCCGGGCTCGAACTCGACTTCACGCTCCCGCTGTTCACCTCACCCGCCGTCCCGACGCTGGTCGTCACGGGGGAGCGGGCGCCTGCCGAGCGTGTGGCCGCCGCGCGGCACGCGGGTGCACGGGTCGTCTTCGCCGGGGAGGAGGCGCACGCACGCGCCGAGCTGGTCCCCGGGGCGCTGGCCGAGCTGGGGCTGCGGCGGCAGTTGACCGAGGGCGGGCCGCGGCTGCTCGGCGCCCTCGCGGCGGCCGGCGTCCTCGACGAGGTCTGCCTCTCGTTCGCTCCGCGCCTCGTCGGCGGCGGCACCTCGGGCGTCCTCGCGGGGCCGCTCCTCGCCGCGCCGCAGGAGTACGCGCTGAACGGGGTGGTGGAGGAGGGCGGCTTCCTCTTCACGAGGTACATCCGGTCCGTGTGACGACGTGAACGCGCCCGCTTGCCACGTGCGTTCGAGGCGCGGCGGTGCCCGTCGCGGCGAATCGGTCCGCGGCAAAATGCGGAATGACACCTTCCGTTTATTGCTTCTTGGGCAGACTGGTGCCCGTGCCCCGCTGCCCGCGGGGGAGGACCGGTTCCGTTGGGGCCCTGCTGTGCCGGGGACCCCTGTTGGCTGAGGGGTGCCCGTCGTGATCACGACCGTGTTGATGATCGAGAAGCCGCTCGTGTCCGAGGACATCGAGCTGGTGACCACGCTCCACGGCGAGGAGCACGTCTCCTTCGTCGTGCTGCTGCAGCCCAGGGGCGACCAGGGGCTGCTCCTGCGGGCGCTCGACGACATCGCCCTCGGCGAGGTCGACGAGGCGGTGCACGAGGGCGGGGCGCCCGGGGGCGACGAGGCGATCCCGGAAGCGGAGCGGGCACTGGAGCTCTCGCTGAAGCGCCTGCGGGACACCGGCGCCGAGGCCGTCGGCCAACTCGTCGAGGGTCAGCCGCTCGACCTGCTCGGCTCCGTCTGCGCCCAGACGGAGGCCGACGAGGTGGTGGTCCTCACGGCGCCGCACTTCGTCGAGGAGTTCTTCCACCGGGACTGGGCCTCACGGGCGCGGCACAAGGTGGGCGTACCGGTGCTGAAGCTCTTCGCGCACACCGAATAGTCTGGGTGCCGCCCGCGGGCGGGAGTCGCCCCGGGTCCTCGCAGCCCACGACCCTTGGGGAGCCCGCATGGCCAGTCATCCCGTACCGCCTGCCATGGAGCGGCCGCACTTCCTCGGCATCGGTGGGGCGGGCATGTCCGGCATCGCGAAGGTCCTCGCGCAGCGCGGCGCCCGTGTCACCGGCAGCGACGCACGCGAGTCGGGGACGGTCGAGTCGCTGCGGCGGCTCGGGGTGGCGATCCGGATCGGGCACGCGGCCGAGCACCTCCCGGCCGACGCCACGTGCATCGTCGCCTCCAGCGCCATCCGCGGCGACAACCCGGAGATCGCCGCGGCCACGGAGCGCGGCCTGCCCGTCGTCCACCGCTCCGACGCGCTCGCCGCGCTGCTCGACGGGCACCGCGCCGTCGCCGTCGCCGGGACCCACGGCAAGACGACGACGACGTCGATGCTGGCGGTCGCCCTCCGCACGCTCGGGGCCGACCCGTCGTACGCCATCGGCGGAGACCTCGACCAGCCGGGCTCCAACGCGCACCAGGGCGGCGGCGACCTCTTCGTGGCGGAGGCCGACGAGAGCGACCGCAGCTTCCACAAGTACGCGCCCGAGGTCGCCGTCGTCCTCAACGTCGAGCTCGACCACCACGCCAACTACGCCTCGCTGGAGGAGGTCCACGAGTCCTTCGAGATCTTCGCCGGCCGCGTCCGCGAGGGCGGCACCCTCGTGGTCTCGGCCGACGACCCGGGCGCGCGGGAGTTCGCCGCGCGGGTACGCGCCGCAGACGGCGCCCCGCGCGTCGTCACCTACGGGCAGGCGGAGGATGCCGAGGTGCGGGTGGTCTCCATCGAGCACCGGGGCCTGGCGAGCCGGGTCACGGCAGTGCTCGACGGGCGCGAGCTCGCGTTCGAGGTCTCCGTCCCCGGGCGGCACTACGCGCTCAATGCGGTGGCCGCGCTGGCGGCGGGTGCCGCGGCCGGGGTCGCACCGGAGGAGCTGGCGCCTGCGTTGCAGTCCTTCCACGGGGTCGGGCGGAGGTTGCAGTCGAAGGGCGAGTCCGGCGGTGTGCAGGTGATCGACTCGTACGCGCACCACCCGACCGAGATGGCCGCCGACCTGGAGGCGGTGCGCCAGGCGGCGGGCGAGGGGCGCGTGCTCGTCGTCTACCAGCCGCACCTCTTCAGCCGCACCCGGGAGCTCGGCGTCGAGATGGGCGAGGCGCTCGCGCTCGCCGACGCGTCCGTCGTGCTGCCGATCTACCCGGCGCGTGAGGACCCGCTGCCGGGCGTGACGAGCGGGCTCGTCGTCGAGGCGGCGCGGGCGGCGGGGGCCGATGTGACGGAGGCATCAGGGCCGGAGGACGCCGTCGGCCTCGTCGCGGGAATGACCAAGCCCGGTGATCTCGTTCTCACGATGGGCGCGGGTGACGTGACCGAACTCGGGCCGCAGCTCCTCGCCCGCTTGGAAAGCTGACGGCCGCGGTACGGGGGGAAGGCCGCACGGCCCGTGCGGCCCCTTGGGAATCAGGGCGCACAGCAACGCTAGGAGACCGAGATGGCCTACGACGTCAACAAGTCCGAGGAGCAGTGGCGCGAGGAGCTGTCCCCCGAGGAGTACCACGTGCTCCGCGAGGCGGGCACCGAGCGCCCGTTCACGGGTGAGTACACGGACACCAAGACCACGGGCGTCTACAACTGCCGCGCCTGCGGCACCGAGTTGTTCCGCTCCGAGACGAAGTTCGAGTCCCACTGCGGGTGGCCGAGCTTCTACGATCCGTCGAAGTCGGAGGCCGTCGAGCTGCTGCCCGACCACTCCCTCGGCCAGGTCCGCACCGAGGTGCGCTGCGCCAACTGCGGCTCCCACCTCGGCCACGTCTTCGAGGGCGAGGGGTACGACACCCCGACCGACCAGCGGTACTGCATCAACAGCATCTCCGTTCGGCTGGAGCCGACGGAGGGCTGACGAGCCGGCGGACCCGGACCGGTGCCGGAGGCTTCCGGTTCGCTCCGATCCGGCCAAACTCCCCTCGGCGCAGTGCGGTTGCCCTCTGGCGGACGCGCTGACGCGGGGCCGCCAGGGCGATCGCGGAGACGCATGTGGCCCCGGGGGACGGCGTACGGCCGTCCCCCGGGGCCTTTTGCCGTCCGCGGCGCGGGCGGTGCTCCGGCGTCTCTTTCGCGCACGTCCGCCCTCCGGCGCCCCGCCTGTTGCGTACGCCGGACGTGATGCGCCCCCGGCGGACGCCCGGCTCCTTCCGCGGGTCCTGGGCGGGGCGGTGTTCGACGGCGGCGCCGTACGGCGTGCGGTGACGTCGTTCCGCGGGGCGCTGCCGCGTGGAACGAGAGGGCGGGCGCCGCGGCGGACGCGCGGCGCGCTCCTCGCGGTGGATGCGCTCGGCGTACGGCCGGGGAGTGCGGGACGCCCGGCGGTGGTGTGTCCGGCGCGTTTCCGGTGGCGAAATACGGGATGCCCCGGGCGAGTTCGTTTGTACGCTGCATGAACGTTGCTCCCGTACCGTCTGCGCCCCGGAGGCCGAAGCATGCCGACGCACGATCCGACCAGCCCCCGCGACCTGCCCGGCGAAAGTCCCGGCCGCAGTCCGGAGCCCGTCCACCGGCCCGACTGCGGCGCCCCCGACCCGCAGGGCACCCGCGCACCAGGCTGCCCCCCGGCGTCCGCCAGGGACGCCGCCCCCGCCGCCGAACGCGGCGACGTACACGGCCCGTTGGGCTTCCTCCGCCGCCGGCACCCCCGCTCAGGCGGCACATCCGCGACCCCCCGCGCAACCGAGCCGACGTCCGCGGGGACGACCACCGGCGCACCGCACGGCATATCCCGCGGCCGCGACCTGCGCACCCCGTCGAAGAGCGGGCTGCGGGAGGGCAGGCTGCTGGTGCCGGTCCTCGCGTTCGGAGGCATCTCCGTCGCCGTGATGCAGACGCTGATCGTCCCCGTCATCGCCCAACTGCCCGACCTGCTGCGGACGTCGCCCGCCAACGCCTCCTGGGTCGTCACCGCGACGCTGCTCAGCGGCGCCGTCGCGACGCCGATCATGGGGCGGCTCGGCGACCTCTACGGCAAGCGCCGGATGATCATGGTGAGCCTCGGGCTGATGGTCCTCGGCTCGCTCGTCTGCGCCGCCACCTCCCAGCTCGTACCGATGGTCGCGGGGCGTGCCGTGCAGGGGTTCGCCATGGGGGCGATCCCGCTCGGCATCAGCATCATGCGCGACGAACTCCCGCCGGAGCGGCTCGGTTCCGCGATGGCGTTCATGAGCTCCTCGCTCGGGGTCGGCGGTGCGCTCGGCATGCCGCTCGCCGCCTACGTCGCGCAGACCGCCGACTGGCACGTGCTCTTCCTCGGCTCCGCGGGACTCGGCGCGCTCGCGATGACCCTCGTGGGGCTGCTGGTGCCCGAGTCGGGGCTGCGCACGCCGGGCCGGTTCGACGTGGTCGGCGCGATCGGGCTGACGGTGGGCCTCGTCGGGCTGCTGCTGCCGGTCTCCAAGGGCGCCGAGTGGGGCTGGGGGAGCCCGCTGACGCTCGGGCTCCTCGGCGGGAGCATCGCCGTCTTCCTGCTCTGGGGGCTGCTGGAGCTGCGCCTCCGCGATCCGCTCGTCGACCTGCGCACCACGGCACGGCGTCAGGTGCTGCTCACCAACCTCGCGTCGATCACCGTCGGGTTCGCCTTCTACGTACTGACGTTGGTGCTGCCGCAGCTCCTCCAGCTTCCCGCGGCGACCGGGTACGGGCTCGGGCAGTCGATGGTCGTGGCGGGGCTGTGCATCGCGCCGATGGGGGTGGCGATGATGGCGGTGTCGAACTTCTCGGCGCGGCTCTCGGCGAAGCGCGGCCCGAAGGTCTCGCTGATGGCGGGGCAGGTGCTGCTCGCCGTCGCGTACCTCGCCGGGGTCTTCCTCATGGGTGCCGTCTGGCAGGCCGTGCTCGTCGCCGTCCTCGTCGGTGTGGGGATCGGCGTGGCGTACTCGGCGATGCCCGCGCTGATCCTCGGCGCGGTCGACGCGTCGGAGACCGGCGCGGCCAACGGCCTGAACACGCTGATGCGTTCGATCGGCACCTCCAGCTCCAGCGCGGTGATCGGCGTGGTGCTCGCGCGCATGACGACCCCGCTCGACGGTGCCGAGGTGCCGGACCTCGGCGGCTTCCGTACCGCGTTCCTGATCGCCGCGGGTGCTGCCCTGCTGGGTCTCTTCATCGCCGCGTTCCTCCCGTCCTCCACGGCGGGAGCGGGGCGGGGCGCCGTGCGGGAGCGCGGCGGGAAGGTGGCGGCCCGGCACGTGCCGACGCGGCGTTCGGAGCCGCGGGCGGGAGCGGAGCTTCCGGGGGTGGGTGAGTGCGAAACGGCGTAGCAGCAGGGGGCGTTGGGACGTCCCCCTGTGTGTACGTCGTTGCTCGCTGAGCCGTGGCTTACGGCTTCCAGGCGCGGGTCGGCACGGCCGTCGTGGAGAGGCAGGCTTTCCGTGTGCCACGTACACGTATCGCGGTGACCCTGCCGGACGATCTCCTCGCCCACGCCCCGCGCCACCTCGCGCGGCAACGTGTCGGCCTATGCCGAGCGTGCGCTCGGAGGGCGACAACTGTGGGGCGTGGCCCCGGACTTGCGTGCCTGGCGTGAGCAGTCGGCGCACGACACGGAGGAGCTCACCGGTACCTCCGGTGATCCCGTCGGCCCGCGGTGTCCGGTGCGCCGCGAGGGCCGTGCTCGTCGCCGCCTCGGATGCTGGCGGTCCGGACACCGTCACGGGCCGACGAGACCGAGGGCGCTGTGCTCCACGCGGCGGCGCGCGGAGCACAGCGCGCTACCCGGGCGGATGCCCGCGCGCGGCGGGCGCCGCTCAGCCCGGTACCTGCACAGGCTCCGCGAGGACGCAAAGGTGCTGGACGACGCGGTAGCCGGAGCGTGCGAACGTCTTCGCCATCCGCGTGTTGCCGACGTCCGTCGCGGCCGCGATCCGCTCGGCGCCCTCCGCCGCCATCCGCGCCGTGCACGCGGCGAGCAGCTCGGCCGAGTAGCCGCGTCCGCGGTGCTCGGGCAGGACGCCGATGAAGCCGACGGCGAAGCCGCCGGGGTTGCGTCCGGGTACGTGCAGGCCCGCGAGTTCGCCGTGCGGTGTGTAGGCGATCTGCCACCACCTGCGTGCGGAGTCGAGCCAGTCGAAAAAGTCCAACTCGTCGCGTGCGGCATGCTCGATCCCGCCCGCCGCCACGGCGCGGCGGGCGTGGGCGTCGCGTGTGTCGCGGTGGATCTCGCGCAGGGCGCCGAGTACGGACTCGTCGTCGGCGGGCGGTGCGAGGACGAGACTGCCCGTGCGCGGTGGGAGCCCGTCGCGGGGCGTCCATTCGTACCGGAAGCGTTCGACGACGAACTCGCGGCCGGCCGCGGTACAGGCGGCGATGCGCGCCTCGGCCGCCGCGTGCACCAGGGGGTCCGTGCGCCAGCCGGGGGGCAGGAGCAGCTCGTACGGGGTGGGGAAGGGGAGCGCCGTCAGCAGGCGTACGCCGGCCTCGTGTTCGCCCGGTGCGAGGTCGAACCAGTCGAGGAGGACGGGGCGTCGGTCCTGCGGGGCCGCCCGCAGCGCCGCGCGTGCGACGACGCGTCCTTCGCGCTCGGCGACGAAGGTCCACTCGGGACGGTACGCGCCGCCCTCGGCGAGGGTGGCGTAACGGCGGCCGAGCAGTGGGGGGCCGAGGCGGTCGAGTGCCGGATGGTCGAGCGAGGTGAAGACGGTGCGCGCCTCGGGTTCCGTGAGTGCGCGGACGAGCGTTTGCGACAAGGGATGTCCTCAGGGAGTGCGGAGCTCCCCGGCGCGGTGCGGCCTCCGGACGATCAGACGGTCCGCCGCGCGGGCGCCGTGACGGGAGCGTGGGTGTGCGACTCGGTGGTGTGGGCCATCGCTACCGCCTCCCTTCCGACTCCCGTGACGCGTACCGCCGTTCTGCGGCCGCGGTCGTGAACCTGGCAGCCGTGCCCGGCGGCGCGCATCGGGTTTCTGCGACCTCCGCCGGGCTGCCCGGCGAACGTCCCACGTGTGGACTCCCGGACCGTGCGACCGGGTCGGCGGGCGCGCCGGAACACCGGCGTGACGGCGCCGCCGTCCGGCGGTGCGAAATGCGGCCCCGGAGCCGGCAGCATGGCCGGAACCCACCGGGGCCGGTTGTCACTCGGCGGCCCGCACCGTCTCCTCCGGTACGCCCATCCGCGCCCGGAGCCGGGCTTCGGCGTCGGCCCCCGGGACGATCCGGGGCAGGCGCCACAGGAGCAGTGCCCCGGCCACCCACCAGGCGCCGACGATCAGCCACTCGGCGGGCCACTCCAACGCGGCGCTCATGCCCGGCAGATAGAGCACCCCGAGCCCGACGGTCAGCACCAGCGCGGCGGCCCCGGTGACCTTCCCGGCCGCCGTACGGAACGGCCGCTCCATCTCCGGCTCCCGCCTGCGCAGCACGAGGAAGCAGACGACCACGACGAGGTAGCCGACGACGATGTTGATACCGCCCGCGTTCACCAGCCAGTTGAGCATCGATTCGCCGAAGAACGGTGCCACGGCCGAGAGTCCGCCGACGAAGAGCACCGCGTTCGCCGGCGTGCGGAACCGCGGATGCAGCCGCCCGAACCAGGCCGGCACCATCCCGGAGGACGCCATCGCGTAGAGGAGCCGGCTGCCGCCGATGAGGAACGCGTTCCAGCTCGTGACGATCCCCGCGATGCCGCCGACGACGAGGAGGTCCCCCATGAGCGCGCTGCCCCAGAGCCGTTCCATCGCCTCGGCCGTGGCGAGGTCGGCCCCCGCGAGGTCCGCGCCCCCGAGTCCGGAGCCGACGGTGAGCATGATCAGCGCGTACCAGGCGACGGCGCACCCGACCGAGACGACGAGCAGCTTGCCGACCTGGCGCTGCGGGATCTTGACCTCGGAGGCGGACTGCGGGATGACGTCGAAGCCGACGAAAAGGAAGGGCACGGCGACGAGCACGGCGGCGAGCCCGTCGAGGCCGCCGCGGAAGAGCGGCTGCATCGTCTCGGTCGAGCCGCCGGTGAGAGAGCCCAGCAGCAGGAGCGCGCCGACGGCGAGCAGGAAGAGCACCGCGACGGTCTGGAAGACGCTCGCGGGGCGGATGCCCACGTAGTTGAGGAGGGTGATGAGGACAGCCGAGCCCGCGCCGACGGCCACCCAGGTGGCCTGCACGTCGTACCCGCCGAGCGTCCAGAGGTGCCCTGTCGCCATGTCCGGGAAGAGCGCGAGCGCCGTCTGGGGGAGTGCGACGGCCTCGAAGGCGGCGACGGAGACGTAGCCGAGGACGAGCGCCCAGGAGGCGGTGAAAGCGCCGCGCGCGCCCAGCGCCCGCAGCCCGTAGTGGTGTTCGCCGCCCGCGTGCGGCATCGCCGAGACGAGCTCCGCGTAGCAGAGCCCCACGAGCGCCATCACGAGGCCGCCGAGGACGAAGGCGAGCGCCGCACCGCCGGGCCCGGCGTCCGCGAGGAAGTCGGAGGTGAGGACGACCCAGCCGAAGCCGATCATCGCGCCGAAGGCGAGGGCAAGGACGTCTCCGCGCCCCAACACCCGCAGTAGACCAGTGTTGTTGGTTGCCATGCGGGTCAGTGCAGCGCAGCCGCTTTTCCGAGGCCAGACCCGGTACGTGACGGGAGTGTGAAAGCGTTGCCGGAGTCGCTGTCCTCGGCCGGTCGACGGGCGGGCGCCGTACTGCTGCCGGCTACGGGTCAGGCGCGGACGAGGAGCGCCACGGGGGAGTCGGCGAGGAGCTCCTGGAGCGGCACGGACCCGCCGAGCGGCGCGCCGCCGCCCGCCGCGTGCCGCCAGCGCCCGGCCGGCAGCGGAAGCCGCGTCCCGCGCCACCCGCCGCTCGCCCGCAGGCGGTGCGAGAGCCGCGTCGCGACGGTGAGCGCCCCGCCTCCGCGGACGAACGCCAGACAGTGCCCGGCGGCGGGACCCTCGGCCCGCTGCGGCGTGTGGCCGCCGGTGCCGGGCGCGAACCAGTCGCGGTGCCGCGCGCGGAGCCGGAGCGCCGCCGCCGTCAACCGCAACTTTTCGACGGCGAGTTCGTTCTCCGGGTGCGGGCGCTGCTGCACGGGCGCGAGGACCTGTTCCGCCGCTTCGAGCGCCTGGAGCGTGTGCATACCGGGCGGGACCGGGTCGCGGTTGTCCGGGTCGACGAGCGTGCGGTACAGGCGCTCGGTGCCCTGGTAGAGGTCGGGCACGCCCGGCATCGTGAGGTGGACGAGCGTCATGCCGAGCACGTTGGCGCGGGTGTGCGGGGCGAGTTCGGCGACGAGCGCGGCGAGCGCGCCCGTGGGGTGCGCGGCGCGCTCGGCCACCTGCGCCGCGAGGCGTGCGAGGTGCTCCTCGTAACCCGTGTCGGGCGCGGTCCAGTCGGTGTGCAGCGCCGCCTCCCGTGCCGACGTCAGCAGCGCGTTCGTGAGGCGCTGCACGTACGTGGGCCTGCCGGGTGCCTGCGGCACGACGCTTCCGAGGCCGAACGCGGTCTGCCAGGCCACCCAGTTGAGGCGCGGGTCCGGCAGCTCGTACCGCGCTGCGCCGGAAGGGTCTCCCGGTGCCGAGCCGAGCGGTACGGACATCCTGCTGAGGAACTCGCCCCAGCGGCACGGGCATTCGGCGAGCACGGCGATCGCCGCGCGCACGTCGGCGCTGTGCTTGGTGTCGTGCGTGGAGAGGACGGTGCCGCTCGCCGGCCACTCCCGCTGGAGCCGCCCGCAGTAGGCGTGGAACCGCTCGGGTGCGACGGCGGGTTCCCCTGGCTCCGCACCGACCTCGCAGGCGGAGAGGAGCGGCGTGTAGCGGCAACCCGCCCTGTCCGCGCCGGACTTGGCCCGTAGTGCCGCACTGAGCTGCGCGAACCCCGCGGCGAAGGCGCGCCGCTCCGGTCCGTCCCCGAGCCGGCCGAGCGCCAGGTCGCGCAGCGGACCGAGCGCGGCGGCGCCCTCGTGCGGCAGCGCGGTGCGCGCGGCGCTCGACGCCGCCTCCACGCGCGCGGCGTCGGCGGTGCTGGGCGGCGCCCCCGGTGCCGCGTACGGGCGGGAGACCGGGAGCCGCACGAGCATTTCGACGAGCGCGGGGCGGAGCGCGTCGCCCGCGGGCGAAGGCAGCCCCGCCTCCTCGCAGGCGCGCGTCGCGCGGCGGGCGAGCCGTTCGCGCTCGGCCGCGAGCCCCTCGGCGAGGACCTCGCGCGTGGCCCGCTCGGCCGTGGGCGCCCACTCGCCTCCCGCGTCGGGCGCGGCCCCGGTCAACCGGACGTGGAGCGCTGCGAGTTCGGCCTGCCCCTCGCCGTCCGTGAAGACGCCGTCGATGTGGCGCAGCGCGTCGTAGCCGGTGGTTCCGGAGACCGGCCAGGTGCGCGGCAGCTCTTCCCGGTCGCCGAGGACCTTTTCCACGACCGTCCAGCAGCCGCCGGTGCGGTGCTCCAGCCGGCGGAGGTACGCCTCCGGTTCTGCGAGCCCGTCGGGGTGGTCGACCCGCACCCCGTCGACGGTGCCGTCGCGGACGAGGCGGACGACGGTCGCATGGGTCGCGTCGAAGACCTGCGGATGCTCGACGCGCAGCCCGATCAGCTCCCGGACGGTGAGGAACCTGCGGTAGTTGAGCGCCGAGTCGGCGGTGTCCCGGCGGACGGGCCGGTAGTGCTGCGCGTCCACGAGCGCGGCCGTCTCCATCCCCTCGGTGCCGGGTGCGAGCGGCAGCACCCGCTCCCCGTACCGCAGGACTCCGGACTCCGGTACCAGCCGCGCCAGCTCCTCCTCCGGCGGCCCGTCGAGCACGGGGAGGACGAGGCGCCCGCCGCCCGCCTCCCAGTCGACGTCGAACCAGTGCGCGTAGGGCGAGGCAGGCCCGTGGCGCAGCAGCTCCCACAGGGGGCGGTTGAGGCGCGTGTCCGGCGGGAGCGCCATGTGGTTCGGCACGATGTCGACGACGATGCCGAGGCCGTGCTCGTGCGCGGTCCGCGCCAGCCGCCGCAGCTCCGCCTCACCGCCCAACTCCTCGCGCACCGTGCCGTGTCCGACGACGTCGTACCCGTGCCGCGAGCCCGGCACCGCGTCGAGGACGGGCGAGAGGTGGAGGTGCGAGACGCCGAGCCGGGCGAGGTAGGGGACGGCCCCGGCGGCCTCGGCGAAGCCGTAGCCGGGCTGGAGCTGGAGGCGGTAGGTGGCGCTCGGGATGCGGGGCGGCACGCGTGGCGGCCCGGAGGCGGGACGCGTCCGGGACGGTGCGGAGGCCGCTGCCGTGGGGGGTGTGTCTGGGGCGTCCATGGCCGTTATTCTCCCGGTGTCTTCCGCTCCCGCCCGGTTTGCGTGGTGGTGGGCGCCGCGCTCTCGGCCGCGCGAGCGGTGCGCGAGGGCGGGCGGCAGCCACGCGACGGGAGCCCAACCACCCTGTGACGGCGCGACGTTGGGCGTAACTGGCCGGGCGTGCGGCGACGGGCGACCGTGCCGGAGACGCCGACACGCCTGCCGTCTCCGCGCTTCCTGCCGGCCCGTGCGAGGTCCGGCAGGCGCGGGCGAGCGCCTCAGCCCCTCCGCCGCAGGACGACGAGGCTCCGATCGAGGAGGGCTAGGCGGTCTCCGCCCTGGAGCGGTGCGGGCCCCGCGGGCGGCAGTCCGCTCTCGTACGCCGTGTCGACGACGGGAATCCAGCCGCCGCCCAACGCGCTCGGCACCGTGAACTCCAAGGACGTGCGCCCGGTGTTGAAGAGGAGGAGGAAGTCGTCGTCGGTGACGCGCTCGCCGCGGTGCCCGGGCTCGGAGATGGCGTGGCCGTTGAGGAGGACCCCGAGCGAGCGGGCGGTCGAGGTCTGCCAGTCCTGCTGGGTCATCTCGCGGCCCTCGTGGGTGTACCAGGCGATGTCGGAGAGGCCGCCGTCCGCGCTGCCCAGCGGCGCGCCCTGGAAGAACCTGCGCCGGCGGAAGACCGGGTGCGCGCGCCGGAGGCGCACCATCGCGCGGACGTAGGCGAGCAGTTGGCGGGGCGCGCCGTGCGTCGAGCCGCCGAGGCCCCGGCGCGGGACGGGCTCCTCGGCCCCGCCCTCCGCACCGTCGGGCCAGTGCACCCACGAGACCTCGCTGTCCTGGCAGTACGCGTTGTTGTTGCCCCGCTGGGTGCGGGCGAACTCGTCGCCGTGGGAGAGCATCGGGACGCCCTGCGAGAGGAGGAGCGTCGCGAGGAGGTTGCGCATCTGGCGCCTGCGGAGGCGCAGCACCTCGGGGTCGTCCGTCGCGCCCTCGGCGCCGCAGTTCCAGGAGCGGTTGCTGCTCTCGCCGTCGCGGTTCTCCTCGCCGTTGGCCTCGTTGTGCTTCTGGTCGTAGGAGACGAGGTCGTGGAGGGTGAAGCCGTCGTGGCAGGTGACGAAGTTGACGGAGGCGAGGGGGCGGCGCCCGTCGTTCTGGTAGAGGTCGCTCGAACCCGTCAGCCGTGAGCCGAACTCGGCGAGCGCCCGGGGCTCGCCGCGCCACAGGTCGCGGACGGTGTCCCGGTACCGGCCGTTCCACTCCGTCCACAGCGGCGGGAAGTTCCCCACCTGGTAGCCGCCCTCGCCGAGGTCCCAGGGCTCGGCGATCAGCTTCACCTGGCTGACGACGGGGTCCTGCTGCACCAGGTCGAAGAACGAGGAGAGCCGGTCCACCTCGTGGAACTGCCGTGCGAGCGTGGCCGCCAGGTCGAAGCGGAACCCGTCCACGTGCATCTCGCCGACCCAGTAGCGGAGCGAGTCCATGATCAGTTGCAGGACGTGGGGACTGCGCATCAGCAGCGAGTTGCCGGTCCCCGTGGTGTCGGTGTAGTGGCGGCGGTCCTCGGCGAGGCGGTAGTACGACGCGTTGTCGAGACCGCGGAAGGAGAGCGTCGGGCCGAGATGGTTCCCCTCGGCCGTGTGGTTGTAGACGACGTCGAGGATCACCTCGATCCCGGCGCGGTGGAGCTCCTGGACGGCCCGCTTGAACTCGGTGACCTGCTGCCCGCGGTCGCCGCTGGAGGAGTAGCCGTTGTGCGGGGCGAAGAAGCCGATCGTGTTGTAGCCCCAGTAGTTGCTGAGCCCCGCGTCGGCGAGCCTGTGGTCGGTGACGAACTGGTGGACGGGCATCAGCTCCAGCGCCGTGACGCCGAGTTGGACGAGGTGGTCGACCACCGCCGGGTGCCCGAGCGCCGCGTAGCTGCCGCGGAGCTCTTCGGGGAGCGCGGGGTGGAGCATGGTGAGGCCCTTGACGTGGGACTCGTAGAGGACGGTGCGGTGCCAGTCGGTGCGCGGCGGACGGTCGTCACCCCAGTCGAAGTACGGGTTGACGACGACGGACGCCATCGTGTGCGGCGCGGAGTCGAGATCGTTGCGGCGGTCGGGGTCCGCGAAGCGGTGGCCGTAGACGGCCTCGTCCCAGTCGACGGTGCCGCTGACGGCCTTGGCGTACGGGTCGAGGAGCAGCTTGGCGCTGTTGCACCGCTCGCCGCGTTCGGGCGCGTAGGGGCCGTGGACGCGGAAGCCGTACCGCTGCCCGGGGAGGACCCCCGGCAGGTAGGCGTGGCGGACGAAGCCGTCCGACTCGCGGAGCTCGACGGCCGTCTCGCTGCCGTCGTCGTGCAGGAGGCACAGCTCGACACGGTCGGCGGCCTCGGAGAAGACGGCGAAGTTGGTGCCGGCGCCGTCGTAGGTGGCGCCCCGTGGGTACGCCTTTCCCGGCCATACCTGCATGGCGTTGCCTCTTCCCGGTCGTGCCGTCGTGGTCGCCCGCAGCCCCGCGCTGCGCCGCGTGTGCGCGGGCGGGGCGGGGTGCGCGGGGGGCGCGCACCCTGCGGGGTGCCTCCCGGACGGCCTTCGCCGCGCCGAGCCGGTACGGCAGCTCCGCTGCCGCCGCGCCGGCTTCGGCGGGGAGGTCACCTGCACAGTACTGGCACAGGTCGGAAACCCACGCGTTATCTGCCCGCGTGCGGTGGCTGTTGCGGCAGAAGTCGACGTTGATTCGTCGCAGAGGTTCGGGTGCACCGCGTCCGGGTGCGCAGTAGTCTTCCTTGATCGAACAGCGGGGCGCGGAAGGCGGTGCACAGTTGGGCTCGGGTGAGCTTGAGCTCCCCCCGGGAGAGTCGGGCGGTGAGGGCGGGACCGCCGAAGTGCCGCCGGGCGCCGTGTCGTTGGCACGCCCGATGGAGATCGGCGCCGACCTCGACTGGGGCCCGGAGGACTGGGCGGAGGTGAGCACCCGCGCCCGGCGCGGCGGACGCGCGTACGTCTGGCTCAACCTCGTCGAGCAGCGCGTGCGTTCCGTGGTCGCCGCCGTCCTGCGTCCCATCTACGAGCCGGTGCACGGCGAGGAGTGGGTGATCGCGGCCGCCGGTCCCACGGGGCAGGAGTGGGTGCAGCGTGCCGTCGCCGTGCGTGAGGTGAGCCGGCGCAAGGGCTACCTCCTCGATCCGGCCGACGACACCCTCCTCTCCTTCCTCACGCTGCCGCAGCTCCGCGAGTTGATGGTGCAGCACTGGCCGTGCTTCGAGCCGTACTTCGAGGACCGCCGCGAGGTCGAACTCGCCCTCGACGAGCTGGAGGTGGCGCGCAGCGCCGTCGCGCGCAACCGTGCCCTCACCGGCACCGTCCTCGCGCAGGCGGAGCGCGCGTGCGGCCGGCTGCTGGAGCTCCTCGGCGCCTCGCACGACGCGCCGGCGGCCGGGCGCCTCGCCGTCGACGCGGTGGAGGAGCTCGTCGGCGACCGCTACGCCGACGTCGCCGCCGTCCACCCGGACCGGGTCAGGCTCCAGCGGAGGCTCCCGGCCGAGGACCTCTTCGGCGGGGCGCGCCGGCTCGACGCGGTGGGGATCGGGCTCAACCTCCTCGTGCAGAACTACAGCGCCCGACGGCTGACGCGGCTCGCCGAGTCCGGCTGCCGCATGCGGCTGCTCTTCCTCAACCCGGCCTCCAGTGCCGTCCGCCGCAGGGAGCGCGAGCTGGGCCTGAAGCGGGGCGAGTTGAGTCGCTCGGTGGAGACGAACATCCTCCACATGCGCCGGGTGCGCGCCCGCCTCCGTGACACGGGGGCCTTCCAGATACACGTCTTCGACGAGACGCCGCGGTTCACCGCCTACCTCGTCGACGACGACGGCCCCGACGGGCTCGCCGTCGTCCAGTCGTACCTGCGCAGGGTGCGGGGGATGGAGGCGCCCGTCTGGGTGCTGCGCGGGGACGGGCGGCAGTTGGTGCGGCAGGAGCCGGGGCCGCAGGCCGCCGCGGAGGCCGGGCTGCTGCCGGTCTACCGCGAGGAGTTCGAGTCGGTCTGGGCGGATTCGCGCCCTGTGTCCTGACGTTTCCCTTTACTTTGCTCTGTTTCCCTCTGTTCCCCGACACTCCACGGCTTCTTCCGCGACCGCGGGCTTCGCGTGGCACGCACGTCGTGGGTGACGGCGACCTTGTGTCTGTCACTGATCAGCATCGGATGTATCAGTTCCATTTCGCGCCACAACTATTACCGGGTTCGATGGGTCTAGTTCGTGCGGGGGCAATTCCTACGGCGTCCCTGCACGTTCGTGAGCCATCAGGAGCCAAAGAGTGATCAACCAAAGCAAGGGGAAAGGCGGCACAGGCACCACTGCGGTGGTTCTCGCCGGCGGTACCGGTCAGCGCATCGGGCTCAGCGTCCCCAAGCAACTGCTCAAGGTCGCGGGGAAACCCGTGATCGAGCACACCCTCTCCGTACTGGAGCAGTCGGAGGCGATCGACGACGTACTGGTGCTGATGGCGCCCGGGTTCGTCGGGGAGGTGGAGCAGCTCGTCGACAAGGCAGGGCTGAGCAAGGTGCGTGCCGTCGTCGAAGGGGGAGCGGACAGGAACGAGACCACCCGGCGCGCGATCGACCTCCTCGACGCCGAGCTCGCCGAAGGCGAGGACCGGAAGGTCCTCTTCCACGACGCCGTGCGCCCGTTCCTCTCGCAGCGGGTCATCGACGACTGCGTCGACGCGCTCGACCGCTACCAGGCCGTCGACGTGGCGATACCCTCGGCCGACACCGTGATCGTGACCCGCACCCACGGCGCCGACGGCGAGTTCATCACGGACGTCCCCGACCGCTCCCGGCTCAGGCGCGGCCAGACCCCGCAGGCGTTCCGGCTGTCGACCATCCGCCGGGCCTACGAACTCGCCGAGCAGGACCCGCACTTCAAGGCGACGGACGACTGCTCCGTCGTCCTCCGCTACCTGCCGAGCATCCCCATTCACGTGGTGCCGGGCGACGAGTACAACATGAAGGTGACCCATCCGCTCGACGTCTTCCTCACCGACAAGCTCTTCCAGCTCGTCTCGACGACCGCACCCAGCCAGCCCGACAGACGCGCCTACCGGGAACTGCTCGAGGGCCGCACCCTCGTCGTCTTCGGCGGCTCCTACGGCATAGGCGCCGACCTCGCCGAACTCGCCCGCGGACTCGGCGCCCGCGCCTACGCGCTCGGACGCTCCACCACCGGCACCCACGTCGAGGACCCGAAGGAGGTCGAGGAGGCGCTCGCGCAGGCGTACGCAGAGACCGGCCGGATCGACCACGTCGTCAACACCGCCGGGGTCCTGCGCATCGGCCGCCTCGCCGACACCTCCAACGCCGAGATCGAAGAGGCGCTCCGCGTCAACTACCTCGCACCCGTGCAACTCGCCCGCGCCGCGCACCCCTACCTCGCGGAGACCGGCGGGCAGCTCCTCCTCTACACCTCCAGCAGCTACACCCGCGGGCGCGCCGAGTACAGCCTCTACTCCTCGGCGAAAGCAGCGATCGTCAACCTCACGCAGGCGCTCGCCGACGAGTGGGCGGCCGACGGCATCCGCGTCAACTGCATCAACCCCGAGCGCACGGCGACGCCGATGCGCACGGCGGCGTTCGGCGAAGAGCCCGCGGGCTCGCTCCTCTCCTCCGAGCAGGTGGCACGCACTTCGCTCGACGTTCTCCTGTCCGACCTCACGGGACAGGTGATCGACGTGCGCAGGCAGGACCCGCTCGACTCCGGCACCTCCGCGGTCGAGCAGGCCCTCGCGGGCGCGCTCGCCGTCAGCGGTGAGAACGAGGGCGCGGAGGTCGTCGCATGAACCAACGGCTCCAGCAGATGCTGCGCGTGGGCTCGACCGCCGAGCTCGTCGCCGCGCTCCTCATGGGCCTCAGCTACCCGGTACTGATGACGGCGGCGCTCCTGCCCGAGCTGTGGACGTTCGTCGTCGCGGCGGGCGTCAGCTACGCCTCCGACCACTACCTCCACAGGCGAGGCAGCTACCTGCTCAACAGGCTCAGCCGCTTCCGCGCGGGGCTCTCCCTGCGCTTCCTGATCCGGCAGCTCCTGCTCGTCCTGCTGCTCTCCAGGATGGACATGGCGGAGGACCCCGTCTCCTTCACCGCCATCGCGTGCTTCATCCTCTTCTACGCGCTCCAGGCCCCGCACACCGCGCTCACGGCGAAGATCCGCGCCCGCCGCAGGCTCCCGGTGATCACACGCAACATCGACCTCGCCGAACTGGGGATCGGGGACGGCCCGCCCGGCTGGCTCACCAGCCGCGCCATGGAGAAGGTCCAGCACCTCGACCTCTTCGCGGTCGTCGGCGTGCTCGTCGTGGCGCGCACGGGGGAGTCCGTCTACGGGTACGTCGGCATGGGCGCGACGCTCGTGCTCACCCTCCTGTACACCGGGCTCCTCGCCCGCCACCTGTTGCCGCACCGACTCCCGCCGACGAGCGAGGAGTTCCTGGAGTGGTTCGACGGCTGGCTGCGCCGCTACCGGCCCACGACCGTCCTCTACTTCTCCGGCTCCGCCGAGTCGTCCTACCAGGTCAACATGTGGCTGGAGACGATGGAGGAGCTCGGCGGGCGCCCGCTCGTCGTCCTCCGCGAGCGGCACACGCTCGCCCGGCTGGCGCCGACCCGCACGCCCGTCGCGTGCGTGCCCTCGGCCGTCCACCTGATGAACATGGACCTCAGCTCCGTGCGGGTGGCGCTCTACCCGGCCAACGTCGGCAAGAACATCCACATGCTGCGCGTCCCGACGATGAAGCACGTCTTCATCGGCCACGGCGACAGCGACAAGGTCGCCAGCATCAACCCGTACAGCAAGGTCTACGACGAGGTGTGGACGGCGGGCAAGGCGGGACGCGACCGGTACGCGCTCGCCGACGTCGGCGTGCGGGACGACGCGGTCGTCGAGGTCGGCCGCCCCCAACTCGCCCCGATCCAGGGGCCGCGGCACCCGGAGGCGATGCCGACGGTGCTCTACGCGCCCACGTGGGAGGGGTGGACCGACGACCCGGGGAACACCTCGCTGATGCTCGCGGGCGAGAACATCGTCCGCGGGCTGCTCGCCGCCGACCCGCCGGTACGCGTCGTCTACAAGCCGCACCCGTTCACCGGGACGCGGTCGCAGGAGGCGCTCGAAGCGGACGCCAGGATCACGGAGTTGCTCCGCGAAGCCGCCGAACGCCGCGCCGAGGCGCCGGAGTTCGCGGCCGACGCCGCGAAGGGCGCCGACAGCATGGGCGCCGCGCGCGTCGAACTCGCCCGTATCGAGGCGGAGATGGAGCGGCTCCACGCCAGCGCCGCCGAAGGCGTCGACGAGGCGGAGACGGCCCGGGACGCGCTCCGCGACCCCCGGACCTCGCCGGAGGCGGCGGCCCTCACCGCCCGCTGGAACGAGGCGTTCTGGCGGTCGTTCCCCGCCTGGGAGCACCGCACCATCACGGGCCCCGCGCCGGCGCTCTACGAGTGCTTCAACGCCTCGGACGGCCTCGTCTCCGACATATCCAGCGTCGTCTCCGACTTCCTGGCGAGCGGAAAGCCCTACGCCGTCACCGACTCGGCGGGGCTCGGTGCCACCGAGTTCGCCCGGCGCAACACCGCCGTGCGCGCCGCGGAGATCCTCGACAACGAAGCACGCGGCCTCGACGCCTTCCTCGCCGCCGTCCGCGGCGAGGAGGACCCGCGCGCCGGCGCGCGTGCCGAGCTGACCTCGTACCTGCTCGGGCCCGAAGAGCCGCCCGCGCAGCAGCGGTTCGAGGCCGCCGTCGAGGCGCTCGCGGCGCGCGCCGAGGCGCGCAACGCCGAGCAGGCCGCGCAGTCGGCGGCCGAGGACGAGCCGCTGACGGGCGCGCACGAGGCCCCGGCGACCGTGGAGGGCACCGTCCGATGAACCCCGAGGCGCGCCGGTGAGCCGCGCACCCGCCATCAGCAGGGCAACGCAGCAAGGAGAAGCGTGAAAGAGATCGTGATGCGGGCGGGCAAGAGCCCGTTCGACGTCGTCACCCACGAAGAGTTCATCCACCAGGACCTGACGGGCACCAACTCGGGCAACCTGCTCTTCAGTGATGCGGTGCACAAGCAGCTCACCGTCCCGGGCACCGAGGTGGTCGCCGCGGGCCTGCGCACCGACTCCTCGAAGGAGAACGCGGCGCGGATCAACGAGCGGTTCGACCTCTACGCCGTGCCGCTCGCCAACGCCTTCCGGCCGAGCTTCGGCAAGTCGCTCGACAAGCTCTCCACGCTCATCGAGCAGTTGAAGATACCCGTGGTCGTCATCGGTGTCGGTGCGCAGGCGAGCACCGAGTACGACACCGGGCGGCTGGACGACATCTCGGTGTCCGTGCGGCGGTTCATGAAGGCCGTCCTCAACCGCTCGGCGAGCGTGGGCGTGCGCGGTGAGCTCACCGCCGACTACCTGAAGAAGCTCGGCTTCAAGGACGTCGAGGTCATCGGCTGCCCGTCGATGTTCTGGCACGGCGACACCTTCCCCGAGCTGGAGGCGAAGCCGCTCGACGCCGGCTCGCGGGTCGCCGTCAACGTCTCCTCGCAGGCGGAGAAGGAGGGCGGCATAGCCGAACTCACCGCGCACGCCCTCTCGCTCCACCCGGAGTTGACCTACTACGCGCAGAACCTCACCGACGCCGAGCTGCTCTTCTGGGGCGACACCTCGGTGGCCGGCAACCGGCAGAAGCCGCTGCCGGGGCTGCGCAGCCACCCGCTGGTGCGCGGCGGTCACACCCGGGTGCCCGTCGACCCGGCGACCTGGATGGCCGAACTCGCCGAGCACGACTTCTCGTTCGGCACCCGCATCCACGGCAATATGGCCTCGCTCCTCGCCGGCACCCCCAGCGTCGTCCTCGCGCACGACTCGCGGACGCTGGAGCTGTGCCGGTACTTCGAGATCCCGCACCGCCTGCTCCGGGAGGTGGAGGCGGGCACCGCGCCCGCCGACCTCCTCGCCGAGGCCGACTACACGGCGCTCCGCAAGAACCACGCGGAGCGGTTCCGCCGCTACACCGACTTCCTCGACCGGAACGGCGTGCAGAACACCTTCAGCCACGGCGACGGCGGCAAGGCATGGCAGAAGGCCCTCGACGCGCTCGAACTGCCGCCGTCCGTCACTGCCTGGGACGGCAGCGACGACGGCGCTCTCGGCTACCGCGTGGCCTGGCTGCGCGAGCAGGCGGTGACGGCCAGGCGCGGCCGGGAGAAGACCGCGGCGCAACTTCGCGAAGTCGAGGCGGAGAACAAGGAGTTGCGCAAGCTCACCGCTTCGCTGGAGAAGCGGACGGCGTCGCTGGAGGCCCGTCTCGACCAGTCGGGCGGCGGTGTGCGGCGCGTCGGCCGTGGTGTGAAGCGGCGTGCGAAGGGGATACTCGGCAAGGACTGAGCCGCCGCGTCGGTGCCGCGCGGGCGCGCCGGGGCCACCAGCCGCCGTACGGCGGCCGTTCACGCACGGGAGGCATGAACGGCCCGGCGGCCCGGCCCTGTCGCGTCCCGCGGCGCCGGCAGCGGGGGCACGAACGCGGGGGAGCGTGGGCGGTGGGGGACAGCGAGCCGCAGGAGAGGACCGTCCAGGCCCTCTCGTGCATCATCGTGGGGCTGATCGGCGCGGTGGTCCTCGCCGTCGTGGGCGGTGTCGTCTACGCCGTCTTCTCCGTCGTGGTCCCGAAGGTGCGCTCGGACGCCGACGAGAGGGAGGCGTGGGAGAAGGAGCCGCCCTTCGACAGGGCCGAGGTCGTCCAGGTCCGTAGGACTGCTTTCGAAGACAACCCAGACGAACCCGTGCGGAGGCCGCGGCCCCAGGAGAAGCGCGTCGGCATCGGGCAGGTGAAGGACGAGATCTACGAGGACCTCGTGCCGATGCTCGGCGACGCGAAAGCCGTCGTGCCGATCGACTGCGGCGACGCCGTGCTCCGGGACGAGGTCTTCGTATGCACCGCGCGGTACAAGGACATCGAGATCGACTACCGGGTCAGCATCCACAAGCTGAAGGCGCCGCTTCCGGTGCCGGGCAACAGGAAGGCCACCTGGGAGCAGACCGTCAGGCCCGTGCGGATGCCGCTTTTCCGCGAGGCCGTGCACGCCAAAGCATGGGAACGCACCCGGAGTTCGGGGGAGAAGCCCTACTGCGACCGCATGCCCCGGAGGACGATGGTCGAGCGCGGTGAGCCCACGGAGTACCGCTGCTACGCCAGGGAGACGGGCGAAGTGGCGCGCGGCCACAAGGCGTGGAACACCTACCGGGTGGAGACGGACAGCGACGGGCGCGTCGAGCTGGCGTACGTCGAGGGGAAGAAGCACCGCTGAGGCGCGCGGCCCGGGCCGGGTTTCGCGGGCCCACTGCCGGGGACGGCGTACCGCCATAAAATTTCCGCATGGCTACCACCACGCGTACCTACGCGGCGCTGCTGAGAGGGGTCAACGTCGGCGGTCACCGACGGATTCCGATGGCCGAACTCCGGCAGCTCATCGCCGGGTTGGGATGGACGGACGTGCGCACCTACCTCCAGAGCGGCAACGCCGTCTTCCGCACGGACGAGCCGGAGCCGGGCCCCGTGCTGGAGCGGGCGATAGCGGAGCGGTTCGGAACTCGCGTGCAGTGCCTCGTCCGCACCGGCGAGGAGCTGCGGCAGATCGCGGCGGCCTGCCCGCTGCCGGTGGCGGAGCTCGACCCGGCCAAGGTGCTCGTCCTCCTCCTCGAAGAGACCCCCGAAACCGGCCATTTCGACGCCCTCTCGCCTGCCGACTACGCACCGGACGAGTTCCACCCGGTGGGCCGCGCCGTCTACTGCTACTTCCCGCACGGCATGGGCCGCAGCCGACTGAGCTCCGCACTGACCGCCGTACGCCCGCAGTTGACGATGACGGGGCGCAACTGGCGGACGTTGGAGCGGCTCATCGAGCTCACCGGCTGAGCGCGGGACTTCAGCCGCGCCAGTGGGCCGGCTGCGGCAGCGGGTGCGGCGGCCGTGTCGACAAGTCGCCCTGTGCCGAGGCTAGTTGGGGACGGGTGAGGAAGAGGGCGCCGGTGAGGTCGGCGCCGTGGAGGCGCGCGTCCCGCAGGTCGGCGCCGATGAGGTCGGCCTCGCGCAGGTCGGCGCCTGTGAGGTCGGCGGCGATGAGCAGGGAGCCCCGCAGGTCGGCCCCGCGCAGGTCGGCGCCGCGCAGTCGGGCTCCCAGCAGGTCGGCACGCCTGCGGTCGCGGCCGCCGCCCGGGGTGCGGGCGCGGACGAGCGCGCTCGTCCGCTCCAGCAGGGGGTCGACGCGGCCCCGGTGCGCGGCGACGTCGAGGGCGGCAAGGGCCTCGGGCGGGCCGCCCGCCAGCGCGTCGGTCTCCTCCCGCAGGGCGCGCAGTTGCGGGCCGAGGCCGCGGGCCGCGGTGCGGGTCAGGGCGTCGTCCAAGTACCAGAGCAGTTGGTGGAGTTGCTGTACGACGGGGAGCGCGGCGAACATCTGCTCCGCCGTCTCCGGGTGGTGCCGCCAGTCGCGTCCGCCGAAGGTCCGCTGCGAGACGCGCTGCCCCGCGCCGAAGCAGTCGTACGCCTGGCACCCTGGGAAGCCCTCCGTGCGGAGGCGGCCGTGGATTCCGCAGCCGAAGTCCTCGCGCAGGTGCGTGCACGGGGTGCCCGCCGCCTTGTCCACGGCGAAGTCGGCGGAGGCGGTGAGGGGCAGCGCGACGCAGCAGAGCCCGAAGCAACTGCCGCACTCGGCCCGGAGGGCGTGCTGGTCTTCCACGGGCTTCGGCATGCTGTGCTCTCCTGCGCTCACCGGTTCCGCACCCCGGCCGTTCGGCACCGCCGTCCGCCCGCGGCGGGTTCGCGCCCGAGGTGCACGCGCCGATTCTCGCACCGCCGGACGCACGGCCGCTCCCGGCTGCCGCCGCAGGCCCCGCGTTGACGCCGAACCTCTGTGCTGGCATGCTCACTTGACGTGAGCCAGTATGCGAACCTCGTAGCGCGGCTGCACGTCGACCTCCGACGGCATGCCAGCGCCCTCTGTGCGGGCTGCGTCCTCCGCTGACGCGCGCGCCGCGCCCGGCCACACCGGCGGCCCTTCGGCCGCGGCGGACCGCCCCGGCTCCCTCCTCCTTCCGCTTCCACGTCGCCCCGTCCGGGGCACCGCGTGGTGCGGCGCCCGCGTCTGCACGCCCTTCCCGGACGGCCGTTCCCCTCTGCGCGGCCCTCCGGTCCCCGCTTCACCTCTCGAAGGAGCACGCAGCCGTGACCGTCCAAGACCACCCCAGGTTCGCCCCGTTGACCAGCTCGGACCTCGCCGCACTCGGCCTCGGCGCCGACCCGGCCCGCGGCGGCTCCGCCGAGCGCCGACTCCGCGTCGTCCGCGAGCCCGGCCGAACCGAAGGAACTCCGCGCGAGGAGATCTCGGCGCCCCTCGTCGGCTACCTCGTCCTGGTGCCGGCCGGGACCGACCCGTCCCAGCTCCTCGCCGGCGCCGCGCACCCGCCGGCCGCGCGCCAGTCCGCCCCGCCGGCCCCCGACGCGGTGGAGGTGGACGCCGAGCGCCGCCTCGCACGCGTCGCGGGGCGCCAACTCGACCTCACCTACCTGGAGTTCGAACTCCTCGCGCACCTCGTGGCGCACCCGGCGCGGGTGCACTCGCGGGAGCAGCTCGTCGGCGCCGTGTGGGGGTACGGACACGTCGGCGACGGGCGCACCGTCGACGTCCACATCGCGCGGCTCCGCCGCAAGCTCGGCCGCGCGCACCGCGGCCGGATCGTCACGGTGCGACGGGTCGGGTACAAGTACCTGCCGGAGGGTCAGGCCGCGGCGGGCACCGCGTCGGCCGACGCCTCGGCGTAGCGCGCCGCGACGAGCCGGACGACCTCGGGGGCGGCGCCGAGCACGGGCGCGACGAGCTCGGCGCCGGCCTCGGCCGCACCGGCGAGAATGCGGTCGGGGAGGCGCCCGGGCGCCAGCACGAACGGCGCGACGGCGACCCGCCGCGCCCCTTCGGCGCGCAGCGCGCGCACGGCGTCCGCGGTGCGCGGGGGCGTGGCGGAGGCGAACGCGGGACGCACCGCGCACCACCCTGTGGTGCGCTCCCACTCCCGCGCGGTTTCCACGAGCACCGCGTTCGCCTCCGGGTCTGTGGAGCCGGCGGCCGCCAGCACGACGCCGGTCTCCGCGCGCTCCTCGCCGAGTCGCGGCGCGCCCAACCCGGCCTGGGCGAGCCGCCGTTCGAGCCCGTCGAGGAGGAGCGGGTCGGGCCCGAGCACGCCGGCCTGGCGGACGGCGAGCCCCGGCAGCTCCGCGGCAGCCTCCGCCAGCACGGCCGGCAGGTCGTGCTTGGCGTGGAAGGCGCGCGAGAGCAGCAGCGGGACGGCGACGGCGCGGCGCACCCCGTCCCTGTGGAGGCGCGCCAGCGCGCCGTGGACCGTGGGCGCGTCGAAGTCGAGGAAGGCGGCCTCGACGCGCACCCCGGGCAGGGCCGCGGCGACCCCCGCACGGATCGCCGCGACGGTCTCGGCGTGCCGCGGGTCGCGGCTGCCGTGCGCGGTGAGGAGCAGCGCAGGGGAAAACCCCGCGGACACGCGTGCGTTGAGCATCGGAACCTGCCGGATCGACGGTACGGACGGCTAGCGGGCGGCGAGCAGCCCGCGGTTGCGGAGCACACGGCGCTCCAGCGGGGCGAAGAGCAGCAGTTCGATGCCGATGCCGACGAGGAGGATGAGGAGGATCGCGCCGAGGACCAGCGGCATGTCCTGGTAGACCCGTCCCGTCTCCAGCAGTTGGCCGAGGCCGACGCCCAACTCGGGGGAGGTGGCGATGAGTTCCGCCGCCATCAGGGAGCGCCAGGAGAACGCCCAGCCCTGCTTGAGCCCGGAGACGTACCCCGGCAGCGCGGCGGGCAGCAGCACGTGCCGCACCCCGCGCAGCCCGGTGGCCCCGATCACCTTCCCGGCCCGCAGGTGGAGCGGCTGGATGCGGTCGACGCCCGCCACCAGGCCGTTGGCGATGGACGGCACGGCGCCGAGGAGGACGACGGCGTAGATCGTCGCGTCGGTGAGCCCGAACCAGATGATCGCGGCCGGCACCCAGGCGACCGACGGCAGCGACTGGAGCCCCGAGAGCACCGGGCCGATCGCCGCGCGTACCACCTTCACCCGCGCCACCAGCAGTCCGAGCGGCGTCGCCACGACGAGCGCGACGAGGAAGCCGAGCGCGCCCCGGGAGACCGACTGCCAGACGACCCCGAGGATGGTGCCCTTGTACCACTCCTCGGCGAGCGCGTCCCAGACCATCAGCGGGCTCGGGAGCTGGTAGTCGGGCTTCAGCTCCAGCGCGAACGCCGACTGCCAGAGCGCCAGCACCAGTACGACGGCGACGGCAGGGGGGAGCGCCTTCTCGCGCAGGGTGCGGGCGAGCGGGGTGCGGGCCTGGGTGCGGGTGTCGAGCGCGTCGAGCCCCGCCTCCAGGCCGGCGAGTTCGGCCGCGTCGTCGCGCTCGGCGCCCTGTGCCCCGCCGGCGGGGGAGGCTCCGCTCTCCGGCGGCCTCTCGGTCTCAGTGCTGGCCATGTCGGCGGATCTCCCCCCTCAACTCCTCGGTGATCTCCACGGAGAGCCGGGAGACCTCGGCGTCCTCGATCCGCCGCGGCTGCGGGATGTCGACCCGCCATTCCCGCGCGATCCGCCCGGGCCGGGAGGAGAGCAGCACCACCCGCTCGGCGAGGCGCACCGCCTCCCGCACGTTGTGCGTGACGAAGAGCACCGAGACGTCGGTCTCGGCCCACACCCGGGTGAGCTCCTCGTGGAGCACGTCCCGCGTGATCGCGTCGAGCGCGGCGAACGGCTCGTCCATCAGCAGCAGTTGGCTGTCCTGCGCGAGGGCGCGCGCCAGCGCGACGCGCTGCCGCATGCCGCCGGAGAGTTCGTGGACGCGCTTGCCGTACGCGCCCGTGAGCCGCACCAGCTCCAGCAGGCGCTCGGCCTCCTGCCTGCGCTCCGCCTTCGCCACGCCGCGCATCCGCAGCGCCAGTTCGATGTTGCGTCCCGCCGTGAGCCACGGGAAGAGCGCGTGCTCCTGGAACATCAGCGCCGGGCGTCCGCCCGGCACCTCGATCGTGCCGTCGGTCGGCGACTCCAGGTCGGCGACGAGGTTGAGAAGCGTGGACTTGCCGCAGCCGGAGGCGCCGAGGAGCGTGACGAACTCGCCCGGCGCGACGTCGAGCGAAATCCCGTCGAGCACCTGCTGCTGCGCTCCCGGCCGTCCGAAGGACTTGGAGACGCCGTCGAGTCGTGCGGCGTAGCCGGCCTGCCGCTGGCGGTCCTGCTGGTGTGCGGCCCGGGGCTGCGCCGCGGCCGCCGGGTCCTGTGCGCTGAGAGTGGTGGGCATCGCTGTCACCTCCCGTGGGGTGTGCGTGGGGGACGCGGCGGTTCGTGCGCGAACCGCCCTGCGCTGTACGTCAGTTGCCGAGCCCTGCGTCGTCGACCGGTTCGGCGCCCTCCGACTTCAGCACCTTGTTGAGGGGGCCGAGCTCGTAGATGCCCTTCAGGTCCGGCTTCTTCAGCAGCCCCGCGCGCACGGCGTGGTCGGCCTGGTCCCGGAGGGTGGAGGCGAGCGGGTCGTCGGTGACGTCGATCTTCTCGAAGGCCGACGCGAGGACCTTCTTCGGCAGCGGCTTCCCCGCGTCCCGCTCCAGCGCGGAGTTGATCCGCTCCTTCGCCTTCCCGGGGTTCTTCCCGATCCACGCGTTGGTGCGCACGGAGCCGCGGAGCACGGCTTCGACGACCTCCGGATGCCGCTCGAGGAAGTCCTGGCGCACCACGAGGTTGGTGACGACGAACTGCCCGTCCTCCCACAGCTTCCGCTCGTCGAGGAGGACCTTGCCGCCGCGCTCCACGACGCTCGACGCGGTCGGCTCCGGCACCCAGGCCCCGTCGATGCCGCCCTGCTGGAAGGTGGTCGGGATCTCCTTGTTGTCCTGCCGCAGCACCTGCGTGTCGCCCTCGCCCGTCTCGGCCTTGACGTCGATGCCCTTGCGGCGGAGGTAGTCGAGGAGCGCCACGTCCTGGGTGTTGCCGAGCTGCGGGGTGGCGATCTTCTTGCCCTCGAGGTCGTCGAGCGAGGAGATCTTCTTCGGGTCGACGACGAGCGACGCTCCTCCCGACGTCGCTCCCGAGACGATCCGCAGGTTCTTCCCGCCCGACTTCACGTAGCCGTTGATCGAGGGCGAGGGGCCGACCCACGTCATGTCGACGGCTTTGGCGTTGAGCGCCTCGATCGCGGAGGGGCCCGCGTTGAAGACCTGCGTCGAGACCTTGGTGCCGCCGAGCTCCTCGGCGATCCGCCCGCCCTCGCCGAGTCCGACGAGCGGGGTGGCGTGGGTGACGTTGGGGAAGTAGCCGATCCGCACCTCGTCGAGGCCGCCGACCTTTTCGCCGCCCGCCGCCTTGCCGTCGGCGGAGTCGTCGCTCGCCTGCGAGCCGTACCCGCAGGCGGTGAGGGCGAGCGGCAGCACGGCTAGCGGGATCAGCAGTCTGCGGCGGAGTGAGAAGCGGAACCGGGACAGGGGTCGGGTGGCCACGGAGTGGTCCTCTCGATGCGTGACGGAAGGGGACGGGACGTGCGGGACGGGCGCGTCAGCGCGCACATCGCCCCACGCCGCCCTGGCCGCTGCCGAGGGCGCCGCTGCCGATCCGGCCGCCCGTCTTGTCGAAGGTCGAGAAGACCTCTCCCGCCGCGCTCATCTCAGAAGTCCCAGCCGTCGTCGTCCCGTTGGACGCTCGGGGACGTGTCGCCCGCGGCCCCGGCGAACGGGTCGCCTGCCATCCCCGCGGTGCGGGTCGTGCCGTCGGCCGGGTCGATGAGGAGGAAGGAGCCGGTGCGCCGCGAGTCCGCGTACGGGTCGAGCGGCAGCGGCTCGGAGGTGCGCAGCACCACGCGCCCGATGTCGTTCGCCTCCAGCGCCTCCGGCTCGGGGTGCGGCGAGAGGTCGTCGAGGGTGAGCCGCGAGGGGATCTGCTTGACGAGCGCCTTCACGGTGCGCGTGGTGTGCTTGAGCAGGACGCGGTCGCCGGGGCGCAGCGGCTCGTCGTGGAGGTGGCAGACGGTCGCCTCGACGTCCTGCACGGCGCTCACCGCGGCCTCCACTGGCACGATCATGTCCCCCCGCGAGACGTCGAGTTCGTCCTCGAGCCGCACGGTCACCGACTGCGGCGCCCACGCCTCGTCCACCTCGCGCCCGAGCACGTCGATCCCCGCGACGGTGCTGGTGCGGCCGGACGGCAGCACCGCGACGCGCTGCCCGGTGCGGAGCACGCCGGAGGCGACCTGGCCCGCGTAACCGCGGTAGTCGGGGTGCTCGGCGGTCTGCGGGCGGATCACGTACTGGACGGGGAAGCGCGCCGGGTCGTCGCTCGGGTCGCGGTCGACCCGGACGGTCTCCAGGTGCTCCAGGACGGTCGGGCCGCCGTACCAGTCCATGTGCGCCGAGGGCACCACCACGTTGTCGCCCTCTAGCGCCGAGATGGGGACGGCCGTGGTCTCCGGGACGCCGAGCGAGGCCGCGTACGCGGTGAACTCCTCGGCGATGGAGGCGAACACGGGCTCCGCGTAGTCGACGAGGTCCATCTTGTTGACGGCGAGGACGACGTGCGGCACCCGCAGCAGCGCGGCGACCGCGGCGTGCCTGCGCGTCTGCTCGACGACGCCGTTGCGCGCGTCGACGAGGACGACGGCGAGCTCGGCCGTGGAGGCGCCCGTCACCATGTTCCGCGTGTACTGCACGTGTCCCGGTGTGTCGGCGAGGACGAACCGGCGCCGCGGGGTGGCGAAGTAGCGGTACGCGACGTCGATGGTGATGCCCTGCTCGCGCTCGGCGCGCAGCCCGTCGGTGAGGAGGGCGAGGTCGGGCGCTTCCTGCCCCCTGTTGCGGGACGCGGACTCGACGGCCTCCAACTGGTCGGCGAGGACCGACTTGGAGTCGTGGAGGAGCCGCCCGACGAGCGTCGACTTGCCGTCGTCGACCGAGCCGGCCGTGGCGAACCGCAGCAGCTCCGTCTCCGCGGGTACGGCGTCCCGCTCTTCGGCGGATGCGGGTGTGGACATCAGAAGTACCCTTCGCGCTTGCGGTCTTCCATCGCCGCCTCGGAGAGCTTGTCGTCGGCGCGGGTGGCGCCGCGCTCGGTGAGGCGGGAGGCGGCGATCTCCGCGATCACCTTGTCGAGCGTGTCGGCGTCCGAGTCGACCGCGCCCGTGCAGGACATGTCGCCGACGGTGCGGTAGCGCACCCGCCGGCGTTCGGCGGGCTCGCCCTCCTTGGGCCCGCCCCACTCGCCGGGCGCCAGCCACATGCCGCTGCGCGCGAAGACCTCGCGCTCGTGCGCGTAGTAGATCGCGGGGAGTTCGATCCCCTCCCGCGCGATGTACTGCCAGACGTCCAGCTCCGTCCAGTTCGACAGCGGGAAGACGCGGACGTGCTCGCCCGGCGCGTGCCGCCCGTTGTAGAGCTGCCACAGCTCGGGGCGCTGCCGCCGCGGGTCCCAGCCGCCGAACTCGTCGCGGAGCGAGAAGACGCGTTCCTTGGCGCGCGCCTTCTCCTCGTCCCGCCGCCCGCCGCCGAAGACGGCGTCGAAGCGGTTCTGCGCGATGGCGTCGAGGAGCGGCCGCGTCTGGAGCGGGTTGCGCGTGCCGTCGGGGCGCTCCTTCAACTCGCCGCGGTCCAGGTACTCCTGGACGCTGGCGACGTGCAGCCGCAGCCCGTGGCGCGCCACCGTGCGGTCGCGGTACTCCAGCACCTCGGGGAAGTTGTGCCCGGTGTCCACGTGGAGCAGCCCGAACGGCACCGCGGCCGGACGGAACGCCTTCAGCGCCAGGTGGAGCATGACGATGGAGTCCTTGCCCCCGGAGAAGAGGATCACCGGGCGCTCGAACTCCCCCGCGACCTCGCGGAAGATGTGCACCGCCTCCGACTCCAGCGCCTCCAGGTGCGTCAGTGCGTAGCCGCTTCCGCCCGCGCCGGGTCCGCTCGACTCCAGCGGTGTGGTGGCCGTCGTCACGCCGTGCCCCTTCCTGGTGTTCCGGTTGCTTCCACTGCCGGGTCGCTCACGCCAACCCCCGCTCCTGCAGCAGCGTGTGGAGCTGCGCTGCCGACTCCTCGACGCTGCGGCCGTGCGCCTCGATGCGCAGATCGGGATCGCGCGGCGGCTCGTACGGATCGTCGACGCCGGTGAGCCCGGTGATCTCGCCCGCGGCCTGGCGTGCGTAGAGGCCCTTGACGTCCCGCTGCGAGCAGACGTCGACGGGCGTGGCCACGTGGACCTCCACGTACTCCGTGCCCTCGGCCTCGTGGCGCTTGCGGACCGCCTCGCGGCTCGCCTCGTACGGCGCGATCACCGGGACGAGGACGGTGACCCCATGCGAGGCGAGCAGTTGCGAGACGAAGCCGATCCGCTGGACGTTGGTGTCCCGGTCCTCGCGCGAGAAGCCGAGCCCCGAGGAGAGGAAGGTGCGGATCTCGTCGCCGTCGAGCACCTCCGTCCTGCGGCCCTGTGCGGTGAGGCGCGCGGCGAGAGCCCGCGCGAGCGTGGTCTTGCCCGCGCTGGGCAGGCCCGTCAACCAGACGGTGGCGCCCGCGCGTTGGCGCGCCGCGGTGTCCTGCCCCGCGCTCACAGGTGGAGCCCGCACTCGGTCTTGCCCGTCCCCGACCAGCGCCCGGCGCGAGCGTCCTCGCCCGCGAGCACCCGGCGGGTGCAGGGGGCGCAGCCGACCGAGGCGTAGCCGTCGTCGAGGAGCGGGTTGGTGAGGACGCCGTGCGCGGCGACGTACTGCGCGACGTCGTCGGCGCTCCAGCGGGCGATGGGGGAGACCTTCACCTTCTGCCGCTTCGGGTCCCAGCCGACGACGGGCGTCCCCGCGCGCGTCGGCGACTCGTCCCTGCGCAGCCCCGTTGCCCACGCGTCGTACCCGGCGAGCCCCGCCTGGAGCGGCTGCACCTTCCGCAGCGTGCAGCACAGGTCGGGGTCGCGGTCGTGGAGCTTCGGGCCGTACTGCGCGTCCTGCTGGGCGACGGTCTGGCGCGGGGTGAGGGTGACGACGTTGACGTCCAGCACCGCGTCGACGGCGTCCCGGGTGCCGAGCGTCTCGGGGAAGTGGTAGCCGGTGTCGAGGAAGACGACGTCGACGCCCGGCCTGGCGCGCGAGGCGAGGTGGGCCACGACGGCGTCCTCCATCGAGGAGGTGACGCAGAAGCGGTCGCCGAAGGTCTCGGCGGCCCACTGAAGGATCTCCAGCGCCGGCGCCTCCTCCAGGTCGCGGCCTGCGCCCTCGGCGAGCTTCTCCAGGTCCTCCGCTGTACGTACGGCGGTCACGACGGATCGCCTCCTTCCGTGTGCGCCGACGGCAGGCCGCCGGCGAGCAGTCCGAGGAACGAGAGCGCGAAGGCCCGGTTGCACGCGGCGCACTCCCACGCCGCGCCCTTGCCCTTCGCCGTCCCCTCCTCGGAGGGGCGCAGGTCCTCGTCGCCGCAGTACGGGCAGTAGAACGGTGCTGCGCGGCCGCTCACTTGAGGGCTCCGTCCTCGGCGCGCGCCGCCCACTGCGCGAACCGCTCGCCCTCGGTGCGCTCCGCCAGGTAGGCGCGGAGCACCCGCTCCACGTAGTCGGGGAGCTCCTCGGCGGTCACCTTCAGGCCGCGGACCTTCCGTCCGAAACCGGGTTCCATGCCGAGGGAGCCGCCCAGATGCACCTGGTACCCGGCGACCTGGTTGCCCTCGGCGTCGGTGACGAGCTGGCCCTTGAGGCCGATGTCGGCGGTCTGGATGCGGGCGCAGGAGTTGGGGCAGCCGTTGAGGTTGATGGTGAGCGGCTCGTCGAACTCCGGGAGCCTGCGCTCCAGTTCGTCGATGAGCGAGGAGCCGCGGCCCTTCGTCTCGACGATGGCGAGCTTGCAGAACTCGATGCCGGTGCAGGCCATGGTGCCGCGGCGGAAGACGGAGGGAGAGGTGGTGAGGTCGAGCGCGGAGAGCGCCTCGCGCAGCGGCTCGACCTGCTCCTCCGGGACGTCGAGGACGACCATCTTCTGCTCGACGGTGCTCCGCACCCGCTGCGAGCCGTGGGCCTCGGCGAGGTCGGCGACCTTGCTGAGCGTCGCCCCGTCGACCCGTCCGACGCGCGGCGCGAAGCCGACGTAGTAGCGGCCGTCGCGCTGCCGGTGGACGCCGACGTGGTCGCGCCAGCGCTGGACGGGCTCCTCGGGCGCCGGTCCGTCGGCGAGCTTCCGCTGGAGGTACTCGTCCTCCAGCACCTGGCGGAACCGCTCGGGGCCCCAGTCGGCGACGAGGAACTTCAGCCGTGCGCGGGTGCGCAGCCGGCGGTAGCCGTAGTCGCGGAAGAGGGCGACGACGCCCTCGTGGACGTCGGCGACGTCCTCCAGCGGAACCCACGCGCCGAGCCGCACGCCGATCTTGGGGTTGGTGGAGAGCCCGCCGCCGACCCAGAGGTCGAACCCGGGACCGTACTCCGGGTGTTCGACGCCGACGAACGAGACGTCGTTGATCTCGTGGGCGACGTCGAGCAGGGGCGAGCCGGAGACGGCCGTCTTGAACTTCCGCGGCAGGTTGGAGTATGCGGGGTTGCCGACCACCCGCCGGTTGATCTCCTCGACGGCGGGGCTGCCGTCGATGATCTCGTCGGCCGCGATGCCGGCGACGGGGGAGCCGAGGACGACGCGCGGGGTGTCGCCGCAGGCCTCGGTCGTCGAGAGGCCCACGCTCTCCAGGCGGCGCCAGATCTCGGGCACGTCCTCGACGCGAATCCAGTGGAACTGGATGTTCTGCCGGTCGGTGAGGTCGGCGGTGCCGCGTGCGAACTCCTGCGACACGTCGCCGACGGTGCGGAGTTGCTCGGTGGTGAGGCGTCCGCCGTCGATGCGGACCCGGAGCATGAAGTACTCGTCCTCCAGCTCCTCGGGTTCGAGGATCGCCGTCTTGCCGCCCGAGACGCCCGGCTTGCGCTGGGTGTACAGGCCCCACCAGCGCATCCGGCCGCGGAGGTCGGCGCCGTCGATCGACTGGAAGCCGCCGTGCGCGTAGATCGTCTCAATGCGCGTCCGCACGTTGAGACCGTCATCGTCCTTCTTGTTCTGCTCGTTGCCGTTGAGGGGGGTGAGGTGCCCGGCAGCCCACTGGCCCTCCCCGCGGTGGCGTCCTGCCTTGCGGCGGGAGGTGGCGGGCGTGCGGGGCGCGTGGGTGTCAGCGGTGTCGGCCATGGAGCGGTCCTTCGGGCAGGCGCAGACGGACTCCCGGCCTGTCCGGACCTGCGCATGGGCGCACAAGTGGTCCCTGGTCAGGGGGAGTTGACAGGAAGTGGTGGCGAACCAGCCGCAGCGGGGGCGGTTCGGCGGAGCGGCGGTGCTGGGACTGTCAGCTCGCTCGACAGATGGCGCTGGACATGCGTCCGAAGTCGACGTGGCGTCGACTCACCAAGGAGATTCCAGCGCGTGACATGGAGGAAGCGTCGCACGGGCGTTGAAGGGCAGTCCACTGTTGTCCGTGATATGGACATCAGAGTCTTTCTTTTTGAGATGACCCTGAAATGCGCTGTGAGCAGGGGAGTTGGCAGCGCTCCGTCCGTCGGCGTGCGGCGTCGCACAGGCCGAGGAGGTGCGCGAGCCGACCGGCCGGCCGGACCCGTTGCGTGCGGCTGCCTCTCGTCCTGGTTGCCCGGGCCGGCGAAAGGTCCTGCGATTGCGGGCAGGGGCGGGCGAGCGCTGGCTGGTTCGTGTGCTTCGCGCGCTATGGGCCCGCCCCGCCGCGGGTGCCTGTCCTGACGGTGCGGCGGGGCGGGGTGTCCGCTCGGGCGCGGGACGGGACGCCGTGCCCGGGCGGAGCTCTCAGGCGCGGGGCGTACGCCGGGCGGTGGGAAGGCGTTCGTCTTGGCGGAGGAGGGTGAGGCGGCCGTCTTCGAGGTGAAGGACACGGCCGCGTCCGGTGTTGCCGGGGGAGTAGAGGTCGACGACGGTGGCCCAGCGTCCGCCGTGCAGGACGCGGTCGCCGCGTCTGAGGTCGAACGGGCCCAGTCCGGAGGGGAGTTCGTACCAGCCCTTGAACAGCATGGGGGTCCTAGAGGTAGATGCGGTTCCGCAGGCGGCGCAGCGTTTGCCGTCGCTGGTGAGGGCGGGGTGCCTGCACGGGGTCTGCTTGGGCTCGGGTTGCGGCTGCGGCTTGTCGGACACGTCAGCCTCCCGGCCGGGTGAGCCCGGCGGCGTACAGGGCGAAGACGATGCCGCCGGTGCGGGTCGAGAGCAGGAGCGGTCCGGCCGAGGCCGCGCATCGTCGGCGCCCGGCGTGCGCGCCGCGGCTCACCGCCAGGCTCCGGGGATGGCGCGGTAGGGGCGCGTGACGTACTCGCGGTAGGCCAAGTGCTGCGGGTGCAACCGCAGATGGGCCGGAGGCCAGTCGTGCGCCTGCGTGGCGTCTTCGCTCCACGGGCCGCTCTCGGAGCACACGGCGCACTGCATCGCGTACGCGTGCGGCTCCGCGTCGGGTTCCTCGTCACAAGTGAGGGCGAACTGGCGGAAGCGGTACCTGGATTTGGGCATGCGGAGTCCCCCCGAGTAGGCAGAATGGTGGACTCGGTGTCGCGAGGCGATTACCGAGCGCGATCGATGTGTTCACCGTGCACTGCCGACGAAGCGAGGGCAAGGTTTCAGAACGCGGCACTCGGAGCTGAGCCCAACAGTGCCGAAAGTGAAGGGCTTTGCTCCTTCACGGAGAAAGGGAAAAGTCCTTCATCTTGAAGGACGGGCGGGAAGGGGATGTCATGGGATCACGTACGGGGTCGACCGTGCCGCGCCGTCAACTCGGCCGCTACCTGCGCGATTTGAGGGGCAGGGCGGGGTTCACGGTGCGCGCCGCGGCCGTTGAGCTCGAATGGTCGGAGGTGAAGATGTGGCGCATCGAGACGGGGCAGAGTTCGATGCGCAGCCACGACGTGGAAACGATGTGCCGCGTTTACGGTGCTCCGGCCGAACTACGCCGTGCGCTTATGGGGTTGGCGAAAGAGACCAAGGCGCAGGGCTGGTGGCACTCGTACGGGGATGTCATCCCGGAGGACTTCGACGTCTACATGGGGCTCGAAGAGGCGGCGTCTGGGCTCTCATGGTATGAGGCCGACCTTGTGCCAGGTCTTCTTCAGACGGATGGGTACGCACGCGCGGTGGTGCGGGCGCACAGGGGCGATCTCCCCGATGCTGAAGTGGAGCGGCGAGTCCGACTGCGTACTGCGCGGCAGACGCTACTTACCCGCGGCTCAACTGCACCCATCCTGCGGGTAGTCCTCAATGAGGCGGTACTACGGCGGCCGACGGGCGGGCATGGTGTCATGGATGGCCAGCTCCGTCACCTGCTTTGGGCGACTGGGCTGGCCAATGTCAGTATTCGGATCGTGACCTTCGCATCCGGTATGCATCATGGCGTGATGACGGGTCCGTTCGTACTTCTGCGTTTCCCGGAGGGCATGGGGAAGGCCGAGCCGCCGACGGTGTACGTCGAGAACCTCACCGGAGCTCTCTACCTCGACAAGGACGCGGAGGTAGCGAGTTATGCCGCAGCGTTTGACAACATCTGGACCGCAAGCCTCGACGAGTCGGCTTCCGCGAGGCTCGTCGCCGACATGGTGGGGACACATGAAGAACAACACTGACTGGTTCAAGTCGAGCTACTCCAACGCCGATCGGAACTGCGTGGAGGTGCGCTTGGCGTCTGCCACCGTTTTCGCGCGCGATACCAAGGTCCGGACGCACGGCGAGCTGACGGTGCCCGCCGCGGGCTGGAGCGCGTTCGTTGCGGGCGTCGCGGCGGGCGAGTTCGAGTAACCGCACCTGGGCGACTGCGACGAGGCGGCTTCCGCGCGCTTCGTCGCCGACATGGTGGGAACACATGAAGAACAACACTGACTGGTTCAAGTCCAGCTACTTGAACGGTCAGCAGAACTGCGTAGAGGTGCGCACGATGCCGGCCACCGTCTCTGCGCGCGACTCGAAGGACCGCACCCGCGGCGAGCTGACCGTTCCCACCGCGGGTTGGTTTGCGTTCGTCGCGGGCGTTACGGCGGGCGAGTTCGAGTAACCGCACCTGGGTAACCACGACGAGGCGGCCACCGCGCGCTTCGTCGCCGACATGGTGGGGAACACATGAAGAACAACACTGAGTGGTTCAAGTCCAGCTACTCCACGCACGATCGGGCCTGCGTAGAGGTGCGCTCGGCATCGGCCACCGTCTCCGCGCGCGACACGAAGGACCGCACCCGCGGCGAGCTGACCGTGCCCGCCGCGGGCTGGAGCGCGTTCGTTGCGGGCGTCACGGCAGGCGAGTTGGAGTAACCGCGTCCGGACAACGACGAGCCCCGCCCCGGCAAGCGACGCCGGGACGGGGCTCGTCCGCGAGTAGCGGGTCAACTCGCCTCACACGTTGGTGAGTTCCTCCTCCGACCGCTGCTCCGGCAGCCTCTGCTGCAACCGCTCCCCTTCGACGTCGAGGTTGGGAAGGGCGCGCTGAAGCGGCCGGGGCAGCCACCACGCCGCGCGTCCCAGCAGGTGCATCACGGCCGGCACCAGCGCCATGCGGACGACGAACGCGTCGACCACCACGCCGATGGCGAGCGCGAAGCCGACCGACTTGATGATCGGGTCCTCCATGAGCACGAACCCGCCGAAGACCGAGGTCATGATCACCGCGGCGGCGCTCACCACCCGGGCGTTGTGCCCCACGCCGCTGACCACGGCCCGCCGCGCGTCGACGCCGTGCACGAAGTCCTCCCGCATCCGCGAGACGAGGAAGACCTCGTAGTCCATGGCGAGTCCGAAGAGGATGCCGATGAGCAGGATCGGCAGGAAGCTGACGAGCGGCCCCGGGGTGTCGACGCCCACGAGCCCCGCGAGATGGCCCTGTTGGAAGATTGCCACCGTGATGCCGAAGGTGGCGCCCACCGTCAGCAGGAAGCCGAGCGCCGCCTTGAGCGGCACCAGGATCGAGCGGAAGACGAGCATCAGCAGCAGTACGGAGAGCCCGGCGACGAGCACGAGGTACACGGGCAGCGCGTCGGCGAGCTTCTCCGACACGTCGATGCCCAACGCGGTCGCACCCGTGAGCGACACGGTGGCGCCCTCGACCGTCGCGACCCGGTCCCGGATCGAGTGGACGGTCTCCTCGGTCTCGGCCGCCGAGGGGCCCGTCTTCGGGATCACGCCGAGCAGCGCGGTGGTGCCGTCCTTGCTCGTCTGCGGCGGGGCGACGGTGAGCACGCCGTCGGTCTTCGCGACGAGGGCCGCGGTCTGCTTGGTGGCCGTACCCGTCGCCTGCGCGTCGTCGCCGGAGACGACGACGGCGAGGCGGCCGTTGAAGCCCTCGCCGAACCCCTCGGTCGTCAGGTCGTACGCCTCGCGCGCCGCCGAACCCTCGGCCGCCGTGCCCGCGTCGGGCAGGGCGAGGCGCATGTCGGTGACGGGTGAGGCGAGCGCTCCGAGGCCGAGCACGGCGACGACCAGCAGCGGCACCCGTACCTTCGCCACGGCGCGGCCCCACCGGAAGCCGAGGCGGTCCTCGGCGGCCTCCGGGGTCTCCGCGCCCTCGCGCCCCGCCCGCCTGCGCGGCAGCACCCGGCGACCGGCGAAGCCGAGCACCGCGGGCAGCAGCGTGAGGGCGACGAGGACGGCGAGCGCGACGGTGCCAGCGGCGGCGAGACCCATGACGGTGAGGAAGGGGACGCCCGCGACGGCGAGCCCCGCGAGCGCGATCACCACGGTGGCGCCGGCGAAGACGACGGCCGAACCCGCCGTCCCGGTCGCGCGCCCGGCCGCGTCCTCCGGCTCCATGCCCTGCGAGAGGTGCTGCCGGTAGCGGGAGGTGATGAAGAGCGAGTAGTCGATCCCGACGGCGAGCCCCAGCATCAGCGCGAGAATCGGCGCCGTCGAGTTCATCTCGACGACGCCGCTGAGCGCGAAGAGCCCGGCTATGCCGGCCCCCACGCCGACGAGGGCGTTGAGCAGCGTCATCCCGGCGGCCACGAGCGAGCCGAAGGTCAGCACGAGGACGAGCGCCGCGACCCCCACGCCGATCGCCTCGGTCGAACCGATCTCCGGCACCGCCTGCATGACCTCGCCGCCGTGCTCCACCCGGAGCCCGTCCGCGTCGGCGCCCGCCTGCTCGTACGCGGCGCGCTGCTCGTCGGTGACCTCGTCGGCCTTGCTGTCGAACTGCACCTGGACGAGGGCGTATCGGCCGTCCTGCGAGACGCTCTTCGCCTCGAACGGGTCGACGGCCCCGACGACGCCCGGGACCTCGGCGGCCTCCTTCGTCACGGGGCCGACGGCGGCCGGGGTCAGTCTCTCGCCCTCGGGCGCGGCGACGACGATCGTCCCGGTCGCGCCGCTCGCCTCGGGGAACTCCTCGGCGAGCGAGTCCATCGCCTTCTGGGACTCGGTGCCGGGGATCGAGAAGCTGTTGGAGGTAGGGCCGCTGAAGGCCGCGGCGGCCGAGCCGAGCAGGGCGAGCAGGACCAGCCACATGGCGACGACGCGTCCGCGGCGGCGGAAGGAGAACCGGCCGAGCCGGTAGAGCAGGATGGCCATAGGGCGTCATTTCTGTTGCGTGGGGCGTCGGTTGTCGGTGCGGTTTCTGTCAGGGGGATCTGCGGCCGAGGAGGCGCAGCGCTCCCTCGACCATCGAGGAGCGGAGCGCCTGCTCCTCGGTGTGCGCGTACTGGGCCGTCGTGACGGCGGTTCCGCCGATCACCATCCAGGCGGCGATCTGCGCGTCCGGTTCGCGTGCGCCCCCGGCGAGCGCGGTCGCGAGATCGTCGACGGCCTGCGGGACGACGGCGAGCACGGGATGGCCGAGCATCTCCGGCAGCTCGGCGAAGAGGATCTTCACCTCGCTGGAGAACGACAGGGCCAGGTCGACGAACCCCGTCACGGCCGCCTCCTGTGCCTCCTCCCCTTCGAGCCGCCCGAGCGTCCTGCCGAGCGCGGCGAGGGCCTCCGCCGGCCCGGTGAGGACTTCGGTGAGGATCGCCTCCTTGCCCGCGAAGTGGTACAGCAGCGCCGACTTGGAGCAGTCGGCGCCCACGGCGATGTCGTGGAGCGACGTGCCCTTGAAGCCGTGCTCGGCGAAGAGGCCCCGCGCGGATTCCAGGATGTGACCGCGCAGACCGGAGGGAGGACGTGCCATGCGCTCCACCGTACCTGACCGATCGGTCAGGAAAGGGGCGGGGTGGTGCGGAGGGGGATCAGGGGCGAACCGGGGTGTCTGCGGGGCGCGTTGACGTACGCCTGTGTGCGGTGCGCCGGGTGGTGCGGGGATACGTGCGCGACCGGATGAACCCGATGCGCCTTAGAGGGGCATTCAGGTCCTGACGGGCGGCCGGAGTGCCCCGGGTTACACGGTCGGTCGTGGAGACGCGGGCTGGGGAGCGTTCCGAGGCGACGGCCTGCCGGGTGGCACACAGGTGCGTGGTCGTCCCTTGCGACACGATTGCTTCGACGCTGTACTCGGTCCGCTCGGCGTAGTTCTGAACCAGAACACGCGGGTCGGGTGGCAGACCGTACATGTCACCTGGGGGAGCCTCGTCACGAACTACCGTCGCTGGTACGCGACATGACGGCGGATCGTCGGTACGGAGGTACGAGGTGTCAGGCGCGATGTCGGCGGCGTCTCAGCAGGGCCGCGCCGAGCGCCGCGCCCGCGAGGGTGGGTACGCCGTGGATGTCGCGGAAGACGGTGTCCACGACGCTGCCCGCGAGGACCGCGCCGCCCCAGATCCGGACCCGGTTGAGCAGCGGCGTCGGCCAGCTTCGCTCACCGGCCGCGAGGAACAGCCAGGCGACGAGGGCCCCGGCCAGACCGAGGTCGGCCACCGAGTTCCCGGCGCCGTGCGGCTGCCACAGGTAGCCGAGCGCTTCGCCGGCCGCGCCCGGTATCAGGTACAGCGCGAGCATCGCCCGTGAGCCGAGGAGTCGCTCGACCGGGACGCCGAGCGCGGCGATCGCCGGGACGGTGAGGAACGCCTGCCATGCCGGCGCTTGGACGAGCAGCGGCGACAGCGCACGCCACCACTGGCCGTCGACGAGCGCGTCGGGGTCGCGGCGCAGTGTTTCGAGCATGTCGGGAAAGACGCATGCCGCGGCGTTCGTTGCGCCCGTGACGAGGAGTACGGCTGCCGTAGCGACCGGCACTCGCCGCCCCGCTCGCGCGGATGCCAAAGCCGGCGCACCCGCTGTCCGTCGCTTGCCTGTCTCCATGTGCGACGTACTCCTGTCCCCGCCTCCGAGGGCCTGGTTTGACGTGTCGGCCGGTACCGGGTCCTCCTGGCCATGCTGCACGCACGCAGACGTTCCGGGGCAGTGGCTCCGGACTCGAAACCGATCGGTGTCTCAAGCGCCCGGCCAGTACCCCGGGTCGGGCACGGCGGGCTCCTCGCCGACGACGGTGTCGTAGAGGCGGAAACCGCGGCGCTGGTAGTTGGTGAGCGCGTACGGGCCGTCCTTGCTGCACGTGTGGAGCCAGACGCGTCGGGTCGGCTCCCGGTCGGGCCACCGCTCGGCGAGGTCCCAGGCGCGCGCGGTGCCGAAGGAGAGCAGGTGGCCCCCGAGCCCCCGGCCGCGGAAGGCGGGTATGAGGCCGAAGTAGTCGATCTCGACGGCGGCTTGGGGGCCGGCGCCGAGCTCGATGAATCCGGCCGGCGTGCCCGCGACGTACGCCACCCACGTCTCCACGCCCGGCCGCTCCAGCAGCGTCCGCCAGTCCGCGTACCGCCACGGCAGGCGGTCGGTCCACGTGACGTCGCCGCCGACCGCGGTGTAGAGGAAGCGGCTGAACTCCGGGCTGGGGATCTCGGCGCGGACGATGCTGGGCGACGGCTCGTCCGGCCGGCGCGCCGGTATCAGCTCCTCGGCGGAGTTCTGCTCCAGGTACCAGGTGGTGACCTCGATCGTCCGGGCCGCGGCGGCGCTCACCGTGCCGTCCGCCCCGCGTTGTCGGGCCGCAGCATCCGCAGCCCGCGGACCCGGTTGAGCGCGGCTGCCGTCTCGAACCGGCGCGGCACGGCGAAGTCCTCGTCGCGGACGCCGAGAAGCGGGCCGAGCCCCGAGTCCCCGGCGTCGGGGCCGACCTCCTCGGCGAGGCGGTCGAGGGCCTCCGACAGGGTGCGGTCACCGTCCAACCAGCCCCGCCTGACGAGGAGTTCGAGCGCCAGCCCGACGCCGGTCACCTGCCGCGGGTCGGAGAGCTGCTCGACGGCGCGGAGGTCGACCTCGTGGTCGCCGAAGGTGAGGACGTCCTCGCCGCGGGCCTTGATCCGGGACTTGCCCCGCACCGTCGCGTCGAGCGACCGCGGGTCGGGGCTCCGGTGGACGACGCCGGGGAAGGAGTCGGCCTCGGCGTGGCGGCCGGTGGGCGCGGCGGCCACCTGGCGGGCCCGCTCCGTGACGTCGGACGGCTGGTAGGCGTCCAACATCAGGACACGGTCGGCGACTTCGAGGTAGTCGCCCGAGCCGCCCATCACGAGGACGGTGGAGACGCCGTGGTCGCGGTGGAGCGAGCGGACGGTGTCCACGAGCGGGGTCAGCGGCTCGCGGTCCTTGGCGACGAGCGCCTGCATCCGCGCGTCGCGGATCATCAGGTTGGTCGCCGCCGTGTCCTCGTCGATGAGGAGGACCTTCGCGCCCGCCTCGACGGCCTCGCAGAGCGAGGCGGCCTGCGAGGTGGACCCCGAGGCGTTCTCGGTGGAGAAGTCGGAGGTGTCGGAGCCGTCGGGCAGCCGGTCGACGAAGGCGTGGACATCGACGCGCTCCACCCGCCTGCCGTCCTCCGCACGGAGCTTCACCGTCTCGGCGCGCGAGACGACCAACTCCCGCCCGTCGCCCGGCACATGGTCCCAGATCCCGGTCTCCAGGCCGCGCAGCAGCGTCGACTTGCCGTGGAACCCGCCGCCGACGACGAGGGTGACGCCCTCCGGCACCCCCATGCCGGTGACTTCCCCCGCGTTGGGCAGCTCGACGCTCACCCGCAGCCCCTCGGGCGAGGAGAACGGCACGACGCCCGAGCCCCGCGCCGGGCGGTCGTCGACGCCGCTGCGGCGCGGCAGGACGGCCCCGTCCGCGACGAACGCGACGAGCCCCCGCTCGGGGAGCAGCCGCCGCAGCGCGTCGGAGTCCTCGACGGTCTCCAGGAAGGTGCGCACCTGCCCCGCGTCCAACGCCTCGTACTCCAGGGCGCGTTGGGCGACCCGCGGAAGCAGTTCGCAGAACAGCCGCCGGGCCTCGTACCCGTCGATCCGCCGTCCCCGTCCCGGCAGCGCGACCCCGAGCCGCAGCACGACCGCGCCGTCGGCCGTCACTTCGCAGGAGCTCCGCGCGAGCACCTCCTGGCCCCCGGCGTCGATACGGACCGCACGCTCGCCCTTGGCCGCAGCGGCGGCCCGGCGCACGAGGAAGGCGGCGAGCGCACGACGGCGCACGGGCGTCGCGTACGCCTCCTCAGGAAACCCGGCGAGTTCCGCGGGCACACGCAGCGCCACCCGCGCCGGCGGCGCGTACGGGTCGGACTGGGCACGGACGAGTTCGACAGCAGGCCCCTCCGGCAGCTCCCACACCCCGGTGAGCCCCTTGTACCTGCCGTACTGCGCCCCGTCGAGCGAGGCCAGCTCCTCCGCGAGCCCCCGGCGGGGCCCCCTCCTCGGCTGCTCCCTGGGGCGGTCCCGGTGGCCGCCGCGTCCGGGGCCGCCGGGGCCGCCGCGGCGATGTGTGGAGCGTTGCACGTGCGGGTCCTTTCCTGGCTGCTCGTCCCGCGCCGGTGCGCGAGTGCTTATCCGGCGAGACGATACATAACGTCCGGGCGCGGGCGGAGACGGTGGTCGCCGGGGGACAGCGCCGCACGTACCGCCGGTCGCCGCCGCTCCTCGGTGGCGGAAAGCCCGGTCGTTCCCTAATCGAGGACGCGGCCCTTGGTCTCCGGCAGCAGCCAGACGAACAGCAGAGTCAGCGCCGTACAGATCACCACGACGGTGACGATGGCCGTGCCCAGCCCGCTCCCCGCCGCCGCCCAGCCGATGAGCGCGGGGCTGAACGCCGCGACGCCCCGGCCGACGTTGTAGGTGATGCCCGCACCGGTGCCGCGGACGCGCGCCGGGAACAACTCGGTGAACAGGGCGCCCTTGCCGGATGCCTGGGCCGATATGAAGAAGCCGACCACGAACGCGAGGAGCAGGTTGTACCACGGGGCGTCGAGCGGCACCGCCATGAACAGGAACCCGAACACCGCCGTCCCCAGGTAGAAGACCGTGAACGCCCAGCGTCGTCCGATGCGGTCGTGCAGGCGGCCGCCGAGCACATAGCCGAGCCAGTTACCGACGATCATGAACCAGATGTACAGGGCGGTATCACTGACGCTGAGCCCGCGGTCCTCTTTGAGATACAGCGGAATCCAGGTCTGCATCGCGTACGTGCTCGCCAGGCCGGTCGCCCCGAACAGCGTGCCCAGCACGGTGTACTTGCGCAGCCCCGGGGCGAAGAGCTCGACGAACGCGCCCTTCTGGCGCGGCTCCCGCTCCACCCGGACCGTCGGCACGTCGCGCAGTTTCCGCCGGATCAGCAGAGCCGCCAGCGCGGGCACGATGCCGGTCACGAACATCACCCGCCACGCGACCGTGTCCGGCAGCCAGGCGTGGCTGAGCAGGTAGGCGAGGTTGGCGCCCGCCCAACCCACCGACCACGCGGACTGAATCCACGCCAGCGCCCTGCCCCGACGTTCCGGCGCCGCGTACTCCGCCATGAGGGCGGCGCCCACCGGCCATTCGGCGCCGAAGAAGAAACCTTCGAGCGTGCGCCACAGCAGGAGCTGCTCGAAGTTCTGCGAGGTGGCGGTCAGGCCGGTGAAGAGGGCGTACGCGCCGATCACCAGCACCAGTATCTGGACGCGGCCGAAGCGGTCCGCCAACCTGCCGCCGACCACGCCGCCGACAGCCGAGCTGATGAGCGCACAGGAGGTGGCCAACCCGCCCTGCGTGGTGGTGAGTCCGAAAGCGGCGATGATCCCGCTGAGCGCGAGCGGGAACATCTGGTTGGTGAAGCCGTCCAGTCCCCAGCCGGTCCAGGTCGCCCAAGTCACCCGCCGTACAAGGGACTTGTCGGCAACGGGTGGAGAGGGAGAAGTCGATGTGGTGGTCATGCCTACACTCCGATCGTCGGTACCGGGGTTCGATCAGCGCCGTGCAGCCAGGAGTTGCTCAGTCGGCCGACCGGAATCCGTAGAGGTCGCGCGCCGCCTCCTCGGTGATGAGCCCGTTGCGCAGGTCGTCGCGCACCTGCGCCGCACTGCGCGAGGCCGGGTCGCCGAAGCCCCCGCTGCCGGGGCTCTCGACCCGGAACACGTCGCCCTGGCGGAGCTGCACGCCGGATACGCGCCCGCCCGGCAACCGGTGCTCGTCGTCCTGGCCGGGGTTGACGACGAAACGTCCCGGACTGCCGTCGCTGCCACCGTGCAGGCCCCACGGGCGGGTCGCTTGACGGTCGGCGTGCGCGGAGAACTCCGCACTGTCACCGAGGACGCGCACGTCCCGTCGCACGCCGAGCCCGCCGCGATGGGTACCGGCGCCGCCGGAGTCGGGGATCAGCTCGTAGACGTCGACCAGCAGCGGGTACTCCTGTTCCAGCGCCTCGATCGGCAGGTTCGAGGAGTTGGTGATGTGCACCTGGACGGCGTTGAGCCCGTCCTTCGTCGGCCTTGCACCGCCGCCCCCTGCGACCACCTCCGGGTAGACGAAGTAGTCCCCGTCGCTCTCGCCGGAGAACGTCACGTAGGTGACGGTGCTGTGGCTCGCGGCCGGCACCCGCTCCGGCACCGCGGCGGCCATCGCGCCGAGCACCACATCGGCCACCCGCTGGCAGGTGTCGGTGCGGGCGGTGACGGGCGCGGGCTCGTCCGGATTGACGATGCTGCCGGGCGGCGCGACGATCTCCACCGCGTCGAAGAAGCCGCCGTTGGGCGGGATTCCCGGGTCCAGCACTGCTTTGAGCGCGTAGTAGACGGTCGCTTCCAGCGCCGGGCGCACCACGTTGATGCCCACCGGTGACTGCGGACCTGTACCGGCGAAGTCCAGCGCGACGCGTTCGCCGTCGACGGTGAGCGCCACGGCGATCTCGGTGGCCGGGCCCTCGCTGGGGTCCATCAGGTCGTGGAACCGGTAAGTACCGTCCGGGACTTCGCGCAACGCCGCCGCCAGCCGCTTGCGTGAGTGGTCGAGGAGGTGAGCGGTGGCCGCCCGGACCGTCTCGCGGCCGTAGCGCCGGTGCACCTCGCGCAGCCGGCGCTCCCCGACTTCCACGGCGGCCAGTTGGGCGAGCATGTCGCCGCGCCGCTCCTGCGGCAGCCGCGAGTTCAGCTCGACGAAGGCGAGCGGCGCCTGCTCCACGCCGTCCGCCGTGGCGAACTTGACCAGTGGGACGCGCAGGCCCTCCTGGAAGAGGGAGTTCGAGTCGCCGGCGTTGCTTCCCGGGACCCGGCCACCGATGTCGGAGTGGTGCGCGATGTCGGCGCTGTAGCCGATCAGCTCCCCTTCGGCGAAGACCGGCTTGACCATCGTGATGTCCGGCAGGTGGGTGCCGCCGCCGTGGTAGGGGTCGTTGGTGATGAACACGTCCTCGGGCCGCACCGTCAGCCCGGACGAGACCAGCGAGTCGATCAGGCCGGTCATCGATCCCATGTGGATCGGCATGTTCTCGGCCTGCGCGACCAACCTGCCGTGCTCGTCGAAGAGCGCGGTCGAACAGTCCGAGCGCTCCTTGATGTTCGTCGAGTAGCTCGCCCGGCGCAGCACCGCGCCCATCTCCTCGGCGGCCGTCACCAGGGACGCGCCGATCACCTGCACGGTGATGGGGTCGAGGGTCTTCATCGCTGCTCCACTTCGATGACGAGGTTGCCGTAGCGGTCGACGCGCGCGGTGGCGGCCGGGGTGATGACCGTGGTGGTGTCGAGTTGTTCGACGATCGCCGGGCCCGGCAGCACGGTGCCCGCGCGCAGGCCGGCGCGGTCGTAGACCGGGGTGTCGACAGGGCCTGTCTCGTCGAAGTCGACCCGGCGGCGGCCGAGGAGCGCGTCTCCCGGCTCGGTGCCTTCGGGGATGGCCGGCAGTTCCGGTGTGTCGACCACCGCGGCTGCGGTCAGTTGCACTTCCACGATCTGCACCCGGGCGTCGCGGTGCGCGAAGCCGTAGCTCTTGGTGTGCTGTTCGTGGAACGCCTCGACGATCCCCGCCACCGCGTCGGAGTCGAACCGCGCGGCGTCGATCACCCGCTGCGGCAGCGGGACCGACAGCTCGAAGTTCTGCCGCGCGTAACGCAGCTTCGCCTCGCCGGTGATCTTCGTGGCCGCACCGGACGGCGCTTCGGAGGCCAGCCAGTCGCGAGCCGAGGCGTACACCTCGTGCAGCATCTCGTTGAGCTTGTCGGGGTCGCGCTCGTCCGCGTCCTCCAGTACGGCCTTGGCGAACTCCGTGCGGATATCGGTGACGAGCAGCCCCAGCGCGCACAGCGTGCCCGGGTTCGGCGGTACGAGGACGGTGCTCATGCCCACCTCGCGGGCGACCTCGACCGCGTGCAGGGGGCCGGCACCGCCGAACGCGACCAGGGCATACCCGCGCGGGTCTTCGCCCGCCTCCACCGAGACCTTGCGCACCGCTCCGGCCATGTTGACCGCCGCGATCCGCCCGATGCCGCGTGCGGCCACCGACCGGTCGGCCTCCATCGCCCGGGCGACGCCGTCCACGGCACGCTCGGCCGCCGCGTAGTCCACCGCGAGCTCGCCGCCCAGAATGAACTCCGGGTTCAGCCATCCGCGCAGGACGTTGGCGTCGGTGACGGTCGGTTCGGTGCCGCCCCGTCCGTATGCGGCCGGACCCGGCTGCGAACCGGCGCTGCCCGGGCCGACCTCCAGCGCCCCGCCCGGGTCGACGCGGGCCACGCTGCCGCCCCCTGCACCGACCGTGTGGATGTCCAACGAAGGCGTGCGGACCGGGCGGTGGTTGATCCGGCGCTGCGATGAGACGAGCGCGCCCCCGTCGCGTACGAGGCACACATCGGTGCTGGTGCCGCCCATGTCGAAGGTGATCAGGTTGCTGAGCCCGGCCTGCCCCGCGACGTGCGAAGCCGCGACGACGCCGGCGGAGGGCCCGGACAGCAAGGTGGTCACAGGATGCCGACTGACCGAGTCGAGCGACATCATGCCGCCGCTCGAGCCGATCACCCTGGGCTCGACCGGCACGCCGGTCGCCCGAACCCGCTCGGCCAGCCGCGACATGTAGCGGTTGATCTTCGGACCGACATAGGCGTTGACCACGGTGGTCGAGAACCGCTCGAACTCCCGGAAGACCGGCGCGACTTCGGCGGAGGCGCACACGTAGGCCCGCGGGAGGGCGGACCGCAGCCGGTCGGCGACCTCCAGTTCGTGGTCGGCGTTGCGGTAACTGTGCAGGAAGCAGACCGCGACCGCCTCGGGCTCACCCTGGCCCACCTCGTCCAGCGCGGCGGCGACGTCGTCCTCGTCGAGGGGGCTGAGCACCTTGCCCTCCGCCGACATCCGCTCGACGACCGCGTGCACCAGCGCTCTCGGGACGAGCGGCGGCGCCTTGTCGGCGTCCATGTCGTACAGGTCGGGCCGTTGCTGGCGGCCGATCTCCAGGACGTCGCGCAGCCCCGCCGTGGTCACCAGAGCGGTGAGTGCGCCGTTGGACTCCAGCACGGTGTTGGTCGCCACCGTGGTGCCGTGCCCCAGGTATTCGACGTCGCCGGGTTCCGCACCGGCGCGTTGCAGGACCTCACGGATGCCCTCGGCGACCGCAATGGACTGATCGTCGGTGGTCGAAGGCAGCTTGTGGATGTGGAATCGGCCTGTGGCCGCGTCCAGAGCGGTCACGTCGGTGAACGTGCCGCCGACGTCGATTCCGATGCGTAGCATGGAAATCCCTTCGGGATGGAGATCAGGCCAGCCGCGCCAGCGACAGCCGGTCGATGGGGACATCGGTACGCCCGGTGAGGAGCAGGTCCACCGCGGACCTGGCGAACACCGGCGCCAGCTTGAAGCCGTGTCCGGAGAACCCGCCCATGATCAGGACGTTGGGCCGCTCTGGGTCGCGGCCGATGATGCCGTGGTTGTCCGCGGTGTAGCCCTCCATGAAGGTGCGCACCAGGGCCGGCCGCGCCGGCAGGCCGTCCAGGCACCGCGACACCGCAGCGGAAACCCGCGAGACGTATTCCGGCTCCACCACTGGGTCGAGCCGGTCGGGGTCGTCCACAGCGGACTTCGGCACATGCAGGTTGATCTTGACGCCGCAACCGACGTCGGGGAAGAAGGAGAGGGCGTTCTCCCCGCCGCTGCGCCGGATGCCCACGGGGAAGTTCTCCGGGGCCCAACGCGGTCCGGCCTCGAACCAACTCAGTACGGCGCGGCGGACGTCGACCTCGCGCGCCAGACTCGGCACGCTCCGCGTGATCCAGGGACCGGTGCACACCACCGCTTGGTCGTACTTCTCGACCCTGACCTCGGTCTCGTCGCCCCTGCGGTAGTGGACGGCCACACCGGTGCCGGTTTCGACGACGTCGGTCACGGTGTGGCCGGTATGGATCGCCGCCCCGGCTTTCCGGGCGAGCAGGGCGGTCTCGGTCACCGCGCGGCGCGGGTGCAGCAGCCCGCCCTGCCGGTCGAGCAGCACCAAGTCGTCGTCGAAGAGCCGGTGTTGCGGAAAGCGCCGCGCCGCCTCACGCCGGTCGAGTCGCTCGACGTCGAGTCCCCACTCCTCGGAGACGTCGAGGACGGTGCGTACGTCGGGGTCCTGGGCCGACCCGATGGTCAGCGCCCCGCACGGATCGAGCAGCCGCACACCGGCCTGTTCGCCGAGCCGGTCCCACGCGCGCCGTGCTTCGTGCAGCAACGGCACATAGCTGCCGCCCTCCTTGTAGGCGACGCGGAAGATTCGGGTCTCTCCACCCGCGGCGCCCCGTTCGTGGCCGATGTCGAACTGCTCGAACCCGCTGGCGGGTACGCCGGCGGCGGCGAGCGTATGCAGGACCTGGCTGCCCATCGTGCCCACGCCGATGACGGCGACGCTCGGTTGCTGGCGTGGCTTCATCACTGTCTCCGCAGAGGTCGGGAGCCGTTTGACGCGAAGGAACGTAGCATTCACGACGGGGACGAACAATGGATGTAGCAAACACTTCATTGCCGGGGGGACGGGGAGACAATGGCCGGCGTGAACTCTTCAGCCGGCGAGACCCTGGGCCACCGCATCCGCACCCGCTCCGCGACGCTCTCCGCCGGGGAGCGGGCGGTCGCCCACTACCTGCAACGACATCCCGAGGAAACGGCCATCTCCTCGGCCGCGAAGCTCGGCGACGCCACCGGGACCAGCGATGCCACGGTGATCCGCACGGCCCGCAAGCTCGGCTTCGAGGGGCTCAACGACCTCAAGCACAGCCTGGTCGAGCACCTGGCCCGCCGCCGCGACCCCGCCCAGGTCCTGGACGACCGGGTGCAGCGGCTCCGCCCGGCCCAACACGGCGTCCTCCAACCGGTGATCGACGCCGGGCTCGCGCTCCTCGGCGAGGTGCCCGCCCTCGTCGAGAGCGACGAGTGGAGCCGCACGGTGGCAACGATCAACGAGGCCGAGCATGTGTGGGTGTACGGCATCGGCCCCGGCGCCTCCGTCGCCGAGCACCTCGCGTTGAGCCTGCGGCGTGTGGGGAAGGAGGCCGACTCCTGGACGGCGACCGGCTTCGGGCTCGCCGACGACCTTCTGCGGCTGCGGCCCGCCCATGCGGTGGTGGCCGTCGCTCCGTTGCGGGTGTTCCGCGAGATCGGCATCCTCCTCGACCACGCCCATCGCGTCGGCGCAACTAGCATCCTGCTGACGGAAGCCACCGACGAAGGCAGGGGAACCCGGGCGGACGTCCTGCTGCCGTTGCCCGACTCGACCGACGGCGCCGCGAACGAGCTCATCGCGCCGCTGACGATCCTGCACGCCCTCGTGCTGGAGTTGGTCGCGGCACAGCGTTCTTCCGCCGTCGACCACTACCAGCAACTCAACGCGCTGCGTACCGAGATCGCGGGCACCGAACTCGACGTGAGCCAGCTACCGGAGCTGTGAGCCACGCGTCCGCAGCCGGATGCCGCGAGCCGTAGCGGCGGGCTGCTCCGGTGGGTTGGGCGGACGGCTGCGTCAGCGAACTTGCTGGAAGCGGTGGTCGAGGCCGGACCGCAGCCGTTGGGTGTTGTGCCAGCCCGTCGTGGGGGTTGGCGGACGCCGGTGCACCGCCGTGTGCACGAGGGCTGCGGTGCGGGCGGCGTCGGCACGGCTCCTCAACGCGGGCGGAGTGCGGGCGGGTTGGTCGACGCCGTCGGGTTCACCCATCGAGTTCCGCCCGGGTCCAGCCGGTCGGTGGCGGCGATTCCGGCAGGCGCTCGTCCGCGTCCCGTTCTCCGTCGCCCCGAGGCGCCGACGGTCGGCCGAGCTCTACGGCGACAAGCCAGGACCATTCGCCGTGGTGGCGCCGGCTGTCCGTGCGCTGCGTCCCCCCTCGCACCGCGCGCGACGGCCCCAACGCCTGCACCCCGTCGCCGGTGGAGTGCGGGTGCCGGGGTGCCGCCGTCCCCACCGCCCGTTACGCACGCGAGCTTTCACTGCCGCCGCAGCAACCACCGTGTGCCCCGACCGACTCCGCGAACGCGACGACGTCCCAGGACAGCCGACCGCCGCCGCTCGGACCGGCACCAACACCGCATCCCGTCCTGAAGGGCACGAACACGGACCTGCCACGCCGATGTCTCCACCCGTTCGGGTGCGCGTGCGTCGGGTGAGACCAAACCCCGGCGCTCGAAGCTTCGTTGGCTCCGCCCCGCTCCTGTCGGTATCCGCCGCCCCAGGCAGACTGGACGCCGTCCGACCACCAGCGACGCCGGCCGAGTGCCCGGCCGGCCCGTGCGACCGGAAAGGCCGTCCATGACGAGTACGCCGCGCCCCGGGGCCCCGGCACCCACGCATGCTGCCGCACCGCCCGTCGCCGTCCTCGGCGAGTGCGTTGCCGACGCGTTCACCGAAGGGGGCGAGGACGCCACGAGCGGGCTGCCCACGCTCGGCCTGAGCGTGTTCCCCGGCGGAGGGCCCGCCAACACGGCCGTGGCGCTCGCCCGGCTCGGCACCCCGACGCGGTTCCTGGGGCGGCTCTCCTCCGACGTCTTCGGGCGGCTCTTCCGCGAGCGCTTCGCCAAGTCGGGCGTCGACCTCTCCCGGGCCGTCGACGCCGCCGAGCCGAGCACGCTCGCGATCGCGACCGTCGGCGACGGAGGCAGCGCCGAGTACGCGTTCCACGCCGAGGGCGCGGCCGACTTCGGATGGACGGCGGCCGAACTCGCCGACTCCGCGGCGGGTCCGCTGAGTTGCCTGCACACCGGCTCCCTCGCGCTGGCGCGGCAGCCTGGGGGAGCGGCGATCGAGGGGCTCCTCGCCGGCGTCAGGGAGCGGGCGACCGTCTCGATCGACCCCAACGTCCGGCCGCTCCTCGTGGAACCCGCCGTCTACCGGGAGCGGTTGGCGCAGTGGTGCGAGTACGCCGACATTTTCCGCCTCTCCGACGACGACCTCGCCCACCTGCTCCCCGGCGCCCCGCCGGAGCGCGCAGCCGACGAACTCCACGCCGCCGGCGTCCCGCTCGTCGTCGTGACCCTCGGCGCACGCGGCGTCCTCGCCTCGCTCGACGGCTCCCGGCTGCGCGTGGCCGCCCCCGAGACGGATGTGGTCGACACCGTCGGCGCCGGTGACTCCTTCATGGCCGGCATGCTCCACGCGCTGCACGCGGCAGGCGCGTTGGGAGGGCGCCTCGACGCGCTGGGGACCGAACCGCTCGGCTCGGCGCTGGAGTACGGCGTCCGCGTCTCGGCGGCGGTCTGCGAGGTCCGGGGCGCCAACCCGCCCTGGGGGAGGGAGCTCGGCGTACGCGGTTGAGCGACCCCGCAAGGCCTGGGCGCGGGCACGGCACCGACGAGCCGTGCCCGCGCCCCGCGTGCGCCGCCCCGGCGTGCGCCGCCTCGCGCGCTGTACGGGAGAGCGCCGCCCGCGCGCGAACCCGTTCCGCACGTAGGCGATTCGGCGCGCGCGGCGGCGCTCCCTGCCGCGCCCGGCGCCCTCTTTTCGTCTCCCGCGCCCCGATGCTCCGTCCCTCGGACGGGTAACACACCGCCCCCATGCGCTTCACCCGCCGCTCCGCGGGACATCTCTCCACGCGATCAGGAACGGCGGCGCCACATCTCAATTACAGTATGTGCGCTGTCCGTTGCTCAGGGTGAGTATCGGTCGAAGGCCGCCCTGTGCGGACGACGTGTGGGAGGAGCGTTCTATGGAAGCCAGCCGGGGCCCGACGGAGTACCGCGCGAGAGGGTGGTGGCGCGACGAGCGCCTCGACGACCTCGTGCTGCGCCACGCCTCCGAGTCGCCCGGGCGCCCCGCCGTGCTCGGCCCGCAGCCCCTGACCCACGCCCGACTCGCCGCCGCCGTCGACGCGGTCGCGGCGCGCCTCCAGGAGCTCGGCGTCCGGGCGCCGAGCCCCGTCCTCGTCCAACTGCCCAACAGCGTCGGCATGCTCGTCCTCACGCTCGCGCTGATCCGCGCCGGCTGCCCGCCGATCCTCGCCCACCCGTCGCTCCGCTCCCACGAACTCGACCCGGTCGTCGCCGACTTGGCCCCCGCCGCGATGGCCGTCCCCGCAGCCGGCGAGGTCTTCGACCACCCCGCGATGGCCCGCGGCCTCCAGGAGCGGCACCCCGGCCTCCGCACCCTCCTCGTCGACGGAGCGGCGTGCGCGGCGGACGAGGTCGCGCTCGGCGGCCTCCTCGCCTCAAGCGCGGCCCCCGAGCGCCGCGTCCACGCCGCCGATCCGTCCGAGACGGCCCTGTACTTCCTCTCCAGCGGAACGACCGGCCCGCCCAAGCCGATCCCGCGGAGCCACGAGGCGCTCGGCTCCGTGGTCCGCAACGCCGCGGCCGTCTCCGGGCTCGGCCCCGACAGCGTCTACCTCGCGGCGCTGCCCGTCACGCACAGCTTCACCTGCGCACACCCGGGCGTCCTCGGCGCGCTGGCGAGCGGAGGTGCGGTCGTCCTCGCCGAGTCGGCCGACATCGAGCACCTCGTCGAACTCGTCGAGGAGGCAGGGGTGACGCACACGGCCCTCGTGCCGCCGCTCGTCGCGCAGTTGCTGGCGCATGCGCCGCCCGCAGGGCCGGGAGGCGCCCGCGTGCTCCAGGTCGGGGGCGCCCGCCTCGACGCGGAGACGGCCCGGCGGGTCCCCGCCGAGATCGGCTGGCGCCTCCAGCAGGTGTACGGCATGAGCGAGGGCCTGCTCTCCTTCACGCGCCTCGACGACCCGCAGGAGGTGGTCGCCGGCACGCAGGGCAGGCCGGTTGCCCCCGGGGACGAGATCCTCGTCGTGGGCGAGGACGGCCGCCCCGTCGACCCGGGCGAGCAGGGCGAGTTGTGGACGCGCGGCCCCAGCACCGTGACCGCCTACGCGGGCAGGGCAGCGGCCGAGGCGGGGCGCTTCGGTCCCGAGGGCCACTACCGCACGGGCGACCTCGTACGCGTCGGCGAGGACGGCAACATCGTCGTGACGGGGCGGCTCAAGGACGTGGTCAACCGGGCGGGCGAGAAGGTGCCGGCCGACGACGTGGAGGCCGTCGCCGCGCGTCATCCGGGGGTGCGCGAGGTCGCCGTCGTCGGCTTTCCGCACCCGCTGTACGGGGAGGGCGTATCCGCCTTCGTCGTCCCCGAGGAGGCGGGGGAGGAGCGGCTGACGCTGCGCCGCCTGCGCAGGTTCCTCGGTGAAGAGGGCCTCGCCGCCTACAAGTTCCCCGACCGCCTCGTCCTCGTGGAGGCGCTGCCCCGCATCGGGATCGGCAAGGTCGACAAGGCCGCGCTCAGACGCGCCGCCGAGCAGGAAGCCCCGCGCTTTCCCGCCCCTTCGGGCGAAGCGCGCCCCTCCGATTCCACCGCATCGGAGGGGGCGGCGGCCGGCACCTGACCGCCCGCGCCCCCGCGTGCCGGCCGTCCCGCGACGGCCGCGCCCCACCCGTGCCGCGCGCCGGCCGAACGACCGTGCGCGCAACGCCGAACCGAGAGAGTAGACATGAACGAGCGGTCACCCGCGCACCACGAACCCGTCGCGATCATCGGGGCCGCCTGCCGGCTGCCCGGCGGGGTCGACGGGCTCGACGCACTCTGGCGCGTCCTGAGCGAAGGACGCGACCTCATCACCGAGGCGCCCGGAGAGCGGTTCGACAAGCGGTGGTTCGAGTCCGCCGACCCACGGCGGCCGGGAAAGAGCTACACGTTCGCCGGCGGGTTCCTCGACGGCGCCGAGGAGTGGGACCCGGGGTTCTTCGGCATCTCGCCGCGGGAGGCGGCGAGGATCGACCCGCAGCAGCGGATGGCCCTGGAGATGGCGGTCGAGGTCTTCGACGACGCGGGCGTCGACCCGGCGCTGCTCCGCGGCTCCGACACGGCCGTGCAACTCGGCGTCTACGCACACGCGTTCGGCGGGCTCCAGGCGCGCGACGTGACCTCCGTCGACTCCCCGAGCGCCATGGGCAGCGCGGGCACGGCCGTCGCCAACCGCGTCTCCTACCACTTCGACCTGCGCGGGCCCAGCCTCACGGTCGACACCGCCTGCTCCTCGTCGCTCATCACCGTCCACCAGGCGTGCGGGCAGTTGCTCAGCGGCGAGTGCGGCCTGGCGCTCGCGGGCGGCGTCAACTTCCTTCTCGACCCGTACGAGTTCGTCATGGCGGCCAGGGCGCAGATGCTCTCGCCGACGGGCCGCAGCCGCGCCTTCTCCGCCGACGCCGACGGGTTCGTGCGCGCGGAGGGCGGCGGCCTCGTGCTGCTGAAACGTCTCTCGGACGCGCTCGCGGACGGCGACCGCATCCACGCCGTCGTCCTCGCCAGCGCCACCAACTGCGACGGCCGCACCTCAGGACTCGCCCACCCCAGCGTCGAGGCCCAGCACGACCTGCTGCGGGCCGTCTACGCGCAGGCAGGCGCCGAACCCCGGGACCTCGCCTACCTCGAAGCGCACGGGACGGGCACCCTCGCAGGGGACTTGACCGAGTGCACCGCGATCGGCCGCGCACTCGGGGCGTACCGCAACGGCACCCCGCTCCCCGTCGGCTCGGTCAAGACCAACGTCGGCCACCTGGAGGCGGCAGCGGGCGTCACCGGGCTCCTGAAAGCGCTCGCCGTCCTCCGCAACGGGCAGATCCCCCCGTCGCTCCACTGCGAGAACCTCAACCCCGAGATCGACTTCGAGGGGCTCGGCGTCGCACCCGTCCGCACCACCCGTCCGCTGGACACCTCGGGACGCGGACTCGTCGGCGTCAACTCCTTCGGCGCAGGCGGCGCCAACGCGCACCTCGTGCTCGCACCGCCCGGGCAGGACACCACCGAGTCCCCGCGGGCCGCCCGGCCCGAGCGGCTCCCGCTCGTCGTCTCGGGCCACACGGAGGCAGCCGCCCGCGCAGCCGCGACCGCGCACGCCGCACGCCTCCGCGCCGCCGACCCGGCCGAGTTCTACGACCTCGCCTCGACCGCCTGCACCCGCAGGGGCCACCACGGCTACCGCACCGCCGTCCTCGCCGCCACGCCCGAGGAGGCCGCCGCCCGACTGGACGCGCTCGCCGCGCCTGACGGACCGGCGGACGCCCTGCGCACCGCGGTCGGCAACGGCAGCACCGCCTTCGTCTTCTCGGGCAACGGCTCACAGTGGGCCCGCATGGGCGCCGACCTCCTCGACGGGTCGCCGGCCTTCCGCAGCGAAGTCGAGCGCGTCGACGACGCGCTCCACGCCTACGCGGGCTGGTCGGTGGTGGAGGAGCTGCGCGCGCCGACCGAGCGCTCGCGGCTCGCACGGACCGAGTACGCGCAGCCGGCGCTCTTCGCCGTACAGGCGGGGCTCGTCGCGGAGTTGGCCGCGCGGGGCGTGCACCCCTCGGCCGCCGCCGGGCACAGCGTCGGGGAGGTCGCGGCGTACTACACGGCGGGCGCGCTCGACCTCGCGTCCGCGGTGCGCGTCGTCGTGGAGCGTAGCAGGGCACAGGGCGAGACGGCGGGCACGGGGAGGATGGCCGCCGTCGGACTCTCGCCCGCCCGCGCGGAGAAGGAACTCGCCGCCTTCCGCGGACGGTTGGAGATCGCCGGCATCAACGACGAGGAGAACGTCAACGTCGCGGGCGCCGCCGCGGCCCTCCGCGAACTGGGCGAGCGCCTCGCGCTCGAAGGCGTCTTCTTCCGCGAACTCGACCTGGACTACGCCTTCCACAGCAGCGCGATGGACCCCGTCGAGGAGCCGCTCCTCCGGGCGCTCGACGGCCTCTCCTCCACGCCGCCGCGCATCCCCGTCTACTCCACGGTCACCGGTGCCGCCGTCGGCGAGGAGCAGCTCGACGCCGCCTACTGGTGGCGGAACGTCCGCGAGCCCGTCCTCTTCGCGCAGGCGGTGCGGGCGCTCTCGGCCGCGGGGCACGACGTGTTCGTCGAGGTCGCACCGCACCCGGTGCTCCGCGGCTACCTGAAGCGTGCCTCGGGGGCGAGGCGGCGCCGTACGGCAGTCGTCCCGACGCTCCTCCGCCCGTCCGAGACCGTGCGGACCGGCGGCCGGGACCAGGTGGACGCGGCCACCTGCGCCGTCCTCGCCGCCGGCGCCCGCGTGGAGTGGTCCGCCTTCTTCCCGCACCGGGGGCGCGTGGCCGAACTCCCGCGCCACCCCTGGCAGCGTGAGCGCCACTGGAACGGGACGGGTGAGTGCTGGGCGCCGCTCTCCGGCGTCGGCCTCGGGGTGTACGAGCACCCGCTCCTCGGGGTGCGCGCCCCCGTGCTCGAACCCTCCTGGCACGGCGGCGTCGAACCGGCGCGGCTGCCCTGGCTCGGCGACCACCGGGTCTCGGGCGCCGTCGTGATGCCGGCCGCCGCCTTCGCCGAGATGGCGCTCGCCGCCGGACGGGAGGCGCTCGGCGGCCCGGCGGAGGTGTGCGACCTCGACATCCGCCGCCTCCTGACGCTGCCCTGGGACGACCCCGAGATGGACGTGCGCACGCAGGTCTCCGTCTCCGACGGGGACGAGGTGCGCGTCGCCGCCCGTACGGCAGGCGGCGACTGGCAGGTCCACGCGCAGGCCCGCGTACGCCCGTTGGGCGGGGAGCGGCCCGCCGCGCCCGACCCTTCCGAGGTGCGAGGGGCCGCCGGCGCACGCATCCGGAGCGCCGAGGACCACTACGCGCGCATGCAGGACACCGGCCTCGACTACGGTCCCGCCTTCCGCCCACTGCGCACGTCCCACGTCGCCGAAGACCGCGCCGTGGCCGCCTACGAGCTCGACGACACGGGCGAGTTCGAGATCCACCCCGCCCTCCTCGACGCGGCGCTCCAGGCGACGGCCGCCGTCACACCGGGCGCCGGGCGCGACGCCTTCCTCCCCGACTCGGTGGCCGCCGTGCGCAGGTGGGCCCGCCCGGCACAGCGGGGCGAGATCCATGTGCGGCTGCGCGAGGCGACGGAGGAGGAGGCCGTCTTCGACCTCGTCGTCACCGACGCCGAAGGGGCCGTGACCGTCGAGATCGACGGCTACCGCGGGAGGCGGTTCCGCGGAGAGGCCAAGGGAGCGCGCCGCTACACGACGGAGCTGCGCGCCGCCTCCCGCGCGCTGCCGGGCGGCAGTTCGGCCGCCCCCTCGCCACGTGCGGTGGCCGCCGCCACGGCCGAGGAGAACGCCTCGCTCGACGAGCTGCTCTCGGAGCCCGAGGCGTTCGCCGTCGACGAGGCCGCCATGCGGGTCACGGCGCACTACGCCGCGCGCGCCCTGCTCTCCTTCGTCCCCGAAGGCGCCTTCGGCATCGACGACCTGATCGCGGCCGGCGTACGGCCGCACTTCCGCGGCCTGCTTGCGGTCCTCGCCTCCGTGGCCGAGGAGCACGGCCTGCTCACCGCCGCTGCGACGGGGAGCGGCGGCCCCGGGTGGCGCGCCGGCACGCCCGCCGACCCGGAGGGCGCAGTCGCCGCCGTCGGCAGGGAGTTGCCGCAGTACGCACCGATGTACCTCCTCTACGGACGCTGCGGGAGGCACCTCCGCGAGGTGCTGAGCGGCAGCGCGGACCCGATCGGCATCGTCTTCCCCGAGGGCGCGACGCACCAGGCGCAGTACACCTACGGAGCCGTGCCGCTGATGCGCCTCGGCCTCCGGCGGGTAGCCGCCGCCGTCGCCGCGATCGTCGAGGGATGGCCGGCCGACCGGCCGCTCCGCATCCTGGAAATCGGCGGAGGCACCGGCGCCACGACGTCCGTCCTGCTGCCCCTGCTGCCGCCCGAACGCACCGAGTACGTCTTCACGGACGTCTCCTCGCACCTCGTGGTGCAGGCGAGGAAGCGGTACGAGGCGTACGACTTCGTCCGCTGCCAGGTCTTCGACATGGAGCACGACGCCGCCGAACAGGAGTTGGCCGAGGGCCGGTTCGACCTCGTCGTGGCGACCAACGTCCTCCACGTCGCGGAGGACCTCCGGCAGGTGCTGCACGGGGTGGCGGACCTGCTGGCGCCGGGCGGGGACCTGTTCCTCGTCGAGAACCACGACCCGCGCCCGCTCGCCCTCGCCTTCGGGCTCCTCGAAGGATTCTGGTCCTTCCGCGACGACCTGCGGGACGACTCCCCGCTCCTCGACGCGGAGAGGTGGACGAGCGCCCTGGAGTCGTGCGGGTTCGACGAGGTCACCCGACTCGGCAGCGAAGCCGACGCCGCCTACCAGTCGGTCCTCCTGGCCAGGCGCGCCCTCCCGGCCGCCGGCGAGGAGGCCCGGCCGCCCGCCACCGCGCGCCGCTGGGGCGTCGCGGCCGACGCCGAGGCCGCACCGCTCGCTGCGGCGCTCGCCGAGCGCCTGCACCAGGCGGGCGGCGAGGTCGTCCAGACGGACGTCCGCGCGGCCGTGCGGGGCGAGTTGCTCACCCCGGAGGACCGCCCCGACGAGATCGTGCTCGTCTGGGAGGGGCGCGCGGCGGAGACGGAGTGCGACGAAGCGGTCGAGCGCGTCGCCGCACTCCGCTCGCTCCTCGACGCCTGCACCACCCCAGGCGACCTGCCGCGGATCTGGATCGTCAACCGCAGCGCAGGCGCCCTCCCCGCACCCCAGGCGCCCCACGCGCCCGTCGACGCGGTCACCTGGGGCATGGCGCACGCACTCGACGCGGAGCGCTCCGAACTCGACCTCCGCCACGTCTCCCTGCCGAGCACGGGCGACCTCCGGAGTGAAGCGGACTCCCTGGTACGGGAGTTGACGGAACCGGACGACGAGGACGAGATCCTGCTCACCGGGCAGGGCCGCTTCGTCCCCCGCCTGCTGCCCAGCGGCCCGCAGCTCACCGAGGCCGGCTCGGACCCCTGCGAGCTGCGCATCGAGCCCCACGCACACCGGTTCTCCTGGGAGACGAGCCGTCCCGAACGCCCCGGTGCGGGCGAAGTGTCGGTCGACGTACGCGCCGCGGCGCTCAGTGCGCTCGACGCGGCGAGGGCGGGCGGCGAGGCGCCGATCCCGGGAGGCGCGGGGGCGTACCGGCCCGGGACCGAGTACGCGGGCGTGGTCGCCGAGGTCGGACCCGGAGTCGAGGGGGTACTCCCGGGCGACCGGGTCTACGGCCTCGCCGCCGGCGCCTGTGCCACCAGGGTCCGCGCCGATGCCGGCCTCCTCGCGCCCATCCCCGAGGGCGTCGGCTTCGGTGCCGCCGCCACGCTGCCCGCCGCGTTCCTCACGGTCCACCGCGGGCTGGAGCACCTCGCCCGACTCGCCCCCGGCGAGACGCTCTTCGTCCACGGCGACGGCGGCGGACTCGCCCTCGCCGCCGTGCAGCACGCACGCCACGTCGGCGCGCGGGTCGTCGTCGCCGCCGAACGGGAGGCGGAACGCGACCTGCTCCGCATCGCAGGCGCCGACGAGGTGCTCGACGCCGCCGACCCGGCGATGCCCCGCGCCGTGCGCCGGTTCGCGCCCGCCGTCCTCCTCGACTGCGCGGGGCCCGCGGGCGCCGACGTCTCCGAACTGCTCCCGCCCGGCGGCCGGTTGGTGCGCGTCGTCGACGGGCGGCCCAGGTACCGGGCGCCGCGTGCGTGCGGCGGGGAGGCGCTCGTCGTCTCGGTCGACACGGAGTGGCTGCTCACCGAGCGACCGGACGCGGCGCGTCGGCTCTTCGCCGAGGCCGCCGCGCTCGTCGCCGAAGGCGCCTACCGCCCGTTCCCGTTCAGCCTCCACACCGCCGGGCGGGCCGCCGAGGCCGTCGACTGGCTGCGGACGGGCCGCACTTCGGGGCACACCGTGCTCGGACTCGCCGAACTGCCCGCCGTCCGCCGCCCCAGCGGCCCCCTCACCCTCGATCCGCACGGCTCCTACCTCGTGACCGGCGGACTCAGCGGTTTCGGTGCCGAGACGGCACGCTGGCTCGCGGAGCGCGGCGCGGGGCGCCTCGCCCTCGTCAGCCGCCGGGGCGAGGCGACGGAGGGCGCCGCCGAACTCCTCGCGGACCTCCGCGAGTCGGGCGCGCAGGCCACGGCGCACGCCGTCGACACCGCGGACCCGGAAGCCGTCGGAGCGCTGCTCGCCCGCTTGGAGGCCGAGGGCGCTCCGCTCCGCGGCGTCGTCCACGCGGCCGTCGTGCTCCGCGACGGGCCCTTCGAGGACGGCGACGCGGAAGCCGACCGCGCCGTGCTCGCACCGAAGTTGAGCGGCGCCCAGGTTCTCGACGCCGCGACGAGGCAGCTCGACCTCGACCTCTTCGTCGTCTACTCGTCGGTGACCAACGTCGTCGGCAACACCCACCAGGTGACCTACGGCGCGGCCAACTCCGCGGCGGAGAGCGTCGTCCGCGCCCGGCGCAGGGCCGGGCTCCCCGGGCTCGCCGTGCAGTGGGCGGGGATCAGCGGCATCGGCGCGCTCGCCGACCGCGGCCTCGCAGCGAACGTGGTGCGGCGCGGGCTCGGACTCGTCGCGCGCGAGGAGGCTTTCGCCGAACTGGAGGAGCTCGTCACCGGCGGGACGGACGTCGCGGCGGTGCTCAACATCGACTGGGAGCGCCTCGCCGACGTCCGCCTCCACGTCCGCGAGCGGCCCCGGCTGCGCCATCTCGTCCCCGCGTCCGCGCAGTGGGACCACACGGCGCTCGAAGCCGACAGGCGGCGGCTCGTCGAGGCGCCGCGCGAGGAGGCGCTGGGTGCGGCGGAGGAGATGCTCTGCCGCGTCGTCGCGCGGGTCCTCGGAGCTCCCCCCGGGAGCGTGGACCGCTCCCGCACGCTCGACCAGCTCGGCATCGACTCCATCATGGCGACGGAGCTGATCAGCGCAGTCCGCAAGGAGTTCGGCTGCGACCTCGCCATCGTCGAGGTCGCCTCCGGACCTTCGGTCTCCGAGCTCGCCGGGCGCGTGGTGACGCGCCTGCGCGAGTCGGCGGGAGGGGCCGCGTGAAGCTGAGAGTACGCACCTGGGGCGAGGGCGAGCACACGGTCCTCCTCGTCCACGGCCTCGCGGCCGACTCCGGCACCTGGCACGAAACGGCGTGCGCACTGGCGGAGTGGGGCCACCGCGTCGTCGCGCCCGACCTCCGCGGCCACGGGCGGAGCCCGCGGGGGTACTACAGCCCGGAGGCGCTCGCGTCGGACCTCGTCGACACGCTCCCGAAGGGCGCCCACCTCGCGGTGGGCCACTCCTTCGGGGCCGCCGTCCTCGCCCTGGCCGCAGGGGAGTTGGCGCCGGCGCGGCTCGTCTACGCGGAGCCGTACTGGAACATCGCGGCCGTCGGCGAGCTCCCCGAGGCGGAGACGGCGAACCGCCTGATGGGCACGGAGCCGGACGAGATCGCCGCCCAGCACCCGGAGTGGCCGTCCGAGGCCGTCGCAGCCGAGGTAGAGGCGAGGTCCCGCTGGGACCCGCGGACCATGGTCGACCTCCACGCCTTCGACATGCCGTGCACACCGGACGCCGCCGAGGTCCCCTCACTGGTGCTGCGGGCCGAACTCCCCAGCGCCGCACCGGCGTTGGACGAGCCGCTGCTGCGGCGGCGCGGCTTCGACGTCGCCACCGTGCCGGGCGCGGGCCACGTGCTCCACCGCGACCGGCCGAAAGCCTTCCTGGCCGCTCTGCGGCCGCTGCTGTGACCGGACCCGCCGTCCGCCCCGCCGACGCCGTTCGGCGGGGCGGACGACGGGTCGTCCCGACACCCGAGCGAGGAACCGGACTTGACCGCAAACGACCTGAACGCGCGGCTGCGCCGCATGCCCGAGGCGGAGCGCGAGCGCATCCTGCTCGACGTCGTCATGGAGTGCACCGCGACCGTCCTCGGCTACCACGAACCCGACGCGCTCGAACCCGACATGGACTTCCCCGAGGCGGGCGTCGACTCCCTCACCGCCGTCGAGATCCGCAGCCGGATCGCCGCGCGCATCGGGGTGCCCGTACCGCGCGCCCGCTTCCGCGCGAGGACGACCTTCGCCGAGTCGGCCAAGATCCTGGCCGCTCTCGTGGCCGAGGCGGAAGGGGCGCCGGTACGGCCCTGAGGGCCCGGCGCGGCTGCGTGGCGGGCTCGTTCAGTTCCACGCCTCCCAGAGCGCCACGCAGCCCTTGGTCCAACTGCGGACCCTGCCGAAGGAGTCGCGGAGCACCGAGTCGAGCTCGTCGGCGTCGTCGCCCGCGTTGTCGAAGATGCCCCGGCGGATGTACGAGTCCATCAGCCACCGTGCCCGCGCCGTCGTCCGCACCGACCGGCCGAGCGGGAGGATCGTCGCACCGAAGAACCGCCCCCCGGGCGCGAGCACCCGCGACGCCTCCTGCACGGCGGTCGACTTCGCCCCGATGCTGTCCCCCGGCAGCGCATGGAAGACGAGGGACATGGCGATCGAGTCCATACTCGCCTCGTCGAGGTCCCACGGCTTGAGCACGTCCTGCCTGTGCGTCTCGACGCGGTGCCGCGGCAGCGCCTTCCGCGCCACCTCCAGCGGCCCTTCGTTGAGGTCCATCAGATGGACGGCCGTCCCCGTCGACAGCCGCGAGCGCCGCAGCAACGCCCCCGTCCCCGGACCGATGTCGAGATGCCGGGCGCCCGCGTGCCGCCGGTAGAGGTCGACGACGTGCCGGGTCGGGCACTGCCAGAACAGGTTGCAGTTCACGGTGTGAACGAGAAAGTCGTACCCGGAGAGGAAGGAGCGGTTGTACGCGAACATCGTGAAACCTCGTTTCGGGGCGTCTGCCTGCCCGTGTCTACCGACCGGGGGTGGGAAAGGTTTCTCCCCGGAAGGGTCGGAGGGGGCCGCCCGGAGCACCGCGCGCCGCTTCCGAGTCCGGGGCGGACGAGAAACGACGAGGAGAGCGGGCAGCATGGTGAACCTTCGCGCGGACGTGGCCGTCATCGGGCTGGGGGCCTTCGGCTCGGCGGCGCTCTGGCGGTTGCAGGAGCGAGGAGGCCGCGTCCTGGGCCTCGAACTCCACGACGTAGGCCACGAGTCGGGCTCCTCGCACGGACTGACCCGACTCTTCCGCGTCGCCTGCCTCGAACACCCGGGCCTGCCCGCCCTGGCGAGACGCACCCTCGACCTTTGGCGCGGACTCGCCCGGCAGGACGGCGTACCGCTCGTGCGCCAGACCGGTTGCCTCACGCTCGGCGCCCCCGGCAGCCGCCCGGTGCGCGGTGCTCTGGCGGCGGCCGAGGCGGCGGGGCTGTCCATGCGGCAGCTCGAACCCGCCGCTCTGCGGCGGCAGTTTCCGCAGTTCGCCGGTGTCGGCCGGCGAGACGTCGGAGTGTGGGACCCGGAGGCCGGCCTCTGCTACCCGGAGCGCGCCGTATGCGCCTCCGTCGCGGAGGCGCGGCGTCTCGGCGCCGAGGTCCGTACCCGCACCGAGGTTCTCGCGGTCGAGCCGGACGCGGGCGGCGTCACCCTGCACACCTCGGCGGGCGAGGTCCGTGCGGGCAAGGCGGTGCTCGCAACGGGCGCCGGCCTCCCCGCGCTCGTCCCCGAACTCCCGCTCGTGCCGCGCCCGACACCGCTCACCTGGTTCCGCGCCGCCGACCCGGCCTCGGACGCCTTCACGCTCCCGCGGTTCCCCGCGTTCGTCTGGGAGCGCCCGGACGGCGACCACCTCTGGGGCCACGGCTCGGACGCGCAAGGGGGACACGACGTCAAGGTGGGCGTGGCCGGGCTCGTCGACGACACACCGTTCCCCTGGCAACCGGACGACGGCCGACTCGCCGCCGCCGCACGGCGGTTGGCGCCCCGCATCGCCACTGCCTTCCCCGGACTCGTCCCGCACCCGGTGCGGACCGACCCCTGCGTCGTCACCGACTCGCCCGACGGCCAGTTCCTCCTCGGCCCCCTTCCGCACGCCCCGAACCTCCTCGTCGCGGGCGGCGACACCGGCCATGGGTTCAAGCACGCGGCAGGTGTCGGAGAGCTCCTCGCGCAGTACGTCCATGGCGAAGAGCCGTACTGCGACGCCGGGTTCACCGACCCGGCGCGCTTCACGGGGTGAGGCAAGGCGTCACCCCACCCCAGCCCCCACCCGCCCCGCAACCCCCGCCAGATCAACCCCGTACGGCAACGTCCCGAAGGCCGCACCCCAATCGCCCCCGAGGCGCGATGCGCAGAAGGCGTCGGCCACCTCGGGGGGTGCGTGGCGCACGAGGAGGGAGCCCTGGAGGACCAGGGCCATCTGTTCGGCGAGGCGCCTCGCCTTCGTCTCGATGCCCTCCAAGTCGCCGAGTTGGGTGAGGAGTTCCTTGATCGCGGCGTCGAGGCGGTGGTCGGTGCCGCGTGCGGTGCCGATCTCGCGGAGGAACGCGTCGAAGCCCTGCGGCTCGCGCTGGAGGGCGCGCAGTACGTCGAGCGCCTGGACGTTGCCCGAGCCCTCCCAGAGGGAGTTGAGCGGGGACTCGCGCAGCAGTCGGGGCATCCCCGATTCTTCGACGTAGCCGTTGCCGCCGAGGCATTCGAGGGCCTCGGCCACCGTGGGGGTGCAGCGCTTGGTGATCCAGTACTTCGCCGCGGGGACCGCGATGCGCAGCAGTCCGCGCTCCTGCTCGTCGCCGGCCGCGGCGGCGTCGTAGGCGGCGGCGAGCCGCAGGGTGAGGGCCGTCGCCGCCTCCGACTCCAGGGCGAGGTCGGCGAGGACGTTCTGCATCAGCGGCTGGTCGGCGAGGAGCTTGCCGAAGGCGGTGCGGTGCGCCGCGTGGTGGCTCGCCTGCGCGACGGCCTGCCGCATCAGCGCGGCGGAGCCGGTGACGCAGTCGAGCCGGGTGGCCGCGACCATCTCGATGATGGTGGAGACGCCGCGCGCCTCCTCGCCGACGCGGTGCGCCCAGGTGGTGCCGTCGAACTCGACCTCGCTCGACGCGTTGGAGCGGTTGCCCAGCTTCTCCTTGAGGCGCTGGATGCGGAAGGTGTTGCGGGTGCCGTCGGGGAGTACGCGCGGTACGAGGAAGCACGTGGGACGGCCGCCGCCGCCCTCGGTCTGCGCGAGCACGAGGAAGGCGTCCGACATCGGTGCCGAGCAGAACCACTTGTGTCCCGTGAGGGTGAACTCGCCCTCGACGTGCGTCGGTCGGGCCTCGGTGGCATTGGCCCGTACGTCGCTGCCGCCCTGCTTCTCCGTCATGCCCATTCCCGCGAGGGCACCAGGCTTGGCCGTCGCCGGGACGTCGAGCCCCGGCCGGTAGGTGCGGGAGGCGAGCAACGGCTCCCAGACGGCGGCGAGTTCGGGCTCCCTGCGGAGCGCGGGCACCGCCGCGTGCGTCATCGAGACGGGGCAGCCGTGGCCCGCCTCGACCTGCGTCCACACGAAGAACCCGGCGGTGCGCAGGAGTTGCCCGTGCGGGCGCGACCACGGGTCGGTGAGCCCTGCGCCGACGGCCTCCTCCATCAGGCGGTGCCAGGCGGGGTGGAAGTCGACCTCGTCGATGCGGTGGCCGTACCTGTCGTGCGTGCGGAGGACCGGCGGGTTGTCGTTGGCCTGCGCACCCCACTCCTGGGCCTGCGCCGAGCCGGCCCGCCGCCCGAGCGCGCTGAGTTCCTCGGTGGCGGGCCCGGCGTGCTCGGGCGGGAGGTGGCGCTCGACGCCCTCGCGGAGCGCGTGGTCTGTGGTGAAGACGTCGTAGTCGACGAGGGGCGGGGGCTGGTTGGTCACGGTGTGCGTCGCGGCTGCCATAGGCACACGGTAATTACCGGCGCGTAGCAGCGGAAGGAGCGTACGGCGGTGGCCGCGAGCAGGTGCGCGGGCCGGCGCCGCGCGCAGGGCGGGACGTCTTCCGGGCGGTCGCGTGACGATGCCGGTTCGGCGGGACAGATACGTTATGAGCGTGCACGGAGCCGACGAGACCCCCGAACGTCCTGCGAGGCAGCCCCCGCAGGTACATGTGAAGTACCGGGACGTGCCCAAAGGACGCACGGCCTGGCTCCTGCTGAAGGACACCGTCAACTCCTGTATGGAGTACCGGGTGCTCGGCCTGGCGGCGGAGGCCGCGTTCTTCACGCTCATCTCCATCCCGCCGCTCCTTCTCGGCCTAGTCGGCCTCCTCGGCTATCTCGACACCTGGATCGGCGTCGACACGATCGACTCCATCCGCCGCAACTTCCTCGAGGCCTCCGCGACGGTCCTCTCCGACAAGGGCGTCGACCAGTTGGCGCGCCCCCTGATCGACGACATCATCCGCGGCGGCAGGCCGGACGTGATCTCCATCGGCTTCGCGCTCGCGCTCTGGTCGGGCTCGCGTGCCGTCAACGTCTTCGTCGACACCATCACCGTGATGTACGGGCTCGACGGGCACCGCGGGATCGTGCACACCCGCCTCCTCGCCTTCGGCCTCTACCTCGTGGCGCTGTTGATCGGTGCCGTGGCGCTGCCGCTGATGGTCGCGGGTCCCGAGGCGGCGGCGCGGCTGCTGCCCGACGCGCAGTGGCTGGTGAGCGTCGTCTACTGGCCGACGGTCGTTCTGCTCTCCGTGGTCTTCCTCACGACGCTCTACCACGTCTCGGTCCCCGTCCGCTCGCCCTGGCGCGAGGACATCCCGGGTGCGCTCGTCGCGCTGCTGATGTGGATTCTGGGGAGCTTCCTGCTGCGGCTCTACCTCACCAGCACCGTCGAGGGGCCGAGCATCTACGGCTCGCTCGCCGCGCCCGTCGCGGTGCTGCTGTGGATCGGCGTCTCGGCCTTCGCCGTCCTCGTCGGGGCCGCGGTGAACGCCGCCATCGACCGGGTCTGGCCGTCCGTCGCCACCGCGGCGGCGAGGCACGCGAAGGAGCGCCAACGGGAGGCGGCGGCAGCCGAGGTCGTCGCGGCGGTCGAGGCGCGGCGTGCGATGCGCGGTGCCGAGGGGGAGGGGGCGGAGGAGAGCGAGAACGTGGAGGCGCCGCCGGCCGAGTTCCCCGAGCGGTGGCCGAAGTTCCTGCCGCCCGCCGACATACGGGGACGTATCAGGCCGCGCGGCAGGTGGTGAGTCGCCGAACACCCGAGCCGGGGCGCGCAGTTGCGCCGCCGCGGCGGGCGGTGCCTGCACGGCGCGCAGGCACCGGACGGCCCGGTCGGCGCAACTGCCCTGTGTCCGGAGGGCCCGCGTCAGCAGCCGTCACCGGCGCGGCTCCCACCGGAAGATCCGGGAGGCCAGCGCGACGGCGGCCACGACCCAGCCCAGCGTGGGGGCGAGGAGGGGGAGGGCATCCGCGAGCGGAACGCCGCCGTCCCAGGCTGCGGCGACCAGTTCGCTCGCGGAGCCGCCGGGGAGTGCCCGCTTGAGCACGGTCATGTCCTCGGGGTCGCCGAACCCGACCCAGCCGGCGACGACGAGCGTGCCGATCACCAGCGGCAGCGTGGTCACCTGCGCGTGCTCGGGGGAGTTGGTCAGCCCGGCGGTGGCGAGCCCCAGGCCGATCATCATCGCCACGGACGCGAGGACGGCGGCCGCCAGCAGGAGGAGGTCGGTCGGCCCGCCGGCGACGACGCCGAGGACGACGAGGATCACCGTCACCTGGACGAGTGCGATGACGGTCACCGGCAGCAGCAGTCCGGTGAGGATGTCGGAGTCGCTCGCCGCTGTGGAGCGCAGCCGCTTGAGGAAGAGGTTCTGCCGCCGGGAGGCGAGGGTCGTCACCGTCGTCGTGTAGAGCCCCATCGCGACGACGAGGAAGAGCAGCACCGCGGCGACGCCGCCGAGCCCGAGCCCCGGAACGGTGTCGTGGAGGTAGATGTACCCGGCGCTCGACGCGACGGGGAGGACGAACATGGTGACCAGAACCAGCCGGTTCCGGAAGATCTGGATCAGCTCGCCGAGGGCGATCGACAGCATGGGTGAGTCCTTGTCGTGGAAGGTGCGGAAGGCGGGTGCGGTGCGTGCTAGTCGCTGCCGATGGAGCGGAAGACGTCGTCGAGCCGGGTCGGTCCGGCGCGCAACTCCCGCAGTTCGATGGCGTGGTCGTGGGCCCAGCCGAGGAGGAGGTGCAGGTCCTTCTGGAGGTCGAAGGTCTCGACGAGGAAGGACCCGTCGCCGGCGCGCGCGGCGTGGAGCGGAAGCGCAGGTGCGGGGTCGGGCAGCGAGAAGCGGATCTCGGCGGGGAGCGTCTGCGTCAGCTCCCGGACGGTGCCCTCCCGGTGGAAGGCGCCCTTGTGCATGAGCCCGATGCGGTCGGCGCGCTGCTGGGCCTCCTCCAGGTAGTGGGTGGTGAGGACGATCGTGGACCCGGCTCGGCGCAGCGCGTCCACGGTGTCCCAGAGGGCGTCCCGCGACTGGATGTCGAGGCCGGTCGTCGGCTCGTCGAGGAAGATCAGCTCCGGCGTTCCGTACACCGCGGTCGCGAAGTCCAGGCGGCGCTTCTCGCCGCCGGAAAGCTGGGCGACCTTGGTGCCGGCCTTGCGGGTGAGGTCGACGACGTCGAGTACGCGTGCGACGTCGTCCGTGCGCCGGGTGAGCCGCCCGATGAGCCGCACCGACTCGCGTACCGTCAAGTCGGGGGAGAAGCCGCTCTCCTGGAGCATGATGCCCATCCGCGGGCGGACGGCGCCGCGGTCGCGCGGGTCCTGCCCGAAGACCCGGACGGTGCCCGAAGCGGCGACGCGGTGGCCCTCGATCGTCTCCAGGGTCGAGGTCTTCCCGGCGCCGTTGGTGCCGAGCAGGGCGTAGAGCTCGCCCTTGCGTACCTGGAACGAGAGGTCCTTCACGGCGTGGAAGTCGCCGTAGGTGAGGTTGAGGCGGTCGACGTCGATGACGGGTGTGGTGGTCATGCCGTCGAGTACAGCCGCCGGTGCGCGCCTCGCGGCAGTGCGGCCGTGTCAGCACTCCGCCGTGACATCCCTGCCCCATGAGCAGTGACGCGGTGTCACTGGTGGCGCGCCGGAGCAGGGCACGATACTGAGGGCGAAGCCTTCCGCCCCACCCTCGGAGATCGCACATGGACACCCTCTCCCCGCGCGTTCCGCCTTCGGACTCCGAAGGGGCCGACGTGCGCGAGGAGCCCCATGGACAGCTCCGTACGCTCAACCAGAGCTTCGTGACCGCGTCGCTCGTCGCGGTGGGGGCGCTGCTGCTGGCGGAGAACGCGGAGTCCTGGCGGGAGGCGGCCCTCCTCGCCGTGGGCACGGCGGCGGCTCTGGCCTCCGTCTCGCAGTGGGCGGCGTACCGCGCGCCCCGCACCGCGCTGCTCTGCCTCGCCGTCACCGCGGCCGTGTGGCTCCTCGCCGTGCTGCTGGGCGACAGTGCGGCGGCGTCCTACGGCCTGGGCGTCGCCACCACTGTCGTCTACCACCAACTTCCGCACCGCCGCAGGCAGTTGGTGGCGGGTACGGTCGCCTTCGCTGCCTCGGTCGTCGTGGCGCGGGCGGTGTTCCTCGGCGGAGACCTCGCCCACCTCCTCGGCCGGTACCTCGTGGCCGCGACGGGCATCGCGGTCGCGGCGGTCGTGCTCACCGGGCTCAACCAGCTCGTCTCGCGCCTCACCGCACAGGTGGAGGAAGCGCGGGAGCGCGACGCGGAGTTGGCCGTCGTCCGCGAGCGCGTGCGTTTCGCCAGCGACCTGCACGACATCCAGGGCCACACGCTCCATGTGGTGAAGCTGAAGGCGGCGCTCGCCCAGAAGCTCGTGCACAGCGACGCCGGACGGGCCGAGGAGGAGCTGCGGGAGATCCACGCCCTGGTCGGCGACACCCTCACCAGGACCAAGGAGCTCGCCTACGCGCAGCGGCGCCTCAACCTGTCGGCGGAGCTGGAGAACGCGAAGAACCTGTTCACGGCCGCGGAGATCGACGTCACCGTCGAACGCGAGGGTGAAGTCGACAGCGGGGTCGGCGAGTTGCTCGGCCAGGTCCTGCGGGAGACGACGACCAACATCCTGCGGCACGCGCAGGCCGGCCAGGTGCGGATCACCCTCTCCGGGTCCGGCATCGAGATCGTCAACGACGGCGTACGGGCGGACTCGCCGCCCGAGCTGAGAGGGCTCTCGACGCTCAGGGACCGGGTGGCGGGCGACGGAGGCGTGCTCACGGTCGAGCAGGAGGACGGACGGTTCCTCACCGCCGCCGAGTTCCCCCGCTCCGAAGCCGCCGCGACACGGAAGGATGATCGATGACCACCGTGGTACTCGCCGACGACGAGGCCCTCCTGCGCAAGGCGCTCGCCTCGTTGCTCCCCCACGAAGGCGAGATCACCGTGCTCGCCGAGGCGGGCGACGGGGCGTCGGCCGTGGAGGCAACCCTCCACCACCGCCCCGATGTGCTCGTCGTCGACCTGGAGATGCCGGGCATGGACGGGCTCGACGCCGTCTCCGCGATCCGCCGTGCCAGCCCCGAGCAGGTGATCCTCATGCTGACCCGGCATGCTCGCCCCGGGGTGCTGCGCAAGGCGCTGAAGCTCAAGGTGCAGGGATTCGTCAGCAAGTCCGCCGAACCGGCGCACATCGCGTCGGTCATCGCCGCCCTCCACGAGGGCAGGCGGTGGATCGACCCGGAGGTCTCCGCGCGTGCCGTCATCGACGACTGCCCGCTCACCGACCGCGAGAGCGACGTCCTCCGGGCGACGGGCGAGGGCTACTCGGTCGCCGACATCGCCGCGCAACTCCACCTGGCGCAGGGCACGGTACGCAACTACCTCTCCAACACGATGCAGAAGACCCAGACGCGGACCCGGCACGAGGCCGCGCGGTACGCACGGGAACACGACTGGCTGTAGCGGTGGCCGGGACCGGCCTCGCGCGGGGCGGCCGCCCGGGCGGCATCCACCTGCCGCGCCGCCTGCGACGGAGGGCCGCACGCGCGGAGCGCGCGCCCGGCCCGCCCTCGGCGCCCCGGCGCGTCGGGGCGGACGGGGGCGGGCCGGGCGCGTAAGTCGCCGGCCGACGGGGTCACTTGCCCGTGCCCACCGGGTCGACGCGGATGTCGTCGGTGGCGGTGTCGCTGACGGGCAGGTTGATCCGCGTCGACAGCGTCTTCGAGTGGGTCTCGTTGGGCGGGGTGACGACGATCTTGGTGATGTCGACGCCCGAGCCCCCGGTGTCGTTCCGCGGGGTGTGGAGCGTGAAGCGGGTCTTCTCATTGGGCTTGACGAGGACCATCGGCGCCTTGAGGTCGCTGCGGTTGGCGCTGAACGTGCCGTCCTTGCCCTTGAGGTCGACGCCGGGGAAGCCCTTGAGCGCGCAGGCGGTCGAGGCGGTGTTCTCCAGGCTCACCACCCGGTCGCCCTCGCCCATGCCGGCGTTGACGCTCATGTCGAGCTGGGAGGTCCTGCAGGTGGCGTAGCCGGGGCGCGTCTTTCCGTCGGAGGAGCTGCCGCCGGTGCCGGACGCCGTCTTGGTCGATCCGCCGTCGTCGGAGGCGCTGTCGCCGGAGTCTCCGCTGTCCGAGGAGTCCGAGGAGTCGGAGGAGTCGGACGAGGACGACGAGCCGGACGAGGAGGACGAGGACGCCGAGGAGTCGTTCGCACTCGCGTCGTCCTCTCCCTGGCAGGCGGTGAGCGAGAGGCCGGCGGCGAGGGCGACGGCGGCGATGGCCAGCTTCTGGGCGCGCATCGGTTTCTCCTTGTGATCGTGGTGCCCGCTCGGCGAGCCTTTCTGATCACTTGGACCACGAGCACCCCGTAGAACGTTCCATAGGACCGGCCTCTAATACGTGCCTGTTACAGCCGACTTGGCGGTGCCGGACGCCGACGTGCCACGGGCACGCCCTCCACGGCGCTCGGCCCACCTCCGCCCGAGCCCGCTCCGAGCCCTTGACGGAGGGGCACGGAAGCTCCCGGAGCCGCGGGCTCGAGCACGGTCCGACTCCGGTTCCGCACCCCTCACTTCGTGCCCCGAACCTCCGGCCGCCCTGAGACACGTCCGTGACCCGCCGGTACTTGTCCTGTCGTACGCGGGACGGCTCCTGGCGACCGACGCGTCCCACCCTCAACGCCGCTCTTCCGTCTGCCGGTCGGGCATCCCCGAGGCAGCCGCGTCGGCCGCGCGGCCCTGCGCCTTGCGTCGACGGCAAACCAACCCAGCCTCGACGCCGCCTGGCCCGGACCCTCGGGGGCGCCCGGCCCACCGAAAAACAAGTGGCAGGCGCGCAGACCCGGCGGCTAGCGTCGGTCCTCGCAGCGGTCGCACCCGCTGTCCCGTCCGTGCCGAAGTGGGGAGGTGTCGACCGATGGCTGTCGTTGCGCTGGGCGCTGCCCGCATCCGAATCCATGTCACGTCCACCCCCGCAGCCGCCGGCTGACTGATCGAGCCGCGCCCGAGCGCGCGCCACCGGTGCTGCCCCACGAAGGGTCGTCGCCTTGTCCTCCTCCGCTTCCTCCTTCCCGCGCCCGTCCTCGCTCCCGCCCGCCGCCACCCCGGCCTCCGACCCCTACGCGCCGCTCCTCCGCTACGGCTGGGACGCCGAGTGGGCCGACGCCTTCGCGCCGTACGAGGACGAGGGCCTCACCCCCGCGCGCATCCTCCGGGTCGACCGCGACCGCTGCACCGCCTTCGGCGTCGCGGGCCAGGTCACCGCCGCCGCGCCGGAGGCGGGCCTCCCCTGCACGGGCGACTGGGTCGCGCTCGGCGAGGTGCCCGGCGGCCAACAGCCCGTCGTACGGGCGCTGTTGCCGCGGCGCACCGCCTTCCTCCGCTCGGCCTCCTCCAACCGCTCCGAGGCGCAGGTCCTCGCGGCCAACGTCGACCACGCCCTCGTCCTCGCCAGCTTGGAGCGGGAACCCGACCTCGCCCGTCTGGAGCGGTTCGTCGCCCTCGCCTGGGCCGGCGGGGCCCAGCCGCTCGTCGTGCTCACCAAGGCCGACCTCCTCGACCCGGGCGCCGTCGACGTACTCAGGACCGAGACGGCGGAGGGCCTCCCCGGTGTCGAAGTCCTCGCCGCCAGCGCCGAGTCAGGGGAAGGGATCGAGGTGCTCACGGCCGTCGTCGCAGGCGGTACCTCCGTGCTCCTGGGGCAGTCGGGTGCGGGCAAGTCGACGCTCGCCAACGCGCTCCTCGGCGAGGAGGCCCAAGGGACCGGCGCCGTACGGGCCGTCGACGGCAAGGGGCGCCACACCACCACCGCGCGCGACCTGCTGCCGCTCCCCGTCTCGGCGGGCGGCGGCGTGCTCATCGATACGCCGGGGCTGCGCGGCGTGGCGCTCTGGGACGCGGCAGAGGGCGTCGAGCGCACCTTCGCCGAGATCGAGGAGCTCGCCGCCGAGTGCCGCTTCCACGACTGCGCCCACCGCGCGGAGCCCGACTGCGCCGTCCTCGCGGCGGTCGAAGAGGGCCGCCTGCCGCAGCGCCGCCTCGACAGCTACCGCAAGCTGCTCCGTGAGAACGCCAGGATCGCCGCGCGGAGCGACGCCCGACTCCGTGCCGAGCAGCGGCAGTTGTTCAAGCAGCGCCAAGCGCTGGGACGCCACATGATGGAGCGCAAGCGGGGCCCGCACCGCAAGCCCTGACCTGTGAACGACCCCCGCGGCCGAGGGTGAACCCGGGCCGCGGGGGTCGGTGGGGCGGGGTGTGTTCAGGTGCCGTCGGCCGTACGCCGTGCGTGGCGCGTGGTGACGAGCCACCTGTACGCCCCGCCCAGCAGGGCGGCCTGTGCGAGCGCGGCGAGCGCGAGGCCCGTGACGAACCACGGTCCGTCGAGACCGAGGACGAGCAGCGAGGCGGGCGCCGTCGCGAAGAGCACCCACACCCCGGCGAACGAGGCGTCGGCATGCGGGACCCACACCGCGTCGACCGCCGCGAAGAGCGCGGCGGCCGCCACGAGCGCGAGGTACGCGAGGCCGGCGGGGTTCGCCCACATCCGCCACCAGGCGGCCGTTCGCCGTCGGTTTCCCGTGTCCGTCATGATCCCTCCGGTGCTTCGTCCAGCGTGCGCTCCCCAGCATGCCGGGCGGCTTCCCGCGGACACCTGAGTACGCGTACTCACCCGCCGTGCGCTCTCCGCCGGGTGCGCGCTGCCGGCGGTGCGGAATCCGCGCTACCGCGACCCGAACCCGTGCCGGTACCGTCCTTCCATGCGCCCGTACCGCCCGACACCGCACGCGGCCGACCGATGAGCGCCCCCGGCGCCTTCGGGCCGCTGGAGTTCCAGCTCGTCCTGCTGCGTCGCATGGCCGACTTCCAACCGGGACTCGTCACCGAGGCGCTGCGTACGCTCGGCGTCGGACAGCAGGAGATGCGCGAGGCCAACCGGCGGTGGCAGGCGATGGTCCACGGCCCCGCGCGCCGCGGCGCACTGGCACGCTACCGCTCGGCGCTCGGCCCGCCCGCCGCCACCTCGGAGCGCACCTTCGGCGACGTGCGCAGCACCGCGCACACCTGGCCCGTGCCGCTCTGGCCCGACCTCCGCTTCGAGGTGCTCACCGCGCCGGGCGGGGCCGTCTGGAACGAGTGGCTCGTCCGGGCGCCGGGGGCGGAGCAGGTGCCGCTCCGCACCGTCGAGGACCTCACGCCCTGGGCCTGCACCGTCGACGAGGTGGCGCGCGCCTTCGCGCCGGCCCGCCCGCTCCAGGGCTCGGCCCCCACCCGCTTCCGCCTCGCCTTCGAGGCGCCCGACGCGGCGGGCGAACGCCGCTCGCTCGTCGCGGAGTTCACCTGGGGCCTCCTCCAACGGCTGCCGCAGGGTCCGGACATCACCGAGACGTAGGCGGCGTCCCGGGTACGTACGCCCATGTCCGATTCCCGCGAGAATCCGTCCCCGGAGCGGCGCACACTGGAGTGCGTGAAGGAAGCACCAGGCGCCGCGGAGAGCAGGCAGGACCCCAGGTACGAGGCGGTCCGCAGCAGGGACGCGCGGTTCGACGGCGTCTTCTGCACCGCCGTGCGCAGCACCGGCATCTACTGCCGTCCGAGCTGCCCCGCCGTCACGCCGAAACCGGAGAACGTCCGCTTCTACCCGTCGGCCGCGGCGGCGCAGCAGGCCGGGTTCCGCGCCTGCCGCCGCTGCCGGCCCGACGCCTCCCCGGGTTCCGCCGAGTGGGACCTGCGCGCGGACCTCGTCGGCAGGGCGATGCGCATGATCGCGGACGGCGTCGTCGACCGGGAGGGCGTCGGCGGCCTCGCCCGCCGCCTCGGCTACAGCAGCCGCCAGGTGCAGCGGCAGCTCACCGCCGAGCTCGGCGCGGGACCCGTCGCGCTCGCCCGCGCCCAGCGCGCGCACACGGCGCGCGTCCTCCTCCAGACGACCCCTCTCTCCGTCACCGACGTGGCCTTCGCCGCGGGCTTCTCCAGCGTCCGCCGCTTCAACGAGACCGTCCGCGAGGTCTATGCGCTCACCCCGAGCGCCCTGCGCGCGGCAGCGCCCCGCGGCAGCAGCGGCGCGGCCGACGGCGACGGCCTCGCCCTGCGTCTCGCCCACCGGAGCCCCTACGCCGCGGCGCAGGTCTTCGACTTCCTCGGCCGCCGCGCCGTCCCCGGCGTCGAGGAGATGCGTGGGGAACCCGGCCGACGTACCTACCGGCGCACGCTGGTGCTTCCGTACGGCGTCGGCGTCGCCTCCGTCGCCGAGCCGGCGCGGTCGAGGCCCGGCGGCTGGCTCGACGTCCGGCTCCGTCTCACCGAACTGCGCGACCTCGCCACCGCCGTCGAGCGGCTGCGGTCCCTCTTCGACCTCGACGCCGATCCGTACGCCGTCGCCGAACGCCTCGCGGACTCGGGTGAGTTGGCCCGGCTCGCCGCGGCGGAGCCCGGCCTGCGCTCGCCGGGCGCCGCCGAGCCGCACGAGCTCGCCGTGCGCGCGGTGCTCGGGCAGCAGGTCACCGTAGCGTCGGCGCGCACCCTCGCCGGGCGCCTCGTCGCGGCGTACGGCAAGCCGCTCCCGGCCCCGGACGGCGGCCTGACGCACCTGTTCCCCGACACCGCCGCGCTCGCCGAGGCACCGCTCGACGAGGTGGGCATGCCCGAGGCACGCCGCACCGCGCTCCGCGCGCTCGCGGCGGCGCTCGCCGACGGCACCGTCCCACTGGAGCCCGGCGCCGACCGCGACGACGCGGACCGCGCGCTCCGCGCGCTCCCCGGCATCGGCCCCTGGACCGCCGGCTACGTCCGCATGCGCGCCCTCCGTGATCCGGACGTCTTCCTGCCGGGCGACGCCGGCGTCCGCCACGGGCTCGACCTGCTCAACTGCGCACCCTCGCACGCCGCACGCTGGCGCCCCTGGCGCTCGTACGCCGTCCACCACCTGTGGCGCGCAGCCGCCGAAAGCACACCACCCACCACGACGAAGCGGCCCGCCCGCGCGAACCGGAGCACACCATGACCCTCGCCCCCGCCCTCCAGACCGTGCACACCTACCACCGAAGCCCCCTCGGGGACCTCCTCCTCACCGGCGACGGCCACACGCTCGCCGGCCTGACCGTCCCCGGACAGCGCGCCGCCACCGGAGTCCGCGACGACGCGGCCTTCCCTGAGGTGCGCCGCCAGCTCGACGCGTACTTCGCCGGGGAGCTGCACCGCTTCGACCTGCCCCTCCGCACGGCAGGCACCGCCTTCCGGGAGCAGGTCTGGCGCGCACTCGACTCCGTCCCCTTCGGCGAGACGACGACGTACGGCGCCCTCGCCGCATCGATCGGCCTCCCGCGCAACGCCGTCCGGGCCGTCGGCGGCGCCGTCGGAGCCAACCCGCTGCTGATCGTGCGTCCTTGCCACCGCGTCGTGGGGGCCGACGGTTCGCTCACCGGGTTCGCGGGCGGCCTGGAGAACAAGCGTCTGCTCCTCTCGTTGGAGGGCGCTCGCTGACTGACGCCGGGCATTCTGTCGGAGGCGGCGCGTGGTCGTGGCGGTCTCTCCGTCCCGAGGGCCTTCTCTTCGACGGGCGGAGGGAACCGGCACCCCGGGGGCAGCGTCTGTGGCTGACAAGATCACTGGTGGCGCGAAGGAGCTCGGGATGACCGGCCTGTCCACCCGCTACCTCTACCTCGTCCGGCACGGCGAGGCACTACCGGACGAGAGCGGACTGACGGAGGCCGGGCGACGGCAAGCCACGTTGCTCGGCCAACACCTCCGCGGGATCCCCTTCGCCGCTGTTCACCACGGTCCCCTCCCACGGGCGGAACAGACCGCACGCCTGATCGGCGACCAACTGGGCAGCGTCCCTCTGCACGTCTCGGAAGCCGCCGGTGACTACGTGCCCTACATACCGGAGCAGGACGAGCTACCGGCCGAATCAGCGGACTTCTCTCTCCGCTTCCTCGCGAGAGCCACCGATGAGGAGCGCGGACCTGTGCTGGCCCGTCAGGCTCTCGATCTGTTCACCGGGGCGGTAGCCGTGGAAGAGGATCGGCACGAACTCGTCGTCACACACAACTTCCTGGTCGCCTGGCTCGTCCGGGACGCCCTGCACGCACCGAAGTGGCGTTGGCTCGGCCTCGACCACTGCAACGCGGCGCTCACCGTCATCCGTTACGCGCCCGGTCGACCCGCCTCCATCCTCGTCTCCAATGACATGCGGCATCTGCCCCTCGAGTTGCGCTGGACGGGCTTCCCCGCCGAGCTGCATATCTGAAGCCGACCGCCGTGCGCTCGCCGTGGCCGATCGCGTCGAAGAGCGGCGACCCGATTCCCCTGCTCCGCTTGCTGATCGACGCGCAGACGACGCCGACCGGCGCGGACGGCGGCGACTCGCCCTCGGCCGTGCTCCGCCGGCCCGACGCGGCCCGTGCATGAACGGTCCCGTCGTCCACGAGCGCCCCACCGCGCACGCCGGGCCGCTCGCTGAAGGAGCTGTCCGAGTCCACGGACGCGCCCCGGTAGCCCGTACTTCCGGCGGTCACCTCGAGCGGTCGCAGCCTCTCGGGCGGACGCGGCCTTCCACCGGCCCACCGTGAGCAGCGGACAGCCCCCGAGGTGCGGCCATGCGGCAGACCACACCGCGCACCGTGCCTGGCGGACGGCTGCCCCCCGCTTGCTGGAGGCAGAGGTGTGCCCGACCTCCGCCGTGCCGACCGCCGTTCGCGCCGGCTACAGCCCCCAGCTATGAATCCACCGCGGATGGACCACGATCAGCTCGTCGCTCATCTGCGGATTGACGTCGTGCGACCCCGTCCGCAGCTCGGCCTCGCCGCGGATCTCGACGCCCCTGACATGCCAGGGCTGCACGCTGGCGAGGTCGTCGACGACGAGCGCGAGCCACGGGTTGCGCTTCAGGTTCCGCCACTTGCGCGTGGTGGCGAGGTTGTAGCCGCCGACCACGACCGTGCCGTCGTCCCGCGGGTAGAAGCCCACGGGGTTGTTCTGGGGACGCCCGTCAGCGTCGACGGTGGCGAGGCGGGCGAGCCGCTGGGTCCGGAGGTAGGCGCGCTCGGCGGCGGTGAACTCCGCGTCGCCTGCGGCGGTTCGAGAGGTCATGGGAGCAGACTGCCGTACGGGGAGCGAGTCCGCTTCCGGCTGCGGGAGCACCCGGCTCCGCCTCAGGACCGAGGACCGCCGTAGGGCCTCAGTGGGTCGCCGCGAGGGAGACCAGCCAACCGCCGGCCACCAGCAGGCACGCCATCAGCTCGGTGAGCACGGCCCAGCCGCGGGCGCGCATCAGCGAGCGCGTCGAGGCGAGGGCGGCGGCCCGGCTGCCCAGGTGCGCCCGCTCCCAGGCGTAGGCGCCGAGGAGGAAGCCGAGGACGCCGCCCAGTACGGGCACGGCGAAGAACCCGACCGCGCCGACGGCTCCGGCGCTCAACAGGGCGCGCCTTCCCACCCGTTGACGACGGTGCGCCACGCCCGGCAGCAGTTGCAGTGCGGCGTTGAGGAGCAGCAGTGCCGTCGAGCCGCCCAGTAGCCACCAGGCGGCCGGATCGCGCTCGGCCGTCGCCCACCAGAAGACGGCCGCCCACACCGCCATCGGCCCCGGCACCCCCGGCAGGACGGCCCCGCAGACGCCGAGCAGCAGCACCAGCCCGACGACCGGCGCCTGCCACGCCCCCAACGTCCCTGCCGTCCACATGGGGCAAGCCTGCCGGACGGGCGGCGTCGGCGCCTGCCGCGCTGGTCACCGAGGGTGACCTCGTGGACGGCTCGGGGGTACCGGGCGTGCGGTGCCGCCGGGCGGGGGACAATGGCCCGATGACTGAGAAGGGGGAGCCGCGGCAGCGTCGGCCCGAACAGGACGACTGGTGGGCCCAGTTGTACGCGACCGACGCACCGGACACCGGTCGCTCCAGTACCGAGGACACCCTCGACGACCGCTTCGCCTCCGTCACCCGCACCATGCGCGGCAGCCCCGCGCGGCAGCAGGGCGGGCCGTCGCGCGAGGGGAGCGGGCCCACGGAGGCCGGCGCCGCCGGCGGGGAGCCGACCCCCGACCCGAGGGCACCGCTCGCGGCCCCACCCGGCGCCGACGACCGGCGACGGAGCACGGGGAAGAGGCCCGACCCACCGGCCGAGGCCGGTATGCCCGACCCGGACGAACCACAGCCCGGACCCACGCCCCACACCCCGCCCGGCGCAACGGCCCCCTTCCCAAGCACCGCGCCCCCGCCCGTCCGACACGGTGCCGAGCCCCCCGTGGAGGCGAGCTGTGCGGACGGCCCCCACGCGTCCGAGGACGGCGGTACCGGCACGGGGTCTCCGGCCGGGCCGCGCGGAGGCGCCGGGATCGGTGCGGACGCAGAGGTACCACCGGTCCAGGCCACCGGCACGGCGCTCGGCACGGACGAAGAGGTGCCTGCGGGGCCCGAGGAGGCCGCGCGAGGAGGAGCGGCCACCGACGGGGGAGAGCCGGCGCCCGGCGTCCGTGGAGAAGGGGCATCGTCCGTTCCTGCGCCCGGAGTTGGGGATGCCGGGGCGGGTGCGGCGCAGGAGGTTCCGTCGGATGCGCCCGTTGGTTCCGAAGGGACGGAAGTAGGGGCGGACGGCCCATCTCCGGGTCCATCGCCCGCAGTTGGGCGTGCCGGGCCGGATGCGGCGGGAGAGCCGTCGTCGCTTCCGCCCGTCGACTCCGCACCAACGGGCGCAGAGGTGCCTTCGCCGGCCTCGCCGCCCGGAGTTGGACGTGCCGGGCCGGGCACGGCGGGAGAGCCGCCGCCGTTTCCGTCCGCCGATACCGAGCAGACGGACGCGGACGCGCCGTCGCCGGTTCAGTCGCCTTCTCCAGGGGCCGCCGAGCCTGGTGCTGGACCGGCTCCGCTCGGAAAGGCGTCTCCTGCCGAGAGCACCGCGGTCGGGCCGCGGACGGGCGCGGAGGCGCCGCGTCGAGAGACGACCGAGCAAAGCACCGCGCCCCGGGCGGAAGGCGGCGCGGCAGCCCGAACGGTGACCGACGCCGTCGGGCGGGCTGCGGGCGAAGAGCCGTCCGCACCCGAGGAGCTGGCGGTGTCCGGGCTTGAGGAGAGCGACGGGGCGCGCGAGGAAGCGGCCTTTCCGGTGGCCGATCCGTCGGCCCTCGCCGATGTTCTCCCCGGCACCGTTCTCGACGGAGCGCGCCACGGCGCCTGCACGGTCCGTGCCGTCTCCCGCAGGGGCCCCGCCGCCGAGGCGCGCGGACTGCCGCGCGGCGAGGCGCTGTTGACGGTGCGTTTCGGTACGGGAGCGGAGTCGCTCCTCCTCGTCGCCGTCGCCGCGGGGCCCGTCGGCATACCCGGTGCGCACCGGGCGGCGCGCGAAGCGTGCCACTCGATCGCGCAGTCCGTGGGCCGCAGCCACGTGCGCCTCGGCGAGGACATCAGGGCCGGCCGGCGCGGGGCGCTCAAGTCGGGGCTCAGCCGCCTCGCCGACCGCAGCTACGGGAAGTTGCGGGCGCAGGCGGCGGCGCTCGGGCTCGCGCCCGACACGTACACCGCCGAACTCCGCTGCCTCCTCGTCCCCGAGGACCCGGCCTGCGCGCTGCGGGTCTTCTTCGGCGTGGGCGAGGGCGGGCTCTTCCGCCTCAGGGAGGGCGAGTGGCAGGACCTCGAACCCCCGGCCCCGCGGGAGGCCGAAGACGCCGAGTACAACGACCCGGACTCGCGCCTCTCCGCGGCGGGTCCGGGCTACGGCAGGACGTCGGACGACGACCCCCGGCACGCGCTGGGCCGCGCCTGGGAGGTGCCCCCCGCGGGCACTGCGCCGAGCATCTCGGACGCCGACACCCTCCCGGGCGACGCACCGATGGGCGCGGCCGACCGCGGCGTCCCCGACCCGGCGCGCGCCGCCGCCGCGGTGGGCGGCGTCCAGGCGGAGACGCCGCACATGCGTGCCAAGCCGTACCGGTTCCGGGCCACCGAGGCGCGCCGGGACGACGTACTCCTCCTGTGCAGCACCGGGCTCGCCCGCCTCCTGCGCGACGACCGGCCGCTCGCTGCGCACCTGCGCTCAGCGTGGCAGTCCGGCGCCCCCGCGCCGTCGCTCCCGCGCTTCTTCGCCGATCTGGATGTCGGGGAACTCCTGGGCCAGTCGGCCGAGTTCGACGAGACGTATCCCGAGGACCGCACCGCGGCGGCCGTCTGGGAGGGCCCGTGAGCCGCGTCGAGGCGACCACCGCCAAGGAGGGTGCGTCGGCCTCGTAGGAGGGCCGGCGAGGTCTGCGTGGACCTCGCCGGCGCGGAGGTCCGAGGCCGACAGCTCGGTGGAGAGCGTCTGCGGCACATCCAGTCGTGGAAGGTGCGACGTGCGGTGCTGCTCGATGGCCTCGTAGCGGTCGAGGGAGACCAGCCGCCGTTCGTGTCGGAGGTGTTGAGGACGGGTTCGGGCGACCGGAAGCCGTCCATCAGGCGCGGTGCGTAGAGCGCCTGCTCTGCGGCGTCCCCGAACGACGCGGCCGAGTCGACGCCGAAGGCGGAGGAGTCGCCTGGCGCCGGGTGGTGGCGGACGATCCGCAGTCGGCGGCCGTGCCGGGCGAGCGCGCAGTAGCCGCGCATCCCGAGGAGGACGAGGTGATCACTGCGGTAGAAGAAAGGGTCGGCGTGCAGGTGGCGGACGGTGAGCCGTGGCCCTCGGTCGGCGGCGTATCGCAGTGAGCCCGCGGAGAGGCCGAGGACGCCGGCTCCGCCGGTCGGTTCGAAGCGCGCGGTGAGCCGTGCGGCCGAGCGGCCGACGAACCCGGCGCGGTAGGAGGCGAGGCGACGCCCGGGTAGCGGCGAGCCGCAAGCATCCTCGCCGCGGTGTGCGGGTCGGTGCGGAGTGCGGCCGCGAGGGTGCGGGCGTCGGGTGTCGAGCTCGGCGAGGTGCGCACACGCGGACCGGGAAGGGGCGTGGCCACCGGACGGGGCGCGACGGCGCGCAGTCTGCGTCGCGGACCGCGACGGCGTGAGCGCCGGAGTCCTGCGCGCAGGCTGTGTGCGGCGCCGGAAGCCGGGCGATCGCGTTGACGCTGCCCCGCGAACCCCGTCCGCGACCCGGGGAGCAGGGGGACGCGCCCGAGGACGCGTCCCCTCCGTCAGCCGAACTGCCTCTCGATCTCGGCGAGTTTCTCCTCCAGCGAGGCGAGCCGCGGCCCGGCGGTGCTGCCGCTCGCGGTCGAACCCGCAGCGCCCGCGGGTTCTTCGTCCGTCCCGCCCTCGTCCTCCGGGCCCTGCGGCTCGTGCCCCGCACCGACGGTCCGTGCCTCGGCCTCCCGACGCTCGCGCCGGCGCCGCTCGCGTCCCGACTCGGACGCCCCGACCTCGACCTCGCGCGGCGGTGCGTCCTCGCCCCCATCGAGCACGCCACGCCTGCCCGAGCCGGCGACCTCGGTCACCGGGAGCTGCCCCGGGCGCGCCTCGCCGCCCCGTATCGGCTCGGGGGCCAGCGCGGGCGCGGGCGTCGCCTTCGTCAGCTCGACGTCGACCTGCCGGCCGCCGCCCCGGCCCCGACTCCACAGCCTGTGCTGCCTGTTGAGCGCCTTGACCCTCGCCCGCTCCAATCGCTGCTGCTCCCTGCGGCGCTGCCGGTCGTCCTCCTGCCGGCGCCGGTCGTCCTCCTGCCGGCGCCGGTCGTCGCGCACCTCGTCGACCGCCTCGTCGAGCGTCCGGACGCCCTCCAGCAGCATCAGCGACCAGGCGCCGAAGGTCTCCCGCGGGGCGCGCAGCCAGCGCACGACCCGGATCTGCGGCAACGGCCGGGGAACGAGGCCCTGTTCGCGGAGGGCGGCGCGGCGGGTCTGCTTCAGGGCCCGGTCGAAGAGGATCGCGGCCGAGAGCGACATGCCGGCGAAGAACTGCGGGGCCCCCGCGTGGTCGGCGCCCCGGGGCGCGTGCACCCAGTTGAACCACGCGGCTGCTGCCGCGAAGGTCCACACCAGCAGCCGCGAACCCAGCGAAGCGTCCCCGTGGCTCGCCTCGCGCACCGCGATCATTGCGGAGAACATCGCGGCGCCGTCGAGGCCGAACGGCACCAAGTACTCCCAGCCGTCCGAGAGGTTGAGGTTCTGCCGCCCGAAGCCGACGAGCCCGTGGAAGGAGAGCGCGGCCGCGACGGCGGCGCAGCAGAAGAGGAGGAGGTACGCGGCCGTCGCGTACAGGGTCTCCTTGCGCCGGCGCCGCTGCTCCAGTACGTCCGCCTGGTCCTGCGCCCCGTCGCCGGCGTCGGTGCGGCGGCCGTGGGTCAGCAACGTGACCGCGGCCAGGGCACCGGCCAGCAGGACGGCGCTCACCAGCACCCAGTTCAGCGGTATATCCGTCATGTTCATCGGGTGCCCCTTGCCCCATCGGCGCCGCCCGGCCGGTGTGTCCCGGGCGCCGGCGCGCGCTCTTCCTCGCTTGGCTTCCGCGGAGCATCCTGGCCGAACTACCGGGCGCCGCTGCCGTTTTCACCGCAAGAAACAGCTAAAGGGCTGACTCCGTCACGGGGAGGGGGGAATCGGGTCGAACGAACTAACCCACCGATGCCAGCCGTTCGACCCGTTCGCTGTCACAGGTGCGGGGGCAGGTGACGCAGGTGTCGGCGGGCTCGAGGGTGTAGTACATGCAGCAGCTCGCGCGGGTGCGGGTGGGGAGCGCCTCGCCGGCCGGCCCTGTGAGGGTGCGGAAGCCGGCGTCCTGCGCGAAGGGCGTGGTGCGCCCGGGGAGCAGCGCGGCGATCTCGCGCCGCGCGCGCTCCCCCTCGCCGAGGAGTCCGCCCAGGTACGTGAGCCCTTCGACGATCTCGTCGGTCGCGAGCCCCCAGAGCGCCCGGTCGCGCCGGCGCACGCGCCGCCTGAACGCGTCGAGCACCGGGCCGAGATGCTCGGCGACGGCCTCGCGCACCGCTGCGCGCAGCCCCTCCTCGCCTGCCGTGCGGGCGTACGGCGAGGATGCGGCCGGGTCGTCGGGGAGGCAGGTGAACTCCCCTGCGCGAACGGCGAGTCGGGCCGTCTGCCGGTGGTAGGCGAAGGCGCCCGCGGGGAGCCGCGGCACTCGGCGCTGCAGGAACCAGGGGAGGGTGATCAGCAGGCACGCGGGCCACGCGTACCGGTGGAGGCCGAAGGTGGCGACGACGTCGGGCCGCGCCTGCCGGCCGTGGTCGCGCAGGGCCGCGGCGTCCTCCTGTGCCAGGTAGGTGTCGAGCGCGGCCCCGCCGGAGGCGAGGTCCTCGCCGCTGAACCACCCCTGCCCGTCGGGCAGCGGCGCACCGGCGACGACCTCCGTGACACGGAAGGCGGGGAGCACCTCGGTGAGCCTCGTGTAGGCGGCGGTGCAGGGCGTCAGGCGAGCGGCGACGGGCGCTGGGGGCGCGTACGTACTCATGGGCACCACCGGTTCGACGTGGACGAGCTGCGGGCGCCGGGCCGTGCGGCGCGGACGCCGAAGGGTCCGCCGACCGCGCAGAGCCAGGTAAGGCTTACCTTAACTGATGTTGGTCGGGCGGCAACGCGAGGCACTGCATCCGTGGCACCGCCGCCCGCCGGAGGGCGAGGTGTGCCCGCAAACCGGTCGCCTCTAGGGTGCTGGCGAGACCTGGAGGGACAGATGGAGCAGATCCGTACGGAAGACGGCGCCGCGCCGCGTCCCTCACCGCCCGGGCTGCTGCCGCGCGTGCCCGGGCGCGGGGAGCCGGCCGCCGAGGGCGGGCGGGGCGAGTCCGCCGCGCCGCAGCGCCACTCGGTCCGCGCCCAGGTGCTCACGGCTCTCCGCCGAGCCCTGCTCGCCGGTGAACTCGCCCCGGGCGAGGTCTACTCGGCGCCCGCGCTCGCCTCCAGGTACGGCGTCTCGCCCACTCCGGTGCGCGAGGCGATGCAGCAGCTCGCGGCCGAGGGCGCGGTGGAGACGATGCCCAACCGCGGCTTCCGCGTCTGCCGGCACACCGCGCAGGAGGCGGCCGAACTCCGCGAGGTGCGCGCGCTTCTGGAGGTCCCGGCGGTGCTGCGCGCTGCGCCTGCGGTGCCGGACGGGTACTGGGAGCGCGCCCGTCGCCTCGCGGAGGCGGCCATGGCGGCCGCGGCCGCGGGCGACCGCACCGCCTACGCGGAAGCCGACCGCGCCTTCCACCGCGCGCTGGTGGACGCCGGCGGAAACGGCAGCCTCGGCGGGCTCGCGGAGGAGGTGCACCGCCGTGCCCAGTGGGCCGCCTGGACCGCCGCGGGGACGCCCGTGCTGCGGCCCGTGTCGCGGCTCGTCGCGGCCGCGTCCGAACACCGCGAGATCCTCGATGCGTTGGAGGCCCGCGAGGCGGAGCGGGCGGGGGAGCTGCTCTCCGTGCACCTGGAGCGTGAGGCGGAGTAAGGGTGCCCATTCCCGCCAAGCGCGCGCACGGTGACCTGAGGGCGCTCTCAACTCCTCCTTGCAGGAGCGGGGTTCACCCCTCCGCCTCCAATCTCGCCGCCAGCCATGCAGGGACGCCGCCGAGGAGGCGGATGAGGCGGCGGGCCTCCGTGCGGAGACGTTCCGCCTCGGACTCCGGCTCGACGTCGGCGAGCGAGGCGAGCGCCGGAGCCATGCCGACGAGGAAGCCCGCCTCCTCGCGCAGGCGCAGCGACTCCGCGAAGCCCTGGCGGGCCTCGGCCGTCTCGCCGGAGCGGAGCGCGAGCCCGGCGAGGTGGCGCGTGGTGGAGGAGGAGAGGAGGACGTCGCCGCGTGCGGTCGCGGCGGAGTGGGCGCGCAGGTAGGCGGCTTGGGCGGAGTCGGGGGTGTCGGTGAGGTTCTCGGCGAGGAGGCCGCGGCGGAGGTCGAGGAGGGCGCGCGCGGGCGCCGAGGGGGCGATGAGCGCGGCGGCCCGGCCGAGGGCCGCGCGGGCCTCGTCGGTGCGGTCGCGGACGCCGAGCACGGTGGCGGCGTAGGCGAGGTGGCCCCGCTCGCAGGCCGCGGCGCCGCGCTCGTCGTCGCTCGAGGCGAGCGCCTCTGCGGTGCGGAGCGCCTCCTCGGCGGCCGTCCAGCCGCCCGAGGTGTACATGCACCGCTCGACGAGGAGCGCGGCGCGGTGCAGCGCGGGGGCGGCGCGGTGGTGCGCGGTCTCTTCGAGGAGGGCGGCGGCGTCCTCCCAGCATCCTCGTGAGCGGAGCCGCCATACGGCGTGCGCGAGGGGATCGTCCTCGCTGTCTTCCGGGCCGTCGGGTCGTACCGAATCTGACATGGCGGTGTCCGCCACAGTGCCTCCCAAGCGCGCCTTCGAGCCGGATGTGTTGCAGATCTCAGCACGAGGGGCGGGGCAGCGCCAAGGGGCTACTGTGAATCAGTTCACAAAGTTTTACCCGTTGATCGATTCTGTCAACCGGCAGACGGACGGGGCTCGTTGATGATCATTTGGGTCTGCGGGTGGTCAGGACATGCGCAGCGCGAGGAAGAAGTCGAGCTTGTCCTCCAGGCGTGCCAGGTCGCGCCCGGTGAGTTGCTCGATCCGTCCCACCCGGTACCGCAGCGTGTTGACGTGCAGGTGGAGGCGGTTGGCGCAGCGCGTCCAGGAGCCGTCGGAGTCGAGGAACGTCTCAAGCGTGGCGACGAGTTCGGCGCGGTGCCTGCGGTCGTAGTCGCGGAGCGGGTCGAGCAGGCGTGAGGTGAAGGCGCGGCGCACGTCGTCGGGGACGAAGGGGAGGAGGAGCACGTGCGAGGCCAACTCCTCGTGCCCTGCCGCCGATACGGCCCCCGGGCGCGCCCGCGCGACCCGCCGCGCGTGGCGGGCCTCCTCGACGGCGCCGCGGAGACTCTCGGCCGAGCGGATCAGGGAGCTGAAGCCGAGCGTCAGCCGCCCCTCGCCCCCCAGCCCGGAGGCGAGCGACTCGCCCACGGCGCGCTGCAACTCCTCGGCGCGCAGCCCGGCCCGCGGGTGCCCGCCCTGCTCGGGGTCTTCGTCGGGGTAGGCGGGGAAGGGGAGGAGCGCGAGGGCCTCGTCCCGCTCGTGCGTCACTGCGACCCGGTCGACGCCGGCCTCGGCGCCGGGGATGCCGGGGTCCGCGAGGACCTCCTCCAGCAGGGCCCGCGCCGTCGGGCCGCCTGCCGATGCCGCGTCGCTGCCGTCGTCGTTCCACTCCAGTGCGGCGACGACCACCTGCCAGTAGGGCGCGGTGCCCAACCGCGGCAGCAGCACCGGTGCCGCGACCCGCAGCCGGGCCGCGACCTCGGCGGGCGGCGCCCCGCTCGCGACGAGGTCGAGCACCTCCTTCGCGAGCCGCCTGCGCACCGTGCGCGCCGCGTCCCTGCGGTCGCGCTCGGCCGCGATGAGTTGAGTGACGCCGTGCAGGAGGTCGAGCCGCTCGGCGGGCCACTCGGAGGTGTCGGCCGCAGCGGCGAGGAACCAGTCGGAGAGGAGGGCGTCCCGCCCGGTGGGTGCGGCCTCGGTGCCGCCGACGGGGAAGAGCGCGTACGGGACGCCTTCGATCCGCGTGCGCACGGGCGCCTGCCGGCCGGCGCGGCGCGCGGCGAGGTGCGCGGCGGCGAGCTCCGTGCGCAGTCGGGAGGGCAGTTCGTCGACGCCGTCCTGGCCCGCCACCTGGCGGCCGGTGGGGGAGACGACCCAGGCGGGGAGGTCGAGGTCGGTGTGGAGGAGGTCGAGTACGGCGTCGGGTCCGCCCCCTGCGGGTCCCGCCGACATCAGTTTGCGGTGGCGGTCGACGACGGCGGCGAGGTCGCCCGCGCGCTCCGTCGAGACCTGCCGGACGATGTGCTCGGTGATGGTCGCGAAGGCGACGGCCTCCGTCACGGCGAAGAGCGGCATCCGGTGCTTGGCGCACGCCACGACCAAGTCGTCGGGCACGGCGCCGAGTTCGGCCTCGCCGGCGGCGAGGCCCGCGACCCCCGCTTCGTCGAGGATGCGGACGAAGGACTCCGAGTCCTCGGGCGACCGGCGCCAGGCGAGCCCGGTGAGGACAAGTTCGCCGCCGGAGAGGTAGCGGCTGGGGTCGCGCAGGTCGGTCGTCATCACGCCGGTGACGGTGCGGTCGAGTTCGGCTTCTCCGCCGAGGAGGCGGAGACCGAGCGAATCGGTCGCCAGAAGTGCGCGCAGCCGCATCGGATCTCTGCCTGCCGTTCTTGGTCGCTGCTGACGGCCGCACGTGCGCCGGCGGCCGGGACGGGGCACCGGAGGCGTCCCGTCCTTCGTTCGAATCTACAAGACCTCGCGGCTGCCAGGCCAAACGCTTCGGCGCTTCGGTGACTGCCCCGCACGCGCGCGGACCGGTCTACTGGGTACGTCCGGAACGGTGGTGCGCGACGTGCTGCCGCGGCTGCGCGCACCCATCCTCGTGCACACGGCGCAACCGCGCCGGTACGTACTGTGTGAGCGCCCGCACCCGCACGCCGTGCGCCGAGAAACCGGAGAGCACCAGGAAGGGAAACCGTGGAGTTCCTGCGTCCAGCCGGCTGGGAGGAGGCGCTCGCCGCGAAGGCCGAGCACCCCGACGCCGTCCCCCTCGCCGGCGGCACCGACATCATGGTCGAGCTCAACTTCGGCCGCCGCAGGCCCCGTACGCTGCTCGACCTCAGCGCGATCTCCGAGCTGCACGCCGTGGAGCGCACGCCGTCGGCGGTGCGGCTCGGCGCCGCGGTGCCGTACACCCGGATCGTCGAGGACCTCGCCGACGTGCTGCCGGGCCTAGCGATGGCCTCCCGCACCGTCGGCTCCCCGCAGATCCGCAACCGCGGCAGCGTCGGCGGCAACCTCGGCTCGGCCTCGCCCGCGGGCGACGCGCACCCCGCGCTGCTCGCCGCCGGCGCCACCGTGGAGGCCGAGTCGGTGCGCGGGACCCGGCACATCCCCGTAGAGGAGTTCTACACGGGCGTGAAGCGGAACGCGCTCGCGGAGGACGAGTTGATCCGCGCCGTGCGCGTACGTCCGGCGGCGGGCCCGCAGCAGTTCTCGAAGGTGGGCACGCGCAACGCGATGACGATCGCCGTCTGCGCCTTCGCGCTCGCCCTCCACCCGGGCAGCCGCACCGTGCGCAGCGGCATCGGCTCCGCCGCGCCCACCCCCGTACGTGCCCCGGAGGCCGAGGAGTTCCTCGGCCGGGTTCTCGACGAGGGCGGGTACTGGGAGAGCGGGGAGCCCGTACCGCCGCTCGTCGCCGAGGAGTTCGCGTCGCTCTGCGCGGCCGCGTGCGACCCGATCGACGACGTGCGCGGCAGCGCCGCCTACCGCAGGCACGCGGTGCGCGTGATGGCGCAGCGGACGTGGGAGTGGGCCTGGGCGGGGTACCGGCCGGGTGCGGCGCGAAACGACGACGAAGGGGGAGCGGCATGCGTGTGACGTTCACGGTCAACGGCCGCCGGTGCGAGGCCGACGACGTCTGGGAGGGCGAGTCGCTGCTGTACGTGCTGCGCGAGCGGCTCGGGCTCCCCGGCTCGAAGAACGCCTGCGAGCAGGGCGAGTGCGGGTCCTGCACGGTGCGGCTCGACGGCACGCCGGTCTGCGCCTGCCTCGTCGCGGCGGGGCAGGCGGAGGGGAGCGAGGTGCTCACCGTCGAGGGCCTCGCCGACTTCGCACGGCAGCGCTCCGGCGAACCGGAGCCGGACCAACTCTCGCCCGTACAGGAGGCGTTCAACCGTGCGGGCGCGGTCCAGTGCGGGTTCTGCACGCCGGGGCTGCTCGTCGCGGCCGACGAGCTCCTGGAGCGCAACCCGCTGCCGTCGGACGCGGAGATCCGCGAGGCGCTCGCCGGCAACCTGTGCCGCTGCACCGGGTACGAGAAGATCCTCGACGCGGTGCGGCTCGCGGCCCGCGGCGCGGGGGAGGAGTGAGATGCAGACCCAACCGACCCGCACACGCCCCGAGTCCACTCCGGCGGACGGCCAACACGCCGGCGGAGTGGGCGAGTCGGCGGCGCGTCCCGACGGAACCCTCAAAGTCACGGGGGAGTTCGCGTACGCCTCCGACCTCTGGCACGAGGACATGCTCTGGGCCGTGACGCTGCGCAGCCCCCACGCGCACGCGCGCATCCTCGCCGTCGACGTCGGCGAGGCGCTCGCCCACCCCGGCGTGCAGTGCGTCCTCACCCACGACGACCTGCCCTCCCGGACCACGGTCTACGGTCTGGAGGTCGCCGACACCCCCGCGCTCGCCGGGGACCGCGTGCGCTACCACGGCGAGCCCGTCGCCCTCGTCGCCGCCGACCACCCGGAGACCGCGCGCAGCGCCGCCGCGAAGATCCGTGTCGAGTACGAGCAACTCCCCGTCGTACACGACGAGTCAACGGCGCTCGCCACCGACGCGCCGCTCCTCCACCCGGACCGCACGGACGGCCACGCCGCGCACGTTCCGCACCCCAACGTCGTGCACCGCCAGCCGGTGGTACGCGGCGACGCGGCGGCGGCAGCGGCGCGCGCGGACGTCGTCGTCACGGGCGAGTACGAGGTGGGGATGCAGGACCAGGCGTTCCTCGGGCCCGAGTCGGGGCTTGCGGTGCCGGCCGAGGACGGCGGCGTCGAGCTCTACGTCGCCACCCAGTGGCTGCACGCGGACCGGCGGCAGATCGCGCCCGTCCTCGGGCTGCCGGAGGAGAAGGTGCGGATGGTCCTCTCCGGCGTCGGCGGGGCCTTCGGCGGGCGCGAGGACCTCTCGATGCAGATCCACGCCTGCCTGCTGGCCCTGCACACCGGGCGCCCCGTAAAGATGGTCTACAACCGCGAGGAGTCCTTCCTCGGCCACGTGCACCGCCACCCCGCCGTGCTCCACTACGAGCACGGGGCCACGGCGGACGGCAGGTTGACGCACCTGAAGTGCCGGATCGTCCTCGACGGCGGCGCCTACACGTCCTCCTCGCCCGCCGTGGTCGGCAACGCCGCCTCGCTCGCCGCCGGACCCTACGAGGTGGAGAACGTCGACATCGAGGCGCTGGCGCTCTTCACCAACAACCCGCCGTGCGGGGCGATGCGCGGCTTCGGGGCCGTGCAGGCGTGCTTCGCCTACGAGGCGCAGATGGACCGCCTCGCGGCCGAACTCGGCATGGACCCGGTGGAGTTGAGGCAGCGGAACGCGCTGCGGCAGGGCGGCACGATGCCCACGGGCCAGGTCGTCGACTCGCCGGCGCCCGTGGCCGAGCTGCTGGGGCGCGTCAGGGAGCGGCCGCTGCCGCCCGAGCGGCGCTGGGACACCGGGGCCGGCGGTGCCGAACTGCGGGAGCTGCCGGGCGGCGTGGGCAACACGACGCACGGCGAGGACGTCGTGCGCGGCGTCGGGTACGCGGTCGGCATCAAGAACGTCGGCTTCTCCGAGGGGTTCGACGACTACTCGACGGCCCGCGTGCGCCTGGAGCTGGTCGGCGGGGAGCCCGTCGCCACGGTCCACACGGCTGCCGCGGAGGTCGGGCAGGGCGGAGTCACCGTGCAGGGCCAGATCGCACGGACCGAACTCGGCGTGGAGCGCGTGGTGTTGCAGCCCGCCGACACCACCGTCGGCTCCGCGGGCTCGACTTCGGCGTCGAGGCAGACCTACGTCACGGGCGGAGCCGTCCGCAACGCCTGCACGCAGGTGCGCGAGCACCTCCTCGACGCGGCGAGGAGGCGGTACGCGGCGACGGAACCGGTCTGGGCAAGCGCCGCACTCCAGCTGCACGGAGGGAAGGTGACGACCACCGAGGGCCGCCCGCTCGTCGGCATCGCCCAACTCCTCGCCGAACTCCACGACGAACACCCGGAGTTCACCGTCGAGAGCGAGTGGCGGCACCGCCCGACGCAGCCGTTCGACCCGGCTACGGGGCAGGGCTTCGGGCATGTGCAGTACTCCTTCGCCGCGCACCGCGCGGTCGTCGAGGTGGACACCCGGCTCGGGCTCGTCAAGGTCGTCGAGCTCGCGTGCGCGCAGGATGTCGGGAAGGCCGTCAACCCGCAGGCGGTCCTCGGGCAGATCCACGGCGGCAGCACGCAGGGGCTCGGGCTCGCGCTGATGGAGGAGATCCTCGTCGGCCCCGAGGGCACCGTCCGCAACCCGTCGTTCACGGACTACCTGATCCCCACCGTCCTCGACACCCCGCCGATGCCCGTCGACGTCCTCGAGCTCGCCGACGACCACGCCCCGTACGGTCTGCGCGGCGTCGGGGAGGCGCCGACCCTCTCGTCGACGCCCGCCGTGCTCGCGGCGGTGCGGCAGGCGACGGGGCGTGCGCTGCGGCGCACCCCGCTGCGGCCCGAGCATCTGCTGGAGGTGTGAGAGGAGGCCGGGCGTTCGCGGTCCGAGCGCCCGGCCCTTCGCAACCCCCTTGTGAACACGCGCACTTGGTCAGTTTCCGTGCTCCCCGTCCGCCGCGAAGAGTTTGACGTCGGCGACGAGGGCGCGGTGGTCGGTGCCGGGCAGATCGAGGAAGTCGGCGCCGATCGCGACCATGCGGTCGCCGAGGAGGACATGGTCGATCTGCGTGCCGAGGGGCGGTGCCGTCGCCGCCGGCCACGTGGGCGTGCGGGACTGGCCTGCCTGGCGCGCGGCGTCGTCGAGGCCGGTGTCGAGGACGGCGCGGAAGGTGGCGTGGTCCTGCGAGGAGTTGAAGTCGCCCGCCATCAGGAGGGGTTCGCCGTGCGGCCGGGCGGCGAGCCGGCGCAGCATGCCCAACTCCCGCTTCCATACGGACGTTGCGCCGATGTCGGGCGGCATGGGATGGACCACCTGTACCCGCACCCGGCTCTCGCCGATGCGCACCACGGCGCCCGGCATCGCCATCCGGCTCCCTTCGAGGGACGTCTTCCCGCCGAGCGGGAACCTGCTCAACAGCGCCGAGCCACCGGCCCCGTCGGCCTCGGCGACGACGCGGTGCGGGTAGAGGTCGCGGAGTTCGGCCGTTCGGAGCGCGCGTGCGCACCTGGGGTTGCACTCCTGGACCGAGACGAGTTGCGGGCGCTCGTCGCGCAGCGTCTCCACGAGGCCCCTCGTCGCCCCGCCGTGCTCGAGGTTGGCGGTGAGGACCCGGAACCTGGCCTCCGCCGGGCGCTCGGCCGAGCCTTCGGGCGCGTCCGCGCCGTACGGCTGGAGGAACCAGCCCGTCGCCGCCAGCGCCGCGGCGGCCCAGCCGAGGAGGAGCCAGCGCCGTGCGAGCGCGGCGTAGGCGAGGGCCAGCCAGCCGGGTGCGAGGAACCACGGGAGGAAGGCGAGGAGTTGGGGGAGGGGAGTGGGGCCGTCGACGTCGACGGCGCGCGCGGCGAGCGGCGCCGTGATGACGGCGAGGAAGAGTGCGGCCGTCCAGGCGGCAAGCCCCGGCGCGTGCCTGCCGCGTCCCGCTGGGCCGCGTCCCGCCCCGCTGCGTCCCGCCGCGCCGCGTTCCGCCGTGCCGCCCGGCCGTACAGCGACGGCCCCGCTGTGTGTTCTGGTCCCGCGGTCTCCCCGTGCCACCGACCCTGCCCCTCTCCTCCGGAGCCGCGCCTCCCGGGTGCGACTCCGGGTGCCGCCCCGCTCTGCTCGGGCGCGCGCCCGCGGATGCCTGCCCCGATCATGCCCCGCCACGCGTTCGTACGGCGAGGCCCGCCCGTACGTGTGGCGGCGGAGCACGCGCCGGCGCGCGGTGCGCCCGGCGGGCGCCGACCGGCCCCGCGCTCCTGTTTCAGGCTTGCGGAAGCAGCAGCACCTTCCCGGTGCGGCCCGCGGTCGCCTCGTGTTCCAGCGCCCTGCGCACCTCCGCGAGGGGGTAGCGCGCGGCGACGGGCGAGGCCGTCTCCCCGTCGAGGGTGAGCCCCTGCGCCTCCGCCAACGCCCGTTCCAGCCACGGTCGTTCGGCCCGGTGCACGACGTCGCGCAGCCGGAAGAGGACGAGCCGCACGTCGGGCCGGTAGCGGGACGGGTCGGGGAGCGGGACGCCGGAGAGCAGCCCGTAGTGGACGAACGTGCCGCCGTGTGCCAACCCCCGGGCGAGCGCGGCGCCTTGCTCCCCGCCGACGGCGTCGAAGACGACGGCCGGCCCGCGTCCCCCGGTGTGCGCGTCGATCGCCGGCGCAAGCTCCTGCTCCTCGGTGCAGACCACCTTCGACTCGTCCACGAGCCCGGCGAGCCGCGCGCGACCGGCCGCACTGCGCACCACGGCGACCGGTGCGCAGCCGCTCTCCGAGAGCAGCCGCAGCAGCATCCGTCCGATCGCGGAACCCGCGGCGTCCACGACGGCGCGCATGCCCGGCACGCCGTAGCCGCGGGCCATCAGCACGGCTGTGAGCGGATTCACATAGGCCAACGCTGCCTGTTCGTCGTCGAGTTCGGGGAGCACGGGGAAGCACCACCGCGCCGCGGCCGTCCGCACCTGCTGCCAGGCGCCCGCGCTCCCCAGCGGCAGCACCCGTGCGCCGGGCGCGATGTCGGCGACGTCGGGGCCGACCCGTTCCACCACCCCCACGCCTTCGTAACCCGGCACGAACGGCAGTCCGGTGCGCGACGGGTAGGCGCCCGCGATGGTGACGACGTCCGACGGGTTGACGGCCGCCGCCGTCATCCGCAGGGCGACCTGCCCGGGACCCGGTGGAGGCGGCGCGTACTCCTCGACCTCGACCACTCGGTGCGCTGGACCGAAGGACCGCACGACCGCGCGCAGCGCCATCCGCGCTCCCTCCTCGTCAACCGTCCGCCCGCGCGCCCACGTTACGGGGCGGTGCATCGGGTGCGGGGAAAGGGCGCCCGCGCCCGGAGTCGAATGCGCTGCCGGCGGGCAGGGAGGACAGCATCACCCGTGCGAGCCCGCCGGTGGCGCAGGGGTGGTGCGCGTGCCGCGCGCCGTACACGATGTGGCGGTACGCAGCAGTGCCCGGTACGAGGAGGAACGTATGCCCGCGCAGACACCGACCAGTGCCTTCCGCTCCGCAAGGGACACCCTGCTGCGGCACAGGGGCGACTACTCCGCGGCGCGTGCGCGCTTCGAGTGGCCGCGCCCCGAGCACTTCAACTGGGCCCTCGACTGGTTCGACCGCATCGCGGACGGCAACGACCGGGTCGCCCTCCACCTCGTCGAGGAGGACGGCAGAGAGACCCAGGTGACGTTCGAGGAGATGCGCAAGCGCTCCAACCGCGTCGCCAACTGGCTGCGCGAGCACGGCGTCGGACCGGGCGACGGCGTGGTGCTGATGCTCGGCAACCAGGTCGAGCTGTGGGAGACGCTGCTGGCGCTGATGAAGCTGCGCGCCGTCGTGATCCCCGCGACGCCGCTGCTCGGCCCGGCCGACCTCGCCGACCGCCTTGCGCGCGGCGGCGCCGGGTTCGTCGTGGCACGCGCCGAGGACACCGAGAAGTTCCTCGACGTACCCGGCGACTACACCAGGATCAGCGTCGGCGGCGAGACGGCAGCGGACGGCTGGCTCGCGTACGCGGAGACCCGGACGGCGCCCGCCGTCTTCGAGCCGCAGGGCGAGACCCGCGCCGACGACCGCCTCCTTCTCTACTTCACCTCGGGAACCACCGCGCTCCCCAAACTCGTTGCGCACACGCACGGTTCGTACCCGATCGGCCACCTGTCGACGATGTACTGGATCGGCCTCAAGCCCGGCGACATCCACATGAACATCTCCTCGCCCGGCTGGGCGAAGCACGCGTACAGCAGCTTCTTCGCCCCGTGGTCGGCCGAGGCGACGATCTTCGTCTACAACTACACCCGCTTCGACGCCGGCCGGCTGATGTCCGAGATGGACCGCCTGGGCGTCGACACCTTCTGCGCGCCGCCGACGGTCTGGCGGATGCTGATCCAGGCCGACCTCGGCCAACTCAGCCGCGCGCCCCGGGAGTTGGTGGCGGCGGGGGAGCCGCTCAACCCCGAGGTGATCGAGCGGGTCGAGCAGGCGTGGGGCGTGCAGGTGCGCGACGGCTTCGGACAGACGGAGACGAGCGTCGGCATCGGCAACTTCCCCGGCCAGCGGGTGAAGCCGGGCTCCATGGGGCAGCCGGCCCCGGGCTTCGAGATCGCCCTCCTCGACCCCGTCACCGGCGAGCCGGGTGCCACCGAGGGGGAGATCTCCTTCGACCTCCACCAGCGCCCCGTCGGCGTCATGACCGGCTACGCGGGCGACGAGGAGCGCAACGCCCGCGTCCTCGCCGGGGGTTACTACCGCACGGGCGACATCGGAACCCTCGACGAGGACGGCTACGTGACGTACGTGGGCCGAAGCGACGACGTCTTCAAGGCTTCCGACTACAAGGTGTCTCCCTTCGAGCTGGAGAGCGCCCTCCTCCAGCACGAGGCGGTCGCCGAGGCCGCCGTCGTCCCTTCACCCGACCCGCTGCGCCTCGCTGTCCCGAAGGCGTACATCGTCTGCGCCGAAGGCTGGGAGCCGGGCCCGGCGACGGCGAAGGAGATCTTCGCCCACTCCCGCGCGGTCCTCGCGCCCTTCCAGCGCATCCGCCTCATCGAGTTCTCCGAACTGCCGAAGACTGTCTCGGGGAAGATCAGGCGGGTGGAGCTGCGGGCACATGCGGCGGGGGAGGACGGGGGGCCGCGGGAGGAGTACAGGGACTGAAATGGTGCCCGGCCGCCTCGGCGGCCGGGCACCGTCGCCGTACGTGGTGAGCCCGCTCGACGGTCGCGTGAACGCGTGCCGACGCCCGTCCCGGGCTCAACCGCCGGCTTGTGGGGCCGGTGGTGGGCCGTCGGGCGTTGCGGAAAGCCCGTACGACAGGACATGGCGGGTGCGAGGACGCGTCGGGTGGGGTGTGGTGCGCCTCCCCGGCGCAGGGCGACTGCTCTGCGCCATCAGTCGAGCAGATCGGGCCGAAACCGCAGGCCCTCGCGCGGCATGCGTGCAAGGTCCGTCAGCACACGGGCGAGGACGGCCAGGTCGGCCTCGCTGTAGCGGTGGAGGAACGCCCGCAATCCTTCCTCCGTCTGTGCGTGCAGGCTCCGGTGCGCCTGCTGGATCTCCGCGCCCACGGGGGCGAGGCGCAGGTGGACCTCCTTGAGGTTGTCCGGGAGCCGGTGGCGTTCGAGCGCCCCGGCGACGACGAGGCGGCGTACGTGCTTCGACACCGTGCCCTTCGGCACGTCAGTGGCCCGGGAGAGTCCGACGACGTTGATCGAGCCGTCCGCCGGGACGGCGTCGAGCAAGTGCAGTGCCTGCACGCTCAGTTGGGGAACGAGCCGGGCCGCTTCGGGGGAGCACTGATCGATGAGCCACTGCTGCTCGGCGTCGTCCTCCGCCGTGAAACGCCCTGCCACCTGTGCGAGCAGCCGCTCGATCCGCCCCACGGCGTCAGTCTTGGTCTCCATGGAAACCATCTTGCCCGAAGGCGTGGCGTCCATTATTGTTTCCGTGGAAACAATAATGGAGGAAGCGTGAGAGCAGCAGTCGTCGAACGGTTGGGAGCCTCGCCGCGCTACGCCGAGGTGGACGAACCGAGTCCGGCGGAGGGCCTGGTCGTCGCCGAGGTGCGTGCGGCGGCGTTGAAGAACATCGAGCGGGCGCTGGTCGCGGGCACGCACTACGCCAGCCGGCGACTACCCCTTCCGGGGCTGATCGGGACGGACGCGGTCGTGGTCCTGCCCGACGGCCGCCGCGTGTACACGGGGGCGACGCCGCCCGGTGGCGCGATGGCCGAGCGGATGCTGGTCGACCCGGAGTTGAGCGTCGAGGTTCCGGACACGCTCGACCACGGCACGGCTGCGGCGTTGCCGAACGCAGCCGTCTCGGCCTGGTTCGCGCTGGAGTGCGCGGGGCGGATCCGCCCCGGTCAGTCGGTGCTCGTCCTCGGCGGAACCGGGGTGACCGGCTCACTCGCCGTGCAGTTGGCGAAACAGCAGTTCGGGGCCGGCCGCGTCGTGGCCGTCGGCCGCAACACCGAACGCCTCGACCGCCTCACCGCGTCCGGAGCGGACCTCGCCGTCGAGCTCGGTCCGGACGATGCCGCGGGTGACCAACTCAAGGCGCGGCTCCGCCGATTGCACACGGAGCAGCCGTTCGACCTGGTGTTGGACTACCTCTGGGGCCGCCCGGCCCAGCAGACGTTGAGTGCGCTCGGCGGTGACGACCTGGCGGCCGGGTTCCACCGCACCCGCTACGTGCAGATCGGCGAGATGGCCGGGCCGACCGTCGAACTCCCGGCCGGCGTCCTCCGCAGCACAGGACTCGAACTCGTCGGCCAGGGCGCCGGCAGTGTGCCTCGAGAGGCGTTCGCCAGAGTCGTCCCGGAAATCCTGCCGACCCTCTTCGCGATGCTCGCCGACGGGTCCCTCACGGTGGAGATCGAAGCCTGGCCCCTGTCCAGGATCGCGGAAGCCTGGGCCGCGCCCGGGCGTTCGGGCGTGCGGGCTGTGGTGACGCCCGAGGGGTGAACATCCCGCCGCCGCGGTGCCATTCCTCGGTCGAGCGCGGGAGTCGGGCGTGCGGCGGCGGACGGAAGGAGGGCGCCGACCGGTACCCGACGTGTCATCGGGTCGCTTCGGTCCCGGCAAGGTCGGACCCGGTGTCCGACCGGTGCTGCCGAGCCGATCGGAACATCGGTCGGCAGAAGACCATCGGGAGGATCGTCGGGGCGAGGCTCATCGGCCAGACCAGCGCCATCCCTCCCGCGTGCCGGGTCAGGAGGAGCACGCCCCTGCCACCAGCAGCGCGCACATGAGCGTCACGACGAGGAGACTCGCCCCCGCGAGGCTCGGACGACGTCGAGCCGTCCTGCCCGAGAAGGCGAGGGCGGCTCCGCAGAAGGACAGCACCGCCAGGAGCGGGGAGCAGTACGTCATCACCCGCAGCAGCTCGGTCCCCGAGTCGCCGCCGTCCTGCGGCGAGGTCAGCGCGAGGACGCCGAACCCGACGTGCTGGAGCACGCAGCAGACCTCGATGATGCCGCAGGCCGTCAGGAACAACCTGACGGTGGGCTCGGGAACCCGGGTCTGCGCGCTGGTCCTCATCTGCGTACCGTGCCTTACCCGCCGAGGGCGAAGCTGGGCCGTTCGCCGCTGCTCATCGTACGGTTGCGCAGGGACGACGCGCAGTTCCCGGCCGAGAGCAGGAAGATGACCGCCGCCGGGATCTGCGCGAAAGAGTCCCGCAGGGACGCACCCGTACGCACACCCTCGTCTTCGGCGGACCAGCGTGGCAACACGTCGACGTCACGCCCAACCCGCCGGACCTCGGCACCGACGGCGACACGAGCGCCGACTCCCCTACGCGCTCGCGCCTACGCGCTCGCGTAGTTGGTTCCGCGCGCCCCGCCGCGGCCTTACCTCGGCGTAGCCCGAATCAAATCGTCCGCCGGGTCGTTGACCGGCTGTGGGGTTCCGGTGAGGTCGAGGACGAAGAGGGGGACGCCGAGTTCGTCGGCGCGGGTGCGGGCGTCGCGGGCGTAGCCGGCGAGGGAGAAGCAGACGGAGACGGCGGACTCGTTGAGGCCGTTGAGCCAGAGTGTCTCGACGTCGCGGAGGGCGGTCGGTGCGGTGGACGGGTCGACGTGGGCGACGACGCCGGGGCCGCGGAGGTCGACACCGTAGGAGGGGCGGCGCTCCTTGACGCGGACGTCGGCGAAGCCGAGCCAGCGGAGGTACTGGGCCGCCGCCGTCCTGGCGTCCTGTGCCGTGCGGATCGTCACCGGGTGGAAGGCGGGGCGGCGCGTCGGCGGGGCGCTGGAGCGGAGTGCCGAGGGGCGCGGCGGCTGGGCCGACCGGGCGGCGGTCGGCGGCGGTTGCGTCCGGTCCACGGGCAGGCAGAGTAACGCGCCGCATTCGCAGGCGAGTTCGGGTTGCGGCCACTCGTCGTCGCGCCCGCACTGGGCGCAGCGCACGGAGACCCAGCTCCCCTCCCAGGTGCGGTGGTCCCGGCGGACGGGCGGTGCCGAGCGCAGCAGTGGCAGCACCACGGGAGCGGTGCAGGAACAGGGATAGACGGGCGCGGTGTACGTGTGCTCCCGACGGCATACAGGGCAGCGCACGAGCACGCTTTCGGCCATCTCTGGGGCTCCCGGCGGTGGTTCACGGTGGCGGTCTGTACGGGGCGGGGCGGAGGACCCAGCCTGTGGCCCAATCGTCCCCGATGGGAGCGATTTTACGAAGAGGAAGCGACATCGGCACCCGGGGGTTCGGGACGCACCGCACGTCAGTCGGAGGTCTCGGCTCCGTCGAGGCTCACCTGCCAGGTGACGCCGAACCGGTCGGCGACCCAGCCGAAGCGCTCGCTGAAGCCGTACTCGTCGAGCGGCATGAGGACCTGCCCGTCCTCGGCGAGGCCGGAGAAGAGCCGGTCGACCTCGTCCGCGGTGCCGCAGCGGACGTAGAGCGAGATCGCGGGCGTGAAGCTGAACCCGTGCTCGATCGGGCTGTCGATGAGGTTGAGTTGCTCGCCCGCGATGCCGAGCACCGCGTGCTTGACGGTGCCTTCGGCGCCCTCCTCGCCCGCGCCGTAGCGGGTGAGCGACAGGACCTCGCCGTCGTCGAAGAGCGAGGTGTACAGGTCGATCGCCTCCTGCGCGCGGCCGTTCTGGAACATCAGGAAGGGGGTGAGCCTCTGCGGTACCGGTGCTGCCACTGCCTTCTCCTCTGGTGATGGGACCGCCCGTCTCCGGCGGCCGGGTGCGGGCCCGTCGGCCCGGCCCAAGGTCTCATGCCGGGCACACGCCGCAGGGGAGCGGCGCTCTGCGGGCGGTCGAAATGCCAAGCTGGTGCCATGCGATTGCGAGTCGAGTGCACCACCGAGCCGTTCGACCTCCAAGAGGCGCCTCCCCACGCGCTCGCCGCCAGAAAGGTGGTGGAATCGGGGGAGTTGGACGAGGTGGACGTCGGGCCTTTCGGCAACACGGCGGAGGGCGACGCCTCCCGGGTGCTGGAGACGGTGGACACGCTGCTCCGCTCCTCGCTCGCGGCCGGTGCGACGCGGATCTCCCTCCAGGTGAGCGTGGTCCCCGAGGAGGCCGCCGACGAGGACGGCGCCGAGGCGGCCGGGGCGGGGGAGCGGTGACGGCGGAGGCGGGCACCGGACGCGAGGCCGCGCAGGGGGAGGGGGCGCGCTTCGTGGAGGCGGTGCGTCCGCTCGTCGACGCGTTCGGCGGCGACCTGCTCCCGGTCGAGCGCGCCGCGGTCGACGACGTCGTGCTGCGTTGGGAGGGGCAGGAGGTCGCGGCGGTGCGGCTGCCGCACCTCGCCGAGTCGCTCGACCGGATACTCGGCGAGCTGGAGCGGCGCTACGGCATGCCGCTCGCCCAACTCGACCGCAAGGAGAAGCAGTCGGTGGTGCGCAGCTTGGAGGCGCGCGGCGCTTTCGTGGTGCGCCACGGCGTGGAGACGGTCGCGCAGGCGCTGGGCGTCAGCCGCTTCACCGTCTACAACTACATCAACTACCGCGACGAGCAGCGCGCGAGGGACCACGGGGAAGAGCAGGGCTGAGTCCGTCCGGCCGCGCGGTACCGCCGCGCGGCCGGCCTCCTCGGCGGAGCCGCGCGGATCGCGTCGCGGCGACGCGTTCATGCGTCGTGTCGTGGATGTTTCCCAACAGCCGCTCTTCAACAAACTGTTGACGACGCCCGGTCGGCGCGCTTGGCTGTCTCCCGACCCGCACGAGCGATCGTCCGGGTCGGCACGAGCCCAACCGCCTCATGGCTCCGGAGGTCACGTGTGACCCGATCCGCGCCAGGTCTCACCTGGCTCAACTCGTCGGAGGAGGAGGACGCGCGAGCCGCCCTGCACCGGGTGTGCGCGGCCCGCGCCTGGTCGACGGCGCTCCTCGGCGCCCGCCCCTTCCCCGGCCTCCCGCAGTTGCTCGACGCCAGCGACACCGCCGTCGCCGCCCTCACCGCCGGGGACGTCGACGAAGCGCTCGCGGGCCATCCCCGCATCGGCAGGCCCGAGCCGTCGGACGCCGTCTCCTCCCGCGAACAGCGCGGCATGGCGGACGCTTCCGAACGGCTGCGCGCCGAGATGCTCGAACTCAACCTCGCCTACCAGGAGAAGTTCGGCCACACCTTCCTCGTCTGCGCCACCGGTCTCACCGGCGAGCAGTTGCGTGACGCCGCCCGCCACCGGCTCGACAACCCGCCCGAACACGAACGCGAGGTCGTACGCGCGGAGTTGGGGAAGATCAACCGACTCCGTCTCACCCGCCTCGCCGAGGAAGGGGTCTCGGCATGAGCAGTCCACCCGCAGCCACCGTCTCCACCCACGTGCTCGACACGTCCGCAGGCCGGCCCGCCGCCGGCGTCCCCGTCCGCCTCGCCGTGCGCACCGGGCGCGGCGGGGAGTGGCAGCCGCACGCCGAGAGCAGCACCGACGGGGACGGCCGCTGCCGCGACCTCCCCGCCCTCCCCGAGGGAGCCGCCTGGGCCCGTCTCCACTTCGACACGGGCAGCTACTCGGACGTCGGGTTCTTCCCCGAGGTCTCCACCGTCTTCGCCGTCGCACCGGGCGAGCACCACCATGTGCCGCTGCTGCTCAGCCCGTTCGGCTACTCCGTATACCGAGGGAGCTGATCCACGTGACCGAGACCGCGCAACCCGCCGCAGCCCCGCGTCCCGCCGCCGTACGGGCCGTGCTCGGCCAGAACCAGTACGGGAAGGCCGAGGTCCGCGTCCTCAAGGTGACCCGGGAGGGCGCCGGGCACCGGATCAGGGACCTCAACGTCTCCGTCGCACTCCAGGGCGACCTCGACGAGGTCCACTACTCGGGCAGCAACGCCCATGTGCTGCCCACCGACACCACGAAGAACACCGTCTACGCCTTCGCCAAGGAACACGGCGTCGCCTCGCCCGAGGAGTTCGGGACGCTGCTCGCCCGGCACTTCGTCGCCACGTGCGCGCCGATCACGCGGGCCCGCATCCGGGTCGAGGAGTACGCGTGGTCCCGTATCGACGCCGCGGGCGGCGTCTCCGAGGACGAGTCCGGCACGGGGCACTCGTTCGTCCGCAGCGGACGGTGCGTCCGGACGGCGCAGGTCACCCACGACGCACGGGGCACCGAGGTCCTCTCGGGCGTCAAGGGCCTCACCGTGCTCAACTCCACCGACTCGGAGTTCCACGGCTACGTCAAGGACGGTTACACCACGCTCGTCGAGGAGTACGACCGCATCCTCGCCACGGACGTCACCGCCTGGTGGCGCCACCTCGGCGCGGCAGCCCCCGAGGACGGGTGGAACGCGGCCCACGCCGAGGTCGAGCGGCGCCTCCTCGCCGCCTTCGCCGGCACCTACTCGTACTCGCTCCAGCAGACGCTCTACGAGATGGGCGCGGACGTCCTCGAAGGGCGCCCCGAACTCGGCGAGATACGCCTCTCGATGCCGAACAAGCACCACTTCCGCGTGGACCTCTCGCCGTTCGGCCTCTCCAACGAGCCCGCGGACGGCGCCGTCTACTACGCGGCCGACCGCCCGTACGGGCTGATCGAGGCGACGGTGGTGCGAGAGGGGGAGGCCGAGCGCATACCCGTCGACCTGAGCAACCTGTGAGCGGCGAGCGGGAGCCGGTGCGCGCACAGCCGCCTGCCGGCGGAACGGCCGGCCCCTACGGGGGCCGCCGGAAGGGAGCAGCATGACGGGGCAGCCAACGCCGGGCGAAACCACGGCAGTCGACACGGTGCGCACCGTCGTCGAGGGCTGCGCGATCGCAACGGTGGACGGGCACGGAACCGAGTACCCGACGGGGCACCTCGTCCTCGCCGGCGACCGGATCGAGGCCGTGGGCCCGGGCCCCGCGCCGGGCGGCCTGGAGGGCGTCGTACGCCGCGTCGACGGACGGGGGCAGCTCGCCACGCCGGGGCTCGTCAACACCCACCACCACTTCTACCAGTGGCTCACCAGGGGCCTCGCCCAGGACTCCCCGCTCTTCGACTGGCTCGTGGAGCTCTACCCCGTCTGGTCCCTGATCGACGAGGAGATGGTGCACGCCGCCGCCCGCGCCTCGCTCGGCATGATGGTGCGCGGCGGCACCACGACCGCAGCCGACCACCACTACATCTTCCCGCGCGGCACGGGGGACTTGCTGGGCGCCGAGATCGACGCCGCGCGCCGGCTCGGGGTGCGCCTCACGGCGGCCCGCGGCTCCATGGACCTCGGCGCCTCCGACGGGGGCCTCCCGCCGGACTTCGCCGTCGAGACCACCGAAGGCGCGCTGCGAGCCACGGAGGAGGCGGTGGCGCGGTATCACGACCCCTCACCCGAGTCGACGGTGCAGGTGGCCGTCGCGCCCTGCTCCCCGTTCTCGGTGACCGGCGAACTCCTCAGCGAGTCCGCCGAGTTGGCGAGACGGCTGGGCGTGCGGCTGCACACGCACGGTTCCGAGACGCGGGAGGAGGCGGAGTTCTGCCGGGAGCGGTTCGGCATGGGGCCGACCGACTACCTCGCCTCCACCGGCTGGCTCGGTGAGGACGTCTGGATGGCCCACTGCGTGCACATGGACGACGCCGACATCGACGCCTTCGCGCGCACCGGCACCGGTGTCGCCCACTGCCCGTCGTCCAACGCCCGCCTCGCCGCCGGGCTGGCACGGGTTCCCGCGATGCTCGACGCGGGGGTGCCCGTCGGCCTCGGGGTCGACGGGACCGCGTCGAACGAGTCGGGCGAGCTCCACACCGAGCTGCGCAACGCGCTGCTCCTCAACCGGCTCGGCGAGCGGCGCGAGGCGGCGCTCGACGTACGCGCCGCGCTGCGGCTCGCCACCGCGGGCGGCGCCCGAGTCCTCGGCAGGCAGCGGGAGTTGGGCTCGCTGGAGCCCGGCAAGCTCGCGGACCTCGTCCTCTGGCGCCTCGACGGGCTCGGGCACTCCACCGTGGAGGACCCCGTCGCAGCGCTCGTCCTCGGCGCCGCGGCGCCGGTGGCGTTCTCCTTCGTCGGGGGAAGACCCGTGGTGGAGGACGGCGTGCTCCTCGGCGACGACGAGACGGCGATCGCGCGCGAAGCCGCCGTCCAGGCACGGAGGTTGCGACGATGACGTCCTTACGCTGAGCCGCGGCACCGTACGCCCGACACCGAGCCGGGTCCCCGACACCCGCCAGGCGAGCATCACTTCACCGAGAGGTGCACCTCGCCGCGCGCCCCGGCCCTCGCGGGGGTCACCCTCCGCGGGGGCACCTCGAAGCCGCCGACCGATCCCGGTCGACGCAGCACCGGCGTCCAACTATCCCCGCACGTCCGCGCATTGACCGCGTCCGACGACGCTGCTGCACACCCGCACTTCCGTACCTCCGCAAGGGCCCGCACCCCAACGCGACTGCCGCCGCGCCCTCCGTACGGCGGCACCCACGCACCCGCGGCGCCCATGAGCGCATCGAGCAACGCCGTGCCACCCACCAGGAGAACGCGTGCCCCCGCGCACGGAAGACCCACAGGAGGACCCACGTGTCCGACCGCCCCGACGCGCCGCAAGGCCGCCCCGACAGGAAACGCGACTCCTCTTCCGCCAACCCCGGCCGACCGGCGCAGGACGACCCGCAGTCGCAGGGGACAGCGCGGGAGAAGCACCCCGTGGACCGGGGCATGCCGCCACTGAAGCTCCTCACCAGCGGCCTCCAGCACGTGGCGGCGATGTACGCGGGCGTCGTGGCCCCGCCGCTCGTCATCGGCGCGGCCGTCGGGCTCTCCGTCTCCGAGTTGACGTTCCTCACCGGCGCGAGCCTCTTCATGGCCGGCATGGCGACTCTTCTCCAGACGCTCGGTGTATGGCGGATCGGCGCGCGGCTGCCGTTCGTCAACGGCGCCACCTTCGCGACCGTCGCGCCGATGCTGGCGATCAGCAAGTCCGAAGGGTCCGAGAACGCCCTCCCCGTGATATTCGGCGCGACGATGGTCGCCGCCGCGCTCGGTTTCGTGATCGCGCCGTACTTCAGCAGGCTGGTGCGGTTCCTGCCGCCGGTCGTCACCGGCACCGTGATCACGCTCATCGGCCTCTCGCTCATGCCGGTCGCCTTCAACTGGGCCCAGGGCGGCGACGAAAGCGACCCGCACTACGGCGACGGCCGCAACATCGCCATGGCCGGCGCGACCCTCGTCCTCGTCCTCCTCATCCGCCGCTTCACCCGCGGCTTCTGGAAGCAGATCGCCGTCCTCCTCGGCCTCGCGGCCGGCACCGTGCTGGCGGTCCCCGTCGGCCTCACCGACTTCACCGCGGTCCGTGAGGCCGACATCGTCGGCTTCCCGACGCCGTTCCACTTCGGCGCCCCGCAGTTCGCGGCGGCGGCGATCGTCTCCATGTGCGTCGTGATGCTCGTCTCGATGACGGAGTCGACGGCCGACATGCTCGCGCTGGGCGAGATCGTCGAACGCCCCGCGGACGAGCGGACGATCGCCGCGGGGCTGCGGGCCGACACACTCGGCTCCTTCGTGAGCCCGTTCTTCAACGGGCTGATGTGCAGCGCCTTCGCGCAGAACATCGGCCTCGTGGCGATGACGCGCATCCGCAGCAGGTACGTCGTCGCGACCGGCGGCGGCATCCTCGTGCTGATGGGGCTCTGTCCGATGGCGGCCGGGCTGATCGCCACGGTTCCGCAGCCGGTGCTCGGCGGAGCCGGGGTCGTCCTCTTCGGGTCCGTCGCGGCGAGCGGCATCCAGACGTTGATCAGGGCGGGGCTCGACAAGGACAGCAACATGATGATCGTGGGCATCTCGCTCGCCGTCGGCGTGATCCCGATCGCGGCGCCCGACTTCTACCACGCGTTTCCCGAGAGCGCGAAGATCATCCTCGACTCCGGTATCTCCACCGGGTGCGTGGTGGCCGTCCTCCTCAACCTCGTCTTCCACCACACCGGACGCCGGGGCGCGCCCGAGGGGACGGCCACGGAGCCCGCGCCCGAACCAGACGGCAAGCGGGGCGCCGAGGCGTAGCGGGCGGCGGACGGGCGGGCGGTTCCGGGGAGTCGGGACCGCGCCCCGAGTGACGTGCGTGACGGGGGAGTTGGGGAAGCCGCGGGCGTCCGTGTGCAGGTCTGCACCGAATCTTCGCGTCGGAATGGGCGGTTGCGGCCCTCCGTACGGAACCGGAACGGCTTCCGTTGCCCTCCCCTACGAGTGTGCGGTGCCGCGTCGCCCTGGATACCTGTCCTGCGCATGCAGGCTGACAGGATGGACGCCGCACTGTCCCCTGCACGCGCAAGACACCAGGAGTTATGGCCCGATGTCGTTCAACAACCCGTATGGTCCGGGCCCCCAGGGCCAGAACCCGTACACGCAGCCGCCGCAGGACACGCCGCCGCCCGGCTACGGCTACCCCCCGCCCGGCGGCGGGTACGCCCCGCCGCCGCACGGCTACCAGCCCGACGCGCCGTACGGTTACGACCCGTACGGGCGGCCGTACTCCGACAAGTCGAAGATCGTCGCCGGGGTCCTCCAACTCTTCCTCGGCACCTTCGGTATCGGCAGGTTCTACATAGGCAGCGTCGGCATAGGCGTGGCGCAGATCTTCACCTGCGGCGGCCTCGGCCTCTGGTCGCTGATCGACGGCATCCTCCTGCTCATCAGCGACGACAAGACGGACAGCAACGGCCGTGTCCTGCGCGGCTGACGCGGCACCTCCCCGGCGCCCGGCACGCCCGTGCTGAGTGTCCGGCCGCGGGCCGTCCCGCCGCTCCTGCGCCACCCTGCGGCCGCACCGCTCGCGGCCCTCACCGCAGGAGCGGCGGGCGCCGCATACCTGTTCACCACCGACCCGCACGAGCCCGGAAACCTGCTGCCCGCCTGCCCGTTCCGTGCCGTCACGGGCCTGCTCTGCCCCGCGTGCGGCGGCACCCGCATGGCGTACGACCTGCTCCACGGCGACCTCGCGGCGGCCTGGCACGACAACCCGGCGCTCCTCCTCGCCGCCCCGCTGCCGCTGTGGCTGCTGCTCCGCTGGGGCGCCGAGGGACTCAAGGGCCGCCGCTGGCGCCCGAGTTGGCGCAACCGTTCGTGGTACCTCCTCGTCGGGGCCGCCGCGGCATGGACGGTCGGCCGGAACCTCTTCTGAGCGACGCCGCTTCCGGCCGACGCGGCAGAGGCAGGCCGACCCCGGGGCCAGGCTCCTCGACTTCCCCATCGCGGCCGCCACCGCACCCCACTTTCCCGAGCAGCGTCTCGTCGAGCCCGACTCGTCCGAGGCCCGGGTACTGCCGCTTCTGGCCGGTCGGGCAGCCGGGGAGAGCGCCGCGGCCGGACCACAGGACTGAAAGCCGAGCCACTTCGCGCCCGGACGACGCTTCCGGGCGACGAGAGTTCCACGTGAGGACCGCCGGTCCGCGTACGGATGTAGCGCCCGGTTAAAGCGTTATTTGGCGGTTGCGCCCGATATGCTGCGCGAGCCCGCAAGGGCCACCATCCGCACCCGCGAGCGCCAGGGAGAGCCATGCCCGAGTCCGCGCACCCCGCCCGGTCCGCGGGCGCGGCGGGCCCCGACCCGCTGGAGGCCGTCGTCGACGGGCTGATGGGCCAACTCGTCGCCGACCTGCGGCGGTTGGCGTCGATTCCGTCGATCGCCTTCCCCGGCTACCCGGAGGCCCCGGTCCTCGAAGCGCGGGACACCGTCACCGCGCTCCTCCACGACGCCGGCGCCACCGCCATCGGCGAGCTCCACCTCCCCGACACGGCGCCGCTCGTCACCGCCGAGATCCCGCCTCCGGACGCCGGTGCACCGACCGTGCTCCTCTACGCCCACTACGACGTACAGCCCCCGGGCGACGGCAAGTTGTGGCGCTCGCCGCCCTTCGAACCCACCGAGACGGAGGACGGCACAGGGTTGCGCGCACGGGGCGTCGCCGACTGCAAGGCGAACCTCATCGCGCATCTCGGGGCCGTGCGCGCCTTCTCCGGGCGACCGCCGGTCGGCGTGCGGATCGTCTTCGAGGGACAGGAGGAGTACGGCAGCGCCTTCGACACCTACCCGGCCACGGAGCCGGAGCGGTTCGCCTGCGACGCGATGGTCGTCGCCGACACCGGCAGCATCCGGCCGGGGACGCCCACCCTCACGACGGCGCTCCGCGGCGTCGCCGAACTCACCGTTGAGGTACGGACGTTGGAGAGCGCGGTGCACAGCGGCGAGTACGGCGGCGCAGCCCCCGACGCACTGCTCGCACTCCTCCACGCCCTCGCCACGCTCCACGACGCGCACGGAGACGTCGCCGTCGAGGGCCTGCACCGCGAGGCGTGGCCGGACGGCGCCCTGACCGAGGAAGAGTTCCGCGCCCGCGCCGGCGTGGTCGAAGGGATGCCGCTCCTGGGCACCGGGGGGCTCGGCGAACGGCTGTGGAGCGGTCCCGCGCTCACCGTCACCGGCATCGACGCGCCCGGCGTCGAGCACGCCGCCTCGGCCGTCGTCCCCTACGCGCGCGCCAAACTGAACCTCCGGGTGCATCCGCGCCAGGACGCGCACGAAGCGCTCGGCGCCGTCGTCCGCCATCTGCGCGCCCAACGGCCGTTCGGCGTGGGCCTGGAGGTCACCCCGGGCGACGCGGGGCCCGGGTTCGAGGCGCCCGCGGGCGGCCCCGCCTACCGCGCCGCCGACGAGGCGCTCCGCGTCGCGTGGGGCAGCGCGCCCGTGCACGCGGCGACGGGCGGCTCCATCCCGCTCGTCAACGGCCTCGCAACGGCCGTGCCCGGTGCGGAGATCCTCCTCTTCGGCGCCGAGGACAACCTCTCGGGGCTCCATGGGCCCAACGAACGCGTCCTCTACTCCGAGCTGCGCGCCGCCGTCCTCGCGGAGGCGGTCTTCTTCCGCGAGTACGCCGCGTCCTTCCGCGCCGCCCGCGAGGCCGAGGCGTGAGCGCGGAGCCCGAGCGCGCACAGGGCGAACTCCCCGCGGACGAGGGCGCGTTCAGGTTTCCCAGTGCGCTCACGGTGCTCGCCGTCGTCACCCTCGCGGTGTGGGCGCTCGCCTTCGTCGTCCCCTCCGGCAGCTATCGGCGCACGGCCGACGGCGCCCCCGAGCAGGGCACCTACCATCGCACCGAGGCCGGGCTCAGCTTCGCCGACCGCCTGAAGGACCTCTTCCTCGCGCCGGTCAACGGCCTCTACGGGGTTCAGGACACCAGGACGGGCGCGGTCTCACCCGACGCGACCGGAGAACTCTACGGCAGCGCGGGGGTGTTCCTCTTCGTCCTCGCCGTGGGCGCCTTCATCACCGTCGTCTTCGCCACCGGCGCGCTGGACCGCGGCATCGGCCGGCTCGCGCACCGGTTGCGCGGGCGGGGCGCGTTGCTCGTCGCCGGGGTGATGACGGTCTTCTCGCTCCTCGGCACCGTCGAAGGGTTCGCGGAGGAGACGCTCGGCTTCTACGGGCTCGTCGTCCCGCTGATGCTCGCCCTCGGATACGACCGGATGACCGCGGCCGGCACCATCCTGCTCGGTTCCGGGGCCGGTGTCCTCTGCTCCACGGTCAACCCCTTCGCCACCGGTGTCGCCTCCTCCGCCGCCGACATCTCGATCGGCGACGGGATCGTGCTCCGCGGGGCGATGTGGATCGTTTTCACCTCCGTGACGATCGCCTTCGTCGTGCGGTACGCGCGGCGGGTGCGTGCCGTGCCCGGGCGCTCGCTCTCGGGGTGGCGGCCGGGGGACCGGGAACGGGCCGAGCGCGCGGGGACGGAGGAGCCGCCGCAGCTCACGCCGCGGCACCGGGTGGTCCTCGCCGCCACATCGCTCGCCTTCGGGGCCCTCGTCTACTCGGTGATCCCGTGGTCGAGCGTGCTGACGGGACGCGCGGACGCCGCCCCGTACCGCTTCGAACTCGGTTGGTCCTTCCCCGAGTTGGCGGCGCTCTTCTTCGTCGCCTCGATCGTGGTCGGCTTCCTCGCGAGGATGGGGGAGCGCGGTTTCACCGACACCCTGGTGCGGGGCGCGGCCGACTTCGTCTCACCGGCGCTGGTGATCATGCTTGCGCGGGGCGTCACCGTCCTGATGAACAACGCGCAGATCACGGACACGGTGCTCCACTCGGTCGAGGGAGCCGTCTCGGGGACCCCCGCCGCGCTCTTCGGCATCATGGTCTACGTCGTCAACCTGCCCCTGGCGTTCCTCATCCCTTCGACGTCGGGGCACGCCACCCTCGCGATGCCGATCCTCGCACCCCTCGCCGACTTCGCCGGGGTTTCGCGGGCGCTCGCCGTCACGGCGTGGACCGCGGCGAGCGGTTGGATGAACCTGTGGGTGCCGACCACCGCCGTCATCATGGGGGGTCTTTCGCTCGCGAGGGTCGGCTACGACCGCTATATCCGGTTCGTGTGGCCGCTGTTGGCGATCCTCGCCGTGCTCGTCTGCGGGTTCGTCGCGGTGGGGGCGTGGGTGGAGTGAGCAACGGCCGTCCGTGCGGGGCGTGTTGCCCCGTACGGACGGCCGAAGCGGTTCAGCCCTCCAGGAGTTGGTACGCCGGAAGGGTGAGGAACTCGGTGTACTCCTCGGCGAGGGCGATGTCGAGAAGCAGGTCGTACGCCTGCTGCCAGGCGCCGGTCGCGAACGCCTCCTCGCCCGCCTCCTCGCGGATCGCGGCGAGTTCCTCGCTGGCGACCTGCCGCACGAGGTCGCGCGTGACGGTGCTGCCGTCGTCGAGGACGACGCCCGCGTTGATCCACTGCCAGAGCTGGGAGCGGGAGATCTCCGCGGTCGCCGCGTCCTCCATGAGGTTGAAGATGGCGACGGCGCCGAGGCCGCGCAGCCACGCCTCGGTGTACCGGATGCCGACCTGCACGGCGTTGCGGAGCCCGGCCGAGGTGGGCCGCGCGTCGAGCGAGTCGATGGCGATGAGGTCGGCGGCCTTGACGTCGACGTCCTCGCGCAGGCGGTCCTTCTGGTGCGGGCGGTCGCCGAGGACGGCGTCGAAGGAGGCGCGGGCGACGGGCACGAGGTCGGGGTGGGCGACCCAGGAGCCGTCGAAGCCGTCGTGGGCCTCGCGGTCCTTGTCGTTCCTGACCTTCTCCAGCGCCTGCTCGTTCGCCTCGGGGTCTCGGCGGTTGGGGATGAACGCGGCCATGCCGCCGATCGCGTGGGCCCCGCGCTTGTGGCAGGTGCGGACGAGGAGTTCGGTGTAGGCGCGCATGAAAGGCGCCGTCATCGTCACGGAGTTGCGGTCGGGCAGGACGAAGGAGGGCCCCGCGTCGCGGAAGTTCTTCACGATGGAGAAGAGGTAGTCCCAGCGTCCGGCGTTCAACCCCGAGGCGTGGTCGCGGAGTTCGTAGAGGATCTCCTCCATCTCGTACGCCGCGGTGATCGTCTCGATGAGCACGGTGGCGCGGACGGTCCCGTACGGGATGCCGCAGTACTCCTGCGCGAAGACGAACACCTCGTTCCACAGGCGGGCTTCGAGGTGCGACTCGGTCTTCGGCAGGTAGAAGTAGGGGCCCTTGCCGAGGTCGAGCAGGCGCTGGGCGTTGTGGAAGAAGTAGAGGCCGAAGTCGACGAGGCCGCCGGGCAGGGCGCGCCCGTCCACGGTGAGGTGGCGCTCGTCGAGGTGCCAGCCGCGGGGCCGGACGACGACCGTCGCCAACTCTTCGGCGGGGCGCAGCCCGTAGGACTTGCCGGAGTTCTCGTCGGTGAAGTCGATGCGCTGCTCGTAGGCGTCGATCAGGTTGAGCTGGCCGCCGATGACGTTGCCCCAGGTGGGGGCCGAGGCGTCCTCGAAGTCGGCGAGCCAGACGCGGGCGCCGGAGTTGAGGGCGTTGATCGTCATCTTCCGGTCGGTGGGACCCGTGATCTCCACCCGCCGGTCCTGGAGCGCCTCCGGGGCGGGGGCCACCTGCCACTCGCCGGAGCGCACGCCGGCGGTTTCGGGGAGGAAGTCGAGCGTTGCCGTGCGGGCGAGTTCGTCGCGGCGCTCGGCGCGCAGCGCCAGGAGCTCGTCGCGGCGGGGGGTGAAGCGGCGGTGGAGCGCGCCGAGGAAGGCCAGGGCTTCGGGGGTCAGCACCTCGTCCTGCCGCTCCGGGCGGTGCGCGGGGTCGATACCGGTGAGCTCCGGGAGCGGGCGCTCGGTTGCGGGCATGGTGAGGACTCCTTCGGCCGGCGGGCGGTGCGGGTGGTGCGGGCGTGCACGGACAGGGCGCCGGAGGGCCAACTCCGGCGGAGTTCTGGAAAGTGGAGAGTAGTTTTCTTATAGCGGAACTTCAACGGGGGAGGAGAAACTCGGCGGCTCCTCGCCCCCGCCACACAAGGATCGCCGTATTTCTCCTGTTCTGTGAGGTGAACTCTCCACCGCCACGGAGGAGTTGGCAACGCCCACGGCCCGCGCGCACCTGCACGGCGGGGCAGCTCCGCGTACGCAACTCACCCGTACACAGCATGTCGTTGGGGCCCGTCCCCGCGCCGCTGCCCCATAGTCGAGCGGTGGCGGTCGCAGGTGTGCGCCGCAGAAGAGCGCAGGAGGCGGTCGCGTGCAGGGCAATTCCGAGGAATCCGGAGCCGAGGGGGCGGTCCCCACCCGTAAGGGGCGCGTCTACGGATGGGCGCTCCTCATCGCGCTGGGCGGCCTCCTCTTCGGCTTCGACACCGGGGTCATCTCCGGCGCCCTCCTCTTCGTCAAGCACGACTTCGCCCTCAACTCCTTCGAACAGGGCACGGTCGTCAGCATCCTCCTCATCGGCGCGATGATCGGAGCGCTCTCCGCCGGGCGCCTCGCCGACCGGGTCGGCCGGCGCCACGCCCTCGTCTTCGAGGGCGTCGTCTTCGCGATCGGCACCCTGATCGCCGTCGCGGCCATCGACTACTGGATGCTCCTCGCCGGACGCCTCGTCCTCGGTCTCGCCATCGGCGGCGCCTCCGCCACGGTTCCCATCTACCTCTCGGAACTCTCCCCGAACGCCATCCGCGGCCGCACCCTCAGCTTCAACCAACTCTTCATCACGGGCGGCATCCTCATCGCCTACCTCGTCAACCTCGTCTTCGCCGGCGCCGGCGACTGGCGGGCGATGTTCGCCGTCGGCTTCGTGCCCGCCGCCGTCCTCGTCGCGGGGGCGCTGTGGGTGCTGCCCGAGTCGCCCTCGTGGCTGCTCGCCCAGGGGCGCGCGGACGAGGCCCGCAGGGTGGTCCGCAGGGTGATGGGCGAGAAGCAGGCAGACGAACTCGTCGACAGCATCCAGCAGGCGACCGAGGAGTCGGGCGGGCACCTCGGGGACGAAGACGAGGGCGGCTGGCGGCACTTGGCCCGCAAGCAGGTCCGCCCCGCGCTCGTCGTCGGCCTCGTCCTCGCCGCCATCCAGCAGTTCGGCGGGATCAACACGATCATCTACTACGCGCCCTCGGTGATCGAGAAGACCGGGCTCAGCGCCTCCAACTCGATCTTCTACTCCGTCTTCATCGGCCTCATCAACCTGCTGATGACGGTCGTGGCGCTGCGCCTCGTCGACCGCGTCGGCCGACGCTTCCTCCTCCTCGCCTCGCTCGGCGGGATGACCCTGACGATGGCGCTCCTCGGCCTCTCCTTCGTGATCGGCCTCAGCCCCGAACTCTCCCTGCTCTTCATGGTCGCCTACATCGCCGTCTACGCAGGCGGGTTGGGCCCGATCTTCTGGGTCCTCATCGGCGAGGTCTTCCCGCCCACCGTCCGAGCCGCCGGCTCCAGCGCGGCGACCGCCGTCAACTGGGCGTCGAACTTCGTCGTCGGCCTCCTCTTCCTGCCCGTCGCGGGGGTGATCGGCCAGGGCGAGACGTTCTGGATCTTCGGCGTCATCTGCCTCGCCGGTCTCTTCTTCGTCCTGCGGTACGTACCGGAGACGCGCGGCGAGAGCCCGGACGAGGTCGCGCGCGGACTCCAGCAGCGGTTCGCCGGCCGGGAGGGTTGACGGATGGCGGACGGGCGGGACGGGGAGCGCACCGGCGCGCCCTGGGACCGCGTCCAACCCCTCGACGGCGCCGTGGTGATGGCGACCGGCATCGTCTCGACGGGCTGCCTGCTCGTGGGGTTCGAGGTGCTCTCCGCCGCGCTCTTCGCCGTCGGCGCCGCGGTGTGGGTCGCCGTCGCCGCCGTCATGCTGGTGCGGTTCGTGCGGCAGCGCCGCAGGTGGCTCGACGAGGCGCGGAAGGTGGGCGCGCTCACCGGCGTCGCAGGCACCGGCGTCCTCGGCGTCCGGTGCGCGTTCGCCGGTTTCCAGACGGCGGCGTGGGTGCTCCTCGCCTTCTCCGCGGTGCTCTGGGTCGTCCTGCTGCCGGCCGCCGTGCGCCACACCGCGCGACGCGTACCGGGCGCCGCCTACCTGACGTGCGTCGCCACCCAGTCCCTCGCCGTGCTCGCCACCACGCTCTGGTTGACGCAGCGCGGCCCCACCTGGCCGCTGTGGCTCGCGCTCGGCGCCTTCGTCCTCGGACTCGCCCTCTACGTACAGGTGTTGGTCCACTTCGACTTCTCCGAGGTGCGCAACGGCAAGGGCGACCACTGGGTGGCGTGCGGCGCCCTCGCCATCTCCGCGCTCGCGTCCGCCCGGCTGACGGGCGCCACCGCGCCGGGCGGAGCCTGGGCCGGGTGGCCGCACGCGTGGCTCCGCTTCGTCACGCTCGTACTGCTCGCCGCGGTCTTCGCCTGGTACGCGGTACTCGTCGTCGCCGAGATCAGGTGGTCGCGCCCGCAGTACGACACCCGCCGCTGGGCGACCGTCTTCCCGCTCGGCATGACGGCGGTGGCGACGCTCACCACCGCGCCCCTCTTCGCGCCCGACGCGCTCACCGAGGCGGGTCGGCTGCTCCTCCTCGTCGCCGTGGTCGTGTGGTTCCTCACGGCGGCGGGGGCCACGCGCGCCGCCTTCCGGACGCCCGCCGGCTGAACGTGGCCTCGCGCGCGCCGAGTTCAGTCGTCGAGGCGGGCGAGGTCCTCGGGGGTGTCGATGTCGGCCGGGTCTCCGACGTCGCCGCACTCGACGCACACCGGAGGGTGCCGCCGCAGGTACGCGCGGGCGCCCCTGTCGCCCTCCGCGGCAGCGGCCACCCCGGCGAAGTGCGCGGCTCCGAGGAGGACGGGGTGGCCCCTGCGCCCGCCGTAGGCGGCGGAGGCGAGCGAGGCCGGCCCCTCGTACGCGGCCCGCACCCGGGCGACGGCGCGCGGGGACACCCCCGGCTGGTCGACGAGCACGACGAGCGCGGCGCCGCTCTCCGCAGCCGCGACCCCGCCGGGCCGCTCCCCGGAGACGGCAGCGAGGCCGACCCGCAGCGAACCGCCCATCCCCGCGGCCCAGTCGGGGTTCTCCACGACCTCGGCGCCGTCGAGCCGGGCCCGCGCCTGGACCGTCGCAGCCGCAGCACCGAGCACCACGCAGACGCGCCCGCACCCGCCGTCCACGAGCGCCCGGACCGCGTGCTCGACGAGGGGCGCACCGCGGTAGGGAAGGAGCGCCTTGGGACGCCCGCCCAGCCGGGAGCCGCCCCCGGCCGCGAGCAGTAGGCCGGTGACGGGGGAGCGCGTCGGGTCGTTCTCCTGGTGCAGCACGGCGCCAGGGTACGGGGCGGTCCCCGTCGGCCGTGCGGGGCGGCGCACAGCAGCGCCGTCCCTCCACAGACGGAACGGGCAGCAGCGTGACGGGGAGTGCAGCGCGGCGCGGGGGTCTTCACGCCCTTGGGGTCCGCCCGCGACCGGTCCCGGAGCCGGAGGAGTACGACGGCCTCGACCTGCCCGACGACTACCGCCTCGCTCTCGCCGACCGCCCGGTGCGCCCCTCCGACTCCGCGGACGACCGCGAGGACGTCGCACACGAGACGGAGTTCGACCGCCTCGGTACCGCCGACAGCAACAAGCTGGTGCTCCTCGACGACGAGCAGTCCCCGACGCTCCGAACCTGCCGCGCCGGAACGCGGTCCGCCCAGCGCGTCGCACTCCGCAGCCTCTCGAAGGGCGCACGGATCTGCGTCCTCAACGGCGCCGGGCATGTGGGGCTTGTCACCTTCCGCGGCACCTCACCCGACTCCGACCCCAGCACGTACGTCAAGCTCGACCCGACGGTGTGGCGCAACGCGCTCGACGTGAGCGAGGAAGGGCCGACGGAAGCGCCCTGAGCTGCAGCTACGCCGTTCCGGAAGCGCGGCTGCCGGAGCGGCGCACGGTCGTCCTGCCGCCGCTCCCCGACTCGTGTGCGCCGCACGGGAATCGCGTCCTCCGTATGGCGTCCTCGTCGCGCTTGGCGTTTACTGGTCTGACCCGGCCGGGGGGCCGGTGGCTTCCCGGGGCGTGGTGAGGGGAGCACGGAGGAGCAGGGGTGGCAGCCTCCGAGTACCGCGGGGCGTGCCGTTTGATGGGGAGAGAGCGTGCGCAGCAAAACCGTGGGGCAGCGGTCGTCGGGGGCGAGCCGCCAGGAAGATCCGCGCGTCTCGGCGCTGAGGGACGCGGCCGTCCGGCTGCGCGCCGAACTCGACGCGCACCAACCGGAGTTACGCGACCGCGGCGTGGCCGAGGACCAACTCGACGCGGTCCGCGCCATGGTGCGCTCGGGGGCACCCGAAGTGCGCGCGCTGCGGACGTCGTTGCTGCTGCTCACCGCGGCGCTCGGCTCCCTGAGCACGCTCGCCGAACCGCTGGGCGAACTGCGCCGCGCCGTCGAACTCTTCGGCGAACCGGCGCCCCGCCGCCGCGAGTAGCCGCAGGGGTGCGCCCAACCGCCCCGTGACATACGGGCGCCGGGGCCGCGCTCAGCCTCGCGGTGCCTCCGCGCCAGAGGTGGCGATCGCCGTGGAGAGTTCGGCCGCGACGGTCCGCAGCAGCGGTACGTACTTCTCCGTCGCCGCATCGGTGAGGCGTCCGGCAGGCCCGGAGATGGAGATCGCCGCCGAGGTGGGGGAGTCGGGGACGCGGACGGCGAGGCAACGGACGCCCAGCTCCTGCTCGTTGTCGTCGACGGCGTACCCCTCGACGCGCACCGTCGCGAGGGCGTCGAGGAACGCCTCGGGCGTGGTGAGAGTCCGCTCGGTCGCCGCCGGCATGCCGGTGCGGTCGAGCAGGGCGCGCACCTCCGCCTCCGGGGCCTCGGCGAGGAGCGCCTTGCCGACGCCCGTGGTGTGCGGCAGCACCCGTCGGCCGACCTCGGTGAACATCCGCATCGAATGGCGCGAGGGCACCTGCGCGACGTAGACGGCCTCGTCCCCGTCGAGGAGCGCCATGTTGGCCGTCTCGCCCGTCTCCTCGACGAGCCTGGCGAGGTAGGGCCGCGCCCAGGTGCCGAGGAGCCGCGCCGCGCTCTCGCCGAGCCGGATGAGCCGCGGGCCGAGCGCGTAGCGGCGGTTGGGCTGCTGGCGGACGTAGCCGCTGGTGACGAGGGTGCGCATCAGCCGGTGGATGGTGGGCAGCGGCAGGCCGCTCAGCGAGGCGAGTTCGCTGAGCCCGACCTCGCCCCCGGCGTCGGCCATCCGCTCCAGCAGGTCGAAGGCCCGCTCCAGGGACTGGACGCCGCCCGGGGCGGCGGGGGCCGTTGGCTGGTGTTCGGCGGACGGCGGCAAGGCGCGTTCCTTTCTGCGGGCTGTGCGCATGGTACCGGGCGCCGCGTCCGCGGGGTCCCGGCCGACGGTTTCCGCGTTCCGACCGACGGGCGGGGGGCGCGGTGTTGACGCCCGGCGGGAGTGGTCTCAGGATGCCTTCAACAGTTCGTTGAAACCGCAGGTCTCGACCGGACGCGGCGCGCCCGCTCCGCCGGGGCGCTGCCCTCGCGCGAGCACCGGGAGGTGTCGGGTGCAGGAGCAACCTTGGGACGGCGAAGCCGAGTTGGTGCTGCGCTCCCCACGCGTGGTGACGCCGCAGGGGGAGCGCCCCGCGTCCGTCGCCGTGGCGGGGGAGCGCATCGCCGCCGTCCTCCCCTACGACGCCCCCCTCCCGGCCGGTGCCGAGCTGGTCGACCTCGGCGAGGACGCGCTTCTGCCCGGGCTCGTCGACACGCACGTGCACGTCAACGACCCCGGGCGCGCGGAGTGGGAGGGGTTCCCCACGGCGACGAGGGCGGCCGCGGCCGGCGGTGTCACCACCCTCGTCGACATGCCGCTCAACTCCCTTCCGCCGACGGTGCACACGGCGCACCTGCGGACCAAGCAGGCGGCGGCGGAAGGCAGGGTCCACATCGACACGGGGTTCTGGGGCGGCGCGGTGCCGGAGAGCCTCGGCGGGCTGCAAAGGCTCCACGAAGCCGGCGTCTTCGGCTTCAAGTGCTTCCTCTCGCCCTCCGGGGTCGAGGAGTTCCCCGAGCTCGACGCCGCCGGACTCGACGCCGCGCTCGCCGAAGTCGCCGCTTTCGACGGGTTGTTGATCGTCCACGCAGAGGACCCCACCGCGCTCGGCGAGGCACCGCAGCCGCACGGCCCCGGCTACGGCGGCTTCCTCGCCTCACGCCCGCCGGCGGCCGAGGAGGAGGCGATCGGACTGCTGCTGCGCCTGGCGCGCCGCCACGGCACCAGGGTCCACGTCCTCCACCTCTCCTCGGCGGGCGCGCTGCCGCTCCTCGCCGCCGCGCGGGCCGAGGGCGTACGGGTCACCGCCGAGAGCTGCCCCCACTTCCTCACCCTCACGGCGGAGGAAGTCCCGGACGGCGCAACGGAGTTCAAGTGCTGCCCGCCCATCCGCGGCGCCGCCAACCGCGACGCGCTCTGGGGCGAGGGGCTCGGCGCGGGCGTCCTCGACTGCATCGTCTCCGACCACTCGCCGTGCACGCCCGAGCTCAAGGACGGCGACTTCGGCAGCGCCTGGGGCGGCATCTCCTCGCTCCAACTGGGGCTCCCCGCCGTCTGGACCGAGGCGCGCCGCCGCGGCCACGGGCTCGGTGACGTGGTCCGCTGGATGGCGACCGGCCCGGCAGCGGTCGCGGGGCTCGCGCGCAAGGGAGCCGTCGCGCCCGGCATGGACGCGGACTTCGCGGTCCTCGCCCCCGAGGAGACCTTCACCGTCGAGCCCGCACGGCTCCACCACCGCAACCCCGTCACCGCGTACGCGGGCCGCACCCTCGAAGGCGTCGTCACCTCGACGTGGCTGCGCGGGCGCCGCATCTCCGCACACGGCCGGACGGGAGAGCCCACCGGAAGGCTGATCGAGAGAGGACGTTCATGACCACGGCACCGACCCGGCCCGGAGACCAACAGGCAGTCGCTTCCCCCGAGTTCACCGCACCGGCCGTCCCGTACGCCGGCGGCGACCCGTACGCGGACTACCGCGCACCCGCCGGCGGCTTCCCCTTCCAGCACCTCCCCGACCTCGCGGACGCGGGCCTCGGCGGCACGGTCGTCGCCGCCTCGGACGAGTTCTTCGCCGAGCGGGAGCGGCTGCTGCGCCCGGGGCGCGCCGAGTTCGATCCCGACCTCTTCGGTCCCAAGGGCAAGACGATGGACGGCTGGGAGACCCGCAGGCGCAGGGGCAGTTCGGCCACCGCGCCGCACCCCGAGCCCGGCGAGGGCGACACCGCGCTGATCCGGCTCGGCACCCCTGGGGTGGTGCGCGGCGTCGTCGTCGACACGGCGCACTTCAGGGGCAACAACCCGCAGAGCATCTCCGTCGAAGGCGCCCAACTCCCCGGCGCACCGGGCCCCGAGGAACTCGGCGACCCCGCCACCGTCTGGACGACGCTGGTGCCGCGGACCCCGGTCACGGGGCACGCCGCCAACGGCTTCGCCGTCTCCACCCCGCACCGGTTCACGCACCTGCGGCTCACCCAGTACCCCGACGGCGGCGTCGCCCGGCTGCGCGTGCACGGCGAGGTGCTCCCCGAGCCCGCATGGCTCACCGCGCTCGGCACCTTCGACGTGCTGGCGCAGGAGCACGGCGGTCGCGTCCTCGACGCCTCCGACCGGTTCTTCTCCTCGCCGGCCAACACCCTCCGACCCGGCCGTCCGAGCGGCATGGCCGACTGCTGGGAGACCAGGCGGCGCAGGGACGAGGGGCACGACTGGATCGACTACGCGCTCGCGGGGGAGGCACAGGTGCGCGCGATCGAGCTGGACACCGGTGAGCTGCGCGGCAACGCGGCCGGCTGGGTCGCGCTCCACGGCACCGACTCGCCTGCGGAGTCCGGGAGTTGCGAGTGGCGGACACTGCTGCCGCGGACGCCGCTCCAGCCGGACACCGTCCACCGCTTCCTGCTCCCCGAGCCGGTGGGGCCGCTCGTACGGGTGCGGCTCGACATCTTCCCCGACGGCGGCGTCGGCCGTCTGCGTCTCCACGGTTCCCTCACGGAACAGGGCGCCGCCGACCTCACCGCGCGGTACCGGGAGGCTGCGGGCTGACGAGGAGCGATGCCGGCGGTCCGCGCCCGAGGGGGGCGCGGACCGCGCACGCATACCACTCGAGCGTGTGAACATCAGGAAAATATGGGGGAGTTGGCGTTGACACGTCATCTACGCGCGTCACCATGGGGGTTATGAGATTCCCCCCACGAATCGCGCGCCTAGGCGCGCTCGGTGCCCTCACCGCCGCGCTCCTCGCCGGCGGTCCCGCTCTCGCCACGGCGACCGCGGCGCCGCAGGCGCCCGCAGCCGCAACGGCCGTCGCCCCCGCCGCCGTCGGCGACATCTGCCACTCCGACCTCCCGACCGAGGCCCACGACACCCTCGACCTCATCGAGCAGGGCGGCCCCTACCCGTACCCGCAGGACGGCACGGTCTTCGAGAACCGCGAGGGCATCCTCCCGGACCAGGACACGGGCTACTACCACGAGTACACCGTGGAGACCCCCGGCTCCGACGACCGCGGCGCCCGCCGCATCGTCACGGGCGACGAAGAGGAGGAGGACTACTACACCTCCGACCACTACGAGTCCTTCGACCTCGTCGACCACTCCTGCTGATCGGCCGAACCCGTGCTGCGGCACGGGAACAGCCTCCGGTGGCCCGTCGCTGCCGTGCGCCCGTCTCCCCGCGGGCAGGCGGCGGCGGCCCCGGCGAGGCGCGCGGACGCCGCGCGGTGACCCCCACCGCCGCGCGGTCCCGCGCACCGGGACCCGCGTGCCCGACAGGGCACGCGGGTCCTCTCGGTCGAGGGGGCAGGCAACCCCGAGGGCTCGGAGCAGTTGCTGCCCCTGTGGCTCGAACACGCCCTTCTGCGCACCAAGTTGCGCATGCCTCCGCCCCGCGCAGGGCAACTCCCCGCGTGACCGGCGCATTCGAGATGCGCCCGGCGCGATCGATGCCCCGACCCGGTGGAGGGAACCTTGCCCGTCGACCTGCACGCACACGGTGACGCGTTCGTACGCGATCCGCATCCCCTCTTCAGCAGCCTGCTCGCCGGTGGCCAGGCGCACCGTGTCCGGTTCACCGAGGGTTTCGACGGCTGGCTGATCGTCGGCCACGAGGCGTCGCGGAACGCGCTCAACGACCCTCGCCTCATCAACGATCCGCGCCGCGTCCCCGAGACGGACGGCCCCGGTCCCGGCGGTGCCCGCCGGTTCGACGACAACCTGCTCTCCCTCGACGCCCCCGACCACACCCGGCTGCGCCGCCTGGTGGCGAAGGAGTTCACGGCGCGCCGGGTGCGCGGCCTGGAGCCCAGGGTGCAGGAGATCGTCGACGGGCTCGTGGGGACGCTCGCCGAAGGGCCGCGAGAACGCGTCGACTTGGTCGAAGCGCTGTCGTTCCCCCTTCCGATCACCGTGATCGCGGAGCTCCTCGGCGTTCCCTTCTTGGAGCGGGAGACCTTCCGGCACCTTTCCTCGGGGGTGCTGGAGTCCACTAACCAGGAGGAAGCAGCAGCCATGTCCGAGGACCTGCACGCCTTCCTCGCCCGCCTCGTCGACGCCAAGCGGGCGGCCGGAGGGGAGGACCTGCTCGGCGCCCTGCTCGAGGCGGCCTCCCGGGAGGGCGAAGAGGACTCGCTCATCACCGGCGCCGAACTCCTCGGCATGGCCAACCTGTTGCTCGTCGCCGGGTACGAGACGACCGTCAACCTCATCAGCAGCACCGTGCTGTGCCTGCTCCAGCACCCCGAGCAATTGGCCCAAGTGCGCGCGGACCCCTCGCTCGTGGCGGCCGCCGTCGAGGAGACGCTGCGGTTCGAAGGGCCCGTGGCGCGCTCGATCCCCCGGTTCGCGACGGAGCCGATCCCCTTCGACGACGGCACGGTCATCCCCGCGGGAGAGGTCGTCTGCATCGGCCTCGCCTCGGCCGGCCGCGACCCCGAACGCTTCCCGCACCCCGACGAGTTCGACATCCACCGGGACACCGGCGGCCACCTCGCCTTCGGCCACGGTGCCCACTTCTGCCTCGGCGCCCCGCTCGCACGGCTGGAGGCCCGCACCGCCGTGACGACGCTTCTCGCGCGCATCCCCGCCCTCGCGCTCGACGTCCCGGCGTCCGAACTCTCCTGGCGTACGGGCACGTTGCTGCGCGGGCCGCGGCAACTACCCGTACGTCTCGGCTGAGTCAGGGCGCGACGGGCCTCCCCTCCCGACGGGAGACCTCGCACGCGTCGGCGATCCGGAAGGCCGCCAACGCCTCCTCTCCGGAGCACGGGTTGGGCACCTCGCCCCGCACGGACCGCAGGAACGCCCGCAGTTCGGCCCGGTACGCGGGCGCGAAGCGATCGAGGAAGCCGAGCCAGGGGCTCCCGCCCCGGACGGGGCTGTCCTCCTCGACGGAGGCGAGCGGCGTGCGCACGTCGAGCCCGACCGCCAACTGGTCCTTCTCGCCCGCAAGTTCCATCCGTACGTCGTACCCCGCGCCGTTGACGCGGGTGGCGGTGGCCGTGCACAGGGTGCCGTCGTCGAGGGTGAGGAGGGCGGCGGCGGTGTCGACGTCGCCGGCGGCGCGGAAGGCCGGCGGGCCCGCGTCCGAACCCGCCGCCTGGACGGAGGCGACCTCCCGGCCCGTGAGCCACCGGACCGCGTCGAAGTCGTGGACGAGGCAGTCCCGGAAGAGTCCACCGGAGAGCGGCAGGTAGGCGTCGGGCGGCGGGGCCGGGTCGGAGGTGACGGCGCGCACGGTGTGCAGCCGGCCGAGGCGGCCGGTGCGGAGCGCCTCGCGGGCCGCGAGGTAGCCGGCGTCGAAGCGGCGCATGAAGCCGACCTGGAGGAGTGTCCCCGCCTCGGCGACCGACGCCAACACGGCGCGCGTGCCGTCGAGTTCGCGCGCGAGCGGCTTCTCGCAGAAGACCGGGAGGCCCCGCTCGGCCGCGGCGGTGACCAGCTCGGCGTGTGCGTCGGTCGCCGCGGCGACCACGAGCGCGTGCACGTCCAGCGAGAGCAGCTCCGCCGGACCCGCCACCGGTGTGGCGCCGAGCGCCGCCGCGGTGCGGGTGGCGCGCACGGGGTCCAGGTCGGCGACGACCAGCTCCGTCACCTCGGGGTGCGCCGCGAGCGTGTGCGCGTGGAAGCTGCCGATCCGGCCGACGCCGACGAGTCCGATACGCATGGCGCCACGCTGCGGGCCGCCTCGGTCGGTGTCAACCGTTTGCCCCGGGAAGCAGGAAATGTCCGCGTGGCTGCGCGCCCCACGGCTCCCGCGCACGCCGGGGCAGCCGCGTGCCCGCCCATTGACGCGCCCACCGACCGCCGCTAGAACTCCGCCATGGCCGCGGGCGCGCAGCCCGCGGCCATGCCGGCCTCCGCACGGAGCCGGGTGCGCCGACGTGGGCTGGGGGTGAACACCGCAGCGTGCGCGCTGCCTTGTGCGTCGTATCTCACCCGGCGCGGGCCCGTGGACGCCCCGCGGGCAGCGGTGACGGATACTTGTGCGAGGCTCGCCCGCGGCGCCGGACCCGGAGGGGCGCCGCACCTGGGGCCGAGGGCCCACACCGAGCAGTACCCGTAGGAGGGCAGGAGAAGCGTGGCCAGCGTGAAGAGGTCCGGCAGGGCCCGCAGGAGGGCGGCCGGCGCCGCGGCGGCGGTGCTCGTCCTCGCGGTGGGGCTGGCAGGGTGCAGCAGCACCGGCGGCAAGCGCGCCGAGGAGGAGCGGGCGCAGGGCGCCTCGGGCAAGGCCAACGTGGACACGCCCCGCTGGAAGATAGCCATGGTGACGCACTCGGGAGACGGCGACACCTACTGGGACATCGTGCAGAGCGGCGCCAAGCAGGCGGCGGCGAAGGACAACATCGAGTTCCTCTACTCGCACGACAAGGAGGCGGGCCGCCAGGCCCAGCTCGTCCAGGCGGCGATCGACAAGAAGGTCGACGGCCTGATCGTCACCCTCGCGAAGCCGTCCGCCATGGAGAAGGCCGTCAAGAAGGCGGTCAAGGCGGGCATCCCGGTCGTCACCATCAACTCGGGCCAGGACGAGTCGGAGTCCTTCGGCGCCCTGACCCACATCGGCCAGGACGAGGTGAAGGCCGGCGAGGCCGTGGGCGAGGAGCTCAACGACCGCGGCCGGAAGAAGGCCGTCTGCGTCCTCCACGAGCAGGGCAACGTCGGCCACGAGGAGCGCTGCCGCGGCGTCAAGGAGACCTTCGAGGGCAAGCTCGACAACCTCTACGTCGACGGCACCAACATGCCGAACGTGCAGTCGTCGATCGAGGCGGAGCTCCAGTCGGACAAGGACCTCGACACCGTCGTCACCCTCGGCGCCCCCTTCGCACCGACGGCCGCGCAGGCCGCCGAGGACGCGGGCAGCGACGCCGAGGTCGACACCTTCGACCTCAACGACAAGGTCGCCGAAGGGCTGGAGGACGGCAGCATCGGCTTCGCCGTCGACCAGCAGCCCTACCTCCAGGGGTACGAGGCCGTCGACCTGCTCTGGCTCTACCGCTACAACGCCGACATGCTCGGCGGCGGCGAGCCCGTCCTCACAGGCCCGCAGGTCCTCACCAAGGACGACGCGGCAGAACTGCGCGAGTACACCAAGCGAGGCACCCGATGAGCGGCACCGCGCCACCCACCGCGGACCCCGCAGACGACACGCAGCCGCCGCAGCCCGCGGCCGTCCCCGAGTCCAAGGGCCTGGCCCGTCGTTTGCTGGGACGGCCCGAACTCGGCGCGGTCGTCGGCGCCGTGGCCGTCTTCGTCTTCTTCGCGTTCTTCGCCGACAGCTTCCTCCGCGCCTCCAGCCTCTCGACGGTGCTCTACGCCTCGTCCACGATCGGCATCATGGCGGTGCCGGTCGCGCTGCTGATGATCGGCGGGGAGTTCGACCTCTCGACGGGCGTGATGGTGACGTCGTCGGCGCTCGTCTCCTCGATGTTCAGCTACCAGATGACGGCGAACGCCTGGGTCGGCGTCGGCGTCTCGCTCCTGGTGACCCTCGCCATCGGGCTCTTCAACGGCGTCGTGCTCACGCGCACGGGGCTGCCGAGCTTCATCATCACGCTCGGCACCTTCATGATGCTCACCGGACTCAACCTGGGTCTCACCAAGCTCATCAGCGGCACGGTCTCCACCAAGGGCATCTCCGACATGGAGGGCTTCGAGTCGGCCAGGGCGCTCTTCGCCTCGCAGCTCTCGATCGGCGGCGTGGACCTCCAGATCACCGTGGTCTGGTGGCTGGTCCTCGTCGCGCTCGCCACCTGGGTGCTGCTGCGCACCCGGGTCGGCAACTGGATCTTCGCGGTGGGCGGCGGCGTCGAGGCGGCGCGGGCGCTCGGCGTCCCCGTCTCCAGGGTGAAGATCGGCCTCTACATGGCCGTCGGCCTCGGCGCCTGGATATCAGGACAGCACCTGCTCTTCAGCTACGACGTCGTGCAGTCGGGCGAGGGCGTCGGCAACGAGCTGATCTACATCGCGGCCGCGGTGATCGGCGGGTGCCTCCTCACCGGCGGCTACGGTTCGGCGGTGGGCACCGCGGTCGGCGCCCTGATCTTCGGCATGACGAGCAAGGGCATCGTCTACGCCCAGTGGAACCCGGAGTGGTTCAAGTTCTTCCTGGGAGCCATGCTGCTGCTGGCCACCCTGCTCAACCTGTGGATTCGCAAGCGCGCGGAGGCGAGCCGATGACCGCCGAGGACGGGGCGAAGAGCGAGGCGGCGGACACCCCGCCGCTCGTCGAACTCGACGCCGTCAGCAAGTACTACGGCCACATCAAGGCGCTCACCGACGTGTCGCTCCAGGTGCACCCCGGCGAGATCACCTGCGTGCTCGGCGACAACGGCGCGGGCAAGTCCACGCTCATCAAGATCGTCTCGGGTCTCCACGGGCACGACGCGGGCGGCTTCCGCATCGAGGGCGAGGAGACCTCGCTCTCCTCCCCGCGCGAGGCGCTCGACCGCGGCATCGCCACCGTCTACCAGGACCTCGCCGTCGTCTCCCTGATGCCGGTCTGGCGGAACTTCTTCCTCGGCTCCGAACTCACCACGGGCCGCGGCCCGCTGCGCCGCCTCGACGTACCGCGGATGCGCGCCACCACCCACAGCGAACTCCTGCGCATGGGCATCGACCTGCGCGACGTCGACCAGCCGATCGGCACCCTCTCCGGCGGCGAGCGCCAGTCCGTCGCGATCGCCCGGGCGATCCACTTCGGCGCCAAGGTCCTCGTCCTCGACGAGCCGACGGCGGCGCTCGGCGTCAAGCAGTCGGGCGTGGTCCTCAAGTACGTCGCCGCTGCGCGGGACGCCGGACTCGGTGTGGTCCTGATCACGCACAACCCGCACCATGCGTACCTCGTGGGGGACCGCTTCGTCCTGCTCAAGCGCGGCACGATGGCCGGCAGCCACCACCGCGACGAGCTGGAGTTGGAGGAGCTAGTGCGGCAGATGGCCGGCGGCAGCGAGCTGGAGCAGCTCAGCCACGAACTGCAGCGCTGAGCCGGCCGCAGCGCCCCCGGGACCGGGGCGGAGAGCGTCCGCGGGGCGGCCCCCGTGGCGGTACGGTGGGTTCCGCCGAGCGCCCCCGTCCAGCGGTGAGGCAGAATCGGCGCGGCGTCCCGGGGAGCCGGCCCCGTCCGGCGGCCCGGCACCGGGAAGGCCCGAGACCGAGACCACGCAGAGACGGGATGGACTCTTGCGCAGCCCCCACCGCAGCGAGACCACTGACCCGCGCAGACCGGGCGAGCAGCGCGAGGAGGTGGTCGAGTGAGTGGTGAGGGCTACTATCCGAGCCGCACCGAGCGCGTGTACCGCCGGCGCTCGGGCAGCAGCGCCAGCGTCCTGCGCACCGTCTCGACGCGCGAGCGGCGCTCTCCGCACTCGGCGCCGCGGGTGCCGACCGTCGGCATCGACATCGGGGGCACCAAGGTGATGGCCGGCGTCGTCGACGCGGACGGCACGATCCTGGAGCAGGCCCGCGCCGAGACGCCGGAGAAGTCCAAGAGCCCCAAGGTCGTCGAGGACACCATCGCCGAACTCGTCCTCGACCTCTCCGACCGGCACGACGTCCACGCCGTCGGCATCGGCGCGGCCGGCTGGGTCGACGCCGACCGCTCCCGCGTCCTCTTCGCGCCCCATCTCGCCTGGCGCGACGAGCCGTTGAAAGACGCCCTCACGGCCCGCCTCGCCGTCCCCGTGATGGTCGACAACGACGCCAACACCGCGGCCTGGGGCGAATGGCGGTTCGGCGCCGGGCGCGGCGAGGACCACCTCGTCATGATCACCCTCGGTACCGGCATCGGCGGCGCCATACTCGAGAACGGTCAGGTCAAGCGCGGGAAGTACGGCGTGGCCGGCGAGTTCGGGCACATGCAGGTGGTCCCGGGCGGGCACCGCTGCCCGTGCGGCAACCGCGGCTGCTGGGAGCAGTACAGCTCGGGGAACGCGCTGGTGCGCGAGGCCCGGGAGCTCGCCGCCGCGGAGTCGCCCGTCGCCTACGGCATCATCGACCGCGTCGACGGCCGTATCGGCGACATCACGGGACCGCTCATCACGGAGCTCGCCAGGGAAGGCGACGCGATGTGCACCGAGCTGCTCCAGGACATCGGCCAGTGGCTCGGCGTCGGCATCGCCAACCTCGCGGCCGCGCTCGACCCGTCGTGCTTCGTCATCGGTGGCGGGGTGAGCGCCGCCGACGAACTCCTCATCACGCCGGCGAGGGAAGCCTTCGCCCGCCAGCTCACCGGCCGCGGCTACCGCCCCGAGGCGCGGATCGCGAAGGCGCAGCTCGGCCCGGAGGCGGGGATGGTCGGCGCCGCCGACCTCGCTCGGCTCGTCGCGCGGAGGTTCCGCCGCGCCAACCGCCGCCGTCTGGAGCGGTACGAGCGGTACGAGCGCGCCGCTGACAACCTCCGCAGGGCGGTGGGCCAGTGACCACCGCAGCCACCGGAACCCTCCGGCGCAGCGCCGACGGCGGCGGGGAGTCCCCGCCCGGCGGCCCGGCGCTGCCGCCCGCCGGCCCTCCGCGCCGCCCGCGCAACCGCCTGCTCACGCTGCTGATCGTGGTGCTCCTCATCGCGATCCCCGCCGGCTACGTGGTGATCTCCGCGTTCCAGAGCCGGGACAGCGGACGCGACAAGGAGCGCACCGCCTCCGCCACGAGCCTCACCTACGCGTGGCCGTCGAAGGTGCAGCGCCGGATCTACGACGTCCCCGTGCCGTACGGGGCCACCCGCGTCGCGCACTACGAGGTCAACTCGTGGTCCCAGAGCCGCCTCTACGCCGAGTTCCGCACCGACGAGCAGCAGCTCGACCGGTTCCTCAGGTACCTCGGCACCAGCGCCGCCGACCTCGAAGCGGGTCGGGGAGCGATCACCAAGGGCCAGGCCGACACGGTCGGTTGGAAGCTCGACGAGCCCGACCGCCCCTTCTCCGGCACCGTGCGGGAGCGCGCCGACGACCGCCCCCAGGTGCGCGTCGTCGTCGACGACTCCTTCAAGAGCAGACCGAGGGTCTACGTGGTCTCGACGGTGCGGCTCTGACCGCCGGACGCCGCGCGGTACCGGACTGCGCAGAGCACGTGAAGACCCCAAACCCGCTGCACCACCCCCTGCCCGCCCCGGATAGCGTGAACGTGTGAGCGAGACGATGCCTGCCAACAGCCTGCAACACCGAATCGAGGTCCTGACGACGCGCCCGTACTCGTGCTCGGCCCCGGCCTCGGCACGACCTGGCACATGTGGGACCGGCAGATACCCGAACTCACCAGACACTGGCGTGTACTCAGATACGACCTACCCGGACACGGCGGCTCCCCCGCGCACCCGGCCGACTCGACGGAGGCGCTCGCGGCCCGGCTGCTGACCACCCTGGACGGCCTGGGCATCGAGCGGTTCGGCTACGTCGGCTGCTCACTCGGCGGCGCCATCGGCGTCCAGTTGGCGCTCGCCGCGCCGCACCGCCTGACGACGCTCGCGCTGGTCTCCTCCTCGCCGCGGTACGGCAGCCCCGACGCGTGGCGCCAGCGCGGTGTCGTCGTGCGGACCAAGGGCCTCGACTCCCTTGCGCGTTCGACCCCTGAGCGCTGGTTCACGCCCGGGTTCGCCGAGGCGCAGCCCGCGATCGTGGAGTGGGCCGTGCAGATGGTCCGTACCACCGACCCCGGGTGCTACATCGCCGCCTGCGAGGCGTTCGCGGCCTTCGACGCGCGGGATTCGCTCGGCGGCGTCGGCGTGCCCACGCTCGTCGTCACCGGCGCCGAGGACGACACGACGCCGCCGAACGAGGCGCGCGCGCTCGTCGCCGGAATCCCCGACGCACGGCTCGCGATGGTGCCCGGCGCCTCGCACCTCGCGCCCGTCGAGCAGCCGGCCGCCGTCACCGACCTGATCATCCGGCACGCCACGACCACCTGGCAGGAGTCCGCCGCGGGGCCGCCCCCGCCGTCCCCCGTGATCGCCCCTGTGCCGCAACAACCCAGCGCCGTCGCCGAGTTGGAGTCGGGCGTCTTCGCAGCCCCCGACCGCGACCTCTACGCGGCAGGGACGAAGGTGCGGCGCGAGGTGCTCGGCGACGCGCTCGTCGACCGGGTCGGGGCCGAGACCGACGACTTCACCGCGGACTTCGAGGACTTCGCCACCCGCTACGCCTGGGGCGACCTGTGGTCGAGGCGCGGCATGGACCGCCGCACCCGCTCCGTCGTGACGCTCACGGCGCTCGCGGCGCGCGGCCACTTCGAGGAGCTCGCCGTCCACACCCGGGCGGCGCTCCGCAACGGCCTCACCCCCGACGAGATCAAGGAAGTCCTCCTCCACACCGGCGTCTACTGCGGCCTTCCCGCGGCGCGTTCGGCCTTCGACGTGGCCCAGCGGGTGATCCGCGAGGAGACGAGCACCGAGGAGTGAGCGCCGCCGGCGGAGCGCGCCCCACCGGTGCGCGGGCGTGGGCACGGCGGCTGCCAGAATGGTCGCCATGGAGCTGATCAAGAAGGGCCATTCCTGCGTCAGGCTGGAGAAGGACGACCGCACCCTCGTCATCGACCCGGGCGGTTTCTCCGAACCGGACGCCGCCCTCGGCGCGGACGTCCTGCTGGTGACCCACGAGCACGCCGACCACTTCGACGAGGGACGGCTGCGCGCCGCGATGGAGGCGAACCCGGCGGCCGAGATCTACACGCTGCGCAGCGTCGCCGAACAGATCGCGCCCGCCTTCCCCGGCCGGGTGCACACCGTCGGGCACGGCGACTCCTTCACCGCCGCCGGCTTCGAGGTGCAGGTCCACGGCGAACTGCACGCCGTGATCCACCCGGACATCCCCCGGATCACCAACGTCGGCTATCTCGTCGAGGCTCCGACGGGCACCGTCTTCCACCCCGGCGACGCGCTCACCGTCCCCGAACGCCCCGTCGAGACGCTGCTGATGCCGCTGCACGCGCCGTGGAACAAGTTCGCCGAGGTCCTCGACTACGTCCGCGAGGTCGCCCCGACCACCGCGTACGACATCCACGACGGCCTCCTCAACGACAACGGTTTCGCCGCCTACGGCCGCATGCTCGGCACCGGCGGCCCTGGCACGGGCCGTGCCGAGCACGACCGGCTGGCGCCGGGCGAGAGTGTCAGTCTCGGCTAGTAGATTTCCGGTATGCGCATCGCGACCTGGAACATCAACTCCATCACCGCCCGTCTGCCGCGGCTCCTCGGCTGGCTGGAGTCCGCAGAGCCGGACGCGGTCTGCCTCCAGGAGCTCAAGGTCAGCGAGGAGAACTTCCCTGCCGCCGAACTCCGCGATCTCGGCTATGAGTCCGTGGCGAACGCCTCGGGCCGCTGGAACGGCACCGCGGTCCTCTCGCGCGTCGGCCTGGAGGAGCCGGTCAAGGGGCTGCCCGACGCCCCCGAGTTCGACGGCGCCGCGGAGGCCCGCGCCGCCGCGGCGGTCTGCGGCGGCGTGCGCCTGGTGAGCGTCTACGTTCCCAACGGCCGTGAGGTGGGCCACGCACACTACGAGTACAAGCTCCGCTGGCTGGAGGCCCTCCGTGCGACGGCCGCCGAGAACGCCGCGGGCGAGCGCCCGTTCGCCATCCTCGGCGATTTCAACATCGCCCCCACCGACGCGGACGTCTGGGACATCGCCGCCTTCGACGGCGCGACCCACGTCACCCCCGCCGAGCGCGAGCAGCTCCATGCCCTGGAGAAGACCGGCGTCACCGAGGTACACCCCCGTGCCCTCAAGTACGATGTCGCCTTCACCTACTGGGACTACCGCCAGCTCTGCTTCCCGAAGAACAGGGGCATGCGCATCGACCTCGTCTACGGCAACCCCGCCTTCCAGGCAGCCGTGAAGGACGCCTACGTCGACCGCGAGGAGCGCAAGGGCAAGGGCGCCTCCGACCACGCGCCCGTCGTCGTCGACCTGGAGCTGTGAGAGGAAGCCGGAGCCAAGTGCGCCGCGCGCCCCGTGCGTTCACGGCGCGCGGGGCGCCGCGCCGGTGCGTCGCTTCGGCTTCCACCGGTGGGAAGGTTCCGCCCGGCCCGTGCGGTGCGGCGGACGCGGACGGCGGTGCGGCCAGGGGAACGCACATCCCGCCCGCCCCCGGTCCCGTCGGCCGAGTACGTCAAAACCCTCCCGCACCACACCGTCTACGGCTGCCTCTCCGTCCGCGACGTGCGCGGCCGACCGCTCCGGCTCCGCTCCGTCCACGTCGGGATGCTCCGGCAACTCCCCGGCGGAAACGCCGAACACGGTGAGGACCCGTGGCGGACGGCCCGAGGCGAGGCCGTGGAGGAGACGGGCCTCGGCGAGTTCAACAACCTTGGACCCCGCCTGTTTCTCATGTCGTTCACACACCCCGCGGGCGAGTGGCCGCTGCCGAAGATCGAGTTTCTCTTCGACGGCGGGCACCGCGGGGGCAGCAGTCCCGCGTCCGTCTCGACCTGGACGAGCACTGCCGCTGGACGGTGCACGACTGGCCCGGCCGGCAGCGGCTGAGGTCGCCGCAGGCGTGCGCGCGGCTGCGTGCTGCGGAGGAGGCGCGCACGGGGGACGGCCCTCGGTTTCGACGAGCCGGCATTCCGGCGGCAGTTGGGTTCCGGTGTCGTTCCGCGCGGTAACTTCCCTTTCCGCGGGCCGCGTTGGCACCACGGCGGGCTGCCCCACGGGAGCCACCCGGGCCGGTGCTCCGGGCCGTGAGGGCTGTCGGCCCGGAGCACCGGCGCGTGCGGTGGCCGGAGGCGACGGCCGCCGGGCGCACCGGCGGCCGTCGCGCGGGTTCAGGCGTGGAGCTTGCGGAGGTCGATGGAGTCGGCCATCGCCTTCAACCCGGCGTCGCCCGGGTGGAGATGGTCGCCGCTGTCGTAGGCGGGCAGCATCCGTGTGGGGTGGGACGGGTCGCGCACCGCGGCGTCGAAGTCGAGGAACGCGTCGAAGGTGCCGTCCTCGGAGCGGAGGAAGGAGTTGACGGCCGCCCTCCGGGCCTCCACCTCGGCGGTGCAGTCCGTGTACCCCTCGCACGGCGTGACCGTCCCGGCGACGACGCGGAGCCCCTGCGCCCTGGCGCGGGCGGCGATCGCCTTCATACCGGCGATCACCTCCTCCGCCGAGGTGCCCCAGCGCACGTCGTTGATGCCCTCGAAGAGGACGACGGTCCGCGCGGACGTCTGCCCCAGCACGTCGCGTTCCAGGCGGTGTTGGGCGCTCACCCCCGCCGTGTCCGTGCTCACGCCGTCGCCGGGGTAGCGGTCGGTGACGATGCGGTTGGCCGAGATGCCGTGGTTCAGGACGCCGTAGGCGGGCACGCCCCCCGAGCCGTCGCGCAGACGGGCGGCGAGGATGTCGGGCCAGCGGTTGTTGGCGCCCTCGGACGAGCGGGTGCCGTCGGTGATGGAGTCCCCCAGTGTCACGACGGACCCGGGGCCGCCCGCGGTGTCCACGCCGGTGAGGAAGGGCCACACGTCGATGCGTCCGGTGAACGAGCCGCCGCCGGGCTCGCCCGTGCGGTCGCCGCTGCCGGGGTTGCTCACGTAGGAGAGCTGGCGCGTCTCGGAGTGCAGCGGCGCCGCGGTCACCCGCTCGGGCAGGTGGAGGCTGACGAGGAGGTCGGCGCCCGTGGGGACGTCGAAGGCGACCGGGTCGCTCACGGCCTCCGCGCCGGCCGGAATGACTGTCTCCGCACGGCCGTTGAACGTGAGCGGCACCGGCCGCCCGCGCACCTGCGCGCCCTCGCGCTGCACGCCGACGGAGACGGAGCCGATCCGCACCGGACTCCCCGCGAAGGTGTTGGCGAGCCGCACCCGTACCTTCGGGCCGCCGGACGAGGCGTGGACGACGAGGCGGAGCGTCTGGTCCTGCCACGGACCGACGGCGGCGTACCCGCCGGTGCTCGCCGCCCAACTGCCCGTCCAGCCGGCGCCGTCCTCGCGTACCGCGACGTCGAAGACGTGGAGCCGCCCCGCGGAGCCGCGCATGCGCGGGAGTTGGACCGAGTCGACCGGCTTGCCGCGCTGGAGCGGAACCGTCACCGCGTAGAGCTTCGTCTGTTCGGACCGCGGCCCCTCGCGCGTGTTGAGGTGGGGGAGCGCGACGGCCTTGGTGCTGACGGGACCGCCGCGCCAGTCCTCGGCGGTGAGCGCGTACCGGCTCTCCGAGCCGTCGGCGTACCGCACGGTTCCGCTGCCGCTCACCGCCCGGCCGGCGGCGTCCTCGGTGGTCGCGGCGACGAGGAAGGAGAGCGCGTTGCCCGTGCCGCGCACGCGGACGTGCTGTCCTTCGGCGACGACGTTGTCGGGCTCGCCGGCCTTGCGGTCGGGGCGCTCCAGGTCGGCGCCGTCGAGGCGGAGGCGGGTGCCGGGGTGCCAGCCGGCGGCCTCGAGGTCCTGCGCGGACAGGGAGTTGCCCGCGCCGTCGAAGTCGGCAGTGTGTGCGGTGCGGGCGTCGGGGTCGCCGACGGCGCGGTTGTCGTAGAGGCGCGAGAGCGGCTGCGGCCTCGTCGTCGCGGGTTCGCGGTCCGTCGCGGTCGTGTCCGCTCCGCTTCGGTCGGCGGAGGGTGCCGTGGCGCTCTGCGCGACGGCTGTCGTTGTCCCCAGTGCGGTCAGCACGATCACCAGGATGCTCGTCGTAAGGCGTCTGTGCACGCGGTTGCCCTTCCCTGCGGCTCCAACAGTCGGATGTGCGCCCCGTATTGGACAGAGGCCGGGTGAAAGTAGAAAGGCGCCAATGCGGCGTCAAGGTGTCCAACAGGGCAACCGGGAGCACAGCGTACACAGCGCGCCTATGGTGTGGCGGGTACCGTCGGTGACACGCTGGACGTATGCGCATCCCCTTTCTCGACAAACGGCGCAGGGCCGAGGAGAGCGAGCGGATCTCGGCCGCCTACCCCGACGGGCCGGGCGCAGCGGCGCTCTTCTCCGAGTGCGAGCTCCTGCGCGACCAGGCCGAGAGAGTCGGCGTCCTCCTCGACGACACCCCGGAGTCGCTGAACGGGCTCGACCAACTCCTGCCCCGCTGGCGGGACGACCCGGAGGTGATGCCCTGGCTCGGCACCGACGCGGGTCTCTACCTCGGCACGGTCCTTGTCGCCACGATCGACGGCGCGCACTGGCACCGCCGCGACGACGGCCAGCCCGTCGTCGTCCTCGACTCGGGGCGTGAGCTGGACGTCGTGGAGGAGGGCGTGGGCTGGGCGACCAACGGGGTACCCGAACTCTCCAGCGTCTACGCGGAGGTGTCCGCTCCCTGACGGGCCGTCGCGTGTCCTCCCGGACGCGTCTCGCCCGGACCGATAGCTTCCGGTTCCTATGGAACCGCTGATCGAGCTGCGCGGTGTCAACAAGCACTTCGGCTCCCTGCACGTGCTCAAGGAGGTCGACCTCGTGGTCGGCCGCGGTGAGGTCGTCGTGGTGATCGGGCCCTCGGGCTCCGGCAAGTCGACGCTCTGCCGGGCCATCAACCGACTTGAGGCCGTGGAGAGCGGCACCCTCACCATCGCGGGCGAGCCCCTCCCCGCCGAGGGCAGGGAACTCGCCCGGCTCCGTACCGAGGTGGGAATGGTCTTCCAGTCCTTCAACCTCTTCGCGCACAAGACGGCGCTCGCCAACGTGATGCTCGCGCCGGTCAAGGTGCGCCGGATGAAGAAGGACGAGGCGGAGCGGCGGGCGCGTCAACTCCTCGACCGCGTAGGGCTCTCCGACCACGCGGAGAAGTACCCTGCGCAGCTCTCCGGCGGTCAGCAGCAGCGGGTCGCCATCGCACGCGCCCTCGCCATGGACCCGCAGGCGCTCCTCTTCGACGAGCCGACGTCCGCGCTCGACCCCGAGATGATCAGCGAGGTGCTGGAGGTCATGCAGCAGCTCGCGCGGGACGGCATGACGATGGTGGTCGTCACGCACGAGATGGGCTTTGCCCGTTCGGCGGCGAACCGTGTCGTCTTCATGGCGGACGGCCAGGTCGTCGAGGACCGCACACCGGAGGAGTTCTTCACGTCGCCGCGGAGCGACCGCGCCAAGGACTTCCTTTCCAAGATCCTCAAGCACTGAGGGGACGACCCGTGCGACCGCGCCGCCAACCCGCCCCGCCCGCGCCCCTGCGCGCCGCACGCGCGACCGCCGTCGTGTGCTGCGCTCTGGCGCTGCTCGCCGCCGGTTGCGGCCGCTCCGGGAGCCCGCCGCCGCGCGGACCGCAGCCGGGGAGCCTGCCGCACTACCGCGTCGACCGTGGTTTCTCGCTCCCCTCCTCGCCGTCGTGGAAACAGGCGAAGAGCCGCGGGCACCTGGTGATCGGCGCCAAGGAGGACCAGCCGGGCACGGGCGAGAAGAACCCGGCCAACGGGTCCTACAGCGGATTCGACATCGAGATCTCACGGATGCTCGCAGCGTCCCTCGGCTTCGACCCGTACCGGCAGGTGGAGTTCAAGGCGATCGCCTCGGCCAACCGCGAGACGTCGCTCCAGAACGGACAGGTCGACTTCTACGTCGGCACCTACACCATCAACCCCGGCCGCAAGAAGCTGGTCGGCTTCGCCGGCCCCTACTACATGGCGGGGCAGCGCCTCCTGGTCCGCACGGACGAGCGGCGGATCGAAGGGCCGCAGTCCCTCGCGGGAAGGAAGGTGTGCTCCGCGGTCGGCTCGACGCCGCTCCAGCGTCTCCAGGACGAGTACCCGAAGGCGGAGGCCGTCGCCTACGACTCGTACGCGATCTGTGTCGACAACCTCCTCAACGACCAGGTGGACGCCGTCACCACGGACGACACGATCCTCCTCGGCTACGCGGCCAAGGACCCCTCCCAACTCCACGTCGTCGGCAAGGCGTTCTCCGAGGAGCCGTACGGCATCGGCGTCCCGAAGAAGGAAACGGCGCTGGCACGGGCGCTCGACCGCGCGCTGCTCCAGCGCGAGCGCAACGGCGACTGGAAGCGCGCCTACGACGCGACGCTCGGCCTCTCGGGCGAGCCGGCGCCGCAGCCGCCGCCGCTCGACCGCTCCGCGCGCGAACTGGCAGAGGAGAGCTGAACCATGGACGTCCTCACCGACAACTTCGCGCTCTACGGGGAGGGTTTCCTCGGCACCCTGCGCCTGACCCTCTACTCCTCGCTCCTCGCGCTCGTCGTCGGCGTGGTCATGGCGGGACTCCGGGTGGCGCCGGTCGCCGCGCTGCGGTGGATCGGCACGGCGTGGGTGACCGTGCTCCGCAACACCCCGCTCACGCTCCTCTTCTTCGCGATGCTCCTCGGACTGCCGAGGTTCGGCGTGGCGCTCCCCTTCGAGCTCTTCGCCGTCCTCGCACTCGGCTGCTACACCTCCGCGTTCATCTGCGAGGCCGTGCGCTCCGGGATCACCACCGTCCCCGTGGGCCAGGGCGAGGCGGCGCGCAGCCTCGGGATGACCTTCGGTCAGACGTTGGGCACGGTCGTGCTGCCGCAGGCGTTCCGCACCGTCATCCCGCCGGTCGGCTCGACGCTCATCGCGCTGGCGAAGAACTCCGCCATCGCCGGCTCTTTCAGCGTCGTCGAGCTGTTGAGCACGTACAAGACGCTCAACGAAAACGGGTACAGCGTCATCTGGGCCTTCGTGTGGATCGCCGTCGGATACCTGCTCCTCACGCTCGCCATCAGCGCCGTCTTCAACCTGCTGGAGAAGCGCTGGGGGGTCGCCCGATGAGCGCCCGCACCGCCGAGCCCTCGGCGCTCTACGACATCCCGGGTCCGAGGACGCGGGCCAGGCACCTCGCCTACGGCGTCGTCGCGAGTCTCGCCATCGCGGCGGTCCTCGCCTTCGTGCTCCATCTCCTCATCGGCACGGGGCAGTTCGCCGCCGTCAAGTGGCGGCCCTTCACCTACACCGGCATCCAGGAGCTGCTGCTCACCGGGCTCGCCAACACGCTGAAGGCGTTCGCCGTCGCGGCCGTCCTCTCGCTGGTGCTCGGCGCCGCCCTCGCCGCGGGGCGGCTCTCCGACCATGCGCCGGTGCGGTGGGTCGCCACCGTGTTCGTGGAGTTCTTCCGGGCGATGCCGGTGCTGGTGATGATCTTCTTCGTCTTCGTCGCGCTCCAGGTGCAGGCGCTCCCCGCGCTCGTCACCGGGCTCACGCTCTACAACGGGTCGGTGCTCGCCGAGGTGTTCCGCGCCGGCGTGCACTCCGTGCCCGCGGGCCAGCGGGAGGCCGCCTACGCGCTGGGCATGCGCAAGACGCAGGTGATGGCGTACGTCCTCGTACCGCAGGCGGTGCGTGCGATGCTGCCGACGATCATCAGCCAGCTCGTGGTCGCGCTGAAGGACACCTCGCTCGGATTCCTCATCACCTACGAGGAGTTCCTGCACGCCGGACGGCTCATCGCGATCAACATGGATTACACGATGCCGTTCATCCCCGTGGTGCTCGTCGTCTCCACGATCTACATCGGGCTGTGCATGCTGCTCTCGTGGTGCGCCAACCGGGTCGCGCGGTGCGAGCGGCACAACGTCAAGAACCGCGACGTCGAGGTGGCGCCGGCGCGCGCGGGCTCCACCATGGCGGGCGGTGGGCTCCAGCGCTGACCTCAACTCGTCGCGCGGTGGCTCCCCTTGCGTGCGCCGGGCATGGGCGAGGTCGCCGCGCGGGTGACGTCCCCGACGAGCTCCACCACATCCGGGCCGTACGCCTGCGAGTTGACGACCTTCAGCAGCAGGCAGAAGTCCCCGTTCTGGCCGTACTTGCGGGCGAGCCGCGCCGAGTTCTTCGTGAGGTACCGGGACGCGGCCTGGTGGGCGACGGTGCGCTGGCCGCAGAAGAGGAAGACGGGACGGATGTCGCCGTTCTGCCCCGCGGTGAGCCGTGCAAGCAGGACGTGCTCGGCGGTACCCGCCTCCAGTCGGTACGTCTCGCTGCCGACGAGGAAAGCGCCCCGGTCGGGACCCGGCGCGGTGTCCGTGTTGACGCGGACCCCCGGCAGGAGCGACTGGAGGTGCTGCGCCATCCGCCGGTTGGCGACAGGGCCGCCGACGCAGAACTCCGTGCGGTCGCCGAAGCCCTGCTGCGCGGCGTCGTGCGCGACGAGGTCGGCGTGCGCGCCGCATTCCTTCACCACGGAGGAGAGTTCGAGGAGCGTGAAGACGTCGTTCCGCGCCACCGCCCACTCGCCGGTCCCCGCGTCCCTGTTGACGACGACCACGCACTCGGAGTTCTGCGGGAGCCCGAAGAAGCGCTGCCTGCGCTGGAGCTTGCGCTGCCACAGATACGTACGGCCGACCCAGCCGAGGACACCGGCGACGACGGCCACGACCACGGCTATCAGGATCTCGCGCAGGTAGTCATCCATGGTGCGGCAGGGTACAGGCGGCGTGCCCACGACAGCCCGGGTCCCTCCCGCGCGCACCGGGAGGATGCCGCGCTCCTCCCGGATCGCGATGAGGCGGGCGCGCGGTACTGACGTGCGCACGGCGAGGGGGCTACGCTGCCAGCCGCCGTGAGCCCGTCGAGAGGAGGCCCGATGCGTCGTCACCGCCGCGCCGGAGCAGAACCGGCACCTTCGCACACCCGCGCGCGCCCTGACCGCGGGCGCCGGGGGAGAGCGGCCGTCACCGCCGCCGTCCTCGTGGGTGCGCTCACCGCGGCGGCGCCCGGCGCCTCCCCGCAGACCCAACCGCCGGACGCGGACGGCAAGAAGCCCGTCGCCACCGGCTACGGCGGCGCCGTCTCCAGCGTCGACGAGGACGCGACCGCCGCCGGTATCGAGGTGCTCCGCAAGGGCGGCAACGCCACGGACGCCGCCGTGGCGACGGCGGCGGCGCTCGGCGTCACGGAGCCGTACTCCGCAGGCGTCGGCGGGGGCGGCTACTTCGTCCACTACTCGGCCGCCACCGGCCAGGTGAGCACCCTCGACGGCCGCGAGACGGCGCCGGCCAGCGCGGACGAGCGGCTTCTCCAGGAGGACGGCGAGCCGATCCCCTTCGACTCGGCGGTCACCAGCGGCCTCAGCGTCGGCACCCCCGGGACGCCGGCGACGTGGCGGAAGGCGCTCGACACCTGGGGCAGCAAGCGCCTCGGCCACGTCCTGCGCCCGGCGGAGAAGCTGGCCCGCGACGGCTTCACGGTCGACGAGACCTTCCGCGAGCAGACCGCCGAGAACGAGGAGCGGTTCCGCGACTTCCCGGCCACGGCCGAACTCTTCCTTCCTGGCGGCGAGTTGCCGAAGGTCGGCACGGTCCTCCGCAACCCCGACCTCGCCCGCACCTACCGGGAGTTGGGCCGCAAGGGCGTCGACGCCGTCTACCGCGGACCGATCGGCGACGACATCGTCCGCACGGTCCGCAAGCCGCCCGTGGCGAAGGACTCCGACCGCGAGGTGCGCCCCGGTGACCTCGACCGCCGGGACCTGCGCGGCTACCGGGCGCTGGAGCAGAAGCCGACCAAGTCCGGCTACCGCGGGCTCGACGTGTACGGCATGGCGCCCTCCTCCTCCGGAGGCATCGCGGTCGGCGAGGCGCTCAACGTCCTCGAACCCACCGACCTCGGCTCCCTCGACGAGCGGGACCACCTCCACCGCTACCTGGAGGCGAGCCGCATCGCCTTCGCCGACCGCGACCGGTGGGTGGCCGACCCCGCGCAGACCGACGTCCCCACCGACGAGCTCCTCTCGCCCGGGTTCGCGGCCTCGCGGGCCTGCCTCATCGACGACGACAAGGCCCTCACCAGCCCCCTCGCCCCCGGCGATCCGCGCGACCCGCAGCCGTGCGGCTCCGCGGGCAAGGGCGCGGAGCCGACGTACGAGGGTGAGAACACCACGCACCTCACCACCGCCGACAAGTGGGGCAACGTCGTCGCCTACACCCTCACCATCGAGCAGACCGGCGGCAGCGGGATCACCGTTCCTGGCCGCGGCTTCCTGCTCAACAACGAGCTCACCGACTTCTCCTTCGCGCAGGCCGACCCGGACGTCCCCGACCCGAACCTGCCGGGACCGTCGAAGCGTCCGCGCTCGTCGATCTCCCCGACGCTCGTCACCGACGGCGGGCGGCCCGTCCTCGCGCTCGGCTCCCCGGGCGGCGCCACGATCATCACCACCGTCCTCCAGACCCTCACCAACCACATCGACCGCGGCATGCCGCTCTCCGAGGCCGTCGCCGCACCCCGTGCCAGCCAGCGCAACGCGGAGCGGACCGAGGCGGAACCGGGCCTGATGGAGAGCGAGGTGCGGGGCCGACTCGAGGACATGGGGCACGAGTTCACGGCGAACCCGGAGATCGGCGCGGCCACGGGCGTGCAACTGCTGCCGCACGGACGGCTGCGAGCGGTCGCGGAGCCCGAACGGCGGGGCGGGGGCTCCGCGATGGTGGTACGGGAGAGCGGGGGGCGCTGAGAGGCGTGACGCCGGTGGCCGTCCGTCCGGGGGCCCTGTTCCCCGACGGCCACCGAGGCGCCCGGCCGCCGTCAACGGCCGGGCGGTGCCGGGGATTTGCCCGGGACGGTGCACCGTCTCCGGGTAGGCGGCGGGACAGATCACCCGCGTCCAACGAGTGGCTTCCGGCGGATGGCGAGCGGGTGGTCCGCAAGCGTCAACTCCCAGCCCTTGCCACGCACTTACGGTGACCGCACCTGCAGCGACACCGCCCCTGCCGCCGCACGTGGTCCGGCCACGCGGACGAAGGGGGCCGCGCACCGAGGCGGGGTCGGTCGGACCTCACCACGCGGTGCGTGGGGCGGGCCTGCCCGGAGTGCCGCGGCGGTACAAGGGTTCCGGAAGGGGCGGCCGGGGCAGGCCGTAGGGATGGCCCTGTCGGATCACGGCACCAACCCCCGTAGTCAGGACGGAGCTTGGGCCGGGGTTCTTGCCAGGTGACATGCCGGGATCTACCGTCGCAATCCCACGCGCATCTACGCGTGTCGTACAGGCAGACGCCCCACGAAGGAGCTGCTGATGCCCGAGGTTGTACGCGCTGCACTGGTGCAGGCCGCTTGGAGCGGCGACACCGAGTCGATGGTCGCCAAACACGAGGAGTACGTCCGCGAGGCCGCCCGGCAGGGCGCCGGGATCATCGGCTTCCAGGAGGTCTTCAACTCCCCGTACTTCTGCCAGGTCCAGGAGGCCGAGCACTACCGCTGGGCCGAGGCGGTCCCCGACGGCGCCACGGTGCAGCGTATGCGCGAAGTGGCGCGGGAGACGGGCACGGTCGTCGTCGTCCCCATCTTCGAGGTGGAGCAGTCGGGTTTCTACTACAACACCGCGGCCGTCATCGACGCCGACGGCACCGTCCTCGGCAAGTACCGCAAGCACCACCTGCCCCAAGTGCAGGGCTTCTGGGAGAAGTTCTACTTCAAGCCGGGCAACCTCGGCTGGCCCGTCTTCGACACCGCCGTCGGCAAGGTCGGCGTCTACATCTGCTACGACCGCCACTTCCCCGAGGGCTGGCGGCAGTTGGGCCTCAACGGCGCCCAGATCGTCTACAACCCCTCGGCCACCTCGCGCGGCCTCTCCGCGTACCTGTGGAAGCTGGAGCAGCCCGCGGCGGCCGTCGCCAACGAGTACTTCATCGCCGCCATCAACCGCGTCGGCACCGAGGAGTACGGCGCCAACGACTTCTACGGTTCCAGCTACTTCGTCGACCCGCGCGGCCAGTTCGTCGGCGACGTCGCCAGCGACAAGGCGGAGGAACTCGTCGTCCGCGACCTCGACCTCGGGCTCATCGAGGAGGTCCGCCACCAGTGGGCCTTCTACCGCGACCGCCGACCCGACGCCTACGAAGGGCTGGTGCAACCGTGACCGACAGCGCCGCCGCGCTCCTCGCCCGCCACCGCTCCGTCCTCCCCGACTGGCTCGCCCTCTACTACGACGAGCCGATCGAGCTCTCGCACGGCGAGGGCCGCCACGTCTGGGACGCCGAGGGCCGCCGCTACCTCGACTTCTTCGGCGGCATCCTCACCACGATGACCGCCCACGCCCTTCCCGAGGTCACCAAGGCGGTGACCGACCAGTCCCAACGCCTCCTCCACTCCTCCACCCTCTACCTCAACCGCCCCATGGTGGACCTCGCGGAGCAGATCGCCGACCTCTCCGGCATCCCCGACGCGCGCGTCTTCTTCACCACCTCGGGCACCGAGGCGAACGACACGGCGCTGCTCCTCGCCACCGCGTACCGCGGCTCCAACCAGGTGCTCGCGATGCGCAACAGCTACCACGGCCGGTCCTTCTCCACCGTCGGCCTCACGGGCAACCAGTCCTGGTCCCCGACGACCTTCTCCCCACTGCACACCCTCTACGTCCACGGCAGCGTCCGCCACCGCGGCCCCTACGCCGACCTCGACGACGCCGCCTACATCAACGCCTGCGTCGCCGACCTGGAGGACGTCCTCGCCCAGACCGGAGGCCGCGTCGCCGCGCTCATCGCCGAACCGGTCCAGGGCGTCGGCGGGTTCACCGCGCCGCCCGACGGCCTCTTCGCCGCCTTCCGCGAAGTCCTCGACCGTCACGGCATCCTGTGGATCACCGACGAGGTGCAGACGGGATGGGGCCGCACCGGCGACCACTTCTGGGGCTGGGAGGCGCACGCCGGCAACGGCCCGCCCGATCTGCTCACCTTCGCCAAGGGCATCGGCAACGGCATGTCGATCGGCGGCGTCGTCGCCCGCGCCGAGGTCATGGACGCGATCGACGGGAACTCGATCTCCACCTTCGGCGGCAGCCCCGTCACGATGGCGGCGGGCAACGCCAACCTCGCCCACCTCCTCGACAACGACCTCCAGAGCAACGCCCGCCGCGTCGGCGCCCTCCTCAAGGAGCGGCTCGAAGCGGAGGCCGAGGGGCTCGGCGTCGTCTCGCAGGTGCGGGGGAGGGGCCTGATGATCGGCGTCGAGCTCGTCGACCCGCGCAGCGGTCAACCAGCGCCGGACGCCGCGTCGTTGGTGCTGGAGGAGGCCCGCAGAGGCGGCCTGCTCGTCGGGAAGGGAGGGGGCCACGGCCACGCGGTCAGCAGCGTGCTGCGCGTCGGGCCGCCGCTGAGCCTCACCGCGGAGGAGGCGGAGGAGGGCGCCGCGATCCTCGGCGCGGCCCTCCGTGCCGCCGAGAGTGCGCTGGGAGGCAATCGATGACAGCTCCGCAGCCTGGCGCCTCCGGAACCCCTGGCCGCACCGCCGTACGCGGCGGCCTCCTCGTCACCGCGAGCGACGAGCTCCACGCCGACCTCCTCATCGAGGACGGGCGCATCGCCGCCGTCGCCGCCCGGCACAGCGACGTCGCCGACGGCTGGCAGGCCGACCGCACCCTCGACGCCACGGGGAAGTACGTACTCCCGGGCGGAGTCGACGCACACACCCACATGGAGATGCCGTTCGGCGGCACCTTCGCCTCCGACGACTTCGAGACCGGCACGAGAGCGGCGGCCTGGGGCGGCACCACCACCATCGTCGACTTCGCACTCCAGACCAAGGGCCGGGCCCTCCGCGAGGGCCTCGACCAGTGGCACGCCAAGGCCGACGGCCGCTGCGCCGTCGACTACGGCTTCCACATGGTCCTCTCCGACGTCACCCCCGAGTCCCTGCACGAGACCGACCTCCTCGTCGAGGAGGGAGTCACCTCCTTCAAGCTCTTCATGGCGTACCCCGGCGTCTTCTACAGCGACGACGGCCAGATCCTCCGCGCCATGCAACGCGCCGCGGACAACGGCGGGTTGCCGATGGTCCACGCCGAGAACGGCATCGCGATCGACGTCCTCGTGGAGCAGGCGCTCGCCGAGGGCCGCACCGATCCGCGGGTCCACGGCGAGGTGCGGCGCGAGCTGCTGGAGGCCGAGGCCACCCACCGGGCGATCCAGCTCGCACGCGTGGCGGGGGCGCCGCTCTACGTCGTGCACGTCTCGGCGGAGAAGGCCCTCGCCGAACTCGCCTCGGCGCGCGACGAGAACCTGCCCGTCTTCGGCGAGACCTGCCCGCAGTACCTCTTCCTCGACGTCGAGAACCTCGCGGAACCCGACTTCGGCGGCGCCAAGTACGTCTGCTCGACGCCGCTGCGGCCCAAGGAGCACCAGGAGGCGCTCTTCCGGGGGCTGCGCACCGACGACCTGCAGGTCGTCTCGACCGACCACTGCCCGTTCTGCTTCTCGGGCCAAAAAGAGTTGGGCCGCGGCGACTTCAGCAAGATCCCGAACGGTATGCCGGGCGTCGAGAGCCGCATGGACCTCCTCCACCAGGCCGTCGTGGAAGGCAAGTTGACGCGCCGGCGCTGGATCGACCTCGCCTGCGCAAGCCCGGCCCGGATGTTCGGCCTCTATCCGAAGAAGGGGACGCTCGCGCCGGGCGCCGACGCGGACATCGTCGTCTACGACCCGCACGCGGAGCAGGTCCTCTCCGCCGAGACCCATCACATGAACGTCGACTACTCGCCGTACGAGGGCAAGCGGATCACCGGCCGCGTCGAGACGGTCCTCTCCCGCGGCACCACCGTCCTCGACCGCGGCGAGTACACCGGCCGGGCCGGGCACGGCCAGTACGTGCCCCGCGGCACCTGCCAACTGCTCGGCTGACGCGCGGGGCCGACCGAGGGCCATCCGGCCGGCCCCGCGCCCCCGACAGCCTCCAAGCGACGGAAAGTTGAGGGACCACGTTGCGCGACGACATGGACTTCGGACTCGTCCTCCAGACCGACCCGCCGGCCTCGGCGACGGTCGCGCTGATGCAGCGCGCGGAGGACCTGGGGTTCGACTACGGCTGGACGTTCGACTCGGCCGTCCTCTGGCAGGAGCCCTTCGTCATCCACAGCCGCATCCTCGCCGAGACGGAACGCCTCCGCGTCGGCCCGATGGTGACCAACCCCGTGACGCGGTCCCTGGAGGTCACCGCGTCGACCTTCGCCACCCTCAACGAGATGTACGGCAACCGCACCGTCTGCGGCATCGGCCGCGGCGACTCGGCCCAGCGCGTGGCGGGACGCCGGCCGACGACGCTCGCCCGCCTCGGTGAGGCGATCTCCACGATCCGCGGACTCGCCGAGGGCCGCGAGGTGTCCATGGACGGCACACCCGTCCGCCTCCCCTGGGTGAAGGACGGCCGCCTGCCCGTATGGATGGCGGCGTACGGGCCGAAGGCGCTCGCCCTCGCCGGCCGCGAGGCGGACGGCTTCATCCTCCAGCTCGCCGATCCCTACCTCACGGCGTGGATGGTCGACGCGGTGCGCACCGCCGCGTCCGATGCGGGCCGCGACCCGCAGGACGTCACCGTCTGCGTGGCCGCGCCCGCCTACGTCACCGCCGACGACAGCCCCGAGGCGCTCGCCCACGCGCGCGAGGAGTGCCGCTGGTTCGGCGGCATGGTCGGCAACCACGTCGCCGACCTCGTCGCCCGCTACGGCCAGAGCTCCGAGGCCGTCCCCGAGGCGCTCACGGCGTACATCGAGGAACGCCGCGGCTACGACTACGCCCACCACGGCCGTGCGGGCAACCCCGACACCGCCTTCGTGCCCGACGCGGTGGTGGACCGCTTCTGCCTCCTCGGCCCGCCCTCGGCCCAGGTCGAACAGCTCGCGGAGCTCCGGGAGCTGGGCGTGGACCAGTTCGCGATGTACGCCATGCACGACGCGCGGGACGCGACGATCGAGGCGTACGGGGCGGAGGTGATCCCGGCGATACGGGGGTGAGCGGCTCGCAGCTCGACGGGCGTGGTGCCCGTGCGTGTGTCGGCTCCCGGAGTGTGCGGCGTCCACCGCACCGTCGGATCGGCGGCCGTGTAGGCGGGACGGCGTGCCCCCCCCGGGGGTGGCGGGGACTGCCGCCGCCCGGCTTCGCCGACTCGGCCTCGTGCGCGGCCGGTTGGAGGGCGGCCGTGCGTGCGAGGCGTGCCGGGTACGGCAGTCGGCGTCCGGTGGCGGGGCGCGGCTTGAGCGGTGCGGCGGTGGTGGGCCGGGTGCGGAACCGTAGTCGTTCCGTCATCGGACGGTGCCCGCGGCGTGTGCGGGGACTGTTCGACTGGAGCGATGGCTTCCGCTCACGCTGTCGTCCCCCGCCCGCGCTCCTCCGCTTCCGGCCGGCGGCGTCCCCGGCTCGTCCGCGGCCTGCTCGTCGGCGTCCTCGCCCTGCTCGGCACCGGCCTCCTCCCGCCGGGCACCGCCGTCGCCGACGAAGGGTCCGACGCACCCGGACTCAAGGCGCCCGACGCGTTCCGCGTCGCGCCCCACGGCGGAAAGCCGCGTCCCGACCGCGAGAAGCGCCTCCTCATCAGGTACGAGCCTGAGGCGCGGACCGGTGAGGACAAAGGGTCGACGCTCACCATGGACGTCACGGACTCCTCCGACGTCCTGCGACTCAAGCAGTACGGCAACGGCTGCTCCGGGTCGGACCGGAAGGTGGTGTGCAGGGTCGGCGAGGCGTACGACAGTTGGACCGACTGGGCCGGAGCGCTGCCGCGCGCGGCGCCGGGCAGCAAGCCGGGCGACACGGGCCGACTCCACGTCGCCTTCCGCGACTCGGAGGGGAAGACGAGCCGGGCGACGACCCGCGTCGAGGTCGGCGGTCCCTCCCTCGCCCTGCGCAAGCAGGGCACCCTCCGCGTAAGCCCGGGCAAGCGGCACGCCGTCGCGCTCGGCGTCCGCAACACCGGCGAGCTGCCGGCGGACGGCTTCGCCGTCACCGCGACGGTGGAAGAGGGGCTGGACCCGGTCCGCCGCTCCCGGACGTGCGACTACTGGTCCCACGGCGGCGCGACGACCGTTACGTGCCGCTTCCCCAAGGCCCGCATCGAACCCGGAGAGGAGGCACACGTCGAGAACTGGCTCGTCCTCCGCGCCTCCCGCACCGCCATGAACGCCTCATTCCGGGCCACCGTCGCACTCCTCGGCAGCGGCGCCGACAACGGGGGCCTCGACGGTACGTCCCGCTCCACGGCGGAGCCCTCCCCGACCGGCACCCCGCGTACCGGTACCGGCACCGCGCTCGCCCCGCAGGTAAGCAAGGCGAGCGCCGGGCGCAAGGAGTACAGCGAGGAGAAGGACGTCTGGACGAAGGTACGCATCGCCAACCGCCCCGACTACGCGGTCGTTTCGAAGGTCTCCGCCGCCGGGGACCGCGGCCGGCGCCTGCGGGTGGGCCTGCGCAACGACGGCTCGGGCGATCCGGGAGGCGGCGCCGGCGTCTCGCTCGTCCTCACGCTGCCGAAGGGGGCCGAGGTACGCAAGCAGCCGATGGAGGAGATCGACGAGGGCACGTTCGAGCCCCTCTGCCGCCACCACGGCCTCACGTACACCTGCCCGTTGAGCGCCGCCTCGCCCGGCGAGACGTCAGCGCTCGACTTCGAGGTGCGCAAGAGCGCAGCCGCGGAGGGCGGAAAGGCCAAGGCCGCCCTCAGGGTGGCCGACACGAAGGCGGACCACGCCGACCCGGACACCGCGAACAACACCCGCACCTTCGACCTGTTCGGCCCGGTGCCCGCCGAGGCCGACCCGGCGTCGGGGCCGGGAACGGGCTCCGTGGTCGTCTACGCGCTCGGCGGGGGAGTGGTCGTCGCGGGGGCGGTCGTGCTGGTGCGGCGGAAGGTGCGGGTGCGGTGAGGCGGGGCGCTGTGCCGGTTCCGGGCCGCCGAAGTGTGCCTGTTCGCCCGGCACTTCAGCCGTGGGCAGTCGGTCGTGTCCGGGCGCAGGCGGGGGGATGGCACGTCCTCGCTGACTCCGGTGTCAGTGGGACCGACCACAATGCTGATCATGACTGACGCAACCTTCGCCGCCTGGCGCGACTTCGCTTTGCAGCACCTGCCCTCCGACATCGCTCAGGAGTGGCTGGGCCTGCTGCGCCCCGCCGTACGCTTGAAGGTCGATGCCGAATCGGACGTCGTCGCCGGGCAGCTCGGCGGGCTTCCCCGACTGCCGGAAGGCCAGGAGTGGCCGGTATGGGAGGGGCACGGGCCGCTGTCGCTCATCGCCTCGGTCGACTGCGCCCAACTGCCTTCCGCGGGCTCGGATCTCCCTCTTCCGAGGGAGGGAACGCTGTTGTTCTTCTTCTTCGACGGTCAGCTTGACGACCACGCGTCCTGGTCCTGGGCGCACGTCCGGGACAGCCGCTCGGGCGCCCGGGTCCTCTACGTACCGGAGGGTGCGGAAGCGCCGGTGCGTGACGCGCCCGCCGAGCTGCGACCGTTCCCGGTTCTGCCGCTGACCGCGCAAGCAATCTTCACGGCGCCCGATGCCTGGCATTCGAGAACACGGGCCGCATTCGCCCCTGAGGTGTCGTACCCGGACGACTACAGCCATCCGGTGAGCGAGGAGGAGTTCGTCGACGCGCTGATCGAGTTCGAGTGTGAGGACGACGCGGACTGCGCGCACCAGATCGGCGGCTACGCCGACGACATCCAAGACCCCGTCGAGAGGGAGGTCGACGAAGAGCACGCCGACGAGTGGGTCCTGTTGGCGCAGTTCGACGGCGAGGACGATGCCGACATGATATGGGGCGACTCCGGGATGCTCTACTGGCTCATCCGTCCTCGGGATTTGGCGGAACTCCGGTTCGACCGGGCCATGTTCACCTGGCAGACATGCTGAGGGGCACTGCCGGGAGGAGTTGACGCGGTGCTCGGATGCGTCTGCGAGCGGTCGTGCAGCAGGCGAGTCTCGCGCACGCGCGTCGTCGCGGGCCTCGCAGCGGACGCGGAAGCAGCCGAGACCGTGGAGGCTGTCCGCCGCCGGCCGGACTCGGGTGGGCCTCGGCACGCCGTCCGGATAGAGTTGCCCAGGTGCCCGAGCTGCAACAGCTACATGCTCGTCATGCCCCGGCGGTGCTGGCCTTCGAGGTGGTGAACCGCGCGTACTTCGCCACCTCGGTGGCCGACCGCGGCGACGACTTCTTCGACCGGTTCACCGACCGGTACAACGCCTTGCTGGCTGAACAGGAGGCCGGCACCTGCGCCTTTCACGTGCTCGTCGCCGAGGACGGCCGGGTGCTCGGCAGGTTCAACCTGGTCGACATCGAGGACCGCACCGCGGAGCTCGGCTACCGGGTCGCCCAGCACGCCACCGGCCGCGGCGTGGCGACCACGACCGTCCGGGAGCTGTGCCGCCTGGCGGCGACGCGTTACGGGCTCCGCACACTGCGGGCGGCCACCGCCCGAAGGAACCTCGCGTCCCAGCACGTGCTGACCAAAGCCGGGTTCGTTCTGGTCGGCCCGGCCGACCCGGCCGACCTCGGTGGTGAGTCCGGCAGTTGGTATCGGCGCGATGTGGAACTCCGGCCGTAGGCCGCTGATTTGCGGGACCATGGGGAAGTCGCGACCAACGCTTCCATGATGAGTGAAGTCCGGAGATCATGCGGTGGCCGCCTGAGCCGTGCCCGTTGGCGGAAGGCGTTCGAAGTTTTAACGGGTGGTTTCGCACGCGAGGAAGTCGGGCGCCGTAATCGATACTCGGGCCGCTGCCCAACATGTCTGGGGCGGAGTTCGTGGTCGCCCCTGCCTGGCCAGGGACTTCGCTCGTGAGCTGGACTACCCCGTAACGCAGCACCGCGACCGGCCGTCGCGAGCGCTCCCTCCGACTGTCGACGCCGAATGCCCACTACCGAGGCAGGAATGCACAGAGCACACCGGTCCGGTGCGGATTCGACATCCCGCCCACGTTGCTCACCAACGACGAGCAGACCGCGCGGGAGTTCGCACGTGAATACGGACCCGTGATCCGTAAACCGCTTCGGAACACCGACTACCAGGACGCCGACGGGCTCCAGAGCTGCAAGGAGTACGCCGACTACGACGCGATCGTCGCCACCTGCGCCGTGCGCGTCGTCCCGCCCTCATGGTTCGGGCAGTTGACGGACGGCGGATCGATCACCACCGCCCTCAGCGGATGGATGCCGGCGGGCGGGCTGATCCGCCTCGTCCTGTACGAGGAAGGCACCGCGCACGGCCGGTTCACCGAGGACACCGTCTCCTACATGCTCGCCAGGCCCCACGGGCGTCCCCGTCCCCGACGTACTTCCGGTTGGGCGGAGACACCCGTACAACCCGTCTCGACCTGGGCCTCCTGGGGCGGTGGGCGGCTTGCTTCGTCGCGCAACTCGCGGCTTTGTCGGGCGAGTTGATGACCACAGTACGGGCACCAGCACGGGCCGCTGCGCCTGTGGGACCAGGTCGAGTCGGCGTTGCTCCGCTGGCACGACGTCGGCGCCCCGTCGCTCGGTGAGTTCGGGATGACGGCCACGCCGTTCGAGCAGACCGTGTGCATCGGCTCCCCGGCGGGGCCGAGTTGGCAACTGCCCGTCTGAACTTCGGGGAGGCCGAGGCTTACTGACGGTTCGAGGACGAGCTCGGAGCCCCCGCAAGCAGCCGATGCAGCAGGCGAGTTGGGCAGACCGACGTGGCGGTCAGCGCGTTCGGCCGCGTCTGTCGAAGACATCGTCCAGCCAGTCGCAGACTTCCTGGGCCAGGCGAGTGGGGTTGTTGGCCTGGCAGTGCGCGTCCGCGCCGGTGGACGCGTCGAGTTCGAGCAGCGTCTTGTCCTCGACGGGGAGTCCGTCGTGCCAGCGGCGGGCCTGATCGATGAAGCCGGGTCCCTCACCGCTGCCCGCGATGGACAGGAAGGCGCATTCGACCCCGGACGGATCGGCCCGGAAGGTGGCGAAGAGTTCGGCCAGTTCTGCCGCCGTGGACAGGCCGGAGCGCCACAGGTACATGAGGAAGCTGCCGTGTACCGCGCCACCGGCGGCGGCCATGGCGTCGAGCGCCTCGACGGGCAGCATGCTGCCACCGTCGTAGAGCGGGGTGCTGGCGACGCAGGCAGCGACGCGGCGTTCGGTCATCACGGCACGGCTGACCATGTAGCCGCCGGCGCTCATGCCCATGAGGGCCAACCTCGCGGGGTGGGTGCCGTAGACGTCGACGAGGTGGTCGATGACCGCTCCGATGGGCCGTTCCGTCTCGCTCATCAGGTGCAGATCCCGCAGGGGGGTGGTGCCCTGGCCTGGCAGGTCCACCATCACCGCGGTGTAGCCACGCCGCCACGCGTTCAGGCCGATGAGGTGGAACACGTCCTCGCGGGTGGTGTCGAGGCCGCCGTGCAGCAGCAGCGTCGGGGCCTCGGGGCCGGCGTCCAGGCGCAGCCCGGGCAGCGACGCGGACCCGAACGGCACCTCCAGGTACGTCAGGGGCAGCTCCGTCAGCCTCGCGGCGTCGGCGAATGCGCTCTCGAACTTACCGATCAGGGCGTCGAACGCCGCAGCGTCCTCGGCGGCGAATTGCCACGCCTGCCGGTAGGCGTAGTACGCCTTCATCAGGACCTCGCCGGCGCTGCGTCGCCGCCCGTGCGCCTCCCATTCCGCGGCCAGGGCGCACTGTGCGTCGCCGTAGGCTTCGAATTCTTTCACCCAGCTCTCTGTATTGCCGTCCTCGATCCGGGAAGCGAGGGCGTACAGTTCGCCCGCGTCCGGGCCGCCTGTCTTGGCGGCGGCCACGGACATCTGGAAGACGAAATCCATGTCGCGGTCGTCGAAACGGTAGTGCATTGCGGCGCTGCTGCGCTGAATCGGCTCCTTGCTCATGAACGCCACGCTAAAGCGGTACGAGCGGCGGAGGGAGGACCGAATCCGCGGGCACGGGGACTGTTCACGCGAGCGTGCCACGCCGATAGGCGTCGGGACCGCAATCGTGCCGCCGGTGGAAAGCGCGACGGAATGCCCGGTCGTCGGAGTAGCCGAGCCGGATCGCGATGGCCCTGACCGGCAGCGCGCTGTTGCGCAGCAGATCGACCGCCCGACTGTCGCGAGCCGTCTCGACCTCGGCCCGCCAGCTCGTTCCGGCTTCGCGCAGGTGCTGCTGCAACATGCGAGGACTGACCGCCAGGTGCCGGGCGGCGGCGTCGAGCGTGACCGGACGGTCGGCGAAACCGTCGGACAGGAAGGCCCGTACTCGCTCGGGCCAGGAGTCGGCGGGCAGCCGCCGCCCGTCCGCGTGCCGGCGCAGCGTCACGGCGAGCATCGGATCGGCTCCGAGCAGCGGTAGGTCGAGGTCCCGGCGCTTCAGCGTGATCGTGGTCGCCGGGCACCCGAAGTCGACGTCGTCCACCCCGAGGATCTCGGTGAGCGCGTGGTGCCGCTTCGGCGCCGGCTGCACGAGACCGACGTGGGTGGGGCGGATGGGGCTTCCGGTGGCGTGCCGGGCCATGGTCAGATGCCAGCTCAGCGCGTAGGTCTCCGCGTGCAGGAAGTGGGGGCCGCCCGGCAGCGTCCGTTCGACGACGGGCCTGCCGCCGCCTTCGGCCCACCCGTACGCACCGCCGGTGGTGGCCACCGAGATGTAGCGGATCGCTGTGTCGAAGGCTGCCGCGAGTGAGTCAGCGGTGAGGAACAGGTAGTCGAACAGGCCCAGCCTGCCGGGCTGGTGGTCACGGCCGAAGTGCGCGCCGAACAGGGGGTCGCCCACCGTTTCGGCAGCCCGGTTCAGCAGATCCATGCCGAGCCGACCCTCCACCCAGCCGGCCGGATCGGTGAGCCGGTCCGTGTCGAGACCGGTTGCGCGAGCCAGTCGGCGGCTGTCGACTCCCATTCTGGACAACAGGTCCAGGAGCACTCGGGGCCCGGCCACGGAAATGGCGCCCAAGCTCGATGACGGCGACCCGCCGCCACGGGGAGAGCTCATCGGATCACCCACTGTGCCTTTTCGCCTCATGCATGCATAAACAGCGTGCCCCACGGCCTTGACGGGTCGTCGTGGGCGTTCCTTTGTGTGACCGCGTTTGTCAGGAAGGCCGTGCCGCCACGCATTCTCCCCACGCTACACGCCGTGCGATCAGTGCCGCTCACGGGCCGCTTCTCGTGTATTGGGGTCGCCGCTCCCTTGCCGTGCTCGGGCCTTTCTTGCTGTCGGTTCCAGAGTGCGCTACAAGGCACTTGGTTGTGTGACGCGGTAACGGCGGACTTTCTCCGCGGTCGGATGCTCTTGTGCCTGATGGCTTATGGCAAGGTGCGGCTCGACGGCTCCGGGAACGGGCCGAGGCGGGGAGTCCGCCGACGCCTGCACGAGGTACTTCGCCGACCGCGGCTACGACTACGAGCCGCACGCCGACCCGGCCCATCGGCGCTGCCCGCTCCGGACCCGGGACGAGGACACCGGGCCCGGAGCGGAGTCTCAGCGGCGCCCCGTGCGGCGGTAGACCCGCAGGCGTTCGGGCGGCCGGAGGAGTTGCAGGCGGCCGTTGTCGAGGTGGAGGACGCGGCCGCGGCCGGAGCTGCCGGGGGAGTAGAGGTCGAGGACGGTGCACCACCGTCCGCCGTGGAGGACGCGGTCGCCGCGGCGCACGTCGAACGGGCCCAGGCCGTTGGGCACTTCGTACCAACCTGTGCGGAGCATGGTGGGTTCCTAGAGGTAGATCTGGACGTTGCAGTCGGCGCAGCGCTTGCCGTCGGGGGTCAACTTGCGGTGGATGCAGGCTGGTTGCTTCGGTTGCGGTTTCGGTTTCGGTGTCGGCTGTCGTTTCTTCTGCACGTCACGCTCCCGTCCGGGTGAGCCAGGCGGCACACAGCACGAAGCCGATGCCTGCGGCGATGGAGAAGAGGAAGAGCGGGCCCGCGCATGCGCCGATGCGGCGGCGCACGGCGTGCGCGGCCCGGGTCACAGCCACTCGCCGGGGACGGCGCGGTAGGGGCGGGTGACGTGTTCGCGGTACGTCAAGTGCTCGGGGTGTGCGCGGAGATGGGCCGGAATCCACTCGTGCGCTGTGCCGGGGTCGTCGCTTCGGGGGCCGGTAGCGGCGCAGACGGCGCACTCCAGCGCGTACGAGTGCGGCTCGGCGTCGGGTTCGGCGTCGCGGACGATGCCGAACCTGCGGAAGCGGTAGGCCGTGCTGGTTCGGGGCATGCTTGATCACCCTGTAGGCGGGAGGGGTGCGGTGGTGTGCTCACCTGCGTGCCGACGGGCCTGCCGTGACGGTTCGTCCGTGGAGGCCGGACGGCCGCTACTGCATCAACTCCGTCGCAGGGGAGGGAATGCGGATTCTTCAGTCCGAGGGATGAGGAGCGTTCCTGGTGAGCGTGGCGGCGCGGCAGCATGGAGTCGTGTCTGCGGCCGGAAACCGCTGGTGTGCGCGTCTGTGTTCGGACGCGGCGCGGTCTTGTCTCCTCGCGGGATACCGGCAGTTGACATTTCTCTGGCTCCGCTCTGTAGCGACACCACTACCAGGGCGATTCAGCGTGGCTTACGGTGGGCCACTACTCAACTTGTCAGCCGTGCACGGAAAGTTGGTGACACGCCCTGAACCGCAAGGACTTGAACCCCGAAGTCAGCCCGCAGGCTGCGTTCGGTGCACGACTGCGCAGGTCGCGCGAGGCGCGGGTCTGGAAGCAGGACGAGTTGGGCGAGCGGATGGGTTATTCCAGCACGCACATCTCGGCCGTCGAAACTTCTCGGAAGCTTCCTACCTTGCGCTTTTCGCGCAGTGCCGACAAGGCATTCGGCCTCGAAGGCACGGCTGACACATTCGAGCGCCAGTGGCGCGAGATCCGGCACGGCAGCCTGCTGGAGGGGTTTCCGGAGTTCGTGGGACACGAGGGCCGGGCGGTGGAGATCCGGCTGTACGAGGTGGGCGTGATGCCGGGGCTGCTTCAGACGCCGGAGTACGCAGCCGTGATTGCCGAAAGTGCCGTGAAACGGGGAGCGATCACGGCTGAGCAGGCAAGCGAACGGATCGCGCTCGTAGCGGAACGACAAGCCGCGCTCGTGCGAAGGTCCCCACCGTTGGTATTCGTCATGCTGGATGAAAGCTGTGTCCGTCGGCCCGTCGGTGGTCGGGGCGTAATGTCGGCGCAGTTGGACTCGCTGTTGGAGTTCGCCGAGCGGCCGAACACGGTTCTCCAGGTAGCACCATTCGACATGGGGGAGCGTCGGCCGCTCAGGCTGCCGATAACCGTGCTGACGCTGCCTGATCGTGCGCTCGTGTCGTATGCGGAGTCCGCACAGCACGGGCATCTTGAGCGCGACAACAAGTTCGTGCTCCCCATGCTGACGTCCTACCATCAGCTACAGGCCGACGCGCCCTCCCAGGCGCAGTCTGTGGACATGATCAACCAGCTACGAAAGGGCACTCCGTGATGACCGAATCTCTCCGGTGGTTCAAGTCCTCCTACAGTGACAACGGTGGTCAGTGCGTCGAGTGGGCTCCAGGTCAGGTGTCGGAGGGCGCTGTCCCGGTGCGGGACTCGAAGATCATGGAGGGTCCGGTGCTGGCGTTCCCTTCCGTTGCGTGGCAGAGCTTCGTGCGTGATGTCGCCGACGGGCGGTTCGGCGCGTAGGTCGTTGACTCCGGCCGCTGCCTGTGAGAGGTGGAAAGTGCCCTGGCTGCCGATGAGTTGGTGGTTGCAGGGCACTTAGGCGTTGCCGGGTGTGCGCACGTGTGCGCCGCACCGGATGCGGGCATGCCCTCGGACGAGGGCGGTCGCCCTCATTGGTGCCTGGCGCCGTGATCAGGCAACTG
>NZ_KB905819.1 GCF_000381025.1 Streptomyces sulphureus DSM 40104
CGCGCTCGACGTGCTCGAAGTACGCGAGGTCGCGCGGGTGGATGTGCCAGGAGAGTTGCCCGGCGGGGGTGGTGAGGTAGAGCAGGTGCCAGCCGGGCTCGTCCACGTCGGTCGCTGGTGCGAGGACGGCGGGTGCGAGGGCGGCGAGCCAGGCGAGGAGTTGAGCGCGCTCCTGGTACGCGCCGTCGCGTTCTTCCTCGGCGAGCCGCCGGGCCTGGTGCGGGGTGAGTGCGTCGGGGGCGACCCGCTGGACGACCAAGGTGTATCTCTCGGGCGATTCGGCGACCTTGACGTCCATGGCGATGGTCTCGGTGTAGTTGGGGGCGTCGCCGAGCATGGCGCGCGCTGCGCCGACCCAGTGGGCCAGCAGTTCACGCGCGGGCTCGATTTCCATGGTCACGCCGCGGCGGAAGTCCATGGACCTCAGGCCGGTTTCGTCCATCTGCTTCTGGACCCAGCGCTCGCGCGCCTCGGCGTCGCGGCCGTCCAGTTCGATGAGCAGTTCGTCGCGCTCGGCGTAGAGGGCGTCGAGTTCGGCGTCCGTGATGGTGCTCGCGGTCGGCTGCTGCCGAGCGTTCCCGGTGGGGGCGTTGGGCTCGGTCATCGGGTCGGCTCCTCGGCGACGGGGCGGGTGCACTCGTCGTGACGGTCGCAGCGGCACCGTCCGCAGCCGATGCACCACTCCAGCGGTGGTGCCTCGCACGCCGGGCAGGTCGCGATCTCCTGCAACGCGGCGAGGAGTTCGGGGATCTTGTCGAGGGGCACGCTGCTGCCGGGCGCGTCGGTGCGGAAGTGCACGCCGCGCCCCTGCTCGGGAATGTCGGCGGTGGTGATCAGGAGCCGGTCGCCGTCCACGTCGGCGTGGTGGAAGCGCGGCGGCTGGGGGTCCACGAAGGCGACAAGCGTGGTCGTCTGGTCGGGCATCAGTGGGTCTCCTGTTGGTCGGTGGTGAGCGGGAGTTCGGTCTGGCCGGGCACGTGGCGCACCGGCGGCCGGTCAACAGCCGCGGAACGCACAGCCGTTGGGGGTTGGAGTGCGCGGCGGCAGACCGGACCGAGGCCCGCGGCGCGCGATACGGGGTCGCGGAGGGCCCGGCCGCATCCGGCGCAGCGGCGGGCGGTCATGCGGCGAACAGATCAAGCTGGCTGTCCGGACGCGTCCGGACACGGCGGACACGCTTCGGCGGGGCCTCGGGCGCGCGCCGAGCCAGGCGCCAGCCGCGCGCCGTCAGCCGCCAGACGGCGATCCTGTGGCCCTTCGTCGCCCGCGAGGTGGACGGCACCCATACCCCGGTCGGCTCGATCACGCCGGTGTTGTGGAGTGCGGATATCGCCGCGCCGAGGAACCCGTGTGCCAGCTCGGGCAGGTGCTCGCGCATCAGGTTCGCGGAGAACTCGCCGTGCTCCCGGGCGACGGCGACCACGGCCTGGAGGACGAGGTGCCGATCCCACTCGGTCGCGCGGGCCGCGATGTCGGCGAGGGTGGCGTCGCGGTCGAGGGCGGCCAGGCGCTCGGCGACGGACACAGCGTGGTGCTGAGTGGCCATCAGGCGGCCTCCATCGTGGTGGTGACGGGGCGGAGCGGCTGGGGTGGCAGGGCGTCGAGGGCGCGTTCGAGTTCGCCGGCGAGCTGTTGCCAGTGGGTGGCGCGGTGGGTTCCGGCTTTGACGCCGGCGGCGACGTAGAGCGCCTCAACGAGGCGGTCAGCGGCGCGGATGTCGGCGAGGTCGATGCGGATCACGGGGCGCCTCCTTGCGGTTCGCGGGGCTGGTGGTTCGAGGGGCTGTGTGGCGTTCTGCGGGGCGTTCTCGGTGGTGGCGGTCGCGGGGGGCGTGTGTGGGCTGTGGGGGCGTGTGGCGGCTGTGTGGGGTGGTTGGTGGGGTGGTTGTGTCATGAGGCTTGCTGGTGGTGGGTGGGGAGGCAGTGGGTGTGGGTGGTGCGGCCGGGTCGGGGGACCATGCGGTCGCCGCAGGTGGTGCAGCGGGCGAAGCCGAGCGGCTGGCGCGGCTGGCGCGGGTCGGCTTCGGTGGTTGGGGGGTTGTCGTGGGGATCGGGTTGTTGTTCGGGACCCCGATCCACGTGAGGTTGGGAGTCCTCCTCAACCACGTCATGGGGTAGTTCCTTGGCTATCCCTGGGTTGTTCGGGTCGCGGTCCCCCGAACCAATCGGGTCGCGGTCCCCCGAACTCCAACGGGGCGCGGTCCCCCGAACTTCTTCTGTCGTACCGCCGGTAAGTTCAGGTCGCGGTCCCCCGAACTGGTTCGGGTCGCGGTCCCCCGAACTCTCGGGGTCGTCCGTCCAGGGCGCCGGGGCCTTCCCCGGCGCCCTACGGGAGCCGGCGAGGGCCTGCTCTCCGGCCGCCCAGTCGGGCATCGGGTTGAGGACGAGGACGTACAAGGTGGCCTTGCCGCGCTTCTGCTCACCCTTGACGGCGACGACCCCGGCGGCGATGGCCGCGCGCAGGTAGCGGCGGCAATCCTTCTCGTCCGCACCGGCCGCGCGGGCGATGTCCTGGATGCGGATGGGCTTCCCGTCGGCGAAGCGGAGTTCGCCGGAGGCGGAGGCCATGGAGCGGAGCGCGTAGAGCAGCGTGAGGATGCTGCGGCGCAGCTTCACGGGCATCTCGCGCGACCAGCGCCACGCCAGGGCGTTGCCGTAGGCGTGCGGAACGCTGCCGCTGCGCTGCTGCTCGTCTGTGCTCACGTGTCCTCGGCTCGGTCGTGCTGGGTGGGGAGGGAGGAGAGCGGGGCCGCCGCGTGGACGGCCCCGCGGCGGCTACTCGCGGCCGGGCTGCTCGGCTGCGGCGTCCTTCTCGAACTGTTCGGCGACGTGCCGCAGGACGTGCGCGGCGGCGGCCTTGCTCATGCCGTTGGCTGCGGCCTCGATGGACACGGAACCGTCGGCCGAGCCTGGGCGGACGATGACGAAGGCGAGGGCGTCGCGGCCGTCGATCGCGGCCATGGAGGTGGTGGGGTTCATACGGTGCTCCTGTTCGGGCAGTGGGGGCGGTGGGTGTCGCGGATGGTGGCGGCGAAGCGCGGGACGGCGTCCCCGGACGCGCTGTCGGTCCAGCCGCAGTGCGGGCACTGGTAGTCGGCGCTCGGGTAGCGGACCCAGCGGCCGTGGGCGTCCTGCTCGCCGAGGTCGACGCGGAGGTCCGTGACCGCGGGGGCCGCGCTGACGGCGGCCTGGGCCGCGCGGTAGACGTGCGGCGAACTGCGGCGCTTCCCGGAGGCGACGGCGCGGGCGTCGATCAGCGCACTGGTGCCGAGCGGGGAAACCGTGGTCCAGGCGCCGGCGGGCATGCCCGGCCCGGGGTCGGGCTCGGGGCGTCCGGCGAGGGCCGCGGGGGTGTGCGCGGGGCATCGGAGTCCGGTTCCGTACAGGCGCACGGTCTTGGTGCCGCAGTGGCGGTGCTCGGCGCCGAGCCAGTGACCGCATGTGGCGGGGGTGCCGGGTGCGTGGGCGCTTTCGTGGCTGGTCATCGTGCTGCCGCCGGGAGGGTGTCGGGCCAGGCGATGCCGTCCAGCGCGCGGCGCTGTTTCTGGGGGACGGGCACGGTGGGGTGGCCGAGCCAGTCCAGGCCCATGGCGGCCATGACTGCGGCGTCGGCCTCGTCGTAGCGGCCGGGTCCCTCGCACCGGACGCCGAGCTGCTCGACGGCGAAGGTGTGCACCATGCCCTTGGTGATCCGCGCCCGACGGGTCTTGGGCTCCTGCTGCGCCGGGTTGGCGCGGCCGGTGGCGTAGATGGCGCGGCTGTGCGGGGTGGCGACGGCGTAAGGGATGCCGCGGGTCCACAGGGCGTGGGTGATGCCCCACCACAGGCCGGCCCGTTCGTGGTGCCCGGCCTGCAACTGCTGCCCGTACGCCGGGCCTTCGATCACCACCATGTCGGCGGCCTTGATGCGGTCCTTGATCTCGGCCAGAAGCCACCCGAACCGGCGGTGCCCGGTCAGCCGCTTGGGGCGGAGGGCGTCGGCCCAGTCGGCTCCGGCGATGCCAGTGGAGGTGAGGGAGGGGTCGATGCCGATGACGAGGGGGCGGGGCCCCGCCGCGCCCGGCCGGGTGGCCGGGGCGGCAGGGTCCAGCTCGAAGAGGTCGACGTTCACCGGTCGTCTCCGTCGCGGGGAGCCGGGATGAGCGGCCAGTCGGTGCGGACGGCATCGGCCTGGTGCTCCTTGCCGGGGGTCCGCCGGAAGTAGGCGGCCAGTCCCTCGGCCTGGTCCCGGGCCCATGCCACCTGCTTCTCGTGCAGGAACGACAGCTCGGCGTCGGCCAGGGCCGGTTCCCGCTGGGCGATGCGCCAGGCGACGCGGCAGGCGGCGATGGCGTCGGCATCCGAGCTGTGCGCCCCGTTGAGCGTCACGCCGTAGTGGCGGCAGAGGTCTTCAAGCTTCCGGCCGCCGCGCCTGTATCGGTCGATCTTCTTGTCCAGCACGCGCGGATCGATGACCCGCAGCAGTTCGCCCCCGATGTCGGTGAGGGGCTGCACGCGGTGGCGGCGAGCTTCTCGGTCGAGCAGGGTCAGGTCGAACTGTGCGTTCATGGCCACGAGGGGGATACCGGCGAGGACGACTTGGGAGAGGGCGGCGACGATCTGTTGGACCACCTCGCCCGCGGGCTGTCCCTCGGCGCGGGCCCGCTCGGTGGTGATGCCGTGCACGGCGGCGGCACCTTCGGGGATCTCCACGCCGGGGTCGGCGAGCCACGTCGCCGACTGGGTGGGAAGCCCGCCGCCGCACTGGACGACGCAGGCCGTGACGATGCGGTCTGTTTCGACGTCGGTGCCAGTGGTCTCCAGGTCGAAGCCGCACATGCGGCCCGTGTGCCAGCTCATGCCCGACCCCCCTTCAAGTCAGCGAGGAAGGACCGCAGCCGCTTGACGCTGGCGGTAGACGGGTGCAGTCCGTCGTTGGCCTGCGCGAACCGCTGCTCGACCTCGGCCGTGGACCATCCGTGCTTCCCGGCGGCGGCGATGATGTCGAACCACACGTCTTCGGGCACCTCGTCGGGCGTCTCGTCGTCCGGGACGATCTCGGCCTCCACCAACTCCGGGGCCGACTCGGAACCCTGCTCCTGCGGGCCCGAGCCGTGCGCCTCCTGCCTCAGGGCCTCGCCCCGGGCTCGCAGAGCGGCAGCGATCTGGTCGTCCATGTGCCCGGCCTGCACCGCCTGCGTCCACAGCTCGCCCACGGCGTCCGCCGTCGTGGCAGCCTCAGCGAGCGCCACGTAGTCCGGACGCGGCGCCTCCAGCGCGGCACGCTCTGGGGCGGTCGCCACGGCAGCCGTGCTGGTCTGCCCGGCCATCAGCGCGGACGGCGCGATGTCGATGTCAATCGTCGGCACCATCCACCGCCGCGTCTGCCCGTCCCGCTTCGCGGTGCGCTCCTCCAGCCCGAGGTACGCCTCGACGTAGCCGCCGGCCTTGGCCAGCAGCTCGGCGACGCCGGGGAGTTCGACGGCGGCGTAGTAGCCGTGGGACTCCAGCCGCCACACTCCGACGCCGGGAACGTCGCGGAGTACGACGTTGAGGCGGGTGGTGGGCTTGCACTCGCGGCGCTCGGGGTCCGGGCCGCACGGGCACGCCCGGTCAGTGAGGAGTTCGGTGATTCCGTCGCAGCGGCGTTGGCAGCCGCCGCCGGACCACAGCTCGTAGTACTGGGAGACGGGCTGCGGCGGGACGAGGATCGGCACCCGGCGGGCGTCGGTGATGACCTCGTGGGCGGCGGGACCGCCGTTGGCGGGGGTCCAGTCCGCCACGGTGCCGCCGTACAGGGCGGCGACCTTCTCCAGCAGCGGCCGGGACGCGGAGGTGAAGCGGAACCGGTCCAGCTTGGCCGGGCGGGTCTTGCCGGACTGGGTCGGTGCGGTGACGCCGATACGGATGCGTCCCAGCTCGCGGGTGCGCTGTTGCAGGTCGAGAATCGGCATCAGGCAGCCCTCTCCTCGTGGCTGGTGGTCGGCAGGGTGAGGGCGTCTCCGACGACGCCCTTGGCGGTGGTGCGCTGGAACTCGGCGATGTCCCGCGCGTGGAGGAACGCGGCGAACTCGCGATCCCCGCAGGCAACGGGCACGGGCCGGTAGCCCTCGGGCCGCAGGTGCAGCACGATCCCGGTGTCGTGGACCTTGGGCAGCGGCACCTTCGTGCCGTCCCGCAGCCACCCGATCTCGGCGTGCGCGTAGGCGGACATCTGCAACCCGGCTTCGGCGTAGACGCCCTTGACGTCCAGCTCACCGCCGGTCTTGGTGTCGCCCATGAACACGGCATCCGCCGGGGCCTTGAGCGCGGCACTGATCAGCGGGGATCGCAGCAGGTAGTCGAGCGTCCCGGCGTAGCCCTCGCGGTAGTTGGCGATGACCATCTCCGACGCCTCGAATGTGACCTGCCACTCCTCAACGAAGCGGAGGAAGTGCGACAGGTACGGGGCGATTTCGTCGTCTTCCAGCAGCTCGGCCGGAATCGGCTGGCCCAGGACGTGCGCCTCGATGACGGTGTGCACGGCGGAGCCGATGTCAGCGCGAGCGTCCTTCTTGCGGGTGTGGGCCCGGCGCAGCCAGTCGTACGCCTCCGCACGGTCCTCCGGCCGCAGCGAGGCCCGGACGAGGTAGGGGAGGTTGTCCAGCGCGGTCTCGGCGGTCAGGTTCCCCGCCCAGAAGACCAACGCTTCCTTGGGCATGCCCTGCGACAGGATGGTGGTGACCGAACGCAACTTGACCTTGGAGTCGAGCGGGTCCCGGTACCAGCCCTGGGAGCGGCGGGGGATGCGGTCGGAGCCGGTCGGCGCGCTCTTGGTGGAGCGGCGGCCGGCGGCCGGGGCCGAAGCCCCGGCCAGCGCGGTGTTCGTCACGCGGCATCACCGCCGTACCCGAAGCCGAAGTCGTGACCGTCGCTGTGACCGTCGGCCTTGAGGCACTGGCGGCCGTGCGCGGGCTCGGCGGTCCGGCACTGGTCGGCCAGGACCTTGCCCCGCGGTATGGCTGCTACGGAGGCCGCTACGGCGAGGGCGAGGGTGGCGTGCACCTGCGCCTCCGCGGCGAGCGCGGCCCCGGTGACCGAGTCGGCGCCGTCGCCGTAGGTGTAGTGGTGCGCCATGTCAGCGAGGCGCTCGGCCTCGCGGAAGTGCTCGGGTCCGGTCATTGGGCGGCCTCCGGTTCGGGCAGTGTGCGGATCTCGGCGAGGGCCTGGCCGTACGCGGCGCACCAGCCTTTGCAGTAGGTGCGCTCGGGCTCGCGGGAGCCGTCGACTCGTACGCGGGTCATGCCGTTGGGGGCGCGGCCGGTGTACTCGTGGCCGCAGCGGTCGGCGGTGCAGCCGCCGGGGGGCTGGACGGTGCGGCCGGGCTTGGATTGGCCGGTCAGACCTTGATTCCAGTTCGTCATCCCGCGTCACCCCGCTCGGCGGCGCGAGACGGGCGGGACGCCAACTCGCCGCGGAGCAGCTCGACTTCCGCCTCGGCGTCGAGCAGGCGACGCAGGACCGGGGCCATCCGCTCGCCCATGTACGCGGCGAGGTTCAGGCAGTGCCAGTCCTCGCGCTGCGTGCTGTGGTCGTGCTCGCGCATGTTCGTGATCGACTCGGCGAAGGCGTCCAGCAAGCTGTCGGTCGCGGGGCTGGTGTTGCCCAACTGCTCGGTGAGCGCGGCACGCTGCTCGGGGCTCATCGCTGCTCACCCCCGCCCACCAGGACGACGACCAGCACAGCCAGTACGCCGAAGACCGCAGCGGACGCGCACACGATCATCAAGACGCTCACTCGTCGGCCCCCTCGTCGTACGAAGAGGCGACGTCGACGGCCGACACCCGGTAGCCGGTCTCCGTCTCGGCCGGGGCGCCGTCCTCGTAGGTCAGCAGCTCCCACACAGCCGGGTCGTCCTCGTCGTCCGCCAGCCACTCCAGCGACAGGGACGAGCCCGACTCCCGCCGGACGAGCGCCTCGCAGTGCTGCTGTGCGGCCCGCCGGTTGGTGTAGGTGCCCAGCCGGATGCCCGACTCGTGCACGGCGAGGTAGACAGCCCGTCCGGCGCCGTCCTCCTCGGCCAGCTCGCGCAGCTCCTCCGAGAGGCCGCTCAGCACGCCGTTCATGTGCTCTTCCGCCTCATCGACGGGACGGGGGATCACGGCTGCGTCGATGTGGTCGGCGGCGGAGCACAGGCCCTCGGCGCGGGCCTCGGCCGCGCGCTCGGGCGAGCCGATCAGCCCGGCGTCGTGCAGCCGCTCGGCCATCGCGTGGTACAGCTCGGACGGCTTCCGGCCCGTGCTGTTCCAGCCCAGTGCCGCAGCCGCGATCGTGTTCGCGACGGTGCGGATCTCCTGCTCGGCGCTCACGCGGCAGCACCACCCTCGGCGGGCTGCCCCGGCATCGGACGCGGCACCGTCAGCTTGCGCAGGCTTTCCGCGAGCGCGCCGACCTGGGCGCCGTACACCGGGAGCGTCCCCTCGTCGGCGAACTGCGCGACCAGCGCGTCGGCGCGGGCGTCGCGCTCGTGCACGGCGTGCGAGTCCGGCCCCTGGTGCGCGGCGGCCTGCGACAGCTCTCCCAGGGCCGCCAGCTCGTCGGCGAGCCCCTCCGGGTCCTCGGCCGCGGCCTCCGCGAGGGACAGCAACACCGCGTGCAGGTAGTGCGAGACGTCGAGCTTGACCCCGGTAGGCGTCGAGTCCACATAGATGCGGAACGGACCCGTCACGGGCATGCGACTGCTGCTCATCAGCGCGCACCCCCCGAGACCAGGGCCGGAACGGGGTGGTGGGTGGCCTTGATGAGTGCGCGGACGTGCACGGGCACGTCGCGCCACCGGGTCGCGAGCCGGTGGGTGCGGTACGCGACTCCGACCGTGACGAACTCGCCCTCGGTCTCGGTCTCTCCCCCGATGACGTCCGCGTACCGGCTGAGTTCTTCCAGGGCGGACGGTCCGTGGAGGGTGCCCTCCAGCCGGGCGAAGTGCTGGCCAACGTCCCATGAGGCCATCGGCAGTTCGGGGTGCTCGCTGAGGAGCTGCACGAGCGCCATCGCGGGGCCGAGCTGCTGCCTCGGGTCCGTGACGAGGTCACCGTCTAGGTACGGGATCATGGACACAGGTCCACTCCTGTTCGTGAGTTCTGTGATGGGTGTGGGCTAGGGGCCGTTCGCCGGGTGCCAGCCGGGGGCGGCCCCGACCACTGAGGAGCGGTCAGGCGGCGGCGTCCGCGGCGGCGGTCTCAGAGATCCACGCCTTCACGCGCTCCAGTTCGAAGCGCCTGCCGCGGAACGGCGTCGGCTCGACGGGGCAGCCGCGCGAGACCCACTGGTTGACCGTCCAGTCCGAGACGCCGAAGTACGCCTCCACCTCGGACTGCTTCAGCAAGGGGGTAAGCCCTGCCTCGCGGAGGGCCGCCGTTCGGTCGGCGAGAGTGGCCATTGGCCTTTACCTTTCTACTGTGTCGGTAGAAACTGCGGGCATGACGAAGAGGCGATGCATGGGCTGGTCGAGCACTTCGGCGATCAGCCAGGCCGTGCGTAGCCGCACTCGGTCGCCAGCGGACGCGCCGCGGCCGGCGACCTTGCCGACTGTGGCCGAGGAGATCCCTCTCCCGGTGGCGTCGACGACTCGTGTGCGGTCGGCGAGTGCCGGGCCGCTGAGTCCGGCCTGTCGCATGGCCTCGCGCAGGGGCTCACCTGCGCTCTTCCTGATCAGCTTGGTCACGATCACCTCTGCGTCGGTGCGGTAGTGCGCCGTTGGTGCACTGACACATTTCTACAGTGGCAGTAGTAGGTAGTCAAGGGGAGCGGCCCCGAGTCAGGCCGAGAGGGCCGAGGGTCCTGGTCACTAAAGCGACAAATCGAGCCAGCTTTCTACTTACACTTGTGGAAAGTAGAAGGTGAGCGGCATCCTTGCGGTGTGAACGCCGCCGCCCCCCCGCCCGAGACCGAAGACCTGTCCTCCCTGATCCAGTGGATCAAGGACACGACTCGCGACTCCTCCGACTCCGCCATCTCCCGCCGGATCGGCGTCTCGCCAGCGACGGTCAACTCGTGGGTCCGCGGCACGCGGGGCGCGGGGCGCGGCCCCAACCGGGCGGCCCTCCAGCGTCTCGCCGCCGAGTACGCGATCCCCGAAGATCGAGTGTTCGCCGCCGCCGGCCGACGAACCCCCGGACCGCTCTCGCCCGACGCGAAGGAGCGTCTCCTCGCACTCTTCGAGGAGCTGACGGAAGAACAGCAGCGGATCAAGGAAATCGAGCTCAAGGCCCTTGCGGACGCCAATCGCCAGGCGGGCGACGTCAACTGACTGGGCGTCACAAAGCGTGATTAGCGCAGCGGTAACTCTTTACACTCTGTTCACAACTGATTGACCGCTGTACGATCACCCACATGCCGTTCCCCCTCCCCCCTGCGGCTTTTCAACTTCTGCCCGCCACACAGGACTTGGGGGCCTCATGTGCATCCGAGTACGCCGCGCACCGTCCGTCACCAACCCCTGGGACGGACACAACACCATCACCATCCCCGCGGCGCTCGACGCAGCCCGAGCACTCATAGCAATACGGGCCGTCCTTCGCGAACTCGGCGTCTTGCAGCCCGAGTTCGGTGCAGTCTGCTGGTGCGGAGCACCCGTCACCGACGAGGTCCGCATACCACTCCAGCGACGCACCCCAGAGGTGATGGCACATGGCACGTAGACCCACCAACAACCCCCGACAGCTCAGGTCGAAGTCGTGCGGCTGTGCGCCGTGCATGGAGGCGTACCCGCCCGAGCAGCACGGCGAGCGCCGTAAGCGCCGCGACTGCATCGGCTCGTGGCAGGCCCGATACCGGGACGCTGACGACAAGCAGAAGGCGAAGAACTTCCCCAGGAAGAAAGAGGCCGACGCGTTCCTCGACAAGGTCCGCGGTGCTGTCCGACAGGGAACGTACCTCGACCCGAAGCGCGGCGAGATCACGGTCGAAAAGTGGTGGGCCGAGTGGTGGCCGTCGCACGAGCCGTCACGCACCACGACGAAGAACCGCAAGCTGTCGTCTTGGACGGTGCACATACAGCCCAAGTGGGGGCGGCGGAAGCTCAACAGCCTCACGTACCTTGAGCTTCAGACATGGGTCGCCCAAGAGCTGAAGGGGTACGCGACGCAGACCAAGGTCCTGGAGCTGTTGAACATGCTCCTGCGGGACGCCGTACGCGATCAGCGGATCACGAACAACCCGTGCGCCGACGTCACCAAGACGGCGAGTCCGCCGACCAAGCACCCAGATGATTTGCGGCCTCCTACGCTGGAGCAGTACGCGCTGGTGAGGGCCCAACTACCGGTCTGGTACCGCCCGATCGTCGACTGGTTGGAGGACACGGGCTTGAGGTGGGGCGAGGCCATCGGCACCCGCCGAGCGTTCCTCGACCTGGCCACTGACACGGTCAAGGTGAGGGAAGTGGTCATCGACGACCGCGGCGTGCTGCGTCGGCAGGGCATCCCCAAGACCGTGGCGGGATTCCGCACGGTGCCGTTGACGCAGAAGGCGAAGAATGCAGCCCTGGCCATGGTGGACCGGCTCGACCCGGCGTACACGGTGACGGCCATCGAGGATGGCATGCACTCCGAAGAGCTGATCTTCCGAGGGCCGCTCGCCGGAACGACCAAGACGGTCAACGGCCGGGCGGTCGAGGTCGAGGGTGTGCTGAGCAGGAACAACTTCCGACGGGTGTGGGTTCCTGCCATCCAAGAGGCCGGCATCGCGCGTGAGGTGAAGAACCCCGAGACCGGCCGCAAGGAGTGGTGGCCGAGGGTCTCGGATTACCGGGACGCGTACGCCTCGCGGTTGCACGCGCAAGGGCTGTCCGAGGTCGACGTGCAGTACATCCTCGGGCACGACCGCGGCGGCAAGGTCACGTGGCTGTACACCCACCGCGGCGAGGAAGCTGTCGAGAACGCTCGCAAGGCACTCGCCGGTGGCCGCCACCTGCGGGCCGTCTCATGAGGCCGGGAAGGGACAGAGTCCACATGGAGTCCACAAACCCCCCTCGGCGTCCCTCGCTGCCCCTCTTTTTCTCTCGGTAAGAGCAGATGTTGATCAAGAGGGCTGCCGCTGACCAGCACTCGGAACGCCTCGGAGTGGCTCGGCGAAACTCGCCGGGCGGTACATCTGACTTTGCATGGCAGATGTCAGGGGTTCGACTCCCCTAGGCTCCACACCGGAAGAGCCCCTCGGTCTGCGGGAACGCAGGTCGAGGGGCTCTTTGCGCTCGTCGCGGCGCCGCCGTCCCGGAGTGCCGGATGCTTCCGCGACTCGGTGAACGGTACGGAGGGCACGGCCCGCGGGATCAGCCGCCGACGACCGCGCGGAGCGTCACGTACAGCAGCGACGGGCCGAGGAGGCAGCCGATGCCCGTGTAGAAGGTGGCCGTCATGGCGCCGTAGGGGACCAGGCGCTTGTCGGTGGCCGCCAGGCCGCCGGCCACCCCCGAGGTGGTGCCCAGCAGGCCGCCGAAGGCCATCGCCGACTTCGGGTTGTTCAGGCCGATGAGCGGGGCGATCAGTGGCGTTCCGACCATCACCACCACGGACTTCACCAGTCCCGCGGCGACGGACAGCGCTATCACGTCCGAGCTCGCCCCCACTGCCGTACCGGTCACGGGGCCGACGATGTAGGTGGCGGCCCCGGAGCCGATCGTCGCCAGGGACGCGGCGTCCGTGTAGCCGAAGAGGGCGGCGATGACCACGCCGACGACGAACGAGAGCACCACGCCCAGCACGATCGACAGCGCGCCGGAGAGTCCGGCCCGCTTGATCTCCTTGAGGTCGACGCCGTACGCGGTGGAGACGATGGCGAAGTCCCGCAGCATCGCGCCGCCCATCAGGCCGAGCCCGGAGAAGACGGCGAAGTCGGCGATCCCTTTCTCGCCGCCCGTCACGGTGCCGCCCCAGTAGGCGAGTACCAGGCCGAGCAGGATGGCGACGGCGGAGCCGTGCAGACGACCGCGGCTCAGCTTCTTCGACAGCCAACCGGAGACCAGCATCAGGCCGCCGACGAGTGCGAAGGCCACGACCAGGTCGTTCTCCTCGAAGACGGAGACGAGCGTGTCCACCTCAGACCTCCTGCTTCTCGTCGGCGTCCTGCGGCGGCAGCGGCTCGGCCGGGCTGCCTATTCGCGCCAGTACCGGTACGAGCGCCGCTCCGGCCACGACGGCGCCGAGCCCGGCGAGGATCGCCATCGGCCCGCCGGCGATCGCGCCGGCCACGTCCTGGGTTGCGGCCATGGCGACGACGATCGGGATGTACATCGCCGACCAGAAGAGCACCCCCTGCTCGGTCGGCTCGGGGAACTTGCCTCTGCCGCGGAGCCAGTGGGAGACGAGCACCAGCATGATCATGGCGAAGCCGACTCCGCCCACGTTGGCGTCGACCCCGACGGCGATACCGAGCACTTCGCCGACGAGCGTGCCCGCCAGCATGCACACCGCGAGCGCTGCCACTCCATAGAGAACCATCGTCTTCTCCACACTGAGAGACTTCAGAGGATGAGGGCCCACGAGGCCCGGTTCTGCTTGTTCTTCGCCTCGCTCGCGTCTCCCTCGTGGGGGCGTGAGCGGTGTCCTGCTGTCCGTGGGGAGGTCGCGTCCCCGACGTCGTGCCGTTCCGCTCGCCGGGTCAGGTGTCCGCAGGGGACGCCGGGGGCGTGAACAGGGATTCGTAGCGCTTGCGCAGTTCGGCCTTCTGCACCTTGCCCATGACGTTGCGCGGCAGTGCTTCGACGACGCGTACCGCCCGCGGATGCTTGAACCGCGCCAGGTCGCCGGCGACGAACTCGCGAAGTTCCTCGGCGGCGGGCTGCGCACCGGGCGTGGGGACGACGACGGCGACGACCGTCTCGCCGAAGTCCGGGTGGGGCACGCCGATCACGGCGGACTCCACCACCTCGGGATGGGCGTCGAGCAACTCCTCGATCTCCTTGGGGTAGACGTTGTATCCCCCGGTGATCACCAGGTCCTTGCCGCGGCCGACGAGGCACAGGTAGCCGTCCTCGTCGATGCGGCCGAGGTCGCCGGTGACGAAGAAGCCGTCCGCGCGGAACTCGGCGGCGGTCTTCTCGGGGAGGCGCCAGTAACCGGTGAAGACGTTCGGGCCGCGGACCTCGATGCTGCCCACTTCGCCGTCGGGCAGCGGCTCTCCGCTCTCGGCGTCCACCACGCGGATCTCCGTGCCGGGGAGCGGCTTGCCGACGGTGCCGGGCTTGCGCGGCCCGCCCTCGTACGGGTTGGTGGTGTTCATTCCCGTCTCGGTCATGCCGTACCGCTCGAGGATCGCGTGGCCGGTACGGGTCGCGAAGCTCTCGTGGTCGCCGGCGAGGAGGGGCGCGGAACCGGAGACGAAGAGCCGCATTCCGGCGCAGGTCTCCGCGGTGAGCCCCGGGTGCTTGAGCAGACGGGTGTAGAAGGTGGGTACGCCCATCAGCACCGTGGCCCGGGGCAGCAGGTCGACGATCGCGTCGGCGTCGAACTTCGGCAGGTAGTGCAGGGAGGCACCGGCCGTGAGGGCCATGTTCGCGGCGACGAAGAGCCCGTGGATGTGGAAGATCGGCAGGGCGTGGATGAGGCGGTCGTCGGCGGTGAACCGCCAGGAGTCGAGCAGCGCACGGCAGTTGGCGGCGAGGTTGCCGTGGGTGAGCACGGCTCCCTTGGAGCGCCCGGTGGTGCCCGAGGTGTAGAGGATCGCTGCGGGGTCGTCGGCCGATGCCTCGTACGTCTCCGTACGGCGGGCGTCGTCGTCGAGGAGGCTGCCGTCGCCGGAGACGCCCAGTGTCTCGATGACGAGGCCCTCTTGTGCACGCCGGGTGTGCTCCGTCTCGCGCTCCGGGGCGCACACCAGCACGCGGGGTTGGGCGTCGCCGAGGAAGTACCCGGTCTCGTTGCCGGTGTAAGCGGTGTTGAGGGGCAGGAAGACACCGCCCACCTGCAGGGTGGCCAGATACAGTGCGATCGCCTCCGGCGACTTGTGCACCTGGGCCGCGACTCGGTCCCCCGGCGCGACGCCGTCGGCGACGAGTCGGGCCGCTATGCGCTGGACCGTCTCCGCGGTCTTGCGGTAGGTGACGCCCCGCCCGTCGGGCAGCTCGAAGAGTGCCTTGTCCGGCCGCCGTTCCGCCTGTTCGACGAAGGACCGGTGGATGGTGGTGAAGGGTGACATCAGGGCGTTCCTTTCTCGCTCCCCGGTTCTGACGCGTGGGGTCGCGGGGGCTCGGTCTCCGGGAGGACGTCCTGCAACGGGCCGCCGAGCGCGACCGTGCGGCGGCGGACGAAGTCCTCGTGCTGACGCTCCAACCGGTCCGGTTCGTAGCGGTAGTTGACCATCGCGCCGTACGACTGTTCCCACGCCTCGGGCGAGGTGTTCGCCGGCCAGTTCAGCTTCCAGGCGGTGGCGCCGTTGCCGAGGTGGAACCGGGCGACCGCGTCGACGGGGCGGCCGTCCTCGCGACGTTCGCGCGCGATGTACCGGGCGAGGACCGGCAGCAGCATTGAGCGCATCCGTTCCAGGTCGGGCGGGGTGAGGGCGCGGGTTCCCGCTGACGCCTCCAACTCCGCGGCGAGCCGTTCGAGTTCGGGTTCGTGCTCGGCGTGCTTCAGCAGCCAGCGGCGGAACCCGGGGATCGGCGAGAGCGTGGCGAACTGCGTGAGGTGCGGGAGTTGCTCCCCCACCTGCTCGATGACCTGCTTGATGAGGAAGCTGCCGAAGGAGACGCCGGCGAGCCCGTCCAGCGCGTTGTTGATCGAGTACAGGGCCGCGGTGTCCGCGCTCGCGGGGTCGATCTCCGGGCCCGGGTCGAGCAACGGGGCGATGTGCTGGGGCAGTCCGCGTACCAGCGCGACCTCGACGAAGACCAGCGGCACGTCGCCGGTCGCCGGGTGGAAGAAGGCGAAGATGCGGCGGTCCGCCGGTTGCAGGCGGCGCCTGAGCTCCTCGTGGTCGGCCATCGGGTGGACCCGCTCGTGCTGGAGCAGGTGGGCGTGGAGGTCGGGGGGCGAGTCGGTGGTGACCTCGGCCATGCGGAGGAAGCCGCGGTTGAACCAGGAGGTGAGCAAGTGGAGGAAGTCGTGGTCCAGCGGGCGGAGTTCGGGGTGATCGTGCATCAGCCGGCGCAGGTCCGCGCGCATGTCGACGAGCGCGGGCGTCGCGTCGGGGGCGTGGTTCATGCGCCGGAGGAGCTGCTGGCGGGCGGGCTCGACGACGTCGAAGAGATGGACGAGTTCGGCCTCCCCGTGCAAGCCGGCCTGCCTGGCGCTCTCCCACCGGTGGAAGGCGGCGCGGACCTGGTCGGCGTCGACGTCGTAGGTACGGGTGACGTGGGCGAAGAAGGTCCGTCGGCCGTCGTCGTCGAGTGCGGCGTAGGCGGCGAGGGCGCGCGCTGCTACCGCGCGCATCGACGCCTCGCCGACGTCGCTCATCAACACCTCGCATGCGACGAGGAGTTGTTCAAGCGCGGAGTCCGGCTCGCCGGGCTCGGGTGCGCCGTCGCGCCGTCGTCCGAGAGCCTGGAACAGGTCGGCCAGCAGCCAACCGTCGTGCTGTTCCATCGCCGGTCCTCTCCCTGTCCTCGACCGCACAGGTCTGTGCATACATCAGCGGTTGTGATGTATATAACTGCGGCACCGTAGAACACGTGAGTCGGATCTTCCACCCCTGGGAGCCGGATAACCTGGGCGTTCGGAGGTGCACATGGCGCGAGTACCGGAAGCCGAACGTGTGCGGGACGCGCTCGAGAACGCCGTCATCAACGGTCGCTACCGTCCCGGTGAGAGGCTCGATCCCGCCCTGTTGGAGCGGGAGTTCGGCTGTTCCCGCACCCCGGTCCGGGAGGCGCTCCAGACGTTGCAGCGCTCCGGGCTCGTCCGGATCCGTCCCAAGCAGGGCACCTACGTCACGGAGCTGAGCGTCTCCGAACTAGGGGAACGCTTCGAGGTGATGGCCGAGTTGGAGGGGATGGCGGCGCGGCTCTCCGCCCGCCGTATCGCCCAGGAGGCCCTCGACGACCTCGCGCGCACGCTGCACGAGTGCGCCGAACACGCGGCGGCCGGCGACGCGGACCGGTACTACTACGCCAACGCCCGGTTCCACGACGTCGTCTACGACTCCTGCGGCAACGAGTACCTGCGCGAGCAGGCGCAGGCGCTCAAGCGAATACTTCAGCCGTACCGGCGGTTGCAGTTGCGCGTGCCCGATCGGATGCGCCGCTCGCTCGGGGAGCACCGGGAGATCGCTGCGGCCATTAGGGCAGGGGACGCGGAGGCTGCCGAGGACGCCGCTCGGGACCATGTGCTCGTGCAGGTGAAGGAGTTCAGCCAGCTCGTGCACACCTGGAAGCACCTCACCGAGCCGGTGGGGCGAGTGGAGTGAGGGGCGAGTTCGCAGGGGGAGCCGTGACGCTGGGGTGCGGGGGCGGTGCGGCTTCGGTCGGCGGGCAGCCGTTCGCAGTGGCGAGGTTCGTGGGGTGAGCGGTGGGTGTGGCGCTCACCGGCCTTCCAGTCAACCGGTGCGGGCGTCAGGTCTGTTGGTCGGCGGGCATGTGGGGGCTTTTCTGGGGCTTTTGCGCGTCAGGCGGGCGTAGGGCTGGGAGTTGGTCCGTTCGGCAGGCGGATTTTGCGATCGTCGACGTTCGCTTGCTCCAGGAATTGAGCGGTGCAGGTCCCGCCGGCGCGGCCTCGGTCGCCGGTTACCGCAGGCAGCGGGCGAGGGCCGCGGCTTCACCGACCAAGGGATGGGCGGCGAGTCCGGCCGCCTCCGCTGCGTCGAGGGCCCGGCGCAGAAGAGGGGCGTCGCGGGCCCGGGTGCACAGGACCAGTACGGACGGCAAGTACGCCTGCAATGCCGTTGGTTCGCGTGCGGGGTGAGCGTCGTCGAGCCAGGACGCGAGGGCGTCAGGGGACGCGGGCGGTGGAGGGCACGGCGTCGCCGTGTCGGTGCGCGGCTGCGGTGGGCGGGGGCGCTCCAGGAGGACGGCGGAGGCCAGAGCTGCTGCCAGCGTCGTGTGGTAGCAGGTGCCGAAGAGGTACGCGTCGGCGCGGTTGTGCCGCAACTCCTCCCATCGGGAGGGCATGTGGACGGGACTCGGCACTGCGCCGTCGGGTCGCTGAGCGGTGCGGAGGGTGTTCCACGCATACCGCGAGGCGGCGGCCGGGTCGGGGGCCCCGCCGAGCGCGGTTGTGCACAGGAGGAGCTCGGAGACGAGGTCGAGGCTGCCGCGGGCGAGGTGCACACCCAGCAGCGTGCGGACGCACTGGCGCAGTCGGGCCGGGTGGTGCTCCGCTGCGGGTGGGCCCGTCGTGGCGCCGAAGTCCGTTGTGTAGAAGAGGACATGGGTGAGCGCGTACGTCTCGTCGTCGTCGAGGTGGAGGACGTGCGGGCACTGCGCGGCGAGGGTCTGCGCGTACAGCTCCGCCGGCGTGGGGAGGGCCGGTGGGGCGGTGAATCCGCCGCGGTCGAGGAAGTAGCGGAGCTCCAGGCGGTTGAGTACGGGCTTGTAGGGCAGGTGGTGGCCGCCCGCGCCCGCCGCGACGAGCGACTGCGCCGCCGCGTGCAACTCCGGTTGGGGCCGACCGAGCGTGCCGAGAAGGCCCACGAGGTTGACGTGGTACGGCAGCAGCGCGTCGGCGCGACGGAGACCGGTCGCGAACTCGTCCTCGGCAACGGCCTCTTCCGCGAGATCGAGCGCTCGGCGGGCCAGCGCCTCTCCCCCGGTGAGAGCGCGGCTGCGCCGGAGGACGCGGACGAGGGCGAGAAGTTCGAGGAGCGGTCCGGGTCGGAACGGCCGAGCCGGCAGCAACTCCTCCCACCGCTGCGGACGAAACCACTCCGCATACCGCTCCAGCCAGCTCAGAGCCCGTGTCAACACCTCGACGGCGCATTCCCGCTCCGTGCGCTGCGCCGAGAACGAACCCGCGTGGGAAGGGAGTTGCGGCCACGAGGCGTGCGGCGGCGCCGTCACTTGCCGCTCCTCGTCCGCAACAGGATGAGGACGCCGCAAAGGATCGCACCCAGCGCCGCGAGATCGGCCCACCAGACCAGCAGGCCGTGCCCGCCGAGGAGGGTCTGCCTGGCGAGGTCCACGGCGTACGTCATCGGATTGAGGTGCATCACCGCCGCGAGCCAGACGGGGGCGTCCGCCGCGCTGAAGACCGAGCCCGAGAGGAAGAGCATGGGAAACATGGCGAGTTGCACCGTCGCCTGGAGGGTCTGCATTTGCTTGATCACCGTGGCGAGGCAGAGGCCGATGACGCTGAAGACGGTCGCGGCGAGCGCGTAGCACCCCACCGCGGCGGCGTACCGCACCGGTGTCAGCTCCAGCCCCATCAAAGGTGCGAAGGCGAGCATCAGCGCGCTCTGCACCGTGACCATCCCGGCCCCGGCTACGACCTTGCCGAGCGGCAGGCAGATCCGCGGCACGGGCGCGACGAGGAGCTCCCTGAGCACACCGAACTCCCGGTCCCAGGCGTAGGTCTGGCCGGAGGCGACACCGATGGAGACGACCTGGATGGCGACGATGCCGGGAAAGACGTACGCACTGAACGGCACACCGCCCACGCTTCCGATCATGCCGTCGAAGCCGACCGCGTAGACGAGGACGAAGAAGAGGATCTGCACGCCCTGGCTGAGGAGCACCCCGGGGCGTTTGACCTGGCGCAGCAGGTCACGGTGGGCGATCACGGCGACGGCCCGGAGCGAGACGGAGAGGACGGTCTCCTCGGCGGGCGCCGGTGCGGTGGTGGCGGTCATCGGGGGCTCGCACTCTCCTGTCCGGCCGCGGCGAGGTAGACGTCGTTGAGGGAGGGGTGGCGCACTGAGACGGTGAGCCCGGGAACATCGAGGACGCGGACCACCTCGGCGATCCTCGCCTCCGGTTCCGCGCAGTGCACCGCGAGGCCGCCCGCCTCGCTGAGCGTGGGGAACCCGGCTGCGCGCAACTGCCGTTCGGCGGTGCCGTGGTCGGCGGGGTCCGCGCAGGAGACGAGGATGCGGGAGGATGCGAGTCCGTCCTTGAGCTCTTCCGGACCGCCGCGCCTGACGACGCTGCCCTGCTGGAGGATGACGATCTCGTCGGCGTACTCGGCCTCGTCCATGTAGTGCGTGGAGTAGAGGACGGTGACGCCGAGTTCGGTGCGCAGCCTCAGCAGGTCCGTCCACACGGTGCTGCGGGCACTGGGGTCGAGGCCGTTGGTGGGCTCGTCGAGGATGATCAGGCCGGGGCGGTGCAGCAGGGCGCGGGCGATCTCCAACCGGCGGGAGAGGCCGCCGGAGAGCTGCTCGACCGGTTGGCGGCGGCGGTCCGCGAGATCGAAGAGGCCGAGCAGGAGGGCGATCCTGGACCGGGCGTCGGAGCGCGTCATCCCGAAGAGGCGGGCGTGGAACCAGAGATTGCGCTCGACCGAAAGCTCCTTGTCGAGCGTGCGCTCCTGGAAGACGAGGCCGAGCCGCCTCCGTGCGGCCATCGGCGCGGCGCCGACGTCGTGCCCGAAGATGCGGACCCGGCCCGCGTCGGGGCGGGAGGCCGTGGAGAGGACCCCGAGGAGACTGGACTTGCCCGCGCCGTTGGGGCCGAGGAGTGCGGTGATGCGCCCCGGCGGCGAATCGACGGAGACACCGGCGACGGCTGTCACCTTCCCGTAGCGGACGACGAGGTCCGCGACCTCGAACGCCGGTGCTGCCTCCACTGCTTCCTCCTTCTCGCCAGTCGGAACCCCCGGCTCGGACACCGCTGCCTGCCCCCTCACGCCAGCCCCAGGCAGCGGTCCCAGGCGAGCGGGGACGTGTTCGGAGGAAGGAGCGCGAGCGCCACCCCCGCCGCGCCCTCCAGCAACCCCGCCACGTTCAACGCGCGGTGCGGATCGGGAGAGCGGGCCGCGGCCGGGTGGCGCATGAGGTGGCGGAAGCCGAACGGCGCCGACTCGTCGGCGAGTTCGAGGACCCGGCGGCGTACGGGCTCGGCGCGGGCGGCGAGCTCTGCGTTGCCGGCCTCGTCCGCCACGCGCAGGACGATGCGGAGGAGACCCGCGAACCCGTGGCAGAGAGTCGGGCCCTCGATCGCCCACCTCGACGGGTCGCGCCGCAGGGCCGTCTCCAACGCGGTGACCGCTGCGCGACACCACGGCCGCTCGCCGAGCGCACACCCGGCGCGGTGGAGCGCGGCCGCGACGCCCGGAGTGCCGTAGCACCAGGCGGTACGGGTGAAGAGCGCCGAAGGGCGCTTCGACCTGGATGCCGTCTCGTCCTCGCGAGGCACACGGGCAGGCCAGTAGGGGCCGGCGTCGTCGTGGAGCGTCCAGCCGAGGAGCCACTCGGCGATGCGGCGCACGGCGTCGCGCGTGCCGGGGACCTCGCGCCCGGCGGTGCAGGATGCGGCGAGGACCGAGAGAGGGCCCGCAATGCCGTGCGCCATACCGAGGTTGAGGTCGCCGCGCGGATAGGTCCGGCGATCACGGTCGCTGACCTGGAGCTCGGCCGGGACCCACCAGCCGGGGAGCACGTCAGAGTCGACGTGGACCGGCTCGGTGAGACGGACGAGGTGGCGCAGCGAGGCGTCGAGCGCCGACTCGACCTCCGGGCTCACCTCCGCCGGGTCCGTCGCGGAGTCGAGGAGCAGTCTCGCCGTCCCCGAGATGCCGTTCACGAGGTCGTAGGCGCCCCAGCCGACGCCGGGTGTGCGGGCGCGGGCGTCGAAGGCGCGCAGCCTTGTCGCCTGGTCGTCGGCGACCCAGCGGGCGAGGCGCGAACGCAGCGTGGCGTAATGACCGTCGAGGCCTGCGCAGGTCTGGGCGGCGGCCAACAACGAGGCAGGACCGGAGAAGAGGCCGTGACTCGGCGACGTCGCCATCGCACCGGCGGCGGCCTGGAGGTGGCGGTGTGCCACGGTGCGCCACCGCTCGTCGGTGCGGGTGAGCTCGCCGTAGAGGAGCGCGGTGCCGGGGAGCCCGTTGGCGAGCGTCATCGGGCCCCACATGACGGCGTCGTAGACCGGGTCGCGGTTGTCGTCCCTGGAGGCCACGGCAGCGGTGTGCGCGGGATCGGCGAGGCGCTCGGCGACGAGGGAGACCGCCTCCGCCGCGCTGACGGTGCAGGTCCGCTTCATGCGTGGTGCCTCCGACGGTTGAGGTTGTCCTGGACGGCTCCGCGTGCGATGCCGAGCACCCTCGCCTCCTGGGCGCTGTCCCCGCCGAAGAGGCGGTTGCAGGTCATGTGGAGGAGGCTGCCGACTATGCGGCCCCGCGGCGTCGACGACGCCTCGCGAACACGCGAGGCGAGCCGCCGCACTGCCTCGTCGCGCGGCAGCAGGGCCTCGCGTATCCGCAGCCCCGTGCCGTCGCCGGCGAGCGCGGGGAAGCCGGCGTACGGGTCGACCAGGCGTCGCCACTGCCCGGCGCCCGGCCGGTACTCCTGGGGAAGGTCCCGGCGAGAGCCCGTCATGGAGAGCCATGCCGCAGCCGAGTCGTCCCCGAAGTCGCCCGTGAGGAGCGGGTCTTCGGGGTCCGGTGGGCCGAAGGCGTGAGCGAGGGAGGCGACGGAGACGGCGGCGAGGCTCTCCGCGTCGTGGCCGTTCTCCGGCTCCTTGGCGAGGCGGAGCAGTTCCAGCGCCGCCTCGCTGTCGTACCGGAAGACCTGCTCGGCGAGGTGTTGCGCCGTGGGGCCTCCGTACCGTTCCGTTTCCGGGTCGTACTGCGCCAGCGTGTGGCTGCGGACGAGACCGGCGCGCTGCCACTCCTCGAGCAGGGCGCCGACGGCCGGTGCCACCCGTCCCCACAGGCGGTCGGCGGATTCCGCGTAAAGGCGTACACGCAGGTGGTGCCCTGACGGGTCGGTGTAGCGGAGGAAGAACCAGCTCTCGGCTCCCTCCTCGCCGGCGAGGTTGACGAGCGCGGGCAGGTGGTCGCGGAGGAGTTCGTCCTGGCAGCGGGCGGGGCCGTGGAGCTTGAGGTAGAGCCAGTTGCCGCCGAGCCCGTGCACGGTGCGCTGCGGCTGGTGGTGCCCCGCGTACCCGCGCCGCGGGGGGACGTCGGGGCGGCGGGTGAGCGGGACGACCAACTCCGTCGTGTGTCCGGCGAAAGGGCTTTCCAACCAACCCTCGTGCTCTCCCGGGACCTCCTGCGCGATCAGTTCCGGGTTGCGGCAGAGCTGGTCGCGGAGGAGCTCGCGGTGCCAGGCATCGTCGAGGTCGAGCGTGAGTCGCTGGTCGGCTGCGACGGCGAGGACGAGCCGCGGCACCTGCCAGAACTCCTGCCACCGCGAGAGGGCCGCCTCCCAGCCCGCGTGCGACTCCTCGGCTGCCGCCCGCAGTTCGTCGAGCCGCCAGACGGCGCTGGCGAGGACGAAGCGGCCGTGGCGGACGCGCGGCACGAACGGCGCGTCGGCGAGCGGCCCCCAGTTCCACGGCTCCCACAGCCGCTGGCCCTCGAGCCCGATCTCCCACAACAGCCGTACCGCGTTGGGCGCTTGGGCCGGCGCGCTGACCATGTTGCCCAGAACGGGAGCGAGTTCGCGGCCCGTCGGCAGATGGACCGCCGTCATCCGCTCCAATGTCGCGCCGATACCGACCTCCGCCACCGGCAGCTCCTCGACGTCCCCCGCGTTCGGCACGCCGACCGAGACCCGCCTCCCGGTGCCGGGGACCGTGTGCGCGAGGTTGGCGGCCCGCCCACCGCGCGGCCGGAAGGCGAGGTCCACGGGGACGGCGCCCGCCACATGTGTGGGGACGTCACGGTCGAGCGCGGCGAAGCGGGCCCGCCACTCCGGGTCGAGGTCAGCGAAGCGTGCGAAAGTCGACCCGGCACGGTGGGAGCCCGGTGAGGGGGAGAGGAAGACGCGGAACTCGCCTTCGCCGAGCGCCTCGGCCCCCGGCGCCGTCACCTGGACGGTGACCTCGCACGAGGAGGGCAGGTCGGCAGGGTCCGCCGAGCCGCGCGCGAACTCTGCCAACTCGGCGTCGCTCAGCACGACTTCGCGAAGCCCGGCCCGTTGGGCACGGGCGACGAGGCGGGCCATCGCGCGGTCCCTGCCGAGCGAACGCGCGTCCTCGGGCGGTACTTCGGGGGCCTCGCTGTTGGGCCAGCCGTACCCGGCAGGGGCACCGAGGCCCGTCGCCTCGTCGAGGAGCTCCAGCACGGGGACGAGACGGTCGGCGCCGTAGACGTCGAGGAAGCGGCGGTGGTACTCGCGGAGGGCGAAGAGGCCGAGCTTGGGGCGGGAGAGGCGCCACATCACCTCGGCGGCGCGCTCGACCTCGGAGCGGACGACGTGCGGGAGCCGCAGCTCGGTGTCGAGCCGCGTGTCGATGTGGAGAGGAGTGTCGTCCGGCTCCGCCGCGCGAGCGGTGTCGAGGAGGTGCCGGAGCCGGCCCGCGCCGGCGCCGACGGGGAGCGCGTCGTACGCGTGCCGTGCGCCGTCGAGACGGTGCAGGGCAAGCCGCAGCTCCTCCGTCTCCTCCGATGTCCCGCCACCACCGGACGCGCGGTCGAGGACGTCGAGCAGGTGTCGGAGCGGGTCGCCGCCGTCGAGCGGCGGGCGGACCTCGGTGATCAGCAACTCCTCCCGGACCAGGGCGGCGAGGAGCGTACGCACGCGCTCGACCGGTACCCCGGGGAACGCCGCGGAGAGGTCCCCGACGAGCTCCCCGTAGGGCACGGGGCACCGCGCCTTCGCCACGGCCTCGGCGACGAGCGGTGTGCGCCGTACGGAGACCGTCGACCTGTCGGGTCCGTCGCCGCGCGGTGGGACGCCGCGGGTGGACGGGTAGGTGAGCACGAGGCGGTCGCCTCGCACCCGGAGCCCCTGATGTGCCTGGACATCGAGGCACGAGAGCACTGCCGCGTCCGCTTCCAGCCGGTTCCCCACTCTGGTGAGCCACTGCATGTCGACGTGCGTGCGCGTCCGGTGCGCCGGACCGCGTTCCGCCTTCGCCGTCGAGTCGAACGTCCCGACGGCGACCCCTGCGAAGAGGCCGAACGGCGTCGGACGGGTGCGCCTGCGTACGTCGTACCTGAGGACGGCCAGCGCCGCGCGGCGCAGGCGTGCGTCGGTGATCCCCTCCGCTCCGTGCGCGCGGACCCTGTGGACGAGCGAGGCGAGGCTGGGGGAGGCGAGGAGCAGCGCCTCGTGGAGTGCGGCGTCGTCCCCGGCGGACGCCAGCACCGCGGCGCACGCCTCCCGCTCGCGCGGTCCGCCCGCGTGCCCGGTGGGCAGCCCGGGCGCCTGCGGGTTCAGCGGGGACCTGCACAGGAAGAGGTCGGCCGCCCTGAAGAGATTGCCGCCGTCCCTGCGGTCCGTGTCCGAGATGCTCGGCTCCCCCATGTCTCCCCCTGGTCGATTGCTTCTGGTGCCCGGTCGCGGGCGGGTCGTGCCGGGAAGGGACGTGCGGTCCCTCCCCGGCACGGGCGTCAGCAGCAGTGGCTGCAGCCGGAGCCGCCGCCCTCACTGGTGCATCCCGGGGTGCAGTAGGAGATGCTGGTGACGGCCGGACCGGCCACCGACTTCTCCACACCGATCTCCAGGTCGAGGTCGAGCAGCCCCTCGTCGTTCCTCACGTCAGCGGGAGAGTTGATACCCACATCGGCCTCCTTCGTCGAGAACAGACAGGTGTGCACCGGATCGATCCGAGTTATACGCAAGCACGTCTGTGCCTCCCGACTCACCGGGTAGCTGGGGAAATGGCAGTGATGGCAGGTTCGTGGCAGGGGCGCACCCGAGGGGCGCGCGGCGGAGGCCGTGCCGCAACCTTCCTGGGGAATTGCGCAGACAACAGTGAACCGCGTCCGTCGGCAGCGCTACACACAAGATGTGTGTTCCGACGAGACTCTGCTGACCGCTGCCGCGCACGGCGACCAGTCGGCCCTGCGGGACCTGTACGAGAGACACGCTGCCGCCATGCTGCGCCTCATCCGTAGGCTCACCTCGGACCAGGGCGCCGCCGAGGAGATCCTCCAGGAGTCCTGGCTGGCCGTCTGGCGCTCCGCTACGGGTTTCCGAGGCGAATCCTCCGTGCGTAGCTGGCTGTTGGGCGTAGCACGGCGGCAGGCGCACAACCAGCTCCGCCGCTCCCGTCCCCGCTTCGCCGACCTCGCCGAGGCGTACGAGGTCCCCGACCCCGCCCCCGGCGTCGAGGAACAGGTCGTCGTCGCAGCCGAGCGCGACGCACTGCGCACGGCCGTCAGGGCCCTACCGGAACACCTGCGCGAAGTCCTCGCGCTCGTGCTTGTCGAAGACCTGGCCTACCCGGAGGTGGCGGAGGTGCTGGAGATCCCCGTCGGTACCGTCAAAAGCCGCATGTCGCACGCCCGCAAGCGGCTCGGCAACATGCTCGCCGCCACGCGGCTGGAAGGAACGGCGCGACGATGAAGCAACCACCCCACCTGGAGGACGACTCCCTCGCAGCCCTCGCCAAATCGACCGCGGACGGGGCGCGCCCCGCGCACCTGAGAGAGTGCGCCGCCTGCCGCAGTCGCCTCGCCTGGTGGCAGGGCGTCACCGATGCAGTCCGTACCGACGAAGCGGCGCGCAACGCAGCCGCACCCTCCTTCGACACCCTCATCGCCCCGGTCCTCACCCCGCAGACCGCGACGCAACCCCAGCCCGTCCTGTCGACGGCGCCCCACCGTCCGTCACCCGCGCGCACGCTCCGCCTCGCCGGACAACTCGTCCAACGCCAGACGAAGCTGCTCCCCCGGGCGTGGGCACCGCTCAGCGCGGTCGGCCTCCTCGCCGCCGCTCTGCTCGCACCGCTCCTCGGCGACCCGAGCACGACGCTCCGCGCCTTCTCCGCCGCCGCTGTCCTCGTCCTCCTGCTCGGCGCCCTCCTCGTCAGCTCCCCCAGAACCGACCCGAGACACGAGCTGATGCACACCCTCCCGACCTCGCCGACGAGCGTCTTCCTCGCCCGCACCACAGCCGTCCTCACCCTCGACCTGCTACTCGCGCTCGGCTGCTCCGCGCTCCTCGGCGACCTCGGCTGGTGGACGGCCGTCTCCGGCTGGCTCGGGCAGGGCCTCCTCGCCTCCACCGCTGCGCTCGCCCTCTCCCTCCGGCTCGGCGCCGCCACCGGAGCCTCGGCCGGTGCGGCGATCTGGTTGCTGAGCGTCCTGACCGGACCCGACGGCCTCCTCACAAGCCCCCTCGCCGTCGTCCTCAACCCGCTCCTGACGACCTCCTGGTGGACGCTCGCCCTCTCCGCGCTCCTCCTCGGCTGGGCCGTGCGCCAGGTCCGCCGCTCCCCCGACGCCGTCGCCGAACCCGCGTGAACCGCCCGCCGCCCAGCCGCTACGTACACGCACGTACCGCCTCCCGTGCCCGGCTCCCCCCGTTACCGGCAGGGGAGGCGGTACCTCCCACCAGCCACCGACCGCGCCGAGAGGGGGCAACAGCCATGCGCACCGCATCCAACACCGCACCGCCGCAGGCGTCTTGGGCCCAGGAAGCTCGTCGCTGCGGGAGAACCGCGCTCCTGCTGCCCGCGCTCGCCGCCGTCGCCGCGTTCGCCGCCTTCTCGGCGGGGCCACCGGAAGGGACCCTTCCCGGACGCCTCGTGCTCGAGTGCGCCCTGCCCGTCGCGACCGCACTCGCCTGCGCCACCGTGGTCGTACGCGAACCCATGGCCGAGCTCCACCTGACGCTGCCCACCGGCTACCCCCGCACGGTCACCCGCCGCCTGGCCCTCGTCGGTGCCGCCTCGGCCGTCTCCGCGCTGCTCCTCGTCGCAGGCCTTCTGGCCACGGGAAGTTCCCCGGCGCCTGCCGCGACTCTCTCCGAACTCCTCGCCCTCACGGTTTTGTTGAGCGGAACCGCCGTCTGGTCCGCCGTACGCCTCGGCTCGGGTGCCGCCGCCACCGGAACGGTCGCCGCCGTCGTCCTGGCCAAGGTCCTCCTCCTCGACCAGGCCCTCCCGCAGGCCACCGTCCAAGCGCCCTGGGCGCTTCTCGCAGGCGGCGTCCTCTTCCTGTTCGCGCTGCGCACCCTCGCCGACGCCGAGCGCTCCGCCCTGCGCCTGCTGGAGGTCTGATGAACGCGCTGCTGTGCACCGTGCGCTACGAGGCGCTCATGGCGGTACGACGCAAGGCGGTCCTCGGCACCGTCGTCCCGCTCACCGCACTCAGCCTGCTCCTCGCCGTCACCTCGCCCGTCGTCACCGGCCACACCGACCCGACGGCCCGCGTCGGCGCCGTCGTGGTGCTGGTCAACACTTTCTGCGCCCTCGGCGTCGGCATCGCCCTCGCCGACCGGCTCCGCAGAGGCATGGAGACACGCGGCCTCGCCGACGTGCTGGAGGCGACCCCCACCGCCGCTCTCGCGCGCAGTCTCGGCGCCTCGCTCGGGCCGTTGCTCACCGCGCTCACGCCGGTCGCCGCACCCCTTTTGCTCTTCGGCGCCGTCGTCGCTGCTGCCGCCGCCTCGATCGTGCCGTTGGTCGCCACCCTCGCCGCGCTCGTCACCGCCGTACTCCCGGCCGCGCTCCTCGCCGCCTCGCTCGGCGGGCTGCTCGGCGCGCTGATGCCGGTAGCGGCCGCGCGCGGCGTCCTCGTCGCCGCGTGGCTGTGGGCCGTCCAGCTCCCGCCCTCGCTCTCGCCCGTCCCCACACCCACGGGCACCGTGTTCAGCCCGCTCGGCGGATATCCGCTCGTGGCCTGGGCCCACGCCCCGGAGGTCTGGGCACGCCGCGAGAGCACCGGCTTCGCGCGTCCCGAAGTGACCGACACGACAGCCCTGTTGAACCTGGCCCTCGTGCTGGCGCTCGCCCTCGCCTGCTACGCCCTCGGCCACCTCGCCACCCGACTGCGACGACACGGAGCGCCATGAACATCACCACCCGCCGACTCGCCAAGGTCTACCGCGGCGGACACCGGGCACTCGACGACGTCGACCTCCACGTCGAAGGCGGCACCGTCGGGCTCCTCGGTGCCAACGGAGCGGGTAAGACCACACTCCTGCGCGTCCTCACCGGCATCCTGCGCCCGACCTCCGGCACCGTCGAGGTCGCCGGGCACGATCTCGCGACAACCGCGGGCCGTACCGCGGTGAAACGCACACTCGGTTACCTTCCGCAGGAGCTCTCCCTCTACCCGGACCTGACGGCACGCGAGTTCCTCGACTACATCGGCGTGCTCAAGGGGCTCGACGACAAGCGCGAGCGTCGCAGACAGGTCGAGGAACACCTCGGTGACGTCGGCCTGGAGGACGCCGCGGGACGCCGCCTCTCCGGTTTCTCCGGTGGCATGAAACGCAGAGTCGGCATCGCCCAGGCCCTCATGGGCGAACCGACCGTACTCGTCGTCGACGAACCGACCACGGGCCTCGACCCGCACGAGCGCATGCGGTTCCGCAGGCTGCTCGCCGGGCTCGGACGGGGGCGCACCGTGCTTCTCTCCACCCACATCCTCGACGACGTCGCACAGACCTGCCGCGAGGTCGCCGTACTCGATGCGGGGCGGCTCCTCTTCCACGACACCACGGCCGCGCTCGTGAGCCAGGCGGCCGGGCGCACTTGGGCCGTCACCGCGACAGAGGTCGGCGGCGGTCCGCCTCCGGAAGCAGACGTCGTCAGCGCGGCCACGACCTCGGCAGGCGCCGAGTACCGGATGGTTGCCGACGCCGCCCCGGCCGGCGGCCGACCAGCCGAACCCACCCTGGAGGACGGCTACGCCGCTCTCCTCCGCGACCACGCCCCCACCCGAGCTCACGCCACGGCAGGCCACAGCACGGCCCGGTCCACAGCAGAACCACCTTCACACGAGAGGAAGTAACCACGATGAGCCCCGCGGCCCCACCCGCTGCAGCTCCGCGCGCCGAATTGCGTACGCACACCAGGCGCCACGGCGCACTTCTCGGCGCGGCCCTCGCCGCGTTGGTACTCGCCGGCACCGCCGGCTGCAAGGGCGAAGGGCGCGCCGACCCAGCCACCACCGATCCGGCACCGTTGCCGAGCCCCACGAGCACAAAACAGGAGATCGGCGAAGAGAACTTCGCCTACACCTGGCCGTTCACCGTCCCCCGTGGCACAGCCGAGTGCCGCGACGGTGACAAGGCCGTCTTCACCGTGCAGGGAGGCACGACCTATGCGCTCAACGACCGTGCACGCCAAGCCGGTTACCCGGATGTCGGGCCCATCCGTGCCTCGGGGAGCGGTGGCGGGGATATCAGCCTCGGCACTGTGCTGAGCCGCGCCCTGAAGCTCTGCAACCCGTAGCGCAGGGGACGGCGCGGGCTCTCTCGGCCTAGCGCCGGCTCCCCAGCATGGTTTCAGCCCACCGGTAGAGGCCGCGGGACAAACCTCAGGGAGAACCGTAAGCACAACGGGGGAGATCCAACTTGTTCGAGCAAGCGGGCTCCAGGACGGAGCCCGGGCGTCAGGTCATCGCCCACCACGCACTCCGCGAGCTACTCGACTCGCCCCACACACCACTCGGCAGACTCCGGGCCCAGCTCCCCGACATCCGCTTCGTCGCCTATCGGGACCTCGCCGCAGAGACGTCAGTCCTCACCCGGCCGTTGCTGATGCCGTCGACGACCGAATTCCAGAACGAGGAGTTGCGTGCCGTCCGTCTCAACCAGGCCACCGCACTGATTGTCGCCGTCACGCACGATGTCTCCGGGCATCAGGCATACCACGCCATACGTTCGGGCGCCGACCTCGTCTTCAACCTTGCCAACCCCAGCCGGGAGCAGCTCGATGCCGTCTGCGCACGGTGCGTGAGCCATAGTTCCGCCGTGGTCGGTCTGAGTCAGCACAGCCGTTCTTCCTCCGTCGAGGCCGCTGGTGAAGTGCGACCCGACGGCCATCCCGGTCCGTACGACGAGGAATTGTTGAGACTGCTGGGCACCTCGCTGACGGTCTCCGAGATCGCCCGGCGCTTCTACTGTTCCGAGCGCACCATGTACCGCCGCATCCGTCACCTCTACGACGCCTTCGGTGTCTCCCGCAGATCGGAGCTGATGGCGGCGGTCTCCAGGGCCAACGGACGACCGAACGTCGTTGCCGGGCGCAATCTCTCGTCCAGCGACGCCAGTTGACGATGCGCTCGGCCGTGCCGGCCCCCGGGATCTGCTCGACTCCGGGGGCTCGTGCACGAGCATCAGCGGATGCGTGCGTCGGCTGACTCCACAAGGCGGAAGAAGCCCTGCTCGAGGTCCCCGTCCGGTGCGAGTCCGGCCAATGCTCCCTCGTACCGCGTACGGCCTTCGACGAGGACCTGCACCCGGTCGCATACCTGGGCAACCTCCGCGAGCTGGTGGCTGGCGAGAAGAACGGCCACGCCCTCGTCGGCGAGGGCCCGGATGATGCCGCGCATCTCCTTGATGCCTACGGGGTCCAGTCCGTTCGTCGGCTCGTCGAGGAGGAGAAGGCGAGGGCGGGCGAGGAGCGCCACGGCGATCCCGAGGCGCCAGCGCATACCGAGCGAATACGCTCCGACGCGCCTGCCGCCCACCCCGTCCATCTTCACCGTCTGCAGTGCGGGGGCGATCCATTCCTCCGGGACGCCGCGGAGCCGGGCGTGCACCTTCATCGTCTCGGCAGCCGTCAACGTGGGCCACAGTCCCGGTACTTCGATGAGGGCTCCGACCTGCGCGAGGGACTCCCGACCGACGGGGCGGCCGAAGATTTCGATCGTTCCCGACGAGGGCCGCTGAAGACCCAGCATCGCCTTCATCAGGGTTGTCTTGCCGGCGCCGTTAGGGCCGAGGAGGCCGTAGACCTCCCCTGTCTCCACCGACAGATCGACACCGTCGAGGGCACGGTGCGAGCCGTAGTGCTTGTGGAGGCCACGGATGGTGAGCGCCGTACGCTCGGTCGGCGTCGAGGGCGCGGTGTCTGTCTGTTGTGCTCCGGGCATCTCAGATCTCCTTGCGGCTCATGTGGACTCGTCCGACGACGATCAGGACCGCCGTCAGTGCAGCCGCGAGCCCGAGCGCGAGGGGGATGGCTGACGGATCTCTCACCGGGCTGTCCTCGGGAAGGGGAACGCCGTTCGGGCCGATGCCGGCGAGCGGCAGCACGACGCGCATCGGCCAGGCGAAGGGGACTGCGAACCAGAAGACCTTGTCGGAGACGAGCGCACCGCAGAGGAGCCCGGCCACACCGATTCCGATGCTCGGTCCCATGCCCCATACGACCGCGCAGAGCACGGCGAGGGCCGTCATGGAGAGCCCGACCAGCCACGGCAGGTAGACCGCGGGCAGGACCGTCCCCATCGCTTCGGGGAACGCGCCGGCGAGGGCGGCGCCGAGCGCCAGCATGAGCAGCAGGACCGTGGAGGAGACGAAGCCGAGGACGCCGAGGGCTGCGACCTTGCCGACGAAGTAGCGGCCGCGCGGGACGCCGTACGAGAGCAGCAGGCGCCACGCGTCCTGGTCGGCCCGGACGGAGAGGGCGGCGGCCAGGCCCGCAGTCATCGGGACGAGCACGCCCCAGAACTCCAGGGTCACGTTCTGGAAGACCTCGAACGTTCGCCCTGCCTTCGCCTCGGAGGAGCCGAGCGAGCCGAGGAACAGCGGCACCGTGATGATCACGGGGGCTAGGAGGTGGTACCAGAGGAGGAAGCCGCGGCGATGGCGGATGAGCTCCGTGCCGACGACCGTCACCAGCGACGGTGCGTCGCGACCGCGTGCAAGCGGTGGGGCCGACGTTTCGACTGTCATGCGATCTCCCGGGGACCGGTTCGGTGGACGGGGGGTACGTAGCGTTCCGGTGGATCGCGGTTCACGCCCGATGTGCGCAAAAAATCCGTTTCCCTGTGCGAGGCGTCGGCAGGACTGCCAGGCGACTGCCAAAGGGGCTGCCATCGCAGGACATGGGGGCAGCGGGGGTGCGAGCGTCAAAGCGGTGTCGCCGGCCGAGTGCCGGTCGGATGCCGTCTTGCCCCACCTACCGGGAGGAATCCGTGAAGACGCTTCGCAGGGGAATCGCAGCAACCACCGTCGTACTCGCTCTCGGCGGTCTCGTCGCGCCCGCGGCGGTGGCCGCCGAGCAGGCAGCGGTCGCACCGTCCAGCAGCGTGGCGGTGATGAAAACCTGGCACGCGACGGTGCAGTGCCAGATCGTCCGGATCAGCGACAACAACGCCATCAGGTACGAGCGGGCGGACGGTAGCGGCAACACCAAGGAGAAGGCGAAAAAGGCCGCCGAGCGCAACATCCACGTGCCCAAGGGGCACTACAAGCGGCACTGCGACGTCAAGCGGTACTGGTGAGCTGAGGGGAGTTCGTCTCCCCAGCCGGCGCGAGGGGTCGGCTCGCGATGCGGGTCGGCCCCTCACCGCGGCGGGGTGCCGTTGCGCGCGCTACGACAACACGACGGAGCTACGCCCGATCGGTCAGGCACGGCATGGCGCTGCACCGTTCGCTCTTTGCACCTCCTCGGTCGGGGCCGCTCCTCCCTTCCCTGCTTCGACGATTGCTGTCGCGGCGCTTCCGATTCGCCCCACGCCGGCTCATCCAGAGTGGCAGCGCTCAGAAGCGTTCCGCCCGACTCTGCCGCCCACACGCCTCGGGTTCACCGTAGAACTCTCCTGCGCCCGCCCCCGAACGCGCCTCGTCCGCCTGTTGTACCTGCTCCGTCTGTCCACTCGTGAGGCACTCGACTGCTTACGGCACTGGAGGCTCCAACTTCGCGTGCGCGCGACGATGTTCGCGGTTTTGCCTCTGCTCGGCATGGCACCGACACACAGCTCTCTTCTCAGTGATCAACGGCGAATTGAGCGTCGGTCTCCTCTCTGCCCTGTTCCTTCCACTGTTCCGTCGTACGGTCTCGCTCGCCTCGACGGCCCGAAAAGAAGTACCCGCAGTCACCTGTGCGCGGACGTACTCAAACCTCGCGGTGTGGTTGCGGCCTGGCTTTTCGTGGCTGCGGTTGACGTCTGCTTCGACTGAGTGGTGAGGATTCTCGAGTACGTGCTTCTCCCCTTTCGCTGAACAAGTTGCTGCGCCCACGGCTGGGTGAGTCGCTGCTGATGCTCTACCCCCAGTTGCAGTTGGCCGTTTCCGCGATGGCGGTCCAGAGCCGGGCCCGGCAGGAGGCAGCGGCGGAGTACTGAGCAGTCGACTGAAAGGGACGACGCCGAGCTCCGACCACCCGAGGCCGATGGGTGCTCGCGAAAGCCGGTCGTCTGAACCGGCCGCTTTTCAAAGGGGGCTCGGCGCCGTGCGGTCCTGGCGCTGTCACAGGAGCCCCGCAAAGTGTTCCCTGAGTCGAAGGCCCGACACGGCACCCACGAGAGAGGTGATCGGCTCCCCGTTCCGAAAGCCGATCAGCGTCGGCATGGCGAGCACTGAGTAGTCGGACTGCGTACGAGGGTTGGACTCCACGTCCATGGTCAGGACCTTCAAGGCGCCTGCTCGTTCGGCAGCGAGTTGAGTGAGCACCGGAAGCATCATCCGACACGGAGAACACCACGAAGCGGTGAACTCGACGAGGACGGGGATGGGGGAAGCGATCACTTCCTTCTCGAAGTCGGCGTCGGTGACGGCGAGCAGGTCGGCTGTGGCTGTCATCGCTTCTCCTTGTGGGGAACCGTGAGTCGGAGCGACGGGGTTGCTTGCGCGGACCGGTTCGGTGAGGACGGCGGCCCGGGAAGGCTGTTGCTGGTCAACATGCAGGCAGGCACATCGCCTTTCGGTTCGGACGGTGCTGGGGGTTCCTGGGCACGGCGGAGACGGTCCTCGATCTCCTGACGCACGGTGTCCAACCGAGCCGTCAGCGAGTCGAGTTCGGCGAGCTTGCTTCGGTAGGCGTCGAGCGAGGCCGGGCAGGCGTCTCCCTCGGTGTGCCCGGCCTGCAGGCAGTCGAGAAACGGCTTCGTCTCCTCCAGGCCGAAGCCGATCTTCCGCAGTACGCGGATCTGGCGGAGTTGCAGCACCGCAACGGGGTCGTACGTGCGGTGGCCCTGTGCGTCGCGCCGGGAAGTGAGGAGTCCCCGGGACTCGTAGTAGCGCAGGGTGCGCGGGGTGGTCTCGGCGAGGTGCGCCAGTTCTCCGATGCGCATCGGTCCTCCAACAGGTGTGATGTGGTGAGGTCTTCGACGCTAGGCCTTGACGTCCACGTCAAGGCCAAAGTCTGTGGATAACCGGCGAGTTGTGGGTAAGCCGCTCACCTCGAGGGGTGGTCCATCGGCTCGGCTTGTGGATAACTGCCGTCGAGTCGTCGGGCCCTTCTAGGGTCGTCGGCATGGAACCCAGAGCGACTGTTTCGCTGCCCTCGGTGAGCACGCGGACCAAGGCGACCGAGCACGGCAAGTCACCGCGACGCCGCGGGACTTGCCTGCTCGCCCGGAGCCCCGGTGGGACGCGCATGCCGGAGCGTGTGTACGGCGTCCCGTCCGGTCGTGCGGCCGGGCAATCCCCGATCCGGGTGTTCGGCCACGCCAGGGTGAATCGCACAGCTCGGCCGCCACCCTCTGCCGCCTCGCCATGGGGCAGCCGGGGTCCTGCCCGGGGCGGTCGAACTTTCACTCGACGATCCACTCCCGCCGAGCCGTGACGCCACCCCTGCGAGCGTCGTTTTTCCGAGCATCCGTCCGAACGAGCGGCTTTCCAGGAGGAGTTGTGCGTACACGCCAAGTCGTTGTCGACTCTCATCTGCTATTCGAACGAAGCGAGCGGGTGCTGTTGGGCAGGCGCCCCCGGAACGCCGCCCGACATCCGGGAGTGTGGCAACTGCCCTCGAGCGTCGTCGTCGGGGAGAGCGCACGAAGCTGTGCCGTGCGTCGTGCAGCAGAGGGGATCGGAGTCTCCGTGCAGGCGGAGGAGTTGGAGCTCGTCCACCTTCTGCATGTCGCAGGGACCGAATCGACGCACGGCCGCGTCGAGTGCGTTTTCCGCGTACATCGCTGGAGCGGGGAACCGTCGCTGCGTCCCGGCGACGGTCGGCGAGGTGGCGCACCGTCGGAGGGGGACGGTGTGCCCTGTGTAGAACTCGCCTGGTGGCACAGAAGGTCGCTGCCCGGGCAGTTGACGTGGTCCGCCGGAGCAGCGCTGGAGGGCATCTCCTCCGGATGGAGCTACACGGACCTGGGATGGACGGCATGAGCGCCGCGCTCGGGCTGGGAAGAGGAGCAGAGCACGTCCGGTCGTCGTCCGGGTCCTCGCTCTCGGCCCGAGAGGCAGCTTCGCGCCCGATCGGCCTCTCCGTGCTGCTTCAACGCGACGACGGCCGCGTGCTGCTCCTCCGGGCGGTCGACGGCATGGACGGAGGCGGTCGGTTGGCACCACCGAGCGGTGCCGCCCTGTGCGGTGAGTCCCTGGTCGAAGCGGCGCTCCGTGAAGTGCACGCGAGGGTCGGTGTGGTGGTCGACGCGAGATGGCTCGAGTTCTGCCAACTCGTTGACACACTGAGCGGGTTCGGCACCCCCAGCCTCGGCGTCGCGTTCACGGCGCAGAGATGGCACCGCGATCCCTACAACCGCGAACCGCACCGCTGCGCCCGTCTCGTATGGGTCGATCCGGGTGCGCCGCCCCGCGAGTGCGCGCCTCACGCGCGCTCGCTGCTCGCGGGGTTCGTCCGCGGCTCGCTCCTCGCGACACAGGGCTACGAGCTCAACTCGTGGCCGGGGGTGCACTGATGGACACACAGGAGCGGGAGGAGGGCGCGGCTTCGGACGGGGCGAAACGCCCGCCCGAGGGCACCCCGTCCGAACGGTTTCTCTTCGGCGGGCCGCTCCGCTACGAGGAAGGGTGGGCCCGCCACCGCGACGCTTTCCTCGCGTTGAGCGTCGCCGGGATGCTGCGTGCGCTGCCGGGCATGCTCGGCTCCGCCGTTCGCCTCGCCTGGCGGGCGGACTCCGTGGCGACCTCCGTCGTCGCGGCTGCCGAGTTGGTGCAGGGCATCGCCCGTGCCGTCGTCCTGGTCGCCGTCAACAGCGTCCTCGTGGTGCTGCTCGGGTCGGGATCGATGGAGACGCGGCTTGGTGCGGTCCTGCCGACGCTCGGGGTGGTGGCCGCAGCGGCCTTGGCGGGAGCGGCAGCCCGAGCAACCTCGACGTACGGGACAGGACGCCTCGAACCCGTCGTGGAGCGGGTGGCCACCGCGGACTTCCTCGCGGCTGCGTCGCGCGTGGAGCTCGCCGCCATCGAGGACGACGACTTCCACCGTCTCGTCGACTCGGCGCAGTACGGCGCGGGTTCGGCACGACGAATGATCAAGTACTCAGCGAGCATGATCAATGCTCTCTTCTCGCTGGTGGCAGCAGCGGGGGTACTGACCGTGCTCCACCCCGTGCTGTTGCCTCTTCTGGTGACGATGGTGCTGCCCCAGGCTTGGGCCGCGCTGTCGATCGCGCGGCGCAGGTACCGCTCGTTCCACACCTGGGTACAACACCAGCGCGCGGGGCAGCAGTTCCGCCAGCTCCTCACCGAGCCGGCGGCCGGCGCCGAGGTGCGGGTGCACGGGTTGGGCGGTTTCCTGCTGGGCCATTTCGAGAAAATGTCGCGAAGCTACGAGGGCGAGCAGACACGGCTTGCCCGGCTCGCCGCACGCACGGGCGTCGTCGCCTCGCTCTGGACGGGAGCGGCCAGTCTCGTCGTCCACCTCGTGCTCGGCTGGCTGCTGTGGGACGGCACGATGGCGCTCGCCGTTGCGGGCACTGCCGTGATCGCCATCCGTACGGGTTCGGCGAACCTCGAGGCACTGGTGGTTCAGGTCAACTACCTCCATGAGGAAGCGCTGTTCGTCGCCGACCTCGACCGCCTCCGCGTCGAGTCCGCCAGGCGCGCCATTCCGTCCGGAGGTCTTCCTCTGCCGCGACAGCCCAGCGATGTCCGCATGGAGGGCATCACCTTCGGCTATCCGGGGAGCGAGACGCGCCCGGCCCTCAGGGACGTGTCGCTCACCATCCCGGCGGGGAAGGTGGTGGCGCTCGTAGGTGAGAACGGCTCGGGGAAGACGACCCTGGTGAAGCTGCTCGCCGGACTGTACACACCGCAATCCGGGCGCATCTTCTGGGGCGGAGTGGACACGGCGGAGGCGGACCGCTCCTCGCTCTTCACCCAAGTCGCCACAGTCAACCAGGACTTCTACCGCTGGCCGTTCACGGCCAGGGCCAACATCGCCCTGGGCCGGCCCGAGGCCGAGCCGACCGAGCGGCGTCTCCAGGAGGCCGCGGTGCACGGTGGTGCGGCCTCGTTCATCGAGGGATTGCCCCGAGGGTGGGACACCCTCCTGGTCCGAGGCTTCCGAGGCGGTCATCAGATCTCGGGAGGCATGTGGCAGAAGATCGGAATCGCACGGGCTCGTTACCGGGAGGCGCAGCTACTCATCGTGGACGAGCCGACCGCGGCACTCGATGCTCGCGCCGAGCTCCGTGTCTTCGAGCAGATCCGCCGCCTCGCCGACCGAGGGCAGACCGTGGTCCTGATCACCCACAGGCTCGCCTCCGTACGCATGGCCGACCTGGTGTACGTCCTCGACGAGGGACAGGTGGCGGAGTCCGGGACCCCTGACGAACTCCTCGCCGAGGGAGGCATCTACCGACGACTGTACGACCTTCAGGCCGCCCAGTTCGCGAGCACGGCGGAGCAGTCAGTGGCGGAGGCCGAGGCGGTAACGGGCGACGTGACGGATACTCACGCCGACGAACCGGAGCCCTCGGCCAGGGCGACTCCTGTTGGCGGCGGGTGCCTTGCTGTCCCGCGCCAAAAGCCGACCGGGGAAGGGGAAGTGCTCACAACTGCGTCTGTGCCGGAGCGAGGACGCCACGACCACGCTGCCTTCGAACGCTCCGAAGCCGCTCCCGATCCCAGCCCCGACCCAACGGGCGCTGCATCGCACCACTTGCTCGGCAGCATGTCCCCGGCCCCGGAAACGTCACACACCATCCGCACCGCTCGGTCTTCGGGCTGCAGCGAGCGACCCGGCGAGCGGGGCGACCGAGCAGAGGGCAAAGCCCGTACCGGCAAGGAGCACGCCGGTGGCGAGGACGCCGCGAGCCCGACCGACCCGAGAAGTCCGACGAGTTGCACAAGCCCGACGAACCCGGAAAGCGCAACGGCCCCGCAGGACCCGGTGCTCGACGGTCCCGCGACGACCACTGACCGCTCCACCACGCTCGGGCGCCCGACGGCCGAGGCGAGAGGAGGCGCAGAACCCGAGCCCGAGTAGCCGGGGCGGGTGCGGGCGTCGCGCGCCCGCACCCGCTGCCCCGTGGCGCTCACCTGTGCCCGTTAGGCAAGGCTCCCTCGAGCCTCCGGCGGCCTCCGTCCCTTTCTCAGTCGGCAACAGGAGGAGGCGCCAAGTACCGGTGCTTGCACAGGTGTTGAAAGGAAAAGCCGGCCACACGCCTTCGCGCGCCGCGGGCCGACCGAGACGAAAGTCCGATCCGGCAAGCCAGATGTGCCAGCCTCACTCAATGGAGTGAGCAATACGGAAGGGTGCCCCTGAGCCGGTGTCAGTGCTGCCTATGCTTGCGGGCCGCACATACCCGTACACCCGCGTACACGGATCGGCCCCACCCAGCAGCCGGTGCGTTGTGCGCCCGGGCGTGCCCCCAAGGTCTCTCATGTCATCCAAGGCATCCCCCGCCGACCGCGGGGGCCCGTTCTCGCTCAGCCCGCCGTCCGTCGCGCCCGGCAGCGCCGCGGGGACCGTGCGCGTGGTGGCCTCCGGGCGTCGGGTTCTCGCCGAATTCCTCGGTGAGATCGACCTGTTGGTGGTGGTCGACGCCGCCCCCGGGCTCGCCGACGCACTCAGGGTCGAGCGGCCTCTCCTCACCGTCGATCTCCGTCCTGCCACGTTCATCGACGGCAGCGGCCTGACGCTCGTCGAGGAGCTCCACGCCCGCGTGACACAGGAGCAGGGCGAGTACGTGCTCGTCTGCGACGACCCGAAGGTGCTGCGGCTACTGGAGATCCTGGGCCTGCGCCCCCTCCTCGCCCCGGTTTCCGCACCGACGCTTCCGGCGGCCGGCTCACCGCACCCCTGAGACGGGGACCGGCGCGCAGACACGCGACACAAGGCGGCCCGGCATCAGACCGAGCCGGGCATGACGGAACGCAGCAGGCACGGAATCCAGCAAACAGAGACGACACACGCCGTGGGGCGGGACGGGCCTCAGACCCGTCCCGCCCCACGGCAGTTGTCGTCGGTTGGACGGCTCACTCGTCCCCGCCCCGGTGACGAGCCTCCTGCGACGCATCCCCGCTGTACGAGGAAGCGTGCTCACCCGCGCCCTCGGGCTGATCGTGCGCAGGGGTTCCGTTGACGGCGACGAGCGCGGAACGCTCCTCGACCTCCGTCGCCTCCGGCGGCTCGACGAGCCAGTCCGGGTTGGCCTGCTTGTCCCACCAGCGCCAAGCGGCGTATCCAGCACCGGCGATCAGGCCGACGACGGCCATGCGCCGCGCGAACCGGCCGACACGCGCCCGGCGCCGGCGGCGCGCGGTGACGTGCTCAATCTCCTTCGGCGTCACGTTCCCGCGGAGCGCGGAGAACGCGGCGCCGGCCCGGGAAGCTGCCTCCTCGCCGGCGGGGCCTGCGGCGGCCCTGGCGTCGTGGTACGCCTGCTCCAGGTGCGGCCGCGCGTACTCCCCCGCGCGGCGCGCGGTCTCCCGAGTGCGCTCGGCTGCGCGCACGGCTGCGCGTTCCATCTCGGGCGGGAGGTGGTCGCGAGCCTGGGTCACGCGTGGCGAGAGGTACTGCTCGTACCCCTCCTTGGCAGTGTGGCGGGCCTGGTGGGCGGCCTTGGAAACCTTGGGTGCGAGGCGGTGGCCGGCTTCCTGCGCGTACTGGTACGCGGTCTCCCGGGCTGCCTCGGCGTGCGGCGCCACTGCTTCCGCGGCGGTGCGGAGGTTTTCCCTCGCATTGCCGGTCGCGGTGCGCACGCTGTCGATGCGGGTCACTGACTCCTCCTCCTCGATCGGTTCCGGGGAACACTCCGGAGTCTCCAGCAGCGGCCTCGGGATGCTCTCCGAAGAGACACGGTCTCGTTTTCCACACGTTTCCAAGATCATGCCTGCTTGTGCGCCGTCTGACGCCAGGCGCCGGGCATCCGGGTCATAAGGGGCGCTCCGCCACGCTACCCGGTCCGTGGGAGGATCGGGGAGCCAACGCAGACAGATGGAAGGTAGATCGTGGCCGAGCAGCTCTACGCCACCCTGAAGACCAACCACGGCGATATCGAGGTACAGCTCTTCCCCAACCACGCACCGACGACGGTGAAGAACTTCGTCGAACTCGCCGAGGGCGCCCGTGAGTGGACCAACCCGTCCACCGGCCAGAAGACGAGGGAGAAGCTCTACGACGGCACGGTCTTCCACCGCGTCATCAGCGGCTTCATGATCCAGGGCGGCGACCCCCTGGGCAACGGCACCGGCGGCCCCGGCTACGAGTTCCAGGACGAGTTCCACCCCGACCTCGCCTTCACCAAGCCGTACCTGCTGGCGATGGCGAACGCCGGCCCGGGGACCAACGGTTCGCAGTTCTTCCTCACCCTCGCGCCGACGACCTGGCTCACCGGCAAGCACACCATCTTCGGTGAGGTCACCAACGACGCGGGCAAGAAGGTCGTCGACGAGATCGGCGGCACCGCGACCAACCCGCGGACCGACCGGCCGCTCCAGGACGTCGTCATCGAGTCCGTCGTCATCGAGCGTCGCTGATCCCTCACGCGCCGTTCGTGCGCCCGCCGGTTCCCGGCGTCCGTGCACTGCTGCCGGCGTCCCCGCGGCTCCGGCCGCAGCGCACGGCACCCGGCTTCGCGTACCTGTACGAGCGGCACCCCGCATCGCCCCATCTGTCCGTACCCTTCAGACAGGTGGGGCGGTGTTCGCCGAGGCAGCTTCTCAGGGGACGGAACGGATCAATGGAGCAGAACCAGTCGGGCAACCCGGAACAGTCGGGGCATCCGGAACAGACCGGGCAGCCGGGCCCTGCGGTGCCGCCGCAGGACCCAGGCAGCGCCTCGGGCCGGCCCCCGGCGGTCCACTGCTACCGGCATCAGGACCGTGAGACCGGCATACGCTGCACCCGCTGCGAGAGGCCGATCTGCCCTGAGTGCATGATCGCCGCCTCCGTCGGCTTCCAGTGCCCCGAGTGCGTCAGAGGCGGTTCGGGCACCGGGCACGCGCCGAGTGCCAACCAGCCGCGGACGCTCGCCGGCGGGCGGGTCGCCTCCGATCCGAAGCTCGTCACCAAGGTGCTACTCGGCGTCAACGTCGCCGTCTTCCTCGCCGTCCTCGCCGCGGGCGACCAACTCCTCGACCGACTGCTCCTCTTCGGGCGGGCGGTGATGGAGCCGTTCGGCCCGCTGGAGGGCGTCGCCGAGGGGCAGTGGTACCGGCTGCTGACCGCGGCCTTCCTGCACCAGGAGTTCGTCCACATCGCGATGAACATGCTGGGGCTGTGGTTCCTCGGCCCGCCGCTGGAGGCGGCGCTGGGGCGGCTTCGGTTCGTCGGTCTCTACCTGGTCTCCGCGCTCGGCGGGAGCGCCCTGGCGTTCCTGCTCTCGTCGCCGAACCAGGCGTCGCTCGGGGCCTCCGGGGCGATCTTCGGCCTCTTCGGGGCCACGGCGGTGCTGATGCGCAGGCTCCGGTACGACATGCGGCCGGTGCTGATCCTGCTGGCGATCAACCTCGTTTTCACCTTCACCTGGGGCAACATCTCCTGGCAGGCGCACATCGGCGGCCTCGTGACGGGGGCGGTGCTCGCCTTCGCGCTGGTGCACGCGCCGCGGGAGAAGCGGAATCTCGTGCAGTACGCCGCGTTCGGCGGGATGCTCGTCGTCGTACTGGCCGTCGTCGTGGTGCGGACGCTCCAACTCGCCCCCTAGCGGCGCCGCTCAGGGCCGCCGTGGGAACGGTTGTCCACAGACGTGCGCAGATGTTGTGCACGGTGGCGGAGTTCGTGTGCACGTGCCGCCGAGAGCGCTGTTCCTCTGCGAGATCGGGGCGGACGGGCGCCCCGCACGCGGTGCAGGGCGCACACCGGCGTCAACGCCTCGAAAGTTATCCACAGATCTTGTGAGTTTTCCAAGGCTGTGGATCAACCTGTGGATAACTTTCGGCACGGCATGCCCGGCGGTCGGACACGGACCGTCCACATGCGGGAAGAGGAATCCGCCCCCGGTTCGCCGAGCGGTGGCGACGTCACTTCCACTGCGTGGAGACGACGAACCCCGCGGCGATGAAGCCGAAGCCGACGACGATGTTCCAGTTGCCGAGCGGATCGATCGGCAACGAGCCCTCGGTGACGTAGAAGACGACGATCCAGGCGAGCCCGAGCCCGAACATCAGCAGCATCAGCGGAGCCACCCAGCGGCGCCCGCCGCTGCTGAAGTTGAGCTCGGTGGCGGCCTTTTTCTCCGGAGGAGGCGTGTAGTCGGCCTTCTTGCGGATGCGTGACTTCGGCACGAGAGACTCTCCTGTCGATGCGCTGCCTGGCCGCCGCCGGTCTGCGCAACGGCCCGTACGGCCGGGGGAAGACCTTCGGCTCCTGGACCCTACCCGGGCTGTGCAGACCGGGAGGAGTGTGGTCCGTTAGCGTAGTGCTTCCCCTGGGTGGAGGGAGACAAGGGTACGGTGACCAGATTGCGCATCCGGCCTGTCCGGCTGGCCTCGCTCGGGGTGTTCGCCCTTGCCGGCCTTATCTTCTGGGTGAGCTTCAACACAGCGCAAGGGACGAACCTCCGCAGTGACGATTCGATGCTGCGGCTCTCCGATCTTATCCAGGAGCGCAGCCGGAAGAACGGCGACCTCGACGCCTCGGCCGCGGCCATACGCGAGCAGGTCGACAAGCTGGCGCAGCGGGACAACCGCACTTCCCGCGAGGAGAAGCGGAAGTTGGTCGGCCTGGAGAAGGAAGCCGGCACCCGCCGGGTCTCGGGCGCGGGCGTCACGGTCACGCTCGACGACGCTCCGACCAACGCCACCGCACAGGTCCCCGGCGTCCCCGAACCACAGGCCAACGACCTCGTCATCCACCAGCAGGACCTCCAGGCCGTCGTCAACGCGCTGTGGCGCGGCGGTGCCGAGGGGATCAAGGTGATGGACCAGCGGCTCATCTCCACCAGCGCCGTACGTTGCGTCGGGAACACGCTGATCCTTCAGGGCCGCGTCTATTCGCCGCCGTACGAAATCACCGCCGTGGGCGATCCGCAGGAGCTCCGCAAGGCGCTCGACGGGGACGAGGAGATCGACAAGTACCTCCGGTACGTGGAGGCTTACGGGCTCGGCTGGAACGTCGAGGAGCGCAAGAAGACGACGCTGCCCGGCTACGGCGGCACCATCGACCTCCGGTACGCGGAGCCCGCCGAATAGCGCGAGGAGCCGCGGCGAGCGTCCCCGAACGGGGCGAATCGGTGCGCGCCCGCCCGTGCACCCGATGCGCCCCTTACCCTGGGGACAACCGGCGTCCGCCCCGCGGACCGTCCGGGCGGCAGCACACCCCGGGTGCGGAGACGAAGGGACGGCATCGCGGATGTACGGCTGGATCTGGCGCCATCTGCCGGGCAACACCCCTGTGCGGACGGTGATTTCGGTGATCCTGGTGCTCGGGGTCGTCTACCTCCTCTTCCAGTACGTCTTCCCCTGGGCGGAGCCGCTGCTGCCGTTCAACGACGTCACGGTCGACGGGGCAGCCGGGGCGGGAGGCGCGGCGTGACCCGCATCCTCGTCGTCGACAACTACGACAGCTTCGTCTTCAACCTCGTGCAGTACCTCCAGCAACTCGGCGCCGAGTGCGAGGTCGTCAGGAACGACGAGGTGCCGCCGACCCACGCGGACGAGGGCTTCGCGGGCGTGCTCCTCTCGCCGGGCCCCGGAGCCCCCGCTCAGGCCGGTGTCTGCCGGGAGATGGTGGGGCACTGCGCCGCAGCCGGTGTGCCGCTCTTCGGGGTGTGCCTCGGCATGCAGACGATCGCCGAGTGGTACGGAGGCGAGGTCACCCGCGCGCCCGAGCTCCTCCACGGCAAGACCTCCCCCGTGCACCACGAGGGTGCAGGCGTCTTCCGCGGCCTGCCCTCGCCGTTCACCGCGACGCGCTACCACTCGCTCGGCGTCCCCGCCGAGAGCCTCCCGCCCGAACTGCTGCTGACCGCCGAGACGGCCGAGGGGCTGGTGATGGGCGTCCGGCACCGCGAACACGCCGTCGAAGGCGTGCAGTTCCACCCGGAGTCCGTACTCACCGAGTGGGGCCACCGGATGCTCGCCAACTGGCTGGAGGAGTGCGGCGACCCGGGCGCCGTCGCGCGTTCCGCCGGCCTCGCCGGGGTGTCCGGGACCGTCGGCGCGGGCGCGGTCCTTACGTGACGTCCCCGCGCCCCGGGTTCGAGGGTGCCCCCGGGGAGCCGTACTTCCCCGAGGGAGGCGAGCCGCACCCCCGCGGGGCGGACGAGCCGCATCCGGGGCACAACCCGCCGTCCCACGAGGTGGGTTCGGGCGCCGCCTACGAGTGGCAGGGCGAGCCGGGGTACGAGGCGTACGGCGGCTACGGCGCCTACCGCGCCGCGGTCGACTCGCTCGCCGACCCCCTCACCGATCCGCTGCCCGACCCTGGCCCGCAGCAGGCCCAACCTTCCGGCGTCGAGGGCGAGTCGGTCCGCGAAACCGAGCAGTTCCGGCGTGCCGGATCGCCCTGGTTCCGGCCGCTGACCTCCGGCGAGCAGGAGCAGCCGCGCCGGGACACCGCCGGCCCCGACGCGCACGGGCAGCCGGGCGCCTGGGCCCCGGAGGCGTCGGCCGGGTACACGCAGCCGGCGGGGGGTCACGCGGGCCCGTACGCGCCGGGAGAGCAAGTGCCCCCGGACCTCTCCGGGTTCGGTGGCGGCGCTGGGTACGCTGCCGCGCCCGGGGCCGTCAGGCAGCCGCGGGCTGCCGGTCCTGGCGGGCAGACGTCGTCGGGGTACGGGCAGTTGGGGGCCGACGGGGTCCCCCAGCAGGGGCGAACGGCGCAGGCCCCGCCGCGGCGCGAGCAGGCCGATCCCACGCCGATCCCTGCGCCCCGGCGGGGCGCAGGCGTACCGCTCGACGTCCCGCCCGTCCCCGGCGTGCCCGGGGACGACCGGCAGACGGTGGGCCTGCGGCGTCCGGAACGCGAGGAGTTGGAGCGCAGGCCCGGACGTCGCAGGGCGGCGGGTCGGAAGGGGAGGGCGAGTCCGCAACCGGAGGTGCGGGCCGGGACGCGGCTGGAGGCGCGGCGGGCCGAACGCGCCAGGAGGCCGGGCCCCGGGATCATAGCGAGCCGGTTCCTCGGCGAGGTCTTCATCAGTGTCGGCGTCCTGATGCTGCTCTTCGTCGCCTACCAACTGTGGTGGACCAACGTCCTCGCAGGGCAGGAGGCGGGCGGTGCGGCGAGCGACCTCCACGAGCAGTGGGAGAAGCCGAAGGCCGAGCGGAAACCCGACCCGGAGCGGAGGGCCGGGGCGTTCGAGCCGGGTGAGGGCTTCGCGCTGGTGCACATCCCCAAGATCGACCTTCAGGCGCCGATCGCGGAGGGAGTCTCCAAGGAGAAGGTCCTCGACAAGGGCATGGTGGGCCACTACGACGAGGAGCCGCTGAAGACGGCGATGCCCTGGGACAAGAGGGGCAACTTCGCGCTCGCCGGCCACCGGAACACGCACGGCGAACCGTTCCGCTACGTCAACCGGCTCGTCGGCGGCGACAAGGTGGTCGTCGAGACGTCGAGCCGCTACTACACGTACGAGGTGACGAGCCGGCTCGCGTCGACGTCGCCGTCGAACACCTCCGTGATCGATCCCGTGCCCGCGCAGTCCGGGTTCCGCAAGGCGGGCAAGTACGTCACGCTCACCACCTGCACTCCGGAGTACACCTCCAAGTACCGTCTGATCGTCTGGGGCAAAATGGTCGACGAGCGTCCGAGGAGCGAGGGGAAGCCGGACGCGCTGATCGGGTAGGCAGTACGACAGGGGTCGGCGGCGGCCGGCGCCGGAGGCGCGGTGGCGAACGAGAGTCGGAGGCGGGCGGTCCGTTGGCGGAGATCGAGGAAGGCGGCGAGCGGCCGGCGAACGCCGTGTGCACCGAGCCCGAGGAGCCGTCGGCGGGCGCGGGCGGCGGAGCGGGCTCCGGCGGCGACCGTACGGGCGGCGGCGACGGAGCCTCGTGGGGCGGATCAGGGGCGCGCGGTGTGGTGGCGGCGATCGTGGGCGTCGTGGGGGAGTTGCTGATCACCGCGGGGTTGGTGCTGGCGCTCTTCGTCGTCTACTCGCTGTGGTGGACCAATGTCCTCGCCGACCGCGACGCGCAGCGCGAGGGCTCGAAGGTGCGGGACGGCTGGGAGCAGAGCGAGCGGCCCGGCGCCATCGACATAGAGGGAGGGATCGGGTTCCTCCATGTGCCGGCGATGTCCAGCAACGACGTCCTCGTCAAGAAGGGCACCGACCCGGACGAGCTCAACCAGGGCATCGCCGGCTACTACACCTCGCCCGTGAAGTCGGCGCTGCCGCAGGACCAGTCGGGCAACTTCTCGCTCGCCGCCCACCGGGACGGGCACGGGGCGAAGTTCCACGACATCGACAAGATCGAGAAGGGCGACGCGGTGGTCTTCGAGACGAAGAACACCTGGTTCGTCTACAAGGTCTACGAGATCCTGCCCGAGACCTCCCGGTACAACGTCGACGTCCTCGATCCGGTGCCCGAGGAGTCGGGCAAGAAGAAGGCCGGGCGGTACATCACGCTGACGACGTGCACCCCGGTCTACACCTCGAAGTACCGGTACGTCGTCTGGGGCGAGTTGGAGCGCACCGAGGACGTCGACGCGGAGCGTACGCCCCCGAAGGAGCTGCGCTAGCCGCCCCGTCGTGCGCGGAGGGCCGGGTGGGAACCCGGCCCTCCGTCTCTTCGCACAGGGTCAGCGGCGGCCGAATGCCCCGCCCAGGATGCCGCCCAAATCCGGTCCTGCCCCGTCCTCTTCGCCGCCCGGACGTGTCACGATGTCGACCCGGTCGCCCTTCTTCCCCTCCGTGTTGGCCGGAGGGTTGGTGGTGACGACGATCGAGCCGTCGTCCTGGTCGCCGTGGACATCGCCGACCTCGAAGCCGGCCTCCTCCAAGGCGCCCTTGGCGTCGCCGAGGGACTGGTCGGTGACGTCGGGGACGGTCGCCGGCTCGTCCTCGTCGTCGGGCGCCTTGGCGACGGTGAGGACGATACGAGTGCCCTCCGGGTGCTGCGTGTTGGCGCCAGGGTCCTGCTTGAGCACGGTGTCGGCCGGCTTGGACTGGTCGTCCTGCTCGGCCTTGGCGACCTCGAAGCCGAGTGCCTTGAGCTGCCCCTCCGCCTCCTCGTAGCTCTTGCCGGTGACGTCGGGCACGTTGGTGGTGGCCTCGGCGGCGACGGTGAGCGTGATCACCGAGCCCTTCTGCGCCTTCTGGCCGGCCTCGGGATCCTGGCCGAGTACGGTGTTGGGCTCGGCGTCCGCCGTCTCCTCGGCCTCCTTGCGCACCTTGAAGCCGGCGTCGTTGAGCTGCTGCTTGGCGTCGTCGAAGGCCGAACCGTTGACGTCGGGGACGTCCTGGGGGGCCGGGCCCTTCGACATCACGAGGGTTATGACGGTGTCGCGGTCGACCTTCTCGCCCGAGGCGGGGTCGGTCTTGCAGACGTGGTTCTTCTTCTCCTTGCAGAAGGAGCTGTCCCCGCGCTCCGCCTTCAAACCGGCGTTCTCCGCCTGGGACTTCGCCTCGGCGAGGCTGAGCCCGGAGAGCGAGGGGACCTCGGTGTTGTCCGAGGAGGAGTTGCCGAAGAGCGCCTTGCCGACGAAGATCGCGCCGATCAGCACCAGGATCACGGCGATGATCAGCAGGATCGTCGAGGTGTGGTTCTTCTTCGGCGGACGGCGGCGGCCACGCGGCTCGTCGCCGTCGTCGTCCCGCATCGGCGGCATCATCGAGGTCTGCGCGTCCTGCGGGCGGAGCGCTGCCGTCGGCTGGTCGTCGGGGTAGCCGTAGCCGGCCGCGCCCATGGCGGCGCCGGCGGCGACGGGCTGGCCGTCGAGGCACGCCTCGATGTCGGCGCGCATCTCGTCGGCCGACTGGTAGCGGTAGTCCGGGTCCTTGACGAGCGCCTTCATCACGATGGCGTCCGTCGCGGGGGAGATCTCCGAGTCGAAGGCGCTCGGGTGCTGCGGTTCCTCGCGGACGTGCTGGTAGGCGACTGCGACGGGGGAGTCGCCGACGAACGGCGGGCGCACGGTGAGGAGTTCGTAGAGCAGGCAGCCCGTGGAGTACAGGTCGGAGCGTGCGTCGACCGTCTCGCCCTTGGCCTGCTCGGGGGAGAGGTACTGCGCGGTGCCGATGACGGCGGCGGTCTGCGTCATCGTCATGCCCGAATCGCCCATCGCACGGGCGATACCGAAGTCCATCACCTTGACCTGGCCGGTCCGGGTGAGCATGACGTTGGCCGGCTTGATGTCGCGGTGGACGATGCCGTTGCGGTGCGAGTACTCGAGGGCCTGGAGGATGCCGACGCACATCTCCATCGCGCGCTCCGGCAGCAGCTTCCGCCCGGAGTGGAGGAGTTCGCGCAGCGTCGAGCCGTCGACGTACTCCATGACGATGTACGGGATGGAGACGCCGTCGACGTAGTCCTCGCCGGTGTCGTAGACCGCGACGATCGCCGGGTGGTTGAGGGAGGCCGCGGACTGCGCCTCGCGTCGGAAGCGCGCCTGGAACGACGGGTCGCGGGCGAGGTCGACGCGGAGCGTCTTCACCGCGACGGTACGTCCCAGGCGGGTGTCATGGGCGAGGTACACCTCGGCCATGCCACCGCGGCCGAGCACCGAGCCCAGCTCGTACCGGCCGCCGAGGCGACGCGGCTCTTCCATAGTCTCCAGCCCTCTCCGGTCGTCCGTGCCGCGGTGCCGGCCTCGTCGAGGCTGCGGCTGCGGCACGGCGGTGTGCTGCTCGGCATACGGTACCCGGCGGTGGTTCGGGCCCCCGTGCGACGGTGGTCGGCGACTGCGGGGGCCCGGTGGCCGGGGTCACGTCACTGCTTTCCGTCGAGGACAGCCTCCATGACGCCCTTCGCGATGGGTGCGGCGAGCTTGCCGCCCGCGATGTCGCTGCGGAGGGTGTCCGAGCTCTCCACCACGGCGGCGACGGCGACGGGTGAGCCGTCGTCGGTCTTGGCGTAGGAGATGAACCACGCGTAGGGGTTGTCCTCGTTGTTCTCGCCGTGCTGTGCGGTGCCCGTCTTGCCGCCGACGGTGACGCCGGGGATCTTCCCCGAGCTGCCGGTGCCGTCGTTGACGACCGTCTCCATCGCCTGCTGGAGCTTCTGCGCGTTCTCGCTGGAGACGGGCTGGCTCAGCTCCTTCGGCTTGGTCTGCTCGACGACGTTGAGGTTGGGCGCGACGAGCTGGTCGACCATGTACGGCTTCATGAGCTTGCCGTCGTTGGCGACAGCCGAGGCAACCATGGCCATCTGGAGCGGGGTTGCCTGGTTGGACGCCTGGCCGATGCCGGCCAGGGCGTTCTGCGGCTGGTTGTCCTTCGGGTAGAGGCTCGGCGCCGGGCGGACGGGGGTGTCCTGCGAGCCGCTGTCCTGGTCCCGGTTGAAGCCGAACTTCTCGGCCTCCTCCATCATCTTCTCGTTGCCCAGCTCGTGGGACATCTTCGCGAAGACGGTGTTGCACGACCACTGGAGCGCGACGCGGACGCTGGCGTTCTTGCACGCCGGGTTGTTGCCGTCGTTGCCGAGGTCGTTGGTGCTCTGCGGGAGGCGGTACGGGACCTCGCTCTGGGTCCTCTTGTCGAGGTCGTACTCGCCGCTCTCCAGGCCGGCCGCCGCGGTGACGATCTTGAACGTCGAGCCGGGCGGGTAGGTCTGGCGGAGCGCCCGGTTGAGCATCGGGTCTTCCGGATCGTTCTTCTTCTGGAGGGAGTTGAACGCGTCCGAGTCCTTCTTGCCCACGCCCGCGAACTTCGACGGGTCGTAGGAGGGCTTGTTGGCGAGGGCGAGGATCGCGCCGGAGCGCGGGTCGATCGCGGCGACCGCGCCCTTGGAGTCACCGAGCCCGTCCCAGGCCGCCTTCTGCGCCTTGGAGTTGAGCGTGGTGACGACGTTGCCGCCCTTCTGCTGCTTCCCCGTGAGCATGTCGATGGTGCGGTTGAAGAAGAGCCGGTCGTCGTCGCCCGTGAGGATCGGGTCGTAGAGGCTCTCCAGTTGGGTGGCGCCGAAGCCCTGCGAGGCGAAGCCGGTGACGGGCGCCCACAGCTTGCCGTTCTTGTACGTGCGCTTGTACTTGAAGTCGTTGCCGTTGACGACGGTCGACCCGGTGATCGACTTGCCGTCGACGATGATGTTGCCGCGCGGCTGCGCGTAGCGGGCGATGTCGACGCGGCGGTTCTTGGAGTCGGTCTTGAGGTCTTCGGCCTGCACGAGCTGGACCCAGTTGTCCCGGATCAGCAGCGCGAGGACGAGCAGGCCGCAGAAGATCGCGATTCTGCGCAGCGGCTTGTTCACGGTCGGACCACCTGAGTCATCTCGGCGTCGGGTGACGGTGCGGGCGCGGGGGCCGGGCGGCGCGCTGTGTCGCTGATCCGCATCAGGATGCCGACCAGCGCCCAGTTCGCGATCACCGAGGAACCGCCGTACGCCAGGAAGGGCATCGTCATGCCGGTGAGCGGGATGAGCCCCATCACGCCGCCCGCGACGACGAAGACCTGGAGCCCGAAGGCGCCGGAGAGGCCGATCGCGAGGAGCTTGCCGAAGGGGTCGCGGGCGGCGAGCGAGATCCGCACGCCGCGTTCGACGATGAGGCCGTAGATGAGCAGCAGCGCCATCATGCCGGTGAGGCCGAGCTCCTCGCCGACGGTCGCGAGGATGAAGTCGGAGTTGGCCGCGAAGCCGATGAGGTCGGAGTTGCCCTGTCCGAGCCCCGTGCCGAGGACGCCGCCCGAGCCGAACGCCCAGAGCGCCTGGGCGACTTGGTCGCTCTGCGCCATCGTCTCCTCGGCGAACGGGTGGAGCCACGCCTGGACGCGGTCCTGCACGTGCGGCTCGAAGGAGGCGACGGCGACGGCGCCCACCGCCGAGAGCACCAGGCCGAAGACGATCCAACTGGTGCGCTCGGTGGCGACGTAGAGCATGATGACGAAGAGGCCGAAGAAGAGGAGCGAGGTGCCCAGGTCGGTCTCGAAGACGAGGATCATCAGGCTCAGCGCCCAGATCACGAAGATCGGCCCGAGGTCGCGCCCGCGCGGCAGGTACATCCCCATGAAACGCCGGCTGGCGAGCGCGAGCGCATCCCGCTTCACCATGAGATAGCCGGCGAAGAAGACAGCGATGATGATCTTCGCGAACTCGGCGGGCTGGATGGTGAATCCGGCGATGTTGATCCAGATCCGTGCGCCGTTGACCGGTTTGAAGAAGACCGGCAGGACGAGCAGGACCAGCGCGGCCACCATGGAGATGTAGGTGTACCGCTGCAGGACGCGGTGGTCCTTGAGGAGCAGCAGCACGCCGACGAAGAGCGCGATACCGATGGCCGAGTACATCAACTGCCCCGGCGCATCGGGACTGAAGGCCCCGAAGAGGTCCTCGGCGCGCTGATGCAGCCGCTCCGACTGGTCGAGGCGCCAGATCAGCACCAGGCCGAAGCCGTTGAGGAGCGTGGCGAGCGGCAGCAGCAGCGGGTCGGCGTACGGCGCCCAACGGCGCACGACGAGGTGGCCGACGCCGGCGAGGAGGCCGAGCCCGAGCCCGTAGCCGAGCATGCCCGAGGGCAGCTCGTCATTGACTGCGAGGCCGACATTGGCGTAGGCGAAGACCGGGATCAGCACGGCGAAGACGAGCATCGCCAGTTCGGTGTTGCGCCGGCTGGGCAGGCCGCCGGAGGAGACCGTCGAATGACCGCCGGTATTGCTGATGTTGCTGCTCATCGTTGGCGCTGCCCCCTACGGCGCGGTGCACTGCTTGGCGAGCTCCTGCTGTTTCTCCGTCAGCCGGGGGCCGGGGGACGGGGAGCTTGAGCCCTTGCGGGTGCTGTCGTTGTCGTTGTCGGCGTGGTACGCGGAGGGGGCGACGACCGCGGAGCCGTCCTGGGTTCCCTGCCGGTCGGCGTCGCCGGGGTTGTTCTGCTCGTCCTTGCGCTCGGCCTTGTCGGAGCCGGAGCCCTTCTTCGGCTCCTCCTTGCGCTGCGAGACGACCTTGCAGACCTTCGCCTGCGCCGCGAGCTCGTCGACCTTGTCCCGCGCGTCGCCGAGGCTTCCCGCGGGGATCGTCTCCTCGACCTCCTTGCGCTGGTAGTAGGGAAGGTACTTGAGTTCGATCTCGGGGCGGTCCTCGTAGACGTCGTGGAGCGCGACGCCCGCGAGCTCCTGGCTGATGCCGCGGTAGAGGGAGACGTGCTGATCGTTGGTGCCGACGTAGTACTGGTTCTGCGTCCAGCGCCAACCGCCGTACAGGCCGCCGCCGATGACGGCGAGGCCGACCGCGATCCACACCGAGCGCTTGAGCCACTTGCGGCCGCCGCCGGGCTTGCGGAAGTCGTCGTCCGAGTACGGCCCGAAGGTGCCGTCGGGCGGGGGCGGCCCCGAGTCCTGCGGGGGGCCGAAGCCCTCGGAGTTGCCCTGCGGCGGTACGCCCTGGGTGCGGCCGAGTTCGGCGGCGCGGGCCGCCGGGGTCTGGAGGGTGCCCGGGTCCTCGCCGAGCGACTGCTGGTTCTCGGCGACGGCGCCGACGATGACGGGGGTGTCGTTGAGGCGGCCGGTGAGGGTGTCGCTGTCGTCGACGTCGAGGACGTCCGCGACGATGCACGTGATGTTGTCGGGTCCGCCGCCGCGCAGGGCGAGTTGGATGAGCTCCTGGACCGTCTCCTGGGGGCCCTGGTAGCTGCCGAGCGCCTCCTCCATCGTCTGGTGGGAGACGACGCCGGAGAGGCCGTCGGAGCAGAGGAGGTAGCGGTCCCCCGCGCGGACCTCGCGGATCGAGAGGTCGGGCTCGACGTGGTCGCCGCTGCCGAGGGCGCGCATCAGCAGCGAGCGCTGCGGGTGCGTCGTCGCCTCCTCCTCGGTGATGCGGCCCTCGTCGACGAGGCGTTGGACCCAGGTGTGGTCCTGCGTGATCTGCGTGAGGGCGCCGTCTCTCAGGAGGTAGGCGCGGGAGTCGCCGACGTGGACGAGGCCGAGGCGGCGGCCGGTCCACAGGAGCGCGGTGAGGGTGGTGCCCATCCCCTCGAGCTGCTGGTCCTCCTCGACCATGACGCGCAGTTGCTCGTTGGCGCGCTGCACGGCCGAGCCGAGCGAGGTGAGGATGTCGGAGCCGGGGATGTCCTCGTCGAGTTGGACCATGGTGGAGATCACCTCGGAGGAGGCGACCTCGCCGGCGGCCTGGCCGCCCATGCCGTCGGCGACCGCGAGCAGCCGGGGCCCGGCGTAACCGGAGTCCTCGTTGTGCTCGCGGATCATGCCGTCGTGTGATCCGGCGGCAAAGCGCAGTGACAGGCTCATGCGCACCTCGCCTGTCGGCTCGGGGTACATCCGCACGGTGCCCACCCTCCGGTCGTCATGTCGGTAACTACTTCCGCAGCTCGATGACCGTCTTGCCGATACGGATCGGCTCTGAGGGCGGGATCGGCGTCGGTGTGGTGAGTCGGTTCCTGCCGAGGTAGGTGCCGTTGGTCGAACCGAGGTCCTCGACGATCCACCGGCCGTCGCGGTCCGGGTAGATCCTGGCATGGCGGCTGGAGGCGTAGTCGTCGTCGAGGACGATCGTGGAGTCGTGGGCGCGGCCGAGGGTGATCGTCTGGCCCTGGAGCGCGACCGTCGTGCCCGTCAACGAGCCCTCGGAGACGACGAGTTTGGTCGGCGCATTGCGCCCGCCCCGGCCCCTGCGGGACTCCTGCGGCTGACGCCGCTGCTGCTGGCGCTGCTGCGGACGCTGCCCCTCGCGGCGTGCGGCGCGCTGTGTCACCCGCGTTCCGAACAGGTCGCTCCTGATGACCTGCACGGACACGATGACGAACAGCCACAGCACGGCGAGGAAGCCCAACCGCATGACCGTCAGGGTCAGCTCTGACATTGCCCCCGCTTCACCCTTCGGCTTGCCGGTAAATGATCGTGGTGCTGCCCACGACGATGCGCGAGCCGTCGCGGAGCGTAGCGCGAGTCGTGTGCTGCCCGTCCACCACGATTCCGTTTGTGGACCCCAGGTCCTGGACCGAGGGCGGGTTGCCCGTCCTGATCTCGCAGTGCCTGCGCGAGACGCCCGGGTCGTCGATCCGCACGTCGGCCTCTGTGCTGCGGCCGAGGACGAGCGTGGCGCGGGAGATCTGGTGGCGGGTGCCGTTGATCTCGATCCAGCGCCGCGTCTCGGCCTTCGGCATCGGGCTGGACGCGCTCGGTGCGTACGACGGAGCGCTGCTCGGCATCGGGGGCGCGCCCGCCGGTGGCGGGGGGTAGCCGGAGGGTGTGGACGGGGGAGCGCCGCCGGGCGGCGGGCCCGCCTGCGGACTCTGCGGCGGGGGGGCCTGCGAGCTGCTCGACGCGAGGGTGCGGCTGCGTACGCGGTAGAGGCCGGTGTCGAGGTCCTCCGCCTTCTCCAGATGGACCTTGATCGAGCCCATGAAGGTGTAGCGCTGCTGCTTGGCGTAGTCCCTGACCATGCTGGAGAGTTCGTCGCCGAGCTGGCCGGAGTACGGGCTGAGCCGGTCGTAGTCCGGGGTGCTGAGTTCGACGATGAAGTCGTTGGGGACGACCGTGCGCTCGCGGTTCCAGATCGTGGCGTTGTTGTCGCACTCACGCTGGAGGGCGCCCGCGATCTCCACGGGCTGCACCTCGGACTTGAACACCTTCGCGAAGGTGCCGTTGACGATGCCTTCGAGTCGCTGCTCGAAGCGCTTCATCACTCCCACGGTGCACCTCCTTCCCAGATGCCCTCGGCTCCCAGTGCTTCCCCCCAGTGTGGCCCGGGCGGTGCGCACACTGCGTCCGCGGTACTGCTTACTGATCGTATCCACGCGCGAGGGGAACGGCTGGTTCCCCGACGAGCGGCCGGACACGGGTGTTCGCGCTCACATCCGCTGCACTTCCGCGCCGGGAGTGTCCCCGCACGTGCAGCGACCACACAGGTTCGCACGGATCGTAGAGCGTCGACGCCGGTGTCCTGTAGCACGATACGGGCAGTCGGCCCGGCGGTGCAGCCGTGCTGGTGAGCGGGTACGCACCGTAGGCTCGCGAGCGCACGCGGCGAGCGGCTTCGCTCGTGCCGGGCAGGGGCCTTCGGGCCTGACGGAACGGGTGTGAGGTGACCTCTTCCGGCGTGCTAATCTTCTCGAAGTCGTCAGGCGCCGGTCAGGCTGCGGACGGCGACACCCAATGCGCGAGTGGCGGAATAGGCAGACGCGCTGGATTCAGGTTCCAGTGTCCGAAAGGACGTGGGGGTTCAACTCCCCCCTCGCGCACCACACATCACGGCAGAGGCCCCAGTTGATCTGGGGCCTCTGCCGTTTTCGCGTGCGACGGCCGTCGCGGCGCCCTCGGGGAGCGGCCCGGGCGACGGCCGCCCGTCCACCACGGCGCGTTCGGACGCGCGGGGACGCAGCGGCCGGTTTCTGCAGATTCGGTGCGGTTGCACCAGCGAGGACCGCTTCGTTCACAGGGACAGTTCAATCGTTGCTGAACGGACACAACGTGGAGACCGGTTGATCAAAATGTGCGCGGACGCGTACACATCTTGCAGTGCGGTTTCTAGAGTGTGCTGGTTGTCCCGTACATCGGTGTACGGGCGTGTGCTGGAGAACACGACACGGGGGACATATGACAAGTCGCATTGCCATTGCCGGAAAGTCCCGCCTCACGGTGGAGATGATCGCCGAGTCGCTCAGCCGCGAAAGCGGGCTCGATGTCGTGGCCGTCGTCAGCAGCTACCAGCGGCTGGTCGAGGCCGTGGAGGAGCACGAGGCGGACGTCGCCCTGGTCGACTTGGAGCGTGTGCACGGGAGTTGGGCGCGGGCGACCGACGACATACGCCGGGTCCACCCCGGGTGCGGGGTGGCGCTGGTGCTGGACACACCGTCGCGCACGTTCGTCGACCAGGCTCTCAGAGCCGGCGTGCTGAGCATCATCTCCCGAACCGCAGGGCTGCGCAGGTTGATCGACTCGGTGCACGGGGTCGCGTCGGGACAGGTCGTCATCGACCCGCAACTACTCTCCGCGGGCCGCCCGGACGGGCCGCTGAGCGACCGGGAGGCCGACGTGCTGCGGCTGACGGCCTCGGGTGCGTCGGTGAAGGAGATGGCGGGAGAGCTTTACCTGTCGGCCGGCACAATCCGCAACCTCGCCTCCGCTGCGATCAGGAAGCTCGACGCCCGCAACCGTTACGACGCCGTCCGCATCGCCAGCGAGCAGTGCTGGATCTGAACGGCCCGTCGCTCGCCGGTTCCCGGTGGGGCCCCGGGAACCGGCGTCTCCCTCACTGCTCGCGGCAGAACTCGTCGATCGGGTAACCGACATGGCGGTCCGCCGTGGGCAGGTGGCCCAGCACCCTGTCCCCCGGCGTGAGTTCGGTGCTGTTGAGCACGGCACCTCCCGGCCCGAGGACTCGCACGTGCCAGTCGTCCTGGAGGATGAGGTTGACGGCCTGCCCGTTCGGGGCCACCGCGTCCACGGAGATCAGCGGCCGCGTCTCGATCTTGACGCGCCCCACGTTGACCACGCGGGTGCGCCCCCGGGTGTCCACGGCCAACACCTTGCTGCCGGCGACGAGTTCGCTGAGGTAGCGGGTGCTGCCGCGGTCCGCGACGGTGTAGGAGTGGATGGCGCCCGCGTTGACGCGGAAGGGCCTCGTCGGCATGTAGGGCAGGGGATGGGTCTCGCTGACGCACAGGACCATCCCCTTCGAGTGCGAGCCGACGAGAATGCCCTCGTCCTTGCCGAGGTAGCTGCATGTGTCGACGCAGGCGCGTTCGCCCATACCGATGTGCGCGGTCGCCGTCACCGTGAGCTCGACGAGGTCCACCTCGCCCGTGACCGCACCGGCGGCCTGCCTCAGTGCGGTGGCGTCCCCGACCGCCCGTGCCGGCATCAGTACGCCGTCCGAACCGAGTTCGAGCACACCGAAGATGATCCCGGCCTCCTCGACATCGGCAGCCCGGGTCAGGACGGTCCCCTCACGGCCGGCCGCTGCCGCGAGCACGATCTCCAGCGGGATCTTCGTCGGGTCGCGGAAGTCGAGCAGGCTCCACTGCTCCGTGCGCGCCGCCTCGCAGGCCGTCTCCAGGGTCTCCGCGTCGACGATCTCGACGTAGCGGCCGAAGTCGGTCGACGGGTGCGCCGCGGCCAGCTTGGCGCGGTCGGCGGCGCTGCCGGCGACCACGACCAGGTCGGCGCCGGCGAAGGCGTCCACCGGTTCCCCGGCGTCGTGCACGAGCACACGGCGGACGGTCGGCGGCAGGTCAGCGAGGAGCCCCATGTCCGCCGCGACGACGGCGTCGATGCGTTGGTGCACCGCCTCCTCGAGGATCGCCGGCGCGCTCTCGTCGTCGGCTCCTCGTATGTCAAGCCAGCACAGCTTGCTCTCCGTCACGTTGCTGTCCCCTCGGTGTGTGGTCGGGTCCTGCGGCCGGCTCCGGGGCCGGCAACCGGTGTACGAGACGTGCCACCTGTTCCGCCGTCCGCTGCGGATCGGCGGACTGGAACACGTTGCGCCCCATGGCGACGCCCAGTGCGCCTCCGGCGAGCACCTCGTCGACGAAGGCGAGAACGCCGTCCTCCGTGCCCCGTTGCGGGCCGCCGGCGACGAGGAGCGGGACCGGGCAGGCTTCGGTGAGAGCCGCGAGGTCGTGCAGCGAACCGGGGAAGCACGTCTTGATCAGATCGACGCCCAGGTCGGCCGCTATGGTCACCGCGTGCGCCACGAGCGCGGGATCGTGCGGGTCGGCGATGCGCGGGCCGCGGGGATACACCATGGCGAGCAACGGGAGGTTCCAGCGGTCGCACGCGTCCGAGACCCTGCCCAGGTCGGCTATCTGCCGACGCTCGTCGTCGGAGCCCAGGTTGACGTGCACGCTGACCGCGTCCGCGCCCAACCGCAGCGCGTCCTCCACCTCGGTGACGAGGTACTTGGCGTCGGGGTCCGGGGCCTGCCCCGTGCTCGCGTTGAGGTGGATGACGAGCGACATGTCGGCGAACCGCTCCGGGTGGATGTGCCGCACGCTGCCCTTGTGCACCACGATCCCGTCGACGCCGCCCGCGGCGAGCTGCCCGGCGAGAAGGTCGATCGAGCTGTTCTTCGGCACCACGGGGCCGTCGCTGAGGGAGTGGTCGAGCGGCGTGATCAGCAATCCGTCCGGCGTGTGGTGGTGCAGCCGCCGCAGGCGCAATGACCGCGCGAAATGCCCGTAAGGTCTCATTGCGCTTTCTTCCTTTCTCCGAGAATGACGGTGTCCGGTTTTCCGGACGGGCCGAGCGGAATCTCCTCCCACCACGAGAACGAATCCGGAACGTGCGCGGGGGAAAGACGGGCCGCCACGTGGTCGCGTAGTTCCTCCGTCGTGCAGCGCCTTCCGGCGCGTGGCTGGACGGCGGCCTCGAGGCCCTCGACATTTCCGGCGCCCCGGACTCCGTACACCGCGCAGTCCGCGACGTCCGCATGCTGCAGCAGCACGTTCTGGACCGTCGCCGGATGGACTTTTATGCCGTTGACCTTGACGACGCTCCCGATCCGGCCCAGCAGACGGAGGTAGCCGTACCTGTCCCAGTGGCCGAGGTCCCCGGTGCGGAGCCAGCCGCTGCGTACCGTCGGCCCGGTGCGGTCCTCGTCGTCCAGGTAGCCGTCCATGAGCGTGGGCGATCTGACGCACACCTCGCCGGGCTCCGTCCCCTCGACCGGCTCGTCGGAGCCGGGGGGCCTGATCTCCATCTCCACCCAGGGGAACGGGCGTCCGACGCTGCCGAGGAGCTCCGGTTCCCGGTGGTCGAGCGGGGTGAGGGTACACATCCCGCCTGCCTCCGTGCTGCCGTAGAGCTGGGCGAGTACGTCCCCGAAGACCTCAACGGCCCGTGCGACACGGGACGGCGCGGCGACGGTGCCGCTGTAGAGGACCTGGCGGAGGGCCGGGAAGTCGGCCTCCTCGATTCCGGGATGGTCGACGAGTTGGTAGAGGTGGGGCACCGCGAGGTAGAGGTCGGTCACCCCCTCCTCGGTGAGTGCCCGCAGGACGTCGGGCAGCCGGAATCCGTCGTGGAGTACGACCGTGCCGCCCGCCACGAGCGCCGCGTCCACCATCGTCGCCGTCGCATGGCTGATCGGCGTCACCGACAGCAGCGTGGGGCGGTGTTCCGGCGCGGCGGCGCCGAACGACAGGTCGACGAGCCGGTCCCGCACGCCGAACGAGCGGCGTACCAGCTTGGGGGTGCCGGTGGTGCCGCTGGTCAGGTCGACGACTGCCAGGTCGTCCGGCGCGTAGGAGACGGCCGGCGGAGCTCCCTCGCCCTCGTACGGGGCCGTCCCGGCGAGGGTGACGACCGTCAAGTCCCGTACCTGCGCGCGGAGTTCGTCGCCGCGGGTGAGGAGGGGGCCGTCCACCGCGAGGACGCGGGCACCGGTGGCGCGCAGCAGCCGCACCTGTTCGGCCGCCGGCAGTTCCTCCGCGTCCGACCGGGCGTTCATGGACCGGATGTGGACGACGGCGGCACCGAGCAGGTGGCCGGCGTACCTTGCGGCGAGCATGGCGGCGCAGTTCGGTTCGGTGAGCACGGCGACGGTGTCGGCCGGGCGCACGCCCGCACGCGTCAGCGCTCTCGCCGCGCAGACCACGGAGGTGTGGAACTCGTCGGCCGTGAGGTTTTTCTTCCACGAACGCACGACGATTCTCGCCGGGTCGCTTTCAAGGTGTTCCAGAATTCGCAGAACGTAGTTCCGGTGGCTCGTGCTGTTCACCGGCGCCTGGCTCATGGGCGTCCACCATCTTCCCCCGGGTCCTTGCCCAATCATTCGACCACCGCACGGGAAAGGTGATCAGTGGCAAGCCTGCGCAGAAGCAAGGGCCGGGGCAAGTTGTTCCGTCGGGTCGATGACATTCATCATCGTGCTGCGAACAAAGGTAATTCGGCGTTCCCCGGAGAGTGTTCAGGCGGCGTAATTATCTTTGTCATCGGGTGTCTGACCGGTGTCATCGGTCCCTTGCCCGGGGCGGAGGGCGGCACGAGCCTGGTTGCCTCGCGATGTCGACTCGGAGGGCAGCATGCGACCCGGAAACCCGTGGCCCGAAGCGGAGTACCTCGTCGGCTTCAGGGACGAAGTCCGGGTCGAGTTCGACGCCACGTCGGTCAGCCTCCGCACGCCCGTGCGCACCTTCGCCGTCCGGCTCGGCGAGGGCCGCCTCCGCGCCGCCCTCGCCTCGCTCGTCGGCGGGCTCGTCCCCATGGACGAGGCGCTGCGCGACCTCGTCCCGGCCGAACGCGTCCAATTCCAGCGGCTGTTGAGCCGCCTCAACCGGCTCCTCGTCTACGGGGTGCCGATCGGCGGGCGGGAGCTGGTCCGGATCGAGCACACGGCGCCCGACGCCGAGGCGACCGCCGTGCGCGTGGGTCCGGACGACCTGGTGCGGCTGTCCAGGTTCGCGCTGTGCCGCAGCAGGTCGGGTGCGCTGGTGCTGGAGTCGCCGCTCGCCAAGGTCAGGGTGGTGCTGGTGGAGAGCGTCGCCCGGGAGCTGGTGACCTCGCTCGCCGAGGCCAGGGGCGTGGACGAGCTCGCGGCCTCGCTCGCCGGCGACCTGAAGGCGGCGGAGGTACGCACGCTGCTCGGTGTGCTCGCCGGTGCCGGGTTCGTCGAGGTGCGCGCGGCCGGCGAAAAGTTCGCCGCGGAGGACACAGTCCTGCAGCAGTGGGACTTCCACGATCTGCTCTTCCACTCCCGCGTCCGCGGCGGGCGGTTCGACGAGCCGTTGGGAGGCGTCTTCCCGCACAAGGGGAGGATCGACCCGCGTCCGGCCGTCAAACCGGTGCCCGAAGGACCCTCGGTCGAGCTGTACCGCCCGAGCCTGGAGGACGTCGTCCGCGAGGACCCCGGTCTGACGGCGGCGTTGGAGGGCCGCAGGTCGTTCCGCGGGTACGGCGAGCGGCCCCTGACGGCCGAGCAACTCGGCGAGTTCCTCTACCGCGTCGGCAGGGTGCGGACACGGTACGTCCCGGAGCCGGAGGACGAGCCCGGCAGCGAGATCGTCTCGCGCCCGTATCCCACCGGCGGCTCCGCCTTCGAGTTGGAGCTGTACCTCACGATCCGGCGCTGCGCCGGTGTGGAACCGGGCAGCTACTACTACGACCCGGTCGGCCACCGGCTCGTGCTCGTGAACGACGATCCCGGGGACCGCAGGGCCATGCTGGACGTCGCCGCCGTCTCGACGTCCAGGGAGGCCGACCCGGAGGTCCTGATCACCATGACCTCCCGCTTCCAGCGGCTCTCCTGGAAGTACAGCGGTATGGCCTACGCGACGACCCTGCGGCACACCGGCGTCCTGTACCAGACCATGTACCTCGTCGCCACGGCTATGGGTCTCGCTCCGTGCGGTATCGGGATCGGGGACGCGGACATGTCCGCGCGTGTTCTCGGGCTCGACTACCTGGAGGAGTCCTCCGTCGGCGATTTCCTCCTCGGCAGCCGCCCGCCGGGCGATCCCGGTATCTGGGACCGCGAACAGGGCTGGGAATGGGTCAACGATCCGGAATGGGCGGCGTGGGCCGGCAGGACGCTGGGCCGTACGTGACCCGGCGAGTGACGGCACCGAATCCCCCGCCCTCGGCGCGGGGGTGTTTTTTCGTCACCGCTGCGGAATTAACGAATCCGCTTTCGGTTGTGATATCGGTAATCGAGCGGATGACAAGTGTCAATGAGGCCCGGCGAGGTGTGGTGTTTCGGTGGAGAATTCGAAACGATATGCCTTGCGTGGCCGTCCGGCCGTGCAAAGGAATTAGCAGAGGAGTTCTCAATGAGCAATGTCACGGTTGACTCCATCGACATCGAGCAGGTCTTCGACTCGTTCGACGTGACCGAGCTGGAGGTTCTCGAGGTCTCGCAGGGTGTCGCCCAGCCCGAGATGGGCGCTTCCGGCGGCACCGTCGGCACCTCGTCCTCCTCGTCCACCTGCTCCTCGTCCACCTGCTGACGAGAGCCTGCTGTCCCAGGTGACAGGTGCGACGGCGTCCACCCCGGTGGTGGGCGCCGCCGCCCTTCCCCGACCCGGCTCAGCCGCGGTGGGCGACGTGCGCGGCGGTGGCCCACAGTGCGAGGGCGGCGCCGAAGCCGAGCAGGAGCCGGGCGTCGGCCCCGCCCGCGGGAAGCAGGGCGCAGGCGAGGGCGAGGGAGGTCAACAGGCCGCCCGTCCACCAGTACTGCGGCTGTGCGAAAAACCTGGCCAGCGGGAGGAAGTGCAGGCCGACGACGAGGCACACGGCGACGGGGATGTAGTCCCAGAGGTCGAACCGGCCGAGCGCGAAGACCGCCCCCACGATCGCCACGGTCTGCCCGATGTTGACGAGTCGGAAGATCCGCAGGCTGCTCGGCAGCACCCGGCGTATTCGTCTGGGCCGCGTGCGCGTACCGAGGCGAACGGTGAGGGCCACCGCGGCAGCGGCGACGAGGACCGCCGCTGCGAATGCGGAGAAAAGAGCGGGCCCCTGCACCTGCGGTGCGAGCCCCGAAACACCCAGGATTTCCCACATCGAGGCGAAAGCGGACATTATGACTGCGCCTTGCAGTCGGCCGTCCCCGCTCAGTTTTCCCCTGCTGGATTCATCGGTCACTTATGCATCCTACCGTGATGTTTCCGCGGAATGCGGCACAGGTGTCACGAGTTGGGTGACGGATGTCAGTAACCGCTCGGTAATCCTTTTCCGGCCGCGATCGATTCCTGAAGAGTGAGGGTCATGAGAGGCGAAGTGGTAAAAGACCGAGGCGATGCTCCGGCACCCGGTTCCACGGGCGTGCGGGTTTTCACGGGTGCGCCGGTGACGTTGGCGTGGATCTCCCGGTCGGTGCTTCCCTTCGTCCGTTTCGTGCAGGAGAGCGGGGGCGCCGTCGTACGGCTGCGCCGGGGATGGCTGCACGGTCCGCACGTGGACGTCCTCGCGCGGGGTGCGCTGGGGCAGGAGCTGCCGTGGACGGCCCTCGCGCGGCAGCTCGACGCGGGCCCGCCCCCCGAGCAGGCGAGGGCGCTCGACGAGAAGACCTACCTGGAGCAGGCGCGCGAGTTCGGCCGTCTCGAGGCGGTGCCTCCGCCGTACCTCCCCATGCGTGCACACGGCGAGGTCGAACTCCTCAGCGCCGACGACACGGCCGCGAGCGACCCCCTGCTGCACGACCTGCGGGAGGCCGAGGTCGTGCAGGGGGCGATGTGCCCGCCCCTGCTGGCGACGATCGAGGAGCTGGCGAAGGACCCGTCCGTCGCCACCGTCCGGCTCGCCGAGGCGTTCCTCGCACTGGGCGACTCCTACTTCCTCGGACTGCCGCACGGCGCCTTCTCGTTCCGCTCGCACGCCGAAGCCTTCCTGGGCTGGGCGGCCCCCACGAAGGACATGCGCCCCGTCTTCGCCGCGCGGCTCGCCAAGGAGGCGCCCGGCCTGCGCCGAGCGGTGGAGCAGCGCCTCGCCGGAGACGTCAGCGCCGCGGCGGCCGGGTGGCGCACCGCCTTCGCCTACGCCTCGGGGACCCTGGACAGCGCCGTCAGCCAGGGACGGCTCACCCCCGAAATGCTGGACCGGGTCAACGCCGCCGTGGACACCACCGCGATGGGGCCTCCCACGAAACCGGGCGAAGTGCCGCAGGGGCAGCACCCGGACACGGCGTTCCACCGCGCCGTGGCGGAGTCCGGCGTGATCGACGACCCGCCCCCCTGGTTCGCCTCCTACCGCATGCTGATCAACCTCTTCTACCAGCAGCTTCCCCTGCTCACCGTCTCTCCGATGCAGCGGTACTACATGTGCTGGGCGCTCGCCGAGACGCTCGACGAGGTCCTCGGGGAAACCTGGCAGGAGCGGTTGGCCAAGGGGCGGACGCGCTGGGTGCAGACCCAGGGGGCCGCGCGATGAGCCCGGGAGAGGCACCGCTGCTCGTCGCCGCCGCGCAGGAGGAAGCGGCGGTGGAGCCGTCGAGGGAGCCTCTGTGGCTCCTGCGCCTCAACCCGCTCCGTCGCACCCGCCTCGGCGATCCGACGTTGCGGGACCTGCTGACCCGACTGACGGCGGCCGAACGCGCAGTGCAGCAGGCCGCGCACCGGTGCTCCGACGAGCTCTACTCCCTCATCGGCGCCACGGCGGACGACGCCGAGCGCGGCCGGCTCATCGCCGCACGCAGGGCGATCCACAACGACCGCCCCCTCCGGGACGCTCCGCCGGCGGCGCCTGCGGTCGCCGAGTGGCTGCGCGCCCGGGAGGAACGCGGCACGCTGCGGGAAGAGGTCGCCGACCGCTACCGGGAGGGCGCCGACCGGGAGCGCCACAACCTCGCCGAGCTGCTCGGCGACGAGCACCTCCGCCGCTCGCTCGCCCTCGTCGCCCCGGAGGTGTACGCGGAGTCCGAGCGCTACCGGGCCGCGGTGGCGGAACCGGGCGGCCTCTCGGCGCGCGGTCGCAAGTCGGAGCGGGGGCTTCTCCAGTACGTCACCAGAGCCATGGTGCGCACCAGCCCGCTCGCCCGGTTCACGGCCGTCGGGATCGCCGTGCCCGAGCCGGGCGGTACCGACCCGGACGAGGTGCGCTTCGAGAAGGCCACCGCTTTCCCGAGCCTGGACCGCGTGATGCTCGGTTACGTGCTCGGCGGCCTGCAACCGCCCGCGGGAGCCGCGCTGTTGGACGCCTGGGTGGCGCTCTCGCCCACCTCCGCCCTCGACGAGAGCCGGAGCACGCTCTACTTCCTCCGCGTCACCGACTCCGGTTTCCAGCGCCTCTCCGCGCCCGTCAAGGGCGTGGTCCGGGCGATGGTCGACGGGACCGTCATGGGCCCCCGACCGGTGCGCTCGGTCGTCGCGCACGTCGCCGGGCAGACCGGGTGCACGGCGCAGGAGGCGGCGAAAGCCGTGGCGCACGCCGTCCACCAGGGCGTCCTGTGCACGTACAACGAGCCGGAGGACGGGAGCGCCGACCTTTCGGTGCTGCTCACCCGCCCGGAAGCCCCGGGGGCCGCACACCTGGACGACGTGCGGGCGCGGCTGCCGCGCCTCGCGACCGGCTCCGTCGCCGACCGGCCGGGCGAACTCAGGGCGATCGAGGGCGACTTCGGGGAGCTGAGCCGCCTCGCCGGGCGTCCGGCGCGCGTCACGGTCGAGGAGGACTACGTACTGGAGCCGATGACGGTCGACTCCTCCCGCTGGCGGCCCCGGCTCTCCGACCTCGGCGCCACGGTGGAGCTGCTCTCGGTCTTCGACTGGCTCCACGACGTGCGCGTCATGACGACGGCCGCCTTCGTGGAGCGCTTCGGAGCCGGCGCGAACGTCTCCCTCGCCGAACACGCGGAGCCCCTCGTGCAGGAGGTCTCCCGCCGTGCGGCCGTGATGGGCGAGTCGTACGCGCACGGCGATCCGGGCGCGCTCGACGGACTGGGCACGGCGGGCGGCAGCCTGGAGCAGCTCTTCGCGCTGCGCCGCAGGGTGATCGAGGAGACCCAGAGCCGTATCACCGAGGCGGTGGAGAACGCGGAGGAGGACCTCACCCTCTCCGCGCGGGAAGCGGTCGAGCTCACCTCGGGACTGCCCGAGTGCATCCGCCGGGACCCGTTGAGCTATGGGGTGCTGGTGCAGGCGGCGGGGGACCGGCTCGTCTTCAACGACGGGCTGCCCGGGCACGGCATGCTGTACGCCCGCTTCCTCGACGCGGACAGGAGGCTGGGCGGTGCCTCCGTGCCGTACCTCGCCGAGCGCCTGCGCGAGCGCTTCGCATGGGACGGCGCCCACGTCGTGGAGGACCGGGGGCTGCACCGCCTCAACGTCAACGCCCACCCGGAGATCCTGTCGGAGGGGCTGTGCCCCGACGACTGGTTCTCGCTGCGCCTCGTGCACGACGCCGCGTCCGACGCACTCGCCGTCGAGGACGCCGACGGGCGGCGCCTCCGGGTGCTCCCGCTCGGTACGGGACACCCGGGCCTCTTCCCGCCGCCGCTGTCTTTGGCGACCTCGCTCTCCACGGGAGGGCGCCTCAACAACGGCCTGCTCGACGGCTGGTACCGGGCGCACCACCCGGACGGGCAGCGCACGCTGAGCCTCCCCAGGCTCTCGATCGGCGGCGTCGTGCTCGCCAGGCGCCGCTGGTACGGCGGCGCGGAGCTGGCCTCCGCGCTGGGCACCCCTCCCACGGAGCACGAGCGGCTGCTCGCACTCACCGCCTGGCGTGCACGGCACCAGGTGCCGGAGGAGGTCGTCGTGAAGACGGCGTTCGCCCAGGACTCGCCCCGGACGCTCGACCCGGAGGACGTGCTCCCCCGCCGCCTCCAACACAAGCCCCAGTACGTGGACTTCTCCAGCGCACTGAGCACCCGGGTGCTGCCGAAGATGCTGGACCGCCGCGCGACGACCGAGGAGTCCGTCGACTACCTGGAGGAGGCCCTTCCCTCCGTGCGGGAGGGGACCCACGCACAGGAGTGGGTGGTGGAGATCGGGCGCGCCCCCGGCGGCCTGTTCGAGTACGAGGGAGAGAACCGATGAGGATGCGAGCAAGGCCGTATCTGCACTGTGCACCGGTGCCGGACGGGGTCTACTTCAGCGGTGCGCGGACCCAGTTCGTCCTCCGCGGCTGGGACCGGTTGTTCAAGGTCGCCGACGTGTGCGTGCCGCTCCTCGAACGGGGGACGACCGAGGACGAGTTGGTCGAGGCGCTGGGGACCGAGCGCTCCCGCTCCGTCGTGCGCCTCCTGACGGGCGGCCTCCGCGACCACGGCATGCTCCTGGAGGGCGAGTCCCTCCTGGCGTCCGCTCCGAGCGAGGCGGACCGGACGCGGTACGCGGGTGCGCTCGCCTATCTGGAGTCGGTCTGTGCCGACCCGTACGCGGCCTTCGCCAGGGTCCGCGCGGCCCGGGTCGCACTCCTCGGTCCCGACGACGCGGTGCAGCCCGCGGTGCGGGGCCTCGAACGCGCCGGGGTCGGCGAGGTGCACGCGGTGGACGCCGCCGAGCCGTACGCCTGGCGCGGTGCGGACGCGGTGGTCTGCTGCGGCAGCGCCGCGGAACCGCTCGCCGAGCAGCTCGTGGTGCGCGTGGCCCGGGACGTGCCCGAAGGCGTCGCGGTCGTGCCGGTGCTGCTCGACGAGCACGTGCTGCAAGCCGGACCCGCGGTCCGCGGGGACGCGGCGCAGCCGAGGCTTTCCGCCGTCCGCAGGCGGGTGCAGGCGTGGGCGCAGGGCGAGGGCCTCCGGCCGGCCGCCCGGCCGGTCGCGGACGCGATGGCCGGCGCGCTCGCGGGGCAGCTCGCCCTCGACGCCCTGGCAGGGGTCGGCGAGGAAGGCGCCGCTTACGTGGTGCACGGCGACGAACTCACCGCCGAGCGGATCGTCGTCGCGCCGCCCGCCGGCGGGACGGAAGCCGGCGTCCGGGCGCTATCGGAGGCGGACAGGGAGGCGGTACCCGACGCCGACGAAGCGATCGAGCGCGTCCACACCTTCACCCGGCGCTTCACGGGCCTCCTCGCCCCGTCGCAGGCGGAGCAGGATCTTCCGCAGATGCCGCTGGCCATCCGCGAGATGGACTTCCGTACGGGCAGCGCCGGCCGGGTCGCCGTATGGGGGGCGCACCAGCGCGACGCGACGGTGGGGGCCGTCCTGGAGGTCCTGCGGCGTTCGGGGCGGTTGCCCGCCGGGCGCGGGAAGGGCGCCGCCGGCCTGACCGAGGAGCGCTGGCTCCTCGACGGCGCGCTGCGGCACCTCGCCGCCGAGGCACAGCCTCTGGACGCGGAGATCGTCGAGAGCGAGGAGACGCAGCGCATCCGCCGCACACTGCGGGACTGGCAGGCCGGCCCGCTCACCGTCCGCCTCGCCGAAGTGCCCGGAGTCGACTGGCGGTTGGCCCGGGTCGAGCACGCGCGCAGCGGCGAACTCCTCGGCGCCGCCTGGGCCTCGGACGCGGACACCGCGGTCCGCGAGGCCCTGAGCACGAGCCTTGCAGCGGCCCGGATCGGCGCCGCCCGCGACGGCGCCACCGACCTGCCCCTGCTGCGTACGGACGCGCTCCAACTGGCGGAAGCGGAGCAGGTCGACGCGGTGCGTGCGCAGATCTGCCGGCTCGCCGCCGCCCGGGGCGTCTCCTTCGAGGGCCGTCCGCTGCGGCGGGACCCCGTGCTGGGCGCACTGCCCTTCTGGTTCGGCCCCGTCGTGGTCCGCCGACTCACCGAGGAGCCTCCGCATGCGCGATGAACAGCAGTACGGACCCGGTTGGGACGGGTTCCGCGACTCCTCCTGGGAGGCGGTCCTCGCGCGGGTCGGCGAAGCGGTGCGGGCGCGAGCCGTCCTCAACCGGGGCTGGGACCTCGAGTGGGAGCGGACGCAGTGGGAGAAGAGCGCCGCCGGCACCGAGGAGTTGGTCTCGGTGCGGGTGTGGGACGACGAAGTGGTCGTCGGGCCCCGCTGGGTCCCCGGCACGGACTCCGGTTGCGCGAGCTGCGCCGAGGTGCGGGAGCGCAACACCACCGAGCACCCCCTGGCCGACTCCCCGGGCGAGCCCTGCGGGATACCCGCAGCGCCCTCGCCCCTGCTGCCCCTCCTCCTCGACGCCGCGCTGGACGACCTCGCGGCGCACCCCCTGCGGCCGGGCGAACTGTGCGTCGTCGGGACGCGATACGTGCGCCGGCACCGCGTCCCACGGAGCTTCTTCTGCCCCGCCTGCCAAGGCGGCGCCTCCCCGCTCACCGACGACGAGCGCCCCGCGCCGCTGGAGCTGCGCGCCGAGCCGCTCTCGTCGGGAGACCCCACACGCGGCGTCGGCGGAGCCCGCCTGATGGAGCCGGGCGCCCTCCGCGGGCGACTCCTCGATGCGCGCTACGGGCCGATCCAGGTCATCATGCGCGAGTCGAACGTCCCCTTCGCCATGAGCATGTGCCTCGCACCCGACGCGGCAGCCCCGGGGCACGGGCGCGCGGGCACGTTCGCGGAGGCCGACCCCGTCGGGATCGTCGAGACCTACGAGCGGCTCGGCAGCTTCCCCTTCGACACACCGCTGCTGCTGGACCGCGGCTACCGCGAGGTCGCGGACCGGGCCCTCGACCCGGCCACGTTGGGGGAGCACTCGGAGGAGCAGCTCGCCCACCCGAGCTGCCAGGTGCTTTCCTACACCCCGGATGCGCCGCTGGACTGGGTGTGGGGCCACGATCTCGCCACGGGCGAGGCGCAGTTGGTGCCTGCCGAGGCCGCCTTCTACCAGTACGAGCAGCGGTTCAAGCTCTCCAGGCACGCGGCCCGCGCGGCGCGCGTCGCTGCGCGCCGGGAGCGGGCTGCGGGTCGCGTGCCCGAACCGGGCACCCTGCGCAAGTACTTCCACGACTCGTCGAGCGGGTGCGCGGCGGGTGCGAGCCTGGAGGAGGCAGCGCTCCACTCCCTGCTCGAACTCGCGGAGCGGGACGCCTTCCTCCTCTCCTGGCACCGCCGGACTCCGCTGCCCCGTATCAGCAACGCGTCGATCACCGACCCGGAGAACCGGAGCCTGATCGACCTGATCCAGACGCGCGGCTTCGACGTGCACGTGCTCGTCGCCCAGCAGGACATCGCCCTGCCGATCGTCTGGGTGCTCGTGGTGAACCGGCGCAATCCCTTTCCCGCCACGTACTCGTCCGGCGGCTCGGGAGCCGACCCGAACACCGCTGTGCGGGGCGCGCTGCGCGAGGTGGCACAACTCGTCACCAACAGGGGGCAGTGGAACCGCGAGGAGGCCGAGTCGATGCTCGACGACCCGTGGAGCCTCGTCGAGCTCGAACACCACCCGCAGCTCTACACGCTTCCCGAGAAACTGCCGCGCGCCACCGAGGTGCTCGGCGGTCCCGAGACCACGCTCGAGGAAGCCTTCCCCGAGTGGCCCGGAGTCCTGTGGCGGGCTGCCGGGGGCACGGTGCGCGGGTCCCTGGAGCACGTACGCCGACTGTACGAGGACGCCGGGCTCGACCGGATCGTCCTGGTGAACCAGACCACCAGGGAGCACGCCGACGCCGGCGTGTCGGTAGCCAAGGCCGTCGTCCCCGGCATTCTGCCGATGTGTTTCGGTCACGCGCAGCAGCGCCTGAAGAACCTGCCGCGCCTCACGGCCGCGCTCGCCGGAACGCCGGAGGAGCACCGGGCCATCCCCTACGACCCCCACCCGTTCCCGTGAGCGGCGTTACCGGGGGCGCGGCGCCGGCCGAGGAGACGCACACGAGCCCGCCGACGACTCCCGCGGCACGACGCGCCCCCGTGGACCTGCCGCCGCCGTTCGGGGACAACAACATTGAACGCGAGCCGCTGTGGTACGAGTTCGGCGCCGGTGTGGACGAGCCGGCCGTGCCTCCGTGGACCCGGGTGCCGGAGCCGCCCATGACGGCGCACGTGGCCCCGCCGCCGCCCGAGTGCGTCAGCGGCGGGGGGCGCCGGGAGCTGCCCCGGCGTACCGCGGAGCTGCTCGACGCCGCTCCCTTCCCGCACGGCCGGGTGCCCGGACTGCCCTTCGAGGAGGCGCTCGACCGGGCTCTCGTGTCGAGCTTCGGGGTGCAGTGGTCCGATCCGGAGCACGTCTACGACCCGCACCGCGGCTACGCCTCCCCCCGCTGCCTCTACCCGGTGCAGGTCTTCGTCGACGACGGCGCGGAGTGGCGGCTCCTCGAACCGGAGCGGCACGCGCTCACCCGTCTCACCCGCGGCAGCCACCGCGGCAACAGGCGGCGGATCGCGCTGACCGGGAGGTACACGCGCATCCCCCGCGGCTACAAGTGGTTCCGCGGCTCGTTGGTGAACCTCGAACTCGGCATCGTCCTCCGCTCGCTGGCCCTGGGGCTCGAACTCTTCGGAATCTCCGGACAGTTGGTGCTCCCGGGTGAAGGGTCGGCCGCGCTCCTCGGCGAGCTCGGGCTGGCCCCGGACTGGGAGTGGTCGCTCCCGCTCGTCGTCGAGCTGCCCCAGGGGCCGGCCGAACACGCCGAGCAGGTGCCGGAGTTCGCCGGGACCTCCGCAGCGGGGCCACCGGACGACCCGGCCCTCCGCGACCTGGTGCGCGTCAACCGCACCCAGGCGTTCGGCGGCCCGCCGGCCCCGGTCCCCCCGGCCGTACCTCCGCACCCGGCAGCGCCCCAGGACCCGCTCTCCTGGGCCGAGCTGATGTGGCGGCGCAACTCCGGTCGCATGCCGCGCGGCATGCTCGGCATGAGCGGCCGGCGCGCCCCCGCGTCCGCCGCCTCCGTGGCGGACGCGGTCCGCTGGCTGGGCACGCCGCCGCCCGGAGCGAGCCTGCGGGCCGCCGCCGAGCTGGTGCGGTTCACGGCGGTGCTCCAGGACACCGAGGGGTACCGGGACGGCATCCACCGGGTGCGGCCCGGCGGGACGGTCCCCGTCTCCGCCGACCCGACGGCCGCCGCCCGGCTGGAGGCGGAGTACGGGTACGGACTGAGCCCGGAGGCCGGCTGCGACATCCGCAACGCGTCGGCGATCTGGTTCATGTCGGTGAAGCCCCGCGAGCTCTTCGCCCGCCTCGGCCCCGACGGGTGGAGCGCCGCGCAGTACTTCTGCGGCTGGGCCCTGCACGGGCTGTGCCTGTCCAGTACGGCGCACGGGATGTTCGCGCGTCCGGTCCGCGCCTTCAACGAGATACCCACGCAGCGCATCCTCGGCCTGGAGGAGGACGAAATGATCGCTCTCGCCGTGGTGGCCGGTACGCCGAGGCACGCTCCGCACGCGCTGCTGGACATCAGAGTCTGAGGAGAACGTCGTGGCACAGCAGACAGCGTCCGACCCGGCCGGGAACGGCTCCGGCCAGGCGCCCCGTACGCGGTGGAGCGCCTGGCACCTCCATCTCGGCTCCAACGCGCGGTCGTTGCTCGACAGGGTGGCGAGCGAGGTCGTCGAGCCGACGGTCCGCACGCTCGACGGCGCGCCGTGGTTCTTCATCCGCTACTGGGAAGGCGGTCCCCATCTCCGCTTCCGCGTGGGCGACTTGGGACCGGCGGAGTTCGAACGGGCGGAGCGGCTGCTGCACGAGCGGCTGGCGGCCGTCGGCCCGCCCGCCCCGGACGAGGCCCGCGTCGACGCGGAGGCGTACCGGGCCGAGGCGGAGCTGCTCGCGCGGAACGAGTACGGCAGCGACCGCGTCGTCCCGCCGCTCAGGGAACCGGGCGTGTACCGCGAGGTGTACGAGCCGGAGACGGAACGGTACGGCGGGCCGGAGCTGATGCCGCGCACCGAGCGGCTCTTCCAGCTCTCCAGCTCCCTGGTGCTCGCGCTCCTCCCGCACGTGTCGACCCCGCAGGCCCGCTCCGCCCTGGCCCTGCGCGCCACCGTCTCCGCCGCGGCGGCCCTCGGGGACGGGACGGAGCAGGCCGCCTTCTACGCCCACAGCCTCGCGGCCTGGCGGTCCTGGGCGTCCCGCCTCGGGCGCACCGAGGAGGAGCTCGACGAGATGTGCCGCATCCCCGCGAGAGCCGTCCGCCCGGTCGACCCGGCGGAGCACGGCCCCTTCGCCGCCTGGCACGGCGCGCTTGCCGAGCTCGTCGATGCGGTACGCGCCACCACGGCGACCGTCCCCGGGCAGATCGTCGTCTCCCACGTGCACATGCTCCACAACCGCCTCGGCCGCAACCTCTTCGACGAACTGCGCACCTACGCGTGGCTGGCGCACGCCTTCCCGGCGGCGCATCCGCTCCCGGAGGACCGGCCGTGACGCGCCCTCCGCGCATCGCCGTCGTCGGTTCCGGCATCGGCGGGCTGACCCTGGCCGCGTCGCTCGCCGAGTCGGGCACGCCGTGCGAAGTCTTCGAGCAGGCCCACGCGTTGACGGAGATCGGCGCCGGAGTGCAGCTCGCACCGAACGCCGCGCGCCACCTTCTCGGGCTCGGCCTCGGAAGCGAACTGGCCCGGGACGCGGTGCCGGTCGAGGAGATGCGGGTGCACGGCTGGACGGGCGAGCTCATCGCTGCCACGCCGTTCGGAGTGGCGTGCGAGAAGCTGTACCTGGCGCCCTACTACGCCGTGCACCGCGCGGATCTTCAGCAGGCGCTGCTGCGGCTGGTCGGGGAGCGGCCGTTGCGGTTGGGCCACCGGTTGCAAGCGGTCTCGCGGGACGGCGAGGAGCAGGTCCTCACCTTCGCGGACGGGACCACGCACCGTGCGGACCTCGTGGTGGGGGCCGACGGCATCCACTCGGTGGTGCGCGAGTCGCTCGTCCGGGACGCCCCCGTCTTCTCCGGGCTCGGCGTCTTCCGCGGACTGGTTCCGATGGAACGGCTGTCCGCCGCGGCGCGTGAACCGCTGATCCGCATGTGGTGGGGCCCCGGCCGGCACCTCGTCTGCTATCCGGTCTCGGGCGGCCGGTGGATGAGCTTCGCCGCGATCGCTCCGCTCGCCGAGGCGGGCGCGGAATCCTGGTCCGCGCCGGGCGATCCCGCCGAGCTGGTGGCTGCCTTCGCCGGGTGGGGCGGGCTGGTGCCGGAGATCACCGAGGCTGCCGGGACGGTGCGCAGGTGGGCGCTGTACGACCGTCCGGAGCTGTCCACCTGGTCGTCGGAGAGGCTCACCGTGCTCGGCGACGCCGCGCACCCGATGCTCCCGTTCATGGCGCAGGGCGCCAACCAGGCGGTCGAGGACGCCGCCGAGCTGGCCTCCCTCCTCGCCGGCGCCGGGCGCGACGACGTCCCTGAGGTGCTGACCAGGTACGAGCAGGCACGCGCTCCGCGTACCGCGGCCATCCAGCACGGTTCCCGGGGCCACGCCGACTCGATGCACCTGCCCGACGGCGAGCAACAACGCGCACGGGACCGGGCATTGCGGCAGGAAGCGGGGATGGAGGGGCTGCTGCGGCGGGTGTGGCTCTACGGCCACGAGGCGGGCGGCACCGCCTCCGCACGGGCCCGCACGGCCGGGGCCGGGGCGTCATGAGCGCGGGCGGTCCGCACGTGGCCGTGGTCGGCGCGGGCGTCTCGGGGCTCGCCGTCGCGATCATGCTGCGTCGGCGCGGGGTGCGCTGCGACATCTACGAGCGGTCGGGGACGCTGGGGGCCGTGGGCGCGGGCATTCAGCTCTCGCCCAACGGCGCCCGCATCCTCCACGAGCTCGGGGCCGAGCCCGCGGTCCGCCGCAGCGCGCTCACCGCGGGAGCGATCGAGACGCGCCGCTGGGACGACGGAAGGCTGCTCTCGCGCGTGGTGCACGGCAAGAGCTGCGAGGACAGGTTCCGGGCGCCTTACTACCTGGTGCACCGCGCCGATCTTCAGAGCTGCCTCCTGGACCTGCTGCCACCCGGCCGGCTCCACCTCGACCGGGCCGCGAGCGGTGTCGTGGAGCACGCGGACCGGGTGGAGTTGCGCTTCGCCGACGGCGGCTCGGCGTCGGCGGACCTCGTCGTCGGCGCCGACGGGGTGCACTCGGCTCTGCGCCGCGCGGTCGTCGACGACGAGCCGGTCTTCGCCGGCTACTCGGTCTACCGCGGGCTGGTGCCGGCCTCCGCCGTGCCCTCGTTCGCGGAGGACCCGCGGGTGATGTTCTGGTTCGGGCCCGGCCGCCACCTCACCTACTACCCCGTCTCCTCCGGCCGGGAGGTCCATTTCAGCGCGGTGTGCGCCGACCCCGCGGGAGGTGCGGGACCGCGCAGCGCATCCGTCGACGTCGGCGAGGTGCCGGCCCGGTTCGCGGGCTGGCACCGGGACGCCCGGCGGGTGCTGCTCGGCGCCGAGTCGGTGACTCGGTGGGGCCTGTTCGACCGGGACATGTCCGCGCGTCTGAGCACCTCTCGGGTGGCTCTCGTCGGGGACGCCGCGCACCCGATGCTGCCCTTCCTCTCGCAGGGGGCGAGCCAGGCCCTGGAGGACGCGGTGGTGCTGGCGGGGCTGCTCGGCGCGCTGCCCGACGACGTGCCGGGCACGTTGCGCCGGTACGAGGAGCTGCGCCTGCCGCGGACGTCCGCGGTCCACCACCGGTCGCGCCTGCGGTCCGGCAGCTTCCACCTGGCGGACGGACCGGAGCAGGCCGAGCGGGACGCCGGACTGGCGGCACGGCAGGACTTGGCGCACCTCGACTGGCTCTACGGCGACGCCGTCAGCGCGGCGCGCGTCCCGGCCGCCGGCTGACGCGGCAGGGGCGGGGCCGGCGTCCGGCCGGCCCCGCCACGCTTGCGCGCCCGTCACTCGGGCTTGGGGTCCCAGCGAAAGCGGCTGACTGCCAGGAGTGTGCCCAGGACGCCCCATGCGGCCAGGATTCCGAGCTCCTTCCACAGGAAGCCGCCCGAGTCGGCGAAGGCGGCGAGCATCGCCTCGTTGAACGGCTTCACCGGCAACAGGCCCGCGATGGTGTTCAGCACGTCGGCGTGGACGGGGAAGAAGGTGCCCGAGACGAAGACCAGCGGAAACTGGATGAACTGCACCAGCGCCGGGGCGGATTCGGCGCTCTTGACGAGCGAGGCGACCCCGGCGCCGAGGGCGCAGAAGCTCGCGGCACCCAGCACGAGGGTCGGCACGAGGGCCGCCCAGTGCGCGGGCGGCGCCACTCCGTAGAGCGAGCCGACACCGAGGACGAGGAGGACGTCGACGACGCTGACGAGCACGCAGTGCGCCAGCAGTCCGACGAAGTACACCCAGGCCGGCAGCGGCGTGGCCCGCAGCCGCTTGAGCATCCCGGTCTGCCGCCGGGTCGAGAGCACGATGGCCAACTGGCCGTAGCAGGCGCCGAGTACGGAGATGGCGGCGATGGTGGGCGTGTAGTACTCCATGCTGGAGAGCCCGAAGTAGAAGTCCTGCTTCTCGTCTCCGCCGAAGACCGCGCCGAAGATGGTCACGAAGAGCACCGGCAGCAGGAAGGTGAAGAGCACGGCCTGCGGGTTGCGCCAGAACGAGAGCTGCTCGTAACGGATTTGGTGGAGCACCAGTCCCGCTCGTCCGCGCCCTTCGGCGCCGCTGCGTCGCGCTTCGGGCCGTACGGGTGCTGCGGGCGGAGAGGCCGGGGTCGAGGTGGTCACGAACGGCTCCGAATCTTCCGACGCCCTCGGGTGCGAGGGGCGCGCTGGGACGGTTCCTCCTCGAAGGAGCGGGTGAGGTCGAGGTAGGCCTCCTCCAGGGAGGGGCGCTCGACGGTGAGCCGGCCGAGTTCCGCCCCGCGGTGCACGGCCCACGCGGTGAGCGTGTGCAGGGCGGCCGTCGGCTCCGACACCTCGGCGGTGACGAGGCGGTCGGCGGCGGACGCGTGCGCGGTGGCCTCCCGTACCGGCAGGGGGAGTTCCGCCGTCGTGGTGCCCGGCGGCAGTACGAAGCTGATCCGGGCGCGGGCGCCGTCCCTGCCGCCGAGGGTGGCCGGGGTGCCCGACTCGACGAGGCGGCCGTCGGCGAGGACGGCCACGGAGTCGGCGAGCGCCTGGACCTCGTCCATGTAGTGGGTGGTGAGCACGATGGTGGTGCCCGAGTCGCGCAGGTCCCTGACCACCTGCCAGGCGGTGTGCCGGGCGCTGGGGTCGAAGCCCGTGGTCGGCTCGTCGAGGAAGAGCAGGCGCGGGTTTCCGACGACTCCCAGTGCCAGGTCGAGCCGGCGCTTCTGCCCGCCCGAGAGGTCCTTGACCTTGGCGGTCCGCTTGTCGTGGAGGCCGACGAGCTCGGCCACCGCGTCGACGTCCCGGGGGACGCGGTAGTACCCCGCGTTGCGTGCGAGCGTCTCGCGCACCGTCAGGTACGGCTCGACGGCGATGTCCTGCAGGACGAGGCCCACCTGCTCGCGCAGTTCGCGGGCGTCGGAGGCGCTGCCGGGGTCGAGACCGAGTACCTCGACCCGTCCTCCGTCGCGGTGCCGGAAACCCTCCAGGATCTCCAGCGCCGTCGTCTTGCCCGCGCCGTTGGGTCCGAGCAGGGCGAAGATCTCGCCCTGCGCCACGGTGAAGTCGATTCCGTGCAGTACCTCGTGGCTTCCGTAGTTCTTCCGCAGACCGTCCACGGCGACCGCCGTCATCGTCCGTGCTCCCGTTCGTCCATGCCGCTCCTCCGTCCGCTCCTCCCGCAGCCTGCGGGTTGCCGGCAGAGCGACCGTAGGGTTCGGCGGGCGGTCGGGAGGAGGGGCGCCGGAGCGATCGGTGACAGGCGTCACGGAAGCCGCGACAGTTGTCAACGGCACCCGACCGCCCTGGACGAGGAGCCGACGACTGGTGCGCCGGTGACAGGGGCCGGCAGCGGCGGAGGGACGGCTCGCCTCCTTGTCACGAGGCGAGCCGTTCCCCGGTCGGTTGAACGCTCGGGACGGTTGGGCTCTTCGCGCTTCGGTGCCGCGGGGCGCCTGCCCCTGTGCGGCCAACTAGCAGCAGAGTGCGCTCATTTCGCCCGTACGCGGTGCGCCCCTCGCGGCAACGTCGAGGCCGCGCGGGCGGCGCGTGCGTCAGGCCCCGTGCGGGCCGGGTGCCGCGCTGCCCTCGTACTCGCCGAGGTCGGAGACGAGTCGGGTCAGTGCGGGGTCGCCGTCGTAGCGGCGCTGGTGGAGTGCGGCGATCCGCTCGCCGGTCTCCGGGTCCGGGTCGTCGGTGAGGTCGAACGACACGAACTTGTCGACCAGCGGCAGCCCTATCTCGTCGGTGCGGCGGTGGGCGGGGTGCATGAGGTACTCCCAGTAGCCGTCGAGGTCCTCGATCCGGAAGGTGGCACCCCACTCGTACGTGCCGCCGTGGTCCCGGCCGACGAGGAAGGAGCGTACGGAGGGGATCACTTCGCCCTGGTTGCGGAGGCTCGCGAGGGCCTCTTCGAGCTGCTCCGGCGCGGTGCCGGGCTTGAAGGTGAAGCGGACGCAGTGGTGGATCATCGGATGCTTCCTTTCGGTGTGTTCACTGGGTTCGGGTGTCACCGGGGCATGACGCGACCGTGGGACGGTGGCGAGCCGGACGAGCCCCGCGACGACGGCGCCGACCGCCGTCGCACCGCCGGCCCAGGCGAAGGCGTCGGCGAGTCCGGTGGTGCCGGCGAGGGGCTGTACGAGCAGCGGGGAGAGGAACTGCCCGAGGAAGACGGCCGTGACGAGGCCGCCGAGGACCCGGCCACGCCTTTCGGGACGGGCGAGTTCGCTGAGCCGCAGGTTGAGGTTGGGCACGACGAGCCCGACGCCGGCGCCGCCGACGAGCATGCCCGTCAGGACTTGGACGGTCGTCCCGGCCGTGCCGACGAGCAGCCAGCCGGCGCCCAGCAGCGCGAGGGCGGAGGCGGTGAGCGTCGTGGCGGCCGACCTCCGGCGCAGGGCGGGGAAGGCGAGGGCGCCGACCGTGCCGGAGAGCGTGCTCCCGGCGATCACCGCGCCGACGACGGTGGTGCTGCTGCCGAACTCGCCGAGTACGAACGGCAGTTGCGTGGGCGCCATGTAGAAAACCACCGTGGCGAGGAGCGCCACCGCGTACACGCCGAGGATGCGGCCGCCGTTCCGCGCGCCCCGGTGAGGCTCGGCGGCCGTACCGCCGAGCCGGGGCCGCGGTTCCTCGCGCAGGGCGAGCAGCGCGAGGACGGCGACGGCGGCCGAGACGGTGTAGAGCCAGAACGGTGCCCGCCAGCCGATCGTGGCCAACAGCCCGCCGAGCGGCAGGAAGACGGCGCCGCCCAGGCTCGCGCACGCCTGTTGCAGCCCGAGGAACGAGGCCCGTCGCTGCCCGTCGAACCAGCCGGTGAGGGTGGCGGCGACCGCCGTCATGATGCCGCCCACCGCGACGCCGAGCAGCGCCCTGGTGGCCAGCAGCAGGTACAGGTCGGTGGCGAAGGCTCCGGCCGTGCCGCTGAGTGCGTAGAGCACGAGGCTCGACACCAGCAACGCGCGGGGTCCGAGGCGGTCGGCGAGGAGCCCGGCCGCCGGTGCGGTGAGTGCGATGGCCAGCGAGGTGACGGTCAGCACGAAGCGGACGAGGAGGTCGGCGCCGGGTGCGCCGGCGAACTCCCGTTCCATCGCGGGCAGTCCGGGCGCGATGATCGCCGCGGCCATGAGCGTGAGCGTCGCCGCGGCCAGGACCGTGGCCCGGGCGAGGCGCGAGGGCTCCTGCCGCGCTGCGTGCGGTGTCGTCGTGGTGGCCATGGTGGCGCTCCTTTCGTGCGGCCGGTCAGTGCCAGAGCGCGACCATGAAGAGGAGCGCGAAGAGGAGGACGGCGAGCGTCAGCGACCAGAGGACGCGTTCCGTGCTCGGGGCGGTGGTCGGGGTGTCGGTCATGGCGGTGTCTCCTCCGGTGTTATGTGTGGTTGACCACTCACTACTTGGGCCAAAAAAAGGGCCGCGGTGAGCGCGGTGCTGTGCCTGCGGCGTTCAGCGCCAGAGCGCGAACAGCGCCACGTCGAGCGCGGCGAGCGGCGCGAGCAGGGCCCAACGGACGGCGGCGGAGCGGGACACGGGGTCACCTCCCCTCGGGTTTCAGTAGTGGCGGAGCCCGTCGGAGAGCGTCCGCGCCCAGGGGGCGTCGACCTCGTGGGAGTCTATGGCGACCACCAGGTGGCAGAGCGTGCCCACGGCGAAGAACCGCTGGATGTCGGCCTCCGCCGCGCCGGAGACGCCGCGTACGTACTCGACGAGCCGTGCGTACCCGGTGCGCACCGCCTCGCGGATGGCGGGCTCCGACGCGGCGGCGCACTGTGCGTGGAGCTGGAGCAGCAACAGGTCGCGGTCGGCGATGAGTCGGGCGTACGCGTCGCCCATCGCGTCGAGTACGTCCTGCGGTGCGGTGCTTTTCGCTGCGGCGGCTCCGTCGCCGAAGCTCTCGCGGATGCGGGCGAAGCAGTGCTCGGAGACGGCGACGAAGAGCGTTTCCTTGTCGGGGAAGAGGCGGTAGACGTACGCCTGGGAGATGCCTGCCCGCTGGGCCACGTCCGTGGTGGTGGTGCCGAAATAGCCCCGGGCGGCGAAGGCGCTGACGGCTGTGGTGAGGACTGTCCTGCGCCGCTCCTCGGCGGTGGAGAGCTGTCGCTGCGAGACGGGATTCGGCATGTGATTAATCAACCACTCACCCCTGCGGCTGTCAACTCGCGCGTGCTCCCGGACGCGGCAAGTGAGGCTTCCAACACCGGAGTTGGGGCTCTTCCTGCCGCATGACTCGGCTCCGCCCTCCCGTCGGGGAGCGGGGCCGAGTCGTGGAGTCGCGAACCTCAGGAGGTGAAGCGGGACGCTATCTCCTTGCCGCGGGCCGTCGCCGACTCGTGCGCCTTGGCGCGCGACTCGCGGGCGAGGCCGACGAGTTCGGCCATCGCCGGGTTGCCCTCGGCGAGCGTCAGCTCCGGCACGATGAACTCCAGGTCGAGCTGGAACCCGCCCTCGCCGAGCATCTTCTCCAGGTAGTTGAGGACGAACTCGAAGCTCTCCCGCGGGGTGCCGGGGCCGTAACCGCCGCCGCGGCTGGCGACGACGGTGGTGGGGGTGCCGGCGGCCGAGGGCTTCTCGGTGGCCGTCGTGCGGCCCATGAGGATCGTCTGGTCGAGCCAGGACTTGAGCGTCGACGGGATCGTGAAGTTGTACATCGGGGCGCCGATGAGGACGGCGTCGGCCTGCTCCAACTCCGTTGCGAGGGTGTCGCGGAGCTCGTAGGCGGCGGCCTGCTCGGGCGTGCGCTCCTCGGGGGCGACGAGCGCCGAGGTGAAGGCGGTGACGTCGATGTGCGGGAGGGGGTTCGCCGCGAGGTCGCGGTAGACGACGGTGCCGTCGGGGTGCTGTTCCTCCCAGGCCTTGCGGAACGAGGCGGTGACGTCGCGCGAGACGGAGCCCGAGTCGGGGAAGAGCGACGAGTCGATGTGCAGCAGGGTGGCCACCTGTAACTCCTTGTGTTGCATAAGTTTGTTCTGTTCCCCCCGCACCTATTGATAACACAGCTACTTACTTTTTTGCATCTCCTTGACTTGTCCTAGTACCCTGAGGCGCATGGCGGAGCTGCGGGACGAACCAGCGGGGCCGGGAGAGATGTGCACCGAGCCCGAGAGCGGGATGACGCGCGTCTTCCAACTCCTCGGCAAGCGCTGGACGGGGCTGATCCTCGCCGCCCTCATGAACGGTCCCGGGCACTTCGCCCAACTCCGCCGCGCAGTCCCCGGCATCAGCGAGCGGATGCTCTCCGACCGCCTCACCGAACTCGCCGGGCTCGGCCTCGTGCGCCGCACCGTCGAGGAGGGCCCGCCGCTGCGCGTCAGTTACGAGCTCACCGACGCCGGCAGGGCCATCAGGCCGGCCCTCGTCGAGCTCACCAAGTGGGCCGAGGAGCACCTGCGGGCGGGCGAAGGGGCGCGCTGCCCCGGGGAGTTCAGGGACTGAGGCGTACGGAGCCGGCCGTTCGCGGTTTGCCCCGGTGCGTACGCTGGTCGGGATGAACGCGAACCCGGAAGCCGGACCGACCGCCGAACGCGGCGGTACCGCACGCCTGGAGCAGGCGGTGCGTGCCGCGGAGACGGCGCTCATCGAGTACGAGATCGCCGTCGAGTCCTTCCGGGTCGAGGTGGAGAACTTCTCCCGCCTCCACCACCAGCGACTCGGCCCCGTCTACTCGCGCCTCGACGAACTCGAGGCCCAGATCGCCGAGGCCGTGGCGGAGCGCAGCGAGGACCCGGAGGACGCACGCACGGCGCGCGAGAAGCGCGCCGCCGTGCTGCCGATGCCCGAGGTCGAGGAGCTCTTCTTCGGCTGGGTCGACTCCGAGGGGATGCGCCCGGAGGCGACGGCGATGCTCAACGAGCAGTCCGTCACCCCGCCGGGCCGCGTACGCCCGAGCGAGGACGCGCGGCGGGCCTACCGCGAGCTGGTGCGCGCGGCCCACCCGGACCTCGCGAGGGACGAGCCGGAGCGCAAGCGCCGCGAGGAGTTCCTCGTCCGCGTCAACCGCGCCTACGCGGACGGCGACGAGGCCGCGCTCACCGCCCTCGCCGAGGAGTGGGCCGCGGGCCCCTCCCCCGAGCCGACGGAGCTGACGCGCGCCGAGGAGCTCTACGCACGCCTGGAGTGGCTGGCCCAGCGGAAGGAGCAACTCACCGCGATCGTCTCGGAGTTGGAGGAGAGCGCCATCGGCTCGATGCTGCGGATGGCGCCCGACGACCCCGACGCGCTCCTCGACGAGATCGCGGAGAAGCTCCTCGCGCAGGTCTCCCAGCGGGAGACGGAGCTGGAGCGGCTGCGGACGGGCGACTGAGCCCCCGCTACCGTCACCCCCGCGGCGCGCTGCCGTACCCGGTCCTCGTCCGCGGCTTCCGTGCGACGTACCTTCTCTCGCCCGGCCAACGGGTCGGACCGGAAGCGCCGCAAGACGAGAACGGTCCGGCGGGTCGCGCCCGCCGCACGAAACCGGAAGAGGTGTGGGAGATGAACGCACGTATGCCCGAGGTCGACGCCGCGTCCGTGCCCGCCGACGCGCTCCTCCTCGACGTCCGCGAGGACGAGGAGTGGGACGCGGGCCACGCAGAGGAGGCGCTGCACGTGCCGATGAGCGAGTTCGTCGGCAGGCTCGGCGAGGTGACCTCGCGCACGGGCGAGGGGCAGCCGGTGTACGTCGTCTGCAAGGCAGGGGGGCGCTCGGCGCAGGTCGCGCAGTACCTCCTTCAGCAGGGGGTGGAGGCAGTGAACGTCTCGGGCGGCATGCTCGCCTGGGAGGCCGCGGGGCGTCCGCTCGTCGCGGAGGGCGGCACGGAGCCCCAGGTGGTGTAGGCGAACCACCGCTCCGCTAGGGCGAGTCGGGCTCGCCGCCCGGCACGTCGGGAGGGCCGGGCGGTGCGGGGGTGCCCGGTTCCGGCTGCGGTGGCGGAGCGGGGTCCGGCTGCGGCCCGGGGGACGGGGGGTTGGGGCCAGGGGGTACGGGGGTGGGTTCAGGGCCCGGCGGGTTCGGACCCGGTGGGCCCGGGACCGGTGTGGGCCGGGGGTCGGGGCCGGGCGTGGGCTCCGGGTCCGGGGGGTTCGGCTCGGGTGGTGTTCCGGGTTCCGGTGGGGGCTGGGGCTCTCTCACGTCGTTCCACCTCTCACGTGCGGGCAACTCCCGCTTGCGGGCGGCCGGTTCGACGGGACGAGGGGCCCCGGTTCCGGCCGAACGTCCCGCGAGCCGGTGTGCGTCACCCGTCGCACGGTACGTTGCCCTCGTGTGCGGGCCAACCGTCGTGCTGCCCGTACGCGGTCATGGTCCCGCTGCCGGGTGTCACGCGCACTTCGAGTGGCGCGCGGGGTTGTGCGGATGCAGTGGGGAGCCGGAGCGAGGGCTGCTGTTGTGCGCCCCGGGGTCATAGGGTGAGCGCGCGCGTACTTCCGGGCGGGGTGCGGTCGACGGGGAACGTGGGGAGCTGGGAGGGCATGGAGCCACAAGTGCACGAGCCGGCGCACGAGCCGGGCGCCCCGGTCGGTGCCGCCGCGCTCCCCCTGCGGACGAGGATCGTCGCCGCCCTCGCCGTCGGTGCCGTGGCGGTGGGCGCGTCCGTCCACCTCGGCATGGTCTTCCTCCACGTCGCGCCGGACAACAGCCTCAGCAAGAAGCACGACGCCGCGATCGACGCGTACGTCTACCCCGAGTTCGAGCAGAACTGGAAGCTCTTCGCGCCCAACCCGCTCCAGCAGAACATCCACGTCCACGCGCGCGCCGTGGTGGCCCACGACGACGGCGGCAACGAGACCACCGGCTGGGTCGACCTCACCGCCGTCGACGGCGAGGCGATACGCGGCAACCCCGCGCCCAGCCACACCCAGCAGAACGAACTCCGGCGCGCGTGGGAGTTCTTCGGCAACTACCACGACGACGACGGCCAGCCCATCGGCATGCGCGGCGAACTCTCCCAGGAGTACCTCAAGCGGATCGTGATGCACCGCTTCGGTCCCGAGCTCAACGGCGGCACCGTCGAGCGGATACAGGTGCGCTCCGCGGTGACACCGGTGGCGGCGCCCGGCTGGAGCGAGGAGCGCATCGACACCGAGACGCAGTACAGCACCCAGCCGTGGTGGCAGATCGCCAGCTCCGACCTTCCCGGAGGAGCAGGCAGGTGAGCGAGGCGCAGGTGCCGCAGCACGACGGCGAACGGGCGGCCGGGTGGACGCAGACGCGGGGTGAGCGCTGGCTCTCGCGGGCCCTGGCCCGCGTGACGGGCAGCGTGCTGGGGCCGTACCAGACGGCGGTCGTCCGCATCGGTTTCGGGACGGCCTGGCTCTTCTTCCTGCTCCGCGAGTGGCCGCACCGCCGCCGGCTCTACGGACCCGACAGCACCTGGAGCTTCGAGCTCGGGGAGCGGCTGCTCGACTCCAACCACGCGTTCAGCGTGCTGATGTGGTCGAGCTCCCAGTTCTGGTTCGAGCTCGTCTACCACCTGGCGATCCTCGCCAGCGTCGCGCTCCTCCTCGGCTGGCGTACGCGGATGAGCTCGGTCTTCTTCATGGTCGGGGTGCTCTCCCTCCAGAACCGCAGCATCTTCATGGGGGACGGCGGCGACAACGTCATCCACCTGATGGCGATCTACCTCGTCTTCACCAGGTGCGCCCGGGTGTGGTCGCTCGACGCGAGGCGGGCGCGCCGGTGCGCGGACGGGGGGCCTTCCTTCGGCGCGACGGGTCCCGTGCTCTGGGCGGTCTGCGGCGCGGTGCTGCTCGGGGGGACGTTCACCGGGGGGTTCTCGCTCGGCTGGGGGCTGCTCTTCTGGGGGCTCTGGCTCGCGCAGGGCGCGTGGTGGCTGCTGACCCGCACGGCCGCCACCACCGGCAACACCGAGGGCCGCGACCTGATGGATGTCGTCGCCAACGTCCTCCACAACGGGGCGCTGTTGGTGATCATGGTCGAGGTCTGCCTGATCTACGCGACCGCCGGGTGGTACAAGATCCAGGGCTCGCGCTGGCAGGACGGGACCGCCGTCTACTACCCGATGCACCTGGACTACTTCTCGCCGTGGCCCGAGCTGAGCGAGGTGCTCGCGGGGAACGGCCTGATGATCATGGTCGTCACCTACGGCACGGTGCTCATGCAGGTCGCCTTCCCCTTCACGCTCCTCAACCGGCGCGCGAAGAACGTCCTGCTCGCCCTGATGATCGTCGAGCACCTCGGCATCGCCGTCCTCCTGGGGCTGCCGTTCTTCTCCCTCGCGATGATCGCGGCCGACATCGTCTTCCTCCCCACCGCGCTCCTGGTGTGGACCGGCGCACGCACCGACGCGCTCCGCCGCCGGCTCACCCGCCGCCGCCCGGACGCGGAAGCCCCGCGCCACCTGCCGCGCCCGCGCTCCGCCGACGCGCCGGCACCCGACCCCGCGCAGGCCGCGGACGCGGACCGGGCACGGCGCTGACCGCGAGGCGGCGCGACGGCCGCTCCCGCGGGGCCCGTTAGGCTCGGGAGGATGCCGCACCGCCCCGAGACGTCCAGTACGCCCGATCCGCTTGCGCCCGTGCGGAGTTGGCACCGGCTCCGGGCGGACGAGGGCGACGCAGCGGTGGTGCTCGACGGTTTCCACGCGCTCAAGCACGCGCTGCGCTTCGGCGCGCACGTCCCCGTCGCGCTCACCGAGGACGCCGGGTCCGTGCTCGACCTCGCCGACGCCCTCGCACCCGACCTCACGGCGCCCCTGCGGACGCTGCTCGACGAGGTCCCGCCCGGCACCCTCGGCACCCTCGTGCCGCGCGCCCACCCGACCGGGGTCGCGGCCCTCGCCGCCCGCGCCGGCGCACCCGCCGTGCCGCGCTCCGGTGCGCGCACGGCGCCGCTCGTCCTGCTCGACGATCCGCGCAACCTCGGCAACGTCGGCGCCGTCGTACGCCTAGCCGCCGGATGCGGTGCGGCCGGCGTCCTCACCACGGGCGGGACGGACCCCTGGCACCCGGCCGCCGTACGCGCAGGCGCCGGGCTGCACTTCGCGACGGCCGTCGCGAGGGCCGAGCCGGACGCGCTCCCCGAGGGCCCGCTCTACGCGCTGGACCCCGAGGGCGACGACCTGCGCGGCCTCGATCTCCCCGAGGGCGTCCTCCTCGCCTTCGGCACCGAGCGCCACGGCCTCTCCCCCGCGCTGCGGAAGCGGGCCGACCGGCTCGTCTCGCTTCCGATGGAGCCGCTCGTCTCCAGCTACAACCTTGCGACGAGCGTGGCGATGGTGCTCTACCACTGGATGTCGCGGCGCCCGTGAGCCGGGAAAGGACGAGGGGCCCGGCCCTCCGCCGCGCGGGCGGAGGGCCGGACCCCGGGTGGTGCGCGTCAGGGAGAGGTCAGAGGTAGGGGCCGCCGGAGCGGGCGCCCGGGTCCTCGCCCGCGGCCTTGGCGATGTCCTCGGGGACGGCGCCCGGGGGCAGCGCACGGCGCATCTGCTCCAACTGGGCCCGCGCCGCCATCTGTTGGGCGAAGAGCGCTGTCTGGATGCCGTGGAAGAGGCCCTCGAGCCAGCCGACGAGCTGGGCCTGCGCGATCCGCAGCTCGGCGTCCGTGGGGTTGGACCCCTCGGTGAAGGGGAGGGAGAGCCGCTCCAGCTCCTCGATCAACTCGGGTGCGAGGCCGTCCTCCAGCTCCTTGATGGAGCTGGTGTGGATCTCCTTGAGGCGGGCGCGGCTCGCCTCGTCGAGAGGGGCCGCCTTCACCTCCTCCAGCAGTTGCTTGATCATGCTTCCGATCCGCATGACCTTCGCGGGCTGCTCGACCATCTCCGTCACGGGGACCTCAGCCTGCTCCTCGCCTTCGGCGTCACCGCCCTTCGCGGTGGTGCCGAGAGCCATCCCGTCCGGGCCGACGACCAGGACCTGCGGGCTCTCCTGAGACGACTGTTCGTTGCTCGGCTGTGTCATACCCACCATTCTGCAACGCCCCGACCCTCCCGTGCCCGGCAACCCCGGCACCGGGTGGCCGCCCGCGGTCGGTGCGGCGTGTGCGTCAGCCGCGGCGGAGCCGGTAGCCGAGGAAGCCGAGGCCGAGGCCGATGAGGCCGAGCCCGGCGCCGAGCGACAGGACGGGGAAGACCTGGCGGCCGGCGTGGGCGCGGGTGCCGGGGACGGCGCCGGCCTCCTCCGCCTCGTGCGAGGGAAGGGGAGCCCGGGAGGCGTCCTCCGGTTTCGCTGCTGGCGAACTCGGTTGCCTGCGGGGGGAGTCGGAGTGCTTGCGCGGGTGGTCGGCGTCGCGCCGCTCGTCCGCGCCGGGCTTCCGGGGCTTCGGGGTGCGGTCCTTGGAGGGCTCGGGTGCGTGGTGGGGCTGCGGGTCCCGTGCGTCCGAAACGGGTGGCCGCGCGGTCGTCTCCCGGCGGGGCGCCACCCCCGGGGTGCCGATCGCCTCGCGCGCCTGCTTCTCCGCTTCCCTGGCGAGGCGTTCACCCTTCTTCCGCGCCGCGTCCGCGAGCCGACGCGCCTCCTCCTGCGCCGAGTGCGCGGGCGCATCGCCGGAGCCGCCGGGGTGTCCCCCGGGGTGCGGCGCCTCGGCGGCGGGCGGGAGGCCGGTCGGCAGCGCGGTGGTCGGCAGGCGGCCCGGCCACTGCTGCGCACTGCCGGCCTCGCTCGGACCCGGGTCGCGGTCGTACGGGCCGGGGGCGGAGGGGCCGGGGGCCGCGGCGGTCGGGCTCGCCTGCGCAGGCGTCGCGGTCGCCGCTGCGGGGACGGCGACGGCGGTACAGACGAGGAGGGAAAGGAGGGTGTCGCGGAGGGAGCTGAGCCCTGGGCGGCGGCCGGTTTCTGCATGGCGAGCGTGTCCCACGGCTGCGACCTTCCCGAGCCGGGCGGTGCACTGTCGCCACCAGCGTCACATGGCGCAAGGATTCCGGCATTTCGGGCGTAAATCCCACAAGTGTGTTCCGTGCAGCCGACCGGTCCCGAGCCGGGAGGCGGCCCGCCACGGGTCGGTCACGTCGTCAGGAGGAGCTTGCCGAAGTGGCCGCCCCGCTCCAGCGCGAGGTGCGCGTCGGCCGCCTCGCTCATCGGGAACGTGCGGTCGATGATCGGGGAGACCTCGCCGGCGGCGAGGAGCGGCCAGACGTGCTCGCGTACCGCGGCGACGATCGCGGCCTTCTCCTCCGGAGGCCGGCCGCGGAGCGAAGTCGCCGCCACCGAGGCGCGCTTGGTGAGCAGCGCGCCGAGGTCGAGCTCGGCCTTGCGGCCGCCCTGCATGCCGATGACGACGAGGCGGCCCCCGGTCGCGAGCACCCGCACGTTCGGCCCCAGGTACTTGGCGCCCATGATGTCGAGGACGACGTCGGCCCCCCGGCCCGAGGTGGCCTCCCGCACCTCCTCGACGAAATCCTGCTCCCGGTAGTTGACGAGGACCTCGGCGCCGAGCTCCCTGCACCTCTCCAGCCCTTCGGGCGTCCCCGCCGTGACGGCGACGCGGGCGCCGAACGCCGTCGCAAGCTGCACCGCCATGGTGCCGATTCCGCTCGCGCCACCGTGCACGAGCAGCGTCTCGCCGTGCCGGAGCGCCGCGGCCTGGAAGACGTTCGACCAGACGGTGCAGACCACCTCGGGCAGCGCCGCCGCCTGCACCGTCTCCAACCCGTCGGGTACGGGCAGCAGTTGGCCCGCCGGAACGGCCACCTGCTGCGCGTACCCGCCGCCGCCGAGGAGGGCGCAGACCTCGTCGCCCACCGACCAGTCCGTCACGCCCTCGCCGAGCGCGGCGACGCGTCCCGCGCACTCCAGGCCCGGGTAGGGGCTGATGCCGGGCGGCGGGTCGTAGAACCCCTGGCGCTGGAGCAGGTCGGCCCGGTTGACGGCGCTCGCGGCGACGTCGACGAGCACCTCGCCGGGGCCCGGCTCGGGTGCGGGCACCTCGTCCCAGACGAGTGCCTCGGGGCCGCCGGGCTCGGGGATGGTGATGGCATACATGGCACACATGGCCCCGACGCTACCGCGCACGCCGGGCCGGAGCCGTCCGCCTGCCGGGCGCTCAGTCCTCGATGGTCGTGGGCGGTGCGGGGGCGGCCCGCTGGATGGCCACGACCCGGTCGGTGAGCTGGAGTTGGGCGGCCTCCGGATCGTCGAAGGAGAGGACGCGGTGGCCGCGGACGACGGCGACGACGAGGTCGGCCGTCTCCCGCGGCGAGCGGCCGGCCTCCGCCCGGGTGACGGGGCGCTCCTTGAGCGCGAGACCGGTGTCCCGCTGGATGAGGTCCTCCAAAACGGAGCTGGCGTACGGGCTCAGCATCGCGGCGCCCAAGAGGCGCCCGGCGGCGCTGGCGCTGGTGACGACGGCGTCGGCGCCCGACTGCCGCAGCAGCGAGGCGTTCTCCTCCTCGCGGACCGCGGCGACGATCTTGACGCGCGGGTTGAGCTGCCGCGCCGTCAGCGTCACCAGCACCGCCGTGTCGTCGCGCTGGGGCGCCACCACGATCTGCTTCGCGCGCTGCGTCTCCGCGCGCAGGAGGACGTCGCTGCGGGTGCCGTCGCCGACGACGCCCGCGTATCCCTCGGAGTTGGCGATCTTCATCACCTGGCTGCTGGGGTCGATGAGGACGATCCGGTCCTTGGCCATGCCGGTCGCCAGCAGCGTCTCCGTCGCCGACCTCCCCTTGGTGCCGAAACCGACGACGACGGTGTGGTCGCGCATGGCGGACCTCCAGCGGGCCTGGCGCCACTGCTCGCGGGTGCGGTCGGTGAGCGCTTCGAGCGTGGTGCCGATGAGGATGATCAGGAAGAGGACCCGGAAGGGCGTCACCACCAGCGCGTTGACGAGGCGGGCCGAGTCGGTGGCGGGGGCGATGTCGCCGTAGCCGGTGGTGGAGAGGGTGACGGTGGCGTAGTAGAGGCAGTCGAGGAACGAGAGGCTGCCGCCGTTGTCGTCCCGGTAGCCGTCGCGGTCGAGGTAGACCACGACCACCGTCGCCGCCAGCACCAGCAGCGCCGCGAGGAGCCGCCGCGCCACCTGCCGCAGCGGGGAGACCTCGGGGCGCGGCAGCATCACCTGGCGCTGGCCGGTGTCGCCCGCCGCCTTCTTCACCACGGCAGGCCCAGCAGCTCCACCACCGCGCCGGCGGCTGCTCCCCCCGGCGGGACGACGGCGAGCGCGGAGGCAGAGGCGATGCCGCGGAGCATCGCGGGACCCGAGAAGTGCACCGGACGCACGGCGGCCACGCCCACCTCGGGCGTCTCGGTACGCACCGGCACCAGGCGGGTCTCCTCGCCCCTGCCCGGCACGTCCTCGGCGAGCGGCGCCGAGGCGGGACGCAGCGCGGGCGCGGCGGCGGACCCCGGTCCGACGGCGAGGACGCCGGTGAGCGCGAACGGGTCGAGCAGGTCGGACTGTTCGGGGCTGTCGGCGCTGCGGGGGCCGCGGCCCGAGAGGGTGCGCAGCAGCGGTTCGGCGAGGGTGAGGAGGGCGGCGAGGGCCGCGAAGGGGTTGCCGGGGAGTCCGACGAGGTGGCGGGGGCGCTCGGCGTCGGGCGCGTCGAGCGCGGCGAGGAGCATCGGGTGCCCCGGGCGTACGCGGACCCCGTCGACGAGGGTGCGGGCGCCCAACTGCTCCAGTACGGGCCGCAGCCGGTCGGCCGGGCCCGCCGCCGTGCCGCCTGTCGTGACGACGAGGTCGGCCGTGGAGGTGGCCACCGCCTCGTGGAGCGCCTCCGCGTCGTCGCCCAGGCGGCGGGTGACGAGCACCTCGGCGCCGAGGAGGCCGAGCCACGGGCCGACCATCGGGCCGAGCGCGTCCCTGATGCGGCCGCCCGTCGGGAGGCCGCGGTGGAGGAGTTCGTCGCCGAGGACGAGCACCTCGACACGGGGGCGCCGCACGACCTCGACGCGGTCGTACCCGGCAGCCGCCGCGAGCCCGAGCACCGGCGGGGTGACGGGGTGGCGGTCCGCGAGGAGGCGGTCGCCCGTGCGGCACTCCTGGCCGCGCGGGCGGATGTCGGTGCCCGGCTGGGGTTGCGCGGCGGAGTGCAGCCGCGTGCCGTCGAGCTCCGCGCGCTCGCTGCGCAGCACGGCTCCCGCGCCCGGGGGCAGCCGGGCGCCCGTGGCGATGCGTACGGCCTCGCCGTCGGTGAGCGCGGGCGGTTCCGCCGTTCCGCCGGCGAGGACGCCCGGCTCGTCCGGCGGGGCCACCGGCTCCCACGGCCCGGGGCCTGCGACGGCCCAGCCGTCCATCGCCGAGGTGTCGAAGGGTGGGAGGTCCGTGAGCGCCGTGAGCGGGGCGGCGAGGGTGTGCCCGAGCGCGTCCTCCAGCGGCAGGGTGACGGTGGGGAGCGGGCCGGCGGCGCGGGCGGCGAGGGCGCGGGCCTGCGGCCAGTCGAGCGCGGAGGCGTGGCCGCGGCGCTCGTTCCCGCCCGCGGACTCGCCGTGCGCGCGGGGCTCGGGTGCGCTCCCCTCGCGGTGCGTATCGGGCTCTCTGCGGCCCCAGTTGGCGAGGGCGATCGCCTCGTCGAGTTCGTCGGAGCCGCTCATCGTTCCTCCGCTCGCCTCTCGGTCCCGTCCTCCTCGGCCGCCCAACGCTGTGCGAGCGCCGTCGCCTTGCGCACCGCCTCGCGCACGTCCTCCTCGGTGCCGCCCGCGTTGGCGGCCGCGTAACCGACGAGGAAGGCGGTGAGCGGGGCCGCGGGGCGCGCGACGCCGTGCGCGGCGTCGCGGGCGAGGTCGAGGAGCGCCGTCGTGAGGCCCGGTGGGGCGGAGTCGGTGGCGTCCTTGGGGCCCTCGGTGTCGAGTTCGACGCCGAGTTCGGCTTTGGCTGCGGTCATCCATTCGGTCAGCACGGTGCCATGCTCCCTGATCGCGGTACGGGCGCGGACGACGTCCTCCCAGGTGTCGCAGTCGAAGGCGGCGCCGGGGCGCGGGCCCTCGTCGGGTACGCGGCGCAGCGACAGCTCCGGCAGGAGCAGCCGGAGCGGGAGGCCGGAGAGCGCACCGTACTCCGTCCTGAGCAGGGCGAGTTCACGCCGGAGCGGATCGCTCCGGTAGACGGCGAGGAGCGGCTGGTCGCGGCCTTCCGCGTGCACCAGCGCGCCCTCGGCGCCGGCTTCACCGGCCGCCGCGAGGAGGGCGCGCACGGTGGCGCGGGTGACGAAGGGGAGGTCGGCGGAGAGAACGAGCAGCAGCGGCGCCGTGGTGCGGCGGAGCCCGGCGTCGAGCGCCGCGAGCGGGCCCAGGCCCTCGGCGCCGCTCGGGCTCTCGCTGGTGAAGTCGACGGCGCGCGCGGTGGGCCGGCGCGGGCCGACGACGACGGTGCGCGCGGCGTCGGTGCAGGAGCCCAGGGCGCGGTCGAGGAGGGTGCGTCCGCCGACGGTGAGCGCCGGCTTGTCGGCGCCGCCGAGGCGGCGTGCGCCGCCGCCGGCGAGCACGACCGCGTCGTAGGGAGGGCAGGGGCGTTGGCTCACGCTTCGAGCCTACGGAGGGTGCGGCGGCGCCGTCACGACGGGTGCGGCGCCGCCGCCGTTCACACCGCGCGCAGCAGCCGCGCCGGCTCCTCGACGCAGTCGGCGACATACCGGAGGAAGCCGCCCGCCGTCCCGCCGTCGCACACCCGGTGGTCGAAGGTGAGCGAGAGCTGCACCACTCGGCGCAGGGCGAGTTGGCCCTCGAAGGCCCACGGCTTTTCGACGACCCTGCCGACGCCGAGCATCGCCGTCTCGGGATGGTTGACGATCGGCGTGGAGCCGTCGACGCCGAAGACGCCGTAGTTGTTGACGGTGAACGTGCCGCCGGTGAGGTCGGCCGGCGCGAGGCGGCCCTCCTGCGCGGCCTCGGTGAGCCGGCGCAGCTCGGCGGCGAGCTGCCCCGTGGTGCGCTCATGCGCGTCGCGGACGACGGGGACGACGAGCCCGCGCGGTGTCTGCGCCGCGAAGCCGAGGTGCACCTCGGGCAGCAGGACGACCTCGTTCGCCTCGGTGTCCACGGTGGAGTTGAGCTCGGGGTGGCGCGCGAGCGCCGCCGTGGCGATCCTGCCGAGGAGGGCCGCGAGGGAGATGCGCTCCTCCTCGGCCGACTCGTTGAGCGCGCGGCGCGTTTCGAGGAGCCGGGTCGCGTCCGCGTCGACCCAGCAGGTGGCGTCGGGGATCTCGCGGCGGCTGCGGGCGAGCTTCGCCGCCGTCGCGCCGCGGACTCCGGTGAGGGGGAGGCGGGTGCCCGGACTCCCCTGCCGCGCAGGCGGGTTGGCGGCGCGCTCGACGTCGGCGCGGAGGATGAGTCCCTCGGGCCCCGAGCCGTCGATCCCGCGGAGGTCGACGCCGTGTTCGCGGGCGAGTCTGCGGACGAGCGGGGAGATCACCCTGGCGGTGCGGGGAGCGCCGGACGGCTCGGGCGCGTGCGCGGGCGGCGGCGTGCGCGGGCCGCCGTCGGGCGCGCCCGGACGCACGCGCCGCCTGCGGCGCTCGGCCGGGCGGGTGCCGTAGCCGACGAGGACGTTGCCCGAGGCGCCGTCCTCGGCCGGCTCCGCCTCCGCGGGGCGCTCCGCCGAGCCGATCGTCACCAGCGGTGCACCCACCGGGAGTTCGGCGCCCTCGGCCGCGTGCCGTGCGAGGACGGTGCCGGCGTACGGGCAGGGCACCTCTACCGTCGCCTTCGCCGTCTCGACCTCGACGACGGGCGCGTCGACGTCGATCCGCTCCCCCTCGTCGACGAGCCAGCGCACCACCGTCGCCTCGGTGAGCCCCTCGCCGAGGTCGGGGAGCGCGAACTCGCTCGCGGCGAGGTCGGGTCCGGTTCGCCGCGTGTCCTGTTCGGCCGTCATCGCGCCTCCTTCGATGTCCACTCGCTCTCCCACTGGAGGCGGGCGACCGCGTCCAGCACCCGGTCGACACCCGGCAGATGGTGCTGCTCCAGCATCGGCGGCGGATAGGGGATGTCGAAGCCGGTGACCCGGAGCACGGGCGCCTCCAGGTGGTGGAAGCACCGCTCGGAGAGGCGCGCGGCGAGCTCCCCGCCGGGACCGCCGAACCCCTGCGCCTCGTGGACGACGACGGCGCGGCCGGTGCGGCGGACGGAGGCGACCACCGTCTCCTCGTCGAGCGGCACGAGCGAGCGCAGGTCGACGACCTCCAGGTCCCAGCCCTCCTCGCGGGCGGCTTCCGCGGCCTGGAGGCAGACCGGAACCGAGGGGCCGTAGCCGATCAGCGTCGCGGAGGTGCCGGGCCTGCGCACCACGGCGCGGCCCAACTCCGGTACCGGGTGCGGGGATTCGGCGTCCCACGGTTCCTTCGACCAGTAGAGGCGCTTCGGTTCGAGGAAGACCACGGGGTCGTCGGAGGCGATCGCCGCACGCAGCAGGCCGTAGGCGTCGGCGACGGTCGACGGGGTGACGACGTGGAGTCCGGGTGTCGCCGTGTAGTACGCCTCGGAGGAGTCGCTGTGGTGCTCGACGCCGCCGATGCCGCCGCCGTAGGGGATGCGGACGGTGAGCGGCATCGGCAGGGCGCCGCGGGTGCGGTTGCGCATCTTCGCCGCGTGCGAGGCGAGTTGCTCGAAGGAGGGGTAGGCGAACGCGTCGAACTGCATCTCGATGACGGGGCGCAGCCCGTACATCGCCATCCCGATGGCGGCGCCGAGGATGCCGGCCTCGGCGAGCGGGGTGTCGGTGCACCGCTCGTCGCCGAACTCGGCGGCGAGCCCGTCGGTGATGCGGAAGACGCCGCCGAGGGTGCCGACGTCCTCGCCGAGCACGTGGACGGCCGGGTCCTCGGCGAGCGCGTCGCGCAGGGCGCGGTTGAGGGCGCGGCCGAGCGGGGTGGGCGGTGCGGTCTGCTGTGGCAGCGTCGCGGTCATCGGGGTCCTCCCTCGGCGGCCGCGGCGAGCTCCTCCTGCAACTGCGCCTGCTGCTGCCGGAGTTGCTGGGTGGGGCGGGCGTAGACGTGCGCGAAGAGGTCGGCCGGGTCGAGGGACGGTTCGGTGCGCATCCTGCCGCGCAGGTCGCTCGCGAGCTCCTCGGCGGCGGCGCCGACCTGTGCCGCGTGCGCCTCGGTGAGCAGGCCGCGCGCCGTCAACTCGCGCTCCACGAGGGCGATCGGGTCGTGCGCACGCCAGGCGGCGACCTCGTCGTCGGCGCGGTAGCGGGTGGCGTCGTCGGCGTTGGTGTGGGCTTCCAGGCGGTAGGTGAGCGCCTCGACGAGGACGGGGCCGCCACCCGAGCGGGCCCGGCCGAGCGCCGTGGAGAGGACCTGCCGCACCGCGGCCGCGTCGTTGCCGTCGACGAGGACGCCGGGGAGGCCGTAGCCGACGCCCTTGTGCGCGAGGCTCGGTGCCGCCGTCTGCTTGGCGAGCGGGACCGAGATGGCGAAGCCGTTGTTCTGGACGAGGAAGACGACGGGCGCCTGCCAGACGGCGGCGAAGTTGAGCGCCTCGTGGAAGTCGCCCTCGCTGGTGCCGCCGTCCCCGACGAGCGCGAGCACGGCGAGCTCGTCCCCGGCGAGGCGCGCCGCGTGCGCGAGGCCGACGGCGTGCGGGAGTTGGGTGGCGAGCGGCGTCGAGAGCGGCGCGACGCGGGTGGCGCGCGAGTCGTAGCCGCTGTGCCAGTCGCCGCGGAGGAGCGAGAGCACCTCGACGGGGTCGACGCCGCGCGCGACGGCGGCGAGCGAGTCGCGGTAGCTGGGGAAGAGCCAGTCGTCCTCGGCGAGCGCGAGGGCCGCCGCGATCTGGCACGCCTCCTGGCCCGTCGAGGAGGGGTAGACGGCGAGGCTGCCCTGTTTCGTGAGCGCCGTCGCCTGCTCGTTGTAGCGGCGGCCCTTGGCGAGGTGCCCGTGGAGCGCGAGGAGCTCGGCGTCGTCGGGGCGTGGCCCGTCGCCGAGAAGGGCGGGGGGCACGGGGAGCGGCTCGCTGCCGAGTACGCGGTAGGGGGTGTCCTGCGGGAGCAGCGAAGCGGCGTCGCCCGCGGGGCGCCATGCGGGAGGCGGGGCCGGGTGCGGGCTCGATTGCTGTGCGCCTGAGCGGTCCAGAACCGTCATGGCACCTCCTCCTCGGGTTGCTCCCCCGGGTCGGGCCGCGGCCCGGGAACGGCGGGCGGGGCTGCGGGAGTTGGGCGGGTGTCGGGGCACCGCGAACGCGGTGCGTGACGAAAGGGCGGGGCCGTCGGTGGAGCGGGGATTCGCGCCGGGGCGGCTGCCGGGTGGATTGATGCGGGACGGCGGGGCAGGTGCAGTGGAGGCGGAGCGGTTCCCGTTCGGTCGCGGGCGGGGCGCGCTCTCCATACCGATTGTTCGAGCGACGGCGCAGTTTGGCCATGGCTCGCACCCGCATGTGGACAAGCGGCAGTCGGAGACGTCTGATGAGGGCAGAGCGTCCATACAGGGGAGGACAGGGGGCATGAGGGATGAACAGATGGCCACGGGCAAGGCGGAGGGTCATCCCGATGTCGACCAGCGGCCGGCGCCCAGAGCACTAGACGCCGTCGACCGCGACATCCTCCGACTCCTCCGCGCCGACGGAAGGGCCTCGATACGCTCCGTGGCCGAGAGGGTGCATGTCTCCCGGGCCAACGCCTACGCGCGCATCAACCGCCTCATCGCCGACGGTGTGATCCGCGGCTTCGGCGCGCGGATCGACAACGAGCGGGCGGGGCAGGCGGCCTCCGCCTACATCACCCTGCGGATCGTCCAGGACTCCTGGCGCAGCGTCCGGGAGCGGCTGCGGGAGCTGCCGGGCGCCGCGCACATGGCGCTCGTCGGCGGGGACTGCGACGTCCTGCTCCTCGTGCACACCCAGGACAACCGTGCGCTGCGGGACCTCGTCCTCACGCGTATCCAGGCGATACCCGAGGTGTTGAGCACGCGGACGCTGCTCGTCTTCGAGGAGAGCGAGCTGGAACCGGGGCTGTGAGGAGCGCCGTCAGGTGGTGCGCAGTCCGGCGAACGCGATGCGCACCACCGCGTCGGCGATCTCGTCGCTCGTCGCCTCCGCGGCCTCGCCCGCGCCGCGTGCGGGGCGGTACCACTCGACGATCGAGTTGATCATGCCGAAGAGGAGGCGGGTCGCGAGCCTCGGCTCCACGTCGGTGCGCAGGTCGCCCTCGGTCGCCGCCTCCTTGAGGAGGTCGGCGAGGCGCTGGTCGAAGTCGCGGCGGCGGGACATCGCCCAGCGCTCGGTGTCCGTGTTGCCCCGTACGCGCAACAGCAGTGTGACGTAGGGGAGTTCGACGGTGAGTACCTCGACGGTGCGCCTCGTGACGTGCTCCAGCCGGTCGATCGCGCGGCCCTCGCGTGCCTCCGGCTCCTCCAGGACGCCGAAGATCCCGTCGAGGGCGCGGCTTATCGCACGCCGCAGCAGGTCCTCCTTGCCGCGGACGTGGTGGTAGATCGACGACTTGGAGATGCCGGCCGCCTTGGCGAGGTGCTCCATCGAAGTGCCGTCGTACCCGCGCTCGTTGAAGACGCGGGCTGCGACGGTGAGGAGGGAGTCCGCCGTGTACGTGTCGCGCCGCGCTGGGGCGGGCTCGGCTTCACTCATACGCGTTCGGCACCTGTTTCGGGGCGCGCACGCCGGGAGCGCACGCGGGGCGGGTCGCTCGGCTCGTGGCTCGGGCCGACCGATCATTCGGTTGCAGTATCCACCACGGTCCCCGCCGGACGCACACCCGCCGGTGCGGACGGGCACGGGCCCGTCAGCCCGGACGGCCCGTGGAGACGGTGAGGTCGATGCGGTCCTTCGAGGGGTCGAACTCCTCGATCTGGTCGGGGCTCTGCTCCAGGACGGTGTCCTTGCCCCAGACGTTCTCGTCCTCGGTGCTGACCTCGCCGAGCTTCCAACCGGCCTTGCGGAGGCAGGACTTCACCGAGGAGAGGTCCTTCATCGTCAGGTCGGGGATGAGGACCTTGTTCTCGTCGCTGTAGCTGTCGGTGGCGTCCGTGCACTTGGTCGCGTCGATGGTGCGCGACTTGTCCGGGCCCTTGAACTTCTCGTCGGGGTCGGCCGGTTCGTTGTCGCCCGAGTCGTCCGCGTCCTTCGAGGCGCCGCCGCCCGAGCCGGTCGAGCCGCCGCCCGGCTCTGCGGGCTTCGCCGGCGGCGCGGGCCGTTCTCCCACGTCGTCGGTGCTGTCGAGGAGGCCGAGGACGAGGCCGCTGAGCATCAGCGCCACCACACCCACCGTCGCCCCCACGATGAGCCCGGTCCGCTTTTTCTTCTTCGGCGGCGGCCCGGGCTGGTGCATCGCGTACGGCGGCGGAGTGCCGACACCGGGCTGCCCGTACGGAGGGGACGGGTATCCGGGCTGCTGCATCCCGGCCGGGCCGAAGCCGGGCGGGCTGCCGAACTGCTGCGGAGGGGGCGGGGTGCCCGCGTCGTTCACCGGCGGGAAGACGGACTGCCCGACGCCAGCGCCGCTGTTGGCCGGCGGCCCCGCGCTGATGATGAGCGGGGCCGCGCCGCCCGCCGTGCCCGCGCCGACCCTCGCGCACTCCTCGTGCATCGACTCGGCCGAGGGGAAGCGCTCGTTGGGGTTCTTCCGCAGGGTGCGCGCGACGAGCGCGTCGGCCGCCGGCGGGACCGTCTGGTTGATCGAGGAGGGCGCCACCGGCTCCTCCTGGACGTGCGCGTACGCGATCGCCAGCGGCGAGTCCGCGTCGAACGGGAGCCGGCCCGTGAGCAGTTCGAAGAGCATGATGCCGACCGAGTAGAGGTCGGAGCGGGCGTCCACCCCGCGCCCGAGCGCCTGCTCGGGCGAGAGGTACTGCGGGGTGCCGACGACCATGCCCGTCTGCGTCATCGACGTGACGCCCGACTGCATCGCGCGGGCGATACCGAAGTCCATGACCTTGACCACACCGCGCCGGGTGATCATGACGTTCCCCGGCTTGATGTCCCGATGGACGAGGCCCATCTCGTGGCTGACCTCCAGCGCCGAGAGGACGTCGCCGGTGATCTTCAGCGCCTTGTCGGCCGGCATCGCGCCGTGCTCCCTGATGTCCTCGTCGAGCACCGTGCGCAGGGGCTTGCCCTCGACGTACTCCATGACGATGTAGGGGACCATCGCGCCGTCGATCTCGTCCTCGCCCGAGTCGAAGACGGAGACGATGTTGGCGTGGGTGAGCCGCGCGACGGACTGCGCCTCCCGCCGGAACCGCTCGCGGAACGACTGCTCCCTGCCGAGCTCCGTGTGGAGCGTCTTCACGGCGACCTGGCGGTCGAGGACCGAGTCGTGCGCGAGGTAGACGGAGGCCATGCCGCCGGCGCCGAGCAGCGACTGGAGGGTGAACCTTCCCCCGCCCACGCTGCGGCCGAGGTACTGGCCGGCCCCCTGTCCGCCGTCGTCGCTCATGTGACTGCTTCCCCCTCGGCGGCGCTGCCCCCGCGCAGGTATCTGTCGGGTGTCCGGGGACGCCCGAGTGATCCGGTAACCGTGATACGCGCCCAAGTCTGCCCCAGGGCATCGCTACGTCAAGTTCGTTGCCCGTTCCGTAACCGGATGCGCAGCCTGTGACGGGGCCTTCGTCACACGGCGTAGAAGGGGTTGTGTGCCCCGTAGCCTCCTCGTCAGCGAACTTGCCAGTCGGGTGCCGCAGCCGATTTGATGGCTGCTCCGTACCTGTCCGCACACCCCCCTGCTTGGCTGTAACCTCCGTAGTCGCGGGGAGTGCAGATGAGAGCGCTGAGGACAGCGGCGGCACCAGCAGCGGAGCAGGCGAGACGCCCGGCGTACCGCCCCCGCTGACCCGATAGCGACGGCGAGGACTGATGGCACAGACGCAGGGCGCCGGGCCCCCCGGGGACTCCGACGCGACGAGCGGCTCCATGCCCGATTCGCCGGAGCTCTGGGGCAACAACGGCCTCGTCGGCGACGGCCGCTACCGCCTGGTCCGCCGGCTCGGGCGCGGCGGCATGGCCGAGGTGTTCGGTGCCGAGGACCTGCGTCTGGGACGCACGGTCGCGGTGAAGCTGCTCCGCTCCGACCTCGCGGAGGACCCGGTCTCCAAGGCGCGGTTCACGCGCGAGGCGCAGTCCGTCGCCGGGCTCAACCACCACGCCGTCGTCGCCGTCTACGACTCGGGCGAGGAGACGATCGGCGGCAACGTCACGCCGTACATCGTGATGGAGCTGGTCGAGGGCAGCACCATCCGCGACCTGCTGCTGAGCGCCGAGGCGCCGCCGGCGGACCAGGCGTTGATCATTGTCTCCGGGGTGCTGGAGGCGCTCGCCTACAGCCACCAGCACGGCATCGTCCACCGGGACATCAAGCCGGCGAACGTGATCATCACGCAGCAGGGCGCCGTGAAGGTGATGGACTTCGGCATCGCCCGGGCCCTGCACGGCGCCTCCAGCACCATGACCCAGACGGGCATGGTGATGGGCACCCCCCAGTACCTCTCCCCCGAGCAGGCGCTCGGCAAGACGGTCGACACCCGCTCCGACCTCTACGCCACCGGCTGCCTCCTCTACGAACTCCTGACGATGCGCCCGCCGTTCACAGGCGAGACGCCGCTCTCCGTCGTCTACCAGCACGTTCAGGACGACCCGCAGCTCCCCTCCGAGGTCTCGGACGCCGTGCCGCCCGAGCTCGACGGCCTGGTGATGCGCGCCCTCGCCAAGGAGCCGGACGACCGGTTCCAGACGGCCGAGGAGATGCGCGCCCTCACCCAGTACGCGCTCCAGATGCTCCACGAGCACGGCAGCCACACCGGCGGCGTCTGGAACACGGGCCCCGCGGGCGACAGTTCGGTGACCCCGCCGATGGGCGTCCCCGCACCCCACCCGGCGCAGGGCGAGACCTCACAGATGGGCGCCCCCCTCCTCGACCGCCCCGACCGCGACGACGGCGGCTTCGAGGGCGGCGCACGCCCGGGCGGCAAGGGCCGCGGCTCCGGCGTCAAGTACGCGCTCTTCGCGTTCGTCGCCGTCATCGCCGTCGCGGGCGTGCTCTTCTTCGCCTTCCTGCCCAGCGGCGACGACGACTCCAAGGACCCGAAGCCGAGCCCTTCGAGCTCCGAGCCGAAGGACAAGGAGACCAGCAAGGAGCCGACTCCGACCCCCACGGAGACGGAGGAGGAGCAGCCCCCGCCGGACGACACCTACGTCCCGCCCGACCCCCCTACCGAGACCTGGCCTTCGGAGCAGCCCACCCAGCCGAGCGAGGAGCCGTCGGAGCCCACGACCAACCCCGGGACCAGCAGCGGCAACGGCGGCGGGAACGACGGCGGCGGCGACGGTGGCAACTCTCCGCCCGAGACCGACGACCCCCCGCCGACCGACGGCGACGACGAGGGCGGCGGCGAGGACAACCCCGAGGGGGGCGAGCAGCCCGGCGGCAACTGACCGCTGAAGCAAGCCGTTTGACAGCAACCGGAGCCGGTCCTGCCGCAGGGCCGGCTCCGCTGTGTGCGCGCCGCTCCCACCGGGGGCGCAGGTCGCCATCTGTGCGCCCCTGAGTTGCCTCGTGTGTGACGTGTGTGACCTACGATGCGGCGCGTGCCGACCACTGAGCCCGAACTCGCCCCGCACACCGTCACCGAGCTGCTGCGGCGGTACGGCGCGGGGGAGCCGCTCGACTGCGAGCGCGTGACGCACGGGCTCCTCAACCGCGGCTACCGCGTGGAGACCACGGGCGGCCGCTACTTCCTCAAGCAGCACCTCGCCGCGGGCGGCCCCCCGCGCGCACGCAGCGCCGCGGTCGCGGAGCGCGCGGGCTCGATCGAGGAACGCCACCGCGCGGCAGCGCGGCTCGGCGCGCTCGGCCTGCCCGTCGTCCCGGTCTGCGCCGACGCCGAGGGCCGCACCGTCCTCGCGCTCGGCGACCACTGCTACGCGCTCCACCCGTGGCTCGAAGGCCGCCACCGCTTCGGCACCGACCTCTCGCCCGCGCAGTGCCGCCGCCTCGGCGCCCTCCTCGGGCAGGTCCACCTCTGCCTCGCCGAGGTGCTCCCCGACCCGGCGACCGGCGCGGGCGCCCGGGGCGTGGGCCGCCGTGCCTGCGTCCCCGGCACCCCCGCGCCCGCGGCGCCGGCGGACCCGGAGGAGACGGAGGCGCGCATCGCGGAGCTGCTCGCGCGCGTCCGGCGCAGCGCGCCCCGGGACGGCTTCGACGAGCTCGCCGAGCACCGCCTGCGGGAGCGCCGCCGCCTGCTGCGCCGCTACGCGGCCTGTCGCCCCGCGGACGCCGCCGCCGAGGCGGGCTGGGTGCACGGCGACTTCCACCCGCTCAACCTCCTCTACCCGCCGGAGAGTTCGCCGCTCCCCGTCCGCGCGAGGGCGGCGCGCGCGGGCGCACCGCGCACCGAGGAACCCGGCCCGCTGGCGATCCTCGACTGGGACCGGATCGGCCTCGAACCCCCGCCCGACGAGGCCGTACGCGGCGCGCTGCTCTTCTTCCTGCGCACCGACGGCACCCTCGACCTGCCTCGCGTCCGGGCGTACGCGGACGGGTACCGGCGTGCGTCCGGCGCCTCCGCGCCGGGGCTCGCCGCTGCGGTGCACCGGGTGTGGTGGGAGCGGCTCAACGACTTCTGGATGCTCCGCTGGCGGTACGAGCTCCACGACCCGCGCGCCGACCCGCAGTTCCCCGCCGCTTCCGCGCTCGTCGTCTGGTGGACGAGCCGGTACGAGGAGGTCGGGGCCGCGTTCTGCGGGAGCGGCGCGGGCCAACTCCCGGCGGAGGGCGGGTAGTCGGCTCACCGCTCCCGCTCGGCGCGCCTCCGGGCGACCCAGGCGGCGGCCTGGGAGCGGCGCTCCATGCCGAGCTTGGCGAGGAGCGACGAGACGTAGTTCTTGACCGTCTTCTCGGCGAGGTGGAGCCGCTCGCCGATGGCCCGGTTGGTGAGCCCCTCGCCGATCAGGTCGAGGATGCGCTGCTCCTGCTCGGTGAGCGCTTCCGGACGGGCGCCTCCCCGCGCGCGCCGATCGCCGTCCCGCAGCCGCCTCAGGACGCGGTGGGTCGCCTCCGGGGCGAGGAGGGAGCGGCCGGCCGCCACGTCGCGGACCGCGGTGAGGAGTTCGGTCCCGCGGATCTCCTTGAGGACGTAGCCCGAGGCGCCGGCCATGACCGAGTCGAAGAGCGCCTCGTCGTTCGAGTACGAGGTGAGCATGAGGCAGCGGACGTGCGCGTCCCGCGACCGGACCTCGCGGCAGACCTCGACGCCGTTGCCGTCCGGGAGGCGCACGTCGAGGACGGCGACGTCGGGGCTTACGACCGGGATGCGCGCAAGCGCCTCGGCCGCCGTGCCCGCTTCACCCACGACCTCCAGGTCCTCTTCGACGACGAGCATGTCGCGGAGGCCGCGGCGGACCACCTCATGATCATCGAGGAGGAACACCCTGATTTGTCCTGTTTCGGGCACGGAGTCAGTCTCACATACTGATCCGCTCCTCACCCTTCCGTCGTTCGGCGGCCCGGGTTAACGTGCGAGTGTCCGCGGCTTGCGAGGCCGTGACCAGTGAAGTCCCTGCTCTGCGGCGACCGAGCCGGGTTCCGGCGAATAGTTGGATATCCGAGCAAAGTTGCAGGTCAGTCAGGTGTCATGCCTCTATGGAGTCATTGCCATGGCTGGGGTGTGCACCGACCGGAGCCGGGGCGACGGGCCGCGACCGGGACAGCAGTCACCGCTCGAATCCGTCTGCGCGCACCCCACCCCCCGTGCGCCGCGCGGGAACGGGCGAGCCTCCCCCCGCCACCGGGCGGGGGAGCCCAAGGCGTCCGGTGACCCCGGAGGCCGGACAGGAAGAGGAGCACACGTGACCGTGGAGAGCACTGCCGCGCGCGAAGAGGCGCGCCGCAGCGGAACCGGAGGCAAGCGCGCCGCTGCTTCCGGGGAGCCGAGCACATCCCGCAGCGCTTCGCCGGGAGGCGGCAAGGGACGCGCAGCGCAGGGCGCGAGCAACAAGCAGGGCGCGGCCAAGAAGAAGCCCGCGGCCAAGAAGGCCCCCGCGAAGTCGAGGAAGCCGGCGAAGGCTTCGGCGGCGCAGCCGGGCGGCGACGAGTTCGTCCAGTTGCTCACCCCCGAGGGCGAACGCGTCCACCACCCTTCGTACGACGTCGACCTCACCGACGAGGAACTCCGCGGCCTCTACCGCGACATGGTCCTCACCTGCCGCTTCGACGCCGAGGCCACGTCGCTCCAACGGCAGGGCGAACTCGGCCTCTGGGCCTCGCTCCTCGGCCAGGAGGCCGCGCAGATCGGCTCGGGGCGCGCGCTCCGCACGGACGACTACGTCTTCCCCACCTACCGCGAGCACGGCGTCGCCTGGTGCCGCGACGTCGACCCGACGCTCCTCCTCGGCATGTTCCGCGGTGTCAACAACGGCGGTTGGGACCCGAACACCAACAACTTCCACCTGTACACGATCGTCATCGGCTCCCAGGTGCTCCATGCGACCGGCTACGCCATGGGCGTCGCCAAGGACGGCGCGGACTCGGCCGTGGTCGCGTACTTCGGCGACGGCGCCTCCAGCCAGGGCGACGTGGCGGAGGCGTTCACCTTCGCCTCCGTCTACAACGCACCGGTCGTCTTCTTCTGCCAGAACAACCAGTGGGCGATCTCGGAACCGACCGACCGGCAGACGCGGGTGCCGATCTACCGCAGGGCCGACGGCTTCGGCTTCCCCGGCGTCCGTGTCGACGGCAACGACGTCCTCGCCTGCCTCGCCGTCACCAAGGCGGCGGTCGAGCGGGCGCGCACGGGCGAAGGGCCCATGCTGATCGAGGCGTTCACCTACCGCATGGGCGCGCACACCACCTCGGACGACCCCACGCGCTACCGCACGGACGAGGAGCACGCCTCCTGGGAGGCGAAGGACCCGATCGCGCGCCTCCGCGGCTACCTGGAGCGCGAAGGCCGCGCCGACGAAGCGTACTTCGCCGCCATCGAGGAGGAGAGCGAGGCGATGGGCAAGCACGTGCGCGAGGCGATCCGCACCATGCCCGACCCGGACACCATGGCCATCTTCGAGAATGTCTACGCCGACGGGCACGCCCTCGTCGACGAGGAGCGCGCCCAGTTCGCGCGCTATCTCTCCTCGTTCGCCGACGCACCGGCCGCCGGGTCCACGCAGGGAGGCCACTGATGGCTGCCACCACCGCGCCGGCGGCGCGCAAGCTGCCGATCGCGAAGGCGATCAACGAGTCGCTCCGCGCCTCGATGGAGGCCGACCCGAAGGTCCTCGTGATGGGCGAGGACGTCGGCAAGCTCGGCGGCGTCTTCCGTGTCACCGACGGGTTGCAGAAGGACTTCGGCGAGGAGCGGGTGATCGACACCCCGCTCGCCGAGTCCGGCATCGTCGGAACGGCGATCGGGATGGCGCTGCGCGGCTACCGCCCGGTCGTGGAGATCCAGTTCGACGGCTTCGTCTTCCCCGCGTACGACCAGATCGTGACGCAGCTCGCGAAGATGCACGCGCGGGCGCTCGGCAAGGTCAAGGTCCCCGTCGTCATCCGCATCCCGTACGCGGGCGGCATCGGCGCCGTCGAGCACCACAGCGAGTCGCCCGAGGTGCTCTTCGCGCACGTCGCCGGGTTGAAGTGCGTGTCGCCCTCCAACTCGGCCGACGCGTACTGGATGCTGCGCCAGGCGATCGAGTGCGACGACCCGGTGATCTTCTTCGAGCCGAAGCGGCGGTACTGGGACAAGGGCGAGGTCGACCCGGCCGCCATCCCCGGGCCCCTGCACCAGGCGAAGGTTGTGAAGGAGGGCACGGCGCTCACGCTCGCGGCGTACGGACCGATGGTGAAGGTCTGCCTGGAGGCGGCGGCCGCGGCCGAGGAGGAGGGCAACTCCCTCGAGGTGGTGGACCTCCGGTCGATCTCGCCGATCGACTTCGACACCGTGCAGCGGTCGGTGGAGAAGACCCGCCGGCTGGTGACGGTGCACGAGGCACCGGTCTTCCTCGGTTCAGGCGCCGAGGTGGCCGCCCGCCTCACCGAGCGGTGCTTCTACCATCTGGAGGCCCCCGTGCTGCGGGTCGGCGGCTTCCATGCGCCGTACCCGCCCGCCCGGTTGGAGGACGAGTACCTGCCGGGGCTCGACCGGGTGCTTGATGCCGTCGACCGTGCGCTGGCGTACTGAGGACCGGGAGAGTCGCGATCATGACCGTTACTTCGACCGCTGCTGAAGCCTCCCCGCGTATCCGCGAGTTCAGGATGCCCGACGTGGGTGAGGGGCTGACCGAGGCGGAGATCCTGAGCTGGCACGTGCAGCCGGGCGACACCGTCGCCGACGGACAGATCGTCTGCGAGGTGGAGACCGCCAAGGCGGCGGTCGAACTCCCCATCCCGTTCGACGGACAGGTCGCGGAGGTGCGGTTCGAGGAGGGCGCCACGGTCGACGTCGGCACGCCGATCATCACCGTGGACACCGACCCGTCGGCCGGGCCCGAGCCCGCCCCCGAGCCCGCTGCCGAACCGGCTTCCGAGCCCGAGGGGGAGGGCGGCGAGCGGCAGCCGGTGCTCGTCGGGTACGGCGTCTCGCAGTCGGCGACGACGCGCCGCCCGCGCAAGCCGCAGGCGAACGGCCAGGCGCCGGCCGCCGAGCCCCAGCCCCCCGAACCGCAGCCGGCGCCGCCGCAGCAACAGACGGCAGCCGAGCGTCCGTTGGCGAAGCCCCCGGTGCGCAAGCTCGCCAAGGACCTCGGCGTCGACCTCGCCGCCATCGCCCCCACGGGCCCCGACGGCGTCGTCACCCGCGAGGACGTGCACGCCGCTGCCGAGAACCGGCGCACGGCGGCGGAGCCGCAACCGGTACCGGAACAGCCGCGCACCGCGGCGCCCGAGGAGGCGCTGCCGCCGCAGGCGAGCGAGCGGGAGACCCGCGTCCCTGTGCGGGGGGTGCGCAAGGCGACGGCGCAGGCGATGGTCGGCAGCGCCTTCAGCGCGCCGCACGTGACGGAGTTCGTCACCGTCGACGTCACCCGCACCGTCAAGCTGGTGCGGGAGTTGAAGGAGGACCCGGACCTCGCGGGGGTGCGCGTCAACCCGCTGCTCTTCGTCGCCAAGGCGTTCCTCCTCGCGATCCGCCGCCACCCGGAGGTCAACGCGAGCTGGGACGAGGAGCGGCAGGAGATCGTCCGCAAGCACTACGTCAACCTGGGCATCGCCGCGGCCACCCCACGGGGGCTGCTCGTCCCGAACGTCAAGGATGCGCACGCCAAGACGCTCCCCGAACTCGGCGGCGCCATCGCGGAGTTGGTCACCACGGCACGCGAGGGCAGGACGACGCCCGAGGCGATGCAGAACGGCACGGTGACGATCACCAACGTCGGCGTCTTCGGTGTGGACACGGGGACGCCGATCCTCAACCCCGGCGAGTCCGCGATCCTCGCCTTCGGGCAGATCAAGGAACAACCCTGGGTGCACAAGGGCAAGGTGAAGCCGCGCCACGTCACCACGCTCGCGCTCTCCTTCGACCACCGGCTCGTCGACGGCGAACTCGGCTCCCGGGTACTCGCCGACACGGCCGCCGTACTGGAGCGTCCGAAGCGCCTGATGACCTGGAGCTGAGCGCCCACTGCACGCGGGGCCCGTACGCACACCGCGTACGGGCCCCGCGTGCGTGCGCCAACCCCTGTGCGAACACCGGAAGTCCGCATCGCGGACGGCGCAGCCCGGGTATACGTGTTGTATCTATGATGTGCGCATGCCTTCGTCGACCCTTCGGAAACCACCCGCGGCCGAGCGGGTCTACGCGCACGTGAAGCAGGCCGTCCTGGAGCGGCGCTACGAGGGAGGGGTGCTCCTCACCGAGGGCGAACTCGCCGAGGAGATCGGCGTCTCGCGCACCCCCGTGCGCGAGGGGCTGCTGCGGCTGGAGGCCGAGGGACTGATCAAGCTCTATCCGAAGAAGGGCGCGCTCGTCCTGCCCGTCTCCGCGCAGGAGGTCGCCGACGTCGTCGAGACCCGCCTTCTCGTGGAGCAGCACGCCGTGCACGCCTCGGTCCCGCTCTCCGGCGCCCTCGCCGAGCACCTGGAGACGCACCTCGTCGAGCAGCGCCGCTGCGCGGACGAGGGGGACCTGCACGCCTTCGCCGTGAGCGACCGCTGCTTCCACGCCGAGCTCGTCCGCGCCACGGGGAACGACATCCTCGTCCGCATCTACGACCAACTCCGCGACCGCCAACTGCGCATGGGCGTCGCCATGATGCACGCGCAGCCCGAGCGGATAGCGAAGAACCTCACGGAGCACCGGGAGATCTACGAGGCGCTCACGGACGGCGACGCCGACGCCGCGGCGCAGGCGGTACACCGGCACATCAGCCGCGTTCGGCAGCTCGTCGGCGCCGGGAAGAGGGGAGCTTGATGAGCGAGGCGAGCAAGGGGCCGCGGGCGGCGCAGGGCACGGGCGTGCCGGACGGCGCCAACGCGTCCGACGACGACGGGAGTTCGGGCCCGCGCGACGCGGGCATCCCCCCGGGCCCCGGCGGCGCGGGCGGCAAGTCGGGGAGCGCGGGGAGCTCCGGGAGCGCGGGCGCCTTCCCCGGGCGCCTGCCGGGCGAGCCGCCCGGTGGTGCCAAGGCCGTCGCGGTGTGGGGCATCGGCGTCGCCGTCTACTTCGTCGCCGTCACCTACCGCACCAGCCTCGGCGTCGCGGGGATCGACGCCGCCGACCGCTTCGGCATCAACGCCTCCGCGCTCTCCACCTTCTCCATCCTCCAACTCCTCGTGTACGCGGGGATGCAGATACCGGTCGGCCTGCTCGTCGACCGCTGGGGCACCAAGCGCATCCTCACCCTCGGCGTGGTCCTCTTCACGCTGGGCCAGTTCGGCTTCGCCTTCTCCGACTCGTACGCCATGGCGCTCGGCTGCCGCGCCCTCCTCGGCTGCGGCGACGCCATGACGTTCATCGGCGTACTGCGCCTCGGCGCCCGGTGGTTCCCCGCGCGGCGGGGCCCGGTGGTCTCGCAGATCGCGGCGCTCATCGGGATGGCGGGGAACCTGGTGACGACGCTGGTCCTCGCGCGCATCCTGCACCAGTTCGGGTGGACGCCGACGTTCGCGGGGAGCGCGGCAGGGGGCGTGCTGATCCTGCTCCTGGTCCTCTTCTTCCTCAAGGACCACCCGCCCGGGCACGAGCCGCCCCCGGTCCCCAAGTCGGCGCGCGGCGGCCGGCGTTATGTCGCGCGGCAGATCGCGGACACCTGGCGGGAGCCGGGGTCGCGGATCGGGATGTGGATCCACTTCACCACGCAGTTTCCAGGGATGGTCTTCCTGCTGCTGTGGGGGCTGCCCTTCCTCGTCGAGGCGCAGGGGCTCTCGAGGGAGGCGGCGGGGACGCTGCTGACGATCGTGGTCCTCGTCAACATGTGCGTCGGGCTCGTCTTCGGGCAGGTGATTTCGCGGCGGCACACGGCGCGGTTCCCGCTCGTCTTCGGCACCGTCGGTGTCACGGCGGCGCTCTGGGGGACGGCCGTCTACTGGCCGGGGCAGACGCCGCTGTGGATGCTCGTCGTCCTCTGCCTTCCACTCGGCGCCTGCGGGCCCGCCTCCATGGTCGGCTTCGACTTCTCCCGTCCGGCCAATCCGCCGGAACGGCAGGGCACCGCCTCCGGCATCGTCAACATGGGCGGCTTCACGGCCTCCATGACGACGCTGCTCCTCATCGGCGTCCTCCTCGACCTGACGGGGGACAACTTCCGGATCGCCTTCTCCTGCGTCTTCGTCCTCCAGGCGCTCGGCGTCTCGCAGATCCTCCGCCTCCGCCGGCGCACGCTGCGCCGGGAGCACGAGCACCGGACGGCGAGCCGGGTCGAGGCGGTGCACGTGCCGGCGTGAACACCGGGGCGCAGGGGGCGCGTCGGGCCTCCCGGGCGCGGAGGCCCGCCGCCCACCGGTCGGCGGTGCGGCGGCGGGGCCGTCACGGCGTCACGGAGAAGTTGTCCAGGATCGCCCGGGCGAGCTCCGCGTCGCCCTCCGTCTTGACCTGCTCGGCGACGGCGGAGGGGCGCACCCTGCCGCACGCGAGGCGCACGTACGTCTCCCAGTCGAGCGAGAAGGTGACGAGCGGGCCCAGCGAAGGGCTGCCGTCGACGGTGGCGTGGCCCTCCTTGTCGACGCGCACCGTCTGCATGAACTCGACGGGTCCGCTGACGTCGAAGACGACCGCGCTGCCGGCAGGGGCCGCCGCACGCTTGGCGACGACGACGGGGAGCCCGCGCACGAGTTCGTCCTTGGCGAGGTGCGCGCCCGGCGAGTCCAGGTTGCCCGGCTTCCCCAACGCGCGGCGGATGTCCTGCTCGTGGACCCAGACGTCGAGGACGCGGGTGAGCAGCGCCTGTTCGAGGGTGACGTCCGGCTTGCCGGGGAGGACGTTGCGCACCTCCGTGTCCGGCGTGCGCTTCTCGTCGCGGAGTTGGCGGGAGCGGCGGATGATCGTGTACTCCAGCTCGGAGGTCATCTCCGGGCCCGTGTGGTGCCGGCGCGTGTCGACCTGGATCTCCATGTGCCGGCTCAGGTCCGACTGCACGTGGTAGAGGTCGCTCGGCAGGGTGTGGATCGGCCGCGGATCGCCCAGTAGTTCGCACTCGATGCCGATGATGTGCGAGACGACGTCGCGTACCGACCAGCCGGGGCATTCGGTCGCCCGGTTCCACTCGCCCTCGGCGAGCGGGGTGACCAGTTCGGATATGGACTCGATGGAGTGCTTCCAGGCTTCTGTGGCAGGCTCAAGACTTGGGTGGTCGGTCACGAGACCCCTCGGCGGTACGGATCGTTCGCGGTCTGGGTGCTCTCAAGTTACTGTGCGCACCGGCACCCCGGCAGTGCTTTCGACCCACGATGCCAGGCGCGGTCCCGGGTCGTCCCCGGGCGCCTGCTTCTTCGGCGGTCGGTAGCTGTCCGCCGCATTATCCCTCACTCGTGCGCGTGCCCGTCGGGGTGTTCCGACGGGCACTCAAGTGACCTCGGTGCGGCGGGAGTCGGACGTCGAGCAGGGCGTTCGGACGGCCGTCGGGGCGGCCCGCACGGTCCGCGGCGCCGCAGGCAACGGCCGCCGCGGAGACGCGCGTTCGCCCCGCGGGTGTGCGTCAGCCGGCCGGCGTGAAGAAGGTGGCGAGGCAGGACGCCAGCAGCGCCGGGTCCTCGGCGCCGCACAGCTCCCTCGCCGAGTGCATCGAGAGGATCGCCACCCCGATGTCGACGGTGGCGATGCCGTGCCTCGCCGCCGTGATCGGGCCGATCGTGGTGCCGCACGGCAGCGCGTTGTTGGAGACGAAGGACTGCCACGGCACCCCGGCCCGGTCGCAGACCTCGGCGAAGAGGGCGCGCCCCCGACCGTCCGTCGCGTACCGCTGGTTGACGTTGACCTTGAGGATCGGGCCGCCGTTCGGCAGCGGGTGGTGGCCCGGCTCGTGCCGCTCGGCGTAGTTGGGGTGGACGGCGTGCCCGGTGTCGGAGGAGAGGCACCAGGAGCCCGCGAGCGCCCGTGCGACGTCCTCCGCCGTGCCGCCGCGTGCGCGCACCGAGCGCTCCAACACACCGCCGAGCAGGGGGCCTTCGGCGCCCGTGTCGGCCTGGCTGCCGTTCTCCTCATGGTCGAAGGCGGCGAGCACCGGCACCGACTGCGGGCTGCCCCCGTTTTCGACGGCCGCGAGCAGCGCGGCGACCCCGGCGTGCACGGAGAGGAGGTTGTCCATCCGCGGCCCCGCGAGCAGTTCGCGGTCCCGGCCGAGATAGGCGGGCGCCTCGACGCTGTGCGCCATCAGGTCCCAGCCGCCGATCTCCTCGGCGGCCACGCCCGACTCGTCCGCGAGGAACCGCAGCAGGTCGCCCTCCCGGGGCTTGCCGAGGCCCCACACGGGCGTCATGTGGCGCTGCCTGTCGAGCTTGAGCCCGTCGTTGACCTGGCGGTCGAGGTGGATGGCGAGCTGCGGCACGCGCAGCAGCGGCCGGTCGACGGAGACGAGCCGCGTGGTGCCGTCGCGGAGCGAGAGGCGGCCGGCGAGGCCGAGGTCCCGGTCGAGCCAGCTATTGAGGAGCGCACCGCCGTAGATCTCCACGGCGACCTGCCGCCACCCCTCCGCGCCGGTGTCGGGGATCGGCTTGACGCGCAGGTTGGGCGAGTCGGTGTGTGCCCCCACGATCCGGAACGGCGCGGCGGGCGCCGTCCCTTCGGCGACGTACCAGGCGAGGAGCGCGCCGCCGCGCAGCACGTACTTGCCCCCGGGCGAGGCGTCCCACGCGTCGACCTCACCGAGCTCGACGAACCCTGCGGCGCGCAGCCGCTCCGCGGCGGCTGCCACGGCGTGGTAGGGGGAGGGCGAGGCCGCGAGGTAGGACGCGAGGTCGTCGGTGTGAGCGCGGTCGAATCGGCGGGGAGTGCTCATGCGGGCAAGCCTACGACCGGGCGGTTTCGGTAGGACGGGCGGCAGGCGCACCGTACGACGGAGGCCCGCACCCTCCGCGAGGGTGCGGGCCCCTGGACCCGTCGGTGCTCCGGCCCGGAGGGGGGAAGCGGCCGGTGCGGAGTGCAGGTCCGGCTCTGGTGGCCGGGTGGTTCAGAACGCGGCCTCGTCGAGCTCCATGACGGAGAGGTCGACCTCGTCCGCGATGGCGCGCTCCGCGGCGACGTGCGGCAGCACGCTCCCGGCGAAGAGCTTCGCGGCCTCGATCTTGCCCTGGTAGAACGCCTTGTCCTTGCCGGAGGCGCTGCCGACCTTCTCGGCCGCGACCGCGGCACCGCGCACCAGCAGGTACCCGACGACGACGTCGCCCGCCGCGAGGAGGAACCGCGTGGTGTTGAGGCCGACCTTGTAGATCGACTGGGCGTCCTTCTCGGTGGCGGCGAGGTCGGTGAGCATCGTCCCGACGATCGCCTCCAGTTCGCCGGCGGCCTGGCCCAACTTCTCGCGGGCGCCGGCGAGTTCCTCGCCGCCCCTGCCGTCGGCGAGGAACTTCTTGATCTCCTCGGAGAGGGAGGTGAGCGCCGCGCCCTGGTTGCGGACGACCTTCCGGAAGAAGAAGTCCTGCCCCTGGATCGCGGTGGTGCCCTCGTAGAGGGTGTCGATCTTGGAGTCCCTGACGTACTGCTCGATCGGGTAGTCCTGGAGGAAGCCCGAGCCGCCGAGCGTCTGGAGCGACTGCACGAGCTGCTCCCCCGCCTTCTCCGAGCCGTAGCCCTTGACGAGCGGCAGCAGCAGGTCGTTCATGGCGTGCGCGGCCGAGGCGTCCTCGCCTGCCGCCTCCTTCACCGCGATCTCGTCCTGCACGGAGGCGGTGTAGAGCACGAGGGAGCGCATGCCCTCGGCGTACGCCTTCTGCGTGAGCAACGAGCGGCGCACGTCCGGGTGGTGGGTGATGGTGACACGCGGCGCCGTCTTGCCCGGGTTGGCGAGGTCGGCGCCCTGGACGCGCTCCTTGGCGTACTCCAGCGCGTTGAGGTAGCCGGCGGAGGCGGTGGCGATCGCCTTGGTGCCGACCATCATCCGCGCGAACTCGATGATCTTGAACATCTGGCGGATGCCGTCGTGCTTCTCGCCGAGGAGCCAGCCCTTGGCCGGACCGTTGGCCCCGAAGGTCATCTCGCAGGTGTTGGAGACCTTCAGACCCATCTTGTGCTCGACGTTGGTGGCGTAGACGCCGTTGCGCTCGCCGAGCTCGCCGCTGTCCCAGTCGAAGTCGTACTTCGGTACGACGAAGAGGCTCAGGCCCTTGGTGCCCGGGCCGTGACCCTCCGGGCGGGCGAGGACGAAGTGCACGATGTTCTCGGACATGTCGTGCTCACCTGAGGTGATGAACCGCTTCACGCCCTCGATGTGCCAGGTGCCGTCGGCCTGTTCGACGGCCTTGGCGCGGCCCGCGCCGACGTCCGAGCCCGCGTCCGGCTCGGTGAGCACCATGGTGGAGCCCCACTGCTGCTCCGCCATCAGCTTGGCGATCTTCTTCTGCTCCTCGGTGCCCTCCTCGTACAGGACGCCGGCGAAGGCCGGGCCCGAGGCGTACATCCACACCGCGGGGTTGGAGCCGAGGATCGTCTCCGCGAACGCCCAGAGCAGGGAGCGCGGCGTCGGGGTGCCGCCGATCTCCTCCGGGATGCCGAGGCGCCACCACTCGGCGTCCATGTACGCCTGGTAGCTCTTCCTGAACGACTCGGGGACGGGGGCCGTGTTGGTCTCCGGGTCGAAGACGGGCGGGGTGCGGTCGCCCTCCTCGTAGGAAGCGGCCAGCTCGTTCTCGGCGAGGCGGGAGATCTCGCTCAGGATGCTCTTGGCGGTCTCGACGTCCATCTCGGCGAACGGTCCGGTGCCGTACACCGATTCGCGGCCGAGGACCTCGAAGAGGTTGAACTCGATGTCGCGCAGATTCGATTTGTAGTGCCCCATGGCAACGGCTCCGTAAGGCTCGTGCGGTGTGTACAAGATGGACTTCGATGATGCTACCCGCCGGTAATAAGAAGCAACCCCTCGCCGTCCATCTGTGACTCGTTACTCTTTCCGCATGTACGGCTATGACCAGACGGGCTCGACGGGCTACGGCTACGCGCCCCCCGGGCAGCAGGGGTACCCGGGCCAGCCGGGCCCGCAGCAGGGCCAGCAGTACATGGGCCAGCCCGACCCCTACGCGCAGCAACAGGACGTCTACGCACAGCAACAGGCCCCGCTCTACCCGGAACCGGCGCCGGCCTCCCTCCAGGAGGCGGTCCAGAGCTTCGCCAACGGCGTGCTGCTCGCCGAGGACTTCCAGGCGGTCTTCTCCACCTCGAAGGTCTACTGCCCCCGCGGCGACAACCCCGGCTTCCTCGCGCTCCAGAACAGCCAGCAGCCGGTCATCCCGATGTTCAGCACCCTCAAGGAGCTGCGCAGGTACGCCGGCAAGGAGTCCCGGTACTTCGTCATCACCGGCGCCGAGGTCCTCGACCTGCTGCCCTCCGGGTACGGCTTCGTCCTCGACATGGAGTCCGCACACCGCGTCGTCTTCGACGCGAAAGCGGTCGAGGAGATGGTCGACTTCGCGATGCGGCGCATGTACGGGTGACGCCCGGGGGCCGAACTCCCTTCGTACGTCGCCTGCTCAGCCGGTGTCCCGGCGGCGGGCACGTGATCGAGCGGGTCGCGACGCCGCGGTGGAGCTGAACGCCATTCGCGGTGAGTCGGGCAGAGCCTTCGGTGGAGGAAAGCCGATCAGGATCAAGTCCGCAGACGCAGGACAGAGCGGGAAAGCCGCTCCCGTCGTGCACGGCGACCAGTCGGGCAAGCCCGCCCAGACCTGTGGGAGAGGTTGGGCGTCGATGCGGACTCCGCGCGAGCCAAGACCTCCGCTGCTTCGACCAACCTGTTCAACGACGGCCCGGACTTGGTTCGGCGCTTCTGGAAGTGCACGACGCCTGGAACACGGGCGGCGGACGGGCCGGAGTTCGGCCCGTCCGCCGCCCGTTGTCGTGCGGGGTCCATCAGGGCAGGTCGAGGACCTGGACCCCGAACGGGGCCAGGGTGACCTCGTCCAGCGGTGTCCCGCCCGCGACGGGACGTACGGTGCGGGTTTCGTCGGACTGGCTGACGAGCCAGGCGAAGCGGCGGCCGTCCTCGTGCACGAGGGTGTCGGCGTGCACCAGCGGGTCGGGGACCGTCACCGGCCGTTCGACGCCGGCGAGTTCGGCGAGCGCGGCGTACAGGCGCGGGGTGTCGTCCGGGTTGGCGTGGGGGGTGCCGGCGGCGAGGGTCTCCAGCGGGTACGTGCACAGTACGGTCTCGCCCGCACCGATCCGGTGGCGCAGGACGGCGGGACGGCCGTGCGCGTCCCTGGCGACGACGCGGGCGCCGTCCGCCTCGACGGGGAGGTAGGCGAGGCTGTCGTCGGCGCCCCGGTAGCCGCCGGTGGGGAAGCGCAGGATGTCGCCGGCGCGCAGGCTGCCGAAGTCCTCGGTGAAGGTGATCTCGACAGTCTCGTCGGTGATCGGTTCGGCGACCCCGTACGACAGTTGCAGTCGCACGCCGAACAGCCCGTTGAGATCCTGGAACCACGGGCCGCGGGTGGTGCCCTGGTCGCCGGAGAGGTACGAGAGGTAGACGGTGGCGCCGCCGCGTGCCAGCTCTTCGAGGTGCACGCGGGTGGGTGCGAGGATCAGCCGGGTGGACGGCAGCAGGTACAGCTTGCCGTCCTCGGGCAGCCCGTCGCGCTCGCGGGTGAGCGCGAGCGGCAGGTCGGCGAGGCGCGCCGTGGTGTAGCTCTGCCGCAGCGCCTCGAAGATGACGGGCCGGTCGAGGCCGTACCCGAAGGGATAGCCGCGCTCCATGAACGTCGGCACGACCAGCGCGGCGTCCGTATCGGCACGGCGGCAGCGCGCGAAGTCGACGCGCTCCAACTCACGTGCGAACGCGGCAAGTTCGCGCAGCGGCGGCTTGGGGCGACCTTCGTTGTCCGTGATGCCGAAGTGCATCTCGAAGCCGTGGTGGTCGTACGGCGACTGCTCCAGCAGGTGGTCGTAGTCGGTGTTGTTCCAGGCGATCCAGCCGGTGCTGCCCGCCAGCAGGGAGTTGTGCAGGGTCTGGCGGTAGTACGTGGCCGCGTTCTCGTCTGAGACGAAGTCGGTGGAGAGCCCGAACTCCTCCAGGACCACCGGCTTCCCGGCGACGGACGCCAGCTCGCACTCGAAGGCGGCGCGGTGGTGCTGGCGTATGCGGTCGTTCTCCATGCGGTAGACGTGCGGCCCGGCGAAGTCGATGATCTCGGCGGTGTCGCGCAGCGAGAACCCGTTCTCCTTGCCGGAGACCTCCAGACCCCAGGCGCCGTCACCCAGTGACAGAGGCTGCGTGGCACCAGCGGCCCGCACGGCGTTGACGAGCGCCTCGGCCCACGCGGTGACGTGCTCACGGGGTGCCGTCTCCTCACCGCGGATGCGGCCGTAGATGGGCATCTCGTTGCTGATGAGCCAGGCGGTGACGGCCGGATGATCCTTGTAACGCCCCGCCATCTCCCTGGCGAACCAAGCCTGCCGCGAGACCATCCACACGTCCCCGTACAGGTCGCGCCCGTCGCGCCAGGCCGGGTCCCAGTTCTGGCCCGACATGTGCCCGACGATGAAGGTCGGGATGGTGGTCATGCCGGTCTCCGTGTGCGCTTCGAGGAAGTCCGCGTAGTGCGCACACAGTTCCTCGTCGACCGTGTACGGCGTGGGCATGAAGTCGGGCCAATAGAAGAAGGAACGGGTGCAGTTGAGCCCGTGCTCCCGCAGCACCCGCAGCTCCTCGCGGACCACGGCGGGGTCGTATGAGCGCCACATGAGCGGTCCCCCGGCTCGGGACCAGAAATTGGCCCCGAGCCAGGGAAGGGTCGCCGGGTCGTGCGTGAGCTGGGCACTGAATCGCCGCATGGTGGTGAACTCCTGTGGTGCGGTGGGACGTTGAGCGTTTTGCGGTATACAAGGGGTAGGGGAGGCGCTCCGTGAAGGGCCGCGTGAGCGCGACCAGCCACGAAGCACCCGCAGGCTGGGGCACCTCCCTGCTCGAAGTGCTTGGGGGAGCACCCGCGGGGGCACACAGCTCTCCTGGAGTGAAGAGGCGCGGTCACATCTTCACGGCCCCGCTGACGAGCGCAGCCTGCATCCGCCGCTGCAGCACCGTGTAGACGACATACACGGGCAGCAGCGTCAGAACCGTGGCGGCGGTGAGGACGCCGTAGTCCGTACCCGACGTGGACACAAGGGTCGGCAACGCCAACTGCGTGGTGCGCTGATCAGGGTCGGGCCCGATGATGATGAGTGAGTAGAGATACTCGTTCCAGAAGTTGAGAAAGTTCAGCAGCACCACAGCAGCGATACCCGGCATGCTGATCGGTGCGTAGATGTGCCGCAGCACGGCGAGCGTGCCCGCACCGTCCATCCGCGCCGCCTCCTCCAACTCCGGCGGCACGGTCCGCATGAACTGCGTGAGCAGGACGACCGACAGCGGCATCGCGGTGGCCGGCAGCAGCAGCACCATGAACGTACGGGTGTGGAAGAGCCCGGTGGCGGCGGCGAGCAGGAAGGTCGGGAAGAGCGCGGCGAACGTCGGGACGAGGAAGCCCAGCGAGAACGCGCGTTCCATGACCCGCGCCGCGCGCCCCGTACTGCGCGCCAGCGCGAACGACGCCGGGAGCGCGAGGAACAGCGTGACGGCGAGCCCGCCGACCGTGACCAGCGCGGAGTTGGTCACGGCGTTCCCGAGCCCACCGAGGTCGAACGCGCGGGTGAAGTTGTCCGGCGAGAGCGAGGTGGGCAGCCCGAGGGGGCTGGAGAAGATGGCGCCGTTGTCCTTGAACGCCGAGGCGAGGAAGTAGTAGACGGGGATGAGGAGCAGCGCCGCGTAGCCCCAGGCCAGCACGTGCGCGGGCAGCCAGGAGAGGCGTATGCGCTTCATGACGGACGACCTCCGGTCAGTGGTTCTGGCGGAACGCGCGGCGGATGAGGAGCATCCCGGCGAGGCCGAGGACGAAGAGGAAGACCCCGACGGCCTGGCTGTAGCCGAGGTCCGCCTGGAGGAAGGCGCGTTGGTAGACGAGGAAGGAAAGCGTGCTGGACGCGTTGCCGGGACCGCCCTGGGTGAGCAGCAGCACGTGCTGGGCCGAGCCGAAGAGCGTCCACAGGAACTGGAGCATCGTCGCGACGCCGAAGTAGTCGCGGATGATGGGGAAGTGGATGCTCCACATGGAGCGCCAGTGCCCCGCGCCGTCGAGCTGCGCCGCCTCACCGATCTCGTCGCTGACGCTGCCGAGCCGGGCCGCGATGAGGACGGCGGTGAAGCCGATGCCGGCCCAGATGTCCAGGGCGATGATCGCGTACAGGGCCGTGCCGGAGTCGGCGAGCCAGACCTTCGCGAGGGAACCGAGGCCCAGATCGCGCAGTACGCCGTTGACGAGCCCGTCGGGTGACAGGGCCGCGTAGAAGAACATCGCCTTGGCCGGTGTGGAGATGAGCCCGGGGATGAACAGGAGGTAGCGCAGCACGCGGTGGCCCGGCGGGCGCTGCGCCACGTAGTAGGCGAGCATGTACGCGCAGACCATCATCACCGGCAGCGCGATCGCGAGCTGGGTGAGGGTGTTGCGGAACGCCTGCCAGAAGACGGGGTCGTCCAGCACGGTGCGGTAGTTGTCCAGGCCCGCGAAGGTGCGGGGTTGCAGCATGCCCGGCCAGTGCAGCGAGGCGATCACGAAGATGGCGAGCACCGGGCCCACCATGAAGATCACGTACCAGACGAGCGCGGGCACGGCGAGCCACGTGCTGCCCTGGGCACGCCGGCCACCCCGCGCCCCCGCAGCACGGCCGCCGCGGGCTGCGGGGGGCGACGGGGCCGGGGACTGGGGTGCGGTGCCGAGCACGGGCGCCGTCGACATGCGTCCTCCAACGGTGGGCTGTGGTGCGGGGGTTCGATGGTGCGAAGGTGCGGGTCCCGAGGGTCGGGGGCCCGGGAGTTCGGGTTCAGGCGCCTGCGCTGCGGTACGCCTTCTCCAGCGCGGTGCGCACCTTCCGCGCGTCGCTGCCGGGGGAGAAGGCAACGCCGGTGGCCTGGATCAGGGGCTGGGTGGCGGCGGCGGGGACATAGACGTCGGGCGTCACGCACTCGCTGACGTCGTCGCTCGTCAGCTTCTGGCCGGCGGCGACGAGCGGGTACTCGGTGCTGAACTGGTCGGTGCGCAGCGCCATGTCGCGGCCTCCGTGCACGAACCGGGAGACGATCTCCTCGCTGTACATGAAGCGGATGAACCGCTCGACGCGGTCGATCTTCTCCTCGCCGTTGGGGCTGATCCACATGCCCAGTGAGGCGTTGGCCCGCATGATCGTGGGTCTCTCGTAGACGGCGTCGTCGGGGACGGGCCAGCCGCCGACGGTGATGTGCTCGGCCGCGCTGCGGGGCACCTTGCCCATCGCGGAGGAGAGCATCGAGGCGATGGCGGCCTTCTGGGTGCTGACCTGCGTCGTCATCAGGTCGGAGGTCAGCCCCTGTGCGCTGTCGGCGAAGACGCCTCCCTTGCGCAGCTCGACGAAGAGTTCGAGGCCGCGCCGGGCACCGCGCGAGCCGCTGAAGTCGCCGGTGCGCATGACCTCCTTGGCCTCGGCCGGGCGCATGTAGGTCTGCATGACCTGGAGCAGCAGCTTCTGGCCGCTCCAGTCGTTGCCGCCGATGGTGACGGGGGAAATGCCCTTGCGGCGCAGCTTTTTGGCGGCCGTCAGGAGCTGGTCGACGGTGGTCGGTACACCGTCGACGCCCGCGCGTTCCAACAGCGTGGTGTTGAAGGCGACGGGCCAGTTGGTACGCAGGTACGGGAAGCCGCGCAGCCGTCCCTTCCCGTCGGTCCACTCCCGCAGCGGCCCTTGGAGCACCCTTTCATGCAGCCCCCAGCGCTTCATGTGGCCGTTCACGGGGACGGTGGCGCCCACCTCGGTCCAGGCCAGGGACTTGTCGTAGAGGTTGACGAGGACGATGTCGGCCTCTTTGCCCGCGAGTTTGGAGGTCTCGTAGACCTGCTGGAGGTCGTCGGCGTTGCTGAGCACCTTGACCGGGGTGCGGGGGTTTCGCTTGCGGAAGGTGTCGACTGCGGCGGCGAAGGCCGGGGCACCGGGGGTGCTGCCGCCCAACTGGGAGTGCAGGACCAGGCCGTCCGGCTCGTACCCGCTCGTGAGCGAGCCGCATCCGGCGAGGGCCGGGGCTATCAGGCCGCCGGCCGCCGTGGCTAGGAACCGGCGGCGGTTCAGGGCGGGGGACGGCAACGACACCCGAGGCACGTGCGACACCTCCTCGTTGAGGGAGATCAACTGCGGGGCCCAGTACAACCAGTTGCTGACAACGTTGTCTATAGGTGACGGGGAGCGAAGAGCAGCCGTTATCTTCCGGTGATCTTGACGCGTCGGTGCGGAGGGGTGCTGCGGCGGCGCCGAGAAACTGCCGGACGGGCCGCCGAAGATCGGGTGACCGGCGCTGTCGAATCAGCGACTCAGGGCATCAGCGGCGCTGCCGCAGGTGTGCGAGGTGCTCGCTGATCTCCTCGCGTAGGAGATCGGCTCGGCGGACGAGCTCGGCGAGGCTCTCGGGGTCGTCCGCCTCGGTCCCGTCCGCGTCGCCCTCCGCCTCCTCCTCGGGCCGACGCGGGGTCACCGCGCTTCGGGTGCGCTGAGCAGCGCCGTCGCCAGCGCCCGCGCCGTCCTCGCGTTGCACCGCCCGAGGTCCACGAGCGCCGGCATCCCCGACGGCCACGGTGCGACGTCCACCGTCAGCGAGGGCAACAGCACCCCGGCGTGCGCCAGCGCCCGCGCCAACTCCTCGCGTGCGCACTCGGCTTGGTCCTCTGTGTCGCCGATTCCGTGCATCTGCAATTCCTCCCGTGGTGGCGTCTGTTGGGAGTTACATGTTGTACTCCGATGGTTACCGTGTGCGCTTGCTCGCAACAGGGGCTGAGGGTTTCCAAACCAGGTTGGAAGGTCGGGGCAGGGCGTGGACGAAGCTGCAAAAGAGGGGCTCGACGGCTACAGGTGGTTCGGGGAAGAAGTGCGCGCGGCGCGGGTGTACGCGGGAATGACGCAACGGGAGCTTGCCGAAGCCCTCAACTACCAGCCGCCGTACGTCAGTAAGGTCGAGAGTGGCGCCCAACTAGGCAGTGAGCAGCTCGCCCGCGGTTGTGACCGCATCTTCAACACAGCAGGGTGGTTCGTCAGGCTGCGCGAGCGAGTAAAAGGGCGTGGCCACCCTGACTGGTTCGAGCCCTACCTAAAGATGGAGGCCCAGGCCGCCAGCATCCTGGACTACAGCACCAACCTGATCATGGGAGTGCTGCAGACGCCGGAGTATGCGTCCGCTGTCTTCCGTGGTGCTCTTCCGCGGTCGTCGGACGAGGAGATCGACGAGCGAGTGCAGGCCCGCAGACGCCGCCACGAGGTCCTTGACCGGGACACCGCACCCCTGCTCTGGGTCGTGCTGGACGAGTGTTGCCTACGGAGGCCGATCGGTGGCTCCGAGGTGATGGAAGCGCAACTCACGTACCTTCTCTGTGAGTCGGAGTCGCCACACGTGACCGTCCAGGTCTTGCCGTTCGCATCCGGTGCACCTCCCGCAGCGGAGAGCTTCACACTGCTGACGTTCGCGGACGGGACGTGCATGCTGTACGAAGAAGCTCTCAACGGAGGGCGTTTGATCGATTCAGCTTCCAAAGTTGGTGCGGCGACTGAGACTTATGCACGGTTGCGAGCTGATGCCTGCTCGCCCGAAGAGTCAAAGTTGCTGATCCGACGGGCGAAAGAGGAGCACGCGCGATGAATAGGAAGTCCCCTCTTCCCCCTGGAGAGTGGATCAGGTCGTCGTACAGCAGCGGTAACGGAGGACAGTGCGTCGAGGTGGCTACCGCAGGTTCTCCTGTCCCTGTGCGTGATTCCAAGGAGGTCGGTGGCCCCGTTCTCCTTTTCGGTGCGTTCGGCTGGTCCCGCTTCGTATCCGCCCTCAAACACGGCGAGTTGAGCGCCTGACCGACACCGCGACCCCGTGGAGCCCCCGACCCCGTCGGGGGCTCCACGTATGTCCGCCCCGCTCGACACAAGTTGAGGATTCAACTATCTTGGTGGTCGACTTCAGGAGGCCCCCATGCCAGCCGTCACCGTGGAGAACCCGCTCAGCCTGCCCCGCGTCGTCGCCACCGCCGAACAGACCGCCGCCGCACGGCCGGTGAGAGCCGTCACCACGGCGCCGAAGGGGTACGAGGGCGAGGGCTTCCCGGTGCGCAGGGCGTTCGCCGGGATCGACTACCGGCACCTCGACCCGTTCATCATGATGGACCAGATGGGAGAGGTGGAGTACGCGCCCGGCGAGGCGAGGGGCACCCCCTGGCACCCGCACCGCGGCTTCGAGACCGTTACGTACCTCCTCGACGGCACCTTCGTCCACCAGGACTCCGAGGGCGGCGGCGGCACGATCAACGACGGCGACACCCAGTGGATGACGGCCGGGTCCGGGCTCCTCCACATCGAGGCCCCGCCGGAGGAACTCGTCGTCACCGGCGGCCTGTTCCACGGCATCCAGCTCTGGGTGAACCTCCCCGCCGCCGACAAGATGAAGGACCCGCGCTACCAGGACATCGGCGGCGGCCAGGTCAAACTCCTCACCACCGCGGACGGTGGCGCGCTCCTCCGCGTCATCGCCGGCCGACTCGACGGCCACGAGGGCCCGGGGGTCACGCACACGCCGATCACGCTGCTCCACGCCACCGTCTCCCCCGGCGCCGAGATCACCGTCCCCTGGCGCCCCGAGTACAACGCGCTCGCGTACGTCCTCGCCGGACGCGGCTCGGTCGGCACCGAGCACCGCCCCGTCCGCCTCGGCCAGGCCGCCGTCTTCGGCTCCGGCGAGTCGCTCACCGTCCGCGCCGCCGACTCCCAGGACGCGCACACCCCCGAGCTGGAGATCCTCCTCCTCGGCGGCCGCCCGCTCCGGGAACCGATGGCCCACTACGGCCCGTTCGTCATGAACAGCCAGGTCGAACTCGCGGAAGCCTTCGAGGACTTCAAGTCGGGGCGGCTGGGGCGTATTCCGGCCACTCGGGCCTGAGGGCGGTCGACTCCACTCCGGAGAACCGGTCAGGGGCGCGGCCGAGCAGGCGGGCTCAGCCGGCCCGTGGAACCACGTCGTCCGGCGGTCGAGCCCGTCTCGCCGTATTCCTCCGGATCACCTCGCTCGCACCCCGGCTTCCCGGGTACCGCCCACCAGCGGTGAGAGCGAGCTCTTCTGAGGAGTGCAGAGACGAGCCCCTGAAAGCCCGCCCCCTTCCTTTCCTGCTCGCTCACTTGCCGTCCGCCGTTCCCTGACCGTCGTTGGTGTTGCCACCCTCGTCGGAACCGCCGCCCGTGCGTGTGGCCGGAGCCGCTCTCGTCCTGCGGGTTCCGCCCTCGGCCACGGTCGGCCATCACTCACGCATGTGCCTCCTCCGGTCGCGATCACCTCGCTCCGTACTGGGCGCCACCGGTGGATGCGCCCAACCGGACGCCCTTCCCGGCGAGCACCCGCCTCACGACGTTCCGCCTGCCGACGTGCGCGAACTCGCCTGCTGAGGACGGACCTTGAGCCCCGCAGCCAAAGAGCCGGGCAAGGCATCCGCGCGGCTGGGTGTGCGCTTTGAGTCTCACATCTGATAACGTTCTCGACGTTGAGAGCGGTGGGAAGCGGAGCCGGTCGACCCCGTCCTCCGTGCCCTCGTCGCCGTCTGGTCGGCCCGTCAACTCAACGCCGCTCTCCGGCGGAAGCACGCCCCGCTGTCGGAGACGGGCACACAGGCAGCGCACCGCACGTCCACCGAAGGAAGTCCTGGCATGTCCTCTCCCCGCGCGACGGCCTCCGCCGCACCCACCAGCTACCGCTCCGACCTCGTTCTCTTCATGGCCGTCACCTTCGTCGTGAGCTGGGCCTCCTGGGGAGCGGCGATGCTGATCGGAGGGCCCGCGATGGAGGGCCCGGCGTTCGCGCCCTATCTCTTCGGTGCGTTCGGGCCGTTGGTGGGCGCCCTTGTGATCCGCGTGCGCCGGAAGCGGCGCGGGGAGCCCGTTCCGGCGAAGGCCGTGAGGTTCCGGCGGTCGGCGCTGCTGTGGTCGCCGCTGCTGCTCGTGGTCGCCGCCGCGACCGTGGTGGTGGGTGTGCTGCTGGCGCACGCGGCGGGCGGTCCGGGGGTGAGCCTGGAGGAGATGGAGAACGTGATCAAGGACAACCCGGCGGGTCCCGCCGCGTTCTTCGTCAACCTGTTCCTGGCGGGGCCGCTCTCCGAGGAGGCCGGCTGGCGGGGTACCGCCCAGCCGAGGATGCGCGCCACGATGGGCCGCTACCAGACCGCCGTGCTCACCGGTGTCATCTGGGCTGTCTGGCACGCGCCGCTCTTCTTCATCGAGGGCACGGTCCAGAACGAGCTCGGCTTCGCCTCGGCGAGCGGCATACTCTTCTTCGCCAGCTCCATCCCCATGGCCATGCTCGCCGCTGCCGCCTACGAGTACGCCGGTGTCCTCGCCTCCATGGCCGTCCACTTCGCCGTCAACGCGAGCATGAACCTGCTCAGTGTCATGGAGCCCGAGGCGCAGGCCCTGACCATGGGCATCCAGGCGCTCGTCGCCGTGGCGCTCCTCGCCTCGATCCGTCCGTCGAAGCAGCAGCCGGCACCCGTCCCGCCCACCGGCCCCGACCCCCGACTGGACCCCGCGATCCGCCTCTGAGAACCCGGCGGCATCCCCCTGGCCGCCACGGGAGCGAGTGCCGGTCACCCGTGTCGGGTGACCGGCACTCGTGCGTGTGCCAACTGCCCCGGCCGAAGCGGCAGTTGTCCGGTCCTTCCGCCGCGCCGCAGCCGCGGGCCGCTCGGTTCCACGTGAAACCGCAGCACCTCACGTCGACGTTGCCGTGCCGAGGGGAGCCACGGAACGGCACGGTGAACATGGCTCCCCCGAAGCAACGTCGAGGTCGGAGCGCCGCCCCCTACGCGAGTGCGCCCTCGTCGCTCCACGCCGAGGTGAGCGCGTCCCAGTCGGACTCGCCCGAGCCCTCGCTGCCCTCGTCCATCTCGAACCAGACGGTCTTGCCTTCGCCCTTCGGGTCGACGCCCCAGCGGTCCGAGATAGTGCCGAGGAGGAGCAGGCCGCGTCCCGAGGAGGCCATCTCGCCCGGGTCCCTGCGGTGCGGGAGCTCGTCGCTGGTGTCCATGACCTCGACGCGCAGCAGGCGTTCGCCGCGGCTGCCGCCGATCTGGATGACGACGGTGGCGTCGCCCTCCGTGTGGACGTGCACGTTGGCGAGCACCTCGGAGAGGAGGAGGACGGCGCCCTCGGCCTGCTCCTCGTCGGACCAGTCGTGGAGCAGGTTCTCCAGCCTGTGCCGCGCCCCCGAGATCTCCGAGGGGCCCGACTGGGAGACGGTCAGCACGGTGCGGCGTATCCAGTTGCCCGTCGGGCGGACCCGGGAGCGCTCGCGGGCGAGGAGGAGCAGCGCCATGTCGTCGTCGTGCTTCGACGGGGTCCTTCCCGTCGTGCGGTAGGTGGTGGAGGCGGCGCTCACCGGTGTGCCCGCGGAGCCGACGACGCGGCGGAGCAGGGAGTCGGCGAGGTGCTCCAGGTCGTCGCCGCGGCCGGAGCGCCAGGCCTGCTCGAAGACGCCGCGGACGCGGTCCCAGCCCGCGTCCATGTCGAGCCCGCCCGACTCCAGGAGGCCGTCGGTGTAGAGGAGGAGCGTCTCGCCCTCCTCCAGCACCATCCGCGTCGTCTGGTACTCGTTCTCCTTGGCGAGGCCGAGCGGCAGCCCGCCCGCCGTGTGCCGGGGGACGACGAGGCCGTCGGGCATCTGGAGAAGCGGTTCGCAGTGGCCGGCCCTGGCGATGTCGACGGTGCCGGACTCCGGGTCGAGCTCCAGGTAGAGGCAGGTGGCGAAGCGGCCCTCCGCCGGGTACTCGGCGGGATGGGCGACGTAGCCGGCGTACGACTCGTCCTCGGGGAGCGAGGTGACGGCGGGCCCCGCCGGCTGGGTCGCCTCGGAGCTGCCGGTGGCGTTCATGCCGTAGAGGAAACGTGAGGCGCGGTTGAGCACGGCCTCCGGGCTGTGCCCCTCGGCCGCGTAGGCGCGCAGTGCGATCCGCAGTTGGGCCATGACGCTGGCCGCTTGGACGTCGTGGCCCTGGACGTCGCCGATGACGAGCGCGGTGCGGCCGTCGGGGAGCGGGATGACGTCGTACCAGTCGCCGCCGATCTGGATGCCGCCGCCGGTGGGGACGTAGCGGGCCGCGAGGAGTATGCCGTCGATCTCCGGTTCGCTGGCGGGGCGCAGGCTGCGCTGAAGGCCCTCGGTCAACTCCCGCTCCGTCTCCTTCGCCTCGGCGCGGGAGAACGACTGGGCGAGCATCCTCGCCACCTGCATCAGGAGGTTGCGGTCCCCGGGGGCGAGTTCGCCGGCCTGCGTGAAGGTGACGGCCCACACCCCGAGCGCGCGCTCTCCCGCGTCGAGCGGCAGGAACGCCCACGACTGCCGGCGGCCCTGGTAGCGGGCTCCACTGCGCGGATAGTCCCGGAGGTACTCCGCGTGGCTGCTGAGGTAGACGGGCTTGCGGGTGCGGACGGCCTCCGCGGCGGGGTGGTCCGCGTCGAGCGGCATCTGCCGCCTGCCGGGGACCTCGCCGGGGGAGGAGGTGGCCTCCTCGCTCAACGGGGCGCCGAGGCTCGCCAGTTCGAGCTCGTCGCCGCGGAGGAGGAAGACGCCGAGGTCCTCGAGGGAGCGCCAGGGGAGGGCGAGTGAGGTGGCGACGCGCAGGACTTCGGCGGTGGAGCGGGTGTCGACGAGCGAGTGGCCGGCGTCGAGGAGGAAACCGTCGCGCTCCTGTGCCGCGGGTCCGTCGGTGCCCGTCGGGTCCTCGGCGTCGGTGCGCTCGGTGGACTCCGCCGCCTCGTCGGGCGCGTACGCCTCGTCGGAAGCGGGGCGGTACGTCTCCTGCGCGAGTCCTGCGATGCCGGCGGCGGTGGCCTCGCCGGAGCGGTAGACGGGGCTCATGCGCACGTGGAGGGTGCGGATCGTGACGCCGTTGGGCGTGACGATGCGCATCCGCATCTCCTGGGTCGCCTCGTAGGCGAGGGCGCGTACGGCCGCTTGCTGGAACTTCAGGTAGTCCCCCGCGTGCAGGTGGGAGCGGACCGTGTACTCGGGGACGGTCGTCGCTCTGAGCGCCGAGGGGGAGTCGGAGCCGGACACCTCGGCGCCGCCCGGGTGCCGGGTCTCCTCGCCGATCGGCCGGTGCGCAAGCGGTGCCTGCGTGGCCTCGAACGGAATCTCCAGCAGCCGGGCGGCCTGGGCGTCGAGGGTCACCTGTCCGGTGTCGCTCTCCCAGTACCAGGTCCCTGTGCCCAGAGCAGCAAGGACTTCCTCGGTGAGCATTGCCCCAATTTATGATGGTCTTAGATCGGCGGCGACCGGGATTGGGCCAGGGCGGTAGTCTTGTCCGGCGTCCGAAGACGACTCCGGACGGGGATTCCGGGGGGCCGGGACGCGCGCCCCGACGGCCCCCACCACAGCCAGACGACTTGGATGAATGATGCATCGGTACCGGTCCCACACCTGCGGCGAGCTCCGTGCCTCCGACGTCGGCACCGACGTCCGGCTCAGCGGCTGGCTGCACAATCGCCGGAACCTGGGCGGCATCCTCTTCGTCGATCTGCGCGACCACTACGGCGTCACCCAGCTCGTCGTCCGCCCGGAGCAGACGGCCGTCGTCGAGCAGCTGAGCAGCCTCTCCAAGGAGTCGGTGCTGCGGGTCGACGGCAGGGTCACCGCGCGCGGTGCGGAGAACGTCAACCCGGAGCTGCCGACCGGTGAGGTGGAGGTCGAGGTCCGCACCGTCGAGGTGCTCGGGCAGGCCGATCAGGTCCCCTTCACCATCAACACCGAGGACGGCGTCAACGAGGAGAAGCGGCTGGAGTACCGCTTCCTCGACCTGCGGCGCGAGCGCATGCACCGGAACGTGATGCTCCGTAGCAAGGTCATCGCGATGATCCGGGAGAAGATGGTCGCGCAGGGCTTCCACGAGATGGCCACCCCGATCCTCTCGGCCACCTCGCCCGAGGGCGCCCGCGACTTCCTCGTCCCCTCGCGGCTGCACGCGGGGAAGTTCTACGCGCTGCCGCAGGCGCCGCAGCAGTTCAAGCAACTGCTGATGGTCGCCGGCTTCGACCGCTACTTCCAGATCGCCCCCTGCTTCCGCGACGAGGACGCGCGCGCCGACCGCTCCCCCGGCGAGTTCTACCAGCTCGACATGGAGATGAGCTTCGTCGAGCAGGAGGACGTCTTCGCGGTCGTCGAGGTGCTGATGACCGAGGTCTTCCGCGAACTCGGCGACGGCCGCGAGGTCACCTCTCCCTTCCCGCGCATCCCCTTCCTCGAGGCGCTGGAGAAGTACGGCACCGACAAGCCCGACCTGCGGGCGCACCTCGAACTCGTCGACGTCTCCGAGGTGTTCGCCGGCTCGGGCTTCAAGGCGTTCGCCGACAAGCACGTACGCGCCCTGCCCGTGCCCGACACCTCGCACCAGCCGCGGAAGTTCTTCGACCAGCTCGGGGAGTTCGCCGTGGAGCAGGGCGCCAAGGGGCTCGCCTGGGTGCGCGTCGCCGAGGACGGCTCGCTCTCCGGGCCGATCGCCAAGTTCCTCACCGAGGAAGACGTCCTGGCGCTCACCGGCAAGCTCGGCCTGAAGCCCGGGCACGCCGTCTTCTTCGGCGCGGGCGAGCCGGGTGAGGTCGCGCAGATCATGGGTGCGGTCCGGGTGGAGGCTGCGAAGCGCACGGGGCACTTCGAGGAGAACGCCTACCGGTTCTGCTGGATCGTCGACTTCCCGATGTTCGAGAAGGACGAGGAGACGGGCGAGATCGCGTTCTCGCACAACCCGTTCTCGATGCCGCAGGGCGGCCTGGAGGCGTTGCGCTCCAAGGACCCGCTCGACATCCTCGCCTGGCAGTACGACATCGTCTGCAACGGCGTCGAACTCTCCTCGGGCGCGATCCGGAACCACGAACCCGAGGTCATGTTCGAGGCGTTCGGCATCGCCGGGTACTCCCGCGAGGAAGTGGAGCGGGACTTCGGCGGCATGCTCCGCGCCTTCCAGTTCGGCGCCCCGCCGCACGGCGGCATCGCGCCCGGCATCGACCGCATCGTGATGCTCCTCGCCGACGAGCCGAACATCCGCGAGACGATCGCCTTCCCCCTCAACGGCAACGCACAGGACCTCCTGATGGGGGCGCCGAGCGAGGTCGGGGAGTCGCGTTTGAAGGAGCTGCATCTCCAGGTGCGCAAGCCTTCGGTGAAGTAACCACACGAAGGCGGTACGGGGCCCCGGGATCGAAGGATTCCGGGGTCTTGTCGTGCGTAGGGTCCGGGCATGGCAGAGCCGTCGGTGGACCAAGTCGTTCCGTGTGCAGGCGCCGTACTGTGGGAGGTACCAGCGATCCCTGAGGAGGCCGTGGTGGGCAGCGCGGAGGAGCGGGCCGGCGTTCTGCGTCAGGACGAGTTCGAGGATCTTGCGCGTCATGCCGCGCAGACCAACAAGGCGCTGCGGCTGGAGCACCTGAACGGAAAGCTGGGGGTGAAGCCGGTGCCCGACGGAGACCACGAGACCATCATCGAGTGGCTTTCGCGCCTGTGCATCCAGGCGCGGACCGACTGGTGGCTGGCGACAGGCATCGGTCTGAGGGTGGAGAAGTACCGCGGGGGCAACGCCCGTCCGGACGGGGTGCTCGCGCCGAGCGGCGCCTTTGCCGGGCAGGGCGAGTGGGCCGAGAGCGAGGGCGTCTTCATGGCCGTAGAGGTCACATCGTTCGACTCGGACACCAACCGGCGCGACCGCGTCGAAAAGCCCGCCGCCTATGCGGCCGTGGATATCCCGGTGTACCTGCTCATCGACCGACAGAAGGGCGAAGTCCGGGTGCACTCCGAGCCGGACGGGGTCCGCTACCAGCAGGTGGTCACGGTGCCGTACGGCAAGTCGGTCCTCCTCCCCGACCCGGTCGGCTTCGAGCTGGACACGGAGGACCTCAAGAACTGGATCGGCTGAGTCCGCCCCAACACAGCTCGCACCGCCGTGAGTTGTCCCGGATGGCGCACGGGGATTGACGTCCCTTGATTCACGGACGTGAAGCTTCCGAGACCCTGACGTCACATGCTCCCCAGTAGTCTCCTCGAAACCGGGCGCAACGCGGGGGGACGGTTCTTCGCTATCCGTGCGCGCGGGAACGAGGGGAACCCACGTTGACGCTCCACCGCAGGAAGGCGCTGCTGCGCGCCGCTGTGCCCGCTGCTGCTCTCGCGCTCGTCCTCACCGGCTGCGGCTCCGACGACTCGGACGACTCGGACGACTCGGCCGACGCCAAGCCCAGCGCGCAGGAGGGGAAAAAGGAAGCGGCCGACGCCGAGGAGGCGGAGGACGAGGCTCCGAGCGGCCCGCTCACCGTTGGCCAAAAGGCGCCCGGAACCCACGAGTTCGACATGTCGAGCGGCAAGGCGCAGCTAGAGATCACCGCGGAGAAGGTCGACACGGGCAAGAACGCGGACCTGACGGCGGCCGGCCTGCAGAAGTCCGACGTGAAGGGCCAGTACCCGGTCTTCGTCCACTTCACGTACACCGTGAAGTCCGGGTCCGGCCTCAAGGAGCCGGACTTCAACCTCAAGGCGCGCGTCCTCGGTGAGGACGACAAGCCGGGCAAAAAGCTGATGGCGATCGGCGCCGACCCGATCAAGGGCGGCTGCCCCGAGGAGCGGGACGACGACTTCAAGGTCGGCGACACCAAGACGCTCTGCTCGACCTTCCTCCTCGACGAGGGCACCGACGTCGAGCAGGTCGCGTGGGCCGGCGACGTGCGCGACCCGCTGCTGTGGAACGTGGAGTGAGCGCCGGCCGCTGAGAGGGGCCCCGACGGCTGTCTGCCGTCGGGGCCCCGCGCGTCCCTCAGCTCTCCTCCAGGCGCGGGAAGAGGACCGCGCCCTTGGTGACCGTCGCGCCCGCGGGCAGGCGGCCCCAGTCGGCGACGGTGTCGATCCGCTGCTCCGCGAGGGGGCCGAGCGCCGGCTCGGCTCCGAGCGAGGACCAGAGCTTCTCGCTCGTCTCCGGCATCACCGGGTTGAGGAGGACGGCGACGGCGCGCAGCGACTCGGCGGCCGTGTGGAGGATCGTCGCCAGGCGGGCCCGCGCCTCCTCGCCCTCCTCCTTGGCGACCTTCCAGGGCTGCTGCTCGGTGAGATAGCCGTTGACCTGCTTGATGAACTCGAAGACGGCGCCGATGCCGCCCGCGAAGTCGAGCTCCTCGCCGATCCGGCGGTCCGCCTCCGAAGCGGCCTTCGTCAGGCCCGACTTGATCGCCTCCTCGGCCTCGCCCTCGGCGGTCGACTCCGGCAGCACCCCGCCGAAGTACTTGCCCACCATGGCGGCGACGCGGGAGGCGAGGTTGCCGTAGTCGTTGGCGAGCTCGCTGGTGTACCGCGCTGCGAAGTCCTCCCAGGAGAAGGAGCCGTCCTGGCCGTAGGCGATGGCGCGGAGGAAGTACCAGCGGTAGGCGTCGATGCCGAAGTGGTCGGTGAGCTGCTGCGGGGAGATGCCGGTGAGGTTGGACTTGGACATCTTCTCGCCGCCGACCATGAGCCAGCCGTTGGCGACCACGCGCTCCGGCAGCGGGAGCCCGTTGGCCATGAGCATCGCCGGCCAGATCACCGCGTGGAAGCGGAGGATGTCCTTGCCGACGAGGTGGACCTGAGCGGGGAAGGTCTCGTCGAACTTCCGCTGGTCGGCGCCGTATCCGACGGCGGTGGCGTAGTTGAGGAGGGCGTCGATCCAGACGTAGATGACGTGCTTGTCGTCCCACGGGACCTTGACGCCCCAGTCGAAGGTGGAGCGGGAGATGGAGAGGTCCTCCAGGCCCTGGCGGACGAACTGCACGACCTCGTTGCGCGCCGACTCGGGCTGGATGAACTCGGGGTGCGCCTCGTAGTGCGCGAGGAGCTTCGGGCCGTACTCGGAGAGCTTGAAGAAGTAGTTCTCCTCGGAGAGCATCTCCACCGGCCTGCGGTGGATGGGGCACAGCTTCTGCCCCTCGAACTCGCCCTCGCCTTCGAGGAGTTCGCCGTAGGTCTTGTACTCCTCGCAGGGCACGCAGTACGGGCCCTCGTAGCCGCCCTGGTAGATCTCGCCGCGGTCGTAGAGGTCCTGCACGAACTCGCGGACGCGGTCGGTGTGGCGCTTCTCCGTGGTGCGGATGAAGTCGTCGTTGGCGATGCCGAGATGCTCCCAGAGCGGCTTCCAGGACTCCTCGACGAGCCGGTCGCACCACGCCTGCGGGGAGACGTCGTTGGCCTCGGCGGTGCGCATGATCTTCTGACCGTGCTCGTCGGTGCCGGTGAGGTACCACACCTTCTCGCCGCGCTGCCGGTGCCAGCGCGAGAGGACGTCGCCCGCGACGGTCGTGTAGGCGTGGCCGAGATGCGGGGCGTCGTTGACGTAATAGATCGGCGTGGTGACGTAGTACGCCTTCGTGCCGTCCTGGTACGCGCCCTGCGCGGTGCTCTTCTCTGCTCCTGTGGCCGCCATGTGCGAAATCCTATCGGCCTCGCGCCACCGGTTTTCTCCCCGTGACGCAGCGTGAGCGCTCCCTGTGGACGTGAGCGGTTCACCCCCGGTTCACGCTGCGGTCGCCGGGGTGCGGCGGCGTCTGCCTAGCGTCGCGGCCGTATCCGACGACATCCGACGACGAACGACGCTCCGCACGCGGAGCACGGAGGGCAACGATGCGCAGAGAGCTGCCGATCCTGGGCTCGCACGGCGGAAGGTCGGCGATGACCTGCCGCTACCGGTGCGGGGACGCCTGCTTCCACGAGACGCCGAACGAGACGGACAACGGCTACCTCGGAGAGTTCGTCGCCCGCGCCGTCTCCCGCCGCTCCGTGCTGCGCACCGGTGCCGTCGCCGGTGCCGTCGCGGTCGTGGGCGGTACGGGCACCGGGGCGGCACCGGCCGAGGCGGCGGGGCACGGCGCGGGTCCGCGCGGGAAGCCGGCGAAGGGGCTGCGGTTCGCGCCCGTCGCACCGAACACGGCGGACGCCGTGACGGTGCCGGACGGGTACGCGCAGGCCGTCGTCGTCCGGTGGGGGGACCCGATCCTGCGCGGGGCGCCGGAGTTCGACCCGGAGCGGCAGTCGGCGCGGGCGCAGGAGGGGCAGTTCGGTTACAACAACGACTTCGCCGAGCTGCTCCCCTTCGACGAGCCCGGGCGGCAGCTCCTCGTCGCCAACCACGAGTACACCAACGAGGAGTTGATGTTCGCCGGGTACGACCCGGAGAAGCCGTCGCGCGAGCAGGCCGAGATCGCGTGGGCCGCGCACGGGCTCTCCGTCGTGGTCGTCGAGGAGGAGCGGCGCGGCGGCGGGCTGCGTCCGGTGCGCAGGCACCGGGTGAACCGGCGGATCACGGCGCGGACGCCGTTCACCGTCACGGGGCCCGCGGCCGGCGGCGAGCTGCTGCGCACCTCGGCCGACCCGGAGGGCCGCACCGTCCTCGGCACCCTGAACAACTGCTCGGGCGGCACCACTCCGTGGGGCACGGTGCTCTCCGGCGAGGAGAACGTCGATCAGTACTTCGCGCACGGCGAGCGCGTCGCGGACGAGCGGACCCGCGCCCGACTCAAGCGGTACGGGATGGCCGGCGGGGAGACGCAGCGCAAGTGGGAGCGGTTCGACAGCCGCTTCGACCTCACGCGGGAGCCGAACGAGGCCAACCGGTTCGGCTGGGTCGTCGAACTCGACCCGTACGACCCGGAGTCGGCGCCGCGGAAGCGCACGGCGCTCGGCCGCTTCAAGCACGAGGCGGCGCAGCCCCGCCTCACCGAGGACGGCCGGCCCGTCGTCTACCTCGGCGACGACCAGAAGTTCGACTACTTCTACAAGTTCGTCTCGTCCCGCCGGATGCACCGCGGCCGCAGCGCCGCGGCCCACGAGCACAACATGACGCTCCTCGACGAGGGCACGCTCTACGTCGCGCGCCTGGAAGGCAACAGCCCGCCGGAGGAGATCGACGGCACCGGAACCCTCCCCGAGGACGGCGAGTTCGACGGCACGGGACGCTGGATACCCCTAGCCACGGGAGACACCTCGCACGTTGCGGGGATGACGGCCGAGGAGGTCTACGTCTTCACGCGCCTCGCGGCCGACAGGGTCGGCGCGACGAAGATGGACCGCCCCGAGGACGTCGAGGCGAGCCCGCGGACCGGCCGCGTCTACGTCGCGCTCACCAACAACAGCTCGCGCGGAGCGCCCGACGGGCACCCGGCCGACGAGGCGAACCCGCGCAGCGGCAACAAGCACGGCCAGATCCTGGAGTTCGCCGAGGCCCGCGGCGACGCCGCGGCCCGCCGCTTCTCGTGGCGGCTCTTCCTCGTCTGCGGCGACCCGGAGGACCCGTCGACGTACTTCGCCGGCTTCCCGAAGGAGCAGGTGAGCCCGATCTCCTGCCCCGACAACGTCGCCTTCGACCCCTACGGCAACCTGTGGATCTCCACCGACGGCAACGCGCTCGGCTCGCACGACGGCCTCTTCGGCGTCGCGGTGGAGGGCGCGCGCCGCGGCGAGGTGCGCCAGTTCCTCACGGTGCCGGCGGGCGCGGAGACCTGCGGCCCCATCGTGCAGGAGCGACGGGTGCTCGTCTGCGTGCAGCATCCGGGAGAGTCCGACGGGGCGAGCGTGGAGGAGCCGGCGTCGAGCTGGCCCGACGGGCCCGGCGCCCTCGTGCGTCCCGCGGTCGTCGCGGTGTGGCCGGAGGGCGGCGGGCGCATCGGGGTCTGACGCGGCGGCGCGTCAGGCGACGGTCGTGCCGGCCAACTCGCCGATGAGGTACGTGACCGCGGAGGCGGCGGTCACGATGAGCAGTTGCCGCACGGCCGTCCACACCGCCCGCCCCGCCTGCCAGCCCAGCACCCCGCCGACGCCGAGCGACGCGAGCCCCGTCAGCACCATCGAGCCCGTGAGCGCAGCGCCGCCCGAGGTGAGGAACCACGGCAGCAGCGGGACGAAAGCGCCGACGACGAAGAGGAGCAGCGAGTAGACGGCGGCGACGAGGGGCGAGCCGACGTCCCCGGGCGTGACGCCGTAGAGGACCCAGACCTGCGAGTTGCGCGTGCGCATCCCGGCGGCGAGGAGGCTGCGGCTGGCGCGCTGCGCCGTGGGGCGGTCGAGCCCGCCGCCCTGCATCCGCGCCGAGAGCCTGCCGAGGACCGTCGGGGGAGAGAGCAGCCAGGCGCGATGGAGCGCCCGCTCCATCGACTCGGCGACCTCCACCTGGCTGCGCACCGACACCCACTCCCCCGCCGCCATGGAGAGCGCCCCGGCGAGGAGGCTGGCGAGCCCGGCGAGGCGCACGGTCGCGGAGTCGGCGGAGGCGCCCGCGATGCCGAGGATCAGGCAGAGGTTGGTGACGAGGCCGTCGTTGACGCCGAGCACCGCCGCCCTGATACCGCCGTGCGAGACGCGCTGTGCGGTGCGGTTCGCCTCGTCGAGGGTGGCGGCGGCGTGCGCGTCGGCGTCCGCGGTGCGGGTCGCCGGGTCCCAGTCGGGGGCGAGGTGGTGCCAGCCGTGGGCGCCCGGGCCGGGTTCGGGGGAGGGCCTGGGCTCGTCGGAGTCTTCGGGGTCCTGCGGGAGGCCGTGGGTCACCGCACCTCCGGGGGACGCCGTTGGGTCGGGTGGGTTCCGGGCGAAGTTCCCTTTTCGGGACGTAAGCCTAGGGTAGGGACATGGCTGCGGTGCGTACGGCGGGAGCGCAAGTCTGATGCGCGAGCGTCTGCCGGTACGGCGGCTCCGACGCGGGGCCCGCGACGAGGCAGGGGAAGCGGCTGCCCGTGCGCAGGCGAACGAGGCAGCAGAGCAGGGGAGTTCGGAGCGGGGGACGCGGCGGCTGCGGCGCCTGCTGACGAGGCGGCGCGCGGAACCCGCCGCCACCGTGCGCCGGGCGCTCGGTGCCGCCTCGCCCGCCGGGCACATGCCGTCCCTCCGCCTCTGGCGCCGGCGCGGGCGCACGATCACCGTCCCGGCGGCGTCCGAGGACGACCAGCGGGAGTGGGCGAGGGAGCTCGCCGGGCTGCTCTGCGAGGTGGGCGTGGAGATGCTGCGCGCCGGCATCAGGACGGAGCAGGCCGAGGCGGGGCTCCGCGACGTCGCGGCACGGTACGGCGTGCCCGCGCGCTGCTTCATCGTGCCGACGGGACTCTTCGTCCGGGTCGGCGGAGGGCGCAGGGGAAGCGAGGGCGAGCTCGACTTCGCACCCGTGGACGACGGCGACCTGCGGCTCGACCAGATCGAGGCGCTGGAGGCGCTGCTCGCCCGGATGCGGGCGCAGGCCGTCCCGTTCGACGAGGTGCGGGCCGAGCTGACGGCGATGCGCGCGATGCCGCAGCGGTACAGCCCGGCCACGACGGTCGGCGGCCACATGCTGCTCACCGTCGGCCTCGGCGCCGTACAGCACGCCTCGCCGCCCGCGCTCCTCGGCTACCTCGTCCTCGGTGCCTTCGTAGGGGTGCTGCGCCTCGCCGGCCTGCGGTTCGCGTTGCTGCGCCCGGCGCTCCCGGTGCTCGCGGCGGCGCTCGTCACGGGCGTTTCGCTGCGGTGGGCGGGGCCGCTGCTCCACGAGCAGCCCGCGCGGCTCTTCGTGCCGCCGCTCATCGCCTTCCTCCCGGGCACGGCCCTGACGATGGGGGCACTGGAGGTCGCGTGGGGCGCGGTGCTCTCCGGGATCGGCCGGCTCGCGGGGGCGTTCAACCAACTGCTGCTCCTCGCCTTCGGGATCTTCGTGGGGACGGACCTGGTGGCGCAGCGCGGCCCCGACGGCCCTGCGCCCGGGACGCTCGGCGCGTGGGCCGGATGGTGCGGGGTGCTGCTCCTCGGCGTCGGGTTCGTGCTCTACCAGTCGGCGCACGCAGGGGCGTTGGGATGGCTGCTCGGTGCGCTGCTCGCCGAGCGCGGCGTACAGGTGCTCGGGTCGCTGGCGGTGAGCAGCGTCCTCGGCGCCTTCGCCGCGGGCGCCGCGCTGCCGCTGCTCGCCTCCTGGGTGGGGCGCCGGTCGCGCGTGCCGGACCAGGTCGTCTTCCTGCCGTGCTTCTGGCTCCTCGTGCCGGGCTCCACGGGGCTGCGCGGCGTCTCCGACCTGCTCGTCGAGCACCGGCCGGGGAGCCTCGCGATCCTGACGGGCACGGTCGTGACGGTGGTGGCGGTCGCGCTCGGCGTCCTCGTCGGGGCGGGCGCGCTGCGGCACACGAGGCTGGAGTTGGGGCCGCCGGACGGTCCTGCGCGGTCGCGTCCGAACGGCGCCGACGTGTCGGAAGGGGAGCAGGAGACGGCGGCGGACGGAGTGCATAACGCCGGGGCTGCGGGAAAGGCGGGACGCGAGGCTCCGCGTGCCGGTTGACCGGTGGCAGCCGGTCGGCAGGCGTGCGAGCCTTTTCAGGGCAAACGGAAGATCTGACCGGTAACCCCCGAGTTCACCGTTGCGGGTGCAGCCATGGAACGTACGAAGATTCTTGTCGTCGGAGGCGGCTTCGCCGGTGTGGAGTGCGCGCGCGCTCTGGAGCGCCGGCTCGCGCCGTACGAAGCCGAGATCTCCCTGGCCACGCCGACCAACTACCAGCTCTACCTGCCGCTGCTACCGCAGTTGGCGAGCGGAGTGCTCACCCCCCAGTCGCTCGCGCCGCCCCTGCGGCGCGTCCTGCGGCGGACCCAGCTCGTGCCCGGGTTCGCCGTCGGTGTGGACACGGAGGCCAAGGTCTGCGTCACGCGGATGATCACAGGCGAGCTCGTCAACCTCGACTACGACCACATCGTGCTCACGCCCGGCAGCGTCACCCGGCGGTTCGACATCCCGGGGCTCGACGAGCACGCGCGCGGCATGAAGACCCTCGCCGAGGCCGCGTACGTCCGCGACCACGTGATCGCCCAACTCGACCTGGCCAACTGCAGCAACGACCCCGAGGAGCGGGCCTCGCGGCTCCAGTTCGTCGTGGTCGGCGGCGGGTACGCGGGGACGGAGACCGTCGCGGGGCTCCAGCGGCTCACCAACAACGCGGCCAAGCGCTACCAGAACATCGACCCCAGCCAGATCCGCTGGCACCTGCTCGACGTCGCACCGAAGCTGATGCCCGAGCTCGGCGAGGAGCTCGGCAACCACGCCCTGCGCATCCTGCGGATGCGGGGTACGCAGGTGTCGCTCGGCGTCTCGGTCGCCTCGGTCGACGACAAGTCGGTGACGCTCACCGACAACCGCGTGCTGCCGAGCCGGACGCTCATCTGGACGGCCGGGGTCGTCGCGAGTCCGCTGATGGAGACGCTGGAGGCGGAGACCTCGCGCGGGCGGCTCGTCGTCAACTCGGACCTCACCGTGCCCGGACGCGAGGGCGTGATGGCGGTCGGCGACGCGGCGGCCGTCCCCGACCTGGAGCAGGACGAGGAGGGCGCCGTCTGCCCGCCGACCGCGCAGCACGCGAGCCGGCAGGGCAAGCACGCGGCGCAGAACCTCGTCGCCCAGCTCCACGGCGAGCCGACGACCCCGTACCGGCACAGGGACCTCGGCCTCGTGGTCGACCTCGCCGGGCGCGACGCGGTCGCCAACCCGATGGGCTTCGAACTGTCGGGCATGACCGCGCAGTTGGTGACGCGCTCGTACCACCTCCTGTCGCTCCGCACCGGCACGGCACGGCTGCGCACGGCCGCCAACTGGGCGCTCAACGCGACGACGGGCGACGACTTCGTCCGCATCGGCTTCCTCAACCACCGCCCCGTCACGCTCGGCGACTTCGAGCGCACCGGCGACTACCTGAAGCCCGACGAGCTGCGGGCCCGTACCCGCCCCGAGCAGCCGGCGGCGGCCTGAGGCCGGTCCCGGCCCTGCTCGGCGCGTGCGGCCGTCCCCCGAACAGGCCCCCGCGGCGGCGGAGTTCGGCCGCCTCCCGCGGTGGCGGCGACCCGGCGGGGCTGCCGCAGGTGCGGGCCGTCCGCGTACCGCGAGGGGGCGGCCGCCGCGTCAGTCCTCCGGCTCCTCCGCGCCCGGGCGCACCACGGCGACGGGGCAGTCGGCATGGTGGAGCATCGCCTGGCTCACCGAGCCGAGGAGGAGCCCGGCGAAGCCGCCGCGTCCCCGGGCGCCGATGACGAGCAGCCCCGCTCGCCGGCTCGCCTCGATCAGGGCGGGACGGATCTGCAACCGGTCGAGCTGCGCGTCGACGTGGACGTCCGGGTACCTCTCGCGGGGCCCGGCGAGCGCCTCGGTGAGCAGCCGGTGCGCCTCGGCCTCCAGCGAGTCGTGGACCTCCTGATCGAAGGCGACCGGCATCATCGTGCCCGGTGCGAGCGCCGTCGGGTAGTAGTAGTCGTTCCAGGAGTGCAGGGCCTGGAGGGGGAGGCCGCGGCGCTGCGCCTCGGCGAACCCGAACTCCAGCGCGGCGGCGCCGTCCGGTGCGCCGTCGACGGCGAGCAGCACGGGGCCCTGCGCCTCCTCCCTGCCGCGCACGACGAGCACGGGGCACTCGCCGTGCGCCGCGAGGTGCACGGCGACGGAGCCGACGAGCAGCCCCGTGAAGCCGCCGAGGCCGCGGCTGCCGACGACGACGAGGTCGGCCGTGCGCGACTCGGCGGCGAGCACGGCGAGCGGCTCACCCGTCACCAGGTCGCCGTCGACGTCGAGTTGGGGCTCGGCGGCGCGGGCGCGTGCGAGCGCCTCCGCGACGTTCGCCTCCGCCTCGTTGCGGAGGCCGCCGTCGGGCGGCCCGAGGGGGGAGGCGCCGAGCGGTACGCGCGTCATCGGCCAGGTGAACGCGTGGACCACCCGCAGCGCGCGGCCGCGGAGACGTGCCTCGTGTGCGGCGAGCTCGACGGCCCGGAGGCTGGACTCGGACCCGTCCGTACCGGCGACGACGGGCGCGTTCACGGCTTGCCTCCCCACGTCGTGCGTGCGCCGGCGGCGCCATGCTCCTGCTGCCGCGCCGGCGCGCGACGCTCCTCCTGCCACGTCGCCGAGCGGCGTCGTGTACACACCGCCGCCCCCGGCCCACCGGGCCTCGCGTTCTCGACCATCGGTACCTCCTCGCTCTCGCGGGCTGCTCGGGCCCGCTTCGTGGCGCACTCCCCAGGGTGCCTCGCCGCCCGTGCCGCACGTTGGGCCGGTTGGGCCGCCGAAGGGCCCGGGACGGGCTGCCACCAGTAGGGCACAGGGGGCGCGCGAGGCGCCGGTGCGCCGGGTGCGTGTCGGAGGCGCCGGCGGCGCGAGGGGCGCGTGCTCCAGCCCAACGCCGCGTACGGGCGCGGGGGTTGGACGCCATGGCGCTCACTCCAGCCCGCGTGCCGCGCGGAAGCGCCCCTGCGCCTCGCCGAGGTCGACGATCCGCTCGGGGTACTCCTGCGCGCCCAGCTCCTCGCGCTCCGCCGCGGAGAGCTCCCAGGGCCGGTGCGCCGCGCGGCCCTCCACCCGGGACAGCTCCGGTACCCACCGCCGTACGTAGGTGCCGTCGGGGTCGAGCCTGCCGGCCTGGGTGAGCGGGTTGAGGACGCGGTTGGGCCGGGTGTCGGTGCCGGTGCCGGCCGCCCACTGCCAGTTGAGCTGGTTGTTGGCGACGTCGCCGTCGACGAGGTGGGCGAGGAAGTGGGCGGCGCCCGAACGCCAGTCGTGGTACAGGGACTTGGTGAGGAAGCTCGCCGTCAGCAGGCGGGCGCGGTTGTGCATCCAGCCCTCCTGCGTGAGCTGCCGCATCGCCGCGTCGATCACGGGGTAGCCCGTGCGTCCGGCGCGCCACGCCGCGGCCTCCTTCTCCGTGGCCTTGCCGCGGCGCCAACGGTCGTCCTTCTCACGGTAGTTGTGCCGGGAGGCGGCGGGGCGCGCGGCGAGGACCTGGTGGTGGAAGTCCCGCCAGGCGAGCTGCCTGAGGAACGCCTCCGCGCCCTCCTGGGGGAGCCGGCGCTCGACCTTGTGCGCGAGTTCGACGGCGGAGACGGTGCCGAAGTGCAGGTGCGGCGAGAGCCGCGAGGTGGCGTCCGCGGCGAGCGAGTCGCCGAGCTCCGCGTACCGCTCGACGGGGCCGCGCAGCCAGGCGGTGACGCGCGAGCGGGCCGCCTCCTCGCCACCGTCCGGGAGTTGGGGCGCGCACCCTTCGGGGTGCCGGGGCAGCGGGTCGCTGCGGATGCCGGGGGTACGGAGGGAGCGCGGCGGAGGCAGCGGTGTGCGCCGGTGCGCGGAGCGCCAGCGTCTGAAGTAGGGCGTGAAGACGGCGTAGTGGTCACCGCCCTTCGGGACGACCTCGCCCGCGGGCACGGCCGTCACCACTGCGTCGTGGACGTGGAGCGCGGCCTTCCCGTGGAGCGCGGAGGCGAGCCCGCGCTCCCTCGCCTGCGCGTACCCGCTGACGCCCGCGGCGAGGTGGACCTCGGCGGCGCCGGTCTCGTCGACCGCGCGGCACACCTCGTCGACGACGGGCCCGCTGCGGACCACCAGCCGCCCCCCGCGGGCCCGGAGCACCGCATCGAGGTCGCGGAGCGAGTCGGCGAGGAAGGCGAGGCGGTTGGGTACGGCGAACCCGGCCGCCGAGACGCCGTCGTCGCGGACGAAGAGCGGGACCACGGCGTCGGCGCCGCGGGACGCGGCGTGGAGCGCCGGGTTGTCGTGGACCCTCAGGTCGGAGGTGAAGAGGACGAGCGTGGTGCGCAACAGGAGGCTCCAGACGCTGAGTCGGTGGCCGGCTGCGCGCCATCGTGCCTTCGCGCGGTGCATGAGCCGGCTGGACACGCAGGCCGTCAGCTCGCTTCTCGTCCCCACACCTCGGGCCCGCCGCCCTGCCAGTCGATGAGGGATTCGTCGTAGAGGTCGACGGTGGCGATGTCGAGTCCGGCACGGCGGAGGAACTCGATCACGTCGACCATCCCCCAGGCGGTGCCCAGGGGCTCACCGCGGGCGAGGACGTGGCGTCCGCCCGTGGCGTCCGGAGGCCGGACGACGATCGGTGCTGCCATGTCTCCACGGTGCGCCCGGCGGCGCCTCCGCGCACCTCGGGAGGCGCCGCCGCCGGCTCAGAGCTTCTCGCCGAGGAAGGCGAGGGTGCGCTCCCACGCCGTGCGGGCCAACTCCGGGTCGTAGGTGCCCAGGTGGTCCTCGTCGTTGGCGAAGGCGTGGCCCGCGTCGTAGTGGTGGATCTCGACGGGGACGCCCGCTGCCGTGCGGATCTCCTCCGCCACCTGGTCCGGCAGCTCGCGCGGGATGGTCTCGTCGCGGTCCCCGTAGTGGCCGAGGACGGCGGCGCGGACGGTCCCGAAGTCGACGTCCTCGCCCGTGACGATCCCGTAGTACGGCACGGCGGCGGCGATCCGGTCTCCCGCCGCCGCGGCGAGGGAGAGGACGAAGCCGCCGCCCATGCAGAACCCGACGGCGCCGAGCGCGTCGCCGCGGACGGCCTCGTGGCCGAGCAGGTGGTCGACGGCGCCGAGGAGCTTGCGCACACCCTCCTCGCGGGGGAGCTCCTGGAGCATCCGGAACGCGTCGGCGCTGTCGTGGGTGGTGCGGCCGCCGTAGAGGTCGGGCGCGAGCGCCACGTAGCCGGAGGCGGCGAGGCGGTCGGCGACGGCGGCGATCTGGTCGGTGAGCCCCCACCACTCCTGGATCACGATCACGCCGGGACCCGAGCCGGAGGGCGGCAGCGCGAGGTAGCCGTAGATCTCGTTCTCGCCTGCGGTGAAGCGGAGGTTCTGGCGCAGCGGCGGTTCGGACGTGGACGACATGGGCCGGCCTCTCGGTGCGTTGCGGTCTCTGGCTGCCCTCGCCGCGCTCAGGACCGTGCGCGTCCGCTTCGTCCGTCGGGAGTACGGGGACGGCGCACGGCACCGGGCGAGCGCGGCCGGGAACCCGCATCGTACGGGCGGTGCGCCGGCGCCGGTACGCGCGGGCGTTCACCCGTTCGGCCCGGGCGGCAGCGCGCGCTCCGTGCGGGTGTGGCCCCATGGCAGACGCAAGCGGGAGGGGGCGAACACCCGGCGGACGGACCGCGCTTGCCCGTCCGCCGACCACCGAGGGCGAGAGGGAGACGACGATGACCCCACCCGGCATCACCCCGTCCGAGGAGAAGCCGACGACCTCGGGGTGGCTCGCCTTCGGGGGACTGCTCGTCCTCGTGGCGGGGCTCTCCGACATCTTCGTGGCGTGCGCCGCACTGTGGAAGAGCAACTACTTCATCGGTACCTCGCACGACCTCCTGATCTTCGACTTCACGGCGTGGGGCTGGATCTGGATGATCGTCGGCATCGTGCTCGTGGTGACCGGGCTCGGCGTGCTGTGGGGCGCGTGGTGGGCGAGGATCACCGGCGTCTTCTTCGCGCTGCTCTCCCTCCTCGGCCACCTGCTCTACCTCTCGGCGCACCCCCTCTGGTCGCTGATCAGCGTCGGCCTCAGCCTGCTCGTCGTCTACGCGCTGACCGTGCCGGACCGCCGGGCCACCGGGGTGTGAGGCGGTTCATGCGCCGGTGAGGAGCTCCATGGAGTGGCCCGAGGGGTCGAGGAAGTAGACGCCGCGTCGGCCTCCGCCCTGGTTGATCTCGCCCGGACGGCGCCGGAACGGGTCCGCGTAGTACGTCACGCCGTGCTCCTTCAGCCGTGCGAAGGAGACGTCGAACTGCTCCTCGCTGACGAGGAACGCGTAGTGCTGCTCCTTGATCTCCTCCGCGGGAGCGTCGGCGAAGTCGAGCGTGACCCCGTTCGCGGTGGCGACGGGGAGGAACGGGCCGCTCTGCGGGCCGACTTCGAGGCCGAGGATGTCGGCGAGGAAGTGCGCGGACTCGCTGCGGTCCCTGGAGTGGACGATGGTGTGGTTGAGCTCGACGGAGGAGTGCACGGTCATGGGCGTCCTTCCACGGGTGCGGTCGTCTGGCACGACGATAGGCGCCCGGCGCCGTCCGGGGGCGTGCGAACGCGAGGAAGGGGACTGTCGGAGGAGGCCCGTGCGACCGGCGACGTAGGGCGTGCGGCGGGCCCCAACGCAGCTCGCTCCCCTAGGGTTTGACTCCGTGCTGCCGAAGCCACGGGAGCGGGTCGATCGCCGAGCCCATCGACTCCGTGAGGCGCACCTCGAAGTGGAGATGCGGGCCCTGCGCGTTGCCGGTCTCGCCCGAGAGGCCGAGTTCCTCGCCCGCCGCGACCCGTTGGCCCTCCCTTACGCGGGTCTCGGAGAGGTGCGCGTACTGCGTGTAGTAGCCGTTGGGATGGCCGACGACGATCTGGTTGCCGAACCCGTCGTCGCAGGCGACCCGGACAACCGTGCCGGCGCCGACAGCCCGCACGGGCGTCCCCAGCGAGACGGCGAAGTCCTGCCCCGTGTGCCGGTTCGCCCAGTGCGCCCCCTGGCCGCCGAAGCCGGCCGAGAGCCAGTAGTGCGAGGTGGGCAGCGTCCACGCGGTGTTGGCGCGGTGCGCGCGACCGCCGCCGCCGTACGCGCACTTGCCGGGCGCAGCACCGCCCGCCGGGCGGTGCCCGCCGTTCTTCGCGTCGCCGCGCTTCGCCTGCGCGGCACGTACTTCCTCCTCGACCCGGTGCAGCTTCCGCTCGATGCCCTCGCGGAGCGCGGCGCGACGCGACTGGGTGCGCTTCAGCGACTTCAACGCGCGCTCCTCCGCGACGCGTTCGCGCTCGTAGTGCGCCCCCGCTTCGCGGGCGGCCGTGAAAAGGTGCCCGAGCGCGTGGTCGCCCTGGCGCTTGACGCTGAGGCGGTACATGAGCGCGTCCGGTCTCTCGGAGCTGAGGAGGGTGGCGCCCGCGGTGAGGGGGCCGCTGCGGTACTGGGCGCGTGCCGCCGCGCCCACGAGGTCGTTGAGGCGGAGGCGGTGCGCGCGGTTGCGCCGCTCGGCCGCGCGCAGCTTCCGCAGCTCCGCGCGCTGCCGCGCCGCCTTGCGCTTCGCCTTCTCGTGGGCCTGCGCCGCCTCGGAAGCGCGCGCGTAGAGCGCCTCCACGCGGGCGGGCAGACCCCGTCCGCTCCCGTGTCCCGGGTCCGCGTGCGCGGGCGAAGGTACGGCGAGCACGGCAACGGAGGCCAGCAGAGAGGCCGTTGCCGCCTTGGCCGCGGAATTCTTCTGCACGATGCGTCGTCTCACGCGTCCGATCCTGGGAGCGGCGCAGCCCGGCCGCAGCGCGCCCTTGCGCCGGTCGGCCGAGGCGTGCGGGGCTGCCCGTGCACGCGGGGTACGAGGCGTCGCGACTGGTCAGCGGAGTGTGAGGGGACTGTACGGGGGAGCCGGCGCAGGGGGCGTGCGGGTTGGCACGTTCGAGCGCCGCCGATCAGGGAGCACCCGGTTGTCAACCTGGGGTGCCGGGCCGTGCGTTGGGCGCCCTCAGCCCTCCGGGTGCAGCAGGACGAACTCGGCGTCCCACGGGTCGCGGCAGACGGCGAGGCGCCCGACGCCGGGCGCGTCGAGCGGCCCCATCGAGACCTGCCCGCCGCTCGCGCCGACGGCCTCGCCCGCGGCGTCGGCGTCGGAGACGGCGAACACCGGGTGCCAGTACGGGGTGCCGCCCATCGCGGCGAGCTGCTCTCCGCTGAGTTCGACGATGCCGCCGTGCATCCGCTCCGCACCGCCGGTGCCGATGAGCGTGTACCTGCCGTTCTCGTCCCCCGACATGGGGGTGCGCTGGACGTCCCACTCGAAGAGGGTGCGGTAGAACTCGACGGAGTCGCGCGCCGACGAGGTGCACAGCTCCAGCCAGCAGAGCGTTCCCGGCAGGTCGACCGCTTCGAGTCCCGCCCTCGCGCCCGGCTGCCAGGCGGCGAACTCGGCGCCGAGCGGGTCGGTGAGGTGGACGAGCCTGCCCTGCGCACCGACGTCCATCGGGCCGCCCCGCACCGTGCCGCCGGCGAGTTGGACGGACCGGGCCGTGGAGTCGGCGTCGGGCGTCTCGAAGTACACCGTCCACCGCGGCGGCGTGCCGGGGGACTCGGGGCCGACGGCGGCGACGATGCGGCCTTCGAGCGTGCAGAACGTGTACCCGCCGCTGTCGGGACCTGCGGAGCGCTGTTCCCAGCCGAGGACGGCGGCGTAGAAGCCGATCGTTGCGGCCGGGTCCGCGGCGCCGAGGTCGAGCCAGCACGGCGAGCCGTCGTGGAAGTCTGTGGTGATCACTGAGCCCTCCGGAAGCTGTCGGACGCCGGAGCGGTGGCCCCCGCCCCGCAAGGCGGTGGACCCCACGCCTTCAAGGGTGCCGCGCCCGGGCGCGGGGCGCGCGGTGGCGGGACGGTGGGTGGGCGGTCGTCGGCGCGGGTCGGGGCGTCAACCGGCGGCCGGGGGCGGCTGGTTGGGCGGGATGCGCTCCGTGCCGGGACGTGGACGGTCGGTCAGTGGAGGGCGCGGGCGCGGGACGCCTCGATCTCGTGGAGCGCCTCCGCCCTGCCCACCCAGTGCGAGCCCTCGACCGACTTGCCCGGCTCCAGGTCCTTGTAGACCTGGAAGAAGTGGGTGATCTCCAGCTTGTCGAACTCCGAGACGTCGCCGATGTCCTGGCGGTGCGCATGGCGCGGGTCGCCCGCCGGTACGCAGAGGACCTTCTCGTCCGGCCCGTGCTCGTCCCGCATGAGGTACATGCCGATCGCGCGGGCCCTGATGACGCAGCCGGGGAAGGTCGGGTCGCAGAGGACGAGCGCGTCGAGCGGGTCGCCGTCGCGGCCGAGGGTGCCCTCGATGAACCCGTAGTCGGCCGGATAGCGGGTGGAGGTGAAGAGCATCCGGTCGAGCCTGATCCGGCCGCTGCTGTGGTCCATCTCGTACTTGTTCCGGGACCCCTGCGGGATCTCCACCACGACGTCGAACTCCATGCCGTGCTCCTTGCCTGCCGCTCCGCGCACGGACGGGCGTGCGTCGGGCATGCGATGCGCCGGCGGTCAGGCCGCCAGCGCGGTCGTCCTCCGCCTCCGGTGGGGCGCGGGGTGGCGGGCGGGCGCCGGGAGTTCGCGCGGTGCGGCCTCGCCGCGTACCCGGAGCGCTGCCTCTCTGAGCGCGTCCTCGATGCGGCGGGTGCCGGTGAGGACGCACAGGGTGTAGGCGGTGTCCTCCAGGCGTCGGGCGAGCCGGTGCGGGGCGTGCGCCTCGCGCGAAAGGATCTCCATCGCGAGGTACCTGCCCACGAGTTCGCGCAGAACCGCAGGGTGCGCCTTCAGCATCGTCCACCACCGTCTTCTGGGCGCCGGGGCGGGCCCGGCGTACGCGGCGGCGTCGTCCTCGACCCGCCGTGGTCGGGTGCGCGTGCCGAGCCCCGCCGCTCCGCCGCGGCCGGCTCCCGCGGGGCGGGTATGGCACATGCCATGCCAGTGTGCATCAAATCGGGCAAAGACGCCTTTTCGGAAGGGGCTTTCCGTGGGGTGCCGCCAACCGCCTTTTCGTGGACGTGCGTTGCTCCCGAGCGGCCTTCGCCGTACGGCGCCCCGGCGTCCGCGCGTAGGTGTGCCTCGTGTCACCGGCGGAGCCGATGTCCATCGGATGCCGTAACCCTCCCACTCTGCGATGGTGGGCTGTGGACGACGTACGGACACGACCAGCCCAGTCGGCCCCGAGCCGATCCGGGGGTGAGCGTGGAATGGAAACCGATCCGACCAGCAGTGCGGCACCCGCACGGGAGCCGCGCGCAGCGACTCGCAGGCGGCGAGACGTGCCGGACACCGCCGAGGCTTTCCGGCGCATCGCGGCGCTCCCCGAGGGAGCCGACCGCGAGCGCATCCGGCAGGAGGTCGCGGCCGCCTGGCTGCCCATGGCGCACCGGCTCGCACGCCGCTACCGGGACCGCGGCGAGAACCTGGAGGACCTCGAACAGGTCGCGGCGCTCGGCCTGGTGAAGGCCGTCGAGCGGTACGACCCGGCGCGGGGGCACGCCTTCGAGTCGTACGCGATCCCCACGATCGTCGGCGAGGTGAAGCGGCACTTCCGCGACAACGGATGGGATCTGCACGTACCCCGGAGGGTGCAGACGCTCCGCAACCGCGTGCGCACCGCCCTCCAGGAGTTCGCGAGCCGCCCGGGGCACGGCTCGCCCACCGTCGCCGAACTCGCCGCCGAGACCGGTCTCGGCGAGGAGGACGTACAGCTCGGCCTGGAGGCGATGCGCAGCTACAGCTCGCTCTCGCTGGAGGCCGAACTCTCCACGGGCAACGCGGAGGACGAGGGCTGCACCCTGCTGGAGACGCTCGGCACCGAGGAGCACGGTTTCGACCGCGTCGTCGACCGCGAAGCGGTGCGGCCCTGCCTGTGCCACCTGCCCGAACGCGAGCAGCACATCCTCTACCTGCGATTCTTCTGCGACATGACGCAGTCGCGGATAGCGGACCTGCTCGGCATTTCGCAGATGCACGTCTCGCGGCTGCTCAGCCACGCGTGCAGACAGGTGCGTGAGGAGATCGAGTCGGACGCGCGTCCGCAGCCGGCGGACGCGGAGGAGGGCGCCGGCCGCCACGGGCCGGCAGCGGCAGCCGCCTGAGCGGCGGTTGCCGGGAAGGGACGGATGAGCGAGCCCAAGCAATACAAGAACGGCCAGGGGGGACCTGTGCGTTACGTACGGGAGCGTGCGGCCCGCCTCGTCGACAGGGTGCAGCGGGTGCGGAACAGGGCGGGACCCGAACGCGAGACGCTGCTGCTCCTCGTCAAAAGCGCGCTCGCAGGGATCGTCGCGTGGGCGCTGGCGCAGTACGTGGTGGGTTCGTCGCAGCCGACGTACGCGCCGTTCACCGCGTTGCTCCTGGTGCAGTCCTCGGCGTACCGGACGATCTGGCAGTCGGTGCAGTACGTCGGCGCCCTGCTGCTCGGCGTCTTCGCGGCGGGGGCCGCGCAGCCGCTCCTCGGCCCCAACCTCCTGACGTTCTCGCTGATGCTCCTCGTCGCGCTGGTGATCGGCCGGTGGCGGCGGCTGGGGACGCAGGGCGTCCAGGTCTCCGTCGCCGCCGTCTTCGCGTACAACGCGCTGCTCCAGAGCGGTTCGGCGTCGGTCTGGCAGATCGCGGGGACGACGCTGCTCGGCGCCGGCGTGGGTCTCCTCGTCTCGCTGCTCATCCTGCCGCCGCTGCGGTACAACACGGCGGCCGCGGGCGTCCGGCAGCTCTCCACCGCCTTCGACAGCCTGCTGAGCGACGTTGCGGGCGGGCTGCGGGACGGCGTGCCCGAGCGCAGGCGCGTCGGCGACTGGCTCGACCGCGCACGGGAGTTGGACCGCACCGTCGCGGGGGCGCGCAGCGCCGTGGAGAGCGGGGCGGAGAGCGTGCTCTACAACCCGCGGCGGTTCCTCAAGCGCTCGGTGCCGAAGCGGTTCAGCGGGTACCGCTCGCTCGTCGAGGCGCTGGCGCGCGGCGGCGAGCACCTGCGCAGCATCAGCTACGCGCTCCTGCGGATCATGGACGACGACGAAGCGCGACTGCCGAGCGGGGGGTTCCTCTCCCGGTACGCCGACTTCCTCGACGCGCTGGCAGGCGCACCCCAGGCGCTCTGCGAACAGCAGCAGAGCCGGGAGGGCGGCGGCTCGTCGCACGACGGCGAGCAGGACGAGCGGGCCGAGGACACCTACGAGGACGCGCTCACGCGCGCCCGCGAACTCCTCGACGAACTCCACCGCTCGACACCCGACAGCTCCGAGGACCCCTCCGCCTGGCCGACGTACGGCGTGCTCCTCACCGACGCCGACCGGCTCGTCGACGAGTTCGCCCACGCGCGGCAGGAGGGCGCCGTGCACCCGTCGGGCGGCTAGCTGCCGCCGGTCCGCCGCACCGGACCCGCGTGCGGCGCGGCGGAGCCTCCGCCGGTCACGCGCACCGGCGGACTCAGCGTCCGGTGGACGAGGAAGTCGGTGAGCCGCCTGTGACCCTGCACCGGGTCGACGGTGCCCCCGCCGCCGGCCGCGGCGCGCTGGCGCTCCGCGCCCGTCCCCTCGGAGACGACCGCGCCGAGCATCCGCTGGACGGCCGCGAGGTCCCCCGCGTCCTCCAGCGCGTCGGAAGTGTGGCGGACGAGGGCGTCGAGGAGGCGCCTCGCCGGGATCTGGCGCTGCGCGTAGACGTCGACGGCCCAGCCGCGCACGCCGTGCCGGGCCGCCGACCACACCGCCGTGTTGCCGACCTGCGGGTCGAACGGCACGGCCTCGCGGCCCCGTTCGAGGTCGCGGAGGGCCGTGACGACGAGGCCGCGCGCCAACGCCGCCTGGAGCACCGCGTCCTCGACGGTGAGCGCGCTGTCGGAGGCGCGCAGCTCCACCGTCGGGAAGCGGTTGGAGACGCGCGCGAGCCACATGCTGTGCCGCTCGTCGATACGCGCACCGCACGCGACGAGGCGGTCGATCCAGGCGTCGTACGCCTCGGCCGAGGCCGCGTACGGCGGCATCCCCGCAGCGGGGAACCGCGTCTGCTCGATCGCCCGCCAGCTTCCGTACCCGGTGTCGGTGCCGCAGCGGAAGGGGGAGTTGGAGGAGAGGGCGAGGAGCGTCGGGAGCCAGGGGCGGAGGTGGTTGAGGACGGCGACGGCGCGTTCGCGCTCCCCGACGGCGACGTGGACGTGGCAGCCGTTGCACTCGTAGTCGCCCGCCGTCCTCGCGTACGTCTCCGCGATGCGGCGGTAGCGGTCGCCGGGCGCGAGCGGGGAGGGGCGGGAGCGGAGCCACGGCGTCGCGGTGGCGACGAGGCGGGAGCCCTCTTCGGCCGCCGCGTCGGCGAGCATCCGACGGGCGAGGAGGAGGTCCTCCGCGACCTCGGCGAGGCTGCCGCAGATCGAGGAGGCCGTCTCCAACTGCGTGGTGAGCAGCTCGAACTTGAACTCGGGGAGCGGCCGGCCCGATCGGCGCGCGAACTCCGGGCCGTCGGGGACGCGGGCCAGCACCCGGTCGGCGCACGGCGCAAGGCGCCCGGTCGCCGCGTCGACGAGGAAGAACTCCTCCTCGACGCCGACCGTCGGTGCAGCCGCGTTCGCCATCTGACCTCCCACGGAGCCGGCCGGCACCGCTGCCGTCCCCGGGCGTGCGCCGGCCGGCGGACGTCCCGGCGCCAGGCGATGCGGCGCTCCCCGCAACGATCGCAAAGGTCGGGGCGTCCGGCATCTTCGGGAACGTGCCGGAGTGAACGCGTTTGCCGTCCGCGTCCCCGTGGCACCCGCGGCGGCAGTCGTACGTGAGGAGGGACGCCATGCCGGCCGGAGCCAGCAACAAGCGTGAGCGGCAGTACGAGCACATCAAGAAGGGCCAGCGGGAGCGCGGCACTTCGGAAGGCAGGGCCGAGGAGATCGCGGCGCGCACCGTCAACAAGGAGCGGGCGCAGACCGGCGAGTCCCGCCGGCGCAGCCGCACCTCCACCCGGGACATGCCCGCGCCTCAGCGCGGCGGCGAGCGTTCGCACCGCGGCCCCATCAGCCCGACCCGCGACCAGCTCTACAACGAGGCGAAGCAGCGCGGCGTCGAGGGGCGCTCCCGGATGAACAAGGCGCAGCTCGAAAAGGCGCTGGGCCGCAAGAGGAAGTAGCCGGTGGCGGGCGCGGCCGCGCGACGCGGTCTGTACGCGGGGTGCAGCGACGGGGTATCCAGCGGGGTATGACCGACGTGAACGGCAACGGTGCGCACCTCGACACGTCCGCAGTCCCCGAGCCGGGCGAGCCGCCCGAGGAGGTCGTCTCCCGGCTGACGCTCGCCGAGAAGGCTTCGCTGACGAGCGGCGCCGACTTCTGGCACACGGAGGAGATAGCCCGTCCCGGTGGCGAACTGCTCGTCCCCCGCGTTGCGCTGAGCGACGGGCCGCACGGGCTGCGGAAGCAGCCGGAACAGGGAGAGCACCTCGGCGCGGGCGACAGCGTCCCCGCGACCTGCTTCCCGCCCGCGGTCGGTGTCGGCTCCTCGCTCGACACCGAGCTGTTGGAGCGCGTCGGCGCGGCCATCGCCGACGAGGCGCGCGCCGAGGGCGTGCACGTGGTGCTGGGTCCGGGGATCAACATCAAGCGCTCGCCGCTGTGCGGGCGGAACTTCGAGTACTACTCGGAGGACCCGCTGGTCTCGGGCGCCCTCGGTGCCGCGTTCGTGCGCGGGGTGCAGAGCCGCGGTGTGGGGGCCTCGCTGAAGCACTTCGCGGCCAACAACCAGGAGCACGACCGCCTTCGGATCAGCGCCGAGGTCGACGAACGCCCGTTGCGCGAGATCTACTTGCGCGGGTTCGCGCGGGTGGTCGCCGAGGCGCAGCCGTGGACGGTGATGTGCTCCTACAACCGGCTCAACGGCGTCTACACCTCGCAGCACCCGTGGCTCCTCACGCAGGTCCTGCGCGAGGAGTGGGGGTTCGACGGGCTCGTCGTCTCCGACTGGGGCGCCGTCGACGACCGGGTCGCGGGCCTGGCGGCCGGGCTCGACCTGGAGATGCCGTCGAGTGGGGGCCGTACCGACGCGCAGTTGGTGGAGGCCGTCCGCAGCGGCGAGTTGGAGGAGTCCGCGCTCGACCGCTCCGCGGGGCGCGTCGTGCGGCTTGTGCGCCGGGCGCACGCGGCGGAGGACCCCGGAGCCGGCTACAACGCGCAGGCGCACCACGCCCTCGCGAGGGAGGCGGCAGCGCGCAGCATCGTGCTGCTGAAGAACGAGGGCGGACTCCTCCCCCTCGCCGAGGACGGCCAACGCCTCGCCGTGCTGGGCGAGTTCGCACGGACTCCGCGCTACCAGGGCGGCGGCAGCTCGCACATCAACCCCACACGGGTCGACTCGGCGCTCGACGAGTTCGTCCGGCGCCTCGGCTCCGAACAGGTCGACTTCGCCCCCGGCTTCCCGCTGGAGGGCGACGAGAGCGACGAGGGGGAGCTGCTCGCCAACGCCGTCACGGCCGCCGCCTCCGCACACACCGCCGTCGTCTTCCTCGGGCTGCCCGCGGAGGCGGAGTCGGAGGGCTACGACAGGGCGCACCTGCGGCTGCCCGAACCCCAACTCCGGCTGCTCGACGCCGTCCTGGAGGTCAACCCGCGCACCGTCGCCGTGCTCTCCAACGGCGGCGCCGTCGAGGTCTCCGGGTTCGCCGACGCGGTGCCCGCGCTGCTGGAGGGCTGGCTGCTGGGGCAGGCGGGCGGCTCCGCGACCGTCGACGTCCTCTACGGCGACGTCAACCCCTCGGCGCGGCTCACCGAGACCCTCCCGCACCGCCTCCAGGACACCCCCGCGTACCTCGACTTCCCCGGCGAACTCGGCCACGTGCGGTACGGCGAGGGCGTCTTCGTCGGATACCGCTGGTACGACGCGCGCCAGGCGGACGTCGCCTTCCCCTTCGGGCACGGGCTCTCCTACACCACCTTCGGCTACCGCGACCTCGCCGTCGCGCAGGACGCGGACGGGCTCCTCGTGCGGTGCACCGTCGCCAACACCGGGCGGCGGGCCGGTCGGGAGGTCGTCCAGGTCTACGTCGGCCGTCCGGACTCCCGCGTGGCGCGCCCGCCGCGCGAGCTGAAGGCCTTCGCCTCCGTCCACCTGGAGCCGGGCGAGGAACGGGAGCTGGAGCTGCGGGTACGGCGCGCCGACCTCGCGTACTGGGACACGCGGGCGGACAGATGGCTCGTCGAGGGAGGTCGCCACGCGGTCGACGTCGGCGCCTCCAGCCGCGACCTGCGGCTGAGCACCCGCACCGAGCTGGCGGGCGACGACGCCGACCTCCCGCTCGGCCTCCACTCCACCCTCGGAGAACTGCTCGCGCACCCCGTCGCGGGCCCGGCGTTCCGCAGGGCCGCCGCCTCCGCCGTGGGCGAGGAGGCGGTCTCGGGGCTTCTCGACGACCCGACGACGCAGCAGATGGCGGCCTCCTTCCCCGTCGGCAGGCTCCCCTCGTTCTTCGGCGCGACCTTGGACCTCGAACGGTTGGAGCAGCTCCTCGGGGAGGCGAACGAGGGGCGGTAGGGCGGAAATCGGGGGCGGGGCCCGGCGGTCGGGGTGTTTTTCCGTGAGGCGGACCCGGTGCCGGGCGCCGTCGCCTCCGATCGACGGGGTCCGTGTGCGTGAGGGGTCGGTCCTGGTTGCCGTCTCGCTCCTGTCGGCAGAGTTGTGTGCGGAGGAATTGCCGGGCCGGGCTTGCGTCGTCTTCGGACGTGCCTGGCGGTCGGGGACTCGGCGGGCTTCTGCCGGCAGGTCCTGCCGGGGCGGCCGTCGCCTCGTGTCCGTCTGGCGTTGGCGAGGCGGGGCTGCGCTCGCCTCCCCTCGAGGGCTCGTGCGCGGGCGGCGTACGGCAGGCGGTGTGCTGGAGCGGGTCAACTCGGCTCCGCTGCGGTGTACTTGCACGCTCGCCGCGCCCGCCTGGCCCGCGCGGGGCGTCCTGCCGCGCTGGGTCGTGCGCGGGAGTCCGCCCGGCAGCGCGCATCGGAACCGTACGAACGGGTGATCCCGCAGCCCGCTCGTACGGCAGCGACCCGCGCCCGGCGCCGTACGCGGGAGGGTGTCGGGGGAAGCGCCCCCGCGCCGTGGCAACGCGAGTGCGTAGCCGGGGGATTGGGGCAGGCAGCGAGCGAGAGGCGGGCACCCGGTGAGCGACACCCCGATCGAGGAGTACGGCCTCCTCTCCGACCGGAACGGCGCCGCGCTCGTCAGCAGGGAGGGCAGCGTCGACTGGCTCTGTCTCCCCCGCTTCGACAGCCCCGCGCTCTTCGCCCGGCTCCTCGACGACTCCGCAGGCCACTGGCTCGTACGCCCCGAGCGCACCCTGCACACCGCACGCCGCTACCTGCCGGGAACGATGGTGCTGCGCACGGAGTTCACCACGGAGACCGGCACCGTCGAGCTCACGGACGCGCTCGCACTCGGCGGAAGCGGGGACCCGCACCGGCTCGGCGAGGGCGCGGAACACCTGCTCATCCGGTCCGTGCGGTGCACCAAGGGCTCCGCCGAGGTCCGCGTCGAGTACCGGCCGCGTCCCGAGTACGGCCGCGTCGTGCCCGTCCTGCGGGCGTTCGACGGAGGTTTGCGGGCGCGCGGCGGCCCCGCGGCGCTCGCGCTGAGCAGCCCCGTCGGGCTGGACACGGGCGACGGCGCCGCCAGTACCGTGCTCGCACTCTCCGAGGGCGAGACGGTCCGGCTCGCGCTGCACGCCGGAAGCCTCGACGGCCCGCTGCCGCGCCTCCTCGGCCAGCGCGAGATCGGCGAGCACCTCGCCGCGACGGCGACGGCCTGGCGCTCCTGGTCCCGCCTCCACCAGGACTACCGAGGACCGTGGCGCCGTGAGGTGCTCGCCTCGGGCCGCGTCCTGCAGGCGCTCTCCTACCAGCCGACGGGCGCGATCGTCGCAGCGGCGACCACCTCCCTGCCCGAGGAGGTCGGCGGCGTGCGGAACTGGGACTACCGCTATAGCTGGGTGCGGGACGCGGCACTGAGCATGGACGCCCTCGGCTCCTCGGCCTGCCTCGACGAGGTGGGCGGCTTCTTCGCCTTCATGACCGACGCGGCGGCCACCGACTGGCCGCGCACCCACCTCCAGATCATGTACGGCATCGGCGGCGAACGCGACCTGACGGAACGGGAGTTGCCGCACCTCGCCGGATGGCGCGACAGCGCGCCCGTACGAGTGGGGAACGCCGCCTGGACGCAGGCGCAGCTCGACTCCTACGGCGAACTCCTCGCCTGCGCCGAGCGCTTCGCCGACCGGCTCGACCCGGACGACGCCGCACAGCACGCCTTCCTCATCTCGCTCGCCGACACGGCAGCCGAGGAGTGGCGCACGCCCGACCACGGGATCTGGGAAGTGCGCGGCCCCGCACAGCACTTCGTCCACTCCAAGCTCATGTGCTGGGTCGCCCTCGACCGCGCCCTGCGCCTCGCCGACCGCATCGGCGCGCACCATCGCGTCGAGGAATGGAAGCGCGACCGCGAGGAGATCCGGGAGGCGATCCTCGAGCACGGCTGGAACAGCCGGACCGGCGCGTTCACGCAGTACTTCGGCTCGACGGAGCTCGACGCCTCCGCACTGATGCTGCCGATCTCCGGCTTCCTGCCGCCGACCGACGAGCGCGCTCTCGCCACGATCGACGCCGTGGCCGCACACCTCACGGACGCGGGCTCAGGACTCGTCCGCAGATACCGCAGCGCGGCACCCGTCGACGGCCTGGAGGGCAGCGAGGGCAGCTTCCTCCTCTGCACGTTCTGGCTCGCCCAGGCCCAGGCGCTCGCCGGCCGCGTCGAGGAGGCCCGCACCGTCTTCGAACGCGCCGCCTCCTACGCCAACGACCTCGGCCTCCTCGCCGAACAGGTCGACGCCGACACCGGCTCCCTCCTGGGCAACTACCCCCAGGCGTTCAGCCACATCGGCCTCATCAACGCGGCCCACGCCATCGGCCAGGCGGAGGGGACACTCAGCCGGCCCCTCCGCGGGCCCTGCACCTGAGTGCGTCGACGTGTGCGACGAAGACCGACCAGGGGTCGGCGGGGGCGGTGGTTGGTCACGACCGCCGTTGGACCTCGTGAAGTTGAGGAGGTGGCGCGACCGCACTGCGGCCGGGGGCTCTCCCGTCAGCCGCGCCTTTCGAGGTCCGCCCATACGCTCTTGCCCCAGCGCTGCTCATCTGTGCCCCAGTCGGCGGCCAACGCCGCGCGGAGACGCAGGCCGCGCCCGCCCTCTCCGTTGTTGTCCGCTTCGCGCTTCACCGGCCGCGCCCTGGAGAGGTCCGCGACGCCGACCCGCACGCGCGCGGCGTCGGGGCGGTCGACGACGACTCGGATGGAATCCCGCCGTGCGTACTGCACGGCGTTGGCCACCAGCTCGGAGACGAGCAGCGCCCCGTCCTCGGCCAAGTCGTTCAGCCCCCAGACGGAACAGGCTGCATGAACCAGGCGCCGCGCGGTCGCGGTGCTTTCCGGCCGGCGGAGCAGGGTCTCGCTGTACCTGGGGTGCCCGGACTGACGGGCTCGGGTTGCAGGTTGCGGCACGTCGGTCTGCTTCCTTCAGATCGGCCAGCCCCGGGGCCGTTCGCGCGGTCGCCGGGGCGCTTCGCGTTCAAGTAACCGGGGGGCGTGATCACGCGGAGGAGCCAACCAGGGGGCCGGGGAGGGGCCACACTGGCCACGAAAGGGGCCGCCATGAGCGACACCGCCGACCGACGCCGCGAGTTCGGCGCCTACCTCGCCGGTCTGCGGCGGCATTCCGACCGCTCGCAACGGCAGCTCGCCGCCGTGCTGTGCGCCGTGTCCGGCGCCCGGTCGATCACGCGGAACGAGGTCTCCCGGTGGGAGCGCGGGGAGCGCATCCCGGACGTGTGGCTGCCCACCTTCGCCCGGGTACTCGGCGTGCCGCTGCGTGAGCTGGAGCAAGCAGCCGCGTACGCCCGGGGATACGCCCAGGCAGGACTGCCCCGGGTCGCGTCCACCCTCGCGGACCTGCTGCCCGACGGGGACGCGCTGAAGCCCCCGGCGGCGCTCTGCGGCCGTCGGATCGGTGCCACCACCGTCGAGGGTCTGGCGGCCCGAGTGCACGGCCTCCGGCTCGCGGACGACGTTCTGTCCGGTGGGGACCTGATCGCCCCCGCATTCCGTGAGCTGCGCGCCGCCGTCCGGCTGTACCGCGAGTCCGAGCATTCCGAGGAGACGGGGCGCGGACTGCTGGTGCAGGTCGGGGAGTTGGCGCAGATCGCAGGGTGGATCGCCTCGGACGCCGGTCGGGGGGGAGGACGCGGAGCACGCCTACCGGCTCGGGCTCTCGGCCGCCCGCCAGGCCGGGGACGCGCCGTTGGTGGCACAGCTCGCGGGCAGCCTCGGCTACCACCTCACGAACAGCGGCCGAGAGCGGGAGGGCCTGGAGTTGGCGAAGGCGGCCGTTGCGGAGGCCGGGCCGGACGCTCCGGCCACGACGCGCGCCCTGTTCCTCGATCGCGTGGCGTGGGCGCATACGCGTGCAGGGGAGGCACAACCGGCTCTACGGGCGCTCGGGGAGGCGCACGCCGCCCTGGACACCACGGATGGCCCTCCGGCACCGACGTGGGCGTACTGGGTGAACCGCGAGGAGCTCGAGGTCATGGACGCCCGGGTGTTCACCGAGCTGCGCCGCCCGCTGCGCGCGGTGCCGCTGCTTCAGGACGTGCTGGGACGGTATGACGCCACGCACGCCCGGGAGGTCGCGCTGTACCGCTCGTGGCTGGCCGTTGCACTGGCCGACGCCAACGAGCCCGAGCAGGCCGCCGAAGAGGCCCGCCGCGTCATCGACACGTCCGGGGATCTTTCCTCGGAGCGCACGGCGAAGCGGACCCGTACGGTCCTGCACCGATTGAAGGGACACGAGGAGGTACCCGAGGCGCGCGAAGTGCTGGCTGATTACGGGCACTTGTTGCTCACGTGATTGCACAGCTCCCTTGCCTACGCCTCGTTCGCGTACAGCGTCCGCGAGGGGTCACCCAACCTCTCCGCGACTTCCGTCACGTGACACCGCGACCCTGATCCACGCGGGCGGCGGTGCGCTCCTCACGAGGAAAGACGCTGCGCCACTCCACGATCGAAGCCGGCGTCGGACACCTGAACTTCGCTGCTGCCGGTCAGGAGGCGGCCCGCCGAGCGGACAGGGTGGCCCCGCGCACGCGCCGAAGGGCGCTTCGGGGACCGCCGTTCACGCAACGCCCCTGAAGGGCTGATACGCCGGGTCAGTGAGTCGCGGCATGTAGCTGCGCCCCGGTTCAGAGGGTTCTGCGTGGTGGGGCGGGTGGGGCTCGGCCCTACGGCCGACGGATTGTGGGCGGGCGGCGACCGGAGAGGCACAGGGTCGGAGCAACAGCGCTCGTGTTGCGGCGAGTTGGTGGGGGCGGGCGAGTCGTTGCGCCGCGTCGTCGAGGAGCATCCACCCTCACCGGAGGCGCAGGCGGGCAGTGCTGTGGCGCGGCCCGAACGGTGGCGCCGGGCCGCGCGAGCGGTTTCAGACGTTGACGCCGAAGTCCTGGGCGATGCCTGCGAGTCCGGAGGCGTAGCCCTGGCCGACGGCGCGGAACTTCCACTCGGCGCCGTGGCGGTAGAGCTCGCCGAAGACCATCGCGGTCTCCGTCGCCGCGTCCTCCGTGAGGTCGTAGCGGGCGAGTTCGGAGCCGTCGGCGCTGTTGACGACGCGGATGAAGGCGTTGCGGACCTGGCCGAAGCTCTGGTTGCGTTCTTCGGCGTCGTAGATCGAGACGGGGAAGACGACCTTTTCGACCTCGGCCGGCACCTGGGAGAGGTCGACCTGGATCTGCTCGTCGTCCCCGCCGCTGCCGCCGGTGAGGTCGTCGCCGGAGTGCACCACCGAACCCTCGGGGCTGCGCAGGTTGTTGAAGAAGACGAAGTGCTGGTCGCTGGGGACCTTGCCGGCCGCGTCGCAGAGGAGTGCGGAGGCGTCGAGGTCGTAGTCGGCACCCGTGGTGGTGCGGACCTCCCAGCCGAGACCCACCATGACGGCGGTGAGCCCGGGGGCCTCCTTGCTCAGCGAGACGTTGCCGCCCTTGGACAGGGTCACACCCATGGGTATACCTCCACTGCTTCTCTGCCGCCGCGGACCGTCCCGCGTGCGGTGCGGGTGGTGCGCGGGGTGGTGTGCTGCTGTCCGGTGAACGGGCCGGGCGCACAGGGAGTTCCAAGATTGCGCAATCACTTAACTGCAACTGACCGGCGGGTTCCGCTCCGCACGGATCGCGCGACGACCCTGCGGCTGAACTCGCACAGCAGGCAGGTCGGTTCGGTCGTGCACTGCCGGGGGAACGACGTCGTGCCGCAGACGCGCGAAGGTCGGGGGCCGACTCTCGTTTGCTCCGGGCAGCCCGCGGGGGTTCCGTAGCTGTGTGTTCCAGAGCGACGCCGATGTCAGTGCCTGGGCCTATAACTGTGCGCATGACTCGGGAACCCGTCCACTGGAAGCTCGTCCTCGACGCCCGCGATCCGCATGCGCAGGCCGAGTTCTGGGCTGCCGCCCTCCACTACACCTTCGAGGACCACAGCCTCCTCATCGGCAAGCTCCTCGGACTCGGCGCGATCACCCAGGAACTGGTGCTCCGCCACCGGGACCGCGACGCCTGGCGGGACGCCGCCGCGGTACGCCACCCCACGGACCCGTACGACCCGGAGAGCGACACAGGACTCGGCCGCCGCCTGCTCTTCAACCGCGTCCCACTGCCGGAGAAGACCGCGAGGAACCGCCTCCACATCGACCTTCACGGCCCCGAAGGCGCACGCGAGCCGGAGGTGGAGCGCCTCCGCGCCCTCGGCGCCCGCGTCGAGGCGAACGTCGCGGAGCCGGCGGGGAGTTGGACGGTGATGACGGACCCTGAGGGCAACGAGTTCTGCGTGCACTGAGGCAGCGCCGCCGGGTCAAGGGCAGCCGCGCGAGGTCCGGCGGAGGGGGGGCAACTTCGGGCGGGCTGCTGGGGGTTGGTGCTGGGGGCCAGGCGCGTGGTGTCGGTGGCCCTGCACCGGAGGTGGGGCGCAGGTCGCGGGCGTCGCACGCCGGACACGTGGATGCGGGGTGCGTGGCGCCGGACTCTGAATGGCGGGCGGCGGATGCGGGATTGGCGGACGCTGGCTGTCGGCTGTCTGATGCCGGTTGCCGGACATGGGGCGACGGACGCCGGGCGTCGGACGCGGGATGCCGGACGCTGGCGCGGCGGCGCCGGGCGGGGAATGCTGCATGCCGGACATCGCAATGCGGAGTGCGGGATGCCGGACGTGCGGACGTGGGACGTTCGGATGCGGGGTGCCGGACATGGCTACGCGGGGTCCCGGGCGTGTGGCGCCGGACATGGAATGCCACGTGCCAGGCATTGGGCGCCGGACGGCGGGCATCGGACGCGGGACGCCGGATGCAGAACGTTCGGGTGTCGGGTGCAGGACACGAGACGCAGGAGTGCCGGGCGTCGAACGCGGACGCCGGGCGCGTCATGCCGGACGTGGAATGCCGCATGCCCGACCTTGGGCGGTGGACGCGTCACGCTGGACACCGGCGTGGGACGCAGACCGTGGGGACGGAGGATGTCGGGTGCTGAACGCCAAACTTCGGGACACGGGATGCCGCGGTGGGGGACGCGGGGTGCCGCCCCCGACGGAACCGCACGTGGCCGCCGACGACGTAGGTCCGCCCCCCGGCTCACCTCGCGGCCGCGCCTCCGCGTGCCCACTCCCGGAGAACCACGACGCGCCGCCCCGCCGAGCGGCAGCCAGGCAAGGCGTCCCGGTCTCAGTCCGACGTCCGCTCCGAGTCCCCCGGGGCGCTCCGCGGACTGCGGAAGCCCGGGGTGGCGAAGTCGGGGCTGGAGAAGTCGGGCGCGGCGTATCCGGGGTCGTCCTCGGTGCGGGCGTCCTCCTGTTCGGTGGTTCCGGCGCCGCGCTGCGGCGGGAGCGTAACGCCCGTGGAAGCCGGGGTCGAACGGGCGGGCGCGTCACCGGAGTTGGGTCGCGGGCTGCCGCCGGGCTTGAGCTGTTTGCGCAGGTAGGGGAGGACGCCGCGGTCCCGAAGAGCGGTGAGCCACGCCTCGCGTGCCTCCTCCTCCGCCTGCGCCGCCTCGGGGGAGACGGGGCCGTGCCGGTGGAGCGGGCGGTTCCGCAGCGCCCCGACGGCGACGCCCACGAGGGCCGCGAGCAGCGCGACGAGCGCCACCACCAGCGTCGTCCAGCCCGCCGTGACCAACCCGTCGGCGAGCGGCGGGGGTTCGCTGAGTATCCGGAGGCCGTAGCCGCCCGCGAGGAAGACCAGCGCGGCGACGGCGGCGAGCGAGGGGACGATGGCGCCGAGCGCCTGGAGGACGGCGCGAGGAGTCCAGGGGGTGTGCGGCTCGTCGGGGTGTCTGCGGCGGGGGATGCCGGAGCGGGCGGGGCGGGGGCGCCTGCGGGTGAGGTAGGCGCGGTACTCGGGGGCGGCCGGTGCTGCCACGGAGTCGGTCGCGCGGAGCGCGCGGGCACGCAACCTGCGGGCGTCCAGGCGGGTTTCGGGAGCGTCGAGGAGGGATTCGACCTCCTCGGAACCGATCGCCTCGTCGAGTACCCTCTCGAACTCCGGCCTGTCCTCCGCCTTGAGACGGTTGGCGCGGTCCATGGACACCCCCGGTTGCAGTGGAACGGCGTGCGTACGCCCGGCGGCCTTGCTGCGGGCGGTGGTGCGTGCACCGCTCCGCCTCCTCGACCGGCCGGCGGGGAGCCGCTCCGGCGGGCGAGCGTGAACGGTGCTGCACTCGCCATTCTATTTCCCGTATTGCGCAATCCCTAAAGCGAGTTGGTCACGCTCGGTCGGGTGGATTGCCGGCTCGTCGCCTTCACGCGACATCCCTACCCGGGTGTGACCGTTCCTCACCTGCGGCGAAGCGCGGCGACGCCGTCCTGTCCGCCGCTCCGGCGGCGTCGCGCTCTGCGACGTCCCGGTGTGCGGGGTGGCCGAATTCACCGCCGTACGCGGCGAGTTCGCGCCGTCTTTCGTACCGGCGCCGGGCCACGACGAGAGCGACGGCGTAGAGCCCGAGCACCGGGACCAGCAGCGCGTAGTACAGCGGCGGCAGCCCCGTCATGCCGAGCGGCGAGGCGAGCGGCGAGAGCGGCAGCACCACGCCGACGCAGGAGAGTCCGGCGACGGCCGCGAGCACGGGGCGCGGCACGGCACCGCACCCCGGCGCGTACGCCGCGCGCCCCGTCCGCAGCAGGAGGATGACGAGCGCTTGGGTGAGCAGGTTCTCCGTGAACCAGCCGGCGTGGAACTCGTCCTGCCCGCCCGGTCCCAGCGCCCCGTGCACGGCGAGTGCGAGCACCGCGAAGGTGGCGAGGTCGGCGACGGCGTTGAGCAGGCCGAAACCCGCGACGAAGCCGAGGAGTTCGCGCGGGCGCAGCGCCGTGGGCCTCCGCAGCGACGCGGGCGCCGGCCGGTCGAAGGCGAAGGCGAGCTGGGCGGCGTCGAAGCAGAGGTTCTGGACGAGGACCTGCGCGGGGAACATCGGCAGGAACGGCAGGAGGAGCCCGGCGACGAGCATCGCCAGCACGTTGCCGAGGTTGGAGGAGAGGACGGCTCTCAAGTACGCACCGAGGTTGGCCCCGCACCGCCTCCCCACCGTGACGGCCCCGGTGACGGCGGTGAGGTCCTTCGCTGCACCGACGGCCACCACGATGTCCGCCGCCTCGCGCGCCACGGGTGCCGCGTCGCGCGGGGCGAGGCCGACGTCCGCCGACTGGAGTGCGGGCAGGTCGTTCACTCCGTCCCCCAGGTACGCCGTCGTGCGCCCCCGAGCGCGCAGCGCGGTGACGACGCGGGCCTTCTGCTCGGGCGTGCACCGCGCGAAGACGTCGGTACGCTCGGCGGCGTCGGCGAGTTGGGCGTCGTCGAGGCGGTCCGTCGCGTCGCCGGTGAGGACCGGGAAGCGGGCGCCCGCATTGCCGAACTCCTGTGTCGCGGGGTGCGCGGGCCCGTGCGCGGCGAGACCGAGGTCGCGTGCCGCTCGCGCCGCGGTGCCGGGGTGATCGCCGGTGAGGAGCTTCACGGAGACGCCGAGGGCCCCGAGTTCGGCGAGCGCCTCCCCGGCGGAGGGGTCGGGTGCGTCGCGGAGGCCGACGTAGCCGAGGAGGGTCAGGCCGCGCTCGTCGGCCCGGGTGTACCGCGTCGTCCGTGCCGGGCGCTCCGCCGCCGCCACGGCGAGAACCCGCAGCCCGTCGCCCCCGAAGTCGACGGCGCGGCGCCGGAGTTGATCGCGCTCCCGCTCGTCGAGAGGGCGCTCGGTGCCGTCGGGGAGGCGCAGGCCGGTGCAGCGCTCCAGGATCTGCTCCGGGGCGCCTTTGCTGACGAGCGTGTGGAAGCCGGCGCGCTGAGGCGTGCGCACCACGGCGCAGGCGCTGCGGTGCGCCGGGTCGAGCGGCAATGCGTCGACGCCCTCGTACGCCCACGGCGAGGCGGACTCGGGAGCGGCCTCCTCCGCCGCCTCCAGCAGCGCCTCGTCGAGTGCGTCCGGACGGGGCGCGTCGGCCAGTTGGAGCGTCCACAGGCTGTTGACGGCGGCCCAGTGGGCGACGAGCGGTTCGGCGGCGCCCGTCCCGTCCACCGAGGAGTCGAGGACGGGGCGGCCCTGGGTGAGCGTGCCGGTCTTGTCGGTGCAGAGGACCTCGGCCGCGCCGAGGTCGTGGAGCGCGGGAAGGCGTTTGACGAGCACCTCGCCGTCCCCGGCCAGCCGCGCCGCGCCCCGCGACAGCGCCGTCGAGACGACGACGGGAAGCATCTCGGGCGTCAGCGCGACGGCCACGGCGACCGCGAACGGCAGCGTGGCGAGGCCCCGTCCACGCAGCAGCGCGTCGACGAGGAGGGCGGCGGGCGGCAGCAGCAGCATGAACCGCATGAGCATCCACGCGACTTGGCTCACCGCCCGGTCGAAGGCCCCGCCGCCCCGCCGCCGCTGCCGGCGGTAGGCGGACGCGAAGCGGGTGCGCGCCCCCGTCGCCACGACGACGCCCTGCCCCGTACCGGCGGCGACGCTGCTGCCCTGGAAGCACAGATGCGGCCCTTCGAACGGCCCGCGGTCCCGATCGGGCTCCTCCACCGGGTACTTGGGGACCGGCGCCGACTCGCCCGTCAGCGCCGACTGCCGCACCGTGAGCCCGGAGGCGCGCAGCAGGCGGAGGTCGGCGGGGACCGCGTCGCCGGGAGCGAGGCGGACGACGTCGCCGGGCACGAGCTCGTCGACGGGGATCTCCCGCACGGCGGACGGCGCGCCCTCCGTGGCTCGGCGCTGCACGGTGGCGGTGGCGGCGAGGAGTTCGCGCAACCTCGACGTCGAGCGGTCGGCGCGGTGCTCGCCCGCTGCCCGCAGCCCCGAACCGACGAGCACCAGCAGCGAGATGGTGCACGCCGTCCCCCACGAGGCGACGGCCGCCGAGACGACGGCGAGCGTGAGCAGCACCGCGGCGAAGGGGTCGCGCAGCGCCAGCAGCAGCCGCCGCGGCCACGAAGGGGTCTCGCGGTCGGGGAGCGCGTTCTCGCCCCAGTGCGTCAACCGCCCTTCCGCTGCGGCCTCGTGGAGACCGCGGGGCCCTGAGCCCAGGTGGCGGAGTGCTTCGAGGGAGGTGCCGGCCGTGGCGGGGTCCGGTGCCGTCCGCGGCGGGGCCGCGGCGCCGTCGGGCACGGGCAGGGAGCGCGGTGCGGAGTCCGTTCCGCGGCTCGGGAGGCGCTGTCTCGGCCTGGTGCGGTGGTCAGGCTCCGAGGCCATGTGCGGTCCCCGGCGCTTCAATTCCGTGGCCGCCGCGTTCGCTCAGCCGCCCGACGAGCCAGCGGACGAGGGTCACGACGTCCGGGTCGTCGACGAGGTACACCACTCGGCGCCCCTCGCGCCGGGAGCGTACGAGCCCGGCAAGCTTCAGTTTGGCGAGATGCTGGCTGACGGCGGGGAGGGTGCCGCCGACGCGCTGTGCGAGGTGGCTCACGTCGGACTCGTGCTGGGCGAGCGCCCAGACGAGATGGAGGCGGGCGGGGGAGGCGAGGAGCCCGAAAGCGGCCGCCGCCTCGGCGAGCACTTCGCTGGACGGGTCGCCGTACTGGGCGCTCGTCGGTCCGTCGAAGCCGCCGTTCTGCGCCGCCACCGCAACCCCACCTCTCCCGACCGGCGACGCTGCGGCTGCTGCCTCGGCGCCGTTGCCCCCGGAAGCCTCTCCCGGACCGCTGCCCCGCCCTGGTGACGCTCAGTGTAGGCATCGGGGGAGCTGGCCGGGAGTTGTAGGATGACTGGGCAATTGAAGGGGGCGCCCGCCGGGGCGGCTCGCTGCTGCGTGAGAGGAGTCCGGGTGGTACTGCGTGCCGCGGGACGGCAGTCCCTCGTCGACACGGTCGTCGCTCAACTGCGCGACCAACTCGCCGACGGCGAATGGGAGGTGGGCGAGCGCATACCCACCGAGCACGCCCTCGCCGAACAGCTCCAGGTCGGTCGGAACACCGTCAGGGAGGCCGTACGCGTCCTCGTCCACGCCGGGATGCTGCGGTCGCGGCAGGGCGAGGGCACCTTCGTCGTCTCGGCCTCCGACGCGGGCGAGGTGATGCGGAGCGTCCAACGGGCCGGCGTACGCGACGTGTTGGAACTCCGTGTCGCGCTGGAGACCGAGGCCGCACGCCTGGCCGCCACACGCAGGCAGCCGGCCGACATCGCGCGGATGCGCGAGGCGCTCGCCGCGCTGGGGACGTACGCCGACGCCGAACAGCGCCCCGGGGCGGGGCAGTACGAGCTCTTCGCCGAGCAGGACACCGCGTTCCACGTCGCACTCGTCGAGTCGGCGCACAACGTCGCGCTCAGTGCCACGTACCGGTGGCTGAGCGGCTCCGTGCGCGACGCCTTCCTCACCTCGCTCCGTGACGCCCGCCTCCCGTCGCTCCGCGACGAACAGACGTCCCCGCTCGCACCGCACGACCACGCGGCGGTGCTGGAGGCGATCGAGGCCGGAGACCCCGAGCGTGCGGAGCGGGCGATGCGGGACGTGCTGGAGGAGCCGCGGCGGGCGGTGGACGAGCTGCTCGACGGTGGGACGGCGTGAGCCAGCGCGCGGCCCGGTCGACGGGCGCTCAACTCCGGTGCGGCTGACGTCCTTCGGTTGAGCCGGGCCGTCGTGGTGGCGCGACTTTGCGTCCGGTTCTCCGCACGAGTCGCAAGAGCCGAGGCGCTTCGGTGTGCGTAGCCGACTCCGATCACGACTGTCCGGCTGCTCCGTTGTCGACCGGGCTCGGCTTCCCGGCGGCGGCCACGAACAGGCTGGACGATGTGCGCCGCCCCATGACCTGTCTGCGCGCCTCATGCGCGCCGTCACCGAGTCTTCGGCACCGGCAGCACCGGCAGCACCGGCGTCGGCCGTGGCGACGGACTGCTCGTCCTGGTCGGGCTGCACGTCCGGAGTCGGCTGACGAGGCGATGTGACGACGTCACGCCGTGCGGGCGTCCGGGCTTCGTTGGGACACCGCCCGTCCTCTTCCCTGATGCGGCGGCCGGCAGGTCAGTCCGGGGGCCAGGTTTTTTGGAGCCCTGGCAGGGCGGTCCTTCAGGACTTCAGAGCGAGTCCCCGCTCGCCGTGAGAAGCGGTGGGCCACGGGCGCCGCGAGTGGCTGAGGGCGTTTCGGAGCCAGTCGATGACGCCGTCCAGTTCGGCGTCCAGGCTCTCCCGGTCGATTGCAAGGTCGGGCTGGCCGGTGCGCCGAAGGAAAGCAGGGAGGTCCTGGAGCTGTTCCCGTATCCAGGCGACGGGGTCAGCCGTCAGGGCGGAGTCGAATACGCGGTCTCCTGGTTCACCGTCCTCGACGGCCGGGTGCCAGTGAATGCGATCGCCGCGCCCCGGCCCGGACTCCAGCAGATCGAGACGGCAGAACGCCGGCTCCAGCGTCCAGCGGTCAGAAGCGTAGATGCTGCCCTCCTGCCGTTCGTGTACGACGCGGAACTCGATCCGCAGTCCTCGCTCCCGGACGTTCGGACCCGTCTCGGCCGGGTCCACGAAGTCGATCTCCTCGGCCGTGATCGCCAGTTGTCCGAACTTCCAGGCTATTTGCATCTCGGTCCCTTCCTCGCGGTGTTCCCCTCAGGGCGTTCGCATCGCCGTGGCCGGGGAGCGGTCTTCCGCTCCGGCCCGCGCCCGGGGAGGCCGCCTTGTCGCCATCCGGCCGGCGGGCACCGGCTCCGGCCCCTGGCCCCGACGGCAACGGTCGACCGGGTCTCAGTGTCGACAATCGGCGGTGGGTAATCAACTCAACCCCAGGAGGTCACCGCATGGCCAAGTTCGTCCAGGTCTCGATGAAAGACCGGCCGCGGCGGAGATCCGGTCGAAGATCCTCTCCGGCGAGCTCGGACCCAAGATGCGCCTGACTGAACAGATGTTCGCCAATGAGTACGGCACCAGCCGTTCGGTGGTGCGTGAAGCGATGCTGGTCCTGGAGTCCCAGGGGCTGATCGTCTCCGTCCCTTACAAGGGCTCGGAGGTGGCGTCGGTCTCGCGGGAGGAGGTGGAGAACCTCCTGCTGCCGGTGCGCGTACAGGTGGAGCAGTTCGCTCTGCGCACCGCCCTGGAAAGCTATGACGCCGCCTACTTCGAGCGCTTCGACCGGGTGCTGGACGATATGCAGCAGGCGGTGGCCGGCGAGAACGTCGAAGCCTTCAACGACGCCGACATCCGATTTCACGCCTTGATCGTGGGCGCTGCCGATTCCGAGGCCGTCCGGACCATGTGGGAGGCCATCCACATGCGCATCCGTATGCACCTGGCGCTCCAGACCGGCCGCACGGGAGCGCTGGAACAGTTCCTCCAGGACCACCGGGCTCTCGTCGAGGTACTCCGCACCGGGGACGTCGAGGAGAGCGCTCGCATGCTCGAGGAGCACATCATCGGGTCGAACCGGCCCTTTCTCCGCGTCTTCGACGAGGAACAGGGAGCGTAGCCGTAGGCCGGTGGCCGGCGCGCAAGTCGTGCCGGTGGGGGATCGGCGCGTCGAAGTGGTCGGCGCGTCACCGCTGTTCGGGAGGTGAGCGCAGGGGGCGCGACAGCCATGGGTGCTGCCCGGGTGATGGTTGAGCGTGGTCGACGGCGTCCAACTCGGCCTGGCCGGACGTGCGGATGTCCGTGGCCTTGGCGACGTATTGCGGAACGCCGCGGCCTTGTCGCCTCGCTGGTTCCCCGGGCTGGACGTGCGGTGCGGGGTGTAACGCGCCTTGGCCGCCGACGGCTTGGGCCGGGACCGAGGGTTCCGCTCCCTTGGGACGGCAGAGGCGGTGGGGCTCTCCCGGTGCGTCGGCGCTGATCCGAGTCACAGCAGGACGCAAGCGGGCTCGTCGCCTTGTTGCCGTGCGGCCGGTGGCTATCGCAGTGCGCTGCGACTCAACTCGCCTCGCCCCATGGCGGGTTGAGCCGGGCCCGAGGTGCGCGGCTGCTGACGCGGGCCTTCTCCCCGGCGGCGTCGGTCGTGCGGCATTCCGCCGGACGCGGGCCCGAAGGGCGCGCCCGCGTCCGGCCGTTGGTCGACGGGCGTCGACGGATGCGCGCCCTCACGCCTCCCCGGCCTGGGGGCTGAGCGTCCGCAGCTTGCGACCGGCGAACCAGCCGCCGAGAACCGTGACGACCAGAAGCAGCACGACACCGGCGACGGGGCCGACGCTGGAGCTGACCCCCGTACCGTCGGCGGCGATCCGCTCGGCGAGGGAGAGCCCCCACTGCTGGACGCTGAGCACGCGCGCCCCCGGCACGACGCTCCCGACGAGCGCCTCCCAGATGAGCGCGTACACGAGGCCGATGACGACGGCGTGCCTGGTCACGGTGCCGAGCAGCAGGAAGAGCGCGCTGTAGGCGATCGAGGCGAGGGCGGAGGCGACGGCGAACGCCACGGCCAACTGCCCGCTGTTGCCGTTGAGTACGAAACCCGCGAGGAGCATCGGCACCGCCGTGAAGGCGACCGAGACACCTATCGCCACGATCAGCTTGCTGACGATGATCGTCGGTCGCTTCAGCGGTTTCGCGAGGAGGTAGAGAACGGAGCCGTCCTCGATCTCCGGTGCTATCGCGCCGGTTCCGGCGATCACGCCGATCAGCGGCACCATCGTGGCGACGCCGAAGCCCGTGAGGAGATTGGCGGTGACGGCGTCGTCCGCGCCGACGGTGGCGCGCACCAGCGCCGCGATCACCAGCAGGAGCAGTGGCAGCCCGCTGAGCAGGAGCACCCGGCGGCGTCCGAGGAGACCTCGGTAGGTGAGCCGGGCGACGGTGGGGTCGAACATCGCTGCTTAGTCCCTTCAGGCCGCGACGAGGTACGAGAAGACGCTCTCCAGGGACTCGTCCGAGGGCGAGACCGTGTGGAGCCTGATGCCCCGCTCCGCGGCGAGCTTCGGCAACACGGCCGTGAACCGGCCGAAGTCGACGGCCTGGATGCGCAGAGCGTTCTCCACCTCGTCGAACTCGATGCCCGAGGTGCACGCGTCCGCTATGAGCGCCGCGGCGAGTGCACGGTTGTCGTCGGAGCGGACCAGGTAGCGATGGGGGCGGTCGGTCATCAGCCGACGGATGCGGCGGAAGTCGCCGCTCGCTGCGTGCCGGCCGGCGACGATCACCTCGATGTGCGAGGCGAGTTGCTCCACCTCCTCCAGGATGTGCGAGGAGAAGAGCACCGTCCGGCCCTGATCGCCCATCTGCCTGAGCAGCTCCATGAGGTGCATGCGTTGGCGCGGGTCCATGCCGTTGAACGGCTCGTCGAGCAGCAGCACGGACGGTTCGTGGACGAGCGCCGACGCCATCTTGACCCGCTGGCGCATGCCCTTGCTGTAGGTCGAGATGCGGCGGTCCTGCGCGTGCTCCATGTCGACGGTGGCGAGCGCCCGGTGGGTGGCAGCGCCGGGGTCGGCGAGCCCGTGGAGCTCCGCATTGGCGAGGACGAACTCCCGCCCCGTGAGGAAGTCGTACATCCCCTCGGCCTCGGGCACGAGCCCGAGATGCGAGTACGCCTGCTCGTTCCGCCAGACCGCGGCGCCGTCGAGCGTCACCGAGCCGTTGGACGGGGCGAGGAAGCCCGCCATCATGTTGATCAGTGTCGACTTGCCTGCGCCGTTCGGGCCCAGCAGGCCTGTGACGCCGGGCGAGACGTCGAAGGTGACGTCGTTGACGGCGACGACGTTGCCGAACCAGCGCGAGGCGCCTTCGATGTGCAAGGTGGTCACAGTCCGGCCTTTCGGTAGCGGCGCAGCAGGAGGAAGTAGCTTCCTGCTATCAGCGCGGCGGTGAGCAGCAGGTAGACCGCGCCTTCACCGAGCGGCGGCGTCCGGCTGCCCGGGAAGGTCGACTCGCCGCCCAGGAAGGTGGCCTGGACGCCGTCCATCAGGCTTCCCGGCGAGGCGAGGCCGATCCAGCCGGTGACCCCCAACGCGTCCTGGTCCCAGGCGATCCCCTGGAGTGCGCTGACGAGGAAGTACGGCACGGTGAAGGCGACGATCACGCCTGCGACGCCGAAGCCCCTGCGCGGGGTGTGCGCCGCGATGGCGGCCGCTATCCCGGCGTGGAGGACCGAGAAGAGCGCGCACATCACCAGGCCGAGGGCGAAATTGCCCGTCTGGTCGGCGAAGTCGAGCTTCGCCAGCAGGGCGCCTGCGTAGAGCACGACCGCCGGCACGGCGGTGAAGACGAAGAGCGCGGCGGCGAGCGCACCGTACTTGGCGGTGACGTACTCGCTGCGCTCCAGCGGTCGGGAGAAGTACAGCGGTGTGGTGCGGTGGCGCAGGTCGAGCGAGATGGCCTGCGGTGCGGCCGCGGCGAGAAAGATTCCGATGACCGGCTGCATCGTGAGTACGTACTCGGACTGGCTCAACGGCAGGTCGGAGGTCTTCGTGACCACGGTGACGGCGACAACGATGGCCGCCGGCAGCACCATCACGGCGAAGAGGCACATCGGCAGCACCTTCGACTTCGCCGACCTGCCGAGGCCGTAGACACCGCGGAGCGTCTGCACCAGCAGCGAGCGGAGTATGTAGCCGCCGCCGAGGCGCTGGCCCGTGTAGTTGCGGTAGCCGATGTCGTGGATCGAGGCCGCGGAGTCGCCCGTGCCGGGCGCGACGCCGGCTGGGGCGCCGGTGCCCGCCGCTCGAGCGTCCGGTGGCGTGTGCGGGGTGTTCAACGTCGCCTCCCGGCAGCTGTCTCGGTGGTTGCCGGCGCGTTCTGCGGCGGGACGGCGTCCGTCCCCTCGGCTGCGTCCCCCTCGGTGAAGACCTCGGAGATGCGGTGCCGGCGCTGTTCCATGCGGACGAGCCCCAGGCCGAGTTCGGCGACGGTGTCGCGCACGGTGTCGTGGACGGCGCCCTCGGCGTCCGCCTCGACGGTGAGCAGCCGGGGCGAGCCCGGTGCCGAGGAACCCCCGCGCGTGACGCTGAGGCCGGCCGCCCCGAGCGCGGTGTGGAGCGCCTCGGTGCCGTCGGGATGGGCGTCGGTGTCGGTGACTTCGACGGTGAGCGCCGCTGCCTCGCGGGTGAACTCCCGGGTGGCGGAGGCGCGGAGAAGCTGGCCGCCGTCGATGACGACGATCTGGTCGCAGGTCCGCTCCAACTCCCCCAGCAGATGCGAGGTGACCAGCACCGAGATGCCGAACTCCGCGTGTACCCGCCGGATCAGCGCCAGCATCTCGTCCCTGCCGACGGGGTCGAGGCCGTTGGTCGGCTCGTCGAGCAGGACGAGCTGCGGGTCGTGCACGAGGGCCTGCGCGAGCTTGACGCGCTGCTTCATGCCCGTCGAATAGCCCCCCATGGCGCGGTACCGCTCCTCGTGGAGGCCGACGTGGCGCAGGATGTCGGCGGTGCGCTCGCGCGCGTCGTCCGGCGGCAGCCCGGACATCCGTGCCAGATGGACGACGAACTCGGTGGCGGTGACGTCCGGGGGCAGGCAGTCGTGCTCCGGCATGTAGCCGACACGTTCCCTGATCGCCCGGCCCTCTCGCGCCACGTCCAGTCCGAGGACGGTGGCGCTTCCCGCAGTCGCGGGCGAGAGACCCAAGAGGATCTTGATCAGGGTGGACTTGCCGGCGCCGTTGGCGCCCACCAGGCCGGTTACTCCCGGTGCGATGCCGACGGTCAGCCGGTCCAGCGCGGTCACTTCGGGGAACCGCTTGCCGAGGCCGTCTGTCGCAATCACATTCACGTCGACGACGCTAACCGCCTCAGAACCGTGTGGCGTCCGACGAACGGACCGGTCCCAGAAGCCCTTTCTCCGCCGTAGGTCGTACCCGCCCCTACGGGACCTGCGAAGAAGCGCGGAGCGCCGCCCGGAATGGTCCGCTCCGCCGTATCGGAGGTTCACGCCCAGGGGTGGCGGAGTTATCCACAGGCTGTGGCGCTTCCCTTGACTCTCTCAGATGGCGTTGTCACATTCATCGGTGTCAACGTCGCGGCTGTGTGCGGCAGTCGGGCCAAGTCGGCCCGTCTGCAGGGTAGTTCGGGCGTGGCTCCCGGCGGTGAGGGGCAGCTCGTCGGTCGGGGCCGTGCCCCGCGGCGTGTAGCGGGCCGGATGCCGGTGTGTGCACCGGCACAGGGTCGCACGGGGTGACGGAAGGGTGAGCGACCGGGCAGCGGTGCGGGGCGGTGCCCCGCGAGAGAGCGAGGTGGGGAGAGTGCGGAAGGCGATGAGGCGCCCCGAGGACGCCGGGCTGCTGGAAGGAGCGCGCGAGCGCCGGGTGAGCAGCGGAGACGTGGAGCTGTGCGTGGCCGAGCTCGGCGATCCGGAGCGGCCGACGATCGTCCTGGTGCACGGCTACCCGGACAGCAAAGAGGTCTGGTCGCTCGTGTCCGAGCGGTTGCAGGAGCGGTTCCACGTGGTCCTCTACGACGTCAGGGGCTGCGGCCGATCCACCGCTCCCAAGCCGCTCCGCGGCGGCTTCACCCTGGAGAAGCTCACCGACGACTTCCTCGCAGTCGCCGACGCGGTGAGCCCGGGCGAGCCCGTCCATCTCGTCGGCCACGACTGGGGATCGGTGCAGGCGTGGGAGTTCGCCACAGCCAAGCGGGCGGCGGGGCGGATCGCGAGCTTCACCTCCGTCTCAGGGCCCTCGCTCGACCACCTCGGCCACTGGATGAAACGCCGCGCCATGCGCCCCACCCCGCGTCGGGCGGCCCAACTCCTCGGCCAGAGCGCGAAATCCTGGTACGTCTACCTGCTCCACACCCCCGCCCTCCCCGAAATCGCCTGGCGCGGAGCGCTCGGCAAGGGCTGGCCCACGATCCTCCGGCGTCTTGAGAAAGTCCCCGCCGGCCCGTACCCGACGCCCTCGCTCCCGCGTGACGCCTCGCACGGAGCCTGGCTCTACCGGGACAACATCCGCACCAGACTCCGCCGCCCCCGCCAGGACTGCCACGCCCACGCCCCGGTACAACTGATCAGCCCCACAGGCGACATCTTCCTCAGCCGGCACGTCTACGACGACCTCGACGAGTGGGCACCCTCGCTGACGCGCCGCACCCTGCCCACGAGGCACTGGGCCCCGCGTACCAGGCCCGATCAACTGGCCTCCTGGATCGCGGAGTTCGTGGACGCCCAGCGCCGCGGCCGGAACCCGGAGCCCGCCGAGGAGCCGCGCAGCCCGCACGCCGACAGGTTCGCCGGGCAGCTAGTGCTCGTCACCGGTGCCGCGAGCGGGATCGGGCGCGCCACCCTCTTCTCGTTCGCGGAGGCGGGCGCGCGCGTCATCGCCGTCGATCGGGACGCCGAGGGCGCTGCGCGGGCCGCCGACGCGGCCAGACTGATCGGCGCTCCCCGGGCCTGGTCCGAGAACGTCGACGTGTCCGACGCACAGGCGATGGAGGAGCTCGCGGAGAAGGTCGCGCAGGAGTACGGCACCGTCGACGTACTCGTCAACAACGCCGGCATCGGGGTCACCGGCTCCTTCCTCGACACGGACGTCGAGGAGTGGCAGCGCACTCTGGACGTCAACCTGTGGGGCGTCATCCACGGCTGCCGGCTCTTCGGCAGGCAGATGGCGGAGCGCGGGCAGGGCGGGCACATCGTCAACACCGCCTCGGCCGCGGCCTTCCAGCCCTCGCGTGCCCTTCCCGCGTACGCCACCTCGAAGGCCGCGGTGCTCATGCTCTCCGAGTGCCTACGTGCCGAGCTGGCCGGTCAGGACATCGGAGTCTCCGCCATATGCCCGGGTATCGTCAGCACGGGGATAGCCGGCACCGCTCACTTCGTCGGCTCGGCCGAAAGAGAGGAGGAGGCCCTCCGCCGACGCACCTCCCGTTTGTACCGCATACGCAACTACCCACCGGAGAAGGTGGCTCGGGCCGTGGTGCGCGCGGTCGTCCGCAACCAGGCGGTGGTGGCCGTGACCCCGGAGGCCCGGAGCGCCCGCTTCCTCTCGAAGGTGATGCCGGGATCGCTGCGTGCGCTGGCGAGGGTGAATCCGCTGAGCAGGGCCTCCAAGTAGCACGTGAAAAGGGGGCGTTGAGCGCGCGGGGAGAGAGCGGACCGGAAGGGCGCACGTCGGCTTGCTGCCACTCCCGGGGCTGGCGGGTGGCCGGAGTCCCGGTGGGGCGGCCGCCGCGGCTGTGCGCCGGCCCGCCACGAGCGGCGGTCGGTGGCCGGCTGTACGGCCGTCCGGTGCGGTCCGTCGTTGACCGCCCCGAGAGCTGTCGGGCGGCTCCCGGCGGCAGCCCCCGGACGCGCCGACGTGCTTGCTGTGGAGACTGGTTGCACGAGCCGTGAGGAGAAAGGAGGCCCGATGGCGGAGACCGAGTACCGCATAGAAGAGCTGTCGCAGCGCAGCGGCGCCACCGTGCGGACCATAAGGGCCTACCAGGATCGCGGTCTACTCCCCAGGCCCGAGCGCCGCGGTCGGGCCAACGTCTACGACGACACCCACCTCGCGCGGCTGCACCAGATAGCGGAGCTCCTGGAGCGCGGATACACACTGGCGTCGATAAAGGACCTCCTCAGCGCCTGGGACGAGGGCCGGGGCCTCGGCGGAGTGCTCGGCCTCGTCGCCGAGGTCGAAGGGCCGTGGACCGACGAGGTCTCCGGCAGGGTCTCGCGTGCCGAGCTCGACGAGCTCTTCGAGGGAGGGCGACACGACGAAGCCGTCGACGAGGCTGTCGAGGAGGCGGTCGCCCTCGGGGTGCTCGTACCGGTCCCCGAGGCCCCCGGCGACTTCCTCGTGCCGAGCCCGCAGGAGCTTGCCGTCGCGGCCGAACTCCACCGTGCCGGTGTCCCGTTGCTCGCAGTCACCGAGCATCTGCGGGAGCTGCGAAGCCAGATGGAACACATCGCGGCCCGATTTCTCGACTTCACCAACGAGCACGTCTTCACCCGCTACCTGGCGGGCCGCCCGGGTGAGGAGGACGCTGCCGAAGCCGCCGACCTCGTGCGACGTCTCCGCCCGCTCGCCCAGCAGGCGGTGGAAGCCGAACTCGCCCGCGCCATGCGTCTCCTCGCCGCCCGCAACCTCCGTGACCACCTGCGGTCGGCCGCCGCAGCACCGTCCCCGAGCGGGGAGCGTCTCGTCCCCGTGCGCCTGCCGGCGGGCACCGTGGAGGCGGTCGGCCGCCTCGTCGGTGAGAAACACGTCGGGGAGTTCCTCACGGCGGCAGCCGAACGCGAGGTCAACGCACGCACGATGGACCATCTCACGGCCAACGGCCCGGAAGCCGACGCCTCGTCCCGGGCGTCACAGCCCGCGAACGGCTAGCCGCGGGCTCGCAGTTCGCGCCCGTCGGTCCTCGCACCGCACCCGCTGCCAGCCTCGTCGTGCCGCACGCCGACCGCACCGCTCGCCCGAGCGCAACCGGTGCATAGGCTCCTCCCATGACGCCGCGCCTGAGTACCGTGATCCTGCCCGTCCGCCGCTGGTCGGAAGGGGGCCGCGACGAATGGACGCGCGCCGAGGAGCTGGGTTTCCACGCCGCGTACACCTACGACCACCTCTCCTGGCGAAGCTTCCGCGACGGCCCGTGGTTCGGCGCCCTCCCCACGCTCACGGCCGCCGCGACGGCCACCGACCGCCTGCGCCTCGGCACCCTTGTCACCTCGCCCAACTTCCGCCATCCCGTCAGCCTCGCCAAGGAGTTGATCTCGCTCGACGACATCTCGGAGGGGCGCGTCACCCTCGGCATCGGCGCAGGCGGGAGCGGCTTCGACGCCACGGCGCTCGGTCAGGCGGCGTGGTCCGCACGGCAGCGCGCCGACCGCTTCACCGAGTTCGTCCCGCTGCTCGACCGCCTGCTCACGGAGGACGAGGTCACGCACGAGGGGTCCTACTACTCCGCTCACGAGGCCCGGAACATCCCGGGCTGCGTCCAGCGCCCCCGCCTCCCCTTCGCCGTCGCCGCGACCGGTCCGCGTGGCCTGCGCCTGGCGGCGAGGTACGGCCAGGCATGGGTCACCACAGGCGACCCGAAGACATTCGACGCCGGCTCCGAGGAGTCCCTCGCCGCCGTCGCCGGACAGGTGTCCCGGCTCCGGTCGGCCTGCGCCGAAGTCGACCGCGACCCGGAGGAGTTGGAGAAGGTCCTGCTCACAGGCTTCACACCGGAGCGCGCCACGTTCCTCGACTCCCTCGACGCGTTTGTCGACTTCGCAGGACGCCACGCCTCCCTCGGCTTCACCGAGATCGTCGTACACGCCCCGATCCCCGACTCCCCCTTCGCGGCCGACCCAGCCGTCTTCGAACGCATCGCCACCGAGGCCCCGGACCAACTCGCCTGACGACGCCGCCTCGCAGCGAGAAGCCACAATCCCCACCGCTCTCCGCGGAGGCGAGCCGATGCGCTGTCTCGGCCCGCACGTTCGCAAGGCGAGGAGTTCGGCCCGATCCCTCCACTACGCGGACGGCACGCGTCCCCGGCACCACCAGGACAGGCACAGACGAGCCGGGTCAAAAGCGCGGGACACCGCCCGTACGAACCCGTACGCCGCCCCCCCCCGGCGGCCGGCACCGAGAGCGACCGGCGGCAGGGCTGCCCGACGCACGGTCGGCGCCGCGTACGGGCAGCCGTCACACGCGTGCGCCTGACGAGAGAGCCGCCGACCCCACCCGAAGGACCGGCAGGACGGCAGCCACGCACGCCACCGCACCCGCAGCACTCAAAGGCGCAAGCACGACGCGAGCGCCCCTCAGCCCTCTCTCACAGCCCCGGAGCCCCCCACACGGGAAACCAGCGCCCGAGGTCCTGCTCGATCGGCAACTCCCCCGAGAGCAGCCCGCGGACCTGGAGCTCCAGCGGGTTGTCCCGCCGCTCGGCGGCGCCGGGCATCGGCGCGAACGGGTAGAAGGTGCCGCGCTTGTAGAGGTAGACGAGGCCGAGCCCGCGCGCCCCGTCCTGTTCGTGGAAGCCGACGAGCGAGCAGAGTAGCTGCGGTCCGAACCCCGCGTCCGCGAGAAGCGTGTTGACGGCGTGCAGGTCGTTGACGAGCTCGGCGGTCTCCTCGGGGCCGTGACGCGCGATGAGCCAGGTGTAGCCGTACTGGTCCTGGCTGAACTCGACGGGGATGCCGGTACCGCCCTCGCCCGCGTCGGCGTCGAGAAGCGCGCGGACCTCCTGCTGGAGCCGCGAGAACGCCCCGCCTTCGACGCTCGCGAAGCAGACGGCGCCGACCCCGGTGGGCACGAACCCCGCGCCGGCCTGGAGCGTCACCGCGGCCGACGGGAGCGCGAAGAGCTGCTCGAGATCGGGCCGGACGGGTTTGCTGCGTCCGAGGAGGGCGTCGAGGAAACCCACGCGTGCGTCACCTTCCGAGTTGGGCCGAGATCCGGCCGAGTTGGTCGAGCCGCTTCTCCAGCGGCGGGTGCGAGGAGAGCAGTGCCGCAAGGCTCTCACCGGAGAACGCCGGGACGAAGTAGAAGGCGTTGAACGCCTCCTGCTGACGGAGGTCGCGCGTCGGGATGCGGGACATCTCCCCGCTGATCTTGGTGAGCGCGGAGGAGAGCGCCGAGGGCTTCCCGGTGAGGAGCGCGCCCGCACGGTCGGCGGAGAGCTCCCGGTAGCGGGAGAGGAGTCGGGTGAGGAGGAAGCTCACCACGTAGACGAGGGCGCTGATCAAGGGGATGAGCAGCAGCAGGAGCTGCGCGCCGTTGTTGTTGCTGCTGCGTCCGGCCCGTCCGATCCCCGTCCACAGCGCCATGCGCGTCATCATCCCGGCGAGGACGCCGAGGAAGGAGGCGATCGTCATCACCGCCACGTCCCGGTGGGCGACGTGGGAGAGCTCGTGGGAGAGGACGCCTTCCAGCTCGTCGGGCTCCAGCCGGCGCATCAAGCCGGTGGTCGCGCAGACCATGGAGTTCTTCTGGTTGCGTCCGGTGGCGAAGGCGTTGGGCACGTCGGTCTCGGCGATCGCCACCCGCGGCTTGGGCATGTCCGCCAGCGCGCAGAGCCGGTCGACCGCTCCGTGGAGCTCCGGTGCCTGTTCCGGCGTGACCTCCTTGGCGCCCATGCTGAACGCGGCGATCTTGTCGCTGAACCAGAACTGTGCGACGAAGACTCCGCCCGCGATGATCAGGACCAACGGCCAGGCCCTGCCGAGCGCAACGATCAGCACCCCCACGAAGACGACGTAGAGCAGCCCGATGAAGAACATCGTGGTCACCATGCGGCGGGCAAGTCCGTGGTCGGGTGCGTACCGTGTCCGGGCCATGGGCTCCTCGCAATCTCTCCGGAGCGGTCCCTTTCGATTCTCCCTCCGAACGGTAGGAACGCAGAGTGCACCGGAGCCGGTGTGAGAGTCGGCACATCGTCGCTGCTCAGCGGGGTCGTGCAGGTGCTGTGCGTGGGGATTGGGAGAGGCTGGTCCCGCGCGTCCGGTAGTGGCCGATTAGTGACTCTTGGCAACGCTCATTCGGGCGGCTTCTCGCACGCCTGTCCTGGAATATGCGCGATGATGGTCCTCGTGACTTCACTCCCGGAGCTGCCGGTTCCCCCGGCCACCAGCACGGCGCTTCCGCGCCTGATCGCGACCGACCTCGACGGCACGCTGCTCAGGGACGACAAGACGGTCTCTCCACGAACCCTCAGCGCACTGGCGGCCGCCGAGGCCGCAGGGATCGAGGTGTTCTTCGTCACCGGCCGCCCGGCCCGCTGGATGGACGTCGTCAGCGAGTACGTGCACGGGCACGGCTTGGCCATCTGCGCCAACGGTGCCGCCGTCGTCGACCTCCACCACGGCGGCCGCATGGTCGACGTGCGCCCTCTGGAGCGCCCCGACGCGCTCCGCACGGTGCGTGCGCTGCGGCTGGCAGCGCCCGGCGTGACCTTCGCCGTCGAGCAGTCGACGGGCATCCACTACGAACCGGAGTACCCGCCCTTCCAGTTCGACCCGGGCGCCTCCTTCGCGCCCGCCGAGGAACTCCTCGCCGACGACCGCGCCGGCTTCACGATCGACCCCGTGCTGAAGCTCCTCGCCCACCACCCGGACCTCGGCCCGGACGCCTTCCTCAAGCTCGGCCGCGAAGTCGCCGGTTCCTACGGGCAGTTCACCCGCTCCAGCCCCTCGGCGCTGCTGGAGATCAGCGGCAGAGGCGTGAGCAAGGCGAGCACGCTCGCCCGCTGCTGCGCGCAGCGCGGCATCCTTGCCGAAGAGGTGGCCGCCTTCGGCGACATGCCCAACGATCTGGAGATGCTCGACTGGGCCGGCGCCTCCTACGCCATGGCCAACGCACACGCAGCCGTCCTGTCGTCGACGCGCTTCACCACCGTCTCCAACCAGGACGACGGGGTGGCCGCCGTCATCGAGTCCTACCTCGCGTCGTAGCCGTCACGACGACGCCGGTTCGGCGCCGTCCCCGGCGAGGGAGATCCGCGGGCTCCGACGCTTTTCCGCGCTCGCTGCCTCAGTGCACCGCGGGCTGGTGCGGTGCGCCGGCGTGCGCCGACCCGGCCGTGCGCAACGCGTCCGCGGACTCCTCCCGCTCCAGCATCCGTGCGAACGGGCCGTCGACGGCGGCGAGTTCGCGGTACGTGCCGCGCTGCACCGCGTGCCCGCCGTCGAGGACCACCACCTCGTCGACGGCGTCGAGACCGCGGAGCCTGTGGGTGATCAGAAGTGTGGTGCGGCCTTCGGTCGCGGTGAGGAGATCCCGGGTGAGCGCGTCGGCCGTGGGCAGGTCGAGGTGCTCGGCGGGTTCGTCGAGGAGGAGCACGGGGAAGCCGGCGAGGAGCGCCCTGGCGAGGGCGACGCGTTGGCGCTGCCCGCCCGAGAGGCGGGTACCGCGCTCGCCGACGAAGGTGTCGAGGCCGTGCGGCAACGTCGCGATCCAGCCGTCCAGGCGCGCGGCCGAGAGCGCGGCGCGGAGTTCGGCGTCGGAGCTTTCCGGGCGGGCGAGGAGGAGGTTCTCGCGCAGCGTCGAGTCGAAGAGGTGCGCGTCCTGGGCGCAGAGTCCCACGTACCGGCGCACGGTGTCCCCTGCGAGCCCTTCCCGTCCCAGCGCGGGGACGCCGCCGAGCGTGTAGCTGCCGTGCTCGGGGTCGAGGAAGCGGAGCAGCGCGTGGACGAGCGTCGTCTTGCCCGCTCCCGAGACGCCCACCACCGCAACCCTGCGGCCCTCGCTGAGCTCCAGGTCGAAGGAGTCGAGCGCGGCCCGCTCGGCTCCGGGGTAGCGGACGGTCAACTCGCGTACGGAGAGCGGGAAGGGGCGTGCGGGCGACGCGGCGCTCCCCTCGTCGCGCACCGGCTCCGGGGCGTCGAGCACTTCTTGGACGCGCTCCGCCGCCCGCTTGGTGCGCAGCCGGTGCTGCACGGCGAGCGGGAGGTCCGTCACGGCCTCGAAGGCGGCGAGCGGGACGAGCACCACGGCGGCGAGCCAGATCCCGTCGAGCCTGCCGTCCGCCACGGCCGCCACCCCGACCCACGCCGACGCGGCGACCGTCAACCCCGTGGTGAACGACCCGAGTCCGGTGGCGAGCGCCGTCGCGGCGGCGGAACGCGCCGTGAGCCGGGTGAGCGAGGTATCGGCGGCGCGCAGCCTGTTCAGCCGGTCCGGAAGGGCGCCGGCGACGGTGAGTTCGCCCGTGCCGGTGAGGACGTCGAGCGTACGCGTGGTGAGCGCACCGCGCGCCGGCGCGAGACGTTGCTCGACGCGCCGCGCGACGAGCGCGGTGAGCGCGGGCACCCCGACGCCCGCGACGAGCAACCCCGCGGCGAGCACCGCCCCGGCCTCCGGCAGCAGCCACCAGGTGAACGCGGTGGCCCCGAGCGACACGAGCGCGGCGACGGCGGCCGGTTGCAGCCACCGCAAGAAGTAGTCCTGGAGCGCGTCGACGTCGGAGACGAGCCGCGAGAGCAGGTCGCCGCGGCGCGCACGTCCGAGTCCGGCAGGCGCGAGCGTCGTCAGCCGTCGGAAGACGCCGACGCGCAGCCGCGCCAGCACCCGCAGCACCGCGTCGTGCGAGACGAGCCGCTCCGCGTACCGGAAGACCGCCCGTCCGATCCCGAACGCCCGCGTCGCCGTGACGGCGACCATCAAATAGAGCACGGGCGGCTGTTGAAAGGCCCGCGAGATGAGCCACCCCGAGGTCGCCATAAGCCCGACCGCGCTCCCCAGCGCCAACGCCCCGAGCACCAGCGCGAGCCCCATGCGCCGGCGCTCAGGCCGCCCGGCAGCGCGCACGCGCGCAAGCGCCGTCCGCACAACTCCCGGCGCCCTCACACCGGTTCTGGCGCTCGCCTCACGCGGGTTCGCGCCTGACCCGTCCGCCTCCTGCGCGACGCCGCCGGTCCGGTCGTCGCCTTCAGCGACAGCGGAAGTGTGCGGGCCGTCCTGACGTACCTGCTCCGGCTCGTCGTCCGCTGCGCGCGCGACGACGTCGGCCCTGCCGCCCTCGTGGACGGTGACGCGGGGCTCGTCGGACGCACCGTTCCGCGCGTGCTCCGGCTCGTCGTCCGCTTCCGGCGCGACGACGCCGTCTCTGCCGCCGGTGGCGGTACGGGGCTCGTCGGGTGCGCTGCCCCGTGCCCTTTCGCGCGCGTGCTCAGGTTCTTCCGCTTGGCGGGCGACGACGCCAGCCCTCCCGTCGCCTTCGTGGACGGTGAAGGCGTTCGGCTCGCCTGGTGCGCCGTCCCGCGCCTCGCCGCCCCCATCACGGAAGCCACCGCCGGCGCGCGCCCCACCGGTTGCGCCACCCCCGACGCGCACGTCCCCCGGTCCGCCCGGAACCGGCAGCCGCACCCGCGCGGGTGCGTCCGCACGCGCCCCGTCGGCTGCGCCGGTGTCCGGCAGCCGCACCACCCGGTCCGCGAGCGCCAGCAGCGCGGGCCGGTGTGCGACGAGCAGCACCGTTCGGCCCTCGGCGAGCTTGCGCACCGCCTCGACGACCGAAGCCTCCGTCTCGCCGTCGAGCGCTGCGGTGGGCTCGTCGAGGAGCAGCAGGGGGCGGTCGGCGAGGAACGCCCGTGCCAGCGCGACGCGTTGGCGCTGTCCCGCGGAGAGCCCGGTGCCGTGCTCGCCGAGGAGCGTTCCCGGCGCCAGCTCCGCCGCCGCCGCGTCGCGGAGCGCGGACACCACCTCCGCTTCCGTGGCGTCGGGACGCGCGAGGCGGACGTTCTCCGCGACCGTGCCCGCGAAGAGTTGGGGCGCCTGCGGCACCCATGCGATCTGCGTGTGGAGGCTCCGGACGCTGAAGTCCGCGGCGTCGCGCCCGTCGAGGAGCACCCGGCCGCGGTCCGGGCGCACGAACCCCAGCACCGCGGCGAGCAGCGTCGACTTGCCGGCGCCCGAGGGCCCGACGAGCGCCACTCGTTCGCCCGGCGCGACCGAAAGCGTCGTCGGCGGGAGCGAGTCGGCGTCCCGCTCGTCCCTGCGGATCGCGGCGCCGTCGAGGGAGAGCGTGGCGCGGCGCAGGTCGGGTGCGGTCTCGCGGCCGTCGGCCACTGGTTCGGCCTCCAGGACGGCGAAGATCTCCTCGGCCGCGGAGAGCCCCTCGGCTGCCGCGTGGTAGCGCGCCCCCACCTGGCGCAGCGGAAGGTACGCCTCCGGCGCGAGGACCAGCACCATGAGCCCCGTCTCCAGGTCGAGTTCGCCGCTGACGAGGCGCATCCCGATGCTCACGGCGACGAGCGCGACCGACACCGTGGAGAGCAGCTCCAGCGCGAAGGAGGAGAGGAAGGCGAGCCGCAGCGTGCGCAGCGTCGCGCGCCGGTACCGGTCGGTGATCCGGCCGATCTTCTCCGTCTGCGCACCGGCGCGCCCGAAGATCCGCAGCGTCGGCAGCCCCTCGACGACGTCGAGGAAGTGCCCCGACAGCCGCGAGAGGAGCCGCCACTGACGAGTGGTGTGCGCCTGCGTGGCCCAGCCGATGAGCGCCATGAAGACGGGGATGAGCGGCAGCGTCACGAGGATCACGCCGGCCGAGACCCAGTCCGCCGTGCCGATCCGCAGCAGCACGGCGACGGGCACCACCACCGCGAGCGCGAGCTGCGGCAGGTACCGCGCGAAGTAGTCGTCGAGCGCGTCGATCCCGCGGGTGACGAGCGCCGAGAGTTCACCCGACCTGTGCCCCGCGAGCCACTCGGGCCCCAGCCGCGCCGCCCGCTCCACGAGCCGCAGCCGCAGCTCCGACTTGACCGAGGCCGAACTCCGGTGTGCAGCCAGCTCGGTGAGCCACGAGACGAGCCCGCGCCCCACCGAGACGCCCGCGAGCCACAGCAGCGGCCCGCGCAGTTCGCCGACCCCGGCTCCGTCGACGAACGCCCCCACGACCACCTCGGCGATCAGCATCGCCTGGGCCACGACGAGGAGGGCGCCGCAGAGTCCGAGCAGCACCGAGCCGCCGAGGAAGCGGCGGGCGGCGCGGGCGTGCCCGAGCAGCCGCGGATCGACGGGGCGCATGGTCCACCTCCGGTGTGTGCGGGGGAAGTTGGGGCGGGATCAGTGCTCGCCTGCGGTCGAGAGCGAGTCGGTTCCGATGCGCTTGCGGAAGACCCAGTACGTCCACGCCTGGTAGGCGAGGACCACGGGCGTCGCCAGCGCGGCGCACCAGGTCATGATCTTCAGCGTGTACGGGGTGGACGAGGCGTTCTCGGCCGTGAGGTTCCAGGCGGGGTCGAGCGAGGAGGGCATCACGTTCGGGTAGAGCGCGAGGAAGAGCATCGCGACGGAGGCGACGACGGCGACGCCCGAGAAGGAGAACGCCCATCCCTCCCGCCCGGCGAGGTTGCAGCCGAACGCGGCGGCCAGCCCCGCGACGGCGAGTACGAGCGCGAGGAGCGACCAGAGGCCGCCCCCGTCGAGCTGCGTCCAGACGAGGAAGCCGCCGGCGGCGACCGCGGTCCCGAGCGCAAGCCGGCTCGCGAGCCGCCGCGCCCGCGTGCGTATGTCGCCGAGGGTCTTGAGCGCGACGAACACGGCACCGTGGAAGGTGAAGAGGAGCAGCGTCACCGCCCCGCCGAGCAGCGGATAAGGACCGAAGAGGTCGAGCACGTTGCCGACGTACTCCTTCTCCGCGTCGATCTTCACCCCGTGGACGATGTTGCCGAAGAGGACGCCCCACGCGAAGGCGGGCACGAGCGAGCACCAGAAGATCGCCCACTCCCACCTCCGCTGCCAGTACTCCTCCTCGCGCTTGGCCCGGTACTCGAACGCGACGCCGCGCACGATCAGGCACCCGAGGATCACCAGCAGCGGCAGGTAGAACCCGGAGAAGAGAGTGGCGTACCACTCGGGGAACGCCGCGAAGGTGGCGCCCGCCGCTGTGATCAGCCAGACCTCGTTGCCGTCCCAGACCGGTCCGATGGTGTTGATCAGGACGCGGCGCTCGGGCCGGTTCCGGGCGAGGAGCCGGGTGAGGACACCGACACCGAAGTCGAAGCCCTCGAGGAAGAAGTAGCCGATCCACAGGACGGCGATGAGTACGAACCAGACGTCATGCAGGTGCACCGCTGATCCCCTTCCGCTGCCGGGGCCGAGGCCGGCCCCGCAGACACGTCGGTACGAGCACGTCAGTAGGAGAAGGCCATGGGCTTGTCCGGGTCCCCACCGATCTTCGTCGGCGGGTTCCTGTCGGCCTCGGTGAGTTCGGGCGGTCCCGCCTTGACGGCCTTGGCGAGGAGCTTCACCTCGATCACGGCGAGGATCGCGTAGAGGAGCGTGAACCCGATGAGCGAGGTGAGCACCTCGCCCTGGGAGACGCTCGGCGAGACGGCGGAGGCCGTGGGGAGCAGCCCGTAGACGGCCCACGGTTGGCGGCCCATCTCCGTGAAGATCCAGCCGAAGGAGTTGGCGATCAGCGGGAACCCGAGCGTGAGTACGGCGATCCGCCAGTACCAGCCGCTGAGCCAGGGGGAGAGCTCGGTGTCGCGGAGCAGCGCGAGGCGTGGCACCTCCTCGGGCTCGGTGCGCAGCCTCTCGGAGAGCCAGAACCGGTTGCGCGTGAGGTAGAGGCCGACGAGGCCGACGGCGAAGGAGGCCATCCCGAACCCGATCATCGCCCTGAACCCCCAGTACGCGACGGGGATGTTGGGCCGGTAGTCGTCGAGCCCGATGGTGTCGCGGTACTTCTCCTGGAGCCTCTCGTTGGTGTCGTTGATGCCCGGCACCTCCTCGCTGAAGTTGTCGTGCGCGAGGAAGGAGAGGAGCCCGGGTATCTCGATGGCGACCTTGTTGTGCCCGGCCTCGACGTCGCCGTAGGCGAAGACGGAGAACGGTGCCGGCGCCTCGGTGTCCCAGAGCGCCTCGGCCGCCGCCATCTTCATCGGCTGCTGCTCGTACATGATCTTGCCGAGGCGGTCCCCGCTGACGACGGTGAGCAGCCCGCCGATCACCAGCGTGACGAGCCCGAGCCGCAGCGAGCTGCGCATCACCTCGACGTGCCGCCGCCGCAAGAGGTGCCAGGCGGCTATGCCGACCATGAAGGCGGCACCGGTGATCATCGCGGCCGTCATCGTGTGGAAGAACTGCGCGAGCGCCGTGTTCTGCGTCAACACCTGCCAGTAGTCGGTGAGTTCGGCACGGCCGCTCTCCTCGTTCATTCGGTAGCCGACGGGGTGCTGCATCCAGGAGTTGGCGGCGAGGATGAAGTACGCGGAGAGGACGGTGCCGATCGCGACGAGCCAGACGGTGGCGAGGTGGAGCCGCTGCGGCAACTTGTCCCAGCCGAAGATCCACAGGCCGATGAACGTCGACTCGAGGAAGAAGGCGATGAGCGCCTCGAAGGCGAGCGGAGCCCCGAAGACGTCGCCGACGAACCGCGAGTAGTCCGACCAGTTCAGCCCGAACTGGAACTCCTGGACGATGCCGGTGACGACGCCCATGGCGATGTTGATGAGGAAGAGCTTCCCCCAGAACTTCGTCGCCCTGAGGTACTTCTCCTTGCCGGTGCGCACCCAGGCCGTCTGGAGGACGGCGGTGAGGGTGGAGAGCGAGATCGTCAGGGGGACGAAGAGGAAGTGGTAGACGGTGGTGATGCCGAACTGCCATCGCGCCAGGGTCTCCGGCGCCAGCGCTAGGTCCACGGGGTCCTCCTTAGATCGCGCCCTCTGGCTCCGTGCGTCCGTCCGTATTGCCCTGATTCCTATGGGTAGTCGCGGGCTTGGTCACGGGCTCGTGAATGCGTTCACATTCACAAGCAATTATGCACTCGGACCTAACGGACAAAGCTGCGGGGGGTGGGTGACGAGCGGACCACCCGTCGGCCCTACCCTGAAAGTTTGGCCGCGGGCCGTCCGGCCGGTCCCTCGGAGCACGACGAGGCCCCCGTCCGCCGTTGCGCGAAAGGCGGACGGGGGCCTCGACGGCGGGGCGTCAGCCCCTGCGGAAGTCGGCGGCGGCCTTGAGGAAGAGGTCGTTCGCCTCGGTCTCCCCGATCGAGACCCGGACGCCTTCGCCCGCGAACGGCCGGACGACCACCCCCGCCTGCTCGCACAGCTCGGCGAACTCGACGGTGCGTCCCCCCAGCCGCAGCCACACGAAGTTCGCCTGGGAGACGGGCAGTTGCCAGCCCTGCGCCACCAGCTCGTCCTGGACCCGCGCCCGCTCCGCGACGATCGCGTCGACCCGCTCCAACAGTGCGTCCTCGCTCCCCAGCGAGGCTATGGCGGCGTTCTGTGCGAGCTGGCTCACACCGAAGGGCACGGCGGTCTTGCGGAGCGCGGCGGCGACGGGTTCATGGGCGACGGCGAATCCGACGCGGAGTCCGGCGAGCCCGTACGCCTTGGAGAAGGTGCGCAGTACGCAGACGTTGGGGCGGTCCCGGTAGAGCTCCAGGCCGTTCGGCACGTGCGGGTCCCGGACGAACTCGGTGTACGCCTCGTCGAGGACGACGAGGATCTCGGGCGGCACCCGGTCGAGGAAGCGCTCCAACTCCTCGCGCGGGATGGCGTTGCCCGTGGGGTTGTTGGGGTTGCAGACGAGGATCATCCGGGTGCGGTCGGTGATCGCCGCGGCCATCGCGTCGAGGTCGTGGTCCTCGCCGGGGGTGAGCGGCACCTCCACGGGCGTCGCCCCCGAGATGCGGGTGATGATCGGGTACGCCTCGAACGAGCGCCAGGCGTAGATCACTTCGTCGCCGGGACCCGAGGTCGACTGGAGGAGTTGCTGGGCGACTCCGACGGAGCCGGTGCCGGTGGCGACGTGGCTCGCCGGCACCCCGAACCGCTCGGCGAGGGCGGCCGTGAGCGCGGTGCACGCCATGTCCGGGTAGCGGTTGAGGGCGTGTGCGGACGAGGCGACGGACTCCAGGACGCCGGGGAGCGGAGGGTAGGGGTTCTCGTTCGAGGAGAGCTTGTACGAGACCGTCCCACCCGCTGCCGGGCGTCCCGGCGTGTAGGCGGGGATGCCGTCGAGCGCGGCTCGGAGTTTGGGGTTGGTCTCGCTCACCAGGTCCTCCTGACCTCTGCGGCCCGGCGCGGTCCGGCTGCGGGGAGGGCCCTGTGGTGGGCCTCCGCCGGCTGCGGCTGCCGGAACCGTGTCCCGTGATGCCGTCGGTCGGAAGCGCGGGTGCGCGCAGGTCCGTACGCGGCGGGTCGCCGCGCGACGGACCGCCGTCCGGGAGTTCCCGGACGGTACCGACCGAACCATTACTCCTCACTCTAAGAGGAATGCCAAGGGGCGCGTACGCGGTATCGCGCAGCACACACGCGCTGACACGCGCTGGTGGCGGACGCGGTGGCGCGCATCCCTCGTGGGTGTGAGCAACCTGGAGGCCGCGAGGACGCTCCCTTGCGGTGTGCAGTGGCGTGCGGCACACGATCCCCGCAGGTGACGCGCGAACACCCGGTGTTCCAAGGTCGTTTGAAGGGATGGGCTTGCAGAATCGTGCCGGCTCCCTCGGGTCGACGAGGCCGGTGCGGAGGGGGTTCGCGGGCCTACGATCGGGTCGCCATGACAGCAGCAGAGAAGCATCAGTCGAGCCGCGAACCAGGCGGCGCCGGTCGCCGGCCCCGCAGGGGCAGCCGGCTGAACGGCCGGGCCGGCATCCGGGATGTCGCCGCCGCGGCCGGCGTCTCCATCACCACTGTCTCCGATGCCCTCAACGGCAAAGGGCGACTCCCCGACACCACGAGGCGCCACGTCCGGGAGGTCGCAGACCGCCTCGGATACCGCCCCTCGGCGGCCGCGCGGACGCTGCGGACGGGCAAGTCGGGGCTGCTCGGCCTCACCGTCACGACCTACGGCGAAGAACCGTTCACCTTCACGGAGTTCGCCTACTTCGCCGAGATGGCGCGCTCCGCCACCTCGGCGGCGCTCGCACGCGGCTACGCCCTCGTGATCCTCCCCGCCGCCTCCCGGCACAGCGCCTTCGACGTCTGGTCGAGCGTCGCGCTCGACGGCACCGTCGTCATCGACCCCTCGGACGAGGACCCGGTCGTCGCCGACCTCGTCCGCTCCGGCCTCCCCGTCGTCTCCGACGGCCGGCCCTCGGGCAGCCTCCCCGTCACGGCCTGGGTGGACAACGACCACGAGGACGCCGTGCGCGGCCTCCTCGACCACCTCGCCGAGGGCGGCGCCCGCCGCATCGGCCTGCTCACCGGCACAGGTACCGACGCCTACACCCGGCTCTCCACCTCCGCCTACCTCGACTGGTGCTCCCGCACGGGACAGGACCCGGTCTACGAGAGCTACCCCGCGCACGACCCCTGCGCCGGCGCCGTCGCCGCCGACCGGCTGCTCGCCAGGCCCGACCGTCCGGACGCGGTCTACGGCCTGTACGACCCGAACGGCACCGACCTCCTCGCCGCGGCGCGGCGCTACCGGCTGCGCGTCCCCGAGGACCTGCTCCTCGTCTGCTGCAGCGAGTCCACCGTCTACGCCACCACCGAACCGCCCGTGACCACGCTGTCGTTGAAGCCGCGCAGGATCGGCAACACCGTCGTCCAACTCCTCATCGACGCCATCGAAGGGGTGCAGAAGGAGAGCCCCGTTCACCAGGTGATGCCGACCGACCTCATCGTGCGCACCTCCTCGCGCCGCCCCCGCGGGGGCCGTCGCAGCGTCGTCGCGCCCCGCGGACCCGTGCAGGGTTGAGCCCGCGGCCCGGGGCGGGTGGCGCGACGCATGCTGCGCGATGCGCGTACTGTTGCCGCACACCCGGGGTACGAGCGGGGAGGAATCCGACGGAACGCGCGAGGCACCGCCCCCGCGCACCGAATCCCACCCCCCAGGTGCGTCACAAGGTGCGAGCGGCATTCCTATGATGGGCGAACGACACCGGGACGGGCTCCCGACCAGGGCCGGTCCAGCAGGTGCACGGCGGCGCGATGGTGGAGGGGTCGATGACTCAGGGGGCCGGTCAGGGACCCGACGTTTGGCACGGCGGGGCGCAGGTGCAGCACGGCGATGCCGTCGTCGGCAACGCCGGCAGTCAGTCTTCGGTCGGCAACGCCGACCGTCAGCCTCCGTCCGCACAGCCGCCTACCCCCGGGCAGCCGGTGCCGCCGCGCCCGCAGGCCGTACCGCCGCCTCCCCCGCCGCCCGCCGTGCAGCCGCCGGCCCAGGCGTCGCAGCAGTTGCCCGGCACCCCCGCGCCCGTGCCCTCACCGGCGGCCGTACCCCAGCCGGGCGAAGGGGCCCCTGCCGAGGAGTACACCCCGACGCAGCGCGACCTCCCCGTCGTCGGCGGGGAAGCCGAGGCGTACGACCCCGCGCGGACCGACGCCCCGACGCCCGCGGGCGAGAACGACGGGGAAGGCCCGCTCTACGTCGTCGGCGATGTCCACGGCTATCTCGCGGAGTTGCGTGCCGCGCTCCAGTCGGCCGGGATCACCGACGCGGACGACCACTGGACCGGGGGGAACGCCCGGCTGTGGTTCCTCGGCGACTTCACGGACCGCGGACCCGACGGAGTCGGCGTCATCGAGCTCGTCATCCAGCTCTCCGCCGAGGCCGCCGCCGCCGGCGGGTACTGCAAGGCGCTGATGGGCAACCACGAACTGCTCCTCCTCGGCGCCAAGAGGTTCGGCGAGACGCCCGTCAACTCCGGTGCGGGGACCGCGTCGTTCCAGGCCGCCTGGCTGCTCAACGGCGGCCAGCGGAACGACATGGAGCGCCTGGAGGAGCGCCACATCCAGTGGATGTCCCGCCTCGACGCGGTCGCCCTCGCCGACGGGCACCTCCTCGTGCACTCCGACGCCTCCTGCTACCTCGACTACGGCCGCACGATCGAGGACGTCAACGACGCCGTTCACCAGGCGCTCCAGCGCCAGGACGCCGACGAGACCTGGGAGCTGTTCCGCAAGTTCACCAAGCGCTTCGCGTTCCGCGAGGAGGGCGCGGGCCCGCAGGCGGCGCGCGAGATGCTCGACACCTACGGCGGCACCCGCATCGTCCACGGGCACAGCCCGATCCCGTACCTCCTCGGCGAGGTCGGCAGCGAGGAGGACGAGGAGGCGCCTGAGGTCAACGGGCCGCACGTCTACGCGGACGGCCTCGCCGTCGCCATGGACGGCGGCGTCACGATGCGCGGTCGGCTGCTTATCGCCCAACTCCCGCTCGTGCACACGTAGTTGCCGCCCGGCTCCGGAGCCGGGGCGGGCACGCGGTGGCCTACGCGTTTCGGTCGCCTGTTCGTCGTGCCGCGGTGACGGTTCGTACGGGCGCAGAAGGGAAGACGATCGACGGGAGTGCGGGCAGGGGAGGGGTGAGACGAGTTCCGCGCGCGGCGGGGGGAATTCCTGAAACTCTCTGTCACTGCCGGCCGAACGCCGTCTACCATCGATTTCGCCGTACCGCGTTCTCCTGCCGCACCGCCTTCTCCCGCCGAGAAGGCCAACCGCCGCCCTCCGGAGCCGATCCGGAGGCGCCCTCCCGGTCGTCTTGGCCCTACGGAGCATCGGGGGATGTACATGAACAGCGCTCCGCACCTGCTGCGCGAGGACCGACCCGAGTTCGAGCGGATTCTTGACGAGGCGCTGCGCACGGCGCCCCATGGGCCCGCGGAGGGGGCGAGCCGCCCCACCGCGGAGCAGCTCCGTGCCACGGCGATGGGCGCGGTCGCGGCGATAGCCGCGTGCGCGGCCGAGGAGTACCAGCAATTCGTGCGCTTGCGCGAGGAGTTGAGAGCCGACGCGGAGGTGCACGACGAGCCCCCCGCGCGGCGGCCGACGGCGCAGGGCGCGGGCCTGGCGGCCGTCGTCTCGGCGCTGGCGCCGGTCCTCGCCGGGGTGGCCGCGGTGATCTTCCTGCTCCTCGGGTACACCCTGCGCCTTCTGACGCCCGAGCCCGGGCTGGCGGCGCCGATGCGCTCCGTCGGCTGGGTCTTCGCCGTCCTCGCCGCCGCGGGCGGGCTCGTCGGCATGATGACGATGCTGCTCATGGCGCACCGCAACGGCGGTGAACCCGGCGGGCGTTCGGCCTCGCTGGCGGAGGAGGTGGAGCGCGCGCGCCAGGTCTGGTCCGAGGCGCTGTTGGAGCGCGGCATACTCCCCTTCCTCGACGAGAGCCTCGCCGCCCGCGGCACCGGAGCGGAGGCGCCCGTCTCCCGGACCCGCGCACCGAGCGAGCCGCGCACGGCCCGACTCGGCTACTCGGGCCCTTCGTTCGCCAACCCGGACTTCTCGAGCAGCCCGGCGACGGAGCCGACGGAGGACGAGGAACGGTCGGCGGGCCCCCGGTTCTCCAGCCCCGACTTCTCCAGTCCGGAGTACGGCGGACCGGAGAACCCGTAGGTCCAGCGGTGCGCGGCGGGCACGTACGCGAGCGGGCCCGCACGCCGGGGTGCAGGCGTCAGGGTCGCGGTGGCGTCAACTACCGGCGTGCCCCGCTGCGTCGAGCGCCTGGCGGACGTCGGCGACGAGGTCCGCCGCGTCCTCGACGCCGCAGGAGACGCGAACGAACCCCTCGGGCACCGCGTCCCCGCCCCACCTGCCGCGGCGCTCCGCGGTGGAGCGCACCCCGCCGAAGCTGGTCGCCTGGCTCGTCAGCCGCAGCGCGGAGAGGAAGCGGTCGGCGAAGGCCCGGTCCGGCAGCGTGCAGGAGACGACGCAGCCGAAGCGTTCCATCTGCGCTGCGGCGAGCCGGTGCGCCGGGTCCTCGCTGCGCCCGGGGTGGCGGACGTCGCGGACCTCGGGGCGGGCGGCGAGCGCCTCGGCGAGGGCGAGGGCGTTGTCGGCCTGGCGGGCGGTGCGTACGTCGAGCGTGGCGAGGGAGCGGTGCGCGAGCCATGCCTCCATCGGGCCGGGGATGGCACCGACGATCTTCCGCCAGTGCCGGACACGGTCGGCGAGCCCGGCGTCGCGGCAGGCGACGTAGCCGAGCAGGACGTCCCCGTGGCCGGTGAGGGCCTTGGTGCCGCTGGCGACCGCGAGGTCGGCGCCGAGCGCGAGCGGGCGCTGGCCGAGCGGCGTGGCGAGGGTGTTGTCGACGGCGACGAGGGCGCCCTTGCGGTGCGCCTCGGCGGCGAGTTCGCGGATGTCGCAGACATCGAGACCGGGGTTGGAGGGGCTCTCGATCCACAGCAGCCGGGCGCCGTCGAGGAGTTCGCGCTGGGCACCGTCCGCCGTGGGGGCCCTCCGTACGTCGATGCCGAGTCCTTCGAGGCGTTCGGCCACCGCGTTGAGCAGGTTGTAGCCGTCGGACGGGAGGACCACGGCGTCGCCCGGCGAGAGCAGCGAGAAGAGGGCGGCCGAGATGGCGCCCATGCCGGACGAGAAGACGGTGGTGCGGACCTGGTCGTCGTCGGGCGACTCCAGGGCGCTGATCGCCTCCTCCAGCGCCGACCAGGTGGGGTTGGCGTCGCGCCCGTAGGCGTAGGGGGCGTCCGCGACGTCTCCGGGGAGGTGGTAATGCGCGGCGAAGACGGGGCCCGGCAGCGGCGGCGCGTACGGCTCCTCCTCGGGGAGTCCGGCGCGCACGACGCGGGTGCCGGAGGCGTCCCGCTCCTCCGTACGGCCTCCGGGGGCGCCGGAGTTGCTGTTCATGGTGGCTCCCCGGTGAGCGTGTGGGTGCGGTGGCTGATCGGCGGACACGGTAGCCGGAACCGGAAGTTCAGTCCCGATCGGGAAGGAGCATGTTCAGCGCCCAGGAGACGAGGGAGATGATGAGGCCGCCGAGGACCGCGGTGAGGAACCCGTCGACGTGGAAGCTGAGGTCGAGCTTGCCGGCGATCCAGGAGGTCAGCAGCAGCATCAGCGCGTTGATGACGAGCGTGAACAGCCCGAGCGTCAGGATCAGCACCGGCAGGGAGAAGAGCTTGACCACCGGCTTGACCAGGAAGTTGACCACGCCGAAGATCAGTGCAACCAGGATCAGCGTGAGCGTCTTCCGGCCCGTGCCGCCGCCTTGGAGGGAGATATCGCTCAGCAGCATGGTCGCCACCGCGAGCGCGGCGGCGTTGGCGAGCGTCTTGATGAGGAAGTTGGTCATGGTCGGATGGTTGCAGAAGACGACGGACGAAATCCAAGGAGAGCCGGTGGCGGTGAGGGCTGAGTGAAGTCCTTTCGGTTGGAGGAGCTCGAGGCGGAGCGCGCCGCGGGCGGCGGTGCGTACCTGCGTTTCCTCCAGGAGCGGAACATGTCCGTCGGGCTCTACGCCCTCGACGCGGGCAAGCCGGACCCTCAGCAGCCGCACCGGCAGGACGAGGTCTACTTCGTCGCCAGCGGCCGCGCGTTGGTGACCGTCGGAGAGGAGACGACGCACGTGGCGAGGGGCAGCGTCGTCTACGTACCGGCCGGCGTGGCGCACAGGTTCCACCACATCTCGGAGGACCTGCGCGTGCTCGTCGTCTTCTCCCCGCCCGAGGGCTGAGTGCGGTCTCAGGGTCGGCGTCGGGGATGGTTCAGGGGAGGAACGGGGACGACTGGCCTCCCGCCGGGCGGGCCCGCCGCCTAGCATCGGGGGCAGCGGCCGTGAAGCGGGCGTGCGGGCAGCGGTCGACGGACGAGCCGTTGGGGCAGGACGAAGAGGCGGGGCCCGGCTTGCAGGGCCGGAAACGGAGTATGGGCATGGATGCGAAGGGCTTTTTCGAAGGGCTGCCCTGGTGGGTGAAGTGGGTCGTGATCCCGGTGGTCGCGCTCGCCCTCTTCGGCGGCCTGATCGCGAGCGTCATCGGCTTTCTCGTCGGGGTGCTCTTCAAGGTGCTGCTTTTCGTGCTGATCATCGGCGCCGTCATCTTCCTTGTGCGGAAGTTCACTTCGGCTTCCTCCTCCTCCCGCGGGGACTGGTGAGCCCACCCGCGCGCCTGCCCGGGGCCTGCTGAGCCCCGGGCACGTGTGTGCCGGGCTGCGGATCGGCGGGCGCGGACGGGTCGGTGAAGGCGCCCTGCGCGTACGGGGCTTGCTCCGGTGCGAGCGGCGCGCGGGCCGCCGGAGGGCGCCCCTCGGCCGCTGCCGGCCCCTTGCCGCGGTCGGCCGAGACGACGAGCGCCGCGAGCAGCGTCGTCACAGGGACCGAGGCGACGAGCCCGATGGAGCCGACGAGCGTGCGGACGATCTCCTCGGCGACGACCTCGCTCGTCGCCACCGTCGAGATGCCGCTGTCCGCGATCGAGAAGAGCAGCAGCAGCGGCAGTGAGGCGCCCGCGTACGCCAGCACCAACGTGTTGACGACGGAGGCGATGTGGTCGCGCCCGATCCGCATCGCCGACCGGTAGATCTGCCGCCAACCCGCCCCGGGGTCGGCCTCCTTGAGCTCCCAGACGGCCGAGGTCTGCGTCACCGTGACGTCGTCGAGGACGCCGAGCGAGCCGATGAGCACGCCTGCGAGCAGCAGCCCCTGGATCTCGATGCCGGGGTAGAGGCCGTGGACGAGGCTCGTCTGGTCGTCGGTGTTGCCCGTGAGGCGGGCCCAGCCGATGAAGAGCGAGCCGAGCAGCCCGATGAGGACGAGCGAGACGAGCGTCCCCAGCACCGCGACCGAGGTGCGGGCCGAGAGTCCGTGGCACAGGTAGAGCGTCGCGAGCATGATCGCGCTTCCGCCGACGACGGCGACGACGAGCGGGTTGGAGCCCTGGAGTACCGCCGGCAGGATGAACAGCGTCAGCACCGCGAAGCTGATCACCAGGCCGACGAGCGCGAGCGCCCCGCGCAGCCGCCCCACGAGCACCACGACGGCGGCGAAGACGAGGCCGAGCAGCCACAGCGGCACGTCGCGCTGGCTGTCGATCACGCTGTAACGCAACTGCGGCGGCGCCTTCTCGGCGTACGCGGCGACGACCTGCTGCCCGACGGAGAGGGTACGTGTCGCGTCCGGCGTCACCACCTCCGTGAAGGTGTGCCCTGCGTTCTTGCCCTCGGTGATCTCAACGCTGGCCTTCTGGCACGTGGCGTCCGAGGTGTCCGCACCGGGCGCGGGCCCGCTCCCGGCGTCGGCTCCGCCGCCGCCCGTCTCCGGCTGGCTGGGCTGCGCGTTGACGTCCTCGCAGTCGACCTCGGCGACCTTCACCACCTTCGCGGACACCGTGGGCCGATCCATCCCGACGCCTTCGGAGCCCGAGTGCTCGGGAGCGCCCCCCGGCCACAGGGCGACGAGCCCCGCGGCGACGAGGAGCGCGAAGGGGATCAGCACCGCGGCGATCACCTTGCGCAGGTGCCGTGAGACCGGTGCGGCAGGGCCGTGCGCGTGTGCGTGCGAGTGGCCGTGCGGGGCCTCGGGGGCGTCCGGCTGTGGGCCGTCGTGGGGTACCTCTGGCGTCGGGGTCACCGGCCGATCATCGCAAGAGCGCCCGAGCGCGGTCTGTTCAGGCTGCGCGGTGTGCCGCTAGCGTGGTCCGCGGTTCGGGCCTCGGCCCGGACTTCGCCATCGCGGGAGCTCCGAGCACGGGGCTGAGAGGGCGCTGACTCCGCCGGCAGGGCGGGCCGCTGCGCCGACCGCTGAACCTGTTACCGGGTAATGCCGGCGTAGGGAGTGGATCTCATGACCACGCAGCAACCACGCACGTCCGCGGGCACCTCCGCGGAGAACGACGGCCGCCCCGTCGGCTGGCACAAGGACCACCTCGCCGGGCCCCGACCCGACGTGAGCGTCCCCGTCCGTCGCGTACACCTCACCAACGGGGAGGAGTTGGCGCTGTACGACTCCTCGGGCCCGTACACCGACCCGGCCGTCGAGACCGACGTGCGCCGGGGCCTCCCGCCCGTCCGGGCGCAGTGGATCGTGGAGCGGGGCGACACCGAGGAGTACACCGGACGCCCACCGAAACCCGAGGACGACGGCGTACGCCACACCGCGCCCCGCGGCGGGCTCCGCAACCTCGACGCCGTCTTCCCCGGGCGTGCGCGCCGTCCGCGCCGGTCCCGGAGCGGAAGCGCGACCCAACTCACGTACGCCAGGCGGGGCCTGCTGACACCGGAGATGGAGTTCGCGGCTCTCCGCGAGGGGTGCGCACCGGAGGACGTGCGCCTCGCCCTGGCCGAGGGCCGCGCGGTGCTGCCGGCGAACGTCAACCATCCGGAGTCCGAACCGATGGTGATCGGCCGGGACTTCCTCGTGAAGGTGAACGCCAACATCGGCAACTCTGCCGTCACCTCCTCGATCGAGGAGGAGGTGGAGAAGATGGTCTGGGCGACCCGCTGGGGCGCCGACACCGTGATGGACCTCTCCACCGGCCGCAACATCCACACCACCAGGGAGTGGGTGCTCCGCAACTCCCCCGTACCGATCGGCACCGTGCCGCTCTACCAGGCGCTGGAGAAGGTCGACGGCCGGGCCGAGGAGCTGAGTTGGGAGGTCTACAGGGACACCGTCGTGGAGCAGTGCGAGCAGGGCGTGGACTACATGACGGTCCACGCCGGCGTGCTCCTGGAGTATGTGCCCCTCACCGCACGCCGCAAGACCGGGATCGTCTCGCGCGGCGGCTCGATCATGGCGGCCTGGTGCCTCGCCCACCACCGGGAGAGCTTCCTCTACACGCACTTCAGCGAGCTCTGCGAGCTCCTCGCCGCCTACGACGTCACCTTCTCGCTCGGCGACGGGCTGCGCCCCGGCTCGATCGCCGACGCCAACGACGCAGCGCAGTTCGCGGAGTTGGATACGCTCGGCGAGCTCTGCACCGTCGCGTCCGACCACGGTGTGCAGACGATGGTCGAGGGCCCGGGGCACGTCCCGATGCACAAGATCAAGGAGAACGTCGACCGCCAGCAGGAGGTCTGCGGCGGCGCCCCGTTCTACACCCTCGGCCCGCTCACCACCGACGTCGCGCCCGGCTGGGACCACTTCACCAGCGGCATCGGCGCCGCAATGATCGGCTGGTGGGGCACCGCGATGCTCTGCTACGTCACGCCGAAGGAGCACCTCGGCCTCCCCGACCGCGACGACGTGCGCACGGGCGTGCTCACCTACAAGATCGCCGCGCACGCCGCCGACGTGGCCAAGGGCCATCCGGGCGCCCGGGCGTGGGACGACGCCCTCTCGGACGCGCGCTTCGAGTTCCGCTGGGAGGACCAGTTCAACCTGTCGCTCGACCCGGAGACGGCACGCGCCTTCCACGACGAGACGCTCCCCGCCGAGCCGGCGAAGACCGCCCACTTCTGCTCGATGTGCGGTCCGAAGTTCTGCTCGATGAAGATCAGCCATGAGATCGGCGAGCGGTTCGGACCTGCGGAGACGGAGGGGGAGACGCTTACGGAGGAGCAGATCAGGGCCGGGATGCTCGCGAAGTCCCGCGAGTTCGCGGAGTCGGGCCACCGCGTCTACCTGCCGACCGTCGAGTGACCTCCGCCCCCGCCGCACTGGGCCGTGCGGCGGGGGCCCCAACCCCCGGCCTACGGCGACGGGTTGGGACGTCGGCCCGGTGGACGCGGCGAAATTGACCGATCCGTTATCTTTGCGGTCCGCCCGTTCGGTGGCTCGCGAAGGAGCGCGCTCATGGCACACGGCACCGGTTCTGTTCGTACGCGCCCCGGAAGCATCTGGCTGCGCGAGCCGCGGACCACGCGCCGCAGGGGCGCCATCCGCGGCCACCGCGCGCCGCTCGACCTGGAGCAGGTGACGGCCGCAGCGGTGCGGCTCCTCGACGCCGACGGGCTCGACGCGTTCTCGATGCGGCGCCTCGCCGGCGAACTGGGCGTCACGGCGATGTCCGTCTACTGGTACGTCGAGTGCAAGGAGGACCTCCTCGAACTCGCCCTGGACGCAGCCTTCGAGGCGCCGGAGGAGGACCCGCCGGGTGAGGAGGCAGCGCCCCCGGCGGCCTGGCGCGAGCAGCTCACGCGCCTGGCGCACGCGAGCGCTGTCCGCTACACGGCGCACCCCTGGGTGCCCACCCTCCTCGCGCGCCACCCCGACATCGGCCCGCGCGCCACCGCCCTACGCCGGCGCGTCTGCGACACGGTGCGCGAGGCCGGGCTCTCCCCCGAGCAGGCCGAAGCGGCGACCCGCGCCCTCCTCTCCTTCGTCCACGGCTACGGCCCCGCCTCGCCGGGAGTGCACCCCGCACCCCCGCAACCCCTGGCGCCGCCCGCGGAGTTCGACGCCGCGCTGGCGTTCCTCCTCACCGGCGTGGAGACGCTCGCCGCACGCGCGCCTGCCGGCGAGCACGCGCCCGGCGCACCACCGGAGCCCACGGCAACGGCCCGCGAGGGCGCCCGATCGGGCGCCCTCGCGGGCCGCGGTTGAACGACGAGGCGTCAGCCGAAGGGCAGCGCTTCCCCCTGCACGGCCTGGATGTCGAGCTCCACCTTGAGCGTGGTGCCGATCGCGGCGATACCGGCCGCCACGATCTGGTTGTAGTCCATCTCGAAGTCGCCGCGCCGCAGTTCGGCCTCCGCGCGGAACGCTGCACGTACGCCGCCCCACGGGTCCGGACCCTTGCCGAGGTAGGTCAGCGCGAGGTCGACAGGCCGTGCCACCCCGTGGAGGTCGAGGGTGCCGTGGACGGTCCACCGGTCGGTGCCCGCGGGCTGCGGGTTGCCGCCCGAGTACCGGATCTCGGGGAAGCGCTCGACGTCGAGGAAGTCGGGCGAGCGCAGGTGGTCGTCGCGCATGCTGTTGCCCGTGTCGATGCTGGCCGCCTTGATGTACGCCTCGACGCTCGACTCCTCGGCCCGCTCCCCGACGAGGATGCGCCCGCCGAACTCGGTGAACCTGCCGTGCACGCTGGTCATCCCGAGGTGCTGCGCGGACGTGCCGACCATCGAGTGCATCGGGTCGATCGACCACGGCCCGGGCGGCGGCAGCTCCGTCCCGCCCTGCCGCGCCATCGTCAACGCGCCGAGGTCGGCGCGGCCGGAAGCCGTCACCATCGCGGTGGTGGCGACGGGCGCGTACCCCGGCGCCGTCGCGATCACCGTGTACGCACCCGGCGCCAGTTCGGCCTCCGCCGCGACGACGCCGTCCTCCCCCGCCTCGGCGCGCAGCACCTGCACGCCCGTCATGTCGGTGACGGTCAGCACGGCGTGCTGCACGGCCCACCCGTCCCGGGTCTTGACCTGCGCTCGTACGCCTGCCATGTTCAGCTCCTTCTCGCATACGTGGGCCCCGGCCCACCGTGGCGGCGGGCCGTCCCCTGCCCGTCTGTGCCGCTGCGGTGGCCGGGGCCCTGTTCCCCGAGCCCGCTGGGGGCGCACACGCTCCGCTCGACTCGTGTGCGCCCGGGCCCGGGAGCCGGTGCGGCTGAGCGTGGGCTCAGCCGCCGCTCACTCGTCCGGGTGGTGCAGCTCGACGTCGTAGCCCTCGACACCCTGCCCCTGGACGAGCAGCGCGTTGGCGACCGGCGGGTACCCGCTCGCGATCACCGTGTACTCGCCCGCGTCGAGGTCGGTGAAGGCGTACGCGCCGTCCGCCCCCGTCGTCGACGTTCCGACGACGTTCCCCGCCGCGTCGACGAGGGTGACCCGGGCGTCGCCGAGCGGCCTGCGGTCGGTACCGGCCCGCACGGTCCCCTGGACCTGCGCACCGGCCGAGAGCTCGACCTCCATCCGCGTCACGCCCTGCCCGTGGACCTCGACCGGAGTCGCGGTCGGCCGGAAGCCGGGCGCGTTGACGGCCACGGTGAAGACCGGAACCGTCGACTCCCCGCCGCTGCCGACGAGTTCGTCGAACCGGAACTGCCCTTCGGCGCCGGTCTGCCCCGAGGCGACGACCTCGCCCCGCGCATCGGTGACGACGACCGTCGCTTCCGCGAGGGGCGTCTTCTCCCCGGCGTCGCGGACGACGCCCGCGAGGCCGCTGGTCCCCGAAAGCAGGAGGTCGTGGCCGAGCGGCTGCTCCCCGACCGTGACCGTCGACGCCTGCGGTTGGTGGCCGTCGGCCGCGGCGATGAGCACGTACGCGCCCGCCTCAGGAGCGTCGAGCCGGTACGTGCCGTCGCCGTGCGCCGTCGCCCGGCCCAACTGCCGTCCGCTCGGCGAGATCAGCGTCACGGCGGCGCCGGCGATGCCGGTCCCGTCCCCGGTGCGCACGGTGCCCTGGATGGCGATCCCCGGCATCGTCGCCTCGGCCGTCGTCGGCAGCGTCGCGGTGGACGCGAGGCCGGACGGCGCGGCCGCCGCCTGGACCGGAGCGGTCTCGGCCGCCACGGCCGCCGGCACCGGCTGCTCGACCTCCTCGGACAGCGGCTCGGCGTCACCGGTCGCGTCCTGCTCGAGCGCGGACTTGGTCTTCAACGGCACCTCCTTGACGAAGAGCACCAGCAGCAGCGCGACGAACGCCAGCGGGGCCGCGTACAGGTAGACATCGCCGATGCCGTGCCCGTAGGCGTTCTCGATCACGCCGCGGATCGGCCCCGGAAGCTCGTCCAGGTTCGGGATCGCGCTGCCGTTGCCGCCGGTCGCACCGCCGGCGTTGTCGATTCCGAGCTTCGCCATCCCCTCCTCGACGTAGTGCGTGATCCGGTGCGAGAGCACCGCGCCGAGCGCCGAGACGCCGACCGCACCACCGAGCGAACGGAAGAAGTTCACCATCGAGCTGGCGGCACCCAGGTCGTTCGGGTCCACCTGGTTCTGGGTGGCGAGCACCAGGTTCTGCATCATGCTGCCGACGCCGAGGCCGAGCAGCCCCATGAAGATCGCCATGTGCCAGTACTCGGTGTCGGCACGCAGGGAGCCGAGCAGCCCGAGGGCCGCGGTCATCAGGACGCCACCGGAGCACAGCCACACCTTCCACCGGCCGGTGTGCGAGATGACCCGCCCCGAGATGGTGGTGGACAGGAAGAGCCCGGTGATCATCGGGATCGTCATGACACCGGCCATCGTCGGCGACTTGCCCTTGGCCAGTTGGAAGTACTGGCTCAGGTAGACGGTCGCACCGAACATCGCGATACCCACGAAGAGCGAGGCGAGCGACGTCAGCGTGATGGTGCTGTTGCGGAAGAGGCGCAGCGGCATGATCGGCTCGCGGACCTTCGACTCGACGAGCACGAAGAGCAGCCCGAGCACGAGCGAGCCGCCGACCATCGTGTAGGTCTGCCAGGAGGCCCAGTCGTACTTGTCACCGGCGAAGGTGACCCAGATCAGCAGCAGCGAGACCGCCGCGGCGACGAGGAAGGCACCGAACCAGTCGACCTTCACGTCCCGCTTGACGACGGGCAGCTTCAGCGTCTTCTGCAACGTCACGAGGGCGATCACGGCGAACGGGATGCCCGCGTAGAAGCACCAGCGCCAGCCGAGGAAGTCCGCGTCGGTGATGACACCGCCGAGCAGCGGGCCACCGACGGTGGAGACGGCGAAGACGGCGCCGATGTAGCCCATGTACTTACCGCGCTCACGCGGCGAGATCAGGGCTCCTATCACGATCTGCACCAGGGCGGTGATGCCACCCATGCCTATGCCCTGCACAGCGCGGGACGCGATGAGCATCCCGGGGTTCTGTGCGAGACCGGCGCTCGCCGAGGCGAGGACGAAGATCACGATCGCGGTCTGGATCAGGATCTTCTTGCTCGTCAGGTCGGCGAGCTTGCCCCACAGCGGGGTGGTCGCCGTCATGGTGAGCAGCGAGGCGGTGACGACCCAGGTGTACGAGCTCTGTCCGCCGCCGAGATCGCTGACGATCCGCGGCATCGCGTTGGCGACGATCGTGGACGACAGGATCGCGACGAACATCGCGAGCAGCAGCCCGGAGAACGCCTCCATGATCTGGCGGTGCGTCATGCGCGGAGCGTCGCCCGAGGCGGAGCGCGCGCCCTGCGCGTGCTTGGCTCCTCCGCCTCCGGCATCGGCCCCCTGCGGGACGCCCTGCCCGGCCGGAGGCCGGACGTCAGACTCCGCGGCCGGAGACTGGGGACGGGTGGTGGCCATGCGCCTTCCTTACTTGAGCAGTACTCAGAGTCGTTCTTGCGTTGCGTCTGTCTCGGCGACTGCGTGAGCTGCCGCACGTGCGCCGTGGGCGCGGCAGTCCCCGAAGCTCGCGCGGAGGCGAGCGAAGAGGGTGACGAGTTGGGCGACGTCGTCGTCGGACCAGTCGTGCAGGTAGGTCTGGAGCACCTCGGCCGTGCGCGCACTCATTTCCGTCAGCAGCTCCTGGCCCGCCGGGCTGATCCGTAGCAGCCGGGAGCGCCCGTCCTGCGGGTCGGGATACCGCTCGATCCAGCCGCGCTCCGCCACGTGGGCCACGTGGCGGCTGGTCACCGAGAGGTCGATCCCCATGAGCTCCGCGAGCCTGCTCAGGCGCATCTCCCCGAACTTGCCGAGGAGCGCGAGGACGGCGGCGGAACCCGGGGCGCAATCCCCCGGCAGGTGGCGTGCCAATTCGCGCTTGACGGTACCGATGGCGCTGAGTTGCCGGGCCAGCTCCTCGAACTGACTGCGATCAGCCATCGAGCACCTCATACGTTTGTTGCTTAGGGCAACCATAGACACTGTTGATTGCTGCAGGCAAGTTGATATCGGGCATGCGTGGCAAACAATCGTCAAAGCCTGGGTGTGCCGAGCACCAAGTGCCGATTACCGGGGAGAGCCGGGACCGGGGCTGTGCCGAGCCTCACAGGGTTCGCTATCGTCCTGCCCCATGGCTCACAACCCCCAAGCACCGCAGGGCCCCGAGGGGCAGCCCGACCCTGCCGGCAACACCCAGATGTTCCGCGCCTTCGTCGACGAGGCCGGACCGCAGCGTCAGACCCCCGCGCAGACCTCCTCGGGTCCCAGGGTCGGCCTGATCGTCGGCGTCGTCGCCGTGATCGTGGTGCTCGCCGCCGCCGGCTGGCTCGCCTTCTCCTGAGGCCCGACCGCGCCTCGCCGGAGGCGCGACCGACCGTCCGACCGACGCCCAGGGGACGCAGCACCACCCTGCGGCGCATACCCGACAGCCGGCGAAGCGAGCTCGACCCACCGGGCACGGGCCGCGCAGTCAAGGAGCCGCCGGAGCGGACTCATTCCGCTCCGGCGGCTCCGCCGCCTTCCGTCTCGGCCGCTACTCGGCGCCCGCGACGCTTTCGTCGCCGACCTGGCCTGACGGCCGTCGGCCCCGTGGTGCGTATCCCCCGTGACACTCTCTCCTCCGCACGTCGTCTCCCCTGCTCACTCCTCGGCGATCAGACCCTCCCGTAGCTGTGCGAGCGTGCGGGTCAGCAGGCGCGAGACGTGCATCTGGGAGATGCCGACCTCCTCGCCGATCTGCGACTGGGTCATGTTGCCGAAGAAGCGGAGCATGATGATCTGCCGCTCCCTGGGCGGGAGTTTGGCGAGCAGCGGCTTGAGCGATTCGCGGTACTCCACGCCCTCGAGCGCCGTGTCCTCGTAGCCGAGGCGGTCCGCGAGCGAGCCCTCGCCGCCGTCCTCCTCCAGGGAGGGGGAGTCGAGCGAGGAGGCGGTGTAGGCGTTGCCGACGGCGAGGCCGTCGACGACGTCCTCCTCCGAGACGCCGAGGCAGGTTGCGAGCTCGGTGACGGTGGGGGAGCGGTCGAGGGTCTGGGAGAGCTCGTCGCTCGCCTTGGTGAGTGCGAGACGGAGCTCCTGGAGCCGCCGCGGCACCCGGACCGACCAGGAGGTGTCGCGGAAGAACCGCTTGATCTCCCCGACCACGGTCGGCATCGCGAACGTCGGGAACTCGACGCCGCGTTCGCAGTCGAAGCGGTCGATCGCCTTGATCAGGCCGATCGTGCCGACCTGGACGATGTCCTCCATCGGCTCGTTGCGGCTGCGGAAGCGCGCGGCCGCGTACCGCACCAGCGGGAGGTTCAGCTCGATGAGGGTGTCCCGCACATAGGTCCGCTCGGCCGAGGAGGCCGGACGGCCCGACTCCGTCGCGCGGTCGAGCGCGGCGAGCCGGAGGAAGAGCGAGCGCGAGAGGGTGCGGGTGTCGAGGGCGCCGTCGACGGCGCCCTCGGTCGGTGCGGGGACCTCGGCAGCTTCGGCGGTCCCTGTGGGCTCCGGGAGAAGCCCTGGCGACTCCGGAGCTCCTGGAAGCGTCTCCGCAGCAGTGTTTCCGGTGAGCACCTTCGAGCTGCCCAGTTGTACGGACATGCCACCCCCTTGAGGTCGCGGACGGTTCGCAGCGGCGCCCTCGGCGAGGGAGGCACCTCCCCCTCCATACCGGGCGCGCAGCAGCGGCAAACGCAGCTCTTGCAGAATGTCACAAGTCAGCAACGCGACGTAGCCTCATATCGATAAAACTGCACTGCTGAGCATGGCGCAAGGTGGACAGGGTGGCCTGAATTGATGGCCCGTCGAACTGTTTCCGCAACCGTGCGCGACGAGTTAAGTCCGCGTCAGCCGCCGATCACGCCTCGATCGGATTGGCGGCCCGCAGCCGCGCGAAGCTCCTGGAGAGCAGCCGCGAGACGTGCATCTGGGAGACGCCCAGCTCGGCGCTGATCTGCGACTGCGTCAGGTTCCGGTAGTAGCGCAGCAGCAGGATGCGCTGCTCCCGCTCGGGCAGTTGTACGAGCAGGTGGCGTACGAGGTCGCGGTGCTCGACGCCGTCGAGTTCGGGGTCCTCGTAGCCGAGCCGGTCGAGGAGGCCAGGCATCCCGTCGTCGCGCTCCTGGGCCGCCTCCAGGGAGGTGGCACGGTAGGCGCGGCCCGCCTCGATGCAGGCGAGCACCTCTTCCTCGGTGATCTTCAGGCGCTCGGCGATCTCGGCCGTCGTCGGCGAGCGCCCGTAGAGCGTGGTGAGGTCCTCCGTCGCACCGCTGACCTGAACCCACAGCTCGTGGAGGCGGCGCGGCACGTGCACGGTGCGCACGTTGTCGCGGAAGTACCGGCGGATCTCGCCGACGATCGTCGGCATGGCGAAGGTCGGGAACTGTACTCCGCGTGACGCATCGAAGCGGTCGATCGCGTTGATCAAGCCGATCGTGCCGACCTGGACGACGTCCTCCATCGGTTCGTTTCGGCTTCGGAAGCGTGCAGCCACGTACCGCACCAGGGGGAGGTTCGCCTCGATCAGGGCGGCGCGCACCCGTCCGTGCTCCGCCGATCCGGGCTGCTGCCGCCCGAGTTGATCGAAGAGGGACTGGGTGAGTGCCCGGGTGCGTGCCGCGCGCTCCTTCTGCGCGGCCTGGGCGCGTCCGGTGCCTTCCGCCTCGCTCTTCGGCGGGGTGCTGTGCGCCGGGTCGCGGGTGGCGGGAGGCTGGGTCGCGCGTCTTCTGTGTGCCTCGGGTGCGAGGTCGGGGTCCGCTTGCTCGGGCGGAGGTTCCGTTTCCGTCGAAGCCGGGGGGAGCGTCTGGGCCCCGTCCACTCAGCCACCACCCCTTCGTGATGCCGGGTTCCGTGCCGTCTGGGAGTGGATCGTTCCTCCACCCAAAGCGGTCATAGCATCACAAGACATGCGCACCGTGTGCAAGCACCGTATAACACCGTGTTGCTTGCCAGTTGGGGCAAATCGCTCAGTTCAAGTTGGCTGAAAAGAGAGGGTGTCGCTGAGGGCGGTGAGGGGCGAGGGATGCAGGGCGGACACAGGCTATGGACGGGGGCCGCTCGACGGGCGGGCGCCTGGCGTCAGTTGATGAGCTCCGTCATGAACTGGCCGACCGCCCGCGCCGCGTCGGATATCCCTTCGAAGCCGATCAGGACCAGGTCCGCGGCGCGCTCAGGGGAGGCGATGATCGTGTAGAGAACGAAGACGATCAGCAGGTACAGCGCGACCGTCTTTGCTTGCACCATCGTCTGGCCTCTCCCCCTGGCGTGCGTGTACGCCTTGCACCCGTGCCCCTGTGCAGGCGTGCGATTCTATCCGGCGGGTGCGGCCCGTGATCGAGAGTCGTGGCAGCCCGCGATGGGCCAAAGGCCCGACGATCAGGGCCGTTTGACCGTGATCAGGGCATGTCCGGAAACGCACACTTGGGGTCGGGCGGTTGCGGAACGGCAGCAGTGTCCGCCCGCCCAGGACGCGCCGTGTCCTCGGCGCCGAGAGCGCGGCACCCCCGGCCGCGCCCGGCCGGCGGCGCCGTCCCGGGGGAGGCGGAGTGCTCCCCGCAGCCCGCTTCCCCCGCCCCGTACGTCGGCCGTCTCCGCGCGGGGTGCCGCGTCAGGCGAGGATGACCGTCTTCCCCCGAGTGCCCCCGGCCTTGCTCCGTGCCACCGCGTCGGGCGCCTGGTCGAGCGGCACCTCGGTGGTGATCGGGACGATCACGCGCCCGCTGTCGATCTCGGCGGCGAGCTTCTCCAGCACCTCCGGTGTCGAGGTGTGCGCGAAGTTGATCGCCTCGACCGTGCGGGCGTAGACGGCGTCTTTGTCCGCGGCGCGGAGCGTGCTCAGTGCCACGCCGCCGTTGCGGACGAGCTCGGCGTTGGAGCCGAACTCCTCGGGGCCCGAGGCGAGGTCGACGAGGGCGTCGACCCCGTCCGGGTACTCGTCGCGGACCCGCTCGGCGAGCGAGTGCTCCTGGACGTCGATGGCGAGGGCGGCGCCGTACGTGCCCATGCGCCGCTGGTCGTGGCCCCGCGTCGCGGCGACGACGCGCAGGTCGTGGGCGGCGGCGAGCTGGGTGAGGAAGGTGCCCACGCCGCCGGCGGCCCCGACCACGAGGAGGCTCTCGTACTCGCGGAGGCCGGCGGCGTCGATGATCTCCAGTGCGGTCATGCCGGCGGTCGGCGCTCCGGCCGCGGTGGTGAGGGGTACCGAGTCGGGCGCCTTCGCGATCGGCGCGTCCTGCGGTACGACGACGTACTCCGCGTACGTTCCGGAGCCCACGGGCGAGCTCAGCCGCTGCCCGTACACGGCGTCCTCGACGGCGAAGCGCGTCACCCCCGGCCCCGCCTCCTCGACGCGGCCGGCGAAGTCCACGCCCATGATCAGCGGGAACTCGTGCGGAACGGTGCCGTCGAGCATGCCGTCGGCGATGCGCCAGTCGAGCGGGTTGAGGCCGGCAGCCTCCACCTTGACCAGGACCTCGTTGTGGCCGGGGGCCGGTCGGGGAGCGTCGATCAGTTGGGGCGGTGCCTTCAGCTCCGCCACGGCCACAGCTCGCATCAGGCTGCTCCTCGCTCCCCCCGCCGGAAGTACGGGTCCGCCCACGGCGGCTGAACCAACGTACGACGCTGCCCACGCCGCCGCAGTGTGCGTGCGGCCTTACGGGTACTCGTTGCCGGCCCGTCCGAGCCGCCGCCGAGACGGGCGCGCCCGAACCGGCAGACGGGGGACGCCCGTTGGCGCCACACGGGGCACGAGGGGGCGCCGAGTCGCCCTCCGTCCTCCGTTTCGCGCCCCGTGGGCGCGGTTACCCGGAACGATGTCCCCGACGGCATCCGCCCTGCATGCGAGGAGCACCCATGGACACCAGCGCACTCCTGCTCGACGGCTACGAGCGCATCCGCGAGGAGGTGCACGAGGTCCTCGACGGCCTCACCGAGGAGGAGCTCAACGCGCGCCTGGACAGCGGGGCCAACTCGATCGCCTGGCTCGTCTGGCACCTCACCCGCGTCCAGGACGACCACCTCGCCGAAGCCGCCGGCCACGAACAGGTATGGACGAGCGAAGCGTTCGACGACCGCTTCGCCCTCGACCTCCCCGCAGGCTCCACCGGCTTCGGCCACTCGTCCCGGGACGTCGCGAAGGTCCACCTCGCCGAACCCTCGCTCCTCCGCGACTACTACGACGCGGTCCACACCCGGACCACCGCCTTCCTCCAGGAGCTCGACGACGCCTCCCTCGACCGCGTCGTCGACGAGTCCTGGGACCCGCCGACCACCCTCGGCGTACGCCTTGTCAGCGTCCTCGGCGACGACCTCGAGCACGCGGGCCAGGCCGCCTACGTCAAGGGCGTGCTCCGACGCCGCTGAGCGCGGAACGCCGGGGTTGCGCGGGCGAGTTCCGCGCCTCCCCGCGTACCCGGCCCCCGCGGAGCCGGACGTGAGGCCGCAGGGCCGCCGGCGCTACCGGGAGACGCTCAGAAGAGCCAGGACGAAGAGGAACAGCACCAGTGCGCCGCCTCCTGCCTTTGTCGTGAGGGAGCTGCCGAGACGGCGGTGGTGCGGTCGCACGTAGGAGCCGTTGCTGCGGTGTGCCCGCGTACGTGCGTCGTCGGGACGGTGGAGTGCGGAGCCGGGTGTGAGCGGAGAACCGAGCGGGCCGGCGGGACAGCGGCAGGACGGCTGCGGCGGGCGTGTGGGCGGACGTAACTTCCGTTCTTGCGGTAGTGACCGCGAACCTGTGCCAACGGGACTCCTCGGTGATCATCGGGCGGGAAGCGCCAAAACGGACGCATCCCAGGACGGTAACCAAGGGGTCTGACAACAACGGCAGTTCGCGCCTGCCGGGTAACACCCGGAACGCGGCGCCGGGGCATGAGGGATCAAAGACGGGGCTGACGAGGCATCAGGCGACGACGGCGGCCGGCCGGCTTCCCCGGGACACGAAGAAGGGCCGGACCCTGAGGTCCGGCCCTTCGTTCACCGGCGGTAGCGGTGGGATTTGAACCCACGGAGGGTTGCCCCTCACTCGCTTTCGAGGCGAGCTCCTTCGGCCGCTCGGACACGCTACCGAGAGGAACTCTAGCCCACACCCCCCGCCGCGTCGAAATCCGTACCGGGGGCGGTCCCATGAGGTGTGCCACGGCCCGGAGCGGGCGATTGGGCGGCGTCGCGGAAGAAGGACGTGAGGACGGTGGCGCACTCCTCGGCGAGGACGCCGGGCACCACCTCGGGGCGGTGGTTGAGCCGGCGGTCGCGTACGACGTCCCAGAGCGAGCCGGCGGCTCCGGCCTTCGGGTCGGCGGCGCCGTAGACGACACGGTCGACCCGGGCGAGGACGGCGGCACCCGCGCACATGGTGCAGGGCTCGAGGGTGACGACGAGGGTGCAGCCGGTGAGTCGCCAGTCCGGGGGCGTACGGCGGTCGTTGAGGAGCGCGGAGCCCGAGCGGAGGGCGAGGAGTTCGGCGTGCGCCGTCGGATCACCCGTCGCCTCGCGCGTGTTGTGGCCACGGGCGAGGACGGTGCCGTCGCGGTCGAGGAGGACGGCCCCGATCGGTACGTCGCCGCCGGCGGGGGCGCGCACGGCCTCGGCCAGCGCCAGGCGCATGGAGGCGCGCCAGGGGTCGCGGACCGGGTCGGTGTGCTCGTTCTCCATGTGGACAGTCTCTCCCCGCGCGAGGAGAAGGCTCCCGCGCGGGACCCCGTTCAGCGGACGGACTCCAGGACATCGGTGGCGCCGAGTGCTTCGGCGACCTCGTTCAGGGCGTCCTGAGGGGTGAGCGAGAAGAGTTCGGCGGCCTCCAACCCGAGGTCCGCGAGGAGTTGCGCGTCGCCGAGCGGTCCGGACGGCGCGGTGTCCTCCGCCGCCTCGCCTTCCGGGGCTTCCTCGGCCGCTTCGCGGTCGGGTTCGCCTTCCTCCGTGCCGTCGAGGTCGACGAGCTGGTCGAGCGCGGCGAGGTCCTCGGGCTCGCGTCCGAGGAGCTCGTCGGAGAGGAGGACCTCCCCGTAGGAGCTGCGCATCGCGGCTGCCCCGTCCGAGACGTAGACGCGCGGGTCGTCCTCGCCGTCCACACGGACGAGTCCGAACCACACCCCTTCCTGCTCGATGCAGACCAGCACGGTCTCATCGTCGGTTGCGGCCTCCCGGGCCAGGTCGGCCAGATCGGCCAGGGTCTCCACATCGTCGAGCTCTGTGTCGCTCGCTTCCCACCCGTCTTCGGTGCGCGCGAGCAGTGCGGCGAAATACACCGTGACTCTCCCACTTGTTCCAGATGTGCCCGAGTGGTGACGGGGTCCGCGCCCCGCCCCAACCGGAATCGTGGCAGATACCGGCGGCCCGGGGAGAGTCTTCGGTAGTGCGTCGGGCAGCTCTTTGGCGCGTCTTTGGCGCGAACTCGCTGGTATGCAACTCACTGTGAGGGCAGCGCGTTCCGGTGTGACACCGTGTGACGTCGCGTTGCGGGGTCCGTTCGGCTCAGCGCGATGTGCTCACCAACGAAAGGTGCGCATCCGCATCGCTTCTCGCATCCTCGCCGCGCGTGCCCGCCGCGGCTGGACGCGGTTGCGGAGCTCCTTCGCCTCGTTCAGCTCTCGGAGAAACCGGGCGCGGCGACGCAGCCTCTCGTTGTCCACGTCGGCGCGCTCGCCGCCGTCGGAGTCCGACCCGCGTGCGGGCGGTTCGGGCTTCTTCGGCTCTGGCATACGCACACCTCCGGGCGTACTCGGCTACCTTCCCCCCGATCCGGGGCAGTACGCCAGTGCGAGTGGCGACGGCCCGCCACGGTACGGTCGAGCCATGCGGACCCACGTCGTCGACCACCCTTTGGTGGCCCACAAACTCACCACGCTGCGCGACGAGCGCACCGACTCCCCCACCTTCCGCAGGCTCGCGGACGAGCTGGTGACACTCCTCGCCTACGAGGCGACGAGGGACGTCCGCGTCGAGGAGGTCGGCGTCCGCACTCCGGTCACGGAAACGGTCGGCGTGCGGCTCTCGCACCCCCGACCGCTGGTGGTCCCGATCATCCGCGCCGGGCTCGGGATGCTGGAGGGCATGGTCCGCCTCCTGCCCACGGCGGAGGTCGGTTTCCTCGGCATGATCCGCGACGAGGAGACCCTCCAGGCGTCGACCTACGCGAACCGGATGCCCGACGACCTCTCCGGCCGCCAGGTCTACGTGCTCGACCCGATGCTCGCGACCGGCGGCACCCTCGTCGCCGCGATCCGCGAGCTGATCCGCCGCGGTGCGGACGACGTCACCGCGATCTGCCTGCTCGCCGCGCCCGAGGGCGTCGAGGTGATGGAGCGCGAGCTGGCGGGGACGCCGGTCACCGTCGTCACCGCCTCCGTCGACGAGCGCCTCAATGAGCAGGGGTTCATCGTCCCCGGCCTCGGCGACGCCGGGGACCGGATGTACGGGACCGTCGCCTGACGCCATGCGCCGCGCCGCTCAGCAGCGCGGCGAGGCGGAGGCGGCGGGCACGGTACCGCTGAGCGCGGCGAGGGCGTCCTTCGCGTCCTTCTGCGGTGTCAACTTCTTGAAGCCGTCGCCGAGTACCAGGTCGACCTCGTCGCCGTCGCGGTCGTCGTACTTGGTGTCGGCGCCCTCGAGCTGCGTCCCGAGGACCTTGAGCCGCGTGGTGTTCTCGGCGCCGGGGGCGGCGAGCAGGAGGCCCTCCGCCTTCACCTTCTTGTCGAGGCTTCCGGGCGCGTTGCCCACCTTGCCGACCTTGAAGCCGCGCTTCTCCAACTCGTCGGCGGTGGACTGGGCGAGCCCGCTGCGCTCGGTGGCGTTGAGAACGTTGACGGTGATCGACTTGGGCTTCGGCGCTGTTGCGCCCTTGAGCGGCGGAGAGGCGGAGGAGGGGGCGCCGTTCTTCGCTGCGGCCGGTGTCGCGCAGGCCCGCGAGTCGGAGTCGGAGGCCGAGGCCGGAGTGCCGTCGCCGGAGAAGACGTCGACGAGCTGGAGCGTCCCCCACCCCAGCAGTCCGGCGGCAGCCAACCCCGCGACGGTGCCGAGAATCAGCCTGCGACGCCCACGCGGGCGGCGCATACGCGGATAGCGGTCGCCCTTGATGCGGTACTTCCCGCCCATGCCTGGGGGAGTGAGCATGCTCATATGCAGAGCGTAGTGCCGAAGACCGCGCCTGCGTACTAGATGATCAATGGCCGGACCGCGCCGTCCCCGAAAGGCTCAACGGCGGTGCGCCGCACGGGGGTTGCGGCCGGGCTCAGTCGAGTTCGAGGACGCGGGCGTGGAGCACTTGGCGCTGCTGCAGTGCTGCCCGGACGGCCCGGTGGAGCCCGTCCTCCAGGTAGAGGTCGCCCTGCCACTTCACGACGTGCGCGAAGAGGTCGCCGTAGAAGGTGGAGTCCTCCGCGAGGAGGGTCTCCAGATCGAGCTGGCCCTTGGTGGTGACGAGCTGATCCAGGCGCACCGGGCGTGGGGCGACGTCCGCCCACTGCCGGGTGCTCTCCCGGCCGTGGTCGGGGTACGGCCGTCCGTTTCCGACTCGCTTGAAGATCACACGGAAAGCCTACCGGGCCGTGAGCGGGAGATGCAGCCTCGCGGTCGGGGTGGAATCCTCGCAGAACAGTAGTGAACGGACGGCTGCTCACCTCCGAGTGGGACGTAGGTGACGCGGGGTGCGGGTGTGCATGCGGAGCGCTCGGTCCCGGCTTGCTCCGTAGGCGTCGCGTCGGAACGGGAACGGTGGAGGTGAGCAAGGGCGTTGGTAGCGTGTGACGTCCGCCCGTGGCTGTGGTGGACATGCCGTCCCGCCGCATCCCTGATCAGGAGCACCCCGTGGTTGATCTCGCCCTCGGTCCAAGCTGGCTGGACCCGGACTATCTGATCCAGCAGTTCGGACTGATCGGGATCCTGACGATCGTCTTCGCCGAATCCGGCCTGTTGATCGGCTTCTTCCTCCCAGGTGACTCGCTGCTCTTCACCACGGGGCTGCTCGTCGCCACCGACCAGTACCTCCACTTCCCGCTCTGGCTCGTGTGCCTGCTGATCGTCATCGCCGCGGTCGTCGGTGACCAGGTCGGCTACCTCTTCGGGCGGAAGGTCGGGCCCGCGCTCTTCAAGCGTCCCGACTCGAAGCTGTTCAAACAGGAGAACGTCGAGAAGGCGCACGCCTTCTTCGAGAAGCACGGCCCCAAGTCGCTGGTGCTCGCGAGGTTCGTGCCGGTGGTGCGGACCTTCACGCCGATCATCGCCGGCGTGAGCCGGATGCGGTACCGCTCCTTCGTCACCTTCAACATCATCGGCGGTGTGCTCTGGGGCGCGGGCGTGACGCTCCTCGGGGCGGCGCTAGGGCAGATCGAGGCGGTGCGGGAGAACATCGAGATGATGCTCGTCGGCATCGTGCTGCTGTCGATCCTGCCGATCGTCATCGAGTACCTGCGCGCGCGCAAGGCCGGCAAGAAGGAGACGCCGGCGGTGCCGACCGTCGACGCGGTCGAGGGCGCCGCGCCCCTCCCGCAGGAGGCCGGCGGTGCCCCGGCCGAGCAGTCCCCGCCGCACCGCAACGGGCGCGGGCGGCACGCGCGGCGCTGACGGTGCAGGAGCACGCTTCGGGCCCCGGCAGCCGCCGGGGCCCGAAGCATGTACGACGGATCAGCGTTCGGCCGGCTCCGGTTCGCGGGCCGGGAGGGCGTCGTGCGAGCCGTCGGCTTCGGCGCTCCTGGGGAGCACCTTGGCGAGCCAGTGCGAGCGCCCTGCCATGAGCGGCGCGACGATCGCGAGGATGAGGACGTACCCGGCGATGAAGGGCGAGAGCCGGTCGTCGAGTCCGGCCGACGCGGCCATGGTCGCGAGGATCAGGGCGAACTCTCCGCGGGCGAGCAGAGTGGTGGCGACGTTCGCCGCCTGCTGCCGACCGAAGCCGTAGAGCCGTCCGGCGACCAGCCCGGCGAGGACGTTCATGACGACGGTGAGCGCCACCGCGATCAGCACGGGCCGGATGACGCTCGGAAGGTCGCCCGGGTCGATGGAGAGTCCGAAGCCGAAGAAGAAGATCGCGGCGAAGGCGTCGCGCAGCGGGTGGACGAGCTCCCTGATGCGCTCCCCGGAAGCCGTGTTGCCCAGCATCAGGCCGACCATGAAGGCGCCGATCGCATCGGCGACCCCGAACTCCTCGGCGATCCCCGCGACGAGGACGGCGGCGCCGAGGAAGGAGATCACCAGTAGCTCGTTGTCCTTGATCGCGAAGACGCGGCCGACGATCCGGGTGCCGAACCGCGCGAGGAGCGCCAGTGCGAGGAGGAAGGCGAACGCCTTGCCGATCTGGAGCGAGGCGGCGGCGAGGTCGTCGGCGCCGGAGAGGACCGGCTGGAGGGCTGCGAGGTAGAGCGCGAGGAAGATGTCCTCGACGACGATGATGCCGAGGATCGGCTTGGTCTCCCCGTTGCCGATGCGGCCGAGGTCGACGAGCGTCTTCGTCACGATCGCCGAGGAGGAGATGCCGAGCACCCCCGCGAGGACGAGCGCCTCCGAGGTGCCCCAGCCGAGGAGGAAGCCGAAGGCGAGACCGGCGCCGACGTTGAGCGCGAGGTAGAGACCCCCGGCGGCGGCCATCTTCCTGCCGCCGTTCTTGAGGTCGTCCATGTGGAACTCGAGACCCAGGTAGAACAGCAGCAGCACGAGGCCGAGCGCGGAGAGCATCTCCAGGTCGTGCGGGTCGTCGAGGAGGACGAAGCCGGGGGTGTTGGAGCCCAGGAGGATGCCGGCCAGGATGAAGAGCGGGATGGTGGGCAGCCCGATGCGGTTGCCGAGCCGCGCGAGGACCGCGGCGGCGACGAACGCCCCGCCCATGGCGATCAACGTGTCTGCGTGTCCCATGGGTTACCACTCCCTCTCGGCGGCGAAGCGACGTCGGATGTCGGGGGCTGCGGTTGTACGGGGGTGCGGCGGCAAGCGGATGTCTCCTCCGGGCGCTTCCAGCGGGCGTGAGAGAACAGGTAGGTCAAGGGGATATCAAAGAAACGTTAATAGTTAGTTTACCAAAGCAGTATGTGTGTGGGTGGCGGTGCGGGACAAAGCCCAACAAACCTGCTGCTTAGGGCAGTTGGCGCACGGTGAGGACGGGGGGTACAGGTAAAGAACCGATGCGGGGCGCCGTTTGATTCCGGGTTGCTGAATGACGCTTATGAGTGCTTTGCGTCGAGCGGGTCGATACGGGGCGACCCGATCCGGTTCACCAGCCGGTCAGGAGCAGGTGGTTGAGGAGGAGCGCCAGTGCGGCCTGGGCGGCGAGCCAACTCCGGTTGCGGTGGAGCGCGGCGCAGGCTGCGGGGAGCCAGACCATGAACGGCAGCCAGATGCGCTCCGTCTCGCCCTTGCTCATGCCCGAGGCATCGGCGAGGAGAAGCGCGGCGAGGAGCGCGGCGACCAAGAGCGTCGCGCGGTCGGCGCCGCGCGCGCGACGGGCGCGGAGCCGCGTCACCGCGCGGGGTGTACGCGCCAGAAGCCTCCGTACGCCCGCCGCGGCGGCCGGCCCGGTGGCGAGGGCGGTGCACGCGAGGTTGGCCCAGACCCAGTAGGCGTACGGGCGGGTGGCCGCGACGCCCTGGTAGTAGCGCGCCGTCAGGAGGTGGTACGCCTCCCACCAGTTGAACCCGCAGAGCGCGAACGGCAGTGCCACGGCGCACACCCCGGCGAGCGCGGGGGCGAGCGGCCGCGCAGAGCGTGCGAGGAGGAGCACCGCGAGCGCGGGAAGGGCGAAAAGGACGAGTCCGTACGAGAGATGGCAGAGGATGCCGAAGAGGAGGCCCGAGGCTGCGGCCGTGAGGCGCGGCTTCCTAGCGGTGCCCGTGGCGGCGCCGGCCAGGAGGGCGAGCGCCCAGGCGCCGACGGCGGCGAAGTACCCGTCGGCCGAGACGCCGATCCAGACGGCGGCCGGTGTGAGGACGAGGAAGGGCGCTGCGCGGCGGGCGAGCACGTCGCCGCCGAGGGTGCGGAGGGTGCAGAGGACGGCGGCCGCGGCGGAACTCCCCACCGTGAGGCACCAGACGGCGGCCCAGGCCCCTCCGCCGAGTCCCATCCTGTCGAGGCCGACGAAGGTGAGGACGGCGCCTGGCGGGTGGCCCGCGATGTGGGCGGGCCAGTGGTCGACCGAGTCGATGAGGATGTGGTCGGTGAAGGTGCGCAGGGCCGGGAGGAGAGGGTCGAACCTGTCGGTGCCGAGGAGGTACTCGTGGCGCTGGAGGAGGCGCCCGGCCACGCCCCGCTGCCAGCCGTCGACGAGCGCGAGCGACCAGCACCACGCCGCGGAGGCCGCCCACACCGCCAACGGCAGTGCGCGCGGCCCCAGTCGGGCGGCGAGCGGCGGCCCGTAGGCGACGACGGCCGCCGCGACGAGGAGGGCGGCAGGGGTCCCCGGGCCGACGTGGGGCAGCCACTCGGCGTAGAGCGGGGGCGCGTCGACGTAGAGGATCTGGCCGTGGCGCTGGATCTCGACACCGATGAGGGACGCGGCGAGTACGAGCGCGGCGACCGCTGCGACGGCGTACAGGTCGCGTGCGCCCGGGCGGGCCCCTGGGGGCGAGGGTCGCCGAGCGTGCGGGCGTTGGTCCGGGGGCGTCGTGCCTGTGGTGGTCATCTGCGGTGGGCCTCACGGGCCTTGAAGCGGGTGGGCATCGCGACTCGGCCGGTTCAAGTGCGACGCAGCGCGGTGAACGCACGGCCCGAGGCCGTCCACTGCTCGACGGCCGACCAGTCGGCTGCTCGCGCGTGCGCCTGGAGCGCACGGGGCCCGACGCGCGCCCAGGGGAAGGGCGTTCCGCAGCCGCCGCGGCCGTCGTCGAAGCGGACCAGGACGCGCTCGTCGACTTCGACGGTGGCCGTCTCCACCAGCAGCAGACCGCCGGGTTCCACGAGGCAGGCGAGGCGGGCGAGGAGTGCGGAGGCGTCGCCCGAGATGCCGATGTTGCCGTCGAGGAGGAGGCCGGTGCGCCAACTCCCCTCGTACGGCAGGGAGTCGAAGACGGAGCGGTGGAGCGCGTGCGCGCCGCGGCCGGACGCGTGCGCGACGGCTGCCTCGTTGACGTCGATGCCGAGCGCGTACGTCCCCGACGTCGCGAGGGCGCGCGCGAGGCGACCGGGGCCGCAGCCGACGTCGAGGACGGGGCCCTCGCAGCGGCGGAGCGCGCTGAGGTCCGCCGGGTCGGGGACGCCGCACCAGCGCTCGACCTCCAGCGGGAGGAGCCAGCCGTCGGAGCGCCTGAGGTAGAGGGGTCCCGTGCCGGTGCGCAGCGCGGTGGCGTAGGGGTCGGCGCTCCACGGGTGCGTCGTCGTGGGCGGTGCCGTGGTGCTCATCGGGCCGTGCCCTGGCGGGTGTTGAGGCGCGCGAGGGTGCGGGCGAAGCGGCTGTGCGGGGACTGGGTCGCGACGAAGCGCGCGTCGGCTGCGGTGTCGACGTCCCGCAGCAGCGGGAGGCGGCCGGTGCGCAGCTCGGACTCGGCGAGCCGGCGCAGTTGTTCGGCGCCGGTGTGCGGGGTGGACATGGGGACGCCGAGCAGCAGGGCCGGGTCGGGGCGTGCGAGGCCGAGCGCCCAGAAGCCGCCGTCGAGCGCCGGCCCGAACCAGGCGTCGTGCTGGCGCCATGCGTCGTCGCTGAGGGCGGGGGCGAGGAGAGGGGCGGTGAGTTGCGGGGTGTCCATGCCGATCAGGAGGGTGGGCCCGGTACAGGAGGCGAAGGCGGCTGCGATGCGTTCGTCGAGTCTGCCCTCGGACTGCGGGACGACGTCGAACAGTGGCCGGGAGGCGGTGTGTTCGCTTCGGGGGGCGGGGATGCCGGGCCAGCGTCCCGGCTCTCCCTCGAGGACGAGGACGCGGCGGCGGGCAGGGACTGCGAGCGCGGTGCGCAGGGTGTCGACGAGGGCGGCGCGGGCGAGCACGGCGGCTTGTTCGGGCGTGAACGGCGGGGTGAGGCGGGTCTTGACGCGGCCGGGCACGGGCTCCTTGGCGAGGACGAGGAGCGTGGTGGGGCCCGAAGGGGGAGCGTCGGGGAGCGCGGGCGCCGGCTGAGGGTCGGTCATGGGGCTGTCCTGTCCTCCGGCGTGCGGAACCGGTCGCGAGGGGCGTGCGCGGTGCGCGCCGGCGCGGGTTCGCGGAGGACGGCGCGCATGTCGCGGACGGCGTGCCAGGTGCCGCGCCAGGTGCCGGTGACCTTCGAGGCGCCGGTGCGCGGGAGGTAGGGGACGGCGCGTTCGGTGATGCGCCAGCCGGCGTCGGCGGCGCGGACCACCATCTGGAGGGGGTAGCCGTTCCGCCGGTCCGTGAGGCCGAGGTCCTCGAGCGCCGTGCGGCGGGCCGCGCGCATCGGGCCGAGGTCGTGGAGGCTCAGGCCGGTGCGGCGGCGGAGCAGGTGGGAGAGGGCGAGGTTCCCCGCACGGGCGTGGAGCGGCCAACTGCCGTACTTCTGCGGCCTTCTGCGGCCCAGGACCAGGTCGGCGGTGCCCGAGGCGACGTCGGAGGCGAAGTCGACGAGGAGGGACGGGTCAAGGGTGGCGTCGCAGTCGCAGAAGCAGACCACCTCGGCCTCGGCCGCGCGGAGCCCGGCGTGGCACGCGGCCCCGAAGCCCCGGCGCGGCTCGTGGACGACCTCGGCCCCGAGGGCGCGGGCCACCTCGGCCGACCCGTCGGTCGAGCCGTTGTCCACGACGAGCGCCCGCCACCCCGGCGGTACGCGCTCAAGCACCCAGCCGAGCGCCTTGGCCTCGTCGAGGCAGGGGAGTACGAGGTCGGCTGTGACGGGGGCGGCCTGCTGCTGTTGCTGCGTCGCAGGTGCGGGCGGCGGGACCGGGTCGCGGAGAGTCACGGGGTCACCCTAAGGGGGAAAACGGTCAAAACCGGCTACTTCGGGTGTGCCGCCGCGAGTTGTCGGTGGGGCTGGTGAGCGCTGGGAGGGAGGGGTGTTCCGGGGCCGGGCGGGTGGCTTGAGGTGACGTGTGCACGGTGCGGGGAGGGCGATCCGGCGGGGCGTGCGGGGTGTCCGGCGCGGTGCTCGCCGACCGGTTCGGGCTATGGCTTGCGCGGGCGGTGCGGGCGTGGGCCGAGGGCGTGCAGTGCTTCGTCGAGGGCCTGCTCGGACAGCTCGGGGCCGGGAAGCGGGGGCGCGTCCGAGGCGCCGAGGCCGTCGAGGAGGAGGCGCAACTGGCGCCGCCACGCTTGCGGTTGGGCCTTCGCCAGCGCGGGCACGGCGCGGCCGAGCGCGGCGAGGGCGAAGAGGAGGTCCTCGACGGTGGCATCGCTGCGTGCGGCGCCCTGGCGCTGGGCGCGGTCGAGGAGGAGCGCGAGCGTCTCGCGGTTCTGCGTGTGCAGCTCGCGCAGGGCGTGTGCGCCGGTGAACTCCGTGGTGAGCAGTTCGTTGGCGCCGCGGTCCTCGGTGAGTTCGGCGAAGAGGCGTTCCAGGTAGGAGACGAGGCCGCGCCACGGGTCGGCCGCGGCGCGTGCGTGGACACCGATCTCCAGGGTGTGGGTGAACGTGTCGTGGAAGACGGCTTCCACGAGGGCCGCGCGGTCGGGGAAGTGGCGGTACAGGGTCGCGTTGCCGAGGCCGGCGCGGCGGGCGATCTCGTCCAGCGGTGCGTGCAGGCCCTGTTCGGCGAAGACCTGGCGGGCCGAGGACTCGAGGGATTCTCGGTTGCGCTGCGCGTCGCGGCGCATGGGGCTCCTTCGGGGTGGGCTGGTTCCGTCGCCGGGGCTCGAACTGCGGTGTAGCTGCTGCTGGTTGGGGGCGGTGGGGAGTTTTCCACAGGCGTGGAGCGGTCCCCGGATCCGATGGTAGCGTTCCTCTCGTCGAGAAGCGTGGAGTAGTCCCCGTTTTCGAGTGCACCGGGCTGCTCGTTGCTTGGCTCGTCGGGTGGGCGGGTCGGAGAGGAGCGGAGGCTGTGGTGCCGGTGGTGGAAGCGGGCGCGGCGATGTGCGGAATGAGCAGGGAAGGCGGCGCATTGTGAGCAGCATGAAGGCGATTGCACTGGAGAAGTACGGTTCCGCGGACGACCTCGCGCTTGTCGAGCTGCCGAAGCCGAAGGTCGCTCCGGCTGAGGTCCTGATCAGAGTGAAGGCCGCCGGCGTCAATCCGGTCGATTGGAAGCTCGCTGCCGGCGGGCTCGACTCGATGATGGTGGTCGGTTTTCCGCTCGTTCCGGGATGGGATGTCGCCGGGGTCGTGGAGGAAGTCGGTCTGGACACACCGGAGTTCGCCGTCGGCGACGAGGTGATGGCCTATGCCCGGAAGGATTGGGCGCAGAACGGCACCTACGCCGAGCAGGTCTCCGCGCACGTGAGGATGGTGGCCCACAAGCCGGCCGCCCTGAGTTGGGAGGAGGCAGCGGGCCTGCCGCTCGCCGGCCTGACGGCGTACCAGTCCTTGCGACGCGTCGGCGTCGCCTCGGGGGAAACGGTGCTCGTCCACGCCGCCTCGGGTGGTGTCGGCTCGCTCGCCACTCAGATCGCGGTCGCGCGGGGCGCGCGTGTGATCGGCACGGCAAGTGAACGCAACCACGAGTACCTGCGTTCCCTCGGCGCCGAAGCGGTGACCTACGGGGACGGACTCGCCGAACGGGTCCGCGAGTTGGCGCCCGAAGGCGTGGACGCGGCGCTCGACTTCATCGGCGACGGCGCCGTCGATGTGTCGCAGAAGGTGCTGAAGCGACCGGACAGGGTCGTGTCGATCACCGATGCCGGCGCCGTCGGCAAGGGCGGCCACTACGTCTGGGTCAGGCCCGACGCGGACGACCTCACCGCCCTGGGAAACCTCGCCGAGGAGGGCAAGTTGAGCGTCAACCTCGATCGGGTCCTTCCCCTCGACGAGGCCGGTGAAGCCTGGCGCCTCAGCCAGACGGGGCGCACGAGGGGGAAGATCGTGCTCACCGTCTGAGTGGCCGCGCGACCGGCCGAGGCGGTCTTGGCAGCGGGGCCCGGCCGTCCCGGGGGAGTCCTCGGGGCTGGCGCGGTTCGGGGTCCGTCGGAGCCCGGTGTCTCGGGCAGTCGGCTCATGATGCGGCGAGGTGCGCGCGGTCGTCGTACCCGGGTGCGCGGTGGCTGGGTGCCCTGGTCGTGGGGAGTTGACGGCGGTGGACGTGGCTTCGGAGGGCTGGGGAGTCCTGTGCTCCTTCGGGGCTTCTCCCGATGCAGGGAAGGGGGCTCGGTGGTGGCTTCACCGGTTCTTCGAGGCGACGGGACGCCGGGCTGTCGTCGGGTGCCTCGCGGTCCTGGTGGGACTCCGTTTGCCGACCCGGGCGGCGTGGAACCCGCCCCTCCGCAGATTGCATGTAACCGATCCGGCCCCTGCCGCTGCGGTGCGGCCGGGGCCAGCGGGTGGCAGCGATGAGTTCATTCATGGGGTCCGACGACTACAACGGCAGGGACCCGTTCGGCGACTTCCTGGCCCGTTTCTTCGGCGGCGCCGCGGGTTCCGGAAGGCCGTACGACTCGCGGGCGCAGGACTTCCTGAGGCTGCTGAGCGAACCTGCCAGGCAGCTCGTCTCCGACGCCGCCTCCTACGCCGCCGAGCACGGCAACAGTGACCTGGAGACCGAGCACCTGCTCAGGGCGGCACTCGCGGCGGAACCTACGCACACCATGGTCGCGCGCGCCGGTGCCGACCCGGACGCGCTCGCCGCCGAGATCGACGGCCACGCGGGCGAAGGGCCTTCCCGGACGTCGATCTCCGTGAGCCCCTCGGCGAAGCGTGCCCTCCTCGACGCGCACCAGGTGGCACGCGCCGCCGGGTCGACGTACATCGGGCCGGAGCACGTGCTGCTGGCGCTCGCCGCCAACAAGGACTCCACCGCGGGACGCATCCTCGACGCGGCGCGCTTCGAACCGGGCAAGTCAGCGGGCGGTCCCGGAGGAGCCACCGGTTCCCAGAGTCCCGGGCAGGAGGGCGGCGGACCGCAGGGCATGCGGGCCGGCGGCAGGGGCGGCAGCCGTACACCCAACCTCGACAAGTTCGGGCGCGATCTCACGCAGCTCGCCTCCGCGGGGGACATCGACCCCGTGATCGGCCGCGATCAGGAGATCGAGCAGACCGTTGAGGTCCTCGCGCGGAGGGGGAAGAACAATCCGGTCCTCATCGGCGAGGCCGGTGTGGGCAAGACGGCGGTCGTCGAGGGGCTCGCACAGCGGATGACCGACGGCGACGTCCCGGAGAACCTCCTCGACCGCCGAGTCCTTCAGTTGAACTTCTCCGCGCTGGTCGCCGGCACCCGTTATCGGGGCGACTTCGAGGAGCGGCTCAACGGGCTGATCGACGAGATACGGTCGCAGAGCGACGACGTGATCGTCTTCATCGACGAGCTGCACACGGTCGTCGGGGCCGGTGGCGGCGGTGAGGGCGGCGCCATGGACGCGAGCAACATCCTCAAGCCGGCGCTCGCTCGCGGTGAGCTCCACGTGATCGGTGCGACGACGCTCGACGAGTACCGCCGGCACATCGAGAAGGACGCCGCGCTCGCCCGCCGCTTCCAGCCGATCATGGTGCCCGAGCCCACCACGGCCGACACCGTGGAGATCCTCCGCGGACTGCGCGACCGGTACGAGGCCCACCACCAGGTCAGGTACACGGACGAGTCGCTTGTCGCTGCCGTCGAGATGTCGGACAGGTATCTCACGGACCGCTTCCTTCCCGACAAGGCGATCGATCTCATCGACCAGGCGGGCGCTCGGGTGCGGATGCGTTCCTCGACGCAGAACAGCGACGTCCGCGCGATGCAGCGGGAAGCCGAACAGACTCGTCGCGACAAGGACCAGGCCGTTGGCGCGGAGGAGTACGAGCGGGCTACCCAACTGCGGGACAGGCTCGCCGATTTGGAACGGCAGATCGAGGAGAGCAGCGACCGGAGCGAGCCGCACGACAGGATCGCCGAGGTCACCGTCGAGTCCATAGCGGAAGTGGTCGCTCGCCAGACCGGTATTCCGGTGAGCAGCCTCACCCAGGAGGAGCGCGATCGGCTGCTGGGGCTCGAGCAGCACCTGCGGGAACGCGTCATCGGTCAGGAGGAAGCGGTCACCGTCGTCTCGGACGCCGTCCTCCGCTCCCGTGCGGGGCTCGCCCCCTCGGACCGGCCCATCGGCAGCTTCCTCTTCCTCGGGCCCACGGGCGTCGGCAAGACGGAGTTGGCGAGGGCGCTCGCCGAGGCGCTCTTCGGCAGCGAGGAGAAGATGGTCCGCCTCGACATGAGCGAGTACCAGGAGCGGCACACCGTCAGCCGGCTCGTCGGGGCTCCCCCCGGGTACGTCGGGCACGAGGAGGCCGGCCAACTCACCGAGACGGTGCGGCGGAACCCGTACTCGCTCCTCCTGCTCGACGAGGTGGAGAAGGCGCACCCGGACGTCTTCAACATCCTCCTCCAGGTCCTCGAGGACGGTCGGCTCACGGACGCTCAGGGCCGCACCGTCAACTTCAGCAACACCGTCATCGTGATGACGAGCAACCTCGGGTCCGAGGCGATCTCGCAGCGCGGTCCGCGCCTCGGCTTCGGTTCCGGCGGCGAAGAGGGCGAGGCACGGGAGGAGGAGGCGCGCAGGGAGCGCGTCCTGCGTCCGCTGCGTGAGCACTTCCGGCCGGAGTTCCTCAACCGGATCGACGAGATCGTCATCTTCCACCAGCTCACCGACGATCAGCTTCGTCAGATCACCGACATGATGCTCGACGAGACGAGGCAGCAACTCCGGTCTCAGGACGTCGAGATCACGTTCTCCGAGGCGGCCGTCGACTGGATCGCCCGCCACGGCTACGAACCGGCGTACGGCGCCCGTCCGCTGCGCCGCACCATCCAGCGAGAGGTCACCAACGAGCTGTCCAGGAAGCTCCTTCGCGGTGAACTCCCCTCGCACAGCGCGGTCAGGGTGGACGTCAGCGAAGGCGACCGGCTCACCTTCGAAGCCCGCGAATCGGAGACGGCGGGCGCCCCCGCGTCCGGGTCGGGCCCCTCTCCCGGGGAGGGTCCGGCGGCCGGTTCCGGTACGGGGGCGATCTCCGGGTCGGGTGGTGGCTCGGGCGGCTCCGGGGCCGGTGCCGGGTCCGGGGCGGGGAGTTCTGGTTCGGGGGCAGGTGCGGCGGCTGATTCCGAGTAGTGCGGCTGTGGGGGGTGTTGGAGTGCGGCTAGGCCGTGGCCATGTTCTGGAAGCACCGGTGGAGGTTATGGGCGCCGCGGCGGGTACAGGCACCGGACGCGGAACACGGGTAGCCGGGACGCGGTCATGTCCACGGTTGTTGGGCGCAGCCAGGGACTGGAGGTGTCGCCCGGCCGGGGGCCGCAACCGCCGGTCATCGGGCACAGTTTCGATCAGGGTCGGCCACAGCGACAGCCACAGCCACAGGCACGGGCACGGGCACGGCCACAGGCACGGCCACAGGCACAGGCACGATGAGGGATCAGTGTCGCGGGGCACAGCGATGGGCCAGGCCCATCGGCCACAGCACGGCCCCCGGCTACTGACCAGCGGACCTAACCAGGGTCATGAGTCATGGACCTCGCTATGGTCACGGGGCGAAGCGCTACAGCGTCAGCGCTACGGGCTGCCGATCACGGTTCGGGAATCCCAAGATGCCTCGGCCAGTGGTCTCTGGCGGTTGGGCGAAGTCGGAGCAGTGGACCGCGTTTCGGAACGGAGGCGGGGGCGGACCGTACTTCCTGTTCTCCGGTTAACCCCCTCGCGGGGAAGTTCGGGAAAAGGAAGGATCGGTTGGAACGTATTCGGTCCGGCTGTCGATGATGCGGGGGAAAGATGAAATCGTTTCTCTGGGTGCTGCTCGTTGCCGCGCTCGGTGTCAACGTCTTCACGAGCTTGGCGTTCGACGGAGTGCTGCAGATACTCCTGAGTGTGCTGACGGGCATCGTCACCATCGGCTGCGTCGTGGGGCTCGTCGCGCTGCGTGGGCAGCGCGTCTGAGAGGCCTGATGGTGGGGTGCCACGAAGGCGGGGCTGCGGGTGCGTCACCTTCGTCGTTCGGGGCGCTGCGGACGGCCGGGGGTCGGTCGGCCTCCGGCCATCGTCATGGGCGGGCGCGTTCGGTGGCAGAGCGGCGTTGTCAGGTGGGCGTGTATCGAGCGGTTGGGGCGTCCATCGTCGCCGCTCTCTTCGTCCGCTGGACCCGGACGGCTGCGCCCGTACGAGCTGCGCCCGCTCAAGTTGCCCCCGCATGAGCGGCACCCGCTCAAGGGGTGTCCGCGGCGGCCACGTCTATGAGCCGGCCCCGGGCGGGTTTCGTAGGATCTGCCTTTGCCCGCCCAGCAGCATGGCGGGCATCCGCGGCAATGCGTGGCGTGCCCGGCGTCCGGGCTGAACGAGTGTCGCGGTGCCGGGCGAGCGTCGTCCGCGCGGCTGATCTCGCGGGCAGCGCCCGGCACGGGTTGCGTCCTTGAGCGGCGTCCCGCCTCGGCATTTCGACGGGTGCATGTACGACGTGCGGCACCGGCGGCTCGGTTGAACGAGTGTTGCGGCGCCGCACGAGCGGCGATCACGCGGGGCGGCGGCCGCACGAACTGCGGTCCGTGCCCGTGCGGTCGGTATTCCCGGAGTACCCGTGCCGGTTGTCGCCTGCGCCACGTGCCCATGGGTACGGGTGGCGTACGCATACGCGCGGGCCGTCTCGACGAAATCCGGAGCGCCGAAATCTGGGCACCCGGCTCACGCCCCGACGTCGCACGTCGCGAGGAAGCAGAGGTTGCCGCCCTGGATTTGGGAGAGTCCGGCTCCGGGGCTCCCCGTTCCGAGTGTGCAGCGTGCCAGTAGGCACAGGTTGAAGCCCTGGGTGCCCCGGTAGTCGTGTGCCGCCTGTTGCGTGCCCGGTGTGTCGGCCCGGGGGCCGGAGTGGGCCGACGTCGAGGCTGTTCCGCCCGCCAAGGAGAGGAGCGCCACGCACGCGGTGACGGCGGTCCTGCGGAGGGTCAACGAGCGGTGCATACATGAACTCCTTCGTGTATGAGGCGACTTCGCGGAAGTGTGTCGGAAGGGGTTCGGTGGCGCGGTCCTCAGCGGATTGGTCGTATCTCGCCGCTCACGCCCAACTCGCAATAAAACGAGGCGAGTTGAGGAGCCACTCAGGCCGTGCATCACCCTGTTGCGCCGAAGAAGCGGCACTTATGACCCATGTCACACGGCAATCCGCGTCACCCACCGCCGCGAATGCAGGTTGACGCAAGCGTGTGTGAGGTGTGAACGACGCCTGCACGGAAGTCTGCACGGAGTGGAGGGGTGTTGGACGTGAGGGGTTCCAAGGCGTTCTCGCAGGGGGCGGCGCCGATGACCGACGTGGACGCGGCGCGACTGCCGCTCACCACCGCCCAGCGGTCCCTGTGGTTCGCGCAGCAACTCGACCCGCAGAGCACTGCCCACACCATCGCCGAATACGTCGACGTACGCGGCGAGTTCGACCCGTCGCTCCTCCACCAGGCCGTCGCCCGGGTGACGGACGAGGTCGACGCTCTGCGCGCCACCCTCACGGGGTCGGACGACGGCCGCCAACTCGTGCACCCGCGGCTCGACATCGCGGTGCCGCTCACCGACCTGTCCGGGCACCCGGCAGCCGAGGCGACCGCTCTCGACCTCATGTGGGAAGACCTCGCCACTCCTTCGGACCCCACCGGCGTCCCGGTGACCGCCACGGCCCTCTTCCGGCTGGCCCCCAGCCGCCACCTTCTCCACCTCAGGACGCACCACGCCGTCCTCGACGGCTACGGCGCCGCGCTCGTCCTCGGCCGCATCGCGGAGACCTACACCCTGCTCGCCCAGGGGGCCTCCGTGCCCGAACGTCCCCTGCCGCTCGCCCCGTTGGTCGAGGAGGACCTCCGCTACAACGCGTCCCCCGAGCGCTCCCAGGACGCGGAGTACTGGCGACGTCGACTCGACGGCGCCCCAGCCCCTGTCCGCCTCGCCGAAGCGGCCGCCAACCCCGCGCACAAGGCGGTGGGGCACAACTCCCGTATCGCGCCGATGGATTGGGACCGCCTCCGCGAGGCCGCACGCAGTGTGCGCGTCGCCTGGCCGGCGCTCTTCGTCGCGGCCACGGCGCTCTACACCCACCGGGTGCGCGCCGTGGAGGACGTCGTCCTCGGCATGCCGGTGACCGGCCGTCAGGGCCGCACGGCTCGGGCGACGCCCGGCATGATGTCCCAGGTCCTGCCGTTGCGTTTGCAGGTCTCGGCCAGCGACACGGCGGGCGGCCTGCTGCGGCGCGTGACGGAGGGCATGCGGGGCGTGCTCCGGCACCAGCGCTACCCCGTCGAGGAACTCCGGCGTGAGCGCGGTCTGTTGCCGGGTCAGCCGCTCACCGGGCCCGCCGTGAACGTGCTCGCCTTCGACGAGGACCTGAGGTTCGGACCGGCCTCCGGAACCCTGCACAACCTGGCGCTCGGCCCGGTGGAGGACCTCACCCTCGCGGTGCACCCGGGCGCAGGCGGCGGCGCCCGCGTCGACGTCCTCGCCGACGAGGCGCTCCACCGACCCGCCGCGCTCGCCGGCCATCTGGAGCGCATCCTGGATCTGACCGAGTCCCTCGCCGCCGACCCCGCACGCCGTGTCGCGTCCCTGCGGGCCGTCGCACCGGGGGAGTCGGCCGGTGTCCTCGCCCTGGCCGCGGGGCCGCCTCTCGGGAGGGAGCCGTCCACCGTCCCGGAGGAGCTCGCGCGGCAGGCCGGGGAGACGCCGGACAAGACGGCGGTGAGCGACGGGGCACACGCCCTCACCTTCGCCGAACTCGACGGTGCAGCAGAGGCGTTGGCGTCCGTGCTGCACGCGGAAGGCGCGGTGCGGGGGACGACGGTCGCCGTGGCGCTGCCCCGTTCCGTCGACACGGTGGTCGCCCTGCTCGCCGTCCTGCGCGCCGGCGCCGTCTACATGCCGGTGGACCCGGCCTCTCCAGCCGACCGGATCGCCCACCTCCTGCACGACGCAAGACCGGTGCTCCTCCTCTGCGAGCCCGACGGCCCCGCGGCACGGCGGGCCCCCGAGGGAACCCTGGTCCGCACGGTGCTGCACCGCGCCGTTCACCGTGTCGGAGCGCCGAGCGGCGTACCGCACGAGCAAACCCGCGTCGGGCTGCACGACGCGGTTCACCGTGCCGGAGCGCCGACCGACGCCTCCGGCGACCAGCCCCGCGACGTCGGAGCACCGGCCGATGCACCGCACGAGCAAGCCCGTGCCGGGCTGCACGACGCGGCCCACCGCGTCGGAATGCCGACCGACATACCTGACGACCACTCCCGCACGTCCCTGCCCGCCACGGCCCACCGCACCGCACCAGCCCCGCAGGGGCCGAAGCCGGACGACGGTGCCTACCTCGTCCACACCTCGGGCTCGACGGGTCGACCCAAGGGTGTGCTCGTCCCGCACCGGGCGTTGGGCAATCTGCTGGAGCACCACCGCGCGGAGTCGCACGCCGAAGCTGCGCGCGCCGAGGGGCGCCGCCTGCGCGTTGCGTTGACGGCGTCCACCGCTTTCGACGCCGCCTGGGACCCGCTGCTGTGGATGCTCGCGGGGCACGAGCTCCACCTTGTCGACGAGGCGGCGAGACGCGATCCGGAGGAGACCGTCGCGTTCCTCGAAGCCCACCGGATCGACGTGATCGAGACGACGCCGAGCTTTCTCAGGCAGCTCCTTGCCGCAGGACTGATGCGGCCGGGCGCGCACCGGCCGAGGGTGGTGGCGCTCGGTGGCGAGCCCGTCAACGACGAGCTGTGGCAGCGGCTTTCGGGCGAACCCGGGCTGCTCGCCTACAACTTCTACGGCCCGACGGAGGCGACCGTCGACGCGGTCACGACCAGGATCGCGGGGAGCGCACCGGCGATCGGCCGTCCCGTACGCGGCGCCCGCGCCCAGGTGCTGGACGCGGCGCTCCAGCCGCTCCCGGCCGGCGCCGTGGGCGAGTTGTACCTTGCGGGCGAGTGCCTGGCCCGCGGCTACGCAGGACGGCCGGGTCCGACGGCCGACCGCTTCCTCGCCGACCCCTTCGGCCCGCCGGGAGCGCGGATGTACCGCACGGGCGACCTCGCCCGCTGGGGCGAAGGCGGTGTGCTGGAGTTCGTCGGACGCAGCGACGACCAGGTCAAGGTCCGCGGGCATCGCGTCGAGACGGGCGAGGTCGAGTCGGCGCTCGCCGCGCTGCCGGGCGTCGCGCAGGCCGCGGTCGTTCCGCGGGGCGGTACGGAGCACGGCGAGCTCGCCGCCTACCTCGTCCCCACCGCGGACGAGCAGGGCACGGCGCTGCGCGGTGAGCAACTCGCCGTGCGGGAGGCGCTGTCGGCAGCGCTGCCCTCGTACATGGTGCCCACCGCGTACGCCGCGGTCGACCGGCTGCCCCTCACCCCGAACGGCAAGCTGGACACCGCGGCGCTTCCGCCCCCGCGCGTCCCCGCGCCCCGCGAGCGCGCGCTGCCCCGGACGGCTGCGGAGGAGACCGTAGGCAGGGTGCTGGCCGGGCTCCTCGGCCTCGAAGAGGCAGGCAGGGACGACGACTTCTTCGCGCTGGGCGGCCATTCCCTCCTCGCGACGCGGCTGCTGACGCGGTTGGCCGAGGAGACCGGCGTCCGACTGCCCGTACGGGCCCTCTTCGCCTCGCCCACCGTCGCGGGGATCGCCGCGCTTCTGGAGGCGGAGGACACCGAACCCGTGCCGAGCGCTCCCGAGCGCCCCGAGCGGCTCCCGCTGTCGGCGGCGCAGCAGCGGCTGTGGCTGCTGGAGCGCATGGGGGAAGGCGGCGAGCGGTACCACGTCCCGGCCGTCGTCCGGCTCGAAGGAGAGGTCGATCTCGCCGCGCTCCAGCGGGCGTTCGCCGACCTCGTCGCGCGGCACGAGGCCCTGCGCACCGTCTACCGTGAGGACGCGGAGGGCAGCCACCAGGTGGTGCTGCCCGCCGACGAGTGCGGGGTCGCGCTCGACGTCGCGGCAGCGGTGGCCGGGCCCGAGGCGCTGCCGGTGCCGGAGTTCGACCTCGCTGCCCGGCCGCCGGTGCAGGCGCTCGTCGCCCCGCTCGCCGCAGTCGCGGACACGTACGTGCTCGCGCTGACGTTCCACCACATCGCCGCCGACGGCTGGTCGATGGGCGTGCTCGTCCGCGACCTGGGCGACGCCTACGCCGCACGCCGCGCCGGACGCGCGCCTCAACTGCCGCCACTGCCGGCCCAGTACGCCGACCACGCGCTCGCGGAGCGCGCCCGCCTCGGCAGCAGGGAGGACCCCGACTCGCTCACGGCACGCCAACTCGACTTCTGGGAACACGCATTGGTCGGTGCCCCGCCGGAGCTGCCGCTCCCCTTCGACCGGCCGCGTCCGCCGCGTGCCGCGCCCCGCGGCGGCCGGGTTCCGCTCCGTCTGGACGCGGCCGTGCACCGCTCGGTCGTCGCGCTCGCCAGGGAGGCGGGCACCAGTCCGTTCATGGTGCTCCATGCCGCGCTCGTCGCCGTGCTGCACAGGTTGGGCGCCGGGGACGACCTCGTCGTCGGCACGCCGGTCGCCGGGCGGGAGGCGGAGGAGTTCCACGACGTCGTCGGGTTCTTCGTGAACACGCTCGTGCTCCGCGTCGACGCCGGCGGTGATCCGGGGTTCCGCGAACTCCTGTGCCGTACGAGGGAAGCGGACCTCGCCGCCTACGCGCACCAGGACGTGCCGTTCGAGCAGGTCGTGGAGCGGGTCGCGCCGCCGCGGTCCCTCGCCCGCCATCCGCTCTTCCAGGTGATGCTCGCGCTCAACAACACGCCGCGCCAGGACGTCGAGCTGCCGGGGTTGCGTGCGGAGCCCGTCGCGGCGGAGCGGCCGACCGCCAAGTTCGACCTCACCTGGGACCTCGCGGAGGAGCACGACGCGGATGGCCGGCCGGCCGGGCTCACCGGCTCCGTCGAGTACAGCAGCGCCCTCTTCGACGAGGCCACGGCACGCCGCTTCGCCGCCCACTTCGCCCGCCTCCTCGGCTCGGCCCTCGCCGAGCCCGAACTCCCGCTCAGCCGCCTCGGGATGCTCACGGCGCAGGAGCGCGAAGCGGCGCTCGACAACGGTGGCGAGGAGGGACCGGCGGAACCGGCGCCGATGCAGAGCATCTGCGACGTCCTCGCGACGCAGGCGGCGGTGACGCCCGCGCGTACCGCCGTCGTCGACGCGGAACGGGCCGTCCCGTTCGGCGACCTGGCGGTCGAGGTGGACGCGGTGGCGCACCGCCTCGCCGCCGCGGGCGTGGGCAGGGGCGACCGGGTCGCCGTCGCGCTGCCCCCTTCGGCGCGCCAGGTCTCCGCCGTCTTCGGCACGCTGCGCGCCGGCGCCGTCCACGTGCCGCTCGACCCCTCGCACCCGCCGGAGCGGAACATGCAGATCCTCCGCTCCTCCCGCCCCGCGGCGCTCCTCACCGAGCGCTCCTGCTCCCGCGCGCTGCCCGAGTGGCACGCGCCCACGCTCCATCTCGACGCCCCGCCGGCCGAGCGCACGGCCTCGGCACCGCTTCCGCCCGAGGAGGGGCCCTGCGGCACCGACGCCGCCTACGTCCTGTACACCTCGGGCTCGACGGGCGCGCCCAAGGGCGTCGTCGTCGAGCACCGCTCGCTGGCGAACCTGCTGCGCCACCACGGGAGCCGGCTCATCGAACCGGCCGAACGTGCCCACGGCGGCCGTCCGTTGCGCGTCGCGCTCACCGCGGCGCCGACCTTCGACGCGTCCTGGGACCCGCTGCTGTGGATGGTCGCGGGCCACGAGCTGCACACGGTGGACGAGGCGACGCGGCGCGACCCCGAGGCGCTCGTCGCCTTCCTCCGCGCCCGCCGCATCGACGTCGTCGAGACGACACCCTCCCTCCTCGAACAGCTCCGCGCCTGCGGCCTCTTCGCGCCGGGCAGCCCGCGGCCGACGGTGGTGGCGCTGGGCGGCGAGCCCGTCGGCGAAGCCCTGTGGGGCGAGTTGGCCGCGCTGCACGGGGTGTCCGTGTGGAACCTCTACGGCCCGACGGAGGCGACGGTCGACAGCACCGCGGCGCCCGTGACCGCCGGTTCGACGCCGCACCTCGGCCGCGCGGTGACCGGCGTGCGGGCCAGGGTCCTCGACCCGTACCTCGGGCCCGCGGCCCCCGGCGCCACGGGCGAGCTCTACCTCTCGGGCGCGGGGCTCGCGCGCGGCTACGACGGCGCGCACGGCCGGACCGCCGAGCGGTTCCTCGCCGATCCCTACGGCCCGCCCGGCGGCCGCATGTACCGCACGGGCGACCTGGTGCGCCGACTCCCGGGCGGGGAGCTGCAGTTCGTCGGCCGTGCGGACGGGCAGGTGAATGTGCGCGGGTTCCGCGTGGAGACCGGGGAGGTCGAGGCGGCCCTCGCCGCGCACACCGGCGTACGCCGGGCGGCGGCGGCCGTGCGGGAGGCGCCGGGCGGTGGACGCCTCGCCGCGTGGGTCGTCCCGGAGACCGGTGCCGCACCCTCGGCCGTCTCGCTCCGCTCGTTCGCCGCCTCGCGCTTGCCGGGCTACATGGTCCCGAGCCACCTCGCACTCGTCGACGAGCTCCCGCTGACGGCGCACGGCAAGACGGACTTCGCGGCGCTGCCCGAGCCCGCACCCGCCGGGCCGGCAACGGGCGAGGCGCCCCGTACGCCGCAGGAGGAGCTGGTGTGCGCGCTCTTCGCCGAGTGCCTCGGCGCCGAACACGTGGGCCGTGACGCCGACTTCTTCGCGCTCGGGGGGCACTCGCTCCTCGCGACGCGGATCGTCGACCGCGTCCGCGCCGCCTTCGGCGCCGAACTCCCCGTCCGGGCCCTCTTCGAGGACCCGACCCCGGCCGGCCTCGCACGCCGCCTCACCGGCGCGGCCCGCGGACGCCCGGTCCTGCGCGCCCTCCACGAGCGCCCGGCGCACGTCCCGCTCTCCTTCGCGCAGCAGCGGCTGTGGTTCCTCAACCGGCTCCACCCGCAGGACGCCTCATACAACCTGCCGATGGCCGTCCGACTGCGCGGCCGCGTCGACGTCCCGGCGCTCCGCGCGGCGCTCTGCGACGTCGTGGCGCGGCACGAGAGCTTGCGGACCGTCTTCCCTGACGCGCAGGACGCACCGGGCACCCCCGTGCAGCGGGTGCTCGCCCCTGGCGACGCACGGCCTCCGCTGCCGGTCACGCGGTGCAGCCCCGGCGAGGCCGCCGGGCTGCTGCGGGCGGCCGCGCGCCGGGGATTCGCGCTGACCCACCAACCGCCTCTGCGCGCCGAGCTGTTCACCGAGGGGGAGGAGTCGCACACACTGCTGGTGGTGGTGCACCACATCGCGGCCGACGGCTGGTCGATGGGCCCGCTGGCGCAGGACCTCGCCGCCGCCTACGCAGCGCGTCGCGCGGGCCGCGCCCCGGACTGGTCACCGCTCCCCGTGCAGTACGCCGATTACACGCTCTGGCAGCGCGAACTCCTCGGCGACCCCTCCGACCCGGAGAGCCTCCACGCCGGGCAACTCGCCTACTGGAGAAGGACGCTGGCCGACGCGCCCGCCGAACTCCCCCTGCCGTGCGACCGCCCCCGACCGGAGGCCGCGAGCGGCGAGGGCGGCAGCGTGCCGATCCCGCTGGACGCGTCCGACGGGCGCCGGCTCGCCGCCCTCGCGAAGGAGGAGGGCGCCAGCACGTTCATGGCGCTCCACGCCCTCCTCGCCGCGCTGCTCGACCGGTACGGCACGGGCACCGACACCGTCGTCGGCAGCCCGGTCGCCGGGCGCTCCGAGGAGGCGCTCGGCGGGCTCGTCGGCTTCTTCGTCAACACGCTCGTCCTCCGCCTCGGCACCGAGGGCGACCCGGACCTGCGCGCCCTCCTCGCGCGGGCGCGCCAGGCCGACCTCGCCGCCTACGCGCACCAGGAACTCCCCTTCGAGGCGCTGGTGGAGAGTCTCGCGCCGCCGCGGTCGCTCGCCCGGCACCCGCTCTTCCAGGTGATGCTCTCGCTGAACAACGCGGGGCGGCCGGAGTTGGACCTGCCGGGGCTGCACGCCTCCGTCGAGGGCGTCGACACGGCAGGCGCCAAGTTCGACCTCTCGTTCGCCTTCACCGAGGAGGCGGCGGGCGCGCTCACAGGCGTACTCGAGTTCAGCCGCGACCTCTTCGACGCGGCGACGGCGCAGCGGCTCGCCGACTCCTTCGCCGCCCTCCTGCACAGCGCCCTCGCGGAACCGGACGCCCCGCTCAGCACGCACGAGCCGCTCGGCCCCGACGAGCGCGCGCACCTCCTCGCCCGTGGCGAGGGCGGCGCGTCGGCGCCCGCCCACCCGACCGTCGTGGCCGGCTTCTCCGCGACCGCCTCCGCGCACCCGGAGGAGGTCGCCGTACGCGCCGGCGCTTCAGCCCTCACCTACGGCGAACTCGCCAGGGAGAGCGCCGCGTTGGCCCGCCTCCTCCGGGAGCGCGGCGTACGGCGCGGCGAGACCGTCGCCGTGGTGCTGCCCCGCTCCACCGACTCGCTCACGTCGCTCCTCGGCGTCCTCACGGCCGGCGCCGTCTACGCCCCCGTCGACGACGGGCTTCCGCCCGCGCGGGTCGCCGCCGTCCTGAGCGACGCCCGTCCCGCCGCCGTCGTGACCGCAGGGGCCGCACGCGTACCGGACGGCCCCTGGCATCTCGTGGACCTCGCCGCGCCGCGGGCAGCGGCCGAGCTCGCGGCGTCGGAACCGCCGTTCACGGAATCGGGCCCGGAGCCGTGCGACGCCGCGTACGTCGTCCACACCTCCGGTTCGACGGGCAGGCCCAAGGGCGTCGTCGTCGAGCACGGCTCGCTGACGCACCTGTGGGAGCACCACAGGCGTGCGCTCTTCGCGCCCGCGTGCGCCGCAGCGGGCGGACGGCGGCTGCGCGTCGCGCTCACCGCCTCGCTCTCCTTCGACGCCTCCTGGGACCCGGTCCTGTGGATGCTGGAGGGCCACGAACTCCTCGTCGTCGACTCCGACACCAGGCGCGACCCCGCAGCCCTCGCGGCGATGGTGCGCGAGCAGCGGATCGACGTCCTGGAGACCACACCGACCCACGCGTCGGCGCTCCTCGACGCGGGCCTGTGCAGCCCCGGCGGACACCGCCCGCTGGTGCTCGCGCTCGGCGGCGAGGCCGTGCCGCCCGCGCTGTGGCAACGCCTGCGCGACGAACCGGGGTTGACGGCGTGGAACCTCTACGGGCCGACCGAGGCGACCGTCGACACGCTCTGCCTCCCGCTGCACCGCGCCGAGCGCCCGGTGCTCGGCGAGCCCGTCGACGGGACGCGCGCGTACGTGCTCGACCGCTTCCTGCGCCCGTCCCCGCCCGGCGCCACGGGCGAGCTGTACCTCTCGGGCGCGAGCCTTGCGCGCGGCTACCTGAACCGGCCGGGCGAGACCGCCGCCCGGTTCGTCGCCGACCCGTTCGCCGGAGGCGGGGCGCGGATGTACCGCACGGGCGACCTCGCCCGATGGACGGCGGACGGGCTGGAGTTCCGCGGCCGCGCCGACGAGCAGGTGAAGGTGCGCGGGTTCCGGGTGGAGCCCGGCGAGGTCTCCGCCGTGCTGGAGCGGCTGCCGGGCGTGGCGCGGGCCGCGGTCGCGGTGCGCGGTGCCTCCTGCGACGCGGGCGGGCGGCTCGTCGCGTACGTCGTCCCCGAAGACGGTCCCTCGGCGGCCCCCGAGCGCGGTGCGCTGCACGCCGCCGCGGCCGGGGAACTCCCCGGCTACATGGTGCCGTCGGCCTTCGTCCTCCTCGACCGGCTGCCGCTCACCCCCAACGGGAAGCTCGACCACGCCGCACTCCCCGAACCGGCCGACGAGCACCTCCTCCGGCAGGCCGGCACGCCGCCTTCGGGCCCGCGCGAGGACCTGCTCTGCACCCTCTTCGCGGAGGTGCTGGGCGCCGAACGCGTCTGGGCGGACGACGACTTCTTCGCGCTCGGCGGGCACTCCCTCCTCGCGGCGCGGCTCCTCGCCCGCGTCGAGGGCGCCACAGGCGTGGGGCTGGGCATCCGGGCGCTCTTCGAGGCCCCGACACCCGCGGCGCTCGCCGAGGCGCTCGCCGCCGAGGAGAGCGGCACGGGGACCCGGGGCGCCGACCTCGCCACCCTGCTGCCGCTGCGCACCCGGGGCGCCCGCCCGCCGCTCTTCTGCGTGCACCCGGCGGGCGGCCTCGCCTGGCCCTACGCCGGCTTCCTCCAACACCTCGAGGACCGCCCGGTGTACGGCCTCCAGACCCCCAACCTGCAAGGCGACCGCCCCTTCCCCGCGAGTATCGGGGAGATGGCGGCCGGCTACGTCGAGGAGCTCCGCACCGTGCGTCCGCACGGGCCCTACCACCTGCTCGGCTGGTCCTTCGGCGGCAACGTCGCGCAGGAGATGGCCGTCCAACTCCGCGAGGCGGGGGAGGAGGTGGCGCTGCTCGCCCTCCTCGACGCCTACCCGAAGGCGCCTATCGACGGCCTGGAGGACGCGGGCCGCGGCGCCGTCTTCCGCGCCCTCCTCGCCAACCTCGGCTTCGCCGCGTCGAGTTGGGAGAGCGACGAGGACCTGGACGCCGGTGCGGTACGGGACGCGCTGCGGGAGGCGGGCAGCCCGCTCGGCGCCCTGGAGCCCGGCACGATCGAGACCATGGTCGCCAACTTCGCCGCACAGGCACGGTTGATGCGCCACCACTCGCCCCGCGTCTTCCCCGGCGACGTCCTCTTCTTCCGCGCCGCGGACGAGGACCCGTCCGGCGGCCTCACGCCCGCGATGTGGCACCCGCACACGGAGGGCGTCCTGCGGGTGCACGACGTGCCCTGCACGCACGCCCTCATGACGCACCCCGACTCCCGAGCGGTGATCGGACCCGTCCTCGCCGAGGAGCTCGGGCGGCGGTGACAGCGCCGCCCTCCACCCGTCCGTCGAAAAGAGTGAAGAGACATGACCAACCCCTTCGACAACCCCGCCGTCCAGCACCGCGTCCTCGTCAACGACGAGGGCCAGCACTCGCTCTGGCCCGAGTTCGCCGAGATCCCCGCCGGCTGGCAGGCCGTACACGGCCCCGCTTCGCGCGAGGAGTGCCTCGCCTACGTCGACGCGCACTGGACGGACCTGACGCCGCGCAGCGCGCTGGCCTCCCGGTGAGCGCCGAGCGCACCGGCGCCGCGATCGTCGCCGAGCGGCTGACCCGCCGCTTCGGGGGCCGCCACGCGCTGCGCGGCGTCGACCTGAGCGTCCCCGCCGGTACCGTCCTCGCTCTCCTCGGGCCCAACGGCGCCGGCAAGACCACCACCGTCCGCGTCCTCACCACGCTGCTCCGGGCCGACGGCGGGCGCGCCTCGGTCGCCGGATGCGACGTGCGCGACGAGCCGGCGGAGGTCCGTGCCCGCATCGGGGTCTCGGGCCAATACGCGGCGCTGGACGAGCGGTTGACGGCGCGCGAGAACCTCTGCCTCGTCGCCAGGCTCTACGGGATGAGCCGCGGCGCGGCCCGCCGCCGGGCCGCGGACCTGCTGGAGCGGTTCGACCTCGGCGCGGCCGCCGACCGCCCGAGCGGCGGCTTCTCCGGCGGCATGCGCCGGCGGCTCGACCTCGCCGGGGCCCTCGCCTCCCGCCCCGCCGTCGTCTTCCTCGACGAGCCCACGACCGGGCTCGACCCCCGCGGGCGCGCGGAGACCTGGAGCGCCGTCGACGAACTCGTCGCCGACGGCACGACGGTGCTCCTCACGACGCAGTACCTCCAGGAGGCCGACCATCTCGCCGACACCGTCGCCGTCATCGACGGCGGGCGGGTCGTCGCCGACGGTACGCCGGAGCGGCTCAAGGCGGCCGTCGGCGGTGAGCGCATCACCGTCGCCCTTACGGACCCGTCGGCAGACGGCGCCGCGTGCGAGGCGCTCGCCGCGCTCGGCCCGTACCCGCCCGCTGCTGACGCGCGCGCCGGCACCGTCACCGTCCCGACGGACCGCGGTACGCGGGGACTTCGGGACGCGCTCGACGCGCTCGAGGCGGCGTGCGTGGAGGTGCGCGACGCGGCGCTGGCACCGCCCACCCTCGACGACGTCTTCCTCACGCTGACGGGACGGGCGCAGGCGCCGGGCGCTCCCACGAACGAGGGCCGCACGCCGCCGCGCGCACGCCGGCGGAGCGGAGCGCCCGCATGACGGCGCCGAGCCTCGCCCCGCGCACCACCGCCGGGCCGCTGCGCACCGTGCGCGACGGACTCGTCGTCGCCGAGCGGAACCTGGTCAACCTGCGGCGCACCCCGGGGGCCCTGATCGCGGCGCTGGTACAGCCGTTGATGTTCGTGCTGCTCCTCGCCTACGTCTTCGGCGGCAGCCTCGGGGGCGCGGAGTACCGCTCCTTCCTCATGGGCGGCATCTTCGCGCAAGCCGTCACCTTCAACGCCTCCTTCACCGCGGTCGGGCTCGCGGCCGACATGGACAGGGGGATGGTCGACCGCTTCAGGGCGCTGCCCATGCCGCGCGGCTCCGTCATCCTCGGCCGTACCCTCTCCGACCTGACGATGAGCGCCGTCACCCTCACCGTGACGTCCCTGTGCGGGCTCCTCATCGGCTGGCGGGTGGAGGGCGGGTTGGCGGGGGCGCTCGGCGCCTGTCTCCTGGTGCTGCTCTTCGCTTTCGCGATGTCGTGGGTCGGCGCGACGATCGGGCTGACGGCGCGGAGCACCGAGGTCGCGCAGAGCGCGGGGCTCGTCTGGCTCTTCCCCGTCACCTTCGTCTCCGGCGCCTTCGTCGCCGTCGACTCGCTGCCGGGCCCGCTCGCCGCCGTCGCGGAGTGGAACCCCGTCACCGCGACCGCGACGGCGGCGCGTGCCCTCCTCGGGAACGATCCGCCCGCCGCGCTGCCCGCCTCGACGTCCTGGCCGGCCCAGCACGCCACCGGGTACGCCGTCGCATGCGCCCTGGCGGTCGTCGCCGTCTTCATGCCCCTCGCGGTGGGCCGCTACCGGCGCATCGCGCGCGGCTGACGGCGTCGGGTCGCACGCCGGATCGACGGGCGCCGGGGGCGCGTTGGCCGCGCGTTGGCGCGACAAGAGCGCCGCGTATGCGCCGCGTTGGCGGCGTTCGGCAACGTGCGGGGCGTTGGCAGAGAAAGCAACCGCAAGGAGTGATTCCCATGCGTAAGACCATGATCCGCCGAGGCATCGTCGTCGCCGCGGTCGTGGGTCTCGCGGCGGTGCCGATGGCGGCCTCCGTCTCGGCCGCGCCGGCCGCCCCCGCGAAGGGCGGCTCCTCCTCCGGTGCAAGCGCGTCGGCCGACGCCTCCTTCGACGTGAGCTTCGACGCCCTGGAGGTCGCCAAGGAGATCGAGAGCTCGATCAAGAAGGCGGAGAACCGGGAGGGCTTCGTCAAGAACCTGATGAACACGGCCTGGTACGCGAGCGGTGAGGAGTACAACGTCGTCGTCCGCAACCTCAGCCAGGACTACGACGAGGACCTCAACGGCGTCCAGACGTACGGCTCCGCCGAGTACGACGGCGTCACCTACGGCATCTGGATCTTCGAGGACGGCACCTTCACCAACAAGGGAGACGGCGGCTGGATCAACTGGGCGATGCGCGGCGTCTTCGAGCGCACCGACGAGGACGGGAACGCGAAGGAGGACGGCTCCGTCGCCGAGTTCGAGAACTTCTCCTGACGTTCGACCGGGCGGCGCCCGCCGCGGGACTGCCTCCGCGGACTCCGACTCCGGTCCCGCATCGCAGCGCTCGACGTGGAAGCGAGGGCGGCAAGCCGGGACCGAGCAGTACCCGCGCCATCCGGCCGGAAGCTCCGTGCGCCGTCCTCGCGCCGGCCCCACCGCCTGCGCGGTGGGGCCGTGCGCGCAGCCCGGTGAGTCGGCGACACGAGGCTCGAACTCGTGGGGCGGCAAGCGGACTCGGCGAAGACCACGGGCCCGTTCCCGTCCTCCCGTCGGGCGGGAGCCCTCACTCCGCGACGGTCCGCTCGATCCAGTCGCGGTGGGCGGTCAGGTCGGTGTAGATGCCCGGTCCTGTGGCGCACTTCGGGTCGGCGTCGCCGTCGCGGCTGGTCGCCCCGATCAGTTCCCAGTCGCCGGGGCGGCCCTTGATCTGCGGCCCGCCGGAGTCGAGGACGCACGCCTGCGCGTTTTCGGTGGGGCTGTCGGTGCACAGCTCGTTCTTCGCCTGGTAGTCCTCGCTGCACCGTTCGTCGGCGACGATCCGGGTGTCCAGCTCCTGGAGGCGGATCGGCGGATTCGGGCATTCGCTGCCGTCCTCGCAGGTCATACCCCAGCCGAGGATGCGCGTGTCGGTACCCGTCGGCCCGGACTCGGCGGCCAGCCGGATGGGCTCCGCATCCACGGGGCGGTCCAGCTTCATGACGGCCACGTCGTTGCGGAACGGCTCGTAGGAGAAGTCCGGGTGCGCGACGACCTTGGTGACCTTCGCCTCGGCACCCTTCGTGCGATCGTGGTCGCCGACCCGCACGGAGAGGTCCTCGGGCTCGACGTCCACCGTGCAGTGCCCGGCGGTCACGATCCAGTCCTTTTTGATCAGGGAGGCCCCGCAGTAGTGGTGGCCGTCCTTCTGCACGCTCGCCATGAACGGGTAAGGCGAGGTGGCATCGTGTCCACCGATGATCGCCGACGCCGACGGTGTCACCGCCATGGTGAGCGTGATCGCCCCCGCCACCGCGCACACTGCTGCCCTGCCGCGCTTGCTCATCCGTCCTCCTGTGTCTCGTCCGTGTTTCGGTCACGGTCCGAAGCGGGCCTGCAAGGGGCCGGCCTGGGTCGGTTCCGTCCGCTGTGGAGCCGCTCGGCCGGCCCCCGCGTGATTCCGCTTGCCCGCGTCCTCTCGAACTCCCGCACGGGGACGCCCACTTCGGACCCGACGCCGTCGATCCTGTCCCGGCCGGCACCCTCGGCACATCGCTCTCTCCGCTTGGACGCACTGCCCGAAAGTCGTACGGCGAGGTGGCCGCATCGTGCCGCGGGGTGACGGGGCGACGCCCCCGTCCGCGGTCGACTGCGACGCGTGACGCCGACGGACGGATCGCTGCCTGCGGGGCGTACCGGGGGCGGCGGATACCGTGTGCAGGCGATATTGCCCGTACGCGGTCTAGGTGGTGGCGTGAGTGACGGTCACGGTGGTCCTGCTCGACGACGAGGAGTTGGTGCGCAGGGGCCTCCGGTTGATCCTCCACGCCGAGCCGGACATCCAGGTCGTCGCCGAGGGCGAGGACGGCTCGGTGGCGGCCGAACTCGTGCGTGAGCACCGCCCGGACGTGGTGCTCACCGACATCCAGATGCCCCGCGTCGGCGGCCTGGAGGTCGCCCGGCAGCTCGCAGCGCTGCCCGATCCTCCCGCCGTCGCGGTGCTCACCAGCTTCGACGTCGACGAGTACGTCCACGCCGCGCTCCGGCACGGCGCAGCGGGGTTCCTGCTCAAGGACGCCTCGCCGCGCGAACTGGCCGACGCGGTACGGGTCCTCGCACGCGGCGAGGCGATGCTCTCACCGCGCATCACCACCAGGCTGCTGGCCGCCTTCGCCACGGGCGGAGCCGTCCAGCAAGCGCGAGCCCGGACGGCGGAGTTGACCGCTCGCGAGCGCGAGGTCGCCGTGGCGGTCGCCCGCGGCCGCAGCAACTCCGAGATCGCCACCGACCTGTCCGTGAGCCAGTCCACGGTCAAGGTCCATCTCACCCGGATCATGACCAAGCTCGACGCCGCCAACCGCACGCAGGTCGCGCTCATCGCCCACGACGCCGGGCTGGCCTGAAGCCCCGGACGACGGCCCTTCGACGACAGGAGCCGCACCCCCCGACTCGGTGCACCCCGCCCCGATCTGCTCGCAGCCGCGCCGGGAGGCCGCGGCCTCGCCAGGGTCAGTCCGCGGCCGCCGACGCGGGCAGCGCGGCATCGACCCGGAAGCCGCCGTGACCGGTGGGCCCTGACTCGACGGTGCCTCCGGCCAGCCGGACCCGCTCCGTCAGGCCGATCAGCCCGTGCCCCCCGCTCGGCAGCAGAGGTTCACCGTCGGCAGCCGGCTCGGAGGGCTTCCCCATCGGGCCGTTGACGACCCGTACCCGCACGGTCTGCGGCTCGTACGCGAGGTTGATCTGCGTGCTGGCGCCCGGGGCGTGCTTGTGCACGTTGGTCAGCGCCTCCTGCACGACCCGGTGCGCAGCACGCTCGACCGGCTCAGCCAGCGTCCGCGGCGTGCCTTCGACGCGCATGGTGACGGGCAGCCCGGCCGCCCGGGAGCTGTCGGCCAGCTCGCCGATGCGGTCGACGGCCGCGCCGGCGGCGGACCGCCGCTCGGCCGGAACCTGCGCCGGCTCTCCTGACGCGTCCTGCGCGGAGTCGCTGCTCGCAGCGGCCTGTGGCTCCTCGTCCCCTTCGGCCGGGTCGTTCCGCAACAGCCCCAGCATCTCGCGGAGTTCGGTGAGCGCGCGTCGACCGGCCGTCTGGATGGTCTGCGCTGTCTCGCCCGTTGTCTCCGGATCGTGTGCGACGGCGGTGAGCACGTTGGCGTGCACGACGATCAGGCTCACCTGGTGGGACACCACGTCGTGCATCTCCCCTGCGATGCGCCGGCGTTCCTGTTCCCGCGCCGCCTCGGCCACGAGTCGCTGTTCCCGCTCGGCACGCTCCGCCCGTTCGACGAGACCGGCGACGACGGCGCGCCGTTGGCCCACGTACAGCCCCAACAGCAGCGGCACCAGGCAGGAGAAGACGAAGTTCACCGCGAACCAGATCGCCACTGTCCGGAAGTCGGACCACACCGCCGCGTTCCAGGGCGCGAGTACCACCAGCCCGACACCGGCCGACGCCCAGGCCGTACGCCGGCTGTGCGGGCCGCGATAGGCGCCCACCGCGTAGTAGGCGAAGGGTGCGACGAGAGCCGAGGTCAGGAGGACCTTGGCCAGCAGCCCGGCGGCGAGTACCAGTTCGGGGGCCCGCCGCCGTGCGAGCAGCGGCAGCGCGCTCACCGCGGCGATCACTACGTTCGCCCAGGGAGTGGCCGGCCCCGAGTAGGGGTTCTGGAGGCTGTTCCCCACCGCGAGCACCAACGCGATGCCCGCCAGCACCCAATCCACGGCGCGCGGCGGCAGCAGAGGCGAGCGCGATACGGGCCGCGCCGGGAGGCTCGGCGCTGCGTCTCCGTGGTCGGAAGGCAGGAGCGCCCAGGAGCGCAGCATCTGCCCGAACCGGCGGGTGCGACTGGTCGTACTCACGGGTTGAGGATAGGAGGCGGCCGAACCGGCGCCCGGCGGAGGTCGGCCGTGCCCGCCAGACCGGCGGGCCTAGAACCTTCGGTTGAGACTGCTGTTGGGACTACGAACCACGAAGACCCCGACCGGCGAACCGGTCGGGGTCTTCGTTCAGCCCGGTGAGGCTGGGCGGAGGATACGAGATTCGAACTCGTGAGGGGTTGCCCCCAACACGCTTTCCAAGCGTGCGCCCTAGGCCACTAGGCGAATCCTCCGCCGGAGACTCTACACAACGAGTCCAGTGCTCGCGAACTCGTCTCCCGGTCGGGGGATCAGGTACTGTTGGCGCAGCCCCTCACGTGGCGCTATCTGACTGAACTCCCCCAGGGCCGGAAGGCAGCAAGGGTAGGTTGGCTCTGGCGGGTGCGTGGGGGGCGTTGACTTGTCCGTGCACGCCGGGGCGGCCCCGTGCGGGGTGCGTCCCGTGATGCGGGAGGCCGGTGAGGCCCCCGATCCGCCTGTGACCGACGCCACTTGTCGGCGGTCACCTATATCGTCGGTGTTGTGTCGTCGCTCGCTCTGTACCGCAGGTATCGCCCCGAGACCTTCGCCGAGGTCATCGGGCAAGAACACGTGACGGAGCCGCTCCAGCAGGCTCTGCGGAACAACCGCGTCAACCACGCGTACCTCTTCAGCGGTCCGCGCGGCTGCGGGAAGACGACGAGTGCGCGCATCCTCGCCCGCTGCCTCAACTGCGAGCAGGGGCCCACTCCGTCGCCGTGCGGTGAGTGCCGCTCCTGCCTCGACCTCGCGCGCAACGGCCCCGGCTCGATCGACGTGATCGAGATCGACGCCGCCTCGCACGGCGGCGTGGACGACGCCCGGGAGCTGCGTGAGAAGGCGTTCTTCGGTCCCGCGTCGAGCCGATACAAGATCTACATCGTCGACGAGGCGCACATGGTCACGTCGGCGGGCTTCAACGCGCTGCTGAAGGTGGTCGAAGAGCCGCCGGAGCACCTGAAGTTCATCTTCGCGACCACCGAGCCGGAGAAGGTCATCGGCACCATCCGGTCGCGTACCCACCACTACCCGTTCCGCCTCGTCCCGCCGGGGACGCTCCGCGAGTACCTCGCCGAGGTCTGCCGGCGCGAGGAGATCGCCGTCGACGAGGCCGTGCTCCCGCTCGCCGTCCGCGCGGGCGCCGGCTCGGTCCGGGACTCGATGTCCGTGATGGACCAACTCCTCGCCGGCGCGGGCGAGGAGGGTGTGACATACGCCATGGCGACGGCGCTCCTCGGCTACACCGACAGCTCCCTCCTCGACTCGGTGGTCGACGCCTTCGCGGCCGGCGACGGCGCGGCGGCCTTCGAGGTCGTCGAGCAGGTGGTCGAGGGCGGGCACGATCCGCGGCGGTTCGTCGCCGATCTGCTGGAGCGCCTGCGGGACCTGGTGATCCTCGCCTCGGTCCCCGAGGCAGGGGAGAAGGGCCTGATCGACGCGCCTCCCGAGGTCGCCGAGCGGATGCAGGCGCAGGCGTCGGTCTTCGGGCAGGCCGAGCTGAGCCGCGCCGCCGATCTCGTCAACTCCGGGCTCACGGAGATGCGGGGCGCCACCTCGCCCCGGTTGCAGCTTGAGCTGATCTGCGCCCGGGTGCTGCTGCCCGCGGCGTACGGGGATGAGCGCTCGGTGCAGGCGAGGCTCGACCGCCTCGAGCGCGGGGCGGCCCTCGGCGCCGCAACGGGTGCTCCGGCTCCGGCGCCGGGTGCTGCCGCTCCGGCTGCTGCGGCGCCGAATGCTCCAACTCCGGCCGCCCCGGCTGACGTTCCGGCGCCCGAGGCGGCTTCCGCGCCTCCTCCACCGGCACCGGCTCCCCAACCGCCCCCGCCGGCACCCGAGTCGGCTCCGGCCGGGGCCGCAGGTGCGGCCGGTACGGAGCAGGGCAGGCGTCCGGGTGCCTGGCCCACGGCGGCGCCCGGCGGCGGCCGCAGGCCGGGTGCCTGGCCCGGCGGTACGGGCCCGGGCGAACGCCAGGGAGCCGGGCAGCCGGACGCGGCACCCGGAACGTCCGCACCGCCGCAGGCCCCCGCGCCGTCGCAGCCGTCCCCCGCGCCGCAGGCGGGCGGCCCGGCAGCCGGCGGTCCCGCCGGCGACCCTTCGGCGGGGGCGGCGCAGGTGCGGCAGGCATGGCCGAACGTTCTGGAGGCGGTGAAGAACCGCCGCCGCTTCACCTGGATTCTGCTCAGCCAGAACGCCAACATCGTCGGCTTCGACGGGACGACGCTCCAGATCGGGTTCCCCAACTCCGGTGCGAGGGACAGCTTCACCGGCGGTGGGAGCGACGAGGTACTGCGCCAGGCCCTCGGCGACGCACTCGGCGTGCAGTGGAAGGTGGAAGCGGTCGTCGACCCGGGAGGCGGGTCCGGCGGCCCGCAGGGCGGCGGTCAGTCCGGTGGCGGCCCCCAGGGCGGCGGCCGTCCGGGGGCACCGTCCGGTGGCTTCGGCGGCCCGGCGGCGCCCGCGTCGCAGCCCGCCGGAGGGTTCGGCGGCCCGTCGACGCCCCCCGGCCCGGCGGCATCGCCGGCGTCCGGCGGCGCCCCGCCTCCGGGGGGGGCAGCGTCCGGCTCCGGAACGGGTCAGGCGACGGCGGCACGGTCGGCGCCTCCCGCGCAGGCGCGCGCTCCCGAACCGGAACCGGAGCCGGAGGAGGAGCCACCGCCGTCGGCGTACGTCGACCCCGCGGACGACATGCCCACGGCGGACGACCCCGACCTCGACGAAACGGCCCTCTCAGGCCACGACTTGATCATCAAGCAACTCGGCGCAACGGTGATCGAGGAGTACCAGCACGAGTAACCGGAGCGCCCCGCCCCGTCCATCGCTCCGTGGCCGGAGTTGACCGGTGAGTGGCGGACCCCGGCTTGCCCCGGCGTCCCGGCGGTGCAGCACGTAGGGTCGGGGCTGTCGGTACGTCTTCGGCTCGGGTGTGACGGGCGGGGCGTGCCGGTCATGCAGACCTCGACCGTCGAGTGCCCAGGAGCGTTTCGTGATTCCCGGTGGTGGCCAGCCCGACATGCAGCAGTTGCTGCAGCAGGCGCAGAAGATGCAGCAGGATCTCGCAGCGGCTCAGCAGGAGCTCGGCGAGACCCCGGTCGAGGGGTCGGCGGGCGGTGGCCTCGTCAAGGCGACCGTGACCGGCTCCGGTGAGCTGACGGGGCTGGTGATCGACCCGAAGGCGGTCGACCCGGAGGACACCGAGACCCTCGCCGACCTCGTCGTCGCGGCGGTCCGGGACGCCAACTCCGCGGCGCAGGAGCTCCAGCAGGAGAAGCTCGGCCCGCTCGCGCAGGGCCTCGGCGGCGGGCTGCCCGGGCTGCCCTTCTGAGTGACCTCCGGCCCGTGGCGGCGGCCGATGCCGCGGTGGGCGACAACCAGTGTGACAGGGCAGGATTTCGGAGAGCGGAGCTTCCGTGTACGAAGGCGTGGTGCAGGATCTGATCGACGAGTTGGGCAGGCTGCCCGGTGTCGGTCCCAAGAGCGCGCAGCGGATCGCCTTCCACGTCCTCCAGGCGGAGCCGGCGGACGTGCGCCGGCTCGCGCAGGCGCTCACCGAGGTCAAGGAGAAGGTCAGATTCTGCACCGTGTGCGGCAACGTCGCGCAGGAGGAGCAGTGCAGGGTCTGCCTCGACCAGCGCCGGGACCCTTCGGTGATCTGCGTCGTCGAGGAGCCGAAGGACGTCGTGGCGATCGAGCGGACCCGCGAGTTCCGCGGCAGGTACCACGTGTTGGGCGGGGCGATCAGCCCGATCGACGGCGTCGGCCCGGATGACCTGCGCATACGGGAGCTGATGGCGAGGCTCGCCGACGGAGCCGTCAAGGAGCTGATCCTCGCCACCGATCCGAACCTCGAAGGTGAGGCGACGGCGACGTATCTGGCGCGTATGGTCTCGGCCATGGGCCTGAAGGTGACGCGGCTGGCGAGCGGCCTGCCCGTCGGGGGCGACCTGGAGTACGCCGACGAAGTCACGCTGGGACGAGCCTTCGAGGGGAGAAGGTTGCTCGATGTCTGACGCCACGCTGAACTCGATCACCACCGAGCCCGACGACTTCGCGGTGCAGATCCGCGACCAGGTGGAGAGCTTCCTCGTCTCCGTCACCGAGGTGGCCAAGGGGGACGAGCCGGCGAGCGCCGTCCCGTACCTCCTGCTGAGCGTCTCCCAACTCCTCCTCGCCGGCGGCAGGTTGGGAGCGCACGAGGACTTCGTCCCGGACGAGCGGTACGAGCCGGACGTCGGCCCCGAGCCGGACGTCGACGAACTACGGGAGCGGCTCGCGGCGCTGCTCGACCCGATCGACGTCTACTCCGAGGTCTTCGACCCGTACGAGCCGCGGACGGCGCCCGTCCCCTGCCGTATCTCGGACGACCTCGCCGACGCGGTCGCGGCGCTGCGGCACGGCATGGCCCACTACGACACGGGCCGGGTCAGCGAGGCGCTGTGGTGGTGGCAGTTCTCCTACCTCACCAACTGGGGCCCGACGGTGTCGGCTTCGCTCCGGGCCCTCCAGTCGCTCGTCGCGCACGTGCGGCAGGACACTCCGCTGGGGGACCTCCAGGGCCTCGACACGGACAGCGGCGCGGCGTCGGACGACGGCGCCCTGGAGGCGGAGGCCGGCGCGGTGATGGCGGCGGAGATCGGCGAACCCCTCGGGATGCGCGGGGAGCGCTGAGCGCCCTGCCAACTGCCCGCCTCCGTGCGGCGGTTGCCGAGCCCGCATCCCTGGTGCGTGACACACCGCGACAGCCGCGCACGTACCGTCGTGTGAGGTGTCTAACGATCCGCCGCGGCCCCCGTGTGCACGGGCCGGGAGCGGGAATGCGCGGCTTTGGACGAGCGGGTGACGGGCGCCCGCTCGTTAGACTGAGCCGACCGTCGGGTCCCGGCCAAAGGACCCAGAACGACTGATTCGAGGAGCGAGCACACGTGGGCCTTGTCGTGCAGAAGTACGGCGGCTCCTCCGTTGCCGATGCCGCGGGCATCAAGCGCGTCGCCAAGCGGATCGTCGATGCCAGGAAGCGCGGCCACCAGGTCGTCGTCGTGGTGTCGGCGATGGGTGACAGCACGGACGAGCTGATCGATCTTGCCTCGGAGGTGTCGCCGGTCGCCTCCGGGCGCGAGTTCGACATGCTGCTGACCGCCGGAGAGCGGATCTCCATGGCGCTGCTGGCGATGGCGATCAAAGCCCTCGGCAGCGAGGCGCAGTCGTTCACCGGCAGCCAGGCGGGGCTGATCACCGACTCCGTGCACAACAAGGCGCGGATCATCGACGTCACCCCCGGCCGCATCCAGAGCTCCGTCGACGAGGGCAACATCGCGATCGTCGCCGGCTTCCAGGGCGTCTCGCAGGACAGCAAGGACATCACCACGCTGGGCCGCGGCGGCAGCGATACCACGGCGGTCGCGCTCGCCGCCGCGCTCGACGCGGAGGTCTGCGAGATCTACACCGACGTCGACGGCGTCTTCACCGCGGACCCGCGCGTCGTGCAGTCCGCGAGGAAGATCGACTGGATCTCCTTCGAGGACATGCTGGAGCTCGCGAGCTCCGGCTCGAAGGTGCTCCTGCACCGGTGCGTCGAGTACGCACGCCGCTACAACATCCCGATCCACGTGCGGTCCTCGTTCTCCGGCCTGGAGGGCACCTGGGTCAGCAACGAGGATCCTCGGCGTGCGCGAGGAAGCGCCGGCGAGAAGAGTCAGCAAGGGGAGCAATCGATGGAGCAGGCGCTGATCTCGGGTGTCGCCCATGACACGTCCGAAGCCAAGGTCACGGTCGTCGGCGTCCCGGACAAGCCGGGCGAGGCCGCCGCGATCTTCCGCGTGATCGCGGACTCGCAGGTCAACATCGACATGGTGGTGCAGAACGTCTCGGCGGCCTCGACGGGGCTCACCGACATCTCGTTCACGCTCCCCAAGAGTGAGGGCAAGAAGGCGATCTCGGCGCTGGAGCGGGCGCAGGGCACCATCGGCTACGAATCCCTCCGCTACGACGACCAGATCGCCAAGATCTCCCTCGTCGGCGCCGGGATGAAGACCAACCCCGGCGTCACGGCGACGTTCTTCGACGCGCTCTCCAACGCGGGCGTCAACATCGAGCTCATCTCCACCTCGGAGATCCGCATCTCGGTCGTCACCCGCGAGGAGCTCGTCGACGAGGCGGTGCGCGCGGTGCACTCCGCTTTCGGCCTCGACAGCGCCAGCGACGAGGCGGTCGTCTACGGCGGCACCGGCCGCTGACCCCGGTTACCCCCGGAGCCCCGGTCACTGGCCAACGCCCTTTCACTGCGTGAGAATTCGCTCTTCGCCCTGCTGCAACCGGCGGCGGGACGGGGGGCGTCTTCGCTTCCACGGCCGGAGGCCCGGGGGACGTGTCCGAGCAGCCGTGGAGGACGGGGCATTGAGGATGAGTGGTGCGGATGCGGGCGACCGTCGTGAGAGCGAGCACGCTGTCCCGCGCGTACAACCCTGACGGGGGGCAGCGTGTCCAACAGGCGTGGCAGAGGTACTCGGAATGGCAACGGCACTCGGGCACCCCGGTACGCGGACCGGCGGTGTGCCCGTGATCGCCCCTTGGTCTTCGGCTGGTCGCACCGCTGCGCCCGCGCGCTCCGCAGAGACTGACGACGCGATGACAGCCGGCACCACCGTCGACCACCTCACCGAGACCTACCGCACCCACTACAAGTCCCTGCTCGGCCTCGCGGCTCTCCTCCTCGACGACACCGCCTCGTGCGAGGACGTCGTCCAAGAGGCGTTCATCCGCGTCCACTCGGCGCGCAAGCGGGTGCGCGATCCGGAGAAGACCCTCGCCTATCTGCGGCAGACGGTCGTCAACCTCTCCCGGTCCGCGCTCCGTCGCCGCATCATCGGGCTGAAGCTGCTCTCGAAGCCCATGCCGGACATGGCGAGCGCCGAAGAGGGCGCGTACGAGCGGCTCGAGCGGGACGACCTGATCAACGCGATGCGGGGCCTGCAACGCCGGCAGCGCGAGGTGCTCGTGCTGCGCTATTTCGCGGACATGACCGAGGCGCAGGTCGCCGAGGTGCTCGGCCTCTCGCTGGGGTCCGTGAAGGCGTACGGCTCGCGCGGCATCGCGGCGTTGCGCGTCGCCATGGAGGCAGCGTCATGAGTGATCTCCACGGGCGTCCCGGGACACCGGACGAGGACCCGAGGGGCATGGACGGCGGCGAGGAGACGCCGCAGCACGGCGGCGAGTTCGAGCCGGACGGCTTCGACGAGGACGCACTGCGGAGCCTCTTCCACGGCAGCGTCGCCGACCTGGAGCCCTCGCCCGACGCCCTGGAGCGGCTCCACCACGCGGTACCGGTGCGCCGGGCGCGACGCAGGCAGGCGCTGGTCGGCGCGGGCGCGCTCGCGGTCGTCGCGGCCGTCGGCATCCCGGTGTTCCTTTTCGGCGGCGTCCTCCCCGACGACGACCGCGACTCGGTCACCGCCCACGAGACCCAGGGCCAGACGCAGGGCCCGGCGGACGGAGCAGGCGAGAGCAGCCGCGGCACCGAGGGCAGCGAGAACACCGGCGAGTCCGCCGGCGGCCGCCACAACGAGGGACAGGGCCCGAGCGGCGAGCGGCAGGACACGGAGGGCGCCGACCGCGGAGCCGACCCCAGCGACACCCTCGTCGGCAGCGCCCCGAGCTGCGGACGCGAGCAACTCGGCGCCGGCTCGGGGGATTCGGGCGAGCCCGACGAACAGGGCAGGGTCTACGGCAGCTTCCGCGTCACCAACACCTCGGGCGAGGCGTGCAGCATCCAGGGCGAGGGCGTCGTCGGCGCCGCGATGCAGGGGACGTCGACGCGCAAGCCCGTACGGATCGTCGACCACACCCCGGGAGACCCGGCCGCCGGACTCCCCGACCCGGCGAGCGAGGCGGACGAACTCGTCCTCGAACCGGGCGCCGCCTACCTCGTCAAGTTCGCCTGGGTCCCCGACTCGGCCACCTGCCGGGACAGCAGCGCCCCGCCGGGCGGCGAAGGACCCGGCGCGGTCGCCGGCGACGGAACCGGCGAGGAGGGCGACGACGACGGCGACGAGGGCAAGGACGACGGCGGCGAGACGGGCGGCTCCGGCGGCCCGGAGGAGGACCCGCTCGTCGTCATCAGCCACACACCCGACGGCGGTACGCCGCAGGCGGCCGACACCGCGGTGAAGAGCTCCTGCCCGGGGACCATCTACCGCACGGGGGTGCTCCCCGCGGGGTGAGCGGTCCACCGGGGTTCTGCGCCAACGTCTGCTTGCGGGACCGGAGTTGCGCGGTTGTGCGCCGGGAGCTGAACACTCGGCGTGCGCGGTACGGCGTGGGGGAGCGGGTCGATGGGGCGGTAGCGCTTGTCGACGTCCCGACCGCCGGGGATGCCTGACGCGGGTCCGCCGGTGCCGAGACGGACACGTGGTGACGCCGGACATCGGTCGTGCTCGCGTACGGGCGACCGTTGCTCGCGCACCGCGACGGCGAGGGGGCATCCCCACGCGGGTCTGCCGGTCGGGTGCCGAGCAAGCGGCGTGCGACGTCGGGTACGAGTGCCTGCGGACGAGCGTCCCCGCCCGACTGTGCGAGCGGACCCCATACCCGAGACTGCCGGTTCGGCCCGCCCGCGGACGCCCGAGCGCATCAACTGACCGACCGCGTCCGGGAAGCCGAGCCGACACCGCCCCGAAGCACCGCGCCGCCGTCGGAACCTCCCCGCCGGAACGTGCCGAATGTCCCCCGCGTACCGTGGCCTCCGTGTACCGGTTCCTGCTGACCCCGCGGTGGTGGGGGATCAACATCTTCGCCGTACTGGCGATCCCGGTCTGCCTCTTCATGGGGAGCTGGCAGCTGAGCCGCTTCGACGCGCGCGTCGAGAACCACCAGGAGCGGCAGGAGTACTCGGCGGAGGCGGAGCAGGCGCAGGCGAAGCCGCTCCGCGACCTGCTGCCCGTCACCGACGAGAGCGTCGACCGCACGGCACGCGTCGAGGGGCGGTACGACACCGGGCACCCGCTGCTCGTCCCCGACAGGCGGCTCGACGAACAGCAGGGCTCCTACGTGCTGGACCTGCTGCTCCCGAAGGGCGGAGGGAAGGCCGTGCCCGTCGTCCGCGGCTGGCTGCCGGGTGAGCCCGACGCGTCGGACGTACCGCCGCCGGAGCGCGGCGAGGTCACCGTCGAGGGCGTCCTCCAGGCGCCCGAGTCCCACGACCGGGCCGGGCGCGAGGCGCAGGGCGCCCTGCCCGAGGGGCAGTTGGGGTTCGTCAGCCCCGCGCCGCTGATCAACCTCGTGCCGTACGAGGTCGAGTCGGCCTGGCTCACGGTGCAGGAAACCGAGGGGAAGCTGCGCCCCGTACCCCCGGCCGCCGCCGACAACACCGGGCTCGACATGAAGGCGTTCCAGAACCTCGGCTACACGGCGGAGTGGTTCGTCTTCGCCGGCTTCGTCGTCTTCATGTGGTTCCGCCTCTTCCGGCGCGAAGCGGAGCTGGTCCGGGACGCGGAGCTCGGCCTCCACCCGGGCGACGGGGGACCGGCGGGCGGTACGCCCCCCGGCACCCCGCGGCCCGTAGAACCCCCCGAGGGGGGCGGCGAGTCCGCATCGCCCGCCGAGCCCGCTAACCCAGAACCCGCGGGGCGGGCGCGTCCCTGAGGTTCCGCAGTGCGAACTCGATCTCCAGCCGCACCTGCTTGATCTGCTCTTCGACGACGAGCGAACCGTGCCCTGCGTCGTAGCGGTAGACCTCGTGCGGCGCCTCACGCTCGGCGAGCCGCTCGACGTACCTCTCCACCTGGCGGATCGGACACCGCGGGTCGTTGACGCCGGCCGAGATGTAGACGGGTGCGCGCACCTCGTCCACGTACGTCAGCGGCGAGGAGGCGCGGAAGCGTTCCGGGACCTCCTCGGGGGTGCCGCCGAGGAGCGTGCGGTCCATGGACTTCAGCGCCTCCATCTCGTCGTGGTACGCCGTGACGTAGTCGGCGACGGGGACGGCGGCGAGGCCGAGCGCCCACGCGTCCGGCTGCGTGCCGAGGCCGAGGAGCGTCAGGTACCCGCCCCAGGAGCCGCCGGCGAGGACGAGCCGCTCCGGGTCGGCGAGCCCCGCCTCCACCACCCACCTGCGGACGGCGTCGATGTCCTCCAGCTCGATCAGTCCCACGCGGTGCTTCAGCGCGTCCGTCCACGCCCGCCCGTACCCCGTCGAGCCGCGGTAGTTGACGCGTACGACGGCGAAGCCGTGGTCCACCCAGGCCGCCGGCTGCGCGGCGAAGCTGTCGCTGTCGTGGTGCGTCGGACCGCCGTGCACCTCGAAGACGGTGGGGAACGGGCCCTCGCCCGCAGGCTTCTGCACCAGCGCGTGGACGGTGCCGCCCGGGCCCTCCACCCATGCGTCCTCCACGGCGACCGACGAAGGCGCCCGCGGTCCCGGCGGATCGAGCACCGTGCCGCCCGACGTCGAGCGCACCTGCGGCGGCTCGGCCGCCGACGACCAGAGGAACTCGACCGAGCCGTCGGGCCGGGCCGTCGCGCCGCCGATCGAGCCGGCGGGCGTCTCGATCCGGGAGAGCTCTCGCGTGGCGATCTCGTACCGCCACAGCTCGTCGCGCGCCTGGAAGCTGTGGACGAGGAGGAGCGTGCCCTCGCCGCCCGCGGCCTCGGCGGGGAACCAGTCGGCGAAGAGGTCGCCGGGGAACTCCACCGCGACCTCGTGCACCTCGCCCGCGAGCGGGTCCCAGATCATCGGCTCCCAGCGGCCGCGGCGCTGGTGCCCCACGAGGAGGCGCGCGTCTCCCTCGGCGGGCGCGAACCCCAGGACGGTGAGGCCGAGTTCGAGGGTTCCGCCCTCGGTGTCGTCGAGCTCGGCGACGGTCGAGCCGTCGGCGACGCGGACGACGCGGACAGCCGAGTGCATCGCGTCGCCGTGCTCGGTGTGCTCGATCGCCAGCAGCGCGCCGTCCTTCGAGACGTCGCCGACGTCGGCCGTCTCGCGGTGGCGGTACACCTCGCGCGGGTCCTCGCCGGGCCGGAGGACATGGAGCGTCGACCCGTCCTCGTCCGTCGACCTCCCCACGACCGCCGTCCCGTCGGCAGCGAGCGCGAGCCCCGCCGGGTAGGACGCGGCGAGCTCCCCGCTCACCGGCACGTCCTCACCACCGCCGAACGGCTGGCGCATCCAGACGCCGAACTCGTCGCCGTCGGTGTCGGAGAACCACCACACCTCGGCACCGTCGGGCGTGAGGGTGCCGGAGGTCGTCCCGTTCGGCCGGTCCGTCACCTGGCGTCTGTCACCGGTGGCGCGGTCCCAGGCGTACAGTTCGAAAGTCCCGGTCGCGTTGGAGACGAACAGCCCACGCTCCGGCGCTCCTTCGGCCCACTCCGGCAGCGACACCCGCGGCGCCCTGAACCGCTTCTCCCAATCCGGCAGTTCCCCGCCCTCGCCCACTGCATGCCCCGGGGGCTGCGCCCCGCTTACCGGCCTTTCACTCTGGTCCATGGGGACATTGTGGCGTGCGGGGGGAGGGGGCGGAGGGGGAGGCGTCCCGGTGGGCGGGGGAAGCCGGCGTCCCCTGTCGGAGGCGTCGCTCTGCGCCTTGCGATCGCCACGCTGCGTCGAGGGGGCCAGTAGCGGGTGTGACGCGCCGGCAAGGTGTGTGGCGTCTTGCCACGGCACAGGAGTTGCACACGTCGATGCCCCGGGATGCAGGCGACGGAGAGCAGAGAGGGCTGGACTCTGACGGGCTGGTCATCCTGTTTTCCAGCCGGCATGGCGAGGTTTGCACCCATGGTTTCTCCGTCCCCAATGGGGTTCGGCTACGGCCTCGGCACAAAGAAGCGTTGGCATGTCGCGCATCGTTGAGTTGGAGAATCCGGCACGAGGCATCTCCTCGCAAACGGCTAGGGCTACCAGCGGCCTAGGTCCGGGTCGGGTAGGCGCGCTAGCCTCACCAACTAGCGCGGCCAGACAACTGAATGCGTCTCAGCGGTACGCATCTGCAGTTCTCGCCTCGAGTGGCACACTCGTCAGCATGAATGAGCTGCCACAGGACGCGTTGGACGCCATGACGGGAGCCGAGGTTCGCAACAGTGTCAGCGGCACGGTCAACGGTCCAGTGGTGCAGGCTCGGGATATCCAGGGTGACGTTCACGTCCACACCGCGTGTCCCGGTCCGGTGGTGCCTCGGCAGTTGCCCGCGGCGCCCCTCGCATTCATCGGACGGAACGCTGAACTCGCGTCGCTCAGCAGCGCTCTTGAAGCGAGCGTGCCAGCGGGCTCGCCCGTCGTGATCTCCGCAATCGGCGGTACTGGTGGCATAGGGAAGACGTGGCTGGCGCTGCACTGGGCGCACCAGCACATCAACCGGTTCCCAGACGGACAGCTCTTCGTCAATCTGCGCGGTTTCGACCCCAGCGACCAACCGGTGACCCCGCACGAGGCAGTGAGGGGCTTCCTCGATGCGCTCGTCGTGGATCAAAAAGAAATCCCAGCAGAACCCGATTCCCAGCTCGCCATGTTCCGCAGCCTCGTAGCGCAGCGCCGGATGCTGATCGTGCTGGACAATGCCCGTGATAGTGACCAGGTGGCACAGCTCATTCCAGGAAGTCCGAAGTGCACCGTCCTGGTGACAAGCCGTGATCGGATGGCGGGCTTGTCAGCGACACACGGCGCCCACATGCTCTCGGTCAACACGCTTGATCAGGCCGAAGCGCGGATGCTGTTGTGCCGTCGTTTGGGCGAGGATCGGCTGGCGGCTGAACCCGCTGCTGTCGCGGAGCTGGTGACGTGGTGTGCGGGGCTCCCCCTTGCACTGAGCGTCGTCGCCAGCCATGCAGGTCTGCAGCCCCGAGCCCCGCTTGCTGACTTCGCCGCTGAGTTGCGTGATGCTTCCACTAGGTTGGAAGCTCTTGACGCAGGCACGTCGGCTACGCGGTTGGAGTCGGTGCTCTCGTGGTCGTACCAGGCCCTCACAGCAGAGCAAGCTGCGGTCTTCCGATTGGTCGGGCTAGCCCCTGGCTCTGACCTAAGCCTCCATGCCGCTGCCAGTCTCATGGGCGGACCAGTTGCCCGGGCCCGTAAGGTTCTACGGTCGCTGGAACGCGCCTCCTTGGTGGAGCAACTAGGCGCTGACCACTACCGCATGCACGACCTTGTCCGGCTGTACGCGGCGGAGCGCGCACACGCCGATCACCCGCACGATGAATGCACTGCGGGCCTGCAACGTATGGCCGAGTTCTGCGCTCGCACCGCGCATGACGCAGATGTACTTATTGCTCCGCACCACGCGGCAATTGAACTCGGTGAGCGATCCCTCGGATGTCGGCCGCAACCCCTTGCCAGTGCGGAAGCCGCATGGGAGTGGTTCAGCGTCGAACGCGCCAACGTGATGGCGGTTCTGCACATGGCAGCCGGAAGACAATGGCATGCCCGTGTCTGGCAGTTGGCGTGGGCCCTTACGACTTTTCAGCTACGGCAAGGTCACCTCCACGACAACCTCATTGCCTGGCGGGCCGGCGCAGACGCATCAAAGCACCTCAACGACCCTCCCACCCGGACCCGTTCATACCGTCACCTCGGCCGTGCATGCGCACAACTCGGCCGCCACGAGGAAGCGTTGACTCACCTCGAAGAAGGACTCACCGGAGCGATAGCGGACGGCGATGCCCTCGGGCAGGCACACACTCACCGGGCCATCGCCAAAGCGTGGGAGGAACAGGGGGACAACCAGCAGGCACTCCAACACGCTCACCGGGCACTTGAACTCTACGACGAGCTAGGAGTCCAGGTCAGCGGCTCTCATGCGCTCAACGAAGTCGGCTGGTACGCCGCAAAGCTGGGCCGCTTCGACCAGGCCAGCCAGCACTGCGCCGACGCCCTGACGAGGTGCCGCACAAACAACGACCGAAGCGGCGAAGCAAGAACTCTTATCAGCTTGGGCTACATCGACCATCACACAGGAAGGCCTCACACGGCAGCCGGCCGCTTCCGCCAGGCCATCGCTCTCTATTCCGCGCTTGGCGACACCACTGCCGAAGCCGACGCTCTGGAACACCTTGGGCATGCTCTCGCTGGCTACGACACAGACGACGCCCGCCGTTCCTGGCAGCAAGCTTTTGATCTCTACTCGTCCCAGCATCGAGAGCTCGACGCCCGGCGCATTCAGACGCGCATCGAGGGCCTCTCGGGCGTTTTCTGAAACAGCAGGCGCACTCCACTCAGACCGTGAACAGGCCGTCCTGTACGTACTGGACGACTTGTCGCTCCGGGTAAAATAGTCCCAGCAGCATAAATGTCTTGGGATGCTTGGCCATGTTTCCGACGAAGAAATGGACCGCGCGGTTCGGGGAACATACCTGTTCGTGCCACCGCTTCCGTAGTGCATCGCGCACTTGGCTCTCCCCGTACTTGCGCAGAAACTTACGGTAGGATTGCCCGGCCTCCCAGTCTTTCAGTCCCATGTCGTGCGTCGGACAGTCGTCTTCCGAGCAACGGAACCTGTATCGGAAGTCGAGTGGTACCCACTCCAGCGGACTCAAATCCTGGTCGAACAGATCCATTTGGTCGGTTAGTGCGGCTTTCGAAGCAGACCAGGGAGCAGCCGGTTCCAGGCGGAAGTGAGTGACCTCCGCAGGACGAAAGACCCCAAGGGAGGTTCCTCGCTCCTCCTGGTCCTTCTTGATGGCGCACAGCGACGAAGCGACCAGCGGTTCAACGTACTTGTACCGCTCTTTCCATCCCTCGTGAGAGGGTACCGTTCCCAAGATCTCTAATGTGTCGAGGTCCGGGCGTAAACTTTCCGGCCGCGAGTCCTGCTTGTCGCTATGCGGCTCAACGTCAACTTCAACGATCGAGTATTTGGGGAACTGCGATCCCTCACCCAGGAGCCGGAAGGGAACGGGGAAGAGGCGTACGTGTTCCGGCGGCCCCTTATCCAGGCGTATGCCAGCTACGCAGCTCGTCTCCCGATACTTGTTGGAAAGTTCCGGATACGTCTTGACCGTGATCATGATTCGTGCACGTTGTCGCTTCGTGGACGACAATGCAGCCATGAGGCGCCCCTCCGTCGATCCTCCGATTCGATTGCAGGAGAGGCGGGGCCCGTAGGCAAGAGCGCCTACGGGTGCGAGGGACGAACTCAGGCCAAGGGGATGACGGACACGGCGGCCTGCCTGCGAACGGCCTCTAGGACGACCTGGCGATGGCAGCGGCTCTCGTCCTTTTCGAAGCACAGAACCGCGACCCGAGACCGTCGGGCACGCTGAGCAAGGTGCCCCAGGTCGGACTGCGCCTTCTCGGCTTGAAGCACGCCGCGAAAGCGGGCCCGTCCCACGTCGAGGCGCCCATCCCAGAATGGTGCCCGGTTGTCCTTCGGGTTGCCTAGACTCCGCAGGTGCGTGTACTCGATACCGGCTTCGGCGAGCGCATGATCAAGGCGGGTCTTGCTGAAACCCTTCTTACGGCTGATCGGCGTGAGCCGTACGTCCGCCACGACGTCGATGTGGCTGTCGAGGAGAGAGCTGACAAACGAGTCGATGTCCCGCCCTTCGTAGCCTGCGGACCACAAGCCGGGAGGCGCCTTGGTCTCTTGAAAAAGCTCGTCAAGAGAGACCTCTAGAGCCTCAGCGATGGTGCCGACGGTAAAGAAACCTGGCTGGATTGCTCCCCCGCTTTCCAAGCGGGCCAACGTGTTGGCGGTGATGCCCGTTTCCTTGGCGAGCCGCTCACGCGTCCATCCGCGGGCTTCCCTCAGCGCTCGCACACGCCGGGCGAGAGTGCGGGCGTGGTTGTGGGGATGCGCTGAGTGATGAGCTGTCATGTGGGGTGAGCTTAATGTCCGTTGACGTAGTTCGGCATGGTGACTTCGGTCAACTGTGGGCCTGGAGCGCTGGTTTGGTGTCGGGAGTGCTCGTGCCTGCTGACTCCGCGGAGTCTCAGAGCGCGCTCCGGGGCGGGCTTGACCGAGATCGTCTCTCAGGCTGCCTTTGCAATAGATCAGGGACCCGACCCGTTCTCACGGATCAGGCCCCTGATCTTGTTTCTTCAGTCGGGGTGGCGGGATTTGAACCCACGGCCTCTTCGTCCCGAACGAAGCGCGCTGCCAAGCTGCGCTACACCCCGAAGCAACGACGACTACTCTAGCCCAGCATCGCCCAGACGCGAAATCCGGTATCCCCGCACGCGAGAGGGGCGCGGACCGGTCGGACGACGGGGAATGCGACGGGGTACCGCCCGGGCACGAAGGGGCCCGGGCGGATCAGCCGGCCGCGGGTCCGGCTCGCGCGTGAGGGAACCCGAACCGTCAACCCCGTTCCGTCAACGTGAGCAGCGTGGCCTCCGGCGGGCAGGCGAACCGCACCGGGGTGTACCGGTTGGTTCCGCAGCCCGCCGAGACGTGGAGGTACGACTCGTTGCCGCCGGCGCGGTGGCCGGAGAGGCCCTTGACGCGGTCGGTGTCGAGGTCGCAGTTGGTGACCAGGGCGCCGTAGAAGGGGACACAGAGCTGGCCGCCGTGGGTGTGGCCGGCGAGGATCAGCGGGTAGCGGTCGGCGGTGAAGGCGTCGAGGACGCGGAGGTAGGGGGCGTGGACGACGGCGAGCGAGAGGTCGGCGTCGGCTTCCGGGCCCCCGGCGACCTCGGCGTAGCGGTCGCGCTTGATGTGCGGGTCGTCGAGACCGGTGAGGGCGATCTCGGTGCCGTCGTCGAGCTTGAGGCGGCCGCGGGTGTTGGAGAGGCCGACCCAGCCTGCCGCGTCGAAGGAGTCGCGCAGGCCCTCCCACGGGTTGTGGACGGCGCCGACGGCGGGCGGGTTGCCGTTGAGGCCGTGGCGGCCCGTCGCGCGTTCCATGAGGTACTTCGCGGGGTTGCGCAGTTTCGGGCCGTAGTAGTCGTTGGAGCCGAAGACGTAGGCGCCGGGGAACTCCATGAGCGGTCCGAGTGCGTCGAGCACCTCGGGGACGGCCTCCGGGTCGGAGAGGTTGTCGCCGGTGTTGATCACGAAGTCGGGGCGGAGCCCGGCGAGGGAGCGCAGCCACTGCTGCTTCCTGCGCTGTCCGCCGACCATGTGGATGTCCGAGACCTGGAGGACGCGCAACGGGTGCATGCCGCGCGGCAGCACGGGGACGCTGACGCGTCGCAGCCGGAAGGAGCGGACTTCGACGCCCGCCGCGTAGCCGAGGCAGGCCGCGCCCACCGTGGTGATGCCGAGGGCGGTCTTCAGGGGGAGCCGGTATCGCGCGCGCATGCGGCCATCGTCGCAGACCCCCGCGGGGCGCGGCAGCGGGTCGGGAGGAGCGGCCGACCGCTTCGGGAGTGCTCGGTCACGGAGCGTGCAGAGGAGGTGCCGGCTGCGGGGCTGCTGGCAGACTGTGTCCATGACCACCCTCAAGTCCCGTCTGCACGAGGACCTCACCGCCGCCATCAAGGCGCGGGACGAGGTCCGCTCCGCCACGCTCCGGATGGCCCTCGCCGCTGTCACCAAGGAGGAGGTCGCGGGGAAGGAGGCGCGGGAGCTCTCCGACGAGGAGGTGCTCGCCGTGCTCACCAGCGAGTCGAAAAAGCGCCGTGAGGCCGCCGAGGCGTTCACCGACGGCGGGCGCGAGGAGCAGGCGGCGCGGGAGCGCGCCGAGGGTGCGGTGCTGGAGGAGTACCTCCCCGCGCAGTTGACGGACGAGGAGCTGACGGCGCTCGTCGGCGAGGCGGTCGCCGAGGCGAGGGCGGAGGGCGCCGAGGGCCCGAAGGCGATGGGTGCGGTGATGAAGCTGCTGAAGCCGCGCACCGCCGGCCGGGCCGACGGCAAGCGTCTCGCGGCGGAGGTGAAGCGGCAGCTCTCGTAGGAGGCACCGCATGCGAGAAGGGGCGTCCCGCTGGTACGGGGCGCCCCTTCTCGTGCACCGGATGGTGGCTACCGGCCGAAGTCCCAGCCGCCGTTGTCGTTCCCGCGGCCGCCGTCACCGCCGCCGAGGACGTCCGGCGGGATGCTGAAGTCGGGCAGCGGGTTGTCGTCGGGCTTGTCGTGGTCCGGCTTGTTGTTGCCGCCGGGCTTGTTGTTCCGGTTGGGGCGCTTCTTGTTCTTGCGGTTGTCCTTCTTGTCGTCCTTGATCTTGACGTTCTTGAACTTCTGCGCGGGCTTGTCGGCGAGCGCGCCCGTCATCATGTCCCGCCAGATCGGTCCCGGTACCTCGCCGCCGAAGACCTTGTCGTAGGTGCGGCCGCCGATGCTGATGTCCTTCATCTGCACCTGGTGGTTGGGGTCGCCGACCCAGACCGCGCCCGACATGTTCGGCGCGTAGCCCACGAACCAGGCGGCGTACCGGTTGTCGGTCGTACCGGTCTTGCCCGCGCTGTCGCGCCCGCCGAGCCCGGCCTGCTTGCCCGTGCCGTCCTCGACGACGCCGCGGAGCAGCGCGTTGACGGTGTCCGCCGTCTTCGCCGACATCGCCCGCTCACACTCGGTCTTGGGGACGGAGAGCTGCTTGCCCTGCGCGTCGGTGATCGACTCGATGGCGACGGGCGTGCAGTGGACGCCGCGGTTGGCGAAGGTGGCGTACCCCTCGGCCATCGTCAGCGGGGAGACCTCCTGGGTGCCGAGGGAGATCGAAGGCACCTGGTCGAGGTCCTTCCCGTCGGCGCGCTCGATGCCCATCTTCTTGGACATGTCGGTCACCGGGCAGATCCCGATCTGGCTTATCAGCGAGACGAAGTAGGTGTTGACCGACTTCGCGGTCGCCTCCTTCATCCGGTACGGGCCGACTTCCTTGCGGTTCTCGTTCTCGACCGGTGCGCTGCCGCTCCACTGCCCCTTGCAGGTGTTGACGGGCGAGGGGTACTTCATCCGGTACGGGGAGGAGTACCTCTGGTACGGGCTCATGCCGCGGTCGAGGCCGGCCGCCGCTATCACCGGCTTGAAGGTGGAGCCCGGCTGGTAGCCGGCGCCGCCGCCCATGTCGTCGTCGACGGCGAGGTTTATCTCGGTGTCGTTCTTGCCGAGCCCGTACGGCCTGGACTGGCCCATGCCGAGGATCTTGCCGCTCCCCGGCTCGACGATGGAGACGGCGGTCGCCACCTTGTCGTCCTTGTGGACGTGCTTCTCGATCGACGCGTTGACGGAGCTCTGCGCCTTCGGGTCGAGCGTGGTCTTGACCGTCAGCCCGCCCTGGTCCCAGCGCTTGCTTCTGGCCTTCTCCGTCTTGCCGAAGGCGGGGTCGTTGAGGAAGACCCTGCGGACGTAGTCGCAGAAGTGCCCGGCGCCGCTGTTCGCCGTGATGCAGCCGTTCTTCGGCTGGCTCATCTTCAGTTCGATCGGCTTGGCGCGCGCGGCCTTCGCCTCGTCCCGGGTGATGTCGCCGTGCTGCACCATCCTCGCGAGGACGGTGTTGCGTCGCTTCAGCGCCTCGTCCTCGTTGCTGACGGGGTCGTAGCGGGTGGGGGACTGCACGAGGCCGGCGAGGAGCGCGGACTCACCGAGCGTCAGGTCCTTCGCCGACTTGGTGAAGTACCGCTGCGCGGCCGCCTCGGCGCCGTACGCCTGCTGCCCGAAGAAGGTGATGTTGAGGTAGTTCTCCAGGATGCGGCGCTTCCCGAGCTCTTCCTCGATCTGGATCGCGTACTTGAGCTCCTTGATCTTGCGCCCGACGGTCTGCTGCGTGGCCTGTGCGACCTTGTCGGCGTCGTTCCCCGCCTCCTCGACGAAGACGTTCTTGACGTACTGCTGGGTCAGCGTCGACGCGCCCTGGGAGACGCCGCCCTCCTGTGCGTTGCGGTTGAGTGCGCGGAGGACACCCTTGAGGTCGACGGCGCCGTGCTCGTAGAAGCGCGCGTCCTCGATGGCGACGATCGCCTTGCGCAGGTGGGGCGCGATGTCCTTGAGATCGACCACGGTGCGGTCGCGCGAGTAGATCTTGGCGATCTCGCTGCCCGTGCTGTCGAGGATGGTCGTCCGCTGGCTCAGCGGCGGGCGCTTGAGGTCGGTCGGCAGCTCGTCGAACCCCTCGGCCGAGCCCTTCGCCGCCAGGCCCAGGGAACCGACTGCGGGCAGGGCGAGCCCGGCCAGCACGGCTCCGGCGAGCACGCTGACTCCCAGGAACTTGGCGGCCTGCTGCGTGGCGGTCAACCCGCCGCCAGAGCGCTTCTTTGCCATGGGTAGAGCCTACGTTCTGATTCGCCGGACAGGGGACCATGTGTTCGCCTAACCTGGTCGCGGCTCCCCGGTCGGGTTCGGCGCACCCGGTGCACGGCCTTTTCCGGGTGGCCGCGCGGGCTCGCGCCGGCGCAGCTTTCTCCGTACGACCTGCTCCCGCCGCCCCACGGCTCAGCAGTACCCGCTTGTCCCAGTCGTTCCTTCCGCCTTTGTTCCAGACCGAGTTGAGCACGACCGCTCACGAGGCTCCGCGGTGGTGCGTACCTCCGCTCCCCTCTGCGGGGAGAGACATGTTCGGGGTGCCGAACGCTTGCCGGAGGGTCGGTGCGCTCCACGCCGTACCGGTCCGCCGGTCACAATCGAACGGGCAACTCGCCCTGTACGCACGGGAGCTCGCGCTTGTCCATCGCTCACTCCGTTGGGTGATCTGCCGCGTACGCATAGTCCTTTCGGGCCATCCAAGATTGGGCCCGAAGGGGGTGTTGTGCCCTGCCCACCTTCCGTAACGTCCTCAACTGGCAACGGTGAATATGCCGTTGCCGCCGTGGGGGAGCCTCGATTCGGGAGAGGACGGCGCCGGCAATGGGCTGGGTTACAGACTGGAGTGCGCAGGCTGCCTGCCGCACTACTGATCCGGACGAACTTTTCGTGCAAGGAGCCGCACAGAACCGCGCCAAGGCCGTCTGCACCGGCTGCCCGGTGCGTACGGAGTGCTTGGCAGACGCGCTGGACAACCGCGTCGAGTTCGGCGTCTGGGGCGGGATGACCGAGCGGGAGCGCAGGGCGCTGCTCCGCCGTCGGCCGACGGTCACCTCGTGGCGCCGGCTGTTGGAGACGGCCCGCTCGGAGTACGAGCGCAGCGGTGAGACCGGCTTCTCGGAGCAGCTCGCCACAGCGGAGAGCTACGCCGCTGCGGGATAGCCACGAGCGGCGTTTTCACGCCAACACCGGTTTCGCGCCGCTGGCTTGATCCGACGGTTCTCGGGCGCTGAGAGCGAGGCCGCGCAGGTGCTGCGCGGTCGGCCTGCCCAGCCTCCTGTGGCGTGCGGACACAGCACGGTGCGCCTGCAGGCGGTACCGTGCCGACGGCGAGCCCGCGTGTGCCCTCGAGCCTCATGCACCGGGTGCGTTCGAGCGGTCCGGCAAGCACGCGCGCTCGGACGGCACTCGCCGGCGCGGCGTTCGTCGCGCGCATCAGCGGGCACGGCCCGCCGGTTGGCCGCGTCGCCGCGAGCCCCCGTGGTTCAGGCCCGGCTGCCGAGCCCGGCGTCCGTACCGCCGTCCACTCCTTCCCCGTCGTCCGCGCGCGCGGTCCGCCCGGCGAGGTGCTCGCCGATGGTGCGCAGTCCGGCGAGGTCGTGGACGTCGCCCGGCAGCGCGGGCACCGACGCGACGGCGACCTCGGGATGGAGCGTGAGGAAGCCGTCGAGCGTGCGCCGTTCCCGATCGAGCAGATGCATCTGCTCGGCGTGGAGCCGCAGCAGCCCGGCGGCGACAGACGCGGTGCCCTCCGTCGTGCCGGGGGAGGGGCCGCCGACGGGCGCGGTGTCGTGCGAACTGCCGTTGTTCAGCGCAGAGTTGCCCGTTGCCGAAGCATGCTCCGCGGGGTATGAGCGGGTCTCGGAATGATCCTGCGCCGGCCGGGTGCCGGCAGGAGATGCGTGGGCCTCTTCCGGATCGGTCTGCGCGCCCTCGGTGGTGCCGTCCTCCCGGGCAGCGGTCGCATGGGGGGAGACCTGCTCGGGGGGCGACGTGGCGCTGTGCTCACCATTCCCCTGAGCACGATCCACAATGCCGCCGTTCTCAAGATTTTCAGCCGCGTCGAGCGCCCGCTCGGCGCTGAGCCCGCCCGCCTCGCTCCCGTGCACGCGGTTGACGACGAGCCCGGCGAGCGGCATCCGGTCCGCGTCGAGCCGCTCCACGAAGTAGGCGGCCTCGCGCAACGCGTCCCGCTCCGGCGCTGCGACGACGAGGAACGCCGTGCCGGGCGCCTGGAGCAGGCGGTACGTCGCGTCGGCCCTGGTGCGGAAGCCGCCGAACATGGTGTCCATCGCGGCGACGAAGGTCTGCACATCCCGCAGCAGCCCGGCGCCGAGCAGCTTGCTCAACGCACCCGTGAACATGGAGAGTCCGGCCATCCCGAGGTTGACGAACTTCATCCCGGCCCGACCGCCGACCCGGGCCGGCGCCATCAGCAGCTTGATGAGCCGCCCGTCGAGGAAGGAGCCGAGGCGCCCGGGTGCGTCGAGGAAGTCGAGAGCGGAGCGGGAAGGCGGGGTGTCGACGATGATCAGGTCCCACTCGTCGCGGCTGCGGAGTTGACCGAGCTTCTCCATCGCCATGTACTCCTGGGTGCCGGCGAATCCGGCGGAGAGCGACTGGTAGAAGGGGTTCTCCAGGATCGCTCTCGCCCGCTCCGGTTCCGCGTGCGCCTCGACGATTTCGTCGAAGGTGCGCTTCATGTCCAGCATCATGGCGTGGAGTTCGCCGTCCCCGCCGGTGCCGGGGACGAGCCGCGGCGTGTTGTCGAGATCGTCGAGTCCCATCGACTGCGCGAGCCTGCGTGCCGGGTCGATGGTGAGTACGACGGTCCTGCGCCCGCGCTCGGCGGAGCGCAGCCCGAGCGCGGCGGCCGTCGTCGTCTTGCCGACTCCGCCGGAGCCGCAGCAGACGACGATCCGGGTCGCCGGGTCGTCGAGGAGTGCGTCGACGTCCAACTCCGCGTCGGGCGCGAGTACTTCGCTGCCGAGGCTACTCATCGGACCCCTCCTCTCCCGGCGTCCTCCGCGCCCCGAAGGCCGCGCCGGACCCGCCTGCGGCCTCCGCTTCGGAGAGCCGGCGTCGCAGCTCGGCCGCGAGCCCGTAGAGACCGGCGAGTTCGACGCCATCGCCGAGCAGCGGCAGTTCGTACTGGGGCAGCCCGGTCGCGGCGAGCTCCGCGCGCTGCCCGGCTTCGAGCGCGACGCGCTGCGCGTGCTCCTCGCCCAGCGCGAGCAGCGGCCCGACGAGCTGCTCCGCGCGCCCTGCACCCCCGAGTCCGGCGTGCGAGAGAGCGCCGGCGAGCTCCGCCGGCGTGCGCGCAGCAGCGGCGAGCTGCTCGGGTTCCACGCGCGCCGGGCGCACCATGTTCACCACGAGCGCGCCCACCGGCAGCCCAGCGGCACGGAGTTCGGCGACGCCGTCGACCGTCTCCTGCACTGGCATCTCCTCCAGGAGCGTCACCATGTGCACCGCCGTCTCGCGTGACTTGAGCACCCGCATCACCGCCTGCGCCTGGTTGTGCACGGGGCCGACCCGCGCCAGCCCCGCCACTTCCTCGTTGACACCGAGGAAGCGGGCGATCCGCCCCGTCGGCGGAGCGTCCATCACCACCGCGTCGTAGACGGGGTGCTGGCCGTCCCGCCGCCTGACGGCCTCGCACGCCTTGCCGGTGAGGAGCACGTCACGGAGCCCGGGCGCGATGGTGGTGGCGAAGTCGACGGCGCCGATCCGCTTCAGTGCGCGGCCCGCGCCGCCGAGCTTGTAGAACATCTGCAGGTAGTCGAGGAGCGCGCGTTCGGCGTCGATCGCGAGTGCGTAGACCTCGCCGCCGCCGCGCGCCACCGCGATCTTCCGCTCCTCGTAGGGCAGTTGCTCGGTACGGAAGAGCTCCGCGATCCCCTGCCTGCCCTCGACCTCGACGAGGAGCGTGCGCCGCCCCCGGTGCGCGAGCGCAAGTGCGAGTGCGGCGGCGACCGTCGTCTTGCCGGTGCCGCCCTTGCCGGTGACCACATGGAGCCTGCACACACGGGCGAGCCTAACCACAGGGCCGAGGTCGCACACCCGGTGCCGGACGGGCGCGCTTCGAGGGGTGCGACGCGGCCAGCGGCCAACCATTAGGGTCGTCCCCATGACGAAGTGGGAATACGCAACGGTGCCTCTCCTGACGCACGCCACCAAGCAGATCCTCGACACCTGGGGGGAGGACGGCTGGGAGCTCGTCCAGGTCATCCCGGGGCCCAACTCCGAGCAGCTAGTGGCCTACCTGAAGCGGGAGAAGGCGTGAGCGCGGTCGAGGACCGCCTGGCCGAACTGGGCCTCGCCCTCCCGGAGACGGCGACCCCCGCGGGTGTGTACGTACCGGCGCAGCGCAGCGGCCGGTACGTGTACACCGCGGGCCAGGTCCCGTTGGTCGACGGCGCGCTGCCCGCGACGGGCAAGGTCGGCGCCGAGGTGACGCCCGAGGCGGCGAAGGAGCTCGCGCGCACCTGCGCACTCAACGCGCTCTCCGCCGTCCGGTCGGTCGTCGGCGACCTCGACCGGATCGCGCAGGTGGTCAAGGTCACCGGATTCGTCGCCTCCGCACCGGACTTCACCGGTCAGCCCGGCGTCGTCAACGGTGCGAGCGAACTCCTCGGGGAGGCGCTCGGCGAGCGCGGTGTGCACGCGCGCAGCGCGGTGGGCGTCGCGGTGCTGCCGATGGACGCGCCCGTCGAGGTCGAGATCCAGGTCGAACTCACCGACTGAGCAGGGCACCCGGCGCCCTCGAACATCTTCGCGACGGCACGTAGCATCCGGTCATGTCGTCTTCGCAGAGCGGCCAGTTGTTCCCCGCCGAGTGGCCGGAACGCATCCGTGCACTCCAGGCGGGAGAGCTGGTCCCGGTGGAGCCCAGGCGCGCCGCCACGGTCCTGCTGCTGCGGGACGGCGGCGGCGGACCGCTGGTGCACATGCTGCGGCGGCGCACCACCATGGCGTTCGCCGGCGGCGCGTACGCCTACCCCGGAGGCGCCGTGGACCCGAGGGACGAGGGCGAGTTGGAGTGGGCGGGCGCCGGCCGGCAGGAGTGGGCCGAGCGCCTCGGCACCGACGCGGCCTCGGCGCAGGCGCTGGTCTGCGCCGCGGTCCGGGAGACCTTCGAGGAGTCGGGCGTCCTCCTGGCAGGGCCCGACGAGCACGCCGTCGTCGACGACACCACGGGCGACGACTGGGAGGCCGACCGCGCGGCCCTCGCCGCACACGAGCTGTCCCTCGCCGACCTCCTCGCCCGCCGCGGCCTCGCCCTCCGCGGCGACCTCCTCCGCGCCTGGGCCCGCTGGGTCACCCCGGAGTTCGAGACGCGGCGGTACGACACGTGGTTCTTCGCCGCCGCGCTCCCCCGCGGCCAGCGCACCAGAAACGCCTCGACCGAGGCCGACCGCACCGTCTGGGTGCGCCCCGAGGACGCCACCGCAGGCTACGACCGCGGCGAACTCACCATGCTGCCCCCGACGATCTCCACCCTCCGCCGACTCGTCGGCCACCGCACAGCAGCCGACGCGCTCGCCGCAGCCCGGACACAGGACCTCACCCCCGTGCTCGCCGAGGCGCGGCTGGAGGGCGAGGAGATCGTCCTCGTCTGGCCGGGGCACGAGGAGTTCACCAAGCGCGTCGCGCGCACCCCGGGGGAGGGCGAGCCCCGATGACCGACGCGGCGGCCCTGCCCGGGCAGCCCCGCGGCGCGGCACCGAGCGGCGCCTGCACCGAGCGCGCCTTCTGCGTCCTCGCTCCCAACCCTTCGCCGATGACGCTCGACGGCACCAACACCTGGATCGTCGCCGAACCGGACGCCGCCGAGGCCGTCGTCATCGACCCGGGCCCGCTCGACGAGGACCACCTGCGCGCCGTCGCCCGGAGCGTCGAGGAGTCGGGGAGGCGCGTGGGCGCCACCCTCCTCACCCATGGCCACGCGGACCACGCCGAGGGCGCCGTGCGCTTCGCCGAGCTCACCCGCAGTTCCATACGCGCGCTCGATCCGGCCCTGCGCCTCGGCGACGAGGGGCTCGCGGCCGGCGACGTCGTCACGCTCGACGGGCTCGAACTACGTGTCGTCGGCACCCCCGGGCACACCTCGGACTCGCTCAGCTTCCACCTGCCGGCCGACCGTGCCGTTCTCACGGGGGACACCGTCCTGGGTAGCGGCACCACCGTCGTCGCCCACCCCGACGGCACCCTCGGCGCATACCTCGACTCACTGCGCGCGCTGCGCTCCCTCACCGTCGACGACGGGGTGCGCTGCGTCCTGCCGGGACACGGCCCCGTCCTCGACGACGCGCTCGGCGCCCTCGACCACTACCTCGCCCACCGCGCGAGGCGGTTGGCGCAGGTGGAGACGGCCGTCGAGCGGGGGTACCGGACGGCGCCCGAGGTGGTCGCACACGTCTACGCCGACGTGGACAGGACGCTGTGGCCCGCGGCCGAACTCTCCGTGCGGGCGCAGCTCGAGTACCTGCGGGAGCGCGGGGTGGGCTGAGCGCGGGGACGCCAAGGGGGCGCGGCAAGCGTGCCGCGGGCACGCCTCGCGGGCGCACGCCTTCGTGCGCCTGGGGAGCCTGCGGGGGTTCAGCGGGAGCGCTTCGCGAGCCGCTCGATGTCGAGGAGGATCACCGCGCGGGCTTCGAGGCGGAGCCAGCCCCGGCCGGCGAAGTCCGCGAGCGCCTTGTTGACCGTCTCCCTCGATGCGCCGACGAGCTGCGCGAGCTCTTCTTGCGTGAGGTCGTGCACCACGTGGATGCCCTCTTCGGACTGCACGCCGAACCGGCGCGAGAGGTCGAGGAGCTGCTTGGCGACGCGGCCGGGGACGTCCGAGAAGACGAGGTCCGACATCGAGTCGTTGGTCCGGCGCAGCCGGCGGGCGATCGCGCGCAGCAGCGCGGTGGCGACCTCGGGGCGGCCGTTGAGCCACGACTGGAGGTCGGGGTGCCCGAGACCGAGCAGCTTCACCTCGGTGAGCGCGGAGGCCGTGGCGGTGCGCGGGCCCGGGTCGAAGAGGCTCAGCTCGCCGATGAGCTCGCCGGGGCCGAGCACGGCGAGCATGTTCTCGCGGCCGTCCGGCGAGGTGCGGTGGAGCTTCACCTTGCCCTCGGTCACCACATAGAGGCGGTCGCCCGGCTCACCCTCGTGGAAGAGGGCCTCGCCGCGCGCGAGCGTCGTCTCCGTCATGGAGGCGCGCAGCTCAGCGGCCTGCTCCTCGTCGAGCGCCGCGAAGAGCGGGGCGCGCCGTAGAACGTCGTCCACGAGTTCTCTCCTTGTCGACCTGCATATCGGGTCCGTCGAACCCATGATGCCGGACGGTGAAACGGTGCGATCGGTCACAAGTACTAGCACGCCACCGTATCGGCCACCGGAGGTGCCCCTGGAGGGTGGAGCGAGCACGCCGCGTGAGCGCGGGCGGAGAGCTTTCGGTGACCCGGTGGAGCGCGGGGCGAATGTGGGTGCGCCCCCTTAGTCTGGCCGAGTGTCGGGTCAGAAGTGTCCGCTTCGGCGACTTCCGAAGCCCGGCTCCGAGAGGCGATCCAAGGGCCCGCTCCGTCGTGGGGGACGGCGGTACGGGCAGGGAGAACGGGAGATTAAGCCGTGAGCGAACGCACCTCCGCCGAGCGGGCGGCGGGAGACCGTACGGCCGGAGCCGCCGGGGGAGGGGCGGCGAAGAAGGCCGCGTCCGGAGGGGCCAAGACGAAGAAGACGGCGGGGAAGAAGGCCCCCGCGAAGAAGGCCCCCGCGAAGAAGGCCCCCGCGAAGAAGGCCCCCGCGAAGAAGGCGACGGCGGCGAAGTCCGCAGCCGGGACCGGCCACCCCCTGGAGTCCGAGACCGTACGGGCCGGCCGCGCCGAGCAGATCAACTCCGAGCTCGCCGAGGTCTACTACTACGCGCACCCCGAGCTCGACTTCGAGAACCCCTTCCAGCTCCTCGTCGCCACCGTCCTCTCCGCCCAGACGACCGACCTGCGCGTCAACCAGACCACCCCCGCCGTCTTCGCCGCCTACCCCACCCCCGAGGAGATGGCGGCCGCCGATCCCGAGCGGCTCGAGGAGCTGATCAGACCCACCGGCTTCTTCCGCTCCAAGGCCCGCTCGCTCCTCGGCCTCGCCGCCGGGCTGCGGGACGACTTCGGCGGCGAAGTCCCGCGCACCGTCGAGGAGTTGGTGAAACTCAAGGGCGTGGGGCGCAAGACCGCATTCGTCGTGCTCGGCAACGCCTACGGCGTCCCCGGCCTCACCGTGGACACCCACTTCGGCCGCCTGGTGCGCCGCTGGCGCCTCACCGGGCAGACGGACGCCGAGAAGGTCGAGGCGGACATCTCGCAGCTCCTGCCGGAGAGCGAGTGGACGATGTTCTCGCACCGCACGATCTTCCACGGCCGTCGCGTCTGCCACTCCCGCAAGCCCGCGTGCGGCGCCTGCCAGATCGCGGAGATCTGCCCCTCGTACGGCGAAGGCGAGACGGACCCCGAAAAGGCGAAGAAGCTGCTGAAGTACGAACTCGCCGGCCAGCCGGGCCAACGCCTCAAGCCACCGCCGGAGTACCCGGGGCCGCCCGCACCGCCGCTCGGCGGCTCGTCGTCGGGGGGCACAGCATGAACGCGGCGCATCCCGCGGGGAGTTGCCCCGTCGAGGTGACGGAGGCGGGTCTGCCGGGTTGGCTGCACCCGGTGGCGGAGGCGGCCCGGTCGGTGCAGGCCGGCCAGTTGAGCAGCTTCCTCCCGCCCGAGGACGGAGGCGGGCGCCCCTCGGCGGTGCTGGTCCTCTTCGGCGAGGGCGAGCAGGGCCCCCAACTCCTCCTGCTCCAGCGGGCGTCGAGCCTCCGTTCGCACGCCGGGCAGCCCTCCTTCCCGGGCGGCTCCCTCGACCCGGAGGACGGCGACCCGAAGGGAGAGGGCCCGCTGCATGCCGCGCTCCGCGAGGCGGAGGAGGAGACGGGACTCGATCCCTCGGGCGTGCAGGTCTTCGGCATCCTGCCGAGCCTGTACATCCCGGTGAGCCGCTTCGTCGTCACGCCGGTCCTCGGCTGGTGGCGGCGCCCCAGCCCGGTGGACGCCGTCGATCCGCGGGAGACGGCGCGCGTCTTCACCGTCTCCGTAAGGGAGTTGACCGATCCGGCCAACCGCGCGACGGCGGTTCACCCCGCCGGACATACGGGCCCTGCCTTCCTCGTAGGATCGGCGCTGGTCTGGGGGTTCACGGCCGGAGTGATCGACCGGCTGCTGCATTACGCGGGGTGGGAGCGCCCCTGGGATCGGGAGCGAAAGGTTCCGCTCGACTGGCAGGCGTGAGCGCGGGTACGTCCTGCGCGCACCGCCCGTGAGAGGGTGTCGCTGCTCCAACCTGCCGCTCCCGGCGTCCACCGCCGCCTCGGGCCGCCGCCCGTGCGTACTCGGGAGCCCTGCTGTGACGGCGAGTTCAAGGCGAGGCTGATTCGGTGAACGTGCTGGACGTACTGCTCGTGCTGGCGGCTGTCTGGTTCGCCTGGGTGGGGTATCGCCAGGGCTTCGTCGTCGGCATCCTCTCGGTGGTCGGGTTCCTCGGCGGGGGGCTCCTCGCCGTCCTCGTACTGCCGGTCCTCTGGGACCAGTTCAGCGGGGAGGAGCCGGGTACCTTCGGGGCGGTCGTCGCGGTGGTCGTCGTCATCGTGTGCGCCTCCGTCGGCCAGGCGTGCACCACTCACCTCGGCAACCGCCTGCGGGAGCACATCACCTGGTCCCCCGCGAAGGCCCTCGACGCGACGGGCGGCGCCGTCGTCAACGTCGCGGCGATGCTCCTCGTCGCCTGGCTGATCGGCTCCGCGCTCGCAATGACGACGCTGCCCACCCTCGGTAAAGAGGTCCGCGACTCCAAGGTCTTGCTCGGCGTCTCGCAGGTCGTGCCTGAGCGGACGAGCATCTGGTTCGCCAACTTCTCCTCGGTGCTGGCGAAGAACGGCTACCCGCAGGTCTTCGCCCCCTTCTCCAACGAACCGATCACCGAGGTCCGCGCCCCCGACGCGAAGCTCGCCGACAGCCCCGTCGCCGTGCGGGCGCAGCGCTCGATCGTCAAGGTCATGGGGACGGCGAGCAGTTGCGACAAGGTCCTCGAAGGGACGGGCTTCGTCTTCCGGCAGGGGAAGGTGATGACCAACGCGCACGTCGTCGGCGGCGTGCGGGAGCCGACGGTGCAGGTCGGGGGCGAGGGGCGCCCCATCGATGCCCGGGTGGTGCTCTACGACTGGGAGCGGGACATCGCCGTCCTCGACGCGCCAGGACTGCGAGCGCCCGCGCTCCGCTTCGCCGAGGACGAGGCCGGAAGCGGGGACGATGCGATCGTCGCCGGCTTCCCGGAGAACGGCGCCTACGACGTGCGCCCGGCCCGTGTCCGCGGCCGGGTCCAGGCCAACGGACCCGACATCTACCACAGGGGCACGGTGGGCCGCGACGTCTACTCCCTCTACGCCGACATCCGTCAGGGCAACTCGGGCGGACCGCTGCTGACGCCGCAAGGGCGCGTCTACGGCGTGGTGTTCGCGAAGTCCCTCGACGACTCGCAGACGGGGTACGCGCTCACGGCGGAAGAGGTCCGCGAGGACATGGAGCGAGGCGCCACGGCGAACACCCCCGTCGATTCGCAGAGTTGCGCGATGTAACCGCTGCCGCCCTGCGCCCGGACAGCTACAAGTAAACGTAGCCCAGGGGGAGTTGGTCAGAAGCCGCCTCAGCGCCCACCGGGTCCCGGCATGTGCCGGAGCCGGGCGCCCACCCACCGTGCCCTGCGGCGGAGAATCCTAGGAATGCCCAGCTCGGAGTAGGGGCCCGGCGGCGGAAAGACCGGCGGAACTACCCCCGCTTGTCCGCTCGTTCCCCTGGGTCGGCTGCGCTTGCGTGCCACGTCACGGTAGTCGTGCGTCCAGCCCATACCGGGCTCTCTGCCCGTGCTCCAAGGTCGGTAACCGCCGTAAGTGCGGCCGATTGTCCTATGCGCGGGGCACGTGTAGCGGGCGTGTGGTGACGCCCGGTCACCCCGCGGGTCAGCGGTCGGGCTCGGGGTCTTCGAGCCAGTGCAGAAGTTCGGAGGTGAACCCCTGGGGGTCCTCCTCGTGCGGCCAGTGCCCCAGACCGTCGAACAGCCGCCATCGGTACGGCGCTTCGACGTAGACACCGGAGCCGGCCGCGCTCCGCGTACGCAGCACCGGATCGAGTGAACCGTGGAGGTGGAGGGTGGGCACCCGGACGGGCCGCTTCATCCTGCGGTTGAACTGGAACCCGTCGGGACGGGCCATCGAGCGCACCATCCAGCGGTACGGCTCGATCGAGCAGTGAGCCGTCGACGGAACGCACATCGCGGTGCGGTACCGCTCCACCGACTCGTCCTCGGCGGCGCCCGTCATCCGCGGCCCCGACCACTCCCGTATGAGCCTGCCGACGAGCGCCCCGTCCTCGGCGACGAGCTGCCGCTCGGGTATCCAGGGCCGCTGGAAGCCCCAGATGTACGACCCGGCCGCCGTCTGACGCATGTCCCCGAGCATCGCCGCACGCCAGCGCCTCGGGTGCGGCATCGACGCGACGGCGAGCCGCCTGATGAGCTTCGGCCGCATGACGGCTGCCGTCCAGGCGAGGTACCCGCCGAGGTCGTGCCCGACGAGAGCGGCGTCGGGCTCGCCGAGGGAGCGGATGACGCCCGTGACGTCGAGCGCGAGGTTCGCCGGGTCGTAACCGCGCGGGGTGCGGTCGCTGCCGCCCACCCCGCGCAGGTCCATCGCGACGGCGCGGTATCCGGCCTCGGCGAGCGCCGGGAGCTGGTGGCGCCACGTCCACCAGTACAGCGGGAAACCGTGCAACAACAGGACCAGCGGGCCCTCGCCCATCTCGGCGATGTGGAACCGCGCACCGTTGGCGGCCACCTCCCTGTGGGTCCAGGGGCCTTCGGGCCTGATGACTGACGCCGGGCTCGCTGCGAGTGTCATACCGACGAGCGTGTCACATGCCCGGCGTCGGAGGGGGCGACGCCTGCCTGCCCAGTGGAGCGGGGGTGCGGCTTCGCCTTGGAGAGCACGGCGGCCGTCTCCTTCGCCGAGGCGATCGAACGCTGCGGTCCCTCGCTCTTCTTGATCTTCCGGAACTTCAGCGCGGCCCACGCGAGGAAGAGGAGCGCCAGCACGATGAAGGCGCCGCCCACGATCAGGAACGACCAGGCGAGCCCGAGCCCGAGGTTGTGGATGCCGTAGGCGGCGGCGAAGCTCAGCACGGGGAGCGCGAAGAGCAGCAGTACCCCTGCCACGACCGCCGCCCCGCCGCCGACCAGCCCGCGCTTGACGTCCTGCCGGATCTCCGCCTTCGCCAGCGCGATCTCGTCGTGCACCAGCGCCGACAACTCGGTGGTGGCCGCTGAGACCAACTGCCCGAGGCTGCGGCCCTCGTCGGCTGCGCTCATCCCTTACTCCCTCTTCCGTCGAGACTGCCCGGGGTCGCGGCTGTCGTGGCTGTTCGTCACGTGCCGGATCATCCTCCGTCACCTGGTGCCCGGTGGCCACTCCGGCGAGCTTACGGTGTCGTTTCGGGAGCCTACGGTCTCATCCCCCGCGGTGCCGCGGGGGCGCCGGCATCGCCCGTACGAAACCTGAGTCCGCGTCAACACACGGCGAGGGGCGCCCGACTCGCGCCGGGCGCCCCTCGCCGTCGTCGCTCTGCGGGTCAGTCCTCGCTCGCCGCGCCCGGGAGCTTCGCCTGGATCAGGTCCATCACGGAGGCGTCCGTCAGCGTCGAGACGTCCCCGAGCGTGCGCTGCTCGGCGACGTCCCGCAGCAGCCGGCGCATGATCTTGCCGGAGCGCGTCTTCGGGAGCTCGGCCACGGGGAGGATCTGCTTCGGCTTCGCGATCGGTCCCAACTGCTTTGCCACGTGGGCCCTGAGCTCCTCGGTGAGCCCCTCGGCCTCGGCTGCGTCGCCGCGGAGGATGACGAACGCACAGATCGCCTGCGTCGTCTGCGGGTCGGTCGCGCCGACGACGGCGGCCTCCGCGACCGAGGGGTGCGAGACGAGCGCCGACTCCACCTCGGTGGTGGAGATGTTGTGCCCGGAGACGAGCATGACGTCGTCGACGCGGCCGAGGAGCCAGATGTCACCGTCCTCGTCTTTCTTGGCTCCGTCGCCTGCAAAATAGCGGCCCTCGAACCGGGACCAGTAGGTGTCGATGAACCGCTGGTCGTCCCCCCACACGGTGCGCAGCATCGACGGCCACGGCTCGGTGAGCACGAGGTAGCCCCCGGAGCCGTTGGGCACCTCGTTCGCCTCGTCGTCCACGACCGTCGCGCTGATCCCCGGCATCGCCACCTGCGCGGAGCCCGGCTTCGTCTCGGTGACGCCGGGCAGCGGGCTGATCATGATGCCGCCCGTCTCCGTCTGCCACCAGGTGTCGACGACGGGCGTGCGGTCGCCTCCGATGTGGTGCCGGTACCAGACCCACGCCTCCGGGTTGATCGGCTCGCCGACGGAGCCCAGCACGCGCAGCGAGCTGAGGTCGAACTTGGCCGGGATGTCGTCGCCCCACTTCATGGAGGCGCGGATCGCGGTGGGCGCCGCGTAGAGCAGCGTCACGCCGTACTTCTCGACGATCTCCCACCAGCGGCCCTTGTGCGGAGTGTCGGGCGTGCCCTCGTAGAGCACCTCCGTGGCGCCGTTGGCGAGCGGCCCGTAGACGATGTACGAGTGGCCCGTCACCCAGCCGACGTCCGCCGTGCACCAGAAGACGTCGCTCTCGGGCTTGAGGTCGAAGACGGCGTGGTGGGTGTAGGCGACCTGCGTGAGGTAGCCGCCCGTGGTGTGGAGGATGCCCTTCGGCTTCCCCGTCGTGCCCGAGGTGTAGAGGATGAAGAGCGGGTGCTCGGCGTCGAAGCTCTGCGGCGTGTGCTCGTCGGGCTGGCGGTCGACCACGTCGTGCCACCAGACGTCGCGGCCCTCGGTCCAGGAGATGTCGTCCTGCCCGGTGCGCCGGACCACGAGGACGTTCCGCACCTCCTCGGTGCCCGGCTTGGTGAGCGCCTCGTCCACCGCGGGCTTCAGCGCGGAGGCCGCGCCCTTGCGGTACCCGCCGTCGGCGGTGATGACGACGCGCGCGTCGGCGTCCCGGATGCGTGCGGCGAGGGCGTCGCCGGAGAAGCCGCCGAAGACGACGGAGTGCGGGGCACCGACCCGCGCGCACGCCAGCATCGCGACGACCGTCTCGGGGATCATCGGCAGGTAGATCGCGACGCGGTCGCCCGCCTGGACGCCCAGCTCCAGCAGCGCGTTGGCGGCGCGCGAGACCTCTTTCTGGAGGTCGGCGTAGGTGAGGGTGCGGGTGTCGCCGGGTTCGCCCTCGAAGCGGATCGCCACGCGCTCGCCGTTGCCCGCCTCGACGTGGCGGTCGACGCAGTTGTACGCCGCGTTGAGCTTGCCGTCGGCGAACCACTTGGCGAACGGGGGGTTGCTCCAGTCGAGAGTCTCCGTCGGCTCCTTGCTCCAGCTCAGGCGGCGTGCCTGGGTCGCCCAGAAGCCCAGACGATCGGCCTTCGCCTGCTCGTAGGCCGCCGCGTCGACGTTGGCGTGGGCAGCGAGGTCGGCGGGCGGTGCGAACCTCCGCTCCTCTTTGAGCATGTTGGCGATGGCTTCGCTCATGGTCGGCTCCCGGCGTCTCGAATGGTTTAGACCAGTCTCGAATGCTCTTTGACCGGCGGGGAGTTGGTCAACCCCCGCCGCCGCCGATCCTGGCACTACAGCCGTCCTGGGTACAGGCGTCCAGGGAGAAGAGGGGCGTGTCGAGCGTGGGCGCTGCCGCCGCCGACGAACGACGCCCGTTCCGACGGGACGCGCCATCCTCGTCCACCTGCTGTCCGCCTTCCACGCGGCCGGGCGGGCGGCACAGCTCCGTCGGCGAGTGGTGTGACCGCCCTGGGTGTTCCCAAGTAGTGGCACTGCGAGGGTAGTTCGGGACGAACGGACCGAGGAATTCCGGGGGCGGCCTCTCGCTCCTTCCTCTCAAAGAGTGAATAATCATCCCAGGCAGCTTGTCGTATTTATTCCGGAATCATCCCGTGCCACCTTGATCGGCAGTCAACTGCCACCACGGCGGAACGGGGTCACCGATGCAAGCCAGGCTGAGACGGCATGCAGGACGTACGACAGGGACTGCGGCACTGGCGGCTGCGACCGCCCTGACCGTGTTGCTGAGCGGGTGCGCCGACCAGAAGGGAACCGAGGACAAAGTCGCGCCCGAGGAGAAGCCGAACCAGCGCCCGAAGCTGCTCGGCGACGGATCGACGGCGCGCATGGGCGCCCAGCCCCTGCAGCCGACCCCCCGCAAGCTCGCCCCCGGCAAGAAGCCGCCGCAGTTCGTCGTCTTCTCGTGGGACGGCGCGGGCGAGGACGGGAAGAAGCTCTTCTCCCGGTTCCTGCGGGCGGGCAAGAAGTACGGCGCCTCGCAGACCTTCTTCCTCAGCGGTCTCTACGTACTCCCGGAGAAGAAGTCCAAGCGCTACTCGCCCCCCGGCCACGCCCAGGGCGCCTCCGACATCGGCTACCTCGGCAACGACCACGTCCGCTCCACGCTGCAGCAGGTCAACAAGGCATGGCTCGCGGGCAACGAGATCGGCACCCACTTCAACGGCCACTTCTGCGGCCCGACGGGCGTCGACAGCTGGTCCGTCGACGACTGGAAGAGCGAGATCCGGCAGGCTAAGTGGTTCGTCAAGAACTGGAAGACGACGACGGGTTGGAAGCGCGCCGCACCCCTGCCTTTCGACTACGACCGGGAGCTCGTCGGCGGCCGGACACCCTGCCTGGAAGGCCAGAAGAACCTCTTGCCTGCGGCGAAGCAGATGGGATTCCGGTACGACTCGAGCGGCAACGGCACCCAGGTGTGGCCCGGCAAGAAGCACGGTCTGTGGGACGTGCCGCTCCAGCAGGTCCCCGTTCCCGGCAAGCAGTTCGAGACCCTCTCCATGGACTACAACTTCCTCGCCAACCAGTCCGGCACCGTCGACGGACCGGTCGAGAAGCGTCAGGAGTACGGCAAGCAGATGCGGGACGGCCTGCTCAAGGGCTTCGAGCGGGCGTACACGGGCAACCGTGCGCCCTTCGTCGTCGGCAACCACTTCGAGGACTGGAACGGCGGCGTCTACATGGACGCCGTGGAGCACGTCATGCGCCAGGTCTGCACGAAGAAGGAGGTGCGCTGCGTCTCCTTTCGGCAGCTCACCGACTGGCTCGACGCGCAGGACAAGTCGGTGCTGAAGAAGCTGCGTTCGCTGAAGGTGGGCGAGAAGCCTGCCGACGGCTGGCCGTCCCTCCTCAAGGGCGAAACGCAGCGCGAGCCCGGGAAGCGCCGCCAGGGTCAGCAGGCGGCGGGCTGACGGTGGGTGCGGGGCGCCTCGCCGGCGCCCCGCACCGGGTCACGCGGGTTGGGGAGCCTGCTCCCCGAGGACGAAGTCGGGGTCGACCTGCGCGGCGAGGTCGGCGCCCGTCCTCTCGTTGCCCCAGCTCTGCGCGTTGCGCAGGTGGAAGTGGATCGTCTGCCGTGTGTAGCGGCCCCAGTCGCGGTGGTCGTACGCGGAGTCCGCTGCCGCGTGCAGTTCGTGGAGCGCGCGGGAGTTCTCGGGCTCCAGCTCGGAGAAGGGGAGCGGCCGTCCCTTCTCCAGGGCGCGCACCCAGGCCGAGTGGCCGAAGGAGACGAGGAGGTCGTCTCCCACCTCCTCGCGGAGGAACTCGACGTCGTCCTCGCTCTGCACTTTGTTGCCGAGGACGCGCAGGGAGACGCCGAAGTCCCGCGCGTACTCCTTGTACTGGCGGTAGACGCTGACGCCCTTGCGCGTGGGTTCGGCCACGAGGAACGTCATGTCGAAGCGGGTGAACATCCCGGACGCGAAGGAGTCGCTTCCGGCTGTCATGTCGACGACCAGGAACTCGTCGCGCCCGTCGACGAGATGGTTGAGGCACAGCTCCACCGCGCCGGTCTTGGAGTGGTAGCAGGCGACGCCGAGATCGGACTCGGTGAACGGCCCGGTGGCGAGGAGGCGCAGCGAGCCCCCGTCGAGTTCCACGCGGCGGGCGCAGGCGTCGTAGATCGGGTTCTCCTCGGTGAGACGGAGGAGCCTGGAGCCGTTGCCCGGCGGGGTCGTCTTGATCATGGAGTCCGCCGACGCGATCCGCGGGTTCTCTCCGCGGAGGTATTCCTTGATCAGGGGGAGTTGGCCGCCCAGCGCGGGGAGCGCGGCTGCCTCCTCCTCGTCGAGCCCCAGTGCGGCACCGAGGTGCTGGTTGATGTCCGCGTCGACAGCGACCAACGGCAGGTTCTGAGCGGCGATATGGCGGAGGAAGAGGGAGGACAACGTCGTCTTCCCGCTGCCGCCCTTGCCGACGAAAGCGATCTTCATGTTCAGCAGGGTATGCGCCGGGAACCGTCGGATCTCGGCACCGAGTGGGGAAGACCACTCGATCGTGCGGCATCGGCGGTGCGGCCCGTGCGTAGGGTCGGACGCATGACAAGCAGCGCTGCCCCCGCAGACCCGCTCGCCGCGCTCGGCGAACTGCCCGGTGTCCCGGAGTCCGTCGCCTCCGTACGCAAGGCCGTCGACCGGGTCTACGGGCATCGCGTGATGCGCCGTCGCTCCAGTGAGATCACCGGTGAGGCGGCGCTCCGTGGCGCCCGAGCTTCCGCCGCGCTCGACGGGGCCGACTGGGCACTGGAGGAGGTGCGCAGGCGCAGCGACTTCGGCAGCGACCCCGAGGCTCGCACGGTCGGCGCCGCGCTGCGCGCCATCGCCGAGTCCGGTCAACTCCTCGATGTCTGGAAGCAGTCGCCGCTGCGCGTGCTGGCGCGGTTGCACCTGGTGGCGGCGGGCGGGGCCGGCGCCGATGACAGGGTGGGGCGTCCTCGTCGCGCCGGTGAGCCCGTGGAGGGTTCCGAGTTCGGCGTGGACCTGCCGGATGTGGAGGAGGTGAGTGCGCGGCTGGACGGCCTCGCCGACCTCGTCGTCCGCGGGACGGCCGCTCCGGCACTCGTCACCGCAGCCGTGGTGCACGCGGAGCTCATGGCGCTGCGGCCGTTCGGCTCGTACAACGGCGTCGTGGCGCGGGCAGCGGAGCGGCTGGTGCTGGTGGGCAGCGGGCTCGACCCGAAGTCGATCTGCCCCGCCGAGGTCGGGGCCGTCGAGCAGGGGGCCGACGCTTACGCCGGGGCGCTGCGCGGCTACGCGTCGGGCCGGCCCGACGGGGTCGCCGGGTGGATCGCCTTCTGCGGACGGGCCGTCGAGCTGGGGGCCCGCGAGAGCACCGCGGTCTGCGAAGCGCTACAGCGCGGGGCCGCCTGAGCAGCCACAGGCGGAGGCTCGCGCTGCAGCGCGAGCCTCCTGGCTCGTCCGGCGGGTTCCGGTGCGTCTGCCGTCGGTCCGTCGGGGCCTCTCCCGAACGAAGGACCTGCCCGTTCCGCGGGCCTGGGCGTCGCGTGGGTTCCCGCCGGGCGGGCGGGACGGTCCGTGGGCCGCTGCGTCTCTCGCGCCTGCGGCATCCTCCCGGATGTCGTGGGTCTCGCGGGCCGCTGATTCCTTTGTACTGCTCGAGGACGCGGGGTGGAAGGGGATTCGGGGACGTCAGGTTCGCGGGTGAAAGGTTGTCTCTTCTACCTCCGCGGGAAGGGCAGCGCCCGCAGGAGATCCGGGCGCCGCTTGCTCGTGTACCAGACGAGGCCGGCTGCCGTCGCCGCTGCTCCCAGCGCTGCCGCCGTAACCGTCAGGACCGAGCGCGGCGGCAGGCGGAAGTCCGGGATGCGCTGCTTGAGGCGTACGGGGCGGGAGAAGGAGAGGACCGGCCAGTCGCGGACGACGGCCTCCTTGCGCAGGGCGCGGTCCGGATTGACGGCGTAGGGGTGGCCGACCGCCTCGAGCATCGGCACGTCGGTCGCGGAGTCGCTGTAGGCGTAGCAGCGGGAGAGGTCGTACCCTTCCGACTCGGCGAGCTCGCGGAGGGCCTCGGCCTTGGTGGGGCCGTAGGCGTAGTACTCGATCTCGCCGGTGTACCGGCCCTCCTCGACGACCAGGCGGGTCGCGACGGTGCGGTCGGCGCCGAGGAGCTCGCCGATCGGCTCGACGACCTCCGAGCCCGAGCTGGAGACGATCACCACGTCCCGCCCGGCGAGGTGGTGCTCCTCGATGAGGGAGGCGGCCTCGTCGTAGATGAGCGGATCGATGAGGTCATGGAGCGTCTCCGCGACGATCTCCCTGACCTGCTGGACGTTCCAGCCGCGGCTCAGAGCCGATAGGTACTCGCGCATCCGCTCCATCTGGTCGTGGTCGGCTCCGCCGAGGAGATATACGAACTGCGCGTAGGCAGTGCGCAGTACGGCACGGCGATTGATCAGGCCACCTTGGTAGAAGGACCTGCCAAAGGTGAGCGTGCTCGACTTCGCAATGACCGTCTTGTCCAGATCGAAGAAGGCGGCTGTCCGGGGTAGCGAGACGTTTTCCACGGAGCCGAGCATAGGCGCCAACCATTCGGCGTAAGGTGGGGCGCGTGGGTTTGCCTGAGAAGGCTCTCGGGTACACCATGGAAGTCACGGATCGTTCGCGACCGTGCTAACCCGGTCCGACTCCTCCCCCCCCGAGTCGGCCGTGGAGACGACCCCCGCTCTCCCCCCCGGCGGGGGTCGTCGCATGTCCAAGGGCCTTTTTGCTCTCCGGGACGAGTGAGCCGGGCGGAGCTTCTTCCGTCGTTGATCGTTTGCAGGCCGTCCGAGGGTGCCAACTTCGTCACTCGCTGTAATTGGAGTGATGCTCTCCGGATGGCCCTCGCAAGGGTGACGAAGTTTTCCACAATCCCCGGGTTGTCCACAGTTCTTGACCATGATCCACGCGATATTCGTGACGCCTGCACAGTGATTCCCGGCGGCGCCCCAGGGCGTTTGCTCAAGCGAGTACACATGGCTGGGAGCGGGGCTGGATCATGGCCGAAAACATTCTGATTGTCACGGAGGACGAGGTCCTTCTCGATGACCTACTGCGACTCTGTGCAGCCGCCGGTACCAAAGCGGATGTGGCTCATGGGGCTCCTGCGGCCCATTTGGATTGGTCGAGTTGGGGAGGAGCCGTCTCCTGGGAACGGGCTCCGCTCGTATTGGTGGGGGACGACTGCGCAAAAGCGCCCGGACTCGGGGGAGTTGCCGAATGCGGTGCGCGCGGCGCCCGTCGTCGCTCCGGGGTGCTCCTCGTCGGACGGGACCTCGACGACTCGGGCGTCTGGGAGCGCGGTGCGCGGATCGGCGCCGAGGGCGTCGTTCTTCTTCCGGACGCCGAGAGCTGGTTGACGGGGCGTATCGCGGACGCGGCCGAAGGGATCGGCGAATTCGCGCTGACGGTCGGTGTCGTGGGCGGTCGGGGTGGCGCGGGCGCGTCGACCCTCGCGTGCGCCCTTGCCCTCACCGCCGTGCGGATGGGGCACCAGACGATGCTGATCGACGGCGACCCGCTGGGCGGCGGGCTCGACGTTCTGCTCGGCGGGGAGCGCGCCAAGGGGCTGCGCTGGCCGGCTTTCGCGGACTCCCGGGGACGGGTGGGCGGCTCGGCGCTCGCCGAGTCGCTGCCGCGGATGCACGGGCTGAGGCTGCTGAGTTGGGACCGCGGGGAGTCCGTCGTGGTGCCTTTGGAGGCGATGAAGGCGGTCCTGTCCGCTGCTCGCAGGCGGGGCGGCGTTGTCGTCGTCGACCTGCCGCGGCGGATGGACGAGACCGTGGCGGAGGCGCTCGTCCAGTTGGACCTCGGGCTCGTCGTCGTGCCGGCCGAGCTGAGGGCCGTGGCCGCCGCGCACCGGATCTCCTCGCGCGCCCGGCTCGCCGTCCCCGACTTGCGGGCTGTGGTGCGGGCACCGGGAGGGCCGTCAGGCCCCAGGCCGTACGGTCCCGGGCTCGACGAGAGCGAGGTGGCGCGCCTGCTGGGCCTGCCGCTCGCCGGTGAACTCCCTTGGGAGAAGGGCCTCTTGGAGTACGTCGACCGGGGTCTGCCGCCAGGGTGCGAGGAGGGCGGCGCGCTTGCGAGGTTCTCGCGGGAGTTCTGGAAGCGGACGCTGAGCGAAGGGGGTGCGTCGGAGTGAGGGGGCGTCCCGCGCGGGAGCGGGCCGTGCCGGTGGCGGGGGCCCTCCTCGACACGGTGCGGCGGCAGTTGGCCGAGGCCGGTACGGAGCCGACGCCGGCCGGCGTCGCCGCCGCGCTGCGTGCCCAAGGGCGGCTGCTCGGGGACAGCGCGGTACTCGATGTCGTGGACAGCCTCCGATCCGAGATGGTGGGGAGCGGCCCGCTCGAACCGCTGCTCGCCGAGCCGGACGTGACGGACGTGCTGGTCACGGCGCCCGACCAGGTCTGGGTCGACCGAGGCGGAGGGCTGCACCTCACCGAGGTGCGCTTCCCCGACGCCCCGGCGGTGCGTCGCCTCGCCCAACGGCTCGCCACCTCCGCCGGCCGTCGTCTCGACGACGCGCGGCCGTGGGTCGATGCCCGGCTCCCCGACGGCACGCGCCTGCACGCTGTCCTGCCGCCGGTGGCGGTCGGCTCCACCTACCTCTCGCTGCGCGTCGTGCGTCCACGTGCCTTCACTCTCGGGGAACTCGTCCGAGCGGGGACTCTTCCGGCCGGCGGCGACGGCCTGCTCCGCTCCGTGCTCGATGCGCGGCTCTCCTTTCTCGTCACCGGCGGGACCGGCTCGGGGAAGACCACGTTGCTCAGCAGTCTGCTGGGGCTCGTGGGGGGAGGAGAGCGCATCGTCCTCGCCGAGGAGGCCGCCGAGCTGCGCCCCGATCACCCGCATGTCGTCAGGCTGGAGGCGCGGCCCGCGAACCAGGAGGGGGCGGGCCGGGTGGAGTTGCGCGATCTCGTGCGGCAGGCCCTGCGCATGCGTCCCGACCGACTCGTCGTCGGCGAGGTACGCGGCGCCGAGGTGACCGAGCTGCTCGCCGCGTTGAACACGGGGCACGAGGGCGGCTGCGGGACGTTGCACGCCAACGCGGCAGTCGACGTGCCCGCCCGGCTGGAAGCGCTGGGAACGGCCGGAGGGCTCGATCGAGCCGCGCTCCACAGCCAGTTGGCGGCGGCGCTCGACCTGGTCGTCCACCTCGTCAGGGGGCGCGACGGGCGCAGGCGGGTAGCCGAGGTGCACGTGCTGGATCGGCTCTCCGACGGTCTGGTGTGCACGCGGCCGGCTGCGGTGTGGAACGGCCGAGACCGCGGCTTCGCCCCTCAGGAGGGGTGGGCGGAGCTGCAACGTCGGTGTGCTCCAGCGGTACCGGAGCTGAGTGGCGGGAGGCGGCATGTCGGCGGATGAGCGTGTGCTGACGTTCGGCAGAGCGGGCGGCGTCCGGTCACCTCGGGGACCGGGTGACGGCAGGGCCCGCAGGCTGTTCGCCTCCGAGGAGGAGCCGTTGGGCGCGTGGCCGCGTCGCTGGGGCGGGCGTGCGCTGGAGCTGGTGCGCACCCGTGGCGGTCCCCAACTGCTTCCGCTGGTCGCGGGATTGGCTGTCGGGGTGCTGAGCAGTTCGTGGCTTCCGTTGCTGATCGGAGCTGCCTGCGTGCCGTTGGCAGCACGGTGGCTGCGGAGGCGACTTCTCGTGCGCGGCGCAGAGGAACGAGAGGAGGAGGTGATCGAACTCTGCAGCGTGGTCGCGGGGGAACTGAGGGCGGGCCGGCCGCCGGCACAGGCCCTGTCGGTCGGGACCGAACTGGTCGGCCACGGAGAGGAGGGAGGTTTTCTCGAGGGCACGGCCGTGCCTGCTGCCGCCCGCTTCGGCGGTGACGTACCCGAGGCACTGCGAGAGGCAGCCCGCACGGAGGGGGCGCAGGGGCTCAGTGGTGTCGTCGCGTGCTGGCAGGTCGCCGTCGACGGAGGCGCCGGGCTTGCTCGGGCGTTGGAGCGAGTCGGCAGCTCCCTCCAGGCGGAGCGGGAGCAGCGCGAGGAGCTCCGCGCACAGTTGGCGGGGCCGTGGGCGACGGTCGCGGTTCTCGCGATGCTGCCTGTGCTGGGTCTGGTTCTTGGGAGCGCCATGGAGGCCGAGCCGCTCCAGGTTCTGTTCCACACTCCGTCCGGCCTCGTCTGCCTCCTGCTCGGCGGCCTCTTCGAAGGCGCTGGCCTTTGGTGGACGTGCGCGATCGTACGAGCCGCGGAACGGGGGTGAGTCGTGTTCGGGGAAGCGCTGGGCGTCGCCCAATTGTGGGGCGCGGGCGTCGGGTTGGTGGCGTTCGGAGTGGTGTGCGTGCTCTTCGGGAGGTGGCGGGAGAGCTGCGGGCGGCGGAGGTCGGGGCGCGTGATCCCGGCGGACCGGCCGGCGGGCGGGGAGGAAAGGACGGGTGCGGGTGAGCAGTCCGGCCGGAGCACCCGCACTTTGGCCGCACTGGGAGCCGGGGCAGGTGTCTGTGCCCTGGTCGGGGGCTGGTCGGGCGTACTGACCGGCATGGTGGTGGCCTGGGGCGTCCAGCGGTGGTCGAGACGGTGGGCGTCAGATGCAGATGAGGAGGAACGCGAGGAGGTGGCACGTCAACTGCCCCTCTGCGCCGAGCTCCTGGCCGCGTGTCTCGCGGCGGGTTCGGGGCCGGCCAAGGCTGCTGAGGCGGTGGGAAGGTCGATCGGTGGCCCGGTCGCAGGGTTGTTGAGCCAGACGGCGAGGGAGTTGCGCCTCGGCGAGGAGCCCGCTCTCGTCTGGGAGCGGTTCGGCTCCGTGCCGGGCGGTGGACGACTCGCACGGTGCATGGCACGCGCCGGGGAGGCAGGCGTTCCGGCTGCGGAGACGGTGAGTCGATTGGCGGCCGAGTTGAGGGCCGCCGGCGTGCGGCGCGCGGCGGTGCGTGCGCGGCGTGCCGGAGTCATGGTCACTGGGCCGCTGGGGCTGTGCTTCCTGCCTGCCTTCGTGGCCGTCGGTGTGGTGCCTGTGGTGTTGGGGCTGGCCAGGACGCTGGTCTGAGGTGGCCCGGAGGGGTGCTATGCCCGCGGGTCCAGGGAAGAGAACGGGGAAGAGCGGATGCGAGTACGTCGAGCAAAGGGTGCGTGCCTGGTGGCTGCACCGGTGCGGGTCACGCCGTGCGGCGCGTATGTCGGCGAGCGTGGGCGGTTGGTGCGCGTCCTGGGGGCTCAGTGGGGAGTGGCGTCCCGTCGTCTGCGGCTGCCGGCGGGCCTGGGAGGAAGCCCGAGGTTGGGCGGCGAGGCCGGCATGAGTACGGCCGAGTACGCCGTCGGAACCCTGGGTGCGGCGGCCCTCGCCGCGGTCCTCTACCAGGTGGTCACAGGGGACTCGGTAACGGGAAAGATCGAGGAGCTGATTGCGAGGGCTCTTCGTGCACCGTTCTGACGAGGGAGCGCAGGCCGCCGGTGCGGAGGGCCCGCCCTGCCTCCGCAGGACCGCGGCGTCCGAGGTGCGCAGGGAGGCGAGACACCGCCGAGCACGGTCGCGCACGCCGCGTCGTCGTCCCGGACGGGAACGCAAGGGCAGGGTGCCGGCTCCGAACCGGCAGTCGCTCCAGGCGGGATGGCCGGGTGGAGGGAGAGGTCGCGAGGGCGGTTTCGTGACCGCCGAAGCAGCCCTCGTGCTACCGGCGTTGGTGATCGTCGCCGCGGTACTGCTCTGGGGGCTCATGGCGGCTGCCGCGCAGATCCGGTGCGTCGACGCTGCGCGGGCGGGCGCCCGCGCAGCAGCACGGGGCGAGGCCGACGACGGCGTACGGAAGGCCGTGCGTACGGCTGCCCCGTCGGGCGCAGTGGTGGAGACGGCGAGAGAGGGGGAGTTGCTGCGTGTGCGAGTCAAGGCGAAGTCGGCAGGGCCGGGGCCGCTGGCGGTGGAACTCGGCGCGGACGCGGTGGCGTTGGCCGAGTCGGGAGTGCCCACGGGGTGAGAGAGGCGCGGCGACCGCCTGTGCTGCGGTCTGCTGTCTGTCCCTGTGTTTCCTCTTCGGGGGCGTGCTGATGCTCGGGCAGGCCGTCGCGGCCCGCCATCGGGCTGGCGCTGCCGCAGACTTGGCCGCCCTGGCCGCGGCGGAGCGTGCGCTGGAGGACGGTGCGCGGGCCTGTCGGACGGCACGTCTGGTCGCGTCGGCACAGCGGGCCGAAGTCGTCGCGTGCACGGTGAAAGGCGAGGTTGCCGACCTCATAGCGGTGGCACGCATCGGGCCTTACGCACCGGTGGCGAGGGCGCGTGCCGGACCGCGCGAGGCTGCGGTTGCGGGCGGGGCCTCAGGGCCGCGCGAGGCGTGGGCGCCTGGGCTCGGGGCAGTCGTCCGGCCGCCGTTGCAGCCCGTCCGCCACGCGCCTGCGCGTTTGCAGGTGCGGCTCGGTCAGTCGCCGCGCGTGCCGATGTCAACGCCTTGCCGAGCACCGGAGTTGATGAGCTCGGTGAGCAGATTCACGGCGCCGCGTTTGTGGAGGGGATCGTTCCCGTTCCCGCACTTCGGCGACTGGATACAGGAAGGGCAGCCCGACTCGCACTCGCAGGCGGCGATGGCGTCACGGGTCGCCGTGAGCCATTCCAGCGCGGTGCGGAAGCCGCGCTCGGCGAAGCCGGCGCCGCCGGGGTGTCCGTCGTAGACGAAGACGGTGGGGAGAAGCGTGTCCGGATGCAGCGGAAAGGAGACGCCGCCGATGTCCCAGCGGTCGCAGGTGGCGAAGAGGGGCAGCATGCCGATCGACGCGTGCTCGGCGGCGTGCAGGGCGCCGCCGAGGATCTCGGATTCGACGCCGGCCGCGTCGAGTTGGTCCTCCGTCATCGTCCACCAGACCGCCCGGGTGCGCAGGGTGCGCGGCGGCAGGTCGAGCTTGCTCTCGCCGAGCACCTCCCCCGTCACCAGTCGGCGTCTCAAGTAGGAGACGACCTGGTGGGTGACCTCGACGGAGCCGAAGCACAACCGCCCCTCGCCCCAGGGGAGTTCGGTCTCGGTTTCCAGGACCGACAGCGAGGTGGTGTCCCTGGCCATGGTCGTCCAGGGCGGGTCGGAGCGTTCGACGAGCGCTGCGGAGCCCTCCAGGTCCAGCTCGCGGACGACGTACGTCCTGCCCTGGTGCAGGTGGACGGCGCCCTCGTGGACGGTGGTGTGAGCGGCGCCGGCGTCGACGGTGCCGAGCAGCGTGCCGGTCCCCTCCTCGACGACCTGCACGGGGCGTCCGCCGCTGCCGCGGATGTCGACGAGGTCGGCGGGCCGCTCCCTGCGCGTCCAGTACCAGGACGAGCCGCGGCGGCGCAGCAGGCCCTGCCTGCCGAGCTTCTCGGTGAGTTCGGCGGCGGAAGGGCCGAAGAGCGCGAAGTCCTCGTCGGCGAGCGGTTTTTCGGCGGCCGCGGCACACAGGTGAGGAGCGAGGACGTACGGGTTGTCGGGGTCGAGGACGGTCGACTCCACCGGGCGGTCGAAGAGCGATTCGGGGTGGTGCACGAGATAGGTGTCGAGCGGGTCGTCACGCGCGACGAGGATGGCGAGGGCTCCCTGCCCGTCCCTTCCGGCGCGCCCCGCCTGCTGCCACAGCGAGGCGAGAGTGCCGGGGTAGCCGGTGATGAGGACGGCGTCGAGCCCCGAGACGTCGACACCGAGTTCGAGCGCCGTCGTGGCCGCGAGCCCCAGCAGTTCGCCGGAGTGGAGCTTCGCTTCGAGCGCCCTGCGCTCCTCGGGGAGGTAACCCCCGCGGTACGCCGCGACGCGGGGCGAGGGCACCGCGGCCGCGCCGGACACGCCGGTCGGGGGACCGAGCCGCTCCTGAGCGATGAGGGAGATCAACTCGGCCCCGCGGCGGGAGCGTACGAACGCCACGGTGCGGACGGCCTGTTCGGCGAGGGCGGTGAGGAGCGACGCCGACTCAGCGGTGGCGGTACGTCTCACCGGTGCGCCGCCCTCGCCCTCGTACTCGGTGAGCGGGGGTTCCCAGAGCGCGAAGACGGTCTCGCCCCGGGGCGAGGTGTCCTCGGTGACTTCGGCGACGGGCAGCCCGGTCAGCCGTGCTGCTGCGGTGGCGGGTTCTGCCGTGGTCGCGGAGGCGAGGACGAAGACCGGTTCCGACCCGTACCGCGCGCACAGCCGCCGCAGCCGGCGGATGACTTGGGCGACGTGCGAGCCGAAGACGCCCCGGTAGGTGTGGCACTCGTCGATGACGACGTAGCGCAGGGCGCGCAGGAAGGAGGACCAGCGTGAGTGCGCCGGGAGGATGCCCCCGTGCAACATGTCGGGGTTGGTGAGCAGGAAGTTGGCGTGCAGTCGCGCCCAGTCCCGTTCCTCGGGTGCGGTGTCGCCGTCGTACGTCGCCGCGCGGACGGCTGTGCCGAGCGGCTCGGCGAGTTCGCGTATCGCGCGGCGCTGGTCGGCGGCGAGGGCCTTGGTGGGGGCGAGGTAGAGCGCGGTCGCGCCCCGTCCGTTGGGTGCTTCGGAGCCGTCGAGAAGGCTGGTGAGCGTGGGGACGAGGTAGCAGAGGGACTTCCCGGAGGCGGTGCCTGTGGCGACGACGACCGATTCGCCCCGCAGGGCGTGGTCGATCGCGGCGGCCTGATGTTCCCAGGGACGGTCGACGCCGGATCGGCGGACGGCGTCGATCACTTCCGGCCGGATCGGCTCGGGCCATTCCGCATGGCGACCGTCGCGAGGGGGCAAGTGCTCCGTATGGGTGAGGCGCGCAGCGCGGTCTGACCCTGTAGTGAGACGATCGAGCACGCCGCGAGGGTCGCCACGGCGGACCGTGCCGCAAGGCACGGCCGGTGGGCGTACGGTCGCGGACCGTGGGTGCTGTTCGAGGGCCATCGGTACGAGTGTGTCACCGGCGTGACGGACAATGACCGCAAGGCGTCGTACTCGCCTACTGGTAAGTGATTGAATGCCTCTGCGGCTGCCGATCCGTCCCCCGCTTCGGGGGGCACCTCTCGCTGTCAGGCAAGGGGGAGGGAGGACCGAGGGGGCGGACCGCTCGATAGCAAGGTGCTGGAGGTTCCGTGGACCTGTCCCTGTCGACCCGTACTGTCGGTGATCGCACGATCGTCGAGGTCGGTGGCGAGATTGATGTGTACACCGCGCCCAAGCTGCGCGAGCAGCTTGTGGAGCTGGTGAACGATGGCAGCTACCACCTCGTGGTGGACATGGAGGGTGTCGACTTCCTCGACTCCACCGGTCTCGGTGTCCTCGTCGGCGGGCTCAAGAGGGTCCGGGCGCACGAGGGGAGCCTGCGCCTCGTCTGCAATCAGGAGCGCATCCTCAAGATCTTCCGGATCACGGGCCTCACCAAGGTGTTCCCGATCCACGGTTCGGTCGACGAGGCCGTCGCCGCCACGGACTGAGTCCCCGTCGCTCCCTGCGCCGACGCGTCCTGCCGCGCAGCGGTGCGGCAGGACGCAACACCGGATGCAGGGAGACCGGGCGGGTTTTCGCCCGGCCCCCTGCCGCCCAGACTGGAAAGACCGAAGGGGATGGCATGGCCACCGTCGAACTCCGTTTCAGCCCGCTCCCGGAACACGTCCGGACGGCGCGGTTGGTGGCCGCCGCGGTGGCGCGGCGCGCAGGGGTGGACGAGGCGGTGCTCGACGAGGTGCGGCTCGCGGTCGGTGAGGCGTGCACCCGTGCCGTCGCGCTGCACTCCGCCCAGAATCTGAGCAGCCCGGTCCGTGTCGCGCTCGTCGAGGACGAGAAGAAGTTCTCGATCGAGGTCGGTGACAGCGGGCCGCCCCCGCAGCCAGCCGAGTCGCTGCCGGCCGAGCAGCCGGCGTCGGCGCCGGAAGAGGAGGGCGAGGGGGAGATGGGGCTCGCTGTGATCAGCGGCCTCGTCGACGACCTGGAGGTCGGCGCCGACGACGAGGGCGGGCTGATCAGAATGAGCTGGCCCGTCATCCCCGACGAGGAGCCCGTCTAACCCCTCCACCGTGCAGTCAGCCCCCGGTCGCCACGGCGCCGGGGGTTTCGTCGTGCTCCGGGTGTCTGTGGGGCGAGGGGCCGTCCTCGAAGGCCGACCCGTGTCCGGGCGCAGAGCCGCCGGGGAGGCGGTACGGAACGGAGCGCGCCGCGCCGTGGGGTGCTCGTCGTCACTTCCAACTCTCCCATGACAGGCAGGCGTTGGCTCGTCGTGGCTGCAACTTGCGGCGGCAGCCCGGCGGTTGAGCCGAGTTGTGAGCGATCGATCCACGCCGTCCCGCCCGCCACGTCAGCAGCCACACGTCCGGAAAGCCTGACGCCGGCTCCGGGCCGGGGCCGCTCCCGGCGAGAAGCGTTTTTCCTGTGTGCGCGCCTATTGCGACCAGGGGTAATCCGGCAATAGGAGATCACCGAACTGATCATTTCTTCGGCGTCAGTTGAATTCGGTGTTTACCTCATGCGAGCGATTTTTCGAGGGGTACGACCCCCCAACCACGCAGGTCGAGCCGGATTCTCGTTGCAGCGCCCTGTTTTGATCAGGAACTGATCCCTACAATCCGTCAACATCTTTGCAGCAGGACGCCTGAGCGTGCTTGCGCGCGCCCATGTGCCAAACGTCAAGGAGGACGAATGGCGGGGCATCTCAGCCCACTTCAGAACCCCCAGTTCTTGGCCGATTCCGCAGAACTGACCACAGGCAACCGTAGTTTGGTGATCGTCATCGCCGTGGTTGCGCTGGCAGCGCTCGGAGTCGCCCTAGTGCTGGTGCGGCAAGTACTCGCAGCCGGTGAGGGCACCGAGTCCATGAAAAAGATCGCTGCGGCGGTGCAGGAGGGCGCGAACGCCTATCTCGCACGGCAGTTGCGGACCCTCGGCATCTTTGCCGTGGTGGTCTTCTTCCTGCTCCTGCTCCTCCCGGCCGACGATATGACCCAACGCCTCGGCCGTTCCCTCTTCTTCCTGGTGGGCGCCGCCTTCTCGGCCGCGACCGGCTATATCGGAATGTGGTTGGCGGTCCGCAGCAACGTGCGCGTGGCGGCTGCCGCCCGCGAGGCGACGCCGGCGCAGGGAGAGCCCAAGGCCGACCTCACCGCGGTCTCCCACCGCGCGATGAAACTCGCGTTCAGGACCGGAGGCGTGGTCGGCATGTGCACCGTCGGCCTCGGCCTCTTCGGTGCCGCGTGCGTCGTCCTCGTCTACGCCGCGGACGCGCCGAAGGTGCTGGAGGGCTTCGGCCTCGGCGCGGCGCTGATCGCGATGTTCATGAGGGTCGGCGGCGGCATCTTCACCAAGGCGGCCGACGTCGGCGCCGACCTCGTCGGCAAGGTGGAGCAGGGCATCCCCGAGGACGACCCGCGCAACGCGGCGACGATCGCCGACAACGTGGGCGACAACGTCGGCGACTGCGCCGGCATGGCGGCCGACCTCTTCGAGTCGTACGCGGTCACCCTCGTCGCCGCCCTGATCCTCGGCACGGTCGCGTTCGGCGACGCCGGCCTCGGCTTCCCGCTGATCGTGCCCGCGATCGGTGTGGTGACGGCGATGATCGGCATCTTCGTCGTGGCACCGCGACGCTCCGACCGGAGCGGGATGACCGCGATCAACCGGGGCTTCTTCGTCTCGGCGTGCATCTCGATCGTCCTCGTGGCGATCGCCGTCTTCACCTACCTGCCCAGCAGCTACGCCGACCTGACGGGCGCCGAAAGCGCGCTCCGGCAGCACGACGGCAACCCGCAGGTGCTCGCACTCGTCGCCGTCGCGATCGGCATCGTGCTCGCGGCGCTGATCCAGCAGCTCACCGGGTACTTCACGGAGACGAGCCGGCGCCCGGTGCGCGACGTCGGCAAGACGTCGCTCACCGGCCCGGCGACCGTGGTGCTTTCCGGGTTCTCGCTCGGCCTCGAATCGGCCGTGTACTCGGCGGTGCTCATCGGACTCAGCGTCTACGGCGCCTTCCTGCTCGGCGGCACCTCGGTGATGCTGGCGCTCTTCGCGGTGGCTCTTGCGGGCACCGGGCTCCTCACGACGGTCGGCGTGATCGTGGCCATGGACACCTTCGGCCCCGTCTCCGACAACGCGCAGGGCATCGCCGAGATGTCGGGCGACGTGGAGGGCGAGGGCGCGCAGGTCCTCACCGACCTCGACGCCGTCGGGAACACCACCAAGGCGATCACCAAGGGGATCGCCATCGCGACCGCGGTGCTCGCGGCCGCGGCGCTCTTCGGCTCGTACAGCAGAGAGATCGGCGAGGCCGTCTCGAAGTACAACGTCTCCGTGGGCAGCGAGTTGGGGTTGAGTCTCGACATCGTCCAGCCCAACAACCTCGTCGGGCTGATCCTCGGCGCGGCCGTGGTCTTCCTCTTCTCCGGGTTGGCGATCAACGCCGTCTCGCGTTCGGCCGGCGCCGTCGTCTTCGAGGTGCGGCGGCAGTTCCGCAGCAAGCCCGGGATCATGGACTACTCGGAGAAGCCGGAGTACGGCCGCGTCGTCGACATCTGCACCAAGGACGCGCTCAGGGAGTTGACGACGCCTGGGCTGCTCGCCGTGATGGCGCCGATCTTCGTCGGGTTCACGCTCGGCGTGGGCGCGCTCGCCTCGTTCCTTGCGGGCGCAATCTGTACCGGCATCCTGATGGCCGTCTTCCTCTCCAATTCCGGTGGCGCGTGGGACAACGCGAAGAAGCTGGTCGAGGACGGGCACCACGGCGGCAAGGGCAGCGTGGCGCACGAGGCGACGGTGATCGGCGACACGGTCGGCGACCCGTTCAAGGACACGGCGGGCCCGGCGATCAACCCGTTGCTCAAGGTGATGAACCTGGTCGCTCTCCTGATCGCTCCGGCCGTGGTGAAGTTCAGCTACGGCTCGGACGCGAGCATCGGCACGCGCATCCTGATCGCGGTCGTCTCGATCGCCATCATCGTCGGCGCCGTCTACGTCTCCAAGCGGCGCGGCATCGCCGTGGGTGACGAGGGCGAGGGCTCGGACGCGGATTCCGTGACGAAGCCCACCGATCCGGTCGCGGCTTCCTGAGCCGTACCGGGGCTGTGACCCAACACACGGGCGGACGCGGCGAGTTGCTGCCGCGTCCGCCCGTTCTGCCGGGTGGCACGGGCGTCGAGGGCGCGCGGGAGCCCCGTGGGCGCCCCCTCGTATTTGGTGCAAATGGCTGCAATACGGGCGGAGCTGTCCGGCGGCCGCCTCGCGCACCGACCCGTCCCGTGTATGTTCCGGGCCGAACAGCCATGGAAGGGACCGAACCGGTGAACAAGAAGCTCGCGCTCGCACTCACCTCCAGTGCGGCACTCGCACTCGCGCTGACCGGATGCGGCGACGACAGCGGCGAGAAGACGGACGAGTGGGCCAAGAAGGTCTGCGACGACGTGCAGCCCCAGGTGAAGAAGATCCAGGAGGCGAACTCCTCGATCAACGAGGCATCCCGCCAGAACCAGTCGTCCGAAGAGGTCAAGAAGACCGACTCGGCCGCCTTCCAGCAGATCTCCGGCGCCTACAAGTCCCTCGCCCGCTCCGTCGACAATGCGGGTGCGCCCCCCGTCGACGACGGCGAGAAGCTCCAGAAGGACGCGGTCGACGAGCTCAACGGCCTCTCCAAGCAGTACGCCGGCCTCAAGTCCACCGTCGACAAGCTCGACACCGACGACCAGTCGAAGTTCGCACAGGGCCTGAAGAACATCGCGAGCAAGCTCGACACGCTCGGCAAGAACGGCGACAGGGCGCTCAACAAGCTCCAGTCCGGCGACGTCGGCAGGGCAATGTCCGAGCAGAAGGGCTGCCAGCGCCCGTCCACCTCCGCGACTCCGCCGTCGCCGTCCTGACCGCCGGCGGGGCGCCCGTACGCACCTCCCCGCCGGGGGCACACCCGCTCCCGGCGCGGGGCACGCGCGTCACAATGGGCGCGTGAGTACGTACGAGCTTCCCCGTCCGGAACCGCAGACCGCAGAGCGCCTCCGCAAGGCGCTCCTTACCGCCGGCTTCACCGCCGACGGGTTGCTGGAGCTGCTGGGCGCCCCCGCTTACGCCGCGCTCGCCCGCGGCGAGACCGTCCCCGCGCTCCGAGCGACGCGCGGGGACGGCGCTCTGGAGGCGCTGGTCCGGCTCTTCCTTCTGCAGCAGCCCGTTCCCGCCGAGCGGGCCGAACAGTTCCTGCCGCTCCCCGAGGCGCTCGCGGACGGGTGGCTCGCCCGCGTCGACGACGACGTGCACGCCACTGTCGACATCCGCCCCTACGGCGGCCCCGGCGAGGAGGACTGGTGGATCGTCAGCGACCTCGGCTGCGCCGTCGGCGGCCGGGACGGAGCGCACCGCGGTGGCGAGGCCGACCGCGAGGTGGTGCTCGGTGTCGGCGGCGCGTCGACGACGCTCGCCGGCCTCGCCCTCCGCAGCCCCGTGCGCAACGCCCTCGATCTCGGTTCCGGTTCGGGCGTGCAGACGCTCCACCTGAGCCGGCACGCCACCTCGGTGACCGCGACCGACCTCAACCCCCGCGCCCTCCGCTGCACCCGGCTCACGCTCGCGCTCTCCGGTGCGCCGGCCGCCGAGCTCCGGGAGGGCTCGCTCTACGACGCGGTCCGCGGCGAGGGACCGTACGACCTGATCGTCTCCAACCCGCCGTTCGTCATCTCGCCCGGTGCCCGGCTCACCTACAGGGACGGCGGTATGGCCGGCGACGACCTGTGCCGCGGCCTCGTCGAGAGGAGCGCCGAACACCTCGCGGACGGCGGGTACTGCCAGTTCCTCGCCAACTGGGAGCACCGCGAGGGCGAGGACTGGCGTGAGCGCGTCTCCTCCTGGGTTCCCCAGGGGTGCGACGCCTGGATCGTTCAGCGCGAGGTGCAGGACGTCGCCGAGTACGCGGAGCTGTGGCTGCGCGACGCCGGCGACCACCGCGGCGACCCGGCCGCGTACGCGGAGCGGTACGACGCGTGGCTGGACGAGTTCGCGCGCAGGGGTACGCACGCGGTCGGCTTCGGCTGGATCACCGTGCGGCGCGGCGGGGCGCGTACCCCCGCGGTGCTCGCGGAGGAGTGGCCGCACCCCGTGGAGCAGCCGCTCGGAGAGACGATCGCGGCGCACTTCGCTCGGCAGGACTACCTCCGCTCCGTCGACGACGCCGACCTCCTCGCGGGCCGCTTCGTCCTCGCCGACGGTGTGGTCCAGGAGCAGGTCGGAACCCCCGGCTCCGAGGACCCGGAGCACGTGGTGCTGCGGCAGCAGCGGGGCATGCGCAGGGCGACGAGCGTGGACACCGTCGGCGCCGGTTTCGCCGGTGCCTGCGACGGTTCGCTGCCTGCCGGGCGCATCCTCGACGCCATCGCGCAGCTCCTCGGCGAGGACCCGGCCGTGCTCCGGGCGCGTATGCCGGAGGCGCTGCGGCTCCTCGTCGAGCAGGGGTTCCTGGAGCCGGCCGGGTAGCGCGGGGGCGGGGGCGCGCGAAGCCGAGCCGAGTGGGAGGTTCGGCGTGCCGGGGTACATCCCGTGGCGCACCAGCAGGTCGCGGTCGTGGGGATCAGGGGGCGGAACACCTGGCTGTCGGGTTACCGTTCGAGTGGCGTTGCGGACTTTTCCCGTTTGACATGGGGGCGGGAGGTACCGTCACACTCCGCAGCGACACCGATGCCCACCGGAGAGAAGAGCGACAGTTGTCCCCGACCCGCGAGACCGCAGACGGCGGGCGCCGACTCGTGATTGTCGAGTCCCCTGCCAAGGCCAAAACGATCAAGGGCTATCTCGGCCCTGGTTATGTGGTCGAAGCCAGCGTCGGGCACATCCGCGACCTGCCGAACGGTGCCGCCGAGGTCCCCGCCAAGTACAAGGGAAAACCCTGGGCCCGGCTCGGTGTCAACGTCGACGAGAACTTCGAGCCGCTGTACGTCGTCAACAGCGACAAGAAGGACCAGGTCAAGAAGTTGAAAGAGCTTCTGGCCGAGTCCGACGAACTCCTCCTCGCCACCGATGAGGACCGCGAGGGCGAGGCGATCGCGTGGCACCTGAGAGAGGTGCTGAAGCCGAAGGTCCCCGTCCGCCGCATGGTCTTCCACGAGATCACCAAGAGCGCCATCCAGGACGCCGTCCAGCACCCGCGCGAGCTCAACCAGCGACTCGTCGACGCGCAGGAGACGAGGCGCATCCTCGACCGCCTCTACGGCTACGAGGTCTCGCCCGTGCTGTGGAAGAAGGTGATGCCGAAGCTCTCGGCCGGCCGCGTGCAGTCGGTCGCGACGCGGCTCGTCGTCGAGCGGGAGCGCGAGCGGATCGCCTTCCGTTCCGCCGAGTACTGGGATCTGACCGGCACGTTCGCAACGGGGCGGGCGGGGGACGCCTCGGACCCGAGCACGTTCGGTGCCAGGCTCAGCAGCGTCGACGGCCGCCGTGTGGCGCAGGGCCGCGACTTCGGTGCGGACGGCCGGCTCAAGGACTCGGCCCAGGTCCTCCACCTCGACGAGGAGCAGGCGCGCGCGCTCGCCGCCGCGCTGGAGGAGACGGTCTTCACCGTCCGCTCCGTCGAGTCCAAGCCGTACCGCCGCTCCCCGTACGCTCCCTTCCGCACCACGACGCTCCAGCAGGAGGCGAGCCGCAAGCTCGGCTTCGGTGCCAAGTCGACGATGCAGGTGGCCCAGAAGCTGTACGAGAACGGCTTCATCACCTACATGCGGACGGACTCCACCACCCTCTCCGACACCGCGGTCAACGCGGCCCGTGCGCAGGTCACCCAGCTCTACGGCGGCGAGTACCTCCCCGACAGGCCCCGTACGTACGCGGGCAAGGTGAAGAACGCGCAGGAGGCGCACGAGGCGATCCGCCCCTCGGGCGACCGCTTCCGCACCCCGGCCGAAACGGGCCTCACCGGCGACCAGTTCCGGCTCTACGAGCTGATCTGGAAGCGCACCGTCGCCTCGCAGATGAAGGACGCCACGGGCCAGTCGGTCACGGTCCGCGTCGGAGGCAGGTCCTCGGACGGCCGCGAGGCGGAGTTCAGCGCCACCGGCAAGGTGATCACCTTCCACGGTTTCCTCAAGGCGTACGTCGAGGGCGCCGACGACCCCAACGCCGAGCTCGACGACCGAGAGCGCCGCCTCCCGCAGGTGAGCGAAGGCGACTCCCTCTCGGTCGAGGAGCTCACCGCCGACGGCCACGCGACCAAGCCTCCGGCCCGCTACACCGAGGCGACGCTGGTGAAAGAGCTGGAGGAGCGGGAGATCGGCCGCCCCTCCACCTACGCCTCGATCATCAGCACCATCCTCGACCGCCGCTACGTCTTCAAGAAGGGCACGGCCCTGGTGCCGTCCTTCCTGAGCTTCGCCGTCGTCGGCCTCCTGGAGAAGCACTTCGGGCGCCTCGTCGACTACGACTTCACGGCGAAGATGGAGGACGACCTCGACCGCATCGCAGCGGGCGACGCCGAGTCGGTCCCGTGGCTGCGCAGGTTCTACTTCGGCGAGGGCGACGCGGAGGGCGCGGCCGTCGAGGCCGGAGGCGACGGCGACCACCTCGGCGGGCTCAAGGAGCTCGTCTCCGATCTCGGCGCCATCGACGCCAAGGGCGTCTCGTCGTTCCCCGTGGGTGAGGGGATCACGCTGCGCGTCGGCCGGTACGGCCCGTACGTCGAGGGGCCCCCGCAGAAGGAGGACGAGCCGGGCCATCGCGCCGACGTCCCGGACGATCTCCCGCCGGACGAACTCACCGTCGAGTACGCGAAGGAGCTCCTCGCCAAGCCGAGCGGTGACTTCGAACTGGGCACCGAGCCGGAGACGGGCCGGGAGATCGTGGCACGCAACGGCCGCTTCGGCCCGTACGTCACGGAAGTGCTCCCCGAGGGCACGCCCAAGACGGGGAAGAACGCGGTGAAGCCGCGCACCGCCTCCCTGCTGCGCTCGATGTCCCTGGAGACGATCACGCTCGACGAGGCGCTGAAGCTCCTCTCGCTCCCCCGGCTCGTGGGCACGGACCCGCAGTCCGACGAGGAGATTTATGCCTATAACGGGCGCTACGGCCCCTACATGAAGAAGGGCACCGATTCGCGCTCGCTCGAGACCGAGGAGCAGATCTTCACGATCACGCTGGAAGAGGCGCTGGAGATCTACTCCAAGCCGAAGCAGCGCGGAAGGGCTGCGGCGAAGCCCCCGCTCAAGGAACTCGGCACGGACCCGCAGACGGAGAAGCCGGTCGTCGTGAAGGACGGCCGCTTCGGCCCGTACGTCACCGACGGCGAGACCAACGCCACGCTGCGCCGGGACGACGACGTCGAGACGATCACGGCGGAGCGCGGCTTCGAACTCCTCGCGGACAAGCGGGCGAAGGGGCCGACGAAGAAGGCGGCGAAGAAGACCGCTGCCAAGAAGACCGCTGCCAAGAAGACGGCCGCGAAGAAGACCGCGGCGAAGAAGACGGCGAGCAAGTCGACCGCGAAGAAGGCGGCGAAGAGCACCGCGAAGAAGACGACGGCGAAGAAGACGTCGTCGGACGGCGGTTCCGCCAAGGCGGAGAAGGCGGAGGCGGCGCAGGGCGCCGCAGAGTAGAGCCCCGATTGCGTGTGCCGGGGCGGCAAGCTCCCTGGGGGGCCGGGAGTTGACTCTTTCGGGGGGCGCCCCGGTTGCCCGGGTGGACGCAGCAGGAGAGGTGCGCGTCGGGGATGCGGCGGGTTGCCCCGGAAGCTCCGAGGTCCCGCTCGCCCGCGCCACCCCTCGCTCCCCGCCCGTTTGTTCGGCCACCGCCACAAGGTGTCGGTCACTCCCGATACGCTGGCGGAATGACGCGTGCAGAGCAGCCAACGGGCGCGAACCCCACACCCGACGACGCCCTCGCCGCTGAGTCTCGCGACGGCGCCGTGGGGGCGCTGTTGCGCTTCCCGCCGTTGCGGCGGCTGTGGAGTGCTCAGTTCGCCGGCGGGATCGGCGACATCCTGGGCCTCCTGGTGCTGGTCCTGCTGGCGGTGCAGGCCGCCACCGTCCATGCGATCAGCGGGGACCCGATCTTCGGCGGCGGGTACCGCGACATCGCGCTGGTCGTCGCCGTCGTCCTCGGCGTGCGCCTGCTCGCCGTCCTCCTCTTCGGCGCGGTGCTCCTCGGGCCCGTATCGGCGCTCGTCAACCAGGAGAAGAAGATCCTCGACCGGCGCTGGACGCTCTTCGGGACGCTCGCGTTCCGCGCCGCCGCGCTGATCGTCGCGCCGCTCTGGATCGACTGGACCCCGGGCAGCGCGTTCGCGTTGATCCTCGTGACGGTCTTCACCACCGGTGTCGCCGAGCGCCTCGCCACCGTCACGAGGGACGCCGTCGCCCCGGCGCTGCTTCCGGAGCCGCCGCCCGGACTCGCCGGCGCCGAGCGGGAGTTCAACGGCATCACGCTGCGCCCCGTCCCCGACCACCGCGAGGCGCTCGGGCGGCTCTGGCTGCGCACCGGCTTCGGCGCGCTGCCGCTCGCCGCGACCGCCCTCGTCGTGGCGACCCTCGTCGGCAACCTTCTCGGCGCCGGCGTCGCCTGGTTCGCCGACCACCAGGCCGCGCTCGCCTCGTACATCGCGGCCGGCCTCCTCGCCGCCGGTGCCTCGCTCACCTACTTCCTCGCCCTCCCCGACACCCCGACCTCCCGTCCGCGGTCCCCGTTGGAGGGCCTGCGTCGGCCTCGGTCGGCCGAGGGGACGGAGAAGGGGCGCACAGGTGCCGTCGGGCTGCTCGTGCTCGCCGGCTCCGCCGTCGGGGGCGCTCTGGCCGGGGCCGTCGGGCTCGCCGTGCTCGAGGCGTTCGACCTCGGCGGCGGTCCCGTCGCGTTCGGGCTGCTGGTGCTCGGGCTCACCGCCGGCGCGGTGGCGGGAGTTCGCCTCGCTCCCCGGACGCTGCCCGCGCTCTCCCGGCGCCGGCTGCTGCCGCTCTCGCTCGCCCTCACCGGCGTCGCGCTGCTGTGCATGGGGCTCGTCCCCGACACGGCCACCGTGCTCGTGCTCTCCGTACTCGCGGGAGCAACCGCCGGTGTGGCGGCGAACACCGCCCACGCCCTCCTCGACCAGGAGACCGAGGAGTCCCGTCGGGCCAGGACCACCGCGCACCTCCAGGCCGTCGTCCGGCTCACCGTCGCGATCTGCGCCGTGGCGGCGCCCGTGCTCGCGGCGTTCATCGGCCGGCACCGCGTGGAGAGCGGCGAATTCGTCTTCGCGCACGGCGGTGCCTCCTTCACGCTGATGCTCATCGGTGCACTGCTGCTGCCCGTCGCCGCCCTCGTCCTCGGCCGGCTCGACGACCGGCAGGGCGTGCCGCTCCGCCGGGACCTCGCGGACGCCTTCGGGGCCGACACCTCGGGCCGGGCACCGTCGGAGCACGGCTTCTTCCTCGTCCTCGAAGGAGGGGACGGCGCGGGCAAGTCCACGCAGGTCGAGGCGCTCGCCGAGTGGCTCAAGGGCAAGGGTCACGAGGTCGTCGTCACCAGGGAGCCCGGCGCGACGCCGATCGGCAAGCGCCTTCGCTCCATCCTGCTCGACGTCTCCTCGGCGGGCCTCTCCCACCGGACGGAGGCCCTCCTCTACGCCGCGGACCGCGCGGAGCACGTCGACACCGTCGTGCGTCCTGCCCTGGAGCGCGGCGCCGTCGTCCTCTCCGACCGGTACATCGACTCCTCCGTCGCCTACCAGGGCGCCGGCAGAGACCTCGCGCCGAGCGACATCGCGCGCATCTCGCGGTGGGCGACGGACGGCCTCGTCCCGCACCTCACCGTGCTCCTCGACGTCGTGCCGCAGACGGCCCGCGAACGCTTCACCGAGGCGCCGGACCGCCTGGAGTCCGAGCCGCCCGAGTTCCACGAGCGGGTTCGCGCGGGCTTCCTCACCCTCGCCGCCGCCGACCCTGCCAGGTACCTCGTCGTCGACGCCGCGCAGGCCCCGGAGACGGTCACCACCGCGGTCCAGCACCGTGTCGACCAGGTCCTGCCGCTCTCGGAGGCCGAGAAGCAGGCGCAGGAGGAGGCCCGCAAGGCAGCCGAGGAGGAGGCACGCCGGAAGGCCGAGGAGGAGCGCAAGCGCAAGGAGGAAGAGGAGCGCCTGGAGCGCGAACGCCAGGAGCAGCTGGAGAAGTTGCGCGCCGAGGAGGAGGAGCGCAAGCGGCGCGAGGCCGAGTTCCAGAAGCAGCAGGAGGAGGCCCGTCAGGCCGAGGAGGCGAGGCGCAGAGCCGAGGAGGAACGCCGGCGTCAGGAGGAGGAAGAGCGCAGGGAGCGCGAGCGCCGCGAGGCGGAGGAGCGCGCGTACCAGGAGGAGCAGGAGCGGCTCCGCCGGCGCAAGGCCGAGGAGGAACGGCTCCGCGCCGAGGCCGAGGAGCGCCGGCAGGAACGCCAGCGCAAGGCGGAGGAGGCGCTGCTCCGCACCGAGCGTGCGCGCGAGGCCGAGCAGCAGCGGGAGGCCCCGTCCGCCGCACCCGACGGCACCGAGGCCGACACGACGAAGCTCCCCCAGGTCCCCGGTGCGGGCACGGGGCGGCGGCACTCCCTCTCGAAGGAGCCGAAGGCCGAGTGGCCCTCCTCGGACGAGACGCGCCCGCTCCCGCAGGCCGAGTGGCCGGGGGAGGAGACGACCGTCCTGCCTCAGGTGCCGGGGGAGGAGGCGCCGCGTCCCGAGGGCTCGGAGGCTGACACCGCCGAGTGGCAGTTCCGCCGCGAAGGCTTCGCTGCCGCCGAGTTCGAGGAGCGCACGCGCGAGATGCCGCAGGTGGCCCCGGAGGAGGAGAAGCCTCGCCGCCCGCGCCCCGAGTGGGCGGAGGAGACCCCGCTCGACGACGTCCCCTCGCTCGCCGACGAACTCCTCGGCCCGCACGACGACGACTGGCAGCGTCCCGAGGAGGAACGGCCCGGGCAGGAGGGCGGCGAGGACGGTCGGCGGGAGCGCTGAGCCGGAGCGGTGAGCGGCCGTCCGCCGTTGTCACCCCCGTCGACGACAATGGGGTGCACGGCGGACGAGCCGTGAGAGCGCGGGAAGGACGTGGACGATGGCTGTCTGGGACGACCTCGTTGGCCAGGAGCGGGCGACCCGGCAACTCGTGGCTGCCGCCGCCGACGCCGACTCGTTCGTGACGGCCGAGTCGCAGGCGCCGGGCTCGGCGAGGCTCTCGGGCTCATCGATGACGCACGCGTGGCTCTTCACGGGGCCGCCCGGCTCCGGAGTCGCCTCCGCCGCCCGCGCGTTCGCCGCCGCGCTCCAGTGTGTCAGTCCTGATCGCGCAGGTGACGGCCCCGGGTGCGGTTTCTGCGAGGGCTGCCACACGGCCGTCGTCGGGACGCACGCGGACGTCGAGGTAGTCCGTACCGACCTGCTCACCATCGGCGTCAAGGAGACCCGTGACCTCGTCCGCAGGGCGCAACTCTCCCCTGCGGGCGGGCGCTGGCAGGTGATCGTCCTGGAGGACGCCGACCGCCTCACCGAGGGCGCGGGGAACGTCCTGCTCAAGGCGATCGAGGAGCCGGCCCCGCGCACGGTGTGGCTGCTGTGCGCCCCCTCGACCGAGGACGTCCTCCCCACCATCCGCTCCCGCTGCCGCCACCTCGCGCTCCAGACCCCGCCCGTCGGCGCCGTCGCCGAAGCCCTCGTCACGCGGGACGGCATCGAGCCCGAGACCGCCGCCTACGCCGCCCGCGTCACCCAGGGCCACCTGGAGCGCGCCCGCCGGCTTGCGACGGACGAGCGCGCTCGCCAGCGCCGATCCGCCGTGCTGCGTCTGCCGGTAGAGGTCGACGAGGTCGGCAGCGCCCTGCGCGCCGCACAGCAGTTGATCGACGCCGCGGCCGAGGACGCCAAGCAGGTCGCCGAGGAGCTCGACGCCACGGAGACGGAGGAGCTGCGCGCCGCGCTCGGCGGCGCCGAGGGAAAGCGGATGCCGCGCGGCACGGCGGGCGCGATGAAGGAGCTGGAGGACCGCCAGAAACGCCGCGCCACGCGCACCCAGCGCGACTCCCTCGACCTCGCCCTCACCGACCTCACCGCCTTCTACCGCGACGTCCTAGCTGACCAGTTGGGCTCCCGCGGCGAGCTCTCCAGCGTCGACGCCCAGGACGCCGTCCACCGCCTCGCTGCCACCAGTCGGCCGGAGCAGACGCTCCGTCGGATAGAGGCCGTGCTGGAGTGCCGTACGGCGCTGAGCCGCAACGTCGCGCCGCTCCTCGCCGTCGAGTCGATGACGATGGCGCTCCGCGCGGGCTGAGCAAGCGCCGCCCTCGTCGGCGCAGGCGCGCGCACCGAGGCGCTGGCGCAAGCTGCGTGCGCCCCTGCAGGCCGTGGGAGGGTACGGGAGAAGCACCGGTGAGGACCGGAGCCGCGGGTGGCTCCGTCCGCGAAACGAGGGGTTGGTCCATGCACTCGAGGCTGCGTATCCGTCCGGGCCGCGGGCGGTCGGCCGCACGCCGCCCCGCCGCCGTGGTACTCGCCGCGGCGCTCCTCGCTGCCGGCTGCTCGGCCGGCGACGGCGGAGACACCTCGGACGGTTCCTCACGAGGCGCCGGCTCGGGAGCCAAGGACCCGGGCGACCCGGAGGCGAAGCCGCTCGAGCCCCTTCCCACCGAGGTACCGAAGTCCCTGAAGCCTTACTACGCACAGAAGTTGACGTGGGACTCCTGCGGCCAGACGGGTTTCGAGTGCGCCGAACTGCGCGCCCCTCTCGACTACGACTCCCCGCGGAAGAGCGAGGAGCTCAAGCTCTCCGTCGTTCGCAAGAAGACCGAGGGCGACGGCCGGCGCATCGGTTCCCTTCAGGTCAACCCCGGCGGCCCCGGGGGCTCCGCGATCGACTACGTCCAGCAGGCCGCGGCGCTTTCGTACCCGCAGGCGGTGCGCGACCGCTACGACATCGTCGGCATGGACCCCCGAGGCGTCGCCCGCAGCGAACCGATCGAATGCCTGGACGACGCCGGGATGGACACCTTCACCACGGTCGACCAGACCCCGGACGACGCCGAGGAGGTCGGCCAACTCACCTCCGCGTACAAGAAGTTCGCCGAGGGGTGCAAGAAGCGCTCGGGCGCGCGCCTAGCACACGTCTCCACCACGGAGGCCGCCCGCGACATGGACCTCCTCCGCAGCGCACTCGGCGACGACAGGCTCTACTACCTGGGCGCCTCCTACGGCACCTACCTCGGCGCGACGTACGCCGGCCTCTACCCGCAGCGAGCGGGCCGCCTCGTCCTCGACGGCGCGATGGACCCGTCCCTCAGCTCCCTCCGCATCAACCGCGAGCAGACGGGCGGCTTCGAGACCGCCTTCCGCGCCTTCGCGGAGGACTGCGTGGGCCGTACCGACTGCCCGCTCGGCACCGGCTCGGTGAAGGAGGCGGGCGAACGCCTCGCCGCCTTCTTCAAGAAGACCGACGCGCACCCCCTCAAGACGGACCAGAAGGGCCGCCGCCTCACCGAGTCGCTCGCGACCACGGGCGTGATCCGCGCCATGTACGACGAGGGGAGCTGGCCAGCCCTCCGCGAAGCCCTCAAGGACGCCCAGCGCGGCAACGGATCGTCCCTCCTGATGCTCTCCGACGACTACTACGAGCGCTCCCCCGACGGCAGCTACTCCAACATCATGTACGCCAACCCGGCGGTCAACTGCCTCGACATCCCACCCGCGTTCGACGGCCCCGGGGACGTCCGCAAGGCGCTCCCCTCCTTCGAGAAGGCGTCCCCCGTCTTCGGCCGCGGCTTCGCCTGGGCAGCACTCAACTGCGCGTACTGGCAGACCGACCCGGCGGACGAGCCCCACACCATCGAGGCGAAGGACGCCGCCCCCATCGTCGTCGTCGGCACCACCAGGGACCCGGCGACCCCCTACCGCTGGGCAGAGGGCCTCGCCGCCCAACTCTCCTCGGCCCGCCTCCTCACCTACGACGGCGACGGCCACACCGCCTACCTCCGCGGCAGCTCCTGCATCGACTCCGCCATCAACGACTACCTCCTCTCCAACAAGCCCCCCAAGGACGGCACCACCTGCTCCTGACCCCCACCAGGGCCGGTCGGAACCACCCACGACAACCCTGTAGACTTACGTTCGCCGCAGCCCCGACGGGCTGCCACGCCGCCTTAGCTCAGTCGGCCAGAGCGACGCACTCGTAATGCGTAGGTCGGGGGTTCGACTCCCCCAGGCGGCTCACTTAAGGGCCAGGTCAGATGCCTTCTGACCTGGCCCTTTGTCGTGTCCGGGGGTTTCGGGGCGTGGCGAGCTGCGTCCGCCGAAGGGCTTTGCGTGAGCGATGCGTGAGCGGAGGGGGTTCGGTGCCTCGGAGTGCTGCCGCAACGATCACGACATTGCAGCGTCCCGACAGGCGCAGGACTTGCCGATCTCACGGGTTCAAGCTCGGCGAGGTGTGTCAGTAGCCTCTTGTACGGTGAGGCCGTTGGTCAGCTGATCCATAGGGGGCGGGGTTGACCCTTCGACACCAGAGCGAGAACTTCGTGAACGCGTCCTGGCGGCTGGTCGACCTGCGTGACTTGATCTACAACGCGATTGGTCTGCTGTTCACGGAGCTGAAGGACAAGGGCGGCATGGCGGGGGATGACGGCGCCGGCCGTGCCTTCGCCACCGTTTACAAGCCTGCGGTCCAGGCCGTGTTCGACCAGGCCGGTTACGCCCACGTCGTGATGGCTTCAGGAGCAGGAGTACTGCTCCGGTCGGCGGAGAACTTCCTGAAGAACGACAGCCGCGTCGCGGCTGACCTCCTCGGACAAAGTCCGGAGGCGCCCGGCATCGGCCCACAGCCCTCCGGGCCCGACTGCACGGCCCGGGCCAGTCACCAGGCCGAGGATCTGCCCGGCGTCGTCGGCGAGACGAGCTGGACCGACCAGTACCTCCTCAGCCAGCGCTTCCACGGCGCGGCGGACAAGCTCCGTGCCGTTGCCGGGACATGGCGCAGCGCCGGCCGCCTGTTGGGCGATGTGTACTGGGATGCAGAGGCTGCTTGGAAGAAGGCCACCCTGAACCAGGCCGGAGAGACGGCGGATGCTGCGGAGAACTTCTTCAAGAAGTTCGTCGGCAAGCAGGCTCCCCCCTCAGTGATGTCAGCGAAAACGACACGCTCCTCGCGAATCTGCCCGCCGCGTGCAAGCTGCTCGCCAACGCCTGTGAGGCATACGCGGATCACGTCGAGACTGCTGAGCGCCGCATCCCGCAGGAGGCGGATCCGATTCTGGGCGAACCCCTCCCGGTCTGGGACAGAACCCAGTTCGGCGGTGAAGGCCACGACGGCGGTCTGCACGAGCTGGTCGCCGGAGACTCACGTATCGCCAAACTCGGCAACATACCCCACGCATTGGACAGTTCCCGGCAGCAGGTGAAGATGCCGCGCCTCGATGAGGACTCGGGCCTGCTTCCCTCGCTGCCTTTGCCGCTCGCCCCCTTGGTGCGGGTACCCACGCTCGTCCCGGCCGCTTATCACCCGCCCCAACCCGGTGTCCGAGTACAGCCGGTCGCCCCGCCCAGCCCGCCGGATCCGCGCTTCCCAACCCTCTCCCCGCCCGAGCACCAGAGTTTTCAGACCTGGCTGTCCTCCTTGCGGCCCGGCGACGTCTCCGGTGGCAAGCCGGCCGAGGTCGCCTACCAGAAGCGGGTGGCCGGGTATCCGGAGTACGAGGTGCCCATCCCGCTTGGCATCAGCGCGAACAGCACCCTCATGGTGGACGGTATGAGGGATCGCGACGGCATGGCCGTCGAGGCCAAGTACGTCAACAAGACCGACCAGCAGTGCTATCGCTCCCTGGACGAGCTGCGGGAAAATCACCAGAGCAGCAAGAAGGACTTCCTGTACGCGAAGGACCGCCAAGAGCTGGTCAAGTACAACGCCGCACTCCATGACCCGCGGAACACAGAGCTGCGCGGGGTGGAGACGGTGACGAACAACCGTGAATCTGTCGCCTATTGGCGCGTGATGATGGCCGCCTACGGGGTCAAGGGCTACGCGCGCCACGTTCCCTGACAGGCACCGCCGGAAAGAGAGTTGGCACCACCCATGGACCCTGCCGAGATCGGCCGAGCTCCGCACGATGTACGTATTCGGACCTGCTGACGGCCAGAGCTGGGGCCTGACCTTCGACGGTCTGAGCACCGCCCTGCGAGCCCGTACGCCAGAGGAGTTCGTGCGCATCGACGAGGAGCCGCAGGGCCCTGCCCCCGGCGGGCCATCGATGCTCTTCGGCTTCACGCTGGAAGGCGAGACGCTTGAAGGCATCGCGGCGGAGAAGCCAGAAGGCGCCTCGCTCCTCGACTCCACCACAGAAACGGCGGCCGACTTCGCTCTCTGGCTCAGGGAGAACATCGCCCCGGCGGGGAGCGCCATGGTGTTCAACACCGAGTGGGGCCTGGAAGAGGACCTGCCGGACACGCACCTCCCGGAGGAGTCCCGTGAAGCCATGATCGCGGCCTTCGTCCAGCACCTCGAAGACACCGGGAACCTCGACTGAACGACTCCGAGGACAACGGCGTGCCGACGGGGAGGCTGCGGTGTTTGCCGCGAAACGACACTCGGACGGTGCCGCCGCTGTTGTACGAGTGGGAACAATCGGGCCGGATGCGCACAGCATTTCGACGTCGATTCCCTGGGGGTCATTGCGCCTCGGCCGGATCATCGTCGAAGGCGAAGCTCAGCACCTCGTCGCGCAGACCTGCCACCACTTCTGCGTTGCGCAGCAATATCTTGGGCTCGTAGGTGAACGTCATCCTCAGGCGAGACATCCGCTCAAGGACCTCTTCGTCGGTCAGCTGCTCCGTCCACGCTGTAATGTCCGCAGCACTCGGAGCACCTTCGATCTGGCCGATCAGGTCGATGAGTCCGGGCCGGGCGATGGCAGCGCCCAGGCGCTGCTTGTGTCGCTCAGAGGCTGAGATCGTCGAGCCGGCCGCTATAGCAGCGCGCTCGTCCTCCTGCCCGACAGAGATTTCGTAGCGCGTCGGCAATGCGGGCTCGGGCAAGTCCCCGCCAGCGATGAGGCGCGGCACCGCCTGAGTTCGGATCCACCAGGAGATCTCGTCGAGCTCCGTCATCAGCACGGGCCAGCGGTCCGTGCCCGGCCTGTTGATTCCGACCGTTGGGAATAGGGTCACAGGCACTTGAGTGCCCAGCGGCGTCTCGGCGATGACGTCGCCGACGCGGATCGGCTCCTCGGGTCTGGCCGGCAGATCCCGCATGGAGCGCGGCAACTGGTCGTCCCGGTACATGGCCGCGAGCCGGACCGCCGTGATCGCCGGCGTCCGGTGCTTCGCGTGGTTCGTGTGGAGCGTCAGGCGAGCCAAGGGGTGGCTGTGCGGTTCGTTGACGCGCTGGAAGGGTTGGAGGTTTTCGATCCTGCGCACGAGCTCGCTCCCGGCGCGGAGCGATGGCGGGCCGTTCTTCGCGCGCTTCCTTAACCACTCGTCGAACTTCTTGTAGGTGTCCGACGCGGGGATCTCGACCAGCTTGGCCGCCCGCTTGTCGAGCTGCCCGCCCTCAAGGAACTCGACTTCGGCGAAGAGTGTGTGCTCTAGTGCGGCGCGCAGCGCCACCAAGGCGTCGGCCACGAGCAGTGAGACCTTCCGCGGGATCGGGGCGACGTAAACGACCTCGGTGCGGCTGACAGAGCCAGCCGGGAGCTCGCGAAGGGTGAACGTGCCGCCGGGCTGGGCCTGATAGTCGAACAGCAGGTCGCCGACCTGACCGATCAGATCGTCCGCGTGCGACAGTGTCGCAGCAACTCCGAGATGCCGTTCCGGGATCCAGTCGTGCGTCGGCCTCGTCACGCCGTAATTCTACCGACCGCCCCTGCAAAACCCGTGGCCGGAGAGTCGTCCGCCGCGGGCGCCGCCTTCGACACGACCGCGGCGGTGCTCCTCACGGAGATCGCCTGATCTGGCCGCAGGAACACAGCCACCGACCATCTGACACCGTGAGCCGTTTCCAATCTCTGCCGCAGGTTGGCCAGTTCGCCTGACGGTACGTCGAAGCCCCTGGTAGATGGGTTCTCGACCAAGAAATCCGTCTCCACCAGGGGGACTGAGGTTGGAAAACGCTCAGTAGCCTTCTGAACTGACCCGGGCCGAAGACCGGGATGGCGGGGTGTCGAGGGGCAGGCCCCGGCGGGGCGAGAGGCCGGAAGGTCGATTACGGGAGAGTCCGGGGCAGGCTTACGTGTCCTCGGCTTTGCCGTTCTTCCTCGCCTTCTTCTCCTGCTTCCCCTTCTTCTTCCGGCCCTTCTTGCCCTTGGCGGCCTTCTCAGACTTCGCCTTCCGCTGGATCGGGACCAGCCCGGCGGCGGCTTCGGCGGCGTCCTTGGCGACCTCAGGGAAGACGCTCTGGTAGATGTCGCGTGTGATCCGGGTGTCGCTGTGGCCGAGCGTCTCGGACACGATCTTCACGTCCACCCCGGCGGCGAGCATGAGCGTGGCCGCTCCGTGACGCAGGTCGTGCAGACGTATCGGTGGGAGTCCGGAGGAGGCGACGAGCCGCTCGAAGCGGTCCGTGATTTTGCCGGGGTGTAGCCAGGAGCCGTCCTCCTGAGTGAAGACCAGTCCGGTGTCCACCCAGCCCGACGCCCACTCCTCGCGTTCGGCGCGCTGACGCTTGCGATGCTGCTTGAGCACCCCGACAGTGTCGTCGTCGAGCGCGACGGGGCGGAAGCCGCTGTCGGTTTTCGGGTCGGACTCCTCGATCTCCCAGCCGTCCTGTACGAGTTGGGCCGTCACCGTGATGACATGACGCTCCAGGTCGGTCTCCGACCACATCTGCCCGCACGCCTCACCGCGACGCAGCCCGCGAAGGGCGATGAGGTGCCACATGGCATAGAGCCGATCGTCCGCCACGTGGTCGAGGAAGGCGCCGGTCTGCTCGGGCGTCCAGACCATGACGGGCGAGGGCTTCTCGCCGGTGACCTCCCACCTGGCCACACGCTCGTCGGTCCACACCAGAGCCTTCGGCTTACGTACGGGATCGAGTTCGACGTGCGCGGCCGGATTGAACGTGATGATCTGCTGCGCCATCGCGTCGTTCAGCGCGGCGCGCAGCGTCCCGCGAATGCGCTGGCGAGTGGCCGCGCCAGTGGTGCGTCGGAAGGCCGGCATGGCGTCGATCGCAGCCTTCATGGCCTTCCGGCGGGCGCGGTGCTCAGCCCCCTTCCACGGAACCGTTGCCAACTCGTCCACGGCCGCTCGCCGTTGCGCGTTCTGCTCCTCGATCTCGGCGTTGGCGTCCGAGATGGCCGTGAACATGTCCGTGAGGTGAGTGACACGGAGCCGGTCGAGACGCCGCCTGCCGAGGTGCGGCTTCAGGTGCACGCGGATGTCGGTCTCGTACCGGGTGACGCTGGACTTGCGTACGCGCTTGGACGCCAACCACCGGTCCAACCACTCGGCAACCGTGAGCCGACCGATCAGCTCCTGCCCTGAGTTGAGCCGCCGTCGCGTCTCTTCGACATCCGGTAGCGGCGACTTGTCGTCGGCCACCTCTTCCAGCATCTCGGCGATGAGGGAGATGCCTTCGGGATCCCCGGCGTCGGGGATGCTGAGGAGGGCACGTATGTGGTCGAGGTCGGCCTGGGCGGCCTTGAGCGTCTCGTAGCCGGCGCGGTTGAAGGCACGGCGGGTGCCGTCGTCGTGGTTCGGCAGCTCCTGGCGGATGGAGTAGGTGCCGTGCTTGCGGCTGCTGCGCTTGGGACAGGACGTGCCGAGCGGCTTTCCGGTCTCGGGGTCGCGGCAGTAGCAGCGGCGGTAGGTGGAGCCCTTCAATCTTCGTTCTCCTCGGGGGCGTTCAGGTCGTGCGGGTGCTCGTCGATGAATTCGAGCCCGGGGGCAAGGAGGGGCAGGTGGAGGCCCTCGCTGCGCATCTGGGCTCTGATGCGGCGGAGAGTGTCGTGGTCCTCCGTCGCGAGCTGCTCGAAGTGCTCGGCGGAGCGCAGGGCTCTCGCGCGCCGCTCGGGGTTGGGGGCGGTACTGCCGTGGTGGCGGTAGTAGTTGCTCTGGTAGGCCGCGTCCTGGGCCGAGTCGAGGGCGTCGTGGTGCATGCGGAAGAGGCGCAGGCTCCAGTCGGAGTCGAGACTGTCTTCCTCGCCGGTGAACCAGCTCAGCGCTCTCCAGGCGGGGACGGGATCGCGCAGGGGGAGTGCCTGGTATTCGTCGATGCGGCCGACCGGGATGATCAGGCTGATCGGGTTCGTGTGCAGGGCTTTGGCCAGGACCATGACCTCGGTCAGGGGCAGGTTGGTGCGGCGGCCAGATTCCATGTTGGCGATCACGTTGCGGGGGATGGGGTAGCCGATCTCCTCGCATGCATCGGCCACCTCCTGCGCGCTCATGTCCAACTCCTTCCTGCGTCGACGGACTTCTGCCGCGACGGTGGCGACGACCTGGGTCGACCACTCCGGAACATCATCCTCGTCAGCATGTGTCATGAAGACACAGTAGCTTGGTCATAGTGGTTACGGACATCGCGGCCCCGCGTGTCATCAGTGCGCCTGGGCCGGTACGCAACACGAGAACGGAGCCCTGCATGGGAGAGATCGAAAACGCCGGGATGCAGCGCGGCATGAGCCGTGCCGAGCTGCTCGCACTCCCCGCGGCGATCGATCTGGAAACGAGTAACCGCGCTCTTGCCCTGGGGCGCAGCAAGGGGTACGACCTCGCCCAGCGAGGCCAGTACCCGTGCCGGCTGCTGCGGCTGGGCAACGCCTACCGGGTGGTGACGGCGGAGCTTCAGGCTCTGCTGGGGGTGAGTGCCGATGAGCGTGAGGCGGCGTGAGCGCCGGGACCGTACACGGGCAGGTTGTGTCGCAGAGGCGCAATCTGCGTGGACTGTGCGGCGCGGTCGACGTACTGTCTCGTGGCCCGGACACAAAGCGGCCCCCGGCGCTGGAACGCCGAGGGCCGGAGTGTCCTCAACTGAACGCCCGTAGCTGAACGATCGAGTCGGTGGGTGCGGGGCCTAGCCCGCCCCGTACCCACCGGGTGAGGAACGCTTATGCCCGACGACTCTACGACGCCGCCCTCGCCGAGCGCATCCCCGAAATGCGTGTGGCCTCCGGCGGCGGTCCCCGGCCAGGGGCACCGCCCAGGCAGGGGCCGGGAGGACGGAGCGCCCGAGGACCAGTCTCCAGTAACTGCGGTCCAGGGGACCGACTCTGAGGACGAACCAGGAAACACACTGGTCAGTGGCGGACCCGAGGCGCGTCCTGTGGTGTCCGAACCATCGGTCCCCGAAGGAGCGGACCGGTCCGGGACCGGCGAGGTCAGCGCGGACCAGACGGACTGGCCCGCGGGGGCCGGACTACACGAACCATCCGGACCGGACCACGCGCGGACCGCGGGTGAGGGAGCCGAGCTGCTGGACGAACTGCGCTCCGCCATCGCCCGGTACGTGCTCCTGCCGGGCCAAGAGGCTCTGGATGCGGTCACGTTGTGGGTTGCGGCCACGCACCTGCAGCCCGCCTTCCAGCACCCGCCCCGGTTGGCGGTGGTCGGTCCGGCGAAGCGGTGCGGGAAGTCGCGGCTGCTGGATGTGGTCACCGAGACCGTGCACAAGCCGGTGATCACGGTCAATGCCAGTACGGCGGCGGTCTTCCGGTCGGTGACCGAGGAGCCGCCGACCCTGCTGGTGGATGAGGCGGACACGCTGTTCGGCAGTCCGAAGGTGGCGGAGAAGAACGAGGACCTGCGTGGCCTGTTGAACGCCGGTCACCAGCGCAACCGTCCTGCGCTGCGGATTGCCGGGCCGGAGCACAAGCCGGTCGAGTATCCGACCTTCGCCATGGCTGCGTTGGCCGGGATCGGTGACCTGCCGGACACCATCATGGACCGGTCGATCGTGGTGCGGATGCGACGGCGGGCGCCGGGTGAGAAGGTCGCCGCCTTCCGGGCCCGCCGGGACACCCCGCACCTGCATGAGCTGCGTGACCGGCTGTCCGCCTGGACTGACCGGATCTCCGGTCAGGCGGTCACCCGGGAGCCGCCGATGCCGGTCGAGGACCGTGCGGCGGACACCTGGGAGCCGCTGGCGGTGGTCGCTGACCTGGCGGGCGGTCACTGGCCGGCCACCGCGCGGTCAGCGTGCAAGACGATGTCCGCCTACGAGGCCGGTCAGGACGAGGAGGGCGGACTGAAGGTCCGCATCCTCGCCGACATCCGCACCGCCTTCGCCTCCTACGGCAACCCGGAGACCCTCTCCACCGCCCACCTGCTGACCGCCCTCAAGCGGGACGAAGAGGCGCCCTGGAATGACTACGGGCGCAACGGCCTGGAGGGACGAGGGCTTCGGGTGCTGCTGAACGACTACGGCATCCACTCGGTCAACGTCCGCTTCCCCGACGGCAGTCAGGTCAAGGGCTTCCACCGGAACATGTTCCTGGATGCCTGGCGACGCTACTGCCCCCTCCCCGAGGCCCCGGCCGACGTTCCGCCCGCGGCCGGTACCTGACCCGTATCGACCCGCCCCACTCGTCCCCGCGCAGGTCAGCGCGGGGATGGGTCTCTTCCCCGCAACGAGTCGACCCGTCCCACCCCGCCAACCCGTCCCAGCCTGCCCAGGGCTGCAACGGGTGGGACGAGTGCAACGCCAACCCTGCCCAGGAGAACAGCCATGCCCGAACACCACCCCGCGGACACCCCCATGCCCAACGCCAGTGATCGCGCAGCAAGGTATCCCGTTGGACCGTCCAAGGCCGGTTCCAACGGGGGTGCCTCCGCCCCGGGGGTGGCGGAGGCGAGCGGGCACCAGGGGGTGCCCGCACAGGCGGCGGCTGCCGTTGGCATCGGCCGCGCTGCGGAGGAGGCCGCGCTGCATCGCATCGCCCGACGTCGTCGGCGTAAGGACGTACAGCGGCGGGAGCGGGTCGATGTGCGTTACAGCACCGAGGAGAAGGCGAAAATCCTCGCCGAGGCCCGGTCGTTGAACATCGCGGGCGCCCACCTGGTGGGTGCCGCGGTCATGGCCTACCTGGACGGCGATCTGGCTCTGCCGGGCCAGCGCACCGCGATCGATGACCTCATCGACGAACTCGCTGCGCTGCGCGCCCAGATCGCTCCCGTCGGGAACAACGTGAACCAGATCGCCTTCCGGCTCAACAGCGGCGGCAGCCCACAGTCTGTGGACGCCGCCGTTCTGGAACGGGTCGAGCAGGCGCTGGAGACCGCCCAGGCCACGGTGGCGGCGATCGACACCGCTTCCTACAAGGCAGCGGCCAGCCGAGCGAGGGCCACATGATTGCCAAGATCAGCCGGGGCAAGAACACAGGCACGTTGCTGCGCTACCTCTACGGCCCCGGACGCGCCAACGAGCACACCGACCCCCACCTGGTCACCTCCTGGGACGAGTTCGCGCCCGACCCTGGCCGCAGCCGCGATCCCCAGGCCGCCCATCAGCAACTGACCCAGGCCCTCGACCTGCGCGTGCAGCAGGCCGGCGAAGCCGCACCCGCCCAGCACGTGTGGCACTGCTCGGTGCGTGCCGCGCCCGAGGACCGCATCCTCACCGATGCCGAGTGGGCCGCCATTGCCCACCGCGTCCTGCGTGCGACCGGCATCGCCCCCGAGGGGGACCCGGACGGCTGCCGCTGGGTCGCCGTCCGGCACGCCGACGACCACATCCACATCGCCGCCACCACCATCCGCGGCGACCTGCGCCCCGCCCGCCACTGGAACGACTACCTCACCGCCGACCGCGAACTAGAGGCCATCGAGAAGGACTACGGCCTGCACCAGTACGCACGCGGCGACCGCACCGCCGCCAAGCGCCCCAGCCGCGCCGAACAGGAAAAGTCCCACCGCTTCGGTCGCCGGCAGACCGCCCGCGAGCAGCTGCGCACCACCGTCCGTACCGCGGCCTCAGCTGCCGCCGACCCAGAGGAGTTTCTCCGTCTGCTAACCGACGCGGAAGGTGTCCTCGTCGAGGTGCAGCACTTCCCGTCCGGCGACATCCGCGGCTACAAGGTCGCCCTCCCCGACGACACGAACGCGGCAGGCGATCCGGTGTACTTCTCCGGCTCCAAGCTCGCCCCCGACTTGTCCTACCCCCAGATCCGCGAGCGCCTTGCCGCCACCGAAGCCGCCCCGGAACAGGAACGCACGAGCACGCGGCGCCCCGATCCGTGGCATCAGGCCACCGCAGCCCTCGACCGCATCCCCGCGCTCCTGGACCGCGGCCAGGATGACGCGGCAGCTCAAGCCCACCTCGCCGCCTTCGGTGAAACCCTCGACGCCCTTCCCCTCTGCGCTCCGCAGAGCCTTCGCCCTCAACTCCGTCAAGTTGCCACAGCGTTCGAGCGCGCCACGCGCTCCCGCACCCGAGCCGATCACCAGCACGCCCGCGCCCTGCGCGGCGCAGTCAAGGACATGCTCCGCCAGCCACCGGCCAAGGACGAGGCAGCCGCCTTCGCGATGCTGCTGGACGCAGCCGTCCTCGTAGCCGTCGCGGCATCACGCTGGCACGCGGCCCGCCAGCACAACCAGCAAGTCCGAGCCTCCCAGCAGACTTTCCTTCAACTTCAGGCTGCCTACCAGCACGCCGCACCTGGACCCTTGGCTGCTCTGGCGCAGCGCAGGCCGCCACAGGCGGAGACGGAGCGGTATGCCAAGCAGATACGCGAGACCGTGCCCAGCCACGCCGATCATGTCCTCGCCGACTCGACTTGGCCCGCACTCACCGCGGCCCTCGCCGAAGCCGAAAAGGCGGGCCACCGACCGGCCGCAATGCTCCAACAGGCTCTGCAACAGCGCAGTCTGGAGGACGCCCGGCATCCGGCCGGAGTACTCGTCTGGCGCGTCCATCGGCTCGCTCAGCGGCCCGCTCCCAGCGCCCGTGCCCTGGCAGCCCAGGCCCGCAGCCCCCACGGGCCTACAGCAGACCTTCCGCGCCCCCAGCCTCAGGAAGCCGCACCGCATCGACAGCCCAACCCCGCAACCACACACCGGCGTCGGCGCTGACACTCCCGGCTCCGGGGGCCCGGACCGAGCACTCAGCAGCCGACGTTCGTCGGGTGGTGTGCAGCGGAACACACGCCGCCGTCTGTCGGAGCGATCCGACCGGCAGACAGAGGATGGAGCTCGTTCAGCTTGGACGCGGCGCGTGGTGCTGTCAGGCTCCCGTACCAGCGCCCGCCGCTGTCGGCCGTCACGTCTGGCTCCGCCGGCCGAGGCGGATGAGGAACTCGTTGTCCTCGGGGAAGGTGTCGTCGTCGCTGAACTCGGCGAGTCGCTGCTTCACCGCGGCTTCGAATTCCCCCAGGCGGTCCCCGAAGAGGTGGGGTGCGGCGAAGGTCGTGGAGTAGAGGTAGCCGAGGATCGTCTCGGCGGTCCAGGTCCGCTGGACGGGGATGAGTACTTCCTCGACCTGGTCGAACGGCGACTCCTCCATGATCTCGCTGTAGGGGCGGTTGTGGTGCCGGAAGGTTCCTGAGCCTGCACGGCGTTCCTCACCGAGGAACGTCTTGATCACGCCGCGGACCGCCTCTTTCCAGGGACTGCCGACGGTCCAGAAGCTGTTGTCACCGAAGATCGCAACAGCGCCGTCGGGAGCGACCTGGTTGTCCAGAAGACGCAGCACGGTGGGCTGGTCGAGCCAATGGAAAGCGCGGCAGATGGTGACGAGGCCTGCCTTCCAGCCGTCAGGCGGTACGAAGTCCTCGGCGGTGCTTTCCACGAGCGTCAAGTGAGAGTGCTCGGGCAGTTCCGGACGGAGCGCCGATGCAGCGACGGCGAGCATGTCGGCGTCGTTGTCGACGGCGATGATGTCGTCGAACCGGCCCAGCAGCGCCTCAGCGACAAGTCCGGTGCCGGTGCCGAGGTCCAAGAGCCGTCGCGGGGCGTTCGCCTGGGCCGGGCTGGCTTGATCCAGGACAGCTGCGACGTCCTCGGGGATGCCGGGGCGGAAGCGACGGTAGTAGCTGGCGGTTCCGGTGAAGAGGCTCACGTGTCGCTCCGTAGCGCGAGGTGCGTTGTGGTCGGTGCCACGAGGCGGCTGAGCTTCCGCCGGGCGTGTATCCGGCAGAAAGTATGGCCCCAGGAGCGCCAGGGACGGAGGACGGTGCTCCTGGGGCCTGCCCGCCTCCGCCGGGGGCGGGAGACGGGAGATGGTTGACCGGGCAGGTCACGGCCTCTGGGAAGGGACCTCGCTGGCCGGGTACTGGCGTCGAAGACGCTCTTCTTCGCTACGGCGCAGTTCCCGGACCTCGTTGCGGAGCTGGCTCATGACGAATTCGCCGAGGGTGACGCAGAGGTCCATGCGCTGGATGCACACGCCGACCATGAACGGGCCCTGCTGGGCGCGGTACAGGCGGATGCCGTAGTAGCCCTCTTCGCAGTCGGTGCCGTTGTTGAACCGGCAGCCCTCGCAGGTGTCGGGCAGCCGTACGGGCCGGATCTGCTTGACGTACATGCTGCGGCCGTCGGGCAGCCGGTAGCGGGTGCGCCAACCCGATGCACCGGCGGTGATGAACCGGCGTTCGGGCACTGCGCCCAGCTCGTGCAGCACCGTACGTATCGCGTCGAGGGACTCCTGCCCGTCGGCCAGGGAGTTGAGCAGTCGCATGGAGGTGCGGTGGCCGTGTTCCTCCACCAGCCGCAGCACGCGGTCGATGTGCGCGGGTCCGGGGACGACGATGTTCGCCGAGGCCTGCAGGCCGCAGGCTGCGGCGGTCTCGATGGCCTCGCCCAGCTCCTGGATCTTGCGCTGGGCGAGGCGTGCGGAGCGGTATTTTCCGCCCTGGACGGAGGCCAATTCCTCGGCGGTGGTACCGAAGACGCTGAAGTTGACCCGGTCCAGGCCGGCCTTAGCGCACTCGGGCAGGACCGCGGAACCGTTCTTGCCGTTGGAGGTGATGCCCACGGTGAGGCCGACCTGCCGTGCCACGCGCACCATGTCCGGCAGCCGGGGATGGAGGGTGGGTTCGCCGCCGGTGAAGTGCACCTCATCGGTCTCGACCGTGCCGCACACGGCGGCGAGGGCGAGCGCGAAGTCGGGTCTGGGTTCGAGGCGGGCCGGGGTGAAGTCCGCCCCGTTGGTGGCCAGATAGATCGATGTCCGGCCGGTGGGGCGGGTCGTCACGCTGTCCGCGGTGACCGGGGTGCCTTCGTTGTGGCAGAAGGTGCAGGCCAGGCCGCAGTTGTCGAGGATCTTGACGCGCACAGTGCGGTCGGGCTGCACCTCGGTGGGGAGTTCGTCTGCGATGTCGTGGGGGGAAATGGCCTTTCACCTCCCGGTAGGGGTTCAGCTGGGGAAGCGGAGTTCCTTGATGGCTGTCAGGTCGTGCCCGTAATGGGTGTAGATGCCGGTCGTGTTGACGGAGGTGAGGGCGTCGGGGTCGAGGCCGAGGTGCTTGGCGGTGTCACGGACCTCGTCGGCACTGTCGCCCTCGATCTCCAGGTACGGAGGGATCAGCGGCCAGGAGTCGATCTCCAGGCGGACGGTGCCGAGCAGATAGGAGCTGCGGTGGTTTTCCTGGTACGCCTTGGCCGTGAAGCCCATGACGCGCAGCAGCGCGTGGGTGTCCTCGAAGCTGGAGACGGTGACCTCGACCTCGTGGGTGCCGTCGATCTCGTCGCTGGTGATCTGCTTCACGCACAAGGTGGCCTGGTCTCCGTCCTGGCGCAGGCGGATCCATTTGGAGGTGTCGCCGGGTGCGATGTCGTAGACGTAGCGGCGCATCATGCGGTCGGCGACGTGCTCTCCTCCCCGGTGCCGGATGGTGGCCTGGATGGCCTCGATGTCGATGTCCAGGGCCTTGGCCTCGTACTCGGTTGTCAGCGCCATGCGGTCCTCCTACAGGTCTGGAACAGGCAGAACGTTCGTGGTGATCAACGAGGTTGGGAGGGGCAGGAGTCGTGTGACGGGTGACGACTGCCGCTGCGCCTCTGCGAGGTGTCCCGGGCTATGGGAGCTGAGGGCCCGGGCGCGCCTGGAGGCAGGACATCAGGGGCACCCGGACTGGTCTATGAGGTGGCGGGAGCATCGGGGGCTTCCGCTGTTGGGGCGTCGGCCGCAGGGTCTTGGCTTCGCTCGTGGTCCGCGACCGAGACCAGTCCTCCGAGAGCGAGGAACGAACCGAGGGCCCACACCAGGGCAAGGGCGTTGCCCAGCCGGTCAGTTCCGTCGGCGCGAGTGCTCATCAGACCTCCTCGCCCTCGGACTGCGACCGGCTGCCCACGTGTTGGCGTTCATGGCCCAGAAGCGTGGTTACGGCGTACTCGACGGCTGCACGGAGCATGTCCCGGTCCGTGATCAGGCGGCCGTCGACGGGGCGGATGTGCCAGTGCGGTCCTGGCCCCTGCACGCGATGTGCCGGCGGCACCACGAGATGCTGCGTCACTCCGAGGGGACGGGTCTCTGTCACCTCCCAGCCGGCTGTTTCGCCCGGACGCAGGAACCAGTACAGGGCCGGCTCCCGCGGATCTTCGATCACCGCCCCGTTGCAGGGGCCGAGGATGCGCAGTGCGCGCAGCCCGATATGACGGGGAACGCGGATGGCGTCCCAGTCGAAGCCCGCTGCCTGGAGTTGGCACTCGGCGATCGTCTGCAGGGCGGGTGGTCTGGTGGTGTCTGGGGTCATGAGGCACTGGCTCCTCGCCGCGCTGTAGCGCAGGGTCGTCTTCAGTGCTGCCATCCTGAATCCGCGACCCAGGCAATTCGAGGGCTTTGAGGGGACGTCAAGAGGACTCTTACAGGGCTTAGTTGACGCTCGTCGGGTATCAGCAGGCCAAAAGTAGGTCCTTCGGTGGCACCCTCGGGGGCAACACCGTTCGGAGGTAGCTCATGTCCCGCCCCTCAGGAAACGCCCGTCTCAAGTCCGCCCGTGTGGCTGCTGGTTACAACTCGCAGCAAGCCCTCGCCGACGCCATCACCCAGACCGCCCCGCAACTCGGCATCCGGGGCCTGGCCGTCGGGGTACGCCAGATCCGCCGCTGGGAATCGCCAGCTCCACCCTGGCCCCAGCCGGACATCCGGCGCGTGCTCACCCAGCTGCTCGGTCAGACCATGGAAGAGCTCGGCTTCACCCCACCCTGGGGCGCAGACGAACCCGCACCTGCCCACGCTGTCCACCCGCCGCGCCCGGCCTCCGCATCGGGCCTGACAGCCGTCCCGGCCCAGACTCCGGCAACTGCACAACCCGCAAGTGTGGGCCGTGACTTCGAAGCGGTCACCCGCGCCCACCGACACCTGTACTGGTCCGTCACACCAGCGACCTTGCACCCGGCCGTCCTGGAACACGCCCGGCTCGGCTGCGCACTGCTGCCCGAGACCGCGGACCCCGGCCGCCGCCGGCTCGCTGCGGCCCTGGCCGAGTCCTACCTCCTCGCCGGACGCATCGAGTTCTTCGACCTCCGCCAGCCCGACCAGGCCGGCGACACCCTCCTGCGCGCCCTCCAGGCAGCAAGCGAGGCCGACGACCCCCTGTTGGGGGCCGCGATCCTCGCCCACACCGCGTTCATCCCCGGCTGGGCCGGCGACCGGGACAGCGCGGCCGAGCGCATGGTCGCCGCCCGCACCTACGCCCGCCGCGGCCCCGCCTCCGCCGAGTTCTGGGCCTGGCTGGACGCCGTCGAGGCCGAATGCGAGACCCGCTGCGGACACCCCCGCACCGCCCTGCGCCTCCTCACTCACGCAGAGGACACCATCGCGACCGGCTCCGAACACGCCTCCCCGGAGTGGATGGACTGGTTCAGCCCCGTACGCCTCGCGGCCTTCAAAGGCAACACCCAGCTCCGAGCCGGCCACCTGCCCCAAGCCCGCGAAACCCTCCGTCACGCGCTGGACGAGCTGCCCGCCGACCACAGCAAGCAGCGCACCGTCATCCTCGGCGACCTCGCCGCCGTCGAAGCCGCCGACAGCAACGCCGAACACGCCTGCGCCTACGCCTTCCAGGCCCTCGACCAGCTCGCCCGCACCTGGTACGCCACCGGCATGGACCGCATCCGGGAAGTGCGCCGCGCCCTCGCCCCCTGGCACAACCAGCAGTGCGTGCGCGACCTCGATGACCGGCTCTATGACTGGGGCACCACCGTCAGCGCTCTCCAGCGTTGAACTTCCCCACCCGCTCCGGCAGTTCAGCCAGCGAATCGATCCGCATGGTGGCGACCCTGTCCGCCTCGGGATCGTGCTGCTGGATCGTCCCCCACGGCCCGCGCCGGATCAGCGCCGTCAGCAACCCCGACCGGGCAGCAGGGCGGATGTCGTTGTCGAGGCGGTCACCGACATAGAGAATCTCCCCGGGCTCGGCCGGCGTCGCCTCCACCACGTGCTCGAAGAAGGCCACATCCGGCTTCGACGCACCCCAGTCGTCACTGGTCGCGATCAAGTCCGCCGGCAGATCCAGCCCACGCAGCAACCCACCTGCGTGCACGGTCTGATTCCCCGCGATCCCGACCCACAGCCCAGCCTCACGCAACGCCGTCAGAGCCGGCCGCACATCCGCATACAGATCGTCCTCGCCGAACCACTCCGGCTTCCCTGCTTCGGCCCGCCGCGCCCGCTCCTGATCCAAGTCGAAGCCCGGCCGGAACACTTGGAAGGTCTCCCGGTAGTCGCGCCCCTGCGCGATGACCGCCCCGAACATCGACGCGAAGGTATGCCGCGGCACCCCCAGCCAGTCAGCCCAGGTCCCGTACTCCCGGGTCTCATCCACCAGGCACTCACCAACATCGAACACCACAGCGCGAATCATGAGGGGATCGTAGGACACCACTGCTTGGACACAAGCCGTGGTGCCCTATCGCTGCTTTAGCCGACTTCAGCAGTCTCTGGTCAGACTGTGGGGGTACATCGAGTGGACCACAGACTAATGCAATAACTCCCGTTCTCCGGGGAGGAACCGTCAGTCACAGCTCGGGCTTGGTCCGTGCCAGCAGTTCTTCCCAGGTCTTGGCCTGCTTGATGTGGGTCTCGGTAGCGAGAACGTAGCGCCAGGTGCCGAAGGTGCCGCTATCGCGGACAAATCGTGCCCACTCCTCAGCGGCGGTCTTTTTATCGAGCACGTCACTATCCCGGGCGTCACGGTCGGACTTTCCTTCCACGACCCAGTACACGTCGTCGGTATCGAGCACAATGAAGTCCGGGTAGTATTTTTTCCCGTTGTCCCGCTCTATCCACACTTCTCCCGGCTCATAGAGCCGCAACCACCATTGAACGGCCTGTGAACTATCGAAAAGCGCCGCCAACGCCCACTCAGTGGTGCGGGCGTCGAAGCTCGCCAAAGGTTGGATTGAACGGCCCCAGTCCCCATACCAGCGCCCTTTAGTGAAGTTATCCCAACGCGATCCGACGTCACTAGGCATTGCGCGACGGACCGGCACTTCAACAGTGCGGAAGGCCCACTGGGGGTTCAAACGGCGCGTGTTGTAACTGGACTCGACCAGCCCCGCGATGCTCTGCACCGCTTGCTGAGTGCGCCGCTCACTCCACCACGCCTCGTCGTCCTCATCGGACACCCCAGCTCCAAGGAGGAACTGCTTGGCGATCCGTTCGGCAGCGTTAACCTCGGAGAGGGACGACTCGACCAAACCGAGGTCTAGGATGCGGTCTTCAATATCAGCGCGCACTTCCGATACCGGCACGTAACGTTGAGTCGCATCTTCCTCCTCGACTTGCTGCGCTCGTATGGCCGTCTTGCCGTGTATGTCGCGATCTGCCATGAGCGCTTGCCGCTTCAGGTGCACTGGGAATTCGCGTTCGAAACCCCGACCTTCGGCTTGTGCGGCAGCATTATCTACGTAACTCAGCGAGAACTGAACCGGCAGAACTTCTCGCTCCCGGCGAGGGAATTTGATCGAAGGCGCCCCTTCAACCTTGTACAAAATTTGGGTGGCCGCCTGCTGGTCACGGTCGTGTTGGGCTTCTGTGGCCTCGAACGACGCGAGTTGGAGCAGCTCGGAGCCATCTACGGTTTCGCCATTTATGATCCGGGGCTCGCCGACCAGGTGCAGCTTGCCTTGATCCTCGCTCTCACGTACATCGGCCACGTCAGACTGCTGCTGACCGAAGGGAAGCGGCTGCGAGGCTTCGGCTCCAGTGGAGCCTGAGGCAGGCTTTGGGGTTAGCGAAGATGGGGCCACTTGTTGAAGCAGGGCGTCCTTTTGTTGCAAGAGACGGCGGTAAGAGTCGTGCGCCACTAGATCCACTTGATCGACGGCGGGCACGCCAACGCGTGCGCCAAACGGAAGCCGTAGACCACGCCCAAGTACCTGTTCCGTCAGCGTCTGCGAAGCCAAAGCGCGGTAGCCGACAATGACACCGATGTTCTTGACATCCCAGCCTTCTTTCAGCTTGTCAACGCTCACGACCGCACGCACTGGAGAATCGGGGGACTCAACCGCCGCTAGCTCAGACAGGGCTTTATCCGTTGACTGGGATGTGACCAGAAGTACCTCACCCTCGTTGGGTAGGTATTTTTCGCTGGAGAGGATATTTGCGACGCGTTCAGCGTCGCGGATTTCTTGACAGACGACAAACAGGACCGGTGTGACGTTAGTTCGACTGTTGTGCTCGGCCCAAGCCCGCCACACCGCTTCCTTACGTTCCCGCAGGTGACAAGCGTCGGCGAGTTGAGTCTCGATGTCCTTCAAACCGTCTTCGCGATAGACGATGACCGGGATCTTTACCAAACCGTCCGCGATCGCCTCGGCCAAGCTGTATCGGTAGCACACCTTGTCCAGGTCTGCCTCGTCAGGTGTAGCTGTCAGACCCACGAGTGCCCGTGGCTGAAGATCGCGAAGAGCAGCACCGAACGCTTTGGCACTGGAGCGGTATACGTGATGCTCATCTGCGATCACGATTAGGTCGTCGACTTCACGCAAATGGTCGTAAAGCCCCTGGCCGATAAACTCGTCAGTATTCCGAGTCTTTCGGGACATTTTCGCCGTTGGGCGAATCAACTGCTGCACGTTAAACACGAACAACTTGAGCACGTCATCGTTGTGCAGCGCGTCGCCAACCTGGCCGCGTGAGAAATTCTCTGAAGTGATCAGTAGCGGTTGGTACTCTGCGCCGGGAACAAACTTTGCGTGTCCGGGGGTGAAGTTATCGACCGTCTTGTCTTGGATCGTTGTGCCTGGGGTGACGATGAGCACGTTGCGTACACCCTGTGCAGCAAGATACTCGACTAGCGCAGCGGCCAAATAGGTCTTACCTACACCAGTTGCGAGGTCACACACCACCTCGCGGAGATCACCGTCTTCGATCTCCTTGGCCACTGCTGAGAGAGCGTTTGCGTTTGGCTCTCGGAGGTCCATCCGTGCCCGGATCTCTTCAATCAGGGCGGCATCGTAGGGCAGCCAACTCACCGAACAACCTTTCCACGACGGATCAGATCGCGAGGTGCTTTCAGCAACCGTGATCCTTTGCTCAGGTCGCGAAGCGCCTGTTCAGTTCCCGGCGCTGCTCCCTTGGCAACTACCGTTACCCGCTCATCTTCATTGAGGTACGACACGATTGATGCCACCACCACTTCATCAGCGATGCCATCTACAACGGCGAGACGGACGCGTCCCTTCACGCCTACAAATGGACCCTCAGGTTGATGGACAAATCCAAGTTGCGCAGCCACAGCTTGGTCAAAATCATCCCCCTTTGCCCAGTCAGCCAGCACCACGCGATGCCCGACGCGCTCGTAAAGTGATGACCCAACTCTCAATTCTTGAAATCCGCCACCCCCAGACCAGGCAATCTGTTCGGTGATACCGCCAGGATCCTTGCCGGCGACTACTTTTTCAAGTCGTGCCCTGGTGAAGTTCTCCACGTTTTCGGGTGACAATTCGACGCCGACCCATTTGCGGCCCATTTTGTGTGCGACAGCGGCTGTGGTTCCAGAACCAGCAAAGCAGTCGAGCACGATATCGCCGGGCTCGGTCGTCATTTGAATGATTCGTTGAATCATCGTTTCTGGCTTCGGCGTCGCAAAGACATTTCCAACAAGTCTGCGAACCTCTTCCTTGCCATTTCGAACGAATCCAACTTCCTCCGGGTGCCATACTGACGATGGCACCCGTCCGCCCTGAACCTCGCTCAAGTACCTCTTCAGGTATGGCAGGCTGTCGCCTTTCGCCCCCCAGTAAATACGTCCGTCGGCGTCAAGCTCGTCCAGTTTCTCTTTCGAAATCGACCAGTAGCGACCCTTCATGGGGCCTGAGATTACACGTCCACTTGGAGTGGTGACAGGGTACATCCCTTTGGAGTAGTAGTTTCGCGCAGAAACGTCAGTCCTTCGCCAAGGCCCTCGTGGGTCGTTATCCGGATTTACGTACGCTTTATCCATCGCTTCCGTACGCGGAAGCTGTTTGATGACGAGGTCCTCAAGGCGCTTCGCGAATACGAGGATATAGTCGTGGTCGGCGGACATGTGTACTGCGCTGTTCCGCGGATCATTGCGGCGTTTCCATACAACGGATGCGAGGAAATTTCCTCGGCCAAAAATTTCGTCCATCAGGACACGGCAATATGCCATTTCGGCATCATCTAGATGCACCCACACTGAACCGTCTGACGCGAGTAGGTCGCGGATTAGTAGCAGCCGCTCGCGCATCATCCCAAGCCATACTGAATGCTCCAGCGCATCGTCGTAATGCTCAAACGCCTGGCCTGTGTTGAACGGAGGGTCGATATAGACGAGCTTGACTTTCCCGCGATACCGTTTAGCGTACTCGGGAGTTCGACTCAATGCCTGCAAGGCGTCGTAGCTATCGCCCTGAATGAGCAAGTTGTCCTCGGCTGTGCCGCTGACCTCTCCCATGTGGCCTGTCTGTTGGAGCAGGCGCACTTCAGTCACACGCGGGTCATCGCGTTCGATCCACTCATACCCGCCGTCTCCGTCTGGCACGAGGGCCTGGTGCTTATTGACCCACGACAGGGCGAGGCGACCGGCCATGTGTACCCCTTAGTTTCTTGGCTACCGGCCAACACAGTAGCGGGCGTATGCCTTCGTCGGGTGCAGCGGCTGCATCTTCCTGCCAACAAGGGAGGCATCACTCCTGGAGGAGGTCGAGGGCGTGCCTCCCGATGCCCCTGTCCGTGCCCCCTCACCGCACACGTGACTGCAGCCGTGAGAGCGGACGGCAATAGCGGCTCGTCAGGCGAGCCGGACCTCGGTCGAAATGGTTGGGGCTCTTCCCCAAGTTGACGTCCGCTTCTGTCTCGGTTGGGTAGCCACAGCAGTCAGGCCAGCACGGTTCTAGCCGCAACGCCCAGGTTAGGCCCAGCAGGTTGCACGCTGTCGTCACGAGCGCGTCCATCACCGAGGCCGCACACGAGGCAGCGGGCCCAGCGGACGATCGGTCGCTGAATGGCGATGAGCGCCTCGGTTTAACGCTTCAGAGCCTCGTCGCACCCTGGCCATGGCGCCTAGGCAGGGGCATGTGGCCGTGAGGGATGTCGGTAGACGGTCTCCATCAGTAGGAGCCCCAGGGAGAGTCGTGCGCTTCTGGACCGTGCGGTCCCCAGCCCTTCAAGTAGGGCTTCAGCTCTTCGGGCTTCGGCTCTTGGGGAGGGGGCTTGGTCGGTAGCCGGTGCAGGGGGTCGAGCCGCTGGATGTAGCCGTGTGCCCACGTCAGCCATTCCCTTGCTGAGGCAGCCTCTTCCTCCTCGTCTTCGCCTGCCTGAGCCAGGCGGTGTTCCAGCGCTTCGCAGTAATCACGGAGGGCTGTTGCCTCCCGCCACTTCCTGGCTTGTTCAGTGAGCGCGCTCGCCAACTGCGCTTCGACGGCCTTCTCTTTCGCTCTGTCCATGGCCTCTTGCCAGCGGACCTTGCGGTCGGTCCGCGCGCGTTCCTCATCAACCTTGCGCTGGGCATCCTCTACGGCCCGGGTCTCGACCTCCTGGAGCACAGCGCCGAGGACGTCCTCCAGCTTCCATCGCTTGCGGTCGCCCCACTGGCGGCGCCGGTCGGACCGGCCGTAGCCGAGATCGATCACGAGCTTCGACGCTCGCTCGGCATCCTCGGACTGGGGGAACTCCTTCTTGATGGTGACTGTGTACGTGAAGTCCCCGACGTCCAGAGTCACCTCCCCTTCGTGCCGTGAGTAACGCGAGGGAATGTACTGGCCGTTGTAGGAGTAGTAGGCGTGGCTTCGGTGGTAGTCGGCGACCGGGTGTTCCTTCACCTGGTGACCCCGTCGCACGGCTTCGGCCGCCAACCCCTGGAGCAGCAGGAGAGCGCGACGGCGCATCGCCGCCGGCATCACCAGTCGGTCTCGGTCCTCTCGAAGGGCGGCTACCACCGGATGCGGCGAGCGCAGTTGGGACGGCACCGGGACTGTCGGGGTCTCGACCGGTGACTGCTTGTTCGTGTTGGGGTGAGGTCCGTTCAGGAGTGAAATCTGCAAGTCTCGGTCGGGGTTGAACTCTCGCATCTTCTCGATGCGCTTGCCCTCGGGGACGAAGCCGTGCCGCTTGGCGAAGTCGATGACCCGTCGCCGCTCCGTGACCTCTTCCTCGGTCGGGGCGGAGATGGTGACTCGCGGCTTGGTGGCGAGTTGCTCGATCAGCTGGGTCGCTTTTGCCCGTCGGGCGAGGGGGATGGGCCTCTCGCTGTACGGAGTTGGCTTCGTCGCCGCCTTCTTCGTAGACCGTGGCCCGCGCTTCGTCGTGGTCGGCCGTGTATCGCTGGCCCCCGCGTCCGGCGCCCGGGATGTACCAGCGGTCGAGGCGGTCGGCTTCTGCTCCGCGTGTGCAGGATCGTCAGGGTGGTGGCCGTGCTTGAGGTAGAACTTCCCGGCGTCGGTGACCTCCGCCAGGAGCTCCCCTTGCCGGCTCCTGATCACCAAGAGGCCCCGGTCGCGCAGGGCGTAGGCCGAACGCCGTTGGCTTGCAGCCTGCTCGCTGAGGTTCTCGCCCGCATCGAGGCGGCCAAGGAGTGTACGTTGCCGATCGTTCAACGGAGACCAGCGATACATGCCGTCAGCTCACACCGGACTCCGTGCCGGGGCAATCACTCGTGAGGGGGAACGGAGCGCCCCTGGCAGGTGTTCTGCGGCGTTCCGTGCGTGAGCGATGCGTGAGCGGACGGGGCAGCACCCCATGGATCAGGGAGCACCGGTCACCAGAGCGCACGTCTCTGACCAGCTAAAACAGCACCCTGCCCCATCAACCACCACCACCCGTCATGATCATTCCAGCCCTCGTAATGCGTAGGTCGGGGGTTCGACTCCCCCAGGCGGCTCGTTTGAAGCCCAGGTCACACTTTGTGTGACCTGGGCTTTTTCGGCGTAGGGGAGTTGGGCTGTATTCCTCCCGCAGGCGGCGGCTAATACATCAGGATGCGCGTGGCGTCGAGCTGGTCCCCGACGGATTCGAAGTCTTGTGCGGCTTGCGTGGGGTCCGTGGTGGCGTCTTGGGCGCGGTGTTCGCCGAGGTCCGTCTGTGCCGGCAAGATGAGGGTCAGGCTGGCCTGGTCCGTGTCGAGTGCGACGTCATCCGTGCGCTGGTTGCGGTTAGTGTCTTCGAACGCGCGACTCGCTGGCACGCTCGCGCCGAATGTATGGACCACCGCAGCATGCGGCAGGCCGCGCGTGGGATCGTGGGCGCCGGCAATGCACTGGGGTGCGGCGACGACGGTCGAGCCACCGCGGAGCTTCTGTCCACCCTCGTCCTGACCGCAGCCGCCGCCGCCAACTTGCACACTGCTCGGCAGTATGTAGAGCAAGCAGCCGCAACCCCACCTGGCTGTCCGGCACCTGGACGCTGCTCCCCAGACCGCTGCCGGCACGCCGATACGTGTGATGGGCGACCAAGGAGGCCGCCTGCCCACCGTGGACCGGCACCGTCACGTCGGCGCCGTTGAAGCAGTCTCTTGCGACCGGACCGAGGAGCTGCGCTCCAAGCTCGGTTCCGATGCCCTTCTGGCTACGCTCGATCAGGCCCAGGTCACGACCTCAGCAGCGCTTCTGCAATGCGTCGTTGCTCGCCGTGTATTGCACACCGAGGAGGAGCGTCGTCGAGGTCCTCGTCTGGCGCAGGCACCGCCTCGGTGACCTCCCTGCACACCAACCACCGGCCCGTTCCACCGCGACAAGCGTGAAACAGCGGCCGCAAACCGCCCGTTCGAGAACCGTCGCACCCACCGAGGTCTCAACCGGCCCGAGTGCCGGCGGTGACGCAAGCAACAGGGAATGGCGTTTCATTTTCCAGGCATTCCCTGTGCGGCGGCGTTCTCCACTGACCGTGCAGGCGACCGAAGTGTCCGCGTGCGCCGACCAAGTGCTGGGCGTACCGGGCGTGTTCGGAGCGCTGGACGTCGGGCTCCTATAGACGACGTCCAGCGAGGGGGCACCCAAGCCGTCATCCGCGCGTGCCTGAGCGGACGTACCTGCGGTACGTCCGGTGTGCCGCAACCTCGCTTGAAGCAGGCGGCGTTGGCCGTTAGCAGCCCGCAAGAAAGCCAAAGACGACGCTTCGCTTGGGCGGAGGGTTGCAGAGATTCTCTGAGTAGAGCGGATTTGACATGTGTCTGCCACTTCATCGTGATGTCGGGGAGGTTTGGGTTTTTTCTGTGTGTGCAGTGGGTGGTGGTTGTGGAGATGGTGTGTGAGCGTGTGCGCTCCCAGTGACGTCCCGTCAGGCCGTCACGTGCTTTTTCCCGTGGGGGGAAGATGCGTTCTTCGAGTACGGGCATGCCGGTGTGGCGTGCCCGTTTTCGTGTGAGACCGGCGGCTGTCGCCGTCGCTACGATCCTCGCGTTGGCGGCGGGCGTGGTCCCGGCGGTCGCGGTGCCGCAGGCCGGTCCGTCCTCGTCGTGGGGCGAGGGCGGTGAGGCGGAGATACCGGCGGTGCGTTCCGGTTCGACGAAGGCGCCGGCTTCGCAGGACCAGGCCGAGCCGACTGCGGTGCAGGCCGCCTGGCGGACTGCGCAGAAGGCCCGCGTGGAAGGTGTCGGCCCGTCTGCGCGTGGGGGCGAGACGGCGTCGGATGATCCGGTCGCCGAAGGGCAGGGCGCCGTGCCGTGGCATGAGCTCTTCGACTTCCGGGTGACGGACGCGTTGGTGGCGCGGGTGGATTACTCGACGGGCAACCTGATGCTGGCGGCGACGGACTTCGAGGTGGCCGGCGTCGGCGACAGCCTCCAACTCGCCCGGACCTACAACTCGTTGGACGCCCCGTGGGGGAAGGTCTCGCAGCACTGGTGGCAGGGCTTTGAGCGCTACCTGCACCTGGCCGAGGACGAGGTGGTCCTCTATGACGCCACCGGCGATGCGGTGCGCTTCGAGCGTGAGGGGGACGGGTTCAGCACGCCGAAGGGCTACTCCAAGGACCTCGCCCAGGTCGAGGACGGCGGGTTCACGGTCACCGACCGCAAGTCGGGCGTGCGGGATCACTTCGATGAGCACGGCACCCTGACCGAGGTCACCGATCGCAACCACAACACCGTGCGCGTCGAGCAGCACGACGAGGGCGACGAGCACAAGGGGTTCAAGGTCACTGAGGAGCGCTCGGGCCGCAGCGTCGACCTGGTCAAGAAGGACGCCTCCCAGTGGCAGGCCAAAGACCACACCGGCCGCACTGCGGTCTTTGACCTCGACTCCGCGGGCGATCTGGTCAAGACGACGGACACCGAGAGCAAGGCGACCGAGTTCGGCTACGACGCCGACCGCCGCCTGACGAAGATCACGACGCCGGAGGGCCGGGTGACGCTGTTCACCTACGACTCCCACGACCGGTTGACGTCCTTTACCCGGGCCACCGAGTTCGACGGCGACGGGCACACGGGCCCGACCTTCCACCTGTCCTACACCGCCGCCACCCCGGGCGAGGCGGGGACCACGACGATCGCGGACCCGGACGGCGACGAGACGGCCTACAAGCACGCGGCGGCGGGCGAAGTCACCGAGGTGACCGACCCGTTGGGCCACTCACGGGCGCGCTCCTACGACGCCAACCGCAACGTGGCGACCGCCACCGACGCGATGGGCACCGGCAGTACGCCGGGGAACGTGACCGCCTACGGGTGGGACGCGCGCAACAACCCCACCTCGGCCGAGCTCCCCACCGGCGCCACCTCGGCGATGACCGGCTACCAGACGATCGCGGGCACCGATCTGCCCGGCAGCATGACGATGCCGGACGGCGAGCAGACCGACTTCTCCTATGACGCCCGCGGCAACACCACCAGCGTCGCCGTCCAGGGCGCCGGCGGCGGCGAACGCAAGACCGACTACAACCCGGCAGATCCCAAGTGCGGCGGGTTCGAGGGCCAGGTGTGCTCGACCACCGACGAGCGCGGCAAGAAGACCACCTTCGCCTATGACGACGAGGGCAACCTGACCACGGCAACCCCGCCGGACCCGATGGGCGAAACCACCTACACCTACGACGAGTTGGGTCGCCCGGAGACCGTGACCGACGGTCGCGGCGTGAAGACGGTCTACGTCTACGACCACCGCGACCGCATCACCAAGGTCTCCACCACCAACTCGACGGTGACCTACGCCTACGACGCGGATGGCAACATGCGCGAGCGCCACGACGCCACCGGCACCACCAAGTACGCTTTCGACCCGCTCTCCCGCGAAACCGTCCGCACACTCCAGGACGGCTCCCAAACCGTCCTGACCTACCACGCGGACGGGAACGTGGCGTCGTATGAAGACCCGGGCGGCACGACGACGTACACCTACGACGCCGCGAACCGGCTGACCGAACTCACCGCGCCCGGAGGGAAGAAGACCACCTACCGGCACAACAACAACGACGCCCGCACCGAGACCGCTTATCCGGGCGGCACCAAGCAGGCCGTCACCCTGGACGAGTCCAACCGCCCCACCCACATCAAGGCCACGTCCGGTGAGGGCACGCTGGTCGACCTCACCTACAGCTACACCTACGGAAACGGCACCGACGGCACCAAGATCCGTACAGTGAAGGATGCCGTCGCCGGCACCACCCGCAGCCACACCTACGACTCGGCCGGCCGTTTTTCCTTCGCGAAGGAGACCAAGAACGGCAAGACGAACAACAGTTGGCAGTACTGCTACGACACGGCGGGCAATCTCACCTCTCAAGGCATCCTGGAAGGCTGCCCTCGCGGGACGACGTACGACTACAACGACGCCTCCCAAATCACCGCGAAAAACGACGACCCCACCGGCTGGTCCCACGACAAGGCAGGCAACGAACTCGCCGCCGCCCCCACCCCGGAGACCGCCCGCACCAGCAACACCTGGTCGGACTTCTCCCAACTCACCGCCACCACCACGGGCGGCACGGACTACGAGGGCGAGTACGCCTCCACGGACAACAGCGAACGCGTCCGTTTCGGCGACACCCACTTCCACCAAGGACCGATCGGACTCGCCGCCACAACAACGGACGAGGTGGATACGGGATTCGTCCGCGAAGCCCAGGGCACGCTCAACTCCATGACCCGCGACGGCGAGAGCTACTACTACCTCACGGATGCGACCGGCAACACCGTCGCGATGGTGGATGAGGACGGAAAGCAGACCGCCGACTACTACTACAGCCCCCGCGGCGTCACCATCGCAGAAGAAAACCAAGGCACCAGCCAGCCCTACCGCTTCGCCGGCGCCTACCAGGACCCCACGACCATGTACCACATGGCCGCCCGCTACTACGACACCCGCACAGGCCGCTACACCCAACCCGACCCCAGCGGCCAAGAAACCAACCCCTACCTCTACGCCGCAGGCGACCCCGTCAACAACACCGACCCCACGGGTCTGTACTCATGGGACGATTTTAAAAGCGACATTGGCGCCGTCGTCGGTACGACCACCGTGGGTGCCGGCGCCGGAGGCGGGATTGGCTGCGCAGTCGGTTGGCTGATGGGTCCCCCCGGATGTGTCGCTGGCGGTACTGCAGGAGGATTTATAGGTGGTGGTGTAGGGGCAGTGGTGGGAACCGGCTTGGCAATCGGGGCACGCATATAATGCTCATCCGAGAGCCGAAGTCGCCAAACTAGTAATTGTGGTCGGGGAAGCCATAATGGCCTCCCCGACCAGCGTGGGTAGAAAGTGGCAGATTTTGAGCAAGCTAAATTTCCGCAAAAAACCTACAGGCGTAGCAGTTCACTTCCTTATCGCTTGCACCCTGTTGCTCTTTTGGGGGGTAGCGCTCGGGTACGGCATAAAGCGTGATAAATGGATACCAGTGGTCCTGGTATCCATTCTCCTGTCTTGCTCTATCGTTCTATTGATCCGGATTTTCGTGCGTGCAGAAGGAGGATTCTGGGGAAATTTCGCACCCCATCGTCGACCCTGGGCTTATTTGACTTATACCGTGACGAGTATTCTTGCCCTTGGATTCATTGTCTCGCTCATCCAGTCGCAATGGCTAGCGGCTTCGGGGTGCATAATCCTACTGGTTCTCCTTTGGGTGGCTCCTCTTAGGTGGCGATCCAAAGAATCCAATTCGAGTCAGTGAAATTTTCTCAGCGGAGGTCGTTTCCTCTCGGTGGCTCCTCGTGCCTAATCCCCAAGTAAGCAGCCGAGAGAGGTGGTGGGACGTCCTTATGCGCCCCCCCCCAACCCTCAATTGCCGACGAAAGCACAGAAGCGAGAGTCAATGAAAATTGAATTCATCATCCTCCTCGCGGTGGTGTTTGCTGTCGGTGCCCTATCTGCGATTGCCCCGCACGCCTTCATCAGGGCGGTAAGTAATATACCCCTCAAGAAGGGCGTCGGGGGTCACCATATCAGTCAAGCGAGGATCAAGTTTCTTCGTTTTCTCGGTATTCTTATCGTGCTCGGGGTTCCCTTTTTTGCGTTCCTCAGTCGAGATGCCAGGTGAAATCGATATCGGCCAGACAGGAGGAAATATCTAGTTAGGTCCATCGCCCGTGATGTTGGTCAGCGAATGTTCCCCATCCGCCCCAGTGTCAGACTGTCCAACCGGACGGGGAGACCTCAGGACGTTCAGCTCTGACAGCTTTTCTGCGACCGCTGGCACAGGGATCACGGTCCCAGCAGGCGCGGCTTCCCTTGCCGGTTGCGCCGTTGGCAACAGGGTGTGGGCTGCCCCGAGGCTGCCCTAGCTGCTGGTGGATGGGGGCTTGCCGCCGGAGCAGCATGGGGATTCCATGCGGTATTTACACAGGTGCCAGAGACGGCTGAATAGGGGGCAAGTACGTGTGGTTACAGTCGACTCACAAGTCGTCCCAATCGAATCATATGGTCAATGCCACGTGAACAATGCGCTCCGTCTATGCGGGGAAAGCGTCTAGAACTTCGAGATATGACAGAAAACGAGTTCTTTCACATTCTCGTGCTTCCTCGGTCACGCGTCGCAGAAGCCAGAAGATTGGTCCGGATGCTGACTGACTGATGTCGAGAGGCGCGAAGATGCAAAAATTAGGGTTACGGAGCCGAGCTCCGTAGCCCTGGTTCAGTGGCGGGCGCTGTGAAGTGTCGCTTCCGTGGCTGTCGCGCCGGGCACGGCCCCTCGCTTGAGCACCCGCGGAGGGGCTGAAGCCGCGGAACGCAGGGTGTGAATGCCACCCACCTCGCCTGTTATTGCTGGCCCGAGGAGTGGAAGGAGTCGATGCGCATGACCACTGAAGAACTCGATGAGCGACGCATCGTGGAGGTGCGCGAGTTCGTGGTCCATACCGAGCTGCTGTTCAGCGAGGTCGACGCCGGTGCATGAGGCAACGCGCATACTCGCCATCCTCATGCGGTGCTCTGGCTGCAGTCGTGGCGCGGTTCCTGAGCCACGGGGCGGCCTACCCTGACGCCGGGCAGGTGCAGACAGCCGGTGCGTACCATGCTGGTGCGGATGGCTGCGTGCACGGCGGCAGTCGGCGGCGACCCGGACCCGTCCACAAGAGCCCCGACGAGAGCCCCCGCTCCGCCCCCACCGCGTCAGCGCCTCAACTGGTCAGCTTGAGGCTGTTGACGAAGAAGCGCTGTGCGGAGAAGAAGAGGACGACGGTGGGCAGCGAGACGAGAATCGCGCCGCCCAGCACCACCGGCGGGCCGACCGAGACGTAGGTGCCCTGGAGTTCGGCGAGTGCTGCCATGACGGGGCGGATGTTGCCGCTGGTGCTGAGTGTGATGCCGAACAACATGTCGTTCCAGACGGCGACGAACTGGAAGACGAAGGCGGCCACCATCGCGGACTTCGACAGGGGCACATGGATCTGCCAGAAGAGCCGCCACCACGAGGCACCGTCCATGCGCGCGGCTTCGACCACCTCACGCGGCATCGTCATGGCGTAGTTGCGCATGATGAAGAAGGCGAAGGGGACGGCGATGGCCGCGTACACGAGCACCAGGCCCAACTGCGTGTCGTACAAGTCGAAGTTGGCGTAGGACAGGAACAGCGGGCGGAGGAAGACCTGGAGGGGCAGCAGCGCCCCGGAGTAGATCAGCCAGAACCACAGCGTGCCGTGGCGTACGGGCATGACGACGGCGGCGAAGGCGGCCATCACGGCGAAGAGGACGGCCATCAGGGAGCTGGTCACGGCGTACAGCAGGCTGTTTCCCATGGCGGGTCCGAGCTGCGCCTTGTTCCATGCCTGCGACATGTTGTCGAACAGGGCGAACCCCTGGGGCCACCAGTGCGGGCTGCTGCCGTACTCGGCGGCGGGAACGATCGCGTTGCTGAGCACGAGCCAGGTCGGTACCGCCCACACCAGCGCGAGCAGGATCACCGTGGTGTTGCGCAGGATGCGGCCGCGGGATGTCTTCAGCATGGTCAGTCGCCTTTCGCGTCGAGCTGGCGTCGCAGGTACAGCCAGGAGGCCGCGAGGACGATCAGCGTGAGTACCACCGCGATGGCGGCGCCGGCTCCGGCGTGCTGGAGGAGGAAGGTCTCCTGGTACATGGAGACGGCCAGGGTCTCGGTCACCCGGCCGGGGCCGCCCCGGGTGAGCACCCAGATCAGGTCGAACGACTTCAGGCCGTTGGCGAGGCTTATCCCGACGACGATGACGGAGACCGGGCGGAGTTGAGGCAGGACGACGTGGCGGAACCTCTGCCAGGGGCCCGCACCGTCCAGCGAAGCGGCTTCGAGGGTCTCCGGGGGGATGCCCTGGAGGCCGACGAGGAAGAGGATGACTGCCACACCGGTCGCCTGCCAGGCGTTGGCGAGGATCAGCACCACCGTGTTGCTCGGCCACTCCAGCAGCCAGCCCTGAGCAGGAGGGTCGAGCCCGACGGTGGAGAGCAGTTGGTTGAGCGCCCCGTCAGACGTGAGCATGAAGTTCCACACCACGGCCACGGCCGCGCCCGACAACGCATACGGTGCGACCACGCACAGCCGGGCGAGGCGGGACCAGCGCGTCGCGTTCGTCAACCAGGCGACGGCCAACCCGAGGACGCAGGGCAACACCACGGTGCCCGCCACCCACATGAGAGTGTTCTCGACCGATCGCACCAGGCTCTCGTTGGTGAAGAACAGCTCGTAGTTGTCCAGCCCGGCGAAGCCGGATGTCCGGTGGTCGTTGAAGAAGCTGCGGTAGAACGTGGCAGCGAACGGCGCGAGCAGCAGCGCCGCGACGAGCAGCACGGCCGGGGCCAGGAAGGCGCCGGACGTCAACCGTTCGCGCACCAAGGCCCGTTGCGGGCCTCCGCGCCGGATCGTGGACGGTCGTACCGACGTACGGGAGCCGGAGCCGGCGGGAGCGGACTCGTGGTCGGTGCCGGTCCGGGACCGGGTGGTGGGGGTGCTCATGCTTCGTCCCGCTTCCAGGCGGCCCACTCGTCCTCGGACCTCTCGGCCATGCTGCGCAGGGTGTCGCCGGGTGAGCTCTGCTGTGTCATGAAGCTCGACAGATCCTGGGTGTTGCCCTGGATGAGGTTGGGCGGACTGGCCTCGCCGTACCGGATCAGACGAGGCATCCGTTCTCGGGCGACGGTCTCCCTGACCTTGGCCACCACCGGGTTGCCGGCCCGCACGACCGGATTCGCGGAGCCGTCGTCGAGGTAGTCGGCCCACACGCGCTGGACGGACGGGGCCAGCCAAGCGCCGACGCTCTCCACCCCGGCCTCGTGCCGGGTCGCACCGAGGGGGACGGCCAGCACACCGCTCTCGGTGATCACCGACTTGGGCGTGGTCTTCCTGACGGTGGGCAGGACGAAGGCGTCGTAGTCCTTGCCGGGGCGCATGCCGAGGTCGGAGAAGCCCTTCGCTCCCCAGGTTCCGTAGAGGAACATGCCGACCCGGCCCGCCTTGAGCGCGGCGGCGCCGTTGCCCTGGTCGAAGTCGGGCGAGGTCATCCAGCCCTTGCGGATGAAGCCCTGCCAGATGTCCATCGCCTCCCGGGCGACCTCGTCGGTGTACCGCGCCCTGCCCGCCACGAGTGCGCGGTAGAAGTCGGGGTCGATCTTGCTGATGAGCTCCTGGAACCACTGGTAGGCGGGCCAGCCTCCGAACTGGGTGGCCACGAAGGGGACGACGCCTTTGCGCTTGAGGACATCGGCGCAGTGCGTCAACTCGTCCCAGGTGGCGGGCGGGCCGAGACCCAGACGGGCGAAGAGCCGCTTGTTGTAGAAGACGACGTAGTGGGACTCGTAGAGCGGGACGCCGTAGACCGTCCCTCGGTACGACATGGAGGCACGCTGCCCGCCGCGGACCCAGCCCTTCTTCTCGTACCGTTCCCACAGCCGTGACAGGTCGGTCAACTTGCCGCCGCGTGCAAGCGACTTGAGTTCGTAGCCCGCTCCCCACTTGATCACGTCGGAAGCGCGCGAGGTCTCCAGCGTCATCTGCGTGACCTGTTTGTAGGCGATCGCTTCCGGGTTGGACTCCGGACGAAGTCCGTAACCGGTCAGGGACTTCAACGCGTCGCCGGTCCGGCGGAAGCCGTCGTCCCAGTCCGAGTTGTCGGTGCTGATACTCACTTCTCCCGGCACGGCGGCAGCGCTGCTGCCCCGGGCGCATCCGGTCAGTGCCAGCCCCACCGCGCCTGCGCCGGCAGCGGCAAGGAAGTGACGTCGGGCGAGTGCCGGGGGCGTCCCCGCCCGCACGGTGTCGAACGATCTCATTGCCGCCCTTTCGCCGGAGTGTGGCGGATGCAAGTCACGTCCTGCCGGGGTTCTGCCGGTCCCCGGAGACTGCCCGGCCGCGGCGATTGCCGCGCTGATGTGCGGCTCCGTGCCAGGTGACGGCAGGAGGGGCCGGTGCGTGGCGAGGACGTTAACGCCAACAACGGCGCCTCACAAGAGCATCACGTCAGAGAAGTGCGAACTTTCCCTGATACCGCAGTTCAGCGGCTCAATGAATTCCCCGGGCGCAGAGCTGGTCAAGGAAAGGAGGATTGGTATCGTTACCTTTCCCTTCCCTGAAGCGCGTTGACCGTCCGCCTGTTCAGGAGCGACCGTGCAGTACCAGCACCGCCCGCTCCCTCGGCGTCGGTCGGCACAGCGCAGCAGGACGCACCGCTCCCGACCGACACGCCCCGCCCCACTGCACAGCACCGGCACCACACCGGCCACCCGCACGTCTCGCGCCGCGCCCCGTCCGGGCCTCAGGAGGTACGCACCATGACACCCGACCGCTTCCTGTGGGAGGCGACCCTCGCGACCCACGCTGAGCCCTGGCCGGACGTGGACGGCATCCGGACCCTCCTCGTCGACACCGACGCTCCCTGGCCGACGGTGCATCCCGGCATCCACGACGCCGACGGCGGCCATCAGGCGCACCGGGTCGTGGCCGCCTTCGACGTCAGCTCTTCCGAAGACGCCGTCCTGCACCTGGAATACGCCGCCGAGCGCGGGCCCTGCCCCGACCTGGAGATAACTCTGGACGGCCGGCACCGCTCCCTCCACCACCTCACCGTGGAACGCGAGAACCGCACCAGGACAGGCGATCCGGGCCCGGTGACGGGCAACGGCGTACTCCGGGTGGAGCTGCCCGCGCGGTGGCTGACCCCCGGACGCCACGAACTGACCGTCACCACCGTCCTGGACGAGGCAGCCGCCACCGGCGCGACCAGTCAGGCCCGTTCGGAGGTCGCACACCGGCCCGGCGAAGAACTGCCCCTTCCCCGTACCCAGTACGGAAAGTGGTTCGGTTCCTACCTGCGCTGGACAGCCGTGAGGCTGGAGCGAGCCACCGCCCCGCATCCCGGCACGCCCACCTACGCGCTGCGGACCACACCGCTGTACCTGCACGGCGATCCGGACCCGGTCCCGCTGGTCGAACTGACGGTCAACCTGCCTGCCGGCGGCGCACGGCCCGACCACCTGACTCTGGAACATTCCGGAGCGACCATTACGGTCCCGGCCTCCACGGACGGACGGGACTTCGGCATGGTGCGCCGGAGGCTCCCCGTCCCCGGCTTCACGGACAGCAGCGACTTCGTCGTCCGGGCGGACGGCGCGGAGGTGCACCGTGCAACCCTCGTCCCGGCACGTCGCTGGACCCTGCATCTCATCCCCCACGTGCACCTCGATCTCGGGTTCACCGACAACCAGGCCAAGGCCGTCGAGTTGCACTGCCGCAACATCGACAAGGCGCTGGACCGCCAGGAACGGGACCCTGCGTTCCGGTTCAGCGTCGACGGCGCGTTCGTCGTCCGGGAGTACCTGCGGACCCGCTCGTCGCACCGCTGCGCCCGCCTGCGTGAGGCGATCGGCGCCGGTCTGATCGGCGTCAACGCCTTCCACAGCAACCTGTTGACCGGCATCACCCACCTCGAAGAGCTGGGCCGCGCCCTGGACTTCGGCCGTACGCTCCCGCCAGGACCCGGTGCCGTCCCGCGCTACGCCAACATCACCGACGTACCCACCTGGACAGGCGCCCTCCCCGCCGTGCTGCGCACAGCAGGTATCGACGCGTTCGTCGGAATGTCCAACCACCACCGGGCGGCCACCGACGACAGCGACGAGGTCCACCTGGCGTCCCCCGTGCGGTGGCGGGCGCCGGACGGCAGCGAGGTGCTGGCCCACTTCGCCGATCACTATTCGCAGCTACGGTTCATCGCCGCCGACCCCCAGTCGGTGGCAGGAGCGGTGAACGGCCTGGAACGCTACGTCGAGCGCTACGAACGCCCGGACTACCTCCCGTCGGACCTCGCCCTGATCGGCACCCACGCGGACAACGAGGACCTCGCCGACGGCGACACCGGGTTCGCCGAGCGCTGGAACGCGGTCTTCGCCTATCCGCGGGTCCGTGTCTCCACGTTCGCCGACTACCTGGGCGCGGTCGCGCCCCTCCGGGAGAGGCTGCCCGTGCACCGCGCGGAGGGCGGAAGCTTCTGGGAGGACGGCCCCGCCTCCTCCGCTGCGGACGCCGCCGCCTACCGGCAGGCCCAGGTGCTGCTTCCCGCCGCCGAACACCTCGCAGCCTCCGTCCAACTGCTGGACGACACCTACCGTCCGCACCGGGAAGCGCTGGACCGCGCCTGGGAGGGCCTGATCATCGGTGGCGAGCACACCTGGAACTGGGCCCGCGCCACCGCGCACCCGCACGCGCCGCAGATCGAGGACCAGTTGCACTGGAAGCGGCGGGCCATCGACGACGCCGCCCGGATCTCGCTCGACGAGAGCCGCCGTACGCTGAGCCAACTCGCCGCAGCACTCGGCCTGGACGGACCGTGCGTACTCGTCCACAACCCCCACCCCTGGCCGGCGAAGCTCACCGCGGAGCTGGACCTGCCCGAGGGGAGCGCGCCCTTGGACGCCGAGGGCCGGCCCGTGCCCTTCGAAGTACTGAGCGACTGCGCAGGGATGCTGCGTGTCCGCCTCCTGCTCGAGGAGCTGCCCGCCTTCGGCTACCGCTGCATGCCCTTGAGCACCGGAGCCGGGACCGTACCCGCCGGCGAGCAGCCGACCGAGGCGTCCTCCGGCGAGCAGGCCGCCGTCCAAGCCGCGGCGGAACGCGCCCCTGTGCGGCAGCTCTCCGCCGGAGAGAACGTGACCAGCCGGGTGTGGGAGGTGAAACTGCGGGACCTCGACGGCCTTCCCACGGGCCTGCTGCATCGGCCCTCGGGCAGGGAACTCCTCGACCAGGACGCCCCGTTCGCGCTCGGTGAGCTGGTCCGGCTGACGGCCGCCGGGGCGGCGGACAGCGCGTCCCACGACCGCACGATGATCAGTCAACTGGACTCCCGCTACGGCTCGGGCGCCCCCACGCCCGTCGTGGAGGACCGGCCGTCGATGCGGCTGCTCGGCGTCCGCAACGCACCCGACGGGTTGCGGCTGCGCTGGCAGGGCTCCGGCGCGGGGCTCACCGACATCACCGTGGAGCTGCTGCTCCGGGACGCCGCCGAAACCTGCGAACTGACCGTCGAGTTGACCAAGCAGCCCGTCCTCGACATGGAGTCGACGTCCGTCGCCTTCCCCTTCCTCGTCCCCGATCCGACGGTGCGCTACGACAGGCAGCTCGGTTGGGTGGAACCGGCCTCCGACCACGGCTCCGGCTCCTCCAACGAGTGGCTGTCAGCGGCGTCCGCCGTCACCGTCACCGCACCCGACGGACCGGGAGTCGTCTGGTCGGCTCCCGACAACCCCCTGTTCTCCTCCTCCGACCTGGTGCGCGGTGCCTGGCCGACGCGGTTCACCGCAACGAACGGGCATCTGTACGCCTACGTCATGAACAACTTCTGGCCGTGCAACACACCACCGGCACAGCCGGGGCCCGTGCACTTCCGCTACGTCTTCGCACCCGTCGCGCAGCATCTCCCGGAAGCCGCCTCCCGGTTCGGTGCCGAGGCCCGCCTCGGTGCGCTGGCCCAGGAGACGAGCCTGCTGGACCGCTTCCCGGAAGGCAGGGCCCCGCACTTCACGGAGGGCACCCTGCCGGGCCCGGGCTCCCCGGCCGACTGCCGGGTCGGCCTGTCCTCCGCCGGAGAGGGCCGGCTGATGCTGCGGCTCGCGAACCTCCGCGCCGAAGAGAACGGAGTCGTGCTCCAACTCCCGTACGGGTACCGTCCGTCCCGGCCGGACGCACCGCAACCCGACACCGAGGGCAACCTGCGCATACGGCTCGCGCGGTACGGCGTGGCCGAACTGCCCCTCGACTCCGCGTCCGCCCCGGCGGTACCGCCGGAGGCAGGCGGGGCGTAGCCGGCGAAGAGACCGGTCGGGAGCCGTGGACGGGCGGAGCCGGCGGGTCAGTAGTTGATCAGCGTCGTCGGGACGACCGTACGGCGCGGGGGGCTCGGCGGGCCGGTGCCCTTTCTGGGCTCCAGGTGGTCCAGCAGGAGGCGCGCGGCGCGTCGACCGATCTCGTCCGCGTCGTAGGAGACCACGGTCAGCCGGACACCCAGCATGTCCGCGGCCTCGATGTCGTCGAACCCGGCCACCGCCGTCGACGTGCCGAGGCCGCGGATGGCACGGCAGGCTCCGAGAGCGATGCGGTTGTTGGCACAGAACAACGCGGTCGGGGCGTCGGGGAGCTCCAGCAGAGAGCGCGCGGCGGACTCCGCCGAAGCGACGTCGTCGAGACCGCGGCGCACCCACTCGTCCCGCGGCTGCACACCCGCGTCCTCCATCGCCGACCACCAGCCGCGGAACCGCTCGGCGCCCGTGAAGAGAGTGAACGGGTTCCCGAGGAAGCCGAGCGCGTGATGACCGCTCTTCAGCAGTTCCTCGGTTGCCGCCCGCGCCCCGCCGAAGTCGTCGACGAGCACGGCATCGGCTTCGATGCCCTCGGGCGGACGGGAGGCGAGCACCACGGGCATGCCGTCGACGGCCTCGTGCCCGAGGTGCCGTTGATCGGGCCCCGCGGGGACGACGATGACTCCGTTGACCCTGCGGGAGACGAGGTCCTGGACGAGGTCGTCCTCGCGCGTCACCTGTCCCGAGGTGTTGCCCAGCACCAGCCGAAGGCCGTGTGCCTGGACGACCTCTTCGACCCCGAGCGCGAGCCGGGCGTAGAAGGGGTTCGCCAGGTTGGTGACGACGAGCCCGACCAGGCCGCTGCTCCGCCCCAGCCGCAGGCTCCGTGCAACCTCGTTGCGGCGGTAGCCCAGTTCGTTCACGGCGTCGAGAACCCGCTGTTTGGCCGACTCCCCCACGCGGGGGTTGTCCTTGAGGACCCTGGAGACGGTCATGGCGCTCACCCCGGCGTGCGCTGCGACGTCCCGCATCGTCGGGACGGAGCGCGAAGCTCCGGACTGCTCGGACCCGGACACGCGTGCTCGTTCTCCTCGGGCAACAACCGGGCAGACACCTGCCGCCTGCCAGAACGATCCATCATAGGGGGAGGGGCGTTTCTCCCCTGCTGCCCGGTGGAGCAGGCTGGGCCGCCCACCATGCTGCCCCCAACAGTGGCGCTGTACGGGGGAGTTGCGCGGGACTCAGCCGCACAGGCGGAGCTCCGGCGTCCGCCAGGCCGGAGCGCAGCGCCCCTTCGACCACCTCCCAGGAGGTGGCGATGGAGCCGCCGACTACGAGCACGGTGGGCGCGAAGCTGGTCAACCAGGGCGCCATGGTGCGTCCCAGAGCATGGAAGGCACGCTTCAAAACGGTGCCCGCGACCGTGTCGCCCTCCCGCGCGCGGGCGGCGATGGTGCTCACGTCCGGGACGGGCTCGGTACCGTCGAGCGCAGCGCGTGCGTACGCCGCACGGATGCCGCGCCGGGAGACGGTGTCCTCCAGAGGCATCCCGTCCCAGGTGAGCCGGTGGGCGCTGCCCTCCGGTGGAACCAGGGGGCCGTCGTTGACCGGTGCGCCGTCGGCGAGGAAGGCCGAGCCGACGCCGCTCCCGAGGGTCAGGCAGATCGCGCGGACGTGGCCGGCGGCGGCGCCGGAAGCGTACTCGCCCAAGCCGAACGCGTCGGCGTCGTTGAGGAAGCACAGGGACGCCGGTTCCGGGCGGATGCGCTGCCGCAGGTCGGTGCCGACGTCGACGCCGTAGAGCGCTTCGAACTTGCCGACCCCCTCGAACAGCGCGATACCTGCTGCGTAGTCGAAGGGGCCCGGCACTGCCACACCCCAGCGCGCGTGCGGCGGCGCCCCGGCCCGGGTGGCAGCCGCGGCGATCCGCTCCAGGATGTCCGCCGCCGCCCCCTGAGCCGGCAGCGAGGCGCGAATCAGCTCCTCGGGCGCCCCCGACGCCTGCATGTCCACGAGGGCCGCGGTCACATGCGTCCCGCCGATCTCCAGCACGGGCTGCTTCATGCCCGCTCCCGGACGTAGGCGGTCACCACGTGCACCGGCTCCTCGCCCAGCGGACGGAGCCGGTACGCGCCGACGGACGCCGGAACCGTCAGCGTCTCGGCGAACACCAGCTCGTGTACGCGTCCGTCGGCGGTCTCCACCACGACGCCGGCGCCGGAGGAGACGTTGAGAACGTGGAACCGGCCTCCGGTGTTCTGCGGCGCCCCCGCGGAGCCGGGTTCGAGGACGACGCGGGACACCTCGTAGAACATCTCCGGCAGCGAGCCGAGGAGCTCCTCCCGCCAGCCCGCGCCCTCGCGCAGGGTCTGCGGACGCTGCATGAGGTCCCGGTGCACCGCTTCACCCTGCCTGCCGGCGTCGAGGTTGGCGAAGGCGTGCTCGTACGGCAGCGGCCTGGGGGCGCCCTCGGTGTCCTGGCGGAGCCAGTCGTAGAAGCGCAACGAGTACAGGTACGGCGTCGCGCTCACTTCGAGGACCAGGTTCCCGACGCCGGAGGCGTGCGGTGTCCCGGCCGGGATCAGGTACAACTGCCCCTCCTCGGCGGGGTGGCTCTGCACGAAGCGCTCCACGTCCATCTCTTCGCCCCGCTCGATGGCGGCGACGGCCTGCTTGCGCATCAGTCCCAGGTCGGCGTCCTGCTGGAGGCCCAGGTAGATCCGGGCGTCTTCGTCGCCGACGGCGGTGAGGTAGTACGTCTCGTGTTGCGTGTAGGGCCAACCGAACTGCTCGCGCATGTACCGCTCCTGAGGGTGCAGATGCACGGAGAGGTTGCCGCCGCCCACGGTGTCGAGGTAGTCGAACCGGATGGGGAAAGAGGTGCCGAACGCCTCGTGCACCTCGCGGCCCAAGAACTCCTGGGGATGCAGGACGCACAGGAGCGGGAACGGCAGCTCCACTTCCGCCTGCGGCCCGTCGCCCACCAGGACACCGGCCGTGGGTGCGATCAACTCGTAGCCGAGCGCGGTGTTGCCGTTCTGCGGAGCGAAGCCCAGCCGCTCCTCTGCCCAATGCCCGCCCCATGCGGTCGAGTTGAAGTACGGACGCGTACGTACGGGGCCGCCTGCGAGGTGCCGGAGTGTTTCGCGCAGCGTGGCGCCGTCGAGCGAGGCGGGCTCGGCGTTCTGGAGGTCGAGCCAGCGGTCGATGCGGGCGGCGTGGGCGTCTCGGTGCGCGTCGAGCACGGGCCAGTCCGCGTAGAAGAGGCGACGGAGGTCCCCGGGGGCGCTGTGCCGCCCGAGGTTGACGCCGACCGGTAGTTCTCCTGCGGTGACGGCCGCCTCGGCGTAGCGTTTCGGCAGGTCGGCGTACCAGAGCACGTCGTGTTCCAGGAGTGCGGCGCCCGGCCCGAAGACGAGCAGTAGCCCTTCGGCGGGTGTCTCCACCGTGGGCAGCGCGCGGTACACCTCGGTGACACACGCCTCTGCGAGCGGAAGGTAGTAGGGGTCGGCCTCCGGGCCGTCGCCGGTGCGTTCCAGGACGGTCGCCCAGTCGGCTTCGGCGTCGCGCAGGTCGACCACGCGGACGGGGACGCCTCGGGCTTCGAGCGCGCCGCGGAGTCCGGCTGCGGCGGCGTTCCAGTCCAGGGCGGCGGGCCCGTCGACGGCCACCACCGCCGGGCCGGGCGGGAGCGTCCCGGCGGCGGCCTCCCATCCGCGCACAACCGTCCCGCCGAGGGGTGCGTAACGGGGATTGCGCTGGTAGGAACGAGACATTTCGCTACTCCGAAGGGTTTGGCCCGGTGAGCCGGAAATCTGAATGTTATCGATAACTCTAAGGTACGTGGGGCGACCTCCGTCAAGGTGCCCTGGACTGTGCGCAGTTGCCGCGGCAAGGGCCGTCGCCCCTGGACGCCTGGTGGGGTCAGGTGGTGCGCGCCCGCAGGGCGAGCTCGATGTCCTCGAGGCTGCGCCCCTTGGTCTCGACGACGAACCGCGCGGCAAATACGTAGGCACAGGCGCAGATCACCGCGAAGCCGAGGAAGACCCAGCCGATGCCGACGGCGTCGAGAAGCACCGGAAAGCTGAGCGAGACGACGAAGTTGGCCGCCCAGAGCAGCATGGTGCAGAAGCCCACGGCGGCACCCCGCACATGGAGCGGGAAGACCTCGCTGATCACCACCCAGCACACCGCACCCCAGGATGCGGAGAAGCTGACGATGAACGCGGCGAGGCAGCCCAGCGTGATCAACCCGACCAGGCTGAGGCCCTCGGGCTCCGGCAGCAGGAGAGAGGCCGTGGCCAGGACGATCAGGCTCGCGCTCATGCACACCGCGCCGACCAGGAGCAGCCGCTTCCGGCCCACCTTGTCGATGAGCCAGATGGCCACCAGCGTCATGAGCACGTTGATGGCGCCGATCCCGGTGTTGGCGTAGATGGCGGCAGAGTCGCTGAAGCCGACGTTGGTGAGCGTGGTGGGCGCGTAGTAGATGATCGCGTTGATGCCGACGACCTGGTTGAGGACGGCCAGTCCGACGCCCACGACGAGCGCCGGGCGCAGCCACGCGGCGAAGACGTCGCGAAGTCCCGCCCGTCCGGAGGCAGTTGCTTCCACGTTGTGTATGTCGGCGAGCTCGGCCTCGACCTCGTCCGCGCGCCGGGTCCTGGCCATGACCGCACGGGCCTCGGCCTCGCGCCCGTTGCGCAGCAGCCATCGCGGAGTCTCGGGCATCAGGATCAGGCCGGCCAGCATCACGACCGAGGGCACGACCGCCAGACCCAGCATCCACCGCCAAGCCTCGTAGGGGGCCAGCAGCGCGTTGCTGACGTAGGCGACGAAGATGCCCACCGTGATCATCAGTTGGTTGAGCGTGGACACCGCGCCGCGGACGCGGGTGGAAGCCATCTCCGAGAGGTACAGCGGTACCACCACGGAAGCCGCGCCGACCCCGAGCCCCAGCAGGATGCGCGTCGCGACCAGTGCGGCGGCGTTCGGGGCGAGACCGGCACCGAGTGCGCCGACGCTGAAGACGACAGCCGCGGCCATGCCGACGCGGCGCCGGCCGAGCGCGTCGGCCAGCCGCCCGGCCGTCGTCGCCCCCACCATCGCCCCCACCAGCAGGGAGCTGACGACGACTCCCTCCACCAGTGGGGTCAGCTCCAACTCCCGCCGGATGTACAGCAATGCCCCGGCGATGACTCCGGTGTCGTAGCCGAAGAGCAGGCCGCCGAGGGCGCCGAAGAAGTAGATGCGTCGTGTGGATGTGCCGATGCTCTTCTGGTCTGTGACTGCAGCCTGTGACATCGCACGGCCTCCGAGTCTGGGAGAAGGGAAGAGACCAGGGGACGTCGTGTGGCGTGCGTTCCTGGCACCGAGGCTCCGATCGGAAGTTAACGTCACCAAAACGAGGGGTCAAGAGCCTGGGGGCATCCGTCCGGCGGCGTTCCGCGGTGTGTTCGCCGGTGTCCGCCTCTCCGTCGCCGTCAACAGGCCGCATGCGCAGCAGGGTTGACGCGACGCCGCAGGCTGAGCGTGGCCGTTCGCGTAGCCCGTAATGGGACATGCGGGTAGCGAAGGATGGCAGGTCAGCACGGAGATCTCGCCGATGCCCCGACGACGGGGACCAGGTGGGCGGTGTCGGTTGTTCCGCCTCGTACGTGCTGGATCAGGGCCTTAACTGCGAGGAAGCCGCGGCGAGTTCGTCCCGCGCCGTTGACAGCGGCCCCAGGAGGCGGCACGCTCACCTTCGGTCGTGATAACGGTAACACACGCCAGGTGCGCCGTGATCTCCGCGGGCCGCGCCCTCGCAGGGTGTCGTCGATCAGCCGCAGCGCCCTGCCCCAGCCGTGAGGAGCAGTGACGTCCGTGAGAGTTCGGTTGATCCGTCCGGTGACTGTGCTGTCTGCCGTGTTCGCCCTGTCGGTCGGCTCGACGACGGCGGTGAGCGCCGCAGGGGTTTCGCCCTCCGCAGCGGTGGATTCCCCTTCCGGCAAGGACTACGTGAAGCTGGTGGACCCGTGGGTGGAGTCCGACATCGCTCGGTTCTTCTACTTCCAGTCGGCGAGCCAGCCGTTCGGGATGGTCAAGTTGCGGCCGGACACCAGCACGCAGCAGACCCGGAACAGCGGCTACCACCGCAACGAGAACGAGGTGAAGGGGTTCAGCCACCTGCACGACTGGCAGCTTTCCGGAGTGCAGGTGATGCCGACGGCCGGCACCGACGTGCCCAAGCTCGAGGGCGACGAAGGCTGGCAGTCGCACGTGGACCACGACAACGGCGAGATCGCCGAACCCGGTTACCACAGGCTGCACCTCGACCGGTACGACATCGACGCCGAGCTGACCGCCACCGAGCGTGCCGGGTTGCACCGCTACACCTACAACAAGTCCGGGCCCGGCGAGATCCTCGTCAATCTCGGCGGCGAGCTGGGTGAGGCGGTGATGAAGAACGCGAAGGTCACCAAGGCCAGCGACCGCAGAGTCCGGGGCTATGTGGTGCAGCACGGTGAGGGGTACGAGAAGAAGCACGAGACGAAGCTGTTCTTCGACATCCGTTTCGACAAGCCGTTTGACTCGCTGCGCGGTTGGACCGACGGCGAGCTCGCCGATTCCGGTAAGCCCATCGAACAGGTCGCAGGCGACGACACGGGCGTCTACGCCCGTTACGACAACCTCAAGGCCGGCGAGCAGGTCCGGATGAAGGTGGGCCTGTCCCTCACCGGAACGGAAGGGGCGGCTCGGAACCTGAGCAGCGAGCTCCCCGGGTGGGACTTCGGGGCCGTCAAGAGGACGTCCCAGAAGCGTTGGAACGACATGCTCGGCCGTATCGACGTCTCAGGCGGCACTCATCGGCAGCAGGTCAAGTTCTACACCGACTTGTTCCATGCGCTCGCAGGCCGCAGCGCCATCAGCGACGTCGACGGAAAATACATGGACGACACCTGGGGCGCCGGCCGGGTCAAGCGGATTCCGCTCGGCAAGGGCGGCAAGCCCGAGTTCGCGATGTACAACTACGACGCGCTGTGGCTGACCCAGTGGAACCTCAACTCCGTTCTGGGGCTGGCCTATCCGGAGATCTACTCCAGTCTGGTCAAGTCGCAGTTGCAGATGTACAAGGACGGTGAGCTGCTGCCCCGCGGACCCGTTGCCGGCAACTACTCGATGGTGATGTCCGGGTCCCCTGTGACGTCGTTCATCACCGGCGCCCTCAACAAGGGCATCCGTGATTTCGACGTCGACCTCGCCTATGAGGCGATGCTGGATGCCCATTCCGTGGGCGGCCTGTTCGACAAGGCGTGGTTCGACTACGAGAACTGGGGGACAGGCGGAATCCGTGATTACCTCGACCGAGGCTATGTGTCCAACGGCACGACCGGGCAGGGCGCCGGCCAGACCCTCGAGTACGCACACCAGGACTGGGCGCTTGCCCAACTGGCAGGAAAGTTGGGCAAGAAGGGGATCAACGCCGCCCAGTACGCCGAGGCCGAGGCGTCGTCCGAGCTGGACGAGGCGCACGGCGCGGCCCGTGCCGTCGACGGCAGGCCCAGCCGTGCCCCCGACGACCGGCAGTGGGCGTCCAAGGGCGAGCGGCAGCCGTGGCTGGAGCTGACCTGGGAGAAGCCGCGTACGCTGCACAAGGTCAAGCTCAGTGACCGGCCGGAAGCCGGCAGCGACGTCGGCTCGGGCACGCTCGAGTTCTCCGACGGCTCCCGCGTCGACGTGCGGGACGTCCCGAAGGACGGCAAGGAGAAGACCGTCGCCTTCGCACCGCGCAAGGTGACGTCGGTGAAGTTCACCGCCACCGGCGGTCAGGGCACGAACGTGGGCCTGAACGAGTTCGAGGCCTGGGACGACACCGACGTCCACGCGTACTTGAAGGAACGGTCGACGAACTGGCGCAACCTGCACGACCCGGAGTCGGGATTCATCCGCCCCAAGAACGCCGACGGAAGCTGGCGCACGCCCTTCGACCCGCTCGCCGACGACGACTTCGTCGAGGCCAACTCGTGGCAGTCCACCTGGTTCACCACGCACGACGTGATGGGCATGGCGAACCTCATGGGCGGCGAGGAAACCTACGCCGACAAGCTCAACTACGCCTTCGAGCAGTCGGAGAAGGACGACTTCATCGGCAAGTACGGCGAGGGCTTCGTCTCCTACGGAAACCAACCGGGCCTGGAAATGGCCCACCTGTTCAACTACGTGGGCAAGCCATGGCTGTCCCAGCACTGGGTGCGGCAGGTGAAGGAGAAGACCTACGGCTCCACCAGCACAACCGACGGCTACGGCCACCATGACGAGGACCAGGGCCAGATGGGCTCCCTCAGCGCGCTGATGGCCATCGGCCTTTTCGAGGTCACCGGCGGCGGGCACGAGAACCCGGTCTACGACATCACCTCACCGGTCTTCGACGAGATCACCATCGATCTCAACGAGGACTACTACACGGGCGGCAAGTTCCGGATCGTCACCCACGGCAATTCGGCCGCGAACGAGTACATCCAGAAGGCCGAGCTCGACGGGGAAAAACTCGACAACGCCTTCTTCCGCCACGACGAGTTCGCCGACGGAGGGACTCTCGAGCTCTGGATGGGCGACAAGCCCAACAAGCACTGGGGCACGGAGCAACTCCCGCCCTCCGAGTCGAAATCCGAAGGCCGTACGCCCACCCACGTCTCGGACATCGTGATCGACGGTCCGAGGAAGCTGAGGGAGCCGTACGGTTCGGTGGACCTCGACGCCGCCGTCGAACCCGACGACGCGAACCTCAAGGAGGTGTCGTGGAAGGTCACGGAGCCCGACGGTTCACCGACGAAGAAGGCAACCATCGATCACGACGGAAAACTGACCGCCAACCACCGCAGCGGAAAGGTGCGGGTGACCGCCCGGTCGGCCGACAGCGGTGACGCACAGGCCTCCGCCCTCGTCGCGCTCGACCTCGACGTCAAGCTGCTCCGCGGCAACGCCGCTTGCCGGCCGGACGTCGAGGCCACCGCATCGTCGGAATACAGCGACGAGTACCCGGCAACGAATGTGTACGACGGGTGCGAGGGCGAGAGCGATGGCCAGAACGGTGACGGTAGTTGGGGCTCGGACGACGACTGGGCCTCCAAGGGCGAACGGGAACCATGGGTCCGGCTCGACTGGTCCGAAAAGATCCGAGCGGACCGGATCGTGCTGTCCGACCGCGAGACCAAGGACGACATCAAGGGCGGCGTGCTCACCTTTTCCGACGGCAGCGAAATCCGTGTCGACGACATTCCGGCAGGGGGCTCCAAGAAGGTCACGTTCGACATGAAGACGTTCGACTGGGTCCGCTTCACAGGCGAGGGCGGCGGTGAAGGCAACAACGGGCTTCGCGAGTTGGAGGTGCACTCCGTGCCCTCGGCCCCCGACGCACCTACCCGGGTCGTGGCCGAGCCCGCGGACGGCGGCGCAACCGTCACCTGGAAGGCGCCGGAGTTCAACGGCGGTGTCCCGATCACCGGTTACCTGATCACGCCCCACCGCAACGGCGAGGCACTGCACCCGATCCGTGCGGGGGCGCACGCCACCCGCGCAAAGGTGCCGGGCCTCGACGCCGGTGGGCGCTACACCTTCACCGTCACCGCCCGCACGATGGCCGGCCCCGGCGAAGCAAGCGAGCCCAGCGATCCGATCACCCCCGGCCGGAGCTGAAGCGGTCGACGGGGAGCACACCCCCCCTGCTCCCCGTCGGCCGCCGGCCCCGGCGGCGGGCATCGTTGCGGTACCACTGGTGCCGCAACGATGGCCTGCCCTCGGACAGCGCCCGCGCTGCAGCACGGCTCCGGCCGGCGAGTCCGTCGGTGGGGAGCCGCTGCCCCGTGACAGGCAGCGGCGTCAGGGCAGTTGGGACCCGGGGCATCCACCTGCCGTCCGGGTCCGAAAACGAGCAGGGTGAGGTGTGTCAGGACTCCTGGGTGGCCCAGCCGATCAGGGCGCCGCGCAGGGCGGCCACCAGGAGGGTGGCCGCTTCGTCCTCGGTGCGGCCGTTCTTGATGAGGTCGAAGATGTCCCGTGGGTCGAACAAGGCGTTCCACAGGAACAGGGCGTCATCTCCCAGGTCGCCGAGACCGAGGTCCTCGGTCGACTGGCGCAGGGGTTCGTCGAGTGCTTCGGCTTGCGGGGCGAGGTAGCCGGTACCTTCGCGCAGCCGCTCGAGGTAGCCACGGTGCGAGCGCATCTGGACCATCGCGCCGCCGTGCTCGATGACGAGGGAGACCCAGTGGCGGGAGACCGCCTCCAGGCGGGCCATGCCTCGGGTGGTCTGCTGTGCGCTGAAGTCGCGTAGCTGGGACCCTACTTGGGCGCGGAAGGCGTGCAGGATCTCCTCGACGGAGGAGAAGTGGCGGTAGGCCGTCGCGGTCGACACCTCGGCATGCTTGGCGATCTCGGCCAGGCTGACCGGCGTCGGTGAGTTCTCGAACAGCCGGGCGGCGGCTTGGACGAGGTGCCTGCGGTTGCGCTCGGTGTCGCTGCGCATGGGGCGACTCCTCGGTACGTCGGGGGGATGGTCACGCCAGGTCGGCAAGGCCCTGAGCGAGTCGGCGGAGACCTTCGGTGATCTGCTGCGGATTGGCAGCGTACGACAGCCTCAGGTGCCCCTCGCCGCACGCGCCGAACTCGCTTCCGGGACGCACCGCGACCCCGTGTGCGCGCAGGGCGGTGACGACGTCCGCTGAGGGCAAGTCCAGTTCGTAGCGCGGGAATTGGTAGAACGCACCCTCCGGCGCGCTGGGGGTGAGGCCGGGGATCCCGGACAGCGTCCGACTCATGATCTCGCGGCGTTCCTCGTAGGCCGTACGCATGCGGGCCACGTCCGCTTCGCAGCTTTGCACGGCGGCGAGCGCGGCATCCTGCGCGACGGTGTTCAGGGAACCGTTGAAGGTGTTGTGGATACGGGCAGCGGCGTGGACGAGGTCCGTGGGCCCCGAAAGATATCCCACTCGCCAGCCGGTCATGGCGTAGCTCTTGGAGAAGGTCTGGCAGTACACGGTGCGCTCGCGCAAGCCGTCGACGGAGAGTGCCGAGGTGAAGGGCCTGCCGCTGTAGTTGAGGTCGGCGTAGGCCTCGTCGGAGAGGACGATCGTGGAGGTGCCGTCGAGTAGCTCGGCGAGCACGGCAAGCTCGTCGTGGCTGTGGACGATGCCGGTGGGGTTACTGGGGTTGCAGAAGACGAACAGCCGCGCGTCGCTGAGGGCGTGGGCGAGCCGGTCGAGGTCCCAGTGCAGATCGGAGGCGAGCGGGACGGGGACGACGGTGCCTCCGGCCATGCTGACCAGGTCGGCGTAGAGGGAGTAGGTGGGGTCGGGGATGACCACCTTGTCGCCGGGGTTGACGATGCCGAGAATCGAGGCCGCCAGGCCGGCCGTTCCTCCTTGGGTGACGAGGATGTCGGCGGCGCCGACCGGTGTTCCTGCGAGGCCGGTGAGTTTCTCGGCGAGCGCCTCGCGTAGCGCGGGCTCGCCGAGAAGCGGCGAGTAGTGAGTGCGTCCGGCGCTCAGTGCGGCACGGGCGGCTTCGGTTACCGCCTCGGGGGTGTCGAAGTCCGGCTCGCCCATCGACAGGGAGACCAAGTCGTCCCGGGATTGGGGCTGTTGGGTACGGCGGGACGCGGCGGCGATCCGGGCGGCGGCGTCGGCGGCGGCGAAGCGGGCAGGCTGGGCGGTGGCGGTGGGCGGCATGCGGGTCTCCGAAAAGGTGTGGTCAGGTCTGCGGTGCCGATCCGGCGGGCGCTCCCGCCCACCGGCTGATCTCCAGGTCGCCGGAGGTGTCGCGCTGCCGGGTGGGGGCGACGGTCATCTCCTGCAGCACGACGCGCTGGGGCAGGAGGACGGCGAGACGGATCGCCTCGGCCACATCCACGGGCCGCAGCATGTGCGTCCGCTCCTCCGGGGCCGGCGGGCGGGCCCGGCCGTCGAGGAGGGGGGTGTCCGCCTCGCCCGGCAGCACGGTGATCGCGCGCAGCCCCTGGTGGCGGAAGGTGTTGTGCAGGAAGGTCATGAAGTTGCGCACCCCGGCTTTGGCTGCGCCGTAGGCGGCGCCGCCGAGCAGGTTGGGGTTGGTCGCGGCGAGCGAGGAGACGGTCACGATGGTGCCGGTGCCGCGGTCGAGCATGTCGGGCAGGACGGCCTGGGTGAGTTGGAAGACGGCCGTCAGGTTCACCTCGAGGACCTGGCGCCACTCCTCGGCCGGGAGCCACCGCGGGTTGAGCACCGAGGAGGAGCCGCCTGCGCTGTTCACCAGGATGTCCACGGGGCCGAGTTGGGCGTGTACCTCGTCTATGACCTGGGTGATCTCTTCGGAGCTGGTCACGTCGGCGGCCAGGGGCAGGGCCCGGCCGCCCTCGGCTCGCAGGCCGTCCGCCACCGCGTCGAGCGCCTGCTGACGGCGGCCCAGCAGGACGACGGTGACGCCGTCTCGGGCCAGTAGGCGCGCGGTCTCCAACCCCATGCCGCTGCCTGCTCCCGTGATGATCGCTGTCTTGTCGGCCGACGCCGTCACCGCGTCCCTTTCGTCGATTTGAGATGGGAATTTCAAGTGAGAATAGCTTCTCGATTTGTGGTGGACAAGGGTGCCTCGAAGCCGCGGGCGCCGAACGCCTCGACGACCGCGCGTTCCAGCGCACCCACTTCGGCGTCGCGCTGGGCGCAGTGGCGCAGCGAGGTCTCCCGGTCGATCCACCGGAACCTCAACTGCCGCCCGGGGCCTGCCTGTCCGAGCAAGGGCAGGCAGGCCCGGGAGGTCACGCCGACGATCGGGTAGCCGGCGGTCAGGCTCCGATAGCGGCCGAGCACGATCAGCTCGTCCGCATGCGGTATCTGCAGCGCTCCGATGGGCACTCCCTGCGAGACGATCTCGGTGTCGCCCTCCGGGTGCCGGACGGGGCCTTCGAGCCGCAAGCCCACGTGATCGGAGCGCGGGGTGACGAGGTAGCTCGACTCCTCCAGCAACTCCCGGATGCCGGCGATGGTGTCGGTGCCGTGGCTCGCGAGGACATCGACGGTCCAGGCGCCCTCGCCGAAGTGCGGTACGGGGACGGGCAGCCGGAACAGCGGCGGCTCGAACCCGCGGCGGAATCCGCGGAACTGCGTGTCCACCAGCATCCGTTGCCCCTCGGCGAGGAGTTGCCCGAAGCCCATGCGGGGGTCCGGGGCCACGCTGCCCAGCAGGGTTCCGGCACGAAACGTGCCGCTGACGGCGAGGTAGGTGCGCATCCCCCGAGCGAGGTCGGCGCGTACCCGGACCTCCTGTCCGGCCGGCACGAACAGCGGGGACCAGGGCCGGGCGGGCGCTCCCGCGACCGTGACCTCCGCGGGTGCGCCGGTGACCGCGAGGAGGACGTCGGCGTCGGGAACCAGGGCGAGTTCACCCCCCAGGTTCTCGAGCAGCGCCGCGCCCCGCGCGTTGCCCACCAGCACGTTCGCGATCGTCGCCGAGTGCTGGTCGGCCGCCCCGCCGGTCGGCACCCCGCGTCGCTCGGAGTCGCGGCGACCGAGGTCCTGGAAGGTGGTCACCCACCCGGAATTCGTGATCTCCAACGCCACGGTCGTCATGTCGGCTCCTTCTCCGGCAGCAGGAAGCCGGCCTCCCGCGCCGCCACCGCGTCCGGCGTGACGGGTACGAAGCGCACCACGTCGCCGGGGGCGAAGGAGACGGGCTCGGGGCGGGAGATGTCGACGATCGTGTGCGGGGTACGGCCGACGACCCGCCACCCGGTGGGGCCGGGAAACGGCTGGATGATCGCGTCCGTACCGGCGAGCATCACCGACCCGGGCACGACGTCGGTGCGCGGCTCGGCGCGACGGCGCAGCGGCCGCGGCACCTCGAGCCCGCCCATCATCGGCGCCATCGCCGCGCCCAGCAGGGAGATGGTGAGCGTCGACTGGGCGATGGCCTCGACGACGTCCGTGGGCGTGCAGCCCAACTCCTCGGCCACCGACGCCAGATCGGGCCCCGTCTCCTCGTCGAAGACGACGGGGATGGCGAAGGTACGCACCGACCGCGCACCGGGGAGGTCCTCGGCGGGGGAGGGCGCCCACTGCGCCACCAGGCGGGCCGCGTACGCGACGTGCTCCAGCGCGATCCGGAGCGGGTCGAACTCGATGAGCAGCGACTCCAGGCCGGAGACGACGTCGAGGACACCGTGCGGGCGGTGGGCGAGGAATCGATCGCGGAAGGCGATGATCCCGGCCCTGCGGGCCGACTGGTGCGGATGCGGAATGGTCACCATCGCCGCCGAGTCCCCGAAGGGCTCGACGGTGATGGCGCCGTACTGTGCAGTGGTCATCTGCGTGCGCGCCAGCCCCCGTCAACCCGCCATCGACGACTGCGACTTCTCCGCCTTCTCGGCCAGGACTTCCTGCAAGCCGGTGACGCGGATGCCCTCGGCGTCCAGCGCGGCCCGCAGCGCGGTGCCGTTCTGCAGGACGGAGGGGTGGTCACCGTGGAGCAGCAGGACATCGGCGTCGTGGCCGAGCGGGACCACGTTGCCGTCCACGGAGCGCACAGTGCCCTCGCGCACCACCTGCTTGCAGCGCTCGCCGATCAGCTCGGGATCGTGGAGGAGACCGCCCTCGTGCGAGCGGGGAACGGGCATGCCGTCGTCCCCGTAACCGCGGTCGGCCAGGAAGACGTAGCCGACCTCCAGGCCACGCTTGCGCGACTCCTCCGCCAGCAGGCCGCGTTGGCAGATGACGAGGTAGTCCTTGTTGTAGGCAGCGACCGCGTCGGTGATCGCTCGTGCGTGCTTGGCGTCGGTCTGTGCGATCGACCCCATGCGCCCGTGCGGTGCCACGTGGCTGATGGACCCGCCGTGCACCCGTGCGAAGGCGTCGAGCGCGCCGAGCTGGTAGAGCACATCGGTGCGGATCTCCTCTTCGGTCGCCTCGATCAGGCGGCGACCGAAGCCGACGAGGTCGGGATAGCCGGGGTGGGCGCCCAGCTCGATGCCGCGCTCGACGCAGTCGGCCACGGTGCGGTCCATGACGCGCGGATCGCCGCCGTGGAAGCCGCAGGCGATGTTCGAGGAGCTGACGAGGCCGAGCAGCGCCTCGTCGTCGCCGATGGTGTAGTTGCCGAAGCTCTCGCCGAGGTCGGCGACGACGGCTACGGAGTTGATGCCCATGCTGTCTCCTGTGTTGCGAGGGCGGGTGGTTCACGTGTGACACAGCGTCCCGTACCAACTCCGGGGAGCCCCTCGGAGGTTGAACGAGCTCTGGGTCAGTTGACGGCCAGCGGCTTGCCCTTCGTCTCCCGTACGAAGACGAGCGAGCCCAGTGTGATCAGGGCGGTGAGGATCGAGGCGTAGGCGGGCACGAGGGCGGAGCCGGTCGCCTCGCTCAGCTCGGTCATCACCAGCGGGGCGCTGCCGCCGAAGATGATCGTCGAGATGCTGAAGCCGATGCTGTACGCCGAGTAGCGCACGGTGGTCGGGAACATCTCCGCGAGCACGGTGTGGATGACCGCGGCGTGCCCGGAGAAGGCCGCGGCCAGTACGACGGTGCCGACGCAGGCGAGCCCGAACTCGCCGGTGGCGATGAGCAGAAACATCGGGTAAGAGGCAACCGCCATGGCGATCGCGGACCCGGCGAGGACGGGTTTGCGTCCGACGCGGTCCGAGACCCGGGCCATCAACGGGATGCAGACGGCTATGACCAGCAGGCTGACCACGGTGACGGTCAGCGCCCCCAGCATCGAGAAGTTGGACTCGCCGAGTGACGTCTTCAGATACGTGGGCATGTAGACGAACAGCAGGTAGTAGCCGGGGCCGTTGAGGGCGGGCAGGAAGATCGTCAGCACGATGGCCCTGAGGTGGCGGGGTGAACCCAGGGCCTCCCGCAGCGGGTTGCGCCTCACGCTGTCCTGGTTGCGCAGCGCCTTGAAGTGCGGGGTTTCCTCCAGGCGGCGGCGGATGTAGAAGCCGATGTAGCCGAGCGGTACGGCAAGCAGGAACGGTACTCGCCAGGCCCAGGAGGTCATCGCGTCGTCGCCGAGCGCCGTGATGAGGACCGCGGACAGGGCGCTGCCCACCATCAGTGCCACGAAAGAGCCCACCGCGATGAAGCTCATCATGAAGTTGCGGCGGTGGTCAGGCGCGTACTCGCCGACGAACGACATGGCGCCCGCCACCTCGCCGCCTGCGGAGAAGCCCTGGAGCACACGCAGCAGGACGAGCAGAACCGGCGCGGCGATCCCGATGACCGAGGAGGAGGGGATCAGACCGATGGCCGCTGTGGAAGCGGAGATGAGCACCAACAGGGTGGCGAGCAGGCGCTGTCGGCCCAGCTTGTCTCCGAGGTAGCCGCAGATGACGCTGCCGAAGGGCCGGGCCACGAAACTGACCAGGAAACCGAGGTTGGTCAGGAAGAGGCCGCCCGCGTCGGCGTCCCCCATGATGCTGATCGCCAGGTAGGTGACCAGCAGGCCGTAGATGCCGTAGTCGTACCACTCGACGAAAGACCCGATCGCGCCGGCGACGGTGGCCTTGCGGACGGCCTCACCCTCGACGGGAGCGACGACGTCCGGTGCCGAAGTCGCGCCCTCCGAAGCGGCGTTGTGACGTTCTGAGGTGGCGCGGAGCCGATCTGGTGTGGTCATACGCGTTCACTTTCGGTGTCGCGGACTCCCGGGCGGTGTCCTGGGGATCGGGCGGGCGCTGAACGTGGCTGCTGCCGACAGTCCTGCATGCCTGAACTTCCTCGCGCCCCGAGGCACGCCTGTGCACCAGGGCTTGAAGCAGAGGACGACGGCGGTGGGTTGAGGCCGATTCGCGCACCGGGGTGGGGCTGGCGCAGAGAGAACGGAGAAGGCTGAGCAGCAGCAAATGAGGCCGAGTTGCGACTTGAATCGCGAATGAGAATAGGTTCGCGGTTCTCGGACGGTCAAGAGGTTGTCCGGTCCGGCGGTTGCTCCCTTGCCGCTCCCTCCGTGTCTTGCAGGTTTCCCACGCGAACGGGAGGCGGTCCGACGGTGGCGGCGGGGAAGCCCGTGGTGTCCCGGAGAGCGGCCGACACCTGGAAGTTGGCGGTGGTGGACGCGCGCTCGCGTTCTCCGCCGCCAGTACGGGGGTGTCTCCGTGCTCGCCGCTCCAGGGAGCGGCCGCGGCGTTCGACGACTTCGGCGACCGATCGACCGCCTCTTGTTTCCCGTCGCCGACGGAGGCAGACTGATTCTCGCGAAACGCGAAAGTTTTCGCAGTTCCCTGGGAGGGGTCATGCCCTCTTCCCTGTCCGCCGCAGTCCACGCGCCACCGCGCCCCTACAGGAACGCGCGTACCAACTCGACGCTTACGCAGGCGTTTTGACGCGTACCTCTCGTCCTGACACGTCAACCCGTGCAGACCATGCCGCAAGGCCGACCTCGCCGCACCGCTCCGCCCGGGCGGCGGGCGAGGCGAACAAGCGGCGCAGCAGACCGCTCTGCCACCCGCAGATCCGACCTCCCCTAAGGAGCCCGATGTCCCAGGACAACCTGCGTACCAACACCACGTGGGAGCGCGTCGACCGCGTAGTGCTGGACCGCTTCCGCGCACACTCGGTGGCCAACCTCGGGGACGCCCTCGATCGGCTGAACATCGTCGACGGCGGCATCGGCCCTGTCTGGAACGGCGCCAAGGCGGTCGGTACCGCGCTTCCTGTGCTCTCCGTGGCGGGCGACAACAAGGCCGTGATCGCGGCGGTGGAGCACATACGGCCCGGCGACATGGTGGTCATCAACGCCTTCGGCTACGACGGTCGCGCCATCATGGGAGACAACCTCGCTCAGCGATTCGCCGTCCACGGGGCTGCCGGCGCAGTCGTCGACGGCTATGTGCGTGACGGCGCCATCGTCGAAGACCTCCCCTTCCCGGTCTTCGCCCGCGGCCTCACACCCGCGGGCCCCTTCAAGAACGGGCCGGGCACGATCGGCGAACCGGTCGCCGTGGGAGGCGTCGTGGTGAACCCGGGGGACATCGTCGCCGCCGACGGCGATGGCGTCATTGTCATTCCGCCGCACCGTGCTCACGAAGCACTCGCGGCGGTGGAGGAGATCGTCGCCCGTGAGCAGCGACTGGACGCCGAGGTCGCGGCCCTCCGGGCCGGGGCGCCCCAGTGAGCGCCCCTCGGGGCGCACCGGACGACCGTCTGCGAGTGGCGGTCGCCGCGCCCCTTTCGAAGGAAAACTGCGCACACATCCGGTACTTGGAGCCGAGGATCGACCTCGTGGTGGACCATGCGCTGCTGCCTCCGATGCGCTGGCCCGCCGACTTCGCGGGAGACCCCGAGTGGCGGCGCACCCCCGAGCAACAGCGCGCCTACGAGGCCGCGATCGACTCCGCCGACGCCCTGTACGGCATCCCTGACGTCGACCCCGCAGCCCTGGCACGTGCCGTACGGGCCAATCCGCGGCTGCGGTGGGTGCACACCATGGCCGCAGGCGGCGGCGGGCAGGTCAGGGCCGCCGGGCTGAACGACGAGGAACTCGACCGGGTCGCCTTCACCACCTCCGCCGGTGTGCACGGGCGCCCGCTGGCCGAGTTCGCCGTCTTCGGGGTGCTCGCGGGTGCCAAGCATCTGCACCGCCTGCAACGTCAGCAGCGCGCTCGGGAATGGACAGGCCGCTGGCCGATGGGCCAGGTGAGCCGTCAGACCGTGCTCGTACTGGGCCTCGGTGGCATCGGCCGTGCCGTGACGGCCTCGCTCCACGCTTTGGGCGCCACGGTCGTCGGCGCCAACCGAAGCGGCAGCACCGTTCCGGGCGTGGACGAGATGGTGCACCCCGACCGCCTCGCCGACGCCGCCCCTGCCGTGGACGCCGTGGTGAACACGCTGCCCGGCACCGACGCGAGCGAGCACCTGCTCGGCAAGGAGTTCTTCACCGCGCTCAAGCCAGGCTGCACGCTCGTCAACGTCGGCCGCGGAAGCGTCGTGGACGAGGCTGCGCTGCTCGACGCGCTCGACTCCGGCCGCGTCGGCTTCGCGGTGCTGGACGTGTTCGAGACCGAGCCGCTGCCCGCCCGCAGCCCGCTCTGGGAGCACGAACGGGTGCTGGTGAGCCCGCACACCGCGGCACTCGATGCGTCGGAAGACCGCCGCATCGCCGAACTCTTCGCTGCCAACGCCACTCGACTCCTCGACGACCAAGGGCTCCTCAACCGCGTCGACACCGTCGAGTTCTACTGACGCACGCCTTCTCCGAACGACCTGGAAGACCACCGCACATGACTTCTCCTTTCGACCTCACCGGCAAGATCATCCTGGTCACCGGATCGAGCCGCGGCATCGGGCTCGGCATCGCCACCGGCCTCGCGGAGGCCGGAGCCACTCTCGTCCTCAACGGCACCGACTCCGTACGCCTCGAAGCGACTCGCGCCTCCCTCGCACAGCGCTTCGGCGAAGACCGCGTCGCAGCCCGCGCCTTCGACATCCTCGACGAGGACGCCGTCGCCTCCGCCCTCGCCTCCGTCACCTCCGACGTCGGCCCGCTGGACGTGTTGGTGAACAACGCCGGCGTCCAGCACCGCGAACCGCTGGTGGAGGTGAGCCGCGAGGACTGGCAGCGCGTGGTCGACACCAACCTCACCGGCTCCTTCGTCGTAGGCCGCCACGTCGCGCGGCAGATGCTGCCGCGCCGGAGCGGAAAGATCATCAACATCTGCTCGGTGCAGACCGACCTGGCCCGACCGACCATCGGCCCCTACACCGCTGCCAAGGGCGCCCTGCGGAACCTCACTCGGGCCATGACGGCTGAGTGGGCCGGCGAAGGACTACAGATCAACGGCATCGCGCCCGGATACATCCACACGGAGATGACGCAGAACCTCGTCGACGACGAAGAGTTCAACTCCTGGATTCTGAGCCGCACTCCGGCGCGGCGGTGGGGGACGGTGGCCGACGTCGTCGGCCCCGCGGTGTGGCTCGCCTCCAGCGCCTCCGACTACGTCAACGGCCAAGTCGTCTTTGTCGACGGCGGTATGACGGCTGTCGTCTGAGAGGGGAACCGTCCATGCCCACCCGCACCACCACCGCCGTCGTCGCGCACGCCGCCGACGACGTCCGAGTCGATCGGATCGCCCTGCCCGACCCCGAGCCGCACGAAGCGGTCGTCGCCGTGGCGTACGGCGGCATCTGCGGCTCCGACCTCCACTACTGGAAGCACGGCGCCGTGGGCGAATCCGTGCTGCGCGCACCCATGGTCCTCGGGCACGAAGTCGTCGGCACCGTCGTGCAGTCGGCGACCGACGGCAGCGGCCCGGTGACGGGCACCTGCGTCGCGGTCCACCCGGCGAGACACGAGCCGGACGCCACCCGCTTCCCTCCTGAACGGCCCAATCTCTCGCCCGGAGTGCGTTATCTGGGCTCGGCCGCCCGCTTCCCGCACACAGAAGGTGCGTTCGCCCGCGAGGTCGTACTGCCCGCGGCGATGCTGCGCGCGCTTCCCGACGGAACCCCCCTGCGTACTGCCGCGTTGGCGGAGCCGGCGGCCGTCGCCTGGCACGCCGTTGCTCAAGCGGGCGACCTGGCCGGTAAACGCGTCCTGGTCATCGGCAGCGGACCCATCGGTGCCCTCGCCGTCGCGGTCGCCGCTCGGTCCGGCGCCGGCGAGGTCGTCGCCGTCGACCTGCACGACAAGCCGCGCGAGATCGCGGTCGAGGTCGGCGCGACGCGCACCCTCCATGCAAACGACCACGAGGCCATCGCCGCCGTCGACGCCGACGTGGTCATCGAATCCTCCGGCAACCACCGGGGCTTGGCGTCTGCGCTCAAGGGCGCCACTCGGGGCGGCACGGTCGTCATGGTGGGCCTCCTGCCCGGTGGTGACCAGCCTGTGCCGATCGCACACGCCCTCACGCGAGGGTTGCACCTGGTCGGCTCATTCCGCTTCCACGACGAGATCGACGAAGTGATCCCCGCGATCGCCGACGGGTCCCTGCCCATCGAGCCGGTCATCACGCACACGTTCCCCGCCGCCGAGGCGCTCCGGGCTTTCGCCCTCGCCTCGGACCCCTCCGTCTCGAGCAAGGTCCTCCTGACGTTCTGAGAGGGTCCCTGGTGTGCCCGCCTTTCGCGCAGGCACTCCATGGTCCCGCGGTTCCGCAAGGGAAGAGAGAAGACATGAGCACCAGGGGAATAGCCAACATCGGTGTCATCGGGCTGGCGGTTATGGGCTCGAACCTCGCCCGCAACCTGGCCTCCCGCCCCGGCAACACCGTCGCCGTCCACAACCGCACTCACGCGCGCACGCAGGAACTCCTCGCCGCGCACCCGGAGTCCGGATTCGTCGCGGCCGAGTCGATCGACGCCTTCGTCGCCTCGCTCGCCCGGCCGCGCACCGCGCTCATCATGGTGCAGGCCGGAGCGGGCACCGACGCGGTCATCGACCAACTGGCCGCGCGCTTCGAGCCCGGCGACATCATCGTCGACGGTGGCAACGCCAACTTCCAGGACACCATCGCCCGCGAGCAGCGCCTCGCCCACACCGGCATCCACTTCGTCGGCGCCGGGATCTCCGGCGGCGAAGAGGGCGCGCTCCGGGGCCCGTCGATCATGCCGGGCGGCTCCGCCGAGTCCTACGAGACCCTCGGGCCGATCCTCTCCTCCGTCGCCGCGGTCGCCGAGGGCGAGCCCTGCGTCACCCACGTGGGCACGGACGGCGCCGGACACTTCGTGAAGATGATCCACAACGGCATCGAGTACGCCGACATGCAGCTCATCGGCGAGGCGTACGACCTGCTGCGCACGGTGGGCGGCCTCGAACCGCGGGCCATCGCGGAGGTTTTCGCCGGATGGAACACGGGCCCGCTGGAGTCCTACCTCATCGAGATCACCGCCGAAGTGCTGCACCACGTCGACCCGGCCACGGACGTGCCGTTCATCGACGTCGTCCTCGACCAGGCCGGTTCCAAGGGCACCGGCGTGTGGACCGTGCAGAACGCGCTCGCTCTCGGCGTCCCGGTCAGCGGTATCGCGGAGGCCGTCTTCGCCCGCGCGCTCTCCGCACAGCCCGCACAGCGCGCAGCCGTACGGCGGACCGCTGCGTCCCGGCCCGCACCGCAGACGGTCGGCCCGGCGTTCGTCGAGGACGTGGCCAAGGCGCTCTACGCCTCGAAGGTGGTCGCCTACGCCCAGGGCTTCGACGCTCTCACCGCCGGTGCCGAGAAGTACGGTTGGGACATCGACAAGGGCCGGATCGCCAAGATCTGGCGCGGCGGCTGCATCATCCGCGCCCGCTTCCTCGACCGCATCGCCGAGGCGTACGCCGAGAACCCGGGTCTCAGCACGCTGCTCGAAGCCCCGTACTTCGCGGACGCCGTCGCAGACGCGCAGGACGCCTGGCGCGGCATCGTCGCCACCGCCGCTCTCTCCGGCGTACCGGCCCCCGGCTTCGGTTCCGCACTGAGCCACTACGACGCGCTTGCCTCACACCGCCTTCCGGCCGCGCTGGTCCAAGCCCAACGCGATTTCTTCGGCGCGCACACCTACCGGCGCACGGATCGAGAGGGGACGTTCCACACCCTCTGGTCCGGCGACCGCAGCGAAGCAGTCGTCGAGTAGCCCGCGCGCTGAGGCCCACGTCTGCCACCGGGGAAACCGTGCTGCGGAAGTCCCGCTTGCCCGCGCTGCACATCCGTAACCTTTCACGGGTGCTCCGGCGACCGGCAAGCGCGTCGAGCGGCACGAGGGCACGGTGCTGCACTCCGACGGCGGGGCAGGAGCACCGACCTGTGGTTGCGGTGCCGGAAGTCGGCCTCGCCTGGCCGGTCGGCCACAAGCCGCAGCCGACCTGAACTCCTGCCCCGTCGCTGCTCGGCGGGCGAGGTTGCCAAGTGCACGTGCTGTACATCGGGTTGGCCACGTACGAGGGGCCGGAGCAGCTCGCTGATCGTGGTGGTCGCGGGCGGACGCCTTCGCCCTGGTCGACGGTCGTGCCCGCCGGTGCACCGACGTTGGACCGATCAGCGCCCCCCACAGCCCAGCCGGTCAGCCGGGCAGCAGATGGTGTCGGTCGCCCGTGATGCGGTATGCCAAATGGGGGTGCGCGGTTGACGGGTCGTGGGTGTCGTCCGGGTAGGCCAGGCCGCGTTGCCCGGGGCCTGCGAAGGAGCACACGCCCGCCACACCCCGGTACGGGACGGTCCGCAGGTGCTGTTGGACCGCGCGGTGGTTCCACGGCCGGTCCACACTGGCCCAGGCGGCCGCCAGGGCGTGCACCAAGTCGTAGTGGACGGCCGCTGCGCCGAGCCCTGGGTCGCCGCCGTAGGAGGCGCGGTAGCGCTGTGCGAACGCGGCAGCCTGCGGGGTGTCGTGCACCCCGACGATGGTGGACCACACCAGCCCCTGGGACAGCTTGCCCAGCCGCTCGGTGAACCCCGGCGCAGTGGGAGCCCAGGCCGTGTGCACCAGTGTGCGGGTGCGCAGCGCGACCGTCGTCGTGAGGAAGTCGCGCAGCGCGTGCTCCGGCAACACCGAAAGGAAGACCGCGGCGGGGTCGGCACGCTCCAAACGCTGCGTGACCGCCTCCCATGCCGTGTGCTGCTCGTCGACGCGCTCCACCAAGGCCAAATCCCATCCGGCCCTCTCCACCGCTCGCGCCAGCCCGTCGACGAAGACGTCGTCGAAGGTACTGCGGCGCAGCAGCAGCGCCAGCCGCCTGGCGCGCGGACGCCACGCCTGCGAAGCCTCCAGGACGCGCAGCGTGCGCAGGAACCCGTACAGATACGCGTTCTCGTCGGCGCACGCCTGGAAGACATGGCTCAGCGTGTGCGGGTCACGGTCGACGGCCGCGGCGAGCGCAGGCGCGATCATCGAGTGCAGCACCGGTGTCCCCGGTGCTGCCGCACGGGCGACAGCCGAAGGGACCGCGGCGCCCCGGAAGTTGCCCAGCAACACGGCGTTCGCGCCCGCCTCGGCGAGGGCGCCCACCGCGTGCGCGAGCCGGTCAGCCGTGGCCTCCACCGCCGTGTACCGCACAGCGCGCCCGGCGAGCCCGCGTTCCTCCAGCTCGCGCAGGGCGAGCAGGGCACCCTGGCGCATCGGCCGCTGGTCCGTCACGCCCGCCGACGAGCCGGCGGGGTAGACGAGGCCCACCGTGATCGGCTGCCTCTCCGGCCCGGTCCGCGTCGGGACGTTCCACACGGGCGCCTTCAGCAGTTCGGCCAGCGCGGGCGGTAGCACGAGGTCGTCGGTCGGCGCCGGCAGGGTGTGGGCCCGCAGTGCGGTGATCATCGTGGCGACGGCCGCTCGGGACCTCAGGCCGCTCTTGGCCAGGACGTGCTCCGTGTGCGTGGCGGCGGTACGGCGCGAGCAGCCCAGCGCGCCCGCGATCTCAGGTGTGGTCAGGCCCCCGGCCATGCACGTGGCCACCTGTAGCTCCCGTCCGGTCAGTCCGAACGGCGGCGTTGCCGGCTCCGCCTCCAGACGCACTGTGCGCGGCGGGCCAACGGCGCTCTCCACGGTGATCCGCAGCAGCGAGGAGCCGCGGACGTCCAGGAACCCCACCGGTTCGTCCTCGGCGCGGGACAGAGCCCGGCCCGCGATCTCTTCCAGATGGGGACGGGCGGCGAAGAAGCCGCTGTCGGAGACGTAGCGACGACCGGCCGCGGTGATCTCCAGGAAGCGGCGCTCGGGCGAAGGAGGAGAGGGCGATGAACGTGCGGTGGTGTCGGGCATGAAGGCGTGCTCTCCGGTCCGGCCGGGGGCGGAAGCCGTCCAGGAAGGTGCCCGGGCCCAGCCACCGCGCATGCTGCTGGGGTCTCCGTCGGCGAGTTTAGGCCGACCTCGGTGCCGCCTCAAGGAAAGCGACTGTCGGCGACCCGCAGAGCACGCCCGGGCACCGCTGCGCATCGGGCAGATGCCCGATCCCCGCCGCTCGCCCCGCGCCTACGGTGATCCGCACTTCGAAGGGAAGGATTCGCCGTGACGTTGCGCAACAAGGTCGTCGTGGTCACCGGAGCCGCCCGCGGGCTGGGCTCGGCCGTGGCCGACCGCCTCCGGACGGCGGGGGCCCACGTGATCCGGGCCGACCTCTCCTTCCCCGGCGACGACTGGCCGGACCGCGTCGCGTTGGACGTGGCCGACGCGGACAGTTGGGAGCGTTTCGCCGCCCGGGTCCGGGAGCGCGCCGGCCGCCTCGACGTCCTCGTCAACAACGCCGGCATCAGCGCGCGCGCCGATGTGGTCGGCACCGACGACGAGGACTTCGCACACATCCTGCGGGTCAACGTGTGGGGCGTGTGGCGCGGGATCAAGACGTTCGCCGATGATCTCGCCGCCACCGGTGGCTGCGTCATCAACGTCGGGTCCATCTACGGCGCCACCACCGCCCCTCCGTCGCGGGTGTCCCCCTCGTCCGTCGCGTACCAGGCCGGCAAGGCGGCCGTGCACCAGATCACCAAGGTCGCGGCCGTGGAACTGGCGCCACGCGGTGTCCGGGTCAACGCCGTCCTTCCCGGGGTCTTCCGCACCGAGCTACTCGCCGACCTTCCGCCCGAAGAGCTCCAAGTCCGCGTCGGCGGCGCCCCGTTGGGCCGGCCCGGCGAGAGCGCCGAACTGGGGCCGGTGGTGGAACTGCTGGCCGGGCCCGGGGCCTCGTTCGTCACCGGTGCACTCATCCCCGTGGACGGCGGTTACCTCGCGGCCTCCTGAAGGGGGCCTCGTCTCCCGCCAACTCCCTTCCTCAGAACGCTTCCAGGAGGCGTCGTGTCAGCATCGACGAACGCGGTAAGTGCGCCGCCCACCGCCCTGCGTCAACATCGGCGCGCGCTCGCCGCGAGCAGCGTCGGCAATCTCATGGAGCAGTACGACAACCTCATCTACGCGTATTCCGCGACCGTTCTCGGTGCGCTGTTCTTCCCCAGCGAGAGCGACGCCGTGGGAGTGCTGTCCACCTTCGCGGTCTTCGCCGTCGGCTTCTTCGCCCGGCCGCTGGGCACCATCGTCTTCGGGCACATCGGAGACCGCCTTGGCCGCCGTCCCGCCCTGGTCCTGAGCGTCGTGGTGATGGGGTTGGCCACCGCGTTGATCGGCTGCCTGCCCACCTACGACTCGATCGGTGCCCTCGCCCCCGTCCTGCTGGTCGCCCTGCGCCTGTTCCAGGGCTTCGCGGTAGCGGGTGAATGGGCCGGCTCGGCCGCCATGCTCGTCGAGTTCGCTCCGCCCGGACGGCGCGGCGTCTTCGGCAGCTTCAACCAGGTGAGCACCGCGGCGGGCTTCCTCGTCGCAGCGGCCGTCGTCGCCGTCAACTCGGCCGTCTTCAGCGACGAAGCCATGCTCGCCTACGGCTGGCGCGTACCGTTCCTGCTGGGCGGGGTCACCGCCGCCGTCGCTGTGCTGCTGCGCATGGGCCTCGAGGAGACGCCGGCCTTTGTGCACGACGAGGAGGCCGGTGCCCGCCGCAGCCCGCTGCGGACCGCTTTCGCGCAGCAGAAGGCCGCCATGTTCCAGGGCTTCTGCTTCACCGTCGGCTGGACCGTCGCCTACTTCTTCTTCCTCACCTACCTGCCCACCTACCTGCGCACCGAGGCCGGTATCGACCCCGGGGTCGTGAACGTCTCCAACCTGGTCGGCACGGGAGTGCTCACCGTCTCCATCGCACTGTTCGGTCTGTGGTCCGACCGGATCGGCCGCAAGAGGCTCCTACTGGTCGGCTCAGGGGGTTTCGTCGTCCTGTCGTTCCCCGTCATGATGCTGTTCGAGACCGGCCATACCGCCGCCGTCTACCTCGGGCAGATACTCATCGCGCTGACACTGGCCTGTTTCTCCGGCCCCGGCCCGGCCGCACTGGCCGAGCTCTTTCCCACCTCCGTGCGGTACTCGGCGCTGGGCATCGGCTACAACTTCTCCGTCATGGCGTTCGGCGGCACCGCCGCCTTCATCGCCTCCGGCATCGTCGCCGCCACCGGCGTCCCGCTCGCGGTCGCAGCACTGCCCGCCGTGGCCGCCCTCGTCACCTTCCTCACCGTGTGCACCATGCCCGAGTCCTCTCGCTCCCCGCTGCGTTGAAAGGAACCCGCGCCATGACCACCCGCCCCGCCCTGATCGCCGTCCAAGGCGACCACCACGACATGGGCGAGCAGCTCGGCTCGCGCACCGCTGACATGATCGCCCGCAACCTGGACGCCTACCGCGCACGCTTCCGCGGCCAGGCCGGTCTCGACGACGCGGACGTCGACCGCTGGGGACGCCGCTACTACGAGGTGGCCCGCGCCTACGACCCGGACATCGCGGCCATGCTAGAGGGCATGGCCGTCGGCTCCGGACAGAGCGTCCACCGGCTCGCCGCGCTCAACGCACGCACCGAACTCCTCTACGGCACCGGCTACCGCGACGAAGGCTGCACCTCGCTCTCCGTGCTGCCGACCCAGACGGCCGACGGCCACACTCTGCTCGCCCAGAACTGGGACTGGCATCCCGAACAGGCCGACGTGACCTTCCTGCTCGCCACCCGTGACACCACCGGGTTCACCGTGCTGTCGCTGACCGAGGCGGGCATGCTCGCCAAGAGCGGCCTGAACTCCGCCGGACTCGGCATCTGCGCCAACCTACTCGTCTCCGACCGCGACACCGGCGGCGACGGAGTTCCCTACCACTTCCTGCTGCGCGGCGCGTTGAACGCGCCGACCATGTCCAAGGCGCACCGCAAACTGCTGCCGGTGAAGCGCATCTCCTCGGGCAACATCATGCTCGCCGACGCCGCGGGCGAAGCCGTCGACTTCGAACTCGCACCCGACGTCTTCGCGACCCTGCTGCCCGAGGACGGCCTGCTGACCCACGCCAACCACTTCCTGGCCGACCTGCCGCTGACCGACCTGAAGGGCGCCACCAGCGCGCTCACCCAGCTCCGTCCCAGCCGCGCCCGGCACTTGCTCGCCCCCGCGGCGGCCGCCGGCACCGTGCGTCCCGCCGACGTCGTCGCGGTCCTTCGGGACGACTGGTCCCACCCGGACGGCATCTGCCGCTACCCCGATGCCGACGTACCCCTCGCCGACCAGGTCAGCACCGTCTACTCCGTGGTCATGGACCTCAACGCGCGGACCCTCTGGATCGCGCCCGGCCCGCCCCGCGAACACGCCTACATCCGGTGGGACCTGGACACCCTCTTCGACCACGGCGCCGAACCCGCCGTCGACTTCCGCCCGGAGGCGCCCGCCGATGCCTGAACGAGGAACCGTCTGCCTCACCTTCGACTTCGACGCCGTATCGCTGTGGGCCGCCCGCGCGATGACGACTCCCGGGCCCGTCTCCCGCGGCGAGTTCGGCGCGTACGCCGTACCCCGCATCCTGCGCCTGCTGGACACCTACGGCATCACCTCCACGTTCTTCGTGCCGGGGCACACCATCGAGACCTACCCTCAGCAGTGCCGCGCCGTCCACGCCGCGGGCCACGAGATCGGCCTCCACGGCTATCTGCACGAACCGGTTTCCACGCTCGACCGCGCGGCGGAACTGGCCGTGCTGCGCCGCTCGTCCGCCCTCGTCGAAGAGCTCACCGGGGCTCCGCCCGCGGGCCACCGCACCCCCAGCTTCGACTTCACCCCGCACACCGTCGACCTGCTGGAGGAGATCGGCGTCGCCTACGACTCCTCGCTGATGGGCACCGACAGTGAGCCCTACCTGGCCCGTACCGGCGACTGCCACGACCCGGACGGCCCCTACGTCTTCGGCCGGCCCAGCAGGATCGTCGAGCTGCCGGTGTCCTGGACTCTGGACGACTATCCGCACCTGGAGTTCGTGCGCACGGGCAGCATGGTGATGCCTGGCCTGCAGGACCCGCACGCGATGTTCGCCCGCTTTCTGGGCGACGTGCGCTGGATGGTGCGCAACGAGCCGGACGGCGTTCTGACCGTCACTCTGCATCCGCAGGCCATCGGCCGCGGCGACCGCATGCTCGCTCTGGAGGAGTTCATCCGGCAGTGCCGAGAGCTGGGTGTCCGCTTCGCCGCCTGTGCCGACGTTGCCCGGCAATACGGTCCGGCGCTGCTGGCGGCGGTCCGATGACCGGGGCGCCCGCGCGGACCCTGCTGTTGGGAGCCGACGGAGGCATCGGTCGGGCCGTCCGTGACCGCCTGGAAGCACACGGCTCGTACGTCAGCGGTGCCGGACAGGACGACGTCGACTTGGCACAGCCCGGCGTTGCCGCTCCCTTCGTCCGTGCCGCCTGGGCCGACGCCGGTGGCTTCGACGCGCTGGTGCACTGCGCCGGCCTTTATCCGGCCCATCACGCGCTGGACACGAGCGAGGACGTCTTCGACCGGTTGCTGGCAGTGAACGCCCGCTCGGCGCTGATGGCGGGCGCCGAGTTCGCTCGGCTCTGCGCGGCCGACGGACGCAGCGGCTCCATGGTGTTCGTCTCCAGCGGCGCCGCGCGTCGCGCTCGTCCCGGCACCACCGCGTACGCCGCTTCCAAGGCGGCGTTGGAGGCGGTAGTGCGCGGTCTCGCCCTGGAGACCGCACCGCTCGGGGTGCGCTGCAACGCCGTCGCGCCCGGATTCGTCGACGTCCGCTCCACGCTGAGCCCGGTGCCTCGGGAGTACGTCGAGGCAGTGTCTGCCGCCAGCCCCCAGGGGCGCGTCGCCCGAGCCGGCGACATCGTGCCCGCCATCACGTGGCTGCTGAGCGAGGACGCGGCATGGATCACCGGGCAGAGCATCCCGGTCGACGGCGGCGACAGCATCGGTTCCGCCACCGCGGCCAACTGGCTGACGTCGGACACCTCCTGAGGCACCGGGAGCCGGGCCCGCGCCGGTGCGCAGAGTCCTTGGAGACGTTCCCGACCTGTTCGCTCGTGGCGTTCCGCGCCGGACTGGCGGCCTTGCGGGCGGCGGCGTGGCCGGGAACGTCGTCGGGGGAGGTGGACTCCTCGGTCCGGATCGGGGCGGTAGTTGCACCCCTCGGCGCCGACGGGGAAGCCGTCCGTCAAGTTCCCGCGCGCAGCGTGCTGTTGGCGGTCGCAGCTCCGCTCGATCTCCTGCACGGGGTGCGGGTACCGCGGCTGCGGTGTGCGGGGCCGGCGTCCTCTCCGCTCAGCGGCGAGTCCGCCGGTCACGGCCGCCTCTGCCTTCCGTCAGCCGGAGGACGGGGTGAGCGCACGCAGGCGCTGGTGCAGTTCCCGCTGGTAGAAGTCGAAGAACCCGTCCGGGTCGGGCCCGCTGTTCTGCAGCACCAGCCGGTCGAAGCCGGCATCGACGAAGGGCTGCGTGACTTCGACGTAGCGTGCCGGGTCCGGGCCGCACGCGAACTGGGCGAGGATGTCCTGCTGGGTGACGGTGGTCGTGGCTGCCGCGAAGTTGACCGGGTTGGGCAGCTCGCTCATCACTTTCCACCCGCCGACCGCCCACCGAGACGTCTTCAGTGCCGCCTGAGCAGCCGTCTCCTCGTCAGCGGCCCAGGCCATGGGCACTTCGGCGTAGCGCGGTCCGTCGCCTCCGGCCGTCCGGTAAGCGCCGACGATCTCCGTCTTGGGCTCGGTCGCGAAGAGACCGTCACCCAGCTCCGCGGCGATGCGAGCGGAGAGCGGACCGCTGGAGGCCACCGCGATGAGCGGCAGCTTCTCCGGCAGGTCGAACACCCGGGCATCGTCCAAGTGCAGGTACTGACCGCGGTAAGACCGGTATCCGCCTTTCCAGAGCAGCCGGATGATCTGCAGTGCTTCCCGCAGTCGGGCGTGGCGCTCCGGCACGGAGTTCGGGAACCCCTGGCCGACGACATGCTCGTTGAGCCGTTCACCCGCCCCCACACCGAGAGTGAACCGACCGCCCGAGACGAGGGCCAGCGTCGCGGCCGCCTGCGCGATGATCGCCGGGTGATAGCGCACCGTCGGACACGTCACGCCGGTGGTCAGCCCGATGCGCTCGGTCTTCGCAGCGACCACCCCGAACACCGTCCATGTGAACGACGAATGCCCCTGGGTCTCGAGCCAGGGATGATAGTGATCGCTCATCTCCACGAAATCGAACCCGGCCTGCTCGGCGAGCACGGCCTGCCGGACCAATTCGTCAGGCCCGAACGCCTCCGTGAACAGCTTGTATCCGATCTGCACCATTTCCTCGTTCCCGCCGAAGCTGTCGGCCCGCGCCGGTCGACGTCCGCTCCGCAGGCAACCGGCCTCAGCGGCACCCCGGCGAGCAGTCGATCGGAGAAGATCACGCAGACACTGGCAGGCGAGCGGCGGGACACGGCGCTGCCACGTCGACGGGGGGCCATTACGTCACCGGATGGGCGTTGCCGCGACCCTCGTGCGGGGTACGGCCGCCGTCGGTCGGGGACGAATACGCGTCGTCGGCCGCGCGGGACCGGCTCCGGCAGGCCGAGTCCAGCGGCCGCCGCACGTTGAGGACGACAGTGACGGCCGAGCGGAGAGGGCAGTGGTTCCCGCGCGCCGAGGGCTGCTTCGACTGGCTGCAAGGACCGGACATCCGGTGCGTGAACTCCCACGCCCAGATCGGTCCTCGGGCTGCGGGCTGCCGCGGTTCAGCCGACCCGTCCCGCTCCGTGCGGCACTCGGAGCTCCGGCTCCGCGCGCAGTCCGGTGACGTCCGCCCCGCTCTCGGTCAGCACACGTGCGATCTCCGCTGCGGACTCGGCGTCCGTCCCGGTCTCGTCGAGCAGGGCGGCCAGTAGGTGGGTCGTGCCGACCGTGGACGAGTCCTGGGCGGCGGCGGTGAGTTCCGCCACGTGCAGGAGTCGGCGGTCGTAGTCGGCGGTGCCAACGACTTCCGGGGGCTCCTCCGTGACGCCGGTGGAGGGGAGCAGCACTCGGGCGACAGTGTCCTGCCGTGCGCCGTATCGGCGGAGAAGTTCCGCGCCCTGGTTCGCTGCTGCCAGATGCTCGGGCAGCGCACGCCCCGCGACGGTCAACGACCGGTCCAGCGCCAGGATGCCCAGCAGCACGTCGACGGGCTCCTGCTTCGACACCCCGCGTCGCACCGCCGCCCGTTGTGCCTCCGAGCGCACCACGCTCACGATCGCGGAGCCGAATCCCGCTCCGCCTCCGAGGACCCAGGCGGTGAACTTACGGGTCAGCGGGTTGCCGGTCTTCCCGAAAATTCCCGCCTTGCGCAGTAGCAACACCGCGCCGGGCTGCCGGCCCTTCGTCCTCTCGCGGCAGTGCGTCGAGCGCATGCGACGCGGCGGTGACGTCCGACTTCTCCACCGCCATGGCCTCGCGGGCACGCGTATCGGGCAGTTCGAAGAGCGCACGCGCCACGTGGCGGACGCGTACCGCAACGGTGCCCTCCTCCCGTGCGGACTCCAGCGCTTTGCGCAAGCAAGACCGCAACGCGCCGGTCATCGGCGGGAGTTCGACGCCGCTCTGCTCCTCCTTCTTCCGGTTCTTCCGGCGCAGCCTCTTGGCTTCCTCCTGCCGGACCGTGCGCCAGAAGGCATCGATCTCCCGCGCGTCGTCCGGGTTTCGGCTGCGCCGTCCTCCGCGTCGTCGCTGATCCATACGGATGTTTCCCTGTGCCCGATCGAAACGGCGAGTGAGCTGGAAGTCCTCATGCCGGGAGCTATCGCGGAACCTGCGGCCGAGTCACCCGAGACGAGTGCGCTCAGCAGGATTTCCGTTCCGACGTCCGCACGTTCCTGCTTGGCCACCTTGCCCATCGCCTCCAATAACAGCAGGAAGACGTCCCTTTCGAACTCGACGGTCGTGCCGGATTTGCACTCGGGCGTTTGCTGCTCCATAGGGTGTTCCTTTTCATGGTGTTACCGGAGGAGAAAGGCGTCGTCTCCGGCGGTCGGCGATGCGCTCACGGAGCCGACGAGCGGCACGTGCAAGGTCGAAGCCATCGACGGAGAGCGGTGTTCTTGCATGTCGAGTTCGCCGTACGCCGCCTGTTGCAGACGATGCGCCGGAGCGGGCCGCCGCTCGTCATGGGGACGGATGCCCTCGTCGACAGCGCTGTACTGGCCAAGGTGCCGCCGGATCAGGTCGAGGGCGGATCGCAGTCCACGGAATTTCGCAGCGGCGCCATGCGCTCAGCGCCGGGCGGGCGTCGGCTGTTCGCGGCGCTAGTGGCCGATGGTGGGTCCACGGCCGCAGGGGTGGTGGCGTGCGCTCGGCGCCATTCTCGGGACGGTTTCTCTCCCGTCCTGGCCCGAGAGGTACAACGCAGGGCTGACAAACGAACGTCGGCCTTCAAGACCGCAACCGGGTCTCGAAGACCGACGTCACCGAGCGCCCGCATCACCAACAGCGTGGCGTGACCACGGTTGCGCGCGAGCCGGCTAGGGCGTCAGGTCAGCGCGTCCATGTAGATGCCGTCCTCGGTCTCGTAGCAGCGTGTGTCCTTGTACTCGTCCTTCATCTGCTCCGCGTACTCCTCGCACTCCTGCATGTTGCTGAACACCGCAGGGCCGCCGCCGATCGTCTGCCAGCCATCGGCAGCGGCGGAGCCGGCCGAAAGCGGAACCGCGACCACTGCGGCAGCGACAGCAAGGCCGTAGGCGATTCGGGTACGCCGCGACTTCATACGTCTCTCCTTTAGTACAGGGCCGGACCGTGCCGGCCAACAGTTCCCCGTGCCTTCGGTCAGTGAGATGACGCGAGCGAGGAAGAAAGTTCCACGTGCGGAACAACTCCTCGGATCAGAGGCGTCGACGTCTCACCCATCGGACTCGGGGCCACGGGTATTTACGACTTCCGCACCGCAGGCCGGGCGAACGAGACCAAGTCGATTTGCACGCCTTGGAGTTCACTTCCTTGGACACGGCCGGAATCTACGGTCCGTTCGTCGTCGACGAGCTGGTCGGTCGGCCAGGGGCCATCGGCAACGACCAACTCACATGGGACGTGAGCGCGATGAGCAGCACTGCTTGAAGGTCAGGAGTTTCATCTGCATCGGTGCCGACGCCGTTGACGGCTCGCACGTCCCGCTGTCTTCGGTTCCAGCGGCCGAGAACCGGGCGACAGTGTGCTGAAGTGCGCGCTCCGGCTGTTCGGGCGGTGTCTGGGCTCGCCAGGCAACAAAACCGTCCGACCGTACCCACGGGCGCTGGAGTCGGTGATGCCGTACGCGCGCGTGAACTCGCCCTGTGCTCGTGGAGTGTGTCGCGCCGACCCGGTGGACGTGCAGGTCGACGCCGTGGACAGCCGCTGCCGTCCTGGCTGCCGGTTCCCGGGCTCGTCCGTCGGGGCCGACGAGCAGGGTGGAGGCGCCGTCGACCGTGGGGTGAACGTCAACGCCTGGGGCCACGGCGCCGTCGCGGAGTGCGAACTCGGCCTCGACCATGCCGAGGACGGCGAACGGAGCGGGGGAGACGACCCGTAACACGGGGCGGTGCGCATAGCAGCGGCGGCGTTACGGTCAGGGCCGCCAGGCGTGCATGCGGTGCCCCGACTCAGCGACCGTAGCGGCGGCGTTTGGCTGTCGTGCTCCAGCCCTTGCGGGGCGTGTGCGGCTGGGGGTGGTGGGTTGCTCGGTGGGGCGGTTGATGAGGGTGACGCCCTCGTGGTCGGTGGGGTGCCAGTGGTGGTCGTGGGTTTCGAAGGTGTAGCCCTGTTCGGTGTCGGTGGTGTACGTGAGGAGTGCGCGGCCGTTGCGTGCGTACTGCTGTACCTCTGACCAGAGGGCGTCGCGGATGCGGGACGAGGGGCTGCCGACGAAGACGCCGGGGGAGACCTCGAGCAGCCAGCGGGTGAGGTAACCCCGCAGCCCCGTGGGGCAGTTGGAGAGGACGATCACGGTCACCAGATCAGTCCCTCGCCGAGGTTGCGGCCGGACTCCAGCTCCTCGCCGCGGTCGGACTGGAGCGACACCCGGTCGTGCAGTGGGTCTTCGGCCTCCTCTGCGGTGCTCGGCGTCATTCCCGGGGCGAGCAGTGTCTTCACGTCGTGGACGCAGCGCTCCAGGAGCCCCGCGGTGTGGACGCGGTCGCGCAGGGCGCGACGTACGCGGGGGCCGACGTCCTCCGGGCTCTCCGCAGCCACCTCGAAGGCGACCGGGATGCCGATCTCGGTCTTGTAGAGGTCAGCGATGTCGAGTGCGAAGGACAGCTCGTGGCCGGAGTGGACGAACCCCAGCCCGGGGACGCAGCCGAGCGCCGCCACCACGCTCTGCGCGATGCCGTACATGCACTGGCCGGCGGCGGTGACGGCCTGGTTCGGTGCGTCGCCTGAGGCGAAGTCACCCTGGATGTAGTGGCGTCCGTGCCAGCGGATGCCGGTGCGGGCTGCCTCCGTGCGGTAGCACGCCTTGACCCGGTCGCCCTCCATGCCGAGCAGTTTGCGGCGGCTGCACCCGGCCGGGTTCTCGTCGGGGAACCGGAGCGCATACATCGCACGGGCGACGTCCAGCCGCGTCCGGGGGTTCGCCCACAGCCGTGCCTGGGCCCCCGCCATGGCGGAGGAACGGGAGAGCGCCCGGCCGCCCGCGTAGTAGCGCACACCGTGTTCACCGACCCAGACGACGCCGACGCCGCTCTCTCCCAGCAGACGGATCGCCTGTTGGGAGACCTTCGTGCCCGGTCCGAGCAGCAGGGTGCCGATGGTTGCCGAGGGAATGTGCCGTACACCCTCGCCGTCGGCGGCGGTGATCGCGTTGTCGGCGCAGTGGATGACGGCGCGTTCGAGGTAGACGAAGGACAACCGGTCGCCGATCCGGGTGAGTTCGCGTGGCGAGGAGGCGCCGCGCTTGCCGACTGTGGTCACGGCTGCCCCTCCGGTGCCAGGGTCAGCAGTCCGCAGCCGTACGCCTTGCCGCGGCCGATGCCCTGGGTGAGGGCGTTCCGCAGGGCGTCCGGGTCGGTGACTTCGAGCCGGCCGCTGAAGGCGACGGTGACGAGGGTGACCGCGTCACCGCGCCTGCCTCCGTCCTTCGGGCCGGTATGCGGTGTCGGGTCGTCGGGGCGTTTGCGGAAGGCGAGGTCGCGGCGGGCGTGGACGGTGGCGGCGTACCGGTGCAGTGGGTCCTCGGCGTCCGGTGCCACCCCGGGGAGGAGCTCGAAGCCGTGCCGCGGCTGCTGTCCGAGCAGCCAGCCGAGTTGGTGGCGCGCGGTGACGTGGGCAGTGCGCTTGGTCGGCTCGCCCTCGTGGCGACGGATGGAGTGCACCGGGTTGGCGGTGAGCCGGAACGCCCAGTGGTCGCCCTTGGCCAGGCGTCCCAGGAACGGGCGGTAGTGCCGGCTCTCCCAGCCGGGCGCGTCGGGCTCGGTGAGGGTGGGCCAGCCGGCCTGCTCCACCAGGTGCGTGAGGTCGGGGCGGTCGGGGCTGACGACGTACAACTGCACGTCGGTGCGCGTGCGGTGGTCCAGCCGCCAGAGGATGCGGGGTCGGGCGGCCGGATCGGCGGGCAGGCCGGGGAAGCCGGCGAGTACCGCCGCGTGGAGCCGCTGGGGGGAGGAGAGGAGGTAACGGGTCCCCGCGCGGGCGGTGTTGACGCGGAAGCGGGTGAGGTACATCAGTCCTCCTCCAGCGGCAGCATCGGGTCGTGCGCCGGAAGCACATGCGCGCCCGGCCGTGGGACGGTGTCGTGCCGCACCGATCGGCGGGCGTATCGGCGATGGTGCGGATCGAAGCTGAGCGGTTGGTCGGAGACGATGTCGCCGGGGGGATCGTCCGGGGCGGAGTCGAGGAGCACGGGAAGGTGCTTCGGCGCCGTCCCCCGCCGGTACCACCGGGAGGCGAGCCACGGGTGGTTCCGCAGCGCCTCCTCCAGGTCCGTCTCGTGCTGTACGCCCTGTTCGAGCGGGCGTGCCGGCGGGCAGGCGCGGCGGCCGAGGAACGGCAGGAAGTGCGGCGCCCGTACCGCCGAGTGCAGTTTCTCGATGAGCGTGCGTTCGCCTTCGACGGCGGCGAGGAAGACCGCGTCGGCGAGGTAGAAGCGCTCGGTGATAGGCATCGCCTTGTCGCTCACCTGGTGGTGCGCGGTGTGGAAGTCCCGTACGCGCGTGCCGGGTTGGTCGATGCGCACGCCGAAGCGCAGCGCGGCGAGGTCGGACAGGTCCGCGGTGCGGGGGCGCCCCTGAGCCGCGGCGAGCAGCCCGACGACGCCGCTCTTCGTCGGCGCGGATTCCGTGGATCGCCGGGGGAAGCGGGAGGCCGCGCCCCAGGACTGGAGGGGACCGGCTAGCTGGAGCAGCAGCACACTCACCGCGTACCGCTCCACCGCTCCGCGACCGCCGCACCGACGCCCTCCACCAGCTCGTCGAGGGTGACAGCCGTGCCGACGTCGGCGAGTTTGGCGGTGTTGCGACCGACGGACACCACCCAGGTCGCCACGGCCGTCTCGCCGAACTTCTCCTCCACCTCGGCGATCTGCTCCGCCAGCCGCTCGCTCGCCTGTCGGACGTGACCGCTGCCCGACTCGGCCATCGTCGGCTCCTCGAACGCACCCACGAAGCTGACGGGCCGACTCTCGCGCAGCTTGACCACGATGGCGTCCGGTGGTGTGTGGTGAGCGAAGGTGTTGATCTTTCCGGTCGGCAGTGAGGAGGCGAAGCCGCGGACGAATGCCTCCACTGCGCGGCGCACGGGTGCGGCCGGGGCCGCGCTCTCGTCGAGTCCCTGGCCGAGGTTCTCGGCGAGCCGGTCGACGTCGAGTGCGGCGTAGCGGTACAGCGTGGCGGAGTTGAACTCGACGGTGCCGATCATTCCGGCGCCCGTCTCGTCCTCCTCGTTCTCGTCGTCCACCGCCGTGTAGTAATCCGACTCGTTCTCCACCGCGTGGACGCTCAGGGCATGCGCGACCTGGGCTGCGGCGTCCACGTTGATGTCGGCGCCGTCGGCGACCATCCGGCCGAAAAGGGCGATGTCGACGGAGTGGCGGGTGTCGGCGATCTCCCGGGCGCGCTCCCTGTTCTCCTTGCGCTTCAGGAAGCCGGTGATGTCACCACGGCCTTCGACGGCCAACTCAGCGAGTCCGTGCCGCTGCTGGGCACTGAGGAACATCAGGTACGACGACTCGGGCGGCAGCGGCTTCGCCTCCTCGGCCGCGGCGTCGCTCTCCTGGTTCTTCTTCGGCTTCTTGCGCTCCGGCACGGCGAGCTTGGAGCCCGTACCGGCCTCGACCACGGCCTTGGCCAGTTCCCAGGACTCCTCCGGAGTGACCTCGGGCTCGAGTTCCCTGACGGTCTGCCCGATCAGTTCGGCGACCTTCTTCGTGCGCACGCCCAACTCGGCCGGGTCGAGGAGCTGCTTGAACGCGGTGCGGGTGGCGCGCTTCCACGCCTGGCTGGAGACCCGGGACCGGCGCACCCCGCCGTAGACGGCGGTCTTGGGCGTGCCCGTGTCGTCGCGGTTCAGGTTGCTCGGCGGGACCGTCTGGAGGACGTGGATGTCAACGATCGTACGGCTCACGGGGGTTCCTCACTGAGTGGGCTGGTCGGTGGCGGGTGAACCGCCTTCGTCGGGCGTCTGTGCGTCTTCGTCCGTCTTCATTCGCCAGGAGTGGAACTCCCGGCCCCACTCCTGGCGGGCCCGCAGATGCCGGTGCGGATCGAGAGCCTGCTCGATCTGGTCCGCGAGCCGGGCGTAGTCCAGAGGTTCGCCCGCGCGGCGCAGGAGCAGGACCAACTCCCGCAGCCGGTAGGCCAGTACGTTGGCAGAGGTGGCTCCGGCGACGCGGACGAAGCGTCGGCGGAGCGGCTCGTCGATCTCCCCCTGCGGCATCAACTCGCGGACCGCGCCGCCGAGTCGGCGGCCGGGGACGTGCATCCGGGCGGTGCGCTGGGACTGCTGGTGGAGCGCGTACAGGGTGACGGCCAGGTGGACGGCATCGGGCGCATGCTTCCTGTTCCCCGGGAGTGCCCCGTGCGTGTACAGACCCTCGGTGCCGGTCAGGCCGAACAGCTCCGGCACCTCCTCCGGCGACTTGCCTGCGCCCCGCCGGAGTTGGGCGAGCTGGGCGACGGCCCGTGCCTCGTCGTTCAGGTAGCCGCGCTGCAGCGGTTCCAGGAAGGCGTGCACCGTACGGCCCACGAGCCTCAGCTCGTTCGCGTCCCGCCGAGCGGAGGCGGGCGCCGGGCTGCTGGTGGTCATGGGGTGGGCTCCTCGGGTCGGTTCGGCGGGTCGTCGTTGCGGCCGGGCGGGGCGTCGTCCTCCGGCTTCAGGACGCGGGTGCGAAGCTCCCTGCGGAAACTGCGCTCCACGCTCGCGGAGTTGAGCCAGTACGTGCCGCCTTTGGCGGTCGGCAGTACGCGGCCTTCCCAGGCGGCCTCACCCGAGGACTCGACCAACTGCAGGCCGAGCGCGAGCACCCGGCTGTGCGCGGTGCGCCGCCACTCCTCCAGCCGCTCGGCGGCGTCCGTGTCCGAACGCAGCGAGCCCAGCCACTGGCGGAACGGGCCGTCGAGTTCGCCGAAACCTCGGTCGCGTGCCTCGGCGCGCGGGGTCGGCTCGTCGGCGCCTGCGGCCTGGGCCAGCCCCGCGGCGAGGTTTCCCAGCAACCAGACCGCGGTCTCGGCGAGTTGGACGGCCTCCACCGCGGTGTTCGCGAGGCCGCGGTCGTGCTGCGAGAGCAGCACGACCGAAAGGCTCAGGCTGTCGTCGATCACGTCGGCGACCACCGACTGCTGGGTGCCGTACTCGCAGCCCAGAAGCCGGGCACGGATCAGGCGGTCCCTGCCGAGTGCGTCGCTCTCCTCGGCCATGCGCCCCAGCCACTCCAGCACGCGCGGTGCGATCCCGGGCGCCCCGCCGCTGCCCGCCCCCTGCGCCGCGGGCGGATCGCCGGTGATCAGCGAGGCGAGGCCCCGCCAGGCCGTGCGGGCCGGGTCGTGCGTGCGCGGAAGGTAGACGGGGCTTCTGCGCAGCTTCTTCTCCTGCTGCGGGCTGCGCCGCCAGCCCGTCATCGGCTCCCGGTCGTGCATGTCGCGGTAGGGGAGCGGGTCGCCGTACGCGAGCACGACGCCGTACGCCTCCCGGCCGTCGTGGTGCAACCGCACTCGGCGGGCCTGCCAGGTGTACAGGCCGCGCGGCCCGTACGGGCGGGCCTCCGCCTCGGGGAGCGGACCCGATCCAGGCGGCTGCGGGCGGCGCCATACGGGGAGGTCGCCGGCGTCGTGCCGGAGGAGAGCGGCGTCCTCGCGGGGGATCAGGTTGAGGAGCAGCGTCTCGCGCAGGGTGTCGCCCTCGACCAGGACGCCGCCGAGCATTCCGGCCGAACCGACTCCCTGTGGGTATACCTTGCCCGCTTTGACGCGGGGGTCGCCCACTGCGCCCGACTTGATACCCGAGACGTCCCACGCCTGCGCGTGCACGATCCAGCGGGCCGCCTCGGCGAAGGACAACCGCAGGGCGCCGTGCGCGCGCATGGTGAGGAAACGGTCGTTGTTGGGGACGTCCGCGACGATCCTGTCCAGCGAGTGGATCTCGTCCTTGGCCGTTCGCAGGTCTGCCACCTGGAAGAAAGGACGCTCCGGGTGGAGCAGGTCGAACTGCTCCCGGTGACGCGACAGATACTCCGTCACCCTGTCGGCGGGGAACTCTCCCCGCCACAGTTCCTCCCACGCCTGCCGCGTCGGCGGGCCGCCGTCGAGCGCGTCGTAGACCACCGCCAACAGCAGTCGGACGAGGGCGAACTCCTGGGTGGGCAGATCGCCCGGGATGCGTCGGATCCTCTCCAGATGTTGGAAGACGTCGGTGAGCGACAACTCCTTCTCGACGCCGTCGCGAAGGAGGACGGGCAGCCACGGCTGGGTCGTCAGGTCGAAGGAAGGCACGGCTTCGGGGGTCGCTGTGCGGGTGTCATGGAGCACGGGTCACCTCAAGGCCGTCGTCGGGCGAGTAGCGCAGTTCGAAGCCTGCCAGGGAGCACTGACACTCCTCGTCGAGTGCGAGGATCAACTGCCCGGCCAACCAGTGGCAGTCGGGGCCCTGCCAGGCGTCGACGTACAGCTCCTCCAGTTCCGCCACGGCGCGGTCGGCGGTCGCGTAGCAGAAGTGGCGCGGCAGCCGCAGTGCGCTCGCGGCGACGGTTCTGGCACGGTGCGGGTCCGGCGGCGTGGCAGTGGCCAGTTCCAACCCGCCGCGTTCCCGGTCGTGCCGGTCCGGCGGCAGGTGCGGCAGGGTGCGCAGGGTGCCGTCGGCGGTACGCTGCACGACCAGTACTTCCACGCTCTCCTCGGCGTCACGCACCTGCTGCCGGCCGGCCGGGGTGTCGTCCACATCGCCTACCCCCGCGTCGATCCAGCCCAGTAGCGAACGCCCCGGCGATGCCGGTGCGGTCAGCCGGTACTTCCTTGCCTTCTCCTGCTGCTCGGTACGCCGCGCCTCGTCGGCCTTCTCCGCTGCCGCCAAGGCGTCCTGCCAGCTCGCCGGGCCCTGCGCAGCCGCACCGTACGCCTGCTGCACCAACCGACTGATGTCCGACGGAAGTTGTACGGGGCGTACGTCGCACAGGTGCGGCCGAAGCACCGCTGCGGCGCGCAGCAGCGGCCACGCCCCGTACACCGCCGTCGAGCCGCGGACCGGCGCGGGCGGTGGCCCGTCGTCGGCGACCCACTCGACGCCTCCTTCCTCCGGCTCGACGCCGGTGATCAGGCAGCGTGCGGTGCGCAGGCGGGGCGGGCGCTCGCGTTCGTGGCGGTGGAGGCGGCCCATCCGCTGGAGGACGAGGTCGACCGGAGCGAGGTCGGTGACCAGGAGGTCGAAGTCGACGTCGAGCGACTGCTCGGCGACCTGGCTCGCCACCACGATGTGCGCGGTCTCGGGGCGCCGCTTCGCGCAGGTCTCCGGTGGGCCGAAGCGCTCGCGGAGGTCGGTGTCCTTGGCCGCGCGGTCCAGGTCGACGAAGCGTGCGTGCGCGACCGTCACTGCGTCCGTGCCGAAGCGCCCGCGTAGAACGGCCGCGGTCTCCCGGACCCGGTCCACCGTGTTGCGGACGACCAACGCGCAACCCCCGGCGTCGAGTTCGACGGCGAGGCGGTCGGCGAGCGCCTCCGGGGCGTCCGCCAGCGCCTCGACCAGGACGTCCGCGGCCCGTCCTGAGGCGGCCTTGGCGCGCTCGATCGCCGTGCCGCCCGGGGCGACGGCGGTGAGCAGCGGGTAGGCGTGCGTGGTCCCGTCCGTGTGCGGTGCGTCCGGGTACGCTTGTGCGCCCGCGTACGCGCGGGCCAACTCCCGTCGGCGCGCGGCGGGGAGCGTCGCCGAGAGCACCACGACCGGTACCCGGTAGGCGCCCAGCCAGGCAAGGGCTCCGTCCAGGTAGGTGTCCATGTACGCGTCGTACGCGTGCGCCTCGTCGATCACGACCACCTTGCCGGCCAACGCGAGGTGACGCAGGGCGAGATGACGGGTCTTGAGCGCGCCGAAGAGCAACTGGTCGATCGTGCCCGCGACGAAGGAGGAGAGCATCCCCTTCTTGCGGCCGCGTAGCCATTGGTGGGCCACCAGTTCGGCGGTGTGCGAGACGCCTCCGCCTTTCCGGGACGTCCCCACGTCGTCCGGCGCCAGCTCCAGGGGACGGGAGGGGGCGTTCATCAGCGCCGTGTAGTGCGGGTTGAGCGCGGACTTGGCGTGGGCGAGGAAGACGGAGTGCGCGCCGCGGTCGCAATGCTCGTCCGGCAACCGGTCCAGCCACTTCTTCAGCCGCGGGAACATCGCGTCGCCTGTCGCACGGGTCGGTAGCGCGAAAAAGCAGCCACCCGCGCCCGACCGGGCGGCGAACACCTCCGCCACGGCGAGCGCCGCCTCCGTCTTTCCCTCGCCCATCGGTGCCTCGACGATCAGGAGGCCGGGCTCGGGAAGTTCGCGGGCCAGTTGCACGGCCCTCGCCTGCACCGGGCGCACACTGGCTCCGGGCGGGAGGGCGAACCGGGCGCCGTAGTGGGCTTCCGTACCCCGCGGCGGGTCCACCGCCCGCCAGGGCGCGGGGAGTTCGAGCCCCCGCCAGGCAGCCTCGACCCGCTCGGCGGAGGTCTGCTCCTGCGCCTCGGGGAAGTAGGGGAAGAGATCGGGGTTGCTCGCGATCCAGTCCGCCACGATCACCGTCGCCGACAGCAACACCTGGACCGGCTGGGGGAGTCGCACGTCCCGCCATACCGGCAGCAGCTCCGTCACCCCGCTCGCTGCCGCGGCCGCGTCGAGCAACTCCCTCTGGACGCCCCGCCACAAGGTCTCACTCGCGCCGCGTGTACGCAGCAGGTCGGATCTGCCGCGGAGCAGCCTGACCTGCTCGGCGTCGGGCGGCACGCCGTGGTGTCCACCGACGACGACGGTGAACTGCCCCCGCGCAGCCTTCGGGAACTCCCAGTGCTGCTCCAGCCATTCGTCCAGAAGGATCTGTCCGGCCAGGCCGTGCGGTGCCGCGCTGCGGTCGGCGAGCAGACGCCGGGTGGACATCACAAGCCCGCTGTCCTGCATGGCGCCTGCAAGGTCCTCCACCTGGCAGGCGAAGGCCGGTGTCGCCTTGCCGACGTCGTGCACCGTCGCCAGCCACACGGTCAGCAGCCGTGCCTGCTCCTCCCCGCCCGGCAGGGCTTCGGCCACCAACTGCCGTACCTGCCGCGGCAACCAGCGGTCCCACAGCAGGCCTGCGACCGCACCGCTGTCCGCCATGTGCCGCCACAGCGGCAGCCACGCACCGCTCCTGCCGCCGTCGCGCTGGTCGGACTTCGCCCACACCTTTCGGGCCGGGAGCGACAGGGTTTCGCCCAGATGCGGCGGAGGCGGGGGTGTGGCGGGCATGCGGAGGATTAGATCCTGTGATGGGGGGTGGTGTCAGGGTGTTGAATGAATTTGAGCGGTAAGTTCTTTTGTTTGTCAGGGGGTTGGGGTGGGTGATCGGGGGCGGGGGTGCTTCGGCTGGGAGGGTGGGGGGAATGTCTGGATTCCCGGAAGTTGCTTGGGGAGGGCTTGCCTTGGGATAGAAGCGCAGGTGGGGGAGACTGCTTCCCGCGCACGCGGGGATGGACCCGGGGGCCAATCACGCTGGATGAGGAGGACGTGCTGCTTCCCGCGCACGCGGGGATGGACCCGAACAAAGCCACCGCATCGAGCCCGAGACCGACTGCTTCCCGCGCACGCGGGGATGGACCCCAGGCGCGGGCGGAGGCCCATCCGTGGTCGTGCTGCTTCCCGCGCACGCGGGGATGGACCAGCCGGGGACGGGGTGCTCTGCGAAGGGTGGAGCTGCTTCCCGCGCACGCGGGGATGGACCCGCTGCCCGTCACGCTGGTCAGCGCCTTGGGGACTGCTTCCCGCGCACGCGGGGATGGAGCCGCACCGACAATGCCGAGTGTGATGCCGAGGCACTGCTTCCCGCGCACGCGGGGATGGACCCGGGACTCGCGCGGGGACCTGGCGCTCAACCGTCTGCTTCCCGCGCACGCGGGGATGGACCCCGAGTTCGACGCATACTCATACGCTTGTGCTGCTGCTTCCCGCGCACGCGGGGATGGACCCAGGGCTTGCGGCGGGTGCTTGCTGTAGTGGCGCTGCTTCCCGCGCACGCGGGGATGGACCCGCCGCCGTACGACTCGGCGAGGCGGCCTTCCACTGCTTCCCGCGCACGCGGGATGGACCCCAGATCGCCGCGACGCTCAACGCCGGCGGTGACTGCTCCCCGCGCCCGAGTGCCACCCCCGTCCTCCGCACGGTTCTCGACACACCACAGCCCCGCTCGCTCCCGGGACCCCGACGCTCCGCGAGGCACCCGAATTCACACCCCCTGCACACCCCTCTCTAAGAAAGCTCTCAGAGCCGCCGCCCACAATCGGCCGCATGTCCTCCCTCTCCCTCCCCCAGCCGGCCCATGCACCCTCCGCCGAGCTTGCGGGGACGTCTCGTGGGAACGGGGCACCGGTGCGGGTGCTCGTCGTGGATGATGAGCCGTCGCTCGCGGAGTTGTTGGGGATGGCGCTGCGGTACGAGGGGTGGGAGGTGCGGACGGCCGGGGACGGGGGGAACTCGGTGCGGTGCGTGCGGGGTTGGTGGCCGGATGTGGTGGTGCTGGATGTGATGTTGCCGGATGTGGACGGCATCACTCTGCTGGGGCGGCTGCGTCGGGAGGTGCCGCGGGTGCCGGTGCTCTTTCTTACGGCGCGTGATGCCGTGGAGGACCGTATCGCCGGGCTCACGGCGGGTGGCGACGACTATGTCACCAAGCCGTTCAGCTTGGAGGAGGTCGTCGCGCGGCTCCGGGGGCTGCTGCGGAGGGCGGGGGCCGTGTCGACGCGGGAGGAGTCGCGGCTCGTCGTCGGGGGGCTCGTGCTCGACGAGGAGAGCCATGAGGTGTGGCGCGACGGTGCGGAGGTGCGGCTCACCGCGACCGAGTTCGAGCTGCTGCGGTACCTGATGCGTAATCCGCGGCGGGTGTTGAGCAAGGCGCAGATCCTCGACCGGGTCTGGTCGTACGACTTCGGTGGTCAGGCGAACATCGTCGAGCTGTACATCTCCTATCTGCGCCGCAAGATAGACGCCGGGCGGACGCCGATGATCCACACTCGGCGGGGCGCGGGGTACCTGATCAAGCCCGCGGAGTGACGGTGGGGAGCTCCGCGGAGAGGCCGTCCGAGGCGGGGCGGCGGCGCGTGCTGCGGTCGTTGCGCGGGCGGCTGGTGGTCGCGTCGGTGGCGCTGATCACGGTGGTGGCCGCGGTGATCGGGACGGTCACCACGATCGCCCTGCATTCGTATCTCCAGCGGCAGTTGGACACGCAGCTCACCGACGTCTCGCACCGTGCCGCCGGGCCGCCCGGCCTTTCCGAGCCGCCGCACCGCGAAGCGCTGGACTTCCTCACTCGCGGGGGTCAGCCGGTCGGCACCGTCGGAGCCGTCGTCGCGGAGGGTGCGGACGAGGTGACGAAGGCGTCCGTGAGCGTGCAGCGGTCGGAGGACTCACGGCCGGGCGGGGTCACGGCGAAGGGGCTGTCGGCGGAGCAGACCGACGCCCTCGACGGCCTTCCCCGGGACGGCCGAGCGCACACCGTCTCGGTGCCCGGGCTGGGCGACTACCGTGCCATGGCCGTGTCCGGCGGCTCTTCAGGCGAGGAGTTGCTCGTGGGGCTGCCGTCCGATTCGGTCGACGGCACTGTCGACACGCTCGTCGTCGTCGAGGTGTGCGTCACCGCGGGCGGCGTCGTGGCGGCCGGACTTGCCGCTTCCGGTTCCGTGCGGCTGGCGCTGCGGCCGTTGCGGCGGGTGGCGCGTACGGCGACGCGGGTCTCCGAACTGCCGTTGCACCACGGCGAGGTGCAGTTGCGCGAGCGGGTGCCGGAGGCCGACACGGACCCGCGCACCGAGGTGGGACAGGTCGCCGTCGCGCTCAACCGGATGCTGGGGCACGTGGGTTCGGCGCTCGCGGCCCGGCACGAGAGCGAGACGCGGGTGCGGCGGTTCGTCGCCGATGCCGGCCACGAGCTGCGCACCCCGCTCGCCGCCATCCGCGGCTACGCCGAACTCACCCGCCGCGGCGAAGAGGAGATCGGCCCCGACACCCGGCATGCGCTGGGCCGTATCGAGTCCGAGTCGGACCGGATGTCCGGCCTCGTCGAGGACCTGCTGCTCCTCGCCCGGCTCGACGCCGGGCGTCCCGTGGAGCGCACCACGGTCGACCTGGTACCGCTCCTCGTCGACGCGGTGAGCGACGCGCGTGCCGCGGGCCCGCGGCACAGGTGGCGGCTGGAACTTCCCGAGACGCCCGTCGAGGTGGACGGAGAGCCGGCGCGGCTCCAGCAGGTCGTGGCGAACCTGCTGGCCAACGCCCGTACCCACACGCCGTACGGCACCACTGTCACCGCCCGTCTGCGTCCGCCGCACGACGGAGGAGGAGCGCGGATCGAGATCGACGACGACGGTCCCGGCATCCCGCCGGAGACGCTGCCGCACGTCTTCGAGCGGTTCGCCCGCGGCGACGCCTCCCGCTCCCGCGCGCACGGCAGCACGGGGCTCGGGCTCGCGATCGTGCAGGCCGTGGTCGCCGCGCACGGTGGCGCCGTGAGCGCGGACTCGTGGCCGGGGCGGACGGTGTTTCGCGTGGAACTGCCCGGGTGACGTCGGGCAGCTCGCCGGCCGGCTCCTTGGACCGGGGCCGGGCGTGGTCGACCGCCGGGTGGGGCGCGCCTTCTCGTGGCCGGCGGATGCTGAGGGCCGCGGCCCCTGTTCGCCACCGGACTCGATGACCGGCACCGGTCGTACGGGCGTGGACTGATGCGGCGGGCGGGGCGGAGAACTCGTCGGACCGCCAGGTGTCGCCGACTTCGGTACGGGCAGCTCGGCCGTGACTGTGGCCCTGAGCGCGGTCGTACGTGGCCCGTCCGGCCGATGCGGGACGGCGGACTCCGAGTCGGCCGACCGTGTGTGGGCGTCGACGTCTCGCGCTCGTCACGTCCGGGTTTCTCGGCCGGAACGCCGACGACCGGCCGTTCCGTGGCGACGGCTGCCGGCAGGCTGGACGGTGCGGAACTCACAGCCGGCGCACAGGTGCTGCACACCGGGCTGACAGGGCGGGTCGCGACAGTGCGGGTATGAGAGTCGAACGCGCCGGAGGTTCCGGTTCCGAGAGTGGTGCGGACGTCGTCGGGGTGCTGCCCGTGCGTCGGCCGCTCTCGGTCGAGCGGCGCCATGGCCGTGCCGGGGCCGTCCTCCACATCGTCGTACCCGTCCACAACGAGCAGTCCGGGCTCGATCCCTGCGTGCGGAGACTGCGTGCCTTCCTGCGGGAGACGTTCCCCTACGGCTTCCGCATCACCGTGGCGGACAACGCGAGCGTCGACGCCACGCCCCGCGTCGCTGCCGCGCTCGCCGAGGAGTTCGCCGAGGTCGACGTCGTGCGGCTGGAGGAGAAGGGGCGTGGGCGGGCGCTGCGGCGCGTGTGGGGGGCGTCCGTCGCGCCGGTGCGCGCCTATATGGACGTCGACCTGTCGACGGACCTCAACGCGCTGCTGCCGCTGGTCGCGCCGCTCGTCTCCGGCCACTCCGACCTCGCCGTCGGGACCCGGCTCGCCGGAGGCTCCCGGGTGGTGCGCGGCGCCAAGCGGGAGTTCGTCTCCCGTGCGTACAACGTGCTGCTGCGCCGGTCGCTGGCGGCGCGGTTCAGCGACGCGCAGTGCGGCTTCAAGGCCGTCAGGGGCGACGTCGCCGACGCGCTGCTGCCGATGGTCGAGGACGGCGGCTGGTTCTTCGACACCGAGCTGCTCCTCCTCGCCGAGCGCGGCGGACTGCGTATCCACGAGGTCCCGGTGGACTGGGTCGACGACCCGGACAGCCGGGTCGACGTGGTGCGCACGGCCCTCGAAGACCTCAGGGGAGTGTGGCGGGTCGGACGGGCGCTCGCCTCCGGGCGGCTGCCCCTCGACCGGCTGCGGCGGCCCTTCGGCGACGACCCGCGCGACCGCGAACTGTTCGGCGTGCCGCGGAGGTTGCCGCAGCAGCTCGCCGGGTTCTGCGTCGTCGGCGTGCTCAGCACGCTGCTGTACCTGGGCCTCTACGCCGTGCTGCGGCAGGGCGTCGGTGCGCAGGCGGCCAACGCGTGCGCACTGCTGCTCACAGCCGTCGGCAACACGGCAGCCAACCGCCGGCTGACCTTCGGTGTGCGCGGCCGTGTCCGCGCCGCCCTGCACCAGGCGCAGGGCCTCCTCGTCTTCGGCATCGGCCTGCTGCTCACCAGCGGCTGCCTCGCGGCGCTCGCCGCCGCGAACCCGGACGCGTCGCACGGCACGGAGCTCACCGTGCTGATCGTCGCCAACCTCGCCGCCACCGTGCTGCGGTTCGTCCTCTTCCGCGCCTGGGTCTTCCCCGAGCCGAGCGGCCGCAGCCCCGCATCCACCGACCCCGACCACGAACGGACACCCGAGCGATGACGACCCCGCACGGCCGCGCCGCACCCGCGTCGGCCTCCCGCTTCCGCACCCGGCAGGCGGACAGGCCGCGCTGGGAGCGGCCCGCGTTCTGGGCACTGCTCCTCGCGACGGGGGTGCTCTACCTCTGGAGCCTCGGCGCTTCCGGATACGCCAACTCGTTCTACTCCGCGGCCGCACAGGCCGGCGGCGCCGACTGGAAGGCGTTCCTCTTCGGCTCGCTCGACGCGGGCAACGCCATCACCGTCGACAAACCTCCTGCCGCGCTGTGGCCGATGGGGCTCTCGGTTCGCCTCTTCGGGCTGGGGAGTTGGCAGATCCTGGTGCCGCAGGCCCTGATGGGCGTCGCCACGGTCGGGGTGCTCTTCGCAGCCGTACGCCGCCGGGTCGGCCCGGGCGGCGGGCTGCTCGCCGGGGCCGTGCTGGCGTGCACGCCCGTCGCGGCGTTGATGTTCCGCTTCAACAACCCGGACGCGCTGCTCTGCCTGCTGATGGTCTGCGCGCTGTACTGCGCGGAGCGGGCGGTCGAGGACGCCCGTACCAAGTGGCTCGTGCTCGCCGGGGTGTGCTTCGGATGCGCCTTCCTCGTCAAGACGTTGCAGGCGTGGCTCATCCTTCCGGTGGTCGCCGTCGTCTACCTGGTGTGCGGGCCGACGCCGCTGCGACGCCGGCTGTGGCAGCTACTCCTCGGCGGCCTCTCGACCCTGGCGGCGGCGGGCTGGTGGGTCGCGCTCGCGGAGCTGTGGCCCGCCGGGTCGCGCCCGTACATCGGCGGCTCGCAGACCGACAGCTTCCTCGAACTCACCCTCGGCTACAACGGGTTCGGCCGGATCACGGGCGACGAGACCGGCAGCGTCGGCGGAGGCGGCGGCTGGGGCGAGACGGGACTCACCCGGCTCCTCGACGCCGAGACGGGCGGGCAGATCTCCTGGCTGCTGCCGGCCGCGCTGCTGCTGCTCGCCGCCGGTTTGCTGCTCACGCGCAGGGCGGCCCGCACGGACCGGAAGCGTGCGTCGTTCCTGCTGTGGGGCGGCTCGCTGCTGTGCACCGGTGTCGTCTTCAGCTTCATGTCCGGGATCTTCCATGCGTACTACACCGTGGCGTTGGCCCCCTACGTGGCGGCCCTCGTCGCCCTCGGCGGTGTGTCGGTGTGGCGCGCCCGCGAGAGGGTGTGGTGTGCCGTGGTGCTCGCGGTCGCGGTGGGCGGGACGGCCGCGTGGTCGTACGCGCTGCTCGCGCGGTCGCCCGAGTGGTTCCCCTGGCTGCGGTGGGCGGTTCTCGCGGCGGGTGTGCTCGCGGCGTGCGGGCTGCTCGCGGTGCGCGTGGCGCCGCGCGGGCTGACGGCGGGCCTGGCGGTCGTCGGCCTGCTCGCCGCGGTGGCGGGTCCCGCGGCATACGCGTTCTCCACGGCCGCGACGCCGCATACGGGTTCGATCGTCAGCGCGGGGCCCGGCGATGCGAGGGGCGGGCCCGGGGCCGGGCCACCCGGCGGAGGTCCGGACGGGAAAGGCAAGGGTGCGCCCGACGGGCAAGGTCCGTCTGGTGGTTCGGCAGGTCAGCCGCCGCAGCCGGGCGGGGGCGTCAAGGGCGACGGTCGTGGGCCGGGGAACCGGCCCGGCGGGCAGGGGCCGGGCGAAGGCCAGGGCAACTCGCAGCAGGGGCAGGGCCGTCCGGCCGGTGGGCCGGGAGGCGGGCTGCTCGACGGCGGCAGCGTCTCCGCGAAGGCCGAGACTCTGCTGAAGAAGGACGCGTCCTCGTACACCTGGGTGGCGGCGGCGACCGGCTCGCAGAACGCCGCGAGCTACCAACTCGCCACCGGCGCCCCGGTGATGGCGATCGGCGGCTTCAACGGCAGCGATCCCTCGCCGACGCTCGCCGAGTTCCGGCAGTACGTCGAGGACGGGAGGGTCCATTACTTCCTTGCGGGCGGCACGGGCGGACCCAGCGGCGGGCAGGGCTCCGCGTCGAGGATCAGCACGTGGGTACAGGCGCACTTCGAAAAGGTGAAGGTCGGGGACGCTACTTTCTACGACCTGACGAAGCGGAAGTAGAGGCGTTGGGGTAACTCCCCGTTGTCTTCTGGGCGGAGCCGCTCGGTCAGCCGGGCCGTGCAGCACATAAGTGGGCGAGCGGGGGAGCAGCAGAGCGGTCAGCGCTGCGCGTTGGACGCGCTGGTGTGCGTTGCATTCGGGCACGGACCGGGGCCGTGCGGTCGGTATGAACATGGCGCTCGAGGGGAGGGGGTTCGGCCTGGACGCGGACGGTCGGACGGGTATGTCCGCGGACGTAGGTCGCGAAGAGTGCACAGGCCGAAGGTCCTGCTTACCCAACCGTCCGTGCATTACTCGGCGTTCGGCGCTGCGGAGCTCAGTCCGGCCCGTCCAACTGACGGGAACGACGGACGAGCGCCAGACGGCCGCCCCTCCGGGCGCACGAACGGGAAGCCGAAGGCCGGACACGGCACAGTCACCCAGCCCCGGCCCGCTCGACCGAGGGCGCTGAACCCCGGCGTGCACTGCGAAACGCCATGCACTCGAGGTTGGACAGCGAAGCCCCGCTTCACCCGTCCTGGAGCACCCCTCCGACCCGTCCGTCCAGCCACGCCAGCCCCGCCCAGGAGAGCAGCGCGAGCGTAAGCGCCGATGTCGCTGCGGACGCCGCTGTGCGGGTGGGGAGTTCCGTCCTGTCGCGGAGGGCGGCGCCCGTCAGGCCCCAGGCTGTCACGGTGAGGGCGGGGAGGGCGAGCAGGAGGAGCGGTAGCTCCACATAGAGCAGGGACCAGTCGCGTTGACCCTCGAAACTGCCCCGTACGCCGGGACCCGCACCGTGCAGCCATACGCCGAGTCCTGCGGCCTCGGCGACTACGGCGACCAGGCAGCCGAGGACGCCGGTCGGTTCAGCGTGGTGTTGCATGCTTCTGCGGACGTCTCCGTGCGCGGCTCGGGTTCCCGGACGTCTCGTTCCTTCGGCCGAGGATGCGCCCGTACGACTGGCCGTTGGTCCGAGGCGGCGGGGGTTGTGACGGGCGGAAGCTCGGAGAGTGAGTCGGTAGGGCCGGCCGTGCAGGGATCGTTGAGCACTGCATGCAGCGCATCGTTGTCGCCGGAGTCGTCGCCGTCCTGCTCGCCGGGGTGTCGTGCTGGTGTGGAACCTGCTCGACAACACCTCGGTGGCGACCGCGCCGGGGATCGCGCGCGTGGTGCCGCGTGCCGGGGTCGGCAGAAGGCGAAGGAGAACTTCGCCCGTCCGTGCGTCGAGGAGGCGCCGAAGTCGGTGAGTTGCCCGCGGGGGCTGCGCGCCGAGCAGTGGGACACGGGTCGAGTGCGAGGCGGAGTTCGAGAACGGCACCAAGCCGATGCCGGTCTCCACGACCGACGTGAAGGGCGACCGCGTGGTCTTCGACTACGGCGTCGTCGAACGCGAGTCCGCGGACGGCAGGTAGCCGGTCGGGAAGCGGTGTGGCCGTGCGGTTCAGCCGACGACCACACCGCAGCGCCATGCCCAGGCCGCTATTTCGACGCGGTTCCGCAACTTCAACTTGTCCTGGAAGCTGGCGAGATTGAGCGACGCGCGGTCCTCGGGCAGGAGTACGGCGAGCGCCGCGACCACCCGGGCGCCAGCCTCCGCCAGACGGCGGGGCCGTTGATCTGCGACGTCGCTGCGGTTGAGCACGTCGACGAGCCACAGCAGCGCCATGGCTGTCAAAAGGGCGGAGCCGGCCGTCCGCTGCGGAGCCGCGGGTTCTTCGCCGGGGATTCGTCTATCTCTGACACCGGTGCAGCGTACGAAAGGCACCGTCGGCGCGGGCTCGGCCGAAAGGACGAGCGGGGGCGGCGGAACCGGCCGGGCGGCCGAGGCGGCACCCGGAGTGCGGCGAGGACGGTGGGCGCATGGATCACGCTGCCGACCTCCCGGTGCTGCTTGGCACTGGCCTCACCAAGGCCTACGGCGCCACCCGCGCTTTCGACGGCGTCGACCTCGCGGTGGGGCCGGCGAATCGCTCGCGGTCACGGGGCCTTCCGGCTCGGGCAAGTCGACGCTGTTGAACTGCCCCGCCGGCGTCGGCGGGCTTCGCTCGATACCGGGTCGTCAACAGGGTGAGTCCGACGTTGACGCCTGGCTCCGGGCTTCGGGCTCCGAGCCCCGGGTTTTGCGCTTCGGGCTCCGAGCCCCGAGCTCCGAGCCCCGAGCTCCGAGTCCCGAGCCCCGAGCCACGCGCTTCGGGCTCCGAGCTTTGGGCCCCGAGCTCTGTGCTCCGGGCTTCGGGCTCCGGGCTTCGCGCCCCGAGCTTCGGGCTTTGCGCTCCGGGCCCCGAGCCCCGAGTCCCGAGCCTCGAGCCACGCGCTTCGGGCTCCAGGCCTTGCGCTCCGAGCCCCGAGCCCCGAGCCCCGAGCCCCGAGCTCCAGGCTTCGGGCTTCGGGCTCCAGGCTTCGGGCTCCGGGCTTTGCGCTCCGAGCCCCGAGCTTCGGACTCCGAGCCCCGGGCTTTGCGCCCCGAGCCCCGAGCCCCGAGCCCATTCCGAGCCCCAAGCCCCAGGCCCCGCACTCCGAACCCAAGTCACCCCAGCGACAACATCTCCGCAACCCGCTTCCACCCCCTCCGCGGAAGGTGCCCCGGCCCGCTGCCGTCGAAGACCTGAAGGGCGAGGTGATCGGCGCCGGCCTGTAGGAAGGCATCGATACGGGCGCTGATGTCCTGCTCGCTCCCCCATGCGAAAAGGGCGTCGATAAGGCGGTCGCTCCCGCCGTTGGACATGTCGTCCTCGGTGAACCCGCCCCGCAGCCAGCTCTTCCGGTAGTTGGTGAGCCCCAGGTAGAAGGAGACCGCTTCGCGGGCCCGCGTACGGGCGCGCTCCGGATCGCTCTCCAGGACGACCCCGAGCTCCGGGCTGAGAACCGGCCCGTCGCCCAGCGCTTCCCGTGCATGCGCGACCTGTTCGGCCGTGACCAGGTACGGCATCGCTCCGGCCGAGCGATCCCTGGCGAGACGGAGCATCCGGGGACCGAGCGCCGCAAGCGTGCGCCGCAGGGGAGGAACGGACGTGGGACAGCCGTCCAGGATGTCGAGGTACTCCACCATCGCGCTGTACGGCCGCCGGTAGTCGGCGGCGGCCTGCGGATGGCTGACGCCGAGCCCGAGCTGGAACCGCCCCGGGTAGACCGACTCCAGCGCGTCGAGGCGGAACGCCGTCTCCTGTGCCGGCAGCCGCCAGATCGACTGGATCGCCGTGCCGATGATCATGTGCTGCGTGGCTCCGAGCAGCGGCGTCGCGTTGTCGATGGTGCTGTTACCGACCCACAGGGTCCCGTAGCCCATCCCCTCGATTTCGGCGGCGACGTCCGCCTGCTCGCGGGTGTCCTGCGCATGCAGGGGGCAGAAAAGGCCGTACCTGCCGAAATCGGGCACCAGGTTGGGTGCGATGCCTTCGCTGGTCAAGGGGGCTCCCTTCGGACGGGCGGGGTGGCGCACGGCGCCCGGGATCGTCGGTGAGCAGCATCCTCGCACCGGCGCTACCGCGACCGGGTGAGCCGCCGCCGTGTGTCAGGCGGGTGTGGAGGCCGCAACGAAGCGCACGCACCTCGTGCGTCGGAGCTGCGAGCAGCCATGGCCGGCACAGGCGTACGGGTCAAGCGCGCTGACAGCCACGTGCGTTGGCAGGTCGAAGCGCTGTTCCCCGAGCACGCTCGCTGCCGGGAAGCCCCGAGCCGTCGACGGTGCCTTCGCGGTTGCACACGCAGGACCGAGCGGCACGGGACACGGCCGACTCGTCCGCGGCAACCTCCAGCCGTCCAACAACGGGTAGCCCGCCGCAACCGCTGCCGGCAAGTGCCGCCTGCCCGAGTCAAGTTGCCCGCCACTCTTCCCCATCCTCCAAGTGCGCGGTGCACCCGAACTCCACGAGGCTGACCCACCGGCCCAGGCGGCGCCAGTGCGAAACCGATGCGTTGGGTACCGGCAGGTCGAGCCGGGGAGGAGCGCCGAGCCCGGCGAGGATCTGGCGCAGTGCCTGGACGACGGAGTCGTGGGTGACGAGGAGAAGTTGCCGACCCTCGGACACCGAGGCGGCAAGGTCGACGAGGAAGGCGCGCACCCGCACCGCCACATCCGCGATCGACTCGCCGCCGGGCGGCCGGTAGAACCACTCGCCCAACCGCCGCCGCCGCTCGGCCTCCTGCGGCGACGCGGCACGGACTTCCGCAGGCGTGAGCAGCTCGTGAACGCCCGTCTCCCGATCGCGCAGCCGCTCGTCCACCACGACCGGCGGGACGGCGACGCCCGCCGCCTCCAGTTCGGCGGCGATCGACTCCCACGTCTGCCGGGCCCGCACGTACGGCGAGACAGCCACGATCCACGGCCGCTGCTCGGGGCCTCCCATCTCGGCCAACCACCGTCCAAGACGGGCCGATTGACGCACACCGGCGGCCGAGAGCGGTACCTCCGCGTCGGTCTCCTCGCGGCTCGGGGCGTCTGCGTGCGAGCGCGATGCCGCGGCGAACCGGGCGTTCGCAGTCGACTCGCCGTGCCGGACGGCGACGACCTCGTCGAGTCCGGCGTTCCAGGCGAGTACGGCCGGGCGTGCGCCGTACTCGGTGTCCCCGTCGGCCCGTGGGCGCCGTTGCGGCGGGTAGGGCTCGTGGTCGGCTGCCATGGTTGCTCCGTCGGGAGAGCCGCGCCCAGTGGGCGTGTGCAAGTGCGAATGTCAGGGTGCCGTCAAAAAGTCAACGGGCGCAGAGGTGGCCTTAGTTGGTCATCATGCGCCAATCGGGTCGCCCTCTTGTGTGTATCCGTCGGCGAGTCGTGTGTGCCGATGGGCGGCGGCAGATTGCCCGGTGGTGAGCTGGACGAACTCCCCGCTGCCGGAAGCGGTTTCGGTGCGGTAAAACCTAAGCGCTTAGTGATTGACCCCTTAGAGAAGACGCGCTTAGTCTCGCCGCGACTTCGTTGCTCGCGGAAGGAACCCCATGGCAACCGTGGCCCGAAAAACCGAGCCGAGCTCAGTGGCGGCCCGGCTCGAACGACTCCCGCACTCCCGTTGGCACGTCAAGGTGCGCTTGCTGATCGGTGTCGTCACTTTCTTCGAGGCGTTCGACCAGCTCATGGCTGCTTCCGCTCTTCCTGTGCTCACCGAGGAATGGGGGCTCAGCGGTGGTCAGGCCACGTTCGCCATCACCTCCGGGTCGGTCGGCATGCTCGTGGGAGCTCTCGGTGCCGGGTGGCTCGGTGACCGGATGGGACGGGTGCGAACGGTCGCGCTGGGGACCGCTGTCACGGCCGTCTTCAGCGTCGCCGTCGCGCTCTCCACCAACATCGAACTCTTCGCGCTCTTCCGCTTCGTCCAGGGCCTCGGTATCGGCGGTGTGGTTCCGGTGGCGGCGACGTACATCAACGAGATCGTCCGCTCGGACAGCAGGGGCAAGATGGTGCTCCTCTACGAGCTGATCTTCCCCGCCGGTCTCACCGCGGCCACGCTCGTCGCCGCCTGGGTGGTGCCGAACCTTGGTTGGCGCGCACTGTTCCTGATCGGCGGGCTTCCGATCCTGGTCGCTGTCGTGCTGCGTCGGCACGTGCCCGAATCCCCGCGCTGGCTCCTGGCGCAGGGCCGTGAGGCGGAGGCCGCGGAGATCATCGCGCGGATCGAGGACGAGGTCGTACGGGCGACAAAGAAGCCGCTGTCGGAACCGGACGCGGAGATCCCCGCCGAGCAGTCGGGCGGCCGACTGCGGGAGATCTTCACCGGTAGGTACCTCAAGCGCACCGTGGTCCTCTCGACCCTGTGGTTCGTCGCCTACTACGTCAACCACGGCATCGCCGTCTGGCTCCCCTCGCTCTACACCTCGCACTTCGGGTTCAGCCTCAGCACCGCGCTCTATCTCACCGTGCTGAGCAACCTCACGGGCCTCTTCGGCAGCTTCGTGATGGCGATGGTGATCGACCGTGTGGGGCGCCGCCCCGCCTTCACCTTCGCGCTGGGCGCGCTGACGGTGACGCTCGCGGCACTGGCGATCGCCGGCGCGACGTCCGGCGCGCAGGTCGCCGTCTTCGCCTCCGTCGCGACGCTCTTCGTCTTCTCCATGAACGCCGGCCTCTACCTCTACTCGCCGGAGCTCTACCCGACGCGAAACCGTGCGATGGGCGCCTCGTTCGGCGGGCTGTGGAACCGGCTCGGCGTCATCCTCGGCCCGATCGTCGTGGGAGCGATGATGAATTCCGGCGCGAGCCTGCGTCTCGTCTTCCTCCAGTTGGCCTGCGTCGCCGCCGTGGGCGCCCTGGTCGCCTTCTTCTCGCCGGAGACGAAGGGCAAGACGCTCGAGGAGCTCAACTCCTAGGTACCGCTGGTTGCTGTCGCCGTCGGCCGTACGCGACTCGCGTTCGGCCGCGGCGCGTTCAGTACTGCCGGGGCCCCTGGCGTACGGCGTGCGCTGCTGCGATGATCGGTCGAGTATCCGCGGCGGCGGACGAGGAAGCCGGTGGGAGTCCGGCACGGTACCGCCACTGTGAGGGCGAGCGAACCCGCACGCAGCCACGGCCCGTAGGGCCGGAAGGCCGGGGGAGCGAGGAACCCGAGTCAGGAGACTCACGCCGCCGCGCCTCCACCGACCGGGGCGGAGTTCCCCGAGAGAGGGCAGGTGCCGTGCGCGTCCCTTACCAAGAGCACCTTTGCAGCCCCCGTACGCGGACCGGTTCGACACGTCCGCCGGGCGGCTCCCGATGACCCACTACCTCGCCCAACTCCGTCACGTCGGCCGGCACTTCGACGTCGCGACCGGTGCACGCGACGACGCCAGGAATTTTTCTCCCCTCGCGGAGGTCTACACGGGTCGCGACGGCGCCCTGGAGCGGTACGCCTGCCACGTCGCGGAGGTCATCGGCACCGAGGAGCCGCGCGTCGCCGCATCCACACTCCACCTCGGCCTGGTCGCACGGTTGGCCTCGTTGACGCTCGGCTCGGCCGCACTCGGCGGAGCCGTGCCCGATCTGCGGCCCGAAGCGCTCCACTGGCGCGCCCCCGGCGGCGTCGTACATCTGTGGCTGCCGGAACTCCGCGAACTCCCCGCGGAGAAAGGCCTCTCCGAGAACGTCCGCCAGACCTTCGCGGCACATCTCGTCCAACTAGACGCTGTTGTCCACCGGTTGTGGAAACTCTCCCCGCAAGTCATGCGCGGGAACGCCGGATCGGCAGTGGCGGGCGCCGTCCGAGTCCTCGGCCGCGAATACCCGGAGGCGGGGCGACGGGCCGCACGACTCGCCGCGACCCTGCTTCCACGTGAACCCCTGGCGGGAGCAGGCGAGTTCAGCCTCAGCGGGGAGACGCTGGCTTTCGTGCGGAACAACTGCTGCCTCTACTACCGCGTCAGAGGCGCGGGTACCTGCGGGGACTGCGTCCTGCGCGACCACCGGAGGACACGAGAGCCGGCCGCCTGAATCCGACGTGCCCCGTCAGACCTGCGGCATCGCGATCCTGCCCTCGAGTACGGCCAGCAACTCGGCGAGCACACCGGCGAGTTCGTCCCGGCGGGGGACCGGGAGGCCGGAAAGCAGCTCGGCCTCGTAGGCGAGTTGCTCCGGCATGAGCCGGTCGATCAGCGCCCGTCCCTCCTCGGAGAGCGAGACGTGCACGACGCGTCGATCCCTCGTCCCCGTCCGCCGCTCGACGAGCCCGCGGTCCCTCAGTTGCTTCAGCCGCTTGGTGACGGCGGCGCCCGAGGCGAACGTCTGCCTGGCGATCTGGCCGGGGGTGAGCTCCCTGCTCTCCCGCCGGAGCGCGCCGAGGATGTCGAACTCGGCGCGCGCCAGGCCCTCGTCGGCGAGCGGGGCGTCGACGGCCTGCTGAAAGAGCGCCGCACAACGGTTGACCCGACCGATCACCCCCATCGGGCCGGTGTCCAGGCGCGGATCGAGCTCACCCCACTGCCGCCTCGCGCGCGCCACGACGTCCTCGACGGGTTCCCCCAGCCGCGTCGCTGCCTCCGGCGACGGGGCCGCCTCCCGGGCAGTGACCGCCTCGGCGCCTTTGCCGGACTCCTCCGCCACGTCTCTCTCCTCTCGGACAGGCTGCCCGATCATTCTCCCGCTGCTGTTGCGCTCTCCGTCGACCGGTCTGCGAGTGCCGCCCGACGCCCGGGCGCTGCGAGCCGCGTGCGCCTGGATCAGCGAGGTGACGGTGATCAAAGCCCAGTACGGGTGCAGCAGGGGCGAACCCGGTTCTTGTACACGTCGCCAGGTGATGAGGAGTCCCCGCGTGCGCTGGCGCGTGCGGCGTGACGTGGGGATGCCGGGGTGGGGGCTCTTTTGGGTAAGTGTTCCAGTGCGGAAGTTAACTGGTGTTTCATCTATAAATGGAATCAGGAATCAGGAATCAGGAATCAGGAATCAGGAATCAGGAATCGGGGCTCGGGGCTCGGGGCTCGGGGCTCGGGGCTCGGGGCTCGGGGCTCGGGGCTCGGGGCTCGCGCGGGCCTATGGGGCCGGGGGCTGCAAGCGAGCCCGCCGGTTCCGCATAGTGGCTGCCGTCCCAGTTCGCGCCTGAACCGACCGGACGATTCGGCGGCTCTGTGGGCGAGGTCCCGTTGCCTTCGGACTAACGGGCGATCTGCTTGAGTGCCTCGAGCTGCCCGAGAAACCAGTCGGTCGGGGGCAGCGCGGTGGCAGCCGCCGCCAGGCGCTGCGTACGCGTCTTCTTCTCCGCCTCCGTAGCCCTCAGTGCGTCGGCCAGAGCACGAGCGGTGCCCTCGACATCGAAGGGATTCACCATGTACGAGTCGCCTGCCAACTCCGCGGCGGCACCGGACTCTCGGGAGAGTACGAGTGCGCATCCTTCGTCGGACACCACCGGCACTTCCTTGGCCACGAGGTTCATTCCGTCCCGGATCGGATTTACGAGAGCAACGTCAGCGATCCGGTAAGCAGCGAGCGAACGAGGAAAATCGTCCTGAACGTGGAGAATCACGGGAGTCCAATCGGGACGCCCGAAAGCTGAGTTGATCTCTTCGGCGACCCGTGCGACCTCATCCGTGTAGTCGCGGTAGATGGCGAGATCCTGACGGGAAGGATAGGCGAACGCGAGGTGCACGACACGTTCGCGCCACTCGGGATGGTCGGCGAGGAGCCGGCGGAACGCGTACAGACCCCTAACGATGTTCTTGGAGAGCTCTGTCCTGTCGACGCGCACGACGGTGCGGCGCGCCACGCCTTGGACCTCGCCGATCTGGGCGCGCAGTTGGCCGATCCGCTCGTCGACGTCCGAGCGGTGGGCCCTTTCGTTGAGGAACTCGCCGTCGGCGCCGAGCGCGTGGACGCCGAGACGCGTCGTGCCTCCGTCGTGGTCGATCTGCAGCTCGTCGCCGTCCCTCGAGACCGTGGCGCCCAGCACGCGCACGCAACAGTCGGCGAATGCCTGTGCCCACCTGGATGTGAGGAAGCCTGCGCGGTCGGCACCGAGGATGCCGCGCAACAGGCGTTCGGCCTCAGCGTCCGGAAGCATCGCGAAGTAGTCCGGCGGGGCCCACGGAGTGTGCGAGAAGTGACCGATGCGCAGATCTGGGCGGGCTTCTCGAAGAAGCGCGGGTACGAGAGACAGGTGGTAATCCTGCACGAGCACGACGGCATTGTGCGCCGCTTCCGCTGCAAGGGCGTCGGCGAAGGCCTTGTTGTAGCTCTCGTACGCCTCCCATTCCTCGAAGAACTGCGCATCGAACGACGGCTCGACAGGGGTCTGGTACAGCATGTGATGGACGAACCAGAGTACGGAGTTGGCGATGCCGTTGTACGCACCGGCAAATACACCAGCCGGGATTTCGAGCATACGCACGGTCTGCCCTGCGGTGTCCGTCGTCTCCAAACGCCCGTTGGAGCGCCGCGCGGCTTCGCGGTCCCCGTCGCTCAGGGCCGCGCACACCCAGATCGCGTCTGCGTCCGACCCGATGGCTGAAAGGCCCGAGACCAACCCGCCGCCGCCCCGCTTCACGGTGAGTGCGCGGCTCTCAGAGGCACTGTCTCCGGACTTCCGGCCAGTACCAGGGGCCGAGTCGTCGAACGAGTAACTCACGGGGCCTCTGTTCGACGCGACCAAGACCCGGGCTTGTCCCTCGGCGGCTGCAGCGACCATGAGCGGAGCTTAGCCCCACCTCCTACCGCCCAAACGTACGGAACACGGAAGTGTGCCGTGCCTCCTCACACGGAGAGCCGTTTTCCTCGGGGCTCGGGGCTCGGGGCTCGGGGCTCGGGGCTCGGGGCTCGGGGCTCGGGGCTCGGGGCTCGGGGCTCGGGGCTCGGGGC
>NZ_KB905820.1:0-246843 GCF_000381025.1 Streptomyces sulphureus DSM 40104
CAGGTACGGGCATCAACAAACTTGGCGTTGACTAAATGGCACGCTGTTGAGTTCTCAAAGAACGAACGCTTCCATCGAACCCCTCCCAGGGCCCTCCGGGCGCTTCCCTCTCGGTGTCTCCGACTCTATCAGACTCCCATTCCCACCCTTCCCCCTCACACAGAGAAGAAAAAGCAAGAACCCGAATCCAACCAACCCGGCCGGCGGGACGCCTTCCGACGCGACCCCCACATTAGTCGATCACCCAGACCACACAAAATCCGGAACCCATTCCCCCACCAGCCCCCACACACCCAAAAAAGGCACGCAGAAAACCCGCAAAGAAACGAGAAAACCAACCAGAAGAGACCGCCACCAGACGGCAGAAGAGCCACCCACACGAAACACAAAGCCTCCGGGGCAGCTCGGAGAACACTACGGACCACCCCCACCACTGTCAAGCGAGGGGGAAGGGGCTCAATCGAGGTCCGTGAGGCGTCCGCCCGCGTCGGGCTGTGCGTCCTCGACGCGGCGGAGGAGGCGGGTGAGGAGGTCACCGAGTTGTACGCGTTCGTCTCCCGAGAGGTCCTGGAGGAGCTCCTCCTCGAAGACCGAGGCGCGGCGCATGACCTGGAGCCACTTCTCGCGGCCCGTGTCGGTGAGCCCGATGATCACGCGCACTCGGTTGTCCGGGTCGCGCTCGCGCGTGACGAGTCCCTGAGCCAGCATGCGGTCGATCCGGTGGGTCATGGCCGCTGGGGTGAGGCCGAGACGTCTGGCGATGCCCCCCGGCCACAGTTGGTAGGGCTCGCCGACCATGACGAGTTCCTTGAGGACCTCCCACTCGGCGCTTCCGAGGTCGAGGGTGGCGAGTTGGCGGCCGTAGGCGACGTTCATCCTGCGGTCCAGCCGGCTGAGGGCGTTCACCACCTTCTCGACTCGCGGGTCGAGGTCGCGGTACTCGCGCTGGTAGATGGCGATCTGCTCATCGAGGCTCGGCTGCTGCTCGGACATGAGGCGGAGTATCCCACGGCTACGCGTTCGCATTGAAGGCTTGCTCTGTGTACTCTTCAACATTGAAGTTTAGCTTCGAACTCTTGCGGCCCCCGCCGTTTTCACGGCGGGGGCCGCAGTGGGGTGTGGGTCCGTACGGTTCCGGACCCGATGACCGGTACGACCGACCACTGTGTTCCTGGGTAGGTGAGTGTGACCACGGCGATGGGCGCGCAACTGCGCCGCATCCAACTCGGTAACGCCCTCGCGGCGTTCGGCAACGGCTTCACGATGCCGTTCCTCTTCGTGTACGCCTCCAAGGTGCGGGGACTGGGCGACGGGACCGCGGGTGCCGTGCTCGCGGTCTTCGCTGCCGCCGCGCTCGTGGTGCTGCCGTTCACCGGACGCGTCATCGATCGACGCGGGCCGATGGTGACGGTCGTCTTCGGCGCCGTTGCCGCGGCGCTGGGCGCGCTGGCGTTCTCTGCCGCTGCCACGCCGGGGGCCGCTCTCGGAGCCGCCGGGTTGATGGGGGGCGGGATCGCCGTGCTCCAGCCCTCGTTGGCGACCATGATCGTCTGGTGTTCGAGCACGGTGAACCGGTCGCGGGCCTTCGCCACGCAGTTCTTCCTCAACAACCTCGGGCTCGGGATCGGCGGGCTGATCGGTGGGTTCGTCGTCGACGAGAACAGCGCGGGGTCGTTCCTCGTGCTCTTCGGGATCGAGGCGGCGATGTTCATGGTGCTGCTCCTGGTGCTCCTCACGGTGCGGCTGCCCTCGGCGCCCGGGTTCGACGACGAGGAGGTGCCCGAGGGGCGGACCGGTAGCGGGTGGGCGGTGCTGCTGCGGGACCGTTCGATGGTGCTGCTGTGCGTGCTCGGGTTCGTGGTCTTCTTCGCCTGTTACGGGCAGTTCGAGTCGGGGCTCGCGGCGTACGCGGTCGAGGTGACGCGGATCTCGACGGCGACGCTGGGGACGGCGCTCGCGGCGAACACCGCGGCGATCGTGCTGGCGCAGTTCGTGGTGCTGCGGCTCGTCGAGCGGCGCAGGCGGAGCCGGGTCATCGCCGTCGTCGGGCTGATATGGACCCTCGCCTGGCTCGCGGCCGGTGCCTCCGGATTGGTCGAAGGGGGGCAGGGCGTGGCGACGGCGCTGCTGATCTCGACGTACGCGCTCTTCGGGGTCGGAGAGACGATGCTGTCGCCGACGGTCGCGCCGCTCGTCGCCGACCTTGCGCCCAGCCGCCTCGTGGGGCAGTACAACTCGGCCTTCGCGCTGGTGCGGCAGTTGGCGCTCGCGATCGGGCCCGCGGTGGGCGGGATGCTCGCCGCAGCCGGTGCGTACGCCTTCTACATCGGGATGCTGGTGGTCTGCTCGCTCGGGATCAGCGTGCTGGCGATGGTGCTGGGGCGGCGGTTGACGCACCGGCAGGATCGGCCGGGGCGGCCGGTGCCCGTGGAGGTCGAGGAGTCGGTGGCCGTCAGCGCCTGAGACGGCTCGCGGCCGTCAGGTCTCCGGCAGGGCGAACTCGCACCAGACGGCCTTGCCCCCGCCCGGGGTGCGCCGCGAACCCCAGGACGAGGCGATGGTGGCGACGATGGAGATCCCGCGGCCCGCCTCGTCGGCCACTTCCGGGGTGCGGCGGCGCGGGAGGTGCTCGTCCCCGTCGGTGACCTCGACGATGAGACGGCGGTCGGTTCTGCGCAGGCGTAGGCGCATGGGCGGGGTGCCGTGCTGGAGCGAGTTGGCGACGAGTTCGCTCGCGGCGAGGACGCCGAGGTCCCGGAGCTCTGCCGGGAAGCGCCAGGAGGCGAGGACGCCCGAGGCGAAGGCGCGGGCGCGGGGTGCGGCCTCCGTGCCGCCGAGGAGGTCCAGGGCGGCGTTGTGGAAGAGCTCGGCCTCCCGGCCCGTGCGAGCGGGGTGTTGGAGGACCAGTACGGCTACGTCGTCGTCGTGTTCGGCGGTGATTCCGAGGGAGCGGATGAGGCGGTTGCAGACGATCTCGGGGGAGCCGCCGGCGGCCGCGAAGGCGCGTTCCAGGGCTGCGACGCCGACGTCGATGTCGGCGTCGCGGCGCTCCACGAGGCCGTCGGTGTAGAGGACGGCCGTGGATCCGGGGCCCAGCGGCAGGGTGGCGGAGGTGTGAAGCCAGCCGCCGGTGCCGAGGGGCGGGCCCGTCGGCTCGCCCGTCCGGTGGACCACGCCCTCCTCGTCCTTGACGAGGATCGGGAGGTGGCCCGCGGAGGCGAAGCTGAGGATGCCCTCGTTCGGGTCGTGGACGGCGTAGACGCAGGTGGCGATCTGGCTGGCGTCGATCTCCGCGGCGAGGCCGTCGAGGAGCTGGAGCACCTCGTGCGGTGGGAGGTCCAGGCGGGCGTACGCCCTTACGGCGGTGCGGAGTTGCCCCATCACGGCGGCCGCCCGCACCCCGCGGCCCATGACGTCCCCGATGACCAGCGCCGTACGTCCGGCGCCGAGCGTGATGACGTCGTACCAGTCCCCTCCGACGGCGGTCTCGGTGCCGCCCGGCTGGTAGGTGGCGGCGACGCGGAGGTCGTCTGGCTGCTCCAGCTCCTGGGGAAGCAGGCTGCGTTGGAGAGTGACAGCGGCCTCGCGCTGGCGGCGCTCGCTCGTGCGGAGGCGTTCGGCTGCCTCGACCTGGTCGGTGACGTCGGCGGCGAAGATCAAGACGCCCTGTTCCTCCGCCGTCGTGAGCGGGGTGCAGGTGAAGGTGTAGTAGCCGGTGCGCTGAGGACCCTGCACGCGGCGGGACTTGACCGTGCGCGGAGTGCCGCTGCGCAGGACCTGGTCCATGAGGGGAGGGAGGCCGAGCTCGACGAGTTCAGGGAGGGCGTCGCGGGCGGCCGCACCGGAGGGGCGGGCGCCGAACGCCTTCTCGTAGGCGTCGTTGACGAAGGCGATGCGGTGCTCGGGACCGTAGACGACCGCGGCGGGGGCCGGGACAGGGCCGAGGAGTTCGCGGACGGGCAGCGCGTCGATGCGGCGCGTCGCGTGCTCGGCGGACGGGGTGCCGGGGCCTCGGCGGGATGCGTCGGACGGCGGGCGGCGGGGTGGGAAGCGGCGGCGGGAGCGGGCCTGCGGCACGACAGGTGGGGCGGGGTCCGATGCCGTCTCGTCCGCCTGTTCCGCGGGTGTGCGGGCAGGGGAGGGCTCGGACGGCTGCTGTGCCTCCGCGGCCGACTGGGCGGCGGTGCGCCGCTGTGTGCCGGGCAGTCGGGCGCTCCAGCGCGTGAAATCCACGGTCGTCCGGTTCCTTGTTGCTCGCTCGTTCGCTGTCGTTCGCCGTCGGGTCGTGCCTGCTGCGCGTGCGCCGCTCGGGGTGTCCAGGCAAGGTCACCGCGGTGTGACGCGGCGCGTACCGCTGGGCGGCCCTGCCTTGCGGAGGAGGTCACTCTTCGCAGGCGCGGACCCACCCATCGTCACATGCACAGTGTGGCGCAGACCGCCGCCATCCGTCAGACGCCGCTGTTCGGCGGGGAGTTCCGGGTTCCGCCTGGTTCCGGCGCGCGGTTGAGGGAGACGATCTCACGCCGGAAGAGGAGCGCGAGTGTCCACTCGGCCACGAGACCGACGCCGCGGGGCGCGGGAAGTTTCGTCAGATGGTGACCGCGGTGCCAGAGCCAGGCCGTCGTGCCGCTCAGGGTGCGGTGCTGCAACTGCGCGACGGCTCGACGCGGGCCCAGCGGGATCGCCGAACTCGCGTGCGTATGACGGTAGTCCACGAGGGGTTCGCCGCGCAGCTCGGCCGCCAGGTTCTCCGCTAAGAGCAGACCTTGGCGCCGGGAGTGCGCCGGCGTGGGCGCGGGTGCCTCCGGGGACGTGAGGGCGGCCGAGGCACCGGCTGACCAGGCGCCTCGGACTCCGTCGAGCTGGAGCGCCGGGGTGCATCGGAGGAATCCGTCGCGGGTGCGGGGGAGGTCCGTCGAGACGAGGAGGGGATGGGGCGCGGTGGGAGCGGCGCGGACGACGGTGTGCGCGGGGAGGCGGGTGCCGTCGTCGAGGACGGCGAGGCGCGGGGTGCAGGAGGCGAGGGAGGCGCCGAGGCGTACGTCGACGTTGTTGTCGCGGAGTTCGGCGAGGGTGCGGCGGGCCGGCGGCGGCTCGTACTCCGGCAGGAGGCGGTCCTCGGGGACGGCGAGGAGGAAGCGGAGCTCCTCGGGGGCGAGGTTGCCGAAGTCGCGGCAGGATCGCCGGGCCGCCGCGGCGAGTTCGGCGAGGAGCGCGACGGTTGCGGCGTCGCCTCCCTCGAAGACGAAGGTGAGGGCCGCGTCCCGCACCGCGGGGTCGCGTGTGGAGGAGGCGAGGTCGAGTTGGTGCACGAGGTGGTTGCCGAGCGCCGTCACCTCGTGCAACGCGCGTGTGCCGAAGGCGTGTTCGGCGATACCGGGGGCGCGTGGGGGCTCACTGCCGGCGCCCGGTGCAAGGACCAGGTGGTCGTAGCGCAGGGCGAGCGGGGAGCGGTCCGCAGGTGTGCGTACGTATGCCGTGCGGTGGCGGTGGTCGACGGACTCGGCCTCGCCGATGACGATGCGGCACGAGGGAAGGAGCCGGCGCAGCGGCGCGGCGGCGTGGTGCGTCGGCAGGGAGCCTGCGGCGGCCTCGGGCAGGAGGGGGCGATAGACGGTGCGGGGAGTCGGGTTGACGACGGTGAGGTGCACCGGGGGCGCCGCTCCCCTGTCGTGCGCCGGGGAGCGGCGAGGCGCGAGGGCGGGGTCGGCGAGGCGTGGCCCGAGGCGCCTGCTCAGGCGCCGTGCTGCCGTCGCGCCGACGTGGCCGGCGCCGATCAGGAGGATGCGCACGGGCGGCGCTGTTGCGCTCACGTCTCGTCCACCGCCTTGGTCATCCGTCAATGACGCCCCGCCGGACCGGCTTTGTCCACAGGCGTGACAGGCCGCACAACCGGTGGGAGCACGCTCCGGCTTTCACCACCACGTGCGCCGGCTCACCTGTTCGTGCAGCTCACCGGTGGTGCGCGAGGCGATGTCAGAGGCGCGTGAGACGGTGCTCAGCACGCAAGGGGAAACCAGCGGAGAGGGGCTGCGGAACCGCCCTCTTCTCTGGCGTGCCGGGCTCAACTATGTTCGTGTGCCTACGGGGTGCGACATGTGCCGACCAGGGCGCCCGGCACCCCGAGCGCAGTAGATCGGGTGCCTCCGGGGGGAGGCTCCCAGAATCGGGGGATTAGACACATGCGCACTCAGGGGATGTACGACGCTCAACCGGCCCGTGCCCACGTCTTCGTGGGCTCCGTCTCCACCGCTCCGGCGCCCGGCGCCGCGGGGACGGTCCGTCGGGAGGCGCCCGAGTCCGGCGGGGGGCGCGGCCTCGCGCCGCAGGGCCGGCCGGCGGCCGAGCGGCGGACGGCGGTAGGCCGTTCGGCACCGCTGCGGGTCGACGCCCAGCGCAATCTGGAGCACGTACTGCGCGCCGCGCGCGAGGTCTTCGGCGAACTCGGTTACGGGGCGCCGATGGAGGACGTCGCACGGCGGGCGCGCGTCGGGGTCGGCACCGTGTATCGGCGCTTCCCGAGCAAGGACGTGCTGGTGAAGCGGATAGCAGAGGAGGAGACCGCGCGCCTCACCGAGCAGGCGCGCGCGGCACTCGGACAGGAGGACGAGCCCTGGGCCGCGCTCTCGCGTTTCCTGCGGACCTCCGTCGCCTCCGGCGCCGGGCGGCTCCTGCCGCCGCGGATACTCCGGGCCGAGGGCTGGGGGGAGGCCGCGGTCCGTGTGCCGCAGCAGCGCCGTCAGGGCGAGGAGGCCGAGGAGGAGCCGGAGGAGGGCGCGGTGGCGACGGAGGCGCCCGGCATGGCGCCCGCAGCGGAGGACGACGCTGCTGCCGCCGAACTGCTCGACGTGGTCGGAAAGTTGGTGGAGCGGGCACGCGGGGCCGGAGGGCTCAGAGCCGATGTGACGATCCAGGACGTCCTCTTGGTGATAGCGACGGCTGCGCCCTCGCTCCCCGATGCGGCGCAGCAGGCGGCGGCCTCCACGCGGCTGCTCGACATCCTGCTGGAGGGGCTGCGGGCGCATCCGGTGGGCACGTGAGCTGAGCTTTGCTGCCTGCTGCTCGTCGGTGGGCCTTTGCGGGTCCGCCGGCGGGCCGCTGCGGCTGACGTCAGCGGGCGTGCGCTTGGTCGGGGGCGGGGCTCGCGGCTCTCCTGTGCGGAGTTGGGGTGCCGGTCGCCGGGGTCGGTTGCGACATCCCAGGAGCGGTGGCACGTACCTCGTGCGTGGGCGGAGGGCGTGGGCGGGCTCCGAGGGTCGTTGCGTCGCCGGGCGTCCGGGCGCCGTGCTATCAGGCTGCGGATACCAGGGGCGGGACGCTGGGCTGCCAGGTCATCGGGCGCCGCGCGGCTCACCGATCGCCGTCGCCAGGTCGCCGCGTCGCCAGCCCAACGGGACGCCACTGCGCGGGACGCCTGGCCACCTCGTCGCCAGGTCGCCGGGCGCCACGTGGGTACCCGGCCACCCGGCAAGCTGCCGAGTGGAGTGTGTGCGTTGCGGAGTCCGAGCAACTGGGCGGTGTAGGTGTCGTGTTGTGGCAGGTGTCATAGGGGTCGAGTGGCTGATGCTGTGGAACTGGCGTCAGTCGGGGGTGGGTTGGTCGCATATGTGAGGTAGGACCCGATGCGGGGGCGCGTAAAGTAACCACGAACGGGTGATTGATCCATCCGGGGGACTCTCGGTCGTTTGCCCTGTGTCAGGCTTTCGCGGTGTTCGACCAACGGTACGCACACGGGAGTTGCGGCTCATGGGAGTTGACGGTCGCGACGAGCGAGGAGAACCCGCGGAGGACGCGGACGCCGTCGGACAACAGGGGACCCGCCCGCGTGCCCGGAGCCACGGCGGTGCGGAGGACTCGGCAACGTCGGGCTCGCGGACTCCGGGCAGCTCGGACGGCGAGGCCGGGCCCGAAAGCGCCGAAGCGGCGAAGGGCGAGGTCGAGCAGGGCGGGGACGAGAAGAGCGGCGAAGAGGGGTCCCGTTCCGGTGTGCCACGTCAACGTCGCCGGAACCCCGCTACGGCCGAGTCCGTTCGAGGCCGGGCCGCCGGCGGCAGGTCCGCTGACGGCGGCGGCTCCGGTGGGCGGGCCGGCGGCGAGGGCGAACGGGCCGCAGCAGCACACCGGTTGAGCAAGCCCGCTCCCCCCGCACCCAAGCGCGAGCAGGGCGGAGCATCCAGCCCGGGAACGGGCGCAGCGACGCCGCCCCCGCACGGCAAGGGCGTGCCGAAGCAGCGCGGCAGGAGGCCGCAGGCGACGGCGGGGCAGTCGGACGCCGAGCTCGTCGCGAGGATGCGGGAGGGTGACGCTGCCGCGTACGACGCGCTCTACCGGCGGCACGTCGCGCCCGTCCGCAGGTACGCGCGTACCTGCTGTCGGGACGCGGACACGGCGGAGGACCTCGCCAACGAAGTCTTCGCCCGTACGTTGCAGGCAGTGCGGGGCGGCAAAGGGCCGCAGTCGGCGGTGCGCGCCTACCTGATGACCTCCGTGCGGCACACCGCGGCGGCGTGGGCGAGGACCAGCAGGCGGGAGCAGCTCGTCGAGGACTTCGCCGTCTTCGCGGAGACCGCCGAGGAGTCGCGCGGGGGCGTCGAGGGCGCCACCGATCCGGGCGCCGACGTGCGAGCGATGCACGAGGCCGAACAGACCCTCGTCGTACGCGCGTTCCGCAGCCTCTCGGAGCACGACCAGATGGTGCTCTGGCACACGGCGGTGGAGGGCGCGAAGCCGCAGGACGTGGCGCCGCTGCTGGGCAAGTCGAAGGGTGCGACGGCGACGGCCGCGCACCGTGCGAGGGAGAACCTCAAGCAGGCGTATCTCCAGGCCCACGTCAGCAGCGCGCGTACGGGAAGCGCCGACTGCGCCCGGTACGCGGACAGGCTCGGCGCCTACGCGCGCGGTGGCCTGCGCCTGCGGGCCGAACGCGGGCTGCTGCGGCACCTCGACGAGTGCGCCGAGTGCCGGAAAGCGGCGCTGGAAGTGAAGGACCTCAACCAGCACATCCGGGTCCTGGTGCCGGTGGCGCTGGTGGGATGGTTCGCCACCGCGGGCGGTGCCAAGGCGTTCGGCGCCCTGGTCGCGGGAGGCACCGCGGCAGGCAGCGCTGCCGCGGGTGGCGCCGCGGCGAGTTCGGGGGCAGGAGGTGCCGCGTCGGAGGGGCTCGGGACGCCGGCGAAGGTCGGACTGGGGCTCGGGCTCGTCGCGGCCGTAGCGGCTGTGGCGTACGCGTTGGTCGGCGGCGGAGGCGAGCCGAAACCGCGGTCGCAGGCCCAGCCCCCGGTGGCGGCGCCCCAGAAGCCCTCGGCCGAGCCGGAGGAGCCCGGTCCGCCCGCGCCGGTCCCGCCGAAGCCGAAGCCGAAGCCGACCCCGGAACCGGCGCAGCAGCCGACGCCGACGAAGAAGGCACCGAGCCCCTTCCCCACGAAGACGAGCCCGCAGCCGAATCCGACGCCGAGCAAGCGCCCCGCTCCCCCTCCGCCGGCTCCCCCGAGCGAGACGCCGTCTCCCCCGCCGAGCAGCCCACCGCCGCCACCGCCCACCGACTACCATCTGGGCCGACTCGACTACGACTTCACACCGGGCGAGGCAACGGACCCCACCATCCGCACCCAGCCGGGTAGTTGGGCATGGCAGCGCACCGGTCTGCGGCTCGCGGGGGTCTCCTACGCCACCGGGATCTCGGTGCACCTCCCCTCCTCCGTGACGATCGACCTCAACCGGAGCTGCGTCAGCTTCGCCGCGCTCGCCGGTATCGACGACCTCTCGCCGGGTCAACGGGCCGCGCAGTTCACCGTGCACGGGGACGGACGCGAGCTCTGGCGCTCGGAGACGGTGCGGAACGGGAGCCGACCGGCCGCCGTGCGGGTGCCGTTGGAGGGCGTGGAGTCGCTGCGGCTGTCCGTGGACCCGGAGCGCCCCCTCGACCGGCTGGCCCTCGCCGACTGGGCCGACGCGCGGATCAGTTGCGCGTAGGCGTCACCCCGCGGCCTCGCTGAGCCAGGCGTCGAGCGAGGCGAGGACCTCGGCCGCGTCGAGCGGGCTGTCGCGCGGGCGCGGGGCGCCGGGGGACCGGCGGCGGATGCGGTGGGCGAGCGCCTTCTCCGGTGCCGTCGGCGGGAGTTCGCCGCGCAGGTGATCGGCGGCGTCGGCGAAGCGCACGGCGCGGCTCGGGCTGCCGGCGGCGAGGGTGACGGCGGCGGCCGCGAGGACGAGACGGGCGAGGAGCGCGTCGTCGGAGGCGACGGCGAGTGCGCGGCGGAGCGCTTCGGTGATCTCGTGGACGGCGCGGTACCGGCGGTCCGGGCCCTCGGCCGCCGAGATGCGCGCGCCGACCATGTCGACGAGGACGTGCAGCGTCGGTGTCCCGGCCCGTGTGCACGTGATGCTGCGGGTGTGCAGGTCCCTTGCGCGCTGCGTCTCGCCGCGCTCCAGCGCGAGGAGGCTGCTGAGGTGGAGGACGTACGCCCGGGTGTCGGCGACGCCGAGGTGCGCCGCCTCCTCCAAGGCGCTGTCGGCGAGGCGCTGCGCCCGCATGCGGTCGCCCTGGCGATACCAGATCTCGGCGATACGGGCGAGGAGCAGCGGGACCTCCGTGTGGGCGCCGAGTTGCCTGGCGTAGCGCAGCGCCGTCTCGCACTCGGCGCGGGCTTCGCCGTACGCGCCGCGGCGGACGGCGAGTTCGGCGCGGAGGCCGCAGATCTGCGAGAGGAGCCAGCGGTCGCCCGTGGACTCGGCGAGGGACTCCATCTCGGGGAGGTCCGCGGTGATCCTGGGGAGGCTGCCCGGCAGTTCGGTGTGGAGGTAGGCGCGGCAGACCATCGTCACGGCCAGCGCCCAGGGGCCGCCGTGCGTACGGCAGTTCGCCACCGCGCGGTCGAGGGAGCTTTCCAGCGCCTCGGGGGAATCGACGCCGTAGCCGGTGAGCGGCGCGAGCAGTCCGGGGAAGCGCGCCGTGGCCTCGGGCGAGGCGCCGAAGGCGCGCCGCAACTGCTCCGCGGTGCGCGCGTGTGCGGCGAGTTGGGCCGGTTCTGCGCGGTCGTAGCGCCCGGCGCGGAAGGTGAAGCAGAGCATGCGCGACTCGGCGCGGAGCAGGTGTACGTCACTGTCGTCGGCCGGAGTCGTGGGGAGGAGGTCGAGGAGGGCGGCGGCCCAGGAGGCGCCCTCCTCATGGTGGTTGCGGAGCCACCAGAACCAGCCGAGGGAGCGGAGCAGGGCGCCGAGCGACTCGGTGTCCCGTCTCTCGACGCAGCGGTGCGCGACGGCCCTGATGTCGTCGAGCTCGGCCTCCAGGCGCGCGAGCCACTCCACCTGAGCGCCGGTGCAGAGGAACGGCGCCGCCCTCGCGGCGAACTCCACGACCTGCGTGGTGTGGCGGCGCCGGGTGGCGGCGAGGTCGGAGCGGTCCTCGGCGGCGCGTTCACGCGCGTAGGCGCGGATGGTTTCCAGCAGGCGGAAGCGGGTGCCGGAGGCAGAGGTGCGGTCGGCGACGACGAGGGACTTGTCGACGAGGGCGCCGAGGACGTCGAGGACCTCCGAAGACGGCAGTGACCCCGCTCCGCACACCGCCTCGGCCGCCTCCAGCGTGCAGCCCCCGGCGAAGACCGAGAGGCGTGCGAGGAGGGTGCGTTCGCGGGCGTCGAGGAGCTCCCAGGACCAGTCGACGACGGCGCGGAGGGCCTGCTGGCGCGGCAAGACGTTGCGGCTGCCGCGGGCGAGGAGGCGGAAGCGGTCGTCGAGCCGGGCGGCGATCTCTTCCGGCGCGAGGGTGCGGAGCCGGGCGGCGGCGAGCTCGATCGCCAGGGGGAGGCCGTCGAGCCTGGCGCAGATCTCGGCGGTCGCCTCCCGGTGTGCTTCGGGTCGGTGCGCGGGGGTGACGGCGCGGGCGCGGTCGTCGAAGAGCCGGCGGGCGGCGGAGGGTGGCAGGGGCTCGACGGGGCGTACCGCTTCGCCCGCGACACCGAGCGGTTCGCGGCTCGTCGCGAGGACGGTGAGGTACGGGCACTCGGCGAGAAGCGTCTCGGCGAGCGCCGCGACCGCCGACACCAGGTGCTCGCAGTTGTCGAGGACGAGCAGGAGGCGGCGGTCGCGGCAGTGGTCGAGGAGGCGGGTGGCGGCCTCGTCGGGCGGGTGGCGGGGCGGGGCGGCGCCGCCCTCGACGGGGGCGGAGGCGAAGAGGGCGGTGTCGCGGCGGCCCAGCGCGTCGAGGACGGCGCCGGGGACGGAGGCGGGGTGGTCGAGCGGTGCCAGCGGGACGAGCCAAGCGCCGTCGGGGAACTTCGGGTCGGACGGTGACGGTGCGCCGGCGAAGTGCTCGGCGAGGCGGGTCTTGCCCGAGCCACCGGGTCCCGTGAGCGTGACGAGGCGGTGTTCGGCGAGGGCGGTGCCGAGCGCGTCGAGCTCGTGCGTGCGGCCGACGAAACTGGTGAGGCGCGCAGGCACGTTGCCCCGGTGCGGGGGTCGGGGTTCCGCGGGGGCGGACGGTTGCGCGAGCCGGGCGGGGAGGTGTCCGCCTTCCTCCGAGCCGGGCTCGGTTCCGGCGGACGGGGCCGGTCGCTCGCCGGAGCGGAGCAACTCGGCGTGCAGCGCGCGCAGTTCCGGGCCCGGGACCACGCCGAGACGGGCGCCTATCCGCCGGCGCACGGTGTCGTACTCGGTGAGGGCCTCGGCCGTGCGGCCGCTCTCGCGGAGCGCGCGGAGGAAGAGGAGCTGCAACGGCTCGTCGAGCGGACGGGACTCGGCGAGCGCGCGGAGCTCGGAGAGCGCGGAGGCGGGGCGCCCGGCGGCCACCTCGGCGCCGAGGAGCCGCTCCTTGCAGGTGCGGCGCAACGCCTCAGCGTGGCGGGCCTCCTGACCCGGGTCGGGAAGGTCGGCCAGCGCGCCACCGCGCCACAGGCCGAGGGCCTCGCGGAGCAACTCGACGGCGCGCTGCGGTGCGCCGCGTGCCAGAGCCTCCTCGCCCGCTGCCGCGAGCCGGCGGAAGCGGTGGAGGTCGACGTGTTCCGGGTCGGCGACGAGACGGTAGCCGCCCGGGGCCGACTCGATCGCCGCCCGGCCGAGCGCCCGGCGCAGTCGGCCGACGAGCGCCTGGAGCGCGGCGGGCGCGTCCGTGGGAAGCTCCTCCGTCCACGGCCACACCTCGCCGACCAACTCGTCCACGGTCACCGGTACTTCGGAGCCCGCACGCAGCGCCAGCGCAACGAACAGCGCACGCAGCCGCCGGCCCCCGAGCGGCAACGGGCGCCCCTGCGCGTCGTGGACCCGGGCGGGTCCGAGGATTTGGTACTGCACCACCACATTGTTGCCACGGGGTCTGACAATCCCCCACGCCTTTTCTCCGTACCGCAGGCGGACGCCTCCGGCTCCACCCGCCGTCACCGCTGCCGGGTGCACGGCCGCCGCCGTCTGGGAGCGCCCTGCGCGCATCCGTCGACACCGGAGCGGGGGACGCAAGGGGCCGCATCATGTCTCCCCGACGGGGCGCCGTGACCGACGTGTTGGCGAGGCGGGTGCTGCGGGCAACGCATGACCGCACGCAGCGCGCGTTCGCCGGCCCGCACAGCGCCGCACGGTGCCGGCCCAACGCCTTCGACGCCCCGAAGCCCCCACACGCACACGCCGGCACGCATGGCGCCACACCGTGCTACCCCAACGGGAAGCCGGAAGGGACACGTTGGCAAGGCCAACATTCCAAGCGCCGACGCCCCGCAGGCACCGAGGGGCGCGCACCCCAGGCACTCACCCGCATCCACCACGCTCACATGCAGCCGCTTCAAGGCGACGCTACGGCCAATACCTCGCCGAGCCGCACGCTGCCGATACGCACACTCTCACCGGGACCGACCGGCCCGGGCACGCACGACACTTCCCAACGGAGACCCGCAACCGACGTATTCGGCAACCCCACCGCACCAAGCGCCGGTACACGCACGCGCGCCCACCGGCGTGTGCACGCACAACCCCACACGGTGCCGCCCTGACGCAGTACCACGATCAACGCCTCGACGAGCCGCACGCTCCACACATGCGTGCCCGCACGCGCGCACTCACTCACCGACCCCGCGACGGGCTCCCACAACGCCGTACCGCCGACACACCTCACACACACCACAGGCACGCCACCAGCGCCCGCACGCCCAAGCCCGCACAGCAAGCCGTCCCAACGCGACGCCGCAGCCGACGCCTTGACGCGCCGCACGCTCCAGCGCGCCGGCACACCCGGCCCCCTCCGAAGCGCCCCTACAGCGCAGGCCGCTGCTGCCCCGCCGTGACGCCGCCCGCCGCCGCACGCTGGCGGGGCGCCTCGCTGCCCGTCCAGCAGGAGCCGCGGCGGGCGAGGAGGCGGCGGAGCCACAGTTCGGTGGAGACGAGGTCGGCGAGGCCGTCGAGGGGGAGGCGGGCGCCCTCGGCCGCGTCCCTGATCGCTTTTCGGACCGTGCGGGCCTCGATGAGGCCGGCGTCGGCGAGGAGGGGAGCGCGGAAGAGGTCGAGGAGTTCGGGGGCTGCGAGGCGCACTCCCTTCTTGGCTGCCGCCGTCTGCGTCGAGTGCGAGGGCGCGCCCCAGCCGGCCGGGAGGTCGTGCACGCCGGCGCCGGCGAGGGCTGCGCGGAGGACGGCGGCGCGGGCACCCGGTTTGACGCGGAGCGCCTCGGGGAGGGCGCGGGCCGCGCGGACGACCTGGTTGTCGTAGAAGGGCGCGTGGAGACGCTGGTTACGGATCTCCGCCGCCTGTTCGAGGACGCGGTGGTCGGCGGCTCGACGGGCGAGCGCGGCGCGGGAGCGGCGCTCCCCCGGGCGTTCGATCGTGGGGCGCGAGGCCGCTGCCGCGTCGAGCCGGAGGGCCACTTCGGCGAGGGCCTCGCCGGTGAGCCAGCGGGCCGCGGGCCCCGGGCGGCACCAGGTGAGGGCGGCGAGCGAGGCGTCGACGGCGCTGTCGGAGGCGGCGGCCGCGGCCTGACCGAACGTTCCGGCGCGCAGCCTCGCCGCTGCCTCTTCGACGCCGTCGCGGTAGGGAGTGCGGGCGAGTCGGCGTGCGGCCCGGTAGATGGCGAAGGGGACGCCCAGCGAGCGGCCGGCGGGGGGCTCCTCCGCCTGTGCGAGCGCCGCGACCGGCCGCAGCAGGTGGCGCCTCCGCCGGTCGAGCAGGAGGTCGGCGAGGCGGGCCGGGTGGGCGTCGAGCACCTGCCGTGCGCCGAAGCCGACGAAGTGGTCGGCGCTTCCGGCGGCGAGCCTGTGGCGGTGGTGCTCGGCGGTGACGAGAGCGGGGCCCGGCTCGTCGGTGAGCGGGCCGCTCTCCAAATCGGCGTAGGGCAGGGCCTCTTCGCCCGCGGTGACGACGAGGTGGTGGACGCGCGGGCTGCCCGCGAGGGCGTAGGCGCGCTCCAGTTCGGCGTCCTTCTGCTCGGCCGCGTGGCCGCCAGGGCTGCGTCCGCCCAGGGTGAGGTCGTTGAAGGTGACGGCGAGGAGGCGCTCGCCTGCTTCCGCGGCGCCGGTGCCGTGGACGGTGCCCGGCATGCCCGGCAGGCCGGCGGCGAGCAGCGCGAGGGTGCCGGAGGCCGGGCCTCCCGAGAGGTCGGCGCCGACGCCGGGGGCGGGACCGCCCCTTCTGGCCCGGCGGTCGGCGGGGCCCATGCCGGGCACGGGGCCAGGGTCGAGCGGTGCGAAGTCGTGCTCGGAGACATGCCGCGGCGCCGTGAGCCGCGTGCGGACGGCGGCGACGAGCGCGTCCCGCACCCCGGCGACCGCGGCCTCGGGATCGACGGCCGGCGCCGAGACCACGAGCGAGGTGCTCGGCTCGTACCCGGCGATCTCGCGGCTGCCGCCCTCCCTGACGATGAGCGCGTGCCCCGGCGGCACACGGCGCACACCGGCGTACGGGGTGCCGTCGCCGAGCGCCTCCGGCGCCTCGGGGCAGGCGAGTTGGGCAGCGAGATGCCCGATGTCGAGCTGCGCCTCGACGAGGTCGGCGAGGGGCAACGCGGCCGTCGCGTAGGCGGTGCCCCCCGCCCACGGGGTGTGAAAGACGGGGCGCGCGCCCGCGAGGTCGGCGGCGACGGTGATGCGGCGGCCGATGCAGGCGACGGCGGTGTAGCTCCCCGGCCAGGCGGTGAGGTGGCGGAAGGCGCCTCCCCTGGCGGCGAAGAGGCCGAGGCGGAGCTCGTCGTCCGTGGCCCCGCAGGAGCCGAGGACGGCGAGACGGTTGCCGGGTTCGGCCTCGACGACGCGGATCTCGTCGGGCCGCCAGTCACCGACGGCCCAGAGCGGGTCCGGCTTCTCCCAGAGCAACTGCGCGCCGACGGGCTCGACGGCCCCCTCCGGCGGCATGGCGGCGGCCGCGGCGCTCCACCCCACCAACCAACGCATGCCGTCCGCCTTCTGCCGTCAACGCCCGTGCCGCAAGGGCCCGTTGGTCGGACGCGGCCGCGGTCCCGCAGGAAGGTACGGGGTCCCGGCCGTGTGCCGACGAGCCGTGCGGCGACCGTACGTGCTGTCCGAACACCGTGTTCTGGCGGCTATGTTGCCACGATAGCGGCGTACGGGCGGCGCATAAGGGGCGCATACCTCACATGGGGTGCGGTGCCTGACCGTCCGTCCCCTTCCGGCTCGGACGGACGGTGCGGGGGCACAAGGGGCGCATATACCGGCGTCCTCCCCACCCGGCAACGGCCGGGCGACCGATGCCATTCGGCCAAATCTCGCCCGTCGCAAGGGAGTCGGGATCGCGGGAGGGGGCGCGTGGACAGCGGCCAGGAGGCGCGTCCGCCAGGAGCACACGGAAGCCCCGGCGAGGCCGTGGCGGGCCGGCGGGACCCGGGCCGGCCGTGGGCGGCACACGCCTGCCGACGGCCCCTGCATGGTGCGGCCCGGGAGGCCGGCGCCTCCCGGGCCTGCCGCCACCCGCGGGGAATGAGGCGGCGGCACTTCCCCCAGCCCACTGCTGCGATGCAGCGGGCCGACCCACGCAGTACTCATCGAACCCGCTCGCCAACTACCCTGGCAGGCGCATGGATGGGCGCACGGCCACACGCACGGAGCACGGGGAGGCGTCCGCTCCGCACACGTTTTTGGACGGGCGCCGGCGTACGTCGCCGCGGTGGCACGTGACCGGCGCACGTACACCCGTGCCGCTCCGGAGGAGCCGGGACTGCAACAGATCTCGCCATCCGGGGAGCGGCCCCTTAACGGTCGGGATTCGGCGAACTACGCTGTGTGGGCAGGGTTTGTCAGAGGTTCACGCACCGGCCCGGTGACCGGTCTGAGGACACCGGACCGACCGGAGCCCGTCGCCCGCCAGGCGATCGGGAGCCGGAGGCGTTGGGGGGGAACTGGCACGGCGGCTGTGCGGCCCGTTCCGCATACGCTCCGCGTCCGTCCCCGCACGCAGCGGTGCCGCCGGTGCGTAGGCAAGGGGAGAGCGTCCCGCACAGTTACCGCGGGACGGCCGTCGGTGTGTGTCAGGGGTGCGCATGTCCAGGGAGTCACGCGGGCCGAACGAAAAACTCGGCACCGTTCTCGCCCTCGCAGGGATCAGCAACGCCGGTCTCGCCAGGAGGGTCAACGACCTCGGTACGCAGCGGGGGTTGACGCTCCGGTACGACAAGACCTCCGTCGCGCGATGGGTGTCGAAGGGGATGGTTCCGCAGGGCGCGGCGCCCCATCTGATCGCCGCGGCGATCGGCAGCAAGCTCGGCCGCCCCGTCCCGCTCCACGAGATCGGCCTCGCCGACGCCGACCCCACGCCCGAGGTCGGCCTCGCCTTCCCGCGGGACGTCAGGGCCGCCGTGAAGTCGGCGACCGACCTCTACCGCCTCGATCTCGCGGGCCGCCGCGGCGGTGGCGGCATCTGGCAGACGCTCGCCGGCTCCTTCGCCGTCAGCGCCTACGCGACGCCCGCCGCCCGCTGGCTCATAACCCCGGCCGACAGCTCCGTCGCGAGAGACGAGCAGACGGCACGCGACCACCGCGGCGCCCCCGACCACGAGCAGAGCACCAGGGAGGCGCGCGAGGGCGACGAGGTCCCCGTCCCGCTCCGCGTCGGCCACAGCGACGTCTCGAAGCTCAGGGACGCCGCCGAGGAGGCGCGCCGCTGGGACTCCAAGTACGGCGGCGGGGACTGGCGTTCGTCGATGGTGCCGGAGTGCCTCCGGGTGGACGCGGCCCCGCTCCTGCTCGGCGCCTACACGGACGAGGTCGGCCGCTCGCTCTTCGGCGCGACCGCCGAACTCACCCGCCTCGCCGGCTGGATGGCCTTCGACACGGGTCAACAGGAGGCCGCACAGCGGTACTACATCCAGTCGCTGCGGCTCGCGAGGGCGGCGGCCGACGTCCCGCTCGGCGGATACGTCCTCGCCTCCATGTCGCTCCAGGCCACCTACCGGGGCTTCGCCGACGAGGGCGTGGACCTGGCGCAGGCGGCGCTGGAGCGCAACCGCGGCCTGGCGACGGCGCGTTCGATGAGCTTCTTCCGGTTGGTGGAGGCGCGCGCGCACGCCAAGGCGGGGGACGCGCACGCGTGCGCCGCCTCGCTCGCCTCGGCCGAGGGGTGGCTGGAGCGCTCGCGCGAGGGCGACGCCGACCCCTCTTGGCTCGACTTCTACTCGTACGACCGCCTCGCGGCCGACGCCGCCGAGTGCTATCGCGACCTCAAGGCGCCCCGACAGGTGCGGCGGTTCACCGAGAAGGCGCTCTCCCGGCCGACGGAGGAGTTCGTCCGCTCGCACGGCCTGCGCCTCGTCGTCTCGGCCGTCGCCGAACTGGAGTCGGGCAACCTCGACGCCGCCTGCGCCGCCGGGGTGCGCGCCGTGGAGGTGGCGGGACGGATCTCCTCGGCGCGGACCACCGAGTACGTCCGCGACCTCCTCAACCGCCTGGAACCGTACGGGGACGAGCCGCGCGTCGCCGAACTCCGGGAGCGCGCACGGCCGTTGCTGGTGGCGCCGGCCTGAGCCCCGGAGTCCCGCCGCAGGGGCGGCGCACGGTGCCGTGAAGATCGACAACGGGCACCGTACGGCCCGACTGTCAGTGGCGCGGTTCATGATGGAGGGCGTGCCAACGAAGCTCCCCACCCGCTCGGGCGGGTACGACTGCGACGTCCTGGTGCTCGGCGGCGGCGTCCTCGGCCTCGCCGCGGCCCGGGCGCTCACCAGCGCCACACCCGGGCTCCGCGTCGTCGTCGTGGCCCAGGAGGCGGGCTCGGTGCCCCGTCGGAGCGGGGTGGTGCACAGCCCGATCCACCGCCCGCCGGGCTCGCGCGAGGCGGGGTACACGCTCCGCGGCGGCGCCGAGCTCGCCGCGTTCTGCGCGGCCCACGCGCTGCCGTATGCGCGCACGGGCGAACTCGTCGTGGCCGGCGAGCGGAGCGAGCTGCCGCGGCTCCACGCCCTCGTCCAGCGCGGGCGCCGACACGGCTTGCCTGTACGGGAGTTGGGCCCCGCGCAGATAGCCCGCCGCGAACCGCACCTCCGCGGGGTCGCCGCGATCCACGTCGGCGCCACCGCCGTCTGCGACTTCGCGGCGGTGGCGCGGCAGCTCTCCGCACTCGTCGAGGAGGAGGGCGGCCGTGTCCGCTACGGTGCACGGCTCTCAGCCGTCGACCGCCGCACGGGCCGCGGCGTGGCGGTCCGGCTCGACGACGGCACGGCGCTGCGCACCCGCGCCCTGGTCAACTGCGCAGGCCCGCACAGCGCCCGCGTCGCCCGCCTCGCCGGAGACACACTCCCCGCCCGCCTCGTCCCGTTCCGCGCGGAGTTCTACGAGCTCGCCCCCGGCCGCCGCGCACTCGTACGCGGGCTCGTCCAACCGCTGCCCGACCCGGCCCGCGCTGCTCCGAACATCCACCTCGCGCGTGGGTCCGACGGCACTGTCCGCATCGGCCCGCGGCTCACGCGCGAGACCCAGGACGCGCTCGCGGAGAACTCCCTCCCCACCGGAACGGCACGCCCCGTGCGGCAGCAGCGGCGGCACGGCGCGCTCTCCCAACGCGCGTTCACCGCGGCAGTGCAGCGCCTCCTCCCCGACGTGCGCCCCCGCGACCTCGTTCCCGCAGCCGCCGGCGTCCGGGCCAGAGCCGTCCTCCCCGACGGCACCCTCGCCGACGACTTCCTCCTCGCCTCGGGCCCGCACACCGTCCACGTCCTCGACGCACCCCCGGAGGCGGCAGCGGCCTCCCTGCCGATCGGCCGCGAGATCGCCGATCGCGCCCTGACGAGCCTGGCCGCGTGAACGCGCCCGCCGTCGGCAGCCGTTGCCCCCGCCGGGTGTGCGGCGGCAGCGCGCGCCGGCGCATCGTGCCGGGCCGCGCACCGCATACCGAGCACCGCCCGCGCATCTCCGCGCACACACCTCGGGCGATGGCTCGTGTGCGCGGGGTATCCGGGACGCCGTGACGTTTCCGTACCGCGGGACGGCTTCGTAGACTTGCCGCATTGTGTCCGAGACGAGTTCCCCGCGCTCCGCGCCGCAGCAGCCAGCCGACCCCGACGGCCCCTCCAGCCTGATGTTCCCCCAGGGTGCGGGTCCCGTGCCCGATCCCGCGGGCTCGCACAACGAGCGTCGGATTCGCAGCTTTCAGCCGCGTCGCAGCCGCGTCACCACCTCGCAGCGGGAGAGCCTGCTGCGCCTGTGGCCGCGCTGGGGTGTGGAGATCGACGGGCTGCGCCGTCTCGACCTCGGTGCGCTCTTCGAAGACCCCGAGCTCCCCGTCGTCGTCGAGATCGGCTTCGGAATGGGCGAGGCCACGGCGCTCATGGCCGCCGACGACCCGGGGACGGGCATCCTCGCCGTCGACGTGCACACGCCTGGCCAGGGGAACCTCCTCGGCCTCGCGGAGCGCATGGGGCTGACCAACGTGCGCGTCGCCAACGGCGACGCCGTCATCCTGCTGCGTCAGATGCTCGCGCCCGGCTCCCTCGCCGGGTTGCGGATATTCTTCCCCGACCCGTGGCCGAAGAGCCGGCACCACAAACGCCGCCTGATCCAGCGGGAGTTCCTCGATCTCGCCGCCGGCCCCCTCGCTCCGGGCGCCGTGGTCCACTGCGCCACCGACTGGGAGGAGTACGCCGAGCAGATGCTGGAGGCGTTCACGGCGCACCCCGAGTTCGAGAACGTCGAGCCCGACGGCGGCTTCGCCCCGCGGCCCGAGTCCCGGCCGCGTACCCGGTTCGAGGGGCAGGGCCTGGAGAAGGGCCACCGCGTCCACGACCTGCTCTTCCGGCGGCGCTGACCGCCCCGCCGGACCGCGCCGATCGCCTCCGTGCAGAGGGAAGTTCGGGCGCGGCCCGTCGCCCCGAAGGGGCACGCGAAGATCCGCCATTGCGCCGGGCCTGCTCCGGCCGCCCCGCACAGTCGCTACTGTCGGACGAGTGGTGGATGAGGAGAGCACGGAGCCGACGGAGACACCCCGGGACCGGAACTCCCCGCGGGGAGCCGCACGCCCGGAGGAGGCCGCTCGTGCGGCCGATGCCGAGGGGGGCGCCGTCCCGCGTGGACCGGCTCCCGAACCTCCGCCGCCCGACGCGCCCTTGGTCCAGGACGCGCCGCCGAACCCCCGCGAGCGCCCCGACCCGGCGACCGTGCGCTCCGAGCGCACCTCCGCGCTCCGCCCCCGCGCCGACCGACGCACACCGGCGCACGAGGCCCCCGCGCCCGGCCCCGCAGACGGGCCGCCGCCGGCCGGCACAGCGCAGGAGACCCCGGACCCACCGGCGTACCCGCCGCACGCCGTGCCGCCCCCGCGCACCCCGCCCCTGAACGCGCCCCGTGAGGCACCGCTTCCGCCGCACCCGTACGCCCCGGCATTCGCCTCGGCCCCCGCGCCGCCACCCGGCGACCACGGGCAACTCGCACCCGTCGGCTGGGAGTTCGAGCACGCCGAGCCGCCCTCCTGGTGGCGCAGGCGGCAGCGGACGCTCCGGGCGCTCGGTGTCGTGGTGCTGCTGGCGCTCTCGGGCCTGATGATCCTGGTGCTGGTGCGGCAGCAGACGGGGACGGCGGGGCTGCTCGTCGGCTTCGGCCTCGCGCTCTTCCCCGTGCCGCTGCTCATCGCCGCCTTCAGGTGGCTCGACGCCGTGGAGCCGACGCCGTGGCGCAACCACCTCTTCGCCTTCGCCTGGGGGGCGTGCGCGGCGACGCTCGTCGCACTCGTCACCAACGGCTTCGCGACGGACTGGCTCGCGAGCACCGTCGTCGTCGAATCGTCGCGCCAGGTCGACACGTTGGGGGCGACCGTGGTGGCCCCCGTCGTGGAGGAGCTGGTGAAGGGGGCGGCCGTGCTGCTGCTCTTCCTCTTCAGGCGGCAGCACCTGACGGGCGTCGTCTCGGCGATCGCCGTCGCGGGGATCACCGCGGCCGGCTTCGCCTTCACGGAGAACATCCTCTACCTCGGCACCGCCTACGACACCGACTCCTCCCTGGGACCCGACCCGGTGCAGGGCTCGGCGACCGTCGCCACCTTCTTCATCCGGATCGTCCTCGCCCCCTTCGCGCACCCCCTGTTCACCGCGCTCACCGGCATCGGCGTCGGCCTGCTCGCCGCGCTGCCGCGGCACAGGCGGGTGCTGCGGGCGTGCGCCCCCGTGCTCGGGATGCTCACCGCGATGCTGCTGCACGCGATCTGGAACGGCTCGGCCTCCTTCACCGACCTGACGTTCCTCGTCGTCTACGGGCTCTTCATGATGCCGGTCGCGGCGGCGCTCACCTGGCTGGCGGTCTGGTCGCGCCAGAACGAGCTGCGGGCGGTGCGCACCACCCTCGCCGACTACGCGGAGGCCGGCTGGTTCGCGCCGCCCGAGCCGTGGGCGCTGGGCACGATGCGGGCGCGCTCCTCGGCGCGCGCGGCCGCGCGCCACCACCACGGCAAGGAGGCCGCAGCGACGGTCGCCGAGTACCAGCAGGCGGCGACCGCACTCGCGCTGCTCCGCACCCGGGCCGAAGAGGGCGCGCCCCCCGACGACTTCGCCGCCCGCGAGCAGGAGCTCCTCCACCGGGTCGAGGCGCGCCGCGCCCTCGCCCGCCCGGCGACCGTACGCGCGGCGCTCACCCTCGCGGGCACGCGCGCCGTGCCCCCGGCGGCTCCTTACGGGTACGGGCACCACGCGCCCGCACCCAACCCGTACGCCCCACCGCCGCACGGGCACTGACGGCCCCGACGTCCTCCCGCCGCGGCCACGGTGGGCGCCGTACCCTCGTAGGCCCGAGACGGAAGGACGCACCCATGGCCGAAGAGGACGCACCGGAGCGGCTGTTGGCGCTCCTCGGCGAGCACCGCATCGGCGTGCTCGTCACGGTGAAGCGGGACGGGCGGCCCCAGCTCTCCAACGTCATCCACCACTGGGACCCGGACCGCAGGACCCTGCGTGTCTCGATCACCGCCACCCGCGCCAAGTCCCGCAACCTCGCGCGCGATCCGCGCGCCAGCTACTACGTGGGCAGCCCGGACGGCTGGCGGTACGTCGTGGCCGAGGGCGAGGCCGAGGTCACCGCTCCCGCCGCGGAGCCGCACGACGCGACCGTCGAGGAGCTCGTCGAGCTCTACCGCGCGCTCAGCGGGGAGCACCCCGACTGGGACGAGTACCGGGCCGCCATGGTCGCCGAGCAGCGGCAGGTGGCCACGGTCCACGTGACGCGCGCCTACGGGCAGGCCGGCTGAGCGCCGGGCGCACGCCGGCGAACGGACCCGCGACGTACGCGGGTTGGGGGCGCTCGCCAACCGGTAGGTCCAGGCGGCGGCCCCGCGCAACAGCCGTGCGCGGGCGGCGCACTCCGGGCGACGGCAGCCGTCACGAACAGGCGCCGCCCCGCCCCTCGACGCCCGCAACCGCCGCCCGCCCGGCCAGCGTCGGCGCGTACCGGCACAGAGCGCGGCCGCACGCACGAAACAGAGCGGCCAGGGCACGCGCCCAACGCACCGTCGACGCCCGCCCCTGCTCGCCCCCGCCGGCCCCTCAGCCGCCGGACGCCTCGGTCAGCGACGCCTCCTCCGACTCGGTCAACTCCAGCTCCCCGACCGCGAGAAGCGCGGGAAGCTGCGCGAGCGTCCGGGCACTGGCGATCGGCGCGACGACGCCCGGCCGACCCGCGAGCCAGGCGAGCGCCACCGTCGCGGGCTCGGCGCCGTGCGCCCCCGCGACCGCGTCGAGCGCCTCCAGGACCCGCTGCCCCTGCTCGGTCTCCGCGAGCCCCTGCGCCCGTCCGGACCGCGCGCTCTCCACCTGGCGACCCGGCCGGTACTTCCCGGTGAGGAACCCGGAGGCGAGGGCGTAATAGGGCACGACGGCGAGGGAGTTGCGCTCCGCGACACCGGCGAGCTCGCCCTCGTAACCCTCCCTGGAGACGAGGTTGTAGTGCGGCTGGAGCGCCACATAGCGTGCGGCGCCCTGCTCGTCGCTGGCCGCGAGGGAGGCGGAGAGCCGCTCGGCCGAGATGTTGGAGGCACCGATCTCGCGCACCTTGCCTGCCCGCACGAACTCGTCGAGGGTGCCGATGATCTCGGAGACGGGGACCGACTCGTCGTCGAAGTGGGTGTAGAGGAGGTCGATGCGGTCGGTCCGCAGGCGGCGGAGGGACTCGTCGACGGCGGCCCGCATCGTCTCCGGCGCGAGTCCCCTGTGCCGTGGGTGCGCGCCGATCTTGGTGGCGAGCACGACGTCGTCGCGCCGGCCGCGTGCGGCGAGCCAGTCACCGATGATCGTCTCCGACTCGCCGCCCTCGTTCCCCTCGACCCAGGCCGAGTAACCGTCGGCGGTGTCGAGGAAGTTGCCGCCCGAGCCCGTGTAGGCGTCGAGCACCTCGAAGGACTCTTCCAGATCGGCGGTCCAGCCGAAGACGTTGCCGCCGAGGCAGAGCGGACTGACGGTGAACCGACCCAGGGTGCCGCCGCTGCGGCGCGTGGAGTGAGACATGCGCCGAAGGTAGCGCGCGAGGCGGTGTCGCGGCGTGGAGAAGAGGCCGGCGGCCCTGGTGTCGGGGGGTGGTCCACCAGGGCCGCCGGGTCATGGGCCGGAGCCCGGGGCTCCGGCGGTAGGGGGCCCGCTGCCGCGGGCGTTCCGATCGCCGCCGCCTCGTCCCCTCCTCGGTGCTCGCCGGAAGCGGTACGGCGGCAGCCGCCCGCACTTCCGGCGGGCGAGGCGGCGGCGCGCTCGCGCGGGCGCGCCGGACGCTCAGACGTTGAGCCCCTTGCCCCGCAGCCAGGGCAGCGGGTCGACCGCGTCGCCGCCGCCGGGACGGACCTCGACGTGCAGGTGCGGCCCCGAGGAGTTGCCCGTGGAGCCGACGCGGCCGATGACGTCGCCGGTGGAGACCTTCTCGCCCGCGGACTTGGTCATCGAGGAGAGGTGGCAGAACCACAGCTCCGTGCCGTCGTCGAGCTCCAGCACGATGCGGTAGCCGTACGAGCCGGCCCAGCCGGCCTCCTTGACCGTTCCGGTGTGCACGGCCTTGACGGGCGTGCCGTTGGGAGCTGCGAAGTCCTGCCCGGTGTGGTCGCTCTGCCACATCCCGCCCGCCTGGCCGTAGCCGGCGCTGAGTTGGTACGAGGTGAGCGGCAGGGTGTAGCTGGCGCGGAGCTTGGCGAGGCGCTCGGCCTCCGCCTTCTTCCGCTTCTCCTCGGCGATCTTCCGCTTCTTCTCGGCCTCGGCCTTCCGCTCGGCGGTGGCCTTCTTCTCGGCCTCGGCGGCGGCCTTCCGCGCAGCCTTCTCGACGGCCTGCTCCCGTGCGGTCGCGTCGGCCTCGGTCTGCTGCTGTTCGGCCTGAGCGAGGATGCGGGCGCGCAGCGCCTCGCCGGCGTCCTCGTCCTCGCCTTCGGAGGCCGTGGAGCCGCCGGTGAGGCTGGCCTGGGTGAGCGGCGCGGCTTGCGCCGCCCCCTCAGCGTCGTCGGAGTCCGACACCAGGTCGCCGACGCCCGGGAGTTGGCCCGCGTCGGGCAGGTGGTCCGAGATGTTCTTGACGTGGTCCGAAGCCGAGGCGAGGTCGGGCATCGAGATCGAGGCAGGGCCCTTGTCCTGCGCCGTCGCCATGCCGCCCGCGCCCACGGCCGCGATCATGCCGACGCCGAGGACGGCGCCGCTGCGGGCCATGCCGCCCGAACGTTGCTTGCCGACACGGTGCTTGCCCCGTACCTGGCGGACGGAGTCCTCGGTCGGGTTCCACTCGTCGAACGGCTCGTCACCGCGCGGGCCGTAGACCTCGGGACCGTAGGAGGCGGCGTATCCGTCGTCGATGCGCTCGATCGGCTCGGTGCGGTAGTCGCCTGCGGTGTGGGGGTAGCCGAACTCGTCGGCGGTGTACGGCTCTTGAGAGCCGAAGCGGGCGTGCGAATCGCCGACCGCGCTCCGCGCGTACGCCCCCTCGGGGGCATGCCTCTTCGACGCCACGGGGGGCGTTCTCCTTTCCTTCCTCTCGCCTACCGGGTTAGCTGACGGGTTCGGAGCAGGAAGGTCTCCTACGAACCGCTCGCCGCTGAGCGGGAGTTGTCCGATTCACCCCGTCCTCCGCGGGAGCGGAGGGGTGGTTCCCCGGTTCCCTCAGTGCGTCTCATCGGGTGTGACCCGTGTGAGCACACGTACAGGATTCGGCGACGGCGCACGGTGCCGTCTCTCGTAACGGCAGTGACGACCGCGCTGCGTTATCGGACGTTAATAGAAACGAGCCCTTGATTCCAAGCTGTTCCGACGACTTCCCGAACGCTCCGCGGATCACTTACCAGGAGGAGACCGGTCAAACTGGGCGCGATCTCACGTGAATTGAGGCGAAGAACTTCACAGAGTGACGAGCGACTCATCCACCCAGAACCGTCACCCCTCCCTCACTCGCCCCCCTTCGCCTCGTCCTCGGAACCCGGCCCACCCGCATCCGCACGCCCTTCGGTGACATCCGCCACGTCCGCATGCCGCTCCAGGGCGAGCAGCGCCATGTCGTCCGACGCACCACCGCCCGTGTATGCGGTCACATCGTCGACGAGGAGATCGACCATCTCCTGCGCGTCGGCGTACGGGAGTTCGGCGAGGCGCTCCGCGAGCGGGTAGAAGACGCGCTGCGTGTCGCGCGCCTCCGAGAGCCCGTCGGTGTACAGCAGCAACAGGGCGCCCGGCGGGAAGTCGGACTCCTCCGGGTGCTCGGGCCACTCACCCAGCTGACTCATGCCGAGCGGGGTGTTGGGCACGCGCGCGGAGAGCGACCGCACGGTGCCGTCGTGGACGAGGAACGGCGGCGGATGCCCGCGGTTGAGCAGCCTCAGCACCCCGGGCCGCCCGTGCGGCACCTCCGCGAGGAGAGCAGTGGTGAACCCCTCCAACTGCGCCTCCCCCTCCTGCCGGGAGCCCTCGCGTTGCAGCGCGCGCTCCAACCGCTGGGCGAGCCGTGTCAGCGTCGGCTCCTGCTCGGCCGCCTCCCGGAAGGCACCGGTGATGATCACCACCGCCTCGACGGCCCCGACGCCCTTGCCGCGTACGTCCCCGATGAGCAACCGGACCCCGAACGGAGATGCCTGCGCGACGTAGAAGTCCCCGCCGATGGTCGCGCCCGACTGCGCGGCCTCGTACCGCGCCGCCACGTTGCAGCCGTCCACCCGGGCCGGCGGTGCGGGGAGCACCGCGAGCTGGATCGCCTCCGCCACCGTGCGGGCCGAAGCGAGGCGCCTCCCGCTACGGCGCATCACGTAATTGAGCATCAGCGCGAAGGCGGAGACGACGAGCACGCTCAGGCCCGACAACCTCGTGTCGAGCGAGCGCTCCTCCATGAGGCTCGCTACCGCGAAGAGCAGCCCCGTCGAGACGAGACCGGTCAGCACCGTCGCGACGAACCCCTGGAGCGCCGCAGCAGCGACCGGTGCCGCGGCGAAGAGCGCGGAGATGATGACGTGCCCCGGGGTGAGAAGCTCGAAGCCGATCCCGAGCACGATGAAGAACGCCGGCAGCAAGTCGGCACAACGCCGCAACGCCGGGTGCATCTCCCCGTATTCGCCACTGGTAGCCCGCACCGTCCCAATCTGACCCGCGGCCGGGGCGCCGGCCACTCGGAGAGGTCCAATGGGCCGACCCGGGCGCGGCCCGCCCACGGGCGGCGCTCCAACCCGCCCGCGTGCAATGGCGGTTGACGCCCGAACGGGGGAAGTGCGAGTAGGCCGCGTGGGACTCGAACCCACAACCAACAGATTAAAAGTCTGCTGCTCTGCCAATTGAGCTAGCGGCCCGCCGCCCCAGCATATCCCTCGTCCCGCCGCGGCTTCGAGGGCATTCGCCTGCCGGGCCCACCGCACGCGACGAGGCGCGGCGGGCGTCCTCCTGCGGGATGCACGAAGGCCCCCGGCACGGGGGCCGGGGGCCTTCCTTGCGTCATCCGCTCAGCCGGGCGCGGAGCTCGTTCCGCGCCCGGACCGCAGCGGTACGTCAGCCGTTGCGCTTCCAACGGGGCTTGTCCGCACGGCGGTCGTTGGAGCGGGGGGCGCCACCGCGGTAGTCGCCGCCGCGGCCGTGGGGCCTGCGGTCGTCGCGACGGTCGCGGTTGTAGGGGCGGTCGCCGTTGTACGGGCGGTCGTTGCGGGGGCCGCCGCGGAAGCCGCCCCTGTCGTCCCTGCGGTCGTCACGGCGGAAGTCGTCCCTGCGGGGACCGCCGCGGCGGTCGTCCCTGCGGAAGCCACCGTCGCGCTGGTCCTCCCTGCGGAAGCCACCGTCGCGCTGGTCGTCACGGCGGAAGCCGCCCTCGCGCTGATCGTCCCTGCGGAAGCCGCCCTCGCGCTGGTCACGGCCGCCCGGCCGGCCACCGCGGTGACCGTTGAATCCGCCGCGGTCGCGGCCGCCGCGGTCGTCGCGCCGGTAGCCGCCCTTGCGGTCGTCGCGCCCCCGGTCCTGGTTGTTGCGCTGCTCCCGCTCGCGCTTCTCGCGCTCACGGCGCTCGCGCCGCTCCCGCTCCATCCGCTCACGGCGCTCCGCCTCGGCACGCTCCTCGGCCTCCGCCTCGGCACGCGCCGTCTCCTCGGAGGCCGCGACCGCGGCCTCCGGGTCGTCGCCCCGCTCCTTCGCCGCCTTCGCGGTGAGCAGCGACGCCTCGTCGCGCAGCTCGGTCGCGCGCTGCTTCGCCTCCTCGAGCTGGCGGGCGAGCTGGCGCGCCTCGCGGTCGGCCTGCTTCGCCGAGCTCGCCGCCGACTCCGCCTGGAGTTCGGTGAGCGAGCGGGCGCCGGTGATCCGCGCGACGTCGTCGTCGAAGACGTCGCCGCGGCCGATGGTGTGCCGGGACGCGTCGACGCCGGCGTCCTCCATGAGGCGGAAGATCTGGCGCCGCTGGTGCGGGAGCGCGAGCGAGACGACCGTCCCCGACTGCCCGGCGCGCGCGGTGCGCCCCGAGCGGTGGAGGTAGTCCTTGTGGTCGCCCGCGGGGTCGACGTTGAGGACGAGGTCGATGCCGTCGACGTGGATGCCGCGGGCCGCGACGTCCGTCGCCACGAGCGCGTTGACCTTGCCGTCCTTGAAGTCGGCGAGGGTGCGGGTACGGGCGCCCTGCGTCATGCCGCCGTGGAGCGCGTCAGCGCGGACGCCGGCCTCGCGCAACTGCTCCGCGATGCGGTCGGCACCGAGCTGGGTGCGGACGAAGATGATGGTGCGGCCCTTGCGCGCGGCGATCGCCGTCGTCACGGGGGCCTTGTCCTTCGGCTTCACGACGAGCACGTGGTGGGTCATCGTCGTGACGGCGCCCTGGGCCGCGTCGACCTCGTGGCTCACCGGGTCGACGAGGTAGCGGCGGACGAGCGAGTCGATCTCCTTCTCCATCGTGGCGGAGAAGAGCATCCGCTGACCGCCCTCGGGGACGAGGTCGAGCAGCTCGGTGACCTCCGGCAGGAAGCCGAGGTCGGCCATCTGGTCGGCCTCGTCGAGGATCGCCACCTCGGTCGCGTCGAGCGAGCAGGAGCCGCGGTTGATGAGGTCGCGCAGGCGGCCGGGGGTGGCGACGAGGATGTCGACGCCGCGCTCCAGCGCGGAGATCTGGTTCGCCATCGAGGTGCCGCCGCAGACGACCTTCAGCCGCAGCCCGAGGGTGTCGCCGTAGGGCTGAAGCGCGTCGGAGACCTGCATCGCGAGCTCGCGGGTGGGCGTGAGGATCACGCCGCGCGGGTGCTTGCGCTGCGTACGGCCGCCGCTGAGGCGGGTGAGCAGCGGCAGGCCGAAGGAGAGGGTCTTGCCGGAGCCGGTGCGCCCGCGGCCGAGGATGTCCTTGCCGCCGAGAGCGTCGGGGATCGTCGCGGCCTGGATCGGGAACGGCGCGGTCACACCGTTCTGGCCCAGCTTGCGGACGACGGCCTCGGGGAGGCCGAGGCCGGCGAAGGTCGGGCCCTCGGGCTCGTCGTCGACGTCGGCCGGCTCGGCGACCTCGTCCGCCTCGAGGGCGGCGAGCGCCTCGCTGTCCGTGGGCGCGGCCTGCGCGGGGATCATCGGAGCGGCCTCGGGGCCGTTGTCCGGGTCGTTCGGCTCCGCGTCGAAGTGGAGGGAGTCATGAGTAACAACAGACATGCGAAATCTGACCTTCCGGAGTCATAGCGGCACGCGCCCAGAACTCCGTGAATTCGCAAGAGACCGCCTTGTGCGGTCAGCCACGGTCAAAGAGGAACGCGCCACACGGCGCGCTCTGCCAACGGCGCCGGGCAAATGGGATCAAACGATCTACCAGCATACGCACCCCACCCTGGGCAGCGCAAATGCAGCCCCGGCCGGGCTCGAACGCCCGCCGGCTACCCGTAGCCGAGCGAGTGGAGCCGGTCGTCGTCGATGCCGAAGTGATGCGCGATCTCGTGGACGACCGTCACCTCCACCTCCTCCACGACGAGCTCGCGGTCCCCTCCCTCACGCTCCACCATCCGCAGCGTCGGCCCGCGGTAGACCGTGATGCGGTCGGGCAGCACCCCCGCGTACCACTCGCCGCGCTCGGTGAGCGGCGTGCCCTCGTAGAGCCCGAGCAGCTCGGGGTCCCCGGCGGGCGGCTCGTCCTCGACGAAGACCGCCACGTTGTCCATGAGCCGCGTCAGCTCCTCGGGGATGCGATCGAGCGCCTGGGCGACCAGCTCCTCGAACTCCTCGCGCGTCATCTCCAGCACCCCGCCATTGTCGGACACCCGCCCCTGCACACCCACCCCGGGTTCGGCCCCGCCACAGGCGGCGGGCGACGACCGCATAGCGCCGCCGCGCGGCGGGCATACCGCCCCCCATGTCCGGACTCCCCCGGAAGCAGTGGCACGCGCGGGTGAGCACGGCCCTGGAAGGGCTGCGCTCGCGGGCGACGTCGCGGGTACGGTCCGTGCGCCGGCGCGCGCCCGCCGGCGGTTCCGGCGTCACGACGGGCCGTATGCGCCGTGCGTACCTCAGAGCGCTGGGGATGGGAGCCGTCACGCTCCTCGGCGCCTGGCTCGGGCTGCTCGCCGTCGGCAGCCTCGGTACGACCTCGCCCGTGGGCCCCGTCGACACCCATATGTCGCTCAAGCCCTCGCTCGAAGGCGGCACGACCGTCGACGTAGCACCCCTGGGCGCGCTCCAACTCCGCAGCCACCAGGGGCCGATGCGGCTCGACGTCGACATCCAGCGTCTCGACCAGGAGCGCGCCTCGGCGCTCGTCGACCACCCGGAGCGCCTGGAGGGCCTCGACGACGAGATCGTCTCCGACGTCAGGGCCGGCGCCGGAAACGTACTGCTCCGCTCCGGTCTCGCCGCCGCCGCGGGGGCGTGCGCGCTGGGGCTCGTCGTCTACCGACGCCCGCGCCGGGCGCTCGCAGCGGGCGGCCTCGCGCTGCTGCTCTTCGCCGTCTCCAGCGGGACGGCCTACGCCACCTGGAACCCCGAGTCCGTACTGGAGCCCCGCTATTCGGGGCTGCTCGCCAGCGCGCCCTCCGTCGTCGGGAACGCGCGCAGCATCGCCACGGAGTTCGACGTGTACCAGCGGGAACTCGCCCGCCTCGTCACCAACGTCACCAAGCTCTACGACACCGCGTCCACCCTTCCCGCCTACAGCCCCGACCCCTCGACCACGCGCGTGCTCCACATCTCCGACGTGCACCTCAACCCGGCGGCCTGGCACATCGTCGGCTCACTCGTCGAGCAGTACGACATCGACGTCATCGTCGACACCGGCGACACCATGGACCACGGCACCCCTCCGGAGAACGGATTCCTCGCGCCGATCAGGGAGTTGGGCGCACCGTACGTGTGGGTGCGGGGCAACCACGACTCGAAGAGCACGCAGGACGCCGTGGGGAAGCTGGGGCGCCACGTCCACGTCCTCGACGAGGGCGCGACGGTCGACGTGGCGGGGTTGCGCCTCGCCGGCTGGGGCGACCCGCAGTTCACGCCCGACCGCTCCGTCGACGCGGCGGGCGACGACGTCGAAATCGCGGACGGCCGCCGCCTCGCCACCGCACTGCGCGCGCAGCGCGCCGCCGGCAACCCCGTCGACATCGCGCTCGGCCACAACCCCGAACTCGCCAAGCAGACCGACGGAGTCGTCCCGCTCGCCCTCGCCGGCCACACCCACCAGCGCAGCAACGAGGTCCTGCCCAAGGGCACCCGGCTGATGGTCGAGGGGACCACGGGCGGCGGCGGACTGCGCGCCGTCGAGGGCGACGAGCCGCAGAAGGTCCAGGCGTCCGTGCTCTACCTGGACAGCGAGACGCACCGCCTCCAGGCGTGGGACGAGGTCGCCCTGGGCGGCCTCGGCCTCTCCAAGGCGGAGGTCTCCCGCCACCTCCCGGGGGACGCGAGGCCGGGCACGACGCCCTCGGAGTCGCCCGGCGCCGTACCGGAGAGCTCCGACAGCTCCCCTTCTTCGAGTGATCCCGAGTGACCGGAGTTGACGCTTCGGCGGGCACCGCCCCACCGGACCCGCACTCGTCCCACCGAGCCGAGGAGGCCCCACCACCAACCGTTTTGGCGAACCGCGCCCCCATCCCATATGCTTCTCACGTCCCCGACGCGCTGATCAAGCGCCCAGGTGGGCCATCAGCCCTCATCGTCTAGTGGCCCAGGACGCCGCCCTTTCAAGGCGGTAGCACGGGTTCGAATCCCGTTGGGGGCACGCAGGCGCCTGTGCGAGACTGTTCCTCGCACAGCGTGTGCAAGCTAGGTCCTGTGGAGCAGCTTGGAGTGCTCGCCACCCTGTCAAGGTGGAGGCCGCGGGTTCAAATCCCGTCAGGACCGCTGCGGCTGGGTAGCTCAGTTGGTACGAGCGTCCGCCTGAAAAGCGGAAGGTCGCCGGTTCGACCCCGGCCCCAGCCACCGCAGCCCGCACAGGGCGGAAGGGTCCCTTCGAGAAACCTCGGGGGGACCTTTCGCATGCTGCCCGCAGTCCTCCGGCAGCCAACCGCCCGCCCCCGGCGCCGACTTGCCCCGCCGCTCACCCCGTCGGACGGTCCACCGCGTACACCGTGACCTGCGCCCCGAGCAGCACCTCGGAGCGGCGGGCGGTGAAGCCGAGGCGCTCGGCGAGGCGTATCGACGGGGTGTTCGCCGGCTGGATCATGGCCGTGAAGCGGTCGGCGGACAGGTGGGCGAAGCCCCAGTCGAGGACGGCGCGGGCCGCCTCGGTGGCGTAGCCGCGGCCGCGGGCCTCCGGGTGGAGCGTCCAGCCGATCTCGACCTCGTCCAGCTCGGGCCAGTGGTGGAGCCCGCAGCGGCCGAGGAACCCGCCGCCCTCGCGGAGCTCGACGGCGAAGAGCCCGTGCCCCCTGCGCTCCCACTCCTCTCGGACCTCGACGAGCCGCCGGTGCGCCGCCTCGCGGTCGCGCGGGACGCCGACGAGGTGGCGGTTGACGCGCGCGTCGGAGTGGAGCTGCCAGAAGGCGTCGAGGTGCTCGGGGCCCAGCGGGGTCAGTGTCAGGCGCTCCGTCTCGATCATGCGGTGAGCGTACGGCAACCGCCCCCGGAGGCAAGCCGGTTGAGGTCTCCGGGCGGCGCCTCAGTCCGGCGCCGGCGCGTTGCGGAAGATCCGCTCCTGACGGCCCCCGGGGTGCCGGTGCCGCCAGATCCAGAAGGCGCCGCAGGAGAGCACCGCCCACCCGGCGAGCACCAGGTACGGCTGGAGGAGCTGGTGTTCTGGGAAGTAGACGGCGGTGTGCTGCGCGTTGACGGACGCGCCAGGCGGCAGCCACTTGCCGATCTCGCCGAGGACGGAGGGAAGCAGCGGCCACGAGACGGCGCCGCCCGACGAGGGGTTGCCGAGCAGGACCATCAGGCCCCACGTCGGAATCATCGCCCAGCGCCCGAAGAGGGCGTTGAACATGGTGAAGACCATCCCCGAGGCGAAGAGCGTGAGCGCGATGATTCCCCACGAAGTGACGAACGGCAGCCGCACCGAGCCCAGCAGCCAGTCGACGACCGCGCAGACGGCGAAGCCGCCGAAGACCGCGTAGCCGGCGGTGAACCCGATCCGCTCCCCCGGCGTGAGTCCGGCCGCGTGGACGCTGAGCTGGATCGCCCCGACGAAGCCGATGATCACGGCGGCGAGCGAGATGTAGAAGATCGCCAGCCCTCTCGGATCGCCGCGCGAGAGCGGTTTGAGGTCGTGTACGTCGACCCGCACCCCGACGCTCCTGCCGACCTCGGGCCCGGTTCGCTGGAGCGTCTCGGCGACCGTGGCGCCCGACGCGCTGGAGACGTCGAGCCGTACGACACCGCGCTGCTGCGCGTCGAGGATCGCGAAGATCCGCTGCTCCTCCACGGCGCGGACGGCGTCCTTGCGGTCCGCGAAGTGCCGCAGCCGCATCGAGCTGTCGAGCGCCCGTTCCATCCCGTCGAGGAACCGCTCCGACTCCGGAATTCCGGAAGGGGAGCCGACGACGGCCGTGGGGATGTTCCGCGGCGTGGGGTTTGCCATTGCGTACGTGTACGAGCCGGCGAAGAGACCGGCGGCGGCACCGATGATGAGCACCAGGACGCACCCCGGCAGGAAGGGAGAGTCGCGGAAGCGTCTCCAGTAGGTGCGGAGCGGGCCGGGTTCCGCAACCGTCCGTTCGTCCTCGCTCATGGGGGTCAGCGTAGGTCCGTGATGTGGCGTTCGTACGGTTATGCCGCTTCCCCAGGCGAGTGGCGCGCACGCCTCTTCCGCCCCGGTGCGCCCCCTGCCCGGTCCGTAATCCGTTCGCCAGCCGAATCACCGAGGTGCGATCCTGGACCTGGTATGTCGACTTCCACGCCCCACTCCCCGGGTCCGCTCAAGGCGCGCCTGCCCGAGCTCATGCTCCGCGACCAGCACCGGCTCGCGCGCAGGCTCGACGGCGCGCGCAAGATCCGCAAGCCGCAGGCCCGCGAAGAGGTCTTGGCGGAGATCTCGGCGGCGATGGACGAGTCCGAGTTGCTCGTCGCCTCGCGCCGCGAGTCCGTCCCCGAGATCAGGTACCCGGAGCAGCTCCCCGTCAGCCAGAAGAAGGACGCGATCCTCGAGGCGGTACGGGATCACCAGGTCGTGATCGTCGCCGGCGAGACGGGCTCGGGAAAGACGACGCAGATCCCGAAGATCTGCATGGAGCTCGGCCGCGGCATCCACGGCACCATCGGCCACACCCAGCCCAGGCGCCTCGCCGCCCGCACGGTCGCCGAACGCGTCGCCGAGGAACTCGACTCCCCACTGGGCGAGACGGTCGGCTGGAAGGTCCGCTTCACGGACCAGGTCGGCGAGAACACCCTCGTCAAGCTGATGACCGACGGCATCCTCCTCGCCGAGCTCCAGCAGGACAGGGAGCTGCGCCAGTACGACACCCTCATCATCGACGAGGCGCACGAGCGCAGCCTCAACATCGACTTCATCCTCGGCTACCTCGCGCAACTCCTGCCCAGGCGCCCGGATCTGAAGGTCGTCATCACCTCGGCGACGATCGATCCGGAGCGCTTCTCGCGGCACTTCGGCGACGCCCCGATCGTCGAGGTGAGCGGCCGGACCTATCCCGTCGAGGTCCGGTACCGCCCGCTGTTGGAGGAGGAGAGCGAGGCGCCCGACCGCGACCAGGCGACGGCGATCGGCGACGCCGTCGAGGAGTTGCAGGCCGAGGCCCCCGGCGACGTCCTCGTCTTCCTCTCGGGCGAGCGGGAGATCAGGGACACGGCGGACGCGTTGGAGAAACGCTTCGCACGCCGGGGCGCGCGCGCCGCTGCGACCGAGGTGCTCCCGCTCTACGCCCGCCTCTCCCATGCGGAGCAGCAGCGCGTCTTCCAACGGCACACGGGCAACCGCGTCGTGCTCGCCACCAACGTTGCCGAGACGTCCCTCACCGTCCCCGGCATCAAGTACGTCGTCGACCCGGGGACGGCGCGGATCTCCCGCTACAGCCACCGCACCAAGGTGCAGCGGCTGCCGATCGAGCCCGTCAGCCAGGCCAGCGCCAACCAGCGCAAGGGCCGTTCGGGACGCACCTCCGAGGGCATCTGCATCCGCCTCTACTCCGAGGAGGACTTCCTCTCCCGCCCGGAGTTCACCGACGCGGAGATCCTGCGGACCAATCTCGCCTCCGTCATCCTCCAGATGCATGCGGCTGGCCTCGGCGCGATCGAGAAGTTCCCCTTCATCGACCCGCCCGACCACCGCAGCATCAAGGCCGGTGTCCAACTCCTGGAAGAACTGGGCGCCCTGCGCGAGGGGAAGCTGACGAAGCTCGGACGGGATCTCGCCCGCCTCCCCGTCGACCCGCGCCTCGCACGCATGGTCCTGGAGGCGGGGCGGAACGGCTGCGTCCGCGAGGTGACCGTCATCGCGGCCGCCCTCTCGCTCCAGGACCCGCGCGAGCGCCCGTCGGACAAGCAGCAGCAGGCGGACCAGCACCACGCCCGCTTCAAGGACCCCACGAGCGACTTCGTCTCCTTCCTCCACCTGTGGGAGTACGTGCACGAGCGGCGCAGGGAGCTCTCCTCCTCCGCTTTCCGCCGGATGTGCAAGCAGGAGTTCCTCAACTATCTGCGCATACGCGAGTGGCAGGACATCTGCTCCCAACTGCGCCAGGTCGCAAGGACGATGGGCCTCAGACCGGAGGAACGCGAGGCGGGGAGCGAAATCCCGGCCGACGCGGTACACCGCTCGCTGCTCGCGGGGCTCCTCTCGCACGTCGGCCTCAAGGACACGGAGAAGAACGAGTACCTCGGGGCACGGAGCGCGAAGTTCGCCGTCTTCCCCGGCTCCGCGCTCTTCAAGAAGCCGCCGCGCTGGGTGATGTCGGCCGAGCTGGTGGAGACGTCCAGACTCTGGGCCAGGGTCAACGCGAAGATCGAACCCGAGTGGATCGAGCCCCTCGCCCAGCACCTGCTGAAGCACACCTACAGCGAACCGCACTGGGAGCAGAAGCAGGCGGCCGTGATGGGGTACGAGCGCGTCACCCTCTACGGCATCCCGATCGTTGCGCAGCGCAAGGTCAACTACGGCCGGATCGACCCGGAGACGTCCCGGGACCTCTTCATCCGGCACGCGCTCGTCGAAGGCGACTGGCGCACCCACCACGAGTTCTTCCGCGAGAACCGCCGACTCCTCGGCGAGGTCGAGGAGTTGGAGCACCGCGCCCGCCGTCGCGACATCCTCGTCGACGACGAGACCCTCTACGACTTCTACGACCAGCGCATCCCCGCCGACGTCGTCTCCGGCGCCCACTTCGACTCCTGGTGGAAGAAGAAGCGCCGCGAAGAGCCCGACCTGCTCAACTTCGAGAAGTCGATGCTCATCAACGAGCAGGCCGAGGGCGTCAGCGAGGCCGACTACCCGGACGTGTGGCGCCAGGACGGCTTGGTCCTGCCCGTCACCTACCAGTTCGAGCCCGGCACAGAGGCCGACGGCGTCACGGTCCACGTCCCGCTCCACGTCCTCAACCAGGTCTCCCCCCAGGGCTTCGACTGGCAGATCCCCGGCGTACGGCACACCCTCGTCACCGAGCTCATCCGCTCGCTGCCCAAGACGATCCGGCGCAACTACGTCCCCGCCCCCGACTACGCCTCCCGCTTCCTCGCGCTCCCCGCCCCCGACGGCACGGGGCCGCTGGCCCGATCGGCCCCGCAGCAGCGCCCGTTGACTTCCGCGCTCGCCGCCGAGCTCCAGCGGATGGTGGGCGTCCCCGTCTCGCCGGAGGACTTCGACACCGCGAAGGTCCCCCCGCACCTGCGGATCACCTTCCGCGTCGTCGACGAGCGCCGCCGCAAGCTCGAAGGCGCCAGCGAGGACAAGGACCTGGAGGCGCTGAAGCTGCGCTTCAAGCCGCAGACACGGGAAGCGATCTCCCGCGCCTTCGAGTCGGCCGAGCGCTCCAAGTCCCGTAAGAAGAAGCAGGGGTCGCAGCCGGACGCGGCGCAGCCGGAGCCGGCCGCCCCCGCCGAGCCCCCTTCGACGCTCCAGCGCACGGGCCTCACCTCGTGGACGCTCGGCACGCTGCCGCGCACCTTCACCTCCCGCAGAGCCGGCCAGCCCCTCAAGGCGTATCCGGCGCTGGTGGACGAGGGCGAGTCCGTCGCGGTACGCCTCTTCGACACGGAGCCGGAGCAGCAGACGGCGATGTGGCGCGGGGTACGGCGGCTCATCCTCCTCAACGTCCCCGCCGATCCGGCGAAGTTCGCCCAGTCGAAACTGAACAACCAGCAGAAACTCGCTCTTTCACGCTCCCCGCACGGCTCGGTCCAGGCCCTCTTCGAGGACTGCACCACCGCGGCGACCGACCGTCTCATCGCCGCGCACGGCGGGCCTCCGTGGGACGAGGAGTCGTTCCGCAAGCTCTTCGACGCCGTCCGCACGGACCTCGTCGACGCCACCCTCGCCACCGTCACGCAGGTCCAACAGGTCCTCGCCGCGTGGCACTCGTGCGAGCAGCGCCTCCGCGCCACCACGAGCCCCGTCCTCGCCGACTCCGCGGCCGACGTCAGGCGCCAACTCGACGAGCTGGTGCACCCCGGCTTCGTCACCGCGCACGGCACCGCCCGCCTCAAGGACCTGCTCCGCTACCTCACCGCAGCCGACCGACGTCTCCAGCAGATGCCGCACAGCCCCGAGCGGGACCGCACGCGGATGGCGAAGGTCCTGGACATGCGGGACGAATACCTGTGGCTGCTGGAGCAGTTCCCGCCCGGCCGCCCGGTACCGCAGGCGGTCCACGAGATCCGCTGGATGGTCGAGGAGCTCCGGGTCAGCTACTTCGCGCATGCGCTCGGCACCAAGTACCCCATCTCGGACAAGCGCATCACGAAGGCCGTGGACGAGGCCGCCCCCTGATGCGGCACTGGGTGACAGTCCGGTCGCCCAGGGTGAGTTCGCTCTGGAGTGCCGTGCTGCTGTAGAGTCTCCTCTCGTGCCCGGCCGATACGCCGCAGCACAGCTCCTGGTCCTGTGGAGCAGCTTGGAGTGCTCGCCACCCTGTCAAGGTGGAGGCCGCGGGTTCAAATCCCGTCAGGACCGCATCCGAAGGCCCGCCGTTCCGGCGGGCCTTTTTCGTGCCCGCACCTCCTCATCCGCCGTGCGCCCGCAGCCGGTTGACGCCCGCACACCAGCGGGGTACGCCTGACCGCAGGGCCACGCACACGGCCGACAGCCTGGGGAGGTGGACGATGCCGAAGCGGCCAGGTGGCACACCCCGCGACGACACGAGGGCCCTCCTACGAGCCCACCTCGCCGACCGCCGAAGGCACCGGCACCTTGCCCGCCATTGCCCGGCCTGCCACCGGCTGTGCCGCCTCGCGCTCCAAGCCCCTCGCACCATCGCGGCCGACGACGATCGGTGACGGCGCCTCAACTTCCGCAATGTGACGCCAGTTCGACACAGCCTGACCAGAACTGACTGCCTACGTGGCCGAATTGGCACCTCTTGTTGTGCAACACCGGTCAGCAGCCCGCACGTTCGCCGCCGCCTCCTCATGAGACGACCGAGGCCCCGTCCACTACCGCATCCATACGCTCCCTCACAAGGGAACACGAACGTGACGGGTGTCACCGAATTTCCCTCAGGAAGGGGGGAACTCGCGGGTCACTCCATGGCGGGCAATTTAATGTGTGCAATGGCACCATACCCAAAGCGACTGGCAGACCCTCCGGCCGTTTCCCCCGACTCCCTTCCCTGCACCGCCCGTTCACCGTCACGGGCGTCACCGCGCATCGTCCCCAGCCGAGCCGCACCTCATGCACCACGCGCGCCTCCGATACGCGCACACCCCCTCGGAAGCACCCCTGAACGGCCGCCTCCACAGGCTCCGTTGCTCCACCGCACCGACACGGAGCTCTGAGCGGCGCCAGAGCGCGCCCAGACGGCACTCCGTGCCCCGAACGGGCCCCGGCGCCCCCAGAAGCGCGCAGCGGCCACAGGAGGCGCTCATACGCGCGCACGCGCCTCGCACACCGAAGCCCGGACATCCAACTTCCGTGCACACAAAGAAAGATCGCGCTGGACCCGGCGGAGTCCAGCGCGATCAACGAGTGAGCGCTGTTGGGGCAGCAGCCCCTCGTGCGGTGCTCTGGGCGTCACAGCGGGGTGGGGGCCCCGCAATTCGCCCGGTTATGCGGTTGTTTCGCTGATCATGCCTCGCTGCGCTGCTGGGGGATGCCCGCCAGCAATGCGCGCACCTCCGCCTCGCGGTAGCGGCGGTGCCCTCCGAGCGTGCGGATGGACGTGAGCTTGCCCGCCTTTGCCCAGCGTGTGACCGTCTTCGGGTCCACGCGGAACATGCTGGCAACCTCAGCCGGGGTCAGCAGCGGCTCGGCTTCAGGGGTGCGAGCGGTCATGAGCGGCCTCCTCGGGAGAACCGAACCATCACGGTTCTTTCCTCTAAATTCTGCACCTTGACCCGCGTTGCCCGATATGGCGCACGCGGGCCGAGTCGGTTATAGGACGAACGGCTTGTCCTCGGCACTACAACTGCACCATCTGTCCAGCCACGTCGGCCAAACCGATGGAATTGCCCTCTCAGGTGTTGAACCTCAACGGAAGCCGATGGACCGTGCCATAGCGGACAGTCACGCCGTCGTGACGATCAGTCACAGCAGGAGCAAGCGGCACCAGCCCCACCGAGAAGTGCAATACCGATCTATCCGCCCAAAGTTGGATGGAAGGAGCCCTCGGCGAACTCCTTGTCCTATTTTGACACGAGGAGCAGCTCTGAGAGCAAGACCCCGATTAAGTGCGATCCATCACGCTTGAGGCAATAGCCCGGTTCGGGACGTAGGTCCCATCCGTGCGCACTTTACTGCCGCCCGCACACCGACCGCGCACCGCACCCTCGGCTCCACCGCCCCGCAGTCCAACACGGAGGACGCGGCGCTCAGTTGGCGAACTGGAGCTCGCGCACCGCCCGCCACCGCAAGGTGAGCCGCTCGTACGCCTCACCCGCGGCCTCCTCGTCGCCGGCACGGAGCGCGGCGAGCCCCTCGGCGACGTCCGCCGCCGAATGGTCCGCTGCGAGCTGCTCGTCGCCGATCGCGTACGCGAGGCCGCCGTAGTCCAGTTCGACGAGCGAACGCGGGTGGAATTCCTCCAGCCAGCGCCCCACATCTACCAGGCCCTCGATGAGCGGTCCCTCCTCGAGCTCCTCGCGGAGCACTTTCAAGCCCCTCGCAAGGCGCCGCCGTGCCTGCACCATAGGGGTGCGATAGCGAAGGACGAACTGCTGTCCGCTCTCCTCACCGGAACCGGACTTCCCAAACTCCCTCTCGTCGTCGGCGAAGAGCACGAACCACCGCACCGGAACCTGCCACACCGCGGTCCGAATCCACGGCCGCGCATCGGGGTTCCGCTCCCGCCAGCGGTCGTAGTCCTCGGCCGCCTGCCTGCGCACCACGGGAGGGACGGCCGCGTCCAGTACCGGCTGGGGCATCGCGATCTCCTGGTCGCCGGCGGCCTGGGTGAGCGCCGCCAGCGCCTGCCAGCCGCGGAGCCTCGTGCGCCAGGGGCAGACGCAGGTCACGCCCTCGACCTCGGCGACGAACGCGTCGGCGCTCTCGTGGTGTGGCACCACGACGGGCGGCATCGGCACGAGGTCGGTGAGCGAGCGCCGCACCTCGTCCTGCGCGGTGGGCAGGGTCTCCTGCTGTGCGTAGCGCACCCAGTGGCTGCGCTCCGGCTCCGGGAAGGCGGCGAGCGGCTCGTACACCCGCAGGTAGGACGCGTACGGGACAGTGACCGAAGCCGGCATGGCCACGTGGTTCCTCCAAGGACGGGTGCGGGGATCGCTTGCGGGGGCTCGGCGGACGCGTCGGAACCTCCGTGGAACGGGCGGTTTCCGGAGTGCGAACGCGGGTCCGGAAGACAGTTGACTACCCCATTCCCCGGACCGCAACGTGCCCGCGCTCCGCAGGCCGTACGCTGCCGACGAACCTCCGCGCACCAGGTCCGCCCGGCACCGCGGGGGAACTGCAGGCCCGCACCCGGGCCCTCTCCGCCACAAGCAGGAGCGGCCCGGCGGAGGGCGCCCTTCGCACTAGGAGTCACCACCGTGACCGAACCTTCAACCGGCGTGGAAGACCGAACGGCCCCCGGTACGGGACCGCGCACGCCCGCGCAGACCACCGCGCCCACCGCCGAGACGGGCACCCCCCGCCCTTCCGGGGTGCTGCGCACCCTCTTCCACTCCGAGCAGGGCGGCCACGAACAGGTCGTCCTCTGCCAGGACCCCGCCAGCGGGCTCAAGGCCGTCATCGCGGTTCACTCCACCGCGCTGGGCCCCGCCCTCGGCGGCACCCGCTTCCACGCCTACGCCGACGCGGCAGACCCGGAGGAGGCAGCCCTGCGCGACGCGCTCGACCTGGCCCGCGGAATGTCGTACAAGAACGCGCTCGCGGGGCTCGACCACGGCGGCGGCAAGGCCGTCATCATCGGCGACCCGAGCCGCGACAAGACGGAGGCGCTGCTGCGCGCCTACGGCAGGTACGTCGCCTCGCTCGGCGGCCGCTACGTCACCGCCTGCGACGTCGGCACCTACGTACAGGACATGGACGTGGTCGCCGAGGAGTGCCGCTGGACGACGGGGCGCTCACCCGAGAACGGCGGCGCCGGGGACTCCTCGGTCCTCACGGCGTTCGGCGTCTTCCAGGGGATGCGTGCCACGGCCGCACGCCTGTGGGGAGCGCCGACGCTGCGCGGGCGCACGGTCGGCATCGCGGGCGTGGGCAAGGTGGGGCACCACCTCGTCGAGCACCTCAGGGAGGACGGCGCCGAGGTGGTCGTCACCGACGTGCGCGCGGACGCGGTGCGCCGCGTTCGCGAGGGGCGCCCCGAAGTACGCGCCGTCGAGGACACCTCGGCGCTCGTGCGGCTGCCCGAGCTGGACCTCTACGCCCCCTGCGCCCTCGGAGGCGCGCTCGACGACCGGACCGTCGCCGTTCTCACGGCACGCGGCGTCTGCGGCGCGGCCAACAACCAACTGGCGCACCCCGGGGTGGAGAAGGACCTGGCGGACCGCGGCATCCTCTACGCCCCCGACTACCTCGTGAACTCCGGCGGCGTGATCCAGGTCGCGGAGGAGCTCAAGGGGTTCGACTTCGCACGAGCGAAAGCAAAGGCGGAGAAGATCCACGACACGGCGCTGGCGATCTTCGACCGTGCGGAAGCCGACGGCACCCCGCCTGCGACGGCTGCCGACAGGCTCGCGGAGCAGCGGATCGCAGGGGCCGCGTAGCCGGGAGGGCTTTCTCACGCCCCCTCGGCGGGTCGTTGCGGCACGGGAAGGTAAAATCCGGACTGACCAGCGCAGGAAAGGTCATGGGCGACAGCGGGGCCCTGTCGTGTCGTGCGGGCGACGTACCGTACGAGCGCGGAAGAAGGTACCGTTGAAGCCTGAGAAATGGTCTCTCCCTAGGAGACCGCTCTGATGATTCATGAACGCGTGTCAAGACTCTGGGGCCGTCGAGCCCCGTCGTTGAGGGGGTCGAGCCATGGGGCGCGGCCGGGCCAAGGCCAAGCAGACGAAGGTCGCCCGCCAGCTGAAGTACAACAGCGGTGGGACGGACCTCACACGCCTGGCTGAGGAGCTGGGCGCATCGACGTCGAACCAGTCGCCGAACGGCGAGCGCTTCGAGGAAGATGAGCTGGACGACGACCCGTACGCACAGTACGCGGAGCTGTACAACGACGAGGAGGAGGGCGACGACCAGTCGTCCGACCCGCAGTCGAACCGACGTCGCGCTTGACGTCCACGCACAGTGGCCCGGTCCGGCATTCGCCGGGCCGGGTTCTGTGCTGCCCGGACGCTTTCCCCCGGCCGGCGACCGCCGTGGCGGCGGCCGCCGGCCGGGCGTGGTTCAGCTCGCATGGCCGCCCGTGAGCGTCACCGTGCCGTGATCGGCCCCGGCGCCCTCGGTCACCTCGCCGAGGACCCAGGCGTCCACTCCGCGGTCGGCGAGCGTCGTCAACGCGGTGGAGACCGCATCACCGGGTACGACGGCGACCATGCCGACGCCCATGTTGAGCGTCCGCTCCATCTCCGCGCGCTCCACCCCACCGGCCCGGGAGACGAGCCCGAAGACCGCGGGCGGCGTCCAGGTCGAGCGGTCGAGCTCCGCGTGCAGGCCCTGCGGCATGACGCGGGCGAGGTTGGCGGCGAGGCCGCCGCCCGTGATGTGCGAGAAGGCGTGGACCTCGCAGGCGGCGGCGAGCGCGAGGCAGTCGAGCGAGTAGATTTTCGTCGGTTCTAGGAGCTCCTCGCCGAGGGTGCGGCCGAACTCGGGGACCTGGCGCTCCAGCGCCCACCCGGCACGCTCGAAGAGGACGTGGCGGACGAGCGAGTACCCGTTGGAGTGGAGCCCCGAGGACGCCATGGCGATCACGGCGTCCCCCGCGCGCACCCGCTCGGGGCCGAGCACACTGTCCGCCTCGACGACGCCTGTCCCCGCGCCTGCGACGTCGTACTCGTCGGGTCCCAGCAGCCCGGGGTGCTCGGCGGTCTCGCCGCCGACCAGGGCACAGCCGGCGAGGACGCAGCCCTCGGCGATCCCCTTCACGATCTGCGAGACCCGCTCGGGGACGACCTTGCCGACCGAGATGTAGTCGGTCATGAAGAGCGGCTCGGCACCGCAGACGACCAGGTCGTCGACGACCATCGCGACGAGATCGTGCCCGATGGTGTCGTGGAGGTCCATCCGCTGCGCGACGGCGACCTTGGTGCCGACGCCGTCGGTCGCCGAGGCGAGGAGGGGGCGGCGGTAGTGCGCGAGGGCCGAGGCGTCGAAGAGGCCGGCGAATCCGCCGAGCACGCCGACCGACTCCGGCCGCTGGGCCTTGCGCACCCAGTCCTTCATGAGGTGGACGGCGCGGTCGCCGGCCTCGATGTCGACTCCGGCCGCCGCATAGCTGGCGCCTGGGCTGTCTGTGGTCACGGGTTCGGGGGTCCTTTCTGCGCGCCGCACCGGCCGTACGGGGGCGTCGAGATGGCCGGGCCGCGCGGTGCGCGCGGACGGGCGGGCTCGGTCCTCGCCGGGCTTGTCATGATCTAAGCTGCACGCGCCGTTCAGGGCCGCTTGAGCGCGTCGGCGCCGCCGACTCCGGCGGTGAGGGTGGGGACGCCGTCCGCGTCGGTGGCGGACGCCTCCGTGGTCTCCGTCTCCAGCAGGCGCTTGCCGAGGAGTTCGTGGTCGGGGAGGTCCATCGGGTACTCGCCGTCGAAGCAGGCCCGGCAGAGGTTCGGCTTGGCGATCGTCGTCGCCTCCGTCATGCCGTCGAGGGAGATGTAGGCGAGGGAGTCGGCGCCGAGGGACTTGCCGATCTCCTCGACGGAGAGGCCGTTGGCGATGAGCTCGGCGCGGGTCGCGAAGTCGATCCCGAAGAAGCAGGGCCACTTGATGGGCGGGGAGCTGATCCGGACGTGGACCTCTGCCGCGCCTGCCTCACGGAGCATCCGGACCAGGGCCCGCTGGGTGTTGCCGCGCACGATCGAGTCGTCGACGACGACGAGCCGCTTGCCCCTGATGACTTCCTTGAGCGGGTTGAGCTTGAGCCGGATGCCGAGCTGCCTGATCGTCTGCGAGGGCTGGATGAAGGTCCGGCCCACGTAGCTGTTCTTCACCAGTCCGTTGCCATAGGGAATGCCACTCGCCTCCGCGTACCCGATCGCGGCCGGAGTGCCGGACTCGGGCGTGGCTATGACGAGGTCCGCTTCGGCGGGGGACTCGCCGGCGAGGCGGCGGCCCATCTCGACACGGGAGAGGTAGACGTTCCGGCCGGCGATGTCGGTGTCGGGGCGGGCGAGGTAGACGTACTCGAAGACGCAGCCCTTCGGCCTGGCGTCGGCGAACCGCGTGGAGCGGAGGCCGTCCTCGTCGATGGCGACGAGCTCGCCCGGCTCGATCTCGCGGACGAAGCCGGCTCCGACGATGTCGAGCGCGGAGGTCTCGCTCGCCACGACCCAGCCGCGCTCCAGCCGTCCGAGGACGAGTGGGCGGACGCCCTGCGCGTCACGGGCGGCGTAGAGGGTGTGCTCGTCCATGTAGACGAACGAGAAGGCGCCCTTGACCTGCGGAAGGACCAGCGGGGCCGCCTGTTCGACGGTGAGCGGGTTGCCGTCCTCGTCCGTCTGGCCTGCGAGGAGGGCGGTGACGAGGTCGGTGTCGTTGGTGGCCGCGACCTGGGTCGCACGGCCGCGGCTGCCCGCCGCCTGCTCGGCGACGAGTTCGGCGAGTTCGGCGGTGTTGACGAGGTTGCCGTTGTGTCCGAGTGCGAGGGAGCCGTGCGCCGTCGCACGGAAGGTCGGCTGGGCGTTCTCCCAGACCGAGGCTCCGGTCGTGGAGTACCTGGCGTGCCCGACGGCGATGTGGCCGCGGAGGGAGCCGAGGGAGGTCTCGTCGAAGACCTGGGAGACCAGGCCCATGTCCTTGAAGACCAGGATCTGGGAGCCGTTGCTGACAGCGATGCCTGCGGACTCCTGTCCGCGGTGCTGCAGGGCGTAGAGACCGAAGTACGCGAGTTTGGCGACCTCTTCGCCCGGAGCCCAGACCCCGAAGACGCCGCATGCGTCCTGGGGGCCCTTCTCGCCCGGGAGGAGGTCGTGGTTGAGGTTTCCGTCACCACGTGGCACGTCTTCGAGTCTAGGGCAGGCACGCGGGGAGCGGGGAACCGGGGAGGGCCGGACCCGCTCCGCCCCCGCCGGTGAGCAGCCGTTTCGGGGGCGTCGGGGGTCGCTCCCACCGGACGGCGGCGTCAAACGACCTGCGGACAGGGGCAGTTGATGGCCTTGTGATGCGGCTACACAAGTGGCTACACTCGAGCGGGCCGCCGCAGTGCGGCCTCGACGCCCGACCCCTGGAGGTCTCATGAGCACCGCTGCCCGGCACCCGGCCGAGGAACGCCTCACCGCACGGATACGCACGGCCGTCGAGCAGTACGCGCAGGAGCGAGGCGCAGCGCCCGGCGAGGGGCGGCTCGACTACACACGGTCACTCGCGGACGGCTACGCCGCCCACCGCGAGGAGCCCGGGCCGCTCGCCGCCTACCTGGACGGCCTCGCCGGCGAACTCGCGCTCGCCGACGTCCGTGCGCTGCGGCTCGCAGGCGAGGCCGCCGCCGCCGTGACGCCGCGACTCGTCGAGGCCGCAGCCGACGAGGGCGTACCGCCTCCCCGCATAGCCGAGGAGTTGGGCCTCACACCGTCGCGCGTCTACACGCTCCTCCGCGAGCAGCGACGGGAGCGGGCCCGCGCCGTACTGGAGGGCCGGCTCAGCCCAGCGGAGGCCGCGGGCGACGACCCGCGTGCCGCGCTCGTCCGCTACGGCGCAGCGCTCGTCGGCCTCCCCGCCGAGCACCGGGAGACCGCCGAACGGTTCCTCTCCGGGCTGCGGGCCGCCGCCGAGGAGGCGTGAGGGCCCTCAGCGCAGGACCGGCAACAGATCGCCGAGGTCGGCCCGCTCGCCGCTCGCCGTGAGCGCGCCGTCCTCGCAGGCTCGCGCCCACTCCTCGCGGCCCGTCGCGAGGCGTACCCAGGTGAGCGGGGACGTCTCCACGACGTTCGGCGGGGTGCCCCTCGTGTGCCGGGGCCCCTCGACGCACTGGACGACGGCGAAGGGCGGGACGCGCACCTCGACCGAGGAGCCGGGCGCCTTCGCCGCGAGGGCGTCGGCGAGGACGCGGACGGTGCTTGCGAGCGCCTGCCGGTCGAGATGGGGGGCGACGCCGGTGGCGCGGGCGAGATCATCGCCGTGCACGACGAGTTCGACGAGGCGGGTCACGGTGAAGTCGAGCATGCGCATGGCACCGAAGGCACCGGGGACGAGGAGGTCCTCGCGGACGGCGGACTCCAGCACGGGCTCCAGGTCGGCGACGGCCGCGTCGATGAGGGCCGGTGCGTCCTGCGTGCGGGCGGCCCGCTCGCGGGTGCGCGCGTCGAGGTCCGCTGCGACGTCGCCGTTGGAGAGGGCCCACCGCGGGAGGCTCACCTCGGCGGCCCGCGCGTGTGCCTCGGGGCCGCTGAGGAACTTGGGGACGGCGTCGATCTGGAGGGCGAGGTGGACGAGCAGGTGGTGGACGTCCCAACCGGGGAGTCCTGAGGGGAGGGACCGCTGCTCGGGCGTGAGCCGGTGTGCCGCGTCTGCGGTCGCCTCGACCTGGGCGATGAGGGCCTTGCGGGTCCTGTCCGGGTCGTACGCGCGCAGCTTCCTCGTCGTGCCCGTTGCTGATCTGCGGTGAGCGGACGGCATGCCGGTGAGGTTACCGCCGCCGCGTGCGCCGCGCGCGGGTCGTACGCCGCCGGCTGGAGCGGCGCACCGCGCGGACCGGGGCGCGTGGGCCGGTGCGTCGGGCGTCAACTGCCCTTGCTGGCGCGGCAGACCGAGGGAGACGACCTGTGCCAGGATTCCCCTCATGTCTATTGCGGATCGCCATCTCGCCGACGACGAACAGCTCATATATGTGACGCGACAGCACTGGACCGAAATGGTCAGCGAGTTCGTGATCCTCTGCGTGATCTGGGCGGTCGCAGGTGTGCTCGTCTGGATGGTCTCCGGCGCGGAGTGGGGGACGGCGACGTATGTCGTGCTCGGTGCGGCGGGGATCGCGTCCGTCTGGTTCTGGTTGATTCCGCTGCTGAAGTGGCGCAGCCAGATGTACATCCTGACCACCAAGCGCATCTACAAGCGCACCGGCTTCCTCACCAAGGCGAGCCGCGCCATCCCGCTCCTGCGCGTCAACGACGTCTCGTTCAAGGCGACGCTCTGGGAGCGGATCATGCGGTACGGAACGATCAGCATCCAGTCCGCTTCCGAGCAGGGAAAGATGACGATGCGCCACGTGCCGAAGCCGGAGTGGTTCAAGTCGGAGATCTACCGCGCGGTCGACGAGGAGCAGTCGCGGCAGCAGATGGGCCCCGGGCCGATGGGACCGGGGCCGCAGTGGGGTCCGCCGCAGCACTGAGTACGGCGGCGGACCCGGTGCCGCTCAGCCGAAGAGTGCGGGCAGCGTCGCGGTGTGCGCGGTGCGCAGTTCGTCGAGCGGGAGGGTGAACTGCCCCTGGACCTCCAGCTCCTCGCCGTCGACGACGCCGATGCGGGCGGCCGGCATGCCGCGGGCCGCGCACATGTCGTTGAACCGGACCTCTTCGCTCCGGGGAATCGCCACCAGCGCCCTCCCCTGCGACTCGGAGAAGAGGAAGACGAACGGGTCGACGCCGTCGGGCACCACGATGCGGGCCCCCTTGCCGCCGCGCAGGCAGGACTCGGTGAGCGCCTGGATCAGGCCGCCGTCGGAGAGGTCGTGCGCCGCGTCGGCCATGCCGTCGCGGGAGGCCGAGACGAGGATCTCGCCGAGGAGCTTCTCGCGCTCCAGGTCCACCTCGGGCGGAAGGCCGCCGAGGTGGCCGTGTGCGACCTGCGCCCACGCCGAGCCGCCGAGTTCGTCCCTCGTCTCGCCGAGGAGGTAGATCAGGTGGCCCTCCTCGGCGAAGGCCATCGGTGTGCGCCGTGCGACGTCGTCGATGACGCCGAGGACGCCGACGACCGGCGTCGGATGGATCGCCGCCTCGCCCGTCTGGTTGTAGAGCGAGACGTTGCCGCCGGTCACCGGGGTGCCGAGCGCACGGCAGCCGTCCGCGAGCCCGCGGCACGCCTCCGCGAACTGCCACATCGCTGCCGGATCTTCGGGAGAGCCGAAGTTGAGGCAGTCGGTGACGGCGAGCGGCTTCGCGCCCGTCGTGGCGACATTCCGGTACGACTCGGCGAGCGCCAACTGCGCGCCCCTGTACGGGTCGAGCTTCGCGTACCTGCCGTTGCCGTCGGTGGCGAGCGCGACGCCGAGCCCCGACTCCTCGTCGATCCGGATCATGCCGCCGTCCTCCGGCTGCGCGAGGACGGTGCCGCCGAGGACGTAGCGGTCGTACTGGTCGGTGATCCACGAGGCGTCGGCCTGGTTGGGCGAGGAGACGAGCGCGAGCGCGGCGGCGCGCAGCTCCTCTCCCCCGGCGGGGCGTGGCAACCGCGACGCGTCGTCGGCCTGAAGCGCGTCCTGCCACTCCGGGCGGGCGTAGGGGCGCTCGTAGACGGGGCCCTCGTGCGCGACGGTGCCGGGTTCGACGTCGACGATCTGTTCGCCGTGCCAGAAGATCTCCAGGCGGTCGCCCTCGGTGACCTCGCCGATGACGGTGGCGGTCACCTCCCACCGCTCGCAGATCTCCAGGAACCGCTCGACGTCGCCGGGCTCGACGACGGCGCACATCCGCTCCTGCGACTCGCTCATCAGGATCTCCTCGGGGGAGAGCGAGGGGTCGCGCAGCGGCACGGTGTCCAGTTCGACGCGCATGCCGCCGGAGCCGTTGGAGGCCAACTCGCTGGTGGCGCACGAGAGTCCGGCCGCGCCGAGGTCCTGGATGCCGGTGACGAGTCCCTCGCCGAAGAGCTCCAGCGTGCACTCGATGAGCCGCTTCTCCTCGAAGGGGTCGCCGACCTGCACGGCAGGGCGCTTGGCGGGCTTGCCGTCGGCCGACTCGAAGGTCTCGGAGGCGAGGATCGACGCCCCGCCGATGCCGTCACCGCCGGTGCGTGCACCGTAGAGCACGACCTTGTTGCCTGCGCCCGCCGCCTTGGCGAGGTGGATGTCCTCGTGCTTCATGACGCCGACGCACAGCGCGTTGACGAGCGGGTTGCCCTGGTAGCACGCGTCGAAGACGACCTCGCCTCCGATGTTCGGGAGGCCGAGGCAGTTGCCGTATCCGCCGATGCCCGCGACGACGCCGGGGAGCACCCGCCGGGTGTCGGGGTGGTCGGGGGCGCCGAAGCGGAGCGGGTCCATCACGGCGACCGGCCTGGCACCCATCGCGATGATGTCGCGCACGATGCCCCCGATCCCGGTGGCGGCGCCCTGGTGCGGCTCGACGTACGAAGGGTGGTTGTGCGACTCGACCTTGAAGGTCACCGCGTACCCCTCGCCCACGTCGACGACGCCGGCCTGCTCGCCGATGCCGACGAGGAGCGCGTCCGAGTGCGGGGCCTTCTCGCCGAACTGCTTCAGGTGGATCTTGGAGGACTTGTAGGAGCAGTGCTCGGACCACATCACCGAGTACATCGCCAGCTCGGCGCCGGTCGGGCGGCGGCCGAGCAGCTCGCGTACGCGTGCGTACTCGTCCTGTTTCAGGCCGAGTTCGGCCCAGGGCTGCTCGGCCTCCGGGGTCTGCTCGGCGTTCTTGACGGTGTCCAGGCTCATGCGGTGACCAGCTTTTTCAAAACCGAGGTGAAGAAGCCGAGCCCGTCGGTGGTCGGCCCGGTGAGGGATTCGACGGCGTGCTCGGGGTGCGGCATGAGGCCGACCACGTTCCCGGCCTCGTTGGTGACGCCCGCGATGTCGCGGCGGGAGCCGTTGGGGTTGCCGCCGAGGTAGCGGGCGACGACGCGGCCCTCCGCCTCCAGCGCGTCCAGGGTCGCCTCGTCGGCGATGTAGCCGCCCTCGCCGTTCTTCAGCGGGACGGTGATCGCCTCGCCGGGCACGTAGTCGGCGGTCCAGGCCGTCGCCGCGTTCTCGATGCGGAGGCGCTGGTCGCGGCAGACGAAGTGGAGGTGGTCGTTGCGCGTGAGTGCGCCGGGGAGCAGGTGGGACTCGCAGAGGATCTGGAATCCGTTGCAGATGCCGAGCACCGGCAGCCCCTCGCGGGCCGCCTCGCTCACCTTCCCCATCACGGGGGAGAAGCGGGCGATCGCGCCGCACCGCAGGTAGTCGCCGTAGGAGAAGCCGCCGGGCAGGATCACCGCGTCCACGCCCCGCAGGTCCGCGTCGCGGTGCCAGAGCGCGACGGGTTCGCCGCCCGCGAGGCGGACGGCGCGACGGGCGTCGCCGTCGTCGAGCGAGCCGGGGAAGGTGACGACGCCGATGCGTCCGAGGCCGGAGGCTTCGGGGTGCGCCGTCATGCCGCCGCCTGAGCGGGGTCGGGCTCCTCGACGCGGACGGTGTAGTCCTCGATGACGGTGTTGGCGAGGAGGGCGTCGGCCATCTCCCTCACCCGGGCGAGGGCGGCGTCGTCGACCGGCTCCGCCACCTCCAACTCGAAGCGCTTGCCCTGACGGACCTCGGTGATCCCCTCGTAACCGAGACGGGGCAGTGCGCGTTGCACCGCCTGTCCCTGGGGGTCGAGAATCTCGGGCTTCAGCATGACGTCGACCACGACGCGAGCCACGGGTACTCCTTGTGCTTAGCGGGGCGCTGCGTCCGCAAGCGTACCCGCCCGGAGAATCTACGCGCGTGGACACAGAGCGGACACGCAACAGGCCCCCGCACGGCCACGGAAGGAGGGCCCAACGCACGCGCGGAACGCCCGAGATGGGTGCCCGGCACCGCGATGCGGCCGGGGTAAGCACTGGGAAAACGGGCGCGGAAAACGTAGGGTCCGGATTGCGGTCTCGTCGAGGGCTCCCCGGAAAACGCCTTCGCGATATTGCACTGCCCGAAATCGGTCCGGCGGATCACCACCGGCTCTGCAAGAACCCGGAGTTCGTACACGAGCATGCACGGATACTTCGCGGATCTTCCACGAACGGTTCCAAGGCGCCGATCACGGCGGACACGCACCGCGACCGGGCGCCGCGCGTACGGGCGCCCGTCCGGGCACCGCAGCAGACCGTGGCGGGGACCGCACCCTCCGTCGGCGAGCGCCCCGGGGCTCCGCCGGCAGAGGCGACGAAGCGGCCGCCTCGCCCCTCCCGCGGAAAGAATCGCCAATCCGCGGGCTCTGCCCGGCGGTTGAACGGCAAGATCCCGATCGGCAACACCCGAAAACAGCCCCCAACGGGCCGCCCGCTTATCCGCACCCGCGGAACGAGTGCAATGGCCCACTCCGCGATCCTGATGGAAGGACCGGTATCCGTGGCACAGCGCGTAGTGGTCACACTCTCCGACGACCTCGAAGGCGGAGACGCGTCGGAAACGGTCGCATTCGCTCTCGACGGCAAGTCCTACGAGATCGATCTCAACGCCGACAACGCGAAGAAACTGCGTGAAGAGTTGGCACCGTTCGTGGAGGCGGGCCGCAAGCGCGCCAAGTCGGGCAAGGCGTACCACCGGACGTCGGTCGAGCCCGACGCCCGTGCCGTGCGCGCCTGGGCCGAGTCGAACGGGTACGAGGTACCGGCCCGCGGCCGCATTCCGAAGCGGATCTACGAGGCGTTCCAGGCAGCGCACTGAGACGACCGTCCGGGGCTCCGCCGTCCTCCTCCGCACCGTGGCTCCGGGCGCCGAGTCGCCGCCGGGAGAACCGACTTGCCACACCCCCCAGGTGATCGGCTAAAGTTCTGAACACGCCGCGAGGGGAAGACACCACCTCCCGGAGCGTGCGGGTGTAGCTCAGTAGTAGAGCGCCCCCTTTCCAAGGGGGAGGCGCAGTGTGCAATCCCTGTCACCCGCTCTCCTCACTTCTCCCGATCCTTCGGGTAGGGTGATGGCCGCGCCACTCGGTGAAAGCCGGGTGGATGCATGCGGACGTAGCTCAGTTGGTAGAGCGCAACCTTGCCAAGGTTGAGGTCGCGAGTTCGAGCCTCGTCGTCCGCTCAGGACAGAGGGCCCCGATCCCAGGATCGGGGCCCTCTTCTTTGATGCGGGCAGCCTCCCAACTCTCGTTCGTCGGCGCCTTGATGGGCCGGGCGGGCGTCGGCCACGCCCATGAGTGGCTCGAGGCCGGGGGGACGGAGGCTATACTCGTGGCCGTGCCGCAGCGGGAGATCCGCGACGGCGTGCGGACGTAGCTCAGTTGGTAGAGCGCAACCTTGCCAAGGTTGAGGTCGCGAGTTCGAGCCTCGTCGTCCGCTCAGCACGGAGGGCCCCGATCCCAGGATCGGGGCCCTCTTCTCTGGTGCGCCGAGTCAGCTCCAGGCAAGGCCGGTGAGGCGCTCGTACGCCTCCACGTACTTCTGCCGGGTGCGCTCCACCACCCCCGAGGGCAGCGCAGGCGGCGGCTCCTCGCCGTTCCTGTCCCAGTCGGCGTCCGGCCCGGTGAGCCAGTCGCGCACGTACTGCTTGTCGAAGGAGGGCTGGGGGCGGCCGGGTTGCCAGGCGTCGCGGGGCCAGAAGCGCGACGAGTCGGGGGTGAGGATCTCGTCGGCGAGGACGAGGGTGTCGCCGTCCCAGCCGAACTCGAACTTCGTGTCCGCGAGGATGATGCCACGCTCCTCCGCGATCTCCCTCGCCCGCTGGTAGACGGAGAGGGTCGTCTGGCGGAGCAGCGCCGCGGCCTCCGTGCCGGCCCGGTGGGCGACCTCCTCGTACGTGACGTTCTCGTCGTGCTCGCCCACCTCGGCCTTGGTCGCGGGTGTGAAGAGCGGCCCCGGGAGCTCGGAGCCGTCCTCCAGCCCGTCCGGCAGGGCGAGGCCGCAGACGGTGCTGGACTCCCTGTACTCCTTGAGCGCCGACCCCGCCAGGTAGCCGCGCGCGACGCACTCGACCGGGACCATCCGCAACTGCTTGCAGACCATCACCCGGCCCTCCCACTCCTGCGGTGCGCCGGGCGGGAGTTGGGTGGAGAGCACGTGGTGCGGAACGAGGTCGACGAGCTGCTCGAACCACCACATCGACAGCCGCGTGAGGATGCGCCCCTTGTCGGGGATGCCGCCGGGGAGCACCCAGTCGTATGCGGAGATCCGGTCGCTGGCGACGATGACCAACTCACCGCGCTCGTTCCGGTAGAGGTCGCGCACTTTGCCCGTGTGCAGGTGCACCAAGCCCGGGACTTCCACGGGCTGCGGCTTCTCGACGAATCCGGACACGTTCTCCTCCTGAGGTACGTATGAGCGCGGTCCGATTCTCGCGTACCCGGAACGGGGGCCCGTGTGCGGACCTGCCGTCGGTGCGCGGACGATCAGTCGCGTTTGCAGATACGGTCCAGGAGGTTCGCCGTGGCTTGCTGCACCCGCGGATCGGTGTGTCCCGGCCGGTCGAGAGCGGGCGACCAGGCGAAGGTGCCGGAGGCGAAGACGAGGGCGCCGGAGGGTGCGCGGTAGAGCGACGTCTCCTGGTGGCGGCGGCGCCCTGCGGCGTCCTCGTACGGGGAGTGGGCGACGAGCGCGCGGTCGGTGTGCTCGGGGAGGCGGGTGCGGGGGAAGTAGCGGTCGGCCTCGCCGGCGACTAGGCCGGGGAGTTCGTCCCCGTCCCGTACCGCGGCGTCGTCCCAGAGCCAGTGGTCGGAGTTGCGGACCACCAGGGGCGTCGGCTCGGGGACCTGGCCCTGGTACTGGACGCCGAGGAGCAGTTGCTCCGGCTCGCCCTGCTCCCGCCAGAGGACGGGCCGCCCGGGGCCGCGGCGCTTGCGGCAGCGGAGCAGGCCGTCCTCGGCGCCCGAGGGGAGCGAGGCCAGTTCGACCTGCCAGTACATGGTGTTGGCCGAGAGGAAGACGAGCGAGGTGCCGATGTCTCTCGCCTTCTCGACGGTGCGGCGCATCGGGATCGACCAGTACTCGTCGTGGCCGGGGAAGACGAGGCCGCGGTAGCGGCTCGGGTCGACGCGGCCCGCGTGCAGGTCGCGGGTGTCGGCGTAGGCGAGGTCGTAGCCGTAGCGCTCGGCCCAGCGGATGAAGTCGTAGGCGTGGCCCACGTGGAGGGGGAGTCCGGCTCCGGCGAACGGGCGGTCGAAGGAGACGGCGGTGGCGGCCTCGGGCTCGCCGAGGAGCGAGCCGTCCTCGTCCCAGGCGTGGTAGAGGCTGGCGCCTGTGCGGCCGTCCTCGGGGAAGAGGTTGTACGCCTGCCACGTGATGTCGGGGAGGAGCAACAGCAGGTCTGCGGCGTCGCGTTGGCGGACGGTGAAGGGGACGTGCGAGCGGTGGCCGTCCTCGGTCGTGAGGACGGCGGCGTAGGCGCCGGTGTGCCAGTACTCGGGGATCTGGAGCCGCCAGGAGTGCCACCAGTTGTGGCAGGAGACCGTGCGGTCGGCGACGAGCGGGCGGGGCTGCTCGATGCCGGAGAGGCGCGGGCTGGTGGTGATCTTCTTCGCGCCCTCGCCGCCGTAGTGGCCGATGCGGTAGACGTCGACGCTGTACGGCTGGGGCGGGTTCACCGTGATCCGGAAGTCGAGGGACTCGCCGGGGAGTACGCCGCCCGCAGTGGAAGCGAAGCCCTTGATCTGGCAACTGACGTCGTCGGCGGTGCGCGGGCCGTTGTGGACGGCGGGTCCCGGCGCCCCGGAGCGGCCACACTCGACGTACCACGGGACCACCCTGCCGTTCTCGAAGTACTGCTCGCTGCCGCGCAGCCACGGCAGCGGTCCCTGGCCGAACGGATCGGTGACGGCGTGGGCGAGGGCGCCCGACTCCCATCGCCCGGTGTGCTGTTGGCTCCCCACTGTGCTCCCCTCCCTCGTCCCGCTCGCCTCCTGCGGGCCGCGGCCCGGCACGGTGGCGTCGGGCTGTCTGTGGTCGCGGCTTCGCTGCGTGGGCCGTGCGGTGCGTACGAGTTGTGCGTGGTGTCTTCCGGCGTTGCCGTCTCCCTGCGGGGTGCGGCTCGGCCGGTGTGCGACCCGGTCCGGCGTCGGGCGGTCCCGCGGGGCTGCCCGGCTGGCTGGTTTTTGGCGGCCTCCCTGGGCATGACCGCCGGGACGGTCCTTGGGCGCCCCTTCCGTCGAGCCGCTCCGCTACGCGGGTTGCGGGTCGTGGATGACCAGCGGTGGCGCGGTGGTGCGGCTCCCGCCGGAGAGTCCGGACGCTCCAGGGGCGCGGTCGGACGTTGGACTCGCCGCTCTCCGCGAGGAGTTGGGCGGAGGGCGGTTCGCCGCGACGGGTGGGAGACGGACGGGGTGCGGCGGCATGTACTGACACAGACAGGACATCACATCCTGCACGCACACGGTCACCGTTCGTTGTTAATCGTCGGATTCACGCCTTCGTGTCGAACTGCCGTGCGCTGCGCCGGACATCAGTGGCGCCGTCAACCACCCGGAAGCGGGACGCTCAGAGCAGACGCAACGGCTTGTCCGGCCGGACCCCGGCCGCCGTGAGCCACTCCCTGAGCGGGCCCGTCTCGCCGTACTCGGCCGCCGCGCGCACCGCTCCGGAGAGCGCGGTGTCCCGCTCCCCCGCGACGAGGAGCACGGGACCGTCGAGCCAGTCGAGCCCCGGGGACGCGCCCGCGGTGTCCACGGCGGCGCAGCAGATGGCGGAGTTGAGATGGTCGGCGAGCAACTCCTGCTCCCCGCGCGGTGGTTCGAGCGGCAGGCCCATGGGCGCCGGCTGTCCCTCGACGCCGCCCGGCAGCAACGGCCCTTCGTCGAGGAGGGGTTGCTGGGACTCCGCGCGCGCCTCCTCCTGGTGCTGAAGCGCGGCGAGGCGGGCGGCCAGCGCCGAGCGCGCGTCCGGGGAACCGAGGCGGTCGAGTACGCAGGCGAGGGTGGGGCCGCACCACGTCCGATCGGGGAGAGAGCCGAGCGGCAGCGGCGCGCCGGCGGGGAGCGGCAGGGTGCGGGGCGCCGGCTCGGGCTCCGCCGTCCGCTCGGCCATGTCCAGCGCGTCGAAGAGGCGGGCGGCGCCCGTTCGCCAGATGCGCCCCGCGACCTCCTCCGGGTACGCGTGCCAGTCGACGGGCGTCCACTGGCGCGGGCCCTCCTCGGGCCCGGCTCCCTGGAGCGGGGGAGCCACCGGGGGCCTAGCGCCCACGAAGAGGCGGGCGGCGAGGAACGATACGGCGGCGTCCACCTCGCCCGGCTCCTCCAGAAGATCGCAGGCCGGGCGCTCGGCGAGCCGGGAGCCGGGAGGCGAAGCCCTCGGCGAGCCTGTCCCGGCGGGAGAGCTCGGTGAGCGCGGCGACGACGCCGGCGTCAAGCCTCGTCGGCCACCTGCCCAGGCGCCATGCGGGGAGGGCGACCTTCGTCAGCAGGCGGTCCCAACCGGCGTAGGCGAGGCCGACCTGCTCCTGCGCGACGGTGCGGAGGCCGTAGTCGACCGACTGCGCGCGCTGGGAGGAGGCGGCGGCCACGCCGCGCTCCATCTCGGCGAGGTGGCCGCCGGCGGCGCGCAGGAGCGCACGTGCGAGCGCCCCCACGGCGCGGAGGAACGGCACGGCGAGCAACCCGGCGCCGTAGCGCGGGGGTTCGGCAGCGCGTGCGGTGCCGGCCTGCTCCTCGGCGCTGTGCGCCCGTGGCGTGCGCCGGGCGCGTTCGGCGCGGGCGACCGCCGCGTCGAAGCTTCTGGCGAGGCGGCGGGCCGCGGCTATGTCCGGGTGAGCCGACGGGCCCGTACCGGCGACCACGGGAGCGAGCAGTGCGCGCAGCTCCGCGACGCGCATCCACCAGAGGAACGGGGAGCCGATCACGAGGACGGGGGCGGGGCGCTCGCCCGGAATCCGCGCGTACAAGGGCCTGTCGGCGGGGGTGGGGCGTTCCTCCAGCCAGCTATCGCAGTCGGGGGTGAGTGCGATGGCGGAGGGCGCGGGCACGCCGAGGCGGTCGGCGACGTCGCGTACGAGGTTGTGGAGGTCCGGTGCCTGGCGTTCTTCGAGCAGGACGGTCGGCGAGACGGCGGGCTCGGCGCGCGCGATCACCGCCGCCGCGGCGCTGGCAGCCGCGAGCGCCGCGCAGGCGACCGCGGTGACGGTCCAGCACACAGGCTGCCAAGCGGAACCGAGGAGACCGGTGCCGCGTGCGGCGAAGAGGAGCACCGCGCACGCCGCCGGGAGCAGCGCGATCCCCAGGGCGGTGTTCCTGACGCGCAGCACGGCGAGGGCGTGCGCCCGCGCGGAGACCGCTTCTTCCTGCTGGCCGAGCACGAGCAATCCCACCTCCCGGCGGCGCCTCCGGCCGCTTGGACCCACTCCGGCCGCCTCCGGCCGCACCGGAGATCCGGCCTTCTCACTGTGGCACCGGGGACCGACACCGCAATGTGCGCAGGGCCAGACGACGGACTCCCACGCGACTTGTGCGGAACCCTAGTTGGGGCATGTGGGAGCGTCAGCCGGACGCCATTCTGCTCACCCGATGGAATGGCTTTGGGGAGAGATCTTGCCCTCAACCCGGTGGGCAGGTAAGGGAACGCGGGGTCTGCCTCGCGGGCGGCGGGTACCCCGGAGCGGCAGCACGACCGGGCGCCGGCCCGGGCACGTCGGCGCCCGGGCCCGGAAGTCAGCGCCGGGCGGTGCCCTCCTCGCGCTCGTCTGCTGCGGCCTGCGCCGCGATGTCCGTGCGGTGGTGGGAACCGGGCAGGTCGATGCGCTCGACCGCGCGGTACGCGCGGGTGCGTGCCTCCGTGAGGTCGGAGCCGCCGGCGGTCACGGAGAGCACGCGGCCGCCCGCGCTGACGACGCTCCCGTCCTGGTTGCGGGCCGTGCCCGCGTGGAGGACGTAGGCATCGGGTCCCTCCTGCGCGGCCACCTCCTCCAGGCCGTCGACCGGGTCGCCCTTGCGGGGAGCCGCCGGATACCCGGCGGCGGCGAGGACGACCGTCACGGCGGCGCCGTCGTGCCAGCGCAGCGGAGGGAAGTCGGCGAGCTGCCCGGTGGCCGCTGCCTGGAGGAGGCCGGCGAGGGGGGTTTGCAGGCGTGCGAGGACCACCTGGGTCTCCGGGTCCCCGAAGCGGGCGTTGAACTCGACGACGCGGACGCCCCGCGAGGTGAGGGCGAGACCGGCGAAGAGCAGGCCGGAGAAAGGGGTGCCGCGGCGGCGCATCTCGTCGACCGTGGGCTGGAGAACCGTCATCAGCACTTCGTCGACGAGTTTCGGGTCCGCCCACGGAAGGGGTGAATAGGCGCCCATACCGCCGGTGTTGGGGCCGAGGTCGCCGTCGTGGGCGCGCTTGAAGTCCTGGGCAGGCTGGAGGGGCACGACCGTCTCGCCGTCGGTGACGGCGAAGAGTGAGACCTCGGGTCCGTCGAGGTACTCCTCCACGACGACGCGTTCGCAAGCCGCTGCGTGCGCTCGGGCCTCCGCGGTGTCCCCCGTGACGACCACGCCCTTCCCCGCCGCGAGGCCGTCGTCCTTGACGACGTAGGGCGGGCCGAAGGCATCGAGCGCCGCGTCGACCTGCTCCGCGGTGGTGCAGACGTAGCTGCGGGCGGTGGGCACCCCGGCCTCCGCCATGACCTCCTTGGCGAACGCCTTCGAACCCTCCAGCTCCGCCGCAGCCCGCGAGGGCCCGAAGACGGGGACCCCGGTGGCGCGGACGACGTCCGCAACCCCCGCGACGAGCGGTGCCTCCGGGCCGATCACCACCAGATCCGCGGCGACTTCCGCGGCGAGCGCGGCGACGGCCGCCCCGTCGGTGGCGTCCACGCTGTGCGCGGTGGCCACCTCGGAGGTGCCGGCGTTGCCGGGGGCGCAGTGCAGCGCGCTGACGGCGGGGTCGAGCGAGAGCGCGCGGCAGAGCGCGTGTTCGCGGGCTCCGGTGCCGATGACGAGGATTCTCACGCGCTCAGCGTAGCGATCCCCTGCAGGGGACGGGACCCGCGGCCGGTGGCACGGGGGGCGTACGGGGAGCGCTGTCCCAGCGCCCGCAGCCGGCGACCGCGGGCGCGGCCCGACGGCGGAGCGCCAGGCGCTGTGCGTCAGGGCCGCTCTTTCGTGTGAGGGCAGCCGCGGGCCGGTCAGCATCGTGCCTGGTCAGAGGCGGTAGATCGGCTCGAGGTCGCGTACAGGGCGGCTGTCGGCACGCGGTTTCGAAGGTAGGAAGGACTCGCTTCGCCCGCCGGTCGAGACGGTGGCGCGTGCGTCGGGTGGCGGCGCGTGCGGGGGTCGGCTTCGGCAGTGGAACGTCGGCCTTGGGGTGGAGCGGAAGAGCAGCGAAGGGGGCAGATGTGGGTGCAGGGGAGAAGGAGCCGCGGGCGGGCACCGAGCGGATCGAGGTGCCGCTCCGGCGGCCGGTTCCGCCGGGGTGCTGGCAGCAGCCGACGGAGCGGCTGGAAGAGCTCTACCAGTGGGTGGAGGACGGGGCTCTCGCCGCCGCCGACTGGTATTGGCGTCGACGGCGGGCGAAGCGCAGGGCCGCCCTGCTGCTGCGGTGGGGAACGGCGGTCTCGGCGAGCCTCGTGGCACTGCTCCCCGCGCTCGCCCTTGCGGGCGCTGCACCGGCCGACGCCCTGCTCTGGGGGTACGGAGCGCTCCTCGTCGCGGCCGGATGCCCCGCCGCTGACAGGTACTTCGCCCTCACGGCCGACTGGATGCGGTACATCGCGGCTGCGCAAGCGATCGGGCGCGCGCTGGAAGAGCTCCAGTACGACTGGGCGCGCGCCGACGTACGCGCGAGCCTCGGTCCGGCCGGTCCCTCGCTCGACGAGACCACCGAGTACGCACTCGATCTCCTGCACCGATGCAGCGCCGAGATCGACGGCATCGTCAGGAGTGAAACCGTCGACTGGACGGCCCGTTTCTGCTCGATGCCTGCACCTCCGTACCGGCGCTCGGCGGAGCGGAACGCATACCCAGTCGGCGCAGTCCGGACGCGTCCGCCACCGGGGTGCGGCGGTCGGTCGGCACGGCCGCAAGGGGCCGTCGGCGCCGCCGATCCGCGGAGCGAACGCGGGCGTACCGACACGCAGGGAGGCGGTGTGCGGATACAGATGCCGAGGCAGCGTCCGCCGGAGGGGCCCGTCCCCTAGGCGGCGAGGCGCGGTGCCCGCGGCCCGGCCGACGCCCGGCGCCGGGGCGGAGGTTGGCCGGGCCGCCGTGCGGGACCGCTCGCCGTGCGGGGCTGCTCAGTGCCCTGCCGTTGCGTTAGCTGAACACGATCAGGGAGCCCTGGGCGAGGCTCCGCGTCGCCGCGGAGTGCAGGCCGAGCCAGACATGGCGCTCCCGCGAGAAAGGACCCGAGTCGGTCGGAAAGGAGGTGGACGGCTCTTCGAGCTCGGTGGGGCGCTCGGGAGGCGCCGGTGGGCTCGGCGGATTCGCCGGGTCGATACCGAGCACCGGGGCGACCTGCTCCAGTTCGCGGAGCAACCCGTGACTCGACGCGAGCGGCCCGCCGCCCTCCAACAACTCGTCGTTGACGAGCGGGGCTTCGAAGTCGACGGGGACGTACGCGCCGGCGTGGTCGTAGTGCCAGACGAGGTGGGACTGCTGGGCCGTCGATTCGAACATCTCCAGCAACTGCTCGTAGTCGCTGCCGAGTTCGTCGACGGGCGCGACCTCGAGACCGCACCTGTGGAGGAGGAAGGCCCTGCGGAGGAAGTGCAGCGCGTCGTAGTCGAACCCGGCGATGGGGGCGACCTCACCGGACATCCCGGGCATGTAGGCGAAGACGGGGACCGGCGGGTGCCCGGCTTCCGTCAGCGCCTTGTCGTAGGAGGCGATCTCCTCCGCGAAGGGGTTGTCAGGGCTGTGGCACAGCACGTCGACGAGGGGGACCAGCCAGAGGTCACAGGCCAAGAGTTGCTCCAATGCGCCGCGGTGCGGCCACAGTCACAGTCGGACGTCGGCGACCACAGCGTAGTGCCGCGGCGTACTCGACGGTACAAGCCGAGCGGCGAAGTCAGGCGGTTGCCGGGAGGCGGAGGTGAGGGGGCGATCGGGCACAGGGGCCGTGGGCCGGAGCCTGGTCGGTTGAGTCGGTGTCGCCTCGATCGTGGGGCGGTCGTGTGGAGAGGGCGGACAGCGAGCGGATTCGTCGGTGCGGCAAACCGGCGGGGAGAAGGGGCGTGCCGCCGGAGCTGGAGGCAGTTGACCCGTCAGTTCCATACGCCGGGCGGGCAGTTGAGCGGGAGCGAGCACCCGGGAAGGGTGACGATCGAGGAAGAGACCCGGAGAGCGGTCGGACGGGGCGGTCGGGCAGGCGATCGGTCGAGGACGGTCGTGAGGGCCCCCATCGCCCGGGATTGGTCGCGGAGTCTCGGAAGAGGTGCCCGGGAGAGGCTCCAAGGGATGCAGTCATGAGAGGAGCAGTCGCGGACACAGTCGCCAGGGCAATCGTGCGGCAGGTACGCGCAAGGAGAGGAGTTGCACAGGAAGCACCTGCGCGCGACGTGTTCGCGCGGAAGATCACCGCGAGGGAAGCGCTCGCAGGGGAAGCCGTCGTGAGGGAGGGAAGCGCGACAGGTCATGAGGGAGGCAATCGTGCGGCAAGCACTTGCGCCGGGCACCGTCTCGGGGCGGACGCGTAGGTCCTTCGGCTGCCGCGGCATCTCGTGCGCTGGTACGGGCAGGTCAGTCGCCGGGGTCGGGGGCAAGCGTCAGTGCGTGGGTGTTGTAGTCGCCGATGATGTGCCGGGAACCGTCGGCGTCGGCGCATTCGACCGCCTCGACGAGTGCGCAGTGGTCCGCCCAGAGCTTCCCCGCGAGCGGCTCCTGGTGGCGCAGGCGGGGTACGACGTAGGCCCAGCACTGCACCCGGAGGCGGTCGAGGAACTCGCATACGTAGGAGTTGGTGAGTACGCCGCCCAACTCCCGCCAGAAACGGAGGTCGTAGGCGATGAGCACGTCGAGGTCGCCCGCCCGGGCGGCACGTCCTGCCGCCTCGGCACGGCGCCTGATGGAGGTGAGGGTCTGCCGGCCGACGTGCCGGGTGATCAGTCCACCTTGCTCGGCGCCGGTCGAGCCGCCCGTCGAGGCGGGGCGGCTGCTGTCGTCGGGGGCGGCTCCGGCGCCGGGGCGCCGGAGGGTGCCTCGCACGCCGGAGGAGGTGTCCGGGTTCGCGGCCGGTCGGGCGTTGCTGCTGTTCTCGGAGAGGTCGCCAAGTGCTGTGGATACAGCGGACGTTGCCGGGTCGGTCTCCATCGAGTATCCGGTTGCGGGGTCGGTCGGGGGGCGCACCTCGGCTGCGGGCGTCCCGGAGTCGGTCCCGTCGTCCGCCGTTGTGTTGCCGGCGCCCCGGGTGCCCGTGGGCTCGGACGGGTGGGGCTGCGAGTCCGCGGCGGCGTACGTGTACGCGGGAGAGAAGCGGTCCGAATCCGATATGGAGTCGCGGAGTTGGAGGGGTGCGTCGTCGGACGTGAGGCCCGGGGAGCGCGCGGTGCCCGTTGCCCCGGCCGCCGGGGTGCGTGCGGAGTCCGGGACGGTCGGCGTGGAGGCCGCGGGTCCGGTGCGTGGCTCTGTCGGTGCGGTGGCGGCAGTCCAGGGGAAGCGTTGGAGTACGCCTTCGACGACGAGGGTGCGGGCCTCGCACATCGCCAAGTAGTCGTCGCGGCCGAACTCGTGCACGCGGTAGCCGCGGTGCTGCTCGACGTCGAGGAGGCCCTGTCCCGCGAGGTCGACGAGCGCTTCGCGGACGGGCGTGGCGGAGACGCCGTACTGCTCGGCGATCTCCTTGACCGTGAACTCGGCGCCGGGGGCGAGGCGTCCGGCGAGGATCTCGTCGCGCAGCGCGGTGGTGATCTGCGCGCGCAGGGTGCTGCGACGGATCACCTGGACGGCATCTCCTCGGTTCCTCGGCCACGCGGCGGGAGCAGCGACGCCCTCGCGCACGAAGGCACGTGCGGCCGGAACTCTACTGGCGAGTAGGCAACGCGGAGGGCAATCCGGACGGACCATTGGGGGGTGGTCACGTGTGCTCCCTCGGTTCTGGCTGCGCTCGTGTGCGTGCGGTGCGCCCCACGGCGGCGGTGGTCGCCCCCAGCCTAAAGCCTGCCGGGCGCAGTGGATCAGGTGCAGAACAGGCCGAAGGCACAGCCCAGGACGCCCGACCGGACCGTCGAGCCGCCCGCGACCCCGCGCGCGCATCCGCGGGTTGCCGCAGAAAGAACCGGGACGTCGACACGACGCTCGTCGTGCGGAGTCGGTGATATGCACCACAGGACCTGCACGGAGGCCGGACGTTCACCTGGACGTCACCGCAAGCAGGCCGGCGTCGGGGCGTGGTTCCGGCGAACGGCAGGGCCCTCGAGGGACATCGGGGCTGGTCCGCAGCCCGCGTCCGCCCGAAGCGTCGAGGACAGGGCGACGCTCGACCCTTGGCGTAGAGAGGCGACGCCCGCAGTGCCGCATGCCGGGCCGCCCGACGCACCGGCACGGGAGTCCGCACCCAGTGCGGCCCTCTGCCGGCTTTGGACACGGTGGCGCCCGACAACTACCGATCGCCTCACGGCACCGAGCCTTCACCCACCTTCCCCACATCTCCCCAGCACTTTCACCATTCGTCCTGTGACCCCCGCAACGACCGGAGCACACCAACTCGTCCCCACTCCCGAGCCGACCGAATAAAACGCCCCGGAAACCTCTCCCCACCCACCGATCACCGCCGACGCCCCGCCCCCAACTCCCCTCCGTCAACCGCAGTTTTCCCCTCGCGCCCCCGAGCACACGACCGCCCGCGCCGACCTTGTACGGGGCCCGAGGAGAGCCGCACCCGTACGTCGCGTCGGCGGCCTCCGATACGGTCTTAGGACCCAACAACGCCGTGGGCAGGGCCACTACGCTCCCGGAAGGGCCGACCGTTCCGGGAACCGCGGACACCTCTCGGCCACCCGGCCGAGGACGCGGAGACCGGGCGCTCCGACCGGCGGTGCCGAGTGCACCACCGGTGCGAGAGGACGGGACACCACCGTTCCGGAAGGGGTGACCGGGCGAAGGGCAGGACTGACCGACGGGGGACGGAAGGCAGATGGCAGAGCTGGCGGCCGACGACCCGCGCTTCGTCGGCGGGTACCGCCTGTTGAGCAGGCTCGGTGTGGGCGGCATGGGCCGCGTCTACCTCGCTCGTTCCGGCGGGGGCAGAACGGTCGCGGTCAAACTCGTGAAGAAGGAGCTCGCCGCCGAGCAGGAGTTCAGGGTCCGCTTCCGCCAGGAAGTGGAGGCGGCCGGGCGCGTCGGGGGCACCTGGACGGCCCCCGTCCTCGACGCCGACACCGAGGCGTCCACCCCCTGGGTGGCCACCGGTTACATCGCGGGCCCCTCGCTGGAGCACGTCGTCTCCGGCTCGAGGGACGGCGGCACCGGGTACGGACCGCTCCCCGCCGAGTCGGTGCGGATGCTGGCGTACGGCCTCTCCTCGGCGCTCGCCGACATCCACCGCGCCGGCCTCGTCCACCGCGACCTCAAGCCCTCCAACGTCCTGCTGACGATCGACGGCCCGCGCGTCATCGACTTCGGTATCGCCCGCGCCCTGGAGTCGGTCTCCGAGGCGACGCTCACACGTACGGGCATGGTCGTCGGTTCACCGGCGTACATGTCGCCGGAGCAGCTCCGGGGCGAGGGCCTCAGCGCGGCCGCCGACGTCTTCAGCATGGGTTCGGTGCTGGCCTACGCGGCGACGGGACGGCCTCCGTTCGGCAACGGCGCGGGAACGGGCGGCGTGCACGCCGTGATGTTCCGCGTCGCGGCCGAGGAGCCCGATCTCGACGGCGTCGAGGAGCCGTTGCGGGGCCTGATCGCCAACTGCCTCGCCAAGGAACCGGCGCTGCGCCCGGGCCCCGCCGAGACGCGGGAGCAGGTGGAGCCCCTCGGCGAGGGCACGGCGCCGCCGCTGTGGCTGCCCGCCGGGCTCCTCGCCGACCTGGGCCGCCAGGCCGTCCGCCTGCTCGACACCGACACCCCTCCCGACGGTTCGCGCGCCTCCGCCTGGCCGGAGACCGGCGTCGCCCCGTCGTCGGGCGCGACGGAGCACAAGGGGGCGCGCGAGGAGCCCGCAGGCCGGGAGCTCTCGGTGCGCCCGGCCGAGTCCGCACCGCAGGAGACGCCGGAACCGCTGACGGTCCAACTCCCGTCCGGCACCGGCGAGCAGCCGGCAGACGAGCCGCGCGGCGAACGGACCGCGGACGGCGCTCCGGAGCCCGGCGACGGGGCCGCACCGCAAGCGGCGCCGTCGGCGCCGACCGATATGCCGGCCCGCCGCAAAGGGCTGCGCGCAAGGCTCGGACGCCACCGCGCTCTCGCTTCCCTCGCCGGTGTCGCGGTCGTCGGCGTCGCGCTCTATGCGGGCTTCGGCGCGACCGGCTCCCCGCACGTGCCGTTCACGGGCGTCGGCGAGTCGGCCGACCACAGCGCCGACGCGGAGTCCGAGGCGTCGGACGTGCCGAGCGAGTACCTCGGCACGTGGACGGGTCCGATCGAGGTAGGCGGCGGACGGACCGGCGGCTACCGGAAGTTCGTGATCACGAAGGGGAACGTGGGCGACGTCGTCGTGGACAGCGTCACGCTCGGCGAGAAGTACAGTTGCTGGAGCGACGGCCGCCTGATCCAGGCGAGCAGCTCGGGCGGCCTCCGTCTCGACACCAAGGTCGTGCGCAGCCTCCCCGAGGGGCTCTGCACCGCGCTCGGGGAGCACACCCTGCGTCTGGACAAGGACAGCAACCTCCACTGGCGTGCCGCGAGTCGGAGCTCCGTGCTGAAGCGTCTCCCCCACCCGGATCGGATCGGCGCCGACTTCCTCGGCACGTGGCAGCGCCCGCTGCCGGGCGGGGGCGTGCAGCGCCTCACGGTCCGCGAGTCCTCCACCGAGGACGGCGGCGTGGGGTTGGTCTCGGACGGTGCCGGGCAGCACTGCGTGGCCAAGGCGCAGGTCTTCTCACCGGACGGGAACGGCGAGCCCCTGCGCCTCGCCCCGCCGGCTGTCGACTCGGAAGCCTCCGACGACGACTGCCGCCCCGGCACCAGTTCCGCACTGACCGTGGAGGACGGACAGCTGACCCGCTCCTTCCCCGACGGCACGACGCGCACCTACACACGCTGAGCACCGGCCCGAGCCCCGCCGTTGCAGTCCGGGCCGCCCCGGCCGACGGCCCACCGGCCGCCCGCCCCGGCACGCGACAAAACCGCTGGCGCCCGGGGCCGCCCCGCGGCACCATCGCCGCATGCCCGCCTTCCTGGAGAGTGAACGCCTCGTCCTGCGACCCGTCGCCGCGTCGGACCTCGACGACCTCGTCGCGCTCGACGCCGACCCCGAGGTGATGCGCTACCTCAACGGCGGACGCCCCACCACTCGCGAGTCGGTACGCCGCAGGGTGCTGCCCCGCCTCCTCCGCGAGTACCCGTGCCTGGGTACGCGCGGATTCTGGGCGGCGGAACCGCGCGGCGGCGGCGCCTTCCTCGGCTGGTTCGAGCTGCGTCCCCTCGACGACGACTCGCCCGCCGAGGCGGAACTCGGCTACCGACTCAACCGGGCTTCCTGGAACCGGGGTTACGCCACCGAGGGGGCGCGCGCACTGCTCCGCAAGGCGTTCACGGAACTGGGCGTCGAGCGGGTGACCGCGAACACCATGGCCGTCAACGCACGCTCCCGCCGAGTCCTGGAAAAGGCGGGACTCCTTTTCGTGCGTTCCTTCACCGAGGAGTGGCCGGACCGGATCGACGGATCGGAGCACGGTGAAGTCGAGTACGCGCTCTCGCGGGACGAGTGGCTCCGGCGGTACGGGGATTGAGGGTGCGGTGTGTCAACGGGGGTGGCATGCGGGGACGTTGTGCTGCCGTCGAGCCCGCTGCCGGGAGTGCCGTCGGGGGTGCGGCGCCCCGATCCGGACGGCTGCGCGCCTGGCGTCCGAGCCGTCCGAGTGCTCGCAGGCCCCAAGCAGCGGGTCAGGCTCGGCTCGTCGGCAGTTTCGGTGCTCGGCCCTGTCGGGCGGCAGGTCGAATCCCCTGAGCGGGTTGCCACTTGGGCACCTCCCGCCGTCCGCCACTGCTGCGCATCCGGCCATCGACCACAGGTCGCACGCGCAGACGCGCACGCAAGCGACCCCGCCGCCACCCGGCCGCTCCTCACCCAGAACGCAGCGGCACCCCTCAAGACGTCCGGAACCGACCCGCAACCACGCCCGGTCCACACATCACGTCAACCCGCCCGCGTCACCCATCAGTTGCTTCCTTCAGCCCGACCGCCGACGTCACGCGCCAGGACGCACGCCCTCACCCCGGCCAGCGCCCGCAGCGTCGAGCCGATCGGCGGTACCGGCCGGAGGCCGGATGCCGGGCGATCCGCCGATGACGGGCCGCCCTCACCGAGCGGCGTGCACGTCGAGCGCAGCCCGTCGGGGCCGCCTGCTCGGCGGAAGAGTCGCCGCACCGGTCCCGGAAGACCATGCCCGGGGACGAGACGTCACCGACCGTGGCCGGCCCGCCGGCCCCGCAGCCCACGCAGTCCCAGCCACGGGCCGACGCCCCACCTCCCGGCGACGCGCACGGCTTCGCCCCTCGCCCGAACCGCTCGGCCTTCGGGGGCTCCCCGAACGGACAGGCATCCAGCAGTCGACCCTGCGCCCGTACTCGAGGAAACCCCCCGGACCGGCAACCGAGGCCGCACCACGGCGCACGCCCCGTTCAGCTTCGCGGCAGCACGAGCCCCCACGCCGCCGGCAGCACCCGCCAGGCGCGGAACCGCACCGGCCCGTCGACGGTGGCGCCGGTGCGGTACCGGAACCCCTCGCCCGCCACCTCGACCGCCAAGCGCCGGGCCCGTACGCGCAGTTCGCCTCTGCCGTCGGCAGCGGTCGCCCACTCGTCGCCGACCGCAGGAGCCGCAGGACCGCGGCGGGGCGCAGCACGCACGGTGACGTCCGCGTACCCTTCTGCGCCCGTCACCATCGCGACCTCGGCCGCGGGGGCACCCGGCGGTACCACCGGCTCGCCGTCGGCCTCCACCCGCAGCCGCGGAGCGGGCGCGGTGGCGCGTCGCCGTACGAGGGAGCGGCAGGCGCGCAGCAACGCGGCCCCGGGAGGCGCGGGCGCCGGCGGGCAAGGCGGCTCGGGGATGCGGAGCGCGCCGGCCGCGACACCTCCCGCATCGTCGGCGAGGAGGTCCAACCGCCGCTCGGCGCCGCGGAGTACGGCGCGCGCCGCCGTGACGGCGTCGAGCGGCACCCCGAGCCCGCCGGCGACGGTGAGCCGCGTCGGCTGTCCGACGGGCACGAACGCGAGCGGTACGTCGAGCTCGCCGCCGGCGTGCAGCGCGCCGAGCGTGCGCTGGAGGGCGGCGTCGTCTCCGACCAGCACCGGGCGGCGGCGGCCGTGGCGGAGAAGGGCGGCGGCCGTCTCCTCAGGTTCTTCGGGCAGGCAGAGCTTCACGCCCGGTGCGCCGGCGCGCAGTACGTCGCGCGCGATGCGTACGGACTCGATGTCCACCCGGCGCGCGAGCGGGTCCACCACGACGAGGAGCGGCTCCCCGGCGTCCGGCGGATGTGGCGGGCGCTGCTGCGGCACCCTGGGCGGTTCGTACTCGCCCCCGTTCGGTACGGCCGAGCCGGCCGGCGCGCACCGGTCGCCGACGGGTCCGCCGGTTGCGACGGGATCATGGGGTGGCCTCGCGGGATCTGGAGCCGACACCTCGGTCCTTCCTCGGATTCGTCAGGCCGTCTCAGTGGACAGTCTCCACCGGCGCCGCGCACGCAGGCGTACGCCCCCGGCCGCCGGCACGCGGCGCAGCCCCGACCGGGACGACGGCCCGTGGTCCGCGCCGGGAGAGGTCGGCGGCCGCGCGCCTGACGGCGCCCCGGCGGAGGGCAGTCGGGGGGTCGCACCCGCCGCCGGCACGGGGGTTCGCCCAGCGTGCGTCGGTGCGGACGCGAGACGCCCGTTCGTCGCCCGGCAGAGATGTTCGGTAATCTCTCGGTGCAAGAGCCCCTGTCGCTGTTGCGTCAGGGGCTTCGACTATCTGGGGCACCGGACCACGTCTCTCGCGTAGGCAGCAGCGCCGCGCACGTGGGACATGCCCCGCCCGGAAGGGGTGTACGCCTGTGCCCGCACTTGTGCTGCTCGGTGCTCAGTGGGGTGACGAGGGCAAGGGAAAGGCCACCGACCTGCTCGGTGGCTCCGTCGACTACGTGGTGCGCTACCAGGGCGGCAACAACGCCGGCCACACGGTCGTCGTGGGCGACCAGACCTACGCGCTCCACCTCCTCCCCTCCGGGATTCTCTCCCCCGGCTGCACGCCCGTCATCGGCAACGGTGTCGTCGTCGACCCGTCGGTCCTGCTCTCCGAGCTGAGCGGACTCGCCGAGCGCGGCGTCGACACCTCGAAGCTGATGGTCAGCGGCAACGCCCACCTGATCACCTCGTACCATGCGACCTTCGACAAGGTCACCGAGCGGTTCCTCGGCAAGCGCCGCATCGGTACGACGGGACGCGGCATCGGCCCCGCCTACGCGGACAAGATCAACCGTGTCGGCATCCGCGTGCAGGACCTCTTCGACGAGTCGATCCTGCGGCAGAAGGTCGAGGCCGCCCTCGACTTCAAGAACCAGGTGCTGGCGAAGCTCTACAACCGCCGCGCGATCGTCGCTGAGCAGGTCGTCGAGGAGCTGCTGGGGTACGCGGAGGAGCTGCGCGGCTTCGTCGCGGACACCGCCTACGTGCTCAACGAGGCCGTCGACGACGGCAAGGTGGTCCTCTTCGAGGGCGGCCAGGGCACCCTCCTCGACGTCGACCACGGCACGTACCCCTTCGTCACCTCCTCCAACCCGACGGCGGGCGGCGCCTGCACGGGCTCGGGGGTCGGCCCGACGAAGATCGACCGCGTGATCGGCATCCTCAAGGCGTACACCACCCGCGTCGGCGCGGGCCCGTTCCCCACGGAGCTCTTCGACGACGACGGCGAGGCGCTGCGGCGGGTCGGCGGGGAGCGCGGTGTCACCACGGGCCGCGACCGCAGGTGCGGCTGGTTCGACGCGGTGATCGCCCGCTACGCGACCCGCGTCAACGGCCTCACCGACTTCTTCCTCACCAAGCTCGACGTCCTCACCGGGTGGGAGCGCATCCCCGTCTGCGTCGCCTACGAGATCGACGGCGAACGCGTCGAGGAACTTCCCTACAGCCAGAGCGACTTCCACCACGCGAAGCCGATCTACGAGTACCTCCCCGGCTGGAGCGAGGACATCACGAAGGCGAAGACGCTGGAGGACCTCCCGGCCAACGCGCGGGCCTACATCACGGCGCTGGAGGAGATGTCGGGCGCACCGATCTCCGCGGTCGGCGTCGGCCCGGGGCGGGACGAGACCGTGCAGATCAACTCCTTCCTCTGAGTCGAAGCGGGCGGCCCGGGCGCACCGGGCCGCCTCCCGGTTCCCGTCAGGCGAGCATGCGCGCGAGTACCCCGAAGGCGGGGGTGTGCGGGACGAGCGCCGCGAAGTGCCCGCTGCCGGGGAGCAGGTGGAGCCGTGCGCCCCAGTTGTTGGCGTACCTGCGGGAGAGTTCGAGCGGGACGTCGGTGTCGGCGGTGCCGTGGAGGAGCTCGACGGGGACCCGGGGGAGCAGTCGCATCGGGTCGGCCGCCGCCCACGCCTCGGGCCCTGCCGCACGGCCGAGGAACGCCGCCGCGGCGCCGTCGCTGAGGCGCAGCTCCCAGGCCCGCTGAAGGTCGGCGACGGCGCCGTAGGTGAGGACGCGCGCGGCAGCGCGTTCCCGCACGGCCGCGGCGTGGAGGGCGAGTTGACCGCCTGCGGAGTGGCCGAGGAGCACCGCGGGCGGGGCACCGAGCAGGTCGAGCGCGGCCTGCACGTCCTCCGCCGTCTGCGGCCAGCCGCCGCCGTCCCCCACCCTGCGGTACTCGATGAGCGCGACGCGCATGCCGCGCGCGGCCAGCGCGGAGGCGAACGGCGTCAGGTGGCCGCGGTCCCACTCCTGCCGCCAGAAGCCGCCGTGGACCACGGCGATGTCGGGACCTGGGCCCGACTCGCCGTAGAAATCGACGACTTGGTCCTGGTGCGGCCCGTACGCCTCGGTGCGCTCCGGCGCGACGCGTCCGGCCTCCAGGAGAGCACTGAGCTCCGAGTCACTCAACGGACCCTCCCGCCACCTCACCGAGGACGCGCGCGGCACGCTCCGTGTCGCAGAACGAAGTGTAGAGCGGCGCGAAGCCGAAGCGGAGCACACCGGGCGGACGGAAATCCGCCAGGACGCCGCGTTCGCCCAGGAGTTGGAGTACCCGCTCGGCGCTCTCCGCCGGCCGCCAGCCCAGCGAGACCTGCCCCGCGCGGCGCCCGTGCGGCAGCGGCGTCACCACGTCGGCGCGCGCCGGCGGGACGTGGACGGCGAGGCACCGCAGGAAGAAGTCGGTGAGCGCAAGGGACTTGGCGCGCACCTCCTCGACGTCCACCCCCTCCCAGACGCCGAGGGCCGCCTCCAGCGCCAGCAGCGAAAGGATCTCCGGCGTACCGACCCGCCCGCGCGCCGGCCCCTGCGCCGGGACGTATTCCGGGGCCATCGCGAACGGCTCGGCGTGCGAGTTCCAGCCGGGGAGCGGGGAGTCGAACCGCGGTTGCAGCGCGCGGCGGACGTAGAGGAAGGCGGGGGCGCCCGGGCCGCCGTTGAGGAACTTGTACGTGCAGCCGACGGCGAAGTCGACGCCGTCCGCGTCGAGTCGGACGGGGAGCACGCCGACGGTGTGGCAGAGGTCCCAGACGGTGCGGCCTCCCGCGGCGCGCACGGCGGCCGTCGTCACCGCGAGGTCGTGGAGCTCGCCCGTGCGGTAGTCGGCGTGGTTGACGAGGGCGGCCGCGGTGCGCGGGCCCGCGGCGGCAGCGATCCGGTGCGCCGGCAGCGGACGCACCCGTACGCCGGTGAGCCGTGCCGCGGACTCGGCGACGTAGCCGTCGGTGGGGAACGTGCCCTCGTCGACGAGGAGTTCGTTCCGCTCGGCGTCCTCCTCACGGGCGAGGCGCACCGCAGCCACCACCGCCTTGAAGACGTTGACGCTCGTGGAGTCGCCGACGACGAGCTGCCCGCGCTCCGCGCCCACGAGCGGCGCGATCAGGTCGCCGATCCGCTCGGGCGCCGTCCACCAACCCGACTCGGTCCAGGAGCGGATGCGCAGCTCGCCCCACTCCCGCGCGACCACCTCGGCGAGCCTTCCCTGCACGGCGGCGGGGAGGGCGCCGAGCGAGTTGCCGTCGAGGTAGACGGTGTCGTCGAGGACGAACTCCGTGCGCTTGGCGGCGAGTCGGTCCTCCGCGTCGAGCCGTGCCGCCTCCTCGGCGAGGCGGTCCCCCGGGTCAGACACGGCTGCGCGCCGTCCACAGCTCGGGGAAGACGGGCTTCGCGGCGCGCTTCTCCAGCCACGCGACCCCGGAGGAGCCCCCGGTCCCCGTTTTCGCGCCCATCGCCCGCCGCGTCGCGAGCAAGTGGTCGTTGCGCCATCGCCACACGAGCTCGGCGACCTCGACGAGCGCCTCGCCGAGTCGCAGCGGGCCACGCCCGAACTCCGGGGCCGCCACGACGCCCGCGTCGCCCGCCGCGCCCTCGGCCTCCGCCCGCTCGTCGGCGTAGATCGCGGCCCATGCCTCCTCCACGCCCGGGTGCGGTCGGTACGCCTCGCTGACGTCGCGCCGCAGCACCTCCTCGGGGACGGGCGCCCCGCACCGCGCGAGGTACGCGAGCGCCTCGTCGTAGACGCCGGGGCGGTGGAGTGCCTCCTCCAACTCGCGGTGCACGCGCGGCGATCCGCGGTGCGGCACCAGCATCGACGTCGACTTCTCGCCGAGCAGGAACTCCAGCCTGCGGTACATCGCCGACTGGAACCCCGAGCCGTCGCCGAGGGCGCCGCGGTAGGCGTTGAACTGCGCGGGGGTGAGGTGCGCCAGCGGCTCCCAGGACGCGTTGAGCGCGGCGAGCTCGCGCGTCGAGCGGCGCAGTGCGGCGAGCGCGGCGGGCAGGTCGTCGCGGCGGAGGGCTGCCGCCGCCGTCGAGAACTCGTGGACGAGCGCAGTGAACCACAGCTCCATCACCTGGGTGGTGACGAGGAAGGAGAGCTCTCCCGGGTCGTCGGAGAGCGGACGTTGGAGGTGGGTGAGCACCTCGGCACGTACGTACTCCTCGTACGGCGTGGCCGCCTCGAAGTCCAGGTTGGGTGTCTCCTCGCCCTGGGGGGCGGCGGACGGACGCGTCGGCATGGTGGTGCCTCCCTCGTGGTGTGGCCGGGGTCGCCGGGCTTCTCCGGCGATCATCGGCCGGGGTACGAGCCGACGGCAAGAGCAGAGCACGAAACGTCCCGGGGAGCGCACGCGCGCCGACCGATCCGGCTCGCGCCCCGGCGCGTCCACGCGAAGTCCCCCACATGAGGGAGAGGTTGCCGGTAATGACGCGCGCTGCACCCCGCACCCGACACCCTGTCCCGGTGACCCATACCCGCCACCGCACGGCCCGGCTGGCCGCAGCCACCGCCTCCGCCGTCCTCGCCTGCACGCTCCTCGCCGCCTCTCCGGGAGCCCAGGCTGCCGCCGCCGACTGCTTCGACCGGGAGAAGGAGCCGTACACCTCGAAGGTCGATTCGCACCTGCACTTCCGCCCCTTCGGAGGCAAGCCGATCCCGTGGGAGGAGATGCTCGGGTACCTCCAGAAGAGCGGCGTCGAGTACGCCAACGTCTACGGCATCGGCCAGACGCTCCCGTACGACTCGAGCTGCACCTACTACCTCGACTGCCCCGGCACCCCCGTCACCCCCTCGATGGGCAACGACTTCGCCAACGCCGCCTCCTACGCGGCCGATCCGCCCCCGGACGACGTCCACCTGACGATGTCGATGACCTTCCCCGACCTCGCGCACCCCGAGGGCGTCCTCGACCGCATGGAACTCCTCGACGAGAACTACCCGGGGCTCTAGCGCTGGATGGGCGAGGTCAACGTCATCAAGCAGGCGCTCCTCCCCAACGGCCACGAGGCCGCGGGCGAGAAGGCGATCGACGGCTGGGCCCCGTTCATGCGCGAGCTGCGCGAGCGGGACATCCCGCTCACCCTCCACTCCGACCTCGGCAACAACGCGGACCCGACGAAGTACCTCCACCTGATGGAGCACGTGCTGGAGCGCTACCCGGAGAACAAGATCGTCTGGGCGCACGCGGGACTCTCCAAGGAACTCACCGAGATCGGCCCGGACGAGCACCTCGGCATCCTCGGTCGCCTGCTCGACGAGTATCCGAAGCTCAGCCTCGACATCTCCTGGCGCGTGCTCTGGGACGAGTACTTCTCGGACCCCGAGATCCGCAGCCGCTACGTCGACTTCCTCGACCGCCACCCGACGAGGATCATCCCCGGCACCGACTTCGTCGCCTCCGACGACAAGGACTTCGCCGTCTACGAGGAGGAGTTGGAGGTCACCTCGCGGATCAACCGCGACCTGAGCGACGAGGCGTTCCGCGGCATCGCGCTCGGCGGCAACTACTTCCGCCTCACCGGGCTCGAGGAGAAGGCCCCGCCGGTCTGCGGGTCCGGGCAGCGCCCCTGACGGCGCCCGGACGCACCGCGCCCCCGCTCGCCGGCTCGACGCCGGTGGGCGGGGGCGCTCGGTCGAGGCGGGGTGCTCAGCTCAGCGTCGCCGCAGCCGTCGGGGAGCTGTCCTTGAGGAACTCCGTGCACCGCTGGTACTCCTCCTCCTCGCCGATCGCCTGGGCGGCGCGGGCGAGTGCGTGGAGTGCGCGGAGGAAGCCGCGGTTGGGCTCGTGCTCGAACGGCACCGGGCCGTGGCCCTTCCAGCCGCTCCTGCGGAGCGCGTCGAGGCCCCGGTGGTAGCCGGTCCGCGCGTACGCGTACGACTCGACGGTGCTGCCGCGCTCGAACGCCTCGTCGGCGAGCTGCGCCCAGGCCAGCGAGGAGGTCGGGTAGCGCGCCGCGACCTCGGAGGGCGCGGTGCCCGCGGCGAGCAGCTCGCGGGGGCCCGGATCGTCGGGCAGGTGGGTGGGGGGAGGTCCCCCCAGCAGGTTCTCGTGAATGGCCATACCTCCAGTCTGCACGGTCGCCCGACCGGCCGGTACGGGACTGCGGCGCCCTGCACCGCGGCCGGGCAGCGGGCACCGGGCCGCGCGGGGCCGGGACCGCCTCGCGGCGGCCGGGCCCCGTGCGGCGGCGCCGTCACGTCAGACGGGTGCCGGTGGAGCGGAGGTTGGTGCAGGCGCGGACGACGCGCTCGGCCATGCCCTGCTCGGCGGCCTTGCCCCAGCTACGGGGGTCGTAGACCTTCTTGTTGCCGACGTCCCCGTCGACCTTCAGGACGCCGTCGTAGTTGCGGAACATGTGGTCGGCGACGGGCCGGGTGAAGGCGTACTGGGTGTCGGTGTCGAGGTTCATCTTGACGACACCGTTCTCCAGCGCTGTCGCGATCTCCTGCTCGGTGGAACCGGAGCCGCCGTGGAAGACGAAGTCGAAGGGCTGCCCCGACCTGCCGAACTTCGCGGCGACGCCCTCCTGGAGGTCCTTGAGCAGCTCGGGGCGGAGGACGACGTTGCCCGGCTTGTAGACGCCGTGGACGTTGCCGAAGGAAGCGGCGAGGAGGTAGCGGCCCTTCTCGCCGAGACCGAGCGCCTCGGCCGTGCGCATCGCGTCCTCAACGGTGGTGTACAGCTCGTCGTTGATCTCGTGGGTGACGCCGTCCTCCTCACCGCCCGTGGGGGTGATCTCGACCTCGAGGACGATCTTGGCGGCGGCGGCCTGTGCGAGCAGCTCCTGGCCGATCTCCAGGTTGTCCTTGAGCGTCTCGGCCGAGCCGTCCCACATGTGCGACTGGAAGAGCGGTCCCTCGCCGCGGTCGACGCGCTCCTTGGAGTGGGCGATGAGCGGGCGGACGTAGCCGTCGAGCTTTTCCTTGGGGCAGTGGTCGGTGTGGAGGGCGACGTTCACCGGGTACTTGGCGGCGATGACGTGCGCGTACTCGGCGAGCGCCACGGCACCGGTGACCATGTCCTTGCTGTACTGGCCGCCGAGGAACTCGGCCCCGCCCGTGGAGATCTGCACGATGCCGTCGCTCTCCGCCTCGGCGAAGCCGCGCAGCGCGGCGTTGAGGGTCTGCGAGGAGGTGACGTTGATGGCCGGGTAGGCGAACCTGCCCTCCTTGGCCCGGTCGAGCATCTCGGTGTAGACCGCGGGGGTCGCGATGGGCATCTGTCCGCTCCTAAGGGGTGGGTGTCTCGGACGTCTTCGAGCAGGTTGCGACGACTGCGCGAAGTCGGGTCAGGCTCAACGGATCGACGGCATCGTCGTATGCCATCTTCCCAGACGTTCCGGACGCCCAAGCCACCGGTTCACGAGTGCACAACTCGCGGGTGACGCAAAGGGATCGCCCGCCGGAACGCGGACGGGGGCGCACGACGGGCAGCGCACGCGGGGCGCGTCGGCCTGCGCTCAGTCGAGGTCGAGGTCGGCGAGGTCGTAGGCGTGGACGTAGTCGAGCCCCGCGCGCGTCAACGCGGGGGCCGCGCCCCGCTCGACGAGCGTCGCCACCGCCACCACCTCGGCGCCCGCCTCGCGCACCGCCTCGACCGCGGTGAGCGGAGTGTTGCCCGTCGTCGAGGTGTCGTCGACGACGAGGACGCGGCGCCCCGCGATCTCCGGGCCCTCGACGCGGCGCTGCATACCGTGCGCCTTCCCCGTCTTGCGGACCACGAAGGCGTCGAGACGCCGGCGGCGGGCCGCCGCGGCGTGCAGCATCGCCGCCGCGACCGGGTCGGCGCCCAGGGTGAGGCCGCCGACGGCGTCGAAGTCGAGGTGGGCCGTGGCGTCGAGGAGGACCTGCCCCGCCAGCGGCGCCGCCGCGCCGTCGAGGGTGATCCGGCGCAGGTCGATGTAGAAGTCCGCCTCCTGCCCGGAGGAGAGCGTCACCTTGCCGTGCACGACGGCCTTGTCCTTGATCTGCTGCAGCAGCTCGCCGCGTACGTCGTTCATGGGGCACGAGCTTACGGGGCGGCGGCTCGGCCGCGGGCGGCGCGACCGGGACGCCGCCCAACACACGTGCGCCGCAGGGGAGTCGGCTACGGACGGCGCCAGGTGAAGGTGACAGCGGCCTCCAGCGGCTCCAGCGGCGTGACGAGGCCGGGGTGGGTGTTGAGGCCGTCGGGCGGTCCTGTCTGCGGCTCGACGCAGACCCCCTCGGGCTGCTCGTCGTAGACGACGAGCCACTCCATCCGGCTGCCGACCGTGAGCTCCAGCGCCCCGGGCCAGGTGAGCGTCGCTTCGACGCCGTCGGGCATGCCGAAGCAGTCGTCCCAGGGGCCGGGTTGCGGGTCGATGCGCCGACCCGTCGGGAGGTGGTCGGGTCCGCGCTCCTCCTGCCACTGCGGCGAGAAGTCGAGCCTCACCTCCTCGCCCCCGTCGAGGGTGCGGCGGAACCAGGGGTGCCAGCCGGCCTGCGCGGGGAACGTCGCCTCGGGGCTCTCGACGCCGAGGCCGAGGTGGAGGGAGCCGCCGTCCTCGGCGAGTTCCACGGTGTGGGTGACCTTCCCCTCCCACGGCCAGGGGTCGGTGAGTTCACAGGTGAGAACCGCCGAGCGGGCACCGCGGCGTGCCACCTCCCAGGAGGCGTCGCGCACGGTGCCGTGGATGGCGTGCGGGCCGTTGGTCACCGGGAGTTGGTAGAGCTCGCCGCCGTTGCGGAACCGCCCGCGGTCGACCCGTCCGCACCACGGCACCATCAGGAAGAGGCCGTACCGCTCCCCCTGCCTGAGCAGCTCGGTGCCGCCGACGCGGAGCGAGCTGATGCGGCTTCCGCGCTCCGGTTCGATCGTCAACTCCGCGTCCCCCGCCCGGAGGACGACTTGCTCCTCGGCGTCCCCGGCGTCCGCGGCTCCCGTGGCTTCCGTGGGGGTCAGGTCAGTCATACGCCGCACCCTAACCGTCCGCACCCCGGCTGCCGACAGGGCACGGAGGCGGCGCGGTCACCGTCGCGGTGGCCGCGCGCCCGTCGACGGCGGCTCAGCTCCGGAGGAAGGCGAGCAGGTCCTGGTGGAACTTCTCCTTGTGACCGGGGACGAGGGCGATACCGTGCGAGCCGCCCTCGTACACCTTGAGCGTCGCGTCCGGGACGATCCGGGCCGCCTTCTTGCCCGTGGCCTCGAACGGTACGACCTGGTCGTCGTCGCCGTGCACGACCAGCGTCGGGACGTCGAACTTCTTCAGGTCCTCGGTGAAGTCGGTCTGCTCGAAGGCCGTGACGCAGTCGACGCCCGCCTTGACGCTCTGCGCCATCGCCATCAGCCAGAACGCGTCCCGATTGCCCTGCGTCGCCCGGTTGTCGGGGCGGTTGCCGCCGAGGAACCCCTCGGCGGTGTCCTTCCAGAACTGCGAGCGCTCCTTGCGGATGCCGTCCCTGATCTCCTCGAAGACCTCTGCCGGTACGCCCTCCGGGTTGCTGTCCGACCGGCTCATCAGCGGCGGGATCGCGGAGAGCAGGACCGCCTTGGAGATCCGGTCGGTGCCGTGCCTGCCGATGTAGCGGGCGAGTTCGCCGCCGCCCATGGAGTGCCCGACGAGCGTGACGTCCTGGAGGTCGAGGGCGGTGAGGAGGTCGTTGAGGTCGTCGGCGAAGGTGTCGAAGTCGTAGCCCTCCCACGGCTGCGTGGAGCGGCCGTGCCCCCTGCGGTCGTGCGCGATGCCGCGGAAACCGTTCTCCGCGACGCACTGCATCTGGTCTTCCCAGGCGTCCGCGTTGAGCGGCCAGCCGTGGATGAAGACGACAGTGGGGCCGCTGCCCCAGTCCTTGTAGAAGAGCTTCTCGCCGTCCCGGGTCGTGACCGTGCCAGTACCCATCGGAGTCCTCTCGCTCGGGGAGGGCCCGGCACGCCGGGCCCACTGCCACTGTGACGAGTGTGCGCAAAGCCGGCAGGACACGCAGCCGGGAACACTCAGCGGCGCCGGCGCCAGGCCCGTCCGAGCACGAGCGCGCCCGCGAGGACGGCGGCAGCCGCGGGCGCCGCCCAGCGGAGGGTGTCGGCTGCGCCGGTCGCCTCCGGGACGGGGATGGGGGCGTAACGTCCGCGCGGGGGCGCGTGGTCGACCTCCTCCGCACTGCGGCCGATCATCGTGCGGCGCGCGTGCCCCGCCTCGGCCGCGGACGGCTCGCCGGCCCCCTCGCGTTCCCCTTCCTCCGCCGGGTCGAGCGACGACGGCGGGATCTCGGCCTCGAAGAGGCCCGACCCCTCGACGCCCTCCTCCGCTGCCGACGGCTCCTCGGGCGCCGACTCCGCGGGCGCCAAGCCTTCCTCCTGCTCCGGCTCCTCGGCGCGCTCGGGCGGCTCCGGCACGTCGGCGGGCTCGTGGACGCCGGGGGCCTCGCCCTCCGGACGCGCGGCGCCGCTCTCGGGGCCGGGGATGCCGGGGATCGCCGGCTCGTTGTCGTCGGGCTCGCCGATGCCGCCCGACGCGGGCGAAGGGGCGCCCTCCTCCGAGAGGCTGTCGGCGAGGGCGGCGCCGAAACGGTCCAGCAGACGCACTCCGGCCGCGGCTGCCGTGTGCTCCTCCAGATCGGCGAGGCGCCCGTCGCGCACCACCGAGCCGGAGCAGACGAGCCAGCTCCCCCGCGCGTCCTCCGCGTCCCGCGGTTCGACGACGAGCGAGAGGCGCACCGTCCCGTTGCCGCGCGCCTCCGTCCCCTCGCCGTCGACGGCGAAGCCGCCCCCGCGAGGGGAGAACTTCAGACTCCCCCTGTAGGTGATGGTGGAGCCGCCGACGCGCAGCCGCAGCCGCCCGCTCAACCGGCCGCCGCGCGCGGCCTCTTCACCCTCCACCGCGTCCGGACGCAGCCCCGGGAGACAGCGCGCGACCCGCTCCCGCTCGGCGAGCGCGGCACGTACGGAGTCGGCGGGGAACGGTACGTACACCTCGTGCTCCATGGAGGGGAGCCTATTACCCGGGCCCCGCACACACATATGACTGAGCAGCATCTCTCCGCGCGCCGCCGCGAAATCCTCACTGTCCGGACTCCTCTGGACACTCCCCGTGTCCATACGGTCATACCGTCCGCACGGTTGGACGACGGTGCCGCGTCCGCGGCGCCAACACGGCCTGCGTGTCAGGGGGCTTGGACCACGCAGGTCGGGGAAGGTGCGCCGGCCGGTGAGGGCCGTCGTCCTGACGGTCCGCGGCGGTCATCCCGACAGCGGCGTCCGGTCGCCCGCCGACCGCGGCCCGCGTGCCGGCGGAGGCCGCGCGGAGCGCCACCGCCGACGAGCACGCCTCGATGCACCAGGAGCCGGAGCCGACGACGAGCGAGCACGAGGCCGCCGGCGGAAGGACGAGCGACACCTCGGCGACGGGGCTCCCACCAAGTACGTCCAGCGCGCCACGAGTTCGTGCGCACGAGACCAGGGGCAGCGCACGACGGTGTGGCCAACCTCCGGCGGTCGCCCAGGGCTCGGCCGGACCACCGGAGCAACCGGACTGCTCTCGACGGAAGAAGGCAGCAGCGCCGGCGAAGGCGAACTCCGTACGGGGGCGCCGGGCGCACGCCCCTGGGCGTAGCCGCAAGTCCGCGCGCACACGATCCGGTTGGGACTGCACGTCCCGCCCTCAGGCGGTCACCGCCAGCGGCGCCACGTCGACGGGACCGGTACGGCGGCCGGCAGGATGCAGGCCGACACGGGTCCGCGTCGCGACGAGGCACCCCTCCTGCGGGTAGGAGTGCCAGGTGCGCCAGCGGAGTTGGTTCTCGTAGCGCTGGACGAGGAGCGCGGTGAAGGCGTTCGGGTCGCCGGGGAAGGTTCCGGCGAGGCCGTGCGGATGCTCCGCCACCAGCGCCAGCAGCTCCTGGGCCCGACCCGCGAACGAGCCCTCGCCCAGGCGCTCCACCCGGGCGGCGAACTCGTACTCCAGGCAGTCGAGTCGCCGCGAGACCCCGAGCGGCAGCGGCGTGCTGCTGCCCGGCATGCAGGCGACCGTCTCCGAGCAGCGGCCGTACTCCTTGTCGAGGAGGACCTGGTGCGAGGCGCCGAGGAGGCGCAACTCGACGGAGGCGCCGCCGAGTTCGAGGTGGAGCGAGGCGAGCGCCGGTAGCGGCTCGCACCCCAGCGCCCAGGCGAGGTCGCCGGCGCAGGTATCGGTGTAGGCGGTTTCGAGAGTTGTGAGCATGGTGGCTCCGCTGGCAGGCAGGAAGTGTGGATCGGCTCGACTCCTCGGCATGCCTGCGCAGGGAGCCAGGGCCGCGCGAACGCCGCCCCCTGCCCGCACCCTCGACCGCATCAGCCGGGCTGCGCCGACCGGGGAGGCGTAATTACGCAACCACGTAACTGCCGTACCGCTCAGGGGTTTTGCACAACTTCTCAGTATATTCATCCCACAGGGGACGGCCAGCTCAGATGTTCTCCCCTACGGTTCGACGCTGCGGGAACACGCACGCCCCGGGAGCCGAGCGGGCCTCCCGGGGCGTGCGCTTCCTGCTGCGGAGCGCGGCCTTTGCGTCTCAACTGACGTGCAGCCGTGGGTCCTTCGAGGTCACTCGCCCCCGCCGTCGCCACCGCTGCCGCCGCCGTCGCCACCGCTGCCACCGTGGCCGCCACCGCTGCCGCCGTCGTCGCCGCCACCGCTGCCGCCGTCGTCACCGCCACCGCCACCGCGGCGACGGCGGGCGGCCGGCTCGAGTACCCGGGCGCCGGAACCGCTCCCGCGCGAGCCGGTGCGCACCACCGTCATCACCATCCCCGCGACTGCGAGGACGAGCAGGAGGAAGAGGAAAACTGCCATCACGAACCCCCGTAAAAGGACTCTCGCCCGTCACCCCGGCGGGCGAAGCGGCCCCGTACCGGTGCCGCCGTACGTCGGTTATTCCCCTGCCGCCGTACGGCAAAAGGGAGTTGAGGAAAGCCAGAGCTTCGCGGCGCACCGGCCGCCCGAGCGGTGTTGAGCTCCGCCCCGAGGTCGCAGAGGATGAGCGGCATGTCCCGTACACCAGGAAGCCCTCGCCCGCTCCTCAACAGCCGCCTCTCCGGCTTCGGCACCACGATCTTCGCCGAGATGTCCGCGCTCGCCGCGAAGACGGGCGCCCTCAACCTCGGCCAGGGCTTCCCCGACACCGACGGGCCCGAGGAGGTCCGCGAGGCCGCCGTCCGCGCGATCCGCGACGGCAGGGGCAACCAGTACCCGCCGGGCCCCGGCATCCCGGAGCTGCGCGAGGCCGTCGCCGAGCACCAGCACCGCTTCTACGGACACCTCGGGCTCTCCTACGACCCGGAGACCGAAGTACTCGTCACCGCAGGCGCCACCGAAGCGCTCGCCGCCTCCCTCCTCGCGCTGCTGGAACCGGGCGACGAGGTCATCGCCCTGGAGCCCTACTACGACTCCTACGCGGCCTGCATCGCCATGGCCGGCGGCCGCCGCGTGCCGGTCACCCTGCGCCCGTCGGACGACGGCTACCACCTCGACCTCGACGAACTCCGCGACGCCGTCACCCCACGCACCCGCCTGATCCTGCTCAACTCCCCGCACAACCCCACGGGTTCGCTCCTCACCGAGACCGAGCTGCGCGCCGTCGCCGCACTGTGCACCGAGCACGACCTCCTCGCCGTCACCGACGAGGTCTACGAGCACCTCGTCTACACCGGCTCCCACCTCCCGCTCGCCTCCCTCCCCGGCATGCGCGAGCGCACGGTCACGATCAGCTCCGCGGGCAAGACGTGGTCGGTCACCGGGTGGAAGGTCGGCTGGGTCACCTCGACACCCGCACTCGTCACCGCCGTCCGCTCCGCGAAGCAGTTCCTCACGTACGTCTCCGCCGGCCCCTTCCAGTACGCCGTGGCCGAGGCGCTCCGCCTCCCCGACGCCTACTACCACGACCTCCGCGACGACCTGCGCGCCAAGCGCGACCTGCTCTCCCGGGGCCTCGCCGACGCCGGCTTCCGCGTCTTCCCCTCCTCCGGCACCTACTTCGTCACCACCGACATCCGCCCCCTCGGCGAGAACGACGGCCCCGCCTTCTGCCTCGCCCTCCCCGAACGCTGCGGCGTCGTCGCCGTACCCAACCAGGTCTTCTACGACCACGCCGAGGAGGGCGCCCCGTACGTCCGCTTCGCCTTCTGCAAGCAGCGGGAGGTGTTGGAGGAGGCGTCGGCGCGGTTGCTGGCGTTGGGATAGGGCGAACTTGTCGGCGGCTCGGACGGGTTGGGCGCTCCCGTCAACCGGCGGAGCCCCACAGGTCCCGCAGGTGCCGCTCGATCTCGCGGCGCAGTTGTGCGACGCGCCTGCCCAACTCGTCGGTGCTGACCGGCTCCTGCCGGTCGGCGTCGCTGCGCTCGACGCGGCCTTCGGAACGGACGACATCTTCGCGGAGCTGTACGCGCCGGCGAGCAGGGAGAACCGTCCGGATCAGTTCCGCAGGAGGAGGGACTCGAGGTGCGCGCACCTGATCGAGGAGTACGCAGGACAGATCGTGCCCGGCCTCGTTTCGACGGCTGACTGCGCACGGGCACAATTCGTCATCCGCTCCTCGAAGACCTCGGCGTCGCGGCAGACCGTCAGCGCGCCCACGATCTACTGAGAGCCTCCGCCCTGCCCCGGGGGACTCGGCCGGGTTCATCCTTGTCCGTAATGGTGGAGCTACCGACCTGAGCACCACTCGCGGTGTGGCCCGGACCGACTGGGTCAAGTCTCTGACGTTCTCCACGCCCGCCCGGGCGGCGTTCGCCTCCGCGCTCCGGCACGTCGAACCGACCGGCTGAACGGCTCGACCCGCTCTCCCGGGCACGCAGGGCGCCCCGCCCCCGAACGCACCCCGGCCCGTCCGAGAGCGGAATCTCGTGACGGGCCGGGGTGTTGCGGGCGACGCTCACTCCTCGCCGGAGTCGGCCGAGTCGTCGACGTCCTTGCCGAGGCCGAGCTGCTCCAGCAGCCACTTGTCGAACTCGATCGAGGCGCGGACCCAGCTGACCGTGCTGGAGACGAAGTGCTCAAGGGAGACGCCCGTGCCGATCAGCATCTGGGCTTCGCCGATCAGACGGACGGAGCCGTCGTCGTGGGTGTGGGTGTAGACCTTGGGCCACAGGGTGCGGCGGTTCCAGTCGTCCACCGTCTCCAGGATGCGGGCCTTCTCCTCGATCGAGTGCGGCCTGTCGTAGAACGTACGCACCGAGAAGACCTGCTGCTCCTCCTCGCCGCGGAACATGAAGTAGGTGCGGAACTCCTCCCACGGTGCAGCGAGGTCGCCCTCGTCGTCGACGACGTACTTGAGCTCCATCTGGTCGAGGAGCTGCTTGACCAGCTCCTGGTCGGGGACGATCGGGCCGCTCGGCCCAGTCCCCTGCTCCTCGGGCTGCTCCTCGGGCTGCTGTCCCCCGAAGTTCGGGATCGAGGACGGGTCGATGCTCAACGTGGACTTCCCTTCGTACGGATTCCGCCATCCTCCCTCATCCCGGGCAGGTGCTCGCAACCCTGGAGGCGCGCGGGCACGCACCGTCCCGCGCGCCCGGAGCTCAGTCCGCCGCCTCGCCCGTCGACGCACCGACGATCAGCCCGTCCCATCCTTCGACGTGGTCCACGCGGACGGTGTCGCCGTCCTTCACCTCGCCCGCGAGGAGCTCCCGCGCGAGCTGGTCGCCGATCGCCGTCTGCACGAGGCGGCGCAGCGGACGCGCCCCGTACGCAGGGTCGTTGCCCTCCACGGCGAGCCAGTCGAGCGCCGCGGGTGTGACGTCGAGGGTGAGCCTGCGCTCCGAGAGCCTGCTCTGGAGGGCACGGATGTGGAGCTCCGCGATCCGCCCGAGCTGCTCCGTGTCGAGCGCGGTGAAGACCACCAGGTCGTCGAGGCGGTTGAGAAACTCGGGCCGGAACGCGGCACGCACCGCCGCGAGCACCGACTCGCGCTTCGACTCCTCCTTCTCCAGCGGGTCGGTGAGGTGCTGGCTCCCGAGATTCGAGGTGAGCACGAGGAGGGTGTTGCGGAAGTCGACGGTACGGCCCTGCCCGTCCGTGAGCCGGCCGTCGTCGAGCACCTGGAGGAGCAGGTCGAAGACCTCCGGGTGCGCCTTCTCCACCTCGTCGAGGAGGATGACGCTGTACGGGCGTCGCCGCACCGCCTCGGTGAGCTGGCCGCCCTCCTCGTACCCGACGTACCCGGGGGGAGCGCCGACGAGGCGGGCGACCGAGTGCTTCTCGCTGTACTCGCTCATGTCGATGCGGACGATGGCGCGTTCGTCGTCGAAGAGGAAGTCCGCGAGGGTCTTCGCCAGCTCCGTCTTGCCGACACCGGTCGGGCCGAGGAAGAGGAAGGACCCCGTCGGGCGGTCCGGGTCGGCGACGCCCGCACGGCTGCGGCGCACCGCGTCGGAGACGGCCCGTACCGCCTCGGACTGGCCGATCAGCCGCCGGCCGAGCTCGTCCTCCATGCGCAGCAGCTTCTGCGTCTCGCCCTCGAGCAGCCGCCCCGCGGGGATTCCGGTCCAGGAGGCGACGACGTCGGCGATGTCGTCGGAACCGACCTCCTCCTTGACCATGGTCTGCTTGGTGCGGAGCGAGGCGGCCTCCTCGGCCTCGGACGCCTCGGCCAACTCCCGTTCCACACCCGGGATCTCGCCGTAGAGCAGCTTCGACGCGGTGTCGAAGTCGCCGTCGCGCTGGGCGCGTTCGGCCTGGCCGTGGAGCTCGTCGAGGCGCTCCTTGAGTTCGCCGACGCGGTTGAGGCTCTGCTTCTCCTTCTCCCAACGCGCCGTGAGACCGCGCAACTCCTCCTCCCTGTCGGCGAGTTCGCGACGCAGCCGCTCCAGGCGCTCGACCGAGCCCGGGTCGGTCTCGTTGCCGAGCGCCAGCTCCTCCATGCGCAACCGGTCGACGGAGCGCTGGAGTTCGTCGATCTCCAGCGGAGAGGAGTCGATCTCCATGCGGAGCCGCGAGGCCGACTCGTCGACGAGGTCGATCGCCTTGTCGGGGAGGAACCGCGAGGTGATGTACCGGTCGGAGAGCGCGGCGGCCGCGACGAGCGCGCCGTCGGAGATCTGCACCTTGTGGTGGGCCTCGTAGCGCCCCTTGAGGCCGCGGAGGATGGCGATGGAGTCCTCGACCGTGGGCTCGGCGACGAGCACCTGCTGGAAGCGGCGTTCCAGCGCTGCGTCCTTCTCGATCCGCTCGCGGTACTCGTCGAGCGTCGTCGCGCCGACCATGCGCAGCTCGCCGCGGGCGAGCATCGGCTTCAGCATGTTGCCCGCGTCCATCGCCGAGTCCCCGCCGGCTCCGGCGCCGACGACCGTGTGGAGCTCGTCGATGAAGGTGATGATCTGCCCGTCGCTCGACTTGATCTCCGAGAGCACCGTCTTGAGCCGCTCCTCGAACTCACCGCGGTACTTCGCGCCCGCGACCATCGCACCGAGGTCGAGCGCGACGAGGCGCTTGTCCCGCAGCGACTCGGGGACGTCGCCCTTGACGATCCGCTGCGCGAGGCCCTCGACGACGGCGGTCTTGCCGACCCCGGGTTCACCGATGAGCACCGGGTTGTTCTTGGTGCGCCGCGAGAGGACCTGCACGACGCGGCGGATCTCCTGGTCGCGGCCGATCACCGGGTCGAGGCCGCCGTCCCGCGCGGCGGCGGTGAGGTCGGTGCCGAACTTCTCCAGCGCCTTGTACGCGCCCTCCGGGTCGGGCGTGGTGACGCGACGGGAGCCGCGCGCCGACTGGAAGGCGTCGACGAGGCTCGCCGCGTCCGCGCCCTGTTCCGTGAGGAGTTGGCCGGCCTGGCCGCCCTTGGCCGCGATGCCGATGAGCAAATGTTCGGTGGAGACGTAGTCGTCGCCGAGGTCCTTGGCGCGCTGCGAGGCGTCGGCGAGCGCGGAGAGGAGGTCGCGGTCGGGCTCGGGCTTGCCGACCGTCGAGCCCTGGACGGTGGGCAGCGCGCCGAGGTGCTGCTCCGCGCCCGAGCGCAGCGCCGCCTGGTCGGCGCCTGCGGCGGCGACGAGGTCCTGGATGTTCTCGTTCTCCTCGGCGGAGAGCAGCGCGAGGAGGAGGTGGGTGGGGGTGATGTCGGGGTGGCCGTCGGAGAGGGCGCGGCGACCTGCCGCCCCGATCGCGTCCCGGCTCTTGTTGGTCAGCTCGGCGTCCACGGTGCTGCGCTCCTCCTGTGGGTTCTGTTGTTCCTGCTGTCCGGTCCGCAAGGCGGCGGTCTCCCCTGCCCACCGGGCGGGTTGCCGCTCACACCATGCAGCAAGTTGCGTCTACTCTGCTCAACTCTGCGGCGACACTTTTCCTTCCCGGGGAGAAGGGGTTGTCGCTTCGCTCTCGGTGAACTCTCGGACGTCTGCCCGCAGAAGAGCGGAAGGCCGCCCCGCAAACGGGCGGGAAGCCGCCGGGACGGCCGGAGGCTCGGCCGCCCCGGTGTACGCGCGTCCGCTAGCGGTTGCCGCCGCGCTTCGGGCGCCAGACGACGAGGGCGCTCGAGGAGTGGACGTCCTCGTACGGCACGAGGTCGCGCCGGTAGGAGGCGTGCACCTGGGCCTCGCGCTGCTGCATCGCGACGGCCGCGCCCTCGACCGCCTGCTGGAGCTCGGCGACCCGCGACTGCAACGCCGCCACCTGCTGCTCCAACTCGATGATGCGCTTGATGCCGGCGAGGTTGATCCCCTCGTCCTGGCTCAACCGCTGTACCTCGCGCAGGAGGTCGATGTCCCGCGCCGAGTACCGACGCCCCCGGCCCGGTGTCCGGTCGGGGGAGACCAGGCCGAGGCGGTCGTACTGCCGCAGCGTCTGCGGGTGCAGGCCGGAGAGCTGGGCGGCGACCGAAATGACGTAGACCGGCGAATCCTCGGTCAGCTCGTACGCAGGGCCGCCGGTGAAGTGCTGCCTTCGTCCGCCTCGGCCGTCCACTTCAGTCTCCCTTCGCTGCCTCGAAGAGCGCTGCCCGCGGGTTCTCTTCCGCGGTCGCCTCACGGTAGGACTCCAGGGTCTTCCTGGCCTCCTCGCCCAACTCCCGCGGCACCGCGATGTCGACGGTGACGAGCAGGTCGCCACGGGAACCGTCCTTGCGCGTCGCCCCCTTGCCGCGCGCCCGCATCGTGCGGCCCGACGGGGTGCCCGCCGGGATGCGCAGCTTCACGGGCGGCCCGCCGAGGGTCGGCACCGAGACCTCACCGCCGAGCGCGGCCTCCGCGAAGGTGACCGGCACCGTCACGGTGAGGTTGTCGCCCTTGCGCCCGAAGACCGGGTGCGCGTCGACGTGCACGACGACGTAGAGGTCGCCGTTGGGTCCGCCCCGCTCCCCCGGCGCGCCCTTGCCGCGCAGGCGGATGCGTTGGTTGTCGCTGACGCCTGCCGGGATGCGCACCTGCATCGTGCGTGAACTCGTCGCCCGCCCGGAGCCCTTGCAGGTGTCGCACGGGTCCTCGGCGATGAGGCCGCGGCCCTTGCAGTCGACGCACGGGTCGGTGAGCGAGAAGCCACCGCCGCCGCCCCTGCTGACCTGCCCGGTGCCGACACAGGTCGGGCAGACCCGGGGGGTGCCGTTCTTGTCGCCCGTGCCCGAACACGCCTTGCACGCCGCGCTGCTGGACATCCGCAACGGCACCGTCGCGCCGTCGACGGCCTCGGTGAAGCTCAGCGTCACCTCGGACTCGACGTCCTGCCCGCGCCGCGGCTGGGTGCGGGTGCCGGCGCCGCCGCGGTTGAAGAGTCCGCCGAAGACGTCCCCGAGACCGCCGCCGAAGCCGCCGGCTCCGCCCTGCTGCCCCGGCTGCGTGCCGCCGAAGAGGTCGCCGAGGTCGAAGTTGTAACTCCCCGCGCCCTGGCCGGCGCCCTGGCCCGGGCGACCGCGGAAGCCGCCGTTGCCGAAGAGGGCGCGCGCCTCGTCGTACTCCTTGCGGCGCTTGGCGTCGCCGAGTACGTCGTACGCCTCGGAGGCGTCCTTGAACCGCTCCTCCGCCTTCGCGTCACCGCGGTTGGCGTCGGGGTGGTTCTCCCGCGCGAGCTTCCGGTACGCCTTCTTGATCTCGGCCTCTGTGGCGTCCCGAGGGACGCCGAGGACCTTGTAGTAGTCCTTCTCGATGAAGTCCTTGGTGCTCATCCCCGACGTCCCTCCTCCCGGCTCAGCCTGTGGCACGGGCTGCGGTCAGCCCTCCTCGGGCCCACCCGACTCCTCTTCCTCCGCGCGCTCGCCCTCGGCAGCACCCGCCGACTGCTGTGCGCCCGGCTGCGGTTCGGCGACACCCACCCTGGCGGGGCGGATCGTACGCTCGCCGATTCGGTACCCCGGCTGCAGGATCTGCACGCACGTCGTCTCCGTGACGTCCGGGGAGTACGAGTGCATCAGCGCCTCGTGGACCGTCGGGTCGAAGGGTTCGCCCTCCTTGCCGAACTGCATCAGGCCCATCTTGGCCGCCACGGTCTCCAGCGACTCGGCGACCTGCTTGAAGCCGCCGACGAGTTCGCCGTGGTCCCGTGCCCTGCCGATGTCGTCGAGGACCGGGAGCAGCTCGGTGAGCAGGTTGGCGACCGCGGTCTCCTTCACCGCGGCGCGGTCCCGCTCGACCCTGCGGCGGTAGTTCTGGAACTCCGCCTGGAGCCGCTGGAGGTCCTGGGTGCGCTCGTTGAGCGCCGTGCGGACCTGGTCCAGTTGGGCCGTGAGTGCCGCGGCCTCCTGCGCCTCCGGGCTCTGCGGCGCCTCCTGCTCGGGAGCTGCCTCGCCTGCTGTGTTCGTTTCCCCGTCCTGCCCGGGGCCGGCCCCGGCGGTGGGCGCCGGGGTCTCGTGCTCGTCCGGCTGCGCCGGTCCGGGCTCGGCGGGGACGTCGGGCTCCTTCTTGTCGAAGCCCGGACTCTCCTCCGTCACGCCGCACCGTCCTTCGGCTTCTGCTGGTCGTCGTCGACGATCTCGGCGTCGACGACGTCGTCCTCTGCCTTGCCGCCGGCCTGCTCACCGGTGGCCTCGGCGCCCTCGGCGCCGCCCGCCTGCGCCTGCTGCGCGTCGGCGTAGAGCGCCTGGCCCAGCTTCTGGCTCGTCGCCGCGACCTTCTCGCTCGCCTCGCGGATCGCGGCGGTGTTGTCGCCCTCCTCCTTGAGCTGGGTCTTCAGCTCCTCGACGGCGGACTCCACCTCGCTCTTGGTGTCGGCGGGGACCTTCTCCTCGTTGTCCTTGAGGAACTTCTCGGTCGTGTAGACGAGCTGCTCGGCCTGGTTGCGGGTCTCGGCGGACTCGCGGCGCTTGGCGTCCTCGTCCGCGTACTGCTCGGCCTCGCGCATCATGCGGTCGATGTCGTCCTTCGGCAGCGCGGAGCCGCCGGTGACGGTCATCTTCTGCTCCTTGCCCGTACCGAGGTCCTTCGCCGCCACGTGCATGATGCCGTTGGCGTCGATGTCGAAGGTGACCTCGATCTGCGGGACGTTGCGCGGGGCCGGCGGGAGGCCGGTGAGCTCGAACATGCCGAGCTTCTTGTTGTACGCCGCGATCTCGCGCTCGCCCTGGAAGACCTGGATCTGCACCGAGGGCTGGTTGTCCTCGGCGGTGGTGAAGGTCTCCGAGCGCTTCGTCGGGATCGTGGTGTTGCGCTCGATGAGCTTCGTCATGATACCGCCCTTGGTCTCGATACCGAGGGAGAGCGGCGTGACGTCGAGGAGCAGGACGTCCTTGACCTCGCCCTTGAGGACACCGGCCTGGAGCGAGGCGCCGATGGCGACGACCTCGTCCGGGTTGACGCCCTTGTTCGCCTCCTTGCCGCCGGTGAGGTCCTTGACCAGCTCGGCGACGGCGGGCATACGCGTCGAGCCGCCGACGAGGACCACGTGGTCGATCTGCGAGAGCTCGATGCCCGCGTCCTTGATGACGTTCTGGAACGGGGTCTTGCAGCGGTCGATGAGGTCCTGGCTGAGCTGCTGGAACTGCGCCCTGGTCAGCTTCTCGTCGAGGTGGAGCGGGCCCTCGGCGGACGCGGTGATGTAGGGGAGGTTGATCGTGGTCTCGGTCGACGAGGAGAGCTCGATCTTCGCCTTCTCCGCGGCCTCCCGGAGGCGCTGGAGCGCCATCTTGTCCTTGGAGAGGTCGACGTTGTTGGCCGCCTGGAACTGCTTGACGAGGTGGTCGACGATGCGCTGGTCCCAGTCGTCACCGCCGAGCTGGTTGTCGCCGTTGGTGGCCTTCACCTCGACGACGCCGTCGCCGATCTCCAGCAGCGAGACGTCGAAGGTGCCGCCGCCGAGGTCGAAGACGAGGATGGTCTGGTCGTCCTTCTCCAGCCCGTAGGCGAGGGCGGCGGACGTCGGCTCGTTGACGATGCGGAGCACGTTGAGGCCCGCGATCTCGCCGGCCTCCTTGGTGGCCTGGCGCTCCGAGTCGTTGAAGTAGGCCGGGACCGTGATGACCGCGTCCGCGACCTTCTCGCCGAGGTAGGACTCCGCGTCCCGCTTCAGCTTCTGCAGGATGAACGCGCTCATCTGCTGCGGGTTGAAGTCCTTGCCGTCAAGGTTGATCTTCCAGTCGGTGCCCATGTGGCGCTTGACCGAGCGCACGGTGCGGTCCACGTTGGTCACCGCCTGACGCTTGGCGACCTCGCCGACGAGCACCTCGCCGTTCTTCGCAAAGGCGACGACGGACGGCGTGGTCCTGGCGCCCTCGGCATTGGTGATGACGGTGGACTCACCGCCTTCGAGAACACTGACGACGGAGTTCGTCGTACCCAGGTCGATGCCGACCGCACGAGCCATTTCGGGTTCCTCCATGAATCTGTTGAGTGAAGCTGACTCAAGAGTGCCTTACTACGAGCCGTGCGTCAAAAGACATGAGCGCAGGACGCTCAACCCTCTTGTGGCCCACCTACGCAGGGGCAAGGGAAGACCGCGCACGGTCATTGCGCACGATGGCGTGAAGACCCGGCACGAGCGACGCAGATCACCGCTCGGCCGCCTACTGTGCGCAGGAGCGAGTGAGTAGTCTCGACGGGATGGGTTAAGTTACTGCTTAGTAAGTGCAGTTCAGGGTGCGGCCGCCGACCGCTCACGTGCACCCCGAAAGCTCGCCCGAAGCACCCGCTCTCGAGGCCCGAGGAGCCGTCCATGCAACTCGCCGCGATCATCGTGTCGTTGGTACTCGCCGTGGTGGGCGTCGCGTTGTTCGCCCGTGCCATCGCGCAGATCTTCCAGGCCGTACGGCTGGGGCAACCAGTACCAGCGGGCTCGCGCACGGACGAGCCGTGGCAGCGCACCGTCACCCTCCTCCGGGAGTTCCTCGGGCACACGCGGATGAACCGGTGGGGGATCGTGGGCGTCGCCCACTGGTTCGTCGCCGTCGGCTTCCTGACGCTGGTGCTCACGCTCATCAACGCGCTCGGCCAGCTCTTCAAGGCGGACTGGCTGCTGCCGGTCCTCGGGAGCTGGCTGCCGTACGAGCTCTTCATCGAGTTCATCGGCACGATGACGACACTCGGCATCCTCACCCTGATCGTCATCCGGCAGCTCAACCGCCCCGGGAAGGCCGAGCGCAAGTCCCGCTTCGCCGGCTCCAAGACCGGCCAGGCGTACTTCGTCGAGGCCGTCATCCTGATCATCGGCGTCTGCATCATGCTGCTGCGCGGACTGGAGGGCGCCCTCCACCACGTCGACGGGTACACGGCGGCGTACTTCCTCTCCTACCCGCTCGTCGCCGCCTTCGACGGGCTGAGCACGGGGGCGCTCCAGAACCTCGTCTACCTCGTCGCGATGGTGAAGATCGGCACCTCCTTCGTCTGGATGATCACGGTCGCGCTGAAGACCAACATGGGCGTGGCCTGGCACCGGTTCCTCGCCTTCCCCAACATCTGGTTCAAGCGCGAGGCCCGCGGCGGGAACGCGCTGGGCGAGCTCCAGCCGATGACCTCGGGCGGCAAGGAGATCGACTTCGAGACCGCGCTCGACGAGGACAACGAAGAAGAGGTCCGGTTCGGCGTCTCGGCCGTCGAGGACTTCTCCTGGAAGGGCCTGCTCGACTTCTCGACGTGCACCGAGTGCGGCCGCTGCCAGTCGCAGTGCCCGGCCTGGAACACCGGCAAGCCGCTCTCGCCGAAGCTGCTGATCATGTCGCTGCGCGACCACGCGCACGCCAAGGCGCCCTACCTCCTCGCCGGCGGCGGCAAGACCATGGAGGGCGAGGAGAAGGCCACGGCCGAGCAGTTGGCGGACGTGCCGCAGTCCGCGCTGGACGAGGCCGAACGTCCGCTCATCGGCACCGCCGAGGAGGGCGGCGTCATCGACCCGGACGTGCTGTGGTCGTGCACGACCTGCGGTGCGTGCGTCGAGCAGTGCCCCGTCGACATCGAGCACGTCGACCACATCGTCGACATGCGCCGCTACCAGGTGATGATCGAGTCCGCGTTCCCCTCCGAGGCCGGGACGATGCTCAAGAACCTGGAGAAGAAGGGCAACCCCTGGGGGTTGGCGAAGAAGCAGCGGCTGGAGTGGACGAAGGAGCTCGATTTCGAGGTGCCGGTCGTCGGCAAGACGATCGAGGACCTCACCGAGGTCGAGTACCTCTACTGGGTCGGCTGCGCCGGCGCCCTGGAGGACCGTGCGAAGAAGACGACCAAGGCGTTCGCCGAGCTGCTGCACATCGCCGGCGTCGACTTCGCGATCATGGGCGGCGACGAGAAGTGCACCGGCGACTCCGCACGCCGCCTCGGCAACGAGTTCCTCTTCCAGCAGCTCGGCGAGGAGAACGTCGCCAACCTCAACGCGGCCTTCGGGGAGGACGACTCCGCGGAGGAAGGCGGGGACGCCTCCACCAAGAAGCCCAAGGCGTCCAAGAAGATCGTGGCGACCTGCCCGCACTGCTTCAACACCCTGGCGAACGAGTACCCGCAGCTCGGTGGCGAGTACGAGGTCATCCACCACACCCAGCTTCTCCAACACCTCGTCGACGAGGGCAGGTTGGTGCCCGTCACCCCCGTCGAGGGACTGATCACCTACCACGACCCCTGCTACCTCGGCCGGCACAACAAGGTCTACACGCCCCCGCGCGAGATCATCGCGAAGGTGCCGGGGCTGAGGAGCGAGGAGATGCACCGCCACAAGGAGCGCGGCTTCTGCTGCGGTGCCGGCGGCGCCCGGATGTGGATGGAGGAGCGCATCGGCAAGCGCATCAACAACGAACGCGTCGACGAAGCCCTCTCCCTCGACCCGGACATCGTCTCCACCGCCTGCCCGTTCTGCCTCGTGATGCTCACCGACTCCGTCAACGGCAAGAAGAACGACGGAGCAGCCAAGGAGGACCTCCAGGTCGTGGACGTCGCCCAGCTCCTCCTCGACTCCGTCAAGGCACCCACCGACCCGGCAGGCGACGAGGACCCGGCCGGCGCACCCGAGCCCGAGCCGACGCCGGCCGGCTGACGCCCGCTGCGGCGCCTGAACGGACCGTGGCCGGAACCGTCTTCTACGGTTCCGGCCACGGCTCTTTCTTGTAGCAGCGTGGCCAGATCCGATCAGTATGTGTGCAGCTCACGCCAATCCCCGACCGTGGGATACCGACAGCCGCGCCCCGCGCCTAGCCTCCCCTCAGCGAAGCCGCAACAGCGCGAGGAGGCGACCGAAGTGGCGGACCACCCAGGTTGCGACGTCCGTACCATCCCGGTCCAGCGGATACGCCCGGGCGACCACGCCTTCGCGGCGTACCGCGACGAGGCGGCGAAGTGGGCGCTGCTCGGCGCGTTCGTCCACCACGGCCTCGCCGAGGGCGAGAAGGTGCTCGCCCTGCTCGACCCCGCCGTCACGGCGGACGAGCTCCTCGACCGGCTCGGCCCCGAGAGCGGCAACCTCCGACGGGCCTGGGGCAGCGGCCAGTTGGAGCTCACCTCGATGCGCGCGCTGCTCCACCCGCACCGCCGGTTCACCGCCGCGCGGCAGTGGCAGCGGCTCGCCGAGGAGTCCCGACTCGCCGTCACACAGGGCTACTCCGCCGCCCGCGCCTACATCGACATGGTCTGGGTCGCCGACCTCGGCATCGAGGCGGCCGACGTCGCCGCATACGAGCACGGCGCGCGGCAGCTCTTCACCGGGCACCCCTACAGCGAGGTCTGCGCGTACGACGTCAACGCCTTCGCGCCCGAAGTCCTCAGCGCCGCCCACGAGTTGCACCCGGTCCACCTCCTCGGCGATATCGGGACTCTCCTCGCCACGCACGCCGCGACGGACACCGGCGACCCGGCCGTCCGCCTCGTCGGCGAAGCCGACATCGCGACGGCGGAGGAGTTCGCCGCCGCCCTGCACACCGCCTTCGCGCGGCGCGAGCAGCACCCCGCGCCGCGCCTCCACGTCGACCTCACCGGGCTGCACTTCCTCGGCGCCGGCTGCGCCGCGCTGCTGCTGCGGCTCGCCTCCACCGCGGGGGCCGTCGACGTGGTGTGCACGACGATCCAGGACCGCATCCTGCGCCGGCTCGGTGCCGCCGGAATCCCCTCGCTGACCCTGCGCACCGCGCACGGAGAGGAGCGCCGATGCTGACACCCGAACTCCTCTGCCGCCTCCACTTCACCCTCCGCGACCTGCCGCGCGTCCGTATCGAGGTCGACAGCTGCGCCGCGTGGGCCGGCCTCGACGAGCCGCGGCGCGGGGAGTTCGTCGTCGCCGTGGACGCCGTCGCGGCCAACGCCGTCGAGCACGCGGGCGGCGAAGGACGGCTGCTGCTGCGGCAGTTGGGGGACGAGCTGGAGTGCCAGGTGACGGACTCGGGGCCCGGATTCACGGAGGACGTGATCCCCGAGGTGCTGCCGGGGCTCGACGGCGCGTCGACGGGACGCGGCCTGTGGCTCGCCCGCCTCGTCACCGACGGCCTCACCATCGCCCCGGCCGCGAACGCCACCGGCTGGCCACGCGGCGGCGAAGAGCCGACGGGCTCCGTCGTCACCCTCGTGATGCGCCTTCCGGGCGGCGAGCGGGAGCGCGGACGGGACGGCGAGTGAGCCGGGGCGGCCGACCGGCGGGATGTCACAGGTCAGCAGCGATATCCGGCCTCGTCTCCGCTGGACGGCCTCGGCCGCCGTACGACGCGGTACGTTCGGGGGCGTGGCTGGTTTCAGGAGCGGACGGGGCCGGGATTCGGGCTCCGCACAAGGGCGTCAGTACCCCCAGCAGCAGTACCCGTACGGGCAGCAGCAACCCCCGTACGGGCAGCAACCAGCGCCCGGCGCCTGGCCGCAGGCCGGCCAGGGGCAGTACCAGGGCCCGCCGCAGCCGCCGGGCGGCCCCGGTCAGCCCGAGTACTTCGGCCCCCCGCAGGGCGGCGACCCGTACGCCAACTCCCCAGGCCACACCCAGTCGTTCAGCGTCCAGGACCCGTACGGGCAGGGCGGCTACCACGACGGCGTTCCCGAGCCGCCGCCCGGTCCGCGGTTGTCCTGGAAGGAGCTGCTGAGCGGCATCGTCCTGCGGCCCAACCGCACCTTCTGGCAGATGCGCGACTACCCGGTCTGGGGCCCCGCGCTCCTCGTCACCTTCCTCTACGGCCTCCTCGCGGTCTTCGGCTTCGACAAGGCCCGCGAGGACGCCATCAACACGACGATCTCCAGCGCCATCCCGTACGTCCTCACCACGGGCATCGCGATGGTCGTCGCAGGGCTGCTGCTCGGCATCGTCACACACACCCTCGCCCGGCAGCTCGGCGGCGTCGGCTCGTGGGCGCCGACCGTCGGCCTCTCGATGCTGATCATGTCGCTGACGGACGCGCCGCGGCTCGTCTTCGCGCTCTTCCTCGGCGGCGACGCCTCGCTGGTGCAGTTGATCGGCTGGCTCACCTGGATTGCGTCGGGCGTCCTCTTCACCTCGATGGTGAGCCGCTCGCACGACCTGCCCTGGCTCAAGGCGCTCGGCGCCTCGGCCATCCAACTCCTCGCGCTGCTCTTCCTGATCAAGCTCGGCACCTTCTGACGCCGACCCCGCAGCCGGGGCCCCGCCGCCATGGCGGGGCCCCGGCGCGTGGGGGGTGGTTCAGGCGAACCGCTGGCTCTCCGAGCCGTCGCAGGCGGCCAGGCGCGCCTGCTCCTCGGCGCCGGGCAGCGTCACGCACAGGCCGGTGTCGTCGGCTGGACGGAACGTCCCGTCCTCCCGTACCAGTCGCTGCGCCGACGCGTCCGCCGCGCAGTCGCCGAGGACGAGGCCCGCGCCCTCGGCGACCTCGCCGTCGACCTGTACGCACCTGTCGTGGGTGAGCTGCGTGTAGAGGGAGCGGGAATCCTCGTCGTACCACCAGCCCTGGTTGCGCTGGTCCTCGCCGCAGGACCAGCCGCGGACCTGCGTGCCCACGGCGGACTTGGCGCCGTCGGCGTCGAGGCAGTTCCCCGTGGCCGCGTTGGTGAGCGGCGCGAAGACGTCGTCCCAGGCGTGGTCGTACAGGCGCGGAGTGCCCGAGCCGTCGGGGTCGGCGCAGGACGCCTCGCGGCTCTCCGTGCGGTACATCGCGGTGAGGCAGGCGGCGAAGGCGCCGTGGCCGCGCTCGTTGGGGTGGAAGGACTGCCGGACCGAGTTCTCGTCCGGCGGGAACGGATTGCTCAGGTCGACGTGGAGCCCGCGGACCCAGGTGTTCTCCATGCAGACCTCGTGCCCCTGCATCAGCCGCGAGAGGTCGAGGTACTCGGTGCCGGCCCGCTTCGCCGCCTCGCGCAGCCCCCTCTCGAACGGCGGGACGGCGCCGTCCCTGCCCCAGCCGGAGTCGCTCGTGTAACCGGTGCAGCCGCCCGGGAGCTTGCCGGGGAAGTTCGGGTTGTCCTTGATGTCCGGGCCGATCGGGCTCGGGTAGCCGAGCAGGACCAACTGGTAGTCGTCGTCGGCGTATCCGGCGTCCGACATCACCGTGCGCAGGTCCTCCAGCGTGCGCTCGACCTTCGGGACGAGTGCGTCCACGCGGTCCTGCCAGCCGTCCTCGTACTTCCCCTGGCACGGGCCCTGGAGGGTGAACCAGCGCACGATGCAGTCGGTCAGCACGGGAGCGAACTGGAGGTCGTCGTTGGCACCGACGAAGACCTGGACCTGCTCCAGCCGCGTGTTCCGCGCCTTGACGGCGAGGTTGTCGGACTGCACCAGCTCGTCGTCGTACTGCTTGCTCCCGCCGATGCGCACGTTCTCGGTGTTGGCGCCCGAGCAGGCGACGTTGTACGTCACCTCCGCGCCGATCCCCGTACGGTGCACGACGGAGTCCGGGGAGCGGTGGCACCAGTTGTCGGGCCCGTCGGTGCCCGGCTCGTACGTGCCGACGCCCTCGCCCGATATCTCGGAGTCCCCGACGGAGACGAGCGAGGTCTTGCGCTCGTCCATCGGCCGCTCCGCAGGGTCGCCGTAGAGCTCCTCCGCCTCGGCCGCCCGGATCTTCTCCAACTCCGGTGGCAGCGCGGACGATTGTGCGGCCCCGCGCTCACCCGCCGCCCGCTGCGTCTCCGCTCCGGCACCTTGCGCCGTCGCGAGGCCCAGTCCGCTACACGCCATCCACGCCATCAACAGGGCCGCCGCGGTCGCGACGGCCTTTCTCGCACGTGCCATGAGGTGGTCCCCCTCCGGCTGCGTCTTCGGTTACCCGCGGTTTCTACCGGCAGGTAGACGGCGAAGGGAAGACTTCACACCACGAACGACGATTTCCGTCAAACACGTTGAGCAGGGCGACATCACGCCCAAAAGAAACGGGCAACCGCGATTACCGCCCCCGCCCCTCGGGCATCCTGCGCCGCTACTCCTCCGACCGCCGCTCCCCGTGGTAGTGCTCCGGATACCCGTACTGCTCGTACGCCTCCTCGCGCTCCTCGTGCTCCCTCTCCAGCCGATCGGGCGGCGGAGCCACGGGGTCCGGATGCGGGGTCTCACGCGGCAACGGCCCGAGGTGATGCTCCGACTTGTGGTGCACGAGGTGCGGCGCGGCCTGCTTACCCACGGTCTGCGCGTTCACCAGGTGAATCACCGTCGCCGCGACGAGGATCATCACCACGATCGCGCCGACCTGGACGAGTGTCTCCATCGCTCACCCTCCGGGGAGAGTCGCACTGACGCGGAAGCGTCACGGCCCCGGGTATCCCGCACGTGCGAAAGTCAACCCCGAGCAGCACCCGTCACGCTGCGTCGACGCACGCCGCGAAGCTCAGGCGTCGAGCACCTGCCCGTCGCGCGGGACCACCGGAGGCTCCACGCTCCAGGGGAAGTTGATCCACTTCTCGGTGCGCTTCCAGACGTACCGGCAGGCGACGAGGGACTGCGGCTTCTCGTAGATAACGGCGGTGCGGACCTCGGCCGCGTGGCCCTCGCAGAACTCGTAGACGAGCTTGAGCGTCCGGCCGGTGTCCGCGACGTCGTCCGCGACGAGGATGCGCTTCTCGGAGAGGTCGACGGCGTTCGGCAGCGGCGGGAGCATTATCGGGACGTCGAGGGTCCTGCCGACCCCTTCGTAGAACTCCACGTTCATCACATGGAGGTTCTTGACGCCGAGCGCGTAGCCGAGGCCGCCGGCGACGAAGAGGCCCCCGCGGGCGATGGAGAGGATGATGTCGGGCTCGTAGCCGTCGTCGGCGACGCTCTGCGCCAACTCGCGCACGGCCTGCCCGAAGAGGGGGTACGTCAGGTTCTCTCGCTCGTCGCTCACGGGCTTGCTCCGCTGCCTCTCGCTCTGGCCGTCAGACCTGCGTGCGGTGGAAACTCAGGTAGGAACGCGAGGGCGTCGGCCCTCGCTGGCCCTGGTAGCGGGAGCCGTAGCGGGGCGAGCCGTACGGCTCCTCGGCCGGCGACGTCAGCCGGAACATGCACAGTTGCCCGATCTTCATCCCCGGCCAGAGCTTTATCGGCAGCGTTGCGACGTTCGACAGCTCCAGCGTGACGTGCCCGGAGAACCCCGGGTCGATGAAGCCCGCGGTGGAATGCGTCAACAGGCCCAGCCGGCCGAGGGAGCTCTTGCCCTCCAGGCGCGAGGCGAGATCGTCGGGAAGCGTGACCACCTCGTACGTCGAGGCGAGGACGAACTCCCCGGGGTGGAGGATGAACGGCTCACCCTCCTCGCTGGTGATCAGCCGCGTGAGGTCGGGCTGTTCGACGGCCGGGTCGATGTGCGGGTAGCGGTGGTTCTCGAACACCCGGAAGTAGCGGTCCAACCGGACGTCGACGCTGGACGGCTGGACCATCGTCGGCTCGTACGGCTCGATCCGCACCCGGCCGTCGTCGATCTCGGACCGGATGTCCTTGTCTGAGAGAAGCACGGACCGAGAGTACGCGTACGAAACGGGGCCGGCCCAATCGGACCGACCCCGTGACAGGGCGCACCGCCGACGGCACTGTCGGCTACCCCGAACCTCTGCTGCGGCGCCCGCTGTTCGCCGTCCGCTCGCTGTCTGTTCGCCACGGCGGACGGGGGCCGGCCGCACCGTTCCTCAGCGCTTGCGGTGCGCCACGGGAACGGCCTGGCGCAGTCGGCCGCAGCGCGGACATCTCAGCAGCCGACCGGGACCGATCCGGTTCGCGCCGAGGTTCTGCATCGGGAACGTCGAGGTCTTGAACACGTGCCCTTCGGCGCACTCCACAACGGTGGACTCCATCGGCACCCTCTCCCCAAGTACGTGGACGACAAATGCCACATTAGGGGATGCTCCGGACCAGCTCGGAGGCGGCGCTCCGCCTCCACCGTACGCCTCGGAACTCCCCCCGAAGCAACGTCACGAACACCCCGCCCCGCACCCTCACACACCCCCGCCCCGCCCTGACAACCACCACCGACTCCACACCACCCGAAGGCCGTTCACCCAGCCCACGGACACCACCGAACACATTCACCCCCGTCTCCCCCGACAACGAGAAGGTCCCTCGCTCTGTGCAGCGAGGGACCGGCATGGGGTAGAGTATCGGAGGCCGAGCCGGACAACTCCGGCTTTGCGCGGGCGTAGTTTAATGGTAGAACATGAGCTTCCCAAGCTCAGAGCGCGGGTTCGATTCCCGTCGCCCGCTCAGCGAGGAACCCCCGGGCCATGCGCCTGGGGGTTCTTGCGTGCGCGACCGGTTCAGCGCTGCGTGCCGGAAAGCCCGTCGCCGCTTTCCGCGTTGGCCTTCCGACGCTCGGCCCTGACGAGTGCGTCCAGTTCATCGGCGACCTCACGCTGACGGTCGTCGGTCGGAGTGCGGATAGGTCAGCACTCCGACCGACGACTGGCCGGTGCGGGACGGGGTGTCCTTCAGCGTGGTGTCGGACCGGGTCGGCAAGATTGCCCGGTGTGCCGACTCTCGACGAACGCGGTGGAGCGCGAGAGCTAGCACGGCTTGCGCAAGGGGCTGAGTGTCCGCGAGACAGCGGTGCTCGCCGTGCCGCTGATCGGCGTCGTCACTGTCGTCCACGAATAGGCTGCGTACGCCTCGCTCAAGGGGCAAGCGACCTCCCGGGTGCTCGGCCTCCTCCCCGACGGGACCGTGCAGGGCTTCCCGGGCGACTCGGAACCCGGCCGATCGACGTCGGGTCGTGCTGGAGCACTGGAAGACCCACGACTACCGCGCACAGGTCCACCCGGCGACGCTGTGCGCGCGCAAGGAACTCCTCCTCGCGCTCGGCGGATGGACGGCACTTCCGGTCGCCGAAGACACCGCAGCTCCTGCTCGCAGCTCAACGCGGTTGCCACCGGCTGGTTTCACCGAAGTCGGGCTGCACTACCGGAAGTGGGAAGGCCAGATGACCGCCCACTCTTCCCACAGCGAGCAGGCCGAACGCGGCGCCCGCCGCCCTCGGTAGCGCGCGGTGGCTGCCCTGGGGCGCTGTCCCGAGTCGGAGTGCCGGTTTCGGTGGACCAGCGTGTGGCCGTCAGACGAGGCTGCGTGCCAGTACCTGTCCGGGCCAGGAGCCGGACTGGAAGCGGTCGGTTGCGGTGAAACCGTTGCGCTCGTAGAACGCGACCAGTTCGCCCCCGCCGCCCGCCCAGCAGTCGACCCGCAGCAGCCTCACGCCGGCCCGCCGGGTCTCCTCGGCGGCATGGGTCAGCAGGGCTGCTCCGATGCCCATGCCGATGTGCCGTCGGTCGGAGACCAACAATCGAACGTAGCCCTCGGGTTCCGCGGCCGGCGCAATCGGCACCTGCGGACTGGGCCCGGAACCCAACGCCATCGCTCCGACAGTGACGCCCCCCAACACCGCGATGTATTGGGACTTTCGGTCGTGTACCGCTGAATTCGCGCCGTCCCGCCGGACTTCCGTGAATACGGCGTCGTGCCCCACTGCTCCGTGTTGCCGCGCTCGTTCATCCACACCACCGCAGAGTCGAGCATGTCCACGATGGCCGGTGCGTCGGCCAGGCTGCCCGGTCTGATGCCCACGCCATCCACGGTGTCGTCCACAGCGGAAGCTTAGGCACCGCCAGGAGGGGCGGAGGCACACCAGCAAGCCGCGTCACCGACCTCCCCGAACAACACACCTAGGGCCTGTTTAAAAAGTGTTGGTTGCAGCCAGCTCTTGCAGCAAGCACTAGGCCGTAGCGGCGCGGGTCACGGGGACAGACCCGCAGAGCAAGGGTTGACGAGGCCGTGGAGAGGACGCTGCACCGGGGCATGGACTCGGCTCGCATCCCTGTTGAGCACTGCGTCGTGACTCACCAATCGCCGCAACAATGACTCTGCGCGCGCATTCCCAACACACGGTCACCGAAGCCTCGACGCCCGCCGCCACGTGCCCCCAATCGTCCGGTATGCCCCTTTTAAGGGCTCAAATATTGTGTGCAAATGGAAACGACTCTGTTTGACTCGACGTGTTCTTGAACCTCCGCCGCCATAGCTGCGTCACACAGGACACGGGCACGGGAGCAAGAGCGCGGTTTCTTTCGGCCGAGTGAAGGCGCCCGTGTGACGAAATGCACCAGCGTAGAACGGACAGCACACCATGGGCCGCCACCGACGAATAACCAACACCTCCCACAACGGGCTGGCTTCGAAGGCAGTGCTTGCCGCCGGGGTTCTCATACCGACGATCGCCTCGATGGGATCGGCCCACGCGGCCACCCCGCAGGCCGCGGTCTGCACCTCGGACAGTCCGGAGCTCGCCGAGCAACTCACCGAGGACATCAACTCGGCGCTGGAGGACTCCGCCAACACCACGTCGGTCAGCCTCCACGACCGCACCACGAACACGACGTGCACCGTGGATGCGGACCGCAACTATGACTCCGCCAGCACGGTGAAGATGACGGTCCTCTCCACGCTGCTCTGGGACGCACAGAAGGAAGGCCGCGCCCTGACGGCGAAGGAGAAGGAGCTCGCCACCGACATGATCACGAAGTCCGACAACGACGCCACCACCACGCTGTGGGAGCAGCTCGGACCGGACAAGATCAACGGATTCCTCCAGGCCGCGGGCATGACCAACACCACCCTCGACCCGGACCTGGCCTGGGGGCTCACCCAGGTCAACGCCAACGAACAGGAAAAGCTCCTGCATCTGGTGACGCACGCGAACCCGGTGCTCAGCGACGATTCCCGCGCCTACATCCTCAAGCTCACCGGTGCTGTCATCCCCTCCCAGCGCTGGGGTACCCCGGCAGGCGCGCCGGACGAAGCCGAGACGCACGTGAAGAACGGCTGGCTGGAACGGGATGCGAACGGCTGGCGCGTGCACAGCCTCGGCGCGTTCACCGGTGCCGGCCACGACTACACGATCTCCGTGCTCTCGCAGGACAACGAGACGATGGACGACGGCATCGACCACATCGAGACGGTCGCCCGCGCCGTCCACAAGGACCTCAACTCCCCCGCCTTCCACACCTCGCGGTAGGACTTACGCATCCCCTCACCTTCCCGGTCGCCCGCCATGGGGCGCCTGGCTCCGGGGTCGGTTCGGCTTTTCCCCGAGTCGCACGCATGGCCTGGGAGTGTCACCGGCTCCGGAGGCCACGACAGCCCGCCGATCAGGGACGTTGCCCGGCTGTCTGTCTGCCGGGGCTGCGGGAGAGCAGCATGAGCCTGCGAGCGAGCTCTGCCCAGGGCAGCGGGCAGGTCACGGACGTACCTCCGCGCCAACGCCACCAGCTCCCGCACCCGCAGACCGCCTCCTCAGCCACGTCCAAAGAGCGCAGCGTTTCAGCAACAGGCCAGACAGGACGCGTGCCATGACGGCTCCTGTCGCTCGGCGACCGTGTCGAGGGTGACCGGGATCGGTACAGGCGCTACATGCCCGATGGCTACACGGGCCGTCGCGCTGGGCGCGTAAGTAACCGTCGGCACCGGGCAGTCGGCGGTACCGGGGGAAGTGCACGCAACTGCCGGCTCGGTGGGCCGGCCGGTCAACGAGCGTGCTGCGTACGGTGATTGCCGGATCAGCGCGGGGACACGCAGTGCTACGACGCAGCGTCAGTACCGGTGTGCCCGTCCGCCAGCGGCCGGAGCGCATCGGTGATCAGGTCGAGCAGGCGAGCCGTTCGGTCCGGGTCGTCGCCGGGGGCCGTGGCGAGGAAGGTGCCGAGCAGCATCGTGGTCACGTCGTCGGGGTCGATGTCCGGGCGGAGTGAGTGGGTTCGGGCTCCGGCCGTGAGGATGGTCGCTATCGCGGTGGTGAGGCGTTCGCGGGTGGCCGGGGTGGCGATGGTGCCTGCGGACCAGCCGGTGCGGAGGGTGGCGATGATGGTGCGCTTGGTGGTGACGAACGCCGCGTAGCGGTCCATCCATGCGCGTAGTGCGGCCGGGGGCGGCAGTTCGGAGAGCAGGGTGCGGGCGCTGGTGGTGACGTCGTCCAACTCGGCGGCGTAGACGGCTTCGACGAGTGCTTCGCGGGTGGGGAAGTGGCGGTAGAGGGTGCCGATGCCGACGCCGGCCTCGCGGGCGACGGTCTCCAGCGCGACCGTGTCGTCGGCGGCGGCGAACACGGTGCGGGCGGCGGCGAGGAGTTTCTCGCGGTTGCGCCGGGCGTCGGCGCGTGCGGGAGCTCCCGGTCCGGGTGTTCGGGCGGAAGGCGGTGGCTCGGTCGCACTCAAAACGGAGGCTCCTCCGGTAGTCTGGCCGACTTAACGGAGGCTCCTCCGTTTGTCCCAGCGTCTCACGAGAACGGCAGCTCATGACGTCCTCCACCCCTCACTCCGAATCCACGTCCGACGGAGCGTCCCGCGCGGGCGGGGCCGGCCTGCTCGCCGGCCGCACCGTCTCGCGCATCGGCTTCGGAGCCATGCAGTTGGAACGCCTCCAGGACGACCGCGGCGCGGCCCTCGGCATCCTGCGCCGTGCGGTCGAGCTCGGTATCGACCACATCGACACCGCTCAGTTCTACGGAAACCGCTTCGCCAACGAGGTCATCAGCGAGGCGGTACGCGACGAGGACGGCGTCCTCGTCGTCAGCAAGGTCGGCGCCACGCCCGACCCCGGCGGGCCTTACCCGATGCGTCTCGCCCAGCGGCCCGAGGAGCTGCGCGCCGGCGTCGAGGACAACCTCGCCAGTCTCGGACTCGAGCAGATCCCGCTGGTCAACCTGCGCCGCGCCGTCCGCGGCCCCGGTCTCCGCGCCGAGGGTGAGCAGCTCGTCGACATCGACGACCAGCTCGCCGAGATGACCGCCCTGCGCGACGAGGGCAAGATCGGCGCGATCGGGATCAGCAACGTCGGCATGGACGAGCTGCGCCGGGCGCTCCCGGTGGGTCTGGGCTGCGTGCAGAACGCCTACAGCCTGGTCTCGCGCGACGACGAGGAGATGCTTCGGCTCTGCCTTGCCGAGAACATCGCCTGGGTTCCGTACTTCCCTCTCGGCAGCGCCTTCCCCGGCATGCCGAAGGTGACCGACGAGCCCGCCGTCCTCGCCGCCGCTCGGTCCCTGGGTCGTACCCCCTCGCAGGTCGGGCTGGCCTGGCTGCTCCACCACGCCCCCAACGTGCTGCTCATCCCGGGCACAGCCAACCTCGAGCACCTGGAGGCCAACGTGGCGGCCGGCGGGATCGCTCTCGACGACGAGACCCTCGCCGCGCTCGACGCCGTTCCCTCGCAATCCGGGGAGATCGCCGTCGAATGAGTAGGTGCGCAGGTCCGGCGGGGCCGAGCCGACGACGCGTCGGTTGACGCACACGAGCGTCGGCGAGCGCGCGAGGAACCGAGGAGCAACCTCGCGCTGTCCGGACTCTTGGCTCAGGAGGTCACCGTGGGCCTGTGCTCCCTGTGCGGTCGCAGCACACCCCTCCGTGCCGACCCGTCGGCCGGCGCGGTCGGTGTGCAGCGGCTGCGCTGCCTCCAACGAGCCGTGCGGACGCCGACGAGCAACCCGTCTCCTGTCCGACGCTGACCGTCCGTGCTCGCTTCGAGGTCCGCGTTCGGTACGCCGTGCCCGGACGTGCGCACTGCTCCGAGGTCGACGCACAGCCGCGCAGCGCGCCTGCGTCGGTTCGGGACGGGCGTCACGGTGGCGGAATCGCCGACTGTCGGTCGGCCCGTCAAGTAGCGGCCCTCGTCCCGCGGTTGCTCTGTAGGACGGGGCTGCGCTCGATGCTCGAGGCGGCACCGCCCGGGACGGTCTGACGGAGCCTACGGCTTCACGATCGCGTAAGCCCTGAGCAGCAATTGGCCACCCAACGCCCCCACCGCGCGGACGGACAAGCGCCGCGGAACCCGTCGGCCATGTCCACCCGACACCCGCACCGACCGCACGGACAAGCGCCGCCGCGAGGCGCCACAGCGGCCCCTGCGCTCCCGCGTCGACGCGAGCGGCAGTCGTGCCCCCACTCCGTAAGCCGGTCGAAAAGGCAGCCGCCACTGGGCGGTCGGTACCGGGTCGGCCAGAGGCCGAGCAGACCGCGCAGGCCGAGCTCGGCGCGGAGCCGGCAGGAAGGGGCGTCGACGTGCGGCCGAGCGGGCCTCCGGAGGTGCAGGTACGTTCAACTGCCGCACGGTGGACGCCCCCTGTCATCAGCGCTCAGGTGCCTCGACGGCGCGCAGGAAGGCCTGGGTGAAGGTTTCCACGGCGGTCTCCGTGACCGGGAGTTCTGCTTCGGGAACGGAGCGGTGGGCCGGGCGCAGGAGGAAGTGGAACAGGAGCGGGCTCATCATCTGCTGGAGGAGCAGAAGGGGAGGCAGGTCCCGGATACGGCCGGCTGCTGCTTCGGCGGCGAGCCACTGGCCGACGCCGTCGAGTATGCGTTGGAGTATGCGCGCGGCCACCTCCTGCACGGACGGGTCGTCGGGCCGGGCGAGCACCTGCGCCAGCATGGCCGGGAGGACGCGGGGCTCGCGGCCGAGTGCCTCGGCCGCAAGGTGGTGGATGCGGCGGACCCGCTGCTCAAGAGGCTCGTCGGGGACGGCCAGCACCGCCTCGACGTCGAGGATGGGGCTGTGGCGCTCGAAGGCCGCGAACAGCAACTCGTCCCGGTTCCCGAAGACGGCGTAGAGGCTGTGCACCGAGCACTGCGCGGTGGACGCCACCCTCTCCAACGTCGCCGCAGCGAGGCCGTGTTCGCCGATGACCGAGGCTGCGGCATCCACCGCCCGGTCGCGCACGGACTTCTGGCCTCCGGGGTCCACGCCCCTCGCGCGCACGGCTTCGTCCAGCGCGCGACGGGTTCCGCCGAGTCGGCGCATCAGGGTGCTGCGGGAGACGCCTGCCTTCCGGGCGATCGCGAGCGCCGGTACGTCGGCCACGGCGGTGCCGCGGGCTTCGGCGGCGCGCAGGGCTGCCTCGACGAGCTCTGCGGGTACGGAACCGGTCGGAGTTTTTTCATCGTCCGTTGACACAGAGATAAACCTAGCCTGTACTCATTACTCAGTCCAGCCAACTGCGCGGCGGGGCTCCGTGAGTTGTGCGCCGGGGCACCGGGCGCCTCCCGACAGAAGAAGGTCACCATGCCCAGCCCTCCTGCAAGCGACGTCGAGACGAGCACCCGAGCCCGCGGCGCGGGGGCGAAGCTGGTGGCCGTGGTCCTCGGCATGGCCGCCCTCGTCACCGTGATGCTCTGCGCCTTCGCGCTGCCGGGCGTCCACGGCGGTCCCCACGACGTTCCGATCGGCGTCGCCGGGCCGGGGCAGGTGACCCGGGCCGCCGAGCAGAAGCTCGCAGGCGACGCGTGGGACGTCACCGTCTACGACAGTCCCGAGGCGCTCGAGTCGGCGGTCAGGGACCGGGAGATCGCCGGTGGGCTCGCCGCGAGCAGCGGGGGCATGGACGTCTACACCGCCACGGCGGGCGGCCCGATGGCGGCCGGCGCGCTGACCACCGTGGGCGACGGCCTTGCCGCCCGGCAGGAGGCGCAGGCCACCGTCCACGACCTGGTGCCGTTCCCCGAGGACGACCCGCGCGGTGCCGGTTTCTCGTCCGCGGCGCTGCCGATGATCTTCGGCGGCGTCTTCCCCGCCGTCCTCCTCGGGCGCCTCTTCCGCGGACGAAAGGGACTGGGGCTGCGGTCGGCGGGCGCGCTCCTCTTCTCGCTCGTGGCGGGGGCCGTCGTCGCCGCCGTCCTCCAGTACGGCACCGGTTCGCTGGACGGCGGTTACTGGCTCACCGCGCTGGGGCTGAGCTTGGGCATGGCGGCGCTCTCGACCACGTTCGTCGGGCTCGAAGCGCTCTTCGGCTTCGTCGGCCTCGGCCTCGGGGCCGCCGTGATGATGTTCCTCGGCAACCCCCTCTCGGGGCTCGCCACCGGGCCGTACTGGCTGCCCGCCGGCTGGGCTGCGCTCGGTCAGGCCCTCCCACCGGGCGCCTCCGGCAGCCTGCTGCGGACCAACGCCTTCTTCGACGGCGCCGGGGCCGGCGCGCCCGCGCTCGTGCTCGCCGGGTGGGTGGTGCTCGGCGTGGTGCTCGTGCTGGTCGCCCGGGGGCGCGACCGTCGGGGGGCCGACGCCCTGCCGACCGCGGGGTGACGGTCGCGGCCGACGGCACGGGGCAACGGGGCCCGGCGCCGCGGCGAGCCGTCCCCGTGCTCAGGGACGCATCGCCGTGGGCTGGGCGTCGGTGCGCAGCGCGGCGTCCGTGCCGCCGTCGACGAAGAGGATCGTGCCCGTGGTGAAGCGGGCCTCGGGGCGCGGGAACTGCTCGATCCAGAAGGCGGTGTCCGCCGGTTCTCCGAAGACGCCGAGCGGCATCGGAGTCGGGAAGTCGTCCGGGTCGGGGGCGGCGCCCATGGAACCGGTCATCAGCGGGGTGACGACGGCGCCGGGCGCGATCGCGTCGAGAAGCACGCCGCGACGGCTCCACTCCGGGTCGACGGCGGTGCGCCGGACCCGGCGGGCGAGGGCGAGCTTCGACGTCGCGTAAGCCGAGATGCTGGGCGACGCCCCCAGCGCCTCGGCGGGCATCGCGCGCTGCGTGGCAGCGGCGTGGTCGCGGGCGGTGTTCTTCGCGCCGGAGAGCAGCAGGTCGACGAGTGCGTCGTCGATCACCGGGACGGTGGTGGCGGAGTTCGAGCCGGTCACGACGGCCCGCCCCGCTCCCGAGCGCTCCAGGGCCGGACGCAGGCCCTCCAACAGGCCGACGGGACCGAAGTAGTTGATCGATACGACGGCCGAGGCGTCCCGCATGTCCGGTCCGACGCCGGCGACGGCGGCGACTCCGTCCAGGGTGCCGCCGCCGAGCGAGAGGGCCTCCTCGACGGCGTGCCGCCTGCCGTCCTCGGTGCCGAGGCCGGCGACGACGTCGGCGTCCCTGAGGTCGACGCCTATGACCCGGTGGCCCGCCCCGCGACGGCCGCGTGCTCTGCCACCTCCTCGCACGTGCCGACGGGGCAGCTTCCGGGCGCCCCGAGCCTCTTCGCGCCCGCGCCGTTCGAGGTGCTGGTCGGGCGCGCGCTGCCCGGACTGTCTCCCCAGGAGGTCACCGAGCGCTGCCGCCTCGCCTTCGACCTCGTGATGCAGACCTACGGCCGCCCGCTCGCCAAGATGCCCGCGGAGTCCTGGGCGTTCCCCGCCACGGACACGGTCGTCGCCTTTCGTCACCGCCGGGTTGACGGCACCGTCGCGCCAGGAGACGTGAACCGACCGAACCCCCGCCACAGGACGGGGGGTCGGTCGTGAGGCAGGGCTACGCCTCAGGAGCCGCCGGCGCGGGGGCGCGCTCGGGCTCCGTCGCCCCGGGGCCCGAGGCGTGGAGGCGGGACGGGCGGGGGCTGCGGCTGACGAAGAGGGAGGCGGCGAAGGCGAGCACGCCGATGACACCCGCGACCATGAACGCGGTACGCAGCCCCGCGGCGTCCGGCACCGAGGAGCCGGCGGCCGCACCCAGCGAGGCGACGGTGACGAAGACCGCCGTGCCGAAGGCACCCGCCACCTGCTGGAGCGTGGAGAGGATGGCGCTGCCGTGGGAGTAGAGGTGGTCGGGGAGGGCGCCGAGGGACTCCGTCATCAGCGGCGTCATCATCAGGCCGAGGCCGCCCATGAGCAGCAGGTGGATGGCGATGACGGCGGCGAGCGGGGAGCCGGGGCCGAGCAGGGCGAAGAGCCAGAGCGAGACCGCCATGGCGAGCGCCCCCGGGATCACGAGCGGACGGGCGCCGAAGCGGTCGAAGAGGCTCCCCACCGGGCGCCCGAGGAGCCCGAGCAGGAGGCCGCCCGGGAGGACGGCGAGGCCGCTGACGAACGTGCTGGTGTCCAGGACCGTCTGGAGGTACAGCGGCAGCATGATCGAGCCCACGCCCAGCAGGCACATGAAGAGCAGCGCCGAGAGGACCAGCGCGACGCTGAACGTACGGATGGCGAACGGGCGCAGGTCGAGCAGGGCGCGGTCGTCGCGCTGGAGCCGGAGTTGACGCCAGACGAACGCGGCGAGCGCGACGAGACCGACCACGATCGGCGCCCACGGCGGCACGGGGTGCTCGCCCCCGCCCGACTCGCCTATGGAGGCGAGCCCGTAGAGGACGCCGCCGAAGCCGACAGCGGAGAGCAGCACGGAGAGCAGGTCGAGCGGGACCTGTCGGGTCTCGCCCTCCAGCCGCATCCACACCGCGCCGAAGGCGAGCGCGATGACGGCGAGCGGCAGCACGATCCAGAACATCCAGCGCCACCCGAGCGAGGCGAGCACGGCTCCGCCGACGGTCGGGCCGACGGCGGGCGCGACGGCGATGACGATGCTGATCGTGCCCATGGTGGCGCCGCGCTTCGAGGGAGCGACGAGGCGCATCACCGAGGTCATGAGCAGCGGCAGCATCACGGCCGTGCCGCACGCCTGGACGATCCGCCCGGCGAGGAGCACCCCGAACCCGGGGGCCAGCCCGCTGATCAGCGTGCCCGCACTGAAGAGCGTCAGCGAGACGAGGAAGATCTGCCGCGCCGTGAAGCGCTCCAGCAGGAAACCGGTGATGGGGATGACCACGGCCATGGTCAGGAGGAAGCCGCTGGTCAGCCACTGGACGGTGGTGGTGGAGACCCCCAGGTCGACGGTGAGGTCGCGCAGCGCGACGCTCAGGATCGTCTCGTTGAGGATCATGACGAAGGCCGAGACGACGAGCACGGCGATGAGTACGGGGGCACGCGCCGGGGTCTCGGCGCGGGGCGAGTCCGGGCCCGCTGAGGTCACGGATTCGGTCACGGCGGGGCATTCCTCACAGGCTGGTGGCGGTCGGCCGCGGCGTGCGCCGGGACCGTTGGTCGGTCGGGTGCGGCCTCCGGCACGCCTCTCGCGAGGGTGCCGCTGCCGCTGGACGGAGGAGAGCAGGGCGGCAGGGCCTCCTCGCGCTCGGGCGGAAGCGCGGAGGCGGCTACCGCGGCTCGTCCCCGGCCGCGGCAACGCCCTCCGGGCATCTCCGCGGGGCGGTCCTGCACACCGTACGCATGACGGGTCTCCTCCCCCGAGGCTTCGTCACTCGTCCGATTATTGAACGTCCCGGGGCGGTTCCGCCTCCGAGTTTCGCCATGTGCGCGGGCAGCGCCGCACAGCTCTGCTCTCCCTTCTGGCCACCGCTGCGTACCGTGCGTACGCCGGACGTCCGCGGGCCGGTGCGAGCGAGGACCACCTCGGTGCGGGTGGGCGCGGACGACCGGGCCAACGCCCGGGAGCGCCCCCTGATTCCCGGACGCAGGGGAGGGACGCGGCGTTGAGCGTCCGGCGGAAGGTGACGTCCGTCACCTTCCGCCGGCGCACGGGCCGGGTCACTCCTCGTCCGGGCGGAGCAACGTCGTGGCGAGGGCGGCGAGTTGGTCGGCGGTGCCGCGCTCCCGCCAGTACGGGTCCTCCTGGGCGTCGAGGTAGGAGCCCTGTTCGGTGAGGACGAGGCGGGTGCCCTCGTCCGTGGCGTGGAACTCGACGGTGGTGAGGGAGACCGAGGCGAGAGTGGTGCCGCCGTAGAGGGTCGAGCTGTAGACGATGCGGGTGTCGGGGACGATCTCGTGGAAGGTCGAGGTGTAGGTGAGCTCCCAGCCGTCCGGGCCGATGCCGCGGGTGACCTCCTGGCCGCCGAGGCGGAAGTCGAGTGCGTGGTCCGCGTCGACGCCGGCGAACCAGCGGGACTTGGAGACGGGGTCCGCCCAGGCCGAGAAGGTCCGCTCCGGAGGTACCAGGTAGTCGCGTTCGAGGGTGAACGTCGCATGGAGGGCGGATCGTTCGCTCATGGTGCGTGCTCCCGTCTCTCGGGTGGGTCGGGGCGCCGGGCGTGCCTCGCCCGGCGCCCCCCGGGGTCGTGCGCCGTGCAGGCCGGCGGGCGCGCGCCGGTCTGCGCACCAGCATCCGCGGCACCCGTACCGCGCTCGCGCACGACGTGGCCGAAGTCGCCCTGCCGACGCACCGGAGCGGCGCAGCCCCTCGGCTCAGTCCCCGCCATGTGGCTCGCTCCGACGCCGGCGCCGCGCGAGGGTGGCGAGTCCGAGAAGGGCGGCAGCCACGGCCGCGACGGCCGGCTCCAGGACGGGGAAACCGGTCCTCTCGGGCGCTGCCTCCTGTTGCCGTGGACCGCCGAGGGCCGGGCTCCCGGTCGAACGGGGCTCCAGGAGACCTGCGTTGACGAGGGCCTCGGGCCGGTCGGGGGTGGTGACCGCGGTGGTGCGCCCGGTGCGCGGGTGTACGGCGCTGTCGGCGGCCGGGTCTCCGGACGCCGCACGGCGGGTGAAGGCGCGTCCTTCGGGGTGGGCGAAGGCGAGCGTGCAGCGGCCGAAGGGGGCGGCGAGCGCGTAGGAGCCGTCGGCGGCGGTGCGGGTGGTGGCGGTCTTGGTGCCTTCCGCGTCGAGGAGGGTCACCTCGACTCCGCGGAGGGGGCGTTCGTCCGGCTGCCTGCGGCCGTCGCGGTCGGCATCGCTCCAGGCCCGGCCGGTGACGCGGCCGCCGTACCGGTCGAGCACGGCGGCCCGGGACGTGGCCGGCAGGAGCGGGTGGGTCTCGCCCGAGGCGTCGCGGCGGGTCGCGTGCCAGGCGACGTCGGCGCGGGTCGCGCCCGGGTCGGCTCCGGTGGGCTCGTCGGGGGCCGTCATCCGGTAGTCGATGCGCAGCGGGCGGCGTCCGCCGTCGGGCAGCGCGGGCGCCTTGAAGCGCAGGGCGCGTACGCGGGAGGGGTCGGGTGGGGGCGCGGTCGTCCAGTCGTCCTCGCAGGGGCCCTGGCCGTCGGGGAAGAGTTCGGGGCGGCAGGGGTTCTCCGAGGCGGAGTAGGCGACTTGGACCCCGGCGGGGACGTCGGTCGTCCGCGCGAAGCGGGGGCTCCGGGTCGAGCCTCGGGGGCGGGCGCCGGACGCGGTGTCGCCTTTGCGGGCGAGTACGTCGTAGAGGACGAGGTCGCCGAGGCGGCCGCCGCCGCGGTCGGTGACCCGGAGACGGTGGTCGATCGGCCCGGCGTCCGGGGCGGCGGGGAGGCGGGCGTGCCTGCTCCACTCCGGGGTCTGCCGGGTGCGGACGAAGAGGTCGGCGACGGCGGAGGAGCCGTCCCCCGTCCGCGGACGGGGCTGCTCGGAGGCTCGTCGGTCGTCGAGCGGGTGGACGAGGGTGCGCCGGGCGGTCGCGGGGCCTTCCGGGGCGGTGGCGGTGGCCGTGGCGTCTAGGCGGACGTCGGAGGGCCCGGGGCGGTCGCTCGGGGGAGGGACGACCTGGAACGAGTAGGTGCGGCGCGGGCGGTCGCAGTCGTTCGGGGAGGGATGTCGCACCTGCCAAGTGATCGTCGAGGAGGCCGGGTCCCAAGTGCCGCCGCCCGTAGCCGACTTGAACACGGTGCCGCGGGGGAGGGCGACACGCAGCCGCAGGTCGCGGTAGCCGAGTGCGGGGGCGCAGTCGTGGAGCTCGTAGGTGGTCGGTCCGTCGGCCCTCGCCGGCGGACCGACCAGTCGGAGGGCGGCTGCGAGGCGGGGAGCGCCGGTCGTGGCGGCGCCCGAGGTGAGGCGGGCGTCGGGTCGGCCGTCGGCGGTGAGGAGGACGGTCTGGCGGTAGGCCGTGCGCTGTGCCCGGTCGGGGAGGCGCCAGTCCACCTCGAGCTCGCCCGTCGTGCCGCCGCGCAGGTCCCTGAGGTCGAAGACGACGGGACCGCCGCCGGTGACGGACCGGGTGTCGGGATTCTCGGTGCCGCGACCCGAACCGGGGACGACGCCGCCGTCCGGACTCCCGCCCTCGGGCGGAGCGGCGGTGAGCCGGACTCCCTTGCAGGGGGCGGCGGTTGCGGAGCACGCGTAGCGGATGCGATACGCGATCCGGCCGCCCGGACGGCTGCGGGGCTCGACCGCCGACACCGAGGCCGTCACCGCGGGGGCGTGCGTCGTGGCGCGGTCGGCGCCTGCCCCGTCCGCGTCCGGCGTGGGCGCGGCGGCGAGGAGAGCGGCGGCGAGCGGGAGTACGGCCAGCGCTCCCCGCAGCGGTCTGGTGCGGTCCGGCGGCGTCGGCATGGCGGCCCTGTCCTCTCCCTGACGCGGTGCGGCAAGGAGAAAATAGGCAGTTATAGGAGCCTTTACCGGGATGTGGGCCAGTGCAGGCGGGTGAGTCCGTTCCTGCGGACGACAGTCGCGGAGGAGTATCCGGGACGGCTGTCGGGAGCGGGTGACGAGGTGTCATAATGCACGGGTAGCCCTTCACGCATCCCCCGTCGTGAAGGGCTACACCTTTGCCACCCACCGGGGAGCCCCGGAGGGGTGTGGCGGGACGCACACCTCCGGTCGAGTCCAACTCCCGTGCCGCTGCGGCCACTTGACGTCCTTTTTGCCCTGCACCTCCGGAATGCGGTGAAGTCGTACACGGGCAGGGGACTCCCCTCGCGGTCCCCTGTCCGTGTTTTTTCGAGTTAACAGTGACGTAGAGTTCTTATGCAAGCCCGGACGAGAACCGGGCTCAACTCCACAACGATTCAATCCACTTGCCCACGGGGTGGTCTGCGCCCCGGAGGACCGACCGAGGAGTCGGTTACAGTACGAGCCCGTTGACGGATGACCGCGCGGCGCCGCACCGCGCAAGCGGCGGACGTGCACGTGGGGGCCAGGATGGACGACGGCGGCGAGCAGACGCCCGAGCTCAGGACGCTGCAGCAGAAGGTCGCGTACATGGTCGAGAAGACCTTCCCCGGCGAACGGATCTCCGGTCGGTACTTCTCCGAACTCGTGCGGGAGCGCGGCGGATCGCTCTCCCACAGCTACTTCTCCAACATCCTCGCCGGCAAGGTCACCGACCCCTCCGAGGAGATCCTCAAGGCGCTCGGCCTCGGCTTCGGCGTCGACTGGCGGTTCTTCAAGGAGGAGTCCGAGGTCGTCGACGAGGTCGTCGCCGGGCTCCAGTTCCTCGCGAAACGGCGGACCGGAGAGATCAGCGGCTTCGCAGGGCGCGGCGTCGGGGAGAATGGACTACCGCCGGAGCTGCTGCAGTTGGCACTCTCTCTCCTGGAGGGGTCCGAAGCGGAGAGCCGCCCCGGGACGCCGCGGGAGCGCAGCGGGAAACCGGAGGGGTAACGGGAGGCGTCCGCAGCCGCGACGGGGGACCGAGGCGGACAGGTGGAACGAGGATCACGAGGTATCCATGTCCATACGCGAGCTGCGGAGGGAGTGCGAGGCGGGTCTCGCCGACCTGCCTCTCCCCTCGCCTTTCGGGATACCCGAGCTGGTCGCCAACATGGAGCGCGCGGCAGGGCGCACCCTCGTCCTCCACGAGCTCCCCGACCGGCTCGCCAGCGTCGACTCCGCCTGCGGCCTGCGCCTGAAGTCGGGCACGACCAGCTTCGTCCTCTACCGCCGCCGGCCCACCGCGTACCAGACGCAGCACGTCATCCTCCACGAGCTCTGCCACGAGTGGTTCGACCACGGAACGAGCCTCGACGCCGGGCAACTCCGCAGGCTCCTCCCCGTCTTCGACACCTCGCTGATCTCCCGGATGCTCTCCGCGCCCGAGGACGCCCCGGCGGAGGAGCCGGAGGAGCCGAGCCCCTTTCCGCCCGACATCGACCGAGCGCTGCGGAGCGGGGGGCCGATCCAGGCCCGCGCCCAGTACGACACGCACGACGAGCGGATCGCCGAGTTCGGCGCCTCCCTGATCCCGCGCATGGCAAGGGAGTTGACCAGCGACGACATGGTCGGCCGCCTCGCCAACTCGCTCTCCAGGCCCGTGGCGCACCGGCGCCGCGGCCTCTTCGGACGCCACGGCCCCTGACGGCCCGCACCGGCGCCGCCCCTCCCCCACCGACCAGAGGACACGCGAAGTGACCCCCCTCGACCTCGCCGGCTACCTGGTAGCCGGGCTCATGACCGCCGTCGCACTCTGGCGGATGCCGGCAGCTCTCTGGGGCGACGAGGAGGACAAACGGCGCCGTGCCCTGTGGGGTTGCTACGCCGGGTTCGCCGCCGCGCTGTGGACGAAGACCGAGGCCGTGCGGACCGCGCTCAACAACAGCCAGGTCACCGACCTCGCCGTCCTCATCAAGCACTACACGGCGACCGTCGCCATCCTCGCCATCCTCAGCTACATCGTCGCCATCTACGGCCGGTACCCGGACGGCGGACCCGTCCCCCGGCACGTGCGCTTCGCGCGGGTGGTCCAACGCGTCGTCGCCAAGGCCGCGTTGGCGACGCTGGTGCTGCTGACGGTGCTCTTCTTCACCGTCGTCGACCGGTCCGTACCCTCCGACCGGTTCGTCTCCGACCACGCCGGGCAGTGGGGCGCGACGCTCTACATGTCCGTCTTCTACCTCTTCCTGGGCGCCGCCTCCGCGGTCTGCGCGTACCAGTGGGCGCTCGCCACCGCAGGCGCCGTCCGCCGGCACCTGCGGATCGGGCTGGGGATGATGACGTGCGCGATGTTCATCGGCGTCGCCTACACGGTGAGCCGGACGCTCTTCCTCTGGGTGAGCGTCGTCGACAACCCCAGCGCGGCGTTCGCCCGCGAATTCGACCGGGCGACCGAGGCTGCACAGGTGGTGCTCTTCGCTCTCTTCGCCCTGGGCGCCTCCCTGCCCGCCTTCAGCAACGGCTGGCGGCGCGCCCGGCTCTGGCGGGCGCAGGCCCGACTCCACCCGCTGTGGCGCGAGTTGATGACGACCTTCCCCGACCAGCCCTTCGAGCCGCCCCGCTCCAGGATGCGCGACCTCACCCGCCTCGACACCCCCGCCGACCTGCGCGTCGACCGCTGGACAGCGGACATCGCCGACGCCGTGGAGAAGCTGCGGCACTACGTGCCCGACGACCTCCTCGACGCGGCACGGCGGGCTGCCGAGGCCGACACCGAGGGGACCGGTGCCGACCCCGGGCCCCGCACCGACGCGTACTGGATCAAGGCCGCGCTCCTCGCACACCGGGACGGCGCCGAGGCGGGACGGGCGGCGGCCGTCGAGCCCAAGAACGCGAGCGACCAGGACGACGAAGTAGCGTGGCTCGTCCGCGTGGCGCGGGAGTACCGCACGATCCCCCCGGCCCGAACCGAGCAGGTCCTCGAGTCCCTGGAGCAGACAGCGTGAGTACCGCAGCCCCTACGACCGCCACCGCCACGGCCCGTACCGTCACCGACGTACTCCAGCCGCGCAACGTCCTCCTCGCCGGCATGCTCGGGATAGGTCTCGCAGCGGCCGGTGACTGGACGGGCATCCCCTGGGGCCTGCTCGGCGCCGTCTGCGCCGGGATCATCCCGGCCGGCTACATCGAGTGGGAGCGCAAGCGCGGCACCTGGGGCGACCGGCACGTCGTCGACCGGACGAAGCGCGCGCCCATCTTCCTCGTCATCCTCGGCTCCATCGGCGTCGGTTCGCTCGTGATGGTCCTCGGCTCCGCGCCGACCGGCATCCTCGTGACGATGCTGGCGCTCTGGGCGATGACGGTGGTGCTCCTCGCCGTCAACACCGTCTGGAAGATCTCCGTCGACGCGGCCGTCGCCTCTTCGGTGATCGCGCTGCTCGCCGCTGTGCACTCGCCGTACTGGCTCCTCGGGTACGCGATGACGCTCGCCGTGTGCTGGTCGCGGGTGGCGCTCGGGTACCACACCGTCGCGCAGACGGTGGCGGGCGCGGGGCTGGGTGCCCTGACGTCGGCCGCGTTCCTCTTCGGGTGACCTACCGAGGGGCGCTCAGCCGGAGTTGCCGCTGCCGCTGTAGGAGCCGCCGCCGAGCCGGGTGAGGTGGTCGGCCGCCTCGTGGAAGCTGCGGATGAGGGAGGTGTTGGCGCGCGTCGGCTCCTCCACCCCGCCGAGCTCGACGGCGTACCGGCGCAGCCGCGTCACCACCCATCCGAGGTGCGCCGACTGCTCGGCGGTCCCGGGAGCCTCCCGGAGCAGGGCCGCCGTGCGCGCCTCCAGGGCTTCCACCGCCTCCCTCGCCAGCGTGTGCTCCCGCTCGGAGACGTCCGCCGCCTCGGCCCTCTCCCTGAGGCCCCGGCAGGTGGCCGAGGCGCGCTGGAGGAGGTAGACCGGTGAACTGCCGCGCCCGCTCTGGGCGTAGAGGACGCTCCGCGACGTGGACAGCTCCTCGGAGCCGTGCCGCGCGTCCTGGCGGGGGCGCGTGACGCCGAGCGCGGGGCGGAAGCACGGGTGGACCTCGAACTCGTCGTCGTGGGGCTGGACGCCGAGGTGGTTGGCGGTGGCGTAGACGGCGCGGCGGGGCTCGCCGCGGCGGGCGCCGAGGAAGCCGACCTCGAAGAGGATGCCGAGGACCCTCTCGGGCGTGAACGTGGACGCGGCGAAGTAGGACGGGTACTCGCGCGGTATCCAGCCGGCCGAGCGCTCCAACCTCGCCGCCAACTCCCCTCGCCCGACGACGGGTTCGCGGTTCTGGAAGAGCGCCAGCAGCGGGTCGAGGTAGGGGTGGACGACGATGTACTCCTGCACCAGGTCCTTCAGCTTCCACCGCGAGAACTCCTCCGAGGCGCGCCGCACGTCCTCGGGCTCGATCCGCGCGAGGTGCCCGCTGCGGAACGCGACGTCGCGGCAACTGGTGGAGTACTGGATCACGTCGCGCGGGCGCGCAAGGGAGCGCGCGAGGAGGTACTCGGCGGTGGGCTCGCCGTCGACCGACTCGGGGAAGACACCGCCCCACAGCTCCCGCTCGCTCAACTCCCTGCCCAGCGAGGCCGCGGCGCGGGTACGGACGAGCTCTTTGAGCTCGGTGGCGCTCCAGTCGATGCGCAGCTCGTCGCCGCGGAACTTGTCGCCCTCGGGGAAGACGAGCGAGTCGTAGATGTCGGAGCGGAGGAAGAGGACGCAGCGCAGCGCCGGCGCGTACGTGCCCGCGGCCCACTTCGCCGCGAGGAGAAGGCCGATCACCATGGAGTTGCTCTCCTCGTCGGAGGACCAGACCTGCTCGATCTGGTCGACGAGCAGGAGCAGCGGCGGGTGCGTACCGGCACAGCCGAGCCGCCGGAAGGCTCCGGCCACCTCCTGCTCGACGATCTCCAACTGCCGCTGGGCGCGGGCGCCTTCGGAGCCGCCCTCCCGCTGGAGCTCGGCGCGGAAGCCGAACGCCTCCAGGGCGAGCGAGGTCCGCAGCGCCTTCGCCCCGTGCACGACGCGGTCCACCAGGTTCGCCTCGCGCAGCTCCCCGTTGTCCCTGAGGAACCTGCGCAGGCTCCGCACCTTTCCGCGGCTGCCGCGACCGTGGGCCTCCCGCGCGTGGTCCACGAGGTGCCTCGCCGCGTGGACGGCGAAGACGTACCGCCAGATCAGGGAGCGCGCGGTGTCGCCGTTGAGGCCCTGGAGCGCGAAGCGGCGCAGCTCGCCTCCGGCGGCGTCGTCCGGCGCGAGGGCGAGCGCCGCGGCGCCGGGCGGCGCGTCGGCGGCGACGGCGCCGCCCGCTGCGAGCTGCATGCAGATGGCGCTCTTGCCGGTGCCCTTGCGGCCGACGACGAGCGTCTTCCGCCCGGCGACGACGTCCCGGTACGCCGGGGTGGGGCGGAAGCCGTCGCGCAACAGGCCCTCGGCCATGTCGCGTTCGGCGTCCTCGCGGCCGAACGAGAGGCGCTCCACCGGCGTGCGAGCGGTCTCCTCTGCGTGCCTCGGCATCGTCGCGCTCCGTCTCCCGGTTGTCGGCGGGTCGATTCTCTCTCCGGGGCAGGGGTGGCGCCATGCTGGGGTGCGGCAAGGGTGAACCGGGGGTGTACGGGGGCTCGTTGGGTTGCGTGTTGGGGTCGGCCCTGTGGAAGGAGCCGGCGAAATGCCTCTCGTCGTCGCGGACTTCGGCGTGCACAGGGGTGGTTGCTGCCTGTGGATAACCGTCAGATCCTGTCCACAGCCCGCGTGTTGACCCAGGTGGCGCCGGGCTCACGGCCCGGCGCCACCCGACTGCCGGTGCCTCAGCGCCCGTCAGCGAGTCTGCGGCTGAGGCCGCAGATCAACTGCTCGGTGTGCGCGGTGCGCAGCTCGACGGCGGCGACCCGGTGGTCGAGGAGGTCCAGCCGCTGCTCCACCCCGTCGAGCCGCCGGTCCAGGCGACCGAGCCGACCCGACATACGGGCCAGCACGGGGCCCAGCTCCCGCAGCGTGACGCCGATTTCGTGGACGGCCGCCTCGACGCGGTCGAGCCGGGCCTCACACGTCGCCCAACCGCTCTCCGCCGCGGCTGCGCCGTCCCGCCGTGCCGACTCTGCTTCGAGCAGGTACCAGCGGACCCTGCGGGCCACCTCGCTGTCGCGCAGCAGCATGCCGACGTTGAGGACTGCGCGGCGGGTGAAGACCATGAGTCGCCGCCGGCGCTGTGGATAACCCACCTGTGGATAACCAGCACCGCCCTCATTTGAGACCGACAAGCTGTCGGTCTCAAATTTTTGCAGGTCAGAAGTGCGCAACACCTCCATCCCACTCTCCTGGAGCTCCTTCCGGTGCCGCTCCACGAGTTTTTCCACAACCTTCACCTCGACCTCGAAGAACGCGGCGACGTCCCTTGTGGACGCGCGCACGCCATCCGGGGAGAGAGCCAACGCCTTGACGCGATCGAGGACTTCGACCCTGTGGGCCACTGCGGAGCGCGCACTGCACGACTCCGTCAGAACGGACTCGGTGTACACGAGCCATCCCTCCTGGGGAGCTGCGGACATGACGGTCTCGCCCCGCTTGCCTGGGGGGCTTCGCCAGGTGTCCGTATCCAGGAGCCAGGATCGGAGGTCAGCTCATGTCGTCCCGTACTCTGCGACCGGCCCTCGGACCGGCAACCGCCACTTCACGCACTCTCGTCGCCACGTACTCCAGTCGCCTCCGCGCACCCTTCCCAACGAGCACACGGTCGTACGGTCACAGCGGTCCGCGGCGAAGTCGCCGCGGCGGCGCGGGCGTTCAGCCACCGAGAAGCCTCTCCAGCACGAGGGCGATACCGTCCTCCTCGTTGGAGGCGGTCACCTCGTCGCAGACGGCGAGGAGTTCGGGGTGCGCATTGGCCATCGCGACGCCGTGGCCCGCCCAGGAGAGCAGCGGCACGTCGTTCGGCATGTCGCCGAAGGCGAGGGTCTCCCCCTTCTGCACGCCGAGCCGCCGGGCGACGAGCGAGAGCCCGCGCGCCTTGCTGAGCCCCGAGGGCAGCAGCTCCACGACGCCGGCACCCGCCATCGTCACGGAGACCAGGTCCCCCGCGAGCCGGCGTGCGGCAGAGGCGAGTTCGTCGTCCCCGAGCGAGGGGTGCTGGAGGTAGAGCTTGTTGAGCGGTTCGGCCCACAGCACCTCCGGGTCGGTGCAGGGCACGTGCGGCAGCGGCCCCTCCTGCACCGCGTACCCCGGCGCGACGACGACCTCCCCGTCGACGCCGTCCCGCGAGGCGGCGAGGAGCAGCGGCCCCACCTCCGCCTCGATCCTCGCCACCGCGCGCCGTGCGAGGTCGCGGTCGAGCGTCACCGAGGTGACCATCCGGCGCGCCCCGGCGTCGTAGACCTGCCCGCCCTGGCCGCAGACGGCGAGCCCCTCGTACCCGAGCGCGTCGAAGACCTGCCGCGTCCAGGGCACGGCACGGCCCGTGACCACGAGGTGCGTGGCACCGCTCTTGCCGGCCTCGGCGAGTGCGTCCCTGGTGCGCGCCGAGACGGTGTCGTCGCCGCGGAGCAGTGTCCCGTCGAGGTCGGTGGCGATGAGGCTGTAGGGGAACTCGCTGTTGGTTGCGGTCACTTGGCGATCGGCTCCAGTCTCTCCCGGCCACCGAGGTAGGGCCTGAGCACGGGCGGCACCCAGACGGAGCCGTCCTCCAACTGGTGGTTCTCCAGGAGTGCCACGAGGGTGCGGGGTACGGCGCACAGCGTCCCGTTGAGGGTGGCGAGCGGCCGTACGTGCTTGCCGTCGCGCATCCGGATGGAGAGCCGCCGCGACTGGAACTCGGTGCAGTCCGAGGTGGAGGTGAGCTCCCGGTACTTCCCCTGGGTCGGGACCCACGCCTCGCAGTCGAACTTGCGGGCCGCCGAGGCGCCGAGGTCGCCCGTGGCCACGTCGATGACCTGGAAGGGCAGTTCGAGCGAGGAGAGCCACTCCTTCTCCCACTCCAGCAGCCTGCGGTGCTCCGCCTCCGAGTCCTCGGGCGCGACGTAGGAGAACATCTCGACCTTGGTGAACTGGTGGACCCGGAAGATGCCGCGGGTGTCCTTCCCGTAGGAGCCGGCCTCCCTGCGGAAGCAGGGCGACGAGGCCGCGTACCTCAGCGGGAGGCGGTCGACGTCGATGATCTCGTCCATGTGGTAGCCGGCGAGGGCGACCTCGGAGGTGCCGACGAGGTAGAGGTCGTCCTTCTCCAACTGGTAGACGTCCTGCGCGGCCTGGCCGAGGAAGCCGGTGCCCTCCATCGCCTGCGACTTGGTGAGCGCGGGCGTGAGCATCGGCGTGAAACCGGCCGCCGTGGCCTGCGCGACGGCGGCGTTGACGAGCGCCAGCTCCAGCAGGGCGCCGACGCCCGTGAGGTAGTAGAAGCGGGCGCCCGAGACCTTGGCGCCGCGCTCGGTGTCGATGGCGCCGAGCCGGTCGCCGAGCTCCAGGTGGTCGCGGGGCGCGAAGCCCTCGGCCGCGAAGTCGCGCGGCGTGCCGACCGTCTCCAGGACGGTGAAGTCCTCCTCGCCTCCGACGGGGACGTCGGGGTGCACGAGGTTGCCCAACTGCCTGACGAGCTCCCTCGTCTGCTCCTCGGCCTCGGCGCGCTCGGCGTCCGCCGCCTTGACGGCTTGGGAGAGCTCGCCGGCGCGCTCCAGCATCGTCGCCTTCTCGTCGGGCTCCGCCTTCGGGATGCGCTTGCCGAGCTGCTTCTGCTCTGAGCGGAGTTCGTCGAAGCGGACGGTCGAGCTCCTGCGCCGCTCGTCGGCGGAGAGCACCGCGTCGACGAGCGCCGGGTCCTCTCCTCGGGCACGCTGCGAAGCGCGTGCGCGGTCGGGGTCGTCACGGAGCAGGCGAAGGTCAATCACAGCACCAGCCTACCGGTGGCCCACAGACCGCGGCGAAGTAATACTCGAACCAGAAACGTTAGCAATTGTCCAAATTGACTGCTATTCAAGTCTTTTGGGTCGCATGCCCCGCATTCTGGTGGAGGTCGACGTACCAGCCGGAGCCGCCGCCGACACCGGAGGACGGGGCGAACACAGGCCTCCGCAGGACCGTGGACGGGGACTTATCCACAGCCGCGGACTCCTTCACAAGGTTATCCACAGGGTCCGGCGTCCACCTGTGGAAATTGAACGAGATCGTTCCGCAGACCTCGCCCGGGCGAGGAGAATTCTCGGAGCAAAACGGAAAAACCATGCGTATTCGATCCGATTCGCACGCCACACACTCACCCCCAGGGATTGATCAAAAGAATTGAGGTGACGAGGCGGCACCCATTCCCGCTTGGCGAACTCTGAGATCTCCATGCGGTTTTGTCGACAGTGCCCGTTTCCTCCCATCCCCTTGTGCACAGCCCTCGACGACGCCCTGTGGAAAACCCTGTGGACAAGTCACCGCCCCCACGGCAGCGGCCTCGAAGCCCCCGTCCCCCTCTCCAGGTCAGCCGCCCGCGGAGGGCGGAGCGACGCCCGACGCCGACCGCCGTCCCCGTCGGGGAGACGCTCAGATCCGTCCGTCGAGGCACCGGTTGAGCCAGTCGGCAGCGGAGAGGAAGTCCTCGTCCGAGTTGCCGGGACGGACCGCCGGCTCCTCCCGATCGGCCCGCGGGTACGAGCCGAGGAAGCGCACCGCACGCGTCGCACGGCGCAGCCCCATCAGGACGTCGCCGACCCTGCGGTCCTGGACGTGGCCCTCGCAGTCGATGGAGAAGCAGTACCGGCCCATCCCCTCGCCCGTCGGCCGCGACTCGATGCGCATCATGTTGACCCCGCGGGCCGCGAACTCCTGGAGCACCTCGAGCAGGGCGCCCGGGTGGTCCTCGCGCAGCCAGAAGACGGCGGACGTCTTGTCGGCACCGGTCGGCGCCGCAGGCCGGGCCGGGCGCCCCACGAGCACGAACCGCGTGACGGCGTTCTCCGCGTCGTGGATCTCCTTGACGAGCGGCTCCAGGCTGTACGTGGGGGCGGCGAACTCCCCGGCGAACGCCGCGTCGTACCGCCCCTCCTGGACGAGGCGGGCGCCGTCCGCGTTGGAGGCGGCCGACTCCCAGAGCGCGTCGGGGAGATGGGCGGCGAGCCAGTTGCGGACCTGGGGCTGCGCCACGGGGTGGCCGGTGACCGTCTTGATCTCCTCCAGCCGCGTCCCCGGGCGCACGAGGAGCGCGAAGGTGATCGGGAGCAGCACCTCGCGGTAGATCATGAGCTGCCGCCCGCCGGCGAGCTCGTCGACGGTGGCGCTGACGCCGCCCTCCACGGAGTTCTCGATCGGTACGAAGGCGGCGGCCGCCTCCCCGTCGCGCACCGCGTCCAGCGCGGCGGGCACCGAGACCATCGGGTCGAGCTGCCGCACATCGGCCTCGGGGAGCGTGCGCAGGGCCGCCTCGGTGAAGGTGCCGGCCGGGCCGAGGTACGTGTACCGGTTGGCCGGGAGGTTCTCAGGTGCCGCAGATGCCATGGGGACACCGTAGCCCCAGCCGCGGCACCCGCCTCGCGGCTTCACCCCTCCAGGAGTGGTTGCCCCACGTACTCGCCCTCGGCCGCACCGCCAGGCACCGCGAAGAGGGCGCTCGCCTCGTGGCGGAGGAACCGGGAGAGCGCGTCGCCGCGGTCGAGCTTGCGCTGGACGGGGACGAAGCCGCGCAGCGGGTCCGCCTGCCAGGCGACGAAGAGGAGGCCCGCGTCGGGCGCGCCGTCGTCGCGGAAGCCGTCGTGGAAGGAGAAGGAGCGGCGGAGCATGGCGGCGCCGCCGTTGGTCCCGGGTGCGGCCACGCGGATGTGCGCGTCGGCGGCGATCGCCAGCGAGCCGCTCTTGCGCTTCTCCAGGTCGGGGGCGGTGTCCTCGTCACCGCCCGAGAGCGGGGCACCGTCGGACTTCCGGCGGCCGACGACGCGCTCCTGGTCGTGGAGGGGTTCGGCTTCCCAGTCGTCGAGGAGCATGCGGATGCGGCGGAAGACGGCGTAGGAGCCGTTCGCCATCCAGGCGGGGGAGCCGTCGCCCGGCACGAAGACGCGCTCGTCGAACTCCTCGTCCCGCGGCTTCGGGTTGTTGGTGCCGTCGAGCTGGCCCATGAGGTTGCGCATCGTCGTCGGGTGCGCCGTGGCCCCGGGGGAGCGGTTGAAGCCGCTGTACTGCCAGCGCAGTCCGGCCGTTTCGCCGGCGAGGCGCTGGAGCAGGCGCAGCGCCTGGAAGGCGACGAGCCCGTCGTCGGCGCCGATCTGCACCCACAGGTCGCCGTCGGAGCGGGCCCTGTCGAGCGCGTCCGAGGAGAAGTCGGGGAGCGGCGCCAACTCGCGCGGCATACGGGAGCGGAGACCGGTGCGGGAGAAGAAGCCCCGCCCGAACCCGAAGGTGACGGTGAGCGAGGAGGGCCCCGCGTCCCTGCCGACGTCGGCGCCCGCGCGCTCCCCCTGCCACGGCTCCCCCGCCATCAGCCGCTCCGCCGCACTCGACCATCGGCGCAGCAGCGCGACCGCGCCGGTTCGGCCCGCGCCGGGCGCGAGGTCGAACGCGGCGAGGTGGCCGTGCGCCTGGAGCGGGGTGGTGATGCCGGGCTGGTGGGTGCCGTGGAAGGGGACCCGGGTGGCACCGAGGGAGGTGAGCGGTTCCGGGTCGCTCCGCGTCGCCGCCCAGCCGGCGCTCGCGCCGGCGCCGACGGCGAGGCCGGCCGCGCCGGCGGCGCCCGCGGTGCCGAGGAGACGGCGCCGGGTGACGCCGGCCGGCGGCTCGTCGGCGGGGTGTTGGCGTGCCGGGTCCGTGTCGGTGGACGTATGAGTGGTCATTGCTTCGTCGTCCTGCTCTTGTCTTCCCTCGCGCCGGGCGCTCCACGGTAGCCGTGGCGGCGGGCCGGGCGTCAGCCGATGCGGGCTCGTGCGTTCTCGGTCGTCTGGTCGATGTCGGAGGTACGGACGGTGAGGGCGAACTTCCACTCGCCGGCCATGGGGATCTGCACCCCGGTCGCGTGCCAGTGGCCGGGGACGCCGGCGAGCGGCGCGAGCTTCGCGGGGAGCGGGCCGATGTTCTTGTCCGTGAGGCTCAGCGCGAGCTTCACCTCCTCCGCCTCGAGCGGCTCGCCTCGGGCGTCGTCGAGCTGCACGGCGATCTCGTTCTTCCCTGAGGCACCGGGCTCGACGGCGATCTCGGCGGTGCCCTCCCCGCCCTTGCCGCCCGTGTCGAAGGGGACCTTCAACTGCGTCGGGCCCGACTTCTCGGTGACGCCTGCCGCGTCGCTGCCCTGGGCCGAGGTCTCGGTGCGGGCCGGCTCGGTCGTGGTGAGCAGCGTGGTCACGGCGAGGACGGCGACCGCGATCGCCGTCTCGACGAGGAGGGAGCGCCGCAGTCCCGAGCGCTCCGCGTCCCGCTCCCGTTCGCCCTTGCGCCGCGCCGCGTTGACGGCCGCGCGCTGGCGTGCGAGCTGCGCCGTGCGCACGGGGTCGCCGCCGGCGGGTACGGGCTCCGGCTCGGGCTCCTCCTCGTCGGGCGCGGCCTCCGGCACCTCGCGCAGCCGGGCCGTCCAGCGGCGGGAGACCCAGCCGACGCAGACGAGGAGCGCCACGAGCGCCGTCTTCACGAGCAGGAGCTGCCCGTACGCGGTGCCGAAGAGCGCGTCGAAGGAGCCGACCTGCCGCCACGCCTGGTAGACCCCCGTCGCCGCGAGCACCGCGACGCTCACGGAGGCGAGCCCGGAGAACCGGCGCACCGCCTCGCGCGGGACCGCGGGACCGCCGCGCAGCAGTACGAAGACGCAGAAGAGACCGCCCAACCAGAGGCCGGCGGCGAGGAGATGGAGGACGTCGACGGGGATCGCCACCGCCGTCTGTATCCCTGTCGAGGCGTGCTCGGCCGCCGCCCAGCCGGCGGCGAGGCCGAGCGCCAGCACGCTGCCCCCGAGCGCGAGTCCGAACCGCAGGTCGCGCCGCCCGGTGTCCGCGCCCTGCTGTGCACCCGTCACGCCGGCGCGCGTCTGGTGGCCGAAGAGCACGGCGACGAAGAGCGCGGCGGCCGCGAGCAGCAGCAGCCGCGAGACGAGGACGGCGCCCGGCTTCGTCGCGACCGTCGTCGAGAGGGCGGAGACGTCGAGCGCCTCGGCGAGGCCGCCGCCGTTGATGTAGGGGTTGCGCAGGAGCAGCAGCGCGAGCGTCGAGACCGTGACGGTGAGCCAGCCGACCCGCACCGTCCGCCGCACCGCCGAGGTCCGCGCGGCCCCCGGCCAGCAGAGCAGCACGAACCCGCAGCCGCCGACGAGGAGGATGAACCCGGCGTACGCCGCGTACCGGCCGACGTCGTAGAGGAGCCCGACCCAGCCGCCGCCCGGCTCGCCCCCGTCGACGGAGGCCGACGTCTCGGAAGGCGCGCCGACGGAGAAGGTGAAGGCGCCGGAGACGGGGTGGCTGTCGGCGGAGACCGCCTGCCAGGCGACGGTGTAAGTGCCGTCGGGGAGCCCCGGCTTGAGCCCGACCGACCGCTGCTCCTCGCCGCCGCTTCCGACGTCGCGGACGGTGTCGCGGTCGACCCTGTTGCCGTCCGGGTCGAGGACGCGCAGCGATCCTTCGGTCATCGAGACCGCCTCGGAGAAGGTGAGCACCACCTGCTTCGGCGCGCTCTGCACCACCGCGCCCTCCTTCGGGCTGGTGTCGAGGAGCGCCGCGTGCGCGGTGGCGGTACCGGCGCTCAGGAGTACGCCGGCGGCGCACGCCAGTCCGACGAGGAGCGCCAGCAGCCGGGCACGCGGTCTGTGCGGGGTGGGGGAGAGCACGCCTGTTTCCTCACTTCCGTTGTGCGTCCGGTACGTGGGTGGCGGACTCGACGGGCGCCTCGACCTCGATCGGGTCCGACTCCTCGAAGTGGAGGACGAGCTGCACCCGTTCGCCCTCCACCGGCTTGCCCGAGAGTTCCGTGAGCATCAAGTGGCTGCCGCCGCGCCGTAGTTCGAGCTCCCCGCCGGCGGGCACCGGCAGCGAGTCGACGTGCTCCATGCGCCCGTCCTCCGTGGTGTGGAGCGCGACCTTCCCTGCGTCCGGGCTGCTCACGGACGTGAGCCGGTCGGCGCCCTCGCCCGAGTTGTGCACGGTGAGGAAGCCGCCCGCCATCCGCCCGTCCACCGGCTCCGGGACGTAGGCGCCGGAGACGCGGAGTTCGGGCGACGCCTCGGAGCAGCCGGCGAGGCCGAGCGCGGCGACGGCGGCGAGCGCGGCGGCCGTCGTCCGGGCCCCCCGGGGACTCACGGGTTGCGCCCCTCGATCAGCGCCGGCAGCTCCTTTTCCAGGACCTCCGGGGTGGCGTTGCCCTCGGTGTAGAGGACGTGCGCCTTGTCGTCCTTGGGCGAGAAGGCGAGGAGCTGCGAGCCGTGCGTCGAGACGACGTCGCCGTTCTTCTTCTTGTAGCTCGGCTCGATGGAGACGCCGAGGGTGCGGGCGCCGGCCTGGATGGTGTCGAAGTCGCCGGTGAGGCCGATGAACGACGGGTCCTGCCCGCGGAGCCACTTGCCGAGCTCCTTCGGGGTGTCGCGCTCCGGGTCGGAGGTGACGAAGACGACCCGCAGCTTGTCCTGTTCGGCCTTGGGCAGCTTCGACTTGGCCACCGCGATGTTGCTCATCGTCAGCGGGCAGACGTCGGGGCAGTTGGTGTAGCCGAAGTAGAGCAGCGTCGGCCGGCCCTCGGTCTCCTCGACGAGGTCGTACTTCTCGCCCTCGGTGTCGGTGAGGGTGAGGTCGGGCTTCTCGAAGGCCCGCTGGAGCACGACACCGCCCTTCTTCTCCTTCTCCACGGTCGCCGGCTTGCTCTCGCCACCTCCCTCCTCCGTGCTTCCGCCGCAGGCGGCGAGGGTGAGCGAGGCGGCGACGGCAAGGGCGGCGGCCGCTGCTGTACGGGTGGTGCGCATGGAAGTCGTGGATCTCTCTCTGCGGGCGGTGCGGCGCCCGCACTCTCGGGGCGCCGCACCGCGGGTGTGGTTGCTACTGGCCGGCGCGGCCGCGCCGGCCGGCGAGTACGCCGAAGCCGACCCCGGCCGCACCGAGCACGATGCCGGCGACGCCGAGCACTCGGGCCGCCGTGTCGGCGCCGCCGTCGGCCGAGCTCTCGGCCGAGGCGGTCTCGGTCTCGCCGGCCTTGGCGGGGGAGCCGGCGCCGCTCTCTGCGGCGTCGTCCGCCGCGAGCTTCAGCACCGGTGCCGGCGTCTCGGGCTCTTCGGCGCCCTCCTCCGGCTCCTCGATCCAGCGGACGACCTCGCCGCTGTCGTACGTCTGGAGCGCCTTGAAGACCAACTCGTTTGTGTCCTTGGGGAGTTGGCCGAGCGAGACGGGGAACTGCTGGAACTCGCCCGGCTTGATCTCGCCGCCGGTCCAAGTGATCTTGCTGACCGCCTCGGTGATCTTCTCGCCGTGCGACTCCAGCGGCTTGTCGAGCTTCTCCTTGGTGACCTCGACCTTCCATCCCGGCACCGGCTGCGGCATCGCGGAGGCGAGCGGGTGGTCGGTCGGCAGGTGCACCTCCAGCTTCTCCGTGGAGGCGTCGTCCCGCTCGTTCGGCACCTTGAAGTTGACGACGGCGTAGCCGCCCTGCTCCGCCTCCTCGGGGTCGACGGAGACGTGCGCGGCGGCCGGACCCGCGCAGAGCAGCACGCCCGAGACGGCCGCCGCACCGACGACCGTGAACCGCCGCGCGCTACGGACCTGGTTCTTCTCCATATGTCTGGCACTCCTGTTGCCCGGACGGCGCACCATCGCGCACCGCGGCGGCCGCCGGGCTCCAGCCCGGCAGGACGCACCGCGGCGAGATACCGCGCGTCCACTGATGGTTGGGGAGACTCCTCGGACCCCGCGACCCGCGCCTTCGGCGCATGCACGACGTGCCGGACGGCGCGCTCGCGCGCCCCGGCCGCGTCAGGCCGCGAGGATCAGGCAGCCCTCGGGCGGGCCCCTGGTGTGAACGGAGTGCGCCAACAGCACGGAGTGCGGCGGGGGTTCGGCCCGCTCGGCACGCGGAGCACGGCCGACGGCCGGCAGGAGCCGGCCCGTCCGGAGAGCGCCGGCGTAGACGAGCGCCGCACGCAACGCCCGCAGCGCGAAGACCTCGTCGGCGAAGCGCGCGGCCTGCTCGGGCAGCCGCGTCAGACGCCACAGCGCGGCCTCCCCGCGCCGCAGCAGCCAGCCGATGGCCACCGCGACGAGGAGGTGCCCGAGGAGCATCGGCGCATCGAAGGCACCGAGTGCGACGCGGGCGGCGCTGCGCAGGCACTCCAGCGGTGTCTCGACGCCGGCGAGCGGGGCGGTGTGCGCCGCGTGGGCCGACTGCGCAGCAGGCGCGGCCTGGAGCCCCGCCTGCTCGACGACGCGTTGCGCCTCCGCCTGGCTCATCCCCGCGACGGCCTGCTCGTTGCAGAGGAGGCGCTGCGCCAAGTCCCGCGCCCCGCCCTCGGGGGCCGGCTGCGGACTGTGGCCGACGCCGAGCGCGAAGAGCGTGTGCAGACCGAGCTGCCCGACGGCGCTGAGCGCGGCGATCCCGGGCAGCGAACGCTCCCTGCCCGCAAGGGCGGTAGAGGCGACGAGGACCGCGGCGAATCCGACGGCGAGCGTCGCCGGCGGTACGTGCCCGCCACCCGCCAGGGTGTGCCCGGCGGCGGACAGCACGACGCAGACCGCGGTGAAAACCGCGGCCCGCAGCACTCTCAGACCCCAACCGGCAGCCATGGCCGCGCCATCATCTCACCGCGCGCCTCAGCCGTATACAACAGGTGTCCTGCACCGATGCGCGTACCGCACCGTCCCGCGCCCCGCGCCCCGGTCGGCCGAACGGGCGGGATCGACGCCACGCCGAGTACCGTCCACGGGACCCGGCTATACGTCTCGGTATGGCCTGACGGCCTGCATGGTGGCCCACCGTCGAGCCACAGCCTGGAGGGTGTCATGAGCAGCCTGTGGTGGTCTCTTCGTCTGCGGCGCGAGGCGTCGAGCGTGCCGCTCGCCCGAAAGCTGCTGTTGGAGTCGATGGAGTCGGCGCGGGTCGACCCGGAGATCGCCTACGAACTCTCGCTCGCCCTCTCCGAAGCCTGCGCCAACGCCGTCGAGCACGGCGAGGCCGACGACCCGGGCGCCTACCGCGTCTCCGCGTACCTCGACGGCGACCGGTGCCGCATCGAAGTCGCCGACTCGGGGCCCGGGTTCGCGCGCGGGGCGCGCGGCTGCTCGCGCGCCGAGCCGAGTCGCAGTCAGGTCGCCTGGGACGCGGAGCACGGGCGGGGGCTCTTCCTCATCGAGTCCCTCGCCGACCACGTCAGATTCCGGAACAGACCCGGCAGCGGCGGCGCCGTCGTCAGCTTCGACAAGGTGCTCAGACCCGGAGGCGGAACGCTCCTCCCCGCCTCCTGAACGACGCACCTGCGCCGCCGCACCGCTCGGCAGCTACGGCTGGCCGGACTCGTTCCGCGTCCAGACGTCCTCCACCTCCGGGTACTCCCCTTCCTCCGTCTCCTGCTCCTCCTCTTCCGCCGGGTCGCGATAGCGGAGGAGGAGCATCGCCGCGTCGTCGTTGAGGGGGGAGCGCACGTGCTCCTCGATGTCCTGGTGGACGGCGGCGAGCGCGGCGTCCGGGTCGGTGTCCTTGAGGAGGTCGGCGCGCTCGTCGAGGGGGTAGAAGTGGTTCTCGCTGTCGCGGGCCTCGGTGACGCCGTCGGTGTAGAAGAGCAGTTGGTCGCCCGGAGCGAAGGCGACGCGGTGCGGACGCGGGTTCTCGCCGCCGTGGATCGGTCCGAGCCCCAGCGGGAGGCTGCGCTTGGGAGGCTCGGCGAACTGCACGGAACCGTCGGCGCGGATCGCCAGCGGAGCCGGGTGCCCGTAGTTGAGGAGGATGGCGCTCTCGCGGGTGCTGCCCCGCTCCTGCGCGTGCGGTACCTCGCAGAGGACGGCCGTGACGAACTTCTCGCCGAGCAGGTGCCGGTCGAGCGCGCGCTCCAACCTCGCGCCGACGGCGAGGAGATGGCGCTCGTCGTACGCCGCCTCCCGGAAGGCGCCGAGCACGACGGCGGCCGTCTCGACCGCTTCGAGCCCCTTGCCCTGGACATCGCCCACGATCACCCGCACCCCGCGGGGCGAGTGGACCACCTCGTAGAGGTCGCCCCCGATCCGCGCCTCCGCGACCGCCGACGTGTACGAGACGGCGACGCGCAGCTTCCCGGCGTTCCGCGGCACCGGCCGCAACAGCACGCGCTGCGCCGCCTCGGCGATCGACCTGACGTTGGCGAGCTCGGTCTCGCGCTGCTTCCGCACCGCCACCGCCAGCACGCTCGCCACGGCCACACCGGCGACGGAGATCAGCGTCGCGTCGCCCCTGCGCTCGCCGAACTGGCCGTTGTAGACGCTCATCGCAACGGAGAGGAGGAAGGCGCAGCCGCCGATCAGCGCCGTGCGCCGCACGCCGCCGATGAGCCCGGCGAACGCGGGACCGAGCGCCATCATCGACGAAAGGCCGATCCCGGGCCCCGCCGTGACGTCGACGAGGACGACCGCGCCCATGGCGAGAAAGGGAAGCGCGGACAGGGGTCCGGTCCAGAACCGGGAGACCAAAGCGTGCTCTCTTCCTCGTTGGGTACGGTGGCGAAGCCGCGCGGACTCTACTCGTCCGCGCGGCCCGTCCGGCCGTGTGCGGTCAGCTCCGCAGCCCTGCCATCCATTCTTCGACGTCGGCGCTGGTGCGCGGAAGGGCCTGGGACAGGTTCCGGTTGCCGTCCTCGGTGACGAGGATGTCGTCCTCGATGCGGACTCCGATGCCGCGGTACTCCTCCGGGACCGTCAGGTCGTCGGACTGGAAGTACAGGCCGGGCTCGACGGTGAGGCACATGCCCGGCTCCAGGGTGCCGTCCGCGTACGTCTCGCGGCGGGCCGCTGCGCAGTCGTGGACGTCCATTCCGAGCATGTGCCCCGTGCCGTGGAGCGTGAAGCGGCGCTGGAGGCCGAGTTCGAGGACGCGGTCGACGGGCCCTTCGAGGAGGCCCCACTCGACGAGCTTCTCCGCGAGCACCCGCTGCGCGGCCTCGTGGAAGTCGAGGTACTTGCCGCCGGGGCGCACGGCGGCGATGCCGGCCTCCTGCGCCTCGTGGACCGCGTCGTAGACCTTGCGCTGGAGGTCGGTGAAGCGGCCGCTGATGGGCAGGGTGCGTGTGACGTCGGCGGTGTAGAGGGTGTCGGTCTCCACGCCGGCGTCGAGGAGGAGGAGGTCTCCGGAGCGGACGGGGCCGTCGTTGCGCATCCAGTGGAGCGTCGTGGCGTGCGGGCCTGCGGCGCAGATCGAGCCGTAGCCCACGTCGTTGCCCTCGACGCGGGCGCGCAGGAAGAAGGTGCCCTCGATGTACCGCTCCGAGGTCGCCTCGGCCCGGTCGAGGACGCGTACGACGTCCTCGAAGCCGCGCGCCGTGGAGGCGCACGCCCGCTCCAGCTCGCCGATCTCGAAGTCGTCCTTGACGAGGCGGAGTTCGGAGAGGAACACCTTCAGCTCCTCGTCCTGCTCCGCGGTGGTCTTGTCGCCGAGCGCCGCCTCGACCCCCGCGTCGTACCCCCGTACGACGCGGGCGGGGCCGCGGGTCTTGCGGAGCCTCTCCACGACCTCGCGCACGTCCTCGACCGGCAGCCCGTAGAGCTGCTCGGCCTCCGCGTGGCTGTACCGGCGGCCGACCCACAGCTCGCCCTGGCCGTCGAGCCAGAACTCGCCGTTCTCCCGGTTGGAGCGGGGCAGCAGGTGGAGCACGGCCCGGTGGCCGCCCTCGGCGAGCGGCTCGAGGACGAGGACGCCGTCCTCGGTCTGGTCGCCCGTGAGGTACGCGTACTCGACGGAGGCGCGGAAGGGGTACTCGGTGTCGTTGGACCTCGTCTTGAGGTTCCCCGACGGGATCACCAGGCGCTCGCCCGGGAAGCGTGCGGAGAGCTTCGCCCGGCGCTCGGCGGTCCGTTCGGCCTGGGGGATCGGCTCCAGGTCGCGGAGCTCGGTATCGGCCCAGCCGGTCTTCATGCTCTCCGCGAGCTCGTCGGAGACACCCGGGTAGAGACCGTTCTTCCGCTGCTCGACCGGCTCCTCGTCCGCCACGTCCGCCTCCTAGGGATGGAAAAAACCATCTCCATCGTATGGGGAGGCGGAAGGAGGTACAGGGTCGAGAAGCTGTGACGTATCAGGCAGCGCCGGCCGGAACAGGCGCGGCTACAGGCGGGCGGCGAGGAGTACGACGTCCTCGGGATGGTCGGCGGAGTCGGCGAGGGCGCCCGGAAGCACGGTGCGCAGCACGTGCTCCACCAGGCGCTCCGGGTCGCGCCGCACGCTCCGGGGCGCGCAATCGGCGGCGGAGTGCAGGCGTGCGAAAGCGCGGTCGAGCGGCTGCCCGGTGCGGTGGAGCAGTCCGTCGCTGTAGAGCAGGAGCGTTTCGCCCTGCCGGAGCGAGAGTTCGGCGCTCGGCGCCTCCCAGCAGGCGAGCATGCCGAGGGGCGCGGAGACCCGCGTCTCCACCGCCTCGGCTCGCCCCTCGCCCACGACGATCGGCGGACACTGCCCCGCACCCGCCATGAGCACTCTCCGCCTCCCCGGATCGAGGTGCGCGAAGAGCGCCGTCGCCGAGCGCCCGCGCTCCGTGAGACGCAGCAGCAGCTCCAGGTCGGAGAGGACGGCGACCGGGTCCTCCCCCTCCATCACCGCGTACGCACGCAGCGAGGCACGCAGCCGCCCCATCGCCGCCACCGCCTCGGGCCCGCCACCGGTGACCCCGCCCACGCTCAGCCCCACGGCGCCCTCGGGCAGCGGCAGGACGTCGTACCAGTCGCCGCCGCCCCGCGGCCCCGTACGGTGCCGGACGGCGAGCGCGACGCCGGGCACCCGGGGGAGGCGGCCCGGCAGGAGTTCGGCGCGCAGCGCCGCCGCCTGCTCCAGCGCCCTGCTGCGCTCCAGGTGGCGCGCCGTGTACTCGCCCGCGTGCTGCAAGTAGAGCTCCAGCAGGCGGCGTTGGCGGGAGCTGGGTCGGGCCGGTTCGTCGTAGAGCCAGACGGCAGCGCCGTAGCGGCCGGCGGACGCGCCTTCGTGAGGCACGGGGGCGCGGCTGGCGAGGGGCACGGCGTAGCTGGCGGCGTAGCCGAGACGGGCGGCGACCTGGCGGTGGCGGGGGTCGAGTCCGGCGTCGCCGGGGATGTCGGCGTGGACGATCGCGGGGGGCGGCTCCTCGCCGGCGGGGACCTGCGCCCCGGGCTCCGAACTCGCGGGCGGTGGAGGCGTTTCGGCGGCGTCGAGGAGGCGGGCGCAGGCGGCCGAGGTGCGCGGGACGGTCTGCAACTCCCCGATGTCGGAGCGGCCGAGGCCGAGCCCGAAGGTGCGCTCGGGACCCGCGCGCTCCTGCGGCGCCAGCACGGCGAACGCGCGCTGGGCCCCGACGAGCGAGGCGCCGGCGCGGAGCGTTTCGTGGAGCGCGTCGTCGAGGGTGCTGGTCCGGGCGAGGCGCGCGGTGAGCTCGTTGAGGAGGGAGAGGTCGGCGAGCCACCCCGTCAACTGGTCCTGGACGGCGGTGAGGCGGTCGGCGACGGAGCGCGCGGGGCGGAAGGCGGCGGTGAGGAGCGACGTCCACGGCTCGGATCGCCGCTGCTCGCCGGGGAGTTCGCGCGGGGGCTCCGCATGCGGCGCGGTGTCTTCGGCCGCTGCCGCCCGTCCCGGCTCGGCAGTCGGCGGATTGTGCTCCCGGGTGGAGACCGCGGCCTGGGTTCCGGCCACTTTCGGCGCAGGCTCCGTGCTCATCGGCGGAGGCGTCCGAGGCGGTCGAAAGCTCTCAATAGCATCGCAAACCCCCATGTCATGCTGCTCCGCTATCAATGCCCCTACATGTACACATACCTCCGAGAAGATGTCCAGCACTGAACTACCGGGGTCGAGCGTCTTCACAAGGCGCGCGGCACGCCGTTGTACGGGGGCGGTTGGGGGTCACACGGATTGGCGTGAAAGCATCGCCTGGGTTCGGCGCGGGCTGTCGACTGACACCCGACCGAGGCTGGCTGTACGGGCGTTGACGTCGTCGACGCGGGTACGGAACCCAGTGCGGGGTTCCAAGCGTCCTAGGATGTGCGGCGGTCACTTCTCCGCCCTCACCGCTCGGCAGCAGGCACCGGTCGACAGCATCGGCACGCGTATCCACCGAGAGCACGCGAGCACGCACCACCACCCGGCACAGGCGGCAGCACACGGCACAAGCGCCAAGGGCGCGCCACCCTCCGCCACGTTCCACGCTCGGTCGGCAGCATGATGCCCTGTCCAGCACGTGCCGTCACGGAAGTTCTACGCGTTGTGATGAGCTAGGCGATTCGACAACCGGTCAACTGGCGTTTACGGAAAGGAACGAGCGCTGATGCGCGAGATCCTCGGAAGGCGACGCTCCCCCTCCCGGGCCCTGCGGCCCGAGAGCCTCTCCCACCGGGCCCTGCCCGTGCGCCTGTCCGGACGCGTACTGCGGCGGCTCCGCGCACTGCTGCGCGAGCGCGGCAACCCGCGTCCACGCGCCAGCGCGCTCCACGACGCCGCCGCGACCTGCGCCACCGAGTGGGGCTGGCCCGTGGTACCGGGCGTACAGGCGGTCGTACCGCAGTGCAGCGGCGCGCGCGGCCGTCGGGCGGCGAAGCCCAACGCCGGTACGCCCGACGCCCCGTTGGCGTGCAGTTGCCCGCAGCCCGACTGCGCCGTGCCCGGCGGCCACCCGTTCGACCCGGTACTCCAGGCGGCCACGACCGACCCCCGCATGGTGAGTTGGTGGTGGACGACGCGGCCGGACGCGCCGCTCGTCCTCGCCACCGGCGGCTCCGCGCCCTGCGGCCTGAGCCTCCCCGCCGTCGCGGGGGCGCGCGCGCTCGCCACCTTCGAGAGCCGGGGCGTGCGCCTGGGTCCCGTGACGGCGACACCGACCCGCTTCACGCTGCTCGTCGCCCCCTACGCGTTGGAGGAGCTCGGCGAACTCCTCTACGCCCACGACTCGGTGCCCAGCTCCCTGCGCTTCCACGGCGAGGGCGGCTACCTGCTGCTCCCGCCGTCCGCCACGGGGATCGGCACGGTGCGGTGGGAGCGCGTGCCGACGCTCGCCGACGGCGCCCCCTGGAAGTCGGGCGGTGGCACGCCGTGGCTGCCGAGGATGGAGAACGTCCTCGACGTACTCGTCGAGGCGAGCGCCACCGTCCCCGACACCGGCAGCCGACTGGCGTACTGAGGTGCGGCGGACCGGCGGGGAAGAGTCCAAGTCGCCGCCGTCCGCGGCCGCTTGGAGGGGGAAAGCGCGGACACCCGGGAGCCGACTCGACGTGCCCCGGCGGGCGAAGGACCGCACACATGGAAAACCCGGTCGCTGGCGACGGGGGATGCACCAGCGACCGGGCTCCTAGAACGGTAACAAGAGATCCGCCGTTCGCAAATTCGATCGCGCAGATCCGGACGCCGATTTACCGACGGGTAGGGGAAGTTGCGCCCGTTCTGTGAGTCGCCTCACGAGCCGGCCACACCCCCTCCCGTGCACCGTTCGCCCGCAAGTAGTCCGACGACGGACCAACCTCCCCCGCCTCGCGGCGAGTTCGGCGAATCAGCTCAATGTCACCTGTCGGTTGGCGAGACCGTCGCGTGCCTTGCGCTCGGCGGTGGACAGGGCGCCCTCCGCCCCCAGCGCCTCGGCGAGCCGCTCGGCGAAGGCCGCCGCAGGCTTCTCGCACTCCTCGTAGCCGGCGTCCTCGGGCAGGTCCCACACCGGGACGAGCAGCCCGTGCGCGCGGAACGAGCCGACGAGCCGCGAGCCCTCGACACCGTCGAGCGCGCTCGCGCCCGCCGCGTGGAGCCGTGCCAGCGCGTCGAGCAGGCGCTCCTCGGGATGGGTCATCACCCAGCGGAGGTGGTTGCGGTCGTTCGCCTTGCACCAGTACGCGCCGTCGACGCCGGCGAGCCGAGCCGTGGGCACCGCGGCCGAGTTGGCGCGCTCCAGGGAGGCGGCGACCGGGTCCGACGGGGACTCGGTGCCGTCGAGCCAGAAGTCGAAGCCCTCGTGGACGACGGGCGAGAGCGGCACCTCGGGGTCGAGGAGGTCCTGCAACCGGACGTCGCCGCCCGGGCGTCCGGCGGGCACCGCCGTGTCGGGCTCCGCCTCCAGCGCCCGTCGGAGGACGTCCGCGAGGTCTCGGCTGAGGTCGCCGGAGGCGGTGTCGTTCTGGAGCCCGAGGAGGACGCTGCCGTCAGCGCGCCGCAGACCCGGCGTGGCGAGCGGCAGCACCGTGGCGGCACGGACCGAGGGGACCCCCTCGGGAAGCCCTCCGCGCAGGGTGAGTTCGGCGGTGGCCGCAGGAACCAGCTCGCGCAGCGCCACCCACTCGACCTCGCCGGGCAGACCCTCGAAGGGACGGCGTACCAGCTCGGTGACGGCTTGGGCGGCGGCCCGGCCGTGGCACGCCTTGTACCGGCGTCCGGACCCGCACGGGCAGGGCTCGCGGGCGCCGACGGCCGGGACCTCGCCGGCGGTTGCGGGCTGCGGGGCGGTCTGGGGGCGGCGCTTCTTGGCCATGACGGAGGTACTCCTGGTGTGCGGGTCGTCTCGGTCTCGTGCTCTTCCGGCGGCGCCTGGCGGACGGCGCTCTCCCTGTCGCCCGTGCACGCATCGGCACCTGCGCCGCGCGGACGCAGCGACGGTCGCCGCCGGCGCTCGTTTCAGCCGTATCCGTTGGGGCGTTGGGGCTCCGCCTTCCGTAGCACTGCGGTACCACCGGCGCCCCCGGCCACCCGCCGCAGCGCCGACGCTGCCGGGACGGGGCGGACCCGGCGGACCAACGCACGGCGCACAACGAGCAATCGGCGACGCCGCCGCCCCGGCAGGGCGGCGGCGAGAGAGACCCTAGCCGCTGACACGCGCGGGCGGACCGCCCGTGCGCCGGTGCGCCCCGAGACCCCGGGTCACGCCGACTCGTCGAGCCCGGCGAACTCGAAGCTCTCGGCGAGGCGATCCCCGAGCCCCTCGCTCCCGTCGAGCACGGCCCAGACCGTGACGCCGGTCTCGCACGCGCCCTCATGTGCCGCGGCCTGGCCGCGGGAGCGCGGCGGAAGACCGTCATTGACGCCCCAGTCGCGCGCGAGCGCCCTGATGATGGCGAGGCCGCGGCCGCCGCGCGCCGAGATGGAAGGCGTGGCGGGCAGTGGCCTGGTTGGGCCTCCGCCGTCCGTGACCGCGATGGTCAACTCGCCCTTGTCGTCCCTGCTCCAGGATGCGCGGACGCGCCGCTCGGCGTCGAGCGGCCGCGCATGCCGGCAGGAGTTGCTGAGTAGTTCGGAAAGGATCAGAACCGCGTCGTCCACGACCGAGTCCGGCGCACCGCTCGCGAGGAGCTCCTCGCGCATCCTGCGCCGCGCCGACCCCACGCCCGCCGGCCCATGGGGCACGGCCATGGTCGACGACGTCGGCACTTCCTGTGCCACCACGAACGCCACCCCCGAGACCTCCTTTGCCCCACGCCACGGGATGAATGCCCCTCCCGAGTGGAACGGAAACCGGCCACTCACCGGCTCTTGACGCACGCCGACTGATCGAATAAGAACCGCGAACAGCCAACGCGCTGGCAAGTACCTGCTGAGAGCCCCGACTTGCTCCCTCAGCCCGGCCAACGAGCCCGCCCCCGCACGGACACGTACGTGACGAAGACCACTGCTCACACGGGCACTTGCCCCGCACGAAGAGGTATCCCCGCCGCATTCCCGGACATCGCACGCACTCACTCGAGTTGGGCGCGCACCCGCGACGGCCGGTTGGTGATCACGGCGTCGACGCCCAGCCGCACGCAGAGCTCGACGTCCTCGGGCTCGTCGACGGTCCACACGTGCACCCGGTGTCCCGCGCGGTGCGCACGCGCGACGTAATCCGGGTGCGACCGCAGCACCCGTACGTGCGGACCGGCGATGGAGACGCCCGGCGGGAGGCTGCCGTCCCGGTGCCGCGGCAGCAGCCACTGCATCAGGTACGCGGTCGGCACCCACGGGGCGCCGGCGCGCACGCGCTCCAACGAGCGGGCGGAGAAGCTCATCACCCGCAGCCCCGGCAGCTCCCGGTAGCGGCGGAGGAGCACGAGCAGGCGTTCCTCCACCTGACCCGCCCACCGGGTCGGATGCTTGGTCTCGATCGCCAGGCCGACCGGCCGCGGCGTGTGCGCGACGAGTTCGAGGAGGCGCTCCAGCGTCAGCACCGAGGTGAGCTCGCCTCCGGGGAGGCGGGCCGCGTCCGGCGATCCGGCCTTCCAGGAGCCGAAGTCGAGTTCGGCGAGTTCGGCGAGCTCCAGCGCGGAGACGGCACCGCGCCCGTCGGAGGTCCGGTCGACGCGGCGGTCGTGCACGCAGACGAGGTGACCGTCGGCGGTCAGCCGCACGTCGCATTCGAGCGAATCCGCGCCCTCCTCGATCGCCCTGCGGTACGCGGCGAGCGTGTGCTCGGGTGCCTCCCCCGAGGCCCCGCGGTGCGCCACGACCTCGAACGGCCGCCCCCTACGTGGACGCTGGACCGATCCACCGGCGTGTTCCGTCACCCGCACATCGTGGCACGCAGCGCCGTCCGCCGGCGCGGAACCCCGTCCCGCCGCCGGACGTTCCCCGGTGAGCGGGTGAGGACGGGTCCGCATACGCTTTCCCCGGAACTTGCTCCGGACCGGACCGTCCCGCCCGTCGGTGGGAGGTAAGGAAGGGCGCCCGTGGAAGAGGGGACGTCTTACGCGCGTCTGACAGCCCATGGGGAAGGCTGTCCCCTGACACTCACGTACGTGGATGCCCTTCCTGGCTATGTCGTGCACCTGAGGAGACTGCTGTGAGCACCGAGAACGACGGCGCCGCCGAGACGCCCGCGGCGGGGCCCGCACCCAGGCACCCGTCCACCGGCACCCCGCACGCCGTCGCGGACGAGGACTTCTCGCCGACCTCCGCTCCGGAAGGACCGGCCGCACGCGCCTCCGGGGACGAACCCCCGAAGCCGGCCGGCGAACCGTCCGACACCGCGCACCAGAGCGCCGACGAACCCCGCGCCCCGCACCCGGAGCAGCCCCCGGTTCCGCCGGTGCCGCCCACGGCGCACGCCTCCGGTCCCGCGGGCCCGGCCGGCGGGCCGCAGGGTCCGGAGGGGCCCGGATATCCGGGATCGGGCCAGACGGGCCAGTGGGGCACTCCTCCGCCTCAACCCCCTTACGGCGGCGGCCCGGGCGGGCCGCAGTACCCGTGGGGCGCACCTCCCGGACCGGAGCCGAGGCCCGAGGGGAAGCGGCGCGGAGGGCTGATCGCCGCCGTACTCGTCGCGGCCCTCGTCGCCGGCGGCATCGGCGGCGGCATCGGGTTCTGGGCGTCGGACCGCGCCGGAGACGACTCGACGACGATCTCCTCCTCGAGCGACCCGGAGGCGCTCAACCGCTCGCCCAAGTCGGTCGCCGGCATAGCGTCGAAGACCCTGCCGAGCGTCGTGACCATCACCTCCTCCGGCGGCGGCGAAGAGGGCACGGGCACCGGCTTCGTCTACGACAAGGAAGGCCACATCCTCACCAACAACCACGTCGTGGCGAACGGTTCGAAGGGCGGGGAGCTGTCGGCCACCTTCTCCGACGGCAAGAAGTACACGGCGGAGGTGGTCGGCGAGGCCCAGGGGTACGACATCGCCGTGCTGAAGCTGCGCGGCACCGGGGACCGCAAGCTCACCCCGCTTCCGCTCGCCAAGTCCGGCGAAGTCCAGGTCGGGGACGCCACCATCGCGATCGGCGCTCCGTTCGGCCTCTCGGGGACGGTCACCACCGGCATCGTCAGCGCCAAGAACCGGCCCGTCGCCTCCAGCGACGGCCAGGGGGCCCAGGCGTCGTACATGAGCGCCCTGCAGACCGACGCGTCCATCAACCCGGGCAACTCCGGCGGCCCGCTCCTCAATGCGCAGGGCGCCGTGATCGGCGTCAACTCGGCGATCCAGTCCGGCGGAGGCGACGGCCTCGGGCAGTCGCAGGCGGGCAGCGTCGGCCTCGGCTTCGCGATCCCCGTGAGCCAGGCGCAGCGCGTCGCGGGCGACCTGATCCGTACGGGGCAGGCCGTCTACGCCGTGATCGGCGCCACCGTCGACATGGGCGGCGGCGAGCGCGGCCAGCAGCAGAGCGGCTCCGGCGCCACCATCTCCAAGCACGGCCAGGGCGACACCGAGCCGGTCCCGAAGGGCAGCCCCGCCGACAAGGCCGGCCTCAAGCCGGGCGACGTCATCACCAAGTTCGACGACACCCTGATCGACAGCGGCCCCACCCTCATCGCCACGATCTGGACCCACAAGCCGGGCGAGAAGGTGAAGCTCACCTACGAGCGCGACGGCAAGGAGAAGACCGTCGAACTCACCCTCGGCTCCCGCGAGGGCGAGTCCCAGTAGCCCCCGATCGGCTGCGCCCGCACCGCCCCGCACACGTTAGGCTGTCCCCGCGTCCGCTCCCGGCGGACGCGGGGAGGTGTGCCCGAGCGGCCTAAGGGAACGGTCTTGAAAACCGTCGGGGTGGCGACACCCCCGTGGGTTCAAATCCCACCGCCTCCGCAGGGCCGACAGGCCGGACAGGGCGTCTCTCGTGAGGGAGGCGCCCTGCGTGTTGGAGGCTGTCCCGTTCTCGTGTGCGCATCCGCTCCGGGGTCGCCGGCAAGGCTCGTCCGCCGCACACAGCCAGCGCCCCCGTACGCCGCCCCTGCCTGGAACACGCGGGCGCCAAGCCCGCCATCCGGCTGGTGAACCTCTCACCCCGCCCTGTGCCGATGCGCCCCCCGCCCCGGGTGGGCGTGGCGGGCGGCCGGGGCGGGTGGGGCGAACAGGTCGATCTGGCGGACGAGTTGGTGGCAGCAGAGGAGGACCGTCACCGGGGGGAGGCCGGCGATGATGAAGCCGGACGGGGTGCGGGGGGCGTCGCTGATGCACAGGGTCATCGCGGCGAGGGCGAGGAAGGCGACGACGAGCCAGGAGTGGACGGTGCTGCGCTGGTTCATCCTGGCGCGGAGGATGGAGAGGGTGGCGACCGCCCAGGGGCCGTAGATGAGCATGGGCCACAGCTCGGCGAGTGTGGGGCCTGTGACGCGTTCGGCGAGGTGGTGAAGCGGGTCGTAGCAGGTGAGAGCGCCGAGTACGGTCACGCAGACGCCGATGAGCAGGGCGAGAGCCGCGGAGAGTGCGTTGAGCAGCGCGTGCGGGGACGCCCAGCGCGGGGAGTGGGAGGCGCGGTGCTCATGGGGCCTCGGTTTGCGGTGCCGTGGGTGGGTGCCGGTCGGCTGGCGGGGGGCGGGGACGGCTTCGCCGGCTCGCCTGTCCCTGTCCTGCTCCTCCCGTACGAGTTGGGCCAACTCGGCGTCCAGATCGGGGAATTCGAGGGCGTTGCCGTCGAAGTCGAGGACAGGTTCGGGGAGTGGCTCCTCGGGGAGGTGGCCGTAGACGTCGGCGCTGCCTAGCCCTGCCGCCGTGGGGGCGGCCGTGCCGAGCGGTTCGGAGGCGGCTCCGGTCGGGAGCCGTTCCGTGCTTCGACCGCCCGCCTGTCCCTCGGGGTCGGGGTCGCGGTACGAGAAGCCAGAGGTTTCGTACAAAACGTTTCCTCGGTACGGAGGCGGGACGGAGGTCGCGCACCCGGGGTGGGTCCGCCTCCGTGGGAGGGAGCGAACGCGCCTCGTACTCCGCCCGGGCACATCCCTTGCAACGAGCACCGCGCAGCTAAGTAACTGGACATTCTGGCTACTTGGTACTTCTATTGCCATTCAGGTGTAGCTCATCTGAAAGTACCGGTGCAGCGCCGCATGCACGCTTCGACACCCCGCCCGATCCTGTGTACGCCGCCACCGCAGGGGAGTTCGCACCCGGCCGTGGCTGAAGACCGTACGAAGAGCGGCACTTGTGGTGCAGACGCACCGAACTGCCTGACCACTCGGCCCGGTTGCCCACCGCGTGCATCGAGGATGAAGGCTCCCACTTTCCGGCGAGAGAAAAGGTGTTTGTCCAGAGATCCTCACGCTTGCGGACGAATACAGCCGGTCCGTGTGGCTTTACGTACATGCCTGGGCAACTCTGTTTCCGCGACGCCGCACAGTGTCGCGTCGGCAGTCAACTGCCGTACACCACAGCGGTCTTACGTTCCTGGAGGAATGAACATGGCACGCACCAGCACCGCCCGGATCATCGCCGCAGCCGCCTCCGTACCGCTCGCCGTCACCCTCATGAGCGGTATCGCCCAGGCCGACGACGGCGCCGTCGCGGGCCTCGGCTCCAACGCGAGCGTCAGCGAGCAGGGTCAGGTGGCCGGCGGTGAGGGCAACAACACCAACCAGGCCAACAACGCGACGGTGAACGGCGACGGCAACCTCGTCAAGCAGGACAACACCACCACCAACGTGGAGTACACCGTGGTCATCACCAACCTGTGGCGCTGACCACGGCGGGCTGAGCCGAGCCCGCGCCGAGTTGTCGGGGGGAACCAGGGCCGTCCGCCGGTGCACCGGCGGACGGCCCTTCGCCGTACCACGGGTGCGGACCCCGCGATCGGCTGAATCCCGACCCACCGCAGGGCGTGCCTGAACCTTCGCGCGGCCTCGGGCTTCTTCACTCGCCGCATGTTTCCCCGTAGTCAGTTCCTACGACGGCTGGCCGTACCGACGGCCGCGCTCGCCTCCCTCCTCACCGCCGCTCCGCTCCCGGCCCAGGCGTCGGACCCCGCGCCCGGCCCGTCGTCGGGCAGCGCCCGACCGCTGCCGCAGACGCCGCAACCGCACGTGCCCGGCCCCGGCGCGGAGCCCGTGCCCGAGGGCGTCCTCCCCACCCCGCGCGCCGGTGAGGGCGACCCACGCGCCGCCGGAGCGCACGTCTACACCGGCGCAGGGTTCGACACCTGCGAGGCGCCCCCGCTCGCAACGATGCGCTCCTGGAAGCGGAGTTCGCCCTTCGGTGCGGCCGGCGTCTACATCGGGGGCCGCGCGCGCGGCTGCCCCCACCAGGCGAACCTCGACGCCAACTGGGTGCGGGCGACCAGCGCCGAGGGGTGGCGGCTGATCCCGGTCTACGTGGGGTCGCAGGCACCGTGCGTACTCGCCGCGCACAAGCGGAAGTTCGCGCTGGGCCACGAGGACCCGGCCGGGCACGGCGCACGCGAGGGGCGGGACGCGGTGGCGCGCGCCGAGGCGCTCGGTATGCGGGCGCGCACCGCGATCTACCTCGACATGGAGGCGTACCGGCAGTCGGACGCGCGGTGCGCCGCCACCACGCTCCGTTTCGTGCAGGCCTGGAACCGCGCCGTACGCGACGCCGGTTACCTGCCGGGGTTCTACAGCAGCGCCGACTCCGGCATCGTCCACATGGAGCGCGCCCGCCGCTCCGGCGCCCCCGACCTGCCCGAGGCCGTGTGGTTCGCACGCTGGGACTCCGGGAGCTCGGTGTACGGCGAGAAACGGCTGCCGCCGAAGGCATGGCACCCGCACCGGCGCATCCACCAGTACCAGGGGAACGTCCGCCTCGAGTACGGCGGCCGCGCCCTCAACGTCGACCGCAACACGGTGGACGCACCGGTCGCGGTCGTCGGCTGAGCCGTACGGAAGCGCGAGGGGGCGGCGCCCGGCCCCCGGCCGCGAAGGGACGGAAGGCGCAGGCGAGTTGAGGCGGGACGGTGCGGTATCCCCGAGAGGGCGCCGCCGGGTACCCTGATCCGGCCGCCGTACGTTCTCCACCTTCAGTAGGTGGGGCCCGCGCCGGACGTACACCCAGAGGCGGACGTCCCTTCGGCACCCAGGGGCGATGGCCCGAGCGGCCCGGACTTCTAGCGTTGAGCCATGACCACGCCTGGGACCGTTCGGACAGCCCGGACCACCGTCGAGCGCGCCCCCGCAACCGCGGGGACGCCGGGTACGGGGAGGAGTCCGCTGACTTTCACGGCGTACGTCGCCGCTCGCGGACCCGCGCTGCGGCGCACCGCGCGCTCGCTCACCGCCAACCCGTCCGACGCCGAGGACCTGTTGCAGACGGCGCTCGCCAAGACGTTCCTCGCCTGGGAGCGGATAGCCGACCACCGCGCTCTCGACGGCTACGTGCGCCGGGCACTGGTGAACACGCGCACCTCGCAGTGGCGGAAACGCCGGGTGGACGAGTTCGCGTGCGAGGAGCTGCCCGAGCCGGAGCCGCTGCCCGCCACCGATCCCGGCGAGGAGCAGTCGGTGCGCGAGGCGATGTGGCACGCGGTGCTGCGCCTCCCCGACCGCCAGCGCGCCATGGTGGTGCTCCGCTACTACGAGGACCTCAGCGAGGTGCAGACCGCCGAGGTGCTCGGCGTCTCGGTGGGTACGGTGAAGAGCGCCGTGTCGCGCGCGCTCGCCAAGCTGCGCCAGGACCCGCGGCTCTCCGCCGAATTGAGCCCGGAGTCCGCGGGCATCCCGGTGCCGTCGGGGGGTTGAGCGCGTCCGGTGTACCTGCCACGCGGATCTGCCCCGAATTCCGCGTCACCGGTAGTGACATACCGCCGGGTATGCCAGCAGAATCACCGGAAACTTACCCTCGCGTAACGACGCGCTGATTGGGGAGGTCCCCGGTGCTGAGCACGATGCAGGACGTACCGCTGCTGGTCTCGCGCATTCTCGAACACGGCTCGACGATTCACGGCCGCTCACAGATCACCACCTGGACCGGCGACGGTGCCCCTCGCCGGCAGAGCTTCGCCGAGACCGCGGCAAGGGCGGCGCAGCTCGCGCACGCGCTCCGCGCCCTCGGCGTCACCGAGGGCGACGCGGTGGCGACCCTCATGTGGAACAACGCGGAGCACACCGAGGCGTACTTCGCCATACCTTCGATGGGGGCCGTCCTCCACACCCTCAACCTGCGGCTGCCGCCCGACCAGTTGGCCTACATCGTCCGGCACGCAGGCGACCGGGTGCTCTTCGTCAACGGCTCCCTGGTCGGGCTGCTGACCCCCCTCATCGAGCACCTCCCCCGCCTCGAACACGTCGTCGTCTCCGGCCCGTCGGCGGAGGAACCACGGGCCGCGCTGGACGCGTCCGGCGTGGAGGTGCACGAGTACGAGACGCTGCTCGCCGGACGCCCCACGGCCTACGACTGGCCCGAACTGGACGAGCGGCAGGCCGCGACGCTGTGCTACACCTCGGGCACCACGGGGGAGCCCAAGGGGGTCGCCTACTCGCACCGGTCGGTCTACCTGCACTCGATGCAGGTCAACATGACCGAATCGATGGGCCTCACCGACGCGGACCTCTCGTTGGTGATCGTCCCGCAGTTCCACTGCAACTCGTGGGGCATCCCGCACGCCGCCTTCATGACCGGCCTCAACCTTCTGATGCCGGACCGGTTCCTCCAGCCGGGACCGCTCGCCGAGATGATCGACACCGAGCGCCCCACCCACGCGGCCGCCGTCCCCACGATCTGGCAGGGGCTCCTCGGCGAACTCGAGGCCAGGCCCCGGGACGTGTCCTCGCTGGCGCAGGTCACCATCGGAGGCTCGGCGTGTCCGCCGTCCCTGATGACGGCGTTCGACGAGCACGGGGTGCGGGTCACGCAGGCGTGGGGGATGACGGAGACGTCGCCGCTCGGAACGGTGGCGCGGCCCCCGGCCTCCGTGGAGGCCGGTTCCGATGCCGAGTTCGCCTACCGGATGACCCAGGGACGGTTCCCTGCGGGCGTCGAGGCCCGACTGGCGGCCCCCGAGGGCGGTTTCGCGCCCTGGGACGGCAAGTCCCAGGGCGAGCTGGAAGTACGCGGACCGTGGGTCGCGGGCGCGTACCACGGCGGCGTCGACGGCGAGAAGCTGCGCCCCGAGGACAAGTTCAGCCCGGACGGCTGGCTGCGCACCGGCGACGTCGGGGTGATCGGTCCCGATGGCTATCTGACGCTCACCGACCGGGCGAAGGACGTCATCAAGTCGGGCGGTGAGTGGATCAGTTCGGTCGAGTTGGAGAACACGCTCATGGGGCACACCTCCGTGGCGGAGGCGGCCGTCGTCGCGGTCCCCGACGACCGGTGGGGGGAGCGTCCGCTCGCCGTGGTGGTGCAGGCGGAGGAGGCGGGCGAGGCGACCTTCGAAGAGCTGCGGCAGCACCTCGGCGAGAGGGTCGCACGCTGGCAGCTTCCCGAGCGGTGGACGCGCGTCGGCGCGGTGCCCAAGACGAGCGTGGGGAAGTTCGACAAGAAGGTGATCAGGGCCCAGTACGCGGCGGGGGAGCTCGACGTCACCCGGCTCGACTCCGCCGGACACGGGTCCGACGGATGACGGTGCGGGGGCGGGCACCGGCCCGCCCCCGCTCAGAACCGTGGGGCCTCAGTTGGCGCCGATCTTCGTCAGCAGGTCGACGATGCGCGACTGCACCTGCGGCTGCGTCGAGCGCTCGGCGAGGAAGAGGACCGTCTCGCCGGAGGCGAGCCGCGGCAGCTCCGCCGGGTCGAGGTCGGCCGAGGTGTAGACGACGAACGGGGTGCGGTTGAGCAGGCCGTTGACGCGGAGCCAGTCGATGATGCCGGCCCGCCTGCGGCGCACCTGCATCAGGTCCATCACGACGAGGTTGGGGCGCACCTGCGCCGCGATCTCCACCGCCGCCGCGTCGGTCTCGGCGTGCACCGCCTGCATCCCGCGCCGCTCCAGCGTCGCCACGAAGGCGCCTGCTATGGCGTGGTCCTCCTCGACGAGGAGAACCCGCGGCGGGTGCTGCTCGCTGTCGCGCGGTGCGAGCGCCTTGAGGAGGACCGCCGGGTCGGCCCCGTACGCCGCCTCCCTCGTCGCCTGCCCGAGCCCGGCCGTCACCAGCACAGGCACCTCGGCCGCCACGGCCGCCGTCCGGAGCGACTGGAGCGCGGTGCGCGTGATGGGCCCGGTGAGCGGGTCGACGAAGAGCGCGGCCGGGTACGCCGCGATCTGCGCGTCGACTTCCTCACGGGAGTGGACGAGCACCGGCCGGTAGCCGCGCTCGGAGAGCGCGAGCTGCGTCGAGGTGTCGGGCTCGGGCCAGACGAGGAGGCGGCGCGGGTTGTCCAGCGGTTCGGGCGGCAGCTCGTCGTCGGGGTGCGCGGGCAGGGAGAGGCCGCGCCCCTCGGTGACCTCGACGGGGCTGTCGGGACCGTCGAGCGGCTCGGGCCCCTCGGCCGCTTCGCTGCTGGGGGCACCGATCGCGAACTCCTTTGCCGTGCCGGTGCCTTGGCGACGCTGGTCGACAGGCTGCGGCGGCTGGGCCTGCTGCGGGGTCTCCTGGGGGGCGGCCGGCGCCGGCTCTTCTGCCTCGTCCGGTGGCGTCGCCAGCTTCCGCCGGCGGCCGGAGCCCGGGAGCGGTGTCGGCGTCGAAGGGGTCGACGGTATCGCCGAGGCGCCCGTCCGGCCTGCCTGCCTGCCGTCCGCGCCGTCACCGGGGCGGCGGCTGAACGGGACGCCCTGCCCGAGGGTGCGCACCTGCGGGCCGCCCGCGTACGAATCGGCGTACCCGTCCGGCATCGGCAGCCCGCGCGCCGTCGCCTGCTGCTGCTCGGGGAGCGGGTCGCCGCCGAGGATGGGACTGCGCGCGACGACGGACGGCGCCGCACGTCGGTCCTCCTCCGGGCCGGCCTCCGCTTCCGCGGACGTATCGCGATGCTCGGGCTCGGTGGGAGGCGACGGTGCGAACTCGTCGGCGGCTGCCGGTGCTTGGGCCGGCGCCTCGGCCGAGCGCTGGTTCGGCAGTGCGGACGACTCGGGTGCATCGGCCGGTGCGGGCGCGCCCGGGAGCGGTTGCGGCGGGGCCTGCGGCGCCTGAGGCTGCCCGAACTGGACGCCGGGAGCCTGGGGTTCGGGGTACTGCGGCGACTCCGGGGCAGCCGGGGCAGGCCAGCCGGGGACGGGGTGCTCTGCGAAGGGTGGAGTTGGACCGTGGTGGTCGGTGGGGGCGGCTGTGGCCGGTGGCGGTGCGGGGGTTTGCGTGTCGGGGGTGCCGGGCGGCGGCGTGGGGGCGAGTCCGTCCGGTGCGGGCTGCTGGCTGGGGGTCTGCGGAGCCGTGGTGCCCGGGGCAGCGGGCGCGGACTGGGCGCTCGGCGCCTGCGGCCCGTGGGCTCCGGGTGGTGTGGGGTGGTGCGGGGGTTGTACTCCGGGTGCGTGTGCGCCGGGGGCGGGTTGGGCACCGGGGGCCTGCTGCTCGTACGCGCCCGGCGCCGTTGGCGGCTGCGGCGCGGACTGCCCGTACGCGCCGGGGGCGGATTGAGCACCGGGAGCCTGCTGCTCGGAAGCGCCAGGCGCCACCGGCGGCTGCGGCGCGGACTGCGGCCCGGATGCGTGGGCGCCGGGCGCGGGTTGGGCGCCGGCGGCCCGCTGCTCGTACGCGCCCGGCGCCGTTGGCGGCTGCGGCGCGGAGTGCGATCCGTACGCGCCGGGGGCGGATTGAGCACCGGGAGCCTGCTGCTCGGAAGCGCCAGGCGCCACCGGCGGCTGCGGCGCGGACTGCGGCCCGGATGCGTGGGCGCCGGGCGCGGATTGAGCGCCGGGAGTCTGCGACTCGGGGGCGCCCGGCACGGCTGACGGCTGCGGCCCGGACGCGTGGGCGCCGGGGGCGGATTGAGCACCGGGAGCCTGCTGCTCGGGAGCGCCGGGCGCCGTTGGCGGCTGCGGCGCGGACTGCGATCCGTACGCGCCGGGCGCGGATTGAGCACCGGGCACCTGCGACTCGGCCGCACCCGCCGCCGGCGCATTCGGCCCCGACCCGGACGCATACGCACCCGGCGCAGGCTGCACACCGGGCACCTGCGACCCGGGGGCTACGGGCGCAGGGCCGTCGGGCGTCGCGGAACGGGCTCCGGGCAGCGGCTGCTGAGCGCCGGGGACGGGCTCCGGCGCGGCAGGGAACTGCTGCTCACCGGCAGGGAGTTGCTGCCGGCCGTGGAGGGCGTTCTGTGCGGGCTCCCTCTCGGAGGGCTGGCCGGTCGCCTCCGGCTCCCTGTGCGCCGGCGCGGGCTGCCCCGGGCGCGCGCCGGGCGCGGGCTGCGCGTCGTCGGGCGCGTAGGGCTGCGCCGGTACGAGACCGCGCGGGGACTCCGTCTGCTGCGCGAGCGAGGGCTCCGCGGACGCGGGGTAGCCGGTCGGCGCGGACGGCCCCGGCTCGGACGGCATGCCCGGCGCGGGCAGGGCCGGAGCTGCCGGGTCGGGAGCGGTGCGACTCGGCGCCGGGCCTGCGCCGACGTGCGGGTCGGGGCGGTCCCCCGCAGGGACGGAGGGCGAGTCACCACCCTGCGGCGCGGGCGCCTCCGACTGAACCTGCTCCGAGGGCGCAGGAGGGAGCGCGAACGGGGCGTGCTGCGGACCCTGTTCGGTCCGCGCCGCCTCGACGCGTGCGCGGGCGGCCGCGAGCCTGCGGGCGCGCCTACCGCCGCCCGTCGAGCCGGTGTCCGACGCGTCGACGTCCGGAGCCTGCCCGGACTCCCCCGGACCGAGCGCCGGCAGCACCCCCTGGGCCGGAGGCTGCGATTCCGCGTCAGGACCGTGGGGTTCTGCGAGTGCACGCCGCGCCCGGCGCCCCGTGCCCTGCGACGGCGTCCGGTCTTCGCCGACGCGGGCCCCGGTGTCCGCCGGGCCCGCCTGCTCGTGCTGCTCCTCGGCCGAACTCGGCTTCCCGCGCCTGCGCCCCGTCGGTCGCGGCACGACCGCCGCACCCGTATCGCCCGGCAGCTCGACGGCGTCCGTCCCGGCGTGCGCCTCGCCCTGCCCGACGTACGCGCCACCGGACACGTCCACCGGCGCAGCACCGGACTCCGACGCCCCGCCGGCCGCCACGAACCCGTCGGCCGACCCGCCCGAAGCCGCACCCGACCAGGCACCGGCCCCAGGCACCGACTCGCTTTCTGCGGAGCCGCGCACCGGCCGGGCAGGCCCCGGCATCACGGTCGTCTCGTTCTCCTTCTCCTTGCCCACCCGTGCTCCCGCGGCCGGACGCGACGCCTCCGCAGCCCCGACCGTCGGCAGCTCCACGACGAAGGCGGACCCTCCGGCACCCGGCACCTCGTGCGTCTGCAGGACGCCGCCGTGCTTGCCGACGATCCCGCGCACCAGCGGCTGGTGCACCCGGTCGCCGCCGCTGTACGGGCCCCGCACCTCGATCCGCACGGCCTCACCGCGCTGCGCCACCGCCACGACGATCGTGGGGTCGACGCCCGACGGAAGCGGTGCCGCGTTCCCCGTCGAGTCGACGCCCGCGACGTCGGCGACGAGGTGCGCCAGCGCCGTCGCCAACTGCTCGGCGTCGAGTTCGGCGTCGATCGGCGGCGTGTGGACGGCGAACTGCGCGCGCCCCGGACCGATCAGCTCGTCGGCGCCCTCGATGGCGGACTGCACCACCTCGTCGAGGCGCACGGTGCGCACCTTGAGGCGCTCGGCGCCCGAATCGAGCCGCTGGTAGCGCAGCACGTTGTCGACGAGCGTGGTCATCCGCCCGTACCCGGCGGCGAGATGGCGCAGTATCTGGTTGGCCTCGGGCCACAGTTGACCGGCCGGATCGTCGGCGAGCCCGCTGAGTTCGGTACGCATCCGCTCCAGCGGCCCGCGCAGCCCCTCGCCGACGACCGCCTCCAACTGTGCGTGCCGCGCCGCGAGTTCGTCGTACGGCCGGCGATCGGTGAACGTGAGGACGGCGCCGACGAGTTGCTCGCCGTCGCGCACCGGGGCCGAGGTCATGTCGACGGGCACGGGCCGCCCGTCCTTCGCCCAGAGCACCTGGCCGACGCGCACGCGGTGCTTGCGCCCCGAACGCAGGGTGTCGGCGAGCGGCGTCTCCTCGAAGGGCAGCGGCGTGCCGTCGACCCTGGAGTGGTGGACGAGCGAGTGCAGCTCCTGCCCGCCGAGGTCGCCGGCACGGTGACCGAGTATCTGCGCCGCAGCCGGGTTGACGAGCACGATCCGCCCCTGCGCGTCCACACCCATCACGCCCTCGGAAGCGGCACGGAGGATCATCTCCGTCTGCCGCTGCTGGCGCGACAGTTCGGCCTCGGTGTCGAGCGTGCCCGTCAGGTCGCGGACGACGAGCATCAGCAGCTCGTCCCCCGTGTACCCGCCGCTGCCCGACGTCCCGTAGTCGGCGAACGCGGCCTCCACAGCCGAGGCGTAGGGGGTGCGCGAGTCCTCCAGGTTGGCGCTGGTCACCTCGACGGCGAACGTGCTCCCGTCGGTACGCCGCGCCGTCATCCGCTGCGGCTTGGTGCGCCCTTCCGCCTCCTCGATCTCCTCGGGCCTGCGCATCGAACCCGGGATGCGCTTGGAGTCGAACTCGGGGAGGAGGTCGAGGAGTCCGCGACCGACGAGCGCCGTGCCGGGGGACTCGAAGACCTCCAGAGCAATGGAGTTGGCGTTGACGACCGTGCCGTTGCAGTTGACGAGGATGAGGGCATCGGGCAGCGCGTCGAGTATGGCGGCGAGGCGAGCAGCGCCCCGGGACGGCCTGCTGCTCACAGCGGTCTTCCTCCCTGCTGACCACGTGCGGTGACCCACGGCGCCGGCTTCCTGCTGACGTCCCCGCCGATCCTCCGCTTCTGCCGGACTGCCCGGTTGCCGGTCGGTCGCCCGGGCGCGTCGCTAGGGGGAAGTGTACGGGCAGCCGGGAGGGGAGCGGCGAGGGATGCGGCAGCCGCTGCGGAGAACCGGTGGAGAAGAAACGGAAGTCGGGGAGACCGGAGGACGGGCTGATGGTGCGGGTGCGCCGGCGCCACCCGTCAACTACGCGGCAGTACGGGGACCAGCGCCGACCAGCGGTCGATTTCGCACCCGTCGGTGCGGTCGAACCGCGCGTCGACGCGCTCGCCCCGCCACGTCCCTACGACCTTCGCCGTCGCATCGCCACCGTGGACGAGCGTGCACAACTCCCCCTCGCCCACGGGCGCGAACGGGTCCCCGCCGTCCGCGGTCGCCTCGCGGAGCTTGGCGCAGGCGGCGCTCGGGTGCGGGTGATCGCCGCCCGTCGGGCGGCAGCGGAGGGGGCGCGAGCCGTTGTACGCCCCCGACTCGCTCCCGGAGACGGTGAGATGGAGGACGTCCGGCCTGCCCTCCGCCTTGGATGCGCCCGGCCCGGCGGGCGCGGCGCCGAGGGCGGCGCCCGCGAGGAGGAGCGCTGCGGTGGGCAGGACGAAGCGGCGCGGCATGGGTCTCTCCCGGGTTCGACGGGGAGCGGACGTCCCCGCTCCTGTTCCGTTAACGCCCCGGGCGACGTCCCGTTGCGCGCTGCCGTCGGCCCGCGTCGAACGAGGCGGGATGCGCTCCCCACCTGCCTCGGACGGATGCGCTTTGCCTGAGCCTTACCGGACCGAGTACGGTAGGACCCGATTGGAGACAGCCCACGCGGCTGTGCCATCATCATCCGCACACACCGCGCTTCCGAGCTCCTGGTGTGTCTGGAGGCTTCGCCTAGTCTGGTCTATGGCGCCGCACTGCTAATGCGGTTTGGGGTGATCCCCCATCCCGGGTTCAAATCCCGGAGCCTCCGCTCGATCTCCACGATCATGAAGCCCCGACCACTCCGGCCGGGGCTTCTTCGTGCGCGCGACCCCTCTCGCCACACAGAGCGTTTGCGCAGGTCGGGAGGGGTAGACAGTAAGGATTTCACCTCCGGCCGCAGGTCATGTAATGTTGTTCCCGCAACGCCGAGGGGGCGACCGACCCGAGGCACAAGCGCTCGTAGCTTAACGGATAGAGCATCTGACTACGGATCAGAAGGTTGCAGGTTCGAATCCTGCCGAGCGCGCAGTCGAAGGGCTCCGTTCCGATCATTTGGAACGGAGCCCTTGTGCGTCGTGGAGCGATCGTATCGGAGCCACACGGCGCTGCTGCCCGGCTACGGTGGGCACGCCCGCTGAGGCTGCCGCCGGGTCAACACTCGCCGCCCTGCCCGACGTGCGGGAGACGGCGCAGATAGCGGCGGAACGCATCACGGCAGCCGGGCGGCTGCGCACCGGCCGCCGGCTGAAGGTGGCTCCGTGTGCCGTGTGCTGGTTGGGCGGCGGTGAGACGGCGAGGGCGAGGTTGGTCGAGCATGGCCTGGTGGACTCCGCCGTCTTTCAATCGGCAGTCGCGGGGGAGTCTTCCGGCTCTTCATGAGTGCGAAGGCGTGCTCGACACGGGCGCGGACCTTGCGGTGTGAAGTGTCGGAATCCTCTTGCCGGCCTGCGAGTTCGACCTGATCCGGCGGGATGACCAGGCCCGTGCCCCGATAGCCGCCGGCCGCGCTCACCGTCACACGAGGTCGCGAGGTGAGCGCGCTGCACAACTGGCTTTGCCACTCACTCGACCGAGGCTGGCTGTCAACGCCCTGCGTCAGACGGTGAGTCCGACGAGGGCGAGGGTGTGTCCGTCCTCGTCGACTACCGGGGACGGGTGCAGGGCGCGATGCCACATCCCGGCTTGCACGTCGCCGAGGTGTTCCGGAGCGGAAGGAAACGGTCCGCGGTTGCACGAGCCGGGTGCGGCCGTCTTCGTCGTGAGGCACCAGGTGGCTGGACGGGGGCGCCGGCGGCGACGGAGAGGGCCACGTCGACCATCATGTGCTCGTCCGCTTGGAACCGGGGGGGGCGCCCACCGCCTTTGCAACGGTGAGCGCCGGAGTCACAGTCGAGCCGACCTGGTTGTCGCTGTGTCACGGCGGTCCTTCTGTCGACTGCCTGGATCACCGACTGGCCACCGGACGGCCGGGGTTGGTCAGGCGACTGTTTTGAAGGAGGAGCGGCGTCCGCGGCGGGCGGGCCGGTTGCGGCGGGCCCGCTGTGCGGGTGCGGCGGGCTTGGGCGGCTCGGTGTCCGCGGCGCTGAGCGGGGTGCCCGGAGGGACCTTCGCGCCGGTGATGCGTACCAAGTCGGCTTCGCCGGGGCGGACTCGGGTCTGATGCGCGGTGATGGAGGCGTCCGACATCAGGCGTTTCATGCCGTGGCGCTGTCCGGGCAGGACGAGGGTGACGACGGTGCCGGATTCGCCGGCGCGGGCGGTGCGTCCGCCGCGGTGCAGGTAGTCCTTGTGGTCGCTCGGCGGGTCGACGTTGACGACGAGGTCGAGGTTGTCGACGTGAAGGCCGCGGGCGGCGACGTTGGTGGCCACGAGGACGTTGGTGTGCCCCGACTTGAACCCGGCGAGGGTGCGGGTGCGCTGGGACTGCGACTTGCCGCCGTGCAGGGCCGAGGCGCGCACCCCGACCGCGAGCAGGTCCCGGGTGAGGCGGTCCGCGGCGTGCTTGGTGTCGAGGAACATGATCACCCGGCCGTCGCGGGCGGCGATCTCGGTGGTCGTCGCGTGCTTGTCGGCTCCGTGAACATGCAGGAGGTGGTGTTCCATGGCGGTGACAGCGCCGGCGGAGGGGTCGACGGAGTGGACCACCGGGTCGGTCAGGTAGCGGCGGACCAGCAGGTCGACGTTGCGGTCCAAGGTGGCGGAGAACAAGAGCCGTTGGCCGCCGGGACGTACCTGGTCGAGCAGGTGAGTCACCTGGGGCATGAAGCCCATGTCGGCCATCTGGTCGGCTTCGTCCAGAACCGTGATGGCCACCTGGTCCAGCCGGCAGTCACCGCGTTCGAGCAAATCCTTGAGCCGGCCCGGAGTGGCGACCACGACCTCACTGCCGTTGTGCAGGTCCCGTGCCTGACGGCCGATCGGCATGCCGCCGACCACGGTGGCGAGACGCAGCCGCAGTGCGCGGGCGTAGGGGCTGAGTGCTGCCGTGACCTGCTGCGCCAACTCCCGGGTGGGGACGAGGACCAGCGACCGCGGCTGCCGGGGCGCGGCGCGCTGCCCCGCAGTGCGAGCCAGCAGCGCGAGGCCGAAGGCGAGGGTCTTGCCCGATCCCGTACGGCCGCGGCCCAGCACGTCTCGGCCGGCCAGCGCGTTGGGCAGTGTCGCCGCCTGGATCGGGAAGGGGGCGCTCATGCCGTGCGCACGGAGCGCCGTCTTCAAACGGTCGGGCATCTCCAGGCCGGCGAAAGTCTCGACAGCCGGCAGCGGGGCGGTGCGGGTGACCGGCAGCGCGAATTCCTTCGGCGGTCCGGACGGGCGGCCCTTTCCGGCGCGAGCGCCCTGGGACGAGCGGGGCGGCCCGCCGCGCCGGTTGGTGCGGTGCGGGCGCCGATCGGCGCCCGCAGAGGCGCGGTGCGAAGGGTTGGTGGTGGAGCGAGCGGTGTGGTTCATGCAGAACCTTCCTCGATGCGGCACGAATCGAGGAAGTCACCCAGCACTGCGCAGGCGCACGGGAATTCACAAGATCGAGCCGAAGAAAAGACGAAAAAATCCGGAGCCGTGATAGGCAGCGGGTCCGTCATGAAAAGCACCCCGGCCGTCGATGGAAAAGTCGGCGGATGAATGGGTGCCGTGCAGCCGGGGGCACGTTGGCTCACGGCCCAGTTGCAACAGGCGGCGCTGTCATTCACTCGCCGCAGGGGAAGCATATCCATTGCTGCCGGGACGAGTGAGAATAATGCGACGAGCTGGGCCGCACACAGGTGCGCCCCAGCTCGTAGTGCACGTCAGCGTCAGGCGGGAACGATGTTCTCCGCCTGCGGGCCCTTCTGGCCCTGCGTGACGTCGAAGCTCACTGTCTGGCCTTCGAGCAGCTCACGGAAGCCGGTGGCGTTGATGTTCGAGTAGTGGGCGAACACGTCGGCGCCGCCGCCCTCCTGCTCGATGAAGCCGAAACCCTTTTCCGAGTTGAACCACTTCACGGTGCCAGTAACCAAAATACATCTCCTTCAAGGCGGTACCCGGGGCCCGCACTGCGCGGGAGCCGGGGTTGCCGCGATGATAACCCTCCGCGAACGGAACAACACAAGGCTCTTTCCGGGGGTCCTGGAGGAGCGCTTGAATTTTCGGGGAACCACGACTGCAACTGCTCGTAACCGTAGCACGGTGACCCTGGCTATAGCGATGGCTCCTGGTTTCAGATCCGCCGAGGCAACACTTCTCACCGGGCATTATTCGTGTTTCTACAGCGGCGAAAATAGATTTCCATCGCCGGGCGGTTACTGAAATCGACCTCCGATGGTGAGCGCCACAGCACTGACCACCGGCTGGGTGTCGACAAGAGCAGAATCGGGTGCACCGGCGCACCGTCGGTGGTGACGGCCACCGCGCTGGCGTTCCAGGTGGCGATCTCGTCGGTGGCTCCCTCGATCCGCACCCCGGTGGTACGGACGAACCGCTCAGGGGAGCTCGGGCGCCTGATGTCGACTGAGCAGCACCCGTGCAAGAGTCTTCGAAACGCGGGCCGCTGTCTCGGCCCGGCACGCTCAGGCGTCTGCCGTTGAGTCCCGGGGAGTCTCCCGGTTGCGTAGCTGTTCGTTGATGCGCTGGGCCTCTTCGAGCTGGTCTTCGAGGATGATGATGCGGCAGGCCGCCTCCACAGAGGTGCCCTGGTCGACCAGTTCGCGGGCCCGGGTGGCGAGCCGTAGCTGGTAGCGCGAGTAGCGGCGGTGGCCGCCTTCCGAACGCAACGGCACAATCAGCTTCGCCTCGCCGATGGCCCGCAGGAAGGCGGGCGTGGTGCCGAGCATCTCGGCGGCCCGCCCCATGGTGTAGGCGGGATAGTCGTCGTCGTCGAGGTTGCTCGACGGGGTGGGGTTGTCTGCGGCCACTGGCACCTCTCGGGTAACGCGTCGAAGGGCCCTGGCGCCGTACAACGCCAGGGCCCTGGGGGATTAACACCATCTACCGGTACGTACACCGGCTTCTGTCATCCGCGCCGCCGCCCGGAAGGGCGAGGCGCTGGGATCGCAGCTGCGTGACCGAGGACCACCTGCCAATCCGGGGTCTGCGGTACCCGGGCGACTGTGCTCACCCGGGCGATCCTGATGGCGCCGTCCTCCTCCTCTACTGATCTGTCGTGCACTACTTCCGTCTTGCAGAACTGCATGCGACCCCTGGGGTCGCCTGGCCCGGCGGCCAGCGGTGGAGCCCTCACCTTCCGGCCACACCGCTCGACCGCCGGTCCACAACTTCATCGACCTACATCCGGGGCAGCTCCGTCATCTGCCCCGCCCTTCTGATCTCCGCGAGTACGAGGAAGACGCTACCTTCGGCACCGCCTCATGTCTACTCTGGCGAGCACAGATTTTCTCCAGTGGACGAAGGCGTCAATCTCACCTACCGCGTAGCAGAAGACTGCACCGGCAACTGCGGCGTGCTTCCCCGCTCCACCAGGGGGCGGCAGCTCCGTAGCCGTACGACCGCGACCGAGCTCGTCGTGTGCACGTGGCGAGGTGAGTGCGGCGAAGCGGATGGTGCGCGTGTTGCGCACCGTGAGCCCTGGTCCCGCCGGAGGCGCCACCGACCGGGGCGGCAAGGGCGGCGAGCCTCCGTTCCGACCGCTAGGAACGGACCTCTCGTGCGCGGCACGGCGTCAGCATGCGGATGGCCATGCCCGCCATGGCGCGGGACGGCCTGACCTGGCACGTCTTCGTCGCTTGCCCCGGGTGTGGATCTCCCTCGTGGTGGCGAGCGCGAGTGCCTAAGGATGTCTTGCGCCACCTCCGGGTGGGCGCGAAGTCCCGTGCCGTGGGCGGGGTTTCGTTACGTCGGTGGTTCGAGTCGGCCGGGAGCTGCGCAGCTCCCGTACCGCTCGGCCGCCCCCTCGTCAGGCTGGTCGTTCAGCGCAGGTGGACAGGTGCCACCGGGGAAGGCTGCCTCGGTGAAGTGGCTGCGGGCCGAGTTCTTCGAGACGGACGTTGGCCCCGGGGGAGGTTCGGCCGCGGTCGGCGTCAAGCAGGACGTCGGGCCTGCGGAGCACCCGGAAGTGGGGGGAGCTGCAGTTCACCGCACCCCCACCCCCCTCCTCGCAGCCGCCGCCTCGACGAGTGCCCGCATGACGCGGACGTCGTCGCCCTCCTCCGGGTGCCATTGGACGCCGAGTACGAACGCGGGGCCGGCCGGGGCCTCGATCGCCTCGACGGTGCCGTCTGCTGCGTGGGCCGAGGGGACGAGGCCGGTGCCGAGGGCTGCGAGGCACTGGTGGTGGTAGGTCGGTACGGCGAGGGGGTCGGGGAGTACCGAGGCGAGGCGGGTGCCGGGGACGGGGGTCACCGTGTGGCGGGCGAAGACGCCGGGGTCGCCGCAGTGTCCCTCCAGGTGCTGGACGAGGGTACCGCCCGCGTGGACGTTGAGGAGTTGCATGCCTCGGCAGATCCCGAGCACCGGGAGGCCGCGGGCGAATGCGGCGTCGAGGAGGGCGAGTTCCCACTGGTCGCGTTCCGGGTCGGCCGGGCCCGCTTCGGGGGCGCGCTCGGCCCCGTAGCGGGCCGGGTCGACGTCGGGACCGCCCGAGACGACGAGGCCGTCGAGGCGGGCGACGACCGCGTGGGCGGCCTGGGTGGCGTCGGGAGGGAGGAGCGCTGCGAGTCCGCCGGCGCGCTGGACGAGGAGGTGGTAGCCGGCGGGGAGGAGCGCCGCCGGCTGCTGCCACACGCCCCAGCGGACGCAGCTCTCCAGGTAGGTGCTGACGCCGATGAGCGGGGCCTCATCCATCGCCGCCTCCATCACGCTGCGGAACGTCGGCGCTGTCCGACTCGCGGGGGGTGCCTGCACCTGAGGCGTCGTCGGAGCCGTCTGCTGCGCCCGGCCCTGCGGGGTGCTCGTCGGAGGTGTCACGGGCCAACTCTGCCTCCGCGGCGGCGAGCTCGGCGAACTCCTCCTCCGGCGCGGCGGCCACGAGGCGGTGCCGGCTGTACAGGGCGAAGTAGAGGACGGCAGCGGCGTAGAGGACGAGCGCGAGCCCTGCGGCCTTCGGGTCGACGAGGAACGTCGCGACGACCGCGGCGCAGGCGAGGACGAGCGCGACGGACGAGGTGACGAGCCCGCCCGGTGTCCGGTACGGGCGCGGGAGTTCGGGCTCGCGGACGCGGAGAACCACGTGCGAGAGGGACATCAGGACGTAGCTGAGCGAGGCGCCGAAGACGGCGATGTTGAGCATCCGCGCGCCGTCCCCCGTGGCGGCTGCGAGCGTGAAGCTGAAGGCGCCGGCGACGAGGAGCCCGAGGTACGGGGCCTTCCTGCGGCTCGTCAGCGAGAGGAAGCGGGGCAGGTAGCCGGCGCGGGAGAGGGCGAAGAGCTGGCGGGAACCGGCGTAGATGAGGGAGAAGAAGGAGGCGATCAGGCCGGCGAGGCCCGCGTAGTTGACGATCCGGCTGAGCGTCGTCGGATCGCCCCCGTTCGCCGCCTGGAGCGCCGCGACGAGGGGGTTGTCGGCGTCCTTGATCGCGGTCGAGCCGGCGGCGCCCGCGGCGGGGAGCAGCGTCAGAAGGGCGAGGACGACGAGGACGCCGATCGCGGTGGCCATGGCGCGCGGCATGCTGCGCACCGGGTCGCGCGCCTCCTCCGCGGCGAGCGGTACGCCCTCGACACCGAGGAAGAACCACATGCCGAAGGGGAAGGCCGCCCAGATGCCCAACAGCCCGAGCGGCAGCCAGGAGTTGGAGCCGAGCGCGGTGGTGTCGACGGCGACGTCGTCGAGGGAGGCGGCGTCGAAGTGGGTGAGCGCGCCGAAGGCGAAGACCAGCAGCGCGGCGACGGCGACCCCGGTGACGACGAAGCTGAAGCGGAGCGCCTCGCCGACGCCGAGAAGGTGGATGCCGATGAAGACGGCGAAGCACGCGAGGAAGACGGGCCAGCCCGACTCGAGCCCGAAGAGCCCCAGCGACTCGACGTAGCCGCCGATGAAGACGGAGATCGCCGCGGGCGCGAGGACGTACTCGATGAGGATCGCCGTGCCGGTGAGGAAGCCGCCCCAGGTGCCGAGGGCGCGGCGCGCGAAGCCGTAGCCGCCACCCGCGGTCGGCAGGACGGAGGAGAGCTCGGCGAGGGAGAAGACGAGGCAGGTGTACATGGTGCCCATGAGCACGGTGGCGACGGCGAGGCCGCCGAAACCGCCCTCGGCGAGACCGAAGTTCCAGCCCGCGTAGTCGCCGGAGACGACGTACGCGACGCCGAGGCCGCTGAGGAGGAGCCATCCGGCACTGCCGCGGCGGAGCGAGCGGTTGCGCAGGTAGTCGTCGGCGCCCGGTGGTGCTGAACCCTGTTGCCGCGGTACGCCGCGCGAGCCGGTTGCGTCGGTCATGGCCACTCCCGCCTGAGGCAATGGTGCGGGGGCATACCTTTGTGCCGCGGACGGGGGCTGCGCAACCCCCGTGCCGGATGGTTTCGCGCCGTAACTGCGGGACAATACAGGTCATTTGGCGGTGTGGCTGCGTCAGCGGCAAACCATGCGAAGGCAGTTGCATGCAGCTCAGGTGAGGAAACCGCGCAGGAGTGCGGCCGTCCCCTGGCAGTGCTCGCGCGCCGCACGCCGTGCGCGTTCGGGATCGCCCGCGAGGACGGCGTCCGTCAACTCGGCGTGCTGCGCCTGGGAATGCTCCAGGTTGCGTACGAGGAGCGGTATACGGCCCAGCAGTTCGTTGACGCGTGCACGAACTGCCGTGTACTGCGCGGTGAGTGACGGGGAGTCGGCTAGCTCGACGAGGGTGAGGTGGAAGAGCGTGTCCTGGCGTCTGTAGTCGGCGGGCTCGGCGTCGCCCGCGGCCTCCATCGCCGTCCGCAGACGCTGCGCCGGGACACCCGACAGGCCCTGTACGGCGCAGAGTTCGGCGGCGCCCGACTCCAGCACTTCACGGAACCTGAGCGCGTCCTCGACCTCGGCGACCTCCGCTCCCAGGCGCGCGCCTTCCGCCGGCGGCTCCGGCGAGTGCACGAACGTTCCGCCGTACCGGCCACGGCGGCTGACCACGAGCCCCTGCTCGGCGAGGACCTTCAGCGCCTCGCGGAGCGTCACCCGGCTCACGCCCATCCGTCCGGCCAACTCGCGCTCGGACGGCAGGCGTTCACCGTGCCTGACGAGTCCGAGCCGGATGGTCTGGAGGATCTGCTCCAGCGCCTCCTCGAAGCCGTTGCCCGCGCGTACGGGGCGCAGCACCCTCGCCAACCGGTCCCGTCCTGCCCCGTTCTCCACCATCGCTCCCAACCCGTCCCGCACACCGCTCGGCCGCTCCGTCCGGCGCGACACCGGTCGTCCGACGCCCTTCCTTAAAAAGGTCTCGGCGAATACCTTATGGCCTCTGCCCACCGACAGGAGGACTCCCCGTGGCAGACCGTGCAGCGTCCGCGCCCCCACTCGCCGTCGAAGAGCTGCGCGCGCTGGTGGCGTCGGGCGAGATCGACACCGTGGTGCTCGCCTTCACCGACATGCAGGGGCGGCTCCAGGGCAAGCGGTTCGCCGCGCCCTTCTTCCTCGACCACGTGCTCGACGAGGGCACCGAGGGGTGCAACTACCTGCTCGCGGTGGACGTCGACCTCAACACCGTCGACGGCTACGAGATGGCCTCCTGGGAACGCGGCTACGGCGACTTCGCCATGCACGGCGACCCGGGGACGCTGCGCCGCGTCCCGTGGAACCCCGGCACCGCGCTCCTCCTCGCCGACCTCGCCCACCACGACGGGACCCCCGTCCCCGCCTCGCCGCGGCAGGTGCTCAAGCGGCAGCTCGAGCGGCTCGCCGCGCACGGCTGGAGCGCCCTGGCCGGCACCGAGCTGGAGTTCATCCTCTTCGACGACTCCTACGAGGACGCCTGGCGCAGCGGCTACCGCGAACTCACCCCCGCCAACCAGTACAACGTCGACTACTCGATCCTCGGCACCGGCCGCGTCGAGCCGCTCCTGCGGCGCATCCGCAACGAGATGACGGCGGCCGGCATGGCCGTCGAGTCGGCGAAGGGCGAGTGCAACCTCGGCCAGCACGAGATCGTCTTCCGCTACGCCGACGCACTCACCACCTGCGACCAGCACTCCGTCTACAAGACGGGCGCCAAGGAGATCGCGGCGCAGGAGGGCAGGGCGCTCACCTTCATGGCCAAGTACGACGAGCGCGAGGGCAGCTCCTGCCACATCCACCTCTCGCTCCGCGACGAGTCGGGCGGCGCCGTCCTCGCCGACGGTTCCGCGCCCGACGGCATGTCCCCCACGATGCGGCACTTCCTCGCGGGACAGCTCGCCGTGCTGCGCGAGTTCACCCTCCTCTACGCGCCGAACATCAACTCCTACAAGCGCTTCAGGCCCGGCAGCTTCGCGCCGACCGCCGTCGCCTGGGGGCCGGACAACCGCACCTGCGCCGTCCGCGTCGTGGGCCACGGCGCCGGCCACCGTCTGGAGAACCGCGTGCCGGGCGGCGACGTCAACCCGTACCTCGCCGTCGCCGGCATGGTCGCTGCCGGACTTTACGGCGTCGAGCGCGGCCTGGAGCCGCCCGAGCCGTGCACGGGCAGCGCGTACGCGGCCGACGTCGCGCAGGTGCCGTCGACGCTGCGGGAGGCGGCGCAGCTCTGGGAGGCGAGCGCGGCGGCGCACGAGGCCTTCGGCGAGGACGTCGTCGCGCACTACGCCAACATGGCGCGGATCGAACAGGAAGCGTACGACGCCGCCGTCACCGACTGGGAGCGGTACCGCTCCTTCGAGCGGATGTGAGCCGGCGCGCAGGCGCCAGGACCGCGCGCACCGCCACCCTGTGCCAGGGGAACGCCCCGCCAACGCCCGTACGCAGCCGAGGGATCGAGGACCGTTGACGCAACCGCCCCACGAAGCACACCAGGAACGCGAGCTGCGCGTCGTCAACCCGGCGACGGAGGAGCTGGTCGACACCGTGCTCGCCGCAGGGCCCGAGCAGGTCGACGCGGCCGTCGCCGACGCCGCCGCGGCGCAGCGCCGTTGGGCAGCGCTCGCGCCGTCGGACCGCGCGAGGACGCTGCGGAGGTTCGCCTCCGTCGTCGACGCGCACCGGGAGGACCTCGCCGAGCTGGAGGTCCGCGAGGCCGGGCACCCCATCACGGCGGCGCGCGGCGAGGCCGCCAACGTGCGCGACGTGCTGGAGTACGCGGCCGGTGGCGTCGAGCGGCTCACCGGGCGGCAGATCCCGGTCGCCGGCGGTCTCGACGTCACGTTCGCCGAGCCGCTCGGCGTCGTCGCGGTGATCGCACCGTGGAACTTCCCCATGCCCGTGGCCGGTTGGGGCACGGCTCCGGCGCTCGCCGCCGGCAACGCGGTGCTCCTCAAGCCCGCCGAGACGACGCCGCTCACGGCGCTGCGCCTCGCCGAACTCGGTCTCGACGCCGGACTCCCGGAAGGGCTCTTCCAGGTACTGCCGGGCGAGGGACGCCTCGTCGGGCGCGCGCTCGTCGAGCATCCGGGGACGGCGAAGGTCGTCTTCACCGGCTCGACGGCGGCCGGCAAGGACGTGATGGCGCGGGCCGCCGCGCAGGTGAAGCCGGTGACGCTGGAGCTCGGCGGGAAGAGCCCGAACATCGTCTTCGCGGACGCCGACCTCGCCGCTGCCGCCGCGGCGGCGCCCGCCTCCTTCCTCGACAACACGGGGCAGGACTGCTGCGCCCGCAGCCGCCTCCTCGTCCAACGCTCCGTGCTCGACCGCTTCCTCGCACTGCTGGAGCCCGCGGTGACGGCGTTCCGCGCCGGAGACCCGAGGGACGAGGCCACCGAGATGGGGCCGCTCGTCTCCGAACGGCAGCGCTCCCGGGTGCGCGGGTTCGTCGAGGAGAGCGCGCCCGCGCTGATCCGCGGCAGCGTGCCCGAGGGCCCCGGCTACTGGTATCCGGCGACGGTCCTCGAGGGGCGCCCCGGGGACCCCGCGGCGACGGAGGAGATCTTCGGTCCCGTCGCCGTCGTGCTGCCGTTCGAGGACGAGGCGGAGGCGGTGCGGCTCGCCAACGCGACCGAGTACGGCCTCGCGGGGTCGCTCTGGACGCGCGACGTCGGGCGCGCGCTGCGCGTCTCGCGGGCCGTGGCGGCGGGGAACCTCTCGGTCAACTCGCACAGCGCCGTGCGGTACGCGACGCCGTTCGGCGGCTTCCGGCAGTCGGGCGTGGGGCGGGAGTTGGGGCCCGATGCGCTCGCGGCCTTCACCGAGACCAAGAACGTCTTCATCAGCACCGAGAGCACCGAGGAGCACGCGTGACCGCACCAGCCGAAGGCAACGCCCCCGTCTGCCGACGCCTCCCCGGACGTACCGCGGTGATCACCGGGGCCGGCAGCGGCATCGGGCTCGCCGCCGCGCGCCGGCTCTCCTCCGAGGGCGCACGCGTCGTCTGCGCCGACATCGACGCGGACGCCGGGCGCCGCGCCGCCGAGGAGGTCGGCGGGCTCTTCGTGGAGACGGACGTCACGGACCCCGAGCAGGTCGGCGCGGTCTTCGCGGCGGCGGACGAGACGTACGGCAGCGTCGACATCGCCTTCAACAACGCCGGGATCTCGCCGTCCGACGACTCCTCGATCCTGGAGACGGGACTCGACGCGTGGCAGCGCGTGCAGCAGGTGAACCTCACGTCCGTTTACCTCTGCTGCCAGGCCGCGCTGCCGTACATGCGGCGCCAGGGCAAGGGGTCGATCATCAACACCGCCTCTTTTGTCGCGGTGTTGGGCGCCGCCACGTCGCAGATCAGCTACACGGCCTCCAAGGGCGGCGTGCTGGCGCTCTCCAGGGAGCTCGGTGTGGAGTTCGCGCGCGAGGGCATCCGCGTCAACGCGCTCTGCCCAGGACCCGTCAACACGCCGCTGCTGAAGGAGCTCTTCGCGAAGGACCCGGAGCGCGCCCAGCGCCGTCTCGTCCATGTGCCGGTGGGGCGCTTCGCCGAGGCGGAGGAGATCGCGGCGGCCGTCGCCTTTCTCGCGAGCGACGACTCGACCTTCGTCAACGCGGCCGAGTTCCTCGTGGACGGCGGGATCGCCGGGGCGTACGTGACGCCGCTGTAGCCGTCCCGCGGCGTGCGGGCGCGGCGGGGCAGGCGGTTCGAGGCTCCCCCCTCGTGCCTCGAACCGCCCTCGTGCGGCGCGTGAAACAGCGCTCACACAAGGCTAGTTGACTCAGCGTCAGTGTCCAATCACGGTATCGACACAGACCTATCGGGATACTTATCGTTGCGGACACCGTCGGCGGCATAGGCGGCAACCCCGTCGAAACGCGCATCGGAGACGTGATGGACCTGGCCCTGCTGCGCACCTTCCTCGCTGTGCACCGGGCCGGTTCCTTCACGCGCGCCGCCGCGCTGCTCGGGCTCTCGCAGCCGGCCGTCACCCACCAGATACGCACCCTGGAGCGGCAGGTCGGGCGCCCGCTCTTCGTACGCCAGTCCCGCGGAGTCACGGCGACGGGCGTCGGGGAGGAGCTCGCGCACCGGGTCGCGCCGCACGTCGACGCGCTGGCGGAGATCACCGAGATCGACCCGGAGGAGCCGGCGGGGCGCACCCTGCATCTGGCGGGGCCTCCCGAACTGATGTCGCTGCGCGTGCTCCCCGCGCTCGCGCCCCTGGTGGAGCGGGGGTTGACGCTCCGCGCCGCGTTCGTCACCGCGCGAGCGGGGCTGGAGGGACTCGCGGCCGGGCACTACGACCTCACCGTCGGCACCGCCCGCGCACACGGCGAACTCCTCTCGACGACGCCGCTCTGGGACGAGGAGCACGTCCTGGTGGCGGCCCCCGCCTGGGCGTCCCGGCTCGGTGGGCCAGGTGCCGTCCGCGCCGAGGGGGCACGGCTCCTCAAGGACGTCCCCGTGGTGGCGGTCCACGAGTCGCTGCCGCTGCTCGCCGGGTACTGGGAGTCGGTCTTCGCCGCCTCGCCGACGCACGTGGGCGCGGTCATAGTGCCCGACCTGCGCGCCGTGCTGGAGTGCGTGCGCGCGGGGGCCGGCGTCTCGGTGCTCCCGCGGTACCTCTGCGCCGGAGCGCTCTCCGCCGGCGAGGTCGCCACCCTCCACGACCCGGACGTACCCCCGCTGCGCACCTACTTCCTCACGGCACGCGCCGGCACCGCGGCGCTGCCGCACCTCGCGCGCACACAGGACCGGTTGCTGCGCACCGCCGCACACTGGTGAACCTCGCGACGAGGGACCGGTTTCGGCGGGTTTGGACGCGGCGCCGACCGGTGAAACACCGGAGATGGGCGACGAAACCCCGGTCGTGAAGCGCACCGCACGCGCCGTCCTCCTCGACGGCGAACTCGCGCCGGACGCGGTCGAGATGGTGCTGATCAAGCGGACGAAGCCGGGAGCGGAACCGTACTGGATCACCCCGGGCGGCGGCGTGGAGCCGGGCGTCGACGGCAGCGTCGTGGAGGCGCTCCACCGCGAGGTGGACGAGGAGCTGGGCGCCAAGGTGACGGACGTGGTGCCGGCCTTCGTCGACACGGTCCCGCACCGCGCGCACCCGCCGGGCCTCAAGGTGCAGCACTTCTTCGTCTGCCGGCTCGCGTCGATGGACCTCTCGCAGCGGCACGGGCCCGAGGTGGAGGCGCCCCGCGGGAGCTACGAGGTGGTCCGCATCCCCTTCAGCCGGGCCGGGCTGGACTCCGTCAAGGTGGTGCCCGAAAGCCTCAGGGTCTATCTGCGCGCCAACATCGAGGGCGTACAGGCGCTGCTCGCGCACGACCTCGGCTGAGAGCCGGCGCTGCCGTCAGCCGAACCACCCGTGGAACGAGTCGGGTTCGCGCGCGGAACGCTGCCCTCGGCGCCGGGCCTCGGCGAGCGCCTGCTGGGCCTGGCGGAGGAGCAGGTCGGCCTCGGCGCTCGGGGACGGCTGCCGGGGTCCGGAGGGCAGCTCGGCCTGCCGGAGCGCCATGGTGGTGTCGGGGGTCGGCTCCTCGGGGTGCGGGGCGCCGCCTTTCGGTGGCGGCGCCAACTGCGACGGTGCGACGCGCTGTTGGGCAGAGCCGCCGAGCGGGAGGGCGGCCGTCCTGTCGCTCTGCGGTGCGCGGACGGCGTCGACGTGCCGGTCGGCCGCCACGGAGCGCTCGTCGGCGGAACGGGCGGCGCCGAAGAAGTCGCCGCCCTTGCGCTTGTAGTCGTCGGTGCCCCACTCGCGGGCCGGGCGTCCTGGGGCCTTCTGGAGGTGCGGTATGTGCTTGGCGCAGTGGATGTACGCCTCCTCGACGGAGACCCGGACCCACAGCTCGGCATGCCGCCCCGGCACCGGGTCGACGGGGAGCGTAGGAAGTGCGGCGCGCACCTCGGCGTCCGGGACGACCTCGCCCCTGCCGTTGATGTGGAGGCCGATCCTCGCCCGCGTGAAGTCCACGAGGATCAGGCCGAGTTGCGGGTTCTCCAGCAGGTTCCCGAGGCTTGCGTGGACGCCGTTGCCGCGGTACTCCGGATAGACGAGGGTGTACTCGTCGACGACGTGGACGAAGCCGGGCGGGCCCGCGCGGAAGCTGCAGTCGCAGGCGCCTGCGGCGTCCGAGGTGGCGAGGAAGAACATCTCCTGGTGCCGGGTGAACTCCTGCATCCGCGCGTTGAGATGGTCGAGCACCTGCTCCTGGTAGAACTGCTCGGCGCGGGCCGACGTGCCCATCCGGCGCTGGAGTTCGTGCTCGCCCTCGCTGCCCGGCAGACCGTCCCGCCGGCGAGGGCCGCCCCCGGGCCGCCGCTCTCCCTCCGCCACGAAGGCCTCCTCCTTCTCGGGTACCCGCCGGATACTCCGCGGTGTCGTGGTCCGCTTCGATGCGTCACGTCTGCTGCCGATCCTCCTCCGGCCGCCGTCCAGCGTTCCGCGCAGGGTCAGCCGGCGCCGGTGAGTTCGGCGACGGCGTCGTGGCGTATGCGGCCCTGCGGGATGCCGGACCAGAGGAGCGCCTCGGCGCCGCTGCGGATCAGTCCCGGCGGGCCCGCGAGGTAGCCGTCGAAGGCGTGCCAGGGGCCGAAGCGGCGTACGGCGTCGGGGAGGAGTCCAGGGAGCGCACCGTTGGAGCCCGGGGGAGCCGCGACCACGGGGCGCACGGCGAGCCAGCCCAGGCGCTGCTCCCAGATGCGGAGTTCGGCGAGGTCGTAGAGGTCGTCGCGGTTGTGTGCGCCGTAGAAGACCTCGACGGGGCGGCGTCCGCCGTGCACCGCGATCTCCTCAATCAGTGCACGGATCGGCGCGATGCCCGTGCCGCCGCCGAGGCAGAGGAGGCCGCTTCCGTCACCGTGGTCGACGGTCATGGTGCCGGAGGGCGCGCCGAGCCGCAGGACGTCGCCGACGCGCGCCCGCCGCACGAGCGAGGTGGAGACCCAGCCGCCGGCGACTGCCTTGACGTGGAAGGTGAGCAGGCCGTCGCCGCGCTGTGCCGAGGCGAAGGAGTAGTGCCGCCAGACCCTCGGCCACCAGGGGGTCTCGACGGGTGCGTACTGGCCCGCTCTGAAAGGGTAGCCGCGGTCGGTGCGCAACGTGATCTCGGCGACGTCCGGCGTGCGCTGGCGGTGGTCGACGATCTCCGCACCCCACCAGGCGGGGGCGCGCCTCGCCTCCTCGGCCGCCGCGTCGATCATTGTCTGCGAGATCGCGGTGTACGCGCGGACCCATGCGGCCTGCGTCGCCGCGTCCCAACTGAGCGGCGCCCAGCAGGAGACGGCCGCGAGGAGGCACTCGCCGAAGACGGGGTACTGGTCGGGCGAGGTCCCGTACTTGCGGTGGCCGCGGCCGAGCTGCGAGAGGAACTCGGTGAACCGGGCGGGGTGTTCGGCGAGACCTGCTGCGGTGAGCAGCGCGTGGAAGAGGCGGTCGCGCTGGACGTCCATGGCGAGCGGGAAGAGGCTGCGGAGCTCCGGGTTGCGGACGAAGAGCAGCGAGTAGAAGTAGCCGGTCGCCTCGGACGCGACGGGCGCGAGCTCGTCGAGCGAGCGGCGGAGGAGCGCAGCGTCCTGCGGGTGGAGCGCGGTGCGGGGGTACTGCACGGGCGACGGTTCGGTCGGCTGCGCGTACGGCGAGCTTCCCCGGGGTGCGGGCTGCTGCCCGACGCGCGCGTGGGTGCCCTCGGTCGCCGACGGCCGTGCGTGCGCGTCCGGTTGGCGCCCTGCGCCGTTCGCTGAAGCGAACCACAGGTTGCCGTCCGGCGGCATGGTCGTCATCCGGGGCCTCGTCTCGCAGCTTCTGCGGCAGCGCCCCGCCGATCCGCCGACGGCGGCGGGGCAGCGGCCATTCCGGCACCGGGAGCGGAATCCTCGCCGGACCGCTACCGCACGATGCCGTTCCGACAATACCCATTACGCCACTTCACACAACCCCGTTCACAATTCCCCCTCGAGCCCGTCGGCCCGATTTCCGCAGCGGCCGGGCGGATTCGGCCCCGCCCTCCTTCAGCTCCCCGTGCCTGCCACGAGTGCGTACGCCTCGCGCAGGTCGCGGCCCGTGTAGTGGTGCGAGGCGAGGTCCCGCACGTGTGCGTCGGCGTTGACGGCCACCGACACGGGGACGGCCGCGAAGAGTTCGGCGTCGGAACGGGAATCGCCGTACGCGACGCAGTCCTGCGGCGCCACACCGAAATCCGCGCAGAGTTCGCGCGCCAGCTCCACTTTGGCCGTCGGCGTGAGAATTCCCGACGGGTCGACGGGCTCGCGCGGATACCGCACGCCGCCCGAGAGCGCGGGCGGCGGGACCTTCGGCCAGCGGGAGGCACGCGTCGCGTGCGCGCCCCAGTCGAGGAGACGGCTGACGAAGAAGTCGGGGGAAAGGGAGATGACGGCGCAGCGGTCGCCGCGGGCTGTGATCTCGGACCAGACCTCGCGGATTCCCGAGAGCCAGGGCGCGCCGTCGAAGGCCGCGGCGACGTGGCGCTCCGTGAGCCCCGCCCAGAGTTCGCAGGCGCGTATCGCGAACTCTCCGGGCGCCAACTCCTGTGCGGCGAAGGCCCGTTCGAGGGCGAGCACCTCCTGCTCGACACCGAGCCTCCTGGAGATCTCGACGGGCGCCGCCGTGCCGTGGAGCAGCGTGCCGTCGAGGTCGAAGATGTGCAGTCGGCGCCGGGTGGTCGTCGCGTCCATGGCCGCAGAGTAGGCGGAGCGGCCGGGGCCGCGGTACTCCCCCCTGAGTAGCCCCGGAGCCTCCCGCCGTGCGACGCACCGCCAGGACCCGCTGAGGCACCGTGTCCCCATGCCGCGTCCACCCCAGCTCCCTCGCCCCGCCCGGCGCACCATGACCGTGCTGCACGCCTGCTCCTCCGCCTCCTGGCTCGGGCTGAGCGTCGGGCTGCTCGCGCTCGGCCTCACCGGCGGCGCCACGGAATCGGCCGCGACGAAAGAGGCCGCGTACCGCGCGATGCACCTCTTCGGGGACTGGCTGCTGGTACCGCTCGCGCTGCTGACCCTGCTCACCGGGCTCGCGCTCGGCCTCGGTACCCACTGGGGCCTGCTCCGCCACTACTGGGTCCTGGTGAAGCTCACCCTCACCCTCGCCACCGGCACCGCCACGCTCTTCGCGCTCCGTCCGCGCGTCTCGGCAGCCGCCGAGGCGGCCGCCGCCGGCGAGGCGGTCGAGGCGGGCGACCTCATCGCGGCGCCTGTGGTCTCGCTCTCGCTCTACCTGTTCATGATGGCGCTCTCCCTGCTCAAGCCCTGGGGCCGCACGCGCATCGGCCGCCGTGCCCTCGCCGAGGAGCGCCTCGCCAGGACCCGCACGGCGGCGAGGCCCGTGGCCGACTCCCGTACGGCGGGCGCCAGTTCGGTCGAGTAGCACCGCGGACTCCCGCTGCGCCGCTCGGCGGCCTAGTCTCGGCGGCGTGCCCGAGCAACCACCGCCGCCAGGCTGGACCGTACGCGCCGCGACGGCCGAGGACCTCCCGTCCCTCGCCGCGCTCCTCGCCGACGACGCGCTCGGCTCGTCCCGCGAACGCCCCGACCGGCTCGCCCCGTACCGCGCCGCGTTCGACCGCATCGCCGCCGACCCGCACCAGCGCCTCGTCGTCGGCTGCCGCGAGCACGGCGAGGTCCGCCCCCTCGGCACACTCCAGCTCACCCTCACGCCGGGGCTCGCACGGCAGGGCGCGACGCGCGGCACCATCGAAGCGGTCCGCGTCGCACGCGAGGCGCGGGGCGGCGGCCTCGGCCGCGTCCTGGTGCGGTGGGCCGTCGACGAGGCGGCACGGCAGGGGTGCGCGCTCGTCCAACTCACCTCCGACACCACGCGCGAGGACGCGCACCGCTTCTACGAGCGGCTGGGGTTCCGCGCCACGCACGTCGGCTACAAGCTGCCGCTGGACTGACCACCGAGAGGAGCCCCCGTGCAGACCGAGGAACCGAGGCGAGTGGCGGTAGTGGGCCCCGGCGGGGTGGGTGGACTCCTCGCCGCCCTGCTGGCGCGTGCGGGGCACAGCGTCGTCTGCCTCGCCGGCGAACGGACGGCCGGGGTGCTGCGGGAGCGCGGTCTCCGCGTATCCAGCACCGCGCACGGGGAGTTCACGGCCCAGGTCGAGGCGGGGACCGAGCTGCACGAGCCCGTCGACGTCTGCTTCCTCGGCGTCAAGCACACGGCGCTCGCGGCCTCGCTCGCCCGCATACCGCGCGAGGCGCTCGGCGAGGCGCTGCTCGTACCGCTCCTCAACGGCCTGGAGCACCCGGGCCTGTTGCGAGCCCACCACGACGAGCGGCGGGTGGCACCGGGGGCGATCCGCGTGGAGTCGACCCGGGTGGAGCCCGGAGTGATCGCGCACACCAGCCCCTTCGCCGAGGTCGCTCTCGCGGGCGACGGAGTGCCGCACGCACTCCTCCAGGGCGTCGCGCAGTTGCTCGAAGGGGCCGGGGTGCCCACCTCGCTCGGCGGCAGCGAGGCCGCCGTCCTCTGGCAGAAGATGTACTTCCTCGCGCCGGCCGCCCTGCTCACCACGCGCTACCGCACGACCCTCGGCGAGGTCCGCACCCGGCACCGCGCCGAGCTGGGCGCCGTCGTCGCCGAGGCCGTCTCGGCCGGCCGGGCCGACGGCGCCCCCGGTGACGCGGAGGCGGTCCTCGCCCAGTACGACACCTTCCCCGCCCCGACGAAGTCCTCCATGCTCCGCGACGCCGAGGCCGGCCGCGCCCTGGAACTCGACGCGATCGGCGGCGCGTTGCTGCGCGCCGCCGCACGCGTGGGGGTGCCGGCGCCGACCGCGGAACGCCTCGTCGCGGAGGTCGCGGAGCGCGAGGGCGCCCCGGTGAGCGGCTGACGCGCGCCCCTCACGCCCCGCGGTCGTCGTCCGGCAGCAGCGGGAAGAGGCGGGCGACGAGCGCGACGGGCGCGGCCCGCTCCGGACGCAGTTCGGGGCGCGACTCGCGGGCGCGGTAGGGGTCCAGGGCGCGGCGCAGCACCGCGGAGACCTCGGCTGCCTCCTCCGGCGTCAGGTAGGCGAGGGCGCTGAACGCCTCGTCTTTCCGCCACTCCTCGGGCGCTTCCTCGCGCCGCCTCCGCCAGCCGTGGAAACTCTCGTCCTCCAGGCCGCGTGCGAACTCGTCGAGCACGTCGGGCGGTTGGCCCGCGGGCGCGGGGGGCGCCGTGGTGCCGAGCCGCCAGGGGCGGGCGCGCCCCGAGGTGCTCGGTGCCTCTTCGATGTGTCCGTACCGGGCGAGTTGACGCAGGTGGAAGGAGCAGAGGCCGGAGCTGTGGCCGAGGCTGGCGGCCGCCTCCGTGGAGGTGAGGGTGCCGGACTCGGCGAGCAGGGCGAGGAGTTCGTCGCGTATCGGGTGGGCGGGGAGCCCGGGGGAGGTGACGGGCTGGTCTGCTGATTCCTCTTCGGTCACTTTGCAAAGTCTGCTACTTTGCAAAGTAGTTGGCAACGGCGCACCGTGCGCTGCTGCCGCGGGAACCGTAAGGAGCACCCGAGTTGGCCCTCTCACGCCCCAGACCCGCAGACGGCCGGACCCGGCTCCAGGGTGAGCCGGTGGACGGCTATCCGCTCCTCCCGCCCGAGGCAGGGCGAGGTGCCCCGCGGCGGATCACCGAGGTCGGCGAGGAGGTGCTGCGGCGGCCGTGCCGCGAGGTCACCGAGTTCGGCACCCCCGAACTCGCCTCGCTCGTCGACGACATGTTCCTCATGCTCTACGTCGCCGACGGTGCCGGGCTCGCAGCCAACCAGGTCGGCCTCGACCTCGCGCTCTTCGTCTACGACTGCCTCGACGAGAAGGGCACACGCCACGTCGGCCACGTCGTCAACCCGGTGCTGGAGCCCGTCGCACAGAAGGACCGCCGCTTGCTGGAGGACGTCGAGGGCTGCCTCTCGGTACCGGGGGCAGGGGCCGAGCTCCCCCGTGCCGACCGCGCCGTCGTCCACGGGTGCGACCGCGACGGCCGCCCGGTCACCGTCGAGGGCACCGGCTACTTCGCGCGGTGCCTCCAGCACGAGACCGACCACCTGCACGGGCGGCTGTACCTCGACCGCCTCGCCGCCCGCGCGCGCAAGCAGGCCCTGCGCGAGATGGCGGAGCGCCGCGAGGAGGTCATGGCGCGTCGCGTCGCCAACGCGCGGGAGTTGGGGCACGCCGCACCCTGACCGCGTGGGCGCGCGGAGGCCTGGTCCTGCCTCTAATGGGTAAAGTCTTAGTACGCCGGTTACCATCCCTGGGGAGCAAGGTGTGAAGACGCCCATGTCCGACTACGCGCTTGGCGCCGGACTCGCCACCGACCTGATCAACACCGCTCCGACGGCAAGAAGTTCGGGCGAGGCGCTCACCAGCCCGACGGCCCTCGGGCGCTTCCTCGTCGAGCACGGCGTCGAGCCGCACGCGATGCTCGCCGCACCCCGTCTCACCACGGACGACCTCGACGAGGTGCGCTCGCTCCGCAAGGAGCTGCGCTCCCTCGTCCTCGCCGGCGACGAGATCTCCGTCGTCACCGGCGCTACGGAGCTGCTCACCCGCGCCGGCGCCGTCCCCACCCTCCTCCGCGACAGCGCCGGACGGTGGCAGTGGCACCTGTGCACAGCGCGGGGCGCCCCGCTCGCCGACGAGTTGGGCGCGCTGGCCGCTGCCGGATTCCTCGGCGTGCTCCGCGCCCTCGGCCACGCACGGTTCCGGAGCTGCGCCTCGCCCGTGTGCGACGGCGTCTTCGTGGACACGAGCAAGGCCGGCCGCCGCAGATACTGCATGCCTGCGCTCTGCGGCAACCGCCTCAACGTCGCCAACCACCGCGCGCGGAAAGCCACAGGTGAGGAGCCCGCCTGACGGGGACCGGCCCCGGGGTCACACGCTGAGCGTCCCGAAGGCGAACCCGACGACCAACCCGAGGACGAGCCCCGCGATCGACACCCCGATCGCCGTGCCGGCGAGCCGCTCCCCCTTCGAGTTGGCGACGATGCCGCAGACGAGCCCTGCGATACCGAAGAGCGGCGGACAGAACAGGAACGCCACGCACCCCAGCACGATGCCGACGATGCTGAGCGTGTTGGAGTCACCCTTGGGCGGATACGGCTGCTGCGGATACGACACGACGCCCCCTCACGTATGTGGTCGTCACACGATAGGGCAAGCCTGTTCGAGCATTCCTGCGCGGGTCTCACCCGAAGTTGCTTGGCCTTCTTGCGAGTTGACGGCTACGCGCACGCCGAGCGGTCGGGCAGCCCCGTGGCCTCCCGCAGGCGCCTGAACTCCTGCGCCAGCGCCTCGGGCGGATAGTGCGCGTTGAGCCCGCTCGGGCTCGGCAGCACCCACACTCTGCTCCGCTCGATCGCCTCCCGCTGCGGGCCGACGTCGGCGCGCAACACCCCGAACGCCGCCCGGAACCCCGTCACCCCGAGGAAGGCGACCCAGTCGGGACGTCGCATCCGCACCGTGCGCCGCAGCCGCCTTCCCCCCTCGACGAACTCCCGATCCGTCAGCTCCGAGGCCCGGGCCGTGGGCCTGGCCACCAGGCTCGCGATGCCGAGCCCGTAGCCGAGCAACTCGCGCTCCTCGCCCGGCGCCAGGCGCCGCGGCGTGAACCCCGAACGGTGCAGGGCAGGCCACAGCCGCGACCCCGGGGTGGCGAAGTGGCGCCGGGAAGCCGCCGACGCGAGGCCCGGGTTGATCCCGACGAAGAGCACCGCGAGCCCGTCGGCGAGCAGGTCGGGCAGCCGTACGTCCCTCGCCGCCTCCAGCTCGTCCCGCGTGAACCGTCCCATCCGCCACCTCTCCGCGTCCGACCCCGTGCACCGTAGCGAGGCGCCGGGCTCCGGAACGTGCTCAGGCGGGCCGCGATGCGCCGGTCGGCCGTATGGTGGCCGCGTGCAGAGACACGTCACCTTCACGCACGTGCACAACTTCCGTGATCTGGGCGGCTATCGCTCCGCCGACGGACGCCGGGTACGGTGGGGCCGCCTCTTCCGCTCGGACTCCCTGGGCAAGCTCCGGGGCGCCGACTGGGACCTCTTCCTCTCCCTCGGCCCCCGCACAGTCGTGGACCTCCGCTACCCCTTTGAGATCACCCGCAGCGGGCGCGTCCCCGAACACCCGGGCCTCACCTACCACAATTTCAGCATCGAGCACCGCCCCTACGACCAGGCCGGCCTCGCCCCGGACGTCGACCCCGCGCGGTACCTCGCCGACAGGTACGCCGAGGTGGCCCACGACGGCACCGCCGAGCTCCGCGCGGCACTGGAAGTGATCGCCGCCGACACCGCGCCCCTCGTCTTCCACTGCCACTCGGGCAAGGACCGCACCGGCCTCCTCGCCATGCTCGTCCTCTCCCTCCTCGGCGTCGACGAGCGGGACATCGTCACCGACTTCGCGCTCACCGAGCACGCCACGGCCCGCCTGGTCGCCGAATGGCACGCGGAACACCCGGAGTTGACGCTGCGCTGGCCCGCCTACGGCCGCGCCCCCGCCGAGATCATGCAGCTCTTCCTCACCGACCTCAACCACCGCTACGGCTCCGTACGCGGCTACGCCTCCCACCGACTCGACGTCGACGACGCGCTCGTGGCGGCCCTGCGCGAGCGGCTGCTGGAGGCTTGACCACCGGTCATGGAGCCGGACGCGCGCTACGAGCGGAACCGGCGGCAGGGAACGGGACGTGTCCGTAGTGTCCCCGCATGGCCAACGAGGACGAGCGGGCCGTTCAAGCGGCCACCGAGGCGGAGTTGCGGCTTCTCGATCCCGAGGTGCGAGCGCGGCCCGACCTCGTCACGGAGCTCCTGGACCCGGCGTTCGTAGAGATCGGGGCGTCGGGCCGCCGCTGGGACGCGACGACGATCCTCACCGTGACGAGCGGTACGACGGCCCCCGCCTCCTCGGTCAGGGTCAGCGAGATGTCGGGAGCCGTCCTCGCTCCGGACCTCGTTCACCTGACGTACCTCGCCGACCTCGGGGGACGCCGGGCATGGCGGAGCTCCCTGTGGCGTCGGACGGATTCGGGCTGGCGCCTGTACTTCCACCAGGGCACACCGGCGAGCTGAACCAGGACGAGACGCCGACGGATGAACCCCGTGCGGGCGGCCGGACTCGGGAGGCAGTGCCGCCCTCTCAACGTGGACCCGCCAGCAGCCGGCTCGCGGCATCGTGGAAGGCGGTGACGAGCGGACTGTGGTCGTCGGCGCGGGACGCGACGACCACCTGGCAGGGTTCGATCCCGTCGACAGGGACGGTGGCGAGGTCGTCGCGCAGCGCCCAGCGCCGGTCGTACGCGGGAACGATGGCGACGGCCCGCCCGTCGGCGACGACTTCCAGCTTGTCCTCGTAGGTGTCCACCAGCAGCGGGCCCACTGGAGCGGCGTTGCCGTCCGGCCGGGGTTCGAGCTGCCAGAACCCGCTCCAGACCGCGGCCATACCGGCACAGGCCACGAGAGGTTCGGCGGCGACGTCACGGTGGCTGACCGACTCCGTGCCGGCGAGGCGGTGGGACGCGGGTACGAGGAGCGCCCGGGGTTCGTCGTAGAGGACGGTCATCCTCAGGTCCTCGGTCGGGATCGGCAGCGGCGTGCGGGCGACGAGCACGTCGACCCGGCGGTCGGGGAGGGCGCCGGTTCCGTCCCAGTCCAGGTGACGGGTGCGGACATGGGCGTCGGGACGGCGGCGGCGCAGTTCCCGCACCGCAGCCGTGACGACGAGGTCCTCGACGTAGCCGACGGTGAGCGTGCGGGGCGGCGCCGCAGCGCGTGCGGCGTGCACCGCTTGCCGGGAGGCGTGCAAGAGCGCCCGGGCCCGCGGTAGGAACGCCGCACCGGCCGCGCTGAGGCCGGTGCCCTGGGTGGTGCGCTCCAGCAGGCGCACGCCGAGAGCGTCCTCCAGCCGCTGGATCTGACGGCTCAGGGAGGGCTGGGCGATGTGCAGCGCCTCCGCCGCCCTGGCGAAGTGCAGGTGCTCGGCGACGACCAAGAAGTACCGCACCAGCCTCAAGTCGAGGTCCGGTTCCGGGCCGAGGGCCGGAGCGGGCGGGGCTTCGTCGGACATGCAGACACCTTACGCGTGATGCCGAACCTGCATGACGGTGTACGAAACAGGACTTGGACGCCTTCGTTCGCACGGAGGTTGACTCGACGTCGTCCCACCGGGCCGATCCGGCGGGTGCGATCTCCGAGGCGAAAGGTGTCCGCCATGGGCAGGTACGAGGGCAGGAACGTCGTGATCACGGGAGGCAGCAGCGGGTTCGGACTGGCCACCGCCCGGCTCCTCGTCGACGAGGGGGCACGGGTACTGATCACCGGGCGCCGCCGGGACGCGCTCGACGCCGCCCGCAGCCGGCTGGGCGACAACGCGACAGCGGTACGCAGCGACGCGTCATCGCTCTCCGACATCCGCGCGTTGGCCGACCGCGTGCAGGCCGAGTTCGGAACGATCGACGCCCTGTTCGCCAACGCGGGGGTCAACGGCTTCGCCCCGTTCGAGGAGACGAGCGAAAAGCTCTTCGACGAGCTGCTGACGAGCAACGCCAAGGGCCCTTACTTCACGGTTCAGAAGCTCGCCCCACTGCTCGCCGAGGGGAGCGGCGTCGTGCTCACCACCTCGGTCGCGAACGTGCTGGGCCTTCCCGCGCTCAGCGCATACGCGGCGAGCAAGGCGGCTCTGCGCTCGATGACCCGCAGCTTCGCCCGCGAACTGCTCCCGCGGAAGGTCCGCGTCAACGCGGTCAGCCCCGGCCCGATCGACTCCGGAATTCTGGAGAAGTCGATGCCCCTGGAGACGGCGGAGCAGACCAAGGAGCAGATGGCCGCCGACAACCCCATGGTGCGCATGGGCACCCCCGCCGAGGTCGCGAAGGCAGTCGCCTTTCTCGCCTTCGACGCCACCTACACGACCGGCGCCGAACTCGCTGTGGACGGTGGCGGTTCCCAACTCTGACCGGCACATGCTCACCACCGCGGGGGCGGCCGCCTCGGCGCCGCCTCCGCGACTCCCCGCGGAGGCGGCGTCGGTAACGGTGCGCTGTCTCAGAAGGGCGCTCCGGTCGGCCATGCGCGGTCGTCCACCGTCAAGAACGGCTCACCCGACACGGTCGCCGGGGTTCCACCGGTGAACGCCCTGACCTCCCGGTGCAGATGGGACTGATCGCAGTAGCCGCCGTCCGCCGCGACTCGGGCCGCGTCCTCGCCCGCGACCAGACGGTGCGCGGCGCGGTCGAACCGGACCAGTCTCATCGCGCTTTTCGGCGGAAGACCGAGCTGCGAGCGGAAACGGGCCCACAACCTCCCGCGGCTCCACCCGAGTTCGGCCGCCAGGTCGTCGACCCGGACGAGTCCCCCGCTGACGACGATCCGGTTCCAGGCCCAGGCGAGCGCCGGGTCCACCGGCGACCGCGCCTCGCGCCGGCGGGCGAGCAACGTCTCCGTGAACGCGAAGCGGCCCGCCCACGAGGGGATCTCGGCCAGTTGCTCACGTATCCGTGCAGCCTCCCCGCCCCACAGGTCGTCGAGGGACACCAGGGAACCGGCCAGGTCGGCCGGACAGGTACCCATGACCGCGCCCGCGACCACCGGAGACAGGCGCACCTGCACGCACTCGACGTCCACGCCCCACGCCCGGACCCCGCCTCCCGAGCCGGCCCCGGGCCCGCCGACGACACTGCCCCTGTACCACCGCTCGGCGCCGTCCTCCACGGTGGACCCGCCCGCCCCGAACTCCAGGATCAGCATCACCGCCGCGTGCGGAACCACCCGCAGGCCGCCGGCGGACATGCCGGGGACCCGGAACCCGGTCATGTCGACGCCTGGCACTCGGCTGGGCCGCTGCGGACGGACGACGTCCCACGCAGCGGGATCGTCACACGCACTCGTGAGAGTCCCCATCACGCAAGGCTAAGCGGCCCGAAGCGGGAACATTCGTCCAAGCCACCCGTGCCCACCGACGGTGACATAGGAGCCATGACTCCTTCCGACAAGCACCCGTACGACAGTGTCGCCGCCACCGGGGACGCGCTCCTCCGCCTGGACGACGGCGACCTCCACGTACGCCAGGACGGCCCTCGTGACGCCCCCGTGCTCCTGCTCGTCCACGGCTCCGCCACCTCGAACCGCTCGTGGGACGCGCTGGTTCCGCTACTGACCGCGCGCCATCGCGTCGTCCGCATCGACCTGCCGGGGCACGGTCGCTCGGCGGAACCGACCGACGCCGATTACGCGATCCCCGCGCAGGGACGCAGGATCGGCACGGCACTGGACCGGATCGGCATCGAACGCGCCCTGGCCGTCGGCCACTCCAGCGGCGGCTACGCCGCCACCGCTCTCGCCGAGCAGCGCCCCGACCTGGTGACGGCGCTCGCCCTCATCAACACGGGCCCCGGCATGGACGCCTTGCATGCACAGGGGGACCTCGCGATCGACCCCACGCAGTGGCCACCGGCCGACGAGCAGATCCGCCGGTTCGCGAGCACCGGGTTCCGCACGGGCTACCAGGTGCCCCAGGAACTCGTCGACGACCTGCGCGGCATGACCTACCGCGCGGTCACCGCAGCGATGCAGGCGTCCACCGCCTACCTGCGCCAGCGAGCGCTCCCGGAGCGGCTGACCGTCCTCGGCAAGCCGCTGCTGGTCGTCTTCGGCGAAGAGGATCGGCGATGGCGCCCCTCTTCCGCGGCCGACTACCGTGCCGTGCGGGGCGCGACGGTCGAGTGGCTGCCCGGTGCCGGACACACGCCCATCCTGGAGGCGCCATCGCAGACGGCCGCACTCCTCCTGCCCTTCGCGGAGATCCACACCGCTTGAGCCACGAGAGCCACTCACCGGTCGGCCTCGCAGGCGTGCGGTGGGTTGCCGACCGACCGGATCGCCCGGTCGTTGGAGACCGTCCGCGACCAGCTCCTCAACGACCCGGTTTCCGCCGTCGGTTCGGGCGCCGAGATGCAGGAGCACGGCCGCGCTCTCCGCCGGCGGCCGCCGTCCTCCCTGACGCCGTGGAAAGCCCCGAACCCGCCCTCGCCGCCTCGGATCTGCACGTGGTGATGTGCCGTGCGCTGTGCACCTTTACCTGTACGCCGTGCTGAGCTGCGCTGTTGGTGGGGAGTCGAACCCCGGCGTTGCTCTTCACGCGCCAGGAGTGGGCCGGAAAACCGCCGGCCCTCGGTGTGTGCACGCCTCCGAAGCTGCTACCTGCTCCACAGCGTCGCGATCTGCTGGACTGCTCAGTCCAGCAGATCGACCTCCCAGTTCGCACGCTGGATGCGCACGTCGACCTCGCGGATCTCCCGAGCGAGCGCGTCCGCCTGACCGCGGAGCTCCGCCACCGGAAGCGCGGAAAGCATCATCAACTCGGACCGGAGCTGCCGGCCGTGCCCCCGCTCGCCCTTGCCCGCCGCCGCGTCGGCCGCTGCCGTGACCACCGAGTGACGCAGCCGCAGCACGTCCCGGCGGGCGAGGGCATCGGTGAGCGTGCCGTCCGGCTCCAACTCGACGGTGGCGTTGGTCCGGTTGATCCGCCGGATCAGCGCCTCCAGGGTGTTCAGTACCTCACCGGCCTCGGCCAACAGCTCAGCGGCGTCCTCGGCGGGCGTCTCCCCTTCCTGGTACCGCGCACTGCTGACGACGCGCGCTCGTAGCTGTTCCACACGACGCGTCGCTGCCGCACGTTCCGCCAGTGCCTCGGCAAGCTTCACTGCCTCCCCCTCCAAGAGCTCGCACGAGTATACGAGCGCATACCGGCTCGGCACCCCGCTTTGTGCTCCACCGGAGCTTGGACCAGCCGTCTTTGAAGCGGCATTCGACGCCAGGTACCGACGCTTGATGTCCGGCTCTGCCGGTTGGCTGTCTCTCCAGCCCCTGGCAGCAGCGTCCGAGGGGAGACGGAATTCCACGCGAGGAGTTTCGGCAGTGCGCCGTGGGTCGTCGACGGCCCGGCCGACGTGGCCGGCGACCCGCTCACCCCAGCGCCGCGATCACGTCCTCGGCCATGCGTGCGCTGGACGCCGGGTTCTGGCCGGTGCACAGGTTGCGGTCGCGCACGTTGAACTGCTGGTAGGCCGGACCCCCTGAGTGGACGGCGCCCCTCTCCCTCAGCCGGGCGGCGAGCAGCCACGGTGCGCCCTCTGCCGTGCCGAAGAGCCGCTCCTCCTCGTCGGTGAACGCCGCCATCTCACGGCCGGCGAAGAGCCACCTCCCTTTTGCGTCGACGGCGCTGAGCAGGGCGGCAGGTCCGTGGCAGACAGCTCCGATGACCTTTCCGGCCGCGTCCGCGGCGGTCAGCAACCGGCCGAGGTCGGCATCCTGGAAGAGATCCACGACCGGACCGTGGCCGCCGGGGAGCACCATCGCGGCGTAGTCGTCGATGCCCACCTCGTCCAACTTCAGCAGGGGGCCGAATGCGCGCAGCGCCTGCTCGGCCTGTGCCACGTAGCGGGCGCAGTCGGCACCGGCAAGCTCCGGGTCGGCGCTGTGCCGGTCGAGCGGCTGCAGCACTCCGCCGGGGGAAGCGAAGTCGACCGTGTGGCCGGCCTCGACGAACTTCTCGTAGGGGGCGGCCAGTTCCTCCGCCCAGTAGCCGGTCGGATAGGTCGAGCCGTCGGTGCGCTCCCAGACGTCGGCGGCGGACATGACGATCAGGATCTTGCTCAATGGGTTTCCTCTCGATGGGACGGGCTCGCTGGCCTCCGCCGCGCCGTCTGCGGACTTCGCGTCCGGTGCAGAAGCGGGCGTCCGTACCGGGCAGCGGACGCAGCGGCGTTGCCCCTCCGCGCAGTCGCGCAGCACAAGAGCGGACCGCCGCAGCGAGTCGGCACACATCCACTCTGGGCCGCGCTCGGCGCCGGTGGGGCCGCATACCACGCCCTGCACAACAGCGGACCGGTGAACCTGGGACGCACAGGGCCGGCCGCAAGCCGTGGCGATCCGGGACACTGGAGCACGTGGCCAGCAAGAAGCACGAACTCGCCGACTTCCTCAAACGGGCCCGCAGCCAGGGCGATCCGTCCAGGGCCGGCCTGCCGTCGGACGGCCGCGTACGTCGTGTCCCGGGCCTGCGCCGAGAAGAGGTGGCACGCCTGGCCGGGGTGTCGACCGACTACTACACCCGCCTCGAACAGGGCAGGAACATCACACCCTCACCGACCGTGATCGACACGCTCGGCCGCGCCCTCGCCCTCGACGAGGCAGGACGTGCCCACCTGCGCGACCTCATCGGAGCGACCGCTGCCCCGGCCCGCCGGCACCCCGTCAGCGCCCAGCGCGTACGCCCGGGCCTCCACCAGCTCCTCGACGCCCTCGACGGCGAACCCGCCCTCGTCCTCGGCCGCCGTACCGACATCCTCGCCGCCAACCGCATGGCGCGCGCCCTGTTCGTCGACTTTGCACAACTTCCGCCCCGCGAGCGCAACTACGCGCGCTGGATGCTCCTCGACGACGACGCCCGTGCGCTCTTCACGGATTGGGAGGACCAAGCACGCGCAGCGGTCGAGAGTCTGCGTCTCGACGCCGGCCGCGACCCCGGCGACCAGGCCACCGCCGCCCTCGTCGCCGAGCTGCGAGAACGCAGTCGCGCGTTCGACGAGTGGTGGGAGCAGCATCGCGTCCATCAACGCACCCACGGCTCCAAGCGCCTCCGTCATCCCCTCGTCGGCGAACTCACCGTCCAATACGAGACGTTGACGCTTCCCGCAGACCTCGACACCGTCCTGTACGTCTACACCGCCGAGCCCGGCTCCCCTTCGCAACGGGCCCTCGACCTCCTCGCGAGCTGGACTCGCACCACCGGCCCCGAGCGGTCCGTGCACCACCGCGCGCCCGGCCCCTGACGGCACCCACCCGTTGCGTGAGCCGTGATCGAGGTCGTTCGAGCAATCGGCGCCCCCGGCAACCTGTGCTCATCCGGCCGCCGTTCGGCAGCACCCGGGCGCTGAACAGACGGGGCCGGAGCGTCGGCCTTTCCTCACGCCGTTGCGGCGGCCGCTTCTTGCAGAGCAGCCGCCGCGCCGTCGGCGAGGGGAATCGCCGTGCCAGGAGACCGCCGTGTCGACCTCCGGCCTGGCCGGCCGACGCAGCGACTCGGGCACAGTCGGCGTTGAAGACACCCAGCACGGTCCGGCCGACGCTGGCGACCGCGTCACCGGTGAACAGCACGCCCGGAGCGGGCAGGTGGAGTGCGATCGACCCTTCCGTGTGCCCGGACACCGCGACCAGCACCGCCGTCCTCCACCCGTCGGTACACCAGGCACGGCGGTGCCGACTGCAGCGGGGGTAACGCCGCCCGGGTCGGCAGCTCGAACTCCTCCAGCTCCGGCGGCACTCCCTCCGCCTCCCCGGGATCACCGATGCCTCCAACCGGTGCGCCAGCACCTCCGCCCGTGCCGTCGGCCGGTTCGGCGGTCGAGCCCACATGGTCCTCGTGCCACTGCGTCAGCACGATCCGCCACAGCTCACCGTCGAGGGCTTTCCCGATCTCCGCCGCCTACTCCGCCATCCCGGCGTCGCTCAGCGTCAGCTCGTCGCCGTCCCGCCACAAGGCAGCATCCACGGGCCAGCGGAGCATGCGCAGCCCCCGCAGTACCTCGATCACATCCCTTGCCCCGGCCCGCACAGCCGCCCTCGCGGCTACGCGATAGTTCACTGACGGCTCATCGCCGCCCACCATGAGCCTTGTTCCGCAGCGTCCTCGGCGGGACGTGCGCCCCGAGCTAGCCGGCCCGGCCGACGAGCAGGGAGACGTTGACGTGCTCGGGGAAGGGCTCTTCGCCCGGCAGCGCCTTTCGGATACTGGCCTCGAAGGCCGGTCGTCGATCGGCTGACGGTAGTTGCTCTGCGGGGATGGCGGAGTAGAGACCGCCGATGACTTGCTGGAAGCTCAGCTCGTCGGTGTAGGAGACGGTCGTACTCCGCAGGTCCGAGAAGCCCGCGTTTTCGAGTGCCTGCGCGTACCGGCTCCGGTCCCGAGCCGCGGTCCCGCAGGAGGCGGTCAGTTCGGTCTCGAAGTGCCGTTCCAGGCAGTGGCGCAGGGCACGGGACCAGGCGGCGTCCTGCAGCCACAGCGGTGCCCCGTTGGCTACCACGGCGACGCCTCCGCCTCCGCCTGCGCGGAACAGCGGAAGCAGGTCCCGGAACAGCTCTTCGTGCCGCATCCAGTGAAGGGCCTGTCCGACGACGGCCATCGCGAGGGAAGGCGCCCGGCCCAGCAGTCCCGCGAGGGCAGGGACGTCGGTGTCGGCACCGAGCACCCAGGCAATGTTGCGCACTTCTCGCTCACTCGCCGCCTCCCTTGCGAGACGCAGCATGTCCGGCTCGGGGTCCATACCGATCACCGACCGGACGCGGTCGGCCAGCGGAAGGGCGAGCTGCCCCGTTCCGCATCCGATGTCCAGGACGCTGTCCTCCCATGCCAGAGAGAAGTAGTCCTGAAGACGGTCGAGTACCCGCTCGGGATAACCGCGCCGGAACTTCGCGTAGTACTCGGCCACTTCACCACTGAACCCAACGGTCATGGGCGCACTATGTCGGCCGCAGGTGCACCTGGACAGCCTCGCGATCGGACGATCGCTGCGAGCGGAAACCGTTGCGGAGTGAGCCCCATAAATCGACTCGCCGTTGCTTCACTGACGCAAGTTGGAGGTGTCCCGCGCCAACGCCCTCGTCCGGGTCGGGTCACAGGCACTTGCGGTACCAGCGTTCCGCGTACGTCTCGTGATTGTGCGGCGCGGTTCGTTCGTACCCGCTGCGTTCGTACAGCGACCACGCCTCTGCCAGGTCGCTCCGGGTGTCGAGCAGCATGGTGCGGGCGCCGAGCGTCCGAGCTGCGTCCTCAGCGGCCGCGAGGAGAGCCGGGCCGCCGCCGGTACCGCGTGCTTCCTTGAGTACGAAGAGCCTCTTGAGCTCAGCGGCGGCTCGTCCTGACTCCCCCTGTGCCGTGCAGCAGCCGTTGAGAAGACGCACTCCCGCCGTCCCCGCTGGCTTCCCCTCGTACCGACCGAGCAGGAGCATCCCGGAGGGTGGCGTGAGCGTGGCGTGGTCGTTTGCTACGACGAGCTCGCGCTCCAACTCGTCGGCCGGGGTGTCCCGTTCTTCATGCGCCTGGAACCAGCGGTCGCTCACCTCCGTGTAATACGTACGCCACAGGGCGCGTGCGACGGAGGAAGCGGACGGCTCAGGGCAGACAGTCCAAGCGCTGGTCATGACTGCCATTCTCAAGTTGCCGCAGTCGGGCGCTGCAAGCGGATTTCCCAGCCCGGGGGCACCGACTTCCTGCCATTTCTCAGGTTCGATCGCCAAGCACTGGCGCGGTGACACGGACCTGAGTCTCACAGGTCGTGACCATCACGTGCTGAGCCGTGAAGTCATGTCCCCGCCGACGTGAGCGCTGTGCTGTCGACGGCTGTTCGACTGGAGGAGCAGAACCGCCCCTTCCGTGAAGGCGCGCCCCGGCGGGAAGCTGGTTACGAGCCCCCTCACGTCTGCGCCATGTCCACGAAGCGCGAGTAGTGGCCCTGGAAGGCGACGGTGATCGTCGCGGTCGGTCCGTTGCGGTGCTTGGCGACGATGAGGTCCGCCTCGCCCGCTCGGGGGGACTCCTTCTCGTAGGCGTCCTCGCGGTGGAGCAGGATGACCATGTCGGCATCCTGCTCGATCGATCCCGATTCGCGGAGGTCGGACACCATCGGCTTCTTGTCCGTGCGTTGTTCCGGACCGCGGTTGAGCTGACTGAGGGCGATCACCGGGACCTCCAACTCCTTGGCGAGGAGCTTGAGGTTCCGCGACATCTCGGAGACCTCCTGCTGGCGGCTCTCGGGCCGCCGGGAGCCGCCCGTCTGCATGAGCTGCAGGTAGTCGATGACGACGAGTTGGAGGTCGTTCCGCTGCTTCAGGCGGCGGCACTTGGCGCGGATCTCCATCATCGACAGGTTCGGGGAGTCGTCGATGTAGAGCGGCGCCTCGCTGACGCCGGGCATCTGACGGGCGAGCCGCGTCCAGTCCTCGTCGGTCATCGACCCGGACCGCATGTGGTGGAGCGCCACCCTCGCCTCCGCGGAGAGCAGCCGCATTGCGATCTCGTTGCGCCCCATCTCCAGCGAGAAGATGACGCTCGGCATGTTGTGCTTCACGGAGCACGCTCGCGCGAAATCCAGGGCGAGGGTGGAGTTGTGGGTGGGGATCATCGAACGAGTCGCCAGATACAGGTGAGCGGGGTTGTCCACCTGGACGCACCGCACCGGAACCGATGCGACCTGTTCCACCTTCTCGACGAACCGCTGCTTCAGCCTCGGCGTCGCCCGGCGACGCCGAGCCAGGTGCGCCTGCCGCTTCCTCTCCAGCCGGAACACGTCGTCGTCCGTGGTGAAAGTGACGACATAGCAGGTCGAGGAGGACTGAGAGCGACCCTCGACCGGCTTCTTCCACATCCCGCACCGGTAGCCCAGGCCCAGCACCAACTCGCGGAAGCTTTGGGCAAGGGCTCGGTTGGTAACAGCAAACTGGACCGAACCCGTGGCGTTCACGGTCCCGTCGGTGTCGAGGAGACCGGCGAGCAGGGCCCTGCGCTGGCCGACAGAGGCACGCAGATACTCCTCGGGGATGTGCTTGTTTCCCAGCACTCCCATCTCCCGCAGGAGTACGAGAAGACTGCCGTGCTTCCTGGTGCAGGAGGCGCAACGGGGTTCGACGAACGCCGAGAAGCAACGGGCGCCGCAGTCGACACAGGCGGAGTGCGGAACCGGCGGGGAGAGGAAGCGTGCCCGTCCTCCGCAGGACCTTCCGCATGAACGCACATGCGGAAGCCTTGGGGCGAAGGCCGCACCGCACACCGCGCATGACCGCTCGACGCGTTCCGGAGCGGCCACCGCCGAAGCCGGGGCGTAGGTCATCCTGGAGTTGCCGACCCGACGAGCTGTGAAACCATCCTTCCGGAGGTGGCCCAACAACTCCGGGTCCGCGGTGGTGAGCCGCGCCGCGGCCCCCGTGCCGTCTCCAAGCCACGCGCCGAGCGTGTACGGCGGCACCGGCAGCTCTCGCTCGGGGAGGTCGAGCGGCTCGGTGGTGCGTACGGAGTGGTTCAGGCGCTGATCGGCGGTGTCGCAGTGCACCGTGCGGGCGATCTCCTCCGTCGTCTTCACCGAGGGGAAGCTCCGTCGATTGCGGTGGTGTCCGACGGTGGCCTCCTGCCCCGAACGGCGGGAGGCTCGGGTCTCTGTGAGCCACTGGTGCTGCGCATCGGCAACGACGCTCGTCCCGTCGTCGAAGGTGATCCTGTAGCAGGGCCGGTCGTTCAGGACGTCCGTCGCGGCGACGACGCGCGTTGGCCTTCCGTCGGCGTCGAGCAGGAAGTCGCCCTGCTGCACGTCGCCCATGGTCGTCCAACCGTCGGGGGTCGGCAGCGGAGTGTCGAGAGCCAGAGCTTTGCCCATGGCAGGGCGGGCCGCGATGACGACCATCTGCCCGGGGTGGAGGCCGTTGGTGAGGGAGTCGAGGTCGGTGATGCCGGTGGGGACGCCGGTCATCTGGCCGCTGCGGGAGCCGATCGCCTCGATCTCGTCTAGGGCGCCCTCCATGATGTCGCTGAGCGGGAGGTAGTCCTCCGAGGTGCGTTGCTCGGTGACGGCGTAGATCTCCGCCTGGGCCGTGTTGACGATGTCGTCGACGTCGCCGTCCGCCGCGTATCCCATCTGCGTGATCCGTGTGCCCGCCTCCACGAGGCGGCGCAGCACGGCCTGTTCACGGACGATCTCCGCGTAGTACTCGGCGTTCGCCGCCGTCGGCACGACCTGGACGAGCGACTGCACGTACCCCGGGCCGCCGACCCGCCCGATCTGGCCCCTGCGCGTCAACTCCGCGGTGACGGTGATGGGGTCGGCCGGCTCGCCCTTGGCGTAGAGGTCGAGGATCGCCGCGTAGACGGTCTCGTGCGCGGGGCGGTAGAAGTCCTGGCCCTGGAGGACCTCGACGACGTCGGCGATCGCGTCCTTGGAGAGGAGCATGCCGCCGAGGACCGACTGCTCCGCCTCGAGGTCCTGCGGCGGCACGCGCTCGAAGGCGCTGCGCGGTGCCTCGTCGGAGCGCTCGTGCTGCTCGGCGAGTGCGGCCGAACGCGGCCCGTCCGCCCGGCCGTTGGCGGACTGCCGGGCGACGGGGAGGTTCCGGCCGCCGCTCTCCTCGGCGGCCCAGGGGTCGTCGAGGTGCTCCGGTTGCTGAGTCATCCCGCCCCTCCTCCCGTCTTCTGCCGTCCCGGCTGGGGTGCCGCTCCCTCCCGAGCACGGCGCCCCTCTTTCCTACGGCACCGCGCTGACAAACCCCGACACCGACGTCGCCCGTCCTCACCCCGCACCTGCCGAGGCCGTACGAGCCGAAAAGGCATGATGAAGCGGAGGTTGCCGGGGGAGGCCGAGGGACCGACTCCCGGGTGGGCGACGCTCAACGCTATGCGGGACCCGGGGTTCAGCCAATCTTGTTATCCACAGGCCGGTGTGGATAGTGCACCGCTCCCTGTGGAGAACTCCGCCAAAGCTGTGCACGACACGGGGGACGACGCTGTGGAGAACTCCGACTCCCCATCCACGTACCGCGATTGACCTGCAAGAACACCATCCACTGCCTGTGCGGGGAAAAAACCCGCGAGGTTGCGTCACACTCGTCGGCGCCCACGACCACGGAGGGTGGACGCATCCGCTCCGCACCGCGATGCGTAACAGACCCAACTACCTTGCACTCATTACCTGTGGATGCTTGTATCGCACGCATGAGTCGCCGGTCCCCCTCCTCGCCCTCCCCCTCTCCGGACTCCCCAGGGGGACGCCGCTCGGCCCGCGGGCACGACCGCGAGATTCTCGCACTGGCGCTCCCCGCCTTCGGCGCTCTCGTCGCCGAACCGCTCTTCCTCATGGCGGACAGCGCCGTCGTCGGACACCTCGGCACTCCCCAACTCGCCGGCCTCGGCGTCGCGTCGGCGCTCCTACAGACCTTCGTCAACGTCTTCGTCTTCCTCGCCTACGCCACGACCGCAGCCGTCGCCCGCAGGCTCGGCGCGGGCGACCTCCCTTCCGCGCTCCGCCAGGGCATCGACGGTATCTGGCTCGCGATCGGGCTCGGCATCGTCGTCGCGGGCGCAGCCCTCGTCGCGGCGCCCGCGCTCATCGACCTCTTCGGCGCCTCGCCGACCGCGCACCCCTACGCCGTCACCTACCTCCGCGTCAGCGCCCTCGGCATCCCCGCCATGCTCATAGTCCTCGCCGCCACGGGCGTGCTCCGCGGACTCCAGGACACCCGCACGCCGCTCTACGTCGCCGTCGGCGGCTTCTCCGCCAACCTCGTGCTCAACGTGGCGCTCGTCTACGGCGCCGGGTTCGGCATCGCCGGCTCCGCCTGGGGGACGGTGATCGCCCAGTACGGGATGGCGGCCGTCTACCTCCGCGTCGTCATCAAGGGCGCCCGGAAGCACCGCACTCCGCTCCGTCCCGAGCTCGCCGGCGTGCGCGCCAGCGCGCAGGCGGGCGCCCCCCTGCTGATCCGCACGCTCTCGCTCCGCGCCGTGCTCATGATCGCCACCGCCGTCGCAGCCCGGCTCGGCGACGCCGACGTCGCCGCCCACCAGATCACGCTCACCCTCTGGTCGTTGCTCTCCTTCGCGCTCGACGCCATCGCCATCGCCGGCCAGGCGATCATCGGCCGCTACCTGGGCGCGGGGGACGAGGCAGGCGCACGCGCCGCCTGCCGGCGGATGGTCCAGTGGGGCGTGCTCTCCGGAGCCGTGCTCGGTGCGCTCGTGGCGCTCGTACGGCCGGTCTTCATGCCGCTCTTCACCACCGACCGGACCGTCATCGACCACCTGACACCCGTGCTGCTGGTGGTGGCCGTCACGGCGCCCGTCGCGGGCGTCGTCTTCGTCCTCGACGGCGTCCTCATGGGCGCGGGCGACGGCCCGTACCTCGCCGGCGCCATGCTGGTGACGCTCGCCGTATTCGCACCCGTCGCCGTGCTCGTCCCGACGCTCGGCGGCGGAATCACCGCGCTCTGGTGGACGATCGCCGGCCTGATGATGTCGGTCCGGCTCGTCACGCTGTGGCTCCGGATGCGCTCCGGCCGCTGGATCGTGACGGGCGCCGTCCGCGGCTGAGCCGGGCACGACGAGCCGAGCCCGAGCACGGCGAAGGGCCGCACCCCGAAGGGTGCGGCCCTCGCTGCGTCGGACCGCGGCGTGCCGCCGCGGTGCGTGGAGGCGCGGCTCAGGCCGCGGCGACCTCCACGTCGACGTCGGCCGCGACATCGGCGTGCAGCTGGACCGAGACCTGGTGCGAGCCCAGGGACTTGATCGGCTTGCCCACCGCGATACGGCGCTTGTCGACCTCGGGACCACCGGCCGCCTTGATCCCGCCGGCGATGTCGGCGGGGGTCACGGAGCCGAAGAGCCGGCCCTGGTCGCCGGCGCGCACCTGCAGGCGCACGGTGACGCCCTCAAGCTGCTCCTTGACCTGGTTGGCCTGCTCGATGGTGGCGATCTCGTGGATCTTGCGGGCCCGGCGGATCTGCTCGACGTCCTTCTCGCCACCCTTGGTCCAGCGGATCGCGAGCTTCCGCGGGACCAGGTAGTTGCGGGCGTACCCGTCCTTGACGTCGACGACGTCGCCGGCGGCGCCGAGACCCGACACCTCGTTGGTGAGGATGATCTTCATCTGACGGTCATCCTTCCTTTAGCGCGCGGTCGACGTGTAGGGCAGCAGCGCCATCTCACGGCTGTTCTTCACGGCCGTGGCGACGTCGCGCTGGTGCTGGGTGCAGTTGCCGGTGACCCGGCGGGCACGGATCTTGCCGCGGTCGGAGATGAACTTCCGCAGCAGGTTCGTGTCCTTGTAGTCGACGTAGGAGATCTTCTCCTTGCAGAACACGCAAACCTTCTTCTTCGGCTTGCGAGCAGGCGGCTTCGCCATCGTCTCTCTCCAATGAATCTCAAGAAGTGTGCAGCTATCTCACGAGCTGCCCCTCGGCCTAGAAGGGAGGCTCGTCCGAGTAGCCACCGCCGGAGCCGCCGCCCCAGCCACCGCCACCGCCCTGGCCACCGGCCGGAGCGCCGGTCGCCCACGGGTCGCCCGCGGGGCCGCCCTGCTGACCGCCCTGGCCGCCGGAGCCGCCGCCCCAGCCACCGCCGCCGCTCTGGCCACCGCCGAAGCCGCCGCCCTGACCGCCGCGGCCGCTGGTCTTGGTGACCTTGGCCGTGGCGTTGCGGAGGCTGGCGCCGACCTCGTCGACGTCGAGCTCGTAGACCGTGCGCTTGATGCCCTCGCGGTCCTCGTAGGAACGCTGCTTCAGGCGTCCCTGCACGAGGACGCGGGTCCCCTTGGTGAGGGACTCGGCGACGTTCTCCGCGGCCTGCCGCCAGACCGAGCAGGTGAGGAAGAGGCTTTCGCCGTCCTTCCACTCGCTCGTCTGCCGGTCGAAGATGCGCGGGGTGGACGCGACACGGAACTTCGCGACCGCCGCGCCTGAGGGCGTGAAGCGCAGCTCGGGGTCGTCGACGAGATTGCCGACGACCGTGATGACGGTCTCGCCTGCCATGGGTGAACCTCTCGGCGGGGTGGTGCTGGCTGTCGGCGTCCCTGGTACGGCCTGCGGCCGCTGCGGGGTGCCGGTTGGTGGGTGCTACTCGGTTTCCCTGCCGTCGCTGAGCGCGGGGCTCAACGCCCGGTGGGGCGGAGGACCTTGGTCCGCAGGACCGACTCGTTCAGGTTCATCTGGCGGTCGAGCTCCTTGACGACCGCAGGCTCGGCCTGCAGGTCGAGGACCGAGTAGACGCCCTCGGGCTTCTTGTTGATCTCGTACGAGAGACGACGACGGCCCCAGGTGTCGACCTTCTCGACCTTCCCCTCGCCCTCGCGGACGACGGAAAGGAAGCTCTCGATCAGGGGGGCGACAGCGCGCTCCTCCAGATCGGGGTCGAGGATGACCATCACCTCGTAGTGACGCATGTGGAACCCACCTCCTCTGGACTCGGCGGCCACGGTCTTTCCGTGGCAGGAGGGTCTATGCGTAGGGTCCGCACACCGGCCCTCGTCCCGCCGTGGTGCGCCGGAGCGCGTGCGGCGCGGGTGGGTCGGAGCGCAGACCGTACAGCGTACCCAACGCGTGCCTTCCGGTTGAAATCCGGGCGGATCTCGGCGCAATCTGGACACCTCGGGTGTGAGCGGCGTCACCCAGCACCGCCGCACCACCGCCCCGGAAACCCCGGGCGTCACGGCTGGAGGTGCCCCCATGGCACAGGCAGTACGGCGCAGGTCGCTCTCTCCGCTCGCCCTCCTCAACAGCGACGGGAAGGCGCACCCCAAGGAGAACAGCCTCGCCCTCGCGACGGTCGTCCTCGGCCTCGTCGCAGCCCTCACCAACTTCTGGCCCGGCCTCCACATGATCAGCTCCTGGACGGGCCTCGCCGGCATCCTCGTCGGCGGTGCGGGACTGATGATCTCGGTGACGACGGCGGAGCGCTTCCTGCTGGTGGTCGGACTCGGCGCCGCGGGGGTGGGCTTCTTCCTCGGGGTGGCGCACGGCGGGCTGTGGGGCGGGCTCTGAGCGACGCCTCGCGGAACGGCCGAACTCCCCGCCGTAGCACGGCTCAGCGGTCGAGGGCTGACCGGAACGGCGGCCCCCGCCGGGCAGTAGGCTTCGCGGCGAGCCTCCCAGCGCCGCGCCTGGGGGCGCCCGAGCCGAGCCCCGCCGGAGGAGCCGTCCCACCATGAGTCTGACCCTGAGGACCATCAGCCGTGAGCAGCACCTGGCATACGTCCAGAGCCTCCCCTCGGCGAGCCACTGCCAGGTGCCCGCGTGGGCGGACGTGAAGAGCGAGTGGCGGTCGGAGAACCTCGGTTGGTTCGACGCCTCAGGCGAGCTCGTCGGCGTCGGGCTCGTGCTCTACCGGCAGTTGCCCAAGGTGAAGCGGTACCTCGCGTACCTCCCCGAGGGCCCGGTGATCAACTGGTACTCGCCGCACCTCGAGGAGTGGCTCCAGCCGATGCTCGCGCACCTCAAACACCAGGGCGCGTTCTCGGTGAAGATGGGCCCCCCGGTGGTGATCCGTCGCTGGGACGCCCAGGCGATCAAGAAGGGCATCCAGGACGACGAGGTCAAGCGGCTGCGGGACATCGAGGCGACGGAGATCGAGCCGCGCGCCTTCGAGGTCGCGGACCGGCTGCGCCGTATGGGATGGCAGCAGGGCGAGGACGGCGGGGCCGGCTTCGGCGACGTCCAGCCCAGGTACGTCTTCCAGGTACCGCTGGAGGGGCGCTCGCTGGAGGAGGTCCACAAGGGCTTCAACCAGCTCTGGCGGCGCAACATCAAGAAGGCCGACAAGGCCGGCGTCCAGGTGGTCCAGGGCGGGCTCGACGACCTCGACGAGTGGCAGCGGCTCTACGAGATCACCGCCGAGCGCGATCACTTCAGGCCCCGCCCCAAGGCGTACTTCGAGCGCATGTGGCGCGTACTCAACGCGGAGGACCCCAACCGCATGCGCCTGTACTTCGCCGAGCACGAGGGCGAACGGATCGCGGCCGCGACGATGCTCGTCGTCGGCGGGCACGTCTGGTACTCCTACGGCGCCTCGGCGAACCACAAGCGCGAGGTGCGCCCGTCCAACGCGATGCAGTGGCGGATGCTCCAGGACGCGTACGCGCTCGGCGCGAGCGTCTACGACCTCCGCGGCATCAGCGACGCGCTCGACGAGAACGACCACCTCTTCGGCCTGATCCAGTTCAAGGTGGGCACCGGCGGGCAGGCTGCCGAGTACCTCGGCGAGTGGGACTTCCCGCTCAATAAGCTTCTCCACAAGGCGCTCGACCTCTACATGTCGCGGCGCTGAGAGCCCCCGAAGTTCCGCGACCGACCCGACGCCTCACGCAGGCCCCCACCCCCACCACCGGAAGAAGAAAGGTGCCGTACCGGCCATGGCGCTCACCCTCTACGTCGATACCGATCGCTGGCGGGCGCACCAGCAGTCGGTGATTCAGCAGTTCCCCGGCATCGTCCCGGTCTGCAAGGGCAACGGCTACGGGTTCGGGCACGAGCGCCTCGCGGAGGAGGCGCACCGCTTCGGCAGCGACATCCTCGCTGTCGGAACGACCTACGAGGCCGCGCGCACCAAGGACTTCTTCGGCGGCGACCTCCTCGTCCTCACGCCGTTCCGGAAGGACGAGGAGCCGGTTCCGCTGCCGGACCGCGCGATCCGCTCGGTCTCCTCTGTGGAGGGGGTCGGGCTGATGCGCGGCGCGCGCGTGGTGATCGAGGTGATGAGCAGCATGAAGCGGCACGGAGTCACCGAGGAGGAGCTGCCTCAACTCCACGCCGCCATAGACGAGATCCGGCTGGAGGGCTTCGCGATCCACCTGCCGCTCGACCGCACCGACGGCTCCTCGGCCGTCGAGGAGGTCATCGGCTGGATGGACCGGCTGCGGGCCGCCCGGCTGCCGCTCGACACCATGTTCGTCAGCCACCTGAAGCCCGACGAGTTCGCCGTGCTCCAGCAGCAGTTCCCGCAGACCAACTTCCGCGCCCGGATCGGCACCCACCTCTGGCTCGGGGACGCTGACGCGACCGAGTACCGGGGCGCCATCCTCGACGTCACGCCCGTCGTCAAGGGCGACAGGTTCGGCTACCGGCAACAGAAGGCCGCGGGGGACGGTTGGTTGGTGGTGGTCGCGGGCGGCACCTCGCACGGTGTGGGGCTGGAGTCGCCGAAGGCGCTCCACGGCATGACGTCGCGGGCGAAGGGCGTGGCGCGGGCCGGCCTCGCGACCGTCAACCGGAACCTGGCGCCGTTCCTGTGGGGCGGCAAGCAGCGGTGGTTCGCGGAGCCGCCGCACATGCAGGTCTCGATCCTCTTCGTCCCCTCGGAGGCGCCCGAGCCGAAGGTGGGCGAGGAGCTGACGGCGATCCTGCGGCACACGACGACGACGGTCGACCGCACCGTGGACGCCTGACACCTCCGTCGCGACGCGCGAGGGCGGCCCCGCACCGGTGCGGGGCCGCCCTCGTGCGCGGGTGCGAGCGTCAGCGCTCGACTTTGCCGTCGATGAAGTCCTGGACGTTCTGGCGGGCTTCGTCGTCGTAGTACTGCACGGGCGGGGACTTCATGAAGTACGAGGAGGCGGAGAGGATCGGGCCGCCGACGCCGCGGTCCTTCGCGATCTTCGCGGCGCGGAGCGCGTCGATGATGACGCCGGCCGAGTTCGGGGAGTCCCAGACCTCCAGCTTGTACTCGAGGTTGAGCGGGACGTCGCCGAACGCGCGTCCCTCCAGGCGGACATAGGCCCACTTGCGGTCGTCGAGCCAGGCGACGTAGTCCGAGGGGCCGATGTGGACGTTGTCGCTGCCGAGGTCGCGGTCGCGGATCTGCGAGGTGACGGCCTGCGTCTTCGAGATCTTCTTCGACTCCAGGCGGTCGCGCTCCAGCATGTTCTTGAAGTCCATGTTGCCGCCGACGTTGAGCTGCATCGTGCGGTCGAGGACCACGCCGCGGTCCTCGAAGAGCTTCGCCATCACACGGTGCGTGATCGTGGCGCCCACCTGCGACTTGATGTCGTCGCCGACGATCGGCACCCCGGCCTCTGTGAACTTGTCGGCCCACTCCTTGGTGCCCGCGATGAAGACCGGCAGTGCGTTGACGAAGGCGACGCCCGCGTCGATGGCGCACTGCGCGTAGAACTCCGCGGCCTCCTGCGAACCGACCGGCAGGTAGCAGACGAGGACGTCGGCGCCGGACTCGCGGAGCGCCGCCACCACGTCGACCGGCTCCTGCTCGGACTCCTCGACCGTCTCGCGGTAGTACCGCCCGAAGCCGTCCAGGGTGCGCCCGCGCTGGACCGGGACGCCCGCCGAGGGGACGTCGCAGATCTTGATGGTGTTGTTCTCGCTGGCGCCGATGGCGTCGGTGAGGTCGAGGCCCACCTTCTTCGCGTCCACGTCGAACGCGGCGACGAACTCGACGTCGCGCACGTGGTAGTCGCCGAACTGCACGTGCATCAGACCCGGCACCTTGCTGTCCGGATCAGCGTCCTTGTAGTACTCCACGCCCTGCACGAGCGACGCGGCGCAGTTGCCCACGCCGGCGATGGCTACTCGAACCGAACCCATTCCGGTTGCTCCCTGGTTTCTCGATGAGGCCCGCCCGGCGGGCCTTAGATGTCGTTCTCTTCGGATCGCTCCGGCCGGCCGCCCTCCCGGCGCCGGTCGGGACCGTCCGAGTCTCGGGTGCGGCGTCGCCCGAACACCGGGCCCTGTGCGGTGTCCGTTTCGGCGGCGCGGTGCGTGCCCTCGTCGCCGGCGGCTCGCTCGGACTCGATGAGCTCGTTGAGCCAGCGGACCTCGCGCTCGACGGACTCCATGCCGTGGCGCTGGAGTTCGAGGGTGTAGTCGTCGAGGCGCTCGCGGGTGCGGGCGAGCGAGGCGCGCATCCGCGCGAGCCGCTCCTCCAGCCGCGTACGGCGTCCCTCCAGGACCCGCATACGGACATCGCGCGAGGTCTGGCCGAAGAAGGCGAAGCGGACGCCGAAGTGCTCGTCCTCCCACGCGTCGGGGCCCGACTGCGTCAGCAGCTCCTCGAAGTGCTCCTTCCCCTCGGCGGTCAGCCGGTAGACGATCTTGGCGCGACGTCCGGAGATCGCCGCCGACTGTGGCCCCTCGGCCGCGGCCGGGGACTCCTCGGCGAGCCAGCCGCGTTGGACGAGCGCCTTGAGGCAGGGGTAGAGCGAGCCGTAGCTGAACGCCCGGAAGACGCCGAGCGAGGTGTTGAGCCGCTTGCGCAACTCGTAGCCGTGCATCGGTGCTTCGCGCAGCAGGCCGAGCACGGCGAACTCGAGGACGCCCGAGCGTCTGCTCATCCTCCGTCGTCCTCCCTGCTCCGTCGATGCCTGCGGATGCGGTGCCGCACCGCCGAACGCCCGTACCGGCGCGTGCCGTTGTCGTCCGCATCGAGCGGGCACGCCTGCGAACGCCGGGCGGGCCGCCGGTGCTGGTCGAGCATCGGCGGTGAGCGCTTCCTGCCGAGCCGTGCCCTCGTCGGGTGCGGTGCCTGCGAGGTGTGCTCGCCGCTGTACCGCGTACCTGTCTCGGGCTGATGTATCGACTCGATACATCAAGACGATAGGCGGGGCGCACGCGTGCGACAAGTGGGGCCTGGGTGAAGGCACTCACATCGCTGATTCGGTGCCAGAGGTTTGTTTCGATTGAGGTGAATACCCGTTAAAGAGGGTTTTGGAGCTGCGTAGTCTGTCGGCTGTGCTGACAGCAACTGGGAACCGTGCGACGCGCTTGTGCGTCCTCGTCCTGGGTGCAGTGCGGCTGTCTCCGAAGCGACGGAAGCCGCGGACGCCGACGCCGCACACGCCGAGTGCGGCCTGGCAGTCGCGCGGTCTACGGGCCTCGCGGGGGAGCGGCCGCACTCAGGGGGACCAGACGTCAACTGCCACCTTCAGGCGCGAGCGCCGCCTGCCCGAGGAGTAGCTGTTCCAATGAGCGAGCACCGTCGAAAGCCGCCGCAGGGGCGCGGCCGACGCGCGGCGCAGCCGTCGCCCGGCCGTCGCGCAGCGTCGCGCGGCGCCGATCCTTCTGCGTACGGCAGCCGCGCCGAGGCGAGGCGTGCAGCCCAGGGTGGCGGTGGGGGAAGGCGTCGTGCCGCCGCGTCCGGGATGGCCGCGGGGGGTGGCGGCCGGCGAGCGGCGCGTGCGTCGGGGAAGAAGCGCTTCATCGACTACCCGCGCTCCGACCGGGACGGGCTGCGCCGCTGGATTCCGTCGTGGAAGCAGATCCTCGGGACGTGTGTCGGCTTTCTCGGGCTGCTCGTCGCCATGGCCGGTGTCGCGTACGCGATGGTGGAGGTCCCCGACCCGAACGCGCAGGCCCAGCAGGAGAAGAACGTCTACTACTGGGCCGACGGCAAGCAGATGGTCGTCGCGGGCGAGGGGGAACACAACCGGCAGATCGTGCCGTTGACCCAGATCCCCGAGTCGATGCAGTGGGCGGTCATCGCGGCGGAGAACGAGACGTTCTACGAGGACGCGGGCGTCGACCCGATGGGCATCGTCCGGGCGCTCGGCCGGATGGCGATGGGCGGCGACACTCAGTCGGGGTCGACGATCACGCAGCAGTACGTCAAGAACACCTACCTCGACCAGTCGCAGACGCTCTCCCGGAAGTTCAAGGAACTCTTCATCTCGGTCAAGGTCGGCGCCGAGAAGGACAAGGGCGAGATCCTCGAGGGCTACCTCAACACCGCGTACTACGGCCGCGGCGCTTACGGCATCCAGGCCGCCGCGCAGGCGTACTTCGGCAAGGACTCCAAGGACCTCGACGCGAGCGAGAGCGCCTACCTCGCCTCCACGCTCAACGGCCCGAACTTCTACGACACCGAGGGCGGCATCGGCGAGCAGGCCACCAAGGAGAAGAACATCAAGCGGGCCGAGGGGAGGTGGTCCTGGACCCTCGACCGCGAGGTGGCGATCGGCCGGATGACCAAGGCGGAGCGGGCGAAGTACGACGAGTTCCCGATGCCCAAGCGGCCGAAGAAGTCGACCGAACTCAAGGGCCAGATCGGCTACATGGTCAATCTCGCCAACAACTACATCACCAACGACCCGGACAGCGGCATCACCAAGCGCCAGCTGGAAAAGGGCGGCTACAAGATCTACACCACGTTCGATCGCAAGAAGACCGACCATCTCAAGGCGGCGATCGAGAAGGTCAAGAAGGCGAACATCGACCCGAAGAAGCGGAAGGTCGACAAGTACGTCCAGTTCGGCGGTGCCTCGGTGAAACCGGGCGACGGTGCGATCCAGGCGATCTACGGCGGTGAGGACGCCACCACGCACTTCACCAACAACGCGGACTACACCGGCGTCCAGGTCGGTTCCACCTTCAAGCCGTTCGTCCTCGCCGCCGCGATGCGCGACGGCGTACGCGACCCCGACGGCCCACCCACCCAGGGCGCCGACAGCCGCACCCCCGTCTCACCCAAGTCGGTCTACAACGGCAACAACAAGGTCAAACTGCGCAACTACAACGGCTCGATCTGGAGGAACAAGGAGGGGAAGGAGTGGAACCAGCGCAACGACGGCAACCAGAGCTACGGCGACGTCGACCTGCGTACGGCCATGAAGGAGTCCATCAACACCCCCTTCATCCAGCTCGGCATGGACGTCGGCCTCGACAAGGTGCGGCAGTCGGCGCTCGACGCCGGCGTCAACGAGGAGTCGCTTCCGAAGAACCCCACGCCGACGTTCTCGCTCGGCGTCTCGGCACCGAGCGCGATCCGCATGGCGAACGCCTACGGCACCTTCGCCAAGAGCGGTGTCGAGGCCGAGCCGTACTCGGTGCGGAAGGTGGAGAAGGAGGGTGAGGTCGCCTTCCAGAACCGGAAGGCGACGACCAACGCCTTCGACGCCGCCGTCGCCGACAACGTCACCGACCTCCTGCGCACCGTGGTCGAGGACGGTACGGGCAGCGCGGCACAGGGGCTCGGCCGCCCGGCCGCAGGCAAGACCGGTACCACCGACGGCAACAAGTCCTCCTGGTTCACCGGCTACACACCGCAGTTGGCCACCTCGATCGGCATGTGGCGGGTGAACGACCAGGCGAAGCAGCAGAAGTTCCTCGAGATGTACGGCGTCGGCGGCCAGAAGGAGATCCACGGCGCCTCCTTCCCCGCCGAGATCTGGACGTCGTACATGAAGGCGGCGCTCGAGAACAGCCCCGTCCAGCAGTTCCCGACCCCCACTCCGCTCGGCGACAAGGTCTACGGGGACGGCGCCAGCCCGACGCCGACGGAGACGCCGACCACCCCCACGGAGGAGCCGTCCGAGGAGCCCACCGAGGAGGAGCCGTCGGAGACGCCTTCGCGTGAACCCTCGGAGACCCCCTCCGACGACGAGAGCTGCCACCCGTTCGACCCGAAGTGCAAGGACGAGGGCGACGACGGCGGCACCGAGGGCAATGGCGGAGGCGACCAGGGTCAGGAGAACGGCGGCGGAGGCGGCAGTACCGACCCGGGCGATGACGAAGGCCAGGACGAGGGAAGCATATTCGGCAACAACGGTGCCGCCTTCCGCAGGGAGTAGGCGCAACACCTGAGTACCGCAAGCCCCGAGGGGCCCGCACCCGGTGCGGGCCCCTTCCTCGTGGTGTTCCTCGTGGTGCCGCTGCGCCCCCACAGGGGACCGACCGACCCGTACGGCAGGATGTCCCCCATGACGCGCGCCTCACCGACGGAACCCCCCACCGCCGTCCGCCCCACCGAGGAGGACCGGGTCTCAGCAGCCGGCAGCGAACTCCTCGGAGGACCCGTGGGGCGACGCGGCGTCGGCGGCACGGGGTGGTGGAACCCGTTCCGCGTCGTCGCACTCGTGGCGATCGGGATGTTCGCACTGGGGATGGTGCAGAAGCTCCCCTGCTACAACGGCGGTTGGTTCACCGGCGAGACCAGCCAGTACATCCACGCCTGCTACTCCGACATCCCCCACCTCTTCAGCGGCCGCGGCTTCGCGGACGGCCTCGTCCCCTACCTCGACCGCATCCCCGAGCACCTCTCGGGCGGCATGGAATACCTCGAATACCCCGTGCTCACCGGCGCGTTCATGCAGGTCGCCGCGTGGCTGACGGCGCCGCTTTCGGGCGACGTCCAGGAGCGCGAGCAGCTCTACTGGATGGTCAACGCGGGGATGCTCATGGTCTGCGCGGTGGTCACCGCCGTCTGCGTCGCGCGCACGCACAGGCGGCGTCCGTGGGACGGCCTGCTCGTCGCCCTGGCACCGGCCGCCGCGCTCACCGCGACGATCAACTGGGACCTGCTCGCCGTCGCCCTCACCGCCCTCGGCATGCTGCTGTGGGCCCGGAGCCGCCCGCTCGCCGCGGGGCTCCTCCTCGGACTCGCGACGGCGGCCAAGCTCTATCCCGCGCTGCTCCTCGGCCCGCTACTACTTCTGTGCTGGCGAGCCGGACGGATGCGCCCCTTCGGCAGGGCGCTCTTCGGGGCCACCGCCGCGTGGCTGTGCGTCAACATCCCCGTGATGCTCGCCTCGTGGGACGGCTGGTCGAAGTTCTACACGTTCAGCCAGGAGCGCCCCGTCGACTTCGGCTCCGTCTGGCTGCTCCTCCAGCAGCGCACCGGGTGGAACCTGGAGGACGCCAACGACTACGCGACGGTGCTGATGGCTCTGGGCTGCGCGGGGATCGCCGCGCTCGCCCTCGCCGCCCCGAGACGCCCGCGCTTCGCCACCCTCGCCTTCCTGGTCGTCGCGCTCTTCATCCTCACCAACAAGGTCTACTCACCGCAGTACGTCCTCTGGCTGGTGCCGCTCGCCGTCCTCGCCCGACCGCGGTGGCGCGACTTCCTGATCTGGCAGGCGTGCGAGTGCCTCTACTTCCTCGGGATCTGGATGTACCTCGCGTACACCGGCAGCGGAGACGACCATCACGGCCTGCCGCCCGGCGGGTACCAGGTGGTGATCCTCATCCACCTCCTCGGCACGCTCTACCTCTGCGCCGTACTCGTCCGCGACGCCCTCCGCCCGGACCACGACACGGTGCGCCGCGACGGTTCCGACGACCCCGGCGGCGGCATCCTCGACGGGGCCTCGGACGTGCGGGCCTTCCGCCCCCGCGCCCGACACTCCGCGAAGGGGGCCGTCCACTGGGGTGCCGAGGACCCCAACTCCCTTGCGGCCCCCAGTCCTTCGGCGCCGGAGCCCCCGTCCCGCGATCCCTGATCCCGGCCTCTGCCCGCCGTTCCGCACCGGGCCGCCGTTTCACGTGAAACGGCGGCCCGGTGTGTGAGGCTGTATCCATGGCTGTCGCGCGTGATCTGAGTACCCTGCTGCGCTTTCCAGGGTTCCGGCGGCTCCTCGCCGTCCGGCTTCTCTCCCAACTCGCCGACGGTGTCTACCAGGTGGCCCTCGCCTCGTACGTCGTCTTCTCCCCGGAGAACGAGACGTCGCCGGCCGCGATCGCCTCGGCGATGGCGGTGCTCCTCCTGCCGTACTCCCTCCTCGGGCCGTTCGCAGGCGTCCTCCTCGACCGATGGCGGCGTCGCCAAGTCCTGCTCTACGGCAATCTGTTGCGCGCCGTGCTCGCCGGCGCAACCGGGTTCCTCATCCTCGACGGTGCGCCGCTGTGGCTCTTCTATCTCAGCGCGCTCTCGGTGACCGCCGTCAACCGGTTCGTCCTTGCGGGGCTCTCGGCTGCGTTGCCCCGCGTCGTCGACGGCGAGCGGCTGGTCATCGCCAACTCCCTCTCGCCCACGGCCGGTACGGTCGCCGCGACCGCCGGCGGCGGGGTCGCCTTCATCGTCAGGCTCGCCCTCCCCGAGGGAGGCAGGGAAGCCGACGCTCTCGTCGTCGCCGTGGGAGCCGTGCTCTACCTACTCGGCTCGGCTGCCGCGCTGCGCATCTCGCGTGACGTGCTGGGCCCCGAGCCAGGGCAGGTCCGCTCCCGCCTCACCGCCGCTGCGGCCGGCACCGTACACGGACTCGTCAGCGGCGTCCGCCACCTCTCGCACCGCCGCCCGGCCGCCGGAGCACTCGCCGCCTTCACCGTGATGCGCTTCAACTACGGGGCTCTGACGGTGATGGTGCTGATGCTGTGCCGCTATGCGTGGAGCGACGCCGACGACACAGCGGCCGGCCTCGGCCTCCTCGGCCTCGCCGTGGGGCTCTCCGGCGCCGGCTTCCTCGCCGCCGCCGTCCTCACGCCGTACGCAGTCGGGCGTGCGGGCGTCTTCGGGTGGATGGCCGTCTGCGCGGGGGCGGCGGCGGTGCTCGAACCGGCACTCGGGCTGCCTTTCGAGCCGGTGCCGATGCTGCTGGCGGCCTTCGTCCTCGGCGTCGTCACGCAGAGCTCCAAGATCGGCACGGACACCGCCGTCCAGACCACCGTCGACGACGCCTTCCGCGGACGCGTCTTCTCGCTCTACGACATGCTCGCCAACGTCTCCTTCGTCGGAGCCGCCGGAGCCGTCGCCCTGATCCTGCCTCCGGACGGTCGTTCGCCGGTGCTGGTGGTCGGCGTCGCCGTGCTCTACGTCGCCACCCTCATCGGGCTGCTCCGACTCCGCCGCAGACTCGCGCTCGCCGGGCGTCCGATGCACCACGTCGTCCGAGGCGGGGCGGACGGCACGGGAAGCACCGGTACCGGAGAAGCGGACAGCGCCAAGACCTGACCCGCGGTCCACCACCGACGCCGTTTCACGTGAAACGGCGGGCTATCCCTGCTGCCGTTCCCACCACGACCGCAGCGCGGCCACGGCCTCGTCGTGCTCCATCGGGCCCTGCTCCAACCGGAGTTCCAGAAGGTAGCGGTACGCCTCGCCGACCACGGGGCCGGGCCGCAGACCGAGAATGCCCATGATCTCGTTGCCGTCGAGCGCGGGGCGGATGGCGTCGAGCTCCTCCTGCTCCTGGAGGCGGGCGATGCGTTCCTCAAGGCTGTCGTACGCGCGGGAGAGGGCGTTCGCCTTCCGCTTGTTCCTCGTCGTGCAGTCGGAACGGGTCAGCTTGTGGAGCCTGTCGAGCAGCGGGCCCGCGTCGCGGACGTACCGCCGCACCGCGGAGTCCGTCCACTCGCCCGTGCCGTAGCCGTGGAAGCGCAGATGGAGCTCGACGAGGCGGGAGACGTCCTTGATCAGCTCCCCCGAGTACTTCAGCGCGGTGAGCCGCTTCTTCGTCAGCTTGGCGCCGACGACCTCGTGGTGGTGGAACGAGACCCGCCCGTCCTTCTCGAAGCGGCGGGTCTTCGGCTTGCCGATGTCGTGGAGGATCGCCGCGAGCCGCAGCGTGAGGTCCGGCCCCTCCTCCTCGAGGTCGATCGACTGCTCCAGGACCGTCAGCGAATGCTCGTAGACGTCCTTGTGCCGGTGGTGCTCGTCGCGCTCCAGGCGCAGCGCCGGGATCTCGGGGACCACGCGCTGCGCAAGCCCCGTCTCCACGAGTAGCTGCAGGCCGTGGCGCGGGTGGTCCGAGAGGATCAGCTTGCTGAACTCGTCCCGTACGCGCTCCGCCGAAACGATGTCGATGCGGTCGGCCATCTCCGTCATCGCCGCCACCACGTCGTCCGCGACGCGGAAGTCGAGCTGCGCGGCGAAGCGGGCGGCGCGCAGCATCCGCAGCGGGTCGTCGGAGAAGGAGTCCTCCGGTGCTCCGGGCGTGCGCAGCGCCCGCCGGGCGAGGTCGTCGAGACCGCCGTAGGGGTCGACGAACGTCTTCTCCGGCAGGACGACGGCCATCGCGTTGACCGTGAAGTCGCGACGGGCGAGGTCGCCCTCGATCGAGTCGCCGTAGGAGACCTCGGGCTTGCGGGACGTGCGGTCGTACGCTTCGGAGCGGTACGTCGTGATTTCTACGGTGAACTCGCGCCCCGTCGAGGGCTCCCGCTTCTTGCAGCCCACCGTGCCGAAGGCGATGCCGACCTCCCAGACGGCGTCGGCCCACGGGCGCACGAGGCGCAGGACCTCCTCGGGTCGAGCGTTCGTCGTGAAATCGAGATCGTTGCCGAGCCGCCCGAGCAGCGCGTCCCGTACCGAACCGCCCACCAACGCCAGACTGGACCCGGCTTCCCTGAACCTGCGCGCGAGATCGTCGGCGACGGGGGAGACCCGGAGCAGTTCGCTGACGGCGCGGCGCTGCGCCGAACTGAGCTGCTCCGCGGCGGGATGCGTCGTCGGGGACGTCGCCGGTCGGGGCGGGCCGGAGGGCGTCGGCTGCTGGCTGTCGTTCTTGGCGTTCGGCACAACCAGCAAGGGTACGTTGCCGCTCCGGCCCCGAAACCCCGTACCCACCGGCCGATTTGCGCCGGGCTCGGGGGCACCGCGAGGCCCGAATTCCGGAGGAACTCGGCACTGCGCCCACGCCCGTGCCGTGCGGTCGAAGCCGCGGCACTTCCACTCTTCGACCCTCGTTACCATCAGGGTCCCGGAACCGACGAGACACCAGGACCAGGCCCATCAACCACGAGGGGACGGACGAGCGCGTGGCCGACGCGGCTGAGAAGCAGGTGCCCCCCGATCCCGGCGGCACGGGGCGCACACCGCCCCGGACCAAGCCGGCACGTCGCGGTCGGCGCCGCCTCCGCACGGCGGCAGCGGGCTGCCTCGCTGCCGGCCTCGCTCTCGCCTGCACCGCGGCCGGCGTCACGCCCGAAGCGGCGGCGGCCCCCTCGGCGCGGAGTGAGACCGGGCGCGGCTCGGAGACCGCGCGGATCTCCGTGAACACCCTGACGCCCTCGGTTCCGAAGCAGGGCGACACCCTCACCCTCACCGGCACCGTCACCAACCGCGGCGACGCACCGATCACAGACGGCGAACTGAAGCTGCGGGTCGGCCCGACGCTCGACTCCCGCAGCGCCATCGAGCAGACGGCCGCTCGCAAGGGCTACCTCTCCGGCGCCGACGGCACGGAGATCGGCAAACACACGGCGAAGACCGGCACCCTCAAACCCGGCATCAGCAGCGCCTTCACGCTGAAGGTCCCGGTCGACTCGCTGGGCCTCCAGTCCGACGGCGTCTACCAGCTCGGCGTCTCCCTCACCGGCCGCACGAAGCAGCAGCCGTACGACCAGGTCTTCGGGATAGAGCGCACCCTCCTCCCCTGGCAGCGCTCCGGCTCCGCCGACAGCACGAAGCTCACCTACGCCTGGCCGCTCGTCGCCGAGTCCGAGCTGACGGCGCGCACCGAGTCGGACGAGGAGCAGACCCCGGTCTTCCTCAACGACGACCTCGCCGACGAGCTCGCCCCCGGCGGCCGCCTCCAGCAGATGGTCTCGCTCGGCGACGAGCTCCCCATCACCTGGGTCATCGACCCCGACCTGCTCGCGACCGTCGACATGATGACCAAGCCCTACCGGGTGCAGGACGCGGATGGGAAGACCCGGGCGGGGCGCGGGCAGGCGTACGCCAAGCAGTGGCTCAACGACCTGCAGAGCGCTGTCCAGGGCGAGGAGGTCGTGGCGCTGCCCTTCGCCGACCCGGACCTCGCCTCCCTCGCCCACCAGGGGCGCCGCGTCCCCGACGCCCTCAACCAGCTCCAGCCGGCGACCGAACTCGGCGCGGAGACGGTGCGGGTCGTCCTCCACACCACCGCGCGTACCGACTTCGCGTGGCCCGTCAACGGTGCCCTCGACTCCTCGATCGTCGACGTCGCCACCTCGGCCGGCGCCCACAACGTCCTCGCCCGCAGCGACACCTTCCCCGACGGCGGCCTCAACTACACGGCCTCAGCACCGCGCCCCATCGGCGGCGGCAACACCGCGGTCGTCTCGGACGCCGGTCTGTCGAAGGCGTTCGAAGGCGACCTCACCGAGGCCTCCGCGACCACCGAAGCGGTCCAGCGCTTCCTCGCGCACAGCCTCTCGGTCTCCCGCCAGGTACCGACGAAGAACCGCAGCATCGTCGTCGTACCGCAGCGCATGCCGTCCGCCTCGCAGGCGCAGGCGATGGCCTCGGCGCTCAGCGCGCTGGAGAGCGACGGCACGTGGACGAAGGGGCAGAGCCTCTCCGAGGCCGCCGAATCCAAGCCGGACCCGAACGCCGGTACCCGCCTGCCCGGAGCCGGTTCGTATCCCGGGGCGCTCAGCAAGAAGGAGCTCCCCACCTCCGCCTTCCGGCAGGTGTACGACACGAAGAAGCAGCTCGACGACTTCGAGCAGGTGCTCACCCGCTCCGACCGCGTCGTGACGCCGTTCGGCAACGCCATAGACCGCGCCGTCTCCGTCTCCTGGCGGGGGCGTCCGGGGCACGCCGCCGAGTTCAGGGACGGCGTCCAAGAGTACCTGGAGAGCCTCACGGGCGAGGTCCGCCTGATCGAGAAGTCAGACGTCACGCTCTCCGGCCGCAGCGCCACCGTCCCCGTCACCGTCCAGAACAACCTGCTGCAGCGGGTCGACGGCCTGGAACTCGAGCTGAAGCCGAGCCGCCGGATCGGCCTCGACGTGGGTGAGCGGCAGCCGGTGCAGGTGGACGGCGGGCACAGCCAGTCGGTGAAGTTCTCCACCTCGGCCAAGGCGAACGGGCGGTCCTACGTCGAGGCGCAGCTCTACACCAAGGACGGCAAGCCGTACGGCAAGCCGATGGTCTTCCAGGTGCACGTCACCTCGATCACGTCCACCGTCCTCCTCGTGATCGCAGGCGGTGTGCTGCTCATGGTCCTCGCCGGCGTCCGGATGTACACCCAGCGCAAGCGCCGCGGCCCAGCGCCCGACCCGGATGCTCCGCTGGACACGGACGCGACCGGAAGGGAAGCTTCCTCGGACGACGAGCCGAAGCCCGACGCGACGGCCGGCACCGAGGACACGAGCGGCGAGGCCGGTGAGGAACCGCACGACGGTACGGAACGTGGGGAAACCACGAGAACCGAGGACACCGATCGGGGCGCGACCGACACCGGACGGGATGACGACGACCCCCCGTCCGCGGGTGAGAGAGTGGACCGTTGAGTCAGCCGCGTGAGCAGCAGGGGCATGCACAGCAGGGGCAGGGGTAGCCAGCGATGAACGCGCCGTACGGCGGCGACCGGGACCGGACTCCCGGAGACGACTCCGAGCAGTCGCAGAACTCCAGGGTGCCCGGGCCCCCGCAGGCGGAGCCGCCGCCCGCCCCCGAACCTCCCTACGACGAGGGCGCGTTGCAACCGGAGCCACCCGCCACGCCTCCTGCGGACCCGCGCGCCTGGGGCACGCCGGCCGACGAGCAGCCCCGCACCGGCGACCCCACCTCCACCCTCGATTTCGGCAACCCCACCCGCCGGGGCACGCCCGAGGCGCCGGGCGGCCGACCCACCGTCGACCTCGGGCGCCCGACCGACGGGACGGCGACACCGCATCCCCACGCCTTCGCCCACCTCTTCCGCGACCAGGGCCAGGACGGCGGCACCGGCGGCCCCCCGCCGGCACAGCCGCCGCTGCCCGGCTACGGTCCCCCGCCGCCCGCGCCGCAGACGCCACCGGGTCCACCCGCCGCGAGCCCGGCCGAAGGGCTCCCGGAGCCCGGCACCGCGGCCCCCGAACCCGTCGCCGAGCCCGGCGGGCCCGACGAGACCGCCGCCGTGAGCACACCGGCGAAGTCCGGCGGCCTGCTGAAGTCGAGCGCCATCATGGCCGCGGGCACGATGGTCTCGCGGCTCACCGGCTTTGTCCGGAACGCGATGACGGTCGTCGCGCTCGGTGTCGCAATGCTCGGCGACTCGTACCAACTCGCCATCACCATCCCGACGATGCTCTACACGCTCACCGTCGGCGGCGGCCTCAACTCGGTCTTCGTCCCCCAGCTCGTCCGGGCGATGAAGCGGGACGACGACGGGGGCGAGGCGTACGCCAACCGCCTTCTGACGCTCGTCGCCTGCGTCCTCGGCGGTCTGACCGGGGTTGCGCTCCTCGCGGCACCGTTGCTCGTCCCCTTGATGTCCGGGTCGATCGCCAACAACCCGGAGGCCAACGGGGTCGCCGTCAGCTTCATCCAGTACTGCCTGCCCACGATCTTCTTCATGGGCATCCACGTGGTGATAGGGCAGATCCTCAACGCCCGCGGCCGCTTCGGCGCGATGATGTGGACGCCGGTCCTCAACAACGTCGTCATCATCTCGACGCTGGCGATGTTCCTCGCGGTCTACGGCCCCGCGGCCTCCTCGGAGATGACGGTCTCCGACATCCCGCCGGAAGCCGTCAGGCTGCTCGGCATCGGGACGCTCCTCGGCCTCGTCGTGCAGGCGCTCGCGATGATCCCGTACCTGCGGGCCACCGGCTTCCGCCTGCGCCCCCGGTTCGACTGGCGCGGCCACGGCCTCGGCAAGGCGGCGAAGCTCGCCAAGTGGACGATCTTCTTCGTCCTCGCCAACCAGGCCGGCGTCCTCGTCGTCAGCCAACTCTCCACGTGGGCCCAGGCATCCGCCGAGCGGGACGGCCACGCGGGCGTCGGCTTCTCCGCGTACTCGAACGCGCAGCTCATCTGGAACATGCCGCAGGCGATCATCACCGTCTCCGTGATGGCCGCGCTCCTCCCCCGCCTCTCGCGCTCCGCGAGCGACGGCGACAGCGGCGCCGTCCGCGACGACATCTCGCAGGGCCTGCGGAACTCGGCGGTCGCCATCGTCCCGATCGCCTTCGGGTTCGTCGCGCTCGGCATCCCGATGTGCACCCTGATCTACGGGTCCGCCGGGACGGCGTCGGCCCAGAACATCGGCTACATGCTGATGGCGTTCGGCATCGGCCTGATCCCGTTCTCCGTGCAGTACGTGGTCCTCCGGGCCTTCTACGCCTACGAGGACACGCGGACGCCCTTCTACAACACCGTGATCGTCGCAGCGGTCAACGCGGCGGCCTCCGCGCTCTGCTTCCTTCTCCTACCGGCCCGCTGGGCGGTCGTCGGCATGGCCGCGTCCTACGGACTCGCGTACATCATCGGCGTCGTCGTGGCGTGGCAACGGCTGCGCCGGAAGCTCGACGGCAGCCTCGACGGACGCAACGTCGTGCGCACCTACGTCCGGCTCGCCGGCGCCAGCGTCCCGGCGACGCTCGTGGCCGGCGGGGTCGTCTACGTGCTCACGCAGGCGCTGGGCAGCGGAACGCTCGGCTCGATCGTCGCGCTGCTCCTCGGCGGGGTCGCCCTTCTCGCCGTCTTCGTACTCGCCGCGAAGCGGATGCGGATCGCCGAGATGACGACGCTGCTCGGCATGGTCCGCAGCCGCCTCGGCAGGTGACCCGATGCCGGCACGCATAGGGAAAAGCACCGGATGGCACACCTGGCCGTACGCCCGCGACCCCGCCGACCTCCGCGCCGTTGCAGGCCAGAGCCGCGGGCGAGCGGCGATACAACCTTCACCGGCGGCTGTGTGTCGTGCATAGCGGTGGAGCGTAGGCACAATTGCTGTGGGCCGATGCGAGTACCGGCCCCACTCGGCTGCAACGACTGGGGAGGCAGGAACGACGGTGGCAGAACGGAGCACGGCTGCCGTCGACGTGGCAGACAGCGGCGAGTCCGAGGGCAAGACGCTCTCCGACCGGACGGATGCTACGAACGACGGCGCGACGCACGGGGACGGCCCGCAGGACACCGCGCCTGAGGCCGAAGAAGGCGGAGCAGAGGACTCGGCCATGCGTGCGGAAAGCTCCGACACAGCGGAGCCGAACGACGGCCCCGAAGCCGCCGAGCACCCCGACACCCCCGTGGAGGACGGCGCCCCGTCCGACGACCGGGCGGAGAACCCTCCCGAAGCGGTGGCAGAGGACGCGTCCATAGGAAGTACGCAGCCGACCGAGGCGGAGCCCTCCACCTCCCTCGACGCCGACGCCGACGCGCAGCCGTCCGCGTCCGGCGAAGCACAGGTCCCGGAGGACACCGCCGAGGAGCCGGAGCCCCCCGGTGGCGAACAGGAGGCAGCCGCTCCCGAGCTGCACAGCGGTCACAAGCTCGCCCGCAGGTACCGCCTGGAGGAGTGCGTCACCCGGCTCGACGGTTTCAGCAGTTGGCGTGCCGTCGACGAGAAGCTGCGCCGTGCCGTCGGTGTCCACGTCCTGCCCGCCGCACACCCCCGCGCGCGCAAGGTCCTCGCGGCCGCCCGCTCTGCCGCGCTCCTCGGCGACCCGCGGTTCGTGCAAGTGCTGGACGCGGTCGAGGAGGGCGAGCTCGTCTACGTCGTCCACGAGTGGCTCGTCGACGCCGTCCCCCTCAACGACCTGCTGTTGACGGCGCCGTTGGAACCGCACGAGGCGTACCAGCTCGTCAGCCAGCTCTCGCAGGGGATGGCGGCCGCGCATCGTGAGGGTCTCGCGCACCTGCGGCTCAGCCCGTCCTGCGTGCTGCGCACCGGCGTCGGCCAGTACCGCATCCGCGGCCTCGCGGTGAACGCCGCGCTCCGCGGCGTCACCAGCGAGGAACCGTCGCGCACCGACACGGAGGCCGTCGGCGCCCTCCTCTACGCCGCCCTCACACAGCGGTGGCCGTACGAGAAGGACGCGTACGGCCTGTCCGGCGTGGGCGGCCTCGCCGGCGGCACACTGATCGCACCCGACCAGGTGCGCGCGGGCGTACACCGCGGCCTCTCGGCGCTTGCGATGCGGGCCCTCGTCAACGACGGGGCGACACCCTCCCGCCAGGACCAGCCCTGCGCCACCCCGGACGAGCTCGCCAAGGCGGTGGCCGAGCTTCCGCGCATCAGACCGCCCGAGCCCGCCTACCAGCCGCCCGCCGCCTACGTACGCCGCCAGAGCAACGCCGTACCCCCCGGCACCCCCGCCACCGGGACCGAGCCGCCGGCTCCGCCCGCGCTGCCGGGCCGTACGGGGAAGGCGCTGAAGTGGGGCGTCTCCGCGCTGCTCATCGCGGCGCTCGGGCTGGGAAGCTGGCAGGTCGCTGACGCGCTGCTGAAGGGCGACACCTCCAACGAGAAGCCGGCTCCCGCCCCGACGAAGGAGACGGACCCGACGGGCGAGCCGATCAAGGTCGCCGGCGTCGAGGACTTCGACCCCGAGAGCGCCGACGGCCAGGAGAACCCGGAGGACGTCGACGACGCCGTCGACGACGACCCCACCACCTACTGGCCCACGAGCAAATACTACGGCCAGCCCAACTTCGGCAACCTCAAGTCGGGCGTCGGCCTCATCCTCGACCTGGGCAAGCTCCAGCAGGTGAGCGAGGTCCAGGTGGACTTCCTCGGCACCACCCGGGCCGAGATCCACGCGGCACCCCGCAGCGCGACGGGGATGCCCACCAGCCTCGGCGGCTTCGAGAAGGTCTCCGGCGGCACGGGCGAGAAGCTGAAACTCAAGGCGAAGAAGCCCGTGCGGACGCAGTACGTCCTGCTCTGGCTCACGAAGCTCCCGCTCTCGGAGGACGGCAACTACCGTGGTCGGGTCGCGGAGGTACGGGTCCTCAGCTGAGTCGGCGGTCGAAGGACGGTCCGAACAGGTGGAGATCCGGGGGAGGGGAGGCGCAGGCCGTGGACGAGGAACCGGAGCAGCCTGCACGGTCGGCCGAGCCCGCGCCGCTTGCGCTCGCGGACGACCGTGAACTCCTGGCCCGCCATGTCGAGGGCGAGCACGAGGCGTTCGGCGAGCTGGTGCGCCGCCACCGGGATCGGCTCTGGGCCGTCGCGGTGCGCACTCTGGGCGACCGCGAAGAGGCGGCCGACGCCGTGCAGGACGCGCTGATATCCGCGTACCGCGGTGCCCATACCTTCCGCGGGCGCTCGGCCGTCACGACGTGGCTGCACCGGATCACCGTCAACGCCTGCCTCGACCGCGCACGCAAGGCGGCCTCCCGCCGCGCCACCCTCACCGACGACACGACCCACCTCGAACAGCTCCTGGAGCCGGAGGAGTCGGCAGCCGCTCCGGCCGAACGCCAGGATCTCCACAGGCAACTCGTCGAGGCGCTCGCCGAACTCCCCGCCGAGCAGCGGGCGTCGCTCGTCCTCGTCGACATGCAGGGGTACCCCGTCGCCGAGGCCGCGGAGGTACTCGGCGTCGCGGTCGGCACGGTGAAGAGCCGCTGCGCTCGCGGAAGAGCCCGCCTCCTGCCCCTCGTCTCGCACCTACGGCCGAACCGGCCGGACGGGGATACTCCCGACCATGACCGGGGAAGGAACCGGACTCGGGGGACATCCGTCCCAGCTTCGAGGGAGCCCTCGGAAGACAGCAGCGACTCGGCGGCGGTGAAAGGAGGGGGACAGACGTGACGTCCACTCCTTTCCCCCCGGAGAATCCCTCGGAGTTCCCGCCCTCTTCGACGGGGCGCGAGGGCGAGAACCACCCGGAGGTCGAAGAGATCTCCGCTCTCGCGGAGAACCTCCTGCCCGTGGACCGCTGCGGCGAGGTGAAGCACCACCTGACGCAATGCGCCCCTTGCCGGGAGACGGCCGACTCGCTCGAGGAGATCCGCAACGCCCTCGGCACCCTCCCCGGACCGCCCCGGATGCCGGCCGACATCGCGGGGCGGATCGACGCCGCTCTCGCTGCTGAGCTGCTCCTCGACTCGACTGCCTCTCCGGAGTCGGACACGCACAACTCCCGTGCGGAGGCGCGGGTTTCACGTGAAACGGACTCGGAGCCGGCACCGCCCTCGTCCCACGGGACTGTCGCGAAGACCTCCGCGCGGGTTTCACGTGAAACTCGCCCCGCGGACAACCGTCCCGGTGGCCATCCCTCGGGTTCCACGAGTCCCGGACGCCCTCGCCGCCGCGGAGCTCGTCCGACGAACCGGCGTCGGCGGATGCTCCTCGGCGCGGTCGGTGTGGTGGCGGTGCTCGGCGTCGGCTCGCTCGGTGCGCAGAGCCTCTTCTCGGACTCCGAGCCGGAGCAGACCGTGCTGGAGGCCGACTCGCCGCACAACACAGCCGACGACCGCGCGCTCCACGCCCGCGTACAGAGTCTCCTCACCGCACAGGAGAAGCAGCCCTCGTCCGAGTCCCCGAAGTTCTCCACCAAGGAGAGCCCCGGCGACAACCTCCTTCGCGAGAAGGGGAGCGGAGAGGGCTCCGACGCCTACGTACCGTCGTGCGTACGCCGTTCACTCGAGCGCTCGGAGACCCCGCTCGCCGTGGACCGCGATGCCGCATACGGCGGCACCTCCGGCTACCTCGTCGTGCTGCCGCACCCCGGCGGCGGGAGGACCGTCGACGCCTACGTGATAGACGATTCCTGCCTGAGCGAGGACCCACCGACCAAGGGCCGGGTCCTGGTGAAGAGGACGTTCCCCACGAAGTGACGCCGGACCGTCGGGGCTGAGGATGGGAATGCCCGCACCGTAGTATCCGTTGGACGGGGTGGCATCCTCGTGATCCTCGGTTAGTAGTCGGCAGACAAGGAAGACTCCCGTGAGCGACGTCCGCAACGTGATCATCATCGGCTCGGGCCCCGCAGGCTACACGGCGGCGCTCTACACGGCCCGTGCCTCGCTGGAGCCGTTGGTCTTCGAAGGCTCCGTCACCGCGGGTGGCGCGCTGATGAACACCACCGAGGTGGAGAACTACCCGGGGTTCCAGGAAGGCATCATCGGCCCGGAGCTCATGGAGAACATGCGGGCCCAGGCAGAGAGGTTCGGCGCCGAACTCGTCGCGGACGACGCCTCGGCCGTCGACCTCAGCGGCGAGATCAAGACGGTCACCGACTCCAGGGGCACCGTTCACCGCGCCAGGTCCGTGATCGTCGCCACCGGGTCGCAGCACCGCAAGCTCGGCCTGCCCATGGAGGACGAGCTCTCGGGCCGCGGCGTCTCCTACTGCGCCACCTGCGACGGCTTCTTCTTCCGCGAGCAGCACATCGCCGTGATCGGCGGTGGGGACACCGCCATGGAGGAGGCCACCTTCCTCTCGCGCTTCGCCAGCTCGGTGACGATCGTCCACCGCCGCGACAGCCTCCGCGCCTCCAAGGCGATGCAGGAGCGCGCCTTCGCCGACCCGAAGATCAACTTCGCGTGGGACAGCGAGGTCGCCAAGATCCAGCAGGCGGAGGGCAAGCTCTCGGGGCTGACGCTGCGCAACACGAAGACGGGTGAGACCTCCGAGCTCGCCGTGACCGGGCTCTTCGTCGCCATCGGCCACGACCCGCGCGTCGAGCTCTTCAAGGACGTCCTCACGCTCGACGACGAGGGCTACATCACCGTCGACTCCCCCTCGACCCGCACCAACGTCCCCGGCGTCTTCGCCGCAGGCGACGTCGTCGACCACACGTACCGCCAGGCGATCACCGCGGCGGGCACCGGATGCTCCGCCGCCCTCGACGCCGAGCGGTACCTCGCCTCGCTCGCCGACACCTCCTCCGCTTCCACCCACACCGCCTCCACCGAGGACGAGGACAAGCAGGCAGCAACCGTCTGACGGCGACGAGCCCCGCTGTCCACGGCGGCCCCCGCCGCCGACACCCGCACCACGTCACCGCACACAGAGGAGAACTGCCATGGCCGGTGCCACCGTGACCGCAACCGACGCCGACTTCGACGAGGTCGTCCTCAACAGCGACAAGCCCGTGCTCGTCGACTTCTGGGCCGCCTGGTGCGGTCCGTGCCGTCAGATCGCTCCGTCTCTCGAGGCGATCGCGGAGGAGAACGTCGACAAGCTGAAGATCGTCAAGCTCAACATCGACGAGAACCCGGGCGTCGCAGCCAAGTACGGCATCATGTCGATCCCGACGATGAACGTCTACCAGGGCGGCGAGGTCGCCAAGACCATCGTCGGTGCCAAGCCGAAGGCGGCGCTGGAGAAGGAGCTCGCCGAGTTCATCGGCTGACCTTCGCGTTCGAAGGGCGGGGGCTGCGTTTCACGTGAAACGCAGCCCCCGCCCTTTGTCGTGGCGTGGATGTGGTCGCGGCGCTACAGCGGTCGCGGCATTGGCTCCTTGTGCACTGCGCCGAGGAGTTGGTCGAGCGCCCGCTCCATGTCGAGCTTCCAGGAGACCGTCGACCTGAGATCGAGACGCATCCTGGGGTACCGCGGGTGCGAGCGCACCGTCTTGAAGCCCACGGCCAACAGGTACTCGGCAGGCAGCACACACGCGGGGCGCCCCCACTTTCCGTCGCCGAAAGCCTCCACCGCACGGAACCCCCGCCGCAACACGTCCTTGGCGACGGTCTGCACCATAACCCGCCCGATGCCCTGCCCCTGGAACCGTGGCAGCAGGGAGGCAGTCATGAGCTGCACCGAGTCGGCCGAGATCGGACTCGTGGGAAAGGCTGCCGCGCGCGGCACGTAGGCCGCCGGCGCGTAGAGGAAGAACCCTGCGGGCTCTCCGTCGACGAGGACGACGCGGCCGCACGAGCCCCACTCCAAGAGCACGGTGGAGATCCACGCTTCCTTCTCCGCAGCGCCGCGCGCGCAGCGGACGGCCTCCTCACCACCGACCGGGTCGAGCTCCCAGAAGACGCATTGCCGGCAGCGTTCGGGGAGTTGGTGGAGGTTGTCCAAAGTGAGCGGAACGAGCTGTCGCCCCATGGAGCCATCGTATCCATGGGGCGACAGGTCGAAGGGAGAAGCCGTGGGTCAGGAACCGTCCACGTCGTCCTCCTGCTGTCCGCCTTCGGTGAGTTGCTGCTCCAGCCTCTCGCCTTCGCCTGGGGCGAACTGCCCGAGGATGCGCTGCAAGTCGTCCATGGACGCGAACTCGACGACGAGCTTGCCCTTCTTCTGGCCGAGGTCCACCTTCACCCGAGTCTCGAGACGGTCGGAGAGCCTGCCGGCGAGGTTGTCGAGTGCGGGGGAGACCCTCGCCCCGGCCCTGGGGCCCTTCGACTTCGCCGTCTTCTTCGGCTTGCCCCCCATCAACGTGACGATCTCCTCGACCGCACGTACCGAGAGCCCCTCGGCGACGATGCGATGCGCCAGGCGGTCCTGCTCCTCGCCGTCCTCCACGGAGAGCAGTGCGCGGGCATGCCCGGCAGAGAGCACACCCGCAGCGACACGACGCTGGACCGACGGCGAGAGACGCAGCAACCTGAGCGTGTTGGAGACCTGGGGACGGGAGCGGCCGATCCGGTCCGCCAACTGGTCGTGCGTGCAGTCGAAGTCCTTCAGCAACTGATCGTAGGCGGCTGCCTCTTCGAGCGGGTTGAGCTGAGCCCGGTGGAGGTTCTCCAGGAGAGCATCGAGCAGCAGCTTCTCGTCACCCGTGGCGCGCACGATCGCGGGGATACGCTCCAGGCCGGCTTCCCGGCATGCACGCCAGCGGCGCTCACCCATGATCAGCTCGTACCGATCAGGGCCCAACTGCCGTACGACGACGGGCTGGAGGAGGCCGACCTCCTTGATGGAGACGACGAGTTCGGCGAGGGCATCCTCGTCGAAGACCTCCCGCGGTTGGCGGGGGTTGGGGGTGACGGCGTCGAGCGGCACCTCGGCGAAGTGTGCCCCCGGCACCTCCTCGGTCGCGGTCGCCTCGGCAGGCTCCGCCTCGACGGTTTCACGTGGAACGCTCTCGGACGGTGCTGCGTCGGGCAGCGCCGTCACCTTCGCCGCGGCGACCCCGCGCGCGCTGCGCTCCGGGCTGAGTACCGCCGCCCCTGAACCGCCCTCTCCGGACGCCTCGTTCTCCTCCGAGGCTGGAGCGGCCGGGATCAACGCACCAAGACCCCGGCCAAGTCCCCTACGACGATCACTCACTGGGTGCCCTCCGCGCTTGCACTCTGCTGCCCTTGCTGCGACTGCACGCTGGGATCGCGCAGCGCAATCTCCCGCGCCGCCTCCAGGTAGGAGAGCGAACCGCTGGAGCCTGGATCGTAGGTCAACACCGTCTGGCCGTAACTCGGAGCCTCCGAGATCCGCACCGAGCGCGGGATGTTGGTCCGCAGCACCTCCTCGCCGAAGTGCCCGCGCACCTCCTCGGCCACCTGCGAGGCGAGCCGGGTCCGGCCGTCGTACATCGTCAGGATGATCGTCGAGATGTGGAGGTGCGGGTTGAGGTGGCCCTTCACCAAGTCGACGTTGCGCAGGAGTTGGCCCAGGCCCTCCAGCGCGTAGTACTCGCACTGGATCGGGATGAGCACCTCGGCGCCGGCGACAAGCGCATTGACCGTGAGCAGCCCGAGCGAGGGCGGGCAGTCGATGAGGACGTAGTCGAGGGGCTGCTCGTACGCGTCGAAGGCACGCTGGAGTCGGCTCTCCCTCGCGACCAGCGAGACCAACTCGATCTCCGCACCGGCGAGATCGATGGTGGCCGGAGCGCAGAAGAGCCCCTCCACGTCGGGTACGGGTTGCACCACGTCGGAGAGTGGCTTGCTCTCCACCAGGACGTCATAGACGGAGGGGACTTCGGAGTGGTGGTCGACGCCGAGCGCCGTCGACGCGTTGCCCTGGGGATCGAGGTCGACTACCAGAACGCGAGCGCCGTGGAGCGCAAGTGAGGCCGCGAGGTTGACCGTTGTGGTGGTCTTGCCTACACCGCCCTTCTGATTGGCGACGACCATGACGCGCGTCCGCTCCGGCCTGGGGAGCGATTCCCCCGTACGGTTCATCGCCTCCACGGCCTGCTGGGCGGCGCGTCCGATAGGGGTGTCGTCCATGGGCGGTGGCGTCTCCCGCCCCGCGTCGCCGCGGGTCCCGAGGCCCGCACCCACGCTGTTGTCCCCGGGCTCTGACCGGGGACCGGGGACCGGATCGGCCATCGGTCCCGCGATATTTGCGTCGGACCGCAACGGTTCACTCTCCTCGACTCCAGGCTCTTTCTGAGCAGAGCCTGCCATGCCTTCTGTCCCACGAACCAGCGAGCCCCGGTCAGTTGTGGACGAATGGGAACCGGAGCGTGGCTCGTGATCGGTCCGGCCGCGCGAACCTGCTGCTGCGCGGCCCCTGCTGATGATTCCTTGCAAGAGTGAGCGGCGTTTCACGTGAAACACGATGCACGCGCTCTACGACCGTACCTCTGCGACACTCCGTCAACCGCACCGCATGGGGCTGTTATGGAGTAAGGCGACGCCATCGGCACAAAAAAGAAGCGGGAAACGGGACCGCAACATCCCGTTCCCCGCACGCTCGAAGAGCGGCCCCTACCGTGCACTCAACGACGGCGTCGCCCCCCGCGGCTGCGTCCCGAGCGCGCCGCCTTGGCCGCCTTGGCACGCTTCGCGGCGAACCGCACACCACCGGGGCTTTCCCCGACACCGACGCGCACGATCGTCGCCGGTGGGTCCACCAGCCCCTCGCCCGCATGCTCGACGGAGCTCTCCACGACGTTCAACTTGTGCAGTGCGTCCCTGGCGCCGCGCAGCTCGTCCTCCGCCGTGTCCCCCTTCAGGGCGAGCATCTCTCCGTAGGGCCGCAGGAGAGGAACCCCCCAGCCCGCAAGACGATCGAGGGGCGCCACCGCTCGCGCCGTGACGACGTGCACCGGCCGCAGCACCCCGAGCACCTCCTCGGCACGACCGCGAACGACGGTGACGTGGTCGAGCCCGAGGAGTTCGACGACCTCCTGGAGGAAGGTCGTACGCCGCAACAACGGTTCGAGCAGGGTGATCTGAAGGTCCGGCCGGACCAGCGCGAGCGGGATGCCGGGGAGGCCGGCCCCGGAGCCGACATCGCACACCGAGACGCCCTCGGGGACGAGGTCGGAGAGGACGACGCAGTTGAGCAGGTGCCGCTCCCAGAGCCTTGGCACCTCCCGCGGGCCGATGAGTCCGCGGCGGACACCGGCGTCGGCGAGCACCTCGCCGTACCTGACGACGTCCGGGAGCCGGTCGCCGAACGCGCGCTCGGCAGCCTCGGGCGCGGGCGGCAATTCCGCCTCGGGGCCCTCTTCCGGTACACCGCCCCCGGAGAGGTCAGTCCTCGCGCCCGGGCTCACGGCAGCACGACCACACAGCGCTGCGGCTCCTCGCCCTCGGACTCGCTCCGCAGTCCCTCGGCCTTCACGGCATCGTGGACGACCTTGCGCTCGAAGGGAGTCATCGGCGGAAGCTTCACCGACTCGCCGCTGCTGCGTGCGTCCTGCACCGCCTTCGACCCCAGTTCGGTGAGCTGCTCGCGCTTCTTGGCGCGGTAGCCCCCGACGTCGAGCATGAGGCGACTGCGGTCGCCCGTTTCACGGTGCACGGCGAGACGGGTCAGCTCCTGGAGCGCCTCCAGTACCTCGCCGTCCCGTCCGACGAGCTTCTGCACGTCCCGCCCGGAGCCCTCGCTGACGATCGAGACGGCCGCACGGTCGCCCTCGACATCCATGTCGATGTCACCGTCGAGGTCGGCGATGTCCAGCAGGCCCTCCAGGTAATCCGCTGCGATCTCGCCCTCCTGCTCCAGGCGGGTCAGAGCGTCGGCGCTCTCAGACGCAGTCGTGTCCGTCACGGCATGGACTCCTTCGTGCTCACTTCTTCGACGGGTGCTTGGGACGCTGCGAGCCGCCCTTGCCCTGCGGGCCACCGGACTTCTTCTGTCCGGACTTGCTCTGACCGCCCTTGCCTTGCTGGCCGCCCTTGCTCTGGCCGCCTGACTTCTGGGCGTCGGTCTTCTGGCCTTCGGCCTTCCCGGCGTCGTCGGCGGTTTCCGCCTTCGCCGCCGTGTCCGGCTCGGCCTCGCCCGCCTTCTTCGGCTGGGCGGTACCCGAGGTGCGCTGCGACTTCGTCTGCCGCTTCGGCTGCTGCCGCTTCGCACGGGCCTGCTCGGCGGCCTCGCGGGCCTTGACCTCGGTCGGGTCCTCCTTGATCTTGCCCTTGGCGCGCAGCTTCTCCTGGCGCTGCTTGAAGGCGAGCGAGCCCGGCGTCGGGTTGCGCTTGATGACGTACATCTGCTGGCCGAGCGTCCAGACGTTGGTGGTGAGCCAGTAGACGAGGACGCCGACGGGGAAGTTGATACCGAAGACGGCGAACATGAGGGGGAAGACGTACATCAGCAGCTTCTGCTGCTGCATGAACGGCGTCTTCACCGTCAGGTCGACGTTCTTGGTCATGAGCTGGCGCTGAGTGTAGAACTGCGACGCCGACATCAGGATGATCATGATGACGGTGACGATGCGCACGTCCGTGAGAGAGGCACCGAGCTCGGCGAGCTTGTCGGCGCCGTCCATGAACTTCGCCGCGATCGGGGCGCCGAAGATCTGCGCGTTACGGGCGCTGTCCACCTGCTCGGCGTTGAGCACGCCCACCGGGCTGTTTCGGGCGATGTGGTTGAGCACCTGGAAGAGCGCGATGAAGAACGGCGACTGCGCCAGGATCGGCAGGCAGCTGGAGAGCGGGTTGGTGCCCGTCTCCTTGTAGAGCTTCATCATCTCTTCGGACTGCCGCTGCTTGTCGCTCTTGTAGCGCTCCTGGATCGCCTTCATCTTCGGCTGGAGCGCCTGCATGTTCCGAGTCGACTTGATCTGCTTGACGAAGAGCGGGATCAGACAGATACGGATCAGGACGACGAGGAAGAAGATCGACAGGCCCCAGGCCCAGCCGCTGTCCTCGTCGAAGATCATGCTGAAGAACGTGTGGAACTGGACGATGATCCAGGAGACAGCGGTATAGAGAGGGCTCAGGATCGTGTCGAACACGAGTCAGGCTCCTTGGGCATTGGACTGGGTCCGGTGCTGCTGCCAGCGGTAGCGGAGACGCTGGTGCCATACCGGGTGCTTCCGGGCGGGGACATGGTCGACGCCTCCGGGCGACCACGGATTGCAGCGCAGGATGCGCCAGGCCGTCAGGACGGTGCCCTTGACGGCGCCGTGCCGCTCGATGGCTGTGTAGCCGTAGTGCGAGCACGACGGGTAGTACCGGCACACCGGCCCGAGCAACGGACTGATGGTCCACTGGTACAGCTTGATCAACAACAGCAGCGGGTACTTCATCGCCGGGACCCTCCAAGCAGCCGCTGCAGTGCGGCGTCCAGATCACGCACCAACTGGTCGTGACCGGCCTCGCCGGCACCTGACAGCGCCCGTACGACAACCAGGCTACCCGGGGGCAGCCGGTCGAGGCGCTGGCGTATCAGATGCCGAAGACGGCGCTTGACACGGTTCCGTACGACGGAGTTGCCGACGGCTTTGCTTACGACGAAACCCGCACGCGCCGGGGGAAGCTCTCCCCCCGCTCCGTGCGGGTCCTCTGCGCGGCGCAGATGGACGACGAGCGACGGGCGGCCGGCCCGTCGCCCTCGTCGTACCGCGGCTGAGAAGTCCTCGCGCCGCCTCAGCCGGTTCTCGGTTGGCAGCACGTCATGGACCTGTGGTCAGTCTGCTCAGGCCGACAGGCGTGCGCGGCCCTTGCTGCGGCGGTTCGCGACGATCGCGCGGCCGGCGCGGGTCCGCATGCGCAGCCGGAAGCCGTGGGTCTTCGCGCGGCGGCGGTTGTTCGGCTGGAAGGTGCGCTTGCTCACTCGGGGGCTCCAGAGATGCTCCGTGTCCCGCTCTTCGCGGAACGATGGGTGGGGCGTCGACCGGCTGTCACCGTGCGCCCACGAGTAGCTCGCAACGCCCGAGTGTGCACCGCTTCTCGCTCCTCCAGTGAACCGCGGTCGGAAGGGAACCGTGCGGGCCACCTGGCGATCTTGCCCATCGGAGGCAGGCGGCAGCAGCCGTCGACGACTCGACCTGGTCACGGTACGCGGGCCCGCGTCATCCGGTCAAACCGCTCCCCAACGGCCTTCTCGGTACTGCACTCGTGCACAGCCTGTGGACAACGACTTGAACGGGGGACCGCGCCCTGTCTACCGTGGCTGAACTTCCCTTCCTTCCCGACCGTCCCCAGAACCACACATTCACGGAATCTGGTCCGCGGGGTTCTGTCGGTCTCCCCGGATGATCGCACCAGCGAATGAGAGAGCGTGCCCGTGGCTGACCTCCCCGCCGACCTCGCCGCGGTCTGGCCACGCGTGCTGGAACAGCTCCTCTCCGAGGAGCAGGGCGTCGAGCCGAAGGATCAGCGCTGGCTGCGCGACTGCCAGCCCCTCGTGCTCGTCTCCGGCACCGCACTGCTCGGCGTGCCCAACGAGTACGCGAAAGGGGTGCTGGAGCGGCGGCTGTCGCCCGTGATCAGCGAGGCGCTCAGCCGCGAGTGCCAGCAGCAGGTCCGCCTCGCGATCACCGTCACGGGTCCCGTCACCGACGCGGTACTGCCCGCCTCCGAGCCCGCGCGCCCGGAGGCGCCCCAGGGCCAGCCGCCGGCCCCGCACGCACACCAGCCGCCGCAGGGCCAACAACCGGGCCGGCAGGAGGCGTTCGACTACGAGCAGTACGACGCCGGGCGCCGCGACGGGTACCCCGCCGAGCCGCAGGGACCGGCCGAGGGCGCCGGGTACGAGTACGACGCGTACGAGCCCGGGCGCGAGGTGCCGGCGCCGCGCAACCCGTACCAGGAGTACCCGCGTCCGCAGCACCGCGAGCCCGGGCCGCACCCTTGGCAGCCGCGGGACCCGTACGCGGGCCAGCAGCCGGTGTACGAGCAGTACGAGCAGCGGTACGACCAACACCCGCCCCGCGGTTACGAGGAGCGCCCGCCCGCCGGGTACGAGCGGTACGAGCAGCCGCACCCCCCTCGGCCGCGGCAGCCGTACGAGCAGTACGAGCAGCCGCACCGCTCCCCGGTGCCGCCGCAGGGGCAGCCGCCGGCGCCGCCGTACGAGGGCCCTTCCCAACTCCCGGCTCCCAGCGGCGCTCCCGGGCCGCTCGCGGCGCAGCCGGCGCCGGCGACCGGTCCCGGCGAGCCGACCGCGCGGCTCAACCCGAAGTACCTCTTCGACACGTTCGTCATCGGGGCCTCCAACCGGTTCGCGCACGCGGCGGCCGTCGCGGTCGCCGAGGCGCCGGCGAAGGCGTACAACCCGCTCTTCATCTACGGGGAGTCGGGCCTGGGCAAGACCCACCTGCTGCATGCGATCGGCCACTACGCGCGCAGCCTCTACCCGGGGACGCGGGTGCGGTACGTCAGCTCGGAGGAGTTCACCAACGAGTTCATCAACTCGATCCGGGACGGCAAGGCGGACACCTTCCGCAAGCGGTACCGGGACATGGACATCCTGCTCGTCGACGACGTCCAGTTCCTTGCGGACAAGGAGTCGACGCAGGAGGAGTTCTTCCACACCTTCAACACCCTCCACAACGCCAACAAGCAGATCGTCCTCTCCAGCGACCGGCCGCCGAAAGCGCTGGAGACGCTGGAGGACCGGCTCCGCAACCGGTTCGAGTGGGGACTGATCACGGACGTCCAGCCGCCCGAGTTGGAGACGCGGATCGCGATCCTCCGGAAGAAGGCCGTCCAGGAGCAGCTCAACGCCCCGCCCGAGGTGCTGGAGTTCATCGCCTCGCGGATCTCGCGGAACATCCGCGAGTTGGAGGGGGCGTTGATCCGCGTCACGGCGTTCGCGAGCCTCAACAGGCAGCCGGTGGACCTCGGGCTCACGGAGATCGTGCTCAAGGACCTGATCCCGGGAGGGGAGGACGCCACCCCGGAGATCACCGCCTCCGCGATCATGGCGGCGACGGCGGACTACTTCGGGCTCACCGTCGACGACCTCTGCGGCTCCTCGCGCAGCCGCGTCCTCGTCACCGCCCGGCAGATCGCCATGTACCTCTGCCGGGAGCTGACGGACCTCTCCCTGCCCAAGATCGGTGGGCAGTTCGGCGGCCGGGACCACACGACGGTCATGCACGCCGACCGGAAGATCAGGGCGCTCATGGCGGAGCGGCGCTCGATCTACAACCAGGTGACGGAGCTCACCAACCGCATCAAGAACGGCTGAAGCCCGGCGGTCGGCGCCGCCCGGCCGTCTGCCTCCTTCCTGCCCCCGTACGTCTGCCGCGTACGGGGGCAGTCGTCTGTCCGGACTTCTCCGGGCGGCGCCTCGGTACGGCCCCAGGGGTCGGGGCTGTGCGCAACTCCGAGTCCGGCGCCGGCTGTTCGAATCGATCCGCGCGGAGGGCTGTGGTCCACAGGAAACGAGGCGAGCCGGGGTCCACACCCTGGGGAGCGCGTAGGTTGTCCAGAACGTGTCCACAAGAGGCCCCGCTGGGACGAGGTCTGCGGAGGTCATGACCCTGGGGATTTGTGTGCGGCCGCCCTCCACAGCTTGTGGAGGACAACTGCCGCTACCGTGGCCGGAGTCGGCTGTCCACCGGTCGCCCACAAGACAGGGCGGGTTGTCCCCAGCTTCTCCACAGCCCTGTCCACTGTTCGGCAACTCAACTCGCCTTATCACCGGTGCGAGTGAAAGCCGTCACATCGAGGGCGGGGGTTGCCTTGTGGGAAAGCCGGGTAACTCTGTGGGCGGTGCTGTGGGCAACTGGCCGTTGCCTGTGTACGAGTTGCGCAGGACGCTGCTCGCTCCACAGGAACCCCCGTGTCGTCCACCGGTCCGTGCACAGCCGCGGTGGACAAAATTTCCGGCCTGACCTGCGGAGACGGGCTTATCCACGGTTTCCACAAGCCCTACTACTACGACGACACTTAGAGAGCCCGAGATCCGTTTAACCGTGGGGGCTGTGCACAACTCGCTGCCTGCGGCCCGACGGTCGCTTCTGGCACTCTGCTGGAAGTTGACGGACTCGGGCTCCGGTTGTCAGTCGCGTACGTCAGACTGGACCCCGGTAACAAGCTGAGACGCGGCCCCAGGGCGCCAAGGGCAGGACAGAGCCAGGGGACCGCGTCGGCGACAGCAGGAGGCGGCTGAAGGTGAAGATCCGGGTAGAGCGCGACGTCCTCGCGGAGGCGGTGGCCTGGGCTGCCAAGAGTCTCCCGGCCCGTCCGCCGGTGCCGGTCCTCGCGGGCCTGCTGCTGAAGACGGAGGACGGCACCCTGAGCCTCTCCGGCTTCGACTACGAGGTCTCCGCACGGGTCTCGGTCGAGGCCGAGGTCGAGGAGGAGGGCACCGTCCTGGTCTCCGGGCGGCTGCTCGCCGACATCTGCCGAGCCCTCCCCAACCGCCCGGTGGAGATCTCCACAGACGGTGTACGCGCGACGGTCGTCTGCGGCTCGTCGCGGTTCACGCTCCACACCCTGCCGGTCGAGGAGTACCCGGCGCTGCCGGAGATGCCGACGGCCACCGGCACCGTCCAGGGCGAGGTGTTCGCCGCCGCCGTCCAGCAGGTGGCCATCGCGGCCGGGCGGGACGACACCCTGCCCGTGCTCACCGGGGTCCGGATCGAGATCGAGGGGGACACGGTCACCCTCGCCTCCACCGACCGCTACCGCTTCGCCGTGCGTGAGTTCCTCTGGAAGCCGGAGGAGTCCGAGACCTCGGCCGTCGCGCTCGTCCCCGCGAAGACCCTGCTCGACACCGCCAAGTCGCTCAGCAGCGGCGACAACGTCACGCTGGCGCTCTCCGGTTCGGGCTCCGGCGAGGGGCTCATCGGCTTCGAGGGCGCGGGACGGCGCACCACCACCCGCCTGTTGGAGGGGGACCTCCCGAAGTACCGCACGCTCTTCCCCACCGAGTTCAACTCGGTCGCGGTGATCGAGACGGCGCCGTTCGTCGAGGCGGTCAAGCGCGTCGCCCTCGTCGCCGAGCGGAACACTCCGGTGCGACTCAGCTTCGAGCAGGGGGTGCTGACGCTGGAGGCCGGCTCCAGCGACGACGCACAGGCTGTGGAGCGCGTCGACGCCGATCTGGAGGGGGACGACATCTCGATCGCCTTCAATCCCGGCTTCCTGCTGGAAGGGCTGAGCGCGATCGACTCCCCCGTCGCGCAGTTGGCGTTCACCACCTCCACGAAGCCGGCGCTCCTCAGTGGCAGGGCCGACAAGGAGGCCGAGGCGGACGACGCCTACAAGTACCTGATCATGCCTGTGCGCCTCTCCGGGTAAGCGCGGCCCTCGCCTCTGCGCCCTCCGGCACGGTGCCGGAGGGCGAGGTGTGTCACACCCCGGCCCAGCACGGCGGCTCCTGGCGCGAGGGTGCGTCTTCACCGTACGAACGCATGCGTGCGTCCCGGTTAGGCTCGTATTCAAGTACGAAAGGCGACGGCTCGCGACTCCTCGATACGCAGCGGCGCCGCGACTCCACGCACAAAGGGGCACTGATGGACCTCGGCCTGATCGGTCTCGGCAAGATGGGCGGCAACATGCGCGAGCGCATCCGCCGCGCCGGCCACAAGGTCGTCGGCTACGACCGCGACCCGGAACTCGCCGACGTCCACAGCCTGCAGGAACTTGTGGAAACGCTGGGGGACGGCCCGCGCGTCGTGTGGTCGATGGTCCCGGCCGGCGTCGCGACGCAGTCGACCGTCGACGAGCTCTCCCGGCTCCTCTCGCCCGGCGATGTCGTCGTCGACGGCGGCAACTCCCGCTGGAGCGAGGACGAGAAGCATGCGGCGGAGCTCGCCGAGCACGGCATCGGCTTCGTCGACTGCGGTGTCTCCGGCGGCGTCTGGGGCCTGGAGAACGGCTATGCGCTGATGTACGGCGGCGACGCCGAGCACGTGGCAGCCGTCCAGCCGATCTTCGACGCGCTCAAGCCCGAAGGCGAGTTCGGCTCCGTGCACGCGGGCCGTGTGGGCGCAGGTCACTTCGCGAAGATGGTCCACAACGGTATCGAGTACGCGATGATGCAGGCCTTCGCCGAGGGGTGGGAGCTGCTGGAGGCGGCGGAGCCGGTCACCGACGTGCGCGAGGTCTTCCGCTCGTGGCAGGAGGGCACCGTGATCCGCTCCTGGCTCCTCGACCTCGCGGTCAACGCACTCGACGGCGACGAGCACTTGGAGAAACTCCGCGGCTACGCCGCCGACTCGGGCGAGGGCCGCTGGACCGTCGAGGCAGCCCTCGACAACAGCGTTCCGCTGCCGGCGATCACCGCTTCGCTCTTTGCGCGATTCAGCTCGCGGCAGGACGACTCGCCGCAGATGAAGATGATCGCCGCACTGCGCAACCAGTTCGGCGGCCACGCGGTCGAGAACACCGGCGGCGCCGCCAAGTAGCCTTCGTCGGCGGGCGTTCACCCGGCAGTCGCCGGGCGGCCCGTCCCGCAAGGGCGTCGGGCAGAGCGAGGCAACGAAAGGTCGGCAGCGTGCACGTGACCCATCTCTCGCTCGCCGACTTCCGCTCCCACCACGCCGTCGACGTCGAACTCGCCCCCGGCGTCACCGCGTTCGTCGGCCCGAACGGCCAGGGGAAGACCAACCTCGTCGAGGCGGTGGGCTACCTCGCGACCCTCGGCAGCCACCGCGTCGCGAGCGATGCGCCGCTGGTGCGCAGTGGTGCGCAGCGCGCCGTCGTCCGCGCCCTGGTGCGCCAGGGCGAGCGCCAGCAGCAGGTCGAGTTGGAGATCAATCCCGGCAAGGCCAACCGCGCCCGGATCAACCGCTCTTCACAGGTGCGCCCCCGCGACGCGCTCGGCATCCTGCGCACCGTCCTCTTCGCACCCGAGGACCTCTCCCTCGTCAAGGGCGACCCGGGCGAGCGCCGCCGCTTCCTCGACGAGCTGGTCACGGCCCGCTCCCCCCGCATCGCAGGCGTCCGCGCCGACTACGAGCGCGTCCTGAAGCAGCGGAACAGCCTGCTGAAGTCCGCGGCGATGGCGCGGCGGCACGGCGGCAAGGGCGCCGACCTCTCCACGCTCGACGTCTGGGACCAGCACGTGGCGCGCAACGGCGCGGAGTTGCTCGCGCAGCGGAGGGAACTGATCGCCGACCTCTCCCCGCTCGTGGCGAAGGCGTACGAGGGCCTCGCACCCGGTGGCGGCCCCGTCGGCCTCGAATACCGGGGATCGGTCTCGGGCGGCAGCAGGCAGGAGCTGTACGACGGCCTGCTCGCCGCCCTCGCCGAGGCGCGCAAGCAGGAGGTGGAGCGCGGCGTCACGCTCGTCGGTCCGCACCGCGACGATCTGCTGCTCGCGCTCGGCGAGTTGCCGGCGAAGGGCTACGCGAGCCACGGCGAGTCCTGGTCGTTCGCGCTGGCACTGCGACTCGCCTCGTACGAGCTGCTCAAGAGCGAGGGGAACGAGCCGGTGCTCGTCCTCGACGACGTCTTCGCCGAGCTCGACACCAAGCGCAGGACGCGCCTCGCCGAACTCGTCGCCGGCGGCGAGCAGGTGCTGGTGACGGCCGCAGTGGAGGAGGACGTACCCGAGGTGCTCGACGGGCGGAGGTTCCGGGTGTCGGGCGACGGGGTGGAGCGGTGGTGAACCGTGGCCCGGGCGTCCCCGACTTCCGTGCGGTGCGCGGTGGTTCGGCGTCGTGCGTGCGGCGGGGTGCGCTCGTAGGGTGTGCCGTCCGGTGCGGACTCGTCGGCGGGAGGTGGACCGCGTGAGCTTCGAGGAGGAGGCGGTGCCCGACGGCGGACGTGCGCCGGAACCGGAGGGCCGGGCCGTCCCGGAGCCGTCCGGCGTCGATCTTGCCAGGGTGGCGCTGCGTGCCGCGAAGGAGCGTGCGCGTGAACGGGGCGCGGAGGCGCAGCAGAAGAAGCAGGCGCGAAGGGGCGGCGGCTTGCGCTCCGGCGCGCGCCGCGACGGGCGCGACCCCCTGCCCCTCGGTACGGCGGTGCAGCGCCTCGTCACCGAGCGCGGTTGGGAGACCCCGACCGCGGTCGGCGGCGTCATGGGGCGGTGGCCGCAGATCGTCGGCGCCGACATCGCGCAGCACTGCGAGCCGCAGCACTTCGACGAGGCGGAACGTGTCCTCGGCGTCCGCTGCGACTCCACGGCGTGGGCGACCCAACTGCGGTTGCTCGCCCCGAGGTTGGTGGCCCGGCTCAACGAGGACCTCGGCCACGGCACCGTGCGCGCCCTGCGCGTACGCGGGCCCGAGGCGCCCCGGCGCAGCCCCGGCCCGCTGCGCGCCCCGGGAAGCAAGGGCCCCGGTGACACCTACGGGTGAGCCCTGCCCGCGTCGCCAACTCGGCGCGACCGTAGAGGAGTACGGGACGGGGTTTCCGCAACACTACGCGTGCGTACGGATGCACTGCGTGAGGAAAGAGTGACGCCGCTCACATCGCACGGGCGTTGACGGAACGAAACCGGCTCGAAGCTCTGAGCGCCCGTGTGAGCCTCTCCGCCCCCCGGTCCGCATATGGGGAGTCGGCACAAGGCAGTTGAGGGCGGCACATGCAGGCTCAGGTACCGGCAAACCCCCATTCACATCGTCGGCACCGGTACACTGGAGGGCAGCCGCCCCGTTGCGGAACATGTCGAACGACGCAGCCGCTCCGCCTTGTCCTGGTGACTCTCCTGGAGACGGCCTGTGCTGTGCCAGAAAGGGCGCTTCGTGGCCGATTCCGGCGATCTCAACGAAACAGAACAGAACCCGTCCGAGGGTGCCGAGGCGCCCCCGCAGCCGACCGAGCCGGTGCCTCCCGTCGACCGCGAGCACCCCGAGTCGTCGTACGACGCAAGCGCGATCACGGTTCTGGAGGGCCTGGAGGCCGTCCGGAAGCGGCCGGGCATGTACATCGGGTCGACCGGTGAGCGTGGCCTTCATCACCTCGTACAAGAGGTCGTCGACAACTCCGTCGACGAGGCTCTCGCCGGCCATGCGACCAAGATCGACGTGACGCTCCTCGCGGACGGCGGCGTCCGCGTCATCGACGACGGCCGCGGTATCCCCGTCGGCATCATCCCGTCGGAGAACAAGCCGGCCGTCGAGGTCGTGCTCACCGTCCTGCACGCGGGCGGCAAGTTCGGCGGCGGCGGGTACGCCGTCTCCGGCGGTCTGCACGGTGTCGGCGTCTCCGTGGTGAACGCCCTGTCGCAGCGGCTGGCCGTCGAGGTCAGAAGCGAGGGCTACCGCTGGACGCAGGACTACAAGCTCGGGACGCCGACGGCTCCGCTCCAGCGGAACGAGGAGACCGAGAGCACGGGCACCTGCGTCTCGTTCTGGGCTGACCCGGACATCTTCGACACCACGGACTACTCCTTCGAGACGCTCGCGCGCCGGTTCCAGGAGATGGCCTTCCTCAACCGGGGGTTGACCATCACCCTCACCGACGAGCGCGAGGAGCGCGTCGACGAGGAGGGCAATCAGCTCTCGGTGACCTACCACTACGAGGGCGGCATCTCGGACTTCGTCCGCTACCTCAACTCCCGCAAGGGCGAGCTCGTCCACCCGTCGGTGATCGACTTCGAGGCCGAGGACCCGGAGCGGCTGCTCTCGGTCGAGGTCGCGATGCAGTGGAACAACCAGTTCAGCGAGGGCGTCTACTCCTTCGCCAACACCATCCACACGCACGAGGGCGGCACCCACGAGGAGGGCTTCAGAGCGGCGCTCACCGGGCTGATCAACCGGTACGCGCGCGACAAGAAGCTGCTCCGCGAGAAGGACGACAACCTCACGGGCGAGGACATCCGCGAGGGGCTCACCGCGATCGTCTCGGTGAAGCTCGGGGAGCCGCAGTTCGAGGGTCAGACCAAGACCAAGCTCGGCAACACCGAGGCGAAGACCTTCGTGCAGAAGGTGGTCTACGAGAACTTCGCCGACTGGCTCGACCGCAACCCCAACGAGGCGTCGGACATCATCCGCAAGGGCATCCAGGCCGCGACGGCCCGGGTCGCCGCGCGCAAGGCGCGTGATCTCACGCGCCGCAAGGGGTTGTTGGAGACGGCCTCGCTCCCCGGCAAGCTGTCGGACTGCCAGTCCAACGACCCCGCGAAGTGCGAGATCTTCATCGTCGAGGGCGACTCGGCGGGCGGCTCGGCGAAGTCCGGGCGCGACCCCGAGTACCAGGCGATCCTCCCGATCCGCGGCAAGATCCTGAATGTGGAGAAGGCCAGGATCGACAAGGTCCTCCAGAACGCCGAAGTCCAGGCGCTGATCTCCGCGTTCGGCACCGGTATCCACGAGGACTTCGACATCGAGAGGCTCCGATACCACAAGATCATCTTGATGGCCGACGCCGACGTCGACGGCCAGCACATCAACACCCTGCTGTTGACGCTGTTGTTCCGCTTCATGCGCCCGCTCGTCGAGGCCGGCCACGTCTTCCTGTCGCAGCCGCCGCTGTACAAGATCAAGTGGTCCAGGGACGAGTACCAGTACGCCTACTCCGACCGCGAGCGCGACAGCCTGATCTCGCTCGGCCGCGAGCAGGGCAAGCGGATCAGGGACGACTCGGTCCAGCGGTTCAAGGGTCTCGGCGAGATGAACGCCGAGGAGCTCCGCGTCACGACGATGGACCTCGAGCACCGCGTCCTGCGCCAGGTCACGCTCGACGACGCCGCTGCCGCCGACGACCTCTTCTCCATCCTCATGGGCGAGGACGTGGAGGCACGGCGCTCGTTCATCCAACGCAACGCCAAGGACGTCCGGTTCCTCGACATCTGACGTCGGCCCGAACGATGCGACGTACACAGCAGAAGGACTTGATCTGAGCAATGGCCGACGAGACCCCCACACCCCCTGAGGACAACCCAGAGACCGCGCCGACCGACGTCGTCGTCGACGCCGAGGCGGGAGCCCGCGTCGATCCGGTGAGCCTCGAGACCGAGATGCAGCGCTCGTACCTCGACTACGCGATGAGCGTGATCGTGAGCCGTGCGCTCCCGGACATCCGCGACGGCCTCAAGCCGGTGCACCGCCGTGTGCTCTACGCGATGTACGACGGCGGCTACCGCCCCGAGAAGGGGTTCTACAAGTGCGCCCGCGTCGTCGGCGACGTCATGGGCAACTACCACCCGCACGGCGACTCCTCGATCTACGACGCACTCGTGCGGCTCGCGCAGCCCTGGTCGATGCGGATGCCGCTGGTCGACTCCAACGGCAACTTCGGTTCGCCCGGCAACGACCCGGCGGCCGCGATGCGGTACACCGAGTGCAAGATGGCCCCGCTCGCCATGGAGATGCTGCGGGACATCGACGAGGACACCGTCGACTACCAGGACAACTACGACGGCCGCAGCCTGGAGCCGACCGTCCTGCCCTCGCGGTTCCCCAACCTTCTCGTCAACGGCTCGGCGGGCATCGCCGTCGGCATGGCGACGAACATCCCGCCGCACAACCTCCGCGAGGTCGCCGCCGGCGCGCAGTGGTTCCTCGACCACCCGGAGGCGAGCAACGAGGAGCTCCTCGACGCGCTGATCGAGCGCATCAAGGGCCCCGACTTCCCGACGGGCGCGCTCGTCGTCGGCCGCAGCGGGATCGAGGAGGCGTACCGCACCGGGCGCGGGTCGATCACCATGCGCGCCGTGGTGGAGGTCGAGGAGTTCCAAGGGCGCCAGTGCCTCGTCGTCACCGAGCTCCCCTACCAGGTCAACCCGGACAACCTCGCGTTGAAGATCGCCGACCTGGTGAAGGACGGGCGGGTCGGCGGCATCGCGGACGTCCGCGACGAGACGAGCTCGCGGACGGGTCAGCGCCTGGTGATCGTGCTGAAGCGGGACGCCGTCGCCAAGGTGGTCCTCAACAACCTTTACAAGCACACCGATCTGCAGACCAACTTCGGCGCCAACATGCTCGCGCTCGTCGAGGGCGTTCCGCGGACGCTCTCGCTCGACGCCTTCATCCGGCACTGGGTGAGCCACCAGATCGACGTCGTCGTCCGCCGCACGCGCTACCGCCTGCGGAAGGCCGAGGAGCGGGCGCACATCCTGCGCGGCCTCCTCAAGGCGCTCGACGCGATCGACGAGGTGATCGCGCTGATCCGCCGCAGCGACACGGTGGACGTCGCACGCGAAGGCCTGATGGGTTTGCTGGCGATCGACGAGATCCAGGCGAACGCGATCCTTGAGATGCAGTTGCGCCGCCTCGCCGCGCTGGAGCGTCAGAAGATCACTTCGGAGCACGACGACCTCCAGGCGAAGATCGACGAGTACAACGCGATCCTCGCCTCGCCGGCGAAGCAGCGCGAGATCATCGGCGCAGAGCTCACCGCGGTCGTCGACAAGTACGGCGACGACCGGCGCACCCAACTGATCCCATTCGAGGGCGACATGTCCATCGAGGATCTGATCGCCGAGGAGGACATCGTCGTCACGATCACTCGTGGCGGCTATGTGAAGCGGACCAAGACCGACGACTACCGGGGGCAGAAGCGCGGCGGAAAGGGCGTACGCGGAACGAAGTTGAAGGAAGACGACATCGTCAACCACTTCTTCGTCTCCACCACGCACCATTGGCTCCTCTTCTTCACCAACAAGGGGCGCGTCTACCGGGCCAAGGCGTACGAACTCCCGGACGCCGGCCGCGAGGCCCGCGGCCAGCACGTCGCCAACCTGCTCGCCTTCCAGCCCGACGAGGAGATCGCGCAGGTCCTCGCCATCCGGGACTACGAAGCGGTGCCGTACCTGGTCCTGGCCACCAAGTCGGGCCTGGTGAAGAAGACTCCGCTCAAGGACTACGACTCACCGCGCTCGGGCGGCGTCATCGCGATCAACCTCCGACAGATGGAGGACGGTCGCGACGACGAGCTGATCGGCGCCGAACTCGTCTCGTCCGACGACGATCTGCTGCTGGTGAGCAGGAAGGCGCAGTCGATCAGGTTCACCGCAACCGACGACTCGCTCCGGCCGATGGGCAGGGCGACTTCCGGCGTAAAGGGGATGAGTTTCCGCGAGGGAGACGAACTCCTCTCGATGAACGTCGTCCGGGCGGGTACGTTCGTCTTCACCGCCACCGACGGCGGTTACGCCAAGCGCACCGACGTGGACGACTACCGCGTTCAGGGGCGCGGTGGGCTCGGCATCAAGGCCGCGAAGATCGTGGAGGATCGGGGGTCGCTCGTGGGGGCGCTGGTGGTGGAGGAGACGGACGAGATCCTCGCCATCACGCTCGGCGGCGGCGTGATCCGTACGCGGGTCGACGAGGTCAGGGAAACCGGCCGTGACACCATGGGCGTCCAACTGATCAACCTGGGCAAGAAGGATGCGGTCGTAGGGGTTGCACGCAACGCCGAGGCCGGTCGCGAAGCCGAGGAAGTGGAGGCGGCCGGGTCCGGGGAGGAGCCGCAGTCGCCGAGCGAGGACGAATAGGAGCAGGGCGTGAGTGGTGCTCAGCCTCAGCCGCAGGCCCAGCCTCAGCCCCCACCGCACCACCCGCCGCGGGCGTACCCCGCGCCGCCGGCCGGTGCGCCGCCCGTCGAGGGGCAGCACACCGGCGGCGGTCAGTCCGTCGGAGCCCAGGGCGGCGCCCCCGGCGCCCAACCGCCGCAGCACGAGCAAGGCGGGCAGTCCGGCGGTCAGTCCGGCACCCAGGGCGTGCGCCGTCCGCGTACGGGCGCGCGGACGGTGCCGCGGACGCGCAAGGCCCGGCTGCGGGTGGCGAAGGCCGACCCGTGGTCGGTGATGAAGGTCAGCTTCCTGCTCTCGATCGCGCTCGGCGTCTGCACCGTCGTCGCCGTCGCGGTGCTGTGGATGGTGATGGACGCGATGGGCGTCTTCTCCACCCTCGGGGGCACGATCAGCCAGGCCACGGGTTCTGAGGGGAGCAGCGGCTTCGACCTGGAGTCCTTCCTCTCGCTGCCGCGGGTGCTCCTCTTCACCTCGCTGATCGCCGTCATCGACGTCGTCCTCGCCACGGCGCTGGCGACGCTGGGGGCGTTTATCTACAACCTCTCGGCCGGCTTCGTCGGCGGTGTCGAGCTGACGCTCGCCGAGGACGAGTAGTCCCCGCGTCCCGCCTGGTGGCGGGGTGCGGGAGCCGCAGCGGAAGCGATTTGGGGCTCAGGCGCGAGTGCGCTAATCTTTCCGTGCGGCAAGGGGCTATAGCTCAGATGGTTAGAGCGCATCCCTGATAAGGATGAGGCCACAGGTTCAAGTCCTGTTAGCCCCACCAGCGCGAGAAGGCCCAGCCGGGATCGGCTGGGCCTTCTCGCATCCACGGCTGACATCTGCCGTACGAGCACGGGCAGCAGCCCGGCTGCCTGCTCCACCCCGCGCTTGCAGTTGGTCCCGGTCCGCGTGACGGGCTGATCGGCGAGCCCGACCGCTGACCCGCAGGCCAGGAAGTGCCGGGTCGCTTCTCCGACCAAGGACTCCGCGGCTGTTCACCGTCGCGGCGATGAGTTCTTCCGGTCTCGGTGGTCTACCTTTCACCGACCACACAGGAGGAGCTACATGACCCAGCTATTGAGGGTTCAGAACTTCACCGTCTCGAGCGACGGATTCGGTGCCGGAGAACATCAGAGCCTGGAACGGCCGTTCGGCCACGCCGATCCAGCGGTCCTGATGGCCTGGGCCTTCGCCACGGCGAGCTTCCCCAACCGCACCGACCCCGGCGGCACCCGCGGCCTCGACGACTACTTCACGCGGGACTTCACCCACAACATCGGGGCCGAGATCATGGGCCGCAACAAGTTCGGTCCTCAGCGCGGGCCCTGGCAGGACCACGAATGGCAGGGCTGGTGGGGGGAGGAACCGCCGTTCCACACCCCGGTGTTCGTCATGACGCACTACACGCGCCCGTCGTTCACGCTCTCCGACACCACGTTCCACTTCGTCGACGGCGAACCCGCCGCGGCCCTCGCACAGGCCAGGGAGGCGGCGGAGGGCAAGGACGTCCGACTCGGCGGAGGGGCGACCACCGTCCGGGAGTTCCTCGACGCGGACCTCGTCGACACCCTGCATGTGGCGGTCTCGCCGGTGAAGCTCGGGTCCGGGGTGAAGCTCTGGGACTCCCCCGACGAGTTGCGCGACCGTTTCCACCTCGACGTCGTGCCCAGCCCGAGCGGCGTGACGCACTACCTGTTCTGGCGCAAGTGACACAAGCCGTTCCTGGCGGCAGCCGCCGGGGAGAGCGCGCCGCTCGACGTCGGCCGCGGTGAACGCGGCGGTTGAGCGCTCCTGCTGGCCGACCAACGGCCGGTGACGCGCGGCTGCTTTAGCGGGGTCGGCCGCTCGGGGCGACCTCCGGACAAGGGCCGGGCCGCAGGTTCAAAGTCCTGTGCGCCTGCGCAGTCGCAGAGACCCCGACCGGCAGGTCGGGGCGTCCGTCGTATGCGGCTGGGGTACGTTCGGGCGGCTTGTGCGGTTCCCGTGAGGAGTGCGCGATTTCCGGCACTGCCGACCGCCCCTGCCGAGAACCTGTTTGGGTATCATCGGGCGGCAGTCAGGTCCCAACGTCTAGGAATGACGAGGTAGCGCGGTGAAGAAGCTTTTCCTGGTCGCACTGGCCGCGATCGGTGGCCTCCTCGTATACAGGCAGATCCAGGCGGATCGCGCCGAGCAGGATCTGTGGACGGAGGCGACCGACTCCGTGTCCGCAGGTTCCGGCGTGTGACGCTGCGAGGCTTCCGGCAGAGCCCCGACCGCTCAGCGGTCGGGGCTCTCTCATGTCCGGGTCCGGGGCGGAAGGAGCTCAACTCACCTGCTTCCGGGGCCTGTTGCAGTACCGTGACGCGCTCCCCTCTTGAAGTGTGCTACTGCAAAGTCTTACGGTCCTTACGCAGTGCAGGACGAGTCGTGAGTGCAGGGGGAGACGACGATGGACCGGTTGGGCAGACGCGCGTCGGGGGCCGTACTCGGCGCCCTTCTCGTGGTGGGGGCGGCCGCGGGGCCGGGGATGGCGCAGACGGCCCCGCGCGGGGGCGCGGTAGCCGCGCCGAACGTCGCGGACGAAAAGGCGAGTTCACTCGTGATGGTGCTCGACTCCTCGGGGTCGATGGACGACGACGACGGCTCCGGACAGAGCCGCATCACCTCGGCGCGGAAAGCGGTCGGCACCGTCGTCGACGCGCTCCCCGACGGACACCCCACCGGGCTGCGCCTCTACGGCGCCGACCGCAACAAGGGGTGCACCGACACCCGCCTCGCCGAACCCGTCGCACCGCTCGACAGGGACGGCATGAAGAAGGCGGTCGCCAAGGTCCGCCCGAAGGGCGACACCCCCATCGGGCTTTCGCTCCGCAAAGCCGCCCAGGACCTCCCCGAGACGCCCTCCGGCACGATCGGAAAGCGCACCGTCCTGCTGATCTCCGACGGTGAGGACAACTGCAACGAGCCGCCGCCGTGCGAAGCCGCGGAGGAGCTCGCCGAGAAGGGCGTCGACCTGCGGGTCGACGTCATCGGCTTCCAGGTCGGCGGAACGGCGCGGGAGCAGTTGAGCTGCGTCGCGGAGAAGGGCGAGGGCAGCTACTACGACGCCCCCGACGCCGACGCGCTCGCCCGCCAGCTTCAACGCGCGGCCCGCACCTCGGCCGACGCCTACCAGCTCGACGGGAAGCGCCTCACCGGCGGCCTCGACCGCGGCAAGGCGGCCCAACTCGACGCCGGCAGCGGCCAGTACGTCGACACCATCGGGCCACGCGAGACCCGCTGGTACCGCGTGGAGATGGACGAGAAGTCCACCAATGCGCTCAGCGTCACCGGGGTGCCCAATCCCGGCATGGACATCTCCAGAAGCGACGGCCTGCGGCTCCAGATCTACGGTCCCGGCAAGAAGGCGTACTGCAAGCGCGTCACCGCGACCATGGGCCAGGACGAGGGCGCCGCGCCCCTCGTCGCCGCGGCCCACCGCGTCCCCGACGACGTGCAGACCTCCGGGTCCTGCGACCGCGGCGCCGGCGAGTATCTGGTCTCCGTGGAGCGGCAGGCCGGGGTCCGGGTGGGCGGCGAGGGCCGGGACACCGACTGGCCCATCGAGCTGGCCTACACCGTCGAGGCGCCCCTCGACGACGGCGTGCAGCCGGCGGGCGCCCGAACGGAGCTGGGCGACGCGGCGGGCCCGCAGGCGCGGCTCCCGCAGGCGCAGCCGAAGAAGGTGCAGGGCGGCACCGGCTTCAACGACGCGCGCAAGGTCACCAGCGGCGTCTGGCGCGACACCCTGGTGCCGGCGCAGACCCGTTGGTACCGCGTACCGGCCGGCTGGGGCCAACAGGTGCGCTACGACGTCGAGTTCAGCAACGAACCCACCGTCGACGGCCACAGCAGCGAACGCAGCAGGATCACCACCGACCTGTACTCGCCGAACCGCTTCCCGATCGACAACGACTCGGCGCTCGACGGGAGCGGACGGTACGACGGGCGCCCCGTGCGCCTCTCCGCCGGCACCGTGCCGGTCTCCTGGGCCAACAGGTACGAGAGCAACAAGCAGGTCCGCGCGGTCAACACCGACGGGGAGTACTACCTCGCCGTCACCCTCGGCGCGGACGCCGCGAAGATCGCCGAGAACCCGGAGATCGGCATCGTCCTCCGCCTCGACGTCAAGGGAAAGGCGAAGTCCGGACCTCAACACGAGGCGGCAGCCGACACGTCGCAGGCTGACGGCACCGACTCGGCCTCGGACGAAGGGGGTTGGGGACGCGGCACCGTGGCCGCCGTCACGGGAGGCGCCGGCGCGGTGCTCCTCGGTGGACTCGGCGCCTGGTACCTGCTGGCCCGGAAGCGGACGAGGAGCGTCGGTCCGACGAACGGAGACTTCCGATGAGGAACATACGCACGTGCGCCACCGCTTCCCTCGCGCTCGGCGTCCTCGCGGCGACGGCGGGCCAGGCGACGGCAGACGGGGGCGCTGCGGGGTACGCACTCGACGCGGCAGCAGAGCGCGTCACCGGTGCGAAGACCAGCGGGGACGGCCCGGCAGTCACGCCCGGCACCTATCGGGACGCCATCGAGCGCAACGAGCAGAAGTACTACACCGTCAACCTCGACGGCACCTCGCACGCCTACCTTTCCGTGACGGCGGCCCCGAAGCCGGGGCAGAAGATCAAGAAGCTGGAGGACGGGTTGGAGCTCCAGCTCACCACCGTCGACGGCGATCGGTGCGGTTCCGTGCTCCCCACGAAGGTCAACTTCACCGGCGACGGCACGACGCACCCGCTCACCGGCACCGTCAGCCGCATCATCGGCGAGGACGACAAGTGCCAGCAGCGCGGCCCGTACCTCCTCTCCGTCGGGCGCAAGAGCAGCGCCCTGTCGGACCCGGGCGCGTGGCCGCTGGAGCTGCGCTACATGTCCGAGCCGGGCATCAAGGGCGATCCGCCCTCCGGAGCCGACCCCACGGACGCCGAGGAGAGCCCTGCCCCCGACGTCACGGGCGAGCCGCGGAAAGCCCGCGGCGGACTGGGGTTCGGCGCGGCGCGCAGCCTCGGCGACGGCGTGTGGAAGGACCGGCTGAAGCCCGCCGAGACGCGCTACTACCGCGTGCCCGTCGACTGGGGCCAACGGCTCAACGTCAGCGTGGAGTTGGGGAACGCCGACGCCGGCGCCGACGCCGAAAAGCGGCTCCCCAGTACCGTCTTCGACGCGTTCGGCGTGCAGCTCTACAACCCGGCGCGGATGCGCATGGGGGACTCCGTCTGGGAGCCGTACCGCGGCGAGTCGGCCGCGATCCAGCGGCAGACGGCGAACGTCACCTACGCCAACCGCTTCGACGACGATGCGAAGGGCGCCCAGGTCGCCGGGTGGCACTACGTCGCCGTCACGGCGTCGCCCGAGCTGGAGGAGTACTTCGACGGCACCTCCGCGCCCGTGACCCTGCGCATGGAAGTCAAGGGGAAGCAGGCTCAGGCGCCCTCCTACCGGGAGGACCTGAGCGAGGCGGGGTTCGGTGTCGACGACTCGGACCGCGAGCAGGCGGCCAAGGGCCAGACGGCGGCGCAGGCCGAGGAGTCGGCCGACCGGTCGCTGCTCGGCTACGCGGGCATCGGCGTCGGAACCGCACTGCTCGCGGGGCTCGGGGCCTGGGTGCTGATCGCCCGTAGGCGCGCGGCAGCGGGGAACCGGAGCGCCGGGCCTTCGTACGGGTACGGGCCCAACGGCCCCTATCCGCCCCGGAGTTAGCCGCTCAGCTCGTCGCCAGCGCCCAGGCGCCCACGGCGAGGCAGACGAGCGCGGCGAGGAGCACCGGGATCGCGACCTTCGGGGGCGGTCCCGGGCGTCGTTCGCCGGCGGTGGCGACGGGCGGCCCTGCGGTCGGGAACGCGGCCTGTACGTAGGGCTGTTGCGGCAGTACAGGGGCGCCGACCGGCGCGGCGTGGGAAGGCGGTGTGGGCGGGTGCGGTGGCGGTGAGGGTGTCGACTGGCCCTGAGGTGCGGCGAGTTGCTGCTCGGCCTGGCTGTTCGGCGGGGCGAGGCGGAAGCTGCCCGTCTGCGACGGGTCCTGCACGTCGGCGGGGCGGGGGCCCTGTGCGTCGAAACCCTCGGGAAGCTGGGGGAGTTGGTCGAAGACCTCGATCTCCTCCTGGTCCGGCGCGGTCTCCGGCGGAAGGAGTTCGGGGACGCCGGCGAGTGCCTTGCGGACGCCGGTGGCGGAGCGGAAGCGGCTGCGCGGGTCCGGGTGGAGCAGGTGGCCGAGGACCTGCCAGAGCGGCTCGGGAACGCCCTGCGGTGCGGGTGGGACGCCGTGCGTGTACTGCTCCGTCAGCGCCTGCGCGTCGGGCTTGGCGCCGGTGAGGAGGTAGAGGCCGACGAGGCCGACGGCGTAGAGGTCGGCGGTGAAGTCGGGCTCTGCGCCGAGGAGTTGCTCGGGCGCGAAGTAGCCGGGGGTGCCGAGCACGAACTGCGTCTCGGTGAGGCGGGGCTCGCCCTTGCGCATCGCGATGCCGAAGTCGGAGAGGCGCAGGTGCGGGCGGCCCTTCCCGGTCGGCTCCAGCAGGATGTTCGCCGGCTTGATGTCGCGGTGCACGACGTCCTCGGCGTGGACGGCGTCGAGTCCGGCGAGGAGCTGGTCGAGGAGGGTGCAGACGTACCGTGGCGGCAACGGACCGTAGTCGGCGAGGAGATGGGCGAGTGAGCCGCCGCCGACCAGGTCCATCGTGAAGAGGACCTGGTCGTCGTCGGCGGCCCAGCTCGTCGGCGCGAGCACGTGCGGGTGGTCGATGCGGAGGGCCTGCTCGCGGACGAACCGCAGCAGCGTGCCCGCGTCGCTCTGCATCAGCACCTTGGCTGCGACGTACCGGCGGCGCCTGTGGTCCCACGTCCGCCACACGGCGCCGGCTCCGCCCCGGCCGATCGGATCCACCAGCTCGTACCGTCCGGCGAAGATCTCACCCATCGTTCTGCTGCCCGCTCCCCTGTCTCGATGCTGCGGTGGCCCTCCGGCTGCCGGGCTCGCCGGGCGCCCTGCGGCGCTCCGGGTTCGTACGGTGCCGAAGGGGGCGCCGGCGGCTCAGCTCTGGTGGGACTCGTAGTGCTTGACGGCGTCGGCGGTGCGGCCCGCGCCGTAGACCCGGAGGAACTCTGCCAGCTCGGGGTGCGTGGGCGCGAGTGCTGCGGAGGCGTCGAGGATGTCGGCGGCGTCGGAGACGGAGCGCAGCAGCGCCTGGATCTCGCGGACGACGCGCTTCACAGGGGTCTGCGAGGCGCCCGAAGAGGCCGTCTGCGCCGTGTGGTTGAGGACGCTGCCGCCCGCGGTGCGGCGGATCTCGTCCATCCGCCGTGTGGCGTCCGCCGCGGAGACCTCGCCCTGCGAGACCTCGGCCGCGAGGCCCTGGAGGGCCTGCACCCGCTGGACGACCGCCGGGTTTCCGATCTTTGCTCGCTGCCCGCTCATCAGCTGCGAAAGCATCGGTGCGGAGAGTCCGAGGACGGTGGCGAGACGTGCCTGGTTGAGCCCGAGGTCGTCGATGAGCCTGCGGAAGAGAGTCCCCAACGGCTCCCCGTACCACTGGCTTTGAAGCTCCCGCGCCTTTGCGGTGGCTTCCTGCTGCGCTGCGTCCATCACGGCTCCCCTGGACTCCCCTACGTCACTTCGCTGACGCGAACTTGCGTGGCATCCTACGGAGCACGAAAGGGCCGCGGCGATACCCGGTCGGAATTCGTTCCCGGGACCGGGTAAGGTTGCCGTCACGGGGCCTTAGCTCAGTTGGTAGAGCGCTGTCTTTGCATGGCAGATGTCAGGGGTTCGACTCCCCTAGGCTCCACAGACCTCCTAGGCGCAGGTCAGAAGCGGAGAAGCGGCACCCCGAAGCGATCTTCGGGGTGCCGCTTCCGTGATCAGAGTCCACAT
>NZ_KB905820.1:246943-352622 GCF_000381025.1 Streptomyces sulphureus DSM 40104
CGGCCTCGGCGAGCGCCGCGCCGCTCGTGGCGAAGGTGGCGGCGGAGTACCCGCTCGTCGACCTGTCGGTGCAGGAGCCGGCGATCGAGGACGTGATCGCGCGCATGTACGCGGGGCGTACCGGCTGAGGGGTCAGAGCTTCGCGGGACCCGAGCCCTTGAGGAGCTTGAGGTCGAGCGTCTCCGCCATGGCGCGGTAGCCGTTGTCGCTCGGGTGGAGGTGGTCGCCCGAGTCGTAGGCGGCGCGCAGGCGTTCGGGGTGCGCGGGGTCGCGGAGGGCCGCGTCGAAGTCGACGACGGCGTCGAAGACCTTGCCCTCGCGGATCTGCTCGTTGACCTGCTGGCGCACCTGGTCGAGGTGGGGCCGGAAGCCGCGGTGGCCGCCGAAGGGCGTGAGGGTGGCGCCGACGACGCGGAGCCCGCGCGCGTGGGCCTGCCCGACGATCTGGCGCAGGCCCTCCACGATCCGGTCGGGGTTGCGCTGCCGAGGCGGCTTGATGATGTCGTTGAGCCCCATCTCCACGACGACGGTGCGGACGCCGGTGCGCGAGAGGACGTCGCGGTTCATGCGCTCCAGGGCGCTCGGGCCGTTGTTCGGCGAGTACTTGCTGCCGTTGATGAGGACGCGGTTCCCGCTGACGCCGGAGTTGAGGACGCTGTAGCGCGGTGCGCCGCGCTCGGTCCGCAGCCGTTCGGCGAGGAAGTCGGTCCAGCGGCGGTTGGCGCCGGGGCTGGAGGTGATGCCGTCGGTGATGGAGTCGCCGAGGACGGCGACGGCGCCCTCGGTCTCCGCCGACCAGACGTCGACGCCCGTGAGGTAGCGCCAGTACGGGCTCTGCTGGGTGAACGCGGTCCCCGAGGTCTCGTCGGCGCGGTCGCCCTGGGCGACGTAGCTGGTCTGGCGCGCGTACGGATGGTAGGAGACGGGGCCGGAGGGCTCGGGCGAGTAGGTGGTGACGAGGAGGTCGGCGGCGTGCGGGACGTTGAGGCGTACGGCGTCGCTGGTGATCTCCTGCCCGGCGGGGATCGTCACCGACTCGCGGTCGCCGAAGCTGAGCCGGCGCATGGTGCCGGCGGCGGCCGTCGGGTTGCTGGGGGCCGCGGCGAGCGCGAGCGTCGCGTGCGAGATCACCAGGGGGCGGTTGCCGTAGGTGTTGGAGAGCCGGATGCGTGCGCCGGTGCCGCCGACGGAAGTGTGGACGACGTTGCGTATGGACATGTCCATGAAGCCGTCCTGGGTGCCGGGCTCGGCGGCGACGGGCGACGCCGACCAGGAGCCGACCCAGTTGCCCGAGGAGGCGGGGGCGGCGGAGTTGCGCGCCTGCGGGGAACCCGAGTCCAGCCCTGCGTCGGTGTTGCCGACGCCGATGAAGATGGCGGTCGACACGAGGACCACGATCGCCGCTAGGCCGGCGAGCAGGGCATAACCCATGTTCCTGGTCACGCGCGGGGACTCTCCTCAACTGGCGGGGCCCGCAGGGGCCTCCGGGATGATCAGCGGTGTCATGATCCCACGATCCGGTACGGAGTTCGCACGGGGCGCGAGGGGATACGGCCGATGGCGGGCCCTCCTTCCGGCACCCTGCGATGCCTTGCCGTGTGCGTACGCCGAGTGCCCGCGCCTGGTGCGTGCGGGACGGGACGCGTCCATGTCGTTCCGCCGTCACAGACGCAGGAGTCACCTGTGCCGTTCCCTCCCCGGGCGGCGGACTTCGGGGAGCCGCCTCGGGTAGAGGGAGAATGGGCCGGGCCGCCCGGCCTGGTCCAGGACTCTCCAGGATCGTCGCACGGGCGGCCGAGACGGCGTCCGAATCCGGACGCCACCGGGGCGGACCTGCACGAACGCCCCGGCCGGCGGCCGGAAGGGCGGCCGGTTCGAGTGGAGCGCGGTCGCGGGACCGCGGCGAGGGCGGAGTCGATGGAGCCGAGGAGCGCGAGCGAGGACACCGGTCGTGACAATGCTCACGCGGGTGCACCCTCCGGAGCCGGAGTGGCCGGAAACGGCGCCCCGCGCAAGGGCGTTGGCGAGAGCGGGGACCCCGGCAACGGCACGGCCGGGCCCGCGCCGCGTGGCCCGAGTGCGCCCGCCTCCCGGGGCAGCGCCGAGGCGGAGGCCGAGCGGCGCCGCGGGGTGCGTCGGATGAAGACGATCGCCACGGGGGCGCTCCTGCTGATGGCCGTCGTCTTCGTACTCGCCAAGTGGGCGGGTCACGCGGGGGCGGGCGGCTGGACGGGATACGTCGCCGCGGCGGCCGAGGCCGGGATGGTGGGGGCGCTCGCCGACTGGTTCGCGGTCACGGCGCTCTTCCGCCGGCCGCTGGGGCTGCCGATCCCGCACACCGCCATCATCCCGACGAAGAAGGACCAACTGGGCACGAGCCTCGGCGAGTTCGTCGGCGAGAACTTCCTCTCCGAGGAGGTCGTGCGGACGCGCCTCGGCGCCGTCGGGATCGGGGACCGGCTCGGCGCGTGGCTCGCCGAGCCGGGGAACGCCGACCGCGTCACGGCGGAGTTGGCGACGGCGCTCCGCGGCACGCTCACCGTCCTGCGCGACTCGGACGTGCGGATCGTCGTCAGCGAGGCGATCACCCGCAGGGCGCGGAGCCAGGAGATCGCTCCCGGGCTGGGGACGCTCCTCGCGCGGATCGTCGCCGACGGGGGGCACCGCCGCGTCGTCGACCTCGTCTGCGCCAGGGCCGCCGAGTGGCTGGAGGTGCACAGCGACTCGGTGCTCCAGGCCGTCGAGTCGGGGGCGCCCGGGTGGACGCCGCGGTTCGTCGACCGGCGGGTCGGCGAGCGGGTCTACCGCGAACTCCTGCGCTTCGTCACGGAGATGAGGGACTCGCCCGACCACCCGGCGCGCGGTGCGCTCGACCGCTTCCTCGCCGACTTCGCGCGCGAGCTGCGCGAGGACCCCGCCACCCGGGCACGTGTCGAGCGGCTCAAGAGCGACCTCCTCGGCCGGCCCGAGGTGCAGGAGCTCATCGACTCGGCGTGGAGCGCGGTGCGCGGGATGCTCGTCGCCGCCGCCGAGGACGAGCGGAGCCAACTCCGGATGCGCGCGCGGGACGGACTCCTCTCGCTCGGCGGGCGGATGTCGGCCGACGAGCAGCTCCGACGCAAGATCGACGGGTGGGTCGAGGGCGTCGCCGTCCACCTCGTCACCACCTACCGCGCCGAGATCACCTCGCTCATCTCGGAGACCGTCGCGGGATGGGACGCCGAGCAGACGACGCGGAAGATCGAGAACCAGGTCGGCAGGGACCTCCAGTTCATCCGGATCAACGGCACCGTCGTCGGTGCGCTCGCGGGGCTCGGCCTTTACACCGTTGCCGGGTTCTTCGGCGTGTGACCGCAGGCGCCGCCTAGGATCGCCTGCCGTGCGTACCCGTCCGCAGCTCCTCTGGCTGCTCGCCCCCTACGCGCTGTACCTTGCCGCCGTTCCGTTGGTGAACCGGGTGCAGCCGACGCTCTTCGGCGTCCCCTTCCTCGTCTGCTGGCTGCTCTTCGCGACGCTCGCGACGCCGCCGCTCGTCCACCTCGCCCACCGCGCCGACCGGCGCCGCGTGCGCGAGGCGCGTCGGCGTGCGGGCTCCGACTCCGCGTCCGGGGAGGGGAGTTGAGCACCGACGCGGTCGTCTCCACCGGCATCCTCGCCGGGTTCCTCGTCCTCACCGTCGTGCTGGGGCTGCTCTCGACGCGCGGGCGTGCGAAGGGCGGCGGGCTCGCGGACTGGTCGGTGGGCGGGCGGAGCCTCGGAACCGTCTTCATCTGGGTCCTGATGGCGGGCGAGGGGTACACCAGCTTCAGTTACCTCGGAGCCGCCGGGTGGGGCTACGACTTCGGGGCGCCCGTGCTGTACGTCGTCGCCTACATGTCGCTCGGGTACGCGCTCGGTTACGTCGTCGGGCCGATGCTCTGGTCCTACGCGAGGCGGCACGGGCTCGTCGGGATCACCGACATCGTCGCGCACCGGTACGGGAGGCGGTGGCTCGGCGGCGGGGTCGCGGTGCTCGCCACCGTCTTCCTGCTGCCGTACATCCAACTCCAGATCACCGGGATGGGCGTCGTCGTCTCGACGGTCTCCTACGGGGCGATCAGCCTCAACTGGGCGTACTTCCTGGCGTTCGCGGTGACGACGGGGTTCGTCGTGCTCAGCGGGTTGCGGGGGAGCGCCTGGGTGTCGGTGCTCAAGGACGTGCTCGTGGTGCTGACGCTCGGGTTCCTCGTCGTCTTCGTGCCGCTGCACTACTTCGGCGGCTACGGCGAGCTGCTCTCCCGGCTCGTCGAGGAGAAGGGGGAGTGGCTCACCTTCCCCGGGCACGACTCCGGGGGCCTGGGGGAGGGGTGGTTCATCTCCACGAGCCTCCTCAACTCCCTCACGGTGGTGATCTTTCCGACGACGGTCGCCGGCTACCTCGGCGCACGCAACGCCGAGGCGCTCCGGCGGAACGCGGTCTGGCTGCCCTTCTACAACGTGCTGCTCTTCGTGCCGATGCTGCTCGGCCTCGCCGCGCTCTTCGTCGTGCCCGAGCTCGCGGGTGCCGACTCCAACCTGGCGCTCTTCAAGCTCGTGATCGACTCGCTGCCCGGGTGGGTCGTGGGGATCGTCGGGGTGGCGGCCGCGCTTTCGTCGATCGTTCCGATGGCCGTCTTCATGCTGGTGATCGGGACGATGTGGGGACGGAGCGTACTGGGCGCCGTGCCGCGGCTCGCCACGCGGCAGAAGCTCTGGTCCCAACTCGTGGTCGTCGTCTCGGGGTTGCTGGCGCTGGTGCTCACCTACACGGCGCCCAACACGCTGGTGCGGCTCTCCCTCATCAGCTACGAGGGCATGGCGCAGCTCGTCCCGCTGATCCTGCTGGGGCTGGTGTGGCGCCGGTTCACGCTGCCGGGGGCGCTGAGCGGGCTCGCGGTCGGCGTCGGCGTCGTCTGCGCCCTCGTCTTCACGGGGCACGATCCGCTGCGGGGCGTCAACGCCGGCCTCCTCGCGCTGGGTTGCAACCTCGCGGTCGCGCTCGTCGTCACGTGGCTGGGCCCGCGGGGTCGGGACGACCGTCGGCCGGACGGGGAGGTCCTCGCGTCCGATCTGGGGGGTGGGGAGCCGGAGGACGCGGGGGTGTCGGCGGGGGGTCGGGAATCGCTGTAGGGGAAAACGGCTACGGGCCATTTCCAGAGGCCACTTCGGGCGGACAACTTCGTTGCCCTCGTCCCTCTTGCGCTTGAGTGGGGACTGCATGCACTCGACGAAACTGCTGCGGTGGTCGGCAGTCGCGGGGAGAATCGTCGGGAGGAGGTGTGTGCCGTGAGCAAGGACAACAAGCAAGGTCAGGACGGAGCGGGTGATGACAGTTCGCTCGCTGTCACACCGCAGCTAAAGAAGTCAGTGGCTCGGTACATGGACGACGAGTTGGAGCCGGCGTTCGCGAAGGCCGGCCGGGGGGCGGACAAGACCTCCGAAGCGGTATCCGGCGAGGACGGGAGTAGCGGACCGATCTCGAAATGGGAGACGGGGAAGGGTGTTGCTCATTGCTCCGAGGAGTGGGAGCAGCAAGTCACGGACGTCCGGCGGCTGTTGCACAACCAGATGAAAGCCCTCCGGAGCACCGGGAATCTCTTTCAGGGGCAGGATGTCAAGACCGGGGACGGATTCGAGCTGAGGCCACCCAAAGGGCCGATCTTGCCGACGCACTCGAGACCTCGAAGCGTACTCGACGACCTCTGAGGACCTGAGGTGGACCTTACCTATCATGACATCGTGAACGCTGACTTCAGCTCTCTCACCAGCGCAGCCAAAAAGTGGCGCACCATGAGCGGTGATGTCGGCGAGGTGCGGAGCGACTACGACAAGCATGTGCGTGGTCGCTTGTCCCGTTGGCACGGGGAGTCGGCGCAGGCCTTTCGTGAGTCGTCCAAAAAGGTGCGCTTGGAGTTCACTGCGCTCAAGAACCGCGCACGAGGCGTTGCCAACCTGCTGGACGACGCGCACGAGACGCTGCAAAAAGCCAAGGGGCAAGTGGAGAAGGCGGCCGGCAAGGCGCGCGAAGCAGGGATGAAAGTGGATGCGTACGGCCGCTGCAAGTTGAACCTGGAGGACATAGAAGATCCCGAAGAACGCCAGGCCGTGCTCCGTGATCCCAACACCCGGGAGTCGGAAGCCAGTTGGAACCGCTACATAGACAAGGCAGTGAGCGAGGCGGCCGAGCAGGACCGCGAGATACGGTTGGCCCTGAAGGCTGCGATACGTCCTTCCGAGAGTGACTACAAACGTGTTCCCACGGACGACGTCCAGGAATACGCAGCAAAACGTGCAGCCAAGCTGGCCGAAAAGCTGGAGAACCGCGAACACCTGACGGACGCACAGCTCTCGGAACTGTACACGCTCATCCGCACGAACTCGGACGACAAGGAGTTCAGCCGAGAGCTGCTGGACAGCCTGGGACCGGAAGACACGTTGCGCCTGAACACTCAGCTCAACGACCAACTGGACTCGGGCTCCGGCTCACACCGTGCGCAGCTCGCAGGCGTCCGGCAGGGGTTGGCGGATTCAGTGGCAACGGCCACGCACGTTCCGCAGTTCGAGGGGCCGGACGGAAAGGCGCTGACCGTAGGGACGCCCGCGTACAACGCACGTTTTCGTCAGTGGGTACAGACCGAGGATGGCAAGTGGTACCAACACTGGCGCGAGGGTATGCGCGATGCAGGAACCCAGCGTTTCCGCACACAGGCGGACCCGGACGGCAAGGGGCCAGGAACCCACACGACGGTGTCGGGGTACCAGTCCCTGGTCGACCTGATGAAGGACGGGGACGGATACTCCCCGCAAGTACTCATGGACGTGGCTGACGACGTCCGTGCGGCGGAGGAAGACCATCCTTCCGTCTCGCGAATTCCAGGGGTCGACGGAGACGGGTTCGGCTACGAGGGCTGGTTCGTGGACGAGCGCGATCCCCTCGACGGCCTGCTGGGGATGATGGCGGACGATCCGGACACCGCTGCGGCGTACCTGAATCCCAAGACGGACCCTGATCCGACGGACTCCGGCAATCCCGGGAACGAACGACTGGAGGACCTTCTCAAGCACCGTGACTGGCCGGGGAACGGCGGCGACGCACACCCCGGATTCGACGAGGCGCTGGAGGCCGGGGCGACGGGGCGGTTGCCCGATACTCCGGCGGACCAACCGGGTCCGCGGCACTCGGCCGCCAACGCTGAAGTGTTCAAGGAGGCTGTCCACGTTGTCGGAAGTGACCGTTCCTTGGCCGAAGAAGGCGGACGTATGGCGGCTCTCAGGCCTACCCTCGGTGCTATCGCTGCTGACTACCCCGGGGATCTCCAGCATGCGATCAACGCGTACGAAAAAATTCCCTCGCAGGGTGCGCAGGGCATGGACGAGGCCGAGGTAAAGGCCTTCCTGGCCGTACTCGGGAAAGATCCGGAAGCCTACAAGGCAATCACGTCTTCACAGGATGCTTTGACCGTCGAACGTCTCAATGAAGCATATTCGGACGACAGTCTGAAGAAGTTGCCCGAGACGGTTCGCCAGCAAGAGGTCGAGCGAATTGCTGGGCATCACGTGAAGGAAGGAGCGGAGATTGCTGGGGTAATGAGTGAAGCCAAAGCGCAGGCAGTTTACGAAGAAAAAGTTGCAGAGATGCGGGACTTCAATTCCTCCGTTGACGAGGCTGAGAAATGGGCAAACAGGGTGGTGGCCATCGGTTCGGATCGCGTACCGGGCGGGGACTGGGCCCGGGAAGAAATAAGCGAGATGATCTCCGCGCACGCCAAAGAGGACGCTCCGATTTCGGAAGAGGAGGCCCAGGCGAAAGGGAAAAGTCAATTCAGTGATTCAAAGGATGCGGCGAAGAAATTTGCAGATATGGCCATGCGTAAGGCACTCAAGGATAACGGTGTGAAGGTGGACCTGGTTGACGCGGAGGACGCGGCGTCAGGTAAGCAAGTCAGCAGTTCCTTCAGCCAAGGGTCCGGTGAGGAGCGCGATCGCTCCGATGACTGAAGAGGACAGGTAGTGGAATGCGACGGAGGTGCTCCAGCGTCCTTTCGGGCGTCGCGTGTGCAGTTCTATTTTTCGCAGGCTGTTCCGGAGTAGGGGCGGCGCGCTCCTACGATGTTCCTGAATCTTTCTGTGGACTCGACTTGCCGAAGAGGCTGTATGCGCCAGTGTTTGGTCCAGGTGAAGAACTGCATTCAGATCCTCCATCCGACTGGAAAGTCAAGGATTTTGGCACCAACTTGTGCATCTACTACGTAGGCAGCCCCGGGGAGGTGTCGGAAAGACTCTGGCTGCGTGGGAACTGGCACTTCCGGGAGAGTAGTGCGGTGAATCCACGTGTCAACGTAAAGAAGCAGGGTGGAAAGCCGCAGCGTTATAGTGATAGGTACAGCGTCTACACTTATAAATCGGGAGCGGAGTCGGTAGTTGAGTGCAGGGCGAAGCATGAGCCGAAATTGGTCGGTAACGAGAAAGTGCCAGATCGCTTCACTCTAAGTCTTGATGTTCCCTATTCTCTGTTCGACGGGCGTGAGAAGGGCACCGCACACAAGGTGTTGGGGAAGCTGATGCTGGCTGTGGCTGAGGGAGTGGCAGATGAGTTGCCCTGCGCGGAGCCGGTGCGGAACGGTTGAGTAGGAGTGTGCGGTCCGGAAGACGGGGGTGCTGGGCCGCAACCCAGGGCGATGCAGTGGGCTTGACGAGTGCGGCCCGTCGTCAGCCGCCTGTCTTCTCCGGCTTGCGGTCGGGAGAAGGCAGACGGCTGAGGTGACGCTCCGGGCCGTCGGTGATCAGGCGCCGCTGTGTGGGAGGAAGGCGGCCCAGGCGTCGGCGGGGACGACGAGTTCGGGGACAGTGCGGTCCTTCGAGTCGCGGACGTGGACGGTGCGGGGCAGGCGGCTACCTCGACGCAGGCGCCGTCCTCGCTGTTGCTGTGGCTGGACGTGAACCACGTCAAGGGCCTGCCGCAGCAGGGGGAGGTTACCGAGGGTGCAATGACATCCCGTTCCCACGCCGTTACTGAGAAGTATGAGCCGAAGGCAGCCCGCTTCCGGCATGGACAGCGAGTTCCCCTGCGGCCACCGACGGGCGGCTCCGGTAGGACGTCCCGCCGGGCCGCGCCGCCGGTCACGCTGGAGAAGCTGCGGTCCCGCCCCTTGAGCGCACCTGGCTTCCGTGCGCGCAACAGGCCGCGCACACACCCCCGTTGGTCAGCCCCGTGCCTCCCCGATCAGCACCCGGCAGCCGTTCGCCGCGGAGGTGCGCGCCGCCTGGAGGACCTCCAGGGTGGTGGCGGCGTCCCAGGCGGTGACCGGTGGCGGGGTGCCCTCGCGCAGGGAGCGGACGACGCCGCGGTAGTACGCCGGGTAGTCGCCGTCGAGGCTCGGGACGGGGTGGGCCTCGTCGACGGTGCCGAGCATGCCCCACGCCGGGTCGGGCTCGACGCCCCACGGCATGTCGGGTGCCGGGCGCGCCCCCGCGCGGAGCGCCGCCTCCTGCGGGTCGAGCCCGTACTTCACGTAGGCGGCCGCGCTTCCCAACGCGCGGAAGCGCGCGCCGTGTTGGGCGGCCGTCGAGCTCGCCCACAGGTGGCTGCGGACGCCTGAGGCGTGGGTGAGCGCGAGGAAGACGTCGTCGTCGGCTTCGGCGGCTGCGCGGCGGGTGTCCACCTCGGCGTAGACGGCGGCGACGGGGCCGAAGAGCACGAGCGCCTGGTCGACGAGGTGGCTGCCGAGGTCGTAGAGCAGGCCGCCGAACTCCTCGGGGTCGCCCGACTCCCGCCAGCCGCCCTTGGGTTGCGGGCGCCAGCGCTCGAACCGCGACTCGAAGCGGTGGACGTCGCCGAGCGCCCCGCGCTCCAGCAGCGCGGCGAGGGTGCGGAAGTCGTTGTCCCAGCGGCGGTTCTGGAAGGCGGAGAGAAGCAGCCCCTTGCCTTCGGCCAACTCACCGAGTTCCACCGCCTCCTGGGCCGTCGGTGCGAGCGGCTTGTCGACGACGACATGGAGGCCGGCCTCCAACGCGCGCCGTGCGAGCGGCACATGGGTGCGGTTCGGTGAGGCGATGACCACGAGGTCCAACTCCTCGGTACGGGCGAGGAGTTCGTCCGCGGTGTCGAAGACGCGCAACTGCGGGCCGAGTTCCTCGACCGCCTGTGCCGCGCGCCCGGCGTCCGAGGTGACGACGGCGGAGACGCCGATGCCGTCGACGGAGGCGAGGAGCGGGGCGTGGAAGTAGCGGCCCGCTGTGCCGTAGCCGATGAGGCCGGCGCGGAGCTCTCCTGGGGGCGGTGCGTTCATGTGCCGAGTCTCCCAGTGTCCGCCGGGGACCGCAGCCCGCGCCGGTTCAGCCCCCGACGGCGAGGAAGAGGAACGACCACAGCAGCGCGACGATGCCGGCCGCGAACGCGCTCTTCGCGAACCACGAGGGCCGCACGTCGTGCGCGAGCGCGCCGAGGACCAGCGCCGACGTCCCGAGGATGATCCCGAAGGCGAAGAAGGCGAGCACCCCGCAGGCGAGGCCCGCCGCCGCCAACCCGTCGCCCTCACGGAGAAGCCTCTGCGGAGCCTCCGCTTCCACGCCGGCGGACCCACCCACCTCGCCCATAGCAGGCACCTCCCGAAGAATCAGCCGAGTCGACCTCATGCCCCGTACGTACGGCACGCTAACGGGCGCGGTGCGTGAGAAGGACCGCTTGGCGCATCCTCGCCGCCCGCGAGGTCGGGGCCCCGCAGCGGGAGCCCGCCCGCACCCCTCCGGTTACGCTGAAGCCCCGGGTCCGGGCGGCTCGGGCGCACCTTCGACGTCGACCGGCAGGGAGCCCGCACGTGGCAGAGCGCAAACCCATCGAGTCCTGGCTCACCGACATGGACGGTGTGCTGATGCACGAGGGCATCCCGGTCCCCGGCGCAGACTCCTTCATCAAGCGCCTCAAGGAGTCCGGGCGCTCCTTCCTCGTGCTCACCAACAACTCGATACACACCCCGCGCGACCTGACCGCCCGCCTCAGCCGCATCGGGCTCCACGTCCCCACCGAGAACATCTGGACCTCGGCGCTCGCCACCGCCCAGTTCCTCGACGACCAGCGCCCCCACGGCACCGCGTACGTCATCGGGGAGGCCGGACTGACGACGGCGCTCCACGACATCGGCTACGTCCTCTCCGACCAGGAGCCCGACTACGTCGTCCTCGGCGAGACGCGCACGTACAGCTTCGAGGCGCTCACCCGCGCGATCCGCCTCATCAACGCCGGCGCCCGCTTCATCGCGACCAACCCCGACGAGACGGGCCCCTCCGCCGAGGGCGCCCTCCCCGCGACGGGCTCGGTCGCGGCGCTGATCACCAAGGCGACGGGACAGGAGCCGTACTTCGTCGGCAAGCCCAACCCGCTGATGATGCGCGCGGGGCTCAACGCGATCGGCGCGCACTCCGAGACCACGGCGATGATCGGCGACCGGATGGACACCGACGTGCGGGCCGGCATGGAGGCGGGGCTGGAGACGTTCCTCGTGCTCACCGGGCTGACCAAGGCCGACTCCGTCGAGCGCTTCCCCTTCCGTCCGTCCAACGTCGTCGACTCGATCGCGGAGCTCGTCGACCTCGTCTGAGCCGGGGGCTCCGTACGGAGTAGCCCGGGATGCGGGCGGGCTGCGGGGCTTGCAGCGTCGGGGGTACCGACTGCTCGGGAGGTTCCGTGTCGCTCGTGTCCGCTGCCCGCTGCCTTGCGCCCCTCGACGGGTGCGGGGCGATCCCCTACGCGCCGCCCCGCGGTCGCGCCGGTGCGGCGCGGTGTGCGGGAGAGGGGTGAGCCGGCTTGTCCGAGCAACGGGCCGCGTGCCGCGGCAGATCGGTGCGCCGGCGGGTGCTCTTCGCCGCCGGGTGGGTTCTCCTGCTCCTCGCCGCCTGGGTGTTCGCGCGCGGTGCCACGTCGCTCCACGCCGGCGGTCCGCTCGCCGGACTGCCCGGCAGCCTTGCCGAAGCGGGACGCCTGGCAGGGGGAGGGCCGGAGCACCGCGTCTCGGGGGGCACGGCCGAGGGGCGTCCGTACGCCGAGGGGCCGCAGAGCGGTCCTGAGCGTCCGCGGCCGGGGGCGCACGAGCCGCTCGCCGGCGGGGCCGTGCCGCGGACACTGGTCATCGAGAGCCTCGGGGTGCGCGCCCCCGTGGTGCCCGGTGACGAGGGAGCGCGGCTGGTGCCGAACGGCCGCCCGGACGCCGTCGGTTGGTACAGCGGTGGGCCCGTGCCGGGCGCCGACGGGACGGCGCTGCTGGTGGGCCGGTCGGACGCCGGCGCCCTCGCCGGGCTGGCGGGGGTCCGGCCGGGGCAGCGGGTCGGCGTGGAGCGTGGCGGGTCCCGCGCCGAATTCACCGTCGCCAAGCGCCAGTCGGTGGAGTGCGGGAGCCTCACCGGCGGCCCGTACCCCTCGCAGCCGGCCGGAGGCCCGCAGGACCCGCTCGGCGGGCCCGCGCCGCACGGCGGGGCGCACCGCGCCGAACTCCGCGTGCTCGCCTGCACGCAGGAGGGCGGGCCGGGCGCCGACGTGATGGTCTCGGCGTATCTGACGGGGGTGCGGAAGAGCTGAGTGCCGGTGCCGATACGCCGCCGTACCGCGGTAGGCCCTCCGCGGTACGGCGGCGTACGTCCGGGGGTCAGCCCGTTTTGGAGGTCCGTCCAAGGCCGAGCGCGCCGAAGACGCCGCCGAGGCACGCCCAGAGCACGGCGTGCCCGGCGAGCGAGAGCACCCGGAAGTCCCAGAGCAGCGTCGGTGCGACGGGGACGGGGTCCGGGTTGGACGGCAGCAGGAAGAGCGCGACGACGGTGAGGACGACCGCGCCGGCGGCCGCCGTGTGCCGAACGGGCGCGCCGAACCCCGCCCGCGCCAGGCGCAGTTGCACCTGCCAGGCGAGCACCGTTCCGAGGACGCCCACGGCGAGCGCGGCGACCCACAGTGCCTGCCGCTCGCTCACCGTCCCGCCGTCGCCCACGCCCGGCGGGTTGGCCGGGTACCGCAGCCCCGGCAGCAGCGAGAGCGCGAGGAACCCGGCGCCGGCGAGGAGCAGCGCCCTCCGCCACGGCCCGTCGCCCTCCGCCGGCCTCCCGCGGTGGACGGCCGCGTGGACGAGCGCGAAGAAGACGCCGACGGCGAGCCCCACGACGACGGCGGTGACGACGAGCCCGAAGTGCTGCGTGCCGCGGGTGAAGAGCTCCTCCTCGGCGGCGTGCACGTGCCCGGCCGCCGCCTCTTCGGCAGCCGCCCGCTTCTCCTCGGCGACGATCGCCTTGTCCATCAGCGGCTCGGCGAGCAGCAGCGCGAAGAGTCCTGTCACGAGCCCCGCGGCGCCGCCCGCGAGGACGCCGCGGCCGAGAACGGGCAGCAGCGGCAGGGGAGTCGGCGCTTGGACCGGGGTGGAGTTGTCGCTCATGGTCCGCCTCCCCGTCAGTGGCACGGGGCGCCGAAGAGGTGGCGGCCGTCGTGGGAGAACTCGTGGAGGTACTCGCCGGTGGCGGAGACGAGGTTGCCGTTGTCGACGAAGACGGCGTAGAGCGCGAGCAGCGCGACGAGCGCGGCGGCGACGGCGATCATCAGATCCCTGGCGCGTACGGTGGCCGAGCCCGCGTCCGGTGCGGCCGTGCCGGCGGTGTGCGAGGACATCGCAGAACCTCCTCCTGGGGTTACCACGCCCCATCGGTGGAGAAGCGACGGGTCAGTTCCTGACTCCCGCTGCCGTGCAGCGGTCACAGTGGCGGGACCGTCCCGGAATCGCACCGGGTTCCTGCGCACCGTCGCCCCGTATGAACATGTGTGGCTCGGACAGTGGCACCACCGGGTGAGCATGTCAACGGCGCCTCGATGTGAGCAGTACCGGGGCGCCCTGCTCAGCAGGGGTACATGGCGGACGCAGCCGACCGTAACGGGATCTCCACAACCTCTCGGTGCCCGCCTCAGGCGCCGTCCCGTGTGACACGATGGCCGCAAGCCACAGGTGCTCAGGGGGGCCGGAGCAGTCGTCGGCGGCACAACTGGTGCCGGCCGTGGGGCGGTTCCGTCCGGAAGCCGGTCGAGGTGCAGTCACCACCCGAGGGGGAGTCGATGTACGGCAGTCACGGCGGCCGCGGACACCGCGGTGCCCGGGCTCGGTTGGTCGCGGGCACCGCGGTGGCGGGGTCGGCCCTGCTGCTGGCCGGCTGCTCCTCCTCCGGGGATTCCGACGACGACGCCGGGAAGCCGCAGGAGAAACAGCGGCCGAAGTCGGAGGCTCCCTACTGGGTCAACCCGGAGGGTAAGGCGGCCCAACAGGCCGCCGAGTACCGGGAGGACGACGACGGCGCCAACGCGAAGCTCATCGAGCGCATCGCGAGCCAGCCGATGGCCGAGTGGGTGCGACCCGAGGACGCGAAGGCGCAGACCGAGCAGCTCACCAAGGCGGCCGAGAAGGCCGACCGCAGCGCCCTGCTCGTCGTCTACAACATCCCGCACCGCGACTGCGGCCAGTACTCGCAGGGCGGCGCAGGCGACGCCGACGAGTACCGCGAGTTCGTCGACGCCGTCGCCGAGGGAATCGGCGACCGGGAGGCGACCGTCGTCGTCGAACCCGACGCGCTGCCGCACCTGCTCGCCGACGGGTGCACCCCGCAGAAGTTCCACGACGAGCGGTACGCGCTTCTGAAGGAAGCCGTCACCACGCTGAAGGCGAAGCCGAAGACGAAGGTCTACCTCGACGCCGGCAACCCGCTGTGGGTACGCGATCCGGGCGGCCTCGTCGAGCCGCTGCAGCGCGCCGGCATCGGGGAGGCCGACGGCTTCGCGCTCAACGTCTCCAATTACCAGACGACGGCCTCCAACAAGGCGTACGGCAAGAAGCTCTCGGCGATGATCGACAACAAGCCGTTCGTCATCGACACCAGCCGCAACGGCAACGGCCCCGTGAAGGGCGCCGAGGACGAGGAGTCCTGGTGCAACCCGGACGGCAGGGCGCTCGGCGAGGAGCCGACGACGCGCACGGGCGACGACCTCGTCGACGCCTACCTGTGGATCAAGCGTCCCGGCGAGTCCGACGGGGAGTGCAAGGGCGGGCCCAAGGCCGGCGCCTGGTGGCCCAAGTACGCGCTCGAACTCGCGCGGAACGCCGGATAGTTCACGCGCGGCGGACGTCGCACCGGTAGAACTGGCGCGGGCCGCCCTCGGGCCCCGGCGGTGCGGGCTCGGCCGGGGAGAACCCGAGCCGTTCGTAGAAGGCCCGGGCGCCGCTCGCCTCGGCACCGGGATGGGCCGCCCCGAAGGTCACGACCTCGATGCGCCCCGGCGGCCGGACGAAGCGCCGCACGCACTCCGCAAGGAGCGCGCGCCCCACGCCGCGCCTGCGCGCCTGCTCGGTGACGACCAGCCAGTCGATGTGCGCCGGTCGGCCGGGACCGAAGAGCACTCCGCCCAGGAGCTGTTGCGCCCCCGGCCGGACGAGCGCGGTGCCGCGGACGAGGTGCCTGCCCAGCGCCCGCCGGAAGCCGGGCACTTCGACCATGGGACCGAACCACTGCTCGACCTCGGCCGCGAGGCGCAGCAGCCCGTCGGTGTCCTCTTCCGTCGCCGTGCGCACGCCCGCCATCCATGCGATTCTGCCAGCATCCCGCGCTCGCAACCCGGCGCCTAGCGCCCGCAACAGGGCGCGCTTCCGGCGGAGTTGTGAGACGGCACGGCTTACGGGGTGCGCCGGCGGTAAGTCGGGATTGCGGAGGTATGCGGGGTGGTGGGCGGGTTCGGAGGTGCGGCTGAGTGGGACTCGGTGGTCTGTTGGGGCGGGTGCGCGGTGAAGCAAATTGCGGTTACTCGCTCGTAGGAGTGCAGGTCGGGAAGTGTGGTCCCCGCGTGTGCGGGGGTGGTCCCGCGCGCTCGTCGAGGGCGTCGACCTCGCGCGGGTGGTCCCCGCGTGTGCGGGGGTGGTCCCGTGACGCGGACCTCAATGCCGACGAGGTGACTGTGGTCCCCGCGTGTGCGGGGTGGTCCCCAGGTGAGGCCCACCGTGTCGCTCCCATCCCGGTGGTCCCCGCGTGTGCGGGGGTGGTCCGGTCGAGGTTGAGGGTGTGCTGAGGAGGAACAACTTTCGACGGGTGTGGGTTCCTGCCATCCAAGAGGCCGACATCGCGCGTGAGGTGAAGAACCCCGAGACCGGCCGCAAGGAGTGGTGGCCGAGGGGCTCGGATTACCGGGACGTGTACGCCTCGCGGTTGTACGCGCAAGGGTTGTCCGAGGCCGAGGTGCAGTGCATCCTCGGAACGACCGCGGCGGCAAGGTCACGTGGCTGTACACCCACCGCGGCGAGGTAGTTGTCGGGAACGCCCGCGAGGCACTCGCCGGTGGCCGCCACCTGCGAGCCGTCTCATGAGGCCGGGAATGGACAAAGTTCACATGGAATCCACAACCCCCCCTCGGCGTCCCTCGCTGCCCTCTTTTTCTCTCGGTAAGAGCAGATGTTGATCAAGAGGGCTGCCGCTGACCAGCACTCGGAACGCCTCGGAGTGGCTCGGCGAAACTTGCCGGGCGGTGCATCTGTCTTTGCAGGGCAGATGTCAGGGGTTCGACTCCCCTAGGCTCCACAGACCTCCTAGGCGCAGGTCAGAAGCGGAGAAGCGGCACCCCGAAGCGATCTTCGGGGTGCCGCTTCCGTGATCAGAGTCCACATCCCCGCCGATCATGGTGTCTCCACGGCCCGAGCCTGATCACCTGGCCCGTCGCGCATGTCGGGCGCGGGCGCGTACTCGATGGTGCGCGCGGTCGTCCGATGCCACGGCGTCAGGAGGTGCTCGGCGGCGGTCGCGCGCAGCAGGAAGTCGTCCGCGATGCGCCGGGCGATCTCCTCACGGTGTGCATCTGGAAGATTGGCGGCCTCGCGCGCGGCCTGGTCGCGGTCGGGTACTTCGGCGAGCGTGCCGACCTCGTCCACGGAGAGCACGAGGTGTCCCTCGGCGGTGGCTTGGCCGAGTGCACCGTGGGTGCGGGCGCGGCTCCAGCCGCCGGCTCCGGCCGCGATGCTCTCCAGCCACGGGCGCGGCATCGGCGCGGCGGCGACGGTGCGGTAGATGTGCTCGGCGTCGTCGCTCGGATCGGTGTCGGTATCGGACATGGGTCCCCGCCTCGTTGGGTGTGTGGTGTGGTGCTCCGCCGCGTCGATGTCTTAGAGGCCGACGCGGCGGAGCCATTCCCGGGAGCCTCTGTCGCCGGGAGTCCAGGGGTGAGGGAGCAGCCCCCCGCCGGGCCCCATCCCACGCCGCATCACGTCTCCGGGTCCGCCACCGCGCGCAGGCCCGGCCTCAACGGCGCAGCGAGCTCCGGGACTTGGCCGAGGTCTTCGTAGTCCGACCTGACCCGCAGATACCGGGTGTGCCCGGTCTCCCGGTAGTGGCGGCCGCGCCAGGCGTCCGCACTCGCCTCCGAGGGCAGGGCGTTGGCCTCCGCCTCGCACTCACGACCGCCGGCCTGGCTAAGGCACACTACGTCCCACAGCGTCCGAGTGATCACAAGGCCTCCCTCCCACGAGGACGAAGAGCAGTCAGCACCTCGCGATCCTCAGCGCGACGTACCGATGCCGGAGTGGTGCTCCACGCCGGGCCGACACCCTCCGGCAAGGGACGCAGCCGGACCTCGTGCGGCCGCACCTCCTCCACCACACCGAGACGCCCGGTCAGACGGTCGATCACCACATCACCCCGCCTCACCGGGCACTCCCTCGCGACGAGCGCGGGGCTTGTGCGTGGCTGAGCGCAGCGCCGAGCATCACCGGGTCGGTCAGCGTCCCCGACCCGTCGGGCTTCTCCAACCAGCCACACCCGTGCAAGTAGTCGCCGAGCGCCGGGCACTTCATCTGCCACCCCGCGTCGTGCACGACGATGCGCGGCGCGTGATCTCCAAGGTGCTCGGCGGCGGTCGGTGGCACGAGCCACCACGCCAACTCCCGCTCGGGGTACGCGAGCACAGGCCCGAGCCGCCGCGCTCGGGAGAGGAGAGGGAGAGCCTCCATGCTGTCGGGCAGCCGAGCCTCCACGATGCTCCAGGCGTCCGGTACCTGGATCGTTGCCAGCGTCCCGGAGGACCAGGCGGTCAGCACATCGGTTGGATGTGATGTGGACTCGGCCAGCCAGCGGGCGCCGGCGGACCATCGATCATCACGAGCCGTAGTAGTACCGAGGGTGTTCGTCACCATGCGCAGCACCGTAGGAGCGTCGGTTCTCGCTCGTCCGGTTTGGTTCTCGATGGTTCTCGCGATGGTTCTCGAGGTTCGCGTTGGTGCTCACGCCAGGTCGATCGACGCGCGCGCCCTTGCGATCAGGCGACGTGCATCCGCGTCGTACAGAGCGGCGCCTGTGAGTTCGTCCCAGATCTTGACGTACAAGGCGATGTCCTCGGCGGTGTCGAGCCACATCTCCGCGTTCCACGTATCGGCCACGACCAGGCCGTCATCGATGACCCAGAATCCGTGCTTCGGGGACAGCCGCAGCCGCTTGCCGAGTGGGACGACGCCGAGCTGCACGGACTCCAGCCCGATCAGCCCCAAGAGCCTGTCCAGTTGAGCGGCCATCCCCTCCGGCGCGCACCGTGCGACGTATAGCGCTGCCTCCCAGATAATCGCCTCCACACGGTGCCCCGGCTCGTACAGCACGTCTTGGCGGCGCATTCGCGCCCGTACCCCGGCCTCGATATCGCGTGCCTTGCCGTGCCGCTCGGAGACGTCGGTGAGGACGCACCGGGCGTACTCCGGGGTCTGGAAGATCCCGGGGATGATCGCGGGCTCGAACAGGCGGATGTGCTCGGCCTCCCGCTCCTGGGCAACGTTGAGTTCCTGCACCGCCCGGTGCCCAGCCGCAAGCTGACGCCGCCACGACCGGTAGGTGGTCTCCAGACCACGCAGACGCCCGCGCAGCTCGACGAGATCGTCTAGGCGCCCCGTCGCCCGGGTCCAGCTCTCCAGGTCAGCGCCTGTCGCCGTCTGGCGCCCGTTCTCCAGCTTGGAGACCTTCGAATGCGTCCAGCCGCAGCGCTCCGCTAGCTGCCTCGTGGTGAGACCGGCCTCGGCGCGCATCTCGTTCAGACGCGCACCGAGGGACTGCCGGGCCTGCTGAAAGTCGGTACTCACCCGGCCAGGATGTGCGCCCGGAAGGCGTCCCGCGACACCGCGAAGTGCCAAGCGGCATCCCGGATCTGGCAGTACCGCAGTACCTCGGCCGGGTCCTCAACAAGGTCGGCGCCGAGATATTCGTCCGCGGCGTCGAAGTGCATCCGCAGAGCGAACCGCGAGTCGAACAGCCAGAAGTCCTCAGCGGGGAGACCGGCTCGCTCGGCGTCGGAGCGCCACATGTTCCGGATGTCCTCGCCGGCCTGGTTGTTGCTTGCAGCTCCCTCGAAGAGGAACCGCTGCTCTTCGGTGGGCGGATCATCGACAACGCGCACGCGCTCGAACCGCTTGCCCTGCGCTGTCTGCTTTTGGACGTTGATGCACCACGGACGCGTCGTGTCCAACGGCAAGCGGCCAGCGAGGAAGAGCTGATATCGCTCGCCCTCGCGGTCGGAGGCGTACCCGCGTCGCGTCTCCAGCCGCCAAGCTGTGTGTGCGAAGTTTTCGAAGTACTCGCCGAACGTCGAGTCGTCGATGAAGTCCGGCACTTGCGCTACTCCTTGGGTGCGAAGCGGGTCAGCAGTTCTCGCGGGACGACCACGGCCGACTCACCGTTGAGAACGTTGGCGAGCTGCCCGACGTCCGTGGGGTCGGTCATGGTGTAGCCCTGGACCACGATGTCACCCGTGGTCACATCTTCGTAGAGGGTGGGGCACTTGCCGTCCTCCGACGAGGTGCCGATCATGCGGAGTTGACGGGCCATCGTGGTCTCCGATCGTTGCCCAGTTATCAGTTCAATTCGCACCGTAGCGGTGATCACAGAATCGGGAGATGGAACGGGCAAAGTCACACCGCCCTAACACGACGGAACGCCCCGCCCTCCCGAAGGGGAGCGAGGCGAAACGGCCTGCGACACGCGAGCCGGTGTCAGTACAGTGACTATCAGCTCGACGGTGCACTGGCACCGCCGACAGCGCAGGTCAGGGCGATGCTCCCCGCGCGTGCTGGGGTGGTCCGGCTCCGATCCGCCAGAACGACCCGAGGCCGTTGTGGTTCCCGCGCATGCAAGGTTGGCCCCTGACCAAAGACGGAAACCCTGCCCGCATCGCTGTGGTCCCTCCCCCCGCACACGAGGGGAGGGACCACATACGGGACCGGCCTACGGGTCCTGCTGCGTGGTGGTGACCGTGCCGGCCTGGGCGTCGACGTTGACCTTCACCCAGCGTGCCTTCGACGGGATGCCGTCGCCGTCGACCGCGTACACCATCCACCAGCCCGGTGTGACCAGTGACGGGTCGTCGGGGATGCGGGTCGAGAGCTTGCCGTCGGCTCCCTTGGTCAACTTCAGTGCCACCGAGGACTGTTCGGCGTTGGTGACGTGGGTGAAGGAGCTGGGCCGCACGAGGCGGAGCTTCTCGATCCGCTCGGCGTCGTCGCTGCGGAAGGAGAGCGGGTCGCCGACGTCGACCGTCTTCCGGGAGTCGCCGAGGTCCGCGAGGTGCGGCTGGTCCTTGTCCTCCTTGTTGAGGTACGGCGGGGTGTAGATCTCGATCCGCTGGTCGAACTCGCCCGGCTTGGTGTTCGCCTTGTCGGCGAAGAGGGAGTCGGAGCCGAACGTCATCACCCGGCCGTCGGGCAGGAGCAGCCCGCCCGAGTGGTAGTTGCGGCCGACGAGCGGCTCCGCCGCCTCGTCGTAGGCGTTCTTCGCCGGGTCGTAGAGCGCCGCCTTGAGGACGTTGGAGTCGCTCTTGCCGCGGTACTGCTTGGAGCCGTTGGTGGTGAGCACGGTGTCGTCGGGCAGGACCACGCTCGACGGGTAGCGGACGGCGTCGTAGAGGTCGGGCCCGTCGGTGAACCGCGGTTGGTCCTCCTTGAGGTCGACGATCCGCGTCTTGTTGGTGGACTTCGGGGACTCGCCGACGCCGCCTCCGCCCTGCACCATGAACTTCCGCGACTGGGTCGGCGGCAGCGGCACGGACATCGAGGTCTCCAGCACGTCCGGGTCGCTCATGCCGGGGATCTTCTGGAAGCGGTTGGTCTGCAGGTTCCACAAACCGGGGACGCGGCCGCGGTTGGCCGGGCCGTAGCCGGCGTTGGTGCCGGAGTAGAAGACCTTGTTCTCGCCGACGAGGTGGAGCCCCGGGTAGGTGGGGAAGAACCGCTTCCGCGGAAGGAAGGACCACTTCTTCGAGTCGGGGTCGTAGATCTCGTTCTTGCCCGGCACGACCTGGCCGATGTCGTCGAGCCCGGAGACGGAGAGGACCTTGCCGTCCTGGAGGGTCAGCTGCGTCGGGTACCAGCGGGCCTCGTGCATCGGGTCGACCTTGATGTAGCGCTCGGCCACGGGGTCGAACTCGTAGGCGTCGCGGATGCCTTGGAAGTCCTTCTTGTCGAAGGAGAGCTTCTGTGCGATGCCGTAGATGTCCTGCTTCTCCTGGCCGCGGAGGCCGCCGACGCGGTACTGGTCCTGGGCGCCGGTCTGGTACTTGCGGCCCTTCTTGACGGCCTCGACGTAGACGCGCGAGAGGTTCGACGTCACCTTCGCCTCACCGGTGACGGGGTCGATCTTCTTCTTCGCCCGGGGCACGACGATCGGGTCCTTGGAGACGAAGGTCATGCCGTTCTTCTGGCCGGTGAACTTGGTGCCGGCGGGGAGGGTCTTCGCCTTGTCCGGGTTCTCGTTGTAGACGATCATGAGGCCGCCCGCGCGCTGCACGTCGCCCTCGAGCGTCTCGTAGCGCTGGGTGCCGCCCGCGACGAGGAGCTTGCCGTCGGGGAGCTGGTTGTGGCCCGAGCAGAAGAGGTCGTTGGGCGTCGGCACATTCTTGAAGCTGTTCTTCACCGGGTCCCACACGACCGAACGGAAGCTCTTCGCGGCGAAGTTCTTCGCGTCGTTCCCCGAGCCGGCGACGAGGAGCACCTTGCCCGTGTTGAGCAGCGCGGCGTGGATCGTGTTGATCCGGAACTCCTCCGGTATGTCGACGATCTCCCAGTGGCCCTTCTCGGCCTTGTACTCGGGCTTGTTGATCTTGTAGTCGTGGTACTTCTCCGAGGCGACGCTGTACAGCGCGGGCCCGTTGAACCCCACGATCGCGAGTACCACCACCGTGCCGATCGTGAGGCGACGGGTACGGCGGCTTACGCGGAACTTCATTTGTTGCGTCCCCCAAGGGCGATCTGCATGGTGTCGTCAGGCGAGCCCGTCGACCCCGGCGCGCCCTGGGGCGAGGGGCCCCGGCCGCCGGGGCCCACGTCGGCAGGGGGCGCCGGCGGCGGCCCCTGCCGATGCTTCCTCGCGTTCTTCCGCTTCTTCTTCTCGGCACGGACCGTGGCCCGCCAGCCGATGATCGGCGCGGCCGTGATGAGCAGGGCGAGCGCGGCCCACGTCAGCATCGCGGGGTGGTCGTGGCCGAGGAAGAAGGACCCGGCGAAGGAGCCGCCGAAGATCACGATGAAGAAGAGGTGGACCCGGAAGGTGCCGAAGAGCGTGTCGGGGCTCGCCGAGTTCCCCTTCGGCGTGACGACGAACTTGCTCTTCCTCCGCAGCACGGTGTCGAAGAGCGAGCGCGCGTAGATCGGCGCGGAGAGCGCGGACATCAGCATGCCGGCGAGGCCGCCCGAGCCCTCCGGTTCGTGCGGGGAGACGTTGTGCCGGCGGTTCCAGATGTAGAGACCTATCTGGAGCGCGGAGGCGTTGCCGTAGAGGGCCATCCAGATCGTCGGGTCGATCTGCACGCCGGAGGCGCCGACGCCGAGGAAGAGCGCACAACTCAGCGCGGCGAGAATCCAGTTCATCGCCGAGATCGGGTAGAAGATCATCAACATCGTGTAGTTGAAGAGCTTTCCGATCGGCAGGGTGAACAGGCCGCGCCAGTACTGCTTGAGGATCGTCTCGTAGGTGCCGCGGGACCAGCGGAGCTGCTGCGTGAAGAAGTCGGTCCAGGCGTTCGGGCCCTCGCCGACGGCGAGCACGTCGGGTGTGTAGACCGAGCGCCACTTGCGGCCCGTCTCCGGGTTCCGGTGGCGGTGCATCTCGAAGCCGGTGGCCATGTCCTCCGTGATGGAGTCGTAGAGCCCGCCGATCGCCTTGACCGCCTTGACGCGCACGGCGTTGCTGGTGCCGACGAACATCGGCGACTCGTAGCGGTTCCCCGCCCGCTGGATGAGGGCGTGGAAGAGGAACTGCTGGGACTCGGCCGCCTTGGTGATGAAGTTGTCGTAGTTGCCGTAGACCTGCGGGCCGATGACGAAGCCCACGTCCGGGTCGCGAAAGTAACCGAGCATCCGCTCCAGGTAGTTGGGGAGCGGGACGTGGTCGGTGTCGACTCCGGCGAAGAAGTCGTAGTCGTCGCCGTGCGCGTCGAGCCAGGCGTTGTAGTTGCCGTGCTTGGTCTTGGCGCGGAAGGCGCCCTTCGGCCGATTCCACTTCTCGACGCCCTTGCGGGAGAAGTGGTGCACGCCGAGGCGGCGGCAGACCTCCTTGACCTCCGGGTCGTCGCCCTCGTCGAGGAGCCAGACGTGCATCGTTCCGCGGTGGCGGATGCGGACGGCGGCCTCCAGCGTCTTCGTCACCATCTCGATCGGCTCCTTGCCGGGCACGAACGAGGTGAGGAAGGCGACGCTGGTGCCGGACTCGGGCACCACGGGTATCGGGTCGCGGGCCACCAGGGTGGCGTGCGCGTTGGAGACGACGTTCATCGTGCGGAAGAGCTCGATCAGGCCGATGGCGACGAGCATCACGATGTCGAGCTTGAGCACCAGGTCGGAGACGGCACCGTCGTCCCGCTTCGTCCAGTGCTCGGGCTGCATCAGCCAGACGAGCAGCCCTGCGGAGAGCAGCGGGGCGAGGCAGAGCAGGAAGCCGGCGCGGAACCTGTGCGGCTCGTCGGCGAGCAGGCTGCGGTAGGCGACGCGGTACGGGCGGCCGGGCGGCGGCTGGTTGAGCGGGCCTGCGAGGCGGCTGTAGTGCTCGTAGTCGTAGCGGGGCAGCGCCCTGCGCGTCCAACGCCCGGTCCTGCCGCTGCCGTTGCGGGTGCGTCCCGGCCGCGGTATTCGCAACTGGGTGGTCCGCGTCGCGTCCTGGCCGGTGTGCGCCCCTGTGTCGTCCGGCGGCGTCGACGGCGTCATGCGTCCATCCCCCCGCACGCAGCTGGCTGCGTGTACTCGTGCTTGCTCGGGACTGCGGCCCCCCTGACCCGAGCGCGGCATACTTCGACCGCCGAGTGCCAGGACTCCGTACGGCCCCGTGCGGTTCCCAAATCGATCCAACGATTCCGTTTTCCACCGGTGGAGGGACGCGCCTTTTGCGGTGCCGTGCAGTGCGGTGTTCGCGCGGGGTTCGTCCGGCGTCCGTCCGGCGTCCGTCCGGTTTCAGCAGCCTCGTTGACTCGACGTTAGGTTCCCGGACTCCCCGCATGATCGCAAGGGCGAAACAGGCTGTTCACACCGGAACGGCAGGGATTGCCGAGTTCGGTGTGACCAACACGTCACCCCCGTGCGACCTGCACCGATCCTCCACGGCGCGCTCGCGGCGGACGGGCCCGGCAGGGATAGCTCGTGCAACCAACACCGGGCAGTGCAGGGCGCGTTCACTCTTTCCGGGGGACCGGAATCGTACGGAGGGGAGCCGCAGCGCACGGGTGTACGGCGGCGCTCTCACGGCTCCGTTCCGCCGGCGGCGCGCTCCGGCGGCCCGAGGGACGTGCGCACGAGAGGGCCGGGCCGCCCGGATGCGGCCCGGCCCTCTCGCATGGGGGCTGGACGTGCGTCGTTCATCGGCGGACGGGTCCGCCGCGCAGGTGCGTCAGAACTCGACGTCGGCGCAGGAGTAGAAGGCGTTGGCCGTGTCGTCGATGTTCCAGACGCCGAGTATCAGGTGCTTGCCCGACTTGCCCTCGGGGAGCTGGCCGTCGGCCGTCCACTCGGCCGGGGGCTGCTCGCCGTTCATCGGCACCGTGAGGAAGGGCTCGGACTCCAGGTCGGCGCGGGTCAGCGGCTTGCTCGCGTCCCAGCCGTCCTTGGTGATGTAGTACCGGAAGTCGGTGGTGGAGTGCATCGCCGTCAGGTTCCACTTGAAGGTGAAGTCGCCGCCCGCGTCGAGCTTCGTGGTCGGCCAGTCGCCGCCGCGCGGGTCGTCGAGCTGGGCGAAGCCCTCGTTTCCGCCCGAGCAGATGCTGCCGTCCTCGGGGCCCGCCTCGGGGAAGCCCTTGGGGCCCTCGACGCTCTGCGGCTCGTGCTCGATGGAGCCGCAGTCGCTCACGGTGCCCTCGGCGCAGTACGCCTGACGGCTCATGGGGTCCTGGCTGTAGCCGTGCCCCTGCGCGGAGCCGCCGGTGAACAGGATGGCGGCGCCGCCGAGTCCGAGGCCGACGGCGGCTGCTGCGATCTTCTTGCGCATGTTCGCTCCTTTTGTGCTGTGGGGGCGTGAGGGGTGTGGGGGCCTCACGGGAGACGACGCGGTCTAGACCAACCTGCAAACTACTGGTCTGTTCCTCGGCATGTCCAGACCAATGCAAGAGGAATCCGGGGCTCCTTGAGGGTGCCGTTCGACCCCGCCGCGTCGCCGCGACGGTCGTGGCGCACCCGGAACGGCCGGGTGGATGCGGTAGGCATGACGACGGACAAACCGTGCGCACCCTGCACGCACCCGTCGAAACCCGTACGCCAACTCCCGCCCCGCCTCCGCGTCCCGGCGCCTTCCGCGCGGAGCCCCTCGCAAGGACCGCCCATGCGCACCTCCCGCTTCGCCGACCTCCGCGACGCCATCACCCCCAGAGCCTTCTGGCTCACCGTCGCCGTCCTCTTCATCCAACTCGGCTTCCTCCTCTCCTACGTCGGCGCCTTCCACCACCCCGAACCGCAGCGCATCCCGCTCGCCGTCGCCGCACCCGAGCAGGTGGCCCGCCAACTCGACGGGCTGCCCGGGCGCCCCGTCGAGACCACCCGTGTCGACGACGCGGAAGCGGCGCGCGACCGCGTCCTGCACCGGGAGGCCGAGGCCGGATACGTGGTCGACCCGGACGGCGACCGAGACACGCTCCTCCTCGCCTCCGCCGCCGGGCAGTCGGTCACCGGCGCCGTACGCGAACTCGCCGAGGAGTACGCGCACTCGGAGGGCCGCAGGCTCCACACCGAGGACATCGCCCCGGCGAGCAGCGGGGACCACGGCAGCCTCACCGCCTTCTACCTCGTCGTCGGCTGGCTCGTCGGCGGCTACCTCGCCGCCTCGATGCTCGGCATCACCGTCGGCGCACGCCCCGTCGACCGGCGCAGGGCGACGCTGCGGGTCGCGGCCATGGCCCTGTACGCGGGGCTTTCCGGGATCGGCAGCGCACTCATCGTCGGACCCGTACTCGACGCGCTGCCCGGGCACTTCTGGCCGATCGTCGGCATCGGCGCGCTCACCGTCTTCCTGACGGGCGCCGTCACCATCGCGCTCCAGGTGCTCTTCGGCGTCGTGGGGATCGGGGTCGCCATCGTCCTCTTCGTCGTGCTCGGCAACCCCAGCGCGGGGGGCGCGTACCAGCGGAACATGATCCCGCCGTTCTGGCGCGCCATCGGCGACTGGCTCCCCGCCGGCGCCGGTACCAACGCCGTGCGCAACGCCGTCTACTTCTCGGGGAACGCCCTCACCTTCCCGCTCACCGTCCTCGCCGTGTGGGCGGCGGCCGGTGTCCTGCTGACCGTGGTCTGCGCCCGGCGCAGCAGGGACGGCGACCTGTTGCGTCTGCCGATGTGAGAGCCCCAAGCGCCTGCCGCTGCACGTGCGTTGGCACTACCCTGGACGCTCGCGACGATCACCGGGGGGCACGGTGGAACTGTTCATCGGAGGGCTCGGACTCGTCGGCGGCGCGGTCCTCCAGTCCGTCACCGACCAGTCGGTGGCGGAGCTGAAAGACCTCCTCCGCCGGGTGCGCCGGCGCGGCAACGCGCCCGACGACCGCGACGGACTGCGGCCCGACGACGCGGAGGGCTTCAGGCGGGCCCTCGACGAGGTCGCCTCCGCCGTCGACGACCGCTCCGTCCAGCTCCTCCTCAGAAGCTTCCTCCGCGACCACGGCGCACTCCCGCCGGAACGCCTCGCGGCCCCGCACCCCTTCCTCGACCAAGACGAACTCCGCCACCGCGCCCGCGAGTTCGTCACCTCGGCACTCGCGGCCCAGCCCGACGCCGCACTCACCGTGCTGCTCCACGGCCCGCCCGGCAGCGGCACCACCAGTTGCGCACGGCAGCTCGCCACCGAGCTCGCCGGGCACTTCCCCGGCAGCCACCACGCCGTCGACCTGGGCGGCGACGACCCGTCCAGCGCCCAGACGGGCGGCAGCGCCCTCACCGAACTCCTCCTCGACGCCGGCCTCCCCGAGGAGTCCCTGCCGCGCACCGCGGCGGCCAAGCGCCGGCGCCTGCGCCGGCTCCTGGCGGGCACCCGCCCGCTGCTCCTCCTCGACAACGCGCACAGCACGGCCCAGCTCGGCGCCGTGCGGCCCGAGATCCCCGGCTCCCTCACCCTCGTCACCGCCGCCTCCGTGCCCCTCGGCCTCGCGGGGGACGCCGGCGCCGTCCTCCCGGTGGAGCCGCTTCCCGAGGAGGATTCCTGGGAGCTGCTGCGGCAGCTCGGCGCCGAACCCGACAGGGACGACCGGGAGTTGCGCGCCGTCGTCCGCGCCGGCCACCCGGGGGACCTCAGGGAGGTCGCCGCCGTCCGCCGAAGCGTCGGCGGCCGCATGCGGCCCGGTGCGCCGCGGGAAGGCTTCCCGCGCGTGCCCGCGGCAGGCGCGGGGACGGCGCCACCGGCGGGAGAGCCGATGCCCGAAGACGGCGACGAAGCGGCGAGCCGAGCCACCCTCCGCATCCTCGACGGCGGATACCGCACGCTCACCCCGCTCGCCCAGCGGCTCCACGCCCGACTCGGCCGCCTCCCGCACGCGGGCCCCGGGTGCGGCGTCACGGCGGCCCCCGTCGCGCGGCTCCTCGACGTGGACGAGGCCGAAGCAGCCGACGCCTGCGCCGAGTTGGCCTCGGTCGGCCTCCTCAGCACCCCGGGCAACGGCCGGTACCGCCAACCCGCCGCGGCACGTCGCCACGCACGCGGGCTCCCGGCGGAGGCGCCGGGGGTCGCCGTGCTGCGGCTCCTGGAGCACTACCGCGAGGTCGCCGTCGACGCCGATCGCCGTGTGATGCGGGGCCGTTGGGTGCTCGGCCCGTTCTACACGGGGCGGCGCGCGCAGGCACAGGTGTACGGCAGCGACCGGGAAGCGCTCGACGTGCTCCGCACCGAGCGCTCCGCGCTCGTCGAGTCCGTGGTGCTCGCGGCCGACTCCGGGTTCGCCGAGCTGGCGGCCGAGCTCTGCGAGGCGATGTGGGGGCTCCACCTGCGTCTCGGGTTCCACGAGGACTGCCTGCGCACCCACGGCGCCGCGCTCGCCGCCGCCGTCGACCGCGCCCGCGGGCCGCGCCTCGCCGACCCGCGGCTCGTCGCCCGCCTGCACGTCCAACGCGGCTTCTCCTACCGTGCGTTGGGCGAGTCCGGCCGCGCGGCGGACGACTTCACGCGGGCGAAGGAGCTGGAGCCCGACGACCACGCGCGCGGACGCGCCACCGCCGTGGAGTCGCTCGGCTACCTCCGGCTCGACGAGGAGGAGTACGCCGCGGCCCGCGCGTGCTTCACCGAGGCCGCCGCGTACGCGACCGACCCGCGCGCCCGTGCGCTGCTGCTCCACAACGACGCGCGGGCGCTCACCGGACTGGGCCGCGCGGAGGAGGCGCTCCCCGTACTCGACGCCGCCCTCCTCGCCTTCCGCGACCTCCCCGGCCTCCCACCGCCCGGCGACCTCTACAACCGCGCAAAGGTCCTCGTCACCCTCGCCCGTACGCACGCCGCAGCCGGCCGGCCGGACGCGGGCGTCGAGGCGTTGCGCGAGGCGCTCGACCTCTTCGACGACAAGGGTGCGCTGCCCCAGGAGGCGGAGGCCGCCGAACTCCTCGCCGACCGCGTCCCCGACGCGCCGGAGCGCCGCAGCCTCCGCCAGCGCGCGCTGCGCCTCCGCAAGGCGCTCGGCGAACTCGAAGCGGCGGACCGGCTCCGCGGTCTGCTGGAGTCAGAGGTCTGACGCCGCCGACGCCGAGCAGACGACGTCGTGGCGCTCGTGCCCCGTCTCCACGGTGAGGCGGAGGCCCTCCGCCGGGCGGCCCTCGGTGAGCCAGGCGAGGAGTGCGGAGGCGTAGAGCGCGGGGTCGGCCAAGTCGGCGTGGCCGTCGGGGAGTCGGCGGGCCGCGAGCGTGTGGTGGGTGCCGTCGGCGGTGCGGACCGTGCAGCGGTCGGGGCCCGTGACACGGCACCACAGGGACGCGTGCGGGTGGCGTTCGGCCGCCTCGCGCAGCCACGTGTCAGCGGGGCCGTGCCGCACGTCGTCCGCGTCCGCGCGGAGGACGACGACGTCGGCGAGGGCGAGCCTGCCGAGGTCGGCCGTCGCCTCGTCGACGACGGTGTGCGTGCGCCACCCGGTGTCCCGGTCGGCGTGGGCGGAGGTCCTGCGCACCACCTCGACGCGGGGCGCTTCGCCGGCGTCCGCCACCCGGGTGCGTACGCGGAGCGGTGCCGTGCGGTGTGCGGGCTCGTACGCCGGCGCGGGCAAGGGGTCGAGGAGCGCGGGGCTCTCCGGTTCGTCGAGGCCGAGGAGCCGGTATGCGCACCGGCGCAGCAGCTCCGCCGAGCGCCCCGGCACCGAACTCACGCTCTCCGCCAAGTTCCCCGGTGTGCACGGCACTTGGAGCGCTTCTTCGAACTGCGGTGGCAGGGGGCGCGTCGGGTCGACGCGCGGCGCTTCGCGTACGAACGCGGCGACGGGCGAGTCGGGCGCGAGCCCGTCGGTCGGCCATGCGCCGAGGAGGACGGGAACGCCGAGGGCCGCCGCGTAGTACGAGACGCTGCCGTGGTCACCGAGGACGAGATCGGCCGCGGCGAGCGCCTGCCGCCACTGGTCGAGCGGCGGCACGAGGACGGCCCCGGCCCGCCGCGCCGCGTCGAACCACGCCGTCACCTGGCCGGGGCCGTGGCCGTGCCAGATGTTGGGATGCAGGACGACCGCGAGCCGGTACTCGTCGCAGGGGAGCTCCTCGACGAGTCGGCGGAGCAGGTCCGGCAGGACGTCGGCGCCCGCGTCGCCGAGGAGGGACTCCGGGTTCCAGGTCGAGTTGAGGACCACGAGCCGTTGGCCCGGGGTGAGCCCGAAAGCGCGACGGTGCACGTCCCGGTGCGCGGCGCAGGCGAGGAGCCGGTCGTAGCAGGGGTCCCCGGCGAGGACGGCGGTCGGTGCGGCCTGCGGGCAGGACTCGGTGAGCCGGGCGAGCTGCTCCGGGTGGGAGAGGACGGTGGCCGCGGCGAGGGGGCTGCCCTCGTGGAGGAGCCACTCGGGGGAGAGGCCGAAGACAGGTGCGGGCGCGGGCTCGCGGCGTCCGGCGTCCGGCGTCCGGCGTCCGGCGTCCGGCGTCCGGCGTCCGGCGTCCGGCGTCCGGCGTCCGGCGTCCGGCGTCCGGCGTCCGGCGTAGCCAGCCTCTTATTGTATCCGACCCCGTGCGACAGCACCATCAACTTCCCCTGGAACGCCTCCAGTTGACCCCCGTAACTCGCGCTCACCGCGAGGTCGACCGGTGTCCGCACGGCCTGCTCCCACGGCAGCACGGGCAGCCCGAGGTCGGCGAGGAGCTCGGCGATTCCGTGCTGGACGGGGGAGGAACCGGTGCAGGTGGCGAGGAGTTGGAGGCGCAGGTCGTCGCGGAAGAGCGGGAGGAGGTCGAGGAGCCGGGTGGCGGAGGTCACGTTGTGGACGACGAGGAGCACGCGGCGCAGTTGCCGGCGCGAGGCGAACCGCTCCGCGTCGGCCCCCACCGGTACGCGTATCCACTCCGTGCCGCCGTGCCCGCACCCCACCGCAGTCATCCGTGCACCCTAGGCCAACGACGAAGGCCCCCGCAGCGTGCGGGGGCCTTCGAGGGGGTGCGCCGCCAGGGACTCGAACCCCGGACCCACTGATTAAGAGTCAGTTGCTCTAACCAACTGAGCTAGCGGCGCGCTGTCCGCCGTTCCCGGCCGACGCAGGAAATACTACCCCCTCCGCCGGGGTGCTCGTGACCGTCCGCTCGTCACCGGGCGTGACGGCATCCGCACGCACCGAGCGCCTGGCCGGAGTGCGTCACTTCCCGTCTCGCCTCTTAATTCAGGACGAGAGCTAATACGAGAGAAAAGGGTGCCCCGCCGGCCTTCCCGAGGATAAGTTCTCGGAGGGAGGAGCCATATGGCAGAGCACGGCAGGCGGACGGTGCGGGACCTGCGCCGCGGCAACCGCACGGCGGTTTTGCGGCAGTTGTACTTCGAGGGTCCGCTGAGCCGCCAGGCACTCGGCCCCGCGACGGGGCTCAGCTCGGGCTCCATCAGCAACGTCGTCGCCGAACTCACCGGCGAGGGACTGCTGGAGGAGGCGGGCGTGATCGAGTCCGAAGGGGGGAGGCCGCGCACTCTGCTGCGCGTGGCGGCGGGCAGCGCCCGCCTCATCGGCGTCGACATCGGCGAGACCCGCGTCCGCGTCGAGCTCTTCGACCTCGCGCTCAACGAACTCGCCCGCGCCGAACTCCCGTTGACCCGCCAGGGGTACGACGCCGGACTCGTCGCCGGCCACGTCGGCGAGTGCATAGCCGGCGTCCTGCGGAGCAGCGGCGCGGAGCCCGCCGAACTCCTCGGCGTCGGCGTCGGCGTCCCCGGCATCGTCGAGCGGGGCGCGGAGCGGGGCGCCATGGTGCACGGCCAGACGGTCGGGTGGGACGCGGTGCCGTTGGAGGAACGTCTCCGTGCCTTCGTCGAACTCCCCGCTGAGGTCCCGTACTTCGTGGGAAACGGTGCCAAGGCGCTGGGCCAGGCGGAGATGTGGTTCGGCGGCGGCCGCGGTGCGCAGGACGCCGTGGTGGTGCTCCTCGGCTCGGGCGTCGGCGCCTGCGTCGTCACGGGCGGCGCGGACCGGGGTGGCGCCGACGAGTGGGGGCACCTGACGGTCAACCTCCGCGGCCGGCGCTGCCGTTGCGGCGCGCGCGGGTGCCTGGAGGCGTACACCGGGTCCGCGGGCCTGCTGGAGCGCTGGCGGGAGGCGGGGGGTACGCCGCCGGCCGACGACGAGGAGGCCGGGCTCTGCGCCCTGCTCTCCGCCGCGTACCCAGGCGACGGTCGGTCGGCCGACGCGTCGGCCGTCGCCGTCCTCGACGAGACGGCCGAGTACCTCGGCGCCGGCATCTCGGCTCTCGTCAACCTCTTCGGCCCGGAGCGGGTGCTGATCGGCGGCTGGGCCGGGCTGCGGATCGGCCCGCACCTCCTGCACGCCGTCCGCCGCCACGCCGCCGCGCACTCCCTGCGCTACCCGGGCGAGCGCGTCGCGATAGAGCTGGGACGCCTCGGCCCCGACGCCGTGACCGTCGGGGCCGCCACGCTGCCGCTCGCCGCCTTCTTCGCGGAGGGCGGGCGCAGGGACCCGCGCCCCGGGCCGGACGAGCGGGTCGAACCGGCGGGGTGGCGTGCGGTGTTGGAGGAGCGCGGGGCGCGATGAGCGGCTCGGCCTAGAGCGACAGCGAGAGCATGACGGGCGCTGCCCTGCGGCTCAGCGCCTCGGCCGCGCGCCGGAGCCGGTGCGCCTGGTCGACGGGGAGCGAGAGGGCGAGGCAGCTCACCGAGGAGCCGGCGGTGATCGGTACCGCTGCGCAGACGGTGCCGACGGCGTACTCCTGGAGGTCCAGCGTGGGGACGGTCGGCGGCTGGCGGTCGAGGGTGCTCAGGAGGAGCCGCTCGTCCGTGATGGTGCGGGAGGTGAGGCGGGCCGCCTTGTGGCGCGCGAGGTGGTCCTTGCGGCCGTCGTGGTCGAGTTGGCTGAGGAGGCACTTGCCTATCGCCGTGGCGTGGACGGCCGAGCGGAAGTCGACCCACTGGTTGACGGCGGGTGCCGCGGGGCTGTCGGCGAACTGCGTCGTCTCCAGCTCGCCGTCCTTGTAGCGGCTGAAGTAGACCGCGGCACCGACGGCGTCCCTGAGGTCGGTGAGGGTGTCCTGGAGGCGTTCCTGGAGGACGCGCTTGTGGTCTCCGCCGACGCCGAGCATGAGCAGGGACTCGCCGACGGTGTATTCGGCGTCCTCGTGCTTCTCGACGTATCCCTCGCCGTGCAGCATCCGCAGGAGCGGCTGGAGTTGGGCCGCCTCGATGCCCGTCTCCTGGGAGAGGAGGTCCTCGCCGACCCCGTCGCGGTGCCGGGCGACTGTCTCCAGCACCCGCAGCGCGTACTGGACCGAACGGATCGGCTGTGCTGGCTCCGGCGTCGGCGCCACGGTGCCCCCTGGAGTGGTGACGGTTCGCGTCGCGACCGCTGCGTGTGGTCACGTCAGTACGTAACACGATAGCGGGCAGCGCGCCGGCGAAAGGGCGATGATCCCGCGATCGGCATATGCCGCAAGCCGATCCCTACCCCGCTCGTACCGCACGAACCCCGTGCACTCGCCCGGTTGTTCGGGGCTGCTCGCGGACGTGCGCGGGACGCGAGCCCGGGGCCGTACTCTCCTGTACGTGCCCCGGCCTCGGCGCCTCCGCTGCGCAACACGGCGCCCCCGCGCGGGTGTTCAGAGCACGGCGCTGAGGAACTCGCGGGTGCGGTCGTGCTCGGGCTCGCTGAAGATCTTCTCCGGTGCGCCCGACTCGATGACCCTGCCCTCGTCGAACATCAGGACGTCGTCCGAGATGTCCCGGGCGAAACCCATCTCGTGGGTGACGCAGAGCATCGTGATGTCGGTGGTGTGCGCGATGTCCCTGAGGACGTCGAGGACGCCCGCGACGAGTTCCGGGTCGAGCGCCGAGGTGACCTCGTCGAGGAGGAGCACCTGTGGGCGCATCGCCAGCGCGCGGGCGATCGCCACGCGCTGCTGCTGGCCGCCGGAGAGCTGGCTCAGATGCTTGTCCATCTGGTCGGTGAGCCCGACGAGTTCGAGCAGCTCCCGTGCGCGCTCCTCGGCCTCGTCCTTGCCCATGCCGAGGACGTGGACGGGTGCCTCCGTGATGTTCCGGAGCACCTTCATGTTGGGGAAGAGGTTGAACTGCTGGAAGACCATGCCGATGCTCTTCCGCACCTCGCGGACGTGCCGCTCGCCCGCCGGGACGAGCCTGCCGCCTTTCTCCTCGTGCGTGAGGTAGTCCCCGGCGACCTTGATCGTGCCCTCGTCCGGCTTCACCAGCGTCATCAGCAGCCGCAGGATCGTCGTCTTCCCGGAGCCCGAGGGGCCGATCAGCGTGACGTGCTTGCCCGAGGCGACGTCGAAGCAGAGGTTGTCGAGGACGACGTTGTCGCCGAAGCGCTTGGTGACCTTGTCGAAGCGGATCAACTCGCTGCCGTCGACGGCGGGGTTGGCGTGGTCGTTGGGTGTGGTGTTCTCAGCGGACAAGGCGACGCTCCAGAGCTCGCATCAGCAGGGATGCCGGGTAGGCGATGAGGATGAAGGCGATGCCGACGACGGTGATCGGCTCGGTCGGCTGGAAGGTGACAGCGCTGAACTGCCGGGCCTGTCCGAGCAGTTCGAGGGCGCCGATGGTGGCGATCATCGGCGAGTCCTTCAGCATCGCGATCACGTAGTTGCCGAGCGCCGGCACGACGCGGCGGATCGCCTGCGGCAGGACCACCGCGGTCCAGGTGCGCCCCCGCGGCATGTTCAGCGCGGTGCACGCCTCCCACTGGCCGACGGGGACGCCGTCGATGCCGGCGCGGTAGACCTCGGCCGTGTACGTCGAGTAGTGCAGACCGAGGCCGATGATGCCGGTCGTCAGCGCCGAGAACGTGATGTTCCACTCCGGCAGCACGAAGTAGAGGAAGAAGAGTTGCACAAGGAGCGGGGTGTTCCGGACGAACTCGGTGATCACGGTCACCGGCCAGCGCACCGCCTTGAGCGCCGAACGCTGGGCGATCGCCCAGACGAGGCCGAGCGCGAAGGCGATCAGCGAGCCCAGGACGAGCGCCTGGAGCGTGACGAGGACGCCGTCCCAGAAGCGCGGCATGAAGTCGGCCACCGCCGACCAGTCCCACTGCATCACTTACCTCCAGTGCTGGTCGCGGCCGCCGGCCTGCCCTTGCCGAAGAGCCGGGAACGCTCCGGCGCCTGGCCGAGGTTGGCCTTGGCCTGGCGCTCCAGGGCGCGCATCCCGCGGGTCAGGACGAAGGCGATGACGAAGTACATCACCAGGATGATCGTGTAGACGGGCGCACTGTCGCCCAGCGCGTTGCGCACGAGCGAGGCGCCGAAGGCGATGTCGCCGACACCGAGGACGGAGACGAGCGCCGTCCCCTTGAGGAGCTCGATGAGGAGGTTGTTCGCAGGCGGGATCATCCCGGGCCACGCCTGCGGAAGCACGATCTTCCGCAACCGCTGCCAGGGCGTGAAGTTGAGCGCGATACCGGCCTCCCGCTGCGCCGGCGGCACGGAGGCGAGAGCACCGCGGACGATCTCGGAGCCGTAGGCGCCGTAAGTAAGGCCGAGCGAGAGGACGGCGGCCCACATGGGGACGAGCTGCCACCCGAAAGCGACCGGCAGCACGAAGAACACCCAGAACATCAGCACCAGGGCCGAAGTGCCCCTGAATATCTCCATGTAGAGACCGGAGAGGAAGCGCACGATCCAGAGTCTGTTGGTACGCGCAACGCCCACGACAAACGCGACGAACGCCCCGAGCGCGGCGCCGAGAACCGTGAGCTGGATGGTCACCCAGACACCCTGGAAGAGCAGCCCCCACAATCCCGTTGTGAGGTCCGTCATTGACAACGCTCCTTCGCCGTAATGTCCGTCATCTCTTCCTCGAGGAAGCCGTACGGCTTCATCACGCGGAGGAGCTCACCGCTCTTCTTCATCTTCAGGAGCTCGTCGTTGAAGGCGTCGCGCAGATTCCGCTCGGCCGGACGGAAAGCGAAACCTCCGGTTCCGAGGTCGGGCTTGCCGTCCAGCTTGGGCACGAACTGCTTGGTGTACTCGGCTTTCCGGGTTTTCGTCTGGTGCACGACGTTCCGGACGGTGACCGCCGTGCCCGCGAAGACGTCGGCCCTTCCCTGCTCGACCGCGAGGAGACCGGCGAGCTGGTCGGGGAGGAGCAGCATCTCCGACTCCTTGATGCCGACCTCCTCCGCGTATTCGATCTCGGCGTATCCCGTGCCCGTCGCGAACTTGGCGCCCGCCTTCTTGATGTCCTCGTAGTTGTGCAGGTTCTTCGGGTTCCCCTTGCGGACGATGAGCGCGTCCGGCATCTGGTACTCGGGGTCGGCGAAGAGGACCTGCTCGCAGCGCTCGGGCGTGAGGTACATGCCGGCTGCGACCACGTCGAACTGCTGCGAATTGAGCCCCGGGACCAGCGAGTTGAACTCCGTCGGCATCGGCTGCACGTTGGGCACGCCCAGCCGCTTGAAGATGATGCGCGCAATGGCGGGGGAGCTTCCCGTCAGTTCACCGTGCTTGTCGATGTAGCTGTACGGCTGTTCGCCCGCGATTCCGAGCTTGACGGTCCCCTGGGCCTTGAGGCGCTCAAGAAGGTCGCCGCCCTTTTTGCTGTCGGCGTTGGAGACGCGACTGCAACCGGTCGTCGCAGCGAGCGTGCCGGCCGCGCCGATTGCCGCGGCACCGGCCATCAGCGAGCGGCGGCTGAAACCTCTCCCGATACTTCCCTTGTCGTTCCCTAGTGGTGGAGCCATGGCCGCGCGGCTACCCATGTTCGATGGACCTATGCGGATTGTTTCCGGCCGCTGGTACGCGTGTTGAGGGCTTGACGATTGCGGCAGTATGGACGCGGAACCAAACAACCCGGCCAAACCGGCGAAGCACGTCATAGCGGCTGAATGGCGGCCGAGAGGCCCGAGAAGTACGCGGAGGCACCATGGCCGAACGCTTCATCGAAGTCTCACTCGACAAGCGCGGAGTGAGCTGCACGGCAAAGCTACTCGACGACCGGGCCCCCCTCACTTGTGCAGCGGTCTGGAACGCACTCCCGCTCGGCGGAGACGTCTACCACGCAAAGTACGCACGGAACGAGATCTATGCGCTGGTTCCGCCCTTCGCCCCCGAGGAGCCGCCGCTGGAGAACCCCACCGTCACCCCCATCCCGGGAGACCTCTGCTATTTCACCTTCTCCCAGACGGAGTTGAGCACCTCTTCCTACGGTTACGAGGCCGCGGCCGAGCAGCAGGGCTCCGAGGCCGCACACGCCACCAGGTCGACCGTGATCGACCTCGCCCTCTTCTACGAGCGCAACAACCTCCTCATCAACGGCGACGCCGGATGGGTCCCCGGCATCGTCTGGGGCTCGGTCGTCGACGGACTCGACCGCATGGCGGAGGCGTGCCAGGACCTCTGGCGCGCGGGAGCCCTCGGCGAGACGCTCAACTTCCGACGGGCGTAGGCGCGTTGCCGGCCGAGGGGCGTGCCCCTCGGCCGGAGGCCGCCGCTCCGCCCGGCTGCTCAGAGCGGCGGCGCGGGGACACGGGAGGCGAGCCCCGCCTCGTACAGCGCGTGCGCTGCGCGGAGGACGAGCGCGTCCTGGTGGCGCGCCCCGACGAGCTGCACGCCGACGGGCATCCCGCCGTCGCCGACACCGCACGGCACCGAAGCCGCGGGCTGCTGCGTCATGTTGAAGGGGTAGGTGAAGGGCGTCCACCCCGTCCACCGGTCGTGGGGCGAGCCCGCCGGGACCTCGGCACCGAGCTCGAAGGCGGTGATCGGCAGCGTCGGCGTCACGAGCAGGTCGTACCGCTGGTGGAAGAGGCCCATCCGCGTGCCGAGCGCCATCCGCTCGTCGACAGCCGCAAGGTAGTCGAGGGCGCTGGCGCGCGCCCCCTCGTCGCGCACCTCGCGCAAGCCGGGGTCGAGGAGGTCGAGCTGCTCGGGCGTGAAGGGTTGTGTGACGCGAGCCGTCCCGCTGAACCACATCGTGTGGAAGGACTCCACCGGGTCGGCGAAGTCGGGGTCCTCCTCGGAGACTTCGGCGCCCAGCTCCGCGAGGAGCGCGACGGCCCCGCGCACCGCCTCCTCGACGGCGGGGTCGACCGCGACCCGCCCGCCGAGGTCCGGGGAGTAGGCGATCCGCAACCCCCGTACGCCGTCGGCTCCTTCGGCGAGCGCCGTGCGGAACCCTCCCTCGACGGGGCCCAGTTGGGACCAGTCCCGCGGGTCGGGCGCGGTGACGGCGTCCATCAGCGCCGCGGCGTCCGCAGCGTCGCGGGTGATCGGGCCGACGTGCGCGAGCGTCCCGAAGGGACTCGCCGGGTGGATCGGCACGCGCCCGTACGTGGGCTTCATGGCGAAGACGCCGCAGAAGGCCGCCGGAATCCGCACGGACCCCCCGCCGTCGGTGCCGAGCGAGAGCGGCCCCGCGCCGAGCGCCACCGCGGCAGCGCTCCCCCCGCTCGAACCGCCCGCCGTGCGCTGCGCGTCGTACGGATTGCCCGTCGCGCCGTGGCGGGGGCTGTCGGTGGTGCCCTTCCAGCCGAACTCCGGGGTGGTGGTCTTGCCGACGAAGACCGCCCCCTGCTCGCGCAAACGCGCGACGGAGGGCGCGTCCTCCACCCAGGCGCCGTCCTCGGAGAGCGCCAACGAGCCCTTCAGCGTGGGCACTCCGCGCGTCAGCAGCATGTCCTTGACGGTGACGGGGACCCCGTCGAGCGGCCCGGCCGGCGTACCGCGGCGCCACCGCTCGGTCGACTCGGCGGCCTCGTCGAGCGCGCCGTCGCCGTCGATGCGGACGAACGCGTTGACCCGCGCCTGCGCCTCGACCGCCCGCTCCAGTACGGCGTGCACGACGTCGGTGGGGCTGAACTCGCCGGTCTGGTACCCGGCGGTCAACTGCGCTGCCGTACGGCTGGTGAGATCCGACATGGACGAAGCCTCCCGGTGGAAGTGCCGATCCGCCGCGGTGGCTCGCACCGGTGGGTGCACGCTCGCGCGCGGTGTTGAATGGGGTCGTGCGCGCGCCCCCGGCGGGCGCGGGCGGCTCAGTCCGAGCGCACGTAGCCGAGGGCCTTGTCGACGACGTTGAGGAGCGGGCGCCCCGCCTCCCAGCGGTCGAAGTTGTCGAGGAACTGCTCGGCGAGGTCCTGGCGCCAGCCGGCGGTGTCCCCGCTCATGTGCGGCGAGACCAGCAGCCCCGGTACGTCCCACAGCCCGCTCTCCGCAGCGAGCGGCTCCTCGGCGAAGACGTCGAGCGCGGCGCCCGCGAGGTGGTGGCTGAGCAGCGCGGCGGCGAGGTCGTCCGTCACGACGTGCTGCCCGCGTCCCACGTTGATGAAGCGTGCCCCCGGGCGCATGCGCGCGAACCGGTCGGCGTCGAAGAGCCCCTGCGACTCCTCGGTGAGCGGTGCGACGCAGACGACCCAGTGCGCCTCGGGCAGCAGGCCGTCGAGCGCGCCGATCCCGTGCACCTCACCGAATTCCGCGTCGCCGTTCCGCGGTGTGCGCCCGACGAGGTCCACGCTGACACCGAGTGCCATAAGTGTGCGCCCAATTGCCCGGCCGATCGGGCCGCTCCCCACGACGACGGCATGCGTTCCGGCGACGCGCATTGTCTCCCGGTGCCGCCACTTCCTCTGCCTCTGCAATTCCCAAGTCCCGTGAAAATCCTTGGCCATAGCCACAACCAGTCCCGCCACATATTCGGCGATCGGCTGGTCGAAGACTCCGCGCGCATTGGTGAGCACCGTACTCGCCGGCTCGGAAAGTTCCGGAAGCAAACGGTCGACACCGGCGCTCGGGGTGTGCACCCAGCCGGGGCGCGGCCCCGTGCCGGGCCACGCCCTGCGGACCGCGTCGGAGAGAAAGTCCCAGACCAGCAGCACGTCGGCCGAGGGCAGGAGTTGGGGGAGCGTCGCGGCGTCCGCGTACGAGACGGTGGCCCGGCCCTTGAGGCGATCGAGCGAAGGAAGAGGTTCCGCTTCTAGGACCAGGACGTGCGTTTCAGACATCGGCAGGAAACCATTTCGAAACGAAGGGACGGTGGACCGGAACCGTGCGCGAGATCCCGCCGTGGATGCGAGGATTGACCACGGTAGGGAGCGGAAACTACCTTCGTCAACAAAGACATCTGTCCCGGCGTCCCGGCTTCTGACCGGCATTCTCCATTCCTTCTTCACCGGTTCTGACCGGCGTCTGCCGAGGCACCTGCCCCGGTCGGGCTCTGGTCATCTGGTCACGAGTCATCCCTCCGTCTCTTGGGGCTCGAAAAATGGACGTCTCCTTCCTCGGCGGACCGAAACCGCAGCGCGGTGTCGGCATCGTCGCTCCGTTCGACTTCGCTCTCGACCGAGAGCTCTGGCGCTGGGTGCCGGACGACGTGTCCCTGCACCTGACGCGAACACCCTTCGTGCCCGTCGAGGTCAGCCTCGACCTGGCCCGCCTGGTCAGCGAGCACGAGACCCTGCGCGAAGGGGTCCGCGCACTCACCGCCGTCGCGCCCGAAGTCGTCGCCTACGCCTGTACGTCGGGCAGTTTCGTGGGCGGCACGGCGGGCGAGCGCGCGATGACCGCGGCGATGGCGCAGTCCGGCGAGGTGCCGTCGCTGACCACCTCTGGCGCGCTGCTCGCGGCGCTCGAAGAGATCGGCGCCCACCGCATCGCCGTCGTCACGCCCTACACCAAATCCGTCACCGACTCGCTGGAGGAGTACCTCGCCGAAGGCGGCATGTCCGTCACCGGACGCAGCTACCTCGGGCTCACCTGCCATATCTGGAAGGTGTCCTACCGGGAGGTCGTCGACATGGCCAGGCAGGCCGCCGTCGACGCCCCCGACGCGCTCTTCATCAGCTGCACCAACCTGCCCACCTACGACGTCATCCCGCAGCTCGAAGCGGAGTTGCGGATGCCGGTCCTCTCGGCGAACCAGGTCACCATGTGGGCCGCGCTGAAGAGCATCGGCAAGGAAGCGGTCGGCCCGTACCAGGCGCTCCTCGACCCGGTGGCGCGCAGCGGCCCCGCCGCCATGGCCCCCGCGCCGCCGCCCGAGCCCCGCGCCGCCGAACCGCCGTCCACGGAACCGGAGGCGGCGCTCACCGGAGCCGGCACCGAACCGGGCGACCCGCTCGACACCGCCCACGATCCGGCGCACCCGGCGCAGAGCGAGGAGTGGGGCCCGCAGCCCCCCGCCTGACGCACCTCACCGGCGCGGGCGCCGCTCACGGCGCCCGCGCACCGCTGCATCCCGCACACCACAACCGCGCCAGGAGGCGTACGTGGCAGAACCAGCGCACCCGCGCACCACCCCGGCCGTCGGCTTCCTCTACCCGGGCCACTCCGCCGAGGACGACTACCCCAGGCTGCAACGGCTCCTCGACGAGTCGGGCACCGAGGTCCGCCTCCCGCTCGTCCACACCGACATCGGCACGGACGCGCACCGTGTCGAGGCGCTACTGGAGATGGGCTCGGCACACCGCCTCGCCGACAAGGTCGACGAGGTGAAGGCGGCCGGCATCGGCGCCGTCGTGTGGGCCTGCACCTCGGCGAGCTTCGTCTTCGGTTGGGACGGCGCCCGCGAGCAGGTCCGCGAGCTCTCGACGACCGCGGGGCTCCCCGCCTCCAGCACCTCGTTCGCCTTCGCCCATGCCGTGCAGGCGCTCGGCGCCGAGCGCGTCGCCGTCGCCGCGACCTATCCGGACGACGTCGCCGAACTCTTCGCCGGCTTCCTGAAGTCGGCCGGCGCCGAGGTCGTGGCGCGGCAGGGGAGCGGCATCATCACGGCGGCGGAAGTCGGCACCTGGGGCCGCGCCGAGGTCCTCGCCCTGGCACGCGAGGGCGACCACCCCGAGGCACAGGCCGTGCTCCTCCCGGACACGGCCCTCCACACCGCGGCGTGGATTCCGCAGCTCGAGGCCGAGCTGGGCAAGCCGGTGCTCACGGCGAACCAGGTGACCGCCTGGGAGGGCCTGCGCCTCCTCGGACTCCGCGCGCACTGCCCGCAGTTGGGGACGCTCTTCTCTCCCGCCGACTGAGCCGCACGCACCGCGTCCACCGGCCCGGGAAGAGAAGGCGGGTCCGCCGTGTTGCCCCCTCGGGAACGTACGTACCGAGGAAGGCGGGCCACAGTGGGCGACGCTGGCAGCACAGAGCAGAACCGGAGCACGACCGACGGGGTACGGGGCGAAGCCCTCGGCACCGCACCCGTACCCCTGTCGGTGCTCGACCTGGTCAACGTGGGCGAGGGCAGGACCGCGCGCGAGGCGCTGCTCTCCTCGGTGGAGGCGGCGCGGCTCGCGGAGGCACGCGGGTTCACGCGCTACTGGGTCGCCGAGCACCACTCGATGCCCGGCGTCGCCAGCTCCTCGCCCGCGGTGATCCTCTCCCACCTCGCCGCTCACACGGACCGCATCCGCCTCGGCTCGGGCGGCGTGATGCTGCCCAACCACGCGCCGCTCGTCATCGCCGAGCAGTTCGGCACCCTGGAGGCGCTCGCCCCCGGCCGCGTCGACCTCGGCCTCGGCCGTGCGCCCGGCACCGACGGCGCCACGGCCGCCGCGCTGCGCCGCACCGACCGGCTCCGCGAGGGTGCGGAGGACTTCCCGCAGCAGCTCGCCGAGTTGGTCCGCTTCCTCGACGACGACTTCCCCGCCGGCCACCCCTACGCGCGCATCCACGCCGTACCCGGCCCGGTACAGGCGACGGACGGCGCGGAGACGTCGCGCCCGCAGGTCTGGCTGCTCGGCTCCTCCGGCTTCAGCGCCCAACTCGCGGGCCAGCTCGGCCTTCCGTTCGCGTTCGCGCACCACTTCTCGGCCGCGAACACCCTTCCGGCGCTGGAGCTCTACCACGAGAGCTTCCGCCCCTCCGAGGTGCTGGAGAAGCCGTACACGCTCATCGGAGCCTCGGCCTTCGCTGCCGACACCGAGCGGGAGGCGCACCGGCAGATCCTCACGGGCGCCCTGTCGATGCTGCGCCTGCGCACCGGCCGTCCCGGGCTCGTCCCGACCCCGGAGGAGGCCGAGGCGTACTCCTTCAGTCCGGTGGAGAAGGACTTCGTCGACAGTTGGCTGGGCAACGTCGTCTACGGCACCGCCGAAGCCGTCCGCACCGGCCTCGACGCCCTCGTCGAGCGCACCGGCGCCGACGAGTTGATGCTCACGGCCAACGCGCACACCCCGTCCGCGCGCGTCCGCTCCTACGAACTCGTCGCGGACGCCTACGGTCTCCCCGCCTGAGCCCCCTCAGGCGAGCAGACGGGAGATCCGCTCCGCCGCCATCGGCTTGGCGTAGTGCCACCCCTGGCCCGCGTCGCAGCCGATCCGGCGGAGCCGCTCGGCCTGCGCCGGTCCCTCGACACACTCCGCGGTCACCGACAGGCCCAGTTTGTGGGCGAGTTGGACGAGCGCGGTGACGATCGTCTCGTCTGCCGGGTTGGAGTGGCGGGCCGTGCGGAAGCCCTGCACGAAGGAGCCGTCGAGCTTCAGGGTGCGCACGGGGAGGCGGCTGAGGTAGGCGAGGTTGGAGTACCCGGTGCCGAAGTCGTCGATGGCGATCCGCACGCCCATCTCGGAGAGCGCGTGGAGCGCCTGGAGCGGCCGCCCCGCCGAGCCCATCACGGCGGACTCGGTGAGCTCCAACTGGAGCAGCCCGGAGGGTAGCCCCGTCTCCTCCAGCACCTCGGCGACGTCGGTCACGATGTCCGAGTCCCACACCTGCCGCACCGCGACGTTGACGCTCACGTAGACGCCGCCCTCCGGCCGTCGCCCCAGCCACTCCTTCGCCCGACGGCAGGACTCGGCGAGCACCCACCGCCCCAGCGGCACGATCGCGCCGTTCTCCTCGGCGAGGCCGATGAACCGGTCGGGCCCGAGCCGCCCGAACTGCGGGTGCTGCCACCGCACGAGGGCCTCGACGCCGCGGAGCACGTCGTCGTCGAAGTCCACGATGGGCTGGTACTCGACGACGAACTCCCCGCGGTCGACGGCCCGCCGCAGCGTGGAGGAGAGCGCCTGCCGGGTCATCAGGTGGGCGCTGCGCTCGGGGTCGAAGAGCGTCCACCGCGCCTTCCCGTCGGCTTTCGCCCAGTACAGGGTGGTGTCGGCGGCCTGCATCAGCTCGGTCGGCGTCGTGCCCGCCGTCTCGCGTTCGACGACGCCGACGCTCGCGGAGACGGTGAGCCGGTGGCCGCAGAGGTCGAACGGCTGCTGGAGCGCGGAGAGCAGCGCCTGCGCGAGCGCCGTCAGTTGCTGTGTGCCCGTCGAGCCCTCGACGAGGAGGGCGAACTCGTCGCCGCCCAACCGCGCGACGAGGTGGCCGCCCCCCTCGGCGAGTGCGCCGCCCGCGTCCGTCCGCTCGCGCGCGGCGGCGCCCTCGGCGCAGTGCGTGAGCCGCTGCGCGACGGCGTCGAGGAGGGCGTCGCCCACGCGGTGCCCGAGGGTGTCGTTGACGGCCTTGAACCCGTCGAGGTCGAGGTAGCAGATGCCGGTGCGTCCGGTGGCCGAGTCCTCCAGGGCGCTGCTCAACCGCTCGAAGAACAGGGAGCGGTTGGGGAGCTTGGTGACGGGGTCGTGCATCCGCAGGTGCCGTAGCCGCTCGCGGAGTTCGTGCTGCTCGCTGACGTCGGTGACGGAGAGGAGGGCCTGGTGGCCGGGTGCCGTCGAGGTGACGGCGATCTCCGCGTGGAGTGCATGGCCGTCGGCGTGCTTGAGCCTGCGGGTGCAGCGCATGCGGTCGGTGCGGCCGTGGAGGACCTCGCGGTACGCGGCGGTCGTGCGGCCGTCGAGGCCGAGGCCGCCGAGTTCGGCGACGGGGGCGCCGACGAGCGTCGCGGGCGGCGTGCCGAGGAAGGAGCCGAGCGCGCGGTTGGCGGTGAGGACGCGGCCCTCGTGGTCGATGACGGCCATCGGGAGCGGAGCCGTGTGGAACGCGGCGGCGTAGGCGCTCTCCGGTGCTGCGGCACGCGCCTGCCGCAGCATCGGCTGACTACTTTGCGTGCATGCCTGCGGGGGGTTTCCCGGGGCGTCTCCGGAGCCTTTGTCCGGTCCTTCGAGGGGTCCGTTCACCGATCGCTCCGCGGTGGTTCGATTCGTGCGGACCGTTCGGGAGCCGTGGCCTTGCGGCCGCTCGGGCGCAGATCCGCGCTGGAAATGTGCCGATCATAGAGGCCGCCGGACGAGCGGAGCCAGTGTTTGGGCGGTCGGCATCGGTCAACTGCGCACGCGCACCGGGCCCCTGGGTACGACCCTGACTGAATCTGTCCGGGCGGCGGCGACACTCTGATCGCTTACGACAGAAGACTACGAAGGGTAGTCATATCTCTGTGACTCGTCCGGCCTACCGGAACGGTACAGAACCGGGCATATGGGACAAGGTGGTGAGAACTCAGCACTCCCTGATCCGGTGAGGTCCCACGTGGCCCAGTCGCATATACCCCCCGAGGTGGCCGCCGTCGCCCGGCGCCGACGGGCGTACCGCGCGGCGGCGGTGCTCACCTCACTCGTCGCCTTCATGGGCATGGCCCTGCTCGCCGGCCCGGTCACCGCCGCCGGCGGCGCCATGCCCTGCGCCCTCCCGCGCACCGATGCGCACCACTCCCTGGGCACCGACACCTGGGACGACGCGTACAAGCGCCCGCGCGGCACCTTCGACGCCGCGCTCGTCTTCCTCTCGTTCCCCGACGCGAAGCCGAAGACCACGCCGGCCGAGCTCACGGCCGACCACTTCCCCGACACCACCCGCTTCTTCGACGAGACCTCCTACGGAGCCTTCCACCTGCGCCCCCACTCCGCGCACCGGTGGATCACCATGCCGAGGCCGTCCACCGCCTACGGGATACAGCGCGACTGGGACCCCGAGCGGCGCACCGACTACCTGCGGGACGCCATCGACGTCGTGGACCCGCGGCTCGACTTCGCCAAGTACGACGTCGTGTACCTCATCGCCGACCCGGACGCGCCCGGCGTCGACTCCGACGCCACCAAGGTCGTCAACTTCGACGAGCCCGTCGAGGTCGACGGCGGCGAACTGCGCCGCCTCGTCACGGTCTTCGAGCAGAGCCCGCCCGACCGGCACGTCCTGGCGCACGAGACGGCACACGTCTTCGACCTGCCCGACCTCTACCAGCAACCCGAGGACGGCAAGGCGGACTGGGACACCAGGGTGGGCGACTGGGACCTCATGGGCAGCCAGTTCGGTCTCGCGCCCGAACCCTTCGCCTGGCACCGGTGGAAGATCGGGTGGCTCGGGCCCCGCAACATCGACTGCGCCCCGGCGAGACACGGCGTCACCCGGCACTCGCTCCGACCCGTCTCGGCTCCCTCGGGCGGCGCGGACGGAGCGAGCGTCGAAGGCCCCGACGGGACGCGGATGGCCGTGGTGCGCACCGGTACGAGTTCGGCGATCGCCGTCGAGGCGCGGACTCGGCAGGGCGGGGACGCCTCCGTCTGCCGCGAGGGGGTGCTGATGTACCGCGTGCACAGCGACACCGCCTCGACCCACGGTCCCGTCGAGGTGATCGACGGGCACCCGGGGACCAGCGCCTGCCTGCGCACCTCCGTCCACCCGGCGCTCGCCGACGCGCCGCTGGGCGTGGGTGAGGGGCATGTCACCAAGGAGGGGGTGCGCGTCGAGGTGACCGGGCGGGGCGCGGACGGGGAGTGGGAAGTGAAGATCACGAAGTAGGGGGCGCGCACACGGAAGGCCCCTCGCCGGAGCGAGGGGCCTTCCGCTGCCTGTGCGCCGCCAGGGACTCGAACCCCGGACCCACTGATTAAGAGTCAGTTGCTCTAACCAACTGAGCTAGCGGCGCCGGTTGACGTCGTAGACCCTAGCACCACCGGAGGGCGAAGACGAAATCGAGCGTCCGCGCGACCCGCGGCCCCACCTGCGGCGCAGCGTGCGGTGCGTCACTCGGTGCGGCGGTCCCTGAGGAGCTCGCGGCCGAACTCGACCATTCTGCGGGCGTACTCCTCCGTCCAGTCGGCGCGCTCCGCGATCGCCGCGTCGGTCAGCCGGTCGAAACGGCGCGGGTCGGCGAGGTGCGCCGCGGCCGTCGCCTGGAACTCGACGGCGCGGTCGGCGGCGGCGCGGAAGGCCAGCGCCAGCTCCGTCGCGCGCTCCAGCGTCTCGCGAGGGTCGGTGAGCGACTCCAGGCCGAAGAAGTGCTCCCTGTCGGCCGTGGCTTCGGACGGCTCGAAGAGCAGCGGGGCCGGCCGCTTGAACCGCGGCCCGCCGCCTCCGGCCGAGGAGGAGCCGGAGGCGGAAGGCTCCGGTGCCGAGGGCGGCTCGGACATGTGCGTACCTCCATCGTCTGTCGGGCGCCGTCCATTGTGCGCCCCCTACGGGCCGCGGTGCACAGGCGCCGGGGCCCGGCCGGGTGCCGGCGGCGTGCGCGGTCAGTCGGTGCGGACGGTGTGCTCGGCGAGTTCGGCGAGGACCGCGTGGTTCGCCTCCCAGCCGTCGGGGAACGCGACCTCGGCGCCGAGTTCGACGGGCTCCGCCGAGGGATGCTCGTCGAGCAGGCGGGCGACGCCGGCGCGGCACACCACGACGCAGGCGTGCCGGTGCCGCGAGGCGAGGACGCAGAGCCGGCCGCTCTCCAGGTGGAAGGAGGTGGCGTCGGGGCGGCCCGAAAGCGGGTGGAGGACGACGGTGACGTCGAACTCCCTCCCCTGGAGACGGTTGGCGGTGTCCACCGTCACCTCGGGGAAGCCGGCCTTCGCTAGGGCGGCGCGGACCGCGGCCGCCTGGTCGCGGTGGGCGGTGCCGACGGCGACCCGGGCCTGGGTGAGCGCGGTGGGCTCTGGGGAGCGCTCGCCGTACGCGAGGCCGCCGCGGGTGAGCAGGCTGCGGACGACGGAGGCGACGGCGGCCACCGCCTCGGGGTCGGTCCTCGGGGTGTGCCGTTCGGGGAGTTCGAGGAGGCCCCAGCCGGACGCCGCCGCCTCGTCGACGACGCGGTCGGCGGCCGAGCCGCTCGACGCCGCCTCGAACGTAAGGCGTCGGTCGCCGGGGGAGGTGCCGCTGGTGAACGGCGTGTACGGGTAGAAGGCGGAGGAGACCAGCCCCGCTGCCGACGCCGGGAGGCGCCAGGAGACCGGCAGCCGGTGGCGGCGCAGCTCGGCGTTGTGCGCGAGCAGGGTGCCGACGGCGCTCATCGAGGGGTCGTGCGCGAGGCCGGCCCACTGGCCCGCTCCGACCTGGCTGAACGGGTCCAACTGGCCCGGATCGCCCACGAAGAGCGCCCGTTCGAAGAGTCCGGCGACGGCGAGGAGCGCGTCGGAGCGCATCTGGTACGCCTCGTCGACGATCGCCTGCGGCCACGGGGACTCCGTCTTCACCCACGCCCACTTCGCCGCCGTCGAGACGACGACGCCCAGCTCGGCGAGGTCGGCCGGCTTGGCCGAGGTGCGGACCGACTCGTGGGCGTCGAGGAGGGGGTCGTACGGGTCCGGCTCGTTGCTGTGGAGGCGGCCGACGGGGAGGTGCGGGTCCGCGGTGGCGATGCGGTCGACGAGGTCGTCCACCTGGGCGTTGGTCTGCGCCACGAGCATCAGGCGTCGGCCGGCGGCGGCGAGCTCTCGGGCCGCGCGGACGACGAGGGTGGACTTGCCCGCGCCCGGCGGGGAGTCCACGACGACGCCGCGCTCGGGGGAGTGGAGCGTGTCGTGGAGTACCGCGTCGACGACGGAGGCATGGCGGGTACCGGCTTGTTCGGTCACAGGCGGTCCTCGGGAGTGAACGCGTCGGGCGGCTCGGGGAGTTGGGCGGGCGGGCCGCCGTGCGTCCACGGGGTCGCCTCGGGCTCCGGGAGGCCGGGGCCGCCGCGCGGTGCATGCTCGAAGAGCGTCCAGCAGAGGCGCTCGCCCGGCTCGGGCACGCTCCCTTCCGCCGGCTCCTTACTCCGTCCCATGCCATTGGTGAGCCGCACGGTGAAGACCTCGCCGTGCTCGGCGACCTCGCCGCGCTGTTCGCCGCCCGAGGGCAGCGCGCGGTGGAGCCGTGCCGTTCCCTCGGGGAGCGGGCCGTCCTCGGAGCGGCAGGTGACGAGGGGGCGGGGCATCGGGCGCTTGCCCTCGCTGTACGCCATCGTGACGTCGAGTACCTCGCCTGCGAACGCCTCGCCCGCGAGGCGGCGTTCGGCCATCGTGAGGGGGTCGTCGAGCGCCTCCTGCGCGTCGAGCTCGGCCTGCGACTGCTCGCGCGAGACGAGCTTGCGGGCCGCCGTGACCGCGTCGTCCCGCCGGGGCTGGGGCGGTTCTCCGGCGCCGACGCGGTCCCTGTGGTGGGTGTAGGAGTGGCGGTCGCGTCTCCAGCGGGCGGGCAGGTGCGCGGCCGGCGGCAGGGTGCGCAGGAGGTCGACGGCGTGCCAGACCGCGTCCCAAGTGGGGCGGAGCTGTGCCTCCACGAGGTGTGCCAGGTCGGCGGCGGCGTCCGCGACACCCGCGTCGAAGCGGTCGATCGCGGGGCCGAGCAGCGTGTTGTCGAACGCGGGGTCGGTGCTGGGACCCGCCGGGGGGACGAGGAGTTGGCCGCGTTCGTCGCGGGCGAGTTCCGCGTGGAGGGCGGCGGCCTCGCCCGTCGTGCCGGGGGGAGGGGCGATCCAGGCGAGGAGGGCGGCCAGGTGCTGGTCCTCGAGGGTGCTCCGGCCCGTCGCCCAGTGGCGGATGAGGAGTTCGGTGACGGGGAGCAGGAGCGAGGAGCCGGGGACGCGGGCGCGCTCGGCGTAGTGGCTGAGCCAGCGGCCGAGGAGCGGCACTCGCGGCGGGGACGGGTGCGCGGCCTGCGGGTCCTCCTCGGCGGTGCGGCGGAAGCGGGTGGCGCGGCCGAGGAGCCGCAGGAACTCGACGCCGGCCGGGTTGGGTACGAGCAACTGCGGTGCGTCGAGGCAGAGTTCGGCCTGGACGGTGACCTTCTTCCCCGTCTCGGGCTCCGTCTCCTTGCGCTCGACGTACTCCACCTCCTCGGCGGCGGACTCGATGTGCGGGAGCACCTCCTCGGCGAGCGCGGCGAGGAAGGTGCTGCGCAGTTCGCGGTTGCGCGGCTGCGGGACGGTGAGGAGCCGCGGCGCGCCGCGGTCGGTGCCGACGAGGGCGCCGAGCGGTGCGGCGTCCTCCCCTGCGGTGGTGAGCGGCACGAGCACCAGCGGGTGTGCGGCGAGATGGCGGTGGCGGACGGTGGCGAGCGGGGCGGCCCGGCCGCTCTCGGCGGCCTCGGCCCGGGCGAGCACGGAGATCAGCGACATGCCGCCTCCGCGAGCGCCGCGTCCCGCAGACGGGCGGCGCGGCGCAGCGCCGCGGCCGCCGGGTCGTCGGCCGGCTCCTGCTCGGACCGTGCGGCCTCCAGGACCTCCTCGACGGTGCGCAGGCCGCCCAACTCGCCCCGCACGGAGCGCCCCAGGGCTTCCACGGCGCCGGCAGCGCGGGCCTTGGAACGGCAGTGGAAGGCGAGCTCGCAGGTGGAGAGGCACTCGGGCGCGTACGCGGCGGGGACGGAGGCGACCGCTTCGGCGAGTTCGCCCTCGGAGCTGGAGGGGGCGAAGCCGGCGCCGGCCGGGACGAGTTCCGCGATCTCCTCGATACGGGTGAGCCGGGCGAGTTGGCGGCGGGTCGCGGCGCACTGCTTGCGGAGGTCGAGCGGGGCCGCGGTGGGGGAGTTGGAGAAGTCCTCGGGGCAGACGAGCAGGGCGCGCTCCCGGACCTCGGCGAGGTCCTCCAGCGCGAGCGCGTAGACCGCGGCCTGCCGGGCGGCGGCGCCGACCTTCGCGGCGTCGGCCGAACCGTCCAGGATCGGGAAGGACTTGATCTCCACGACGGTGACCGAGCCGTCGGGATGGACGGCGAGCGCGTCGGGCTCCAGGTGGACAGCGGCGCCTGCCACGGGGAGGGAGAGCATCGGGTGGTCCAGCAGGGACCAGCCGCCTCTCGCGGCGGCCGCGCGGAGTTCGAGCGCGGTGCGGCCGGCGCGGGCCGCGGGACCCGCCGCGTTGAGCTCGGGCACCCGGACCGACTCGGGCTCTGGCTGCTCCTCGCCCGTCTGCCGGCAGAGGAGCCGGATCAACGCGGCGCCGCCCTCGGCGGTCACGCCCGACTCGAAGGAGTGGCCGCGCGCGAAGGCGAACTGCGATCTGCCGAACGGGGCCGGTGCGCCCAGGCGTTCGGCGACGGTGCGCTTGTCGACTCCTGCGGCGTCGAGGAGGGCGCGCCTGTGGCAGCCCGGGTTGGCGGCGAGGGCGGCGAGGGCGCGTGCGTCCATCGGGCGCGGCTGAACCTCCGCGCCGCGGAGCTCAGCGAGCCGCTGCGGCAGTGTCCTCCCCGCCGCCTGCGGGGGGACGTCCGCGGCGGCCGGCTGCTGGAGCGCCCGGTGGGGCGTGGGCCGAGACGGCTGCGGTGTGGTCATCTGCGTGTGCCTTGCGGGAGGTTGCGGTACTCGCGGCAGTCTTGCACCCGCCACTGACAGCGCGGGTCGCGGCGGCACGCGGCACGGGGTCGGCGAGCGGGAGACGCGGCGCCGGCTCGGGCGGCAGCCCTCGTACGCGCCGCGAGAGGCGGAGCAGCGACGGGGTGAGCAGGTACCCGGCGCCCATCACGGCGGCGCCCGCGACGGCGTCGAGGAAGTAGTGGTTGGCCGTCCCCATCACGATGACGGTGATGCCCAGCGGGTACGCGACGGCGAGCCCCCGCACCCAGGGAACGCGCGGGCCGAGCCGCCAGAGCACCACTGCGCACCACAGCGCCCACCCGACGTGGAGGCTCGGCATCGCGGCGTACTGGTTGGTGAGTCCGCCGAGTCCGCGTGGTGCGCTCGCCTCGTCGCCCCACCAGCCGTAGGCGCTGTACTCGGCCATCGTGTCGACGAAGCCGTGTCCCGGATGGAGCAGCCTCGGCGGCGACGTCGGGAGGAGCGTGAAGCCGGCGAGTGCGATCACCGTGGAGGAGAGCAGCCAGGTGCGCAGTTCGCGGAAGGTGTCGAGGTGCCGGCGGAAGACCCAGACGAGGACGGCGGGCGTCGCGACGTAATGGAGCGCTGCGTACGCGAAGTCGGCGGGTATGCCTATCCAGGCGTTGTGCGTGAAGACGTCGTTGAGCCAGGTCTCGAAGTCGAGGCCGAGGAGGCGCTCGACGCGCAGGATCGCGAGGCCGTGGTCGACGGCGGCGGCGACGTCTCCGCGGGCGAGGAGTCTGCACAGCGAGTAGAGGGTGTAGACGACGGCGATCAACGGCAGTTCCGTCCACCACCTGGGGCGGCGGTCAATGGCCATCTGGTCGCACTCCCGGGGCTGCTCGTTCGGACTGCCGGACGGGGCGCGCCCCGCGGTGCACGGCGCGGTGTCTGCCAGGCAACCGTACGGCGTACGCCCCGTAGCCGTACGGTGAGGTCCCCAACCCACCGGCGGATCTTGCGTCCTGCCTGTTCGGAGCGGTGCGTGGAACGCATGCGACGAATGGGGTGCGAGGGGCAACGAGAGCGGCTGAGCGAGAATGGCCCCGAGCCACCCGAACCACACCGAGAGGCACCCATGGCACCGCGTATCCTCCTCGTCCGGCACGGGCAGACCGAATGGTCCATCTCCGGGCAGCACACGGGCCGCACCGACATCCCACTCCTGGACGCCGGCCGTGCCATGGCCAAGCTCCTGCGCGACCGCCTCCAACGCGCCCCCTGGGACGGGCTCCCCGGCGCCGAGGTCCGCACCAGCCCGCTCTCTCGCGCGAAGGAGACCTGCGCACTCGCCGGGTTCTCGGGCGCCGAGGAGTGGGACGCGCTGAGGGAGTGGGACTACGGCGAGTACGAGGGCCTCACCCCCGCGCAGATCAAGGACCGGGCCGGCGACGACTGGTTCATCTGGCGCGACGGCGTGCCGGGAGGCGAGGCGCTCTCCGAGGTCGCGGCACGCGCCGACCGGGTCGTCAGGTGGGCGCGCTCGGCCGACCGCGACGTCCTCGTCTTCGGACACGGCCACATACTGCGCGTCCTCGGCGCCCGGTGGCTCGGCCTCGACCCGGCCTTCGCCGCCCGGCTCCGCCTCGATCCGACCTCGCTCTCGGTCCTCGGCTGGGCGTACGGCGACCCGGCGGTCGAGCGGTGGAACGACACCGGTCATCTGGAGTGACGTCTGCCAGGACCCGGGGAAGTGCCGGACGCCGCCGGGGAGTTCGCCGCCGTCCCTATGCGCGGCGGAGGTGCCGGGTGAGGAAGGCGTCGACACCGGGCTGGGCGCCGTAGCCGCGCAGGCGTTCCGCCGTGCCGTCGAGTATGGCGCTGATCCGGGAGGACTGGACGGGTCCGAGGAAGTCGAGGGCGCGTGCGCCCGCGGCCGCCGCCTCCTCGGGGCGGCCCTGCGCCGCGAGGTCCCGTGCGAGTTCGGCTGTGAACAGGGCTTGGTTGCGGGTGAAGTGCGGGTCCTGGAGGGCGACGGCGCGCTCCGCGTGTTCGGCGGCGCGGCTGTAGTCGCCCAGGGCCGACCAGCACTGCGCCTCCAAACCTTCCAGCTCGGCCTCGCCGAAGAAGGTCATCCACTCCGGGTCGAGGTCGCTCGGTCCCTGCTCGTGGAGCGCGTGCGCGCGGGCGAGCGCGCTCTGGCAGCCGGAGCGGTCGCCGAGGCCCGCCCAGCCGCCGGCCTCCCTGAGGCAGAGCAGCGAGAGGAGGTGCGCGGAGCCGAGCCCCTTCGCCGCCCGCTGTCCGGCCTCGGCCGCGCGTACGGCCTCGCGGTGGCGGCCGGCGTCCCTGGCGAGGAAGGCGGTGTTGCAGAAGGCGTGCGCCTCCAGCGCCGGGTCGCCCGCCACCCGGGCGGTGGCGAGGGCCTCGGCGTAGTGCGAGCGGGCGTCGGGGTAGCGCCCCGAGTCGTGTGCGAGCCAGCCGACCGAGATCGCCAACTCACCGGCGCCCGAGTGGAGTCGGTCGGCGACGGACTGGCGCCGTGTGCCCGAGTCGAGCAGGTCGTAGGCGAGGCGCAGGGACTCGCCCGCGCGCTGGTAGAGCGCGGTGCCGCCGTGGCGGTCGTCGAGCAGCCTGATGTGGCGGACGGCTTTCTCCACGGTGCGGGCTTCCGAGGCGCCGATCCGGGCGTGGGTCGGACGCTGGCTCGCCGACGCGGCCGGGGCGGCGCCGACGAGCGAGGCGGCCGCGAAGGCGGCGGGTCCGCCGGTCATGAACACGCGGCGTAGCACGTCGCTCTCCTCGTTGTACTCGGGGCAGTGGGGACTTGCGAGGTGGATGTGACGGTCCGGGGCGAGGGCGGGTTCCGCTCGGCTGGGGGGCGTTCGCGGGGTCGGCTCCTCCGTCGCGCACGCCCGGCGGGCATGCGCTGAGCGTCCCCGCACGGACTCCCTCGGCGCGAACCCCATGTCGGTGAGCGAGCAGCCCGGGAACATGTGCAGAAAAACGCGCTCGTAGGCGTAGTTGGGGCAGCGGATCTCGCCTGCCTCGACACGGCCCACGTAGCGTGCGTCGCAGGAGACCCGTTCACCGATCTCGCGCGCCGCGCGGCGCACCGCGGCGGCGAACTCGCCCGGCGACAACTGACCCCGCAGCCGCCGGAAGGCCGTGTTGGGGCTGGTGCGGCTGCGGGGACCGCCCGGAACCCGGGACGAACCTGCTGACGTGGAAGGTGACGACGCCATGCCGGGACGGTACCGGTTGTAACGGAGCCGCCACCGTGAGTTTGGTTACAAACCGGATATCTCACCCAGCTTCTGCCATGTTCTGCCATCCTTTGCGGTGCTCCGCCTCCGTAGCCGTTGACGGAACGGGGCCGTTGGACCGTGCACAGCGAGCGCCTAGGAGGCTCCATGCGGCACACCGACGCGGGCGACGTGACGGCGTACGGACCGGACCATGCGGTGGTGCGTGAGAGCGCGGGCCGTGCCGGGCGCGGAGAGGCGCCGAGCGACCTGGTGTCGGTGGCGGCGCGGCTCGGCCTGGAGGCCGTCGACATCCTGCGGCTCCGCGGAAGCGCGGGGCCCGTGCTCCACGACCGCGGCTGCGACACCCTCGGTTTCCTTGTGCCGGCGGGGACTTCGGTCGGCTGGGAGCAGGTCGGGAGCGTGTGCACGCCGACGTGGCCGCGTCGTCGGGGGGCCTCCTGCGTCGGCGACGAGCCGCCCGTGGTGGGGACGTCGTGGCTGGTGTCACCGGAGGACACGCGGTTGCGGGTCACCGAACCCCGGGAGCTGCGGGCCGCGTTGGGGGAGGCGCTGCGGACTCTGGAGGCGGCCGCGCGGCAGGCGTAGGGAGACTGTTCGGCGCTTGCGCTGGGCGGTCGCGGGGTTTGACAGGTGCCCGTCCAGGGTTGTCCACAGGTCGGAGGAGGCCGGCGGCCTCTCCGGGATACTTGTCGGCATGGCGAAGAAAGCGAAGGGGCAAGGGCGTGCGCGGCACCGGCGCGCCGTTGTCACTGCCCGGGTCGAAACAGGCGAGGCAAGCCTCGAACCCGAGCGCGAGCACCCCCGTGCGTGGAGCCTCCTCCTGGACGGCGCCCCGCAGTCCCACGTCGACCTCGACGAGCCGACCCGGCTCGTCTTCGCCTACCAACGCACCTTCGGGGACGTCCTCGACCTGGCGGCACCCGAGCGCGCCCCGCTCCGCGTGCTCCACCTCGGAGGCGGCGCGCTCACCCTCGCCAGATACGCGGCCGCAACGCGTCCCCGCTCCACCCAGCAGGTCGCCGAGGCGGACGGCGCCCTCGTGCGCTTCGTCCGCGAAGAGCTGCCGCTGCCTCCCGAGTGGCGGATACGCGTCCGCCAGGGCGATGCGCGTGAGGTGCTCGGCAAGGTCCCCGACTCCTGGGCGGACGTGGTCCTCTCCGACGTCTTCCGGGGCGCACGGACTCCGGCCCACCTCACCACGGTCGAGTACCTAGGAGAAGTGCGCCGGGTCCTGCGCGAGGACGGCGTCTTCGCCGCCAACCTCGCCGACGGCCCGCCCGGCGCGTACCTGCGCGCCCAAGTGGCGACGGCAGCCGCCGTCTTCGGCGAGCGCTGCCTCGTCGCGCCGCCCGCGGTGCTGGGCGGGCGCCGCTTCGGGAACGGCGTGCTCGTCGCTTCGGCGCGCAGGCTGCCGGTGGAGGAGCTGGGGCGCCGTGCCGCTCGCGGGGAGCAACAGGCCCGCCTCCAACACGGGGCGGAGCTCGACGAGTTCGCGGGGAGCGCGGCGCCGGTCACGGATGCGCGGGCGACACCGTCGCCTGCGCCGCCCGAGGGGGTGTTCGCGTAGGGGAAGGCCGTCCTCGGGGGCGGGATGCGTGCGGCGGAGTGGGTGCAGGGGGAGTGCGGGATGGAGCGGGAGCGGTGCAGTGGGGGCGTGGATCGTGCCCGGCCGGACAGGAGTTGGGGCGCGGTGTCGGGGCGTTCCGGGGTCGGAACGTACCGGGGCCGGTCGGTCGGCGGGGGGTCGCACGGGACGGTCGGCCGTGGGCGGGCGGGGTGGGACTCGGCGTCCGGGCCGCGTGGCGCCTCAGCTCTCGAACGCCTCGATGCGGGGTTCGGAGTCGTCCCAGCGGCAGATGATCGAGGACGCCGCCTCGCCGTTCCGGAAGGTGACGCGTATCCACTGCGACGACTCCCACACCTGCATGTCCCAACCGGCCTCCGGAGTGGCGGAGACGAGCGAGGCCGTGTCCTTCCTGACGTCGAAGACGGCCCTGCCGCCGCGGACGGTGGCGCCCTGGATCTCGCTCGTGCGCTCCGCGCCGCCCCGCGGAGGGGTGCGTTCGCTCGGCGGGGTGGAAGGGGCGCGGGGGCTGCCCGCTCCGTCGCTCTTCTCGTCGCCGCTGTCGTCCTCGTTCTTCTCCTTGTCGGGGGGAGGAGGGCTGGTGCTGGGGGCGGGCGGCAGCGTCGTCGGGCTGGGCTTGGGGCGGTGGGTGGAGGACGATTCTGGTTCCGTCTCGGACGCGTCGCCTTCGCCCGAGACCGGCAGCGTGCGCGGCGGATCGTAGACGGTGCCGGCGAGTACCGTATGCACGCCGAACCAGGAGAGCGTGACGGCCGCGGTCGTCGCCGCGAGCCACGCTCCCGTGTGTACGAGTCCTCTGCGCCGCATCGATGCGCCTCGGGTTCCTTGTCGTCCGTTCTGCTGGGGCTGCCTGCCGGAAGGGGCCGCCAGGGGCGAGTGCCCCGCGCCGCCTGGCTGTTGCTCGCCCGGTGTCGTCGCCCCGACGGTACGCGCCGGCGGGTGCACGGTTCCGGCCCCTGTCCCGGCGGGGACGCGCCCGGCTGCGTTCGCGAGGCCAGGCGATGGGGTGCCGCCGTGCCGAGGTCCCGGCGGTTGCCGCCTGCCATACCGTCAACTGCCGTGGTAGGGACGGGTTTCGAGCTTCGGGTGGCGGCGGAGGCCGGGTGGATCGGCTCGGGTGGCGGTGCCGTCCGGTCGGAACCCGGCGGTCGTCGCGCAGGGGCGCTCTTCGGCTGGGGGCGGCTGTTCACCTCCCTCGGTGTGCTTCGGCGGATTCGTGCCGTCGGCGGGGGTTTCCCAACTGCCCGGCAGGTGTGTCGCGTTGGTCCGCAGTGCGGAGAGTCGTCCGGTTTCTCCGTGGTGTCGGGGGACGCCCGCGGCGTCCGCGTACCCTACGTGCTCGCTCGCGTGCCGTCCCCGGGTCTTCGGGAAGTGCGGGGTCCGTATCCCGGCCCCGCCGTCAACTGCCGTACGAGCGTGGGCGTGGCGTACGGTTCCGCCCATGGCACGTGTGCTCGTCGTGGAGGACGACCAGTTCGTCCGCTCGGCCCTCATCAGGCATCTCACGGACGCGTCCCACACGGTAAGGAGTGTCGGAACGGCGCTGGAGGCGCTCCGGGAGGTCGCCCAGGTCGGGTTCGATCTCGTCGTCCTCGACCTCGGTCTCCCCGACCTCGACGGGGCCGAGGCGCTGAAGATGCTGCGCGGGCTCACGGACGTCCCCGTGATCATCGCCACGGCGAGGGACGAGGAGACGGAGATCGTGCGGCTGCTCAACGCGGGCGCCGACGACTACCTCGTCAAGCCGTTCTCGGTCGAGCACCTCTCGGCGCGGATGACGGCCGTCCTGCGCCGGGCCCGCTCGACCGCACAGGACGACGCGGGCGACGAGGGTGCGCTCCGTGTCGGCGGGCTCGCGATCGACACGTTGCGGCGCCAGGCGGTGCTCGACGGCGCCGAGTTGGACCTCACGCGCCGGGAGTTCGATCTGCTGGCGTTCCTTGCCCGCCGCAGCGGGGTCGTCGTCTCCCGCAAGGAGCTGCTCGCCGAGGTGTGGCAGCAGTCCTACGGGGACAACCAGACGATCGACGTCCATCTCTCGTGGCTGCGTCGCAAGTTGGGCGAAACCGCAGCCCGCCCGCGGTACCTGCACACCCTTCGCGGGGTCGGGGTGAAGCTGGAGCCGCCGGGGGAAGCGCCGTTGTGAGATGGGCTCTGGTCAAGGTGTGTCTCGCCGTCACGGTGATGGTGGTCGTCGCCTTCGCGATCCCGCTCGCGCTCGTCGTCAAGGAGACGGCGAGGGACCGCGCGTTCTCGCACGCGGAGCGTCAGGCGTCCACCCTCGGACCGGCGTTGGCGATCACCACCGACCGGCAGGAGTTGAAGCGGGCCGTCGCGAGCACGCAGTCGGGCGCCGACGGGCGCATCGCCGTCCACGTCCCCGCCCCCGCCCAGCAGGACGACGTCGCACGCTCCACCGACGCCGCGTCGACCCGCTCCGGTCCCGAGGGCGAGGTACAGGTCGGGCACCCGCGCGCCGCCGACGCGGAGGTGCGGGCGGCCCAGCGGCTCGGGCGGGCCGACAACGTCAAGGTGCCGGGCGGCTACGTACTCCTCCAGCCGACTGCGGTGACCGGAGGGAAGGTCGCGGTCGTCGAGGTGTTCGTGCCGGACGAGGACGTCAACAGCGGGGTGGCCGCCTCCTGGGCCGTGCTGGCCGGGGTGGGGGTGGCGCTCGTCCTCGGTTCCGTCGCCGTGGCGGACCGGCTCGGCACCAAGATGGTGCGTCCCGCCGAACGGCTGGCGCAGGCGGCGCACGGGCTCGGCGAGGGGAAGCTCGGGGTCCGGGTACCCGTCGAGGGGCCGCGCGAACTGCGGTCGGCGGCAGCGGCGTTCAACTCGATGGCCGACCAGGTGGTCCAGCTCCTGGAGAGCGAACGCGAACTCGCCGCCGACCTCTCGCACCGCCTCCGCACCCCGCTCACCGTGCTCCGGCTCAACGCGGCGTCGCTCGGCGAGAGCGACACGGCGGAGCAGACCCGCGAGGCCGTCGCGACGCTGGAGAACGAGGTCGACCGCATCATCCGCACGGCCCGTGAGCAGCGTGCCCAGTCGCCGGGGACGGGGCCGCAGGGCGGGGCGGACCTCGCCGAAGTGGTGCGCGAGCGCATGGGGTTCTGGTCCGCGCTCGCGGAGGACGAGGGGCGCGAGGTCCGTGTCGCAGGTGCGGAGGGGCCTGTCCCCGTGCCCGTTCCCCGTGGCGAACTCAGCGCCGCACTCGACGCGATGCTCGGCAACGTCTTCCGCCACACGCCGGAGGGCTCGGCGTTCGCCGTGGACATCCACCAGGCCCAGCCGGCGAGCGACGCGGTGATCCTGCTCGTCTCCGACGCCGGGCCCGGGATACCCGACCCGGACGACGCCCTGCGCCGCGGCGTCGGCGACGGCAGCCCCGGCTCCACGGGGCTCGGGCTCGACATCGTCAGGCGGGTCGCCGAGTCGACGGGGGGCGATGTGCGGGTCGGAGACTCGGTGCTCGGCGGGGCCGAGATCAGCGTACGGTTCCGCCTCCACGGCAGCGAGGAGAGGGCGGAGCCGGGCCGCGGACGGCGGGTGCGGCACCGGCGTTGAGGTGCTTCCCGGCGCGGAGGTCAGGTGCTGCCTCACCGTGCCGCGGCTGAGGGCTTCATGCGAGGGCCGTGGTGGCGGGAGAGGTGGGCCCGGTCGCTCAACTGGCGTGGGTTCGCAACCAGTTGCCGGAGCGGGCAGGGGTGCGAGGCACTTCCGTCGGGCCGCGCGGGACTTGGTACGCGGCCGGTTGTGGGCGTACGCGGGATGGCAGCGTTGCTTCCTCGCGAAGCCCAGCGGAGCACGAGGCCCCTGCCACGTCTTCGCCCCAACCGCCTGCCCGTTCCCCGGAGTTACCCCTCGCGGGAACCGCGTCCAGCAACCCCGCGTCCCCACAAAGAACACCGCCCCAGAACCGGAAAGTCGACGACGGCACCCCGGGCCATCCGCGCGGCACGGGAGGTCTCGCTCCCCCTGTGACCGGGCCGGGAACAGACCGGCCACCTCTAAGGGCACCCTTTCCCGACCTTAAGCGCACCATAAGACCCCCGCCGCGCACCCGAATTGCCCGCTATCGCCGAACCGCTGGCAGTAACGTGCTCAGCGTTCCCGCATCCACGCGGATTGTTCCGGGGTCCGCGCGGATGCGAGGAGCAGCGACCATCGCCCGCCGGGGGTGACCCCCGGACCCCCGGCCAGGCGGGGCGCAGCGGCTTCCTTCCCCCCACCCGCTGCGTCCCGCCTCATCCCCGGCCGCACCCCCACCGGCGTCGTCCCCCAGCGGCGTCGCACAGCCGGAGAGCCCCCCACCGGCGCCGTCCCCCAGCGGCGCCGCTCCCGGCCCCTCCGCCTAGTCGAGGGCGGGGAGGGTGGGCTCGGGGAGCCGGCCGGTGCGTGCCGCCTCCGCGTACCAGTGGGCGCTCGCCTTCGGTGTGCGCTGCTGGGTCTCGAAGTCGACGTGGACGATGCCGAACCGGCGGCTGTACCCGTACCCCCACTCGAAGTTGTCCAGCAGCGACCAGAGGAAGTACCCGCGCACGTCGACGCCTTCGCTCCGGGCGCCGGCCACGGCCTCGAGGTGGGAGTGGAGGTACGCGATCCGCTCGGGGTCGTGGAACCGGCCCTCGGCGTCCGGCTTGTCGTCGTAGGCCGCGCCGTTCTCGGTGATGTAGAGCGGCAGTCCGGGCGCCTCTTCGCTGTAGCGGTGGAGGAGGTCGCCGAGTCCCGTGGGGTCGATGGACCAGCCCATCGCCGTGTGCTCGCCCGGCGGTTGGTGGAAGGCGACGCGCTCGGCGCCGATCCAGGGGGAGGCGGTGCCGTTGCCGTGCCCGTCGGCCCGGTCGACTTCGGTGGCGCCCTCGGGCGCGGCCGAGACGACGGAGGGTGTGTAGTAGTTGATGCCGAGTCCGTCGAGCGGCTGGTGTGCGGTCTCGGTGTCGCCGTCCTTGACGAAGGACCAGTCGGTGAGGTGCCGGGTATCGGCGAGGAGGTCCTCGTCGTAGCGGCCGTGGAGCATGGGTCCTGCGAAGACGCGGTTGGCGAGCGCGTCGATGCGCCGGGCCGCGTCGACGTCCCCGGTGGACTGCGAACGGGGGCGTACCACCGCGGGGTTGAGGCTCACGAGCACCTCCGCGCGCTTCGGGAGCACGCTGCGGAGCGCCTGGACGCCGAGGCCGTGCGCAAGGTTGAGGTGGTGCGCTGCCCGGAGTGCGGCGACGGGCTCGGTGCGCCCGGGCGCGTGCACCCCGGAGGCGTAGCCGAGGAAGGCGCTGCACCAGGGCTCGTTGAGGGTCGTCCAGTGGTGCACCCTGTCCCCGAGCGCCTCGCCCACCGCCTGTGCGTACTCGGCGAACCGGTACGCCGTCTCGCGCTCGGGCCATCCGCCGCCGGCGGCCGTGCCCCCGTGGAAGGGGGACTCCAACTCCTGTGGCAAATCCCAGTGGTAGAGGGTGAGGAAGGGCGTGATGCCGTGGGTGAGGAGCTCGTCGACCAGGGCGCGGTAGAAGTCGAGCCCCCGCTGGACGGCCGGACCGCGTCCGGTCGGCTGCACGCGGGGCCAGGAAACGCTGAACCGGTAGGCGTCGACGCCGAGTTCGGCCATGAGCGCGACGTCCTCGCGGAACCGGTGGTAGTGGTCGCAAGCGGTGTCGCCGGTGTCGCCGCCGAGGACGCGGCCGGGGGTGTGGGAGAAGGTGTCCCAGATCGAAGGTGTCCTGCCGTCCTCGGCGGCTGCACCTTCCACCTGGTAGGCGGCGGTCGCCGTGCCCCAGAGGAAGCCGTCGGGGAAGGCCGGGGTTTCGGAGGTCATGGAAGCGCTCCCAATTCTGTACGTGGTGGGGTGCGTCGAACGTGTTGCGGTGGTGCGGTAGGTGGCCTGCTCCGGCCGTCACGCGCGCCGTTGGATGCGGCGTCGCGGGCGGCCGGGAGGGTCCGGAGGCAACCGGCAGGCGGGGGTTATCCCTTGATCGCCCCCTGCATGATCCCGCCCACGATCTGCTTGCCGAAGATTGCGAAGGCGATCAGCAGCGGCAGCGTCCCCAGCAGGGCTCCGGCCATGATCACCGACTGGTCGGGGATGTAGCCGCGCCCCAGTCCGGTGAGGGCCACCTGCACCGTGGGGTTGTCCTGGGTGAGGGCGATGATCGGCCAGAAGAACTCGTTCCAGGCCATGACGAAGGTGAGCATTCCGAGCACCGCCATCGCGGGCCGTGCCACGGGGAAGACGACGTGCCACACGACCCGCAGGCTGTGCGCACCGTCGACCCTCGCGGCCTCGATCAGCTCCAGGGGCAGCGCTCCGGCGAGGTACTGCCGCATGAAGAAGACGCCGAAGGCGCTGACGAGCATCGGCAGGATCACCGCCTGGAGCTGGTTGGTCCACTCCAGTTCGGCGACGGCCATGAAGAGCGGCACGACGCTCAACTGCGGTGGCACCATCATCGTCCCGATGACGACGAGCAGCAGCAGGTTCTTCGCCCGGAACCTCAGCTTGGCGAACGCGTACCCGGCGAGGGTGGCGAAGAGCACGGTCGTCACCGCGATGGTGCCCGCGACCACGACCGTGTTGAGCAGCGCCTTGCCCATGTTGGCGTCGTTCCAGGCGGTCATGAGGTTGGAGCCGAGGTGGGAGCCGAACCAGAGCGGGGGCGGCGTCTCGGCGAGCCGCTGGTTGTCCCTGGAGGCGGCGATCGCCGTCCACACCAGCGGCAGCAGCGATCCGAGCGAGAAGAGGACGAGGACCGCGTACGTGACCTTCCCGCCGTGGAGTTGGCGTCCGGCTCCGCGCTTGCGTCCCGTGCGGGGGTGCGGCACACCCGCCCCGCCCGGAGGCGATGCGGCGCGTTCGGCTTTCGACTTCGCCCGTGCGGGCGTTGATTGGAGAACCACGGTCGCCCCCTCAGTGGCTCTTCTGCAGCCGTCGGCCGATCAGCCAGTTGATCAGGCCGATCAGGATCAGGATGAGGAACATCGCCCAGGCGATCGCCGACGCCCGGCCGAGATGGAAGTTGAACCAGCCCTGCTCGTAGAGGTACAACCCGAGCGTCTGGAACTGGTGCGAGCCGCCGCCGGTCTGCGAGCCGCCGAAGAGCAGTGGCTCACCGAAGAGTTGGGTCGCGCCGATCGTCGAGACGATGATCGTGAAGAGGATCGTCGGCTTCAGCGCCGGTATCGTCACGTGCCGGAACTGCTGCCAGCGGGAGGCCCCGTCGAGCGCCGCAGACTCGTAGAGGTCGCCGGGGATCGCCTGCATCGCGGCGAGGTAGATGAGCGTGTTGTAGCCGGTCCACCGCCAGATGACGATGGAGGAGACGGCGATCTGCGACGTCCAGGTGCCGTTCTCCCAGTCGACGTGGTCGATTCCGACCAGCTCCAGGACCCAGTTGATCATCCCGTAGTCGCGCCCGAAGAGCATGGCGAAGACGAGGGTCGCCGCGGCGACCGAGGTCGCATACGGAGTGAGCATCGCGACCCGGAAGAACGTGCTGCCGCGCAGCCGGTAGTTGAGCAGGTGCGCGAGCCCGAGGGCCATCAGCAGTTGGGGGACGGTGGAGAGCACCCCGATGGTGAAGGTGTTCCGCAGCGCGTTCCAGAAGAACTCGTCCTCCAGCAGCCGGCTGTAGTTGTGCCAGCCGGTCCACTCCATCTGCGTCGGATGGTGGAGCGAGACGGAGTGGAGCGACGCCCACCCCGTGTAGAGGAGCGGGAAGAGGCCGAAGACGGCGAAGAAGAGGAAGAACGGCGCGATGAAGGCGTACGGGCTCCACTTGGCGTCCCAGCGGTGCAGCCGGCTGACGCGGCCGGAGTCTCCGACCCGTCGTCCTGCGCCCGGACGCTCACCGCTCGTGGGGCCGTTGCCCTGCGGTCCTTCGGTCGAAGCCCGGCTCCGGTCCCGCACGCGGGTGTCCGGGGGAGCCATCAGTCCTCGACCGCGTCGTCGATCTTCTTGGTCGCTGCCGACCATCCCTGCTCGGGTGTCTTCTCCTGCTGCTCGACCTGGAGGATGCCGACGTCGGACATGTTCTGCTTGACGACCGCGTCCTTGGGGCCGAGGACGGTGGTCGGGATGTCCTTCGCCGCCTTCGCGAAGATCTCACCGATCGGCGCGTTGTCGAAGTACTCGTGCTTGGCGTTCTTCACTTCGGGCATGTCGAGCGCCTTCGCCGAACTTGGAAAGCTCGCCTGCTTCTTGAAGAGTTTGGCCTGCTGCTCGGGAGCGGTCAGCCAGGCTGCGAGCTTGACCGCCTCGTCCTTGTTCTTGGCCTGCTCCGGGACGCCGAGGAAGGAGCCGCCCCAGTTCGCCGGCTTCGGCGCGGGCGCGACGTCCCACTTGTCGGCGCCGCGGCTCCCCGACTTCTCCTTGATGTAGCCGAGCATCCACGGCGGGCAGATCACGCTGGCGAAGGTGCCGTTGGCGTACGCCTGGTCCCAGGCGGTGTCGAACTGCTTGAGCTTGCCCGTCATCTTCCCGTCGATCGCACGCATCGCGAGGTCCCAGGATTCCCGCACCGCGGGGCTCTTCTTGTAGACGAGCTCACCGCTGCGGCTGTAGTTCTTGAGGGGATAGCCGGAGACCGCACCGTTGTAGAGCCCGGCGGCGCTGTCCATGAAGTGCGTGCCCTTGGGCGCCTTCGACGTGAACTTCTCGCCGGCGTCGAGGTACTTGTCCCAGTCGCCGGCCCACAGCTTGCCGACCTCGTCCCGCTCGGTCGGCAGGCCCGCCTTCCCGAAGAGATCCTTGCGGTAGCAGACGCCCATCGGACCGATGTCGGTACCGAGTCCGATCACCTTGCCGTCCTCGGTCTTCGCCTGGTCCCACTTCCACTTCAGGAAGTCGTCCTCGCTGACGCCGTTCGCCCTGCCGAGGTCGGCGAACCTGTCGGCCTGCTCCGTGGCGAGTTCGTTGACGTTGTCGACCTCGATCGCCTGGATGTCGCTGAGTCCGCTGCCGGCGGTGAGGTGGTTGAGGAGCGCGGGGTAGTAGTCCTCGCTGCGCTCGGTCGAGTTCTCCTTGATGCTGATCCCGGGGTTGAGCTTCTCGTACTCGTCGTAGAGGCCGGCCTGCTTGTAGCCGAAGACGCCGAAGACGCCGACGGAGACAGTCGTCTTGCGTCCGCCCGAGCTGTCCTTGCTCGACGCCGAGTCGGACGAGCCGTCGTCGGCGCAGGCGCCCAGCAGGCCGGAGCCGAGGACGGCGGCGAGGCCGGCTGCGGCGAGACGCGTGGTACGTACGCGCGTGCCGAGGCGCCGCGCAGGGGTGGTGGTGCGGTCGGTTCTCATGGTGCTGCGTCCTCCCGAACATACGGTTCCTGAATGCGGCATGTACCTTGGGAGCGCTCCCAGTTGTGATGGCTTGAAGGTTACGGAGCCGCGGCGGGGTGTCAAGGTATGCGGCAGCAACTCGTAAGGAACGGGGTGTAGTTGAATGATCCGAGCCGGACGCCGGACGCCCCCGGACGTGAGCCGGCGGACGAGGAGCGGCGTCCGCCGGCGGGGAGCCCCCGGCCGGCGGCGAGCAGCGACCACGAGAGCACGAGCGGAGAGGCAGCGATGGCAGCGGTGCGCAACGGAGTTGCGGGCGGAAGGCGCCCGACGCTGGAGCAGGTCGCCCGCCTCGCGGGCGTCGGCCGCGGCACCGTCTCGCGGGTGGTCAACGGCTCGCCGCGGGTGAGCGCGCACACCCGCGAACTCGTCGAGGACGCGATAGCGCAGCTCGGCTACGTCCCCAACCGCGCGGCCCGTGCGCTCGCCGCCGGCACCACCGACGCGGTGGCGCTCGTCGTCCCCGAGCAGGAGACGCGCTTCTTCGCCGAGCCGTACTTTTCCGGCATCCTCCGCGGCGCCAGCGCCGAACTCGCCGAGCACGACATGCAGTTGCTCCTCACGCTGATCAGGAACGAGCGCGAGCGCGACCGCTTCACGCAGTACGCGGCCTCGCACCGCGTCGACGGCGCCCTCCTCGTCTCCCTCCACGCCGACGACCCGCTCCCCGACCTCCTCGCGGAGCACGGCCTCCCCGCCGTCCTCAACGGCCGCCGCTCGTCCGACGAGTCGATGCCGTACGTCGACACCGACAACGCGGCGGGTGCCCGCTCCGCCGTCGGCCATCTCCTCGACGGCGGACGCACCACGGTTGCGACGATCACAGGCCCCCCTGACATGTACGTCGCCCGCTGCCGCGCGGACGGCTACCGCGAGGCGCTCCGCACCGCCGGCCGTGGGGTCGACGAATCGCTGCTCGTCCAGGGCGACTTCACCGAGGAGGGCGGCCACCGCGCGATGCGCCGCCTGCTCGCCGCCGAACCCTCCCTCGACGCCGTCTTCTGCGCCTCCGACGTGATGGCGGCCGGTGCCCGACTCGCACTGCGCGAGGCCGGCCGCTCGGTGCCGGGGGACGTCGCCCTCGTCGGCTTCGACGACTCCGCCATCGCACGGCACATGGACCCGCCGCTCACCTCCGTCCGTCAGCCGATCGACGAGATGGGCCGCGAGATGGTCCGCATTCTGCTCTCCCTGAGGGAGCGTGAGCCGGCGGAGGCGCGGCCCGTGCGCGCTTCCGCCCAGCCGGAGCCCGACGAACCGCAGCCGCCGCGACGGGTGCTGCCGACCGAACTCGTGGTGCGCAGCTCCTCCTGAGCGACCAACGTCGTTCGGAACCCAGGGGTTGAGGCTGACCGCCCGTCACGTCACCCTCGCGGCGCCGTCCGGCGTGCGCGCCCGCCACCGCACGCGTTTGCTTCACAGGTATGACGTACACAGCTACGGCGCCGAAGCAGCGCCCGGCACGCACCCGGATCAGGTGGGCACTCTGCGGTGCCCTCGCCTCCGCAGTCGTCGCGACCGGCGGAACCGCGGCTGCCGCGGACGGACCAGGCCGCGGCGGGGACGACCAGTCCGCGGCGGTCTCGGCCGCACGGGACCTGGTCCGTGGTGTCACGGAGGACGCCTGGGGCAACCGGCAACGGACCCCCACCAGCGGATGGACGTCGCCGCTCGCAAGCTCGGCGACGATCTCCCAGGCTTACGGGGTCAAGGGCGACTGGGCGGCAGGCCACCACACAGGCGTCGACTTCGCCGTCCCCGTCGGCACCCCCGTCCGCTCCGTCGGCTCGGGCACGGTCGTGGAGGCGGGCAGCGCGGGCGACTACGGCAACGCCGTCACCATCCGTATGACGGACGGCAAGTACACGCTCTTCGCGCACCTCTCCGCCATCACGGTCTCGCCCGGCGAGAGCGTGCAGGCCGGCAAGGTGATCGGACGCTCGGGCAACACCGGCAACAGCACCGGCCCGCACCTCCACTTCGAGGTGCGCGAAGGACGCGCCTACGGCACCGACACCGACCCGCTCGAGTACCTCGCCTCACACGGCGTCAACCTGCCCTGAGCCGGAAGACGCGGACATGCGGGGCCCGCACCGCCGGGCCCCGCACCGCACGTCACACGACGGGCGGCTCGCCGGTGCGCGGGCCGAGCACCTCGGCGAGCGCACCGACGACCGCGGCGTGGAGGCGCCCGGTTTCCGTGAGGCAGCACTCGTCGCCGTCCGGGGGGACGAGCCAGTACGGGCCGCGTGCCCGGATGCGGTCGCGGGGCGGGATCGCCACCCACGTCGCCGTGGAGAGTAGCTGGACCTCCGCCGCGTAGGAGGTGAACGCCCAATCGGCTGTGGACCCCGGATCGGTGAGCAGGTAGAGCCGGTGGTCGCAGGGGTCCTTGAGTACGGCGCCCGCCGCGGGGCCGAGCCGTGCGAGCAGCCGTTCGCCGATGCCGAGCCGGACCCGCACCGCGTCCCACCACACCCCGGCCGGTACGAGCTCGGTGCCGGCGCCGGCGGGCGGGAGCCAAGGGCTGTCGGGGCCGGGAGCGTTGACCCGGCGGGGAAACGGCTGGTCGATCGGCATGCGGCCAGCCTGCCCGGCCGATGTGCCACTAAGTGTCACTCGTTGGTGACGCTCGGTCGCACGCCCCCGGATGCGCCCCGCGCGCATGCCGGTTCACATCCCGATCCAGGCTGCCATGTGACCGAGGGTCCCCGGGGTGCGGCGCCGCTGCTGGAGCAGGCCCTTGAGCGTCTCGCGCGCGCCCGGGTGGTAGCGCGTCTGCTGCGGGGCCATGCGTCGCGCCGTGATCAGCGAATCGAGGGCGGCTTCCGTGCGGCCCGTCTCCATCTCGCAGCGTGCCCGGTCGATGTGCACGTGCGCACGCCTCGACATCGCCCAGCCGTGCGGGAGTTGCAGCCGGGAGGCCGCCTGGAGCGCCTTTCCGTACCTGTTCATCTCGACGTGCGCGGAGAGCTCGTGCGCGGCGACGTTGGCGGGGCCGAAGGAGAGCCAGTGCACCCACCCGGCCTCGCCCGTGTGCTGCGCGCACGTGCGGGCCTCGGCGAGGCGGGCCCGTACGGTGTCCGCGTCCCGGGCGCGTGCCGCGATGATCGCGGCGCCGAGGTGCAACTGGCCCTGCACGGCGCGCAGTTCGCACGCCGCGGCGCCCGACTCGTGCTCGGCGCCTTCCAGCAGGAGGTGGCCCTTGCCGATGAGCCGGAGGCCGACCCCGTGCTCGCCCTCCCTGAAGTAGGCGAGCGCCCGCATGTACTGGCGCACGGCGGCGAGCAACGGGTCGCCCGCGCGCTCGGCCGCCCAGGCCATGCGGTCGAGGGCGATCGTGGAGAGGTCGTGGAAGCCGAGCTTCGTGGCGAGGTCGTACGCCGTGCGGTAGCAGGAGCCGAGGGTCTGCCAGACGTGCGTCCCCGGTGCGCGGTGCGCGGCGGCCGTCACCTCGGTGACGAGCGGCGGGAGCGCCCGCGCCGCCGTGTTGAGCTGGGTGGCGCGGACCAGGCGGCACAAGTCGTCCGCGTCGTGGGCGAGTTCGGCGACGGGGCGGACCTCGTACGCGGCGGACGGCTCGAGGTCGTAGAGGTCGAGGCACTCGCGGATCGGGCGGATCAGTTCCGCGAGGCGGTCCTGGCGCAGCTCCGCGAGGTACGGCTGCCCCGTGAGCGTGGTGACGTCGATGCGGAGCGCGTGCGCCACCGCCGCGACGAGGTCCGGGGACGCGTTCTTGTGCCCCTCCTCGACCTGCCGCAGCATGCTGTAGGAGTACGGGATGCGCTGCGCGAGTCCCCGCTGGGTCAGCCCCGCCAGCTTCCGCTGCTCGGCGATGCGCGTCCCCGTGCGCTCCTCCTGAAGTCCCGCCAATGCGGCCTCCGTTCGTCTCCCGGTCCGCGCGGTGCGCCCTGTCACGCACCGCCGTCGGCGCTCGGCCAGGGCTGGCTACCCTGCGGCCCCCACGATGAACGCTGCGCGCGCTCACCCGCTCTCGTACCACCGTTTCGGGTGGCGTCTCCCGTGATGGGATTCCCTTATGGCCTCGCATGTGCTCTACTTCCTCGCTTCAGCCGCGCCCCCCGTCCTCCACGTCGAAGAGGGCATCCGCCGTGCCCAGCACCGCGGTTGGACGGTCTGCCTGGGGCTCACCCCCACCGCGGCGAGCTGGCTCGACGACCGCTTGGCACCGCTCGCGCAGCTCACAGGCAACCCCGTACGCGTCAGCTATCCGCGCCCCGGCGACGCCGACGTGTGGGACCCGGCCGACGCGACGCTGCTCGCTCCCGCGACGTTCAACACCGTCAACCACTGGGCGCAGGGGTTGACTTCGACGCTGGTGGTCGGCCTCGCCGCCGAGGCGATCGGCAGCGGCTCACCCCTGTCCACCATCACCTGCGTCAACCGTCCGCTCTCGCGGCACCCGCAGTTCGCACGCTCGGTGGGCGCGCTGCGCGGCGCGGGCGTCACCGTCGTCGAAGGGCTCCGCGTCGAGGGCGGGTTTCCGTGGGAGTCCGGGCTCGACGGGCTCGCCGGGTAGCCCGGTCCGCGAGCGGCCCATCGGTGTGGGTGGGAAGGGGCGCTGCGGAGCCGGGCACGCTCCGTCGGCTCTCGAACGGTCCTTTTCGCGCCGAGGAGTTGGTGAGCAAGAGCAGGTGGTCGACGGAGCAGGCGTTGTCGCGCTCGGCGCCGTCGAGGCGGGTGCTGGTGTACGGCGGGGATGGTCCCGTCGCAGGCGGAGTACCAGGCGGCGCACGAGGTGTCGCCCGGTGTCTCGCCGCCCGGCGTGATGCCGTCGAGCGGGGGAGCCCGGCACCCTCTCTCGGCAGGACGTCGCCGGGCGCGGAGCGCTCCGGCACGGACGGGACGGGCGGCTCACGTCTCCCGACCTCCGGCGGTTTCCCTCCTTCGGATGCAATGCGGTGCAGCCGCGTTGTGCGGCGGCTCCGCCGGAGAGAACGGCGACCATGAGCTATGTCGAGGAGTTGCTCCGCGACGCGTTCGGCCGCTGGGCCGGGCGCGAGGCCGTCGTGTACGGCGGTGGCCGTCTCACCTACGGCGAACTCGGCCGTCACATCGCCGTGTTGGCGGCGGCGCTCGCCCACGGGACCGGGGCCGTGGGCGTCCTGGCCCGCAACCGTCCCGAGGCCCTCGTCGTCCACCTCGCCTGCCACCTGGCGGGGCGCCCCGTCGCGCACGTCGCCCGCGACGCGTCGCGTCCCGTCCAGCGCACCTTCCTCCGCGACGCGTCGGCCTCGGAGCTCTGCCACGACCCGAACGAGGCACCGACCGCCCGCTCCCTCGCGGCCGAGGTCCCAGGACTGACTCCCCGCCCGCTGGCGCTCGTGCCCCCGCCACCCGGCGTCGACCCGCCGGCCGCGCCCCCGCCCGCCCCCGCGAGCCGGGTGCGCACCCTGCTGTGCACCGGCGGAACGACGGGCGTGCCCAAGGGTGTTGCTCACACGCACGCGCTCTTCGCGCAGCCGGTGCCGGAGCCCGGCGCGCTCGCGACGCCGGGGGAGCGCTGCCTCGTCTTCACCGACATGTCCCACCTGAGCTGGTACTTCGCCATGCCGACGCTCACGGCGGGCGGAACCCTGGTACTCCACGAGGGGTTCGACGCCGGCGCCTTCCTGCGCCTGGTCCCCGGCGAGCGCATCACGCGCGTCGTGCTCTCCCCGCCGCAGCTCGCCAAGGTGCTCGACCACCCGGAGTGCGCCGGCGCGGACCTGTCGGGCCTCCGCCTGCTGGCGTACGGCGCCGCGCCCTCGACCCCGCACCGGCTGCATCAGGCCACGGAGCGGTTCGGCCCCGTGCTCCAGCAGGTGTACGGCCTCACGGAGACGGGCGTCGTCAGCGTGCTCACGCCCGAGGACCACCTGTACGGGGACGCCGCAGTCCGCGCGTCGGTCGGACGCCCGGTGCCCGGCGTCTCGATCGAGGTCAGGGACGCGGAGGGCGCCCCGCTGCCGGACGGCGAGAGCGGAGAGGTGTGGGTGCGCGGCCCGGCGCTCATGGCCGGCTACCTCGGCCCCGAGCACGCCAACGAGCAGGCGGTGCACGACGGTTGGCTGCGCACGGGCGACCTCGGACGCCTCGGCGGGGACGGTTACCTGACGCTCGAGGGCCGCTGCAAGGAGCTGCTCATCCACCACGCCACCGGCACGCACGTCTACCCGCGGCTGATCGAGGAGGCGCTCCTCGGCCACCCGGCCGTCCGCGAGGCGGCGGTCTGGGCCGTCCCCGACGAGCGGCACGGCGGCGACCACGTCCACGCCGCGGTCACCCTCACCGAGGACGCTCCGGGCGCACACGCGCTCAGAGCCCACGTCGCAACCGTCCTCCACCAGGACCACATGGTCCCCGAGCACGTCGAGGTCCTCACCGACATGCCGCTGACCCGCGCCGGAAAGATCGACAAGCCGGCCCTCGCGGGGAGGCGGGGACGCGGGAGCGAGGGCCGGTAGGCCAACCCACGTACGGGTGGGACAGGGCTCCGGGTCGGCCAGGAGGACACCGACCGACCGTGCCGGACGGGAGTTTGACCATGTCCGTCGTGCGGATGAACCCGACGTATCCGCCCACGGCCCACCGCTCCCGCCGATCATCATTCAGGCGTCAAGCTCCGCATTCCGCGGAGCCCGCTCAGGAGGGAAACGCACATCGTCATGCCCCGACACCACCGCCTGCTCGCCGTCTCCGTTGCCGCCGTCGCCCTGACCGGCGTGCTGGGAGCCACGCACGCCTCGGCCGACCCCGCCGACCGCGACGTGATCAACAAGACGAGCGGCAGCCGACTGGCGACCTACGGCGACAGCAAGGCCGAAGGCGCCACCGTGATCAGCCTCCGCGACCCGGCGTGGAAGTACAGCTCCGAAGCCTGGCGCGCCGAAGGCCCCGGGCCCGGCCCCGGGTCGGCGACCTCAACCCGGGTACTGCGCAACGCCGCCGCCGACAAGTGCCTCCAGCCGGCCACCGCAGACCCGCAGCGGGGCACCCAGCTCGTCATCAAGACGTGCGACGGGTCCGACCTCCAGAAGTGGGTCCTCCACGCATCCAATTCCGGCGGACGGAACTCGGGTTGGTGGATGTGGACCCCGAAGACCGACCCCGACCTCGCCATGACGCTCAACCGCTACAACGACGGCTCGTGGGAGAGCCTCCACCTCGACACCGCCTACCCGAGCGACGACCGGCTGTGGCGCATCGCGCCCAACGACCAGCCCTGGAACATCTGACCCACCCGACGGCCGCCCCGCTTCGCGCGGGGCGGCCCCGGTTTGCGTACGCCTCACCGTGGAACCCGCCCCCTCCGACCCGACGCCCAACATCTGGGGAGGGAGCACCATGGCTGAGCAGGTAGCCGACTACGTCCTCGGGCGCCTCAGCGCCTGGGGGGTCCAGCGCGTGTACGGATATCCGGGCGACGGCATCAACGGCATGCTCGGCGCCTTCGACCGGGCAGCGGGGCGACCGGAGTTCATCCAGACGCGTCACGAGGAGATGGCCGCCTTCATGGCGTGCGGCCACGCCAAGTTCACCGGCGAGGTGGGTGTCTGCACCGCCACCTCGGGCCCCGGCGCCATCCACCTGCTCAACGGGCTCTACGACGCGAAGCTCGACCACCAGCCGGTCGTCGCCGTCGTGGGTCAGCAGAAGCGCATCGCGCAGGGCACCCACTTCCAGCAGGAGGTGGCACTCGAGCAACTCTTCGCCGACGTCAGCGAGTTCTGCCAGGTCTGCATGGACCCGGGCCAGGTGCGGCACGTCATCGACCGCGCTTTCAAGACGGCGCTCACCACGCGCGGCGTCGCGACCATCATCCTGCCCGAGGACATCCAGGAGGCCGATGCCGAGCCGTCGCCGCCGAGGGAGCACGGCGCCGTCTTCTCCAGCGTCGGCTGGAGCCGGCCGCGGGTGCTGCCCAACCGCGAGGAGCTGCACAAGGCGGCCGGGATTCTCAACGAGGGCAGCAAGGTCGCCCTCCTCGTCGGCCAGGGCGCGGCCGACGCCGAGGGGGAGGTGCTGGAGGCCGCCGACCTCCTCGGCGCCGGCATCGCCAAGGCGCTCCTCGGCCGTGACGTGGTGCCTGACGAACTGCCGTACGTCACGGGCCCGATAGGGCTGCTGGGCAGCAAGGCCAGCGACGAGATGATCAACGAGTGCGACACCCTCCTCATGATCGGCAGCAGCTTCCCGTACGGCGAATGGCTGCCGGACGAGGGCAGTTGCCGCGGCGTCGAGATCGACATCGACGGACGCATGATCGGCATCAGGTACCCGATGGAGGCCCACCTCGTCGGCGACTCCAAGGAGACGCTCCGCGAACTCATCCCGCTCCTGGAGCGCAAGGAGGACCGCTCCTGGCGCGAGAAGATCGAGAAGGACGTCGACTCCTGGAACGCGGTTCTGCGCAAGCGCGCCTCGCAGACCTTCGAGGGCCGCATCAACCCGCAGGCGGTCGTGCACGAGGTCTCGCCGCTGCTGCCGGACGGCGCCCTGCTCACCGCCGACTCCGGTTCGGCAACCAACTGGTGGGCCCGCCACCTGAAGCTGCGCAAGGGGATGCACGCCACGCTCTCCGGCACCCTCGCGACGATGGGCCCCGGCGTTCCCTACGCCATCGCCGCACGGTTCGCCTACCCGGACCGGCCGGTGATCGCCTTCGTCGGCGACGGAGCGTTCCAGATGAACGGCATGAACGAGATGCTGACGGTGAAGCGGTACGCCGACCGGCTCGCCTCGTCCGCGCCGCTGGTCTTCTGCGTCTTCAACAACCAGGACCTCAACCAGGTGACCTGGGAGCAGCGCGCGATGGGCGGCGACCCGAAGTACCCGGGCTCGCAGGACCTCCCCGACTTCCCCTACGCCCGCTACGCCGAACTCGCCGGCCTGCGGGGCATCCGCTGCGACGACCCCGCGCAGGTCACCGGCGCCTGGCAGGAGGCGCTCGCCGGCGGGCAGCCCACGGTGCTGGAGTTCGTCGTCGACAGCGAGATCGCACCGATCCCTCCGCACGTGACGAAGGACCAGGCGACCAAGACGGTCAAGGCGGGCGTGCAGGACCCGCAGCGCACCGGCATCGCGGCCCGCGGCTTCCGCCAGAAGCTCACCGAGATGTACGAGAACCTCCCCGGCCGCAAGAGCGACTGACGGCTGCGCAGGACGGACCGGTGCCCGGCGGCGGGCGCCGGTCCGTCGTACGAACGGCCCCTGTGATTCCGGGAGTCGGACGTCGACCGGCTTCCCCGCTCGCTGGTTGACGCCCCTCAGGCGTCCTCTGCCGCCAGGGACGGCACGTCCGAGGGCCGGCTGACGGGAGCGGTCAGCATCCCCGTGATGGCGTCGGCGAGGAAGTCGCCCGCCGCCTGCCACTTCGGCTCCTCGCCGTCGCGCTCCGCGCGCTCCTCCATCTCCGCGCACGCCGACGTGATGACGTGGGACATCAGCGCGGCCCTGCCGCGGACGACGGCCTTCGGCAGGTCGAGCCGCGAGACCGCCGAGCGGATGATGAGCGCCGCCGTGGGCGCCGCGTCCTCCAGACCGTGCCACAGCGGCGCGGTGACGGGGTCGTGGAGCGCCTGGCTGACGAACCGCGCCCGCCAGGTCGGCGGCGGCAGCTCGGCGAGGGCGTCCGTGACGGGCACGACGAGGCAGCGCACGTCGTCGAGGAGCGAGTCCGAGCGCGCGAACATGGCGCGGCGCGGTTCCTCCATGGCCGCCAGGTGGCGGGTGAGCAGTGCGCGGAGCAGTCCCTCGCGTCCGCCGAAGTAGTAGCCGACGGCCGAGTGGTTGGTGTTCCCCGCGGCTTCGGCCACCTTGCGGTCCGAGACGTGCGAGATGCCCGACTCGACGAAGAGCCGTTCGGCGGTGTCGAGCAGCGCCGTGCGCGCCGCGTCTGATCTGGCCATCGGGGTCGTCGTCTCCTGCGTGTGGCGAGCCGAGGCGCCAACGTAACCCACGACCACAGTTGTAAGCCACGTGACTTATATTGGGGTGCGGGTAAGTCGAGTGACTTACATGCCGCAGTCGGCTCCCACGTCCGGAGCCCGACCACCCCCCAGCAAGGAGCCAGATTCCGTGGAGCCCTCCGCCCCGCCCGCCGAAGGCCCGCCGTCCTCGTCCGACCCTCCGGGCACGTCCCGCACGGAGGACAGGAAGACCCGGATCATCCGCTACGTCGCCCTCTTCGCCATGCCCTTCCTCATGGTGACGATGATGTACGCGACGTACGTCGGCACGATGCACTCGCCCGCGCCGAAGGACGTGCCGGTGGCCGTCGTCGGCACGGGCGAGGCCGCGCAGGCCGTCGTCTCGGGTCTGGAGTCCGCGCAGGGCGAAGCCGTCGAGGCGCGGCAGGTCGCCACCGCCGAGGAGGCGCGCGAGCTGCTCAACGACCGTGAGATAGCAGGCGCGTTGGAGGTGCCGGCGGGCGGCGGCGACGAGGCGGTGATCTACACGGCGTCGGCGGCCGGGGCTTCCCAGGCGAGCACGGTCCAGCAGCTCCTCGCTCCCGTGGCCGCCGAGCACGAGTGGCAGCCCAGGATGGAGGAGACCGCCCCGCTTCCCGACGGCGACATGTCCGGCACAGCCGTCCTGTTCGCCGGCATGGGCATGATGCTCGCCGGCTACGTCCCGCTGAGCGTGATGACGATGTCGGTGCCGTTCCTGCTGAGGCTGCGGCGGTTCGTCCCGCTCCTGCTCGGCTGGGCAACGGCGACGAGCACGCTGATCTGGACGATCCTCGGCCCCGTCGTCGGCGCCGTGGACGGCCATTACCTCCAGTTCCTCGGCGTCGGAGTGCTGGCCGTCGGCGCGGTCGGCATGACGCAGTTGCTCTTCACCAAGCTGGTCGGGCCGATGGCCGTGCTGCTCGGGATGCTGCTCTGGGTGTGCTTCGGCATGCCGGCGTCCAACCTGGCGCTGCCCGTCCACCACATGCCGGGCTTCTTCCAGTTCCTCCACGGGGTGCTCCCGCTGCCGGCCGCGGGTGAGTCGCTGCGCTCCCTGCTCTACTTCGACGGCCGGGGCGTCGGCGGGTACCTGCTGACGCTCGGCGTCTGGCTCGTCCTCGCCTTCCTGCTCGCCCTGTTGAAGGAGCGCCGTTCCGGCCACACGATCCCGGCGGCGCCGCAGGTGACCGACGCGAGCACCCCGCTCCCCGCGCTCGCTGGGGGACCGGTGCGCTCGAAGGGGATGCGGTACTTCGCCGTGCTCGCCTTTCCGCTGTGCATCCTGGTGGCGGTCGTGGGCACGATGAGCGCCTCGATGCACAAGCCGGAGGTCCGCGACCTTCCCGTGGTCGTGGTCGGCGCCGGTGCCCAGCAGGCCGAGCAGGTCGCCGACGGCCTCGAACCGAAGCTCGGCACGATGCTCGACCTCCGCACGGGCACGTCGGTCGACGACGCCAAGGAGCAGATCCTGCACCAGGACGTCGTCGGCGCCTACGTCCTGCCGACGGCACCGGGCGGTGAAGCGACGCTCTACACCTCCTCGGGCGCCGGCTACAGCCAACAGCAGGCGCTGGAAGCGGTGTTCCAGCAGGTGGCCGCGGGGCAGCAGGCTCCGCTCGAGCTGACAGACGTCGAGCCGCTCACCGCCGACGACACCATGGGCAGCAACAGCATGTACGTCGGCATGTCCTGGATCATGGCCGGCTTCCTCGTCATGGCGGTGCTGCGGGGCGGCGCCCCCGAACTGAAGCGGCTGCGCCACTTCCTGCCGAAGCTCGGCGGGTGGGCCGTGGGGATGGCGCTCTGGCTCTGGTTCCTCTTCGACGTGTTGATCGGCGCGGTGAACGGCCATGCCTTCGAGCTGATCGGTTTCGGCGCGTTGACGATCTTCTCCGTCTCGCTGATCACCGGCGTCTTCACGCGCACCTTCGGCCTCGCGGCGATCATCCCGGCGATGGTGGTCCTGATGCTCGCCGGCGTCCCCGCCTCCGGCGGCGGCATGTCGATCTACATGGTCCCCGACCTCTTCCGCGCGCTCCAGGACTTCCTGCCGCTGCCGGCGGCCGTGGACACGGTCCGCTCCCTCGTCTACTTCGACGGCCACGGCGTCGGCCGCAACCTGCTGACCGTCGCGGTGTGGGGCGCGATCGGCCTGCTCCTCCACTTCGCCGTCGACCTCTGGCTCTCCCGCCGCGAGAGGAGGACGCCGAGCCCCGTGGGCGCGGAAGCGCCGGCTCCCGTGGAGCAGGACGCCGGCCGCCGGGGTGTCCGCGTCGAGCTGGAGGCCGCACCGAAGGGGTGAGGCTCGCCAGGACGGCGACGTGCCCCGCCGCTCCCCTCGCGGAAGCGGCGGGGCTCTTCAATGTGAGGGCAAGCGACGGAAATTGCGCCCATTCTGTGTCCATCTCGCACGCGTGGTCGTCCGTACAAAAACGCGCATGGGACTGTCGCTCGACGCCATACAACGACGATGTACGCGCATCAGTTCAGCCATGCACGAACAACTGCCGAAAGCGTTGTGGAGCCGAAGCAACGTGCGGCACGTCAGGCGGCGTTTCGAATGGTGAACTGACGGTAGATCAGGTTATAGGCCGGACACCGTGCGGTGATACAGTCCCGGAACCTGCGCCCTTGATCCACTCGATACGGGCGCCGCGTGGAAGCCCCTGCCCCCTTGCCCTCCGAAGGCGTTCGTGCGCCTCGGTGCGGCCGCGTAGTGGGGTCCGCGGGGGTGTACGTCGCCGTCTGCATGCCGCGCGCTGGGAAAGGTTCGATGAATCAAGACGTACTTGTGTGGTGCCTGGTCGTGGTGGCTGTCATAGCCGTCGCCGCGGTGGCAGTGCTCTCCATACGAAACAGAGCCGTAGAGGCGAAGAAACAACACAGCGAGACCGTCCTCACGGCGAGACTCAACGAGGCGGAGGGACGACTCAGTAACGTCTCGGCGGAGTTGCAGCGCCGCCAGGCCGAGCAGCAAGTGACCATCCGGGCGGCCGAGGAGGCGGCGGAGGAGAGCACCAAGGCGGTTCTCAAGGGGGCGGCCCGCTTCCTCCAGAGCCTGGCAGCCGAGCAGATGGTGCTCCTGGAGGACGTCCAGCGGAAGTACGGTGGCCACCCCGTCCTCGCCGACCTCATGGAGGTCAACCACGCCAACGCGCAGATGGCGCGGAGGGCCCACGGCATCGCGGTGATGTGCGGTGCGCCGCTCGGCCGCCGTACCAGGGCGGCCAGCGTCTACGACGTCGTGCGCAACGCGCAGGGCCAGATCCGCAACTTCCGCCGGGTGCAGATCATGCAGCAGTCCGGCTTCGCGCTGAAGGCGTCCGCCGTCTCACCCGTGGCGCACGCCGTCGCCGAGATCCTCGACAACGCGGCCAGCTTCTCCCAGCAGGACGCACCGATCGAGGTGACGTTCCAGCGGGTCCAGAAGAACCTCTGCATCGTCATCGACGACGCAGGCGTCGGCATGAACGACGAAGACCGCCAGCACGCCTCCGCCCTGCTCTCCGGCAGCGTCCAGCCGCGGCTCTCCGAGCTGGGGACGCAGCCGAAGTTCGGGTTCCCCGTCGTCGGCAGGATCGCCGCGCAGTACGGGTTCCGGGTGGACGTCACCGGCGTCTCCCGCTACGGCGGCGTCCGCGCAGTGGTGCTCCTCCCCGAGGAGCTGTGGACCGAGGAAGAGATCACGGCGCCGGTAGCGGAGGCCCCCCGGATGAGCGCAGTCCGTGATACGGACGACGAGACACCGGACCGGCCGCGAGGCGGGGATCGGACCGTCAGCGGCCTGCCGAAGCGTGGAGGGCGCCAGCGTCGCGACGTGGCAGCGCCCGTCCGCGACGCCGCGGAGCCACCAGCCAGGCCCGCCGCGGTCGACCGCGGTTCGGGGCGGAGTCTCGGCGCCTTCCAGCGAGGCACCCTGTCGGGCCGCAACCTTGACCCGTCACCGTCCGAAGGGTCCGAGGACTCATGACTACTGACCTTTCGTGGATGCTGGAGGACATCGTCCACAACGTGCCCAAGGCGAGGCACGCGGTCCTGCTCTCCGCGGACGGCATCTCCCGCGGAGCCACCGAGGGACTGGGAGCGGACGACGTACGCACGATATCCGCCGCGATGGCGGGCATGCAGTCGCTCAGCCGCGCCATCGCGCACTTCGCAGGGCCCGGAGAGGACAAGCAGTGGAACCAGACGATCATCGAGTTCGACCACGGATGGATCTTCCTCATCGGAGCGGGGCAAGGGGCTTACCTTGCCGCCGCCGCTGAACTCGACGTCGACATGCAGCAGATCTCCTTCCGCATGCACCGGCTCGTCGCCCGTCTCGGCACGAACATGACGTCGCCGCCCAGGGTCGTCTCCGACCCGCCGGCGGGGGGTGCCGGCCGCGTGGGGGGCCAACAGGGCACCGCCGCAGCGGGGTTCGTCCTCCCCGAACTCGACGCGACGATCAACGAGGTGCCGGGGGCACGCCATGCCGTGCTGCTCGGCGCGGACGGCCTGCCCCGCGGCGCGACCACGGGCATGAGCCGCGACCTCGCCGACACCATCTCGGCGGCGATGACCGGCATCCACTCCTACAGCCGGGCCACCGCCCAATTCGCGGGGGCGCTTGAGGACGTCCACTGGCGGCAGACGGTCATCGAGTTCCAGCACGGCTGGATCTTCCTGATCGAGGTCGGAAGGGGCTCGTTCCTCGCAGCCGCCGCCGACCACAACGCCGACATCGAGGACCTCACCACCCGCCTCCACCGCGTCGTTCCCCACCTGGGACTCGGCGCAACAGCCGGACGGAGTGAGGGCACATGACCGACGAGCAGGAGCCGGAGCCAGAGGCCGAGTTGGAGTTGACCGCGCCACTCGTCCCCCTTTTCGTGGTCACGGGGGGACGCGGGCTGCCGCCGTCCCACGAATACGAACGCACGACCCTCGTGTCGGCGAAGCAGGACGCCGCAGCCGACGCGCGCACCCTCTCTCCCGAGGCGCGCGAGGTGATGAACCTCGTGGCCGACGGATTCCTGTCGGTGGCCGAGGTGGCGGGCCACACCCACCTCCCCCTCGGGGTCGTGCGGATTCTGCTGGCCGAGCTCGCCGACGGTGACCTCGTCTTGGCGAGGAAGCCCGTCCCGCCCGCCGAGCAAGCGGACAAGGAACTGCTCAGCGCCGTGCTGGATGGCCTCAAGACCCGATTCGGAGCGTGAATCATGTACCTGGATCCCAATGTCACCACTGCGGTGAAGATCCTCGTCGTGGGGCACTTCGGAGTCGGCAAGACCACCTGCATCGGGAGCATCTCCGAGATCGAGCCGCTGCGCACCGAGGAAGAGATCACCGAGGCGAGCGTCAACTACGACGATCTCTCCGGCACCCCGGACAAGACCACCACGACCGTGGCGATGGACTTCGGCCGGCTCACCCTCAGCGACCAGGTCGTGCTCTACCTCTTCGGCACACCGGGTCAGGAGCGCTTCAAGGAGATGTGGGAGGACCTCTCCCGGGGCGCGTTGGGGGCGTTGGTGCTCGTCGACCCGGAGCGCCTCGACGAGTCCTTCGCCGTGCTCGACCTCGTCGAGCGGTTCGGCCTGACGTACACCGTCGGCGTCAACCGGTTCCAGGGCACCAACATCTACCCGCTGGAGGAGGTGCGCGAGGCGCTTGCCCTGTCCGACGAGACGCCCGTCGTCCCCTGCGACGTGCGTGACGAAAAGGCCTCAGCGCAGGCGCTGATCACCCTCGTCAACCACCTCCTGTCCCTACTGTCCTAGGAAAACGACATGCACCACCCCGACATAGAGGGGACACCGTCCCGGTGCCCGGTCTCCGGCAACGTGGAACTCTACGGCCCTGAGTTCGGCGCCGACCCCGAAAGCCACTACGCCCACCTCCGCTCGCTCGGGCCGAGCGCCCCCGTCGACATCGCAGACGGCGTCGAGGTCGAGTTGGTCACCAGCTACGACGCCGCGCTCTCGATCCTCCACGACCCCGCCACCTTCGTCCGCGACTCCCGCCGCTGGAACGCGCTGAACGAGGGCCGCGTCCCCCAGGACAGCCCGGCCCTGCCGATGATGGGCTACCGCCCCAACGCGCTCTTCAGCGACGGCGCCGCACACGCACGCCTGCGCCAGGCGGTGACCGACAGCCTCGGGGCCGTCGACGAGCTCCAACTCGTGCGCCAGACCAAGCAGTCGGCCGAGTACCTGATCAGCCAGTTCAGTTCGGACCGCCACGGCCGTGCGGAGCTGATGAACGAGTACGCGCACCAACTGCCCCTCCTGGTCTTCAGCGACCTCTTCGGCTGCCCGCCGGAGATCGGCGACCGCGTCATCGTCGGCATCAGCGGCATCTTCGACGGCACCCCCGAGGCCGACCAGATCCTCGCCGAGGCCCTCTCGGAGCTCATCGCGCTCAAGCACAGGCGCCCGGGCAACGACGTCACGACGCGGCTGATGCAGCACTCCGCCCAACTCACCGACGAGGAGGTGCTGCACCAGCTCGTCACGCTGCTCTCCGGCGGTACGACACCGCTCGCCGCCGCCATCGGCACGAGCAGCGCGCTGATCCTCGACGAGAGCTGGCAGCAGGGCCTGCCGGTCGAGACGGCCGTCTCGCAGGCGCTGTGGAACTACGCGCCCATCGCCAACTACGCGGCGCACTACCCGACTCGGGACGTGGAGCTGGGGGAGAGGCGCATCAGGGCCAACGACCCGGTCGTCATCTCCTTCGCCGCGGCCAACACCGACCCGCGGCTCGCCCAGCACCGTGAACAGCTCAGCTCCAAGGCGCACATCGCCTTCGGCGCGGGGCCGCACGCCTGCCCGGCGAAGGACCCGGCCTTCCTCGTCGCGGTCACCGCGGTGGAGTGCCTGCTCAACCGGCTGCCCGACGTCGAGGTGTGCGCCCCGTTCGAGACGCTGGAGTGGGCGCCTGTGCCGTGGAGCCGGGTGCTGCTGGAGCTGCCCGTCAGCTTCACGCCGTCGCTTCCGCAGCCGGGGCCCGCGGCTGCCGAGCAGCAGCCGTCGGCGCCGGTACCGCAGCAAGTCCACGTCCCCGCGCAGCGGCAGGAAAGCGGAAAGGCTGAGCGAAAGGGGGGTCTCTTCAGCCGATTCCTGGCATGGACCAGAGGCGAGTGACATACCGAACACGATTATTTCGATCGCATGTGCCAGATACGGGTGGGGTACGCATGGCGGCTGATGACAGGAAGGGGCTCCTCCGCCATGAGTCTGACGACGCTTCAGTCCCCCGACAGGCGCACCACCGTCTCCCTCTTCTCCCGTCTACGGACGGCGAAGGGACAGGCCGACCCCTTTCCGCTCTACGAGGAGCTGCGCTCCGGGGGGCACGTCACACCCGCCCCGTGGGGAGGCAACCTCGTGACCGGGTACGACCTCTGCGACCAAGTGGTGCGTAGTCGTGAGTGGGTGGAGCCCGACAGGCAGTGGCGCGCCCGGCAGGGCGAGAGCACTCGCTGGGGCGCCCCTTCCGTGCGCGAGATGGCGCACACCCTGCCGGCGCTCAACCCGCCCGAGCACACGCGTGCGCGCCGGGCGGCCGGCTCGTTCGACCGTGGGTCGATCCAGGAGATGACCAAGAACGTCACCACGACGACGAGCCGGCTGCTCGACACCCTCACCTTGCAACTCCGCGACGGCGAGGCCGACTTCAACACCCTGGTGAGCGAGGAGCTGCCCGTCGCCGTCATCGGCGGCTGGCTCGGACTCCCCAGCGCCGACTGGCCCCGCCTCCGTGAGCTCACCCACGACCAGGTGTTCGCACAGGAGTTGCTCCCCTCGGCGAGCCAACTGGCCCTCTCCGACGCGGCGACGGCCGAGCTCCGTACCTACTTCACAGAACTGGTCCGCGAACGCCGCGCACGCCCGGGCGACGACCCCGTCTCGCGCTGGATCGCCGCCTGGGACACGATGGAACCCGACCGCGAGAAGGCCGACGCCGGCGTCTACTACCTCGCGTTCTTCGTCCTGCTGGCGGCTCTGGAGACCACGACCTCCCTGCTGTCGATGGCGACGCTCCAACTCCTCGACCGCCCGCGGTGGTGGGAGGCGCTCGCGGCCGACCCGGACCTGGCGCCCGCCTTCGTCGAGGAGTCGCTCAGGTACGACGCACCGACCCACGTGATCACCCGAGTCGCCACCCGCGACGGCGAGTTGGGCGGCGCCGAGTACCGCACAGGCGAGATGGTCCACCTCATGGTCGGAGCGGCGGGCCGCGACCCCGAACGCCACCGCCGGGCCGAGGAGTTCGACCCGCACCGCAAACCCGCGCACCTCGCCTTCAGCGGCGGCATCCACTACTGCCTCGGCGCGCCCGTCGCGCGGATGGAGGCTCAGGTCCTCCTTCGGGAGCTGGTCCGGCGCCTGCCCCGTCTCACGCTTGCACGCCGCCCCCGGTGGGCGCCGCGCGTCGCCTTCCGCCGCCTACTCAACCTGGACGTCGTCACCGCATGACCGAGATCCCCACCTTTCCCGCCCCCCTAGACGAGGCCGTCGTGGCACAACAGGACGATGCCGCGCTCCACGTCCGCCTCTCCCCGACGCAGCAGGGCGACGTGCTCGGCACGGCGGCCCTCGACGGACTCCTCGCCGTCCTCGACGGGCTCCAAGAACGCCCCGACATACGGGTGTTGGTCCTCTCCAGCGAGGGGACCGACTTCTGCCTGGGAGCCGACCGCACCGAGTACGAGTCCGCCCTCGACGCCGACGCGACGGGGGCCGCGATGCGCCGCATCGTCGACAAGGCACACCGCGTGTGCCAGGCCCTGGAGACGACGCACGTCGTCAGCATCGCCCGGTTGCACGGCAGGGTCGTCGGCGCGGGCCTCGCCCTCGCCGCCTTCTGCGACCTGCGCGTCGGCGCCGAGAACTGCCGGTTCCGGATGCCGGAGGTCGGCCTCGGCCTGCCACCGGCGTGGGGCGGCGCGATGGGCCGCCTCATCTCCGAGGCCGGCGCCGCCCGAATCCGCGAAGCCATGCTCACCTGCGAGCCGTTCGACGCCCCCACGGCCCACCGCCTCGGCCTCCTCCACAAGCTGGCCCCCCTCGACGAGCTCGACGAAGCCGTCGCACGCCTGACCCGCCCGCTCCTGCGCCGCTCTCCCGAGGCCCTCACCCTGACCAGGCGCATGCTCGCCGGTTACTCCCGAGCCGACCGCTCGGCCGACGTCTCACTGCTGGACGCGCATCTGTTGACGGGGCAGTTGAGTCGGGGGGAGTGAGGGCGACACGTGGGCACTTCGAGATGACGCGCGCGGAGTTGCTTTCCGTGTTGCCCAACTCTGTGACCGTCACTTCGAGTTGACGCCCCTTGGCCCTCCCACTGCGTCTGACGGTGGAACACCGCTCGTAACGACTCCGGCTCGTGGCATCACGGTGCCTCGCGGAAGGGCGACTTGAGGAGGATGTCGGCAGCGTCGGTTCCGGCATCGTCACGGTGCTGTGCGTGATCGCGATCGTCGTCATCATGCTGTTCTTCATCACCTCGGCCGACTCCTGCGCGCTGGTCGTCGATGTCCTCAGCCACGGCGGCCGCAGCGAGACCCCGCGCCGCACACGCGTGTTCTGGGCCGTCCTCGTCGGTGTGTCCGGTGGCGTACTCCTGCTCGCCGGGGGCGAATCCGCCTTGACGGTGCTCCAGGTGAGTTCGCTGGCCGGCGCAGCACCGTTGTCGGTCGTCTACGCCTTGGCCATGGTCGCCCTGTGGAAGGTCTTCCGTTACGAGGTCGCGGTGATGCCGCGGTACGTGAGGATCACGACGCAGAAGGCGGGCGACCAGGCGTCCCGTGGCAGCGGGTCGGCGACCGGGAGTGGGGGAGCGTCGAGTCTGCGAGAGCTGGTCCGCTCCCACGAGGCGGACGCGGACAGGACCGATCGGCGGCTCGGTGCGGCGGTGTCCTTGGCGGGCCTTGCTCCGGGCGCCGGTACGGAGAGCTCGTCGTCTTCGAGCGCTGCCGGTGAAACTTCGGTCCTCGCCGTCCACGATCTCGACCCGGAAACCGTGGTCGTCGATCCCGAAGCCGGCGCCATCACCGTTGACGGCGATGCCGAAGTTCAGGACCCGATCGGGGGCGAGGTCTTCGACACCCCCGAATTCAGTTCCTCGGCCGCCGGAGCCGCTCACGAGTACGACAAGGGGGACCAGCCGCAGTGACCGGTGCGGTGCCACCCCGGAGGACAACGGGTTGGCACCGTTCGGCAAGTGCTCCCCGGGTTGCATGGCGACGATCAGCCGGGGCCCTCCGCCGCCCGCCGTGTCGGCGTAGGCCGAGGCCGGGAGGGCCGGATCGGCGCCCGTAATCTCCGACGGGATGGGGACCGCGCAAAAAACGCAAACTCCGTGTTCAGCATCTCCTGGCACTTCCTAGCCTGCTGCTTCCGCCCATAGGCGAGGAGGTCGAGGAGAGGGATGCGTACACACCGCATGACGGGGACGAACGCCGTCCGTCGACAGGACGCGTCGAAGGGCACTGTCGTGAGCCCGCACGAGCGCAGTACGCGTGCGGGGCTGGAGATGCTGGAGCGCGGTGGGAACGCAGTCGACGCCGCAGTGGCGACCGCCTTGGTCGCAGGGGTCGTCGAGCCGACCGAGACGACGCTCGCAGGCTGCGGCTTCCTGCTCTTCAACGACCCGGAGACCGGGACCTGGTCGGCGGATTTCGGTCCGCGGTCCCCGTCGGCTGCGTCCCGCGCCATGTACGAGGTGGATCACGGAGCCTCGGGCTCGGGCGTCCTCGGCCTGGCGCCGGTGGTCGACGCGGCCAACGTCGACGGGCCCCGAGCCTCGGGCGTACCGAGAACCCTGCTGGGCCTGCTCAGCGTGCAGGAAGCCTGGGGCGAGCTGCCTCGGGAGCACGTGTGCGGGCCCGCGATCGCGGCTGCGTACGACGGATTCGACGCGGACATGTGGTTCACGACCAACGCCCTGTCCGACCTCACGCGGCTACGCCGGGACGCGCAGGCTCGCCGTACCTACCTCGACGAGGACGGTCTGCCGCTCGGGCACGCCTCTTCGTCCTTCTACGGTCCGTCTTTCGGTGCCAGGCCGCGTGTGCGGCAGCCGCTTCTGGGCGCCGCCCTGGAGGAGGCGGCGCACGGCCCGCTGGAGTTGCTGACCGAGGGGGCGCTGGCTCGGCGTCTGGTGGAGAGCTCCCGTGCGGCCGGCGGCCTGCTGACGTTGGAGGACCTGCGTGCGGCAGCGCCGTCCATCGGCCGGGCCTTCGGACGCCGTTACCGGGACGTGGAGGTCTTCGTGCCGCCGTCGCCGGGTGGAGGGATCACCGAACTGCAGATCCTGCAGATGTGGGAGGCGCTCAACTCGGGCCCATCGACCTCTCACGAGAGCGGCGCACAAGCCCGCAAGCTCGCCCTCGCTCTGCGGCACGCTTTTGCCGACCGCTACCACTGGCTCGGGGACCCGGACCTGGTGCCCGTGCCCCTCCGTGGCCTGCTGAGTCCGGACTACACAGCCGCGCTGGCTCGGCTCGTCGAGACCGGTCAGGACGTGGTGGGCTGGCGCGAGGGCGAGCCGTGGACCACCTATGCCGCACGCGCCGCTCATGATCCTTGGCGGCACGAACCGGGGTCTCCGGCTCGTCCGGAGTGGACGCCGCGGGGCGCGACCGAGCCGACCAGCGGCACGACGCACATATCGGCGGCAGACGCACAGGGCCGCATCGTCTCGGTGACCCACACGGCCGCCCACCACTTCGGCAGCGGCATCGTCTGCCCGCGTACCGGGCTCCTCTTCGACTCGGCCATGGCGTGGTTCAACGCCCTCCCCGGCGCCGCGAACAGCATCGCACCGGGCGCCCGACCGCTGGCCAACATGGGCCCGGCACTCGTCACACGGCGGGGGGAGTCCGTCGCTGCCGTCGGTGCCTCGGGCGGCCGGCGGATCATCAGCGCCGTCGCCCAAGTGATCATCAACCTCGTGGACGGCGGGCACTCGCCGGCCGACGCGGTCGCGTTGCCCCGCCTCGACGGCAGCGGCCCGCACCTCCTCCTCCACGACGACCGGGAAGGCGACCTCGACGCCCTCCAGGACCTCGGCGTCGCCCTCGTCGCCACCTCCGGTGAACCCCACCAGATGGACTTCGCGCGCCCGAACGTCGCCGCCTTCCACGGCGACGGTCGGACCTCGTCCGCGCTCCACGCGACCAACTACGGCGCATAGAGAGGCCCGATCCCATGACTGCTCAACCGCAAGCGCCCCGTGTATCGGCCTCCAAGACGTTCTTGGTCTCCGGCTTGGGGACCGCGTTGGAGTACTACGACTTCCTCATCTACGGACTCGCGGCAGGGCTGGTCTTCAACACGGTCTTCTTCCCCTCGGCCGATCCCGTCGTGGGCACTCTGTACGCGTTCGGAGCCTTCGGGACCGGCTTCCTCGCCCGTCCGCTCGGCGGCATCGTCATCGGGCACTTCGGCGACAAGATCGGCCGTAAGAAGATGTTGACGCTCACCCTCGTCCTGATGGGCGTCAGCTCGTTCCTCGTCGGCCTGTTGCCCGGATACGCGACGATCGGCGTCTGGTCGCCCCTTCTGCTGGTCCTGCTGCGGCTGGTCCAGGGCTTCGCAGCCGGCGGAGAGTGGGGCGGTGCCGCTCTCTTCGGGATCGAGAGAGCACCGCGCGGCAGGCGCGGGTTGTGGGGCAGTTTCACCAGCATGGGGATCGGACTCGGCACGCTCCTCGGCGTCGGAGTGTTCACTTTGGTCAGCCTCGCTGCAGACGACCAACTGACGCCGTTCGCCTGGCGGATACCCTTCCTTCTGGGCGGCGCACTGGTACTCGTAGGGCTCTACGCAAGGCTGTCGATGCCCGAGGAGGCGCCGCCTGAACATGCGGACGGGGAAGCCGACGGCGGCGAGGTGCCGCTGAAGGCCGCCGTCCGACGCGCGCCGCGTACCATCCTGTGCGGCCTCGGTATCAGCTACGGGTACAACACGATCGCCTACATCGGCTTCACCTACTTCCTCTCCTACCTCACGGGGATCGGATACAGCTCGACCGAGGCTCTTGCGGGGCAACTCGCCTACAGCGTCCTGCTGATCCCCGCCGCCCCGCTGTTCGCACACTTCTCGGACCGCTGGGGTCGCCGCCCGGTCATGGTGCTCGGAGGGGTGGTGACCGCCGTCTTCCTGTTCTGCTACTTCCCGCTCGTCGACTCCGGGCACATCGCGGTCGCCGTGGCCGCCTTCGCCGTCGTCGGGCTCGTGACCGGTATGACACAGGGTCCCGTTCCGACCTTCCTGGGCGAGCAGTTCCCCGCTCGCGTCCGCTACAGCGCAATGTCGGCGTCCTACCAGGTCGGCGCGGCGATCGGGGGCGGTACGGCGTCGTTCGTCGCGACGGGCCTGATGATCCTGTCGGATCAGAACCCCATGGCAGTCGCCGGCTACGGCGCGTTCGCGATGCTCGTCCTCGTGGCATGCTCGCTCGGGCTGCGGGAGACCGCGCACCTGTCCGTCGAGGAGATCAACGGTGAGCCGAGCAGAGAAGCCGAACAGCACGGACAGCCGGAGCCGCGCCTCAGTACCTGAGCCGGGGCTTCCCGAGCCTGCTCCGTCCCGGCGGGTGAGCCTCAGCGACGTCGCTCGCAGGGCGGGCGTGTCCCTCACGACCGCCTCCCACAGCTTCAGCGGGCGGCGTCCCGTGTCCGCCGGCGCCAAGCGGCGGGTGTGGTCCGCGGCCCTCGAACTCGGCTTCACCGCGCCGTCGGCCCGTAGAGCGGTCGCGGTTCTGGTCCGCCCGCCGGAGGCGATGAGCGCGTGGGCGTCCGGTACGACTTCGTTCGCCGACATGACGGGCGCCATCTGCACGGCGGCACTCAGCCGCGGATACTCCGTGATGACAGCGCACGACCTCGACGAGGTCCGCGGCGCGGTCCCCCGGCTCGACGGGTGCATCCTTCTCTGGCCGAACAGCCACGACGCCTCGCTCAAGCAGGTACTCGCGAGCGATACGCCAGTGGTCTCCTACGACCCGGACCCCGACGCCGCCGAATTCCGGTACTGGGTGGGCGCGGACTACCGAGAGTCCATCCGAGAACTCATCGGACACCTCACCCGCGGCGGACGCAGGCGCATCGCCGCCGTCCTCGGCCAGACCGACAACGCCTACCGCCGCGCGATCATCGCCGCTTACAGGGCAGCCGTCGCGCAGTTGGGCCAAGGACCGCTGCTACGTGTGGTCGACACCGACACCGGACAGCAGGGCGCTCATCACCACGTCACAAGTCTGCTGCGCTCTCCTCGACCTCCGGACGCGATCATCACCTCCTCCAGCGTGTTCGCGCGGGGTGCACTGGACGCCGCTGCCCGTGCCGGGCTGAGCGTGCCCAGCGAGGTCGCCATCGCCACTGCCACCGACGGACCACTCGCCGAATTCGCGCCCATCCCCATCACAGGGCTGCGCATCGACACCCACACCTCAGCGGCGCGGCTGATGGACCTCCTCGAAGCGCGTCTCAGGCGTGCGCCCGAACCGAAGGAGACGGCCCGGATTCCGCTCATCCTCGTGCGCCGGCACTCAACCGACAACCACGGGGAGCACGAGCCCTGCGCCGAGCAGCCCCCACCGCAAGGCAGTTGAGCCGCTTCCCGGGACGTCAGTCCCCGGGCGCCGCGAGCGGGTCGCCCGTCAGGTAGCGGGTGAGCATGGTGACGAGTTCGTTCTCGAACCGCGCGATGTCGACCCCGGGGGTCCCCGCCATCACCTTGTGCACCCCCATCTCCACCGTCGAGACGACGAGGCGGGCGGCGATGTCGACGTCCGCGACCCGCACCTGCGGGTGGTCCCTGAACAGCCTGCGGGTGCGGGCGATGCGCCGCCGCTCGCCCCGCGTGGCCCGCTCCAGCAACTCCTGGGATCGCGGCCCCTGTTCCACCATCACCCGGAGCAACTTCGGGTCGTCGCGGTGGTTGTCGATCGTGCCGCGTACGTACCTGCGCATGATGCCCTCGACGGACTCCGACAGCGGTTGCTCCTGCTCCAGCGGGGATTCGGCCATCCCGGCGTCGAGGTGCCGGGTCAGCAGCTCGACCAGAATCGCGTCCTTGTTCGGGTAGTACTGGTACAGCGAGCCGATCGACACCCGCGCCTGCTCGGCGATGCGGTTGGTGGTCCCTGCCGCGTACCCGTACTCGGCGAAAACGTGAGCAGCCGCGTCGAGGATGCGCTGCCGGGTGAGCTCGGCCCTGACCTGGCGCGGGCGTTTACGTGGCTGAAGTCCGCGACGGTCGGACGTCATGGCACCTCCTGTGCGGAGCCCTGAAAGCGAGTAGCGCGCTACCTGAATAATTGCTCACAATGATGCCATGAACTGCGGTGATGCGGAGCGCAGTCGTTCCGCAGCCGCCCTCGCGCGCGCTTGAGGAGGGTGCCGTGACGCACACCCGCACACGTCCACGACGGGTTTCCCTCGACGAGGTACTGGCACGGCTCGGTGAGCCGGAGCCGATGATGAAAGCGAAGGTGCAGGATCGCATCGACGACTACACCCGCCGTTTCCTCGCCCACTCGCCGTTCTGCATGATGGCCACGGCCGACGCCGCCGGACGCGCCGACTGCTCGCCCCGCGGCGACTACCCGGGGTTTGTGAAGGTGCTCGACGAGCACACCGTCGCCCTTCCCGACCGTCCCGGAAACAAGATCGCCGACTCCTTCCGCAACCTCGCGGAGAACGACGGCGTCGGACTGTGCTTCCTCGTCCCCGGTGTCCGCGAGGTCCTGCGCGTCAACGGCAGCGGCTACGTCACCGACGAGCCGGAGGTGCTGGCCCGGATGCGCACCGAGGCGAAACAGGCGGAACTGGCGATCGTCGTCGAGGTGGCCGAGGCGTTCTTCCACTGCGGGCGGGCGCTGATCCGCTCCCGCCTGTGGGACCCCGCCAGTCAGGCGCTCGCCGAGGAGATACCGCCGATCGGTGAAATCGCGGCCGCGCAGTTCGGCTCGGTAGGGGACCCCGAACTGCTCGACCAACTCCTGGAGGACGGCTACCGCAAGCTCTACTGACCAGGCCGCACCGGCCGGAAGGACCACCGATGCAACAGACCGTCATCGAGGGGATCGACGGCGTCGCCGACGACGTCGTCGCCCTCACCCTCCGCGCCACGGGCGGGGAGCTGGCGCCCTGGGCCCCCGGCGCCCACGTCGACCTCGCCCTGCCCAACTGGCTGACGCGGCAGTACTCGTTGTGCGGGGACCCGGCCGACCGGGACGCCTACCGCGTCGCCGTCCGGTACGACCCGCTCAGCCGCGGCGGCTCCGAGTACGTCCACCGGTTCCTCCGCCGGGGCCGCACCCTCGACGTCTCCCTGCCCCGCAACCACTTCCCCCTCGCCGACGCACCGCACTACCTCTTCCTCGCCGGCGGCATCGGCATCACGCCCCTGCTGCCGATGCTGCGCGCCGCGACGGCCGCCGGACGCCCCGCGACCCTGCTGTACGTGGGGCCGTCCCTGGACTCCATGCCCTTCGTCGACGAGCTGCGCCGCTCCTGCGGGGAGCGGGTGCGGATCGTGGAGACCAGGAGACAGGGCAGGCCGGACCTGGACGCCCTCGCCGCGACGCTGGACGACGACACCCTGGTCTACTGCTGCGGCCCCGCAGCAATGCTGGAGGCGGCCGCAGTCGCCTTCCCCGCCGAGCGGTTGCACGCCGAGCGGTTCCAGCCGACGGAGCGGAGCTTCGGCCCCGCCGCGCCGTTCGAGGCGGTCTGCGCCGGATCAGGGGACACCGTCGCCGTACCGGCGGACGAGTCCCTGCTCGACGCCCTCGCCCATGCCGGGCACCCTCTCCCCTCCGGCTGCCGCGAAGGCGTCTGCGGAAGCTGCGAAGTCGCCGTCCTCGACGGTGACCCCGAGCACCGGGACGACATCGGCGCTCCGGACGGGCGGATGTACGCCTGCGTCTCCCGCGCCCGGTCGGCCCGGCTCGTCCTGGACCTCTGAAAGGAACCGCCGACAGTGCTGCCCAAGATCCAGTCGCCCGAGTCCCGGCGCATGATCACGCTGGAGGTGCGCAGGACCAGCAGGACGTCCCCCAACTTCCTCACCGTCACCCTCGGCGGCCCGGAGTTGGAGCATCTGCTGCCGACCGGCTTCGACCAGATCGTGCGGTTGTTCTTCCCCCGCGCGGGACAGTCCCGCCTCACGATGCCCACCCTCTCCAACGAGGCGTGGATGGCGCAGGTCCTGCTCCTGCCGAAGTCGCGCAGGCCGTGGGTGCGCAACTACACGGTCCGCCGCTTCCGGCCCCAACGGACGGAGCTGGACATCGAGTTCGCCCTGCACGGCGACGCGCCCGCCTGCGCCTGGGCCCTGGGTGCCCGTCCCGGCGACCCGGCGGGCATCTTCGACATGGGCCTGACCTACCTCCCGCCGCCCGAGGCCGAGGCGCAGTTGCTCGTCGCCGACGAGAGCGCGTTGCCCGCTGTCCTCGCCGTCCTGGAGCAGGCGCCCGCCTCCCTCGTCGCGGAGGTCTACTTGGAGGTGCCCGAGACGGCCGACATCCGCAAGGACGTCGCCGCCCCCGAAGGCGTCCGGGTGCACTGGCTTCCCCGCGACGGCTCGGCCGACCTGCCCGGCCGGCTCGCACTCGACGCGGTCAGGGGCGCCGTGTTGCCCGAGGGCCGCCTCTACGCCTGGGTGGCGGGGGAGTCGGGGCTGGCAACAGGCGTGCGACGGCACCTGGTCCGTGACCGCGGGGTGCCGAAGTCGGACGTCGCCTTCCACGGCTACTGGCGGCACGGCCGCTCCAGCCCCGGATGAGCCCCGCCGCCTCCCCTGCGAGCGGCAGGCTCCTCCCTCCGCTGCCGGGCACCGTCGAGCGACAGGCCGTGGACCGGGAGGAGCGTCCTTCGGCCCGGCCGCATCCTCAACTCCCGAGCGCACAGCGGTTGACGGGATCGGCGTCCCGTTCGCGCGGAACGGTGTGCCCGGCCGGTGGCGGGGTGCCGTGCTCGACCCAGGCGGTGAGTGCGGTGAAGGCGGAGCGGTAGCAGGGCAGGATCGGTCGGAGCCGGTCGGGGTGCTCGTCGTGGAGGCCGTCGGTGTGGTTGCCGTCCTGGACCGTGTAGAGACGGTGGTGCGCGGACGCGCCCGCACGCGCGACGAGACGGGCGTAACCGGCGGCGTGGGTCGCGCGGGGGAGCAGCGCGTCCAGGTCGCCGTGGAGGGTGAGCAGGGGCCGGGTGAGTCGGCCGGTCAACTCGACCCGGGCGAGGGCGCGGTGGACCGCGGCGGGGCGACGGTCGAGCCGGTACCGGGCATCGGTGGGGCAGGGTGCTGCCGTCTCCTCCGGCGTCGAGCCCGCCGTCGTTCCGGGGCAGTGCGGGTCGTACTCCGGGTCGAACTCCGCGCGGTAGATCTTCTGCGTCAGGCCCCAGTAGGTGTCCCTGTGGGTCGGCCAGAGGAACTCCGAACCCCGGGCGAAGCCGCGCCGGTACATCTCCCGGGCGCCCGCCTCGTCACGGCCCCAGGCCACGGCGGTCGGTAGCGCGGTGAGGAGGTTCTGCCGGCCGCTCCAGAGTGCTCCCTCCCAGTCGACGCCGCCGTCGTAGAGCTCGGGGTGGTGCTCCAACTGCCAGCGGGTGAGGTAACCGCCGTTGGACATACCGGTGATGTAGGTCCGACGTGGTGCCGCTGCGTAGTAGCGCGCGACGGTGACGCGGGCGGCGCGGGCGAGTTGGGTGGTGCGCCGGTTCCACTCCACCAGGGCGTCACCGGGGCGGTCGCCGTCGCGGTAGAAGTCCGGTCCCGTGTTGCCCTTGTCGGTGGCCGCGTACGCGTACCCGGCGGCGAGCGCGGTGTCGCCGATCGCGACGTCGGTGGCGTACTGCTTCCGGTTGCCGGGCGCGCCGGTCACGACGAGGCCGCCGTTCCACTCGTCGGGCAGCCGGATGACGAACTGGGCGTCGTGGTCCCACCCGTGAGTGGTGTTGGTGTGCGAGGTGTCCGGGAAGTAGCCGTCGAGCTGGGTGCCGGGCAGGTCGGTGGGTCCGCGGGTGCCGCCGGCCGTCAGTCCGGCCTGGTCGGCGGTGTCCGTGTAGCGGGTGCCGGCGAGCGCGGCGCTGGTCAGGTCGGGCAGGCAGGCGGTGCGTTGGTGCGCGGCGCCCGGCACCCGCACCCCGGGTGCGCCCGCGCAGCCGTGCGGCGGACTCGGCGCACCGACCGCGGGAACGCTGCTCAGGACGAGGGCGGCGCACAGGACGAGGGCGCCGCACAGGTGCGGCAGAACGCGGCGGGGGAGAGGACTCACGGCGGCTCCTGAGAGGCGAGGGAGGGCCGGACGCAACGCCCGGTGAAGGATGCGGAGTTGGGCGCCGCGCACGCCGCACCCGAAGGGATGGTGACCTCCGCGGCGCCCCGCTGCCCATGGCCGCGACCCCCATGCCGGGCCGCCGCGTTGTGGTGCCCGCCGCCGTTGCCGACCGCCTCGCCCCGGGTGCGGCGTCCCGCGGACGAGCCGTCGGCCGCCGTGCGCCGCAATATGGTCAACCCCCACTGCGCGCAGGGGTTTTATGGGCGGCGAGGCCATAGGGGAGGAGACTTTCCGCTTCTACGGTGACCGCCATGACAGACCCCACTCGGCCACTCGCCGCGTCCCCGCCCGCGGCCGGCGCCGCTGAGCAACCGCTCGGCGGCCGGAGCGCGTTGGTCACGGGCGCCGCCTCCGGGATCGGCCGCGCCTGCGCGGAGGCGCTCGCCGCGCGCGGCGCCCACGTCCACGTCGTCGACCTCGACGGGGAGCGGGCCGCCGAGGTCGCCGCCACCGTCGGCGGCACGGCACACGGCGCCGACCTCGCCGACGCGGCGGCCGTCGACGCTCTCCCGTACGACGTCGACGTCGTCGTCAACAACGCCGGCACCCAACACCTCGCCGCGATCGAGGAGTTGGACCCCGAACGGTTCGCGCTGATGCAGCGCGTGATGGTGGAGGCGCCGTTCCGCATCCTGCACCGCACGCTGCCGGCGATGTACGCCCGCGGCTGGGGGCGGGTGGTGAACATCTCCTCGGTGCACGGGCTGCGGGCGAGCCCCTACAAGTCGGCGTACGTCACGGCGAAGCACGCCTTGCAGGGGCTGAGCAAGGTGGTGGCGCTGGAGGGAGCCGCGCACGGTGTGACGAGCAACTGCGTCAACCCGGCCTATGTGCGTACCCCGCTGGTGGAGCGGCAGGTCGCCGAGCAGGCGAGGCTGCACGGGATCGACGAGGCCGAGGTGCGCTCCGAGGTCTTCCTGGAACATCCCGCGATCAAGCGGTTGATCGAGCCCGTCGAGGTCGCCGAGGCGGTGGCGTGGCTGTGCGGGCCGCACACCTCCTACCTCACCGGAAGCGAGCTCGTCCTCGACGGCGGCTGGACCGCCCACTGACCGACGCCGAGCACCCCCGTTCTTTCCTCCTCCCCCTGTGTGGTGATGACCGTGTCCACCTCCCCGCCCGCCAAGGCCGGCCCGGCAGGGCTGCGCCGCATCGTGGCGGCGAGCCTGATAGGCACCACCGTCGAGTGGTACGACTACTTCCTCTACGGTTCCGCCGCCGCGTTGGTCTTCGGGAAGGTCTTCTTCCCCGCCTCCGATCCGCTCACCGGCACCCTGCTCTCCTTCATGACCTACGCCATCGGCTTCGTCGCCCGCCCGCTGGGTGCGCTCGTCTTCGGGCACTACGGCGACCGCCTCGGTCGCAAGAAGCTGCTCGTCGTCAGCCTGATGATGATGGGTGTCGCGACCGTCGGGATCGGACTCGTCCCGAGCTACGCCAGCATCGGCGTCGCGGCGCCGATCCTCCTGACGGTGCTGCGCCTCACCCAGGGCTTCGCGTTGGGCGGTGAGTGGGGCGGCGCCGTCCTGCTCGTCTCCGAGCACGGCGACGCGCGGCGCCGCGGCTTCTGGGCCTCCTGGCCCCAGGGCGGCGCCCCGGCCGGCAACCTGCTCGCCGTCGCGATGCTCTCCCTCGTCACCTCGACCACTTCCGACGGCGCCTTCGAGGCGTGGGGGTGGCGCATCCCGTTCCTCGCCTCGGCCGTGCTCGTCGGCGTCGGCATGTGGATACGGCTGAGCGTGGACGAATCGCCGCTCTTCCAGCAGGCGTTGGCGAAGGCGGAGGCGCGGCGGGCGAGCGAGCCGGCCGTGGAGCGGATGCCGCTCGTGAAGCTCGTGCGCGACCAGTGGCGGGACATCCTGGTGGCGATGGGCGCCCGCCTCGCGGAGAACATCTCCTACTACATCCTCACCGCGTTCATCCTCGCCTACTGCGTCAGCCACCTGGATTTGCCCGAACAGACCGCGCTCAACGCCGTGTTGATCGGTTCGGCGGTCCAGTTCTGTCTCATCCCGCTCTGCGGCGCCCTCTCCGACCGCGTCGGCCGCAAGCCGGTCTATCTGGTGGGCGCGATCGGAACCGGCGCCTGGACCTGGGCGTTCTTCGCCCTCGCCGACACCCGCTCGTTCCCGGCACTGACCCTCGGCGTCACCGTCGCGCTCGCCTTCCACGCGGCGATGTACGCACCGCAGGCGGCGTTCTTCTCGGAGCTCTTCGCCACCCGGGTCCGCTACTCCGGGGCCTCGATCGGCGCCCAGCTCTCCTCCATCGCCGCGGGCGCACCCGCCCCGCTCATCGCGACGGCGCTGCTCGGCGCGTACCACAGCCCCGTCCCGATCTCGCTGTACGTCGGCGCCGCAGCCGTCGTGACGGCCGTCGCCGTCCTCTGCGCGCGGGAGACCAGGGGAGTGGACCTCGCCGCTGTCGACGACGCAGCCGAACCGCCCGCCGAGCAGGAGGCGACGCGCGGGACGGAGCCGTCCCCGCCGGGACGGGCGAGGTGACGCCGCCCCGGAGACGGGCAGCGGCGTGACGGCCTGTTGACGCTGCCGACTCGTCACACGCACCACAGCCGAGAGCCGGCCGCATCCGGCGACCACCCCAACACGCCGCACACGCAAGGGGAATGACGCACACCACCCGCGGATTCCCGGCCGGCTCTCCACCGTCCCCCCAACCCCACAAAAGGAGTCCCATGACCACCCCACTCCGACCCCCCGCCCCACGCCGGCCCCTCGTGCTGGGCGCCGCCGTCCTCGCGGCTCTGCTGCTCGCCCTCACCGCCTCGTTACGACCCGCAGCCGCGGCGGACGGCCTCGACGAGGTGCCCGACTTCGGCAGCAACCCGGGCAACCTCGCGATGTACACCTACGCGCCCGCCGACCTGCCCGAGGGGGCGCCGCTCGTCGTCGCGCTGCACGGCTGCACCCAGACCGCGAACGACTACTACGCGCACAGCGGTTGGCCGGAGCTCGCCGACCGGTACCACTTCGCCGTCGTGTTCCCGCAGACCTCCGCCGCCAACAACGTGCAGTCCTGCTTCCAGTGGTTCGACCCCGCCGAGGACAGCCGGGACGCGGGCGAAGCCGCCTCCGTCCGGCAGATGGTCGCCAAGGCGTCCGAGACGTACGGCTCCGACGCCGCCCGCGTCTTCGTCACCGGTCTCTCCGCCGGCGGCGGCATGACGGCCAACCTCCTCGCCGACTACCCCGACGTCTTCGCCGGCGGCGCCGTCCACGCCGGACTCCCGGCGCAGTGCGCCACCAGCCTGGTGGAGGCGACCGGTTGCCAGCTCTACGACCAGCGCCTCACCCCGGCCCAGTGGGGCGACAAGGTCCGCGACTCCCACCCCGGCCACGAAGGGCCGTGGCCCCGCGTCGCCATCTTCCACGGCACCTCGGACACCACCGTCGCCCCGGTCAACGGTGAGCAACTGCGCGACCAGTGGACCGACGTGCGCGGCGTCGGCCAGGAACCGACGGGCACCGAGGAACTTCCCGGCAACACCACCCTGACCACTTACGGCCCCGACACCGACCGGCCCGACGTCGCGCTCTTCAGCATCGCCGGCATGGGCCACGGCCTCGGTGTCGACCCGGGAGCCGGCGACACCCAGTGCGGCACGGCCGGCGCCTACTTCCTCGCCTCCCTCTGCTCCAGCTACTACTCCGCGCACTTCTGGGGAATCGACGAGTAGCCAGCCGATACCCGGTGACGCAGGGGCAATCGGCCGGGAACGACGGGTGCGGTGCCGGGCCTTCGCCCGGCACCGACCCCTGTCGCACGCGGTCGTCGTGCGCCTCTTCCCGCGCGAGGAGCGCGGACGGTTGCGTTCCCCGGCGGACTCAAGCACCGTGCCCAGGCCGCCCGTCGGACCGAACCACAGGTGAAGGACCATGCCGAACCCCGCTTCCAGCCCCGCTTCCAAGGCGTCGCGGTACGTGCGTCGGCTGCTGGAGCTCCTGGAGGCCGGTGCCCCCGCCGAGGAGATCAGCGCCGTGGTCACCGAGGCCCGCGCCGCGGAGCTCCCCGCCGACGAGCTGGCAGAGGTGGACCGGGCTGCCGGCACCGCCCTGCGCGTCCACACCACGTTGGAGCAACGACGCCGCCGCGAACGCGAGTTGAGCGCCCTCTTCGACACCGCAGGCGACCTCGCCGCCTCCGCGGACCTCGACTCCGTCCTCCAGGCCATCGTGCGCAGGGCCCGCCGCCTGCTCGGCACCGACACCGCCTACCTGACGCTCCCCGACGAGCAGGCAGGCGACACCTACATGCGCGTCACCGACGGCTCCTTCTCCCCCCTCTTCCAGCACCTGCGACTCGGCCTGGGCGAGGGGCTGGGCGGCCTCGTCGCGAAGAGCGCCACGCCCTACGCCTCCCCGGACTACCGCACCGACGCGCGCTTCCGCCACACCCGTCCGATCGATGCGGGCGTCCTCGACGAGGGGCTCGTCGCCATCCTCGGCGTCCCGTTGCTGCTCGGCTCACGCACCGCGCGAGCCGGCACGGTCGTCGGCGTCCTCTTCGCCGCCGACCGCTCGCCGCGCGCCTTCGGCCAGGACGAGATCGCCCTGCTCTGCTCCCTCGCCGCGCACGCGGCCGTCGCCATCGACAACGCCCGGACGGTCACGGACATGCGCCGCGCGATGGCCGAGCTGGAGGAGGCGAACGACACCGTCCGCCGCCAGACCGCCGCTCTCCAGCGCGCCGAGGAGGCGCACGACCGCCTCACCGACCTCGTCCTGCGCGGCGGCGACCTCCCCGAAGTCGCCGCCGCCGTCGCCGGTCTGCTCGGCGCTCCCCTCACCCTGCACGACATCGAAGGGGCGCTCCTCACCGGCGCCGACGCGGACGGGACCGCGCACTCCCCTGAGATCTACGCCCCCGACGTGCTCGTGCGGACCGCCCGCCAGTCCCGCCTCGCGGCGCGCGCCGTCCACAAGGACGGGCTCTGGGCGTGCGCGGTCCTCGCGGGTCCCGAACTCCTCGCCGTCCTCGTGCTGCACGACGACCGCGGTCTGGAGGACGCCGATCGGCGGCTCTTCGAGCGCTCCGCCGTCGTCACCGGTCTGCTGCTCCTGATGCGCCGCACCGCCGCGGAGACGGAGAGCCGCCTCCGCGGCAACCTCGTCGTCGACCTGCTGGAGTCGAGGGGCGAGGACGAGTCGTCCCTCCTCGGACGCGGACGCCGCCTCGGCATCGACCTCTCCCACCCCCACCTCCTCTTCACCGCCCAGACCACGCCGCACGCCCGCGACCGGCTCAGCACGGCGGGACTCCCGCACCTCGCCGCCTGGCACCCAGGGTGCACCGGCGCCGAGCACCACGGCGCGCTCGTCCTCCTCTGGCCGCACCAGGACGCGCCACCGACGAGGGACGACAGCCCCGGTGCGCTCGCCCAACTCCTCGCCGAACGCCTCGGCGCCCTCGTCGCCGCACCCGTGACGGTCGCCGCCGCCGGGCCGGCACGGGGCGCTCCCCAACTCCTCGCGGCCCACGACGAGGCGCGCCGCACCCTGCACGCCATGGCCGCGCTCGGCCGCACGGGCGAGGGAGCCAGCAGCGCCGAACTCGGCTTCCTCGGCATGGTGTTGGGCGAGGAGCGCGACGCCGGGACCTTCGTCCACGCCACGCTCGGCCCGCTGCTGGAGTACGACGCCCAACGCGGAACCGACCTCGTCCGCACCCTCAGGGCCTACTTCGCCGCCGGCGGCGTCCTCACCCGCACCAAGGACGCCCTGCACATCCACGTCAACACGGTCGTCCAGCGCCTTGACCGCATCGAGAGCCTCCTCGGCCCCGGCTGGAACGACCCGGAGAACGCCCTCGAACTCCACCTCGCCCTGCGCCTCGACGCGCTGACCCGCACCGACCGCCCGACCCCGAAGACCGCGCCGCCCGCCCGCACGGACCGCCTTCCCCGCACCGACCTCTCGTCCCCTTCGGACTCCGCGCCGCGTTCCCGTGGATGAGCGCGCTCCCGTACCGACGAGCCGATCGGAAGCCCGCGGGTGCTCGATTCCTCACTCAGTGCTGAGGTTGCGACACTCTCCATGTCCATCCGGAGTGTGTGCGGACTCCACTGACCACTGGCCGGGCACGCCACTGCCGGTCGCGGCCCAACTTCCTCGACCGGTGCCGCGCCGGAACCGTGCGACCGGTGTCCTGGCTCGGACACCAGCCGTACGGCAGGGCATGGGCAGCGGCAGCCCTCCCGTCAGGTCACGGTCGGGGTGACGGGAATCCACAGGCCGGTCTCCGCGTGCGTGCCGTCTTCGCCCGGTCCGGCCGCCGTCCACAGCATCTCGGGCCCCGGACGGGACTCGTAGGGGTTGGACGGGAACCACTGGGTGAAGACGTCTCGCCACACCGTCTGAAGGGTTTCCGGAAAGGGCCCGGAGTTCTCGAACACGGCCCACGTCCCGGCGGGGACGTCCAAGGTGTCCAGGTCCGCAGGCGCATCGTCGGCGAGGCGCACCACGGCGTGGTAGTAGTCCAGCTCCGTCCCTTCCTCGCGGCCGTCGCCGAGCTTGTCCACGACGGAGAGCAACCCGGAGGGCTCGGTGTCGGACAACTCCTCGACACGCGAGACGAGTTCGGGATCGAGGCTTCGGATGAACTCGGCTATGGCGGGGTTGACGCCCTCGTAAACAAGGGGAACGCGCGTCTGCACGCCCACTACGTGGAAGGCGGGCATTTCGACGACCCGGTACTGCATGGTGCTGCTCCCTTCGACGACGAGACGGAAGGACATCCGTGGCTGGGACCGCAGCGCGGCCCCGGTCCGCCGGGCCGTGCCGGGGCCGACGCCGTGGTGGGCGCGGAACGCCCGGGCGAACGCCTCGCCCGAGCCGTAGCCGTAGCGAACGGCGACCTCCAACAGCGTGCGCTCCCCGCCCAGGACCTCCGCTCCGGCCACGGTGAGCCGTCGGCGCCTGACGTACTCCGACAGGGGTATCCCGGCGAGTGCCGAGAACATCCGCCGCAGGTGGTACTCCGACGTCCGGACGATCCGCGCGAGTTCGACGACGTCCAGCGTCCCGTCGAGGCGTGACTCGATGTGCTCCATGGCCTCGTTGAACCGGTCCAGCACCGGTACTCCTTCCTTCTGACGCCACCAACGCTAGGCAGCGGCTCCCTCCCGGCACCCGACATTCCGTGCCCGCGTCGATCGGGTCGCACCGCCCCTCCGACGTCCGGCAACAGGCGGCGCCCTGCGCAACCCGTACTCGGCGTCCTCCTGGCCGTCGGCGTTGGCGCTCGGGGTGTGCGGTCGCCGTGCGGGCCGGCGGAAGCGGACGAAGCGGCACTCGGCGTCGGTACGGCCGAGGCGGTCAACGACGCGCGAAAGAGCGGCACATGACCGTAGTCCGGTCCCTGATGCGGGCGTTGGCCGGTGGCGGCCCGGTGCGATCACGCGAGCAGAGAAGCGTCAGCGTCCTGGACACAGGGGCTCGTCCCGCGACCCGGGTCTGCGTCTCGCGTTACCCATCGAGCCGCCTTCCGCACTGGACCCAGCGGCCGCGGAACGGCGCCGTCCACACCCGGTCGCTGATCGTCGCCATGCGCCGAAGCAGCTCGGCGATTTCGACAGCGGTTCGGCCACCGCGCACGACGAAGGGGAGTTGCTGCGGGACAGGGGGACGGCGCGACGACGGCGCAGGGAGACGCACACCGCCGCGCACCGCTCCGGCCTGCACGACCGAACCCGCCGTTCAGGACAGGCGGTTCCTCACCGGCTTCCCCCCGGCTTGCGGGCGACGCCGGCGTAGAAGCTGATCGCCTCGTCGGGGAGCGTCGGCTTCTTGTCCGGGCGCCAGCGGTGGCCGACGACGAGGCCGGGGTCGAGGAGGTCGAGGCCGTCGAAGAAGGTGGCGACCTCTGCTCGTGTGCGGGGTGCCACGGTGATGCCGTGGTTGCCGTAGGTGGAGCGGACCGCCTCGGCGCCGCCGACCGTGTCGAAGTCGGCGGTGGTGTGGGAGAGGACGAGGAAGCTGCCGGGGGCGAGCGGGTCGAGGAGACGGCGGACCATCTCGTACGGCTCGTCCTCGTCGGACATGAAGTGCATCAGCGCCACGAGGCTCAGCGCGACGGGGCGGGTCAGGTCGAGGGTGTCGGTGACGTGGGGGTCGGCGAGGAGGTCGTGGGTGCGAACGTCGGCCTCCAGGTAGGTGGTTCCGCCCTCGGGGGTGCCGCGCATCAGCGCGTCCGCGTACTCGATGACGAGCGGATCGTTGTCGACATAGACGACGCGGGCTTCGGGTGCCTCGGCCTGGGCGACCTGGTGGAGGTTGGGCGCGGTCGGGATGCCCGTCCCGATGTCGAGGAACTGGCGCACTCCCTGCTCGCGGGCGAGCGTGCGCGTCGCCCGATGCATGAACGAGCGGTTGGCCCTGGCTCCCGTCCGTATGTGGGGGAACTCGGCAAGGAGACGCTCTGCCAGGAGGCGATCGGCTTCGAACCAGTCCTTCCCGCCGAGGTAGTAGTCGTACATACGGGCGGAGTGGGCAGTCATCAGTGATCCTTTTCCGGCGCTTCGGATGGCGTTCGAGAGGGGACGGGGTGGAGCAGCCTGCCAGGCTGACAGACGAACTCGCTTTGTGGAGCGGCCTGTTCGACATCGCCACGTGCGCCGCATATGCGGGCACGGCAAGGAACTGGTCGTGCATCCGCCAGGCCAGGTCCGCCGGCCACTACGCGCGGGAGTCCCACGGTGGTCGCGGCCCCGATCCGGTGCGCTCCGTTTCGTCGTACGGGCCCGCCGAACCGACGAGGGAGGTGCGCCCACAGGACGAGCGACGTCATGAGTTGTGCGGTTGTTGGGGCGTCCCGTGGGCGCTGTGATGGCCGCCCCGCTCATTTTGGAGGTACGTCGCATGTCGACCGAGCCGAAACCGGTGTTGCATGCATTCCCCTCGCACGGTGCGTCACAACTGCGCATGGTGTGCTTCCCGAACGCGGCAGGCGGTATCGCGCAGTTCCACCGGTGGGCGTCCCGGCTGCCCGGGGTCGCGGTGCACGCCGTCGAACTCCCCGGCCACGGCGGCAAGCTCGGCACCCCGCCGCTGCGCGACATGAACTCGGTGCTCGCCGCCGTCACTCCGGAGATCGCGGAGCTCGGTCCTGAGCCGATCGTGCTCTGGGGACACAGCATGGGGGCGACGGTCGCGCACGCGGTCGCTCGCAACCTGGGCGAGAAGTACGAGATCACTCCGCACGCGCTCCTGCTCGCGGGACGGGACGCGCCGTGGTCCTCGGACTTTCTGCCGCTGTTCCACACGATGAATGACGCGGACCTCTGGCATTCCATGGTCGGCTTCGGTGGCACCCCGCCGGAGATCGCGGACCATGCCGACCTGCTTGACCTGTTCCTGCCCGTGCTGCGGGCCGACCTCACGGTGGTGGAGGCGTACCGGACATCGGCGGAACCCCGACTGCACTGTCCTGTCCACGTCTTCACCGGCCGGGGCGATGCTCTCGTCTCGTCGCACGGCCTGGCCGCGTGGGCGGAGGGCACCACCGAGGAGACCCGGGTGCACGAGTTCCCGGGGGGCCACTTCTTCGTCCACGAGGACGACGGAGCCCCGGTGCTGCGGGTGGTGCGGGACCTGCTCCTGTTTCCCGAAACCGCCCAATGACACCGGCAATCGCTCCAGACTGTTCCGACACGGTGGCGGTGCGGCGCACACGTCGTGTCGTCCGTCCCGGGGGCCGCTCCAGAGCCCGCCCTCGGGAACCGAGGCACGTCCCTCTCGCCGTCGTCACCGCGCCTTCGCACGCACACTCACAAAGGGACACCACATGCGGGAAATCGTCAGCACCATCCTCTCGGGGAACGCCAAGCCCGGGGATTACGCCGCCCTGCCGCTCCCGGAGTCCTATCGTGCGGTGACCGTCCACAAGGATGACGCGGGCATGTTCGAGGGTTTGGATTCTTGGGACAAGGACCCGCGTAAGTCGCTTCACTTGGACGAGGTGGCGGTGCCTGAACTCGGCCCTGGTGAGGCGCTGGTGGCCGTGATGGCCTCTTCGGTCAACTACAACTCCGTGTGGACGTCCCTGTTCGAACCCCTGCCGACCTTCGGGTTCCTCGAGCGGTACGGACGTCTCTCCCCCCTGGCCAAACGCCACGACCTCCCCTACCACGTCATCGGCTCCGACCTGGCGGGCGTCGTGCTACGCACCGGCGCCGGCGTCAACTCCTGGAAGCCCGGCGACGAAGTCGTCGCACACTGCCTCTCGGTGGAGTTGGAGAGCGCGGACGGACACAACGACACGATGCTCGACCCCGAACAGCGCATCTGGGGCTTCGAGACCAACTTCGGCGGCCTCGCCGAGATCGCCCTGGTCAAGTCCAACCAACTCATGCCCAAACCCCACCACCTCACCTGGGAAGAAGCCGCCTCACCCGGACTGGTCAACTCCACCGCCTACCGCCAACTCGTCTCCCGCAACGGAGCCGACATGAAACAAGGCGACAACGTCCTGATCTGGGGCGCCAGCGGCGGACTCGGCTCCTACGCCACCCAGTACGCACTCGCCGGCGGCGCCAACCCCATCTGCATCGTCTCCAGCACACAAAAAGCCGACATCTGCCGCCGGATGGGCGCCGAAGCGATCATCGACCGCACCGCCGAGGACTACCGGTTCTGGAAAGACGCACACAACCAGGACCCCAAAGAATGGAAACGCTTCGGCACACGCATCCGCGAACTCACCGGCGGCGAAGACGTC
>NZ_KB905821.1:0-232763 GCF_000381025.1 Streptomyces sulphureus DSM 40104
CGGCACCGTCGACCCCCGCGCCGCCGAAGCCGACCACCGCATCCAAACCCTCATCCGCCACGCCAACACCCAACGCACCGGACCCCGACCCAGCGCCGAGGCAACGGAGTTGCTGCGTCGCCGCACCGCCGAGCTCGACACCCTCACCAGCGTCGACTTCCGCGAGAGCGCCGATGAGATAGAGCGGATGCTTCACCAGTCCAAGCCGGACACCGACCGTGCCCAGCACGTCGAGGCCGCGACGGACGCCTGGCACGAGGCGTACTGGGCTTCGCTGCCCGAGTGGGAGCACCAGATCGTCACCGGACCCCGCCCGGGGCTCTACTCCTGCTTCAACGAGGCGGACCTGCTCATCTCCGACGTCTCCAGCGTCGTCTCCGACTACCTGGCGAGCGAGAAGCCGTACGCCGTCGCCAACACCACGGGGATGCCGGAGGACCGCTACCGCGAGCAGTTCCCCACGGTGCGCGCGGCGACCGTCCTCACCCCCGACGCGTCCGGCGTTCCCGCGCTGCTGGAGAGCGTCCGCAACCCGGAGAAGGACACGCTCGTCGAAGCGCGCGCCGAGTTGAAGAAGCACCTCCTCGGTCCGAGCGACCCGCCGTCGATGGTTCGCTTCAACGAGGCGGCGCAGCGCCTGGTTTCCGACGCCGAGGCCCGCAACCTCCGTGTGGCGCGCAGGACTTCGGAGCTTCCTACGCCCCGTGACGCGGAGCTTGCGGAGGCAGCCGAGTCGGAGGACCCGGTAACCGCCTGACGGTCCACACCGGCGAGCGGCCGGGTGGAGCCCCTCGGGGTTCTGCCCGGCCGCTCGTCACGTCGCGGCGGCAGTGACGCCCGTGCGGACGACGGCGGGCGGGGTCGCCGGATTTCTCCGTGCGGCTGGGGCGGGCGTCCGGCATCGATGCGCCGGCCCTTTGTGCTGTTGGTTTTCCGTGCCCCCTCGGAGAATTTGCGATGCCTGGCTCCGCCCCGATCGTCTTCTTCGTGCGCAGAATTCCTCCGAGCGGCGACAAGATTCAGGAAGCTTTCGACGATTTCGCGGAGTGATGGGCGCGGCAGGGGAACGCGCCGTCCTTCGGCGCCACGACGGCGAGTGCCGGAACGACGCCTTCGCCTCTTCGAGCAGCGTTCGGGAGCAGGGTTGTGCCTCGCCGTGGGAGCCGGGCAGGGGATTGCCCAAGACTTGTGGAGCTACTGGAGTGCGGCGGTCACTGCGGTTTCGGGGCCGAACCTCCTCCCGAGACAGAGTTCTGCATTGCCCGTCCGCAACGGAACGAGCGGGAAGCAGCCTGGATACCAGCCCCGTCGCTCTCATCCATGCGACGACAGATGGCGTCACAAACCGTGTTCGGTACTTGCCCTGGCATCACAGCAACGCGTGCTCGGTGAACCGTCCGCACGTGTGGAAGCCGAGCCGGCGGTAGACGGGCTCGCCGTCCTCCGAAGCCTGGAGAACCGCGACCCGGGCGCCGGCCTCGCGCGCCGCGTGCAGTGCCGCAATGGTGAGCGCCCCGCCGAAGCCGCGCCTGCGCTCCCCTGAAAGCGTGGAGATGTTGTAGACGCCCGCGACGCCGGCGGAGAGGAAGACCTCGGCAGAGGCGACGGGGCGCTCCCCCACGTACCCGACGAGGTAGCGGGCTTCGCGCGCGAGCGCAGCGGGGGCCGCCGCCGAGAGGACCTGCGGGACGGTGTGCGAGGGCGGGTCCCAGTTGGCGGAGAGCACTGCCGCATAGTCGGCGAAGCGGCTCTCGTCGGTGACGGGGCGCACGTCGAGGTCGAACGGGCGGGGATGCGGAGGCAGTTCGTCGAGCAGGCGCCACATCGCCGTCTCCTCCTCCGCCACGGGCAGGCCGGCGCCGGCGAGCCGGAGCGCCAGGTCCCCCGGCGTCGACGTGGGGCCGACCCACCAGGAGAAGGAGCGTCCGCTCGCCCGGAGCCGGCGGACGGTCTCGTCGACGCGCTGCCCCGCCGTGGCCGGTGTGAAGCGGGCGAGGGCAACGATGTTGAAGGTGTCGTCGTCGATACCGCTGTCCGCGAGGAGCAGGTCGCCGGGGTTCTCCACCGTCGCGCCCGGCAGGTCGCGATGGAGGTGGCAGGCGTGGTCGGCGAGGTTGCGCTCCATCGCGTCGAGGAGCCCCGCGCTCTCCGCGTTCACTGCTCGAACGGGTCGAACTCCCGGTATGCACCGAGCGTTTCGTCCCGCTCCGCCTCCCGCTCCAGGCGGCGCTGCGCTGCCGGGCGCTGCTCCTCCATGCGGTGGTCCTCGCCGCGGCGCCCGAGCATCTCGGCGCCTGCCGAGAGCGTCGGCTCCCAGTCGAAGACGACGGCGTTCTCCTCGTCCCCGATGGCGACGCCGTCCCCCTCGCGGGCGCCGGCCTTGAGCAGCTCGTCCTCGACCCCGAGGCGGTTGAGGCGGTCGGCGAGGTAGCCGACGGCCTCGTCGTTGTTGAAGTCCGTCTGGTGGACCCAGCGTTCGGGCTTCTCCCCGCGGACCCGGAAGAGATCGCCCTCACGAGTGACGGTGAACCCGGTGTCGTCGACGGCCTTCGGACGGATGACGACGCGGGTCGCCTCCTGCGCCGGAGCGGCGGCACGCGCCTCGTCGACGATGCCGGCGAGCGCGTACGCAAGCGCGTCGAGACCCCGGTGCGCGACGGCCGAGACCTCGAAGACGCGGAAGCCGCGCTCCTCCAGGTCCGGGCGGACCATCTCGGCGAGCTCCCTGCCGTCGGGGATGTCGACCTTGTTGAGGACGACGAGGCGCGGACGGTCCTCCAGCCCGCCGTAACGGGCGAGTTCGGCCTCGATCACGTCGAGGTCGGAGACCGGGTCGCGATCCGATTCCAGCGTCGCGCAGTCGAGCACGTGGACGAGGACGGAGCAGCGCTCGACGTGCCGCAGGAAGTCGAGGCCGAGGCCCCGGCCCTCACTGGCACCCTCGATGAGCCCCGGCACGTCGGCGACGGTGAAGACGCTGCGTCCCGCCGTCACCACACCGAGGTTGGGCACGAGCGTCGTGAACGGATAGTCGGCGATCTTCGGCTTCGCCGCAGAGAGCACCGAGATCAGCGAGGACTTCCCCGCGCTCGGGTAACCGACGAGCGCCACGTCGGCGACCGTCTTCAGCTCCAGGACGATGTCCCGCGTCTCGCCCGGCTCGCCGAGCAGCGCGAAGCCGGGCGCCTTGCGCCGGGCCGACGCGAGCGCGGCGTTGCCGAGCCCGCCGCGGCCGCCCTGCCCTGCGACGAAGGTGGTGCCCTTGCCGACCATGTCCGCGAGGACGCCGCCGTTCCGGTCGAGCACGACCGTGCCGTCGGGAACGGGGAGCACCAGGTCGCCGCCGTCGGCTCCGCTGCGGTGGCCGCCCTCGCCCGGCTTGCCGTTGGTGGCCTTGCGGTGCGGGCTGTGGTGATAGTCGAGGAGCGTCGTCACATCCGGGTCGACGACGAGGACGACGTCGCCCCCGCGTCCGCCGTTGCCGCCGTCCGGGCCGCCGAGCGGCTTGAACTTCTCACGGTGGACGGAGGCGCAGCCGTGGCCTCCGTTACCCGCGGCGACATGGAGCTCGACGCGGTCCACGAAGGTGGTCATCAGGGGCCTCCAGAACGGGGGTCAGGCGGACGGGACGGGTGCCCGTCCTGTGCGAACGCACCGAGGGCGGCCCCGCTTCCCTTACCGCGGGAAGCGGAGGTCCGCCCTCGGAGGAGGTCCGGCGCCGGGCGCCGGACCCGTGGCTATGCGGCCGGTGTCACTCGCCGGCCGGGACGATGTTCACGACCTTGCGGCCGCGCGCCCTGCCGAACTCCACCGCGCCGGCGTCGAGCGCGAAGAGGGTGTCGTCGCCGCCGCGGCCGACGCCCTTGCCCGGGTGGAAGTGGGTGCCGCGCTGGCGGACGAGGATCTCACCCGCGTTGACGACCTGGCCGCCGAAGCGCTTGACGCCCAGGAACTGCGGGTTGGAGTCGCGACCGTTCCGAGTGGACGATGCGCCCTTCTTGTGTGCCATGTGTTCTCAGTCCCTTACTTCGCAGCCGGGGCGGGGATGCCGGTGATCTTCAGAGCGGTGTGGAGCTGGCGGTGGCCGATCCGCTTCTTGTAGCCCGTCTTGTTCTTGTACTTCTGAATCCGGATCTTGTCGCCCTTGTGGTGGTCGACAACCTCGGTCTGGACCTTCACGCCCGCCAGCACCCACGGGTCGCTGGTGACGGCCTCGCCGTCGACGACGAGCAGGGTCGAGAGCTCGACGGTGTCGCCGACCTTGCTCTCGGAAAGACGGTCAACCTCAATGACGTCGCCCACGGACACCTTCTGCTGGCGGCCGCCTGTGCGCACGATCGCGTACACGCTTAGCTCTCTCTCACTCGGCTCGGAACCCCTGACGCCAGCCGCTCCCACCGGGCGCGGTGTCCCGGAAACTTCGAGGAGTGAGCGGCCTCTTCCGGGACGAGCCTGGCCGTTGCCAGCGGCTCTCCGAAAGGGAGTTGCTCAAGGGTGCGGCGCATCTCTGACACGCCGATGGGCAAGGTTACGGCTCCCCGACCTCGCTGGTCAAACGAGCAACCGGCGGTCGCCCCCGCGGAGAGGGCGACCGCCGGCGCGCGCTCACTCCGCGGCCGTCGGCTCGTCGCCGGCCTGGACCGTCACCGAGGAGGGCGACTGCTCGTCGGCCGCCGCCGTCTTCTTCGCGGCCGTCTTCTTCACGGCAGCCTTCTTGGCCGTCGTCTTCTTCGCCGCCGACTTCTTCGCCGCCGCCTTCCGCGCCGACTTCTTCGCCGCCGCCTCCGACTCCGCTTCCGGCTTCTCAGGAGAGGGGGAAGCCGACTTCGCGGTCTTCTTCGCCGCCGCCTTCTTGGCCGTGGCCTTCTTCGCCGCCGCCTTCCGCGCCGTCTTCTTCGCCGGCACCTCCGGCTCAGCCGCCGACTGGGAAACCGGCTGCTCCTCGGGCGCGGAGAACTCCCTGACGACCCGACGACGCCTGCGCGCGGGCGCCGCGTCCGAGACCGGCTGCTGCGCCGGCTCGGGGGACTGCGGCCCGGCGGCCGACTCCTGCTCCCCTGCCGGGATCACCGTGACCGCGGCATCGTCCGCGGCATGCGGCGACCCCGCGGGCGCGCTCGCCTTGCGCGCCGCGCGACGCCGCGGACGCGGCTCGGGCTCCGGCACCGGCGTCGCCTCGACGGGCAGCGCCGGCTCCGATGCCGGTTCCGGCACGGCCGGGGTCGCGGACGGCTCCGGCTCGGCGCCCTCCACCCGGCTCGCCTGTTCCGGCGCACCGGCGGGGGCCGTCGCACGGCGCACCGCGCGGCGCCGGGTGCGGGCCTTCGCCGTGCCCTGCTCGCGCGGCTCGGCGGCCGCCGACTCCGCTTCCGCCTGCGGCTGTTCCGGCTCCGGCTGCGGCTGCGGCTCGGCCTGCTCGCCCTCGCCCCCGGGCGCGCCCTGCGGTGCCGAGGCCCGGCGTCCGCCGCGCTTACGGGTGCGCTGGCGTCCGGACGCCGCTGCCTCCGCCTCGGCGGCGCTGCCGTAGAGCTCCTCGTCCGGCACGAAGGGGACGGGCTCCTCGACCTGCCGACCGCCCTCGGGCTGCTGCGGCTCGGCCTCCGGCTTCTGCTTCGTCTCGGGCTTCTGGCCGGCGGTCTCCTCGTGGACGTGGTCGTGCTGGTGGCCGCCGCCCTTCTTCTTCTTGCCCTTCTTGCCGCCTGCCGGCTGTCCGAGCTCCATGTGGACGAGGACGCCACGGCCGTTGCACTGCGGGCAGGTCTCGGAGAACGACTCCAACAGGCCCTGCCCGACCCGCTTCCGCGTCATCTGCACGAGCCCGAGCGAGGTCACCTCGGCGACCTGGTGCTTGGTCCGGTCCCTGCCCAGGCACTCCAGGAGCCGCCGCAGGACCAGGTCCCGGTTGGACTCCAGCACCATGTCGATGAAGTCGATGACGATGATGCCGCCGAGGTCGCGCAGCCTGAGCTGGCGCACGATCTCCTCGGCCGCCTCCAGGTTGTTCCTGGTGACCGTCTCCTCCAGGTTGCCGCCCTGGCCCGTGAACTTCCCCGTGTTGACGTCGACGACGATCATCGCCTCGGTCCTGTCGATCACGAGGGAGCCGCCGCTGGGCAGCCACACCTTCCGGTCGAGCGCCTTCGTCAACTGCTCGTCGACCCGGTACGTGGCGAAGACGTCGACGTCCGACGTCCACTTCTGGAGCCGGTCGACGAGATCGGGGGCGACCTGCTCGACGTAGCCGTGGACCGTCTGCCACGCCTCCTCGCCGCTGACGATCACCTTGGAGAAGTCCTCGTTGAAGATGTCGCGGACGACCCGGACCGTCATGTCCGGCTCTCCGTAGAGCAGCGTCGGCGCGGTGCCCTTCCCGGACTTCTTCTTGATCTCCTCCCACTGCCCCTGGAGCCGCTCGACATCCCGGCGCAGCTCGTCCTCGCTCGCGCCCTCGGCCGCCGTGCGCACGATCACGCCCGCGTCCTCGGGGACGACCTTCTTGAGGATCTGCTTCAACCGCGACCGCTCGGTGTCGGGGAGCTTCCGGCTGATGCCCGTCATCGACCCTTCGGGGACGTAGACGAGGTAGCGGCCCGGCAGCGAGACCTGGCTCGTCAGGCGTGCGCCCTTGTGCCCGATGGGGTCCTTGGTGACCTGCACCAGCACCGACTGGCCCGACTTGAGCGCCGCTTCGATCCGCCGCGGGCCGCCGCCCATGCCGAGCGCCTCGAAGTTGACCTCGCCCGCGTAGAGCACCGCGTTGCGGCCCTTGCCGATGTCGACGAAGGCAGCCTCCATCGACGGCAGAACGTTCTGCACCTTGCCCAGGTAGACGTTGCCGACGTAGGAGGTCGCCTGCTCCTTGTTGACGAAGTGCTCGACGAGGATGTCGTCCTCGAGGATGCCGATCTGCGTCCGCTCCCCGCTCTGGCGGACGATCATCTCCCGCTTCACCGCCTCGCGGCGCGCGAGGAACTCGGCCTCCGTGATGATCGGCACGCGCCTGCGGCCCTGCTCGCGACCCTCGCGCCGGCGCTGCTTCTTCGCCTCCAGGCGGGTCGAGCCCTTGATCGCCTGGACCTCGTCGCTCGGCTCGCCCTCCTTGCCGTTCTTCTTCCGCGGCTCACGCACCTTGACGACGGTGCGCTCCGGGTCGCCCTCCGTCGACGGCTGCTGCTCGGCCGCGGGCTCCTGTTCGCCTGTGCGGCGCCTGCGCCTGCGCCGCCGGCGGGAGCTGCTCGACGACGAGCCGGAGAGCGGCTGCTCGTCGCCCTCGTCGGACTCACCGGCCTCCGCGTCCTCGGGAGCCTCCTGCTCGTCCTCGTCGTGCGGCGGCTCCGGCGACTCCTCCTCGGACGCGCCCTCGCCGCCGTCGCCCTTGCGACGCCGACGGCCGCCCCTGCGGCGACGCCTAGCCGGACGCTCCGACGACTCCTGCTCCGACTCCTCGGACTCGTCGGTCTCCTCCGGCTCCTCCTCGGCCACGACCTCGGCGCTCCCCGCGTCCGCCGAACCCCCGGGGGACTCCACCCGTCGACGGCGCCGCGTACCGGCCTGCGGTTCCTCTTCCTCCGCGTCGCCCTGCTCGGCAGCCGCGGCAGCCGCAGCCGCCGCACGCTGCGGCGTCTGGAACGCCGGCTCGGTGAAGACCGGGGCCTGGAACATCGCGACGGGCGGGGTACCTGCACGGCCCCGCTTCGGCGCCTCGGTCTCCTTCTTCTCCGAGCCCGACTCCGCGGACGCCTTCGCGCGCTTCTCGGCCTTCGGCTTCCGCGCGGTACGCGCAGGCTCCTCCGGCTGCTCCGCGGCAGCCTCGGCCGCCGGCTCGGCCGCGCTCTTCGCCGTACGCCGCCGGGTGCGCTTCGGTGCGGGCTCCTCCTCGGCGGCCGGCTGCTCGGGCTCGGGCTGCTCGGACTGGGACGGCTCGGGCTGCGCCTGCTTGCTCTTGGCCGGCTTGCGCTTCGGCTGGTCGGCCTTGGCCTGGTCGTCCTTGGGCTGGTCGGCCTCCGGCTGCTCGCTCTTCGCCGACCCGCGCTTCGATTTCGCGGCCTTCGCCGGTGCGCTCTTCGGCTGGTCGTCGGCGGCCGGCTCGGGCTGCTGCTCAGGCTCGCCCTGGGGCGCGCCGGCCGGCGCCGACGCCTTCCGACTCGACCTGCGGCGCTGGCGCGCGGGGGCCTGCTCGGCCTCGGCGTCGGACGCGGGCTTCTCGGCGGGCTCGGCTTTCGCGGCGGCTGCGGGCTCCTGCCGCTCGGACTCCGGCGCGGTGGCCGACGGTTCGGCCTCGTTGGTCTGCGGTGCGCCGGCCGGTGCAGAGACCTTGCGCGTCGCCCGGCGCCGAGTGCGCGCGGGCTTCTCCTCCGGCTGCGGCGCCTGCTCGGCAGCCGGTGCCTCGGCGGGCGAGGGTTCCGCGGGCGACGCCTCGGCCGTCGGCTTCGGCTCGACGACGGCGGCCGGGTCGGCGGCGGCGTCGGAGCCGGGCGGACCGGCGGGCCGGGAGGCGGCACGGCGCCTGCGGCGCGGCGGCAGGGTGTCGCTCGGTGTGGTCTCTGCGCCCGACTCGGGCGCGGAGCCTCCTTCGAGGGGTTCTCCTGTTGTGGATTCAGTTGGTTCGAGCATGCGGGCGGTTCTCCCGTCACGCTCCCTGCGCGCCTCGTCCTCTCCGGGGCCGTCCGCTGATGAGGCGGACCGCGACCCGGCGCGGGCGCCGCGCGGGAGCTGTTGTCGCTCGCCGGTTCCGCTTCGCTGTGCGAGGCGGCTACGGCGAAAGTCTTGTGGGCAGTGCGCTCGCCTGCCGTCCTGCGTACCCGGGTGGCTTCCCTGGCGTCGTCGGCGGCGGCGCTGGCATCGGCGGCGCTCCTACGCGGCGCCGCCGGGCGCCGACGCGACGCTGGGTGTCCCGAGAGCCTCGGCCCCGGAAGGTGCGTCGCGGTCAGGCGCGAACGGATCGGTCACCGTGCCGCTCTCCTCATCGAGCGGCCCCTGCGCCAGCCTTGTCACCGTTGCCGGGACCGGCGGCGCCAGGTCGGCCGCAACGCGAAGACCGGACAGGACGTCGTCGGGTCGCACGGCGGGTGTCACATGCCGTACTACCAGGCGCAGTATCGCACAGGGTGCGTCGGCCGTCCCATCCAGGCCGGGAGGCTCGGACTCCTGTCCCAGGTCGAGGGAGGCGACGGCGGCCCTGGCGTCGAAGGTGCGGAGGCCCTTCTTGGTCTGCCGCTGCACCTCGACGGAGTCGGCGGCGAGGAAGCCCCGCACCGCCTGTTCGGCAGCCGCGGGGGCGACGCCGTCGAGCGCGAGCTGCCACGTCGATGCCTGGAGACGTTCGGTGAACTCCGTGGTGCGGGCCTCGACGGCGTCGACGAGGTCGAGCCCTTCGGGCATCGAGGCGTCCAGCACCGTGCGGAGCGCCTCGGGGTCGCGTCGGTCGGAAAGGGCGATCTCCAGGTACTCGGCCTCGCTGCCGGTGCCGGTCGGTGCCGCGTTGGCGTAGGACACCTTCGGATGCGGTGTGAACCCGGCCGAGTAGGCCATGGGCACTTCGGCACGGCGGAGGGCGCGCTCGAAGGCGCGCTGGAAATCGCGGTGGCTGGTGAATCGGAGGCGGCCGCGCTTGGTGTAGCGCAGGCGGATGCGCTGCACCGCGGGTGCCGGCGGCGGGCCTTCGGGCTGTCGCTTGCCCAGTGGTTCTCTCCTCGCTGCCCGGCGGCACGCGGTCGGCGGCCGCCTGTACGTCTGTTGTCACGAAGACGGATCTGCGTCGGCGTCGGCGCACGGCGCGCGACGGTGCGACAAGTGATCCTGTGACCCAGGGTACGTCGCATGCCCGGGGCACTCACCGGCGCTGTCCCCGAGTGGACACCGCGGGTGCCGACGGCGGGCCCGTCGGTCCGCGCGCCTGGGCTGCCGGAACACCGACGTCAGGGCAGGCGCGGGCGTGCGGGAGCGAGCGCGGCGTCGGTGCGCGGACGGGCGGCACGGGTCGTCGGTCCGTCGGTGGTCGTCAGCCAGTACCGCAGCTTGCTGCCCCTGCGGTCCTCGTAGACGGCGCCGCTCTTCTCGATCACGCGCCGCGAGGCCACGTTGGTCTCCTCGCAGGTGACGAGGGTTCGGGCGAGGCCCAACACCCGTGCATAAGGCGCGATTCGACGCAGCATCGCCGTGGCGTGCCCGTGGCCGCGTGCGCCGGGACGCACGTCGTAGCCGATGTGGCCGCCCTGGTCGAGGAGGAAGGGGGTGAGGCGGTGGCGCAGGTCCAGGCGGCCGAGGAACTCCCCTTTCTCGACGTACCAGAGTGTCGTGCAGGGCACGAAGCCGGACGGGCGGGGCGCGTCCTCCGCGGCACCGCGACGGAGCGCGTGCACGTACCCCGCGAAGACCTCGGGGTCCGCCCAACGGCCGCCGTAGCTGTACAGATCGCGCCCGGTCATCGAGGCGTCCTCCGCGGTGCCGCGCCCTTCGGCGCGGAGCTCGCCCATCGCCGCGAGGAAGGAACGGTGCACCCGTACCACGGGTGGGATCAGCTCCGGCATGCGGCCCAGCGTGGCAGCCGGCGGCGGGCCGGGCCACGGAATTACCGTGCGGACCCCCTCGGCAACGCACGGCCGGGCGGCGGGACCTCCCCGTCGACGCCTGCCGCCCGTCACCCCGCGACAGGCCCCGTGCGCGTCCCCGCGCACAGGGCCGGACCTGCTACTTGTTGACGACGGACAGCGGCAGCAGCTTCTTCCCCGTCGGGCCGATCTGGATCTCGGTGTCCATCTGCGGGCACACGCCGCAGTCGTAGCAGGGTGTCCAGCGGCAGTCCTCGACCTCCGTCTCGTCGAGGGCGTCCTGCCAGTCCTCCCAGAGCCAGTCCTTGTCGAGGCCGGAGTCGAGGTGGTCCCAGGGAAGGACCTCCTCGTAGGTGCGCTCGCGGGTGGTGTACCAGTCGACGTCGACGCCGTACGCGGGGAGCGCCTTGGCGGCCGACTCCATCCACAGGTTGTAGGAGAAGTACTCGCGCCAGCCGTCGAAGCGGCCGCCGCGCTCGTAGACCTCGCGGATCACGGCGCCGACGCGGCGGTCGCCGCGGGAGAGGAGGCCCTCGACGATGCCGGGCTTGCCGTCGTGGTAGCGGAAGCCGATCGAGCGGCCGTACTTCTTGTCGCCGCGGATCTTGTCGCGGAGCTTGCCGAGCCGCGCGTCCGTCGCCTCGGCGCTGAGTTGGGGCGCCCACTGGAAGGGTGTGTGCGGCTTCGGGACGAAACCGCCGATGGAGACCGTGCAGCGGATGTCGTTGGACCCGGCAACCTCGCGGCCCTTGGCGATGACGTTGACGGCCATGTCGCCGATCTGGAGGACGTCCTCGTCGGTCTCGGTGGGGAGGCCGCACATGAAGTACAGCTTCACCTGGCGCCAGCCGTTGCCGTAGGCGGTGGCGACGGTGCGGGTCAGGTCCTCCTCCGAGACCATCTTGTTGATCACCTTGCGGATGCGCTCGCTCCCGCCCTCGGGCGCGAAGGTGAGCCCTGAGCGCCTGCCGTTCCGGGTCAGCTCGTTGGCGAGGTCGATGTTGAACGCGTCGACACGGGTGGAGGGGAGGGAGAGGCCGACCTTGTCCTCCTCGTAGCGGTCGGCGAGGCCCTTGGCGACGTCGCCGATCTCGCTGTGGTCGGCGGAGGAGAGGGAGAGGAGCCCGACCTCCTCGAAGCCGGTGTTCTTCAGCCCCTTGTCGACCATCTCGCCGATGCCGGTGATCGACCGCTCCCGCACGGGCCGAGTGATCATGCCGGCCTGGCAGAAGCGGCAACCGCGGGTGCAGCCGCGGAAGATCTCCACCGACATCCGCTCGTGGACCGTCTCGGCGAGCGGCACGAGCGGCTGCTTCGGGTAGGGCCACTCGTCGAGGTCCATGACGGTGTGCTTGGAGACGCGCCACGGAACGCCGGAGCGGTTCGGGACGGTGCGCGAGATCCGGCCGTCCGGCAGGTACTCGACGTCGTAGAAGCGGGGCACGTAGACGCCGCCGGTCTTGGCGAGGCGGAGGAGCAGCTCGTCCCTGCCGCCGGGGCGGCCCTCGCGCTTCCACGCCCGGATGATCTCGCTGACCTCCAGGACCGCCTGCTCGCCGTCGCCGATGACCGCCACGTCGAGGTAGTCGGCGATCGGCTCGGGGTTGAAGGCGGCGTGGCCGCCGGCCATCACGATCGGGTGGTCCTCGGTGCGGTCCTCGGACTCCAGCGGGATGCCGGAGAGTTCGAGCGCGGTGAGGAGGTTGGTGTACCCCAACTCGGTGGAGAAGGAGACGCCGAGGACGTCGAAGGCGCCGACGGGGCGGTGCGCGTCGACCGTGAACTGCGGGACGGAGTGCTCCCGCATCAGCTTCTCCAGGTCCGGCCAGACGCTGTAGGTGCGCTCGGCGAGGACGCCCTCGCGCTCGTTGAGCACCTCGTAGAGGATCATGACGCCCTGGTTGGGGAGCCCGACCTCGTAGGCGTCCGGGTACATCAGCGCCCAGCGGACCTCGGTCTCGTCCCACGGCTTGACCGTGGAGTTGAGCTCGCCACCGACGTACTGGATCGGCTTCTGTACGTGCGGCAGGAGGGCCTCGAGCTGCGGGAAGACCGACTCGACAGTCATCTAGGCGTTCTTTCGAGCGAGTGGGCAGGGTCAGCCCTCAAGACTAACGCGGGTGCCAACGGCCTTCCGCCGCCGGGCGGAAGGGCCGTACGTCCCGCTCCCGCGGACTCCTCAGACGAGCGGGCACCGCCCGCCCGGCGCGACGGCCCGCCACGCCTCCGGCACCCGTGCCTCGTATCCGCGGGCGAGCTCCCGCTCGCGCTCGTGGAGCACGCCGTACGTGAACGACGGCTCGCCCGACGCGGCTGCCTCGGCGGCGAGTTCGAGCAGGGCTTCGCGGGCGAGGACGCTGTCCTGGTGGTCGCCGAGGAGCTGCTGGAGCTCCGCGACGTGGGCGGCGTACTCCTTCGCGGGGGCGCCGAGCACGGGACGGGCCGTCTCCGCCGCGTACCGGAGGCGCTTCGCCGCCTTGCGTGCGTCGTGGAGGGCACGGTCCCGCTCGTCGCCCTCGTCGGCGGCGAGCGCCTCGCCGACGTGTGCCGCGACGCGGTCGAAGTCGCGGGCGAGCGCTCTGCGGAACGGCTTCCCGGGGGCCCGCACGGCCCGCTCCAGGAGCGGGGGTTGGTCGAGCAGGGCCGCCAGGCTCTCCAGCAGGCCGAGGTAGCGGTCGCTGTCGAGGACGTCGCCGAGGCGGGCCCTGGAGCCGCTGCGGCGGTGTGCCGAGAACGCGTCGAGGCGCTCGGCGACGGGGCCGAGGAGCTGCTGGGGCGGGAGCGCCGAGAGTCCGTCCGCGAGTCTGGCGGTGAGCACCTCGCGGTCCCGGTCGACGCCCAACTCGGCGGCGAGCCATTTGAGTTCGTCGCGCAGCGGGTCGGTGGCGGCGCGGTCGAGGAGGCGGTCGCAGGTGCGGAAGCAGCTACGGAGCCGGCGGGTGGCGACGCGCATGCGGTGGACCGAGTCGTGGACGTCGCAGCGGACTTGGGGGTCGAGGCGGACGAGCGCCTCGACCTGGCGGCGGGCGTAGCGGAGGGCGACGTCGCCTGCGGTGCGGGGGTGGGGCGGGTCCTCGGGCTCGGGTGCGGGGGTTCCGGTCTCCGCGAGGGCGCGGTGGAGCTTCGAGCGGGCCGCGGAGCGGCGGGCACCGGCCGCGCGGAGGGCGTCGTCGACGGCGTCGAGGAGCGTGAGGTCCCCGAACTCGCCGAGTTCCGCTTCGAGTTCGGTCCAGTCGGCCGGGGTTCCCGTACCGTCGTCCGGCAGGCGCGCGGCGTGGACGCGGTCGAGGCCGACCTCGGCGAGGGGGCGTCCGTCGGCGTCGAAGAGGGCGAGGGCGGTCCGCTCCTGGACCAGGCGGAGCTGCGGGAGCAGCGGGCGGTGCCGGGTACGGGAACGGACGAGGGCGGCGAGGGGCTCGGGCGGCGCCGCCGGTTCTTCGCCCAAGGGGTGGTGGTGCTCGTCGCGCACGGTGGTACCGGGCGTCGACTGCGGTGTGGCGACGGGGAGTTTGAGGTGCCAGCCCTCGTCGCTGCCGCCGGTGCGGCGGCGCAGGGTGATGCTTTCGGCGGCGAGGCGCAGGTCGGCCGTGTCCCAGTAGACGGCGCTGAGCGTGCGGGGCCCGGTGGGCGCGACGGTGTGCACGCCGGGGAGCGCGTGCAGGTCGGGGAGGCCGGTGTCGGCCGCTGCGTCGTACTTCCGCTCGATCTCCCGTATGACGTCCGGCATATCCGGAAAGTAACCGCGGTCCCGGCCGCCCGCAATGGGTCGCGCGGGAACCGCGGTCGACGGCTCAGGCGGCGACCGGTCTCTGCGTCCGGATCGACTGGAGGAGGCCGATGCCGATCCAGACGGCGAACATCGCGGTACCGCCGTAGGAGACGAACGGCAGCGGCAGCCCGGCGACCGGCATGATGCCGAGGGTCATCCCGATGTTCTCGAAGGACTGGAACGCGAACCAGGCGACGATCCCGGCGGCGACGATGGTGCCGTACAGCTCCGTCGACTCGTGCGCGATGCGGCAGGCACGCCAGATGACGACGCCGAGGAGCACAATGATGAGCCCGGCGCCGATGAACCCCAACTCCTCCCCCGCGACGGTGAAGACGAAGTCGGTCTGCTGCTCGGGGACGAACTGCCCGGTCGTCTGCGACCCCTCGAAGAGGCCCTTGCCCGTGAGGCCCCCCGAACCGATGGCGATCCGGGCCTGGTTGGTGTTGTAGCCGACGCCGGACGGGTCGAGCGCGGGGTTGGCGAAGGCGGCGAAGCGGTTGATCTGGTACTCGTCGAGGAGCCCGAGCGCCCAGACGAGCACGGAGCCCAGGACGCCGACGAGGCCGAGCCCTGCGATCCACCGGTTCGAGGCGCCCGAGGCGAGGAGCACCCCGAGCACGATCACCACCAGGACCATGGCCGAACCGAGGTCCGGCATCATCATGATCACCAGGATCGGCAGTGCGGCGACGCCGAGCGCGTGGAGCACCGTGCGGTGGTCGGGGTGGGCGTGGTCGCCGGCGTCGACCTTGGCGGCGAGGAGCATCGCCATGCCGAGGATCATGGTGATCTTGATGAACTCCGCCGGCTGGACGGTGAATCCGCCGCCGAGGTTGAGCCAGGCGCGGGAGCCGTTGATGGTTGCGCCGAGCGGCGTGAGGACGAGCACCGCGAGGAAGACGCTGATCCCGTAGAGGATCGGTACCGCGCCCCGCAGCTTGCGGTGGCCGAGCCAGACGATGCCGACCATGAGCGCGAGCCCGACGAGGATGCCGATGACCTGGCGGACGACGAAGTAGTACGGGTCGCCCTGGTTGAGGTCGCTGTGGCTCCGGGTCGCGGAGTACACGAGCAGCGTGCCGACGACCGAGAGGGCGAGCGCCGCGAGGAGCATGATCCAGTCGAGGCGCCAGAGCGCGGAGTCGCGCGCGGTGAGCTTCGCCCAGGTCGTCTGGGCTTTCGGGCCGTAGCCGGTGAGGGGGTAGGAGTGGGTGCTCATCGCTGGTCACCACCCGTTCCGCCGGCTTCCGGTTCCCTCGCGGGCTGCTCCCCGGTCTGGCCCGTCTGCTGCTGCGGGGACCGGGGCTGCTCGCCGGGTTGGTCCGTCTCGCCGGCGGGCGGCGGGGCGTCGGCGTCCTTCTTCGGCTCGTCCTCCTTGTCGCGCCTGGCCTGGATGCTGCCGTCCTTGGAGATCTTGGGCAGGGCCTTCTCCGGCTTGGGAAGGAGTGCCTTCTGGCCGACCCCGTAGAGGGCGTCGTAGATCCGGCGGACCGCGGGTCCCGAGGCGCCGGAGCCGGTGCCGCCCTGGGAGATCGTCATCAGGACCGTGTAGTCGTCGGTGTAGGTGGCGAACCAGGAGGTGGTCTGCTTCCCCGCGACCTCGGCCGTGCCGGTCTTGGCGCGCATCGGGATCTTTTCCTGGGGCCAGCCGGTGCCGAAGTTGGTCGCGGCCGTACCGCGGGTGGCGACGCCCTGGAGGGCTCCGTCGATGTCCTTCAACGTGGCCTTTTTGGTGGGGAGTTTGCCGTGCGACGTCGGCTTGATCTCCTTGACGTGCTTCCCGTCGGCGCTGACGATCGCCTTGCCGAGGGTGGGGTCGTAGAGGGTGCCGCCGTTGCCGAGCGCGGCGTAGGCGGTCGCCATCTGGATCGGCGTGACGAGGGTGTCGCCCTGGCCGATCGAGTAGTTGACGCTGTCACCGGCGCGCATCTTCATGCCGGAGACGCAGTTCTCCTTGGCGATCTTGTCGGCGTAGCTCTGCGGGTCGTCGCCCTGCTGGCACCAGACGTCCTTGTTGGCCTCGTAGTAGTCCTTTTTCCACTGGCGGTCGGGGACGCGGCCCTCGACCTCGTTGGGGAGGTCGATGCCGGTCTTGTCGCCGAGGCCGAACTGGTGGGCGGTCTTGTAGAACCAGTCCTTCGCGTTCTTCTTCGGCGTGTGGCCGCCGTCCTTACGCCACTGCTTGTAGGCGAGGTCGTAGAAGACGGTGTCGCAGGAGACCTCGAGCGCGCGCCCGAGGTCGATGGTGCCGTAGCTCTCCGACTCCATGTTGGTGAAGGTCTGTCCGCCGATGCTGTACGAGCCGGGGCAGTCGTAGTTCCCGTCGAACGGGTAGCCGGCGTTGACCGCCGCCGTGGTCGGGACGACCTTGAAGATGGAGCCGGGCGCCGCGAGCGCCTGGATTCCGCGGTTGAGCAACGGGTAGTTGGACTTCTTGCTCGTCAGGGACTTGTACTCCTTCCCCGAGATACCGCCGACCCAGGAGTTGGGGTCGTACTCGGGGTTGGAGGCCATCGAGACGACGCGGCCCGTGTCGTTCTCCATGACGATGACCGAGCCGGCGTCGGCCTCGTAGTTGCGCCCCGTGTTCTTGTCGAACTCGGTGCGCGCGTCCTTCATCGCGCGGTCCAACTCCTTCTCAGCGACGGCCTGTACGCGCGAGTCGATGCTGGTGACGAGGTTGGCCCCGGCGGTGGACGCATCGCTCTCCGCACGTCCCATCACCCGGCCGAGGTTGTCCACCTCGTAGCGGGTGACGCCGGCGCTGCCGCGCAGCTTGCTGTCGTAGGCGCGCTCCAGGCCCGAGCGTCCGATCTCGTCGGCGGGGAGGAAGGGCGAGTCGCTGTCCTTCGCCTCCTCGATCTCCTCGTCGGTGACGGGCGAGAGGTAGCCGAGGACCTGCGACGTGTTGGCGCCGTTGGGGGCCGGGTAGCGGCGTACGGCGGTGGGCTCGGCCGTCACGCCGGGGAAGTCCTCGGCGCGCTCGCGGATCTGGAGGACCTGCTGGGACGTCGCCTCGTCGGAGACGGGGATGGGCTGGTACGGGGAACCGTTCCAGCACGGCTGCGGGGTCTCCGCGTCGCAGAGCCGTACCTTCAGGGCGAGCTCCTTCGAGCTGGTGCCGAGCACCTTGGCGAGCCGCTCGAGGACCGACTTGCCCTCGTCGTCCATCTTCGTCAGCTCGGTGCGCGAGACGGAGACGACGAGCCGCGTCTCGTTGTCGGCGATCGGCACGCCGCGCGAGTCGAGGATGGAGCCGCGGACGGCCGGGTCGACGACCTGCTGGACGTGGTTGCCCGCCGCCTCCTTCTCGTACTCGTCGCCGTTGCGCACCTGGAGGTACCACAGCCGCCCGCCGAGCGTGAGCAGCAGCGAGAGCACGAGGATCTGGATGGCGATGAGCCGGACGGTGACGCGCGAAGTCCGCCCCGTCTCCGGAATGTTGGACACTGCCTACCCCCTGCCGTGGCGCTTGCGGGCCTGCTGGCCGACCGAGGCGTCGCTCACAGCTTCTTGACCCCCTTGATCTTTCCGGCCTTGCCGCGCGAGGACCGCCGGATGACGCTCCTGCCGCCGCCCATACCCGACCTGCCGGACCGCCCCTTGCCGAGCAGGCCCGTCCCTCCGCCGAGCCCGAGCCCCGTGCCTCCGGTGAGGCCGAAGAGCCGGTCGCTGGCGCCCGACGTCTCCGCCATGGGGTCCTTCTTCTCGGTGCGCCGGGCGAGCCACATGATCCACGGAACGGTGAAGGGTGCGAGGAGCAGGTCGTAGATGGTCGCGGTGAGCACCAGCGTGCCCAGCCCGGCCGAGCGTGCCGCGGTGTCGCCGACGAGGGCGCCGACGCCCGCGTAGAGGAGCGTCGAGGCGACCGCCGTGCACGCCACGACGAGCATGGGCACCGTCGCCGAGCGGTGGCCGCCCTTCTCGGGGCGGGTGAGCCCGGCGGCGTAGCCGATGAGGCAGAGGACGAGGGCGTACCGCCCCACGGCGTGGTCGGCGGGGGGTGCCAGGTCGGCGAGGAGGCCGGCGAAGAAGCCGATCACGGCGCCGGCCGTGTGACCGTAGACCATGGCGAGGCCAAGGACGGTGAGGAGGAGCAAGTCGGGTACGGCGCCCGGGAGTTGCAGCCGGGCGAGCACGCTGACCTGGACGATGAGAGCGACCACCACAAGGAAGGCCGACAGGAGGACTCGGTACACGTGCATCGTCACTGGCCTTCCGGTGGGGGCGTCGTGCCTTGCTCCTCGGCGGGCGGTGCGGCGTCGCCCGGCGGACTGCCGGACTCGGGCGCCTCACCCGCGTCCTCCTCGCCCTCCTGCGGTGCGCCGGGGGTCGCCGTGACGGTGACGGTCGGCGTCGGCTTCGCCTTCTCCGGCTTCTTCGCCTCCAGGACGGCGTCCCGCGGGTCGCTGCGCGGTGGCTTGACGACGACGCCGACGATGTCGAGCTTGCTGAAGCCGACGTACGGGCGGACGCTGACGGCCCGCGTCAGGTCGCCCCTGTGCCGGTCCACCTTGGTGACCTCGCCGACGGGGACGCCGGGCACGAAAGGCTTGTCGGCGTTGGAGCCGAAGGTGACGAGCCGGTCGCCCTTCTTCACCTTCGCCTTGCCGTTGAGGAGTTGGACGCTGAGGGCGCGGTCCCCGCCCCCGGTCGCGAAGCCGAGTTCGCTGCTCTTCTCCATGCGGGTGCCGACGGTGAAGTCGGGGTCGTTGGCGAGGAGCACGGTCGAGGTGGAGGAGCCGACCGTGGTGATGCGGCCGACCAACCCGTCGCCGTTGAGGACCGTCATGTCCTTGGCGAGGCCGTCCTTGCTGCCTGCGTCGATCGTGACCGTCCAGGAGAAGCCCTGGGCCGGGCCGATCGCGATGACCTGCGCGCCCTTGACGCCGTAGCTGCCGGCGCCCGCCGTCTTGAGGAGTCTGTCGAGTTCGTGGGCGCGGGAGCGGTTGCGGTCGTCGGAACCGAGCTTCTGGCGCAGCGCGGCGTTCTCCTGCTCCAGCCGGCTGATCCGGTCGTGCCGGGCCCCGGAGTCGCGTACCGCTCCGATGGCGTTGCCGACCGGGTCGACGGCGGAGGCCACCCCCTTCTCCACCGGGCCGAGCGCTGACGCGGCCGCCCCCCTTGCGCCGTCGAGCGGAGACTGCTCGCCGCCCCTGAGGTCCACCGTGATCAACGCGAACGCGATGGCGACCAGCAGGACGAGCAGCAGCCGGCTTTCTCGGGAATCCCTCACGTGCGGCGGCCGTGCCTTTCTCAGTCGGACCGGGTCTTCTTTTGGTCGTGCTGTTTCAGGACATGCTCGGGTCGTACTCAGTTGTGTTCATTTTGCTGTCGAAGACCGTTTCTCCAACGGGCAGTTCGGCGGCGTCCGCTCCAACTGCAACGATCCGCCGCGCGGTTGGTTCCTCGTCCGTGCGGCGGATCGTCCCCGTACTGCGGGCCGGTCCGTGGCCGGGTCAGCGCCTCGGCTGGGCGTCGAGCACCTGCTGCAGCGCCTCGAACTCCTCGACGCACTTACCGGAGCCGAGCGCGACCGAGTCGAGCGGGTCCTCCGCGATGTGGATCGGCATGCCCGTCTCGCTTCTGAGCCGCTCGTCGAGGCCGCGGAGCAGGGCGCCGCCGCCGGTGAGGACGATGCCGCGGTCCATGACGTCGCCCGAGAGCTCGGGCGGGCACTTGTCGAGGGTGGTCTTGACCGCGTCGACAATGGCGTTGACCGGCTCCTCGATCGCCCTGCGCACCTCACCCGCCGAGATGACGACCGTCTTGGGGAGGCCGCTCACGAGGTCGCGACCGCGGATCTCGGTGTGCTCGTCCTTCTCCAGATGGTGCGCGGAACCGATGGTGATCTTGATGCTCTCGGCGGTGCGCTCACCAAGAAGCAGGTTGTACTCCTTCTTGATGTGCTGAATGATCGCGTTGTCCAACTCGTCGCCCGCGACACGGATCGACTGCGCCGTCACGATTCCGCCGAGGGAGATCACGGCGACCTCCGTGGTGCCGCCGCCGATGTCGACGACCATGTTGCCCGTGGCCTCGTGGACCGGCAGCCCCGAGCCGATCGCCGCCGCCATCGGCTCCTCGATGATGTGCACCTGACGCGCGCCAGCCTGCGTCGACGCCTCGATGACGGCACGGCGTTCGACCCCGGTGATACCCGAGGGCACGCAGACCACCACGCGCGGCCTGGCAAGGTAGCGGCGCTTGTGGATCTTGAGGATGAAGTAGCGGAGCATCCGCTCCGTGATCTCGAAGTCGGCGATGACGCCGTCCTTCAGCGGCCTGACGGCCACGATGTTGCCGGGGGTCCGGCCGATCATCTTCTTCGCCTCGGCTCCGACCGCGAGGATGCCACCGGTGTTGGTGTTGATGGCGACGACGGACGGCTCGTTGAGGACGATCCCGCGACCCCTGACGTACACCAGCGTGTTGGCGGTCCCGAGGTCGACAGCCATATCACGGCCGATGAACGACATGTTGTTCGCCATAGGATGCGTCTGGCCTTCCGGAAGTGGAGGGTTGTGTGTGGGACGACGGCAGGGAGTGAAAGCGCCCGCTTGGCGTCGCGCTGCGCAAGGGTTCCATCGTAGACGCGGTTTCCCGAACGCGTAGAGACGGTTCCTCCGTCATTGTGAGTGGAACCGCGAGCGTCCCTCGTAATGAGGACGTCGTGTCGGCGAGACGGGTTCCACCGCGGGCGCTCGGCCAGTTGGCGTGCCGCAGGCCGCGGAGGCGGCAGGCCGACGGCTCAACTCACCTCGGGAAAGAAGAGCTTGATCTCCCGCTCGGCCGACTCCTCGGAGTCCGAAGCGTGGATGAGGTTCTCCCTGACGATGGTGGCGTGGTCGCCGCGGATCGAGCCGGGGGCGGCGGCGATCGGGTCGGTGGGTCCGGCGAGCGCACGGATGCCCTCGATCACCCGTTCCCCTTCGACGATCATCGCCACGGAAGGCCCCGAGGCCATGAACTCCACGAGCGGCTCGTAGAACGGGCGGCCCTCGTGCTCCGCGTAGTGCTGTTCCAGCACGGGGCGTTCGATGGTGCGCAGGTCCATCTCGACGATCCGCCAGCCGGCCTTCGCCTCGATACGACCGATGACCTCGCCGACGAGGCCGCGGCGGACGGTGTCGGGCTTGAGCAGGACGAGGGTTCGCTGGCTCGGCTGGCTCACAGTGGGCTCCTTGGCTTCCTTGGCTGACGCCGACGTCCGGTGAGTGGCACCGGCCCGCCGCGCGAGGGCTACGGGCCCCGCTTGGCCCGCTCCGCGAGACGCCGGCTACCGGGGAAGGCGAGGGGGCGTCCGCACCCGGGCGCGGTCGGACAGCGGACCGCGGCCCGTGCAGGCGATACGCAAGGGGGTTGGAGAGAGGCTACACGGCGCAGGCGCGGCGGCTTCACGCAGCACCTGGCTCCCAGCACGACGCGGCGCACGCCCCGTACGCCGGGGCGCATCCGAGCTCCTCGCACGCCGCACCTCATCCGGCCCCCGCCAAGTCACCACCGGCGCGCGGCCGGACGCCTGCCGGCCGGCAGCTACGCCACGTCAGGTTCCGCCGCATACCGCGCCTTGGCCTCGTCGATCTTCTGTCCGAAGTGGACGGACGCCCACCAGAGCCCCGCGAAGCACGCGCCGAGGAAGAACATCGTCGGGAGGACGAACCCGGCCGCCACGAGCACGGCTTGGAGCACCCAGCCCGCGGGGACCGCCCCCGGCCGCCCGAGCATGCCGCAGAGCACGACGCAGAACGCCATGCCGACCCCGGAGACGAGCCAGACCGTGCCCGTCGAAGCGGCGCCGAGCTGCATCGCCACGAGACCGGCGAAGCCGATGACGAAGAACTCACCGATCAGGGTCGAGGCACACAGGGTGCGCATCAGCGGCTCCTTCCGCCGAGCAGGAGCCTCGCCTCACCGACCGTGATCACCGAGCCGGTGACGAGGACCCCGGCGCCCGCGTACTCGTCCTCGGACTCGGCGAGGGTGATCGCCTCCTCCAGAGCGCTGTCCAACTGCGGCTCCACCTGCACCCGCTCCTCGCCGAAGACCTCGACGGCGAGCGCGGCGAGCGCATCCACGTCCATCGAGCGCGGCGTGGAGTTCCGGGTGAGGACGACCTCGGCGAAGATCGGTTCGAAGGCTTCGAGGAGGCCGCGCACGTCCTTGTCCCCACTGGGCGCCACGACGCCCACGAGCTTGCTGAACCCGAACGCCTCGCTCACCGCCTCCGCGGTGGCACGCGCGCCCGCGGGGTTGTGCGCCGCGTCGAGCACCACCGAGGGGCTCGATCTGACGAGTTCGAGACGGCCCGGCGAGGTCGCGCCGGCGAACGCCTGCTTGACGGCCTCGATGTCGAGCGTGCGTGCCTCCTGGCCCGCGCCGCCGGCGCCGATTCCGAAGAACGCCTCCACGGCGGCGAGCGCGACCGACGCGTTGTGCGCCATGTGCGCGCCGTGCAGCGGCAGAAAGACGTCCGCGTACTCGCCGCCGAGGCCGCGCAGCGTCAACAGCTGCCCGCCGACCGCGAGTTCACGGGAGACCACGCCGAACTCCATGCCCTCCCTGGCGACCGTCGCGTCGACCTCGACGGCGCGCTTGAGGACCACGCTCGCCGCGTCCACCGGCTGCTGGGCGAGGACCACCGTGGCGTCCTGCTTGACGATGCCGGACTTCTCGCCCGCGATCTCGGCCGTGGTGCCGCCGAGGCGGTCGGTGTGGTCGAGCGCTATCGGCGTGACGACGGCGACGTCCGCGTCGATGACGTTGGTGGCGTCCCAGGTGCCGCCCATGCCGACCTCGACGACCCCGACGTCGACGGGGGCGTCGGCGAAGGCCGCGTACGCCATCGCCGTCAGCACCTCGAAGAAGGAGAGGCGGTACTCGCCGCGTGCGTCCACGAGGTCGACGTACGGCTGGACGTCGCGGTAGGTCTCGATGAAACGCTCGGCGCTCAGCGGTGCGCCGTCCACGCTGATCCGCTCGGTGATCGACTGGACGTGCGGGGAGCTGTAGCGGCCCGGGCGGAGGTCGAAGGCGAGGAGGAGCGCCTCGATCATGCGCGCCGTGCTCGTCTTGCCGTTGGTGCCGGTCACGTGGATCGACGGGTAGGCGCGCTGCGGGTCGCCGAGGACGTCCATCAGCGTCTGGATGCGCGTGACCGACGGGACGAGCTTGGTCTCGCCCCAGCGGGTGGCGAGTTCGGCCTCCACCTCGTGGAGCTGCCGGTCCACCTCGGGGTCCTCCGGACGGGCCGGGATCTCCGTGCTCTGCTGGCCGGCCTGGGCCCGCAGGGTGCGGCTGCCGGCCTCGATGACAGCGAGGTCGGGGTCGCGGTCGGCGGCCTCGCCGACGATCTCCTCGAAGGAGCCCGGCTCGGGCGGCACGGTGTCCTCACCTGACTCGGCGGACTCGTCGGGATCGGTCGGGGGCAGGAGTTCACCGGGGCGGGTGTTCCGCTCGTCCGGCTCGTCCGGGTCCGGGTCGGGGCGCTCGTCACTCACGGCGCCCAGTCTACGGAAGCCGCCGCGGACCGGTGCCCCGGGCAGGGGCCGGACGTGCGGACGCCCGGGCGGCGCGTTGGAAGGGGCCGCCCCGGACGTCCGCAGGTCAGGCCGAAGGGAGGCGGTCGAGCTGCTCCTTGAGGCGCGCGATGTCCTCCTCGGCCTTCGCCTTGCGCACGCGGATCTTCGCCACCACCGGCTCGGGAGCCTTGGCGAGGAAAGCGTCGTTGCCGAGCTTGCCCGTCGTCTGCTGGAGCTCCTTCTCGGCCGCGGCGAGGTCCTTGGCGAGTCGCTTGCGCTCGGCCTCGACGTCGATCGCGCCCGAGAGGTCGAGGGCGACGACCGCGCCCTCGACCGGGAGCGACGCCGTCTCGCGGAAGCCGTCGTCGGGCCGCTGGAGGCGCAGGAGTTGGCGGATCGCCTCCTCGTGCGCGGCGAGCGGGGAGCCCTCGGCGTCCGGCACGAGCCGGGCCGGGACCCGCTGGCCCGGCTGGAGCCCCTGGTCGGCGCGGAAGCGGCGGACCTCGGTGACCGCCCGCTGGACGGCGGCGATCTCCGCCTCCGCCGCGGCGTCCCGGAAGCCGGGGTCCTTTGGCCACTCCGCGACGACGAGGGACTCGCCGCCGGTGAGCGTCGTCCAGAGCGTCTCGGTGACGAAGGGGACGACGGGGTGGAGCAGCCGCAGGGTGGTGTCGAGGACCTCGCCGAGGACGCGGCGGGAGACCTCGGCCGGGCGTCCGCCCGCGGCGAAGGTGGACTTGGAGAGCTCGACGTACCAGTCGAAGACCTCGTCCCAGGCGAAGTGGCGCAGGGTGTCCGAGAGGCGCGCGAACTCGAAGTCGTCGTAGTGCGTATCGACTTCGGCGACGACGGCGCCGAGGCGGGAGAGAATCCAGCGGTCGGCCGCCGACATCTCGGCGGGCTCGGGGAGCGGCCCCTCCACGGTGGCGCCGTTGAGGAGCGCGAAGCGGGTGGCGTTCCAGATCTTGTTGGCGAAGTTCCGGGACGCCTTGACCCAGTCCTCGCCGATCGGGACGTCGGTGCCGGGGTTGGCGCCGCTGGCGAGGGTGAAGCGGAGGGCGTCGGAGCCGTAGGCGTCCATCCAGTCGAGCGGGTCGACGACGTTGCCGAAGGACTTCGACATCTTCTTGCCGTGCTCGTCGCGGACGAGACCGGTGAGGACGATGGTGCGGAACGGCGGGACGCCGTCCCTGGCGTAGAGGCCGAACATCATCATCCTCGCCACCCAGAAGAAGATGATGTCGTAGCCGGTGAGCAGGACGTCGGTGGAATAGAACTTCTCGAGGTCCGGGGTCTCCTCGGGCCAGCCCAGAGTGGAGAAGGGCCACAGGCCCGAGGAGAACCAGGTGTCGAGGACGTCCGGGTCCTGGTGCCAGCCCTCGCCGCTCGGGGGCTCCTCGTCCGGGCCGACGCAGCGTGTCTCGCCGTCCGGGCCGTACCAGACGGGGATGCGGTGGCCCCACCAGAGCTGGCGCGAGATGCACCAGTCGTGCATGTTGTCGACCCAGTCGAAGTACCGCGAGGCCAGCTCGGGCGGGTGGATGGCGACCCGGCCGTCGCGCACCGCGTCGCCCGAAGCCTGCGCCAGCGGGCCGACCTTGACCCACCACTGCATGGAGAGCCGCGGCTCGATCGTGGTCTTGCACCGCGAGCAGTGGCCGACGCTGTGGACGTAGGGGCGCTTCTCCGAGACGATCCGGCCCTGCTCGCGCAGGGCGGCGACGATCGCGGAGCGCGCCTCGAAACGGTCGAGGCCCTGGAAGGGGCCGTGGACCGTGAGGGTGCCGCGCTCGTCCATCATCTGGAGCGCGGGGAGGTCGTGGCGGCGGCCGATCTCGAAGTCGTTCGGGTCGTGCGCGGGGGTGACCTTGACGGCGCCGGTGCCGAACTCCGGGTCGACGTGCTCGTCGGCGACGACGGGGATGGAGCGGTCGGTGAGCGGGAGCTTGATCTCGCGGCCGACGAGGTGCGCGTACCGCTCGTCCTCGGGGTGGACGGCGATGGCGGTGTCGCCGAGCATCGTCTCGGCGCGGGTGGTGGCGACGACGACCGACTCCTCGCCCTCGCCGTAGCGGACGGAGACGAGTTCGCCGTCGTCGTCCTGGTACTCGACCTCGATGTCGGAGATGGCGGTGAGGCAGCGCGGGCACCAGTTGATGATGCGCTCGGCGCGGTAGATGAGACCGTCGTCGTACATCCGCTTGAAGACGGTCTGCACGGCGCGCGAGAGGCCCTCGTCCATGGTGAAGCGCTCGCGGGACCAGTCGACGCCGTCGCCGAGGCGGCGCATCTGGCCGAGGATCCTGCCGCCGTACTCCTCCTTCCACTGCCAGACGCGGTCGACGAACTCCTCACGCCCCAGGTCCTGGCGGGACTTGCCCTCTTCGGCGAGCTGCTGCTCGACCTTGTTCTGGGTGGCGATACCGGCGTGGTCCATGCCGGGGAGCCAGAGCGACTCGTACCCCTGCATGCGCTTGCGGCGGGTGAGGGCGTCCATGAGCGTGTGCTGGAAGGCGTGGCCCAGGTGGAGGGAGCCCGTGACGTTCGGCGGGGGGATGACGATCGTGTAGGGAGGCTTCTCGCTCTTGGCGTGGGCCTCGAAATAGCCCCGCTCTACCCAGCGCTCGTACAGCTCCTCCTCTACCTCGGCCGGCGCGTACTGCGTCGGCAGGTCTGCAGGGGCTGCTGAGTGGGGGCCGCGGTGCTCCGGGGCCTGCTGGGTGTTCTCGGTCACGGGCGCCAGTGTACGGGCGGGGATGTCGCAGTCTCGAATCGGTTTCCCCACCGGGGAAGCGCTTGTCGGTGCCGTCGTAGAGGATGTTCTCCAGCGCGTTCGAGGCGAGCAAAGCGGAGGGGAAGCGCCGTATGAGCAGCAACCAGCCCGGTCCCTACGGGCAGCAGCCGGGACAGCCCGGCGGCCAGGGGCCTTACCAGCCGGGGCCGTACGGCCAGCCGCAGCCGGGGCCCAACCCCTATGCGCAGGGCGACGGTTCGTCCCAGCCCGGTTACGGCCAGCAGCCTCCGCAGGCACCGGGCCAGCCAGGTGTGCCGCCCCAGCAGGGGTACGGGTATCCGGGGCAGCCGGGCCCCTACGGGCAGCAGCCTCCCGGCCAGCCGCCGTACGGCCCCCCGCAGCAGCCGGGGATGCCCGTCCCGCCGCAGGGCGGGAAGAACAAGGGGAAGATGATCGCGATCGTCGTCGGCGCGCTCGCCGTCGTCGGCGCGGTGGTCGCCGGGTTCCTCGTCGTCAACGGGGGCGCAGGCGACGGGGACGACATCGCGGACGACGGCAAGCAGTACAAGCTCACGGCGCCGCAGACCGTCGCGGACGAGTACCAGCGGAGCCCCACCTCCTCGGGCGACGGCGGCGTGAAGCCGAAGGACGCCGACAAGTTCGAGGAGTTCGGCGTCAAGGACCCGGAGTCGGTCGGCGCCGAGTACGCGACCGGCACGGAACAGACCGCGACGCAGCTCCAGTTCGGCGGCGTCTGGGGCGAGATCGAAGACCCGCAGCGGGTGCTCGACCTCGCCTTCGGGCTGATGGCGCAGGAGTCGGCGAAGCAGGCCGGCCGTGCGGGGGGCGACGCCAAGGTCGACCTGGAGGGCGAGCCGGAGGAGCAGCAGCCCGAAAGCCTCGGCGACGACGCGGTGATGAAGTGCCAGAGCATCAAGGTCACCGCGCCCGAGGGCGCCGGCGCCAAGGTGGACAGCGTACGTGTCCCGCTCTGCATGTGGGCCGACCACAGCACCGTCGCGCTCGTCACCACCATCGATCCGGCTGCCGCGCTCACCGGCCGGTCGACACCGCTCGACGAGGCGGCGGAGACGGCTGCGAAGGTGCGCAAGGACACCCGCGTAGAGGTGAGCTGACGGGCCAACGCGCGGGCAGGCGGCGCGAGTTGGACGACCTGGACAAGGGCGGCGTTCCGCGGGGCGGGCCGCCGCCCCGCGGGACGGCGTACGCGCAGGTGCCGGCGATCCCGCCAAGTGTTGCGGTATGCGGCTCACTTCGGGTGTACTGCCCGAACGCCCCCGGGGGATCTCGGCTTTCGAGCGAGAGGGCGGCTCGGACCGCAGGCAGCAGCTTTGTCAGCGGAGCGTCTCCGTTTGGGAACGGAGTCGGTGCTCGGGGGTGCGGTCGGGAGCCGGTCCGCCAGGATGGCCCCGCCTGTTCATGTACACGCCTGCAAGGGGGAGCACCCGATCATGAGCACCAACCAGCCCGGCCCGTACGGCGGCCAGCCGCAGCAGCCCGGATACGGATACCCGCAGCAGCCGGGGCAACCGGGCGGAGTGCCGCCCCAGCAGGGGTACGGATACCCGCAGCAGCCGGGGCAGCCCGGCCAGCCGGGACAGCCGGGGCCTTACGGGGAGCAGGGGCAGCCTGGACAGCCGGGTCCCTACGGGCAGCCCGGGCAGCCCGGCCCCTATGGGCAACAGCCGCCCGGGCAGCCGCCGTACGGCCCGCCGCAGCAGCCGGGGATGCCTGTACCGCCGCAGGGCGGGGGCGGCAAGGGGAAGACGGTCGGCATCGTCGTCGGCGCCGTGGTCGTCGTCGCCGCGATCGTGGGCGGGCTCTTCGCCGCCGGTGTCGTCGGCGGCGACGGCGCCTCGTACAAGCTGGAGCCGCCGCAGAAGCTCGCCGGCGAGTACGACCGCCAGGGCGACGTGAAGCGCGGCGAGACGGGCGAGTTGAAGAGCAGCGGCGGCAAGACGAAGAAGATCCCCGACCTCGACGCGGACGGCGACGTCTCGGCGCAGTACTCCTCGGGGCAGAAGAAGGTGCAGCTCGCCGGCGCGTTCGGCGCGCTCTCCGACCCGGAGGCGTCCCTCGACTTCCTCATCGAGGAGCAGACGCAGTCCGTCTCCAAGCTCGGCGTCAAGCCCGAGGACTCGGAGTGGAAGGAGATGAGCCCCTCCGGTTTCGACGGGGACCTCCTCAAGTGCACCAAGTTCACCGGTGCGAGCGGGAGGATGCAGATGTCCGTGTGCGCCTGGGCCGACTCCAGCACCATCGGAACGGTCTTGTACACGGAGCAGAAGGGCATGTCCGCCGACGCGCTCTCCGAGGACGAGATGGCCGACCTCGCCGCCAAGGCGTGGAAGGAGTCGCGCGTCGAAAAGTGACGCGCGACAGGGAGCGGTCCGCCGCGACCGAACCGCCTTACGGGCGGGGAGGTTGCGGCGGACCGCTCCGCTGCGAGGGCGCGGGCGCCGTCAGCCGCCGAGCCGGGCGCCCGGGCGGCGCTCGGTCCGCGGGGTGTCCTTGGCCGAGAGGGCCTGCGTGGCGATCACCGCCGCCTGCACCCGGCGCTCCACGCCGAGCTTGGCGAGGAGCCGCGAGATGTGGTTCTTGACCGTCTTCTCCGCCAGGTAGAGGCGGGCGCCGATCTCCCGGTTGGTGAGGCCGTCGCCGATGAGCTGGAGGATCTCCCGTTCGCGCTCGGTGAGTCCGGGCAGCGTCTCCTCCTCGGCGGCCCCGCCGCCCCTGAGCCGCTCCATCAGCCGCGTCGTCGCCCCCGGGTCGAGCATCGACTGGCCCGAGGCGAGCGTGTGGACGGCGGTGACGAGGTCGGTGCCGCTGATCTGCTTGAGTACGTAGCCGGAGGCGCCGGCCATGATGGCGTCGAGGAGCGCCTCCTCCTCGTCGAACGAGGTGAGCATCAGGCAGGCCAACTCGGGGCAGCGGGAGCGGAGTTGGCGGCAGACCTGGACGCCGTCGCCGTCGGGGAGCCGCACGTCGAGGACGGCGACGTCGGGGCGGAGCGCGGGCACGCGGACGAGGGCCTCGTCCGCGGTGGCCGCCTCGCCGACGACGGTGAGTCCGTCCTCGGCCTCCAGCAGGTCGCGGACGCCCCGGCGCACCACCTCGTGGTCGTCGAGGAGGAAGACGCCGACGGGCCCTTCCCTGTCCGGCCGCTGCCGGGGCTGCTCCTGCTGGGCCGACATCGCTGCCCTCCTGCCTGGTACGTCGAGTGCGTACCATCATTCTCCTCGCGCGTCCCCGGGGTCGACAGGGCCGTTCGGCCCGGGTCGAGGAGGCCGGGTGGCACGTCAGCCGAAGCGGAGCCCGGTGAGGTAGTCGATGCTGATGCGGACGACCTGGTCCATCCGGCCGCCCACCCACGGGTGCAGCATCTCGCCGTAGCGCCGCTGTGCCTCGGCGTCCCGCACGAGTGTCGCGACGCCCGTGACCGTCACGCTCCAGCCGCAGCGGCGCACCAGGTCGACCTCGTCGGCTTGGTAGGCGACGACCGCGCCGTCCTGTGCCGAGCCGAGAAGCGCGGCGCCGGCGTGGGTGCGGATCACCACGTCCTCGTCGACGACGACGTGGTTCACCAACCGGACGGCGGGCAGGGCCTGGTGACTGAAGAGGACGCGCCCGATCGGCACGCTGTCCAGGAGCGCGAGCGCCTCGGGCCGCGGCAGCTCGCTGGGGGACGGCTTCCGTACGAGGCCGGACTGCGGGGCTGTCCGCCGGCCGGTGGTCTCGGTCATCGGTCTCACTCCCCATCAACGCCGCTGCGTGCGGCCGCTCGTGTGGCAGGTGCGCCGGACGCGGACCTTCGGTACGGCTGGCCCGGGCGCCGTGCGAGGCGGTGGCTGCGCCACGAGGCCGGCCCGGCGGTCGTCCTCCCTCCAGTCAATGCCTGGCACCGTGGTGCGGCCAGGGCCCAAGGTCCCGAGCCGACGTCCCGCCGACGCCACGAGCTTCGGGACGTGTCGCCGGGCCGTCCGGCCGTGGTCCGGGGGACGGACGGGGCGTGGGAGTGCGTGGAGTGGGCCGGCTCGGTCGCAGGCTCGGGAGAGGGGAGACCCGGTCCGGATTCGGGGAAGCCGTCGCAGCCATGGACTCCGGAGAGCCGTCTCAGTCACAGACGCGGGGCAGTCGCCTCGGTCACAGACGCGGGGCAGTCGCCTCGGTCACGGACCAGGACAACCGTCTCAGTCCCCTACCCCGGGAAGCGAAACCGCGCGGCGTGCGTACCGCGGCCAGTGGACATCGACACGCACCCTGTGCGCTCGTGCGTAGGCGACGAGGTGGGCCGTGGCGTCCTGCCCGTCGCTGTGGGAGCCGTCCCAGACGGCCACCAGCCGGGCGCAGTTGCGGACGAGGCCCTCGTCGGCCGCGATGCACGCGGCACGGTCGTGCGGGTCGTAGGAGAGGGGACGGGCGAAGGCCGCGAGCATCAGCAACTCGCCGGCGGCGACGGCGTCCTGGCCGGCGAGCCCCGCCGGACGGCCGCCGAGCCACGGAAGCGCCACGACGACGGGCAGCCCCACCCGCCGCGCCGCCCGCGCCGCGAGCAGCGGCAGCCCGGCACCCGCCCGTACGACGGCCCCCGCGCACTCCCCCGCCGATTCCCTGAGCAGCACCGGCAGCTCCCGCGCGAGCCGCCGCAGCGTCCGCGCGGTGAGGTCCGTGTGCCCGACGACACCGATCACCCTGCGCCTCCTAGTAGCGCCACGCGGGCGCCTCCGTCCCGGACCGTGTCCAGTGCGGGCCGCGGAACGCCGTGCAAAAAGGGCCGTTGGACCCGGGGGCGACGGTACCCAACCGGGGCCGCATTGCCGCTCCACGGGCATCGGCCGACGGAGTTCAGCGGCCTCGCGGACGCCTGCCCGACGCCGGTGCGCCGGCCTCGGCGGAGACGGGAGGCGGCGTGCCGGGCCGTTCGGCACGGGCGATCCGGGCGACCGCGCGGGCCGCGCACCTGCGCGAGACCAGATACGGCCGCACCAGGACCTCACTAGCACTCATCGGTCTCCCTCCGCTTTCTCACTCCCGGGCGGCGTCCGTACCTCCCGCCCCCGCCTCGACGCGCACGACGGTAACCCGCTTGGGCAGGCCGGGCGTTGGGCCTCCCGGCCCGTTCCGGTGACTGGTGTGCCCCCCTTCCAGCGAGTCGGCCCGGCCACAGGCGTGGCACCGCAGGGCCGAGCCTTCCCGCCCCCATCCGACGCACGCTCCCAGTGTCACGCGGCCAGGTGCAGGGACGACGGTCGCCGCAGCCGTTGATGGGTGCCCGGCAGCAAACGCCGTGCGCGGCGGGTGCGGCTTGGGCCCAACGTCCTTCAGACGGACGTCGATCGGCGGGCCTCTCGGCGCGGTGCACGGCGCCGGTAGACGAGGTAGGGACGCGTCAGGTAGCCGAGCGGGACGCTCCACACGTGGACGAGCCGGGTGAACGGCCAGGCCGCGAAGAGCAGCACGGCGGTGAGGGCGTGGAGTTGGAAGAGGAGCGGGGCGCCGGCCATCGCCTCGGGGTGCGGCTGGAGCCCGAAGAGGCCACGGAACCAGACGGAGACGGTGGAGCGGTAGTCGTACCCGCCGCCCGCCACGTTGTGCGCGGCGGTGGCGGTGAGGCCGAGGACGACCACGAGGGAGAGCAGCGGGAAGAGGACACGGTCGGAGGTGTCGGTGGTGCGCCGCACCCGCGGCGTCAGCAGCCGCCTGGCGCAGAGCATGCCGAGGCCCAGCACCATCGCCCCGCCGGCGAGCGCGCCGAGTCCGACGGAGAGCAGGTGGTACGTCTCCTCGTCGATGCCGGCCGCCGCCGTCCAGGCGGCGGGTACGAGCAGTCCGACGACGTGCCCGCCGATCACCGCGAAGGCGCCGAGGTGGAAGAGCGGACCCGCCCACCTCAGCCATCGGTGTTCGAGGAGCTGGCTGGTGCGCGAGGTCCACCCGAACTGGTCGTGGCGGTACCGCCAGAGGTGCCCGCCGAGGCAGACGGCGAGGCACAGGTAGGGCACGACGACCCACAGCAGCAGGTCCGGCGCTCCGTGCGCGGCGGCGAGGTCGAGGGTCCGGCTCAGCGCCATGTCGGCCCCCCGAACGCGGCCGGCACCTCGGGGTCGAACCCGGCTGCCGCGGCGGCGAGTCGGGCGGCGTCGGGCGCCTCGTCCTCGGCGTCCGGCGCGTATCCGACCTCCTCGACGGGCGGCCCCTCGGCGACGAGGGCCGCGACGGCGCGGCGGTCGGCCTCGCTCTGCGGGGGCAGCAGCGTGCGGAGGGCGGCGAGGACGTGCCGGTAGGGCGAGTCCGCGTCGTCGAGGGCCTGGTGGATCAGGTCGATCCCGCGGCGGTGCGCACGCAGCGGGGCCTCCCCCGCCCGCGGCCCGGCGAGCGCGGCGAACTCCAACGCGACGGGCAGGTGATCGGGGAGTTCGTCGGCGGGCGGCTCCCAGCCGTGCGCGCGGTACCGCTGGGCGACGGCGAGCAGCGCCGCGCCCCGGCGGCGGGTGTCGCCGTGCAGGTAGTAGGTGAGGTGGAGGCTGCTCTTGCGGCGCAGGTCGAAGAGGTCGACGTAGTGCCGCTCCAGCTCCTCGGGCGGGCGGTCGGCGAACCACTCGACGAACTCCTGGAGTGCACCGCGCACCGCACCGGCGCGCAACCCCCGTACGACCTCGGTCAACTCCGCGCGTGCGCCGACGAGTTCCGTGTCCGGGTAGCCCAGCAGCAGGGAGAGCAGCCGCAGTTGCAGCGACCGCTCGGCCGCCTGCACGGGACTGAGCTGCGGGACCCGGCCGGCGGCCCGGCGTACACGGACGGGCAGCGGTGACATCAACGACCTCCAGCGGTACGGGGGTTGCCCCCACGGCGCGGACGCACCGAAGCGGCGTCCGCGGTGGCACGGGCGGGGACGGTGGGGCGGGCGGTCATCGCCGCCCGCCGGCGTCGTCGCGGCACCGCACCCGGGGCATCCCCAGGTGCACCCGTCCCCCTCCGTGCTGCGGCTGTTCCTCCTCGGCGACGGGGCAGCCCGTCTCCGCGAGGACGGCCGCGTCCTCCTGATGGGCGGCAGGGACGACGAAGCGGTCCCGGTACTCGGCGAGCGCCAGCAACCGGTGCAGCTCGCGCGCCTGCACGGGCGAGAGCCCGACCGCGGCGAGGCCCTCGTCCTCCTCCGGGTCCGCCGATTCGGGGGTGTTCAGGCTGCGTTGGCGCATGTAGCTGCGGAGCGCGGTGAGCTTCATCAGGGTTCCGGCGACGACGTCCGTGTCGCCCGCGGTGAAGAGCTGCGCGAGGTACTCCAGCGGGGTACGGAGCTGGGTGACGGCGGCGAAGACGTGGTCGGGGTCGCCGGGGTCGCCGCCGGCGGCGGCCGTGGCGTCGAGCACGGGCGAGAGCGGCGGGACGTACCAGACCATGGGCAGCGTCCGGTACTCCGGGTGCAGCGGCAGCGCGACGCGGTGCCGGGAGATGAGGGCGTGGACGGGCGAGCGGCGCGCGGCGTCGAGCCAGTCCTCGGGGATGCCCGACTCCCTTGCCGCCGCGCGCACTTCGGGGTCCTCGGGGTCGAGCAGGAGGTCCCGCTGCGCGTCGAGCAGCTCCGGTTCGGGGACCGCCGCGGCCTCGCCGACGCGGTCGGCGTCGTAGAGGACGACGCCGAGGTAGCGCAGCCGTCCCACGCAGGTCTCCGCGCAGACCGTCGGCTGCCCGGCCTCCAGCCGCGGGAAGCAGAACGTGCACTTCTCGGCCTTGCCGGTGCGGTGGTTGACGTAGACCTTCTTGTACGGACACGCGGAGACGCACATCCGCCAGCCCCTGCACCGGTCCTGGTCGACGAGGACGACGCCGTCCTCCACCCGCTTGTAGAGCGCGCCCGACGGGCAGGCGGCGACGCAGGCGGGGTTGAGGCAGTGCTCGCAGATGCGCGGGAGGTGGAGGAGGAACGCCTCCTCGAACTCGAACCGCACCTGCTCTCCCAGCCCGCCTTGCAGGTTGGGGTCGGCGGCGGCGTGCTCGGGTGCGCCGCCGAGGCCGTCCTCCCAGTTGGCGCCCCAACGTACCGACGTGGGCTCGCCGGTGAGCTGGGAGCGCGGCCGGGCGACCGGGGTGTCGGTGCCCGCCGGGGCCGTGACGAGGGTGTCGTAGTCGTAGGTGAGGGGCTCGTAGTAGTCGTCGAGCGCGGGCAGGTCGGGGTTGGCGAAGAGGCCGAGGAGCCGGCGGAGCCGGCCGCCGCCGCGCAGCACGAGGCGGCCGCGCCGGTCGAGCGCCCACCCTCCGCGGTGCCTGTCCTGGTCCTCCCAGCGGCGCGGGAAACCCAACCCGGGGCGGCTCTCGACGTTGTTGAACCAGGCGTACTCGACTCCGGCCCTGTTGGTCCACGTCTGCTTGCAGGTGACCGAGCAGGTGTGGCAGCCGATGCACTTGTCGAGGTTCATCACCATGGCGATCTGTGCGAGGACTCGCATCAGTACGTCACCTCCTGGCTGCGCCGCCTGACGATCGTGGTCTCGTCGCGCTGGTTGCCCGTCGGACCGAGGTAGTTGAACGCGTAGGTGAACTGCGCGTGGCCGCCCGCGAGATGGGTCGGCTTGAGCTGGATGCGGGTGACGGAGTTGTGCGAACCGCCGCGTGCGCCGGTGAGTTCGGTCTTGGGGACGTTCACCGTGCGGTCCTTGGCGTGGTACATGTACACCGTCCCCTCCGGCATGCGGTGGGTGACGACGGCGCGGGCGACGACGACTCCGTTCCGGTTGTACGTCTCCACCCAGTCGTTGTCCCGGGCGCCGATGCGCTCAGCGTCGGCCGTCGACATCCACAGCACGGGGCCGCCGCGCGAGAGCGCCAGCATGAACGCGTTGTCCGCGTACTCCGAGTGGATCGACCACTTCGAGTGCGGCGTGAGGTAGCGCACCCGGACCTCGGGACGGTCCGAGGGCCCCGGCTCTTCCCGTCCCGGTGGGTCGAGCGGCGGGCGGAAGACGGGCAGTTGCTCGCCGAACTCGGTGAGCCACTCGTGGTCGACGAAGAAGTGCTGCCGCCCGGTGAGCGTGTGCCAGGGCTTCTCCCGCTCGACGTTGACGACGAACGGCGAGTAGCGGCGCCCTTCCGTCTCGCTCCCCGACCACTCGTAGGAGGTGAGCACCGACTTCGGCCCGCGGCGGGTGTCCTCGAAGGTGACGCGCTCCCCCGTGCGGTCGGAGGCGAGGTCGGCGAGGGGCGTTCCGGTTCGCCGCTCCAGCGCCCGCAGCCCCTCAGTGGCGAGCCGGCCGTTGGTCGCGCCGGAGAGCGCGAGGATCGCATCGCAGACCTGGTCGGCGCGGTCGAGCGAGACGGCGCCCGCCGCGGGCCCGTCGGCGATCCTGCCGCTGCGCTCGGCGAGTTCGGCGAGCGCGCGCTCCGGGTGGACGGTGACGCCCTTCGTGGTGGTACCGAGGCGCTCCAGGAGCGGCCCGACGGCACGCATCCGCGCGCCGACGGCGGCGTAATCGCGCTCGACGGCGACGAGCCGCGGCATCGTGCGCCCCGGCACGGGCCGGCGGCCGGCGGTCTTCCAGTCGTCCACCCGGCCGCCGGGCTGGGCGAGTTCGTCCGGGGTGTCGTGCTGGAGCGGCACCGGTACGACGTCGGTCCGGGTGCCGAGCCGATCGCGGGCGAGCGCCGAGAACCGGTCGGCGAGAGCCTGGAACGCGTCGTGGTCGGTGCGCGCCTGCCACGGCGGCGGGATCGCCGGCGCGAAGGCGTGCACGAAGGGGTGCATGTCGGTGCTGGAGAGGTCGTCCTTCTCGTACCAGGTGGCCGCGGGGAGGACGACGTCGGAGTAGAGCCCGGTGGAGGTCATCCGGAAATCGAGCGTGACGAGGAGGTCCAACTTCCCCTCGGGGGCCTGCTCGTGCCAGACGACCTCGCGCGGACGTTCCTCGGGGGCGGCCTCAGCGGAGCGCACCTGTGCGTCGGTGCCGAGCAGATGGCGGAGGAAGTACTCGTTCCCCTTCGCGGAGGACCCGAGCAGGTTCGCCCGCCAGACGGTGAGGACCCGGGGATAGTTCGCCGGCGCGTCCGGGTCCTCCGCGGCGAACCGCAGCCTGCCGGCGGCCAGTTCGTCGACGACGTGGTCGGCGACCGGGCGTCCGGCGGCTGCCGCCTCGTCCGCGAGGTCGAGCGGGTTGCGGTCGAAGCCCGGGTGCCCGGGCGTCCAGCCGAGCCGGACCGCCTGCGCCAGGCAGTCGGCGACGGTGCGCCCGGCGAACCGCCCGTCGCCCAGCGGCGAGGCCAGCTCCTGCGGGCTGCGGCTCTCGTACCGCCACTGGTCGGTGTGGAGGTACCAGTACGAGGTGCCGGCCATGTGCCGCGGTGGCCTCGCCCAGTCGAGGCCGAAAGCGAGGTGCTGGAAACCGGTGAGCGGCCGCACTTTCTCCTGCCCGACGTAGTGCGCCCAGCCGCCGCCGTTGACGCCCTGGCAGCCGGTCATCGTCACCAGCGCGAGGAAGGCGCGGTAGACGGTGTCCGAGTGGAACCAGTGGTTGGTGCCTGCGCCGAGCAGGATCATCGACCGCCCGCGGGTGCGCTCCGCGTTCCGCGCGAACTCCCTTGCTATGCGCGCCGCCTGACCGGCGGGGACCGAGGTGCGGTGCTCCTGCCAGGCCGGCGTGTACGGCTGCGTGGCGTCGTCGTAGCCGGACGGCCATTCGCCCGGCAGGCCCGCGCGTGCCACGCCGTACTGCGCGAGCAGCAGGTCGAAGACGGTCGTCACCAACCGCCCGCCGACCCGGAGCGCCGGTACGCCGCGCCGCAGGACCCTGCCGGCGCCGTCGGGGCTGTCGAAGCAGGGCAGCGAGACCTCGGCGTGCTCCTCCGCCCGCTGCACCAGGGTGAGTTCGGGCACGGTGTCGCCGAGCCGCAGGTTCCACCGTCCCTCCTCGGCCCCCCAGCGGAACCCGAGCGAGCCGTCCGGGACGACGGCCTCGCCGGTCCGGGAGTCGAGCAGCACCGTCTTCGACTCGGCGTGCTCCTCTTCCGCCGCCGTCCCGCCGAGGTCGGCCGCGGTGAGGAAGTGCTCGGGCGCGTACGTGCCGTCGGCCCGCTCGCCGAGCGTGACGAGGAACGGCGCATCGGTGTACTTGCGCAGGTAGTCGGCGAAGTACGAAACTTCGCGGTCGACGAGGAACTCCCGGAGCACGACATGGCCCATCGCCATCGCCAGCGCCCCGTCGGTCCCCGGATGCGGTGCGAGCCACTCGTCGGAGAGCTTGACGTTGTCCGCGAAGTCCGGGCTGACGGCGACGACCTTGGTGCCGTTGTAGCGGACCTCGGTGAGGAAGTGCGCGTCGGGGGTGCGGGTGACCGGGATGTTGGCGCCCCACATCACGAGGTACCCGGCCGACCACCAGTCGGCGGACTCGGGGACGTCGGTCTGGTCGCCGAAGACCTGCGGCGAGGCGACGGGCAGGTCGGCGTACCAGTCGTAGAAGGAGAGCAGCGTCCCGCCGAGGAGCGAGTGGTAGCGGGCGCCCGCCGTGTAGGAGGCCATCGACATCGCGGGGATCGGGGAGAAGCCCACGACGCGGTCCGGGCCCCACCGGTCGACCGTGTGCACCTGGGCAGCGGCGACGAGCTCCGTCGCCTCCTCCCAACTCGCCCGCATCAGGCCGCCCTTGCCGCGCGCTGCGCGGTAGGAGCGCACGGTCTCGGCGTCCTGCTGGATCTCCCGCCACGCCGCGACGGGGTCCTCGTGGCGCCTGCGCGCGGCCCGCCAGCGGGTGAGCAACTCGCCCCGCACGTACGGGTACCGCACGCGGCTCGGCGAGTACGTGTACCAGGAGAACGACGCCCCACGCGGGCATCCGCGCGGCTCGTACTCGGGGCAGCCCGGCGGCGTCGAGGGATAGTCGGTCGCCTGGTGCTCCCAGGTGATGAGGCCGTCCTTGACGTACACCAGCCAGGAGCACGAGCCGGTGCAGTTGACGCCGTGCGTCGAGCGCACCACCCGGTCGTGCGCCCAGCGCTCCCGGTAGAACCTCTCCCATCTCGGGTCCCCTGTCCCGAACACCGCCCTGCCGTCGGCCGACACCTCACGTCGGGTCAGCAACCGCCGGGCGGGCAGCGGCCAGTCGTGCGCGGTGCCCGCGAAGTCGTCGCTCATACCGGCGACGCTAGGCAACGCGACGGGCGCAGGCCGTGGGCCGTACGTCCCGCCCCGGCCGGAATCCCGGCCACGGCCCACGCCGCGCCTCCGTGACCTTCGGACGCCTTCCGCGGGCCCCAGGACCGCAGTCCGCGCAGGCCACAGCACCGCAGGGTGAGGAGCGAGGGCCACCGCGGTGGCCTTCGGCCGACGCACACGGAAGGGACGGAGTCCGCATGGTGACCCGACCGGATGAGGAACCCGCCGACACCCGCGCCGCGACGGCGCGTTCCTACCCGCCCGCGCGCTTCCCTGCCGGAGCGCGCCCCGGGTGGATGCTCGCCCTCGCCACGCTCGGCTTCGCGCTGAACTTCTGGGCCTGGGCCCTGCTCAGCCCCCTGGCGCCGCAGTACGCCGACGAGTTGGGGCTCAGCTCCTTCCAGCAGTCGCTCCTCGTCGCCGTCCCCGTGATCGTCGGCTCGCTCGGGCGCATCCCCGTCGGCGCGCTCACCGACCGGTACGGCGGGCGGGCGATCTTCCCGCTCGTCTCCGCCGCGAGCCTGCTGCCGCTGCTCTTTCTCGGGGCTTTCGGGCACCGCTCGCTGGGGGCGCTGCTCGTCGGCGGGGTGTTCCTCGGCATCGCCGGTACTGCCTTCGCCGTCGGGGTGCCGTTGGTCAACGCGTGGTTCCCGCCCGAGCGGCGCGGTTTCGCGCTCGGCGTCTTCGGCGCCGGCATGGGCGGCACGGCGCTCAGCGCGCTCACCACCGTCCAACTCGCCGACGCGTTCGGTACGTCGGCGCCTTTCCTGCTCACCGCGGGCGTCCTCGCCTGCTACGCCGTCGCCTCCTGGCTGCTGCTGCGCGAGTCGCCGACGCGGCGCGCGCCCGCCGAACCGTTCACGGCGCGCCTCGCGGCCACGGTGCGCCTCGCCGTCACCTGGCAGGCCTCCGCGCTCTACGCCGTCACCTTCGGCGGCTACGTCGCCCTCTCCGTCTACCTTCCCACCTACCTGCGCACCGCGTACGGGCTCGACGAGGCCGACGCCGCCGCGCGGATGGCCGGCTTCGTGCTGCTCGCCGTGGCACTGCGCCCGGTCGGCGGCTGGCTCTCCGACCGCTACGGTCCCGTGCGGGTGCTCGACGCGGCGCTGCTCGTCGCCGTCGCAGGCGCCGCGGTGCAGGCGACGACGCCGCCGCTCGCCCCGCTCGGCACCCTCGCGTGCCTGCTGCTCGGGGTCGCTCTCGGCGCCGGCAGCGGGGCGACGTTCGCGCTCGTCGCACGGCTGGCACCGGCGGCCTCCGTCGGCTCGGTGACGGGCGTCGTGGGTGCCGCCGGCGGGCTCGGCGGCTTCGCGCCGCCGCTGGTGATGGGCGCCTGCTACGACGCGTTCGGCTCCTACGGGGCCGGCCTCGCCCTCCTCGCCGTCGTCGCCGCGACGGCCCTCGCCTTCACGGCGACGCGGGTACGCCGCGCCGCCGCCTGACCGGAGACCCGGAGAGGTGCATCCCGTGTGCGAGTACTGCGGCTGCCAGGAGATCGCCGTGATCGACGAGCTCTCCCGCGAACACGAGGGCCTCGTGAACCTCACCGGCGAGGTCCGCGCAGCCCTGCGCGCCGACACCACGGCCGGGATGGCCGCCGCGGCACGGCGCATCGCCGCCGTCCTCGGCCCGCACACCACGGTCGAGGAGCGCGGCCTCTTCTTCGCGTCTCCGCGTTCCCCGCGTGCCCCGCGCTGCACGCCGAATTCCCCGAGCACGTCGACGGGCTCGTCGACGAGCACCGGCGGATCGACGCCGTGCTCGACGAGGCTCGCAACGGCACACCCACCGATCCGAGTTGGCCCCGCCGCCTGCTCGCCGCGCTCGCGCTGCTCCGCGAGCACGTCCTCAAGGAGCAGGACGGCCTCTTCCCCGCCGCCCTCACCACCCTCGACGCCGCCGACCGGAAGGCTGCCGAGGCCGTACGCGCCGACGTCGGCTCGGCGGTCGCCGGACGGCGCCCCGCCGGCTGACCCCGCGGCCTCCCCGCCGGGGCCCCTTCCGCACCGCCGTCGGTGCGCCCGCTACGGTGAACTGCCGGTGTCTCTCGGAGCCCGGTGCAGCACCCGGCAGACGGAGGAGGAAGCGGGTGACGACGGTCGGCGGGGAGGAGCCGCGCTTGCAGATGCCGCACCTGCGGCAACTGCGCATGGACCAGCTCCTCGACGAACTCCAGACGCGCATCGACTCGGCGCGGGGCACCCGCGACCGGGTGCACAGCCTGCTGGATGCGGTACTGAGCGTCGGCCGCCAACTCGATCTCGCGCAGGTGCTGCGCGAGATCACCGAGGCCGCCGCGCACCTCGTCGACGCGCGGTACGCGGCCCTCGGCGTGATAGGCCCGGACGGCGAGCGGCTCTCCCAGTTCCTCACCATCGGCCTCGACGACGAGCAGACGGCGCGGATCGGCCACCCCCCGGAGGGCCACGGCATCCTCGGCGAACTCATCCGCCACCCCGAGCCGTTGCGCCTCACCGAGCTGGGCGACCACCCGTCGAGCTACGGCTTCCCGCCCAACCACCCGCCGATGCACACCTTCCTCGGCGTCCCGATCAGGGTGCGCGACGAGGTCTTCGGCAACCTCTACCTCACCGACAAGAAGGGCGGCGCCGACTTCGACGAGGACGACGAGGCGGTCCTCACGACGCTCTCCGTCGCCGCCGGTGTCGCCGTCGACAACGCCCGCCTCTACGAGGCGTCACAGCGCCAGCAGCGGTGGACGCAGGCGGGCGCCGAGATCACCCGCAGCCTGCTCTCCGGCAGCACCCGTGCCCACGTCCTCGAACTCATCGCGGACCGGGCGCGGGAGATCCTCGGTGCCGACCTCGCCGACGTCTCCGTCCGGGTACCGGAGCGCGAGGAGCTCGTCGTCGAACTCGCCACGGGCGCGGGCGCCGACGAGCGGCACGGCAGCACCGTCCCGCTCGACGGGACGCTCCCCGGTCACGCCTACCGCACGGGCGAGCCTGCGACCTGTGTCGACCTCGCGCGTGACGAGCCCCCGTACGCCGCCGAGGGGTTCGGGCCTGCCGTCGCCGTACCGCTCGGCATCGAGTCGGGCGAGACGCCCGCGTCGGTCAAGGGCGTGCTGCTCCTCGCCCGCCGCTCGGGGGCGCCCGCGCTCACACGGGAGGAGACGAGCCCGCTCGGCGGCTTCGCCGGGCAGGCGGCACTCGCCCTGGAACTCGCCGAACGCCGCAGGGACGCCGAGCAGTTGGCGCTCCTGGAGGACCGCGACCGGATCGCACGGGACCTCCACGACCTCGCGATCCAGCGCCTCTTCGCCACGGGCATGACCCTCCAGGGCGCCTCGCGCACGATCGAGGAGCCCGCAGCCGCCGAACGCGTCCTGCGGGCCGTCGGCGACCTCGACGAGACCATCAAGATCATTCGCTCCACGATCTTCGGGCTCCGCGCCGCCGAGCAGGAGGCGGGCCCTGGACTGCGCTCGCGTGTGGTCCGCGCCGTCGAGGAGAGCGCCGCCGTGCTCGGCTTCCCGCCGCGGCTCAGCATGGAGGGCCTCCTCGACACCGACGTGCCGGCCGACGTGGCACAGCACGTACTCGCCGCGCTCGGCGAGGCGTTGAGCAACGCGGCACGCCACGCGGAGGCGGACCGGGTGGAGGTGACCCTGCAGGCAGCCGCCGGCCGCGTGGTGCTCACGGTCACCGACGACGGCGTGGGGATACCGGAGGACGGCCGGCGCAGCGGACTGGAGAACCTGGCGGCTCGTGCCCGAAAGCTGGGCGGCTCCCTGGAGTTGGGACGGCCGGAGGGCGGCGGCAGCACCCTCGTGTGGACGGCGCGGACCGACTGACGAGGGCCGCCTTCGCCTCCGTTGAGCGGGACTTGGCCGCGCCCGGCTGCAACCTGCCGTCAGCCGTCGCAGCAGGGTTTTCGGGGCACCCGCGTGCCGTACTCCCATCGCCTGCCACGTCGGGGACGACGAAGGCCCGGCCCCGCAACACCGGGACCGGGCCTCGCGGGCCGCACTCGGCGCCGTTCAGGCGCTCTTCTCGTGCCGCTGCTGCTCGCCGCCGCGCGCCCTGGGGACGAGCGTCGGGTTGACGTTGGAGTGGACGACCTCCTCGGTGATCACCACGCGCTCGACGTCCTTGCGCGAGGGGACCTCGTACATCACCGACTGGAGGACCTCCTCCAGGATCGCCCGCAGGCCGCGGGCGCCGGTGCCGCGGAGGATCGCCTGGTCGGCGATGGCCTCCAGCGCGGGCCTGTCGAAGTCCAGCTCCACGCCGTCGAGTTCGAAGAGGCGCTGGTACTGCTTGACGAGCGCGTTCCGCGGCTCCAGAAGGATCTGGAGGAGCGCCTCGCGGTCGAGGTTGTGGACACTGGTGAGGACCGGGAGGCGGCCGATGAACTCCGGGATCATGCCGAACTTCACCAGGTCCTCCGGCATGACCTCCTCGAACTGGTTGGTGTCCTGGAGCTCGCGCTTGGAGCGGATGTCGGCACCGAAGCCGATGCCCTTCGCACCCGCGCGCGACTCGATGATCTTCTCCAGACCGGCGAACGCCCCGCCCACGATGAACAGGACGTTGGTGGTGTCGATCTGGATGAACTCCTGGTGCGGGTGCTTCCGCCCGCCCTGGGGCGGCACCGACGCGGTGGTCCCCTCCAGGATCTTCAGCAGGGCCTGCTGGACGCCCTCGCCCGAGACGTCACGCGTGATCGACGGGTTCTCGCTCTTCCGCGCGACCTTGTCGATCTCGTCGATGTAGATGATCCCCGTCTCCGCCTTCTTGACGTCGTAGTCGGCGGCCTGGATCAGCTTGAGCAGGATGTTCTCGACGTCCTCGCCGACGTATCCGGCCTCGGTGAGGGCGGTCGCGTCGGCGATGGCGAACGGGACGTTGAGCATCCGCGCGAGCGTCTGCGCGAGGAGGGTCTTGCCGGAGCCCGTGGGGCCGAGGAGCAGGATGTTGGACTTGGCGAGTTCGATGCCGTCGTCCTTGCCCTGCGGGCCGCCGTTCTCTCCGGCCTGCACGCGCTTGTAGTGGTTGTAGACGGCGACCGAGAGCGCCTTCTTCGCCGCCTCCTGACCGACGACGTAGCCCTCGAGGAACTCGGAGATCTCACGGGGCTTGGGGAGTTCGTCCCAACCCGACTCGGAGGACTCGGCGAGCTCCTCCTCGATGATCTCGTTGCAGAGATCGATGCACTCGTCGCAGATGTACACACCTGGTCCCGCGATGAGCTTCTTCACCTGCTTCTGGCTCTTTCCGCAGAACGAGCACTTGAGCAGATCGCCGCCGTCACCGATGCGTGCCACGAGGAGCTTCCCCTTCGCCTGTAATCCGTCGCAGACGGACCGAGGTACATGCTCTTCGACGGTACCTTGCCGCACCGTCGTCATGGGCCCCCCTTGGCGACCTCAGTCCGGTCCAAACCGCTCGATTCGGCGCGATACGCAGGGTATCGAGACCGGATCGAAAGCAGCTCGGGCCGAACCGGGGCCGCCGCGGGGCGGACCCGACTGCTGTCTCAGACGCCGACGGAGGACTTGCGACTGGAGGTGATCTGATCCACCAGCCCGTACTCCAAGGCCTCCTCGGCGGTGAGGATCTTGTCCCGCTCGATGTCGTCCCTGATCGTCTCGATGTCCTTGGTGGAGTGCTGCGCCAGCATCTCCTCCAACTGCTCGCGCATCCGCTGGATCTCCTTCGCCGCGATCTCCAGGTCGGAGACCTGGCCGCGGCCGGTCTCGCTGTACGGCTGGTGGATCAGGATGCGGGCGTTGGGCAGCGCCATCCGCTTGCCGGGGGCGCCGGCCGCGAGCAGCACCGCGGCGGCCGAGGCCGCCTGGCCCATGCACACCGTCTGGATGTCCGGCTTCACGAACTGCATGGTGTCGTAGATCGCGGTGAGCGCGGTGAACGAGCCGCCGGGGCTGTTGATGTAGATCGAGATGTCCCGGTCGGGGTCGATCGACTCGAGGCAGAGGAGTTGCGCCATGACGTCGTTCGCCGAGGCGTCGTCGATCTGCACGCCGAGGAAGATCACGCGCTCCTCGAAGAGCTTCGCGTACGGGTCGTACTCACGCACGCCCTGCGAGGTGCGCTCGACGAAGCGCGGGACGATGTAGCGGGACTCGGGGGCGATGCCCTCGAACTCGCCTGAGGGCCGGGTGTAGAGGCCGGAGCCCGGGAAGCCGGCGGGCGACGGGCCGGAGGTGTTGGTCATCGGGGCGTTCTCCTGGTGATGAGGTGGCTGCGGTCTTCGAACGGGGCCGATCGGTTCGACGGGCTCAGGCGCCCGTGCCGCCGCCACCGGGCAGTTGGGCGGCCGAACCGTAGACCTCATCGATGAGGCCGTACTCCTTGGCCTCCTGCGCCGTGAACCAGCGGTCGCGGTCGGCGTCGCGCGTCCACTGCTCAATGGTCTGGCCGGAGTGCTGGGCGGAGAGCTCGGCCATCTTCCGCTTGGTGCGCAGCAGTTGCTCGGCGTGGATCTTGATGTCCGTGGCCGAGCCCGCGAGTCCGGCCGACGGCTGGTGGATCAGGATGTCGGCGTTCGGGAGCGCGAAGCGCTTGCCCGGGGTGCCGGCCGTCAGCAGGAACTGGCCCATCGAGGCGGCGAGGCCCATCGCGATGGTGACCACGTCGTTCTTGATGTACTGCATGGTGTCGTAGATCGCCATGCCGGCCTGGATCGAGCCGCCGGGGCTGTTGATGTAAAGGAAGATGTCCTTGTCCGGGTCGGCGGCGAGCAGCAGAAGCTGCGCGGTGATCCGGTTGGCGATCTCATCGTCGACCGGCTGACCGAGGAAGATGATCCGCTCGTTGAGCAGTCGGTTGTAGACCTGGTCGCCGAGGCCACCACCGAAGTTGGGCTCAGCGGCGGCGGAAGGCATCGGAAGCGTCACGTGTCCACCTGCTCGTGTCCGGACGGCCGCCGACAGCGGTCCGTCACTGGGGTCTTCGTCTACTTGGGACCCTAACGCGCCGGTCGGCGAGCGCCATCCCGGTCCGCGAACTGTTCGCTGTGAGCGCAGGTCATAGGGGGCGGCGGGTGGTGCGGCCGCAGCGGTCCGCACCCGCTCGTCCGGTGCGCTCCCGGGGCACGGCGGACAGGGCCGCCGGCGACGCAGGGTCGCGATGCGGCAGACCGCCGGGAGCGCACATACGCTTGCCGGCGGTCTGCCTGTGCGGCGCCCTCCGCGAGGGCGCCCGGGTCACTCGGACTTCTTCTCGTCCTGCTCGGCCTCGGACTTGGCGCCCTCGGCGGCCCCCGCGTCCTCGGCGGCCTCGGCCGGGGTCTCCGCCTCGGTCGTCTCGGCGGCGACCGTCTCGGCGGTCTCGTCCTCGTCGCTGAGGTCGACGACCTCGCCGTTGGTGTCCTTGACCGTGACGCCCTCGACGACCGCCGCGAGCGCCTTGCCGCGGGCGACCTCGCCGACGAGCATCGGCACCTGGCCGCCCTCGACGACCGCCTGCGCGAACTGGTCGGGGCTCATGCCGGAGGACTGCGCACGGCGCATGAGGTGCTCGGTGAGCTCCTCCTGGCTGACGTTGAGCTTCTCGGTGCTGACGAGCTGGTCGAGAACGAACTGGGTCCGGATGCCCTTCTCCGCCTGCTCCTTGAGCTCTTCCTCGAACTCTTCCTCGGACTTGTCCTGCATCTTGAGGTAGCCCTCGAGGTCCAGACCGAGCTGCCCGAGCTGGTGGTTGACGAGCTGGTGCTTGCGCGACTCGACCTCGTCGGCGAGGAGCTTCTCCGGGATCGGCACCTCGACGAGCTCCAGCAGCGCGTCGAGGACCTTCTCCTGCGCCGCGGTGGCCTGGTCGTACTTCTTCTGCTCCTCCAGGCGCTTGCGGCTGTCCTCGCGGACCTCCTCCAGCGTGTCGAACTCGCTGGCCATCTGCGCGAAATCGTCGTCGAGCTCGGGGAGTTCGCGCTCGGAGACGGTCTCGACCCGGACCTCGATCTCCGCCTCGCGCCCGGCGGCCGAGCCGCCCTTGAGCTCGGAGGTGAAGGTGGCGGTCTCGCCCGCGCTCAGGCCCGTGACGGCGTCGTCGATGCCGTCGAGGAGCTCGCCGGAGCCGATGGTGTAGTCGACGCCGTTGGCGACGCCGTCCTCCAGGGTCTCGCCGTCGACCTTCGCCGTGAGGTCGACCTTGACGACATCGCCCTCGCCTGCGGCGCGCTCCACGACGGTGGTGGAGGCGAAGCGCTCGCGGAGCTGCTCGACGGCCTGGTCGACGTCCTCGTCGGAGACCTCGACGGCGTCCACCTCGACCTCGACGGCCGAGTAGTCCGGGATCTCGATCTCGGGGCGGACGTCCACCTCGGCGGTGAAGGTGAGCTGCTCGTTGTCCTTCAGGTCGGTGATGTCGACCTCGGGCTGGCCCAGTACGTTGAGCTCGCCCTCCTCGACGGCGTCCTGGTAGAGCTTCGGGAGCGCCTCGTTGACCGCCTCTTCGAGGACGGCGCCGCGACCGAACCGCTGGTCGATGAGGCGCGCAGGGATCTTGCCCTTGCGGAAGCCAGGCACCGTGACCTGCTGGTTGATCTTCTTGTACGCCGCGTCGAGGCTGTCCTTGAGCTCCTCGAAGGGCACCTCGACAGTGAGCCGAACCCGGGTCGGGTTCAGGGTCTCCACGGCGCTCTTCACGGTCGGTCTCCTTGGGGCTGACTTCTGGGATTGATCTTGATGTTGCCCCGTGTGCCCGGGGCGACGTCGTTCCTCCCCGTGTGCACGGGGGATTCGACTGCTCCGTGTGCACGGGGCCCGTATGCGGGGGCGCCCCCACAGTTCCGGGAGCGGGCCCGGGAGCCGCGGACACATCACAGGCATGCGCGTAGCCCATAGTACGTGGTCGGGGTGGCCGGATTCGAACCGACGACCTTCCGCTCCCAAAGCGGACGCGCTACCAAGCTGCGCCACACCCCGTTGGTGCGACACGTAGAGTACATGCCGTACGATGCACTCTGTGTCGTATCCGGCGGGACCACCGGGCGCGCGGCGCCGTCGACGTCCTGCGGCAACCCAGTCGACAGCACCGGTTGACCTCCCAGGTTGCCGCCGCGGGGGCCCACCGCACCGGCCGCTGAAGATCCGGTAGTCTTCCGGTTGTTGCACACGGCACAAGCACCACGGCGGTGAGCAGCCCCACGGGGCTTCACCGACAACTGCCGTACCTGCGGGCGTAGCTCAATGGTAGAGCCCTGGTCTTCCAAACCAGCTACGCGGGTTCGATTCCCGTCGCCCGCTCTCGCAAGGCCCCGACCGTCCCGCGGTCGGGGCCTTCGTCGTGCATGGGGGTCGGGGCGGCGCTCGGCCCGAACGCCGGTGCGCGCAGCGCGTGTTGTCCGCGCGCACCGGCGGCCGACCATCAGAAGGAGATCTGATTGATGGTCTCCGCAATGGAGTTGAGGAAGCGGTTGATCGACGGGGCCATCCCCGTCGAGGCGAGAAAGAAGCCGAAGAGTATCGCCACGATCGCCGGGCCCGGCTTGATCGATTTCCCCCGGATCAGCACGACCAGGACTACCGCCAACAACACCACTACAGACAGTGAAATGGCCACAATTGCTCACACCCTCATGGTCGGCTCATGTCCGAAACACTTCTCCGGCCCGGGGGTCCGCCTGCGCCGCCACACCCCCGCGGCCCCCATCGTGCCACCAACCCGCTGCGTACAGCAGCCGGGTGACAGCCACTCAAGCCGACGCACGGCCCCCTGGACACCGGGCGACTCGTGTGCCCCACGCGCCACCCCGGACCGCGCACGCCGCGTAGTCGGCCCGCGAGCCGACGTCCACACGCAACGCAACTCCTTGAACACGCACGGGATTCGGCTTGATCGCTCCGGTCGGACCGTGCCGCTGGAACGCACGCTTCTTCCACCCCTCTCCGCTCCCACCTGCCCCACACGCGGTTATCACCCCGTCCGTGCACCGAATGCATCTCGCCGACACCCGGTGCCTTTAATGAAGTTCTCATCCGGCCGGACCCGCGGCGCCGCTAACTCCGTCCCGACGGACAGCGGTTGCCCCGCGCGCGCACCGGATAGGGACGGGCGCACACCGCCAACACCCTGCGCCTACGCGCGATTTGAGGCGGTACCTTCCCTCCGTGGGAGGCGCGGGAGCGCCCTCCGCCGAGGAATGTCGTGATCACTTACGACTCGGTTAAGAGGGGGAATACCCGGCGCAGAGGCGGGCAGGAGCCCGAGGACGAGAATTTACGTGCCACAGGTTTGAGCGCTATTGTGCGGCAGATGTTGCACGCTGGTTATGAGCGGGCGCCGCTCCCCCCGGTCCGGCAGGACTCGTCGTCGACGACGCCCCCCGCGTCGGCCGAGGTGCCTGCGACGAAGAAGAAGCCAGCTGCCAAGCAGCGGGACCCCTTCCTCGACAATGCCAAGTACCTCACGATCGTGCTCGTCGGCATCGGGCACATCTGGGAGCCGCTGCGTGCCGACAGCCGTGCGGCCGAAGGTCTCTACTTCGTGCTGTACGCCTTCCACATGCCGGCGTTCATCATCGTCTCCGGCTACCTCTCGCGGAGCTTCAACGGCTCGGCACGGCACATCAAGCGCCTCATCACGGGCGTCGCGGTGCCGTACCTCGCCATCCAGGTCATCTACACCTACTTCCAGCGCTGGGCCGGGTCCAACCCGGACCGCGAATTCCACCTCCAGGAACCGGGGTTCGCGCTCTGGTTCCTGATGGCGCTCTTCGTCTGGCGGATCACTACGCCGATCTGGAACAACCTGCGGTGGCCGCTCCCGGTCGCGCTGGCGATCGCCGTCGCCGCCTCGGCCACGCCGTCGATCGGCAACGACCTCAACCTGATGCGGGTCCTCCAGTACCTGCCGTTCTTCGTGCTCGGCCTCCAGCTCAAGCCGGAGCACTTCGAGTTGGTGAAGCGCCGGTCGCTGCGGCTCGCGGCGCTGCCGATCTGGGCCTGCGTCCTGGTCTTCGCCTACTGGGCCGTGCCGCGGATGTCGAAGACCTGGTTCCTCCACAACAAGGCAGCCGCCGACATGGGCGTCCCCTCCTGGGTCGGCGCCGTGATGTATCTCGCACTCTTCGGCTGCGCGCTCGTCCTCACCGTCTGCTTCCTCGCCCTGGTGCCGCAGCGGCACACCTGGTTCACCGCGCTCGGCGCCGGCACCCTGTACGCGTACCTGCTGCACATCTTCCCGATCCAGCTCTCGCGCCAGTTCGACTGGTACGACATGGCCTGGGTCGACCACCCGCTGAGCCGGGTGGCGATCACGGTGATGGCCGCCGTGATGATGACGGTGCTGTGCACACCGCCCGTGGTGAAGTGCTTCAAGTGGCTCATCGAGCCGAAGATGGAGTGGTTCTTCAAGCACGACGCGGCAGCCGAGGCCCGCAAGCGCCAGACCCAGGCTCCGCCGCAGCAGGCGCCCCAGCCCGCCTCCGTCGGCCAGCAGGCCGGGAGCGACGCGGGCGGTCGGCCCGCCGAGTCCGGCGCGGCGGGAGGCTCCTCTTCCGCGAGCGGACGCGGCGCGCACGGGGGCTGACACCGCGACCGTAAAGGACAGACGTGAGGGGCCCGCCGGGATCGGCGGGCCCCTCACGCGTCGCGCCCGGCGTCAGATGCCGAGGACCACCCTCGCGGTGAGGAAGTAGATCACCAGCCCCGTGGCGTCGACGAGCGTGGTGACCATCGGCGCCGAGACGACCGCCGGGTCGATCCGCAGCCGCTTGGCGAGCAGCGGCATCGTGCCGCCGACCGTCGCCGCCCAGGCGCAGATGATCACCAGCGCGAGCGCCACGACGGAGGCGATCCGCGGCCCGACGAAGAGGGCACCCAGGCCGAGCGCCAGCACCGCGAGGAGCAGCCCGAGGAGCAGCCCGACCCGGCACTCCCGCCAGATCACCGCGAAGAGGTCGCTGCCGCGCACCTCGCCGACCGCGAGCGCACGGACAGCGGTCGTCGCCGCCTGTGCGCCCGCGTTCCCGCCGGTCCCGATGAGCAGCGGGATGAACATGGCGAGCTGGGTGACCTGCTCCAGCGTCCCCTCGAAGATCTGCGTCACCCCGACGGTGAACGTCGCAGCGACGAGCAGAAGCAGCAGCCACACCACGCGGTACCGCGCGAGCTGCCAGACCGAGGCCGCCATGTAGTGCCCCGACCACGGCGCCGAGCCGGACTGGCGGGCGACGTCCTCGGTGTCCGCCGCCTCGATCACCTCGACGGCGTCGTCGATGGTGAGGAGGCCGACGAGGCGGTCCTCGCTGTCGACGACGGGGAGGTCGAGGACGTTGGTCTCGCGCATCAGGCGGGCGGCGTCCTCGGCCGGGTCGGTGGCGTACGCGCGGGGGGCCTCCGTGCGTACGAGGTCGGCGACTTCCTGCTCCGGCGAGGTGAGCACCAGTTCGCGGAGTTCGACGACGCCGGTGAGCCGCCTGCCCGAGTCGACGACGGGCAGTGTGTAGACGGTCTCGGCCTCGCTGCCTCGGGCCCGGACGCGCTCCAGCGCCTCGCCGACCGTGAGGTGCTGGTTGAGCGGGACCGTCTGCGGCGTCATGTACCGGCCGACCGAGCCCTCGGGGTAGCCGAGGAGCGCGGCGGTGACCCGGCGGTCGCGCGGGCTCAGTCCGGCGAGTACGCGTTGGACGACTTTCGCGGGGGCTTCGCGGAGCATCCGCACCCGGTCGTCCGGGTCCATTCCGTCGACGACGTCGCGGAAGGCGCTGTCGCGGAGCCCCATGAGGATGGCCTGCTGGTCGACGGGTTCCAGCTCCTCGAAGACCGAGACGGCCTTGTCCTTGTCGAGGAGGCGGAAGGCGACGACGGCGTCGACGTCGTCCATCCGCGCGAGCTCGTCGGCGATGAGGTGCGGGGGGCGGTCGTCGAGCCAGTACTGGGCGCCGCGCAGGTCTTGGTTCTCCAGGGCGTTCTGGAGGTCGGTGGGCAGTTCATCGGGCAGCTGGGAGTGCGTCATGGCAGGGCTGACCTCGGTCGGTGGTGAGAAAGCTGGCGCGCGAACACCGCACTGCGTCGCGCACACCCTGCCCCGCACGCGGCGCACTGAGTGCGGCCGGAAGGCTTACGGGATGACGGGGCTCGCGACGGCGGTGCCGGGTGGTCGACTGGGAGGCTCACCGCGCATGGCGTGACCACCTCCTCACCTGACAGGACCGTTCGGGACGGCGCGTTCCGCGCGCGGGGACCGCTTCGCATCGCGCCCTTGGGCCGCACCGGGCCGCAGCCAAGGATACGCGCCCCGCGCGGCCGGCAGCGCCGCGGGCACCGCTCGCCCACGGCGGCGGCTCAATCGCGGCAGATCAGCAGGAGCGCGCGGTCGTCGTTGACGTCGCGGGCGACGGTCTCGATGAGGTGCCAGGCGGCGCCGTGGAAGCTGGAGGCGACGTAGCGGTCGGCCTCGCCCATGAGGCGGTCGAGGCCGTCGTCGAGTTCTCGTTCGGGCGCCTCGACGAGGCCGTCGGTGAAGAGCATCAGGACGTCCCCCGCGCGCAGCCGCCCCTTGAGCGGGTCGAAGTGGGCACCGCCGTAGACGCCGAGGAGCGGCCCCTGCGCCGCCTGCTCCTCCCACTTCCCCGAGCCGGCGTGGAGCTGGAGCGCGGGGACGTGTCCGGCCGAGAAGAGTTCGTAGTCGCCGCTGTCGAGGTCGAGGACGAGGTGGACGGAGGTGGCGAACCCCTCCTGCCAGTCCTGGCGGAGAAGGTAGGCGTTGGCCCCCGGCAGGAAGGCGTGCGGCGGGAGGGAGCCGAGGAGGCCGCCGAAGGCGCCGGAGAGGAGGAGCGCGCGCGAGGCGGCGTCCATCCCCTTTCCCGAGACGTCGGTGAGGACGACCTCCAGCGTGCGGTTGCGGCGGCCGGTGCGGGCGGCGACGACGAAGTCGCCGGAGAACGACTGGCCGCCCGCGGGACGCAGTGCCATCTCGCGGTGCCAACCGGCGGGCAGCTTTGGCAACTTGCTCTGCACCCTGAGCCGCTCGCGCAGGTCGAAGAGCATCGTGCCGCCGCGCCGCCAGGGCACCCCGACGCGGCTGCGGAACTGCGCGACGATGAGCCCGGAGAGACCGGCGATCGCCACGACGAGCACCGTGCCAGGCGTGACTCGGCCCGCGCCGTCCTCGTACGGGCCGAGCGACGCCGACTCGACGATCATGGCGGCCGCCGAACCCGCGTAGAGCAGGAGCAGCGAGGCGGGCCGCAGCAGCAGCCCGCCCGCGATGATGGGGAGTACGAGCGCCTCGGGCGCGAACCAGACGGGGACGAGGAGCGTGCCGACGGCGAGCGCGGGCACGGTCAGGAGCAGGCCGACGAGCGGCAGCCAGTCGGAGCCGCCACCGCGGAAGTAGTCGACGGCGGAGCGGCGCAGGCCGATGCGGGCCCGGTGCAGGGCCTTGCGCGCCCTGTTCGCCCGGGCCGTCGGAGGGTTGCTGCCCGCGCGGCCTGCCGCCATGTTCCGGGACCCTATCCACCCGTTCGGCGGCGCGTCGATTCCCGGCGCGCCGCTGTCGGCCAACTCGGGTCAGGAGGCCGTGCATCGGCACGTGCAGGCCGCTGCGCGGCGCCCGAAACTCATTGGTAGCACCTCGAACTGCCTGGTATGCAGGGGGACATGACGTGTGAGCCGGAAGTTCTCCAAGCGGCCGAGTGGGACGCGTGGTCGGCACATATCCTCCGTTCCTTCGGGGCCGAGGAGCCGCCGGAGGAACGCGAGGTGATGCGCGACCTCTCCCGGTGGGAGCGCGGCCTCGTGGTGCGGGACGGGTCCGAAATCGTCGGCACGGCCGCTTCCTTGCCGTTCCGGATGACCGTGCCCGGCGGCAGCCCGGTCCGCGCCGCAGGCGTCACCTCGGTCTCCACCGCGCCCACGCACCGCAGGCGGGGCGTTCTCCGCTCCCTGATGCGACGGCAGTTGGACGACCTCCACGAGGCGGGCGAGGAACCGCTCGCCGTGCTCACGGCCACGGAGCCGGCGATCTACGGTCGGTTCGGGTACGGCATGGCGTCGCGCAAGGTGGACGCACGGCTCGAAGCGGGCGGGGTGCGGCTGCAACTCCCCCCGTCCGCCGAGAAGGTGCGGCTGCGTCTCGTCGACGAGCCGGCCCTCGTACGCGAGGAGTGCGAGGAGGTCTACGCCGCCTGCGTGCCGGGGCGCGCGGGGATGCTGGAGCGGCTCCCCGGCTGGGAGAACCTCGCCCTCCTCGACACGGCGGAGCAGCGCCACGGCGCGACGGCGCTCGCGTGCGTCCTCGCGGAGTCGGAGGGCCGCACCACGGGCTACGCCCGCTACGGCCTCAAGCGGGGCCGCGACGAGCGCGGCGTCCACGCGGGCACCGTCCTCGTGCGGGACTTGATGGCGCTCGACCCCGGCTCGGCCGGCGCCCTGTGGCAGTACCTCCTCGACCTCGACCTGATGTCAACGGTGCACACGGGCAGCCTTCCCGTCGACGACCCGCTCCTGGAGATGGCCGACGACCTCCGCCGCTGCTCCCCCGTCCTGCGCGACGACCTCTTCTGCCGCCCCGTCGAGGTCGGCCGCGCCCTCGCCTCCCGTGCCTACGCGCAGGGGGTGGACGTCGTGCTGGAGGTCGAGGACGCCTTCTGCCCGTGGAACTCCGGGCGTTGGCGGCTCAGTGGCGACGAGTCGGGTGCTGCTTGCGAGCCGACCCGGGACGCAGCCGAACTGTCGCTCACCGTCAGGGAGTTGGGTGCTGCCTACCTGGGCGGCACGTCGCTGCTCTCGCTGGAGCGGGCGGGGCGGGTCGAGGAGATCCGTCCCGGCGCGCTCCGCGTGGCCTCGGCGGCGTTCCGCACCGAGCCGGCGCCCTGGGTGCCGCACCGGTTCTGAGGCGTCCGACTAACCGCGCTGCGAAGCCGGTTGGCAGCGCGGGCACCAGAAGAGGTTCCGCGCGGCGAGTTGCGCGGTGCGCACCTCGGTGCCGCAGAGCAGGCACGGCTGCCCGGCCCTGCGGTAGACGTAGACCTCCCCGCCGTGGTCGTCGACGCGCGGCGGGCGGCCCATCGCCTCCGGCGTGTGCTCGGGGCGCACGGTGTCGATCCGGCCGCTGCGCACGCCGTCCCGCATCAGCGCGGCGAGGTCGGCCCAGACGGCGTCGAACTCCTCGCGCGTCAGGGCCCGTCCGGGGAGGTAGGGGTCGATGCCGTGGCGGAAGAGGACCTCGGCGCGGTAGACGTTGCCGACGCCTGCCACCGTCGACTGCTCCATGAGCAGCGCGGCGACGGTGGTGCGGCTGCGCGAGATGCGCCGCCAGGCGACCTCTGGTGCGGCGTCGTCGCGGAGCGGGTCGGGGCCGAGCCGTGCGCGGACCGCCTCCGTCTCCTCGGGGGTGAGCAGTTCGCAGCGGGTGGGCCCGCGCAACTCCCCGTACTCGACCTCGGGTTGGTCCGCGCCCTCCCGCTGCGGGCCGACGAGCCGGAGCCGTATCTGCCCGACGGGCGGGGGAAGGGGACCGGTGCCGAACTTGAAGGTGCCGTAGAGCCCCAGGTGGATGTGGACGGTCTCGGCGCGCGAGAAGCCGAGGAAGAGGTGCTTGCCGTGGGCCGTCGCCTCGGTGAGCACGGCACCGTCGACGAGGGCGGCACCGTCGGAGAACTTTCCCTGCGGGCTGTCGGCGTGCACGGGGCGTCCGCCGAACCGGTCGCGGCACTCCCCCGCGAGCCGGTGGATGGTGTGGCCTTCGGGCAACGCGCCCCCTCGCTCTCCGCGTGCGCCCGCGTCAGTCCTGCGGGTGGTGGGCCGGGACCGGGGGGAGTTCGCCGTCGTGCTCGTAGGCGGAGAGCATGCCGATGCGGCGGACGTGGCGCTCGCCGTCGGAGAACGGGGTGGCGAGGAAGGTGCGGACGAAGCCGATCGCCTCGGCGGTCGTGTGCATCCGGGCGCCGATGCCGATCACGTTGGCGTCGTTGTGCTCGCGGGCGAGGGAGGCCGTCTCCTCGCTCCAGGCGAGGGCGCAGCGCACGCCCTTGACCTTGTTGGCGGCGATCTGCTCGCCGTTGCCCGAGCCGCCGACGACGACGCCGAGCGCCTCGGCGTCCGCGGCGGTGCGCTCGGCGGCGCGGAGGCAGAAGGGCGGGTAGTCGTCCTCGGCGTCGTAGAGGTGGGGGCCGCAGTCGACGGGCTCATGGCCCTCGGACTTCAGCCAGTCGGCGAGGGCGTTCTTGAGTTCGTAGCCGGCATGGTCGGAGCCGAGGTACACGCGCATGGCGTGGAGTCTAGGCGCATGCCTTCGGCGGGAAGAGCGCGGCCCCGCCCTCCCGGCAGGCGGGAGGGCGGGGCCGCGTGCGGGAGGGACGCCGGTCAGCGGCGGCCGGCGAGCTTCCAGGCGGTGGGGAGCGCGCCCATCGCCAGGGCCATCTTCAGTGCGTCGCCGACGATGAACGGGACGAAGCCGACGGCGAGCGCCTCGACGAGCGGGATGTCCGTGGCGAACGCGAGGTACGGGACGCCGATCGCGTAGATCGCGAGGTTGCCCGCGGCCATGGTGCCTGCGGTGCGCAGGACGCTTCGGTCACCGCCGCGGCGGGCGAGCGAGCCGACCACGACGGCGGCGAGCATCATCCCGAAGAGGTAGCCGAAGGTGGCGCCCCCGGCACCGGAGGTGCCGCCCTGGAGCCACGGCACGCCGGCCGCTCCGGCGAGCGTGTAGACGAGCAGCGCGAGCAGGCCCCGATGCGCACCGAGCCCCGCGCCGACGAGGAGCGCCGCGAAGGTCTGCCCGGTCACCGGCACGGGCGATCCCGGTACGGGCACGACGAGTTGGGCGGCGGCGCCGGTCAGCGCGGCCCCGCCGAGGACGAGCGCGACGTCGCGGACGCGGGCGCGGGCCGCGGTCGAGGCGGGAACGAGGTCGGCGAGAACGGCACCGGGGCGCGTCGCGGCGACTGGGGTGAGGGCACTCATCGGGCGTCTCCGAGTCTGTCGTCGTGGGTGCTCCGCACGTCCGGAACACGGTGGACCCGTCGATGCTAGCGGACCGCACGCCCGTACGTTCCGTGACGTTGGTGACACCGACCCGGCGCAACACCCGGATATGCACGCTCTGTTGTCCATGCGTCACGCTCTGCCGAATGCGTCCGGATGACGGGATGGTGTACTCGATTACTGGACCGGCCGACAGCGGTGCACCCACACTGCCCGCGGCGTCGCCGCCCCCGGGCGCCGGTCCCCGAACCACCCGCACTCATGAACGGCCCCCCACATGTCGGCACCCCAGAACGCGGAGCCCGCGGCCCCCTCAGCACAGCGGTCGCTCTCGCACGGCCTCAAGCAGCGTCACCTGTCGATGATCGCCCTCGGCGGCGTCATCGGCGCCGGGCTCTTCGTCGGCTCCGGTGCGGGCATCGCCGCCGCCGGGCCCTCGATCGTCCTCGCCTACGCGGGCTCCGGGTTGCTGGTGATGCTCGTGATGCGGATGCTCGGCGAGATGTCGGCCGCGAACCCGGCGTCCGGCTCCTTCTCCGTGCACGCCGAGCGCTCGCTCGGCCCGTGGGCCGGGTTCACCGCCGGCTGGATCTACTGGACGCTGCTGTGCGTCGCGATCGCCACCGAGGCGACGGCGGCTGCCGCGATCGTCGTGAAGTGGCTGCCGGGGACCGAGCCCTGGATGTGGGTCGCGCTCTTCATGCTCCTCTTCTGCGGGAGCAACCTCGCAGCGGTGCGGAACTTCGGCGAGTACGAGTTCTGGTTCGCCGCGCTGAAGGTGTTCGCGATCTCCGCCTTCCTCCTCCTCGGTGTGCTCGCCGTCCTCGGCGTGCTGCCTGGGACCGAATCCCCGGGCGGCGGCAACCTGTTCGGGCAGGGCGGCTTCTTCCCCATGGGCACGGACGGGTTGATCGTCGGGCTGCTCGCCTCCGTCTTCGCGTACGGCGGTCTGGAGACGGTGACGATCGCGGCGGCCGAGTCGGAGAGGCCGGTCTCGGGGGTCGCGAAGGCAGTGCGCACCGCCGTGTGGCGGATCGCGATCTTCTACGTCGGCTCGATGCTGGTGATCGTCACGCTCATCCCTTGGCACGACCGCGAGGTGCTCGGCGGTCCGTACGCAGCGGTCCTCGGGCACCTCGGGGTGCCGGCGGCGGCCGAGGTGATGAACGTGGTGGTGCTGGTCGCGCTGCTCTCCGCGATGAACGCCAACATCTACGGCGCCTCGCGGATGTCCTACTCGCTCGTGGAGCGGGGCGAGGGGCCGCAGTTCCTCAACCGCCTCAGTCGGCAGGGGGTTCCGCGGTACGCGGTGGTGGGCTCGTCGCTCTTCGGGTTCGTGGCCGTGCTCTTCAACTTCTGGTGGCCGGACACGGTCTTCCGCTGGCTGCTGAACATGGTCGGCGCGGCGACGCTCGTCGTCTGGGGGTTCATCGCCGTCTCGCAGCTCATCACCCGTCACCGGCTGGAGCGGACGGCGCCGGAGAAGCTGGTGGTGCGGATGTGGCTCTTCCCCGGGCTCACCGTGGCGGCGCTGCTGGGGATCGTCGCCGTCCTGCTCCTGATGCTCCGCGAGGGCGAGACGCGGACCCAACTCGCCTTCACCGCAGGGCTGACGGTCGCCCTCGCCTGCGGCGGCCTCGTGCGGCAGTTCCTCGCCGGGCGGCGACGCGCCCCCGTGGAGGACGTCCGGCGCGAGTAGCAGTCCGGCCCACCGACAGCAGCGCGCGGCAACGGAGCGGAGCGCCCCGAGTGAGGGGCGCTCCGCTCCGTTTCTCGTTCTTGCTGCTACCTTCTTTTTGCAAGTAATGTGCAAGAGCGGAGGGCGCGCACATGTCTGTCTACACGCTTCCTGAACTCCCCTACGACTACTCGGCCTTGGAACCCGTGATCACCGGCGAGATCATCGAGCTCCACCACGACAAGCACCACGCCACCTACGTCAAGGGCGCCAACGACGCCCTGGAGCAGCTCGCCGAAGCTCGGGACAAGGACCAGTGGGCCGCGATCAACGGCCTGGAGAAGAACCTGGCCTTCCATCTCTCGGGCCACATCCTGCACTCGATCTACTGGCAGAACATGACGGGAGACGGCGGCGGCGAACCGTTGGAGAAGGACGGGACGGGGGAGCTCGCCGACGCCGTCGCCGAGTCCTTCGGCAGTTTCGCCAAGTTCAAGGCGCAGCTCACCAAGGCGGCGGCGACCACGCAGGGTTCGGGGTGGGGCGTCCTCGCCTACGAGCCCGTCACCGGCCGGCTCATCGTCGAGCAGGTCTACGACCACCAGGGCAACGTGGGTCAGGGCTCGGTGCCGATCCTCGTCTTCGACGCCTGGGAGCACGCCTTCTACCTCCAGTACCGGAACCAGAAGGTGGACTTCGTCGAGGCGATGTGGCGCGTCGTCAACTGGCAGGACGTCGCCGAGCGTTACCGCGTGGCGAAGGAGCGCGCCGGCTCGCTGATCCTGGCGCCCTGACCGGGCGCTGTTCCCCGCGCCCGGTCAGGGCGCCGTGTTCCCTGTCCTCGTGATCGTCTTCTCACCCTTCGCGCGGACAGGTACAGGCGGGGGCGGGCCCCGGCAGATCCGGACCCCGCCTCCGCCGCCTGCTGCGCAGGCGTCAGTCGAAGATGGGCTCGACGTCGCGGGTGCGCTTGAGCTCGAAGAAGCCGGGCGTGGAAGCGACGAGGAGCGTCCCGTCCCACAGCTTCGCCGCAGCCTCGCCCTTCGGGGCCGGCGTGACGACGGGGCCGAAGAAGGCGATCTGCTCGCCCGCGGCGCCCGGCACCGCGATCACCGGTGTACCGACCTCCTGGCCGACGAGGTCGATGCCGGCCTTGTGCGAGGCGCGGAGCCGCTCGTCGTAGGCGTCGGTGTCGGCCGCCTCGGCGAGGTCGGCAGGCAGCCCTGCCTCGACGAGCGCCGCCTCGATCACCTCGCGGCCCCTGCCCTCTGCGCGGTTGTGGAAGCGGACGCCGAGCGCCGTGTAGAGCGGGCCGAGCACCTCGCTCCCGAACTTCTCCTCGGCCGCGATGCAGACCCGCACAGGGGCCCATCCGGACGCCATCAACTCACGGTAGTGCTCAGGGAGTTCGTCGAGCCGGGGCTCATTGAGCACGGAGAGGCTCATCACGTGCCAGCGCACCTGCACGTCCCGTACCTTCTCGACCTCCAGCATCCAGCGGGACGTCATCCAGGCCCAGGGGCAGAGTGGGTCGAACCAGAAGTCGACGGGTGTCTTCTCCGACACGGGTTCTCCTTTGCGGCCGTCTCAGTGCGGTGGCGTTCGGCGGCGCGGGGAGCCGGGCCGCCGGAGGCAAGGGTATGCGTCACGGGTGACAACCGACGGCGCGGCGAGGGCATTCCTCCGCTGCGCCGCGGCTGCCGGTTCCGGGCGTGTGACCGCGTGCGATCCTGATCCGGTCGTCCACCCAGCGAGACGCGCGCCGCCGACCACCACAGCGGCCGGGCGTGCGCGCGAGATGAGGAGCCGTGCCGTGCCCGGAGAGAACCTGACGCGCGAGGAGGCCCGCGAGCGGGCCGGGTTGCTCGACGTGCGCGAGTACGAGATCTCCCTCGACCTGCGCTCCGCCCTCTCCCCGCCACCGGCCGCAGGCCCCCGGACGTTCCGCTCCACGACGACGATCAGGTTCGACTGCGCACACGAAGGCGCCGAGACCTTCGCCGACCTGCTCGCCCCGCACGTCCATTCGGTGCAGCTCAACGGCGAGTCCCAGCCCGTCGACCGGATCTTCGACGGCAGCCGCATCGCCCTCACGGGGCTGCGCTGCGGCACCAACGAACTCACCGTCGACGCACAGTGCGCCTTCAGCCGCACCGGCGAGGGCATGCACCACTTCGTCGACCCGGAGGACGGCGAGACCTACCTCTACACCCAGTACGAACCCGCCGATGCACGCCGCGTCTTCGCCAACTTCGAGCAGCCCGACCTCAAGGCCCCCTACGACTTCACCGTCACGGCACCCGCCGGTTGGACGGTGCTCAGCAACGGCGCCCAGGAGGGCGAACCGCGCCCCCTCGACGACGGCGCCTCCGCGGTCTGGCGGTTCGCGCGGACACAGCCGATCTCCACCTACATCACGACCGTCGTCGCCGGCCCGTACCACTACGTCTCCGACGTCTACCGGCGCCCCCTCGACGGCGGACGCACCCTGGAGATCCCGCTCGGCGCGCTCTGCCGCAAGGGCCTCGCCCCGTACTTCGACTCCGACGACATCTTCACCGTCACCAAGCAGGGCCTCGACTTCTTCCACGAACACTTCGACTACCCGTACCCGTTCGGCAAGTACGACCAGGCGTTCGTCCCCGAGTACAACCTCGGCGCCATGGAGAACCCCGGTTGCGTCACCTTCCGCGAGGAGTACATCTTCCGCGGGAAGGTCACCGCGGCCTCCTACGAGCGCCGCGCCAACACGATCCTCCACGAGATGGCCCACATGTGGTTCGGCGACCTCGTCACCATGGAGTGGTGGGACGACCTGTGGCTGAAGGAGTCCTTCGCCGACTTCATGGGCGCGCTCGCACTCGTGGAGGCGACCCGCTTCACCGACGCATGGATCACCTTCGCCAACGGCCGCAAGTCCTGGGCCTACCGCGCGGACCAGCTCCCCTCCACGCACCCGATCACCGCCGACATCCGCGACCTCCAGGACGCCAAGCTCAACTTCGACGGCATCACCTACGCCAAGGGCGCTTCCGTCCTCAAGCAGCTCGTCGCCTATGTCGGAAGGGACGCCTTCCTGGAGGGCGCGCGCCGCTACTTCAAGCGGCACGCGTGGGGCAACACCCGCCTCGACGACCTCCTCTCCGTCCTCGCGGAGACCTCGGGCCGCGACATGACGGAGTGGTCGCGCGCCTGGCTCCAGACGCCCGGAGTCAACGTCCTCACCCCGCAGTTGACCTACGACTCGCACGGCCGCCTCACCGAACTCGGGGTGCTCCAGGAAGCGGCGCCGCTTCCAGGCGCGGGGCAGGAGGGCGTGCTGCGCCCGCACCGCATCGCCGTCGGGCTTTACCGCAGGGACGCCGCCGAGGGGACCCTGGAGCGGTACGCGCGCGCCGAGATCGACGTGGCGGGGCCGCACACGCCGGTCCCCCAACTCGTCGGCGCCGAGCGGCCCGACCTCGTCCTCGTCAACGACGAGGACCTCACCTACGCCAAGGTCAGATTCGACGAGGTCTCCCTGCAAACCCTCCGCGACCACCTCGGCGACCTCGCGGGCCCTGCCGCGGTCCCCGGCGCGACGCCCGGGCCCGCCTCGTACAACCCCTCGATGTCCCGGGCGATCTGCTGGTCCGCGCTGTGGAACCTCACGAGGGACGGGCTGGTCCCGGCGCGCGACTTCGTCGGCATGGTGCTGAGGTTCGCCGGTGAGGAGAGCGACATCGGGGTGCTCCAGATGCTCCAGTCCCAGGCGCGCACCGCCGTGGAGCTCTACACCGCGCCCGCCTTCCGCGAGGAGACGGAGCGGCGACTCGCCGAGGGCGCCGTCTCGCAGTTGCGCCTCGCCCCGCCCGGCAGCGGCCATCAGCTCGCCTGGGCACGGTACTTCGCCTCACTCGCGACCGCCGAGCGCGACCTGCGGGTGCTGCGCGGGCTGCTCGACGGGCGCGGCGGCATCGACGGACTCGACATCGATCAGGAGATGCGGTGGACGCTGCTGGGCTCGCTCGCCGCCGCAGGTGAGGCCGACGCGGCCGAGCTGGAGCGCGAACTCGCCCGCGACGACACCGCTTCGGGCAAGCGCCACCAGGTGCGGTGCCTGGCGGCGCGGCCCTCGGCCGAGGTGAAGGCCGACGCCTGGGGCCGGGTCGTCGAGGCCGACACCCTCTCCAACGCCCTCGTGGAGGCGACGCTCGCGGGCTTTCAGCAGCCGGGCCAGCGGGAGTTGACCGCACCGTACGTCCGACCCTACTTCGAGGTGCTGGAGCGCGTCTGGGCCGAGCGCTCGATCGAGAGCGCCATGTCCGTGGTGCGCGGGCTCTTCCCGGCGTACCAGACGGAGCCGGCCACGCTCGCCGCCGCCGACGCATGGCTGACGGCGCACGAGGGCGCGGCGCCCGCGCTGCGCCGCCTCGTCCTGGAGGGCCGCGACGACCTCGCGCGCTCGCTGCGGGCCCAGGAGACGGACGCGGAGGCGGACGAGCCGGAGTGAGGAAGACGGGGGCGACCGGCGTGCCGGCGGGTCCGTTCGCCCCCGCACCCCGCCTGCTCAGCGCAGGGTGAGCGGGGTCTCCACTTCGGCGCGGGTCAGCTTCTCGGGGTTGCGGACGTAGTAGATGCCGGTGATGCGGGCGTTCTCCACGGTGAGCGCCATGATGCCGTCGAGCGCGCCGTCAAGGCGGACAGCGAGTGCCGGGTTGCCGTTGGCCACGGTGGACTCGCAGGTGATCGTGGCGTCGACCCGCTCGGAGCCTCGGAGGTAGAGGCGGGTCACCTTCTCGGCGCCGACGACCGGTCGCAGCGCCGCCACCTTGGCGCCACCGCCGTCGCCGAGCAGGACGACCTCGGGGGCGAGCACGTCGAGGAAGTCCTGCGGGTTCCGCGACTCGACCGCGCGCCGGAAGGATTCGGCGGCCGCCCGGGCCTCGCTCGACGAGACCGGCTTGCGGGGGCGGCGCGCTTCGACGTGCCTGCGGGCGCGGTGGGCGATCTGACGGACGGCCGCTGGGCTCTTGCCGACGGCGGCTGCGATCTCACCGTAGGCGACGTCGAAGACCTCGCGCAGGACGAAGACGGCCCGCTCCGTCGGTGCCAGCGTCTCCAGTACCACCATGAGCGCCATCGACACGCTCTCGGCGAGTTCGACGTCCTCGGCCACGTCCGGTGTGGTGAGCAGCGGTTCGGGCAGCCACTGGCCGATGTACGTCTCCTTGCGGCGGCTGGTGGCGCGCAGCCGGTTGAGCGCCTGGCGCGTCGTGATCCTGACGAGGTAGGCGCGCGCGTCGCCCACCCGCCCCAGGTCGACCTCCACCCACCGGAGCCAGGTCTCCTGGAGGACGTCCTCCGCGTCGGCGGCCGAGCCGAGCATCTCGTAGGCGACGGTGAAGAGCAGGTTGCGGTGGGCGATGAACCTCTCGGTCGCCGGGTCGGTGGTGTGCTCGCTCATCGTGCGGTCCCTCTCCTTACCGATCGGCCCTCGTACGGGCGGAGTTCGGACGTGGGCCCCCGCGACCGGCGCGAGGGCCCGAGGCCGCCGGCCGACCGCCCGGGCCGCCCGTTCAGGTGCTCCGCGCCTGGCCGGGCGCCGCCCGCACCAGGTGCCGGCGCCTGGCGGCTCCGCCTGCCACGCGGTGCAGGCGGTACGTGCCGGGCTTGCGCGCCTCGTCCGCCAGGAGCTTGGGGATGCCCTGGCAGACGGACTCCTTGAGCCGGGCCCCCAGACGGCCGCCGACGTGGAACGGCACCGCGACGTCCGACCTGTCGGCGAACTGGAAGACGCCGGCGTCCCGCCCCAGGCTGAGGCACTGCGCGGCGAACGACAGGCGGAGCGCCCCGGGTTGCTCGCCCGCGAGGCGGCTGAGCACGGTGTCGGCGGCCCGCGCGCCGAGCGGCATCGCGGCCTGGCAGCTCATCCGCAGCGGCTGGTCCGAGGGCGCCGCCGAGTCCCCCGCCGCGACGATACGGTCGTCGTCCACGCTGGTCAGGGTCTCATCCGTACGCAGGCGGCCCAGGTCGTCGACGCTCAGCCCGCTGCGCACGGCGAGGTCAGGGACGCCGAAGCCGACGGTCCAGACGGTCACCGCACTCGGCAGCTCACGGGCGTCGGCGAGGTGCACGGCGTCCGGTGCGACGGTCGTCACCGAGGCGCCGGGACCGTCGAGCACGGTCACGCCGAGCCGGGCCAGCCGCCCGGCGACCGCGCGCCGGCCCCGGGGGTGCAGGTACGGACCGAGCACGCCGCCGCAGACCAACGTCACGGTGCGGCCGCCCTCCGCCAGCTCGGCGGCGATCTCGATGCCGGTGGGGCCTGCGCCGACCACCGTCACCGCAGCCGCCGCGGGCGCGTCCGCGAGTACGGGCCGCAGTTGCCGTGCCTCCTCCAACGTGGCGACGAGGTAGGCGAGTTCGGCCACCCCCGGCACACTCGGCGCGGCGCTGTGGCTGCCCACCGCGTAGACCAGGTAGTCGTAGCCGACCGTGCCCCCCGACGCCAACGTCACGCCCCGCTCCGTCGCGTCGATCCGTGCCACGGCGTCGACCAGCAGCCGGACGCGCTCGCCAAGGACTTCCCCGTAGTCGACGACCGCTTCGTCGGACCCGCCCACCAGTTGGTGCAGGCGGACCCGGTGGACGAAGGTCGGGCGCGGGTTGATCAGGGTCACGGTCACGTCGTCGCGGCGGGTCAGCCGGTTCGCCGCCATCACGCCCGCGTAGCCGCCGCCGACGACGACCACCTCGGTGTTCTCGATCATGGTGTCTCCTCCGCCTTCAAGGGGTTCGGGCACAGGACACCGCGCGACCGGCAGGTGTGACGCCTTGTGAGTCAGGTCACTCGCCCGGGCTGACACTCGGGGGCGTCCCGTCGGCCGGGCGCACCCCTCCCCTGCCGGCGCCCGACGCGAGCCGCACGCCCCGACCGTCAACCGGCGTACGACGCCAGGGCGTTCACGCCGCCGCCGGCTCCCGCGTCGGGGAGCTGCCGTTCTCGCGGAGCCAGCGGCGGTACGCCTCGCTTCCCCAGGCGATCTCCTCGTAGGCGGACTTCAGGTCGGCGAGGAGCGCCTCCGTCGACGGCTCCGCCGCGTTGCCCGTGCGGCAGGCGAGGAGGAGGCGGACGCCGAGCGGGTCGCCGTCGAGCGGTTTGATCACCATGCCGGCGCGCGGCCTGGCCGTCGGCTGGCAGGGCATCACGACAACGCCTGCGGTCACGAGGTCGGCGGCGGTGAGGTAGTCGCCGCAGACGACGCGCGGGGCGAGGCCCTCGGCGGCGAGGACGCGGTGGAGGCCGTCCCAGTCGCCGTCGACCGACGGGTCGACCATCCACTGCGCGTCCGCGAAGTCGGCGAGGCGCACGCGCGGCGCGGCCGCCCGTGGGTGGCTCGACGGGATCGCCATGAACTGCGGTTCGCGGCGGATGAGTTCGCGCACCTCCACGCCGCGCGGGTAGGTGAGCGGAGCCCCCTCGACCTCGTGGACGTAGGCGGCGTCGAGCTGGTTGTCGGCGACCATCCGCAGCAGCGCGTTGGCCGAGACGTCGGACTGGAAGGTGATGTCGGTCTCCGGGAGGCGCGCATGGAGGCGCCGCAGCCAACCGGGCACGGCACGGCTGTTGTTGCTGCCTATCCGCAGCCGCCTGCCGCCCTGGCGGCCCGCCGCGTCCCGCGCCTCCTCGACGAGCGCGTTCATCTCGGCGACGAGGGGCCGCGCCCTGATCAGCACGGACCTGCCCAGCGTCGTCGGACGGCTCCCGGTGCGCTCACGGGAGAAGAGCTGACCGCCCACCGCCTGCTCGATGCGGCGGAGTTGGGTGGTGAGCGAAGGCTGGCTCATGCCCAGTTGACGGGCGGCCTTGTGCACACTGCCGGTGTCGGCTATCGCCAACAGCGCACGAAGGTGCCTCACTTCGAGCTCCACGGCCCGGAGCATAACGGCGACCGCAAGTCGCGCACCAGAAGGCGTTGAGCCCGAACGTCCCGTGGGTATCAGGTGATTGGGCAAGGCTATCGCCAGTTGCCATCATCCGCCGCGGGAGCGTGCATCGCAGACTCTCTCTCGGCAGGAGTCCATCCGGTCCGGCCACGGCTGTCTCCCCACTCCGACAGAAGTCGGCCGCGGCCTTCCGAGCGAGTTCGGACGAGAAGGAGACCCCCCACATGTCCCAGCACACCTTCCGGCGCACCGCGCTCTCGGCTGCTCTCGGCGTCGGCCTCGCCGCCGGGCTCGGCCTCGGCGCCGTACCCGCCTCGGCCGCGCCGGCACCGGCCCCCGCCTCCAGCGGCGAGTCCGCCTCGGTGCAGAGCTACACCGGCGAACAGAACAAGGCCAACGAGGCGTTCTTCAAGGCCGTCGTCAAGGACGCCCTGCAGAAGCAGGCGGCCGATCCGAGCGCCAAGCAGGTGACCGTCGTCTACGACGCGAGCGCGGCGCCCACCTTCAGCAGCGAGATAGCCAACAGCGCGGCGGTGTGGAACTCCGCCGTCAGCAACGTGCAGTTGCAGGAGGGCAGCAACGCCAGCTTCGACTACCGGGAGGGCAACGACTCGCGCGGCTCGTACGCGTACACCGACGGCCATGGCGGCGGGTACATCTTCCTCGACTACGCGCAGAACGAGGAGTACTCCTCCAACCGCGTCGTGGCGCACGAGACCGGCCACGTGCTGGGGCTCCCCGACAACTACTCGGGCCCGTGCGAAGAGTTGATGTCGGGCGGCGGGCCTGGTCCCTCCTGCACCAACGACCAGCCGAACTCCGCCGAGCGCTCCCAGGTCGAGCAGCTCTGGGCGAACGGGGTGACGAGCGCGCTCTTCGAGGCCGCGGCCTTCTGAGCCGGAGAGCACGGCCCGCACGCGGGCCTCGGCCCTCTCGGGAAGGGCTCCCGGCCGACGCTCCTCGGCCGGGCTCCGGGTCCCGTCCCGTTCGTTCTCACGGGACCCGGCACGGGGACCGCACACGGTGCGGTCGCGCCGCGGGGAGCCGCCCCGCGGCGGGCGCCGTCCGGCCGTACGGCCGGAGGCGGGCGCGTCCCCACAACGCGCCCGCACACCCCCCACCGGCGTCCCCGCCTCCCCGGCGCGGCCCCGGACGGCTCGCCCGTCCGGGGCCCTCGTGCGCCCGGGGCGCGGAGTCAGCTCTGCCGCGCCCCCGCTTCCGCGTCGGCCTGCTGCGCCTTCAGAGCGCGCTCCACGCCGGCCCGTGACTCCGTGACGAGCCGCCGCAGCGCGGCGTTCGGCTCGGTGCGGGCGAGCCAGGCGTCCGTCGCGTCGAGCGTGGCCTGCGAGACCTGGAGCGCCGGGTAGTAGCCGAGGGCGATCTGCTGCGCCATCTCGTGGCTGCGCTTCTCCCAGACGTCGGCGACGATGTCGAAGTACCGCTCCGCGTAAGGCGCGAGCAGCTCGCGCTGGTCGACCTGGAGGAAGCCGCCGATCACCGCCTCCTGCACGGCGTTGGGCAGCTCGTCGCTGTCCACGGTCGCCTCCCACGCCTCGGCCTTCGCCTCCGGTGTCGGCCGGGCGGCGCGCGCCGAGGCGGCGTACCGCTCGCCCGCCGACGTGGCGTCGCGCTCCAGCTCGGCGGCGATCTCCGGCTCGTCGGCACGGCCCGTGGCAGCGAGCCGGGTGAGGAACGCCCACCGCAGCTCGGTGTCGACGACGAGGCCGGGGATCGTCTCGCTGCCGTCCAGCAGCCCTGCGAGAAGGTCGAGTTGGTCAGGGGTGCGCGCCGTCGCAGCGAAGGCGCGCGCCCATGCGAGCTGGTGGTCGCTGCCCGGCTCGGCGGCCCGCAGCTCCGCCAGCGTCGCCTCCGTCCAACGCGCGAGGCCCGTCGCCCGCCACTCGGGGTCCGCGTACTGGTCGAGCGCGAGCTTCACCTGGCGCTGGAGCGACTGGACGACGCCGATGTCGCTCTCCTTGCCGATGCCGCTGAGGACGAGCGCGAGGTAGTCACGTGCGGGGAGTTCGGCGTCCCTCGTCATGTCCCAGGCGGTCGCCCAGCACAGGCCGCGCGTGAGCGAGGGGTTGGCGGGCGGGGTGCCGTCGCCCGCTTCGCCGCCGCTGAAGTCGCCGAGGTGTTCGGTGACCGTCGCGAGGGAGAGGTCGTCGAGGCGCACCTTGGCGTAAGTGAGGTCGTCGTCGTTGAGGAGGACGACGTCGGCGCGCTGCCGCCCGACGAGCTGCGGCACCTCGGTGAGCGGCCCGTCGACGTCGAGCTCGGTGCGGCCCGTGCGTACCAACGCGCCGTCGCGCAAGGTGTATTCGCCGATCGCGATGCGGTGCGGACGGAGCGTCGGCTCGCCGCGCGCGCCCGCCGGGAGAGCGGGCGCCTCCTGGCGGACGGCGAAGGAGGTGACCGTGCCGTCGTCCGCGGTGGTGATCTCGGGGCGCAGGACGTTGATCCCCGCCGTCTGGAGCCACGCCTTCGACCAGGAGGCGAGGTCCCGTCCCGAGGACTCCTCCAGCGCGTCGAGGAGGTCGCCGAGGCGGGTGTTGCCCCACTCGTGGCGGCGGAAGTACGCCTGCACGCCGCGGAAGAACTCGTCCATGCCGACGTAGGCGACGAGCTGCTTGAGGACGGAGGCGCCCTTGGCGTAGGTGATGCCGTCGAAGTTGACGAGCACGTCGTCGAGGTCGCCGATGTCCGCCATGATCGGGTGGGTGGACGGGAGTTGATCCTGGCGGTACGCCCAGGTCTTCATCTGGTTGGCGAAGCTCGTCCAGGCGCTCGGCCAGCGGCTGCCGGGGGCGTGCGCGAGGCAGGCCATCGAGGTGTAGGTGGCGAACGACTCGTTGAGCCAGAGGTCGTTCCACCACTCCATGGTGACGAGGTCGCCGAACCACATGTGGGCGAGCTCGTGGAGGATCGTCTCGGCCCTGCCCTCGTACGCGGCGTCGGTCGTCTTCGACCGGAAGACGTACTGGTCCCGGATGGTGACGGCGCCCGCGTTCTCCATCGCGCCCGCGTTGAACTCGGGGACGAAGAGCTGGTCGTACTTGGCGAACGGGTACGGGTAGGCGAACTTCTCGTGGAACCAGTCGAATCCGAGCCGGGTGGTCTCGAAGAGCGCGTCGGCGTCGAGGAACTCGGCGAGCGAGGGGCGGCAGTAGAGGCCGAGCGGGACGACGCGGCCGTCGGGCGCCTCCCAGCGGCTGTGGACCGAGTGGTAGGGACCGGCGATGAGCGCGGTGATGTAGGTGGAGATCCGCTCGGTCGGCTCGAAGCTCCAGACGTTCCGCTCCGGCCGGGGCGTGGGCGAGTTGGAGACGACGGTCCAGCCCTCGGGCGCCGTGACGGTGAACCGGAAGCTCGCCTTCAGGTCGGGCTGCTCGAAGCTGGCGAAGACCCGGCGCGCGTCGGGCACCTCGAACTGGGTGTAGAGGTACACCTGGTCGTCCACCGGGTCGACGAACCGGTGGAGCCCCTCACCGGTGTTGGTGTAGGCGCAGTCGGCGACGACGCGGAGCTCGTTGCGTCCGGCGAGGAGCCCGTCGAGCGCGATCCGGGAGTCGGCGAAGACCTCGGCGGGGTCGCGCTCCTCACCGTTGAGGGTGACCTGGAGGACGGCGGGGGCGACGAGGTCGATGAAGGTGGACCCGGACCGCGCCGCGTCGAAGGCCACGGTGGTGACCGAGCGGAAGGTGCCGCCCGCGGGCGCGGTGCTCAGGTCCAGCTCGATGTCGTAGGAGTCCACGGCGAGCAGCTCTGCCCGCTGCCGGGCCTCGTCGCGCGTCAGATTGGTGCCTGGCACTTGTGTTTCCCCACTTTCGCGGTCACGGGCTTCGTACGTCCTCGACGTCATACTTGCACGGCGCAGACGGGCTTCGATCCCCCCGTCGCGACGCCCGCGGCCGCCCGTCTCAACTCGCCCGCCCCGCAAGCCCGTCGACGCACGCCCTGATCGAGGGTGTCTCCGTCTGCGCACGCCAGACCGCCAGCACCTCGCGCCGCAACTCGGGACGGACCGGGACGAAACTCACCCCCGCCGGCGAGGGCCGCTGCCCCATCTCCGGCACGAGCGCCACCGCGAGCCCATTGGCGACGAGCGCGAGCTGGGTGCCGAACTCCCCCAGCCGGTACGGCACCCGCGGCTCGATCCCGCGGCCGCGCAACGCCTGGACGAGCGACTCGTACGGGTCGCTCCCCGGCGGGCAACTGGCCCAGACCTCGTCGTCGAGCTCGGCGAGATCGACGATGTCGCGCCCCGCGCACGGGTGCGCGGCCGAGAGCGCGACGTCCACCCGCTCGACGGCGATCCGCCGCAGCGCCAGGCCCTCGGGCAGCGGCATCGGCCGGCTCGTCCAGCTCTCGGCGAGGAGCAGGTCGAGTTCGCCGCCGAGGAGCATGGGGACGAGGTCGGCCGCCTCGCCGTCGACGACCGAGGGCGCGAGCCGCGGGTGGCGCTCGGTGAGCGCCGAGAGCACGTCGGGCAGCAGGGCGCGCAGCGAACTGCCGATGCCGCCGATCCGCAACGGGCCGACGACCTCGCCGTCGAGGTCGGCGAGGTCGGACTCGGCGGCGGCGAGCTGCGCGACGACGCGCCGCGCGTGCACCGCGAGGACGCGCCCCGCCTGGGTGAGCCGCACCCCGCGCCCCGCCGGCTCCAGCAGCTTGCGGCCCGACTCCCGCTCCAGCCTGGCGAGTTGCTGGGAGACACCGGAGGGCGTGACGTGGAGTATCCGTGCGGCCAGCGCGAGCGTGCCGTGGGTGGCGACGGCGTCGAGCGCCCGCAGTCTCTCGGTTCCGTACACCTGAGCGATGCTAACCAATTCACCGCAGAAATCATCGCTGTTGCTTTCGGTTGGCCCCATGCAGAGTGAAGGCCATGGCAGTTGACGAGCTCGACGGCGACGCAACCATCCCCCGACCCGGGTTCCTCGCCCGGCGCAACCCCGTACCCCTCGCCGTCGCCGGCTCGCTCTGCATCGCGGCGCCCGCGGGCTTCGTCAAGCTCTCGGGTGTCGACGGCGGCACCGCGGCCGTGCTGCGCTGCGCGCTCGCGCTGCTCGTCCTCCTGCCGCTGACGCTGCTGGAACGCCGCCGCCACGGTCCGCGCCCGCGCCGGCTGCGCCTCCTCGACCTCGCGGCCGGCGGGCTGCTCGGGGTCGACTTCGTCCTCTGGGGCGAGGCGATATCCCGGGTCGGCGCCTCCATCACGAGCGTGCTCCTCAACATGCAGGTCGTCGTCTTCCCGCTGCTGGCGCTGGTGTTCACCCGTACGAGACCGAGCGGCCGGTACTGGCGCACCGTCCCCGTGCTGCTCCTCGGCGTGGCACTCGCCGGCGGCGCGCTCGGCAGCTCCGAGCCGGGGAGCGACCCGGTCCGCGGCGCCGTCTACGGCACCCTCGCCGGGTGCGCCTTCGCCGGGTACCTCTTCCTCACCCGGCTCGCAGGCGGCCGCACCCCGCACGCCGTGCACCCCGTCTGCACCTCGACGACGGGTGCGCTGCTCACCTCCGCCGTCCTCGGCGCGGCGTGGACGGGGGTCGAACCGGCTCCCGGCTGGGGCCCGTTGGGCTGGCTGGCGGGGGCTGCGCTCCTCGGCCAGGTGCTCGCCTGGATGCTCATCGGCCAGGCTCTGCCCCGCCTCTCGGCAGCCACGGGCTCCGCGCTCCTCGTCCTCCAGCCGGTCGCCGCAATCGTCTTCGGCCTCTTCCTCGACGAACGGCCCACCTGGACGCAGTGGGCGGGAAGCGCACTGGTGCTCCTCGGCGTCTGGTACGCGAGCAGAGCGGAACGGGAGGCGACTCCGACCGGCTGACGAGGAGGCCCGTCGGGCGCGGACCGCCTCGGTCGGCACCCTCCACCGCGCCGTGCCCTGTGCGCTGCACGGCGAGCGGCAGTCCGGTGCGGCGCGCGTACTCCACCACGGCGGCGACCTGCCGGGGGTCGGAGGGCAGCGCGCTCAACTCGGGCCGGTACGGACGCGCGAGCTGGAAACCGGCCCGGCGCTCGTCGTACGCGTCCCGGGCGCCCCGCGACGTCTGCGAGCCCGGGAGTGTGCTTCTCGGTGTGGTCGGGCATGGCTGTTCCTCACGGGGGGAGCGGTCCGCACACCGTAAAGGCCGTCGCCGCACGAGACTCACCGTCCGGGAGTCCGCACCCGACGCCTCGCACTCTTAACGCGGCACCACCGTGAGCCGCACGGTCGGCTCCCGCTCCAGTGCCGACGCCAACGCCGCACGTATCGCCGCGACTTGCTGCTCCCCTTGCTCGCGCAGCTCCTTCGGTGTCACGCGGAGCAGCGCCACGCCGATCCGCTCCAGCAGCTCCCGCTTGCCCAACGGTTCGACGCGGACCACGGGCCCCGCAACTCCGTGCGGCAGCCCGGACTCGACCTCGAAGGCGACGGCGTGGTCCGGCCAGTACGCATCGACCCCGCCGAGCAACGCACCGCCGGGCAGCCGGAGCTCGACGTTCCAACACGGGTCGGGCAGGCCCTCCTCCCGGACGAGGGCGTAGAGCCTCCCTTCGGCGAGCGCCCGCCCCTCCGCGAGGAACGCGCCGACCGCCTCCGCCACCCGCGGCAACGCCAGCGCCCGCACGGCCCCCAACTCCCGCACCAGTTCCCGCTCGTCGCAGTGCCCGCCCCGCACCGCCTCGACGAGGAGCCGCCGCACCACGGCCCGATCGGCGAGCTGCCCGACGGCGTCCGCGAGCGCCCTGGCGACAGGCGCGAGCGGGAGCCCGGCGAGGAGCACGGGCTCCGGGGGCTGCGGGCAGCGGACGACCCGCGCTCCCGACGTCGAGCGGACTGCGGGGGCCCCGTGGACGAGGACGTCGACGGAGTCGAGGGCGCGCAGGGTGGGCGAGGAGGAGAAGCCGTACACGGCGAGCGCGGCGAGGCCGGTGATCATCGGTCTTGGCGCGGCGGCGTGTTCGCCGGCGGGTCCTGCGGCGTAGAGGAGGGCGGCACGGAGCCGGTCCTCACTGGTGGGCTCCCCGTTGTGCAGCAGATGGACGCCGGGGAGCAAGGTGCGCCAGCCGCCGCCGGGGCGGCAGCGCGCTTCTGCCTCGGCAGGGGTGACGCCGTGGACACGGAGGTCCTCGGTTGTCATCACCCGGCGCATCGGCGGCAGTTGCCCGGGCAGGCGCGGCGTGAGCGGGGCGTGAGGCGTCATGCACCGGCGATTCCCCGCAGTGGCGCCGCCGAACTGCCTTGCCGCGGCTGTGACAAGGCTGTCGCACTACCGCGACGGCACCGTTCTCGACGGCACCGTCACGCGCGCGGGATCAGTTGTCCTTCTTGCCCGTCTTCTCACCGGCGACGACGAGCCCGGAGATCACGAGGAAGAGGAGGACGGGCAGACCGACGTAGAGACCGAGGGTCTGGGCCACGCTGAGGCCGCTGCCGGGGTCGTCTCCGTCGTCGCGAACAAGCGCGAACGCGGGGGACGACAGCAGCGTCATCAGCGCTGTGCCCGCGGTGACGGTACCGGCGCGCAGGGCGTTCTTCTTGACCTTGTTGCTCACGGGAGCCAATCTAACCGACGCTTTCGGGCGCTGCGCGGCGGGGTCGGCGCCGCCCGGCGGCCCGTACCCGCACGGCACGCCGCGGGTCGCCCCGAACCGGCAAGCGCAGGGCCGACGTTGCCCGCCGGGCCGGGGAGCCTGCCGCGCTCGCGGGCAGCGGCGGGCCACCCCCAGCACCCGGGCGGTGCGCACCACACGGGCCACGTCACCTGCGGGGCGGGCGGCCTGTGTGCGCGTGGGTGAAGTCGTCGCGGCGGGGCGTCAGATGTCAGCGGGCTCCGTGGCGAAAGCCGCGCCGGTCGGCTCGCTGGTGAGGGGCGGCTCGGCGAGCGGCGGTTCGCTGGTCAGCGGGGTGGCGTCGGCGAGCGGCGGTTCACTGGTGAGGGGGGCGTCGAGGTAGTCGCACGTGCACGAGCCGTCCAGTCCGGCGTCGAGGTCGGCGACGGCGGAGAGGTCTACCGGCTCGTGCACCGGTTTGGAGAGGGCACGCTGCTGCGGGAGCGGGGCGGTGGAGACGAGGAGTTCGGCGGACGCGGCCACGCGGGGCCTCCGTTCGTTGCGACGGCTCCGTCGGGAGCGTCGGATCTCGTTTTCGGATGGTCAGGGGGTGCCTTACCCAGTCGCGTCGAGAGCAGACGTGATCGGCGGCGGAACGTGGCCCAGGTCACGCATGGCTCACCGGCGATTTGCCGGTGAAGCACGGGAGACCGGCGGACAACGGAGCCCCACGGCGGCCTGCTTCCTCACAATTTGCCGTGGGCACGAGGCTTATCGACCCTGCGTACACGACTGGACACCCATCGTGACACCCTGCGGGTGGACACGGGCTGTGCCGCGCATCTCCGGTCCGCCACAACAACGGGTAGTTCGGCCACCCGCGTTGACACCCGACTCGCGCGCGGTGGTGGGCTCACCGCCCGATCCGGCGGGGGCGCGGTGGTGCGGAAAGAGAGGGGAGGACGCGGTGAGCGCAGCAACGGAGGACGAGGCGCCCGAGCGCGTTCCCGCCGGACGCAACCGGCGCATTCGCAGCGCACCGCGCGTACGCACCCGCGCGGCCGCGGCGCATGCGGCACGCAACGCGCCGTACCGCGGCGGCCGGCAGAGGGCGGCTGCCGCCGTGCTCTCCGCCGTCTTCCTCTGCGGCCTTCTCGGCCAGACCGTGCACGCGGCACCCTCTCCTCAGCCGCAGTCGCCCCCGACGGGCGGCGAGGAGAAGCAGGCGGCAAGGGACGAGCTCCCCGACGTCTTCCCCCGGCCCCAGAGCATCCGCGCGCAGGACGGCTTCGTGCCCGTCAGCGGCACCGCGCTCCTCGTCGCCGACGAGGACGCCGATCCCCACGCCGTCGACGCGGTGCGCAAGGTGCTCCGCGAGGCCGGCGCCGAGACGCTCGTCGAACTGGCGCCGGACGACGCACTGCCGACCAGCGGCACCGTGGTGCGACTCGGCGCCGACTCCGCACGCAAGGCGCTCGCCTCCCTGCGCGCGCCGGACACCCGCGCCCTCCCTTCGGGCGGTTACCGCCTCGCCGTCGGCGAAGTCGGAGAACGTCCGACCGTCGCGCTCGACGGGGCAGGAGCCGACGGCCTCTTCCACGGTGCGCAGACCCTCCGGCAGCTCCTCACCAGCGGCCCCGACGACGCACGCGGCTTCCCCGGCGCCGTCGCGCGGGACTGGCCGACGACCGCGGTCCGCGGTTCAGCCGAGGCGTTCTACGGCAACCCGTGGACGCACGAGGAACGCCTCGACCACGTCGACTTCCTCGGCCGCACCAAACAGAACCGCTTCCTCTACGCCTCGGGCGACGACCCGTACCGCAAGGCCGCCCAGTGGCGCGCCCCCTACCCGCAGGCCCGGCGCGCCGAGTTCCGCCGGCTCGCCGACCGGGCCCGACGCAACCACGTCGTCCTCGGCTGGGCGGTCTCGCCCGGGCAAAGCCTCTGCTTCTCCTCCGACGACGACCGCAAAGCGCTCCTGAAAAAGCTGGACGCGATGCGCGCACTGGGAGTCGAAGCCTTCCAACTTCGGTTCGAGGACGTCAGCTACAGCGAGTGGCACTGCGACGACGACGCGGACGCGTACGGCTCGGGCCCCGAAGCGGCGGCCAGGGCGCAGGCAGAACTAGCCGACGACGTGGCGGAGCACCTTCGCCAACGCCGCCCCGAGGCGCCCGCGCTCTCGGTGATGCCGACCGAGTACTACCAGGAGGGCGCGACGGCGTACCGCACCGAGCTCGCCGACAAGCTCGACCGGAGCGTCGAGATCGCCTGGACCGGCGTCGGCGTCGTCCCCCGCACCATCACCGGGTCCCAACTCGCCACCACACGCGCGGCGCTGGGCCGCCATCCCGTCGTGACGATGGACGACTACCCGGTGAACGACTGGGCGAGGGACCGCATCTTCCTCGGCCCCTACACCGGCAGGGACCCGGCCGTCGCCTCCGGTTCGGCCGCACTGCTCAGCAACGCGATGGAGCAGCCCCGCGCCTCCCGCATCCCCCTCTTCACCGCCGCCGACTTCGCCTGGAACCCCCGCGCCTACCGCGCGGACGACTCCTGGCGGGCCGCGATCGACGCCGCCGCCGGGGGCCCGGGCGCCGACACGCGCGCCCGCGCCGCGGTGCGCTCCCTCGCGCGCAACGACGCCTCGTCCGAGCTCGGTACCCCCGAGTCGGCGCACCTCGCGCCGCTCGTCGCCGAGCTGAAGCGCGCGTACCGCCACGGCGATCAGCACGCGCTCGAGAAGACGGGGACCCGCCTGCGCCAGGAGTTCGGCACGATGCACGCGGCCCCCGGCCACGTCCCCGAGAAGCTCGCCGACGAGGTCGCGCCCTGGCTGCGCCAGCTCGCGCGGTACGGGGAGGCGGGCGAGGCGGCCGTGCGGATACTGCGGGCGCAGGCGGCGGGGGACGGCGAGCGTGCCTGGCAGGCGCAGTTGGAGCTGCGCAGGCTCCGCGACGGGACGGCCGGCAGCGAGGTCACCGTCGGCAAGGGCGTGCTGAAGGAGCTCCTCGACGAGGTGCTCGTCCTCGGCGAGGAGTGGGCGGGTGCCGCCGGGAAGAAGCGCGCCCCGGAGGGGCTCTCCGCGCACGGCGGCCCGGCCGCACGCCCCGGCTCCCCGCTCTCCGCCGCCGTCGACGGCGACCCGGCCACCGCCTACCGCGCCTCGGGCGCCCCCACCACCGCGTACTTCACCACCCGCGTCCCGCCGACGCTCGTCCCGCCTTCCGATCGGCAGGACGGCGCGGAGCGCGAGGCCCTCATGGTGGAGCTGCCGAAGGCGCGCGCCCTCTCCGCCGTCACCGTGCAGACGGGACCGCGCTCGGGGACCCGCGCCGAGGCGCAGGCGAGGGTCGTGGGCGAGGGATGGAAGCGGCTCGGCACCCTCGCCGACAGCGGCTGGACGCAGCTACGGGGCCGGGGCGTTCGGGCCGACGCGCTCCGGCTCGTCTGGTCCCGCGAGTCGTCGGCACCCGTCGTCCACGACATCACGCCGTGGTACGCGGACGCGCCCGGCGCCTCGCTCTCGCTCCCGCGCAGCGAGGCCGACGCGGCAGCCGGAGGCGGCGCCACCCGCGTCTCGGCAGAGCTCACGGGCAACAGGCCGGGCGACGTCACGGGCAAGCTCCGCGCCGAGGCGCCGAAGGGGATCGCGGTGCGGACCCCGAAGGAATCGACGGTACGCCGGGGCAGCACGATCGAGGTCCCGCTGGAGATCTCCGCCGACGCCTCCGTCGGCACGGGCACCCACCGCATCCCGCTCGCCTTCGGCCGGGAGCGCCGCACGCTGACGCTCCGCACCTTCCCCGAGTCGGCGGGCCCCGACCTCGCCGCCGGCGCCGAGGCCCGCTCCTCGGCGAACGAGACCGACGGCTTCCCCGCCTCCGCGCTCACCGACGGCAAGCGCGGGACCCGGTGGTCCTCCCCGGCCGAGGACGGCGCCTGGGTCCAGGTGACGCTCGAGAAGCCGGCGCGGATCGCCCGAGCCGTGCTCCACTGGCAGGACGCGCACGCCGAGCGGTACCGCGTACGGGTCTCCCCCGACGGCAAGCGCTGGCACACGGCCGCGACGGTCCGCGGCAGCGAGGGCGGCAAGGAGCAGGTCCGCATGGACGCGCCCGCCGACACCCGCTACGTCCGCATCCAGGGCGACGAGCGGGCCACGGAGTTCGGCTACTCGCTCTGGTCGCTGAGGCTCTACGCGGCGGCTGCTCCGGAGCGGAGGGACTGACCCGAGAGCCCAACCTCGGTGACCCGCGGCCCGGTTCGGGCCGGCCGCGGTGCGCGCAGCCGGCCCGAACACGACGAAGCCCGGGTCTCAGACAGAGGATCTGCCCTCGATCCGGGCCAGGTCGTCGTCGGCGCCGTACGGCTGGAGGTACGGCAGCCACTGCGGATCGCGATGGCCCGTGCCGATGATCCGCCAGGCCAGGCCGGAGGGTGGCGCGGGTTGGTGGCGCAGCCGCCAGCCGAGCTCCCCGACATGGCGGTCCGCTTTGACGTGGTTGCAGCGGCGGCAGGCGGCGACGACGTTCTCCCAGGCGTGGACGCCGCCCCGACTGCGCGGGATGACGTGGTCGACGCTGGTTGCGACGCCACCGCAGTAGGCGCACCGGCCGCCGTCGCGGGCGAAGAGCGCCCGGCGGGTGAGCGGGACGGCGCCCCGGAAAGGGACTCGGACGAAGCGCTTGAGACGGACCACGCTGGGCGCGGGTATGACGGTGGTTGCGCTGTGCATCAGGGCGCCGGAGTCCTCAAGGCTCACGGCTTTGCCGTTGAGTACGAGGATGAGCGCGCGGCGGAGCGGTACGACGCCGAGCGGCTCGTACGACGCGTTGAGGACCAGGACATGCGGCACGGTGCCTCCTTGTACGTCTGCGGCGCGTGGCTCGCGCCGGGACGATCTCCCCTCAGTGTGTCCCCGCTCCCGGCGACTTCGCCACCACGACCGCGGAACGCACCTGGCGTGTTTTGCACCACAGCCGGCGCTGTCCGCCCGCGAAGCCGCGGACTGCCGACGGAGCGCGGGCCGTACAGAGTTCGGCTGATACTGCCTGCTGCCGGCACCGCGGCAGCAGGTGCGCCGATAGTGTGGTCGGACGCCGGAGGTTCCGTGACCGCGGCGCAGACGGACACGTCCCACCGGAGGGCCCGTGAACTGGCTGTACCTCACCGCTGCCCGCGCCGAGGCGGGCACACCGCCGCCGGGGCTCCGGGATGCGCAGGACTCGGCGAGCACGGCGGCGAGCTGGGTGGAGGAGAACTGGCAGGGCTGGCTCGCCGCCGGGCTGCGGATAGTCCTCGTCGTCGTGATCGCCGTCGTGCTGCGGTACCTCGTGCGGCGGGCGCTCACGAAACTCATAACCCGGATGAACCGCCGCTCTGAGGCGGCCGAGAGCGGCAACGCGCTGCGCGGCCTCATCGTCAACAGGGAGCGCAGGCGGCAGCGGTCCGAGGCGATCGGCTCGATCCTGCGCAGCCTCGCCTCGTTCGTGATCCTCGGTACCGCCGCGTTGACGGTCCTCTCGGGGCTCGGCATCAACCTCGCACCGCTGCTGGCGAGCGCCGGCGTCGCGGGCGTCGCGCTCGGCTTCGGCGCGCGCAATCTCGTCACCGACCTGCTGACGGGGATGTTCATCCTGCTGGAGGACCAGTACGGCGTCGGCGACCGCGTGGACGTCGGCGAGGCCGAGGGGACGGTGCTGGAGATCGGGCTGCGGGTGACGCAGCTTCGCGGCGAGTCGGGCGAGATCTGGTACGTACGCAACGGCGAGATCAAGCGGGTGGGCAACCTCAGCCAGGGTTGGTCGACGGCCGAGATCGACGTGCAGGTGCGCGCCGAGGAGGACTTCGAGAAGGTGCGCTCCGCGATCACGGCGGCGGGCGTGGAGATGAGCGCCGAGTCCCCGTGGGACGAGCGGCTCTGGGAGCCGGTCGAAGTCCTCGGACTCGACGAGGTGACGCTGGAGAGCATGATCATCCGGGTCTCGGTGCGGACGATGCCGGGGCAGGCCGGCTCCGTCGGCCGCGAGTTGCGGTTCCGGATCAAGCGGGCGCTCGACAGGGCAGGCGTCGAGATCGTCGACGAGCACTCCCTGACGATCGAGCGCCACCGGGCGAGCGCCGAGTCGGGGAACGAGGAGATCCCCTTCTGAACCGGGTCCCGACCACCGGCCATTGACCACGCGCGGGGCCGCATCTAGGCTCGCCCGAAAGCGACCGGAAGGGTTCCTAACAGTCGGCCAGCCGCCGAACGCCCGACCGTCGCAAGGGGGTTGGGGTGGGACAGAGGGCGACGCCCGGCACACCGCGGGTGCTCCGCGCCATGAACGACCGCGCGGCGCTCGACCTCCTCCTCGCGCACGGGCCGCTCTCGCGGACCCGCATCGGCCGCCTCACCGGCCTCTCCAAACCCACCGTCTCCCAGCTCCTCGCCCGCCTGGAGGCAGCAGGACTCGTCCTCGCGACGGGACGCAGCGAAGGCCGCCCGGGCCCCAACGCCCAGTTGTACGAGGTGAATCCGGCCACCGCGCACGTGGCCGGGGTCGACGTGCGCCCCGGGCGGCTGCTCGCCGGCATCGCCGACGTCACAGGCCGCACGGTCGCCACGAGCGAGGTGCCCGCAGTTCCCGGCGAGCCGCCGGAGACGCTCGTCGTCCGAGCGCTCGACGAGGCGGCCGGCGCCGCGGGGTTGGAACGCGGCGCGCTCCACCGCGTCGTCCTGGGCACGCCCGGAGCCTTCGACCCGCACACCGGACGCCTGCGGTACGCCCGGCACCTGCCGGGCTGGCACGACCCCGCGCTCCTCGACCGGCTCGCTGCGCTGCTGCCGATGCCGCTCACGTTCGACAACGACGTCAACCTCGTCGCCGTCGCCGAGCACCGCCTCGGCTCCGCGTGCGGACACGACGACTTCGCGCTCCTCTGGATCGAGCAGGGCATCGGCGCCGCGCTCGTACTCGGCGGACGGCTGCACCGCGGGTGGACGGGCGGAGCAGGCGAGCTCGGGTTCCTCCCCGTCCCGGGTGCCCCGCTCGTGCGCCGCCCTGGGCGGGCGAACGCGGGCGGGTTCCAGCACCTGGCCGGTCCGGACGCGGTGCTCGCGACGGCCGAGCGGCTCGGTCTGCCCGCGGGGCGGGCCCGGGGAGCCGCCGAGTCCGCCGCACGGCTGCTCGCCGCGGGGAGCGCGGAGGTCGCGGCCGGCTCGGAGGGGCGGTCCGGGGCGCTTGCACGGGAGTTCGCCACCGGTGTCGCCGTGGGACTCTGCTCGCTCGTCGCGGTGGTCGATCCGGCGCTCGTCGTCCTCGCCGGGGGGCTGCTCACCGCCGGAGGCGAGCCGCTGCGCCGGCTCGTCGAGGCGGAGCTGGCGGAACTCGCCGTACCCCGGCCGCGGTTGGCGCTCGCCGGCGTCGCGGAGCACCCGGTGCTGAACGGGGCCGTGCAGAGCGCGCTGGCGGCGACGAGGGACGAGGTCTTCGACACCTCGGGGTGAGGGGCGGGACGCCGCCCGCACGGGACGCAGCTCGACGAGACGAAAGGCCGATCCGATGAAACTCGCAGTCGTAGGGGGCGGTTCCACCTACACGCCCGAACTGGTCGACGGCTTCGCCAGGTTGCGCGACACGCTTCCCGTGGACGAACTGGTCCTCGTCGACCCGGCGGCGGACCGCCTCGGCCCCGTCGGGGGGCTCGCCCGCCGCATCCTCGCCGCGCAGGGGCACCCCGGCCGCGTCACCACCACCGACGACCTCGACGCCGCCGTGGACGGTGCGGACGCCGTCCTGCTCCAGCTCCGCGTCGGCGGGCAGGCGGCGCGGATGCGGGACGAGGCGTGGCCGCTGGAGTGCGGCTGCATCGGCCAGGAGACGACGGGGGCCGGCGGCCTCGCCAAGGCGCTGCGCACCGTGCCCGTCGTCCTCGACATCGCCGACCGCGTGCGGCGCAGCAACCCGCACGCCTGGATCATCGACTTCACCAACCCCGTCGGCATCGTCACCCGCGCCCTGCTCCAGCACGGCCACCGGGCCGTCGGGCTCTGCAACGTCGCGATCCACCTCCAGCGGAAGTTCGCCGGACTGCTCGGCGCCGAACCCGCCGAGGTGCGTCTCCAGCACTACGGACTCAACCACCTCACCTGGGAGTTCGGCGTCTCGCTCGGCGGGCGCGAGGTGTTGCCGCAGCTCATCGAGGAGCACGGCGAGCGGATCGCGCACGAGCTGCACCTTCCGCCCGAGGTGCTCCGCCGGCTCGGCGTCGTCCCTTCCTATTACCTGCGCTACTACTACGCGCACGACCTCGTCGTGGAGGAGTCGCGGAGGGCGCCCTCGCGCGCCGAGCGGGTCGCGGAGATGGAGCGCGCGCTGCTGGAGATGTACCGCGACCCGACGCTGACGGAGAAGCCCGCGCTCCTCGGCGAGCGCGGGGGCGCCTTCTACTCGGAGGCGGCCGTCGCCCTCGCCGCCCGGCTCCTCGGTTCCGGGGGCGGCGAGCGGGTGCAGGTCGTCAACGTGCGCAACGCGGGAACGCTCCCCTTCCTCCCCGACGACGCCGTGGTCGAGGTGCCGGCCGAAGTGACGCCCGAGGGCGCCGTGCCGCTGCCCGCGCCGGCGCTCGGTCCCGTCCACACCGGGCTCCTCGCCCATGCGACCGCGTACGAGCAACTCGCCCTGGAGGCGGCCCTGCACGGCGGCCGGGACCGCGTCTTCCGAGCGCTCCTCGCGCACCCGCTCGTGGGACAGTTCGACCGGGCCGACCGGCTCACGGACCTGCTCCTCGCCGAGAACAAGGAGCACCTGCCGTGGGCGTGACGACGGACGGCGCCGCGCCGCCGCGGGAGCACGAAGGCCCGCACGAAGCCCGCGAGGGCGGCCCGTCCGCTCCGCCGCGTCGGTCGGAGCGGGCGGTGCTGGCGATCGATGCGGGGAACACCAAGACCGACGTCGCCGTGGTGGGCGACGACGGCCGGGTGCTCGGCACGGCGCGCGGCGGCGGGTTCCGGCCTCCGGCCGTGGGTGTCGAGGCGGCGATGCGCACCCTCGACTCCGCGGTACGCCGTGCCGTCGCCTGCGCGCTCGACGCCTCGACGCCCCCCGCGCACGTCGCCGCCTGCCTCGCCAACGCCGATCTGCCGGCCGAGGAACGGGAGTTGACGCAGGCGGTCAGGGCCGCCGGCTGGGCGCGGACGGCCGAGGTGGCCAACGACACCTTCGCGCTCCTCCGCGCCGGCCTCTCCGACACCGACCCGCACGCCGCGGGCGTCGCCGTCGTCTGCGGCGCCGGCATCAACTGCGCCGGCCGGACGGCCGAGGGCCGAACCCACCGCTTCCCCGCGGTCGGCGCGCTCTCCGGCGACTGGGGCGGGGGCGGGGGCCTCGCCGACGCCGCCCTGTGGCACGCAGCACGCGCGGCCGACGGCCGCGGCGAGCGCACCCGGCTCGCCGACACCCTCCCTGCCCACTTCGCGCTCCCGTCGATGTACGCACTGATCGAGGCGTTCCACCTGGGCGCACTCGCGCCGGCGCGCAAGCACGAGTTGACGCCCGTCCTCTTCCGCACCGCCGCCGAGGGCGACTCCGTCGCACGCTCCCTCGTCCACCGGCAGGCGGACGAGATCGTCACCCTCGCCACGACCGCCCTCGACCACCTCGGCCTCCTCGACAGCCCCGTGCCCGTCGTACTCGGCGGAAGTGTCGTCACGGCCGACCATCCGCTCCTCCACGACCGCCTCCGCGAGCAGTTCGCACACCGCGCACCGCACGCCGCACCCCAACTGGTCTCCGTGCCTCCGGTGTTGGGTGCCGCGTTGCTCGCCCTCGACGCCACGGACGGCGACCCGCGCGCTTACGCGCGAGTGCGGGACGAGTACGGGAGCGGGGTGTGACGGCGGGTCGCTCGACTCGTACAGAACTGCCGGTGCGACGGACCGCTTTCTGAACACCGGCCACGAGCGCGGGCGGAGGCGGCGCGCGTGCGTCGCGCAGGGCATCCCGCTTCCGCACAAAGTCCCCTCCGCGGTCGACGACGGACAGGACCGGGGCGGACCCCTCGGTCACACCTCGCTCCCTGGGACGCGACCGCGGACCGGTGCCCACCCACGGCAGATGGGGGCACCAATCGACCGGCCCGCAACCGCCGCAACCCGGTGAGGTGCGCAGACCGCAGCCGGATGCGGCGCCCTCCGCGAGCAGCCACACCGCACTCACGAAGCCGTCCCGTACCCACACAAATCGCCCCGACGCAGCAGCAAGGAGCAGACGGCAGCAAAACGGCCCCGTCAACCCCAGGGAACGCAACCGCGGACCGGCACCGATCGCCGGCAGCGACCAACCCGTGGGCGTACACCGCCGCAACCGATGAGTGCACGAAGAACGCGACCAGGCGCGACACCCTCCATAGCCGGACACACCACACGGAGCCGAGGAACCGGGCAAGGCACCCCGTTACCATCCAAGATGCCGCCACTAAAAGGCAGTTGACGACGGACAACCTCGAAAGGCGCCCACCGGCGGATAACCTTTCCCCATGGAACGCGACCGCGAACCGGTGCTGATCCGCAGCAAATGGGGCACCAACCGATGGATCTACAACCACCGCAACCCGGTGGGGTGCACGCTGATCGTGGTGAGCGTGCTCCTCTTCCTCGGGCTGCTCCTCTACGTGCAGGCGACGACGCACGATCCGGGGCACGGGCGCGGGGCGCCGTCCGACACCGTCCGCTAGCCGGCGTCGTCCGGACGCGGGCGGCGGTCAGGTGCGGTGGAGGGTGATCGTCGTCCAGGCACCCACGTGGACGCGGTCGCCCTCCGTGAGCGGGACGGGGATGAACGGCTGGATGGGGTCTTCCGAACCGTTGATCGTCGTACCGTTGGTGGAGTCCTGATCGACGACGGACCAGCTACCGTCGGGCTGTTGGACGAGGACGGCGTGCTGGTGCGAGACGCCCGGGTCCTCCGGGGGGCGCCCGAGGTCGATGTCGGGGGCCTCGCCCGTCGACTGGCGGCGGCGGCCGATCGTCACCTGGTGGCCGGTGAGAGGGAGTTGCTGCTCGGGCGAGTACGCGGGCAGGTTGAGCGCCGCGGCCTCGGGGCCGCTGCGTCCCATCATCGCCGTGAAGTACTCGCGGTCCGGCGCGATCACCGCCATCCACGCCGCCGGCTGCGGAGCGCCCGGCTGCTGCGGCACCATCCCGGGCCCCTGCGGCTGCTCCACGCCCTGGCCCGGTCCGCCGTACCCCTGCAACGGGTGCTCGCCCGGCTGCTGAGGGGGCTGTTGAGCGGGGGAGCTCGGCGGGGGCAGCACCCAGTCCCCGCTGGGCTGTGCGGGCTGCGGGTACGGGTTCTGCTGATCCGGGGCGAGGGGCTCAGCGGGGCGGTTCATCTGGGACGGGCGGGAGCTCTCGTACCCGAGGGGCTGCGCCTGGCCCGGGTACGGCTGCTGCACGCCCGCGGGCGGAAAGCCGCTCTGCTGAGGGGGGTTGGGCGGGGCGTAGGTCGTCGGGGAGTGGGTGAGGAAGTTGTATCTGCACTCCTCGCAGAACGGCGCCTGGGCCTCGCGCGGCGTGCCGCACTGCGGACAGAGTTCACCCCCGGCGGACTGCGGACCCGGGTAGCCGTACCCGGAGCCGGGCGCCTGGCCCGCGTAGCCCTGGCCGCCCGGAGGGGGCGGCGGCGGTGGCGGGCCCGCGAAGCCGTTCGACACGGGAGGGGCGGCCGGCGCACCGGTCATGCGGTGTCCGCAGACCTCGCACCAGTCGTCAGCGGCCGACTGGTGGCCGTTCGGGCATGTCGGCATGGTGGATGCCTCCCCCTCCGTACTCCTGCGCTGTCGCTCGCTGTTGTTACCTGAACCCGGACTACCCGACCACGGGTCCGGGGCGACGTTACTTCTTCACCCGGACCGTCTTGGTGGACCGGGTCTCCAACGTCATCTCGTCGGCTTCGGCAACCTTTGCCTTGAGTCGAACAGTACCCGCCGCCGCGTCCACGACGTCGACCACCTTCGAAAGCAGCTTCGCAGTATCCGCGTTCCCCGAGGTGTTCGCCAGTTGCACTGCACGCCCCAATCGCGCGGTTGCACCCGCTTCGTCCCCCGACTTCCGCAGATCCAGGCCCTGTTGGATCGCCTGCGCCAGCTCGGCCTGCCCCGTGTAGTGGGCGACCTGGGCGTTGATCGACGTCGTCGCCGCCATGTCGTCCGTCCACACCGCGCGGACGAGGCCCTGCGCAAGGGTCTGCGGGGCTCCGCCGCCGGGGGCGGGGAGGATCAACGAGACCCGGGCCGCGAGCATCTCCTGCCCGATGCCGGCCGCCGGGACCTCGACGCAGACGTGGTAATCGCGGGACTCGTCGCCCCAGGAGCCCGTGGGATAGTCGCCCGCGCGCGGCCCCGCCTCGGTGCGGCGGTCGGTGAGCTCCTCGACGGTCGGGGCGACCTGCTTGACGAACCCGATCTCGGCGCCCTGCGGCGTCCACAGGCGGAGCGCCACGTCGGCGACCTCCTTGCCCATGGCGCTCTCCATCATCTGCCGGAAGTCGTCGGTGAGTCCGTCCGGGTCGGCGACGATGTCGGCCGAGCCGAGCAGCGCTGAGGCGATGCCCGTGACCTCCTTCACCTCCCAGTCGGTGCCGACGCCACGCGCGTCGCAGGTGAACCTGCCGGCACACGCCTCGAGCGCGGCGGCCAACTGTTCGGGGCGCTCGTGCTCGTTGCGCCCGTCCGTGAGGAGGATGCCGTGCCTGATGCCGACGTCGGCCGAGGCGAGGAGGCGGTCGGCGAGGCGGAGCCAGGTCCCGATCGCGGTGCCCCCGCCCGCCGTGATGCGGCGCAGCTCCCGCTTGGCCGCCTGTCTCGTGGTCTCGTCCGCGACGGCGAGCGTCCCGCCGCCCGGGTAGACCTCCTGCGCCTCGTGGTTGCCCGCGACGACGGCGAAGGCGACGCCGTCCCGCAGGGTGTCGATCGCGGCCGCGGTGGCGTCGCGTGCGTTCCGCATCTTCGTCGGCGGGTAGTCCATCGAGCCGGAGCAGTCGACCATCACCACGACGCCGGCGTCGGCTCCTTGGGAACTCACGGCAACCTGGGGGTCGGCCGTGGGGAGCGGCATACCGCCCGTGGTTCCGCCACCGGTCGACGTCACCGTCACGATGGCGTTGACCTCGCGGGCCCCCTCGGGCAGGAACTCGTTCTGGTAGACGTCGACGGAGAAGCTCGGCGCGTTGGACTTCGCGAAGTTGGCCATCTCTTCCGCTCCTGCTCGCTCTGCGGCGGCATGTTGACGACGAGTGGGCAAGGGAGTGGACGGCAGCGAGCGCCCTCGTCCCCCCGTGGCTCTCGGCTCGGGCGTCGTCGACGCGGGGCGTCGAACGCGCCTCCGCTGCCGACGGGTTGGCCGGTCAGGCTGATCCTGCCCCGACCTCCTCCGGCGGGAACGGGACCACGGCCACCGTTACGTTGTCGTGCCCGCCGCCGTCCAGGGCGTAACCGACGAGGTGCTGCGCCGAGTGGAGCGGTCTGTCGACGGCGTCCGCGGGGACGGCAGCGGTCAGCTCCTCTGCGGACTCGGCGTAGTTCCACAGGCCGTCGGTGCAGACGACGACGGCGCCCGCGGTCTCCGGGCGGAACGCTGCGGTGTGCGGGTCGAGTTCGTACGCATCGGCACCGAGCCAACCCGTGATGGCGTGCGCACGCGGGTCGGCGTACGCGTCCGCCTCGGCCATGAGGCCGGCCGCGACCATCTGCGCGGCCCAGGAGTCGTCCTCCGTCAACCGGGCTGCGGGCGCGGAACGGTCGTCCGGGACCCAGTACGCGCGGCTGTCGCCGACCCAGCCGACGGTGAGGATGCCGTCGAGCGTGAGCGCGGCGACGATCGTGCACGCCGGCGCGTTCTTCGACGGCTCCAACGGGCCGTCCTCGGCGAGGACGTTCACCGCCTCGGCCGCGGTGACGAGCGCCTCGTGCATGGCCTGCTGCGGGTGGGTTCCGACGGAGACGGCCTCCTCCAGGGCGCTCCCCGCGGCGCGCGCTGCGGCGGCGGACGCCTCGTCGGGGCGCGTGGCGGAGGAGACACCGTCGCAGACGACGGCGATCGCGGCGCGTCCGCCGTCGGGGGTCGAGGACTCGGAGATGTGGAAGAAGTCCTCGTTGCGGTGGTGGCGCAGGCCGCGGTCGCTCGCCGCCGCGAGCGCCGGCAACTCCTGCTCCATGTGGTCGCGTTCGAGGGGCTGCTTGTGGCCGCAGTGCTCGCAGTAACCGTCGGCGTCGATGGCTCCCGTGCCGCAGGCGACGCACCGCGGGCCCAGCGCCTCCGGGCCACTGCCGGTTTCCTCGTCCGCGGGCGGTGGCCCTGCCTGGTCGACGAGCGCCTGGAGCCCGCCGGACGGGGCTCCCTCCCGCGGGTCGGGGACCGTACGCGGGTCAGACGTACGCGGGTCGGGGCCGGGCGGGCGGGTCGCTTCCGCCTCGGGGAAGGAGGCCGCCGCCGCGGTTCCGCGGGCGGGCGGAAGCGTGAAGTCGGCGGAGTCGGACGCCTCTTCGGACGCGGAGCTGCGTGCGTGCCCCGGCGTTTCGGCAGCCGGGCCCGGCACGGGCGCGGAGGACCACGGCGCCGAGTCGGCCGGCGGAGCGGCGCCCCCGGCTGCTGAGTCCTGCGGGCGGCCTGCGTGCTCAAGGGCCGCCTTGAGGTCCGTGCCGCAGGCCTGGCAGAAGCGGTCCTCCTCTTCCAGGGGCTCCGCGCAGCTAGGGCAGGAGAGTTGGTCGAGCTGTGGCATGGTCACACCCACGTCCTGGGGCGGAAACGGTTCGCCCGCTCCACCAGTTCAATCCTCTCGGTACCGGTCTGTGCCAGCCGGGCGAGGCGGCGGTAGGAACGCTCCAGACCGAAGCGCAGCCCCTCCTCGTCCAACCGGACGCCGAGCAGCGTAGCGGTACCAGGTCCCGGAGGGGCTCCCTGCACCGCGCCGTCGGCCCCTCTTGAAGCGCCTCTCGCTCCCGCGAGGAACCAGTCGAGGGCGCAACCCAGCACCTCGTTGGTGAGCGCCTCGTGGCGCAGGGAGTCGAGACCGACGTCGGACAGCCGCTCCAACTGGCCTGCCGCGGCTTGGAGATCGTCGAGCAGCGGTTCGTGCGCAGCGCGCTGGCGCAGCCGGGCCCGCACGGCCGCCACCCGCGCAGCCGTGAAGTGGATCGACGACTCGGGCACCGACTCCAGCGCCCCGACGGCCCCGCGACGGTCGCCCGCGGCGAGCCGCACACGCGCCAGCCCGAAGGCGGCGCTGACGTACGCGGGGTCTGTCGCCCAGACGAGGTGGTAGTAGTCGGCGGCGTTGTCGAGCTGACCGAGCACCTCGGCGCAGATCGCCAGGGCCAGCTTCGGCGCGGGTTCGCCGGGAAAGGCGTCGTACACCGCGTCGAAGGAGAGCGCCGCCGTCTCGCGATCCCCCTCGACCAGCGCCGAGAGCCCGCGATACCACACCACCCGCCAGTCGTCGGCGTGCTCCGCCTCCAGCTCGGCGAGCACCTCGGCCGCCGCTCTCGACGGCGGAGCGCTCCGGCGCGTCGGCGGCGGCTGCTCCCCCGGCGGCATCTCCGACCAGGCGCGCAGCTCCCGGAGGCGCAGCTCGAGGGAGTCGGCGGGGGCGGCCTGGAGCGCCGTGAGGATCTCCGTCGGGGCGGCAGCCATCAGTCCGGCGAGGAAGCCCGCGCTGGGATCCCCCGGGTCGACGCGCGGCACGGGGAGCGCGAGCGCCGTCGGACGCGCCTGGAGCGGTACGAGGGCCACCGGACCACCGGGTGCGGCGGCTGCCGACGCCCGCTGCTGCGGCGCCGGTTCGGGCTGTCCCGGCAGCCGGACGTGCGCCGGCGTGCTACCTGTCATGCCGTACTCGCCGGCGGACGTGCTCTGCGCCATGAGCGTCGCCGGGGCTGCCGTCCCCTGCTGCGCCGGGAGCGAAGCGGCTCCTGCGACGGCGGGGTGCGGCGGGCCGCTCCCGTTGGGGAGCGCGGTCGGTGCGGCGGGCCCTTCGCGCCGGCGGCGCCGACTCGTGTCCCTTCCGCCGAGGGCGGAGGTGTCACCGCTGAGCTGGGGCAGCAACTCGGTGTCCACAACGCGTAGTTCGGAGCCGAAGAGGGTGGAGAGCGAGGGCCGCGGCCGCCCGCTCTGGAGCGCCACGACCTCGCGCAGCACGCCCAGCAGTTGCTCGGACATCTCCTCTGCCGTGGCGAACCGGCGCTGCGGGTCCGGGTCGGTCGCGCGGACGAGGAAGCGGTAGAAGGACTCGTACCGCTGGAAGACCTCGATGCTCGACGGCTCGGGAAGACTGTCGGCGAAGACGTTGGTGTAGCCCTGGAAGTCGAAGGTGAGGACGGCGAGGGTGCGCGCCACCGTGTAGAGGTCGGAGGCGACGGAGGCGCCCTCCTCCGCCACCTCGGGCGCCTGGTAGCCGACGGTGCCGTAGATGGCGCTGTCGTCGTCGTCCATCCGCCGGACCGCGCCCATGTCGATGAGCTTCAACTGGTCGTGCTGCTGGATCGCGTTGTCGACCTTGAAGTCGCAGTAGAGAAGATTGCGGCTGTGGAGGTGGCCGAGCGCCTCGAGCGCCTCGATGCCGTACGCGCACGCCTGCTCGACGGGGAGCGGGTCGCGCTTGCCCTCCGGTGTGCGGCGCTCGTTGGCGATCTCCTTGAGGGACTTGCCTCCGACGTACTCCATGACGATGTACCCGTCGAGGCTGCCCGTCCGCTGGTCGAGGTGCTCAACGAAGTTGTAGATGCGGACGATGTTGGAGTGCTCGATCTCGGCGAGGAACCGGCGCTCCGCGATGGCGGCGTCCATGGCGTCCTGGTCCCCCGTGTCGAGGAGGCCCTTGAGTACCACCCAGCGGTCGGAGACCGCCCGGTCGACGGCGAGGTAGATCCAGCCCAGGCCGCCGTGGGCGAGGCAGCCTGCCACCTCGTACTGCCCGTGCACGATGTCGCCCTGGCGGAGCTTGGGCACGAAGGAGTAGGGGTGCCCGCACTTGGTGCAGAACCCCTCGGTGCGGCCCGGTCTTTCGCCCCGGGCGCGGCCGACGGGGGCTCCGCAGTCGCTGCTGCTGCAGAACCGCTTGCGCTCGGGGACCTCCGGGTTCTCCAGGACCACGCTCGACGGATCGGCCCTCGGGACCTGCGGCATGTGCACGAGTCCCGCGCCGAGTCGACCGCGCCCCGAGGAGGAGGCCGCGGAGCGCGCGCTGCGTACCGAGACGGAGCGTGAGGAGCTCCGCTGCGAGAGCGACCGGGAGAGGCGGCCGGAGACCGAGCGGCGCGAGGACTGCGACCGTGCCGACGCACGCGACGACCGCGAGGAGGAGTCCGAACTGCTGCCGCGGCGCGCGCTGGTGATCCCCGTCGGTGCCGAGCCGAGCGCGCCCCCGGGGGCGACGACCGGAGCGAGACCGCAGGTGTCGCAGTAGAGTTCGCCGCCGCCCATGTCCTCGTAGCTGCCCTCGCAGCCGGGTCGCTGGCAGGACTCGTTCGGTCCCGTCGACTGCTCGCTCACCGCTCCCCCTGTTCCGTGCCCCCGCTGCGCTCGGCGCGGACCGTGCCCTCACCCGTCACTCCGGCAGGCGCAGACGTGCCGGACACGGTACGGCAGCGCCGTACCGTACTGCTTCCGCACCGGGCCCTGCGGCGCACCGCCGCCCTGCCCGGCTCCGCTTCGCCCCACCGCGGCGCTTCGTTCCCCGCGCGGGGTGCCCCCGTCGCGTTCATCTCTCTCCCCTGCCCTCGGCGAGGGGCGTGCCCTCGCTGCGACGTGCCGCGAGGGAGTCCTGCACCGCCTGCTGGTACCGCTGGACGGCGTGGTCCGCCGCCCGCAGGTCGCAGGGCGCACTCCACAGCAGGCGCCGGGCCACGTCGTACCGCTCGGCGAGGAAGCGGTCCTCGGCGAAGCCGTGCTGCGCGGCCTTGGCCTTGTACGCGTCGAGCCTGCCTCGGAGCTCGGCACGCACCGCCAACGGGGCCGTCACCGCGGTGAGTTCGGCGCGGGCGCGTTCCAACTCCTCCTCCGAGCGCTGTTCCAGGTTCTCCAGGAGCGGTGAGAGGAGGTGCCAGCGCGAGTGCCTGCGGTGCTCGGCCGCCGTGGTCAACTGCTCGTGGAGGGCGGCCGGGGGGCCGCTCACGGCCGGCACCTCGGAGGCCGCGATCTTGGCGAGCACCTCGCCTCGGGCCGACCTCGCCTCGGCGAGGGTGCGATCGGCGCGCGAGAGGACGTCGCGGAGCCTCATCAGGCGCTGCTCGGCGTCCTGGCGGACGGTCAACACCGCCTCGATCTCCCGCCGCACGTCCTCCAATGCGCGAGCTGAGGTGTCGTATCGCGTCGTGTCGGGACGGCCTCCGCCGGGGGCGCTGCTCCCGCCGGTGCGGGACCAGAAGGCGAGCGGGTCGGTGAGAACCTCGGCACGCAGGTCGGTGAGGTCTTGCGTCGTCCGCTCCAGGTCGTCTCCTGCCGGATGCTCGCCGGGGCGGACGCCGACCGAGTGGGCGAGCGAGCGGATACGCCGGAGCTCGGCCGAGAGCATGTCAATCCGCGCAGGAAGGGCGGACCAGACCGAGTCGGCGGCGGCGACGACGTCGAGGGCCTGCGCATACCAATCGTTCATGCGGGAGACGAGCTGCGGGAGCGTCAACTCCTCGACCAACTGGTGCGTTCCCCCGGCACCCGGCGCCGCGCCGGCGAGGTCGGCCCCGGAGACCGTCAGCGTCCCCCGGAGGAGCCGGGTGAGCTCCGTCAGGTCGTCCCGGCTGGGCCATCGACGTTTGCTCCGCAGCTCGCGGGCGAGCTCCAGCCGACTGGTGTAGGTCTCGAAACCGTTCCACAGCAGCGTGACGGCCTGTTCGGCCCGCGCCCACCTGTCCGCAGTGACGCCGGTGAGCTCCGCCCCCTCCAACAGGCGGCGCCCTGCGTGGTCTTGCAGCGCCAGGAGCGACGACTCGACGGCCTCGTGCTCGGCGTCGAACCGCTCCAAGGCACGATCGACCTCTTCCCGGCTCATCACCGCTCCGGCGGGTCCCGCGGGCCCCATCGATCACCTCGCTGCTCTCGTCGCTGCCTCGTCACCGCTCCCGGTCGCCCGCCTCCGGGGCCACCGCCCGCGTCAGTCGCGGTACTTGGGCTCGGGTGGTTTGGGGGCTCCGCCTTCCCCGGTGCCTTTCATGTCGTCGGCGAGCCACTCGTCGTACGCAGCCCGCCACTTGCTCCCCGCTCCACCCTTGCGGTAATCGTCGAGCACCTTGTTGACGCGACGGACGAGGTCCTCGTCCTCGAGGTTCATCGCCACGCCGTACGGTTCGACGGTGACGGGCTCGCCGATCAACCGCACCGACGGGTCCTGCGCCGCCTGGCCCGCTCCCAATGCGCTGTCGGTGACGATGGCGTCGGCCTCGCCGAGCTGCATGCGCACCAGGCAGTCGAGTTGGTTGGGCACACGGAGGGTGCGGGCGCCGAGCTGCTGGTAGTCGTCCTCCTTCATCAGGGTTTCCGCCGTCGAGCCGGAGGCGTAGCAGAGTCTGCGGCCTTCGAGAGACTTGTCGAAGCCCTTCACCCGGGCGTGGTCCTTCGGCACCAGCATCTGCTGCCCGGCCTCGAAGTACGCCGTGGAGAAGGCGACTTCCTCGATGCGTTCGCAACTGATCGTCATCGTCCGGACGACCATGTCGACGTCGCCCTTCTCGAGCGCGCGGATGCGCTGATCGGTCGGGATCGTCTTGAAGGTGATGTCCGGGTCGGTGCCGAGGATGTCCTTCCCGATCTCCTTGGCGAGATCGATGTCGAATCCGCCCAACTTGCCGGTGGTGGGGTCCCGATAGCCCCACAGGAAGCTGTTCTGGTCGACACCGACGACCAGGCGCCCGCGGTCCTGGATGCGTTCGACGGCCTCGCCGGCTTCTCCGCTCGGTTTGAGGCTTTCGGCCGGGTCCGAACCGTCCTCGCACTTCTCCGGTTCGGGGTCCTCTCCCGGCGCCGCAAAGGGCCGCACGGGGTCGTCGGCCGGAGCCGCGACAGAGCCGACGCGTCCACGCTCGCCCGTTCCGCCCCCGCTCCCGGAAGGTGCGGCGCATCCGGTGAGCACCGCCAGGAGGACAGCGGACACTGCACCGACGACCCCGACCCTCCGACGCCTTGCACGTGTGCCACCGTCGCGCCCTGCCGGTTCGCCCACGTCGCCGACGGCCGACACCCTCCGGCCGGAACCAGGGCACGCCATGCCCAACATTCCCCGGGCTGCCGTCACTTCACGTCCCATAGCCGTACTCCCCCTCACCGGTACTCCGCGAGCCGGCGCATCTGGCCCCACACCACGGCCGCGGCCCCGAGCACCGCGAGCACTACGGCCCCTATACCGAGGCCACCCAGCCATCCGCGGCCCCGGTCGGCGGCTTCCTCGAACTGCTGCTGCTCATGGGCGCTGGCCTTGGCGAGGTTGCGATCGACGCGGTCGAACGCCTCGCCCGTACTGTTCTCCTTGCCGATGACCATCTCGACGGCGTCGTCGTAGGCGCCGTCGTCGTCCTTCGCACGGGCGTTGGCGTGCCGTTCCTGCCAGCGTTTCAGCGAGTTGGTTGCGTTCCGGACCGATTGGCGTCCTGTGCTGTCGTCGGCGAGCGCCTGCGCGCGCTGGAGGCCGCCGGGTGAGTCGGGCCGGCCGAAGAGTTCGCCCATCTGCTTCTTGTAGCTCTTCTCGTACTCGGCGCCGGCACCCCGCGCGACGAGCGTCATGTTCTCGTCGCCTCGCGCCTGCAGAGAGCCGATCCACACCTCGTTGAGCGCCTGGAGGGAGCGGGCGCCCTGCTCGTCCGAGTCGGTGAGGCTGCTACGCGCAAGCGTGTGGCCGACACCGAGCCAGAGGAGGAGAACCACGGCGGCGGCGGTCGCCGAGAGAAGGCCGGGGTTGAAGACCCGGTTGGTGCGGCGGTAGTTGCGGCGCTGCGCCCAGACGAGCACGACCAGCGTCACCACACCGAGCCCGACCGCCGCCCACGGCCAGCCTTTCGCCGCGTCGTAGTCCCTCCGCAGCTCGGACGTCTCCGCCTTGTACAACGTCTCTGCCGCGGGGAGGAGTTCGCCGCGCATCTTCTCGTTGGCGTACCGCAGGTAAGCACCGCCGAGTGGAAGTCCCTGCCGATTGTTGGCACGCGCCGACTCGACGAGACCGGTGTAGACAGGGAGCCCCTTGTTGAGGACCTCGATCTGACGGTCCGCCGGGCGGGAGCCGTCGCTGCTGGAAGCGGCGCCCGCGAGCAGCTCCGACGCCTCCCGGATGTCCTTCTCGTACCTTGCGCGCACGCTACGCGGCTCGTCGCCCCCGGCGAGGAAGCCGCTGGAGGCCGAGGTGTCGGCGTCGGCGAGGGAACGATAGATCTTCGCCGCGTCGGCGCTGAGGGGTTGGCTCCGCTCCACGACATCGCCGGCCGCGCTCGTACGCTCCGAGACCTGCAGGGCAGTGATCCCGCCGAAGACGACGAGAAGCGCGGCGAGTACGGCACCGATCAGCCGGAGGCGGCCGGGCTCCGTCGTGGCCTCGGCGCGCAGCCTTCTGCTCGCACCTCGCCAGGAAGGGCCGCCGCGTGGCTCGGCTTCCCTCGGTTCCGGAGCCGCAACGGCGGGTCGGGCGGGCGGTGCAGGCGGCGCTGCGGTCGGTTGCGTCACGGCTTGGAGACCTCCCCCTTGGTCACTGGCGGCGTTCCCGTCCCCAACGTTCGGTACGAGCACACAACCCGCAGTATGGCCGCAGGGACCGACACCCGCACAGCACTGCTCCAACTCGCGTACGGCACCCCTGCCCGACGGTAAGAGGCAATCCGACAGCCCCCCGCTTCCCCGCGGAGACGGCCGAAGCCCCGGAACCGCGGCCAGGAGGGGCACACTAGCGCGCCCCTTCCCGTTCTTTCATCACGCTTGGGCCACACCTCCGGTTCCCCTTCGCACCGAGCGTGCCTGAAAGTGCGTCACCCGATCGTGTCAACTACCCCCGCAAGCAACGGAGTCGGAGCCACCGCTTCCCCGTTCACGCGGCAAGAGCCGGTCGATGCGCCGCGGTTACGCCTCCTCCGAGTGCAGCTCCCACGCATGACCTCCCGTAGGCGAATCGAGCCACGCCCACTGCCGTGCGCCACTGACCGTCACCCCGTACCGCTCCCGTTCGGGCCGTCCCGCACGCCGCCAGACGTCGAAGATCTCGACCGGCTCGGCAGCCCCGCCGAGGAGGGCGAGCGCGAAGCGGAACGAGTCGTCCACCCAGGCCCCGCGCGGTACCCCCTTCGGACGTTCCAGACCCGTCTCCCACGGAGGAGGCCCCCCGCGCAGCGGGACGAAAAAGGCAGGGGTCTGCAAGAACCGTCCCTCGCCGCGGACTTCACCCTGGTCGCCCCGCTCGATCCGCAGCGAGAGCAGGCCCGTCGCGAAGGGGGTGAGAACGAGCGCCCCGTCGGCGGACTGCTTCAGCCAGGCGGACGGCACCGTCTGCACCGCGCAGGTGGCGATGATGCGGTCGTACGGCGCGTACGTGGTGCAGCCTTGCGCGCCGTCGCCCGTGACGACGTGCGGCCGGTAGCCCGCCTCCGCAAGGTGCGTCGCCGCCGTCTCCGTGAGCGCCGGGTCGAGGTCGACAGTGGTGACGTGGGAATCGCCGAGCCTCTCACTGAGCAGCCCCGCGTTGTAGCCCGAACCGGTGCCGATCTCCAGCACGTCCGCTCCGTCGGGGACGTCGAGGGCCTCCAGCATGAGTGCCATCAGGGAGGGCTGGCTGCTGGAAGAGACGAGTTCCCCGTCGCGAACACGGATCGCGAGCGGTGCGTCCTCGTAGACGCCTTCACGCCATCGGCGGCGCTCGCCCGGGTCGGGGTCGTTCCGCCACAGTCTGCGGTACCCGCCGATCGCCGGCAGGTAGTAGTAGGGCACGAAGAGTTCCCTGGGTACGGCCTCGAAGGCGGCACGCCAGGCAGGGTCGGTGAGTCCGCCGCCCGCTTCGATGCGGCGGACCAGCTCGGACGCCTCGTTCACCCTTCCAATGTGCGCCCTCCACGCCACGGACGCGAGGGCGGAGCGGAGCGTGCCGGCTCCTGGCAACGATGCGGTCACAATGAGTCGTCGGCCTATTCCCGAGAGTATGCACCGCCGGGCAACAGCCACTCGACCGCGACCGACTACGGACCCTTGCAGCGGAGTTGAGGCCCGACGCAGCCAACCCCCGCCCTCTGCACGGGTCCGGCCCTCCCGGTGCCGGAGGGACCGAGGACTCTGGTCCTCGGTCCCTCGTCTGCGACCATGGAGGTATGGAGATCCGGCGCGGGAGCCTGCAGTCACAGACGTTCTACGAACAGGTCGGCGGAGAGGAGACCTTCCGTCGGCTCGTACGCCGCTTCTACGCAGGCGTCGCCGAAGACCCTGTGCTGAGGCCGATGTACCCGGAGGAGGACCTCGGCCCCGCGGAGGAGCGGCTCGTTCTCTTCCTCATGCAGTACTGGGGCGGTCCCCGGACATACAGCGACCAGCGCGGCCATCCGCGGCTGCGCATGCGGCACGCCCCGTTCAAGGTCGACCGCGCCGCGCACGACGCCTGGCTGCACCACATGCGTACCGCCGTCGAGGAGCTGGAACTCCCCGCCGAACTGGAGCAGCAACTCTGGGACTACCTGGTCTACGCGGCCGCGTCCATGGTCAACTCACCGGACTGACACGCCGACCCGGCGAAGCCCACCTCCGCGCGGTCACACGGCCCGTTGCTCAGTACCCGACAACGCGTGGACACATACAGGGCGTCCGCTGCCGGCTGCACCGTGCGGGCGACCAGTCGCCTGCCGAGCTTCGTCATGACGCGCTTGTTCCCCGCCCGGGCGATGCCCACGGTCTCGGTCGTCCTGCGGTTGGCGGAGGCGAATTGCAGAGCCGCCCGCGCGGCCTCCGTGGCGACCCGACCCCAGCAGGAGCGCGCCAGGACCTCGGGAACGAAGCTCCGTAAAGCCGACAAGTCCCGCTAGGGCGCACCTCCAGGGCAAAAAGCCGGCACCCGTGCTCCTACCACTGGCGTTCCATCGCCGTGACGGACCGCTGCGTCTGCACCACGTCCCGAACGGTGCCGTCTCCGAGCCAACGCATCACTTCAGCACCGGAGTTGGTCGCGGCGAGCGCTGCCCCGTCACCCGCACGCCACCGGGGAGCATCAAACGGCTGGTCCCGATCACCACCCCGCCGAGTCACACCGGTGTGACGCTCAAGCCGAGCCCGGTGCCCGCCTCCGCGGTGTCACGCAGGACGACGGACCCGTGCGCACTGCTCAGCCGCAACCACCCCCGCGCTCGCAACAGCGAGACCGACTCGCCGCCCTGCAAGAGACCGAGAGCGTGCCCCGCGTGAACCGCCCGCAGCGGGAATCCGGTCCGACCGAGCGGGCGCGACCAGATCTCCTCGGCCAACGCGTCGAGGGCCTGCCGCGTGCGCTCCTTCTCGCCCAGCTTTTCGGCCCGCTCCTTGAACTCCCCCACCGCTGCGACGGCGACCGACCGCACCGCGTCCGCGGGCACCTCGGCGAACTTCGTCCATCCGCTGTCAGGCGGCAGCACACCCGCCCACGCCGGGCCCGTCACCTCGTCGGGCAAGGAAACGCCACCGCGCTCCTCGTCGATCCGCTCCAACAGCTCTCCTGCGGAAACGGTCACATCGGTCTCGACCGGCTCGCGCAGCCGCGCCGTCCGCAAGGCAAGCACCTCGAACCGCGCCGGCTTCGCGAAGACACCTACGACACCGCCGGCCGCCTGCACTCGCACGGCCGCGCTCTTCTCCCAGCGCAGCAGACGCTCGAGGAACGCCGCGAGCCCAGCGCCCTCTTCCGGCTCCGCGAGCCGGAGACGACTAACCGAGGTGGCTGTCATCGAAGTACCCCTCAAGGAACGACTTCTCGTGTGGTGTCAGCCGCCTCGGCCGCTCGTTTTCCAGGTCGTACGGCACCACGACGCTGCTCGCCCGCACGTAGGGACGCACCGCCGGATCGTTCTCGCCCACCTCGTACGCGAGGTCGACCGAGGCCGCGCCGAGCTTCGTCACCCAGGTTTGCACGGTCACCGGCTCATGCCGGTGAACGAGCGGCCTGACGTAGTCGATCTCGTGCCGCGCGACCACGGAGCCGCCCGTGAACGAGGACGGCTCCTCCCGTCGCGCCAGTCGGAACATGAAATCGATACGGGCTTCCTCCAAGTACCGGAGGAACACGACGTTGTTGACGTGTCCGAACGCATCCATGTCCGACCAGCGCACCGGGCACTCGTACATGTGGCGCACGCTCAGCTCCGCGTGAGCTTCCGGTAGGTCGCTCGGTGGGGACGAGCGGCGTCCGGACCGAGGCGCTCGATCTTGTTCTTCTCGTACGACTCGAAGTTGCCCTCGAACCAGAACCACTTGCTCTCACCCTCGTACGCGAGGATGTGAGTGGCGACACGGTCGAGGAACCAGCGGTCGTGGGAGACGACCACGGCGCAACCGGGGAAGTCGAGGAGCGCGTTCTCCAGCGAGGAGAGAGTCTCGACATCGAGGTCGTTGGTCGGCTCGTCGAGGAGCAGCAGGTTGCCGCCCTGCTTCAGGGTGAGCGCCAGGTTCAGCCGGTTGCGTTCACCGCCGGAGAGCACGCCTGCGGGCTTCTGCTGGTCCGGGCCCTTGAAGCCGAACGCGCTGACGTACGCGCGCGACGGCATCTCGACCTGGCCGACATTGATGTAGTCCAGGCCGTCGGAGACAACCTCCCAGAGCGTCTTCTTTCCGTCGATGTTCGCGCGGTTCTGGTCGACGTAGGAGATCTTCACCGAGTCGCCGACCTTGATCGTCCCGGCGTCCGGCTCCTCGAGTCCCTGGAGCATCTTGAAGAGCGTCGTCTTACCGGCGCCGTTCGGACCGATGACCCCGACGATGCCGTTCCGCGGAAGCGAGAAGGAGAGGTCGTCGATGAGCACCTTCTCCCCGAAAGCCTTGTGGAGGTGCTCCACCTCGACGACGACATTGCCCAGGCGGGGGCCCGGCGGGATCTGGATCTCCTCGAAGTCGAGCTTCCGCGTCTTCTCCGCCTCGGCGGCCATCTCCTCGTACCGCGCCAGACGGGCACGCGATTTCGCCTGCCGACCCTTGGAGTTGGAGCGGACCCACTCCAGCTCGTCCTTGAGGCGCTTCTGCCTCTTGGCGTCCTTCTGGCCCTCGACCTTCAGCCGGGACTGCTTCTTCTCCAGGTAGGTGGAGTAGTTGCCCTCGTAGCCGATGGCACGGCCGCGGTCGAGCTCCATGATCCAACCGGCCACGTTGTCCAGGAAGTACCTGTCGTGGGTGATCGCCACAACGGTGCCGGGGTACTTCGCGAGGTGCTGCTCCAGCCACTGCACCGACTCGGCGTCGAGGTGGTTGGTGGGCTCGTCGAGGAGGAGGAGATCGGGCTGCTCGAGCAGCAGCTTGCAGAGAGCGACTCGGCGCCGCTCACCGCCGGAGAGCTTGGTGACGCTCCAGTCGCCGGGCGGGCAGCCGAGGGCGTCCATCGCCTGCTCGAGCTGGGAGTCGAGGTCCCAGGCGTTGAGGTGGTCGAGCTGCTCCTGGAGCTTGCCCATCTCCTCCATGAGCTGGTCGGTGTAGTCCGTCGCCATCTGTTCGGCGATCTCGTTGAAGCGGTCGAGCTTCTGCTTCGTCTCCGCTACACCGTCCTGGACGTTCTCCAGGACCGTCTTGGACTCGTCCAACGGCGGCTCCTGGAGCAGGATGCCCACGCTGTAACCGGGCGAGAGCATCGCGTCGCCGTTGGACGGTTGCTCAAGACCGGCCATGATCTTCAGAACCGTGGACTTACCAGCACCGTTGGGGCCCACGACGCCGATCTTCGCACCGGGCAGGAAGGCCAGGGTGACGTCGTCGAGGATCACCTTGTCGCCGTGTGCCTTGCGCGCCTTGCGCATGGTGTAGATGTACTCAGCCAAGAGGAACCGTCCGGCAATCTGTAAGTGTCTGCGCACGGTCAGTGGTACCGCGCGGATATCTGTACGGCTCGCGCCGCCCAATCAGCGTGCGGCTTGCGCCGCGAGTCGGTCTGGCGCCTCCCCCCTTACGGTCGGCACGCCTTGGCCGCCGCGGTGACCGTCAGCGGCTCCGCCGCTGTGCGGCCCGCGGTGTCACCACGGGGGTTCAGCTCCCCCCATCTTGCCGCACAACAGCGTCTCCGCCGAAACGGGGCAGCTCACACCAGCATGCCCGCTCCCCTTTCTCGCGTACGTCGCCGATGTCGTTGAGCTTCGACGCGCCCGGAGCCGCCGTCCGAGCCCGGTTCCGGGTCAACCACCGGGCCTCCGACTCGGAGCTCCCCATGCGAACGGTGCCGTCTTCGACACCGCACCGACGCGGGCGCCCGCGCCCCGTAGGTCCCGGCCCCGACGCGGCGCCGACACGGACGGTCGCGCCCGACACAGCCCACACAGATGGGCAGAAACCGGCAGCCGCCGGACGGCCAGGCCGTCGACGGCCCTATTGCCTTGCCCGTCGCACGATCATCAGCGCAGTACCACCGACCACGACAAGGCCCACCGCGATACTGACCAACAGCGGTGTGTCGCTGCTTCCTGTCTCCGCGAGGTCGGAAGAGGCACCGTCCGGGCTGAGACCACCCCCGCCGACCGTCGCCGGACTCGGAGTGGCGGCGGAAGCGGCAAGTCCCTTGTCCTCCTGTGCGCGCACGGCACTCGCCGTCGCGCAGTCCAGCACTCCGGTGAAGACACGGTCGGCCCCGTCCGGCGCGTTCACCGCGATCCGGTAGGGCTGGTCCTCCTCGACCGGGACGGTCTCCGTTCTGGACTCCCCCGGCTCCCGTACGTACTCATGCTCGCCGACGGTGAAGTCGAACTCCTCGTCGCCACCGTTGGCCACGGTGATGTCCACGCCGCTCTCGTCGCAGTTCTTCGCGCTGGAGACCGCGGCAACGGGCCCTTCCTCGGCCCAACTCACCGAGGCAGAGCCGGAGACGGTGGAGCTACTGGCTCCCGCGAGTATCTGGGTCTGCGTACGTGCGTGTTCTCCCGTCCCGGTGAAGACGCGCCCCACCGGGACCTTCGCCGACGCCTGCGCCAACAGCGAGGCCGTGCCGCCCTCCGACCCCTCGGGGACCTCGAAGTAGACCTTCGTGCCGTTCGAGGCCGTCTCGACGTCGTCGCCCTTTTTGTCGACGAGCCGCACTCCGCGTGCGACGGCGTCCGGATCGGCCTCGATCGAGACCACGGGCGCGGTGGTGCGGACCGTGACAGGTCCGAGCCGGTCCCCGCTCATCCCCGCCGTCTCCGCCGGTCCGAGTTGGAGGGAAGGCCGCGGTTCCGGCATCGGCTTCGCCGCGTTCACCAGGTAGTCCGTGAGCTTCCTCGCCGCCGGTTCGGCAGCCTTCACCTTTGCGCCGTCGCCGGTGCTTTCCTCGGAGAGGCGCCAGATCGCCACCTGCGTTCCCGCCGCGGCGAGTTCAGGTGTGAGCCGCTTGACCTTGGCCTGCCTGGCGAGTGCCTGCAAGTCGTTAACCTGCGGGAAGGAGTTCTCGACGATCCAACGGATCTTGCCCGCTTCCTTGTTGTGGTGCAGGGAGGACGTCCCCCAGGAAGCTTCCTCGTAACCCGCCTGCTCCCTGGTCGGGTTGAGCATGTCGACGCTGTAGCTCTGGAGGCTGCCACCGTCCTCGACAGTCATCTCGGAAAGGCCGGCGCTGATGTCGCGGCCACCGCCCTCCTCCTGCACGACTGCTTTGCCGTACGTGTTCAGGCCGTCGAGGGATGCCGTCGCACCGCGTGGGTTTCCCTCCCCCTGTCCTGCGGCTGCCGGGCTGGCAGCGGCTACACCGGAGACGAACAACGCCCCGGAGACCACGGCTACGGCGGCACGGCGATCGAGCGGTCGCCTGCGTGCAGAAGTCATCGTCTTCCCCTCCGGACGGAACGGACGCATGTGGGTCCGACACCCCGTCTGCAAAGAACTCAACCCCCCATCGGTACGCGAGGGATGCTAAAGATCACCGGGAGCCGGCCCGCCCGTATTCACACCTCACCGGCAGTTCCGACTCAGAATCGTTATCACTGAACCCGACGGACCGGGACGTTCAAGACGCCCCGCGACGACCCGGAATCGAGACCTCCGCATACTCCGCAGCCGGCCCGTCAGCCACCTCGCTCCGCCCGGCCGACGATCGCTCACCTGGAGCGACGGGCACCTGTTTGGCCTGGGACACGCGCACAAAGGCAGAAGTCCCCCTGGAGAGGTCATGTCCGACGGCATGCGCGCTGAGATCGGCTGCGACGAACTTCCGCGTATCACCGTCCTTCTCGCTGATCCGCAACTGACCCTGGACGATGACGGGTTCACCGATCGACACGGACGAGGCGACGTTGGCCGCCAGACCGCGGCGCGCCCAGACCGTGTAGAAGCTCGTGTGGCCGTCCACCCACACGCCGAGCCGCTGGTCGAAGCGGCGCACCGTACTCGCCAACCGGAACCTCGCCACGCGATCGCCGTTGGCCGTCTCCCGATAGTCGACCGGCGTCGCAACGTTTCCCACCACGGTGATGTGCGTCTCATGCACGACATCCGCCTCTCCGCGCTTCAGCGGGACGCTCGCCGTCCCGCAGTGCGCTCTGTCAAGGATCAGAACTCCGCCGGCAGCCTTTGCGGCCGCCGACGAACCCCACCGTGCAGCAAGTGCGGAAGTACCGCTCAAAACCTTCAATTTCTGTGGAGTACCGAGTAGTTGTGGATAACTCCGCCACCCGTAGGGGTGCAGTACGCGGCCATTCTCCCGATTTCGACTCCACATGCCGCAGGCTTCTCCCAGGACCACGTGGCCCGCCTCGGCGACGGCGTACGAGTCCTGGGAGAAAGGCGACCGGCAGACGGGGGATCGAAATGCTCGAACTACGAGGGCTTCTACTCACCCTCGCAAGACTCGTGTCCGGAACGGACAGGCGACCTGAGCGAGGCCACCTCACCGAGCCCGCAAGGCACACCGCAGACGTACGCGCCCCGTGCCCGCACGACGGCAAGGACACCGGCACGCTGCGGACCGGTGTCACCGGACGGGGCGCCGGAACCTCTGCGCCCCGCCCCCTGTCTCGCCCGAAGCCGGCGCTCTCCGACAACTGGTGTCGGCGAGCGGACTCCACACGCTCCACAACCCGACCGGGGCGGTTCGCAAAGCGGCTGCGCGCCCTACACCTCCCCAGTGGCGACCACGTACTGCTCCCGAGCCTCCCGGTAACGCACGAGTTCGGCGGCAACGGGCTCCAGGACGCGCGAGCGACCACAACCGGCAGCGAGACGTCGCAGCCTGGCCTCTTCTGTACTGCCGTGGACGCGTGCGGGCCCCTGGGAAACCCTCCGGCACGTCCACGAGAGCAGCGGAGCACCGACAGCCCCCGCCCCGAGGAGCGTCGCGCCGAGAGGCGCCGTCTCTCCGCCGAGCGCGGTGGAAGCAACCAACATCCACACGGCGCCCACGAGTTGCAGGAGCATCATCAGTACCTGCCCGACGAGCGCGACGGGCGCCCAGGCCGGCCGCGGCACCGAGACGGCGGCATCCGACTTCTTCCGCCAACGAGGACGTCCGGGTCCCGGTTCGTGGAGGGAAGCGCCACCCGCCCGGCTCCGAGATCGGAAGCGAGCGGTTCCTCGCTTCTTCTTCTCGGCTCCGTTGTGAAGAGGCGCGTCCGCCCTTTCCTCAACGGCTCCGCCGTTCTGGGCAGTTCCGACGGCGTCCCGAGCTTCCGGGGCATAGGAGGAGGACGCGTGCAGCTCTGCTGGGAGTCCCTCGGCCGAGAAGTCCGCCGCGTCTTCGGCTTCGCCTGGGCCGTACCGACGACGGGCCGCCTCGTCGAGCGCTTCCGGAAGACCGGCCGCGCCCCGGAAAGCGGCGTCACGCACGCGCCGCGACCACGCCTCCGGCAATCCCGCCGCGGCGCTCTCGCCGAGCTCCCTCACGGCCTGTGCCACTGCCGGTCGCGAGGCCGGCGAGAGGGCGCCACCGGGCCGCTCCGCCGGAAGGCCACGTTCGACGTTGCCGACAACCTCCGTGCGCCTCTTCTCGATCCGGCGCTTCAGCAGCCGCGCCCACACCGTTGCGGACGCCTCCTCGGCACCGCGGAGCCAGGCCCGCTCCGCGGCCTCTCCTGCGGCGCGCGCACCGAGAGCGACGGCAAGGCGCTCGTCGAACCGCTCCCGGACCAGCTCGGTCAGCCCCAACTCACCGGCTTCGACATTGACATAGAGCGGGCGAAGGCGGCGAAGTACGGAGTCCAGGTCCGCACCGATGCGGAGAGCCGCAGCACGCCGCGCTGCCGCGAGCGAGGCGAGCTCCGTCCTGAGCTCGCCGATCCCCTCACCGGTGTGAGCGGAGGTGGCCAGGACCGCGGCCCCCGGCTCGCCGTAATCACCGAGAGCGACGCCGTCGCTGTCGAGCAACCGCCGCAAATCGTCGAGGACCGCGCCGACGGCTTCCCGTCCGAGCCTGTCGATCTGGTTGAGCACGACGAAGGTGACATCGGCGTGGTGCGGCATCCGCCGCAGGTACCGCTCGTGAAGCAGCGCGTCCGCGTACTTCTCCGGGTCGACGACCCAGACCACCGCGTCCACCAAGCCGAGGAGCCGGTCGACTTGGGGACGATGGTCGGGGGCGACCGAGTCGTGGTCAGGAAGGTCGATGAGGACCAGTCCGTTGAGGTTCTCGTCCCAGGAGTAGCGACGAGCGCTCGGTGCGATGGAGAGTCGGTCGAGCAGGCCGTCGGCTCCCCCCTCGCCCTGAGCGGCCTCCCATGTGCAGGAGACAGGGGCCGCGGTGGTGGGCCGGCAGATCCCCACCTCGGAGAGTTGCGCTCCTGCCAACGTGTTGAAAAGGGAGGACTTTCCGCTGCCCGTGGCACCGGCGAGCGCGACGACCGAGTAGGCGTCAGGGAGCCGCCGGCGTGCACCCGCCTCCTCGGACACTCGCGCTGCTTCGGCGAGCAACTCCGGGTCGACGCGTCCGCGGGAGAGGCCGAGCAACTCTCCGAGCGCTCCCAGCCTTCGGGCCAGTGTCTGCTGCTCCTCCGTCCGGTCCGGAGTGCTCGGGGAAACGAGGGCCGACGCCCTGGGCAACGTCGCGGCATACCTCGTGGTCTCCCCGTGCTCCCGGGGATCGTTGCTACTTGTCTCAGCTTCCGAGGTCGCGGCGAGGCGCTCCTTCCCGATCACCGGTTCCGTGCCGGACACTTGCCCGCCGCCGGAGCGTGCCGTCGGCAGTCGCTCCGCGCCGTGTTGGAAACCGGCTCTTTCGCCGCGCGAGTCGCCTACGGCTCCGGAGGAGGAGGCACGTCGAGCGATCAGCCCGTCTCCCCAAGGCGGCGGAGCCACGTTCTCCCCTGCCACCTCCTCGACGGGCCGCTCACGGCACTCGACGTCCGAGGGCTCCCCGACGTACTCGTGTGCGCGCGCATGATTCGCCCTCGCTTCGTCAGCCGCATCCGTCGTGCGGGGTTCCATCTCGCTGACGGGCGCGGAAGAAGCCGGAACCTGGTCGCCCGCGGCTCCAAGGTCCTCTCGGGGCGGGGCTGCTTCCTTCTCGCTTGCCGTTCCTTCTTCCCGGGTCGTCGCCGACACCGTGGTCACCTCTCCCTCTGGACCTCTCGATGCGTGCGGGCGGCCGGAAATGCCAGCACCGCCCGGGCTTTGCTCAATGCGGAGTACGCGGCCACCAGGTCGACCTGCGAGTCGGGCGTCGTCGCCAGCTCCTCGAGCGGCGCCAGCCAGTGGTCCCTGCGTGCCGCCAGCGCGCGTTCCACGCAGGCGTCGAGCAGCTCCACGCCGTTTGCGCGCAGGCGCTCGGAAACCGTGCGCCCCAATGCGTCGGCGAGGACACCGAGCGCCAGCTCCTCGGTCTTCGGCCCGCCGAGAATCGCCGCCGTCAGCACAGCCGCCATCTCCTCGGCGTCGACGAGTGCGCCGAGCTCGGCAGTGAGTACCTCTTCCTCCACGGACTCCTCAATGCATCGGCGCCATCTCCGTACGAGGAATCCGGGGCGTGCTCCCGCCTCGTCCTCCTCCATCGGCAGGCAGCAACCCCCACCGGGTTCACGTCTCCAGGCGTCTGCCACGTTCTGGTCCGCGACTGTGACGGCACCACCCAGCAGTGCCGTGAGTCCTTCCTCGAAGGCGTCCAGCAGTTCGTCTCCGCCACAGTCCGCCGGGAAGGACTGCAGGCGTGCGGCGACTTCCCCCGCGAGCAACTCCCCGTTGCCGAGCCGTCGGCGAGCCCGGCGACCGGAGTCCGCGAAGGACGCTTCCACGACGTCGCAGAGCCGTTGGACCGCCCCGTGCTGCGCAGCGACGGCGCCGGCGAGCGCGACGACACGGGGACGCAGCGAGGCGAGTGTGCCGGTGGCGGTGCGAGCCGCGGCGACCTCGCGAGCCGCCGGGTCCTGCGCCTGCCTGGAAAGCCACTGCCGAAGGCCGGCGACGGCGGTCGCGGGAAGGAGGCCCGACCCGCCTGCCGATTCCGGCAGTTCGGGGATGGTGAAGCGCGGGACCTCCTCCATCCCCTCGCGGTCCAGAAGGAGGCCGTACTGGTGGGAGACCTCCGTGGCGATCTGATGAGGGGTTCGGTCCAAGACGGTGGCGAGGGTGACGTCGTACTCACGCGCTGTGCGCAGCAAGTGCCAGGGGACGGCGTCCCCGTAGCGGGAGGCGGTGGTGACCAGAATCCAGACGTCTGCCGCGCTGACGAGTTCGGCGGCCAAGTCCCTGTTGGAGACGACCAATGAGTCGATGTCGGGTGCATCGAGGAGGGCCAGTCCGGCCGGTAGCGCAACATCCGTCTCGATACGGAGATCGTTGCCGGTGCTCTCCGGGTCGTAGTCGATCTCCTCGACGGTCGGCTCCTCGTTGTCGGGTGGCTCCTGCCGAGGGATGTTCTGAGGAGCCGGGAAGGTGCGTCTGAGGTCGGGAAGGACCCGTGCGCCCGCGAACCAGTGATGGTCGTCGGGGTGGCAGACGAGTACGGGGGTGCGGGTGGTGGGGCGCAGAACGCCGGCTTCGCTTACACGTCGACCGACGAGTGAGTTGACCAGGGTGGACTTGCCGGCTCCCGTCGAACCGCCCACGACCGCGAGGAGGGGAGCCTCTGGGGAGGTGAGGCGCGGGAGGAGGTAGTCGTCGAGTTGGGCCAGTAGCTCGTCCCTGGACCTGCGTGCGCGCTCGGCACCCGCCAAGGGCAGCGGGAGACGCGCTGCGGCGATACGGTCCCGCAACGTTTTCAGGGCGGTGAGCAGTTCTGGCTGTACATCCAAGATCGCCACAGGGGCAGAATGCCCAATTTCAGGAGATTTCTGAAGCGCAATCGCTGCCCAGCGCCACGAAACTGGCGCCATTCGCCCATCGGTGCCCCAGTCGGCGCGCTCCCCCACACATCAGCCACACCGTCGCCATAACGACTGCGCAACACCCGCACCACGCGGCGCGAAAAGCGCTGCATTAATCGCACCAGCCTGCGATTATCGGGACCGCTTCACGGAACCTCCACACCGCAGCGCGGACGTGGAGGGAGCGGGACGAGCCACTGCGCCCCCTATCCTTGACCCCGCCATGGTCGCCGCGGGGGCAGGGCCACCGCCCCGCCGGGAGACTGGCCCCCGTAGCTCAGTGGATAGAGCAGGTGCCTTCTAAGCACTTGGCCGCAGGTTCGAGTCCTGCCGGGGGCACCACACAGAGGGCAACGACTCCTCGTTCGAGATGCTCGCCCGCACCGCCTCTTCGGCGACTCGCGCCCCCGACGAGGGCCATCAGCCAGTGTCACGCGGCAACGCACGCGGTTGGTGCGCTTGTCGTAGTGGATCTGGAGCCGGAAGGCTTCGAACATCCGTCGCCGTAGTCCGTCGGGAAGCTCGGCGATCTCGCACGCGCCAGCCGGGAACGCGTCGATGAGGCCGGCAGCCTGCCGTTCGGAGGTGTGCCGTTCAAGGCGGTCATCGTCTCGACGGTCTTCGACTCACGGTGGAACCGCGGAACAACTGACGCCCCAGAACCGTGTGCGGGCCGAGGCTCCCCGCACTCCACTTCCTCGGGGCCGGAGCGGCCGGACTCCCGCGAGCGCCCTGGACGAGCGTCCGCACCCCGTGTCACCCGACCACGGGGCGGCGGGGCGTTCGCCTCCTGGGTGAGGCAACGGAACCCCGGCGCGTTCCGCACCACCGCGCCCGTGCGAGCCGCCTCCTCTCGACGGACCGATCAGGCAGGCCGCCGAAAAGGGGCCGTTCGTCGGTCGGGTTCAGCTCCGCGCCCGGAACGTACGGCGGTACCGCAGCGGCGACGTACCGAGCGCGGCGCGCAGGTGTTGCCGCAGGGAGGTTCCCGTGGCGAAGCCGACCCGCTGGGCGACCTCCTCCACCCCCAGGTCGCTCGTCTCCAGCAAGTGGCGGGCCCGCGAGACCCGTTGCTGGATGAGCCACTGACCGGGACTGACGCCCACCTCCTCGCGGAACCGGCGAGAGAAGGTGCGCACACTCATCCTGGCCCGCTCGGAGAGATCGGTCACCCGCAACGGCAGGTGGAGGTTCTCCAGCACCCACTCACGGATGTCACCCGTGCTCTGCGCCGGAAGGGAGGGCACGGGGGCGTCGATGTACTGGGCCTGTCCGCCCTCGCGCCACGGAGGCGTCACACAGCGCCGTGCCACACTGTTCGCGACGTCGCTGCCGTGGTCCTTGCGCACGATGTGCAGACACACGTCCAGGCCGGCCGCGGCTCCGGCCGAGGTGAGAATGTCGCCGTCGTCGATGAACAACACGTCCGCGTCGAGGTCCACCTTCGGAAAGAGGCATCGGAACCTGCCGGCGAACTCCCAGTGCGTCGTGGCCGGACGGCCGTCGAGCAGGCCCACCGCGGCGAGCAGGAAGGCGCCCGTGCAGATCGACACGATCCGGGCGTCCGGCGGGATCAAAGCAACGGCTTCGGTCACCGGGTCGGGGACGGCCCCGGCGACCAGTGTCAGATCGAAGGGCGGCACCACCACGGTGTCCGCGTTCCGGAGCTCCTCGGGTCCGCGCTGTGCAGCGACGAGGAAGTCGCTGTCGGTGCGTACGGGAAGCCCGTCGACGGTACAGGTGAGCACCGTGTACCGGGAACTGGTGGTGCCGAACACCCGGTGCGGGATGCCGAGTTCGAACGGATACACCCCATCGAGCGCTAGCACGACGACCTGATGCATGGCGCAACCGTATCCACGCCGCCCACGCACCCTCCATGAAGACCGCCCGGCTTCTCCGCTACATGTTGACCATGTGGCCGGCCAGGTCGTGCACCGCCTCCTTGACCGCCTCGCCCAGCGTCGGGTGTGCGTGCACGTTGCGCGCCAGCTCGCTCGCCGTCGCCTCCCACCGCTGTGCGGCCGTCAACTCCGGTAGCAGCTCGGTGACTTCAGGTCCGACGAGGTGGGCTCCCAGCAGCTCGCCGCTGCCGGCGTCACAGAGGACCTTGGCAAAGCCCGACGTCTCCCCCAGCCCGCATGCCTTGCCGTTGGCGGAGAACGGGAACTTCGCCACCCGGACGTCGAAGCCGCGCGCATGCGCCTGCTCCTCGGTGTGCCCGAAGCTGGCGATCTGCGGCTTGCAGTACGTCGCGCGGGGCATCATCGCGTAGTCCAACTGCGAGGTCTCCACGCCCGCGATGGTCTCCGCTGCGACCATGCCCATCGCCTCCGCAACGTGCGCAAGCATGAGCTTGCCCGTGACGTCGCCGACGGCGAAGAGGTGCGGCTCGCTCGTCCGGCACCGCCCGTCCACCTCGATCGCTCCGCCGGCGGTGATCCGGACGCCGGTGGCCTCCAGGCCGTACCCCTCGGTACGCGGCTGGAACCCCGTCGCGAGGAGCACCCGATCCGCTTCGAGGACCTCCCGCCGGCCCTGTCGGCGCACCGTCACCCGGACGCGGTCGGCCGAGTCGTCGACGTCCTCCACCCGCGTCGACGTCCGCACCGTGATGCCCAACTTCGCGTAGGCCCGGGCCAGTTCCCTGGAGACCTCCACGTCCTCGCCCGGCACCATCCGATCGCAGAACTCGACGAGGCCGACCTTCACCCCGTACGCCTGCAGGACGTAGGCGAACTCGACGCCGATCGCCCCCGCGCCGACGATGACGATCTCGGAGGGCAGCTCCCGCGTGAGGATCTGTTCCTCGTAGGCCACGACGCGCTCACTGAACCGGACACCGGGAAGCGGCTTCGCCGTGGCGCCGGTGGCGAGGACGCAGTGCCTGAAAGTGACCGTTTCGGCGCCGGACCCTCCGTCCACGCGGAGCGTATGGGGGTCGGTGAAGGTGCCCCGCCCTTGGTACTCGGTGATCCCGTTCTTCTTTATCAGGTAGTGCACGCCCTTGTTCCGCCCCGCGGCGACCCTCCGACTGCGGTCGAAGGCGACGCCGTAGTCGAAACCGACCCGGCCGCCCTCCACCGTCATCCCGAAGGTCTCGGCCTCGGAAGTCACCACGTGGGCGAGTTCCGCGTTGCGGAGCAGGGCCTTGGAGGGGATGCACCCCACGTTCAGACAGACGCCTCCCCAGTACTGCTGCTCCACCACCGCCACGCTCAGCCCCAGTTGGGCCGCTCGGACGGCCGCGACATACCCGCCGGGACCCGCGCCCACCACCACCACATCAAAATGTGCACCCATGCTGTCAGCCTGCCGCCCCGGTGCGCGGCTCGCCATGGCATGATTGCCAACATTCGATGGAAACGTGCCACACGGTCCCCTACCGCGGCGGCACACATTTCCCGACAACGTCTCGAACCCCGTTGCGATCACCCCCACCACGGTTTACGCGCGTACGCACGATTCTTGGTGTTTTTGCTCACTGCGGCGGGCGCGATCGGCGAGTAGCCTCTCGCGCGCACCGAAAGGCGCGGGATTCAGACGTACTCTCCTGCGTCCAGGGTGTGGATCCGGAAGCACTTCAGGTGCGACGGTTCGCCGAAACCGGGCAGCGGGGGAACTGGGGGCTTGAAGATGGACAAGTTATTTCCGGTCGGGCTACCGCGCTTTCGCGTCCTCGGACCGCTGGAAGTGTCGGCCGCCGGCGCCCGCCCGGATCTGGGAGGGACGCGGCAGCGCACCCTGCTGACCCTCCTCCTCCTGGAGTCCGGCAACACGGTCCCCCTGCCCCGCATCGTGGACGCCGTGTGGGGGGAGGCTCCGCCCGACTCGGCCGTCGCCCAGGTCAGGATCTGCGTGTCCCGCATCCGGCGGGCGCTCAAGGAGTGCGGGGACCCCGGCATCCTGCGCACGGTCCCCGGCGGCTATCTCATCAACCCGCCCCGGTACGCCGTCGACCTCCACCTGTTCAGGGACACGGTCTCGACGGCGGAGCAACTACGCGAGCAGGGCGACCGGTTCGCCGCCCTCCGAGCGCTGCGGACGGCGCTCGACCTCTGGTACGGCCCGGCCGCGTCCGGTTTGGAGAGCGCGGTGTTGGAGAACATCGCGGCCGGCCTCCACGAGGAGCGGATCGCCGCTCTGGGGGACCGCATCGACCTCGACCTGGAGCTCGGGAGACACCGACACGTGGTCGCCGAGCTACGACACCTGGTCATGGAGCACCCGTTCAGGGAACGGTTCGCAGCACAGTTCATGATCGCTCTGTACCGCGACGACCGGCAGGCCGAAGCCCTCGATCTCTTCCGCCAGGTGCGCAGACGGTTCGCCGAGGAGCTCGGCATAGAGCCGAGCCTGCGGCTCCGTCAGCTCGAACGGGCGGTTCTCGCCCAGGACTTGGTGTTACACGGCGCCTGAGACGAGCTCCGCGGGCGAGCGCCGGCCCTCCTCGCCCCGGTGGCCGTAGCGCAGTACGGGGCGGCAGGCGCCCCGCCCCGGGCGGGGCGGGGTCGCGGTCACCGCGGCGCACGGGTCCCGTATCGCCCGATGAGCCGGGCTGGCTCCCTCTTCGCCGTCTCACCTGCCGTGGCGGCCCGGTCACCGCGCACCGAATGCCGGCGCTGCGGACCGCCGGCCACGCTCCCGCCTGTTCAGTGTCTCGCGACGCCCGGACACGGTAGGACCGCCTCCGGCACCGCACCGGGGCCGTTCCTGGCCGCCGTCGAGTCGGCACCGTGCCCGCCCCTTCGCGCGGGTTCGGCCCCTCGCGCGGCCGCGTCGCGAGCCGGGAGCGACTGAAAGGGGGCGGGCGGCCGACGGCGCACCGAAACCGGGAAGGCGAGGTGCCGCAGGAGACCGTGCCGCCGCGTGGTGCCGCCCGTCCCACGGCCGCGGGCGCCCCAATTCGGCGAGCGGCACGCGTAGTTCCTCCCACGGACCGCCTGGCGCCTCTCGTCCATTTCCGTGCCGGCGGGCTCCCGTCGGCCGGTCACCGTCCGCTGTCTCATCGGAATCCGCCGCACGCACAGCGGAAATGCTGCACCATCGACATATCACTGGAATATCGCTCCGCGCATATTCCGCGGATATTCGCCGGCAAGCCGAACGATAACGACCGCGGCGCACCATGGGCTCGTCGAATGCGGCGCTCTGTGAGCCACGCGTTCCGTACGCCTTTCTGCTCGAGGAGAGGGAGCCGGTGGACCAATGAATGTGAATTCGCGGTGCTCGGATACTCAGCGGCTCGTCGACGGGGCTGGGCGACCCCTCGTCGAGGGGTCCGCTGTCCCGCACGCCGAGAGGATCGATGCCCGATTGCCCGGTAGCTGCTTCCGTCTGTGTGGTCGACGGCGCCGCACCGGCACGGACGGCTCCGCCGCGGCTCCCATCGCGGCCGGTGGACACCGGTGACGTCCGCTCCGGACCCGCCGGAGCAGTGGCTTCCCACCGTCGAGGTGGTGGTCGGAGGCGAGCCGGTCCAGGTCTGGGAGCGCTCCGTGCCGGACGGCACCGCCGCAGGACCGCACCTGGTCTTCGTGCACGGCTTCGAGGAGAGCTGGGACTGTTGGGGTCCGCTCGCCGCACACCTGCCCTCCGACTGCCGGGTCTCCTCCCTGGAGTTGCCCTGGCACAACAACTCCGACCACGTGTGGGCCCGGGCGGGGGACGCCGCGAGCTGGTTGGAGCACGGGCTGCGAGCGCTGCGTGTGGCGCCCGACCTCGTGGTCGCCCACTCCTTCGGGGCCTGCGCGCTGGTCCAACTCCTCGCCTGTCTCAACGGGAGCTTTCGTACCCCGGCGGCCCTCGTCGCACCGGTGCTCCGACGCCAAGACCCGTTCTTGGACCCGAAGTTCTTCGAAGGGGCCGTCGGAAGGTTCCGCGGGGTCATCAGGGAGGGGCTGACCGTCCGGCTGGGGCCGCGGAGTGCACGCCTGCTGCCCGGAGTGCTCGATCGCATGGTGGACACGGTGCTCGAACGCGTCGGCGCCGAGGGCGTCCTCCACTTCTACCTGGAGCTCGCCCGCCTGGCGCGACTTCGCCCGGAGCACATCTCGGTACCACTGCTGATCCTCGGCGGTGACGACGACCCCTCCGCGCCCGAGAACGAGGTGGCGGACCTGCGCGCCCGGCTCCCCGACGTGCGCGTCAGGCGGCAGCCGGACCTCGGGCACTTCTGCCATGTCGAAGAGGCCGCCCGGATCGCCGAACACCTCCTCCGGTTCCTCGCGGAACTGCAACTGACCACTCCAAGAGAGGAGTTGACGGGACCTTGACCTCGTCACACCCCACGCAGCACCGCGCCTCCGCCCGACCGGCCCGCTACGACGCGGTCATCAGCGGCGCCAGCCTCGCCGGCTGTACCGCCGCAACGCTCCTCGCCCGCGCGGGCGCCCGCGTGGCGCTGCTGGAGCGGCACCATTCCCCCACCGCCCACAAGGTGCTGTGTACGCACTACCTACAGCCCTGCTCCTACCGGGTCCTCGACCGGCTGGGGGTCATCCCCGCCCTGCGCGAGGCGGGCGCCGTCGCGAACGAGGCGCACTGGTACACCCGTTGGGGCTGGATCCGGCCTCAGCCGAAGCCGGGCGCTGATCCGCTGCCGCACGGCTTCAACCTCCGCCGCAGCACCCTGGACCCGCTCCTGCGCGCGCACGCCGCGGAGACGGACGGCGTCGACCTCCTCACCGGGCACAGCGTCACCGAGCTGCTCAGGGACGGCGACGGCCGAGTCGACGGGGTACGGGCGCGCACGAGCGACGGTGAGCGGGAGATACGCGGCCGGCTCGTCGTCGGCGCGGACGGCAAGGACTCGACGGTCGCCAAGCTCGCGCACCTGCGGGGGAAGACGCACCGGAACAACAGGTTCAGCTACTTCGCCTACTTCCGCGGGCTGAAGTCGGACGGCGACGTCACGCGGGGCTGGTTCCTCGATCCGGACGTGGCCTACGCCATGCCGAACGACGAGGGGATCACCGTGGTCGCGGTCATCCCCGACAAGAAGCAACTGCCCGCCTTCCGGGACGACCTGGAGGCGAGCTACCTGGACTTCGTCCGACGCCTGCCGGACGCGCCCGACATCGACGCCGCCGAACGCGTCTCCAAGATCACCGGGACGACGAACTACCCGCTGACGACGCGCACGCCGACCGCCCCCGGCATCGCCCTGATCGGCGACGCGGCGCTCACCAGCGACCCGCTGTGGGGCGTTGGTTGCGGGTGGGCGCTGGAGTCCGGGCAGTGGCTCGCCACCGCAGTGGGTCCCGCGCTCGCCGCCGACGGCGACCTCGGCAGGGCTCTCGACGACTACCGCCGCCGGCACCGCCGGGGACTCCGCGGTCACCAGCACCTCGTGACCGACTACGCCACCGCCCGCGGATTCAACCCCTTCGAGCGGCTGATGTTCTCCGCGGCCGCCAAGGACGCGCACATGGCGCGGCACATGCACCTCTTCGCGTCCCGGCTGATCGGCCCGCTGCGCTTCCTCAACCCGCTGGCACTGGCCAGAGCGACCGCGGTGAACCTCCGACACCGCGGCGCCTGACGACCCGAGGCCGCCTCACAAGAATCCACAAGCCCGACGGAAGGGAGAGACACCGTGACCTCATCCGCCACTCCGATCGTCACCGAAGAACACCGCCGACAGCTCCGCGAGATCATCCGGGAGATTCTGGAGCTGGAAGACGACGAGCTCACCGACACCAGCCTCTTCATCGAGGACCACGAGGCCGACTCCCTGCTCGCCATCGAAATCCTCGCCCGCATCGAGCAGGACCTGGGTGTGAGCATCCCGCAGGAGGAACTGCCGGAGATGGTCAACTTCCGCAGTGTGCACGAGGTCTTCGCCCGCAACCTCGCGAACAACGGCCAGTGAGCGCGGCCGCCGGCGAGCGCGTCGCGATCACCGGGCTCGGCGCGGTCAGCAGCGCCGGGTTGGGGGCGGACGCGTTCACGCGGACGATCCGGGAGGGACGTTCCACCACCTCGCCCGTCCGCGGCTTCGACGCCCGCGCCTTCCCGCACCGGTACGCGGGCGAGGTACACGACTACCGACCACGGGACTGGTTGGACCGCATCAATCCCGACACGTGGGGCCGCAGCAGCCAGTTCGCCGCGTCGGCGAGCCGCATGGCCGTGCAGGACGCCGGTCTGGCCGACGACGCGCTCGCACGCGCGCGGGCGGGCTCGATCATGGGCACCACCAGCGGCGAGTCGGCCGTGACCGAGCGGTTGGTCGACGAGTGGCACAGCGGAGGACTGGAATCCCTCACGCCCCGCTCCGTCGACGCGCTGCCCGCGGGCCGGATCGCCGCCGCCGTCAACACCGAACTCCGCCTCGACGGCGAGGCGCTGACCATCGCCACCGCCTGCTCGGCGAGCAACTACGCCCTGGGCTATGCGTACGACCTGGTGGCCGCCGGCGAGGCGGACTACATGCTCGCCGGCGGCGCCGACTCGGTGAACCGCTGGGCACACGCCGGCTTCTACCGGTTGGGGGCCCTCGCCGAGGAGGTGTGCCGTCCCTTCGACGTGGACCGCACCGGCATCCTCACGGCGGAGGGCGGCGTCGCACTGCTCCTCGAACCGTACGAGCGCGCCGTGTCGCGCGGCGCGCGGATCTACGCCGAGGTGCTCGGTTACAGCGTCAACTGCGACGCGGAGCACATGGTGCACCCGGAGACGAGCAGCATCGCCGCGTGCATGCGGGCGGCCCACCGGAACGCACAGGTGACGCCGGAGCAGATCGACTACATCTGCGCCCACGGCACCGGCACGCCGACCAACGACGCGACCGAAGTGGCGGCCGTGCGGCAGGTGTTCGGCTCCCAGCCGCCTCCCATCAGCTCCATCAAGTCGATGATCGGCCACACCATGGGCGCGGCGAGCGGCTTCGGCGCACTCGCCTGCTGCAAGGCCCTGTACGAGGGCTTCCTCCCGCCCACGGCCAACCTCGCGCAGGTGGACCCGGCGCTCGGCCCGGGAGTCGATCCCGTGCCGGGACGTGCCAGAGAGGCGAAGCCCCGGGTCGTCGAGAACCACGGGTTCGCCTTCGGTGGCAACAACGCGATCACCATCCTGGGAAGGCCCGCATGACCACAGCAACCACACCAGAGACGCGCGAGCGCCCCCTCGACGGCACCGTTCCGACCGTCGCGCCGCTCGCCCTCACGGCGGCGGCCGCGGTGACTCCGGCCGGTCTCGGACTCGGCGCACTGGGCGCGGCCCTCGACGGGAACGGCCCCGAGGCGAACCGGGCGACGGGCGAGATCGACGGCGAGGCATTGCCACCCCGGCCGACGCGCGCCGTCCCCGACCTGGACTTCGCGGAGCTGCTCGGCCGCAAGGGGCTGCGCAACCTCGACCGCACGACTCGGCTCGCCCTCGTCGCCTGCCGACTCGCGGTGGACGCCTACCCCGGCCGCCTCGGTCACGACACCGGCACCGTGTGGGGTACCACGGCGGGGAGCGTACGCAGCTCCAGCGAGTACTCCCGCCGCACGCTGACCGCCGACCCGCCCTACCTGGTGAACCCGAGCCTGTTCCCGAACACGGTCATGAACTGCGCGGCCGGGCAGGTGGCCATCCGGCACCAACTCCACGGCGTCAATGCGACGTTGGCGGGCGGACCGCTGGCGGGCGTGCAGGCGGTCCGCTACGCCCGCAACGCCGTCAGACAGGTTCAGGTGGAGAGGCTGCTCGTGGGCGGCGTCGAGGAGTTGAGCGCGCAGGGATGCTGGGGATGGCACCGCTCCGGCGGATTACGCCCCCACGCAGCCGTGGGCGAGGGCGCCGCCGTCCTCGTGCTGGAGCAGGAGGAGCGAGCACGGCGCGAGGGCCGTCCGCTGCTCGCTCGGGTCCTCGCCGCCGAGGTCGGCTTCGCCGCGCGCGGACGGCTCGTCCCCTCGCTCGCCGCAGTCGTCACGCGCGCGCTGCGGCGCAGCGGCCTCAGCGCCGCCGAGGTGACGACGGTCTCGTTCGGTGCCACCCAGCGGAGGGGGCTGGACCGGGCGGAGGAGAGGGCAGTGCGACGCGTCCTGGCGGACCGGGAACCGGAACGAGCCGTGCGCGTCAACACGGTGGTGGGAGAGTGCTCAGCGGCCACGGGCGCGCTCCAACTCGCCGCGCTGCTCGCCGACTGGCGACGTGCCGGGGCGGCGGCCGGCGAGGTGGCGCTCGTGCCCGCCCTCAGCGCCGACGGCTCGGTCGGATGCCTCGTCGTGCAGGCGTCGGAGGGCCTCTCGCAGGTGGGCGACCCCCAGACCGGCGCCGCTTCGGCGGCGGAGCGTTCCCGCTGATGCCGGCCCCGCAGGTACTGTCCGGCCCGGAGAGCCGGGTACGCGCGAAGCACGCGGTCCGCCGCGGCGAGGAGGCCGGAACGGTCGAACTCGTCCTGGCCTGCCGCCAGAAGAACCAGGAAGCATGGGCAGAGCTGGTCCGCCGGTACGCGCCGCTCGTCTGGACGGTGGCGCGCTCGCACCGCCTCGGCGTGCAGGACTGCGAGGAGGTGGTCCAACAGACCTGGCTCAAGGTCTACCAGAAGCTCGGTGCGCTGCACTCGCCCACCCGCTTCTCCGCCTGGCTGACGACCTGCGCACGGCGGGAGAGTCTGCGCCAGGTGGACCGGTGCGCACGGTACGTCCCCGTCGGAGGGGGCACCGAACTCGACCCGGTTCCGCAGGAGGCGACGGAGGCCGGCCCGGAGAGCGCACTGCTCCTCCGGGAACGGCGCTCCACCGTGCTCGCCGCGCTTCGTCGGCTGCCCCGACGCGACCAGGCGCTGCTCAGCCTGCTCAGCGACGACCGGCACAACTACACCGAGGTGAGCAGGTTGTTGGGGATCGCCCGCGGCTCCGTCGGACCGTTGCGGGCCAGGGCGCTGCGCAGGCTCGCCGGCGAGCTCGAAGCCGAGGGAGTCACCGCGGCGGCCGGTTGAGCGGGCTGTGCTTCGAGCTTCCACGCACGCGGCCGCCACGCACCGAACGCCACCGCGCGCCGAAGGCGCGGTGGCGTTCCCGTGGCCGGCCTCCGCCCGCCCGGGTGGGCGAGGCCCGACGCCGACGCGTGCGGCCGCCCCGTCCGGGTTCCGCACGCTTGCACGACGAACCCTCGTCATGCGGCACGGAACACGACCCGGGGAACGGGGAAGTGGCCGGAGCAGCGCGAGCCGTGCCGGAGAGCTCGGCCGGCGAGGGAGGCTCCTCTCCGGGCTCCGCGGAGCGTTCCCCCGCGGAGCCCGCGCCGAGCCCCGTGCTCACAACAGGACCCCGCCGTCCACCTGGAGGACCTGGCCGGTGATGTACGACGCGCGTTCCGAGACCAGAAAGCCGGTGAGCCCGGCGACGTCTTCGACGGTGCCGAACCGACGCATCGGCACCGACTCCAGAGCCTTCTTCCGCGCCGAGTCGCTCAGCTCGTCCAGCATCTCGGTGGCGACGAAGCCGGGGGCCACCGCATTGACGCGGACGCCGTGGCGCGCGAACTCCTTCGCCAGGGTGCGGGTGAGGCTGTTCACCCCGCCTTTGGAAGCCGCGTAGTTGGCCTGTCCGACCTGTCCCTGCACCCCTGCGACGGACGATATGTTGACGATCGCCCCGCGCCGCCGGCGCAGCATGTGGAAGCCCACCGCCCGACACAGGTTGAAGGTACCCGTCAGGTTGGTTTCCAGGACGGTCGTCCAGTCCTCGTCCGCCATCATGACGAGGTTCTTGTCCCGGACCACTCCGGCCGAGTTCACGAGCGTCCGCACCGGTCCGAGCTCGTCCTCCACGCGCTTGACGAACCGACCGACCGCGGCGGCGTCGGCCACGTCGCACGGCTGGTGCAGACATGCGGCGCCGCTCTTCTCCACGCGTCGCGCCGTCTCCTCGGCCGCCGGAGACGGCGCGTGGCCGCAGAAGGCGATGTCGTAGCCGTCGCGGGCGAGTTGCTCGACCACGGCCCGCCCGATACCCCGCGATCCTCCGGTCACCAGGGCGACCGGCCGCTCGCCGTCCCACTCACTCTCTGCCATGGCTGCTCCTGCACCTCGGTCCCTCATGTGCCACCGCGTTCGAGGGGTCACCCACGGCGTTTCGGCAACGGCGCTTCGACCTGTACGTAGACGTCGAGCAGGTCGTCGGAGAGCCAGTACTCGACGATCCGGCCTTCCTTGTCGAGGCGGAGGATGTCCACCCCGTGCTGTTCGACCGGGGTGCCGGGCGGAGCCTCGGCCCCCGCCGGGCGGCCCGACTGCCACGTGCCGCCGAACCTCCACCTGCCGATCAGTGTGGCTCCGTCCTTGAACGGGCCGACGCTGGTGCGGAAGCTCGGCTCGCTGTAGGAGGAACGGAAGGCGTCGATCCAGGACACCAGCCCCTCCCGAGTACGGATGCTCGACGAGTCCGGCATGCCGTACCGCGGCAGATGCACCGTCACCGCGTCGGCGACGAGGGTGTCGGCGTTGGCGTACCGGCCGTTCCAGATGCCGAGCCAGCTCTCCCACAGCTCGGTGGGCGACGGCCGGGGTGTGTACGTGGTCCTCACTGGTCCTCCGATGGTCGCGAATGCGGACTGCGCAGGCGGGACGCGGGCGCACACGTCCGGAGCGTGAGCGCACCCGCGTCCGGCGTCACCCTCTGGAGGCGACGGGCTCGTTGCTCTCCACCCCCTGGGTCCAGGCTTCGCGGACCGTGCCGTCCACGATCCGCAGGATGTCCACGCCGACCCAGTGGATCGTTCCGCCGGGGACGTCCGAGGCCCAGCCGGTACGCCCCTCGCACTCCGCCTTGCCGTACCAGCGCCACACGGCGAACTCGCCGTCCACGATCGGCCCGAAGTTCGTCTCGTAGCGCAGGCTCGCGAACTTGCTGCGGAAGCCGGCGACCCAGTCGGCCATCGCGGCGCCGTCCCTGATGCTGGAGACGTCGAACACCGCCTGTTTCGACGGGAGATGGACACGGAATTCGTCTCCGACGATCTTCAGGGCCGCTCGCGGGTCCTCGTTCCACATCTCCAGCCAGACATCCCAGATCTCCTCGGGTGAGCGCGCCATCGTCGACGTCCTCTCGCTGCGTTCCGCGACCGCCCGCACAGGCGGTCGGGAGCCCGTGGTCCGGTGCTCCGACCTGACAGAGCCTCGGGAGGGTGCGACGGATACTCCCTCACCGACCCACCTCCTCGCGCCGCCCGCCATCGCCGCACTCGTGTATCCGCCGCGGGCGACGACCGCTCTGTGACGAGCGACGGTCGGCGACGACGGGAGTCGAGGGATGCGGTTCGACGAGAGTGTGACGCTGGAGGCGGCCGCCTGCTGGCTGCCCCCGGAGCGGGAACGCGCCGCGGATCTGGTCGCGGCGGGACGTCTGCCGCCGGAGGGGCCCGCCGAAGCCGGCGTGACCGAGGTACCCGTGGCCTCGGCGCGGGCCGCGCCGGAAATGGCCGTGCTGGCGGGACGTCGCGCCCTCTCCCGCGCCGACGTCCCGCCGGACGACATCGGTCTGCTGCTGCACAGTTGGCTCTACCACCAGGGGCACGACTTCTGGTCCCCCGCGCACTTCGTCGCGCACGGGGTGGGCGCTCCGCACGCACTGCCCGTGGGCGTCCAACAGATGTGCCATGGCGGAGCGGTGAGCCTCTACACCGCGGCGGCCCAGATGTCCGCCGACCCCGCACTGCGCGCCGCCCTCGTCACCACCGGCGACCGCTTCCAGGGGCCCGGCTTCGACCGTTGGGGCAGCGACTCGCACGCCGCCTACGGCGACGGAGCGACGGCTGCGGTACTCGGCCGCTCGGGGCGCGGGCTGTCGTTGCTGGCGCACACCGTGCACGTCGACAGCGCGTTGGAGTCGATGTACCGCGGCAGCGACTCCTTCAGCGCCGCTCCGCTCGAACACAGCCGCCCGGTCGACGTCCGTCGTACGAAGAAGGCGTTCGCGGCGGCGGGAGGGTTGGAGGAGTTCGCCAGGATAGCGCCCGCGGCGATACGCGGAGTCATCGATCGAGCCCTCGAAGAGGCCGGCCTGGCGCCCGCAGACCCGCGGGTGCGGCAGGTGCTGCTCCCCCGGCTCGGCCCGCGCACCCTCGAACTGACCTACCTGCCCGCGCTGCGCGACCGGCTGCCGCACGCGGCAACGGTACGGGCGGGCGCGGACACGGGTCACCTCGGGTCCGGCGACGCAGTGGCCAACCTCGCCCACCTCCAGGAGCACGACCTGCTCGACGCGGGGGAGTTCGCCCTCGTGCTCACCGGCGGCGGTGGTTTCACCTGGTCCTGCCTGGTCGTCCGGCGGTCTGCGGAACCCGCCGACGAGGGGAGCGGCGTTGGGTGTTGAGCCACGCGCCGCGGCGTCCGCTCCGTGCCCGTACGCGCACCGCGTGCTGGCCGCCGTCGATGTGCTGCACGCCGAGGAGCTGCGCGCACTCGTTCACCGCGGCTGGTTCCGCGCCTACGCCTTCGCCCCGGAGGAGTTGGCCTACGCCGACTCGTGCGCGCCGAGCCGGTCCCTGGAGTTCCTGTCCGGCCGTTTCGCCGCCAAGGAGGCGGTCGTGAAGGCCCTCGGCTGCGGCTTCACGAACGGCGTGCGCCCCCATCAGGTGATCGTGGCGCGACGTTCCGACGGCGCCCCCCGCGTCCGGCTGCGCGGCGCCGCAGCGCGCGCCGCAGCGCGGCAGCGGATCGACGGGTTCCAGGCGTCGATAGCCCACAAACGAAGGTTGGTGGTCGCGACGGTCGTCGCCCACCAACGCGACAACGCAGGAGGACGCATGACGGTGGAGTCGACCTCGAAGACCGGAGCGGAGGCAGGGCACGAGCCCGTCGAGGCCTCTCTGCGGCTGCGCATGGCGTCGGAGGACGCACACTACGGCGGCTCCCTGGTGGCCGGTTCGCGCATGTTGGAGCTCTTCGGCGATCTCGTCACCGAGATCGCGGTGCGCACGGACGGGGACGAGGGACTGCTCGCCGAGTACGGCCAGGTCCGGTTCCTCGAACCCGTGTACCCCGGAGACTGGATAGAGGCCACCGCTCGTCTCTCCCGCAGGACCAGACTGCGCCGCACGGTCGAGTTGGCGGCGTACAAGGTCATCGCGGCGGGTACGGGAGACGCCGCCTCCTCGGCCTCGGTACTGGAGCCACCGGAGCCGGTCTGCACCGCGACCGCCACCACCGTCGTTCCGCTGCCCCGCCCCACGAGCCGGACGGCCGCGCAGACGAACACGGCCGGCGACGCTCAGCAGGGTCGGTGAGCCGATGGACACCCCCGCCCTCCTCCACGACCTGCTCGACGAACGGGCCGCCACCGCACCCGACTCCCCCGCCGTGGCCTCGCACACCGGCTCCCTCTCCTACGGGCGGCTCGCCGACGCCTCCCGGGGAGCGGCAACCGCACTGCGCGCCAAGGGAGTCGGGCGCGGTGCGCGGGTCCTGGTGAAGACCGAGAACGGCTTGGCGACCGCGAGCGCGGTGTACGGGGCGTCCCGGCTCGGGGCGCCCTTCAGCGTCCTGCACGCGGATGTGCGCGGAGCGCCGCTGGAGCACGTGCTGCAGGACAGCGAGCCCACCGTCCTGGTCACCGACGACGCCGACGCGGCGCGGACTGCTGCGTCCGCGCACGTCTCCTGTCTGCCCCCGGAAGCGCTGTTGGAGCCCCGGGCGCCCGGGGAGTCGACCGCGGCCGGGGGCGGCCCGCTCCCCGTCGACCCGGTCTGTCTGATCTACACCTCCGGCACGACCGCGCTCCCCAAAGCCGTCGTGAGCACCCACCAACAGCTCGTCTTCGCCACTCGCGCCATTCAGGAGCGGCTGCGGTACCGGCCCGACGACCTCGTCTACTGCCCTCTGCCGCTCTCCTTCGACTACGGGCTGTACCAACTGTTCCTGGCGGCCGTCAGCGGCGCCCAGGTGAGGCTCGGCAGCATGGCCGAGGCCGGCCCACCGCTGCTGCGCGCGCTGCGCGAGTCGGGGGCGACGGTGTTCGCCGGGGTGCCCTCCGTCTCCGACTCCCTGGCCTGGTTGCTGCGCCGCTCGCAGGGCGAAAAGCTGTCCCGGCTGCGGCTGTTGACCAACACGGGAGCCGCGCTGTCCGAGAAGACCAGGACGGCGCTCCGGGCCGGTCTGCCGAACCTGAGCATCCAACTCATGTACGGCCTCACGGAGTGCAAGCGCGCCACGATCATGCCCCCCGACGGGGATCTCGACCGGCCCGACTCCTCCGGTGTGCCGCTGTCCGACACCGAGTTGACCGTCGTGGACGACGACGGTGCGCCGCTGCCTCCGGGCGCGACCGGCGAGATCGTCGTCCGGGGCCCGCACGTCATGTCCGGCTACTGGCGACGCCCGGAACTGACGGCCCGACGGTTCCCCCGCCGCGACGGGCTCTTCCCCGAACTGCGCACCGGGGACTACGGCCACCTCGACGAGGAGGGCTACCTGTACTTCTCGGGGCGGCACGACGACCTCTACAAGGAGCGGGGCTTCCGGGTGAGTTGCACCGAGGTGGAGGCCGCGGCGCTGCGCCTCGACGGCGTGACGGCGGCCGCGGTGCTCCCGCCGACGGGTGACCGCGGCGCGGTGCTCACGGTCGTGGGCGAGGTGCCGGAAGAGGAGGTGCTGGAGCGGATGTGCGAACAGATCGAGCGGTTCAAGGTTCCCAGGCGCTGCGTGCGGATGGACTCCCTGCCCACGAACGGCAACGGGAAGTTCGACCGCCGGCTGATCACTGCCCACGTGGAGGGGCGGGCCTCGACGCGCTGAGCGTCGGCCCGCCGCACGCCTAACTCGCGCCGCATACGACCGGATTCGGCACCGAGCGGGATGCGGGGGCCCGACGTTCCCGTCCGTATCCGGAGGGACGTCCGGAGTCTCTGTACGTACGGAACGGCGGACCGGCGGAGGCGTTCGGGGACTCCGCCGGAGATCCGCGAAGCCACCCGGAGTCCCGCACCCGCGAAGCCGGCCCCACCGCGGCTCGTCCGGGCACGGCGCCGAAAGCCTCCCCGCCGGCTGTCCGGCCTCGCCGTTCCGGCTGGCGCACCTCCCCGTCCCACCCTTCCTCTCACACCACGAGGTCAAGAGATCATGTCTCGAAACATCGCCCTCATCGGTGCCGCCGGATTCGTCGGCACCAACCTCGCGCTCGGCATGGAGCAGCGCGGTCACACCGTGACGCTCGTCGACGTCGGTGACCGGTTCGGCCGGCTCGCGGCCTCCGGGCTGCTCGACAGGGCCCCGCACCACTTCGTCGACCTGGCGCGGCCGGGAGCCTCCCTCCCCGAGTGCGACGTCCTCGTCAACCTCGCCGCCCTGCCGCAGGTCGACTTCTCCCTCCACCACCCGGAGCTCGCGTTCACGAACAACGTCGCGGTGATGTCCGTGGTCCTGGAGGCCGCGCGACGCCGCGGGACACCGCTGCTCTTCACCTCTTCCATCGAGGTGTACGGCGGCAACGACGGTCCGCTGTTCACGGAGGAGAGCCCGCTTCTCCCGCTTTCCCCCTACGCGGCCTCGAAGATCGCCTGTGAGGGCTTCCTCGAGTCCTACCGGCACAACTTCGGCATCGCCGCCACCACGGTGCGACTCACCAACCTGTACGGGCCGTGGCAGGCACCGGACCGCATCGTGCCGCGCATCGCCGCCCAGGCGCTGCTGGGCGTGGAGTCCGAAGCGGTGACGGGTCGGCTGCGCGACTTCCTCGCCGTCGCGGACGCCGTCGACGCGATCTGCCGCCTCGTCGAGTCCGACGAGTGGAACAACACCTTCAACATCGCGGCCGGAAATCCGACCACCCTCGAAGAAGCGGCGGAGACGGTGGTGCGCACTGGCGGCTGCGGAAGTGTCACCGAGATCGAGACCCCGTCGGCGGACGGGCGCGGCCACTCCCTCGTCGCCTCCTCCGCACGCCTGGGCGAGGCGACGGGCTGGAAGCCCACCACGGCGCTGAGCGACGGCATCGCCGCCACCACCGCCTGGTACCGCGACAACCGGACGTGGTGGCAACCCTTCCGGGAGCAGGTGCGGTCGGGGCGGCGCGGTCCGGAGTTCCTCGTGGACCACGCCTTCCCCTTCTGGTCGCGGTGACCCGAGTGACACGGCCCGACGAGGCGCGTCCCTCCGGCACGAAGCGGGATCGACCGACCGGCGGACGGTTCGCCACGGGCCCTCGGCGTCCGCTGCGCCGCGCTCGTCACCCGCGAGGCACGGCACCCGTCCGGCGCCGCGCACTGCCGACACGCGTGCGGGGAGCCACCGTTGAGGACGCCCGTCGACGGCGCCGCCGGTGCGGGGTGTATCCGCGATCGCGCCGCGGCGGTCTGTACGGGGGATCACAAGCCACGCCGGCCGGGCGGTCCGCCGGCGAAGAGGGGAGCGGCAGGATGCGACACGGTGCCGAGCTGTCCGGTGAGGTTCCGGACTCGCCGGGGAGGCTCCCGAAGCGCGCGCACGTGGCCCTGATGGAGATCGGGATGCACGGCCACGTCACCCCGACGTTGGCCGTGGCACGGGAGCTCCTCGCGCGAGGGCACCGCGTGACCTACGTCGTACCGGAGGCGTTCGCCTCGCTCGTCGCGGAGACCGGCGCGGACGTCGTGCCCTTCCGCTCGGCATGGGGCCCTGCGGACGACTCCCTGAAGCTGCTCAAGGACTTCACGTCCATCGTCTCCTACATGCTGGACGAGGCTGAGAACGCGCTGCCGCAGGTGCGACAGGCCCTCGACGAGGACCGTCCCGACGTGATCCTGCACGATCTCTTCGCCTACGAGGCCCGGGTGTTGGGTCACGAGTGGGGCGTTCCCGCAGTGGCGTTCTGGCCGTTCGCGGTGGACTACGAGGGCAAGACGAACGGCATCGCCGCCGTCTACCGGGGGCTGCTCACCGATGCCGCCACCTCCCGGCTGCGCGACCGCTTCTCCCGGTGGCTCGCCGAGAACTCGGTGGAGATGCCGCTCGACCGCTTCGGGCTCCGACCGGAGCGGGGCGTCTCCTCCATCCCCCGGTCACTCCAACCGCACGCGGACGCCGTGGACGAGTCCGTGTTCTCCTTCGTCGGCCCCTGCCTCGGAGACCGGGCGGAGTTGGGCACGTGGCAGCCTCCGTCCGACGAGCGTCCGGTGCTGCTGATGTCCCTCGGCTCGACGTTCACCAACCGGCCGGACATCTACCGACGGTGCGTCGCGGACTTCGGGAGAAGCGACTGGCACGTCGTACTGCAGACCGGCAAGTTCGTCGACCGGGGGATGCTCGGCGACGTGCCCGACAACGTCGAGGTCCACCAGTGGCTTCCCCAGGTCGAAGTGCTCTCCCACGCCACGGCGTTCATCACCCACGCCGGCATGGGAGGCACTGTGGAGGCGCTCGCACACGAGGTGCCCATGCTCGCCCTGCCGCAGGGTGCGGACCAGTTCTTCATCGCCGACCGCCTGGTGGAGCTGGGCGTCGGCAGACGGCTCGACAACGACGCCGTCGCCACGACCGGCCTGCGGGGGCCGTTGGAGGAGCTCCTCGCCCTGCCTCAACTCACCCGACGCCTCGCGCTGCTGGGGCAGGAGATCCGCGCGTGCCGGGGCGCCCAGGCGGCCGCCGACATCGTCGAGGAGGCCCTCGTTCCGACCGCCCGGGCTTCGCGCCGGAGCTGAGCGTCCCGCTCCTTGCCACGCGGTCGGCTCTCGACCGCCCGACCCCGAGGGAGACATCGTGACCACCCAGCCCGCCACCCTGGAGGGCGTCGCCTACCACGCGCCGGAACGCGTCGTCGCCGTCGAGGAGTTGGCCGAGCGACTGAACCTGACGAAGTCGAAGGTGCAGCTCTTCCGGAAGATGCAGGGACTGAAGGAACTTCGCTACGACCCGGAGATGCGCTTCGAGGACCTCGTGCTCCCCGCGGCCCGACAGGTGCTCGACGAGGCAGAGGTACCGCTCTCCCGCGTCACCCACCTGATCTTCGCCCACGCGACCCAACTCCTCGCCCCCTCGACCGTGGACGTGGCGCAGGAGCTCCGGCGGCAACTCGGCCTCACCCGGGCGACCGCCTTCTCGCTCACCCAGCAGAACTGCGCGTCCGGCATGGCCGCGGTCGACGTCGCCGGGGAGCTGCTCCGGCTCGACGGAGACCCCGACGCGCGTGCCCTCGTCGTCACCGGCGAGCAGGCGTTCACCGCGGGGATTCAGCTCATCCCCGACACGGCGGTGCTCGGGGAGGCCGCCGCCGCGTGCCTCGTCGCCGTCGACGGCGCCGGGGCCCCCGTCCGCTCGTACGTCACGCAGACCCTCGGCGAATACTCCAATGGCGTCCGGATCGGCAAGGAGAGGGCCGCGGACCTCGGGCAGATCTACCCGGAGATCTTCGCCGACACGATGCGCCGTGCGGTCTCGGAGGCCGGCCTCACCCTCGCGGACATCGAGCTGCTGATCCCGCACAACGTCAACATGATGTCCTGGCGGCAGACCATCCAGGCGCTGGACTTTCCGCGCGAGCGGACGTTCCTGGAGAACATCCCGCGGTTCAGTCACTGCTTCGCGTCCGACGTGTTCGTGAACTACGTGACGCTGCGGGACGAGAAGCGGCTGGTGCCCGGCCGGCACTATCTCGTCGCCTCGGTCGGCGTCGGCACCACGTTCGCCGCCATGGTCATCACCCACAGGGAGGACTGAGCGTGGTCGCGTACGGAGAACCGGAGAACGGCCAGGGCGAGTTCCGGATACAGGGGGTCCCGGTGACGCGGATCGTCGAGGAGTTCGGGACACCGACCTACGTCTACGACGCGTCGCGCCTCGAATCCGTGTACCGGGAACTACGGGGCCTGCTGCGGCCGGAGATCGACGTCTTCTACTCGCTCAAGGCCAACCCGAACGTCAGCGTGGTGCGCACGTTGGGGCGGCTGGGCGCGGGGGCCGAGGTCTCCTCCCTGGTCGAGCTGCGCACCGCCCAGCGCGCCGGGATCAGCCCCGCGGACACCCTCTTCCTCGGCCCGGGCAAGACCGAGGCCGAGCTGGCCGCCTGCCTGGACGCGGGGTTGCACGCCATCGTGTGCGAATCCCTCGCGGAACTCAGGCAGTTGGAGGCAGCGGCAACGGCGCGCGGCCTGTCCTCGGTGGACGTGCTCCTCCGGCTGAACCCGGACTTCCCGACGAAGGGCTCCGGCCTCGCGATGGGAGGCAAGCCCCGGCAGTTCGGCATCGACACACGCCTGCTGCGCGCGGAGAAGGAGCGCCTCGCCGCTCTGTCCCGAGTGCGGGTGCGCGGCGTGCACGCCTACATGGGGACGCGTTTCCTTGCGCACGGCGACATCGTCCACAACACCCGCGAGGTGCTCGGCCTCGCCGCCGACCTGGCGGCGGACCTGGACATCGACCTCGACACCGTGGACGTGGGCGGCGGCCTGGGCGTCGCCTACTTCGACAACGAGGAGGACCTGGACGTCCAGGCGCTCGCCAGGGGGCTCAACGCCGAGGCCGACCGCTTCCTGCGGGAACGGCCCGGGTGCCGTCTGGTCCTCGAGGTCGGCCGCTATCTCGCGGCCCTGTGCGGGACCTACGTGACGCGCGTCCTGTACGTGAAGGAGTCCATGGGAAGCGACTTCGTCGTGACGGACGGCGGCACCAACCACCACATGGCCGCCGTGGGTACGGGCAGCTTCGTCAAGCGCAACTTCCCCCTCGTGGCGCTCACCCGCTACGGCTCGCCGGCCGACCACGAGTACACCGTGACCGGCCCGCTGTGCACCCCGAACGACGTGCTCGGGAAGAAGGTGCGGCTGCCCGCGGTCGCCCCCGGAGACCTCATCGGCGTCCAGCGCTCGGGAGCGTACGGGCCCTCGGCCTCCCCCGGGCACTTCCTGAGTCATGGCTTCCCGGCCGAGGTCCTCGTCCACCGCGGCACGCCCCACCTCGTCCGCGCACGGGACACCGCCGAGGACCTGCTCGACAGGCAGCGGCTCGCTCCGCTCTGACACACCCGCGCGCACGCCGCACGCCCCGCCACGCCCCGGACCCGGCGGCGTGGGCACCAACTCACGCGAAGGAGCGAAGAGATGGACCGTCAGGGAACGATCCAGGCCATCGAGGCCGGGCTCACCGACGTCCTGGAGCGCGAGGTCTCCGGGCTCGCCGAGGAGACCCGGTTCTTCGAGGACCTGCACCTGGACTCCACGTCGATCCTGGAGCTGCTGATGTCCCTGGAGGAGGAGTTGGGTTTCCAGGTGGACCCCGACGAGCTGGACATGAAGGACTTCGTGTCGGTCGGCACTTTCGTCGACTACCTCGACAAGGTGGTCACGGCATGACCCTGAGTCTCCAGGCCGCCGGCTCGGTGCTCGATCCGCCGGCCCGGACCTACCAGGAGAACCCCGCCGATCTGCGCTTCTTCGAGGACCTCTTGGAGCGCCACGGGCAGCGTTTCGACCGGGAGCGCTTCTTGTCGGGACGGCACGTCGACCACCGTTCCCTCACCGACCTGTTGGCGGACCAGGACGGCCTCCGCGGACGCACGGCGGACCTCATCGTCGTCGCGCACGCGCTGCCCGACGTGCTGGCACACGGCGTGACCGCCTCGCACGCGGCTCTTCGCTTCGGTGACGGGGTGCACGGATTCTCCGTGGCCGACCAGGGGTTGGCCGCCCCGTTCACCGGGCTGCGGATCGTCTCCGCGTTCCGGGCGAGCGGGCGCGCACGGCACCCCGTCCTGCTCGTGGTCGAGCAGACGACGCTGCCGGCGCACGACCCGGTCGTGGACGACGGGCCGGTACGACTCGTCGACTCGGGCGCGCTGCTGGCCTTCGGCGAGGACGGCCCGCTGCGGCTCGGGGCGGGGAGCGACGAGGTCCGGGTGGACCTGCCGGCGGACCGACTACCGGAACTGATACGCGCGCAGGCGCACCCCGACGCGGGAGAGACGCTGGTGGTGCTGGGGCCGGACGCGCCGGAGCCCGAGCCCGTTCCCGGCGGGCACCTGCACCGCGTTCCGCCGGGCAGCTACGCCACGAGCGTCTGGATCGCCCTCGCCGACAACTGGCGCGAGTGGGCGCGGCGCTTCGACCGTGTCCTGCTGTGCGACGTGGACCGGCGGAGGGGCCGGGGCTGCCTGGCGACACTGAGGTGCGAGCGCCATGAAGCCGACTGAGGCGGGAACGCCGGGCGACTCCCCCGCCCTTCCGCCCGACGCGGCCGCTCCCCCGCGAACGGCTTCCTCCGGCGGTGTCGGCCCGCTGTTCGTCACCGCGTTCGCCGCCGCGTACTGCGGGATCTACGTGGCCTTGGTGACGCCGACGACCGTCACCCTGGCGATGAAGGTGCACGACATCGCGCCGGATCGGGAGAACCAGGTCTTCTCCCTCGTCCTCGGGGTGGGTTCGGTGCTGGCGATCCTCGGCAACCCCCTCTTCGGGCGGTTGAGCGACCGCACCGTGTCGCGCCTGGGGATGCGCAAGCCGTGGTTGCTGGGTGGCAGCCTGGCGGGTGCCCTCGGCATCCTCCTCGTCGTGCTCGCCGAGGGGGTGCCGCTGCTGCTGCTCGGCTGGTGTCTGGCCCAACTGGGCTTCAACGCCGTCCTGGCGGCGCTCGTGGCACTCCTTCCCGACCAGGTACCCGTCGAGGAGCGGGGCCGGGTCTCCGGCGCTCTCGGCCTGTGCCTTCCCGTCGCGCTGGTGATCGGCAGCTTCCTCGCGCAGGTGGCGGCGCCGTCCGTGGCGCTGATGTTTCTCCTGCCCACCGCGGTCGGAGTGGTGACGGTGGTCGCGCTGGCTCTTCTGCTGAGGGACCGGCACCTCTCGGCGAAGGACCGACCGCCTTTCACCGTGCGGGGGTTCCTCCAGAGCTACTGGGTCAACCCCGTCCGCCAACCCGACTTCGGCTGGGCCTGGTTGAGCCGGTTCCTGATGTTCATGGGGACCTCCGTGCTCAGCGCGTACAAGAGCTTCTATCTGATGGACCACTTCGGCTTCCGTGCCTCCGAGGTCCCCCGGTTGGTCTTTCTGACGCTGGTCGCGCAAGCCGTGGTCACCGTCGTGACGAGCCAGGCGTGCGGTCGCCTCTCGGACCGACTGATGCGTCGCAAGATCTTCGTCCTGGCGGCGTCGGCGGTCTACGGAGTGGGGCTCGCGCTCGTGGCGTTCGCCGGCTCGTTCGGTGTGTTCGTCGCCGCCGTGGCGCTGTGCGGGGTGGGGTTCGGTGCGTACCTCTCCGTCGACCTCGCGCTCGTCGCCGACGTCCTGCCCAGCCGGGAGACGGCGGCGCGCGACCTCGGCGTCTTCAACATCGCAAACGCTCTGCCGCAGACGCTTGCGCCGGCGCTCGCCCCTGCCGTCCTCGGAGTGGGTGGAGGGGACAATTACCCGTTGTTGTTCCTCCTCGCCGCGTGCTCGGCCATGCTGGGCGCGGTCGCCGTCCAGCCGATCCGCGGAGTGCGCTGAGGCGGTCCACCCGTTCGGTAACCAACTGGCAAGGGAGCTCGATGAGTACGGAGTCGTTATCGGTCGAAGCCAAGCGCCGCGCCCGCTATCCGGCATGGCTCCTGGCGCTGTGTCTGGCGTCGTTCGCCGCCGGGACGGACAACTTCGTCATCGCAGGCGTCCTGCCGAAGATGGCCTCCGATCTGGACGTGTCCGAGGCGGTCGCGGGCCAGTTGATCACCGCCTTCTCGCTCACCTACGCACTGTCGGCACCCGTGGTTGCGGTGGCCACCGCACGGCTCCCGCGCCGGGTCGTGCTTCTGACGGCGCTGACCGTCTTCGCGCTCGCCAACGTCGGTGCGGCCGTCGCGCCTTCGTACTGGATGCTCCTCGTGATGCGGATCGTCACGGCTGTCGCCGGGGCCAGCGTGATGCCCGCGGCGTTCGCCACCGCGGCCAGGATGGCCCCGAAGGACAGCATGGGGCGCTACCTCGGCGTCATCACGTTCGGTCAGTCCATCGCGCTCGTCGTCGGTGTGCCCATCGGCACCGCGCTCAGCGGCTCGTTCGGCTGGCGATCCACCATGGTCTTCGTGGCGATACTGGCCGTGTGCGTGCTGGTCTTCCTCAGGCTGTTCCTGCCCCCGCAGCCCGGGGCTCCCGCTCTCCCGCTGCGGCGCAGGCTGGCTCCGCTCGGCAGCAGACCGGTGCTCGTCGGCCTGGTGGGTACCGTCATCGGTGCTACGGGGAACTTCATGACCTTCAGCTACGTCGCGCCGATCGCGGACGCGGTCTCGCACGCCGGCGCGGGCCAGCTCTCCGTCCTCGTCGCGATCATGGGGCTCGCCAGTGCCGTCGGAGCGGTCGTCGGCGGGCGCCTCGCCGACTCCTGGGGCCCGGGCCCGACGATCGTCGCCGCGCTCAGCCTCCAAGTCGCCTCCACACTCGTGCTCGGGCTCTGCGGCTGGCGTTGGCCGGGGGCGGTCTCGGTGGTGGTGCTGGGGCTGCTGTTGGCCGGCTGGGGCATCTTCGGCGGCGCCCTCACCCCGCCGCTCCAAGCCAGGTTGCTCTCCCTGGCGGGCGACGCCGGCAACGAGGTCGTGGCGCTGAACAGTAGCTGCCTCTTCCTCGGCATCTCGTTGAGCGGCGCGCTCGGCGGCGCCGTGCTGGCGAGCACCGGCCCTGCCTCGGTTCCGGTGGCGGCGGGAGCCATCAGCACGCTCGCCATCGCCGTTCTCGCCTGGTCCATCTACGGTCTCTCGGCTCGTTCAGGCGGCACTCCGGAGCAGCGGGAAGGCTGACGGACGAGAGCCTCCGCTAGTCGCGGTGAGGGGGAGCGCGGCCATCGGCTCCCCCTCACCGCTCTCCGCCCGGCGCCGGCGGCACCACGCCGGTCGCCAGCGTGTTGCCCTCGCTCAGGTAGGCACGCCGGGCCCGCAGCGGATTCTCCGACGCCTGCGGGTCCAGGAACGGCAGCCACTCCCCGGCGACCCCCAGGTCGATCGCCTGACGGGCGACTCGGGCACACGCCGCCGCGTAGAACCGCAGCACCTCCTCCGTCATCGGGGCCCGGTGCTCCATCAGGAACGTCCGCTGCCGCACCGACACCAGGCCCGCGTCCTCCAACGCGCCGTACAGGTCCCTGGCGCGCAGCAGTTGGCGCGCGTAACCGCCGTCCCTGGCCGCGTGGCGGAAGAAGTCCGTGAACTGGAAGGGGTCCCCGGGACGCACGGTGATCAGCGAGGCGTCGAGCTCCTTGACGGCCAGCACGCCTCCCGGCCGCAGCACGCGGCGCAACTCACGCAGCGCACGCCGGAGTTCGTCGTCGTCCAGGTACTGGGCGGTGTTCGCCAGCCAGACGGCGTCGAACGTGCGGTCCGCGTACGGCAGGCTCAGGACGTCGCCGCGCTGCACGCGCACGTCTCGACCGGGGCGGTCGCGGTCGACCCGCCGAGACGCCGATGCGGCGTTCTCCGCGGCGAGTTCGATCCCCGACACGCGGCCCGTCGCTCCGACGAGGTCGCAGAGCGGAGCGAGGAAGGCACCGCTGCCGCACCCCGCGTCCAGCACGTGCCAGCCCGGTGCGATGCCGACCTCCGCCAACACCGCGAGGTAATGCGGCCGGCACGCCTCGAAATGAGCGTCGACGATCTGCTCGTGGGTGAAGCCGAGTCCGGTTGACGACGCGTGGCCCCACGCGTCGTGATCCGCTGTCAGCACCTTGCCGTCCCCTTCCGTTCCGTCTTCGTGGACGCCTGCGCGGCGCCCTCCGCGACCTCGCCGAGCAGCGTGCTCAGGACGTCGGTGACGCTCTCCGGCGCCTCCACAGGGGCGAGGTGCCCGGTCGCGGGAAGGCTGACGAACCGCCCTCGCCGCAGCACCGCTGCCGTGGTCGCCGCTTCCTCGGGAGTGACGAGTTCGTCCTCCGCACCGCTCACGACGACGGACGGGACCGCCAGGTCGCGCAGGAGCTCCGCCGAGTCCGCGCGCGCAGCGATCGCGCGCTGTGCCCAGGCGATCGCTTCGGGCTCGGCCCTTCGGGCCATCGAGAGCACGGCGGAGAGGAGGTCGGGCCGCGCACGCCGGGTGGTGGAGCCGAGCAGGCTGGGGGTGGTGCGCGCCACCAGAGGTGCACGGAGCGCGTCCACGGCCATGGCGTCCGCGAACCTGTCACGTTCGGCCGCCGTCTCGGGCTCGTCCGCCGCCGCCCTGGCCGCCAGCAGGGCCAGGCCGCGCAGGCGTTCCCGGTGGCGTCGGGCGAAGGCCATCGCGACGTAGCCGCCCATCGAACACCCGGCGAGCACCGCGTCCTCGATGTCGTGCTCGTCGAGCAGCCGGGCGAGGTCGTCGGCGACGGTGTCGAGCGACGGGGGGCGGGAGCCCAACGGGGCAGCTCCGAAGCCCCGTTGGTCCGGGGCCAGCACACGGTGGCCGCGGGCGCGCAACGCGGCGGCCGGTACATCCCACATGGCGGAGCTCAGCGGGAGGGCGTGCAACAGCACGACGGCCGTCTTCGGAAACGGTCTCCTCACGCCGCACCCGCCTCCGCCGCGGCGACGAACTCCCGCACGGCCGGCGGCGGTTCGGTGCCCCGCCAGCGGCCCAACGTGACCGGTGCGTCCGGCAGGTCGTGGACGGGCACCGCCCGGGCACCCGGGGGCAACACCGCGGCGACGGACTGGAACGACACGTGCACCGCCCGGGACGTGGCCAGGGTGTCGACGAGCGCGTCGAGGGTCGACACCGGGTGCACTCGCCGAAGAGGGAGGCCCGCGGGCGTCCGCGGCGGCACGACGGCGTCCCACACCTCGGGCGGGAAGTCCCCGGGGCAGCGGAAGACGTCGTAGGGAGCCGCCTCCTCGATGGAGACGGTCTCCCTGTCGGCGAGGGGATGGGCGGCGGAGACCACGAGCGCACGGCCGTCGAAGGCGACCGGGCGAGAGAGCACGAGGTCCGACGTCCCCGGCGTGTACTTGACGAGCAGCAGGTCGCATCGTCCCTCGCGCAGCGGGCGGAACGGCTCGGTGACGTCGTAGGGGATGAACTCCACCTCGCTCGGCCGCCGGCCGGCGGCGCTGACGATCCGGTGCGCGAGGTGTGGTGATCCGTGGACGCCGAGCCGGATCGGACGCGTTGGCATCATGTCTCCTCTGTCAGGCCGGCGAAGGCGCGCAGACCGTGCGGGCTGTCGGTGTCCTCGTCGACCCGCAGGGCGGCGAAGGGTGAGGCCAAGCCGGTCAGCCAGGGCACGGAACGCAGCGTCAGCCGGTCGCCGGGGGCGATGAGCCCGTCCAGGACCGCCTCCGCCAACAGGTGGTTGACCTGGACGAGCAGGGTGGAGAAGGCGACCCGCGCGGTGGCGACGTAGAGGTCGCGGTGGCGCGGTCGCCGCAACGACGGGCTCTTCCCCGGCGGTGGGGGCACCGTCACGGTGACGGGTGCCCACGCCGGCGGTTCCCGGTCGCCGTGGAAGACCTTGAGCAGGCGGCGCAGTGCCTCGGTGTCCTGCTCTGCGGCGGGACCGAGCCAGCCGACCGAGCCGTCGCCGGACACGTGCGCGAAGGTGAACCGGTCACGGAGGTTGCCGGGCTGTCCGGCGAGGAACACCGTGCGTGTGAACGCCCGCTGCCACGGCCGGGCCCGCTCGTACGGCACCGACGACGCGAAGCGGCACGTCTCGCGCACCAAGACGGAAAGTGCGGGGCGACCGACGACGCAGACGACGAGTGCCCCGTCGGCCGGGGTGTCGGCACCTCCCGTGGCGACGCGGGACTTGGCGGCGAGCAGCGCCTCGAGGGTGGACAGGTCGAGTTCGGCGGCGAGTTCGGGACGCACGGAGCGCAGCCGGTCCGCGGCGACGGTGAGCAGCCGTCGGGAGGTGAGGGTCATAGGTACACCGAGGAGAGCAGGGACAGGGAGGGGGCCGCGGCTCTGCCGAGCAGCGAGCAGGTGAGGCGGTAGGGATCGACGTGCGTGTGGCCGCGCCGGTACCGGCCGAGCGTGTCGACGGACGGACGCGTGCCCGCCGCCTCCGGCACGCGCGCCACCAGGCGCTCGGCCCGCGAGACGTGCTTGCGTAGCAGGTCGGGCCGGAAGGACTCGCGCTGACCGGGTCCCAGTACGGCGATGAAGTACAGGCGCATGCCCAGCCGCAGGGCCTCCGGGGTGTGCTCCGCGGCCAGGTCGCGCACCAAGGTGTCGGCGGTGTGCTCGTGCCAGCCGCCGTGGCGGGCGGACGCGACCCTTCCGTCGATGGGCACCCGGCCGATCGGCACGTGGTGGACGGCCGCCCCCTGGCGGCCGAGCACCTGTGCCAGGAGCCGGTAGTCCGGGGCGAGTTCGTTGTCGTACAGGAGGACGAGCTCGTCGTGTCGCGCGGCGAGCGGCAGCAGCTCCCGCAGGGCGCAGGCCAGGTAGTTGGGCCGGCCCTCGGCGCTCATGATCTGCCGGAGGGGCAGGCCGAACCGGGTCGCGTCGAGGTACACGCGGCCGCCCAACTCCCGCTGGTCCAGCCCCATGCCGCTCGCGACCAGCTCCTCGACCATCTCCTCCAGGTCCAGCTCGGGCGGCTGATGGCCCAACAGGCCGGGATCGTGGAGCCCGAGGCGCGCGTAGTGCGCGGACCACAGGCGCAGGACGCGCTCGCTGGCGGGGTGGACGAAACCGTGCTCTTCCACGGCCTGCGCGTACGGGTACAGATCCTCCGCGGCCTGCGGGTGCCCCTCCGCTCGGTAGCGCACGTACAGCTCGCCGATCTGGCTCTCGGAGAGGGTCGTGTAGTCGGTGTCGCCGCGGGTGCGGTCGAGGAACTCCCAGAAGCCGAGCGTCTGTTCGGTGGGGTGGTAGGTGGTGTGGCTGTACCGGAAGGTGACGTCGGCCACCTGCGCCGTGGCCCGGTACATCACGTCGGCCCACAGCAGGCCCTTCAGGTGACTCGGTGTCAGTGGCTTGGACGGCGTGACGGTGACGGGTGCCAACAGTACGGATCGGGACATGTCGTGCTCACACCCCCGCCACGCCCGCGAGCGCGCCCACGAGTGCGGCGCGGCTCGGCGCACTCGTCCGTCCGGCGAGAGCCGGCCCGGCCGCCCGTACCCGCTCCCTGAACGCGGGGGCGTCGAGCACGTCTGCGGGCGTACGCAGCCCCATCAACAGGCAGGTGAGGCCGTGCCACACCGCCGGGTCCGTCGCGGCGGCGTGCGCCGCTTCGGCCATGGACGGGCGCCCGGACGGGGCGGCGGCCGGCTCGACGGGCGGTGCCGTTCCCTCGACGTGGGCGCGCCACCGTCGGGCCCGGGCCGCGCTGTCGTGCACCGCCTGCTCGAACCACGGACCGTAGACGCGCTCGGCGAGCTCCACGGCCCGCGCGGACTGTTCTTCTCCCACGCTCGGGTACGCGTCGAGGAGTTCGGCCAGGCGGAAGGCGTGGGCCAGGGCGAGCGAGAGCCCCCGTCCGTAGAGCGGATCGGTCACGCACGCCGCGTCCCCGACCGGATAGAGCCCCGCGAGCCGCTCGCCCGCCGAACGAGCGGTGGCGCGCCTGATGTTCGGCGGCACGGTGATGGCCCGGACGTTCGTCACGGGGTACGCCACTCTCTCGTCCACCCACTCCGCCACGTGGGGAGAGAGTCGGGCGACGGTGGTGAACGCGCCGGGGTGTCGCAGCGAGTTCAAGGCGCGGTCGCCGGTCGGAACGGCGAGTGTGAGGGCGAAGGTGCCGTTGTCGGCCGGATGCACGACGGCGGCGTAGTGGTCCCAGATGCCGCCGGCGGCGTTGCCGCGGTTGAGCTCTCCCGGCCAGGTTCCACGAGGCGTGCGCAGCCGGTAGAAGCGCGTGAACCCTCGCAGCTCGGTGGGGCCCACCAGGTCGTTTCCCGGGGCGAGTTCGGCACGTCTCAGCCAGGAGGCGGAGGCCGCCCGGCGGCCGGTGGCGTCGATCACGAACCGCGCCGGCACCTGGGTTCCGCCCTCGGTCACCACCCCCGCCGCACGAGTGCCCGACGCGTCACGAAGCAGCCCGCGCACCGACGTGCGGTGCTCCAGGGTCACGTGCGCAACGGCCTGCGTCGCACGGCGCAGCAGCAGCTCCAGCAGTGTGCGACGGATGGCGAGCGCCACCAGGTCGGGGTCTTCGACGCCGCGTCCGCCCTCGGCTCCCGTGCGCGGTGCCGCCAACGTGAGGTCCACCAGCGCGGCCCCCTGCTCCATCGCCTCCTCCAGCACACGCGGCGCGGAGCGCCGCAGCACCCGCACCCCGAGGGAGGTGAGGATGTGCGAGTGCCCGCCCTGGGGGACGGTCGGGCGGCGCCACGACGCGGCGACCTCCACCGGCGGGCCGTCGGGCGGCGGCGCCGAACGCTCCAACACCCGTACCGGGACGCCGCGTTGAGCGAGCGCCGACGCGGTGGCGAGGCCGGCCACGCTGCCGCCCACCACCACGGCGGGCGGCGTCAACTGCGCGTCCCGTGGACGAAGAAGACCCGACGCACGTCGGCGACCGTCCTCGGGGGGACAGGGTCCGGCCATCGTCCGAAGTCGGCGCCCGGCTCGCCGGGCTGGGCGGCGACGACCTCGAACCCGTGGCGGGCGAAGAGCGCCTCGGGCTCGTCGCTGCCGAAGAGCCACGGGCAGCCCCAGCCCGCGAAGACCTCGAGGAGGTCGTGCATGTGCGGAAGCGTCAGCGCTGCCGCGTTCACCAGGTCGGCGACGATCCGACTGCCCGGTGCCATGAGGTCGGCCACCCGCTCCAGGATGCGGTGGGCGTCGGCTTCGGGAACGTAGTAGAGCAGTCCTTCGAGGAGCCAGGTGGAGGGGAGGCTCGGATCGTACCCGGCGTCCCTCAGCATGAACTCCCAGTCCCGGCCGGTGAGGTCGGCGGCGACCGTACGGTGACGTACCCGCGGACGCGCGTCCCCGAGTCGCTCGGCCTTGTGGGCCAGTACGGCGGGACGGTCCACCTCGAAGTAGCGGACGTGGTCGGGCCAGTCCATCCGGTAGGCGCGGGAGTCCATTCCGGCGGGGGCGAGCACGATCTGGGTCATCTCCGCCGGCGCGGCGCACTCTTGGAGATGGTCGTCGAAGAATCTGGTGCGGATGGCGTTGTAGTCGGGAGTGCTGGGAAGCGTGCGCGACCGACCGGGCGGGAAGGTCGCGGTGCGTACCTCCTCCAGCAGTCCCGGCCCCGACTCGCCGGCGAGGTCGGCGGCGTAGGGGTCGCTGTACAACCGATCGTCCCGCCGCGTCTCGGCAGCGCGGAGCGCCGCGGTGAGCAGGGCGGTCCGCTCGACGGGATTCAGCAGGTCGGTCATGGAGCTCCTTTTCTGGATTCGTCTCCGACGGCCGGAAGTCCGGGACGGCATGGCCCGCCCGGCCGTCAGCGTGTGTCCGGCCCGGTGAGGCGCCGCCAGTCCGCCTCGTCCTGTCGGAACAGGCGGTCCTTGACCTGGGTGGGGCGGACGCCGCTGTCGACCGTGGCGTGCCAGTCGCGGTGGAACGCGTCGGCGTCGAGGAGCGTGAGGACGGGCGCGGCGAGCCGGTCGTCGCGCCGCGCGCGGCGATAGCCCGCCGACTCACGCCGCAGCGCGTCGTCCAACAGCGTCGTGAAGCGATCGACCTCCGCCGGCAGCCAGCGTGAGGCGGGGGCGACGGCGAAGCGATAGCGCGGCCCCCGCTCCGCGTGCGGCCGCTCGACCCTGCAAGCCACGTTGACCAGCCCGAGACCGGTCCCGGCGAGAGCGTCGCGCAACGCGCGGACGACCTGGGCCTCCCGCAGACGTTCACCGACCGCGTCGGACCTCCTCGAGCGGCCGGCGTACTCGACACGCGGCACACCGCCGGTCGCCTCCACCACCCGGACCACGTCGCCGACCGCGTAGCGGTAGAGACCTCCCACGTGGCTGAAGAGCACGTGGTACTCGCGACCGGCCTCCAGCTCCTCCGGAAGCAACGTGGGAGTGTCGGGCGTGAGGTCCGCGTCGGCGTCCACGAACTCGTACACGGAGGCGGAGACCACCAACGGGCCGGCCGAGCCATGCCGGTCGAACGGTACGGCCACCGGCCCCTCCGACGCCGCCACCGGGGCGGGGAGCGCGGCGACATGGGGGCCGAACTGTGCGCACAGCGCGGGCAGGTACAGCGACGCGACACCCGTGGTCCAGCCGAAGAGAGCCCGGACACGTGGCCACACCAGGTCGGGCCGCACGGCCCCGTGGTAGTCGGCGAGCCACTCCAGCTCGGCGGCGCGTTCCGGATCGGGGCGGCCGAACGGCTCGCCGCCGAGGGTGCCGTCGTGCACGTCCTTGAGGATCCGCTCCCACCAGGCTGCCAGTTGGAAGGGCACCGCGGCGAGCATCGCCGGATTGATCCCGATGAGGCATCGCAGGTCGCTCTGGACCGCCAACCGCAGCCGGAGGTACATCTTCTCTAGGTGGTCGCCCGGTGCGACGTCGGTGGGCAGCGTGGCCCAGGTCGCCGCGGTCCCCAACTCCGCGGAAAGGCTATCGCCGAACTTGGCGCCGAAGTCGACCTGGCTGGCGCCGACATGGGGCTGGCCGTCGGCTGTGGTGGGCGGCGCGGCGAGCGGGTCGTGCTTGAGGTTGAGGACCGCGTCGGGGTGGTGCATGACGTCGGGGAAGTTCTCGATGAGCGGTGCCCAGGCCGCGTAGTAGAAGGGGAGGAAGGTGGTGCTCATGAACCGCGGTGTCACCGGGATCTTCTTGTGGTCGCCGGTGCTCCCGCTGCTGGTGAAATAGACGACCGGCCGGTCCGCCGAGAGCAGTCGGGCCGCCCCGGCGGCCGTTCGCTCGACGAGCGGCGCGACGTCCGCGTAGCTCTGCACGGGAACCGCTCGGCGGAAGTCCTCCAGCGTGCGTATCCGCGAAAATCCGTGCCGCCTTCCGAACTCGGTGTCCTCGTTGAATTCGACCATGTCCCGCAGGACCCGGTGCTGCCGCCCGCGCATGTCGGTGAGGTCCGCGGCCAGCCGATCGCGCTCCGCGAGCACGCGCGCCCGGTAACGCTCGGCGTGTCCGGGAGATGCCCAACCCCCGCTCGGACTCATTCCGAGATCGCCTCCAGCACCGCGTCCACCGTGCGCTCCACGCCGGGGCGTTCCTCGACGATCGTCACGGGCAGTCCGCGCACCTCCTCCAACATCAGCTTGTGCAGGCTGCGTTGATAGCTCTCGAAGCTCGCCCACACGGGGCTGTCCCCGAAGTGCTCCAGCGTGTTGAGTCCTTCGGGGCGCTGCGTACGCCGCCAGGCGGTGGCCGGAGAGACGGCGAGATAGATGACGGAGCGAGGCTGCGGGAAGCCGCGCCACCAGGTGTACATGGGGTTGGCGTCGATGCCGGCCAGTCGGCACTTCGCCAGGATCTTGTAGTAGTAGGAGTCCACCAGCAGCGGCTGTGTCGGGGGTTGGCTCTGTATCCGGTCCTTGAGGTACACCACGGCGGTCTGCAGCAGACTGGCCAGAAAGTCGACGGAGTAAGACGGGCCGAGCCCCGGTAGGACGTCGTGCACCACGTCCCGGCGCAGTCGGCTGACGAGTCGGTGCTCGGGCGGCACGAAGGCGTCGTCCGTCGAGACGGCACGCCACTCCGGCAACCGCTCCGCTAGTCGGGACAGTACGGACGACTTGCCGGCGCCGTCGGGGCCGAGCAGTACGTGGAACGGAGGCTCACTCACCGGTCACGCCCAACTCACGCTGGAGCAGGGAGGGTTCGCCGCCCCCTCCTTCCCGGAAGACGGAGAGCACCGTCGTGCTCCGCGCCGTCCGGCCGCCGCGGAAATGAGGTCGGGGGACGCAGCAGAGACACCGCACGGTGGCGGAAGGCACGGCGGCGCCGTCGCTGAGGTCCATACCCAGGGTCCTCTCGTCGGGTCCACGGTCCGACCCCGTAGCCGGACCGCTCAGACAGAGCCCCCCTGGCGGCCGCCGGATACACCTCGCGCACGCCGGCGCAGACACCGGGGTGCAAGTGGACCGGCCTTGGGTAGCAACGCGAGGTACAGATGTCCGGTACAGGAACAAGGAGACTCGTGACGAAGTATCCGCCGAAGAACCTGACCGGATCGGCCTCTGCTCCGCTCACCTCGGCTCCACCGGACGTCACCGACGCGCGCGACTCCGCGCAGCCTCGGGTGAGCGGCAGGAAAACGAAAGCGGCGAAGAATCCGCAGGACGATGACAGGGAGGCGGCGATCGCCCACCTGTTTGACCGGGACTACACACAACTCCTGCGACTCGCCCTGCTCTTGGGCGCCAGTGGCGTGGACGCCGAGGACATAGTCGCCGAGTCCTTCTGCCAACTCCACTGGAGATGGGGGTCCTTGAGGAATCCGCTGACCGCCGGGAGGTACCTTCGCTCGACCGTCTGCAACCTGACTCGTATGCACGTACGTCGTTTGCAGGTGTTCCGGCGCTACGCCAGGAAGCACGTGGAGGAGTACGTGAACTCCGCGGAACAACAGGTGTTGCTTCGGGACGAGCAACGCGCTGTCGTCCGTGCGCTGCGGTCGCTTCCGGTGCGTCAGCGCGAGGCGCTCGTGCTGCGGTACTGGCTGGGCTTGAACGTCTCCGAAATCGCTGACACGATGGGCATTTCCTCTGGCGCCGTCAAGTCGCACACCTCGCGTGGGATGGCCCGCTTAATCCGCCTCATGAAGGGCGATACTGAGTGAGCTCCGAGATCGAGACCGTTCTCCGCGAGTCCCTGGAATCGCTCGCGAATTCCGTCGCTCGGCCCCCCGGAAGCTACGAGGAAATCCAACGCCGATGTCGTCGACGGTCGCTCCGCAGAAGAATCGCGGGCTCCCCGGCGAGAGCCGCATACAGGAAGACAGCCCTCGCATTGGTGGTGCTCGTACTGCTCTCGTTAGCGGTCGTCATGAGCCTGTGACGACACCGCGGCCCCTCCCCCGGCACGACATGGCCCACGCGACTCCCCGACTCCGGGCGAGTGCGGCGACAGTGGCAGGCCCGACCACCGGGCAACACAAGGTCACTCCACATCGTCGCCCAACGGCACGTCGCTCCCCGTCAGTTCAGCCCGTACGCCGTCCTTCTCCACGGAGATGTCGCGCAACCGGATGTCGCCCGGCATGCTGTCCGGAAGCCGGGCCGAGAACTGCAGCTCCTTCGCGACCTTCGGCTCCTGGACCTTCTGCAGTCCCCGGATCAGCGACGGATCGATACCGGCCGGCTTCAGCAGCTCCGGATGCTCGGTGAGTGCGTCGAGCGCACTCCCCTTCATCAACTGGCCGGGCGACAGCGGCTCTCCGGTCGCCTGCTCGAAGTCGCTGTCGTCCATCTTGTCGGCGGCGGGCGCGGCGAGTTGCAGGCCGCCTCCTTCCCCCGGGGTGTACGTGAGCAGGCCGGGGACCACGATGCGGGTGTCCGCAACAGCCATGGCCACGCCATGGTCGCCCGTGCGCTCCATGTGCGCCCGTGCCCGGATCTCGGCCTGCGTGCCGGCCACCGGCATTTCGCCGTGCGCCCGCACCGTGTTCTTCTGCCGGCCGGGGGTCAACTGCACCTGCGAGGCACCGACTTCGCGGTTGAGGTCGTCGAAGTCGAGGAACACCTCGCCGCGCAGTTCGCTCAGCACCGCACCCTTGACCGAGTTCGGGAGGTTCCCGACGATCCGCAGATCGTCCACCGTCCCCTCCACCTTGGCGACGGAGACCCGTCCCGCCGGCACGTGGGGAACGGTGGCTTCGACGCGGTCGAGACGGCCCGCGGCGAGCTGCGCGACGAAGGGGAAGCTGTCGACGTGCACTTCGGGTTCGGCGTGGAGTCCGAGCTCCTCCTGCACCTTCTGCGCCGCCACCTTCTCGGCGTAGAGCACGGCCCACCGGTCGCCGAGGAGAAGGAAGGCGAGCACCACGACCACGGCGGCTGTGATCTTCGCGACTCTCCGGAAGGTCCACCGCCGGGTCGTGGCGCCGCCGGGCTCCTCGACCGAGGAGGCAGGCGCGTCGTCCGTCCGGTCCGGTCCCTCATGAGGGGCCCGGGCTCCGTGTATCCGTGCCGTGGAGTCGGCGGAAGGTTCCATCGAGGTCATCACCTCAGGCGATCACACAGTCTTCGTCCGCGTCCAAGCCGCCGGGTTCAGGCATCCGCGGCTTCGGACGTGCGACGGCTGCTCCGGCGAGGGCTTCTCCCAGTGGGCGGTGGCCATCTCCTCGCTCTCACCCTCAGCAAAAGGAAGAGCGCGTTTCCACAGCATGGCGCAGGGCAGAAGCCTCCCGGCCTTGTAGGCGACGACGGCCAAATCGCCGCCGAACACGGGAAAGTAGAACCTCTCCGGAGGCGCACCCGCTACTACACGTGGAACAACACGAACGCATTGCTCGGCTCGTACAAGGGCGTCACCGGCATCAAGACCGGCACGACGAGCAAGGCAGGCGCATGCCTGGTCTTCTCGGCCGAGCGGGACGGCAAGACTCTCACCGGAGTCGTCCTCAACGGTAAGGACAGGAACGAGGACGCAGTGAAGCTGCTGGACTACGGCTTTGGAGCCGACGAAGCATCGGACATGAAGCTCCGCAAGCCTCCCTCGGACGCCCAGAGCGACTGACGCGTACTCAGTCACATCGACGGGCCCGGCCTCATCTCAAGAGAGGCCGGGCCCGTCGCCTGTCACCTGACAGCAGGCGGCACGACACCGAGAGCCGGTGAGCCCTGGCGAGTGCGATCAGGCTAGGCAGGTCAGTGGTTCTCCGTTGTTGTAGAGGACCATGTCGGCCAGCGCCGCGGAGGTGTCGACTGGTCTGTATGTGGACGAGTCGGCGAGGTCGGCGTAGGCGCGGTGGAGGTTGCCGACGATCCGTTCGGAGTCGGGCCAGTCCGCGAACCGGCCGAGGTCGGTGTCTCGTGCGGCTTGCAGCGGGGTGACCCCAGCGGTCTGGCCACGTTCGGCCAGGTCGAGTACGAACCGCAGGTAGTCCAAGTTCGCTGTCACCGGCTCGTCGTCGTGGAACACGGGACCATGACCGGGTACCACGGTGCCGCCGGCGAGCGGGCGCACCACGTTCTCCAACACGTCGATGGCGCCGGTCACCGAGCCCATCAGCAGGAACGGCGTTCCGCCGTTGAAGACGAGGTCCCCGCAGAACAGTGTCGAGGATTCCGGGAACCAGACCAGTGAGTCGTTCGTGGTGTGCGCCGGCGAACCCACGTGCATCACGTCCGCACGCTGGTCGCCAACCCACAGGCCGATACGGTCCGTAAAGGTCAGAAACGGCGGTTCCAGTGGCAACTCGCCCCAGTTCGGGTTGTTCCACCAAGGAAGTTCCCGCGCAGGACCGAATGCGATCGCCTCGGCGCGGGTCTGCTCGTGGGCCACGATCGTCGCGCCGGGGAACAGGACATTGCCGAAGGTGTGATCGCCGTGATGGTGCGTGTTCACCACTGTGCGCACCGGCGCCGACGTCACCGACCCGATCGCCTCGATGAAGGCGCGGGTGCGGCGTTCTGTCGAGCAGGAGTCGATCGCGACAACGCCCTGTGGTCCGACAGCAAATCCGGCGTTGTTGATCCACCAGGTGCCGTCGGGCTGGATATAGGCGTAGATTCCGTCGGCGACTTCCTGTATCCGAGGCCGGCCGGGACTGTTCACATCGGTCATGGAGTGCCCTTTCGCAGCGGGACGGCGGGGACAGCCGGTTCGATGTGCGCCTCGATCGCGCCGAGTCCAGTGGCCTCGAGGCGCACCTCGTCTCCGGGCTGAAGCCACGGGTAGGCGTCGGAGCCGTGCGTGCGGGAGAGTTCGAGGATGCAACCGGTGCCGACGGTGCCGGAACCGATCAAGTCGCCGGGTATGACCTCTGTGCCACGAGAGGCGTAAGCGATCATTTCGCCGAAGCTCCAGTACAGCGCGTCGAGCCGCCCCGAGCTGTATGACTGCCCGTTGACCGAGGCAGTCATGGCGGCCGCGGCCGGGAGCTCATCGGGAGTGAGCATCCAGGGCCCGCAACTGTGGGCGCCGTCCTTGCCCTTGGCGGGCCCCAAGTTGAGCCGCATTTCCTGACTTTGCAGGTCGCGGGCGCTCCAATCGCAGAACAACAGGTAACCGGCGATGTGCTCGGCGGCCGTCTCCGGGTCGAGGTCGGCGCCAGCGCGACCGATGACCGCGGCGATCTCGAGTTCGTAGTCGAACGCAGCGCTGCCGGGTGAAACCGGGATGGCGTCGTGGGCACCACGCAGGGCTGCCGGATTGGTGAAATAGAAGACCGGCTGGCGGTACCAGAGCGGATCGACCTCGGCCCCGATCGCGGCGAAGGAGGTGACGACGTGTTCCTCGAAAGCCATGAAGTCCCGGATCGAGGGCGGCCGCGGAACCGGGGGGAGCAGAGTGACTGTGCTCGGATCGATGGGCGGCTGCCCGCGGGCCTCGTCGTAGGCAGCAGGAAGGCTTTCAGCCCGAATCAGGTCAAGCAGCGATACCTCCGTAGACACCGGGTGCAAGCCGTTGGCGTCCCAAACTCCCACCCCCTCGACGCCTTCGCTATCGCGGTAGGTTGACCAGCGCATACGGCTTCCCTTCGTATCGATGAACGGCGGAGCGGACCGCATTCCCACGATTCTCCGCGATCGAGCCGGCTACTGATGAGCCGGTCGTGCCCGCCCAGTGCCGGCGGATCAGTGTGAAACGTCAGCCGCAACGCAGCGCGGCTGTGATGAAAGAAGCCAGGAGGGCATTCTTGTCGCCTGTGGACGAGGCGCTGGCGAGACTTCCGATGCGGGTGTCGAACGAACTCTGGGTCAGCGCACCGACCGAGAACAGGTAGGCCCACTCGTGGAATCCTTCGGGTTTCCCGGGGAGGACGCGACGCAGCGCGGTGATGAACTCCTTGGCCATGGGGTCGAACAGCGACGAAATGACCTGCCGCTGCTGGCTGGAGGGATCGGCGGCTTCCCGCAGCACCAGGCGGGCGAACCAGAGGTCGTCGGGATCGTCATGCAGTGCCAGCACCGGCTCGATGAAGGCGGCGACGATCTCTTCAAGCGCGTCCGGCCGGTCGAGGTCAACCGCTTGGAGACGGGCGCGGCGTTGTTCGTTGACGTCCTGTCGGTGGGCGAACACCTGGTAGTACAGCCGCTCCTTGCTCTTGAAGTGATACATCAACAAGGAAACGCCGACGCCGGCAGCCTCGGCGAGCTGACGCATGGTCGCACCGTGGTACCCCTCGACCGCGAAGACCTTCTCCGCGGCCCGCAGCAGTGTCCGCACCCGCACCGAGCTCGGCTGTGCCTGCTCACCGGCGGTACCGGACGTCTCCGTGGTCGCTCGTCGCGCTGTCATGTGCTCTTCCTCCGATGATGTCCACCTCTCGACAATCATCCTGAGCGTACGTACAGTCAGTGTCAAGATCCAGCGATCACGGAGCTGTCATCTGGCCGGATACGGCGTTCCTGGACCTCGGAGAGGAGCAATATTGAGCGAGGATGTAGTCGTCACCGCGCAAGGAAGTCTGCAGGGGACCTGGGAAGACGGGGTCCGGGTTTTTCGCGGGGTTCCCTTCGCGGCTGCTCCGGTGGGACCACTGCGGTTCCGCTCGCCCCAACCCGCACCGAGTTGGCGAGGAGTCCGTTCAGCGGTCACGCCCGGGCCGGCGTCATACCAGTTCAACGGCACCAACGAGGAGACCGTCAGCCGTCTCATCGCCGAGATCGATCCCGGTGTCCCCGGGATCATGGCGTGGCCGTCCTATACGAACAGCACCTACCGTCACGACCACGCTGCCGAGGACTGCCTCTATCTCGACATCTGGGTCCCCGAGACGTCTGCCGACCTTTCAGACCTGCCCGTCTACGTCTATTACCACGGTGGCGCGAATGCGGTCAGCTCCGGATCATTCGCCCTGGAGCGGGGGGCCACCCTCGCCCGCACACAGCAGGTCATCGTCGTGCGCCCCAACTATCGACTCGGGGCACTGGGTTGGGTGCACTTCGGGCTGATCAGCAACGCTCTCTCCGAAGCAGTCAACCTGGGCTTGCAGGACCAGGTCGCCGCGCTGCGCTGGGTACACGAGAACATCAGCGTGTTCGGCGGTGACCCCGACAACATCACGATCGGCGGCGAGTCGGCCGGCGGGACCGCCGTCTCGCACCTGCTGACCCTGCCTTCGGCCCGCGGCCTGTTTCGTCGAGCGGTGATCCAGTCGTTGTCGCCGTTCAACCTGTGGTGCACTCAACAACGGCCCGAGGCCGAAAGCGTTGCCCGCCGCTACCTCGATCTGCTCGGCCTGGACGATGCTGCCGCACTGGCTGAGGTCGATCCCGACCGACTGCTCGCGGTCCAAAACGTCCTGACACGCTGGTTCCCACCGGATGCGCCAGTGGCATGGCGCCCCCTCGGCGGTGTCGTCGATGGCAACTGGATTCCGCAAACGCCGGCCCGACACCTCGCAGAAGACTCCCTCGATCTCGGTGAGGTAGAAGTCGTCATCGGGTTTGCGAAGGACGAGTGGCTGTTCTTTCGCGGCCATTCCGACACCGTGCGCAACGGCACTCGCGACGACGTCCTTTCCGTGCTCACCCAGATCTTCGGCGATCATGCAGCGGGGGTGTATCACTCCTATCAGGATCTCTATCCTGACCACACCGATCCAGGACGAATCCTGTCCGACATCATGTCCTTCGCGTTCTTCAAGTTCTCTTCGTTGCGCATCGCGAAAAACATGGAGTCACAGAATATCCAGGTGCGGGCCTTCCAGTTCTCCTACGAACTTCCGGGACTCGACGCCTCTTTGCACGCGGTGCACACCGGGGACATCCCCTTCCTGTTCGGCAACCACACCGAGAAAGACCTGGCGTGGTGGCCCGCCTTCGACGGCATCGACCGCGACGACCTCACTCGCGTTTCCACCGCGGCCATGGACCTCTACGGTGCCTTCATCCGCGGAGAAGACCCCGGACCGACCTGGCCGCGATTCGGCGCCGAACGACGCAACAATGTGCTCTGGCTCGGCCACGCCATCGAGCCCCGCCCAGACCTCCTGCAGGGCGACCTCGACACCTTCACCACTCACGGTATCCCTGACGTGACGACCCTCGAAAACATCCTGACCAGAAATGTCCGGTCACGGCTCGCTACCGCTGCCACCGAATCAACAGGAGGAATCGACGCCTGATCACCGCTCCAGGTGACGTGTAACTCGCGCCTGCCTCGACCGCACGTCTCTCACAAGTTGCGCCCGCACCACATCGATGCACCGCCCGGCTACCGTTCAAGGGAATATGATGACGCTTCTTCGCAGACTGTGGCCCCACGATGTCTACGTTCGGCGTATGCCCGACACTGGCGTGGCCAGCTATGCACAAGTCGTCACGACCGAAGGCGCGAAACAGCACATACACATTGCGGGAACCCTTCCGTTCGACATCAACCACAATCTGATCGGCGTCGACGACATGACTACGCAGGTCCGCTGTGTGTTGGCAAACATCGACAGCAGCCTGAGGGAAGTCGGCGCGACCCGCACGAACGTCGCCCGCACCAAGACGTACGTCACTGACGCGGAGACATACTTGCGCTCAGGCCACGACGAATACCTGCACTTTTTCGAAGGAAATCTTCCTGCCTCGACAACAGTCGTCGTCGCCGGCCTCATGCATCCGCAAGCACTCGTGGAGATCGAAGCCTACGCCGTGATGTGACACCTCCTGAGCCCTGCCGGGATGACACAGGGCACCGACGGCCGCAGCCGCATCCTCGCGCTCTTCGGTCCTCGCCAGGGACTCGTGGCTGTTCCGGCTGCCTGCGTCCGCTGGCGCGAGGCGCGACGAGCAGTGGTCTCCCCGTCGACCTCGGTGTCCTCCAGGCACTCTCACCTGCGAAAGCACGCGGGGGAGAGTGCCTGGAGGAGCTCGGCCGTTCCGCCGCGCGTCCCGAAGCCGCCGGCGCACGGTGATCGAGGCAGCAGCCATCACGCTGCCAACGCAGCAAACATGGGATGTTAGGATCTGCCTACGGTCGGCGCATCGACCGCGACTGCTCGGGCCACAAAGGGAGTCGGACATGCCGCTGCGGAGTACCGCGCGCACCAGCCTCGTGGAGGCCGTCATCGAACAGATCGAGGCACTCATCGCCGAGGGGGAATGGCCTGTCGGTGCCAAGGTCCCGCCGGAGCCCGTCCTCGTGGAGGAGTTGGGGGTCGGCAGGAACACCGTGCGCGAGGCGGTGCGCGCCCTGACGCACACGGGAATGCTGGAGCCCCGCCCCGGCGACGGCACGTACGTGAGGGCTGACAGCGGATTCGGTGCCGCCGTCCAGCGCCGGCTGCATCGCAGTACCGCGCTGGAGGCGTACGAGGTACGTGCCAGTTTGGAGCGGGACGCGGCCCGCTACGCCGCTCAGCGACGCACCGCCGAGGACGTTGCCGCGCTGCGCGCCGCTCTGACGGTGCGGGACGACGCATGGGATGCCGCCGGAGACAACTCGGCCTTCGTCGAGGCCGACATGGCCTTCCACCAGGCAGTGGCCGCTGCGGGTGGCAATTCCGTACTCGCGGAGCTCTACGACCAGTTCAGCGACTCGCTGCGCACGACCCTGCGTTCCGTCACCAGCGCCCCGCTGCCGGACACGGTGCGGAGGCAGGTGGCCGAGCACACGGCCATCGTCGACGCGATCGAGGCCCGGGACCCGGCAGCCGCCGAAGCAGCCGCGCTCGCGCACCTGTCGGCGGCCATGGAGGCCCTGCGGGAACTCGAAGCCGCCGACATCAGAACCCAGCAAGGAAAGTAAATGAACGACACCACCGAGTCGGACGCTGCGACAGGTCCGGCCACCGTGGACGCCAGCCCTGTGGGCCGGCACCCTGCGCACGAGGCACCGAAAACGGCGGTCGCCCGTAGGAGCGGGCTGCTCGTCGCCGGCATCGTGCTGCTCGCGCTGAACCTGCGTCCCGCACTGGTCGCGGTCTCGCCGCTGGCCCCCTCGATCGGGGAGAGCAGCGGAATGTCCTCCGCAGCGATCAGCCTCCTCACGTCGCTGCCGCTGCTCTGCTTCGGGCTGCTGGCGCCGATCTCTCCACGCCTCGGCCGCCGACTCGGCATGGAGAGCGCTCTGCTCGTCGCCATGGCCTTGGTCGTCGTGGGCACGCTCGTACGTCTCGTGCCCAGCTCGATCGCACTGTTCGGCGGCACCGTGGTCATCGGTGCGGGTATCGCTGTCGGGAACGTCCTGCTGCCGGGGCTGATCAAGCGGGACTTTCCGCACCGCGTCGGCCCGATGATGGGCGTCTTCTCGATGACGCTCTTCACCGGCGCCGCCTCAGCGGCCGGGCTCAGCGTGCCCGTCCAACAGGCTTCCGGTGCGGACTGGCGGGTGGTGCTGGCCGGTTGGGGCGTCCTCGCGCTCGTCGCCGGCCTGGTCTGGCTGCCGCAGCTCCGGAACCGCACACGCGTCTCCGCACGCGAGGTGCGGGAAGCCTCCCACCCGGTGAAGGGCCTGTGGCGGCAGTCGCTCGCCTGGCAAGTGGCGGCCTTCATGGGGTTGCAGTCGCTCACCTACTACGCAGCCACCGCCTGGCTGCCGGCCATGTTGGAAAGCGCCGGCATGAGCAGCGGAAGCGCCGGCTGGATGCTGTCCTTCTCCTCCTTGTTGGGCATTGCGGGTTCCTTCTTCGCTCCCGTCTTCGCGGAGCGTCGCATGCGGCCTGCGATGGTCACCGTCCTGTCGACGGCGCTGTGCGCAGGGGGACTCATCGGCATGCTCGTCATGCCGGTTGGTCTGGCGTACCTGTGGATGGTGCTGCTCGGGCTCGGTCAGGGCGGGGCGATCAGCCTGGCGCTGCTGTTCATCGTCCAGCGCGCCCCGGACGCGCGGCATGCCGCCCAACTGTCCAGCATGGCCCAGGGGTTCGGCTACGTTCTCGCCGCCACCGGTCCGGTGGCTCTGGGGGCGCTCCACGACGTGTCGGGCAACTGGACGTTGCCGTTGGGTGTTCTGTCGGCGATGCTGGCGCCGCAGCTCCTGTTCGGCATGGGCGCCGCCCGGAACCGGCATGTGACGGAAGACGCCTCACTCGCCGGGCGCAAATGAGTCCGGCGTCTTGCCGGACCCGGTAGTCGTCCCGCACGCAAGGCGTTCCTCTCGCCGCGGCGTCTCGCCAACGTCCGCGGGCGGCAGGCCGGTTGTGGGTACACCTGTCATCCGTCCCGTCGTGGACCGCGACGCAGTTCGGGAAGGGCGCTCTTGCTGGGCAGCCGCGGTGTCCACCGAAGCACGTTGAGCGGCTGCCCAATGCGTCGAATCATGCGGACCCGTGACAAGCGTGCGGTGGGTTCTCTCGGCACGCGTCCGACACCGGTCAGCGGGGTTCTCAGAGACTCGCCACATCACAAAGCCCCATGCACGCATAGCTGTTCGCGATGGAACGGCACGCACGGGCGTAGTCGGGTTTGCAGCCGCCGACGGTGCTTCCCCGGTCGCGAGGTGGGGCGTCCACGCGCTCCGGTGACCTCAGGCGTACGCGCGGGGCGTACCGGGCTGCGGCTTCGCACCGTGCCGCCGTCGGACGTCCGACGGCGGCAGCGGCCCGCTCAGGAGGGCGTCTTCGACCGACGCGGCCGGAGGCGGTCGCGGCCGGGGAGCGGCTGACGCATCCGGGGGCCTCGTCCGGCCGGCCCGCGGACGTTCGCACCCACGGCGACGGCGAGGAGCACATGCAGCTCCCGGACCCCGCCTCCTGCGCCGCCCGCACGAGGCCGAGCAGTTCGGAGAGCGGGAACTGTTCGTGCGACGCGTGGTAGCCGTGAACGGGCATGGCCGCCGACTCCCGGTACCGGAAGGGGCGTCCGTCTCAGCCCGATCCTGCGGCCCGCCGGGGTCCGCGCGGCGGTGGAGGCGTGTGGTGCTTCCCCGGCGCGGGGTCCTCTCATGGTGGGCGGGGAAGCGGCCGGTCGCATGTGCGGCCGGCGTCGGACGGTGCCTTCCCGGGGTCCGGGCGAGGCGCCCGGTGTCCCCGTGGGCAACGCCGGTGTCCTCACGGGCTGTTGACGGGCGAGGCCCGCCCGGCTCCGCCGACGCCCGTAAGAGCCCGGCGGCCGGAACCGCAACGGGTTCCGGCCGCCGGGCGCGGGGAGCGCGGTGGGACGTCACGCTCCCTGGACGAAGGCCGCCAGTACCCCGGCGGCGAGAGCCGAGCGCTCCACCATGCCGCTGAGCGTGGTGTGCTCGTTGCGGGCGTGGGCGCCGCTGCCCAGGGCTCCGAGTCCGTCGAGGACCGGGACGCCTGCCGCCTGGACGAAGTTGCCGTCGCTCGCGCCGCCGACCGCTGCCTCCCGCAGCTCGACGCCGAGTGGGGCGGCGCACTGGCGGGCGAGCTCGTAGAGGCGCTCGACGTCGGGGGTACGGGCGAAGACGGGCCGGTTCCAGCCGCCCGTCACGTCGACGGAGGTGCGCGAGTCCGCAGGGCGCAGCGCCGCCAACCCGGCGGCCACCCGCCGCTGTTCGTCCACCGAGGCGACGCGGACGTCGAGGTGTGCCTCGGCGGCGCCCGCGGTGACGTTGCTGCGGGTGCCGCCGTGGACGACGCCGACGTTCACCGAGGTGCCGGCCGCCGTGTCGCCGAGTTCGCCGAGTCGGATGATCTGGTGCGCCGCCTCGACGACGGCGCTCGCGCCTGCGGTCGGGTCGAGCCCGGCGTGCGCCTCGCGGCCCGTCACGCGGAGGGTGAAGAGCCCGACGCCCTTGCGGGAGGTCTTGACGGCCCCGTCGGCGCTCGCCTCGAAGACGAGGGCGGCGCGGGCGTGCGCGGCCTCCGCGACGAGCGCCTCGCTGGAGTGCAGGCTGCCGGTCTCCTCGTCCCCGTTGAGCACCAACGTGACGGCGGGGCGCGGGAGTTCGAGCGCGTCGAGGGCGCGCAGCGCCCAGACCGCCTGCACCAGTCCTGCCTTCATGTCGAAGACGCCGGGTCCCGAGATCCGGTCGCCCTCCAGCGCGAAGGGCCACTCCGCGAGGGTGCCGAGCGGCCAGACGGTGTCGTAGTGGCAGAGCAGCAGGACGGGGCGCGGGTCGCCGTCCTCGGAAGCGGCGGGGCCCCGCGCGGGATACCTGCGGACGAGGATGTCGCCGGCGTCCGGCCGCTCCAGCAGCTCCTCCTCAGCGGGTTCGCCGAGCGAGGCGTCGAGCCACTCGCGCAGCCAGGCGAGGCATGCGGCGAGCGCCTCGGTGTCGTCGCTCGGGCTCTCGATGCGGGTGTAGGCGGCGAGGTCGGCGAGGAGCTCCTCGCGGTGCGCGTCGAGCCAGCCGTGGACGGAGCGCGCCTGCGCGTCGTCGAGGAGCGGTGCGGCGGGGAGGCGGGAAGGTCCTGTCGCCAACCGGTCGAGGACGTCGAGGTGTTGCTCGGACATCAGCGACGGGTCGGACTCCAGCTTGCGCAGCCCCTCGACGACGGCCCGCAGCACGGGCGTCTCGACGCCGACCTCCTCGGCACGGGTGAAGACGGTGGCGTAGTGGGTGGTCACCTCGACCGGCCTGCGGCGCACGGCGAGGTCGCGCCAGATGCCGCTGCGGTCCTTGGGCATCGTCCGCAGCCAGGCGACGAGCCGGTCGGTGGCGCCTTCGCGGACCTCGGGCGCCGCGTCGCGGCGGAAGGCCGGCGCCTCGAAGGCGTCGAACGACTCCAGTCGCACTCCGAGGCGGTCGGCTACGTCGAAGACCTCGCGCGCGACGGCGTGCGCTGCGGTCCTGTGGCGGTCGAGGAGGTCGGCCATCGGGGCGTCGGCGAGCGCACTGGCGGCGAGCATCGCGCCGAACCCGGCCTTCGCCCACAGGAATCCCTCGACGTTGCCGCTCGCCTCGGCGGGGCCCTGGCCGCGCAGCGCGTCGACGAGGCGCAGCACCCGTGCGTCGTCGGCGCCCTGCGGGGACCCGACGACGAGGGCTCCGGCACCGCCGTCCCTGATCACGCCGGGGTCCACGACGTCGGCGAAGATGTTGACGAAGGCCGGCACGGTGCGCCCGGCGCCGACGTGCCGTGCGATGTCCTCCTCGTTGAAGCCGTTCTGGAGCGAGACGACGTAGCCGTCGGCGGAGAGTCGCGGCGCTATCCACGCCATCGCCTCCTCCGTCGCCTGCGCCTTGACCGCCAACAGAACCTGGTCGAGCGGGAGTTCGGCGAGCTCCTCAGGGGTGCCCGCGGCAGCGAGGTGCGCGGTCTCGGTGGTGCCGTCGGGGCGGGTGACGGTGAGGCCGTGGGTGCGCATCGCCGCGGTGTGCGCCGCGTCGGCGTCGACGACGGTGACGGAGTGCCCGGCCCGGGCGAGGCGGTACGCGAGGGTGCCGCCGATGGCACCGCCTCCGACCACGGTGTAGGCGTCGCCGGTCATGCGGGGGTTCCTTTCGTCGTGCGGGGTTCGGGGGCGGCGTCCTCGGGTGGGGTGCCGTCCGCCGCGTGTGCCGTCGGACGCGGTGGCCACAGGCGCGGGAGGCCGCCGGCGCCGGTGGCTGAACCGCCGTCGACGCGGAGCACCTCGCCGGTGATCCACGCGGCGTCTGAGCCCGCGATCCACCGCACCGCCCGCGCGACGTCGGCCGGCGTCCCGGCCCGGCCGAGCGGGTTGACGGAGACGGCCTCCGCGTACTCGGGGGCCACCGGGTTCACTTCGCTCGCCACCGGCACGAAGCCGGGGCTGACGGCGTTGACGCGGATGCCGTGCGGGCCGAGTTCGAGGGCTGCGGCACGCGTCGCCATCTCCAGGGCCGCCTTCGACGTGGCGTACGGGCCGCCGCCCGGCCGGGCGCGGAGCGCGGCGCCGGAGGAGATGTTGACGACGGACGCCGGGCGGCCGGCCGCCACCGCGCGCCGGCCGAGTTCGGCGGTGGCGAGCACGGGGGCGCGGGTGTTGAGCGCCTGGAGCGCGTCCCAGGACTCGGCGGTGACGTCGAGCATGTCGGTCGACGGGTACCGGCCGGCGGCGTTGACGAGCACGTCGACGGGGCCGTGGGCTTCCCAGGCCGCACGCACCGCGGCGGCGGGCCCGTCCGCCGACGCGAGGTCGGCGGCGTGCACCTCGACCGTGCAGGGGGCGCCGCTCTCGGCGGCGACGGCGCGGACCGTCTCCGCCGCCTCGTCGAGCCGCTCGGGCGCGACGTCGACGAGGGTGAGGACGTCGCCCGCGCCGGCCGGGTGCGCGGCGAACTCGCGTGCCACGGCGGCCCCGATGCCGCCGGCTGCGCCGGTGACCAGGGTGTGGCGGATCGCGTCCATCAGTCGAACTCCTTGTCCTTGGTCTCCGGCATCGTCAGGTAGACGATGAGCGAGATCAGCGAGGCGCCGGCGACGTAGATCCACAACTGGTCGCGGTGGCCCGCCTCGTTGAGCCAGGTCGTGACGTAGGGCGCGGTGCCGCCGAAGAGGGCGACGGCGAGCGCGTACGGCAGCGCGATGCCGGTGGCGCGGACCTCGGGCGGGAACTGCTCGGCCATGATCACCGCGCAGTTCGCCGAGTAGCCGAGGATCAGCAGGACGCCGACGAGCTGCACGAGGAAGACGCTGAGGAAGCTGTCGCTCATCAGGTGCAGCAACGGCCAGGCGAGCACGACGAACCCGCCGGCGAAGACGGACATCGTCGGCTTCCTGCCGACGCGGTCGGAGAGGATGCCGGCGAACGGCAGCGCCACGACGAAGACGACGAGGCAGAGGGTCTGCGAGAGCAGCGCCGTCTCCAGCGGGATGCCGGTGGTGAGGTTGGCGTACGTGGGCAGGTAGTTGACCCAGATGTAGTAGGTGAGCGTGCCCGCTACGGTGATGCCGGCGACCCGCAGCGCAGCCGCCGGGTGCTCGACGAACATCGCCTTCAGCGGGTTGCTCCGCGAACGGCCCGAGCTCTGCGCCTCGTTGAAGGACTGCGTGTCCTCCACGGAGACGCGCAGCCACAGCCCGAGCAGCCCGAGGAGGCCGCCCACGACGAACGCGGCGCGCCAGCCCCAGGTGTGGAGCGCGTCCTCGCTCAGGAGCGAGGTGCAGATCGTGCCGAGGAGCGACGCGATGAGCACCCCGCCGCCGACCGACACCTGCTGCCAGGACCCGGCGAAGGCGCGCCGCCCGCGCGCGGCCGACTCGACGAGGAAGGCCGACGAGGAGCCGAACTCCCCACCGGCGGAGAACCCTTGGACGAGCCGCGCGAGGAGCAGCACCACGGGCGCCACGATGCCGATCGTCTCGTAACCGGGTGCGAGCGCGATGACGAAGGAGGAGCCGGCCATCAGCCCGATGGTGAGCGTCAGGCCCTTCTTCCGGCCGTTCCGGTCGGCGTAGGCGCCGAGCACGGCTGCGCCTATCGGCCGCATCACGAAGCCGACGGCGAAGACGGCGAGCGTCGCCAGCAGCGCGACGGCGCCTTCGGACTTCGGGAAGAAGACGTCCGCGATGACGGCGGCGAAGATGGAGTAGAGCGCCCAGTCCACCCACTCGACGGTGTTGCCGATGGTGCCGGCGACGATCGCCTTGCGCTGGCTGCGGCTCAACTTCGTCGTGGCTGCGGTGGCTTCGGCGGAGCGCGACGGTGTTCCGGTGCTCATCGGTCCTGCTCCTGGGTACGGGGGACGGCGGGGGACGCGGCCTCGTGCGACGGGGCGTCGAGGACCGCCCGTGCGGCGTCGGCGAGTTCGGCGTGGGTGGCGAACCAGACGTCGTGCGCGCGGATGTGGTCGAGGAGCTCGCGGAGGATCACGATCCGCGACCGGTGCCCGATGACGTGCGGGTGGAGGGTGAGTTGGAAGACGCCGCCGCTGCGGTACGCCTCGTCGAACTCGTCGCGCCAGATCTCCAGTACGTCGCGCGGGCGGGTGTGGGGGCGCACGGAGCCGTAGCGGTCCATCGTGAAGTAGGGCGCGTCGTCGCGGACCCAGTCGACCGGGACCTCCACGAGTCCCGTCGGGCTGCCGTCGGCGAGGATCTCGTACGGCTCGTCGTCGGCCATCAGCGAGGAGTCGTAGGCGAAGCCGAGGTCGAGGACGGTGGAGAGGGTCGAGTCCGAGAAGTCCCAGGAGGGGGTGCGGATGCCCCGCGGGCGGGCGCCCGTGAGCTCCTCCAGGGTCTCCGCCGCGCGCTGGATGAGGGCGCGTTCGTCGGCGGCGTCGAGGAGGGTGTTCCGCTCGTGTATCCAGCCGTGCACGCCTATCTCGTGGCCGTGCTCGACGTAGCCGCGCGCCTCGTCCGGGTGGAGCAGTGCGGAGACCGCCGGCATGAAGAACGTCGCGGGCACCTCGCGTGCGGCGAGCAGCTCCAGCACCCGGCGGGCTCCGACGCGCGCGCCGTACTCGCCCTGGGCGAGCCGGCCGGGGCTGGTCTCGCCGTCACGCAGGGGGATCGTCTCGTGGTCGGAGTCGAAGGAGAGCGCGACCGCGGCGCGGGCGCCCCCGGGCCAGCGCTCGGGCGTCAGGGCGCGCCCCGCGCGCACGGCGTCGACGTGCCCGCGCCAGGTGGATTCAGGCCACTGCCAGGAGGGGGTGTTCGGAGTCGGCATGGGAGCCTCCGGGGATGAGGGACGTACGGCCGGTCGCTGAGCAACGGGCCGGGAGGGGCGGGGAGTCGGGGTCAGGCGACGAACTGGTCCATGCGCGTCCACGCGCCTTTGAGGGTGACCAGGTGGAGGGTGACGTCCGAAGCGTTGAGCCCGGGGAGGGACCCGATCACTTCGTCGGTGTAGCGGAAGAGGTCGGTGCGGCGCGGTAGCACCATGTGGCCGACGAGGTTGAAGCGCCCGGTGGAGGCGGCGAGGAACTTCGTTCCCGGGTGCTGGGCGAGCTGCCGTCCTGCCTTCTCCAGCCGGCCCGGGTCGATCGAGAGCCAGAGCATGAACTCCGCCTCGAAGCCGAGCAGCGCCGGTTCGGCGAGGGTGCGGAAGTGCAGGATGCCGCGGCGCAGCATCCGGTCGAGCGCCCGCGAGACGCTCGACTCGCTGCGGCCGAGCGTCCGCGCGACGGTGCTCACCGGGAGCCTCCCGTCGTGCGCGAGCTCGCCGACGACGGCGCTCTCCAGCTCCGTCAGCGTCCGCGGCGCCCGATCCCAGTCGTCCCGCTCGTACGGTGGCGCCTGGGTGGGGCGCAGCTCGGTCCGCGCTTCGGCGGGCAGCAGCCCGGTGTCCCACAGCGCGGCCGAGGTGAACGTGCGGATGACGGCGACGTGTTCGTTGCTGGTGATCAAGTGGGCGCCGGGCAGGTCGGTGTAGAGGAGCCGCAACAGCTCCTCGTTGTCCCGCGCGACGAAGTCGACGATCAGGTCGGCGGTCCCCGTCACCAGTGCGAGGAAGCGCACCTCGGGGTGGCAGGCGAGGATCTCGGCGAGCTGGAGCCCTTTGCCCGGGCGTGCCTGGACGCGCACGAGCATCGACGAGCCGGCCCCCGTGCGGTCCAGTTCGACGGCGCCGACGACGTGGAGCAGCCGGCGGGAGCGCAGCGCGTGGAACCGGCGCTGCGCCGTGGTCTCGGTGGTCCCGGCCCAGCGCGCGATGCTCGCCCACGGCGCACGACCGTTGAGCTGGAGCGCCGCTATGAGGCGGCGGTCCAGCGCATCGATCATCTCGGCGCTCGCCCGTGGGGTCATGGCCGGAAGTTATGCGTGGCCTGATCCGACCGTCAATGCCGGAATCCTGCACCGGCGGCTGCTGAGAGTGATGCTTCCACCGAGCAGCGCACGCTGTGTGCGGGATCTGCCCAGCTCGTGGAAGTCCCGTACGGGGTCGGGGCGGTGCGGATACCCGTCACCGGGGATTTCGTGCGGGCGGCGGCGGGCCTCCCCGCCGCCGCCTGCTGCTCAGCCGCCGTACTCGCTCGCGACGTCGACGACCCAGACGATCCCGAAGCGGTCGGTGAGCATGCCGTAGAGCGGGGCCCACTGCGACGGCGCCAACGGGTGCGCGACGGTCGCCCCTGCGGAGAGCTTCTCCCAGTAGCCCGTGATCTCCTCCTCGGTCTCCCCGCGGAGGGAGAGGAAGAACGCGTTCTCGCCACGGTTCCACGGCGTCCCCGCGGGGACGTCGTACGCCATCACGTGGAAGCCGTTGTCCGCGACGACCTGCCCCCACGTGACGTGCTTCACTTCGGTCTGGTCCGACACGATGCCGGCGTCCCCGTACGTGACGACGGCGATCTCGCCGCCGAAGACGGAGTGGTAGAACTCGAGCGCTGCGCGGGCGTCGCCCCGGAAGTTGAGGTGGGCGACGGACTTGACGGACATGGTGGCTCCCAGCCTTCTCGTTCCCGGGCGCGAGGCTCGGGACGTGCGGCCGACCGCGGGAGGCGGCCGGTGCGTCGTGGTTCGACCTGGGAGACGTTCGCAGGGGGTGCGGACAGGGGGTGTCCGCTTCTCGTTTCCGTGCGGGAAGTCGGTCTCCGGCGAGGCGTCTCCGAGCAGCTTTGGTGAGGGCGGGGCAACTCGCGGGGCGGTGACGGGCCGGGGGTGCCGTCCGAGGCGCGGGAGCGGAAGTCCCGTTGCCTGTAGGGGACTTGGCGGGCCGGAGGTGGCAGCCGGCTGGACGCCGGGGCCGGAGTTGTGCCGGACGCGGGGATGGCCCTGGCTGCCGCCGCCGGAATCCGTGCGTCCACCGCGTCGAATGCGGGCGCCTTGGCGGGGAGGCGCTCGCAGGAGGTGACGGCGGGACGTGTTCACCTCTCAGCCCTGTGCGAGGGGTTGCCCACTGCCGAGCCACAGGCCCGTGGAGTATCGCGGCAGGCTATTGGCAGCTCGCACCAGGCCGCACCGCTCCGGGCACGGAAGCGCAAGTCCCCTCCTCGTAAGGCACTTGGCAGGTCGGTGGCGGCAGCCGGAGAAGGCGACCGGACGTCGAGCGCAAGCCGTCCGGGTCCGAGACGCTGCCGCCTCGGACACCGTGCCTCAACCGCGCCGAATTCGCCCGACGGTCGTTGGCCGGCTGCGCGGTGAGACAACAACTCGGCGGGGAATTGGCAGCACGCCGCACTGCTCCGGGCATGGACGGGAAAGAGTCCTTTCACCGTAAGCGACTTGCGCGGGAAGGCGACCCCCGGAAAGGGCGGCTGACCACCGCACGCACGTCGGCTGCCCACAGGGTCGTCCAGGACGCCGCCCCCCGGCCCCGTGCCTCAACCGCCTCGCAGGAGAAGCTTCGCCTTCGACGGCGCGGCTGCACCCGGCACGCCGACGGACGGCAGCCGGGGCGCAAGGACTCCCCGCGGCCGGCCGCGCTGCTGCCGAACGGTCCGACATCCCCTTCCCCGCGAGCTCCCGGCCCCTCGCCTCCCCGAGCAGCAGCAGAACTCCCCCTGTCACGCGACGAGTTGCCCCTCACCCCGGCGCGACGATGCGCACGCGGTCGCTCTCGCCGTCGGAGAGGAAGGAAGCGAGGCTGCTCCCCTCCTCCGTCACGTCGGTGCGCTCGGCTCGGGTGAGCGGGCGGAGCGGGGTCACGGTGACGGTGTGCGCGTCGGCGGTCCAGGTGGCGGCGGCCCGGCCGTCGATCAGGGCCAGTCGGGCTCCCGTGACGGAGAGGCCGCGGTGGGCGTCGTCGATGAGGCGGGTGCGGTCGTGGTAGCCGAGGATCGCGTTGTCGAAGGACGGGAGGAAGCGGACGGGCGCGGGGGTGTCCGGGTCGGGGCGCGGGGCGTCGGGGAGGTCAAGGAGTTCGCGGCCGCGCTCGTCGCGGAAGGAGACCAACTCGCCGCGGACGGCGGCGACTGCGGCCGGGAGCCCGGCGAGGCCGCACCAGGCGCGCAGGTCGGCGGAGGCGGCCGGGCCGAAGGCCGCCAGGTAGCGGCGGACCAGCGTCTCGCCGACCGGGTCGGTCCCCTCCGGTGCGGGCGGGTCGGTCTCGCGGCCGAGCCAGGAGGCGAGCGGGGTGTTGCGCACCCCCGACCGCACGCGCCACTGCCCGCGCGGCGGCCGCTGCACCATGGGGACGAGCGCGGCGACGGCCGTCTCACCCAGCGCCCTCGTGCCGGGCGCCGGCCAGCGCTCGGCGAGGGCGCGCGCGAGGGCGGCCGTCGAGCGGGGTTCCCCGTCGGCGAAGAGGGCGCGGGTTGCGGCGGCGAGCTCGTCGAGGTCCACGCCGTCGAGTGCACTGCGGTGGACGCCCAACACCCGCTGGCGAAGCATGGCGTGGTGGCGGGCGCGCCAGGCGAGCGCGTCGTCCGCCGTCAGCAGGTGGACGGTGCGGCGCATCAGGTGGGTCCTCACCACGTCGCGCCCGGTGAGCAGGGTGTCGAGCGCGGTCGGTGAGAACCGGCGCAGGCGCGACCACAGCCCGGTGAACGGCTCCTGCGGCTCCTGTGCTTGCAGGCCGCAGAGGTGCGCGACGGCCTGGAGTGGCGGCATGTCGGCCCGGTCGAGGAGGAGTTGGCGGGCGAGCGTCGCGCGGTTGAGCGTTCTGGTGTCGAGGACGGTCATCGGGGCCGCCGCTGCTGCGCCGGGCGCCGGGCCGCCGGGCTCGATGAGCGGTGCGGCGCGGGGATCTTCCGTCCCGCCGGCGGACGGGCGGTGCGCCGGGAGTCGACCGACGCGTGCCGGGCTGTCTCTCGCAGGTCCACAGTGTTTCCTTCCGGACGTGTGCGACCGCGGCGGGTCGCAAGTACGGGAGGACGTTCGCAGGAGAAGCGGTCGATTGCTGTCCGCTTTCCGGGGCACCATGGACGTCATGCCGAAGACCTCCGCGCGGCTGCTGTCGCTCCTCTCGCTGCTCCAGGTGCGGCGGGACTGGCCGGGGGCGCTCCTCGCCGAACGCCTGGAGGTCAGCGCCCGCACCGTGCGCCGCGACGTCGACCGGCTGCGGGAGCTCGGCTACCCTGTCGCGGCCCTCAAGGGGCCCGAGGGCGGCTACCGGTTGGAGGCCGGCGCCGAGCTGCCGCCGCTGCGCTTCGACGACGAGCAGGCCGTCGCCCTCGCCGTCGCGCTCCGGCTCGCCACCACCAGCGGTGTCGGCATCGAGGAGGCCGCGGCGCGTGCCCTGGCCACCGTCCGGCAGGTCATGCCGGCCCGGCTGCGCCACCGCGTCGACGCCCTCCGCGTCACCGCCGTCGAGGGCGAGCGGTCCGGGACGCTCGACAGCGGCGTGCTCGTCGCGCTCGGTGCCGCCGTCCACGCGTGCGAGGTGCTGCGCTTCGACTACGCCCCCGTGTCCGCAGCAGCCGACGGGGCGCCGCAGCGCCGGCGCGCGGAGCCCCACCACCTGGTCGTCAGGGACGGCCGCTGGTACCTCGTCGCGTGGGACCTCGACCGCTCCGGCTGGCGCACCTTCCGCGCCGACCGCATCACCCCGCGCATCCCGACGGGCCCGGGCTTCACACCGCGCGAGCCGCCCGGCGGCGACGTTGCCGCCTTCGTCGCCGACAGGTTCCGCGGCGGCTCGGGCGGTTGGCCCTGCCTCGGCGAGGTGCTCCTCGACCTGCCGGCCGCCGCGGTGTCGGCGTACCTGCGCGACGGCGTCGTGGAGGAGCTCGGTCCCGACCGCTGCCGCCTCGTCCTGGGTTCGTGGTCCTGGATCGGCCTCGCCGCAGAGCTGGGAAGGTTCGACGCAGCGATCGAGGTCGTCGGACCCGCCGAACTGCGGGAGGCGTGCGCACGGTTGGCACACAGGTACGCGGACGCCGCGGCCGAGCCCTCCCCTTAGCGTCCTGCCGGGGCGACGCCGCGGACGGGCGCACCACCGTCGGAGCCGCCGAACCACGCGGGACGGGAGCGCAGTTGCGCCCCGGTACGCGCACGCCACGCCCGACCCCTCAGGAGCCGCCCCCGGCCGGATACGCCGTCGTCTCCGCGCCGTCCGCGTAATGGCAGGCGACGGGATGGCCGACGCCGGGGCGCGGCACGAGCGGCGGCGTCTCACGGGCGCAGTGCTCGGTGGCGAGCCAGCAGCGGGTGCGGAAGCGGCAGCCGGAGGGTGGAGCTGCGGGTGACGGGACGTCGCCGAGGAGGGGTATCTCGCGTGAGGGGAGGCCGGGGCGGTCCCGGAGGGAGGGGACGGCGGAGAGCAGGGCCCTCGTGTACGGGTGTTGCGGGTTGCGGAAGACCTCGTCCGTCGGCCCGGACTCGACGACGGTGCCGACGTACATCACCACCACCTCGTGCGCGAGGTGCCGCACCACGTCGAGGTCGTGCGAGATGAAGAGGTAGGAGACGCCCAGCTCCTCCTGGAGGTCGGCGAGGAGGTTGAGGATCTGCGCCTGCACGGAGACGTCCAGCGCCGATACGGCCTCGTCGCAGACGATGAGGCGCGGCCCGAGCGCCAACGCCCTGGCGATGCTGACGCGTTGGCACTGGCCCCCGGAGAGCTCGTGCGGCCTGCGGCCTGCGTGCTCGGGGCCGAGGCCGACGAGTCCCAGGAGCCGGGCGGTCTCGGCGGCGTGGTCGGCGGGTGCGACCGTGCCGCGGTGGATGCGCCATCCCTCGGCGATGAGCTCGGCCACGGTCATCCTGGGGTTGAGCGCGGTGAACGGGTCCTGGAAGACCATCTGGAGCTCCCGCGCGAGCCGCCTCCGCTCCCGCCGCGAGACGGTGCCGAGGTCCCGTCCCGCGAACTCGACCCGCCCGGAGAAGGGCGCCCGCAGACCGACCACGGCGCGCGCCAGCGTCGTCTTGCCGCACCCCGACTCCCCCACCACCCCGACCGTCCGCGCCGCGGGTACGGCAAGGTCGACGCCGGCCACCGCCGGTATGCGGTGCCGCGCGAGGCCGACGCGGTGGACGTAACCGGCGTGCAGGTCCTCCACTTTGAGCAGCGCACCGTCCCTTGCCTCGACGCTCACAGGTCGCTCCCTCCGTAAGGCCCGCCGGGTGCCGTCCCGGCGAGGACGCTCTCCGCGTGGTGGCACGCGGCCCCGCGCCCGTCCGCGAGGGTGCGCAGGAGGGGGCGCTCGGTGGTGCAGCGGGCGGTGGCGAAGGCGCACCGCGGGTGGAAGGCGCAGCCGTCCGGTACGCGTCCCGGGTCCGGCGGGTGCCCGGCGATCGACCGCAACCTGGGCTCGCCGGCCGCCGCTTCGGGCACCGCCTCCATGAGGCCGCGTGTGTAGGGGTGCGCCGGCGCGGCGTAGACGGTGTCGAGGTCGCCCTGCTCGACGATGCGGCCCGCGTAGACCACGGCTACCTCCTGCGCGAGCTTCGCCACGACGCCGAGGTCGTGCGAGACGAGCAGCATGGCGAGCCCCGCGGCGCGCTGCCGCTCGGCGAGGAGCCGGAGGATCTGCGCCTGGACGGTGACGTCGAGGGCCGTCGTCGGCTCGTCGGCGAGGAGCACGGCCGGCTCCAACGCCAACGCCATGGCGACGACGGCGCGTTGGCGCATCCCACCGGAGAACTCGTGCGGGTGGGCGTGGTAGCGGCGCTCGGGCTCCGGGATACCGACGGTCTCCATCAGCGCGACGGCCTTCTCCCGCGCCCGCGCCCTGCTGTCGCCGAGCCTGCGCCGGAACGGCTCCGCGATCTGCCAGCCGACGGTGAACGCCGGGTTGAGCGCGGAGGCGGGGTCCTGGAAGACCATCGCGATCCTCGTCCCGCGCACCGCGCGCCACTGCCGGGGCGTGAACTCCCCCGTATCGGCGCCCTCGACGCGCACCGAGCCCGAGGCGACCCGGGCGCCCGCGGGGAGGAGGCCCATGAAGGCGAGCGAGGTGAGGCTCTTGCCGCTCCCCGACTCGCCCACCAGGGCCAGCACCCTGCCGCGGTGGAGCGCGAGACTGACGCCGCGGACGACGTCGGTGCCGTCCCGTCCGCTGCCGAAGGCGATGTGCAGGTCCCGCACCTCGGCGGCGGGGCTCTCGTGCGCGGTGGTCATCGGGTCTCCTCTCCGTGCGGGCTCGGACTCGGCACGCTCCGGGGCGCGTTCACAACTGCGCCCGCGGGTCGGAGGCGTCGCGGAACGCGTCCCCGACCGCCCCCACGCAGAGCACGACGAGGGCGAGCGCGAGCGCCGGCACCGTGGAGATCCACCAGGCGGAGCCGAGGTAGTCGCGGCCGAGCGAGACGGTGGCGCCCCAGGACGCCTCGTCGACGGGGACGCCGAGCCCGAGGAAGGAGAGCGACGCCTCGGCGACCATCGTCAGCCCGACCTGCACGGTCCCGGCGACGAGGAGCGGCTGCCAGCACGAGGGCAGGATGTGCCGCAGCAGTATCCGCAGGTGCCCCGCGCCCAGCAGCCGCGCGGAGTTGACGTACTCCAGCTCCCGCGCGGAGAGCGCCGACGCGCGCACCACCCTCGCGAAGATCACCCACCGGGTGACGGCGAGCGTGATCACGATGTTGGTGAGGCTCGGCCCGAGCACCCCCGCGAGGAGGATCGCCAACAGGATGGAGGGAAAGGCGAGTTGGACGTCCCCGATCCGCGAGAGGACGGCGTCGGGCCAGCCGCCGAAGTACCCGGAGACGAGGCCGACGAGGAGCCCCGCGGCGCCGCCCAGCACCACGGTGGCGAGCCCCACGACGAGCGAGACCCGGCTGCCCGCCAGCACGTTGGCGAGCAGGTCGCGCCCGAGCTGGTCGGTGCCGAGCCAGGCGAGGGAGCCGTCCTCGGTGCGGGAGCCGGGCGGCAGGAGGCGGCTCGGCAGGTCGGTGGCGACGGCGTCGTAGGGGTGGAGGACGGGGCCGAGGAGTCCGGCGAGGACGAAGAGGGCGAGCACTCCGAGCGCGATCCACGTGCGGCGGGGCGTACGCCGCCGGGCGCGCGCGGGCGCTTCCAGGGCGGGGGCGCTCATGCGTTCTCCGGGGTGAGTCGTGGGTCGAGCGCGAAGTAGAGCGCGTCGACGAGGAGGTTGAGCACGATGTAGGTGACGGTGATCGTCACGATCGCCGCCTCGACCACGGCGTAGTCGCGGTTGGTGATCGCGTCGACCATCAGGGAGCCGATGCCCGGCCAGGAGAAGACGACCTCGACGATGACGGCGTTGGCGACGAAGTTGCCGAGGAGCAGCCCGAGCACGGTCACCACGGGCACCGCGATGTTCCGTCCCACGTGCACGTACTGGAGGACGCCTTCGCCCGTCCCCTTGGCCCGCGCCGTCCGCACGTACTCCCTCCCGCCCTCCTCCAACGCGCCGTTGCGCACCAGCCGCGCGAGCCAGCCGACGAACGGCACCGCGAGCGTGACGGCGGGGAGCACGGCCGAGGCGGGGCCCGAACCAGCCGTCGACGGAAGCCAGTTGAGCCCGCGCGCGAAGAGCAGGATGAGGACGATGCCCACCCAGAACGACGGGAGGGCCTGCCCGACGAGCGAGAGCGCCGAGACGCAGGTGTCCAGCACGCCCCCGGCCCGCCGGGCGCACGCCATGCCGAGCGGGAAGCCGACGGCGAGCGTCAGCACCAGCGCCAGCACGGCGAGGGCGAGCGTCGCGGGGTAGCGGTCGAGTGTGTTGGCCATGGCGCTGCCGCCGAGCCGCCAGGAGTCGCCGAAGTCGCCGCGGACGACCTCGCCGAGGTGCGTCGCGTACTGCTGGGCGAGCGGTCGGTCGAGGCCGAAGTCGGCGCGTACGGAGGCTATTTGGGCGGGGCTGGCGTCGGGCCCCAGGATGAGCGCGGCCGGGTCGCCCGGCACCACGCGCACGATGACGAAGACGAGGCTGATCGCGCCCCAGGCGACGATGAGGGCCTGTCCCATCCGTCTCAGCAGGAACCTGGTCATGCGTCCTCCACGGGTCCGGTGGACGAGCGCACGACGAGCTCGGCGGCGAGGAGCCGCTGCACCGGGCGCTCGTCGCACGCCGGAGCCTCGCGCACGTCGGGCGCCCCCGGCATCCGCGCGAGCAGCAGGTCGACGGCGGTGGTGCCGACCTCCTCGGCGGGGAGCCGCACCGTCGTGAGCGGCGGGTCGAGGTAGGCGGAGAACGGATGGTCGCCGTTGCCGACGACGGTGACGTCCCGCGGCACCGAGAGGCCCTCCTCGGCGAGGGCGCGGTACAGGCCGAGCGCGAAGTAGTCGTTGCCGGCGAGCACCGCCGTGCCCGGCTGCACTTCGCCGGCGATCCGCCTGCCGAGGCGGTACGCGTCCGAGGGGTCCCACGGGAGGGAGCTGGAGGCGCGGCGCCGCGTCGGGACGCGCAGCACGGTGTGGTCGTCGACGGCGTGCGGGTGGCGGCGCAGGGTGTCGTGGAAGCCGCGGACCCGCTCGGCGACCGGGGAGATTGCCAAGTCCTCCTCGATGAGCAGGAGTCGGCGCGCGCCTCCTTCGAGTACGAGGGCGGTGGCGCGGCGTGCGCTCTCGAAGTAGTCGACGCCGACGAGGTCGGACTCCAGCTCCGCGAGATCCCGGTTGAGCAGGACGACGTCGGTGCCGGCGCTCTTGAGCCGGGCCCAGTGCTCGGCGCCGTCCTGCACCGGCACCGCCAGCACTCCGTCGACGCCCCACCGCAACAGCTCGTCGGCGGCCCGGCGTTCGTTGTCGATGCTGTCCTCGGTGACCATCAGCATCAGCGAGTACCCGTACCTGCGGCCCCGCTCCTCGATGGCGCCGATCAGCCTCGCGTAGAAGGGGTTGGAGGGGTTGGTGATCACCAGGCCGATCGTCATCGCGTTCCGCAGCACCAGGGAGCGCGCCATGGAGTTGGGGACGTAGCCGAGCCGCTCGGCCTCGGCCTCGACGCGTTCCCTGGTGGCGGACGACACCGCGTCCTTGCCGGCGAGGGCCCGCGAGACGGTGTTCACGGAGAGGTCGAGGGAGCCCGCGATGTCGCGGAGCGTGGGGCGGCGGCGCTGCGGTGCGCGGTCGGCGCCGGCTTCGGGCATTCCGCTCACCGCCTTGCCACGTCGGCGAGTTCGGGCTGGTTGTTGGCGGCGGGGGTGAAGCCTGCGAGGTCGCGCCGGAGTCCGTAGGCGGTGACGAGCGTGGCGGGGAAGATGCCGACCGCGTCGTCCCAGAGGGTCTTGCAGGCGTCCCCGTAGAGGCGGGAGCGCTCGTCCTCGTCGGCGGCGCGGTCGGCCTTCGCGAGGACGGCGTCGAGTGCGGGGTTGGCGTAGCCGAGGCGGTTGGCCTTGGAGGTGTAGAGGCGTCCGACGGAGAAGCCGGCGTCCCCCGTGGTGACGGTGTTGGTCTGGAGGTTCATGTCCCAGTCGAGGGTGTTGAGGCGCTCCAGCCACTGGGCCTTCTCGATGCTCTGCGGTTCGACCTCGACGCCGATCTCGCTCCACGCCGAGATCATCGCCTGCGCCAGCTCGCGCGCGAGGGGCCCCGTCGCGTCGAACCACATCAGCGAGGTGCGGAAGCCGCGCGGGAGGCCGGCCTCCCGCAGGGCGCGCCGGGCGGCCGCCGGGTCGTACGCGTACGGGTGCTGCGCGCGGTGCCCGAGGACGGTCGAGGGGATCGGCGCCGTCATCCGCTCGGCGCCGGCGCCGAAGAGCTCGCGGACGAGGCCCCCGATGTCCACGGCCTGCCACATCGCCCGGCGGACCGCGGGGTCGCCGAACGGTTTCCTGGAGCAGTTGAACCAGCTCAAGTAGTACGTCCAGCTCGGGACCGTCTCGACGCGGACGCCTTCGGCGCCCTCCACCTCGGCGAGCTGGTCGGGCGGGATCGGCCAGAGCAGGTCGAGGTCGCCGTTGCGGAGGGCGGTGATCGCGCTCGACGTCTCGGCGACGAACGGCAGCGAGACGGCGGGGAGTCGGGCCCTGCCGCCCCAGTAGGAGTCGTTCCGCTCCAACTCGACGGTGGTGGAGGGCGTGAACCCGGCGACCCGGAAGGGTCCCGAGCCGACCGGGCTCCGCGACTGCGCCGGGTCCGCCACCAGCCGGGCGGGGACGATGAAGAGAAGCGTCAGGTTGACGGGGAGCGCGCCGAGCGGCACCGACGTGGTGAAGGTGACCGTGTGCGCGTCGTCGGCGGTCGCCGAGACGACCGGCTCCCACAGCGGGGTCTGCGCCGACTCGACGGACCTGGTCCGCTTCAGGCAGGCGACGACGTCGCGCGCCGTGAGCCGGCTGCCGTCGTGGAACTGCACGCCGCGCCGCAGGTGGAAGACCCAGGTGGTCGGCGAGGTCCGCTCCCAGGAGCGGGCGAGCCCGGGCGCGAGCTTCTCGCCCTCCCTGCGGACGAGCGTGTCGAAGACGAGCCGCTTGACGATGAGCGTCGCCTCGTCGACCGCCGTGTTCGCCTTGTACGGGTCGAGGTCGGTGACCGGCTGGCCGAAGGCCGCGCGCAGCGCGCCCTCGGGGGCCGCGCCGCTCCCCGTGCCGCAGGCGCCGAGCAGCACGCCTGAGGCGCCGAGGCCGGCGAGCGCGAGGAACTCCCGGCGGGCCAGGGCCGATACGGGACGCGTGCCCATCGCTAGCTCTTCAGCGCCAGGTGGATGTGGACCGTCGTCTCCGCGGAGCCCGTGCCGCCCGGCTCCAGGGTGCCGGCGAGCCGCAGCCAGCCGCCGAAGCGCTCGGAGGTCCAACTGACGAGTGCGGCGTCGACGGGGTGCGGCTCCTCCAGGTCGCACCAGTGGAGGCCGTCGGGCGAGACCTGGGCGCGCACCAGGAGGCGCGCGCCGTCGGGCGCCGGGGCGAGGGTGCGGACGAACCACCGCGCCTCGGCCGCCCAGGCGGCCTCGTACGGCTCGGTGGCGAAAGAGCCCGTGAGGGTGGCGCCGCGCTCCAGCACGGCGGTCAACGACTGACGCATGGACATCCGGCGCCTACCAATCCACCGAGACGAGTACGGAGTCGAGGTACAGGAAGTTCCGCACGTCGGTGTGGGTGCGGACGGAGACGTAGAAGTTGAGGAGGTTGCGCAGCGAGCCGTACTCCTCCGCGTAGGCGGGGACGGGGACACCGCGCATGTCGTGGACGGTGTCGTTGAGTTGCAGCTCGACGTTGGTGCGGGTGCGGGTGTCGATGAGCCACCGCAGGTAGTGCCAGTTGACCTTGGTCGGGACCTCGTTGTAGCAGAGCTCCTGGGCGTCGCCGAAGGCGTGCCAGTCGTCCGGGTCCGGCGCGGTGAAGTCGGCTGTGGGCGGCAGCTTCAGCCTGCCCTCGAAGTGCTCGCGCGGCGTCGGCTCGGGGACGGCCGGGTAGACCCACTGGCGGCGCGGCCTGTTCGCCAAGTCGGTGTTGAGGTAGCGCGCGACGCAGTGGTAGCGGACGCCGTCGCAGATGTCCGTCGCCACGGTGAAGGCGCCGAACTGGTTCTCCGACGGATGGAAGTTGGCGTCCCACTTCCCCGAACCCGCCGCGTATGCCGCCCTGTTCTCCGCCGAGGCGGCCTCCGACTTGTAGGTCAGATACGTCTCGAACTGCACGAGGCCGCGGCCGGCCATGGTGAGGCGGCGGATGGCGACGCCGGTGTGACCGGTGAGCGGGCGGGTGGCGACCTTGAGCGCGTAGGTGCCGGAGAGGGCACCGTGCGTGCCCACGTCGAAGAAGTTGCACGAACTGAGCTGCGGCGGGCGGAAGTCGCGCATGTGGTCGTCGACGGTGCCCAGGTCGCCGTGCTCGTCGTGGTTGCCGATCAGCTCGACCCAGCCGTGCGCGCCGGTGTCGAAGTCGTCGTGGACGAGGATGCGCGGCAGCGGGTTGAAGCGGGCGAGGGCGGGGTCTTCGGTGCGGGTCATCGCTTCACCACCGGGAGACGGACGGTCGTGTGGACGAGGTTGTGGTCCGAGCGCAGGAGGATGCGGGGCGGCCCCGCGGGGGCGAGGGTCTGCGGCACCAGCGTCCAGTTGCGGACCTCGGTGCCGCGGGCGACGAAGACGTAGTCGAGCTTCCCCTCCCGGCGCGGCAGCGGGATCTCACCGCCGTTGAACGAGGCGAACCCCTGCCCGACGCTGCGCCTGGCCACGGCGAGGCTGTCGACGTAGCCGGCCTCGCCGAACGCCGCGTACGCGCTCGCCTTCGGGTCGCGGCCCTCGGAGTTCATGTCCCCGGCGAAGACGATCGGCAGGTTCCGGGTCGCGGGGTTGTGGCGGGTGAGGTGGGAGATGGTCCGCTTGGCGTCGACGTAGCGGACCTTGTCCCAGTCCTTCGTCCAGCCGTTGGGGTCGGTCGCGCCGTTCTTGCGGTACTCCAGGTGCATGTCGACGACGACGAACCGGGCGCCCGTGCGGCGTTCGCGGAGGGTGTTCCACGTCATCGTCTTGCCGTAGATCTCGGTGGAGTCGGGGAGCCAGAGGAGGTCGTGCGGGAGCGGCCTGCCTCTGCGGTCGAGGTGGCTGAAGCGGGACGCGTCGTAGTAGGTGAAGCGCCCGGCACCGGACTTGAGCGGGTAGCCCTTCCACGGGTGGCGGGTGCCCGCGTAGTCCGCCGGGGCCTCCGCGTAGCCGAGGCGGTGCAGGGCGCGGGTGAGCGGGGCGCGGAACGACTCGACGTCGACGCCGGGTTGCGTCGGCGTCGCGTTGTTGCCGATCTCCTGGGTGGCGACGACGCCGGCGCGGGTCCGTGCGATGTCGTGCGCGACCTTCGCGGCGCGGCCGCCGGCCCAGGGCTTGAGCTTCGTCGCGCAGTCCCGGCCGATCACGGCCTCGCACTCGGCCTTCGTCGGGAGGCAGCCGTGCCCGCAGGTGTTGTAGGTGGCTACGCGCACCTCGAAGGCGCGGGGGCGGTTCTTGCCCTGCGACTGTCCCTGCGGCTGCGCTGCCCGCGCGGCGGCCGGGACGGCCGGGGCGAGGAGCAGGGCCGCGGTCGACGCGGTGCCGAGGAGGACGAGTCGGTGGAGGAGGGGGCTGGGTCTGCGCGCGGATCTGAGGTACGGCATGCGGCGGAACCCTTCGTCGGCAGCGGAGCGGCGGATGGCGGCTCGGAGGGACTGCTGGGGTCGTGCGCGGCAGGACGTGAACGTTCACGTGAACGCTTCGGGCATCGTGGCGCCGATGCCAAGTGCCGTCAATACAGGTGTCGTTGATCTTTTCCGGCCGAATCGACGGGCGGCACCGCACGCGGTCGGAGCGGCGTGAAAAGCGCGGTCGGGCGGCGGTGTACACGGCGGCCACGGGAAGGCGGGGTGCGGGGCGCTGCGTGCCTAGCGCGGAGAGTTCGCAGGTAGTGACGGAGAAGACCGGGGCGTGGTACTTCCCTTGCGAGACACGCACGTGGCCGAAAGAGCGCGCCCGGTTTTCGTCCGGCCCTCCGCGGTACAGGTGCACCCTGCCCCTACGCCCCAGGAGGCGCCATGTCTTCTCTGTTGACACCGCGTTCGCTCGACGGAGCCGTCAGCTCCGGCGGCTGGATCGCACCGGACGGCGAGGTCGTCGACAGCGTGGAGCCCGCCACGGGCGAGGTGCTCGCGCGCGTCGGGCTCTCCGGGCCCGACGGGGTGCGCCGCGCCGCCGCGCAGGCGGCCGACGCGCAGCGCGCGTGGGCGGCCTCGGGCCACGTCGCGCGGATGGGGGTGCTGCGGCGGGCCGCCGACCTGCTCGGGGAGCACCGCGAGGAGTTCATCGAGTGGGTGGTGCGGGAGAGCGGCTCGGTCCGCGGCAAGGCGGAGTACGAAGTGGGCGCCGTCGGCGACGAGTTGCTCGCGGCTGCGGCGCTCGCCGGCGAGCCGCGCGGCAGCGTGCTGCCGGACACGCCGGGGCGCAGCAGCGTCGCCGTGCAGGTGCCGGTGGGTGTCGTCGGTGTGATCAGCCCCTGGAACGTGCCGATGGTCCTCTCGCAGCGTGCCGTGGCGCCCGCGCTGGCGCTGGGGAACGCCGTTGTACTGAAGCCCGACCCCAGGACGGCGGTCTCCGGCGGCCAGTTGTACGCGCGGCTCTTCGAGGAGGCGGGGCTCCCCGAGGGGGTGCTGCACGTGGTGCCGGGCGGCGCCGAGGCGGGTGAGGCGCTCGTCGAGGCACCCGAGGTCGACGTGATCGCGTTCACCGGGTCGACGGCGGTGGGCCGGGCGATCGGCGAACGGGCCGGGAGAGCGCTGAAGCGGACCTCGCTGGAGCTCGGCGGCAACAACCCGCTGGTGGTCCTGGAGGACGCGGACGTGGAGGCGGCCGCGTGGCTCGGTGCGTCGAGCTCCTTCTTCCACCAGGGGCAGGTCTGCATGGCGGCCGGTCGCCACATCGTCGCCGAGGAGCTCGCCGACGCGTACGTGGAGCGGCTCGCCGAGATCGCCGAGGAGTTGCGGGTGGGCGACCCGTGGCGGGAGGAGGTGGAGCTCGGTCCCGTGATCGACGAAGGTCAACTCGCGCGCGTCTGCCGCCTCGTGGAGGAGACGGCGGCGGGCGGCGCCCGGGTGCGCGCGGGCGGTGTGCACCGCGGGCTCTTCGTCCGGCCCACGGTGCTCGACCGGGTGGGGCTGGAGTCGCCGCTCTTCCGCGAGGAGACCTTCGGGCCCGTTGCGCCCGTCGTGCGGGTCGCCGACGAGGAGGCGGCCGTAGCCGTCGCCAACGACTCCGAGTACGGGCTCGTCGCCTCCGTCGTCACGGGCGACCCGCGGCGCGGTGAGGCGCTCGGCGCCCGACTGCGCACGGGCATGGTGCACGTCAACGACCGTACGATCGACGACGATCCGTACGTCCCCTTCGGCGGCGTCGGCGCGTCGGGGAACGGCAGCAGGCACGGAGTCCTCACCAACCGCGGCGAGTTCACCGAGTGGCGCTGGACCACCGTGCGGGATCGGGCCCTGCCCACCCGCCTGTGACCGGCGCCGGGTGTACCCGGCACCACCCTCCACCGGGTGCTCAGGCCCCGTGCGGGCGGGTCTTCGTGCTCGTAAGGTCGAGCGCAGCGGCGTACGGGGACGCCGGCTCGGGAGGCACGCCCGTTACGAGGGGCGCGTTGCGAGCACGGCCGCCGGCAGGGGGCCAACTTGCTTTCGCAGGGCGGCGTCCGCCCGCAGCTTGAGGTGCGGGCACTCAGCACCTCTCGGTCGAGCGAGCGTTGGGGCGCCGGGTGCCGAGTCTGGGATACTCGCGGCGCCGCGTCGTACGTCGCACGGTGTGCCCTGCCGCAGGGCGCACCGCGCACGGTGGAGGCCGCGGCCGGCGCCGGCAGACTCTCTGCGGCAGGGACTGGCAGGCGAGCGGAGGGACGGGGATGCGGCTTCGCCGAATGCTGCTGGCCGGAGTGCGGGGGCTGGCGCTCGCCGTCGTCTCGCTCTGCTGCTCCGCGGTGCTCTTCGTCCTCTGCACGCTCTCGCTCGCGTCCACCGTGCTCGGCGTAGGCGTCGTCACCACGCCGCCGCTCTTCGGCCTCGTGGGCAGGTTCGCCGACTGGCGCCGCCGTCTCGCCGCCGAGTGGGCCGGGGTGCACATCGACGCCGTGCACGCGTCCCCTCCCGAGCCCGCACCCACCGGACTCCTCGCCGGCATCCGCGTGTTCGGGCGCCTGCTGCGGAACCCGGCGACCTGGCGGCAGTTCGGTTGGCTCGCCACCGACATGACGGCCGGCTTCGTCTCGGCGCTGCTCACCGCGGGGCTCGTCTTCTACCCGCTGGAGGGGTACGCGCTCGCGGCCGGCCTGTGGCGGGTGTTCACCGACGGCAGCAGCGTCGGCTACTGGTATGGCTTCGTCCCCATCCAGGGGCAGGCGACGGCGCTCCTCGCGGGCCTGCTGGCGGCGGCGCTCAGCGCGGTGGCGCTCTTCGCCGCACCGCTCCTGCTGACGTTCCACTTCCGGCTCGCCAAGGCGGTGCTCGGCCCGAGCGAGGAGGATCTCCACCGCCGCGTCGACCACCTCACCCGCACCCGCCACGAGGCGGTCGACTTCTCGGCCGCCGAGCTCCGCCGCATCGAACGCGACCTCCACGACGGCGCGCAGGCACGGCTCGTCGCGATGGGGATGAGCCTCGGTGCCGTCGAGGCGCTGATCGAGAAGGACCCGGCGAGGGCCAAGAAGCTGGTGGCGAAGGCGCGTTCGGAGTCGGCCGACGCGCTGGGCGAGCTGCGGGACCTGGTGCGCGGCATCCATCCTCCGGTCCTCGCCGAGCGCGGCCTGGGGCCCGCGCTCGAAGCGCTGGCGCTGCGCACCGCGGTGCCGGTCGAGGTCGATCTGCCGCTGCCGGGGCGGGCGGCGGGGGCGATCGAGTCGGCCGCGTACTTCGCGGTGAGCGAGGTCCTCACCAACGCGGCGAAGCATGCGGAGGCGCGGCGGATCTGGCTCGACGCCGGGTACCGGGACGGGATGCTCCACTTCACCGTCACCGACGACGGGCGCGGCGGCGCGGACGCCGAGGGCTCGGGATTGCGCGGTGTGGCCCGCCGCCTCGGCGCGTTCGACGGCGTCCTCGCCGTCCACAGCCCGAAGGGCGGCCCCACCATGGTGACGATGGAGATCCCTTGCGTGCTCGACGAGGGACGCGGCGCAACGGCGCACTGAGCGGGGCCTGTTGGGCGTCGCGCGTCGACGGGCCGGCGGGAGGCCGCCGCACGCTCCCGCCGTCCGGCAGCCGACCCCCTCGCCCCGCGGCTCATTCCGCCTTGTTGCTGCCGGGTCCGCTCCCGCTAGCCTGTGCCGATGAGCGACGACGGTTCGGACGGGGGCTCCGGCAGCCCGCGAAGGCACAGCGCGGGATCGCTCCGGTGGGGCACGCTGCGCCGGGCGATGCGCTGGGAGACGTTCGCCCTCCTGCTGGCGCTGGTGGTGCTGGCCGCGCTCTTCTCCTGAGCCGGAGGCGGACCGGACCCGCGGCGGACACCGGGCACGACCGCCGCCCGGCATCCGCGCGCGTCGGCAACGCGGGGCTCAGGGACGGTGCCCGCCCGGCACCTCCTCCCCCGCCGGCACAGGCCCCGGCGGCGTCCCGTCGCCGAACGGCCGGCCGCCGAGGGACTCGCGGCCGTGCGGCGTCAGCCAACCGGAGAGGTCGGGGCCCGCCGGCACGATCTGCGTCGGGTTGACGCCGGTGTGCACCTCGTAGTAATGGCGCTTGATGTGGTCGAAGTCGACGGTGTCGCCGATGCCGGGGGTCTGGTAGAGGTCGCGGACGTACGCCCAGAGGACGGGGTCCTCGGTGAGCTTGTTGCGGTTGCACTTGAAGTGGCCGTGGTAGACGGCGTCGAAGCGGACGAGCGTGGTGAAGAGGCGGATGTCCGCCTCCGTGAGGGTGTCGCCGACGAGGTAGCGCTGGTCCCGCAGGCGGGAGGAGAGCGTGTCGAGGCGGCGGAAAACGTCCTCGTACGCCTGCTCGTAGTCGTACTGCGTGGTGGCGAAACCGGCGCGGTAGACACCGTTGTTGACGTCGCGGAAGACGCCTTCCATCACCTCGTCGAGCTCTTCGCGGAGCGGCTCCGGGTACAGGTCCGGGGCGCCCTCGCGGTGGAGCGCCGTCCACTCGGTGGCGAAGTCGAGGGTCATCTGCTGGAAGTCGTTGGTGACGAGCTGCCCGCTGGGGATGTCGACGATCGCGGGCACGCTGACGCCGCCCGGGTACTCCGACTCCCGCTTGTCATACGCCTCGTGGAGGAAGCGGATGCCGAGGACCGGGTCCCGGCCGTCGGGGTCGAGGGTGAAGCGCCAGCTACGGTCGTCCTGGAGCGGGTCGACGACCGCGAGCGAGAGGGCGTCCTCCAGCCCGAGCAGCCGCCGGGAGGCGAGGGCCCGGCTCGCCCACGGGCACGCGCGGCTGACGACGAGCCGGTAGCGCCCGGCCTCCACCGGCCAGCCGTCGCGGCCGTCGGCGGTGATGCGGTCGGCGAAGTGGCTCTTCGACCGTTTGAACGGTCTCCTGCCGTACTCCGAGTTGCCGTCCGGCTGGTCCTGCGGGGTGCCGCTCATGGGTGCCGTTCCCTTCTGTCGGGTTTGCCCGGAGCCCTACCCGCGCCGCCCGCGCCACCACACCCGGCCGCGGCCGAGCGGGCGGCGCAGACACCACCTGGGCCGCGGGCCGAGGGGTCGACCGCCTACGGGTTCCTCTGCCAACTCGCCCTGCTGCACGCTCACTTGCCCCGTGAGCGTACCCGGCCGGCGGCCCCTCCGACGCCGTGCCGACGGGCGCTCGCCTGCCCGGCCGCCGGCGGCCGAGGGCTCACAGCGGACTCAGTACCATCAGCACGTCGTCCCTGTCGTCCCCGGGCGAGAGCCGCAGCGCGCCGGGCCACCGGCCCGCCTCCCGCCAGCCGAGACGCTCGTAGAACCCCTCGAGGCCGGCACCGCCGCGCGCCGCCAAGTGGAGTTGTTCCAGGCCCCATTCCTCGCGTGCCAGCCGCCGCGCCTCCGCCATGAGCGCCGCACCGACGCCCCGCCTGCGGAACGCGGGGTGCGTCTGGACGTGGTGGACGGTCCCCCAGTGCGCCACAAGCGGGTCCGACTGTCTTCGCACCGCGAGCCAGCCCGCCATGCGCCCGCCCACCCGCGCGGTGACCAGCCGGCACGTCCCGCCGCCCACCTCGCCGAACAGCTTCTCGGCGACCGGCCGCACCTCGGCCTCGCCCACCGGCGGGAACGGAAACCCGACGGCTCCCCCGGCGTTCGCCACCGCCACCCAGCACGCCACCAGCTCTCCGGCAGCACCGGGTTCGAGCACCTCGCCACTCCCTGTCCGCACCGACTGCGGCCTCGCCTCCGTCATGCGAAGACCCTCGCACGCGCCTCTGACAACGCCCTGCGCCGCGCTCGCGGTGCGCACCCGATCACTGCGGCACCACGGCTCCAACTCCTCCCGCAGACCGGGTAATTGACTCGATGCACCCCCGCTCCTCGCTGTAGCGTGCGCTGCTCGGCGGCGAAGCCGGGAGAGGGAGGGAAAGGCGCCATGGAGCAACACGGATGGGCGGACGAGGGCTTCGGAGCCGTCGCCGACGCGTTCGCACGGAACTTCGCCGACTTCCCCGAACTCGGCGCGGCAACCGCCGTCCACGTCGACGGACGCAGAGTCGCCGACCTGTGGGGCGGCGTCGCCGACGAGGCGACGGGGCGCCCGTGGAAGCAGGACACCGCCGTACCAGTCTTCTCCTGCGCCAAAGGTGCGGTGAGCCTGTGCGCCCATCTCCTCGCCCAAGAGGGGCGCCTCGACCTGGACGCACCCGTCGCCCGGTACTGGCCCGAGTTCGCCCGGCACGGCAAGGAGGCCGTCACCTCCCGCATGGTCCTCGGTCACCGGGCCGGACTTCCCGCTCTCGACGCGGTGCTCGGCTTCGAGGAGCTCGCCGCCTGGACACCGGTGGTCCGCGCCCTCGAGGAGCAGGAGCCGCTCTGGGAGCCGGGCACGGCGTACGAGTACCACGGCCATGTCTTCGGCTTCCTGATCGGCGAAGTCGTCCGCCGCATCACGGGGTTGACCCCGGGCGCGTACTTCCGGCGCGTCGTGGGCGAGCCGTTCGGGCTCCGGGCCTGGATCGGCCTGCCCGCCGAGGAGCAGGAGGCCCGGGCTCTGCTCGCCGAGGCCGAGGGCCGCCCGGCGGGGCCCGGCCCGGAGCACCTGCTCACCCGTATCGTGACGATGAACGGCGCCCTCGCCTTCCCCGGCCTGCACGAACCGCACGGCTGGAACGACCCGGAGCTGCTCGGCACGGAGCTGCCGGGGGCGGGCGCCACGGCGTCGGCCGACGGCCTCGCCGGGCTCTACGCGGCAGCGGCGACCGGCATCGGCGACCGGCAACGCCTGCTCACTCCGGCGACGTTGACGGACGCGACGGGCGAGGTCTCCTCGGGCGAAGGGTGGCTGGGCTTCGACGCCGGGGCGCGCTGGGGCTCCGGGTTCCTGCTCGATTCCTCGTTCCGGCCGCTGCTGGGGCCGCGCAGCTTCGGCAACGACGGTGCGGGTGGGCAACTCGGCTTCGGTGACGACGAGTTCGGCGTCGGCTTCGCCTACGTCGCCAACCGTATGGTCGGGCACGGTGACGCACGCGCCAACCGCCTGGTGGCGGCGGTACGCTCCTGCCTCGGCGGGTGACTCCGCGGCCGTACGAGGGAGCGGAGGATGTCCCTCCGTCCATCCCCCGCAGGCGTGATCGCGCGCACCTCGTCAACGCGGGAGGAATCCGATCGGGCAGTGAACGGCGGTAACCGTGGCCGTGAGCCCCCGGGAACGCCCAAGATGGCCGCATGTACCTGGGGATCACGGGGCAAGACGGCCTCCCCGAACAGACGGAACTGCTGGTGCGCGAGGCGCTGTTGACGGAGGTGGAGCGGTTCGACGCGGAGGAGCTGGTCGGTGTCTCCTGCCTCGCCGAGGGGCCCGAGGCGTGGTTCGCCGAAGCCGTGGTGGCACACGGCGCCGAGCTGGAGACGGTCGAGCCGGCGAAGCTCTTCCGGCAGGGCCTCTCCGACGTCCACCGCACCACCTACGACCGCCTAGTGGCCCGCGCAAGGGCCGTGCACCGCACCGGCATGACGATCGACGACGACCACGCCAGGTCGGCGGCGAGCGGCGCCGTGCTCGGCCTCGCCGACCATCTCCTCGCCGTCTGGGACGGCACCCCCGGCACCACAGCCGACGTCGTCGACTTCGCCCGCACCTACGACGTCCCGGTCTCGATCGTCTGGCCCCAGGGAGCGCACCGGGTGTGAACCGGCGGCCGTACCGCCCGCGCGGGCGGTACGGCCGCCGGTTCACGCCGGTCGGCCGCCCGCGTACTCGCGCAGGTGCCGCGCGGTGGGCGAATCGCCGTGCGCGACGAGCTCCGCGGGCGGTCCGGTGAAGAGGACGCGCCCGCCGTCGTGGCCACCGCCCGGGCCGAGGTCGATGAGGTGGTCGGCGTGGGCCATCACCGCCTGGTGGTGCTCGATGACGAGCACCGAGTTCCCGTCGTCCACCAGCCGGTCGAGGAGGGCGAGGAGCTGCTCCACGTCGGCGAGGTGAAGTCCGGTGGTCGGCTCGTCGAGCACGTACGTCGCGGAATCCTCCGCCATCGAGATGGCGAGCTTGAGACGCTGCCGCTCCCCGCCCGAGAGGGTGTTGAGCGGCTGGCCGAGCCGGAGGTAGGAGAGGCCGACGTCGTCGAGGCGCCGCAGGAGAGTGCGCGGCTGGCCCGAAGTGAAGAACGCGCCCGCCTCGCCGACCGACATCTCCAGCACCTCCGAGATGTTCCGCCCGCGCAGGGTGTAGGTGAGGACCTCTGGCGTGAACCTGCGCCCCTCGCACTCCTCGCAGACGGTGGCGACTCCCGCCATCATCGCCAGGTCGGTATAGACGAGACCGAGCCCGTTGCAGTTGCCGCAGGCGCCCTCGGAGTTGGCGCTGAAGAGCGACGCCGGCACCCCGTTGGCCTTGGCGAAGGCGGTGCGGATCGGAGCGAGGAGACCGGTGTAGGTGGCCGGGTTGCTCCTCCTGGAGCCCCTGATCGGCGACTGGTCCGCGACGACCACGCCCTCGCGCCCGGCCACCGAGCCGTGGATCAGCGAGGACTTCCCCGAGCCCGCGACGCCGGTGACGACCGTGAGGACACCGAGCGGTACGTCCACGTCGACGTCCTTGAGGTTGTGCAACCGTGCCCCGCGGATCTCCAACTGCCCCGTGGGGCGCCGGACATCGGTGCGGAGCCGCGCCCGGTAGCCGAGGTGCCTCCCCGTGAGGGTCTCGGAGGCACGGAGCCCCTCGACGTCGCCCGCGTAGCAGAGGCGGCCGCCGTCGGTGCCGGCGCCGGGGCCGAGGTCGACGACGTGGTCGGCGGCGGCGATCACCTCTGGCTTGTGTTCGACGACGAGGACGGTGTTGCCCTTGTCCCTGAGCCTCCGCAGGAGTTCGATCATGCGCGCGATGTCGTGCGGGTGGAGCCCCGCGGTCGGCTCGTCGAAGACGTAGGTGACGTCCGTGAGGCTCGACCCGAGGTGGCGCACCATCTTCACCCGCTGTGCCTCGCCCCCGGAGAGCGTCCCCGCCGGGCGATCGAGGCTGAGGTAACCGAGGCCGATCTCGACGAGCGACTCCAGGGTGCCGCGGAGGTTGGCGAGGAGGGGCGCGACGGAGGGGTCGTCGATGTCGCGGAGGAAGTCGGCGAGGTCGGTGAGCTGCATGCCGGAGCACTCGGCGATGGTGCGCCCGGCGACCGTTGCGGTGCGGGCCGCCTCGCTCAGCCGGCTGCCGCCGCACTCGGGGCAGGCGGCGTAGACGACGGCCCGGTCGACGAATGCGCGCAACTGCGGCTGCATCTTCTCGCGGTCCTTGGCGAGGTACACGCGGCGGACCTTGACGAGGAGCCCCTCGTAGCTGACGTTCGAGGGAGAGCCCGGCGCATCGACCTTGATCTTGGTGAGCGGCTTGTGGACGAGGTCGTACCACTCCTGCTCGCTGTACTCCTTGAGCTTCCTGTCCGGGTCGTAGAGCCCCGAGTGGGCGAGGACCTGCCAGTACCAGGAGCCGACCTGGAAGCCGGGCGCCTTCACCGCCCCTTCGTTGAGGGACAGCTCGACGTCGAGCAGTTCGTCGAGGTCGACGTCGGAGATCTCGCCCATCCCCTCGCAGCGTGCGCACATGCCTTCCGCGGCGTTGAAGCTGAAGGCGCTCGAGGTGCCGACGTACGGGGTGGAGAGGCGGCTGAAGACGATCCGCAGCATCGTGTAGGCGTCGGTGAAGGTGCCCACGGTGGAGCGGGAGTTGGCGCCCATGCGCTCCTGGTCGACGATGATCGCGGCGCTCAGGTTGTTGAGGACGTCGACGTCGGGGCGCCCCGTGCTCGGCATGAACGACTGGAGGAAGGCCGTGTAGGTCTCGTTGATGAGGCGGCGGGACTCGGCGGCGATGGTGCCGAAGACGAGCGAGGACTTCCCGGAGCCCGAGACCCCGGTGAAGACGGTGAGTCGGCGCTTGGGTATGTCGAGGGAGATCCCGGCGAGGTTGTTCTCCCTCGCGCCGCGTACCTCGATGACGCTGTGGCTGTCGGCCTGCGTGGCCTCCGGAGTCGGGAAGGGGGTGTTCTCGGGCTCGGACGGCATGGTGCGTTCCCTCTGCTCGTGTCTGGAGACGGCTCGAACGACGGCGTGCGGGGCGGGGCTTGCCCACCGGGCGCGGCTCGTCGGTCCATCGCCCTGCGGACGCGGTGCGGGCGCAGGGACGGCGTGGGGGCGGGCGGAGCGGTCGAGCTTACGACACGAAGGCGGCGGCGCAACGGGATTTCCGGAGCCCCCGACGCTCCAGACCGAGGGCCGGGCCGCCGCCAAGAAACAGGCGGGCGGGGGCGATTCGCGCACGGCGCGGGGGAGCACCATGGCACCTCATGCCCGCTTTGAACCTTAGGAGCATTTCGGGCGGTTGGGGTGATGTGACGCTTCTCTCCGCTCTCCCCCGACTGCACCCGACCTGCGGACGCCCCAACAACCGGCGTTACCTGCACAGATGTGGTCGTGCGATGTCAAGTAGCAGCAATGATCACGGATGAGCGTTTTTGGTGCATCCCGAACGGTGTGCTTAGTGTCGCTGCCGCTCGACCGGTTCGCCGCAATCCCCGCGGCGAACAGCCTCGATGGTTAAGGAAGAAAGACATGCAGCTCCACGGCAAGGGCCGCCACCGGCGCTCCACCAAGGCAGTCCGCGTCGCCGCAGTGGCCGGGGTCGCGGGTGCCGCCCTCGCTCTTCCGCTCGTCACCTCGACCGGCGCGCAGGCGGCTTCGGTCGACACCTGGGACAAGGTCGCCCAGTGCGAGTCCGGCGGCGACTGGTCCATCAACACCGGCAACGGCTACTACGGCGGCCTCCAGTTCTCCCAGTCAAGCTGGGCGGCAGCAGGCGGCACCCAATACGCCGAACGCGCCGACCTCGCCACCAAGGAACAGCAGATAGCCGCCGCCGAAAAGCTCCTCGCAATCCAAGGCCCCGGCGCATGGTCCTGCGCAGGCGCCGGCAACCTCACCGCCGACGGCCCCTCCCCCGACGTGAACGCGGAAGGCGACGGCTCGGAGCAGTCCCAGCAGGAGCAGGCGCCCGAGCAGGAGCAGGCGCCGCAGCAGGAGCAGGCGCCGAAGCCGAAGCCCCAGCAGGAGAGCAAGTCCGGCAACTACACCGTCGAGTCGGGCGACACCCTCACCGGTATCGCCGACGCGCACGGCGCCGACTGGAAGCAGGTCTTCGAGGAGAACAAGTCCGTCATCGGCGACGACGCGGACCTGATCGTCCCCGGCCAGAAGCTCCAGATCGGCTGAGCCCACGCCGTAGCCGTCGGCACCCCGCCGACGGGCAGACCGCCGCGGCCCGTGTCCCTTCCCCCCGGGGGACACGGGCCGCGGCTCCTTCTCGTGCGCGGCCGGATGCGCACCCGGCCCGCAACTCCCCTGCACACGTGCACCATTGGAGCGCACCCGCGCCCGACGCCCTCTGGAGCACAGCCCCTGCTCAATGCGACGATCACGAGTACTGCGACGTCCCGCGTGCGGCACGGCGGTTCGGGAGCGTGCGCCCCGAACCGCTCGAAGTCGCCGGACGGCGGGCTCCGTCGCTCCGATCACTACCGGCCGGCACACGCGGCCGGGGAGGAGCACGGATGAGCATGGCCCTCGTGCGGAACCGGGGAGACGGCGAGACCTTCCAGTACTACCGCACCACCAACGAACAGGTCGTAGGGACGGGCGAGACCAACGGGGCGGCGAGCGTCATGCGCGCCTCGATGCACCGCGGGGACGCGCCGCCGCTGCACACCCACAGCAGGGAGGACGAGAGCTGGGTGGTCCTCTCCGGGCGGGTACGGTTCTGGGTCGGCTCCACCTCGCTCGCCGAGTGCGACGTCCGCGACGCGGAAGCCGGCGCCTACATATTCGGGCCGCGGTTCGTGCCCCACACCTTCCAGCCGCTCACGTCGACGGCCGAGGTGCTCATTATCAACAACCCCGGTGCCGTGGAGGGTTACTTCCGCTCGGTCGGCGCCGCGGACGGACGCCACGACGCCGACCACGTAGATCTCCTGGCCCGGTACGGGGTGTCGCTCCTCGACGACCCGCCCCCTCCGCAGGACGGCTGAACCGCGCCCTCGTGCGCGACCGCCCCGAACTCGGTGCGACGGAAGGGGACTTCCCGCCCCGATCCGCGACGCCCCCGGAGTGCGCGGACGGGCGGGAGAGGGCAGGAGCCATGCAGGTACGCGGAACGTCCTACCTACGAAAGGCGCAGCGGCGCACGGCACCGCGCCGCCCGGCAGGGCGGCGGCACACGGTACGGGGGCAGAGAGTGGCAGAGCGGACGACATCCCGAACGACGACCGACGACGGGGCGACCGACCGAGGCGCCCCGGCCGGGCGTGCCGGGCGGCGCCCGGGCGAGGGCCGGCGTCAACAGCCGGGCCGCGCCCGGGAGTCGCTCCCCGAACGGCTGAAGTGGATCGTGCTGCGCGGGCTGATGCGCACGGCGGGCCGCAGCAGTCAGGGCATCGCGCTCGGCCACCGGTACGGCTTCGACAGCGGCCCGCTGCTCGACTACGTCTACGAGGACGAGGCCCACGGCTCGTTCGGCATCGGGCGCCTCCTCGACCGCGCCTTCCTCGACGCCGTCGCGTGGCGCGCGGTCCGCGCTCGGCAAGAGCTGCTCAAGGAGGTGCTGCGGAAGCTCGTCGCCGAGTGGGAGCAGCAGGAGGTCGTCCTCCTCGACGTCGCCGCCGGCTCCGGCCGCTACCTCCTCGACCTCCTGGAGGAGGACACCGACGGCAGGCTGCGCGTCGTCTGCCGCGACAACGCCCGGACGGCCCTCGCGCACGGCCGCAGGCTCGCGGCCCGCCGCCGCCTGCTGGAGCACCCGCTCGACTGGGAGGAGGGCGACGCCTTCGCCCCGCGCCCGCTCGCCGACCGGCGCGCGCCCGACCTCGTCGTCGTCTGCGGCCTCTACGAACTCACCCTCGACGACGAGGCGGTACGCGAGTCGATGTCCCGCCTTCGCGAACTCCTCGCCCCCGGCGGCGCGTTGGTCTTCACGACGCAGACCTCGCACCCCCAGCGCGAACTCGCCTCGCACACGCTGCCCAACCGCGAGGGCACACCGTGGCGCATGGCGTGCCGCACGGCGGAGGCGGTCGAGGCGTACGCGGCCCGGGCCGGGTTCGCGCCGGAAGGGATCAGCACCAGGACGGAGGAGACGGGGCTCTGCGCGGTGACCGTCGCCCGCAAGTGACCGGGCGGAGAAGTCGGTCGGCCGCATGGCCATGCAACCGCCCGCGCAGCTCGGCCGGTTCGGCGCCGAACCACGTCCGGCGCCCAGGACCGCACCCGCGGACGACGTCGCGCGGCGCCGAACTCACCGCCGGGTACGGGCAGATGTCGCCGAAGGCGACACGGTGGCTGGCGCACATCCGGTAGGTGCCCCCCGCCGCTCGGGTACGCCGGCGTCGCTGAAGCGCTAGACCGGCACGACGGCCCACTGCGCGCGCATGGCGTCGCCGATGAGGTCGAGCGCGGGAGAGCGCGGCCCCTCTGCGTCGTGGACCATGACCGGAACGCCGTGGATCGCCTCCGGACTGCTTGTGCCGGGGGACGGTCCTGCCGCACCGACTCACCGCAGGTGCGCGGCCTTCAGCCGCTCCCACCGCGCGGCGCCCTCCTCGTCCAACCTGCCGCGCAGCTCCGCGAGTTTGAGGAGGTTGGCCTCGGCACCCGTGGTGAGGGTCTGCGCCTCCGCGGTGTAGTGGTCGTCGACGAGGGCCTCCAACTCCTCGTCGTTCATGACGGGGACGAGGCGCTCGGCGAGCTTGTTGGTGTTGCGGTAGGAGCCCTGGAGGAGGAAGGGCGGCTCGGTCCGGTCGGCCGGGTCGACGCCTGCCGAGGCGATGTACGCGGAGTTGACGGCGAGGACCGTGCGCCGCACCCGGAGCAGGTGGCGCAGAACGGCCCGGACCTGCTCCAACTCCGTTGCGGAGTACGGGTGGACGAGGCGGTCCGGTTCCGCGGAGCCGTCCCCGGCGGCGAGGCGGACCAGCAGGTCGATGTCGCCGCGGTCGCGGGAGGCGAGCGGCGCGAGGGTGGGGTTGGCCGTGAGCGCGTTCTCGACGTGGCTGAGCGCGAAGAGCTCCTCGCGCCCGGAGAGGACGTCGCCGAGGTTCCAGACGTCCGCGCGGTTGGCGAGCATGTCGGGGACGCGGAACCGGCTGCCCGACTCGGTGAACGGGTTCCCCGCCATGCAGACGGCGAAGCGCTTGCCGCGCAGGTCGAAGCTGCGCGGCGTCCCGTCGGCCGCGACGCCGTCGATGCGGCGCTGCGCGTCGCAGAGCGGAATGAACTTCTGGAGCAGCTCGGGCGAGGTGTGCTGGATGTCGTCGAGGTAGAGGAGGACGTTGCTGCCCATCTCCAGGGCGAAGTTGATCTTCTCCACCTCGCGACGGGCCGCGCTGTCCGGCGCCGCGGCCGGATCGAGCGAGGTGGTGCGGTGCCCCAACGCGGGTCCGTCGATGGTCACTTGGACGAGTCCGAGGCGCGCTGCCACGTACTCGACGAGTGTCGTCTTGCCGTAGCCGGGAGGCGAGAGCAGGAGCAGCATGCCCTGGCTGTCCGTGCGCCGCTCCGCGCCCGCCGCGCCGAGCTGCTTGGCGAGGTTGTCGCCGATGAGCGGCAGGTAGACCTCGTCGATCAGGCGGTTGCGGACGAAGGTGGGCATCACCCGCGGCTTGTGCGCGTCGAGGTGGAGCCGCCTGCGCTCGGCGGCGAGGAGCGCGTTGCGGCGCCTGGTGTACGCGCGGTGCGCGGGGACGCGGTGGGTGCGGAAAGTGCGCGTGCGGTCGAGGAACTCGTCGAGCCGCACGTCGAGTGCGCCGCCGTCGAGCCGCGGGTGGGCGCCGAGCAGCTCGGGCACGCGCTCGCGGAGCGGCGCCCGGACGTCGCGGTACTCCAACGCGCCGCCGTCGAGGGCGAGTACGGCCGCCTCCGTCAGGTCGCCGGGGATTTCGGCCCCGGTGGGCGCCTCGCCGCCGCGGGTCTGCGCGTACGAGTGGAGCCAGGCCGAGGCGAGCTGGAGCCGGGCCCGCAGGTCGCCGTCGAGCGCGGCGAGATCGGCCCCGAACTCCTTCGCCGCGGCCGAGTCCTCGCCGCCGAGCGCGGTCCTGAACCCGTCGAGCAGCGCCCGCGCGGGGGCGCCTGTGACGAACCCGGGGCTGCCCGAGGCGAGTTCCTCGAAGAGGTAGCCGCCGAGGTCGCCGTCGGGCAGCTCGCCGAGTTCCGCGGTGAGCGGCCGGAGGAACTCGCCTGCCGCGCCGTCCAGTTCGGCCGCGAGGTCGGCCGCCGCCGGCACCGGTCCGAACGCGCTGCGGGCCCGCGCCAGCGAGGCGGCACGCGTGGTCCACTCGCGCCGGGCCGTCTCCTGCGCCCCGTAGCCCCAGAAGAGTTGGGCCGCAGCGCGCACGTCGGGCCGGAACCGCAGCAGCCCCGCGCCCTTGTGCAGGCGGAGCAGGACGTCGAGGAGGCGCGCGGCGTCCCGGTCGTGGACGCCCCTGTCGTACCCCTCGTCGTACGCGGCGTCGCTGAACTCCCGAACGGCGGCGAGGAGTCGGTCCTCTGCCGCGGCTTCGTGCAGTGCGTCGAGGCCACGACCCGCTGCCGCGCGCTCCAGGATCGTCGCGGCGAGGTGCTCGGCGCGGTAGACCTCGGGCGACTCGGACGCCAGCGGCTGGTCCCAGAACGCCCGCGTCGCCGCGAACTCTTCGTCGTGCACGGGAGCGCGGTAGTCGGTGCCGGTGACGGCGAAGACGAGTGCGCCGTCCTGCGGGACGAGGGTCAGCTCGACGGGTTGGGAGTTGACGCTGAAGCGGTGGCGGCCGAGGCGTACGGTGCCCTCCGCGTCGTAGAGGTCGGCGCGGTCCCGCAGCGCCCGTGCCGCCTCCTGCTGCGCGGCCTTCAGCCGGCCTTCCAGCTCGTCGGCGCGCACCTGCTCCCCGAGCTCGCGCAGCTCTGCCGCCGTAGTGCGCACTTTGGCGACGAGCGGGTCGGAGCCGAAGTAGGCGTGCACCTCGTCGGGGGTCGTGAGCGAGGAGGAGCGGCGCGCGACGGTGGCGAGCACCCGCTCCGCCGAAGCCGCGAGGCGCTCGGCGTACCGTGCGCGGGCGTCGATGCGGGCCTGCTTGCGTGCGGAGAAGGTTTCGTGGATCTCCTCGCGCTGGGTCGCGAGCCGCGCCAGGAAGCCGCCCGTACCCCCGTCGGCGTCGAGCGCGCCGAAACGGGACTCCAGGTTCTCCAACTGCACCATGAGGCGCCCGAGTTGCTCGTCGCACTCCTCGGGCGTCCCGGCGGCGGCGAGCCCTCCCGCGACGGCCTGGCCGAGGAGCGCGAACTCCGCCTCGAACTCCGCGCGTCCCTCGCTCTCGCGCAACTCGCCCCGCCTGCGCTCCAGTACGGCGCGTGCGCGGTTGACGGCGCCCGTCACCTCCCCGGCGGCGGCGAGCAGCGCGGTGCGCTGCGTCGCGTCGGAGACCTCGAGACCGCCGACGACGTCGGTGACCGCCGTGAGGCTCTCCGCGTGCCGGTCGATCTCCTCGGCGAGCGGCGCCGTCTCCGCGACGGTCGCGACGGCCGCGGCATGCGACTCCAACTCCCCGATCTCGCGGTGCGTTTCGTCGAAGGCGCCCGGCGCGGCGAGCCGGTCCACTGCCCTGCGGCCCGTGGCGTCGAGTGCCTCGGCGAGCTCTTCGTCCAGCTCCCCGAGCCGCCCGGTGTCGACGTACCGCAGGTCGCCGAGCGCGGCGACGCGGCCCCTGGCCCTGCGGAGTGCGGTGAGGAGCGCGACCCAGCCCGCCGCGCCGCCCGGCACCTCGCCGCGCGCCCTGCGGACGAGTGCGGTCGCCTCCCGCGCCGCCTCGTCGAGCGCGTCCTCGGCCTGCGCCCGCAGTTCCTCGACCCGGCGCACCTCGTCGATCGCCTGCTCCGCCGTGCCGCGCAGGGTGCCGAGCGGTTCGTCGAGCCGCTCCAGGCCCTCCGTCCCCAACCACGGGTGCTGGTCGGCGAGTCGGGTGCAGGCGGCGGTGACGGCGCGGAAGACGGCGGCGTTCGGCTCCATGCCGTCGGCGAGGCGCACCACCGCGTACGCGTCGGAGATCCCGCGCACCAGCTCCGCGTTGCCCACCCGTGCGAGCGGCCCGTCCCCGGCGGGCTGCGCCGCGGCATGCATGGCGCTGGTGTACGGCGTCCGCCATAGTTGGACGGGGTGCACCCGCGTCGGGCCGCTGTCGGCGGAACGGAGCAGGACCAGGGTGCCGTCGGGGAAGAGCGCGTGCCCGTCGGCGGGGAGCGGCGCCGCGACCTCCTCGCGGATGAGGTTGTACGGCAGCAGCAGGGTGCGGCCTCCGGCGGTGCGGAAGACGTAGAGGACGTCCTCGCCGTTGGGCGAGCGGACGGTGGCGTGCCAGCCGAGCGCATCGCCCTCGGCCGGTTCGGGCCCGGTGTCGAAGGTGCGCGCGGCCGAGCCTGCGGGCGCGTTGGCGAGGTAGTAGCCGCCGGCGAAGACGATGCCCTGCTCCTCGGGGAGCAGCCGGCAGCCCGCGCCGATGCCGTCGAGCCGCACGACCTCGCCGGTGCGCTCGTTGTGGACCAGGTAGCGGTAGGCGTCCTCGTTGTACGGGCGCACCCGCAGCAGCGTCAGCGGGCCGACGGCGGCGTGCGCGATCCGCGCGTCGGCGAGCGACTGGAGCGGCTCGTCGACGGGTTCGCGGTGGAGCCCTTCCGAAACCTCGGTGTCCGCGGTCGACTTGACGGTGAGCGCGCCCTCCGCGATGCCGACGTGGAGGCGTCCGGCGAGCGAGACGAGCGGGTAGCGTCCCGGCACGTGATCCTCGCGGCCGGCCTCCTGCCACGTGAACTCGTACGGCTCGGGGGCGCGCAGCTCGCGCTCGCCCTTGGCGTCGACGTACGCCGGGGTGCCGTCTGGCGAGATCCGCCAGCGCAGCGCGCGTACGTCGCCGTCGCGGTCGCCGGTGCGGAAGACGGCGAGGAGGAGGGGGCCCGCCGTGTCGAAGCGGGTGAACCGCGCGGAGCGGTAGTAGCGGTGGAGTTCGGCGAAGTCCCTGCGGAACCGCGCGTCGTCGAGGAGTCCGGGGACAGCGGACTCGGCCGCGGGGGCGAGGCGGCCCGCGTCGAGCGCGAAGAGCGCGAAGACGTCGGCGGGTTCGGCCTCGCGGTCGGCCGGGGCCGTCGCGTGGTGGCCGAGGAGGAGGGCGCCGCCGACGTGGACGACGTCGCACGCGGCGGTGTCGGCCGCGGTGCGTAGCTGCTCGGCGCGGAGGAGTTCGAGCCCGGCGGCGCCGAACTCCTTTGTGCGGCGGGCGTTCAACCGCCCTGCACGTGCGGAGAGTTCGGCGGCCGCCTTGGCGATGCGGTCGCGGAGGACGCCGAAGGTGCCGGCGTCCATGGCTCCGTGTGCCTCGTCGCCCGGAGCCCCGCCCGCGGGCTCGTCCGCTGCGTGCGCCGGCTCGGGTGCGTGTGCCTCGGTCATCGCTCGTCTCCCCATCTCCTCTGCGCCCTCTCTCCTCCGCCCCGGGGCGGATCGGGCCGCCCGCCGGGCGGCCCGTGCCCGTCAGACCGCGGCCTTCGCCCCGTTGACCGCTCCCGTGCCGCCTGCGAGGGCGGAGAGCGGCAGGTCGGCCGCCGGGGTGCCGCTCACCGAGTCGAGCAGCGCCCGGAGTTGGGAGGTGTGCGGGCCCTCCTCGGCGATGAGCTTGCCGAGCAGTCCGGTGAGGGTGAGGTCGCGTACGCCCTGCGTGCCGAGGCCGCCGAGGACGGCCCCGAGGTCGCGGGTGAAGGTGGAGTCCTCCTTGTCGAGCCACGGGGCCGCCATCGCCTGCACGGACTCGCTGCGGTCGACGAAGGCGTCCGCGCTCTTGCCCGCGGAGATCGCCCCGACGAGGCGGTCGAAGAAGACGGACTCGCCGCCCACGATGTCGATCTTGGCGTTCTTGAGCCCCTCGGAGACCACGGACGCCTGCGCCTCCGCGACCTGCCGGTGGACGTCGATGCCGGCGATCCGCACGTCCTTCTCCGCCTCCAGGCGCAGCCGGTACTCCTCGTGCTCCCTGCTCGCCTCGTCGAGCGCCGCCATCGCCGACGCCTTCTCGTTGATCCCCTCGGCCTCTGCCCGCATCCGCTGGCGGAGCGCTTCGGCCGCTGCGAGGCCGCGCTCCTTCTCGGCCGTCGCCTCCGCGAGGCCCATCGCCTTGGCGGCGTCCGCCTCGACCGCGCGGTTGCGCTCCACCGCGTCGGCCATCCGCTCCTGCACCTCGGCCTCGGCGAGCCCCTCCGCCGCGGACTCGGCGCGCTTGCCCTCGGCGAGCCGGATCGCGGACTGCGCGTCGAGGTCGGCCTGCTTGCGCCTGGCCTCGGCGAGGGTGAGCTCCTCGGCGGCGCGGTGCTCCGCCGCCTGCTCGGCGGCCTCGGCCGCCTTGATGTCCTTCACGAGGCGCTCCTGGGCCTCCGCCTCGGCCTGGATGATGAGGGCCTGGCGCTCGCGCTCCGCCTCCTCGACGGTGCGCAGCTTCTTGATCTCCTCCTCCTGCTGCGCGACGGTCTTCTCCACCGCGATCCGCTCGCGGACGACGTCGGCGATGTCGCGCTTCTCCGCCTCGACCTCCTTGTCGGCCGCGATCTTCCGCAGCTCGGTCTCGCGGTCGCGGGCGATCACCTCGAGGAGCCTGTCCTTCTCGATCCGCTCGTTCTCGATCGCCACCACGCGCTCCCTGTTGAGCTGCGCGACGGCGACCTCCCGCTCGCGGTTCTCGTTCTGGATGCCGAGCGTCTCCTCGGTCTTGATGTGCGCCGTCTGTGCACGCATCCGCTCCTCGGCCTGCACCCGGGCGGTCTCGGCCTCCTCCTTCGCGCGGACGGTCTCGACCTCGCGGCGCTGTTTGATCTCGGCGTCCGCCTGGCGGCGCTCCAACTCCAGCACGGCCTCGCGGGCGTCCACGTTCTGCCGCGTGATCTCCTTCTCCTCCTGCCGCTGGAACTCGTTGGTGCGCACGTGCTGTTCGGCGGTGAGTTCGGTGATCTTGCGGATGCCCTGGGCGTCGAGGATGTTGTGCGTGTCGAGCTGCTGGAGCGGAGTCTGCTCCAGGTAGTCGATGGCGGCGTCCTCCAGGCTGTAGCCGTTGAGGTCGGTGCCGATCACGGCGATGATGCGGTCCCGGAACTCGTCGCGCTTGGTGTAGAGGTCGGAGAAGTCGAGCTGCTTGCCGACGGTCTTGAGCGCCTCGGAGAACTTCGCGTTGAAGAGTTCCTGGAGGGTCTCCCGATCACTCGCGCGCTCGGTGCCGATCGCCTGCGCCACCTTCACGACGTCCTCCACCGTCTTGTTGACGCGGACGAAGAACGAGATCCGGATGTCGGCGCGGATGTTGTCCTTGCAGATGAGGCCCTCACGGCCGGTGCGGTGGATCTCCATCGACTTCACCGAGATGTCCATCATCTCGGCCCGGTGCAGCACGGGCAGCACCACCTGCCCGGTGAAGGTGACGTCGACCTTCCGCATCTTCGAGACGATCAGCACCTTCCCCTGCGGCACTTTGCGGAAGAGTCGGCTGATGGCGAAGAAGGCGACGATGAGGAGGAGCAGGCCGACGGCGAGGAGTACACCGAGGCCGAGGGATATGGCGTTCATGCAGATCAGTTCCCCTGTGGATTCCGGGGACGGGTTCGCCGTCCCCCTGCGTTTCCGGGTGCGGTTCTCGGCCCGGGTGGGGGCGCCGGGTCGGTGGGCTGCGGACTGCCGCCCGCCGCGTCTGGGCCGGTCGCGTCACGTCGGCGCGGCGGCGCGCGGCGCGAACGGCCCTGGTCAGCGGGGCGGTTGGTACGGGTCGAGCGCGCCGTCGTACGGCGTGACGCGGAAGAAGGAGCCCTCCGCGTCGTAGTCGAAGATCAAGGCCGTGCTGCCCGCGCGGAGTGCGGCATCCGGCTCGGTGCAGCGGACCTGCACGAGCGCCGTCGACGCGTCGGCCGCCACGACCTCGGCCTGCCCGAAGGAGGCGTCGACGCGGCCGGTGCGCACCGTGCACACCCGGCCGACGAAGTCCTGGTGGCTCACGAGGCGTTCGGTGCGGAAGAAGGGACGCAGCACCCGGCAGCAACCCCGCGTGACGATCCACGCCACGAGGAGCGCGCCGAGGAGCACCAGCGCCGACCAGGGAAGACCGGATGGCGCATACACCGAACCCGCGAGCGACACGAACCAGGCAACAACGGTGAGCAGCGAGAGCACGACGACGAGCGGCACGCCGCCCAACCCGAGCCCGGCAAGGCCCCCTTGGGAGCCCGTGGCCGAGGAGCCGGAGTCGATGCCCCCACCCCCGTCGGGGGCATCGACCCCGGCCAGGCCCACCAGGACGAGCAGCCAGTAGGCCACGACCACAACCAGCGGAAAACCGAACAGGACGGTCGGAAACGCCAACCCGATCGAGATGAAGTCTCCCAACGCCCTCTCCCCCGTCCCCGGTTGCGGTGTGCATCCATTGTGGCGCGGAGCGTCGCCTTCGCACATTGCCAGATCCCGGCAATCTTTATGGCTTTTTTACGTCCGGCTCCGCGCGAAACACCGCTGTAACACGGGGGACATCCTGCCGACGGAGCGTCACCGAGCGACCTTCCGCGTGTCACAGTCCTGTGCCGTTGGCGCGGTCGGCTCAACCCCCATGCGACGCACGGTAGTTCGTACGGGGGCGCCTCACAGCTCCGTGTCGGGCCAGCCGAGGAGCCGCGCGCCCATGGCCGCGGTCTCCAGCGTGTAGCGGTGGAGCGAGTTCGAAGGGTCGTACCCCGTAAGGGACTTGATGCGCTCCAGGCGGTACGAGAGCGTCCGCACGCTCACCCCCAGCCGCCGCGCCGCCGCCGCGTTGACGTACCCGGCGGCCGAGCACTCCAGCACAGTCCCCAGCAGCGGCTCCGCTCCCCCGCGCGCCTGGGTGAGCGGGCCGAGGACGGTGCGTACGAGGTCGGCGATGGCGGCCCTGTCCCGCAACAGAACGGGGAAAACGAGGAGTTCGGCCGCGCTCAGCCGCACCTGCTCCAGCACGAGGTGCTCCGCGAGGTCCAGCGCCCCCACCGCCTCTTCGTAGCTGCGCACCACCCCGCTGGCGCCGACGTGCTCCCGCCCGATCGCCACCCGCCGCGCCGCCCGGTACCGGGGGCCCGGCCGCTCCGCCAGCTCCGCGAACGCCTCCAGGACCGCCGCGTTGCTGGAGCCGACGACGCAGACGAGCCGCCCGTCCTTGGTGGTGAGGAGCACGTCCCGCTCCTCGAAGCGCCCGAAGAGCTCCCGCTCGATCCGGCGCACCACCGGGTTGGCGTCCTCGTACTTCTCGACGCCCTCGACGACGGCGACCGCGTGCCGGTCCGCGAGGTGGAGTCCGAACCGCTGAGCGCGCTCGGCGAGCTTGCCGAGGTTGCTGCGCCCGTGGAGCAGGTCGTCGACGAACTCCCGCCGCGCCGCCTCCTCTTGGCGCACGGCCATCCGCTGCGCCCGCTCGTGCCCCTCGCCCACGGCCGACACCGCGGCCTCGACGGCGCCGAGCACCGCGTCCCCCATGCGTCCGCGCTCGCTCGCGCCCGCCACCCTGGCGACGCCGGGGAGCGTCCCCCAGATCCTGCGGGTCTCCGCGAGGTAGAGGCCGACGAGCTGCCGCATGCTGTGCCCCTCCTCGGCGGCGCGCTCGCCGAGGTCGCGGAAGGAGTCGAGTTCGGGACGGTGCAACAGCCGCCCCGTGTCGCTCACCTCAGCGAGGACGTCCGCGTACGTCCCGAGGTACTCCTCGGATATCGCGCCGCGCTTCACCTCTCCACCGACCTCGCTCCCTGCCCCCGCTCCGGCGCCGACGCCGGGTCCGACCCCGGCAGCATAGGCCCCCGCGCCGCCCCGCGGGACCGCTCCGGAAACCGCGCCCGATCCCGTAGTCGCCGGTCAGCGCGGTGACCTCATTGCGGGAGGCTGCACGCGTGTGGTTACGGTGGAGGTGTCCGTGCCTGCTGAGCACGACTAGGTGTGCCGGGAAGACTGGTCGGCGGTGAAGCGCCCCCTGTCCAGCACCACCCCGGAGCCAGCAGATGACCACGCCCGAACACCAGACGCCCGAGCTCTTCCGGCGCCCTCCGGCGAGAGAGCGCAGACTCCTCACTGACGCCCTCCGCACCGAGACGATCAGCGGCGTGGTGCTCCTCGTCGCGGCCCTCGTCGCCGTCGTGTGGGCCAACACCCCGCTGAGCGAGGCGTACGAGGACATCCGGAGCTTCCACTTCGGCATCGACGCGCTCGGCCTCGACCTCTCCGTCGAGCACTGGGCCTCCGACGGGCTGCTGACGATCTTCTTCTTCGTCGCCGGCATCGAGCTGAAGCGCGAGCTGACCGGCGGCGAGCTGAGCCGTCCTGCCGCCGCCGCGCTGCCGATCGTCGCGGCCGCCTGCGGCATGATCGTCCCCGCGCTCTTCTACTTCGCCGTCAACGCGTCCTCCGGCGGCCAACTCCACGGCTGGGCGGTGCCGATGGCGACCGACATCGCCTTCGCGCTCGGCGTCCTCGCCGTCATCGGGACCCACCTCCCGTCCGGCATCCGCGCCTTCCTGCTCACCCTCGCGATCGTCGACGACCTCGGCGCGATCCTCGTCATCGCCGTCTTCTACACCTCCAGCCTCAACTTCCTCGCGCTCGCGGGCGCGCTCGCGGGGCTGGTCCTCTTCCGCGTCCTCCACGCCAACCTGCGGGTACGCGGCTGGTACGTCTACGTCCCGCTGGGCCTCGTCATCTGGGGGCTGATGTACAACAGCGGCGTCCACGCGACGATCTCGGGCGTGGCGATGGGCATGCTGCTGATCGCGAAGCCCGCGGCGAAGGACGCGCACGGCGACGAGGCGGAAGCGGCGTGGCTCGGCGAGCGCACGGCCCCTGCCGAGCGCATCGAGCACCGCGTACGCCCGCTCTCGGCCGGGCTCGCCGTCCCCGTCTTCGCGCTCTTCTCCGCCGGCGTCAGCGTCTCGGGGGCGGCGCTTTCCGAGGTCTTCCGACAGCCCGAGTCGCTCGGCGTGATGCTCGGCCTCTTCGCCGGCAAGATCGTCGGGATCTTCGGCGGCACCTGGCTCGCGGCGCGGTTCACCAGGGCGCAGCTCAGCAGCGACCTCTCCTGGTGGGACCTGCTCGGCGTCGCCATGCTCGGCGGCATCGGGTTCACCGTCTCGCTCCTCGTCACCGAACTCGCCTTCACCGACGACGCGACGACGGAGCACGTCAAGGCGGCGGTGCTGATCGCCTCGCTCGTCGCGGCGATCACCGCCTCGGTGCTGCTGAAGTTCCGCAACACCAAGTACAAGAGCCTGTGGGAGGCGGAGACGCGCGACGAGGACCGCGATCGCATCCCCGACCTGGACCAGCCCGAGGACGCCGCCCTCCGCCCGGCCGAGGCCGCACGCCGCGCCGCCGAGGCGAAGCGCCGCGCCGAGCGGGAGAACGGGCGGCACCCCGAGGGCTGACGCGTCAGGTGCCCCGCGGCTGCACCGCGTCCGCGAGGTCGTCGAGCCCCTCGACGACGAGCTGCGCGGTGCGCAGCGCCACGGAGTGCGGGTGGGACTCGCGCGCCTCCCAGGACGCCAGCTCCGTGTGCACCGCGCTCCAGTCGAGCGGTTCGCTCTCCCGCACCGCCTGCGCCGCGGCCTCCACCGCCGGACGCAGCACCGCGGTGAACCCGGCGGCGCCCTCCTCCGAGGGCTTCGACGGCTTCCGTACCGTCCCCTCGGCCGACTTGGCGACCGGCCCCTGGGCGTCCTCGGCCGCCCGCCCCGACGTCGTCGAGCGCCCCTCCGCCGGTACGTGCGCCTCCAGCAGCATCACCGCACGCCCCCAGGTCACGAGCGCGGACTGCGCCTGCGTCGCGGAGCGCTGCGAGATCCTGCCGCGGTCGCGCACGGGTTCGGCCTCCGCGCGCGCAACGGTCTGCTCCCACTCCTGGCGCGCGGACCGCGCGTCGAGGAGGCTGTCGCGCACCTGACGGGGCCGGCGCTCCGTCGGGTACGCGAGCGCGTCGAAGACGGCGCACGCGTAACTTCCCGTCGCGGCAAGCCAGTCGGCGAGGCGGTCGCGGAGGTGCGGCGTCTCCCACGCGGGGAAGAACGCATAGCTCAGCATCGCCAGCACCCCGCCGAAGGCCGTGAGCAGGACCCGCTCGGAGACGGTCTGCGACCACTCGTTGCCGGCGATCCCGAGCAGGAAGACGACGTAGGCGCTCACGCACGCCTGGGAGAGGGCGTACCCCGTGTGCATCAGCAGGTACATGCCCGCGACGAAGAGGACCGCGAGCCCCGCGCAGGCGTAAGGACCGGGGTTGAGGAGCGCCGTGATCGTCCCCGCGAGGCCGACGCCGACGAGGGTGCCGATGAACCGTCCGAACCCCCGCTCGTACGTACGCGAGAAGTCGGGGCGGAGCACCATCACCGCGGTGAGCGGCGCCCAGTAGCCGTGGACGGGCGGGAGCGCGGCGCCGATCAGGTAGCCGGCGGAGGCGACCCCGGAGACGCGCAGCGCGTGCCGGAAGATCTGGGACGAGAAGTTCAGCTCGCGCCTGATCGTCCGCGCGACGACCGGGATTCTGCCGCCGATCGACGTCCGCGGCAGGTGGCGCTCCCGCGCGCTCTGCTCCTCTCTTCGGCCCCCGACGGCCGGGAGTTCGGCGGACTCGTCGGCCGCGTAGTTGCGCCACTCGTCCTCCAGGCGGCCCCCCTCGCGCGGCTCGGGCGTTTCGGCGTCGCGCGGTCCGGGGCCCTCGGGCGCCGTGTACCAGGTGACCCGCGGCAGCAGCGCGGGGCGCGTCACCTCGACCGGCTCCTGCGCCGCCTCGACCGCGTCGTCGGTGAGCGCGGCGAGCCGTATCGCGGCGCGCTCGGCGGGACCCGTGAGCACCTCGTCGTCCTCGGGCGTGCGCAGCACTTGGAGCGCTTCGGCGGGGACACGGATGCGTTCGCTGCGGCGGATGGCGCGGGCCGTGGCGTCGAGGACGGTGGCGGCGGCGCTGAGGAGTTCGCGCACCCGGTCGCGCTCCGGGCCCTCGTCGGGTACGCCGCCAACGACCGGGTCGGCGAGGGAGGCGAGGACGGGGCGGAAGCGCTCGGCGAGCGCCCGGTAGCCGTGGAGTTGGCGTGGGCGGCGGCGGGCCTGCCGGGCCGTCACGGCTGCGGCGTTGCGTGCCTCGATGAGGGGTTCGGGGTCGAAGGGGGCGATGGGGTCGTGGCGGAGCCTGCGGGCGTAGTCGGCGACGCCGGCGAGCGCGTCGGCGAGCGCGTCGCGGCGCTCGGCCCACGGCCGCAGCGGAAAGAGGACGATCAGCAGCGCCTGCACCACACCGCCCATCGCGATCAGCGCAGCATGGAAGAGCGCCCCCATGACGCTCGTCGGCAGGGTGACCGCCACCAGCATCACGCCGACGGTGAGCGCGGCGACGACACCCGCCGTCGGCCCCGCGGCCCACGCCATCCCCGCGCCGAACGCCCAGACGGCGACGAGCAGGACGAACGCCTCCGGGTACCCGACGAGCAGATACCCGAGGAACGTCGAGACGGCGAGCCCCCCGGCGGCCGAGAGCGCGAGGATCGGCCGCGGCCGCCAACTGCGCTGGAACGTCGCCACCCCGGAGGCAAAGGCCCCGAAGGCGGAGGAGACGGCGAGCTTCGGGTCACCGAAGACGAGCAGCAGCCCGACGACGACGGCCACCCCGCACGCGCCGCGAATCGCGATATACGGCGTCAGCGAGCTGCGCTCCACACTCAGTCCGGACCGCGCAGTGCCCGCGATCGCACGGAGCCACGGCGTCACCTTCATGCCCCGAGAATAGGCAGACGACCAGGTCCTCCGGGGCAGCGGCCCGCACCGGGGGCCGTACTGCCGGATGGCGTCCGGAGCACAAACGCCTACGGGGCCGGGCACGGCGCCCGCAGTTCGGGCGGACGCTGCCGCGCGGCAGGGCACACGTGTGCCTGAGCGGTCCCGGGCGCGGGTCCTGGCTACGCGGTGCCTGGCGGTTACCGACGTGTGCGGTGCCTGGCGGTTACCGACGTGTGGGGCCGTGTCCCGCCGCCGAAGTCAAGGGCGTGGCGTCCGTTCGTCAGAGGCTGCGGACGGGCGCCGTGTTCGCGACTACCGGCACGGGCACCGCCGGGGACCGGTTGTCGTCCCCTGCCCTGACTCTTTCAGGGCTCGCCCTCAATACGGCTCGTTCCTGGAGGTACACGCTGTAATCGACACATGTGAGGAAACCGCAGTCAGTACACTGCCACTCGCAGGGGCTCGCCAGCCAACACCTCGACGGTCTCCTCCCTGTAACGGATTCGCTTCCCTACAATTTCGCCCACCTCGTTCGAGACGTCATCGACGGCGAGGCACATCCCTAGAAGTGGTCTCCCCTCAACGGGAAGTCCGTCCACCGCCCAATTCTCCGGCGGATAACACCATGACGGAATCTCAGAGTCTGAACATCTGTCCACCATGAGAGTCCAGTCTGTTGCCGAACTGTAAAAGATTCTTCCACCTCCTTCCAGGGATACGCAGACGGCTTCCAGACTCGCATCCGAGGAAACACCTTCGTGGTGGTAGTAAAGTCCCTGCAAGGATTCGGTCCGGTGCTGTAGCAGCACCTCAGAAGAAGTCACGTTTCATCACTTCCGGGTGTGGATTACTTTGGCCTCAGCGAACCAGCCACGGGGAGTCTCCTGCGGAAACATGGTAACGAACTCTCCATCCGGCCTTGTTACCATCAGGTCGCCCCCCTTCCGGAAGAACAGGTAATCCGCTCCTCCGCCTCCGTCTGGATTCCATGCACCTTGCCGTACTTCGTCGGGTGATCCATGGACCGCATGCATGCGACTCCTGAACCACTCTCTGCTCGCAGAGTCACCGGGGTCCAAGCCGTAGTCTTGTGCATGCTTACCCCATTTTTTACCGAATTGTTTTTCGTTGATGGATACATCGGGTTGATTCCCGTTCCCGCCGCCGGGACCGCACCCTTTGAGTCCGAACGGATCCAACCACAGGTGAGGATTTTTAACGTAGGCGTGTTCGTTCATTCCCCCTGTTAGACCCAGTGGGTCGGGAGAGATGTACCCTGCACTTTCCGGGTCATAATATCGGTAATAGTTGTAGACAAGCCCTGTTTCCGTGTCTGCGTATTGCCCGGGGAAGCGGAGTTGGCAAGTGGCGTTGTCCTCTCGGAGAAAGAGGTCTGTCCCCCAAAGGCTGGTCCGACATTGCCACCTCACTTCTCCGTTCACAGTTACGATTTCGGTGGGGGCGCCTACGAGATCTGTTTGCACAGCACAGAACTGCGGTCGTCCTGCGATGGGTTCGAGTTTTTCGAGAAGCGACGCGCCCGACTCGCGGGCCAGTTGCGTGTGGTCGGTCTGGACAAGCGGCCGGTGGGTGCCGGGTTCGTAGTCCCAGGTGGTGACCGTGCCCTGGGTAGTGCACTGTTCCGCGAGCCGTGTCCCGTCCCATGCGAACGTCAACGTGTCGCCGTCGGGCCCGGTCTTGGAGATGCGCCGTCCGAGGGGGTCGTACGCGTACGTCCAGGTTCCGTCGGGTGTCTCGGCGGTCCGGAGGCGGTCTTCGGCGTTCCAGGTGTAAGTCCACTGTTTGCGTTGGCCGTTGAGGAGTCGCCGGGTGGTGGTGGTGCGGCGTCCTGCGGTGTCGTGGGTGTAGTGGGTGTGGCCGGCGCGGTGGATGAGGGTGCCGGTGAGGTGGCGGTCGCCGGGGGAGGGGTGGTCGGGGGCTTCGGCGTGGGATTGGTTGCCTGCGGGGTCGTAGGTGTAGGTCTCGCGCCAGCCGGTGGCTTGGACCTGGGTTATTCGGCCCATGGGGTCGAGGGTGAAGTGGCGGGTGCCGGCGGTGAGTTCGCGGATGTGGGTGAGGTGGCCGTCGGGGCGGTAGGTGTAGGCGCGGTGTTGGAGGAGTTGGTCGCCGGTGCGGGCGGTTTGGGTGGTGAGGCGGTCGGCGGTGTCCCAGGTGTGGGTGAACAGGACGTCGCCCATGCGGCGTTCGACCTCGCGGCCGGCCGCGTCGTGGGTGAAGGACAGGGCGCCGTGGTCGTTGGCGAGGTGGGTGTGGCGGCCCTCGGCGTCGTAGGTCCAGTGGGAGGTGAGGCCGGAGGGGGTGGTGCGGGTGAGTGTTCGGCCGAGGGCGTCGTAGGTGTAGGAGGTGGTGCGGCCGTTGGTCGTCTCCGTCAGCACGCGGCCCAACACGTCGCGCTCATAGTGGAGTTCGGCGTCCGGGTTGGTGGCGGAGGTGAGCGCGCCTGCGGCGTCGTAGGTGAAGGTGGTGCGCTCATCGGTGGAGGCGTCGAGTTGCTCGACGATGCGGCCCAAGGCGTCGCGGGTGTAGTGGAGGGTCTGGCCTTCGGCGTTGGTGCGGGTGAGGAGTTGGCCTGCCGCGTCGAGTGCGTACGTCAACGTGGCGCCGTTGAAGTCCGACTCGGCTGTGAGGCGTCCGGCGGCGTCGTAGGTGTAGTCCCAGTGCAGGCCCTGGGGGTTGGTCACCCGCGTCAGGCGCAGTTCGGTGTCGTGGGTGAAGGTGTACTCGGCGCCGTCGGGATCGGTGCGCGTCGCCGGAACGTCGAACGGTCCAGGGGTGTGGCGGGTGGTGTTGCCGGCTGCGTCGGTGTGGCTGAGGAGGTTGCCCTCGCCGTCCCAACTCCACCGCTCCTGGCCTCCTTCGGCGTCCTCGCGCCACAGTGGTCTGCCTTCGACCGTCCACGCCATCCGTGTGGTGTGTCCCAGTGGGTCGGTGACCTGTGTGACCCGCCCGAACGCATCCCGCTCCACCGCCGTCACGTGTCCGAGAGCGTCGGTGATGCTGACCGGCAGGCCGGCCGTGTTGTTCTCGACGGTGCGGGTGCGGCCCAACGCGTCGGTGACGGCGACGAGGTGGCCGCCCGTGTCGTAGGTGTGGGTGGTGGAGGCGCCGGCGGGGTCCGTTGTCGCCGTGAGGTTGCCGGCCGGGTCGTAGGTGTGCGTCCAGCGCGCGCCGGACGGGCCGGTCACCGTCAACGGTTGGTGGAGCGCGTTGTACGTCGCCTTCGCTTCGGAGCCGTCGGGCAGGGTGACGCGGACGAGATCGCCGTTCTCGTCGTACTCGTAGCGCGTCGTGCGGCCCAACGGGTCGGTGACGGCGAGTGGTTCGGTACCGCGGTCGTTCCACCGGGTGCGGGTGGTGTTCCCCAACGGGTCTGTGCGGGCGGTCAGTTGACCGTGGTCGTTGTATACGCAGACCGTGGTCTCGCCGTGCGAGTCGGTGTACGTCGTCGTGCGTGCGGAGTCGTCATAGGTGAAGTGGCCCGTGAAGATGCCGTCGATGCCGGACGTGCGGACCACGCGGCCACGTTCGTCGTACTCGTAGCTGAACCAGGTGCCGTTGCGGTCCGTCCAGGAGAGCATCCGGCCGGCGGCGTCGTAGGTGAACCGCAGCGGTCTGCCGCTGGAGTTGGTGACCTCGGCGAGGTGCCCGGCCTCGTCGTATCCGTAGCGGACGAGCAGCTTGCCGGTCTGCCGGCCCGCGGGCCACTCGCCGTAGGCCGTGCCCTCGTCCAACAGCCTCAGCGCGGTGACGCGTTGACCCTCCGTCTCGACCGCGACGGTGTATCCGCCGGAGTGGCACAGGGCCGTGGGCGCGCCGTTCGCGGTGCGCACCACCTCGATGCGCTCGCCGTTGCGGTCCTGCCAGGAGTCGATCGGCAACCGCACCGTCGCGTCCGCGTCCGTCGGCCGTGCATGGGTGAACGTGCGCACCACGCCGGTGTCCGGGTCCCTGATCCAGAATTCGCCGTCGGGTTTTCCGTCCCACTCCAACGGCCAGCGCGGTCCGCTCACCGGCAATGTGGCCACTCCCGGCTCGGGCACCGGATACACCAACCGCATCCCGTCCGCGGCTGCGAAGACCGCACCCTGATCGTCGAGTTGTACCTGCTCGTCCACAGTCGACACCCAGGTGGGCCCGAAACACACCCCTGCCCGGTAGGAAGAGAGATAGGTGCGGGAGAAGACCAGAGGAAACGCCCCGGGGAGTTCCAGGTCCGTCTGCTCCATGAACATCGCGCCGGTCGCCACATCGACCGGTTCCCCCTCGGACGGCCTCTTACCGGGCTGGCGGTGGAAGAAATCCCCGAGCAGGTTCGGACGCACCGCGGGCACGATGGTCTGGTGCGGCACCATCGTCTCCGGACCGCCGATCGCACCGTGGACGGCACCCGCCTGAGCGGCACGCTTGACGTCGTCCAAGCTCAGTGACGGTTGCTTGCCCAACGCCACCCGCATCGGCTGGGCCACCGCCAACTCCAACGTGGCATTCGCGATCGCTCCGATCGCGGCGTTCATCAAAGCCCCGGACAGAATCCTGACCGCGGATGCGGCAATACTTTTCCCGAGCCTCTCACTGAGCTCAATGATCGAATGCGCGACCTTCCCACCACCGACCGCCATCGAGATCCCGCCGGTCTCCGGAGCGAGAGCCATACAGGTCGCCAGCAGGGCGAGATTGCCCACGATTTCGGAGCGAATCTGCGCCTTGACGTCGTCGATCTGATCCGCCAAGCCATCCAGCGACTTGGCCATCTCCCGCGCGGCACGCTCCAACTCGGGCAACCAACCATGCTCGCCCGAGCGGACGTACTGAGCCCAGAACAGCTCGAACTGGTCCGCAGCCTCACCGCTGTTGACCGAGGTGATCCGGTGGGCCGAGTGGTTGGTCTCGTGCCAGATGTCGTCCACATGCCCGGCAAAGGTCCGCCATGCCGTCGCCGCCTGGCGCAACTTCCCCGAATCGCCGTCCGGCCAGACCAGGCCCGCACTCTCCAACCAGGACAGAACCTCGTCCAAGACACCCATCAGTCCGACTCCCGGTCGGACTTCTTCCATTCCTTCAGGTCGTTCTCGTCCACGGGCACGTCCTGGAATATGCCCTTCACAAGGTCGTCGTTGTCCAGGTGGCCGTCCTTCATGTCGTCCAGAGCCTCATGGATACTCACCAGCCCCAGCACCAGGACACCAGCCGCCGCCTCGATCTTCTTCTGTTGCGGCACGTACCGGTCCTCGAAGTCGCGCCCGGTGTGGTCCGAGCCCCACGGCTTCCCCAGACCGTCCAACGTCTCCACGAGATCCGACAAGGCGGTACTCAGCTTCTTCCCCTTCGCCCCGAAAACCGGCGCCGCCAGCCTCAACTCCGGCACCGAGATACCGAGAACCTCACCGCCCTTGCCCGCCCCGGCACCGTAATCCGAGGTCGTCTCCTGATTGAGCCGCATGTGCGTGGAGTCGTCCGACATCCCGTCCCCTCACGATCGGAAGCGATCACGCGTCGGCGCCAAGACCGGCACACCCGCGGAGGGGCAACGGTTCGCAGGACACGAAGTGTTCGGCGCCCCCGAAAGAGTAGTCGGCGCACCGCCGCTTGTGACGCGCACAGCTCAACTCGCCCCGGCATCCCAGGCATCGTCCCGGTATGTGACCACGGGCCCCGTCGTGACTCCCTCGGCGAGCGGGTGGTCCGCGTTCGGCTCGCGCGTGCAGCACCCGACCGTGACGTCCCGACCAAGCGGAGACGCACGAGAACGAACCCTCGCTCCGGCGCACAGAGGCGGCCCGGGTCTCCGACCCGCTTGCTCAACCAGCCCTATCCCGGGCGCCTCCATGGCGTGCGCAGGATGAGCAATCCCACGCAACACGACCGCCGTTCGATGCCCGGTACCGCTAGCTGGAGCGCGGGAAGCCGAGGTCGACGCCGCCGGCCGCGGCCGGGTCCGGCCAGCGTGTGGTGACGACCTTGCCCCTGGTGTAGAAGCGCACGCCGTCCTTGCCGTAGATGTGCAGGTCGCCGAAGAGGGAGTCCTTCCAGCCACCGAAGGAGTGGTGCGCGACGGGCACGGGGATCGGGACGTTGACGCCCACCATCCCGGCCTCCACCTCGAGCTGGAAGCGCCGGGCGGCTCCTCCGTCGCGGGTGAAGACGGCGGCGCCGTTCCCCCACGGGCTGGCGTTGACGAGCGAGAGCGCCTCGTCGAAGGTGTCGGCGCGGACGACGGAGAGGACGGGTCCGAAGATCTCGTCCCGGTACGCGTCGGCCTGCGGCGGTACCCGGTCGAGGAGCGAGGCGCCGAGGAAGAACCCGTTCTCGTGTCCCGGGACGGAGAACTCCGTCCCGTCGACGACGACCTCGGCGCCCTGCCCCGCTGCACCGGTGACGTAGGAGGCGACCTTCTCGCGGTGCTCGGCGGTGATCAGGGGGCCCATCTGCGAGGACGGGTCGGTGCCGGGACCGACCCGCAACGCCCGCGCCCGCTCGGCGACGCGCTCCACCAGCGCGTCGCCCGCCTGCCCCACGGCGACGACGGCGGAGACGGCCATGCACCGCTCCCCCGCCGAGCCGTAGCCCGCGCTGACCGCCGCATCGGCCGCCGCGTCGAGGTCCGCGTCGGGGAGGACGACGAGGTGGTTCTTGGCGCCGCCGAGCGCCTGCACCCGCTTGCCGTGCGCGACGGCGCGGGACTGCACCTGCCGGGCGATCGGCGTGGACCCGACGAACGAGACGGCAGCGACGTCGGGATGGTCGAGGAGGCGCTCGACGGCGGTTCGGTCCCCGTTGACGACGTTGAGGACGCCGTCCGGCAGGCCCGCCTCGGCAGCGAGTTCGGCGAGGCGGAGGGAGGCCGACGGGTCCTTCTCGCTCGGCTTGAGCACGAAGGTGTTCCCGCAGGCGAGGGCGAGCGGGAACATCCACAGCGGCACCATCGCGGGGAAGTTGAACGGTGTGATCCCGGCGACGACACCGAGGGGCCGCCGGAGCGAGGCGACGTCGATCCCGCCCGACGCCTCCGTGGTCAGCTCGCCCTTCAACAACTCAGGAGCGTTGCAGGCGAGTTCGACGACCTCGATGCCGCGTGCCAGTTCGCCGAGTGCGTCCGAGTGCACCTTGCCGTGTTCGGCCGTGACGAGCGCGGCGAGCTCCTCGCGGTGGGCGGCGAGAAGTTCGCGGTAGGCGAAGAGGAACGACGTGCGCCGGGTGACGGAGCTGCGGGACCACTCCGGATATGCGGAGGACGCCGCTGCCACGGCGGCGTCCACCTCGGCTTCGTCGGCGAGCCCCAACTGCGCGCGCCGGTCGCCGGTCGCAGGGTCGAAGACGGGTCCGAAGGCGCCGGAGGCCGCCTCGGTGTGCTTTCCGCCGATCCAGTGGCCGAGGGTCTTCATCCATCTCTCCTTGCGGTGGGGCGGGTTGCCGTACGGCGGTGGCCGTACGCCGAAGGGAAGGCGTGCCCCGCTAGAGGTGACGCCGTCGCCGCGCGGCCGAACTCTCGTACCGCGCCCGTGCGTTGCGCGCCGCCGGGCGTTCCGACACCTCCGCGACGGCGACGTCCCACCACGCCTGCGCGGGCGGCGCCGAGGGCCGCGGTGCCGTCTCGACGTGCACGCAGCTCGGCCCCGGCTCCTCGGCCGCCGCCCGTAGCGCGTCGGGGAGTTGGGCCGCGGTGGTGACGCGGTGGACCGAGGCGCCGAGCGACGCGGCGTTCGCGGCGAGGTCGACGGGGAGGACGTCACCGCCGTAGGTGCCGTCGGGGCTCGGGTAGCGGTAGGCGGTGCCGAAGCCTTCCGCGCCGGTCTCCTCGGAGAGGCCGCCGATCGAGGCGTAGCCGTGGTTCTGGACGAGCACCACGGTGAGGGGCAGGCGCAGTTGGACCGCGGTGACGAGTTCGCCCGGCAGCATGAGGTAGCTGCCGTCGCCGACGAAAGCCCACACGCGCCGCTGCGGCGCCGCGAGTTGGACACCGATCGCTGCCGGGATCTCGTACCCCATGCAGGAGTAGCCGTACTCCAGGTGGTACTGGCGGGGCGACCCCGCACGCCACAGCTTGTGGAGGTCGCCGGGGAGCGAGCCCGCGGCGTTGAGGACGACGTCCTCGTCGCCTGCGATCTGCTGGAGCGCGCCGATGAGCTGCGCCTGCGTCGGCAGCTCGCCGTCACCGGGGGTGCGATGCGCCGCGTCCACCTCGCGCTCCCAACTCTCCTTCGCCGCCCGGTACTCGGAGAGATACCCGGAGGCGACGCGGTGCCCGGCGAGCGCGGAGCGGAGCGCCCGGAGGCCGGTCTCCGCGTCGGCGACGAGCGGCAGCGCCGACTGCTTGTACGCGTCGAAGGAGGCGAGGTTGAGGTTGACGAACCGCACGCCGTCTGCGGCGAAAAGCGTGCCGGAGGCGGTGGTGAAGTCGGTGTACCGGGTGCCGACGCCGAGGACGAGGTCGGCCGTGGCGGCGAGCCGGTCGGCCGTCGCCGTACCGGTGTGCCCGATCCCGCCGACGTCGCACGGGTGGTCGTGGCGGAGCGCCCCCTTGCCGGCCTGCGTCGAGGCGACGGGGATGCCCGTGGCGTCGGCGAGTTCTGCGAGCACACCCTCCGCCTCCGCGTGGTGCACCCCGCCCCCGGCGACGAGCAGCGGACGCCGCGCCGCGCGCACCGCGGCCACGGCCGCGTCGAGGACCTCGGGCTCCGGCGCGGGCCGCGGCACCCGCCACACCCGCTCGGCGAAGAACTCCTGCGGCCAGTCGTACGCCTCCGTCTGCACGTCCTGGGGAAGCGCCAGCGTGACGGCGCCGGTCTCGACGGGGTCGGCGAGGACCCGCATCGCGGCGAGAGCCGCGGGGACGAGGGCCTCAGGGCGGGTGACGCGGTCGAAGTAGCGGGAGACGGGGCGCAGTACGTCGTTGACGGAGACGTCGCCGGCGCCGGGGAGTTCGAGCTGCTGGAGGACGGGCTCCGCGTGGCGGGCCGCGAAGGTGTCGCCGGGGAGCAGGAGTACGGGCAGCCGGTTGACGGTGGCGAGGGCCGCGCCCGTCGCCAGGTTGGTGGCTCCTGGGCCGATCGAGGTGGTGACCGCCTGCGTGCTGAGGCGGTTGCGCTGCCGCGCGAAGCCGACGGCTGCGTGCACCATCCCCTGCTCGTTCCGGCCCTGGAGGAACGGCAGCGGCGCACCGGGGCCCTGCCCCGACTCGACGAGCGCCTGCCCGAGGCCGGCGACGTTCCCGTGCCCGAAGATCCCCCAACACGCCTCCACCAGGCGGTGCTTGGTGCCGTCCCGCTCGGTGTGCTGCGCCGCGAGGAAGCGGACGAGCGCCTGCGCGACGGTGAGCCGCACCGTGTTCATGCCGGCCTCCGATCGGCTGTCCCCTCCGCCGGGTCCGCCGGTGGCGGGCCGTAGAGCGGGAGCCGCCCGTCGACGGGGGTGTGCGGCCAACTCCTGCGAATCCAGGCGTGGTCCGGGTGGTCGCGGATCAGCCACTCGCGCTCGCCCGAGGGGCCCGCCATCACGTTGAGGTAGTACATGTGGTGCCCCGGAGCCGCCGCGGAGGGGCCGTGCCACCCGTCGGGGATCAGCACGGCGTCGCCGCCGCGGACTTCGGCGAGGACGTCGGTGGACTCGCCGTGGCCGCTGGGGGTGACGCGCTGGAACCCGTAGCCGTCGGTGGCGCCGTGCGGGGTGAACTCGTAGTAGTAGATCTCCTCCAACTCGGCTTCCACGCCCGGCTCGTGGAGGTCGTGCTTGTGCGGCGGGTAGGAGGACCAGTTGCCGCCGGGGGTGAGCACCTCGACGGCGATGAGGCGGTCGGCGGGGAAGACCCCGGCCGCCGCGAAGTTGTTGACCTGGCGGGAGCAGGTGCCGGCGCCGCGCAGCTCGACGGGCACGCCCGAGGCCGGGCCGTACCGCGCGGGCAGCCGGTTCTCGCAGACGGCGCCCGCGTACGCGAACCGGCCGCCCGCGGCGGTGGTCAGCCGGGACTCGGCCGCGCGGGGCAGGTAGGCGAAGTCGCTCACCGCCTCGAACACCGAGGCGCGGCCCGCGAGTTCGAAGGTGGCGCCGTCCACCTCCACCGTGCAGGCCCCGGCGAGCGGTAGCACGATCCATTCGCTGCCGCCCGTGCTCAGCGTGTGCTCCCCGCCCGGCGGCACGTCGACGACCAGGAGCGACGAATGGCGCCACCCGGCGGTCCGCGGGTCGATCCGCTGCACGTACGGCTCCCGCGCCGACCTGCCCCGCAGGTGGCGCTCGCGTCGGCTGTGGGTGGTCATCGGCTCGCTCCTCCGCCTCGTCTCTGCTTCTGCCGTCGGCGCCTTCCGGCGGGGCTCAGCCGTGCACCAGCTCCGCCGCCCGGTCGACGGCGAGGGCCACGGCGTCGAGGCCGGCGCCCGCTGCCGGATAGAGCAGCGGCCGCCCTGCGACGAGCCCGCGGACCGTCGGCAACCGCAGCGCCTCCCGCCATCTTTCGTACGTGCGGGACAGGTCGCCGTGCGCCTCGCCGCCGAGGACCACCATCGGCAGCGCGGCGGCCGCGTACGCGCGCGCCGCCTCCCCGTCGGCCGGGACCGGCAGCTTCAGCCAGGTGTACGCCGACGTCCCGCCGAGTCCCGCGGCTATCGCGACGGACCGTGCGACCGCCGTGGACCGCAGGTCTGCACGGACGCCGGCGGCGGTGCGCCCGACGAGGAACGGCTCGACGAAGACGGGGAGCCCGAACGCGGCCAGCGCGTCGACGGTGCGGGCCGCGGCGTGCAGGGTGCGGCCCGTGCCCGGGTCGCGGTGGTCGATCCGCAGCAGCAGCTTGCCGCCGTCGAAGCGGAGCGCCGCGAGGTCCTCGGCGCGGTGGCCCGTGAACCGGTCGTCCAACTCGAAGGCGGCGCCCGCGAGTCCGCCCCTGTTCATCGAGCCGAGTACCACCTTCCGCTCCAGCGCGCCGAGGAGGAGCAGGTCCTCCAGGACGTCGGCCGTCCCGAGGACGCCGTCGACGCCGGGCCGCGAGAGCGCGGTGACCAGCCGCTCCAGGAGCGCGGCGCGGTCCGCCATCGCGAGCGGATCGCCGCCGGCCGCGAGGCTCCCGCGGGCCGGGTGGTCGGCGGCGACGATGAGCAGTCGGCCCGAACTCCCCAGCAGCGGTCGGCGGTTGCGCGCCGCGGCTGCCTCCGCTATCGCCTCGGGACGGCGGCTGCGCACCTCGACGAGCTCGCGCACGTCGACCCGCGGCGGCCGTCGGGCCGCGTCTTCCGCTCCGAGCACACCGAGCCTCCCTGTGTCGCCGACGACCGATCCGGCACCGCACGCCCGCCGTTGCAGCCCTACCCGTGGAAACCCGCACTCACGTGTCACACCCGGGGACTAGCTCAACAGCTCCTCGACCTCCTCGGGCCGCGGCATCGCGGACGAGCAGGCGAGCCGCCCGGCGACGAGTGCGCCCGCCGCGTTGGCGTACCGCACGGTGCGCTCCAAGGCCCAGCCGGAGAGCAGCCCGTGGCAGAGCGCGCCCCCGAACGCGTCGCCGGCGCCGAGGCCGTTGACGACCTCGATCGGGTGCGGCGGCACCTCCACCCCCGAGCCGTCGGCCCGCACCGCGAGGACCCCTTTCGGTCCCTGCTTGACGACGGCTAGCTCGGCCCCTGCCTCCAGCAGCCCCTCGGCGCAGGCTGCCGGCTTGCGGGTGCCCGTCGCGACCTCGCACTCGTCCAGGTTCCCCACGGCGACCGTGGCGTGTGCGAGCGCCCGGCGGTAGTAGGTGCGCGCCTCCTCGACGGCCTCCTCGTCGGGGCGCACCGGCTCGGGCGCGCCCGCAGCCGACTCGGCGCCCCAGAAGACGGGGCGCCAGTCGAGGTCGAAGACGGTGAAGCCGTCGGTCCGCTCGTCCCGCGAGGCGAGTGCCGCGAGGGTGGCGCTGCGGCTCGGCTCGGCGCACAGGCCCGTGCCCGTCGCCCAGAAGACGCGGGCGGCCGCGGCCCGGGCCAACTCGTGCGCGTCGGCCTCGATTTCGAGGTCGGGCGCCTTGGGCCAGCGGTAGAAGTAGAGCGGGAAGTCGTCGGGCGGGAAGACCTCGCAGAAGGTGACGGGCGTGGGCCGGCGCCGGATGGCGCGCACCAGCTCGTCGTCGACGCCGAAGGCGCGGAGCTGCTGGCGGCAGTACTCGCCGAAGGGATCGTCGCCCGTCCTGCTGAGGACGGCGCTGCGCCTGCCGAGCCGCGCGGCGGCGACGGCGACATTGGTCGCCGAGCCGCCGAGGAACTTGGCGAACGAGGACACCTCGGGCAACGGCACGCCCGTCTGCTCCGGATAGAGGTCGACGCCGATGCGCCCCATGGTGAGCAGCTCGTGCGGCGCTGTCATACGCACCCTCCCAGCGTCGGACGGCCCCGGTCGCGCGGCGGCGCCGCCTCGGTGCGTCCGAGCAGGCCGCCCGCTCATACTCAGCCGCGTGCAGGGGGGTGTCAATGATCGGTCGCGACATGCGGGCGAGGCTCAGCGGGCAGGAGGACAACGGCGAACATCCGTACAAACAAGCCCCGTTGTTTTCATGACATAGCACTTGACAGTCGACGGCCCCGCGCGTCGGACGCGGGCGCTCGTGCAGCGGGTCGCCGCGCTCGCCGCCGCCGTGGGAGCGGGGCACCTCGTCGCGATCCACTCGTTCCGACGCGACGGCCGCACTCGTCGACGACCGGCACCTCGCCGCCGCCCGGCGGCCGACCTCGCTCCGGCACCGAGAAACTCGCGCGCGGTGCGCGAGGAGTACGGGCTCCGGCACACGGGCACCCGCGTCGCCGAGAAGCCCGACGTCGTGCGCCTGCTGGAGACGACCGACGCGGACCTCGTCCGGCTCCGCCTCGACGCGGGGCACTGCGCGTACTGCGGCGGCGACAGCCCCGCGCTGCCGCACCGCTGCGGAGAGCGCGTCGGCCATCTCCACCTCAAGCAGGTCGGCCGGAGGTCCGGGCGCGAGCGAGGACCTGCCCCTCGCCCCGGCGGTCCTGCGAATTCCCGGGCGGAGCACCGGAGTTCGGCCCCTGCTGAAAGCGGCACAGGGGCCAGGGCGCGGCCTTTTCGCCGTCGTCGAGGAGGTTCCTGCGGAGCCTGAGCGGTATGCGCCCCGCCGCGGCACCCGTACGTGACGCTCATACCCTAGGGGGGTATACACTCGTCAGCAGACGAACCGCCACCCGAGAGCGTGAGGGGACCACCATGACCACCACCACCTTCAAGGTCACCGGCATGAGCTGCGGCCACTGCGAGGGCGCCGTCTCCGAGGAGCTCTCCGGAATCGAGGGGGTCGACGAGGTACGGGCGAGCGCCGCGAGCGGCGAGGTCACCGTCGTCTCCGAGGGCCCCGTCGACGAGGAGACCCTCGCAGCCGCCGTCGACGAGGCCGGCTACGAACTCGTCGCGGGCAGCACCGCCCGGAGCTGACCGAGTCGGAAGCCCCCAGGGCAGCGAAAAGCGCCCCGCCTCCCAGGTCCCCCCACGGGCCTGTTCGGCGGGGCGCTTCCGTATCCCGGTCATGGATTCCCCCCACGGGACCCCTGGCCGGGCGCTTTCGGGACGTACGCACGGGCGGCCGCTCAAGCTCCCGTGCTACGTGCACCCTATGTTCACTTTGTAATCCTTCTGTGGCGAGGGCATCCCCCAAGATGCACCTCACGGGTGCCGAGGGCTCCGCCGGGAGTCCTTCGACACAGGGTTAGACACCCGGAACCCCGGAATGGTTACCCCCCAATTTCTGTGACCTACGTCTCCCTCCGGGGCCTCCGGGGCCGCCACATACGGAAGGCCCCGTTCCGGCCGGCGGAGCGGGGCCTTCGGCGCGGGGAACACCGCCGCCCGAAGGGCGGAGGGCCTCGCTTCACGCGGGTGTCAGCGCTGCTCGACCGGAAGGTAGTCCCGCTCGACGACGCCGGTGTAGACCTGGCGCGGACGCCCGATCCGGGAGCTGGGCTCCTGGATCATCTCGGTCCACTGGGCGATCCAGCCGGGCAGCCTGCCGAGCGCGAAGAGCACGGTGAACATGCTCGTCGGGAAGCCCATGGCCCGGTAGATGAGACCGGTGTAGAAGTCGACGTTCGGGTAGAGCTTCCGCTCCACGAAGTAGTCGTCGCTGAGCGCGTGCTCCTCCAGGCGGAGCGCGATGTCGAGAAGCTCGTCGCTCTTGCCGAGCGCCGAGAGGACGTCGTGCGCGGCGGCCTTGATGATCTTCGCCCGGGGGTCGAAATTCTTGTAGACGCGGTGCCCGAAGCCCATGAGCTTCACGCCGTCTTCCTTGTTCTTCACCTTGCGGATGAAGGTGTCGACGTCGCCGCCGCTGGCCTGGATCGACTCCAGCATCTCCAGCACGCTCTGGTTGGCACCGCCGTGGAGCGGGCCCCAGAGCGCGTTGATGCCCGCCGAGATCGAGGCGAACATGTTCGCCTGCGAGGAGCCGACGAGGCGGACGGTCGAGGTCGAACAGTTCTGCTCGTGGTCCGCGTGGAGGATGAGCAGCTTGTCGAGCGCGCTGACCACGGTCGGATCGAGGTCGTACTCGGCCGCCGGGACCGAGAAGGTCATCCGGAGGAAGTTCTCGACGTAGCCGAGGTTGTTGCTCGGGTAGACGACCGGGTGGCCGACGGCCTTCTTGTAGGCGTAGGCGGCGATCGTCGGCAGCTTCGCCAGGAGCCTTATCGTCGAGAGGTGGCGCTGCTCCTCGTCGAAGGGGTTGTGGCTGTCCTGGTAGAAGGTGGACAGGGCGCTCGTCACGGAGGAGAGCATCGCCATCGGGTGGGCGTCACTGGGGAAGCCGTCGTAGAACCGTTTGACGTCTTCGTGGAGCAGGGTGTGCTGGGTGATCTCGTTCTTGAACGAGGCCAGCTCGTCGACGGTCGGCAGCTCGCCGTGGATGAGCAGGTACGCGGTCTCGGTGAAGGAGCCGCGCTCGGCGAGCTGCTCGATCGGGTACCCCCGGTAGCGCAGGATGCCCTGCTCGCCGTCGAGGTAGGTGATGGCCGACTTGTACGCGGCGGTGTTGCCGTAGCCCGAGTCCAGGGTCACCAGACCGGTCTGGGCGCGCAGCTTGCCGATGTCGAAGCCACGGTCGCCCACCGTGCTGTCCACGGTGGGGAAGGTGTAGTCACTGTCCCCGTACCGCAGTACTACCGAATCGCTGTCGCGGTGTTCGCTCACGTCATCCCTCACCGACGTAGTGCCTCTTCTTCGAGGTGCCCTGACTCGTTCCACTCTCCCCCATTCCGTGCCATGCGGTGCACTCGGGGTCAGCCAGTGGGCTCCTTGGTGGCACGGAGTGCCGCCAAGGGACATCCTGCACCCTCGGGGCCGCCCGGGTCATCCCCCGGGACCGCGAACGATCGATCAAATTTCCCGTGATCCGGCGCAGAGACCGCACGCGAACCCCGTACACCGGGCGCGGGCCCGCACAACTCGCGGTCACCGCGGCCACACGGCCCGCACCCGTCACCCCTTTCTGCACTTCTCACCCGGACGGGTGCCTTGGCACCTGACGGGAAAACGCGAAGGCGCCGCACGTTTTTCCGCCCCGGGGTTCGCTGTACACGGCGCCCGTTATGACCGATGCGTCCCCGCGCCATAACCCCCGGTCAACGGTTCCTGTACTCCCCGCAGTTGGCGGTCTGGACGCTGGTCACGATGTGGTGTACGCACTTGCGCCCGAGGTTCCGGATCGCTTCTCATAAGGCGATGTAATCGTTTCCACGCGTCGCACGAAGGAGTGTGCCGAGACGCCGATGGCAAGTATCAAGGACGTCGCCGCACTTGCCGGCGTCTCGGTCGCCACCGTCTCGCGCGTACTCAACGCGCACCAGGGGGTGCGCCCCGGGACGCGGACCAAAGTGCTGCACGCCGTCTCGGAGTTGGGGTACCGCCCCAACGGCGTGGCCAGGTCGCTGCGTACGCACCAGACGCGGACGCTCGGCCTCGTCATAGGCGACGTGCTCAACCCCTTCTTCACCGAGCTCGCACGCTCCGTCGAGGACGCGGCACGCAGCCGCGGCTACAGCGTCATCATCGGCAACGCGGACGAGCAGCCCGCACTCCAGGACCACCACGTGCGCACCCTCCTCGACCGGCGGATAGACGGCCTGCTCGTCTCCCCCACCGACGGGGACGTGGGCGCGCTGCGGGACGCCGTGGAGACGGGGATACCCGTGGTCTTCGTCGACCGCTGGCTGCACGGCGTCGACGTGCCCGTGATACGGGCCGACGGACGCCGCGCCGTCCACCAACTCGTGGCCCACCTGCACGCCTTGGGGCACAGGCGGCTCGCCATCATCACCGGGCCCGCGGCCACGAGCACCAGCACGGAGCGCGTCGGCGCCTTCCGCGAGGCGCTGCGCGCGCTCGGCCTGGCGCTCCCCGCCGAGTACGTCGCACAGGGCGACTTCCAGACGGCGAGCGGACGCCGGGCGGCCGCCGCCTTCCTCGACCTGCCCGAGCCGCCCGAGGTCGTCTTCGCGACGGACAACCTCATGGCGCTCGGCGTCATGGAGGAGCTCCGCGCCCGCGGGCTGCGGGTGCCGCGGGACATGGCGCTCGCCGCGTTCGACGACATCCCGTGGTTCCTCCACACCGACCCGCCCCTGACCGCCATCGCCCAACCCACCGCGGACCTGGGCCACTCGGCGGTGCAGGTTCTCACCGACCTTGCGGAGGGCAGGGGCGCGGGCTCCGTCACGCTCTCCGCACGACTCACCGCGCGCCGCTCCTGCGGCGAAGACGAAGGGAGCCGCCGTTGACCACCCCCCAGGACCGCCCACCAGGGCGTACGCCCCAGGGCCGTCCCCCGGGCGCGGGTCCCCAACCAGCGCCAGGCGCACAAGAGTTGCTGCGCACAGAGCAGATCGGCAAGGTCTTCCCCGGCGTCGTCGCGCTCGACGGCGTCGACTTCGACCTGTGCCAGGGCGAGGTCCACGTCCTGCTCGGCGAGAACGGCGCCGGCAAGAGCACGCTCATCAAGGTGCTCTCCGGCGTCCACCAGCCCGACAGCGGCCGTGTGCTGCACCGCGGCTCGCCCGTGCGGATCGGGGGCGCCGAGGACGCCGAGCGGCTCGGGATCGCCACCATCCACCAGGAGTTCAACCTCGTCCCCGAGCTGTCGATCGCCGAGAACATCTTCCTCGGACGGCAGCCGCGCCGCTTCGGCTTCGTCGACCGCAAGCGCATGGAGCGGGACGCCGCTCCCCTGCTGCAACGCGTCGGCGTCCAAGCGGGCCCGGAGACGCCCGTGCGCGAACTCGGCATCGCCGGACGGCAGATGGTGGAGATCGCGAAGGCGCTCAGCCTCGACGCCAAGGTCCTCATCATGGACGAGCCGACGGCCGTCCTCACCGCGAGCGAGGTCGACCGGCTCTTCGCCATCGTCCGCAGGCTGCGGAACGAGGGCGTCGGCATCGTCTTCATCACCCACCACCTGGAGGAGATCCCCGCCCTCGGGGACCGGGTGACGGTGCTGCGCGACGGCCGCAGCGTCGGCCAGGTGCCGGCGAGCACGCACCACGACGAGCTGGTGCGGCTCATGGTCGGCCGCAGCATCGAGCAGCAGTACCCGCGGCAGACGTCGGGCGACGCGAGCCGGGGCAAGCCGCTCCTCCGCGTCGCGGGGCTGAGCCGCGGCGGGGTCTTCCACGACGTCGGGTTCGAGGTGCACGCAGGCGAAGTCGTCGGTGTGGCAGGGCTCGTGGGTGCCGGGCGCACCGAGGTCGCACGCGCGGTCTTCGGCGTCGACAGGTACGAGGCGGGGACCGTCGAGGTCGACGGCAGGCGCCTGCCCGGCTTCGACGTCACGGCCGCGATGGCGGCCGGGCTCGGTCTCGTCCCCGAGGACCGGAAGGGGCAGGGCCTCCTCCCCGAGGGCTCCGTCGCGGACAACCTCGGCCTGGTGACGCTGCGCAACGCGAGCCGCGGCGGCTGGGTCGACCGCTCGGGGCAGCGCGCGGCGGCGGGCGAGATGGCGAATCGGCTCGCGGTGCGCATGGCCGGGCTCGACCAGCAGGCACGCACGCTCTCCGGCGGCAACCAGCAGAAGGTCGTCATCGGCAAGTGGCTCCTCGCCGAGACGCGGGTGCTGATCCTCGACGAGCCGACGCGCGGCGTCGACGTCGGCGCCAAGGTCGAGATCTACCAGCTCGTCAACGAACTCACCGCGCAGGGCCATGCGGTGCTGATGATCTCCAGCGACCTCCCCGAGGTGCTCGGCATGAGCGACCGGGTGCTGGTGATGTCGCAGGGCCGGATAGCCGGCGAACTCTCCGCGGAGGACGCGACGCAGGACGCCGTCATGGCGCTCGCCGTCGGCACCTCCGCCCCAGGACAAGGCACGACGACGGAGGACTTCCCCCATGGCCACTGAGATGCAGCCGGGCTCCCGGATGGCTGCGAAGCACACCGGCGGCTCGGGCGGGCCGCCGCCATGGGTGCGGCGGGTCCTCCTCGACAACGGGGCGCTCTCCGCGCTCGTCGTGATGGTCGTGCTGATGGCGATCCTCTCGGGGGACTTCTTCAGTACCCAGAACCTGCTCAACGTCGGCGTCCAGGCTGCCGTGACGGCGATCCTGGCGTTCGGCGTCACCTTCGTGATCGTCTCCGGCGGGATCGACCTCTCGGTCGGCTCGGTCGCCGCCTTCTCCGCGATCACGCTCGGGTGGCTCGCCACGGAGGGCGTGCCCACCTTCCTCGCCGTGGTACTGGCACTCGCCGCAGGCATGGCGTGCGGGTTCGTGAACGGCATGCTCATCGCGTACGGCAAACTCCCGCCGTTCGTCGCGACGTTGGCGATGCTCTCGATCGCGCGCGGCCTCGCGCTCGTGGTCTCGCAGGGCAGCCCGATCCTGCTGCCCGACTCCATCTCCTGGCTCGGCCAGACGCTCGGCGAGTGGCTGCCGGTGCCGGTGATCGTCATGGTCGTCATCGGCGTCGTCACCGCGGTAGTCCTCCAACGCACCTACAGCGGGCGCGTGATGTACGCGATCGGCGGCAACGAGGAGGCCGCGCGCCTCTCGGGTATCCGCGTCAAGCGGCAGAAGCTCGTCATCTACACGCTCGCCGGGCTCTTCGCCGCGGTGGCGGGCATCGTCCTCGCCTCCCGGCTCGCCTCGGCGCAGCCGCAGGCGGCCTCCGGCTACGAACTCGACGCGATCGCCGCCGTGGTGATCGGCGGGGCGAGCCTCGCCGGTGGCGTCGGCAAGGCGTCGGGAACGCTCATAGGCGCGCTCATCCTCGCCGTGTTGCGGAACGGTCTCAACCTGCTGGACGTGTCGGCCTTCTGGCAGCAAGTCGTCATCGGGGCAGTGATTGCCCTGGCAGTGCTTCTGGATACACTGCGTCGCCGTACATGATCGTTGTGCGAAGAGAAAGTGCCAGTTCGTTCACTTCCTAACTCAAGGAATGCAGAAATGAACAAGAGACAGAGCACCACCGCGGCGGTCGCAGCCGCCGCCACCCTCGCGCTCACCGCCACTGCTTGCGGAAGCGACTCCTCCTCCGACGAGGGCGGCGAGACCGTAAAGCTCGGCCTTGCGATATCCACCCTCAACAACCCCTTCTTCGTGCAGATGAAGAAGGGTGCCGAGGCCGAGGCGAAGACGCAGAACGCCGAACTCAGCGTGCAGGACGCCCAGGACGACGCGTCGCAGCAGGCCAACCAGGTGCAGAACTTCACCTCCCAGAACGTCAAGTCGATCATCATCAACCCGGTCGACTCCGACGCCGCCGGCGCCTCCGTCAAGGGCGCCAACAACGCGGACATCCCCGTGATCGCGGCCGACCGCGGCGTCAACAAGGCCGACACCGAGGCCACCGTCGCCTCCGACAACGTCGACGGCGGCCGCCAGGCGGCCAAGGAACTCGCCACGATGCTCGACGGCAAGGGCGAGATCCTCTTCCTCCGCGGGCAGGCGGGCACCTCCGCCTCGCGCGAGCGCGGGCAGGGCTTCACCGAGGGCCTCAAGAAGTTCCCCGGCGTCAAGGTCGTCGCCAAGCAGACGGCCGACTTCGACCGGACCAAGGGCCTCGACGTCACCACCAACATGCTCCAGGCCCACCCGAACGTCGACGGCGTCTTCGCGGAGAACGACGAGATGGCCCTCGGCGCCATCAAGGCGCTCGGCGACAAGGCGGGCGACGACGTCAAGGTGATCGGCTTCGACGGCACCCCCGAGGGGCTCAAGGCCGTGAAGAACGGCTCGCTCACCATGACGATCGCCCAACAGCCGGAGGAGCTCGGCAAGATGGCCGTGCGCAACGCCCTCCGCGTCGTCGACGGCACCAAGGTCGACAAGCAGATAAAGGTGCCGGTGAAGGTCGTCACCTCGAAGAACGTCGACCAGTACTCCTGATCGGCGACGGACAGCGCGGGCCTCGCCCGCAGCCCCGGGGCGCGCAGCCGCCAGCGGGGCACGAGCACAGGGGAGAAGCCGGATGCACAGGTTGGACCTGCTGGTGGTGGGGTCGGCCAACGCGGACCTGGTGATCGGCGTCGAGCGCCGACCAGCAGCCGGCGAGACGGTCCTGGGGTCCGATCTCGCCGTCCACCCCGGCGGCAAGGGCGCCAACCAGGCCGCGGCGGCGGCCCGGCTCGGCGCACGCACCGCCCTCCTCGCCCGTGTCGGTGACGACGCCCACGGCAGACTGCTGCGCGACGCGCAACAGGCCGTGGGCGCCGACACCACCGGGCTGCTGCACGGCGGACCCTCCCCCACGGGCGTCGCCCTCATCACCGTCGACGCGGCGGGGGACAACAGCATCGTCGTCTCCCCCGGCGCCAACAACCGCCTCACCCCTGACGACGTGGCGCACGCGGAACCGCTCTTCGACGCGGCGGCGGTCGTCTCGCTCCAGTTGGAGATCCCGCTCGACACGGTGGCGGCCGCGGTCCGCGCCGCCACCGCCGCGGGCTCCCGGGTCGTACTCAACCCCTCGCCGCCCGCCGCGCTTCCGGACGACGTGCTCGCCGTCTGCGATCCGCTCGTCGTCAACGAGCACGAGGCGCGTCGCCTGTTGGGCGACGACGCGCCCGAAGGCATGGACGGCGGTCCCGAGGTGTGGGCCAGGGCGCTGAGCGCGCGCGGCCCCCGCAGCGTGGTCGTCACCCTCGGCGCCGAAGGCGCGCTGGTGTGGGACGGGGAAGCGGTGACGGTGCCGAGCCCCGAGGTCGCGGCCGTGGACACCACGGGTGCGGGCGACGCGTTTACGGGGGCGCTCGGCTGGCGGCTCGGCCTCGGGGACACGCTCGTCGAGGCGGTCGGCTACGCGGTGCGCGTCGGCGCCGCCGCGGTGACGAAGGCCGGGGCGCAGGAGTCGTACCCGGGCCCTGGCGAGGTGGCGGAGCTGACGGCGCAGGAAGGTGCGGGCCGATGAAGAGGGCCGGCGTACTCAACCGTCGACTCAGCGGCGCACTCGCGCGCTTGGGCCACACCGACCTGGTGGTCGTCTGCGACGCCGGGCTGCCGATCCCGGAGGGCCCTGGGGCGCCGCGCGTCGTCGACCTCGCGTTCCGGGCCGGGGTACCAAGCTTCGCCGAAGTGCTCGACGGGCTCCTCGACGAACTCGTCGTGGAGGGCGCCACCGTCGCCGAAGAGGTGGAAGGCGCCAATCCGGAAGCTGCCGCGCGGCTCCACCGGCTCTTCGACGGCGTCGAGTCGGGCCTCGTCTCCGTCTCCCACGAGGAGCTGAAGGCGCTCACACCGCGCGCGAAGCTGGTCGTGCGCACCGGGGAGACGCGCCCGTACGCGAACGTGGTGCTGCGGTGCGGGGTGCCGTTCTGAGGTGTCGTTCCGGCTGCTCAACGCCCTTCCGTGCGCCGTGGGTTGATCACGACGTGTCCGTGCCTCCCGTCCCCGTGCCCGGTCGGCTCCGAGGACTTGTACAGCTCCCGGGTGCACCGCCTCATGCCTGGCGTCCGAACGCCGTCGCCGGGAACGGGTTGCGACGGATGTCGTCCATGTGCAGGGAGAGGCGCCCGTAGGCGTACTGCGCGGACCCGACGGCTGCGTCCCGGGCACGAACCGCTGCTGCTGCGCGGGCAACTGCAACAGCCCCTGCGCCCGGCCGCTCCTCCCCGTCAGCCGCACGACCTGCGCACCGCGCTTCGCCGCGGACACCCGCAGGGCGATGACGTCCTCTCCGGCACCCCGAACCGGCAGCATCCGGTCACCGCTGCCGACCGTCCCCTTCCACGGCTTCTCTCCCGAGCGCGGCTCGAAGGCCGCGATGCCGTCGCGCCCCACCGATGCCTCCGCGTGCTGCGGCCGAGTGGCTGTGAAGAGCTGCCCGCCGGCTGCCACGGAAAAGGGGTACATACGGCCGACCAGGTCGGCGCAACCGGGTTCGTACTCCTCGCAGAGCCGGCGAACCGCAACAGGTACGTACTGTCATCGCTCAACCACCCCCGCACGGCACCCGGTTCGGCGCCCTCAGCGGCCTGCCCCTCACTCCGTCGACTCGTCGTGGTCGAGGTACACCTCGAGCACCCCTTCCAACTCGCTGATCTGCGTGACGAGTTCGGGAACCTCCCCGGAACCGTCGAGCCGCACCTGTACCGTGACGGCCTCGGTGGCCGCCCCGTCCTCGGCCGACGGTTCGCCCGGTCGGCGTGCCACCCGTGAGGTGGAGACGTCCGCGACGACGAAGCCCGCGCCGGTGATCCGGGAGAGCACCTCGCGGAGGAGTCCTCTGCCCTCCAGGTAGCGGACGTTGAGGGTCGGTGCCGGTGACGTCCAACGGTCGGTGGCCCAGCGCGTGGCGTACGGCAGGAGGAGGATCGCGACGAAGTACCCGGCGGTGGCGAGGAGCGCGAGCAGCAGCAGGCCGGCTCCTGCGGCGGCGCCGACGGCTGCCGTGAGCCAGATGCTCGCGGCTGTGGTCAGCCCGCGCACCGCGTCGCGTTTGACGAAGATGATGCCGCCGCCGATGAACCCGAGCCCGGAGACGATCTGCGCCGCCACCCGCGAGGGGTCGAGCACCACGTCGTCCTGGGAGAGCACGTCGCCGAAGCCGTACTTGCTCACCAGCATGAAGAGCGCGGAGGCGAACCCGACGACGGTGTAGGTCCGCAGGCCCGCCGCCTTCTGCTTGACCTCCCTCTCCAGCCCGATCAGCGCGGAGAGCACGAACGCGGTGCCGAACTCCCCCATCTGCTTCCAGCCCTGCCCGTCGAGCGAGGTGAGGGCGTACTGCGTGAGGCTCCCTTGGTCCGTCATAGCCGCACCTTAGGACGCCGACCGACGCCGTGCGCGCCGCGGCCCGCGGTGGCGGACACGGGGGCTATCGCCCGTGGGTGCGGTGACGCCGTGGCGAGCGCGGTCCAACGGTGCAGGGTGTCTCTGCGCCGTGTGCCCCATCCCGGATCAACTGCGTGCCGGGCGTGCGCTGTTGAGTGGTGCACGGGCGAAACAGAGCTGTCTTCGCTGTAGCGGGGGGCGTGGATCGGCGGGTCCGGACCGGACGCCGGTTCGTCGATCCGTGTGCGAACGCGGGGCTCCCGTGCACGCCGGCCGACTTCGGCCGGGTCGTGGTTCGGGCGAACCCGAGCACCGGTCGTTCACCGCCCAGACGCGCACGACCCGACGTTCATTCCGCCGCGTACCGCAGGTACCGCTCGACGGTCTCCCGGAGCACCTCGGCCCCGTCGCGCGCTCGCAGCGACTCGTTGAAGAGTTCCACTTCGACGGGTCCCGTGTATCCCGCCGCTTCGGCAGCACGTCGCAGGCCGCGCAAGTCCACGCAACCGTCGCCGAGTTGGCCTCTCCCCAGGAGGACGCCCGCGGGGAGCGGCACCGTCCAGTCGGCGAGTTGGAGTGCGGCGATCCGGCCCGCTTCGCCCGCCCGCGAGAGCAGTTGCGGGGTCCGCTCGTCCCACCAGACGTGGTACGTGTCCACGACGACGCCCACCTCCTCCGCGGGGAACGGCTCGGCGAGTTCGAGCGCCTGCCCCAGAGTCGAGACGACGCACCGGTCGGAGGCGAACATCGGATGGAGCGGCTCGACACCGAGTCGGACCCCGTGCTCGCGCGCGTACGGCACGAGTTCGGCGAGCGCCTCACCGACCCGCCGCCGCGCCGCGCCCAAGTCCCGCTCACCGGGCGGCAGTCCGCCGGAGACGAGGACGAGGACGGGGGCGCCGAGCGCGGCGGCCTCCCCGATCGCCGCACGGTTGTCGTCCAAAGCACGTCGGCGCTCGGGCCCTTCGGGTGCCGTGAAGAACCCTCCACGGCACAGCGACGTGACGGCGAGTCCGTGCTCGGCGAAGAGTCCGGCGGCGGCCTCCACGCCGTACCGCCGCACCGGCTCGCGCCACAGTCCGACCCCGCCGACGCCCAGCGCCGACGCCTCCTCAGCAAGGCGGGGCAGCGGGAGTTGGGCGACGGTCTCCTGGTTGATCGACAGTCGCGAGAGGGCGTCCGGTGCCGTGTTCACGCCTCCACCCCGCGCTCGGCGAGCACGTTCCGCATGCGGGACTCGGCACGCTCGGGGTCGGGGAAGAGGCCCAACTCGTCGGCGAGGCGGTACGCACGGGCGAGGTGCGGCGCGTCCCGGTGCCGTTCGGCGCCGTCGAGGAGCGCGAACTGCGCCTGGTGGCCCGCGAGATGGGCGAGGAGGGCGACTCCGGTCTTGTAGTGGCGGGTGGGCGCGGCGAAGAGGTGGCGGGCGAGCGGCACCGTCGGGTCGAGCCTGGCGCGGAAGCCCGCGGTGTCGCCGGTGTCGAGAGTGCGTACGGCATCGGCCGCGAGGGGGGCGAGAGGGCCGAAGACGCCGAGCAGGGCGTGGCTGAAGCCGCGGCGGTCGCCGGCGATCAGTTCGGGGTAGTGGAAGTCGTCGCCGGTGTAGCAGCGGACGCCGTCGGGGAGGCGGCGCCGCAGCGCCACCTCGCGGCCGGCATCGAGCAGGGAGACCTTGACGCCGTCCACCTTGTCGGGGTGGTCCTCGATCACCTTGAGGAAGACCTCGGCCGCCGCATCGAGGTCGGTGCTGCCCCAGTACCCCTCCAAGGCGGGGTCGAACATCGGGCCGAGCCAATGGAGGATCACCGGCTCGCTCGCCTGCCGGAGGAGGTGGCCGTAGACCTCCAGGTACTCGTCCTCGCCCGCGGCCGTCGCCGCCAGCGCCCGGGAGGCCATCAGCACCGCCTGCGCCCCCGTCTCCTCGACGGCTCCGAGCTGCTCCTCGTAGGCCCCGCGCACCAGCCCGACGCCCCCCGACTCCGCCTCGGCCACCGTGAGTTGATCGGTCCCCGCACCCGCGGCGAGCGTCCCGCCGAGGGCACGCGCCTGCGCGGCGCTCCGCTTCGTCAGCTCGGCAGCCGCCGCCCACGACAGCCCCGCGCCGCGCTGCGCCGTGTCCATCGCCTCCGCCACGCCGAGCCCGCAGTCGAAGAGGTGCCTCCGGAGGGCGAGCGTCGCCTCCCAGTCGATCCCGTACGGCTCCGATGCCGCGGGGACCACGTGTGCGGCGGCGAGGATCGCGCGCGACGCCGGGCGTGCACCGCTCGGGGCGCGTACCGCCGGGTCGGGTCGCCCGCGCGGGGTGTACGTCTCCCACCCGCCTGATACGTCGGGGAGTCGGATCACAGCGCCAGCTCCGGCACGTCGACGCGACGCCCCTCGCTCGCCGACTCCTCGGCGAGCTCCGCGAGTTGGACGCCCCGGGCTCCTGCCAGGAGATCGGCCTCCCACGGGGCGCCCTCCACGACGTGGCGGAGGAACCGCTCCCACTGCGCCTTGAACCCGTTGCCGAACTCGGTGTTCTGCGGCACCTCCTGCCACTGCTCGCGGAACCGCAACCCTTCCGGGAGGTCGGGGTTCCACACCGGGCGCGGCGTCACGGCGCGATGCTGCACCCGGCAGCCGTGCAGCCCGGCGACGGCCGACCCTTCGACGCCGTCCACCTGCACTTCCAGCAGCTCGTCCCGGTGCACCCGTACCGCCCAGGACGAGTTGAACTGCGCGACGACGCCGCCGTCGAGGCCGAAGACGGCGTAGGCGGCGTCGTCCGCGGTCGCCGCGTACCGCCGCCCCGACTCGTCGGTGCGGTGCGGCAGATGCGTCGCCGTATGGGCCTGTACGGAGCGGACGGGCCCGAAGAGGCCGCGCAGGAGGTACTCCCAGTGCGGGAACATGTCGGCGACGATGCCGCCGCCGTCCTCCCTGCGGTAGTTCCACGAGGGGCGTTGCGCCGGCTGCCAGTCCCCCTCGAAGACCCAGTAGCCGAACTCGCCGCGCACGGAGAGGACTTGGCCGAAGAACCCCCCGTCGAGAAGCCGCTTCAGTTTGCGCAGTCCCGGCAGGTACAGCTTGTCCTGCACGACGCCGTGCCGGACGCCCGACTCCTCGGCGAGGCGGGCGAGTTCGAGCGCCTCGGCTGCGGTGCCCGCGGTCGGCTTCTCCGTGTAGACGTGCTTGCCCGCGGCCAGGGCGCGGCGTACGGCGTCGGCACGGGCCGAGGTCGTCTGCGCGTCGAAGTAGACGTCCACCTCCGGGTCGGCGAGGACCGCGTCGAGGTCGGTGGAGACCGCGTCCGGGTCGAGGCCGTGGGTGGTGGCGATCTCCCGCAGGGCCTCCAGCCGGCGTCCCACGAGGACGAGTTCGGGCCACAGCAGTCGGCCGTCGGCGAGCCGGAGGCCGCCCTCGGCCCGCAGTGCGAGCAGCGAGCGGACGAGGTGCTGGTGGTATCCCATGCGGCCGGTGACGCCGTTGAGGGCGATCCGGAGGGCGGTGCGTTCCACGTCGTGCTCCCTCAGCAGGCCGGGCGGACGGCGGCGACGGGGCACCCCGGCTCCGCGCCACAAGGTAACCGCGGCACGCACGGGGCAACAAGAGGACGTCACAGCGCCGCGAGCCCCTCTCCGCCGAGGCCCGAAACCCCCAACACCGCACGTATCATCTCAAGTTCGCGTACGGGACTTGTCGCAGGACACACTCATCTGATCGGCTGACCCGCATGCGACTCGCCTTCTCCACGCTCGGCATGCCCGGGCTCCCCCTCTCCGAGGTGGCCACCCTCGTCGCCGGCGGCGGATTCCACGGCGTCGAGCTGCGCGTCCACCCGGAGGAGCCGGTCCACACCGGACTACGACTCACCCAACGGGTGGACGTCGTGGAGGAGTTCAAAGAGGCAGGCGTCGAGATCCTCGCCCTCGCCGGGTACGCGCGCGTGGCCGAGGCGGGCGAGGACGAGCCCGTACTCGACGAGGTCCGCGCCCTCGCCGAACTCGCCAGGGACCTCGGCGCACGCGCGGTGCGCGTCTTCCCCGGCGGCGGCGAGCAGTCGCAGGAGGAGGCCGACGCCACGGCAGCGCGCCGCCTCGCCAGATGCGCCCCGCTCGCGGCCGACCTGGGTGTGCGCCTCCTCCTCGAGACCCACGACTCGCACGCCTCGGCCGCCGCTGCCGCACGCGTCGCGGCCCGCGTCGACCACCCGTCCGTGGGTGTCCTTTGGGACACCCTCCACACGTGGCGTGCAGGCGAGACCCCGGCCGAGTCGTACACCGCTCTCCACGGCCACCTGGGCTACACACAGGTGAAGGACGCACCCTCGCGCGAGGACACGACGCCGCTCCCGCCGGGCGAGGGCACCGTTCCGCTCGACGAGGTGGTGCGCGCCGTCTGCGCCTCGGAGCCCCCCGGCGAGTTCGGCACGGGGGCGTGGCTCTGCTGGGAGTACGAGAAACGCTGGTTCGCCGAAGTACCGTCGGCGGCACCCTTGTTGGCGGAGGTGGCCCGCCACCTCCGCGGGCTCCACGCCTCCGCCGTCGGCGAGCCGCCTCTCACGGAGGCGTGAAACGGCCGGCCCCGCGTCGCAGGGGCCGGCCCCGCAACGCGGAGCCGGCCCCTCAACACCGCCCGGAGGCGGACCGGTTCAGGGACGGAGCGTCATGTGCCGCTCCTGCGGCTTGTCGAGCCGCTTGTCGTAGGGCGTCAACCGCTTGACGGAGGCGCCCGGTTCGACGTCGACGCCGCCCCACTTCATCAACGCGCGCGTCGCCGCGGCGCGGTCGTCCTCGGCGAGCTTGGCGATATTCGCACCGTGGTTCTGCCCGGGCGCCACGTACACGTGCGCGTCCTCGGCGCCCCTGCCGACCTCGAACGGCTCGGCGCTCCACGGGTCGTTCTCACCGTTGACGAAGAGCATCTCCGAGGAGCGGTGCTTCACCCAGCGGTCGATGTCGCGCATCGCCCTGCCGCCGTCGTACTTCATCGGGATGTCCCTCGGGACGTACGTGCGCGGGGAGTTGATGCCCGGGTACTTGCGCACGTCGTCGAGGAGCGGCTCCTCGTAGTCGGGCGAGCCGAGCTGCGTGCCCGCCTGGTAGTAGTACGGCGTGTACGGGAGCATGCCCTGGTCGGTGCCCGCGTCCCAGCCGCCGATCTCGTCGGCCCACTCGTAGAGTTCGTCGGTCGGCGCGTCCTTCGACGGCACGTCCCCGCACTCGTCGAGCAGGTGGTACTGCCAGAAGCCCCACACCAGGTCCTGCGCCACGATCTCGAAGGCGCGGTCGGCGTCGCCCGCCAGCTCGAAGGTGTAGCCCTCGTCCTTCGCCCACTTCTCCAGGCGGGAGACCATCTCGTCGCGGCGGTCGAAGAGCTCGTGCTGGACGTCGTTGAGCCGGTCGCGGCACTCCTGGGTGCCCACGTTCGCGAAGAAGTCGTAGTACGCGGAGTCCTCGTCGTTCTCCACGTCGTTGGGTGCGACGTAGGCGACCGTGCCGTCCATGTCCTGCGGGTAGAAGCGGCGGTAGTAGGTGGCCGTCATGCCGCCCTTCGAACCGCCCGTGGAGATCCAGTTGGCGCCGTAGATCCGGTTGAGCGCCTTGAAGATGCGGTGCTGGTCGCTGGCGGCCTGCCAGATGTCGAGCTTCGACCAGTCGGCCAGCTCGGGACGCGAAGGCTCGAAGAACCGGTACTCCATCGAGACCTGGTTGCCGTCGAGCATCTGTGTCGGCTCGCTCCTGCTCGGGTCCTCGCTGAGGCCGTACCCCGAGGTGAAGAAGACCATCGGGCGGTTCTCGCCCTTGTGCAGGATGGAGATCCGCTGAGTGAAGGTGCCCTTGCGCGGATGCCGGTGATCGACCGGCTGCTCGAACCCGAGGACGAAGAACCGGTACCCGTCGACCGGCTTCTCCTCGATGAGACTCATCCCCGGCACCGCAAGTATGCGGTCCTTGATGTCGGTACGCGCCTCCGTGGCCGCGCCCGCCGGAGCACCGCCGAGCCCGACGGCGCCTATGAGCACCACGAGCGACAGCACCCATCTGAGCGTCTTCCGCATTCGCCCTCCCCTGGGGTCGATTGGGTCAGCGCGAACCTATCGGCGCGACTCCGGCACCGCCAGCCCCAGTTGAGCTGTTCGGACCAGCACCGGCGGAAGGCTGTGCTCCGCGGCACGACCGGCGGGAGCCCGACCTACGGCGGCATCGGCTGCGCGCTGAACCGTCCTCGGGGCCGCGTCGTGAGGCAGTCTCACTCGCGTAGCTGCCCAGCCGTCAGCCTTCCGCCGACGGTTCCGGAGCGTCCGTGGCGTACGCGGACGTCCGTCACCGGCTCAGCGACGGCAGGCGAGCTCGTCCGCACCTGCTCGCATTCTGTGGCGCTCACTTGCTCACGGCGCTCCCGCGTGCTGCCTCGACCCACCCTTCAAGGACCGGCCGCTCACTCACTCGCTTTCCTCCTGCCGACCCACCAGTCGAAGAGCCGGGAAACGCCGAAAACGACGAATGAGGCTTGGAGCGCGATGAAGCTCCCTCGCCGGAAGGCGCTCCACCACGGGACACCGGGGTGCACCAGAGCGTCAACCAGTGCCGCGACGAGCGCTACACAGCAGACAACACCGAGCACGGCCACAGCGCATTTACTGAAGACACTCCACTGGCGGGCCTGTGGCTTCGTCGCCTCGAACTCTGCGAAAGCTATTCCGCCCTGCATGTGTCTTCGCATCATGAGACCGAACAGAGCGAGTGCGCAAGCGATCAGCGCACCGCCCAGAATGATCTGAGAAAGGTCTCTGCCTAGGACCCCCGCGACCAACGCGGCGATTCCGATCACGATCATCACGGAGTTGAAAACAGCGATACGCCGCATAGCGTCCCACAACATAGAACTTCTCCGATTCATGGCCTGAAACGGTTCCACAAAAATCTCCCGGTGACGGACGAGTTCGCCACGGGGAGGTCCCGCCTCTTTTCCTGCCGGCGTTGTGTCCGAGCGTCGGGGCTGTCGAAGCAGCCTCGGCCTGCTTCCCGTGCTCCTCCACCATCACAACGGCCGGCCGTGCGGGAGCCCTCGCCGTCGCTGGTCATGGAGTTGAGCGTGCCCCCGGCTTCGCGGACCAACCCCGTGTCCACCTCACCCGCCGGCAAGTGCACGGCGCAGCACGGGCGTTGCCGCCCGCGGAGTGCCATGGGCGACGAGTCGCCCCGCCACGTGGAGGAAGCCGGGGAAGGGCATACTCCCCCCATGACCGACGCCTCCCCCGCCGAGCCCTTGGCCGCCGGCCCCCTCGGAATCCAGCTTCTCTCCTTCGCCTACGACGACGTGGAGGACCGGCGGTTCGACGACGCGCCGCTCGCCTACGTCGTCACGGCGCTCTTCCACCGCGGCCGGTTCCTCCTCGTCCACGTGGGCAGCCGCGGGTGCTGGGAGCTGCCCGGCGGCGGGATCGAGCGCGGGGAGCGCGCCAGGGACGCGGCCGTGCGTGAACTGTGGGAGGAGTCGGGGCAGTCGGTGGACGCCGGGGGGACGCGGTTCGTCGGGTATGCGCGGACCGTGCTCGGGGCGTCCGGCAACGTCCGCTACGGCGCCCTCTACACCGCGGAGACCGACGCTCCTCGGCCCTTCGTGCCCAACTCCGAGACGTCGGCGATGCATTGGTACGCCGAGGACGAGCCCCCGTCCGGCGGTGTCCTGCAGACCTGCGACACCTATCTGGGCGCGCTCTGCCGCGGGCGCCCTACGGCGTAGGGCGGAAGGCCGGCCACCCACACCGGTTTTCCACTCTTCCCCCACCGCCTGCGTCCCGGGCACGGTCATCGCCCACGGACTGCACCGAACCCGTCACACGCGGCGACGCGCGCATGGACAAGACGTGGCGAACTCGCCTGCGTGCAAAGGTAGTTGGCCGAACCACAGCAGTCCGCGGAACCGTCTCAGGCAAACCCCGCCCCAACTCGCCGCCGTCCGGCCATACTCGGATCTTCACCACTTCGCCACGCTTACCAGCCGCACCACCCGCCGACCCGACGACGCCCGGAGGCCCGATGTCCGACCACCCGCACGAGACGATCGACACCTCGCGTCCGCACCCGGCCCGGATGTACGACTACTACCTCGGCGGCAAGGACTGGTTCGAGGCCGACCGCAGGATGGCCGAGGAGGTGGTCAGCGGTTTCCCTGCGGTACGCACGTGGGCGAGGGCCAACCGGCAGTTCATGCACCGGGCGACGCGCGCGCTCGCCCGCGAGGAGGGTGTCCGCCAGTTCCTCGACCTCGGCACCGGCATCCCCACCAAGCCCAACCTCCACCAGGTCGCCCAGGCCGAGGCGCCGGAAGCCCGCGTCGTCTACGTCGACAACGACCCGCTCGTCATCGAGTACGCCGACGCGCTCCTCCGCGGCACCCCGCAGGGCCGCACCACCTACCTCGAGGCCGACGTCCGCACCCACGACCTCCTCGCCGACCCCAGCATCACCGACACCCTCGACCTGGAACGCCCCGTCGCACTGAGCCTCGTGGCGCTGATGCACTTCATGCCCGACGAGGAAGAGCCGTACGAGTTGGTCCGCCGCCTCCTCGACCGGCTCGCCCCCGGCAGCTTCCTCGTCCTCTCCCACGCCACAGCGGACTTCGGTGACAACGCCAGACAGGTGCGCGAGATGTACGAGGGTCGGGGCATCAGCGGCCGCCTCCGCTCGGGCGACGAGGTGGCGGGCTTCTTCGAGGGACTCGACCTCCTCGACCCGGGCCTCGCCGTCGGCCACCGCTGGCGCCCCGACGAGGAGCCCCGACTCCCGGACGCAGAGGTCGGCTTCTACGCCGGCGTCGCCCGCAAGCCCTGACTCCCGTACCGGACACAGGAGTTCGCCCATGGAGAACCCGGCACGCGAGACGATCGACACCTCACGCCCGCACCCGGCCCGGATGTACGACTACTACCTCGGCGGCAAGGACTGGTTCGAGGCCGACCGGCAGACAGCCGAACAGGTCGTCGCCCGCTTCCC
>NZ_KB905821.1:233648-349537 GCF_000381025.1 Streptomyces sulphureus DSM 40104
GCACCGGCATCCCCACCGCGCCCAACCTCCACCAGGTCGCCCAGGAGATCGCGCCCGAGTCCCGCGTCGTCTACGTCGACAACGACCCGCTCGTCGTCGAGTACGTCGACGCCCTCATGCGCGGAACCCCGCAGGGGCGGACGGCGTACGCAGAAGCCGACGTGCTGAAGGACGACATCCTCCAACTGCCCCAAGTGCGGGCGACCTTGAACCTCGAAGAACCGGTGGCCCTCTCCCTGGTCGCGCTGCTGCACTTCGTCCCCGACGCCTCGGACCCGTACGGCCTCGTCCGCGGCCTCCTCGACGGGCTGGCACCCGGCTCCTACCTCGTCCTCTCCCACGCCACCGAGGGGTTCGCACGGGAGGACCTGAGGGAACTCGGCGAGATGTACCAGCGCAAGGGGATCGACGGAAAGCTCCGCTCGCGCACCGAGGTCGCCCGGTTCTTCGACGGACTCGACCTCCTCGACCCCGGCGTGGTCGTCGGCCACCGCTGGCGCCCGGACGAGGAACCCCGCCTCCCGGACGCGGAGGTGGGGTTCTACGTCGGCGTCGGCCGCAGGCCGTGAGCCGACCCCGCGCGAGGCCGCTCAGACGTCCACGGCGACCGTGTCTCCCCCAGGACCCGCGTCCGTGTCCCGCCGCACGACGATGCGCTCAGGCGCCGCCTCGCCGCTGAACGTCCGCCACAAGCGGGCGTAGTGCCCGTCGCGGGCGAGGAGTTCGGTGTGGGTGCCGTCCTCGACGATCCTGCCGTGGTCGAGGACGACGACGCGGTCGGCCCTCGCCGCCGTCGTCAGCCGGTGGGCGACGACGAGCGTGGTGCGGACGTGCGCGAGCCGGTCGGTCGCCTCGTTGACGAGGGACTCGGTGGCGAGGTCGAGCGAGGCGGTCGCCTCGTCGAGCAGGAGCACGTCGGGGTCGACCAGTTCGGCGCGGGCCAGCGCCAGGAGCTGCCGCTGACCGGCCGAGAGGTTGCGTCCGCGCTCGTCGACGGGGTGGAGGAAGCCGCCGGGGAGCGCGGCGACCATGTCCCAGGCGCCCACCGCCCGCGCCGCCGCCTCGACTTCGGCGTCGGTGGCGTCCATGCGGCCGTACGCGATGGCGTCGCGCACGGTGCCGGCGAAGAGGAACGGCTCCTGCGGCACGACGCCGAGCCGGTGCCGGTACCCGCCGGGGTCGTACTCGCGCAGGTCGGTGCCGTCCACGCGGACGGCGCCGCTCGTCGGGTCGTAGTAGCGGGCGACGAGCTTCACCAGCGTCGACTTGCCCGCACCCGTCTCGCCGACGAACGCGACCGTCTGCCCGGCGGGGATCGTCAGGCCGACGCCGGAGAGCGCGGCCTCCTCGGCCTGGCCGTCCTCTGTGGTGTAGGTGAAGTGCACGTCGTCGAAGGCGACTTCGCCGCGCAGACTCGTCACGGGCCGCGGGCTCTCGGGCGCGGGGACGCTGGTCTCCTCGCGGAGGAGGTCCTGGATGCGCCGGAGGGAGACGGCGGCCTGCTGGTAGCCGTCGAAGACCTGCGAGAGCTGCTGCACGGGCGCGAAGAACAGCTCGATGTAGAGGAGATAGGCGACGAGGGCCCCCGCGGTGAGCGTCCCGTTCTCGATCCGGCCCGAGCCGACGATCAGCACGCCCGCGGTGGCGAGCGAGGCGAGCAACTGCACGAAGGGGAAGTAGACCGAGATCAGCCACTGCCCCCTGATGCGGGCCCTGCGGTACCCGTCGCTGCGCGCCGCGAACCGCTCGGCCCCGCGCTCCTCGCCGCGGAACGCCTGCACCATCCGCAGCCCGGCGACGGACTCCTGGAGGTCCGCGTTGACGGCGCTGACCCGCTCGCGCGCCAACTCGTAGGCGCGGACGCTGTGCCGGCGGAAGATGACGGTGCCGACGGCGAGCAGCGGCAGCGTCGCGGAGACGACGAGCGCGAGTTGGAGGTCGAGGACGAAGAGCGCCCCGAGGATGCCGAGGAAGGTGAAGACGGAGACGACGGCGGTGACGAGCCCGGTCTGGAGGAACGTCGAGAGCGCGTCGACGTCGGTCGTCATCCGCGTCATGACGACGCCGCCGAGGTGCCGCTCGTAGTAGTCGAGCCCGAGCCGCTGGAGCTGCGCGAAGATCTTCAACCGCAGCGCGTAGAGGACGCGTTCGCCGGTGCGCCCGGTGAGCCGCATCGATCCGAACTGCGCGGCCCACTGCGCGACGACGACGAAGAGCGCGACCGCCGCCGCCGTCCACACCGCGCCGAGCGCGCCCTGCTGGACGCCCTCGTCGATGCCGTGCCGGATGAGCACGGGCAGGAGCAGCCCGAACCCCGCGTCGAGGGCGGCGAAGAGCAGTGCGACGCCGAGCGCCGCGCCGAAGCCGTGCAGGAGGCGGCGCAGCCCGTAGGTGCGCTCGCGCTGCTCGGCGCGGTCCTCGTCGATGTCGGGTACGTCGTCGGCCGGCGGCAACGCCGCGACCTTCGCGAGGAGTTCGGGGCTGCCCGGGAGCGAGGCGAGCTCCGCGCCGAAGCCGCCGGGACGGCCCGCGGTCGCGGCCGAGGGGGCCGCGGCGGCGTCCTCGGGGTCGGCGCCGGTCTCCGACTCGCCTGTGCGGCCCCAGAGTTCGGGCGTGATGCCGCCGTCCGCCGTCTCGCCCGTGCGCCCGGTGAGGCCCGCCGGGTCGCGGTCGACGTCGCCGAGTTCGTCGGGGTCGGTGAGGAGGCGGCGGTAGAGGGAGCAGCGTGCGGTGAGTTCGTCGTGGGTGCCGAGGTCGACGAGGCGGCCGCGGTCGAGGACGGCGATGCGGTCGGCGAGCGCGAGTGTGGAGAGGCGGTTGGCGATGAGCAGCGTGGTGCGTCCGGCCATGACGCTGCGCAGCGCCTCGTGGATCTCGTGCTCGACGCGCGCGTCGACGGCCGAGGTGGCGTCGTCGAGGAGCAGGAGCCGCGGGTCGGTGAGGATGGCCCGGGCGAGGGAGATGCGCTGGCGCTGGCCGCCCGAGAGCGTCATGCCCTGCTCGCCGACGCGTGTCCCGTAGGCGTCGGGGAGTTCGCGGACGAAGCGGTCGGCCTGGGCGACGCGGGCGGCGGCGAGGACCTGCTCCTCGGTCGCCTCGGGGAAGCCGTAGGCGATGTTCTCGCGGACGGTGCCGGAGAAGAGGAAGCTGTCCTCGGGGACGAGGCCGATCGCGGAGCGGAGCGAGTCGAGGGTGAGGTCCCGCACGTCGTGGCCGCCGACGCGGACGGCGCCGCCCGTGGGGTCGTAGTACCGCGGGAGGAGCAGCGAGACGGTGGACTTGCCGCTGCCGCTGGGACCGACGACGGCGACGGTCTCACCCGGCTCGATGCGGAGGCCGAAGCCGTCGAGGACGGGGACGCCCGCGTCCTCGGCGTCCCCGTACCCGAAGGTGACGTCGTCGAACTCGACGGAGGCTTCGGCGTCGGCGGGAAGCTCGTGCGCGTCGGGCCGCTCCGCTATCCGGGGCTCGGTGTCGATGAGCTGGGTGATGCGCTCGACGCCCGCGCGGGCCTGCTGCCCCACCGTGAGCATCATGGCGAGCATCCGCACCGGCCCCACGAGTTGTGCGAGGTAGGTGGAGAAGGCGACGAAGGTGCCGAGCGTGATCTGCCCCCGGGTGGCGAGCCAGCCGCCGAGCGCCAGCATCGCGACCTGTCCGAGCGAGGGGATGGACTGGAGCGCGGGCGTGTAGCGGGAGTTGAGCTTGACGGTGCGCAGCCGCCCGGCGAAGAGCACCCGGCTGATCCTGCGCAGCTTCCCGCGCTCCTGCTCCTCCTGCCCGAACCCCTTGACGACGCGCACGCCGGTGACCGCCCCGTCGACGACGGAGGCGACGGCGCCCGCCTGCTGCTGCGCGTACCAGGTGGCGGGGAAGAGGCGGGTGCGGCTGAGGTCGGCGATCCACCACAGCAGCGGGAAGACGGCGACGGAGACGAGGGTGAGCAGCGGCGAGAGCGTCAGCATCACGCCGAGCGCGACGAGGAAGAGCAGGACGTTCCCGATCATCATCGGCAGCATGAACAGGAGGCTCTGCACGAGCTGGAGGTCGCTGGTCCCGCGTCCGACGACCTGCCCCGTGGAGAGCTCGTCCTGGCTGCGGCCGTCGAGCCGGATGATCGAGCGGTACATGTCGGTGCGCAGGTCGTGCTGGACGTCGAGCGCGAGGCGCCCGCCGTAGTAGCGGCGCACGAAGGTGAGCCCGTAGACGACGACGGCGGCCGCGAGGAGGAGGCCGATCCACAGCCACAGCCCGCCGTCCCCGCCGACGATCACGTCGTCGATGATGCTCTTGGTGAGCAGCGGGATCAGCGCCATCACGGCCATTCCGCCGAGCGAGGCGCCGAGCGCCAGCAGCACCTCGCGCGGGTACCGCCAGCAGTACCCGGCGAGCCTGCGCGCCCACCCCTGCCGGCTGCCCGCCCCCGTCACCGCGTCCGTCTCCGCCACTCCGCTTCCCTTCGCCGGCGCTGCCTCGTCCACTGTCCTGGTCTGCCGGGAGGGCCAACGTCCCGACGTGCGAATTTCATCCCGCCGCAACAGGGTGCAACAGAACTTCCGCCGATGGCCCTGCCCACCGGGGCCGGCGGACGAGGACCGACGACCGGGACCCGGGCGAAGGCGGCTCGTGCGGAGTTTCTCCGCCGCTCCCCTGCACCTCCGTAGGGGCGACAATGACCGCATGCGCCAGCAGCCTCCGCCTCCGCCCGGGACATGCGCCACTGGTTTCCCCGGCGACGGCACCCGCCCGCCGGAGCGCGACGCGCTCCTGCGCCACCTCGTCGGCACACGCATCGCGGGCGACGTCGCCACCGCGCGCGAGAACAACCTCGCGCACTACCGCAGCCTCGCCAACGGCGACCGCCACTACTGGCTCGGCCTGGAGCTGGGCGACCGGTGGAGCGACGAGCAGGACGTCCTCGCGGTACTGGCGGAGCGCTGCGGCGTCGACGACGACCCGGACCACCGCACAGGCCAGGACACCATCGACCCCCTGCTCACCGCTGCGGCCCTCGGCCGCGCGGCGGCCGAGCTGCGCCGGGCCGCCGACGGCGGCCTCCGGGTGCTCTTCGCCACCGGGCACCCGGGCTCGCTCCTCGACCTGCACGGCTCCCTCGCCCGTGCGGTCCACGCCGCCGGGTGCGAGGTGGTGCGGGTGCCGTTCGGCACCGTGGCGGACGAGGCCGTGGTCGTGCAGTTCGGCGGCGTCGCGGTACTGGAGCGGGGCGCCTCGCTCTGGCATACGCACTCGCCCGCACCGATGGCCGCGGTGCTCGACGCGCTGGCGGAGGCGGGCGAGCCGGCACCCGGACTCGTCGTCGCGGACCACGGCTGGGCCGGCTGCGCCGCCCAACGCGGCGTGCCCACGGTCGGGTTCGCCGACTGCAACGACCCGGCGCTCTTCCTCGGCGAGGCGGAGGGCACGCTCGCGGTCACCGTGCCGCTCGACGACCACGTCGCCGATCCGCGGCAGTACGAACCGCTCACCGCCTACCTGCTCGAGGCGGCGGGGCTGGTGTGACGCGGTGAAAAACCCGTTGCTCCGCGCCCGTCGCGTCCGTAGGTTCGCCGGCATGTGCGCAGCGATCTACATCCGTCCGTGGCACCGCCAGGCTCTGCGCCCGGCCGCCTGACCACGGACCCTCGCCGAGGCGCCCCAGGAACACCGGCCCTCGGCGCCGTTCGCGCCCCCTGACCGCTCCGGTCACGCGGGGCGCGGCACGCACGGCTGCCCTCTTCCGGCACCGCATCCGCACGGTCACGTGCCGCCCGGCCAGAGCCCTCCGACTCGCCCACGACTCGGACGGGCTCAGCCGCGCCCCGCCCACCGCCCCTCCACGCCCACGAGTGCGACGCTCAAGGGCGGGCGGCCGGCTGTCCCGTCCTCGATCAGAGGACTCCCCATGGCACGTCGCCGACTCGCACTCTCACAGAACCTCCTGCACTCCCCCGGCACCGCCCGCCGCCTCGTCCGCCTCGCCGGGGTCGGCCCCGAGGACCTCGTCCTCGAACCAGGACCCGGCGCGGGCGCGCTCACGCGAGAACTCGCCGCCCGCTGCGGCCGGGTCGTCGCCTACGAGCTCGACGAGCAGTTCGCCGCCCGCCTGCCGCACCGCGTCGCGGCGTCCAACGTCCGCCTCGTACAAGGGGACTTCCTCGACGCGCCGCCTCCCCGGCAGGCGTTCGCGGTCGTCGGCAACCTCCCGTTCGCGCGGACCTCCGCCATCGTCGCCTGGTGCCTTGCGGCGCCGCACCTCACCTCGGCGACGCTCCTGACGCAGCGGGAGTTCGCCCGCAAGCGCACCGGCGGCTACGGGAGTTGGCCGCGCGTGACGGTGGAGAGCTGGCCCCAGTACACGTGGACGATGCCGGCCACCGTCGCCCGGCACCACTTCCACCCCGTGCCCCGCGTCGACGCGGGCGTGCTCCGCCTCGTCCGCCGCCCGCGCCCGCTGCTGCCCGCGGCCCGACTCGCTGCGTACCGACGCCTGGTGGCCGAAGGGTTCACAGGCGTGGGCGGCTCGCTCCACGCCACGCTGGCCCGCGGACGTTCCCCGCACCGCGTACGGGCGGCGTTCCGCGCGGCCCGTATCGACGCGGGCGTCCCCGTGGGACACGTCACGCCGCAGCAGTGGCTCGCGCTCTTCGGCGCGCTGCGGAGCTGAGCCGGCTCAGCGCTGCTCGTCGCGGGGTATGCGCACGGCGCCCTCCTGGATCACCGAGACGGCGAGGGCGCCGCCCCGCGTGAAGATGCGCCCCTTGGCGAGGCCCCTGCCGCCCTGCGCCGTCGGGGACTCCTGGTCGTAGAGGAGCCACTCGTCGGCGCGGAACGGCCGGTGGAACCACATCGCGTGGTCGAGGCTGGCGCCGACGACGTCGCCGACCGCCCATCCGCCGCGCCCGTGCGCGAGGAGGACGGAGTCGAGGAGCGTCATGTCGGAGACGTAGGTGGCGAGGCAGATGTGGAGCATCGGGTCGTCGAACTCGCCCTGGAGCTTGCCGTTGGTGCGGAACCACACCTGGGAGCGGGGCTCCCTGCGGACGCCGACGCTGGCGAACGGCGGCTCGTCGACGTAGCGCAGGTCGACGGCGGCGCGGGCCTCCAGGAGCCGGCGCGGCGTCTCCGTGTCGGGGAAGAGGGAGGCGTACCGGGGCATCAGCTCCTCGGCGGTCGGCAGCGTCTCCGGGTCCGGTGCCTCGGGCATCGGCTCCTGGTGCTCGAGGCCCTCCTCGTGGATCTGGAAGGACGCCGAGAGGTGGAAGATCGGCTGCCCGTGCTGCACGGCGACGACCCGCCGGGTGGTGAAGGAGCGGCCGTCGCGGATGCGGTCCACCGTGTAGACGATCGGCGCCCCGGGATCGCCGGCGCGCAGGAAGTACGAGTGGAGCGAGTGCGGCAGCCGCTCGGCGGGGACCGTCCGGCAGGCCGAGACGAGGGCCTGCGCGGCGACTTGGCCGCCGAAGACGCGGGGTACCACGGCGAAGCGGCTCTGCCCGCGGAAGATGTCCTGCTCGACCCGCTCCAGATCGAGCAGGTCGAGCAGGGAGGACAGTTCTTGGCTCATGCGGTCGATCCTGCCCGGCGACCGCACTTCCAGGCGACGACGCACGTCACAGTGGGTTTTACGGTCGTGTGAACGTGCCGCGTCCGGCTCACAGGCCCATCGACTTGGCGATGATGGACCGCATCACCTCGCTGGTGCCGCCGTAGATCCGCGAGACGCGGGTGTCGGCGTAGAGGGAGGAGATCGGGTACTCCAGCATGTAGCCGTAACCGCCGTGCAGTTGGAGGCACTTGTCGATGACGTGGGCCGCGCGCTCGGTGGTGAAGAGCTTCGCCGAGGCGGCGTCGGCGGGCGTGAGCTCCCCGGCGTCGAGCGCCTCCAGCGCACGGTCGACGACGGCCTGCATCGCGTCGACGTCGGACTGGCAGTCGGCGAGGACGAACTTGGTGTTCTGGAAGGAGGCGACCTCCTTGCCGAAGACGGTCCGCTCCTTCGTGTACTCCTTCGCGAACCGCACGGCGGCCGCCGACTGCGCGTAGGCGCCGATCGCGATGCCGAGGCGCTCCTGCGGAAGGTTGTGGGTGAGGTACGAGAACGCCTTGCCCTCCTCGCCGAGGAGGTCCTCCACCGGCACCTCGACGTCGGTGAAGGAGAGTTCGGCGGTGTCGGAGGCGCGCAGGCCGAGCTTGTCGAGCTTGCGTCCGACGGCGAAGCCCTCGCTGTGCGCGTCGACGACGAGGATCGAGATGCCGCCGCGGCGGTCCTCGGGTGTGGGCGGCGCGGTACGGCAGCAGACGAGGACGCGGTCGGCCTGCGCGCCGCCGGTGATGAACGTCTTGGCGCCGTTGAGCACGTAGTGCGTGCCGTCCTCGGAGAGCTTCGCCGTGGTCTTCATGCCGGCGAGGTCGGAGCCGGTGCCGGGCTCCGTCATGGCGATCGCCGTCATCGTCTCGCCGCTGACGAACCTGGGCAGCCAGCGCTTCTTCTGCTCCTCGTTGCCGTACTTGAGCAGGTAGGGGAGGCAGAGCGCGGTGTGCACGCTGGAGCCGCCGAAGCTGACGCCGGCCCGCGCGGTCTCCTCGCTGAGGACGGCGTTGAACTTGAAGCTGGTCTCGCCGGCGCCGCCGTACTCCTCGGGGACCTCGATGCCGAAGACGCCGAGCGCGCCGAGCTTGCGGTACAACTCGCGCGGTACGTAGCCCTGTTCGGACCACTCCTGGTAGTGCGGCACCACCTCGGCGGCGATGAAGTCGCGGATCGTCTCGCGGAACGCCTCGTGGTCCTCGTTGAACACAGTGCGACGCACGGCACGCCTCCTCGGATGCGCAGCCCGGGGCTGCCGGCTGCTGCGGGCTCGTTTTCTAAGCGCTTGCTCAGGGCTACCCGCAAGCTACCACCCGCACCCCGCGGACCGGGAGGGCTCGGACGGCGCGCGGACGGCGCGCAGTTCAGGCCGCGGCCGCCGCGAGCGCACCCCGCGCCAGGCGGTGGAGGAGCGCCGCCGTCGTCCCGCGGTCCGGCAGCGCGGACGAACCGCTCAGGTGCGGCGTGGAGTTGAGCAGCCCGAAGACGGCGTGGACGGCGACGCGCGCGTCGGGCCCGCCGAGCCCCGGGTACCGCCCGCGCACCACCTCGACCCAGAGCTCCACGTACTGCCGCTGGAGCCTGCGCACCCGCTTGCGGTCGGCGGGGCGCAGGCGGTCCAACTCGCGGTCGTGGAGGGTGATGAGGGCGCGGTCGTCGAGCGCGAACTCGATGTGCCCGTGGATGAGCGAGTCGAGCGCCGCGTCCTCGGCGCCGCCCTCGGCCTGCGCCTCCTCGATCCGGCTGCGTCCGCCCTCGTTGAGCCGCTCGCTGATCCCGACGAGGAGTTCGGCGAGCATCGCGTCCTTGCCGGCGAAGTGCCGGTAGATGCCGGGCCCGCTGATGCCGACGGCCGCTCCTATCTCGTCGACCCCGACGCCGTGGAAACCGCGCTCGGCGAAGAGCCGCGCCGCCTCCCGCAGAATCTGCTCCCGTCGGGCCGGGGCGGCCTTGGTGGTACGCATGCCCGCCATTGTAGACAGCGGTGTTAGTGGGCGTTAACCTGTCGCCGTCCGGTTAACGGCGGCTAACACGCCGCGCCGCGAGTGGCACCGTCGAGCGAGGGAGCTGGGCCGATGCAGGAGACCGCAGGGACCACGACCCGGCCGGGCGTCCCCGAAGCGCCGGTGCTCTCCGTCGCGGCCGAGCCCCCGCCGGAGGCGGCACGCGCCCGCGCCGCCGCACACCGCGAACTCGCCGCCGGACTCCGCGAGAAGCTCGCGGCGGCCCGCCTCGGCGGCGGCGAGCGCGCCCGCAGCCGGCACACCGAGCGCGGCAAGCTCCTCCCCCGCGACCGCGTCGACCGCCTCCTCGACACCGGCTCGCCGTTCCTCGAACTCTCCCCGCTGGCGGCCGACGGCATGTACGAGGGGGTTGCGCCCTCCGCCGGGATCATCACCGGCATCGGCCGGGTGAGCGGGCGGCTGGTCGTGATCGTCGCCAACGACGCCACCGTCAAGGGCGGCACGTACTACCCGATGACGGTCAAGAAGCACCTGCGCGCCCAGGAGGTCGCGCTGGAGAACCGCCTGCCCTGCCTCTACCTCGTCGACTCGGGCGGCGCCTTCCTGCCGATGCAGGACGAAGTCTTCCCGGACCGCGAGCACTTCGGGCGCATCTTCTACAACCAGGCACGGCTCTCCGCCGCCGGCGTCCCCCAACTCGCCGCCGTGCTCGGCTCCTGCACGGCAGGCGGTGCCTACGTGCCGGCGATGAGCGACGAGGCCGTCATCGTCCGCGAGCAGGGGACGATCTTCCTCGGCGGGCCGCCGCTGGTGAAGGCGGCGACCGGAGAGGTCGTCAGCGCCGAGGAGTTGGGCGGCGGCGCCGTGCACACGCGCGTCTCCGGCGTCACCGACCACCTCGCGGAGGACGACGCGCACGCGCTCCGCATACTCCGCCGGATCGTCGCGACGCTCCCCGCACCGCCGGCACCCGAGGCGCTGCCCTGGCAGGTGCTCCCCGCCGAGGAGCCCGCGGCGGAACCGGCAGGGCTGCACACCGCCGTCCCCGTCGACTCGCGCACCAGCTACGACGTGCGCGAGGTCGTCGCCAGGACCGTCGACGGCTCCCGCTTCCAGGAGTTCAAGGCCGAGTACGGCACCACGCTCGTCACCGGCTTCGCCCGCATCATGGGGCACCCGGTCGGCATCGTCGCCAACAACGGCGTGCTCTTCTCCGAGTCGGCGCTCAAGGGCGCGCACTTCGTCGAACTCTGCGACCAGCGCGGCATCCCGCTCGTCTTCCTCCAGAACATCTCCGGCTTCATGGTCGGCAAGGACTACGAGGCCGGCGGCATCGCGAAGAACGGCGCCAAGATGGTGACGGCCGTCGCCTGCGCCCGCGTACCGAAACTGACGGTGGTGATCGGCGGCTCCTACGGTGCGGGCAACTACTCGATGTGCGGCCGTGCTTACTCGCCCCGCTTCCTGTGGACATGGCCGAACGCGAAGATCTCCGTGATGGGAGGCGAGCAGGCGGCCTCCGTCCTCGCCACCGTCAAGCGCGACCAGTTGGAGGCGCGCGGCGAGGAGTGGAGCGCCGAGGAGGAGGAAGAGTTCCGGGCGCCGGTGCGCCGGCAGTACGAGGAACAGGGCAACGCCTACTACGCGACGGCCCGGCTCTGGGACGACGGCGTCATCGAGCCGACGCAGACGCGCTCCGTCCTCGGCCTCGCGCTCACCGCGTGCGCACAGGCCCCGCTCCCCGAACGGGCCCCGGACGCGGCGCGGTTCGGCGTCTTCCGGATGTGAGGCGGCGATGACGACACTCGACAGCGAACCGGCGAAGCGCCGACGGGCGGGGAGGCAGCGGATGTTCGACACGGTACTGGTCGCCAACCGGGGCGAGATCGCGGTCCGCGTGATCCGCACCCTCCGCGCACTCGGCGTCCACGCGGTGGCCGTCTACAGCGAGGCCGACGCCGACGCGCGCCACGTGCGCGAGGCCGACTCCGCCGTGCTCCTCGGCCCCGCGGCGGCCTCCGAGAGCTACCTCTCCGTCGAGCGCCTCCTCGACGCCGCCCGCCGCACCGGAGCGCAGGCCGTCCACCCGGGGTACGGGTTCCTCGCCGAGAACGCGGCGTTCGCCCGCGCGGTCACCGAGGCCGGGCTCGCCTTCGTCGGGCCGCCCGCGGAGGCCGTCGAGCTCATGGGCGACAAGATCCGGGCGAAGGAGACGGTGCGCGCGGCCGGCGTGCCCGTGGTCGACGGCTCGTCGGGGAGCGGGCTGAGCGACGCCGAACTCCTCGACGCCGCACGGAAGATCGGCATGCCGGTCCTGCTGAAGCCGTCGGCGGGAGGCGGCGGCAAGGGGATGCGGCTCGTCACCGACGAGCGGGAGCTGCCCGACGCCGTCGCAGCGGCGAGGCGCACCGCGCTCGGCGCCTTCGGCGACGACGCGCTCCTGCTGGAGCGCTGGATCGAGCGTCCGCGGCACATCGAGATCCAGGTGCTCGCCGACGGGCACGGCAACGTCGTCCACCTCGGCGAGCGCGAGTGCTCCCTCCAACGCCGGCACCAGAAGATCGTCGAGGAGGCGCCGAGCCCGCTCCTCGACGACGCGCTGCGCTCCGCGATGGGCGAGGCCGCCGTCGAGGCGGCACGCTCCTGCGGGTACCGGGGCGCCGGCACCGTCGAGTTCATCGTCCCCGGCGGCGACCCCGCAGCGTACGCCTTCATGGAGATGAACACCCGGCTCCAGGTGGAGCACCCGGTCACCGAGCTCGTCACGGGGCTCGACCTCGTCGAGTGGCAGCTCCGCGTCGCCGCCGGCGAGCAACTGCCTTTCTCCCAGGGCGAGATCAGCCTGACGGGGCACGCGGTGGAGGCCCGCGTCTGCGCCGAGAGCACCCGGATCGGCCCGGAGGAGGTGGAGTTCCTCCCCTCCACCGGGCGCGTCCTGCACCTGGAGGAGCCCCAGGGCGCCTCCGTACGCACCGACTCGGGCCTCGCCACCGGCACCGAGGTCGGCACCGACTACGACCCGATGCTCGCCAAGGTGATCGCTCACGGCCCCGACCGCGCCACCGCGCTCCGCCGCCTGCGGTCGGCGCTCGGCGCAACCGTCGTCCTCGGCGTCGAGACCAACACCTCTTTTCTGAGGGGCCTGTTGGACGTGGAGGAGGTCGCCTCGGGCAAGTTGGACACCGGGCTCGTCGGACGCGTCGCGCCCGCCCTCGTGCCCGTGGGGCCGCCGCCGCGGCTCTGGGCGCTCGCCGCGCTGCTCGCCCAGGCAGCGGAGGAGCCCGCGGGTCCCGGCTGGGTCGACCCGTTCGCGGTGCCGTCCGGTTGGCGGCTCGGCGCCGAACCCGCCTGGTCCGTACGGACGTTCCGCGTCCAGGGCGGCGAGCCCGTCGAGGTGCGGCTGCGCGGCACGGCGGACGGGGCACGGGTCCGGGTCGGCGAAGAGCCGCCCGTTGACTGCCGGTTGCTCCCCTCCGACGGAGGTGCACGCCTCGCGTGGGAGTACGACGGCGTCGTCGGCACCGCCGTCCACGCGCGAGACGGCGCCGGCGTCTGGCTCGCGCACGCCGGCGCGACCTGGCACCTGCGGCGGCACGACCCGGTCGAGGCCGCCCTCGACGAGGCGTCGACCGCGCACGGGGTCGTCACGGCGCCGATGCCGGGCACCGTGACGGTGGTGAAGGTGGTCGTGGGCGAGCAAGTCCGCGCCGATCAGGACCTGTTGGTGGTGGAGGCGATGAAGATGGAGCACGTGCTGACCGCTCCCTTCGACGGCACGGTGGCACGGCTCGACGTCGCACCCGGCGCCGCGGTCGCCATCGACCAGCCGCTCGCGACGGTCGAGGGCGGCGCCGAGGAGCAGGAGGGGACGCGATGAGCGAGGGGCTGCCGATGCGGGTACCGGCCGACGGCCTCCCGCAGCGGGTGCGCATCCACGAGGTCGGCCCGCGCGACGGGCTCCAGAACGAGTCGGCCGTCGTCCCCGTCGAGGTGAAGGCGGAGTTCGTGCACCGCCTCGCCGGAGCCGGGCTGCGCACAGTGGAGGCCACGAGCTTCGTCCACCCGCGGTGGGTGCCGCAGCTCGCCGACGCGGAAGAGCTCTACCCGCGCCTCGCCGACCTCCCGGACGACGTAGCGCTGCCCGTCCTCGTCCCCAACGCGCGCGGTCTGCAACGGGCGTTGGCGCTCGGCGTCCGCTCGGCGGCGGTCTTCGCCAGCGCCACGGAGTCCTTCGCACAGGCCAACCTCAACCGCACCGTGGCCGGCGCCCTGGAGATGTTCGCGCCGGTCGTGGCGGAGGCCGCCGCGGCGGGCGTCCCCGTGCGCGGCTACCTCTCGATGTGCTTCGGCGACCCGTGGGAGGGGCCCGTCCCCGCCTCCCGAGTGGTCGACGTCTGCAAGGAGTTGCTCTCCATGGGGTGCAGCGAGCTGAGCCTCGGGGACACGATCGGAGTCGCCACCCCCGGCCAGGTCACCGCGCTGCTGCGCGCCCTCGGCGAGGCCGGCATCCCGACGGGCCGGCTCGCCGTCCACTTCCACGACACGTACGGGCAGGCGCTGGCGAACACCCTCGCGGCCCTCCAGCACGGCGTCACCACGGTCGACGCCTCCGCCGGCGGCCTCGGCGGCTGCCCGTACGCCAAGAGCGCCACGGGGAACCTCGCCACCGAGGACCTCGTCTGGATGCTCCGCGGCCTCGGCGTCGAGACCGGCGTCGACCTCGACCGGCTCGTCGCCACCAGCATCTGGATGGCCGGCGCGCTCGGCCGCCCCAGCCCCTCCCGCACCGTGCAGGCGCTCGCAGGGAAGACCCCCGACGACGCCCGCGCCCGGCCCAAGGAGTCCTGAAACCATGGCACTCGACCACCGGCTCAGCCCCGAACACGAGGAACTCCGCACCACCGTCGAGAAGTTCGCCCACGACGTCGTGGCACCGGCGATCGCGGAACACTACGAGGCGCACACCTTCCCCTACGAAATCGTCCGCCAGATGGGCGAGATGGGCCTCTTCGGCCTCCCCTTCCCCGAGGAGTACGGCGGCATGGGCGGCGACTACCTCGCGCTCTGCATCGCCCTGGAGGAGCTCGCACGCGTCGACTCCTCCGTCGCGATCACCTTGGAGGCAGGCGTCTCGCTCGGTGCCATGCCGATCCACCGGTTCGGCACCGAGGAGCAGAAGCGCGCGTGGCTGCCGCGGCTCTGCTCCGGCGAGATCCTCGGCGCCTTCGGCCTCACCGAGCCCGAGTGCGGCTCCGACGCGGGCGGCACCCGCACCACCGCCGTACGCGACCCCGAGACCGGCGACTGGATCATCAACGGCGGCAAGTCCTTCATCACCAACTCCGGCACCGACATCACGGCGTTCGTCACCGTCACCGCCGTCACCGGCCGCCGCGAGGACGGCTCGCCCCTCATCTCCACCCTGCTCGTCCCTTCCGGCACCCCCGGTTTCACCGTCGAGCCGGCGTACGACAAGGTCGGCTGGAACGCCTCGGACACCCACGGCCTCTCCTTCGACGACGTGCGCGTCCCCGCGGGGAACCTCGTCGGCGAAGAGGGCCGCGGCTACGCCCAGTTCCTCCGCATCCTCGACGAGGGCCGCATCGCCATCTCCGCGCTCGCCACCGGCCTCGCGCAAGGCTGCGTCGACGAGTCGGTCTCCTACGCGCGGACCCGCCACGCCTTCGGCCGCCCCATCGGCGACAACCAGGCGATCCAGTTCACGCTCGCCGACATGGAGATGCGGGCCCACACCGCACGCACCGCCTGGCGCGACGCCGCCTCCCGGCTCGTCGCGGGCGAGCGGTTCAAGAAGCAGGCGGCGCTGGCGAAGCTCCACTCCTCGCAGGTCGCCGTCGACAACGCACGCGACGCCACCCAGATCCACGGCGGTTACGGCTTCATGAACGAGTACCCCGTGGCCCGCATGTGGCGCGACGCGAAGATCCTGGAGATCGGCGAAGGCACGAGCGAGGTGCAGCGGATGCTGGTGGCGAGGGAGCTGGGCGTCGTCGGATAATCGCCGTATGGCGGAGATTCTTCAGCGCTCGGGCACGTGGACCTTCGACGGGGACACGATCCGTATCGTCCCCGGCACGGGCCGGCAGGTCCACCCGCTGCGCCGCACGCTCGGGGAGGTCGCCGTCCCGCTCCAGGCAGTCGCCGGCGTCGCGTACGAGCGCAGCGGCAAGCGCGGCGGTCGGCTGCGCCTCCGTATGCGCGACGGCGCAGACCCGCTCTCCCAGGTGGCGGGCGGCCGGCTCCACGAGGCGTCCGACCCGTACCAACTCGGCGTCGAGCAGGACCGCGAGGGCGTTGCCGAGTACTTCGTCGACGAGGTCCGCAACGCCCTCCTGCTGGAGCAGGTCCCCGACACCCCGACGGACCGCTGGCTGCTCCCCGGGCCGCCGGTGCCGCTCACCGCCCCCGGCAGCGACGGCACCGCCTCGTTCGACGGCGAGCTCGTCCAGTTGGAGTGGAACTGGCTGGCCGAGGAGAGCAAGACGACGGGAGGGCCGCGCCGGTTCGCCCTCGCCGACCTGGAATCCGTCGTGTGGACCCCGGCCGTCGGCTGGGAGAACGGCAGCCTCCGGTTCCGCCCGCACGGTTCCCACGCCACGACGAAGCCGCAGCACGACCCCAACTGCCTGTCGCTGTGGGGTATCCGCCAGGCGCGGGAGACGGGCGGCAGCGTCCTCCTCGGCGCCGCCGTCGTCGCCCGCCTCCCGCACCCCCTCGCGTCGGACTCCCCGGCGCCCGCCGCCCTCACCAAGCCGCCACAGCCCGAGACCTCCGACTCCGGGCACGACGACCTTCTCCGCCGCCTCCGCGAACTCGGCGAGCTGCGCAGCCAAGGCATCCTGACCGAGGAGGAGTTCGCCGCGGCGAAGAAGGCGGTGCTCGACCGGTTCTGACCGGCGGGCGCCGCGGGCGCCGGCCGGGCGGCACGGCCGAAACGTCGCTTCCCGTTCCGTTCGTGAGGACTGCGTGAGGACACCGCCACCACGCGCGGACGCCCCCAGAAACGGGGATGTGCCGAGGATCTCGCCCCGACGTGCCCGATACCGGGCAGAAATCTTGCACTCCTCGCCGGAGACGAGCACTATCGACGGGTGCTCGAAGTTCGCTCCCCGACCCATGACGACCTCGTCGACCACCTCGTCCGCACCACCCCGCTCCAGCGCGGCGAGGCGGTCCGAGTGGTCCTCGACGTCCTGGCCTACTTCGACGAGACCGCCGCCGAGTTCGTCCGCCGCCGCCACCGCGAGCTGCAATCGGCCGGACTCACCAACGCGGAGATCTTCGAGCGCGTCCGAGCAGAACTACCGCACCGCGCGGTCGCGCCCCCCGACCTCTCCGAGCGCCAGCTACGCAGGATCGTCTACGGCTGAGCAGCACCCGCCCGGCGGAGACGACGGCCCTGCGCGCGAGCCGAGAACCACAGGGACGGCCGCCACCGAACCACCGCAGACAACGGGGCACCCGGCACAACGCCCCAGCACCACCGAGCACCAAAGGGAGAGGCACCGGACATGTGCGGAATCGTGGGATACATCGGGAAGCGCGACAGCGCACCGCTCCTGCTGGAGGGCCTCCAGCGCCTGGAGTACCGGGGTTACGACTCCGCAGGGCTCGCCATCCACTCCAGCGGCACCGGCAAGAACGCAGGACTGCGCACGGCCAAGACCAAGGGCCGCGTCCGCGACCTCCAGGAGCGCATCCCGAAGCGGTTCACCGGCACCGTCGGTATCGCCCACACCCGCTGGGCCACCCACGGCGCCCCCAACGACCTCAATGCGCACCCGCACGTGGACGCGGCGGAGAAGGTCGCCGTCGTCCACAACGGGATCATCGACAACGCGGCCGAGCTGCGCGCCAAGCTCACCGCCGAGGGCGTCGAGCTCGCCTCCGAGACCGACACGGAGGTCGTCTCCCACCTCATCGGCCTCGCGCAGGGCGAGACCCTCGAGGCCCGCGTACAGGAGGCGCTCCGCTCCGTCGAGGGCACCTACGGCATCGCCGTCCTCCACGAGGAGTTCCCCGACCGCATCGTCGTCGCCCGCAACGGCTCCCCCGTCGTCCTCGGCATCGGCGAACACGAGATGTTCGTCGCCTCCGACGTCGCCGCGCTCGTCTCGCACACCCGCCAGATCGTCACGCTCGACGACGGCGAGATGGCCACCATCACAGCGGGCGACTACCGCACCTACACCACCGAGGGCTCCCGCACCTCCACGTCGCCCGAGACGGTCGAGTGGGCCGCCGAGTCGTACGACATGGGCGGCCACGACACGTACATGCACAAGGAGATCGCCGAGCAGGCCGACGCCGTCGACCGCGTGCTGCGCGGAAGGATCGACGACCGCTTCGCCACCGTCCACCTCGGCGGCCTCAACCTCGACCCGCGCGAGGCCCGCACGATGCGCCGCGTGAAGATCCTCGGGTGCGGCTCCGCGTACCACGCGGGCATGATCGGCGCGCAGTTGATCGAGGAGCTCGCACGCATCCCCGCGGACGCGGAGCCCGCGAGCGAGTTCCGCTACCGCAACCCCGTCGTCGACCCGGACACCCTGTACATCGCGGTCAGCCAGTCCGGCGAGACGTACGACACCCTCGCCGCCGTGCAGGAGCTCAAGCGGAAGGGCGCCCGGGTGCTCGGCGTCGTCAACGTCGTCGGCTCGGCGATCGCCCGGGCAGCGGACGGCGGACTCTACGTCCACGCAGGGCCCGAGGTCTGCGTCGTCTCGACGAAGTGCTTCACCAACACGGCCGTCGCCTTCGCCCTCCTCGCACTCCACCTCGGGCGCATCCGCGACCTCTCCGTCGCCGACGGGCGGCGGATCATCGAGGGGCTGCGGAAGCTGCCGGGGCAGATCGACGAGGTCCTCGGCGCCGAGCCCGACATCGAGAAGCTCGCCGGGGAGTACGCGAGCGCGCGCAGCATGATGTTCGTCGGCCGGGTGCGCGGGTACCCGGTGGCGCGCGAGGCGTCGCTGAAGCTCAAGGAGGTCTCGTACATCCACGCCGAGGCGTATCCCGCCTCGGAGTTGAAGCACGGGCCGCTGGCGCTGATCGAGCCCGCGGTCCCGACGGTGGCGATCCTCCCCGACGACGACCTCCTGGAGAAGAACCGCGCCACCCTCGAGGAGATCAAGGCCCGCAGCGGCAGCATCCTCGCCATCGCGCACCAGAACCAGGAGAAGGCCGACGACACCCTGCTCGTCCCGCAGAACGAGCCGGAGCTCGACCCGATCCTCATGGGCATCCCGCTCCAACTCCTCGCCTACCACACGGCGTTGAAGCTGGGCCGGGACATCGACAAGCCGCGCAACCTCGCCAAGTCGGTCACGGTGGAGTGACCCGGGGTCGCCACGGTGGAAGGGCGGAACCCCGCGCAGGCCACCAACTGCGCGGGATTCCGCCTCCCCTGAGCCGGCGTCGCCCAAAACGCCGGCCGGTTGCTGCCTCGCGGGTCCGTCACCTCCCGCTCGGCAGCGCGGCCACTGACCCTTGTATGCCCGTCACAAGCGCACAATCCACCTCCACGTATGGGTGGATTTACTGAGCGCCGTCTACGGCAACGCGCGTACGCGCCAAGGTCGTTCGGCGCCGCGGCGTCAGGGGATGACGACGACGGGCCGCTGGGCCCGTTTCGCGAGACGCCCGGCGACCGACCCGAAGAACCGCCCCGCCAACCCGTGCGAGGAGCCGACGACGATGGCGTCGGCCTCGTACTCCCGACCGACGTCCTCCAGTTCGTGGCAGATGTCCCCACCGCGCTCGACGAGAATCCACGGGATCTCGGCGAGGTAGTCGGAACACGCGAGCTCCAGCCCGAGCACCTCGGTGCGGTGGTCGGGGACGTCGACGAAGACGGGCGGCTCGCAGCCGGCCCAGACGGTCGTCGGGAGCCTGTTGGCGACGTGGACGATGATCAGGCCGGAGCCGGCTCTGTGCGCCATGCCCACGGCGTACGCCAGGGCGCGCTCGCTCGACGTCGAACCGTCGAAGCCGACCACGACGCCGTGCCGGAACGCCGGGTCGCAGGGGGTGCTGGCATCGTCGGGCGCCGCCTCGGGATGCGCCGTCGAGTCGGCGATCTGCCTGCGGTCCGCTGGGTCAGGGATCTCGTATCCGGCCATTCGGTTCTCGGCGGGGGATTCCTCTGCTCAGAGAGGGACGGTCGGCTGCTGCGCTCTCCTGGGTGACGAAGGGATCGACGACCGGGAGACGTCCGGGATGAGCTCTTTCGGACTCCCTTACCCCAAGGGTACGGCGGCACTCCCCCCATCCCAAAGGGCCGGGAGGCCCCGCCCGAGGGCCCGGCAGAGACGGCGCCGCACGTCGCGCTGACCCCGGAGCATGCCGCAGCGACGAGCCGTGCGCAACGCCGTCGGCGGTCCATGGCACCCGAATCGGGGACGGAACGGCCTTGTGCGCCCCCAACTCCCGGTATACGCACGCCGGTTGCGCACTCGGCACCACCAGCGCACGCCCGGCGCCCCGAGCTGCGCTCCGGCCGCCGATCCGCAGCACGGTTCCCGAGCGCGCCGGCGCCGGCCCCGGCCTCCGCACGCCCGCGTGACCCGTCCACCCGAGGATCGTTGGACAACGGCGGCATACCGCTCCGTACGGCCGGAAAATTGTCTCGATACGTGCCGTCTCCGCACCACCGGAGACCCGCCGCGAGCGGAGCCGGACGCCCCACTTCCCGGTAGGCGCACCGGCGTTCACCGGCCACCCCGCACCCCTGGCGGGTGCCCTGGTCGCACGGCTGACCCCCCACGTTTTTCGGCCAACTTGGACCCCCTACCCACCGGTTCCGGCTACCCCTCCCCAACACCCCTGCCACCTGCGCGGAAAGGAGCGGCAACGGCGGTTGCACCCTACGGTGACGGGGCAGGCAGGGCATGCGTACTTCCCAGCGGAGCTGACGAGTGAAACGCTTCGTGATCGAATGCTTCACGCCAAGTTGCCATGTCGGCATAACGTCGGGTGCCGAACTTGCACCGCCCACCTCATCCGACACAGTAGATTCGATCTTGGCCTTCGCGGCGGGGGAGAGCGGGGGAGAGATGTGTATGGACCGAGAGGAACATGACGATTGAGGGGGGCTTAGTTCCAATGAGCCAGGACTCCACGAACGGCCCAGCGACGAGCCGCAAGCTGGCCGCACGCCGACGGCGTGAGATCGTGGCGGTGTTGCTCTTCAGCGGTGGTCCCATCTTCGAGAGTTCCATCCCGCTCTCCGTCTTCGGCGTCGACCGCCAGGACGCAGGCGTCCCCCGCTACCGCCTCCTGGTCTGCGCGGGCGAGGACGGGCCGCTGCGCACGACGGGCGGGCTCCAACTCACGGCGCCCTTCGGGTTGGAGGCGATCTCCCGGGCGGGCACCGTCGTCGTCCCCGCCTGGCGCTCCATCACGCAGCCGCCGCCGACCGCAGCGCTCGACGCACTCCGCCAGGCGCACGAGGAGGGCGCCCGGATCGTCGGGCTGTGCACCGGCTCCTTCGTCCTCGCGGCGGCAGGACTGCTCGACGGCCGCCCCGCGACGACGCACTGGATGTATGCGCCGACGCTCGCCAAGCGCTACCCCGCCGTCCACGTCGACCCGCGCGAACTCTTCGTCGACGACGGCGACATCCTCACCTCGGCGGGCACGGCGGCCGGCATAGACCTCTGCCTCCACGTCGTGCGCACCGACCACGGCACGGAGGCCGCCGGCGCCCTCGCCAGGCGCCTCGTCGTCCCTCCGCGGCGCGCCAACGCGGAGAGCGGCGGCCATCCCAGGCACCTCGACCGCTCCTTACCCGAGGAGATCGGCTCCGACCCGCTCGCCGAAGTCGTCGCCTGGGCACTGGAACACCTCCACGAGCAGTTCGACGTGGAGGCGCTCGCCGCGCGCGCGTACATGAGCCGCCGCACCTTCGACCGGCGCTTCCGCTCGCTCACCGGCAGCGCACCGTTGCAGTGGCTGATCACCCAGCGGGTGCTCCAGGCGCAGCGCCTCCTGGAGACCTCCGACTACTCCGTCGACGAGGTCGCAGGGCGCTGCGGGTTCCGCTCACCGGTCGCGCTGCGCGGTCACTTCAGGCGCCAGCTCGGCTCCTCCCCCGCCGCGTACCGGGCGGCGTACCGCGCTCGTCGCGCCGAGATGGGCGAGAGCGCCCAGCAGTACGAGGGCGCCGAGCTGCGGCCCGAGAACGGCGAGCAGGGGCAGGCGAGAGGGTTCGAACCGCGCACCCCGGTACCGGAGGGACGGACGCCGCTCGCGCCGTCGGGCGAGCCCGAGCCCAGGGAGAGTCCGGCTCCGCGGGACCACCGCGAGGGTCGGCCCACTCGCGCCCCTGGCCCGGCTCGACCCGTGCGCTCCGACGCGGGGAGGTCGGAGGCCGACCTCTTCGTGCCGAGGCTTCCGGGACAGCGCGGCCGCGGGCAATGACGTCGACGTAGGGTGAGCGCATGAACGATCGCATGGTGTGGATCGACTGCGAGATGACCGGGCTCTCGCTGTCCGACGACGCGCTCATCGAGGTGGCCGCCCTGGTCACCGACTCGGAGCTGAACGTGCTCGGCGAGGGCGTGGACATCGTGATCCGCCCGCCCTCGAAGGCGCTGGAGTCGATGCCCGAGGTGGTGCGCGAGATGCACACCGCCTCCGGGCTCCTCGACGAGCTCGCCGGGGGCACCACCCTGCCCGAGGCCGAGGAGCGGGTCCTCTCCTACATCCGGAAGTACGCGCGGGACCCCGGCAAGGCCCCGCTCTGCGGCAACTCGGTCGGCACCGACCGAGGTTTCCTCGCCAGGGACATGGCCACCCTGGTGGGGCACCTGCACTACCGCATCGTCGACGTCTCCTCGATCAAGGAACTCGCCAGGCGGTGGTACCCGAAGGCGTACTACAACAGCCCCCCGAAGAACGGGAACCACCGGGCGCTCGCCGACATCCGGGAGTCGATCGCGGAGCTCCGCTACTACCGCGACGCGCTCTTCGTCCCGCAACCGGGCCCCGACAGCGACGCCGCCAAGCGCCTCGCGGCCCAGCACGTCGTCGCCCCGCAGGACTGAGCCTGCACGGGCCGAAGCTCGAGTGCACGGGCACCTCCGGGAACCCTGTACACTCGTACCCGGCCGGTACGGGAAATCTCCCGGACAGGCCCGTGGTGGATGTAGCTCAGTAGGTAGAGCACCTGGTTGTGGTCCAGGATGTCGCGGGTTCAAGTCCCGTCATTCACCCTTGTTGATCAAGCCCCTCACCTGGGGAAACCCGGGTGAGGGGCTTTTTCGTGGTCGCGTTGGGAACATCTTGGGAACGTGGGGGTGCGCGTTTTGCCCTACTCTCCTACTCATGGCGAGCATCGTGGAGCGCCCTCGAAAGGGCGGAGAGAGCACCTTTCAGGTGAAGTGGCGCCAAGACGGCAGCGGTTGGCAATCGGAGAAGTTCGGCGACCGCACCTCCGCGGAGTCGTTCAAGAAGCTCGTAGACGCGCACGAGCAGCGGTGGCCGCACGGTTGGGTCCGTGGGCAGGGGTTCGTCGAGGAAGTCCAGCAGCCCGGTGACATGCCACTCGTGGAGTGGGCGCACCGGTACGTCTCCCGACTGACGGGGGTAGACGAGCGAACGCAGGACGACTATCGACGCGACGTGGACCTCCACCTGTCGGTCCTGCGACACACGCAGCCGTCGGGGCGTGTCATCGAGGCCACCATCGGAAACCTCACCGCTGACGACGTCCAGGACTGGGTACGGGCCCAGAAACGAGGGGAGCCTGACCCGGAGCGGCCCGGCGAGTGGCTGAGACGAAAGGCCGGCCCAAAGAGCATCGCGAATCGGCATGGACTGCTGTGGTGCGTGGTGCAGGCCGGGGTGGAGGCGCAGCCGCCGATGCGCACCGCCAACTGCTGCGCGAAAACCAAGCTCCCGCGGATCGATGACGGGATCACCGAGGAGATGGTTTTCCTCGAACGCGAGGAGTATGCGCGGATCGCGCGAGAGCTCACGGACCCGCGGGCGCGTGAGCTTGCCGATTGGCTGGTCGGCACGGGGATGCGGTGGGGCGAGGCGACTGCGCTACAGGTGCGGGATCTGCGGCTGCGTGGGTCCGAGCGGACGGTGACGGTGCAGCGCTCGTGGCGGAAGCGACCGAAGGCCGAGGCGGGACCGGCGTACCTGCTCGGCGCACCGAAGACCAAGAGGTCGCGGCGAGTTGTGGCGCTGACGGGGAGTCAGGCTGAGGTGGCGGCTCGCCTCGCAAGCGGTCGTCAGCCGGAGTCGTTCCTGTTCCAGACCGCTCGCGGTCGGCCGTGGTCGCACTCGAACTTCTACAACAACAGGTGGCGACCCGCTGTTTCGGAGGCAGTGGCGAGGGGTTTGCCGCGGCGCCCACGGATTCATGACCTTCGGCATACGCACGTGTCGTGGCTGATCGCTGCCCGGATTCCGCTGCCTGCGATCCAGGCTCGGTTGGGGCACGAGTCGATCACTACGACGGTCGACCGGTACGGGCACCTGGTGCGGGAGCTGGATGCCGAGATCGTGGCGGCGGTGGATGCGGCGATGGCGGAACCGGGCGGGCGGGATGGTCGGTTGAGCGTCGTGGTATGACGCTCGGCGGCTTCAGTCGGGGCAGGCGGTGGTGGTGTTGGGACGGGTGGGGGTCGCCGCGCCGGTGGCGCTGGTAAGGGCAACTACGGCGATGAGGCTCACACCGAGGGCGATCAAGGCAGGGACGCGGTAGGCGACGAGCGTCCGTTGGGCGAGACGGCGGCGGAGGGGGGGTGGGCTGACGCTGCGGAGTCTCTCGCAGGACGGGGCGGCCGCGTCGACGAGGGCGAGCGGGGGCGCGGGGCCAGCGAGTGCCGCGCCTTGGGAGGCGGCGTTCTGGTAAAGCGTATCGACGCGGGTGGCTACGAGCTGCGTGTGCAGCTCTGTGATTTGGCGCCGTTGCCGCCGAAGTTCGCGGGCGAGGAGGAGGGTGGCGAGGGCGGTGGCGCCCGCGATGCAGGAAAGAACGGTCTGGGCGGTCTCCATACAGGTTCCTCACTGTGTGTATGAGTTCAGCTACACAGTGAGGTCACACCATGTAAACCCATTCCGCCAGTTTGATGAAGTGGAACCACGCATTCCGGTGACGCGCCGGGCGGGCCTCCGGAGAGCCCCTGCATGTCGTGCTAGGCGCTACGGCTCGACGTCCCCTCGTTGTGACCCTGCTCCTGCGCTCGTCGCTCCTGCACACGGCGCAGCACCTCACGCTGGGCATCCGCGGGGAGCGTGGCCAGCAGATCAGCTACCGCTCGGATGTGTGGGTCGTCGTCATATCGCACGGCCCGCGGAGGCTCACTCAGCACGGCGAGCACCTCGGCCGCGTCGTCGCGCCGCGCCTGACGGAGGTCATCGGCGCCGACATCGAGCACGAGTGCCATGCGGGCGATCGTCTCGGCGGGGGCAGTGACGGCCACCTCTTGACCGCCGACGCGCTGGTACCCGGCCACGATCTGCCGCCACCGCGTCTCCGAGATGCCGGCGCGTTCTGCCGCCTTGCGCTGGGAGAGGCCAGAGCGCAGCAGGGCGTCCTTGAGCAGCGTGCCTTCGGGCGTCGGCCGTGAGTGCGTAGCCATGCGATCAGCTTCGCATGACTACGCACTTTCCCTCTATAGGGCCGCGTGATCAAGGGGCTCACTGGCCACGAGTTGCGTATGTACGCAGTGACCACGCACTGCGCAGCACTGTGCTTGACTACGCAAAACTACGCGCTAGTGTGGGGGTCATGACGCAGAACACCGGGCGCCGACGGCGCCCCCTTGACCAAGCACCGGACGCGGTCACGTACGCGCGGCGGGCCGCTGGCCTCTCCAAGGTCCAGCTCGCGCGCCGCATCGGCATCTCCCCACAGCTCATGGGCGAGATCGAGAGCGGGCGGCGCAACGCGACTCCGAGCGTCCTCAACCGGCTCGCGGCCGCCCTGTCGTGCCCGCGCGTGGCGCTGGAGGCAGGCCACGAGCCGCAGGAGCGCGCCGCATGACCGCGCGCTTCGGCTATGCGGAGGCAGCGGCGCAGATCCCGGGCGTCACCGAGTCGTGGCTGCGCAAGCACATCAAGGAGCTGCCCCACAGCAAGGTCGGCCGCCGCGTGTACTTCACGTCAGCCGATCTGGAGCGCATCGACGCCATGCACCACGTCGAGCCGCGCTCGGCCTCGTCGGTGACGCCGGTATCTGGACTGGCGCCGGATCTGGCGCAGCTCAAGCCTCTGCCGGCTCGACGCGCGGCCTGATCGACCGCCGAAGCGGGGCTGACCCGGACGGCCATCCGGATCAGCCCGGAAACCCCACCCAACCAGTGAAGAAGAAGGGGTCACCATGACCAACGGTACCCAGCTCCGCGCCGCTTTGGCGCTCACCGAGCTGGTCTCTCACCCGGACCTCCGCGCCGTGTCGTGGACTGTCGCACCCGAGGGGGTGCTGTCCGGCTACCTGATCACTGAGCACGGCGCCGGTGAGCACGCTGACATCGCCGCCGTCCTGATGGGCTCCGGTGTCGAGCGGGACGTCTTCCGTGCACACACCGGCGAGATGCGCGGGGTCGCCACGGTCCGCACTGTGTGGCGCGACGTCGTGGTGACGCTGTCTGTCACCTACCCGCTGCGTGCCCCGCAGACGTCGTCGCCGGCGAAGCGTCTTGCCGACAGCCTGTCCGGAGAGGAGCAGGTGCAGGCGGTGGAGGTCGATGGGCACGCGCGTCTCAGTGTGGTCGTGACGCCGGACGACATCACGGCGTGGTCGTGGTGGGTCGCCCGGCTCGGCATCGAGCACGAGACGCTGCGCGGTGGCCACGCCACCGGTACGGGACGCACCGCGTGTGGTGTGGAGGTACGGCTGCTCGGTGTCGGGGTCGGGCGGCTCGCGACCCGCGCGGCTCTGGCGGGGGGTGTGCGGTGATGTCGGGGCGGATGCCTGTGTCCGGGCCACACCGGATCTACGTGGATGCCACCCCGTCCGGGGCTGGGCTGGATGTGTCGCACTGGCTGCACTCGGTGCTCGTGTCGGTGGCCGAGAAGGTGGCCGAGGACCCGCAGGGCGTGGTGGACGAGCTGGTGGAGATCGCCGAGCTATCGGCGTCGGCCGCTGCGCAGGGCTCGGACTCGCATGCCGCACATGAGCGGGACGTGCGGGTGCAGGACCTGATGGAGCAGGTGGCCGGGGCCGGTGTGCTGCCGGTGTACGGGACGCAGGTGGCTGCGCTCGCTGAGCGGCTGCGGACGCTGGTTACGCCGCGTCCGGTGCCGGGGCAGCGTGCCGAGGGTGGTGCTGCTGCGTGAGGGCGCCGATCACTGTCGCGAGGGCAACGCTGCTGGTCACTGCGGGCGAGTGGCCCGACGCGCGAGCCTTCCGACCGCACGCCGAGGACGGCGAGTTCCTCGGCTACACGTTCCAGGTCGGGGAGCTGCACTCCGCTCGGTATGGGTGGATCACCGCGTCCGGGGCCGCCTACGCCAGGGGGCTGGAGGCGTACCGCTCGCACGCGGCTGACGTGCTGCGGCACGCCGTGCGGGATGAGGCCAAGCGGGGGGAGCGCTGATGAGCGCCCGCGACGAGCTCCGCGAGGAGCTGGTTCGTCCGAAGCGGCTCGGGGAGTACTACCTGCCCGAGGGCGCGGAAGACCTGATCAGCCGAGTCCGCGCCGAGGTGCTGCGCGAGGCCGCCGACGAGGCGGATGCCCGCGCCGAGTCGCACACGGTGGCAGCAGTCGCCGACATGTTCCGCCGCATGGCCGACGCCGCCGAGCGGGGTGACCGCTGATGGCCGGCCTCTGCTATCGCCGCGCGGTACTCCTCGCCACCGCCCGCGCCGAGGGCGGGACTTGGACGACTCGCCGGGCCTACCGCACACAGCGTCTCGCCCCGCGCCGCCGCACCGCCCGCCTTGACCTCGCATACCTCGCCCGCACCGGACACCTCACCGCGACCGACGGCACCGCGCGGGCCTACACCCTCCCCGGAGGCACCCGATGAACGGACCCCAGCACTTCCGCGAGGCCGAACGCCTCGCCGACATGGCGCACCACTTCACCTACGGCGACGGCGCCGACTCGGTCACCGGGGCCGCGCTCGCCGCCGAGGCGCAGGTGCACGCCACCCTCGCCCTCGCCGCTGCAACCGCGCTGGTGGACGAGACCCCTCGCTCGGACTCGCACAGCGAGTACCGGGCCTGGGCCGAGGTGGCTGCCAGCGACTACCGTGCACCGGAGCCGCCCCGTGTCCACTGACACCGCGCTGGCCGGGGCGAAAGCCCCGGCCGCCGGCCGCCGCTCCACCAAGAGCGCGCCGACCGGCGCCGACCGCATCCCCCGCCGCTCCCAGGGCTGGTACCGGGACCCGCTCGACTCCAAGGTCAAGTTGCGTTCGGTCACCACCATCCTGTCGCAGGGCATGCCCAAGGAAGCGTTGGTCTTCTGGGCGGGGAACCTGACCGCCGAGACCGCGCTGGACAACCTCCCCTACCTCGTCCGGGCCTCGCTGCGGCCGGAGGACCGTGCGGAGGCGTACGACTGGCTGCGCCGGGCTCACACCCGTAAGAAGGACGCCCGCGCCGCCGTCGGCTCCGCCGTCCACCAGCTCATTGAAGCGCACGTCCTCGGACAGCCCGTCCCGGACGAGCTGCGCGATGACGAGGAAGTGCGGCCCTACGTCGCCCACTTCGAGCGGTTCGTCTCCGACTGGGACGTCACCTTCGAAGCCTCGGAGATGGTGGTGGCGAACTACACGCGGGGCTACGCCGGGACGCTGGACTACTACCTGCGCTCGCCCCTGATCGCCGCCGAACTTGGCACCTACGCCGACACGGTGTTCATGGGCGACACGAAGACCGGCGGCGAACTGGACAAGAAGGGCGTCTACCCCGAGGCGGGGTTGCAGATGGCCGCCTACGCCCACGCGGAAGTCGGCTGGCTCCGCGACGGCTCCAAGGTGCCGCTCCCGACCGTGTACCACACAGGGATCGTGCTGCACCTCCGCCCGGAGGGGTACCGGCCCGTCCCCGTTGCCTGCGGGGCCGCCGAGTTCGCCGCCTTCTGCCACGCCCGGGACATCGCCGAGTTCCAGCGCACAACCGCTAAGGGAGTCGTCGGCGAGGCCCTCACCCTCCCCACCACCAGCGAAGAGAGGGCAGCCTGATGCCGATTCTCGATCTACAGCAGCGCACCCGCGAGTTGGGGCGCATCCGGATCGGCGTCACCGCGCCGACCCAGAGCGGCAGCAAGCGCCCCGCGAAGCTGGACAGGTTCCGCTTCACCTCCGCGTCGAAGCCACTGCTGGAGAAGGTCGCCGCCCTGTACGGCGGCACCGTGGCGGACTGGACCCCCGCCAACGGTGGCCCCGCCGCCTACGAGGTCATCACCGAGGCCCGCCGGGTGCCCATCCTCGTCCCGCCGCAGCCCGTCTCCCAGTACTACGAGCTGTGGTCCGGCGGCGGCTGCCAACGCCGCTGCGACGGCGTCACCGAACTCCTCGCCGACCGGGCATGCCCGTGCGGCCCGGACCCAGAGCGGCGCGAGTGCAAGCCCACCACCCGGCTCAACGTCGTACTCCGCGACGTGCCCGGCGTCGGGGTGTGGCGGCTGGAGTCCCACGGCTACTACGCCGCCGTCGAACTCCCCGGCGTCGCCGAGCTGCTGGCCAAGGCTGGCGGATACGTCGAGGCGTACCTCGGGCTGGAGGAGCGCACCGCCAAGCGGGACGGGCAGACGCGGCGGTGGATGGTGCCGACGATTGACATCGACATCGCGCCGTCCGCGCTGATGGCCGGGCAGACCAGCACGGCTGCCGTGTCGAACGTCCCGGAGCGTGCCGCGCTGGAGGCACCGCGTCCGGACTACGTCGCGCTCGCCGAGGCTGCCACGACGGCGGCCGCCGTGGGCGAGCTGTGGAAGCAGGCGGTGCAGGCCGGGCATATGGACGACCAGATCGCCACGGCTCTCCGGGCCCGGGGCGAGACGCTGAAGCAGGCTGCTCCCCCTTCCCCTCAACAGGGGGAGGAGACGCCCGAGTTGATGGAGGCCGAGATCGTCCCGGACGACGAGACGCCCGACGAGGCGCCCGAGGACGTGTGGTTCGACATCATCGCCGCCGCTGGAAAGCACGGCTGGTCCACCGCCGAGGTAGAGCAGCGGTTCGCCCAGGCGAACGATGGTCTCCACCCGTCCACCGCGTCAGCCTCCCGGCTGCGGGCCTTCCTCGAGGAAGTGAAAGGGGGCCGGGCATGAGCTGGCACCTCGGCCGCATGTGCGGCTTCGACCTGGAGACCACCGGCACCGACGTCGAGACGGACCGGATCGTGACCGCCTGCGTCGTCCAGTGCGGCGGCGGGCTGCCGACGCAGTCCGCGACGTGGCTCGCGAACCCCGGGATCGAGATCCCCGAAGAGGCCGCCAAGGTCCACGGCATCACCACCGAACGGGCCCGCGCCGACGGGCGGCCGGCCGCCGAGGTGGTGGAGCAGGTGACCGCCGCGCTCGCCCAGGTCGCCCGTGACGGGACTCCGATCGTGGCCATGAACGCAGCGTTCGACCTCACGATGCAGGACCGCGAGTGCGAGCGGTACAGCGTCCCGTCGCTGTGGGGCATCACCGAGCCGCTCATCATCGATCCCCGCGTACTCGACAAGGCCGTCGACCGGTACCGGCGCGGCTCCCGCACGCTGACGGCGCTCTGCGAGCACTACCAAGTGCCTCTCGACAGGGCGCACTCCGCGGATGCGGACGCCATCGCCGCCTGCCGCGTCGCCTGGCGCATCGCCAGCCTCTACCCGCGCATCGCCACCGACCTCGGCGAGCTGCACGAGCACCAAGCGGCCTGGGCCCGAGAGCAAGCGGAGTCGCTCGCCGGGTACTTCGCCCGCACGCCCGGCAAGGAGCACCAGGCCGACACCGTGCGGACCGAGTGGCCCCTCATCCCGCGGCAGAGGGGGCACCAGTGAGCACCCTCTACTTCATCCTCACTCAACTCGGCGTGGCCGGAGTCGGGGCCATCATCACCGGCGCACTCCTCATCGTCCACGAAAGCATCCAGATCCTGCGCAGGGGACGGGAGGACGCCAAGTGACCGCCCTGCCCTACGCGATCGGGCTCGCCACAGCCGCGGGTGGCGCCGCCGCCGTGGTCGCCAGCGTGCGCCGACTGCTCCCCGCCGCGCCCACCGGCCGACACCGGACACTCCCGGCGCGTCAGTACGAGGCCACCGTCCCGGGACGGTGCACCTGCGTGGACTGGGACCGCATGACCACCCGCACCCTCCACGCGGACGGGAGCAGCACCTGCCGCTCCTGCGGACACCGGGAGGTGCCCCGGTGACCACTCCGACCCTCCCGGGAGTGGCCCCCGCCGTCACCGGCCATCAGGCCGGGGCGGCGGGGCCCCGCCGCCCCCTCGTCATCGGATGCGACCTATCCCTGACCTCCACCGGCGTGGCCGGCGACGGCTGGACCGACCGCATCCGCCCACCAGGACGCCTCCGCGGAGACGCTCGGCTGCGGCACGTGCGCGACACGGTCGTCAGCTACATCCGCAACGCGGACCTCGTGGTGATCGAGGGCCCCGCCTACCGGCACGCCGCGATGGCCGGACACGAGGACCTCGCCGGACTGCGGGTGCTGGTGCGGGTGTACTGCTACAGCCACGACATCCCCTACGCGCTCGTACCGCCCGCCTCACTCAAGCAGTACGTGACCGGCCACGGCAACGCCTCCAAGGGCCGCGTGCGCACCGCGGTCGCCGAGCTGTACGGCATCCGCACCGAGGGACCCGCACGGTACGACGAGGCCGACGCTTACGGACTCGCCGCGGCCGGCCTGGACTGGCTCGGCCACCCCCTGGCCGCGGTGCCCGAGGAGCAGCGGGAGGCGCTCGCCGGCGTCCAGTGGCCGAGCCGCGAGGCGGTGACCGGACCATGAGCCCGCCGGTGCTCGACTGGCGCCACCCCCGCCACTGGAGGGCGCACGCCCGACCGTGTCGGTACTGCGGCGCTCCGACTCGCCTCCGTGACAGTCGCAGCAGCCCCGCGCACAAGACGTGCGCGGAGGAGGCCCTCGCCTGCCAGGCGGAGGAGCAGGCCGCGCGGTGGCGCCCCGGAACGCTGCCGTGACCGCCGCGGCGGGGGCTGCCCGCAGCGGCTGCCCCCGCTGCGGCGCCCCGATCTGGCGCCAACTCGTCGGCCGCCGGGCAGCGTTGATGGTCAGCGCAGACGACGACCCGATGCCGCTGGCCGACGCGCTGCCCCATACCGGGCCCAACCGGCTCGCGTGGCGCGTTCGGCGCCTGCACGGAGGCGGGTGCGAGCTGCACTGGCTGCATCTCAATTCGCCGGTGCCCGCGGCCGTCGAGGTGGTCCTCGACCACCAGTGCCCGCCCGAGGACCGGCCGCCCGAGGCGCTGTGGTGACGCCGCCCGCCGCTTCCCCCTTCCCTTGACCAGCACAACCGAAGGAAGACACATGCCCTGGGCCCGGTTCGACGACCGTTTCCCCTCCCACCGAAAGGTGCGCCTGCTGTCGGACGCGGCGTTCCGGCTGTACGTCTCCGCGATCTGCTGGAGCGCCGAGAACCTCACCGACGGCGTCATCACGACGCGCGAGTTGCGACTCGTAAGCGACGTGAAGAGCGCGCGTAAACGAGCTGAAGAGCTCGTTGAGAGTGGTCTTTGGGAAGTCGTCCCCGAGACGGGTTGGCGCATCCACGACTACCACGAATACCAGCCGACCACCGCCCAGGTGCAGGCCGACCGCAAGGCGAAAACCGCACGTCAACAGCGGTGGCGCGAGAAGAAGAAGGGCACCGAAGCCCCGCCCGATCCTCCGCCCAACACACCCGATGTAGACGCATCTACAGACCCGTCGCGAGACGCCCCTGGAGACGCTGCCCCACGCGCGCGCGTCCCCGGCCCGGCCCGGCCCGACCCGAACCCCCCTATGGGGGGTGAGGGTGTGTGTGCCCCTACCGGTAGTACCGGGCGCGGGCACGAGACGGCGCACACACCCGTCCCGCCCAACTTCCAGCCCAGCAACGACTCGACCGCATGGGCCGACCGCGAAGGACACACCCAGCGGCTCGGCGGCCCGGACGGACTCGCCCGCGTCACCGCCGCCTTCACCGACTGGCACACCGCCAAAGGCACCCGCGCAGCCGATCCCGACGCCCTCTGGCGCAAGTGGGTCCGCGACCAGCGCGCCCCGCTCCCGAGCCAGGAACCTCCGCTTCCCGCCGGCGCCGACGTCGTGCCCCTCCGCGACCGCCGACAGCAGGCCACCAACGACCTCTTCGGCCGCGCCATGCAGCGCGCCCAGACCCGCATGCAGCAGGAGTCCTGATGACCCCCGACGAAACCGTGATCCTCGCCCGGTACGTCCGCGCCCTCTGCCCCCAACAGGCCATGGACGAATACACCCCCGACGCCTGGCACGACGTGCTCCAGGACGTCACCCTCTCCGACGCCCGCAGCGGCGCCGCCCGCGTCGCCCGCCGCCAACCTTTCGTCGCCCCCGCCGAGATCCTCGCCGAGGTCCACCAACTCCACGCCGAGCGCCTCGACGGATTCCAGTACGAGCCCGTACCCGGCGACGACGACCCGCAGGCATACCTCACCGCATACCGACAGCAGCGAGCCGCCGTCACCGCCGGCACCCGCCCCGCCGCACCCGCCGCCCAGCAACTCCCGCCCGCCCGAAGCGACATGAAGCAGATGCTCACCGCCGCAGGCCGCCACCTCCCCGACGACGAGGCGCCCCGCACCCCGCGCCCCACCTCGATCGCCTGCCCCACCTGCACCGCCCGCATCGGACAGCCCTGCAAGACACCAAGCGGGAAGCACCGCAGCCCCCACGGCGCCCGACGCCGCGCCCTCACCGCAGGAGCCGCAGCGTGACCAACGCTCCCCGGCCTGCCGAGCTCCGACGCGACCCACAGCCCGACCTCAAGGTCGCCTGCCCCTGGTGCCGAGCCCGCCCCAGGGACCGCTGCACCGGCGTCCGCGGACGTGTCCGTGCCACCAGCCACCCAAGCCGCATCGACGCCGCACAGCTCACCCCAGAAAGCGCCACACGGCCGACAGAAGGCCAAACGACCCCCTAGGCGACCACACGCCACGCAGCACCCAAAAGGACGTCAGACGGCCACACAGAGCCGAACCTCAACCCCCGCGAACGGAGGCGACGAGTGATCCGCGACCTCGCCGACATCCCCACCACCCAGCAGGCCGCCGAATGGCACCGCATCGCCGTCGACCTGGAGCGCGCGCTGGACGCCCTTCCGCCCCAGCGGCCGCTCCGCCCCGTCACCAACACCGCCCTGGAGGCCGCCTGATGGCTAAGACTTCCGTTGCTGAGCGGCTGGCCGCCGCCCGCCGGGACGCCACCCTCGCCGACATCGCGGCCCGCGCACCGGAATGGGACCGACACCTGGTCGTCCAGGCGGCGCTCCAAGTCGGCGCCGAGCAAGGCGAATTCAGCGCGAACGTGCTACGCGAGTACCTGCCCGAGCTGGCCCACGGATTCCTCGGCGCTGCGATCTCCGCCCTGCACCACACAGGCGTGATCGAGCCGACCGGCGTGTGGGTGCCGTCCACCTCGCCCCCGACAAAGGGGCACCGCGTCGCCGTGTGGCGCCTGACGGCGCGCGGCTGGCGGCTGGCTCGGCATGGGCCCGAGGCCCCGCCGAAGCGCGTCCGCCGTGTCCGCCGCGTCCGTCCAGACACCCAGCTCGACCTGTTCGCCGCATGACCGCCCGCCACTGCGCCGGATGCGGCCGGGCCCTCCGCGACCCCGTATCGCGCGCCGCGGGCCTCGGTCCGGTCTGCCGCCGCGCGCTCCACCCCCCCACCAGCCCCGCGTGCAGCAGCCGTTGACCGGCCGCCGGTGCGCCACGTGCCCGGCCAGACCGAACTCCCGCTCACCACCGACCAACAGGAGACCCACTGATGCCCGACCAGACCACCTCGCTCGTCGCCTTCGTGGACCCCCAGCCGCCGCGCTTCCACCACACCGACATCGACGGCGACCGGCTCCTGATCACCACCGCCGACATCCCTTCGCAGGGGCGCGGCGTGCACTTCCGCACGGACGAGCCCGGCAGCAGCGTGCCGCTGGACAAGATCCCCGAACTCCTGAGCGCCTTGCAGGAGATCGCGACCTGTCCGGCGTGTGAGGCGCCACCGCTGGAGTGGTGCGCAGCTTGCGGCCGGTGCCGCTGCGACCGCCACGACGAGTGCACCCGCCCCCTCGCCGAGATCGGAGTCACCCCGTGACCAACCCCCGCCGCTTCCACCTCCAGCGCGAACACGACGTCACCGGAGCATCCGGCACTGGCCGGGTAGCCGACGGCGTCCTGTGGCCCGACGGCACCGCCACCCTCCGGTGGCTTGGTCCCCGCGCCTCCACCGTCCATTGGGACCAGCTCGCCGACGCCGTAGCGATCCACGGACACGGTGGCCACACCCACATCGTCTGGGATGACCCGGCCTCAGCAGAGCGCGAGACGACCGAATTCGCGGAGCTCCTACGACAGTTCGTCGCGCTCACGGACACGCTTCATCACACCCTCGGCGGACCACACGACGAGGTTGGCCCGGGGCTCACATGTGACGGGTGCCGCCTGGCTGATGAGGCCACGCGCGCGTTGCGCGACGCAGGCGAGCGCACAACCCTCCGCTCCCACCTCCGTTCCCCCCGTGAGGCGGGGCATGATGGCTGACCAGCCCACCCGGCACACCGCCGGCACCATCACCGACGACGACCTCGACGCCCTATACGACGTACTGGAACGTCACGAGCGGCGCAGCGATGCCTGGCAGACCAGCGCGGAGGCGTCCGCCGCCGAGAGAGACGGCGCGTACCAGGAGCGCGCTCAACTCCTCGCCTGGCTCGCCGCCCTCGCACCCGCCGTCCTCGCACCAGCGACCGACGTGGACGAGCACGGCTGGCACCTGCTCTACCTCACCACCCCCGCCGGGCAACTCTCCTGGCACATCCACCCGCGCGACCTCGCGTACTTCGAGCACGTCGAGCGCGCCGAGGCCGACGACCCACGCGCCCAGTGGGACGGCCACTCGACCGCCGAAAAGTACGACCGCATCGGGCAACTAGCAGCCGTCGCCGGCTGCTCGTGCAGCATCCTGCGCACCGGTCCGGGGCGGCACCTGCCCGAGTGCCCGAACCGAGGGAGCAGCAGCCGGTGACCCCCGAGCAGTTCGCCGCCGTACTCAAGCACCTCGCCCGCGCCATACACCGCGCAGCGGCCTCGACGCAGGACGACTACGCCCTCGCCCCGTCCCCGCCCGACACGAACGGGGGTGAGGAACCGTGATCGCCGCTCTGCTGCTGGTCGGCGCGCTCGCCGTCGGCCGCCTGCGGCCGTATGACCGACTCGACACGTGGGTGTGGCGCAGGCTCACGTTCGGCGGGAAGTGGACGCGCACGCGGCGCGGGCAGCTCCTCGTGCTCGTCGCGCACGCGATCGCCCGCCCCGCCGCCACCGCGCGGATCTGGCGCCACCGTCACGATCCACCACCACGGCGCAGCGCTCCACTGCGTGTCCCCACGGTCGAGCCATCGGACCCGTCCGGACAGGCGGACAACGTCCGTCCGGACGATCCGGACACGACACCTCACCCGACCCCGGACACCCCGCCCACCAGCACGGACAGCCCCTGAACACCGGACAGGATGTCCGTCCGCTGACACAAGGAAGGGGCGCCCCCATCTCGGCCAGATCCCCGGGGGCGCCCCTCACGCGGCGTGATCACCGTACCCCAGCACCACCAGGAGCCACCCCACGATGATCGACGCCCTCGTACCCCCCTACCTCCGCCGCCTCCCCGACGACACACGCACCCCCTGCTACGGGCACGGCGAGCTGATGGTCCCCGACACCCCCCACCCGCCCGCCACCCTCACGGATGCTGCCCGCGCCCTATGCGCCGCGTGCCCGATCCAGCAGGCGTGCGCGGACTGGGCCACCTCCACCCGCCAGCCGCACGGAGTGTGGGGCGGGCTCACCCCCGCCGAGCGGCGCGCCGTGCAGCGGCCGGAGTGCGGCACCGACGCCGGATGGCGCTCCCACCGAGCCCGCAACGAGGGCTGCACCACCTGCCGTGAAGCGCATGACGAGCGGCTCCGCGAGGGACGCCGCGCGCGCCTGGAGCAGGAGCACCGCGAGCACGGCGGGAGCCTCGCTGGGTACCGGCTGGAACTGCTGCTGGGGCTGCCGACGTGTGTGCGGTGTCGGGCAGTGCGGCAGGAGCACTACGCGAGCCTGCCGCGCGCTCCGAAGTGGTACCGGAGGACCGCCGCCTGACTGGCCGGCTGGCAGCACGAAGCCCCCGCCGGTCCATCGGCGGGGGCTCAGATCTCGCAGATCAGTACCGGAATGCAGGAGCGACGACCCGAGCCCCGTCTGTCCGGGTCTCGATCTGCTTCGGGTTGACACCTTCAGGATCGATCGCTTCCAGGCGGTCCCGGGTGAATCCGAGACGCATCACTTGGTCCTCGCTCGTGTGCCCATCGGCATCCGTCATGGCGTACGTCACCGTGAACAGCCAATTCTTCCCCGGTGTCTTGGCAGACTGCACTGCACTGATCGCGGACACCACATCTCGGCGAGCAGCCGTCCGCGTCAGCCCCTCCGTGAACTGTTTGTTCGCAGCAATCTTGATCGTGGTGGACGCTTTCGGTTTGTAGGAGACGCTGAAGCGCTTGACGCCCTTGCGGTTGCTGCGGCTCAGCTTCTTCTCCAGCGCGGTCTTGAGGCGCTCCTCCGGCGTGGCCTGGGATGCACTTGCACTCGCAGTGGGTGACCCCGTGGTCGGGGTGGCGTTGTCGTCGTCTTCCGGGTCGCAGCCGGTGACAAGGAGCGCCGTCACGGCGACGGATACGGCGACCGTGCAGATACGGGTACGGGTGAGCATGTCGGCCAATCGGTGGTGGTGGTCGAATTGGGCTGACCATACGGCCAACCTGCCGAAGTCGGGGCTGATTCACAGATATCCGGCTGATAGGTAGCCCCGAGACAGCGCGACACCCCGCCGACATCGCCAGGCGGGTGCACTTCATTCCTCGGGCTCGGCCCTCTTTTTCCGGGTCGCCCAGGAGCCCGAGTGCCCACGCAAGATGTCCTGCACGACACCCACGGACATCTCCAGCCGCGCGGCGATTTTCCGGATGGGCACCGGCGGCTTCTCAGCCCGCAGCTCCAGCACTAGCTCTCGACGGTCCGCGTGCCACGTCTGAACGCGCTGCGCCTGAAGGGCGAGCACTCGATTCCTCGCGCGCACGCGCTCTTCCCGGTCCGAGATGCGGTCTACCTCGTCAAGGGCGTCTGACACCCGGGTCACCTCCTTGCTCGTGCCGTCGCCGTCCACGCCCGCTCCTCTCCTTGTGGCGGGTTGTGGCACGCCGTCCTTGCATGGGGACCATACATCGGCGTATGGTCCCCATACAACGGAGCGCACCGCCGCCCCGTTCCCAACAGAAGGCCCCGGCCGGGCTCTCACACACCGGCCGGGGCCAGCCAGACACCTGCTACCGACAGGAGTTCTGACCATGTCCAAGGCTATCCGCCGACCGCTCGCGCGTCGCCACCTGCGCGCCGCAGCCGCGGTCCACCCCGACGTCATGTACGCCGCGCTCAGCGCCGGCATGCTCTTCGTCCGGCAGTACCTCAGGGGCCGCGGCTGCACCCAGCAGTTCGCCGACCGCTACGGCTCCGCCTTCGGCCGCGTCGCCGCCAAGCAGTACCGCGCGACCTACGGCACCGAGCCCCGCCGCGCCTGGTCCCTCGTCCACGGCACGTGGCGCCGCGTCCTCGCCTACCTCCCGGAGGAGCGGGACAACCTCGACGCCGCGGTCCGCGCCTACCCCCGCACCGCCGCCATGGAGCTGGAGGTGGCTGCCTGATGAACCCCATCTGCTGCGGCCGCCCCATGCGCTCCGACGGCGACCAGAAGGTGTGCACCAAGTGCGGCTCGTGGACGGCGGTGGCCTCATGATCCGCGCGATCCGCCGACTCGGCGAACTGTCCTGGCGCTGCTGGATCTGCGGCTGCGAAGTGGACGACGCCCTCACCCGCTGCCCGATCCAGCACTGAGGGGGAGCTTCATGGGCCTCTTCAGCCACAAGCCCCAGGCGAACCGACGGGCCTGGGACGAGCTGCCCAACGACCGGGCCTCACGCAAGCGCCGCGCCGCGCACAAGCGCAGCGGAGCCACCAAGGCGGCCCGCAAGGGCCAGCAGTGGGAGGACTCGCAGCGCGCCCCGCGCCTGCCCTTCCACACCTGACGACCCGTCAACCCCGGCGCCTCGCCCCGCTGGCGGGGCGCCGGTCGCCGCCCAACCCGAACCTGTGAGGACAGCATGACCACCAACACCACGCCCGCGCGGGGCCGCGGCCTGTCCCGAGGCATCCGCACCGCGTGGGCGCTCGTCCTCGCGATGCTCCTCGCCGCCGCCGCCTGGTCCCTCTCCGGACAGCTCGGACGCTGGGGCATGCCCACCTGGCTCGCCGCCTCGCTCAGCGTCATGTTCGACGCCGCCGGACTCATCTGCGCCACCTACGCCCGCCGCGCCGTCGAACGCGGCACCCCCGCCGGACTCTCCCGCACCGCCATCCTCCTCTTCGTCGGCATCGCCGGACTCCTCAACTGGCACCACGGCCACACCATCGGCGGACAACCCGCAGCCTGGGGATTCGCGTCCCTCTCCGCCGGCGTCGAGCTGCTCTTCGAACTCCACCGGCGAGACGTGCGAGACGAGCAGCGCGCCGCCCGCGGCCTCATCCCCGAGCGCATGCCCCACGTCCCCGCGCTCGGCTGGATCATGTACCCCGGCCGCTCATGGACCACGGTCCGCGCGGCCGTCGGCGCCCGCCTCGATCTCCTCGACCCCGTGCAGGCCAGCCGCACGCTCACCCCGCCACCGGACACCACCAGCCCGGACACGAGGACGGACGCGACTGTCCGCGCCGCTGTCCGCGCCGCCGCGTCCGTGTCCGCGGGCAGCACCCCGGACGACATCGTCGCGCAGCTCTCTGCCGCCGGGATCGAGACGGACGCGGACACCGTCCGCAGTGTTCTTGACCAGAGCAAGAACGGCGTGGGGACGCCGCCTGTCCACCCCATCACCCCGCCCGGACAAAGCATCGCGGACACCATCCGGACCGCCCTAGCGTCCGGAATCACCGGCGACGACACCGTGCTGCGCTACGTTCGCGGCGTGCACGGCGAGAACGTCTCCGCCGACACCGTGGCCCGCACTCGCCGCCGCATCGAGAAGCCAGGCAGGGCCGCGTCGTGACGACCCTCGTCCTCCTTGCGCTCGCCATCGGCGCCGTGTGGCTCTACCGCCACCGGAAGCCGCGCACCGGCGCCGGCGCCTCTGCCGTCGAGCGTGCCCGCCAGCTCCGCACCCCGCTCGTCCGCCTCGCCGACCTCGTCGGCATCCGTACCCGCCGCGGTGCACTCGCCGACCGGTACGCGGCCGGAGCCGACGGCGAGCGCCGCACCGCCGCGCTCCTCTCGCCACTGCGGCGGGAAGGGTGGGCGATCCTGCACGATCGTGCGCTCCCCGGAACCCGCGCGAACGTCGACCACCTGGCCATCGGGCCCGGCGGCGCCGTCGCTCTGGTGGACTCCAAGCGCTGGTCCGCGCGTTGGCGCCTGCGCGTCGTCAACGGCCGTCTGCTGCACGGTTCACACGATGTCACCGACCGGCTGAACGGCACGCGGTACGAGACCGCCGCCGTCGCCGAGCTGCTCCGTACACCCGTCGTCCCGCTCGTCGTCGTGCACGGCGCCCCCGTCGACGGCGGCGAGCTGGTGGCCGACGGCGTGCGGATCGTGCCCGCCGACCGCGCCGCGAGCGTGCTGCGGTCGCTCGACCGGACCGGCCCGAGCTCCTCATCCACCCATCTCGCGGCCCGCGCGAACCGGCTGCTGCCGCCCTACCGGAAGGGAGCCAGCCGATGAACGCCCCGGGCGCTGACGAGCTGCGCATGCGGTACCTGCTGCGCCGCCGCGGAGTCGGCCCGGACGCCCGTCCGGACACCCCGGACGAGACGTCCGAGCGGAAGCCGGACACGGCCGCCCCTGCGGAGCCGTCGCACGTCAGAGGTGGCGGACGGCTGCCGGACTGGCGCCGCGGTGAACTGGTCGACCTGGAGAAGCCCGACGCCCCGGAGCCCGGCCCGCCTGCTAGGCCGAAGCGCCAGGAGCCCGAGCCCGAGAGCCCGCCGAAGCCCGACAAGACCGAACCCGATGACGAGGAGGACCAGGCCGACGAGCCCGCCTCCACGCCTCCCCCCTGGGACCCCGTCGCCGTCGCCGACCGCATCGTCCAGGCCCAGAAGGAACGCACCCTCGCCGACCGCGCCCGCCACCTGGCCACCGCCGCGAAGGCCGGCCCCCGGCTCGGCCGCCTCGTCTACGCCGCGAGCGGCGTCTGGGCGGCGTGGCACGTCGGACTCACCCCGTGGCTGCTGTCCGTGACCGCGACCGCGCCCCTCGGCGTGCCCGCCGGCCTGGTCCTCGTCGGCTGGGCGCTGCACCGCCGCTCGGCGCGCGCCGTGCTGCCCGTCGCCTGGTGCGGCCACGCGCTGTTCACCGCGACCGTCATCACCCTCGCACTCCACCCCTGACCGGAGACTCGTCGTGCTGGAAATCAGCCTCCACGGCCTCGCGTTCGCCCTCACCGTGCTCGTGATTGCGGCCCTGAAGAAGAGCGGGAAGAAGCTCTCGTCGCCAGCCGCGCTCGCGGCCGGAGTCGCGCTCGGCTACGCCTACAGCCACACCGGAGAGCCCTGGTCGGTCCTGGCTGACAAGGCGCAGCAGATGACCGCCTCGGTCGGGGATGAGTTCGGCGCAGTGCCAGCCGCCGTCGCGCTGGCGATCGGCGCGTGGTGGCACTACACCCGGCCCGGCCCGCTCGGCTCCGTCGTGCAAGGGCTCCTGCTGATCAGTGCCGCGTCCGCAGCCTCCGGTCTGATGACGCGGGCGACGTCGATCATCGGGTCCATCATCACGGTGATCGCGGGCTGACCATGACGACACCGACCGAGGAGAGCCCCGAGGCGGGGCGTGCGGAGCGGGCCGGGCTCGCGCTCGGAGTCGGGCTCGGGCGCTGCTACTTCGCGACGGTCGCGGCGGTCGCAACGCCGATCCGCCGCTGCCCGACGCCGACATGGCACTGGAGAGCCGGCTACCGGTGCGGAGTGCGTCTCCGGTGCGCGCCACACCGGCTGCGCACGGGGCTGCGCAGACTCCTGCGGACGCGGAAGCTGCGTCCGCCGTCGCTCAAGGCGGGCGCAGCCCGTCTCGGCGTGGCCACGGGTGTGGGCTGGTGGGGGCTGGAGTGGGCGGCACGGGCCGAGGTGCCCGTGTGGCCCCTCGCTGCTGGTGGGGCGGCGCTGCTGCTGGCCGTCGCGTACGCCGCTGGCAGCGATCCCGAGACCAAGACCCGTCCGGCACCCCGACGCCACGGGCGCCGCGGGCGCCGCGGGCGCCGCGGAGACCACCAGGAGCGCGCCGCCACGCGTCTGCTGTGGGCCATCGGCCAGCTCCTCGAGGAACGCTCCGCGCTGCACATCACGGAACTGGCCGACCAGATCAACACCCGCAACCGCGCGGCCGGCCGCCGAGTCCTGACCGCTGCGCGCCTCCGCGCCCTGCTGGAGGAACTCGGCGCCCCGGTGCGGGACCAGATGACCATCGGGTCCCGCACGGGACCCGGTCTCGACGCCGAGGACTGGCGGGAGTGGAGGGGTGGCACCCGCCGTCGCGCTGGCGTGGAGGAGACGGCGCCCGCTCTCCCCCGAGCCGAGACCGCCCCTACCGAGACCGAGACGCCGCAGGTCAGAAGGGATGACCAAGATATCTCGGCCCAAGATCTCGCCGAAAATCTCGGTGCCTCCGACGAGGACGGGAGGCTACTCGACACCGAAGCCCTGATGCTGATCCGTCACGCCCGCACTGCGATTGGCAGCGATCGCGGCGCGCATCTGCGGACCATCCTCGCCACCGCCCAGGCGGCCGGAGACTGCACCGGATGGTCCGTCACCCGCCTCCGCAGGGCGCTCGAAGCCGCCGACATCCGCGTCGAGGAAAAGCTCTGGATTCGCGGCGGCAACACCCGCGGCGTGCTCGCCGAATCACTCCCATCCGACACAGAAAGGGCCGCCTGATGCCCTACCGCTACACCTGCCGCACCTGCGGCCTACCCGGCGCCGTGCACCCGACGCGGTGGGGCGCGCGCCGCGATGAGGCCGGGCACCGGCGAGCCGCCCACGGGGGCATGTCGCCGCCCGGCGGCGATGGCGTGCACTACGCGCCGCCGAGCGCGAAGGGCCCGCTGATCACGGTCGGGGTGCTGCTGCTCCTGGTCGTCATCAAGGAGATCACGGGCCTCGCGCCCGACGACGTGGCCCGGTGGATCGGGCTGCTCTGACCTCCGGGACCGGCTTCCGCGTGGCTGCACTTCGGCCGGTCCCGGCCCCTATCCCAGCGAAGAGACAGGAGATGGACAGGATGCCATTTCAGCGGACCATGTCTGTGGACGAGCTGCGGCGCCGCAACGAAGCGTCGAGCGCCGAGGCCGAGCAGGACAGGCAGGAGGAGAGTGATGAGCGTGAGTGACGAACGCGTGCGGGTGCGGGTGCTGTTGTTGGTCGGGGATGAGGCGGAGATCGTCGCGGACGTCCGGCCCGAGGAGCGGGCGGAGCCGCAGCGGTACCCGGTGGAGGAGATCGCCGAGGCGGCGGGTGTCCCGCGCGGGGAGCTGCCGGGAGTTGTGTTGACGGCCGTGGTGGGGGCGGGTGATCGGCTGCACGGTTGGCAGCGAGTGTGAGGGTGGGCCCGTCCTTGGTGGCGGGCCTTTCCTCACCGATCAGTGTTGCAAAACTAGGCGTGAGTGCTGTAGAGTTAGACGTGTCGGAACGGGGGGTGACAGCCCCAACCGACACCAGTTGAAAACTCCAGAGAGGAGAACGTCATGGCAGACGACCGTGACGACAGGGAGCGATTCTCGGAGCTCGAAGAGCTCATCATGGCGGCACACGGATTCCTCCGTGTGCTGTTCGAGGAACTGCCCGTCCCCGTGGTGGTCATCGGCTTCGACGCCGAGACTGACGACCACTCCGAGGTGCTGCTGAGCCTGGACAGGGCCCGCCACCTCATCGAGGACGAGCCGATCCCCAGCTTCGAGAAGAAGGCCATCAGTCGGTTGGTACTGGACTGGTTCTCGGCCACCGAGATGCTGGTGCTCACCAAGCTCGCGGGGCCCGCTCCCTGGCGGATGGACAGCGTGGAATACGCGCTCCATCGGTTCATCGCCGTCGCTGAAATGATCGAGCGAGGCGAGCTGGACGACGACGAGTCGTAGCAGCTCACCCGCCCCGGGCAGCCAGTCCGGGGCGGGCTCCCCTTCTCCTCTTCGGGGTGCTCAACACCCCGCACGTCCCCTGTCACGCACAGAGGCCGACGCGAATCCCGCCGGGGCGGGGTGACAGGCGTCGGCCTCTGACCAGTTGAATCGTCCAGAAAGGATGACTCCCGGCCATGGTAGAGCAGCCAGGCTTGATCACACCAGAAATCGCGGAGCGGTACGGGGTGAGCGAGCACACGGTCCGCAAGAGCTGGACACAGCACCCGGAGTGGCCAACCCCGAAGGGGAAGCGCGGCCGGTTCAAGGAGTACGGCGCCGATGACGTGGCCGCGTGGGTACGCGAGCACGTGCAGCGCGCGGCGGTGGAATTGGAGCCGAATCGGCTCTACACGGCGCAGCAGCTCGACGAGGCCGGGATCGGTGTGAAGGCCGGGACGATCCGCGCCGACGTGTCGCGCGGTCGCTGGCCCGCGCCCGACGACGAGGAGCACGGGGTGAAGCGGTGGCGCGGAGCCACCGCGATGGCGGCTGTGGCGAGTCGTAGGGCGTACCGGCGTAGCGAGTAGCGACATTCCGCCTCCCTCGGGCGTCGATCGCCCCCCAATGGTGTTGCAAAACTAGGCGTGAGTGCTGTAGAGTTAGACGTGTCGGAACGGGGGGTGACAGCCCCAACCGACACACCAGTTGAATTCCACAGAGAGGAACAAGAGATGGCTGACCGCTACGAGCGCATGCTCCGCGCCATGCGCGTGGACCTGACCCTCGCCTACGCACAGCTCGCGCTCGTCTGCCACCGCATGCCGATCCCCGTCGACCTCCCCACCCACGAGGACATCGACTTCCAGGACGACATGACCCCAGCCGTGCGCCGTCTGGTCGAGATCGCTGACGATCTCCCCGTAGACGAGGACACGAAGGCCGGAGTTTTCATGACGGCCATCGACTGGCTCACCGCCGTCGACCTCTGGACGCTCCTGGCCTCCACCGGGCAGAACACCGTGCGCGAAATGTGCTTCACCGGAGCCCTCGTCCGCGTTCGCGAGCTGCTCGCTGAACTCCTCCAGGACGGCGACGCCGAGTACGGCACCGACCAGGAGTGACGCTCAGCGCCCCCGCCCAGCCAGGGCGGGGGCTTCCCACGTCCCGCCACCTGGTATACGCCTTTACCCTCCGGGCATGACCAGCAGCGACCCGCAGGCGCGCCCCCTGAGCGGGAAGGGGCGATTCGTGCGATCCGTCGACACGGCCGAGCGCGACGCCCAGGCCGCGCGCCTGCGCTCCGAGGGACGCACCTACCGCGAGATCGCCACCGAGCTGGGCTACTGCTCGAAGGGCGCTGCGCACGACGCCGTATCCCGCGCCCTGCACGCCATCGTCCGTGACGACGCCGAGGCCCTCCGCGCACGCGAGGCCGAGCGCCTCGACGGCCTCTACGAGGAGGCCCTCGGCGTCCTTGAACGAACCCACTACGCGCACTCCCACGGCCAGCTCGTCATCGGGCCGAACGGCGAGCCCCTGCACGACCCCGGCCCGCAGCTCTCCGCCCTGCGCGAGATGCGGCAGATCAGAGAGTCCTACCGGCGCCTGCACGGCCTGGACGCCGCGCAAGCGGCTGACGTCACTGTCCGGGCGACCGCGCCGCCGGCCGACGAGCCCGATCGGCAGCAGCGGCTCGGCGCCGTCGCCGCCGAGATCGCCCGCCGCGCCGCGTCCGGACAGGACCCGGACGCCGAGAGCCTGCTGTCCGGACAGTGACCGGACACGCCTACGCCGGGTACAGCGACGCCGAGCTGCACGCCGAAGCCCGGCGCCTGGCCGCCCTCCAAGACCCGGCGATGATGGGCCTGTACCTGAACCCCGGCGGCGCCTACCGGGTACGGGCGCACACCCGGCTGATCGCCTCGGCGCTCGCCGAGCTGGGGCCGGATGCGGATCGGCTGCTGGTCACCACCCCGCCCCAGGTCGGGAAATCAGTGCTCGTCTCCGAGCTGCTGCCGATCTGGTGGCTGGCCCGGCGCCCGGCCGACCGCATCGCCATCGCCTCGTACGCGGGCAGCCTCGCCACGAAGAAGTCGCGCGCGGTGCGGCGCCTGGTGGCCGAGCACGGCGAAGCGTTCGGGCTGCACCTCCAGCGCGGCGAACAGACCGCCTACGACTGGTCATTGGCAGAGGGCGGCGGGGTGCGCGCGGTCGGCGTCGGCGGCGGCCTGACCGGGCATCCCATCACCGGGGTTGGAATCGTGGACGACCCGCACAAGGACAGAAGCGAAGCCGACACCGCGCTGATGCGCGAGCACGTGTGGGACTGGTGGAGCAGCGTCTTCCTCTCCCGGCTGCGCCCCGGTGTCCCCGTGGTCCTGGTTCAGACCCGGTGGCACCCCAACGACCTCGCGGGCCGCGTCCTGGACCACGAAGGCACGACGGCCGAGGGCGGGCGGTGGCGCGTCGTGCACCTGCCGGCGCTCGCCACCCAGGAGACCGACCCGCTGGGCCGCGCGGCCGGGGAACCGCTGACCCACCCTGCGCTCGCCGACGAGGCGCGCGCCGAGCTGCTGGCGCACTGGCACGACAAGCGGCGCACGACCACGCCGCGCGACTGGGGAGCGCTCTACCAAGGGGACCCGCAGCCAGCGGCCGGCGCGCTGCTCACCCACGCGGAGATGGCCGACGCCTACTGCCCCTCGCCCACGGCGCCTACCCGGCGTGCCGTAGCGGTCGACCCGTCCGGCGGCGGCAGGGACACCGCCGGGGTGGTCGCCGGGTACCTCGGCACGGACCAGCGGCTGTATCTGACGCACGATCGGACGCGGCAGATGTCGTCGGATCAGTGGGCCCGCGCGGCGTGCACGCTCGCCGCGGAGACCGAGGCGACGCTGATCCACGTGGAGAAGAACTACGGCGGCGACATGGTGACGTTGGCGATCCGCACGGCGTGGGACGCGCTCCAGCGGGAGCGGACGATCGCAGCGGAGGCGCTGCCGCCGTTCGTCCAGCCGGTCACCGCGCGAGCCGGAAAGCTGTTGCGTGCCGAACCCGTCGCGCAGCAGTGGCGGGAAGGCCGGGTGCGCCTCGCCGCGCACTTGCCTGAGTTGGTATCCGAGTGGGTGTCCTGGCAGCCCGGGTCGGACTCCCCGGGCCGGATCGACGCGAGCGTGTACCTGGCCTACGGACTGCTGCGGGCCCCGGGCGCGCGGGAGTCGATCAGCTCGCCCGCCGGGGTGTCCCTGTCCTCCGTCGGAACCGGGCGGGCCAGCGTCGGCGCGGCGACGATCGGCCGATCCGGATACGTCCGCTGACCTGTCCGCCACGTATCCGCCCTGTCCGGGGCAGTGTCCGGACACGGGCAGGACTGCGGCGTACGCGCCCCTACCGTGCCCCTGTGGCCCACCAGATCATTCTCGCGCTCCTCACCCTCGGCGCTGTCGCACGCGTGACACGGCTCATCGCCGAGGACCTCATCACCGCGCCTCTACGCGGCGCCGTCGAGCGTCGCGGTGCCACGTCGGCGGGGTGGCGGTGGTTGTCGGAGCTGATGCACTGCCAGTGGTGCGCCTCGATCTGGGTCGCCGCCGGAGTCGGCGCCGCGCACTGGGCATGGCACGGCACGACCGTCTTCCTGTACGTCGTCGCGGCGCTCACCGCCTCACACGTCGTCGCGCTCGCGGCCTCGTGGCTCGACTCGCCCCCGCCGCCGAAGCACATCATGATCGACCCGCTGGCAGTGGACATGGCCGTCCGCGACCGGCGCCGGTAGGGGGTCGCGATGGCGTGGTGGAAGCTCCACAAGCGCGACAAGCCCGGCGAGCCCGAGGGAGCAGGCGGCGCCGTCCTCGCCTCGGCCGCTCTCGTCTCACGAGACCAAGTCCGCACAGTCGTCGGGAAACGGGAAGACTGGCAAACGGAAGGGTGGGATTTCTACCGCGCCGTCCCCGAGCTGCGGGCAGGCGTCTCCTGGGCCGCGAACGGCTGCTCGCGTGCGCGCCTGTACATCGGCCGTATCGACCCTGACGGCAGTAGCGAGCCCATTCCCGTCGAAGCCGAGGGCGACGACGAGATCAGTGCCGACCAAGCTGCGGCGCTCCTTGCCCCGCTTCAGGAGCTCGCTGGCGGGCAGCTCGGCCAGTCCGAGATGCTGCGCCGCCTCTCCGTGCTTCTCGACATCCCCGGCGAGTCTTACCTGCTCGGCTACGACGACCCCACATCGGGCGAGCGCCGGTGGCTGGTGTGCTCCCCAAGCGAAGTCACCAGCGCAGCGGGCGGCGCCACGATCCGCGTGCAGCTCCCTGACTCTCCAACGGCTCGGGTCGAGCTGTCGCTGGAGGAGTGCACGCTGATCCGGCTGTGGCGCCCGGATGCCGAGGTAGCGCATCGGCCGGACTCCCCGATTCAGGCACTTCGTGATCCGCTGCGTGAGCTGCAAGGGCTGTCCGCTCACGTGCTCGCGACGGTGGAGTCTCGGCTGGCCGGCGCCGGTTTGATGCTGCTGTCCGATGACGTGGCGCCGGCGACGCCGCAGCAGTCTGACGGGCCGAACCCGCTGCATGCCAATCCGGTCGCGTCCGCGCTGCTGGAGTCGATGGCGACCCCGCTGAAGAACCGCGACTCTGCCGCGGCGATTGTGCCGCTGCTGCTCACCACGCCCGGATCGCCGAAGGACAAGCTCGTCTACGAGAGCTTCGCGACCGAATTGGACGCGAACGTCCTCCCTCTGCGGGAGGCCGCGATCAAGCGGGTCGGAATCGGGCTGGACGTGCCTCCCGAGACGCTGACGGGCATGGCCGACTCGAATCACTGGAGCGCCTGGCTCACCGACGAGACCGGCATCAAGATGCACATCGAGCCCAAGCTGGGCTTGATCGCCGAGGCTCTCACCGAGCGGTACTTCAGGCCCGCGTGGGAGGCGCTCGGCGTCCCGGACCCGGAAAACTGGTGCTGCTGGTACGACACGTCCGAGCTGCGGCAGCGGCCGAACCGCAGTCCCGAGGCGGCCGAGGCGCACTCGCGCGGCGTGCTGTCGGATGCCGCGTACCTGCGCGAGCTGGGTTTCAGTACGGAGGACATGCCAGACGACGACGAGCAGCGCCGTCGCCTACTGCTGCAACTCGCCACCAGTAGTCCGCAGTTGGCGCCAGCCGCGCTGGAGGAGCTCGGCGTACCCCTGCCCGACGCGCAGCAGGCCGCAGCAACGGACGCGGACCGCGCCCCGGTCTCCATCGCCCGCCCCCGCGAATCGAGCGAGGAAGAACCGCCACGGAACGGGCCGCCCGAACTCACCGCCTCTGCGGCTGCGGCTGCGGAGGACTGGCGGGTGTCCTGCCTCGATATGGCCGTGCGCCGCGCCCTGGAGCGCGCCGGGCAATGGCTCCTTAACCGGGGCGGTCGGTCGCTGCGGGGGCAGTATCGGGACGTGCGGCTGCATCAGATCCATGTGCACCTCGGCGTCCAGGCCGAGCAGCTCGACCAGATGCTTCACGGCGCCTACCAACTCTTGTACGACACCATCCCTGGCGATGCCTGCCTGCACCGCGTCGTGGACGACTACGTGCGTGCACTGCTGGTGACCGGGGAGGAGCACCGCCGCGAGTACCTCGCCCGGGCGCTCGCTCAGGCGCAGTGCGAGGGGCAGGTCGCGTGATGGCCGCGGCGCCGGACCCGTGGCTGTCCGCGCGGATGCACGATCGCGCGCGCATCGCTGCCGCCGAGCGTGACCTGGCGCCGGCAGTGCAGGCCGCGGTAGAGGAGTACCTCGCGGAGGTACGTAGCGGGCTCGGGCTCGGAACAGCCCTGACCGCGGCTGGCACGTCGGACGGGGCAGGCCCGGATTGGACAGGGTGGCCGGGCGAGAGCCGGTGGCGGCGTCTCGTGCAGCGGCATATCGCCCCGGTGTGGCGGCAGGTGTGGCTCGGCGCGTACGCGCGTACCGCGCCCGAGGCTCCGGAGGGGGCGGGAGAGGGACGCACGGAGGAGGAGAGCGAGCAGCTCGCCGAGCGGCTCCGCGCGTGGCCGCGCCGGGTGTGGGAGCGCATGCGCACCACGTGGCGTGAGGGGGGCCGGCGCGGGGAGAGTCCTGCGGAGCTGCGGGAGCGGCTGGCCGGGATGGCAACGCTGGAAGAGTGGGACGGGTCGGCGCTGACGATGACGCGGACCGAAGTGATCGGCGCGCTCAACTCGGGATCGCTGCGGGCCGCGATGGACGAGCAATCCCGTACCCGGCGCCGGTGGAAGAAGGAATGGCTCGCCACCGGAGACCACCGCACCCGCCCAACCCACCGGACAGCGAGCGGACAACGGGTGCCGGTCACCGAGCCGTTCACCGTCGGTGGGTCCCGGCTCCAGTTTCCCGGTGATCCGCGCGGGGCGGCGTCCGAGTCGATCAACTGCCGCTGCTCGATGACCCTCAGCCCCGGAGAGTAGGAGACCTGCTGTGCTCATCCCCTGGACTTCAGCCCTTGTGGCCGCCGCGTCCCCGGCGGTCGATGTCGCTGACGACGGCACCTGGACCGGCACGATCGCGCTCGTCAACGAGTGGAGCGCGGACGGCCGCATGCTAGCGCTCGCCGACGGTGACGAGATCGACGTGCGTCCGCTGCCGCTGCCGGTGACCGTGCAGTACGTCACCGGTCCTCGCCACGATGGCGCCACCGTCGGCCTCATGACGCTCGATGAGGTGTGGCGCGACGAGTCGCGGGTGATGGGCGGGGGGCGCATCGACATGGACGATCCGGAGGGTGCCGCGCTCGCCCGGAAGATCACCCGCGGGTTCTTCCGGTTCGTCAGCGCGGACATCGACCGTGCGGACGGCCGCGTGGTGTGCGTCGGCGAGGACGGGCAGCCCAGCGACGACTGCGAACCGGACGCCGAGCCCGCAGAGCTGTACACCCAGTGGCGCATCATGGGCGCCGCGCTCCTCGCTCATCCGGCTTTCCCGGAGGCGCAGATCGGCATGGCCGAGCAGCAGACCGGCGAAGATGTGCCGGACGCCGGCGACCAGGACGAGTTCCAGTGCGTGCGCCCGGGGGTCGACGGCGGCTGGGTGCCGGCCGACTGCGAAGAGGAAGGCGCCGTGCCCGCGAACGAGACCGGAGACGGGCCTGCCGACCCGGCAGACGCGGTGGTGGCCGCAGCATTCCGGCGCGAGGGGTGGGAGCCGCCCACGGACTGGTTCCGGGCTCCGGAGCTGGCGGACCTCCAGCCGGTGACGGTGGACGAGGACGGCCGTGTGAGCGGTTATCTCGCGGCGTGGGGCGTCGAGCACCGCTCCTACCCGGGCCGCGCAGTCACACCGCCCCAGAGCCCGAGCGGGTACATGCTGTTCAACTCCCGTCCCTTCGCGACCTCGGAGGGCCTGGTGGACGTCGGGCTCATCACGATGGGCACCGGGCATGCCGCACTCGGCCTCACGCGTCAGGCGGCGGCCGAGCACTACGACCACACGGGCACGATGGCGGCCGTCGTGCGCGCGGGCGAGGACTCACGCGGGATCTGGCTCGCGGGCGCCGTGCTGCCGGATCTGTCGGACGAGCAGCGGCTACGCCTCAGCCTCAGCCGGTTCTCCGGAGACTGGCGACAGGAGGGCAGCGGCCTGGAGCTGGTCGCCGCCTTGGCCGTCAATACGGAGGGCTTCCCGGTGCCGACCAAGCGCCGCACAGAGCAGGGGGATTACGCGCTCGTCGCCGCTGGAGCACTCCCCGCCACCGCGGGGCCGGCGGGGCCAGACATCGCCGCACTCACGGACGCAGTGCTCGCGGAGCAGGCCCGTCGAGAGCGTGCCACAGCAGCCACCGCCCGCGTGCAGGGCGCTCGGGCTGCCATGGCAGCCCGCCGCATCCGTGCTGCGCGCGCACCTCGACTCACCACTACACGGAGGGACTGACATGGGATGCAACTGCGGCGGACGCGGGGGCGGTCGCGCCACCCGACCCGGTGCTGCCGGCACTGTGTGGCGCCACACCGACAAGTACGGCGGCCGGGTCGATTACGCATCCGAGTCCAGTGCTCGCGTCGCACAGCGAGCCCGGGGCGGCACTATCGCCCAGATCGACCCCCGCACAGGCGCCACCATCACCCCGAACGCGAAGGGACGCTGACCATGGGCTACAACCTGGACATTGCCAACCGCTTCACCTACCACCCGCCGCAGAACGGCCAGCCTGAACGGTACGAGCGCCTGCGCGCGGCAGGTCGGGAGTTCGCGGAGCTGCTGGTCGAGCTGTGCCCGTCATCTCCGGAGCTATCGCGTGCAGTAGCGCACGTGGACGAGGCAGTGATGAACGGGAACGCAGCCATCGCCCGCCACGACGGATGACCTCGGCGTACGCGCCCCTACCCTGACGCGCAACCTATTGCTCTGCTGGCTGCTGTGGGCCGGGAGCTGACGACGACCCCCTATCAGAGAGGGGCGAAGCGTGAGCTTCCTCGATGACGTCCTCGCCAAGCTCGGCGAGGCCCCAGCAGACCAGCACGCGGACATCGTCCGTCAGGCCATCGCCGACGCCGCCGAGCTGAATGCGGCCGACGTCACCGCCGAGGTGCTGCGCCGGTTCGACGCGGCGACGGAGGGCGACGGGCCCGCCAGCGACGAGACAGTAGCCGTGCTGGAGCACCTCGCAGCCATTGCTGACGGCGTGACTGAGCATCAGCAGGCCGCCGATGAGCGGACGCAGCGCGCCGCGGACGCCGCCGAGCGGCTGCGCAACCTCCCGTCGCCGACGGACAGCGATGAGCCGGAGGCGGAGCCGGATGAGGACCCGCAGCCGGACCCGGCCACCCCCTCGGAGCCGGTCGCCGAACCGGTGGTAGCCGCTGCGCGGCCGCGCGCTCCGCGCGTCCCGCTCGGCATGCACTCCGCCACCCCGCCCGCGGCACCGTCCACGGACGGTCGCACCGAGCACACCCTCATCGCCGCCGCCGACGTGCCCGGCTACTCGACCGGCCAGCAGCTCGACGGTCTGAGCGACTTCGGGCACGCGTGGGAGCAGCGCATGATGCCGCTGATCACCACTGGCGGGCGGGGCGGTGGCGGCCGTCAGCGCGTCGGCGTCGCCCGCATCCGGCGTGACGTGCCGGAGGCATTCGCGATCCGGGACGACTCCGAGGCCGACGCGAAGATCAAGGCAGCCACCGACGAGCAGCAGTTGTCGGGCGGGTCTTTGGTGGCGGCAGGCGGCTGGTGCGCGCCGTCCGAGACGCTGTATGACCTGTGTGACCTGCGGATCACGCAGGATGGCATGGTGGATCTGCCGACCGTCACCGCCAGGCGTGGCGGTATCCGCTATCCCGCAGATTTCGACTGGGCAGCCATTTTCGGCGCCTGGGACACCGTCGGATTCCACCAGACCGAAGCGGACGCCATCGACGGCAAGGAGAAGCCGTGCCTTGAGGTGCCGTGCCCGGACGACTTCATCGAATGCCGTCTCGATGTCGACGGCGTGTGCCTGCGCACCCCGATCCTCACCGAGCGCGGCTGGCCCGAGCGCGTCGCTCAGTTCACCGAGGGCGTCCTCGCGATCCACGCGCACAAGCTGAACGCGTGGAAGATCGCGCGGATGGAGGAGCTGAGCACGGCGGTCACCATGCCGGCCCCCGCGGCTCCGGACCCGTCCTCCGCGGTCGCCGACCCGCACGGCCCCGGGCTGGTCGAGGGCGTGCTGAGCATGCTCGAACTTCAAGTGCACTACCAGCGGTACCGCGAGCGCCTCTCGTCCAACGCCACGCTGGAGATGCTTGCCCCGATCTGGCTCAAGCCCATCCTCAAGAGTGACCTGCGGAAGAAGCAGGCCATCGAGCGCCGTTGGACGGTCGCGGACGGCGACATCGACAGCTACCTCCGGTCGGTCGGCGTCTCGCCGCAGTGGGTGTACGACTGGCAGGACGCCTACGCCGACCAGGACGAAGCCGGTTTCGGCGGTGGCACGGTGCCGACCGTGTGGCCGGACGAGGTCAAGGTCCTCCTCTACCGGGCCGGTTCATTCTTCCAGCTCCAGGCCGACGTCATCTCGCTCGACGGGGTGTACGACCACGCCTCGCTGACGCAGAACATGTACACCTCGCTCTTCACCGAGGAGGGCATCCAGGTGTGCATGCGCTGCGGCGTTTCCTATGTGGTCACCATCCCGCTGTGCGCCAACGGCTTGTCGGGCGGGCTCCAGACGGTGACCTGCGCTGCCGGCGGCGGTGGCGACGACGGCGAGGACACCCCCTGATCCGGTAGCCCGGGGCCGCTCCGGCGCCCCTCCCCCTTTTGGTGCTGTCGAGCACCGGCCCCGGGCTGCCTCCCCCATGCTGCGGAGGCGCATTGAGTACCCCTGTTCCGGGGCGCGTGGAGGTAGACGCGCCTCCCCTCACGCCCTACACCTACGGCCTGCTGTCCGTTGCCGAGGTCGTCACCGGTGACGGCCGCTGGCAGATCGGCGGCGTCGAGTACGAGACGGACGCGTGCGCGCAAGGCGGGCGCGTGGAGGGCTCCTGCCCGGTACCGGTCGGTGAGCCGGAGACGGCCACCCTCACCGTGGAGCCGGACGCCGAGCAGCAGATCGGCGTGAGCGTCTACCCGGCGTCCGACACCACGCCCAGGCAGGTGCGGCTGGTGGCGGATGAGGCGCTGTCGGGGCCGGTCACGGTCACGCTGTCCGGGCCTGAGGCGGCGCCTGCGGCGAGCGTGGATGAGGACGCGTCGCAGGGCCGCACCGTCGTCCTCGCCCTCGACAACACCGCCCGCGGCGGCACGATCAGCCGCACGCTGGAGCCGGGCGCGAGCGAGACGCTCACCCTCGCCGAGGGCGACTGGACCCTCAACCCCTGCGGGGGCGGGTTCGTGATCCCGCTGGAGGAGACGGACCCGGATACGGCTGTCGCCACCTGCACCCTGGAGCAGGGCGTGACCGTCACAGCCGGCGAGGACAACCCCGACTCCCTCACCTACCAGGTGGGTGAGGAGGCTGGCGGCACGCTCGCCGCGGGCGAGACCGCAACGCATGTCCTGCCAGCCGGCTCCTACCGCGTGGCCGCGCAGGCGGCAACCGGCGAGCAGGCCACCGGCACGCTCACCCTGCCCGGCGAGGACAGCGTCACGCTGACGGTCACCACAGCCGCCCCCACCAGCCACGACAAACCACTCGCCGAGGGCCTCGACTGGGTGTCCGGCGGTGGCCCGTTCACCGTCTACCACCGCGCCGAATGCTCCACTGTCGCGTTCGAAGAGGCGGGCATGCGGGCCATGGCGCGGCTGCGGCTGGTCGAGAACCGCGAGGTCGAGCGCGCGTTCTCTCTCCAGCTCGCCGCGGTCGAGGCACGCCAGCCCCTCGGCGAGGAGGCGGTGCCGCTGCCGGTCGCGCTCGGCGCGCTGGAGGCAGACGCGGCGCTGCACTACGCGGGCCAGCCCACGCTGCACGCCCCGCGGTGGACGCAGCCGTACTGGTCGACGGCACGTCTGGTCTCCCAACAGGGGCCTGCGCTGCGCACCGAGCTGGAATCCCCTGTGGCGCTTGGCGGCGGCTACTACGACGACCCGTCGGCGCCCGGAGACCCGGACCCGGCCGCAGGCGAGTTCTGGCTGTACGCCACCGGCACTGTGCGCGCCCACCGCGGACAGCCGTTCGCGCACGAGGTGGTGGACCCGCCCACCAACACCCGCATGGCGATTGCGGAGCGCACCTATGCGCTCGATCACGACTGCTACGTGGCAGCCGTGCTCGTCTCCGTCGCTCCCGCAGGGGGTGGCGAGTGACCGGCATGGACTGCCCCCGCTCGGGCCGGGCCGGCGATCTGGTGCGCCGTGTCCAGCTCGGCCTGCGCCCCACGGTGCGGGCCGGGGCGCAGGTGGCGGGCGGTGAGCGTGCCGGGCTGGTGGTCCCCTTGCACGCCCCGCCTGCCATTTCGCCCGCCGGCCGCCGCTCTGTGCGGCGCCGCCGCGCCACATCTACTACGAAGGAGCCCTGCTGATGGCGTGCCCCTCTCTGCTGCGCGGCACGGCGCTGCGCGCGACCCGTCTGGACGCCTGCGGGCGGCCGGCGTATGGCGACTGCAACCAGGTGGTAAGCGACGGATTCGTGACCGTCTCGATGTCGGCCGAGACCGAGGAGGGCGAGGACATCTCGGTCACCAAGGCCAACGGCAAGACGTGCATCAGCGAAGCCGGGTGCGAGCAGCTCTCGTACCACTCGCTGGAGCTTGAGTTTTGCGAGGTCGACCCTGACCTTGTGCAGATCATGAACCCCAGCTTCGAGATCTACCGCGACTTCGACGGCAACGCGATCGGCTGGGACGAGTCGACGGAGCTGCGGTGCGATGTCGGCTACGCGCTGGAGCTGTGGACCGACGTGTACGCCGCCGAGGACGCATGCAGCGGCGCGGGCTCGCAGGGGCAGTGGGGCTACTTGCTGCTGCCGTGGGTCATCGGCGGCGCGAGCGGGGACTTGGAGATCACCAACGACGCGGTCAGCTTCAACTTCACCGGGAGGACCAAGACCGGAAGCGGCTGGCGGAAGGGCCCGTACAACGTTCAGGCTGGCGAAGGCGGCGTGCCGGGGCCGATGCTCAAGCCGATCGGCCCGAAGACGCCCAGGCGCTTCTTCGTCACCACGATCCGGCCGCCCGAGCCGGAGTGCGGCTGCCAGCCGGTGGACCGTCCTACTCCGGACCCGGCGGACCTGTACATCACCGGGCAGGCGAACGACGCCGACCGCAAGACCGTGCGCTTCCGGGCGGACAACCACGGTTTCGGCCCGCTCATGGTCGACTGGGGCGATGACTCCGACCCGCAGGAAGTCGCTGACGGGGCGTGGGTGACGCACGTCTACGACACCGACGGCGAGTACACGATCCAGGCGTGCGACAAGGAAACACCGGTCATCTGCGCCGAGCGTGAGGTGACGATCCCGCTGCCGGCCGACGAGCCGACGCTGAAGCTGACGGCGGAGAACGCCGACGACCCCTATGAGGTGACAGCCACGGTCGGGCTGCCGTCGCAGTCGGACGGCACTGCGCTGATCGACTGGGGTGACGGTAGCGAGCCGGAGGAGATCAAGGCCGGTGAGGACGGCAGCGTCTCCGTCACCCACAAGTACAGCGTGCCCAGCGTCTACACGGTCAGTGTGCGGCGTGGGGACATCGACACCTACCGCACGCGCGAGGCGATCCTCGTCCCCGCCGAGAACCCCGGCCCGACGCCGGATGGCCCGAAGGCGACCGCATCTGCGGACCCTGATGACTCGTCGGGCCGCACGGTCGTCCTGGACATCGACAACACCGGCGGCGACGGCCCCACCGACCCCGACGAGGGACCAGAGGTTGAGGCTGCCGCCGACCCCGCCGACGCGTCCGGCCGGACTGCCGCACTCACCATCGACAACGCCTGAGGAGACCCGACTATGGCTGACACCACGATCGACTGGGGCGACGGCTCCCCCGTAGAGGACGGCCCGGAGAAGGGCACTGTGTCCCACACCTACGAGGAGGACGGTCCGCAGACGGCGACCGTGTGCGACGCGGAAAATCCCGACGCCTGCACCGAGGTGGAATTCGAGATCCCGTTCCCGGTGGAGGAGCCCACGGTGACCGCCGAGGCGGACCCGGAGGACGAGACCGGCCGCACGGTCGCGATCACCCTCGCTGGATTCCCCGAGGACTCGGCAGTGTCCGTCACCTGGGGCGACGACTCGGAGGCGGAGGAGCTGGCCGCTGGCACCACCTCGGCCACACACGCCTACGGCGACGGAGTGGAGGGCGAGCAGACCATCACTGCTACCTCCACCTCGGACGAGTCGATCACCGCCACCGCGACGTTCACCCCGGAGCCCCTGCCCGCCCCGGAGCCGTCGGTATCGGCCGAGGCGGACCCTGACGACGACACTGGCCGCACGGTCGCGATCGAACTCGCCGGCTACCCCGAGGATTCGGCAGTGTCGGTGGACTGGGGCGATGGCACCGAGGCGGAGGAGCTGGAGGCCGGTACCACGACCGCGACGCACGCCTACGGCGACGACGTCGAGGGCGAGCAGACGATCACCGCGACGTCTGCGGGGGACGAGGAGATCACTGCGTCTGCGAGTTTCACGCCGGAGCCGCTGCCGGCGCCGGACCCGACGGTGATCGCGAGCGCGGACGAGTCGGACGAGACCGGCCGCACCGTTGCGATCGAGATCTCCGGATTCCCCGGGGACTCGGCGGTCTCGGTGGACTGGGGTGACGACTCGGACGCCGAGGAGCTCGCCGCTGGCACCACGACTGCCACGCACGCGTACGCGGCCGGCGTGGAGGGAGAGCAGACGATCACGGCCACGTCCACGGGAGACGAGTCGATCAGCGCGACGGCGACGTTCACTCCCGAGCCGGCTCCGGAGCCCGAGCCGTCGGTGACCGCCGAGGCCGATGCGGACGACGACACCGGCCGCACCGTGACAGTCACGATCGCCGGATTCCCCGAGGACTCCGCGGTGAGCGTCGCGTGGGGCGATGACACCGAGGCCGGGGAGATCGCGGCCGGCGAGACGACCGCTACCCACCAGTACGCCGAGGACGTGACGGGCGAGCAGACCATCACCGCCACGTCCGCCGCCGACGAGGAGATCACCGCCAACGCGACGTTCACCCCCGGCGGTGACGCCGCAGGGTTCGCGCCGCGCTCCTCCAAGCGCAAGCGCAAGTAACCCCCGGGGCCGCCCCACACACGGGGCGGCCCCGCACACCCCTGGGAGGCCGGTCATGCCGGATCAGGTACTGGACGGGCCGTGCGGCCCGTGGCCGCTCGACACGTCCTGCTGCCCCGGCTGGCCAGATACCCCGGCCGAGTGGACCCCCGAGCAGCAGGCGGCGGCGGAGATCGCGACCGAGGTGCTGTGGCGGCTGACGGCGGGCCGGTATGGGCTGTGTGAAGAGCTGATCCGGCCGTGCCGGCGAGGCTGCGATTCGCCGTACTCGGGGCCGGAGTCGCTTCTGCGGCCGGTCCTCGACAGCGGACGTTGGTACAACCGCCCATGCGGATGTGGACCGTCGGGCTGCTTGTGTACCCCGCTGTGCGAGATCTACCTGCCGGGCCCGGTCCACTCGGTGGTCGCAGTCAAGCAGGACGGGCACGTGGTGGACGCGTCCGGATACGTCCTGCACCACACCGCAACGGGCGGACAGCTCGTCCGGACAGAAGGTGAGTGCTGGCCCGACTGCCAGCGGCTGGACCGTCCGGACACCGATCCGGACACCCTGTCCGTGCGGTACCTCCGCGGCCTGGAGGTACCCGCTGCCGGACGTCGCGCGGTGGGCCAACTCGCCTGCGAGATCGAGAAGCTGTGCTCAGGGAGGCCGGGCGGCTGCGCACTGCCGACCGGCGTCAAGTCGGTGACGCGGGAGGGCGTGTCCTACGACATCGTCCCGCCCGGCGACTGGTCCGAGACCCTCCAGGCGCACATGCCGCAGGTGTGGGCGTGGGTGCAGATGGTGAATCCGAAGCAGCACCGCCAGCACGGCGCCGTTTTCAGCCTTGATCTGCCGCCCGCTCCAGTCTCAGCGCGCTACCGGCCGGGGGTGCCCCAATGACGACCCCCGCTGATGTGCTGCTGCCGCCGGATGCGGACCCGCGGCTGGGGCCGGTGCTGTCCGGGCTGACCGCGTGCCTGTGCGCGGCGCTGGCCGAGGGTGGCCGGCCGGCATGCGCCTGTTGCCTGGTGTGGGGTGACTCGCCTCCGGCGCAGGATTTCTGCGCGTGCGACTGCGACGGCGGGCACGGGCAGGCGTGGGTACGGGTGGTGCGGCAGGACCCCGTGGTGACCGAGCAGCGGCGCCGGCGCTGCCAGACGTGGCGGATGCAGACCACGGTCGAGCTCGGCGTGGCTCGCTGCGTCGCGGTGGTCGCCGAGGACGGGCAGTCCGCGCCGACGTGTGAGCAGCGCGAGGCCGACGCGTGGGGGCTGGTCCTCGATCAGCGGCTGCTGCGGGAGGCCGTGGCGTGCTGTGACGCGCTCGCGGACGTGCAGGTGTGGCCGGGGCCGGTGGCTCCGATGGGGCCGCAGGGCGGATGTGCCGGTGTGACGGTGCAGATCACGGTGGAGGTGTAGCGGTGGCCGGGACGACAGCGATCGTGTGCGTACTGCTCGGCGTGTGCGGCGTGGCGGGCACGGCTGTGCTGGCTCGGGCGCGGGTGGAGATGGCGCGGATTCAGGCGCAGGTCGATCGGCGGAGGCGGTAGTCGTGGGCGTGCGGGTGGACGTATCGATCGACGAGGCCGCGCTGGCGCGGGTGGTGGACGACGTGGTGGACGACGTGACAACTGCTGTAGCCAACCGCGCCCGCCAGCGTGCCCCGGTCGATCAGGGCCGGCTGCGCGCGTCGATCCGGTCGGAGACTCGGCGCCGTGGGTCGCGGGTGGTCGGCGAGGTGTGGTCATCGCTGGAGTACGCGGCATACGTGCACGAGGGCACCGGTATCTACGGTCCGTCTGGGCAACCGATCCGCCCGAAGCGGGCCAGGTTCTTGTCGTGGGAGCAGCGCGGAGTGGGCCGGGTGTACGCGCGGCAAGTGCGCGGGCAGCGCCCGCAGCCGTGGCTGCTGGAGGCGCTGCGGGATGTCTCGCCGTGGCCGGTGGAGCAGACCGCCCGGTACTGACCCCTACCCTGCCCACAACCACCAGATGAAAGAGGACCCACCATGGCCACCGAGTTTGTGATCGACGGCGACGCTGGGCATGACCCGGAACGCCTCCCGCCGGTCTCTGTGCGCATCGACGGCGAGGTCTACCAAGCCCACTGCCCGAAAGATTCGATCGGTCTGCTCTACGCGGACTTCGAGGAGCGTGCTGACGACGCTAGCGCGCAGCGCGGGATCACGGAGCAGACTCTCCGGATGATCCTCGCTCCAGAGGACGCCGAGGCGGTCATGGCCAAGGTCCTGGACATGGGCAATCGCCGGGTCGGCGTCTCGTACGTCATGGATCTGGCGCAGAAAGTGATGCGGCATTATGAGCCCCAGCTCCAGCAGCAGCGTGAGGAGATGGGAGTAGCCGAGCCGCAGAACCGCGCCCAGCGTCGCAGCGCGGCGAAGCGGGCGCCGGCGAAGAAGGCCGCAGCCAAGAAGACGGCTACCAAGAAGCCTGCCGCCCGGTGAGGTTCGGCCCCGCCGCTCCGGGGCCCCTGGTCATCCGCATTGACGGCGATCCGTACACCCTCCTCGTGCCCGACGGGCGCACCCTCGCGGGGATCGCTGCCGCTGGGCAGTGGCCGCAGCTCCTACCGGGGCTCCTGGCGGACGATGACCGCGCCGAGGTCGATGCTCGTCTCCGTGACCCGCTCGACCCGCTGGGGATGTACGCCTGCTGGCGCATCATCCTCGGTCTTGCGCCGGAGCTGTACGGTACGGACTGGTGGGCCGCCTCCCGACTGTGCGCATTGGCTCAGGAGCGGTGGCAGGACTGGTCCGCCTGGTGCGTGAAGCACGGGCTCGACGCGGATACCGCGTCCGCCCACCGGATCGTCTCCTCGGTATGGGGATGGATGAGCGACGGCGCCCGCGAGGACAGGGACCTCCACAAGATGGAGCGGACGATCTTCGACCCGCCGCCCGAGCTCCGCCGGACCCGGACCGCCGTCCCGAAGGGCTTCTCGGAGGCCGAGATGGCGGCGCAGGCACGGCAGATCGCGGCCATGGCCGGCGACGACGAGTAGCTGACGAGGCGCGGCGTACGCGCCCCTACGCTCCAGGGCGACGCCGCTGGCTGGTGGGCCGGGCACCCTGCACTCCGTGACCTCGGGGTGCCGCATGCCCGGAGGTGCTAGCCCGTGCCGCAGGTCGGCCGCACCTCCGTAGAGATCGAGGCGGACACCGCCGCCTACGCCGCCAGCCTCCGCCGCGACCTCGCCCACGCCGGCCGCACCGGCGGGCAGGCGATGGACGACGCGATCCAGCGGCAGGTCCGCGATACAGGCCAGCACGTGGCGCGGCGGATCGGGCGGGACGTCACGCGGACGCTGGCCCGTATCCGCCCGAAGATCCAAGTGCAAGCCGACATGAAGCGGTTCGAGCAGCAGGTGCGCTCCGCGACGCGGCTGCGGCCGGTGTCGCTACCCGTCACGGCGGACATGCGGTCGCTCCGCCGTTCGATCACCGGCCGCGGGGGATCAGCTCAGGTCTCCCTGACACCGGAGACCAGTGGACTCGGCCGGGAGGTGCAGCGGGCGGTCGGCCGGATCGGGCCGATCACGATCCCGATTCAGGCCGATGCGAGTGCTTTTCGGGCCTCTCTGCGGTCGCTTCCGACTCCGTCCCCGGTGATGGTCCCGGTGCGGGCCGACACGTCGGGCGGCGGGCTGCGGGTTCCGCCTCCGCCGCCGGTGCCAGTGCGGGCGGATACCGGCGGTGTGCCGAGCGCGATCTCCGGCGCGATCTCCTCGGGGGCGGCGGCCGGTGTGGCAGCGGCGGCGGCCGTGCTCACGGCTGGCCTGAAGGGCGCTATCGAGACCATTGAAATTTCGGCGAGTTTCGAGGCCGAAATGAATAAGGTAAAGGCTCTGACGGGTACGGCCGGGGCGTCTTTCGAGTCGCTCAACGCGAAAGCGAAGGAGCTAGGGTCTAGCACCAAGTATTCCGCGGCGGAGGCCGCAGGCGGCATGCAGGAGCTCGGCAAGGCGGGGCTCTCCGCAAATCAGATCCTTGCGGCTGTGCCCGACGTCCTGAACCTTGCTACGGCCGCCGGTATCGACATGTCGGACGCAGCCAATCACATGACAAACGCGATGGCTGCTTTCCAGATCCCCGCGAAGGATGCGGGGAAGGTGACCGACGAGTGGGCTGCGATCGTCTCCAAGGCCAACGCGGACATTCCCGGGCTGGCCGCCGGTCTGGCGAACGTGGGCGCGGCCGCTTCGCTGGCAGGCTTGTCGCTGGCTGACACGTCGCGGGCGCTGGCGACGATGACGGATGCCGGTATCCCCGCCGCGGACGCCGGTACGGCCCTGCGGAATGTGGTGGACGGTCTCAGCAAGGGGGGTGGCGAGCTCGACAAGGTATTGCAGAAGAACAACATCGCGCTGAAGGATTCCGCTGGTAAAACGCGACCTCTCGTCAAGGTTATCCGGGATCTTGCGACGTCGAATATCAGCGCCGCCGACTCGCAAAAGGTTTTCGGGATCGAGGGCAAGAAAGCTCTCGATGTCATCGGCTTGAACATCGACAAGTTCGATCAGCTCGGCAAGGCCGCTGATAATTCTTCCGGGGCCACGCAGAAAATGGCCGACATCATGGGCTCGGGCGCCCAAGGGTCAATGGCCAATTTCAAAGCCGCACTCGAAGGGCTCGCCATCACCATCGGTGACACTGGCCTGCTCGCCGGATTCACCAAGGTCACCGAGTCGCTCAGCACCTTCGTGCAGGCCCTCTCTGCCGGGGACGCCGGCCAGATGCGGGAGATCGTCGCCGGGTGGGTGGACTCGCTCGGCGCCTTCGCGGACATGGCAGTGGCGAAGATCGCGGAGTGGGCACCGAAGGTGATCGCCGCCATGTTCAAGCTGGGGCAACTGGTCGGGAACAGCATCGACCGGTGGGGCCCGCTACTCCTGAAAGCGCTCGGGGGCCTCGCCTCGATCACCTCGGCTGTCGCCGTGTTGCTGACGACAATCTTCGTGGGGGTCGCCGCCTCCCTCGGCGAGCAACTGCTGGGGCTGGTCCAGGGGGCGTGGGGTCACGTCGCCGACTTCTTCACCGAGACGATCCCAGGGTGGGCGGCCTCACTCGGGTCACTGCTGATGGATGCTCTGGGCTCGCTGGGCGAGGTGATCGGCGGCGCGCTGGGCGCGGCGTTCGAGGGCGTGGTGGGGTTCTTCACCTCGCTGCCCGGGATGATCCTGTCGGCGCTCGCAGCGCTCCCCGGGCTGCTGCTGGACCTCTTCGTCAACGCGGTGGCCGGACTGGGCATCGTGATCATTACGGCGCTGGTCGGTATCGCCGCGATTTTCTTCAAGCTCCCGACGATGATCGCTAACGCACTGGTCAGCCTGGGAGCCCTGCTAATCGGAGCTTTCAGCAGGGCGTTCAGCGCGGCACTTTCGGCGGTGACCTCGTTCATCTCGTCCGCCGCCTCGTTCTTCGCGTCGCTTCCGGGACGTATCGGCTCGGCGCTCGCGACACTGCCCGGGCAGGTGGTCCGGTTCTTCCGGTCTGCGGGGACGAGCGCCCTTGGCGCAGCACGGTCGTTCGGGTCGAGCGTGGTGTCGTTCTTCGCGTCGCTTCCGGGACGTATCGGCTCGGCGCTGGCGTCGCTGGGAGGGCGGATCGCGGGGGTCTTCCGCAGTGCAGCCAGCAGCGCGCGCAGCGCGGTGTCGTCGCTGATTTCGGGCATCGTGTCCGCGTTCACGTCTCTGCCTGGGAAGATCATTGCCGCGATCGGCGACATCGGCGGCCGCATCATCAGCAAGATCAAGTCCGGGTTGCCGTCCGTCGTTCAGAAAGCGCTGCCGTTCGCTGACGGCGGGATCGTCACCGCCCCAGTCATGGGCCTGGTCGGCGAGGCCGGACCAGAGGTCGTCATCCCACTCTCCCGCCCCCGCCGTGCCGCTGAGCTCGCCGAGCAGTCGGGGCTGCTGGACATGCTCGGGAGGCAACGCGGCACCGGTGGTGGTGGCGCGCAGATCACGAACAACTGGAACATCAACAGCCGGATGTCAGACCCGATGGTGCTCGCGCAGCACCTCCAGGGCCGCATCGCCGTCGCGGCGGGGGTGTAGCCGGTGCTCGCGGACTACATGGACCTCGCAGGGACAGAGATCGTCAACTCCGCCCGCGCAGCGGTGTATGCGGCTGCGCGGGGAGTGCCGGTGCAGTGCGACCCATGCCCCGACCTGCCCGCGGCTCTCGGGGACATGCCGTATGTGGACCCGGCAACGGACGAGGCGCCGTGGTACGACCCGGCGGTTCCAGAATCGTCAGGGGTGTTCGGCGTCCTCGCGCTCGGCGTCGCCGGATTCGACTCGTCGCCGATCACACGCGAGCCCACTCAACTCGTGGGCGACGGCGCCGTAATCGGCGCCGCGCGTCGGGAGCACCGCGAGGTGGCGTACACGGTGCTGCTGATCACGGTAGACGAGTGCGCCCTGTCCTACGGGCTGGAGTGGCTCGCCTCCGCGCTCCAAGGCTCCGCGTGCGGCGGCTGCGCCGGTGACGAGATGTGCGTCTTCTCCTGCTGCCCCGTAGACGGGGAGAAGGAGTTGCGGCACCTGTACGACGTGGGGCTACTGGACGGGCCCGAGGTGACCGACACGCAGTACCTCGGCAGCGGCGCAGTGCTGGCGACGGTCACGTTCTCCCTGGCGGCGGGGACGCCCTACATCTACCGGGAGCCGCTCGACACCGGCCAGCCCGACGAGGGGTGGGTGCCGCTCGGCGGCGGCGACATCGTGGGTCCGGTCGACCCGGATCAGGTGTACCAGCGGTGTCTGGAGCCGAAGCCGTGCGCGGTGGACCCGCTGTGTCCGCCTCCGCCGCTACCTCCTGCGCCGCCGGCGCCCAGGTCACCGTGCTATGCCACGGGAGTAGGGACATTCCGCCGGACGCGGATTGCGGTGTCTCCGCTCGCGCAACCGCAGTGGCTGGAGACGGTGCCGGTACTGGAGGTGCGTGCCGGAAGCACCGCCATGCGCCGGTTGTTGGTGCGGTTCTGGCAGAACCCGCAGGGCGGCAACTGTGAGGGGTCTTTGGACCCGTGCGCGGCCTGCACCGACATCAACGTCAGCTACCTGCCGCGTGGATCGACGCTGCGCGTAGACGGGCGGGTGCGCCGCTCAGTGGTGGAGTGCCCGCAGGTCCCCATCGGCACGGCCACGTCGACACCGACGATCTACGGGCCCCGCGGCGGCCTGTACGAGTGGCCCACGTTCCCGTGTCCAACGGGCCTGTGTATCGAGGTGTGGTCCCAGGAGGACTACACGGCTCCGGACGCGACAGCGCGAGTACTGCTGGTCCCCCGATCGGATGTGGGGTGACCCGTGGCTGACGCTGACGAGATGTGGGATGAGCCGGACCCGGAGACGGGACTGGTCGCCGAGGCCGTGACGGACCCAGACCCCGGCATCCTGCTGACGGCAGACCTGGACGACACCAGCGGGGTGCAGAGCTGGAGCATCCACCGCACTGTGTCCGATCTGGATCAGCTCGTCATGTCCGGGGACCGGCTGCCCACGGAGATGACGTGGCTGGACTCGGCGCCGCCGGCGTGTGTGCCGGTGACGTACCGGCTGGTGGTGCAGCGCGAGTCTGGCGCGTCGGACACCTATGCAGCGTCGCAGGTGACGTTCACTCCGCCGGGGGGATGCGGTGGTGGCTCCGGCCCGGTCGGCGACCAGGACACCTCTCTGGGCTGCGCGACGGAGTACCGGGCGGTGATCCACTGGCGCGGCGGTGCGCAGCAGTACCTCGCGCTGGAGCGGATCAGTGCGGTGGAGTGGGGCCGCACGATCAACGACATCAGCGAGGCCAGCGTGACCCTGGCCGTCGCGGACGCTGGCGCGGAGTGCTGCGAGGCACTCGGCCGAGTCGAGCCGTGGGTGCACGAGTTGAGCATCTACCGAGACGGTGACCTCGTCTGGCAGGGACCTGTGGTGCGGCCCCGGTTCCGGCGGGACACGGTGACGGTCGAAGCGCAGGACGTGAGCGGCTGGTTCGACCACGTGGTGAACACGTTCCGCGTCACCTACACCTCCGGCACGGCGGACGCGCGGGGTCGGATGCGGGCGCCGATCACTTACATTGCTGAAAACCACATCAGGCTCAACCTGCAAGAGTCCAGCCTGAGCGTGCCGCCAGACTGGTGTGGCGTACTGCCGTACATCGTCCGCCGCGACGCCGACCTGCCGCGGATCAAGGTCGAGAAGGACGGCAGCTCGGACGTCGCCGTGTGGACCGAGTACCTCGGCGACATCCTCCGCGAGTGGACCAAACGCGGCCTCACCTGGACCACAGTCGGGCGGAGTCTGCTGCTGCGGGGCCGGCCGACGAGCGATACCCGAGCAACCACGACGCTCACGCTCGACCACATCGAGGGGGACGTCGAGGTCGTCAAGGACGGCGCCCTGGGCGCGACCTACGCGTTCGCGACGAGCCAGCAGAGCCAGAACATCACCAACGGCACAACGCTCGGCACCGGGCGCACAGGCACCGCCTACGGCCGCCTGGATGTCCTGGAGAAGATCCAAGAAGAGGACGCCACCGACGCAGACCTGCGGGAGGCCGCGCGAAACGCACTCGCGGGCCGCTACCCGGTGCCCACGTCCATCCAGGTACCGGATGCCGCGCAGCTCACCCCAGACGCCCCGGTCACGATCCGTCAGCTCGTGCCTGGCGAGCGGATCGACGTGCTCGCCCACAGCCTATGCCTGCCGCTCGCGCAGGGGTTCGCACTCTCGGACGTGGCTGTCTCGTGGTCGAGCCAGGGTGGCGAGGGCGGCGGAGGAGAGCAGGTGCAGATCGGGCTGATCCCGCTCGGAGACGTGGATGAGGAGCTGGGCGAATGAGCAGCGGAGCACTGCCGGGGCAGCGGTCGGCGCAGCCGCCGATGCGGGCCGCGGTGTCGGTGCAGCGGTCGATCGGCAGGGCGGTGGCGTCCGGCGGTACTTCATCCAGCTCCCTGGTGCTGAATCTCGGCGGCCGGTGGATGCGGCAAGTAACCGACGGCGAGGGCCAAGAGCGCCTCGTGCCCCACGAGTTGGGTGGAGAGGAGTAGACGATGGCCAGGTGCGGATGCGGCGGCACGTGCTCGTGCGTGCTGGAGGTCGAGGAGCCGCTGACCAAGTCGGGCAATGGCACGGTCTCCTCGCCGTGGCGGCTCGGCGTGAGCCTCGGCGGGCTGCTGGCGGACGCGGCCGGCCAGGGGCTGAAGTGGGACGCTGGCAGCGAGAAGTTGAACGTGTGCCTCTCGCGCGACAGCGGCAACTCTTTGCGGTTCGGCGGGGACGGGTGCCTGTACGCCCCGGGCGGGGACACCCCCGTACCCGAGGTGTGTGCGCGGCCGATCGAGTCGCTTCCGGAGGCGCCCGGGGTGGTCGGGGCGGAAGCGCTTGCGGGGCTGCATGGGCCGTACTCCTCCCCTCACAGTCTGGAGTACTGCCTGGCGCAGGGATTCGATCTCGTCGGGTTCTGCGTCGCCACCAGCTCGGATGACGTGGGTGTCGTGTCCGATTACTGGGATCACTACCTGAGCATCGGCCGCACCAACCTCTACGTCTCGCAGGACATCCGGCGCGTCAGCTCCTCCACTATCAAGAGCATCTACAGCTACGCGGGCGACGAAAACGACCCCGTCGCCTACAACCCCGGCGACAGCTTCCCCATCGCCGACCGCACCGATCGGCGTGGCGGCTGGTGGGGCTGGCTGGCGCCCCGCTACTACCAGCCGCTGGTCGGCGAGTTCTTGGCGCGGATCGACGGCAAGGCGGTGGCGCTCATGGACTGCTCGCCGCATCCGGAGGATGCCACCTATCCGGAGTCGGTCGCGCTCATCGGCGCGGTCCGCGCCGTACAGCAGTACTGCGCGCAGTCGTGGGCGATGATCGGGGTCCGCGAGATCGAGAACGCGGAAACGGTGGCCGCCGCTGGCATCACCCCTGTGATGATGCCTCTCGAACCCGACACGTGGGGCTCGGACGAGCTGCCCTACCCCGTAGAGGACCTCACCGGCGCCGGCATCGAGTGGATGGTCCTCTCGTACTTCCACGCCGATTCGGTGTTCACCGCTTACAAGGATGCCGGTATCCAGGTGCTGATGTGGGGCGACTCGCGGCACTCTACTCGCGCCCGTATCGAGGGCCTCGGTATCCGCGGCGGCTACATGCTGGACCCCTTGTACTACCGGGGCGGTACTCCTGGCGCCAGCGAGTACGGGTACCGGAGTGAGCATGACCCGTGGGAGCACCGCAGGCCGGCCAGCGGGCAGTTGACGCACCGCACTGACCAGCACGATGTTCTCAGCACGCCCGGTCTGGTGCGGGGCCGTGCCGAGGGGGACGAGCAGGGGCTCATCCTGCCGGCCGGATTCGGGTCGGATATGGGGCGCCCGGCTGTGCTGTGCGGCTGGGAGTGCCCTCTCACTGACCCGGAGAACTACCGCATCACCTGGGAAATGAAATGGAATGCGATGGCGCCGGTGGCCGCCCGGGCGAAGATGGGCATTCTTTTCGGCGCTGAGACGGACGCGAATCCGTATGCGTGGCCGGACGACCCCGAGATTAATCCTGCCGGTTTCCCGGAGGGGCAGAAGACCTTGTATCGGGCGTATCAACGACAGAACGGCGAAATCGGTATCGGCAAGTGGGCCGCGCAGGACGCCGAGATCGAGTACCTGGCCACGGCGTCCACTCCAGCTCCGGAGCAGGGCGTGTATGACCATTATGACCTGGAGGTCGAGGGCGCCAAGATCACGTTCACGCGGACCATGGCCGACGGCACCCAGCACACGGTGACAGCCGAAGACGACCAGTATCGCGGCGGATATTTCTGGATCGAGAAAGAGGAATCTTTCGAGGGCCAGGATGCGAATCGCTTCCAGGGGAAATTCCGCAACGTCGCCTACTATCGACAAGGAGAATAGTGGCTACTCCATTGACCGCGGATGCGCTGGTGTCTGCACTCCGCTCCGAGGGAGTGCATGTGACCGGCCGGTCCGGATGGCGCACCCACAACAGAAATTCCGTGGATGCGTGGGGCGGTGTGAATGGAGTGATGATCCACCACACGGCCGGACGGGACTCGCTGGACCTCGTATACGGCGGACGCGCGGATCTGCCGGGGCCGCTCGCGCACACTCACCTCGCGAAGGACGGCACGGCGACGATGGTGGGCCACGGCCGCGCCAACCACGCCGGCAGGGTGGCGCAGAACGCCTTCGACGCGGTGGTGGCCGAGTCGTCCACGCATCCGGCCCCGTCTGCCGCGTCCGGCACGGTCGACGGCAACGCCCACTTTTACGGGATCGAGATCGAGAACCTCGGCACGTCCGGGGACCCGTACCCGGCCGTGCAGTACGACGCGGCGGTGCGGTGGGCGGCGGCGATCTGCCGCGCGCACGGCTGGGGCGCCCACTCAGTGGTGGGTCACAAGGAGACCAGCGTCGAGGGGAAGATCGACCCCAGCTTCGACATGGACCGATTCCGCGCAGACGTGGCCGCTCGACTCGCGGGCGACCCTGACGAAGAGGACGACATGAAGCTCAACGACCAAGTGAAGATCGCCGATTGGGTATCCGACGCCTTCCCGAACCAGGAAGGGCTCCAAGACGGGCAGATCTCCGTGCAGACCGCTCTCGGCTCCGGCTACGGGTACGCACACATCGCCGCCGACGCCTCGAAGGAGATCCTCGCTCAACTCATTGCGCAGCAGAAGGTCTTGGACAAGCTCGTGGCCGCACTCGCAGACGAGGGCTAAATGAGTACGCCGGATCCTTCCGTAGCTGTTGAGCTGGAACGCCTCCGTGGGGTCACTGAGGCCGGTTTCGCGCGTCTCGACGGGCGTCTGGATGTGGTGCTTCAGCGGACGGATCGGGCGGAGCAAGATGTGCGGCAGCTCCGTGAGGATCATGACAAGGACATCGCGGAGCTGCGCACGGCGGTGGAGGAGTTGAGGCGCGGGCGGTGGCCTCTGCCGTCGATCGCGGCGTTGTCCGGGGTGGGGGCGTTGGTGGTGTCGCTGTACGAGCGCCTCGGATGAAAGCCCCCGCCGGAGCCATCCCCGCGTGCGCGGGGAGCATCGACCTGGCCGAATGAAGCCCGGAGCAACAGGCGGGCCACCCCCGCACGCGCGGGAGCATGCGGAGCCGGGGCACGTCATGGTGTCGACGGACGGACCACCCCCGCACGCGCGGGGAGCATTACCTGGACCAGTGGGGAGACAGGTTCGATCTCGGACCACCCCCGCACGCGCGGGGAGCATACTTCCTGACCTGCGGTGTTGGCGGTGCTGGTGCACCGTCGAGCTGATCACTGTACCGACACCGGCTCGCGTGCCGCAGCCGTTTCGTCTCGCTCCCCTTCGGGAGGGCGAGGGGTCCGGACGTGTCTACCGCTCGGCGTGGGGCGCCGCGACACGTCGCCCGCTCTCCTACAGGAGGGCCGGGGCTTTCTGCGAGCGGGAGACCATCAAAATCGGGCAGATGGTGGGGACTTCAACCCCTGCTCACCGGCGTCAGGAGAGCGTACCGTTCCGAGTATCGAAGTCGAGAACGGAGCGCCGACATGCCCCACACCGACGAAGAGGACTTCAGCGCTGGGGAGCGCATCCGCAGGCTCCGCGAGTCGCGGGGCATGAGCCGCCCCGTCCTCGCCGGGCTGTGCGGACGCGGCCCCGACTGGCTCAAGAAGATCGAAGCGGGGGATCGGCCACTCGACTCCTACACACTGCTACTCCGTCTCGCCGCAGCTCTCCAGCTCTCGGACCTCTCGGCGCTCACGGGAGGAAACGAGAGGATCGCCCAACCGGTGCCCACAGGCAGGCTCAACCACCCGGCCATGCCGGCTATCTGGGCAGCCGTGATGAATCGCAGCCTCGTCGCGTCGGCCGTATCCATCGACGTCTCCGAGCTGCAAGGACGTATCGATCAGACATGGCGGTTGTGGCACACCTCGGCGCACAACCGTACCGAAGTGGGCGAGCTGCTGCCCGAGTTGATCCGCGACGCCGAGAGAGCAGCCAGCGGTCTCGACGGCACGGAGCGCCGGGCGGCTCTCGTCGCGCTCTCCGACGTGTACCGCTTGACGGGGCAGGCGACGGCCTACGTAGCCCCGGGAGAGCTGGCCTGGGTTGTCGCCGACCGTGCGCTGTCCGCTGCGCAGCAGGCCGACGACCCTGCCGCGATAGCTGTCGCGGCGTGGAACATGGGGAACATCCTCCGCGAGACCTCTTATCCGGAGGAGGCCCTCCGAACGGCGATCGAGGCTTCGGATCTGCTACGCCCGCACCTGGACGAGGCTCCCGAGGACTGGCGTGGCGTATACGGCGCACTTCAACTGCACGCGGCGGTGACGTGCGCCCGTGGCGGTCGTGAGGCAGACGCGTGGCGATACTGGGATGCCGGGCATCAGGTGGCCAAGTCCCTACCGTCCTCGTATGTGCATCTCAGCACCGTTTTCGGCCGGGCCAACGTCGACTTCCACGCGGTGTCCGTAGCGACGGATCTGCGGACATCACGGCAAGCCTTGGCCCTCGCCGACGACATCGACCCTGACGTGATGCCCTCGACCGAACGACGAGCACGCCTGTGGGTGGAAGTGGCACGCGGCCATCTCCAGCGAGGCGACGTCACGGCTGCCCTGCACGTGATGCAGCGCGCCCACGGCATCGGTACCGAGACCGTGGCCTATACCCCCTCGGCCCGCACTGCGGTGGCGCACCTGTGGCGTAAGGCTCCGAAAGCATTCCGTGCTGAGGCGAGCGAACTCGCCTCAGCAGTGGGAGTCACCACCCTGTAGGGGACGGTTCGGGACGGGGGGACAGACTGTCCCCCTCGCGAAGCTGTGCTGCTTCTACGGTCACTGCCCGGCGACCGAGAAGAAGGAGCAGCATGGATATCGTCCACGGCTGGCATGCCTCGCCCCAGAAGCGTGCCCCCGCGACGTGTGATCGAGTAACAGGCGAGATCCGGGTCCCGCTGTCGATGTTCAAACGGGACGATCATCTGGGGGACGTGCCGCTTGTCCTCTCCCGTGTAGAGGGCGAGCTGCTGCACGCTGCTCTATCCCGATGGCTCAACCCGAACCTACGGGCGCCGGGGATGGCCTCGTGACCACTGACATCCCCAGCATGAGCACGCCGAGGCGGGGTGATTTGGTGATCGACCGTCTGACCGGGCGTCTCGGTGTGGTGGAGGAGGTGCGGCCGCACGAGGTCCGGCTGCGTCCTCTGCCGGAGGGTGTCGGCCCGGCGTGGAGCACCACTCCGGCATCGGTACGCCGTGCTGAAGACCGCGAGGTCCTGAGCGCTCTTCGTTCTCGTGGGCGGGAGGTCCGGTGATCACTCGGACGCTGTGGGACGTCGTCTGCACCACCCAGGCCGGCGGTCGTGAGTGCGAGGCGGAGGCCAACGCCCTGCCCTCGGAGGCGAGTGCGGACGCCTGGCGCGACCGCCACTACCGGGAGACCGGGCACACCCACTACCTGCGTATCCAGGCGGACAACGAGGACCTCGGCCAAGCCCCGGTGCACGCGGCGCCGTTGAGGCCGGGCCTGCGCGCGGTGGCGGAGCCGGAGGCGTAGTTCGGCGGCGGGATGGGGCCCGGCGGGGGGCTGCTCCATCACCCCTGAACTCCCGGCGGCAGAGGCTCCCGGGAAAGGCTCCGCCGCGTCGGCCTCGGAGACATCGACGCGGCGGAGCACCACACCACACCTGACAAAGGGGGGACCTATGTCCGATACCGACACCGATCCGGGCGACGACGCCGAGCACGTCTACCGCACCGTCGCCGCCGCGCCGATGCCGCGTCCGCGGCTGGAGAGCATCGCGGCCGGAGCCGGCGGCTGGGACCGCGCCCGCACCCACGGTGCACTCGGCCAAGCCACCGCCGAGGGACACCTCGTGCCCTCCGTGGACGAGGTCGGCACGCTCGCCGAAGTACCCGACCGCGACCGGGCCCAGCGCGGCGCTGCCGAACTCCCGGACGCACATCGCGAGGAGATCGCCCGGCGCATCGCGGACGACTTCCTGCTGCGCGCGACCGCCGCCGAGCACCTCCTGGCGCCGTGGCATCGGGCGACCGCGCGCACCATCGAGTACGCGCCCGCGCCCGACATGCGCGACGGCTTCGACACCGCCACCCGTGCAAGGAGTTGGCTCGCCGCCTCGACCGACGACCTCCAAGTCCTCCTCGAGGAAGCCGCGCGCCGCCGCTGGTGGCATTGGGTCTGGCAGGCTGTGCATGCCTTCTGGCCGCACTGGCACCTCGCCCGCCCCCTCACCCTCGCCCGTCAGGTGCACGAGGACGCCGTCCTCGCCGCCCAGCGCGACGGTGCGCGCGTCGGGGAACGGGAGATGCTCACCAGCCTCGCGGTGATCCTGCGCAGCCAGGGCGAGCACGAGCAGGCCCTGACCGCCTCCGGGCGCGCGCTGACGTCCGCCCGCGAGGACGAAGATGCGCGTGCGGAGGCGCAGGCGACCAACCAGCACGGCAGCATCCTCCTCGACGCCGGCAGGCCGTTGGAGGCGCGACCCCATCTTGAGCAGGCCCTCGCCCTGCGGTCCGATCTGGTCGAGCAGGCTCGCGCGCACGTCGAGCGGCACCAGGGCGCCGGCGCTGGCGAAGTGCGGACCTTCCGCAGGCAGGTGGGGCTGACCCTCGTCACCCTCGGCCGCACGGAACAGGCACTCGGCAACCCCGCCGCGGCGGTGCGGTACCTGAGGGAGGCCGCCGACGCCCTGGAGGAGGCAGGCGACACACACGACCACGGGCGCGCGCTCGCCTACCTCGCCGCGGCGACGGCCGCACGCGGCGGCGGACGCCTCCGCGAAGCCGCCGAACTCTACGACCACGCCGAGCAGGCGTTCACCACGGCCGGCAGCACGGCGTGGTGGGCCCGCGTGCGCCTCCTCCGAGGACGAACCGCCCTGGACGCTGGCCAACACGAAGCTGCCAGGGAGGAGTTCACCGAGGCCGCCCGCCGCTTCGCCCTCGCACCAGACACGATGACGCCCCAAGACCGCGAACACCTCACCACCGGCCTGACCCAGTAGCCCACCACCACCGCACACACAGGAGACGCACATGCCCACCGACAAGCCCGAGCCCGCCAGCGACGACGAGGTCTTCGAGGCGGTGAAGAACCTCAACCAGGCCAAGGACGACGACGAGCGCTGGGCAGCCGCTGAGGAGCTCGCCAAGATGCGGCGAGAAGGCCGAGCCTGACCACCGCTCGCGCCCGGTCGACTGGTCATCCCCGGGCGCGAGCGGTCCCCGCCCCGTCCGCACGCCACCCCCCGTGGCGCACGGACGGGGCCCTCAACGCCCTGAGCTCGCGGTGCTCGGGGCCAAAGCTCCGCCGCGTCACCTCGCAGACATGACACAGCGGAGCACCACACCACCACCGATCTATCGACGAGGGGGGAACTTGCCCACCACCGCCACATCCGCTGTCGACGATTCACACGACGTGTACTGCGTCATTGCAGCATCGGCGCTACCGCGTCCACGCGTCGAAAGCATCGCAAGCGGCGCACGCTGGCACCACCACCGCACACACGACGCACTGACCCAGGCCGCAGCCAGCGGCTTACTCGCGGTGTCCGTCGACGCCGTCGGCACGCGCGCCGAGCCCCTCGACGCCGACCACGCGAGACGGGCCGCCGACCGCCTGACCACCCACGAGCGCGAGGAGATCACCCAGCGGATCGCGGGCGATTTCCTCCTCCGTGCCACCGCCGCGGAGCGCCTACTGACGCCCTGGCGCAACACCGCCCGCCAACTCCGCACCCCAGACCCCTTTCAATTCCACGATGCCGGAGCTGCGCGCCAGTGGCTTGCCGGGACAGTCGACGATCTAGCTCGCCTCGTCGAGCAGGGGGAGCGCGACGGCAGGGATGCATTTGTGTGGCAGGTAGTGCACGCCTTCTACCCCCACTGGCGCCTCGCCCGCCCCCTCACCCTCGCCCGCCAGGTGCATGAGCGCGCACTCAGAGCCGCCCAGCGCGACCACGCGCGCATCGGCGAGCAAGAAATCCGCACCACCCTCGCCGCGATCCTCCGCCGACTCGGAGACCATAGGGCGGCATTGACGATGTCTGCGGCCGCTCGGGAATCCGCACTCCAGGACGGTGACCGACGAGCCCAGGCCCACGCCACCCACCAGCACGGGCACATCCTCCTGGCCTCCGGTGACCCGCGAGCAGCCTTGTCGTACCTCCACATGGCGCTGACAATGCGCCGCGACCTGTACCAGGACGCCCACGACCACGCACGCCGGCACCGCGGCGCTGGTGCCGATGAGGTACGCACCTACCGACGTGCCGTCGGCCTCACGCTCACCTCGATCGGTGTCGCAGAGGCCGCCACGGACCCGCCGCACCGGCTGACGACCGCCTGCCGCCGCCTACGTGACGCCATCGACATCCTCCAAGAGGTCGGCGACGAGCACGACGCTGGTCGTGCTCTCGCCCACCTGGGCGCTGCGACCGCGGCCCGCGGCCACGGCCGCAGCGCCCTCCGGCTCTTCGACCGGGCCGAGGAGCTTTTCAGCCGTTCCGGAAGCCGCACATGGTGGGCACGCGCCCGTCTGATGCGCGCCCAGACCCTCGCCGCCGCGGGACAGCAAGAGGCCGCACAAATCGCGTTCGCCGTGGCGCGCGACGGGATGGGGCCTGACGACGAGGCCGGGCTCGCGGCTGAGGGTGTCTCGCTCCATCATTAACTCTTTCGAGTGAACGTGGGCTACGGTAACGGGTTTTGTCATACAAGCCTGCGGTTTCGGGGCAGGCTCAACCGCGGGTGTTCCCGCGGGAACACGCCGCCGCACCTGGGGGGAATCCAGCGGCATTCGACGCCATCGAGTGGAACAGTTTGCCCGATTGATCCGCGTTTCCGCAGGTCAGAGCGGGCGCGTCCGCGGGTTCAAGTCCCGTCATTCACCCTTGATTCGAGGGGCCCGTGACCTGCGGAAACGCAAGTCACGGGCCCCTCGCTCTGTGCGGTGGCCAAACGCCGCCAGGCTTGAGGCGACGCCACGGACGCGAGGACGTTCGAGAAGCTCGTCGACGCCCACCGTCGGCAGTGGCCGAGCACTCGCTCCGGCCATCGTGTCAGTCACCATCGGAAGCCTCACCGCCGACGACGTCCAGGACTGGGTGCGCGGTCAAGACCGAAGGCGTCCGCGCACCCCTGGCGCTCCCCTGCTCTTTCCACGGGTCTTCACAATCCGACGGGAGGCCGGGGCGTGCCCGTCACCAACCTGCGCCGCCGGGTGCGCGTCCGGCTACCCGGCGCCTTCGGAGCGCCCGGCGGGGCTTCCGGGAAGAGTGGCACGCGCAGGGGTGGAGACCGCGCGGGCCGCTTCGTCGGTCCGCGTCCGCAAAGCACCGGCAGTGGGGCCACCGCCCGAAAGAGTCCGCGGCAGAGGTGGCGCCGGCGTCCTCGGCCCGTTGATGGCCGAGTCATCCCTTGTTGGCGCGTCAGGAACCGGTGTTGGATCCCCGGCACGTGTGCGCGATTCCCGCGGAGTGCCGGAGGTCACCGTGCGTCGTACGTTCCGCCCTGCTCTGGTCGCCCTCTTCCTCGCCGCGCTGTTGGGCGGCGGCCTGTCCCCCGCCGCCCGGGCGGCCGAGGACGTGCCCGGGACCGTTCCGCCCCCGCTCACCGACGACCGCGGGCGCATCCTCACCCTTCGTGGCTGGAACGTCGAGGACAAGACCCACCGCGGGGACGACGCGCTCAGCGCCATCACCGAACGGCACTTCCGGGATCTGCACGCGCGGGGCTTCAACTTCGCGCGTCTGCTGGTGTTCTGGGACGACCTGGAACCGCGCCGTGGTCAGTACAGCCACGGATACCTGGACCGCATCGAGCAGATCCTCGACTGGGCGCGGAGCCATGGCATCCACGTCGTACTCGACGCCCATCAGGACGTCTTCGGGCCCGCGTTCGGGCATCGCGGCGTCCCGGAGTGGGCGACCAGGACCGACGGCCTGCCCTTCACCCCGCATCCGGACGACTGGTTCTCCGAATACTTCGAGCCGGCGGTGCAGCGGGCCTTCACCCACCTCTACGAGGACGAGGACCTGCGCGCCGCCCAGGCGCGCATGTGGCGGCTGCTGGCCGGACGCTTCGGCAACCACCCCGCCCTCCTCGGCTACGACCTGATCAACGAGCCGATGGGTGAACTGCGCGAGGGCGAGGACCTGGTGACCGCCGCCGACCGCATCGAGGCCGAGCAGCTCACCCCCATGTACCGGCGACTCGCCCGCGCCGTGCGCTCCCAGGACCGTGCGCACTGGCTCTTCATCGAGCCGACCCCGATCGTGGGCGAAGGCGTACCGACGGGGCTCGGCGGCATCGGCGACCCCAAGGCCGTCTACTCCCCGCACTTCTACGACACCGCGATGGAGGCGGGCGCCGACTACGACCCGTCGGCCGGCTGGATCGAGGCGTACGAGGCCGCCGTCACCGCCTATCCGGCCAGGTGGCGGATGCCGGTCGTGGTGGGCGAGTGGGGCCCGCCGAACAGCTCGCTGCCCCACATGGCCCGCTTCTACGACGACGCCCTGGCCTCCCTCGCCCGGTACAGCTCCGGCTGGGCGGGTTACGTCTGGTGCTACGACGGCGGTTACTGCGCCTTGGACGCCGACGGACGCTTCCGTACGAACAAGGGGAAGACCGCGACCCCGTACGCGTCCGCCGTCGCCGGCACCGTACGCGACGACCGCTGGGCCCCCGCGACCGCCCGCTACCGCCTCGCCTACCGGGCCCAACTCTCCGAGCCCACCAAGGTGTCGTTGCCCCCCGGCCCGCGCGGCTGGCGCATCAGGGTCTCCGGCCACGGGGCGTGGGCGAGCGCGACCTCCGTACCGCCGGGACGTTCGGCAGTGGTGCGCGTACGGGCGCCGCAGGGGGCCGAGGTGCGGCTGACCGCCGTACCCGCCACCAACGCCCCGGGGAGCGGCCGCAGTTGACGCCAGGCGGGAAACCGCATGCCGTGACGGATCTTCTCACCTGCCGATGGACGCGCGTACGGTGTGGCCCCGGCGCGACGCCCGCGCCCGACTGCACCGAGCACGCGAAGGAGCAGGTCATGTCGCAGGAGTCCTGCCGTCCACACCCACGGCCACCACGTGTCCGTGCTGCGGTCGCCCACCTGACGCACCGCCGCCAACTCGGCTGCCTGCCTGCTGGATTGACTCGCACCGCACAGGCAGACCCCGGTCTCGGCACCGTCACGGCGGACCTGGCGGCCCTGGTCCCCGACGGCTCGGTGGCCGGCCTGGAGCACGCACCCGGCGTCCTGGAGCGGGCGAGCTCGGTCGCGGAGGAACACGGCCGGGTCCGTTCACGTTCACCGTTGTCACCTCGAATGCGGCACGCTCGCCACGGACGAACCGGCTCGTCGCTCTCCACAGGGCAGTCGGCAACGCCCCAGCACAGCCCGCACGACAGCCCTCGCAGCCGGTGAGAACGTTTGCTTATCACCCGCGCGATGTGGAAAATCTGTGGAAAGTCTGTGCGACAAGAGTGCCGAGTATGCCCGGAACCAGAGGAGCACGCAGAGCCATGAGCCATTCCGCGCCCCGTCCGGGGACATGGTGGAAAGTCAGCGGCGAGACGCGAGCGCACGCCCTCGGGCGCCGTGACGTGACGGCTCGGATGCCCGCGCCCGACGCACGGGCAAGTCGCCCGGAGAGTCACCCGGCCCGCTGAGGTTTTCCCGCGCGCCGGCAGCATCCCGCCACTTCGCTGATCACAGCGCTCTGCCTGCGGTTGTCGGCCTGCCCTTCCCGCTCCGGCCGTCCGGCCGGAGCGTTCGTGGTCACACGTGCGGGGCCGACGGCCCGCGGGAGGACTCGTGCCGGGACAGCGCACAACGGCAGCGCGGGTGTACGCACGCCATCGGCCGTTCAGCACCGAACGGTCCGTACGTTTCACGAGTCACGGGGGTATCAGTGAAGATCGATCTGCTCGGGCCGTTAGCGCTCGCCCAGGACGGTGTCTCCTATCTGCCGACGGCGAAGAAGACCCGCAAGGTCCTGGCACTCCTGCTCCTGCAACTCGGTCAGGCCGTCAGCGTGGACTCGCTCTTGGAGGAGCTGTGGGCGGGCGATCCGCCCACAAGCGCCCTGACGACCGTCCAGACGTACGTCCTGCAGCTTCGGACGGCACTGACCCGCGCGCTCGGCATCCCACGCGCCGAGGTGGCCGCGCACCACCTCGTGACGGAACCCGGCGGGTACCGCTTCGAGCTCGGCTCCGCCGATCTGGACCTCGTCCGCTTCCGGGCGAAGGCCGAGCAGGCGCGGCTGGCATACACGTCCGGCGCTCTGCAGCGCGCGGCGCCGCAGTTCCACGAGGCGCTGAAGCTCTGGAAAGGGGCCGCACTGTCGAATGTGCCGACAGGTCCGCTGCTCTCGGTGCACAAAAAGCGGCTGGAGGAGGAGCGGCTGAGCATGCTGGAGCAGCGTGTGGCCACCGACCTCTGGCTGGGCCACCACCGCAACGTGCTGGGCGAGTTGACGGCACTGGTCGAACAGCACCCGACGAACGAGACGCTGCACGGGCTGTTCATGATCGCCCTGTACCGGTCCGGGCGCCGCGCACAGGCGTTGGAGGTCTTCCACCAGCTACGCACGTACCTGGTCTCGACGTTGGGCCTCGAACCGTCGTCGAAGATCCACGAGTTGCAGCGGGCGGTGTTGTCCTCGGATTCCCGGCTCGACCCCCCACGGTGAACACGTCCGACCGACCCGGGGAGGTCACGCGCGGGGCCGCGGCAACGACATGGAGACGAGCGAACTCAGCCCGGCCACGAAGTCGTCGGGGTCCCAGCGGCTGATGAGCGCGACCTGCACGAAGTAGCCCTGCATCATCGCCACGAAGACGCGCGCCACGTTCTCGGCGTCGGCCTCCGGGCACACCCAGCCGTGCGCCTGATAGCGGCGGACGAGCAGGACCCACTCCTCGCACATCCGCTGGTACCCCTCGTTGAGCGTGTCCGCGAACTTCTGGTTGCGCAGGGACTCGCTCCAGACCTGGATCAGTAGCTGCGGGAGACCGGGGGACTCGTCCCACACCTCCCCGATCGTCTCCCGCATGCGCTGGAACACCGAAGCCACGACCGTGTCCGGCGGCGGTGGCGGGTCGGCGTCGGCGACCGCGACGTAGGACTGCCGCACGGACTCCAGCACCTCCCCGACAATGACGGCGACGATCTCGTCCTTCCCCCGGAAGTAGCGGTAGACGGCGCCTGCCGAGAGCCCGACCTCGGCGAGAACGTCCTGCATCGAGGTCGCGTGGAAGCCGTTCCGGGTGAAGCAGCGCCGCGCCCCGACGAGGATCTGACGGCGGCGGGCGTCTAGATGTTCCTGCGATACACGAGCCATGACCCCAATGTAAAACGAACATTCGTCCTTGCCGAACAGGAGGAGCTGCGCAACGATGAGACGCGAAAAACGAACGATCTTTCTTTAAAGGGAGTCACGATGTCCACGCACCCCACCGCCCGCGCCCCGCTCACACCGGGTCGCGCCCTGGTCGCGATCCTCGGCCTCGTGCCGGTGATTCTCAGCGTCGCGCTCTGGGCGTTCGTCTGGCCCTCGGCCGCTTCGGCCTCACGCGAGGTTCCGATCGGTGTGGCCGGGCCCGCCGCCGCCACCGCCCCGATCGAGAAGAACCTCAGCCAGTCCGGCGACGCCTTCGAGGTGCACAGCTACCAAGACGAGGCCGCCGCGCGAGAGGCCATCAAGGAACGCGACATCTATCTGGCCGTCGTGGTCACCCCGAAAGGCCCCAAGGGCCTGACGGCGAGCGCCGCGAGCCCTGTGACCACCCAGTCGCTGAAGGCCATGTTCGACAAGCAGCATCCCGAAAAGGCCGGGCTGCCGATGACGGACGTGGTCGCGGCGCCCGAGGGCGACTCACGGGGAGCGGGCTTCGGCATCAGCACCCTGCCCATCACCATCGCCGGAGTGGCCGCCGGTGTTCTGACCTTCACCTTCGGGCTGCGGGGAGTCCGTGCGTCGGTCGCGCTGCTGGGCGCCTCCGCGATGACCGGGCTCGTCGGCAACCTCATCATGCACAACTGGATCGGCGTGCTGAGCGGCGGCTGGTGGGCCGAGGCGGGAGCCCTCGCGCTGATGGCCCTCTCGATCAGCTCCGTCGTGGCCGGACTCGCCAGGCTGGTCGGACCGGCCGGACTCGGTCTCGGAGCCGCACTGGCCATCCTCGGCAACCCCTTCTCCGGAGCCACCTCCGCCCCCGAGATGCTGCCTGCACCCATGGGGGCCATCGGACAGTGGCTGCAACCGGGCGCGGGCTCCTCGCTGCTGAGGTCGGTCTCGTTCTTCGACGGCAACGCCGCGGGCGGCCCCGTCCTGGTGCTCTCCCTGTGGGCAGCGGCAGGTCTGGCACTGGTCGCCCTCGCCGGACTGCGCCACCGGGGGGCGAGCAGCGGGCACGACGTCGCGGACCCGGAAGAGCGCACTGCCGCGCCGGTGGGCTGAAAAAGGGCCGCCGCGAGCGAGCGCACAACTCCGAAGGCACGTAACCCTGTTGCGGGCTACGGAAACGGTATGGGGAGGGGAAGCTTCCGTCCGTGCACGCAGGAGGGTGCTTTCGTCTGCGTGCCGGGGACGACGCCACTCGTCGCCGCCCGGCGGACGGCGGACCACCTGACTGCTGTGGACAGCCGCGGGTCACGGCCTCCGCCTCCTGCGAATGTACGGCGGGGGCACTCGCGGATGTATCGGAAGGCGCTGTGCGGGGCGCGGGGGTTGCCTCCCCGTACCTCGCGCCCCGCACCCCTCCCCCTCCCGGCGGCCTACGCCCCGCTCACATCTTGCGGGCTTCCCTGCTTCGGCGTTCCAGCACGTAGGCCCAGTGGACCAGCAGGACGCCGATCACCGCGGCGACGAGCAGCGCGACGATCTTTCCGGTCCCGAGGCCGTCGAAACCGTGCAGGAGCGGGTTGAACCAACTGAAGATCCGGGAGAACGGCCACCACTCGCTGAACGCCCGTGCGGCAGGCGGGAGATAGCCGACCAGGTTGAACCCGCCGCTGACGAAGAACGTGGTCATGGCGCCGATGGTGATGATCGGCTGGGCGGCCCGGAAGGATTTCAGGAAGTGCCCCGCGAAGATCCCGAGCCCGGCGCACGCCACCATGACCGGAAGCATGCCGACATACGTCATGAGCACGTGCCAGAAGTCGGCCTTGAACTCCGCCATCCAGTAGGACAGACCGAGCGGGACGAGCGAGAGTCCCGTACTCACCACCAGCGCCGAGAGCACGTTGGCGAGGCCCGCCACCACCGGGTTGAGCGGGGTGAGCATGATCTCCTTGTGTGTGGAGTTCTCCCGCTCCAGCAGGAAGAGGTTGGCGGCGATGAGCATGGCACCGAAGAAGAGCGCCAACAGCACGGCGGAGCCACCGAGATACGCCGATCTCCACACGTCGTGCGGCTGGGCGCCTTCCATCTCGTTCGTGATGCGCAGCTCCGCACCGGGAACGTCGGCCTGGTTCAGCACCAGCTGCAAACGCCCCTTGGTGTTCTTCATGGCATCCGTGTTCACGTTGTAATTCCGGACCTCCAGGCGGTAGTTGGAGGAATAGTCCGGCGGTATGACGACCACCGTGTGGAGCCGCCCCCTGTCGACCAAGGAGCGCGCCTCGTCGTAGTCGTCGGTGACCACGTCGAACAGCGGGGTGATGTCCGACTCCGCGTCGTGGAGCTGCTGTTCGAGTTTCTGCGCCGCCTTGCTGTCCGACTGGTTCACCACCCCGATCGCATAGGCGTCGCCGAATCCGCCGTACACCAATGTGGACAGGATGAGCATCGCGATCGGGACAATGGCCGCCTGGATCAACAGGGACTTCTGTCGGCGAAGCAGCGCAAGGTTGCGTTTGTGCACCGCGAGGAACGCGCGCGACACGGTCATCTTCCGGTGTCCTTTCTCCCCTTGTGTCCTCACTGCCACGGCGCTCACTGCCCCTGGGTGAAGCGAATCCGCTTACGCAGGACCGCGATCGCCGCGCCGACCAGCGCCACGATCACCGCGGAGAGCCAGAGCAGGTAGTGGGACTGGGAGTAGTAGGGCTCGAGCCCCTCGACCGCGTAACGGATCTGGTCGATCGCCGAGCTCACCGGCCAGAACCGGGCACACCACCAGAGGAACTCGACGAGCCCCTCATGCGCGTAGCCGCGCATGTACGACTCGAAGCCGAACACCAGGAAGTGGACAAGGGTCACCACCGCAGCGATCGGGACAAGAGGCAGCGACCGCCGCAGCGCGACGCCGAGCAGCACGCCCAAAGCCGACCCGTAGAGGAAGAACAGCAGCAACGGCCCCCAGCTCCCGGGGCCGAGTCTGTGCACGGGATAGTCAAGCGCGAGCCAGAGCACCCCGCCCACCAGCACCATGGTGATCGCCGTCTGGATGAACGCCGTCAGCCACTTGCCGATCACCAGCGGCCACCACCCCTTGGGCGAGAGCACCAGGGTCTTCGCGGTGCGCTCCTCCCACTCTCTGGCGATCAAGGTCCCGGTGTTCACCATCGACGCGTACAGAATGGCGAACATCAGCAGGCTCGCACCCATGTACCGCGTGAAGCTCATATCGGTCGACCAGCGGTTCTGCTCCTTCACCGCAACCAAATGGTCGGAGTCTTCTGCCTGTTGGACCATTCCGATGGCGTCCTGCATGCGCAGGTTGAGGTTCTTGGTGATGTCCGAGTTGATGTTCCGGGTGAGAACCTCGGTCTTCGCCCTGCCCTTTTCCATGTCGGACTCGAAGGAGGCGGGGATGGTGATGACGCCCACCGTCTCCCCGCTCTCGTACAGCTTCCGCGCCTCGTCTGGATCGGTCGTCCTGATCTCCCAGGCGTCGCCGTCTTCGGACTGCATGGAACGGATGGTCTGCATGAATTTCTGCGTCTGCGGCCCCTGGGACTCGACCGCGAATCCGATCGGCGCGGTGGTGGCCGCCCCCACGATGAACGCGTAGAGCAGAACGAACATCAGCGGGACGACCACGCCGAGCAAGAAAAAGACCGGGTTGCGCCGGGAGACCAGCAGATCCTTGGCGACCAGCGCACGCGTGGCCTTGAACATTGATTGCCCCCTTCAGGTCAGTCACGCAGCGCGCGTCCGGTGAACTGCAAGAACACGTCCTGAAGGTTGGGTTCGGACCACTCGAACCCCTCGAGCCTGTCGCCCAGTGAGCCGTTCTCCCGGAGACTGCTGACGACCCGCATCGCCTCCTTGGGGTCGTTCAGCGCGACTTCCACGGTGGCGTCCGCTTCACCACCGGGACGGGAGGCGCGGGAAAGACTCGCCGCCGCCTGGTCGGCGACGTCCGCGGCGTCGAAGTGGAGCAGCAGCCGCTGCTCGGCCACGCGTGCCCGCAGCTCGTCCAGGGTGCCGTCGACGACCTTCCGGCCGTGGTCGAGGATGGTGATGTAGTCGGCCAGCTCCTCGGCCTCCTCCATGTAGTTGGTGGTCAGCAGGACACTCATGCCGCCGTCCGCCAACTCCCGAATGCGGTCCCACAGCGCCCGCCGGGACTGGACGTCGACGCCGAGCGTCGGCTCGTCCAGAAGAAGCGCCTCGGGTTCGGTCAGCAGCGCGCGGGCGAGGGTGAGCCGGCGCTGCATACCGCCGGAGTAGGTCCCCACCCGGTGCTTGGCCCGGTCGGTGAGCTGCACCAGATCGATCACGTGGTCCACCAGCCCGGGTAACCGGGCGGAGTCCACGCCGTAGTAGTGCCCGTGGAAGAACAGGTTCTCCCGGGCGTCCAGGCTGTCGTAGAGCGTGGTCTCCTGCGGGACGACGGCGATCTTGCTCAGGGTCCGGGTGCGGTCCTTGTCCGGCGTGTGCCCGAACACCCGCACCTGGCCCTGGCTGGGCGACAGCAGCCCGCTGATCAGGTTGATGGCCGTCGTCTTCCCGGAACCGTTGGGGCCCAGCAGACAGAAGATCTTGCCGCGCGGGATGCGCAGGGTGAGCTCACGTGCGGCGATGACCGGGTCGGCCGGCTTGCCGAAGCGGACCCAGACGTCGTCCAGGGTGATCGCCGCCGATTCCTCGGGCGACTCCGTGCCGGCGATTGGTTCGCTGGCCGGGTCTCTCATCTCTCACTCCTCGGTGTACTCGGTGGATCGGATCGTCATGGGCGGTGCGCGGCGTCAGGTGCCGGGACCGTCCGCCGCGGCCTCTCCCTCTTGCACACAGCAGGTCACGAAGAACTGGGCGTGCTTGGCGGCCAGTTCGATACCGCGGCGCCGGTCGGCCTCGGATGCCTGCGCGTGCAGATACACGAACCGGGCCTGGGCGAGCGGCGCCAGCAGCTCCCACACCAGGTGCTCCGGGTCGACGTCCCTGCGCAACAGCCCGGCCTTCGACCAGACACGGACCGGCTCGTGCAGTTGCGCCTGCACTTCGGCGACGGACTCGGCGAGGCTTCTGCTGCCCGCGGCGGCGCCGAACAGCCCCTCGCGCATCATCACGCTGGCAAAGCAACGGGCACGCGGTGCGTCGAAGGCCAGCATGATCCGCTGCACGAGATCGGGCAGCACCACCGCCGGATCGGCTTGCGCCAGCACTTCGTCCCCGAAGCCCAGGAGCCGCAGGTCGAGCAGGCCCGCCGAGTCCATCAGGGCGTCGAACATCTGCTGCTTGCTCTCGAAGTGTGCGTAGATCGCGCTGTTCCGCACGCCGACCTCCGCCCCGATCTGGCGCAGCGAAGTCCCCTCGAACCCGTGCTGCGCGAACAGTTCGAGGGCAGCGTCCAGCAGCCGCTCCCGGGTGTTCGGCATCTCCTCCCGCCGGGGCCGGCCCGGACCACGCTTGGGTCTGTCTTCATGCACCATGGGCATTAAATTAATGGGCGCTCAGTAATTAGTCAACGCGGTCTTCGTCCGGCCACGGCCATGGCTCGTGAGCTCGCGGCTCGTACGAAATGAGGAGACGGGCCGTCCCAGGGGCTGCCGGGTTCAGCAGCGGGTAGGACGCGCCGCGCGCGGCCGGCGCCTAACGTGACGTCCGAGCCGAAGTGGAACTCCGACGAGGTGACGAGGTAGGCGTTTTCGATGGCTGACACCCGATGCCTGCGCGATGTACTCGGTCGATTCGTCACCGGCGTGGTGGCGGTGACGGCAGCGGGACCGGACGGGCCGGTCGGGCTCACCGCCAACTCGTTCACCTCGGTCTCGCTGAACCCGCCCCTGGTGCTCTTCTGCGTGCACCGTTCGTCCCGGGTCCGCCAGGCGTTCGCGCAGGCGGGCGCGTTCGGGGTGAACATCCTGGACGAGAGCCAGGAGGCCGTGTCCCGGCAGTTCTCCCGTCCCGCCGAGGAACGGGCCGGCGGGCTCACCTTCCATCGCGGACAGACCGGCGCCCCGCTGCTCACCGACGCCCTGGCCTACCTGGACTGTGAGCTGGAAGAGCAGATAGAGGCGGGCGACCACATCATCGTGCTGGGCCGCGTGCGCGACCACGAGGTCCAGTGGGAGGGCCGGCGGCCGCTGGCCTTCTTCTCCGGGCGCTACACGAGGCTCCACACCGAGGAGCCGGTCCCCGCCAACCGGCCCGCCGGCTGAGGCGGCACCGCCACCCCCGGCGTCCACGGCGGGCCCCCGCCCGACGACTCCGCGCAGCACGCGGCGTGCCCCTTCTCTCCTACTGCGAGGAGAGAAGGGGCACGCCGCGGTTCCGGTCGGAGAACGGCCCTCAGAAGGCGGTCCGCCCGCAGAGGTCCCGCATCACCTCCTGGTAGACGGCGGTCTGGAGCACCAGCATCAGTTCCAGCAGCTTGGCCTTGTCCCCGTCCACTCGCATGGTGCCCTTGAGGAACGCGGAAGCGGCGTGCTGTTCGCCTGTGTGCAGCTCGACCAGGTCGCGGTAGTCGACGCTGATCCGCAGGTCGGGCTCCTCGGCCGCGCCCAGCCAGGCGCGTTCGATCCTCCCCCCGCGGATACTCAGGCAGTAGGTCACCTCGCCTTCCGGGCCCCCGGTGACGGTGTACTGCACGTCGACGTTGGCCCGCGGGTTCTCGGGCAGCGCGTCGACGGCCGTACGGAACGCGGCGAAGTACTCCTCGGAGAGGAATCGTTGCCGCTGCTCGGTCTTCGTGTCGGTGTCGGTCATGGCGGCTACCCCTCAGGAGTTGGTGACGGAGATGTGGAGCGACTCCAGACCGCGGAGCGTCGCCCTGGGCCGGTACACCGGTTCGACGGCCAGCTCCATCTGCGGGAAGCGCCGCAGCAGGGTCGAATAGAAGACCTCGGCCTGGAGCTTGGCGAGACGCCAGCCGAGACAGGTGTGGATACCCGCCCCGAACGAGATCGCCGGCGACTCGTCACGGGTGATCCGGAACTCGTCGGGCTCGGTGAAGTGGGTCGGATCGTAGTTGGCGGCGCCGATGGCCAGCATGAGCTGCGCGGGCGCGGGAATCTCGACTCCGCCGATCACTCGCGGTTCGTCGAGCATCCGCGGTGCCATCTGCACCGGTGCGTCGTAGCGCAGCACCTCTTCGACGGCCCCTTCCAGGAGCTCCGGGCGAGCTCTCAGGAGGCTCATCTGATCGGGGTTCTTCAGGAGCGCGCGCAGTCCGTTCCCCAACGTGTGGGTCGTGGTCTCGAAGCCGGCGCCGATGATCATGTTGCACACCCCGACGAGCTCGATGGGGCTCAGCGCTTCTCCGTCCGCGTCGGAGACCTGGATGAGGGAGGAGGCCAGGTCATCACCGGGCTCGCGCCGCTTCCGCTCGATCATCTCGGTGAAGTAGTCGTCGGAGAACTGCGCTCCGACATCGGCCGCCGCCAACTCCTGGGCAGTCAGACCGAGTTCAAACGTACGCTGGAAGTTGCGCATGGGTTCGCGCATCAGGGGGGCGTCTTCCAGCGGCATTCCCAGCAGGGTCGCCACCACCGAGAGCGGCAGCGGGTACGCCACGTCGTTGACGATGTCGCCGCCGCCCGCCTCGGCGATCGGGTCGAGGAGGTCGTCCAGCAGCCGGACGATCCGTTCGCGCTGCGCGGCCACCACTGCTGCCGTGAAGCTCTGGTTGGCGAGGCGGCGAAGGCGGGTGTGCATGGGCGGGTTGGCCCACAGCAGCGACGTGCCCATCCGGCGGAGCGCGGCGTGGGACCACCAGTCGCCGCCGAACCTGCCCTGCATGAAGCGCTCGACGTTCTTGCCGATGGTCTTGTCACGGAGCGTGGAGAGCACATCGTCGTACCGGGTCACCACCCACATCCCGAGGATGCTCTGATGAACCGGGCTGCTCTCGCGCAGGGTGTGGTAGTAGGGGTACGGATTCTGGTTCCCCTCGGGGGAGAAGAGGATGCTCGCGAACGCGGCGTCCGCGGTGTTCGTATCGTCGGCTGCTGGAACGACGGCCTGCCTGGTCATGGATGATCACGCCTTCGACGGGTGACTCGGTCACGGAGTGGACGGTGGGCCTCACGGACTGGTGGGCCGCTCAGAAGGGTTTGCGGCCGACGGCCAGCGAACGGCCCACCTCCTGCGCCTGTCCCAGGAACAGCCCGCGGACCTGAGCCGGGGCCTGGAAGGCGGCCCAGGAGAACATGCGCGCGAGGGTCTTGCTGGTGGGCCGCAGGAAACGGTGCTCGACGTCCGGGAACATGAACGGCGGCATCCAGTCGGCGGCCTTCAGCTCGGCGAACAGGGTTTCCGCGGCCTGGTCGGGGCTGACCGTCCCCGCGTCCACCGCGTCCGTCTGCTGCACCATCAGGTCGAACACCCGCCGGTACTCGTCATGGTCCGGCCACCACAGCCCGACGTGCGGCGGGTCCTCCAGCGCCAGGAAGGGCTCGTCGCTGCGGGTGCGGTGGGCCGCGGTCATCGCCTGCTGCACGCGGTTGGCGCCGACCACCGAGCCGTAGGCCCAGATGCGGAAAACCGCGCTCCACAGTTCGTAGTGGTCGAAGGAGATGAACGCGGCGCGGACCAAGGCGTCGTTGAAGTCCAGCAGCCCCTGTTCCAGGCGTTCGACGTACTCGAAGCGCTCACGGGTGAACTCGTCGTCCCGCAGCGCCGCCAGCAGCCGCCAGCTCAGCGCGTTGATGACCTCGGCGGTGTTCGAGATGCCGCGGGAGAACAGCGGGTCGATGAACCCTGCAGCGTGCGACATCAGGCACCAGCGGGGCCCGACGGAACTGGTCGCGGAGTACTGGAGCCGGCCGGTGGAGACCCACTCACGCACCGAACGGGCCTCCGCGAACTGCCGTCGGACGGCGGGGAACTTGTCCACCCAGGACCAGAACTCCTCCTCGGCCGTCATGTCGTCCGGCTTGGGGTAGACCCGCTCGTCCATGGTGACGCCCACGCTGCACAGCGGGTTGGAGGAGTGCGGGTTGTTGTTGAACGGGATGACCCAGAACCAGCCCCGGTCGAAGAGGTGGTGCATGGTGCCGTCGTGCCAGCGGACCGGCGGTCGCTGCGCGTCGGAGTGCCAGAACACGTCGTCGCTCGGCTTCACGCCGATCATGTGGCTGAAGATCGACCGCGAATGGTGCCGCAGTCGGCTGGGCTGCTCGCGCAGGCCGAATTTCTCCGCCACGGGGGAACGGAATCCGCTCGCGTCGACCAGGTAGCGGGCGGTGTGTTCACTGCCGTCCGAGCCGCGCACAGCGACCCTGTCGTCGTCGATGTCGACCTCGGACACCAGGTAGCCGAGGAGGGGTTCCGCTCCGTACTTGACCGCGACGTTGAACAGGTGCGCGTCGGTGTCCTGCCGGTAGAGGTGCCCGGTCTTGTTGAAGACACCCGGGGTGTTGAACTGGGTCGCCTCCCACCAATTCGGTTCCTGGCCCTCCTCGTGCCGGATGAAGCCGAAGTTCTTCTTCCAGCCGAAGCTGCTGTTGATGTTCTTCATGCAGTCGTCGAACGAGGACAGCGTGGCGATCTCCGGCACGTCGTAGCGCCGCGACACCGATCGCAGGGTGAGCAGGGTGTAGGGAACCATGGACTCCCCCACCGCGAACTTCGGATGTGCGCCCGCGTCGATGAGCAGCGTCTTCGCCCCGTGCCGTGCCAGGATCGCGCCGAGCATCGACCCGGCGATCCCCGCGCCGAGAATGATGACGTCGTGCTCCGCAGCACCGCCCTTGGAGCTGCGCTTCTTCGTCTTCGCCTGTTCCATGTCGTCTCCTTGTCCGTGCCGGTCCGTCAGCTCGTCCCGGTCCGCCGGCTCGTCAGCGGAATCCGGCCAGCTTCTTCAGCGGCCCGGTGGCCCGCGCCAGCTCCCGAGGGTTCAGGACGTTCAGCAGCGACTGGCGCACCAGCGCTCCGACGTCGGGGTCCGCCTCCCGCCGCGACCAGCGCAGCACCGCAGCGACCTCCTTCGGGCCGGGGGCGTAGAACCGCGCCCGCGGGTCGGCGAATCCGAAGGGCAGGGGGGCGAAGCCGCAGCCACGGACCTCCCGGAAGATGCGGTCGGCCGCCACGGCGCCGGTCACACGGCCCGCCGCGGCGTCCGCGGCCAGGCGTGCCGCCTTGGCCAGCAGCGCTGCGTATCCGGCGTGCCCCGTGAAATAGCTGCCGAGGTACTCGCTCTCCTCCCTCCCGTGCAGCAGCGGGCTACGGCCGGTGTTCGCCAGTTGACCGAGCCCCTGGCCCAGTTGGAAGGTTCCGAGCATGGTGCCGAGAGTGATCACCTTCTGCACCGCGGTGAACAGCGGGGGCGAGGCGAGTGCGTCGAAGACCATCCGGTTCATCGTGTCGGTGCTGTTCAGCAGCGCGGCGGAGAGCCGCTGAACCGGCTCGAACCGCTCCGTGCGGTAGTCGGCGCGCCGCGCCGCCGCGATGAGACGGTGTGCCAGCGCGTTCACCATCTCCAGGTCGCAGGTGAGCGACCGGCTCAGCAGTCCGTCGGGGGCTCCCGTCGCCTCACCGAGCAGACACCAGTTGTCTCCCACCGTGACCGGTGCGGCGTGCGTGGTCTCGGTGGTGCGGTAGGGCTGCACGGCCGCCGCGTCGGCCAACTGCTGCCGGAGCAGCGGCACTCGGTCCAGCAGCTCGGTGAACTCGGCGCGCGGGTCCCCGGTCGCGGGGAAGCGTGCGGGGTCCACCTGGAACCCCACGCTGGTCACCAGGTTGACCGCCTGACGGTGGTTGTGGAACGGGGTGGTCCAGAAGTACCCGCCGTCGAAGAGGTGGTAGGTGGTGCCCGTGTCCCAGCCGACGGGCGACTTGCGCTCCTCGCCCGCGACGCTGTCGAAAGACCCCGCCCTGACCATGTGGGTGTACACGGAACGGGCGCCGCAGCGCAGTTCGGTGGTGCCCGTGTCGGACCCCACTTCCCGCGCCAGTGCCGAGTCCGGTCCTGACGTGTCCACCACGTACTCGGCCTCGAAGATCTCGTTGCGCGCCGTGGTGATGTGGACGCCGTAGTCCGTCAACTTCACCTCGGTGATCTTCCGGGCCTGCTTGGCGGTCGCGCCGTAGCCGATGGCGGCGTGGAACAGGCCGGCATCCACGTCCTGGCGGAACAGGGTGGCCTCCGGCGGGAGTTGCCTGGGTCCGCTGATCTGCGCGAGGTGCGCCGGGTTCTGCTCCCCGTTGCCGCCGTAGTGGACGAAGCCGATGCTGCGGCCAAGGCCGGCCTGCTTGCTGACCTTGGACGTCACCGCCTCGAATCCCGCCAGGTTGCTCAGTTCCGGAACCTGGTATCTCTCGCCGAGGATCCTGAACAGCATCGAGGTGTGCGGGATGGCCGTCTCCCCGACGGTGAAGCGCGGGTGTATCCGCTCGTCGAGCAGGAGAACCCGGACGCCCTGACGGGCGAGGATCGCTGCGAGGGCCGAACCGGCGAGTCCTGTTCCCAGGACCGCCACCTGCCAGCGCTGTACTCCGATGTCTTCGCTCATACCTTCCTCTCGTTGGCCTGGTGCCGATATCCGCACCCGGGTGTTGTCCGCCTCACCGACGGCCGGAGGACGGGGTGTCCTGCGGGGTGAGGTGGAAGGAAACGACCGGGCTCAGCCGGCTCGCCAGCTCGGCCGCGGAGACCTGGACCAGCGCGTCGACCCCGACCACGTAGCGGAGCAGCGCGACACCGATCAACTGGGCTGCGGCCAGGCTCTTTTCCAGTTCGGTACTGCGGCTGCACGCCGCGCTGTGCGCGTTCCACAGCGGCCCGTCGGTGAAGCCCCGCAGGCCCTCAGCGGACTCCCGGTGGGTTCCGACGGAACGCAGCAGGGCGAGTAGCTGCTCGCGTAACGCCGTGCACTCCCAGACCCGGGTGAAGTGCTCGCAGATGTAGGCGGCGCGTGCCTCGTCGTCCTGCCCGGTGGGCGGCGGCGGGGCCACCCCGGCAGCGTCGTCCAGTCCCACCGCCGCCCGGAACAGCGCCGACTTGGTGCCGAAGTAGTAGTGGACGACGGCCGCGTCCACTCCGGCCTCCGAGGCGACCCCGCGGACGCTCGTCACGTGGTACCCGGACTCGGCGAACAGCCGGCGGGCCACGTTCAGCACGTCCCCCGCGGTGTCCGGATGCCCGGCCGGGCGCCCGCGTCTGGTCCGCTGTCCCACGGCAGTCACCTCCCGTCACCGGGCTTGTGGTCCGCCTCGAACCGGTCGTGCAGCAGCTCGTGCCAGAACTCGGCCGAGATCTCGAAGAACCTGCGGGTGTGGATGGTGGACAGCTCCAGATCCCGCCGGAAGCGGCCGATGAGGTTCATCGCCATCAGCGAGTCGAAACCGAGCGCGATGAGGTCCGAATCGCCGGACACGGCGTCCCGTTCGAGGTGCAGCATCACTGCGATGGAGCCGAAGACATAGTCCAGCAGCAGCGCGTGCCGCTCCTCCCGGGAGGGCTCGGCGAGCAGTGCGGTCAGCACCGGATGCCGCTCCCGTGCCCGCTCTCGCGCCGCCCCGTCGGCCGTGTCCGGCTCCGGCTCGCTGCGGTCGAAGAAGTAGCGCTGCCGGAGGAACGGCGAGGTGGGCAGGGAGATGCTGCGCTTGGGCACGGACTCGAACACCCGCTCCCAGCCGAGGTAGGTGCCGAGCAGGTAGCACTCCCCCGCCGCGCGCAGGATCTGCTCGCTCTCGCCGGTGTTGTGCCGCAGTGAGGTGATCCAGTGGTGGTCACCGTCGCTCTCCTCCAGACAGCGGCTGCCCATGGCCAGCATGGCCCGCCCGGGCCCGACCTCGACGAAGGTGCTCAGCCCCTGATCGGCGAGGGTGGCCATGCCGTCGGCGAAGCGCACCGGATGCCGGGCATGGTCGGCGAAGTAGTGGCCGTCCCGCATCCGTTCGCCGGTCAGCAGCTCCCCGGTCAGGTTGGAGACGAGCGGGATCACGGGATCGTGGACGGTGATCCCGGCTGTCTCGGCGCGGAACGACGCCAGCATCGGGTCGAGCATCCGCGAGTGGCCCGGGGTCGAGATCCGCAGCCGGGTGTGCCGTATGTCCCGGTCCATGAGTGTCTTGATGTACCGGTCCACCGCTTCGGCCGGGCCGGAAAGCACGGTGTCCCCTGGGCTGTTGACGGCGGCGACGTCGAGTTCGGGGAACGAGTCGGCGACCGCGTCCCGTACCTCGTCCTCCGGCAGCGAGACCGAGACCATCGCCCCGCCGCTGATGCCCGACATCAGCCTGCCCCGTGCCGCGACGAGACGGGCCGCGTCCGGGAGGGACAGCGCTCCGGCGACGCAGGCGGCCGCGTACTCGCCGATGCTGTGGCCGAGCACCGCAGCGGGACGGACTCCCCAGGCCAGCCAGAGCTGGGCCAGCGCGTACTCGACACTGAACAGCACGGGCTGGGCGTACCGGGTGCGGTACAGGTCGGGGTCGTCGTCCGCGAAGAGGATGTCGAGCAGCGGGCGGTCCAGCAGTTCGCGGAACAGCTCGGCGCAGCGATCCATCGCGTCCCGGAACGCCGGTTCGTGCGCGTACAGTTCCTGACCCACTCGCGGGTACTGCGCTCCGAGCCCGCTGAAGAGGAAGGCCACCCGGTTGCGGTGCCGCGGTGCCATCGTGCCGGTGAGCAGGGACGGGTCGGGACTTCCCGCCAAGTAGCCGCGCAGCCCGCCGAGAACCTCCTGGGTGCTGCGGCCCACCACGGCGATCCGGTGCGGGCTGTGCGTCCGGCCGGTGGCCGCGGTGCGGCAGAGCGCGCCGAGGTCGGTGCCGGCGGGCACCTGGTCGACATAGCGCGCGACCAGCTCACGGAGCCCGTCGGGGGTGCGCGCGGAGAGCGGCAGCAGATGGAAGTCCCGGCCGGGCTTCCCGGAGCCGGCCTCTCCGGGGGCGGCTTCTGGCGGGGCTTCCGGAGGGGCCGACACGATCACGTGCACATTGGTGCCGCTCGCCCCGAAGGAGCTCACCCCGGCATGGCGCGCGTCCTCCGGCAACGGTGTGCCGGTGGTCGGCACCTCGATCGCCAGCTTGTCCCAGTCCAGGTTCGGGTTGGGCTCCTTCAGGTGCAGGTGTGCCGGAACGCGGCCGTACCGTACGGAGAACAGGGCCTTGAAGAGTCCCGCGATGCCCGCGGCGGCCTCCAGGTGGCCGATGTTGGTCTTCACCGAGCCGACCAGCAGCGGCCGGTCGGCCGGCCGGCCCCTGCCCAATACGGCGTCCAGCGCGCGGAGTTCGATGGGATCGCCCAGCGGGGTCCCGGTGCCGTGCGCCTCGACGTAGCCGATCTGTGCCGGGGTCAGGCCCGCGCTGTCGAGCGCGGCCCGGATGACCTCCTGCTGGGCCTCGCCATTGGGCACCGTCAGACCGCTGGACCGGCCGTCGTGGTTGACGGCGGTGGCGCTCAGGATGCCCCGGATGTCGTCCCCCGCGGCCTGCGCGTCGGACAGCCTCTTCAGGACGAGCACACCGCAGCCCTCGCCGCGTACATAACCGTCGGCGGCGGCGTCGAACGTCTTGCACCTGCCGTCCGGGGAGAGCGCGCCCGCCTTGGCGACCAGGACGAACGGGTAGGGCGAGAGCAGTGCGTTGACCCCGCCGGCCAGTGCCAGATCGGTCTCGCCGGTGCGCAGACTCTGGCAGGCCAGGTGCACCGCCGTCAGAGAGGACGAGCAGGCCGTGTCGACGACCATCGCGGGCCCGCGCATGCCGAAGGTGTAGGAGACGCGGCCGGCGATCATCTGGGCCTCGCCGAAAAGCTGGTAGGAGTCGGCGTCGGCCAGCGCGCCGGTCTCCTGGCGCATCCGCACGTAGTCGTTGGTGCTGGCGCCGACGTACACGCCCGCCCGACTTCCCTGGAGCCCGTCGGGCGCCAGACCGGAGTCCTCCAGCGCCTCCCAGCAGGATTCCAGAACCACCCGCTGCTGCGGGTCCATGGACTGTGCCTCGGCACCCGAGATCCGGAACGGAACGGGGTCGAAGTGGTCGATACCGGAGACGAAGGCGCCCCGGTCGACGTAGCACGTCCCCGGAGTGGACGGGTCGGGGTCGTAGTACGGGGCGAAGTCACCGCGTTCGGCCGGGAACGGCGAGGTGGCGTCGATCCCGTCCGACAGCATCGACCAGAACCGGTCAGGGGTGTCCGCGTCCTGCGGGAAGCGGCAGGACATGCCCACCACCGCGATGGGCTCAGGCTCGGGCTGCTGCCGCTCGTTCACCTGAGCACGCAGCCTGGCCACCATGTCCAGTGCCTGGCCGAGCTTGCCCCGCAGGTCGGCTTCCTCGTTCGCCGTCGGACTCATCAGCTCTCCTTTCGTGCCACGGCCTCGGCTGCCGCCATCTCCCGCTCGAACCGGGCGAGCGGGTCCTCCGGGGCGTCGGACGTTTCCGGCGCACCCCTGCTCGGCTCCGGTCCGGGCGCCGTGTCCGGCTGTGCAATGTCGAGGTGGGTTTCGAGCGCGGCCGCGAGCGCCGCCGGGGTCGGGTGGTCGAAGGCCACGGTGCTCGGCAGTTCGGTGCCGACGCCGCGCTGCAGCCGCACCCTCAGTTCCAGGGCACCGACGGAGTTCAGCCCCAGGGCGAAGAAGCCCCAGTCGGCCTCGATGTCCTCCGGCTCCTCCATGCCGAGCACCACGGCCAGTTCCTCACGGACCATCGACAGCAGGTGGTGAACGCGCTGTTCGGAGCTCATCCGTGCCAGCCGCTCGACGGCCCCGTCCGCGCCGGGCTGCCGCTCCGGTGCCTCGGCGAGTTCGGCGAAGAGCGGCCACGGGCCTGCCTGCGCGTACATGTCCACCAGCAGCGGCCGGTCCGCGTCCACCACGATCGCCGTGGGTGTGTCCGTCGCGACCAGGTGGTCGAGGATGCCGACGGCCTCGTCCACGGCGAGCGGACGGACGCCGATCCTGCCGAGGCTGCGGGTGGTGTGGGCGTCCAGCAGTTGCGGCACGTCCCAGGGGGCCCAGGCGACGCCGGTGGCCGGCATTCCGCGGAGCAGCCGGTGGTCCACGAGTGCCCGCAACTTCCCGTCCTCGGCGGCCTGTTCGCCGATGTCACGGGCGCCCCAGCAGCTCGCCGCGGTGCTGAAGACCACGAACAGGTCCAGCCTGGCGCACCGCTCGTGAAGGTTCCACGCTCCCGCGGCACCGGGCGGCGCCTCGTCGGAACGTCCCGCGTTCTCCCCGTCCTCCCGCAGCCGCCAGTCCGCACCGGCCCAGACGGCCCCACGCACGGGCCGGCCCTCGGCCGCGCACCGCTCGTCGAGGAACTGGACCGCGTGGGCGTCGGTGAGGTCGGTCCGCTCGCAGCGGACCTCCGCACCCCGGGCACGCAGCTCGTCCAGGCAGGTGTCGGGCAGGGGCTGCTGCCCCGCGCCGCAGAGCGTGATGTTCCGGGCGCCCCGGTCGGCGAGCCAGCCCGCGACGGCGGCGTCCACGCCGGGTCCCGCCTCGGCGACCAGGTACGTGGCCTCGGCTTCCAGCGCCTCCGGGGTCCGCACGGCGGGCGGTTGGGGTTCCGCGACGATGCGACGCAGGAAGCGGGTCCCGCCGCGCAGACACACGTGGTCCTCACCGTCCGCGGCGAGCACCTGTCCGAGGATCTGGTCCGCCAGCACCCACCGGTCCCGTTCGACCGGGTCCAGGTCGAGCAGACCGCCCCAGGAGCGGGGGTACTCGATGGCACACCGGCGCGCGGTCGTCCACACCGCACGCTGCGCCCAGGAGACCGAGCCCCTCCCCTGCCCGTAGGCGCCCCGGGTGACGTAGTGGCAGCGAGGCCCCGTACGCGCCGCGGTCGCGGCCAGCGCCCCGGCCAGCTCCGGGACGGCGGCGACCGCGGAGGCCGCCTGCCCGGGTTCGGGGTCGGCGAGCGCCCCGAGGTGGAGGACGGTCCCGAGCCCGGTACCGCGCAGCCGTTCCGCGACCACCCGGCCCAGCCCGTCGACGGTGGCGAGCAACTCCGCCTCGGTTCCCTGCTGTTGCAGCCGGTCCTGCACCGCGCTCCCGATGCCGTCCGGGTCACCGACGATCAGCCAGGACCCGGAAGCGCTGTTCGCGCTGGTGGAAGGGGAAGTCTCGACGGGCGGGGCCTCCCGCCACACATCGCGGTAGACGACCTCGCCCAGCCGCCGCTGCTCGGCGGGGTCGAGGACGACGGAGCTGGTGCGGGACAGCCGTATCCCGTCGGCCCGCACCAGGCACCGGCCACCCTCGTCGTGGAGGGTGACGTCCGCCGCGCCGTCGCGCGGGGCGGTGCCGCTGACGCGCAGCGTCCAGGCGGCCGCCTCCGGATCGTCGAAACGCGGCGCCACGGTGATGCTGTCCACGGCCGACACCTCCCGGGCGGCCCCCTCGCCCCGGTGCCGTGCCGCGAACTCGGCCGCCCAGAAGCAGGCCGCGACCGGATGGTGCGGGCCGCGCGGGCCCGTGCGGTGTTCGGCCTCGATGTCGAGGAGCAGGTCGTCGGCCTCCCTCCGGAGCCGGAGGAAGCGCAGCCCCGCCGGCAGCCCGGAAACGCCGTCGGGCATCTCCGGAGCGCCCTCGGACGCGTCGTTGTCACCACTGCTCTCGTCCGGGGCGGGCGCGTGCCGTGCGCCGCGCAGGTCCCCTCCCGCGCTGAGCAGGGCGGTCATACGGGTACGCGGAGGCCGCTCGCCGTCCGCGGCCGTGGACCGCATCACCAGTTCCGCTTCCCCGTCGGAAGCGGAGGCGCCTGAGGCGGCGGCACGCAGGGCGATCCGCGCGTGGTGGGTCTCGCTCCGGCCGACGACCAGCGGCGCCATGAGCCGGACGTCGCGCAGTGTCAGCCCGGCAGCGGGGTGCCGCCGCTGCCCACAGGCCAGTGCCGCGGCCAGCAGCACGCTCGGCAGACAGGCCACGTCGGCACCGTCGCCCGCCGCACCGTCACCCGTGGCACCGACCGCGGCGAGCAGCGCGGCGTCGACGGTGGACTGAGCGAGCCAGGCTCCGTCGAACTCGACGCAACTGTCGAGCAGCCGGGCGCTGTCGGCCCGGCGGTCCGGGGCGGCCGGGGCGGTGGTCTCCAACTGGTAGGTCCGGTGTTCCCAGGCGTAGCGCGGAAGGCCGACCCGGCGGGCCTCCGGCAGCGACGCACCGAGGTCCACGGCGCGGCCCCGCACGTGCAGCCGAGCGGCGTTCACGCTCAACTCGGTGCGTTCCGGGCCGTCCTTGCTCAGGGAACCGACCACGACCCCTTCCGCGCCGACGGCGGCGAGTTCCTGCTCGATCGAGGTGGACAGCAACGGGTGGGCGGAGAGTTCGACGAAGGTGGACACCCCGTCATCGGCCAAGGCGCGTACGGCCAGGTCGAACCGGACCCGGTCCCGGATGTTGCGGCCCCAGTAGCGGGCGTCGAGCCGGTCCTCACGGCTCCCTGTGACCGCCGAGTAGAAAGGGATGTCCGGCCGGGCGGGCCGCAGCCAGTCGAGCTCGCCGACCAGGTCGGCGGCGAGGTCGTCCGCGACCGGACAGTGCCCGGCGGCACCGGAGCTGATGGGACGGCAGAACACGTTGCGCGCACGCAGCCGTCGCAGCACTGTCTCGATGGCGTCGGGGTAGCCGGACACCACGGTGGAGGCCGAGCTGTTGACCACCGAGACCCAGAGCCTGTCGCCCACATCCGCGATCTCGGACTCGGTCTGCTCCGCTTCCAGACCGATGAGCGCCATCCCGCCCTTGCCCATCAGCTTGCCGATCTGCCGGCAGCGCAACGCCATCAGCCGCGCGGCACTGTCCAGATCGAGCGCCCCGGCGATGTGGGCCGCCGCGACCTCGCCCATCGAGTGGCCGACCACGGCGGCGGGGCGGACCCCACGCGCGGACCAGAGGTCGGCGAGAGCCACCTGGAGGACGAACACCAGCGCCTGCTGCTCCTCCTCCACCTCCATCGCCTTCCCGGCGGCGACGCGTTCGGCCGGGGACCAGCCGAGGTACGGCTGCATCGCGTCGGAGCACCGGTCGACGGAGGCGGCGAACACCTCCTCGGCCGCGTACAGGTCCGCGCCCACGCCCGGCCAGTACCCGCCGTGCCCGGAGCAGACGAGCGCCACGGTGTCGTCCTGGCCGGCCTGGTCGGTGTCCGCCGTCCCGGCCACCTCGATGCCGTGCTCCGGCGGAGAGCCAACGGCGATGGCGTCGAGCGCGCCGACGAGTTCGTCCCGGTCGGCGCCGACGGCGACGGCCCGGTGCTCGAACTGGGTGCGGTGCCGGGCCGCCGTGAAACACACGTCCACGGCGCTTACCTCGGGGTGGTCCACCAGTTCGTCGCGGAGGACACGGGCCTGTTCCGCCACGCCGGAGCGGGTGGGCGCGGAGACGGGCAGGGCGAGCGTCGGCGCGGTCCGGGACGACGCGGCGGTGCCGTCCGCCGCGGGAGGCTCCGGGGGCTCGGCCGAGCTGAGCACCACGTGCGCGTTGGTGCCGGTGAACCCGAAGGAACTCACGCCGGCCAGCCGCGGCCCGTTCCGGTCCAGTTCGCTCGGGGTCAGCGGCACGGTCAACGGCAGCTCGTCCCAGGGGATCTTGGAACTCGGGTGGGTGAAGTGCGGATGGGGCAGCGCCCGCGCACGGTCGACGACCAGGACCGACGTGATCAGCCCCACCACCCCGGACGCCGCCTCCAAGTGGCCGATGTTCGCCTTCACCGATCCCACCAGGCAGTTCTCGCGCCGCTCCGGCGTGTCCAACACGGCGCCCAGCGCGCGCAGTTCGATGGGGTCCCCCAGCGCTGTGCCGGTGCCGTGCGCCTCCACATAGCCGATCCGCGCCGGGTCGACGGCGGCGTCCGACAGAGCGCTGCGGATCACCCGCTGCTGCGCCAGGCCGTTCGGCACGGTCAGTCCGCTCGACGCACCGTCCGAGTTGACGGCGGTGCCGAGCAGCACCGCGTGCACCCGGTCCCCGTCGGCGACCGCGTCGGAGAGCCGCTTCAGCACCACGGCCCCGCAGCCCTCGCCGCGTACGTAGCCGTCGGCCGATTCGTCGAAGCTCTTGCAGCGGCCCTCGGGCGAGAGCGCGCCCAGGGCCTCGCTCGACCGGTGGATGGTGGGCCGCAGGATGATGTTCACCCCGCCTGCGAGCGCGAGGTCGCTCTCGCCGGTTCGCAGACTTTGCACCGCGAGATGCACCCCCACCAGGGACGACGAACACGCGGTGTCGACAGCCAGGTTGGGGCCGTGGGCGCCGAGAAAGTACGACAGCCGCCCGGCGCTGCCGGAGAAGGAGTTGCCCGTTCCGTAGTAGCTGTCCACCGCGTCCTGGTCGGCGCTGGCCATGGCCGCGTGGTCGTGGGAGTTCATGCCGACGAAGATCCCGGTCTGGCTGCCCTCCAGCGCCGGCGCGGTGACCCCGGCGTCCTCCAGTGCCTCCCAGGCCACTTCGAGGAAGAGCCGCTGCTGCGGGTCCATCACCCTGGCTTCCCTGGGCGATATCCGGAAGAAGCGGGCGTCGAAACCGAGCACGTCGTCCAGGTAGCCGCCCGGGTAGACGCCCCCCTCGGCGAAGCGGCCCTCGGGGGCGTCTCCGACGGCGTCCGCCTTCTCGGTGAGCAGCCGCCACAGGTCGTCAGGGCCGAACACTCCGCCGGGCAGCCGGCAGCCCATCCCGACGACGGCCACCGCGTCGCCGCCCGTCGGGGGTTGGCGCCGCTCGTCCCCGACCCGGGCAGGCTCGCGAGCGGGAGCAGAGGCGGGCTCCGGAGCCGGGGCGGCGGTGGCGGGAGGGGGTGGACTGCCCAGGTACTCCGCGAGCGCGCGCACCGTCGGGTAGTCGAACGTGAGCGTGGCGTTGAGCGGTCTCGCGAACCGCTCCGAGAGCAGTCCGGCGAGTTCCACGGCCGTGATGGAGTCCATGCCCATCTCGGCGAAACCCTGCCCGCGCCGGACGCGCTTGGGCGGCAGCCCGAGAACGGTGCCGACGGCCTCAGCGACCAGCGTCTCGGCGTCGGCCGCCACGCGCGGCGTCCCGCGCGGCGCCTCGCCGGTGCGCGGAGCAGGCGCCTCTCCGGTGCGCGGCGCCGGAACGCGCGGCGGTACCGCGGCGGGCGCCTCGGGCACCTGCGGGGCGCCTTCCGAGGCGGAGAACCAGAAGTGCTCCCGCTGCCACGGGTACGACGGCAGGACCGCGCGCTCGCCGGTCTCCACACCGACGTTCGGCCACGTCACGTCCAGGCCCGCGGCGTACAGCTCGCCGAGCCCGCCCAGCATGGTGGCGTACGCGTCGGTGTCCGCGCGCAGCGACCCGGTGACGACCCCCTCGACGTCGCCGAGGCAGGCCACGATGGGCCGCCTCAGTACCGGGTGCGGCCCGAGTTCCACGAAGACGCGGTGCCCCTGCTCGACCAGTTCGCCCATGCCCGCGCCGAAGCTGACGGGTTCCACGACGTTCGCGGCCCAGTAGTCCGGGCCGAACTGCTCCACCGGCGCACCGGGACGGGTCGTGGTGACGACGGGAATGCGCGGCGGGCGCGGCCGCAGATGGGCGACGGCCTCGGCGAGCGGCGCCGAATACCGCGCCATGGCCGGGCTGTGGAACGCGTACTCGCCCGGCATGGCGCGGACACGGACCCCGTCGGCGACGAGCCTCTCGCGCACGCGCTCGACAGCCGCCGGGGTTCCGGAGAAGACGAGGAACTCCTCCGCGTTGACGGCGGCGATACCGACCTCGTCCGTGCACAGCTCGCGTGCCGCCGTGAGGGGCATCTCGGCGGCGAGCATCCTGCCTCCGCCGGAAGACTCGCCGAGCAGCCTGCCGCGTGCGACGACGACGTCCACAGCCTCCGACAGGGTCAGCGCGCCACCGAGGTACGCGGCGGCGATCTCGCCCATGGAGTGCCCGATCACCGCGTCCGGACGGATGCCCCAGCTCTCCCATTGCGCGGCGAGTGCCACCTGCAACGCGAAGACCACCGGCTGCGTGTACTCGGTATCGGTACCGAACCGAGGTGCGGTGGCGGCCAGTTCGCCGAGGACCGACCAGCCCGCCCGCTGCTGCACCAGCTCGTCCACGTCACGGAGCGCGGCGTCGAAGACCGGCTCCGCTCGCAGGGCCCGTGCCATCCCCGGCCACTGCCGGCCCTGACCGGAGCAGACGAACACCACGCCACCGGAACGCGGGCGTTCGGCCTCCCCTTCGGCGAGCTCCGGGCCCAGTTCCGCGAGCCGCTCCCGCAGCTCGTCGGCGTCCCGGCCGGCCACGCAGGCCCGATGGTCCTGGTGGTGCTCGGCGAACCTCCCCGCGGTCTGCGTGTAGTCGGTGAGCTCCGTGGGGGTTTCCAGCTCACCGAGAGCGGCGCTGTGGCGTTCCGCGAGCTCGGCCAACGCCCGCGGACGACGGGCCGAGAGCGGCAGAATCCGCCACTGGGACCGCTCGGACTGCTCGCGCGGGGCGGGCCGCTGCGGGGCCTGTTCGAGCACGACGTGCGCGTTGGTCCCGGACAGGCCGAACGCGCTCACCCCGGCGAGGTGGGGCCGGCCGCAGCGGGTGCTCAGCGGTGTCAGCTCCGTGGGCACCTCGACCGGCCAGTTGTCCCAGCGGATTCCGGGATGCGGCCGGTCGAGGTGGAGGTGCGGCGACACGTTCCCGCTGTCCAGTACCAGCGCCGCCTTCAGGAGTCCGGCGAGTCCGGCCACCGTGTCGGTGTGCCCCAGGTTGGTCTTCACCGAGCCCACTAGCAGCGGGTCCGTCCGCTCCCCCACGGCGGAGAGCGCGGCGGCCGCCGCGCCCATCTCCACGGGGTCGCCGAGTGCCGTGCCGGTGCCGTGCGCCTCCAGGTAGTCGATATCGCCAGGGCTGACGCCCGCCCGGCCCACGGCCTCTTCGATCAGCGCTCGCTGAGCCGCTCCGCTGGGAACCGTCAGACCGGCGCTCCGGCCGTTGTGGTTCACCGCCGAGCCCCTGATCACCGCGAGCACCCGGTCCCGGTCGGCCAGCGCGTCGGAGAGCCGTTTGAGTACGACGCAGGCGGCTCCTTCGCTCCGCACAGTGCCATCGGCGCTTGCGTCGAACACCTTGCACCGGCCGTCCGGGGCGAGCGCACCGACCTGGGACATGAACAGGGTCAGCTCGGGGGAGAGCAACAGGCTGCTCGCCGCGACCAGTCCGAGGTCGGTGTCCCCTGCCCGCAGGCCGAGGCAGGCCAGATGAACCCCGACGAGGGAGGACGCGCACGCGGCGTTCAGCGCGAACGCCGGCCCTGCGGTGCCCAGCAGGTAGGCGATACGCCCGGGCCCGAAGCTGAACTCCTTGCCCGTCGCGTACCACGGGTCGATGTCCCCCAGCCCCGCCTGCCGGTTGTGCATCAGCAGGTAGTCGTTGGAGATCGCCCCGGAATGCACGGACGTCCTGGTGCCCTCCAGCGAGCTCGGCGGGATTCCGGCATGGGCGAGCGACTCCCAGCAGACTTCCAGCAACAGCCGCTGCTGCGGGTCCATTTGACGGGCCTCACGCGGCGCGATGCCGAAGAAGTCGGCGTCGAAACCGGTCACGTCGTCCAGAAAGCCGCCATGGGAGCAGTGCGTCGAGCCCGCTCCCGCCGCGCCACCAGTGGGTAGCGCGGCCGGGTCCCAGCGATCGGCCGGAACGGGCCCGATCGCGGAGCGCCCCTCAGCGATGAACCGCCAGAAGTCCCCGGGCGACCCGACTCCCCCGGGAAAGCGGCAGCCGGCTCCGACGATGGCGATGGGCTCCTGCCCGTCCGTGCTCTGCATTGTGACCTCCTGACCGCCTGCGGTCGCCGTTCTCGCGCCCGCCCTGCCCTCGGCGGTCGTGCGCTCAGCCGTACTCAGGACTGCTCGGAGCCGCTCAGAACTGCGGAGCCGCCGACGGCGCCCGGAGCGTTCCGAGGTGCTTGTGCCACAGGTGGTCGGGGTTCGCCTCGACCTCCCTGGTGATCTCGCGCATCTTCGTCAGCGCGGCAGGCTCCCGCTCCTCGTACACGTCGCCCTGGAGCATCTGCAGCACGTCGAGCCGGTAGCGGGGGTCTGCCACGAAGGCGGTGAACAGGATGTTCAGCCGGTAGTAGATGGAGATGAACTCGTACCAGTGGGACACGCCGCGGCGGAGTTTCTGGCTGTAGGTGTCGAACCGCTTCTTGCTGAAGTCACCGGCTTCGGCGGCCGCCACGATGTCGGCGCACGCGATGCGCGCCGAGTTCATCGCCACCGACACCCCGCTGGAGAAAATGGGGTCGACGAACCGGGCCGCGTCACCGATCAGCACCCAGTCGTCCCCGCATATCTCCTTCATGCCGTAGCTGTAGTCGCCTTCGACCTTGAACGGCCGGACCCGGGAGCACGACCGCAGCGCATTCTCCAGCCCGGGGCGTGAACCCACGCACTCCCAGAAGAACTCCTCCCGCTTCTCTCCCGCATTCTGGAAGCGCTGCTTCTGCGTGACCACGCCGACGCTGGTGATCCGGTCGGTGATCGGGATCTGCCACATCCAGGTGTCGTTGATCGGCAGGAAGTGGATGAATATGTAGTCCGCCTGCCCCTCGGACACGGCGACCGCGTTGCGGTCCAGATCCTCGAACCACGTGTGAATGGCGTACTGGTTGAACACCGGGTCCGGAACCTTCAGCTTCAACTGCTTGCCGAGCCTGGTGTCCCGGCCCGAGGCGTCGACCACCATCCGCACCCTGACAGGGATGTCGGTGTCGCCCTCGCGGTAGGTGAGCACCGGATTCCCGGCCCCGAAGTCGACCGAGCGGATGCGCACACCCTCGAAGACCTTCGCGCCCAGCTCCTCGCAATGCCGCAGCAACAGCTCGTCGAACTTCCCGCGGTCGACGTGGTACGTGTAGTCCTGCTGCACACCCTGCTGGTCCCGCTCGCTGAAATCGATGGTTGCCTGCTGGAACCCGTAGGTCAGGCCCTGGAAACCGTTGGTGGGGACGGAATCCTCAACCGCCGAGGTCCAGGCCGCTCCGTACTTCCGGGGAAAGCCCGCCTCATCGACCTTCGCCAGCGCGCCGATTTCTGAGAGCACCGGCGTGGTGGCCGGCACCAACGACTCGCCCACATGCGGACGCGGAAAACGCTCCGCCTCGAACACGGCGCAGGAGAGCCCTGCTTTGGCGAGGTAGGACGCGGCGGTGGAACCTGCGGGACCACCCCCGATGATACCGATATCAAAATCCACGTCCTGCATGTCCAGCTCCTTATCCGGCAGTTCGGTCTTCAGATGCGGGCGTGCGGATCGCCGTCGAGTTCCAGCACCAGGTCCGTGATGCTGTCCAGATTCCGGAAGTGCGCGCCGACGACCTTCTCCGCCGGAACGTAGAGGCCGTACGACTCACGTATGTGGCCGACCAGTTGGGCCGTCATCAAGGAGGTGAGAATTCCCCACTCGAGCAGGGGCGTCTCGTCGGTCAGCTCGATCGCCGTGTCCCTCAGGACCTCGGTCTCCAGATATTCCTTCAACTGCGCCAGCACTGCGGTTTTTTCCACGTCTGCTCCCAGTGAGTGCTGCTCCCGGTCCCCGGGAGGCTGTCCGTTACAGGTGACGCATCGCGTGCCGGTACGTTCCGCAGCTCCCTGCGGAGTACGCCCGGACCGTGATGCCGAGCACGACAGCGGCCGTGGGGCCGCTCAGCGCCGGACTTCGGCTCGGAGTGGACGCTACGCAACCCTGCCTGGGCGGAGCTTCACCCGAGCTGAGGACGTGGGCTACCGAATTCCGGTGGCCGCCGTAGCCACTCCGACCGGTGCACCGGCCGGAATGTCGTCTGAAAGGACGAGGCCACATCGTTCGGGAGGGCCCCAGGGTCAGCTCCTGCGGCTGAGGATTCGGCGTGCGCCCCGGCATACAGTCGAAAACGCCGCAGAGGGCTTGCCCTTCCGTTTCAGGCGCACGCAGTCCTCTCCGCGAGTCACCACTCCGGCTCTTCCGTCACAGAATCCGCCTGCGCATCCTCGCGGCGGCTTCTCCTCACAGGAAAGGGGGGCACTTTCCCGTGCCTCATCCCCCACCCGCCGGGGGATCCGGCGGGCGTCGCCGACCCCGGGGTCTGTTACTCACCTACGTCCTCACCGTGGTGCTTCCGGCCCTCGGTGTCGCCATTCTGCTGATGCATGTCTCCGCATCGTTTTCGGGCAGCTCCGACGCAGGATCGCCCGACAGAACCAGCACCACAACCACCACGGCCGCTTTCCTGGTATCGCTGGTCGTCATCGTTCTCGCCGCCCGGACCTTCGGCAGCATCGCCGTACGGTTCGGACAGCCGCGGGTGATCGGTGAGATCCTCGCCGGAATCGCGTTGGGACCCTCGCTGCTCGGCCTTGTACCGGGAGCGGAGGAGGCGCTTTTCCCGGAGCGCGTCACCCCGTATCTCGACACGCTGTCACAGCTCGGCCTTGTGCTGTTCATGTTCCTCGTCGGCGCCGAGCTCGACGTGCACCGCCTGCGGGGCACAGCGAAAATCACGCTCGTGCTGGGGCATGCCGGCATCGTCATACCGGGCGCGCTCGCCGCCTTGCTGGCAGTGGTGCTGTACCCGCACTACGCGCCCTCCGGGACCGGGCAACTTGTCTTCGTCCTCTTCTTCGGGCTGGCGCTGAGCGTCACCGCGTTCCCCGTACTGGCAAGGTTCCTCACCGACCGGAACATGCAGAATTCCGCAGTGGGAACACTGGCGCTGGCAGCCGCCGCGGTCGCCGACGTGACCGCCTGGTGCCTGCTGGCGATCGTCATCTCCATCCAGGGCAACGACCCCTGGCACTCCGCCCGAACCATCGGGCTGTCGATGCTTTTCGTCCTGGTGATGGTGGTATTCGTACGCCCGGCCCTGCGCCGCCTGATGGCGGCCCGAATCCCGGACTCGGCACTGCTCGTCGCACTGGTCTGCGGCGCGCTGGTGGCCGCGCTCACCACCGAGCTGATCGGCGTGCACACCATCTTCGGGGCGTTCCTTTTCGGGGCGGTCCTGCAGCACGACTCACCCCGGCTGCACGAGGTGACGCAAAAACTGGAAACCTTCTGCCTGTCGCTGCTGCTTCCGGTCTTCTTCACCCAGATGGGACTGGAATTCCGTCTCTTCGACATCGAATGGAGCGCCGCGATGTGGGGGCTGTGCCTCACCATCATCGGCGTGGCGACGCTCGGAAAACTGGGCGGCTCGACCGTCACGCTCCGAATGTGCGGGCGGCCGTGGCGCGAGGCGGCCACCGTGGGGGCCCTCACGAACTGCCGCGGTCTCACGGAACTGGTGGTTCTCAACGTAGGACTTCAACTCGGAATTCTGGACCTGACGTTGTTCACCCTGTTGGTGATCATGGCGATCGTGGCGACCGTGCTCACCGGTCCCCTTGTGAACATCTTGTACCGCGAAGAGCCGGTTCCCGCTCCCGAACCACATGTTCCGGCCCGCTGACACCGCGGCCGACACAGGATTCGCTGCAAACCTTGAAATCCCCCTCAGGAGAAATGTGATGGAATTCGAATTCGACGAAGAACAGCTCAAACTGATCGACGGTGTGGCACGGACCGTGCGCGGCTGGACCGCGTCCCCTGACGAATTCTTCACCCTGGAACGCTGGCGCGAGTGCGGCGCACTGGGGCTCCTCGGCCTCTCCGTTCCCGAGGAACTCGGTGGCGGCGGGCATTCCGCGGTCACCACAGCAGCGCTGGTGGAATCGTTCGCGAGCCATCACGACGACATGGGCCTGGTGTTCGCCGCCTCGGCGCACCTCTTCGCGTGTGTGATGCCGATCGTCGAGCACGGCGGCTCCGGGCTACGAGAGAGAACCGTGCCCAAGCTCGTGTCCGGCGCATGGGTCGGCGCGAACGCGATCAGTGAGAGCGGCGCAGGATCGGACGTGACCGCGTTGGAGACCACCGCTGTCCGCGACGGCGATCACTACGTGCTCAACGGACGCAAGAGCTTCGTGTCCAACGGTCCGGTCGCCGACCAGTTCTGCGTCTACGCGATGACCGACCCGGCCGCCAGGCACCTCGGCGTCAGCGCTTTCGTCGTTCCCCGGGACGCGCCGGGGCTCACGGTGGGCTCCCCGTTCGGCAAGCTGGGGCTTTCCGGCTGCCCCGCCGGAACCGTGGAGTTCACCGACTGCCGGGTACCGGCGGCGAACCTGATCGGTGTGGAGGGCCAGGGGGCGGCGATATTCCAGAGTTCGATGCGCTGGGAACGTAGCTGCCTTCTCGCCGGCTACCTCGGCCTCCTGCGGCGCCTCGTGGACCGCTGCGTCGCACACGTCCGCCAACGGCACCAGTTCGGCAGGGCTCTCGCCGCCAACCAGTCCCTCGTGCACCGCATCGTGGAGATGCGCACCAGCCTGGACGTCTCACGACTGCTGCTCTACCGGGCCTGCTGGGAGATGGACCAGGGCGACTCCGCCACGCTCTCCGTCGCGATGGCGAAGCTGACCGTCAGCGAGTCGGTGGTGGCGGCGGCCAACGAGGCCGTGCAGCTATTCGGCGGCGACGGCTACCGGACCGAGGCGGGCATCGAACGCGCCCTGAGGGATGCCATGCCCAGCCGTATCTTCTCGGGCACCTCCGAGATCCAACGGGAGCTCATCGCAAAGGAGATGGGACTGTGAAGACCGTCGACCGCCTGCTGACCGCCGCCGCCCGGAACACCCCACACGCCCTCGCGGTCGCCGACAGCACGCTGGAGCTCAGCTATCGCGAACTCGACGCGCACACCGACCGCGTGGCACGCGGCCTGGCCGCGCACGGCATCGGGACAGGCGACCGGGTCGTCGTCTGGGCCGAGAAGTCCGTGACGACGGTCGTGGTGATGCAGGCCGTGCTCCGCCTGGGCGCGGCCTACGTACCCGTCGACCCGCTGAACCCGGCCGACCGGACGTGGAAGATCATCGAGGACTCGGACGCCGCGCTCACGGTCACCACCGAGTGCCGGGCCGCACAGCTCGCCACCGCCGACGGCGCCCCGCCGCTCGCGGTCGTCGACCCGGCCGGAAACGATCTCGGCCGCGCCGCGTTCCCCGCCTCCGCCTCCGCCGCACCACTGCCGGGGCCGGGGACCACACCGGACTCCCTGGCCTGGATTCTCTACACCTCCGGCTCGACCGGGTCGCCCAAGGGCGTGTGCATCAGCCACCGGAACGCGCTGGCCTTCGTCGAATGGGCGGCGGCCGAGCTGGAGGCCGTTCCCGAGGACCGGTTCGCCAACCACGCGGCCTTCCACTTCGACCTCTCCGTGCTCGATCTCTACGTCGCCCAGCACGCGGGCGCGTCCGTGCATCTGATCCCCCAGGACCTCGCGTTCGCTCCCCAACTGCTCGTGCGGTTCCTGCACGAGCGGGAGATCACCGTCTGGTACTCGGTGCCGTCGGTCCTGATCCTGATGGCACGAAACGGCGGGCTGTTCGACCGGCGGCCGGAACGGCTGCGCGCGGTGCTGTTCGCCGGGGAGCCCTATCCGATCAAGCATCTGCGGACGCTGCGACGGCAGTGGGACGACATCCGGATGCTCAATCTCTACGGCCCGACGGAGACCAACGTCTGCACCGCGTACGAGGTACGCCACACCGACGTCGACCGGGAGCGGGCCGTCCCGATCGGCACCGCCTGCTCCGGCAACCGGGTCTGGGCGGAGGACGAGACGGGCAGGGCCGTCGGGCCCGGCGAGGAGGGCGAACTCGTCGTCGACGGCCCCACGGTGATGCTCGGGTACTTCGGCCGCGAGCCGCAGAAGGGGCCCTATCACACGGGTGACCGGGTACGGCACGAGAAGGACGACACCTTCGGCTACCTCGGCCGCAACGACGACATGGTCAAGGTCGGCGGGGTCCGCATGGAGCTCGGTGAGATCGAGACCGCCCTCGCCAGCCACCCGGAAGTGAGCGAAGTCGCCGTCGCGGTGGAGGGAAGCGGCGTCGAGGCGAGGCTGGTGGCGTTCGTCGTGCCGACCACCGGGCCGGCGCCCTCGGTCCTGGACCTGAAGCGGCACTGCGCCGAACGGCTGCCGCGCAGCATGGTCGTGGGCGCCGTACGGGAGACCGCCGAGCTCCCGCGCAACGGCAACGGCAAGGTGGACCGCAGACGGCTCGACGGAGAGCTGAACCCCGGGGAGTAGGGAGCAGCCCGCTGCCCGCGGGGCGGCGGGCACCGGGCCGTCGCCCCACCTCCGGGTCCCGTGTCCGGGCTCGCCCCACCCCTCGGCTGTCGCACGCGGGCCGCTGCTGCCGGACCGGCTGCCGTCGCCGGGCGGGCGCGTCATCAGCGGCTCCCGCTGGGCCTGCCCGCCCCGACGAGGCCGATCTCATAGGCGAAGATCACCGCGTTGACCCGGCTTCGCATGCCGAGTTTGGTGAGGATGTGCTGCACATGGGACTTGGCGGTGCTCTCGCTCAACGACAGGGAGGCGGAGATCTCCACGTTGGTCATCCCCTCCGCGATCAGATGGAGTACCTCCAGCTCCCGTGCCGTGAGGATGTCGAGCACCGTGGTGTCCCGGACCCCGGCCGTGGTGGCGCCCAGATCGCGGCGGAGCTGCGTCTGCTCGTCCGACGGGGCCACCACCAGGTATCCGGCAGCCGCGATGCGGATGCCCGCGACCATGGCCTGCACCGTGAGGCTGTTCAGCAGCACGCCGTAGGCGCCGGCTGCGAGAGCTCCGGAGACCGCTGTGTCGGTTTCATTGGCCAGTACGAGGACGACCGGCTGTTTTCCGCCGCAGCGTTCCAGTGTCGAGCGTGTGATCGTCGCCGGGCAGATCGCCCTGGCCTGGGAATCTACGATCACTACGTCCGGCCGCAGGGTGGTGACCAGGCGTACGGTCTGCTCTTCGTCGTCGGCCTCGCCGACGATCTCGATCCCCTCCTGCTGGTTGAGCATCCCGCACAGTGCCGACCGCGCCAGATGCCGGTCGTCCACCACCACAACGGTGTGCTTACCACTCACACGTCCCCCGTCCGTCCTCGATGCGCGGTTGTCTGCACCGCAGCACCCCACTCGGAAATTCACTCGGTGCGGAAAATAGTCAGCGAGGCGGCGACGTGACTCAAATCTTCCTCAAGAACTTCATCCCGAGGCGTGGAAGCGCAGGTCACAGAGGTGAAGTGGACGGATGAAGATTTTCCGGCCCCGGACTGGTGCAAGTGCAGAGCGAGGAGGACGGCGCGACGACGCCGGTGATGCGGGTGGTGCTGCACCGGAGTTTCCGGAGCAGACGCCTGCCCTTGAGGGTCCTGTGAACCCCTACCACTCGACCAGGGCAAGTCCGGCGGACATGCCGCCGCCGAACCCGGCCATGAGGACCAGATCACCGCGGTGCAGCGCGCCTTGGCGGGCAGCCGCGTCCAGGGTGACCGGGACCGAGGCGGCCCCGGTGTTGCCGTAGTGCGTCAGGGTCCGGTGCACGGTGGCGCGGGGCAGAGCGAGCCGGGGCATGAGGTCGTCCAGCAGCACGCCGTTGGCCTGGTGCGGGATGAAGTGGCTGATGTCGTCCGGTGCGACACCCACCTCGTGAAGGAACTGCTTGACCAGGTGAGGCAGGTACTCCTCGACGAAGCGGCGCACCTCGCGGCCGTCCATGGCGAAGTAGTGCAGCCCGGCCTGAAGGCTCTCCGGGCCCACCGGCAGCCGGCTTCCTCCCGCGGGAACCTGGATCAGGGACGACTGTTCCCCGAACGTGTGCAGTGAGACGTCACGGATGACCGGCCCCCCGGAGGCCGGTCCCACCACCCACGCCCCGGCGGCGTCCCCGAACAGGATGACCGTTCTGCGATCGGCCGGGTCCAGGATGCGCGAGTAGACGTCGGCACCGATGACGAGCGCATGGCCGCCCTTCCTGGCCACCATCGCCTCGGCCGCCGCCAGTGCGTACAGCGAGCCGGAGCACACGGCGTTGACGTCGAAAGCCGCGGCCTCCACAGCGCCGAGGTTGTGCTGGACGTAGGCAGCGGCAGGCGGCTGGGGACGGTCCGGCGTGGAGGTGGCGACCACGATCAGCGACAGCCGCGCGGCGGTGATGCCCGCCGAGGTGAGCGCGGCCCGGGCCGCTGCGGTGGCCAGGTCCGAGGTGGCCTGGTCGGCCGCTGCCCAACGGCGTTCCCGGATCGCGGTCTTGCGCGTGATCCAACTGTCGTCGACACCGGCGGCCGCACCGACTTCGTCATTGGAGACGATGCTCTGGGGCACATAGGTACCGGTGCCGAGAATCGCGACGGCGGTCATGTGGCTGTCCAATCTTCGAGTCTGCCCGTTGGTCGGTGGTGACGCCGGGTGTCTATGGAGCTGGGGGATGCGGTGGCCAGGGGCCGAAGCCGGCACGGCCGTGCGTCTGTCGCGTGATCTGTTTCGCCCTGGTGTCGGCGCCTTGGGTCCGGCCGTTCACCGCGGGAACGGCCGGACTCCGCAGCAGACGCAGCGCAGTGGAGCGTGTGACAGGTGCGGTAAGGACTCGGCGAGGCGGGCGGCAGCCCGGCCGCACAGCTCTCTTGCCGCCTGGGACAACGGCCCAGTCAGGCGCGTGATGCGGCGGTGTCGCTCCGGCAGCCCGGAGACCCGTGCCCTGAAGGTCTGCCGCCGCAGTCCAGGAACGAGCGGACCAGGCGCCGCGCCCGTATGCGGATCACGCCCGGCGCCCGTCCACCTGCACGTCGCCACCGTCCGACGGTGATACCCGTGCGCTTCGCATCCCGGGGCCGGGCCATGACCACCACCGCGTCACCACCGACGACGGCACAGCCCCGTTGACCTACAGTCCCGGTTCGGGTCACAGCCCGCGTCTCGGTGCAGGCAGAAAGCCCTGGCCGCTCTTACGTCCCCAATGCCCCTGGGCCACGAGCTGTTCGAGCATCGGGGAAGGCGCGTAGGCGGGGTCGGAGAACTCCTCGTGGAGCCTTTGCAGAATGGCGAGGGACACATCCAGACCGATGGTGTCCAGGAGCGCGAACGGCCCCACCGGAAAGCCGACACAGCGCTCGACAGCCGCGTCCGTCTCTGCCACGCCCGTTCCGGGCCGGTCAAGCAGCCGGATCGCGTCGGCCAGGTAGGGAAAGAGCAGGTAGTTGACGATGAATCCCGCCCGGTCCGGGCACTCGACCGAGGTCTTCCCGAGCCGGGCGCAGAGGGACCGCGCGGTCGCCAGAGCCCCGTTCCCGGTCATCGGCGTCCGCACCAGTTCGACCAGGCGCATCGCGGGAGCCGGATTGAAGAAGTGCAGCCCCAGCACGTCACCCTGGCGTCCGGACGCCTCGGCGCAGGCAGTGACGGAGAGGCTGGAGGTGGTGGTGGCCAGCAGGGCGCCCGGTCGGCACACCTCGCCCAACCGCGCGAAGACCTCCTTTTTCACCGCGAGTTCTTCGGCGGTGGCCTCGATCACCACGTCGCAATCGGCCAGCACGGCGACATCGTCGGCGCCCTCGACACGGGCCAGGGCCGACGCCTTGGTCTCGGGAGAGATCCGGCCCCTCCGCACCGCCTTGGTCAGCGAAGTCTCGACGGACTCCCGTGCCGACTCCACCTTGCCCCGGCTCCTCGCCACCAGAATCGTCGGCAGCCCGGCGACGGCGGTGACCTCGGCGATGCCCCGCGCCATGGTGCCGGAGCCGACTATCCCGACCCGTTGCACGGGCGAGCTCTCCGCGTCGGCAGCGGGCGGTGCCGATGTCTGCGATGACGCACCGAGGTCGTCGTAGTGGTGGAAACCCTGCCCGGTCTTCCGTCCGAGGGTCCCGCCCCGCACCAGCTCCCCGAGGAGCGAGGCGGGGCGGAAGGCCTCGTTCCCTGTCCGTGCGTGGAGCTCGGACAGGGCCGCGTGCGCCTGGTCGAGGCCCATCTCGTCCAGCAGCTTCAGCGGGCCGACGGGCAGGCCGCAGCCGAGCCGCATGGCGGTGTCGACATCGTCCTGAGAGGCGTACCCCTGCTCCACCAGCGCCACAGCCCGGTTGAGATACGCGTAAACCAGCGTGGCCGCGTCCTCGGCCGGTCCCGCGCCGATGGCAGTGGGAGTCAGCCCGGCTCCGGTCACCAGCTCGGACACGGTGGAGAGCGCGTCCGAGCTGGTGACCTCTGTCGGCACCGGCTCGACGGAAGCCCCGTGCGTCGGCGGCCTGAGCAGCCGGAGCCCCAGCGTCCGGTTCGGACGGCGGGAGGCCACAGCGAGGCGGTGGAGCGGAAGCGAGGCGGTGGCGGTGACGAACACGGTGTGGTCCGGGCAGATTTCGTCGAGCCGGCGCAACAGCTCGGCCTTGCCCGCCAGGTCCTCGGACGTCGCCTCGAACACCACGTCCGCCCGCTCCAGCGCCGACAGTTCGGGGGTCAGCGTCGCGCCGCTGTCGTCCCAGCCTGCCTCCGCCGAGACCGCCTTCAGCCGCCGGCCCACCCGGGCCAGCACGTCGAAACTGCGCTCGACTCCGATCACTTCGTGGCCTGCGGTGCGCACCAGACCGAGTAGCGGTTCGCCGACGGACCCCAGCCCGACGACGCCCACCACGAATGGTTTCTGACTCATATCTCTCCTTCGCTGTGTGGGACGACGAACGGTGAAGAGGACAGCCGGAGTACCGACGGACGGAGCGGCACGGCCACGCTCACTTATCCGTCTCGCGGAACCGGTTGATGGCGTCGATGTGTTGGGCGCGTTTTTCTTGGTTGCGTATGCCGAGGCCTTCTTGGGGGGCGAGGGCGAGGATGCCGACTTTGCCTTGGTGGAGGTTGCGTTGGACGTCGTGGGCGGCTTGGCCGGTTTCTTCGAGTGGGTAGGTTTTGGAGAGGGGGGGGGGGATTTTGCCTTTGGCGATGAGGCGGTTTGCTTCCCAGGCTTCGCGGTAGTTGGCGAAGTGTGAGCCGATGATGCGTTTGAGGGACATCCACAGGTAGCGGTTGTCGTAGGTGTGTTGGTAGCCGGAGGTGGAGGCGCAGGTGACGATGGTGCCGCCCTTGCGGGTGACGTAGACGCTGGCGCCG
>NZ_KB905822.1 GCF_000381025.1 Streptomyces sulphureus DSM 40104
CTGCAAAAACCCCAACACCTCCGCACCCGAACGCGAATCCAAATTCCCCGTCGGCTCATCCCCGAAAATAATCTCCGGCCGCGACGCCAACGCCCGCGCCACCGCCACCCGCTGCTGCTGCCCACCCGAAAGCTGCCCCGGACGATGACGCAACCGATCCCCCAACCCCACCGTCGCTACCACCTGCTCCACCCACGCCCGATCAGGCTTCCGCCCCGCAATATCCATCGGCAACGTGATGTTCTCCCACGCCGACAACGTCGGCAGCAGATTGAACGCCTGAAAAACAAACCCCACCCGATCCCGACGCAACCGCGTCAACCACTTCTCCCGCAACCCCGTAATCTCCGTCTCACCGATCATCGCGCGACCGGAGGAGACCGAGTCGAGCCCGGCCATGCAGTGCATCAACGTGGACTTGCCCGAGCCGGAAGGCCCCATGATCGCGGTGAACTCGGCCTTCCGGAACTCCACGGTGACCCGGTCGAGCGCGACGACGCGGGTCTCGCCCTCGCCGTACACCTTCGACAGCTCGACGGCGTGTGCGGCAGGCACGGCGGACCGCGTCTCGGGACCGCCCGGTGCGGGCTGGGACTGGGTACTCGTGGTCACGGTGGGCTCCCGTCTCGTGCTTCCTGGAACCCCACCATCCTCGCGTCGACCGGCGGCCGAGCAGTCCGTCCGAGCTCCCGTTCTCCGGGGGGCCTTCGGAGGTACGCCGGCACAGCGGCGTCCTACCCCGGTATGACACACGGCCCCGAGTTGCGGCGGCCGACGGCCCCCGAACCGGTGGTTTGCGCTCCGCTTCGATGCCGGGCCCGACGGTTCGAATAACGGGCGGCTGACCATGATCCAGACGAGCGGCGACTTTCCGTCATTCCGTACTTCGCGGGCTGTTGCACGCTCGCCCTCTTCACAGGGCTACGAGTACGCGGTGCGGTTGCTGACGGTGCATCAGCTGCCAATAAAATAAGACAACATCGGTCTCTCGCTTCGCAGTTCGGGGGATGACCCTGGATAGGCTCATCCCCGCGCCCTGGGGAGGGCCACGTGCGTCCCGCGGCGCACGATGCGTTCCAGGAGCCGGTGCCCGGATGGTGGAATGCAGACACGACGAGCTTAAACCTCGTTGGCCTTCGGGCCGTGCCGGTTCGAGTCCGGCTCCGGGCACCTACCTGACCGCCGCTGTGACCTGCGAAAATGGCTGGTTCTCATGCGGTCGATCTGAGGACTTGGGCGCACGGCGGGCGCACGGTGCGCCTATTCTCCTGCCATGGCGTACATCGCGAGGCGGAAGAACAGGGCTGGCGAGGTCACGAGCTGGCAGGTGAAGTGGCGGGCGGGCGGGGCTCGTTCAGCGCCGTTCCAGACAGAGCGGTTCGACGACGAAGACTCAGCACAGGTCTTCAAGGCGGCTGTTGACGAGCATGGGCAGCAGTGGCCGCCGGGTTGGGTGAAGGGCAAGGGGTACATCGACCCGGCCGCGGGCGTCGAGGACCGGTTCGTGTTCTCCACGTACGCCAGCGCCTCGTTGAAGAACCGGACCGGCGTCGAAGAGCGCTATCGGGCAGCGAGCCTCAAGGAGTTGGAGACGTACGTGTTCCCGACGTTCGGGAACTGCGATGTCCGCAGCCCTGAACACTTCTCGAAGGCGACCGTCGGGGCGTGGGTCAACGCGATGGCCAACACGAAGGTATGGCGCGGCTCCACGCATAAGGCGATGTCGTCGAAGACACTCCGCAACCTGCACGGGCTGCTGTCGTCGATCCTGAATGAGGCCATGCTGGAGGAGCCGCCGCTGCGTGCCCGAAACCCGTGCGACCTAACCCGGCTGCCGCGGGTTGACGACGACGGTGTCGACGATGACGACGACGGCGGCGACGACATGGAGTTCCTCACGCCCCAGGAAGTTGCCGGGATCGTGTCCTGCCTCAAGCGGGAGGAGGACCGGCGGTTCGTCCGCGTGGCCTACGGTACGGGGATGCGGTGGGGCGAGATCACCGCATTGGCCAAGCGGCACGCGGTGCATGCGGCCGACGGGGAGTTCAAGCTGCGGGTGGCCCGGGCGTGGAAGTGGAAGAAGGATGGCGGGCACTACCTCGGCAAGCCGAAGACGAAGTGCTCACGCCGGTCGGTCGAGGTCTCCGAGCGGGTGTGGGGCGAGCTGCTGGACCAGGGTCTGGCCGAGATGACGTCAGCCGACCTGATCTTCCACAACGGGCATGGTGAGCGACTGCGCTACTCGACGTTCTACGATCGGTGGGTGGGAGCCGTGAAGGCCGCTCAGGAGGAAGGGCACATTCCCGACTTCAAGCGGCCAACGTTCCACGACCTTCGGCACAGCCACGTCGCGGCGCTGTTGTCCGACGGCCGGCACAGCCTCACGTATGTGCAGCGCCGTCTCGGGCACGAGAGCATCCAGACGACGTCTGACCGGTACGGACACCTGCTGCCACAGGCGCATGCGGAAGCCCTCGCGACGATCGACCGTGCGCTGGGCTACGACGGGCTGAGCTCGGGCACCGAGGTCCTCGAGGAGAACGTCCCGGTGCGGGACCCGGGGAAGTCCCTGTACGTCGCGCACATGGGGCCGCATACAGCCGGATTCTGGAATGTCGAGCACGCCGAGGAGATCGCGGCCCGCTGGGCGACAGAGCGCGGTGGTGCGGTCCGCGTGGAGAAGTGGACGACCGACTGGTGGGTGACGAAGGTCGGCAACGGGCTCAAGGACGTTCGCGCCGAGCTGCCGGATCGAGCGTGGGTGTGGAGACTGGGGCCGACGGTGTATGCCGCAGACGGCACCGAGCTGTCTGCCGGGCCGGAGGCACACGAGCTGCGTGGCGAGTGGTTGTGGGACTTCGAGTCCGGCCACACCGATGAGCCGGCGGAGTCGTCTGCGTCGTGGGGCACCGGGCGGCCGGTGACGGAGGCCGCCGCGTGGGGGCTGAACCGCGATGAGGTGCAGGCGGCGTACGCTTCCGCCAAATCCGATGCGCTTCGGGTCTGTGGAATGAACCCAGTGAAGGGGCAGCGGGAAGGGGTCTAACTCGTCTCGCCGGGTTGACCTTGCCAACCCCCTACTGACAGGGGACTCGAATGGCGAGGTGCACATTCTACCCGGTGTGCGGATCGACGGCGTTACGCAGCTCGTGCTGCGTAACGCCGTTGTCGTATTGCCGCACCACGATGTGGCGAACCGACGCCAGTGGCGCGGAAGGATTCACGGGAGCGGCAGTTGGGCGGGCGAAGGCGTCCGCGCGGTGTTGGAGCACGTCGATGACCATCCGATTGTGCTCCTCAACCAGCTCATCGTAGTCGGTTTGCAGCTTGGTTCGGCCTTCGCGTTCAGTCAGGAGCTCGATCTGGTTCTCTTCGAGGTGCTTGGTGAGTAGCGCGATGCGCTCTTCGATGGCTTCTCTCGCGTGGTTGAGGGCTTCCTCGCGCAGGTCAAGGTGGTTGGCTCGCTGCTGAAGCTGCTCTTCCTGCCTGCGTCGTTGCTCCTCAGCGGCTTCCCGCTTGGTCATCCAGTTCTGGAAGGCGCAGGTGATGAGGATGGTAGCGATGATCACCGGGAGGACCCGGCTCGCGAGGGACAGAAGGAGAGCGGCTGCACCGTGTGTCGGTACGTCTTCGACGGTGGTTACCGTGAACACAACTCCGGTGGCCATGCCGCATGCCGTCGCGGTGGCGATCTTGCGCAAACCTACTCCCTCGTAGCTGTCTCCCCCCGCTCGACCTTCCGGGAGCTGGCCTCTTGGAGTCGAATCGCTTGCTCGATGCTGGCTAGCAACATGGACCGGATGCCGGGGTTTGTGATGCCCCAGGCGTCTGCTGCGGCTTCAGGGGAGAGGGATGGTGACTGTTGGGTCACAGACAGTACATCCGGTTTTGTGGCGTGTGGCCAGGAATGCTCAGAGATCACCCCTGCGGTGACCAGGAGAGTTCGCACGTCCGTCCGGACTGCGCGCGCGATGCTCTCAAGCTGGCTAGGCATCGGCAGGGAACGTCCGCTGAGCATCCGGCCGATAGCGGAGGCGCTCATGCCGGTATCTCGGGCCAGTGCTGATCTTCCGCCGCCGCCACTGTCAAGGTTGTAGCCGGCTTCGATGGCGAGCCGCGTAATGAGCTCGCCGAACCTCTTCGCCGTCGACTCGGCGTCGTCGAGTTGGGTGGTCTCCATGCTCCGCATGTATCGGAGGTTAGCGCGCAAGCACGTCAAGAGGAATGGCGTGCATGCATGCAAAACCGCAGGTCGGGGCCGCTGATCTGGAAGTGCCCAGGCTGGGGGCGGCGTACGCCGGGGCGGCGTCGTAGAAATTCACCCCACTGTCACCCATGCACCCCCACTTGCATGCACGCAAGCTACTGGTCTAAGTTGTGCTTGCACGCAAGACTTGCATACGTGCAAGCTAGGAATAGGGGGTCACATGGACACGGCGCGCTTCCGCGTGGACGTCCTGACCAAGAGGGCGTCCGCGGCAGGCGACATCACGCTCTACGCCATCGCGCTGCGGACCGGACTGCGGGAGTCGACGATCTCTCGCTTGATGTCCGGCCGCACCGTCCCTTCGCTCACCACGCTCGTTGCCGTCGCCGACGCGTACGGCTGCTCGCTCGATGACCTGGTGATCGGCCGCACCACGCGACCGTTCGGCACGGTTCCCGCGCAGCACGCGAGCCGGAAGCGGAAGGCGGTCCCGGCGTGAACCAGCACCGCGGTACGTACTGCCGCTGCACGACCGTGCAGAACTACGACTACGACGAGGCCGCCAGCAAGCTCAAGTGCTTCCGGCGCTGGCTGGAGAACAACATCAGCCGCCTCCCGCACCAGAAGATCGGCGGCTCGGTCGCGTTCTGCGACTGCGAGCTGGCTCTCATCCAGGCCATGAGCACCGTGCTCCCGGACGGAGTCCTCACCGAGGACGTCCCCGAGGAATCGCCGGACTCGAAGGCCGCTCTCCCGAACCTCATGACGATCCGCCCCTCGGGCGCGCGTCGTCGGAGCAAGGCCGTCTCCTGACGGCCATCCCGGACGGCCAGGCCGGCCAGGGCCGTGACCGCCGGGATCGCCAGGCACCTCAATACACGACGAAATCGAGGCACCGTGAGCAAGAACGTAACCCACGACGCGCGGACGTGCCGTATGTGCGCGCCGCTGCGGCACCCCTCCCAGCTCAAGACGCGCCGCGCGCTGGCCGCCCTGCCCCGGCAGGCCGCCGCTGCGAGCCGCGAGAGCGGGGGCGCGAAGTGACCCGCAGCGGCCCCCGCATCGCGCCGAAGCACGGCGAGATCGCCGAGCGCGCCCGCGCCGAGCGCGGCACCTGGCTCCTCGCGGCGGTGTACCCGTCGCTCGAAGCAGGCCGGTCCGCTGCGCGCCGTATCCCGCAGGCTGAGCGGGTGCCCGCGTACGGGCCGCCCGGCACCTTCGAGGCGTACGCCGCCCGCCACGACGACGGGACCGCGGTCTGGGTCCGGTACGTGGCCGGCCTCCCGAAGCCGGAGCCGCGCCCGTCGACGATGACCTACCGCGTGTGCGACCGGGGATCGGGCCGCGACTACGTCGGGGTCCGCGTCGTCACTGTGAAGGTCGCCGCCGAGTGCCCCCGCTGTGGCGGGCCGCGCGGTACTGCGGTGCCGTACCGGTTCCACGAGGACGGCGACTGGTACGTGGTCGACAAGTGGGACAACCCGTGCGGCCACACCGACGTGTACGACGCGGTTCTGGCCGAGTTCCGGGAGCGGGTGCGCGCCATCGAGGAGGCCGAGCAGAAGGCCGCCGCGCGTGCGGTTGGCGCACCGGTCGACGCCGGCGAGTACACCGCGGCGGTCGCACTGCTGAACGCCGCCGCTGCCGAGTACGCCGGGCTCCACGCGAAGCAGGCCGCGCAGTACCTCGACATGAAGGGCCACCAGGAGGCCGCGCGCCGAGTCGAGGAGGAGCTGACCGACCGCCGCGGGCACATGTCCGCCCACCAGGCCGCGCTGTTCCTCACCGAACTGGCCGCCGCCCGCGCCGCCTGCACTGCCTGCGACAACGGCCGCATCAACTACCAGGCCCGCGACGGCGAGTTCGTCAGCCTTCCGTGCCGCGTCTGCCGCCGCGAGGTGACGCCCAGTGCGTGACCTGCCCCGCGACCAGCGCCCCATCGACGTGGTCGCCCTACGTCGCGCCGACACCAGCGAGCACCCGGAACGGTTCCTCGCCCTGCTCGACGCCGCCACGGCCGCGCTCCGCAACGGCAAGGACCTCGCCACCGCGTGGTGGTCGAACGCCGACCCGGTGCGCGTCGCCGCCGAGATCGAAGCCCTGGCCGGCGCCCGCCGCCTCAACACCTTCCGGAAGGACCCGAAGTGACCACAGCGATCAGCCCCGTTGAGGAGTCGGGCGCCCCAACCGCCCGCCTGCTGCTGCCCGCCGACGCGTCCGAGGCGGAGTGGCAGGCCACCCGCAGGGCCGGGATCGGCGGCTCGGACGTCGCCGCGATCCTCGGCCTGGACAAGTACCGCGGCCCCCGCCACGTCTTCGAGGACAAGCACGGCCGACCGACGTTCGAGGGCAACGAGTCCGCCGAGATCGGCACGGAGATCGAGGACTTCATCGCCGGGCTGTTCTCCAAGCGGTCCGGCGTCCCGATCGCGATGCCGCCGGGGACGCTCGTCAACCACGAGCGGTCGTGGATGCTCGCGAACGTCGACCGGTACGCCCTCGACACGTTCGGGCGGGTCGCCGGGCCGGTCGAGTGCAAGAACCGGTCCGAGTACCAGATCCAGGACTGGGAGGACGGCGTCCCGGACTCCCCGGCGATCCAGTGCCACTGGTACATCACCGTCGGCGGCTGGTCCCACGGGTACGTGGCCGCGCTCGTCGGCGGCAACAAACTCCGCTGGCACCGCATCGAGCGTGACGAGGAGATGTGCGGCTGGCTCGTCGACACGTGCGGCCGGTGGTACCAGCGGCACATCGTCGAGGGGCTGCCGCCTGAGGCTGACGGCCTGGAGGCCACCACGGAGCTGCTGGCCAAGCTGTGGTCGGTCAGGCCCGAGGCCATCGCCGAGATCGACCTCGCCACGGCGAAGGAGCTGCGCGCCCGCCGCGCCGGCCTCAAGGCCCGCTCGAAGGAGCTGGCCGAGGAGCTGCGGACCGTCGAGAACGAGATGCGCCGCCTGACCGGCGAGAACGAGGTCGCCAAGTCCGACGGCAAGCCGGCCTGGTCGTGGAAGGCCAACGGCGCCTTCGCCAGCAAGAAGTTCCGCGATGCCGAGCCCGAACTGGCCGCCGCCTACACGCACATGGCGCCCGCCCTCGACCTCGACCGGCTCAAGGAAGAGAAGCCCGACATCTACGCCAAGTACCGCGCCCGGGTGCTGAACGTGCCCGCGAAGGGAGTCTGACCATGCCGAGCACGTTGAAGGACCGCGTCCGCGCGGCCACCGTCGAGGCCGACGCCCCGAAGCCGAAGCTCGTCGCCCGGCGGGCGGAGACCGTCGACGGTGGCACCGCCGAGGAGCTGCACGCCGCCGAGCAGGCCGAGGGCGGTGAGACCACCGACGCCGTCCTGGCGTGGCTGGAGCGGTACAGCTCGCACTTCACGAAGTCCCTTCCGTCCCACGTCGACACGGGCGCGTTCTTCGCGGCCGTACGGGCGATCCTGCCGGGCCTGGCCCCGTGCACCCCGGCGAGCCTCTTGCAAGCCCTGCTGACGTGCGCCCGGTTCGGGCTCGTCCCGGACGGGCGGCACGCCATCATCAAGCGCGAGGGCAAGCTGGCCGTCTTCGTGCCGATGTACCAGGGCTACGTCGAGTTGATGTACCGCTCAGGCCGCGTCGGGTCCGTCCACGTTGGGCTGATCTACGAGGGCGACGAGTGGAACTACGAGCCCACCGCCCCCGCGCCGCTCGACTTCACGCACAAGCCGGCGGTGGAGAAGCCGCGCGCCGAGCGCGGGGCGCCGATCCTCGCGTACGCGTTCTGCTGGATGACCTCCGGCGCCCGCTCGCAGGTCGTCGTCCTCTCCCGGGAGGACGCCGAGGAGATCCGCGACGAGTACAGCCAGGCGTACCGGCGGGCGCAGGAGTCCGGGAAGTGCAACTCCTTCTGGCACACCGACTTCGACGCCATGTGGACGAAGTCGGCGCTGCGGCGGTTGCACAAGGTCGTGCCCATGAGCGCCGAGCTGGTGCAGCTCGCCAAGGCGGACGACGCCGGCGACGCCGGGCAGACGCAGGTCCTCCACGCGCCCGACGAGGACGCGCAGGCCCTCGCTGACGCCACGACGGCCCACAAGGCGGCTGAGGGCTCACAGGAGCCGCAGCGGGTCGCCACGCTGCCCCGCAAGCGGGTCCAGCCCCGGCGGTCCGCCAGCCGCAAGGCCCGTCGCCAGAACGGGAAGGGGCGCCGCCGGTGACCTGGCACCGCCGCCCGCTTGCTGGGTTCGATCTGGAGACGTCCGGGGTTGACCCGGAGACGGACCGGATCGTGACGGCCGCCGTCGTCCGCTACGGCGGCGGCCTGCCCAACCAGGTGCACACGTGGATCTCGGACGCGGACGGGGCGGAGATCCCCGCCGAGGCGACGAAGGTCCACGGCTTCACCACCGCGGCGGCCCGCTCTGCGGGCCGCCCGGCCGGGGCCGAGGCCGAGGCCGAACGGCACGGCGTGAAGTCGCTGTTCTCCTCCTCGGTGCCGATGGTTCTGGACCCGCGCGTGCTGGACAAGCACGTCGACCAGTACCGGCCCGGTGGGCGCCGCCTTGAGGATCTGTGCCGTCACTACGTGGTGCCGCTCGACGCGGCGCACGACTCCGGCGCGGACGCGGTCGCGGCCTGCGCGGTCACCTGGAAGATCGCCAACCGGCACCGCTGGATGATCCGTACGCCGCTGGAGGAGCTGCACGAGCGGCAGGTGTATTGGGCGGCCGAGCAGCAGGCAGGTCTCCGCGACTACTTCGCGCGGACCCCCGGCAAGGAGCGCCGGGCGCTGACCGTGCGCGCCGACTGGCCGCTGATTCCTCCGATGCGACCGGGGGTGTGGGCCGATGCGTAACCCGCTGCGCCGCGCGGCAGCTTCGGCGGCGCCGCGCCCGGCCGGCTTCTACCGGGGGGCGCCGTACGCGCACTGCCCAGCCGAAGACCGGACCACCCCTCACCGAATCGACGCCGGGCGCCGCCGCTGCCTGGTGTGCAAGACGACCACGACGAAGGACGACGAATGACTGAATCGTTCGGGCCGAAGTACGTCCGGCCACCGCAGAAGGACTGCCCGAACTGCGGCTGCTGCACGGTCGACCTGTGCGACCGGGGCCGGAACAGCGTGATGGAGTGCATTGGGCTTACCCCGCAGGAGCACAAGGAGACGGTCTACGGCTGCCCCTGCTCGGCGGCGACGACGCGGCACACGGCGTCGTGGCGCGTCGCGCAGGTCCGCGTCACCCGACTCGCCCGTGAGATGCCCGTCGACGAGGCGGCGGAGAAGCTGCTCCGCAGGCTGGCCGACGCCGGGGAGGCGCAGGGCGACGCTGTGCTTGCCCCCCAGCTCAAGGTGCGCGGCCTGATCCAGATCATCAACGCGCTGCCCGCCATCACCGAGCTGGGCAGGACGTACCTCGCGGCGCGGGACGACGTGCGGGCCGCGACCGTCGTGCAGGTCCTCGACGTCGACAAGAAGGCCCGCACCGCCCGGATCGAGGTCGCTGCGTGGCGGCCGGGCGAGCCGGTCACCGTCCTCATGGACCAGGTGACGAACGACTCCGGCCTCGACGCCGACCAGCTCCCCGGCCGGTGGATGGAGGCAGAAGCCAACTGCCACGCCGAGGACCCTGACCGCCTGGTCCTCACGTACTTTCGTGACGCCCCGCAGCTCCCGCAGGAGTGGACGGCCGGCGGTGAGGCGGAGTGAACACCGTCGCTGTGATCATCTTCGTGGTCTGGGCGGTCGGAATCCCGCTCGTCACCGCCGGGATCGTGCACCTCGCCCGTGAGGAACCGTGGCTCGGGACCGCGTTCGACGCGAACCCCGTGGGAACGTGCCTGTTCTCCGCCATCCTCGCCGTGATGTGGCCCGCTTCGGCCGCCGCCAGCCTCCTGAGCCGCCTCTCGGATCGGGGGCGGCGATGAGCGAGCCGACGCTGTTCGGGGTGGCTGGCCCGGATGACCCGATGTCGCGCTCTGACTGCACGGAGGACAGCTACCTGCCCGCTGGTGGTAGGAGGCACGATCACGAGCGGGCCATGCGGCTCGTCGAGGCTCTGGCTCCCGGCACGAGCGACGTAAAGGTGCTGACGATCCTCGGCGAGCCGGCGAGTAAGAGCCGCCCGCGCTTCTCCCGGAACGGCAAGACGTACAAGACCAGGGCCGACACCGACGCTGAGGCCCGCACGGGATGGCACTTCCGTCGTGTCTTCCGGGATGCGTGGACTGGGAACCTCGCCCTCGGGTGTGTGTTCTTCCGGCCGAACCGGCAGCGCATCGACGTCGACAACATGCTCAAGCACGTCTGCGACGCCGCTAACGGCATCGCGTGGCTGGATGACTCGCAGATCACGGCCGTCTACGGCGCGGCCGAGCTGGACGCCGACGAGCCGCGGACCCTCCTCGTGGTCGCCCGCCACCGGTCCTCCCTGGAACGCGGCACGAACGACGTGAAGGTGTGCGAGCACTGCGGCAAGACCTTCCCGCGCGCCGGGGCTGCTGGCCAGAAGCGGTTCTGCACGAAGCAGTGCTTCAACGCCTCGAAGGGCCGGGATCTGACAGCTCCCGTGAAGTGCAAGGGCTGCGCAACGAAGTTCAGGCGGAAGACGTCAGAGCAGTGCTTTTGCAACGCGGCTTGTTTCGCGGTCTACCAGAAGGGCCGTCCCCGTAATCGAAAGAGCAACCGCAGCAGGTGCGAGGACTGCGGGAAGCAGCTCTCCCACAACCGGGGTGGCCGCTGCCGGGCCTGCTGGCTCGCTTCGCCCAACAAGAGGCGCATCGAGCCGGACGGTGGGGTGACGTCATGACCGGAGACCAGACCGTCCCCGCGCTCGACGCCGACCCGTGGCGGGCCGCGTTCGGCGAGCGGACCGTCGTCGTAGACGGGGGTCACCTGCACTGGACTGGCGCGACCGGCGCCCGTGGCACGCCCGTCCTGGCGATGAACTCGCAGGTGGAGACGGCGTATCGGCTTGCGTTCCGCTGGCACCACGGGCGGGAGCCCGAGGGCAACGTGCGGCCCGGGTGTTCGTACCCGTCGTGCGTGGCCGGCGCGCACCTCCGGGACCGCGTGATGCGGGACCAGGACGGGGGCGCGGCGTGATGCCCCCCGATTCGACGTGGCACCGCGGTATCGACCTCATCGCGGTCGAGCGGGCCATGTCGGGCCGGGGGCCGTGCCCGGTCCTGACGGACGAGGAGAAGCGGTACGCCTGCCGCGAGATGACCGGTGCGGAGATGTCCGCCCGGGAGATCGCCGAGCGGATCGGCGTCGCCGAGCGAACCGTGACGCGCTGGCGCGACGAGGACGGGGCCGAGTCGTGATCTTCGTCGAGCTGTTCCTGGCGTACGGCGCCGCCGTCGGCGCGGTGGTCTCGACGAGCCGCGTGTGGGGGCCGGTCCTGCTGGGCGCTGCGGCGCTCGGCTGGGGCCTGCGGCGGACACCCCGCCGGAGACGCCGGACACCGCCCGGACAGCGTCCGGACACGGACCCGGACTTACCCGCCGGGACAGCCACCCGAGGGGTGACCTGCACGGACACGTGACCGGACATGTCCGCCGCCACGTGTCCGGACACCTGGACCACCGACCACGAACAAGGAGCGAACGCCATGCCGCGCCCCAGCCGCTACGCCCCGGACAGCCTGCCCCGCCCGTACCACTGGTCGGACGACGCGGTGTGCCAGGGCGAGGAGACCGCCCTGTTCTTCCCCGCCGGGAAGAGCGGCGTCCCGACCGTGACCGACGAGCAGTACGCCAAGACGTTCTGCTCGCGATGTCCCGTGCGCGTCGACTGCCTGCGCCACGCCCTGACCTTCCGCGAGGCCTACGGGGTGTGGGGCGGGTTCAGCGAGTCCGAGCGCGCCGCGATGCTGCGCGAGGCGCGGTTGGAAGCTGAGCGGCGCCGTCGGCGGGAGTTGAAGGAGCGCCGCGCGAAGGAGGCGGCCGATGCCACCGCGGCGGCGTAGAAGCGGACCGCCGCCGGCTCCGGGCGGGCTGCTGGTCTGGTCCTCGTCGGCGCACTGGTCAGACCAGGCCCGGCCGTGCCGGTACTGCGGGAAGTTGACGCACCTGCGCGACTCCAAGCGGTCCCCGGCGCACAAGGTCTGCGCCGAGGGAGCGCTGGCCGAACAGCAGCAGGAAGCGGAAGCCGTCTACCGGGCGCAGGGAGAGCTGTGACGTGCTGAGTCCCCGGTTGCTGACGCTACTTGTGTGTGAGGCCGAAGACGCCATGCGTACCGGAGATCTCCACGACGTCGACGAGGCGATCCACCGGCTCGTGCAGCGCGGCGACGCCATAGACCTCCTGGCCGCGTGCCGGGCGTTCGCGAGCACCGCTGTGCGTGCCCTGGTCGCCCTGCACGGGCCGCTGAGCGCGGCCCGAGGCGAGATGTGGGTCCTCGACGACCTGGGCGACGCCCAGGACCGGCCCGAGCGGCAGTTCGCCGCCCGGCTGGTGACCGCTCACGCCAACCAGGACGGCGACACGGTCACCGCCCTGGTCCTGGTCTTGACCCGGGCCAGCGGTGACGAGCGGCGCGGCTCCCTGCGGGAGTTGCTGACGTACGCGGCCGGGCTTGTTGCCCGCGCCGCGTTGAACGACCGAACGGAAGGAACGACCCCTGATGAGCACTGACCCGACGGTGCAGTCTGAGAAGGCCCAGCACGGCGCTCGCGGCGAGGTGAAGCGCCGCCCTCCGAGGCTGCGCGGCGACGAGCGGACCGCGATGGCGAAGCAGTTCGGCGAGCAGTACGAGGCGGGCGCATCGATCCGTGACCTCATCGCCGAGCACGGCCTGTCGTACGGGCTGACGCGGACGCTGCTGCTGGAAGCCGGCGTGACGCTGCGGTCCCGGCGTGGTGGCAGGGAGACGCGTTCCTCGTGAACGGCACGGAACGCGCCGTGCGCGTCGTCGTCACGGTCGTCGCCCTCCTGGCGCTGCTCCTGCTGGTCCTCACCATCGCGGGAGCGGTCGACGACGGCCAGGACGACGGGAGCGGGCCGTGCGGCTGGCTCGCGTTGTCCGCCGCGGCGGTGCAGGCGCCCACGACCGTACGGCCGCGCTCCGCGGCCCCGGTGAAGCCGACGGCCCCGCGCCGGACGAAGGCGACCGCCGGGTCGGACATCCGCAAGCAGCCGCCGGCCACGTCCCGGCCGAGCGGCAAGCCCACCAAGCACAAGCGCGGGCACGGCGTCGACATCGACGTCGACCTGTGCGACTGAGCAGAGAAGGACCCCGCACGGACCCCTTGGCCCGCTTCCTCCTCGGCGCCGGACTCGGCGGCGTCGCCGGAGGCATCACGTACGGGATCACGCAGACGCCGCCCTGGTGGTGGCTGGTCGGGCTGGTCGTCGCCGCCCTCGTCTGGCTCGGCAAGTACGCCGCTGACCTGGCCGACGTGTTCACGGACTGACCGGCTGCCCCTGGCCCTGCCGCCCCGTTGCTGCGAGGGCGGCACGGCCCGCCCCCACTGTCGAGAGAGGAGAGATGTATGCGTGCGGCCATGCGGTGCCCGCAGTGCGGCGCTGCCGTGCTGTGGACCGTCACAGAAGCCGGGAAGCGGCTCCTGATCGACGCCCACCCGGACGACGACGGCAACACGGCGGTCTACCGGGACGGCACCGGTACGCACCGATCGCGCCGCCCGTCCGTCGAACTGCCGCTCATGGGCTGGGAGAAGCTGCACAAGCCGCACGTCGCCACCTGCACCGGCCGGCGCCCGGCCGCCGCATCCTCGCTGCCCGCCTCGCTGCCCGCCGGCGTCGCTGATCTGTCCGCCTACCGGCGCAAGAACCGGGGTCGGCCGTGAGCGCCGCCGTGCCGTCCGTGGGGCGCTGCCAGGGCTGCGGCTACCACCGGGCGCTGACGGCCCACCGGTCGACGCTGGACGGCCTCCTGCGGCTGCTGTGCACGCCCTGCTGGTCGACGGCCACGCTCACCGAGGAGCGCGGCGAGATCGTGACCTGGGCGCCTGGACACACGGAAGAGGCCGCCCCGGTCGAGGACGGCCTGTGGTGAGCCGGGCGTCAGGAAGCGGCTGGCTTCTCGACGGGCACAGCGCGCTCGCCGAGGGCTTCCAGTGCGCGCTCGTAGAAGTCCATGGGGACGATCGCCGCTGCTCGCTTACCGCGGCTGGTCAGCACGGTGACCTCGCCGCTGTACCGGGCTCGCCCGACCGCGTCGGCGAAGGAGTTGCGGACGTCAGCGATCCGCTCCTCGTGCTCATTCCTGGTGTCGGTCATAGCGGCAGTGTACTCGGCGGCCATGAAGACGGTAACCGGCTATATAGCGCTCGTGTACATAAAGGCTATGATGGCGTCATGTTGATCAACGAGACCGCCTGACCTGATCCACCCGACGTACGACCGAGAGAAGACACCATGAGGAAGCGGAGCGGACGACCGCCCCGGTTCGCGCAGGTGCCGAACGAGACAGTCGACGACTCCTGGAACTTGGACCTGACGTCGCTCGGCCTTCTGACCGTGCTCCTGCGCCACAAGGACGGCTGGGACATCACGCTCGCCGACATCGGCAGGCAGTACGGGTACGGCGAGGACGCCATGGCTGCTGCCATGGGCCTGCTCCAGGTCGCCCGCTACGTCGTGAAGGTCCGCGTGATGGGCGCCAAGAACCAGTGGCGCACCGAGATGGCTGTCTTCGCCCCGCCCGCTCGCGACGCCGAGGTCGAGGAACTGCTCGCAGTCATCCGCGCCGAGGACGCCCAGGCCCGCCGCGTAGAGGTCATTCCGCCAACGGCGACGGCCATCAAGAAGGCGGCAGCCCGGCGGGAAAAGCTGGTCAAAAAGGGCGCCCCCCGAGTCCGGGAAAACCCGGACTCGGAGCCGACCTGGGGAAACGCCGCATCGTCGCAGGTCGGCCCCGACTCGGGGGTTTCCCGGGTCCCGGAGAACCCCCGAGTCTCTAAGAAGACGGTGAGCAAGAAGACGATGGGAGAAGACGAAGACGCTGGTCCTGACGCCGTAGGCCAAGGTGCGGGTGGTTTCGCACGTGCGGGCGCGAGCAACGGCGCGGCTGGTGAAACCGGCGAGGACGAAGGCGGCTCCGCCGCGTCCGCGAAGATCGCCCCCGCCCAGAGCAAAGCGTCCAAGAGGCGCGGCACCACGAAGACTCAGCCGCGCAAGGAGTCACCTGGGTTCGAGCTGGTGCGGTCCGCGATCCCCGCCGCGGTTGCCAGCCCTGGCACCAAGCTGTTCCCCGGCCTGCACCGGGCGATCAACGACCTGCTCGACGGCAACGCGTCAGCGGGCATCCCGCGCCGTACGCCGGAACAGGTGATCGCCCGCATCAACCGGCGCTGGTACGGCGAGAACGCCGAGGACCGCGCGGCAGCCGACTACCGCGGCTGCGACCGCTGCACCGCTTCGGGGTGCACGACTCCTCGCCGGGACCTCGAGAACCCCGAGGGCTGCGACCGGATCAAGAACCGCAACTCCTGGCTGGCTGCCGCGATCCTCGCCCAGGACTGCCCGGACCCGGGATGCGAGGACGGGCAGATCATCGACGGCGGCCGGTGCCGGGCCTGCGAGGAACGCCACGCTGAGCGCCGTGAGGCCGCCCGCGCCGCTGCGGAGGCCGCCGCCCGGTGGAAGGCCCACGGCGAAGCTCACAGCGCCGCTCAGGCCGCCCTGGACGCTTGGAAGGAAGCCGAGGCCGCCGAGGAACGCCGTCTTCGGACGACGCTCGCTCGGGCCGGAGTGTGGGGCGTGAAGCTCGACCACCAGGTGGGCCAGCACATGAACGGCTGGCGGAACAGGCACCCGCGGCCCGCCACCCAGGGCAACGAGCGCGAGGCGGTAGGCGCATGAACCCTGACCTGCTGCCCGCCATCGGCCGTGCCCTGCGCGACATCTGCGCGTACAGCAACCGGCCCGACATCACCGACGCCACGCTCGTCGACCTAGCCGGCGAACTGCACCGCGCTCACCGCCTGGTGCTCCAAGCCCAGGGCAGGCAGCCGGGCGGCCACCAGTGCGCGCGGCACCCCGGCGGCCCGGTCGACCCGACCGCCGAGAACGGGTGCCTGCTGTGCGGCACCGCAGCCCGACCCCCCGCCCGGCCGATGCCGGAAGGCGTCGAGCCCGGCGAGGTGCTGCGCGCCATCGAGCAGGACGGACACGACACCGCGACTGCCCGCTACGGGGCGCGTGCCGTGGCCCGCGCCCTGGCCATCGGCGGCCGGCACCTCTCGAACCCGCGGCCCGGCGGTCCCGTCGAGCCGTACGACCCCGACACCGAAGGAGACCACGAGTGAAGACCAACGAGCCGAAGGCGAAGGAGCGCGGCGAATGTTCCGCGTGCAGCCGTGACTTCCAGCTCACCCGGGAGCGGCTGCTGGGCTGGCACTACGGCATGACCCAGGCGGGATTCTCGACGGGGAAGCGCTGCGACGGCGTCGGCGAGCCCCCGTTCGTCCCGGCGGGCGCCTGATGGCCACCCGCCCCCGCGGCGCGTACACCGCGACCCCGTGCCGCTCCTGCCGGACGCCGAAACCGTCCCGCCTGCACCTGTGCGGCGCCTGCTGGGGCCAGCTCCCGGCCGCCGCCCGACGAGCCCTCAACGCACGCGGTGACCGCGTCCGCGCCATCGCGCGTCTGCGGGAGCTGCACGACCACATCGACGCCGGGCGCCCGCTCGGAGAACTGGAGATCACCGCATGACCTGGAACAGCCGCCTCGACGTCGCCGAGGCTCTGGAACGCGCCGGATGGACCGGTGACGACGACAGGCCGCTGGAGATCCTGCGGCACCCCTCCGGCGCGGTGTGGGCGGTTGCCAACGACGCCGGCGACTGCGGCGTGGACACTCCCGGCGGAGGCGTCGCCGACTTCCCTGGCGATGTCGCTGACTCGGTCGTGATCGCCGCCGCGCTGGCCGCCTCCGGACAGCTCGCCGTCGGTCAGACCGACCCGGTCGACGAGTACCGGTACTGCGGCTCCACCCTCGACCGCACGGAGTTCCCGTACACCTGCTACCGGCGCGTCGCCCACGATGGCGGGTGCGGCCCGGAAGAGGACTGCCGACACGAGTCGTGGGACGTGACCGGCGAGCACCGCACCGACGCCGGGTGGGTGAAGTCCCGCCGCTGCAACGACTGCTCCGAGTCCCTGCCGAGCGTCACCGAGCCCCAACCGCACTGGGACCTGCGCCCCGCGGCCGACGCCAGGGTGGAGACCGGCGAGTCGCCGGAGGACGCCGCTGACGTCACCGCGTGGGCCGCCCGACTCGAAGCCGACCGGCTCCAGCCCGACGCGCACACGCTCACCTGGGCGGCCGGACCGCAGCCCATCGTCCGCGTTCACTTCGCGTTCCACGAGGGCCTGGACGACGAGGCGCGCGCCTACCTGGTGCAGGCCGTCGGGGAGGCCCTGGGCCGCGAGATGACCGCCGCCGCGACCCCCTGACCGACCGGCATCGGCGCGGCGGTCGCTCCCGACCTCACCAGGAGCGCTCACCGCGCCGGGCCGGCCCGAATCATGCCAGCCCCGCGAGACAAGAAAGCGACCACCCATGACGACACCCGACCCGGACGCCATCCTCGACGCCGTCTCGTACGGCGTCCTCGGACGGCACGACACCGCGATGGGGATGCTCCAGCCGCACGTGGACGCCGGACCGGCCTCCACGTACGGGATGCTCTGCGTCCTCGCCAACCTCGCCCAGAACGACGGCGGCGACCCGAACAACCCGGTGATGATCCACGTCGAAGGGCCGGACGGGCGGCCGGCGAGTGTCGACGAGCTGCCCCCGTCGCTGCGGTTCGCCACCCGGTTCGTCGCCGCCTGCGCGAACAAGGACCACGAGACGTCCTGTGCGCTGTTCGCCGTCCTCGCCGAGCACGCCGACACCAACCAGACACCGGACCTCGCCGAGGCCATCACCGTCGTCTACGACATGGCAGTGGCCACCACCGCGGCGAAGCACCGGGGAGAGCCGGACACGTGACCGATACACACGCCCAGCTCGGCGACGAAGACGCCCGCCTCGGCCGGCTCCTGGCCGTCGAGTGTCCGGAGGACCGGAACGAGTCGCCGTTTGGCTGGTCCGAGCTCCCTGCCCCGCAACCCACCCCCTCGAGGAGGACCGCCCCGTGAACCTGCTGCTGCTCCTGGTCGCCGCGCTCGGCGCCACCGTCGGATACCTCGCCGGAAGGTTCAGCGTCGGCACCCGCCTCCTGGGCTGGGCCGAGGACCAGTGCGAACGGCACCCGATGTGGCACCCCGGGTTCCTCACCGCCGTGCCGGTCCTCCTCGCCGCCATCGCTTCCGCGTGGGTTCTCCACCCGAAGCAGACTGCCGCGAACCGCCGCTTCTGGCGCGAGCAGCAGGCCCTAGTGGAGTACGGGCGGGTTCGTCTGCCGCTGCCTGACCCAGTGAAGCTGCATTTCAGCAGGCAGAACGCTCCTCTGGTGGCGTTCACTCGTTGGTGTGGGATCTCAGCAGTAACTCGCAGATTCTGCGCGTAGTCCCTGTAATTTCACGGTTCGTGTCAGATTCCGAAAGTCGCGTGCTGACGCTGGTGCGCCCAGGCGCCGATGCCAGCGCGGTGGTGGACCCGGCGGCGGTGTCGGTGGAATCGGGGTTGGCGGACGTCGTCACCCTGCAGCGCCGCCGCCAGGCCCGCATCTCCGCCGTCGACGAGGAGAGCTTCTTCCTCGACACGCTCTCGGAGTACCAGTGGGCCCGGGACGCTGCCGGCCTGGCGCCAACGACGCTCGACGGCCTGCTCAAGCCCGTGGTGGAAGTCTGCGAGTACTACGGCACCGTGCCGTGGCAGCTCTCCCCGCGTGAGGTGGACCGCTACTTCGCCGGACCGGGCAAGCGGGCGCCATCGACATTGCGCGGGAAGATCAACAAGATCGACGCCTACTTCGCGTTCCTCGAGCAGCGATACGCCGGCGACATCATGCGGCGCTTCGGGGCGGCCGTGGAGTCGCCGATCGACCCGTTCAACCGGCCGCGTCATCGCGGAGACTTCGGCCTCCGGATCCCGCCGTCGCAGACGGCGATGCGGGACTTCCTGGGCCGGTGGCGCGAGGACCTGCCCAACGCGCGGAAGTACCTGGTCGCGTGCCGCGACTACGTGATGACCAAGGTCGCTTACCTCTCCGGCGTCCGGGCCGCAGAGTTGTGCGGGGTGTGCATGGGCGATCTGCACTGGGAGCACGGCCAGTGGGGCCGCTTCGTCGTGCTGGGCAAGGGCGCTCACGGTTCGGGGCCGAGGCCGCGTGAGGCCTACATGTTCCAGGAGGGCCGCGCCCTCTTGTGGTGGTACATCGAGGAGATCCGGGGCGAGTTCGGCGACGACGTCGAGCACCCGCGGGCACCGCTGTGGCCCTCGGAGCGCAAGCCGACCGCGATCGCCTCATTGAACCTGCCGATCGCGCCGGCGATCGTGCCGTCCACGTTCCGCAAGGCGTTGCATACGGCGGCCGCGACCTACCTGAATGGGCCAGTCACCGATCTTTTCCCGCACCTGCTGCGTCACGCCTGCGCGACCCACAACTACGAGCGCGGGATGACGTTGTGGGAAGTGCAGAAAGTCCTCGGACATGACTGGGCAACTACGACACTTCGGTACATGGCGACCGCTCACTCCGACCCTGAGCACGCGAACCTGACCGCGAGCTCCCGGGCGGCCCAACGACTGGTGATGGACAAGGGGAACCTACGGTGAAGTGGAACCTTCGGATGGTGGCCGCCCAACGGGACCTGTGGCGGCCGACCGAGGTGCTGGCCGCCTTCCAGCAGGTGGGGTTCAACCCCTCATTGAGCAAGGTCGCGGCCCTGTGGGGCGGCACGCCGGTCACCGTGCGCCTGGAGGACCTGGACAAGATGTGCGCCGCGCTGAACTGCACGGTCGCCGACCTGCTCCAGGCCGAGCCGCTCGCCGATGCCCAGGGGGTGCCGGAGTCCGGCCAACGGGCGGTCGGCGCCGAGGAAGGGCCGACCGCGGGCCCGGTCCGGCCTGTGCCGCGCAGCCGCCGTGGCGCCGGGCCGCGCTCGCTCCCGCCGAATTGAGGGGCCCGCGGTGACGAAGGATCGTGGTCAAGGGCTGGCGCGGAGCTGTCCGGTGTGCCTGGGCTGGCTGGTGGTGCACTGGTATCGGGTGTGCGCCGGTTGCCGGCCCTGGGCGGGGAAGTACCCCGAGCGCGGGGTGTGCCCGCGGTGCCGGCACGAGGCGCACCTGAACACGGACGGGCTGTGCAAGCCGTGCCTCATGGCGATCCGGACCGAGGACGACGCCGAATGGGCCCTGGGTCTGCCGGAGGCGCGGCCGCGGCCGGTCCAGCTGATCGTCGGCGGGATGTACGGCGACCGGTCGGCGGACGCCCGGCCACTGCGCCGGCCCGCGAAGAACGGGCTCAAGGTGGGGCAGCAGTGGTGGATCAAGCTACGGAAGCAGCGCGCCGCCCCGGCCGGGCCACCGGTGCTTCAGGCGCAGGTGTGCGGCCAGCTTGCCCTGTTCACAGTGCCCAGAGTGCTGACCGACGCCACGGTCAGCGCGATCGTCGGCCGACCGGTCGCCGGGTGGGAGGAATGCCGCCTAGTGATCGAGGTGATGGCGGCCGAGCACGGCCTGTCCGTGGGCTGGCAGCGCGCAATCGCAGAGATGGTCCGCCTCGCGCTGGCCGTACGAGAGGCCGAGGGCGCCGCACGGCTACCCGAGCCGATGCTTCGGGACCTGCCGTCCAACGGGGACGCGGTGCGCCTGGTCCTGCTGCGGGCCGGGTTGCTCGACCAGGCGCCGGAGCCGATGCGGTTCTCCACCACCAACCAGCCCACCACGACCTACATCACCGCCCCGGCGCCCCTGCCGCCGTCCGTGGCGCGGTCATGCCGCGACTGCGATGCCTGGATGGCCAGCGGAAAACGAGGCTCCCGCTGCAATCCGTGCCGTCACTGGCGCGAGCTCCGCCCTGCGGGCCGGTGCGTGCGGTGCCTGAGGGACGAGCTGCCGCTGCGTGGCAGTCGATGCCGCACCTGCCGCCTCTACCAGCACCTGGACGACTCAGGCCCTGCCACAGTGCGCGCCACCCAGCTGGTCATCGACCTTCCGCACGGGGCTCCCGGTCAGGCCCAGTTGATCCCGGCCGACGAACCCGCGCCGGCGGAAGACGAGGACGAGGCAGTGTCCGCCCTCCATGCCGCCCGCGGGCAGGAGCCGCTCTTCGGAATGCGGCGCGACTGGTCGCCGGTCATGGCCCGCCTGCGCCGCCGCAGCTACAGGAACCTGCCGCTGACCACCGCGGCCCGTGCACTGACTGAGGAACTGGACCGGCTGCGCCGCGGCCGGCAGGACCCCGCGTACCGCAAGGACATCCGCACCCTGACGATCCTGGTGTACCGGCTCGGCGCCGAGACGGTCTTCCAGGAGCGGGACGTCCACGACCTCGCCCTGCTCGACCCCAACCTCGGGGCCAAGCGGGTCTGCCAGTTCCTCGCCGCCCGCGGCCTGCTGGCCGAAGACCCCGAACTACACCGGGACGCGGACCAGGTCTGGATCGAAGCCACCATCAGCACGCTGCCCCCGACCGTCGCCGACGAGGTCCGGCTGTGGGTACAGGTCCTGCGCGGCCAAGGCCGGCGCGAGCACGAGGCCCGCGGCTACGACGGCATCCGCCGCTACCTCTTCGCCCTCGAGCCGACCCTCACCGCCTGGACCAGCAGCGGCATCACCACTTTGCGGCAGATCACCAGCGACCACGCCACCACCGCCATCGACGGCCTCACCGGGAGCGCCCGCCGACAACTCGCCATCAGCCTGCGCAGCCTGTTCAAGGCCCTGCGCCAGGAACGCGTCGTCTTCCGCGACCCCACCCGCAACCTCCCCGTCGGCGACCTCAAGGGCATCCCAAAGTCCGTGCCCGCCGACCTCCTCGCTGGACTCCTCGACCGCGCCACGACCCCGCTCGGCCGGCTTGTCATCGCCCTGACCGCCGTTCACGCCCTGCCCGGCCACGAGATCCCCACCCTGCTGACCTGCGACCTCAATCTCGCCCACGGCACCCTCGAAGCCCGCCGCGGCCTGCTGCGCCACACCCTCTACACCGAGGAGTTCACCCACACCCTCGCCGCCGAGTGGCTGACCTACCGCCACCACCGCTGGCCCGCCTCGACCAACCCCCACCTGCTCGTCAGCCAGCGCACCGCGCTCGACCCCGACCACCCCCCGGTGAGCATGACCATGCTCCACAGGCACTTGCCCAAGGGGTTCACGCTGGACGGCCTGCGACAGGACCGGATCCTCAACGAGGCGTTCGAGACCGGCGACCCTCTGAAGCTCATGCGCCTGTTCGGCATCACGGAGAAGACCGCCATGCACTACGTCACCGTCGCCCACCCGGAGAAGACCTCCCAGCTTCCCCGGTGACGACCGGTGAGAACGACCGCGTCGGGGCCGCCCGGAGCTTCCCGGGCGGCCCCGCCTGCGAGTGCCGTTCAGGCCGGTACGGCAGCGGCTTCGGGCACGGTTTCAGCAGCGCCACGGGCGGCGAGGTAGCGCTCGGCGTCCAGGGCTGCGGCGGCACCGGTGCCGGCGGCGGTGATGGCCTGGCGGTAGGTGTGGTCGACGACGTCGCCGGCCGCGAACACGCCGGGAAGGCTGGTGCGGGTCGTCGGGGAGACGACCTCGATGTAGCCCTCGCCGTCCAGCGTCAGTTGGTCGGCGAAGAGTTCGGTGCGCGGGTCGTGCCCGATGGCGATGAACAGCCCCGTCACGTCCAGACCGCGGGTGGCGCCGGTGAAGACGTCACGCAGGACGACGCCGGCGAGCATGCCGCCTGTCTCCTTGATCTCGGCGATCTCGCTGTCGAACGCGAAGGAGATCTTGTCGTCGGCGAACGCCCGGTCCTGCATGACCTTCGAGGCGCGCAGGGTGGAGCGGCGGTGGACGACGGTGACCGACTTCGCGAAGCGGGTGAGGAAGGTGGCTTCCTCCATGGCGGTGTCGCCGCCGCCGACCACGACGATGTCTCGGCCCTTGAAGAAGAACCCGTCGCAGGTCGCGCACCACGAGACGCCCCGGCCGGACAGCTCGTCCTCCTTGGGCAGGCCGAGTTTGCGGTAGCCGGAGCCGGTCGCGATGATCACCGTCCTGGCGCGGTGGACGGTGCCGGCGGAGTCGGTGAGGAGCTTGACGTCGCCGGTCAGGTCAACGGACACGATGTCGTCGTCGATCATCTCGGCGCCGAACCTTTCGGCCTGGGCTCGCATGTTCTCCATCAGGACCGGGCCGTCGACGCCGTCGGGGAAGCCGGGGAAGTTCTCGACCTCTGTCGTGGTCGTCAGCGAGCCGCCGACGAAGATGGAGCTGCCGAACAGCAGGGGCCTCAGCTGGGCGCGGGCGGTGTAGAGGGCGGCGGTGTATCCGGCGGGGCCGGAGCCGATGATGGCGACCTCGCGTATCTCGCTCACGCCGTCGCCTCCGGCTTGGCCGGGGCGATCTCGGCGATCAGGCCCTCGACGAGGGTCTTGATCTCGTCGCGGATCGGGCGGACGGCGGCCACGCCCTGGCCGGCGGGGTCCTCGAGCTTCCAGTCCAGGTAGCGCTTGCCGGGGAAGACGGGGCAGGTGTCGCCGCAGCCCATCGTGATGCAGACATCGGACTCGCGGACCGCGTCGATGGTGAGGACCTTGGGGGTCTCGGCGGAGATGTCGATGCCAACCTCGGCCATGGCCTCCACGGCGGCCGGGTTCACGGCCGTGCCGGGGTTGGAGCCGGCGGAGCGGACCTCGACGCGGTCTCCGGCCAGGCGGGTCAGCCAGGCTGCGGCCATCTGGGAGCGGCCGGCGTTGTGGACGCAGACGAACAGGACGGACGGCTTGTCGGCCATGGTGATCGTTCTCTCTCGTCGCATGGCGGAACCCGGCCGCCAATGACTTCAGCCCCCGCTGGTATCAGCGGGCGGTGATGTGAGAGTATCAGTGCATGCTGACTTCAGTCGATCCTGATGTGATCCGGGTGCTGGGCGATCCGCTCCGCCTTCAGATCGTGACCCTGCTGGCGCGCGAGACGCTCTGCACGACGCACCTGGTCGAGGAGACCGGAGCCAAGCAGACCAACCTGTCCAACCACATGAAGGTGCTGCGCGAGGCCGGGATCGTGGAGACCGAGCCGTGCGGCCGCTTCACCTACTACAAGCTCAAGCCCGAGGTCCTGGCCGGACTGTCCGAGCAGTTCGCCGCGCTGGCCGACTCCGCCCGCACCGCTTCCGAGAACAAGAGGGCCTGCCCGTGACCTCCACAGAGCCCACCACCGCCCCCGCTCCGGCCGGCGGTGGGGACGACTCGATCGTCAAGAAGCTCTCCACCCTCGACCGCTACCTCGCGGTGTGGATCCTGCTCGCCATGGCCGTCGGCCTGGGCCTGGGCCGCCTCATCCCGGGCATGAACGACGCGCTCGCCAAGATCGAGATCGGCGGTATCTCCCTGCCGATCGCGCTCGGCCTGCTGGTGATGATGTACCCGGTGCTCGCCAAGGTCCGCTACGACCGACTCGACCGCGTGACCGGCGACAAGAAGCTGATGGTGTCCTCGCTGGTCATCAACTGGATCATCGGGCCCGCCGTCATGTTCGCGCTGGCGTGGATCTTCCTGCCGGACCTGCCCGAGTACCGCACCGGCCTGATCATCGTCGGTCTCGCCCGCTGCATCGCCATGGTCATCATCTGGAACGACCTCGCCTGCGGCGACCGGGAGGCCGCCGCCGTCCTGGTCGCACTGAACTCGGTGTTCCAGGTCCTCGCGTTCGGCCTGCTGGGCTGGTTCTACCTCGACCTGCTGCCGCGCTGGATGAACCTCGGTGACGGCCAGGGCCTGGACGTGTCCGTGTGGCACATCGCGCTGAACGTCGTCATCTTCCTCGGCATCCCCCTGCTGGCCGGCTTCCTCACCCGCCGCATCGGCGAGCAGAAGATGGGCCGCGAGAAGTACGAGGCAAAGTTCCTGCCGAAGATCGGCCCCTGGGCCCTGTACGGACTGCTGTTCACGATCGTCATCCTCTTCGCCCTCCAGGGCAAGACCATCACTTCGCAGCCGCTGGACGTCGCCCGGATCGCGCTGCCGCTCCTGGTCTACTTCGCGATCATGTTCTTCGGGACCTTCCTCCTCGGCAAGGGCCTCGGCCTGGCCTACGACCGCACCACGACCCTGGCGTTCACGGCGGCAGGCAACAACTTCGAGCTGGCCATCGCGGTCGCCATCGCCACCTTCGGCGTCACCTCCGGACAGGCCCTCTCGGGCGTGGTCGGACCGCTCATCGAGGTCCCGGTGCTGATCGGGCTGGTCTACGTCGCGCTCGCCTGGCGCAAGAAGTTCGGCCCCGACGCGGTGACGACGGCCCCGTGACACGGCACACGGATGTGGTGGTGGTCGGTGGCGGCCAAGCAGGACTCGCCGCCGGCTACCACCTGCGTCGCCGGGGCCTCGACTTCGTGATTCTGGACGCCGATCCGGCGCCGGGTGGGTCCTGGCAGCACATGTGGGACTCGCTCCACCTGTTCTCCCCGGCGGATCACTCCTCGTTGCCGGGCCGGCTCATGCCCGCTCAGCCCGGCGAGACGTACCCGGACGCAGGGCACGTCGTCGACTACCTCACCGACTACGAGAAGCGCTACGACCTGCCCGTCCAGCACGGCACCCGCGTGGACGCCGTGCGCCGCGACGGCGAGAGGCTCTTGGTCGAGGCCGACTCGGGCACGTGGCGGGCCCGCGCGGCCATCAGTGCCACCGGCACCTGGACGCGCCCCTTCCTTCCCGCCGTCCCCGGCCGCGACGTTTTCACCGGACGGCAGCTGCACACGGTGAGCTACCGCTCTCCGGCCGACTTCGCCGGCCAGCACGTGATCGTGGTCGGCGGCGGGAACTCCGGCGCGCAGATCGCCGCTGACCTCGCTCTGGACGGCAACGTCCACGTCACGTGGGTGACCCAGCGCCCACCGCGCTTCCTGGCCGACGACATCGACGGCCGGGCCCTGTTCGATGTCGCCACCGCCCGCCGCCGTGCGCTCGAAGCCGGCCGCACCGACACCGGTGGGGTGGCCTCACTGGGCGACATCGTGGCCGTGCCGCCTGTCCGCGCGGCCCGGGACGCCGGACTACTGACCGCCAAGCCGATGTTCGCCCAGTTCACCGCTACCGGTGTCCGGTGGCCCGATGGCAGCCAGAGCGATGCGCATGCGATCGTCTGGTGCACCGGCTTCCGCCCGGCTCTGTCCCAGCTCGCCCCGCTCAACTTGCGCGGGCCGCGGGGACACATCCCCACCGACGGCACATGTGCTGTTGGCGAGCCGCGGCTGCATCTGCTCGGCTACGGCGACTGGACCGGTGCGGCCTCTGCCACCCTGATCGGTGTGGGGCGCCCGGCCCGGGACGCGGTCCGTCACATCGCCGGGCTGCTCTGAGCGGCCCGCCGCCCGTGTGAAGCTGCAGCGGCCGGCCGGTCCAGGCGGGGTTGCCAGCTGCGGCAGCCACGCCCCGGGCGGCAGCCGCAGGGATCCTCCGGGCCCGCTCGCGGTGGTAGCGCCGCGCCGCTCTCGTTCACCGCAATGGCTGCTGCGGTGAAAGAGAGCGGCGGGGTCGGCCCAGGGCCAGCCGAGGGTCGCGTTGAGGACCTGACCGAGGAGAAGTACTGCGTACAGGTAGGTGCTCGACGCGTTTCGGCGTGATTGGGAGTCAGTTCCACTGGCGCAGCGTGTCAGAACTGTCTTGCACAACACCCCTTCGAGAGGGGTCCTGCGAACGGCGACCTGCGGATATGTGATCGACCCGGGGGGCTTGGCAGAACTCTCGCCACTGGCCATGTGTGAGAGGCGGACTGCGGGACCGCCCACCTAACAAGCACTTTATGTAACCAATCCAATACTGTGTGTGCCGTGTCGGTGTCTGTGGATAGGTGGATGAGCCGGCCCGGACCGTGGCGGCTGGTGCTGGTCATGGTGCTGGCCGGGCTGCTGCACGTGCTTGGCTGCGCACACGGTCCGCAGGCCGCTGGAGCCCCGCGGACCGACACTTTGGCCGTTGTGACTGCTCCGGCGCACGGCCATCCCGCGGCGCCGGTGGCGGACGTTCTGTGTGATCACGGCGCGGGGGCGGGCTGCACAGGGGTGGACGAGCCCGCTGTGGTCGGCTCTCGGGCGGATCTGCCGACCTTTGTTGCCTGCCGGGCGCTCGTTGCGCCCGACTGCACTACCGGGCAGTTGCACAGGGCGCGGGAGCACCGGCCGAGGAGCCCGGGCGGCACCCGGGCGGATCACGGACGTCAGCGGGCCGCGCTGGGAATCTGGCGGGCCTGAGCGGCCTTGCCTGCTGCCGCGTCTGTCACGCGGACAGCGGCGCCGTCGCTCCTGATGCTTCCCCAAAACCCCCCGGCCGTCGGCGCCTGTGACGTGGCGCTGCGGCGGCCGGCTGGAGACCCGTGCGATGAACACCTCTGTCATGCCCCCTGCCCCCGCCCAGCTGCTGACCGCGGCTCCCTCCCTGCGGGCCCACAGCCCGGCCGCTCTGGTGGGCGACACCCCGGTTCTGTGGGTCGGGGAGCCCTTCGCCGCGCCCGGACGCGGCTTCTGGGCCAAGCTCGAAGGCCACAACCCCGGTGGGATCAAGGACCGTACCGCGCTGTTCATGGTCGAACGCGCCCGTGAACGCGGCGACCTGCTGCCCGGAGCAAGGATCGTGGAGTCGACCTCCGGCACGCTGGGCCTGGGACTGGCACTGGCCGGGATCGTCTTCGGCCACCCGGTCACCGTGGTCACCGACCCCGGGATGGAACCGCTGGTGTCGGGTCTGCTCACCGCCTACGGCGCGGACGTGCAGACTGTCGGTGCACCGCATCCGGTGGGGGGCTGGCAGCAGGCCCGCCGTGACCGCGTCGCCGAACTGCTGTCGGTGTATCCGGACGCCTGGTGCCCGGACCAGTACCACAACCCCGACAACGTGGCCGCCTACGCGGGCCTGGCCCACGAACTGGTCGCCCAGCTCGGGCGGATCGACGCCCTGGTGGTGAGCGTCGGCACCGGCGGGCACTCGGCCGGGGTCGCCTCGGTGCTGCGCGGCTTCTTCCCTGCCCTGAAAGTGGTGGGCGTCGACACGACGGGCTCGACCATCTTCGGGCAGGAGGCCGCCCCTCGGCTGATGCGCGGGCTGGGCAGCAGCATCTACCCCCGCAACGTCGACTACGCCCTGTTCGACGAGGTCCACTGGGTGGCCGCCGGTGAAGCCGTGTGGTCCGCCCGGGCGCTGGCCCGTTCCCGGTACGCCACCGGTGGGTGGAGCGTCGGCGCGGTCGCCCTGGTCGCCCGCCACCTGACCGCGACCCTCCCGGCCGAGGCGAGGATTGCCGCCGTCTTCCCCGACGGCCCGCACCGCTACGCCGGCACCGTCTTCGACGACACCTGGTGCCGGGAGCGCCAACTGCTGGGCAGCGAACCGGCCGATGCTCCGGAGATCATCTGCCATCCCGCCGAGCGGACAGTGACCCGGTGGACGAAGTGCGAAACCGTCGTGGACCCGGCGCCCGCCGCCCGGCCGGGCGGTGCGGATGCGGCACTGCTGGCGGGAGCGGCCCGGTGAAAGCCCTGTGGACGTCCACGCTGAGCTTCCCGCCCGCGGTGCGGCTGTTGATGGCCAACCAGTTCGCCATCAACCTCGCCTTCTACATGCTCATGCCCTACCTCGCCGCCCATCTGGCCGGCGAGCTCGGCCTGGCCGCCTGGGCGGTGGGCCTGGTGCTGGGCGTGCGCAACTTCTCCCAGCAGGGCATGTTCCTGATTGGCGGTACGATCGCCGACCGCTACGGCTACAAGATCCCGATCATGGCGGGGTGTCTGCTGCGTACGGCCGGGTTCGCCCTGCTGGGCGTGGTGGACAGCCTTGCGGTCCTGATCGTCGCCTCGGCGGCCACCGGGTTCGCCGGCGCCCTGTTCAACCCGGCGGTGCGCGCCTATCTCGCCGCCGGGGCCGGTGAGCGGCGGGTGGAGGCGTTCGCGACGTTCAACGTCTACTACCAGGCCGGGATGCTGGCCGGCCCGCTGGTCGGCCTGGCGCTGCTGGCCGCCGACTTCCGCGCGGTGTGCCTGGTCGCGGCGGGCATCTTCGCCGCCCTGACCGTGCTCCAGAGCCGCTGCCTGCCTGCCCGCGGCGCCGCCGCCGGCGGGCGGGAGAGCGGAGTGCTGGCGCAGTGGCGGACGGTGGCGGCCAACCGGCCGTTCCTGCTGTTCTCCTGCGCGATGATCGGCTCCTACGTGCTGACCTTCCAGGTCTACCTCGCGCTTCCGCTCGCCGCCGGGGCCACGCTCGGCGCGGCGGGGACGCAGGCCACCACCCTGCTGTTCGTGCTCTCCGCCGCGGTGGCCGTCGCCGGCCAGTTGCGGCTGACCGCCTGGGCGAAGACCCGCTGGAACTGCCAGGACGCCCTGGTCCGCGGCCTCTCACTGATGGGCGCGGCCTTCCTCCCCCTCGCCCTGGTCGCCGCGCGGGGCACACCCGCGCCCGGGGCGGTGGCACTGGCAGCGCTGGCCGCCGCGGTCGTCGCCCTGGCCGCCGGCAGCGCGATCGTCTACCCCTTCGAGATGGACACCGTCGTCTCGCTGTCCGGCGACCGGCTCGTTGCCACCCACTACGGCCTCTACAACACCGTCTCGGGTCTCGGAATCACCCTGGGCAACCTCGCCACCGGCGCCCTGTGGGACTACGCCCAACGCCACCAGGCCCTGTGGCTGGTGTGGACCGCACTGGCCCTGACCGGAGGCGTCTGCGCGAGCGCGGTCCTGCTGCTGGCCCGCTCCGGCCGCCTCACCACACCCCGGCCACACCCCGCGACCGCCTGACCCGCACGGGCCCCGGCACAGGGCCGGCCGCCGGGGCCGGTGCCGCCGACGGCGCCGGGGACCCGCCCACCACCTTGACTCCAAGGTCTTCTGCGCGGTGGACGACGCGTGTCCACCGACCGGCTGACCCTGGGGGTGGGGGGAAGGCCGGGGCGGGGGCCGGACCGTACGATGGGCGCATGACGTCCTCCGTGCAGCTGTCGAGCCGCCGCCCTGCGGGGCGGCTGTTCGCGCTGCTGGTGATGGCGGTGCTCACCGGCCTGCTGGGCATGCATGCTCTCGGCCCCGGCGGAGCGCCGTCACCACGCGCGGAGGCGGACCACGACATGGTGATGGCCGTGTCCGCCGATGCTTCCCACGCGAGTGCGGGATGCTCACACACGGACGGCGGGCCGGATCACCTTGAGCACGCGGACGGGTCCTGCGCAGCGGCCGGTATCGGTTCCGCCTATGCGCCGCCCGCGTTGGCCGGCGCCTTGCCGGACGGGTCCCCCACCCTTGCCTCGCTCATGCCGGCTGTGGCCTCGGCGGAGACCGGCCGGGCGCCCCCGGACCTGTCTGAACTGCAACTTCTTCGGATTTAGAGCGACCCGCACGGCACCCTGACCGGTTTGTTCCCGGTTGCCGGTGCCGCGCTTCGGCACGCCCTCATCCCATGAACATGCGCGCGCCCCGACGTGGCTGCGCGCCCAAGGAGTTGCACCATGATCAGCAAGCGTTCTCACGTCCGTCGTACCGCCGTCGTGGCTGCCGCGGGTGCTGCCGCGCTCGTCCTGGCCGCCTGCGGCGGCAACGGCGACAGCTCGGCCGGACACGACGGCCACACCACCAAGTCCCCGTCATCGTCGGCGCCGGCCTCCCAAGGCCAGCACAACGCCGCCGACGTCGCCTTCGCCAAGGGCATGATCCCCCACCACCGCCAGGCCGTGGAGATGGCCGACCTCGCCCCCACCAGGGCCGGGTCGGCGGAGGTGAAGAAGCTCGCGGAGGACATCAAGAAGGCCCAGGACCCGGAGATCAAGACGATGTCCGGATGGCTGACCTCCTGGGGCGAGGAGGTGCCCGCCGAGGGCGCCATGGACCACTCCATGCACGGCACGAGCGGCATGATGAGCGCCGAGGAGATGGACAAGCTCAAGAACTCCTCGGGCAAGGCGTTCGACACCGCCTTCATGGAAATGATGATCAAGCACCACGAAGGTGCCGTGACGATGGCCAAGACCGAACAGGCCGACGGAGCGTACGAGCCCGCCAAGACCACGGCCGCAGCGATCATCACCTCCCAGACCGCGGAGATCACCCAGATGAACAAGCTGCTCGGCAAGAACTGACCGGACGCCGCAGACGAGAGCGGGCGGGCGCCAGCCGGTGCCCGCCCGCCGCGGCACACCCCCGCTTCGCTTCCCCACCGACAGCTTGGACCCGCCGTGATCACCCCCGCCCGCATACTCCCTCGCGGTGGCCGGACGGCCGCCCTCCTGGCAGCAGCCGTTGCCCTGCTTGCCGCCTGCTCCACCTCCGACCCCGACCAGAACACCACCACCGCCGCAGACCCCGGCACCGGTCACCTGCACGGGCTCGGCGTCGACCCGTCGGACAACACCGTCTACGCCGCCGGCCACCACGGCGTCTTCCGCCTCAGCGACGGGAAGGCGGCCCGCGTGGCCGGCCGCTACCAGGACACCATGGGCTTCACCGTCACCGGCCCGTCCACCTTCCTGGCCAGCGGCCACCCCTCCCCGACCGACCCGGATGCCCGATCACCGCACCTGGGCCTGATCCGCAGCACGGACGCCGGCCGCACCTGGAACACCCTCTCCGCCGAGGGCGAAGCAGACTTCCACGCCCTCGAACAGGCCGGCAGCACGCTGTACGGGTTCGACAGCCAGAGCGGGAAGCTGTGGGCCAGCACCGACGGCGGCCGCACCTGGGACCAGCGCGCCGCGCTGCCCCTGCTCGACCTCGCCGCCCACGCCCAGAACCCTGACACCGTCTGGGCGGCCACCGGAAAGGGACTTGAGCGCAGCACGGACGCAGGGCGCACCTTCCGGGCTGTCCCCGCAGCCTTGGGCCTGGTTGCCGTCGACGAGCCGGAGCCCGGACTCCTCATCGCGCTGGCCGCGGACGGCCGCTTCGTCAACAGCCGCGACGGCCGGACGTGGACGGAGAACGGCCGCCTGCCCGAAGGAGGGGAGCCCACCGTGCTCGCCGCGGTGACCGCGCAGCGGCTGCTGGCCGCCGACAGCACCGACACCGTCTACGAGTCCACCGACGCCGGCCGCACCTGGACCGTCCTCCACCGCCCCTCCGCAGCCATCGACAACCACTAGAGGAATACCCCTGGGGGGTATATTGTTCTGGGTGTGGGATCCGGGAACGGGCCACATGGGACGGGAATGGAGATGAACGTCATGGACCACACCGGCACCGCGCACGACCACGCCGCCCACCAGGCACACAACGGTCACGGCCACGGCGGCCACGCGGCCGGGGCGTCTTGGCCGACGGCGGCGAAGGCGACGCTGCACTGCCTGACCGGCTGCGCTATCGGCGAGATCCTCGGCATGGTCATCGGCACCGCCCTGATGTGGGGCAACGTGGAGACCATGGTCCTGGCGATCGCGCTCGCGTTCGTCTTCGGCTACTCCTTCACCCTGTTCGCGGTCCGCCGGGCCGGACTGGACTGGAAGAGCGCGATCAAGGTCGCGCTGGCCGCGGACACCGTATCGATCGCGGTGATGGAACTCGTCGACAACGGCATCATCGCGGCCGTGCCGGGCGCGATGGACGCCCACCTGTCGGACGGGCTGTTCTGGTCGGCGCTCCTGGGCGGCTTCGCGGTCGCGTTCGTGATCACCACGCCTGTGAACAAGTGGATGATCGGCCGCGGCAAGGGCCACGCCGTCGTCCACGCCTACCACTGACTCAGCCGCTCGCCCGGCCGCCCGGCGCACCTCCTGGTGCGCCGGGCGCGTTCGCGCCGGCGGGGGTTAGCTGGAGGTGTACCGGGGCTCGCGAGGCGGCCGACCGGAGCCGCCGGCCCGCGGTATGAAGGAGGCACCCGTGATGTCCAGCACCGTCAAGGACATGCTCGCCACCTACCCGGCCGACCTCGGCGACATCGACCAGGCCAAGCTCACCGCCTGCATCGAAGCATGCATCGCCTGCGCGCAGGCGTGTACGGCGTGCGCGGACGCCTGCCTGTCGGAGGGCATGGTGGGCGACCTGACCAAGTGCATCCGTACCGACATGGACTGCGCCGACATCTGCACCGCCACCGCCTCGGTGCTCTCCCGCCACACCGGCTACGACGCCAACATCACCCGCGCGATGCTCCAGGCGTGCGCCATGGTCTGCAAGGCGTGCGGCGACGAGTGCGCATCCCACGCCGGCATGCACGAGCACTGCCGCGTCTGCGCCGAAGCCTGCCGCTCCTGCGAGAGTGCCTGCAACGAACTGATCGAGTCCCTGGGCTGAGATCGGCTCGGTTCCGGGACGGGCAGGGTGCGGCGGTTCAGGCATCGAGCAGGCCGGCGAAGGTCTGTGCCGCGATCTGAGCGGCGCGCTGTTGGCTGATGACGTGGCCGGGAACCTCGGGGTGTTCTCTTGCCCAGGCGCCGGCGTTGTGATCGCTGGTGAAGAAGTTCAGCGCGTCGCAGCAGGCCGTCGCCGCCGGGCCGCCTCCAGGGCGCTGCCCGATGAACACCACCGCGCTCGCCGGCCTCCACACGGTTGCCTCGCCGGCGGTGGTGAGGGTGACCGGCTCGCCGGTCACCGGGTCCGTGGACGAGATCACCACGTCCCGGCCGAGCATCGCCGGAATGCCGAGTGCGTCGATCGCGCACATCGACCACACCTCGGCACCTGCGCTGATCTTGACCCGGTGACGGGTCGGCGCGGCAGAGAAGGGATAGGCCGCATGGATCCGGCCATGGCCGTCCAGGGTCAGGAAGTCCTCGCCGGCCAGCTCTTGAAGAATCTCACCTGCCGTCCGGCCGGCTTCCGCGGCGAGCGGCTCGAGTGCAGCAGGATCGGGCGGGCCGCCCGTGGCGGCGAAGTGCCGCAGTACCGCCTGGTGCACCGCCCTGAGTCCTCGCTCGCCCGGTGCGCGACGCCCGCGGCCCGCCCGCCCCACCGCATCGAGCCCGTACGTCTCACAGCAGTCGGACGCGGCCAGCCGCGGCCCGGTGAGCGCCTGACACAGCGCCGCTTCGCCGGGGACGCCCGAGACCGTGCCGTCCGCGCCCCGGTACAGGCGGCAGGACATGCTCGGCTCCACCCCTTCGGATGCGAACGGATCGACGCCGTCCACCAGGATGGTCGGCGATCCGGTCATCCCGCACTCCGCGGCCTGGGCCAGGTCATGCACCTCGACCAGGTCCAGCTGCGCTTCCCGCCCGGCCAGTACGGCCCTGACCCGCTCGGCCGCGGGCGCCGCATTCGGGCACCCGGGAACCGTCAGTACCGTGATCCGCATCGCTCGGCCCTTCCGCTGGTCCGATGGTTCGCCTCTACGCCTGCACGCTAGACCTTCCAGCGCACTGGAAGGTCAAGGGCGTAGGCTGACCACGTGCGCATCAGCGATCTCGCCGCCAGGAGCGGACTGAGCACCAAGACCATCCGCTTCTACGAGCAGAGTGCTCTGCTTCCCGCGCCTCCCCGCACACCCGGCGGCTACCGCGACTACCCCGAGCAGGCGGTGGCGCGACTCGCCTTCATCCGCGACAGCCAAGGCGCCGGCCTGTCCCTGGCGGAGATCCGCTCGATCCTCGTGCTGCGCGACAGCGGCCAGGCACCATGCGCGCACGTCACCGCACTGATACATCAGCGCCTCAACGACATCGAGCGGCGCCTGACCGAGCTGGCCAAGACCAGGGACGCGCTGAACGGCCTCGCCCGACGGGCCGCCCTGACCGATCCCACCTCGTGCAGGGAAAGCGACATCTGCACGATCCTCTCCTCGGTCCGCGAGAAGCCGCGGGGTTGACGTCGGCGTCCGACGGGGCGCTGCCTGAAGGTGCCGGACTGCACCTCCAAATCCCGGATGCACGGCGGTCATAACGCGAGACCGGCGCTGCGGCCGCGGGCATCGCGGTGGACGCAGACGGAGCGCCTCGACGACATCGGCGCACGTGCGCCGGAGAGAGGCCGGCGCGACGTCGGCCTGACCCAGGGCCTTTGCGTCCTAGGTCGGCCTGAAGGTGGCATTGTCTCGTCGATGCCCAACCCAGTAGATCGCGAGGACCTGCGTGGTGTGCACGGGGCCCATGAACGCGACGCGCACGCCGGTGCCGCTGGGCTTCACTGCGTCAGCAGCGCGCCCATGGCGGCGAGCACGGACGGCTCGACGCGGTAGTACACCCAGGTGCCGCGCCGCTCGGAAGTGAGCAGCCCGGCTTCCTTGAGCTTCTTCAGGTGGTGGGAGACGGTGGGCTGAGAGACGCCGACGTCGGAGATGTCGCACACGCACGCCTCCCCGCCCTCGTGCGAGGCCACCGCGGAGAACAGCCGCAGCCGCACCGGGTCGCCGAGGGCCTTGAACATCCGCGCCGCGGTGTCAGCTTCCGCGGCACTCATGGGGCGCTCGGTCAGCGGCCGGCAACACGGCACCACACCCTGACCATCGGCGGGCTCGAGCAGCGACAGCGCCTTGGCATTCGACATGCATCTATGTTGACACACGTCGAACCAGGGGGTCCCCCCCTGGCCGATTCCGCTCGGGCAAAGGACCGTTTGCGTGAGCCGCCCTCTGCGAGCCGATGACCCCACTCGCGCGACAGCTGCCCACACCTCTTTGGATACCCCCCCAGGTATCTCTGTTACGGTGGATTCAGATACCCCGGGGGGTAAATTTGCTGTGAGGAGAGTGTGCCGTGTTCTTTGCCGACATCCTGGAGACGGAAGGTCTGGGCAACCGCAGCTATCTGGCCGGCGGGGCCCGGGCGGCGGTGGTCGTGGATCCGCCGCGCGACATCGACCGGGTGATCGCGGCAGCGGCCCGGCGCGGGGTCCAGATCGCGGCCATCGCGGAGACGCACGTGCACAACGACTACGTCACCGGAGGTCTGGAGCTGGCCCGGCTGACCGGTGCCCGCTACCTGGTGCCCGCCGGTGCGTCGGTGGCGTATGCCCGGGTCGCGGTGGCCGACGGCGATGTCGAGGAGATCGACGAGGGCCTGGCGCTGCGCGCCGTGGCCACCCCTGGCCACACCCCGCACCACACCTCCTACGTGCTGGAGGAGGACGGGCGGGCGGTGGCCGCGTTCACCGGCGGTTCGCTGCTGATCGGCAGTGTGGGGCGCCCCGATCTGGTGGAGCCGCGGCTCACCGAGCAGCTGGCCCGGGCTCAGCACGATTCCGCGCACCGGCTGGCCTCCGAGCTGGCCGACGAGGTCGCGGTGATGCCGACGCACGGGTTCGGCAGCTTCTGCTCCGCCGGCCAGAGTGGCGGCGAGCACAGCACCATCGGCACGGAGAAGGCGGCCAACCCGGCGCTCCTGAAGGACGTGGAGACGTTCGTCAAGGAGCTGCTGGCCGGCCTGGACGACGTTCCCGCCTACTACGCGCACATGGGCCCGGCCAACGCCGCGGGCCCTGCTCCGGTGGACCTGACCGTCCCGGAGCGCGCGGACGCCGGTCAGATCGCGCGCCGTCTGGCGGCTGGGGAGTGGGTGGTGGACCTGCGCAGCCGTGTGGCGTTCTCGCAGGGGCATGTGGCGGGCTCGTTCAACTTCGAGGTCGAGGGCCAGCTGGCCACCTACCTGGCGTGGATGATGCCGTGGGGCAAGCCGGTCACCCTGCTCGCACAGAGCGCCGAGGACCTCGCCCGCGCGCAGCGTGAGCTGTCCCGGGTGGGCATCGACCGCCCCGCCGCCGCGGCCGTGGGCTCCCCGTCCGACTGGACAGCTGCACCGATTGCGTCGTTCCCGCGGGCGACGTTCGCCGACCTGGCTGCCGCGCGCGAGCGGGGCGAGGAGCCGGTGGTGCTGGACGTGCGCCGCGACGGCGAGCGCGCCGGTGGCTGGATCGAGGGCAGCGTCCACATCCCGGTCCACCAGGTCCACCAGCGCCTTGACGAGGTGCCCGCCGGGACGGTGTGGGTGCACTGCGCGGGCGGTATGCGCGCGGCGATCGCCGCCTCCGTCCTGGACGCCTCGGGCCGTGACGTCGTCGCCGTCGACGACGGCTACGCCGCAGCCGCCGACGCCGGTCTCACCCTCGTTTCGCCCGTCCAGCACTGACCGCACCACCCGACCCCCGCCGGGCCACGAGCGCCGGCCGGGTCACCGGCACCAGAGGAAGCACCATGCTCTTGCCCGAATGCGGCCCGGGCCGCGTCACACCGGCACAGGCCCACCGTGCCGTCGAGGACGGCTGCGCACTGCTCGCCGACGTCCGTGAGGAGGACGAGTTCCAGGCCGGTCACGCCCCCGCGGCCATCCTTCTGCCGCTGTCGCAGCTGGCCGAAGGCACGGGCCTGCCCGGCCGGGAGGACGGCCGCGACCTGGTGCTGATCTGCCGCTCCGGGCACCGCTCCCAGCAGGCCGCCCGGCTGCTCGCCGACCGCGGTGTCACAGCGGTCGACGTCACCGGCGGCATGCGTGCCTGGGCCGCCGAGGGCCTGCCCGTGCACGACGCACACGGGGCGGCGGGCACCGTCATATGACCGCGCTCGTTCTCGCCCTGCTCGCCGGGGCGCTGGTCGGCCTCGCCCTGGGATCCCTCGGGGCCGGCGGCAGCATCCTGACCGTCCCCGCCCTGATCTACCTGCTCGGCTTCAGCCCGGCCGAGGCCACCACCGCCAGTCTGATCATCGTGATCGTCACCTCGCTCACCGCGCTGCTGGCCCACGCCCGGGCCAAAACGGTGCGCTGGCGGGCCGGCCTGCTGTTCGCCGCGGCCGGGCTGGGCCCCGCCGCGGCGGCCGGCCTGCTGTCCGCGCACATCCCCGCCGTCGTGCTGACCCTGGCCTTCGCCGCCCTCGCGGTCCTCGCCGGACTGCGCATGCTGCGCCGCAGGACACCGTCCGCGGGGGCTACGGCGTCGGCGCCCCGCGCAGCGGGAGCGGGGGCAGCTCTGGGGGCGGTGACCGGGTTCCTCGGGGTGGGCGGCGGGTTCCTGGCCGTCCCCGCCCTGGTGGCGGCGCTGGCGGTGCCGATGAGCGCGGCCGTCGGTACGAGCCTGCTGGTCATCATCGCCAACGCGCTGGTCGCTCTCGCGGCCCGCGCGACGACCGAGGTCAGCCTGGACTGGGCCCTGATCATGCCGTTCATCGCGACGGCGGTCCTGGGCGCCTGGGACGGCAAACGGCTGGCCGCGAAGGTCAGGCCCGCCACCTTGCAGCGGGTCTTCGGCACCCTGCTGCTGGCGGTCGCCGCGGTGATGGCGACGGGCACCCTGCTGTGACACACCCGTGGGGCCTGCCGCGGACACCCCGGCGAACCGGGTGCGTCCGCGGCAGGCCCCACGGAAGGCGAAAGCTTTTCAGGCCAGCGAGAGGAACAGTTTCTCCAGCCGGGCCCGCATCTGCGCGGAATCCCGCACCTCGGGATCCTCACTGGTCATGCACTGCTGCAGACCCGTCGCAATGATCGAAAACCCGGCCCGGTCCAGCGCCTTGGAGACCGCCGACAACTGCGTGACCACGTCCTCGCAGTCCCGGCCCTCCTCGATCATCTTGATCACACCGGCGAGCTGACCCTGCGCCCGCCGCAGCCGGTTCAGCGCCGACTTCAGCTCCTCGGCACTCATGTCGAGTTGCACACCAACCTCCTCACATACCCCCACGGGTATCCTACCGTGGGGGAACCGCTCAGAAAGGCGAACCATTCCATGACCACCTCCACCGCGATCGCCCCCGCCCAGGCCGCCGCCCGCTTCGGCGAGTTCACCGTGATCGACGTCCGCACCCCCAGCGAGTACGCAGGCGGCCACCTGCCCGGCGCCCACAACATCCCCCTGGACCGCCTCGACGAAGCCGCAGACGCCCTGAAAAAGGCCGCCCAGCGCGCCCCGCTCCTTATCGTCTGCGCCTCCGGAGCCCGCTCCGCCAAGGGCTGCGAGAAGCTGGCCGCCCAAGGCATAGCGGCCACTACCCTCGACGGCGGCACCAGCGCCTGGGTGGCCGGGGGCCAGGAGACGGAGCGCCCGGTGGGTGCCCGAGCGACCTGGCCCATGGACCGGCAGGTCCGCCTCGCCGCCGGCACCCTGGTCCTCACCGGCTTCCTGGCGGGCCTGGCCTGGACGCCCGCGCACTGGCTGTCCGGGGCCATTGGCGCCGGACTCGTCTTCTCCGGCGCGACCAACACCTGCGGCATGGCCGCAGCCCTGGCCAAGCTCCCCCACAACCGGCCGCCCAAGAGCACGGTCTCCTTCCAGGACACCCTGCTGCGCGTGGCTGCATGATTCGCCCGGCCGCCGCGGGGCCTGGTTCTGGACACGGGAAGACCCGGCAGCGTGAGGGATTCGAACTGGTCCGGTGATGCCCCGCCTGTCGTCACAGGCCGAATGCGCCGCCCTCGATGAGGATGAGCAGGCCGATGGTGATCAGGACCAGGGGCAGCAGGATGTGGCCCCAGCGGGCGAGAGCCTTGGCGATGACGGGTCGGGTGGCGAGGAACTTGCCCGCGAAGCACCACACGGCCACGAGCACGAGGAACACCGCGGCGTACACGCTCATCCCGCCGACGCCCGCGGTGGCGAACACGGGCACGTAGACGCCGATGTTGTCGCCGCCGTTGGCGAAGGTGACCGCCGCGACCTCCAGCGGGCCCGGCCCGCCTTCCGCGGCCTGTTCCTCCTCGGCCTCGCTGCCGTCGCGGCGGCCTTTCCATGCCTGCCAGGCGGCCTTGAGGCCCAGCGCCAGCGGCAACAGACCGAGGTACGGGATGGCGGACTCAGGCAGGAAGGTGGCCCCGAAGGCGGCGGCCACTGCAACGGCGAGGATCGCGGCGAAGCCGAGGTACTGGCCAAGCACGATCCGCCGGGTGGAGCCTGTGCGGCCCGCGCCTTGGGCGAAGAACAGCGCCAGGACCAGGATGTCGTCGATGTTGGTGACGGCGAACAGGCCGGCCGCCTGCCCGATGATGCCCAAGTCCACGAGTAGCGGTTCTCCTTTGATGCGGGTGTCTCGGTGACGCTACCGGGGAGCCCGCAGGACCTAGCGGTCAAGGCCGGTGCTGTCCATTCTCGGATTCTGGCTCAACTTCTGTGATTCAGTACGGCTGCTCGGTACCCGAGGGTCAGCGGGCGAGAGAACCAGCAGGTCAGCGGCTTGTGCGGTGGCGGGGCCCCGGCCGGTTCGACCCGACATCACAGAAGTCAGAAGTTGGGCCAGAGCCGGTTCTCGTGAACAAGGCCACGCGGGGCCGGGGTGCCGCAGCAGGAGTTCGGCTACTGCGGTGCTGAGCTAATCTGCTCGGTGCCGCGCCCGGGGCGGTCCTCGCGCCAGGACAGGGCGACGAGCAGCAGGCCGCCGACGACGATGAAGACGTCGGCGAGGTTGAAGGTGGGCCACCAGCCGGTGTGCAGGTAGTCGGTGACCCGCCCGTCGGGGGCGCGGTCGATGAGGTTGGCGAGGGCACCACCCAGGACCGCGGCGAGTGCGATGCCCCACAGCCGTCGGGACGCCGCGGCGGTCCGCCACAGCACGACCGCGACGGCGGTCGTGATCAGGGCGGTGACCGCGACGACGGTCCAGGCCGGGGCACCGGCGGCGAAGGAGAACGCGACCCCGGAGTTGAAGGCGAGTTCCAGATCGAGCGGTCCGCCCTCGATCGGGGAGCCCGGCAGGGCGCGCTCGGCCCATGCCTTGATGCCCAGGTCCGTTCCGGCCAGGGCGGCGGCCAGGGCCAGCAGCCCCGTCCGGCGCTTGAGGGCGCCGGAGGGGGCCACGGCTGTGGTGGGCGCGGTCACTTGCATCCGTCCGAGCAGGAGGAGTCGCCGGTCTTGGTGGTGGGCTTGTTGTCGTCCTCGCAGCCGTCGTCGCAGACGAGTTCGCCTTCCCAGGCTTCCTTGCCCTCCATGATGGCGAAGGCGGCGATGACGAAGCCGGCGACCGGGTCGAGCCAGGTCCAGCCGAACGCGGCGAACGCGAGCAGGCCGACGAAGGTGGACACCGACAGCCAGGCGCACAGCTTGGTCTCGGCGGCGTCCGCGACGACCAGGCGGGAGTTCATCTTCAGTCCGGCCTTGCGCTTGGCGCGGGCCAGCCACGGCATGATCACGATGGACAGGCCGGTCAGGGCGATGCCGACGATCGAGGTGTCGGGCTTCTCGCCGCCGAACAGGTCGCGGATGCCTTCGACGGTGACGTATGCGGCGAGCGCGAAGAACGTGATCGCGATGAACTTCAGTGCCCGGCGTTCCTTGGCCTCGTCCGGCTCACCGCCCTTGATCTCCGCCAGCAGCCGCACCAGGACGACGACGGCTGCGGCGACCTCGATGCCGGAGTCGATGCCGAAGCCGATCAGGGAGACCGCTCCGGCGACCGTGCCGGCCGCGATGGCGATGACGCCTTCGATCACGTTGTAGCCGATGGTGAACTTCGCGTACCGCACCGCGCGGTGCGCAGCCGGCCCGGTCACGTCGGGGACGGGGGCGGGGGTGGTGCTCATCGGGCGGGCTCCTCGGGGGCGGGGTGGGTTCCGTAGGTGGGGCACAGGTCGACGGCCTCGCCGGTCGCGGCGAGTAGCTGCTCGGCGGCGGCCAGCAGGTCCAGCAGTTCCGGGCGGGCCAGCGAGTGCAGCGTGGCCCGCCCTTGCGGGCGGGAGGTGATCAGGCCGCAGTCGCGCAGGCAGGACAGGTGCGCCGAGACCGTGGACTGCGCCAGCCCGACGCAGGCGACCAGGTCGGTGACCCGGGCCTCGCCCTCCGCGAGCCGCTTGAGGATCGCCAGGCGGGCCGGGTCGCCCAGCGACCGGAACAGAGCCACCGCCGCTGAAGGCGCCCCGCACGAGGTGGTGGCCGTACTGCCGGCCTCCGTGCTATTCATCGTCATGGAGCGATGATAGCCACAGGAACCGATAACATCCATGGGGGTCGTGTCATGCTGATGAACCGGATCGAGAAGGCGGCGGTCAACAATCCCGCCCGCCGGGCCCTGCAACGCTTCTACGAGGTCCCGGCCCTGCTCAAGCTGGCCGGCGGGCCGCTCGCGCCCGGAGCGAGGGCGGTGGAGGTCGGCTGCGGCTCCGGGTACGGGACACGGATGATCCTCGACCGCTTCGGCGCCGCGAAGGTCGACGCCCTCGACCTGGACCCGGGCATGGTGGCCAAGGCGAGGCGCCGCCTGTCCGACCGGCCGGGGCGGGTGCGCCTCGAGGTGGGGGACGCCACCGACCTGAAGGCGGCCTTCGGCGCCGAGGGCGGCACGTACGACGCGGCGTTCGACTTCGCGATCATCCACCACATCCCAGACTGGCGATCCGCCGTCGCCGAGATCGCCCGCGTCCTGAAGCCGGGCGGGGTCTTCGTCTTCGACGAGGTCACCGCACATGCCCTGGCCCGCCCCACCTACCGCAGACTCTTCGACCATCCTGAGCACGACAGGTTCACCGCCAGGGAGTTCCTGGCCGAGCTGCCGCGCCACGGCCTGGCGGCCACGGGCGCCTTCACCCGCATCAGCGGCGACTACCTGCTCGGCACCGCCCGAAAGCGGGCAGCGAACCGGGCCCGACCGCGACCGTGCCCGGCTCGTGCACCGTCCGGGGTGCGCGAGCCGGGCACGGTTGCGGTCAGGCCCAGCTGGAACCGGCCGTAGCGGTTCGCATGCGTCCGGACCGGAGGGGCCAGCGGGTCCACCTCGGTGAGTTTCTCGCAGCCCAGGACCTACCACCTCGGCATCATGTCGACCACTGGCCGCAGTGGGCACCCCGCGGTGCAGCAGCCCGTCCGCGGGTGTCGACAACGCCGGACCGACCGCCACCGGCGACCTGCTTCACAGCGCTCGAACACCACCCAGTTTCGATGATTGTCTATGTTGACGCTCATCAATGCAGGTGTCATGCTGGGCCGCGCAAGCCATCGACAGATGTCGAACCACGCAAGGAGCCGCCGTGAACGCGCCCGCCACCACCGAGCTGCCCGTCATCGTGATCGGGGCCGGACCCGCCGGCCTGGCCGCCGCCGCCCACCTGCTCGACCAGGGCATCGAACCCCTGGTCCTGGAAGCCGGTCAGAAGGCTGGTGCCGCGGTGCGCGAGTGGGCGCACGTGCGCCTGTTCTCCACCTGGGGCGAGGTCGTCGACCCGGCCGCCGAGAAGCTCCTCGCGCCCACCGGCTGGACACGGCCCGACCCGGACACCTACCCCTCCGGCGGCGACTGGGCCGAGCAGTACCTGCAGCCGCTCGCCGACGTCCTCGGCGACCGCGTCCGCACCGGTGCGACGGTCACCGGCGTCTCCCGCGCCGGCCGCGACCGCATCGTCGACGCCGACCGTGACCAGCAGCCGTTCGTCGTGCACTTCACCCACGCCGACGGCCGTGAGGAGCGCGTCTTCGCGCGCTCTGTCATCGACGCCTCCGGCACCTGGTCCACGCCCAGCCCGGTCGGCGGCAGCGGTCTCGCGGCCCTCGGCGAGCGTGCGGCGGCCGACCGGATCACCTACCGCGTGCCGGACCTGAAGGACCCCGCCGTCCGCGCCCGGTACGCGGGCAGACGCACAGCCGTGATCGGCTCCGGCGCCTCCGCGTTCACCGCCCTCGCCTACCTGGCCGACCTCGCCAAGACCGAGGACGGCGCGGGCACGAAGGGCGTATGGATCCTCCGCCGGGGCATCTCCGGCTCCACCTTCGGCGGCGGCGAAGCCGACCAGCTCCCCGCCCGCGGCGCCCTAGGCCTGGCAGCGAAGGCAGCCGTCGACGAGGGCCATGCGAACGCCGTGACTGGCTTCCGCACCGAAGCGGTCGAGCGCGACACCGACGGCCGCTTGGTCCTGGTCGGCGAGGACGGACGCCGCCTGGACGCGGTCGACGAGGTAATCGTGCTGACCGGATTCCGCCCCGACCTGTCCTTCCTCGACGAGCTGCGCCTGGGCCTCGACGAGCGCCTCCAAGCACCGGTCGAGCTGGCGCCGCTGATCGACCCCAACCAGCACTCCTGCGGCACCGTCTACCCGCACGGCCACCGCGAGCTCTCCCACCCCGAACCGGGGGTGTACCTGGTCGGGATGAAGTCCTACGGCCGCGCCCCGACGTTCCTGGCGATGACCGGCTACGAGCAGGTCCGCTCGGTGGCCGCAGCGATCGCCGGCGACCTCGAGTCCGCGGACCGCGTGGAACTCACCCTCCCCGAGACCGGAGTCTGCGGCGGCGCCGGCCTGTTCGACGCCCCCGACGCCGCTGAGGCCGACGGCGGCTGCTGCGCGCCGACGCCACAGCTCGTCCAGCTCGGCACCCCTGTCTCAGTCGGGGCCTTTGCTGAGGAGAGTCCGGCGGGCGGCTGCTGCGGCTCGTGACAGACCTGGGCACTCCTGCGCGCGGGGCCGCGACCGGAACGGGGGACCGGTCGCGACCCCGCGCCGCCCTTCCCGCCCTCTGCGCCACGCAGATCGTGAGCTGGGGCATCATCTACTACGCCTTCCCCGTCCTCAACCCCCGGATCAACGCCGCGACCGGCTGGCCGGCCGGGGCGACCACCGCGGCGTTCTCGCTGGGCCTCGTCGTCTCCGCCCTCGCCGGAATCGGAGTCGGCCGCATCCTCGACCAGCGCGGCCCACGCACCGTCATGACCGCCGGATCCGTACTCGGCGTGGTCAGCCTGCTGATCGTGGCCGCGGCTGCCAACTTGCCGGTCTTCTTCACCGGTTGGACGCTCGCCGGGCTCGCAATGGCGGCCACCTTCTATCAGCCGGCGTTCGCCGCGCTCACCCGGTGGTGGGCCCCTGATCACGTGCGCGCCCTGACCATCGTCACCCTCGCCGGCGGGCTCGCTTCCACCGTCTTCGCACCCCTCACCGCGGCGCTCGCCGACCATCTGTCCTGGCGCCACACCTACCTCGTGCTCGCCGTGGTCCTCGCCGCCGTCACCATCCCGGCCCACGCACTGGCCCTGCGCGCACCCTGGCCCGACGCCTCAACAAGCCCTGCCCACCAGGCCGCCGACGCTGCCGATGTTGCGCGCAGCCGTCCGTTCATGCTGCTCGCAGCCACCTTCACCCTGTCGGCCTTTGCGATGTACGCCGTCGTCGTGGCTCTCGTCCCGCTCCTCCTGGAACGCGGGTACACCACCAGCCAGGCCGCCTGGGCCCTCGGCATCGGCGGCGCCGGACAGACCCTCGGCCGCACCCTGTACGCCACCCTCGCCCGCCGCACCAGCACCACGGCCCGCACCACGAGCCTCATCGCTCTCGGCGCTCTGACCACGGCCGCGTTCACCGCCGCCCCTGGCCCGTACGGCCTCCTCATCGCCGTTTCGGTCGTAGCCGGCATGGTGCGCGGCAACCTCACCCTTCTCCAGGCCACCGCCATCACGGACCGTTGGGGCACTACCCACTACGGCCGACTTTCCGGACTCCTGGCCGCACCCGCCCACACAGCAGCAGCACTCGCACCGTTTGCCGGCGCCGCCCTCGCCGTACCCCTCGGCGGCTACGGACCGCTCTTCTTCCTCCTGGCCGCCGTTTCCGTGGCAGCCGCGCTCCTCGCACCGTGGACATCCACCGACGCCATACGCCATTGCCCCAGGCAGTGACAACCGCGAAATCCCCTGCAGGCACAGGCGAACCCGCCCTCATTCCGATCTTCAACCCGGGGGCGACGCGCGGGTTCAACGGTTGAGCCCTCCAGGAATCCGCCAACCCGCGCGCTTCTCCGCGCCCCCGTCCCGACCTACGACCCCGGATGGGCGCAGCGCCGCCCCGGCGGGCTCTGAGGCCCTTACGATCCCCCGTCGCTGTGCCGCCCGCCCCGCGCGGGCGGCACAGCGACCGCCAACGAGAGGAAGCACGATGACCACCGACCAGAAGACGAAGCCCGCAGACCAGACCGAGGCACTGCCGCCGTACTCGGGCGAAGAGACCCCGTGCCCGAAGTGCCGCTATCCGGAGGCGTACACGTTGTACCGGTCCGCAACGCAGGCCGTCCTCGACGAGTTCAACGGGCGGCTCCAGCGGCGCGGCCCGCTGCCCGAGCGGCTGGAACGGCAGTGCCAGCGCTGCGACTACGCGTGGGACGAGGCCCTGGTGCCCGACGGCGCCGACGCCGACGAGGCCGGCCTGTGACGGGCCGTCCGGACACGCCGGACAACGTCCCGGACGCGCAAGGCGGCATCGTCCGGACACCGCCCGTCGGAGAGTCTGGCCCGGACTCCGGCCCCACCCCGACCAGGCCGGACACCGCCCGGACACGTCCGGACATGGACAGCGCGGACACGTCCGGACAGGGCGTCCGCGTCGAGTACCGCGCCCGCGTCCCCCGTCACCTTCTCGGCGCGGCTCTCGCCGAAGCCCTGGCCGCCATCGCCCGAGAGACCGCCGACGACCAGGACCCGCCGCCCGCCCCCGATCGCCGCGCCGACGTCGCCGCCGCGACGAACCGCGCCTTCGACATCCCGCCGCACCTCACCCGGAGGAACCGCACCCCATGACCGGGAACACCGACCGCGCCGCCGTCCTCCTCACCCACTGCCTCGTCCACCGGCACGGGATCACCGTGAGCCAGGCGTTCACCGCCGTCGACCAGGTGCAGCGCGGCGAGACCGGCCCGCACACGGCCCTCGTCGTCGAAGAGGCCCGCGCGATCATGCGGGACATGGCTACCGCCTTCGCCCCCGTCGTCGAGGCGTTCCGCCGCCTGGCGCCCGCCGTGCAGGCCGCCGCCGCTCAGCTCGGCAAGGCCCTGAACCTCCAGCAGCCGGCCCGCAGCCCCCGACGGGACCGGCCCGTCTGGCAGTCGCCGTACGGCCCACCGGCCCGCCGCCGGTTTCGGTGAGGTGTCCCACCACGCCAATGCACACCAGTGGGCACACCGCCCACCCCCGCCCGTGAAGGCTGGAACCCGACGCCGAAAGGAGCCACACCGTGCACGACGATGACAACACAGACACGAGCGCGCCGACCCGTACCGCGTGCGAGGCCATCCGGATCACACCCCACGAGGGCGGCATGCCCGACCACGACGCAGCGTTGACGTACCACTTCGCCGAGCCGGTCACCCTGCTTCACGCCCTCCGCAACTACGAGCCGGCGTTCCGCGCCCGCCCCAGCGACCGAATGCGGTCCTACGTGGCGCCGTCCCTCGTGGGGATCACCGCGCCGCACGAGCACCCGCAGCACGCCGACATCGCCGCCCTCGCGCAAGGGCTGTGGCAGCGGCGGAACACGTACGTGTCCGTCGACTGCTGGTCGCGTGCCGCAGGCGGCTTCTGGGCCTACATGCTCGTGCCCCTCTGGCGGCACCTCGACCGCGAGGACTGGCCTCTGCCCGACGAACGCGGCGTGCACCTGCACGCGGCCGGCCACGCCCACGCAGCGCAGGCCCCGTATCCGTGGCCCGAGCCGCCGCCCGTACCTGGCAGGTACGACACCGGGTTCGGCTCCCACCTGTTCCTGGCCACCGACGTTGAGGCACCGCCACCGCCCGGGGCACCCACCCGCGCCCGCACCGAAGAAGTCTCACTGTGAGTCTCGATCCCGCCCGCCGCGCCACGTCCAAGGAAGCCCGAGCGGCCGGGGCCTCGGCCGGCGCCCGCGCCGGAGCCGCGTACGCCGCCCTGATGGCCGCGCACGAAGTCGGCGACTACATACTCCAGCGGGACAGCGACGCAGTCGCCAAGGGCAAGCACGGCCCCGACGGCGCCGCCGCCTGCCTCCGCCACGTCGCCTCGTACACCGCGACCCAGGCGGTCGCGCTCGCGGCAGCCGACCGGTACTTGCGTCTCGGCCTCGGCTGGCGCCGCGCGAGCGCGGGCCTCGCGCTGTCGGCCGTCACGCACTACGTCGCCGACCGCTGCAACGGGCACTGGCACGAGACCGCCGAAGAAGGTGCACCGCGGCTGGTCCGTGCCGCCCACGCGGCGGGCAAGAGCAAATGGCTCACCCGCGACCCGTCGGCCGGCCCGCTCCTCGACCAGGCATGGCACCGGGCCTGGATCGGCCTCGCGGCGGCCGTCGCCGCCGGACGGCGATAACCCTCGTTACCAGGGCGGACAACGTCCGGACAGGACACGTGGACAGCGTCCGGACGTGGCGCGGCCCCCTCTCCCGCACACAAGGGAGAGGGGGCCGCGACCGTGCACCGGCGAAGACTGTACGCCGGTTCCGGGGTCACGTGACGTCGTGCTCGATCACCAGCGACCGCCCCGGGCCGAGGAAGTCGACCGCGTACTCGGTCGGCTCACCGTCGGCGTCCCAGTAGTGATTCACCACCGCCAGGGCGACGGCGCCCTCGTCGACGCCCAGGTGCGCGGCGACATCGGTCGGCACCCGCCGCAGCTCGTACGTGTCCCGGCGCCCGGCGACCGCCCGCCCGGTGCGCTCCTCGATCAGCCCGAACGTCAGCTTCGGCAGGGGCGCCGACTCCAGGAACTCCGGGGCGGCGTCGGCCACCGCGCCGGTGACCCACGTCGCCGACACCGTGACGACGCCGGCGGCGTCGCAATACATCCGGCGCCGCCGCGCCACCTCGACGCCCAGCTCGACGCCGAGGGCATCGGCAACTTCCTGTGACGCCTCCTCTCGCCGGAGGTCCAGAATCTCGACGCGTTCGTCCTCACCGACCGACGGCCGCGCGGCGCGCACCAGGGCGAGCCGGTCAGCGCCCGCAGTCACCGACTTCCGGGGGCGAACGACCGTTCCGACGCCGGGGGCCGCGTCGGCGTAGCCGAGTTCCCGAAGGACGCCCGGGACCTTCGAGGCCGTGCCCGAGCTGACCCCGGTCTCCCGCACGATGTCGCGGACCGAGGGCACCTTGTCGCCCGGTTGCAGGTCACCGCTCTCGATCCGGTCGATGATCTGCTGCGCGATCCGGCGATACGGCGACAGGGCTCCATGAGCTGCCATCGCAGGCTCCTTCCTGTGACGGAGAGTGGTCGGGTTGACACCCCCCGGTGTCTTAAGACATCTTAAGTCAGTCGGGGCTTGCTCCGACAGTCGCATTCGCGCCGAGACGCGAGGCGGCGCCGAGTGGCCACTAACCGCCGGCGACGTCGTCTCGGGGCGCGCTCGGCGCAGGCGGTCGCACGCCTGCGCCGAGCAGATTCATCCCCACGTCGCACCCAAGGAGGGGGGAAACATGGATCTCGACAACGCCGTTCTCTCGCACGACACGAAGGACCCGAAGGAGAGGGAAGAACTCTCCAAGAAGGTCGGCGAGGTAAACGACCGCAGCCGCAACGGGAGCGGAAAGTAGACGCCGGCCCGATACCCGAAGCCCCCGTACCAGAGCACCGGTACGGGGGCTTCGACGTGCCCGCTTCCGCCTGCCCCACCGCCCCGGGGCGACGCCTTCGCCCCGGGCCGGGCCGGTGTCCGCGCCGCCCGACCGTGCGGTGGTAAACACCTGATGAACGCGCAGATCAGCCCCCGGCGCCGGTCCCATCTGGTGACTTGCTGGCCCCCCGCTCCAAGTCGGTCCGTTGTCCGGGGTTCAGCTCCCGGCTCCGGAAGTACCGCTCCACCGCGCTCCACATCCACAGCCGCAGTCGCCCCCGCTCGTAGACGACCGGGGGGAAGGCGGGTGTACGCGCGAGCTGGCGGATGCGGGCGGGGGTCAATCGCGGTAGCCCGGCCGCCTCCAGATGGTCGGGCATCTCGGGAATCGACACGAGCACAGGCTGCTCGTCCACGCGCGGCTCCACGTCGGGGGAGTCGGACATACCGCCATCCTCTCACGAACCTGTTTGCGCGAGTTGCGAAAACAGGTAGACTGATCCATAACAGCACAAAACCCCGGCTTCGCGGTCGCACGTGAGAGCCGGGGCGCTGAACAAAGCGGCGGTGCCCGGTGGTCGCACACCGGACACCGCCTCATACCCCGGCCCGTGGTCGCACACGGAATCCGGGCGCCAGACACCTGCCACTAACAGGAGCTGACGTATGGGCCACTCTACTGATCTGAAACCGGCCGAGCGTGCCTCGGCCGACAGCCCCGACTTCGTCGAGACCGTCGCAAGGGTCCTCGTGAACGTCGCGGAGCACTTCACCACCACGCGGCCGACCGAACCCCTCGACCAGAACGCGCTGCTGGTCAGCATCGGCGCGGAATCGTACAAGGTCTGCGGCCGGAGCATCGGCAGCCAGGCCGCGCACATCTCCCGCGCCACGCTGTCCGTCGCCCCCGCCGTCGAGCAGGCCATCACCCGAGGCGAGTACGCCCTGCGACTGCGGAAGACCGTCGGCCTCCCGCCGGAGATCGCTCAGGCCAGCGACGACAACGAGCGGGTCATCCCGCGCATCCCCGGGCCGCGCCGCGAGCCGCAGCCGGAAGGGGGGCGTTCCTGATGTCCGACGCCCCGAAGTGCTGCGGCCGGAAGATGAAGCGCGAGGGCAGCAAGTTCGTGTGCCGCCGCTGCCACGGCTGGCTCGACCCCGGCATCACTCGCATCGTCGCCGTACTGGCGCCGGCGGGGCGGTGGTCCGCATGAGCCCCCTGCGCCGCAGCATGCCGATCCGCGAACCCGAAACGCCGGACGACAGCCCGTACCGCACGGACTACGACCCCGAGCGCGGCGGCTGGTACCCGCCGGAGAAGACCCCCCAGCCGCCCACATCCGAGGACGCGCAGTAGCGCCTCGGAGCGGCCGGCACGGGACCGAAGGGCCGGGGCGGTAGACCCCGCGCCGCCCGCCTCGGCCCTTCCGCCGGATGTGCCCCCTCTCCCGATCCCGGGAGCAGCACGTCCGGCATCCCTCGCCCGAACGCCCCCAGAGGAAGGCACCACGATGCCCGACGAGACTCCTGACGCCCCGCAGTACCGAGAGCCCGGTGTGAAGTACCGCCGCGTCAAGAAGCAGCGGCAGGTCGTGACCGTCATCGACGGCTGCGAGTCCACGCACACCGAGGACTACTACGTCCAGGAGCCCGTCCCGCCGAAGGACTGGGACACCGTCATCCTGCGCGGCATCATCGGCCTCGCCGCCTTCCTCACGATCGCCGCGTTCATCGGGACATCGGCCAGTGTCGGCGGACTCCTCTCGGAGCTGCTGCACCCCTTCGTCGCCTATCTGATCGGCCTCGTCTTCACCGCGAGCTGGCTGGGCTGCCTCGGCCTTGAGTGGCTGGACGGCCGGATCGACCCGGACCGCGCCCAGCCCGCCCGTATCGCCGGATGGGTCGCCCTCGTCATCGGGATGGGTGCCGTGTTCGTCTACGGCTACAGCAACGACCTCCCGTGGGTCGGCGCCGTCGGCGCCTGCATCGACCTGCTGTCCAAGGGCTTCTGGGCGCTGCTCGTGCGCCGTACGCAGGTCCACCTGTCGAAGGGCGTCACGAACTGGGTCGTCACCCAGGAGCAGGAGGCAGCCGGCCGCGCTCTCGTCGGCGAGCGGCTGCGCCGCCTCTACCGCGGCGAGGCGTACCGGCGCGCGGTCGGAGGCCGGGAGCACCAGGCAGCGCAGGCCCTCATGACCGCCGCGCCCACCACCGACGCCTTGGCCGCCCCGATGTCCGGGCAGCGTCCGGACGCGTCCGCCCCGGCGTCCGGACCGGCCCCGGCCGAGCCCGCCCCGGAGCCTGCTCGACCCGTCCAGACCGCCCCGTCCGGACAGCCGTCCGTGACCGTGTCCGCACAGGCCAGTGCCCCGCCCGCGCCCCCCGCCCCGCCCACGTCCGGACTGGACGTGGACAAAGGCGCGGACACGTCCGGAAGCGGCCAGAACAACAACGTCGACGACGACGTCGCCGTGCGCGACATCGCCGTCCCCTCGATCGCCGCCATGGCCCGCGACGCCCTCGACCAGGACCCGGCCATGGACAAGGACGACCCCGCATTCCTCGCCCGCGTACAGAAGATCCACCCCAAGGCGGCGGCCGACACCGTCCGCCGCACCGTCCACCGCGAAATCCAACGGCGGAAGAAGACCGCGTCATGAGCATCGGAACGATCCTGCTGGCCGCCGTACTCGTCTGGCTCGTCTGGGGCCGGGGCCTGCGCCCCGGCCGCGCCGGACGGTCGGCGGCGGCCCGCGCCCGCCAGCTCCGCACGCCGCTCGTACGGCTCGCCGAGCTGGCCGGCGTATCGACCGTGCGCGGCCGTCAGGCCGCCCAGTTCGCCGCCGGCGCCGAGGGGGAGCGACGCACCGGCCGCCTACTGGCCGTCCTGCGCCCGCTCGGCTGGACCGTCCTCCACGACCTCGCGCTGCCCACCGGCCGCGCGAACGTCGATCACCTCGTGGTCTCACCCCGGGGCGTGGCCATCGTCGTCGACTCCAAGAGGTGGAACGCCCGCTACCGCGTCCGGGCAGTCGGCGGCCGGCTTCTCCACGGCGACGTCGACGTCACCGACCGGCTGCGCGGCCTCCGCCACGAGACCGCGACCGTCGCCCGCGTCCTCGATGCCCCCGTGATCTCCACCGTCGTCATGCACGGCGCCCCCGTCGACGGCGGCGCCCTGATCTTCGACGGCATCCGCATCGTGCCAGCCGACAGCGCCGTGCCCGTGCTGCGCGGCATCGCCCGACGCCACCGCGGCCACGGCCGCGACCTCGGCCGCCGCGCCGCCCGCGCACTCAAGCCGTACGGAAGGAACTGACCGATGGACCTGCGGCCCCGCTCCCTCCTCGGCCGCCTCGGCGACCTCGCCGACCGCATCGACCCCGACCACAAGCCCAAGGACGATGACGGACAGACGGACACGGCCCCGGACATGGCGGACACGGATGCCCCGGCCAGCGCGGACACCGTCCCGGACCGCCGTCCGGGCGCCTCGCGGCTCCCGGACTGGTGGGCGGAGAAGAAGCCGCTCAGCCTGGACGAGCCGGACCCCGCGACGCCCCGCGCGTTCCCCGCGGCCAAGGAAGACGGCGAGGGAGAGGCCGCATCCAAGGAGGACTGCGAGCACCCCAACCCACACGCGGTCCACGCCCAGCTGACGGGCGAACTCGTCGCCTACTGGTGCGCCGAGTGCGAGACGCAGCTCGAAGTCCCCGACTCCGAAGACGGCGAGGACGAGGAAACCGAAGACGGCGACCACGTGCCGTCGAAGTTCCGCAAGCACTGGCGCCGCAAGGGCCCCGGCTCCCGGATCTACCGGCGCCCCGCCTACCTCGACAGCAGGCCGGCCCCGAAGCAGTCCCTCATCCAGTGGTGGGTCGGCATGGACGCCCCGACGCGCTGGCTGCTCTACAACGGGACCGCGCTGGGCATCGGCTTCTACTTCGGCGTCCCGCAGTTCTTCACGGCCGAGACCGCCTACCTGGTGCACACCTACGGCTCGTGGACCGACTGGCACGTCTGCCTCTGGTACGGCGTCGCCGTCGCGATCTGGGCGCTCGACGCGCGCACCCGGAGCTGGTTTCCGCCGTTCGCCCTCGCCGGGCGCATCCCCCTGATCTCCATGGTCGTCGGCAGCCTCCTGTACGGCTCGACCGACCTAGTGCTGTAGCCCGCCCCGCCACCTCCCACAAGGACCCCGCATGAACAGCCTGCTCGGCACGCTCGGTCCCTTCGGACTCGCCTCCGTTCTCACCGTCGTCCTCATCGTCGGCACCAGCGGCGGCGGAAAGATCAAATCTCTGAGCTGGGGATCGGCGCTGATCCTCTCCGTCCTCGCCGGCGCGTCCTACGCGGCGACCGGCTGGCCCTTCTCTCTGGTGAAGGGAGTCGTCAACGACCTGCTAGCCCTGGCCGACGGCGTGTTCCCCGGACTGACGCTCTCCGCGATCGGCCTGTGCATGCTGGCGATCATCGCGTGGAAGAAGCTCAGCCTGCGCGGCGTGGTCATGATGGGCATCCCGTTCTTCTACATCGCCGCGAGCGCGGACGGTGGCCTTGGCGTTCTCGCCAACAAGATCGCTCTGGTCTCCCAGCAGTTGGCGGCGTGATGAGCCACGCCGCCCACCTGTACCCGGTCCCCGACCCCGAGCCCGAGCCCGACGACGAGACGGCGGGGGAGCGGGCCATGCCCGCGCCTGTGGCCGTGCCGGTGCCGCCGTTGCCCACCGAGCCCGAGCCCGAGCCCGAGCTGGACGACGACGCCGGCAACGACCAGGACGACGTCGACGAGCCCGAGCATCGGCGCCGCGCGCTGTCCCTGCCTGACCTCAGCCCGTACTACGACGTGCGTCCGCTCAAGGAGTTGGGGCCGCTCGCCGTTGCCGCCGGTCGCCGAGGCGGCCCCCCGCTGCTGCGCTGCCTCGCCAGGGTGGGGCACGGCGCCATCATTGGCGTGCTGTGCCTGCTGCGCGGCGTGCGGCTGCTCCTCGTCCTCCTCTACGCCTGGATGACGGGAGCCATCGGCAAGGGCGGCAGCTTCCCCGCACGCCTCGGCATCACGGCCGGCCTCGGCTACGTCCTGGCCACCGCGCCCGCCCAGCACCCCGCGGCCCCGTACGCCATGGCCGTCGCGTTCCTGCTGCTCCTCGTCGCCGCCGGAACCGGCCGAATCCCGGAGCCCGGCAGCAAGAAGAAGAGCAAGAAGGGGGGAGAGAAGGACCGGAAGTCGACGGGGGAGAAGGGCCAGAATGCCGGGAAGTCGGGGGAGAAAACCAAGAAGAACGACACCCCCGAAGAGGCCAACGCTCAGGAGAAGAAGGTCGAGAAGGAGAAGCCGAAGGACGCTCCCCGCAGTGGACCCCTCGCTCGCCTCCAGCGCCTCGGGAAAGAGCGCGAGAAGGCCCCCGCGGTCGACCTCACCAAGACCCCGGCCGGCTCCCCGGCCAAGCCCGCCGTAGCCCCCGCCGAGGAGTCCCCCGAGCCGGCCGATCAAGCACCCGCCGACCCCTCCCGGGACGACGTGATCCGCGCTCTCCACCAGCTCGTCGGAGAAGGTCGGGGGGTGCTCCTCACCACCCTCCGACAGCACCTCTCCCTGCCCGACACACGGGCCGTCCGGAGGGTGCTCGGTGAGTGCTCCATCACCATCCGTACGGGGGTGCGGGCAGAGGCCGGGAACGGGCCGGGCGTGCACCGCGACGACGTGCCGCCGCTGCCCTCTCCCCAGGGCTCCCCCCAGGGGCCCGGTGTTGTCGCAGGTCAGACTGCCAACGCCAACGCCAACAACGCTGCCAACGCCCCAGAAGAGGGGATGCGTGCAGACAGCAACGAGTGGACGGCCGAGGAGATCGCGAAGGGCTACCGGACGGTGCGGCACCCCGAGCGGGGTCCGTCCGCGTGGAAAATCGAGCATCATAGGGGGTGATCTGAAATGGAGGGGGTTGCGATGTACCGCTACCGCTGCGTGCAGTGCCGCACCACTTCACCACCGGTGCTTACTCGCAGCGCGCTCGCGCAGGAGCGGCAGAGCCACCGCGTCCTCAAGCACGGCGGCCACGTCCCTGACGGTGAGCAGGTCGTCGAGCCCGGTCGATTCAGCTTCTTCGACCTGCCGCGCGAGCAGCAGGTATTCGGCACGCTACTGGTCGCGGCCATCGTGATCGGAATTTTGGTTCGCGCCTTGTAGGCCGGGAGACCCCGTCTCCCGCTCGGTCGACGAAAAGGGTCGCGCACCGAATCGGTGCGCGACCCTTTCAGCTTCTCGTGGCAAATGCGACGCCCAGTTGTACGGGTGGTTGAGTTACCCGTAGGGGAAATGCTTTCAGGGCCCGGGGTGCTTGCGGGGACGAGGGCTTACCTGCCGCCCGGAACGCAGAGGGGCCGCGCACCGAATCGGCGCGCGGCCCCTCTGCGTTCTCCCTCGCTGTCGGTGTGCGCGGCAGGCGAGGGATGATGCGTAGCCCCGGCGGGGCGTTCGAGGCTCAGTCCTTGATGGACTTCACGGTCGGCTTCCGCTTCGGGGCGACGCCGTACTCGCGGGCGATGTCGCGCACGGTCTCCTCGGTGTAGGGCAGGTGCGCGGCCATCTTGCCCTGCGAGAGGCCGGACGCCCGCAGCTCCTCGGCGATCACCTTCCTGTAGGCGTGCCGCTTCCGCTCGTACGCGTCCCAGGCGTCGTTCATCTCCTGCTCGGCCTGCTTGAGGTCGTCGCTCGGCTCGTAGGCCGGCTTGGGGTCTTTCGGGTGCGCGGTCATGCCGCGAGTATTCCACAAGGCTTCTTTGGCAAACGCGCTGGTCGTGCCGTGACGTGCGATTTTCCCGAAAATATCCGCGCCCAAATGGGTTTTCCCAAGTTCGCTTGGGTATGATGGTGATTGAACCACCCACCATCACAAGCCGAGAGCGGGCGCCATGACCGAGACCACCGCACAGTCCTACGCCGAGAAGCTGGCCGCGGCCTCCCCGCCGGCCGCCGCAGCCTTCGCGGTCGGCACCGCAGCCGAGCCCGGCGAGCGGCACGCCGAGATCGCCGACCTCGCGCAACGAGCCGAAGCCCAACTCGTTCACGCCCCGGAGGAGTTCCGGCCGCACTACGCGCTCCTGGCCAACACCACCCTGTGCGGCCTGGGCATCGACCGCTGGCTGACCTCCGAGCAGGCCGCCCGAGTCTCCGTACTCTGCAAGGCGTGCGAGACGGCCGCCCAGGACATCGCCGCATCCCGCGAGGCACAAGCGGCCAAGGACAAGGCCCCGGTCACGGACCCGCAGGTGCACCGGTTCGACAGCACCGGAGACGCCTACGGCGAGACCCAGTGGAACGGCGAGATCCGCGACGGCGACGTGCTCGTGATCGAGTCGGAGGGCGTCGTGGGCATCCTCCGCCGCGCCTGGCCCGCCGCGCTCACCGAGCAGCACGGCGAGCTGCACACGCTGACCGCACCGGCCGCCGAGATCGACGACGCCAAGTACGCCGCCAGCGTGGCCACCGCCGCCGAGGCCGCTCGCCAGCTCGGCCTGGCGCTGGAACTGATGCACACGCCGGCGGAGGCCGCGACCGGAGACCGCGTCACTCTCCCCGACGGCTCCGCGAAGACTGTGACCGGCACCATGCGCAACGGCGGGAAGCTCTGGCTCCTCGTTGGAGACGGCGCCGCCCACCGAGCCGACCGCTGCGAGCGCGTCGACACCTCGCGCGTCGACGAGGCCAGCGCGACCGCCCGAAGCGCCGCCCTCGTCCTGCGCGACGCCCAGGTGGCCGGCGAGGACGCCGCCGCGGCGGCCGTCCGCGAACTGGGCGAGGCTCTGCGATACCTCGCGCAGGCGGCCCCCGAAGAACTGGCCGCGATGGCAGCCGAGTCCACGCGCCGCCTAGTCGTCGAGGTGCCGCGTCTGGCCGTGGTCCCCGGCGACGTCCTCCGCGCCTTCGGGGTGCGGCTCGACGTCTTGGACGTCGGAGTCTCGACCGCTACGGAACCGCAGTGGTGGGCGCGGGTCCACGGCGTCGACGAGTCCGACCGCCGCGCGACCTACCGCGCGCCGTGGAACGTCGGCATGGGCGCCGGATACGCCGCGTGGGACCTGGTGACCGTCGAGCGCATCGCGCCCGCCTACCCCTTCTGAACAGCACCGATCCGACACGAGATTTGAGGAGCAGCAGCATGTACGACGTCACGATCAAGGCTCAGGGCATCGAGGACCGCGGCTACCACTGCAAGGACGGTGCCGAGCTGCGGACGCTCGTCTACGGGGTGTTCCGCGTCCAGGGCGAGCCGGTGAAGAACGACAGTGAGCTGATCGCGGAGATCGGCGGTGCCCGCTCCGCCGCCGACCTCGGCGGCGTCGGGTCGGTCGGCGCGGGCGACTGCACGGTCGCCGTCGCGGAGGTCGAGGACTGGACGGAGTTCTCGTGCGACGGCCACGAGTCGCTGTACGTCGGGCTCGGCGAGACTGTGCGGTGCGACGGGACGTGCGGGCCCCGGCGACGCTTCGACCGGGCTGCGCTGGTGGATCTGTCGGTCGCGCTCGATGACGCCGAGCTGGATGCCACGGGTGGCTGCGGCGGGTGCGGTCTGGAGGCCGGCCAGATGTGCGCAGCGTGCCGGAAGTGCAACTGCGAGCGGCACGACGTGTGCGTGAGGCCGTCGGCCGACGCCGCCGAGTAGGCCGCGCGGACAGGTAGCCGGGCACGTCCGGACGCCCCGTCTTCCCAGGGGGGAGGGCGGGGCGTTCTGCGTTCCCGGACGGTGTCCAGCCGTGCCCGGACACGGCTTCCTTTGCCGACCTTTTGCCAACCAAGGTTTCCCAAAAAGGTTTTCCCAAGGGTCCTTGGGTATGATGGTGAATGTCACACCACCTCACAAAGCACAGCAAGACAGGCGAAAGGGCACGGCATGAGCGCTACGGACACCACCACCCACCCCGCCCGGTGCCTCAAGTGCCGCCGCCCCCTCCGCCAGCCCAGCCCCGACGGCTACGGCCCGAAGTGCAGGCGCAAGGTCCGCCGCACCGCCCGCACCAACCCGGCCGGCTTCCACGGCTGGCAGGTCAACAAGGCGGTCGAGCTGCTGGAACTGGGCGCGATCGTCCCGCTCCGCAAGACCAGCAAGAACCGCGTGTTCCTCGTCGTCAGCGACGACGGCAGCGAGATCTACCGCACCGCCGCGACCGGCCAGTGCAACTGCCCGGCCGGCCTGCGCGGCGCCCGCTGCTACCACGCCGCAGCCGCCTACGCCGCAGCCGCCTGACCCGACATCCCCCTGGAGGACAGCAGCATGAACGCCCACGCGAAAGCAGCCACCCGCGCCCGCCTCCTCGGCAAGCTGATCCGAGGCCGCGCCACCGGACACCCCCGGCGCCGCGCGCTCCTCACCGCCGCCCGGCACCTGCACGACACCTCGGGCGCCCTCCTCGACCACGCCGACACCGACGGCCTCCCCGACGACGCCGACACCTCCATCTGGGCCGCGCACCGCGCGCTCATTAACCGTGCCACCGGTCTGGCGCCCGCCCTTCTCCAGTACGTCACCGCGCCGGTCACCGGCCACGCGCCCACCCTGCCCGAGCTGGACCTGATCCACCCGACGTTCCGCTACCGGGCACGCGACCTCCGAGCCCGCCACCTGTACGTGATCGAGATGGGTCACCTCGACAGCCACGACGAAGACGTGGCCCTCGCCGCGTACAGCGCCCTCGCTGACCTGCACCGCGAATGGGACCAGCTCACCGACGACGCCCGCGACGAGCTGCGCGTCGACCGCACCCGGCCCGTCGTCTACCGCACCGCAGACGGCCGCCGCTCCGCCGAGCACCTGCGCGGCCACCTGACGGTCCTCGACGGCACGAGCGTCATCGCCTCACTCGACGTCCCCGACCACACCGCCCCCGGCGAGGTCTGGCAGCTCATCAACCAGGCCGCCCCCGCAGCCGCCTGACCACCCCGACCAACGAGAGGACCCGCGTGTTCTACGAGACCGTCACCCACCCCGGCGGCACCACCGAGGGCAACGCGAACGAGGGGCACGCCCTGTGGCTCCTCCGCCGGGCCGTGCGCCGCAGGTTCGACATCGACCTGACCACCGACGGCGGGATGCTCATCTCCTGGACCGCGCACCGGCAGGTCGGCGAGAGCGTCACCAGCTACCCGCGCTCGATCCGGCTCCGGCCGCACCTGCCCGTCGCGAAGGCCCTGACCGACGCAACGTGCTACGACCTGCTGCTCATCGACTCCGCACGCGACGCCCGGTACAGCTCGGTCCAGCGGGTCGTGACCGGCGGGGCCTGGCGCATCCCCCCGGCGGCGACCGCCCGCCTCCGGGCGCGCGGCCTGGTCGTCGTCGACGACGACCACCAGGTGCGGCAGAGCCTCACCGCGCGGATCGGGCTGTTCGCCCGCAGCCACCGCACCCGCACCACCGATCCTGAGGGCCACTACTACCCGCCAGGAGAGGGCGCCAGGCGCTACTCGGCGGCGAGCGTCGCGATCTGCGAGTGCGGGTTCGCCCGCCACTGCGGTGACCGCACCGAGGCCAGGCGCCATATCGCCGGCCACCGCCACGACGTGTGCAGCGACTTCGCCCGGTCCCTCGTCGGCGCCCTCGCCACGGCCTGACCCGCCACCCGGACACGCCCCGGACACCCCTGGGACGTGTCCGGGCGCTGTGCGGACAGTCGGCCGGACACCCCGCGCCACCTGCCCGGACAGCGTCCGAACACACCCGACATCCCAAGGAAGGACCCCAGATGGTCACCGCCCCGCCCACCGCCCGCCGCGGCCACGTCTACGTGATCCCCTGCTCGGGGAAGAAGCTCGACCACGCCGCACCGGCCCGCGAGCTATACGTCGGCTCGTACTTCCTGAGCTGCTGGAGGGCCGCGGCTGTCCTCGCCGGGGACGACGGCCTGGTCCTCGTCCTCAGCGCCCGCCACGGCCTCGTGACCCTGGACGAAGTACTGGAGCCCTACGACACCCGGTTCGGCGAACGCGACGCGGTGTCGGACCGGCTGCTCACCGCGCAGGCCCGGAAGCTCGGCATCGAGCACGCCCGCGAAGTGACCGTCCTCGCGGGCGCCGCCTACGTGCAGGCCGCCCACAAGGTGTGGCCGCACGCGAAGGCGCCGCTGGCCGGGCTCGGCATCGGCAAGCAGCTCCAGCGCTTGAACGAGATGAGCGGCCAGGCCGAGATGGACGAGCTGACGGCCAAGCACGGCCCAGCCATCGAGAAGCCGAAGCCGCCCGCCGCGCAGCCCATCGAGGCGGTCGCCGAGCACGGCCCGCTGTACGACGTCCCCGACGACTACAGCCAGCGCGAGCGGACGTTCACCATCACCGTCGCGGGAACCGAGCGGCACGACGGCGAGAAGCCGTACACCTACGTGGTGAGCGAGTGCAGCACCAAGAAGGCGTGGGCGAAGGTACTCGCCTGGGTCATGGTCGACCAGGAGACCGTCGACGCGCACGTGGTCGCCGGCGAGTCCTTCGAAGGCGAGCCCGAGCCGGGGTGCGGCTACTTCTGGACCGACCTGCGCTCGGAGTTCACGCGGCGGGAAGCGCTCAACGACCTCGCCGACCAGGCCACCGAGGCGGCCGACGCGTTCCACTCGGCGACCGCGAGCATGGTCCGCGACGGCGACGTGCTCCCCGGCCAACAGACCGCCTACGACACGGCACTCGGCGACGCGGCATACGACGCCTGGCCGCTGGTGCTGGAACTGGCCGCGAACGACGGACGCGACTGAGAGAGGAACACGACGATGAGCACGCAGAAGCACAGGGTCACCAAGACCAGCGGCGAAGAGGTCTGCGAGGGCGACGAGCTGCTGGTCGACTACGACCACCACGTGACGTTCGTGGGCGTCGACTGCCCCCCGTGGGAGGACGAGGAGACCGGGGAGTCCATGCCCGGCCGCGTCCGCGTCCGCTACGCCTGGGGCTCGGTCGAGGAGGTCGACGAGGGCCGCGCTGGCGTCTTCGTCGACGAGGTCTGACCCGCAACACCCGCCCGGGGCCGACCGGCCCCGGGCTCCCCCGACACACGAAAGCGAGACCCGAGATGGGCGTAGTCCTCGAACCGACAGAGCAGATGAGCCCCTGGTACGAGGTGGAGGTGCGCCGCGAGTCGGCGTACGTGTCCGCGAAGAAGTTCATGGCGGGCTATCTGCGTGAGCACTTCCACCAGGGCGAGACGACCGACGACGAGCGGGCCGTCGTCTGGCAGCCGGTCGACGATACGACGGTGGCCGCGCCCGGGGAGCCGCCGGCGCTGGCCGCCGCTCTGGAGCAGATCGCCGGGCACAGCCGCTACCAGGCGTGGCGGTCCGGCGGGAGTCACGCGGGCGGGGCGGGCGCGGAGCTGCGCGACGGCCGCCTTCTGGTGACCGCCCCGGCCTCGCACCGGTACGGCGAGTTGGGAGCCGAGATCGTCCACATGGAGTTCGCGTACGAGGACGTCGGCCCGATCCTCGCCGACCTGTGGAGGCTCACAGCGAGCTGACCGCTGCCAGCACGACAAGGCGCCCCGCACGCTCCCGTGCGGGGCGCCTCGCTGTGCGCGGCGGCTACTCGGCCGGTGCGGCGCGGCGGGGCGCCTTGCTGCGGTTGTGGCCGCTGGCGATGTCGTAGACGCGCTGCTCGGAGACCTCCAGGTGAGGGGCGAGTTCCTTCGCGCTGTGCCGGTCCAGAAGGGTGCGGGTGGTGCGCTGACGCTCTTGGCGCAGCCAGCGTTGGAGGTCGGGCACGGCCTTGAGCGCCTGGCCGAGAGCGCGGGCCTGCTGCATGGTCGGTTCGCCGTTGGCGAGGTCGGCGAGAGCGGCGAACGGCTCGGGGAGGCTGTGATCCATAGCCGCAGCCTAGTGGGTACCCACTGCGCGAGTGGATCAAGGTCGCGCGATCGGCGTTTTCGCAGGTCAACTCACCGAAATTCCGTGAATACACAGCCCCCAAATGTGTTTTCCCAAGGCAACTTGTGGAATGATGTATGTAGATCAACAAACCACACCACACAGCCCCAAGGAGCCACCGAAGTCCTGAGCATCGACGCCACGTGGTGCGAGACGGCCGCCATCGTCGACGCGGTCATGGCGGCCCGCCGCGCACTCTGACCACCCCCGAGGCGGGGCCAACCGGCCCCGCCCACCCACCCCCAGAAGGAGACCCGCCACATGGCGGCCATCAGCATCACCCACACCCGGGCGGACGGAACGCTCATCACCGACTCCGTGAAGGGAGACGGTGTCTGGGAGATCGTCCGTAGCCACGGGTTCCGCCCGTTCCGCTCCATCGGGGCGCTCGGCATCCCACGCTCCCGCGACAAGGAAGCGGACACCTGGAGGATCAACCGCGCGAAGCAAGCACTGGAGGCGGCCGGCCACGAGGTGACCGTCGAGATCAAGGAGGAGGTGCGCCGAACCTTCGCGGAGGCCGAGGCCGACCGCGTCGAGCGCGCCGAGGACCGCGCCGAACGGTTCAGCGACCGCGCGGGCCGGGCAGCCGCCTCGGCCGACGCCCGACGTGCCAAGGCGGACCACATCTCGAAGCGGTTCGAGTTCGGCCAGCCGATCCTCGTCGGGCACCACAGCGAGCGCCGCGCCCGCCGGGACCAAGAGCGTATCCACACGAACATGCGGAAGTCGTTCGAGGAACGCGACCGCGCGGGGTACTTGGCGAACCGGGCCGAGGCGGCCGAGAACTACGAGAAGCACCGCAACGACCCCATGCGCACCCTCCGGCGCCTGGAGAGGCTTAGGGCCGACCTGCGGGCACACGAGCGTCACAACGGCGACGCGACCGAGGGCCGGCACGCGCGGGCCATCCAGGATCTCCGGGAGGAGATCACGTACTGGGAGGAGCTGATCGAGAAGGCCAAGGCCGACGGCGTGAAGGTGTGGGGGCCGGACGACTTCGCCCCCGGCGACTTCGTGCTTGCCCGACGCTCCTGGTACGAGGTGGCCCGGGTCAACCCGAAGACGCTCAGCATCGCGTGGAACTTGCGGCTGGCGCCCATGGCGGTGATGACGGCCGAGGACGCCACCTTCAACGGGCGGGTCAGCACGCACAGCGCCGACTACACCCAGGTGCAGGCCCGTTGCCCGGGTGAGGCGATGCGGGCCTTCCTCGCCGACGGGAAGGTGCCCGGCACGAAGTCGGCCCGCGAAGCCAGCGAGGCGACCCCGGCCGACGTCGTCCGCGCAGCCCAGGCGGAAGCGAAGAAGGCGAGGTCGAAGCCGAAGAAGCGGCGCACCGACCCGAAGATCCCGAAGCGGGTGAGGCTCGAGTGCAGGCTGGGCGCCACCGAGGCGACGGTGACGTTCCTGAACGGCAACAGCCAGCCGCACAAGGATCACGAGCCGGTGACGCTCACCGCCCCCGACGGCGAGAAGTACCACCAGGCGACCTGGTCGCGGAATCTCCAGAAGCAGTTGGCCGAGTTGCTGGCCGAGCGCGGCTATGGGGTGAGTGGCGAGTGGAAGAGGTGCCGGAGTGCGGGATGGGGTGAGGCCGCCGCCATCGAGCCTGTCCTGACCACCCCGGCAGTCCCGGCGACACCGAACGGCTCGGCAGAGGAAGACCAGGGCGAGCAGGGGGCGCCCGAGCCGGGCAGCGCTGTGAACTGCGAAAACTCGTCAAAATTCACCCCCGATCTAGTGGGTACCCACTGTACGGGCAAGTGGGTACCCACTAAAGTTGATCTTGTTAAACCCCCCTCCCACCCGAGAGGTAAGGCAATGGCTGCCACCACGAAGACCACCACCCGCAAGAGCGCGGCCCCCGCGAAGAAGACGGCGGAGCCCACCAAGGTCAGCAAGCGGCGCGAGGCCATCGCCGAGAACGCGGCGGCCACCGCCGAGGCCGTGAAGACGGTCCTCAAGCGGGTGCCCGTCGACCGCGTCGACGCCGACCCGAACCAGCCCCGCAAGCACTTCGACGAGGCCAAGCTAAACGAGCTGGCCGGCTCCATGGCGCGGATCGGCCAGCAGCAGCCGGTCAGCGTCCGCTACAACGCAGCCACCCGCCGGTACACGCTCATCATGGGCGAACGCCGGTGGCGCGCAGCGAAGATCGCGGGCCTCACCGAGTTGGACGCCGTCGTGCAGCACGGCATCCAGGACGGCGACCGCACCATCCGCATGAAGGCCGTCGCCGAGAACGTCGGCCGCGCGGACATGACCCCGATGGAGGAAGCCCAGGGATTCCAGGGCCTCGTCGACGACGGGTACACCCTCGAAGAGGTCGCCGAAGGCGTCGGCAAGTCCACCGCGTACGTCGGGTGGCGTCTTGATCTCCTCAAGCTCTGCCCGAACGCCCAGGAGGCCATGAGCAAGGGCCACCTGCCGCCCGCCCTCGCCTGGTACGTGTCCAAGCTGTCCACCGACAACCAGACGCGGTTCCTGGCGAAGTACATGCGCGGCGGCTTCTCCAGCACCCGCGACGCCGAGGCGTTCGTCAACGCCTGCCGCGCCGAGGAGGAGCGCCGCGCCTCCCAGGGCTCGTTCTTCGTCCTCGCGGACGAGACCACCACCCCGAAGCCGGGCGGCGAGCAGGACGCCCTCCCGGGCGCGCACGACGTCCCCGACGAGGAGCGCGAAGCCATCGCGGCCGACCGGCAGAAGCTCGTGAAGAAGGTCGACAAGCTCTCCACGGCCGGCGAGATCCTGTCCGAGATCGTCGCCATGGACGCCGACCAGCTCGCCCTGCTGCTCGCCGGAACCGGCGGCGGAGTGGGCGGCTACCGGCAGCGCATCGAGCACCTGCGGGACCTGACCACCAAGGCCATCAAGAACCTGCGCGACGCCCAGGCCGTCGCCGCTGTCCGCGCGGGCGCCATCGAGATCAACCCCGAGGCCACCGCCAACTGACCCGGTGAGGGACGCGCCCAGTGCTGGCGAGCGCGGCGCGTCCCTCCCCGTCCCCCTTCACCAGGAGGTATCCGTGCAGTTCCCGAACGACGTGCTCCGAGTCCTGACGGACGAGCGCACTGTAATCCACAACGACCGCGTGCAGGTTCCGTTCGAGATCGACCGAGCGGTCTACGAGCGGATGAACAAGGTGCTCAAGGAGATGGGCGGCCGCTGGGACGGCCGCAAGCACGTGCGCGCCCACCAGTTCCCATACCGGATCGAGGAGTTCATGCGGCAGTGCCTCGCGGCCGGTGAGTACCCCTCGAAGTACGACCAGGGGTGGTTCCCGACGCCGCCGCGGCTGGTGACCCGGCTCCTCGACCTCGCCGGGATCGGCCCCAGGGCGACGGTCCTGGAGCCGTCGGCCGGCTCCGGCGCGATCGTCAGCCAGGCCGCGCAGCGCGGCGGCGTGGTCGACGCCGTCGAGTATGACGAGCGGCGGGCCGGGCTGCTCCGCGAACAGGGCGACGCCCGCAGCGTGAAGCACGCCGACTTCCTGAGCCTCGACCCGCTCGACCTCGACGAGGGGTACGACCGGGTCGTCATGAACCCGCCCTTCGCCAACGGCATCGACCACATCCGGCACGCGATCGGGTTCATGAGCGACGACGCGGTGCTCGTCTCCGTGATGACCCAGGGCCTTATGTGGTGGTCGGACCGGAAGACGGTCGAGTTCCGGCAGATGGTCGAGGACGCCGAAGGCGAGATCGAGGAGCTGCCCGACGACTCGTTTCGCGAGTGCGGCACGAGCATCCGCACGTGCCTGGTGTACCTGCCTTCCTGGCCGGGCAGTTCGCTGCGCACCCACGAGTGGTGGGTGAAGCAGCCGCGCCAGCTCGACCTGTTCGCGGCGGCGTAGCATCACCCGTTTTCCCTCTACAACACACCACGTCCCACTGGTTGATCTAGTGGGTACCCACTAGAGCCGATCTTGGGATTCCTCCACCAGAACAGAAAGGCGGTCCCAGTGACCGAAGCGACCGAGACGAACGAGATGGTCCGCCTGGCGACCTGCACCTACCAGGAATTCGCCCCGCACATGGGCACTCCCGTCCGTTCCACGGCCGGACACCCGCGGTTCCACCTCTCCTACAAGCTGGCGGGCCACGCGCGTCTCGTGACCCCTACGCGGGACCTGCTCAAGATCAACGCGCGTGACGCGTACGAGTGGGGCTACCGCCGACTGCTCAACGAGCGCGGCATCGACGCCATCCGCGACGAGCTGGTCGCCATCGCGGGCGCCCACGACCTGGACGCCCCGCTGGTCCTGCTGTGCTTCGACCGGCTGAACAAGCTGCCCCCGGCGGACGCCTGGTGCCACCGCTCGATGCTCGCCACCTGGTGGACCGAGCAGACCGGCGACCTCGTGCCCGAGCTGGGCGCCCAGTCCGTCGCCGCACCGACCCCTCCGCCGACGCTGTTCGACCTCCGCTGAGCCAACCCAACACCGCCCCGGGGCGGACGGGCGCACGACACCCGTCCGCCCCGATCCATGCCCGCACGGGCACACCCGAAGGGACCAACCGTGATCGACACCTTGGTCAGCAACAACGACCGCGACCGCTACCCGGCCGTGGTCGACCCCGCCGAGACCAACGACGAGGGCTACGTGAAGCCCTGGTTCGACCTGGAGACCGTCCGCCGCATCGCCGAGAAGACCCAGGCGGACGCCACCGAGGTCGGCCACGGCTCCGTCGACACCGTGCACGTCGTCGACGGCGGCGAGGAGAACGGCGAGCCCCGCGTCCTGGTCGTGGTCGTCACCTGGATGGATATCGGCTCCAAGGGCGTCGACCAGGCCACGGAGATCGTCGTGCCCGACCGCGAGACCGGCCGGTACGCCATCGGCGGCTTCCCCTGGTGCTGGTACGCGCTCGACGACCACCTGAACCCGCTGATCCTCCGCGCTGAGAAGTAGCCGACGCCACCCCGGAGCGGGCGGCGGGCGGGAATCCCCGCCCGCTCCGGAGTCCACCGACAACAGACTCACGACCCAAGGAGCACCGCAATGACCATGATCGACACATGGGTGTGCGTGGATGACGAGCACATCTACCCGGCCAGCCTCGACCGCTCGAACCGCTGGAACGGCTGGGTGTCGCCCGGCTTCACCCTCGACGCCGTACGCCAGCTCGCCGCCCACACCGAAGAGGCCGCCGAGGAGTACGGCTACGACTGCGTCGACCAGATCAAGGTGCTCGACGGCGCCCCCGAGCCGGTCGTCCTGCACATCCGCTGGCAGTACCTCAGCGACGAGCCGACCACCGCCGCGAACGTCGTCAAGCCCGACGCCGACGGCCGGTACTGGATCGGCGGCTGGGAGTGGACCTGGTACGAGGTCGAGGACGGCCCGCTGTTCTACACCAAGAAGGCGGCCTACGAGGCGCGGAAGCAGGTCCTCACCGAGAGCGCGCGGCGCATGGGCGAGATCATGCGCACCCAGATGCCCGACGCGACGTCGTGCCTGATCGACCTGACCAGCCTCGGGCACATCGTGCGGGTCGAGAGTCGGGACGGCGACGACTGGCCGACGGGCACCGACGCCGACGCCGAGGACGGGTACGGCCCGTTCGACACCGAGACGCTGGGCGAGGCCGACGAGGTGCTGCGCAAGGCCCTCGACCACGGCCGCGACCCGATCAACCTGGACGTCAGCGGGTGGCGGCCGGCTCGCGACATCGGCGAGCCCGAGCTGCACCGCGTCGTGTTCGCCCCGCTCGGCCAAGAGGCGGCCGGCGACGGTCCGCTCGACGAGGCCCGCACCAAGGCGACCGAGGCCCGGCGCAAGCTGCTCACCGAGACCGTGCCGTACCTCGCCGCGGACTGCCGCGCGGCCTGCCCCGACGTGGCCGGTGTCCTCGTCGACCCGACCGCTGAACAGCCGTTCGTGATGTTCCTCGTCGACGACCCCAAGGGGGTCCCGAGCATCCCCGTCCCCAATGCCCTCGCGAAGAAGGTCCACGACCGGCTCACCGAGATGTTCGTCTACCGGCCGACCGGCGCCGACTTGACCGCCTGCGGCTGGGCGGAGGCCGCACAGCCCCACATGGACGGCGCGCACGTCATCACCTTCCCGGCCGAGTAGCAGCCGGCCTCACCGCCGGGGCGGGCCACGCGCCCGCCCCGGCTCCGACCACTTCACCCCACCCGAGCGAATCGAGGACGTCACATGACCAATCACGGCTCCCAGCGCCGCGCCTACCTCCTGCCCGACGCCGCGTGGGTCGAGGTCACCGAGTCGCCCGACGGGACGCTGTTCGCGTCCGGCGCGTACTGGACGACGGCCGGCGAGCGCCGAACCTTCGTCGGCGACCTCGGCGAGGTCGACGGCGGGAACGGCGTCTTCGACATGAACGAGTGGACGCCGTATCTCGACCGGACCACCGAGGACGTGTGGGAGGCGTTCAACAAGCGCTAGGAGGACCGCGACGGCAGCCGCGTGTTCCGCATCGACCTGGCCAAGACGGCAGCCATGCCCCTCGACTGACCGGCCTGACCTGCAATTCTTGCCCGTTCTTTTACCAACCAAACTTGGGAAACACGGATACCCAAAGCCAGCATGGGAAAGAATGGAAGTAGCACCACAAAGCACCACACCGGCCGCGCGAGCGGGGACGGGGAATCCCCGCTCGCCCGGCCGCCCACCGACAGTCTGACCTCCCAGGAGAACTCCAGATGGCCTATCGACACGACAGCACCGACCTGACCATCCAGGACTGGTTCTGTGGCGCAGGCGGCTCCAGCCAGGCCGCCGAGAAGGTGCCCCACCTGCGGGTGTCCTTCGCGGCGAACCACTGGAAGCAGGCCATCAAGAGCCACATGTTCAACTTCCCCGGCGTCGCGCACTACACCGGCGACATCCGCCGCGCCCCGGTGTGGGCCTGGCCGGTCGCCGACATCCACTGGGGGTCGCCGGAGTGCACCAACTGGTCCATCGCCAAGGGGCAGAAGCGCTCCTTCGCGAAGGCCGTGCAGGGCGACCTCCTCGACCTCTACGCGGATGAGGAGGCCGACAAGTTCCGCACCGCCGGTGACGGCGACCCCGACGGCCCCACGAAGGAGGAGGAAGAGAGTCGGGCGCTGATGGAAGAGGTGCCCCTCTACCTGCGCGGCGTCCAGGAGCGCGGGCAGTTGGTCAAGGCAGGCGTGGTCGAAAACGTCATCGACGTCCGCCAGTGGGCCGAGTGGGACCGCTGGCTCGCCGAGTTTCACAAGCTCGGCTACCACACGCGCGTGATCGCCCTCAACAGCATGCACGTCGACCCCCGGTCCGTGCACCGGGCGCCGCAGAGCCGCGACCGGCTGTACGTCGCCTATTGGCACAAGAGCCTCGGTCGGCACCCCAACTGGGACAAGTGGCTGCGCCCGAGCGCCTGGTGCCCCGACTGCGGCGAGACCGTGGCCGCTCTCCAGGTCTTCCGCCAGCCCGGCCGCGACATGGGCCGATACCGCGCGGCGTACGACTACCGGTGCCCGCGCAAGACGTGTCGCGCGCTCGTCGACCCGGCCGTCCTCCCGGCCGCCGCCGCGATCGACTGGTCCATCAAGGGCACGCCGATCGGATCGCGCCCGAAGTCCAAGGACGCGCCCGAGGGCCTGGCCCCCGCGACCATGGCCCGCATCCGCGCCGGGATCGGCCGCTTCTGGCCGCAGCCTGGCAGCCCCGTCGATGGCAGCGGCGAGCAGGGCGCCCTGTTCAGCGACCGGCAGCCCGACCCCGGCCGCGCCGCGCCGCTCCTCGTCCCGACCGGCGGGACGTGGCGCACGGGCGCGAGCACGACCGACGTTCCGATGCCGACGCGGACCACGACCGAGGGCGACGGACTGCTGATCCCGCCGCCGCTGCTGGTCCCCTGCGAGGGCCGCGACGGCAAGAAGGCGATGCGCCTGGACGACCCGCTGCGCACTCAGACCGCGCGAGCGGAGACCGCGCTCGCGTACGTCCCGTTCTCCATCCCGATGCGCGGCGGCGGCGACAAGGAGAAGGCCCGCCACATCAGCGAGCCCCTGCACACCGTGTCGGCCGGCGGCAACCACCACGGGCTGGTGACCTGGCCGGGTGCGATGGTGATGCGGAACAACGGCTCACGCGGAGACGGGGGCGAGCACTGCACGCCGGTCACCGAGCACCTGCGCACGATGACCACCGCGGGCCACCAGTCGCTCGTCACCTGGGATCACTTGCTCGTCCCCTACTACGGCACCGGGCAGGCCCGCCCCGTGAGCGACCCGATCGGCGCCCTGCCGACCCGCGACCGGTACGCGCTCCTGGAGAGCGGCGAGTACGACATCTCGAAGGTCCTGTTCAGGATGCTCCAGCCGCACGAGATCGGCCGGGCGATGGCCTTCGCGGACGACTACCGCGTGCTCGGGTCGAAGAGGGAGCGCGTGAAGCAGTACGGCAATGCCGTCACCCCGCCCGTCGCAGAGGTGCTGCTGTGCGCGCTCGTCGAGTGCGTCACCGGCGAGGACATCGACCGCTACGCCGACCCGAACCGGCTGGCGCTGGCCGTCTGATCTGCGAGTTTCCCTGAAAAACATCCCCCCAAGCGGGTTACCCAAAGCTCACTTGGGAAGAATGTTTGTAGATCCACTCATCCACCAACCACCCCACAGGGAGACCCCCATGCGCGCCACCATCCGAAGGGCCAAGTACGCGGACATCGTCACCGACGTCACCGCCGCGATGGCCGGGCTGGAGATCGACGACACCGCCACGTACTACCGGCTCACCGAGGTCGACCGGCCGGGCCAGACCCCTGCGATCACCGAGGAGATCCTGAGCGGCTACCAGACCAGGTCGCACATCAGCCACCAACTCGTCCTGGACATGGAAGAGATCGAGCAGCACGGCCCGGACGAGGTCACCATCCGCCGCACCAGCCCGTACGCGATGGGCAACGGCGGGCGCCGGACCAGCACCTACACGAGGGTCTGCTAGCTGGCGGCGGCCGGCGGGGCGCGTGAGCGAGGGAATCCCACCGGCCGCCAAACGCAGCCCACCGACAGGGCCTTGCGACCCGAATAGGCGCGTGAGGCCCACCGTACCCCCCATTCAGATCACTGGAGGAACGCGTGAGCACCAACACCACCACCGAGACCACCGCGACCCGCGAGTTCATCATCGTCGGCCAGGACCAGGGCACCAGCTACACCCTGTGGGACGTCGCCCCCGCCCCGACCAACGACACGAAGCGCGCGATCGCACTCGAAGAGATCGGCGTCGAAGCGATGGACGCCCTCGGCGAGGTCACCACCGTCTGGGCCACCGACGCCCGCGCGGCCGTCGACCAGCTCGTCGCGGACCTGCGCGAACAGTCCGGCCTCGACGACTACACGCTCAGCCCAGCCAGCCAGATGGAAGCGTACGGCCCGGCTGGCGACATCGCCCCGCCCAACGAGCCGTACGGCAACGCCGAGACCCTGGCCGCCGCCGGGACCACCGCCTACCGAGTGGCCGCATCGAGCACCCCCGGCCTGCCCCTCTTCAACGTGTTCGGCCTGCCCGCACACCACGACGCCGAGACCCGCGACCGCGTACGCGCGGGAGTCGTCAACAGCGGCCTGACCTGGCCCCAGTCCAACCTGGCCATCCGGGTCGACCGCACCACTGGCGGACCGGCCGAGCGGCGCAGCAGCAGCCTGGACCTGGCCATCGCCTGCGCGGCCGTCGCCGCGACCAGCCAGCTCCCCGCCTCCTCCCTCGACGGGATCGCGCTGCTCGCCGAACTCGGCCTCGACGGCAAGCTGCGGGCAACACCCGGCCTGCGCGACCAGGTGCAGGCCGTCGCCCAGGCCGGAGCCCCCGCGGTCCTGGTGCCGGACGTGGTCCTCGACGAGGTGCGCACCGCGGCCGACGTCCGCGTGCTCGGCGCCTCGACCCTCAGCGAGGTGCTGAGCCTGCTGACCGGCCACGCCCACCACCCGCAGGAGTGCGTGCACTGCACGGACCACCGCGGTCCGCACCGGCCGTGCACCTACCGGCAGCCCTGCACCGACTGCCGGGAAGACGGCATCGAGCCCGTCGGCGTCTGACGCGCTCACCCTCCGGGGCGGCACGGGCGAGCACCCCGTGCCGCCCCGGCCGTTCCTCACCGCCATGACCCGAGAGGACTCCGCGATGGGCTTCGACCTCAGCACCGTCCGCTTCACCCGCTACGGCCCCGACCGCTTCCCGGCCTGGACGCCGTTCGCCACCCGCGGCTACCTGTTCACCGTGCCGGGCGACTACCCGGTCGGCCTCCCCGACTTCCTCCACGTCACCAACTCGGAGATGGCCGTCTACCGCACCCGCGCCTCGGGCACCCAGATGTGGGAAGTCCGCGACGCGAACGGCAACCGCCGCGTGTGGGGAGAGGACACCACCCGACGCGGCGCCGTCGGCCTGGCCCTCGCCGAGATCGCCCGCAAGCGCCGCGAGAACGCCGACGAGATCCGCGACCGCCGCGTCAACCTCCTCGGCCCTGGAGCCCGAACCGCCGTACCGCGTCGAGACCAGCGGCGCTGTGGAACTCGTCCTCAGCCCCGCCGGAGTCGGACGTCTCACCCGCATTGAACCCAACGGCATCGGCCAGGCGGCGACGTACCGGTACAGCGAGCTGGCCACCGGCAAGGAGCGCACCGTCGCCGCCGACGGACCGGTCACCCTCCAGACGGTCGCGGCCTGACTGTTGCACACCAGGTGCGCGTGCCCCGCACCGGACCTGGTCGGCTTCCACGAGAACCGCGAGGACGCCACCGCGTACCTGACCGAGGAGTACGACACCTGGTGGCCGTGCACCGGCCCCGCGGCCTGACCGGCACGCCCGTGGGGCCGTGGCCACCGGCCACGGCCCCACACGGCCGTCTAAGCCCCCCACCCGGCCAGGCTCCCCCTCCTCCACGCGGCGGCAACGCGGCCGACACAGGCCCCGCCACCGGCCGCCCCACCCCCGAACCGCACCGACCCGAAAGGCTCCCGGATGACCAGCGCCGGACAGATCAGCCTCAACCTTCCCGGCCTCGACGACGGCCCTGACCTCGCCTCGTACCGCTGGCTGCTGGCGAACATCAGCGGCGGCAAGGACTCGATGGCGATGCTCTACGAGCTGGTGCGCCAGGCCGACGCCGCCGGCGTCCCCCGCGACCGCATCGTGTGCGTGCACGCCGACCTCGGCCGCGCCGAATGGGCCGGCACGCGCGAGTTGGCCGCCGAGCACGCCGCCGCCTACGGCCTGCGCTTCGAGGTCGTGGCCCGCATCGGCGCCGACCTGGTCGACCGCATCGCCGAGCGCGGCATGTTCCCCGACGCCTCGAACCGCTGGTGCACGTCGGATTTCAAGCGCGGCCCGGTGCGGCGCCTGATGACCGCCCTGGTCCGCGAAGCCGAGGCCGCCGGGCACCTCGGCCGGGTCCGCATCCTCAACGTCATGGGTCTGCGCGCTGACGAGTCCCCGGCCCGGCGCCGCCTTCGCGCCTTCTCCCACGACGGGGCACTGACCTGCCCGTGCCGGGACTGCCTGCCGCGCCGCGCCGCGCTGGAGAGCGCTGAGCGGCGCGGCGTGCCCTGCCCGAAGGACAAGAAGCCCGGCCACGGGGCGTCGAACACCCTGCGGCACGTCGACACCTGGCACCCGGTGCACGCCTGGTCGACCGCCGACGTGTGGGCGGCCGCTGAGCGGTCCGGGCTCCGCCCGCACCCCGCCTACGCCGACGGGATGCCGCGCCTCTCCTGCTCGTTCTGCGTCCTCGCCTCGCGGCCAGCCCTCGTCCGCGCGGCCCAGCTCCGCCCCGAGCTGGCCGCCGAGTACGCCGCCATCGAGGAGAAGATCGGGCACCGCTTCAAGAACGACGTGTCGATGAAGGAGATCATCGCGGAGGCAGCCACGGCATCGTCCGAGGTCACAGCCATCCCTTGCTGGACGGGGTGAGCACCTGGAGTGTGTGTATCATCCCTCTCCGCGTTTGGCCGTTCTGACAGCGGCGCGGCCGAACGCACTGCGCCGGTAGTGACAATGCAGCACACCCGCCTTCCGGGCGGGAGGTCCAGGTTCAAGTCCTGGTCGGCGCTCTACCCCACTTCCTCACCACGCGGGGGCTCCGATGTTCCATGGTTCGATTCCGGCGCCCCTCCGCTCGATCATCTACGAGCACGCCGGGGCGTGGCCCGAGACCGACATCTACATCGGCTGCTCCGGCAACTTCACCATCGAACGCGTACTGCACTCCCGATTCGGGAACACGCGGCCGGTCCACGGCAACGACATCACCGCGTACTCGTGCGCCCTCGGCTGGTTCCTCGCCGGTGAGGAGCTGCCGTACGAGCTGCGCGACGAGTACGAAGACGAGCTGGGGTGGGTCCGCCCGTACTGCGAGGACCGCACCGACCGCCTCGCCACCCTCATGCTCGGCACCCGCTTCCTCCAGTACGTCGGGAAGGAAGGCACGTACTACCGGCGGATGCTCGACGCCACCCGCGACCAGTGGCCGCGCATGCACGAGAAGACCGCGACGAAGCTCCGCGCGCTGGAGACCCGCCTCGGGAGCTTCTTCGTCGGCGACGTCCTGGACTACCTCCGCGACGAGGTGCCCGACGAGGCCCCCGTCGTTATGTTCCCCCCGTTCTACGCCAAGGACTACCAGGCGCAGTTCGCGAGCATCGACGCCGCGTTCTCCTGGCCCGAGCCGTCGTTCAACGAGCTGACCGAGGACGGCAAGGAAGAGATCATCCGCCTGGTGCAGGACCGGCCGCACTGGGTGCTGGGCCTGCACATCGAACGCCCGGAGCTGCGGCACCGGCTCGCCGGCGTCGTCCAGACCGCGAACCGCGGCCTGCCGATCTACGTGTACGCCGCCGCCGGGCCGCGCCGCATCGTCCGCCCCCGGCAGCCCGTCGAGCCGATTCCCATGCAGAAGATCGGCGTGGGGGAGGAGCTGGGCGACAAGATGACGCTGCACGTCCTGACGGGCGGGCAGTTCGCCGGCGTCCGCTCCCAGTTCATGTCCAAGACGATCAAGCCCGGCAGTCCCCTGCTCGCGTGCGGCGTCGCCGTCGACGGAAAGCTCATCGGCGCGTTCGCCTACCTCCCGCCGAAGTTCGACCCGGCGACCGCCTACCTCATGTCCGACTTCCCCGTGTCGTGGACGAAGTACCGGCGCCTCGCGAAGCTCATCGTCATGGCCGCCTCCACCAGCGAGGCGCAACTGCTGCTCCAGCGCTCCCTGTCCAAGCGGCTGACCGGCTGGGCCACCACGGCGTTCACCGACCGGCCCAACTCGGCGAAGTACGGGCGCGGCATCCCCGGCGTGAAGCTCCAGAAGCGCTCCGAGCCCGGCGACAAGGGCGACGGTATCCACCGCTACCAGCTCCAGTACGGCGGCCCCCTCGGACGGTACGACCTCGCCGAAGCCCTGGCCCTGTGGAAGCGCAAGCACGGCAGCGACATGAAGAAGAACGAGGACACCCGATGAGCGACAGCACCCCGGCCCCGCCCGCGCAGACGATCCGCCCGCGCCTCGTCCGCCGCGACCCGCGCGCACTCACCCCCCTCGACATGAACGCCCGCTACATGCGCAAGGAGGAGTGGGACCGGCTCGTCGAGAACGTCGCCGCGGACGGCTGCCTCACCTCCGTCCCGCTGATCTACGGCGCCGGCGAGTACGAGGAAGGCCGCGAGCTGATCCTGTCCGGGAACCACCGCACCGCCGCCGCGGTCGAGGTCGGCCTAGACGAGATCGACTGCATGCTGATCGACGACCCCCAGCAGAAGGACGAGCTGCTGGCCCGGCAGCTCTCACACAACAGCATCGCCGGCCAGGACGACCCGGCCACGCTCAAGGCGTTGTACGACCAGATCGAAGACGTCGACTGGCGCGCCTACTCCGGCCTCGACGACGAATCGCTGAACCTCCTCGCCGAAGTCGCCCCCGAAGGCTTGTCGGAAGCGAACCTCGACTTCGCCACAGTCAGCCTGATCTTCCTGCCGAACGAGCTGGAAGCGGCCCGCACCGCGTTCAACGACGCCCGCATGGGCCAGACCGAGAGCTGGCTCGCCGCACGCGCCGACTACGACCAGACCCTCGACACGCTCGCGTCCACGCACGCCGCGCACAAGGTCGGCAACGTCGCGACCGCCCTCCACGCCATCCTCGGCATCGTCGAGGCCCACCTGACCGATCTCCAGGCCGGCTACCAGTCCCCTCAGGGCGAACCCCTGCACTCCGGACTCGTCGGGCTGGAGACCGTCCTCGGCGCCCGACACCTCCCCGCCCCCGCGGCCGTCACTCTCAACAAGGCCATCGCCGCCGCAGAAGGACGCGGAGAGATCGAGCAAGGACAGGGCTGGCGCCTCCTGGAGCGCCTGGCAGGTGAGTACCTGTCCGGCCCCAACCACGCCCCCTCTGAGCCCGCACAGACGTCATGAGCCCCACCCCCACCCCCATCAAGCTCGACCCCGCACTACCGCCCTGGGAACAGCAACCCGGCGAGACCCCGAAGAAATACGGACAGTTCATCACCTACCGGGACCTCGGACGCGCCCGCACCCTACCGAGGGCTGCGGAACTGCTACAGCGCCACCCCGTGACCGTCCGCAAAGCCAGCGCCGAGTTCCGGTGGCTGGAGCGCGCCGAGGCGTACGACCGGCACCTGGACAAGCTGTACGAGGCGACGTGGCTGGAGGAGCGCCGCAAGGCCGCCGAAGCAGACGCCCGGATCTTGGGCGCGGCGATCGGCAAGGTGGCGCAGCGCCTCCCGTCGCTGAACGCGCAGGAGATGAGCGCGGGCGACGTGATCCGGCTGATGGACGTGGCCATGCGGCACCGGCGCGCCTTGTTCGGCGACCCTACGGAGACGATCGTCGTCACCAGCGAAGCCGCGTCGCCGCTCGCCGGGAAGTTGGAGGAGTTCGCCGGGCTGCCCGTCGACCAGCGCAACGCGCGTCTGGCGGAGCTGGCCGCGACCGTCACCCGTCGCGTCCGCGCCGTCGAGGGCGCCAACGATGACGACGAAGAGGCGTACCCGGCCGGCCAGGGCAGTGGCGGCGACGGTGAGGGCACGGGCGGCGAGTGAGCGCCCTTCCCCTCGCCGACGAGCTGGCCCACCTCGACGACGTCGCGGTGTACCAGCAGCTCACCGCTGCCGAGCAGGCCGTGAGCCGGGACCTGCTGCGCGACCCGGTCACCCTCGCCCGTGGGCTCGATCCGACGTTCCGGATGCGCCCGCACCTGCGGCTGATCGGCGACGCGCTGGCGGGTGTCGAGCGTGGGGAGTACGACCGGCTGCTGATCCTGACCCCGCCGCAGGTGGGCAAGTCGACCACGGTGGCGGAGTGGTTCCCGTTCTGGTGGCTGGCGGTGCACTCCGGCGACCGGATCGGCGTCACCTCGTACTCGGATGACCTGGCGCTCAAGCGGGGCAAGACGATCCGCGGCTACGTGGAGGAGTACGGCGACGAGTACGAGCTGCGGATGAAGGCCGGGTCCGGCGCGATGCAGGACTGGGCCGTCACCGCGGGCGGCGGCGTCCGCTCCGTGTCCGTCGGGAAGGGCCTGACGGGGCACTCGCTGAACGTGCTGATCGTCGACGACCCGCACAAGGACCGCGCTGACGCTGAGTCCGAGGCCAGCCGGCGGGCGCTGCACGACTGGTACTCCTCGACCGCGTTGAAGCGGCTCCAGCCGGACCGGAACGCGGTCGTGTCCATCATGACTCGCTGGCACCCCGACGACTTCGCTGGCCGCCGCCTCGCCGAGGAGGGTCGGCTGGAGGACGGCGGCCGGTGGAAGGTCATCCACCTCCCGGCCATCGCCGACCCGAAGTTCGGCCCGGACCCGCTCGGCCGTGAGCACGGTGACCCGCTGCCGCACCCGAAGATCCCCACCCGGGACCGGCGGGCGCTGCTGGCGTGGTGGGCGGACATGAAGCGCACGAGCATCGTGCGGGACTGGCACGCGCTCGCTCAGGGCGACCCGCAGCCCGCCGAGGGCGCGCTGGTGTCCGAGGAGCTGCTGCGCCTCATCCGTGACACCAGCAGCCGGGTGGAGCCGCAGAAGATCGCCGTGGCGATCGACCCCTCGGGCGGCGGCCGGGACGTCGCCGGCGTCGTCGGGGGGTTCCTCGGCGACGACGGCCGCGTGTGGATCACCGACGACGTGTCGGCCGCCATGTCGTCGACGGACTGGTCCCGCGCCGCGTGCATGCTGGCACACCGCACGGATGCGGCGATCATCTACGTCGAGTGGAACTACGGCCGCGACATGTGCGAGCTGGCGATCCGAACGTCGTGGGAGACGCTGCAACGCGAGGGCGAGATCCCCGACGACGTCCTCATGCCGCAGATCGCCCCCGTCCGAGCCAAGCAGGGCAAGCTGCTCCGCGCGGAGCCGGTGGCGCAGCAGATGGTGCAGGACAAGGTGCGGCTGCGCGGCGTGTTCACCGACCTCGAGCGCGAGTGGGCGACGTGGATGCCCACCGACCCCGACAGCCCCGGTCGGATCGACGCCTCAACGGTCCTGGTGTACGGCCTCATCCCCGATGCGAACGCCGGCGCCATCGTCCACGCCCCGTTGCCCCAGGCCCCGACCAGTCCCCAGGGGCAGCAGCCACCGCGGGCCGCGTCGCCGTACGGCCGCCGCATCGGGAAGTGAGCACCGGAGCGCGCCGGCTGCCCATGGAACACTGACGGGATGGACCACTCCAGCACTGACGCGGCGCTCCTTGAGTACCTGGCGCGCAACCCGAAAGCCCAGCACGCGGCCCTGCACGACCCCGAGTACGCCGCCGAAGTGCACCGCCTGCGCATGGTCCTCGACAGCCTCCACGCCGCATTGAGCGCCGAGAAGATGCCCGCCGAGGCGCGGCATCGGGTCGGCGCCCGCCTCGTCGCCGACTGCCTCGGCACCGACGAAGCGAACGTGCGGATGAGGGACCAGGCCCGGCGCGCGCAACAGCTCCTCACCCAGCCCGCCGGGTTCGCGCCAGTTGACTGACGGGTCGTACGCGAAGCGGCGCCTTCCGCCACACTGTCCGTGTGCAAATGCCTCGCGTGGAATGCCCGGCCGGCCCTGTCGCCGGGAGCCTCGGCCGGGGCCGCGTATGGCGCCACGACGCCCCCGGAGAGCGCCGGAAGAACGCTGACGGCTCCCTCGTCTCCTGCCGTGGCTCCCTGGAGATCCTGGACCTGCCGATGCCCGCCCACCAGCTCACGTTGGGCGAAGCCGTCGACGAGCATGACCAGACCCACGCCGAGCTGATCACCGCCCTGTTCTGACCCCGCACAGTTTTTGATCTGAAAACGGGGCCTGAGCTGCGGAAACCTTGCCGGAGCAGGGTGCGCGGAGTGGTCTATCATCCACCGCTGACGTTGGCCGGATGATCTCCGCATAGGGGGCGGCAGTGCTCAACCTCCCAGAACTCGCCCTCCTGGCCCTGGCCGGGTACCGCGGCACACAACTCGCCGTGCACGATTCGATCCTCGACCCCGTGCGGGACCGCATCGACGCCTGGCACCAGAACAAGCCCGAGTCGACGGTGCGCACCGCGGTGGTGACGCTGATCTCCTGCGTCTACTGCACCGGCTGGTGGGTCGCCGGCGCCCTGCTCCTGACGTGGCTGCTGGTGACCGGCACCTGGTCGGACGCGCCGCTCCTCGCGCACGGCGTCGAATGGCTCGCAGTCGCCGGGGCAGCCGTGCTCCTCAACCGGTGGGACGACGAGCGCAAGGCCATCGTCTGATGGGCAGTCAGGAGATCACCGCAGCCGCGTCCCGCTACACCTCCCGAAGAATCCGCGGGAAGGGTACCGGGGACCAGTCGTGGCAGCACCGCGCCTACGACATGTACCACCAGGTGCCCGAAGTGAGGTTCGCCGCCTCGTGGATCGGCAATGCCATGGCCGGCGCCCGCCTGTTCGCCGGATGCCGTGACGACGACGGCTCGATCGACCCCGCGCCGCCCGGACACCGCGCCGCCGAGATCGTTGACCAGGTCGCTGGCGGCGCCGACGGCCAGGCGAAGATGCTCGGCGCGTTCGGGAAGCACCTGACCATCCCGGGCGAGGGATGGATCATCGTCCGCCCCAACGACCAGGTATTGAGTCCCTATTCGCCGGAGCATGGCCACGACTGGCGAGTCCTGTCCGTACGCGAAGTCCGCCAGCAATCAGGGAAGCTCACCGCTGAGATCGACGGCGAAGACGTTCCGATCTCCGAGGGCGACCCCGAGTCGATGGACTCCAACGCGCCGATCGCCATCCGCGTGTGGGAGCCCGACCCCGAGCGTGCCATCGAGGCCGACAGCCCTGTCCGCTCCTCGCTGGATCTGTTGGAAGAGCTGATGCTCCTCAACGCGGCAGTGAAGGCCATCGCTCGCTCCCGGATCACGGGCCGCGGGATCATCCTCGTCCCAAAGGGCACCAGGTTTCCGTCATCGGCCACCCAGGGAAACGGGGACGACGACCTGATCGAGGTCTTCATGACCATCGCCGAGACCGCGATCCGCGATCCCGAGAGCGCAGCGGCGACTGTCCCGATCATCTTGGAGCTGCCGGCCGACACGATCTCCGACTTCAAGCACCTCACGTTTGAGTCTGAGTTCGACGATCTGGCGTTGAAGTTGAGGGAAGAGGCCATCCGCCGGTTCGCGACCGGTCTGGAGATCCCCGCCGAGATCCTCCTCGGCCTTGGCGACGTGAACCACTGGGGCGCCTGGGCACTCACCTCGGAGGCGATCCGTCTCGGCATCGAGCCGAAGCTCGCGACGCTCGCGCACGCCCTCACACAGCAGTGGCTGCGCCCCATCCTCGAAGCCGAAGGCGTGCAGGACTGGCACCGCTGGCTCGTCTGGTACGACACCAGCCCCCTCCGCGTACGCACCAACCGATCGGAGACGGCGTTGCAGGCGTTCGACCGAGGAGTCATCTCTGCCGACGCTCTCCGCAGGGAGACCGGGTTCGACGACTCCGACGCCCCCACCACAACGGACACACCACACCGCAACGGCCGCAACAACGATGACGACCAGGAGGCGGATACCACTACCCGCGGTCCGAACCCGACCCTGCCGGTCGATGAGTCCGAAGCCGAACCGGACACCCTGCCCGCCTCCACCGCGGCCGGCCCCGGCCCAGGGCTCCTCGCCGCCGCCGACGGCCTGATCTGGTGCGCGCTCACCGCGGCCGGGGAGAAGCTACGCAAGACCCCCGCCTGCCCCCGCTCCGAACGAGCCAAGGCCCGCGGTGTCGAACCGGCCCGCCTGCACACCCTGCTGCCCGTACAAGTAGACCAGGTCGACCAGTGGCGGCTCCTCGACGGCGCCTGGCACCGCGTGCCCGAGATCGCCGCCCGTTACGACCTCGACGCCGACTGCCTGACCGCGTCCCTCGATGGGTACGCCCGCGAGCTGATCGCCGCTGGGGTCGAGCACGAGTACCGGCTCGTGCCAAGCATCCTCACCCCCTGCGTGGACGGCGACCAGTGAACCGGCCTCGCGGCCCCCGCACGCCGACGCACACCCCGAGCTGCGGCATGTCGCTGCACGCTGGGCGCCTTCGGTCCGGCTGGTGCCCCACGTGCAAGGCGTACACGTACCTGACCTGTGGCCTGCTGCTCCTCACCGAACAGGGCGTCGCCACCGTCGGCGAGCTGTGCTGGTGCGAGATCTGCGACGACCTCGACGACCCGCCCCCACTGAGGAGGATCGACCGTGCCGGATCGTGACGCCCAACTCGACGCCGCCGAGGCGCGGTTCGCCCAAGACGTGGCCGCCGCGCTCACCGGCACGGCGAACGAGTTCGCCGACGCCCTCACCGACGCGACCGAGCTGGTCGCCGCCCGGTTCTCCGTCGGCCGCATCGCCCGCATGTGGAAGGCCCGCGTCACCGGGCTCGTACGCAGCCTCCTCCGTATTTCCGAGACCGCCGCTCGGGCATCGGCGGACGACGGCGACACCGAGCTGCCAGATGGCTGGGACGACCTCCCCGGCCGCTACGACGACCGCAGCTTGCCCGACAGCATCGGCTGGTACGCCACCATGACCGAGGACCTACTGAACGCTGTCGGCGACCGTCTCGCCGAAGCCACCCGCGGCGAGCTGGCAGCAGGACTCGACGCCGGCGAAGACGTCGACCAGCTCCGCGACCGACTGCGCGCCGCGTTCACCCGCGACGGCGCGAAGCTCGGTCCTGGACGTGAAGTGCGCATCGCCCGGACCGAGGCAAGCCGCGCGTGGAACACGGCGACGCTGGCCGCCGCGCGCGACGCCTCCGGCCCGGACAAGCCGCTGGTGAAGCAGTGGATCACCCGCCACGACACTCAAGTACGACACGCCCACGCGGATGCTGACGGGCAGATCCGGCACCTCGGCGAGCCGTTCACCGTCGGCGGCGTCTCGATGGACGCCCCGGGTGATCCCTCTGCCCCAGCTCGACTGGTCATCAACTGCCGCTGTCGCCTCGGAATCGCTCCCGAACTACACGCCGCCGCTTCGGAAATGAAGGCGCCTCCGCGGGCTGGCGTCTACGAAACAGAGGAGAACATGAACGTGACCGCTGCCGACAGTCGGCACACCGGCGCGATGATCGCCCTTGTGCCCACAGCCGAGGACGCCGAGCGCCTAGCCCTCACCCACCCCGGCGGCGAGCCCGCGCACGAGCTGCACCTGACACTGTTCTACCTCGGCGACGGCGCCGACTGGGCCGAGGGCCACCGCGCAGAACTCATCGATCAACTCCAGCGTCGCGCCCCGCACTTGGAAGGTCACGTTCACGGCCGCGCCTTCGGCGCGAACCAGTGGAACGCCGACGGCGACGAACCATGCTGGGTATGGGCCATCGGCGACGACCGCGACGCCCCCGACGACAACCCGCGGCTCGACAACGCCCGCAACACCGCAATCGACGCCCTGGCCTCGATGCGCTGGCAGCCAGATCTTCCCGCGCAGCACACTCCGTGGGCCGGTCACGTCTGCGCCGCCTACTCCCGCAGCCCCGCCCTGCTTGCGGCGATGACCGAACGCCTCGGCCCCGTCCGCTTCGACCGACTCCGGGTCGCGTTCGCCGGGGAGTACACCGACATCCCCCTCGGCCCGGAAGAGGAGCAACCCCTGGTGGGAGAAGACACCGACGGCCCCGCTCTGGCCGCCCGCGCCTGGTCCACACCGGGCGATACTGCCCTGGCGTTCGAGGATGAGGAGACCGGCGACGGTCGCGTGTTCCGGCCGGGGTCCCTGTACTGGGCCGGGCCCGGCCCGTGGCCGCTCCAGTACGCCGACGAGATGCTGATGGGCCACGAGGGAGCCGAGCTGGCCGGGTCTATCCAGTCGATGGCCCGAGACGGCGAGCGGATCACCGCCGCCGGCGTGCTCTATCCCGGCCGCCCCGCCGGCGCCGACGCCGTGATGCTCCTCGAAGAAAACGCACCGCTAGGCGTGTCCGTCGACCTGGACGATGTCACCGTCGAGTTCGTCGACCGCACCATCGACCAGAACGAGGTGGCACTCGTCGCGTCGCTGCCGTCCGCGTCCCTGCTCCGCCTCGACGACGGCTCGTGGGCGCTCACCGCCACCAGCATCACCGAGTGGACGGCCTCCACCGGCGGCTCCCTCTCCCGCACCACGTCCGGCACCCAGCTCTTCACCGAGCCGAACGGGCACGTGTCCGCTGCCGCCGTACAGGCTGCGCTCGGCCCGACCGGCACGCTCACTGCGGCGGCCGGCGACCGTGACACGGACACCGGCACCGTCGTGCACTCCGAGTCGGCCGGCGACCTGCTGATGCGCGTCACCCGCGCCCGGCTGCGCGGCGCCACCCTCGTAGCGATGCCCGCCTACGACCGGGCGCGGATCGTCCTCGACGAGCTCCCGGCCGGCCCGCCCGCCGCCGAGGAGGAGACGACGGCCGCCTCCGGGCCATCCGAGACACACATGCGCGTCGTGCGGTACGTGAAGGCTGCCCCCGTCGCCGTCGGCGCTCGCGAAGTCGCCCGCGCGTTGGGCATGAAGATGACCTCGGTGCGCGGTCACCTCGCCCGCGCGGCGAAGGTCGGCCGCCTGGTCCGCCTCGCGCCCGGCCTGTATGTCGGCCCCGCCACCGAGGGCGCTGACCTTGCCGCCTCTGCGTCAGGAGATCTCGACCTTCCGGTCCACGACGACCGGGATCGGACTTGGGACGGTGACGCCGCCCGCTCCCGCATCCTCGAGTGGGCCACCGACGGCGACGATGTCGACGCCGACAAGCTCGGCGCCGCGTTCCTCTACCGCGACGCGGACACTGACCCTGCCACCGTCGGGGCGTATAAGTTGCCCTTCGCCGACGTCATCAACGACCGGTTGGAAATTGTCGCTGCCGCCGTCTACACCATCGCCGCCGTTCTGCAAGGCGGGCGCGGCGGCGTCGACATCTCTGAAGACGAGGCGGACACCATCCGGGGCCGTGTGGAGACCCTGTACGGGCGCCTCGCGGATGCCTTCGACGATCCGAGCATCGTCCCTCCGTGGGTCGATGACGACACCGACGACGAAGGGGAGGCGGCGGCAGCGGGTTGGCGAGACCTGGAGGCGTCCGCGTGGACGGCGATGCGTGAGGCCGACCCCATGCCCGCCGCGTGGTTCCGCGAGCCCACGGAGGCCGAACTTCCGCCCGGCAGCGGCGGCGTGCACTACGCCGACGGCCGGATCTACGGATGGGTTGCACAGGTCGGCGAGCCCCACGCAGGGTTCCCGGGGAGGAACTTGACGATCGAGAGCCTGGGCCGGATCGACCTGACACACTTCCTGCGCGCAAAGTTCAAGCTCGACGACGGGTCGATGGTGAAGGCGGGCGCCTTCACGATGAACGCGCCGCACCACCGTGACGGCGCCGAATGCGAGTCCGCGGCCTGCCAGTTCGACGACACGAGGACGGTCGCCGGGATCGTCACCGTCGGCATGAACTCCCGCGGCATGTGGTTCTCCGGCGCGGCGGCGCCCTGGCTCAGTGAGTGGGACCGGAACGTGTTCTCCGCGTGCCAGCCGAGCTACCACATGAAGCAGGGCAGCAACGAAGACTGGCAGCTCCGCGCTGTCCTGTCCGTGCCCGTCCCCGGCCACAGCTCGCCGCTGCGAGCCACCGCAGTTGCCGAGCGGTCGAACCTCGCTCTCGCCGCATCAGCCGCCGTCCGTACCGGTCCGGGCAGTGCGTCAGACACCGCCGCGCGCGGTGACCTTGACCAGGTCGGGCACCGCACGGACACGGTTTCGAACAACGCACGTCGCGCGTTCGGACCGGCACAGCGCGGGGGGAGCGGCGACATCGACTCCGTCGCGGCATCGCTCCTCACCAGCGTCCCGTTCATCGACGGGCTCCTCGCCGTAATGGACCGTCGCCAAGAACAGCGCGACACCGAAGCACGCGATGAGGCGCGCCGCCTCGCCGCGTCCGTCATCGCCCCGGCCCGCGAGGAGATCGCCGCCGGGCCCACCACCGAAGGAGATGCCTGATGGCTTGCTCGTGCCAGGGGAAGCGGCAACAGTTCGAGGTCGTCAGGGCGGGGAAGGTCCTCTTCACCTCCGCATCCGAAGCCACCGCTAAGGCCGTGTCCGGCCGCTACACCGGGAGCACCGTACGGCGGAGCCCGAAGCCGGGCGATAACTCCGGCAAGAACAACAGCGTCTCGGCGAAGACCATCGACCGCGCCTGACGTGGCTTGACACCGTCCCGAGGGACACCAACGAATCCGGCTAGACTGGCGCGCGGGACGGCCGCAGAGTCGTCCCGCGCGCCGCTGGTTCTGGGCCGGGCACTCCATATGCGACACCGGAGGCCCGACTTCCATGTCCGATTTCGAAGTACCGGAAGACATCAGCGCGCTGACCGACGACGAGCTCGCGGAAGCCCTCGCCGGCGCCGTCGAGGCGTTCGACGCCAAGTCCCAGTCGACCAGCGTCACCAGCAAGGACCTGGAGTCGTTGCGGTCTCTCGCAACTGCGGTCGACTCGATCCGTAATGAGCAGGTCACGCGCCATGAGGCGGCTCAGCAGGCCGCCGCCGAGATCGACGCTCTCGCCGCGCAGGTCCGCGGCGGCGAAGCTCAAGCTGACACCGACGACTCTTCTGGCGAGAGCAATGACGCCGGGGGCAGGCAGACCGCTGCCGCAGTCGAGCCCGACCCGGAGCCCGCCGCCGAGGCGCAGCAGGAGCCCGAGTCGCAGACTGCGAGCGCGGCCGTGGTGCAGAGGCCCGCTCTCAACTTGGCCGGTGTCCGTCGCCGTCAGCCGCGCGTTCTCCCCGAGGCGCCAGCCCCCGGGACGTCCATCACCGCGGCCGTCGACGTCCCGGGCTATACCCCGGGCGCCCCGCTCGACTTCAGCGACATCACCGCCGGGATCATCTCCCGAGCGAACGCGCTGAAGACGGCCGGGGGCGGCGTCGGACAGGTCATCTCCTACCGGCACCCGTACAGCCAAGATCTCATCGTCACCGACTCCTCGTCGGCTCCAGAGGGCACCACTGTGGCTATCCAGGCGTCGAATCAGCGGCGCCTGCCGAAGGGTGACCTCATTGCGTCCGGCGGCTGGTGCGCTCCCAGCGAAACGGTGTACGACTTGGTCGACGTGGCGTGCCCGGACATGCTGTGGGACGCCCCCGAGATCCAGCTCGCCCGCGGGGGCCTGCGCTACTACAGAACGCCGTCGCTCGACGTCTCGGCCATGACGTGGGTCCACACCGAGGCCGACGACATCAGTGGCGCCACCAAGCCGTGCTTCCAAATCCCGTGCCCGGACCCGGAAGAGGTCCGCTGTGACGCGGTCGGTGTCTGCCTCGAAGCCGGCATCCTGACACAGCGACACTTCCCGGAACTCGTCGCCTGGTACCTCCGCAACAGCATGGTGGCTCACGAGATCAGGATTAGGCAGGTCCTGTTCCAGCAGGCCCTGGACAATGCGACGCCGGTCACCATGCCCGTCACGATGGCCGCCCTTTCCTCGGTATACGCGGCTGTCGCGCTCCAGGCCGCCGACCTCATCGAGCGGCACTCCCTCTGTGAGTCCACGGCAATCGAGGTCGTGTTCCCATGGTGGTCGCGGAACGCCTTCCTCGCCGACCTTGCGCGCCGCAACGGCGTCTCCAACGACCAGGTCAATCCCGAAATGGTGCAGCAGATGTTCACCCCGCTTGGCGTGAGCATCCAGTGGGCGCGCGGTCTGGGCCCGGCAGTCCCCAGCGACATCGGCGGTCAGACGCCTGCCGTCGAATGGCCCTCGGAGTTGACGTTCCTCATGTACCCGGCTGGCCAGCTCCAGATCGGTCGTGGCGAAGAAGTCAACCTCGGAGTCATCCACGACAGTGCGAAGTTCTCCACGAACGATTACACGGCTCTCTTTGCAGAGGAATGCGTCGCCCTCGTCGACCGCAGCGTGGACACGCGTGCTGTGACGGTGCCCATCTGCCCCGACGGCGCGTCCGGAGCGCAGCTTGAGATGGCCTGCGCCAGCGAGTCTCCGGCGATTTGAACTGACCCGCCCCGCGAACACGGTGGGCCGGCGCTTCGGGTGGTATCGGCCCACCGCCTCGAACCAAGGAGGTGAAGCAGCATGGCCGCAGGACTCCGCAAGTACGTCGAAGCGATCGACGGAATCCCGTTGCCGCACGGCATCCTCAGCACCCCGTGTACCGACGTACGAGACGTAGCTGACGAGCACGAGTTGCTGGGCGTCGAATGGCTCGCACTCGGCTGCTGCCCTGTCCAGTCGTGGACCGACCCGTGCCTGGACGAGTCCCCCGGGGACACGTCACCAGGTGGGAAGGAGTTCTGCCGCCCGGAAACGGAGGTCGCCGAGCCGATCACCCTGTACGCCGGCGCGGAGTGCTCGGCGATGGGATGGTCGTACGCGGAGGCCCGCGAGCACGCTGAGGCTACGCTTCTACTCGGCGAACAGCAGGGCCTCGAAAACGCCTTCTGGCAGCAGAAGCTCGCACGCGACGCTGTCGACCTGACTCCGCCGGAGGGCCCGCTGAGCATCGCTGCGGGCATTGCCGCGCTGGAAGGCTGCCTCGCCGAGTCGTACGGCGGCGCCGGTGTCGTCCACGTCCCCGCCGGGGCAGCCGCCCTGCTCGGCTGCTGCGACCTCGCCCAGCAGCCGAGCACGGGCGGCCTATCTACCCTTGCCGGAAACTGCGTGATCATCGGCGCCGGATACGGTGCGGAAAACACCGGCCCGGGCGGCGCCCCGGGCGAGCCCGGAACTGCCTGGTTGTATGCCACCGGCCCGCTGGTGGTCCGTCGTGGACCGTCTGTGACGACCCCTGACCACCCCGGAGCGTCCGTCAACACCCAGAACAACGACCGCAGGGTGTTGGTCGAGCGGACGTACGTCGTCGGCACGACGTGCACCGTGTGCGCCGTGAACGTGCAGATCCACTGAGGGGCTGTCGTGATCCACGTCCAACCCGCGGTCGAGCAGCGCCAGTCGTTTGCCATGTGGGCAGTTACCCAGAAGCCGAAGGTGCGCACCGTCGGCCCCCATACCTTCTCGGTACCGCCTGCGCTGTTCACACGGGTACCGGAGCGGGTGCTCATCGGCGCGCTCGTCGACGGGCACCGATACCTCTCTCCCGAGGAAGACCGACAAGAGCCTGCTGTGATTCCCCGCCAGACAGACCCCACGCTCACTGAACTCGACGCGTTCCCGGAGTCCGTCACTGCCTCAGGCGGGAGTCGGGCTGGGACAGCGCCGTCCAAGCTGGGCGAGCCGCACCCTGCTTCCCCGGACACAGTTGGCCCAGCGCCGACACCGGCCATCAAGCAGCAAGGCGGCCAAGGCGACACTGGCGGCGGCCCGTACGCCTGCACGGTCTGCTCGCGGGACTTCGCAACTGCGCGCGGCCGGGACACTCACCACCGCCGGGCCCACACCGCAGGGGGGCCGGTGTCTTACACCGTCGCCACGTAACAGGCCAGGGGCAAGCGGCAGTTGTTGGGTGGTCCGCGCTGCTTGCCCCTTCGGGTTGGGTGTTCGACGTGCTCGTCGTCTGCTGGTTCCGTCCCCCTCTCGTCCGGAACTGGTAGGGCGGGGCGGCCCCAACTCGATCGGGGGTGCCGGTGTTCGGTGCGCGTGACCGGCACCCCCTCTGCCACCTGCGACCGGCTTTGAAGCGACTTCCGCCAGCCTGTGCGTATGCGTCTAGACTGGCTTAGCAGAGCGCTGCTGGTTGTGGGCCGGGCCATCTACTCACGTAGTGGAGGGGCCCACGATGCCGGCACCGCTCATCTCCAACGCCGCAACTGTCCGCGTCACCCGCGTTGATGGCTGCGGCCGTCCCGTGTGCGGGCCCGAATCCGGTTTCGTCACCGACTGCTTCGCCAGCCTGGAGATGGAGGCGAACATCGAGGACGGCGAAGACATCAGCTTCACGGCGGCGAACGGACGGCAGTGCGGGTTCAAGAAGGGCTGCCCGTCGCTGAACGGCTACGACTTGACGTTCACGTTCTTCCAGGCGTCACCCGAGCTGATCGAGATCATGACCGGGTCCCCAGTCGTGTTCGACTATGACGGCAACCCCATCGGCTTCGACTCCTGCTCGATCTCCTGCCGCGCTGGATTCGCTCTGGAGGTCTGGACCGATGTCCTGGGCGAGGATGTATGCCCCGAGGAGGACACCGGCGACGGCGCCTGGGTGTACTTCCTGCTCCCGTGGGTCACCAACGGCATCATCGGCGACCTCGAACTCGCCAACGAAGCAGTCAACTTGGAACTGACTGGTGCAACCCGCGCCGGTGGCCGGTGGGGAGTGGGCCCGTACGACGTCGTGTCCCAGGATGCCGCCGGCACTCCCGGGCCGATGCTCGCCCCGCTGGATGGTTCCTGCCATCGCCGCACCATGATCACGACGATTGAACCGCCGGAGCCCGACACCACGTATGTGCCGGTCGAGGGCGAGCTGTGCGAGGTGTCTCCCTAACCCCTGCTGTCATCGTCGAGTTGGGAGTCGAGCCGGTGCTGCCAGACATCGTCATCCCCGTCCGCGAGCGTGACCGCAACGAAGAACTGCGGTACACACTGCGGGCGATTGCCGCCAACGTGCCGCACCGACAGGTGTGGATCGCCGGGTATATGCCGTCGTGGGTGCGCGACGTCGGCCACGTCCCCACCCGACAGGCCGCGACCAAGTACCAGAACAGCAGAGGTAATTGGAAGGCGGCCGTCGACCACGAGGAGGTCGCCGACGACTTCCTACTGTTCAACGACGACTTCTTCGTGATGAAGCCGCTGCGCGGAGTCATGCCGGCACTGCACCGCGGCCCGCTGAGCGAGGTCTACCGGCACTTCGCGACCCGGGTGAAGCCGGGCCGGTACCTGCTCGGCATGCGGCAAACCATGGGACTCCTCGACGAGCTCGGCGTGGAGAGCCCGTTGTGCTACGAGCTGCACGTGCCGATCGCTCTCAACCGCGACCGGTACGTGGAGGTATGGGAGGTGTGCAACCGCATCAAGTACCCGCACTCTCGCACCGTGTACGGCAACTACTGGCAGTTGGGCGGTCGGCAGGTCCGCGACCCGAAGGTGATGACCCGCGGGGCATTCCCCGGAGGCGGGCAGTTCCTTTCCACGATGCCGGACACGTTCACCCGCGGCAGGGTCGGCACGTTCATCCGCGGCGCGTTCCCTCAGCGTTCACGGTTCGAGGCGCCGTCCGGACGGGGACGGCCCCTCGCGGCAGGATGGCCACGGCCCACGCCCTCGACCACCGCCCGCGCGCGTGTCGGCGCTCCCAAGGTGGCGGGGGCGTCGACACGTCAACGCGCTACGTCACCCCCGGCGAAGGGCCGACGATGACCAGCTCACCGCCGCCGCCGGCGCCGGATGGGCCGTGTGAACCGTGGCCCGTCGACACCGCGTGCTGTGACGGGATCGACGACATCGACCCTGCCCAGTGGGAACGGTGGCGCATGGTCGCAACTCGCATCCTGTGGGCGTTGTCAGGACGCCGCTTCGGGCCGTCGTGCCCGATCACGGTGCGGCCGTGCCGCCGCTCCTGCACCGAGTCGCTGACCCCGTCAGGCATCGGCTACGGCGTCGTCGGCCCATGGGTGCCGTACATCGGCGTCGACGGCCTGTGGCGCAACGCGTCGGTCTGCGGCTGCCGCTCGGACTGCTCCTGCACGGAGTTGTGCGAGGTACAGCTCCAAGGGCCGGTGTACGACGTGCTGTCCGTGATGATCGACGGTGCCGAACTCGTCCCCGAGGCATACCGCGTCGACGAGCCGGGGCTGCTGGTGCGCACCGACGACGGCTGCTGGCCCGACTGCCAGGACATGGCCGCCGCGTGCGACGCCGAGGGCACGTTCTGCGTCACTTACCGCACCGGCCTCCCGCTGGATGAGGCCGCTGTCGCGGCAGTGTCGGAGTACGCCTGCCACCTCGCGAAGGGCTGTGGCACCGCTGGCGGCTCGTGCGGATGCCGCCCGAACCCCAACCTGACTCGCATCCAGCGGCAGGGCGTGGAGATCGAACGCGCCGACCCGTCAGTGGTGTACGCCGAGGGCCGTGTCGGGCTGCCCCTCGTCGACCAGTGGCTCGTCGCCGTCAACCCCGGCAGGCTGGGGAGCGCTTCACGGGCGTACTCGGTGGATTGGCGTTGGCCGCGGAGGACACGATGGCCCTAGCCCCGCTCGCCGCGCACCAGCTCGCCGAGGCCGTTCTCGGCTGCGTGTGCGTCGCGCTCGACGCCGTCCCCGACGACGTTCCCGGACACCCCGGCTGCCCCTGCCGGGTATGTGTCGTGCCGGGCGAGTCCGCATGGGACTCGTGCGCGGACCCGTGCACCGGTGAGGCCGGCGGGCAGTTGACCGTCAACATCGCCCGCATGTGGCCCACTTCGCGGTTCCCCGAACCCGACAACGAGGTGCGCGGGCTGCGCGGCTGCGTCCCCGCCGCGACGACAGCAGTCGAGCTCGTCGTCACGGTGCTGCGGTGCGCGCCGCTCCCGACCGCGGATGGATGTCCGCCCGACTGCGACCAGCTCGCCGAGGCGGCGCGCATCGTCCACGTTGACGCCGTTACGGTGCTGAACGCCGTGACCTGTTGCCTGCCGGGCACCGCTCCGGGGCGCCGGGGCCGGCGGTTCGTGATGGGACAGCAGCGCACCATCGGCCCCCAGGGTGGCTGCGTCGGCGTTGAGCAGCGGCTGACCGCGGCCCTGCCCGGGTGCGCGCCCTGCCCCGGCGGGGACTCGCCGTGAGAGTGAAGCTCCACGTCACGCCACACGTCGGCGGGACAGATTGGCGTGAGGAGCTACATCGACGTGGCGGTCTGGGAGAGCGGCTGCTCCGGACCCGTTCCGACCGCGTAGCCGCTCGTGCACGGCAGTTGGCGCCGGGCAGCATGGCCCGCCGCATCGACTACGACATCGCCGCCGGCGCTGGCGGATTGCACGCCGACATCATCTCCACGCACCCAGCAACTCTCTACGTGCTGCACGGAACCCGTCCGCACACCATCCGTCCCCGCCGGAGGCGAGCCCTGCGATTCCCCTACGGGGCGCGCACCGTGTTCGCCGCCGTCGTCCACCACCCCGGCACCAGGGCCAACAACTTCCTGATGGAGGCGCTGTACGAGGCGTTCTGACCTCTGGGCCTCCGAGCCGATCTTCCCCGCTACTCTGGAATCGCGTTGCTGGTTGTGGGCCGAGCGCATCTCTGCCGCACGGACGAGAGGACCCGTCATGGCCCGCGCACAGTTCACGCTGAACACCGACCCGCATGTCGCTGAGGTCGGCGACACCGAGCTCCGGTTCCGCCCGGAAGTGATGGGCGACGAATACCTCGACGCATTCGAGGAAATGCAGGACGCCAACCGGGCTGCGGGAGTGCTCACCGACGACGGCCACCCTGCTGACGGAGCGACGATCGCCGGGGCGCGGGAGTCGAGGGTTGCCGCGCGCCGGTTCCTCACTCGGCTGATGCTCGAGGAATCCGCCGAGGAGTTCGCGGACATGGAGCTGCCGGACCGCGTGCTCGGAGAGCTCGTGCAGTGGGTGACGGAGGTCTACGGCGGCAACCGCCCTCCTACGTCACCGAACGACTCTGCGCGTCCATCGCCGCCGGCTGGAACGAGTGGGAGGGGAGCCTCGCGCTCCAAGGGTGCGACGCGCACGCGTGGACGCTGAGGACCATGCTCAATGCGGCCGAGGCCGCCATGTACGCATCGGCGGAAGATGATGCCGAGCGCGAGCGGATGCGGAACCGGCTGTACGCGCCGCCAGTCGGAATCGCTCGTGACCGTGTAGCCCGTCGCCGCGTTGCGGCGGGCGCTGGAGGCGACGGGATGACGCGGGGCCAGGCCGAGTCGCTGACAGCGCGGATGGCGCGTGAGGACGCCGCATACGAGCCCGCTCGTACTCGACGCGCCTCCGACCGTGTCACGCCTTCGACGGCTGCAAGACGGAGCGCCGGGGGACGGCGTCGATAGACTCACCTGTATTGCCGCTGGTTGTGGGCCGGGCACCCGATCGCATAAGGGGTGCCCGTGGCCGACCTGGAAGGCTCCGCCCGCATCCGGATCGAGCTAGACGAGGGTGGAGCGGTTGCCGAGGCCCGGGTCCTGGGGCGCCGCATCGCGCAGGCGATCGAGCGCAGCAACCGTGGGGTCGGAGACGACCTGCAACGGCAGTTGCGGGACATCGACGTCCGCGTCGACGTCACCGCGGACACCACCGGGCTGCACCAGCAGATCGCTGCCGCGGCACGCGGCCTCCGCGCGATCCAGGTACCTGTCGCGCCCGACACCCAGTTCTTCCGCGCGCAGGTCGCCGCTGCTGCCCGTGGCTTGCGGCCGGTGCAGGTCCCGGTGCATGCGGACACCTCCCGAGCGACGGCGAGTATCGGGCGGCTCGCCTCGTCCCTGGGCGGTCTCGCGGGTACTGCCGGACGCGCGGGCGGCATTCTCACCAAGGGTCTGGGCCTGGCGGTGCTGGCCGGACAGGCAGCCGCCGCCGCTGGCGCGCTGATCCAGTTCACTGCTGCGCTTACCCCGTCGGTCGGTATCCTTGCTGCCCTCCCTGCCGCCGTCACGACGAGCGCCGCCGCAGTCGGTGTCCTCGCCGCGGCTCTCTCCGGGGTCGGCGAGGCGTTCGGCGCTGCGCTGACCGGCGACGCCGAGGAGTTCGGCGAGGCGATCGAGGGGCTCGCGCCGGCCGCGCAGACCGCCGCGCAGGCAGTACGGGAGCTCCGTAGCCCCCTTTCCGACCTGCAAGAAAGCTTGCAGCAGCGGTTCTTCGCCCAGTTCGCCGATCAAATCGCCGACGTCTCGGAGCTCCTGACTGGATCGCTGGCCAAGAGCACCCGGGCGATTGCGGCGAACTTCGGTGAGGCGGCCTCGGCTGCTTTGCAGTTCGTCACCTCATCCCGCGGTGTCGAGTCGGTGCAGGAGATCGTCAAGGGGGTAGAAGCGGCGACCTCTCGGCTGCGGCTCGCCGTCGGGCCCGTCACCGAGGGGTTCTTCCGCATGTCGGCCGCCGTCGCCGAGGCTTTCGGCCCGAAGCTCGGCGCGGCGATCGGCAACGCCGGCGCGCGGCTTGGCACTTGGATGACGCAGGTCGCCGACTCCGGTCAAGCCGTCGCGTGGGTGAGCGAGGCCGTGGCCGTGTTTCGGCAGCTCGGGGCGATCCTCGCGAACGTCGGCTCGATCCTCACCTCGGTCTTCTCCGCCGCGCTGTCCGCGGGCGGAGACGTCCTGGGCGTCGTTGGCCAACTGACCGGCCAACTTGCGACCTTCCTCAAGAGCGCCGAAGGCTCGCAAGCCCTTGTCGGCGTCTTCGAGGCGCTCGGCGCCGTCGGCAGCGCGCTCGGGCCGATCTTCACCGGGCTGCTCGGCGTGATCGGGCAGATCGCTCCGGCGTTCGTTCCTGTTTTCGAGACGATCGGGCCGGCGCTGGCGTCGCTGGTGACGACGCTGGGCGCAGCGATCCAGCCGATCGCTGCCGCGCTGACGCCGCTCGCGGCGGGGCTCGCTGCCGCATTCGGCGCGCTGGAGCCCGCTCTGGCTCCCGTAGGTACGGCGCTCGGCCAGGTCGTCACCGCGCTCGCCCCGTTGCTGCCGCTTGTCGGGCAGATCGCCTCCACGGTCCTCAGCGCGCTTGCTCCCGCGCTCGGCCAGCTCGCCACGATGCTGGGCCCGATCATCGCGCAGCTTTCGGGGGCGCTCGGCCCGGTCATCGCCCAGCTCGGCGAACTCCTCGGCGTAGTTCTCGCCCAGGCGCTCCAGATCCTCGCGCCGCTGCTGGAACCGCTTGCCGAGCACTTCATGGGGATGCTGGAAGCGCTCCAGCCGCTCATCCCGACACTCACCGAGTTCGCTACCCAGCTGGGGGATCAGTTGGCGCAGGCGACGACCGCGCTCGCCCCACTGCTGTCAGCGGTGAGCGAGGCTGTGGTGGAGCTCGTGGCTGCCCTGGTTCCGCTGGTGGGGGAGGTCCTCACCGCGCTCGCGCCGATCCTCCCGCCGATCATCGAGGCTTTCCGCGAGTTGGTTGCAGCGTTGGTGCCGCTGATTCCTCCGGTGACGCAACTGATCACCACCCTGGCGCCGCTCTTGACTTTGACGATCCAGCTCGCGGCGCCGCTGGTGCAGATCGCGGCGGCGATCGGCTCGTGGATTGTGATCAACGGGATCGTTCCCGTCATCCAGTTGTTCGTGGCGGTCTTGACGAGGCTCGCGGGGGTGCTGACCACCGTCGTCGGCGCAGTCGTGTCCTTCGTGACCTCCGTGGCCTCCTGGCTGGGGCGGCTGCCAAGCATGGCGGCGTCGGCCCTCTCCGCCCTGCCGGGTTTGATCATGGGCGTCATCCGGCAGGCGGCCAGCCTCGCGGTGAGCGCGGCGCGGTCGTTGGTGACGATGGTTGCTGGCTCGCTTCGCGCACTGCCGGGCATGGCTCGCTCCGCGGTCTCCAGCATCGTCGGTGCCATCGCGGGCGCCATCCGGGGGGCGATCGGGGCCGCTGTCTCTGCCGCGCGGTCGATCGTCTCGTCCGTTGCCGGGGCACTGCGGGCGTTGCCGGCACGCGCCAGGAGCGTCCTGTCCGGCATTGCGGGAGCGATCGGCGGCGCCATCCGGGGTGCGATCGGGTCGGCGATCTCCGCCGCACGCTCCCTCGTTTCCAGCGTAGTCGGGGTATTCCGGGGCTTGCCGTCGGCGATCCTGTCGGCGATCGGCAACATTGGCTCCGCGATCGTCGGCAAGGTCAAGTCCAGCTTGCCTGGACCGATCCGAAGCGCGTTGCCGTTCGCCGAGGGCGGCATCGTCAACCGTCCAGTTCTCGGGCTGGTCGGCGAGGCCGGCCCCGAGGTGATCATTCCGCTCAGCAAGCCCGCCCGCGCCCGTCAACTCGCTGAACAGTCCGGCCTGATGGGGCTGCTCGGCTCCGATTCGGGCGGCCAGTCGAGTAGCGGGCCGACGGTGCGACCGGCGCCCCACCGCACCGTGACCAATACGTTCCACATCACCGAGGTGGGCGACGCGCACGTGACTGCACACCGCATCCTGTCCCGCATCGCAGCGACCGCTGGAGTCTGACGTGTTGGAGCACTACCTGTCCCTTGGCGGCGTTGAGATCGCCAACTCAGCGCGTCTTGCGGCATACCTGGACACCGTCGGCTCGCCGCTCGATTCCGTCTCACCGTGTGGCTGCCCGACCTTCGACGCGGACCTCGTCGGCGACGCCCCGTACACCATCCCTGAAGGGGACGACGCGCCCTGGTATGACCCGGACGTGCCAGCTTCCCGTGACTTCGCGGGTCTGATGGTCCTGAAGGTGGCAGGGATGGACGACCATCCGGTCACTCGCACCGCAACGTCGGCAGTCACCGGCGGGGCGGCGCTCGGCCCAGCACGAGTCCAGCCGCGCACCATCACCGTCACCGCGGTTCTGCTCGGCTCCACCTGCTGCGGCGTCACCTACGGCCTGAAGTGGCTCGCCGAAGCTCTGGCTGGCTGCACCGGCAACGCCTGCGGTGGAGACTGCCTGCACGTGTTCAACTGCTGCCCCAGCGAAGACGAACTCGCTGACGACGAGTCGCCGGGCGACGCCTCACCCGGCGCCGACGAGCGAATGGGGCCGGAGGAGTTCGCCGCCAAGCACCGCCGCACGCTGCGCCGCGTCGCCCTCACCGGAGGGCCGACTGTCACTGACCGGGTCGGGAACGGCTGTACGGGCTCCGGGGCGTGCCAGAACGGCGCCGACATGCTCACCGTCGAGTTCGTCCTCACGGCCGGAACGCCGTGGTTGTGGACTGACGCGGTCCCCGTACTCGCTGCGCCCCCACCCGGCGCGGGCGACGACGGCGAGGAGTGCATCACCTGGTGCCTACACGACCCGCTCGCACCCGACCCACCCGCTCCCGCGTGCCTTGAGCTGACGGACGACGCCGAGTGCCAACCAAGTGCAATTCGGGTTGAGTTCGACACCTCGGAACTGCCGCCATCCGGCGAGTCGCCGGACGACTGTGTGCGGTGGCCGGATGACGAGAGCCTCGAGCGGCCTTGCGCCGGCACCTGCCGCCTCGCCCGCTGTCCCGACGAGCGCGAGGTGTGCCAGGACCCCGGCTGCCGCACACCCACACCGCCGGTTCCGCCACCGCCGGAGACGTGCTTCTGCCACGCCCTGGCCGTCGAAGCCGAGTACTACGACGTGGACTTGTCGAGCTGGCCCGGCTGGTTCGGCGCGGTGCCGATCATCACCGCCGAGGCCGGCGCTACCGCCCTGCGGCACGTATCGGTCCGTCTGTACGAGCGCACCCCTGCGCACCAAGACCTCACGTGCGAACAGGTTGCGGAGATGGAGCGCTGCAATCCGCACAGCGTGTACGAGATCGCCTACGTGCCGCCGCAGGGTGTCGTCACCGTTGATGGTCAGGTGCGCCGCGCCACCGTCGAGTGCGCTGGCGTGTGCGAGACGTCGACAGACGTGTACGGCGCGGAGGGCATGCCGCCGCGCTGGTCCGAGTTGGACTGCGACCGGTACTGCGTGGAGATCACCGCCGATGCGGTCGCGACACCGGCCGCCGACGCCTGGATCACCCTGGCCCTATCGGGCCGCGAATACTGAAATGAACTGGAGGCCGTGGTATGGCAGTTGGGTGTGGCCGCCACGAAGCGTGGATCGTGGACCGCGACGGGCCGCTCGTCTCCACCTGCTCCACCCTGGTGTCGGTGGAGTGGGCGCGGGCGCTCGACGACACGAGTCAGGCGACAATCGTGGTGCAGCCCGAGGCAGACTGCTGCGCCTCCTTGCGGAACGTCCGGTCGTGGCGGCACAAGCTCCTCATCTTCCGCGACGGCCAGCCGGTATGGGAAGGGCCGATCGTCACCGTCGAGTGGACGCTCGGCGAGGTCACCGTGCAAGCCGTCGACGTCCTCGGCTGGCTCGACCGCCGAGTGCCGCACCGCGACATGGAGTTCACCACGGTCGACCTCACGCAAATCGCTGCCGCACTGATCCGTGACGCATTCGCTCCGGACGACCCCGGCCACGAGGTGCAGATCCTCGGCGACACCCGCATCCGCGGCGACCGCGCTTACCAGCATGACGTGGGGCAGACCGGCGACCACTTGAACGATCTGGCCAAGACCGGCCTCGACTACACGGCCGTCGGCTCCCGAATCATCCTCCTGCCCGAGGACTACACCGAACGCGTCGGTGCCCTGACCGACGAGGACTTCCCGGACGGTCTGGTCATCGCGGAAGACGGCGCTGCCCTCGCTACCCGCTGGATCATCCATGGCAAGGACGAAGACGCGCAGGACGACGAGCCCGGCATCACCGGCACCGCCGGCGGTACCCACCCGTACTACGGTCTCCTCGAGCAGGCGGCGGACGAGCAGTCGATCCTCGACGAAAGGTCGGCGACGGCGGCGGCACGCTCCCGACTTCGCGGCTCGCAACCGGCACCGCTATACATCGACACCAGCCAGCAAACGACCCTCGCCCCCGACGCTGCCGTGGATGTTCCCAGCCTGGTGCCGGGCTGGTGCGTCGACGTCACCACGACCACGACCTGCCGCGACATCTCCCAATCGCTGAAGATCACGGGGATGAAGGTGTCGGAGTCGGCGAGTTCTGGCGAGCAAGGAGGCGGGGAGCGGGTCAGTGTGCAACTCGCCCCCGTCGGCATCGACACCAGTACGAGCAGCGGAATGGGGACGGTCGTGTGAGCCTACGAGGGAGCCCAGGCCGTCGGAGTGCCGAGAGCCCCCTGACGGGGGTGCTGCGCGATCTGAACCGCCGGTCGCGGGCGCTGGAGGGCCGGCGGCACCGGCCGCGTCGCGGGCCGGCGGGTCCGGCCGGGCCGGCCGGCCCGGCTGGCACCTCGGCGACGTTGTCGGCGGCCGAGAAGCCGAGGGTGGGATTGGTGGTCACCGACAACACGGGCCGAGCTACGTGGCTCTTGACCCCTCCGCTCCCGGCCGTGCCGGTGGTCATGGGGACGCCAGCCGCCGGCGGGCCGCGGATCGTCACGGTCGAGGAGGCCGCGAGCGACCGCGTGACGGTTCGTGTGTGGCGGCCTGGCGGGAAGGCGGCCGGGGCAGGCGTCGGCGTGCACCTGGTCGCCTGGCTTTCACCCGAAGCCCCGCCTGACACATGCCCAACTCGGTAGCCTGAGCCGGTCGCGTTGCTGGTTGTGGGCCGAACGCTCCCTGTCCAAGTGGAGGACCCCAACCCATGGCGAGCGTCTGCGCCGACGGCAACTACTTCGAGGTCACCGACGACGGCGAACTCACGATCAAGCCCGGCGTCCAAGGGATGCGCGAGATCCTGTACTTCAAGGAGCCCGGCACGTTCCAGTTCCGCAAGGGCGACTATCCCTGGCTTGCCCGCATTCGCGTGCGCGTACAGGCTGGCGGCGGCGGTTCCGCAGGTGCGAACGCCGCGAACAACGAATGCATCACCCGACCCGGCGGGGCCGGCGGCGGCTACTCCGAATCTGTCATCGACGCCGCTGATCTGGGCACTGTCGAGTCCGTGGTCGTCGGCGTCGGCGGCTCGCCCGGAGGCGGAAACGCCCCCGGAGGCGCTGGCGGGAACAGCAGCTTCGGCGGTCTAGTGATCGCCGAGGGCGGTTCCGGCGGCACTGCGAACCAGACCTCCGGCACGTCAGCGGTCACTGCTCAAGGCGTCGCCGCGCCGTTCGCGGGCTCAGGCGACTTCGTCTCCGGCGGCGGAGCCGGCCACGGCTCGATTCGGTTGACGGCTACCCAGGGACTATCCGGTGCTGGCGGGGAATCGATGCTCGGTCACGGCGGATATCCCCGCACCACAGACGGCCCCGGGTCTGCACCGCGCGGCTTCGGCGCTGGGGCAGGCGGATCGTTCAGCGCTGCCGATTCACAGCCTGGGCATGAGGGCGGCGGCGGGGTCGTCATCATCCAGCTGTATGGCTGACCGGTCGGTAGACTCGTGACCGCCGCTGGTTGTGGGCCGGGCTATCACCCCATGGCAGGGAGAAGTGATGGCTCGGTGCGGATGCGGTGGCAGTGACCGCTGCTCATGTGCCGTCGTCGCCGGCGACCGCGTGACGGTGGAGGGCAACGGCTCCCCGTCCAGTCCCTATGTGATCTCAGCGGGAGAGGATGCGGGCGCAGTCGAGACCGGCGCCGGACTGACCGGCGACGGTCGAGACGGCGCGCCGATCGAGGCGAACGTGTCCTCGTGGCCCTATGAGGGGTGCACCGTCGATGAGGCCGGTGGACAGGTCTACGTCGACGCTACGGGTCAACTGCGCGGTGAGCCACGGTCGTTGGCGACGTACGTGCAGGATTCGCAGAACGTCACGTACGACGACGTGGACGTCCCAGGGGACTACAACGAGCCGATCGAGACCCGCACGCTCACGATCGAAAACCCCGACCCGTGCCGGGAGGCGTTCGTCGTGTGTGAGGTCGAAGTCGACATTGACTTCAACCTGCCGGCCGGCTCGGGAGCGGCCGGCGGCATCCTCACCGACGAGATGCAGTACTTCGCCAACACCGGCAGCGGCGCGGCGAACGACGTACACGGGCAGGTAACGAAGACCTACAACCGCACCATCCCGGCTGGCGAAACTTTGGAAGAGCCGCTCCAGATCGTCATGGGCCGCGGCACGGGCGGCGCCACCTACAACCGCGTCCAGTCGTTCATGCGCGCCTTCGTATTCGTGCTCTGACCAGGAAGAACATGATGAAGAAGACGATCTACTACAGGCGGTCCGACGGCGCGCTTGGCACCCGCACCATCGAACAGTCCCACGGCGACAAGGTGTCGATCCCCCTGCCCGACGGCGCGAGCGAGCTCAGCGCCGAGGAGTACACGCAGGAAGCCGCTCGTCGCGCCGCAGCCGCGGCCCGACGAGCGGAAGATGCAGCAGAGGCCGCGACCACCGAACAGCGCGAGGCGTACGAGGCGTTGATTGCCGCCGGGTTGCCCGAAGGGCCCGCCCGACGCATCTCCGGGTGGCGTGGCGACCCGGAAGACGAGGCAGCGTCATGACGCTGCCGGTTTGCTCCCTCATCCGCTCCGCGCCTCAACTTGTCCCAAGCGACGGCCAGTACCACGTGGTGCGATTTCCGTTCGGCGCGGCGGAGTCCTACGACGGGCAGGCGATGCATCAGCAGTCGCAGCCGGACGGCGTGCGCGTCGACGCGTGGGACTTCGACGACCGCTCCGGGCTGATCTGGCCCGCTGCCGACGGGTGGGGCGTCCTCACCGCCATGATCCACTGGGAGGCTGGCGGGTACCGGGAACTGCGGGATCAGCTCGTGCGCGACCCACTCGGCTTCACCGACAATCCGGTTGACACGACCGCGACTTCGCACCGACCGCCGTCGCCGGGAATGCAGTGCTTCACCTCGCATCACGAGCTTTTCGTGCATCCGGAGGTGCCGCTCGCGCTGCGCGTCGCACACGATGCCCCAGGACCAGTGAACCTCGTGCACGCGCAGTTCAAGTTGGCCATCCACACCTGACGTAAGGGAGTAACGCCGGTGCCGGTGAAAGGAATTGACGTCTCCTCCTATCAGGCGGAACGGTACGACACGACGGGTCTCGACTTCAGCTTCATTAAGATCACGGAGGGGGTGTCATATACCAATCCGAAGTGGGTCGGGCAGCGGAAGACCGCTCGCAGCGCCGGACTCGTCACCGGCTTCTACCACTTCGTACGGCCCGGCCGGATGAACGGGCAGGCTGACTACTTCCTCTCGAAGATCAACCTCGTCGCCGGGGACATCCTGATCCTCGACTGGGAAGACTCTGAGGTGTCCAATGCGGAGAAGGACGCGTGGATCACGTACGTGCAGGGCCGCGCTCCAGCACATCGAGTGCTGCTCTACTGCAACCGGGACTACTGGCTGAACCGGGACACCACCTCGTTCGCAGGAGACGGCCTGTGGATCGCGGAGTACGGCATCACCCCCGGCCGCCCCAACATTGAGGCGCCATGGCGGTTCCACCAGTACACCGACACCCCCGTCGACACGAATCTCGGGCTGTTCGCCGACCGCGCTGCGCTGCGCGCGTGGGCTGAGGGCGCCAGCGGTGGGTGAGGACGAGGGTGGCGTCTACATCTCATCGGGGCAGATGTACTCCGAGTTGCGCCGCCTGGGCGAAGCCGTCGCTCGTATCGACGCGAAGCTCGATTCGCTGCGGGAGCAGGGCGCCGGGGCGGCGGCGACTCTGTCTGATCACGAGGAGCGGCTACGAGCGCTAGAAGGGGCGCGGTGGCCGCTGCCAACGGTCGGTGCTCTCACCGGAGTTGCTGGGGCGGTCACAGGAGTGCTCGCTCTGCTGCGTTGATCCGCCTCTGGAGGGCCGCCCTTCCGCCCCGCTGTCCTGGTGGGCGCGCAAATGCTGCTGTTCAACGGCCCCCAGAGAGGGGAAGCCCAATCACCTAAGTGCCTCAATGGCTTTGACGATCAACGTTCTCGCATCCACCCCGTACACCGCTTGCTCCCGCAGCCATTCGAACGCCTTGAGGTACTGCGCCACTTCGGACGGCTGCGTGACGGTGACGCGCGCAGTCAGCAGCTCCACGGCCACTAGCGTGTCGTCGTAGACGTGGAACGCCTCCAAGGGCCGGATGCCCCGGTCGGGGAGATTCGCTGGGATGACGCCGAGAGACACCGCTGGCAGGGCTCCCGCAGTGAGCAGGCCGCCGAGCTGGGCTGCCATGTCGTCGGCGGTGCCGACCCGGTAGTGCAGTGCCGCCTCTTCTACCAACAGCACGAAGCGACGCCCCGGCTCGTGGATGATCCGAGAGCGGTTGACGCGAGCAACGGCAGCGTCGTCGGCATCGTCCGGGATTCCGTGGAAGGCCGCGATTCCGCGGAGCAAGGCCGCCGCGTAGCCCTCGGTCTGAAGCATGCCGGGGACGATCCGGGAGGAGTACACGCGGAACAGCGCGGTGTTGTGGAAGAGCTGTCCGTAGCTGACTTGGAGTTGGCGCAGGCCGGTGCGCATCTTCCGACGCCACTCCGTGTACATCGTTTCTGCGTTGTGCGACGCCTCGATCAAGTCTTCGATCTGGTCATCGGCGCCGCACGCCGTGCACCACGACCGGATGTCCCGGGGGGTGGGGGAGGTGTGGGCGTTCTCGATGCGGGAGGTCTTGGCGTGGTGCCATCCGCACTGCCTGGCCAGCTCAATGACCGTAAGCCCGGCGTTCTTCCGGAGAGCTCGGAGCCGCTGGCCGATGGCCATCCGCGCCTCGTGAGCGGCGGACGTACGAGAGATGGGCATGGGCTGGCCAGGTCAGGTCGTCAGGAGATGGCGAACTCGTTGTGAGGGGAAGCCCTCTCCCATACCTTCTCAAAGGCATGTGCGCAAAGCTCCGCCTCCTCATGCTCCTCGGACAGGCTGTGCCCGACGAGTTCGCCGTCCCCGTCGAAGTAGCCGTAGCGCACCAACTGGCCGTCGAAGAGCCAGAAGTCGTTCGCTGGCAGAGCGATCCCGTCCGCGGTGTCACGCGCCAGCCACCGAACGTCTTCACCTACGGCTAGGTTGACCGGTGTACCCGCGTGCTCGTACCGGATGTACTGGCTCGCGGGGAGGGAGACGATCCGAGCCCTACGCACCTGGACTCCGCGCGCAGTCGTGCGGCGCATGATCTCGGACCAGGGCTTCCAGTACTCGGAGTCCGGATCGTTCGGCCGCTCGCCAGTTTCCCGCCAAAGTGCGACGTGCGGGTTCTCTTTCGATACAGCGTAGACGTCCCGCATCTCCAGGTGGACGGCGGTGGCCTGCGCAGCGTCCAAAAGATCAGTGATCGGCGGGACGTTCGAGGGCATCACATGCCTCCCTGAGGATTGTCGACATACGGGCGGGGATACGGACGAGCGTCTCGTGGGCGGGGACGCCGGACTCGTGTCCGGGGGCGGTGCCGGCCTGGTAGCACCGCTCCTCGTCCTCCGGCGTTGCTGTCCACCCTTGGATGAGTAGTTCTCCCCGGTCGGTGTCTGCCCAGACGGTGGGGCTGTCGCCCTGCTCGGTATCGGGGTCGATACCAATGAACAGTAGGGCCATGGTCGTCTCCTGTGGTCTGCGTGTGCAGGTGTTTGCATCACCCTCGCTATGCCTCGGATGTGTGGTCAAGAGCCCCTCATCGCCCGATGCTGGTAAGGACGAATGCTTTGCACAAGTCTGCACATTCATAGCGGACGCAGTTTGCGCACATCTACGTTGCGGAGCATGGACGCGCAAACTCCATTTACAGCGGCGCATATTCGGGTTGAGCAAGGCTTCGCGGCAGCCGGGGTTGATGCGGTGACGGGCGCACTCCTGGTCCGTACGCGCCTGCCCCTCTCGGGCGGAGCGGTCTCGTGAGCGCGCGGCCCCCGGCCGTGGGGGACCTGCACGTGGACGGGTCCACGGCGGTGGTGTCGCCGCCCGGGCCGCCGTGGGTCGGACGCATGCAGCGCGTCGCGGACGACGGCCGGTACGCGCTGATCACGGCGATCGGCTACGAGTGGCCGACCCGTCCCGATCGTCTACGGCCCGCGACCGGCGCCGAGCGCGCGACGTTCGAGCAGGGCGTCGACGCGCTGCACCGCGAAGTCGCCTACTTGGTACGCCGGATGACGACGAGGGCTGCCCGGTGAGGCGGGGTGATTCGGTGGTCGACGGTCTCACCGGGCGTCTCGGTGTGGTGGAGGAGGTGCGGCCGCACGAGATTCGACTGCGCCCCTTGCCGGAAGGCGCCGGGCCGGCGTGGAGCACCACTCCGGCATCGGTACGCCGTGCTGAAGACCGCGAGGTCCTGACCGCTCTTCGCCCTCGTCGGCGGGAGGCCCGGTGATCACCCGGACGCTGTGGGACGTCGTCTGCACCACCCGGACCGGCGGCCGCGAGTGTGAGGCGGAGGCCAACGCCCTGCCCTCGAAGGCACGGGCGGATGCTTGGCGCGACCGTCACCACCGGGAGACCGGACACACCCACTACCTGCGCGTCCAGGCGGACACCGAGGACCTCACGCGGCGCGTCAAGCCGCCCGAGCGGGTGGTGAGGTCGGGCCTGCGCGCGGTGGAGGACCCAGAGACGCAGTAAGGACGATGGGGCCCAGCGGGGGGCTGCTCCATCACCCCTGAACTCCCGGCAGCCCGCGCTTCCGGGATGGCTCCGCCGCGTCGGCCTCGGAGACATCGACGCGGCGGAGCACCACACCACACCTGACGAGGGGGGACCTATGTCCGATACCGATACCGATCCGGGCGACGACGCGGCACACGTCTACCGCACCGTCGCCGCCTGTCCGATGCCGCGTCCGAGGCTGGAGAGCATCGCGGCCGGAGCCGGCGGCTGGGACCGCGCCCGCACCCATGGTGCACTCGGCCAAGCTGCCGCCGAGGGACACCTCGTGCTCGCCGTGGACGAGGTCGGCACGTACGTCGAGGTCGCCGACCGCGACCAGGCCGCACGCATCAGCACCGACCTGCCCGCCGCGCAACACGAAGAGGTTATCCGGCGCATCGCCGACCACTTCCTGCTGCGAGCGTCGGCGGCCGAGCAGGTGCTCTCCCCGTGGCACCGCCGCACCGCCCGCACCATCGAGCACTGGCCCGCCGCGGACACCGCCGACTTCGATACCGCGGCCCAGGCGAGAAAGTGGCTCGCCGCCTCGACCGGTGACCTCCAAGTCCTCATCGAGCACGCGGACCATCGCGGCTGGTGGCATTGGGTCTGGCAGGCCACGCACGCGTTCTGGCCGCACTGGCACCTCGCCCGCCCCCTCACCCTCGCCCGCCAGGCGCACGAGGACGCCGTGCTCGCGGCTCAGCGCGACGGTGCACGCGTCGGGGAACGGGAGATGCTCACCAGCCTCGCCGTGATCCTGCGCAACCAGGGCGACTACGAGCAGGCCCTTACCGCCTCCGGGCGGGCGCTGGCGTCCGCCCGCAAGGACGAAGATCCGCGTGCGGAGGCGCAGGCAACCAACCAACACGGCAGCATTCTGCTCGACTCCGGCAGGCCGCTTGAGGCGCGGCCCCATCTTGAGCAGGCCCTCGCGCTGCGTACCGATCTGGTCGAGCAGGCTCGCGCGCACGTCGAGCGGCACCAGGGTGCCGGCGCTGGCGAAGTGCGAACCTTCCGCAGGCAGGTGGGGCTGACCCTCGTCAACCTTGGCCGCGTCGAGGAGGCGCTCGGCAACCCTGCCGCGGCGGTGCGGTACCTGCGGGAGGCCGCCGACGCCCTGGAGGAGGCAGGCGACACACACGATCACGGGCGCGCGCTCGCCTACCTCGCCGCGGCGACGGCCGCACGCGGCGGCGGACGCCTCCGCGAAGCCGCCGAGCTCTACGACCATGCCGAGCGGGAGTTCACCGCGGCCGGCAGCACGGCGTGGTGGGCCCGGGTGCGCCTGCTGCGCGGACGAACCGCTCTGGAAGCCGGCCAACACGAGATCGCCCGCGGGGAGTTCGAGGAGGCAGCCCGCCGGTACGCCGCCGTGCCGGAGGCGATGACGCCGCAGGACCGCGACCAGCTCACCGGCGCCGGCATCACCCTGCCGCAGTAGCCCACCACCATGCACACACAGGAGACCGCATGAGCAACGAGTCGCCACCCGACCCCAGCGACGAGGCCGTGGACACCGTGGGCGCTCTCGGCCGCGCCACCGCCGCGGCCAAGGACGACCCCACCGATGAGAAGGCGCAGCTTGCCGCTGAGTTGGCCGCTGCTCACCTCGCCCGCCTCCGCAGAGAAGGCAAGGCGTAGAACCACCGCTCGCCCCGGACGGGCGGACACCGAGCCCCGAAGCGGAGGACGCATGCAGCGGCAATGGATCGAGGGCGGCGAGTGCTGGCGGTGCGATCGAGCCGGCGTTCCCGTGCTGTGGCTCGGGCCGGTGCAGACCGATGCCGGGACCGCCCCGTTCTACGCCTGCGATCCCTGCGTCAGACGCATCGAGGCGCGCGTCCAGGAGGAACTCGCCGCACAGGACACCGCACCAGCTCACTGAGCCCCGCCCCGACAACGGCCGGCTGGACCAACCCGATTCGTGGAGGTCGCTATGACCGCACGTCCGATCATCACCGAGGAACAGGCCGCCTCCTGTTACTTCCGTACGACGGTGGACCACCCGTACAGGAAGGCGCTCATCCAGATCTGCGAGCCGTGTAACGAGACGTGCAAGCACTGCTTCGTCTCGGCGACGAAACGCGGCGCGTACATGCCGCTCGACGCGGTCCGTGACCGGCTCATCCCGCAGCTCGCCGAGGCCCGCGTCACCCGGGTCACCCTCACTGGCGGCGAGCCCTTCATGCACGCCGACTTGATCCAGATCGTCAGCCTCTTCCGGGAAGCCGGGATGGGGGTCGGCGTGTGCACGAACGCGACGATGCCGACGCCGCACCAGATCGAGCGGCTTGCCGAACTCGACGCCCACATGAACGTCAGCCTGGACGGGTTCTCGCCGGACTCGCACGGCGTCTTCCGCGGCCGACGGGAGGGCTTCCAGGAGACCGTGGACACCGTGAAGGCGTTCGCGACGGCCGGCATCCTCCAGGGGCTGCTGTGCACGCCCAACAACCTGGCGGAGAACGAGGAATACGCCGAACTCTGCGCCTTCGCCAAGGAACAGGGCGCGAAGTACGTGCTGATGAACCCGCTCGGCTCGATGGGGCGGGGAGCTTCCCGCGGCTCGCAGAAGCTCCGGCAGACCGACGAGCACATGAACCACATCCGGGACCTGACGATGCCGTTCGCGGACGAGGACCTGGACCTCGCCCTGATCAGGTTCCCGAACGAGGACAAGCCCCTCGCGGGCTGTGAGGCCGGGACCATCATCTACGTGTTCACCGACGGCGGCGTGGCGATCTGCCCCTACCTCGTCTTCGCCGCCCGCACTCGCGTGTCCCAGCATCCCGACACGGACTTCCTCGTCGGCAACGTCTGGGAGCGCTCCGACGTCGCGGCACGGCTCGACGCGTACGGACGCTTCAGCGACCGCTGGGACCTCGGCGCCAACGACACCTGCGGCGGGTGCTCGATGTCGTCCCGGTGCGGGAAGGGCTGCCCGGCGGCCGTCGTCGCCGCCGGAGAGCGGATCGGCGCCGTCGACACTGAGCAGTGCCCTGTGGTCCCGGAGCAGACCCGTGTGCTTCCCGTGGTCGGTGTCTCGTGACGGGCATGTTCGTGACGCTCGACGGTCCCGGCGGTGTCGGGAAGTCGACCGTCGCCGCGGCCGTCGTCGCGGAGCTCAACGCCGCCGGCGTCCCGGTACACGCGACCTGTGAGCCGAGCGGCACCGAGCTCGGCACCCTTGCCCGGCACGGCACCGACGACTACCGCGGCATGGCGTACGCCTGCCTGATCGCCGCAGACCGGTACCAGCATGTCGAGCACGAGGTCCGGCCCGCAGTCGCCCAGGGGAAGACCGTGGTCTGTGACCGGTACATCGCCTCTTCCCTTGTGCTCCAGGTCCTCGACGGAGTCGGGCGTGACGTCGTTTGGGAGCTGAACCGCCACGCTGACATGCCGGATCTCGCCGTCATCGTCAACGCCCGGGCCGAGGTGATCGAGAAGCGTCTCATCAGCCGTGGAGCACACAGCCGGTACGAACGAGATCCCGGTGGAACGGAGCGCGAGTGCGCGCACTTCCGCGAAGCCGCTAGGTTCCTCATGGCCGCCGGCGTGCGGGTCCTCCAGCTCGACGCGAGCACCGCCGTACCGGAGGAGATCGCCCGCACAGTCGTCGCGGCGATCCGAGACCCGTCGGTGAGGGGCAGCTTGTGACCACCCAGCGCACGCTCGGCGTGCTGACGTTCAACCTCAACAACCCGAGCCAGCAACGAGCCGAGCGGCAACTCGCCTACCTCGCGGCCCGCCCGGAGGCGGTCCTCGTCCTGACGGAGACGGCGGACAGCGCGGGGTGCGCTCTCCTCGAGGAACGGTTCACCGCAGCCGGGTACAGCGTGACCTTCCCGCGACCGGAGCGGCGGGGCGAGCGCGGCGTGATGATCGTCAGCCGCCTCTCCACGTTGGACAGTTGGCCGATCGTCTCGTACCTGCCACACCGGGCCGTCGCCGTGACGGTCGAGACGGACCGTGGCCCTCTGGGGATCATCGGCCTGTACGTACCGTCGCGGGACGCCGGGCCGAAGAAGACCGCTCGCAAGACGCAGTTCCTCGAAGAGTGCCGGGAACGCCTCCCGGAAGGCCGTGACGGGCTGCGCCTGGTCATCGGCGACTTCAACATCCTGGAGCCCGACCACGTTCCGGCGTACCGGTTCTTCAAGCCGTTCGAGTACGACTTCTACCGCTGGTTCGCGGAGGCCGGATACGGGGACGCATTCCGCCTGACGAACCCGGCTTCCATCGAGTACTCGTGGGTCGGTCGCACCGGGGACGGCTACCGGTACGACCACGCGCACGCCTCCGCGGCACTCGCCGAGGAGCTGACCGCATGCGCCTACGTCCATGAGCCGCGCTCCGGCTCTGACCGGCTCACCGACCACTCGGCCCTCACCACGACCTTCACCGTCGCACCGACCGTGCCACGTCCGGTGACCGAGCCGCAGGCGGCCGAGCCAGAGGTGGCCGAGCCGACCCCCCACACTGTTCTGACCCGACACCCGAAGGAGACTCGTGGACGCGAACACCTGGATCTTGATCGACAAGCTCCGCCAGTGGCTCGATGACGAGGCCGCCCCGGCAGCCGAGCAGGACCGGCGACTCCTCCGAGTCCTCAAGATCGGCGAAGAGTACGGAGAAGTCGCAGAGGCCGTACACGGCGCGCTCGCCGCGAACCCGAGGAAGGGCTCCAGCCACACGTGGGCAGACGTGGAGAAGGAACTGTGCGACGTCATCGTGACCAGCATGGTGGCTCTCTCTACCCTTGCGCCGGATGCGGAGAAGCTGCTCAATGAGCGACTCGAACACCTTGTGGAACGCGTCGGGGTGGAGTGAGAGAGGCCCTCGCTACGCTCGAACCGGAATGACTGATTCCGATTATCTGCCGGAATGGGTAGAGTGACAACGGTTCGGCCATACCGGCTGGGCCGGTCGTCATGCTCCGCAAGCTGACAGACCGCGATCAGGCCCGGCATCTTCGGTGCCGGGCCTGACCTTCATTCAACGCAGCTTTCCAGGGGCCGACGACACGATGAGCGTCCGATACGACGAGTACTGCAAGCTCCGCTAAGCGTGACCGACCTCCCGCCCGTGCCCACTGCGCGTCACACGGGGGAGGTTGCTCCGCATGCTTCATCACCCCGCTCACCGACGTCGTGGCCGTTCCGCGTCGACGGGTTCCAGCCGCTCGGCAGCGAACCGCGGTCGCATGAAGCGTCGGCCACGCGGTGCTGTCTCTGTCCCCAACAGCCCCGCTCACGGCTGCGCGCCCATCGCGGGCGCATGGTGCGCCCAGGGCGCACCATGCGAGGACCTGTAAGGGGCGAAGTGAGCTAGCGGGGGTTAATAAGTGGATCGCGCGAACCGACATTCCCTGAGGTGAGCGCATCAGTGCAGGTCGAAGGCGGTTTTCGAGCAGTAGCGGGACCCGGTTCGAGTCCGGCTCCGGGCACCTACCGGCTCCCTCTGCGACCTGCGAAAACAGGCCGCCGGTGAGCCCGGTCGGGGGACGACTGCTTCCTCGCCTCTCAGGAAGCCGCCCGCTCGGCCGACGAGTTCGGAACCCGTCAGGGTCAGCCATCCGCGATCGTCGCTTAGAAGGCTGGACTTCACCCCCGCCGCAGCCTCATCGAGACGTGAGGACCGCAGCCGCGCGCGGGTACGGCGTGCGTGGCTCTCGCCTGCGCCGACGAGCAACTCGCTTGCTGCTGCGGTGAGTTCGGACACACGCGACGCTCGGGCCACCGGGAAGCCGAACGGCATCGGCCGTCACGCCCCTCGGCCACCGGGCGCGTCTGCCGCCACGGGCCGACAGGTGGGTAGCTGCCGGCCTCCGCCAACGACGGCACACTGCGCTGCCGGGTGCGCACCCAACTCGCCCGGGGTCTGCGCTCGTTGGGCGAGCCCGACGACGCACTGACCGTCGCCCGGCAGGCGTACCAGGTGGCACGCGGCACAGGACTGTCCGCGTCCGAAACCGGCACGGCGCTGCTCACCCTCGTCTCCGGCGAGGCCGAGACCGGCCGACTGCCGGAAGCGCGCACACGCCGATGAACTGCTCGGCTCGTCGGCGCCCCTCCTGTTGTGGCTGCGGTTGCGCCTCGCCGCCGCCTCCCTCTCCCTCCGGTCACGCCCTCCGATGGTCACCCGGGGCCGCAGAGCGCGCCTCGCGGAGGCGGAGCCCGCGGTCGTGCTGGTCGGCATCGAGGTGACCCGGCAGGAGCCGGCCGCCCCTGCAGGCTCGACTCGCCCTCCACCAAGGACGTCCGGACGACGCGCGGGAGATCGTCCGCGCACTGCGGGGCGAGCCGCCCCGGTTCAGCCATCGTGACCAGCGATGTGCGCTCTCCGGTCCCCGTCGAACCGGCGTGACGGGTTGCGAACGGGGCTGAGCGGTCTGCCGGCGTCTGCGCCCGACGTGCATGTTCCGAGCCGCAATTTCGGGCGGCTCCGCGGTGGTTGCTCGGGTGCACGTCGATGGCCGCTCACCCGCGAGAAAGGCGAGTGAGCGGCCGTCGGCAATCCCTCGCGGTACGGGGAGCGGAATACGCTCGCGTACCGTCGTGAATTCCCTAGAGGATTTCGATCGCCTTGACCTTCGGTGGGCGGTTCGGGTAGCTGATGGTCTTGCCTCGGTTGATCTTCACCACGTCGCCGTTGGCGTCGTAGTACTTCACATCGTTGTTTCCGGTGGAGATCTTGTCGACCCACCAGTTTCCGAAGTTGGTCTTTCCTCGGTTCGCGTAGCAGTCCACGCTGTCACGACCGTTCATGTGCGACCAGATCTTCAAGTACCCTGCGCCGGGGTTGCAGGTGACCTTGTTGATTGCGGACGCGGTCGTGGCCGGCCCCGTCATGGTGAAAGCGGCCGCTGCCGCGAGCGCCATCGCCATGGTGCGCGCGACATTCTTCGGTGGTGAGATCACGGTTCCCCTAGAGTCGAATGTGGAACGAGAATCCACGCACTCCTCGGGACCCACTTCGCCAACCGTGGGCCCCGCGGTGCCGAACAAGCATTGTGCGGGGCGGGTCCCCCGGGCAAGAGCGCCAGGAGGGAATCACCTGAAAGTGCGCCGCCGTCCTTTCCCTTTACCGGACGTCAAGCAGAACTCGTACAGCTCGTATGCGCGGAGAATCCGGTTCGACTTTTCAAGGCGCCGCCTGTCGGGTCAACTGCACGTTTACGCGGGAGAGTTCACCGCGTCGAATCCGCCCGGCGCAGGCCGCTCTCGCGTCCGCGTCGGGACGGTCGACAGCCGGCGAGGTGTCACCCACCGCAGCCGACCGGTACTTCTCCGTGGTCGCGCCGCACTCCGGGGCCGCCCCCTCTCCGCGTGGCCGAAGCGCGTGGGGCGGGGGACGATGGTCGGGCACCCGCAGAAGGGAGAACCATGACGAGTATCGAGACCGTCTCCCTGGAGGACGCCCGCAGGGTGATCGCCGCGGGCGAGAAGCAGGCGTCGGAGAACGGGCAGCCGAGCAACATCGCCGTGGTCGACCACGGCGGCAACCTCGTCGCGCACGTGCGGATGGACGGGGCGTGGATCGGCAGCATCGACATCGCCATCGACAAGGCGTTCACCGCCCGGGCCTTCGACACCTCCACCTGGGAACTCGGCGGGAACGCGCTGCCCGGCGAGCAGTTCTACGGGATCAACGTCTCCAACCGGGGACGCGTGATGACGTTCGCCGGAGGGGTGCCGCTCTACCGCGACGGCGCGGTCGTCGGCGGCGTCGGTGTCAGCGGCGGCTCCGGCGACCAGGACCAGAGCGTCGCCCGAGCGGCAGCCGAGGCCCTCTGAGGCGCGTCAACCGGCCACGCGTCGACACGAGTCGGCGCCGGCAGCACACCGGGACGGCCAGGAAGTCGAGGATCTCGCGGGCGACCCGCTGCGGCGCGTCCTCCATGACGAAGTGCCCCGCGCCGGGGACGACGACGAGTTCGGAGCCGGGGATGTTCGCGGCTGAGCCGTTCCGCGTGGCCGACCGGTCACGATGGTCTCCTTCGGGCGGCTGCTCTCGGCTGGCGGACCGGTCCGCCCGCTCGCTTGAGTATGCAGATCGGTCTACTCGTGAGCCCCGGTGCGGAGAGCCCGATCGAGGAAGGAGTCGACGGTGTCCGCGAACGTCCGCGGTGCGTCGGCGTAGAGCCAGTGCCCGCAGCCGGGGAGTTCGACGAGTTCGGTGTGCGGGCGGGCGCGGGCCATCAGGCGGGCCGTCTCCCCGGTGAGGACGAAGCTCTTGCCCGCCCGCAGCAGGAGCGCCGGCTGGCGGGAGGCGGCCCACACCTTTCCGAAGTCCCCGACGAGGGCGCGCTGCGAGGCCATCATGTCCGCGGTGTCGAAGAGCAGCCCCCAGCCGTCGTCGAACTCGGCCGCGCTGTCGAGGAAGTACGAGGCGTCCGGTACGTCCGCCTCGATCGCCGAGCGGAGTTGGGCACGCGAGCCGGTCCGGTGCGGCCAGGCTGAGACGTCGAGGACGGGACGGGTCTCGGGCTCATGGTTGCGCGTCGTCATGTCGGCGACGACGAGCGCCGAGACGAGGGCGGGGTGGCGGGCTGCGAGGAAGTAGGCGACCGCGCCTCCCATGGAGTGGCCGACGACCGCGGCCGGGGCGCTCTCCAGACTGCACAGGAAGGCAGCGGCGTCGTCCGCGTACTCCTCGGGCGCGAAGTCGCCGCCGTTCTCCGAGAGGCCGTGCCCCCGCTGGTCGAGCGCGACGACCCGGTAGCGGCCGCGTAGCGCCTCGGCGAGCGGGCCGAAGAGCGTCGCCCGGCCGAAGTGCCCGTGGAGCGCGAGGAGTACGGGGCCCGGGCCGCCGTGGTCGACGTAGGCGAAGCGGCGTCCGCGCAGGCGGACGAAGGACGGTTCGGGCATGGTCGGGTCTCCCGGCGGCGACGGTGCGGAGACGGGAGCGTATCCGCGGGAGCCCTCCGGTGCGGCCCGGTTTTCCGCTCAGCCCCCCGGCGTGTGGGGCGCGAGCCAGAGGCCGACGAGTGCGTCGGTGAGCCAGGTCGCGTACTCGTCCCAGCTCGACCCGGAGGCGTGGCTGTCCTCGGCGAGTTCGCGTTCGCGCTCCGCGAGCGAGTGGGTGAGCAGCAGGCGTGCCATGCTGCTGCGCTGCATGCTCACCGGCAGCGGAAGGTCGGGCAGGCAGCGGTTGAGGCCGTCGACGGTGTGCTGGACGGACGGTCCGAAGGTCTCGTCGATCACGATCTCGCGCAGCCGCGGGTCGGTCATCACCTGCGCGGCGAACCGTCCGTACCACGTCGGGCAGCCGAGCGAGGCGAGGTGGTCGACGCCCGGCCGGACGAGGCAGGCGACCCAGTCACGGATCTCGCAGGTGTCGCCGATCTCGGCGAGCATCGCGTCCCGACGGCTGTCGATGGGCTTCGCGTGTCTGGCGACGATGGCACGTACGAGGTCGGACTTGGTGCCGAAGTGGTAGCCGACGGCTGCGTTGTTGCCCTGCCCGGCCGCCATGCTGATGTGGCGGTTGGAGACGGCGTAGACGCCGTGCTCGGCGAAGAGGCGCTCGGCGACGGTGAGGATGGTCTCCCTCGTGCCGCTTCCGCGTGCGTCGTGTGTCCTGCCGGGCACGGTCAGCACCCCTCGTGCGCGGCGCGCGGGCCGCGGGCGACGGGTCCCTCGGTGGGCTCCAACTCTTCCTCCGTTACGGCGGGTTCCAAGCGGCAGCTCGGCCGGTGCGGGCTGCGCCTCTCCGGCGCGGGGCCGCCGTGCCGCTCGCGGCGGGCGGAGTCGACGTCGGCATTCTCTCGCAGGCGGCGAGCGACGGCGCAGCCGGCCCGGCGTACGCACCGGTTGCGGCGCGGGGCTCGCGGTCAGTGAACGCCCTTCCGTCAACACCGGTCAAGCAAGTGACTTACCCAGTCGCCGGAACGTCCCCGAACTCCGCGTGCTCTGGCGCCCGTTGCGGAGGGACGCTCGTTCGGAGGGCCCGCCGTCGGCGCGGGGCCGGGCGGGCGGTGCCGCACCGTGGGGGCTTCTGCCTGCGGACCGCCGGGATCGCCTCCAACCCGGCACCGAACTCGCCGTACCCGACTCCGTCAGTCGAGCACCGAGCGGTAGACGGTGAGGGCCTCGTGGCGCTTGTCGAGGAGCAGCCGCGCGGGCGCCGGTGCCACCTCGCCGTCGTAGGCGAGGTGGGAGCCCTCGGGTATGTCGCTGATCACCAACTGCCGCAGCCGCGCCGTCGTGTGGACGGGGGAGCGGTCGACGGCGCTGGTGAGCGCGGCGACGAGGAGCCGCAGCCGCGGCCAGTTCCCCGCGTCGACGAGGCGCACGTCGAGCTGCCCGTCGGTGAGGTCCCGGCGGCGGACGGGTGCGAGGCCGGCGCGGTAGGCGCAGTTGCCGGCGAAGAGCAGCCACAGGGTGCGGTATTCGCCGCCGAGCCCGGCGTGGACGGGGCTGCCGGTCCGCAGGACGTGGACGGCGGCGAGCACCCCCGCGGGCCACGCGCCGAGCCGGGGCGCCCACCGCTCCCTGACCCTGACGAGCTCGGGGTAGGTGCCGAGGCTGAAGGTGTTGAGGAAGTACCCGTCCCGCGCGGGGACTTCGCCGCCCGCCGCCCCCAGGTCCCGGAAGCGCCCGAGGTCGACGCTGACCGCCTCGCCCGCCTGCACGGCCCGGCAGGTGTCGACCGGCGTCTCGACGCCGAGGTCCTGGGTGAAGTGGTTGCGCGTACCGCCGGGCACGACGGCGAGCGGAACGCCGGCACGCAGCGCGGCACCGGCCGCGGCGTTGAGGGTGCCGTCCCCGCCGTGGACACCGAGCGCGCCGCCGTGCGCGGCAGCCCGTTGCGCCGCCTGCTCCAGCACCTCGCCGAGGTCCTCCTCCGACGGGTCGCAGACGACGATCTCCGCCTCGGGCAGCAACTGCCGCACGGCCCCGAGCTCGGTCGGCTCCCCTGACTGCCCTCCGGCGCGTCCACCGGAGCCGACGTTGCCCACGAGCACCAGCCCCGCCCCCGAGGGCAGCGCCGGGGCCTGCGCCAACGGCCGCCCCGGCGCGGGGAGTTGGGAGCGGGTGGGCGCTATGCCCCGGACGGCGAGCGCCGCGCAGACGCCGATCGCCGCCCCGGCGAGCACGTCGCTCGGGTAGTGCACGCCCGTGTACACGCGCGAGAAGGCGACGGCCGCCGCGAGCGGCGCGACTGCGGCGCCCCACCGCGGAGACTCCAGGGCCACTCCGGTGGCGAAGGCTGCGGCCGAGGCCGCATGCCCCGAGGGGAAGGAGCTGGTGAACGGCTGCCGCTTCAACTGCCTCACGAGCGGCACGGTTTCGAGCACCGGCCGGGCCCTGCCCACGTACCGCTTGCCGAGCGGGGTGACGACGGCTGAGGCGAACCCGATCGAGGCCAGCCCGCGCACGGCGCTCCGCGCTCCGCGCGGCGAACGGCTCGCGGCGATCCCGGCGGCCACGCCCAGCCACAGCCTGCTGCGGTCGGCGGCGCGGCTGAGACGCGGCAGCGTGCCCTCGGCGCCCGGCCAGTCCCGGTCGGCGACGGCGCGGAAGAGCCGCCGGTCGACCTCGGGGAGCGTCCAACGCCGGGCTCTCCCGTGCCTGTTCGCACCGAGTCCGCGTGCCTGCGCGGCCCCGCGCAGCAGCGCGTCGCCCAGCGCCCGCTCGGCCCCGCGCGCGGCCCTGCGCAGCGCTCTCCCGCGCGAGCGCCCCGTCGACGCGGTGAACCCCTGCGGTCCCAGCAGCTCCACTTCGGCTCCCTCCGTGGCGTACGGCCTGGCGCGGCCCACGTGCAGGAGGTGCTGTTACCCAGCCGCCCGCGGGCCAAGCCTGCCGAACGCGCCGTGGTGCGCCGGTGTCAGCCGATGGGCTCGGGCATCGTGACGACGTCGTAGGCGAGTTCGATGGCCTCGCCCGTCGCCGGGTCCGAGAGGCGCACGCGCCAGGCGGCGGCGAACTGGTCGACGTCGGCAAGCATCGGGATCGTCCCGGAGATCAGGACGGTCCCGGGCTCCAACTCGCCCCGGTCACGCAGCACTTCGGACCAGTACTCGGGCGTGAGGAGTTCCCCCGCCGTGCCGTCCTGGAGCAGCCGCTCGGCGCCTTCGGCGTCGGTGACCCACGCGCTGAGGCGGAGGTCGTCGATGCGTTCGGCGACGTCGGCGAGGCGCCAGGCCCGCTCCGCGAGGACGTCGGGCCCCGCGTTCTTGCTCCAGGCCACCCCGTGGGCCTCCAGCTCGCGGTCGGTGTGGTCGCAGGCCGCCGTGAGGAGGAGGTCGCCGGTGTCGTCGACGACGAGCGCCCACTCGGCCTCGCCCGAGGTGCGCGCGTGCTGGACGCGCACGGTGCCGGTCTGCTGCGCGAGGTAGGGGGAGACGGGGTAGAGCGCGGGCGTCGTCGTCGGCGCGGGGACGCCGATCTCGGCGAGCTCGGCGACGTGGGCCGCGACGTCCTCCTGGCTGCGGCCCGCGTACCCGGCGTTGAGGAGCCTGACCGCCGTGGCGGTGCGGCGGCTGCCGTCGGGGAGCGTGAAGGTCAGGCTCGGCATGGGTTCCTCCAGATCAGGCCGGGTTTCGGAGGGGTAAATTTCACGCCCCTCCGGTTGCGCATACGACCTGTATACAGCAAGTATGCTGCCGTACGACAGCAGGTTCGTGACCGTTAGGGGAACTTCCCGTGGAGCAGAACCAGCCAGTCCGGGCAGCCGCGGGCGGCTCGCCTGGACCGGCCGAACCGGACCGCAAAACCCTTGTGCGCGCCTTCACCGCCAGCCTCACCGGCACCTCGCTGGAGTGGTACGACTTCGCGGTCTACTCGGCCGCCTCGGCGCTCGTCTTCGGCAAGCTCTTCTTCCCGTCCGAGGACCCGCTCACCGGGACCCTCCTCGCCTTCTCGACGTACGCGGTCGGCTACGTCTCGCGCCCGCTCGGCGGCTTCGTCTTCGGGCGACTCGGCGACGTCATCGGGCGCAAGCGGGTACTCGTCGCGACGCTCGTGCTCGTCGGTGCCGCGACCTTCCTCATCGGCTGCCTGCCGACGCACGCGGTCGCCGGGCCGGTCGCACCGATCCTGCTGGTGCTGCTGCGGTTCGCGCAGGGCGTCGGCGTCGGCGGCGAGTGGGGCGGTGCCGTCCTGCTCACGAGCGAGTTCGGGAACGCGCGGCAACGGGGCTTCTGGGCCTCGGCGGCGCAAGTCGGCCCGCCCGCGGGCAACCTGATGGCCAACGGTGCGCTCGCAGCGCTCGGTGCCCTGCTCACCGAGGACCAGTTCCTCTCCTTCGGGTGGCGGATCGCCTTCCTCCTCTCCGGCGTGCTCGTCGCCTTCGGACTGTGGATACGCCTGCGGCTGGAGGAGACGCCCGTCTTCAAGGGGATGGAGGCCGTCGGGGAACGTCCCGAGGCGCCGATCCGCGAGGTCTTCACGACGCAGCGCCGTCCGCTCGCCGCCGCCGTGTTCTCCCGGGTCGCGCCCGACGTGCTCTACGCGATGTTCACCGTCTTCGTCCTCACCTACGCGACCGAGGAGTTGGGGATGGAGCGCAGCAAGGCGCTCGCCGCCGTGCTCATCGGCTCCGCGCTCCAGATCTTCCTCATTCCGCTCGCCGGTGCGCTCTCCGACCGCGTCAACCGGCGCCGGCTCTACCTCGGTGCGGCGGTGGCCGCGGGCATCTGGCCGTTCGTCTTCTTCCCGATGGCGGACACCGGCTCGTGGGGGCTGCTCGTGCTCGGTGTGATCGTGGCGCTGGTGATCCACTCCGCGATGTACGGGCCGCAGGCGGCGTTCGTCGCCGAGCAGTTCACGCCGCGGCTGCGGTACACCGGGTCCTCGCTCGCCTACACGCTCGCCGGCGTGATCGGCGGCGCCGTGGCGCCGCTCGTCTTCACTGCGCTGCTCGGGTCGTTCGGGCTGTGGCTGCCGCTCGCCGGGTACATCCTCGTCACCGCGGTGCTGACGGTGGTCGGCGTGCTCGTGGGCAGGGACCCCGACCACGGGGAGGACGACAGCTACCGTCGCCTCGTCGAGGGAGCGGGCACCGAACCCGAGGACCGCGCGGGCGCCGGCCGGCCGTAGGGCCTTCTCCGCGGGCGGGGCAGGAACCCGGCCGCACGAGCGAAAGGAGTCGCAGTGACCACGTTGCGTATCGCGCTGTGCCAGTTCACGGCGGGAGGCGACCCGCAGGAGAACCTGCGGGCCGTGGACGAGTTGGCGGGCCGCGCCGCGGCTGAAGGGGCGCAGCTCGCCGTCTTCCCCGAGGCCACCATGGCCTGTTTCGGTATTCCGCTCGGCCCCGTCGCCGAGCCGCTCGACGGGCCGTGGGCCGAGGGCCTCAGAGAACTCGCCCGGCGCCACGGACTCACCGTCGTCGCAGGGATGTTCACGCCCGCCGAGGACGACCGGGTGGCCAACACGCTGCTCGCCACCGGGCCCGACGGCGAGGTCTTCTACGACAAGATCCACCTCTACGACGCCTTCGGCTTCCGGGAGTCCGACACCGTGGCGCCGGGTCAGCGAGTGGTGACGCTCGACGTCGCAGGCGTCCGGACGGGCCTCGCCACCTGCTATGACGTGCGCTTCCCCGAGCTTTTCCGCGCACACGCCGACGCGGGCGCCCAACTCAGCGTGGTCCCCGCCTCCTGGGGCGCCGGTCCCGGGAAGCTCGACCACTGGTCGCTCCTGGCGAGGGCCCGCGCGCTCGACGCGACGGTCTGGGTCGCCGCCGTCGACCAGGCCCCGCCGGACCCGGAGGCCGATATCGAGGAGCGCACCGGGGCGCCGACGGGCATCGGCCACAGCCTGCTCGTCGCCCCCGACGGGAGCGTGCGGCAGGAAGCGGGGACGGCACCCGAACTGCTCGTCGCCGACGTGGACGTCGACGAGGTGGAGCGGGTGCGCCGGGCGGTCGCGGTGCTCGACAATCGGAGGCTGTGACGAGTGCCGTGCCGTACGGCCGGCGCGCGGCGTCGGTCGTACGGTTCAGCCGTCGGTGAGGATGCGGCGGGTGGCGGCGATGTGCTCGTCGATGGCGGTGCACGCCTTCGCCGCGTCTCCCTCGCCGAGTGCCTCGACGATGCGTCGGTGCTCGGTGAGGACCTCGTCCTGCCGTCCGCCGGAGCGGTAGAGCGCGTCGACGCCGGCGCGGATCTGCCGGCTGCGGAGCGCGTCGTACTGCTTCGCCATCAGCTCGTTGCCCACGGCGGCGATGAGCGTGGCGTGGAAGCGGTGGTCGGCGGCGATGAACTCGCGGGCGCTCTGCTCGCCCCGCAGCGACTTCTGCTCGCTCAGGACGCGCTCCATCCCCTCCACAGGTGCGGTGTCGCGCTCGACCGTGCACCGCGCCGCATGCCGCTCCAACACGGCGCGCATCTCCATGAGTTCTGCGATCTCGCGGCCGGAGAGGGGCGCGATGTAGGCGCCGCGCTTGGGGACGAGGCTGACGAGTTCCTCGGCGGCGAGGAGCAGGAGCGCCTCGCGGATCGGGGTCCGCGAAACGCCGATGCTGTCGGCGATCGCCTGCTCGGAGAGGAACTCGCCCTGCATCGCCGGGTCGGTGAGCACCGTCTCCTTGAGGTACGTGTACGCCTTCTGCCTACCGGACTGCACAGCCAGTTCTCCCGCCGACGCCTCTGCATACGTACTGTATACAGAAGCTAGCACGCGGCCCGCCGCGGCGCCGGGCGGTACCGCGGCCGCCGTCAACTCGTCCGCGGGCCGGGGGAGTCGGCGACTGCTTCACCCCCACGCCGCCGAGGCCGCCGCGTCGCCGAGGAGCACCGCGCCGAACCCCGCGAGGACACTCGCGCCGACGTTGGCGGCGGCCTGGAGGGCGGCGCCGCTCTCGGCGAGACGGAGCGTCTCGTAGGAGAACGTCGAGTAGGTCGTGAGGGCGCCGCACAGGCCGGTACCGAGGAGGAGTTGGAGCTCCGACGGGGCCGCGCCGGCGAGAACGGCGCCGGTGAAAAGGCCGATGCCGAGGCAGCCGAGCACGTTGACCGTGAGCGTGCCCCAGGGGAACGCGCTCTCGTGCCGCGACTGCACGGCGCGGTCGGTGAGGTACCGCAGCGGGGCGCCGAGCGCGCCCCCGACGAGGACGAGGAGCCAGTTCACCGCGCCCCCTCTGCGTTCCGTACACGCGCGACGCACGCCCGCGTCGCCCGCGCCGACACCGCGACGGCGGCGAGCGCCAGGAGCGGTACCGCCGCGAGGTCCGCCAGCGCGACGAGGGGGCGTCCTGCGCTGAGCAGGGTGTGGGTGTCGGCGGCGTAGGTGGAGAAGGTGGTGAACCCGCCGAGAACGCCGACCCCGATGAACGGGCGCAGCAGCCGGTGCGGGGAGCCCAACTCCTCGTGGAGCACCATGAAGACGCCGATCAGCGCGCACCCCGCCGTATTGACGCAGGCGACGGCCCAGGGAAAGCCGTCGTGCGGGGTCGGCCACAGCAGCGTGACGCCGTACCGCGCGCCCGCGCCGAGCGCTCCGCCCAGCGCGACGGCGCCGAGCAGGGAGGCGCGGCCGCTGCGCAGCTCCGCGCGGTGCGCCGGCAGATGGAGATCGACGTCCGGGTCTTCGGCGGGGGGCGGTTCCGGCACGGGCTCTCCTACTCGCACGGCGCCCTGGCGGGCGGGGACTGCTGCAAGCAGGGACCGTTGGCGGCGGTGCCGCGGTTGGGGGCGGCGGGCCCCACCGCCGCGCGGCACACGTCGGTGCCGCGTCTCCAGGTTACCGCGGTGCGTGTGCTCCTCTCCTGCCGCTGCCCGGTCGGTTCCAACCGGTCCGTCCGCCCTGTCCGTTGGTGGCCGGGTCAGCGGACGAGGGGGCTGCGGCGCTCGACCAGGAGCACGTCGCGCCAGTGCCCGCGGAGCCTGCCCATCCGCTCGCGGCGCCCGACCACGCGGAAGCCGGCGCGCTCGTGGCAGGCGAGGCTCGCGGTGTTCTCCGGGAAGATGCCGGACTGCACCGTCCAGATGCCGGCCGCCTCCGTCGAGGTGACGAGCGCGCGCAGCAGCGCGCTCGCGACGCCGCGGCGCCGGGCTCCGTCGTGGACGTAGACCGAGTGCTCGACGACGCCCGCGTACACGGCGCGCTGCGAGACCGGCCCGGCCGCGACCCAGCCGAGGAGCCGCCCGCACTCCTCGTCGACGGCGACGTGGCGGTGGCCGGCGAGCTTCGCCGCGTCGAACTCGGACCAACTCGGCGCCGCTGTCTCGAAGGTGGCGTCGCCCTCCTCGATGCCCGCCTGATGGAGGGCGCGCACCTCGGGGCCGTCGTCGGGATGCATGGCGCGGAGGCGGACGCCGGTAGGGGGCGCGCGGTACTCGGTCGGCGGGGGCATGCTTCTCCTGCGGTGCGTCGGCTCGTGGGTCAGCGGAGCACGAGGGTGCCGCCGTCGGCCAGCAGCGTCTGGCCTGTCATGTAGGCGCTGTCCTCGCTGGCGAGGAAGACGGCGACGGGGGCGATCTCCGTCTCCGGGCCGCCCATGTGCCCGAGCGGGAGCTTCCGGACGACCTGCTCGTACTGCTCGGGGCGCTGCTTCGCCCACGCGTCGACGCCTGCGGTGGGCGCGAGCGGGGAGATGAGGTTGACGTTGATCCCGTCGGCCGCCCACTCGTTGGCGACGACTTCCTTCGCCGCGGCGTACGACGCCTGGTGGGACTGGCCGTCGAGCCCGGCGCCCGAGGCGAAGTCGATCACCGAGCCGCGGCGCTCGCGCAGGTGCGGGTAGCAGGACCGCGTCAGGCGGGCGGTGGCGTAGAAGTCCGTGCCGAGGGAGAGGGCGAACATCTCCCGAGTGTGCTCGACGAAGGGCGCCTGGCGGGAGGTGTGCGCGTTGTTCACCAGGACGTCGATGCCGCCGGAGTGGCCGGCGGCGGCCGCGCGGATCTCCTCGGCGGCCGACCGGGCCGCGAGGTCGCATTGCAGGGTGCGGAGCGCGTCGCCGGCGTCCAACTCCGACTCGGCGGTGCACAGCGCCTCCTCGTCGCGGTCGACGGCGAGGACAGAGGCGCCCTCGCGGAGGAACGCCGCCGTGATGCCGCGGCCGATGCCGCCGGTGACGACGGCGCTCTTCCGCTGAAGTCTCATGCGTGCCCCACTCTTCTCTCGCCGACGGCCTGGGCGGTGCGCCGCGCGTAGGCGCCCGTGTGCCGGACGGAGCGGGGCGAGGGCGGCGATGCCGCGTGCACGGTATCCCGGTACGGGGAGGGAGGTTCAGTGCCGTTGCCGTCGGGCGGCGTCGGCGCGCAACTCGGCGACCTTGGAGCGGAGTTCGGGGAGGCGGTCGTAGAGCTCCTTGCCGGGGCAGTCCGTCTCGTACGCGTCCCGGTGGCCCGCGATGGTGTGGAACCTCGCTGCGTCGCCCTTCTCGACGCGGCTGCTGTCGCTCTCCGAGCGGAGCTTCGCCCAGCCCTCCGGGTCGGAGCCCGGCTTGAGCTTCCAGGCGATGAGGCGGGCTGCGGCGGCGAGCGCCTTGTCCGGGACCTTCTGGCCCTCGTCGAAGGTGCCGAGGAAGGCGATGCCCGCGGTGTCGTCGTTGAAGCCGCCCGTGTGCGAGCCCTTCACGGCGCGGGACACCCCGCCCGCGCGGCCTTCGTAGATGGTGCCGCAGCGGTCGATCACGAAGTTGTAGCCCACGTCGTCCCACCCCTGCTGCACGTGGGACGCCTGGAGGGTGCGCAGCAGGCGGGGTACGTCGGCGCAGTCGTAGTCGTTGTCGTGGTCGGTGTGGTGGAGGAAGACGGCCCGTACCGCGTGGGTGTACGTGGGCCGCTCGCGGACCGCATGCTCGTCCGCGCCCCAGGCGTGCCTCGTCGTGATCGTCGGCCGCGCCGCGGTCACGGGGCGGTGGTGTTCGACGGCGCGCTGCGGGGGCTGGGGGGTGGCGCTGCGGACGGATGCCTCACAGGTGAGCAACAGCACCGGGGGCAGCGCGGCGGCGAGCGCGAGTTTCGAGAGCCGCATGCCCTTCACCGTGCGCCGGGCGGGCCGGGGGTGCGTTGCCGGGAGCGGCCTTTTGGGTGGTCGCCGAGGGTGCAGGGGCGCATGCGCTGCGTGTGGCGCGGCCAACTCGCCATCGAAGCAGGGGCGTTGACCCGTGCGTTCAGTCGAGGTGCGCGGCGATCGCGCGGGCGCACACCGGGGCCTCGGTGTGCGTCGTGTCCACCTCCATGTCGTAGGCGACGCCCTCGTGCACCGTGTACGCCTGCGTGGCGGCCATCCCGTGGAGCCGGTCGCCCCGCCCGGCCTCGCGAGCGGCGGCGACCCGGGCCTCGCACCGGACGCCGACCCAGAGCACGGCGAGCCCGTCGAGCGGCCTCCGCCAGCGCAACTGGGACTCACCGCCGCCGAGGAAGACGTCGTCGACGAGGAGCCTGGCGCCCGCCCGGGCCATCTCGCCGACGCCCTGCTGCCACGCGGCCTCCAGCGCCCGGAAGTCACCGCCGACGTGCACCCCGCCGCCCGGCGCGAAACCGATGCCCGCCTCCGAGTGCTGCATCGCAGCGGGCATCGCCTCGATGAGCGAGTCGATGCCGAACGCCAGCCAGGGCGTGGGCAGTTCGTCCTGGAGGCACCGCACGATCCGGGACTTCCCGGAGCTCGAGCCGCCGTTGAGGAGGACCACCTGTACTGCCATGGTGCGTCACGCTAGCGCCTCGGCCCGCCGGAGGGTTGCTTCCCCTCCTCTTCGGAGACGAGGTTCGCCCGGAGGCCGCTGCGTGCGAACCGGCCCGGTGTGGTGCCGAGGAGCCGGGTGAAGTGGCGGTGCAGATGGGACTGGTCGTGGAAGCCGGCCGAGGCGGCGGCCGTGCTAGCCGGTGCGCCGGCGACGAGGAGCCGGCGGGCGAGGTCGACGCGGCGGGAGGTGAGGTACTCGTGCGGCGGCATCCCGAACTCCCGCCGGAAGACGCGGATCAGGTGGGCGGGGTGCGCATGGAGCACGTCGCCGGCCTCGTGGAGCGGGCAGCCCTCGACGATCCGGGAGTCGAGGAGCTCGCGGAGGCGATGCGCGAGGGAGGGATCGTGCGGGCGCGTGCGCCGGGCGCGCAGGTGGCCCTCGAGCCGGTCGGTGACGAGCGCGAGGGCGCACTCGGCAGCGTCCTCGGAGCCGGGCGAGGAGAGCGCCGTGTGCAGGCGGTCGACCCCGCGCCGCAGACCGGGGTCCCGGAAGACCGGACGGTCGACGGCCCGGCCGATGAGGGAGGGGTCGAGCTGCCCCGGCTCCAGGTAGAGGACGCGCTTGCGGAAGCCGTCCCCCGTGGCCGCGCGGCCGTTGTGCGGGACCTGTGGCGGGAGGAGCGTGACGAGGCCGTCGAGGGCGCCGTGCTCGTGGCGGTGGAGCTCGTACCTGACGGCGCCGGTGTCCACCAGGAGCAGTGCCCAGCAGGCGTGGGCGTGCATCGGGTAGACGTGGTCGGTGAAGCGGGCGTGGAACACCTCGGCCACGCCGCCGACTCGGGGCCGCCACGCCCTGATGCGGGGACGGTCGTCCGCGCGAGCAGCCATGTTCGGATCGTACAAGACCCGCAGGTGGCGCCCGGTCGAGCATCGTCCGCATGGAGAACGGAAACGGGCCCGTCAGGGCCGAGACCAAGACCGCGGTGCTGCTCAGGGACGACCTGCTCGGCTGGCAGCGGGTGAACGTGACCGCCTTCCTCGCCGGCGGAGTCGGTACCGCGGTACCGGAGTTGGTGGGGGAGGCGTACGCGGACGCGGACGGCAACGCCTACCTGCCGACCTTCGGGCAGCCCGTCCTCGTCCTGGAGGGCGGCAAGGAAGTGCTCACGGCCACCCACGGACGGGCGCTGCGGCGAGGGTTGGCGATCGGCGTCTTCACCTCCGACCTCTTCGCCACCGGCGACGACGAGGCGAACAGGGCGGCCGTCCGCGCGGTGCCGGCGGCCGAGCTCGACCTCGTGGGGCTTGCGTTCCACGGGCCGCGCAGGGACGTCGACCGGGTGCTGAAGGGCGCCCGCATGCACCCGTGAGCCGCCCCGCTAGCGGGGCGATCCTGCCAAGTGCCGCGCCAGCCACCGCAGATGGCCGCCGGTGGCCCGGAGCCTGAGCCCCAACGGGTCGGCGGCCGGCGGCCCCGCGGTGTGCTGTACGCGTCCCTCGCCTCGCAGCACCTCGGCGGCGCAGGCCGCGAGGTAGCGGTGGCCGCGCCGGTTGGGGTGGAGGCGGTCGACGCTCAGCATGCCGGCCCCGCGGAACGCCACGGCCTCCCGCGCTTCGAGGAGCCAGGCACCGTGGGCGCCGGCGACCTCCTCGATCACCTTGTTCGCCGCCGCCGTTCGGCTCCGCAGGGAGGTGCGGGCGCGGCGGGTGAGGGGGAGCCCTTCGGACAGGTCGTGGAGCGTCATGGCGAGCACGCCGACGTGCGCCGCCTCGCGGAGGCCGCCGACGAGCGCCTCGTACTCCACGGCGAAGCGTCCCGCGTCGAACCGGCGGTCGAGGACGTCGTTGACGCCGACGACGCAAGTGGCCACGGCCGGGGCGAGCGCCACGGCCGTGGCGAGCTGTTCGCGCCGGACGTGGGCGGCGCGGGCGCCCGTACGCGCGAGGTTCGCGCTGAGCCGCCACGGTGCCGGCGGCTGCGTCAAGTGGTGTATCCAGCCGTGGAGTCGACGGCCGTGCGGGTCGCCGACGCCCTCGGTGAGGCTGTCGCCCAGGGCGACCAGCTCCATGGTGCCGGGCGCGCGCCCGCTCGTGACGTCCATGCACGGCAAGGTAGTTGAGCAGCGACCCGGCGGGAACAGGACCGTGCGCTCTGCCGCATCCGACGCAACCCGCACGTACGGTGGTTGGTGCGGCCCCTCAGACCAGGCGGCGGGCGGCGGCCCAGCGCGTCAGCTCGTGCCGGTTGGAGAGCTGGAGCTTCCGCAGGACCGCCGAGACGTGCGACTCCACCGTCTTCACCGAGATGAAGAGCTGCTTCGCCACCTCCTTGTACGCGTACCCCCGCGCTATGAGCCGCAGCACCTCGCGCTCGCGCTGGGTGAGGCGGTCGAGGTCCTCGTCGACCGGGGGTGCGTCGGTGGAGGCGAAGGCGTCGAGGACGAAGCCGGCGAGGCGGGGCGAGAAGACCGCGTCCCCCTCGGCGACCTGGAAGATGGCGTCGACGAGGTCGGCCCCGGTGATCGTCTTGGTGACGTACCCGCGCGCGCCTCCGCGGATCACGCCGATGACGTCCTCGGCCGCGTCCGACACGGAGAGCGCGAGGAACCGCACCGGCTCCTCCGCCTCGCCCATGAGCGCCGCGCACCTGCGCAGCACCTCGACCCCGCCGCCGCCCGGCAGGTGCACGTCGAGGAGGACGACGCCCGGACGGGTCGCCGCGATCACGGAGACGGCCTGATCGACGTCGCCGGCCTCGCCGACGACCTCCACGCCCGTCTCCTCGGTACGTCCGATCTCCGCCTGCACGCCCGCGCGGAACATGCGGTGGTCGTCGACGAGCACGACCCTCGCCCTGCGCCCGTCCTCCGGCTGCGCCTCTGCCTCGGTCACGACTCCGCCGCCCTCTCCATCTCCAGCTCCACCTCGGTCCCCTCGCCCGGCACCGACCTGATGCGCGCGGTGCCGCCGTTGCGTCGCATACGGCCGACGATCGACTCGCGGACGCCCATGCGGTCCTCCGGCACGGCCTCGGGATCGAAGCCGGGCCCCCTGTCCCGGACCGAGACGAAGACCGTCCGTCCCTCGACCTCGGCGAAGACCTGCACGGTCCCGCTGTCGCCACCGTACTTGGCCGCGTTCACCATCGCCTCGCGTGCCGCCTGGACCTGCGCGCCCAGCCGCTCGTCGAGCGGGCAGTCCCCGACGGTCACCACCTCGACCGGCACCCCGTGGGCGTCCTCGACCTCGGCCGCGGTCGCGCGGACCGCCTCCGCGAGTGTCCCCGGCTCCTCCTTCTCCTCCTCGCCCCCGGCCTGCGGCTTGTAGAGCCACTGCCGCAGTTCGCGCTCCTGCGCACGGGCGAGCCTCGCCACCTCGCGCGGCCGGTCGGCGTTCCGCTGGATCAGGGTGAGCGTGTGCAGCACCGAGTCGTGGACGTGCGCGGCGACTTCGGCGCGTTCCTGGGCGCGGATGCGCATCAGCCGCTCCTCCGAGAGGTCGCGGACCATCCGCACCAGATAGGGCCCCGCGATCAGCGCGACGCCGACGAGCACCGCGAGCGCCGCCTGGAGGACGGAGCCCAACTGCCGCACGGAGCCCTGCATCACAACGATGGCGCTGACGCCGACGGCGACGAGCACCACACCCACGGCCCCCCGCGCCAGCGGCAGCAACCTCTTGCGCCGCGTGACGGCCGCCCAGTGGGCGCGCCGGGTGTCGTCCGCCTGCCGCCACACCAGCGCGACGCCGACGCCGATCAGCAGGACCGGCCACAGATAGGTGTTGGCCCGCCCGAACTGGAGGTTGTCGATCGCCACGCCCACGGCTACGCAGAGCGCGACCGCGGTGAGGAGGAAGTTCTTGTCCGGCTTGCGCAGCAGCCGCCCGAGACCCCGCCGCCCCTCGATGTGCGCCTTCTCCGGCTCGACCCCGCCCGCGCCGAGCGGGACGACGAACCAGTAGGCGGCGTAGAGCAGGATGCCGAGCGAGTTGGCCGCGCACAGAGCGAGGAAGACGATGCGCACCCAGGAGACGGGCAACCCCAGATGCCCGGCGAGGCCCCGCGCGACGCCGCCGAGCATCCGCCCTTCCGCGCTGCGGTACAGCTTGCGCGGCGGCTCCTCGCGCCCGCCGTCCCCCGGGGGGAATCGGGGCCCGGCGGGCGGGTCCTGCGTGGGCGGGGAGGGGGCGGTCATGGAGGAGATGGTCACACGGATGTGCCGGTGGTACATCAGGGTCGGTCCCTGATACGTCCCCCACCGTTCCGGTGTGCGCGCCGACCGGCGGTTCGGGGTGCGGGAGCGATCTCAGGGTCGGTTCGGGGTGGGCCCCCGATGTCGCGGCTGCCGCTCGGGCCAAGAATGTGTGCATGACCGAGGAGCAGCAGCCGGCGCACGACGGCGGTCCGAGCGAAGGCCCCGGCCCCCGCGCCCCGCGCACGGGAACGCAGCCCGGGCCGTGGGTCGACGACTGGCGGCGGACGATCGGCGGCGAGGCACCGCCGGGCGGGCAGCAGCGGGAGCGGCTCCGGCGCGGGCGGAAGCACAAGGTGGTCGGCGGCGTCTGCGCAGGGCTCGGCCGGTACTTCGACGTCGACCCGATCGTCTTCCGGGCGCCGCTCGCCGTGGTCTCGGTGGTCGGCGGGCTGGGGCTGGTCTTCTACGGCTTCGCCTGGCTGGTGATCCCCGCGGAGGGCGAGACGCAGAACGAGGCGCGGCGGCTGCTCTCCGGACGGGTCGAGGCGTCCTCGCTCTCGGCGATCCTCGTCGCGCTCGTCGGGTGCGGCCTCTTCCTCGCCGCCCTCGGGAGCCGCGGGACGCTCTCCTCGCTCGTCCTCATCGGGGTGGTGGTGGGCGCAGCGCTGTGGTCGCGCAACCGCAGGGAGGAGCAGGAGGCCGGCGCGCAGCGGCCGGCCGATCCGGCGCTGGCGCAGGCGGTCGCCGAGGCGCCGCCCGAGACGGCGCCGCCGCCCACGCCGTCCACGCCGTCCTGGTGGCGCGAGGGCACCTCGACCGAGTCGGGCACCGGCTACCTGTGGGGTCCCGACGACGGGCAGACCACGGAGCCACCGGCCGCCGCCCATCCACGGCAGAAGCCGGCGAGCAGCCGCAGCGTTGACCGCAGGCCGAGGTCGATCGGCGCCCTCGTGCAGCTTCTCGCCGTGTGCGCCGCGGTTGCGGGCGCACTCGCGGAGTGGGGGGAGCGTCCGCTGGGCACGGCGCTCGCCGTCGGCCTCGGCTGCGCCCTCGCGGTGCTCGGAACCGGGTTGGCGGTCAGCTCCTTCCTCGGCCGGGTCGGCGGCGGGACGATCGCCGCGCTGTTGCTCACCGCGGCGCTGCTCGCGGGCGCCGCGGTGATCCCGAAGGAGATCACCACCGAGTGGACGGAGGCGAGCTGGCGTCCGCAGGCGGCCTCGCACGTGCGCGGCGAGTACCGCGTGGGCACCGGGCAAGCCCAACTCGATCTGGGGGAGTTGAGTCTGCGGAAAAGCGAGAAGGTCGCGACGCGCGTGCGGATGGGCGCGGGCGAGATCCGCGTCCGCGTGCCGGAGAACGCGACGGTCCGCGCCGAACTCGGGGTGGAGCTCGGCGATCTGCGCTGGCCCGAGTCGACCGACGAAGCGGGCGAAGTCGTCTACGGGAACTCGGGCGGCGTCAACCAGCAACGGCGCCTCACGCTCCATCCCTTCGACGGCGCCGCCGCGCGCGGCACCGTCCGCCTCGACCTCTCGGCGCGGTTCGGCCACGTCGAGGTGGTGCGTGATACGACGGACGCCGCCTCGGACAGCGAGGCGACGGAGAGCCGGGTGGTCGGCACGGTACGGGCGCTCCCCGCGGGGCGCCCGGAGGGTGCGGGCGAGGAGCGGGCGGAGGTGCGGGGATGAGGCACCCCTTCGAGCCGGCCAGGCTGCTGCTCGGGCTGTTGATGCTCGGGGCGGCGGTGGTGGCGCTCGTCCAGGCGCACGGCGGCTGGGACGTGCCGGCGTGGGCGCCCGCCGCGATGGTTCCGGCGGGCGTGCTCCTGGTCGGGGTGCTCGGGGGCGTCGCCCGGCTGGTGCGGCGGGCGGTGCGTGCGCGGAGGGGGAGCGGCGACCAGGACTGAGCGCTCCCCGTTGTGAGACGGCGTCCCGACTGCGGTTGCCTCCAGCGGACTTGGGCGGCGCGTGGTCAGCTGAAGATCATGCGGCCCCGGCGCCTGCGTCGGAAGTGCAGCGCGGCGTCGGCGGAGAGGTACGGGGCGCCCGCCAGGACGAGGGGAAGCCAGGCCATCAGGTAGGCGAGGTCGTTGCCGTAGTAGTACGGCGTGGCCGCCCAGCTCACCGTGAGCCAGAGGCAGAGCGAGATCAACGCGCCTCCGGCGGCGGCGACTCGGGCCCAGAGGCCGAGGAGGGTGCCCAGCCCGACGGCGATCTCGCCGATGCACAGGGCGAGCCCGAAGCCGTACGGGCTCTGCTCGACGAGCGAGACGAGCCAGGGGGCGCCGGCGCTGCTGTGCACCGGGTCGAGCAGGTGCGCGAGGGAGCCGGGTCCGCTGCCGCTGAGGAAGTGCGAGTCGAAGAGCTTGTCGCAACCGGCGTAGACGAAGGTGATCCCGAGGAAGAGGCGCAGCGGCAGCAGCGCGTACCGTGCGGCGGTCGAGCGCGCGCCGTGCGGTGCTCCGCCGACGGGCCCTTCGAACCCGCTCAACGACTGCGACGCTCCCCCTTCGCCGCCGCGAGGTCCCGACAGGGGCATGGGCTGACCGCCTTCCGCATGAGAGTTCGGTGTGCGTGGGCGATTCTTCCCCCACGGACTCGGGCGGTGGCAAGCCGGGCCCGTGACAGCGCGTCGAGGCCGCCCGGCGTGTGCGCGTGCGGCGTCAACGCCGTGCTCAATCCACCACGTCGATCGGGTACTTGTTGGTCTCCACACCGGCCGCCGTGACCACCTGCACCTCGACGCGCCCCGGTTCGACCTCCACCGGGACGGGGACCGTGAGCGCCGTGTCCGTCGGGCTCCGGAACCCGCCCGCCTCGGGGATCATCGGCACGTGCACGTGGACGGCGCCGATGCGCACCACCATCCGCGCGAGCCTGTCGGCCTCCTTGGCGCCGGGCGGTACGAAGCCGCTGCCGCGGATCTCCAGGTCGTCGCCGGTGCGGATCGGCGCGTGGAGGTCGCCGATCTCCCGTGCCCGTACGACGGAGAGGACGACGGGGCGGCCGCCCTCCGTGTACTTGCCGGCGAGGTAGGTGGCGGTGGAGACGACGACGAGGAGGGCGAGTCCCCAGGGCAGGTCGGGGAGTTGGTCGGGCTGGCGTGCGAGGCGCACGGCGGTGAAGACGAGCGCCACCGTGTTGACGAGCACGTACTGGACGTCGGTGAAGGTGCCGTGCCCCGAGTCGTCGGTGAGCAGGTCGGCGCCGCGGGGACGGTCGGCCGGCACCTTCTGGAGGCGCTGGGCCCGCGTCCGCACACTGACCGTGCGGCGTACGAGGACGGCGATGGCGCAGGTGAGCGCGAGCACGGTGAGGATGCCGGCGCCGCGCGCCAACTCCAGTCCTGCGAGGAGCTCTTCACGAGCGCCGGCGCCCGTCGTCCCCGCGAGTACGAAGGCGAGGACGAGGATGTCGAAGCAGACGAGCAGCAGCCAGCCGGCCGCCACGGCGCGGGAGGTGGAGAGACGGTTGTCCTCGCCGATGAGCGGGGCGAGGGCGCCGCCGCGCGCCCGGTGGAAGTAGGCGGCGGCGGAGAGCGCGGCCGCGCCGACGAGCGCGGCCGCGAGCCCGGCGGTCCTGCCGAGGGTCCAGCCCGGGCCGAGTGCGGTGAGCGCCTGCCCGAGGAGGAGAGCGGCGACGGCGGCCCAGACCGCGACGAGGGTGTGGCGCCACAGGCGCGTCCTCACCAGGTCGCCCTCGCGACGGCTGCGGTCGGCCATCTCCCGTGCTGCGCCCGTGAGTTCGTCGGAGATCCACTGCCGGGAGGCGCTGGAGGAGTGCGCGAGCCCCGCGGGTACGCCTTCACCGGCGGCCAGTTGGTCACGACGGCGCACGAAGGCGGACACGGCGCGTTGCCGTGCGTTGCGCGCCCCGTGCGGGCATCCGCCGCACAGGCACCCGGTGGGGTGCTCGGGGGTCGCGCCCCCATCCCCGCGCACCTTGTCGAGCAGGGTGGTGCGCTGGCTCGGCACACCTTCCGACGTGCCGGCCTGCGCAGCCGCGCGCGGCTCCGCTTCGGCCCATGGGCCCCCGCTCCCGCCGCCCTCCGCGTCCGCGTCGTCCCGCGCCGTTCCGACGGCCACTGTGCCACCCCGCCTCTCGCAGTAAGATCCACGCCCGGGGCTCGCCCGCACCGCGCGTTCCGGCGCGCGGGGGCGGCAGTCAACTACCGGGCAGTGGAAGGGGATTGTGCCTCATCCGCGGCCCGCCGCGGGCGGCAGGGGCGCCCCGCGCGGCGCGCCCCTGCCGCCCGCCGGCGTCGTCGCACCTCACGGGCCCGGCCCCGGGACCCGGCGCCAGGCGGCTCACCCGGGCCGCACCGCCCCCGCGTACGGCATCTCGCTGATGGAGGCGACCTTCACCGACGTCCCGGGACGCGGGGCGTGGATCATCTTGCCGCCGCCGACGTAGAGCCCGACGTGGGTGACGCCCCGGTAGAAGAAGACCAGGTCGCCCGGGGCGAGTTGGCTGCGCTCCACCCGGCGTCCGGCCTTGATCTGCGCGTAGGTGGTCCGGGGCAGCGAGACGCCCGCGGACTTCCACGCCGCCTGTGTCAGCCCCGAACAGTCGTACCCGGACGGGCCGCTCGCGCCCCAGGCGTACGGTTTGCCGAGCGCGCCCCGTGCGAACGAGACGGCGCGCGTCGCACGCGGTCCCGAGGCGGCGGCGGGTACCGCCTGCGCGCCCGTATCGCGGGCGGTGGCGCGGGCGGCATGCGCCGGTGCGGCGCCGGCCGACGGGGAGTCCGCCGGCTCGTCCGGCTGTTCGTCGAGGACGCGGGCGCGCTGCGCGGCGGTGAGGCGGTCGAGCAGCGTGCGGGCCGAGTCGAGCTTGTGCTGGACGGACTGCTTGCGCCGGTGCGCCTCGGCGCGCGACGCGTCGAGCGACTTCGCCGTCCGCGCCGCCTCCGTACGCAGTTGGCGGACGCCGCGTAGCTGCCGCCCGATCCTGTCGACGGCGCTGGCCTGCTGCGCGCCGGCGCGCTCGGCGAGTGCCGCGCGGTCGAGGAACTCGTCCGGCTTCGAGGAGAGGGCGAGTTGGAACCCCGGGGCGATGGCACCCCGCCGGTACTGGGCTGCGGCGAAGGCGCCGAGCGAGTCCCTGGTGCGGTTGAGCTGCTGCGTCCTGCGGGCCGCCTGGTCGCGCAGGTCGTCGAGGCGGCGCTCGGCCGAATCGGCGCGCTCGCGGGCTCCGTTGTACTCCTGGGTGGCGCGTTCGGCCTCCCGGTGGAGCGCGTCGACGCGTGACTTGACCTGGGCGGTGCTCGGCTGCGGATCGGCGTGGCCGGTGCCCTGGAGGACGGTGACCGCGGTGAGCGAGGCGAGCGCGAGGGTCGCGGCGGTCGTCCCACGGGGAAGGGCGCCTGGGGCGGCGCGGTGTGCGGGGGAGCGCGGGGCTTCGGAAGAGCGGCGCGGGAGGAGGGAGTTGAGCGTGCTGCCTGGTCTGCGATGCGAGGCCATGAGCCGGCCGTCACTCCTTACGTCGTGCGTACACATACGTACAAATCGGTGCAAGGCGATGTGACGGTACTGCTTCGGGCCCTCGCCGCCCGGCAGCCGTGCCGCCATCGCCGTGGTGCGTCCGTCGAGCGGAGGCACCCGGCGGCGAGTTCGCACGGGGAACGTTCCCCGCCGCCGGGCGTTCGTCGCGGACCCGTTCGGGGTCCGCACGAGCAAGGACGGTAGACGGAGTCCGGGCGGCCAGGGCTGGTTGACCGGTACTTTTCGCAACCGACCGCTTACTGTGCGCACACGACACGGGTGATGCGGGTGGCATGTCCGGCATACGCGAAGTGCTGATCAAGGTGGAGAAGATGCGCACCCTCGCGGCCCCGGCGTGTTAAGCCCGCGGCTAGGCTCACCGCATGGATGTTCTGATCAATATCTTTGTCGGCCTGCACGTCATCGGCATCGCCGCGCTGCTCGGCGGCTTCCTCTTCCAGATGAAGGCGATGGGCGAGGGCACGGCGCGCATGCTGCCCGGCATGCTGCACGGCGCCCTGACGATGCTGGTGACCGGCGTGCTCCTCGTCGGCTTCCGCGAGATGGACGGCGGAAGCGTCAACAACCTCAAGATCGCGGTGAAGTTGGCGATCCTGGTGGTGATCCTCGGCCTCGTCTACGTCAAGCGCGACGAGGAGGCGGTCTCCTCGAAGGTGCTGGGCGCGGTCGGCGCGCTGACCATGGCCAACATCTTCATCGCGGTGCTCTGGGTGTGAACCCCACGAGCGCGCGGCCCCGCAGGACGGCGAACCGGCGCCCGGCGTACAAAGCTTCGTACGCCGGGCGCAGTCGTGTGCGTCAGGCCGGACGCACCGCGGAGTGGAACGGCATGTAGTCGATCGCCTCGTACTTGACGTCGTCGCCCGGCTTCGACGCGTGGATCATCTGCCCGTCGCCGACGTAGATCCCGACGTGGGTGACGTCGTCGTAGAAGAAGATCAGGTCGCCCGGCCGCATCTCCGACTTCGCGACCTGCGTCCCGACCTTGACCTGGTCGTAGGTGGTGCGCGGGAGGGAGATGCCGGCGGTCTTCCACGCCTCCTGGGTCAGCCCCGAGCAGTCGAAGGAGTTCGGGCCCGTGGCACCCCAGACGTACGGCTTGCCCAACTGCTGCTTGGCGTAGGAGAGCACCTTCTCCGCTTTCGCCGCGTAGCCGCCGGAGGGCGAGTCCGAGTCGCCCTGCGAGGAGCCCGAGCCGCCCGAACCCTCGTTCTGCTGCTGCTCCCGCTGCTCCTGTGCGGCCTTGCGGCGCTCCGCCTCGGCGCGCTCCTTCGCCTTGCGCTGCGCCTCGGCCCGCTTCTCCTGCTCGATCTGCGCGAGCCGCGCCTTCTCCTGCGCGGTGAGCTTCGAGAGCAGCTCGCGGGCCTCGCTCAGCTTCGACTGGACGTTCTGCTTGCGCTCCTTGAGCGAGCGCTGCGCGGTGTTGAGCGACTTGAGCTGCTCGGTGGCCTCGGCCCGCTGGGTGTTCGCCGACTTCTGCCGCTGCTGGAACTCGGTGACCGCGTCCTTCTGCTGGGAGGTCATCCGGTCCATCAGGTGCGACTGCTTGAAGAAGCCCTGCGGGTCCTTGGTGAGGAGCAGCGTGGCCGTCTCCGACATGCCGCCCGTGCGGTACTGCGCGGCCGCGTAGTTGCCGAGGACGCGGCGCGCGTCGTTGAGCTTGTCGGTGCGCTGGGCGACCCGGTCGAGGAGCCCGTCGACCTTCTCGCGCTGCTGCTCGCTGCGTTCCTTGGCCGCGTTGTACTTCTGCGTCTCGGCGCCGGCCTGCTGGTACAGGCCGTCGACCTTCTTCTTGACCTCTTCGAGCGAGGGCTTCTCCTCGCTGTCGTCCGACGGCGTCGCGCTCGCGCTCTGGCTGAGCAGCGTGACGGAGGCGAGCGCTGCGGTGGTGACACCGACGGCCCCGCGCCGGCCGGCGGCAGACTGGAGTATTCGGGTGCGCGGCTTGCGGTGCGACGCCAACTCCGGCGACTCCTTCCGTGAACCGCCTACCGGGTTAGCTGACGGGTTCGGGCCGGAAAGGCGCCCTACGGAGCGTGCCGTATGCCCAACTGGCGCGTGCGTGACTCCGATTCACCCCTGGTGGTGCGTTCGGGTCCCCGGTTCCGATGGGACCGGACTCGGCGGAGGCGACCCGTGCCGACGCTTTCGTCGGCAGACGGTGCGGGCTGCCTGACAGGGCACCGTAGCCACTTGTGGTGCCCCTGTGAAGGCTGGTGTGCGATTCGTCCGCTATCTCTCCGTAATCGGCTCGTGATCGCGTACTGCGTTGTCGGCGGAGCGTCCTAGACTCGGTCGACGATGAGCAGCCTCTTCGACGACAGCTTCCTCGCCGGCCTCGCCGAGCCCGCGACGGGTCCGGCCACCTCCCCGGCTCGCGCCGGCCTGCCCGCACCGGAGGAGGAGCCTCCGGAACCGGCGTACGGCGTCGAGCACCCCGAAGAGGAGATCCCCGACGACCTCTTCAGCGGCTCTTTCGCGGGCGCCGCCCCCGCCCGTGAGACCCACTACCGCGACGGCGCGGCCCGCCCCGCGATCGATCCGGCGGCCCTGCTGGAGGGCATGAACGAGCAGCAGCGCGCGGCCGTCGTGCACTCGGGCGGCCCGCTGCTGATCGTCGCGGGGGCCGGCTCGGGCAAGACCCGCGTCCTGACGCACCGGATCGCACACCTCCTCGGCGCCCGCGGCGTGCACCCGGGGCAGATCCTCGCCATCACCTTCACCAACAAGGCGGCGGGCGAGATGAAGGAGCGCGTGGAGGAGCTCGTCGGGCCGCGCGCCGGGGCGATGTGGGTCTCCACCTTCCACAGCGCCTGCGTGCGCATCCTGCGCAGGGAGAGCAAGAAGCTCGGGTTCACCTCGTCCTTCTCCATCTACGACGCCGCCGACTCCAAGCGGCTGATGGCGCTCGTCTGCAAGGACCTCGAACTCGACCCGAAGCGCTTCCCCCCGAAGTCCTTCAGCGCCAAGGTCTCCAACCTCAAGAACCAACTCGTCGACGAGGAGGACTACGCGGCCCAGGTCTCGGGCGAGGCCGGCGGTTTCGAGAAGTCCCTCTCCGAGGCGTACACGATGTACCAGGCGCGCCTGCGCGAGGCGAACGCGCTCGACTTCGACGACATCATCATGACGACGGTCCACCTGCTCCAGGCCTTCCCCGACGTCGCCGAGCACTACCGCCGCCGCTTCCGCCACGTCCTCGTCGACGAGTACCAGGACACCAACCACGCGCAGTACACCCTCGTACGCGAACTCGTCGGCCCCGGCCGGACGGAGGAGCGCCTCGCCGCCGATCCGCACGCCCCGGAGCAGGCCGAACTCTGCGTCGTCGGCGACGCCGACCAGTCGATCTACGCCTTCCGCGGCGCCACGATCCGCAACATCCTCCAGTTCGAGGAGGACTACCCGCAGGCCACGACGATCCTGCTGGAGCAGAACTACCGCTCCACCCAGACGATCCTCAACGCGGCCAACGCCGTCATCGAGCGGAACGAGAGCCGCCGACCCAAGAACCTCTGGACGCAGGCCGGTTCGGGCTCGTCCATCACCGGCTACGTCGCCGACACCGAGCACGACGAGGCGCAGTTCGTCGCCGACGAGATCGACCGCCTCACCGACGCCGGCGAGGCGAAGCCGGGCGACGTCGCCGTCTTCTACCGCACCAACGCGCAGTCCCGCGTCTTCGAAGAGGTCTTCATCCGCACGGGCCTCCCGTACAAGGTCGTCGGCGGTGTCCGCTTCTACGAGCGCCGCGAGGTCCGCGACATCCTGGCGTACCTGCGCGTCCTCGCCAACCCGGAGGACGCGGTGCCGCTGCGCCGCATCCTCAACGTCCCCAAGCGCGGCATCGGCGACCGCGCCGAGGCGATGATCGACGCGCTCGCGCAGCGCGAGCGGATCACCTTCCCGCAGGCGCTCGTCCGCGTCGACGAGGCGTACGGCATGGCCGCGCGGTCGGCGAACGCCGTCCGCCGGTTCAACGCGCTCATGGAGGAGCTGCGGAACATCGTGGAGTCGGGGGCGGGCCCCGCGACCGTCCTGGAGGCGGTCCTGGAGCAGACGGGCTACCTCGCCGAGCTCCAGTCCTCCACCGATCCGCAGGACGAGACCCGCGTCGAGAACCTCCAGGAACTCGCCGCCGTCGCCCTCGAGTTCGAGCAGGAGCGGGGTGAGGAGGAGCCCGGCACCCTCGCCGACTTCCTCGAACAGGTCGCGCTCGTCGCCGACTCCGACCAGATCCCGGACGAGGAGGAGGGCGCGGAGCAGGGCGTGGTCACGCTCATGACGCTCCACACCGCGAAGGGGCTGGAGTTCCCCGTCGTCTTCCTCACCGGCATGGAGGACGGCGTCTTCCCGCACATGCGGGCCCTCGGGGACACCAAGGAGCTGGAGGAGGAGCGCCGTCTCGCCTACGTCGGCATCACCCGCGCCCGCGAGCGGCTCCACCTCACCCGCGCCACCCTGCGGAGCGTGTGGGGCCAGCCCTCCTACAACCCGCCTTCGCGCTTCCTCGAAGAGATCCCCGACGAGTACGTCGAGTGGAAGCGGACGGGCGCAACAGCCGGTGCGGCGGCGCCGATCTCGGCCGCGGGCGCCTCGCTCTCCTCCTCGGCCGCCGCGTCGTCCCGGCGCGGCCCCTCCGGCTTCGCGACGCGGCGGACGCAGGACCGCCCCGTCGTCTCGCTCGCCGTGGGGGACCGGGTCACGCACGACAGCTTCGGTCTCGGCACCGTCGTCGAGGTCAAGGGAAGCGGTGACAAGGCGGAGGCGAGCGTCGACTTCGGCGGGGAGAAGCCGAAGCGGCTGCTGCTGCGGTACGCGCCCGTGGAGAAGCTCTGACGCCGCCGGCGGCGGTGTCGCGTCCGTGGGCCGGGTTCACCGGTCGTGGAAGCGGCGTCCCTCCTGGAACCCCTGGACACGAAGGGGTGTTGGGAGCGGGCGGCTCAGCCCTGCTCCGGACGCGTCTCTATCTCCTGGAGCGTGACCTGGAGGTGGTCCTCCATCGCCGCGACCGCGCACGCGGGGTCGCCCGTGAGGACGGCGTCGAGTAGCTCCTCGTGCTCGGTGGCCGACCCCGCGGGGTCGGCGCCGGTGGCGAGGTAGCGCCGGTGGCTCTCCTCGCGGCTCTCGGCGAGCGAGTGCTCCAGGGCGTCGAGGATCTGCGTCAGGCTCGTGTTGCCCGCAGCCGCCACGAGTGCCTGGTGGAAGGCGACGTCCGTGCGTATGCGGGTGGGCATGTCGAGCGGGGCGGCGCGCTGTTCGGCGATCGCCTCTCTGGCCCTGGCGATGTGCGCGCGGGTCTCCGGCTCCTCCGGGCCCGCTATGCGCTGCGCGGCGAGTCGGGCGCCGTGCACCTCCAGTGCCTTGCGGATCTCGGTGAACTCCATGAGGGCGCGCTTGTCCCGCAGCACCGCGAGGGCGACGAAATTCTCCACGGGGAGCGCGTTCGGCGAGGCGATGACGGCCGGCTTGCCCTGCCGGCGCTGGACGAGCCCGCGCGCCTCAAGGGCCTTCATCGCCTCCCGGAGCACGACCCGGCTGACGCCGAACCGCGCCGCCAACTCCCCCTCCGGCGGCAGTTGATCCCCCGGCGCGACGTCGGGGCCGACGCACAGCTCCTCGATGAACTCGACGACCTGGGCGGTGAGCGACCGCGGCCGGGCGCGCATGGTGCCCCGCCGCTCCGACGAGTCCCCCTCCGTCGTCTCTCCCAACGCGTCCGCCCCTCCGTCGAATCGGCCGTCCCCGCGCGAGCTTACTGAGCACCCCGCGCGGTCCGGCACGGGCCCGATGCCCTCGCTTTCCGAGAACCCTTGACCACTTACCAGCTTGTATTACAGGCTACGTCCACCCGGCGGCGCGCAGGAAGACGCCGCAGCCGCCGACATACGCAAGGACGAGGAAAGGCGCCAGGTGAACAGCACCGACCGGCAGATCTGTACGGACGCGTGGGACGGTCCGGGCGCCGGGCCCGGTGCCGTGGCGCCCCCGATCTACCAGACCAGCCTCTTCACCAAGGCGTCCTTCGAGGAGTTCGCCCGCCAACAGGCCGCCGAACACGAGAACTTCGTCTACAGCAGGGGAACCAACCCCACGGTCGCCTTCCTCGAGGAGCGCCTCGCGCTGCTGGAGCGCGGCGAGGCCGCGAAGTGCTTCGCCTCGGGGATGGGGGCGATCGGCGCCGTCCTCGGCGGCCTGCTCCGCAGCGGCGACCACGTGCTCTTCGTCAACACCGTCTACGGGCCGACGCTCGAACTGGCGGAGCACCTGGAGCGGTTCGGGGTCGAGCACTCGGTCCTGACCGCGCCGGACGCGGACGTCGAGGGGTACTTCCGGGAGCACGTCGAGGAGCACATCCGGGAAAACACGGCGCTGATCTACGTCGAGAGCCCGGGCACCATGCTGATGAAGGTCCTCGACCTCCGGGCCCTGACCGCGGTCGCCCGACGCCGCGGCGTCCGCACGGTCATGGACAACACCTGGTCCACGCCGCTCTTCCAGAAGCCCCTGACGGTCGGCGTGGACCTCGTCATCCACTCGCTGACCAAGTACATCGGCGGCCACAGCGACGTGGTCGGCGGTGCGGTGGTCGGCTCGTCGGAGACGATCCGGGAGATCTTCTACCGGGGGCACCAGCTCTTCGGCGCGGCCATGTCCGCCATGGAGGCCGCGCTCGTGCTCCGCGGACTGCGCACCCTGCCGGTGCGCATGGAGCAGCACCAGCGCAACGCGCTCGCCGTCGTCGACCACCTGCTGGCGCACCCCGAGGTCGCTGCCGTCCACCATCCGCACGCCGACCACGGCCCGGGAGCCGACGTGATCAGCTCCCAGTTCAACGGCCTCTCGGGACTTCTCAGCTTCGAGCTGCGCGAGGGCACCTTCGCACGCATCTCCCGGTTCGTCGACGCGCTCGAAGTCTTCCGGATCGGCGTGAGTTGGGGCGGTTACGAGAGCCTCGTGACTTCCCCTGTACGCCCCTGGGACGAACCGGCCGGTCCCGGCCTCGTCCGGCTCTCCGTCGGGCTGGAGGACGTGCGGAGCCAACTCGACGACCTCGACCGGGCCTTCGAGGCACTCAGCCGCAGTACGGCTTCCTGACCACACTCCTGCCCGAGAGGAAACGATGAAGTTCCGACAGGACACGACGTCCGCCGAGGAGGCCGAGGGACGCACGGTCCCCGAACCCAGGCCCGCCGTCGCGCTCATCCCGGTGGTGGTCGTCGTCGCGATCCTCGCGGGCGGCATCGGGGTGCTGGAGTACCCCGCCGAGCTCATGCTCATATGCGCGGCCATCGTCTTCATGCTCTTCGGTGCCTGCTACGGCGTCGGCCTCGACCAGGTCCTCACGGACATGGGCGAGAAGATCAAGCGTGCCCTCCCCGGCATCCTCATCCTGCTGAGCATCGGGATGCTGATCGGTACCTGGATGGCCGCGGGCACGATCCCGCTGATGGTCGACTACGGGCTCGAACTCATCAACCCGTCCTATCTGTACGTCCTCTCCTTCGTCGTCACGGCCATCGTGTCGACCTTCACCGGGACGTCGTGGGGCGCCGCCGGGACCATCGGCGTCGCGCTGATCGGCGTCGCCTCGACGATGGACGTCTCGCTCGCGATCACCGCGGGCGCAGTCGTCTCGGGGGCCTACTTCGGAGACAAGCTCTCGCCGCTCTCCGACACCACCAACATGAGCGCCCTGGCCGTCGGCGCCAACATCTACGAGCACATCCGGCACATGCTCTACACGGCCGTGCCGTCGTCGCTCGTGGCGCTCGTCGTCTTCCTGCTCGCGGGGCACTCCCTCGACGCGAGCTCCGTCGACCTGGGCGTCATCGACGGGACCGTCGCGGAGGTGCAGCGACTCTTTACGCTGAACCCGGTGCTGCTGATCCCGCCGGCCGTCGTCCTCGTCGGTTCCGTCCTGCGCAAGCCGCCGCTGATCGTGCTGCTCCTCTCCTCGGTCTCCGCCCTCGTGCTCGCGGTGCTCGTGCAGGGGTTCAGCGTCGGCGACGCGTTCACGGCCGCCGTCTCCGGCTTCACCACCGACCTGCTGCCGGGCGACGTCTCGGCGACCGTCACCGAACTGGTCGACCGCGGCGGGCTCCACTCGATGTACGAGCCGGCGTTCTTCGTCTTCTGCGCGTTCCTCTTCGCGGCGGCGTTGGAAAACTCCAACGTGCTGCGGGTCCTGCTCAGCGGGCTGATCGACAGGCTGCGCTCGACCGGCAGCCTGGTGCTGACGACGCTGCTCTCCGGCTTCGCGATCATCAACAGCACGTCGAACGCGCTGGTCACCTACTTCCTCGTCAACGACCTCTACGGCAAGGCGTACAAGGAGCGCAGGCTCCACCCGGTCAACCTGTCGCGGAGTATGGAGGACTCGATCACCATCACCGAGGTCCTGATGCCGTGGACCGTCTCCGGCGCCTTCTTCGCGTCGACGCTGGGTGTGGCGAACTTCGACTTCCTGCCGTGGGCGGTCTTCTGCTGGACGGGGCTCGTCTTCTCCGCGCTGCTGGCCTTCCTCGCGCCCGTCACCCGCGGGTTCGGGGTGCGGAAGAGCGCGGAACCGGCGGAGTGACCCGGCGTTGCCGGCGCCGAACGCCGCGACGCGGAAGGCGCGTTCACGGGGCGCATCCGGCCCCGGCGCGTTGCTCGCCCGCGGAGTCCGGCGCCGTGCCCGCCTGCGTGCCCCCGTCGAGCAGGGCGTAGAGCGCGAGGACGGCGCAGAGGGCGCCGACGGCGGTCCACAGCGGGTCGTAGGAGCCGAGGACGTCGCGCGCGAGGCCGCCGAGCGCTGCGGTGACGGCGGCGCCGATCTGGTGCACGGCGGTGGCCCAGGCGAAGACGACGGGCGCGTGGACGCCGAAGTGGGCGCGGCACAGGGCGAGTACGGGCGGCACCGTCGCCATGTCGAGCAGCCCGAAGAGGACGGCGAAGGCGGCGAGCGGCGGGTGCACCGCCGGCCCGAGGAGGAACGGCAGCGCGAGCAGCAGGAGCCCGCGGAGCGCGAAGCAGACGGCGAGCAGCCGGCGCGGGTCGATCCGGTCGGTGAGCCAGCCGGAGGCGGCCGAGCCGACGACGTTGCAGACGCCGACGGCGGCGAGGAGCGCGGAGGCGGAGGTCGCCGGCATGCCGTGGTCGTGCGCGGCCGGCGTGAAGTGCGTCCACAGCACGCCGTTGGTGGAGGCGCCGCAGACGGCGAAGGCCGCGGCGGGCAGCCGGAAGCCGCGGGTGCGGACGGCCGTGGCCAGGGTGCGCACGGCGTTCCGGGCGGCGCCGGGAGCGGGCGGTGGGCGCGGGACGAACGCCCGTGCGCCGTAGGGGCGTTCGCCCAGGTCGGCGGGGTGGCTGCGGAGAAGCAGCAGCGCCGGCGGTGTCGCGGCGAACGCGGCGAGCGCGAGCGTGACGGAGGTGGGGCGCCAGCCGTGCGTTTCGGTGAGCGTGGCGAGGACCGGCAGGAACGCCATCTGCCCGAAGACGCTCGCCGCACTGAGGACGCCGCTGACGAGCCCGCGCCTGGCGACGAACCACCGCTCCGTCAGCAGCGCGGCGAAGGCGAGCGCGAGCGCCCCTGAGCCGGTACCGATGAGCAGTCCCCAGTAGAGGACGAACTGCCAGGGAGCGGTGAGTGTCGCCGTCAGGGCGCCGCCCGCGGCGAGGGTGAGGAGGGCGGCCGCCGCGACCTTCTGGATGCCGAAGCGTTCCATCAGGGCCGCCGCGAACGGCCCGGCGAGCCCGGCGAGCGCCATGTTGACGGCCGAGGCGGCGCCGATCGCGCCGCGGGGGAAGCCGAGTTCGACGTGGAGCGGAGTGGTGAGCAGACCGGGGAGCGTGGCGAAGGTACCGGCGGTGATCAGGGTGAGGCAGCCGACCGCGGCGACCCACCAGGCGCGGTGCGTGCGGCGGGCTCCCGGCTGCCGGTGGCGTGCGGGGTGCGTCATGGCGTCGAGCATCGGCCGAGCGCGGAGTCCGGGACAGTGGCCCGAGTGACACCTTGTGCAAGGATCTGGCCATGGACGGTCAGGCAGTCGGCACGCAGGATGCCGGACTTTCTCAGGAACGGTCGGACGCGTGCTCTCCGGAGACAGCCGGCCCGCACCGCGTCGCCGTCCTCGTGCGGGACGGCGTGCTGGCGATGGAACTCGGCCTCGTGCACCGCCTCTTCGGCGAGGCACGCGCCCCCGACGGCGCCCCGCTCTACTCGGTCACCACCTGCGCCGTTGACCCCGGCGAGGTCCGCACCGACGCCGACTTCACGCTCAACGTCCCGTCGGACACTGCGGAGTTGGCGCACGCCCGCACCGTGATCGTGCCCTCCTCGCGGCAGGACTACCACCCGTCCTCACGCGCCGCCGACGAGCAGGGTGCCCGGCTCGCCGGGGCGCTCCGCGGGCTGCCACCGGGAGTGCGGCGGATCGCCTCCATCTGCTCGGGCGCATTCGTCCTCGCCTCCGCCGGGCTCCTCGACGGGCGCCGCGCGACCACGCACTGGCGCTCGGCCGGCCAACTCCGCAGCCGCCACCCGCAGATCGAGGTCGACCCCGACGTCCTCTACGTCGACGAGGGCACGGTCCTCACCTCCGCGGGCGTCGCCTCCGGGATCGACCTCTGCCTCCACATGATCCGCTGCGACCACGGCGCCGCCGTCGCCAACGAGGTGGCCCGCGGTTCGGTCGTGCCGCCCCACCGGGAAGGCGGTCAGGCGCAGTTCGTCCGTCGGCCCGTCCCGCAGCCGGGCACCTCCTCCACGGGCGCGGTACGCCGCTGGGCCCTCGACCGGCTCCATCGGCCCCTCACGCTCGCCGAGCTCGCCGAGTGCGGTGCGATGAGCGTCCGTACCTTCAACCGCAGATTCCGCGAGGAGGTCGGGGAGACGCCGCTGCGGTGGTTGACGCATGAACGCGTCGAGCGGGCACGGCGGTTGCTGGAGGAGAGCGACCTGCCCGTCGAACGGATCGCGGAGGAGTGCGGCTTCGGGACGGCCGCCTCGCTGCGTGTCCACTTCCGCTCCGCGCTGCAGGTCTCGCCGAGTGCGTATCGGCGGACGTTCCGGGGGAGCGCGACTGCGGGCCGAGCGCCGATTAGCTGATGTTGAGCCCCTTCGCCTGGAGCCAGCCCAGCGGATCGACGGCCGAGCCGCCGCCGGGGCGGACCTCGAAGTGGAGGTGCGGGCCCGTGGAGTTGCCCGAGCTGCCGCTGTACGCGATCGTGTCGCCCGCCTTGACCTCGCCGGAGCGGATCTTGGTGCTGCTCAGGTGGCAGTACCAGGTCTCGGTGCCGTCGGCGGCCGTGACGATCGCCATGTTGCCGTAGGAGAGGTCGTACTTGGTGGTCACCGTGCCGTCGGTCGCCGCCATCACCGGCGTCCCGTAGCTGACGGGGAAGTCGATTCCGGTGTGCACCGACATCCAGTTGACGCCGGCCTGCCCGTAGTACGCGCTCAGCGTGTTGTCCTCGACAGGGATGAAGAACTTCGGCCGCATCGCCTCCTTGCGCGCGGCCTCGCGCTCCTTCCGCTTCCGCTCGGCCTCCTGCCGCTCCCGCAGGTCGATCCGCTCCTGGGTGCGGCTGGCGCGGCCTGCGAACGCGTCCGCGTCGGCCGAGACGTCCGCGAGCTGGGTGTCGAGCTTCTTGTTCGCCGTAGGCGCCTGCGCGTTGGCCGGGTCGGGGGCGGCCTGGGTCGTCGGCTCGGGGTCGTCGCCGCCCATGACGGTCGCGGCTGCCGCACCGGCGACGCCCACCACGGCGACGGACGGCACCGCGACGGTGAGCAGTGCCGAACGCCGGGGCTTCGGGGAGCGGCGGCGCCCGCGGCCCTGCGGGGAGGCCGGGGGGTGCTCGTCTTCGGGCGGGGCTTCCCCTGCGTGTGCCGAGGCGGCGTACGGATCGTGCGCGTCGTTCGTGTGTTCCTCGGCGGAGTAGGCGGCGACGTCCGCGGTCGTCAGGTGCGCGGTGTCGGTGGGCGCGTCGGCGAACTCCCGGGCGGTGTCGGCCTGCTCGTTCCCCTGGCCCTCGGCGGGGTGCGGGGAGGCCTGCTGCTCGGGAGGTGCCCAGTGCTGGGTCGGCCACTCGGTGCCGGTCTCCCATTGGGAGGCGGTGCCCCAGCTCGCCGTGGACCAATTGCCGGTGTCCCACGTCGCGGTCGACCAGGTGTCGGTGGCGTGCCCCCAGTCGCTTCCGGTGTCGGTGAGCGGGTCGACGCCTTGGCCGAAGGTGCCGTGTGCGGTCTCGTGCGCCTGTGTCGTCCAGCCGGCCGTCTGCCATTCGGTGCCGGTGTCGCCGGGGTTCCAGGTGTCGAAGTGGCCGTAGCCCGCTGTGGTTCCGTAGGCGCCGGTGTCGTGGGCGTGGTCCGGTGGGGACGGCTGCGCGGGGTAGCCGGCGGTGTCGAAGGCGCCGGTGGTGTAGGCGGTGCCGTGGCCGTCCGTGGCCTCGCCGTAGCCCCAGGTGCCGGTGTCCCAGGTGCCGGTGTCCCAGCCGGTCGTCGAGAAGGTTCCGGTCTCCGGGCCCCACTGCATCGAGTCGTACTCGTGGCCGAAGCCGTTGCCCGCGGGCGCTCCGTAGCCGAAGTCGGTTTCGTGAGACGGAGGTTGGGAACCGTGGCCGTAGGCGTAGCTCTGCTGCTCGTAGGCCGGCTGCTGGTACGGGTCGTACTGCTGCGCGTACGGCTCGTAGGGACGGCTGTATGCGTCGTAGCCGCTCTGCTCGGCGTGGCCGTACGACGCGTAGGCGTACGGGTCGTGAGCAGCGACTCCGTACGGCGACTGCTCGCCTCCGTACGGCGTGCCGTAGGGAGCATGAGCGAAGTCTGAAGCGGGATCTGCCGGAATGTGCGGATGATCCGGCGGGTGACGGTCGTTCACCAACTTCACTTTCGCCTCGACAGCAGGGGCGGAGCAGGTGCGGTGACTGTACCCGGCGGTATGCGACGCCGACAATCTTCGGGCCGTTTCAGCCGGTCAGGAAACGGGCAATCGCTCGCCTTTCCGTGGAGGTCGCCCTTGCGAAATGCCTGTTCCGCCCGAAAGTCCGCCGCGACGCAGTCGCAGATTCCTCCGGCTCGCGCGCCGGAGCGCGCCGCGCGGCGGCCGCTCCGGGAGGGCGGCCCGTGGCGCCATCTGCTCCCAACTCCGGTTGGATGCGCCGGAGTACGGTGCTGACCGTCGGAAGGAGAGATGTCCGGATCTGCGGGGGCGTGCTTTGCTCGAATCCGGTGGGCGTGCCGCCTCTGCGGAAAGCGTCGCCTTGTCGAAGTCGCTTCGAAAACTGGCTCATTGTGTCGGGTATTCGCCTGCGGCCGGTCGTGTCGGTTCGGTCGTGCTCGCGGGGCGAGTGCGGGTAGCCGCCATGTCGGTGCGGGGTGCGGCGTACCGCGCGTGACGCGGGTGCGTCCGCGTCGCCGCCGTCCGGGCACGGCGCGGGGTGCTGGGCGACGAAGCTGCGGCGCCTCGTCTCTTCGCCCGTACGGAGAGACGTGTTGCGACGGTGCGTGCGTCGGCAAGTTGGCGTTGCGGCGCTGGTGAGGGGACGTCGAACGAGCGCTTGTTGTCGGTGAGTTCGGGGGAGACCGGCGGGGGCGCTGTCCGGCAGGGGGGCGCGGCGGTCGCAGGGCGCGACGGCCGTTGTGGGGGTTGCTCGTCGCAGAGGCCGCTCGGGCGAAGTAGCAGGCGCCGGGCGAGATGAGTGCTTCTCGCGCGGCGTTGCCCGGGTCCGCAGCCCCGTGGCGTGCGGTTTCCCCCCGGCGCGTACGTGCGTCAAACCCTCACTGGGCGGCGGAAGTTGGTGTGGGACACAGCGTGAAACCGCAAGGGCCGCGGCAAGGCATCGCCGGTGCTGCCGGGAGGCGTGTGAGTGACGGGCCCACCTCGGCGGGCGGAGGGGGTGCCCGCCCGCAGTGGCGCTGCCCGGTGTCGCTCATGTGATTTCCCCCTCGGTTGCGCGCGGGATCCGGTCCCCTGGGGGATGCTGTGGATAACGTTCGTTCACCGCCGGAACCGGCCGGGTGCAGGGCGCCAGGACCGGGCGGAGACAGCAGCGGAAGCAGCATCGGACGCGGCCGGGAGGTCCGACCGGTCGGTGCCGGGACCGCCGGGCCGCGGTCGGCGCGTGTCGCAATAGGGAGGCAGAGATGGGTGTGTCCGGACCGATCCGCGTGGTCGTCGCCAAGCCCGGGCTCGACGGTCATGACCGCGGAGCCAAGGTCATCGCGCGGGCGTTGCGCGATGCCGGCATGGAGGTCATCTACACCGGGCTGCACCAGACACCGGAGCAGATCGTCGACACGGCGATCCAGGAGGACGCCGACGCCGTCGGCCTCTCGGTGCTCTCGGGGGCGCACAACACCCTCTTCGCGCGCGTGATCGAACTCCTCAAGGAGCGGGACGCGGCCGACATCAAGGTGTTCGGCGGGGGGATCATCCCCGAAGGGGACATCGCCCCGCTCAAAAGCCAGGGCGTTGCGGAGATCTTCACGCCCGGGGCCACGACCAACGAGGTCGTGGAGTGGATCAGGACGCACGTGGGTCCCGTCGCTGCCTGAGCACGCGGGGCCGGTAACGGGGTACCGCGTCGGGGCGGGCACGGGGCTCCGCGGTGTGTGGCCGGGAGCTCGTACGTCGGGTTGCCCGCGCGCCGGGTCGGTCGGACGCCGGGAGGTCGGGCTTCCGGTGCGGTCGGCTGGTGCGCAACAGCCAACGCCGGCCGCGGTGTTGGAGTCGCTGGTGTCGTGCGCTCGCCTCCGTCCGCCAGAATCGGCACATGCTCAGAGTCGGATCGGTAGTGCTGGGTGTCTCGGACGTGCCGCGCGCGGCCACCTTCTGGGGGGAGGCGCTGGGATACGTTCCGCGAGAAGAGGCGGAAGACGATTGGGTGGTGCTGATCCCAGCGCAAGGGGCCGGAACGCGGTTGTCGCTCGGCCTCAGTGAGACACCGCTCCAAGAGAACCCGCGAATCCACCTGGACCTGTACGCCGGGGACGCGGCCGACCAGGCCGCCGAGGTCGAGCGGCTGCTGTCCCTGGGCGCCCAGCGCGTCGACTGGGACCGGTATCCGGAAGACGCCGACTTCGTCGTACTCGCCGACACCGAGGGAAACCGCTTCTGCGTCATCGACACCGGCCGCTCCTGACGAAGGCCGGGCGCGAGACGGCGGCGCATGCACGGCAGACGAGAGTGGTGACGACGAAGGGCGGCGACTTCCGCCCCTCGTCCGTCGGAACGCGAGCCGGTGACCCGACGGCGGCGCAGCACTGCTCTGCACGCAGAACACGCCCGTGACGAAGGCCGACGAGGCGATCTTCACCCGCGAGGACCCGGTCCAGGACCGATCCCACCACTTCACCCTCGACAGTTCCGACTGCCCCGTCACCGGAATCGGCGTCCCACGACGGCGCACGAGAAGCGCCCGCGGTTCGGCAGAGCCCCCGCCTGGCGACCGTCGCCCCTCCCCGTCACAGGCTTCGCCGGCAGGGCCGAACTGAGCGATCGGCGGCTGACCCGAGCGCCGAGTCCGTCCCTTCGGGGGTGCCAGGCGGAGACCGTCAAGCCCCGTTGAGCCGGGGGCTGTTGAGCGGCAGCCCGGCGTCCCGACTGGAACGCATGAAGCTCCGTCACGCCTATGTCCGCAGTTCGGTTGTCCGGTAGGTAGGTAGGTAGGTAGGTAGGTAGGCAGGGCGCCCGTACGACTCCGCGTTCGGCTGCACCAGGCTGCGCTCCTGTCCACCGGCGCCCGTCCTCCGGCCGGACAAGGAGCCAGCGCGACGTACGCGACCGGGTGGGCCCTCCGGCGAGGCACCTTCCGTAACGCCAGGTGCCCAAGCCCTCTTACCGGACGCAATCGGAAGCGGCTCGGCCGAACCCGCCCTGCAAAAGGGTCTTTCGGCCCTTGCCCCAGGAGGGCTGGGCTCAACGTATGCGCGGCGCCGGCGGTCCCTGCCGCTGCCGAGGTGAGCGACGCCGATCCGTCCGCCGTCAACCCCCTGGAACGCAGCCGCGTTCGCAAAACGCATCCGGGTGGGAAGACGTGCAGGTGAGGACGGTACTGTGGGGGTTCTGTGGGGAGCACGTGAGGAGGGCGCTTTGCGGCGCATGCTGGTTCCCGTCGCGCTGGCGGGGCTGGTGCTGATCGGGGTTTTTGGGGGAACCGCTACCTTTGCGAGCGCGGACGAGGCCAGGATGGACGTGACGGAGTCCGATCTCCATCCATGGCCGTTCACCGTCACCAGTGGAACGCTCCGCTGCCACGAGGGCGGGAAGGTGACCTTCACGGCTGATCGGACGGAGTACGCGGTGAACCCGTCGGCCGAGGTCGAGTACCCGAGGGTCGACCCGTTGCGCAGATCCGCGGACTGCGTCAGACAGGCCGACGTCCGCGACGCCGTCGAGCGGGGGCTCGAACTCTGCCCCTAGCAGAGCGGGACGCGAACTCGCCCGGCAGGGTGCCGGGTTGGTGTGTCGAGCGGCTGAGCCGGGCGTGCGGGCACGAGTCGTCCCACGTCGAGCCCGCCCGACGAGGACCCGGTGTGCGCAGGTGCACGCCGCCTCCGCGGTACGTGCGCACGGGCAGGGCGGGTTGCGGCGTGGCGGTGCGCCCGTCACTGTTCCACCTCCAGCTCTGCGTACATCTCGGCGCGCACGCGGAGGGTCGTCACGAGGCGCTGGAACGCCTCGGCCCAGTACGCGCCCGCGCCCGGCGCGCCGTCCCCCGACTCGTCGGGAACGGCTGTGAGCGGGGTGAGGCGCTCGGCCGCCGAGGGGCGCAGGCAGCGTTCGGCGAGCCCCAGGACACCGCTGAAGCTCCACGGGTAACTGCCCTGATCGCGGGCGATTTCCAGTGCGTCGATGACGGCTGTGCCGATCTTCGGCGACCAGGGGAGCGCGCAGACGCCGAGTATGCGGAACGCTTCCGAAAGACCGTGCACGGCGATGAACCTCGCCGCCCAGTCCGCGCGTTCCTCGTCGGGGAGCACGGTGAGGAGCTTCGCCGGATCGCCGGGGCCGTGGGCGAGGGGTGCCGTGGGCGGGCCGATGAGCGCCCGCGCCCACTCCGGAGCCTGCTGGCGTACGGCCGCACGGCACCAGGCGGCGTGGAGTTCGCGCTCCCAGCCGTCTGCGACGGGCAGTGCGACGATCTCCGCGGGGGAGCGTCCGCCCAGCCGGTCGCGCCAGCCGCCGAGCGGAGCCGAATCGACCAACTGCGAAAGCCACCAGGCGCGTTGGCCCTGGCCCTGGGGCGGCGCGGTGGCGACGCCGTCCCGTCTCATCGCCGCGTCGACCTCGTGCGGGGCCTCCACCGTGATCCGCGCCGTACCTCCGCATCGGTCGAGGCCGACGTGTGCGCGGGCACGCTCCGCCATCCGTGCGGCGTACGCCGACTCGGGGAGCATGGCGAGGAGTTCGGCGGCAGTGGCGCGTACGTTCTTGCTCCTGTCGGCGAGGGCCTGTTCGATGAACCCCTCGTCGGCCGTGGAGAGTCCGTGGCGCAGGGTGTCGAGGAAGATCAACCGGTCCTCCGCGCGCTCGGAGCCCCACTCGGCTGCCAGCAGCTCCAACCCCGCCCGGGGGTTGCGCGCGCGTACCTCCGTGAGGACCGCGACCCGTTCCGCGAAGAGGCCCTCATTCCAGAGGAGTTGCTCCGCGCCCGTCGGTGCCGCACCGGCCGCGGTGGTGCTGCCGGCCCTGCGGACGGTGGACGGCGGTGCGCTGCGGAGCACGAACCGCCACTCCGGGTTGAGCCCGGCGAGCCAGCGCCCGCGCGGGCCCGCGAGTGAGAGGGCGTGGCGGCGGAGGTCGGTGCGCCCGCGCGCGGCCTCCAGCAGCGTCGGGACCTGCTCGGCAGGGGCGGCGTACCCGGCCTCGTCGGCTGCCGCCAACCACTGGGGCAGGAGTTCGGCCAGGTCGGGGCTTGCGGTACGGCGCTCCGCGCCGCCGCCGGGGCGGTGGCGCCCGGCGAGGAGCCAGGCGAGCCGCCGGGCGGCGGCCTCGGGCATCTCGGGGCGCGGGTCCTCCGGCGCCGGCGCCGGTGCGGGGCGCGCGCTGGCCGGTTGCGCGCCCGCGCGCTGACGTACCGTCTGTGCGGCTGCCGCGTCGAGGAGCGCGGTGGTGCTGCCGCCCGGGGGACGGCGTCGGGCGGCACCGAGCAGAGCCGCACCCAGCAGCTCCTGCCACGGCGGGAGTTCGGGACCGGCCGACGGGCGTGTGTCGGCTGGTGACGGTCCGGCCGCTGCGTGCGGAGCGGAGCGCGGACCGCTGGTGGTCGTCGACTCGGACATGCGCGTCCTCCTGCCGCGTGCGCGGCGCTGTGCGTTCCGCCGGCCCGGGAGGGGACCGACGCATACTGAGGGTTGAAACAAGCGCATCCCGACCGCGCAGGAACGCGGCGGCGTGCGCGCCCGCATCCGTGCGCTAGAGAGCGACCACCTCCCCGCCGCTCCATACCGTGTACGGCACGAAGCCCTGGTGGCCGCACTCCCCGAAGACCTTCACCGGTCGCCCGCCCGAGACGGCGGCCAGCCGCCAGAGCTCCGGGCCGCCGGTCCGGGAGGCGACCGGGAGCGCCGACTCGCCTGCCTCCGCCGCCAGTTGCCACCGCTCGCTGCTTCCGGGGCTCGGCGGCACCGGTACCACGGACTCCAGAACAACGGGCCACTGCTCCAGCCACGGGTCCGCGCGGACCGCCTCGCCGTACGCACGCAGAGCGCCGAGGGGCGACGTTCCAGGCGGCCCCGCTCCACTTGCAGCGGGCCGCGGTGGCGCGGAGCCCTCACCCCGTGCCGCACGGAGCGGCGCCGCGCCCGGATGGAAGACGAGCTCCTCCTCCAGGAGCCAGCCGCACGGCAGGCGGGGCTCCGGCGGACGCCCCGGCGCTCGGTAGGAGAGCAGGAGCGCCGTGCGCCCCGATGCGCAGCCCCGCAGCCACGTGCGCCGCGCCGTCAACCGCTCCTCCTCGGCTTCCCGTTGGGCAAGGACCAGCCAGCGGTCGTGCAGTCGGTCCGTGCCTTCGGAGAGGAGCCGTGCCGTCTCCACCGTCAGACCCACTCTGCTGCGGACCGTCTCGGCGAGCGGGGGCGGTATCGCTGCCGAGCCCGCGTGCACCGAGAGGAAGGCGCGGTCGAGGAGGTGGAGCAGGGCGCACTCGGAGAGGAGCCGTTCCGGCCAGCGCTCTCCCGAGCCGGGGATCGACGTCACCTCACGGACGCGGGAGGCGAGTCCGGGAGCCTGAGCGTCGACCATCCGTGCCGCCGTCTCCTCCCAGGAGGCACCGCCCCGTTCCGACGAAGAGAGCCCTTCGCCGACGAGATCCGCGAGCCGTTGCTCCAACTCCTCGGCCCCCGCGGCGATACGTGCCTCCCGGCGTGCGCGGCGCGCGGTGGCCGAGCGGCCGCTCCCCTGCGACGGCCGCTCCGCCTCCCCGCCCGCTCCTCGTGCGCGCTCGCGCCGCTCCGCGAGCCATGTGCCCGCCCACTCCGGCGGCTCGGCCCCCTCGAGGGGCTCGCGCACGCGCCGCAGGAGAAGGGCGAGCGCGTGCTTGCACGGCACCTTGCGGCTCGGGCACGTGCAGTGGGCCGCGCCGGAGGGGAGGTCGACGACGATGCGGTAGGGGCGGCTCCCGCTGCCCTTGCACGCACCCCACACGGCGTCCCGCCCCGCGTCCTCCTCCGACCACGTCGGCTGCTGCGCGAGCCGGTCGGCTGCGGTGTACGACGCGGCGTCGGGGGCGAGTGCGCGGACCCGCTCCTCGCCCCGGTCGACCGCTTCGGCGACCTGCTTCCCATCCATGTGCAAGACGGTATGCGGCACCACTGACAATCGGCCCCGCTCGCCACTCCCGCCCAAGTAAGCGCAGGTCAGGGGCGATTGTCAGTGGCGGGGTCCATCGTGGTGGACGTTCGACCCCCGCGTCCCCGAGGAGAGCCGTGACCGACACCGAGCGTCCGGATGCCGCTGCATCCGCGCACCCCGTTCTGCGCTCGCACGCGGAGGACGCCTTCGCCGAGGAGCTGGAAGCCCTCGCAGCGGCCGACGACCACCCCCGCCCCACCGGGTGGCGCCTCTCGCCGAGGGCGGTCAGCACCTACCTGCTCGGTGGCGAAGTGCCGGGCACACGACGGGTGATCACACCGAAGTACGTGGGCCCGCGCCGCGTCGTCGAGGTGGCGATCGCCACCCTGGCGACCGACCGCGCGCTCCTCCTCCTGGGCGTCCCCGGCACCGCCAAGACCTGGCTCTCCGAGCACCTCGCCGCCGCCGTCAGCGGGGACTCCACTCTCCTCGTCCAGGGAACGGCGGGCACAGCGGAGGAGGCGATGAGGTACGGCTGGAACTACGCCAGACTCCTGTCCGAGGGCCCCAGCCGCGCCGCGATGGTGCCGAGCCCGGTGATGCGCGCGATGGGCGAGGGGATGACCGCCCGCGTCGAGGAGCTCACCCGCATACCTGCCGACGTCCAGGACACTCTGATCACCGTCCTCTCCGAAAAGGCCCTTCCGATACCGGAGTTGGGCGAGGAGGTGCAGGCGTCTCCCGGCTTCAACCTCATCGCGACCGCCAACGACAGGGACCGCGGGGTCAACGAGCTCTCCAGCGCCCTCCGCCGGCGGTTCAACACCGTGGTGCTCCCGCTCCCGGAGACGGAAGAGGCCGAGGTCGAGATCGTCAGCAGGCGCGTGCAGCAGCTCGGCTCCTCTCTCGGGCTGCCGGCACCGAAGGGCGCGGAGGAGATCCACCGCGTCGTCCGCGTCTTCCGGGAGCTGCGCCAGGGCGTCACGGCCGACGGTTCCACCAAGCTCAAGTCCCCCTCGGCGACGCTCTCCACAGCCGAGGCGATCTCCGTCGTCACCGGTGGCCTGGCCCTGTGCGCCCACTTCTCCGACGGCGTCCTCCGCGCCGGCGACGTCGCCGCCGGCATCAGGGGCGCGGTCGTGAAGGACCCGTCGGCGGATGCGCAGGTCTGGCGGGAGTACCTGGAGTCCGTCGTGCGCGAGCGGGACGGCTGGAAGGACTTCTACCGTGCGTGCAGGGAGACCGAGTGACCGGGCCGCTGCTCCTCGGCGTCCGACACCACGGCCCGGGCTCGGCCCGCGCGGTTCGGGGTGCTCTGGAGGCAGCCGAGCCCCAAGTGCTGCTCGTGGAGGGCCCGCCGGAGGCGGACGCGGTCGTGGGGTTGGCGGCCCACGAGGAGATGCGCCCGCCGGTGGCGCTCCTCGCACACGCGGGAGGGTCCGGAGGCCGGGGAAGCGGAGGGGAGCGGAGCCTCGCCGCCTTCTGGCCCCTGGCCGGGTTCTCGCCTGAGTGGGTGGCGATCCGCTGGGCGCTCGCGCGAGGGGTACCCGTCCGCTTCATCGACCTGCCCGCCGCCCACTCCCTCGCCCTGGCGGCCGAGCAGGCGTCCGGAGCCTCGCCGGCGGCGGAGCCGGAGGAGTTCACCTCCGACCCCTTGGCGGCCCTCGCCGAAGCCGCCGGCCACGAGGACGCGGAACGCTGGTGGGAGGACGCCGTCGAGCACCTCGGCGGGCCGGACACCGACCAACCCCTGCGCCTCTTCGCCGAGTTGGAAGAGGCGATGGCTGCCCTGAGAGCGGACGCCGGAGGCGTCGCGCGGCGGGACGCGCTGCGCGAGGCGCACATGCGGCTGAGAATCCGCGAAGCCTGCCGGGAGTTCGCACCGGAGAGGACGGCGGTCGTCTGCGGTGCCTGGCACGTCCCGGCGCTCCGCGAGCACGCCACGGCCACCGCAGACCGCTCCCTGCTCAAAGGGCTCCCCAAGGTGAAGGCAGAGGTCACCTGGGTGCCCTGGACACACCGCCGCCTCACCCGCCGCAGCGGCTACGGCGCCGGTATCTCCTCCCCCGGTTGGTACGCGCACCTCCATGCCGTCCCCGACCGCCCGGTCGAGCGGTGGCTCACGCGGGTCGCCGACCTGTTGCGCGAGGAGGACGTGGGAGCCGTCTCCCCTGCGCACGTGATCGAGGCCGTCCGGCTCGCGCAGGCACTCGCCGCCCTGCGGGGCCGCCCGCTCGCCGGCCTCGACGAGACGACGGAGGCGGTCCGCTCGGTGCTGTGCGGCGGCTCCGACGTCCCGCTCGCACTCGTCCATGACCGCCTCACCGTCGGCGACGTCCTGGGCGAGGTCCCGCAGGACGCACCGGCCGTCCCCCTCCAACGAGACCTGGAGCGCAGTCAGCGCACCCTGCGCCTCAAGCCGTCCCCAGAGAGCCGGGAGCACGAGTTCGACCTGCGCCGTGAGATCGACACCGAACGCAGCCGCCTGCTCCACAGGCTGGGCCTCCTCGGCATCGAGTGGGGCACTCCGCGCACCCCGCGCGCCGGTACGGGCACCTTCCGCGAGAGTTGGGTGCTGCGGTGGGAGCCCGAACTCTCCGTACGGACGGCGGAGGCGGGCATGTGGGGCACCACCGTGCGCGAGGCCGCGGAGGCCAGGGCCTCCGCACGCGCCGCCGAGGCGGACGACCTCGCCGAACTGACGGAGCTGGCCGAGCGCGTGCTCCGCGCCGCGCTTCCCGAGGCGCTCCCACGGGTCACGCGCGCGCTCGCCGATCGCGCCGCGCTCGAGTCGGAGGTCGGACGGCTGGCGAGCGCCCTGCCCGCGCTCGTGCGAGCCGTCCGCTACGGCGACGTCCGCGGGAGCGACCCCGCCTCCCTCGCCGCGGTGGCGTACGCCGTGGCCGACCGCGTCCGCACGGGCCTCCCCTCCGCCTGCTCCGGCCTGGACGCGGAGGGTGCCGCCCAGCTCCGCACCCATCTCGACGCCGCGCACCGGGCCGTGCACCTGCTGGACCAGCCCTCCGCGGAACCGACCCCACCGACCCCACCGACCGCCCTCCGGCACGGCGCCGAGCGGCCGCAGGCTCCGGCCGCCGAGCCGCAGACCCCTGCCGGGGAGCTGCTGGCACGCTGGCGATCGATGCTGCGTCTGCTCAGCGAACGTCCCTCCGTGCCGGGTCTGCTGCGCGGCCGCTGCTCCCGACTCCTCCTCGACGACGGCGAGTTGTCGTCGGCGGGGGCGGCCCGGCACCTGAGCCTCGGGCTCTCCCCGACGGAGGAGCCGACCGAGGCGGCGGCATGGGCCGAGGGCTTCCTCTCGGGCGGCGGCCTCCTGCTCGCCCACGACGAACGCCTCCTCGCCCTCTTCGACGACTGGCTCACGACCCTCGGCCCCGACGCGTTCACGGCCGTACTCCCCGTGCTCCGTCGCGCCTTCGCGGAGTTCGACCCGGGAGTCCGGCGCACCCTCGGCGAGTTGGTGCGCCGGGGCCCGGGCACCTCCTCTCCGGAGTCGACCACCTCAGACGGTCTCCCCGGCTTCGCGGACACCCTCGACACCACGCGCGCCGATGCCGCGCTGGGCACCCTCCGCCTCCTCCTCGCAGCGCCGGTCCCGGCGGAGGAGGCGAACCGATGAGCCACGGGCCGACGAACGCTGCGTACGGGCAAGTCGGAGGAGAGGCAGGGAGTCGGCAGCCGCAGTACGGCGCCCGGTTGCGGATCACCGACCGAGGACCGGCGAGCCGCGTCGGCTTCGACGGAGAGGACCCGTCGAAACCGCAATGCCTTCCGTACGCACCTGTATCGGGAGCGGACACGGCGCACACCTACCGCCCGCGGAGGGCGAGGAGTCCGGCTTTGAGGACGGGCGCCCGCCGAGCGGTGCCGTCATTGCTGGCGCCGGCGGCCTGGTCGGCAGGCGGCCATCGAAGGCGCTGCCTCTGCGCACCCAGGGACCGCGACAAGAGGGCTGCCCGGCGAGTTGGCGTCCCTCATTTCCGGGGCAATGGGTGCCAGTTGGGCGTGGGCGGGTGTGGGGCGCCGACGTGTTGGAGACGCCCGGGGGTGCACGAGTCTCCGAGGCGGCCGCCGAAGACGCAGCCGTTCTGCTCCTGGGGACGCGGCCGGGGCTGCCCGCTGGGCCGCCGTCCCTCGTTTCCGGGGCGATGGGCGCCAGTTGGGTGTGGGCAGGTGGAGCGCCGACGTGCTGAACACGCCCAAAGGTTCGCGAGCACCCGACCCGGCCGCCGAGGGCACCGCTGTCGCGCGGCCTCGGCCAGGGGCCGTCCGGTGAGCCGCCGTACCCGCGTCCTCGACGAGACCCCCACCAAGCAAGGGGACAGACGCGGAGCCCGAAGTACGGCAGTCACCCGAAGGCTCATCCTCCAAGTGCCCGACCCCTCAACTACCACTACGCGCCCCCCGATCCGCCGGCCCATTCCCGCACCGCGGAAGGGACATCGGCACCGTACGCCGCACCACCGAAGGGACAGCAGTTGAACGCCACCCCCGCGACGCCGCACGCCCTCGCAGACCAGGAGCGCCTCCGGCGCTGGCGGCTCGTTCTCGGCGACGACGGCGCTCACGCGGCGTCCGAAGGCTGGGCGCTCCGTGGTGAAGACACCGCGATCGACGGCGCGTTGGAGGCCCTGTACGGCAGCGGCGCGGGGGCCTCGACCGGCCGAGGCTCCCGCCGCTCCGCCGGGCTCGGAGCCTCCGCGCCCGATGTGGCCCGCTGGCTCGGCGACGTCCGCCGGTACTTTCCGTCTTCCGTGGTGCAGTTGATGCAGCGCGATGCGATAGGCCGACTCGGCCTCGGTGCGCTGCTCACCGAGCCGGAGATGCTGGAGGCGGTGGAGCCGGACGTGCACCTGGTCGGCACTCTGCTGTCCCTCCGCGAGGCGCTCCCCGAGCAGAGCCGCGAGGCGGCCCGCGCCGTAGTCCGCACGGTGGTCGCCGAGTTGGAGCGCCGACTGGCACAGCGCACCCGCTCCACGCTGAAGGGCGCTCTGGACCGCTTTGCACGCTCCCGCCGCCCCCGCCACGCCGACATCGACTGGAACCGCACGATCCGCGCCAACCTCGCCCACTACCTCCCGGAGCACCGCACGCTCGTGCCCGAGCGCCTCGTCGGGTACGCCCGTGCCCAACGGGGCCTGCAGAAGGAGGTGTTGCTCTGCCTCGACCAGTCCGGCTCGATGGCCGAGTCGATCGTCTACGCGTCGGTCTTCGGCGCCGTCCTCTCCTCCCTCCGAAGCCTCACGACGCGCCTCGTCGCCTTCGACACGCAGGTCGTCGACCTCACCGAGGAGCTCGAAGAACCCGTCGACGTCCTCTTCGGCATCCAGTTGGGCGGCGGCACCGACATCAACCGCGCCATGGCCTACTGCGAGTCGCGGATCTCCCGCCCCTCGGAGACGGTCGTCGTCCTCGTCAGCGACCTCTACGAAGGCGGTATCAAGGGCGAACTCCTCGCCCGCGTCGCGCGGTTGCTCGCGCAGGGCGTCCAGGTGCTCGTCCTGCTCGCGCTCTCCGACGAGGGCGCGCCCGCCTACGACAGGGAGCACGCGGCGGCCCTGGCCGAGCTCGGCGTCCCGGCCTTCGCCTGCACCCCCGACCTCTTTCCCGAGGTGATGGCCGCGGCGCTGGAGCGGCGTCCGCTCCCCGTCCCGGAGTGAGGAGCGCGAAGAGTAGCCGAACGGTTCGCCGTCGTGCAGGGGTTCGCAGTCCGCACCCTCTGTGCCGCGGCGCTCGCGTCCCGTAAAAGCCCCAGTTCATGGCCGGTTGTGATGGTTGTCACCGCGCCGGTGTGAGCTGGGATTTATGAAGCGCTCAACCTCGGAGCTAACCTGCAAGGCGGACATGCCGCGTAACAGGGTCGGCCGAGACGGACCGTGTGCGCTTCCCGAACCGCAGTGACGGTGGTGTCACGCCTGTCACGCTGCCCTCAGCGGCACGCCCACGCTGACAACGACCGCGATACCACTGATTAAGGGGACGGACGCGCGTGGACCTGTTCGAGTACCAGGCGAGGGATCTCTTCGCCAAGCATGACGTACCGGTGCTGGCCGGTGAAGTCATCGACACGCCTGAGGCGGCGCGCGAGGTGACCGAGCGCCTGGGTGGCCGCGCGGTCGTCAAGGCGCAGGTCAAGACCGGCGGTCGAGGCAAGGCCGGTGGCGTCAAGCTCGCCACCGACACCGCGGACGCCGTCGAGAAGGCCGGCCAGATTCTGGGCATGGACATCAAGGGCCACACGGTCCACAAGGTGATGCTCGCCCAGACCGCAGACATTCAGGACGAGTACTACGTCTCCTTCCTCCTCGACCGCACCAACCGGACTTTCCTGGCGATGGCTTCGGTCGAGGGCGGCATGGAGATCGAGGAGGTCGCGGCGACCAAGCCCGAGGCCCTCGCCAAGATCCCGGTGAGCGCCATCGAGGGCGTCACCCCGGAGAAGGCCCGCGAGATCGCCGAGGCTGCCAAGTTCCCCGCCGAGCTTGTCGACCAGATTGCCGCGGCGCTGGTGAAGCTCTGGGACGTCTTCGTCAAGGAGGACGCCCTCCTCGTCGAGGTAAACCCGCTGGTGAAGACCGCCGAGGGCAAGATCATCGCGCTCGACGGCAAGGTCTCCCTCGACGCCAACGCCGAGTTCCGCCAGCCCGACCACGCGGCGCTCGAGGACAAGGCCGCCGCCAACCCGCTGGAGGCGGCAGCCAAGGCGAAGGACCTCAACTACGTCAAGCTCGACGGCGAGGTCGGCATCATCGGCAACGGCGCGGGTCTGGTCATGTCCACCCTCGACGTCGTCGCCTACGCGGGCGAGGCGCACAAGAACGTCAAGCCGGCGAACTTCCTCGACATCGGCGGCGGCGCCTCGGCCGAGATCATGGCGAACGGCCTGGAGATCATCCTCGGCGACCCCGACGTCAAGTCGGTCTTCGTCAACGTCTTCGGCGGCATCACCGCCTGCGACGAGGTCGCCAACGGCATCGTGCAGGCCCTCGAGTTGCTGAAGTCCAAGGGCGAGGACGTCGACAAGCCGCTCGTGGTGCGTCTCGACGGCAACAACGCGGAGCTGGGCCGGAAGATCCTCAGCGACGCCAACCACCCGCTGGTGCAGCGCGTGGACACGATGGACGGCGCAGCCGACAAGGCCGCCGAGCTGGCTGCGAAGTAAGGGAAGAGGAACCGACAACCCATGGCTATCTTCCTCGACAAGGACAGCAAGGTCATCGTCCAGGGGATGACCGGCGCGACCGGCATGAAGCACACCAAGCTCATGCTCGGCGACGGCACCAACATCGTCGGCGGTGTCAACCCGCGCAAGGCAGGCACCCAGGTCGACTTCGACGGCGCGGAGGTCCCGGTCTTCGGCTCCGTCAAGGAGGCGATGGCGGAGACGGGCGCCAACGTGTCCGTCATCTTCGTCCCGGAGAAGTTCACCAAGGACGCCGTGGTCGAGGCGATCGACGCCGAGATCCCGCTCGCCGTGGTGATCACCGAGGGCATCGCCGTCCACGACTCCGCCTACTTCTGGGCGTACGCCGGCGAGAAGGGCAACAAGACCCGGATCATCGGCCCCAACTGCCCGGGCATCATCACCCCGGGCCAGTCGAACGTGGGCATCATCCCCGGCGACATCACCCAGCCCGGCCGCATCGGTCTCGTCTCCAAGTCCGGCACGCTGACGTACCAGATGATGTACGAGCTGCGGGACATCGGCTTCTCCACCGCGGTCGGCATCGGCGGTGACCCGGTCATCGGCACCACGCACATCGACGCGCTCAAGGCGTTCGAGGCGGACCCGGAGACCGACCTCATCGTGATGATCGGCGAGATCGGCGGCGACGCCGAGGAGCGCGCTGCCGACTTCATCAAGGAGAACGTCAGCAAGCCGGTCGTCGGCTACGTCGCGGGCTTCACCGCGCCGGAGGGCAAGACGATGGGCCACGCAGGCGCGATCGTCTCCGGCTCCTCCGGTACGGCCCAGGCGAAGAAGGAGGCCCTCGAGGCCGCCGGTGTCAAGGTCGGCAAGACCCCGTCCGAGACCGCCCGCCTCGCCCGCGAGGTGCTCGGCGGCTGAGTCCGGCACACCGGTCCACAGCAGTCGGGCCCGCTCCCCGCGAGGGAGCGGGCCCGACTGCTGTCCGGGAGCGCGGCCGTTCAGTCCCGGGGCGGACCCGGCGTCCACCCTCGCGAACGGTCCTCCTGCCGCGTGGAATCGGGGCGCGGGGCGTCCGACGCCTTGCGTCCTGCCGCACGGGAGGACGGCTCTTCCGACGGTGCGAACTCCTCGAGCCGCACCCGCCTGTTGGTGGAGCGGAGCTGGGGCACGTACGCCTCTCCGGTCGGCCCCACCTCGGGCAGCGTGTTCCCCGGGCCGCGCGGTACGCCGTCGTGGGGCGAGGGTTGGGGGACGGGCTCGCCCCCGAGCGCCCCGTCCGGGTCCCCGGGCCCTGGCAGCCCCTCGGCGGGCTTCGGATCGGCGTCCCCCGAACCCGGGTCCGCGCGCGATGACTTGGGGGACGCCGTCACCTGCTCGTCCGAGCGCTGCGGCGTTTCGCCGTCGCTCGCCGTGACGAGACCCAGCACGATGGCGACGGCGACGGCGGCGGTGAGGCCGTAGGCCGCGTGTGTCCAGCCCCGGGTGGTGCGCTCACTGCCGGCGCGTACGGCCTCGGGCGTCGGGCTGTGAACGGGCTGGGCGGCCGCCAACTCCGCGAGCCGCGCGGCGATCAGGGTGCTGCGCCGGTTCTGCGAGGCGGTCCGCAGCTCCGGCCAGTGCTGCGCGAGCGCCTGCCGCGCGTGCATGATGCGTCCCGCTGTCGCCGGGGTGCTCGCCTCCAACTCCTCCGCGGCTGCGCGCAGTCCGACCCCGATGCCGTCATGGAGCAGCAGCGCGGCACGGTACGCGCCGGGGAGGCTGAGCAGCGCCTCCAGGATGTCCCGGTCGGCGGGAGGACCCGGGTGCGCCTCGGGCAGCCGGTGGCCGGGGAGGAGCCGGTGCCACGGGGAGAGCGCGTACTTGTAGGTGTGGACACGGACGACGACGGCCGGGTCGGGATCGCTCGCCGTGGCGGGCCACTCCTCCCACGCGCGGTGGAAGGCGTGGAAGACGGCGCGTTCGGCGACTCTGCGGTGCCCGCAGAGCAGGTACGCCTGGCGTGTGAGGAAGGCCGCGTGACGGGTGTAGAGCTGGTCGAAGCGGTCCGTCGGCGTCTCGGGGGCGGGGACGGCCGCCGCGGGGTCGGGGCGGAGGCGGACCGGGGCGCCGTCCGGTTCCGTCTCGCTGCGCGGTGGGGAAGAGGTCGGGGATTCAGCGCTCTGTGGCTCGTCCGTCATGCCCATCCGTCCTCACCGGTGTGTGGAAGGGATCGATCGCAGGACAAGAGTCATTCTGCATAAAATCATCAAAATTGCGAGCTTCCTCGACACCACGACGGTCCGCTCCCTACCGGGGCATATCCGCTCTTCTTGGCAGCATGACCGCGTGAGTCAAGCGACCCGAACCGCCTCGGTGCTCTCCCACTACGGCACCAGCCGCCGGCTCCCGCCCGGCACCGGAACCCGACTGCTCGTCGGCGCATTGGCCGCGGTCCTCGGACTCGGCGTGCTCGCCGCCGTCGTCCTGCTGCTCTGGACGGTCTCGCCGTACCCGGACAGCGGGCCCGGCGGCGCGCTCCACGTCGCCGCCGACCTCTGGCTGCTCGCCCACGGTGCGCAGCTCCTCCGAACCGGGACGCTCCAGGGCGGCCCCTCGCCCGTCGACATCACGCCGGTTCTCCTCTGCGCCCTGCCGCTGGCGCTGCTCGGCCGGGCCGCGGGCCACGTCCGCGACGAGGCAGCCGCCTCCGGACGGCCCCACGCCGGCGTGGTCGCGCTCGCGGCGCCCGTGGCCTGCGGATACGCCCTGGTCGGTCTGGCCGCCACCGGGTACGCGGCGACGGGGCCGCTCCGCGTCGACGTGCCCAGCGCGCTGCTGCACCTGCCCCTCTTCGCCGCGGGCGTCGCCCTGCTCGCCGTCTGGAACCGCGACGGCCGACCACCCCTGAGCGAGGGACTCCGCACGTTCGTCGCGGCGTTGCCGCGGTGCCGTCCGCCGGAGCGCGTCCTCGGGGCGCTCACGTCGTGGCGGGTCGAGACGGCGATGCGGGGCGCCGCGGTCTCCGGCGCCGTGCTCCTCGGCGGCGGTGCGCTCCTCGCAGGCGTCGGGCTCTTCTGGCACGGCGGTGTCGCGCAGGGCGCGTTCGGGGAGCTCACCGAGTCGTTCTCCGGCAGGCTCGGGCTTCTGCTGCTCTGCCTCGTGCTGCTGCCCAACCTCGTCCTGTGGGCGACGGCTTACGCGCTGGGGCCCGGGTTCGCGCTCGGCACCGGCAACGCCGTGTCCGTCTTCGCCGTCGGGGCGGCTCCCCGGCTGCCCGACTTCCCGCTGCTGGCGGCGGCTCCCGAGGGCGGGCTGGGGCGGGCGGCGTGGGCGGTGCTCGCCGTGCCGGCGGCTGCCGGGCTGCTCTGCGGCTGGTACGTCGCGCGGAGCGCCGCGCCGGTGGAGTACGAAGAGCGCGTGGGATACCCGGGGCGCCGGGCCTCGCTCGCCGCGGCCCCGGAGACCGCGGGCGGCACGGCGCTCGCCTCGCTCCTCGCAGCCGTCCTCTGCGGCGCGGTGACGGGGCTGCTCGCGGCGCTCGCCGGCGGTGCCATGGGCACGGGCGCCCTCGCCGAGTTCGGGCCGAGCGGTGTGCTCACCGGCCTCGCCGCGGCCGGCTGGACCCTCTCGGCGCTGCCGACGGCGCTCGCCGTGCGCGGCTGGCGGCTGCGCAGGGTGCGGCGTACGCAGGAGCGAGCGGCGGCCGAGGTCGTCGCCGCCGAGGCAGAGGTCCACAACGAGGAGTGGCACACCGCACGACGCAGCCGCTGGTCCGCGATGCGCCGGGCCTCAGGCGGCCTGATGGCCGACTTCCCGGCCAGGCGCGAAGGCGACGGATGACCCGCAACTACCGCTCGGCGTCGCCGTGTTGGGCGGGCGGCCTCAGCGATCCTCGAGGAACGGGCGGAGGTTGTCGGGGACGAGGCGGTCGCAGTCGTCGCGCGAGGACTGCGTGAGAGCGTCCTGCCGGCAGTCGAAGTAGTCCTGGTAGACGGCCTGGAAGGTGAAGGTCGCCGCGACGACGCAGAGCGCGAGCCCGGCGGTGACGAGCCCGCTCACCGCCGCCGTCGTCTTCGCCTTCGCCGCCTGCGCCGGGGTGACCGAGACGGGGACGGGCAGTTCGCGCGAGCCGCCCTCCTCCGTGCTCTTGCGGTCGGTGCCGGCGACGTCCTCGGCCGACGCCTGCGGGGCGCCCCCCTCGCGCTTCCCCTTCTCCCCGTCGCCCGGGCGGTGCCGGAGCGCACTCACGCCCCAGTAGAGGGAGAGGGCGCCGAGCAGCAGCGCGACCTGCCACAGGCTGAAGAGCGCGAAGAAGAGCGCCCAGATGCCGGTGTGCAGGGAGTACCTGGCGTGGCGCTGGTAGCGGTCGGTCGGGTCCCAGCGGAGTCCGCGCTGCTGCCCGCCGCGTCCGTCGCCGTCGGAGCCGCCGCCCGTGGGCGACCCGAACCCGCCGCTCCCGCGGCCGGGTTGGCGGCTGCTCCACTGGCTGCTCCAGGGGGACTGTCCGTTCTCCGAGTCCGAACGGCCCTCGTCCCCGCTTCCTCGGCCGTTCCCCTCGCCGTCGCTCTCGCCCTGCTCGCCGTCGCGTTGCGGGCGGCGGGGCTGCCACGGCTGGTCCGGCCTGTCCTCGGGCGGGGGCGCGAAGGGGTTGTCCTCGCCGGAGGGGTTGTCGGAGGGGGCCGCGCGGCGGCGTCGGTCGGTCATCAGGTGTGTGTCTTCCCTTGTCGCTTTCGCGGCAGATAGGCGAGTACGAATCCGTGCCACTGACGCTACCTTCCGCTGGTGCACCCGTCCCGCGGGGGCGGAGGCGAGTGCCGGTATCGTTGCCGACGGTCGGACGCTTCGTAGAGTTCCCCGGGTGCATTTCGGGCGGGCTCTGGTTCGATCGCACAAGTCTGTCTTCCCCGGTGCGCCGGGACCCAGCGAGAGTGAGCCGCCCCGTGGCCGCGGATCAGCCACCTTTTCCTCCGCTCGGCGAATCCGGGCGTGAGGCCCGAGTCGTCGTGCTGGTCTCCGGGTCCGGCAGCAACCTCCAGGCGCTGCTCGACGCCGCTTCGCAGCCGGCGTACGGCGCGCGGATCGTCGCCGTCGGCGCCGACCGCACGGGTATCGAGGGGCTGGCGAGAGCCGAGCGCGCCGGAGTGCCGTACTTCGTACGCCGGCTCAAGGACCATGCGACCAGGGCCGAGTGGGACGCGGCGCTCACCGCGGCGACGGCGGAGCACCGTCCCGATCTGGTCGTCTCCGCCGGGTTCATGAAGGTGCTGGGGCGGGAGTTCCTCGCACGGTACGGCGGGCGGCTGGTCAACACCCACCCCGCGCTGCTCCCCAGCTTCCCCGGTGCCGACGGCGTCCGCGACGCGCTCGCGTACGGCGCCAAGGTCACCGGCTGCACCGTCCACCTCGTCGACGACGGCGTCGACACGGGCCCCGTCATCGCGCAGCGGGCCGTCGAGATCCGGGACGAGGACCACCTCGACGAGGGCGCCGCGCTGCACGAGCGGATCAAGGAAGTAGAACGAGGGTTGCTCGTTGAGGTCGTGGGCCGGCTGGCACGCGGCGGATACCGCATCGAGGGCCCGGGAGGAAGAAGGGTACGACTGCGTGAGGAGTGAGGGCGGTATGAGTGCCGGAGAGACCAGGCGGCCGATCCGTCGCGCGCTGGTGAGCGTCTACGACAAGACCGGGCTCGACGAGTTGGCGCGGGGCCTGCACGCGGCCGGGGTCGAGCTCGTCTCCACCGGTTCGACGGCGAAGACGATCGCGGCGGCGGACGTCCCGGTGACGGCTGTCGAGGAGCTGACGGGCTTCCCCGAGTGCCTCGACGGGCGCGTCAAGACGCTCCACCCGCGGGTCCACGCCGGCATCCTCGCCGACCAGCGGCTCGCCGAGCACCGGGAACAGCTCGTCGAACTGGGGGTGCAACCCTTCGAGTTGGTCGTCGTCAACCTCTACCCGTTCCGGGAGACCGTTGCCTCGGGGGCCTCACCCGACGAGTGCATCGAGAAGATCGACATCGGCGGGCCCTCGATGGTGCGCGCCGCGGCGAAGAACCACCCCTCGGTGGCGGTCGTCGTCAACCCCGAGCGGTACGGCGACGTGTTGAGCGCCGCCTCCGCCGGCGGCTTCGACCTCGCGGCGCGGAAGCGGCTCGCCGCCGAGGCGTTCGCGCACACCGCCGCCTACGACGTCGCCGTAGCGGGCTGGTTCGCCGAGGGGTACGCGGCCGACGAGAGCGAGCACGCCGAGGGCGGCGTCGCGCTGCCCGCGTTCACCGGCACTGCGCTGACGCGGACCAACCGGCTGCGGTACGGGGAGAACCCGCACCAGCCGGCCGCGCTCTACGCCGACGGCAGCGGCACCGGACTGCCCGCCGCCGAGCAGCTCCACGGCAAGGAGATGTCGTACAACAACTACGTCGACACCGAGGCGGCGCGCAGGGCAGCCCACGACCACGAGGACCCGTGCGTCGCGATCATCAAGCACGCCAACCCGTGCGGTATCGCAGTCGGTTCGGACGTGGCGGAGGCGCACGGCAAGGCGCACGCCTGCGACCCGCTCTCCGCGTTCGGCGGCGTGATCGCCGTCAACCGGCCGGTCTCCGTGGCGATGGCGGAGCAGGTGGCCGAGGTCTTCACCGAGGTGATCGTGGCGCCCGCGTACGAGGAGGGTGCCGTCGAGGTGCTCTCGCGGAAGAAGAACATCCGCATCCTGCGGTGCGCCGAGGCGCCCGCGGCGCGTACCGAGCACAAGCCCCTCGAGGGCGGGACGCTCGTCCAGGAGAAGGACCTCCTCCAGGCGGCGGGCGACGACCCGGCCAACTGGACCCTCGCAGCGGGCGATCCGCTCGACGAGGCGGAGCTCGCGGAGCTCGCCTTCGCCTGGCGGGCGAGCCGCGCCGTGAAGTCCAACGCGATCCTGCTCGGGAAGGACCGTGCGACGGTCGGTGTCGGCATGGGCCAGGTGAACCGGGTCGACTCGGCCCGTCTCGCGGTGCAGCGGGCGGGGGAGGAGCGGGCGCGGGGTTCCTACGCCGCGTCCGACGCCTTCTTCCCGTTCCCCGACGGCTTCGAGGTGCTCGCCGAGGCCGGCGTCAAGGCCGTCGCGCAGCCCGGCGGTTCGGTCCGCGACGAGCAGGTGGTCGAGGCCGCGAAGGCGGCGGGCGTCACGATGTACCTCACGGGGACGCGGCACTTCTTCCACTGACCCGGCGCGCGACCCGGCAAGCGTGCGGCGGCCCGGACGGAATGTTCCGTCCGGGCCGCCGCCGCGTCGAACTCCCTCAGATACCGGGTCGGTTGAACCACTGCGACGCCTGCTGCATCGAGCAGAAGACGATCGTGAGGATCGCCGTGCCCGCCCAGAGGATGTAGATGAAGGCGCCGCCCGCGTTGCTCTCGTTGCTCCCCGGCACCGTGAAGAGGCCGATCACCGGCAGGATCGCGTTGACGGCGGCCGCGATGATCGCGGTGACGCGCGTGCCGCCGCGGCCCTTGCCCATGAGCGAGGCCGGGACGATCTGGAGCGTCGCCATTCCGCCGAAGAGGACGAAGAAGATGAGCATGACGCCCATCGCCACGTTCGCACCGGTGTCGAGGCCGGGGATGTCGTTGAACGAGTCGCGGGCCACGAGGGCGACGATGAGGAAGAGGACCGCGCCCAGCCCCCACATGGAGCCGGCTATGAAGAGCAGCACTCTCGCGGCCACCACCTGGCCCGGCATGCGCTGCGGCATGCCGCCCGGGCCGCCGGAGCCCGGAGGGTACTGCGGGTAGCCCTGCTGCGGGTAGCCGTACTGGGGCTGGCCCGGGGCCTGTTGGGGGTAGCCGTAACCGGGGGCGCCCTGCGGCGGTTGGCCGGGCTGGCCGTACGGGTTGCCGGGGCCCTGCGGGGGCGGAGGCGGATAGCTCACGGGTGGGCTCCTGGAATGGGGACGGATGTCTGCCGGCCCGGGAGGCCTTCGTGCGCACGCGCCTGCGCCGCGTGCGCGCTGCGCACGCGGTGCCGGGTGTGGTTTCCCCCCGAACTCACGGCGCCCCCCTGTCCCACGCGCAGGGGGACACCGTCGCCCATGGTCGTGGGCATGCCTGCCCGGTGTCCAGCGATCATCCGGGAATGTGGCGGAACCGCAACGGTCCGCGCACCCTCCGCGTGCGTCCGGTGCGTGCACCGGCGTGCACGCTGCGTTGGCCTGCCCGCCCGGCAGCCGCACCTCGGGCGCGGAGTGGAGACCACCCCTGGCTATCCGCGAGGATGGCCCCATGACCGCCCAGATTCTCGACGGCAAGGCCACGGCCGCCGCCATCAAGTCCGACCTCACCGCACGCGTCTCGGCGCTCAAGGAGAAGGGGATCGTCCCCGGCCTCGGCACCGTCCTCGTCGGTGAGGACCCGGGAAGCCAGAAGTACGTAGCGGGCAAGCACCGGGACAGCGCGCAGATCGGTATCGCGTCGATCCGCCGCGAACTCCCCGCGGCGGCGGGCCAGGAGGAGATCGAGGCGGTCGTACGGGAGCTGAACGAGGACCCGGAGTGCACCGGCTACCTCGTCCAACTTCCGCTCCCCAAGGGCATCGACACCAACCGCGTCCTGGAGCTGATGGACCCGGACAAGGACGCCGACGGGCTCCACCCGACCAACCTCGGCCGGCTCGTCCTCAACGAGCCGGCGCCGCTCCCCTGCACCCCGCAGGGCGTGATCCGGCTCCTGCGCCAGTACGACGTGGAGATCGCCGGTGCGCACGTCGTCGTCGTGGGGCGCGGCGTGACGATCGGCAGGCCGCTGCCGCTCCTCCTCACCCGCCGCAGCGAGAACGCCACCGTGACCCAGTGCCACACCGGTACCCGCGACCTGCCCGCGCTGCTGAGCCAGGCCGACATCGTCGTCGCGGCCGCGGGCGTGCCGCACCTCGTCAAGCCCGAGGACGTCAAGCCGGGCGCCGCGGTGCTCGACGTCGGCGTCAGCAGGGACGAGCACGGCAAGATCGTCGGGGACGTGCACCCCGGCGTGCGCGAGGTGGCCGGCTGGGTCTCGCCCAACCCCGGCGGCGTCGGCCCCATGACGAGGGCGCAGCTTCTCGTCAACGTGGTGGAGTCGGCCGAGCGGGCGGCCGGCTGAGAGCGGTTCGGAAACGGAAGGGGACCCTGCATGGGGCGAGACGGCGGCGATACGCCCGAGGCGAGACCCGCAGGCGGTGCGGCGCAGGAGACCGGCGGGGCGGCCGCGACGTCCGAACCGCCCGCTGCCGAGGGGGAGTCGACGGGCGGTGAGGGCGCGCGGCGCCGGCCGGTCTCGCGTCGCTTCCCGCGCTTCACCCGGGACACCGCGCGGCCGGAGGGCGGCGGACGGGTGCTCGGCGCCGAGCACGCGGCGCCGTACCGGCAGTGGCCGCTGCTGGCGGTGTGCGCGGGCGTGCTCGTCGGACTCCTCGTGACGATCGGGGAGTTCAGGACCGGCTGCCTGCTGATCGGCCTCTCGCTGCTGGGGGGCGCGGCGCTGCGGTGGCTGCTCCCTTCGGTCGGGATGCTCGCGGTGCGCTCCCGCTTCACCGACCTGGTGACGTACGGCGTCCTCGGGGTGGCGATCGCGATGCTCGCGATGATGGCGCAGCCCGACCCCTGGATCACCATCCCGTTCCTGGAGGACGTGGTGCACTTCTCGATCAGGTGAGCCGGCGCAAGGCGAAGGCTCTGTCCCCGCCTTTCTGCACGTGAGTTCGGCGCGTGCGCGGCGCCGAGCAGCGTGGCCCCTGAGCGGAGACGGTCCGGTGGGGAACGGAAGCCGGGCGGTCGGACGTGGAGATCGGCGGCGGGTCGCCAGGGCTCCGTGCGAAGCCGGTGCTGCGGGCGCCGCGAAGGGCGCGTTTCCGGCCGTCTCGTCGAAAGCGGGGCGGACGGTACGCCCCTCGCGCACCTGCCGCGTACGGGTCGACCGGCCCGACGGGCGGCGCGCTGGGGCTGGCAAACTAAGGAGCGCATAACGAACTCGGGCGTGCGCGGGATCGCGGATGCGACCCGAACTGCTCCCGTGCGCTCCCGTCGTCGGAACTGCCATCCTGGCTGCCTGCATCCCCCTGGGTAGCCAGTACGCAGCCCGGAGGGGCGCAGTCGGGGGAGACCGCACTACCGGGGGGACAAGGGGGAGGGCAATGCCTCGTTGGAGGGCGCTACCGGACGAACTCGACCCGCAGATCGCCGAGTTCACCGGCCAGCTCAGGAGGCTCATAGATCGCAGCGGAATGAGCGTCGCCACCATCGCGGACCGGACGGGCTACAGCAAGTCGTCCTGGGAGCGGTACCTCAATGGCAGGTTGCTGCCGCCGCGTGGCGCCACCCAGGCGCTCGCCGAGGTCACCGGAACCGACGTGCGCCACCTCGGCACCATGTGGGAGCTGGCCGAACGGGCTTGGAGCCGCAGCGAGATGCGGCACGACGTCACCATGGAAGCGATACAGGTGGCGCAGGCGCGAGCCGCTCTCGGCGAAGGCGAGGGCGAGGCAGGACACGGCCGCAGGCGCCGCCGCAAAGGCGCGGGGTCGAGCGCGCCGCAGCAGGGCGCCGCCGAGCCGCCGCAGTCGGCGTCGACCGCCGGCCCCGTCGCGCCGCCGGCCGCCGGCGTCGGCGCCGGCGACGACCAGACGACGGTGCTCAGGCGCAGCAACATCCGTGCCGAAGCGGGCCGACAGCCCCCACGCACCCATGCCGCCGTGGCGCCGCCCCTGGGAGTGCAGCGCATAGACCCGGCCTCCTGGGGCGCGGCCCCCAAGCCGGGCCCAACCGCACCTCCGGCCAACAGCGGCCCCGCGCCCGTCGGTTCGGCGGCGCCTCCGGTCAACAGCGGCCCCGCGCCGGCCGGTTCGGCCGCGCCCGCGCCCGCGCCCGACAAAGCCCAGCAGCCCGCGCATCCGGGCCGCCGCCGGACGACGATGTTCCTCGCCGGCACGGTGAGTGCCCTCGTGGTCGTCGCGGCTGCCGTGTTCGTCTCCAACCTGTCGGGAGGCAAAGGAGAGGCGGCCCCCGCGCCCTCCTCGTCGCACAAGGGCGAGCAGGACGCGCTGCCGTCGGGTGTGCAGTGCTCGGGCGCCGAGTGCACGGGCAAGGACCCCGAGACGATGGGCTGCGGAGGACAGTACGCCAAGACCACGGGCACGGCCTGGGTCGGCTCCAGCTACGTCGAGGTCCGGCACAGCACCGTCTGCAAGGCGTCCTGGGCGCGCATCACGAGCGCCACCACAGGCGACAGCCTGAAGATCAGCGCCGGCGGCCACACCGAGCAGGACGAGGTGGAGGCGACCAACGACGCCTACACGCCGATGGTCGCGACGACCGCGAACAGCCCGGCCCGCGCCTGCGCGACGCTCGCGGCCGGCGGCCGCGGTTGCACCGGCGCCGAGTGAGGCGGAGAGCACGGAAGTGCACCGGCGCGAAGGGGAGTTCGCCCTCTGCGCCGGGCGGACGTCACGTCGCGGGCACCGGACGCGCACAACACGTTCACGGCTGCGGAAGGCATGCCACGGAAAAGTGAGGGAAGAGGTTCCTCAACCCCCCACGGGTGTGTCATCGCACCTGGCAGCCGCCCCTCCACCGGCCTGGAGCGGGCGGCTGCTGCGGTGTCCGGCACGTCGGATAGCCTGACACCTGGTCTCTTGATGTAGAGAGACTTACCGCACCAGGGCAGGGAGGCTTCCCGCAGCGGCCGCACCGCAGCGGAAGGTCCCCGCGATCCGGGTCCGCCCTGTCCTGGGGTTGCCCCAACGTCAGGTTCTACGGAGATCGCCATGCCCCGCACTCCCGTCAATGTCACCGTCACCGGCGCCGCCGGGCAGATCGGTTACGCCCTGCTGTTCCGCATCGCCTCCGGCCAGTTGCTCGGCGCGGACGTGCCGGTCAAGCTCCGCCTGCTGGAGATCACCCCCGCGCTCAAGGCCGCCGAGGGCACCGCCATGGAGCTCGACGACTGCGCCTTCCCGCTCCTCAAGGGGATCGACATCAGCGACGACCCGAACGTCGCCTTCGACGGCACCAACGTCGGCCTCCTCGTCGGCGCGCGCCCCCGCACCAAGGGCATGGAGCGCGGCGACCTGCTGGAGGCGAACGGCGGCATCTTCAAGCCGCAGGGCAAGGCGATCAACGACCACGCGGCGGACGACGTGAAGGTGCTGGTCGTCGGCAACCCGGCCAACACCAACGCGCTCATCGCCCAGGCCGCTGCGCCCGACGTACCCGGCGAGCGGTTCACCGCCATGACCCGTCTCGACCACAACCGCGCGCTCACCCAGCTCGCCAAGAAGACCGGCAGCGACGTCGACCGGATCAAGAAGCTCACGATCTGGGGCAACCACTCGGCGACGCAGTACCCGGACATCTTCCACGCGGAGGTCGACGGCCGGAACGCCGCGGAGGTCGTCTCCGACGAGAAGTGGCTCGCCGACGACTTCATCCCGACGGTCGCCAAGCGCGGCGCCGCGATCATCGACGCACGCGGCGCCTCCTCGGCGGCCTCGGCGGCCAACGCCGCCATCGACCACGTCCACACCTGGGTCAACGGCACCCCCGAGGGCGACTGGACCTCGATGGGCATCCCCTCGGACGGCTCCTACGGCGTCCCCGAGGGCCTCATCTCCTCGTTCCCCGTCACCACCATGGACGGCGCCTACGAGATCGTTCAGGGCCTGGAGATCAACGAGTTCTCGCGCCCCCGGATCGACGCCTCCGTGCAGGAGCTGAGCGAGGAGCGCGAGGCCGTCCGCGGTCTCGGGCTGCTCTGAGCCCGCGCCTTCGACGGGGTCGGTGCGGCGGATCGCACCGGCCCCGGCGGGTGTTCCTCACTTGCCGATGCGGCACGAGGTCTTCCGTCGCTTCTCGAAGTCGTCCTGATTGGGGCGGTAGGTGAGCTCAGGGCTTGAATCGTGCTTCGCGACATCGGGGAAAGCGTGCTCGAAGAAGCTTTCCCACTTCCCTTCGCCGAAGAGCAGTTCGTCCAGGGCGCCGTTGATCCGGCGGCACTCGCTCCGGTAGTTCTTCGGAAGGCCGATGCCGTACAACTGAGTTGAATTGGGGATCGTGAACTCGGCCACCTTAAGGTGCCGGTCGGGCGGCCCCGCCTTGAGCTGGTGCTCGAACCCCCGCAGAATGAGCATGTCGCTGACGACGCCGTCGTACATCTTCGTGTCCTGCATTTTCCGCACGCAGGTTTTGTAGTCCTTCTCCGTCGAGACGAGCTTGGCATCGATCTTCACCGTCAAGTCCGCCTCTTTGTCACCGGGTTCGATCTCGGCGGGGTCGTTGACCGAGCCCTCGCTGGTGCAGAGGCGCATGCCCTTGGCTTTGTCGAACTTGTCGAGAGTGTCGTCGTCGCGTGCCAGCACGCCTTGCGGAGTCTCCAGGTAGGGCGCTGTGAAGATGACGTCGCTCGCCCGATCGGGGTTGATCGAGTACGAGGCGACGACCATCTTGACGACCTCGTTCCGCAAAAGGTCCTCCCGCATGTTCGAGGGGATGTCGAACGACCAGGTGCGCAGCTTCAGTTCTTTCCTCAGGAAGGCGAGGAGGTTCTCCTCGAAGCCGTGGAAGCGGTAGCCGCCCTTGGGCTTCTCGCTGAGACCGGGTTGCCCCTTCTTCACGCCCACCCCGACCCGCTTGCCCTCGAAGAGCTCTTTCGGCGCCTTCGGCTGCTCGGGCTTCTCGTCCGTCCCGCTGCTGCCGGTACATCCGGCCAGCAGCGCCGAAGAGAGGAAAAGGGCACCGAGTCCGGCGCCGTAGCGGGTGCCTCGTCGTGGCATGCAAGCTCCCTTGTTCGCGCGGTTCGTCGGGCGGGCCGTCATACGAAGCGGGCGCCCGCCAGTTGCAGTTCGACACCGCAAGCGGCGTCGACCTTGACGAGGCGTACGTCGAGGCTGACCTCGGAGGAAGGCGCAAGGCCGAGGACGATCCTGGTGACGCCGTCCGGATTCAGGTCGACGGTGTTGGTGCGCTGCTTCAGACCCGGGCCGCTGAATTCCAGTTCGCCGACGTCGACGCAGGAGGCGATGTCGGTCCTGGTGTCCGTGGCGTACACCTGAACTTCCAGGTGGTCTTTGGTCGGCCGGCTCCCGACCTTCAAGGGGGCCGGTGCGTTCGGAGCGAGTACGGCGGTCCGCGCACCGTCCAGCGTGGTGTGCGCGAAGACGTCGACCTGCTGCGACGACTCCGCCAGGTGGGCCGTGAACGCGGCGAGGACGGCGGCGGGCAGGGCGATGCCGAGGGTGAGCAACTGCTGTCTGCGCGGGAGTTGGTCCTGCCGCCACGCCGCCCCCGCGAGGGCGAGGACACCGGCCGACAGGGCGCCGGAGACGACGCCGAAGCCCTCACGTCCCACCATCACGCCGATGATCACGGTGGCGAGGACGAAGACGCCGGGCCAGAACCAGCGCAGGAGCCCGCTGCCTCCGGGCTCGTCCGCCGAGGTGTCGTCCCCCGCGGGCCCGTCCCGCCGTCCGTCCGCGGACCGCAGGGGTCCTCCGGTCCGCCAGGTGCTGGGCATCCAGGCACCTCCCCGTGTGTACGGCATGCTGCTGCGCTGCCGCACCGCGGTGGCGGCCCGGCAACTCGGCGCCGGAGACGGGGATTTGCCCCGTGCGCCCGGCCGTGGCCATCGCCGGCGCCCGGCGCCGGCGGTTACCCACCGTGGGCACGATAGTACCCGCGGGCGGTGTGGGGGAGGAGTGATTCAGCGAGCCCGGGGGAATGGCCGGCTACTCGGTGGGACGGCAACGCCCTCTCGTCACCGCCGTGTTGACGAATGGCGACGGACCGAGTGGGCATGGACGTGGGCGACCCCCTTGGATCGGGATCGGGATTGACGGTCGGGCGGTTGCCACGCTCCGTGAGACGTGCGTCGCCGCAGCGCACGGGCCGAGGGCTAGCTCGTCCGCCCCCCGCACGAGTCGGCCTCGCGCTTGGGGAACTCCGCCCGGTCCGGCTTGTACTCGAACGCCGCGCCGCTGCGGCCGAGCTTGTCGAAGGCGGTCTTGAACATCGCGTCCCAGCCGGCGCCCGAGTAGAGCAGCTTCCTCAGGGCCTTGTTGATCTTCCGGCAGTCCGCCTCGTGGCCCTTGGGCAGGGCGATGCCGTAGAGCTGCTTGGGGCCGCGGAGTTCTATCCCCTCGACGACCTTGACCTGCTCGTCGGGCGCCGCCGTGCGCCGGGCGTGCTCCTCGAACCCCGCAAGGATGATCTTGTCTGTCACCACCGCGTCGTACTTCTCCTCGTGGAGATGCCGGACGCAGGTCTTGTAGTCCTGCTCCGTGTCTATGCTCGCCGCGCCCACGCGGTCTCTGATCTCCTTCTTGGCCCGCGGGGAGGTGACGCTCTCCGGGTCGGCGACCGAGCCCTCCGCGGTGCAGATGTTCTTCGACGCCAGGTCCCGTTGGTGCTCGACCGAGGTGTCGCCGTCGCGTACGAGCACGCCCTGCGGTGTCTGGAGGTAGGGCGCCGTGAAGTCGACGTGCTTCTCGCGCTCGGGGTTGATCGAGTACGTCGCCACCACGAGCTTCACGACCTCGTCCTCGAGGAGCGACTCGCGCTCCGCCGAGGAGATGTCGAACGCGCGCGTGCGGAAGTGGAGTCGGGATTCGAGGTCGGCGAGGAGGCTCTGCTCGAACCCCTTGAAGCGGTAGCCGTCGTTGGGCTTCTGGCTGAAGCCGGGCTGGCCCTTCTTGACGCCGACGCCGATGATCTTCCCGTCGAAGAGCGTGGGCGCCGAGGACGAGTCGGGACGCGGGCTCTCCTTGCTGTCGTCGGGGCTGCTCGTGCACCCCGCGAGAACCGCCGAAGCGAGGACGAGAGCGGCGGCGGCCGCGCCGTACCGTGAGCGGATCATTGTGTTCTCCCCGGTGTTCGGTTGTGGGCCAGGGCGTTCACTGGAACTGAGCCCCCTTCACCTCCAGTGAGACCCTGCAAGCACTGTCGATTCCGTCAAGTTGGGCCTCCAGGCGCACGTGCGAGGAGGTGGCGAGGTCGAGCGTGACGGTCGTGGGTCCCGGCCCCGCCAACGCCGCGGTCGTCTCTTCCGCGGCGAGGTCGCTCCCGGTGAACCTCAGGGTTCCGACCGCGACGCACGAGGCGGAGCTGGTGTCGACGTCCTGCGCGTCGAGCACGAGGCGGAGTTGGCCGCCGGACGCGTCGGCGTCGACCCGTACCCGTATCGGTTCGTACCGCTCGGCGACGACGCGGTGTTCGCCGTTGAGCGTCGTCTCCGCGAAGACCTGCTCCGGGCTGTGCTGCCGGTAGACGAGGACGGCGAGGCCGACGGCGACCGCCAGCGCGACGGCGCCGAGGAGCGCGAGCACCTGCCGGCGCTCCGGCGCCCGCTGCGCCTGGTAGACGGCGCCTGCCGCGGAGAGCGCGGCTCCGATGAACGCCTCGCTGCTGGTCCCGCCGAGGACGATCAGGCCGGCGGTCGCCACCAGCAGCACCGCGAGGAGCGCGAACCGCCACCAGCCGGCGTCCTGTTCGCCATCGGAGGCGGGCGCCGGCGAGGTGGAGGGCGTGGTCATGGCGCCCGCCGGTCGGCGTGCGCGCCAAAGGTGCCCGCCATAGTTACCTCCCCGTGCTGATGCCTCGGGCCGGCAGGGGCTGTGCGGTTCCCCTGGGGCGGGAGGCGAGACGGCGGCGTCGCGGGGCCGGAGCCCGAGCAGGACGCCGCAGGGCCCAATTACCCAGCGTGGTACGGATATTACCCGTGCTGGCTGCTGTGCGGATGTGTCACGCGGGGGCTCTTCGCACCGGTCCGCCGGTCGGCGGGAACTCTTGCCTGGTAGGGCAGTCGGCGCTCACTCTCCGACGAACTTCTGCCAGCCGGTGCCGCCCTGGGTGCGCGTGCAGAGGTCGGAGACGGCGACGCTCCGGGCTCCCGGCTCGTTGCTGCGGACGTACATGCCCTCGTAGACGGGCATCTCCTTCCACCGGCACGTCGCGCGCGACCAGCGGTCGGCCCACTTCGCGAAGCGCTCGTCGCCCGTGATGCGGCCGAGTTCGCGCAGGTTGCGGATGTGGATGGCGTGGTAGACGTTGGTCTGCCTGCCGTCGATCTTCTTCACGAAGTTGGTGGGGTAGGCGAGCTTGTCGAGGACGTCGCGGCCCACCTCCACCCGCGGACGGCCCTTGTCGACCTTGCCGACGGTCACCCACCGCGCCCTCGGCGGCTGCGAGACCAGCGGGTCGTACTCCCCGACCTGCACCTGGACGCGGGCCGGCCCCGAGACGTCGAGGCGGAGCACGTTCGGCTCGGGGAGGGAGGCCCTGGAGAGGACGAGGTTCACCTGGCGCGGGCCCACCCGGTGGTTGGTCCACAGCTCCGTGCCCTTGCCCCGCACGAGGCCCTGGCTGCCCTCGCCCGGGACGGACACGCGCGCGTCGCGCAGGTCGGCGCCGACGGTGCGCACGTAGGTGTAACCCGTCAGCCCGTAGCGGGAGTTGGCGACCTCCGGTGCGTCGTACAGCGGCAGCATCCTGGCCATCGTCCGCGCCGAGGCGCGGACCAGCCGCTTCGCACGGCGGTCTCCCGACGCCTCCCCGTACTTCCACGCCGAGACGAGCGCGCTCTGCCAGCCGTTGAGCACATAGCCGTTGGGGCGCTGGGGGAGCTCCGCGATCGAGGTGCCGTGCCGGTCGCGGTAGCGGACGCCGCCCTTGTCGGCCGGCACGGTCAACGCATGGAAGGCGCGCCGTGCGGCGGTGCGGAGGGACCGGTCGTGCAGGAGGTCCGCGGCGTTCCTGAGTCGGTGGGCGTAGTAGGACTGGGTGAGCGCGGAGTAGCGGCGCTCGGTGTGGCGGGTCCCCGGCTTCGGCGCGTACCAGGCGACGAGCGCGCCGTGGAACGGTTTCAGGCGCCGGACGGTGGCGTGCGCGACGGTGCGGACCGCGGCCTTCAGCTTCGGCGACGGGTGCTTCGCGTACTGCTCCAGGTAGTCGTGGAGCACGTAGGTGGGGTAGATGGGGTGTTCGTATACCGTGCCGTCGTGGTTGTTGCGGCCCGGGTAGCCGTCGGCGGTCCAGGCCATGTCGTAGAAGCCCTTCGCCATGGGCGCGAGCTTCTCGGAGAAGGCCGGCATCCCCGCCGCCCGCTCGCGGGACCGGGGCGGGTCGCCGCCGGGGGACTCGTCGTGGGCGTCCGGCTGCCGGGCGCAGGCGGTGAGCGTGAGCGCGGCAGCCAGCGTCACGGCAAGGGCCCTTGCGTACGTCACGTCTCCCAGCTCCCCAGGCCGATTCCGGGATCGGGCGGCCGCTCGGCGGCCGGGCAGCATCTTTCTCGGAACCGGAGCCGAGCGCGCGCAGACACGCGACGCGGCGCCGTACGTCACGCGCCCGCCGGGCGAGGACCCGTGGCCGCGGGGCGGCGCTCGGCCGTCAAACCTCCGTGGCCGGCGGTGCGTTGAGCTGGTCGCGTACCTCGTCGACGGTGACGGTCTCCCGCTTGCCCGGCGTCTTCTTCGGGACCGGACGGTCGAACGCGTCGAACCGGAGATCCTCCTGGTCCGAGGCGCCGGGCGCGCTCCCGCCCGCCTCGCGGAGCAGCCGGACGGGGTAGGGGGTGCCCTCGGCGGAGACGAGCATGGTGACCTTGGCCCCGCCCTTGCTGCGCGCAACCGTGACGGTGTCCTTGCCGTCGTGGTCGGCGCCCCTGCCGCGCTTCCAGCCGGCCGCGTCGCGGCCCGACTCGTTGGTGCCCGCGGTGGCGCGGAGCGCGTCGAGGTCGCAGGCGGTGCTGAGGCCGCCGAGCATGGCGTCGCTCGCGCCGCCCTTGATGTAGCGGTCCTTGAACGCCTCGGCCGCCTCGGCGCCCTTCTCGCCGCCGATCTGCTGCTTCCAGAACTTCGCGTCCGGCTTGAGCCACACGGTGCCGCCCCGCTTGACGACGTCCACCGCGCCCTGTGCCGCCAGTCTGACGTGGCCCGCGCAGTTCCCCGTGCCGTCCAGGGCGAGGTCGGCCTTGACCTCGCTGGCGTCGAGGCGCATGTGGAGGGAGTCGACGTCGCCGAGCTCCTTCAGGGCCCTGCCGGCGACCTCGCGCCCGGAGAGGCCGTCGAGTTCGCCGCGGCTGTCGGCGCCCGGGGCCGCGGTCGCGGTCGTCGGGAGGAGGAGGCCGCCGGCGACCGCGGCGGTGCAGATGTACGCGAGCGGCTTTCCGTAGTGCTTCTGCATGGGCGTCCCTGTGGTCTGGAGGCCGCGGGTGCCTCGGTTCCGGCAGCGGTGCGGCGCCGTGGCGTGTGGGTGGGTTGCCGCGGATCACGGGGGAGGTGCACCGGTTCGCGGTCCGGTGTCTCCCGTGCTGCGCTGACCTGCGGAAACGGAGTGGAGAGAGCTGTCTGGTGCGGCGTTCCAAAGGGCCGGATCACGAGCGTGACCTGCACCGTTTCCGCGCTGATGTGCTCTTTGCCGAGGAATGTCCCAACAAACCGTACGTGGGCATACCAGCCCCCGCACGCCGGCCAGTGAGGAAGACCACTTATCGCTGGCTTACAGACATGACATTCAAGGAACCGGGCAGGGCTCGTATTTGGCCATGCGCCCAGGTGTATGGCAAGGAACATTTCGGTAATTGGAAGGCAGTACCCAAGGTGTCCGTAAGAGAGACGATTTCCGTTGGTGGTCGGTGGCGAGCCGCCGCGGCAGGGGGGACGCGGGCGATTCTGGACCCCGCAGACGCCTGGACCCTCGCCGTCGTCGCCGAGGGCGATGCGGAGGACACCGACGCCGCGGTGGCCGCTGCACGCCAGGCGTTCGACGAGGGGCCGTGGCCCCGCACCGCGACCGCCGAACGCGCCGCCGTGCTCCGCCGGATCGCTGATCTCCTCCAGCGCGACAGGGAGGAGATCGCGGAGTTGGAGTCCTGCGACACCGGCAAGACGCTGGAGGAGGGCCGGGTCGACGTCGACGACGTCACCAGCGCCTTCCGCTACTTCGCCGACCTGGTGATGAACGAGTCGGGCGGCCGGGTCGTCGACGCGGGCGACCCGGACGTGCACAGCATCGTGGTGCACGAGCCGGTCGGCGTCTGCGCGATGATCACGCCGTGGAACTACCCGCTGCTCCAGGCGAGTTGGAAGGTCGCGCCGGCGCTCGCCGCCGGCGACACCTTCGTCATCAAGCCCAGTGAGCTCACCCCGATGAGCACGGTGCACCTGGTGAAGCTCGCCCACGAGGCGGGGGTCCCGGCCGGCGTCGCCAACATCGTCACCGGCGCAGGCGCGACGGTGGGCGCCCGTCTGAGCGAGCACCCGGACGTCGACCTGGTCTCCTTCACGGGCGGGCTCGTCAGCGGCACCAAGGTGGCGCAGGCGGCGGCCGCTTCGGTGAAGAAGGTCGCGCTGGAGCTGGGCGGCAAGAACCCGAACGTCGTCTTCGCCGACGCGTGCGCGACGGAGGAGGGCTTCGACACCGCCGTCGACCAGGCGCTCAACGCGGCCTTCATCCACAGCGGGCAGGTCTGCTCGGCCGGCGCGCGGCTGATCGTCGAGGAGCCGGTACGGGAGCGGTTCGTCGCCGAACTCGCGCGTCGCGCAGGGCAGATCCGGCTCGGCCGGGGCACGGAGGACGGCGTCGAGTGCGGGCCGCTCGTCTCGCAGCAGCAGTTGGAGAAGACCGAGGCGTACGTGGCGAGCGCGCGCGCCGAGGGCGCCGTGGTCCGCGCCGGCGGTGCGCGGCCCGAGCCGTCGGAAGTGCGGCCGGAGAGCGGGTACTTCTACTCGCCGACGGTCCTCGACGGCTGTCACCGCGAAATGAAGGTCGTTCGCGAGGAAACCTTTGGCCCAATCGTGACGGTCGAAGGCTTCACCACCGAGGACGAAGCTGTAAGCCTGGCCAACGACACCGAGTACGGCCTCGCCGGCGCGGTCTTCTCCGGCGACACCGCGAGGGCGCGCCGCGTCGCGGCACGGCTGCGCCACGGCACGATCTGGATCAACGACTTCCACCCGTACCTGCCGCAGGCGGAGTGGGGCGGATTCGGCAAGTCCGGAGTCGGCCGCGAGCTCGGCCCGTCCGGTCTCGACGAGTACCGCGAGACCAAGCACGTCTACGAGAACCTGCGCCCGTCCCCCGTGCGTTGGTTCGCCGGCTGAACTTCGAGGCCGGCGGCTCGTCGACGTGACCGGCATTCAGCGGTACCCGGCAGCACCAGCAGTACTCAGCAGTACCCCACGTCTCGCGCACACCCCGAGAGAAAGACCGCGCGAGCATCCCTCAAGGAGCAACACCCCATGTCCACCTATGACTACGTGATCGTCGGTGGCGGTACGGCGGGCTCGGTGATCGCCTCACGGCTCACCGAGGACCCGGACGTCACCGTCGCATTGATCGAGGGCGGACCCGACGACCGCGACCGGCCCGAGGTGCTGACCCTGCGCCGCTGGCTCGGTCTGCTCGGCGGCGAGCTCGACTACGACTACCCGACCACCGAACAGCCGCGCGGCAACAGCCACATCAGGCACAGCCGCGCCAAGGTGCTCGGCGGCTGCTCCTCCCACAACACGCTGATCGCCTTCAAGCCGCTCCCCGCCGACTGGGACGAGTGGGAGGCGAACGGCGCTGCCGGCTGGAACGCCGCCGCGATGGACCCGTACTTCGGGAAGCTCCGCAACAACGTCGTCCCGGTGGGCGACGCGGACCGGAACGCCATCGCGAAGGACTGGATCGCCGCCTCCAAGGAGGCGCTCGGCGTCCCGGAGATCGACGGCTTCAACAAGGAGCCGTTCACCGAGGGCGTCGGCTTCTTCGACCTCTCCTACCACCCGGAGACCAACAAGCGCTCCAGCGCCTCCGTCGCCTACCTCCACCCGCACATGGACGCGGGCGACCGCCCCAACCTCCATCTCTTCCTGGAGACCTGGGCGTTCCGGCTGGAGCTCGAAGGGAAGCGGGCGACGGGCGTGCACGTCCGGTCGAAGGACGGCACCGAGCAGCTCCTCACCGCCGCCCGCGAGGTGCTCGTCTGCGCCGGCGCCGTCGACACCCCGCGGCTGCTGATGCACTCGGGGATCGGCCCGGCGAAGGACCTGACGGCGCTGGGGATTCCGGTGGTGCAGGACCTTCCGGGCGTCGGTGAGAACCTCATCGACCACCCCGAGTCGGTGATCGTCTGGGAGACCGAGGGCCCCCTCCCCGGCAACTCGGCGATGGACTCGGACGCCGGGCTCTTCGTCCGCCGGGACCCCGAATCCCCCGGTCCCGACCTGATGTTCCACTTCTACCAGATCCCGTTCACGGACAACCCGGAGCGGCTCGGTTACCAACGTCCCGAGCACGGCGTCTCGATGACACCCAACATCCCCAAGTCCCGTGCGCGCGGCCGGCTCTACCTCACCTCGGCGGACCCCGAGGTGAAGCCCGCTCTCGACTTCAGGTACTTCGCGTACGACGAGAACGGCGACGACTACGACGGCCGCACCCTCGTCGACGGCATCAGGATCGCCCGCAGGGTCGCCGCCTCCGAGCCCTTCGCCAAGTGGCTGAAGCGCGAGGTGGCACCCGGCCCCGAGGTCACCACCGACGAGGAGCTCAGCGAGTACGCGCGGAAGGTCGCGCACACCGTCTACCACCCCGCCGGCACCTGCCGTATGGGCGCGGTCGACGACGAACTCGCCGTCGTCGACCCCGAGTTGCGCGTCCGGGGGCTGGAGGGAATCCGCATAGCGGACGCCTCCGTCTTCCCGACGATGCCCACCGTCAACCCGATGATCGGGGTCCTGATGGTCGGGGAGAAGGCGGTCGATCTCATCCGTCCCCACTCAGCCCCGATACCGGGAGGTGTTGCCTGATGTCCGAGAGCGCCGAACATACGCCGGTCATCTCCGTCCGCAACCTGTGGAAGGTCTTCGGCCCCAAAGCGGAGAACGTCCCCGAGAACTCCGCCCTCAAGGGACTTTCCGCCGCCGAGGTCCGTGAGTCGACCGGCTGCACCGCGGCGGTCCGCGACGTCTCCTTCGACGTCAACAAGGGCGAGGTCTTCGTCGTCATGGGGCTCTCCGGCTCCGGCAAGTCGACGCTCGTCCGCTGCCTGACCCGCCTCATCGAACCCACCGCCGGCACGCTGGAGTTCGACGGCGACGACGTACGCGGCATGGACACCGAGAGCCTGCGCACGCTGCGCAGGCACCGGGCCTCGATGGTCTTCCAGAATTTCGGCCTGCTGCCCCACCGCACGGTCCTCGACAACGTCGCGTACGGCCTGGAGATCCAGGGCGTGGGCAAGGCCGAACGCCGTGAGCGCGCAGGCGAGATGGTCGACAAGGTCGGCCTGGAGGGGCTCGGGCACCGCAGGCCCGCCCAGCTCTCCGGCGGCCAGCAGCAGCGCGTCGGGCTCGCCCGCGCACTCGCCGTCGACCCCGAGGTGCTCCTCTTCGACGAGCCGTTCAGCGCCCTCGACCCGCTGATCCGCCGGGACATGCAGGAGGAGGTCGTCCGCCTCCACAACGAAGAAGGCCGCACCATGGTCTTCATCACCCACGACCTCTCCGAGGCCCTGCGGCTCGGCGACCGCATCGCGCTGATGCGCGACGGCGAGATCGTCCAGCTCGGCAGCCCCGAGGAGATCGTCGCCAACCCGGCGGACGACTACGTCCGCGACTTCGTCCGGGACGTCCCGCGCGAGCAGGTCATCTCCGTCCGCCGCGCGATGCGCCCCGCCGACGCGGGCGAGGCCGAAGACGGTGTCGCGCTCACGCCCGACACCCTCGTCTCCGACGCGATCGAGGCCGTCGCGCGGAGCGGGAAGCCGGCGCGCGTCATGAAGGACGGCAAGCTCCTCGGCGTCATCGACCACGACCGGCTGCTCTCCGTCGTCGCCCGGCTCGGCGAAGACGACGCCACGGGAGCCGCCGCCGACGAGGGGAAGGTGGCGGCGGTATGAGCACCGCCACGACCCCGACGCTCGACAAGGAACCCGCGGGCGGCGCGCAGGGGCCCGCGCCCGATCCGGACCGTCGCTCGGCCGACACCGCGCAGGACGGACTCGCCGCACGGCTCGCCGCCAACCCCAAGTGGCTGGTGATCGGCTTCGCGGCGCTCGTCGTCCTGGTGAGCGCCGTCGTCACGGGTGACGGCGCCTGGCCCGGCGGCTGGACTGCGGACATCCGCACGCCGCTTGAGGACCTCGACAATTGGCTCGTCGACAACCGCGACTCGCACTGGCTCTTCCTCTACTTCCTGCTGCACATCAGCAACGCGGCCGAGAGCGGCGTCGACGCGATCGTCAGCCTCTTCGACTCGCTCGGCTGGGTCGGTGTGACCGTCATCGGCACGCTCATCGCCTGGGCGGCCGGCGGTGCCGACCGCTCACGGCGTGCCGTGCGGACCGGAGTCACGGCGCTCGCCGTCTTCGCCGTCTGCGGCATCCTCGAGATGTGGGCGCCCACGATGGAGACGCTCGCGCTGATGGTCGTGGCGGTGATCATCGCGGCGCTGCTGGGGCTCCTGCTCGGACTCGCGTCGGGGCTCTCGGACCGCTTCGAGAAGCTGCTGCGGCCGGTCTTCGACACGATGCAGGTGATGCCGGCGTTCGCTTATCTGCTGCCGCTGCTGCTGATCTTCGGTGTCGGCATCCCCTCCGCGCTGATCGCCACCGTGATCTACGCGGCTCCGCCGATGGCCCGGCTTACCTCGCTCGGGCTGCGGGGCGCGGACCCGGTGGCCTTGGAGGCGGCGCGTTCGCTCGGCGCCAGCCCCTGGCAGCGGTTGTACACGGCCAAACTGCCGCTGGCGCGCAAGCAGATGATGCTCGGACTCAATCAGACGATCATGATGTGCCTGTCCATGGTCGTCCTCGCCTCGTTGATCGGCGGCGGTGGTCTCGGTGACGAGATCTACCAGGCGCTCGGCAAGTTGGACATCGGCACCGCGCTCACCGCGGGCGTCGCCGTCGTCCTCGTCGCCGTGCTCCTCGACCGGACGACCTCCGCGGCCGGTGAGCGCCTCGACGCCTCGCAGACCGCGACCGAGCCCGCAGGCATGGCCAAGGTGCGGGCCGCGGTGTGGGGCGGGATCGTGGTGCTGCTCGCCGTCTTCGCAGCCGTCGGCTCGGCCGTGTGGGAGAGCGAGTGGCCCGAGAGCTGGACCGTTTCCTGGGGACAGCCGGTCAACGATGCCGTCAACTGGTTCACCGACCACCTCGGTTCGGGCATCCCCGTCGTCGGCGGCACGGTCACGTGGGCCGAGGGCTTCACCGAATTCATCCTCAACCCGCTGCGGAGCGGACTGCTCGCGACGCCGTGGTGGGCGCTGCTGCTGCTCGTGGCGGTGGTCGGCTGGTTCGTCGGCACCTGGCGCGCTGCGCTCGCCGGCTGCGTCGGACTCGCTCTCATCGGTGCGATGGGCCTGTGGGACCGCTCGATGGACACGCTGTCGCAGGTGCTCGGCGCACTGGTGCTCACGGTGATCGTGGGGCTGATCATCGGCATCGTCTCGGCTCGCGTGGAGCGGGCGGAGAGGATGCTGCGGCCGGTGCTCGACACCATGCAGACGATGCCGCAGTTCGTGTACCTCATCCCCGTGATCGCGCTCGTCGGCCTGGGCAGGACGGCCGGCATCATCGCGGCGGTGATCTACGCGGCGCCCGCCGTCATCCGCATCACCACCCAAGCGCTGCGCGGGGTCGACCCGGCCGCGATGGAAGCGTCGAAGTCCCTGGGTGCGACGGGCAAACAGCAGCTCTTCCAGGTGCAGTTGCCGCTCGCGCGCAAGGCGCTGCTCGTCGGCGTCAACCAGGGCGTCGTGCTGGTGCTGTCGATGGTCGTCATCGCCGGCCTGATCGGTGGCGGTGCGCTCGGCTACGACGTGGTGCAGGGCCTCTCCAAGGGCAACCTCGCGCAGGGGCTGCCGTCCGGCATCGCCATCGTCTGCCTCGGCATCATGCTCGACCGCATCTCGCAACCGGCCGTGCGGAGCCGTAAGGGTTCCTGAACCGGCCGTACCCAGACCGCAATCCCCAGCGGCGCGGACCCCCCTCCGCGCCCTCCACGCAGAGCGCAGGCCGCGGGGCCGGCGCTCCACCCCGAGAAGAGAAGACAGAACTCTCATGAACAGCAAGCGCATTCGCAATACCGCCATAGCCGGCGTCGGCGTGCTCGGCGCGCTGGCCCTCACCGCCGGGTGCGGTGCGGCTGAGACGCAGTCCAGCGGCACCGACAAGGTCGTCCTCGCCGAGCCGTCGTGGGTCGGCGCCTCGGCCAACGCCGCCGTCGTCTCCAAGCTGATGGCCGACGAGATGGACGTGAAGGTCGACGTCCAGCAGATGGACGAGCCCGTCGCCTTCGACGCGCTCGACAGCGGCAAGGCCGACGCCATCCTCGAGGACTGGCACGGCGTCCCGAAGAAGCAGAAGAAGTACGTCGAGGACAAGAAGACCGTCGTCTCCGGCGGTGACCTCGGCGTCGTCGGTCACATCGGCTGGTTCGTCCCGAAGTACTACGCGGACAAGCACCCGGACGTCACCGACTACAAGAACCTCAACAAGTACTACAAGGACTTCAAGACCTCCGAGAGCGGCGAGCTCGGCCACTTCATGGGCGCCGCGCCCTCGTACTCGCAGCACGACAAGGGCCTCATCAAGAACTTCGGCCTCAAGTTCAAGCACATCCCCTCGGGCACCGAGGCGGCGCAGCTCAAGGAGATGCAGCGGCTCTACAAGGCGAAGAAGCCGTTCCTCGCCTACTGGTGGGAGCCGCAGTGGATGAACAACGACATCGAGATGGTCGAGGTCAAGCTGCCGAAGTACACCCCGGGATGCGAGGTCCCCGAGGAGAAGGCGAAGTGCGGCTACGAGACCAACCAGCTTGAGAAGTTCCTCAACAAGGACTTCTCGAAGAACGGCGGTCCCGCTGCCGAGTTCCTCAAGAACTTCAAGTGGTCGACGGAGGACCAGAACGAGGTCGCGCAGATGATCGCGGGCGACAAGATGAAGCCCGAGAAGGCGGCCGAGAAGTGGATCAAGGAGAACAAGTCGACCTGGGAGAAGTGGATTCCCGAGGACGCGTGATCTCCGCACCCGTCTCGCTCGCCGCACGGCGAGCTGAGCGGCGGCGGACGGGAGAGCGCCGCTCCCGTCCGCCGCGACCACAGGCGTACGCCCGGCCGGAACTCCCGCCGGGCGTACGCCTGTTCGGCGGAGGTGCCCTACTGCTCCAGGCTCCTCGGCACCGCACGCGTCGCCACCATGAACCTGTTCCACGAGTTGATCACGACGATCTGCCCGAGGAGCTGGGCGAGTTCGGCCTCGTCGAAGTGGGCGGCGGCCCGCTCCCAGACGGGGTCGGGGACGAAGCCCTCGGTGAGGAGCGTCACCGACTCGGTGAGGGCGAGCGCGGCCTGCTCCCGCTCGCTGAAGAGGTCGCCCGCCTCCTCCCAGGCGCCGATGAGATCGAGCCGAAGCTGCGACTCGCCCGCCTTGCGTGCGTCGGCGAAGTGCATGTCCAGGCAGAAGGCGCACTTGTTGAGCTGTGAGGCGCGGATCTTCACCAGCTCGGCCAGACTGTGCTCCAGACCTTCGGCCGTCGCCTGCTGGAAGGCGGACATGCCCTTGTAGAGCGCGGGAGCGGCCTTCCAGATCCGCAGCCGCGGGCCGTGCGCCGTCGTCTTCTGTGCTTCTGTCATGTGCGGGACGCTAGCGGACGGGGCCGACAGCCGGCTGTCTTTTCAACCTCCTGCGGAGCGGGGGGTGTCGGCCGACCGCCGGGCTTCGTGCCCGAGCCGGGCGCTGAGCGTCCCGGCGAACTCTTCGGCCCTGGCGAGCTGCTGACGAAGACTGGCGACGCGGTCCCTGGCGGCCTCCTCGAACCCGGCGACGCGGTCGAGCGCCGACGTGCGTTCACTCTCCGTGAGTTCGGCCTCCGCATCGAGCAGGTCGGTGGCGGCGAGGAGGTCGCGCATCTCGTCGAGGGTGAAGCCGAGCGGCTTCATCCTGCGGATCACCATCAGCCGCGCGACGTCGCCTTCGGTGTAGAGGCGGAACCCGCCGCGGGAGCGGGCCGACGGGACGACGAGCCCCGTCTCCTCGTAGTGGCGGATCGTGCGCAGCGACAGCTCGGTGCGGGATGCCACCTCGCCGATCTGCATGTGCTTGCTGCCCACTGTTCTCCTCGGCTTTCGGGCCGTACGGCTCGGCGGCTCTCCGCCTGCCGGCGGGCGGAAACCCCGGGCCGCATCCCTACCCTAACGTCAGGGTAGAGTTCACTTCCGGTCGACCGCGGTCGTCCGCGGGGGCTCCGACGCGCACCGTCGAACGGTCACCGTAGCCCCACCGCGGCCGGCGGTCAGCGCCGCCCGCCGCCCCCAGCCAGCTCCCGCATGCCGTCGGCTCTCTCGGCGCGGCATGCCCAGAGAACACAGGTTCTTCCCTCTTGACCGACACATCAACTGCCTCCGGGACACCCCTGTTCACCGCTCTCACGCCGAAGGTGCTGCGGACCGAGGTGCTCGCCGGTCTCGTCGTGGCCCTGGCGCTGATCCCCGAGGCGATCTCGTTCTCCCTCATCGCCGGGGTCGATCCCGCCGTCGGGCTCTTCGCCTCCTGCACCATGGCCGTGGTGATCGCGTTCGTCGGCGGGCGGTCCGCCATGATCTCGGCCGCGACCGGTGCCATCGCCCTCGTGGTCGCGCCGCTCGCCCGCGAGCACGGTCTGGGCCACCTCTTCGCTGCGGTGATCCTGGCCGGCGTCTTCCAGGTGGCGCTCGGCGCCCTGGGCGTGGCGAAGCTGATGCGCTACGTGCCGCGGCCGGTGACGGTCGGGTTCGTCAACTCGCTCGCCATTCTGATCTTCCTTGCGCAGGTGCCGGAGCTCCTCGACGTGCCCTGGCCCGTCTATCCGCTCTTCGCCGGCGGGCTGGCCGTGATGGTGTTCTTCCCTCGTATCACCCGCGTCGTCCCGGCCCCGCTCGTCTCCATCGTCGTGCTCACGGCGCTGACCGTGGGGGCCGGCATCGCCGTCCCCACCGTGGGGGACAAGGGCGAGCTGCCCGCCTCGCTCCCCGTCCCCGCGCTTCCCGAAGTCCCCTTCACCTGGGAGACGTTGACGACCGTGGCGCCGTACGCGCTCGGCATGGCGCTCGTCGGCCTCATGGAGTCGCTGATGACGGCGAAGCTCGTCGACGACCTCACGGACACCCCCTCCTCCAAGACCCGGGAGTCCATCGGGCAGGGCATCGCCAATATCGTGACGGGCTTCTTCGGCGGCATGGGCGGCTGCGCCATGATCGGTCAGACGATGATCAACGTGCGGGTCTCCGGCGCACGGACCAGACTCTCCACCTTCCTCGCAGGCGTGTTCCTCCTGGGGCTGTGTCTCCTGTGCGCTCCCGTGGTCTCGCAGATGCCGATGGCCGCACTCGTCGCCGTGATGGTGATGGTCTCCGTCGCGACCTTCGACTGGCGTTCCGTCGCCCCGCGCACGCTGCGCCGGATGCCCGTGGGGGAGACGGTGGTGATGCTGGTGACGGTCGTCTGCGTCGTGGTCACGGAGAACCTCGCCATCGGTGTCGTCGTCGGCTCGCTCGTCGCTCTTGTGGTCTTCGCCCGCCGCGTGGCGGAGCGTGCACACGTCGAGGCGGTCGCCGCTCCCGAGGGCCGCGTCGTCTACACCGTCAGGGGCGAGCTCTTCTTCGCCTCCGCCGACGAGTTCCTCGCGCGGTTCGACTACGTCGGCGACCCGGACCATGTCGTCCTCGACCTCTCCGAGGCGCGCGTCTGGGACGCCACCTCCTCGGCCGCGCTCGACGCCGTCGAGGCCAAGTACGCGGAACGCGGCAAGCGCCTCGAACTCAGCGGCCTCGACGAGGCGAGCAAGCGGTTGCGGGAGCGGGTGCGGGAGCCGGCGGCCGGATGACCCGGCGCTGACGACGGACGGCAACCCCCGGGCGTACGCCGGGGGTTGCCGCCTCGGGTCAGGCCGACTCGGCGAGTACGGCCCCGAGCTGCTCGACTCCCCAGTCCAGATCTTCCTTGGAGACGACGAGCGGCGGCGCCACCCGGATCGTCGAGCCGTGGGTGTCCTTGACGAGGACGCCACGGGCCATGAGCCGCTCCGAGAGCTCGCGGCCCGTGCCGTACTCCGGCGCCACGTCGATGCCGGCCCACAGGCCCCGGCCGCGGACCTCGCGGACGGCGCCGCCGGTGAGGAGGTCCAGCTCGTGGTGGAGGTGGTCGCCCAACTCCCGTGCCCGCTCCTGGAACTCGCCCGTGCGCAGCATCGCCAGTACCTCCAGCGCGACGGCACAGGCGAGCGGGTTGCCGCCGAAGGTGGAACCGTGCTCGCCGGGGCGGTGGACGCCGAGGACCTCGTCGGTGGAGACGACCGCGGAGACCGGCACGACGCCCCCGCCGAGCGCCTTGCCGAGTACGTACATGTCGGGCTGCACGCCCGAGGGCCCCTCCTGCTCGCAGGCGAAGGTGGCGCCGGTGCGGCCGAGCCCCGACTGGATCTCGTCGGCGATGAAGAGCACGCCCCGGGCGCGCGTCAACTCCCGTACGCCTGTGAGGTATCCGGGCGGCGGGACGTAGACGCCCGCCTCGCCCTGGATGGGCTCGAGGAGGACCGCGACGGTGTCCTCGTCGACGGCCGCCTCCAGGGCCGCCAGGTCCCCGTACGGGACGATCTCGAAGCCCGGCGTGTACGGACCGTAGTCGGCGCGGGCCTCCTCGTCGGTGGAGAAGCTGACCACCGTGGTGGTGCGGCCGTGGAAGTTGTTCTCGGCGACCACGATCTTGGCGCGGTCGTGCGCGACGCCCTTCACGCGGTAGCCCCACTTGCGGGCCGTCTTCACCGCCGTCTCGACCGCCTCGGCGCCGGTGTTCATCGGGAGGACCCGTTCCATGCCGCAGAGCGCGGCGAGCTCGGCGCAGAAGGCGGGGAAGAGGTCGTGCTGGAAGGCGCGCGAAGTGAGCGTGGAGCGGTCGAGCTGGCGCTTGGCCGCCTCGATCAACCGGGGGTGGCGATGGCCGAAGTTCAGCGCCGAGTAGCCGGCAAGCAGGTCGAGGTACCTGCGTCCTTCCACGTCGGTCATCCATGCCCCCTCCGCGGAGGCGATGACGACGGGGAGCGGGTGGTAGTTGTGCGCGCTGTGCGCGTCTGCCTCGGCGAGCAGCCGCTGAGAGGTGGACATCCGGGGTCTCCGTTCGTCTCGCAAGGGCGTGCGGCGTCTTTCCTGCCTGGCCCGGATCGCGGGCCTCTTTCTATCGTCCGCCACCGGCACGCAAAAGAAACCTTGCCGACAGGGGGCACATCAGCCGCCCGTCGGCACCGGCGCAACAGCGGGCGCGGGCGCGGGAGTTCCGCGCGCCCGCGTCGCCTCCACTCCGTACGCACGCGACCGCATACTGTGAAAAACGGGGGCGCCGCCACCGTGCCACCCGCGCGGGTGGCACGGTGCCCGACGTCACGGGAATCCCCGCACCCGCGGGAAGGACGACCTGAGAGAATGGGCGCATGGTCAACGCTCGCCCTCGTGTGCTCTCCGGTATCCAGCCCACCTCCGGGTCGTTCCACCTCGGCAACTACCTCGGCGCCGTACGCCAGTGGGTGGGCCTTCAGGAGACGCACGACACCTTCTACTGCGTCGTCGACCAGCACGCCCTCACCATCCCGAAGGACCCGGCCGAGCTTCGCAGCAACACCCGCTACGCCGCGGCCCAACTCCTCGCCGCCGGCGTCGACCCGGAGCGCGCCACCCTCTTCGTGCAGAGCCAGGTCGCCGAACACGCGCAGCTCGCCTGGGTCGTCGAGTGCCTCACCGGCTTCGGTGAGGCCGCGCGGATGACCCAGTTCAAGGACAAGTCGGCGAAGCAGGGCGCCGACAGCACCTCCGTCGGCCTCTTCACCTACCCGATGCTGATGGTCGCCGACATCCTCCTCTACCAGGCCGACGAGGTCCCCGTCGGCGAGGACCAGCGCCAGCACCTGGAGCTGAGCCGGAACCTCGCCGAGCGCTTCAACCACCGGTACGGCCCGACCTTCGTCGTTCCCGAGCCCCACATCCTCAAGGAGACGGGCCGGATCTACGACCTCCAGGAGCCGACGGTCAAGATGAGCAAGTCGGCGTCGAGCCCCAAGGGCATCGTCGAACTCCTCGACGAACCGAAGGCCACGGCGAAGAAGATCAAGAGCGCCGTCACCGACACCGACACCGTCGTCCGCTTCGACGCCGACAAGAAGCCGGGCGTCAGCAACCTCCTCACCATCCACTCCACCCTCAGCGGCACCCCGATCCCGCAGTTGGAAGAGCACTTCGCCGGCAAGGGGTACGGCGCGCTCAAGACGGAGCTAGCCGAGATCGTCACCGAGTGGGTGACACCGTTCCGTTCACGTACGCAGGAATACCTGGACGACCCTGCCGAACTCGACGCACTCCTCGCCAGGGGTGCCGGCAAGGCCCGGGTCGTCGCGGCCGATACTCTCGCCCGGGTCTACGAAAAGGTCGGCTTCCTGACGGCTCGCTGAGCGCGCCCGCCGGCGCGAAGAGAACGAAGAAGACGAAGGAGGGAGCGCGCACATGGCCACGACTGCCACCGTCACGCTCGGCGTATCGCTCGCGGTCCCCGAACCGCACGGCAGCATGCTCCAGAGGCTGCGCGCCGGATACGGAGACGCCGCCGCGTACGGCATCCCGACGCACATCACCCTCCTCCCGCCGACACAGGTCGAGGCGGCGGCGCGCGCCGAGATCGAGGCGCACCTGGCGCGCGTCGCCCTCGCCGGCCAGGCGTTCCGGGTGCGGCTCAGCGGGACGGGCACCTTCCGCCCCGTGTCTCCCGTCGTCTTCGTCAAGGTGGCCGAGGGCGGCCACGAGTGCGACGAGCTCCAGACGCGGCTCCGCGCCGCGGACGGGCCGCTCGCCAGGGAGTTGCAGTTCCCGTACCACCCGCACGTCACCGTGGCGCACGGCATCGCGGAGGAGGCGATGGACACCGCGTACTCCGGCCTCGCCGACTTCGAGGCCGCCTGGCAGGCGAACGGCTTCGCCCTCTACGAGCAGGGCGAGGACCAAGTCTGGCGGTTCCACAGGGAGTTCACCTTCGGCGGCGTACACGGCCCCGGCGCCCTCGGCGCCGAACCGCAGAGCGCGCCGCTCTCCGGGGCCGCGCCGATCGGCTCGCAGAAGCACGTGGTCAGTGCGGTCCACGGCGCCGTCGACGGTGCCGTTCCCTGCCGTCCGCCGGCCCAGCGGCGTCCCGCGCACTCCTCGCCCGCCAACTGACGCCGCCGGGCGACCGACGGGGGCGCGTCGGGTGTACGCCGCGCCCCGCCGCTGCCTACGCTCCCCGGCATGATCGACACGATGGAAGGCCCCGTGTACCCGCGGGACCGCGGGTAGGCGCCCGCCATGGAGAAGCTCACCGCGCTCCCGGTCATCGGCCCCGTCCTCGCATGGTTCTTCCGTACGAGGGTCTGGCAGGTCTACACGTACATGGAGGCGCGCCACTGGACGAGGCTCGCGGCGGCCGTCACCTTCACCAGCTTCACGGCGCTCTTCCCGATGCTCGCCGTCGGCGCCGCGCTCGGTGCGGCGCTCCTCGGCGACGAGCAGATGGGGCGGGTCGAGCACTTCGTCGCCAAGCAGGTGCCGGGCATCTCCCAGCAGTTGGACCTGAACTCCTTCGCCGCGCACGCGGGGACGGTGGGGCTCGTCGCGGGGGCGGCGCTCCTCTTCACCGGCGTCGGCTGGGTGGGCACGCTGCGCGAGTCGCTCCGCGCCTCCTGGGACCTCACGGAGAGCCCGGGCAACTTCCTCGTCCGCAAGGCGGTCGACCTCGCGATCCTGCTCGGGCTCGGCCTGCTCGGGCTCGTCTCCATCGGCGCCTCGACGTTCTCGCTCACGGCTGTCCACTGGGTTGCCGAGCACCTCGGCCTCGTCGAGGGCGGCATCGGCACGGTGCTGCTGCGAACGGCCGCCTACGCGGCGGCGATCGGCGCCGACTTCGTCCTGCTCATCTATGTGCTGACGCTGCTGCCCGGCGTGCGCCCGCCGCGCAAGGGCGTACTCCTCGCCGCGCTCCAGGGCGCCGTGGGCTTCGAGTTGCTCAAGCTGCTCCTCGGCGGGTACCTCGCCGGCGTCGCGGCGAAGTCGGTCTACGGCGCCTTCGGCGTGCCGATCGCGCTGCTGCTCTGGATCAACTTCATGGCCAAGCTGCTGATGTACTGCGCCGCCTGGACAGCGACGGAGGAGGACGCGCCCGTCCGCGACGCCATCGGCGCCGGGCCCGACGGGCAGGACGACACCAATGTCGCGCCAGGCGGCGGAAGTTCGGGAGGGGCCGCAGAGCGCGGCTGAAGGGCCGCCCGGGTCGGCGGCCCCCGCGGCTCATCGCCTGCGGCGTACCAGCTCGGGCAGCGGCCACCTGCGGTGCACCGCGTACGCCACACCGCCGAGCACCACCAGGCAGCCGAGGATGACGCCGAGCGCGACCCCCGCGCCGCCCGCCGGCTTCTCGCTCTGCGCCGCGTGCTGCGCGTCACCGGATCCGGGCCGCTCCGCCCGCTTGCCGTCGCCCGCGCCGCCCTCGCCCTCCGGCGCGACGAGGCGGCCCACCGGCTGGACGCGGTACTCCGCCTTGCTCTTCGCCGCCCCGCCCTTGCCGTCGGCCGACGGGTCCGAGGCGGTGCCCTTGTCGGTGTTCCCGGTGCCTCCCGTGCTTCCGGTGCCGGGTGCCGCCGGTGCGCCGGCGACCTTGAACCCCCAGTCGAGGAGCTTCGACGTCTCCTCGTAGACGCGGTTGGGGCCGTCCTTCTCCGGGTGCATCACGGTGACGAGCAGGACGCGGTCACCGCGCTGCGCGACGCCGGTGAAGGTGCTGCCGGCCTTGCTCGTCGTGCCGTTCTTCACCCCGGCGATCCCCGGGTAAGGCTCCATGCCGAGGTCGCCCGTCAGGAGGCGGTTGGTGTTCCGGATCTCGAAGCTGTCCCGCTTCTTCCCCTTCTTCTTCTCACCGGGGAACTTCGCGCTCGCCGTGGCGGCGTACTCGCGGAACTCCGGGTTCTGGAGCCCGGCGCGGGCGAAGAGCGTCAGGTCGTAGGCGGAGGAGACCTGTCCCTGGTGGTCGTAGCCGTCGGGGCTGACGACGGTGGTGTCACGGGCGCGCAGCTCGCGGGCGCGCGCGTTCATCTGCGCCACGGTGCTCGCCTTGCCGCCGTTCATCGCGGAGAGGACGTGGACGGCGTCGTTGCCGGAGCGGAGGAAGACGCCGAGCCACAGGTCGTGGACCGCGTACTCCTCGCCCTCCTTCACGCCGACGAGGCTGCTGCCGTCCCCCATGCCCGCGAGGTCGGCGGGGGTGACCTTGTGCTTCCGGTCCTTCGGGAGCTTCGGCAGCACGGTGTCGGCGAAGAGCATCTTCAGGGTGCTTGCAGGGGCGAGCCGCCAGTGCGAGTTGTGGGAGGCGAGCACGGCGCCCGACTCGGCGTCGGTCACTATCCAGGAGCGCGCCGAGACGCCCTTGGGGAGCTTCGGCGCCCCGTCCTTGAGCTGCACCTGTGTTCCCGGCGCCCCCAGCCGGGTGCCGCCTATCGTCGACATGCTCGTCGGCGGTTTGGGGGGTCGTTCCGCCGACTCGCCCTTGGGGTCGTCGGCGGGTGCCGCCGAGGCGGCCGGGCTCAGGGCGGGGGAGAGGAGCAGCGGAAGGCCGGCGGCGAGGAGCGCGGCGGTGCGGGTGCTCGTCCGGAGGGCGCGGTGCGAGCGCACGGAATGCGATTCTTGGGGCACGCATCGAACGTACAGTGTGATCGCCCCTTGTGGGACCGGGAGTTCGGCCTCGTTCCGTTGCGGTGGAGCGCCCGACGCCTGTGGAATTCGCTCGCGGGGGCGACCCCGCTGGCCCGTCCGCGCGAGGCGCTGCCGATACTGGGGCCATGAAGCTCAGCCGCCCCGTCTCCTGGTTCCTGCTCGTCTTCGGGGTGTGGTCCTGGTTCATCTGGATCACCTTCGTCAAGAACCTGTGGAAGGACAGCGGGGGTCTCGCTTTCGACGCCGCCGGCGATCCCACCGGCTACTTCTGGGTGCACCTTCTCCTCGCGGTCGTATCCTTCCTCCTCGGCACGGCGATCGGCGTGATCGGCTACCGCGGGCTGCGGGCGCTGCGCCGGGAGTCCTGAAGCCGCGCGCGCTTCTCCACAGGGCGGCGGGCTGACCTTGACGCGGTTGTACACAGCGCCTTGACGTCGTTGTACACAGGCCCCGACACGGCCGTACACAGCCTGACTCGTTCGTACACAACCCGGCGTCCGGGCAACGGCCGTCCACAGGCCACGTATCCACAGGCTTCTCGTCCACAGGGTGCGTGCGGGGCCGCTGTCCACAGGGGTTGCGCCGGTCGCTCGTCGCCTCGCTGACCTGGCGGGCCTTGGCTCCGGGCGTCGCAGAGCGGCAGGTAGATTGAGGTTCCGGAGAACAGGTGTCCGTCAGGCAGGTGGATGGGGCCGGGTGGCGTCTGTGTCGGAGGGGGTTCCAGAGGCCGAGCTGAGGGGGCGGGAGTGGTCGTGCTCGTAGTGCTGTTCGCCGTGGTCGTGGTGGCCGTCATGGTTGCCGCGCACTGGTACGTGTGGCGAAGGCTGGTACGGGACGTCTCCCGGCCGAAGAGCGTGTGGCGCCGTACGGGCACGGTGCTGATCTACGTGTTCCCGCTCTGCGCCGTGGGAGCGCAGGCGACCGCGCGTTCCGGTGCGCCCTTCACCGTCCAGCAGCTCGTCGCCTGGCCCGGCTACCTCTGGCTCGCCTGCCTCCTCTACCTGCTGATCGCGCTCGCCGTGGGCGAGTTGGTGCGCCCGCTCCTGCGTGTCGCGCTCCGCCGCAGGGACGCACGAGCCGTCGGCGCGGGTCCCGCGGAGCACGGGACGGCCGACCGCGAGCCCGCCCTGACCGGCGCACGGACCGAAGGGGAGCCGCCCGCCGCCGAGCCGGGCTCGGCAGGGCCGGCGTCCGTCGTGCCGGAAGCCGAGCATGCGCCGGCGCCCTCGCGCCGCCTCTTCGTCGCGCGCGCCGTCGGCGTCGGCGCCGCCGTGGCCGCAGGGGCGACCGTGGGCACCGGGGCATGGGGTGTCCTCAACGGGCCGACGCTCAAGCACGTCACCGTCCCGCTGGCCAAGCTCCCGCGGCGGGGGCACGGCTACCGCATCGCGGTGGTGAGCGACATCCACCTGGGGCCGGTCCTCGGACGTGCGCACACCCAGCGGATCGTGGACCGGATCAACGGGGCGCAGCCGGACCTCGTCGCGATCGTCGGCGACCTCGTCGACGGCTCGGTGGAGAACCTCGGCGCCGCCGCCGAGCCGCTCAGCACGCTCCGCGCCCGGCACGGCTCGTACTTCGTCACCGGCAACCACGAGTACTTCGGCGACGCCCGCGAGTGGATCGACCACGTCCGCGAACTCGGCGTCCACCCCATGGAGAACGTCCGCAAGGAGCTGCCCTGGTTCGACCTCGCAGGCGTCAACGACCTCGCAGGCGAGGACCAGGACGAGGGCCCCGACTACGACAAGGCCCTGGGCGGCCGGGACACCTCGCGCGCCTCGGTGCTCCTCGCCCACCAGCCCGTCATGATCCACGACGCCGTCGACCACGGCGTCGACCTCCAGCTCTCCGGCCACACCCACGGCGGGCAGATGTGGCCCGTCAACTACCTCGCGGCGCTGGAGAACCCGACCCTCGCCGGACTGGAGCGCTACGGGGACACCCAGCTCTACGTGACGCGCGGCGCCGGTGCCTGGGGGCCGCCGGTCCGCGTCGGCGCCGAGTCGGACGTCACGATCGTGGAGCTCGCCTCGAAGCAGGCGTGACGCGGTGACGGAAAAGGCAGTCGGCAGCGTGGCAGCGAGAACCCGGACGAACCGGGCGCCATGATTCCGGAACGGCCGCCGGAAGGAGCGGCCGATGCCACGCCGCCGGAAGTGAGTCGCCGTGTTCCGCACCGCCCCCGTACCGCCCGCCTTCACGACGAAGCGCCGTTCGGCACACGCAGCCGACCGGGCCCGCTGACGCCGTGTCCTCGACGACCACCGCAACCGCCCTCGTCCGCCCCGTCGGGGACCCGATCCTCGACCGCCTCAACACCCACCCCTCGGCCCGCATCTCCCACCGGCTCCTCCTCGTAGCCTGCCTCGCGTTCGCGGGCGCCGGGCTGCTCGCCGTCCCGGCCTCGCTGCCGCTCGGCTGGGACGAACTCGTCTACGCGAGCCGGTTCCCGCACTTCGGGCCCGTCACGGAGTTCAGCGCGCCGCGCACTCGCGGGGTGCCGGCGCTCGTGGCCCCGGTCGCGGTGTTCACGGGCTCCGTCCCGATCCTGCGCACCTACCTCGCCGCCGTCGCGGGACTCGCCCTCTACCTCGGGTTCCGACCCTGGCTGCGGGTGAGTACGCAGCCGTACACGGTGCCGCTGGCCGCGGCCTTCTACGGGACCGGGTGGATCGCGCTCTTCTACGCGGGCTCCGCGATGCCCAACCACTACGTCGCGACGGGGACCGTCGGCGCGGTCGGCGCGGTGCTCCAACTCGTCGGGCGGCGCACCGCCACGGCGCCCGTGGTACGCCGCAGTGCCGTGGCGGGACTCGTCTGCGCGCTCGCCGTGGCCACGTTGATGCGTCCGCAGGACGGGGTCGCCGTGGCGGCTCCGCTGCTCCTCGCCGTCCTCCTGATGCCGGGGAGGCGGGCCGCCGCGGGGTGGGGCGTCGTCGGCGGGACGGTGCTCGGGCTGCTGCCCTGGGTGGTGGAGGCCCAACTCGCCTACGGGGGCGTGCTGCAGAGGCTGCGCACCTCGGCAGAGATCCAGGGCGGCATGGGCTGGACGTTCTCCGTGCCGGAGCACGCGGCCTCGCTCGGCGGGCCGCTGCTGTGTCGCCCCTGCCGTGTCGAGGAGGTCTTCGGGTGGCCCGCACTCTCCTGGTGGGCGGTGCTGCTCGTGCTCGTCGCCGTCGGCGCCGGGCGGATGCGGAGGGCGCAAGGGCAGGCACTGGCGCTGCTGTTGCTCACCGCGCTCTCCGTCTCGGCGACGTATCTCTTCCTCGTCGGCTATGCGGCGCCGCGGTTCCTGCTGCCGGCGTACGCGCTCCTCGCGCTCCCCGCGGCGGCTGGGCTCTCGGCGTGCGCGGCCAGCCTGCGCCGGGCGCGACCGGGATCGCGGCGGTTCGGCACCTTCCTCGGGGTCGCGCTGCTCGCCGCCCATCTCGCCCAGCAGGGCGCCGACTTGCACACCAACGTGGAGAGGCAGGAGGCGTCGCGGGCCGAGTGGCGGACGATCGCGTCCGTCCTCCACACGGAGGGCGTGCGCCCCCCGTGCACCATCGACGGCAACATCGGCGCGATCCCCCTCGCCCACACGGCGGGCTGCTGGGCCCGGCTCGGCACCCCGAAGCGGCCGGACGCGCTGGTGATCCGCTATGCCCACCGGCCGCGGTGGGCGGCCGACTGGAAGGTCATCCCGGTGCGGGGGACGTACAACACGGGATGGAAGGTCGTGGTGCCGGGCGAGCGGTGAGACGCAACCTGCCCCGGACGCAGTCCTGTTGACGATGTCTCCGCTCGGACCGGCCCCGGGTGGGGACGTTCGTGCGTGGCCTCAGGCGCAGACGCGGACTCGTTCACGAAGGCCGACCGGACGGCTGCGGGGAAGGCGAGGCGGGCGCCGTCGGGCGACCACCTCCAGCAGGTGATCGCGCTCTGCCCGCACTGCCACGGCCTCAAGACCCGCGGCCGCCACTGCGAGGCTCTCGGGCAGGCCCTCGCCCGCGTGGCGGGGAACGCCTGCCACGAGTGGATCGGCGACCCTGTTCCGCGCCCCGGCCACTTGACTCACTGGCCACAGCCTGCCGGATGTGGCAGCGCCCCCCCGACCTTCACGACCGGATGAGGCTCCGCCCAACTCCCGGCAGAGACTCCCTTTTGAGGCCCTGCTGCCCGAAGGGCAGGCCAGGGAGGAGCGGAGGGCGCCGGACGACCGGGCCTGTGGGGGCGACCCCCGGCTACGGCGGCCGCCCGCCCAGCACGCCGCCTCGTGCGGCCGGAGCCGACTCATGCGCGGCAGCGAGGCCCGTAACCCACCAGTCGGGTCCGCGACGTGGCGAGAACAGGTGCAGCCGGATCACGGTACGTGCAGCGTCCGGAGCCCCTCGTCCTGGGCGCCGCGCCGCACAGGATTTCCTCCCCGTGAAGAAATTTCCCTCTCTCTCTTCTGTCTCGCGGAAATTGTGGAACCGCTGGTTCCCGCCGCGCGGAATTAGTGCGAATCGCGTCCTGACCTGCATGTTCGGTCGCGTGAATTTCTCGCTCGGCATTTACATCCAGGCTATTGACAGTGGAAAAAGTGGCGCGCATTCTCGAAGCCTCCACGAGACGAAGGAGGTGCTTCCACGTGGCGGATGACCTGGTCGGTCAAGGGGCTGTCCTCGATGACCGAGATCGCATGTTCGCTTGCTCGCCGACGGGCTCTGCGAGCCTCGCGGTGCGGGTGGGCGGCCTGGAGCTCGCGAACCCCGTGATGCCGGCTTCCGGATGCTTCGGCCCGGAGCTTGGCGGACTGCTCCCGGTGCGCGACCTGGGTGCCGTTGTCACCAAGACCCTGTTCGACGAACGCCGGTCCGGTAATCCCTCGCACCGGTTGACCGAGACCTCCCACGGCATGCTCAACAGCGTCGGCATTCCCAGCCCGGGGACTTCGAAGTTCCTGGCCGAAGTGCTGCCGCAGTACCGGGCCTTCGGCATCCCCGTCGTCGTCAGTACCGGCGGGCTCACCGTCGAGGAGTACTGGCAGGTGACGTCCGATCTGGAGGGCGCCCACGTCGACGCCTTGGAGATCAACGTCTCCTGCCCCAACCTCGAGCACGGCGGCCTGGCCATCGGCACGGACCCCGCGGTCGTGGAGAAGGTCGTCCGGGGCGTCGCCGCCCGGACGACGGTGCCTCTGTGGGTGAAGCTCACCCCGAACGTGACCTCGATCGGCGCGATCGCCCGCGCCGCCGAGGATGCGGGCGCCACAGCGGTGACGGTCTGCAACAGCTTCCCCGCCATGGCCGTCGACGTGCGCCGCCGCCGCGCGGTCCTGGGCAATGGAACCGGCGGACTGTCCGGTCCGGCGATCAAGCCGCTGGCGCTGCGACTCGTCCACGAGGCGTCCAGCGCCGTGACGATTCCCGTCATCGGCTGCGGCGGCATCGCCAGCGCCCGCGATGTGGCGGAGTTCCTGCTGGCCGGAGCGAGCGCCGTGCAAATCGGAACGGCCAGCTTCACCCGTCCCTTTGCCATGGCTCAGATCGTCCGCGACCTCGCCGCGCTCGCCGACGACCTCGACGTGTCCCACATCAACAAACTGACTTCCGGCCTGCAGACCGAGCCCTCCCTGGAGACGCAATGTCCGCCTTCGAAGATGAAGATGTGAGCATCGGCACCCGCGCCGAGGCGAGCCCGAAGCCTCCGGACGATTCCGCCCAGGTCAGCAGCTACGGCAAGAAGGCCGTCGTCGCCTCCTCCCTCGGCTACGCCATGGACGGGTTCGATCTGCTGATCCTCGGCTTCGCGCTGTCGGCGATCTCGGCCGAACTCCACCTGGGGCACACCCAGGCGGGGTCGCTGGCGACGATCACCCTGTTCGGCGCGGTCCTGGGCGGCGTGGTGTTCGGAATGCTGGCCGACCGGTTCGGCCGCGTGAAGATGCTCACGTACTCGGTCGTCTTCTTCGCTGTGTTCACCGGCCTGACCGCGGTGGCCACCGGCTTCACCGAGATCGCTGTCTTCCGCTTTCTCGCAGGCGTCGGAATCGGAGGCGAGTTCGGCATCGGCATGACGCTGGCCGCCGAGTCGTGGCCGGCCAGGAAACGGGCGCGCGCCACCGCGATGGTCGGCCTGGGCTGGCAGGCCGGTGTCCTGCTCGCCGCCCTGGTGTCGGCTCCGGTGCTGACCCACTGGGGTTGGCGCGGACTGTTCCTGATCGGCGCGGTGCCGGCCGTCGTCGCGATCGTCTTCCGCTCCCGTCTGCACGAACCGGATACGTTCACCCAGTTCAAGGACGCGCAGCAGGGCAGGCCGCAGAAGGTACCGCTCAAGCTGCTCGTGGCGGACTCCAGGACGACCCGCGCGACCATCGGCGTCCTGGTCCTGACCACCGTGCAGAACTTCGGCTACTACGGGATCATGATCTGGCTGCCGACGTACCTGGAGGACCGGTTCGGCTACAGCCTGACGAAGTCCTCCGCCTGGACCGCGGTCACCGTGGTCGGGATGGCCATCGGAGTCCTCCTCTTCGGTCAGCTCGCTGATCGCCTGGGCCGACGCAAGGCGTTCTGGATCTTCCAATGCGGCGCTGCCGTGTCCGTCCTGGCCTACAGCCAACTCGTCTCGCCCTGGGCCCTGATGATCGGCGGGGCGATCATGGGCGCCTTCGCCAACGGCATGATCGGTGGCTACGGCGTCCTGATGGCTGAGCTCTACCCCACCGCCGTGCGCTCCACCGCACAGAACATCCTCTTCAACGTCGGCCGGGCCATCGGCGGTCTGGCACCTGTGGTGGTGGCTCTGGTGGCCTCTTCCCTCGGACTGGGCACCGCGATCGGCATGCTCGCCGTCATCTACGTTCTCGACATGGCCGCGATGCTCCTGATCCCCGACCGGCAGGCCGAGCAACTGGACTGACGATCCCGCGTCAGGTCCCGCCCCGCTGGAGGCACTCCATGCAAGTCGTTGTCCGCGCGCTCTCCGTCCTTCGGGCCCTTGCCCCGAAAGCAAAAGGCGCCACACTGCAGGAACTGCACGAGGAACTCGCCATTCCCGTCGGCAGCCTGCACCGGGTACTGGCCACGCTGACGGACGAAGGGTTCGTCACCCGCTCACCCAGGAACCGGCGTTACTTCCTCGGCCCCGTCGCCCGCCAACTGGCCGAGCAGAATTCCGGCCACTCCACCCTCCTGGTCACGCCCCACTCCGCGATCACCAACGCCGCCGCGGCGAGCGGAGAGACCGTCTTCCTCACCGAACTCATCGGCGACCGTGCCGTATGCGTTGCCCTGCGCGAAGGCCGCCACCCCTTGAGGCTCTTCGTCCGCATCGGTCAGGAGATGCCGTGGAACGCTGCCGCCTCCGCCCGCGCCTTGCTGGCCCACCAGCCCCAACACGTCGCACACGGCCTGCTTGAGGCTCGCCCCCTCGACCCGTTCACCGAGGACACCCCCACCACCATCGAGAGCATCGACGAACACCTCGCCCTCGTCCGCGCCCGCGGCTACGACGTCTGCGACGACGAACTCGACCGCGGCGTCTGGGCGGTGGCAGCTCCCACCTTCACATCGACCGGCTCGGTCGCCGCGAGCGTCACCCTCGCCGCGGCCGGCGGCCGCATGCGCGACCCGCAGGTGCGGTCGCAGGCCGTTGAGACCGTCCTGGCCACCGCGCGCGAACTCTCCGACGAACTCGGCTTCGTCGGCGACTGGCCGGTCCTCGACCCTGCCGCCGCCTCGTCCAGCACGCACCAGCCCAAGGGCGCACCGCATGCTTCCGCCCCGTCCCAGAAAGGCACCACCCGATGAGCCTGGACCAGGACTTGGCCGCGGCACCCGACGTGCCGGCCGTCTTCCTCGCACCCCACCGCCGCCACGGTGAACTACACGCTGACATCCTCGCGGCAGCCGTCTCCGCAGACACCGCCGGCCAGCAGTCGCTGGTCGACCCGTACGCGTACCAGACGCAGCCCACCATCCTGCGCCGGCTGGCCGCCGATCTCGCCGCAGCAGTGCCCACGGGATGCGACCGCCTGATCACCGAAGCGCCCGTCGGACTCGCGCTGACTGCCGCGGTCTCGCTCCACACCGGGCTGCCTTTCGCCGCCATCCACCGTCCCGGCACCGACACCCCCCTGCTGCACGGGGAGATCCACCGGGCGGAGAACCTCGCCGTCATCCACCCCGGAGCACCCGACTGCGAGGCCGCCCGCCACGTCGCGGTCGCTGCCACCGCCCACGGTGCGCGTGTGGTCTCCGCCCATACCGTCCTGGCCGACGGCGCACCGAACGGCGACAGCACCAACGCGTCGGCGGACAGCACCGACACCGGGCCGAGCGCCCAGGCCCTGTTCGCTGAGCACGCAACCGCCTAGACGCCAGGAGGCGCCCCATGGACAACGTGATACACGCGGCCATCGACTCGCTCGGTACCAGCCCCGACAGCTACGGCCCGACGCTGGACACCGCCCGCGACACCGCCGCCGTCGAAACCGTCGGAACCGCCCTGGCCGAGGAACTCGACCGCTACCGGCCCGAGGCCCTGGCGGTGTGGAACAGCGGCGACGAGATGGTCCTCGCCCACATCGTCGCCCGCGAACTGCACGCAGACCTGCTGTACGCCAGTGATGTCGCAGGCATCCTGGCTTTCGGCCGGCGGCCCCGACCGCGCCAGCGGGTCGCGATGCTGGCGACCTCGTGGACATCACGGAGGTTCGCCTCGCTGCACGCCTTCGCCGCCCGGACCCACGACCTGGACGTCGTTGCGGCCGCCGCCGTGATCGACACACCCGCGCTGCACACCGACGACGCCCTGCCCACCATCCATTTGACCGCCGCCACCCGGCAGGAAGATGCGTCATGAACCCCGTCGCCACCGGTACCGCCCCCCTCGTTGCCGACCCGGCCCGGCTTCAGGACCACATCGACGCCTTCGCCGCGCTGAGCGAACCGGACTCCGGCCCCGGCGTCACCCGCCTCGCCTACACCGCCCTGGAGCGCCAGGCCCACGCCGTGTTCACCCGTTGGATGACGGACCTCGGCCTGCGGGTATGGACGGATGCGGCAGGCAACACCCTGGCCGAACGCTCCGGCACGAACCCTGACCTGCCGGCCCTCGGTGCGGGCTCGCACCTGGACAGTGTGCCCAACGCCGGCGCCTACGACGGGATCGCCGGCGTGGTCGCCGCCATGGAGACTGCCCGCCTCTTCGCCGAGGCCGACATCGAGCACGCTTTCCCGATCCGGTTCGTGGCTTTTGCCGCCGAAGAAGGCGCCCGCTTCGGACAGGCCTGCACCGGAAGTCGCATCGTGGCCGGGCTGACAGGTCCCGACGACCTGGAGTCGAAGAGCGACGCCCAAGGCGTCACCCTCGCCGAGGCCATGCGCTCCGTCGGCTTCGCCCCTCACGAGGTCGCTCGGGCCCGCTGGCAGTCCGCCGACTGGGCAGCATTCCTCGAACTCCACATCGAGCAGGGCAGCGTCCTCGAATCCACCGGCACCCCGGTGGGCATCGTCGACCAGATCTCCGGCAGCACCCGCATCATGATCGAGATCACCGGACGCGCCTCGCACACCGGCGGCACACCGATGCACCTGCGGGCCGACTCGATGACGGCCGCCGCCGAAGTCGTCCTGCTGGCCGAGTCGCTCGCCAACGACACCCGTCACCGCGGCACCCGCATCAGCGTCGGAAAGATGGAAGCCTCGCCCGGTTCCATCACCACCATCGCGGGCCGAACCCGCCTCTACGTCGACGTCCGTGACATCGACAGCGACCGGCAGCGCCTGACCGTCGCCGAGCTCGTCGAGCGCGCCAAGTCCCTCTGCGAGCGCCGCAACGTCACCTTCGCCGCCACCGCTCTGGCCGACGCCTCGCCCGTCATCCTGCCGCGCCGGCTGCGCGACACAGTCGCCTCTACCTGCACGGACCTCCAGATCGACTATCGCGTCCTGCCCAGCGGAGCAAGCCACGACAGTCAGATGATCAACCACGTCGTGCCTACCGGGTTGATCTTCGTACCCAGCCGGGACGGCATCAGCCACAGCCCAGTGGAGTGGACCAGCGCCGACGAACTGGCCACCGGCACCAGCGTCCTGGCCGCCGGCCTCCTCGCCCTCGACCAGCAGATGCGCCCCCACGCCACGGCGTAGCCGTCAGCCGCGCGGCATCGCCCAGCAAGGAGCAGACCATGTCCCACCCCACCGCCGTCCGTGAGGCCGTCACCCCGATTCGCCCCGTCCACGGCAGCAGCCCCACCCCCACCTGGCACCGCGGAACCGTCCTCGAACACGCCCCCGTCGCCGACCGCTATCAGTACCTGTGCCTGGCAGCCCCGACCATCGCCGCACTGGCCCGGCCCGGCCAGTTCGTCATGCTGACCGTCGCCCGGGACAACCAGCAGGCTCCCGTCCTGCCGCGCCCCATGGCCATCTACCGCCGCAACGTACAGGCCGGCACCATCGAGGTCGTCTACGGCGTCGTCGGCGACGGCACCGGCCAGCTCGCCACCTTCCGCCCCGGTGAGCGCATGCTGATCGTCGGGCCGCTCGGGCAGGGTTTCGCCCTCGACGCCCAGGCACGCCGGGTCCTCCTCGTCGGACGCGGCATCGGCACCTGTTCGCTGACCACCATCGCCCAGGACCTCGCCGACACGCCCACCCAGGTCCTCGCGGTCGCCAGCGGCCGGGACGCCACGTCCGTCATCGGCGGCCCGCTCTACCGCGGCTACGGTGCCCACACGGTCTTCGAGGTGACCGACAGCGACGGCAGCAGCAACGTCGACAGCTTGCGCAAGCTGCTCACTTCGGTCCTGGACGGCGACCCGCCCCAGCAGATCATGACCTGCGGGTCCGAACGCCTCGCCCACCTGTGCCGCGAACTCGGCGACCGCTGGCAGGCCGACGTCCAGGTTTCCCTGGAAGCGCACATGGCGTGCGGCATCGGCTACTGCCACGGCTGCGCCACCGGAACCCGCAGCGGCCCCGAAGAGTCCCCGCTGATCTGCAAGGACGGCCCCGTCTTCCGCTACACCTCGGGAGTCGGAGCATGAGCATCCCTGCCCCTTCTCCCGTCGGCCGCAACCTCGGAGCACTGGGCGCCGTGATACTGCGCGGTGGCCGCGTTCTTGGGGACGAGGCGGCCGACATCCGGCTCACCGCAGAGGGCCGGATAGCCGCGATCCGCCCCACAGGCACCGACACCGCCCCTGTCCCGTGCATCGACATCGACGGCCTGGTGGTCCTGCCTGCCTTCGTCGACCTCCACACCCACCTGCGAGAACCGGGCAGCGAAGACAGCGAAACGATCGCCTCCGGCACACGAGCGGCTGCTGCCGGCGGCTTCTCCGACGTCTTCGCCATGGCCAACTCCCGGCCCGTCACCGACACCCCCGACCGTGTCTCCTGGATCGCGAGGACAGCCGCCCGAGTCGGCGCAGCCCGCGTCCATCCCGTCGGCGCCATCACCACCAACCTCGAAGGCACAAGCCCCGCACCGCTCGCCGCGATGGCCAAGACAGGGGCCCGGATGTTCTCGGACGACGGCAGGTGTGTCGACGACGCCGACATCCTGCGCCGCGCCTTGCTCGCCGCCCGGACGAGCGGAACGGTCATCGCCCAGCACGCCCAGTGCCGCCACCTCGCAGGCCAGGGTCAGGTCAACGCCGGCCCCGCTGCCGAACGCACCGGTCTGACACCCTGGCCCCATGTCGCCGAGGAGACCGTCGTCGCCCGCGACGTCATCCTCGCCGGCGAGAGCGGCGGACGGCTGCACGTCTGCCACGTCTCCACCGCCGGCACCGTCGGCATCGTCCGCTGGGCGAAGAACAACGGCTGGCCCGTCACCGCGGAAGTCGCCCCGCACCACCTGCTCCTCACCGACGACCTCGCCTCCGACGCCAACCCCCTGTACAAGGTCAACCCACCGCTGCGGTCCGCCACCGATGTAAAGGTCCTGCGCAGCGCTCTGCGGGACGGCACCATCGACGCCGTCGCCACGGACCACGCCCCGCACACCTCTCGCAGCAAGGCCGCCGACTGGTGCCACGCCCCGTTCGGCATGCTCGGTCTGGAGGCCGCCCTGTCCGTGGTCGCCGAGGTCCTCCGCCGCGACGGGGCTCCCGACTGGCCGCGCATCGCGCAGGTGATGTCCCACCAACCTGCGCGCATCGGTTCGCTCGACACGGCAGGACGCCCCCTGACCGCGCACGAACCCGCCACGTTCACTCTCGTCGACCCGCAGGCCGACTGGCAGGTCGATCCGCTCGACCTGCACAGCCTGTCCCACAACACCCCCTTCACCGCCAGGGTGTTCCACAACCGGGTGAAGGCCACCGTGGTCGACGGCCACGTCACGCACGACGCCGCCGGCCTCCTGCGCACCACGACCGACGAGGAGTCCCCCCGTTGACCTCCACCGACACACCTCAGAAGGCCGCGTCCGACCGCGTGGAGCACGACCTCCTGGGTGAGCGCACCCTGCCGGACGGCGCCTACTTCGGCGTCCACACCCTGCGGGCCATGGAGAACTTCCCCATCACCGGCACACCGCTGTCCCACCACCCCGACCTGGTCGTGGCGCTGGCCCGGGTCAAGCAGGCCGCCGCCCTCGCCAACGCCGACCTCCAGTTGCTCCACCCCGACCTGGCCAGTGCCATCACTGCCGCGTGCGAGGAGATCGCCTCCGGCGAGCTGCACGAGCAGTTCACCGTCGACGTCATCCAGGGCGGCGCCGGAACGTCGTCCAACATGAACGCCAACGAGGTCATCGCCAACCGCGGCCTGGAGTTCCTGGGCCACACCAAGGGTTCCTACCGACACCTCCATCCGATCGAGCACGTGAACCGTGGTCAGAGCACCAACGACGTCTACCCCACCGCCATCAGGATCGCCCTGATCGCGGGCGTTCAGAGACTGGCAGGCGCCCTCAGCGAGCTCTGTGCGGAATTCGCGGACAAGGCCGGCGAATTCACGGACGTCCTGAAGGTCGGCCGCACCCAGCTGCAGGACGCCGTGCCCATGACCGTCGGGCAGGAGTTCGCCGCGTTTGCGACCACCCTCGGCAAGGACGAGAACGGCCTGGTCGAAACCGCCCGACGGCTGCACGAGATCAACCTGGGCGGCACGGCTATCGGTACCGGCCTCAACGCGGACCCGTCCTGTCCTCAGACCGTCTGCCGACACCTCAGCCACCTCACCGGCCTGCCCCTGACCACAGCACGTGACCTCATCGAGGCCTCCTCGGACACCGGCGCGTTCGTGCAACTGTCCGGCGCGCTGAAGAGCGTCGCGGTGAAGCTCTCCAAGATCTGCAACGACCTGCGCCTGCTCTCCTCCGGTCCACAGGCCGGTTTCGGCGAGCTCAACCTGCCCCGCATGCAAGCCGGTTCCAGCATCATGCCGGGCAAGGTCAACCCGGTCATCCCTGAAGTCGTCAACCAGATCGCGTTCGAGGTCATCGGCAACGACGCCACGGTCACCGTGGCCGCCGAGGGCGGACAGCTCCAACTCAACGCCTTCGAACCCGTCATCGCCCACTCGCTGCTGAAGTCCATCGACCGGCTCACCGCGGGCTGCCATACGCTGGCCCGCCGCTGCGTCAACGGCATCACCGTCAACGACGCCCGCCTCATCCAGCAGGCCGAGGAATCGGTGGGCGTCGTGACCGCCCTCAACAACGTCATCGGCTACGAGGCCGCCACCGCCCTCGCCCACCGGGCCATGGCCACCCGTCGCAGCGTGCGCGATCTCCTGCTCGAAAACGACCGCCTCAGCCCCGCCCAGATCGACGACCTGCTCTCGCCGGCCCGGCTCACGACCCCGCAGTAGCAGCCTGACCCGACAGCGACCGGCTGTCAGGTCGCCCCGACCGGCCGACCCACCACCCCGCCCGCTCATGGACCTGGGCCGCTGCACCCCCACCGTGGCGCGGGCGCCGGCGGCCGCCGTGCAGCGCGGAGGGCAGCCGTGACCGTGCCACCGTGCCGCGACTGCCCGTACGCGCCCTGCGCATCGCCGCCGCCAACGCGCCCGCAAACGCAGCCGGTTGACAGCTCCCGCTGCCCCCACCCACGTCTCGTCAAGCAGGAGGACGGTACGTACTGCACGTTCTGCCGGCGGCAGATCTACCGGTGAAAGGGCGAACGGCTCACCGGTCCAGGAGCTTCAGCACCTTCGGCCAACTCTCGGCGCGCGCCTGCTGATCGGCCTCGGCGGTGGAGACGATCTGACCGTTCCGGCCGCCCTCCTGGCCGGGCTGGCCGTAGGGGAACCAGTTGACGTGGTGGCCGGCACCGGGGAAGACCATGCCGTTCTGGTTCTGGCTGCGGATGGCGCGGGTGGCGCGGTCGGAGTCCCACATCTTGTCGTTGCCGCCGCCGACGGCGAGGACCTGGCCGCGTACCCGGTCGAGGGAGATCGGGCCCGTCGGGATCGGCTTGCCGCCGTCGGCCCAGGCGGCGCCCTGGCCGCGGAAGGGGCCGTTGACGACGGCCGAGGGAGCATAGACCACGACGTCGCGTACGAGCTCCGGTTTGCGCTGGCCGAGGAGTTGGGCGACCTCGCTGCCGCGCGAGTTGCCGACGACGGCGAGCTTCGAACCGTCCGCGCCCTCCTGCCTGCCGAGGAGCTTCGCCGCCCGCTCGAAGTAGGCGAGGTCGATCTTTTCGATGCCGTCGGGGCGCTCGGAGCCCTTGCCGCACTGGAAGTAGCAGAGCGCCAGCGTCGGATGGCCGTGCGAGGCGAGGAGCGCCGCCGCGTAGGTGCCCGCGTTGCCGCCCTCGGAGCCGCCGAAGAGCAGGACGGGTGCCTTGTCGCCGCCGCCCCGCTTCGGCAGGTACAGCTCACCGTTGAGGCCGTCCTTGGTCTCGCTCAGCCTGCGGTGGCCGGTGCCGGGCGCGAGCCACTGCCGCTTCAGCTCCCGGTGCGCCAACTCCTTGCCGCCCTGGCTGCGTACGGAGAGGCGGACCTTGTAGGCGCGCTGCTCCTCGGGGGCCTCGGGGTGGAAGGAGAACGCCTTGCCCGTGCCGATCGTCTCGGCGCCCTTGGTGCCCTTCTCGGGGAGCATCGCGCCGAGGAGTCCGGTGCTGTCGGCCTTCGGGTACGGCTTGCCGCCCAGCGGCGCCTGCTCGGCGAGGTCGACGGCGCCGTCGTCCCCCGTCGTGTAGGTGCCGGCGGACGACCACGGTTGGTGGAGCCAGTCCTCGGCCTTGGCCACGATCTGCACCCGGGAGTTCTCGGGCAGTCCGGTGGCCTCGATGCCCACCTGCTGGTCGGCGAGCGCGGACGGTCTGTCGGTTCGGATCTCCGCGCTCGGGCCGCCGTCGCCGGCTCCGCTGTCGCCGGAGCCCGCGCTGTCCGTCGCCGAGCAGCCGGTGGCCGCCAGCACCAGGGCGAGTGCGGCCACTGCTGTTCGGGCTGTCCGCTTGCCTATCACGCTGGGCACGATACGCAGACTCGACGTCGGCATGGACCGCTGCCCGGTGTGCGTCACCCCACTCCGCGCCCCGGGCAGCGTCATGCCATGCCGGCGTCAACCGGCCTCGGTCGCCTGCGCCTTGTCGTAGAGCGCCTCGGCCTCGGCGCCGAAGTACGGCCCGAACATGGTCTCCGGGAGGAAGACGTATACGAAGCTGTTCACCGAGGAGAGCAGGCCCTCGCCTGCGGCCCGTGGTCTCGGTGACGGCGCCTTCGCCCGTCCACTCGCCGCCCGGCTCGGGGAACTCGGCCGGCCCGGCGTGGGGCCTGACCGTACGCGGCTCGCCTTGGGGCACGGGCTTCCCGTACCGGTCGTCCGAGCGGGCCGCGGCGAGGTCGAGCGGGACGGCGCCGCGCATCTGCTCGGCCGTCCAGAACTCGTCCAACAGGGGGCATCGAAGCGGGGGTGTTGACGGCGGACCCGGTGCGTACGGTCCCGCCCTGGAGCGCGGGCTGCGTGCCGCGGGACAGAACGGCGTGCCCGCGAGCAGCAACCCTGCCCCGCAGGCGGCTGCGGCTGCGGGCGGTGGGTTGCGGGGCGTGCCCCGCGCAGACGAGTGGTGCGGGTACGGGAGAGCGTGCCCATGCGTGTGCCAGCGCACGTGTCTGCCGGGCGAGTTGAGCGGGAAAACCGCTGCCTCCGCACGGATGCGGCACAGATGCATCACACCCGCGCACAACAGCGGGCCCCGCCCGGTACCTACGTACCGGGCGGGGCCCGCGAGGCGGAGGTTGGAGCCTCAGAAGCGGCGGGTGATCAGCGCGCGCTTGACCTCCTGGATCGCCTTGGTGACCTGGATACCGCGCGGGCAGGCGTCCGTGCAGTTGAAGACGGTGCGGCAACGCCACACGCCGTCCTTGTCGTTGAGGATCTCCAGGCGCTGCTCGCCCGCCTCGTCGCGGCTGTCGAAGATGAACCGGTGCGCGTTGACGATCGCCGCCGGGCCGAAGTACTGCCCGTCGTTCCAGAACACCGGGCACGAGCTGGTGCACGCGGCGCACAGGATGCACTTGGTGGTGTCGTCGAACCGCTCGCGGTCCTCGGCCGACTGGAGCCGCTCACGCGTCGGCTCGTTGCCCGAGGTGACGAGGAACGGCATCACGTCGCGGTACGCCTGGAAGAAGGGCTCCATGTCGACGACGAGGTCCTTCAGCACGGCGAGGCCCTTTATCGGCTCGACGGAGATGGGCTTCTCCGGGCCGATGTCCTTGATCAGGGTCTTGCAGGCGAGCCGGTTGCGGCCGTTGATGCGCATCGCGTCCGAGCCGCAGATGCCGTGGGCGCAGGAGCGTCGGAAGGTGAGGGTGCCGTCGTGCTCCCACTTGATCGTGTGGAGCACGTCGAGCACGCGGTCCTTCGGGTCGACGTCGACCTGGAAGTCGTCCCACCACGGCTCGTCCGAGACCTCGCTGTTGTAGCGGCGGATGCGGAGGGTGACGGTGATCAGGTGCGAGGCGGGGCCCTTCGCCTCGGCCTCTGCCTTGTCCATGACTGCGGTGCTCATCAGTACTTACGCTCCATCGGCTGGTAGCGGGTCTGGACGACCGGCTTGTAGTCCAGCCGGATCGACTCTGCCCCGTCGTCGCCCACCTCGCGGTACGCCATCGTGTGACGCATGAAGTTGACGTCGTCGCGGTTGGGGAAGTCCTCGCGGTAGTGGCCGCCGCGGGACTCCTTGCGGGCGAGCGCGGAGACCGCCGTCACCTCGGCCAGGTCGAGCAGGTTGCCGAGCTCGATGGCCTCCAGGAGGTCGGTGTTGAACCGCTTGCCCTTGTCCTGGACGCTGATGTTCCGGTAGCGCCTGCGGAGTTGGCCGATCTCCTCGACGGCCTCCTTGAGCGTCTGCTCCGTCCGGAAGACCATGACGTTCTTGTCCATCGTCTCCTGGAGCGCCCTGCGAATCTCCACCACGCGCTCGTTGCCCGTGGCGTCCCTGAGGTTCTCGATCTCGTCGAGCACGAACTTCGCCGGCTCGTCGGGGAGTTCGACGTACTCCGCCGTGTCGGCGTACTCCGCGGCCGCGATGCCGGCGCGACGGCCGAAGACGTTGATGTCGAGCAGCGAGTTGGTGCCGAGACGGTTGGCGCCGTGCACAGAGACGCAGGCGACCTCTCCGGCCGCGTACAGCCCGGGGACCGGGGTGTCGTTGTCGGCGAGCGCCTCGCCGCGGACGTTGGTCGGGATGCCGCCCATCGCGTAGTGCGCCGTCGGCTGGATCGGCACCGGGTCGGTGTACGGCTCGATGCCGAGGTACGTCCGCGCGAACTCGGTGATGTCGGGGAGCTTCGCGTCGAGCTGCTCCGGCGGGAGGTGGGTGAGGTCGAGGTAGACGTGGTCGCCCTCGGGGCCGCAGCCGCGGCCCTCGCGGATCTCGGTGTAGATCGCGCGGGAGACGACGTCGCGCGAGGCGAGGTCCTTCATGACGGGCGCGTACTTCTCCATGAAGCGCTCGCCGTCCTTGTTGCGGAGGATGCCGCCCTCACCGCGGGCACCCTCGGTGAGGAGGATGCCCATCTTCCAGATGCCGGTCGGGTGGAACTGGAAGAACTCCATGTCCTCCAGCGGCAGTCCGCGCCGGAACGCCGACGCCTGGCCGTCGCCGGTGAGCGTGTGCGCGTTCGACGTCACCTTGAAGAACTTGCCGTTGCCGCCCGACGCGAAGACGACGGCCTTCGCCTGGAAGACGTGGACGTCACCGGTGGCGAGCTCGTAGGCGACGACGCCCGCCGTCCGCGTGACTCCCTCGACCTCGTTGAGGAGCAGGTCGAGGACGTAGAACTCGTTGAAGAACTCCACGCCCTCCTTGACGCAGTTCTGGTAGAGCGTCTGGAGGATCATGTGGCCCGTGCGGTCGGCCGCGTAGCACGAGCGGCGGACCGGGGCCTCGCCGTGGTTGCGCGAGTGGCCGCCGAAGCGGCGCTGGTCGATCTTCCCCTGCGGCGTCCGGTTGAAGGGGAGGCCCATCTTCTCCAGGTCGAGGACGGAGTCGATCGCCTCCTTCGCCAGGATCTCGGCGGCGTCCTGGTCGACGAGGTAGTCGCCGCCCTTGATCGTGTCGAAGGTGTGCCACTCCCAGTTGTCCTCCTCGACGTTGGCGAGGGCGGCGGCCATGCCGCCCTGCGCCGCGCCGGTGTGGGAGCGGGTGGGGTACAGCTTCGTCAGCACCGCGGTGCGGCTGCGCTTCGTCGACTCGATCGCCGCGCGCATCCCGGCGCCGCCGGCGCCCACGATCACGGTGTCGTACTTGTGGAACTTCACGTTGTTCATCGGGTTACCTCAGCCTCAGCCCCGGTACGTCAGCGGATGTTCGGGTCGAAGGTGAAGATCACCAGCGTTCCCAGCAGGACCGTGAAAACAGTGGCCGCGTAGAGCAGCATCTTCAGCCAGAAGCGGGTGTTCGCCCGCTCCGCGTAGTCGTTGATGACGGTGCGGAGGCCGTTGGCGCCGTGCAGCATGGCGAGCCACAGCATCAGCAGGTCCCAGGTCTGCCAGAACGGCGAGGCCCAGCGGCCCGCGACGAACGCGAACCCGATCTTGCTCACGCCCCCGTCGAGCACGAGCTGGATCAGCAGGTGCCCGAGGACGAGGACGACGAGGACGATGCCCGACAGCCGCATGAACAGCCAGCCGTAGAGCTCGAAGTTGGTCCTGGTCGCCCGGGGGGTCTTCGCGGTGCGGGTCCGGGGCGGTTCGATGACCGGCGCGGGGTTGTCCACGTCGAACTCGCGCGCCCCCGCGGCCTCGTCGGCCGGCTTCGTGGTTTCGGTCGCCATCGCTTATCAGCCTCCGAACAGCGAACGCAGGGTGTGCTGAAGCACCGGGTAGAAGGCACCGATCATCAGGACGAGCCAGATGACCATCGCCGTCCACAGCATCTGCTTCTGGTACCTGGCACCCTTCGACCAGAAGTCCACCGCGATGACCCGCAGGCCGTTGAGCGCGTGGAAGAGGACTGCGGCCACGAGGCCGTACTCCATCAGGTTGACGAACGGAGTCTTGTAGATCGCGACGGTGTCGTCGTACGCCTCGGGGGAGACGCGGACGAGCGCGGTGTCCAGGACGTGCACGAACAGGAAGAAGAAGATGAGGACGCCGGTGACTCGGTGAGCCACCCAGGACCACATTCCTTCCCGGCCGCGGTACAGCGTTCCAGCCGGCACGGAAAAAACCCTCCGGGAGCGGATATCGGGGCCAGCCGGCTTCGTGTCGGTCGGGCCCGGCCGGGTACGGTCCACCGGCCGCGGGCCATCGTAGCGACGCGGTGTCGGGACGCCGGTGGCGGGTGTGCAGGTCCGATCAATCAGCCACGTACGGAGGACCGCAGGAGCGCCGAGAGGCCCTACACAGGGGCCGACCGGGGACGAGGCCCGACGTGGCGGCCCGCTGCGGCGCCCGTCCGGCTCAGAACCGCCCGCTGTGGTGCGGTTGTTGGCTGCGGGGGACCGGGACGGCGAGCGCGTCCTGGAAGCTGTGGCGGCTGAGCCGGCCGCGGACGATGCGGCGCAGCTCCTCGGCCGTGACCGTGCGCTCCTCCTCGGGCTCGTTGGCGAGGCGGCTGTGGAGGGCGGTGAGCGTCGCGTCGAGGCGCTCGGCGGGGGAGCGGTCGTCGAGGCAGAGCAGGAAGGTGTGGCCGAACCGGCTCTCGTACGCGGCGAGGGCGGCGCGCAGCGCGGTGTGGGCGGCGAGGACGCCGGGGCGGTCGGCGGAGTGCGTCGGCTGGTAGACGGCGTCGAGCGGGTGTCGGGCCGCCTCGCCCGCGAGCGCCTCGGCGAGGTCCTCGGGCGTAAGGTCGTACGCGGCCTCGTCGGCCGCGGCGAGGAGGGCTTCGAGGTCGGGGTACGGGCGGTGGGTGGTGAGGAGTGCGGCCCAGCGGCGGCTGGCGCAGCTCTCCAGGAATGCGGCTTCGGCCGAGGCGCGGGAGGCGGTGTTGAGTCGGCAGAGCGCCGTCTGCTGCTCGGTCCGCCGGCTGCTGGGGCGCATAGGCTCCTCTGGGTCCTCGGTTGAGTGCGGCGAGGGCCCGCCGAGATCCCTCGCGGGGCGGCGAACGACGCCGTCGAGCAAGGGATTCCGGCCGGTGTGAGATCGGATACAGCCCCCTACCGTCCGACGCCGCCACCTTAGCGACATGCCTGGAGAGGCTCCGGGCGTCCTCGGGTGATTCACCCGCACGTGACACTTCGAAAGGTCATACGTGCCCGGAACGCGACGAAAGGGAAAATACCGTACTCCCATGGGACGAAAGTGGCGCTGGACGCTTGTCGTAACGGCCGCCGTTATCGCGGTCGGCCTCGTGACCACGCTCGCCGTCAACGGCCTTCCAGGAACCGGAAGTTCGCGGACGAGCAGCGACAACACCCAATCCGAACCCTCAGACGCGGGCAGCACCCCGCCACCCGCAGGCCCCGAGCGTACGGGACCCGAGCCGCGCACGGTGCCCGCCGTACGCGACTGGAAAGCGCAGCGCGGCACGGGATGGAAACCGCAGCCCGGAGCTCGCGTCGTCACCGACCGCAAGGGGCCGCTCGCCGACGAAGCGGACCTGCTCGCCGAGGAGTTGGAGCTGGACACCGCGGGCGGCAAGCCGCGCGCCGGCGACGTCGAACTCCGGCTCACACCCAAGGCGAAGACCGGAGCCGAGGGCTACCGCCTGCGCACCGCCGACGGCCGCGTGCGCATCACGGGCGCCAAGCAGGCCGGCGTCTTCTACGGCACCCGTACCCTTCTGCAGGCCGTACGGAACCAGGAGCTCATCGCGGACGGCGAGGTCCGCGACCGCCCGGACCGGCCGCAGCGCGGCTTCCTCCTCGACATCGCGCGCAAGGACTACAGCGCCGACTGGATCGAGTCCCGCATCAAGGAGATGGGCGACCTCAAGCTCAACCAGCTCCAGCTCCACTTCTCCGACGACCAGGCGTACCGCATCGCCAGCGACAGCCACCCGGAGATCGTCTCCGACCCGCACCTGACGAAGAAGCAGGTGCGCCACCTCGTCGACGTCGCGGCCTCGCGGCACATCGAGGTGGTCCCCGAGATCGACTCGCCGGGGCACCTCGGAACGGTGATCGACGAGCATCCGGACCTCGCGGTGCGCAGCGCCTCGGGCGAGGTGGCGCGCGGCGCCATCGACATCGGCAAGCCGAAGGCCGGCAAGCTCGTCGACGATCTGCTGCGCGAGATCGACGACCTCTTCCCCTCCAAGCAGTGGCACCTCGGCGGCGACGAGTACCCGCCGCTGCTCTCCGACGACCCCGAGTCCTCCTACCCCGGGCTCGCCTCGGTCGCCCGCGACCGCTACGGCGACGGCGCGAAGATCCAGGATCTCGCCACGGCCTGGATCAACCACCGGGCCGACACCGTGCGCAAGCTCAAGCGGATGCCCCAGGTGTGGAACGACGGCATGCACGCGGGCGGCGTCGTCAAGCCCAACCGTCCGCGCACCGTCAACTACTGGACGGGCAAGGAGATGGGTGCGCGCGAGCCGGCCGACTACTTCAAGGAGAAGTGGAAGATCGTCAACCTCAACGACGAGTTCCTCTACTACGTCCTGGGCGAGCCGAACGACTTCACCTACCCGACCGGCGAACGCATCTACCGCGAGTGGACACCGGCCGTCGTGCGGCACGACAAGGCCGTCCCCGACAGGTGGGCGGGCCGCGACCGCATCCTCGGCGCCCGTTTCGCCGTCTGGGGCGACATCTCCAACGCGCAGACCACCCAGCAGGTGGCGGACGGCATCCGGCTCCCGCTCGCGGCCACCGCGCAGAAGGTCTGGGACCCCCGTGAACCGCGGCTTTCCTGGAAGGAGTTCAGCGAGGCGGTGCCCGAGCAGCAGTGAGCGGCTCCCGGCTCTGCGCGACGTGGCGGCGCAGCCGTCGGCGAAGCGGCGGGTACGGCCGCCCGGAGGTACGACGACCGGCAAGGAACGCAGCTCGTGCGGAGGTACAGCCGCTCGGCGGGGTGGGCCGGGCTGCACGTTGCCGAGCGGCGAGCCGGCCGCCGCGGGTGCTACTCCTCCGCGGGAGTCGTCCGGTCGGTCGTGCCAAGGCCCTGCAGGGCGGCGAGGCGACCGTGCTGGACGTGCATCCGGGCGACCGCGGTCGCCCCGATGGCGTCGCCGGTGGAGAAGCACCGGACGAGTTCCTCGTGTTCGCGGTGCGCCTGCCGGGCGCGCTCGCCGCGGAGCGAGGCGTTGATGTACCGCTCGCAGGAGTACCACAGGACTCGGACGTGCCGTTGGAGCGCCCCGGGGCCCAGCCGCGCGAAGACCGCGGCGTGGAACTCGCGGTGCGCGAAGAGCATCGCAGCCGGGTCGTCGGCGTCCTCCGTGCGCCGCATGCGCTCCAGGGCCGCTTCCATGGCGGTCGCCGTCTCCTCGGGGTAGGTGGCGGCGGCTCGTTCGGTCGCCATCACCTCCATCAGCTCCAGCATCCGGTAGGAGTCGTCGACGTCCTGCCGCCGTATCTCGGAGACGACGGCGCCGCGCCGCGGATACATCTCCAGCAGGCCCTCGGAGAGGAGTTCGCGGAAGGCTTCGCGCAACGGCACCCGGCTGATTCCGAGTTCGGCGGAGAGCTCCTCGACGCGAAGCCTTGTGCCCGGAGAAAGAGTGCCGAGCACGATGCGCTGGCGGAGCTGGTCCGCTGCAAAGTCGGTGAGTGTACCGTGCGGCGGGCCGAATCCGGCCGTCGTTTGGGCGTCTTTCACTGGCGTGTGACTTTCCCGCATGGTGTTGGTGCTGTCGGCGACAGTTTGCCACGGCTTGGGGCAGAGCTGTCCGGTGGGCGTTGCACCCGCCGGACAGCACCGCCCCGACGTCATGGGGCGGCGGTGACGCTGCCGCGCGTCTGCCGGCCCGACTGCGGTGTCCCCGGCTCCTCACCGGGCTCGAAAGGCCAGCCCAGCGGCGGCCCGATGTAGCTCTCGGCGAAGTTGCGTGCGTACGCCGTCGAGTGGCGTAGCTGCCAGAGCCTGGACTGCTGGAGGCGCTGGCGGAACGCCGCGTCGGGTCCGTCGGCGGGGTAGGTGTGCATCATGTGTATCAGGGCGTGGCTGAACTCCTGCGCCTTCCAGATGTCGGGCAGCCGCCTCGCGGAGTACCGGGCGAGCGCCTGCTCCTCCCCGCCGTCCAGGAACCCGGCGAGTACGCCGTCGAGTTCGGCCGCGTCGGCGATGGCCAGATTCATACCCTTGCCGCCGGACGGGGTGATGATGTGCGCCGCGTCGCCGAGCAGGAAGAGCCGCCCGTACTGCATCGGCTCCAGCACGCTGCTCTTCATCTCCAGCATGTTCTTGCTGAAGACCGGACCTTCGTGCAGCGTCCATCCCGGTTTGGCCAGCCGGTGCCGCAGCTCGTGCCAGATCCGCTCGTCGGGCCAGTCCTCCACGCTGTCCTCGAAGGGGACTTGGAGGTGGAAGCGCGTGACGTCGTCCGAGCGGAGGAGGTGCCCTGCGAAGCCCCGCGGATGCTGTGCGTAGACGGTCCACTCCGCCGACGGCCGGGTGCGCGCGAGCAGGGTGAGCCAGCGGAACTCGTGCTGCATGGTGTACTCGGTGAACGCCTCTCCGGGGATCGAGGCGCGGGCGGCACCGTGTTGACCGTCCGCACCCGCCACCGCGTCGGCAGTGACCACCAGGCCGTTTTCGCACTCCACGCGCGGGCGGTGCTCCAGGGACGTGACGCGGTGGGCGCGGGTCTCGTAGTGGACGGTTCCGCCGCCCGCCTCGTAGGCGTCCAACAGGTCGGCCACCACTTCCTGTTGGGGGTAGACGTAGTGGGGAGTGTCGTCGTAGAGAGCCGAGTAGTCGGTGAAGAAGCTTTCGCCGTCACTGCGGAACTCGCAGCCGTGGTGCACCGCGCCTTCCGCGTGCAGCCTCTCGGCGAGTCCGTGCCGCTCCAGGAGTTCGACGGTGCGGTGCTCCAGCAGGCCGGCCCGGGCACGGCCGAGGATCTGCGCGCGGCTGAACTTGTCGAGGACCACGGTGGGGACTCCGCGCTGTTGCAGCAGATTGGCGAGAGTCAGCCCGGCGGGGCCGGCGCCGATGATCGCGAGGCGGGACTCGATTTCCCGGGCCATTCGGCCCTCCTTACGTTCGGTGGCGAGATGGGTGAGGGCGGGGGCAGCGCGCACCCGCAGTCGCAGGCCGCAGCAGACCGCCGCGGCCTGCGCGGCAGGTGTCAGTCGGCGCGGTGCGGTTCCACGACGCGACCGCCGCGGACCACCGGCTCGTCGTCGAGGAGGAGGTCGCAGCCCCGCATCGGGATGTCGAAGTGGCAGGGAGTGTCGTTGGCGCCGCCGAGTTCGTTGTTGGGGCCGATGGAAAACATCACGTTGCCCTCGAAGGAACGCAGCTCCATGCCCATGCCGCCGGGGAACTGCGTCAGACCGTGCCAGTGCGCGCGCGGGTCGAGGCCCCAGCCGACGTGCGACATGCCGTAACCGCGCGGGTCGTCGAAAGAGCGGATGTAGGAGGAGAGCAGGTCCGCGTCGAGGCCGCCGCGGATGTCGGTGATGAACCCCTTTTCCACGGTGAGTTCGACCGGGGTGGTGGTGTAGGTGTTGAACGGCAGCAGGACGTCGCCAGGGGACATCACGATGCGTCCGTCGACGCCGTCGTCGGCGCCGCCGGTGAAAACGAAGGCGGACGGCCAGTGGTCCCAGCGCCCCGGCTCGTCGGTGTAGCCGTACTCCGAGACCGTGGGGTAGACGCCGAGCCTGTAGGTGATGTCGGTGCCCGCCTCACTGGTGATGCGGAGCGACTCCGCGCCGGCGAGGCGGTGCTGGGCCGCCTCGACCCGCTCGCGCAGCTCGACGGTCGGAAAGAGCCGTGCCAGGAGTTCCACCGGTTCGACCGCGAGGGCGATCCTGGTGCCGGCCGCCTGGATCTCCATCTGCTCCGGGCTGAAGAGCAGGAAGACCAGGTCGATGAGGATGTCCGCCTGCTTGGCCGTCTCCACCACCTCGCGTTGCCCGGCGAGTCCGCCGCCCACCTCCCAGCCGCCGCTCGGCGGCGGCTCGGGGAGCCGGACGTGGTACGCGCGGGCGCCGAGTCGACGCGCGGCGGCCAGGAACGCGTCAGCGTAGGCGAGGCGTTCGTGCCCCTGGGACAGGACGGCGACGGTCTGGCCGTCCTCCACGGCGCAGAGCTTCAGGTAGTCGGTGCACAGGTCTGCGAGGAATGCCTGGTCGGTCACGATTGCCTCCCTGGAACGGATCGCCCGGCGGGTCCGCCGGGCGGGTGCGGTGCGGGGCGCGTCGCCGTCTGCTGCGCGTCGGCGGGCCGGGACGGGGTCGGCTCGGCGCCGTCGTCCGGGCTCTCCGGTGCGGGCGGGGGGCCGAGAGCCGCGCGCTTCCCGTCAAGGGCTGTGCGTACGGCGTCGAGGAAGCCGTCGAGGTTGTCCCAGGGCACCATGTGGCCGGCCGAGGGCACCTCGAGGATCTGCGCCTGCGGATTCAGCCGACGCAGAGCGGGGACGTCGGCGTCGGTGACGACCGGGCTCTCGGCGCCTCGGATCAACGTGACCGGCGCGGGGAGCCGGGCCCAGTACGGCTCGAACCGCTCGCGCTCGAAGTCGCCGTGCGTCTCTGCCACGGCCGTCGGGTCGCAGGTCGGCAACTCCTGTGCCCGGATGGCCAGTTCGCGCTGCGGCCAGTGCGGGTACCACCGCGCCACGCCCTCCGCGTCGGTTCCCCTGCGCGCCTCGGTGAGTTGCTCGGCGAAGGAGGAGGCCGAGGTCGGATAGGGGCGGTGCGGGCCGGAGAGCGGCGGATCGACGAGGACCAGCGGGCCGTGCGGAAGCAGCCGAGCGGTCGCGGCCGCGATGCGCGCCCCCATCGAGTGGCCCAGGAGAACGGGACGTTCGCAGTCCAGTGCCTCGGCCAGCGCGACGGCGTCCGCGGCGTACTCGCGCAGCGTGTAACCGCCGTCGGGCGCCACGGTGCCGCCTCGACCGCGGATGTCGGGCACGTACACCCGGTACTCCCCTGACAACGCGTGCGCCACGAAGTCGAGTGCCAGCGCGGTGCTGGTGATGCCGGGCAGCAGCAGCAGGTCCGGGCTGCCCGGCTCACCGTAGCGGAGCACCCTGTGGCTCAATCCACGTGCGTCGACTCGGAGTTCAGTACCGCGGGGACCGTAGGGGGCGTTCATCGGCGGTCACCGCCCGTCAAAGCGGCGCCGCCGGTCGAGAGACCGAGCGGCAGGCCGAGCGCCTCCAGGAGCTCGCGGGTCGTGGCGGTCGCGGCGGTCACCACGGGGAGTCCGAAGCGTTGCTCCACCTCGGGAACGGCGTCGAGCGAGGGCATTTGGACGCAGGCGGAGAGAACGATGCCCTCGGCCCCGGTGAGGTCCAAGCCGGCGACGTGCGCGGAGAGATCCCCGGGGTCGAGGCGGCCGACGGCACTGTTGTCGGTCACCGCCAGACTCACCGAGTCGACGACCTCCACCCCGTACTGCTCCAGATAGGCGAGCACGGTCCTCGTCAACTCCGGTGCATACGGGGCGACGACCGCGACCTTGCGCAGCCCGAGTGCATCGAGCGTGCGGACGAGTGCTCCCGCACTGCTCACCACGGGTGCCTCGCAGCCGTTGCCTGCCGTCACGTCCGCGAGCCACGGCTCGATCCGCTCGTGCGCCTTCGGCCCCTCCGCCATCAGCGCCACCAGGCACGCGTAGCCGAGGACACGCACTTGGGCGTCGGAGAGCTCCCTGGCGCAGCGGTCCCCCTCCTCGACCATGGCGTGCAGCGCGGCGGCCTCGACGGTGTGGAGCTCCGCGCGGCTGGAGTGGAAGGTGAACTCCTCGCCGTGCAGGGCGGTGTGTTCGCGCAGGAGCTTGGGGACCTCGGTCTCCATCGTGGTGTTGGAGCTGGGGACGACGAGTCCCACGCGGTGCGCCGTCATGCTGCCCCCTTGTGTGCGGTGGACCCCTCGGACGGTGCGGCGTTCCGGGCGCGGCTCAGGTACTCGGCGGCGTCGTCGAGCCCGACGACATCCGCGTACTTCTGCTGGAGATCGAAGAGGGCGGCGTCGTGCGGTGGTTGGGCCCGGTCGCCCACGCAGTCGGCCACGACGAGCGTGGCGAAGCCGTGCTGTACCGAGTCCACGGCGGTGGCCCGTACGCAGCCGCTCGTCGTGGCGCCACACACCAGGACGGTGTCGACACGCAGGGAGCCGAGCGCCGAGGCGAGCCCGGTGCCGAAGAAGCCACTCGCCGATGCCTTGGTGAGCACGGGTTCGTTCGGCCCGGGCGCGACCGCTTGATCGATCTGCACCGCGGGCGTTCCGCTGCGCAACGCGGCGAGTCCCGGCGACTTGTCGAGCCAGGCGTGCGGAACGCCGGGCGGGAAGGCGATGGCGGTGTACAGCACGGGTGCGCCGGCGGCACGGGCGGCGCCGAGCAGTCGCGCGGTGGCGTCGAGCTGCGGACGGAGGTCCGCGCCGGTGGGCAGGCCGGGGTCGGTGAAGCCGAGTTGGAGATCGACCACGACGACGGCGGGACGCACGCCGCGGTGGGCGCTGCTGCCGAAACCGGCGCTCCTGTAGCGGTCGAGCAGGTGGGGGTCGGTCACGGGAGGCACCTCTCGGGGAGGGGGTGACGGGGCGGAATGTCAGGGCACCGTCGGTGAACACCACTTGCGGAACACCGAGTTGGTACGGACGGTGCGGTCCGAGCTCCCATGAGAAACTTAATTAAATCTGCCGTCAACCGGTAGGCGCAGTTGCCTTGGGTTCCCGGTGTCCAAGTCGACGAGTGACCGGCCTCGCGCCCTCAAACAGCCCGTGTGCAGGGGTGATTGCACGGTGACGCGAGCCGGGTCAGAGGTGTCGGGTCGACTGAGTTCGGCATGACCGTTGACAGCCTCCGTATTAAGTATGCATTGATGGTGCCGCCACGAGCCCCCGTCGACTCATGGCGGCCGGCGGTGCCGCCGATCGCTGACGGGCTCACCGACTCCCTGCACGCAACCGCCCCCTCTGCGGAAGCGAGACCGACATGTCGCAAACCCACCACGCGGACCGGGACCGTCCGCCCACAGCAGGCGTGCGTTCCTACCGGATGCTGTGGATCATGCTCTTCGGCGGCTGGCTCTTCGCCTACGCCGATCGCGCCATCACCGGCCCTGTCGTCACATGGATGATCGACAACGACGTTTCGTTCATGCACGCGGCGCAGAACCCGCACGCGCTCGGCGGCCTCATCGGCAGCCTCTTCTTCGCCGGCTACATGCTCACGCAACTGCCCAGCGGCAGCCTCGGCGACCGGTACGGACACGCCACGATGCTCGTCGTCTCGTTCGTCTGGGCCGGCGTCGCCACGGTCATCAGCGGTGCCATCACGGGCTTGTTCGTCTTCGTCGCGATGCGCGTGCTGACAGGGCTCGGCGAGGGCGCGTTCTACTCCAACGACCGCGCCCTGATCGTCGCCCACACCCCCGCGCCCGAGCGCAGTCTGGGGCTCGGGGTCGCCATCACCGGGCTCGCGTTCGGGCTCACCGTCGCCAATATCGCAGCGCCGCCCCTGCTCGATTTCGGCGCCTCGGTCCTCGGCAAGGAACAGGGATGGAGGATGCCGTTCCTGATCTTCGGCGTGCTCACGCTCCTTGTCTCCGCCGTGATGTGGTGGTTCCTGCGACGCCTCGTCGGCAGGCTGCGTCCCGGGGTGCCGGCGCTGCGGCTGCTCGGTGTCTCGGCGGTCTTCTGCGCGCTGATCATGGCCCTGTTCTGGGCCAGCGACAGCCTCGGACTCCCGGAGTGGGCTTCGGCGTTGGCACAGGTGGTGCTGGCGCTGGCGATTGTCTTCGTGATGCGCCGCCGCGGCGCCTTCGGGCAGTCGCGGACCCGGCGGGGCGGTAGCGGTGTCATCGACAGGGAGACGCTGCTTATCTACGTCGCCGGTATCGCCATCCTGTGGAGCATCTGGCTCTTCGGGTACTGGTCGGTGGCGATCGTCTCGTCGGCGGCGGACTCCTCGCTCGTCGAGGCGGGCCTCACCGCGGCCTTCAACGCGGGTGCCGGCATCATCGGCTTCCCCGTCGGCGGCTGGCTCTCCGACCGCGCCCTGCAACGTGGTTGGGGTCGGCGCAACCTGCTCATCGCCGCCACCGTCGCGCAGGGCACGCTGGTCCTGCTCTTCGGCGTCTACCTCCAGCACGTCCAGCAGCCCTCGTTGTGGGTGATGGGGTTGCTGCTCTTCGCAACGGGGCTCTTCCTCAACGCGGTGCAGCCGATGTCCCAGGCGCTCACGGCCGACCTCGTAAGCGACGAGTCCCGCGGCGCCGCCTTCGGGATGTGGAACCTGATCGCGGAGATCGGCGCCGTCGCCAGCCCCGTGGTCTCGGGCGCTCTGCGGGATACCACGGGGAGTTGGTCGACCGCGGTCTACGTGGACGCGGGGCTGGTGCTGGCGAGCGCGTTCCTCTACTTGGGTGTGCGCCGCACCGGACCGCTCGCACGGGATGACGGTCCGGCGGGCGGCCCCGCGCACGGCGAGTCCGTCGTGGCGTCCGCCGGCGACTGAGCGAGCCGGACGGTGACAGAGAGGCGAGGAGAGGACGCTTCTGCCGGCCGACGCGCGTGTCCCGTGGGAACTCTGCGTTCCCACGGGACAGTTGACGCCGGCTGGTAAGGGGAGCCCCCCGTGCTCAGGGGGAGGGCGCGATCTGCCAGTTCGAAGCCTGGCTGCGTGCTGCCCAGAAGGCGCTGTACGCGCCTTCGCTCGCGAGGAGTTCCGGATGTGTGCCGAGTTCCTGGATGCGACCGTCGGAGAGGACCGCGATCTGGTCGGCGGAGGCGATGGTGGACAGGCGGTGCGCCACGACCAGGACGGTCCTGTCCACGGACATCTCCCGAAGCGCAGCACTCACCGCGGCTTCGTTCTCCCCGTCCAGCGCGGCGGTCGCCTCGTCGAGGAGGACTACCGGGGCATCCTTGAGGAGGGCGCGCGCGATGGAGACGCGCTGCCGTTCCCCGCCGGACAGGTTGGAACCGCCCTCTCCGACCGGGGTTGCCCAGCCGAGAGGCAGGCGTGCGACGACCTCGGTGAGGCGCGCGGACTCTGCCGCCGCGCGGAGTTGGGCGTCGGTGGCGTCGGGGCGGCCGATGCGTACGTTCTCCTCCACCGTGGTGTCGAAGAGGTAGACGTCCTGCGAGACGATCGCGATCTGGCGCATCAGGGTCTCGTTGTCCATCTCGCGTACGTCCACACCGCCGATGCGCACCGCACCTGCGTCGACGTCCCAGAACCGGGCCGCGAGCCGGGTGACGGTCGTCTTGCCGGCTCCGGACGGGCCGACGAGCGCGGTCATGGTGCCAGGGGGGCAATCCAGTGTGAGTCCGCTGAGGACCGGTTTGTCGCCGTAGTCGAATGCGACGTCGCGGAACTCCACCCGGGCGTCCCGCGGTGGTCGGGGAGTTGCGGGCTCGGGCAGGGGCGGGGTGGTCAGGATGCGGTCCACGCCGTCGAGCGCTGTGGCGGCCAGTTGTACGCCGGTGCCGTAGGGGGCGAGCAGGGAGACGGGCTCGGTGAAGCGGACGGCGAGGATCAGGAGAGCGACGATGTCCGCGATCCGCGTCTGCCCGTCGAGTACCAGCCAAGCCGCGACCACGCTGACCAAGGCGAAGCCGGCTTCGACGACCACCATGTACCAGGCCATCGGGGCGTTGCCTTTGTTGAGGCTGCGCACGGTGGCCGAACGGTCCGCGCGGAGCGCGGAGTCCAGCGACTCCCAACCCGACTCGGTACGCCCCGCGGCGCGCAGCACCGCCTGGGCGTGCGCGAATTCCAACACTCGGCTGGACACGTCGGAGAGCGAGGCGCCCTCCTCCGCTTGCGAGCCGGCGGAAGTCCGCTGTACCCGGCGGTAGAACACATACCCCAGCGGAGTCAGCGCCAGGAAGGCCACCGTCAGTCGCCAGTCGACGAACGCGGTGACGACCACGACCGTAGCGGGGGCGGTCACGGTGACGGTGATCTGCTGAAGGACCATGCCGGGGAAGTTGCCGAAGCTCTGTGCCGCGCCCATGACGGTCAGCAGTTCGCCCGTCCTCGCCTTGGTGAACCAGCCGAGAGGCAGGTGGACGACGTGAGAGGCGAGTTTCCGCGCCAGGGTCATGCTGCTGCGTTCGACTCCGATGGCGTAGCCCTTGTTGGAGGTGATCCACATGGCGACGCCGGAGGCGAGAGCGCCAACGGCCGCGACGATCAGCCACGGAAGCGCGCCCCGCACATCGCCGGTGAGCACGGCGCGCAGGACGGGGACGAGGGTGGCGAACGTGACGCCCTGGCACACCCCGGCGGTCACGTAGCCGAGGATCTGGCCGCGCATGCCGGTGGGTGCGCCGAGCAGCCGCTCGGCCTGCCGAATGATCATTTTCCGGTCTCCTGAACCGTCTGTTGAGCCTTCCACAGCCGCGAGTACAGGCCGCCGCTCTCCAACAAGTCGCCGTGTGTGCCGCGTTCGGCGACCTTGCCCTCGTCGAGCACCACGATCTGGTCGACACCTGCGATGGTGTGCAACCGGTGCGCGATCACCAGCAGCGTCCGGTTCCGGCTCAGCGCCCCCAGGGCCCGCTGCACGTCGGCCTCGCTGTGGGGGTCGGCGTGCGCCGTGGCTTCGTCGAGGATCACGACCGGGGCGTCCTGGAGGATGGCGCGGGCGATGGTGACGCGCTGGCGTTCTCCGCCGGAGAGCTCGCCGTTCTCCTCGCCGAGGACGGTGTCGTAGCCGTCGGGGAGCGTGGTGATGACGTCGTGGATCTGGGCTGCCCGCGCCGCCGACTCCACTTCCTCGTCGGTAGCCTCCGGGCGTCCGAGCCGGATGTTGTCCCGCACCGATGTGCGCAGCAGGATCACGTCCTGGAAGACGAACGCGACCATGCTGAGCAGCTTCTGGGTCGGAATGTCGCGGACGTCCGAGCCGCCGATCCTGATGCTCCCGGCGTCGACGTCCCAGAAGCGCGGCACCAGACGGGCGAAGGTCGTCTTGCCCGAGCCAGACGGCCCCACGAGCGCGGTGACCGTGCCCGGCTCCAGGACGACGTCGATGTCGCGCAGTGCGGGGGTGCCCTCTCCGTAGCCGAAGGTCACCCCCTCGAAGGTGACGCGGCTGTTCTTCGGTACCGCTGCCGACTCCGGTTCGGGCAGCGGGCGTTCGCTGAGGACTCGGGCGATGTGGGTGGCCCCGAGCTGGGCGTCCCGGATGGCGTAGCCGAGTTGGGCGACGTTCAGTACGGTGCTCGGCAGCCCGACGCCCACGGCGAGGAAAGGCAGCAGCGTTCCCGGCGCCGTCCAGTCGAAGGCGATGAACGTACAGCCGACGGCGGCGATCCAGACCACCATGGACGCGGGCGAGAGGAGCGTGTTGATCAGGTTGGTGGGGCGTCCGATGCCTGCCATCCACCGCATGCACACGTCCGAGAGACGGTCGGTCGCCTCGGCGAACCTTCCGAAGCTCCGTGAGGCGGTCCCGTAGGTCTTGATGACCTCGACGCCGTCGGCGAGTTCCACGGTCGTCTTCGTCAACTCCGCCTGGGCGGTGTTGAATGCGTCCATGTTGCGTTGGTAGCCCTGCTGGATGCGGGGGGCCAGTACGGCGAGGACGACGCATACGTAGCCGACGACCAGGAGCCCGACGCGCCAGTCGACGGTCAGCATGTAGACCACGGCGGCCAGCGGCATGACGATGCCGGAGGTCATGTCGGCTGCGGCATGAGCGACGAGGGTGTGCACCTGTTTCACGTCGTCCGCGACGGCCTTCTTCACCTCGCCCGAGCCGTTGGCCGAGAACCAGCCCAACGGCAGCCTGCCCAGGTGCCGGGCGATACGGGACCGGGTGAGGTACCGGAAGTCGGCGTCGGCGTAATGGCAGAGCTGGGTGGCGCCGATGTAGAGCAGGCTGCGCAGCACCGCGCCGCCGATGCCCGCGAGCACCCACCACCACACCAGGGTCGACTCACTCGTCCCGTGCTCCAGCAACGTCCGCCCCAGCTCGGCGACGGCCACGTACGGCACGAGCGCGCAGGCCGAGGAGAGCCCTGCCAGGGCCACCCCGAGCAGCAACTTGCCTCTGACGGGCCGCACCAGGTTCTTGAGCGCTCCCGTGTCGACCAGCGGTGGTTGTCCGCCGGGAGCGGGTTCTTGCGTCATCTGTCGTCATCCGTCCTGAGCTGCGACGGAGCACACAAGGCCACGTCTGGCTCCGTGAACGCACGTGCCCGGCAGCAGTTCCGGAAGGCCGACAAGCGCTGCCGGCCCGGTTCGGGCTTGTTGCTGACGGGGGGTGCCATTCGTGAATTGGAAATTATATTCATTTTGCGTGGCAGGTTACGCAGCGCTCTGCGTGGAGTCAACGGAGAGCCGCGGCAGTTGACGTCAGCCGGGAGGCCGGCGGGTGACGCCACAGGTGTGGTCGACCGTGCAGGCGAAAGGGAGCGTGATGACGTCGGAACCCACGGCCCGGGAAGCGGCCCGCATCAGGAGGCTGCCGCTTCCACCCGGCCCCCGACTGCCCAGAGTGGTGCAGACCGCGCTGTACCGACGCGTGCCCTACCGCCTGACCCCGAAGTTGCGCGGCACATACGGCGACATCGTCCTGCTGCGCCTCTTCCCGGAAGGAACCGTCGTCCAACTCGCCGACGCGCAGCACATCCAGGCACTGCTGAAGGGCAGCGACGCGGTGTTCCACGGCGGCGAGGGCAACGCCATCGTGGAGCCGATCCTGGGGTCCGGTTCCCTCATGCTCGCCGACGAGGCGGAGCACAGGCGCGCACGTCGACTGCTCATGCCGGCCTTCCGTACCGCGGCGCTGCGCGGTTACGAGGACATGGTGGGCCGTCTCGCAGCCCGCGAGGCGGAGCAGTGGCGGCCGGGCGTGGCCTTCAGGGCGCACGACCGCATGAACGGTCTCACCCTGGAGATCATCATGCAGGTCGTTTTCGGGGTGGCGGAAGGAGCTCACCTGGGCGAACTGCGCCATCTGATGGGTGAGTTCGTTAAGGTGAAGCCGCTCGACTTCCTGGGCTGGCACATGCCCGCCCTCCAGAAGGTAGGACGCTGGCGGCGGAAGCTCGCCCAGCAGCGTCGGCTCGACGAGCTGATCCAGGCTCTGATCGCCGAACGCCGCGCCGCGAAGGACACCGCGGAACGGCATGACGTGCTCTCGCAACTCCTGTCCGTGCCGGCGGAGTCGGACGCGCTGACCGATGCCGAGCTGCGCGACCAGCTCGTCAGTCTGCTGCTCGCCGGGCACGAGACGACCGCTACCGCCCTCGCCTGGTCGCTGCACGCCCTGGCGTGGGACAGCGCTCTCCAGGAGAAGGCCGCCGCCGCTGCTGTCTCCGACGATCGCAAGTACCTGGAGGCGATAGTCAAGGAAGCACTGCGGCTTCATCCCGTCATCTCGGAGATCGCCCGCAAGGTGACGCAGGAGGTGGAGATCGGCGGCTTCCGTGTCCCCGCCCGCGCCGTGGTCATGCCGATGATCGGCCAGGTCCATACCGACGCCGAACACCACGAAGATCCGGGCGCGTTCAGGCCGGAGCGCTTCCTCGACGGTCGGGTCCCACGTGGTAGCTGGCTGCCGTTCGGAGGCGGGCCACGCTACTGCCTGGGGGCCGGATTCGCCTTGATGGAGTCCGCTCTCGTGCTGCGGGAGATCCTGACGCGCTATCGGCTCTCCCCGTGCGGTGACCGGCCGGAGGAACCGCGTGCCCGCCACGTGATCCTCGTCCCCGCCCGCGGCTGCAAGATCACTACCACTCGCCGCGGCTGACAGGCTCAAGCCGCTCTCTCACCCCGGAGGCCCCCGTGGTCGAACAGCGCCCCCTCGAACCCAGCGAATCCCTGCTGATGCGTTCCGACCAGGGCATCGTCTTCGATGCCCTGGTGGAAGGCCCGGTGGACGTCGACGCCATGGAGAGAGCGTGGGCGGAACTGCTCGCCCTCGACCCCGCGTTGGCCGGGACCATCAGCCAGCAACAGGGGCGATACGTGCTGTCGGCGCGGGCACCAGCACGGTCGAAGGCGCGCACGGCCACGACCACCCCGGAGCACCGCGAGGCGCTCGCCGCCGCCCTCGACCCTGCGACAGCTCTGGCCCGTCTCGTCGTCACTCCGTGCGAGGGTGGCTACAGGGTCGGGCTCGCCATCCATCACGCGGTCGCAGACGGGCGGGCGGCAGCGGCGCTCTATGCCCTGCTGTGGGAGCGCTACACGGCTGTGCTCTCGGGAAAGGGGGAGCACGTCGCTCCCCGAGGCGGACTCCGACCGGGCGCCGAGCCGTTCCTCTCGCACCTGTTCACTCGCGAAGAGGTAGAGGCCGCGGTGCGTGCGTACCGAGGCGCCTTCCACGGGTTTCCCAAGGGACCGGCGGCCGGGGTCGGCGACGACGGCGCGGTGCGGGTACGGCGCCTCCTGCTGGACCGTGCGGAGACCAACTCCCTGCTCGCCACCGCACGGAGGGCCGAGGTGTCCGTGCACGCACTTCTCTGCGCCGCGCTCCTGAGCGCCGGCCGCAGGGCGGACGCTGACGAGGGGGCGCCGCTGCTGCTGTCGGGCTGGTCGGTGGTGGATCTGCGGCGTCGGGTCACGCCGCACGTCTCCGACCTCGGCGTCACCAACTTCACCAGCGGCGCCAAGAGCGAGCTGGACGTCGCTCGCGACACCGACCCGTTGCAGCTCGCACGGCGGGTGAAGCGGCAGCTCGACTCCCAACTCGCGGCGCGGACACCGCAGAAGCTGGCGCTGCGGCTGGGGGAGGTGGTGGGTGCTGCGTTCGCCTCCGTCTCTCCGCCGCGCTTTCTGCTGACGAACCTCGGGGTCCTTCCCCCGTTGCAGGTCCCGGACGGCGTCGCCATCAGGGACCTGCGGTTCTACGACTCCCAGCCCGTACCCGTTCCCATATACATGGCCCAGACCTACGCCGGGCGCCTCAGCGTGGAACTCGTCCAGTGGCAGTCGGCGGCGAGTGAGGAGCAGGCACGCACGGCGCTCGGCACACTGCGCGAAGCGCTCGTGCCGTCGTCTCCTCCCGTGCCTCTCTGAGCGTCGCCCCGCCTGCTGGCTGTGCGGCGCGGGGTGGCGTGGTGGGCCGGTCGCGCGGGTTCTCCCCGGTGCGCCGCACGTGCGCAGTCATCCACCCTTTTGATCGGCAGTGCGCAACGGGCTTCCCCTTCTGTCGAGTTGTCTTGCGAGGGAAGCGTCGAGCATTCCGCGAGTGGCCGGATGGGCGGGGGCGGTGAGGACCCTTGCCACGGGGCCGAACTCGCACACCTCGCCGTTGCGCAGCACCGCTATGTCTCCTCCCAGTCGGGCCGCGACGGACAGATCGTGGGTGACGACCACCAGCGTCATCCCGTCCTCGGACCGCAGGGAGGCCAGCAGCTTGACCATGGAAGCCGCCGTGGCTGCGTCGAGTGCGGAGGTGATCTCGTCGCAGAGCAGGACCTCCGGCCGGGCGGCCAACGCCCGTGCCAGGGCGACGCGTTGTCGCTGACCGCCGGAGAGCGCGGAAGGTGGCCGCCCGGCCGTCGAAGAGGGGAGGTCCACCCTCGCCAGCAGCTCCTCCGGGGCGTGCGGTGCGGGAAGCCGTCCCGCGGGTGCGAACAGGCGGAGTGGCCGGCGGAGGATCTCGTCGACTGTGTGGGCGGGGTTCAACGAGTCGAAGGGGTCCTGCGGCACGAACTGGAGGGTACGGAGCGTTTCCCGCGTGCGGTCCCCGACCGCATGCGGAACGGCCTTCCCGGAGAGAAGAAGCTCGCCGTGCCATTCCGGGTGTAGGCCCGCGAGGCAGCGCAGCAGGGTGCTCTTCCCGCTGCCCGAGGGACCGACGACGGTGAGGCAGCCGGCCCGTGGGACATCCAGGTCCAGCTCCCGTAGCACGGCCGGGCCTTGCCGGGAGTGTCCCGCGCGCAGGCCGCGCACTCGGAGGAGGGGACCTGTCTCGGGCGCCTCGCGCTCGGTCGTGCGAACTACGGCGCTGTCGCCCTCCGTTGCCCCCGACAGCTCGCGGAAAGCGGAGTGCGCGACGAGGGCCGTCTCGGCCAGCTTTCGGCCGGGCTCGCTCACCGGCTGGTCGAGCACGTCGGAGACGGTGCCGGCCTCGACGATCCGGCCGTGTGCCATGAGCAGGACGCGGTCCGCTGCGCGGGCGGCGGCAGCCAAGTCGTGTGTGACCAGCAGGATTCCCACGCCGGTGCGGTCGCGCAGCGTCGAGAGGTCCCTCAGCAGAGCGGCAGCCGTGACCGGATCGAGGGCGCTGGTCGGTTCGTCCATGACCAGAAGACCGGGCCGAGGGGCGAGGGCGCCTGCGAGGGCCACACGTTGCCGCTGTCCCCCGGACAACTGGTGCGGCCAGCGCCTGAGGAACGCGTCGTCGTCAGGGAGGTCGACCAGTCGCAGAGCCTCGCGTGCCCGGGTGGTGCGCTCCGCAGCGGGGACCTCGGCTGCTCTGAGGAGTTCGGCCAGGTGCGTTCCGATCCGCATGGTGGGCGACAACGCGGTACGGGGGTCCTGCGGTACGTACGCGGTGTTGCGGGCGCGCAGGGACCGCAGGGCGCGAGGGCCGAGTGTGTGCAGCTTGCTGCCGCTCAGCGTCAACTCGCCGCGGGTGTGCGTCAGTCCGGGTCGGAACCCGCCGAGCAGGGCCAGTGCGAGGGTGGTCTTGCCGCTGCCGGATTCGCCGACCAGCGCGAGTATCTGCCCCGGCGCCACGTCGACGTCGACCTCGTGCAGCACGTGGCCGGAGGCCGAGGCGACGCACAGACCGCGGGCCTGCGCCAGCACTTCGCCGTGGTGGGAAGTGGTGGCGGGGACCGCGGTCTGTGCAGGGGTGTGCCGGTGTTCGTCCGCCGGTCCTGTGGGTTGGCGAACGCCGGGCGTGAGGCGGTCGACGAGCATGTTCGCGGACACGAGGATGGCCAACAGCAGGACGGCGGGCGCCAGGACGGCGAGCGGCTGGAGAGCCAGTCCCGGCTGGTTCTCCAGGAGCATCAGGGCCCAGTCGGCTTCCGGCGGTTGGGTGCCGTAGCCGAGGAACGCGGCCGTCGCGATGGTGAACACGGCGGCGACAAAGCGCACGCCGGCGTCGGCGCAGAGCAGCGGGAGCAGGTTGGGCAGCAGTTCCCGGGAGAGGATCGACGGGGTGCGCTCTCCGCGTGCCTGCGCAGCTTCCACATAGTCGTGTTCGAGGGCCTGCGCGGTCGCGGCGCGCACCATCCTGGCGATGTCGGGGACGAGGATCACGGCCGTCGCGACGGCGACGCCGACCGGACCGCGACCCACGGCCACGACGAGCACGCTGAGAAGGATGAAGGCGGGCATGCTCATGAGCAGATCCGCGGTGCGCATCAGCACGGAATCGACCCAGCCCCGCCGCAGCGCGGCCAGCATCCCCGCCACCGCGCCCAGCAGATACGCGGCCACCAGCACACCGCACGCGGAGAGGATCAACCCTCGACCGCCGCTGAGGACACGGCTGAGCACGTCCGCCCCCAAGTGGTCGGTACCCAGCGGGGTTTCCCCACTCGGGGAGGCATAGGGAATGTCGACGGTCGCACCGGGATCGTGAGGCGCAAGCCAGGGGCCGACGAGGGCGAGCAGCAGGCCGGCAGCGAGGACCAGGGCGCTCACCCGGGCGCGCCTGCGCTGTCGCGCTCCGGACGCCTTTCCGCGCGGGGGCGGTGTGAGCGACGTCGGAGAGTCCTGGGGCGTGGCCTGTACGCCGAGACGGGGGCTGGTCATGTTCCTCTTCCACGGACGGGCTGGAATATCGCGGACAGGACGTCGGCGACCAGGTTGAGCGCCACGGTGACGCACGTGGTGAGCATGGCGACGGCGAGGACCACGGGCGCGTCCCTCGCGGCGGCGGCCTCCACGAGTGCCGCGGCGATCCCCGGGTATCCGAAGAGCGTCTCGGCGATGAGCGTCCCGCCCAGGAGATAGGAGACGTGCCGAGCGAGCACGGGGACGGCGGGGACGACGGCGCCCGGCACGACCCAGCGCAGCACCACGCGCCACTCCGGTACGCCGCTCAACCGCGCGACCTGCACGGCCTCACCGTGCGCGGCCTCGACAGTGGCTGCCCGGATGAGGCGCACGTTCTGTGCCAGGCACGCGGAGACGAGCGTGGCCACCGGCAACACCAGCAGACTGGGCCGGCCCATCGGGTGCTCTCCTGCGGAGAGCGTGGAGACGGCCGGCAGCCAGCCCAGCCACGTCGCGAAGCACAGCACGAGCACTGTCCCGGCGACGAACTCGGGGACGCTCACCAGCGTGAGGACGGAGGCGGACACGATCCGGTCCGCACGCCTGCCGGCGCGCAATCCGGACCACAGCCCGAGCGTGAGAGCGAGCGGGACGAGCACGGCGATGGCGACGGTCCCCAACAGCAGGGAGTTGAGGGCACGTTCACTGACGAGCCGGGAGACCTCGCCTCCCTGGGCGTAGGAGATGCCGAGGTCGCCTCGCAGGGCGTGCGTGAGCCACCGGAGGTAGCGCTGGGGGAAGGGAGCGTCCAACCCCAGCGCGTGCCGGAGCGCCTCGACCCGCTCGGGAGTCGCTCCGCCCTGCCGGGAGAGCTGCGCCGTGGCCGCGTCCCCCGGCGCGAGGTCCGTGGCGAGGAAGACGAGCACGGACACGAGCAGGAGCACGGCGACCGAGGCGAAGAGCCGGCGTACGACCAGGACGGCGAGACCCCGGGTCCGTGAGGTGCGCGCTTCGGGAAGGGGGTCCGCCGCCGGGGGACGGCGGTCCTGCACCCTACTCACGGGGCGAGGAAGGCGTCCCGCAGGGACGGATACTCGGCCCATCCGAGCGCCTTGACGCCCTGGGCCTCGGGGGTCGCGGCAGCCGCACTGGGCAGCCTGGCGAAGACGGCGTCTCCGCCCTTCTCGTGCAGGTAGTGCTGGACGTCGGAGACGGCTCGCTTCCGGTCGGTCTCCGAGACCGCTCGCCGCATGTCGTCGAGGAGGCTCTCCAGGCGCCGGGGTGCCTTGCCGGTGAAGGGGTAACTGGCGTTGCTGCCGTAGTAGTTGGACAGTTCGAGAGGGAGTGGCATGGGGGAGTACGCCGCTGACTGGATCGGCGTGTGCAGCAGCTTGTCGGTGTCGCCGTAGTAGTCGGCGGCCGGCACCTTGTCCAACTCGACGCGGAGATCCGCCGCTTCGGCCTGCTGGACGAACGCCGAGGCGCTCTCCACCGTGCCGTACGCGACGGCGGCTGTGCGCAGGGTGACGCCCTTCCCGCCGAGTCCCGCCTTCTTCAGCAGAGCCTTTGCGCGGTCCGGGTCGTGCTCGCGTGCGGGCAGGTCGTCCGCGTACCAGGGCTGGTGCATGCCGCGAGCGTCGTGGGCCGCCTCTCCGAAGCCCAGGGTCACGGTCTTGACCATGGCTTCCCTGTCGATGGCGTACTTGACGGCTTCGGCGAGCGCCGCGGAGGTGAACGGAGGCACGTCCAGGTTCATGGCGAAGGCGAGTTCCGTCCACAGCTCCTTCGGCGGCAGGAGGATGCGCAGCCTCTCGTTGGCCTTCTCGGCTCGCGCCGTCGCCAGGGAGACGCCGCCCGCGTAGTCGAACTGGCCCGACTTGAGGCCGCTCAGTCGGGCTGCGGCGTCGCCGACCGAGAACAGCTCGACCTCGTCCAGGTACGGGCCACCGCTGTCGGCGTCCCAGTACTCCTTGTTGGCCTCGAGCAGGCTGCTCTTGCCCGGCGACCACTTCTTCAGCACGAACGGCCCGGTTCCCGGGGCCTTGTTCAGGTTCTCGGTGCCGTCGGGGAAGATGAACATGGACTGCGCCAGGGCCAGATCGAAGGATCCGTCCGGCTGCTTGAGCGGGAGGACGAGCGTGCGGTCGTGGCGTACGCGCGCCTTGGCGAGGTCGGCGTTGGCCAGCAGCGCGGCCTGGCCGCCGGGGTGTTTCGCGATGGTGCGCAGGCTGAAGAGCACGTCGTGTGCATCGAGTTGGGCGCCGTCGCTGAAGCGGACGCCCTTGCGTACCCTGATCGTCCACTGGGTGGCGTCGGCGTTGTGCTCCACCGACTCGGCCAGCCGCCACACCGGCTTGTTGCCTTCCAGCTCTCCGAGGGTGTCCCACACTATGCGCGCCCGCACGTAGTCCACGACGGTCGCGGTCGCCTGGACCACGCTCGTCGATTCGGCGCTTCCTCCGGCGAAGGCGGCGCGCAGTCTGCCGCCCTTGCGCGGCTTTCCGGAGTAGGACTCCTCGGCTGCGGGAGTCCCGTCGTTGCCGCAGCCGGTGAGGAGACCGCCGACGGCGAGCGCGGCGGCCCCGCCGGCTCCGCGGGAGAGCACCGCGCGCCGGGAGAGTCTGGAGAGGGGTGTCTTTTCCACTGTGCTCCTTCTGATTCTGGGCGTGCCCGCAGGTTCGGTGCCTGTCGAGCCGACGAGCGCGAGTTGGCCGGCCGGGTCAGGAGAGGTCCACATCGGGCTGGTAGAGGTCGAACCAGTGGTGGAGGTCGAGGACGCGTTCCAGTCCGAGCCGACCGTCGCTGGGCAGGGACTCGGGCTCGGTGGCGACCCGCTCGGTGAGCCAGTCCCGGTCGACGAGTTCGAAGACCGGCGACCCGCGCTCGGCGAGGACCTCGCGTGCCTGCTCCTGGAGGGCCTTGGCGTAACGGGGGTCCTGGGTGGTCGGGTAGGGGCTCTTCGTCCGGTCGACGACGGACGCGGGCAGCGCGTCCCGGACCGCTTCCCGCAGCAGGCTCTTCTCCCTGCCGTCGAAGCTCTTCATCGACCAGGGAGCGTTGTAGACGTACTCCACGAGCCGGTGGTCGGCGAACGGAACGCGCACCTCGAGGCCCACGGCCATGGACAGCCGGTCCTTGCGGTCCAACAGCGCACGGACGAGCCGGGTCAGGTGCAGATGGGAGATGGTCCGCATTTTGCGTTCCGTCTCGGACTCGCCGTCGAGATGCTCCACCCCGGCGACGGCCTCCGCGTACTGGTCCGCGATGTACGAGGGGATGTCCAGCCTTTCCCGCACTCGGGGGTGGAGCAGCGCAGTGCGGTCGGTGGTGTGCGCGTTCTGGAAGGCCAGCCAGGGGAAGGTGGGTGCGTCCCGCGCCGCAGGGTGGTGGAACCAGATGTAGCCACCGAAGAGTTCATCGGCGAACTCCCCGGAGAGCGTCACTGTGGAGTGCTCCCGTATCGCACGGAAGAGCAGGTACATGGAGGAGTCGATGTCCCCCAGGCCCACCGGTATGTCCCTCGCCCGTACAACGGCCCTGCGCAGCTCCGGATCGACGAGTTCGGAGGGGTCGAGAACCACGTCGCGGTGCTCGGTACGGACGTGGGCGACGACGTCCCGGATGAACGGGGTGTCCGGGGTCTCGCGCATCTCGTCCGGGGCGAAGGACGACTCCTGGCCGAGGAAGTCGACCGAGAAGGTGCGCAGTTGCTCGCCGAGTTCCCGTACGTGCGGGGCGGTCAGCGCGGTGACGGCGCTGGAGTCGAGGCCGCCCGAGAGCAGCGCGCACAGCGGCACGTCGGAGACCGACTGGCGCTGCGCCGTGTCGCCGAGCAGCTCCCGTACCCGCTCGACAGTGCTCTCCCGGTCGTCGGTGTGTTCCCTCGTCGGGAGGGACCAGTACGTGCGGTGCCGGATGCCCTGCCGGTCCACCGTCGTGACGGTGCCGGGCTCCACCTCGCTCATGCCCTTCCACAGCGACCAGCCGGGGGCCTTCGTGAAGCCGATCAGTTCGTGCAGGCAGTCGAGGTCCACCACCCGCTGTGCGCGGGGGTTGGCGAGTATCGCTTTCGGTTCCGAGCCGAAGAGGACACCGTCCGCCGTCGGGTAGAGGTACAGCGGCTTGACGCCCATCCGGTCGCGCACGAGGAGGAGTGTGTCCTTGCGCGCGTCCCAGAGGGCGAAGGCGTACATGCCGTTGAGCCGGTCGACGGCTTGTTCGCCCCACTCCAGGTAGGCGTTGAGAACCACTTCGGTGTCGCTTTCGGTGCGGAAGTGGTGGCCGAGTCCGCGCAGACGGTGGCGCAGTTCCGCGAAGTTGTAGGTCTCCCCGGTGTAGACGAGGGTGACCTCGCCCCGGGGGGTGGTGGCCGTCATGGGCTGGATGCCGCCCGGGGGATCGATCACCGCAAGGCGCCGATGTCCCAGGGCCACGTGGGTGCGCACCCACGTGCCGGAAGCGTCGGGACCCCGGTCCGACATGGTGGCGGTCATGGCGTCGACGGTCTTCTGGTGGGCGGTCAGGTCGTCGTTGAACGCGACCCAGCCGGCGATTCCGCACATGTGTCCACTTCCTCGGTTGCAAGGGTTGTTCGGCCGGAGCGCAGTGGGCCGCTCAGTCCAGAAGGACGGGCAGGGACTCGAGACCGTGCATGGCGGTGCTGGCGCGCCATTTCAACTTCCCGGCGGGCACGGCGAGTTCGATCCGGGAGTAGGAAGCCAGCAGACGGCCGAGTGCGACCTCCCCCTCCAGGCGGCCCAGGGGCGCTCCCACACAGAAGTGGATGCCGTGTCCGAAGCCGAGATGACCGCCGGCAGAGCGGGTGATGTCGAAGCGGTCGGGGTCATCGAACTGGGAGCCGTCCCTGTTGACGCCGAGGAGAGAGACCATCACGAACTCCCCTGCCGGGATGGTGACACCGTCGATGTCGACGGGCGCGGTGGTGTACCTCGGTGAGGAGAGGTTGTTGGGGGTCTCGTACCGGAGGCACTCCTCCACCGCGTCCGGCAGGAGGCCCGGGTCCGCCCGCAGCGCGGCGAGTTGGTCGGGGTTGCGCAGCAGCGCCAACAGGCCGCTGCCGATGAGGCTCACCGTGGTCTCGTAGCCGCCGATGAGGAGGACGAAGGTCATGGCGACCAGTTCGCTGACAGTGAGCCGGTCACCGTCCTCGCTGATCTCCAGCAGCGCGGAGAGCAGGCCGTCGGTGGGAGCGTTCTTCTTCCGCTCCAGCAGCTCGGTGAGGTACTGGGCCATCGACGCGGAGGCTCGCCCGATCTCCTCCGGCGAGGCGGCGGAGACCAGCACGCTCGACCAGGTGGAGAAGGACTCCCGGTCGTCGGCCGGAATCCCGAGCAGCTCGCATATCACCCTGATGGGGAGTGGGTAGGCGTACGCCTCCAGCAGTTCCACCGGTCCCTCGGTGCGGAACTCGGCGATCAGTTCGTCCGCGATCTGGACGATCCGGGGACGCAGCCCGGCGATGGTCCGCGGGGTGAACGCCTTGTTCACCAGCTTGCGCAGCCGAGTGTGGTCCGGTGGGTCCACGTTGAGCAGGTGACGGGCCAGATCGCTGGAGAACGTGCTGGGTTTGCCATCCGACAGCTCCCTGAGGCGTTCCAGCCGGTCATAGACGCCGTGGCTGCTCAGCCGCGCGTCCATGAGCAGCGTCCGCGCCTGTTCGTGGCCGGTGACCAGCCAGACGGGAAGGCCCGTCGGCAGGACCACGGGAAGGACCGGGCCCTTCTCCCGCAGTGCGGCGGCGGCCGTGTGCGGGTCGTGCATGAAGTCGTTGTCGAGGAGCAGGCGTTCGGCCGGCAGGCTCATGAAAGTCTCTTTCCCTTCTGCGACGTCGAGGGGGGACGGCGGCCGGGCGTCGGCGGGCTCGCCAGGGGCTGCGACAGCGTGACCACCAAGGTGTGTGCCGTCCTGCGTGCGGTGTGCAGAACGCGTGGCATCGGTCTCCCTTCGGGAGGTGACGCGGGGGTTCGGACGGGGCGCGGTCGATGGCGCACGGTCAGTTCCCGGTCAGAAGCCCGTGCACGGTGGCGACGACGGGTGCGGGCCGGTCGGCGAGGTAGAAGTGGCCTCCGCGGAAGGCGCGCAGCCGGAACGTGTCGGTCGTCCGGCTCTCCCAGCCCTGCGCTTCCTCCCGCGTCAACTCGCCGTCCTCCGTGCCGACAAGTGCCGTGATCGGGCAGGGAAGCGCGCCACGGGGCGACGGCTCCCACGTCTCGATCACCCGGTAGTCGCCGCGGACGGCAGGCAGGAGCACCGTGCGGACCTCCGGAGACGCCAACAGCTCCGGCGGTGTCCCGCCCAGCCGTACGAGTTCGGCCGCGAGGGCGTCGTCGTCCAGGAGGTGGACGGTGCCCCGATGGTGGAACTGGGGAGCTTCCCGAGCCGAGACGAAGAGGTGGGCCGGGTCCCGGTGGCCTTCCTTGAGGAGGCGGAGCGCGAGTTCGTACGCGACGGTCGCCCCCATGCTGTGGCCGAAGAGGGCCCAGGGCCGGTCGAGGAGTGGAGCGAGGGCCGGGGCGAGGTCCTCCACGAGGGCGTCCAAGTCGCGTGGCTGCGCGTCCTCCAGGCGGTCCGCACGTCCGGGCGGGCACACCAGCACCGGCTCGATACGCGGCGGCAGCAGCGCCGCCCACTCGCGATAGAGCGCAGGTGAACCTCCGGCGTGGGGAAGGCAGATCAGCCGCAGCGCCGGGTTCGGGGAGGGGCGGGGACGGCGCAGCCAGCGGGCTGTCGCGGGGGGATGCGCGTCCGGCGCGTGGGCCATGGGGCTGTCCTTCGGGGTCTTCCGCCGAGTGCGGGGTGGGCGGCATGGGTGGGCTGTTGCTCAGGACGCTAGACGACCCACCCCTCTATTGTAAATGAAAATCATATCCAATACTGTGGCGAGCGGTTGTTCTGAACGACGTGGAGAGAAGGCGGACGCGGATGACCCAGGACAGTGCTGAGCAGCCGATGGACTTCGCGAAGGCGGTCAGCCGGACACTCGGCTGCGCGGTGGGGGACCTGACCGACGAGGCGGACCTCATCCAGCTCGGACTGGATTCGCTCGCCATGATGCGCCTGGCTGGACGATGTCGACGCGAAGGTCTGGACATCACCTTCGCCGACCTGGTCAGCGCCCCGAACCTGGGCGCCTGGAAGCAGTTGGCGGCGAGGCGCGCGAAGCCGGACCCGGTGGCCCAACCCGCCGCTTCGGTCGACGAGTACGAGCCTTTCGAACTGGCCCTCATGCAGCACGCGTACTGGGCAGGGCGTCAGGAAGAGGAGCTGCTCGGCGGCGTACCGGCGCACTTCTACCACGAGTTCGACGGCACGGACGTGGACCCGGAACGCCTCGAGTCCGCGGTGCGCGCGGTTCTCGGGCGGCACGGGATGCTGCGCGTCGAGATCCTGGACGACGGACGCCAGCGCATTCACCCCGAGGCGGCGTGGTCAGGACTGCCCGTGCAGGATCTGCGCGATCTGCCGCGCGGGGAAGCCGAGGAACTGCTGGGGCAGATGCGTGACGACCTGTCACACGGCAGGGACGGCGGGAACGCCGGAGTGCTCGATGTGCGGCTCAGCCTGCTGCCCGAGTCGATCCGCCCGGCAGGCACTCGCCTGCACATCAACCTCGACATGATCGCCGCGGACGCGCTCAGTCTTCGCGTACTCCTGGCTGACCTGGCCCACGCCTACGCGCACCCCGAAGCCCCCCGCGAGCCGCTCGGTTGCAGCTTCCCCCAATACCTCGCCCAGCGGCGCGCCTTGCGGGCGTCCCCGGAGCGTGCGACCGGGTTGGAGGCGGACTTGGAGTACTGGCGGCAACGGCTGCCGGAGCTGCCCAACGCCCCGCAACTGCCCGTCCTCGGCACCGAACCCGATCCGCGTCGAGCGCGAGTGGTGCGCCGGCACCTGTTCCTGGACGCCTCGCGCATGCGGCAGTTCGAGGAGGCGGCGCGACAGCACGGCGTGACCTCCGCCATGGCACTGGCCACCGTCTTCGCCGAGACCGTCCAGGCGTTCAGCGCGGACCCCGACTTTCTGCTGAACCTCCCGCTCTTCGATCGTGAGCCGCTGCACGACGACGTCAACTCCATGGTGGGCGACTTCACTTCATCGGTGCTGCTCGCCTGGGAGGGTGCCCGACCGGGCTCCTTCGCCGAACGCGCGGTGCGGCTTCAGGACCGTTTCCACCAGGACGCGGCGCACAGCGGCTGCTCCGGTGTGGAGGTCCTGCGGGAGGCCACCCGGCTGCGGGGCGAGCGGCTGCTGGCGCCCGTCGTCTACACCAGCGCCCTGGGCCTGGGCGAGCTGTTCCCCGAGACCGTGCGCGACAGCTTCGGCGAGCCCTCCTGGATCATCTCGCAGGGGCCGCAGGTCTGGCTCGACGCCCAGGTCACGGAGATGGACGGCGGTCTGCTGGTCAACTGGGACGCGCGTGAGGACGCGTTCGTCCCGGGAGTCCTGGACGCGATGTTCGACGTGTACCGCGCCCTGCTCGACCGCCTGTTGACGAAGGCCGCGGCGTGGGACAGCAGCGTCCCCGCTCTGCTTTCCGAGCGGCAGCGGCAGGTACGGGACGCGGTCAACGACACGGGCCCTGGCTCGACGACACGTCGGCTCCACGACGGCTTCTTCGAACGGGCCGCTGCTGCTCCGGAGGCTCCGGCCCTGTTGTGGGGGAGGGAAGGGCGGCTCAGCTACGGCGAGTTGAGGGAGCGGGCCCTCGCCCTCGCGGGCGGTCTGCGGGAGCGCGGAGTGGTGCCAGGTGATCTCGTGGCGGTCTCCCTCCCGAAAGGTCCTGAACAGATCGTGGGGGTTCTCGGCGTCCTCGCCGCGGGCGCCGCCTATCTGCCGCTCGGCATCGACCAGCCCGCGGCACGCCGTGCTCGGATCACCGACGCGGCGGACGTGCGACTGGTACTGGACGACACCTCGGTACCCGACGGGGTGACGCCGCTGCCCGCGCCGGTGCCGGGAGACCCGGCCGACCTCGCGTACGTGATCTACACCTCCGGGTCGACCGGCGAGCCCAAGGGCGTCGAAGTACCGCACGCGGCTGCGATGAACACCATCGAGGACCTCGTCGACCGGTTCGCGCTGTGCGCCGACGACCGCGCGTTGGCGCTTTCGGCACTCGACTTCGACCTGTCCGTCTTCGACGTCTTCGCGCCCCTCGCCGTCGGCGGCTCCCTCGTCTGCGTGGAGGAGACCGACCGACGGGACGCGGTGGTGTGGTCCCTGCTGACGCAGCGCCACGGCGCCACCGTCGTCAACTGCGTCCCGGCGCTGCTCGACATGTTGGTTACGGGTGCCGGCGAGGGCGAGTTGCGTACGCTGCGGCTCGCCTTGCTCGGCGGGGACTGGGTGCCTCTCGACCTTCCGGACCGGCTGCGCGAGGCGGCGCCCGACAGCCGGTGCGTAGCGCTCGGTGGCACCACCGAGACCGCGATCCACTCCACCGTGCAGGAGATCCGGAGGGTTCCGGACGACTGGCTGTCCGTGCCGTACGGGACGCCGCTGCGGGGCGTGCGCTGCCGGGTGGTGGACCCGCTCGGCCGGGACTGCCCCGACTGGACACCGGGCGAACTCTGGATCGGCGGCGCTTCGGTCGCTCTCGGATACCGGAGGGACGGAGCGCGTACTGCCGAACGCTTCCTCCAGGACGGCGGAGTGCGCTGGTACCGGACGGGCGACCGCGCTCGCTATCGGCCCGACGGCGTCCTGGAGTTTCTCGGCCGCGCCGATCACCAGGTCAAGGTACGCGGTCACCGGATCGAACTCGGCGAGATCGAGGCTGCGTTGCGCGATGTTCCCGGCGTCGCGCAGGCGGTCGCCGTCCTGTTCGGGGAGCGGCGCCTGGGCGCCGCCGTCCTCGGCCGCGGCGACGCTGCGCAGATACGGGCGCATGTCGGCGCCGCGCTCCCTTCCGTCATGGTCCCGGAACGCGTGCTCGTGCTGGACGAACTGCCCCTCACAGCCAACGGCAAGATCGATCGCGCAGCCCTCGGCAAGCGGCTCGCCGACTGCGGTACGGACGAGCCACCGGCCGACGACGGCCCCGCGGATGAGCGGGAGCACGTCGTCGCGGACGTCTGGGCGGAGACCCTCGGCGTCCGGCGGCCCGGACGCAAGGACGACTTCTTCGCACTCGGCGGGGACTCCCTCGTGGCCACTCGGGTCATCGCCGCCCTCCGCGAGCGCGGTGGCGGGCACGTCAGACTCTCCGAACTGCTGCGCCGCCCCGTGCTCGCCGACTTCGCCGCCCACATCGACTTCGCCTCGGCCCACCACGCACCCGCCGGCCTCGCACCCGCTCCCGCCGAACGCGGCGAGCCTTTCCCGCTGACCGACGTGCAGCGCGCCTACTGGCTCGGTCGAGGCGAGGACTTCACCCTCGGCGGCACCGGATGCCACTTCTACCGCGAGTACGACATCGTCGATCTCGACCCCGAACGACTCGAAGACGCGCTGGGGCGGCTGGTGGAGCGTCACGAAATGCTGCGTGCCGTCGTCGACGAGGACGGACGGCAGCGCATCCTGCCGCAGGCGCCTCCGGTCACGCTCTCCCTGACCGACGCGGCAGGAGATCCGGAGGAGGCTTTCGCGGAGCTCCGCGCCACCGCCTCACACCGTGTGTTCGACCCGGGAACCTGGCCGCTCTTCGCTGTCCAGGGCGTGCGCACGGGCCGCGTCACACGGCTGGGTATCGGCATCGACAACATCGCCCTCGACGCCCTGAGCATCCTCGTCTTCTACACCGAGTTGGCCACGCTCTACGCCGACCCGGAGGCCGAACTGCCGCCGCTCGGCGTCTCCTTCCGGGACTACGTGCTCCAGGCACAGCCAGAACCGGAGTCGATCGAGGCAGCCCGCGCCTACTGGAACGCGAAGCTCGCGCAGCTCCCTCCGTCGCCTGCGCTGCCGCTCGCCCAGGACCCGGCCCTCATCGAGCGGCCCCGCTTCGTCCGACACGAGAGCCGGCTGACCGGGGAGCGGTGGCAGCGGATCACGGAACGGGCGCGCCGTGCCGGGCTCACGCCGTCCGGAACGCTTCTTGCCGCGTTCGCCGAGGTGTTGGGCAGATGGAGCGCCCGACCCGACCTCACGCTCAACCTGACCCTGTTCGACAGGCGCGAGGTCCACCCGGACATCGGCAACGTCCTGGGCGACTTCACCTCGCTCATGCTCGTCCCCTCCGTGCCGGAGCAGGGCGAGACATGGCTTCGGCGTGCGCGGCGGGTGCAGGACGAGTTGTGGTCCTCCCTGGACCACCGGCAGGTCTCGGGCGTCTGGGTCCTTCGAGAGCTGGCCCGCCGCGCCGGAGAGGCCGAGGCGACCATGCCCGTCGTCTTCACCAGCGCTCTCGGGCTGGGGGAGCAGACCCCGCCCGCACCCTTCGACGGACACGTCTGGGGCATCTCGCAGACACCGCAGGTGTGGCTCGACCACCAGGTCACCGAGAGCGCGGACGGAGGAGTGCTGCTCAACTGGGACGTCGTGGACGGGCTCTTCCCCGAGGGGCTCGTCGAGGACATGTTCGCCGCCTACCAGCAACTGCTCGCTTGGCTGTGCGACGCGCCCTGGGACTCCGAGCCGCCCGAGCTCCTTCCGACATCGCAGGCACGAAAGCGCGAGGCCGTCAACGCCACCGGCTCGGGGACGCGCGCGACGCTGCACCACGAGTTCTTCCGGCACGCGCAGCGGGACCCGGAGCGCAGCGCCCTCCTCTGGGGCGAGGAGGAAGCGGGACGGATGAGCTACGGCGAACTCTCCGACCGCGCGCTGCGATTGGCCACGGTGCTGACCGAGAACGGCGTGCGGGAAGGCGACACCGTGGCGGTTGCGCTCCCCAAGGGCCCCGGACAGATCGTCGCCGTGCTCGGCGTCCTGGCGGCGGGCGCCTCCTACCTGCCCGTCGGGGTGGATCAGCCGGCCGCTCGTCGTGCCCGCATCCTCCAACTCGCCGACGCCCGGCTCGTGATCGAGGAGGGCGAGACGGAGCCCGCGGACGGCCGGAAGGCGAGGAGCGTCTCGCCCGACGCCGTCCCGCGGAGCGATCTCTTCCGCACCCCGGTAGCCACCTCACCCGACGCCCTCGCGTACACGATCTTCACCTCCGGGTCCTCCGGCGAGCCGAAGGGCGTCGAGATCACCCACCAGGCCGCGGCGAACACCGTGCGGGACGTCAACGAGCGCTACGGAGTCGGGGAGAGCGACCGCGCCCTCGCCGTCTCCGCACTCGACTTCGACCTGTCGGTGTACGACGTCTTCGGCCCCCTCACCGCCGGAGGCGCCGTCGTTCTCATCGGGGAGGACGACAGGCGGGACGCCCGGCAGTGGCTCCGACTGGTGCGCCGCCACCGCGTGACGGTGTGGAACTCCGTCCCCGCCCTGCTCGACATGCTGCTGGTCTCGGCCGAGTCCGCTGCCGCCCCGGAGTCGCTGCGCCTGGTGTTGGTCTCCGGCGACTGGGTGGGGCTCGACCTGCCGGGCCGCTTGGCCGAGCAGTCGCCCTGGTGCCGGATGGTCGCGCTCGGCGGCGCAACGGAGGCGGCGATCTGGTCGAACGCGTACGAAGTGGCGGAGGTGGACCCCGCCTGGCGCTCCATTCCCTACGGCACGCCGCTGCGCGGACAGCGTTACCGCGTCGTCGACCCGCACGGAAGGGACTGCCCGGACTGGGTCCCCGGAGAACTGTGGATCGGTGGCGCGGGTGTGGCGCAAGGCTACCGAGGCGCTCCGGAGCTGACCGGCGCCCGGTTCGTGACCTACGGCCACGAGCGCTGGTACCGCACGGGCGACCTGGGCAGGTACTGGCCGGACGGAACCCTGGAGTTCCTCGGCCGAGCCGACCAGCAGGTCAAGATCCGGGGGCACCGGATCGAACTCGGCGAGGTCGAGAGTGTGCTCGGCCACGCGCCGGGAGTGGGCAGGGCCGTGGCCGCCGTCGCGGGGGAGGGAACGGCCCGTCACCTGGTGGCCGCCGTCGTACCCGAGGCCGGAGCACCCGACGCCGCCGTCACCGTGCGCCGGCCCGACCCGAGCACCTCGGCGTTCCGCACCCGGGCCGGGGAGGCCGAGGCCCGCGTAGCCGAGTCCTTCCTGGCGCGGCTCCTCGGACTCGACGGAGCCACCTTCCGGGAGGGGCTCACGGAAGCGCAGTGGGCCGAGCGGCTGGGGATCGAGGACGCCCATCTCCCCGTACTGCGACTGTGGTTGGCCTGGCTGGTCGAACGCGACGTGCTGCGCGGCAAGGGGGCCGCGTACCTCTCGGGCTCGCGCGCCGGGCAGGCGCTCGCGGGTCCGGAGACGCCGCGCGACGTCGATCCGTACCTCGAACTCCTCGATGCGGCGCGCATGCGGCTGACCGAACGGCTGGAGGACTTCCGAGCAGTCCTGCGCGGCCGGCTCGACCCTCGCGCACTCCTCGACGACGACGTGCTCGCGCCCAGTCGACTCTCCGCGGCCGACCCCGGCAGCACACGGGCAGCGGACGAGCTGGCGCAGCGGATCGCGGAGTTGAGCGAGCGAGCCGGCCGGCCCGCAGACGTGGTCCAGATGAACGGCGGCGAGGGGCGCAGCGCGGAGCAGCTCCTGGAGTCGCTGCCTCCCGGCCGGGTACGTCTGAGCATCCTGGACCCGGACCCCGACATGCTGGACAAGGCCGCTGCGCGCCTAGCCGGGCTGGGCCACGAGGTGCACTGCATACGGCAGCCGTCCCTCACCGTGCCTGCCGAACTGCGCCACGCCTTCGACGTGGTCGTGGCCGACCAGGCGCTGCACCGGTTCCCCGACCCGTCCCACGGGCCGACGCTCGCCGCGCTCCTCGTCCGAAGCGGCGGCACGCTGCTCGCCGTCGAACGCGCCGAACTCACGCCCGTCGCCCTGCTGACGGCCGCCCTGCTGGATCATGGCTACACCGACTTCGACCGGGGACGGCGCGCAGCCGGAACCCCGCTGCTCCCACCCGACGCATGGGCCCGACTGTTGAGCAGCGCCGGTTTCGACGACTTCGCGCACCACAGCCTCGGGGCTTCGTTCTCGGAGCTGCTGACCGCGCGGCGCCCCACCTCGGCGACCGACCTGGACCCCGAGGTCCTGCGCGCGCACGTGGCCGGGCACCTTCCGGCGCACATGGTGCCCGAGCACGTCGAAGTCCTGCCCCGGCTGCCCCTGAGCACCAACGGCAAGCTGGACCGGCGGACGGTCGCGTCCGCAGCGGCGGCGCCCACGCAGGACCCGGACGAACCGCCGTCGGGCGAGCTGGAACGGACGGTCGCCGCTCTGTGGGCGGACCTACTCGGTGCTCAGGCGGTGGGCAGGTCCCAGAGCTTCTTCGCACTCGGCGGAGACAGCCTCCTCGCCACGCGCTTCCTCTCCCGCGTCGAACAGCGTCTCGGGGTGCAGCTGCCCCTGCGGCAGATGTTCGCCGCACCGACGGTGGCTCGCGTCGCACAGGCCCTGGAACGCGAGTTGGCGGCCTCGGGAAGCACCGAGGGTCGGCAGGAGACCGAGGAGGGCGCCTTGTGATAGCGGTACTCGGCGGATACGGAGCAGCCGGTGGGCAGGCGGCTCGTCTGCTCGTCGGCTGGGGCCTCGGGCCGCTGCGCGTCGGCGGGCGGAACCTGGCGAGCGCACAGCGGTTCGTGAGTGGCGAGCTCCCCCCGGGCAGCGCGGAGCCGGCCGAGGTGGACCTCGAGGACTCCGCCTCGCTCGCCGGCTTCCTGCGTGGCTGCGACCTCCTCGTCAACTGCGCGGGCCCTTCGGTGCGCACGTCGCAGCGCGTCGCGTTCGCGTCGCTGCTCTCCGGCTGCCACATCGTGGACGCCGGGGCCGGCGAGCTCGAAGCCGTGCGTCCCGCGGTCGGCGGTCGTACCGTGCTCTGTTCGGCAGGGGCGTTGCCGGGAATGACGGGTCTGCTGCCTCGCCACCTCGCCGGACACTTCGACAGCGTGCACGGCCTCACCTCGTACGCCGGAGTGCTGGACCGCTTCACCGCGACCGGAGCCGAGGACTACCTCGCGGGCGTGTTCGGCGCCGGCAACGCACCGCTCGCCGCGTGGCGGTACGGCGCCGCGCGGCCCGGAGCCCTCAGACGCCGGTCGGACATACGCCTGCCGTTCTTCCCCCGCCCGATGACGGCGTGCCCCTACCTGGACAACGAGGCCGCGGCCGTGGCGCGCGCACTGTCGCTGACGCGGGGCACCTGGTACTCCGTGGTGGACGGCGCCCACCTCCTCGGCGCCCTCGACGCCGCACCCACCCTCTCCACCTCGGACGCCGTCGCGGCCCTGTGCCGGGCCACCGGCCTGGACGCAGCGGGCCGCCGGCCGTACGTGACCCTGTTGCTCCAGCTCGACGGCGTCACCCGCGACGGCCCCGGCACCAGGACCGCGGTGCTGAGCGCGCCGGGGATCTCCGCGCTCACCGGCGGCGTCGCTGCGGCGGCCGCCCGAGCGGTGACCGAGGGCGTGGCCCCGACCGGCCTGCACCAGGCGGCCGACGCCCTCGACCCGTCAACGGTCCTCGAGTACCTCCTCAAGGAACCCGAGGTGTGCCGGTTGACGGTCCACGACGCCTCTGTCGACGAACTCACCACCGCCGAGGACGGCACCCTGTGAACGACGGAAAACTCAAGACGCTCGTGTGCGGCAGCACCTTCGGGCAGTTCTATCTGGCGGCCCTCGCCTCCCGCCCCGACCGGTTCGAGACGGTGGGGCTCCTCGCCCGTGGCAGCGAGCGGTCGCGTCGCTGTGCGGAGCGGTACGGAGTGCCGCTGTACGCGCACCCGAAGGACCTGCCCGACGACATCGACCTGGCCTGCGTCGTCGTGCGCTCCGGCGTCATGGGCGGGACGGGCACGAGCCTCGCGCTCGACCTGCTGGGGCGCGGCATCCACGTTCTGCAGGAACAGCCCGTCCACCACGACGACCTCGCGGCCTGCCTCCGCGAGGCGAGACGGAACCACGTGCACTACCGGTTGGGCGATCTGTACGCGCAACTGCCGGAGGTGCGCAGGTTCGTCTCCGCACTTCGGCGCAGGCTCGACGGGCAGCGGCCCGTGTACGTGGACGCGGCCTGTGCTTCACAGGTCGCCTTCCCGCTGCTGCACATACTCGGCGACGCTCTCGGCGCGGTGCGCCCCTGGCAGGTGACGGCCGCTGCCGAAACGGAAGGGGCACCGTTCAGCGTGCTCACGGGGGTGATCGGCGGAGTTCCCCTGACGCTGCGCGTGCAGAACCAGATCGACCCCGAAGACCCGGACAACCATCTGCACCTCCTCCACCGGATCACCGTCGGCACGCACTCGGGCAGCCTGACGCTGCACGACCCGCACGGACCCGTGCTGTGGAGCCCCCGGCTGCACATATCCGACTCGGTCAAGAGCGACTTCGACTTCGACGCACCGGACAGCCGCCACCTCGGCGAAGCCACCACCGTGTCCCTCAGTCCGCAGACCGCACCCCCTTACCGGGAGGCGCTCGGTGCGCAGTGGCCCGCCGCCATCGCACGGGACTTGAGCGCACTCCGCGCCCAAGTGGCGGGTGAGACGGGCGAGAAGCGCCCCGACCAGTACCACCTGGCCCTCACCCGGATGTGGCGCGACCTGACCGGGGAACTCGGCTACCCGTCGCTGCTCACGCCCCGGCAGCCACCCGTTCCCGAGACCGGCCCGGCCGGACGAGAGGGAGAGCCCGCGCCCCCGGAAACGGAGACGGCGGAACTCGTCCGACGCGCAGCCGCCGAGGCCGACCGCGAGGTGGGCCCGGTCGACCCCCGGCAGGTGCGGGACTTCGTGGAGCAGCTCGACGACGCCGTCCTGGCCTCCATGCTCAGGGCACTCCAACGGCCCGGGCTTCTCGACGATCCGGCGCGCAGCCACTCCCTCACCGACATCCTCGCCACCGCCCGGGTCGCACCACGCCATCACGCACTCGTCGGACACTGGCTCCGCACCCTCGTCGAGCGAGGACGTCTGACGGCGACGGACGCCGGGTACGCCGGCGCACCCACGGTCGGCACCGCACACGAGCAACGTCTCTGGCGAGAGGCGAACCGGACCTGGCAGAAGGGACTGGGCACGGAGGAGTTCGTCGGCTACCTGCGCCGGAACGCTCAGCGGCTCCCCGAGCTGTTGACCGGCGAGCAGCAGGCGGCGCTGCTGCTCTTCCCGGAGGGGCGGACCGAACTCGCCGACTCCGTCTACCGGGAGACCGTGACGGCCAGGTACCTCAACACCGCAGTCGCCTCCCTCGTCCGCGGCCTCGCCGCGTCCCGCACACCGCAGGACCCCCTCCGTGTGGTCGAGGTCGGTGCAGGCACCGGTGCGACCACCGAGGCCGTCATCGCGGCACTCGGACCCGCGGCCCCCGTCGACTACCTCTTCACGGACGTCTCCCGCTTCTTCCTGACCGCCCGGGAACGCTTCGGCGCGGTGCCCTGGCTGCGCCAGCAACTCTTCGACATCGACCGCGAACCGGCCGAGCAGAACCTGACGGCGGGCAGTGCCGATGTCGTCCTCGCCGCCGGTGTGCTGAACAACGCCCGGGACACGGACACGACAGTGCGCTCACTGGCCCGTCTGCTCGCCCCCGGCGGCCACCTGCTGGTCACCGAACCCGTCCGGGAGCACCTGGAGATCCTCACCTCGCAGGCTTTCATGATGACGCCGCCCGAGGATGCCCGTGCCGCCTCCGGCACCTCCTTCCTCACCGAGAACCAATGGCGCGACGTGTTCACCGGCGCGGGCCTCGGCCCCGTGGTGGCCGCCCCCGCCGACGACCATCCCCTGGCGCCGCTCGGCCAGCGGCTCTTCGCCGCCCCTGCCCTGCGCACCCGTTCCGACAAGTAGGCGTGTCCGAGATGCTGAGAACCAGTCACATCCTGTGCAAGGTCGACGACGTTCGAGCCGTCGTACGCGACTACCAGAAGCTCGGTTTCACCGTCGAGTACGGCAGCGCCCCCGAACGCGCCCACAACGCTCTTCTGTGGTTCCCCGAGGGCCCCTTCATCGAGTTCTTCCAACTCCCCCCGGCCTTCCGTCTGTTGAAGTGGCCCATGAGCGTGTACGGCGGCTCGCCCGCCGGGGCGCGGCTGACCCGCTGGGCGCGCCGTGGCACCGGGTGGTGCGACCTGGCCCTGGAGACCTCCGACACCCGGCTCGACGCCGCACGGGCGGCGCTGCGCGCGGGGGGCGTGCGTGTCTCTCGCGCGATGGGAGGCAAACGCACCCGCCCGGACGGGCAGCTCGTCCGCTACCAGTTCCTGGCGGCCTCGCCGGACCGGCTCCCCTTCGTCGTCAGCTCCTACGACCCGCCCCAGCGCCCCTTGGGAATCCGACACGCCAACGGAGCCCGACGGATCAGCGCCGTCCACATGGAGGTGGCCGAGGCCGACAGGCCGGCCTTCGACACGATGACGCACGCCGCGGCTCTGCCCGCGGACGACGTGCTCCGAGTCGCTTCCGGGCCGCGTACCCGGGTGGTCTCCGTCGAACTGTCGGGTCTCACCGATCCCGTCCCCGACACCCCCGTTCACGGTGCGGTTCTCACCGCGGCCGCACGGAAGGAGTGAGCCGTGGCCCCGAGCGCACATCCGTCCCGTATCCCCGGTTTCCGGGGGCGTCTTCTCGCACCGGGAGAACCCGGGTACGACCGTGCCCGCCGAGTCAGGAACGCCCGCGTCGACCGTCGTCCCGCAGCGGTCGCTCGATGCACCGGTGCCGAGGACGTCGTCGCCGCGCTCGCGCACGCGAGAGAGCAAGGACTGCCCGTCGCGGTCCGGGGCGGCGGCGCGGGCGTCGCGGGGTGGGGCACCTGTGACGGGGGGTTGGTCCTCGACCTCGGAGGTATGAAAGCCATCGAGACCGACCCCGCCGCCCGCACCGCGACTGCCGAACCGGGCGTCACCTGGGGCGAGTTCGACGCCGCCACGCAGCGGCACGGGCTCGCCCTGCCCGGGGCGCGGAACACCGATGTCGGCATCGCCGGGCACACACTCGGTGGCGGCGTCGGAGACCTCTCCCGGCAGTACGGACTCACCAGCGACAACGTCGAGTTCTTCGACCTCGTCACCGCCGACGGCCATCAGGTGCGCGTCGACGAGGCGCACCACGCCGAGCTGTTCTGGGGCCTGCGGGGAGGCGGCGGGAACTTCGGCGTCGTCACCCGGTTCGGTTTCCGCCTGCACCCGGTCCGCACCGTGGTCGCAGGCACCCTCGCCCACCCCGCGGCACGAGCGGGCCGGGTACTCCGGCAGGTCAGGGACTGGCTGGTGACAGCCCCCGACGCGGCCTCCGTGATCGCCGTCCTCTGGACGGCGCCTCCCCTGCCGTTCCTCCCGGAAGAGCTGCACTTCGAGCGCTGCGTCACCGTGATCCCCACCTGGTTCGGCCCGGCCGCGCAGGCCGACGAGGTGCTCGCGCCGCTGCGGGAGGGCGAGCCGGCGCCCGTCCGCGACACCGTGACCGAACTGAGCTACCGCGCCTACCAGCGTCTCCTGCCGTCCCACCCCGACCACACCCTGCAACACGTCTACAACCGAGGAGAGTTGCTGCCGGAACTGACCGACGCGACGATCGACGGCCTCGTCTCGCACTGGCAGACCTCGGGACCCAACTACTCCGTCGTGCTCGGCGCGCTCGGTGGCGCCATCGGCCGCGCCCCGGCGGGCCCCACGGCCTTCACCCACCGCGACGCGCGGTGGTTCGTCGAGATCTGCGCCCAGTGGTTCGGCGACCCCGACAGCTCCGCACACCTGGAACCCGCCCGTAAGGGATGGCAGGCCCTCCAGGACGTCACCCGGGGCCCCTACCTCAACCTGCTCCCCGATCCGGAGAACCACTGGGTGCGCGCCGCCTACGGCACGGAGACGTACGCGAGGCTGCGGCGCCTCAAGGCCGTCTGGGACCCGGGCAACCTCTTCCGGTTCAACGCGAACATCCCCCCTGCACCGGCCAAGGAGAACGACTGATGACCAGCACAACGGCCTCCGAACTACTCGCCACGCTCCGGCAGGCGGGGGCACGCCTGTGGGAAGAAGACGGCGCGCTGCGCTACCGGGCGCCCAAGGGCGTCGTCGGCGACGAGGAGATACGCGCACTCAGGGAACACAAGGCAGAGCTACTGGAGTGCCTGCGCGCGGAGGACGCCTCCGGTGCCCTCGTCGCCGACCCCGCCGCCCGCCATGAGCCGTTTCCGCTGACCGACGTGCAGTCCGCCTACCTGCTCGGCCGCAACGAGGCGTTCGAGTACGGCGGGGTGGCCTGCCACGTCTACCTCGAGGTCAACTACCCGGATCTCGAGCCCGATCGGGTCGAGGAGGCGTGGAACCTCCTCATCCAGCGCCACGACATGCTCCGCGCCGTCGTCGATCCGGACGGACATCAGCGCGTCCTGCGCGACGTTCCGCGGCTGGAGATCTCCGTCAGCGACCTGCGCACGGCGGAAGCCCGCGGCTCCTCCGTCGAGGACGTCCTGGAGCGAGCCCGGGAGGAGATGGGACACCGCGTCTACGACACCACGCGGTGGCCGCTCTTCGACGTCCGACTCACCCGCACCGCGGAGCGTGCGGTGCTGCACCTGTCGGTGGACTTCCTGATCGCGGACTGGGCCAGCATCTGGCTGCTGCTCGCCGAGTTCGAGCGCCTGCACGACAACCCCGCGGAGCAACTGCCCGCCGTACAGGTCCAGTTCCGCGACTACCTGCTGGCAGAGCGCGGGCTGCGCGAGTCGGACGCGTACCAGAGGGACCGCGCGTACTGGTCCGAGCGGATCGACGCCCTTCCTCCCGCACCCGACCTGCCGCTCCTCGACGGCGGGGAGAGCCGGAACGCGCGAGCGGACAGCGGCCCTCCGCGCTTCCGCCGCCGCTTCCTCACTCTCGGCACCTCCAGTTGGGAGCGGTTCAAGGAGCGTGCCCAGCAGCGCGGGCTGACCCCCTCCAGCGCCGTCCTCGCTGCCTACGCGGCTACCGTCGAGCGCTGGAGCAGATCGTCCCGCTTCTGCCTGAACCTCACCGTCCTCAACCGTCTTCCCCTCCACCCCGGCATCGACGGTGTCGTGGGCGACTTCACCTCGGTCGACCTGCTCGCCGTTGACTGGCAGCCGGACACGTCGTTCGGCGAGCAGACGAGCACGCTGGCGGCACAGCTCTTCGACGATCTCGATCACCGGCTCTACTCGGGCGTCGAGGTACTGCGCGAGCTGGCTCGACGCAAGGGCCGCGAACACGCCCTGATGCCCGTGGTGTTCACCAGCGCCATCGGGCTCGGTACGGACGGTACCGGTGGGCGCGCCGAGGGCGAACTGGACGGTTTCGGCATCACGCAGACCCCGCAGGTCTTCATCGACTGCCAGGCGATGGACAACGCCCACGGGCTCCAGATCAACTGGGACGTACGTGAAGGGGTCTTCCCCGACGGGCTCGTCGACGACATGTTCACGGCGTTCGAGTCCCTCATCGAGCGCCTCGCCGACACGGACGAAGCCTGGGACACGCAGGACGGGTTGCCGCTCCCCGACTGGCAGCGACGCGAGCGCGACCTGGCGAACGCGACCTCGACCCCGCTGCCGGAGGCACTGCTCCACGAGACGGTCCTCGCGCAGGCCGCCCGCACCCCCGACCGGGCCGCCGTCCTCAGCCCCCAAGGAACGCTGACCTACGGGGAGTTGGCGGGCCGGACGCGGGCCGTCGCCGCGGCGCTGCGCGCAGGCGGCTGCGTACCGGGCGACCGGGTGGCGATCCTCATGGAGAAGGGACCGGAACAGGTCCCCGCCGTGCTCGGCACCCTGTTGGCAGGCGGCGTGTACCTGCCCGTCGACCCCGACCTCCCCGCCCTGCGCCGCGCTGCGCTTCTCACCGACGCCGGGGCGCGGCATGTCCTCACCCAGTCCTGGACAGGGGCCACCGGTACGGACGAGGCATCCGTGATCGCAGTCGACACACTGGCGCCGGACGGAGAGCCGGTGGAACCGGTCACCGAAGCCGGTCCCGACGACCCCGCCTACGTCATCTACACCTCCGGATCGACCGGCAGGCCCAAAGGCGTGGTGGTCAGCCATCGCGCGGCCCTCAACACCCTCACCGACATCAACGAACGCTTCGCCCTCAGCGAGGGCGACCGAGTCCTCGGTCTGGCCCAGTTGAGCTTCGACCTCTCCGTCTTCGACCTCTTCGGCCCGTTGTCCGTCGGTGCGGCGCTCGTCCTGCCCGACGCCGAACGGCGTACCGACCCCTCGCACTGGGCCGAACTCATCCGCCGGCACGGTGTCACGGTGTGGGACTCCGTTCCCGCGCTCATGCAGATGCTCGTCGCCTTCCTCGATGCCGAACGCGATGATCAACTGCCCACGATGCGCCTTGTGCTGCTCTCCGGCGACTGGGTTCCCACAACCCTCCCCGGGCAGGTGACCGCCGCCATGCCGCAGGCCCGCACGGTCTCGCTCGGCGGTGCGACGGAGGCGGCGATCTGGTCCATCCACCACGTCTGCGACGGCGCGGAGCGGGAACGGACGAGCGTCCCCTACGGCACACCGCTCAGCAACCAGGGCTTCCGCGTCCTCGACCCGGCGATGCGGGACCGCCCCGTCTGGACACCGGGAGAGCTGTACATCAGCGGCGCCGGCCTCGCCCTGGAGTACCTCGGCGACGCGGAGACCACGGCACATCGCTTCGTCCTCCACCCGCACGACGGAGAGCGGCTCTACCGAACCGGCGACCTGGGCCGCTACCTGCCGGGCGGCGAGATCGAGTTCCTCGGCCGCGAGGACACACAGGTGAAAGTGCGCGGGCACCGCATCGAGCTCGGCGAGATCGAGTCCGCTTTGCTGGACCACCCCGCCGTCGCCGCTGCCGGAGCAGTCGTCGACGGCGAGGGCGACTCCCGCGCGTTGCTGGCCGTGGTCGAAACCGCTCCGGACGTACAGCCGGACGGGACCGCGCCGCTCGCCGAGCTGCGCGGCGCGGTGGGAGCCGCGGCCGACGCGGCCGTGCCCGAGGTGGAGCGCACCGGCGTACGGGAGCGGGCGACCCGTTTCGACGACGCCGTTCTGACCTCCATGGCGTACGCACTGGGCCGGCTCGGACTGCCGCCGTCCGGCGAGGCACCGGCCGACGCGCTGCTGGACAAGGCGGGGATCGACCGGCGCCACCACTGGCTGGTGCGACGCTGGTACGCCGTCCTGACCGAGCGCGGAATCCTCGACGCCGACGCCCGGACGGTCGAACGGCGTTGGGCCGAAGCCGAGAAGGCCTGGAACCTCACCGAGGGCTCGGCTGCCTTCCTCGCCTACGTACGCGCCAACACGGCCGTGCTCCCCGAACTTCTCACGGGACGTCAGGACCCGGTCGCTCTGCTCTTCCCGGACGGAGCGCTGGAGACCGCGGACGCCCTGTACCGGCACCATGCGATGGCCCATTACCTCAACCGGGCCGTCGCCACCCTGCTGGAGAACATCGCGCGCTCCCTTCCGCCCCAGTCGCCACCGCGCGTACTGGAGGTGGGCGCGGGCACCGGCGCCACTACGGAAGGGGCCCTGGAGGTCCTGGCCGCCGAGGCAGGGGAAGCGGGGGAGTACCTCTTCACCGACGCGGCTCCGTTCTTCCTCCCCGAGGCGCGACGTCGTTTCGGCGAGCGACCCGGAATGCGGTTCGGCGTCTTCGACGTCGACACCGAGCCACGCGCACAGGGGTTGGCGCCCAACGCCCACGACGTGGTGCTCGCGGCCGGGGTGCTGGAGAACGCCCGCGACATCCCGGCCGCACTGGCCCGCCTCGCCTTGCTCACCGCCCCCGGCGGCTGGCTGGTGATCACCGAACCCACTCGGGAGCACCCCTGGGTCCTCGCCTCGCAGGCGTTCATGATGACCGAGCCCGAGGACAGTCGGTCGCTGGGCGGCTCCTCGTACCACGACCGGGACGCATGGATCGACCTGCTCACCCGGGCAGGCGCGGAGGAGGTCCTGTGCCTCCCCGAGGACGGCCACGACCTCGACCCGCACGGCATGCACCTCTTCGCCGCCCGCCTCAAGACCGACCGGGCCCATGTCACCGAGTCGGAACTGGCCGCGTTCCTCGCCGAGCGGCTTCCGGCACACATGATCCCCTCCCACCTCCAGATCGCCGACCGGCTGCCGCTCACGGCCAACGGCAAGGTCGACCGGCGCACGCTGCGCGAGTGGCGACCGGCCGCCACCGAGGAGCAGCGCCGGGAGACGGCGGAGCCACCGGCGAACGCCTTGGAGACCAGGCTCGGCGACCTGTGGGGCACGGCGCTTTCGGCCCCGGGCATCGGCCGCCACGACAGCTTCTACGACCACGGCGCCGACTCACTGATCATGGCCAGGATGGCGGGGCGGCTCCGTGAAGAGCTGCCGGAGGCAAGGGAGTTCCCGTTCGAGCAGGTGCTCAGACACCTGCTCAACCACCCGACGATCGCGCAGCTCGCCGCGTACCTGGAGAGCGCCGCCGACCGATCCGACGCGGTCCCCGCGCTCCCGCACGCGGGCGGGGGGAACGCCGCACTCCTGCCGTTCAGTTCCGAGGGCGAAGGCCCGCTGCGGGTGCTCTTCCATGCGGGGCTGGGCACCATGGACTGCTACCGTCCGCTGGCCGCGCGGCTCGTCGCTCAGGACCTCGGCCCGGTCATCGGTGTGGTCATCGACGACACCGAGCGGTACTGCGCCGCAGACCCGGCCACCGTGGTCGAGCGCGCCGCCGACGACTACGCCGAGCGCCTGGCGGCTCTCGGGCACGACAGCGTGCAGCTCGTCGGCTACTGCCTCGGCGGGCTGTACGCCACGGAAGTGGCCCGCCGCCTGGACGAGCGCGGAATCGAGGTGGCGGACCTGATCCTCATCAGCAGCCACCCCGTCGTCTACGACGTCGAGGACGATCTCATGATCGAGATCCTCTTCGTCCCCAACCTGCACATCTCCCTGGAGCAGACGGCGTTCGGCGGCATCGACGGGGATCTCCTCACCCGAGGCTTCATGGACGTTCTGGCACGCAACGACGGCAAGGTGCCCGCCGGCTCTCTCGCCGAGGTCGGCGGGGACGCGGACCTCGACCGAGCGGGCGACTACTTCCGCAGCCTCTCGCGATGGACGCGGCGGGAGAGGTTCGCCGAGTACGCCCGTGCCGCCGGTGCGGCGGACGGGAGGGAGATGCCGGTCGAGATGGTCGAGTCGATGTTCACGGTCTTCCGGCAGAGCTTCCTCGCCGCCCGGTTCACGCCGCCGCCGTACGCGGGAGACGTGCGTTTCCTGCTCCCGCGCGGTGAGTCCGGGTTCGCCCCCGGCATGGACGAGACCACTCTCGACTTCTGGCGTGACGTGTGCCTCGGCGACCTGCCCCTCACAGCGATCGAAGGCAACCACTTCAGTTGCATCGAGGAGCCTCACGTGGCCCACGTCGCCGACCTCGTCTCCTCCCCGCTGCGCACCGCAGCCCCGCAGGACTGAACCGGACCAGCAGGAGAACCCATGACACCGCACTACCAACGCCACCATGTTCAGGGGCCGTTCGACCCCCTGGCCGTCCTCACGCATCTGGCCACCGCCGGCCTCCTCACCGACTACGTCGTCTACGAATGCGAGAACCGCTGGTACCTGGCCGGCGACCCGGTCGTCGACCTCCGGGTGCACAGCGACCGTGTCGAGTCGGCGGTCGCGGGAACCCGCACCGTTCTGCCCTGGACTGCGAGCCCCTGGGGCGCGCTGTCCGACGCGCTGACCGATCTCCCCGTCCATGACTGGCGCGCCTACGGATGGCTCTCCTTCGAACTGGCCAGCGGCGGGCCCCCGGCAGGCGACGGCCTGTTGGGCCACCTCATCGTTCCGGCCACCGAGCTGACCGTCACGACGGACGGAATCGACGTACGCACTCTCGACGCGGACCTTCCCGCGCGACTCGACAAGACGCTGACGGGCGTCCCCGCCCAGGCGGCGCCCCGCCCGCCCAGCCCGGTCAACGTCCGGACGGACGCGGGCACTTACCAGGCTGACGTGGCGCACGCGGTCTCCGAGATCGGCAGGGGAGCACTGGAGAAGGTGATCGTCTCTCGCACCGTGCCGATACCCCACCAGGTGGACATGCCGGCCACCTACGCCCTCGGCCGTGCCCACAACGCGCCCGCGCGCTCGTTCCTCCTGGACCTCGACGGCCGGCAAGCGGCCGGGTTCAGCCCCGAGACCGTCATCGAGGTCTCCGCCGAGGGGCGGGTGACCACACAGCCGCTGGCCGGAACCCGCGCGCTCAGCGCCGACCCGCTCCGCGACCGCGCCGCACGCGAGGACCTCCTCACCGACCCCAAAGAGGTCTACGAGCACGCGAGTTCGGTCCGCGTCGCCCTCGACGAACTGTCGTCGGTGGGCGGTCCGGAACACACCCATGTCGAGGAGTTCCTCACGGTCAAGCCCCGCGGCAGCGTCCAGCACCTCGCCTCCCGCGTCAGCACGCGCCTGCCGCAGGGGCGCACGAGCTGGGAGGCGTTGGGAGCCGTCTTCCCGCCCGTGACCGCCTCCGGCATCCCCAAGCAGGCCGCGTTCGCCTTGATCCACGAACTGGAGGAAGAGCCGCGGGACTTGTACGCAGGCACGGTGCTGCGCGCCACCGCCGACGGTGCACTGGACGCCGCACTGGTGCTACGAGCCGTCTACCAACACGAGGGGCACGCCTGGCTCCGCGCCGGAGCAGGCGTGGTGGCCCCCTCACGGCCCGAGAGAGAGTACGAGGAGACCTGCGAGAAGCTCGCCAGCGTCGCCCCCTACGTCGTCGCAGGACACCAACAGGGAGAGGGCGCCGTGCGCCGGCCGGAGGAGCAGGAGTGAGCATGATGGAAGGCTTTACCGGCTGGCCCGAAACGAGGGCCCGGACCTACCGCGAGCGCGGCTACTGGAAGGGTCGCACTCTCGGAAGCGCGCTGCACGAGACAGCGCTCACCACACCGGACGCCGTCGCCCTGGTGGACGGCGGCCGCCGGTGGTCGTACGCGGACCTGGATCTGGCCGCCGACCGGCAGGCGGCGGGCTTGTACCGCCTCGGTCTGCGTGCAGGGGACCGGGTGTTGGTGCAGATGCCGAACTCGGCCGAGTTCGTCGTGCTGTCCTTCGCACTCTTCCGACTCGGCGCCGTACCCGTCATGGCGCTCCCCGCCCACCGGGAAGCGGACCTGCGACACTTGGCCGACCTTTCAGAAGCCGTCGCCTTCGCTGTCGCCGACACCCACGCCGGATTCGACTACCTCCCCCTCGCCCGCACGCTGCTCGACCGCGCGCCCAGCCTCGAGCACGTGCTCGTGCACGGCGACGCAGCCGAATTCACGGACTTGGCCGAGGTGTACGCCGATCGCGAGCCTCCCGCCGGTCCGGCGGCGAGCGACGTGGCGCTGCTCCTCCTGTCCGGCGGCACCACGGGAGCCCCGAAGCTCATCCCCCGCACGCACGACGACTACCTCTACAACGCGACGGCCAGCGCCCGGGTCGCCGGAGTGGACGCGCACACCCGGTACTTGGCGGTCCTGCCCGTCGCCCACAACTTCCCCCTCGCCTGTCCGGGAATCCTCGGCACGCTGTTCAGCGGAGGCACTGTCGTGCTGTGTCCGCACCCGAGTCCCGACGCGGCCTTTCCCCTCATCGCCGCGGAGCGAGTGACGAGCACGGCCCTCGTTCCCTCGCTGGTGCTGCTCTGGCTGGAGGCTGTCGAGTGGAGCGACGACGACCTCAGCTCCCTGGACCTTCTCCAGGTCGGCGGGGCCAAACTCAAGTCGGAGGTGGCCGTCCGCGTCGCTCCCGCTCTGGGCTGCCGTCTCCAGCAGGTCTTCGGTATGGCGGAAGGACTGGTCAACTACACCCGTCTCGACGATCCCGAGGACCTCGTGCTGCACACGCAGGGCCGCCCCCTGTCCCCGGACGACGAGGTACGCGTCGTGGGGCCGGACGGTGCCGAGGCCGCGGCCGGAGAGATCGGTGAGCTCCAGGTCCGCGGCCCCTACACGCTCTGCGGGTACTACCGCGCCGAAGAGCACAACGCGACGGCTTTCACCGAGGACGGCTTCTTCCGCAGCGGGGACCTGGTGCGCCGACTTCCGAGCGGCCATCTGGTCGTGGAGGGAAGGACCAAGGAAGTCATCAACCGGGCCGGCGAGAAGATACCGGTCGAAGAGGTCGAGAACGACCTGCTGAGCCTCCCGGCCGTCTCCGACGTGGCGCTCCTTCCCCTGCCGGATGCCTCGCTGGGGGAGCGGAGCTGTGCCTGCCTCATAGTCCAGGGGGAACCGCCCACCTACGCCGAGGTGTCCGCCCATCTCCGAGGGAGGGGGCTGGCGCGATTCAAGATCCCGGACGAGGTGCGCGTACTGCGGGCACTGCCCCGCACCCCGCTCGGCAAGGTCGACAAGAACGCTCTGCTCCGCCAACTCTCGGCGCACGAGCAGGCGTTGTGACGAGAGGCTGTGCGAGCGCTGTCCTCGTCGACGCGATGCGGTGGCCGGGTGCGAGCCATCCGACGCGGCTGGGGGAGCGGCGCGCATGTAGCATATGGAAATGATTTCCATTAACACCACGATGCCCGCACTACGAGAGGCAGGCCACTCATGCCCGCTCGCTGCCAACTGACAGGCGCCGGACCCGCGTTCGGCAACACCATCTCCCACTCCCACCGTCGGACCCGGCGGCGCTTCGATCCCAACATCCAGCGCAAGCGCTACTGGCTGCCGAGCGAGGGTCGTCATGTGCGGCTGACCCTCAGCACCAAGGGGATCAAGACGGTCGACGCGATCGGGATCGAGGCCGCCGTCGCACGCATCCGCGCACGAGGAGGGAAGGTCTGATGGCGAAGAAGAGCAAGATCGCCAAGAACGAGAAGCGAAAGGCTGTCGTCCAGCGGTACGCAGCCCGTCGGGCCGAACTGAAGGAGATCCTTCGCAGCCCTTCCACGACGGAGGCCGAACGGGAGGCCGCGCAGCGGGAGTTGCGCCGTCAGCCACGCGACGCCAGTGCTACGCGGGTGCGCAACCGCGACGCGGTCGACGGTCGACCGCGGGGGCATCTTCGGGCGTTCGGACTCTCACGTGTGCGCATGCGCGAACTCGCGCACAAGGGTCACCTGCCGGGAGTGACCAAGTCCTCCTGGTGACCCGCAACCCGGACCGATCCGTTTCGCTGCCGGTGCTCGCCACGGTCGGAGTCCTGACGGGCGGCAGGGCGCACGAGGGCCGAATACCACGGTCCTCGTGCGCCCGCTCGAAACCCGGGGATTACTCCTGGGTGACGAGTGCGGCCGGTATTCCGGCGTGCCGACTCGGAAGCGGGTCGAGGCGATTGCCGATGGGGGAGAGGTGCCTTTGCGGTAGGCCGTGCTTTGCGCGCAGCCGAGAGAGGATCGGTAACCCTCCGTTTTTAGCGGCCCGTTTCCAGGAAAGAGCCGGCGGCGCCAAGTACCAGGAATGCAGGGCGCGTTCCATGGGTCAGTGGTCGTCCCAGTGGCCTTGGTGTGCGGCGTGCCGGTGGCCGTCGTGCACGTAGTCCACGTGGTCGCCGTGCGGTACGGCCACATGTCCGCACCCTTCGCCGTGCGTGTGGTCGTGGCCTCCGTGTTCCCGGTGTTCCTGCGGT
>NZ_KB905823.1 GCF_000381025.1 Streptomyces sulphureus DSM 40104
GGGAAACGCCCGGTCACATTTCGAACCCGGTAGCTAAGCCTTTCTGCGCCGATGGTACTGCATACGGGAGTGTGTGGGAGAGTAGGACACCGCCGAACTTCCCTTGAAGAGAGGGGGAGGGAGTGTGTGGAACCCGGTATTGTCCGGGAGGTTTTCCACACGCCCCCTCCCCCTCTTCTTTGTGTTTGAGGACCGGGCTGACACGGGCTGCGCGGGTCGCAGTGCCGGTGCCATGCGGAGTGGGTGCTTCCGGGATGTGTTGGTGCTGAGTGCACCCGGTGTCGGGGTTGCGAGGACGTGCCGGTAAAGTCATGGGGCATCGTCGGTACGGTACTTAGGGGAGGCCCCCGGGTGGAGGTCCAGGAGACGCGGGTCCAGACGGACCGGGTCCTCACCATCCCGAACATTCTCAGCATGGCCCGCCTCGTGGGCGTCCCCGTCTTCCTCTGGCTCATCCTGTGGCCCGAGTTCGGTGGGCCCAACTGCGACGGATGGGCTCTGCTCGTGCTCGCGCTGAGCGGAGTCAGCGACTACCTGGATGGGAAGCTCGCGCGGCGCTGGAACCAGATAAGCGGGCTCGGGCGCATCCTCGACCCCGCTGCCGACCGGCTGTACATCCTCTCGACCCTCGTGGGGCTCACCTGGCGGGGCATCCTCCCCCTTTGGCTCACTGCTGCTCTCCTGGCGAGGGAAGTGCTGCTGCTGGTCATGGTGTGGGTGCTCGACCGGCACGGTTACGCGCCCCCGCAGGTGAACTTCCTGGGCAAGGCCGCCACCTTCAACCTGATGTACGCCTTCCCGCTGCTGCTTCTGAGCGACGGAAGTGGAGCCCTGGCGTCGCTCGCTGCTATTTTCGGATGGGCGTTCGCAGGTTGGGGCACCGCGCTCTACTGGTGGGCAGGCATCCTGTACGTGGTCCAGGTGCGCCGGCTCGTCAAAGCGGACGCCGAGGCCGACTGAGCCGGCCCTTCCGGCAGACGCAAAGGTCGGTTGCCCGTAGCGCCACCTCATGGGCCATCCTGGATGGGTGAGAGCCGGTACGACCGTCGTCTCTGTGCGAGGAGGACGCCTCCGACATGAAGGCAGTTGTCATGGCCGGCGGAGAGGGCACACGCCTTCGTCCGATGACCGCCAGTATGCCCAAGCCGCTGTTGCCCGTCGCCAACCGTCCGATCATGGAGCACGTGCTCCGGCTGCTGAAGCGGCACGGACTCAACGAGACCGTGGTGACCGTGCAGTTCCTCGCGTCCCTGGTGCGCAATTACTTCGGGGACGGTGAGGAGCTCGACATGGAGCTCACCTATGCGAACGAGGAGAAGCCCCTCGGCACCGCGGGCAGCGTCAAGAACGCGGAGGAAGCCCTCAGGGACGATTCCTTCCTCGTCATCTCCGGTGACGCGCTCACCGATTTCGACCTGACCGACCTCATCCGGTTCCACAAGGAGCAGGGAGCCATGGTCACGGTCTGCCTGACGCGAGTGCCGAACCCTCTGGAGTTCGGCATCACCATCCTCGACGACGAAGGAAAGGTGGAGCGCTTCCTCGAGAAGCCGACGTGGGGCCAGGTCTTCTCCGACACCGTCAACACCGGCATCTACGTGATGGAGCCCGAGGTCTTCGACTACGTCGAGTCGGACGTCTCCGTCGACTGGTCGGGGGACGTCTTTCCGCAGATGTTGAAGGAAGGCAAGCCGATCTACGGCTATGTCGCGGAGGGGTACTGGGAGGACGTCGGCACCCACGAGAGCTACGTCAAGGCCCAGGCCGACGTGCTGGAGGGCAAGGTCGACGTCGAGATCGACGGGTTCGAGATCTCGCCCGGCGTCTGGGTCGCGGAGGGTGCCGAGGTGCACCCGGACGCGGTGCTGCGCGGCCCGCTCTACATCGGTGACTACGCGAAGATCGAGGGCGACGTCGAGATCCGGGAGCACTCCGTCATCGGCTCCAATGTCGTGGTGCGGAGCGGTGCCTTCCTCCACCGGGCCGTGGTGCACGACAACGTCTACGTCGGGCAGCAGAGCAACCTGCGCGGGTGCGTCATCGGGAAGAACACCGACGTGATGCGTGCCTCGCGGATCGAGGACGGTGCCGTCGTCGGGGACGAGTGTTTCATCGGCGAGGAGTCCATCGTCCTCGGCACCGTCCGGATCTACCCGTTCAAGACGATCGAGGCGGGGGCGTTCGTCAACGACTCGGTCATCTGGGAGTCCCGGGGGCAGGCACGGCTCTTCGGGGCGCGGGGTATCTCGGGCATTCTCAACGTCGAGATCACGCCGGAGCTGTGCGTACGACTGGCCGGCGCCTACGCGACGACGCTGAAGAAGGGCTCCACGGTGACGACGGCGCGCGACCACTCGCGCGGCGCGCGGGCCCTGAAGCGCGCTGTGATCTCCGCATTGCAGGCGAGCGCGATCGACGTCCGGGACCTGGAGAACGTCCCGCTCCCCGTCGCCAGGCAGCAGACCGCGCGCGGCAGCGCGGGCGGCATCATGATCCGTACCAGCCCCGGGCGTCCCGACTCCGTCGACATCATGTTCTTCGACGCCAGGGGCGCCGACCTCTCGCAGGCGGGGCAGCGGAAGCTCGACCGCGTCTACGCACGCCAGGAGTACCGGCGGGCGTTCCCCGGGGAGATCGGCGACCTGCACTTCCCCTCCAGCGTCTACGACTCGTACACGGGCTCGGTCCTGCGGTCCGTCGACACCGCGGGCGTGGCGGAGTCCGGCCTCAAGGTGGTCGTCGACGCCTCCAACGGAAGCGCCGGACTGGTGCTGCCGAGCCTCCTCGGGCGGCTCGGTGTGGACTCGTTGACGATCAACCCCGGGCTCGACGAGTCGCGCCCGACGGAGACCGTGGATGCGCGGAGAGCCGGGCTGGTGCGGCTCGGCGAGATCGTCGCGTCGGCGCGTGCCGACTTCGGCGTGCGGTTCGACCCCGTCGGTGAGCGCCTGTCGCTCGTCGACGAGCGCGGGCGGATCATCGAGGACCAGCGGGCGCTGCTCGTCATGCTCGACCTCATCGCCTCGGAGCGCAGAAGCGGCCGGGTGGCGCTGCCGGTGACGACGACGCGTATCGCCGAGCAGGTGGCCGCCTACCACGGAACGCAGGTGGAGTGGACGACGACCTCGCCCGACGACCTCACCCGCGTCTGCCGGGACGAGGCGACGGCGTTCGCCGGGGACGGACGGGGCGGCTTCATCGTCCCGGAGTTCAGCTCGGTCTTCGACGGTGTGGCGTCCTTCGTCAGGCTCATCGGACTTGTGGCCCGCACCCAGTTGACGCTGAGCGAGATCGACGCCCGCATCCCGCGGGCGCACGTGCAGCGCCGCGATCTGGCGACTCCCTGGGCGGTCAAGGGGCTGGTGATGCGGACCGTCGTGGAGGCGGCCGGTGACCGGTACGTCGACACGACGGACGGTGTGCGCGTCGTCGAGTCCGACGGGCGCTGGGCGCTCGTGCTCCCGGACCCGTCCGAGGCGGTCACCCACCTGTGGGCGGAAGGACCCGACGACGCCTCGTCCCAGTCGCTCCTCGATGAGTGGGCGGCGGCGGTCGACAACGCCGGGAAGTGAACTGCCCGTCCCGCGGCCGGAGTTTGCCCGGTCGCGGGACGACGCCCGGGTGGGTCCGTTCGTTGAGGGGGCCGGCGGCATGCGACGATGTGCGGCATGTCGCAGCAGCCGGGTAGCAGGAGTTCGCGGTTCTCGCGGCCCGACGCCTCCATGTCGCTGCTGAACAACGTCATGGACCACAGCCTCGACGAGGGATACGCGGAGGCCGCCGCACGCGAAGGGACCAGCGGCCACGCGCGGTTGCCGCGTACCCGGCGTGCGAAGGCCGGCCTCGCGGTGGGCCTCGCGCTCGCCGCACTCGTGGTGACGGTCGGCGCCGCGCAGGCGAGGCTCGCGGCGCCGAGCCTCGCCAAGGAGAAGGAAGAGCTGATCGACCGGATCGAGGACGGCACCGAGAACGCCGACCAGCTCCAGGGACGCGTCGACGGCCTCCGTGCCGACGTCGAGAAGCGGCAGCGTGCGGCTCTTCAGCGGCACGGCGACGAGCGGGACCGCAGCACGGCGCTGCTCTCCGGTGCGCTGCCCGTGGCGGGCCCGGGTGTCAAGCTCGTCATCAACGATGCCAAGGACACCGAGGCGGGCGACGGCGACGGACCGAGGGAGAGCAGCGGGTTCTCCGACACCGGCCGGGTGCGCGACCGGGACCTCCAGCGGGTCGTCAACGGCCTCTGGGAATCGGGCGCCGAGGCGGTCTCCGTCAACGGCCAGCGCTTGACGTCCCTTTCGGCGATCCGGGCGGCCGGGGACGCGGTGCTCGTCGACAACAAGCCGCTGGCACCGCCGTACACGCTCCTGGCGATCGGTCCGGGCAAGGACCTGAGCACGGCGTTCCAGGACAGCGAGGACGGCCGGTACCTCTACGTGCTGCGGGAGAACTACGGGGTGCGTACCAGCATTTCGGTACAGGACGAGGTGCGGCTGCCGGCGGCGCCGCACCTGAGCGTCCGGACAGCAAAGCCGGCGGGGACAGGAGAGGGCAGCACATCGTGATCGCCGTACTGGGGCTCGTCGTGGGCGTCGTGGCGGGGCTGGTCGTACGACCGGTCGTGCCGACCGTGATGGAGCCCTACCTGCCCATCGCCGTCGTCGCGGCACTCGACGCAGTCTTCGGTGGACTGCGCGCGATGCTCGACGGCATCTTCAACGACAAGGTTTTCGTCGTCTCGTTCCTCTCCAACGTCGTCGTGGCGGCTCTCATCGTCTTCCTCGGCGACAAGTTGGGCGTGGGCGCGCAGCTCTCCACGGGGGTGGTGGTCGTCCTCGGTATCCGGATCTTCTCCAACGCGGCCGCGATCCGTCGGCACGTCTTCCGGGCGTGAGGCCGATGAGCGACGAGCACCGGTCCTCGGGGGAGCTGCCGCCGGAGGAGCCGAGCGACGGGCCGCAGGAGCCGGACGCCGGCGAGCGTCCGCAGACTCCGGAGAAGCAGGGGCCGACGGGACGGCAGCGGCTGGCGCAGGCGCTGTGGCCGCCGCGGGTGACGCGTGCCCAACTCGTCGTGGCCGTCCTCCTCTTCGTGCTCGGCCTCGCCCTCGCCATCCAGGTCAGGTCGACGAGTGAGAACAGCGCGCTGCGGGGCGCGCGCCACGAGGACCTCGTCCGCATCCTCGACGAACTCGACGACCGCACCACACGTTTGGAGGACGAGAAGCAGGAGCTCCAGTCGCAGCGGACGGAGTTGGAGAACAGCTCCGACCGTGCGGAGGAGGCGCGGAAGCAGACGGCCGAGAAGCAGCGCCAGCTCGGCGTCCTCGCGGGTACGGTGGCTGCTCAGGGGCCCGGCATCGAGATGACGATCACGGACCCGCGGGGGACGGTGGAGCCCGACATGCTCCTCGACGCGGTGCAGGAACTACGAGCGGCCGGAGCGGAGGCGATCGAGGTGAACGAGGTCCGGGTGGTCGCCGACACGCACTTCTCGCCCGGGAGTTCGTCGGGTGACGGGGTGCGCGTCGACGGGCGTAGGATCAGTCGGCCTTACAGCTTCAAGGTCATCGGCAAGCCGCAGGACCTGGAACCCGCCCTGAAAATCCCGGGAGGGGTCGTGCAGACACTCAAGGAGGAGCAGGCCACCGTCTCCGTGACGCGTGAGGAGACGGTGAAAGTGGACGCCTTGCGATCGGCGAAGCGGCCTGACTACGCTCGGTCGTCATCCCAGTAGGAGGCGGAAGTTCGTGGGGGGTCGGGGGGCTCGTCCGGCTCCGTGTAAGGGAAACTGTGTGCAGGTCATGGACGTTGAGTGGGCGTCCCGGCCGGCCAATGAGAGCATCGATGGTCTGTCCTGCCCCACGGGCGGGTCTGTTGTGTGCGAGGGGAATCGCCCGTGAGTTTTTTTGCGAAGTTGTTCGGCAAGGGCCGCCAGGACGGTGGCAACGCCGCTGCGCGCCACCGGGCTCCCCGTCAGCCCCAGGAATCGGGCGAGAGCCAGGAGGAGCGTCCGCTCTTCAGGGACGAGGTCGCAGGCGGCACGGCACTCGGTAACGGTGCGGCGTCAGTTGACCGCGGAGCGTCCGGCCGCATAGGTTCCGGGGTACCGCAAGCCTCGAATCCCGGTGGAGGGTCTGCCTTGCCCGTGTGTAACAGGTGCGGGACCCGTGCCTCCGAGGAGAGCCGCTTCTGCTCCAACTGCGGTGCGCCGCTCAAGGGTGGCGTCCCTGCGGCCGAGGGTTCCTCCGAGACGACGTCGACCATCTCCATCTCCGGTATCGAGGCGTACGACGCCGAGACGACGGGCCAGCACCAGGTGCCGGTCCTGCCGCCGGAGGCGCAGGCGGCCGTCGACGCGCTGCCGATCGGTTCGGCGCTCCTCGTGGTGCGTCGCGGTCCCAACTCGGGCAGCCGCTTCCTTCTCGACGGCGAACTCACCACGGCGGGACGGCATCCGGAGAGCGACATCTTCCTCGACGATGTCACCGTCTCCCGGCGGCACGTCGAGTTCCGGCGCGGCTCCGACGGCACCTTCACCGTCTCCGACGTCGGCAGCCTCAACGGCACCTATGTCAACCGCGAGCGCATCGAGACGGGTGTGCCGCTCGCGTACGGCGACGAGGTGCAGATCGGCAAGTACCGCCTGGTCTTCTTCGCGAGCCAGCGCACCGCCTGACGCACCAGGGAAGGCACATGCCCCACACCGCCGCAGAGTCAGGGGCGGGGACGGCGCTGAGCTTCGGCGCCGTCCTCCAGGCGCTCCGCGAGGAGTTCCCCGAGGTGACCGCCTCCAGGGTCAGGTTCCTGGAGGCGGAGGGGCTGGTGCGGCCCTCCCGATCTCCCGCCGGCGCACGGAAGTTCGGCGAGTCCGACGTCGAGCGGCTGCGGCACGTGCTGCGCCTCCAGCGGGACCACTGCCTTCCGCTGAGCGCCGTGCGGGCCACGGTCTCGCCCGAGGAGGAGCCCGCGCGGACGTCGGAGGCCGACACGGGCGCCTCCGCGCGCGGTGCGCCCGCCGAGGCCGCTGCCCGGTACGGGCGTGCCGCTCTCGCGGCGGAGGTCGGCGTGAGCGAGGAGCAGCTCGCCGAGTGGGAGTCGTACGGCCTGTTGCGGCCCGACGCCGAGGGGCAGTACGACGCCGGGCAGCTAGCGGTGGCGGGACTCGTCGCGGAGGTCGGGCGGTTCGGTCTGCAACCGCGCCATCTGCGGGCCGTCAAGGCGGCCGCCGAGCGGGAGGCGGCCCTCGTCGAGCAGCTTGCCGCTCCGCTTCGCCTGCACGGCAACCCCGAGCGGCGCGCCAGGGGCGAGGAGGAGCTGCGCGAGCTCGCCGGACTCGCCTCGCGCCTCCACTCGGCTTTCGTCGAGGCGGCGCTCGGGCCCCGAGGGGCCTGAACCGGTACCCGGATGCGCTTGTTGAACGGGTGCCCGACTACCCAAACGGGCCGCCCACGGCCTAGGGTTGCTGTGTGAACGAGCTCGACGTCGTGGGTGTCAGGGTGGAAATGCCCACCAACCAACCGATCGTGCTCCTGCGCGAGGTGGGAGGCGACCGCTACCTCCCCATTTGGATCGGCCCCGGGGAGGCGACCGCGATCGCCTTCGCCCAGCAGGGCATGACCCCTGCCCGGCCGCTGACGCATGATCTCTTCAAGGACGTCCTGGAGGCGGTGGGCCAGGAGCTCACCGCGGTGCGCATCGTCGATCTGCGGGAGGGCGTCTTCTACGCCGAGCTGGTCTTCGCCAGCGGCGTCGAGGTCAGCGCCCGGCCTTCCGACGCGATAGCGCTGGCGCTGCGTACCGGGACGCCGATCTACGGCAGCGACGGTGTGCTGGACGACGCGGGGATCGCGATCCCTGACGAGCAGGAGGACGAGGTGGAGAAGTTCCGCGAGTTTCTCGACCAGATCTCCCCCGAGGATTTCGGGACCAGCAACCAGTAGGGGCGTTCCGCCGGTGCGGCCCGACTCCGCATCCGGCAAGCTGTTCCCCGTGCCCCTTGCGGGAAACCATTCGCGGGGCCGGTGTCACCCGGCGTGCCGAATCCGGCGATCGTTGACCCACCGAGGGTGACTCCCTACCTTCAAGTGGGCAGGTTCCGGGGGTGACTCGGGATGCGGAAGACGGAGGTCGGCGTGGTGCGCACCGGCGGTGACGACGCAGCGGCGGGGGATTCAGCCCCGTTCGCCCGGCCCTCCGCGGGGCCGGCCGCTCCGCCGGCGGGGTCCGCGGCTCAGGAGGCAGAAGCGGGGGAAGGACCTTCGGACGAGGTCGGCTATCGCGGGCCGACAGCCTGCTCGGCGGCGGGCATCACCTACCGGCAGCTCGACTACTGGGCACGGACCGGACTCGTGGAGCCGAGCATCAAGGCTGCCTACGGCTCCGGAAGCCAGCGTCTCTACAGCTTCCGCGACATCGTCGTTCTCAAGATCGTCAAACGGCTTCTCGACACCGGCGTCTCGTTGCAGAACATTCGGGCCGCCGTGCAGCACCTGCGCGCCCGGGGGCGTACCGACCTGCCGAGGATGACGCTGATGAGCGACGGGGCCACCGTCTACGAGTGCTCCTCGCCCGACGAGGTGGTCGACCTCCTCCAGGGCGGGCAGGGCGTCTTCGGGATTGCGGTGGGCGTCGTCTGGAAGGACGTCGAGGGGGCGCTCGCGCAGCTCCACGGGGAGCGGGTCGACACCGGCGAGACCGTGGTGGGCGAGCACCCGGAGGACGAGCTCGCGCGGCGGCGCCAGAACCGCGCGGGCTGAGCCGGGACCGCGGCTGCGTCGCGGGGTTCGGATGTCAGTGCGGTGCGGCAGTATCGGTGGGTGTGAGAAGCGGACCGACCATCCTCCATCTCGACATGGACGCCTTCTACGCCTCCGTGGAGCAGGCGTGCAAGCCGAGCCTGCGGGGGAAGCCGGTCGTCGTCGGCGGGTTGGGGCCGCGCGGTGTGGTGGCGACGGCCTCCTACGAGGCGAGGCAGTTCGGTGTGCACTCGGCGATGCCGACGGCGCAGGCGCGTAGGCGCTGTCCCAACGCCGCGTACCTGAACCCGCGGTTCGGTCTCTACCGCGAGATCAGCCAGACGGTGATGGAGCTGCTGGCCCGCCTCTCGCCCCTCGTCGAACCGCTCAGCCTCGACGAGGCGTTCGTCGACCTCGAGGCGGGCGAGGCGCTCGCGGAGGAGGACCCGCGGGGCGTCGGTGAGCGGCTGCGGAGGCAGATCTTTGCGGCGACGGGGCTGAAGGGCTCTGTCGGCCTCGCCGGGTCGAAGATGCTGGCGAAGATCGCCTCGGAGGAGGCGAAGCCGGACGGTCTCGTCGCGATCGCGCCGGGGACGGAGCGGGAGCTGCTCGCCGGGATGACGGTGCGCACGCTGCCAGGGATCGGTCCGGCGACCGAGCAGGTGCTCCGCCGGGCCGGCATCCACACCATCGGCGAGACGGCGGAGGCGGGGGAGGACGAGCTGCTGCGGCTCCTCGGCAAGGCCCACGGCACCGCCCTGTACACGATGGCGCTCGGGGTCGACGAGCGCCCCGTCGTCGCTGAGCGGGACGCCAAGTCGGTGTCGGTGGAGGACACCTACGACGTCGACCTCACCGACCGCACCCAGGTCCAGGCGGAGGTGGCCCGGCTCGCCGACCGCTGCGTGCGGCGGCTGCGGGAGGCCGGACGCTCGGGCCGCACAGTGGTGGTCAAGGTCCGCAGCTACGACTTCTCCACGCTGACCAGATCGGAGACCCTCCGCGGGCCGACGGACGACCCCGGCGTCGTCCGCGAGGCGGCAGCCCGGCTCCTCGAGGGGATCGACACCACGGCGGGTGTGCGGCTGCTCGGCGTCGGTGTCAGCGGGCTGGCCGACTTCACGCAGGAGGACCTCTTCGCGCAGTGGAGCGAGGCGGAGGCCGCAGCGGCCGGCGTGGCCGAGCCGGCCGAGGCAGCGGCGCCTCAACCCGTGCGTGTGGACAGGGGGCAACCCGCGCGGGGCGAGTGGCGTCCGGGGCAGGACGTCGTGCACCGCGAGCACGGCGCGGGGTGGGTCCAGGGGAGCGGGCTCGGCAAGGTCACGGTGCGGTTCGAGGGCCCTGCCACCGCGCCCGGCAGGGTCCGCACCTTCGCCGCAGACGACGAGGGGTTGGAGCCCGCCCCTCCGCAGTGGCCCGTGCCGGGGCACGAGCCGCCCGCGGGGTGAACTCAGGCGGTGGTGCCGCCCTCCGGCTCGCCGGCGATGCGGCCGAACTCCTGGTCCGGCGGCGCGGGGTCGGCGGGGACGTCGAGGCCGTAGTGCTCGTAGAGCTGTAGCTCCTGGGCGGGGGAGAGATGGCGTCCCACGCCCATGTCGGGGGCCGCGCGCACCTGGTTGCGTTCGTACGGGACGTGGAGGCTGCCCTCGTCGAACTCGCTGGGCTCCAGCGGGACGAAGGCGTCTCGGCTGAAGAGGCCGGTGCGAACGGAGGCCCACTGAGCCCGTCCGGTGGCGTCGTCGAGGTAGACCTCGTCGACTCTGCCGATCTTGGCGCCGTCCCGGTCGAGCGCCGTGTGGCCTATCAGGCTCCGCGGGTCGATGTCGGTCTGCACGATCCCTCCAGTGGTCTCGGCGACGGGCCGTCGCGCGCACGCCGTCGCGGCGAGCGCCGTGAGTACAACGAAACGGTATTTTTCGGCCGTTGGCCACTCGAGTGCCTGCCCGGTTACGCAGAGCGGAACCGCTGGTAGGCTCGGAAACGGCTGTCGACCCCGTGCGGGAGAGTCCTCCGGTGATGGTGCCGGGGGCGCCGAAGGAGCAAATCCTCCCCGGAATCTCTCAGGCACACGTACCGTGCGGACGAGGTCACTCTGGAAAGCAGGGCGGGCCCGAGGACGAACGCCGAGAGTCCCCCTCACCGACGGTGTAAGCCGGGCCGGCCGAGAGAGGGCGGCGGCGCCGGTGAATCTCTCAGGTTGCGATGACAGAGGGGGAGGCCGCAGGGCGCCCGCAGGGCGCCTGAAGGTCACAGCGACCAGGAGGCCTCCATGACCCCCAACCCCGTCCCCCTCACCGAGCTCGAGAACGACAGTCCCTTCGCCGGCAGGCACATCGGGCCCGGCGCCGAGGCCCAGGCGAAGATGCTGGCGCAGGTGGGGTACGCCTCGCTCGACGAACTCACCGAGGCGGCCGTCCCCGACGCGATCAAGAGCACCGAGCGGCTGCGGCTCCCCGCGGCGCGCACCGAGGCCGAGGTCCTCGACGAGCTGCGCGAAATGGCGGGGCGCAACCGCGTCCTCCACTCGATGATCGGGCTCGGCTACTACGGCACCCACACCCCGGCCGTGATCAAGCGCAACGTCCTGGAGAACCCGGCCTGGTACACCGCGTACACGCCCTACCAGCCGGAGATCTCCCAGGGGCGCCTCGAGGCGCTGCTCAACTTCCAGACCGTCGTCGCGGACCTGACCGGACTGCCGACGGCGGGCGCCTCGCTCCTCGACGAGTCGACGGCGGCGGCGGAGGCGATGGCCCTCTCCCGCCGCGTCGGCAAGGTCAAGGGCGGGGTCTTCCTCGTGGACGCCGAGACGCTGCCGCAGACGGTCGCCGTGCTGCGGACGCGGGCCGAGCCGACCGGCGTCGAGGTGGTCGTCGCCGATCTTGCGGAGGGGGTGCCGGAGGACGTCGCGGAGCGCGGGGTCTTCGGCGTACTCCTCCAGTACCCCGGTGCGTCCGGGGCCGTGCGGGACCTGCGGCCTGTGATCGAGCAGGCGCACGAGCGGGGCGCGGTCGTCACCGTCGCGGCCGATCTGCTGGCGCTGACGCTGCTCGCCTCGCCCGGTGCCCTCGGCGCCGACATCGCGGTCGGCACGAGCCAGCGGTTCGGCGTCCCGATGGCCTTCGGCGGGCCGCACGCCGGGTACATGGCGGTGCGGGAGAAGTTCGCGCGCAGCCTGCCGGGGCGGCTCGTCGGCGTCTCCAAGGACGCGGACGGGCGGCAGGCCTACCGGCTCGCGCTCCAGACGCGCGAGCAGCACATCCGCAGGGAGAAGGCGACGAGCAACATCTGCACGGCGCAGGTCCTGCTCGCGGTGATGGCCGGTATGTACGCCACCTACCACGGGCCCGAGGGGCTCACGGCGATCGCGCGGCGCACCCACCGGTTCGCCGCGCTCCTCGCGGCGGGGCTCCGCGACGGGGGCGTCGAGGTGGTGCACGGCGGGTTCTTCGACACCGTGACGGCGCGGGTTCCCGGCGGTGCCGGGCAGGTCGTCGAGCGGGCCGGGGAGGCGGGTGTGAACCTGCGGCTCGTCGACGCCGACCACGTGGGCATCGCCTGCGACGAGACGACGACGCGGGAGCAACTCGCCCTCGTCTGGCAGGCGTTCGGCGTCTCGGCGGATGTGGAGGCGCTCGACGGGCGGACGCCCGACGCGCTCCCCGAGGGGCTGCTGCGCACGGAGGAGTTCCTGACGCACCCCGTCTTCCACGCCCACCGATCCGAGACGGCGATGCTGCGCTACCTCCGTCGGCTCTCCGACCGGGACTACGCGCTCGACCGGGGAATGATCCCGCTCGGTTCGTGCACGATGAAGCTCAACGCCACCACCGAGATGGAACCGATCAGTTGGCCGGAGTTCGCCGGTCTCCACCCCTTCGCGCCCGCCGATCAGGCCGAGGGGTACCTGAGCCTGATCCGGCAACTGGAGGAGCAGCTCGCCGAGGTGACGGGGTACGACGCCGTCTCGTTGCAGCCCAACGCCGGTTCGCAGGGTGAGTTGGCGGGGTTGCTGGCGGTCCGTGCGTACCACCGTGCGTGCGGTGAGACGCAGCGCGACGTCTGCCTGATCCCGTCGTCCGCGCACGGCACCAACGCGGCGAGCGCGGTGATGGCCGGGATGCGCGTGGTGCTCGTGGCGACGGGCGAGAGCGGTGACGTCGACCTCGACGACCTGCACGCGAAGCTGGCGAAGCACGGCGGGGAGCTCGCCGTGCTGATGGTCACCTATCCGTCCACGCACGGGGTCTTCGAGGAGCACATCCAGGACGTCTGCGCCGCCGTGCACGACGCGGGCGGGCAGGTCTACGTCGACGGGGCCAACCTCAACGCGCTGCTCGGGGTGGCGCGTCCGGGGCGGTTCGGTGCCGACGTCTCGCACCTCAACCTCCACAAGACGTTCTGCATCCCGCACGGCGGGGGCGGCCCCGGCGTCGGGCCGATCGGGGTGCGCGCGCACCTTGCGCCGTACCTGCCCAACCACCCGCTCCAGCCTGGTGCGGGGCCCGAGACGGGGATCGGTCCCGTCTCTGCGGCGCCGTGGGGGTCGGCCGGCATCCTGCCGATCTCCTGGGCGTACATGCGCCTGATGGGCGCGGAGGGCCTGCGCACGGCGACGCAGGTGGCGGTGCTCGGCGCCAACTACCTTGCCAGGCGGCTCGAACCGCACTACCCGGTGCTGTACACGGGCCCGGGCGGTCTCGTCGCGCACGAGTGCATCATCGATGTACGGGGGCTGACGAAGCACACGGGCGTGAGCATCGACGACGTCGCCAAGCGGCTGATCGACTACGGCTTCCACGCGCCGACGATGTCCTTCCCCGTCGCGGGGACGTTGATGACGGAGCCGACGGAGAGCGAGGACCTCGCCGAACTCGACCGGTTCTGCGAGGCGATGATCGCGATACGTGCGGAGATCGACCGCGTCGGTGCGGGGGAGTGGACGGCGGAGGAGAATCCGTTGCGCAACGCGCCGCACACCGTCGGTCAGCTCGCGGGTGAGTGGCCGCACCCCTACGGCAGGGAGGAGGCCGCCTTCCCCGCGGGGGTGGACGCTGCGGACAAGTACTGGCCACCGGTGCGCCGCATCGACGGCGCGTACGGTGACCGCAACCTCGTCTGCTCGTGCCCGCCGATGAGCGACTACGAAGAGTGAGCGGGACGGTGGCGCGGGGCTGAACACCCGGAGGCCCGGCGGGAGTCGGGCCCTCGGACGGCCGCGCGGCAACGCTGACAGAGGCCGGTACGCGCGGGCGTACCGGCCTCGGTTCTCCGCACGGCTGCCGGCTCAGGCCGCCGTGGTGATCCTGCCCGCCGTGAGCGGGCGGTGGGGCGCGATGACGCGCCCGTCGGGCAGCAGCTCACCGGTGTCCTCGAAGAGCAGGACCCCGTTGCACAGGAGGCTCCAACCCTGTTCGGGGAAGTGGACCAGCGGCTGGGCCGCCTCCCGGTCTGCTGATTCGGCTGTCGGACACGGTGGTTGGTGCTGGCACATCTTCGGTGTCTTCCGTTGTGGTGTGTACGTCTCGCCGTCTGCGGATGTCGATTCCATGCCGCCGGTCCCCGTCGTCGTGCGTCGCCAGTCTTCCTCCTGCCGGCGCCGATCCGCGTGGATTCCGCGCCGGCTGCCCTCAATTGAGACAGACGTGACGCCTCGCCGAGCGGATTCCGCGGAAGAACCACCAATCCGGGGTGTTCCCGTAGCCCGTAATGACTACGTCCTACGGTGCGCGGCGGTGCGTGGGGCGCGTGTGTCCGAAACCGAAAATCCTGTGGGGGAAGGGCGATTGCGGCGTAGGCGGCGCGAACGGCCGGGCGTTGCCGACGCGGTTGCGGTCCAACGCGCCGAGCACCACGGTCCGTTGGGCGGGCCTCACCGAGCGCCCGGGGGCCTGTCTCCGCGGCAGGCGCGGGCCGTCCGTGGCGACGGGCCCCGGGGCGTGTGCGACGTCAGTTCGCCGAGGCGAGGTCGCCCGTGCCGGTCATCGGACGGCTGAGCGGCGCTGTGACGAGGCGGTGGGTGAGGAGCGCCAGGAGAGCGTCGGCGCGCTGCGGCTGGTGCGCGGCGATGCCGGGGGGCGCGGGTGCGAGCGGGATGAGGAGGTCGGCGTCGGAGGGGCTGCCTTCGGCCGGGTCGGCGTCGAGGTCCTCGCAGAGCCACAGCGTGAGCATGTAGAGCTCGGGTACCGAGAGGAGCCTCGGTTGGTGGCCGCCGGGCAACGTGTGCGCCTCACGGAGCGCGCGTACCGAGGAGGTGACGTACGGGCCCTCGCAGAAGTGCGCGAACGCCCAACCGTCCGCGGTGAGCACGGCCTCGGCGGCGCCGACCGGTTCGCCGCCCTCGGTGCCGCTGTCGTGGAGATGGAACCGCCAGCCGGTGAGCCTGGTGTACGGCGCGTCGGCCGTTCTGCGGATGCCGGTCATCTCGTGGACGGGCAGCGGTAGTTGGGGGCGGAGTTGGCCTGCGGCCGCGCGGAGCGCGGAGCCGGCGTGGAGCGTCGGCGCCGTCCGCGGGTCGTGGACGGCGGTCGGGGAGCCGAGCGCGGTCTCGACGCTGCGGAGCGCGGGTGCGGGGGCCGGGGGGACATGCAGCATGATCGTTCGCCTCTCGTTCTGGAGACTCGGATACGCGGGCAACGGGTATGCGGCCGGGACACGACGACAGTGTCGTTTTCGGGGGAGGGCGGTGCGTGCGCGCACCGGTCGGTCGGGGCGGCGCCTGAACGCCAATTCCCGCCTCTTCAGGGGAGTTTATACGAACCGCGTTCCCCCGGCGTTTCGGCTAGCGTGCGCCGCCGGAAGAGGCAAGGCCGAGGCACGCCGAATCCGCGTGGTATTTCTCCGCATTTGCGCGGGATACGAGGTGCGTGCCCTGGTAATTCTCTGCCCGCGTAGTCGGCTTGATCTGCACCCGAGCTTTTCCTGAGGCGGACGTGCACGGCATGGTAGGAGCCGATGCCTGCCGTCTATGCCGTTGGCAGTCCGTATGCCGGAGGAATGTGCCGCATAACTCCCCTCAGCGTAATTGCATTCGCCCGCCGTCAGCCAGGGGGCGCAGGCGTTGTGGATCGTGTTCCGGGGCATCATCGGTGCACTGCCGGGCCCCGACCGAGGAGGAAGCTTCGATGGGAGAGAAGCTCGTCGCGGACAGGTTCGACCTGTCCGACCGGCGGCTGTACCGGGAGAAGCTGCAGAAGTGCAGAGCGGCGCTCGGGGAGCTGCTCGCACAGGGGAGGTTCCAGGGGCCGCGCGATCTCATGGGCCTGGAGATCGAGTTGAATCTCTCGGACGCCTCCGGGCTCCCGCGCATGCGCAACAAGGAGGTGCTGGAGCGCATCGCGAGCACCGATTTCCAGACCGAGTTGGGGCAGTTCAACCTCGAAGTCAACGTCGTGCCGCACCGGTTGGTGGGACGCGTCTTCGACCAGCTCGCCGAGGAGCTGCGTACCGGGCTCGGGTACGCCGACCGGCAGGCGAGCGAGGCCGCGGCCCGCATCGTGATGATCGGCATCCTGCCGACCCTGGAGGCGGACGACCTCGTGCCGGCGAACCTCACCGCCGTCGACCGCTACCGGCTGCTCAACGACCAGATCATGGCGGCACGCGGTGAGGAGGTCGCCCTCGATATCAGGGGCGTCGAGCAGCTCAGGCGGACCACCTCCTCGATCGCGCCCGAGGCCGCGTGCACCTCGCTCCAGCTCCACCTCCAGGTGACGCCCGACCGGTTCGCCGACGTCTGGAACGCGGCGCAGGCCGTGACAGGGCCGCAGATCGCGATGGGGGCGAACTCCCCGTTCCTCTTCGGGCGGGAGCTGTGGCGCGAGTCGCGGATACCGGTCTTCGTGCAGGCGACCGACACCAGGCCGCCGGAGCTCGCGGCACAGGGCGTGCGCCCGCGCACCTGGTTCGGCGAGCGCTGGATAGACTCACCGCTCGACCTCTTCGAGGAGAACCTCCGCTACTTCCCGCCACTCCTGCCGCTCCTCGACGAAGAGGACCCGCAGGAGGCGCTCGCCGCCGGGCACGCACCCTCCCTCGCCGAGCTGGTGCTCCACAACGGCACCGTCTACCGCTGGAACCGGCCCGTCTACGCGGTGGCCGGAGGCGTCCCGCATCTGCGGGTGGAGAACCGCGTCCTGCCGGCGGGGCCCACCGTCACGGACGTCCTCGCCAACACGGCGTTCTACTACGGGCTCGTCCGCACCCTCGCCGACGAGCGCCGCCCCGTGTGGCGACGCATGACCTTCGCCGAGGCGGCCGCCAACTTCGACGCCGCCTGCCGCGACGGCATCGGGGCGCGCCTCAACTGGCCCAGGCCCGGCGGCGGTACGGCCGAGTGGCCCGCGGCGCGGCTGGTGCAGGAGGTCCTGCTGCCGATGGCGGCCGAAGGGCTCGACGCCTGGGGCGTGGAGCCCTCCGACCGGGACCGGTTCCTCGGCGTCATCGAGGGGCGCTGCCGTACGCGGAGCAACGGCGCCGAGTGGCAGGCTCGTGCCTACCACCGCGCCGTCGACTCGGGGTTGGACCGCGCCAAGGCGCTCGCGGGCGTCACCCGCAGGTACTCGGAGCTCGCCTGGGAGGGGGAGCCGGTGCACACCTGGCCGGCGTGACGCGCGAGCGGCCTCAGGCGCCGCTGCCGGCCGCCATGATCGCCTTCAGGATCACCTCGTGGATCTGCGCCGGGTCGTTGACCTGGTGCGCCGAGCCGCTCGTCGCCTTGGCGATCTCCTTCGCCGCGTCCTCGTCCGCGTCCGGGCCGACGGCGATCGCGATCAGCGGGACGGGGCGCTTGTCGTCGGCGAGGTCGTCGAGTTCGGTGAGGAGCTCCTTGCGCGAGATGCTGCCCGGGTCCTCGTTGGCGCCGTCGGTGAGGAGGACGACCGCGTTGAACTTGCCGCTGGAGTAGCTCTCGGCGGCCTTCTTGTACGCGGCGAGCGTCGTGTCGTACAGGCCGGTGGCGCCGCCGGGGATCGGGTGCATCTTGCCGAAAGCGGAGAGGAGCTTTTCGCGCTGCGTCGCGCCGCTGCCGGCGCGGTCACCGAGGCGGACGGTCGGCACCAGCTCGCGGTAGTCGTGCTTGCCGTCGAGGCGGGTGGCGAACTCCCAGAGGCCGACCTCGTCCTCCGGTGTGAACTGCGAGAGTCCCTGCATCAGGCTCGCCTTGGTGACGTCCATCCTCGACTCGCCCGGCCGGCCGGGGACTTCGGCGGCCATCGAGGCCGAGGCGTCGACGACGAGGGTGAACCGTGCGCTCTGCACGGTGATCGTCCACATCCCGAGCGTCTCCTGGACGCTCTTGGGCGAGGGGGCGCCTGCCGGGCTCGCCGCGTAGGGCTGGGGCTTCTTCGCGCCGGCCGCGGTGGAGATGTCCTCCACGGCGTCGCCGTTCTTCGGGCGGAAGCCGCCGGTGGTGAGGGCGCGTTGGCCCTGGGTGTCGCCGAGGAGCGTCTGGAACCGCATGGCGGCGCGGCTCTGTTCGGTGCTCAAGTCGTCGCTGTCGACGAGGGCGTAGGGGTAGTCGAGGAGCGTCAGGCCGTCCTTGGGGTAGAAGAGTTGCAGGTCGGGGGAGTCGCCCGAGCCCTTGTTGTGGGAGTGGGCCGCCTGTTCGGAGAGGACCAGCGCCTGGTTGCGCTTCGGGTTGCCCAGCTCGGTGCCGGAGTCGTCGCGGGGGAGGGTGGCGAGGACCTGGGAGTCGCCCGGTGCCGTGCGCTCCGCGAGCTGCTTGGCGGCGGCGGCCGTCTTGGTCTCCGCGTCCTTGCCGCCCGCCTTGGCGGCCGACTCCTGGATGCGGGTGAGTGCCAGCAGCCCGGTGGCGCTGCGGGCCGGGTCGGCGGTGCCGATGCGCAGTTCGTCCCCGGGCGCCGACGAGTCGGCTATCTGCCCCCACGAGTACTGCTTCTTCGGCCACCCGAGCGCCTTCGCCGCGGGGGGTACGGCGGCGAGGGTGATCGGTGAGGAGGCGACGCTGCCGAGCGAGTCGGCGGCCGACGCGTTCCCCGAGGCGGTGGCCTGCTCGATCCAGAAGGAGGAGTCCGGCAGCCACACCTCGTACTCCGGGGCTTTGCCCGAGGAGCCGCCGTGCTGGAGCGCGTCGGCCATCTCGGCGCCCGCGCGTGCGCTCACGCGGACGTCCATGCAGCGGCCGTCGGACTTCGCCTCGCCGTCCTCGGTGCGCTCGGCGACCCGGCGCAGCACGGGGGCGATGTCGGGCGAGGCGGCGACGCGCAGCTCCACGGTCTCCCCGTCGCACCCGCTGCCGAAGGGCAGCATCCCCTTCTGCGCCGCGACGCCCGTGCCTGCGCCGAGGGCCACGACCAGCGCCGTCGCGAGCATGACGTTCCGTCGTCTCGCACTCTTGCGGGAGGGAGGCGCGGCGGTCGGCGCGTACCCCGACCCAGAGGTGTCCTGATCGTCGGGCAAGCTGTGACGTGCCATGGCGTGTGCGTCTCTCCTCGGGTGGCCCTAGGTGACGGCGGGAGGCAGCACGCCTTGATCGTGCTCGTCCCCCCGAGTCGTCGCGCGCGATCTACGTAGTGTGTGTTTTCGAGACCATAGCGTGGCGGACGTGGCTGATGAGACGCGATTGGCGAACTCGAGTCAATGGCGGGGGCCGGTTCCGTGCGAAGCCGTTCGAATCTGGAGGTTGCTGTGGCGTCGGATGAGGGCGTACGTCCCGAACTTTCCCGACAGGCGCTGTCCCGGCGGGTGTTGGGAACCGAGACGCTGCTGGTCCTCGCCCTGTCGCTCGGTGCCAGCGGCGTCTCGGCGCTCATCAGCTTCGTCGGCTCCCTCACCGAGCCGGGGGGCCTCGCCGACCAGTCGGCGCACCTCAACTCCTCGCGGGCGCCCGGGCGTCCGTGGCTCGACCTCGCCTGGCAGCTCTTCGGGATCGCGACGGCGCTCGTCCCCGTCGCCCTCGTGGCGCACCTGCTGCTGCGCGAGGGCGCGCCCGGGCTACGGGCGCTCGGCCTCGACCGGCGGCGCCCCTGGCCCGACCTCGGGTGGGGCGCCGCGGTGGCGGCCGGGATCGGTGGCTGCGGGCTGCTCCTCTACTTCGGGGCCAGGGCCGCAGGGTTCAACCTCACCGTCGTCCCCGAGGGGCTGCCCGACGTGTGGTGGAAGTACCCGGTGCTCGTCGCGGCGGCGGTGCAGAACTCCGTCGTCGAGGAGGTCATCGTCGTCGGTTATCTGCTGCGCAGGCTGGGGCAGTTGGGGTGGTCGCCGTGGACGGCGCTGGCGGCGAGTTCGCTGCTGCGCGGCTCGTACCACCTCTACCAGGGCATCGGCGGCTTCCTCGGCAACGTGGCGATGGGCGTCGTCTTCGTCCTGCTGTACCGCAGGTGGGGACGAGTGGGGCCGCTCGTCGCCGCGCACGCGCTCATCGACGTCGTGGCGTTCACCGGGTACGGGCTGCTCGCCGGGCGGGTGGGGTGGCTGCCGTGAGCCGCCCCACCCGCATTGCTCACAGCGGCACTCGGAGCTCGGCGTCGAGGACGGTGACGGCCGCACCCGTCAGGCGGGTGCGGCCACCGAGGACCTCGGTGCGCACGAGCCCGGTACGCCGCGAGCACTGAAGCCCGATGAGTTCGGTGCGGCCCAGCCGCTCCGCCCACAGCGGCGCGAGCGCGGTGTGCGCGCTCCCCGTGACGGGGTCCTCGGGGACGCCCTGCGCCGGTGCGAAGAAGCGGGAGACGAAGTCGTACTCGGCCCCGGCTGCCGCCTCGGCGGTGACGGCCACGCCGCGGCAGGGCAGCGCGGCGACGGCGGCGAGGTCGGGGGCGAGGGCGCGCACCGTCGCCTCGTCCGCGACCTCGACGACGAGGTCGCCGAGGTCGCCCGTCGTGTGGACTCGGCGCACCGGCGCGCCCAGCGCGGGCCGGAGGCCCTCCGGCGGCTCGACGAGGGCGAGGGCGGCCGTGGGGAAGTCGAGGGTGTGGCCGGAGCCGTCGGGGGTGGCCTCGGTGGTGAGGACGCCGCTGCGGGTGCGGAAGCGCACCATGTCCTGCGCGTGGCCGTCCTGGTGGAGGACGTGCGCGGTGGCCAGGGTGGCATGGCCGCAGAGGTCCACCTCGACGGCAGGCGTGAACCAGCGCAGGGCCCAGTCGGCGGTGTCCTCCCTGAGGCGCAGTGCGAACGCCGTTTCGGCGAGGTTGAGTTCGGCGGCGAGCATCTGGAGGCGCTCGTCGTCGGGGAAGCCCGCGGGGAAGTCCGCCTCGTCGAGGAGGACGACCCCTGCCGGGTTGCCGGAGTAGGGCTGGTCGGTGAAGGCGTCGACGGTTCGGATCCTCATGGCGGCGAGTCTACGGAGCGGCCCGGCTCCTCGAAGAGGGCCAATCGCCGGTGGGTGGCCCGGGATTGAGAGCCACCCACCGGTGGAGGCGGCGCGGGTGCCTCAGCGTGGACCGGTCCCCGCACGGAGTGCGGCCGCCGTGACATGGCCTGCTCCGCAGACCTCGCCCTGCGACCAGTCCGCCTCGGTCGCGGTGCGCTGGTCGGGCGGGATGACACGGAGCGAGCCGGGCGCCGGGCAGGGCCCGTCGTCTCCCTCGCCGGGGACCACCGCCCAGTGGAGTCGGCTCCAGGCGTGCGCGCCCGGGCGGAGCGTCACTTCCTGGGCGGCCTGTTCGCGGTCCCTGACGTTGTCGGTGGGGAGGCCGGAGCCCCCGCCGTCGACGAACTGGAGGCCCGGCCAGCCCTTGGTGCGGCAGGTGGTGTCGCCGGTGTTGGTGAGGACGAGCGCGGCGTACCGGTTTCCGGCGCCGGGGCTGAGGCCGCGCACCGAGGCGGAGAGCGAGTCCGTCGGGCACCAGGCGACGAGGCCGTCGGGCTGCGGGGTGCTCTGCCCGCCGTCGGAGCGCGGCTCCGACTGCTGCGGTGTCCCGGGCGACGGTTCCGCGGACGTGGGGGGCTCGCTCGTCGAGCCGCCGCCCGCCTTCGGGGCGGAGGCGCTCACCGTGGAGTCGCCGGCCTCCGTCGAGTCGGAGGTGCAGCCCGCCGCGAGGAGCGCGGTGCAGGCCGCGGCCGCGGCGAGTGCGATACGGGTGTGGCGCTGCGGAGAGGACGTGAGGGGCATGGCGGTCTCCCTGTGCTGCCGTTGGCTGGAGGTGCCCTGGCGTGTGCCCTGTCGGGGTGGTGCAGCCGTCGGTGATGGGACCGCGGGCACGCGTTGTCGGTTCCCGCTCCCGAACGCTCCAAGCCCCCAGCGGGGGCGGCGCGTTGGGAGCGGGGCGGCGTCGTGTACCACCCGCGTACCCGGAGCGTGCGCCGCTCCGGGGGCGCCTGACGCGGCCGCTTTCCCTGAGACACGTGACCGGATCTCCTCCCTGCGGAGGAGGTCGCGGATACCGCGTGGTGACCAGTCGGCCGGGCGGTATATGCCACGGGGTGGTGATGTTGAGGGTGCGGGGATGTGATGTGGTGGTCCTGTGCAGATTCCGATGCCGTCGGATGCCGAGTCCTCGACGGGGCATCCCGAGAGCCAGGTCAGCGAGGCCGTCGCCGTGATGGTGGCGGCTGCGCGGCGGCGTGCTGCTCGCGACGGGGATCGCCAGGTCGACACGGCGCACCTGCTCCACAGCGTCCTCGAATCCGACCGGGAGGTCTGGGAGTTGCTGGAGGGCGGGGCACCCCAGCTCGGGCGCCTCCTCGGCTACCTCGTGCAGCGCAGCGTCGGCTACGGGCTGAAGTGGCAGGGGTCCGTGGAGGATTCGGGGTCGCTGCCCGCCGTCGCCGAGCAGCCGGGCGGCGCCGCCGGCTGGTCCCCGAGCGCGTCGGCGGCGCTGGAGTGCGCCGTGTGCAGGGCGCAGCGGCGCGGGGTCGAACTCGCCGAGGGCATCGACCTCTTCGCCGGTATCGTCGCCGATCGCGAGTGCCGTGCCGTGGAGGTGCTCGATGCCGCCGGTGTGGACGTCGAGCTCCTCGCCGTCCGTCTGGGCACGGGGCGCGAGGAGGCGTGAGCCTTCATGAGTGACACGCTCAGTCGCTGCTGACATGATGCGGCCATGCCCGCTGCCACCTCCCACGCGGAGCCGCGACGCGTCGGCCTGCTCCTCGCGCTCGTCTCCGCCTTCGCCTTCGGGAGCTCCGGCACCGTGGCCAAGCCGCTCATCGAGGCCGGGCTCGACCCGCTGGAGGTGACGTGGCTGCGCGTCGCCGGTGCGGCGCTCCTGCTGCTGCCGCTCGCCGTCCGGCACCGGGCGCTGGTGCTGCAACGCCCCGGTCTGATCGCGGGGTTCGGCGTCTTCGCCATGGCCGGCGTGCAGGGCTGCTACTTCGCCGCCGTGTCCCGCATCCCGGTCGGCGTCGCGCTGCTCATCGAGTACCTGGGGCCCGCGCTGGTGCTCGGCTGGGTGCGGTTCGTGCAGCGCCGTCCGGTGAGCAGGGCCGCGGCGCTCGGAGTGGTCCTCGCCGTCGGCGGGCTCGCGTGCGTCGTGGAGATCTGGGCGGGGCTGCGGTTCGACGCGGTCGGCCTGGCGCTGGCGCTCGGTGCTGCGGTGTGCCAGGCGAGCTACTTCGTCCTCTCCGAGCAGGGGAGCAGGAAGGGGCGGGCGGGCGACGACCGGCCGGTGCCGCACCCGCTCGGCGTCATCGCGCAGGGGGCGCTCCTCGCCACGGTGGTGCTGACGCTCGCCGCGCGTCCCTGGGGCATGGAGTGGGGCCTCCTCGTCGAGCGCGTCTCCGTCGACGGGACGCCGGTGCGGGGCGTGGTCCTGCTGGTCTGGATGGTGGCGGTGGCCACGGTCGTCGCGTACGTCACCGGGGTCGTGGCCGTGCGGCGGCTCTCCCCTCAGGTCGCCGGGGTCGTTGCGTGCCTTGAGGCGGTGGTGGCGACGCTCGTCGCCTGGGTGGTGTTGGGGGAGTACCTGGGCTGGGTGCAACTCGCGGGCGGCGCTGTGGTGTTGCTCGGCGCCGCCGTCGCGCAGGCGCCGGGGCGCCCGCGCGGCGGCGCGGCCGCGGAGGGCCCGGTGCGTGCCGATGCCGTCGACGTACCGCCGTCGCGCACCGGTTGAGGCCGCCTAGCGGAGCGCCGCCAGGTACTCGGGGACCGGTGTCCCCGCCGTGAGGTCGTCGGCGGGTACCGGGGCGCCGTAGGTGCGGGAGACCGGGACGACGCCGCTCCAGAAGGGAAGCGCGAGGTCCTCGGCGTCGTCGTTCGGGCCGCCCTCGCGGACCTTCGCCGAGACCTCGGCGAGGTCGACCCTGAGCACCGCCGTCGCCGCCGACTCCTTGGCGTTGGCCGGACGCGAGTCCGCGGAGCGTCCTGGGACGACGGAGTCGACGAGCGTGTCGAGCGCCGCCGCCTTCTCCGCCTCGTCGCGGACCTGGACCGCCGTGCCGTGCACCACGACGGAGCGGTAGTTGAGCGAGTGGTGGAAGGCCGAGCGGGCCAGCACCAGGCCGTTCACCTGTGTGACGGTCACGCAGACCGGCAGGCCCTCCGGCGTCCCGCCGTCCCGCAGCGGACGCGATCCCGTGGAGCCGTGGAGGTAGAGGCGTTCGCCGACGCGGGCGAAGAGGGTGGGGAGGACGACGGGCGCACCCTCGCGCACGAAGCCGAGGTGGCAGAGGTACTCGGAGTCCAGGACGGAGTGGACCGACTCGCGGTCGTAGGCGGCACGTTCGGCGTGACGGGTCGGTGTGGTGCGGTCGGTGCGCTCGTACGGGGCCTCGGCGGATGCGGGGGTCATCGGTCCTCCAGGCGTTCGGGGCGGCTCGGTGCCGCTTCCGGGGCGGGTTGCTCAACTTCCTTGTACTAGTGCATAGTTGATTTTGTGCTAGGAGAGTACCGGATAGCAGGCCGGGGCGGTGCGGAGATCGCCGCCAGCGTGGAACGGGGCATCGCGGAAGGCGCGTTGGCGCCCGGCCAACACCTGCCGCCGCTGCGCGAGTTGGCGCGCGAACTCGGCGTCAACCCGAACACCGTCGCCGCCGCGTACCGCACCCTTCGGGAGCGCGGCGTCATCGAGACCGCGGGCCGCCGCGGCAGCCGCGTCCGTGCGCGCCCCGCGAGCACACCGCGCGAGGAGCTCCGCCCCGACGTGCCCGAGGGCGCCGTCGACCTCTCCACGGGCAACCCGGACCCCGCGCTGCTCCCTCCGCTCGACGAGGCGCTCGCCGCCGCCGCCCGCCGTGCGGCGGCCGAGCCGACGGTCTACGGCTCTCCGCCGCTCGTCCCCCGCTTCGCCCGACTCGCCCGCGCAGCACTGGCGTCGGACGGCGTCCCCGAGGCGCCGCTCGCAGCCGCCTCGGGGGCGCTCGACGCGATCGAGCGCGTCCTCTCGGCGCACCTGCGCCCCGGCGACCGCGTCGCCGTCGAGGACCCGGGCTGGGGCAGCCTCCTCGACCTCGTCCCCGCGCTCGGTCTCCGCCCCGTCCCGGTGGCTCTCGACGACGAGGGCCCCACCCTGCGCTCGGCCGAGCGCGCACTCGCCTCGGGCGCCCGCGCGCTCGTCGTCACGGCCCGCGCGCAGAACCCGACGGGCGCCGCGGTGAGCGAGGAACGCGCTGCCCGGCTACGGGAGTTGCTCGCCACCCGGCCGACGACCCTCCTCGTCGAGGACGACCACGGGCACGGCATCGCAGGACTCCCGCACCACCCGCTCGCCGGCGCCACGGCGCACTGGGCGCTGGTCCGCTCCACCTCCAAGGCGTACGGCCCCGACCTGCGCGTCGCGGTGCTCACCGGGGACGACACCACGCTCGCGCGGGTCGCAGGGCGGCAGCGCCTCGGCCCCGGCTGGGTCAGCCGGCTCCTCCAACACGCGGTCGTCCACCTGTGGGAGACGGACGCGGTCGACGGCCGTGCCGTCGCCCACTCCTACGACCGGCGCCGCGAGGAGCTGCGCGGCCTCCTCGCGGCCCGGGGGATCGAGGCGCGCGGGCGCAGCGGGATGAACCTCTGGCTCCCCGTCCCCGACGAGACCGGTGCCGTCGCCCGGCTCCTCCACGCGGGCTGGGCCGTCGCCCCGGGCGCGAGGTTCCGCACCTCCTCGGCGCCCGGAGTCCGGCTCACCGTCTCGCCGCTGACGCAGGCGTCGTTGGAGCCGTTCGCCGACGCCGTCGCCGCTGCGCTGCGCCCCTCCTCCGGCGGTCGCTACGACTGAGACCCAGTCGGACGCAGCGCGGAGAGCAGGAAGTTCCGCTCGTAGCGGAGGAGTTGGCGCTGTGTCACCGGATCGCGCACCAGGTGGGTCTCGCCCGGAAGCGGCAGGACGGTGTGCGGGCGTCCGGCGGCGAGGAGCGCGGCGGACAGCTTGAGGGTGTGGGTGAAGGCGACATTGTCGTCCGCGGTGCCGTGCACCAGCAGGAGCGGGCGGCGCAGGCCGGGAGCGTCGTCGAGGAGGGAGCTGCGCGCATAGTGGGCGGGGTGCTCGTCCGGATGGCCGAGGAAGCGCTCCTTCCAGTGGCTGTCGTAGTGGCGCTGATCGGAAGGGGCGGCACCGGCGACGGCTACGTGGAAGACGTCCGGGCGGCGCAGCACGGCGGCAGCCGCGAGCGTGCCGCCGAAAGACCAGCCGCGGATGCCGACCCGGGAGAGGTCGAGGTACGGCAGCTCGGCCGCCGCGGCGCGGACCGCGTCGACCTGGTCCTCCAGCGCCGGGCCCAACTGGTCGCCGCTGATGGCCTTCTCCCACGCGAGTCCGCGTCCCGGAGTGCCGCGGCCGTCGACGACGAGCACCGCGAAACCCTGTTCGGCGAACCACTGCGCGACGGCGTCCTGCCAGCCCGAACCCTTCCGCACGAGCTGCATCCCCGGCCCCCCGTACGGCGAGAGGAGCACCGGGAGCCGCGTGCCCGCGCGCGGCTCCCTGCCGCCCGGAAGGAAGAGAGCGCACCGCAGGCGCCGCTCCCCGAGTACCAGCAGCCGGGGCCTCGGCTGCGGGACGGGCTCCTCGGTGAGCGTCGCGAGCTCGCCGAGGAGCCCGTCACCGCGGTGGAGCGTGACGCAACTCCCGTGCGTGCCCGCGGAGTCGAGGACGAAGGTGTCGCCGCCGACGGCCGCCGTGTGCACCCCCGGCTCCTCGCTGAGCCGTTCGCATCCCCGCTCGGGCGTGTAGCGGTACACGTGCTCCTCGGTGGGCTCCTCGGCGCCGCCGAAGAGCACCGCGTCGCCCTGCGTCCCGTGTACGGCGATGAGTTGGAGCCCCGGAGGCGTCACGGCCCGGCCGTCCACGGCGAGCCGCCGCGTGTCGCAGCCCTCGTCGTCGTACGGCTCGACGAGCGCGCCGGACGCGGTGCGGCAGGGTGTTCCGCTGATCAGCTCCACCCAGTGCGCGTCGGTGCGCTCGGAGACCGTTCTGACGTGCCCCGTCGTCGGATCGACGGCGAGGGTGCGCAGCGTGCGCTGATCGCGGGTCTGTGCGGCGGCGAACGGGCCGTGCGCGTCCCAGCCGGCCGCCGGGAGGTACTCGAAGTCACCGCCCGGCAGGTCGATTCGGACCCGCTCGCCGTCGAGCCCCAGCACATGGAGCGTGACGCGCGGATTGGCCGTTCCGGCGGCCGGGTACGGCGCCGACCGCGGGGCGCGCTCGGGGCGGAACGGGTCGGCGTACCACCGCAGTTGGACGTCGGACTCGTCGACGCGCACCGCGAGGACGGCGTCTCCCCCGTGCGCCCACCAGTGGCCGCGCAGCCTGCCCATCGACTCGGCCGAGATGTGGTCGCTCGACCCGTAGCCGACGCAGGGGCCTTCGGGCGCTGCGAGAGTGCGCGCACCGGTGCCGTCGACGCCGACGACGTGCAGGGCGCCCTCGCTGACGTAGGCGATGCGGGAGCCGTCGGGGGAGGGCCGCGGATCGAAGACGGGTCCTGGTACGGGGACGCGGAAGGGGACGGCGTCCTCGGTGCGGACCGCCCAGAGTGCGCCGCCGAGCGTGAAGGCGGCGATGGTGCAGTCGGCGTCGGCCGCGAACGCCGTGATGCCCAGGGCGAGTTCGCGAGTGCGTTCGCGGAGCGGGTCCGCCGGCTCGGGGGCGGCGGGCAGCTCGCCCGGGTCGGCTAGGGTGCGCTCGGTGCCGTCCTGCCAGAGCCGGAGGAGGCTCACCGGATCGCTGCCTGTACGGGTGCGCAGGAACACGACGCGCCGACCGTCGGCCGAGACCGACGGTGCGCGTACGGCGCCGAGCGAGAAGCGCCGGGTGCGCGCGAACTGCTCGGGGAAGTCGGGGCACGGGTCGACGGGGCCGTCGTCCCGCGGGTCGGGAAGGTGCATCGGTTGCTCCTCGTCCTGGAGGGTCGGTATGTGCGCCGGGCCGTGCGCGCACACGAAAAAGCCTCCAGGCGGTGAACACCGGGAGGCTGGAGGAACGGGGCGGCTGCACGGGCAACTCGCGTACTGCGCAAAGTCGTTGGAAGAGTACACCCTGACACCGCGCCCGGTCCCGCTCTTCGCGGGCCACGCGGCACCCACCGGGCACACGGCGGCGGTGCACTCGGCATAACCTGGGCGGATGCTTCCAGAGACCACCGCCACGCGCTATGTGACGCCGCTCCGCGAGGGCGGCTCGCTCCCCGGCCTCGTCGAGGCCGGAGATCTGGGCACCTACGTGGCGAAGTTCACCGGCGCCGGGCAGGGGCGTAAGGCGCTCGTCGCCGAGGTCGTCGCCGGGCAGCTCGCCCGCAGGCTCGGGCTGCGCGTCCCCGAGCTGGTGTCCCTGGAGGTCGACCCGGTGATCGGGCTCGCCGAGCCGGACGAGGAGGTGCAGGAGCTCCTCAAGGAGAGCGGCGGTCGCAACCTCGGCATGGACTACCTGCCGGGCTCGCTCGGCTTCGACCCGCTCGCGTACACGGTCGGCCCCGAGGAGGCGGGCCGGATCGTGTGGTTCGACGCGCTCGTCGACAACGTCGACCGCTCGTGGCGCAACCCCAACATGCTGGTCTGGCACGGCGACCTGTGGCTCATCGACCACGGGGCCACGTTGGTCTGGCACCACAGCTTCGGCTCCGCGGGCCGCGCCGTCGCGAAGCCGTACGACGCCTCCGACCACGCGCTCGCGCCCTTCGGTCCCGACATCGCGGCGGCTGCCGGGGCGCTGGCGCCCCGCGTCACCGAGGAGCTGGTCGCCGCGTGCGCCGCGGACGTCCCGGACGAGTGGCTCGCACCCGAGCAGGGCGCTCCGGACGCGGACGCCGTGCGCGCCGTCTACGCGCAGGTCCTCTCGGAGCGGGCGCGCACGGTCCACGAGCACGTCACCGTCGGCGAACCGACGCGGGACCGCCCTTCGCAGGCGCCGGGCTGGCTCACGGGCCGCGACGAGCCGAGCGGGTGCGGTGCGAGATGAGCGGAAACGTACGGGCGAGCGGCAACCACCGAGTGAGCGGGGAGCGCAGGGAGTTGGACGTCTTCGAGTACGCGGTGCTGCGCGTGGTGCCGCGGGTGGAGCGGGGCGAGTCGATCAACGCAGGCGTGGTGGTGTACTGCCGTGCCCGTTCCTACGTCGGCGCCTGCGTCCACCTCGACGAGGCGCGGCTGCGGGCGCTCGACGCCGGTGCCGACGTGGTCGGTGTCCGCGCGGCGCTGCGTGCCGTCGAGGGGGTGTGCGCCGGCGGGCGGGCCGCGGGTCAGGCCGCCGACGAGGACCCGGGACGCAGGTTCAGGTGGCTGGTGGCGCCGAAGAGCACCGTGGTGCAGCCCGGTCCGGTGCACACGGGGCTCACGGCCGACCCGGAGGCGGAGACGGAGCGCCTGCTGGAGGAGCTCGTCCGCTGACGACCGCGGCCGACGACCGGTGCGCAGGCGGCCGTTGACAGCGGGTGCCGGGGCTCATAGCGTCACGACTGCCGTAGCAACTAAGCGTTTGCTCACCATCCAGGACGAGGAGATACCCAGCATGTCCACCACCGAGCAGCGTGTCGCGATCGTGACGGGTTCGGCCCGGGGCATCGGCGCGGCCACGGCCGTACGCCTCGCCGCCGAGGGCCGCGCGGTCGCCGTCGTCGACCTCGACGAGGCGGCCTGCCAGGAGACCGTCGACAAGATCACCTCCGCCGGCGGCACCGCGCGCGCCTTCGGCTGCGACGTCTCCGACTCGGCGCAGGTGGAGGCGGCCGTCGCCCGCGTCGCCGAGGAGCTCGGCGCGCCCACCGTGCTCGTCAACAACGCCGGCGTCCTCCGCGACAACCTGCTCTTCAAGATGAGCGACGCCGACTGGGACACCGTCCTCGGCGTCCACCTGCGCGGCGCCTTCCTGATGTCGCGGGCCTGCCAGAGCCACATGGTCGACGCCGGCTTCGGCCGCATCGTCAACCTCTCCTCGTCCTCGGCGCTCGGCAACCGCGGGCAGGTCAACTACGCCGCGGCCAAGGCCGGGATGCAGGGCTTCACCAAGACCCTCGCCAAGGAGCTGGGCAAGTTCGGCATCACCGCCAACTCCGTGGCGCCCGGCTTCATCGCCACCGACATGACCGCCGCCACCGCCGAGCGTGTCGGCATGGGCTTCGACGACTTCAAGGCAGCGGCGGCGACGCAGATCCCGGTGCAGCGCGTCGGCGCCCCGGAGGACGTGGCCCACGCGATCGCCTTCTTCACCGGCGAGCAGGCCGGCTTCGTCTCCGGCCAGGTCATGTACGTGGCCGGCGGCCCCCTCAACTGAACCCGGAGGCAGGCAGGATGGCAGAGCAGCAGGACACCGGGCGCGTCGCGCTCGTCACCGGCGCGAGCCGCGGGATCGGCTACGGCGTCGCGGAGGCGCTCGCCGCACGGGGCGACCGCGTCTGCGTCACCGGGCGCAACGAGGACGCGCTCAAGGAGGCCGTGCAGTCGCTCGGCACCGACCGTGCGATGTACGTCGCGGGCAAGGCGCACGACCCGGGGCACCAGGAGGAGGCCGTCGGCCGGGTGATGGAGGCGTACGGCCGCCTCGACCACCTCGTCAACAACGCGGGCACCAACCCGGTCTTCGGCCCGATAGCCGACGCCGACCCCGGCGTGGTGCGCAAGGTCTTCGAGACCAACGTCCTCTCCGCGCTCGGCTTCGCGCAGCAGACGTGGGCGGCGTGGCAGCAGGAGCACGGCGGCACCATCGTCAACGTCGCCTCGATCGCGGGGGTTTCGGCCTCGCCGTTCATCGGCCCCTACGGCATGAGCAAGGCGGCGATGATCAACCTCACGCTCCAATTGGCGCACGAGTTCGCGCCCGCGGTCCGGGTCAACGCGCTCGCGCCCGCGGTCGTCAAGACCAAGTTCGCGGTGGCGCTCTACGAGGGCCGCGAGGACGAGGCCGCCGCCCGCTACCCGATGGGCCGGCTCGGCGCCCCGGAGGACGTCGCAGGCGCCGCCGCCTTCCTCACCTCGGACGAGGCGGCCTGGATCACCGGGCAGACCCTCGTCCTCGACGGCGGTCTCTTCCTCAACGCCGGCGTGGAGTAGCCCGGTGGGGGCGCGCCGGAAAGGCGCGCCCCCGCGGTTACCCTGCCTCCGGAGGGAGCGCCGATGTCGTACACCGCCCGGCCCGTCGATCCGCGTACGGGCGTGCCGATCGTGTTGATGGGGGACGGCCGGGTGGCGCGGGTCCCCGTGCGCGAGTGCGGGGAGCCCCTCGTGGACTGCCGGGAGGCGGTGCGCGTCGACGACAGGCGCGGTGACGCGGCGGGGGAGTGGGCGCGGTTGCGTGCCGGCGTTCTCGAACTCCTCGTGCGCGCAGAGGCGTTGCTGCCGCGCGACCGGCGGTGGCTGCTCGTCGAGGGGTACCGCCCGCTGGCGCTGCAGCACCGCATCAGGGACGGGTATCTCGCCGTGCTCCGGGGGCGCCATCCCCGCGCCGGCGAGCGGGAGTTGCGCACCGCGGCGAGCCGCTGGGTGGCGCCGCCGGAGACGGCGGGGCACGTTGCCGGGGCCGCCGCGGACCTGACGCTGTGCACGGCCAGCGGCACCGAGGTGGATCTCGGCTGTCCCGAAGCGGCGACGCCCGAGGAGAGCGCGGGCGCCTGCTTCACGGCGGCACGCGGTATCGGGGCCGCGGCGGCAGCCGAACGACGCGCCATGGCCGAGGCATTGGGCTCCGTCGGCATGGTCAACTATCCGACCGAGTGGTGGCACTGGTCGTTCGGCGACCGCTACTGGGCCTGGTCGACGGGGGCGGAGGCGGCGAGGTACGGCCCGCTCCCGCACGACGGTTGAGCGTCAACTCCCCTGCTTGCACCGCCGGTTGAAGCAGGTGTCGACGCGGACGGGATGTTCCGCCGGCACGTGCTGGGGTAAGGTGCTCACTTGCCTCAGGCCAAAGGATTCGCCTGAGTGGTCACTCCCGGTACGGCGCACGCCTCGGGAGGCCGCTCGGCAGCGGACGGCCCGCAGGCCGAGCCCGGCGCCGCCGGAGCGCACCACCCGTGAGTTCCCGCCCCATCGCCGCCGGCGCCGAGTCGAGGCCGCGGCACCGCCGATCGAGGAGCGACGTGTTCGACCGGAAAGGCCCCCCGAGATCCGCTGCGCTGCTGCTGCCCCTCGCCCTGCTCGCCTCCGCGTGCAGCGCTTTCTCCGGTGACGAGGCCGACGCGGACCACACCCTCACCGTCGGCACCACCAGCGCCCCGAGCGTCCTCGACCCGGCCGCCGCCTGGGACGGTTCCTGGGAGCTGTACCGGAACGTCTACCAGACGCTGCTGAGCTTCCCCTCCTCCAGCACGGCCCCCGAGCCCGAAGCCGCCCGCACCTGCGGCTTCACCGACGGGCAGAGCAAGGTCTACCGCTGCACGCTCCGCAAGGGCCTCACGTTCTCCAACGGCAACAAGCTCGACGCCGCCGCCGTGCGGCACTCCATCGAGCGCGTGCGCACCATCGGAGCCAAGTCGGGCCCCGCAGCCCTCCTCGGCTCCCTCGACAAGATCGAGACCAAGGGCAACAGAACCGTCGTCTTCCGTCTGAAGCGGCCGGACGCCACCTTCCCCTTCCTCCTGTCCACCCCCGCGACCTCCCTCGTCGACCCGGCCTCCTACCCGCGCGACGCGCTGCGCGAGAAGAGCGGCATCGTCGGCTCCGGGCCCTACACCCTCCACCGGTACCGCAAGGACGACCGCGCCGAACTGCGCAGGAACGGCGACTACCGAGGCCCGATCGAGGCGAAGAACGACGGCGTCACGATCCGCTACTTCAAGCGCTCGACCCGCATGGTCTCCGCGCTGGAGCGGGGCGACATCGACGTCACCTACCGCGGCCTCACGCCCTCGCAGATCACCCGGTTCGAGAACACGGGACCCAAGAGCGCCGACGGCGCCGAGGAGATCCAGTTGAGCGAGATGGTGGGCACCGAGATCCACTACCTCGTCTTCAACCCTCGCGACCCCGCGGCGCGCAAGCCGGCGGTCCGCCGCGCCGTCGCCCAGCTCATCGACCGCAAGGCGCTGGTGCGGCGCGTCTACTACCGCACGGCCGACCCGCTCTACTCGATGGTCCCCGGCGGCATCGCCGGGCACACCAACGCCTTCCTCGACGTCTACGGCGAGCCGGACGTCGACAAGGCGCGGAAGACCCTCGCCGAGGCCGGCGTCCGCGGCCGCACCACCCTGCGGCTCTGGTACCCCACCGACCGCTACGGCGCCGCGACGAAGCGCGAGTTCCAGGAGATCAAGCGGCAGTTGGAGGAGTCCAAGCTCTTCGAGGTCGAGCTGCGGGGGCGCTCCTGGGACGCGTACCAGAAGGGATACCTCGACGGCGAGTACCCGGTCTTCGGCCGCGGTTGGTCGGCCGACTTCCCCGACGCCGACAACTACGTGGCCCCCTTCGTCGGCCCCGAGAACGCCATGGGCACCCCGTACGCGAGCCCGGAGCTCACCGAGAAGCTGCTGCCGGCCTCCCGCAAGCAGAGCAACCGCGGTGCGGCGGGCGGCGCCTTCAAGGAGGCCCAGCGGGTGCTCGCGGAGGACGCGAGGCTGCTGCCGCTGTGGCAGGGGCGCCTCTACCTCGCCTCGGCGAAGAACGTCGCCGGCATCGAGTTCGCCCTCGACCCCGCCGGGATCATGCGCATGTGGGAGCTGCACGAGAAGTCGAGCTGGTAGCGGGGACCAGGGCGCCCGATGTCGGTGCCCGACGGTACGTTCTGTGGTGCGAGCGCGGGTATCTGCGCCCGTCCCACCGCAACCGGAGGTCCCACGAGTGATCGGAACGCTCCCCGCATCCTGGCGCGAGGTACTCGCCGAGGAGGTCGAGCAGCCGTACTTCGCCGAGCTCTGCGAGTTCGTCGAGCAGGAGCGGGCCGCAGGCCCCGTCTACCCGCCGCAAGAGGAGGTCTTCGCCGCGCTGGAGGCGACACCGTACGACCGCGTCAAGGTGCTCCTCCTCGGCCAGGACCCGTACCACGGCGAGGGCCAGGGCCACGGCCTCTGCTTCTCGGTACGCCCCGGCGTGCGCGTCCCGCCGTCCCTCCGCAACATCCACCGCGAGCTCCGGGACGACCTCGGCCACCCCGTCCCGGACAACGGCTCGCTCACGCACTGGGCCGAGCAGGGCGTCCTGCTCCTCAACACCGTGCTGACGGTGCGCGCGGGCGAGGCCAACTCGCACAAGGGGCAGGGGTGGGAGCGGTTCACCGACGCGGTGATCGGTGCCGTCGCCGCGCGGGAGCGGCCCGCCGTCTTCGTCCTGTGGGGCAACCACGCGAAGAAGAAGGCGAAGCTGATCGACACCGAGCGGCACGCGATCATCGAGGGCGCCCATCCCTCCCCGCTCTCCGCGCGGAGGTTCTTCGGCTCCCGCCCGTTCTCCGCCGTCGACAAGGCCCTCGCCGAGCAGGGGCACGCGCCGGTGGACTGGCGGCTGCCCGACCTCGCCTGAGCCGTCCGCCTGCGCCTCACGTGCGTTGTCGGTGGTGGCGGTTAGCGTCGTGGCGACGGGCACCGGGCCGGGCGTCCGGGGCTTGCAAGTGCACTGAGTGGGAGGCAGCGCGTGGCGGAGGAAGAAGAGCGGACGACCCCGGCGGAAGCCGGGCCGATGACGGCCAGGATCGGCCAGGCGATCATGCTCCACCGGGCGGGCGACCGCGAGGAGGCGCGCAATCGCCTCGCGCAGCTTTGGGCGGAGACGGACCCTGAGCACGACCTCTTCCACCGCTGCACCATTGCCCACTATCTCGCCGACACCCAGGAGGACCGGGCGGACGAACTCGCCTGGGACCAGCGGGCGATGGCCGCGGCCGAGGCGCTCACCGGCGCCGAGGTCCACTGGGGCGAGCACGCCCTGGCCGTCCGCTCCCTCTACCCGTCGCTCCACCTCAACCTCGCCGCCGACCACGCCGCACTCGGCGACGAGCGCTCGGCCCGACGCGAACTCCACGCCGCCCGCTCCTACCTCCCCGAGCTGTCGGAGGACGGCTACGGGGACGGCATCCGCGCCGCGGTCCATCGCCTGGGCCTGCGCCTCGGGGACGTCGGCGACGATCCGGGCCCGCCCCCGTGCGGGGGAGCCGACGCGCAGGGGCGTTAGGCCGCGCGCCGCCAACCGCCGTGCGGCCGGGGCGAATCGGGCACCGGCAGGCGCCGCTCACATCCCCGTGGCGCCGTCGATGCGCTCCCGGACCAGGTCGGCGTGGCCGTTGTGGCGGGCGTACTCCTCGATCATGTGGAGGTGGACCCACCGCAGGCTGTACCTCTCGCCGGTGAGCGGGTCCGGGCTCGTCTCGTCGAGATCGCGCCCGGCCGCCGTGCTGCGGGCGAGGGCGATCTGCTCCCGCCAGGTGGCGAACGCCTCCTCCGTCGTGTCGCCCGGCTCGCACTCGAAGTCGCGGTCCGGCCTGTCCTCGGTGCAGTAGAGCGGCGCTGCCGGCTCACCGCCGAACACCGAGACGAACCAGCCGCGTTCCACCTCCGCCATGTGCCGCACCAGCCCGAGGAGCGTGATCGGGGAAGGCGGCGCTGAGCGGGCGCGGAGCTGCGCGTCGTCGAGCCCGGCGCACTTGAGCGCGAGGGTCTCCCGGTGGAAGTCGAGCCACCCTTCGAGTTGCTTCCGTTCGCCGTCGGTGGGGTTCGGCCGGGCGCGGTTGTCGGCTGGGTCGGTCGTCATGGGGGAGAGTCTCCGGCACGGCCCGCGCTCGGTCCAGGTGATTTATGGCTGCGGAGCCGAACGCGGCCGCCCTCTTTACGAGTTGGTTGCTGTGCGGCCGCGCGTGCCGAGCGTGCGGCGGCAGCGCGCGTCGTACGTGGGCGAGTTGACCGGCCGTGGTCGTGTCGGGGCTGAACTCGGCGCGGGACTGGGGGACGTGGCCGGCGGCGACCGGGCCTCGGCGCACGCCTCCGGTGCGAAGACGGCGGCCCGGACGCCGATGGCGCGCAGACGCGAGGAGCGGTGAGACCACCGCGACCCTCGCGGACGACCGCGACGGGGTGAGGGGTGCTCATGGCCTCCTTCGGATGACTGGCCGAGTGCGTGCGGGAACGGGGGCACGGAGCCGGCGAGTTGGCTTGCCTCCAACTGCCGGATGCTTTCCCGGCGTTCCTCGCCCGCAGGTCGCCGTCCTTGCTGTAGAAGAGGTCGTTGCCGGCGGAGTTCCGGTTCTGCACGATCGCCAACCCCCCACGATTCACCACCGGAAACGTCGGGCTGCGCCCCCGACAACCCGACCCGCGCCCTGCAACGCCGAGTCCCCCGAGGCAGCGCCCCGCACCGCCCACTCGTCCGCCCGTATGCTTCGCCCGCGCGGCCCGCCTACACGCAGCCGGTGGGGCCGTCGCGCGCCCGCCCGACCAACCGCTCCACCACCCTGAGGGGGGACCCGTGAAGATCGGCGTGATCGGCCTCGGCGACATCGCGCAGAAGGCGTACCTGCCGGTGCTCGCCGCCCAACCGGGCCTGGAACCGCACCTGTTCACCCGAACCCCTGCGACGCTCGAGCGCATCGGCGACGCGTACCGCGTCCCGGCGCACCACCGCCACCCCGACCTCGACGCGCTCCTCGACGCGCGTCCCGACGCGGCCTTCGTCCACGCGCCCACCGCGTTCCACCCGCCCCTCGTCCGCGCCCTGCTCGACGCCGACGTGCCCGTCTACGTCGACAAGCCGATCGGCTACCACCTGAGGGACGCCCAGGACCTCGTCGCCCTCGCCGAGGAGCGCGGCGTCCCCCTCGCCGTCGGGTTCAACCGCAGGCACGCGCCCGGGTACGCCCAATGTCTCGAGCTGTCACGGGAGTTGATCGTCCTCCAGAAGCACCGCGTCGGCCTGCCCGACGACCCGCGCCGGCTCGTCTACGACGACTTCATCCACGTCCTCGACACACTCCGGTTCCTCGTGCCCGCTGACCCGGACCGGATCGACGTGCGCGGCCTGCTCCGCGACGGGCTCCTCCACCACGTCGTCGTGCAGCTCGCGGGGGAGGGGTTCACGGCGATCGGTGCGATGAACCGCCGCTCCGGATCGGCCGAGGAGGTCCTGGAGGTCTCGGGCCACGACGCGAAGCGGGAGGTACGCAACCTCGCCGAGGTCGTCGACCACCGGGGGCAGCCCAGCGTCCGCCGGCGGGGCGACTGGGTGCCGGTGGCCCGCCAGCGCGGCATCGAGCAGGCGGCGCTCGCCTTCCTCGACGCCGTACGCGAGGGCCGTACCCTCTCCGCGCAGGACGCGCTGCGTACCCACGAGCTGTGCGAGCGGGTCGTCATCTCCGTACGGGAACAGGAACGTTGAACTCCTCGGCCTGCCGGGCGCGGACGGTGCGGGCCCACTCCAGCGCGCAGAAGGCGAGGAGCACGGTGGTACTGGCGTGCACCACCCAGTCCCCGAACCTGACGTACGGACTCGTCCCGGTGGCGGTCGGCGCCGCGTACTCGGCCACGCCGGAGCGGTCGGTGCCGAGCCGTTCGCCCTGCTGCCGGCCGTCGGGGCCGTAGACGGCGCTCACGCCTGTGAGGGTCGCGTGGACGACGGGCCGCCAGGTCTCGGCGGCGCGGAGCGCGGCGAGCGAGGCGTGCTGCTCGGGCGCCCAACTCTCCTGGAAGGAGGACGTGGCCGACTGTGCGACGAGCATTTCGGCGCCGTCGCCCGCGAGTTGGCGGCTCATGTCGGGGAACGCGGTCTCGAAGCAGATCAACGGCCCGATCCGGACGCCGCCCGCGTGCATCATCACGGGGCCCGAGCCGCGCTGCCTGTCCTCGTTGGCCGCCTTGCCCACCGAGGTGGCCCAGCCGAGCACGGAGCGTGCCGGGATGTACTCGCCGAAGGGGACGAGACGGGTCTTGTCGTACCGCTGTCCCGTGAGGCCGTCCCCGTCCACGAGGACCGAGCTCTTGTAGATGCCTCCGCCCCCGTCGGCGCGCGCCGAGTCGACGTTGACGAGGATCGGGGTGCCGATCCGTGCGGCGAGACCGCTGATCTTGCGGCGCAGGTCGGGCCGGTGCGTCAGATCGAAGCCGACGCTGCTCTCGCCCCACACCACCAGATCGGTGCGGGAGTCGGCGAGCCTTTCGGTGAGCGCGATGGCGCGGTAGAGGCGGTCGCCCGCAGTCTTCGTCATCCCCGGCTGTACCACCGCCACGCGTACGTCGTGGCCCGAGCGCTGCGGCGCGGGCGACCACAGCCAGGCACCGCCGATCGGCACGACGACGGCGGCGACCGCGGCGAGCGCCGGCAGGCGGCGGGTGCCGGGCGCGCAGGAGACGAGCAGCACCGCCAGCGCGGTGTTGGCCGCCACGAGCGCGAAGCTCACCAGCCACACGCCTCCCAACGAGGCGAGCCGCAGGGCCGGTTGGAACTCGTACTGGCTCGCCCCGAGCAGCCCCCACGGACCGCCCAGGTACTCCCAGGAGCGCACCAGCTCCACCATGAGCCATCCGGAGGGGAGCAGCACCAGCGCGGCAGCCGTACGCGCCCCCCGCTGAGGGCCGGAGAGCACCCGGCGCACCAGCCATCCCCACGGCGCCCACAACAGCCCCAGCAGTGCGGCGAGGAAGAGGATGAAGACGTGCAGGCTCGGCAGCAGCCAGTGGTGGACGGCGAGCATGAAGGCACTGCCGCCGAGCCACCCCGTCATCGCCGCAGCCCGCGCCGTCGGCGCCGTGCGCGCCAGCAGCATCCAGGGGACGAGCCCGAACCAGGCGAGCCACCAGAGGCTCGGCGTCGGAAAGGACAGCGCGGGGAGCGCCCCGGCGAGGAGGCTCAACGGCCAGCGGCCCCATCGGGACTCCAGCGCTCCCTGCATCCCGCGCCTCCTCTGTCCCGCTGTGACCCGGCAGCCGCATCGGCTACCCGCGCGTGTCGCCTCACCAGTGTGCGCAAACAACACGCTCCGGGCGAGGGCGCGATGGGGCGGGGCCCGACCTTTTCCGCCGTCCGGGGGTCGTACGGAGCGAGGAGAGGGGCAGCGCCGGCAGGCAGCCGAACGCGGGACGCCGTCAACCGGTGCGCCCGGCGTCCGTCCCTGGCGCAGGAAGCAGGACCCGCAGCTCGTCGCGCGTCGCGGAGCGCGGCGGGCGCCGGAACGTCGGCTGCTCCTCGCCGCGCTGGCGCGGGATCACCACGCGTACCCCGTGGCACGGGCCGCCGCGGTCGCGGGCGCTCTCGCGGGCGAGCACGGCGATGCCCCAGGCGGCGACGGCGCCGGCGCACACCGCGCCCGCCGCGCCCGCCGTGCCGAACCTGAACCCCTCGCCGAGCAGGAGGACGCCCGCCGTTGCCGCGAGGACGGGGTTGGCGACTGTGGTGGTCGCGAGCGGCGCCGCGAGGCCGCCGCCGCGGTAGGCGGCCTGCGACAGGGCGAGGCCCGCGACGGCGAGTACGGCGACGAGCACGAGCAGCGGGGCGGCGGCCAGCAGCGAGCGGAGCGACGGCTCCTCGACCGCGGTCTTCACGAAGAACGACGCGGCACCGTGCGCCGTGCCGGAGGCTGCGGCGAGCAGGATGCTGCGGGTGACGGCCCGTTGACGTGCTCCGTGGCCTCCGCCGCCCGTACGGCGTCCGAGTGCCCTGGCCAGGACCGTGAGGAGGGCCAGCAGCGCCGCTACCGCACCGGCCGCCCACCGCAGCTCGTCGCCGCTGCCCGGGTCGCTGCGCCCCGCCCCCGTCAACAGGAGCACCCCGCCGAGGCCGGCGGTGACGAGCAGGATGCCGCGCCAACCGGCCGCGCCGACGGGGCGTTTGACGACCACGGCGGCGAGCGGCGCCGCGAAGACGAGCGTCAGGACGCCGAGCGGCTGGACGACGACGAGCGGGCCGAGCGCGAGCGCGGCGACGTGGAGCAGTGCTCCGGTGCTCTGCAGCCCGGCCGCCGCCCACCAGCGCAGCCTGCGCAGCAGTCCGAACCGGCTGGGCGCGGTCGTCGCCGCGAGCCGCTCCTGCACGAGGGCCGCGCCCGCGTAGCCGAGCGCGGAGGCGAGCGCGAGCAGCACGGGCGCCAGCAGCGGGGTCACCGGGTACTGCCGGGGCCGTGCGCGGGGAGAATCATGTCTCCACGATGCGCCGTGGCCCTGCGCCTGTCGTCATCTCGGGGAGGGGCCCGACCTACCACCTCAGGAGTACTCCGAGTGGGACTTACGACGGAAGGCCGCCCTCCCCGACGATCTCCGCGGGGCCGAAGCCGCTGCCCGTGATGCGTACGTAGCCCTCCCGGCCGTCGGAGAGGCGCAGTTGTGCGACGTCGGTGACGAACTCGGCCCACAGGGACTCGTCGCCCGTCGCGCGGAGCGTCCCCGTCCACGGCTTCTCCGGCCCTTCGGCGTCGGTGTAGAGAGCCGCGTCGACCTCGATCTCGACGGCTCCGAAGATCAGCGTCGCAGGTCCGCGGTAGAAACTGTCCATGATCGCCAGTCTGGCAGGCTCTGCCGACGGCACCACCGCAGACGGTTGCATGTCGCAGCGAGCGCAAGGCCGCCGCGCACGTCCGGGGGCGTCAGCCGGCGGTGTGGCCGGCGGGCTCCTGCTCGGCTTCGGCGTTCCCCGGCTTCGGCCCGCGGGCGACGACCCGGCGGATGCGACCGCGCCGGCACCAGGCGTACGCCGTCCCCGCCAATCCGGAGACGGCGATGAAGCCGAACGAGACGAGGAAGGCGGGCGAGGTCGGGGTGGTGGCGGCGCTGCCGGCGACCGTGTACGCGGCGGTGTTCGGCACCGAGCCGAGCGCGGTCGCGGCGAGGAAGGCCGGCCAGCGCATGCGGGAGACGGCGGCGCCGTAGTTGGAGGCGGCGAAGGGGATGCCGGGCAGCAGCCTGAGGATCAGGGTGGAGCGGAAACCGTGGCGGCTGAGGTACCTGTCGGCGGTGTCGAGCCAGCGTCCTCTCAGCAAGGGGCGCAGCGCGCACTGACCGAGGAGGCGGCCGAGGCCGAAGCAGATGCCGGCGCCGAGGACGGTCCCTGCGACGGCGGCGGCCGTGCCGACCTGGGCGCCGAAGAGCGCGCCCGCAGCGACGTTGAGCACGGGGCGCGGGACGAACGCCGCCGTGCACGCTCCGTAGCCGGCGGCGAAGAGGGCCGCGGCGCCGGCCCCGGTGAGGCGCGAGGGCCAGCCGTCGACGAGGAGGTCCTGGGGTTGGTAGGCGAGCGCGGCGGCGGCCGCGGCGCACAGGAGGAGTACCAGCAGGGCGAGTCGGGACCAGGGGGAGAGCAGGGTCTGGACGAGACGGCCGGGGACGCCGTCGGATTGCGTGGCGGGGACGGGCACGGGGCGAGCGTAACCGACGCGACGGCGCGCGGCCGGACGCCGAGCGCCGCGGACCCGCCGCTCCGGCCGTCCTCTCCGGCCCACCGCCCGGCGCTTCTCCCGGCCGCCGACCTCGTCCGGAACCGGCGACGGCCGGCAACCGGCCCGTGCCCGGGCGGCGTTCGCGGAGTCGGCGAAGTGACGGAGAAAACACCGGATTTGGGGAAAGGGGAGCAACGCGCAGGCGCACGGGCGCAGTCGGCACGCGGGTGCGGCCCCGCGCCCCGCACAATGGAGGTGTGCCAGAGCCGATCCCCGTCATCCGCGCCGTCGCAGGCGGCACCGCGAAGCTCCTGCCCGACGTCGACCGGCCGCGCGCCTGGCTGCTCACGCTCGACGGCGCGCCCCAGTCCTACGTCGACCTCGACGACCCGCACCATCTGGAGTTCGAGTACGCCCGCCGAGTGGCCCACCTCCTGGACGCCGCGGCGCCGCCCGAGGCGCCTTTGGCCGCGCTCCACCTCGGCGCCGGCGCCTGCACGCTGCCGCGGTACCTCGCAGCGACGCGCCCGGGCTCGCAGCAGACCGTCGTCGACGCGGACGGCGAACTCCTCGCGCTCGTCGAGGAGTTCCTGCCGCTGCCGGCGGAGTGCGGGGTGCGGCTGCACACGGCGGACGCGCGTGCGGCGCTGGAGGCGGCGGAGCCCGGCCGCTTCGACGTCGTCCTCTCGGACGTCTTCGGCGGCGCCCGCGTCCCGGCGCACCTGGGCACCGTCGACTACGTGCGCGCGGCCTCGCGGGCGCTGCGCCCCGGTGGCCTCTACGTCGCCAACCTCGCCGACGCCGCGCCCTTCTCCTTCCTCGCCCCGCAGTTGGCGACGGTCGGCGCCGTCTTCTCCGAGCTCTGCGTGGTCGCCGAGCCCTCGGTGCTGCGCGGGCGCAGGTTCGGCAACGTGGTGCTGGCGGCGAGCCAGGGCCCGCTGCCGGTGGGCGAGTTGGCCCGCCGGTGTGCGGCCGACCCGTTCCCCGCGCGGGTGGCGCACGGGGCGGCCCTCGGCGGATTGCGGCGGGGCGCCGCACCGGTGGCGGAGGGCGCCGCCGTCGCCTCACCCGAGCCGCCCGCCGGCGCCTTCAGCCTGGAATAGCCGGGGGCGGCGGGGTCTCAGCCGCGGGGCTCGTCGTCGTCCCCGGCGGAGCCGGCGTCGTAGCTCCGCAGGCTCGCCATCATCTTCTTGACGGTCGTGTCCGGCACCTCGTCGTCGACGTTCATGTCGCTGTAGAAGACCCAGATCGCCAGGTCGTCATTGGAGTTGATCCAGGAGACGGCGGTGACCTTCCCGTCGGCCGAGCACTTGTCCTCCTTCGGCGCCCCCGTGATCTCGGCGGTGGAGACATGGCCCTTGATGCCGTGCTTGTTCTTGAAGGGGCGGGGCTTGCTCTGCTCGAGGCTGCCCTTCTGGTCCTGGTCGAAGCCGGCGATCGCGAAGTTGCCCGCGGCTATCCTGGCCGCCTCTTTGGTGTTCTTCGAGCCCTGCGCGCCCTTGGTGCCCACCCCTGCCCTCGTCGAGCTCTTGCACCAGTCGTCCTTGTAGTAGGCGGGCGCCGACATCGCGACGAGGACCTTGCCGTCGTCGTCCTCGAAGCCGGTGATGGTGCCGGGGCTCGACACCTCCCAGTCCTTGGTCTTCGGTACGTCGAAGGCCGAGTACCACTTGGGGTTGACGACGGCCTGCCAGCCGGGCGTCACCGGGTCGCTCCCGTCCGACTTCGTCGGCTGCGGCTCCGGCTGCTGCGTCGGCTGCTGGTTCGGTGAGGCCGAGGTGGTCGAGGAAGGCGCACCGCCCTTCGCCTCGTCGTCGTCCTCGCCGCCGCCGAGCACGAAGACCCCGGTCACCACGGCGGCCGCCACGACGGCGACCGCGGCCACGACCGCGATCGCCGTGTTCCGGCCTCGCTTGCCGCCCGAGGGCTTCTGCGGCCCCGGCGAACTCGCCGGCCCCCACTGCGGGTTGGTGCCGTACGGGTTCTGGTCCTGCTGTCCGTACCCGGGCTGTGCCTGCTGCCCGTACCCGTGCTGCTGGTACGGGTTCGGCTGCCCGTATCCCGGCTGCTGGTACGGGTTCGGCTGCTGCGGGTTCTGCTCGCCCCCTGGCGGCTGCTGTCCTGGCCACATGGCCGACAAGCCTATGGGCAGCGGTCGTTCGCGGCCACGCCGTGCGGGGCTTCGGTACCGAGCCGGTACATACGGGGGAGCGGCGGAAGGAGGCTTATTACCCGGTGGTAACCTCCGGGTATGACAGCCGAACCCCAGCCGTCGATCGGCGAACTGATGGCGGCGAGCGTGCCGATGGTCCGTACGCTCAACCTGGAGTACCTGGAGACGACGCCGGAGCGCGCCGTCGTCGCCTTCCCCGACCAGCCCGAGTACCGCAACCACGTCCAAGGCCCGCACGCCGGCGCCATGTTCACCGTGGGCGAGTCGGCGAGCGGGGCCGTCACACTCGCCGCCTTCGCCGACCAGCTCGCCAGGGCGGTGCCGCTGCCCGTCCGCGTCGAGGTCAGCTACAAGAAGGTGGCGAGGGGCCGCGTCACCGCGACCGCGACCCTGCGGCGGCCCGTCGCGGAGGTCGTGGCCGAGCTCGACGCGGGCAACCGCCCCGAGTTCCCCGTCCACGTCTCCCTCACGCGGGAGGACGGGGCCGAGACGGGGGAGATGACCGTCGTCTGGACGCTCAGGCCCAACGACTGAGCCCTGCCCGCGAGTCGGCCCCGCGCCCGCGCGGCACGCGGCCCGGGGCCTCACTGCTCGGGCGCCGCCTCGTCGCGCGAACCGCCGTCCTGTGCACGGCCGTCGACCGGTTCGGCTCCGCGGTGCGTCTCCGCGAGGTCGAGGTAGACGGCCGCGTTGAGGCGCACCCCTTCCCGCTCCTCCTCGGTGAGCTCCCGCTTCACCTTCGCCGGTACGCCGGCGACGAGCGAGCCCGGCGGCACCTGCATGCCCTGCGGCACGAGCGCCTGCGCCGCGACGAGCGAACCGGCCCCGATCCGGGCGCCGTTGAGCACCGTCGCGCCCATGCCGACGAGCACCTCGTCCTCGACGGTGCACCCGTGGAGTACCGCGTTGTGGCCGACGGAGACGCGCTCGCCGACCGTCACGGGGAAGCCGGGATCGGCGTGGACGGTGCTGTTGTCCTGGATGTTGGACCCCGCGCCGATCGAGACCGAGGCGGTGTCGCCGCGCAGCACGGCGCCGTACCAGAGCCCCGTGCTCTCGCCCATCGTCACCTCGCCCACGACCACCGAGGTCGGTGCCGTGTACGCGGTGTCGGCCAGTCTGGGACGTCGCCCACCGACAGCGGCCACCACCGCTTGCTGCTCGCCCATCTCTCGACCTCCGCCGACTCGTTGGCTCCACCGGTACTCCGGCACGGCAGCACCGTAGGCGATCGGCGGGAGAAAGATCACAGCGACTCCGGAGGCGCCGCATCCGTCGCGCCGTCTACCGTGACCGCGTGTCCTCCCACCGCACCCCACGCGCGCGGCCGCGGCTCGGCGCGCTCGGTCGCAGGCTCGCCTCCCGCGCCGTGCACGGTGCCTGGCGACTGGCCCAGCGCGCCGGCGCCGTCACGGCGGAGCACCCGGGCGGCTACGCCTTCCATCGGATCGGCACCGGCACCCGACTCGCCTTCCCGCAGGGCACCGTCTTCGGCGCCGGGTGGATCGAACTCGGCGACCACTGCGTCGTCGGGCAGGAAGTGACGCTCACGGCAGGGATGATGCCCGACCTCGATCTCGGCCCCGAGACGGTGCTGCGGATCGGCGACGGCGTCGTGCTCGGCCGCGGTAGCCACGTCGTCGCGGACACCGCCGTGACCATCGGCGACGACGTCTTCTGCGGCCCCTACGTCTACATCACCTCCACCAATCACTCCTACGACGACCCGTATCAGCCCGTCGGCCGGCAGTGGCCGCGCGCCGCTCCCGTGGAGATCGGCGCGGGTAGCTGGCTGGGCGCGGGCGCCGTGGTGCTGCCCGGGGCGCGGCTCGGGCGGAACACCGTGGTCGCGGCCGGCTCGGTCGTCCGCGGCGAGGTGCCGGATCACGCGGTGGTCGCCGGGGCGCCGGCGCGGGTGGTGCGCCGCTGGGACGAGGAGTCCGGCTGGCAGCCGCCGCTCGCGACACCGCCCCCGGCCCCGGTGCCGGAGGGCGTCACCCCGCAGGAGCTCCGCGCCGGCGCCGAGTTGGCGAGCGGCACCGGTCCCGACGGGGAGTCCAGGGGCGCGTCGGGCAAGGGCGGGAGCACTCGGCGGTGACGGCACACTGGGGGAGAGCGCCCGCTGGAGAGCCCCGCGTCGAAGGGACGCCCACCGTGAACGACCGTCTGCTGCGCATCCTGCTCGCCTGCGCCGTCGCCCTCGTTGGCCTCGGCATGCTGCTGAGCCTGGTGGTGCGCGCGTAGGAGTGCTTCGCCGGGACAACCCGGATTGCTCCCCGGTAGAAGCTCGGGGAGCTGCGTGATCAGCACCATGGTGAGACACGCTGGAACGGCGGGTCAGGGTCTCTCCGAAGGCTGCGGATCTTGAGGGCACTCGTGCCAGGCGTCCCACGCCGTATCGAGTGCGGACTCCAGGGGCGGAGCCGAGGGGCCGAGATGGCGTACGAGCGCGCCAGGACCCGCGAGTGCGGTGAGGTACGGGTCGGCCGGGTCCTCGGGGCGCCCGGCGCCGAAGTGGGTGACGGAGCCCAGGAAGCGGGCCCCGCCCAGAATGCCGGGCAGATCGCGTTCTTCGGGCGCGGAGAAGGCCAGGTCCTCCACCAGAAGTTCGTCCCCGTCGTACGAGGCCCTGGTCACCGAGTGCAGGGCGCCGCCGCGTTCGCCACAGCGACCGAGCACGAGCAGCTCGCGCCAGAGCATCGCGGCCCCATGCGCGAGTTCAGCCGCCATGGAGCGGTGGACACGTGCGCCGGAGGAGACCACGAACGGGCGCGCGCCCCAGCACAGCCGCGCGCCCTCACCAAGCGTGACGTCTGCCGACCAAGTGGCGCCGCCGCCCCGGTGGTCGTAGGCCACCAGCCCTGCTGGTTCGACCAGTTCAAGCCGGGCACCGGGCCCGACGGTGACGCGCAAGTCGAGCGCGTCCCCCGTGAGGAGCCCGGCGCGAATGCCGACGAGCGCAAGCCGCAGGACCCCGGGCGGCGAGGCCAGGGGGCGCGGTGCCAGGAAGGTGCCGGAGGCCAGCTCACGCGCGACGTGCCGCTCGCCCTCGCGCTCGACGGTGACGACGGTGGGTTCCATCAAGGTCGCGCGTCGCCGTGGGTGTGGCTGCCCTCGTGCACGTGGCTGTGCGGGGCCATGGGGCCGGGGTCGACGGGGGTGTGGCGGTCCGCACGGTACCGGGCGAGCAACGAACGTACCCAGTCGGCGAGTTCGGCTACGGAGGAGGCGTCCTTCTTGGAGAGGGCGAGCACGGGCAGACCTTCACGGGCGCAGCGCGCGTCGTCGACCATGCGCGCCACGTCGACATCGACGTGCGGTGCCAGATCCGTCTTGTTGATCACTAGCAGATCGGCCTTCGAGATGCCGGGGCCGCCCTTGCGCGCGACATCGCCGCCGCCCGCGACGTCGAGGCAGAATATCTGCGCGTCGACCAGCGCGGGACTGAAGGTGGCTGTGAGATTGTCGCCGCCGCTTTCGATGAGGATCACGTCCAGTGGCCCGTACGCGTCCTCCATGTCCTCGACAGCGTCCAGGTTCACGCTGACATCGTCGCGGATCGCGGTGTGCGGGCAGGCCCCAGTCTCCACGGGGCGTATGCGCTCGGCGGGCAGGACGCCGGCTGAGCGCAGAAAGCGTGCGTCTTCATCGGTGTAGATGTCGTTGGTGACGACGGCCATGGACAGCTCGTCGGCGAGCTCGCGGCAAAGCGTGGCCAGGATCGAGCTCTTGCCTGTGCCGACGGGACCCGCGACGCCGAGGCGCAGCGTCCTGCGGACGGTGCCAGCCTTGCTCCGGATGTTATGCAAGGAAAAGTCTCCGTTCTGTTCGTGCGTGTTCCAGTGCCCACTGTTCGATCAGGGGCGCCGAGCGGGCCGGGAGGTCCGACGGCTTCGAGGTGGCGACCGCCTCGACGACGGCCTCTTCCACCGAGGAGGCGGTTTGCGCTACCCAGGCGACCGAGTCGAGCGGGTCGCCGGGCAGCAGTTTGAGCGCGGCCGAGGCGACGGCTTGGAGGTCGTCGTAGACGACGGTGCGCGCCAACTCGGCTTCGGCCAGGCCCAGTACGGCCCCGAGCGCCCCCGTGACCACGGGCCGCAGGGGTCGTAGTACGGGTGGCCCCGGCAGCACGGCCGTGTCCAACGCCGCGATCGCGGGATGTCCGGGCGCGAGCCGTAGTGCGAGGCGGTGCACGCCCCGGCCGAGTGCTGCACCGACCTCGCGTAGGGGAGCGACCGGCGTACGGGCCGCGAGGGCCCGTTGGAGCGGCCCGTAGTCGACGGGGTCGCGGGCGACTGCCTCTCGCGCCGCCAGCACCGCTGCCGCTGCCTCCGTCACGCATACCGTGCGCACTCGGGCCCGCAGAAGCGCCGGGATCTCCTCACGGGTCAGCCCCGCGGCGACCGCAGGCTCCAGGCCGGCGCTGTAGACGTAGGCGCCGACCGGAAGGCGACCGTCGGCAAGCAGCAGCGCGGCCAGCGGCCCGATGCCTGCCGTCATGGCGTCGCCATCAGAACAGGCTGTACCGCTGGGCGAGCGGTACCTCGGTTGCGGGTTCGGGCCGTACCAGCTCGCCATCGACCCGGATGTCGAAGGTTTCGGGGTCGACGTGGATGTGCGGCGTCGCCGCATTGTTGCGCATGTCAGCCTTGGTGATCCCGCGCGTGGACCGTACGGGCAGCAACTCCCGTACGAGGCCGAGGCGTTCGGCGAGCCCGTCCTCCAACGCGGCGGGCGCGACGAAGCTGACGGACAGGTGCGGCGCGGCAGCCGCAGCGGCCGAGGGGCGCAGCAGCACGGGTTGGGCAGTGGGGATGGCCGCGTTCGGATCGCCGACGGGGGCGTAGACGACCATGCCGCCCTTGAGGACGGCCGAAGGCCGAATCCCGAAGAACGCCGGGTCCCAGAGCACCAGGTCAGCGAGCTTGCCGGGTTCGACGGAGCCGATGACGTGATCCACGCCGTGCGCGAGCGCCGGGTTGATCGTGTACTTCGCCACATAGCGCCGGGCGCGCTCGTTGTCGGCGCGCAGCCCGCCGGGGAGCGCGCCGTTGCGACCTTTCATCACGTGCGCGACCTGCCAGGTACGGCTGATGACCTCGCCGATCCTGCCCATCGCCTGTGCGTCGGAGGAGGTGATGGAGAGTGCACCCAGGTCGTGCAGGACATCCTCGGCAGCGATCGTGGAGGCCCGGATGCGGGACTCGGCGAAGGCCAAATCCTCCGGGACGCGCGGATTGAGGTGATGGCAGACCATCAGCATGTCGAGGTGCTCGGCGACGGTGTTGACGGTGTGCGGCAGCGTCGGATTCGTGGAGGCCGGCAGTACGTTGGTGTGGGAGGCGACCGCGATGATGTCCGGGGCGTGGCCACCGCCCGCGCCCTCCGCGTGGAAGACGTGAATGCCTCGGCCTCCGATCGCGTCCAGGGTTCGTTCGACGTATCCGGCCTCGTTGAGGCTGTCGGCGTGCAGTGCGACCTGGAGGCCGTAGGTATCGGCGGCGCGGAGGGCCGTGTCGATGGCTTGCGGGGTCGCGCCCCAGTCCTCGTGCACCTTGTAGCCGCCAGCGCCTGCGAGCGCCTCCTCACCGAGCGCCCGGTGGCCGGCCGGGCCGCGCGTGCTGCCCTTGGCGAACAGCAGGATGTTCAGCGGTACGTGGTCGAGGGCGCGGTGCATCATTGCCAGGTGCCGGGCCCCGGGCGTGACGGTGGTGGCCTTCGATCCCTCAGTGGGCCCGGTGCCGCCGCCGATGACGGTGGTTGTGCCGGTGGCCAGGGCCTCGTGCAGGGTGTGGGGGATCAGTACGTGCACATGAGTGTCGACTGCTCCCGCCGTCAGGATGCGGCCCTCGCCTGAGACGACGTCGGTGCCTGGACCGATCACCATTTCCGGGTGGATGCCGTCGGAGACCTCAGGATTGCCTGCGCGGCCGAGCGCGACGATCCGGCCGTCGCGCACGCCGACATCGGATTTGATCACGCCCCAGTGGTCCAGGACGACAGCGTTGGTGATGACGAGGTCGAGGGTGCCTTCGGAGCGTGGCGCGGCGGACTGGGCCATGCCTTCGCGGATGGACTTGCCGCCGCCGAAGACTGCCTCGTTCCCCGCGCCGTCCCCGCCGCAGCGGTCCTCCTCGACCTCGATCCACAGGTCGGTGTCGCCGAGGCGGATCTGATCACCGGTGCTCGGGCCGTACAGCGCCGCGTAGGCGCTCCTGTTCAGCTCAACCAATTACGACTGCCTCCGAATTCCACGATGATTACCTCCACATCCACGCCCGGATCAAAACGCAGGGAGGTGCCCGAAGGGTTGTTGATCCGAAAACCCCGAGTGGATTCCCGGTCGAATTCCAGGGCCGGATTCGCATCGGGCAGGTGGAGATGGGAGCCGATCTGGACGGGTCGGTCCCCAGTGTTGGTGACCGTCACCGAGCGGGTGCGCCTCCCGGAATTGAGAGCCACGGCGCCGGCGCCTGTGCGAATCTCGCCGGGGATCACGGGATGGGCTCCGTGATCGTGACGAGCTTGCGGCCGTCGGGGAAAGTGGCCTCGACCTGCACATCTTGCAGTATCTCGGGGATGCCGTCCATGACGTCGGCTCGACCGAGGACCGTACGTCCCTGAGTCATCAGGTCCGACACGGTGTGGCCTTCTCGGGCGCGTTCGATGGCCCAGCAGGACAGCAGCGCGACGGCTTCGGGGTAGTTCAGGCGAACTCCGCGGGCCTGCCTGTCCCGTGCCACCAGACCGGCAATACTAAGCAGCAATTTCTCCGTGTCAGACGGAGTGAGCAGCATGAGAAACCTCCACGGAAGGGGTTCACGAAATTTTTTCGTGAGACCGCGAAAGACTTCTCTCTTATAGCTCCATCCAGCACGTAAAGGCAAGTTTTCTGTGCGCCGCAAGAAGCCGCCTTGTCCTACTATGCCCTCAAACGTTGACAAAGTTTGCATATGGCATGTGCAACTCACCACTGATCGCCGTACGGCGTCGTGCGGCATGTACGGGGCGTAGAGCGTGACCGCCACGCAGTGTCGGGCCGTGTGATCTGTGCGCCCAGAGCGGACTGTCGGCGGACGGTGGGGCGGCTTGCGCCGTGAAGGGCGAGGTCGAAGCGCTGGTGCTGCGCTTCCGCACCAGTGCCGACTGAGGCACCCTCCAAGGCCGCACCGGAACCAACGATCAGGTGATCCGAAGCGACGGCCTAGCCCGAGGCGAGCAGCAGCGAACCGAGGAGTGCGAGGCCGGCCCCGGCCGTCTGGAGCGCGCGGAGCCGCTCCTGGAGAACGCCGCGTGCGGCGAGTGCCGTGACGACGGGGTAGAGCGACGCGAGCACGGCCGCGACGGTGACGGGGCCGCTCTGCGCCGCGACGGCGTAGGTGCCGTTGGCCGCGACGTCCGCGAGTCCGACGAAGGCGAGTGAGGGCAGCGCGGCCCGCACCTCGGCCACCCCGCCCGCCGGCAGCACGGGGGTGCCGCGGCGGGCCGAGACGGCGAGGGCGCCGCCGCCCACGAGCACGTTCACCAGCCGCTGGACGAAGAGCGCGAGGAAGAGCCCGGTGACCGTGGGCGTGGCCTCGGCGACGAGTTGGATCGTCGTGCCGAAGCCGAGTGCGGCCCCGAGCGTCAGCCCGATCGTGCGCCGCTCGACGGAGGCGCCGCCCGAGCCGACCCCGCCGGCGAGCACCACGCCGCCGAGCGCCACGAGGACGCCGGCCGCCTGCCAGACGCCCGGCCGCTCCGCGTGGAGGAGGACGCCGGTGCCGATCGGGACGACGACGCCGCCGAGGGTGGCGATCGGCGAGACGACGCCCATCGGGCCGAGCGCCAGGGCGCGGTAGAAGGCGAGCATGGCCACCGGGCCGATCGCGCCCGCCGCCCCTGCGCACCACAGCAGTCGCGCGTCGAGTTCGCTCCATGCACCCGTGGCCACCACGACCGCGCCGAGCACCACGGCGGCCGTCCCCTGGGAGACCACCACGACGGTCAGTTCGCGCATCCGCTTGCTGAGGAGCCCGCCGCCGAAGTCGGCGAGGCCCCACAGCAGGCTGGTGGCGAGCGCGAACGCAGCGGTCATCTCGGTGGCTCCCCTGAGTACAGTGGCGTGCAATCGGCGGTGGTGCGGAGTGCACTCCGCGCGCGCTTCAGTGTAGTCGAATCCACTGTACTTCAGTATCAATTATTTTTGACTGAGAGGGGACGGTGCAGACGCCCGTGACCGACCTTGACCGCCTGACGCTGTCCCTCGCTCGCAACCTCAAACGCCTGCGCACGGAACGCCAGTTCACGCTGGACGCGCTCGCGGCGCGAGCAGGCGTCAGCCGCGGGATGCTGATCCAGATAGAACAGGCGCGGACCAACCCGAGCGTCGGCACCGTCGTCAAGATCGGCGACGCGCTCGGCGTCAGCATCACGACGCTTCTCGACTTCGACCAGGAGCCGCGCGTCCGGATCGTCCCCGAGGCGCAGGCGGTTCGGCTCTGGTCGACCGAGGCGGGCAGCCACAGCACGCTCCTCGCGGGGGCCGAGGCGCCCGGGCCTCTGGAGCTGTGGTCGTGGCGGCTGATGCCGGGCGACGCCAGCGACTCCGACGCGCATCCGGCCGGCACGGCCGAACTCGTGCACGTGTCGTCCGGCGAGCTCACCCTCACCGTGGAGGGCGAGGAGTACCGCATCCCGGCCGGCACCTCGGCCGCCTTCGAGTCGGACGCCGCCCACGGTTACCGCAACGACGGGGACGAGCCGGTCGCGATGGTGATGGCCGTCAGCGTCCCGCCGCCGCGCTGAGGGCGGTCCGCCGCCGACGCGCCGTCCGCCTCAGCCGCCGAGCCTCGGGATCTCGATGGCGGGGCAGCGGTCCATCACCATCGCGAGGCCGGCCGCCCGCGTCCGGTCGTACGCCGCCTCGTCGACGACACCGAGCTGGAACCAGACGGCTCGCGCCCCCACCGAGACGGCCTCGTCCGCGACGGGACCCGCGAGCCGGGAGTTGACGAAGACGTCCACCACGTCGACGGGGAAGGGGACGGCGGCGAGCGACGGATACCCCTGCTCGCCGTGGACGGTCTCCGCGTGCGGGTGGACGGGAACGATCCGCTTGCCGAACCGCTGGAGCACCTCGGCGACCCCCCACGCGGCGCGTGAGCGGTTGGCGGAGAGCCCCACCACGGCCCAGGTGTCGCCGAGTTCGGTGAGGATGCGCCGAACCTGGCCTGGCTCTGCGTACATCTGCGCCTCCTGCGTCGCGCGGGTGCTCGTGCGGCGGGAGAACCCCCGCAGCGTTTCCGGTATTCCCCCGGCCGTACGTGCGGACCGCGCGTGCATAGGGTTGCCGTATGGAGCAGGGTCCTGACGAGTTCGCGGCCGTCGCCGCCGAGGGCGTCCACGAGACGGAGATCAACCGGTCGCGGTTCCGGTGCGCCCTCGCGCCCGTGGCGGACGAGGACGACGCGCGTGCCTTCGTCGCCCGCGTACGGGCCGAGCACCCGGGGGCCAACCACAACTGCTGGGCGTACGTGGTCGGTGCGGACGCCTCGGTGCAGAAGGCGAGCGACGACGGCGAGCCCGGCGGCACGGCAGGGGCGCCGATGCTCCAGATGCTGCTGCGGCGCGACGTGCGGTACACGGCAGCCGTCGTCACGCGCTACTTCGGCGGCGTCAAGCTCGGCGCGGGCGGGCTCATCCGCGCCTACGGCGGCGTCGTGGGCGAAGCGCTCGACGCGGTCGGCACCGTGCGCCGCCGTCGGTACCGCCTCGTCACCGTCACCGCCGACCACCAGCGTGCCGGCCGCCTCGAGAACGACCTGCGGGCCGGCGGCCGTACCGTCCGCGAGGTGCGTTACGGCGCCGAGGTGGAGATCGAGCTGGGGGTCCCCGAGACCGAAATCGCGGCGTTCCGCGCATGGTTGGCCGACGCGACGGCGGGCGGCGCGCGGCTGGAGCTCGGAGGAGAGGCGTACTTCACCGGCTGAGCAGGTGTCGACTCGGCGGCCAACCCCGCCTCGGGCCACCGGAGATGGCCTTCCGGACGCCAGGTGCGCCGCGGTCGCGGGAGGCGCGCGGCGGCCGTCGTGACGAGGGCGTACGGCCGGTGTCGGTGGTGGCGTCTAGGGTCGTTGACCATGCGCCTGCTGCACACCTCGGACTGGCACCTCGGCCGGAGCTTCCACCGCGTGAGCCTCCTCGAAGCCCAGCGTGCCTTCCTCGACCACCTCGTGGAGACCGTCCGCGACCGCGAGGTCGACGCCGTCCTGGTCGCCGGGGACGTCTACGACCGTGCCATCCCCCCGCTCCCCGCCGTGGAGCTCTTCGACACCGTCCTCCACCGGCTCGCCGCACTCGACGTGCCCGTCGTGATGATCTCGGGGAACCACGACTCCGCCCGCCGACTCGGCGTCGGCTCGGGGCTGTTGGCCCGCGCCGGCGTCCACCTGCGCACCGACCCCGAGGGCTGCGCGGAGCCGGTCGTGCTCCGCGCCGGCGGGGTGGAGGCCGCCGTCTACGGCCTGCCGTACCTGGAGCCGGCCCTGAGCGCCCCGGCCGTCGGCGCCGCGGGGCGCAGCCACACCGCGGTGCTCGGCGCCGCGATGGACGCGGTCCGCGCAGACCTGGCCGCACGTGCGCGCGGCACCCGTTCCGTCGTCCTCGCGCACGCCTTCGTCACCGGCGGCGAACCGTCCGACAGCGAGCGGGACATCACCGTCGGCGGCGTCTCCGCCGTCCCGGCCGCGGTCTTCGAGGGCGTCGACTACGCCGCCCTCGGCCACCTGCACGGCCCCCAGCGCCTCACCGACCGCGTCCGGTACAGCGGCTCGCCCCTCGCGTACTCCTTCTCCGAGGCCGACCACCGCAAGTCCATGTGGCTCGTCGACCTCGACGCCGCGGGCGGGCTCCGCACCGAGCGCCTGGAGCTGCCCGTGCCGCGGCCCCTCGCGCGTCTGAGCGGCACCCTCCAGGAACTCCTGGAGCGACCGGAGTTGGACCGTCACACCGACTCCTGGGTCGAGGCGACCCTCACCGACGCGCACCGCCCCGACGAACCCATGGCCCGCCTCGCCGAACGGTTCCCGCACGTCCTCTCCCTCGTCTTCGACCCGCAGGGCGCCGAGGCCGGGTCCGGCGGCTCGTACGCGGGCAGGCTGCGCGGCCGCTCCGACCGCGAGGTCGCCGAGGACTTCGTCACCCACGTACGCGCCGGCCGCGGCCCCGACGCTTCCGAGAGCCGCATGCTCCAGGAGGCGCTCGACACCGTCCGCGTGGAGGCGGCGGCGCAGGAGGTGGCCCGATGAGGCTCCACCGGCTCGACGTCACCGCCTTCGGCCCCTTCGCCCGAACCCAGCGCGTCGACTTCGACGCGCTGTCCTCCGGCGGCCTCTTCCTGCTCCACGGCCCGACGGGCGCCGGCAAGACCTCCGTCCTCGACGCCGTCTGCTACGCCCTCTACGGCAGCGTCCCCGGAGCCCGCCAGCAGCCCGGCGCCTCCCTGCGGAGCGACCACGCGGACCCGGCGGTGCGCACCGCCGTCACCCTCGAACTCACCGTGGCCGGCCGCAGGTTGGAGCTCACCCGGCAGCCCGAGCAACTCCGCCCCAAGGCCCGCGGCAGCGGGACGACGCGCGAGCGCGCCCGCTCCGAACTCCGCGAATGGGATGCGGCGACGGCCGGTTGGCAGGGCCTCAGCCGCTCGCACCAGGAGATCGGCGAGGAGGTCGGCCGCCTCCTCGGGATGAGCCGCGAGCAGTTCTGCCAGGTCGTGCTCCTGCCGCAGGGCGACTTCGCGCGGTTCCTCCGCTCCAACGCGGAGGACCGCGCACGGCTCCTCGGGCGCCTCTTCGACACCGGTAGGTTCGCCGCCGTCGAGGAGCGCCTCGCAGAGCAGCGCCGCCTCGCCGCCCAGGACGTCCGCGAGGGGGACGAACAGCTACTCGCCCTCGCCCAGCGGATGCGCCAGGCCGCCGGCACCGACACAGGCGTCGGCGAGCTCCCGCTGCCCGGCGCGGAATCGGGCACCTCCCCGGTGCCGAGGGCGCGCAGCGCCGAGCAGCTCGCCCCTGGCGACCCGCGCCTCGCCGAGACGGTGCTGGAGTGGGCAGCCCTCGCCCGCACGGCGGCGAGGGAGCGACTCACCGCAGCCAGCAGCGCCGTCGCGCTCGACGAGTCCCGCCACGTCTCGGTCACCGCCGAGCTGGAGTCGGTACGCCAACTCGCCCGCGACCAGCAGGCGTACGCCGACTTCCGGAAGCGCGCCGAAAACCTCACCGCCACCGAGGGGAAGCGGGACGCCGCCGCGCGCCGGCTGGAGCTCGCGCGCGCCGCCGAGGCGGTCGCGCCTGCCGTCACCCGCAGCCGCACCGCGGCGGCCGAGCATCGACGGGCCGCCGAGGCGGAGACGCGCGCCCGGGCACCGCTCCCGGTGGAGCTCGCTTCGGCTTCGCCCGAGCAGCTCGCCGCGCGCGAGGGCGCGCTGCGGGCCGAGCTCGGCGGCCTCGCAGCGGCCGCCCGCAGCGAGGGGCGGCTCGGCGAGGTCGAGTCCGAAGTCGGGGCGCTGGAGGCCGAGTCGGCAGCCGCCGAGGAGCTGCTGCGGGAGGCCGAGGAGTGGCTCACCGGCTGGGAAGGGCGCAGGGCCGCGCTGCAACGCGGGATCGAGGAGGCGCAGCAGGCCGTCGCCCGTGCCGAGCACCTCGCCGGCCTGCTCGGCCCCGCCCGCGAGCGGCGCGACGCAGCCCGCACCCGGGACGCCCTCGCCGCGCGGCGCGAGGAAGAGGAGGCGCGGCGCCTACGGCTCGCCGAGCGGGCCGGAGCCGCACGCGAGACCTGGCTCGATCTCAAGGAGCGCCGGGTCCTCGGCATCGCGGCCGAGCTCGCGGAGCGGTTGGTCGCGGGGGAGCCGTGCGCGGTCTGCGGCTCGGCCGAGCATCCGGCTCCGGCGCGCGCCGGAGCCGGCCACGTCGACCGCGCCGCGGAGGAGCAGGCGTTCGAGCACTACCAGCGGGCCGACGAGGCGGCGGAGGAGGCGGAGCGCCGACTCGTCCCGCTGCGCGAGCAGCTCGCCGCCGCCACCGCCTCGGCCGGTGACCGCTCCGCCGAGGAACTCCTCCGCGAACACGCGGACTTGGAGCAGGAGCACGCCGCAGCGCGGCACACGGCGGGCGAGGCGCACACCGCGCGGGAGGCGCTCGCCGCGGCCGAAGGCGAGCACGCACGCAGGACGGCAGCGCGCGGCGAGGCCGAGCGCCGGGTGGCGGCGAACACCTCGCGCAGGGAGGCGCTGCTCCTGGAGGCCGGCCGGCTGGAGAAGGAGGTCGCGGAGGCGAGGGGAGATGCGGCGAGCGTCTCGGCCCGCACCGCGGAGTGGGAGAGACGGGTCGAACTCCTCGCCGTGGCGGCCGAGGCGGCGCGCGCTGTCCGTACCAGTGCGCAGCACCTCGAGGAGGCCGAGGCCGAACTCGCCGACGCAGCGCGGCGCGCGGACTTCGCCACCCCCCAGGAGGCGACGGAAGCCCTCCTCGGCGAGGCCGAGCAGCGCGAGCTGCGGGAGCGCCTAGCCCGCCGCGAGGCGGAGGAGGCCGCCGTCGCCGCCGGCCTGGAGGACCCGCGACTGCGGCAGGCCGCCGCGGCACCGACCGCCCAACCCGCGGAGACACAGGCCCGGTTGGAGGAAGCCACCCGCCGGCTGCGGCACTCCTCGGCGGCCGAGCAGAGCTGCCGCACCCGCTGCGCCGAACTCGACCGCCTCAGCCTCCTCGCCGCCGAGGACGCCGAGAACCTCGCACCGCTGCGCGAATCGGCCGCCCGGGTAGCCGGCCTCGCGTCGCTGGCTGCCGGCACCTCGCAGGAGAACGAGCACCGGATGCGACTGGAGTCCTACGTCCTCGCCGCCCGTCTCGAACAGGTCGCGGCGGCGGCCGGCGCCCGGCTCTCCCGGATGTCGGGCGGCCGGTACACCCTCGTCCACTCGGATCAACGCGCTCCCGGACGCGGCAGATCCGGCCTCGCCCTCCACGTCGTCGACGCGTGGACGGGCGCGGAGCGCGACACCTCCACCCTTTCGGGCGGCGAGACCTTCTCCGCCTCGCTCGCGCTCGCCCTCGGACTCGCCGACGTCGTCACCGAGGAGGCGGGCGGCACCCGCCTGGAAACCCTCTTCATCGACGAGGGCTTCGGCAGCCTCGACGAGCAGACCCTCGACGAGGTGCTCGACGTCCTCGACTCCCTGCGCGAACGCGACCGCTGCGTCGGCATCGTCAGCCACGTCGGCGATCTACGGCAGCGCATCCCGACCCAGCTGGAGGTCCTCAAGACCCGCACCGGTTCGGCCCTGCGCCACCGGTCGGCACCGATGCAGGAGTGAGCCGCCGGGCTTTCAAGGGGGCACCGGGCGGGCGTTCCGATCGCCGCCCGGCGGCTCAGGGGGCGCTGCGTTGGCGTCGATGCCGGTCGGTGCAAGTCGGGTTAGGGGTGCGCACCAGCCGCATACCTCCGAATGGCGGGCGGCCGAGCCCCGCGGTTGTGTCAGGCATACGCATGCAGGCGGACGGCAGCGGCGGCCTTGCGGAGGCTCCGCGTCCTGTCGGCGTCGAGGGCTCGGACGCCGAGCCACGGTCGCCCCGCGGTCTCTCCGGACGCGGCCCGCTGGAGGCCGGTCCGCTGACGCCGCCGCCCGGTGTCCCCAGGGGCCGCGCCCCGCGTCGGCGCCAACACCGAGCGGAGCACGTCCGGTTGAGAGCGAACACCACCCCGTACCCCCGAATGGTGGGCAGCGGAGCCCCGCGGTTGTGCCCGGACATACGGACGCAGGCAACCGGAGGGAACGGTCCCCACGGAGGCGCCGCTTTCCGCGTCGACGCCGGAACGCCGACGCCGGAACGCCGACGCCGGGGCGCCGGCTCCCCGACGCCCGCAGTAGGCCGGACCGCGAGCACCACCGCGCCGCGTGCATCCCCCCGGCCGGACTCGCCCCGTTGGTGCCACCGGTCGCGCAGACAACGCCACCGGCCGCCCCACCCGGCCCGCTCCCCGCTCCCGGCTACCGGCCGCCCAGGTGAACACCCGCCGGCCGATGAACCGGCCCGCCTCCGCCGTCGGCCCCAAGTCCCCTTGGGCGCGCGGGAGACCGGAGGCAGGCGCACCGGCTGACCCGCCCCGGATACGCATGACACGGCGCGCCCCCTGTACCAGGATCGCCCCATGAACCAGCCCCCGAAGCCCGCCTCCCCCTACCGCGACCCGTATCCCCTCCGTCGGCGCACGGCCCTGGTGACCGGCGCCAGCAGACGCCTCGGCATCGGGCACGCCGTCGCGCGCCGGCTCGCCGCCTACGGCGCCAGCGTCTACCTCCACCACCACACACCGCACGACGAGGAGCAGCCTTGGGGCGCCGACTCGGGCGGCATCGAGGCGGTCCTCGAAAGCGTCCGCGAGGTCGGCACCGAGGACGCCGTCTTCGCCGACGGCCCCGCCAACCTCGCCCAGCCGGACGCACCGGCGCGGCTCGTCGCCGACGCGGCGGAGGCGCTCGGCGGCCGCCTCGACATCCTCGTCGCCAACCACGCCCTCAGCGGCGACGACGGCCCTCTCGACGCGATCGACGCCGGCATGCTCGATGCGCACTGGGCCGTCGACACCCGTTCCACCGTGCTGCTGACGCAGGCGTTCGTGCGTCAGCGGCGCAGCACCGAGGCGGAGCTGCGCCGCCGCGCCGAGGACGAGCCGCCGACGGGCCGCATCGTCTGCCTCACCTCGGGACAGGACCGCCGCGGAGGCATGCCGGACGAGGTCGCCTACGCCCTGGCCAAGGGCGCGCTCGCCTCCGCGACGCGGACCCTCGCCACCGCCCTCGCCGAGGAGCGCGTCACCCTCAACACCGTCAACCCCGGCCCCGTGGACACCGGTTACGTGACGGGCGAGGAGCATCTGGCCGTCGCCCGCCTCTTCCCGGGCGGCCGGTGGGGCACCCCCGACGAGGCGGCGAAGCTCGTCTCGTGGCTCTGCACGGACGAGGCCGAGTGGATCACGGGAGAGGTGATCAACTCCGAGGGCGGCTACGCGCGTTGACGCGCCGGGGTCCCGGGCGGGGAGACGGGGGCCGGACCGGCGGTGCCGGCTCCGCGTCCACCGAGTACGGTGGCGCGGAGCGCGGCGGCTAGAGCACCGAAAGCTCCTCGACGAGGTCGTCGAGCCCCAACGACCCCTGCGAAAGCGCCGCCATGTGCCACCTCTTCGCGTCGAACGCGGCACCGTGCGCCCTGCGCGCCGCCTCCCGGCCGGCGAGCCAGGCACGCTCGCCGAGCTTGTAGCCGATCGCCTGGCCCGGCATCCCGAGGTAGCGGACGATCTCGCTCTCCACGAACTCGGCCGGCCTTCCGCTGTGCCGGCCGAAGAACTCCTGCGCGAGGGCGGGCGTCCACCGCTCCCCGGGGTGGTACGGCGAGTGCGCGGGGATCTCCAACTCCAGGTGCATGCCGATGTCGACGATGACCCGGACCGCGCGCATCATCTGCGCATCGAGGTAGCCGAGGCGCTGCTCGGCGTCGGTGAGGAAGCCCAGCTCGTCCATGAGGCGCTCGGCGTAGAGCGCCCATCCCTCCGCGTTGGCGCTCACCATGCCGACGCCCGTCTGGTAGCGGGAGAGGTCGTCGGAGCAGTAGGCCCACTGCGCGAGCTGGAGATGGTGGCCGGGGACGCCCTCGTGGTACCAGGTGCTGACGAGGTCGTAGACGGGGAACTCGGTCTCGCCCATGGTCGGCAGCCAGGTGCGGCCGGGACGCGAGAAGTCGAGCGACGGCTGCGTGTAGTAGGGAGCGGCGGCGCTGCCGGGCGGGGCGAGGCGCGACTCCACGCGCTTGACGGGCTCGGAGAGCTCGAAGTGCGTCCCGTCGAGCTCGGCGATCGCCTCGTCCATGAGGGACTGGAGCCACCCCTGCACCTCGTCGATGCCGACCGAACGGCCGTGCTCGTCAAGGTACTTGAGCGCTTCCCAGGGGGTGGCGGCGCCGGGGAGCACCTTCTCCGCCTCCGTGCGCATCTCGCCGAGGATGCGGTGGAACTCCTCCCAGCCGTAGGCGTACGCGTCCTCCAGGTCGAGGTCGCTGCCGTTCCACAGGCGGGACATCCGGGCGTACCGGTCGCGTCCGAAGATGTCGGAGGTGCCCGCGACGGCCGGTGCGTACACCTCGCCCAGCCAGCGGGCGAGTTCGGAGAAGGCGCGTGTCGTCTCCTCCGCGGCCGCGGCGAGTTCGCCGCGCAGCTCGTCCGGGCCCTCGGCGGCGAAGTCGGCGAACCAGTCGTCGCCGCCGGAGGCGCCCGTCCACTCCTCCAACTGCTCGATCATCGTCTCGACTTGGCGGGGGCCGCCGAGCAGGCCGCGCTCCAGGCCCTGTCCGAGTGAGGCCCGGTACCCTTCCAGAGCCGCCGGCACGGCGCGCAGCCGGGCGGCCACCGCCGACCAGTCCTCCACCGTCTCGGTGGGCATCACGGTGAAGATGCCGCGGACCGAGTGCACCGGGGACTCGATGTTGCTGACGGTGCGCAGCCCCTCGCCGGCGTCGTGCACGGCGAGTTCGGCGGTGAGGCGCTCGCGGAGGAGCCTGGCGCAGCGCCGTTCGGCGGGGGAGTCGCCGCCGGGGCGATTTTCGGCGTCGGTGAGGCGCTGGAGCGTCTCGCGTGCGAGCCCGGCGAGCCTCTCCTGGCCTTCGGGGGAGAAGTCGGGGAGGTATCGGTTGCTCTCCGGGACGCCGAGGTAGGTGCCGGTGAGGGGGTCGAGTGCGACGAGCGCGTCCACGTAGGCGTCGGCGACCTCGCGGGGCAGGGGGGCGGTGGCGTTCAATGCATCGGACATGCGCCCATCCTGGTACGCCGCGCCGGCGGCGTCACCCGTATTCGCCGCCGGCGCATCCGCGGAGCCCCCGGTCAGTTGGGTACGTGCTCGCCGGCGTCCGGCGCGCCCTCCGGTGCGTGCTCGGCCGTCAGCAGGGAGCTGACCACGAGGGTGCCCCCCTCGATCTGGTAGTCGAGCGGGAGCCCGAGGCTCCGCATCGCCGCCACCATCCCGGTGTTGGAGGCGCGCGTCACCGCGTAGACGCTCTCGGCGCGCGCTCGGCGTGCGGCGTCCACGAGGCGCCGTAGCAGGGCGCCGCCGACACCGCGCCGCTGCCACCCGTCCTCGACGAGCAGCGCGACCTCGGCCTCCTCCCCGTCCCAGAGCAGGTGCCCGAGCGCGACGAGCCTCCCCGACGCCGTCTCGACGGCGAGGGTGCGCCCGAACCGAGGGGAGAGCAGGTGCTCCAGGTACCGGTCGGCGTCCCGGAGCGGGCCGTGGTAGCGCGCGGTGAGCGTCTCGTCCGAGCAGCGTGCCTGCATCGCCTTGGCCGCTTCCAGGTCGTCGAGTCCCGCCCGGCGTACGGTGATCGGCTGCCCCTCGGGGAGGGTGCAGCGCTCGCGCCGGTCTGGCAGGCGGTGGCCGAGGCGGGCGTCGAGCTCGACGAGGGCGCGGGCGCGCGCGAACTCCGTCGGCGTGAACGGCAGGGCAGGGCGCTCGACGAGGAGCCGTCCGCCTGCGGGGTCGGGCAGGGTGAGCACTGTTTCCGTCATGGACGCCGGCGCTTCCTCGCCGTCGGCCGGCAGCCACCGCAGCCGGCAGCGGCCGAGCAACTCGCGCAGGGTCAGGGGGAGTTCGGCCGGGTCCTGGGCGGTGCGGCCGGCGAGCCGCAGGACCCGCGTCGGGGTGTCGACGAGGTCGTGCGCGTCGGCCCGTTCCAGCCATGTGTCGCTCCCTCCGGCCGCGGAGACGCTGTGCGACAGCGTGCCGGCTTCCAGCGACTCGGGGGCGCGCAGGAGGAGTTCGTCGACGGCGGTGGGTCCGAGCGGGTGCGTCTGGAGGGCGAGGATGTCGACGCGGCGGTCGGCGAGGGCGCCGCACAGGGCGGCGAGCGCGCCGGGTTCCTCCCGCACGGTGGTCCGCATCCGCCACAGCGCCGTGGGTGCCTCGTCGGCCTCCGTCGGGGCGGGCGGCTCCGCGTCGGGTGCGGTGTGCCGGCGGCGCCTTCCCCACCAGGTGTGGAAGGCGACGGTGGTGAGGAGGACGAGCGCGGCGACGGCGAGTGTCACGGGCCCGTCGGGCGCGTTGACCACCGTCTTCGCCGCGGTGTCGGCGACGGTGACGGCGAGGAACAGCGCGGCGAGCTCGACGAGTTCCCGCCGCCAGCGGTGCGGCTCCTGCGCGGTCGGCGCGGTACGGGTACGGGTGGCCTTCGCGGTCTTCTCCGTCATGCCGTCCACCTTCGCGGACGGGCGTTGCGTGATCACGAACGGTGTGTGACCCGTTGATTAAACGTGCATCTGCTGGCTTGTCTCAGGTTTCGCCGAGGTTGCACTCTTTGCCCGAATCGCCTGCCCGGTGCCGATGCGACCGCACCAGCCTGCGGAGCACCGCGCCGCACCAGTGCGCGTACGCGCGCTGGAAGAGCCGCACCAGCGGCAGGGCGGCGCGCACCCACCCGGCTGCCGGCGAGCTGAACGCCGTGACGGTGAGAACCACGGTCTCGTCGGGCTCCAGCCGCAGGGCGAACGCCTCCTCCCCGCTCAGCAGGTGCCCCGGCAGCGTGCCGTACGCCCACCCCGCCGCCGACCCGTCGCACCGCGTCCACACCACCCGGCAGGCGCACCGCACCCGTACCGCGCGCGGGCCGATCCCCACCCGCACCCGTACCCCGGGGGCGGCTCGCGGCGCGGACGCGCACATCTCGACGCCCATCGCACGGTGCAGCCGGAACTCAGACAACTCCCGTGCGGCGACGGCGAAGACGCCACGCCCCCGCCCGATCCGCTTCCGCACGCACAGCGAACCGGGGAGTCCGGGCGGCAGACGCCCCGCCGTCGCGCCGACGGCGCGGTACGTCAACTCGGAGGCGGCCGAGGCGTCGAGGTGGTGGTAGGCCATGGCTGACGAGTATCAGGGCGCGTCCTCGTCTACGCGGAGCCGGGGCTGAGCGTCTGCGTGAAGAGGACGGCTCCGCCCTGTTCGCGCAGCCGGACCGTCATCTCGCCCGTGGTGCCGTCGATGTCGACCTGGCCGAAGTACTGGCCGCCCTCCGACGGGGGTGTGTTCGCCTTCTGCGGAGCCTTGAGGAAGCGCTGGTCGGGTCCGAAGGTGGCGTCGAGCTCCAGCGCGGGGAACCCGCCGGCGTTGAGCGGCCCGGAGACGAACTCCCAGAACGGCGTGAAGTCGCCGAACGCGGCCCGGTCGGGGTCGTAGCGGTGCGCGGCCGTGTGGTGGACGTCCGTGGTGAACCAGACCGTTCCCGTGATGCCGTCGTGCTTGATGTGCCGCAGCAGTTCGGCGAGCTGGAGCTCGCGGCCGAGCGGCGCTCCGGGGTCGCCCTGTGCGACGGCCTCGACGTCGGTGTCGCCGTCGGGTACGACGAGGCTGATCGGCATGTCGGAGGCGATCACCTTCCACGTCGCGCGGGAGCGGGAGAGCTCCCGCTTGAGCCACTTCAGTTGCGCCGCGCCGAGGATGCCCTGGCGGTCCTCGGGCTGGCGGCCCGGGGAGTTGGCGTTGCGGTAGCTGCGCATGTCCAGCACGAAGACGTCGAGGAGCGGGCCGTGGTGGACGACGCGGTAGACGCGCCCGTCCTCGTCGCGCGGGGGAAGCGTGGTGACGGGCAGGTACTCGCTGAAGGCGCGCAGCGAGCGGGCGGCGAGGGTGTCGACGTCCTTCTCCGTGTAGCGGTCGTCGTCGAGGACCTCGCCCGGGTACCAGTTGTTGAGCACCTCGTGGTCGTCCCACTGGGCGACCGTCGGGACCTGTGCGTTGAAGCGGCGCAGGTGCGCGTCGAGGAGGTTGTAGCGGAAGTTGCCGCGGAACTCGGCGAGCGTCTCCGCGACCTTGGACTTCTCCTCCGTGGTGACGTTGCGCCAGGTGCTGCCGTCGGGCAGCGGGACGCTCGCCTCGATCGGGGAGTCGGCGTAGATGGTGTCGCCGCTGTTGAGGTAGAAGTCCGGGTCGAGGCGGCGCATCTCCTCGAAGATCCGGTAGCCGCCGCGGTCCGGGTTGATGCCCCAGCCCTGCCCCGCCAGGTCGCCCGACCACACGAACCGCACCCCCGCGCGCTGCTGGAGGGGAGCGGTGCGGAAAGTGCCGTGCACGGGCTCGCCGGCCCGGCGGCCGTCGTCGGGGTCGAGGAGGGTGACCCGGTAGTGGATCTGCTCGCCGGGCGGGAGGCCGTGGACGGCGACCCGTCCCGTGAAGTCGGTTTCCGGGCCGACGAGGGGGCCGTCCCAGCGCCGCGGGTCGCGGAACGCCTCCGTCGGGGCGGTCTCGACGAGCATCCGCGCCGGCCGGTCCGCGCGCGTCCACACCAGCCCCGAGGAGCTCGTCACGTCGCCGGCCTGCACGCCCCACTTCGCCGCCGGGGCGCTGCGCCGCAGCAGGTGCGCGGGCGCGGCCGAGGCGCCGCTCGCCAGCACGGGCATCGAGAGCGCAGCGGAGGCGGCGAGCGTGCCGCGCAACAGGGCGCGCCTGTCGGGGGCGTGGGCTCTCGTCGGGTCGCCGTGGTCCATCGGTTCTCCTCACTGTCGTACGGCCGGAGTGGCAGCTCTATCCCGGGCAGGTGCCGCGCACACGAACGCCGCGTGAACTTCGGCGCCCCGGCCCACAGGAGAGGGTGGCCCCCGACCCCCTGTGCGGGGAAGGGACGAGAGGCGCCGTGGTGCGCCGGTGCGCGTCCGCCTAGGATCGCTCGGTGACCGGGAGACGGAGAGCGAGAACCGTGCAGGGCGGCACCCCGAGCGACCGGCAGCCGAAGTGCCGTACGGGGGAGGCCGGATGAGCAGCTACGAACTCGGACCGCGCGAGCGGTTCCTGCGCGCCGACGCGCTGGCCCCGGGCCCGGAGCGTACCGCGGCGCTCGACGAGGCCCGCCGCGCAGCCGAGGCCGACGGTACCCTCCGCACGGAGGTCCACCTCGCCCAGCTCGCCGACGCCTCCCGATCCGGGGCGTCCGCCCGTCTGTTCGCGCCCCTCGCCCGCCTGCTGCGCGTCCTCGACGAGCGTCCCGGCGACCTCGGTCCCGACCAACACCGCGCGCTGCACCGGGCGTTCCCCAACGCCGTCGACGCCATGGTGGCCCAGCCGCACGTGCCGCTCGACGCGATCGAGGAGTGGCTCGGCGAGGCGTCGGAACGGACCGGACGCGCCGGTTACTCGCTTCGCGGCATCCACCGCGCCGAGGCGGCCTTCGCGCTGCACCTCGGCGACGCCGGGCGCGCGGAGCGCGCCGCCGACGCCTGGCGGCGGGCGCCGCGGGACGGCGCGGCGGAGTGCCGCGGCTGCGAACTCCTCTTCGAAGGGCGCCTGTTGGCGGGCGTCGACGACGCGGGGGCGCTGCGCGCGTGGCGCCCGCTGCTCGCGCCGCGCGACGAGCTCCCGGGCGGCCCGGAGCAGAGGGAGGAGGGCTGCGCGGTGTGCCGGGCCTCGGTTCTCGCTGCTTCGGTGCTGCCGCTCGTCCGCGTCGGCAGTACCGCTCTTGCGCGCGGGCACCACCTGCGCGGCTACCGCCTCGCACGCACCGTGCCCGGCGCGCTCGGCGACATCGCGGCGCACCTGGAGTTCTGCGCCCGTACCGGCAACGAGCAGCGCGGCTTCGAACTCCTCGACGAGCAGTACCTGGCGGGCGAGCCCGGCGTCGGAGAGCCTGCCGCCCGTCTGGAGTGGCTGGTCGCCGTCTCGCTTGTGCTGCGCCGAAGCTGCGAACTGGGCGGCGGCGAGGAGCGGTTGCACACACCGGACGGTGGCCGTCCCACCACGGCGTCGCATCTGCGCGCCACGCTCGACGAGGCTCTCGACCTCGCTGCCCGCTTCGACCGCCGCAACGGCACGAGCGCAGCGGGCGACCGCAGCAAGGTCCGCCTGGCCGCCGCACCGCTGCTCGACGCACTCGCGGTGCACGGCGGTCGCACGGAGCCCCTCCCGCACGGCGGTCCTGAACAACTCCTCACGCATGCACGGCAGTTGAGTGCCGACGGGCGCCCCGAGGCGCCGGCGGCGTGGTCGGCCGTGGACGCGGCGTCCGACCACGGTGGGCTGCTGCCGGGCGCGGCCCGCGCGGAGCTTCGCGACCACCGAGCGATGGACCTCGCGCGCAGCCGCCCGGAGGAGGCCGTCACCGAATTCCTCGGCGCGGCAGCCGAGTTCGACGCGTACGGCCTCCCGGGATCGGCGCTCGCCTGCCGAGCCCGGGCCGCGCTCGCCACCGCCTTCGCCGGCGACCCGGCGGCGGCCCTCGCCGAGGCGGACGAGCTGTGCGCCGCCGCGCACCGGCTCCTGGGCAACGGGGAGGCCGACCTGCGTCAGGTGACGGCCGTCCTCCTCACACGCGCCAGGATCGAGTCTGCGCTGCTCCCGGAGGCGCGCCGACCGGACACTGCCGCCGCGCAGTTGGACGCACGGTTGTCCGAACTCGTCGCGTTCGCGCAGCCGTACGCAGCCGAGCCCGCGGTCCGCGCCAGGATCGCGGAGGCGACCGAGTCCCGTGGACGTCTCGCCGAGCGGTGCGCCGACGATCCGCGCGCACGGGAGTACCTCGGCGAGGCGGTCACCTGCTATCGCGCAGCAGGCCGCCCCTGGTCCGCTGCCGGCGCCCAACTCGCCCTGGCTCGCGTCCTGCTGAACACCGAGGACCCCGAAGAAGCCGTCCGGGTCCTCGCCGCCGCACTCGACGACGCCGACCGCGGCGACGTGCCCGCCTCCGCCGACCACGTGCGTCTGCGCCTCCTGTACGCCGAGGCCGTCGAGGCGGACGGCGGGCGGCGCGAGGCGGCGGCTGCCTGGCGCGAGGCCGCGCTCGCCGCGGAGGAGGAGGGCGACGGCGAGGGCGCGGGAGCCCTCGCGCGGATGCGCCTGGGCGGCTCCCTCCTGGCGCTCGGCCTCCACCGTGCGGCGGTACGGACGCTCCGCCGGGCTCTGCCCCTACTGGACGAGGCGCACCCGCCGTCCCGACGCGCCCGCGCCCACTTCTGGCTCGCCTCCGCCTACGGCGCGCTCGCGGCCCACCGTTCGGCCGCCGAGGAGTACGCCGTCGCGGCGGACCTCACCGACCGGGAGGACGACCCGTACGACGGCGCCCACCTCCTCCACCTCGCGGCCGACTCCTACACGGAGGCCGGCTACGACGACGAGGCCGCTCGCGCCTACGCGCGGGCCGACGCGGCGTGGCGCTCCCTCGGCGAACCGGCCCCGCTCGCACGGGTGGTGCGGATGCGCGCCCGTCTCGTGCTCCGCGCGGCCCCTCAGGCGCCGGCCCCTGCCCTCTCCGAGGCCGCAGGCGAGGGCGTCGCGCTCCTCGCGGACGCGGTCAGGGGGCTCCGGCACCACATGCCGTCCGCACCGACCGGCGAGCTCCGCGCCGAGCTGGCGCTGGAGCTCGGCCACACCCACCTGCTCGTCGCCGAACTCCTCGACCACCGCAGTCCGCCCGAACCCCGCCGCGTCGCCGAGGAGTTGGAGGCGGCGGCCACCGCGTACGCCGAAGCCGCGGAAGCGGGTGGCGAGTTGGGCGAGGAGGCGCGGGAGGCGTACGGCGAGGTCCGCCGCCGTATCGCTGCCGCTGGGGGACGCGGGGGTCGGGGGGGCGTGCGGTAGTAGTCCGACTTCCCGTGGCGAGGCTGAGGTGCAGGGGCCGGCTCCGTACGTGTCGCCCTTGTCGACGGCTGAGCGCCGCACACGAGCCTCGTCCTTGACGCGCCCTCGGTTCCGCTTTGCCCTGCGCCGTGTCCCGCGCGGGCCGTCCGGTTGCGCTGCATGAGTCGGCCCCGGGCGAGTGCTGCGCACCGAGCCGGCAGGAAGTTGGCAGGCGTCCGCGTCGTCGGCATGCCGGAGGGTCCCAGCGTACGCATCACCGAGTGCGTCCTGTCGAAGGCGAGTTGGTGGCGAGCGCCTGTCACTCTTGTGTCGAGTGGAGGTGAAAGAACGGCCGCCGCGACAGCAGCCCACCGCCGTCAGCCTCCCGAACAGCATGTCGACGTGCCTCCCGGGCCCGCGAGGCGAGAGCCCCCGCTCCGCACGTCCGGCGAGGGCACGGAGCCGAACGGCCACCTCCGACCCGCGGGGGACGAGCACCGGCCGGGACCGACGCACGCCCCACCAGCAGCCCCTACCGCCCCGCCCGCCGTGCCCGCGCCGTCTCGAAACGGCTCGGGTGGCGTACTTTGAGCGTCCCCATGCGCACACGGCCCGTGAAGTGCACAACGGCGGCGTCCGGTTCAGGCGGCCCCGTGACCCAGTTGACGACGCTGCTCATGCCCGTGCTCAGCTCGTCGATCCGCACCGCCCAGCCGCGCGGCACCACGACAACCACCGTGCCCATGCCGACGGCGAGTTCGATGGTGACCTCGCGCCTGCGGCATTCGGCCGCCGTGAAGTCGATCGTGATCGTACCCATGCTCGTGTTGGCGACGATCGTCTCCGGGACTTCCCAGTAACCGGTCTGCTGGAGAACGCCGTTGGTCTTCAGCACCAGCGGCCGATCCGAACCCCCCGCGCGTGGCGGCGCGTCGGGGAGGTCGACGACGAGCGGTTCCAGCTCCGCGAACGTCTTGGCTGAGAACGCCGCCTCCAGCCGCTGCTCCAACTCCGTCAGCGACAGCCGCCCTTCCACCGCCGCTTCCCGCAACCGCTCGGCGACTGCCTCCCGGTCGGTGTCGGCGGCCCGCAACTCTTTTGCACCGGTGGAGGGTTGCGGAGTCAGGTCGTCGGAGGAAGCCATGCCCCGAAGTGTAGGTGGCCGGGCATCCGGCGGCCTCAGCGCGCACCGGACTCCAGCAGCGTCCTGAGCCGGGCGAGGTCGGCGGTGACCGCAGCGGCGTCCCGAGCGAAGGCGTCGTCGCCGGTTCCGGGTGCACGCCGCAGGGTGAAGACGACCTCGCTGCCCTCGCCGTCGGCGAGCACCCGTACCGGGTTGTGGACGGTCGTCCCGTGGGAAGGCGTCACGTCGTGGTCGAGCACGCCGAACTCGTTGCACGGCGCGAAGACGACCACGACCCGCCCCAGCTCCGGGGAGTGTGCGACCCACTCGCCGTCGATCCTCTCGACCGTCTCGCCGAGCCCGTGCGCCCACTCCGGCAGGTTCGCCGGGTGCGACGCGTAGGCGTGGACCTCGGGAACAGGACGGGCGATACGGACGCTCAAGTGCCGCGATTCCTCGCTTGCGTGGGTCATGCCGACGACGCCAGCGGGCGGCGGGCCGACTCGGCTTGAACCCATCGGACGGGGCTCAGCCCGATGCGGCTCGGGCCGCCGCCGTCGTGTCGAGGACCGTCCGCGCGACGGCTGCCGGGTCGTCGTTCATCGGCACGTGGCCGCAGCCGCGGAGCCGCACCAGCCGGGCGCCGGGTAGCACGTGCTTGGCGCGGACCCCCTGCCGCGGCAGTAGCACCCGGTCGCGGTCGCCCCAGGCGAGCGTCACCGGCACGTCCGGGATGTCGCTCCGAAAGAGCGCGTCAGGACGCCGCCCCGAGGCCAGCACCGGCTCGAACCCGGTCGCGTCCCGGAGTGCGGCCGTCTCCGCGACCACCGCCTCGGGCGAACGCCGGCCGGGGCGCGCGTAGATGGTGCTGGTGAGTGAGGCGCGTCCGGCGGCGCTGCGCGCCAGCGTCCGCACGGCCGACTCGGGGAGCGCGGCGGCTCCCGCCCGCATGCCGCGCAGCACGGCGAAGGCGTACCGCCGCTCGCGCTCCGTCCAGAAGCCGGCCGGGGAGAGCGCCGTCACCGAGCGGGCCCGTCCGGTCCGCGCCAGCTCCAGGGCGAGCAGTCCACCGAGCGAGTTGCCTGCGACATGGGGGCGCTCCAGAACCAACGCGGCGCAGACGGCGGCGAGTTGACGTGCCGCGCTCGCCGCGTCGTAGCCATGCCCCGCTGGCAGCTCAGGGGAGGCACCGAAGCCGGGAAGGTCGAGTGCGACGACGTCGTGGGAGGCGGCGAGGGCGCCGAGCACCGGTTCCCACGCCTGCCAGTGGTGCCCGACCCCGTGGAGCAGGACGAGGGGTTCGCCTGCGCCGCGTCGCTCGTACACGACGTCGAAGGGCGGGCCCTCGTCGGAGTCGACCCGGACGCGGGTGCGGGAGACGGGCACGGGAGCGTGCGGGGAGCTGACGGCGGGCACGGGGACCTCCTTCGGATCGGACCGCTCGCGCGAGTGCGGTACCGCAGTGTCGACACGATGTCAGCAGCGGCTCGCCCCGGGAACCCCCTGGCGGCCGCGGAGCCGCCCGGTGCCATCCTGGGGACGTGGCGGCAACCGAGGCGACGAACCCCCAACCCGGCGATCCCGGCGGCGAGTTGATCCAGGCGCTCTCGTCCGTCTTCGAGGAGTACCGCGCGGTGCTTCTCCAGGTCGGATACCGCATGCTGGGCAGGTACGCCGACGCGGAGGACGTCGTCCAGGAGACGTGGCTGCGGTGGTCGGCGGCCGACCGCAGCGACGTCCGCGACCCGCGCGGCTACCTCGTGCGCACCGCGACGAGACTCGCCCTCGACCGCCTCCGCCAGGCCGCCCGCCACCACGAGGAGTACCCGGGCGTCTGGCTCCCCGAGCCACTCCCCACCGATGCGCTCGCGCCCCCGCCCGGCCCCGACGGAGAGGCGCACGCGACGCGGCGCGAGTCGGTCTCCTACGCCGTCCTCGTCGTACTGGAGTCGCTCTCCCCGCTGGAAAGGGCGGTCTTCGTCCTCCGCGAGGCGTTCGAGTTCCCCTACGCCGAGATCGCCGGAACCCTCGACAGCACCCCGACGGCCGTCCGCCAACTCGCCGTCCGCGCACGGCGGCACGTCGCCGCGCGCAGTCCCCGCTACGACGTCGACGCGGCGCACCACGGCGAACTCACCGAGCGGTTCCTCGACGCCGCCACCGGCGGCGACCTCGCCGGGCTCCTCGCGCTCCTCGCTCCCGACGTCCGCCTGGTCTCCGACGGCGGCGGCAGGGCGAAGGCGCCCCTGCGCACGATCACCACGGCGCAGAAGGTGGGCCGCTTCCTCGCCGCGATCGGCTCGCAGGCGGCGGACCTCGCCGTCACGGTCCGCGAACTCAACGGGCTGCCCGCGGTGGTCGCCGTGCGGCCCGACGGTGACCTGCACGGCGTCTTCGTACTGGAGCAGGACGCGCAGGGCCGCATCGGCACCGTCTACCTGCTCGCCGACCCGGAGAAGCTCGCCCATCTCGCCGTGCAGCCGCGCCCGTTCAGAGGCCGCCGCTCACCCGCAGCACCGCACCGGTCGTGAAGGACGCCTCCTCCGAGAGCAGCCAGCTCACGGCGGCGGCGATCTCCTCCGGTTCACCGGCCCGCCGCAGCGGCGTGATCGCGGCCTTCCTGCGGGGGCGGTCGGCGTCGCCCATCGCCTCGTGCATCCCTGTGAGGATGGCCCCTGGCTGTACCGAGTTGACGCGGACGCCCTCGGGGCCGAACTCCTTGGCGAGGCCCGTCGTCATCGCGTCGACGGCCGCCTTGCTCGCCGCATAGTGGACGTACTCCTCGGGCGCTCCGAGCGTCGCGGCGCCCGAGGAGATGTTGACGATCGCCCCGCCGCGCCCGCCGTACGCGGTCGACATCGTGCGCAGCGCGCGCCGCGCGCAGAGCAGCGCGCCGACGACGTTCACCTCCACCACCCGCCGCATCACCTCGGGCGACGTCTCGGTGAAGCGGCCCAGCGGGCCGGAGATGCCGGCGTTGTTCACCAGCCCGGTGACGGGCCCCAACCGCTCTTCGGCGGTGGCGAAGAGGGCGTCGACCTGGGTTTCGTCCGAGGTGTCGACCTGCACGGCGGTCGCCTCGACGCCGAGGTCGCGGACCGCGGCGAGCGTCCGCTCCGCCGCCTCGGCGTCCCGCGCGTAGCCGACGCAGAGCCGGTGGCCCTCGCCTGCGAGGCGCAGTGCGGTGGCGGCGCCGATGCCGCGGGAGGCACCGGTGACCACGGTCGTACGCGGCCCGTCGGCGCGGGCTGCGGGGGAGTGGGGCTCGGGCTGCATAAGCGCTCCAGGGGTCCGAGGATGATCGATCATTTCTCCTCGCGTCCTCGCCGTCAACGTCCATCGGCCCTGCGGAAACCCGCAGTTGGGGCGTGGGGGCGACGATTGGTCTTGACCAAGGGGGGCGCCCCGCCTATCGTCGCGGGCATACGCAAGGACCTTTAAGAAACAAGGAAGCGGAAACGCCCGCGCCTTACGGGGGCCGCAGGCGGGCGGGTTGAGGCGTACGACCACGGGGTGAAGAGCAATGGCGGAGGCAACGGTGGGGACCACGCAAACCGAGGCAGTGCCGGAGCCGAAGTACTGGCACCTGAAGACCGTCCTGTCCGAGGCGCTCGATTCCGAGTTCTCCGTCGGGGAGGTCCTGCCCAACGAACGCGAGCTCGCCGCCCGCTTCGGCGTGGCCCGTGCCACCCTCCGACAGGCCCTGGAGCAACTGGAGTTGGAGGGCAGGTTGCAGCGGCGCCGCGGCGTCGGCACCACCGTCGCTCCTCCCCGGGTCGGCGTCGACGTCGGCCCAGGGCAGCCCGGATGGCCCGGCGCGCCCGACGACCTCTGGCAACTCGAGGGGTCCGAGGAGGAGGCACCGCTCCCCGCAGAGATCTCCCGCCTCCTCCGGCCGCATCTCGGCGAGGGCGAGCCGGTCCACGCGGTGCGGCGCAGCAGGATGAACCACGGCCAGCCCGTCGCGACCGAGGTGCTCCACGTCCCCGGGTCCTCCGTGCCCGGCCTGCCCGCGATGGCCTCGTCGGCGGGTGCCGCCGCGCACGCCCGAGCTGTCCTCCGCGAACTCCACCGCCTCACCCTGGAGGGCCAGGACCGCACCGTCGAACTCGGGTCCGCCCGCGCGGAGGAGGCACGCCGTCTCGACCGCCTCCCCGGCGCCCCCGTCCTCGTCGTCGCGACGCGCTACCTCTCCGAGGGCCGCGTCGCCGCCGTCTCGCACGCCACCTACCGCGCCGACACCTGCCGGCTCTCATTCGCCGAGGCGGAATCGCTGTCGCTGGCCGGCTGATACGGCCCGCGGGGCCAACCCAGGGCCGTACGCCGGCAGATGGGGTGCCGAGGGCCCACGGCGCGCGGTTGTCCGAGGACGGCACCCTTCCGTCGACCTACTCCAACGCCCCTTCGACGGTGAAGAGTTCACCCTCCACGTGGTCGAGCGCGAGCCGAAGGGCGCCCGTCGCCACCGCCGTTCCGCCGAGCGCGGAGAGCGCCACGCGGGGCGTGCGCAGGCAGTAGCGCCCCAACTCGGCGTGCAGCGGCTCCAGTACGTCGTCGAGCCCCGAGGCCCAGCCGCCGACGACCACCAACTCGGGGTCGAGCGCCAGCACCAGCGCCGCGACGTCGTGCACCAGCCGCTGGATGAACCGCTCCACGGCGGCGCCGGCCTGCGCGTCGCCCTCCCGCGCCAGTGCGAAGACGTGCGCGACGGCGGCCTCGTCGAGCGGGTGCAGGGGCTCGCCCGTCGTCGAGAGGAGGTGCTCGGGCGTGGCCTCGCGGCCGAGCAGGTGGAGGGCGCCGATCTCGCCGGCCGCACCGCCGAAGCCGCGATGCAGCCGGCCCCCGATGAGGGAGCCGGCCCCGGGGCTCAGGCCGGCGAGGACCATCACCACATCGTCGGCGTCCTGCGCCGCGCCCAGCCAACGCTCGGCGAGCACACCGGCGTTGGCGTCGTTCTCCACCAGCACCGTGCAGCGGAAGGAGCGCCGCAGCCGCTCGCCGAGCGGCAGCCCCGTCCAGCCGGGGAGGGCGGCGCCGAGGGTGACGGTGCCGTTGTCGCGGACGATGCCGGGGGTGGCGACGCCCACGGCGCGGAGCGTCGAGCGTGCCACGTGCGTGGTGCGGAGCAGCTCGGCCACGGCGTCGTGGGCGCGCTCCAGGCGCACCTCGGCCTCGTCCGTGCCGTCGATCGAACGGGAGGCGGTCCCCAGGCGCCGGCCCGTGAGGTCGGAGAGGACCGCCGACACCCGGCGCGCGCCGAGGTCGATCCCGAGAAGGTGCCCGGCCTCGGCCCGGAATCGGAACCGCCGCGCCGGTCTGCCGCGCCGCACGCTTCCGGTGGACGGCCCCTCCTCGGCCTCGGCGACGAGACCGGCGGCGAGGAGCTGCTCGACGACCCCTTCGACCGTCGGCCTCGACAGCTCGGTGGCCTGCACCAGGTCGGTCAGGGAGCGTCCGGCCGGCTCCTCGCAGCCGCGCAACGCCCGCAGCACCACCGTCGAGTTGATCCTCCGCAGCAGCGCGGGGTCCCTGCCGATGAGCCTCCCCAAGGTCTGCCTCCCTGACTGTGCCTGTGCGGCGGATCGTATCCGCTGGTGCTGGTCACGGCGAGTGCGCGGAGTGCGTCCGTGCGGTGACGAACCCCGACCCGTAGGCTCACGGCCCGGGTGCGGTCCCGCGCGCCGAGTGTGATGAGGACGGGGAACTCGGCCGTCTCGGCTGCGGCCTGCGCGTACTTCGGCTGAACCCGGCGCACGGCGGCCGCGGTATCCCCTGCTCGCGGACGGTCAACTCGGCCCGCTCCACCGGCAGGGCAGGCGTGGGCGGCCCTAGTCGTCGGTGCCGGAGGGCTTGCGCTCGACGCCTGAACCCGCCCGCGACCGGCTCGCCGGAGTGGGGTTGACTGGAGGCATGTCCCTCGTGCCGCACCTCGCAGCCGTGGCCCGGCTCCGGGGCCAACCGACCGCGGGCATCGTGGAGTTGGTTGTCGGCGAGGCCGACGCCGACCAGGACGCGGCCGAACTCCGCGCGGAGCGCGAGTGGTTCGCCGCCGAGTGCGAGGCGCTCGCCGTCCGCCTCGCCGCCGACTGGGGGCCTCCCCGCCTCGTCGACCTCCTCCCGGTCCTGGAGCAGCGGCTGTCGGGCGACCCGGTCGACGAGCCCCTCCGCTCGCTCTGCGACCACGGGGTGCGCTCGCTCCGCGCCTGGACGCCGCACGGGCGGTTCGTCGCGCTCGGCATCGGCCGCGCAGGGCCGCACCTGCCCTACCGGCTGCTCGCGGCGGCGGGGGAGGAGCCGCGATGACCTTCGTCCCAACGGCTGCCGCACATAGGCGACTTCTCTTGCGGGGCCTTCCGAGGAGAGCTCACCGCTCGCCTTCCACGGCCTCCCGCAGCCGCCCGAACTCTTCAGCCATCCCCTCCAGCGACCAGTGCGCGTTGAGCCCGCTCGGATTGGGCAGCACCCACACGGGGACGCCGCCGACGCGCCGCTCCTGCGCCCCGATCTGCGCGCGCTTCTCGTCGAAGGCCGTACGGTAGGCCGTCACGCCGACGACGGCGAGCCGCCGCGGCGCGTAATCCGCCGCGACCTGCGCCAACCGCCGCCCGCCGGCGACGAATTCGGCGTGGTCCACCTCGTCGGCGCGTGCGGTGGCCCGTGCGACGACGTTGGTGATCCCGAGACCGTACCGGAGCAACTCGCCTTCCTCGTCGGGCCGCAGCCGACGAGGTGTGAACCCGGAGGCGTGCAGCACCGGCCAGAAGCGGTTGCCCGGCCTCGCGAAGTGGTGCCCCGTCGCCGCCGACATCAGCGACGGGTTGATCCCGCAGAACAGCACCCGCAGTCCGGGCTCCAGCACGTCGGGGACCGTGCCGCCGCGCGCGGCCTCCAACTCCTCGCGGCTGAACCGCGGCGTCAGAGGATCGCCCCCGCCTTGTACGCGGCGGCCTCCGGATGCGCGGCCGCGACCTCCTCGATCTGCCGCACCACCTCGACCGCCTGCGCTTCGGCGGCGCCCGTGAAGGAGATCCGGTCGGCCATGAGTTCCCCCAACTCACCGCGGTCGAGGGGGATTCGGGCATCGGCGGCGAGCCGGTCGAGGAGTGCGTTCTGCTCCGCGCCCTCGCGCAGCGCGAGCGCGGAGGCGACCGCGTGCTCCTTGATCGTCTCGTGCGCCTCCTCGCGTCCGACGCCGGCGCGCACGGAGGCCATGAGCACCTTCGTGGTGGCGAGGAAGGGAAGGTAGCGGTCGAGCTCGCGGGTGACGACGGCGGGGAAGACGCCGAACTCCTCCAGCACCGTCAGGAAGGTCTCCACGAGTCCGTCGAACGCGAAGAAGGCGTCGGGCAGCGCCACCCGCCGCACCACGGAGCAGGAGACGTCGCCCTCGTTCCACTGGTCGCCCGCGAGTTCGCCGGCCATCGAGGCGTACCCGCGCAGGACCACCATGAGCCCGTTGACGCGCTCGCAGGAGCGGGTGTTCATCTTGTGCGGCATCGCCGACGAGCCGACCTGCCCCTCCTTGAACCCCTCCGTGACGAGCTCCTGCCCTGCCATGAGGCGGATCGTCTTCGCCAGGGACGAGGGGGAGGCGGCGAGCTGCACCAGCGCGCTCACCACCTCGTAGTCGAGCGAGCGCGGGTAGACCTGCCCGACGGAGGTCAACACCTCGCCGAAGCCCAGGTGTTCGGCGACCCGCTGCTCCAACTCGGCGAGCTTCCCGCTTTCTCCGCCGAGCAGGTCGAGCATGTCCTGCGACGTCCCGACGGGGCCCTTCACGCCGCGCAGCGGGTAGCGTCCCAGCAGCGCCTCCAACCGCCCGTACGCCGCCAGCAGTTCGTCCGCCGCCGTCGCGAACCGCTTGCCGAGCGTCGTCGCCTGCGCCGCGACGTTGTGCGAGCGGCCTGCCATGACGAGCCCCGCGTGCTCTCCCGCGAGCTGCCCCAGCCGCGACAGCAGCGCCACGGTGCGGTCGCGCACCAACTGGAGGGAGAGGCGGATCTGGAGCTGCTCCACGTTCTCCGTCAGGTCCCGCGAGGTCATGCCCTTGTGGACCTGCTCGTGCCCCGCGAGCGCGTTGAACTCCTCGATCCGCGCCTTGACGTCGTGCCGCGTGACGCGCTCCCGCTCGGCGATCGAGTCGAGGTCGACGTCCTCCACGACCCGCTCGTAGTCCTCGATCGCCCCCTGCGGCACCTCGACGCCGAGGTCGCGCTGCGACTTCAGCACGGCGAGCCACAACCGGCGCTCGAGGACGACCTTCGCCGCGGGCGACCAGAGATCGACGAGCGCGGCGGAGGCGTAGCGGGAGGCGAGGACGTTCGGGATGCGGGGCGAGTCAGTCACGCTGCCCGAGTCTACGGGGTCGCCTCCGACGTCCCCGCAGGCCAGCCCCGGCTCAGAGCGGCCGGAGCTCGGGGCGCTTCGGTTCGCGGCCGTCCCCCGAGGAGCGGCCGGTGAGCCTGCGCCCTATCCACGGCAGCAGGTGGACCTTGGCGAACCGCAGGTCGGCGCCGCGCTGTTGGAGCCACTTCGCCGGCTCGGCCGGCGGCAGCGGCGCCCGCCAGTCCGACTCGGGCGCGTGGCCGAGGCGCTGCCAGACCGCCTCCGCGACCCTCCGGTGCCCCTCGTCCGTCAGGTGCAGCCGGTCGTCCGCCCACAGCCGGTCGTCGCCGAGCGGGTTGCCGCTGTAGAGGTCGACGACGAGGGCGCCGTACCGCTCACCGAGCTCGTCGATGACGTCGAAGAGGCGCTCCATGCGCGGCCGGTACCGCTCCAGCACCGGCCCGTCCCGCCCGGGGCTGCGCATCAGCACCAGTTGCCCGCAGCGCGGCGCGAGCGCGGCGACCGACTCCTCCAACAGTGCACAGACGCGCTCCGTGTCGCAGTTGGGCCGCAGCACGTCGTTGAGCCCGCCGACGAGCGTCACCAGGTCGGCACCCATCTCCGCGGCGGCGGGCACCTGGTCCCTGGCGATCTGCCCGATCAGCTTGCCGCGCACCGCGAGGTTGGCGTACCTGAACCCCTCGTGGCGGGCGTCGAGTCGGGCGGCGAGCAGGTCGGCCCAGCCGCGGTAGCTGCCATCGGGCAGCGCGTCGGACATCCCCTCGGTGAACGAGTCGCCGAGTGCGACGAAGCTGCCGACGGCACGCGGCGCGGGACGCTCTTCGGTGCCGGCCGCCGCGGGGGCGTCGGCGCTGTCTACGGGGGAGGGGGCTCGGCTTTCCACGAGGTACGAGGGTAACTCGTTGCGTCGGGCAACCGATTGCCGGGCCCGCCGCCTTCACGAGGGCACGCGAAGGGGCGCGGACCACGCGGCCCGCGCCCCTTCGAGGTGGGCTCCGTCAGGCGGCGGCCTGCCCGCCGACGAGTTCCCTGAGCACGTCCTCCATCGTGACGACGCCGCCGGGGCGCCCGCCGTCGGCGGTCACCGCGGCGAGGTGCGTACCGCTGGAACGCATCGCGGCGAGCACGTCGTCGAGCGGCATCGAAGCCTGCACCCGGGCGATGCGCCGCATCGCCGAGACGGGGAAGGGCACATCCCGGGGCGAGGCGTCGAGCGCGTCCTTGACGTGCAGGTACCCCAGCACCTTGCCACCGGCGCCGACGACGGGGAAGCGCGAGTAGCCCGAGGTCGCCGAGAGCTGTTCCAGCCCCTCCGGGGTGATCCCCTCGCGCGCGGTGACCATCTCCATGGTCGGCCGTGCGACTTCGCCCACCGGGTGGCGGCCCAGCTCCAGCGCGTCCCTCAGTCGCTCCGTCGAGCGGTCGTCGAGGAGGCCGGCCTCGCTGGAGTCGGCGACCATCTGCGCGAGGTCGTCGTCGGAGAAGGCCGACTCGACCTCGTTCTTCGGCTCCACCCGCAGCAGCTTCAACAGCGCGTTCGCGAACGCGTTGATTGTGAAGATCACCGGACGCAGCGCCCGGGAGAGCGCCACGAGCGGCGGACCGAGCCAGAGCGCGGCCCGCTCCGGTTCGGCGAGCGCGATGTTCTTCGGCACCATCTCGCCGAGCAGCATGTGCAGGTACGTCGCGGCGGCGAGCGCGATCACGAAGGAGATGGCGTGCGTCAGGCCGCCCGGCACACCCACCGCGTGGAAGACCGGCTCCAGCAGGTGCGCGATCGCCGGCTCGGCGACGACGCCCAGCACCAGGGTGCAGAGCGTGATGCCCAACTGCGCGGCGGCGAGGAGGTGCGAGACGTGCTCCAGACCCCAGATCACGCGCCGTGCGCGCTTCTCGCCGGCCTCGGCCCTCGGCTCGATCTGACTGCGGCGCACCGAGATCAACGCGAACTCGGCGCCCACGAAGAAGGCGTTGACGACGAGTGTCAGCAGCCCGATGAACAACTGGAGCGCGATCATCGCCTGGCCTCCTCGTCCTCGTCGGCCGTCGCTTCCTCGTCGACGGGCTCGGGCGGTGCCGTCATCCGCAGCCGTGCGGCCCGGCGGCCGCCCGCGTCGGTGACCTCGATCCGCCAGCCGGCGACCTCGCACGCGTCACCGAGTGCGGGGATGCGCCCCAACTCGGTCGCGACGAGCCCGGCGAGCGTCTCGTACGGGCCGTCGGGCGCACGCAGGCCGATCGCCTCCATCTGGTCGGTGCGCACGGCGCCGTCGGCGTCGTACCGCCGGCGCCCCTCGGCGTCCTCGCCCGCGGGGACGAGGTCGGGGAGCTCCTGCGGGTCGTGCTCGTCCCGCACCTCGCCCACGACCTCCTCGATGATGTCCTCCAGCGTGACGACTCCGGCGGTGCCGCCGTACTCGTCGATGACGACCGCGATGCTGCGGTCCCCGCCGGAGAGTTGGTCGAGCAGCCGGTCGACGGTGAGCGTCTCGGGGACGAGCAGCGCCTCGCGCGTCAACTCCGTGACGGGCGTGCGCAACCGCTCCTCCGCGGGGACGGCGAGCACGTCCTTGATCCGGACGATGCCGACGACCGTGTCGAGGCTGCCCCGGTGCACGGGGAAGCGCGAGAGACCGGTCGCACGCGTCGCGTTGGCGACGTCCTCTGCGGTCGCCTGCACCTCCAGGGAGGTGACCTGGACACGCGGGGTCATGACGTTCTCCGCCGTCAGCTCGGCGAGGTGGAGGGTGCGGACGAACAGGTCAGCGGTGTCCTCCTCGAGCGCGCCCTCCTTCGCCGAGTGCCGTGCGAGCGCGACGAGTTCCTGCGGCGAGCGCGCGGAGGCGAGCTCCTCGGTGGGTTCTATCCCCATGCGCTGAAGAATGCGGTTGGCCGTGTTGTTGAGGTGGCGGATCAGCGGCAGGAAGACCGTCGAGAAGATCCGCTGCGGCGTCGCCACCCGGCGGGCCACCGCGACCGGGCTGGAGATCGCCCAGTTCTTCGGTACGAGTTCGCCGATGACCATGAGCACGACCGTGGAGAGCGCCGTGCCCAGCACGAGCGCCACGGACGACGACGCACCGGCGGGTACCCCGATGTCCCGGAGCGGCCCCGCGATCAGCTTGGAGATCGAGGGCTCGGCGAGCATCCCGACCACCAGGTTGGTGACGGTGATGCCGAGTTGGGCACCGGAGAGTTGGAAGGTGAGGGAGCGGACGGCCTTGAGGGCGCTGGAGGCCCCTCGCTGGCCGGCGTCGACGGCGCGCTCCAACTCGGCGCGCTCGACGGTGGTGAGGGAGAACTCGGCGGCGACGAAGGCTCCGCAGGCGAGTGCGAGCAGGAGCGCGACGAAGAGCAGAAGGACTTCGATCACCAGGTCACCACCCGCCCGCCGTGCGGGGCGCACACGCGGAGGGCGGTGCGCTCGGTTCCTGGCCGGCTTCGGCCGCTGCTATGGGATCTATGACGACAACTGGGAGGGTCGCCCATGGGCGGACGCTCACACCTTTCGAAGGAGGCGCCGACTGGGAGCCGGCGCCGTGAGGGTTTGGATTGTTCATCGTAAACGCAGGCGACGGCGTGCGCGTTCCCCCGCACGGCGGCTGTCACGGGGGAGTTCGCCGGCTCATGGCAGCGGTCTCACCCAGCGCCGCCACTCCTGCTGCGGAGCGTAACCGGCCGCGCTCCAGACCGCGTGCGCCGGAGCGTTCTCCTGGAGCACCATCGCGTCGCCCCGTCTGCCGCCGAGCGCGAGGAACCGCTCCTCGGCGGCGGCGAGAAGGGCCCGCGCGACGCCGCGCCGCCGTGCTGCGGGGTGCACGGCGAGCCGGTAGAGGTGACACCGCCAGCCGTCGAACCCCGCGATCACGCTGCCGAGGAGGCGCCCTGCGGCGTCCTCGGCGAGCAGGAGCGAGTCAGCGTCCCGCCCGAGGAGGCGCTCGACGCCTTCGACGTCGTCCGTGATGCTCGTCCCCTCGGCGGCGACATGCCAGAACTCCAGCACCTCGGCGGCCTCACCGGGGTGTGCGGTGCGTATCCGGAAATCGGCTTGAGCGGGGGACTCGGCCTCGGGCATGGGGCGCATCCAAGCATCCCGGGTGCCGCCGGGGTGCGCCGGTCCGCGATCCGGACCGGCGCACGCGGTGGTCGGTGCTAGCGGATCGGTGCTAGCTTGGCGGTGTGGCGAAGACACAGATGAACGTACGCGTGGACGAAGCAACAGCCGAGGCAGCCCGGGAACGGGCGCTCCAGAGAGGGGTCAGCGTGAACCGTTACATCGAGGAGCTGGTGCAGCGGGACGCCGGCGAGGTGGGCGCCACCTTCGTCGACGCGGCCGCCGACTTCATGAAGAGCTACCAGGCCGTGTTCGCCGAGGAGTTCGGGCATGAGGAGCGCGGAGGCAGCCGGGCCGCGTGACACTCAGAATCGATCTCGCCTGGCTGCTCATGGTCGCCGAGGAGAAGGTCCCCGGCGACCCGCGCATCACCGACTACGGCGCTCTGGTCGCCGCCGTCAGCCGGCACCAGGCCGCCGTGCTCGAACGTCCCGTCTATGCGGAGCCGGCGGACCGCGCCGCCGCCCTCCTCCAACTCCTCCTGCACGTAACCGCGTTGGAGCGCACCAACGCGCTCTACGCGTCCGCCGTCGCCTACGGCTACCTCGTGGCGAGCGGTGAGAAGGTGGCGACCTCGCCCGAGCAGGTGCGCGATCTCGCCAAGCTCGTCAAGGACGGCACCGTCGACGTCCACCGCATCGCGGACGAGCTGCGTAGCTGGACCCTGTGATCCGGCAGCGCCGGTCAGCCGAACTCCCGCCGCCGGGCGCCGTGATGACCTCACGCGCGTCGGGCGGCGGCAGACGGCTGCCATTCGTCACCGTGCGTGACAGAGGCGCTCACTGCTTCGGGCGACAGACCGCCCCGGATCGCCGGGATGCGCCTCGTGCGGCGTCGCGTGATGGCAGGCTGTCGCCTGGCGACCGGACGGCGTCTCCGTCCCGGGGCGGCCGGGCGAACGGGGGACGCCGCCCCCGCGAAGGGAAGGGACGGTGCCGCCATGGCGGACCACGTGCACCACGAGCGGGCGACCACGGCCGTCACGCTCGACACGAGCGCCGCCTCGGTGGGCGCGGCCCGTAGACACGTCGCCGACATCCTCGTGGGCTGGGGGGTCCCGGAGCACGGGGAGGCGCTCGACACCGTCCGGCTGATCGTCTCCGAGCTCGCCACCAACGCCGTGCAGCACACCAGGGGCGAGTCCCCGGACTTCCGAGTGGACGTCCGGCGGGAGTCGGCCGAACGGGTCGGCATCGGGGTCACCGACGCCTGCCCGCGCCCGCCCCAGCGGCTCCCCGCGGCGGTACGCCTCGACAACGGGCGGGGCATGGACATCGTCCGCGCCCTCCTCGGCGAGGTCGGGGGCCGTCTCTCGGTGGTGCCTTCCGAGTCGGGCGGCAAGACCGTCTGGGCGGTGCTTCCTTGGGAGCGGCTCGCGGGGGAGGACTCGGCGCGCGCCCTCGACTGAGGGGCCATCCTGCGTCGGGGACGACGCATGTTGTCTGGCTGTCCACCTCACCCGGGTTGCGAACTGCCGGGCGGTAAGGGGGAGTCGGAGTTCCGGCCCCCGGCCGCTGTTCCTGTTGCCGCCTCGACAGCCGCCCGGCGGTCGGTCGCGCGCTCGGGGCGCCCCGCGCCCGCACACTGCCGCAGCGGCCCAGGCCACTCGCGGATGCCGTGCTGCCGCGAGGGCCGGCTCTTCCCTCCTGGCCGGCGGCATGCGGTGACGACGCAGACGTCGCCGGACCGGTGCGGCAAGCACCGACCGCCCACGGGGAGCGTTCCGGAGGGCAGGGGACGGGGTTCAACCTGCCCCGCTCCCGGGCGAGTTCGGCGACGGTAAAAGCGGACGCAGTGCCGCGAGCGCAACGCCCCCGACCCCTTCACGCGCGGCGCCGCAACTCCACTCGGGACGCCCGCAGTTCGCCGTCGAGCACGAGGAGTGCTCGGACGAGCGCCTCGTGGTCGATCCTGTCCTCGCCGCGCTGGTGCATGAGGGTCAGGGCGTCGCGGAGTTCGGCGGCGTGGCGGACGAGCGCCTGCGCCGCACGGAGGCCGGTGTAAGTGTCCCTGCCGCGGGCCGGGTTGATCCGGCCGAGGTCGTCGAGCGCGTCGAGGTAGGTGTCGACGAGGCGGCACTCGGCGCGGGTCAACGCCGGCAGCGGCTGCTCGGAGGGGCGGGCGCTCATCCCGACAGGCCCTGCGCTTCGGCGTTCCCGCGGCCCACTGTGACGCTGTCGGCGAGGCCGTACTCGATCGCTGCTTGCGCGTCGAAGATGGTGTCGCGCTCGAGGTCGGCGGCGATACGGGAGCGCGACTGACCCGTGTGATGCGCGAGCAGCTCCTCCAACAGGTCACGGGTGCGCGCGATTTCACGCGCCTGGATCTCCAGGTCGGCTGCCTGACCGTGCACGGGTTCGGCGAGCGCGGGTTGATGGATGACGACGCGTGCGCCGGGGAGTACCAGGCGCTTGCCCGGCGCCCCTGCCGCCAGCAGCACCGAGGCGGCGGAGGCGGCCTGCCCGAGGCAGCAGGTGCCGACCTCGCAGGTGAGGTAGCGCATCGTGTCGTAGAGCGCGGTCATCGCCGTGACGGAACCGCCGGGCGAGTTGATGTAGAGCCAGACCTCCCGCTCGGGGGCGCGGTGTTCGAGCAGGAGTAGCTGCGCCATGACGTCGTTGACGGCGGTGTCGTCGACGGGCGTGCCGAGGAAGACGATGCGCTCCTCCAGCAGCTTGGAGTACGGGTCCATCGAGCGGTTGCCGCTGCTCGTGCGTTCGGTGAACTCGGGGAGCACGTAACGGGATTGGGGACGGGTGTGCATCGCTTCACCTCTCGTCGCCGGCCGCGGGCGGCACCGTGCCGCCATGCTGCCCTGTCAAAAATGTACAGGACGTACATGCCGTTATGCTGGGGAGCATGACCTACGAGATTCCGGTGACGCAAGCACGGGCGGAGCTCGCCGAGTTGATGAACCGCGTCGTCTACGGCGGCGAGCGGGTCGTCGTCACGCGCCACGGCAGGCCGATCGCCGGCCTCGTCTCCGCCGCTGACCTGCGCAGGCTGGAGGAGGAGGGCGAGGGCACCGAGGAGGGCGTGATCAGCACCGTCTCCGACGTCGGCGGCCCGGGTTCCGCTGCGGGTGAACGCGGCCGGTTCGGCATCGCCGCACAACAGCGCGACCCGGCCCCTGGCGATCGGGGGCCGGGCCGCACTGGATGAAGGACCGCTCAACTACCGTCCGACGCCGACGAGTTGCCTACCCGGCAGGGCTCGCGGCGCCGGCCGCGTCGCTCAGGAGCTCAGCTCCCAGACGGCGTTGGCGAGCGCGTCGGTGTGCAGGTCGAGCGAGTCGACGTCGATGTTGTCCGTGCCGTCGCAGGCGGAGTGGTAGCAGGGGTCGAACGGCTCGCCCGCCGTCCCTCCCCACTTCTCGGCCTGCTCGGCCGACTTGGTGTACCCGGCGCCGGTGAAGGTCCCGCCGACGGTGACGCCCGCGTCCTCGAACGAGGCGTGGTCGCTGCGCCCCGCCGTCTCCTCCGCCGGCTCGGTCTCGACGCCCTGCGCCTCGAACCACTCGGTGAAGACTGCCTCGACCTCGGGATCGTCGTCGTAGACGAACTGACCGGCGTTGGGCGAGCCGATCATGTCGAAGTTGAGGTAGGTGTCGATGCCGTCGACCTCCTCCTCGCTGAGCCCGTCGACGTAGGAGGAGGAGCCGACCATGCCGAGCTCCTCGGCGCCCCACCACGCGAACCGCAGGTGCTTCGCAGGCTCCAGGCCGCTCTCGGAGACGGCGAGCGCCGTCTCCAGGACGCCCGCCGAGCCGGAGCCGTTGTCGTTGACGCCGGCGCCCGCGGAGACCGAGTCGAGGTGGGCCCCGGCCATGACGGTCTGCGCCTCGTCCCCGCCCGGCCAGTCGGCGACGAGGTTGTACCCGGTCGAGCCGTCGGCGGTGAACTCCTGCACCTGCGTCTCGAATCCGGCCGCGTCGAGCTTCTCCTGGAGGTACGCGACGGACGCCTCGTAGCCCGGCTCGCCGTGTGCGCGATTGCCGCCGTTGGCGTCGGCTATGGACTCCAGTTCTTCCAGGTGCTGTTGGACGTTCTCCACGGGTATGTCCGGCGCTGCGGCGGCCTGTTCGCCGCCCTGGCTGGCCTGGGCGCCGGCGGTGCCGAGCAGCGCGAAGGCGACGGCCGTCGCGGCGGAGGCGGCCAACGCACGGCGGCGGCGGGTGTGTTGGTGTCTGCGGCTGCGGATACTCACATGCGGCTCCGATGTGTGTGGGGGGACGTGCGGAGCTGTGCGGCGTCCGAGAATCCCGGGCACCGCCCCACCCGTCAAGACCGCACCGGACCCGCGGAAGACGCCAACCCACCGCGTGCAGACGCGCGTTGAAAGCCTTACGTCTTGGCAAAGAACACCCGTACTCCCTGGTCCGGGCGCGTGGTGGAGAGGAAGTATCCCCCTGGCACACCACCGAGCAAGCGACCGGCGTCGCCATCGCAGCGCCGTCACGGAAGGGGGAGGCAGGCAGTGAAGAGACGCAGAGCCCGAATAGCCGCCGCAGCGACCGTCGCAGCAGCGGCGCTCCTGGCAGGAGCCGTCGCAGTACCGTCCGCGCTAGCCGACGGCGCCGAGGCGTCCGGCCACCAGGACGGTCGCGCCGAGGCGAAGGGCGCCGCGCTCGCCGCCGCCCGCGCGGCGAAGACGGGCATCGACTGGGCCGAGTGCCCGAAGGACTGGGGCCTCGAAGCCCCCATCGAGTGCGGCACCGTCACCGTGCCCGTCGACTACGCCAAACCCAACGGGCGCACCATCGAGATCGCCGTCGACCGGGTGGGCAACATCGGCGGCGACGAGAAGCGCCAGGGATCGCTCGTCTACAACCCGGGCGGGCCCGGAGGCTCGGGGATGCTCTTCCCCGCCCGCATCCCCGACGGCAACGAGCTGTGGGCGAAGGCGGCCGAGGCGTACGACTTCGTCGGCTTCGACCCCCGGGGCGTCGGCCACTCCGCGCCCCTCTCCTGCCAGGACGGGCAGGAGTTCGTCAAGGCGCCCAAGCCCGACCCGGTCCCGGACACCGAGGCAGACAAGCGGGCACACCGCAAGCGCGCCAGGGAGTACGCACAGGGCTGCGCCGAGCGCAGCGGCCCGCTGCTCCACCAGATGACGACGCCCAACACCGCGCGGGACCTCGACGTCCTCCGCGCGGCGCTGGGCGAGAAGAAGCTCAACTACCTCGGCGTCTCCTACGGCACCTACCTCGGCGGCGTCTACGCCACCCTCTTCCCCGAGCACGTCAGGCGGATGGTGCTCGACAGCATCGTCAACCCCTCGCAGGACAAGATCTGGTACGGCGTCAACAACGACCAGAACGTCGCCTTCCAGACCCGCTGGGACGACTGGACGGCCTGGGTCGCCGAGCACGACGACGCGTACGGCATCGGCACCACGGCCGCCGAGGTGCAGCGCGAGTGGACGAAGCTGCGGGCGCAGGCGAAGAAGGAGCCCATCGGCGGCGTCGTCGGCCCCGAGGAGCTCCTCGGCTTCTTCCAGAGTGCGCCGTACTACGACACCGCCTGGGCGGAGGTCGCCGCCGTGTGGTCCGCCTACCGCGGCGGCGACGAGGAGGCGCTCGTCGAGGCGGCAGGGCCCGACATGTCCGACGTCGAGGGCAACGCGGCCGACGAGAACGGCAACGCGGTCTACAACGCCGTCGAGTGCAGCGACGCCAAGTGGCCCACGGACTGGCGCACTTGGAACCGCGACAGCGAACGGCTCCACCGCGACCACCCGTTCCTCACCTGGTCCAACACGTGGATGAACCTCCCGTGCGCGACCTGGCCGACGAAGCAGCGGCGGGCGATCGAGGTGGGCTCGCACAAGCTCCCCGACACCCTGCTCGTCTCCTCCACGAGGGACGCCGCCACCCCGTACCCGGGCGCTGTCGAGCTCCACAAGCGGCTCGGCGGCTCGCGCCTGATCACGGAGAAGGGCGCCGGCTCGCACGGCGTCACCAACACGGTCAACACCTGCATCAACGAACGCGTCGACACCTACCTGCTCACCGGGCGCGTCGACCGCAAGGACGTCACCTGCGGCCCGCACGCCACACCGCGCCCCGAGACGTCCGAGGCGAAGGCGAAGGCGCACGCGGAGGCAGCCGAGTCTCCTGCACTGCCCTAGGGGTGTCGTCGAATCCGCGTCGTCGCCCGCACAGCAGGCGGGGGTTTGACGACACGCCCTGGCGGAGCCGACCGCCCAGGGGCCCGCGCACGATGTGTCGCGGGCCCCTCCGGCGCGGGACGGCCTCAGGAGGGCCCGGGCACCAACGCGCGCAGCGGGCCGTCGAGTTCGCGGCGGTAGAAGCCGAGGAACCCCTCGGGGTCGGGGCCTGCGTTCATCAGTACCAGGTGGTCGAAGCCGGCGTCCGCGTAGGCGCGCGCCGTGCGCAGGTACGGCTCCGGATCGGGGCCGCAGGGCAGCTCGGCGCGGATGTCGTCGGTCCCCAACCACGCGCTGGCCGCCTCGAAGTGGGCGGGGTTCGGCAGCTCGCTCATCACCTTCCAGCCCAGCACCATGAACCGCGACCCGTCCAGCGCCGCCTGCGCCGCCTCGTCGGCGTCGGGCGCCCAGGCGACGGGGACCTCCGCGTACCGCGGTCCCTCGCCGCCGGCGGCGAGGTAGTGGCGCACCAGCGACTCCTTCGACTCGGTGGCGAAGAGCCCGCCGCCGCTCTCCGCGGCGAGCTTCGCCGCCTGCGCGCCGCCCGCCGCGACGGCGAGGGGGATCGGCCCCTCCGGCAGGTCGAAGACGCGCGCGTCGGCGACCTCGAAGTACCGCCCGTGGTAGGAGCGGTAGCCGCCCTTCCACAGCATCTGCATGATCTCGATCGCTTCCCGCAGCCGCCTGTGCCGTTCACCGATCGACTGCGGGAACGTCGTCGGACGGTCGCCGACGACGTGCTCGTTGAGCCGCTCGCCCGCACCGAGCCCCAGCGTGAAACGGCCCTCGGAGAGCACCGCCGTGGTGGCGGCTGCCTGCGCGACGACCGCCGGGTGGTAGCGCACGGTCGGGCACGTGACGCCCGTCGCCAGGCCGAGCTTCTCGGTGCGCTCGGCGATCGCGCCGAGCACCGTGAACGCGAAGGGGGAGTGGCCCTGGGTGTTCAACCACGGGTGGTAGTGGTCGCTGATCTCCACGAAGTCGAACCCCGCACGCTCCGCGGCCGCGGCCTGAGCCACCAACTCGGCCGGGCCGAACGCCTCGGCGGCGAGCTTGTACCCGATCCTCATCCCGTACCTCCCCTGCCGTGTGTGCACCATGGCTGCGGGTGCCGCACGGAAAGGCGCGGCAAACCAGCGGATGCCGGCCGGGCGCTGCGGGCGGAACCTGGAAGGGAGCATCCGGAGGGAGGCCGACGTGAGCAAGTACCGCACGCTGGAGACGTACAGGTCCAAGCGCCACTTCGACGAGACGACCGAGCCGAGCGGGGAGGACGGCCACCGCAGCACGGAGAACGGCAACGCCTTCGTCGTCCAGATCCACGACGCCACCACACTCCACTTCGACGTGCGCCTGGAGGCCGACGGCGTACTGAAGTCCTGGTCCGTCCCGAAGGGACCGCCGGCGGAGCCGGGGGATCGCCGGCTCGCCATGCCGACCGAGGACCATCCGCTGGCGTACCGGGAGTTCGAGGGCGTCATCCCGCACGGCGAGTACGGCGCCGGGTCGGTGATCGTCTGGGACGAGGGCAGCTACCGCGTCCTCAGCCACGACCGGCAGGGCCGCGCGAAGGGTCTCGCGCAGGCTCTCGACGAGGGGCACGTCACCGTCCGTCTCAGCGGCGCCAAGCTCCGCGGGGATTGGTCGCTGGTCCGCTTCCGCGGCGAAGACGGCTCGGGCGACCGCGAGGCGTGGCTGATGCTCAAGCGCGGCCGTGCGGCGGCACCGAGCGCCTCGCCCGATCCGATCCGTGCCCGGTCAGCGCTGAGCGGGCGGACGCTCAAGCAGGTCGCCCGGAGCGCGGAGTGACCCTGCGCGACGGCTCCGTGGATCAGCCGCGCGTCGACGCGGCCCCGATCGTCACCATGCAGAGCACCGCCCACGCCAACCACGCCCAGGCGCTGCCGCCGAGCGCCGCGGAGTAAGCCGTCACCACCACGAGTCCGAGCACCGTGCAGACCGTCATGGCCTTCGCCGATCCAGGCATCTCAACGCCCTCCTTCAGCCGGCTGCCGAGCATCGGGGCCTTCGAGGCCCCGCGCTCCACCCCATGGTCGCCCGGCCGGAGGGGTCCGCGCTACCGCCGTTGGCCCTGGAGCGAGGCGAGATAGGCGTTGTACGCGGCGAGCTCCTGGTCCCCGTCGCGGTCGGCGACCCGGTCGCGGCGACGGGCCTGCCGCTGCTCGGAGAAGTACCACTGGTACACCAGCGCCAGCAGCACCACGACCGAGGGGATTTCGCTGAACGCCCAGGCGATGCCGCCGGCCGCCGTCTGGTCCCAGAGCGCGGAGACCCCGAGCGAGGCGGGAGGGTTGGCGTAGGTGTCGACCATCGGCTCGGAGGCCATCATCAGCGCGATCCCGAAGAACGCGTGGAACGGCATCCCGGCGAAGAGCTCCAGCATCCGCATCACGTAGCCGGGCCGGTTGGGGCCCGGGTCGACGCCCATGATCGGCCAGAAGAAGACGAGGCCGACGGCGAGGAAGTGGACCATCATCGCGAGGTGGCCCGGCCGCGAGCCCATGAGGGCGTCGAAGAGCGGCGTGAAGTAGAGCGCGTACAAGCTCGCGATGAAGAGCGGGATGGTGAAGAGCGGGTGCGTGATCGCCCGTACGTAGTGGCTGTGCAGGAGTCGGACGAGGACCTCGCGGGCTCCGGTGCGCTTGGCACCGTCCGGCCCGCGTCCGGCTGCGGGCAGCGCGCGCAGCGCGAGCGTCACGGGGGCGCCGAGGAGCAGCAGGATCGGCGAGAGCATGCTGATCACCATGTGCTGCACCATGTGCACGCTGAAGAGGACCATGCCGTACTCGTTGAGCGCGGTGCACATCACCAGCGCCACCGTCAGCACGCCGAGCGTGAAGGCGACGGTGCGGCCGACGGGCCAGCCGTCGCCGCGGCTGCGGAGCCGTACGACGGCCGTTCCGTAGAGCAGCAGGGCCAGCACGCAGCCGACGAGGAAGAAGGGCTCGCCGGTGAACTCCAGCCCGCGTCCCAGGGTGAACGGCGGCAGATCCGCCGTCGTGCCGTGTCCGCCGTGGTCCATCCGTACTCTCCCGGTTCGCGCCGATCCGCCCGCGCACCAAGGGTATGACCGTGCTCCGGGCGCTCCCGCGGCGGGGCGCCGCACGCAGAAGCGGACCGCCCACCGTGGTGGGCGGTCCGCCGGAGCCGGGTCAGGCCGGCTGCGTCGCCGCCGTGATGCGCTCCTCGCGCAGCGCCTCGTACCACCGGTCGTCCGTCGGGGGCAGCGCGTTGACGTCGAGCGCCAACTTCACCAGCAGGTCGGCGATCTGCGGGTTGCGCGCGAGCACCGGGCCGTGCATGTAGGTGCCGAAGACGGTGTCGTTCCACGCGCCCTCGGTCCCGTCCCCCGTGCCGTTGCCGCGGCCGAGCCGGACGCGGGCCAACGGGCGGGCGGTCGGGCCGAGATGGGTGATGCCCTGGTGGTTCTCGAACCCGGTGAGCTGCGGGAGGTTCAGCCGTTCGTCCATGTCGCCGAGGACGTCCCCGACGCAGCGGTCGGCCTCGCCGCGGGTGCTCGTGACGTCCAACAGCCCCAGGCCCTGGGAGGTTTCACCGAGGTCGTTGACGAACTCGCGACCGAGGATCTGGTAGCCGGCGCAGACCGAGAAGATGATGGCGCCGTTGTCGACCGCCCGATTGAGGCCGCCGTCGCGCACGAGGCGCTCGGCGGCGAGCCGCTGCGGACGGTCCTCGCCGCCGCCGATCAGGTAGATGTCCCCGGAGGTGGGGATGGGCTGGTCGGAGCGGATGTCCTCGCGCTGCACCGCGAGTCCCCGCTGCTGCGCGCGCCGCTCCACCACCAGCGCGTTGCCCTGGTCGCCGTAGGTGCTCAGCAGGTCGGGGTAGACCCAGACCAGGCGCAGGCTCGTGTCACTCATGCCGTCAGCTCCTTCGTGCGGACCGCGGTCAGTTGCCGACGACGCGGCGGAGGTCCTGGAATGCGGTGTAGTTGGCGATCGCCTCGATGCGTCCGGGCGGGCACCGGCGCACCGCGTCGTCCGCGTCGTTGCAGACCTGGAAGTCGACGCCGGCCACCTCCAACCGTACTGCGAGGTCCAGTTTCCGGTCGCCGATCACGCAGATCGGGTGGCCGGCGAGGCGGGAGTAGTCGACGTCCCAGAGCCACGAGGTGTCGGTGCCGTCGGCGCCGCGTGCGTTGACGGAGAGGAGCACGGGCGCCGGCGGCGCGTCGATGAGCGAGAACGTCTCCAGCCAGCCTGCCGGGTTCTTCGCCAGCAGCAGCCGGATGTCGCGCCCCGCGTACTGCACGACGTCGTACCGCCCGGCGACGGCGGTGACCGAGCCCATCCGCTCCAGCGCGACCTGCGGCGGCACCCCGAAGGCGGCGGCGACGGCGGCCGAGGTGGTGGCGTTGGCCTTGTTGGCCCGGCCGGGGAGCTGGAGGCTGATCGGCCACGCCGAGCCGTGCGGGTCGAGGACGTGGTCCCCCGAGAGCGCCCAACTCGGCGTCGGGCGGCGGAAACCGCACTCGGCGCAGAACCAGTCGTCGTCGGGGCGCTGCATCACGCCGCCGCACGAGGGGCAGGACCAGGCGTCGTCCTTCCACTCCTGGCCGGCGGCGACCCACACCACGTTGGGGGAGGAGGAGGCAGCCCACACCACCAGCGGGTCGTCGGCGTTGGCGATGATCACGGCCTTCTGGCCCTGGAGCCCCTCGCGCCAGCGCTCGGCGAGCATCCGCGTCTCACCGGCCCTGTCGAGCTGGTCGCGGGAGAGGTTGAGCAGCGCGATCGCTTTCGGCGTGACGTCGCGCGCGACGCCCGAGAGGTACTTCTCGTCGACCTCGATCACGCCGTACTGCTCCTCGGCGCCGCCCGCGAGCGCCGAGGTGATGCCCGCCGGCATGTTGGCGCCCAGCGCGTTGGAGACGACGCCGCCGTTGGCGCGGAGCGCCTCGGCGATCAGTCGTGTCGTGGTGGTCTTGCCGTTGGTCGCCGAGACGAGCACCACGTCGAGGTGCTGGGCCACCCGTGCGAGGAGGTCGGGGTCGAGTCTGAGGGCCACCTTGCCGCCGATCACCGACCCGCTGCCGCGCCCCGCTGCCCGCGACACCGCGGCGGCTGCCCTCCCCGCCGTCACGGCCAGCCGCGAGCGCGGCGACAACGGCTCCGTGTTGCCTGCCATCGTCCTGCATCCTCCTTGCCCCTCGGTAGGGGAGAAGCCTACCGAGATCCGCTGCACACCCCGAACCCTGCCACCCTTACGCGATCACCTGCACGGTTCCCGGCCGGAGTTGCACCGTAGCCTGACGGGCATGCAACGCGGTCCCATTCCGGGCGGCTCGGGAGCCGTCCGCCCCCTGCTGCTCCATCCGGACCCGCTCCTGCGCGCGACGAGCCGCGAGGCGACGGCGGAAGACGGGCCGCTCGCTCCCCTCGCCGAGGACATGTACGCCTCGATGTACGCGGCGAACGGTGTCGGTCTCGCAGCCTGCCAGATCGGCGTCCCGCTGCGCCTGTTCGTCTATGACTGCCCGGACGACGAGGAGCGCAGGCACAGGGGAGCGCTCGTCAACCCGCGCCTCGTCGAGGCCGACGGGCCGACGGTGCGCGGACCCGAGGGGTGTCTCTCGCTCCCGGGGCTCGAGTCCTCGACGCCCCGCCCCGACCACGCCGTCGTCGAAGGGTACGACCTCGCGGGCGCGTCGGTGCGGGTCGTGGCCACGGGCTTCTTCGCGCGCTGCCTCCAGCACGAGCTCGACCACCTCGACGGCGGCCTCTACCTCGACCGACTCTCGGGGATTCGGCGCCGGTTGGCGGTGCGCAGGGCCGGGCGCAGGCCGTGGCTGCGGCGTGCGGGGGCGCGTGTGCGGTAGGTCAGAAGCCGGGGGCGCCCGGACGGTCGTCCGCCTCGGTGAGCCCGCCCCAGAGCAGGTCGGCGAGGTACCGCACCAACTGCTCGCGAGGCACGGGCTGTTCGCGCAGCCACCAGTCGCCGGCCGCGTGCATCATGCCGACGATGCCGTGGCCCCAGACCCGCGCGCGGTCGACCCCGTCGGGGCCGAGGTCGAGGCGCTCGCCGACGACGGTCGCCAACTCCTCGCCGAGGCGCCGCAGCAGCGGTGCCGAGTGCTGCCCGGCGTCGAAGCCCTGCTCGCCCGCAGGTCCCGTCTCGGCGGGGTGCATGAGGAAGCGGTAGACCTGCGGGTGGGCCTCGATGGCGGTGAGGTAGGCGTCGAGCGTTGCCTCGACGCGGCTGCGCCGTTCGCGGGGGGCGTCGAGGGCGGCGCGCAGGGAGCGCAGGAGTGCGTCGGTGTGGCGTGAGGCGAGGGCGCGGTAGAGCCCTTCCTTGTCGCCGAAGTGCCGGTAGAGGATGGGTTTGGTGATGCCGGCCTCGGCGGCTATGGAGTTCATGGAGGCGCCGGGGCCGTCCCGCAGGACGACGCGGTCGGCTGCGTCGAGGAGTTCGCGGCGCCGCTCGGTGGCGTCCTGGCCCTCGCGTCCTTCGGGTCTGGCGCGTCCGCCGTTCTGCTGCGTCGTGTTCATCTGTTCCTTCCGCCCCGGCGTCCGTCGATCTCCCCTGCGCAACGTAACACCACCGCCCCGAAAGCCGTCGTGATGGCGGGAGTTGACACAATTACTGGCTGGTAACACACTGACCGAATTACCGATGGTAACCACTGTGAGATTGGGTGGAGGCACGGCGATGGCCGATTCCGGGTTTGCGATCGACCTCAACGACGACCAGAAGGAGGTCCGCGACTGGATTCACGGGTTCGCGGCGGACGTGATCCGGCCGGCGGCCGCCGAGTGGGACGAGCGGGAGGAGACCCCCTGGCCGATCATCCAGGAGGCGGCGAAGATCGGCCTCTACTCGCTCGACTTCTACGCGCAGCAGTTCTTCGACCCGACCGGCCTCGGCATCCCGCTCACCATGGAAGAGCTCTTCTGGGGCGACGCCGGTATCGCCCTGTCGATCGTCGGCACCGGGCTCGCGGCCGTCGGCGTCCTCGCCAACGGGACCGAGGAGCAGATCGGCACCTGGGTCCCGCAGATGTACGGCGACCAGAACGACGTCAAGGTCGCGGCCTTCTGCTCCTCGGAGCCGGACGCCGGCTCCGACGTCGCCGCCATGCGCACCCGTGCCGTCTACGACGAGGCGAAGGACGAGTGGGTGCTCAACGGCACCAAGACGTGGGCGACCAACGGGGGCATCGCCAACGTCCACGTCGTCGTCGCGGTCGTCGACCCCGAACTCGGCTCGAAGGGGCACGCCTCCTTCGTCGTCCCGCCGGGCACGCCCGGGCTCAGCCAGGGGCAGAAGTTCAAGAAGCACGGCATCCGCGCTTCGCACACCGCCGAGGTCGTCCTGGAGGACGTGCGCATCCCGGGGCACTGCCTGCTCGGCGGCAAGGAGAAGCTCGACGAGCGCCTCGCCCGCGCTCGCGAGCGCGCCAAGGCGGGGGAGCGCGTGAAGAACGCCGCGATGGCGACCTTCGAGGCCTCGCGCCCCGCCGTCGGCGCCCAGGCCGTGGGCATCGCGCGCGCCGCGTACGAGGTGGCGCTCGAATACGCCAAGACCCGCGAGCAGTTCGGCCGTCCCATCATCGACAACCAGGGCGTCGCCTTCCAGCTCGCCGACATGCGCACGCAGGTAGACGCCGCGCGCCTGCTGGTGTGGCGGGCCTCCTGGATGGCCGCGGCCGGGCGGAAGTTCGACTCGGCCGAGGGGTCCATGTCGAAGCTGTACGCGGGGGAGACGGCGAAGAAGGTGACCGGTCAGGCGATGCAGCTACTCGGCGGCAACGGCTACACGCGGGAGTACCCCGTCGAGCGGATGCACCGCGATGCCGCGATCTACTCGATCTTCGAGGGTACGGCCGAGATCCAGCGCCTGGTGATCGCGAGGACGGTCTCGGGCATGCAGATCCGCTGACGTCTGCGGACGGGTGCGGACAAGAAAAGGCGCCGGCCAGGACGGGGGAGCCTGGCCGGCGCCGGTCTGTGGACGAGGGGGCGTCCGAGGCGCCGCCCGCGTGTAGTTCAACTATAAACCATACGGGGGTGCACCCACGCAACCCTCGTGCCGCACGGGTTCAACTCGCGCGCGCCGACGTGCCGTTCGCCGGGAGCGGTTCGCCGCGCGGCAGCAGCAGCACCCGTACCAGGTGGGGCGTCGCCGCGGCGACGGCCGGGTCTCCCCCGAGCGGCAGAGCGACCGGCGCGAGCCCCGACGCCACCAGCGCACGCACCGCCCGATGCGCGGGGTTCGGCCCCGTCTCCTTCTCGTCCTCCGGAGGTTCGACGCTCCTGGCCGCGGCGAGCCGCGGCCCCCGCACCACTCGGCGGCCGGACGCGCATGCGGCCAGGGCGAGTTCGAGCGCCCCCGTCAGCGCACGCGCAGCGCTCCCCGCGCACCGCACCGCCACCGCGCGTCCGTCGAGCGTGACGGCGTACGTCGGCAGGCCGAGCGCGCCCGTCAGCTCGTAAACGGCCAACTCCCCGCCGTACGCCCGCACTGCGCGCCAGAGCGGGCCTCTTGCCCCGCCGTCCCCGAGCCCGACCCGGGGGAAGAGCTCGGAGCCGCCCGCCAGCATCGTCCACACCACCTGCTCGGCGAGCGAATGCAGCGCGGCGTCGAGCGCCTCGCCGACGCTGCGGCCGCCCGCCACGCCGGCCGGCGGGTGCGCCCGCGCGGGCTGCGCGGGATGCGGTGGGACGAGCGGCCCCGGCGGCAGCGCCCGCGGACGTGAGGCCGACAAGTCCCAGCCCCACAACGAGCCCTCGGCGCCCCGCCGTTCCCTTAGCTGCGCCTGCGCCGCGTATCCGGCGAGCGCGTCGAGCACGGCGCTCTCCCACGCGGCCGCCCGCGTCCTCGCCACGGCCAGGGCCGACGGCGCCGACGGCGCGCGCCCCGCAGCCCGGCACACGTACCGTCCACCCGCCGAAACCGTCTCCTCGACTCCGGCGAGCACCCCGGTGAACGGGTCGACCAGCGCCGCCGCCCGCTCCCGCAGGCCCCCCGCCGGCAGGGGCGCCGAGGAGAGCCACCCCTCCAACTCCCGCCGCGCACGCGCCACCGCGCTCTGCGCGAGGCACCAGGTGTGCGTGCCCGGCCTCTCGCGCACCGCCGGCACCACGTGCCTGCTCCACGTCGACTCGGCGGCGTCGACGCGCACCGCCGTCGACCGCGCCCACCAGCCGACGTCGGGGCGCACGCCGCCCGCGAGGTACCGGAGGCACTCCCCGGCGACCTGCTCGGCGACGACGGCCGCCAACCGGCCCGCGAGCACCGGCACTTGGCGCCCCGCGTCCTGCGCCCCCAGCCGCTCGTGGAGCGCCACAGCGCAGGAGTCGACGGCGCCGACAGGCCCGACCCACACCTCCCCGCGCCGCACCAGCACCTGGCACAGGGCGGTGCCGCGCGCCCCGCACACGGCAGCGGTCCCGCTCCGTGCGCCCTCGGCCGCCGCTTCCGGAAGCTGCACCACCAGGTCGCTCTCGCGGCACAGGACGCCGAGCGAGGACGTCCGGCGGAACGCGACCCGCTGGGCCGCGTCGCGGCGCGCCTCGCCCGCCGCCCGCCTCAACTCCCGTTCCTCCGCCGCCGGATAGCCCGTCACCCCGACCTGCCGCCACCCGGACCTGAGCCCGGCGCGCACCACCTCGTCCAGCAGAACGCCCTCGCCGACGACGGTGACCTGCGCGGCACGGACCTTCGCAAAGCGCGCGGCCGCCTCCTCGCGATCTCTGCCGAGCGTGGCCGTCACGCCGTCGTAGAGGCGCAGCTCGGCCTCGCTCGGCAGCGGCGGCTCCTCGGCGGCTTCCGGCTCCGGGCGGCGGGGGAGGGGGAAGGCCACCGGCACGGAGCCCGACGCGTCGTCCCTCAGGGGTGGGCGCATGGCGTCTCCTGGTGTCCTGGGTGGTCCGGCCCGTTCCGTATGCGGGCGACGTGGCTCCGCTACGTCCTGCCCCCGCACGACGGACACCGGTGGTCTTGCCTCGCCACGCCCTTCCCACGCGCACCCGGGCGGTGAATCGCCCGATCGTGTCGGGCGTACGTCGGCGCTTTCACGGGCGCGGGGAGGGGCCCGTGCGCCCGGCCGTCGCCCGCGGTTCACCGGGTGTTCGATGCCCGCGTGAAGCTCATCCCGCGGCCATGTCCTGGCCCTGTACGCGTCAAGAACTCGCCTCCCCAGGGCACTGCAATCGAGGCGACCAGCCCGCGCGTCCCAAGAGAGGCAGTGCTCCCGTGACGCAGTCCCCACCGGCACACTCACCCGAACTCCGCGCAGCGGCACGCCACTTCGGCCGGCGCGGTTTCCTCACGGCCACTGGCGCGGCCACCGCGCTCGCCTTCGCCGTCCACCTGCCGCAGGCCGCGCACGCGGCCGAAGGCTCGGCCCGCAGCCTCCCGGACGACCCGTTCACGCTCGGCGTCGCCTCAGGCGACCCGCTGCCCGATTCCGTGGTGCTGTGGACGAGGCTCGCGCCCAGCCCCTACGAGCCGGGCAACGGCATGCCCCGGGCGCGCTTCACCGTCGAGTGGGAGATCGCGGAGGACGAGCGCTTCGCCGAGGTCACCGCGCGCGGGCAGGCGGCCGCGCACCCGGAGTTCAACCACACGGTCCACGTGGAGGCCGGTGGCCTGCGCCCCGAGCGCTTCTACCACTACCGCTTCCGCGTCGGCACCTGGACCAGCCCCGTCGGCCGCACCCGCACCGCGCCTGCGGCCGGCGCGGACCCTGCCAGGCTCCGGTTCGGCCTCGTCTCCTGCCAGCAGTACACGGACGGCTACTGGACGGCGCACAAGCACCTCGCGGAGGAGGACCTCGACCTCGTATTCCACCTCGGCGACTACCTCTACGAGTACCCCGTCGACTCCGCGGGCGGCTCCCGCGCCTACACCGACCGCACCCTCCCCGCCGTCTTCGCCCGCGAGACCGAGACGCTCACCGACTACCGCCTGCGGTACGCGCTCTACCGCTCCGACCCCGACCTGCGCGCGGCCCACGCCGCCCATCCCTTCGTCGTCACCTGGGACGACCACGAGGCCGACAACAACTACGCAGGCGACACCCCCGAAGACGACGTGCCACCCGAGGAGTTCCTCATCCGTCGCGCCTCCGCCTACCGCGCCTACTGGGAGAACCAGCCGCTGCGCGCACCGCAGCACCCCTCGGGGCACGACATGCGCCTCTACCGCCGCCTCCACTTCGGTCGCCTCGCGCAGTTCGACGTCCTCGACACCCGCCAGTACCGCTCCGACCAGGCGTACGGGGACGGCTGGCAGCGCCCCGGACCCGACTCCGAGAACCCCTCGCGCACTCTCACGGGCGGCAGCCAGGAGCGCTGGCTCCTCGACGGTTGGCGCTCCTCCACGGCGCGCTGGAACCTCGTCCCGCAGCAGGTGACGTTCGCGCAGCGGCGCAACTCGACGGCGAAGGACTACGAGTTGAGCATGGATGCCTGGGACGGCTACCCCGCCTCCCGCAGCCGCGTCCTCGACGGCGCGGCCTCGGCCGACGTGCGCAACCTCGTCGTCCTCACCGGAGACGTCCACGTCCACTACGCCTTCGACCTCAAGGCCGACTTCGACGACCCCGACTCCCGCACCGTCGGAGCCGAACTGGTCACCACGTCGATCTCCTCGGGGAAGGACGGCACCGAGCGACCCGGCGACTGGGAGACGTACATGGCCGCCAACCCGCACATGCGCTTCTACGACGGCCGCCGCGGCTACGTCACCGTGGACCTCGAACCCTCGCGGGCGCGCGCCGACTTCAAGACCGTCCCCTACGTCACCAGTCCGGGCGCCGGCCTCACGACGGCCGCCTCCTTCGCCATCGAGGACGGCCGCCCCGGCCTGCACGACGCCTGAACCGCCCGACGCGCTCCGGCGGTCCGGCCGGAGCGCGTCCTCTGTCCTCGCACAGCACCGAGCAGCAGCACAGCCACCGCGCACGCCGAACCACCCGGCGCACCACGGGTGTTGCGGCACCGGCGCAGCTTGCGGCCCGACACGACGCCACGTGCGCTCGCGCCGACGGCCCTCGCCCCTAGGCTCACCGGCATGAGATCCCCGCGCGGTCCGCAGGCGCCGCTTCCCGCTTTCGCGAGCCGCTGGCGGAGCCCTCTGCGCGGTCCCTGGCTCACCTCGCTCCTCGGCCTCGCCCTGCTCGTCGGGGCGCCGGTGCTGCTTCTCACCGGCCTGCTGTCGCACGCCGCCTACCACCCCGACCTCGCGCCCACCAACAACACCACCCCGGGCAGCGGGCTCCTCGGCATCCCGCTGGTCTCGTGGCCCACCCGACCGCGCTGGCTCTACCGGCTCACCCAAGGCGTCCACGTCACCCTCGGCATCGCGCTCGTCCCCGTCCTCGCCGCCAAGCTGTGGTCCGTCATTCCGCGGCTCTTCGCGCACCCGCCGTTCCGCTCGCTCGCGCAGGCCCTGGAGCGGATCTCCCTCCTCCTTCTCGTGGGCAGCGCCCTCTCGCAGTTCGCGACCGGCATCCTCAACATCCAGCTCGAGTACCTCTTCCCCGGCTCCTTCTACCCTCTCCACTTCTACGGCGCGTGGATCTTCGCCGCCGCCTTCGTGCTGCACGTCGCACTGCGGCTTCCGCTCGCTCTCCGTACGCTCCGCGACGGCGGCTTCCGCGCACGCCTCCGCACCACGGCCCCCGAACCTCCTGACGCGCACGGCCTCGTGGCGACCGCCCCGGCTCCGCCGACGCTCTCCCGACGCGGCGCCCTCGGCGCCGTCGGCCTCGGCTCGCTCACGCTCACCGCGGTCACCGTCGGACAGAGCCTCGGCGGCCCCCTCCGCTCCACGGCCCTGCTCGCCCCGCACGGGCAGACGCCCGGCAGCGGCCCCGACGGCTTCCCCGTCAACACCACGGCAGCGGCCGCCGGCGTCACTCGCCCGGGGCCCGAGTGGACGCTCCACCTCCACGGGCCGCACGGGCGCCGGGTCCGGCTCCACCGCGACGACCTCGCCGAACTCCCGTGGCGCCACGCCGCGTTGCCGATCGCCTGTGTCGAGGGCTGGTCCACCGAGGACCAGCGTTGGGAGGGCGTCGCGCTGCGGACCCTGGCCCGGCTCGTGGACGCCGACGACCCCGCGCTTCCCGTCTTCGTCCGCTCGCTCCAGCGGCAGGGCCCCTTCCACCAGGTGGCGCTCACCGCGGAGCAGGTCGCGGACGCGCGCTCGCTCCTGGCGCTCCGCGTCAACGGGGCCCGGCTCTCCGACGACCACGGCTACCCGGCCCGCGTCATCGTGCCGGCCGCACCCGGCGTCCTCAACACCAAGTGGGTGAGCGAGCTCCGGTTCGGCGAGGGGACGTGGCCGTGAACGGCGGACCGTCGCGCCGCCTCGGCAGCCCCGTGGTGCTGCTCGGGACCTTCGCCTCCTTCGCCGTGACGGCGTACGCCGGCTGGCGGCTGCTCGGGCCCCAACCGCTGCCCGTCGCCCTGTGGTTGCTCGGCGCCGCCGTCGTCCACGACACCGTCGTTCTGCCGGCGTACACGCTGCTCGACCGTGCGCTGTCGCGCCTCGCGTCCTACGCCGGACCGGTGCGGAACTTCGTGCGCGTCCCCGCATGGCTCTCGGTCCTGCTGCTCGCGGTGTACTGGCCGCTGATCCTGCGCACCTCGGACCGCTTCGCCCCGCACACCGGCCTGCGGATCGAGCCGTACCTGTGGCACTGGCTCGCCGTCAGCGGATGCCTCTTCGCGCTCTCGGGCGTGTGGTACGCGGTGCGGCGGGCGCGGCGCGTGGACACGTAGCCGAGCCGAACGGCCCCGTCGTCGACGGGCGTTCGCGGCTACGGCGTCACCCGTGCGACGGCTCCTCCTTCGAGGGCGATCCAGAGGGCGCCGTCGGGGCCCACGGTGATGCCGTGCGGTTCCGACGACGGCAGCTCGTACTCCGTGACGTCGCCGCCCGCCGTGATGCGGCCGACGCGGCCGGCGCCCCACTCGGTGAACCAGCACTCGCCCGCGGACGTGGCGGTGATCGCGTGCGGCCGGGCCGTGCGGTCGGGGAGGGGGAACTCGTCGATCGCGCCGTCCGTCGAGATCCTGCCGATCTGGCCGGCCGCGATCTCGACGAACCACAGCGCCGAGCCGTCGCTGGTCAGGCCCACGGGTGCCGCTCCCGCGGTGGGCAGGGCGTGGAGGGCGACGTCGCCGCCGACCGTGATCCGGCCGATCGCGTGCGCCTGGTTGAGGGTGAACCACAGGGCGCCGTCGGGGCCGTCGACGAGCGCGGAGGGGAAGGCGCCGGTGACGGGCAGGGGGAACTCGGTGACCTCCCCGTCGGCCGCGATGCGGCCGATGCGGTCGGAGTGGAGCTCCGCGAACCACATGGCACCGTCAGGTCCAGCGGCGATCCCGTACGGCCCGCTGTCCGGTGTCGGGAGGGGGAAGGAGTCGACCTGACCGGCGGCGGTGACGCGGCCGATCCGGTGGTCCCCGTACCGGGCGAACCACAGCGTGCCGTCCGGCCCGGGCGCGATAGCGGTGGGGCTGCAGGCGGGCGAATCCAGCGGGTACCAGGTGAGTTCCCCGTCGAGCGTCAGACGTGCGAGGCGGCCGCTGCGCGCGAAGGTGAGCCAGAGCGCGGCGTCGGGGCCGGCCGCGATGCCGTACGGGCCGGTGCTGCCGTCCGTCGCGGGGATCTCCCGGACGGTCGGGGGGCCGTGCATGTCAACTCCTCGCGCATGGACGGTCGGACTCGCTTCCGTGCCCGGCCGAGCTGCGGCCGTCCGGGGTCGGAGGTGACGCGCTGGCCTTGGGCCAGGACCGAGTCGACGCCCGCGAGCCAGACGCGGCGGCGTCGGGCTTCCGCGCCGCTGCCGTCACACACTGCCTGGCGGCGCGCGGCGGTTTCAACCGCATTTCCGTGTGCCAGTTCGTGGGCACACGGGGGCTTGCTCCGACACCGCCCCGACGTCCCGCCCCTGGGGAAGTGCGTCCTCCGACTCGCCTCGCACACAGGGCCAGGCAGGCGCCGGGCACGACGGAGCTGTCACCGCCCAGCGCAACCGTGAAGTCGCTCTGCGCCACGCGGTGTTCGATCCTGTCGGCGAGGCGCCTCGCATACCCGGACGGCGCTTCCGCTGCACCACCCCGCCGCCCTCGGCACCGATCCGCCACGGCAGGTCCTGTTCGCGCATCGCCCCGGCGAGCCCGTGCCAACCGGGCACCGCCCGTGGGCGCCGACCGGCGCAGCCCGAAGTGCACCCCACGCCGGTCCGTGTTCAAGTTGTCCACACCGGGACCGGCTCCCAACGGCCTTCAGAACCGCACGACTTGGCGGTGGCTACGGGAGAACGCCGTCCCGCAGCCACCGACAGCCGGCCGTCACCGCCCCGCGTGCTCGGCCACCACCTCCACGACCTCCCGCACCTGCGCGCTGATGGCCTCCCGGTTGCGCTCGAAGACCGGATCGCTGACCCGGCCGCCGTCCGGCGCACTGTTGTCCTCGCCGAACTCCAGTACCGGCGTGTGGAGATGGCCGCCCGCGATGCGTGCCCCCACCGCGTCGCGCAGCAGCGTCGCCCGGTAGGCGATCTCGTTCGACAGGTAGTTGCCGCCGCCCCCGGCCCGAGCCGTCGAACCCGGCGTCGGTCCGTCGGGCCGCTCCACCGGCTCCCCGCCGTCCGCCGGGATCTCCGTCACCGCTGTGTTGTCGCGGACCGGGAACCGTCCCGTGTCCGCGTCGACGATCGCCCGGTACGGCAGTGACGTCACCGTCCACTGCGGCTGCGGAACGGGCGTGGGCACACCGGGCGCTACCGGGACCGTCTCCGCGCGGGACACCCGTACGTTGTCCGGCGAGCCGCCCCGCCACGCACCGTTGTACCGCTCGACGTCGAACCGGCCCGGGCTGCCCTGGCTGACGGTGACCAACGCGTCCGTCTGCCGCGCCCCTTGGCGCAGCGCCGGAAGCAGCGCCGTCTCCACCATGCCGTCCGCGAAGTCGTCCCAGCGCACGGGGAAGAGCATCGTCTCCACCCGGGCCCGCTCGCCCGACGCCGTCCGTACCACCGCGCCGTCCAGCGCCAGCGCCGCAGCCCCCGACGGGTTGCTGCGCCGTATGTCCTCGTCCAGTTGGAACGGATCGAAGCCCGTGACGACCACCCGCCGAAGCCCGTCCGACTCGGCCGGCAGCCGCGCCGAGTCGTGGCCGCGCGAGGCTACCTCCAACCTCTCCAGCAGTCGCGTCCGACGCTCTTCGTCGAGCGCGAACGAGGGGGACCAACTGCGCAGCGCCTTCGTCATCCCCAACCGGGCCCAGTACAGCGGCCGATCGTCACCGCGGCTCAACTCGCCGCCCGCCGCACCGCGCCCCTGCACCCGGTCGACGGCCCGCTGCCAGAGCCGCTTGCCGTGCCGCACGACGACGCGTTCGGCCTCCCCGACCGACCGCGCCTCGCCCAGCGCATGCCGGAACGCGGGAGCCGCGTCGTCGAAGCCGCTGCGCCGGAGAACCTCCCGCGGCTCGTCCTGCGCCAGCCGCTGCTCTTCGACGGTGGGCGCCCCGCCGTCGACGTCGGCGGCCTCGGCACCCGAAACCGGCAGCACGACCGCGAGCGCCGTCCCCGCCACCGCCGCCCGTACCAACTGCCGCCGTGTCCTTGCGGAACCTCTCGCACGCTGCCTGTTCATGCCGTCCTCTCGACGCGGTGGACATGCCGACGGCATCCGATCACGAAGCGTCCACTCGCGGAAGACCGCAGGCCAGGCCCCGCGCACAACAGCCGGGGAAGGCCCGCCCCTTGCCGACGCATAGGATCGGGGCGTGGGGGAGTGGACCGGTCAGAAGAAAGCGCGCGCCGCCTCGGCAGCGGTCGCGCTCGGCGTGCTCGCCGGGTGCGGCCCCACGGCAGCCGGCACCGGCCCCGCCCCACCGACCGACACGAAACGGTCCGCGCCGTCGGCACCGCCCGCCGGGGTCCGCTTCGACTACCAACTCGGCGGTGCCTCCCCGCTGCCCGAGGGCACGGGGCTCGTCGTCCGCGACAGCACGGCTTCCCCCGCCCCGGACGCCTACAACGTCTGCTACGTCAACGGGTTCCAGACCCAGCCGGCCGCACGCGGCACGTGGCTGGCGCACCACCGCGACCTCGTCCTCGACGACGCCGAGGGCCGCCCCCTCGCCGACGAGGAGTGGCCGGACGAACTCCTCCTCGACACCTCGACCGCCTCCAGCCGGGCCCGCCTGGCCGAGGTGCTCGGCAAAACCGTGTCCCGCTGCGCGAAGAAGGGCTTCGAGGCGGTGGAGATCGACAACCTCGACTCCTTCACCCGCTCCCGCGGCGCGCTCACCCCCGAGGACAACTTCGCACTCGCGGCGGCGCTCGCACGCACCGCACACGCTGCCGGCCTGGCGATCGGCCAGAAGAACGCGGCCGAATACACCGCACGCGGCAAGCAGGCGGGCTTCGACTTCGCCGTCGCCGAGGAGTGCGCGCAGTACCGCGAGTGCGCCTCGTACACCCGCGTCTACGGCGCCCGCGTCCTCGACGTCGAGTACACCGACAACCTGGACACCGACTTCTCCCGGGTGTGCCGCGCCGGGGACACGCCCCGTTCGACGATCCTCCGCGACCGCGCCCTCGTCCCGGCCGACGAACAGGAGCACGTCTACCGCCGCTGCTGACGGGGCCGGCCGACCGCGCCGCACGAGCAGGCCGAGACCCGGACCCTTACGGACGCCGCTGCCCGAGGACACATGACTCGTTGCCCTCGGGGCTCGCCGGCGGTGCCCGCGACTGCTCGCCGTATCGACGCGCCGAGCGCCACCGGACGAGCCACCTCGGCGTCCCGGTCGTCAGGGCGGAAGCCGGGGTGCAGCGGGCTCTTGGCGTTCTTGCTCTCCGAGAGCCGGACGAAGTCGAGCCCCGGCGGACGAACCGGCGCCGGACGGCTCTCGACTCGTCCGAGGAGTGGACGAGAACCCAGCCACGCGAGCGGAGGTCGGAACCGCGCCCGCAGGCGGGACCCCCGCCGGGCCGATCGGTCTCCGTGCAGCCGGTCACGCGTGCATACGGTGGCGCGAGCGAGGAACCCGAGCCGCGGATGTGGAGTGCTTCCGCGGCCACGGCGCCCCGGCGCGCTCCAGTCGGAAGCCGACGAGGAAGGCGGTCCCCGGCATGGTCCGTAAGAAGGTGGAAGGCGACGAGGACGAACGTCGCGCCGCAGCCCACGAGGCCGAGAAGGCGGGCGACCGGCCGAGCGCCCGGGGCGAGACCACGGGCGCCTCGAAGCAGCCTCGCCACCTCAAGGGCGGCGACGCCGCCTCCCACGAGAAGAAGGTGGGAGCCCTGCACCGCGGGAAGCAGGAGTGGAGAGCGGGCGACCTCGCTGAGGAGGACGTGTACGACAAGGCGGCGACCGAGCCGGCCCGCGACTTCCGGGACCGCGCCACCCAACCGTACGACGCGCGTCACGAGAGGGTCTTCCGCGCACTCGCCGAGAGGGAGGAGGCGACGGGCGGCGAGGCGGTCCCCCTCCACGACGTGGCCCGGGAAGCCGGACTGCCCGTCGAGGAGACCCGCCTGGTCCTGCACGACCTGGTGTCCGTCCACCGCCTCGCCAACGAACTGCAGGAGAGCGAGGCGGGCGCCCTGTACCAGGTCGCCTCCCGCGCCTGACCCCGGCCCGCCCGGCAAGCGGGGCGGCTGCCCGCCGTCCCCCGAGACCGTACGAAGCAGCCGGAGAGCCGACACGCATCCCGTTGCGCAGAGCGACATTGCGAGCCCCTCACGCCGGCGCCGACCCGGAGTCGGCCGTGAGTACGGTGTGCTCGGAAACCCGGGCGGAGAGCTCGGCCGCAGCGAGCCGACGCAGCAGCTCACAGCGCCGGTGAGCTCGCCCCGCACGAAGCCACGGCCGCGTCCGCCGCGTCGACCAGCCGGAACGGCGCGGGGCCGCCTTCGGGAGCGGGGGCGGCGAACGACTCCGGGTCGGCGGCCGTCGGTGCCTGCTCCACGGAGACCCGACGGGTGAGGCCCGCCTCCGCAGGCGGACACCAGAAGGCCCACGCCTTCCTCACGGCGGTGGAGGAGGACGTCCCGAGGTACCGCTGAACGACACGTTGAGCAACCGATACTTCCGCGACCGCGTCGAACTGTCCGCTGACGAGCCGCAGCGCCGACACGCCCAAGCCGCCTGACCCCGCCCCAACAGGCCGCCGACGGCGAAAGAACCGAGACTGGACGCACCGCGCACCGCCCGGGCAAGCCGGGCCGCTCCGCAGCACCCCCTCCGCCGAAGGAAGATGGCGCTCATGACCGAACAGGGACCGCCGCAGCCCGGCGCCGACCACCCGCCGCGCATGGGCTTCTTCACCGACACCTCGGTGTGCATCGGCTGCAAGGCCTGCGAAGTGGCGTGCAAGGAGTGGAACGCCGTCCCCGCGGACGGCCTCGAGCTGACGGGCATGTCCTACGACAACAGCCGCCGACTCAGCTCCGATACGTGGCGGCACGTCGCCTTCATCGAGCAGCGCAAGCCGCTCGGCGGCCAGGAACCCGGCGTCAGCCACGACAACGTCGACATCTTCCGGGCCGCAGCCGGCCTCGGCGTCACCATCGCCTCCCCGGGGCCCGGCGCCACCGCACCCGCCCCCGCGGACGCACTCCCCGGAGCCCCCGCAGGCGAGACCTCGCCCCTCGCACCCGACGGCCGCACCGAACTGCGCTGGCTGATGTCCTCGGACGTCTGCAAACACTGCACCCATGCCGCCTGCCTCGACGTCTGCCCGACCGGATCGCTCTTCCGCACCGAGTTCGGAACCGTCGTCGTCCAGGAGGACATCTGCAACGGCTGCGGCTACTGCATCCCCGCCTGCCCCTACGGCGTCATCGACCAGCGGCCCGACGACGGACGGGCCTGGAAATGCACCCTCTGCTACGACCGGCTCGGCGTCGGCGCGGAGCCGGCATGCGCCAAGGCGTGCCCGACCGACTCGATCCAGTTCGGCCCCCTCGAACAGCTCCGGGAGCGAGCGGCCTCCCGAGTCGCGCAACTCCACAGCGCGGGCGTCCTCGACGCCCGGCTCTACGGGGAGGACCCCCAGGACGGTGTCGGCGGCGACGGCGCCTTCTTCCTCCTCCTCGACGAGCCGGAGGTGTACGGGCTCCCGCCCGACCCCGTCGTCACGACCAGGGACCTGCCGTCGATGTGGCGGTACGCGGCCGCTGCCGCCGTGACCCTCACCGCCGGGGTCGCCGTCAGCTTCCTCGGAAGGAGCCACCGTTGAGCGAGTCCGACGTCACCCCCGAGGGCGTCCGCGGTGCACGCCCGGGCAGGGAAGCGGTCACCGGCCGCGCCGCCGGCCGCCGCCGGCGCGGCGGGCGGGGAGAGCGGCCCGTGGTCCCCGAGGCGGAGTTCTCCACGTACTACGGCATGCCGGTCCTCAACCCACCGAGGTGGGAGGCGCTCGACATCGCCGGCTACCTCTACCTCGGCGGCCTCGCCGGCGCCTCCTCCCTCCTCGCGGCCGGCGCCCACCTGACCGCACGGCGCCGGCTGGCCCTGGTCGCCAAGTCCTCGGCCACCGGGGCCGTTTCCCTCTCCCTCGTCGCACTCATCCACGACCTCGGCAGGCCGGAGCGGTTCCTGAACATGCTGCGCGTCTTCAAACCCACCTCACCCATGAACGTGGGCTCCTGGCTGCTCGCCGGATACGCGCCGCTGACGATGGCCGCCCTGCTGAGCGACGTCTCCGGGAGGTACCGCCCGGCCGGCGCGGCGGCGACCGCGGGCGCCGCGGTGCTCGGTCCCCTCGTCACCACCTACACGGCCGTGCTCCTCGCCGACACCGCCGTCCCGTCGTGGCACGACGGGTACCGTCAACTCCCGTTCGCCTTCGCCGGATCGGGCGCCGCCGCAGCAGCCGGAGTGGGCCTCCTCGCCGCCCCCGTGGCGGAGACGGCCCCGGCGTGCAAGCTCGCTTCGCTGGGAGCCGGGCTCGAACTCGGCAGCACGCAGGTAATGAAGCGGCGCATCGTCCTGACCTCTGAACCGTTCGAGCAGGGCCACGCAGGCACCCTCATGCGGGCGTCGAAGGCGCTGACCGTCGGCGGTACGCTCCTCGCCGTCTGCGCCGGACGGCGCAGCCGCGTGGCGGCGTCGGTCGCCGGAGCTGCCCTGCTCGCGGGGTCGGCGATGCTGCGCTTCGGCGTCTTCCGGGCGGGCGTCGCCTCGGCGGAGGACCCGAAGTACACGGTCGTACCGCAGCGCGCCAGGCTCAAGAAACAGCGCAACAAGCCGAGCGCCGCGACGAGTTGACGCCGCGCCGGCGGTACGGCGCCACCCACGGACAGCATGCTGACGACCCATGACGAACCTGAGGCCACGATCGGGCACTACGGACCGTGTCCACACGGCGGCGCGGCGGACACACCGCCGTCCCCTGCACCGTCCGACGCAACGAACAGCCGCCGCCCCCGCTGGACACGGCACCGCGTCCGCCGCGCCGCCGCACTGTTCACGTGAGAGCATCGGCGAGCGAGCCCGGAACGGAGCCCGGCGACACACGGGCGACCGGACGGAAGCGAGGAAAAAGGACGGCCCATGGGCGTGCGGACCTGGATCGAATCGTGGCCGGTCTACCGGCAGTTGACGGGCAGCGACCCGCTCGGCCGGGGCGCCGCAGCCAAGAGCGCCGTGAGCGAGCACCTCGCCCCCCGCCTCGGCACCGCCGACAGGATCGTCAAGTCGATCTGCCCGTACTGCGCCGTCGGCTGCGGCCAGAACATCTACGTCCAGGACGAGCGGATCACCCAGATCGAGGGCGACCCCGACTCCCCGGTCTCACGCGGCCGGCTCTGCCCCAAGGGCGCCGCCAGCCTCCAACTCACGACGGGATCGGCGCGCGAGCACCGTGTCCTGTACCGGCGGCCCCACAGCACCCGCTGGGAGCGGCTCGACCTCGCCACGGCGATGGACATGATCGCGGACCGCGTGATCAAGTCCCGCCGGGAGGGCTGGCAGTGGGAGGCCGAGGGCTCCCGCACCCGCCGCACGCTCGGCATCGCGAGCCTGGGCGGCGCCACCCTGGACAACGAGGAGAACTACCTCATCAAGAAGCTGTTCACGGCTCTCGGAGCGGTACAGGTGGAGAACCAGGCCCGTATTTGACACTCCTCCACCGTTCCCGGTCTGGGAACCTCGTTCGGCCGCGGCGGCGCGACCACCTTCCAGCAGGACCTCCAGCACTCCGACTGCATCGTCATCCAGGGCTCCAACATGGCCGAGTGCCACCCCGTCGGGTTCCAATGGGTGATGGAGGCGAAGGCCCGCGGAGCCAAGCTGATCCACGTCGACCCGCGCTTCACCAGGACCAGCGCCCTCGCCGACGTACACGTCCCGCTGCGGGCCGGAACCGACATCGCCTTCCTCGGCGGCGTCATCAACTACGTCCTCGAGCACGAGAAGTACTTCCGCGACTACGTGCTCGCCTACACCAACGCCGCCGCCGTCCTCACCGACGAGTACCGCGACACCGAGGACCTGGACGGCGTCTTCTCCGGCCTCGACCCGGAGAGCCGCACGTACGACAACAGCACCTGGCAGTACGAGGGCCTGGTGGTGGAGGCCGCTTCGGGCCACCGCGACCAGGAGCCGAGAACCAACGGCTCGTTCACCGGCGCTGCGCGTGGGGAGTCGCACGGTTCGGGCGGCGCGACCGTCGGTGAGGGACAACCCAGGCGGGACGACACCCTCACCCACCCGCGGTGCGTCTTCCAGGTGCTGCGGCGGCACTACGCCCGGTACACACCAGAGTTGGTCGAGGAGGTGTGCGGAGTACCGCAGCAACAGTTCCTCGAGGTGTGCCGCCTGCTCACCGACAACTCCGGACGCGACCGCACCACCGCGTTCGCCTACGCCGTCGGCTGGACCCAGCACACGGTCGGCGTGCAGTACATCCGCGCAGCCTCCATCCTCCAGACCCTGCTCGGCAACATCGGCCGCCCCGGCGGTGGCATCCTCGCACTGCGCGGACACGCCTCCATCCAGGGTTCGACCGACATCCCCACCCTCTTCAACCTGCTGCCCGGCTACATCCCGATGCCCTACGCGCACAAGGCGGAGGACCTCGAGAAGTTCGTCGACGCACTCGCACCCCGCAAGGGCTACTGGGGCGACATGCGCGCCTACCTCGTCAGCCTCCTCAAGGCCTACTGGGGCGACGCCGCGACCGAGGACAACCAGTTCTGCTTCGACTACCTGCCCCGCCTCACCGGCTCGCACAGCACCTACGACACCATCACCGCCCAGCTCGACGGTGTCTGCAAGGGCTACTTCCTGATGGGCGAGAACCCGGCCGTCGGCTCGTCCAACGCCAAACGGCAGCGCCTCGGCATGGCCGCGCTCGACTGGCTCGTCGTACGCGACTTCTCCCTCGTGGAGTCCGCCACCTGGTGGCAGGACGGCCCCGAGATCGAGACCGGCGAACTGCGCACCGAGGACATCGGCACCGAGGTGTTCTTCCTCCCGGCCGCCGCCCACACCGAGAAGGACGGCAGCTTCACCAACACCCAGCGCATGCTCCAGTGGCACCACCAGGCAGTCGAGCCGCCCGGGGACGCCCGAAGCGACCTGTGGTTCATGTACCACCTCGGCCGCATCATCAGAAACAAGCTCGCGACCTCCGACGACGAGGCCGACCGCCCCCTGCTCGACCTGAACTGGCAGTACCCGACAAAGGGCCCCCTCGACGAACCGGACGCGGAGGCTGTGCTCGCCGAGATCAACGGCCACGACGCCGAGGGCCGCCCCCTCGCCTCCTACGAACAGCTCCGGACGGACGGCTCCACCGCCTGCGGCTGCTGGATCTACTGCGGTGTCCGCGCCGACGGCGTCAACCAGTCAGCACGCCGCAAGCCCGGCACGGAACAGAACTGGGTGGCCAACGAATGGGGTTGGGCCTGGCCCGCCAACCGCCGCATCCTCTACAACCGGGCGTCCGCCGACCCCGACGGCGCACCGTGGAGCGAGCGCAAAGCCCTGGTGTGGTGGGACGCGGAGCAGCGCCAGTGGACCGGCCACGACATCCCCGACTTCGCCAAGAACAAGCCGCCGGACTACCAACCGCCCGAGCGCTCCACCGGAGCCGAAGCCCTCGCCGGCACGGACGCGTTCGTCATGCAGGCCGACGGCAAGGCATGGCTCTACGTACCGGCCGGACTCGCCGACGGCCCCCTGCCGACCCACTACGAGGCTCAGGAATCCCCGTTCGACAACCGGCTCTACACCCAGCAGCGCAACCCCGTACGCGACATCGTGCCGACCCGCCCCGAGAACTATTACCAACCCAGCGGTTCCGCACCCGGCGCCGGCGTCTTCCCCTACATCGCGACCACCTACCGCCTCACCGAACACCACACCGCAGGCGGCATGTCCCGCTGGCAGCCCTACCTCGCAGAGCTGCAACCCGAGTTCTTCTGCGAGGTCTCGCCGGAGCTCGCGACGGAACGCCGTCTCACCCACACCGGGTGGGCCACGCTCGTCACCGCACGCGGCGTCATCGAAGCGCGCGTACTCGTCACCGACCGGATGGCGCCCCTCACCGTCCAAGGACGCACCGTCCACCAGATCGGCCTGCCCTACCACTGGGGGCCCAACGGCTACTCCACGGGCGACGCCGCCAACGAACTCACCCACATGTCGCTCGACCCCAACACCCACATCCAGGAGTCCAAGGCACTCACCTGCGACATCCGCCCCGGCAGGCGCCCACGCGGCCCCGCAGCCGTCCAACTCGTCCGGGACTACCGCCGGTTGGCCGGAATCGACGCACACACCGGCACCCAGCGATGACGGCCGCTCAACGCACCACCACACTCCGCTCCCCGCGCGGCACCAACTCTCCCACGACGGGAGCCCCCGGCACCTCGCCCGCCACCAGCAGCCCGCCCGAGGTCTGCGCGTCGGCCAGCAGCAGCCGCGTCTCCTCGTCCACCGCGCCGAAGTCGGTGAAGGGGGCCACCCACTCCAGGTTTCGCCGCGTGCCACCGCTGACGTATCCGTCCCGCACCGCCTCCCGCGCTCCGTCGAGGTACGGCACGGCCCCCGCGTCGACGAGCGCGCTCACCTTGGACGCCCGAGCCAGCTTGTGCAGATGCCCCAGAAGCCCGAACCCCGTCACGTCCGTCGCACACCGCGCCCCGGCGGCCAACGCCCCCTCCGCCGCACCGCGGTTGAGCGTCACCATCGTCTCGACCGCCTGAGCGAACCACTCCCCGGTCGTCTTGTGACGGTTGTTCAGCACACCGAGCCCCAGCGGTTTCGTCAGCGACAACGGCAGCCCGGCAACCCCCGTGTCGTTCCGCAGCAGCCGCGCCGGATCGGCGACCCCGGTCACGGCCATCCCGTACTTCGGCTCCGGATCGTCGACGCTGTGCCCACCGCCCACGTGGCAACCCGCCTCGGCGGCGACGTCCAGACCGCCGCGCAACACCTCCCTCGCCAGATCCAACGGCAGCAACTCACGCGGCCAGGCGAGCAGATTGACGGCCATCACCGGGCGCCCGCCCATCGCGTACACGTCAGACAGCGCGTTCGCCGCCGCGATCCGCCCCCAGTCGTACGCCCCGTCCACCACCGGCGTGAAGAAGTCCGCCGTCGAGATCACCGCGGTACCGCCCTCCCGAGGCCCCGGCAACCGCACCACCGCCGCGTCGTCCCCGGTCTCCACCCCGACAAGCAGCTCGCCCGACCCGGCCTGCGGCACCCGCAGACCGGCAACCATCTCCTCCAACTCGCCGGGCGGAATCTTGCAGGCGCAACCGCCACCGTGCGCGAACTGCGTCAGCCGCACCCGCCCGCCGGCGCTCTCCTCGCCTCCTGCCACGGCTTCTTCCTCGATCGACGTCATCCTTCTTCTCCTCCCTGCGCGTACTCCGCCACACCCGGCCGGACTACCGATAGTTTGTCCCCGTTCGCCCGGCACGTACCGGACGAGGAGGCGTGTGGGTGCCTGGTGGCCCTCCCGGTCTTCAAAACCGAGGTGCCCGAGGATCTCGGGCAGGCGGGTTCGATTCCCGTCCGCCTCCGCTCCAACTGCCGTGCAAGGCACGCCGGTTCACTGCCCGCGCCCCGCCGTCCGACAGCGCCGGCGGACGTCGTCCACACGCTCCGTTCGGCCCTGCCGGTCCAGACACTCCAGCAGCGGGACTGCCACCCGCCGTGATGTATCCAGCGCCTGTCTCGCCTCACTCAGCGTGAACGGCCTCCCCAACCCGGCGAGAACCTCGGCCGCCCGCACGTCCGCCCCCGGCAGCAGCACGATCCCGTCCGCCACCTTCCACAACGCTTCCGCCGCACACGCCGCGGCCAACTCCCGTTTCCGCAGCCCAAGTTCGGCGAGACGCCCAGCCTCCGGCGCCCGGAACGGAGCAGCCGCGAGATCCCGACGCACCGCCTCGACCGCCTCCCGCACCCCGGCGGGCAACCTGGGCAGCTCCGCCTCCCCGTACAGCTTCCCCTCCCGCTGCCGCAGCGCGCGAGCGCCCCGCGTCCCCAACAACGCGTCCACCAGCGCCCGTTCGGGCAGACCGAGCGCCCGCCGGGCCGCTTCGGTGCTCAACCCCGGGTCCAACGGATGACGTGCGGCATGCGCAGCCACCGCGGCCTCCAACTGCTCGCCCAAACCGGCCCAGTGGGCAGGATCGGCGAACCACCCGTCGGCCACCTCGACACCCGCAGCAGGCACCCCCATGGCGAGAAGATCGTCCCCCCGGACCAGACCGCGCCTCCGCACCTCGTCCGCACCATCCGGAACACCGCTCATGCCCTCGAGCTCCACCGCCCGCGCAACGGCCGCACCCCGCCGCGCCAGCCGCGGCGGCCGCACGTCGAGGACGGTGACCCCGCCCGCAACCCGGTGCAGCCCCGGATCACGCAGCAGAGCCCGGTCACCGACGCGCAGCGGCAGCGACCGCTCCAGCGAGAGCCGCACCGTGTCCCGCCCCAGCGGCCGCACCCCCACCGGCACCGCAGCAGCCCCGACGTGCAGCACAAGCCGACGCGGCAGCGCACCGGCCTCGTCTCCCCGCACCCGCACATCCACCAGCTCGGCGCCTGCCCACCGCCCCGGCGTCACCAAAGCACCCCCGCGCCGAAGGCGCCCCGCACCCGCACCGTGCACATCGACGGCCACCCTCGCCACCGCTTCCACCCCCGCGCGCTCCTCGCCGAGACACTGCAACCCCCGCACCCGCACCGTCGCCCCCGCAGCAGAGCCGTCCGCGACGACAAGCCGCTCCCCGACACGGAGCCTCCCCCCGCCGAGCGTCCCGGTGACCACCGTTCCGCGACCGCGCACGGTGAACACCCGATCCGCCCACAGCCGCACGTCCGCCTCCCGATCCGCGTCCGGCAGCCCCGCCGCGAGCCGCACGAGCGCCGCCCGCAACGCCCCCATCCCCTCCCCGGAGACCGCGCTCACCGGCACCGCTTCGACCCGTCCCAGAGAGCTCTCGGCGACCCGCCCCCGCGCCTCCCGCAGCACCGGCCCCGGATCGGCGAGATCGCTGCGCGTGACCACCAGCAGCCCGTCCCGCACCCCCAACGCGTCGACGATCGCCAGGTGCTCCTCCGACTGCGGCTGCCACCCCTGGTCCGCCGCGACCACCAGCAGCACGGCCGGCACAGGCCCCACACCGGCGAGCATGTTCCCGACCAACTTCTCGTGCCCCGGCACATCCACGAACGCCAGCGACCCCCCACCCGGCCCGAGCGGCCCCCAGACGAACCCCAGGTCCAGAGTGAGCCCCCGCCGCCGCTCCTCCTCCCACCGATCCGGCTCCATACCGGTGAGCGCCCTGAGCAACGTGGACTTCCCATGATCGACGTGCCCGGCCGTCGCCACCACGTGCACCGCCCTCACCTCCCCGAAACAGCGCGAACGGCACCCACGAGCACCTCGTCCAACTCCTCACCCACAGCCCGCACATCCAGCAGGCACCGCCCCTCCTCAACACGCCCCACCACCGGCGGCGCCCCCGTACGCAACAGCTCCGCAAACGACTCGGGCAGCGAGACCGCGGCGCTCGCCAACCCCACCCCCGGCGCACCACCGCCCCCCACGGCCGACTCGACGGACACCGCCCGCGCATCCACACCGGCATCGCGCAGCAACCCCGCCAACCGCTCGGCACGCACCCGCAGCGCCCCCACCTGCGCGTGCAACGCCGCATGTGTCGGCGTCTCCGGCCCGCGCACCGTCGCTTCCAACGCCGCGAGCGTCAACTTGTCGACGCGCAACGCCCGCGACAGCGGATGCCGCGCCATCCGCCGCAGCAACTGCCCCTCGCCCAGGACCAGACCGCACTGCGGACCACCGAGCAGCTTGTCCCCACTCGCCGTCACGACCGACGCCCCCGCGCGCAACCAGCTCCGCGCATCCGGCTCCTCGGGCAGCACCGGATCGGGCGCGAGGAGACCCGAGCCGATGTCGGCGACGACCGGCACACCCAACTGAGCCAACTCGGCGACCTGCACACTGCGCGTGAACCCGCAGATCCGGAAGTTCGACGGATGCACTTTCAGCACGAATCCCGTCCCGGGCCCCACCGCCTCGGCGTAGTCCGCCGGCGACGTCCGGTTGGTCGTCCCCACCTCCCGCAGCCTCGCCCCCGTCGAGACCAGCAGATCCGGCAACCGGAACCCGTCCCCGATCTCCACCATCTCGCCACGGCTGACGACGATCTCCCTGCCGCTCGCCAGCGCCGTCGCAGCCAACACCAGAGCACCGGCCCCGTTGTTGACCACGTGAGCCGCCTCCGCATCCGGCACCGCGCCGAGCAGCGCGTCGAGAACCGTCCGCCCTCGTCGCGACCGCCGACCGCTCTCCAGGTCCCACTCCACATCGGTGCAACCACACGCATCGGCCACGGCCTCACGAGCCGCAGTCGACAAGGGCGCACGCCCCAGATTGGTGTGGAGCACCACCCCGGTCGCGTTGATGACCGGCCGCAAGCCACCACACGTACGAGGCAGGGCCGCCACCACGAGGTCCGCTACCGCATCGACCGGCACCGCACCTTGCCGCGCCCGCTCCTGTGCCGCCCTCACAAGAGGCTTGACCACGCCCGCACCCAGCCGCTCCACAGCCGCCGACAGCCGCGGATCGGCCAGCACCGCATCGGTACGGACCACGTGCCGCCGCACGTCGACCGCTTCGTCCACTGCACCGTCGGTCTGCACCGCCCGCCTCTCCGCCACGTCTGAACCGGGAGTCGACTGCACAACGCGGATATCGCCGTGACGACACGGAACGGCGGCCGTCCGGTGGAAGCGGAAGCGGCTTACGACGCTTGAACGCCGTCACTGCCGAACCGAACGGCCGTATACGCGAGGCGCTCGGCCGGGAGATCCCAGCCGAGCGCCTGTCTGAACCGGTCGCGGCTTGGTCAACTCACCGCGGTGTTGTGGAAATCCCTTGCATTGCGCACCTGTACTGGCCCTGCGGAGAAGGGCGAGGTGGCGGAGTCGCGGGGAAGTGTTCCTGCAGGTCGAACTCTCCGGCCACTCTTACGAGTTCGGACTCTTCCGTGCATGGATGGCCCGAAGCCACTCCCAGCCCGGAAGGTTGGCCTTGGTCTCATCATCCATGAAATCTTCTATGTCCATGTTGCCGATCGCTAGGTTCGCCACCATGCCCCCGATCGGCTCGGGGTCGATTCGGAAGGCGTACCCGACGGGACCTTCCAGGGGTGTGACCAGGACGCGGTGGTCGGGATCGCGCATCGCGGTCCGGTCCGCGATCATCACGAGGTCCGCGGTCATCTCTCCCTCGTCATGGCTGTCGTGGATCAGTGCCATGAGCTGCTCGGGACTGGAGCCCTCGAAGATCGGGTCATCCACGGTGTCGACGTAGTCGGTGAAGTCTTCGATCGGGTCGTCATAGCCCACCCCCGGACGGTGCATGGTCTCGAGGAGCGACGTCCAGGCGGCGTCATCGGTGAAGTCGGTACGCACGAGCAGACCGAAGTTCTCCTGGGTGAGGAGGGGCAGAGCCCGGGCTGGGGGCTCGTAGTGCGGTGGAGGGTTCAGCGACTCCAGGCAGGCACCCACGGGATCGGGGAGGCCGTCGTCCGCTGCCTCTTCTTCCTCGACAGGGGCCTCCTCCTCGAAGCGTTCCAGCGTTGTGTCGAGGTACGGGCGGTGCAGTACCAGGTGGAGCAGGGCTGCTTGGCGGGGCGTGATCCGGAAGGCGTCTCCGTCGGTGCTGCGGAACGCCAGCAGCGGGCGTAGTTGAGGGTCGGCCGTGGTCTCGTCGTTGGTGAGCAGCACGAGGTCGGGTATCCACGTTTCGTGTGTGCGTAGGGTCTCGCGTGCCTCCTCGGGGGTGGCGCCTTGCCAAGCGGGGTCGTCCACCACGATCAGGCGTCGGGGGATGGGCTCTGGCGGCACCGCGTGGGTTTCGTCTCCCGGGTGCGGGGTGACCAGGCCGGGCAGGCCATCCAGGTGGGAGAGCACGTCGCGCCAGGTTTCGTCGTCGTGGTGGTGGGTGCGGATCAGCAGCATGCCGGGTACCCGCGGGCCGTCATCGATCGGGGGCAGGGGCAGAGCAGGACGCATCGGGGTACCTCGCAAGTCTCGCTGTGGTTTGCCAGTTGCTCAGTTCTACCTGCTGCCTCTGACAAGGCCGGGTTCTCTTGCGGCGGCTTCCTGAGGACCACTCGGTCTTTGTCCAACTCGTCGATGCCGACCGGCTGTTGCCGCGGCGTGGGTTCGGTGGTGGGCGAGTGTTCGTTGCCCGCGGTGCGGTGCGGTGCGGTGCGGTGCGGGGCGGGGCGGGGCGGAGCCGAGTTCAGGTGTCCCCAGAAGATCCCGGTGTGCACGCACGCAATGCCCTGGAAATCAGCCGGCCCAAGTGCCGAGTGCCGCCCACAACATTGGCAGCAGCCACCCGACCATCGCCCGCAACTGGAGTGACGGTTCGTCACCTCTGCTGTGGCGGGCGTCGTGTCATGGCCGTACGGCGGGGAGGCGGACCGCGAGAGAGCCGTCCGGCAGTGTCTCGATGCGGATGCCTGTCAGGTCGGCGGCGTGCGCGTCGGGCAGGTGGGCGGCGGCGCGGGGACCGACACCGAGGACGCGCATGCCGGCGGCGCGGGCCGCGGCGACGCCGGCGGCGGAATCCTCCAGCACGAGGCAGTGGGCGGGGTCGACGCCGAGTTCGGCGGCGCCCTTGAGGAAGCCCTCGGGATCGGGCTTGCCGGCCGAGACGCTCTCGGCGGTGACGCTGACCGCCGGACAGGGCAGTCCGGCCGCGGCCATCCGTACGGTGGACAGCGGGATGTCGGCGGAGGTGACCAGCGCATGCGGAACGTGCTGCGTCGCGAGCGCGTCGAGGAGTGCCCGCGCGCCGGGCACCTCGATGACGCCGTCGGTGTCGGAACGCTCCCACTGCGACATACGGGCGTGGTCGGCGGCGTGGTCGGCGGGGGCCCGTTCCGGCAGCAACGCGGCCATCGTCTCGTGGCTTTGCCGACCGTGCGCGATGCGCAGCACCGCGGCCGGGTCGATGCCCTGCTGATCGGCCCACCGGCGCCAGCAGCGCTCGACGACGGCGTCGGAGTCGACCAGGGTGCCGTCCATGTCGAGCAGCACGCCGTCGACGGGGAGCGTCAGGGGCGTCGCTTCGGTGGTCATCGGTGGGGCTCCTGACGGGACGGCCGACTTTGTTCCGCCACGATACTAAAGGAGCGCGCGGTCGGCGCCCCGCCGGAGCCGGCGGCACCGCTTACTGCCCGAGGCGCCACGTTGAGCAGGCCCCGGTGCTGCCGTGACAGCACGATGCAGTCTCGGCGGGCCGCCTGTAACTCGGTGCGGTTCAGGTTCTGCAAAACGGAGGACCTAGCCAGGGACGCCGCGCCTGACGCGGCTTCAGGCAGGATCGACATCACCATGATCAACCGGGGTTCGACGACCTGCTCGGCGACGGGGTTCGCGGGCGTCGACATCAAGGACGTCGACCACACCTCCAGCCCCATTGAGCGAGGCCGCGCCCAGCCACGTGTCACCAACCTCAAGCCCGGCGACGCTGCTGTCTTCAACCTCGCCCACGCCATCGACAAGAACGGCGACAGCCACACCCATCCGACCGACTGCGTGGCCGTCGTCTCTCGGCGGATACAGTCCAGCTCGAGAGCGGAACCCGGACCCGGGAAGCCGCAACGCCGCCGTCATCAGGCCGTCGCGCACCCGCTGCCCGCTTGCCGGTCATCGATGTCTTCGACAGCCACCGAGAAATGCCGCGGAAACGACAGCGTCAGTGTCGTTCCTCTCGCCGTTGGCAGAGATCCGAGGGCTTCTGGGCGCTCTGCTTCCCCGCTCCGCGCTGGTGCAGACAGCGCCAAGCCACCGCACGACGCTGCCCACGGCCGACGAGGAACCGGTTCGGGACGCGAAGTCTCGCTGAAGCACTGGGCGGCCGCCGTGGTTCCGGCAACCCTGCAGCATCCACCACCCTGCGCCGGTCGATCGACGCCGTTCCGCAATTTCCAGCTTCCTCCAGGCACTCCCTTACCCGCGCCGCGGTCCGGTGCCGGAGCGGTCATGGCCACCACTCAACGTCGGTAGGCGACCCCGGCTCCGGTAGGTGGTTGGCGGAGGCTGTTCAGTCGGAGGGGAAATGTCTGCTTCCTGATTTAGCGGAATGGTGTATTCCTCATGTCGACGTGACTCTCTGTTGTAAATCCTTCGCTAGTGTGCAGATTTGATCATTGATCTACTCCTCGGGGTCCGCTACTGTCCCCCACATGGGAGGCGGTGCCACTCCGTACTCCCTGGCGAGTGCTAGTGGGTTCTGGTTGGTTGGTACGCTGCGGCGGTTAGGCTTCGCCGCCGACCGCTGGGGCGTATCTTTTCGGGGGTAGTTCTGTGTTCCAAATCTTCTTGCCACTTTGTTGGCCTTCTTCTGTCGTGCCCGCCAGGTCCCCGGGGTAGTCTCTGACTTTGCCCTCGCGGTGATTTCCACACCTGGCCGAGGTATTTTTCTGTAGCCCCCTGTGCGTGAAGTGTCGACGTCCAGCGGGCGTTCCTTCATTCGGAGAGCCCACGTGTTCTCCGGTTTCGTTTGCGCCGATTCTTCAGGGCTTTCCTGAGCGCATCTTATCTGCGAAAGGGCGATTGCGGCGTGTCTGGAGTTCGGTCTGCCCTGTTGAGGACAGAGATCGCGGTAATCGGTATGTCCTGTAGGTTTCCTGGAGGTGGCGAATCACCAGAAGCCTTCTGGGACCTGCTGCGGAGAAAAGGTGATGCCGTCGGAAAGGTTCCTGACGGCCGCTGGGCAGAGTACGAGGGGCGTGGCCCGAGGACGGACGCTCTTTTGAGCGAGACCAGCCGGCACGGCGGGTTCCTCACCGATGTTGCGGGATTCGACGCGGAGTTCTTCGGCATCAGTCCGAAGGAGGCGCGGGCGATGGATCCGCAGCAGCGCCTGCTCCTGGAGGTGGCCTGGGAGGCGTTGGAGCGTACCGGAACGGCTCCCGGCAGCCTGGCCGGGACGTCCGCCGGTGTGTTCGTCGGGGCCTGGTCGGACGACTACGGGCGCCGTCTTCTGGAAGACCTCCCCTCGATCGAGGCATGGACCGGTGTGGGGAGCACCCTGGGCAGCGCCGCAGCCCGGCTGTCGTACCACCTGGGTCTGCACGGACCGTCCCTCACCGTGGACACCGCATGCTCCTCTTCGCTGGTCGCCGTGCACCAGGCATGCCAGAGCCTGCGCCTGGGGGAGTCCCGCCTGGCGCTCGCGGCCGGGGTGAACTTGCTGCTGTCGCCCGGACTTACCGTCAACTTCGACCGTGCGGGGGCGCTGTCCCCCAGCGGACGCTGCCGAGCCTTCGACATCGACGCCGACGGGTACGTGCGGGCGGAAGGCTGCGGCGTCGTCGTCCTCAAGACGCTCGCCGACGCCCTCGCCGACGGCGATCCGGTGCTCGGTGTACTGCGTGGAAGTGCCGTCACCCAGAACGGCCACGGCGTAGGGATCATGGCTCCCGACAGCGAGGCCCAGGCCCGCACCGTCCGGCTGGCCTGCGAGGCCGCGGGAGTGGAGCCGACGACGCTCGACTACATCGAGGCGCACGGCACCGGCACTCCCGCCGGGGACCGTGCCGAAGCGGCCGGCCTCGCCTCCATCACCTCCGCGCGGCTCGCGGACGACCCGTGCCTCGTGGGGTCCGTGAAGACGAACATCGGGCACGCCGAGGCCGCTGCCGGGATGGCCGGCCTCATCAAGGTGCTGCTCGCACTGGGACACGGTGAGATTCCGCCGTCCCTGCACCACCGCAACCCGAGCCCCGCGCTGGCCGATGAGCGACACCGCTTCCGTATCGTCACGGAAGCCGTCCCCTGGCCCCGTCGCGCGCGTTCCCGTCGCGCCGGAGTCTCCTCCTACGGCTTCGGCGGCACCAACGCGCACCTGGTGGTCGAGGAGTCGCCTGCGGCTTCGGCTGCCGCTTCCGCCGTGCCCGGTGCGCCGGGTGCCGCGGACACGGTCGGCGAGGTGGCGGCAGGCGTGGGAGCTGACGGCCCGGACCGGCCCATGGTGTTCCCCTGGTCCGGCTCCTCAGAAGCCGCGCGCGAGCGTGCGGGCGGTCGGCTCGCTGACTGGCTCAGGGAAGCGGCGGGAGAGGCGAGTGCCGCATCCGTGGCGCACACGCTGGCTGAGGGGCGTTCACACGCTGCCTGTCGAGCAGCGGCCGTGGCATCGGATTCGACGGAAGTGCTGTCCGCGCTGGACACGTGGTTGGCGGGCGAGGCGCACGCCGATCTGGTCGCCGGACGTGTGCTGCCCGGGGGCGATGCCGGTGCGGTCTGGGTGTTCTCCGGACATGGCTCGCAGTGGACCGGCATGGGACGCGAACTCCTGGCCACAGAGGCGGCGTTCGCCGGTGTCCTGGCCGAGTTGGAGCCGGTCTTCCTCGCAGAGGCCGGTTTCTCGCTCCACGAGTTCCTCACCGGCGCCGACGCGGAACATGCCGGCGCGGACCAGATACAGCCCGTGCTGTTCGCCGTTCAGACGGCCTTGGCCGAAGTCTGGCGGGCGCACGGTGCCGAGCCTGCCGCGGTGCTCGGACACTCCGTGGGGGAGATCGCCGCCGCTGTGGTGGCAGGCGCTCTCTCGCGCGTGGACGGCGCACGCCTGGTGTGCCGCCGCTCGCTGCTGCTGCGTCGAGTCATGGGCAAGGGAGCGATGGCGCTCGTGTCCCTCCCGGCGGGCGAGGTACGCGAGTTGCTCCGGCGGGAGGGCGGGGAAGGGCTCAGCGTGGCCATCAGCGCCTCGCCCGAGGCCACCGTCGTGGCGGGCGGCCCCGACGACGTCGAACGGGCCGTCGAGCGCTGGGGCAAGGAGGACTTCCTGGTGCGGCGTGTGGCGTCGGACGTGGCGTTCCACAGCCCGCAGATGGACCCGCTCCTGGACGATCTCGCGACCGCCGCTGACGGCCTGGCGCCCCAAGTGCCGGACATCCCCCTGTACTCCACTTCGGGGCCCGAGCCACGCGCGTCCTACACGTTCGACGCCGCTTACTGGGTGCGCAACCTGCGCGGTGAGGTACGGCTGGAAGCGGCGGTGCGGGCGGCCGCTGAGGACGGACACCGAGCGTTCGTCGAGCTTTCCCCGCACCCCGTGGTGGTGCACTCCATCCGCGAGTCCCTTCACCACGCGAGCATCGAGGACGCGTGCGTCGTAGGAACGCTCCGGCGGGCGACACCGGAGCGCAGAGCTTTTCTGCGTGCCGCCGCGACCCTGCACTGCCACGGGGTCCCGGTCCGCTTCGACTCCGAGGCAGGCGGTTCGGCGCGTGAGCGGGCCGCCGTCCCCACGACAGCATGGGATCACCAGCGTCACTGGCACGATGCCGTGTCGTCGCCAGGGTTCACCGGCGGCCACGCCCCTGCCACCGGAACGCTCCTCGGCGCGCCCGTCCCCCTGGGCCGCGGGGCCATCGGACGGGTGTGGCACACGCTTCTCGACGGCGCGTCGGCGCCGGGGGAGCCCGACACGTCGGGCGACCGCCCCGCGCTCGCACCCGCCGTCATCCTGGCCACGCTCATAGCGGCGGTACAGGACAGCGCGGGGAAAGCCCAGGAAAGCGGTTCCGCCACGGTATGCGACGTCTCGCTCCGGGAGCCGCTGACCCTGGAGGGCGAGCGGGACGTGCACGTCGTCGCCGTCGACGGCACGGTCAGCGTCTCCTCGTCCCCGACGGCCCACGACGCGGCAGCGACCACGGGCAGCGCCCCGGACGGGCACGGCCCCGAACGACTGCACGCCGCGTGCCGGAACGGAAGCACCGGCGACGCCGGGGCGGGAGCACGGCACGCCCCGGCATGCGGGGCGCCGCGCGCGGACGCTTCCGACGACGGCGCCCCGTCCGTCGCGGGACCGCCGGCCCGTACGGGCGCCGCCGCGTTCCCGTGGCGTGTGGTCACCCACCGGGTGACGGACGAGGAGCTGACCGCGGAACTGGAGGTCGTCGGGGCGCCGACAGGCGACGAACCCCCTGCCGGAGGCTGGGCGGTATGGGCCGACGCGGCGCTCTCGCTGGCCTGCGCGCTACTTCCGGACGGCACCGGGCCCGCCCTCGCCGAGGAGCTGAGCGAGCTCAGCGTCACAGGGCCCCCGCCCCGCCGGGCGCTGCTCACCCTCGCCCGCGATGAGTCCCCGTCCGGTGCGGCCGACCCGGCGGCATCGGAGCCCGGCGGACCGCTCTTCTCCGGGTCGGTTGCGGGCCCCCGGGGTGAGTCGCTGACCCTGACCGGTCTGCGGTTCTCCGCCCCGGAGGCGGCGGCAGGAAAAGTCCCCCCGGACGAGATCCTCCGCGTCGTGCGCTGGGAGCCCGTGCCGGAGGACGCACTGGTCCAGGCGTCCCGCCCCGCCGTGGCAGTGATCGGCGCGTCGGACGGACCCGCCGGTGCCGTTGCCGCGGGGCTGCGGGCCGCGGGCGCCCGAACGGTCTGTCTGGAGGATTCCGGTGATCTGGCCGAGGACGCGCAGCTCGCTCGCCTGGCCGGGGTCGGCACCGCGGTACTCGTCCCTTCCTGCGCGGAACCGGCGGACGGACCGGACACGGCGGAGCACGTCGAGGAACTTGCCTGGCAGATGGTCCGCGCGGTGCGGGACCTCGCACGTGTACCGGAGGGCAGCGCGCCCAGACTGTGGTGCGCCGTCGGCGACTGGGACGGCCGGGGGAGCGATGCGCTGGGGCAGCAGGCGCTGCGTGGACTGAGCCGCGTCGCGGCCGGAGAACACCCCGAGCGGTGGGGCGGGTTGATCCACCGCGACCCGCACACTCCGGACGGCACGGCGTTCCCGAGCCTGCTGCGGGTGGTCGCCGGAGAGCCGCGCGACGACGTGCCGTACGAGGAAGTGCTGCGCCTCACGGCCGAAGGGCCGCTACGGCCGCGCCTCACGCGCGCGCCACTGGCGGCGCCGGAGGACCAGCGCCCGTACTGCACACCCGACGGGAGTTACCTGGTCACAGGGGGACTCGGCGCACTGGGGCTGCGTATCGCGGAGGAGTTGGTCGCTGCCGGAGCACGGCGACTCGTCCTGGCAGGGCGTGGTGCGCTGCCGCCGCGCACCACGTGGCACAGCGTCACCGACCCAAGGACCCGCTACCGCATCGAACGGGTGCGTCAACTGGAGCGCGCGGGGGCGACGGTGCGCACGGTGGCCGTGGACATCGCCGACGAGGAGCAGGTCCGTGCGGTGCTCGACCCCGACGCCCTCGACATGCCGCCGATCCGCGGGGTGGTGCACGCGGCGGGCGTGATCCACGGCGGCACGATCGACGGACTCACCCGCTCCTCGCTCCGGGCCGAGCTGCGGCCCAAAGTCGCCGGCGCGCTGACGCTCGACCGGCTCCATCCGCCGGGCACGGTCGACTTCTTCGTCCTCTTCTCCGCCGTGGCGGGTCAGCTGGGCCTCGCGGGCCAGGGAGGGTACGCCACCGCCAACGCCTTCCTCGACGGTCTCGCGGAGCGCCGACGCGCCCAGGGCTGCCGCCACACGATGAGCATCGCCTGGCCCGCCTGGCGCGACACGGGCCTGGCCGCGACGGCGGGGGAGCTGACAGCGGAGTTCGAGGCCGTCGGGGTGCGTGATCTGACGGCGCGCGAGGGGCTGGCCGCCTGGTGGCACGCCGGGCGACGGGCCGGCGCCCACCTCGTGGTGCTGCCCGTGGACCGCACTCGGCGACCGCCCCGTGCGCTGCCCCTTCTCGAAGAGCTTCTCGGCGAGGGCGCCGACGCCGACGACACCGACCGCGACGGCGACGGCGACACGTACCGGGGAATGAGCGGGGCCGAGCTGCGCGACCGGGTCGGGAGCAGCGTCCGCGCCTTGGTGGCGGCCGAACTCGGCCTCACCGTGGCGGCCCTGGATCCCCGTCGGCCGCTCGCGGAGATCGGCATGGACTCCATCATGGCCCTCGCCATCCGGCGCCGCATGGAGCGGGAGTTCTCGCTCGCCCTGCCCGCCACGCTGCTGTGGAACCACCCCACGGCACACGCCCTCAGCGAGCGGATCACCGAGCTGCTGGATGCGGCCGACACGCCTTCCGCCACCGAGAAGACGGACCGGGAAGGCGCCCCCGGGCCCGGCACGGACACCGCATCCGCCCCGGCGGTCGACGGGTTCGCCGCCCTGCTCGACGAGTTCGAGGCCGACACCGGTTCCGACGGTCGCCACGAAGGGCGTGACGGCACCAAGGAGAGCGCGCAGACCAGGAAGGGACAGGCATGACCAGCATGAGTCAGCGGCTGGCCGAACTGACGGACGGGCGGCGCGGCGAACTCGCCGCCCGGCTCGCCGGTACGGCCGGTACCGTCGCGTCGGAACCGATCGCGGTCATCGGGCTGGGGTGCCGCTTCCCGGGCGGCGTCACCACCCCGGAGGACTTCTGGTCGGCGCTGCTCGAGGCGCGGGATCTCGTGGGGGAGACCTCGCGCGGCGGGGGGAGGGCCAACGGCCGGACCGGGGCGCTCGCGGAGCCCCGACTGGCGCACGGCGGGCTGCTCGACGACCCCTGGGGCCTGGACAACGAGTTCTTCGCGGTCTCGCCGCGCGAGGCCGCCGCCATGGACCCCCAGCAGCGCATGCTCCTGGAAGTGGCCTGGGAGACGGCCGAGCACGCGGGTGTCCCGGTGCCCGGGCTGCACGGCAGCCGTAGCGGCGTCTTCCTCGGGCTGTACTACAACGAGCACCTGCAAGCGGGGCTCGCCGAGCCGGAATCGGTCGACGCCTACACCATCACCGGCGGCCTGCACAGCGTGGCCGCGGGACGGCTGTCGTACACGATGGGGCTCCGCGGCCCGTGCATAGCGCTGGACACGGCCTGCTCGTCGTCGCTGGCCGCAGTCCACCTCGCGTGCCAGAGCCTGCGTCTGCGGGAGAGCGATCTGGCGTTCGCCGGTGGCGCCAATCTCATCCTCGGCCCGGAGCTGAGCCTGTCGCTGCACCGGTACGGCCTGCTCGCCGAGGACGGGCGGTGCAAGACGTTCGACGCGTCCGCCAACGGCATCGTGCGCACCGAGGGCTGCGCGATGGTGCTCCTCAAGCGGCTGACCGACGCTCTCGACGACGGCGACCGCGTGCTGGCGGTGCTGCGGGGCTCCGCCGTCAACCAGGACGGCAAGTCGAACGGGCTCACCGCTCCCTCGGGAACCGCCCAGCGGGAGCTGCTGGCCGACGTGGTCGCCCGGACCGGCACCGCTCCGGAGGACGTCGGCTTCATCGAGGCCCACGGCACGGGCACGGAACTGGGCGACCCGATCGAAGTCGAGGCCATCGCCTCGGCGTACGGCCGAGGGGACAAGGGCGGACTGGCGCTGGGCGCGGTCAAGACGAACCTGGGGCACACGGAGGCCGCCGCGGGCGTCACCGCGCTGCTGAAGGCGGTGCTCTGCGTCCGGCACGGAGTCGTCCCGCCCAACCTGCACTTCCGGCAGCCCAACCCCAAGATGGAGCTGGCCGGTACGCGGCTGTTCGTGCCCACGGCCGTCACGGAGTGGCCGGTCGCCGGGGGACCGCGGCTCGCGGCGGCCTCCTCGTTCGGGATGGGGGGTACGAACGCGCACGCCATCGTCGAGGAGTCACCGGTCCCGGAGCCCGGGACGCGCCCGGAACTGCCCCGCGCGGCACGGGTGTTCGTGCTCACGGGCGCAACCGAGCAGGCGGCCAGGGAGAACGCCGGGCGACTGGCACGGCGCCTGGAGTCCGACCCGCCTGAACTCGCCGACGTCGCGCATACGTTGGCACATCGGCGCGCCCACGCGAAGCACAGGATCACCGCCGTCGCAGACGGTCCGCAGGAACTGGCCGAACGGCTCGACGCCGCCGCACGGGGCGAAGCCGCCACGCTGACCGCGCACACGGCCGTGACGCCGAGCGCGGCGGACGGGGCCGTGTGGGTCTTCTCCGGGCACGGCTCGCAGTGGACCGGGATGGGCCGCGAACTCCTCGACGAGCCCGAGTTCGCCGCCGTGATCGACGCGCTGGCCCCGGTGTACGAGGAGGAGGCCGGTATTCGGCTGCGCGCCGACCTGGCCGAGGCCGACCTCGACGCGCTGCCCGCCGACCGTGTCCAGCCGCTCATCCACGCCGTGCAGGTCGGCCTCGCGGAGACGCTGCGAGCCCACGGTGCCGCCCCCGCGGCCGTCCTCGGCCACTCCATGGGAGAGATCGCCGCCGCCGTGGCCGCCGGGGCGCTTCCCCGCGAGACGGCGGCGCGGATCGTACTGCGCAGGTCGCGGCTGCTGGCCGAGGTGGCAGGGCAGGGCGCGATGGCAGTGGTGACGTTGCCCGAGCCGGAGGCGGTCGAGCGCTGGCACGACGTCGAGGTGGACGTCGCGATCCGCGCCGCCCACGACTCGGTCGTGTTGTCGGGGTCCCCGGCGGCCGTCGACGCTGTGGTGGCGGAGTGCGAAAGCGAGGGAATTCCCGTGCGTCGGGTCGCCTCCGACGTCGCGTTCCACGGCCGGCAGATGATCGGTCTCGACGACCGCTTGGCCGCGAGCGTCTCCGATCTGACCGCGCTGACGCCGCGCGTCCCCGTATACAGCACGGTGCACGAGGACCCGCGCCGGACCCCCGCCTACGACGCTGCCTACTGGGGCGCGAACCTGCGCGGCACGGTGCGCTTCGCCGACGCGGTGGACGCCGCGCTGGAGGACGGGCACCGGGTCTTCCTCGAACTGGCCCCGCACGCCGTCCTGACCCGGTCCGTCACCCACATCGCCCGGCAGCGTGACGTGTCCGACGCCGTCGCCGTCGCGTGCTCCCGGCGCGGTACGAACGCCACGGCGACGCTGCGTTCGGCCCTCGCGACGCTGTACGGGGCGGGTGCTCCCGTGGACCTGTCGGCCCTCGTGCCCGACGGCCGCCTCACGGACCTGCCGCGATACGCCTGGCAGCACAACCACCACGGCATGCCGGACGCGGACCGGAAGAGCGAACCGGAGCACGTCCGCGAGGAGTGGACGCACCGGCTCGTCTGGTCACCCGCACCGCCGGTCCGCCCGGAGCGCCCCGCGGAATCCGCCGGCACCCCGGGCGCGCAGGGCACCCGCTGGCTGCTGGTCGGTGACGACCCGTCGGGCGTCGCAGCCGCGCTCGCCGAACGGCTGGAGGCCGCGGGCGCCCGGTGCCGCCGCGTGGTCTCGGTCGACGCCGCGCTGGCAGACGACGCCCCGCTCGCGGAGATCGACCGGGTGGTGCACCTGGGCGGACTCGCCCTGCCCGGCGCGCCGGACGGCGACCCGGCACCCGTGCACGAGGAGACGATCCGCCTGCTGCGGCTCGTCCGCGTCCTCGCGGACCGCGATCCCACGCCGCGGCTGCACCTGGTCACCCGGCTCGCCCAGGCCGTGGACGGGCGGTCGGAGGTCCGCCCGGGCGGAGCCGCCCTGTGGGGGCTGGGCAGCACTCTGGCGCTGGACTACCCGGCGACGTGGGGCGGGGCGGTCGACGTGGACGCGGACGATCCGCGGGCCGCCGCGGAACTCGTCGTCGACGAGCTCGTGGAGTCCCGTCCGGACGCCGCCGGCCACGAACCCGAGGTCGCCTTCCGCGGCGGCGAGCGGTACGTGCCGCGGCTGGAGAAGGACAGGGTGCCGCGATCGGACCTGAGGCTGGACCCCGACGGCTGCCATCTGGTCGTCGGCGCCAGCGGGCTGCTCGGCCCGCGGCTCGCCAGGCACCTGGTCGCGCTGGGCGCCCGGCACCTCGTCCTCACCTCGCGGAAGGGCCCGTCGCCGGAACTCGTCGCCACGTTGCGGGAGTCCGGTGCGCGGGTCACCGCCGTGGCCGCGGATGTGGCCGACCCCGGTGCGATGGACGCGCTCTTCGCACGCTTCGGCGCGGACCTGCCCGAGCTGCACGGCGTCTACCACGCGGCCATGACCAACGACTTCACCGAAACCGACGCGCTGACCCCGGCCGGAGTGACGGACATGCTCCGGCCCAAGGTGGACGGGACGGTCCTGCTGCACCGGCTGAGCCTCTCCCAGCCGGTCCGTCACTTCGTCCTGTTCTCCTCCACGACCGCGCTCCTGGGCTCGCGGGGACTGGCCCACTACGCGGCGGCCAATCGCTTCCTGGACGCGTTCGCCCACGCCCGGGAGGCACGGGAGCTGCCGTGCCGCGTCGTCAACTGGGGCGCGTTCGGCTCCTGGACCGACACCGCGTCGTACGGGCATCTGATGAAGGAGTCCGGCATGCGGGGGCTCGACGACGACGAGGCGATCCGCCTGCTGGGGCACATCATGGCCGACGCGCGGGTGCAGCGCGTCGTGGCCGACGTCGACTGGCAGCGGCTCGCCGCCGCCTACCGGTCGCGGACCGCGATGCCGCTCCTGGACCCGCTGACCGGCTCAGACATGGCCGGTACGGGGGCCGGCGGGGAGACCGGGGAGGAGCCGGGTGCCGCCCGGGCGAGCGTCGAGGCCGCCCCGAGGGCCCGCCGCAGGACGCTGGTGCGGGACCACGTGCGCCGGACGGTGGCAGAGGTGATGGGCTTCGCCGACCCGCGTCAACTGCCGCTGCGTGTGGGGTTCTTCGAGATCGGCCTGGACTCCCTGATGAGCGTCCAGGCCCAACAGCGGCTCGCCACGGCGTTCGACTGCGACCTGGCGCCCGCTGCGGTGTTCAACCACCCCACCGTCGAGGCCCTGACGGACCACGTGCTCGCGCTGCTCGCTCCGTCGGACCAGGAGGCGACGGCCCCACCCCCGACCGCTTCTCACGCCCCGGACCGCGGCACCGACCTGTCCGAGGACGAACTTGCTCACCGTCTCACGGAAAAGCTGAGGTCCCTCTCATGACCACGAACAACGCCGACCGTCGTGACCTGCTGCTTGAGGCCATGGAGACCATCGAGCGTCTGGAGGAGCGGGCCGGAGCCGCCGAGGAAGCGCTCCGGCAGCCGATCGCGGTGATCGGCATCGGCTGCCGGCTCCCCGGCGGCGCCGGCGGACCCGACGCCTACTGGAGCCTGCTCGACGAGGGGCGCGACGCCGTGGTCGACGTGCCGGAGAGCCGCTGGGACCACGGCCGGTTCCTGGGCGAGGACGCTGATGTGCCCGGCACCATCCGTGCCCGCGGCGCCGGATTCCTGACGGGCTGGGAACCCGACCAGTTCGACGCGGCGTTCTTCGGTATCGCGCCGCGCGAGGCGATGGCCATGGACCCACAGCACCGCCTGCTGCTCGAAGTCGCCTGGGAGGCACTGGAACACGCCGGAGTGCGCGCCTCGGACCTGCGCGGCAGCAAGACGGGCGTGTTCACCGGCATCACTCTCCACGAGTACGCCGTGCGCCAGCTCCGCCACCTCGGCCCCGAGGAGGTGGACGGGTACACGGTCACGAGCTGCCTGCCCAACTACGCCTCCGGCCGCGTCTCCTACTTCCTCGGCTGCACGGGACCGAGCATCGCGGTGGACGCCGCCTGCGCGTCGTCCCTGGTGACGACCCATCTGGCCTGCCAGAGCCTCCGCACGGGCGAGAGCGACCTCGCTCTGGCCGCCGGCACGAACCTGATGCTGCTGCCGGAGACCAACGTCACCATGAGCCAGTGGGGTGCTCTCGCGCCCGACGGACGCTGCAAGGCCTTCGACGAGTCGGCGGACGGCCTGGGACGCGGCGAGGGCTGCGGTGTCGTGGTGCTCAAGCGCCTCGACGACGCGCAGCGCGACGGCGACCGGGTTCTCGCCGTGGTCCGTGGCTCGGCCGTCAACCAGGACGGCGCGAGCACCAACTTCACGGCTCCCAACGGCCTCGCGCAGGAAGCGGTGATCCGCGAGGCGCTGCGCACCTCCCGGCTCACGCCCGCCGACATCGACTACGTCGAGGCGCACGGCACCGGCACGGCTCTGGGCGACCCCATTGAACTGGAGGCCCTCGCCGCCGTGTTCGGCGACCGGAAGCCGGAGGCGCCGCTGCTGGTCGGCTCGGCCAAGACCAACATCGGGCATGTCGAGGCCGCCGCCGGGGTGGCCGGGCTCATCAAGACCGTGCTGGCCCTGCACCACGACCGGATACCGCCGCACCTGCACTTCCACCGGATGACGTCCCGCATCGGCCGCCGCGCCGCACGGCTGGCGGTGCCCGCCGACGGAGCCGCTTGGCCCGACGCCGACCGGGCACCCCGCGCGGGCGTCAGCGCCTTCGGCGTCAGCGGCACCAACGCCCATGTGATCCTCGAGGCGTACCGCCCGGAGCCGGACGGATCGCCGGAGCCCGGCGACGTCCCGGACACCGTTCCCCGCCCGTACCCGGTGTACGCGGCGAGTCCCCGAGCCCTGGCCCAGGCCGCCGAACGGCTCGCGGACCGGATCGACGCCCCGCACGACGCTCCCGCCCTGCGGGACGTCGGCCACACCCTCGGCCTGCACCGCACCCCGCTCCCGCACCGCCTGGTGGCGACCGCACGGAACCGCGCGGAACTGGTGGCCGGGCTGCGGGCGCACGCGGAAGGCGGCACCGCGCCCCGTCCGGTCACCGGACAGGCGCGTGAAGAGGCTGACGCGGTCTGGGTCTTCTCGGGCTTCGGCTCGCAGTGGGCGGGCATGGGACGCGAACTGCTCGACGACGAACCCGAGTTCGCCCGGACCGTCGAGGACCTGGAACCCGTGCTGGAGCAGGAGGCGGGCTTCAGCCTGCGCGCGTGCCTGCGATCCGGCGACTTCGGCGACGTCGCCCGGAGCCAGCCCGTCGTCTACGCGCTCCAGGTCGGCCTGGCCGCGGTGTGGCGCTCGTACGGCCTGCGCCCGGCGGCCGTTCTCGGCCACTCCATGGGTGAGGTCGCCGCGGCCGTGACCGCCGGCGCACTGTCTCCCGCCGACGGGGCACGCGTGATGTGCCGCCGCTCCCTGCTGCTCCAGGAGCACTTGGCCGGCAAGGGCGGCATGGCACTGGTCGAGCTGCCCGCGGACGAGGCGGCTCGCCGCGCGGCGGTCCACCCGGACGTCACCGTGGCCGTGCACGCCTCGCCCCGCTCCACGGTGCTCGCGGGACCGGAACAGGCCCTCGACGCCCTTGTCTCCGAGCTGGCCTCGGAGGGGCTGATGGCCAAGCGCATCAAGGGCGCCACGGGCGCGGGCCACAGCCCGCAGGTCGACCCGGTGATGCCGCTGATCACGCGGGCGTTGTCCGACCTCGTGCCGGACGAGCCGGAGGTGCCCGTCTACACGACGGTGCTGGACGACGCGCGCAAGACCCCCGCCTTCGACGCGGACTACTGGGCGGCGAACGCGCGCAACCCGGTCCGTTTCACCGACGCGGTGACCGCCGCCGCCGAGGACGACCACCGCGTGTTCCTGGAGATCTCGCCGCATCCGATCGTCACCCAGTCCGTGACGGAGGCGCTGACGGCCGCCGGTGTCGCGGACGCGCACGTCGGTGCGTCCACGCGGCGCGAGGCGCCCGAGCGCGAGACCCTGCTCGGCTCACTGGCCGCCCTGCACGTGCACGGCGTCGCCGTCGACTGGCGCCGCCTCCACCCGCACGGCGCCCTCACCACCCTGCCGACCACGTCCTGGCAGCACGAACGCTACTGGTACACCTCCCTAACGGGAGGCGGCGCGGCACGGCGGACGGACGGGCATCCACTACTCGGCACCGGAGTCCGCGTGCCCGGTTCGCCTGTCCAGCACGCGTGGCGCGCCACCGTGGACACCCAGCGCCTGCCCTGGCTCGCCGACCACCGTTCCGAGGACATCGCCGTGATGCCGGGCACCGGGTACTGCGAGATGGCGCTCGCCGCCGCGGCCGAGGCGTTCGGCTGCGGACCCCGGGAGATCCTGGCGGAGGACATCGCCTACGAACGGCTGCTTCCCCTCGTGGAGCCGACGGAAGTCGTCACCCTCCTCACGGAGGAGACGGCAGACAGCGGAATCGTCGAGATCAGCGCACAGGACGCGGCGGGCGAGTGGGCCCGGCACGCCCGCGCCCGGGTCCGGCGGGCCGCAGCCGGCGAACAGGCCGTCCACGAATCCGGCGACGTGGCCGCGACGTATCCCGAGCGGAGCGACAGCGCCGCGCTGTACGAGCGGTTGCGGGCCGCCGGCCAGCACCACGGGCCCGCGTTCACCGGCGTCACCGAAGTAGCGGTCTCGCCGGACGCGACGGACAGCGTCCTGGGGACCATCGCCCTGCACGAGCGGTGCCGCGTCGGCGCCGACGGGATGCACCTGCACCCCGCCCTTCTCGACTCCGCGATGCAACTCCTCGGCGCCGTACCGGACGCGGTCGGAGGGATCGCGGGCGGCGGGGACGGCGTCCTGCTGCCGTCCGGCCTCGGCTCGCTGCGGGTCAGGGGCGACGCGCGGACCGGCGTGCGCTGCGTGGCCGAGATCGTGGAGGCGGAGCCGCGGGACACGGACGGCGTGGCTCTGGTCGGGCGGCTCCGCCTGCTCGACGCCGAGGGCGCCGTCGTCGTGGAGGCGCGGGACGTCCGGCTCGTCTGGCTGCGCGGAGAGGCGGCCGAACCGGCGGCGGAGGACTCCCTTCTCCACGACCTCGTCTGGCGGCCCGCACCGCTGCGGGACGACGCCACCGCCCCGTCCGGCACCTGGCTGCTTCTCGCCGAGAACGGCGACGATCCGCTGGCGGCGGCCGTGCGCGAACGCCTCGGCGACGGGGCCTGCCGGCTGCTGACCGACGTGGACGAGGACCGGCTCCGCGCCGCCGCAGCCGACCCCGAGGTGCACGGAGCGGCCCTCGTACTGCCCCCCGCCGAGCTGGACGAGCGGCTGCGTGGCAGCGATCCGGAGGCGGCGGTGGAGCGGGCCTGCGCGCGGGTGGAACGCGCCATCCTGCTGGCCCGGGTCCTGGCCACGACCGAGCGTTCCGGAGCCCCCGTGCCCCGCCTGCGCCTCGTCACGCGCGGAGCGCTCCCCGTGGACGACACCGAAGCCGGGACCCCCGAACAGGCGGCGCTGCGCGGACTGCTGCGCACCCTCTCCTGGGAGCACCCCGAGCTGCGCGCTGCGATGACGGATCTCGGCGCAGGGCCCGCCGACGCCGCGGCCGACGCGCTCGTCGCGGAACTCGCCGCCGATGACGTCGAGGAGGAGGTCGCCCACCGCTCGGGCACGCGTCTGGTGGCCCGCATGGAGCATGCCCCCGAACCGCGCCGCGCGACGCCGGCCCGCGGACCGACGGGCGAACGGGCCGCGTTCCGGCTGGAGTCCGTCGGTCCGAACGACCTCGACGGCGTCCGCCCGGTGCTGCGCGACCGGCCGCGGCCCGGCGAGGGCGAGGTGGAGATCCGCGTGGCGGCAGCGGGGCTCAACTTCAGCGACGTGCTCAAGGCCATGGGCTGGTACCGGCTCCCCGAGGACGACGACAGGGAGCTGCATCTGGGCGGCGAGTGCGCCGGAGTGGTCAGCGCCGTGGGCCCGGGCGTCACAGGGGTGGGCGTCGGCGACCGCGTCGTGGCCGTCGCGTTCCACAGCTTCGCCTCGCACGTGGTCACCCGGCAGGAGCTGGTCGTGCCGCTCCCCGACGGGCTCGACCCGGTGGCCGCTGCGGCTCTCCCGACGGCCTACGGCACCGCGTGGTACGGCCTGATGGAGGCCGGAAGGCTGAAACCGGACGACCGGGTGCTCATCCACACCGCCTCCGGCGGCGTCGGGCTCGCGGCGGTCTCCGTCGCCCTCACCCACGGGGCGCGGGTCTATGCCACGGCGGGCAGCGAGGCCAAGCGCCGGTTCCTGCGCGACCTGGGAGTCGAGCGCGTGATGGACTCCCGGAGCCTGACGTGGGCCGACGAGCTTCGGGAGGCCACCGAGGGCCGGGGCGTCGACATCGTGCTCAACACGCTGCCCGGCGCCGCCCTCAGGCTGGGGTTGGAGTCCCTCGCACCCGGTGGACGCTTCATCGAGCTGGGCAAGCGGGACATCAACGACGACCACCGGCTCGGGCTGTTGCCCTTCTCGCGCGCCCTCACCTTCACCGCGGTCGACTTCGACCTGCTGACCCGTGCCTGCCCGGACGCCGTCGGGCGCATCCTCCGCGAGACGGTGACGGCGGTGGCGGAAGGAAAGCTCGCCCGGCTGCCCTGTGAGGAGTACCGCCTGGAGCGGAGCACCGACGCCTTCCGCGCCATGGCCGCCGCCGAGCACATCGGCAAGCTGGTCGTGACGATGGGCGAGGAGCTGCCCGACCGTGTGCTCGTGCAGCCCGGCACGGTGCCCTTCGCCCGGCCCGACGGGGCATACGCGATCAGCGGCGGCCTGACCGGGATCGGGCTGGCCACCGCCAGGCGGCTGGCCGAGCGGGGCGCGGGCGCGCTCGTGCTCAACGGGCGCGGCGCACCCTCCGAGAGGGCCTCGCGGGAGGTCGAGGAGATCCGGGCGCTCGGAACCCGGGTGGAGGTCGTGACCGGCGACATCGCCGAGCCCGGCACGGCGCCCCGGATGGTGGCCGCGGCGAACAAGGAGGGGCAGCGGCTGCGCGGCGTCGTCCACTCCGCCGCCGCACTCGACGACGCGGCCGTGCTCCAGCAGGACGGCGAGCGACTGCGCCGGGCCTGGCGTCCCAAGGCGGTCGGTGCCTGGCGGCTGCACGCGGCGACGGAGGGAGAGGACCTCGACTGGTGGGCGGGGTACTCCTCCACCGCTTCCCTGCTCGGCGCCGCGGGGCAGGCGAACTACGCGGCGGCCTGCGCCTATCTGGACGGGCTCGCCGAGTGGCGCGCGCGCCGGGGACTGCCCGCGCTGAGCGTCGCATGGGGCCCCTGGGAGTCGGTCGGAGGCGGCCAGGACCTCGCCGAGCGGGGCTACCGGATGCTGTCCCCGGCCAGCGGATTCGCCGCCATGGAGCGGCTGTTGAGCCAGAACCGGACGCGCTGCGGCGTGTTCGACTTCGCACTCGACACGTGGTTCGCCTCGTCCCCCGCCGCCGCGGACTCGCCGCTGTACGAGCACTACCGCTCGGCGGAGGACGGCGGAGGGCGGGATCTCGGCCCCGCCCTGCCCCTCGCCCTGGCGGCGGCCCCGGACGGCGCCGCCCGGCGGGAACTCCTGGAGGCGGAGCTGACCGAGCATCTGCAAGCGGTCCTGCGGCTAGGGACGCTGCCGGTGGACCCCTCCGCCCCGCTGAGCACGTTCGGCATCGATTCCCTGGGAGCCCTGGAACTGCGCAACCGCCTGGAGACCTCCCTCGACATCCCGCTGCCCGCCACGCTCGTGTGGGCGCACCCCACCCTCGCCGCTCTCGCGGGCGATCTCGCCGACCGGCTGGGACTCCCGCTCGAAACACGCGCTCCGGACGCGGAAGCGGAGCTGTCCGACGGGGACGCCGAAGTACTCGCCCAGATCCTGCAAACGGCCGACGAGGACGTCGCCGACGGCACACCGGAGGAGCCCGCCCGATGACCGATCTGTCCGCACTGATCGACAAGTTGTCCCCGCAGGGGCGGGCCGCCCTGGCCCGACAGCTCGCTGAAGCGGGCGTCACCCTGCCCGCGGGCGCCGGGCCCGACGAGCCGGTCGCGCTCATCGGTATCGGCTGCCGCTACCCGGGCGGCGTCACCTCGCCGGCGGATTTCTGGGAGCTGCTGACCGAGGGACGCGACGCCGTCGGTCCCTTCCCCGCCGAGAGGTGGGAGGGCCACGTGAACGGGCTCCCTCCCGAACACCCGCCGGACGCGCCGGAGAGCCGGAACCCGATCCGCAGCGGGGGTTTCCTCGACGACGCCGCCGGTTTCGACGCGGCCTTCTTCGGTATCTCCCCGAGCGAGGCGGCGGGCATGGACCCGCAGCAGCGGGTGCTGCTCGAAGTGTCCTGGGAGGCGCTGGAGCACGCTGGCCGGTCGCCGCGCGGCCTGAGCGGAAGCCGTACCGGTGTGTACGTCGGCATCGCGGCGCCCGACTACTTCGTCGAGCGGCTGCACGACCCCTCCACCAGGGACGATCTGCACACCGTGACCGGGGCCATCCACAGCACGGCGGTAGGGCGGCTGTCCTATCTGCTGGACCTGCACGGCCCGTCCGTCGCCGTCGACACCGCCTGCTCCTCGTCGCTGGTCGCCGTCCACCTGGCCTGCCAGAGCCTCCGCAACGGCGAGAGCGACGTGGCGCTCGCCGGTGGAGTCCACGTCATCAGCTCCGTCCTCACCAGTTTCGGGCTGCGGACCGGGGGGCTCGCCGACGAGGACGGCCGGTGCAAGACCTTCGACGCCTCGGCCAGCGGCATCGTCCGGGCCGAGGGCTGCGGCATCGTGGTCCTCAAGCGGCTGGCCGACGCCGAGCGCGACGGCGACCGGATCCTGGCGGTGCTGCGCGGAAGCGCAGTCAACCAGGACGGACGGTCCACCAGCCTGACCGCCCCGTCCGTCGCGGCCCAGCGGGACGTGCTCACCGAGGCGCTGCGGCGCTCCGGTACCACCGCCGACCAGGTGGGGCTCATCGAGACGCACGGCACCGGGACCGTCCTGGGCGACCCGATCGAGGTCGAGGCGCTGTCGGCCGTCTACGGGCGTGGAGAACCGGGGACGTGCGCGCTCGGCGCGGTGAAGACCAACTTCGGTCACTCCGAGGAAGCCGCGGGCGTCGCGGGGCTGATCAAGGCAGTGCTCTCACTGAACGCGGGCGCGGTGCCTCCCAACCTGCATTTCAGCGAGCTCAATCCGAACATCACGCTGGAGGGCACCCGCTTCGTGGTGCCCACGCGGACGAGGGACTGGCCGGTCGGGGGAGCCGTGCGTCACGCCGCGGTCTCCGCATTCGGCATGGGAGGGACCAACGCCCACCTCGTACTCTCGGAACCGCCGCAGCCCACGCCCTTGCCCGGTGACCGTCGAGAGGGACTGATCACCGTGCCGCTGTCCGCCGGGTCCCCGGCGGCGCTGCGCACCACCGCGCGGCGCCTGGCGGAGTGGCTGGACGGCCCGGGCGCAGACGCCGAAATGGCCGACATCGCTCACACGCTGGGCCGCCGCTCGCACCTGGAGGAGCGTGCGGCGTGCGTGCTGGACGCCGACGCGGCTCCGTCTGCGCTGGCTTCCCGGCTGCGCGCGTTCACCGCAGGGGAGCAGACGACGGGCCTGGTCACCGGTCAGGAGTCGCCCGCGGCGCGGAAGGGCACCGTATGGGTCTTCCCGGGGCAGGGCGGACAGTGGGCCGGCATGGGCAGCGAGCTGCTGGAGAAGGAACCGTCCTTCGCCTCCGCCGTGGACGAGATCGATCCGCTGATCCGGGCGGAGTCGGGCTTCTCCGTGCGCGAGCTGCTGGTCGGACACGCCGACCCGGACACCGACCTCTCCCGCGCCCAGCCCATGATCTTCACGGTGCAGGTCGCGCTCGCCCGCACCTGGCAGGCGTACGGGCTGCGGCCCGCCGCGGTCATCGGCCACTCCATGGGGGAGATCGCCGCGGCGGTCGTGGCCGGAGCGTTGCCGCTGGCCGACGGGGTACGGGTGATCTGCCGGCGGTCCCGGCTGGCCGTGTCCGACCCGCGCGGCTACGGCGCGATGGCCCTCGTCGAACTGTCCGCGGACGAGACCGCCGAGCGCTTGGCCGCGTACGACGACGTCTCCGTGGCGGTCCTCTCCGGACCCGACAGCACGGTGGTGTCGGGCGCCGAGGAGACCGTGGAGCGCCTGGTCGCGGCGTGGGAGGAGGAGGGCCTGCTCGCCCGGCGCATCAAGGGCGTGACACTCGCCTCCCATTCGCCGCGCGTGGACGGGTTGCTGCCGCTCCTGCGGGAACGGCTGGGGACGTTGAGCCCCGAGGCACCGCAGCTCGACTTCTACTCCACCGCCGCCCGGCACCCACGGGACCCGGTGGTCTTCGACGCCGAGTACTGGGCCGCCAACCTCCGCAATCCCGTGCGCTTCGCCGACGCGGTCGCAGCGGCGCTCGCGGACGGGCGCCGGCTGTTCGTCGAGGTCTCCCCGCATCCCACCTCCGAGCCGCAGATCGTCACGATCGCGGCGGGCGAGGGCGTCTCCGACGCCGTCGTGGTGCCTTCCCTGCGCCGCGACGAGGCCGACCACCTCACGTTCCTCAGCCATGTGGCCGCGCTGCACTGCCACGGGGCGCCCGTGTCGCCGCCCGTGCCGGAGCACGGCCGGCTGCTGGACATGCCCACCACGGCCTGGGACCACCGGCGCTTCTGGCTGAACCCCGCCGGGGCGCGGCAGCGGAAGCAGACCGACCTGCACCCGCTGCTCGGCGTGCACATCGAGCTGCCAGGCGAGCGGAGGGAGCACCTCTGGCAGACGCAGCTCGACGCCGGTGCGATCCCCTGGCTGGCGGAGCACCGCGTGGGCGACGTACCCGTCCTGCCCGGCACCGCCTACTGCGAAATGGCCCTGGCGGCGGGGGCCGCCGCGTTCCAGGCCGCGCCCCAGGAGATCCTGCTGGAGGACATCGACTACCAGGCGTTCCTCGCGCTGAGCGGACCGGTGACCGTCACCGTCGCCCTGCGGATCACGGGCGAGCACCAGGCAGCGGTCGAGGTCACCTCGGCGGGAGGTGTCGAGGGGCGAACCGTCCATGCCTCCGCGCGGGTCGTCCTGCGGCCCGACGGCCGGAAGCCGGGCGGTGAACCCGCGTGCGACGTGGCCGACTTGAGGGCCGCCCACACCGACCGGCGCGAGGCGGAGGAGCTCTACCGCCGCATGCGTGCCGCGGGCCAGTACCACGGCCCGGCGTTCCGCGGCACCGCCGGACTGTGGCTCGCAGACGCCGGAGACGGCGGCCCGCAGGGCGAACTGTCCGTCGTCTCCCGCCTGGCGAGGCCGGAGGAAGCAGCTCCGCACCCGCGGCTGCACACCCACCCCGCGCTGCTGGACGGCTGGTTCCACGGGATCGCCGCGGCCGTCCTCGACCGGCCCGACACCTATCTCCCCGCGGGACTGCGGACACTGCGCGTCGTCGACGACCTGGACGGGGCGGCACTCGCCCACGCCAGGGTGCGGCCCGTCGAAGGGAGCGACGACCTCCTCGCCGACATCGACCTCCTCGCCGAGGACGGCCGCGTCGTCGTCGAGGCGAGGGGCGTCTTCCTCCGTCGTGCCGCCGAGGCCGATCTCCCGGTCGCCGCGGACGGTCGGCTCTACGCCCTCGAGTGGGAGGAGGCGCCGCTGCCCGCGGCGGAGGAGCGGGGGAGCGAGGCCGCAGTCCTGGTGGCCGGAGCGGGCGCACCCGCCCGTGCCCTGTGCGAGGCGCTGACCGCGGCGGGCCGCCGCTGCGTGAGCGCCGACCCGGAGGACTCCCCGACGTTCGCTGCGCGAGCCGCGGAAGCCGAAGACGTCGTCCTCCTGGCGGACTCCCTCCTCCCCGACCCGGAGGGCGCGTCCTGCACGGACGGTACGCCGACGGCGGGCGCCGGCAGCACGGCCGAGGCTGAGGGCCGTTGCCCGGACGGTCACCGTGCCGACCCGGACGGCGAGGCGCTGGCCGCTCGTGCCGGGTCGGCAGTGCTCGCCGCCGCCCGTGCCACGGCCGCTCTGGTCTCCGCGTCCCCGGACATGGAGAAGGGGCGCCCCCGGCTGTGGCTGGTCACGCGCGCGGGCCGCGCGCTGTCGGCGGACGAGGCCCCTGCCCTGGCCCAGGCGGGGATACGCGGCCTCGCGAGGACCCTGGCCCTGGAACACCCCGATCTGCGCACCACGCTGGTGGACCTCGATGTCCGGGAAGAGGACCAATTCGGCCGCCTCGCAGCCGAACTGGCCGCCGGTACGGACGACGAGGTCGCCTGGCGCGACGGCCGCCGCCATGTAGCCCGGCTGCGCCGCAGCGCCGCGCCGGACAGTGGCGACGCCCGGCCGACCGTGCGGGACGGCGGCGGCTACCTCGTGACCGGTGGCCTCACCGGCGTCGGCCTGCACACCGCTGAATGGCTCGCCGAGCACGGCGCGGGCTGCGTGGTCCTCAACGCCCGTTCCGCACCCGGCGAAGAGGCGGAGGCGGCGCTCGCCCGCATGCGAGCGGGGGGAACCGACGTACGGGTCGTGCGCGGGGACATCGCCGCGCCCGGCACCGCGGAGCGGCTCGTGAAGGAGGTCGCCGACGCGGGCGTCCCGCTGTGCGGTGTCGTGCACTCGGCCATGGTCCTCGACGACTGCGTGGTCACCAACCTCGACGCCGCGCGGATGGAGCGGGTCTGGCGCCCGAAGGCGCTCGGGGCCTGGCAACTGCACCGGGCCACCGCCGACGCCGACCTCGACTGGTGGGTCTGCTACTCGTCCATCGCCTCGCTCATCGGCGGTGCCGGGCAGGCCAACTACGCGGCGGCCAACGCGTTTTTGGACACGCTCGCCGAATGGCGCCGCGCCCACGGCCTGCCCGCCCTCTCCATCGCCTGGGGAGGCTGGGGAGAGATCGGCCAAGCCCGTGACCTCAGCCACGAGGCTTTCCCGATGATGCCGCCGGCCGAAGGCATGGCCGTCTTCGAAGCCCTGGCCGGTCGCCGCACGGGGTCCGTCGCGGCCCTCCGGCTCAACCCGGAGGCGCTCGTGCGGACCATGCCGGAGACCGCCTCGTCCTCGCTCTTCGCCCCCCTCGTTGCGGAGGTCCGCGACGCGGCGGACGACGACTGGATGGGACCCGAGGCGCTGCGCGGGCTGGAGCCGCAGCGCCGGCGGGAGGCCGTCTCGGCACGGCTGCTGGCCAGGGTCGCGCAGGTCCTCGGGCACCGTCCGGACGACCTGAGCAGGTCCAAGGCCCTGACCAGGATGGGGCTCGACTCCCTGATGGCCGTGCGCATCAAGAACGCCGTCCTGGCGGACTTCGGTGTCGCGTTGCCCGTCGCCCGGCTGCTGCAGAACGTCAGCCTCGCCGACCTGGAGGACCGCGTTCTCGCCGAACTCACGGGCGGAGCCGCGCGGACCGGCGCGTCCGACGCCGTCACACAGGCACGGGACCGCGCCCGGAACCGCCAAACCTCTCAGAACAGGCGCCGGAGGAACAAGTGACACATCTGTCGGACGACGGGCCGGGACTCTCCGGTGAGGAGGCCGAAGGCATCGCCGTCATCGGTATGGCGGGACGCTTTCCCGGCGCGCGCGACCTCGACGCGTACTGGGCCAACCTGCGCTCGGGCACGGAGAGCATCCAGGATGTCGCCGACGAGGAACTCGCGCGCGAGGGCGTCCCGGACGAGCTGCTCGACGACCCGCACTACATACGTCGCGCAGCGCCCGTGGACGGGGTCGACGAGTTCGACGCCGAGCTCTTCGGCTTCACTCCGCAGGCGGCCCGGACCATGGACCCGCAGCAGCGGCTCCTCCTCCAGTTGAGCTGGCACGCGCTGGAGAACGCGGGCTACGACCCGCTGGGCTGCGACGGCGCGGTGGGCGTCTTCGCCACCTCGTCGGTCAGCTCCTACCTGCTGTACAACCTTCTGTCCCGGCAGGACACCAGGGCGCTGCTCGGCGCCGGACTCAACCTCGAGCTGGTCCAGTTGGTCGGAGGGAACGACCCCAACTTCACCGCCACACGCATCGCCCACTCGCTCGACCTGCGGGGGCCCGCCGTGGGCGTGCAGACCGCGTGCTCCAGCGGACTGGTCGCGGTGCACCTGGCCTGCCAGAGCCTGCTGGCGGGCGAGACGGACATGGCCCTGGCGGCAGGCGTCTCCGTTCGGGTCCCGCACCGGGCCGGGTACCTGTACGACCCGGGCGCGATCATGTCCCCGGACGGCCGGTGCCGGCCGTTCGACGCGGAAGCGGCCGGGACGGTCTTCGGCAGCGGCGGGGGAGCCGTACTGCTCAAACCGCTGAGCGACGCGCTCGCCGCCGGGGACCCCGTCCACGCGGTGATCAAAGGCTCGGCCATCAACAACGACGGTGCCCAGAAGATGGGCTACACGGCCCCCAGCATCGACGGGCAGGCCCAGGTCGTCGCGGAGGCCCTCGCGGTGGCCGACGTGGACCCCGCGAGCGTCGGATACATCGAGGCGCACGGCACCGGTACGGCGCTCGGCGACCCCATCGAAGTGGCCGCACTGGCCACCGCGTTCGAAAGCGTCGGCGCGGGCGACCACATCGGCATCGGCTCGGTGAAGGCCAACGTCGGGCACCTGGAGGTCGCCGCGGGACTGGCGAGCTTCATCAAGACCGTCCTCTCGCTGAGGCACCGTGAGCTGGTCCCGACTCCGCACTACAGGAGCCCCAACCCCGAACTGGGGCTGGAGAAGACGCCGTTCCACGTCGTCGACACGCTCACCCCGTGGTCGGCGCCGGGACCCCTGCGGGCCGGGGCGAGCGCCCTGGGCGTGGGCGGCACCAACGCCCACGTCGTCCTGGAGGAGGCGCCGTCCGTCGGGGACCCGCGGGGCAAGGGAGCCGAAGCGGAGGCGGGCAGGCCCGTCGTGCTCCTGGTCTCCGGCCGTGACCGGGAGCAGGCGTCGGCATCGGCTCGTGTGCTGGCCGACCGGCTCGAAGGCGAGGACCCGCCGGCGCTCGAAGACGTCGCGACGACGCTCGCCACGGGACGGCACCACCACCCCTGCCGCCGCGCGGTCGTGGCGAGAACGCACCGTACGGCTGCGGAGGCGCTGCGCACCCCGGGGCACCTCTCCGCCCACGAGGGACGCGTCACTGCTGACGACGGCGGTGCGCTGCTGCTGATGCCCGGACAGGGCTCCCAGTACGGCGGTATGACGGCGGGTCTGTACCGCGCCGACAGCCACTACCGCCGTCACCTCGACTGGGCGGCCGCAGGCCTCTCCGACCTGCTCGGGCTCGACGTCCTCACGCCTCTGATCGAAGGGCCGGAGGAGGACCTGCGGCGCACCGACCTCGCCCAGGCGGCGCTCTTCGCCGTGGAGTACGCCCTCGCCCGACGTCTGGAGGAGCAGGGGGTACGAACCGCGGCGGTGGCGGGCCACAGTGTCGGCGAGTACACGGCCGCGTGCCTCGCCGGGGTGCTCTCGCCCGACGACGCCCTGCGTACCGTCGCCGCGCGAGGCCGCCTGATGCACACCGCCCCCGCGGGCGTGATGCTCACGGTCGGGCTGCCGCAGGAGGCCGCCCAGGACGCCGTCGAGGGAACGGAACTGGAGGTCGCGGCCGTCAACGAGCCCGGTTCCACAGTGGTGGCCGGACCCGCGGACGCCGCCGAACGGCTGGCGGAGCGGCTCACCGAGCGGGGCGTGACGGCGCGACGGCTGCACACCGCGCATGCCTTCCACACCGCGGCCCTCGACCAGGCGGCCGAGGAGTTCGCCGCGCACATGGCCTCGGTAGCCCTGCACCCGCCCGCCACCCCGATGCTCTCCGGCGTCACCGGAACCTGGATGACCGACGAGGAGGCCCGCGACGCCGACCGGTGGGCACGCCAGATCCGGCTCCCGGTGCGCTTCGCCGACCTGTTGAGCACCGCGCTCGGCGGACCCGACCGGATTCTGGTGGAGTGCGGTCCGGGGCGCACCCTGACCACCTTCGCTCGCCGCAGCCCCGCGTGGGACGGGCGGCACCGGGCGCTCCGACTGGTGCGGCATCCGCGGGAGGACCGCGACGACCACGAGACGTACCTGCTGGGACTCGGAGCGCTGTGGGCGGCGGGAACGGCTCCGGACCGGCAGGCGGCGACACCGCAGGGCTCCGGAAGGCGGGTGCCACTGCCCGGACTCCCGTTCCGGCGCGACAGGTACTGGATCTCCCCGCGCTTCGCCGACCCCGGGGACGGCACACCGGACGAGACCGCCGGCGGGCACGCCCCGGACCTGGCCGCCGGAGACGGCCCGGCACCGACGGCACCCGACACGGGAGCACCGGGACCGGTGACGGGCGGCTCGTCCGAGGAGCTGATCAGCGGTATCTGGTCCGACGTGCTCGGAATTCCCGACATCGGTGCGCAGGGCAACTTCTTCGACCTGGGGGGCGACTCCGTCGTCGCCGTCCAGGTCGCATCCCGGGCCACGCGCGCGGGCCTGCCCATGAGCCCGCAGGACGTGTTCCAGCATCAGACGGTCTCCGCCCTGGCCGCCGCCCTGGCGCCGACATCCGGCGAGCAGACTGCGACCAGCGCCGCGCCGAGCGTCACCCCGCCGCTCACCCCGGTGCAGCAGATGATCGTGGATCGCGCGGGACGGCGGCTCGGGACGTTCACCGTGCCGCTGCTCCTCGACCTGGCGCCCGGGGTTTCGCCGGACGTGGCGCGCGAGGCGGTCCGTGCCGTGATCGCCCACCACGACGCCCTCCGCCTCCGTCTGGAGCAGCGTGACGGCCTGTGGGGACAGCGGATCGACCCCCCGGAGACGTCCGACGACCTCGAGATCCCCCTGATCCCCGTCCCGGACGGCCCGCCGGACAGCGAACCCGCCCGCCTCGCCGCGACGCTGACCGACCTCGGTCGAAGCTTGCAGGACCGGCCCGGCCCGCTCCTGCGGGCGGCGATCCTGGAGTCCGGCGCCGGCGCGCCCGCGCGGCTCGCGCTGGTCCTGCACCACTTCTGCGTGGACAACGCCTCCGAGCGCATCCTGCTCGAAGACCTCACAGCCGCATGCACGCAGCTCCTCGACGGGCGGGAGGTGCGGCAGCCCGAGGCCACCACCGCCTGGTCCTCCTGGGCCGGGTGGGCCGCCGGACTCGCGGCCGATCCGGAGGTGCACGCCGAGCGCGGACAGTGGCTGGAAGTGCTGGGGAGCGGAGCGGCCACGGGCCTGCCCGCACACTCCGCGCCCAGCACGGACGTCCCGCGGCGGGACGCGTGCTCGGCGGAACGGGAGATGCCGCGGGAGGCCACGGGGAAGCTGCTGGAGGCCCAACGCGCCCGGCGTGCCCGCCTGGACGAGCTCCTGCTCGCGGCCGTGGCGGTGGCAGTCGCGGAGGCCGCCGGCACCGAGGACGTCGTCCTGGAAGTCGAGGGGCACGGCCGGGGCGCCCTGCCGCCCGGATTCGACCTCGACCGCACCATCGGCACCTGCACCACGCTCCACCCCGTCCGGATCGGCACGGGGCGCCGGGGAGCGGCGGGCGCGGCGGAGGCCGCGCGGCGCGCGCTCCGTGACACGCCGCGCGAAGGCCTCGGGTACGGAGTGCTGCGCACCCTGCACGCGCCGTCTGCGGCGCTGCTGGCCGATCGCCCCCAGCCCGACCTGCTGGTCGCCTATCTCGGAACCGTCACCTACGACGCCGTCGGCGAACTCGCCGAGGGGCCGCTGCGACCCTCCGCGGCCGCAGAGCTGTCGGTGCGCTCCGTTCCGGCATGCCTGACCCATGGCTCGGAACTGCGGGCCTATCTGCACCATGGCCGGCTCCACCTGGACTGGTGGTTCGACCCCGGCCGCTACGCCGCGGAAACGGTGGAGACAGCCCTCGACCGAGTGCTCTCCGCGCTGGACGAACTCGCCGCGGACTCCGTGGACACCCGCGGGACCGGCGCCACGGACACTCCCTGGGCCGACGTGAACCAGGACGAACTCCGGATGCTGTTCGGCGAGCAGCACCGCGACATGTAAGGACGAAACGCTCATGAGTACGCACGACGTCGAGGACGTGTACATCCTTTCCCCCATGCAGGAAGGGCTGTTGTTCTACACCCTGCAGAACCCGAGCAGCTCCATGTACGTGCAGCAGCTCGCCCACACCTACATCGGCGACCTGGACGTGGACGCGCTGCGCTCCGCCTGGCAGACCGTGGTGGGCAGACACCCGGTTCTCCGCAGCGCGTTCGCCTGGGAACGGCTCGACAAGCCGCTTCAGATGGTCCACCGGGAAGCGCCCGTCGACTTCGAGATGCTCGACTGGCGAGGGCTGCCGGCCGACGAACTGGCCGCGCGCGAGGAGCGGTTGCTCCAGGGAGACCGTGAGCAGGGTTTCGTGCTGTCCCGACCGCCGCTCATGCGCTTCTACCTGGCGCGACTGGACGGCGGGCGACACCGCTTCGTCGTCAGTGTCCACCACCTGGTCCTGGACGGCTGGGCCACCGGCGTCGTGCTCAAGGAGGTCGCCGCCGCCTACACCGCGCTGTGCGCGGGCAAGCCCGTCGACCTCCCCACCGTGCGCCCCTTCCGCACCTACATCGACTGGTTGCGGGAGAAGGACCCCGAAACGGCGGAGACCTACTGGCGGCGTCAGCTGAAGGGTGTACGCGGCCCCACACCGCTGCTGCCCGATGCCGAACCGGGATCCGGCACCGGGGCCCAGCACGTCGCCAAGCTCGAACTCGACGAGGCCGACAGCGCTCTGCTGTCCGGCGCACTGAGGGAGCGCCGACTCACACTGAGCACCCTCACGCAGGCGGCATGGGCCCTGCTGCTCTCGCGCTACGCCGGGACGCCCGAGGCCGTCTTCGGCACCGTCTCCTCCGGCCGCCCGCCGGAACTCGACGGCTCCGACGAGATGGTCGGCCTCTTCGTCAACACGCTGCCCACGCGCATACCCGTCGACCCGACCACGCGCGTGGGGGAGTGGCTCGACGAGGTGCAGCGGCGCGCGGTCGCCGCCCGTGAGCACGAGCACGTGCCGCTCACCCGCATACAGGAGTGGAGCGACGTGCCGCAGGGCACGGAGATGTTCGAGACCGTGCAGGTGGTGCAGAACTCCCTCGACACGTCGCTGCTGTGGGACCGGTTCGCGGATCTCGAAGTGGCCGACCCCGTCTACTTCACCCGGACGAGCTTCCCGCTCACGCTCGCCGTGGTGCCGGGCGACCGCATCCTCCTGCGGGCGATGTACGACCGGTCCTGGCTGCCGGACACGATGGCCGAGCGGCTGCTCGGCCACATGCGCACGCTGCTCACCGAGCTGGCCCGGAACCCGGACCGCCGGCTGGGCGACCTGCCGATGCTCACCCCCGACGAGCTGACGGGGCTGCTCGCCGCGGACGCTGAGACGTCGGGCCACCGCGCCCGCCCGCCCCTGGAGGCGTGCCACGCGCACGCCGGCGACCGTCCGGAGCGCACGGCCGTCACCCACGGCACGGCATCGCTCACCTGGAAGGATCTCGACTCCCGGGCCGGAAAGCTGGCCACGCTCCTGCGGGAACGAGGAGTCGACCGGAACTGTGTGGTGGCCGTCTGCCACCCCGACCCGGTCGCGACGTTGACGGGGCTGCTGGCCGTGTGGCGGGCCGGGGGAGCACCCGCCCCTCTGGACTCCGGGCGGCCCGCCGCCGAACTGGCCGCGCTCGTGGACGCGGCGGGGGCCGAGCTGGTGCTCAGCGACGCCGGAACGGGGGCGGCCTTCGAGGACGCCGATCACGAAGTCCTCCGGCTCGACCGCGACGACGAGGCGATCGCGTCCCTGCCGGAGCACCCGCACTCCCCGGCCACCGAAGACGCGGCCCTCGCCTACGTCGCCTTCACCTCCGGCGCCGAGGACGGCCCCAAGGCGGTGTCCCTCGATCAGCGGGCCCTGGCCGCGACCGCCGATGTCCGGTGGGACGGAGCGGCGCCCGGCGCCGACGACACCTTCCTGCTCCAGGCGCCCCCGGACTCGTACCTGTACCTGTTCTCCCTCGTCACGGCACTGCACGCCGGAGCCCGGATCGTGCTTCCAACCGAACCGGTCGCGGGCGACTCCTCAGCGGCGGCCGACGCGGTCGCCGCCGCGGTCGCCGAGCACGAGGTGACCGGCGCCGTGCTGACACCGGCTCTGCTCGGCTGCCTCGACCCCGAGGGGCCCGCCGGACGCCTGCGTACCGTCGTCGTTACGGGCGAGCGCTGCGCGGCGGCCGCGCTCGCCGGCTGGGCACGCGACGCCGAGCGCCGCGTCCTGAGCCTGTACGGGTCCGCCGAGACCGCAGGCGCCGCCGTGCTGGGGCGGGCGGGCACGGACGGCACCGTGACCGGACGGCCGGCGGGGGGACGCCGCGCGTACGTGCTCGGAGCGTCGGGCACACCGGTCCCGCGCGGTGTCGCCGGGGAACTCCATGTCGCCGGGCCGGGGTTGTCCCCGGGGTACCTCGACCGCCCCGCGCTGACCGTGGAATGCTTCCGTCCCGACCCGTTCGTCGCGGGCGACCCGCAGCGGATGTACCGCACGGGCGACCTCGCCCGGTGGACAGAGTCCGGGGACCTGGAGATTCTCGGGCGGGTGAGCGAACGGCTCACGGCGGGAAGCCGCGCCGCACACCCCGCCGCCGTGGCCGAACTCCTCGGCAGCCATCCTGCGGTGTCCGCCTGCGCGGTCGGCAGCCACGACGGAACGCTCACCGCCTACGTGGTGCCCGACCACGAGGGTGCGGCGGCGGCCGAGCGCCACGAGCAGGTGGACCAGTGGCGTCGGCTCTACGAGCACACCTATGCCGACCGCGCCGACACCGGCGACGCCGAGTTCAACATCGTCGGCTGGAACAGCAGTTACACCGGCGCGGCCATCCCCGAGGAAGAGATGCGCGAGTGGCGCGACGCCACGCTCGCCCAGTTGAGCGCCCTGCGTCCCGCGAAGGTCCTGGAGATCGGCTGCGGCACCGGCATGTTCCTGCTGCCGCTGTCCCGCACGTGTGCGGAGTACTGGGGGACGGACCTGTCCTCCGCCGCACTCGACTACGTACGCGAACAGCTCACCGAGGCCCCCTACCAGGGCGCCCGGGTCACACTGCAGAAGCAGCAGGCCGAGGACTTCACCGGCATCCCCGAGGGCCGTTTCGACCTGGTCGTCCTCAACTCCGTCAGCCAGTACTTCCCGGACGAGGACTATCTGCGCCGGGTGCTCGACGGCGCCGTGCGCGCGCTGCGGCCGGGTGGCCGGATCTTCGTCGGCGACGTGCGGAACCTGGACACCCTCGACGCGCTGCACCTGGAGCTGCGGCTGGAGGAGGGGACCAGCGACGCCTCGGCGCGCGAGCTGTGGCTCGCGGCGCGTTCCCGGGCCCGGCTGGAGGAGGAACTGGTCCTCGCCCCGGACTTCTTCCGGTCCTACGCCGCGGGCCGGCAGCCGGGCGCGGTGGCCCGTGTCTGCGCCAAGTGGGGCCGCGCCCGCAACGAGTTGACCCGCCACCGCTACGACGTGCTGATCGACCTGGCGCCCGCGGAACCGGCGGGTCCGGACAGGACCTGCGAGTGGGCCCGCGACGCCGCCGCGCCCGGTGCCCTCGACTCCCTGCTGGCAGCCGACGTGGACAGCGTGCTCGTCAGAGGCGTGCCCGACGCGCGTGTCCGGGACCAGACCGCCGCGGTCGCGGCGCTCCGCCGCGGGGCGACCAGGGCGACCGCGGAGGACCTGGCCGCATGGCTTGCACGCGGCTCGGGCGTGGATCCGGAGGACCTGCGCGCGTCGGCCGAACGAGCCGGATTCCAGGCGGATCTCCTCCTCGGCGCCGAGGCGGGCACCCTGGACGTCCTGTTCGTGCGCACGGACTCACCGGCGGCGGGCGACCGCCGGGCCGCCCTCTGGCGCCACCACGCCGCCGCGGCCGCGACGTCCCCCCGGGGGCGGCACGCCAACGTGCCCCTCACCCAGCGTCAGGACGCGCGCCTGCTCGCCGCGCTGCAGACGCTCGCCGAACACCGGCTGCCGCCGCACGTCTGCCCGAGCGAGCACCAGGTGCTGGCGGATCTGCCGCTCACTCGCGACGGACGCGTCGACCACCGCGGCCTGAGGTCCCTTTGCGGCACGGACGGCAACACCGCACGCGACCTCGTGGCACCGCGCGACGGGACCGAACTGATCATCGCCCGGGTGTGGGAGGAGGTCCTGGGAGTGCGCCCCGTCGGGGTCCACGACAACTTCTTCTCCCTCGGCGGCCACTCACTCGTGGCCATGCGGGTGATCTCCCGGCTCCAGCGTCGGTTCAACCGCGACATCGACCTCGCGTCGCTGCTGAACCGGCCCACCGTGGCGGAACTGGCCGACGTGCTGCGCGAGGACACCGAAGGGCCGACGCGTTCGCCCGTGGTCACCCTCCAGCCGGAAGGCGACCGGACACCGCTGTTCCTGGTCCACCCCTCGGGCAGCAACCTGCTCGTCTACCAGTTCCTCGCCGAGCGTCTCGCCCCCGACACTCCCGTCCACATGCTGGAGTCACCCGCGCTGCGCCGCTTCGGGTCGGTCGAGGAACTGGCCGCCCACTACGCCGAGGCCATCCGCGCGACAGTCCCGCACGGCCCCTACCGGCTCGGCGGGCTGTCCTTCGGCGGGCTGGTGTCCTTCGAGGTCGCCCGGCAGCTCGCCGAGGCCGGGGAGCACGTCGAAACCCTCACGATGTTCGAGTCGTCCCTGGCGGGACCTGTGCCCACCGACCTGTCCGAGGAGGACCTTCTCGCCTACCGCACCGTGCACTTCACACACGTCTTCGAGCTGATCTTCAACAAACGGGTCCCGTTGACGGAGGACGAACTGCGCGGTCTGGGCGCCGACGAGCAGTTGGACCTGCTCTACCAGCGGATCGATGAGACGTTCCAGGGCGAGGTGGGCACCGGGCTGCTGCGGCGCACCGTCGAGGACGTCCAGCACGTTCGGGAGCTGATCCGGACCTACCGGCCGGGTCCGTACAGCGGCCCCGTACACCTCTTCATCGGCCTCGAGCCCATGCCTCCGCACCTCAACGACCCCGAGTTCTACCGCAGCGACCGGGCGCTCGGCTGGGACGCCTACCTGCCGGACCTGCGGCTCGTTGACACCCCTGGCAACCACCTCACCCTGCTCAACCCGCCGCACGTCGACACCCTCGCCCAGTGGATGCGGGACGTCGCCCGCCCGCACGACCAGGAGACTCCCCGATGAACGGGTCCCGCCCTCTCCGCCCCGGCGCAGATCCCGGGCACGGCTCCCTCTGCCGGCTCGCCGTACACCGGTCCCGCAGACGACCTCGCCGGCGTCGTCCCACGCAGCGATCCGGGTCGCCCCTCCCGATCGGCGGTCGGGACGTCGCGAGGCTCCGGGCGGCCAAGGCGCACGAGCCGTCCAGCGGCTGCACGACGACAGCCGTCCCGGAGTTCCCGGGCCACCGATCTCACGAGTGATCAGTGCAGACCCACGTACAAGAAAGGCAGCACGCGATGACCTTAGACACGACCTCAGCCTCGGAGCGGTCGCTTCTGTGGTTCCGATGCTTCCGGCCCCGACCACAGGCCACCGTCCGTGTCTACGTGCTCCCGTTCGCGGGCGGCGGTGCCGCCTTCTACCGGACCTGGGCCGACCGGCTGCCCGCGTCCGTCGAACTGCGTGCGGCCCAACTGCCCGGTCGCCAGGACCGCATGGCCGAGCCGCCCGTCACCGACTGCGCCGAGCTGGTGCGCTCCCTGACCGACGTCCTTGTCGACGACGCACGGGGTCGGACCTTCGCGCTGTTCGGGCACAGCATGGGCGCGCTCCTGTCGTTCGAGGTCGCCCGGGAGCTGCGCCGCCGCGGCGCGCCGGCGCCGGTGCTCCTCGGCCTGTCCGGTTGGTCGTCGCCACGCGGCGGGCTCCCGCACAGCCGCTACTCCGATCTGTCGGACGAGGAGTTCCTCGATGCCGTGCGGCGCCTCGGCGGCATGCCACAGGACGTTCTTGACGAGCCGGACCTGCTGCGTCTCGTCCTGCCGACGCTGCGCGCCGATTTCAGTGTGGCCGAGAGCCACCGTTACCGGCCTGAGCCACCACTGGACCTGCCGGTGTCGGTGTTCGGCGGCACCGCAGACCCCTTCACCGAACGCCGGGGACTCGAGGAGTGGCAGCGGGAGACCACCGCGCCGGTGACCGTCCGGCACTACCCGGGCAAGCACTTCTACCTGGCCGATCACGCCGACGCGGTCGCGGAAATGTTCACGGCCGACCTGCGCGCGGCGCGTGACCTCGCGGACGGCACCCGTACGGATGGGGATACCCATGACTGACACACACGGCCCGACGAGCACGGACGAGCACGTCCCCGTCACCACGGCTGAGCGCATCGAGGACTTCCGGCGCCGCCGGCGGGAGACCCGTCTGCCGACCGCCCGGTCCGCGGTCGACAAGCAGCACCAGCGTGGCAAGCTCACCGCGCGCGAACGCATCACCGAACTCCTGGACGAGGACTCCTTCGTGGAGCTTGATGCGCTGGCCCGGCACCGCTGCCACGCCTTCGGGATGGAGCAGCGGAGGCCGTACGGCGACGGCGTGGTCACCGGACACGGCACGGTGAACGGACGCAAGGTGTTCGTCTTCGCCCAGGACTTCACGGTCTTCGGCGGCAGCCTGGGCGAGGTGTACGGCGAGAAGATCGTCAAGATCATGGATCTCGCCATCAGCACCGGGTGCCCCATCATCGGGATCAACGACTCCGGCGGCGCCCGCATCCAGGAGGGCGTCGTCTCCCTCGCCTACTACGCGGAAATCGTCCGGCGCCACGTGCAGGCGTCGGGTGTCGTTCCTCAGATCTCCCTGATGATGGGCCCCTGCGCCGGAGGAGCCGTCTACGCGCCGGCCATCACCGACTTCGTCGTCATGGTGGACGGCACGTCACACATGTACGTGACCGGGCCGGACGTCCTCAGAACAGTCACCGGTCAGGAGGTCAGCCACGAGGAGCTGGGCGGGGCTCGCACGCACAACGCGGAGTCCGGCAACGCGCACTACCTGGCCGGCGGCGAGAGGGAAGCCTTCGACTACGTCCGCGACCTGCTCTCCTACCTGCCGTCCAACACGCTCGACGACTCGCCCGTGTACGCCCCGGACCCCGAACCCGAGCAGGGGAAAGAGGCCGCGGCACTGGACAGCATCATCCCCGACGACCCCAACCAGCCGTACGACATGCACGACGTGATCGCACGCGTCGTCGACGGCGGCGAACTTCTCGAGGTCCAGCCGCTGTACGCGCCCAACATCGTCTGCGGGCTGGCCCGGATCGACGGGCACAGCGTCGGTGTCGTCGCCAACCAGCCGCTGCGCATGGCGGGCGTGCTCGACATCAACGCCAGCGAGAAGGCGGCGCGGTTCGTCCGCTTCTGCGACTCCTTCAGCATTCCGGTGCTCACCTTCGTCGACGTGCCCGGCTTCATGCCGGGCACGGAGCAGGAACGCATGGGGATCATCCGGCGCGGGGCCAAGCTCGTCTACGCCTACGCCGAGTCGACCGTGCCGATGGTGACCGTGGTCACCCGCAAGGCGTTCGGCGGCGGGTACGGCGTCATGGGCTCCAAGCACCTGGGCATCGACGTCAACTTCGCCTGGCCCACCGCGCAGATCGCGGTCATGGGCGGCGACGGCGCCGTCAGCGTGCTGTACCGCCGGGCGATCGAGCAGGCGGAAGAGCCGGAAGCCGAGCGGGAGCGGCTGCGTGGCGAGTACGAGGCGGCGCTGTGCAACCCCTACATGGCCGCCGAACGCGGCTACATCGACGCGGTCATCCTGCCCGCGGAAACCCGGGAACAGGTGCGGGAGGCCCTGAGCACGCTGCGCACCAAACGTGTGACCGGCCTTCCGAAGAAGCACGGGAACATACCGCTGTGACCGCCGCGAATCCCGGCCCCGGACAGGGCACGGCGCGACGGGACGAGGCCGCGCCCGTAGGGGCGCTGATGCGCGTCGTCCGCGGACACCCCACGGCGGAAGAGCTGGCCGCGGTCGTCGCGTGTCTCACGGTGGCCGCGTCCCGCGACACCGAGCAGCACCCGGCTCACGTCCCCTCCGAGTGGGCCCGCTCCGCGCGGAGAGGACTGCTGCGTTCGTCGTATCCCATGCGCGGCTGGCGCACTGCGCGCATACCTCACCGCTGATCCTCACGGACCTTGCAGAAAGCGAAAAGCACCCCATGACAGACACCACGACCGGTCCGCCCCGGACCGGGCTGCGCAGCCTGCCCGACATCCTGCGCATGCGCGCCGGACAGCAGCCCCACCAGACCGCCTACACGTTCCTGCACAACGGGGAGGGCGAGGCGGATACCCTGACCTATCGGGAGCTGGACGCCGGAGCCCGCGGCCGAGCCGCCGCGCTGGCGCCGCGTCTCGGCGGCCACAGCGCCGTCCTCCTCTACCCCGCCGGACTGGAGTTCGTCCGCACCCTTCTCGGCTGCATGTACGCCGGAGTGGCGGGAGCCCCCGTGCAGGTCCCCAACCGCGTGCGCGGACTGCAGCGGATGCGCCGCATCGCGGACGACGCGGGAGCCACCACGATCCTCACCACGACCTCCGTGAAGCGCGACCTGGAAGAGCGCTTCGGGGACCGGCCGGAGCTGTCCGGACTGACGGTGATCGACACCGCGTCGCTGCCTCCCGCCCCCGAGGGGGACTGGACGGGGAACGAACCGCGGCTGGAGGACATCGCCCTGCTCCAGTACACCTCCGGGTCGACCGGCGACCCCAAGGGCGTGATGGTCCGTCACGACAACTTGGTGCACAACGCGGCCGAGACGGACGAGCTGTGGCCCTGTGCTCCGGACGGCACCGTCGTGTCCTGGCTGCCGCTCTTCCACGACATGGGGCTGCTCTTCGGCGTCGTCCTGCCGCTGTGGGCAGGCATACCCGCCTACTTGATGGCGCCCGATGCGTTCATACGCCGTCCCGCCCGCTGGCTGGAAGCCGTCTCGCGGTTTCGGGGCACCCATGCCGCCGCCCCGAGCTTCGCGTACGAACTGTGCGTGCGCGCGGCGGCCGAGGGAGCCGTCCCACCGGGTCTCGACCTGACGTCGTGGCGGATCGCGGCCAACGGCGCCGAGCCGGTGCGCAGCGCAACAGTTCGGGCCTTCATCGAGACGTTCTCCCCCATGGGCTTTTCCGCGACCGCCATGTGTCCCGGCTACGGCCTCGCCGAGAACACGTTGAAGGCCACTGGCAGCCCGCAGGGCCAGGCACCCGGTGTGCTCCGGCTGTCCGCGGAAGAGCTCGCCGAGGATCGCGTGCGGGTGGTGGCCGAGGATGCCGGAGACGCCGTCCCGCTCGTGAGCTGCGGTGCACCGGCACGGGGAACCCGGGTACGGATCGTCGATCCCGTCACCCGCACGGTCTGCCCGCCGGACCGTACCGGTGAGATATGGATCAACGGGCCGTGCGTCGCCGCCGGGTACCACGGACGACCCGTCGAGACGGAGGAGACCTTCCGCGCGCGTCTCGCGGGAAGCGAGGACGAGGGTACGGAGCCCCACCTGCGGACCGGCGATCTCGGCTTCGTCCACGAGGGCGAGCTGTACGTCACCGGCCGTCTCAAGGACGTCATCATCCGCAAAGGCCGCAACTTCTACCCCCAGGACATCGAGTTGTCCGCCGAATCGGCCCATGCCGGGCTGCGGCCCAACTGCGCGGCGGCCTTCTCGGTCGACGACGGCGAGAGCGAACGTCTCGTCGTGGCCGTCGAGACCGACGGGCGCGTACTGCGTTCCGTCGGTGCCGGAGAGCTGCGCCAGGACATCCGGGAGCAGATCTGGGACGGCCAGCGGCTTCAGGTGGACGACGTGGTGCTGATCCGTCGCGGTGCCCTCCCCAGGACCTCCAGCGGCAAGGTGCAGCGCCGGGCGTGCCGTCAGCGGTACCTGGACGACGAGCTGCGTGGCACGGCGACAGGAGAGGAAGGGTGAGGCCCTCGTTCCCCGGCACGACCGTGGGGGGTTCGCACGCCTTGGGCATGAGGCGGAAGACAACGGACCCGTACCGCGCACGGCAGGCCGAGAAGTCGCCCGCTGGGCCGTCAGCACCGTCCCGCACACGGCGCGGCGGGCGCTGGACGACGACGGCACCCGCGCGGCGGTCCCGGCGGCCTTCGTGCCGCACCGGGCCGACCTGCGCACAGGGAAGGCCGCGGCAAAGGCTCTCGAGTTCCCACAACGGACAGTGGTGGAACGGAACTTCGTCGACGAGGGCAACATCCCGTCGGCGTCCGTCCTCCTCGCGCTCGACCGCCTTCTCCGCCGAGGAGGCGTGCCGCAAGCCCGACTTGGGAGCGGGCACCGTCCTCACGGCACAGGCGGTGACGCTGCCATGACCCCATCGGACCCGGCCCCGCGGTCCCCCGACGATGACCACCTCACGTCCCGCCATGAGCGGGAGGAAGGAACCCGCACCATGCAGCACGAGGCTTCGGGAGGGACAGCCCACGGTCGGCGGCTCGACGAACTGTTCCACGACCGGATGGTGCAGAGCCCGCAGGCGGTCGCCCTGGTGGACGGCGCACACACGGTGACCTACGAGGAACTGTGGGACGAGGCCGGCCGCGTCGAGGCACAGCTCACGGAAAACGACGTGGTGCCCGGCGGCCTGGTCGGGCTCCACATCAGGCGCGGATGGCAGGTCGTCGCGGGCATCCTGGGCATCTGGCGACACGGCTCCGGCTACGTTCCCGTCGACCCGCGCTATCCGCAGGCACGCCAGGACTACATCATCCAGAACGCGGGCCTGCGCCACCTTGTGACCGGCGACGGTGACGGCGAGCTGAGCGTCGCCGTGCGGAAGGGCGCCGCGGACGTCGCGCCGGCGGTACCGCACGACACCGCGTACATCATCCACACCTCCGGTTCGACCGGGGACCCCAAGGGCGTCGTCGTGCGGCACACGCACGTGGCAGCTCTCCTGGAAGCGTGCGCGAAGACGTACGAGGTCGGGCCCGAGGACGTCTGGTCCTTCTTCCACTCGCACAGCTTCGACTTCAGCGTGTGGGAGATCTGGGGTGCGCTGCTGTCGGGCGGGCGGGTCGCCGTCGTGCCCCACGAAGCGGCCACGGATTCCGGTGCGTTCGCCACCTTCCTGGCCCGGCACCGGGTCTCCGTGCTCAGCCAGGTCCCGTCGGTCTTCGGCTACCTGGTGCGCGCGCTCGCCGCCGACCCCGTGCCCTTGCCGGACCTGCGGTACGTGGTCCTGGGCGGTGAGGCCATCGTGCCGCGGACGCTGCTCCAGTGGTTCCGACTCGGCGTGGCCCCGCACGCGGAGCTGTACAACATGTACGGCATCACGGAGATCACGGTGCACGCCACGGTCGCCAAGCTCACCCCGAAGGTGCTGCGCGCTCCGTCCGTCGGTACCCCGATCGGGTCTCCGCTGCCCCACCTGGACATCGTGCTGCTGGAGGACGGCCGCCCGGTGTCGCCCGGTGTCCCCGGCGAGCTGCACATCGCGGGTGCGGGTGTGGCGGAGGGGTATCTGGACCGACCCGCGCTCACGGCAGAGCGGTTCCCGCGCTACGAGGAACTGGGCGGTGACCGGGTCTGGTACCGCAGCGGTGACTACGCCGTCGAGCGCCCGGACGGCGGGTTCGAGTACCTGGGGCGCCGCGACGACCAGGTGAAGATCCGGGGCTTCCGCATCGAACTGGGCGAGATCGAGGCCGTACTGGCCGAGCAGCCGGAGGTGCAGGAGTGCGCCGTGGTGGTCGTGGACAGGCAGGGCAGCCCGGCCCTCGTCGGCTGCTTCGTCGCGGACCCCGAAACGCCGGGCGCTGCCACGCCCGCCGCGGTCGCCGCGCTCAGGGACCGGCTCGCACAGGTCCTGCCGCGGCACATGGTGCCGGGCAGCCTCGTCCCGGTCGACGAACTGCCGTTGACGCTCTCGGGAAAGCTCGACCGCGGAGCTTTGGTGCGTCGGGTGTCCGATGCCGGCCGGTGAGAGGCCCACGAGGAACGAGCGCGTGAACGCGACTGCGGGAACGCACCAACAGCCCCCGGGACGACCCGGGGAAGAGAACGGGGGAGCCATCGTGCGCAAGGTGCTCATCGCCAATCGCGGCGAGATCGCGGTCCGCGTGGCCCGCGCGTGCAGGGACGCGGGCATCGCGAGCGTCGCCGTCTATGCCGATCCGGACCGGGACGCGCTGCATGTGCGTGCGGCCGACGAGGCATTCGCCCTGGGCGGCGACACCCCGGCCGCGAGCTACCTGGACGTCGCCAACGTCCTGAAGGCCGCCGCCGATTCGGGGGCGGACGCCGTCCACCCCGGTTACGGCTTTCTCTCGGAGAACGCCGACTTCGCGCAGGCCGTTTCGGACGCGGGCCTGACCTGGATCGGCCCGCCGCCGTCTGCCATCCGGGACCTGGGCGACAAGGTCGCCGCGCGGCACATCGCGCACCGTGCGGGCGCTCCGCTGGTCGCGGGCACCAAGGACCCGGTCTCCGGCCCGGAGGAGGTCGTGGCCTTCGCCGAGGAGTACGGGCTGCCCATCGCCATCAAGGCCGCCTTCGGCGGCGGCGGGCGCGGCCTCAAGGTCGCCCGCACGCTGGAGGAGGTCCCCGAGCTGTACGACTCGGCGGTGCGCGAGGCGGTTGCGGCCTTCGGCCGCGGCGAGTGCTTCGTCGAGCGGTATCTCGACCGTCCCCGGCACGTGGAGACGCAGTGCCTGGCGGACAAGCACGGGAACGTGGTGGTCGTCTCGACCCGTGACTGCTCCCTGCAGCGCCGCCATCAGAAGCTCGTCGAGGAGGCTCCGGCGCCGTTTCTGACGGAGGAGCAGAACGCCGAGCTGTACCGTGCGTCCAAGGCGATCCTGCGCGAGGCGGGCTACGAGGGCGCGGGCACCTGCGAGTTCCTCGTCGGCCAGGACGGCATGATCTCGTTTTTGGAGGTCAACACCCGCCTCCAGGTCGAGCACCCGGTGAGCGAGGAGGTCGCGGGCATCGACCTGGTACGGGAGATGCTCCGTATCGCCGACGGCGAGGAACTGGGCTACGACGACCCGGTGCTGCGAGGTCACTCCTTCGAGTTCCGCATCAACGGCGAGGACCCGGGCCGCGACTTCCTTCCGGCCCCCGGCACCGTCACCGGCTTCGCGCCGCCGTCCGGGCCGGGCGTCCGGCTGGACGCGGGCGTCGAGTCCGGCTCGGTCATCGGTCCGGCCTGGGACTCCCTGCTGGCCAAGCTCGTCGTCACGGGCTCGACCCGCCGCCGGGCCCTCGAGCGGGCGGCGCGGGCGCTGGACGAGTTCACCGTCGAGGGCATGGCGACCGCGCTCCCCTTCCACCGGACCGTGGTACGGGACGCGGCGTTCGCGCCGGAGGTCAACGGGTGCGAGGGCGAGCCCTTCGACGTCTACACCCGGTGGATCGAGACGGAGTTCGTCAACGAGATCAAGCCGTACACGGCGCACGGCGCCGGCGCGGACGCCGATGCCGAGGAGGCGTCCCGCGAGACCGTGGTCGTCGAGGTGGGCGGCAAGCGGCTGGAGGTCTCGCTGCCGTCCGCGCTCGGGATGCCGCTGGCCCGCGCCGCGGTCGAGGGAGGGGCGCGCAAGCCCCGCCGCAAGGCCACGAGGAAGTCGGGCGCCGCCGTCTCCGGGGACGCCCTCGCGTCTCCGATGCAGGGCACCATCGTCAAGGTCGCCGTCGAGGAAGGCCAGCACGTCGAGGAAGGCGAACTGGTCGTCGTCCTCGAAGCGATGAAGATGGAGCAGCCGCTGAACGCCCACCGCGCGGGCACGGTGAAGGGCCTCGACGCCCGGATCGGCGCCTCCGTCTCCTCCGGCGCCGTCATCTGCGAGATCAAGGACTGACGCCGAGTCACGTCAGCCGTGCATCGATTCTGATTGCGCCTAACAATGAGGATGCGCTAAAAAGAGTGAGTGAATAGCGAAATGTGGCTCGCGGAGCCCGGCGGCCGGTCAGCGAAGGCGGGGACATGAAGGACGACGACGCCGTGAGGGCGGAACCTTACGGGAAGCGCTGGTGGGCGCTCAGTGCCCTGGTGCTGAGCCTGCTGGTCATCGGCCTGGACATCACCATCCTCAACGTGGCACTGCCGACGCTTGCCACGGACCTGGGGGCGAAGAACAGGGAGCTGCAGTGGATCGCCGACTCCTACACCCTGGTGTTCGCGGGCCTGCTGCTGCCCGCCGGCGTGCTCGGGGACCGGTTCGGCCGTAAGAAAATGATCATGGCCGGGCTGGTGATCTTCGGCGTCGCCTCGGCGTGGTGCGCCTGGTCCACGGGGCCGACCGAACTCATCTATGCCCGCGGCCTGCTGGGGCTCGGAGCGGCCATCGTCACCCCGCTGAGCCTGTCGATCCTCCCCGCGATGTTCCCCGAGGAGGAGAGGGGCAAGGCCATCGCGATCTGGTCGACAGGCACGGTCCTCGGCCTGCCGCTCGGACCGATCCTGGGGGGCTATCTGCTGGAGCACTTCTGGTGGGGCTCGGTCTTCCTCATCAACGTCCCGGTGCTCGCGGCCGGTCTCCTGTGCGCCGCATACCTGCTCCCCGAGTCGCGCGACCCGGCCAAGCCGGGTGTCGACCTGGTGGGCGGGGTGCTGTCCACCGCCGGGCTGTGCAGCCTGCTGTACGGAATCATCGAAGGGCCGGACAAGGGGTGGAGCGACGTCACCATCCTCGGGACCATCGCCGTCGGGCTGCTGGTGCTGGCGGTGTTCGTGCTCTGGGAGAGGCGCAGCGGCAGACCCCTCATCGACTTGGGCCTGTTCTGGAACAGGCGGTTCGCGGTCGCCACTCTCAGCCTGACGGTGCTGTCCTTCGTGCTCTACGGCATTCTCTTCGTCGCCCCGCAGTACCTGCAGGTCGTACTGGAGTCCTCGGCACTCGGTAGCGGCGTGCGGCTGCTGCCGCTCGTGGGCGCCTACATGGTGGGTGCTGGGGTCAGCGATGCGCTGGTGAAGCGGATCGGCGCGCGGTGGGTGACGGGAGGTGGACTGGTCATCCTCGGCGTCGGCATGGCCGTCATGGCTGGGATCTCCTCGGAGAGCGGATATGCCCATACGGTGTGGGCGTTTTCCGTCCTCGGAGTGGGGCTCGGTATCTCCTTGCCGCCGTCGGTGGAGATGGTGATGGCGGTACTGCCCCCCGGCGAGATGGGTCGGGGCACCGCGCTCACGACCGCCCTGCGACAGGTCGGCGGCGCTCTGGGGATCGCAGTCCTGGGCAGCATGCTCGCGTCGTCCTACTCCAACGGCGTCGAGGAGGCCGCCCGGAGCGCGCCGTCGCAGGTCCAAGCCCAGGTGGAGGACTCGGTGGCGGCAGCCTCGGCGGTCGCCGATCGGATGGGTGAGTCGGGTGAAGCTTTGCGAGCTACTGCCTACAAGGCATTCACAGATGGGATGGCATCGCTTTCACTACTCTGTAGTATCGTCGCGCTCCTTGGTGCTTCGGTGATCATCCTGCTACTCGCGAAGCGGGGCGGCGAGGAGTCCGGGCAGCGTCCGGTGAACGAAGGCAGCGAAGGTTCTTCGGCGGATCTGAGGGCCTGAAGCCGCAGCGAAATCGAAGGCCGGCCGCACCCGTGGGGGTGCGGCCGGCCCGCATGTGCGATATGAGAGGAATGCTGTGAAGTCCCCAGCTCCCGGCTTGCGCGAGCGCAAGAAGATGCGGATGCGCACGACCATCAGGCGTGAAGCCCTTCGTCTGTTCGTCGAGAACGGTTATGAGCGGACGACGGTCGAGCAGATCGCTGAAGCGGCGGAAATCGCCCACACCACGTTTTTTCGTTACTTTCCTTCGAAAGAGCACGTGGTCTTCGCCGATGAATACGACCTGCTGCTGCGGGAGGCCATCACTTCGCGCCCGGACGAAGAGCCGGTGCTGATGGCCGTGCGCAATGGGGTGGTCGAACTGTGCAGGAGCACTCTCGACGCCGACCAGGAGGAGTTGCTCACCCGCATGCGGTTGATCGACCAGGTGCCTGCACTCCGCGCACGGCTGCCGCAGCACCAGCGCGATGAGACGGGATTCCTGGCGGAGTTCCTTGCCCGGCGGCTGGGGCGCGACTCCGACGATCTCGTGGTGCGGGTGCTCGTGGGAGTCCTGGGTTCGATGGTGGCGGAGGTCCTGCTGGCCTGGGCGAGATACAGCGGTGAGCAGCCCCTGGAGGAACTGTTCGCGTCCCTCTTCGATGAGGTGTCCGAGTTCTTCACCGCGGTCGGCGAGGGGTGAGTCGAGCCGATCCGGACCGCACTCAGTCCTGAAAGCCTGCCGATCTCGCCGAGGCGTCGCCCACGTCCCCCCATCGCCGAAGCTGGGACTCCGGTGCCTCCGAGTGCGACGTCGAAAAGCGCATGCGCTACGCCAACTCTCTGAGCCAGTATCTGGTCTGAGGCCCGAATTCCTCGCGCAGGGGACGATCCTCGATCCGAGAAGCCTGCCTTCCCGTAGCCACTGAGATGAGCGGAGGCACTATCGCGCCGGCGTCGTAGGCGTGTGCACCTGAGCGCGTTCCTACGCTCTCATGCGTATCCCGGCAGTTGCGAGGTGGGCCCCGCCAACACCCGGCGCCCCGTCGGCGAACGACCTCCGACGGGGCGCTACGGGCTGATGACGACCGGGCACCCAGCCACAACTATGCGTACGGGGGATGTCACGCACAGGGATGAACCGATATCCCGGACGCCATCGATTACACTACTGACTATATTTCACTACTCACTAACAAGTCAACGCTCCCCCCGCCCTCTCACCCTCGAGCGCATCTCGTCGTAGGAGGGCGCCCAACGGTCGCCGGTCAACTTGCAGCCGGTGCCCCTCGTCGGCTGCTCGACAACTTCTTGCAGGCATGGCTCGGCGCGGGCGTTGCAGTTGTCGCCGCGCTCGTCGATCCAGTGGCGGAACACACTTCTCGCAGCCGGTGCGGTCCTCGTCGGCGACCTCCAGGGCGGCGATCGCCTCGGCGGCGCACCCGGAGTTCCTGGCCACCCTCGGAGTATCGCCACTGTGCGCGGCTTCAATGGTTCTCACATGGGCTCGGCCAGCCTGAGTAGCCTGTCGACCAAGGTGCGGGCTTGTTGCTCGTCGGGCGGCACCCTGAACATCAATAGGCGGAAGTACATCGGGGCGAGCACGACTTCCAGCAGGTCCAGCACTGTGGGCGCCGTTTCGCCTCGGGCGGTTGCCCTGTCCAACATGCCCTGTAGTTGCTCTTCTCTCGCCAGCAGTCCGGAGTGGGCGCCGTCTTGGGCGTCCTCCGGGGCTCCGATGCCGACCGCGACTGCGCGCAGGTATACCGCTCCCATCGGGGTCGCCAGGTCGGCGGCCGCCTTGACCGCGAACGCGGTGAGGTCGCCCCGAAGCGAGCCGGTGTCTGGCACGGGAGATCCACGGGACAGCACCTCGTTCACCACGTCGTCGACCAGCGCGGACATCGTGCCCCATCGACGGTAGAGGGTGGTCTGGTGCACGCCGGAGCGCTCGGCGACGGCGGCAATCGTCACCTCCTCCAGGGCTTTCTCGGCGAGTAGTTCGGTGACCGCCGTGTGCACCGCCGTTCGAACCCGTGCCGAGCGCCCACCTGGCCGGCGAACGGGCTGTCTCTCGATCATGCGGCCACCCTAACGCGACAGCTCTTGCGTTAGGAGCTCCCAGGTGGCTAGTCTTCGATGAAGCGAAAATTCTTGCATTAAGGGGGGTGCAGCGGCTCCTGTTCGACCACGGCGCGGTGGGGCACCGCTACCCCGGATCGTGAGCGGCGGCTACGACCGTTGGCACGACGAGTCGTCAGCTCCGTCGACCGACCCGCTCCCTGCGCGCGTTGCGGCCGAACAGGCGCCGCACGCATGACCATGAGCCTGGTCTGCGACCGGCTCGACAACACGCTTGCGTTTGGTGGCAACCATGTCTGACACACGACTGCAGCCCGTCGTCACGGTGGCACTGTGGGATGTCGGCCTGGTCCTGGCCGCCTACTTCGCCTGCAGGTTGACCGGCCTCGACGGGTACGTCGCACTGCTGGCCGCCACCACCACAGCGTTGTTGCGCACCGGATACGTCATGGTCTGGCGGCGGTCCTTCGACGGTTTCTCCGCGGCCATGTGCCTCCTCTTCGGTGCCGGTCTGGCGCTTTCTTTCGTGACGGGGGACGAAAGATTGGTATTGGCCACCAAGTCGGTGATCACCGCGGTACTCGCTGTCGTACTTCTGGGGAGCATCGCCGTCGGAAGCCCCGCCGCATTCGGCGCGGCCAAGCGGTTCGGTGCGCGTGGAGAGGAGGAACGTCGAAGGTGGGATCGGCTGTACGCATCGAAACCGGAATTCCGGCGAATCTACGTCACCATGACCTTCGTCTGGGCAACGGTTCTACTGATCGAGTCCGCACTGCGACTACCGTTGATATACATGCTGCCGATCGATGTGGCAGTCCCCGCGTCCTCCGTCCTCTTGCTGCTCAGCATTCTTCTGGCCGTATGGTGGAGCGCTTGGTACGGCGGCCGCGGCGAGCAGCGAGCGCATGCGGGAACGGCCGTCGCTGAGTGATGGACGCAGCGAGTTGGCTGCGTCAATGGTCAGGGGGGGAGTCGTCGAGGTCCCGAGCAGGGCTCCTGCCCGTTTGATGTGGCGAATGACGACCGCCGTCTGCACTGTCCGCACGCCTGGGGCTTCGCTGATTCTTTGGCTTATGTACTCGTAGAGCTCCTCGATGTCGCGGCATCCGACGGCGAGTACTGGATTCGTCGTGCTGGAGGTTGCTGCGGGATAGGCGACCTGTGGGTGAACGGCGACCGCGTGCCCCGTATTGTGGAGCGATGCTGATTCCACTTGAACCCACAACAGGGCTTCGACGCTGAAACCAAGAAGTTCGAAGGGGATTCTACGTCGAAATGGAGCAGGCCGGAGGCCGTCAACCGGTCGAGTCGCCGGCTGACGGCGGAAACTGGGCGATTGAGGCTTGCGGCCAGGTCGGTGAGCGAGGACCTTCCGTCTCGCCGGAGCTCGGCGACCATATGTTCGTCTTGTGGTCCAGACTTACCCGACTGTGACGCATCGGGGTTTCGGGCACTGGGAGATCCGTGAGGGCAGCTACCTGTGCCGCTGAAAGCTGGCAAGCTCGGCCGTTCCAACCCCGCCCCGCGAGAGTCTGCGCAATGGGCAGCGCACCGCCGGGCAGGCAACGCAGCCTGAGGAACCAACGCGCCGCGTCCCGAACGTCGATGAGCACGCCTCTCGTTCCCGGTACCCGACCGGCTGCACCGCAAGGGCGATCAGCGCGCGGCGAGGCCGACGTGCGGCGGCATCAGGGAGCCTCCGCCGCGCCGACCCGGCGCGGGTCGGCGCAGGCGTGGGCCGTGCCCGTGACCGGGTCGAGGGTGATGCCCTCGAAGTTGCCGGTGAGGGCGTTCCAGGGGTTGACGACCTTGGTCCACAGACGCTCCCGATCCGCCCAGCGCCGCACCTCGCGCAGTATGTCCGGGGGGAACCCCGCCTCCAGCAGGTTCCCCGGCTGCCATCCTCGTTCGGGCGTGTGCGGGCGGGCACCGAACCGGGGTGCGCGTACGGACTCCTCGATGGTCATCCCGAAGTCGACGAGGTTCACCAGGTTCTGGAGGATGTTGGCCACGAGGGAGACCGAGGGCGAACCGGAGACGATGAGGGGTTCTCCGTCCCGCAGCACGAGGTTCGGTGCCAGGTAGACGGACGCCCGCTCACCCGCGCCGGGCATGACGCGCTGGAAGAAGGAGCCGCCGCCGGAGAGTTGGAATCCCTCGCAGAAGAGTCCGTTGACGAACCCGGAGGCCATGTGCGAGTGGGTCAGAGAGGCCACATCGCCCGACGCGTCCACGACGGAGACGTGGATGGTGCCCGGTGAGGGCGGTGCCGCGCCGGGTGGCGGGGCCGTCTCCAGAAGCGCCATCCGCGTCCGGGCGTGGTCCTTGGAGAGCAGCACTTCCAGCCGCTCCCGGTCCTCGGACAGGTCGCGCCGCAGCGGCGGCGCGTAGTAGGCGGTGTTGTGCGCCTGGATGAGCAGGCGCAGCGTCTCCGGCGAGGCGCTGGGCGGGCCCAGGCGTGCCAGGTCCACGGTCTCCAAAATGTTCAGCGCGCCGATCAGTTGGACGCCGCCGTCGTCGGGCGGCGGGGAGGCCACGATCCGGGCGCCCCGGTACGTGCCGGTTACCGGTTCCTGCACGCGGACCCGGTAGTGCTCGAAGTCCCGCTCGGTGATGACCCCTCCGTCGGCACCGACGATCTCGGCGAACGCGCGGGCGAACGCGCCGAGGTAGTAGTCCATGCCCTCGTCGCGCAGGCGCTGGAGCGTACGGGCCGCACACGGCTGCTTGATCGTCTGGCCCGGTACTGCGAGGTGGCCCTCCGCGAAGAACACCTCGCGCATCTGCTCGGACGCGCCCAGGTTCGCCTGCTCGCCGTAGGCCGTGCCGTACAGGAAGGGGTTCACCTCGAATCCCTCGGTGGCGGCGGCGATCGCCGGCGCCAGGAGGCGGTCGGTGCTCCGGCTGCCGAAGCGGCGCCGGGCCTCGTCGAAGGCCGGCCACCAGCCGGGTACGGGAACGCCGCGTCCGCGCGTCAGGTCTGCTCCGGTGAAGTCGGGGAGCGGCGCGAGAGGGGCGTTGACGTTGCCGTTGAGGTAGGTCGCGGTACCGGTTCGCGCGTCCCGGTGAAGCACGCTGAGTCCGCCCGTCAGCGACGTCATGTGCGGCTCGACGACGAGTTGGGTGGCGGCCGCCGCGAGCGCGGCGTCGGCGGCGTTGCCGCCTTCGCGGAGCACGTCGCGCGCAGCGCGGGTGGCCAGCGGATGCGAGGTGACGACCATGCCGCGCTCGCCGGCAACCGGTGGTTTCGGGCCGTAGCGGGCGGGTGCGACGGGGTCGTCGCCTGCGGACGGTGCGTTCATGACTGGAGGTCCTCCTTGGACGGGGCGGGCCGGGGAGCGGCTTGCGAGGGGTCGGGGTCCCGGGGAGCGGGCGATCCACTCCCGGCGTCCGGTTCCGCCGGCTCGCGTACGGCGTCGATGGCCTTCGGTAGGGCGAACGCGGCGACCAGCGCGGACACCAGGCAGACGGCGGCCATGTACCAACCGAAGGAGACCTCGGTACCGGTGGCCGAAACCAGCCAGGAGGCCAGCAGCGGTGCGGTGCCGCCCAGCAGCGTGGTGCCCAGGTTGTAGTTGAGCGCCGCCGCCGTTCCCCGCACGTGTGCGGGGAAGCTCATCACGTAGGCGGTGGTCAGCGGGCCGCCGATGACGTTGTTGATGACGGTGAAGACGACGACGGCGAGAAAGGCGAGGAGGAAGGAGCCAGATTCGATGGCGACGAACGTCGGCACCGTGAACAGCACGAAGACGCTGTAGCCGGACACCAGCAGCCGCTTGCCGCCGTACTTGTCGGCGATCCAGCCGCCCCAGACCGCGGCGGGGGCGCCGACGACGTACGTGAGGATGGCCGCGAGCAGTGCCTGCGCCTCCCCGAAGCCGTTCTGGACCAGCGCGGTGACGAAGTAGCTCTGGATCATGAAGGAGCCGACGCGCTGTCCCGCGCCGAGGCCGATGGCGCAGAACATGTCCCGCCAGTGGTAGCGGACGGCCTCACGGAACGGCGTCTGCTCGACCGCGCTGTTCCTGGCCTCTTCCAGCACCCGCTTGTACTCGGGGGCTTCCGTGGTGTGCCGGCGGATGTAGAGCGTGACCAGGGAGAGGGGAGCAGCCAGCAGGAACAGCAGCCTCCAGCCCCAGGAGTTGAAGGCGTCGGAGGGCAGCGTCACGATCAGGACGTACGCGAGGACGGAGGCGATCAGGGGCCCCAGCGAGGTGGAGCCGACTGACCACCCCGAGAGGTAGTTGCGCCGATTGCGGGGGCCGTGCTCCAGCAGGAAGTTGGCAGCGACGGTGTACTCCGCGCTCGCGCCGAGCCCCTGCACCAGTCGGCAGAGCGCGAGCAGGACGGGCGCCGCGATACCGATCGCGGAGTAGGCGGGCAGGACGCCGATCGCGACCGTGCCGACCGACATCATGACGATGGTCAGGGTGAGGACGTACTTGTGGCCCTTCACGTCGGCCAGCCGTCCCATGAGCGTGCCGCCGACGGGGCGGATCGCGTAGGAGAGGATCAGGCCCAGATAGGTCGAGATCAGCGCGACCGTGGGGTCACCGCCGGGGAAGAACGTCCGCGAGATGACGACGGCGAGGATGCCGTAGAGGGCGTTGTCGTACCACTCCACGGCGTTGCCGAGCATCGCTGCCCAGAGCACCTTGCGCCAGGGGGCGCCGGAAGCCTGCTCGGCGGGTGTGTCCTCTGGGCTCGGGTCGGCCGGGGAAGAAGTGGCAGGTGGTGCGGGGGTGCTCGGCATTGAGACACCTCCTTGCTCTGTCCTGGGGCGGGTCGCCCGGAAGGGGATCAAGTCGACGTGCCCGGCGGGAGGCTTGGCCTCCGGCGCCGGAGCGGGCGTGCTGCTACGTGGTGGTGCTGGCGGAGGTGTCGGTGACGGAGCCCTCGCGGACGTCCCGGTCCAGCTCCCGGGGGCCGCGTGCGGCAGGGTCCCCGTAGCCGCCGGCGCCGGCCGTGACGATGCTGACGCGGTCGCCGGGCTGGAGCACCGTGGCACCGCCGGTCACCGGCTGTGCCCCGTCACTGAGTTCGACCCTCGCCGAGGTGCCGGGCAGTCCGCCCTCGAGGCCCCACGGGCGGGAGAGCTGACGGCTGGTGTCCAACTGGAACCGCACGTCGTGTTCCTCCACGCGGACGGTGCGCCTGATGCCCATGCCGCCGCGCGTCCTGCCGGCGCCGCCGGAGTCGGGCACGAGCTCGTACGCCTCGACGACCAGCGGGTACTCGGTCTCGAGTGCTTCGACGGGCAAATTGGAGGTGTTGGTGACGTGGACCTGCACGCCGTCCAGGCCGTCCTTGGTCGCGCGCGCTCCCGAGCCGCCGCCGATGGTCTCCAGGTAGACGAAGTAGCGGCCCGTCCCGCTGTCGAGGCCCGAGAAGTGCACCCCGGTGTTGGCGCCGTTGGAGGCGGCGGTGACCCGGTCGGGCACGGCGGGGGCCAGGGCGCCGTGGATGAGGTCGACCACGCGCTGGCAGGTCTCGGTGCGCCCGTTGACGGCTGCCGGCTCGACGCAGTTGACGATCGAGCCCAGGGGCGCCTCGATTCGGATCGGCCTGTGCAGCCCCGCGTTGGAGGGGATGTCCGGGTCTACCAGGGTCTTCACCGCGTAGTAGACCGTGGCGTACAGCGCGGTCCACACCATGTTGACCGAGGCGCGCACCTGCGGCGGGTTGTCCGCGAAGTCGAAGTGCAGTCGGTCGCCGGCCACGGTCACTTGCAGCCGCAGGTCCAGCTCCTCCTCGCCCAGCTCCGGACAGTCGAAGCGGTCCGTGAACGTGTATGTGCCGTCGGGTACCTCGACGATGGCGGCGCGGGTGCGGCGCTCGGTGTAGTCGAGCAGCGCAGCCGAAGCAGTGGTCATGGTGGCGCGGCCGTACCGTTCCACCAGCTCTCCGTAGCGGCTCGCCGCGAGCCGGTTGGCCGCCATCTGCGCCCGGAAGTCCGCCTTCCGCTCGGCTGGCACCTGGCAGTTGGTGAGGACGAGCTGGAAGACGTCCTCCACGATGGCGCCGTCCCGTGCGAAGCGCACCGGCGGGACGCGGACGCCTTCCTGGAAGATGTGCGCGTGCCCACGATCGCCGAAGTCGGCGTGATGGGCGAGGTTGGCGGCCCACGCGGTGAGCTGCCCGTCGGCGAAGACCGGGGTGACGAGCACCATGTCCGGAAGGTGCGAACCCCCGCCGGAGTAGGGGTCGTTGCTGAGGAAGGTGTCTCCCGGCCGGATCTCGTCTGCCGGGAAGCGCTCCAGCACGGCCGCGACGACGCCGATGAGGGAGCCGAGGTGCACGGGCGAGGCCAGCTCGGCCTGGGCGAGCATGTGCCCCTCCGCGTCGAAGAGGCCCGCCGTACAGTCCCTTCGCTCCTTGATGTTGCTGGAGTAGGCGGCGCGGACCAGGGTCTCGCCCATCTCCTCGACGATCGAGGCGAGGGCCGAGCCCATGACCTCCACCAGCACGGGGTCCACGGTCTCTTCAGCGGTACGGTGCGCGTGCGCGTTCATGGCGAGTTTCCTGTTCGGTACGGCTAGCGCTGTGCGGCCGCCGGGTCGGTGACGTGTATGACGAGGTTGGAGTGCGCGTCGACGGTGAGCAGATCGCCGGGCAGCAGCACGGTCGTGGTGTCCATCTGCTCGACCACGGCGGGCCCTTCGAGTCGGTTGCCGGGTCGCATCAGCTCGCGGTTGTGGACGGGCACGGGCGTGAAGCCGCCCAGCTCCGGCAGGTGCACGTCCCGGACACCGGTGAGGGAGGCCGAGGCGTCGGCGCCGGCGGGCTCCGCGCGCGGAAGCTCCGCCTTGGGCACCCGGCCCACGGCGCGTACCCGGAGGGTCACGGCCTCGACGGGTTCGCCGGGGGAGTCGTACCCGTACAGGCGGTGGTGCTCCGTGCTGAAGGACTCCAGCACGGTGCTGATCGCGTCACCGTCGAGGGGACCGTCGGGGACCGGCACCGGGATCTCGTAGTTCTGTCCCGCGTAGCGCAGTTCAGCGGTGCGCTGCGTACTCCGGTCGCCCGGCGCGACCTCCTCGGCCTCGAACCAGGTCTCCGCCTCGATGCCCAACTCCCCGTACAGCTCGCCGAGGCGGGCGGCCGAGGCGGTGGCGAAGGGCTGGATACGGGTGCGGGAGAAGTCCGCGCGTACGTCGGTCATCAGCAGCCCGAGCGCCGACTGCGCCCCAGGCGTGGGCGGTACCACCACCGTGCGCATCCCCAACTCGCGGGCGAGCCGCGAGGCGTGCAGCGGTCCGGCACCGCCGAAGGGCACCAGGGCGTAGTCGCGGGGGTCGTAGCCGCGCTGCACGGAGATGACGCGCAGGGCACGCGCCATGTTCGCGGAGACGACCCGCAGGATGCCCTGCGCCGTCTCCTCGATGCCGAGCCCGGCGCGCTCGGCGAGGCGGCCGACGGCGGCCCGGGCCGCGCCCTCGTCCACGGGCATCTGACCGCCGAGCAGCTCAGTCGGGTTGAGCGTGTGGAGCACGACGTTGGCGTCGGTCACCGACGCCTCGGTCCCCTTGCCGTAGCAGGCGGGGCCCGGATCGGCGCCCGCGCTGGCCGGTCCCACCTTGAGGTGGCCGCCGGCGTCCACCCGGGCCAGCGAGCCGCCGCCGGCCCCCACGGTGTGGATGTCGAGCATGGGTGTGCGCAGGGGGCGGCCGTCCAGCTCCATGCCGGTGGTCACCTTCGGCGTCCCGTCCCGGACGAGGGAGACGTCGGAGGAGGTGCCGCCCATGTCGAAGGTGATGATGTCGGGATGGCCGGCGGCCGAGCAGATCTCGGCGGCGCCGACCACGCCGGTGCTGGGCCCGGAGAGCACCATGCGGACGGGGAACTCCTCGGCGGCCTCGAACGGGATGATGCCGCCGTTGGACTGGGTCACGTGCGGTACGGCGCCCAGGCCGCACGCCGCGAGCCGTTCGCGGAGCCTGGCCAGGTACGCGGAGACGACAGGGCCCACGTAGGCGTTGGTGGCGACCGTCGAGAGCCGCTCGTACTCGCGGAACTCCGGCAGCACCCGGCTGGAGAGTGAGATGTGGGCACCCGGCAGCTCCTCGGTGAGGATCTCCCCGACGCGCTCCTCGTGCGCGGGGTGGAGGAAGCTGTAGAGCAGGCAGACGGCGACCGCCTGCACGTCCCGCTCGCGCAGGGCCTTCGCCGCGGTGCGGACGTCCTGCTCGTTTAGCGGCGTCTCGACCCGTCCGTCGTGGCGTACCCGTTCGGTCACTTCCAGGCGCAGGTCCCGCGGCGCGACGGGGACGGGCTTGTCCGCCTGGAGGTCGTACAGCCGGGGGCGGCGGCCTCGGCCCAGCTCCAGCAGGTCGCGGAAGCCCCGCGTCGTGATCACACCGGTACGGGCGCCCCGCTGGGTGAGCAGCGCGTTGGTGCCGACCGTGGTGCCGTGCGCGAAGTACGCCACCTCCGCCATGGTGCGCTTGGCGCCCTCCCGGCCTCCGCCCATCTGGCGCAGGAGCTCCTGGACTCCGTCCACGATGGCGCGGCCCGGGTCGTCGGGTGTGCTGGAGACCTTCCGCACCTGGATGGTGCCGTTCTCCTCGTCGAAGGCGACGATGTCGGTGAAGGTGCCTCCGGTGTCGACACCGATGCGCAATGTCATGGTTTGCCTGCCTGGGCTTGTGAGGGGACGGGACTGTTGGGGAAGGGGGCTCCGTGGCCGAAACCGCCGTACGCGGTGCACGCGGACGCCGCCGCCTCGGCCGCGTCCGCGAGCCCGGACTCCGGGTCGCCGTCCGCGAGGAGCGTGCCGAGAAGGGTGCCGACGAAGGCGTCCCCCGCGCCGAGGGTGTCCACGGTCCGGGTGCGGACCGCGCCCTGGCGCCAGAGCCCCGTGCCGTCGGTGAGCACTGCTCCCTCGGCTCCCCGCGTGGCCAGAGCCCACCGCGCGCCCCGGTCCGTCGCGCTGTGGAGCAGTTTGACCGACTCCTCCTCGCCGAGCTGTGACGCGGAGAACACCGCGAGATGGAGATGGGGGAGAAGGGGTGGGGCCCACGGCTCCCGCCAGTGGTGCGAGAAGTCGAACGAAACCGAGGTGTGGGCGGCCATCTGCGGCACCTGCGCTGCCAGCGAGCCGCTGTAGGCGGTGTGTGCGAGGTCGTACGAACCCAGTGCCCGCAGGTCCTCGGGTGTGAGGGAGAAGACGGAGACTCCGTCGTCCGAGCCCTTGAAGGACCTGTCGCCGTTCTCCAGCCCGATCTCGGCCCAGGCGTTGGGTCCGTGCGCGATGCGCATGCGGGAGGTGTCGACGCCCTCGGAGCGCAGACCTTCCCGAACGACCTCTCCTGCCGGGTCGTCCCCCGTCACGCCCCAGTACGCGGCGTCGGCACCGGCTCTGCGCGCGTACACCGCGACGTTGACGGCGTTGCCGCCGGGAAACATCGTTCCGCCGCCGGCGTCGGGTGGTACCCCTGCGTACCGGTCGACGACGTTGTCCCCGATCCCCAACAGGCGCACGCGCCCCATCAGTACGCGACCCGGTACATGTACCTGCGCTGCGCGGTGTTGTGGCCGCGCTCGGCGGCGCAGAAGTCCAGCAGCCGCCGGGAGGCCGACGCGATGGCGAGCGGGCTGATCAGTCCCCGCTGCTCCTCGGGGACGCCGGGCAGGGTGAAGGCGGTGGAGTCGAGCACCGCATGGGTGTCGTAGTACCGCTCGGCGAAGGCGACGGCGCGTTCCCCGATGGGGCGCGTGGAGTCCTCGCCGTTGAGGATGAGCACCGGGTGCTGGCCGATGATCTCGAAGGGGCCGTGGAAGAAGTCGCCCGCACTGACCGCGGAGGCGTGCAGCCAGTTCATCTCTTGGAGGTAGCAGGCCGCGAGCGCGTTGGCGGCTCCCGAGTTGGGTCCGGCCCCGAGCACGTAGACCAGCTCGGCGTCCCGCCACTGGGCGCCCACTCGGGCACCGAGCGGGGCGACCTCCCGCTTGGCGGATGCCAGCGCTTCGGGGATCGCCTCGATCGCGCCCCAGGCGGCCCCGGGGTCCGGGAGCGCGCCGGCCGACTCCAGTACGGCGAGAGCGATCTGCGTGAAGTGGATGGCCTTCGGCTCGGTGACCGTGACATCGCTCGGGTAGTCGAAGAGCACATCGGCCTCGTCGGCCATCGCCGAGTCCCCGGCCCGCGCGATACCCGCCACGGTGGCACCCGCCTTCTTGGCGAGCTGGACCGCTTCCAGAGTCTCGGGCGTGGCACCGGAGTGCGAGGAGGCGACGACGAGCGCCGAGCCGTCGAGCCCGGCCAGCGGCCGGTGGATCATCTCGGCCGCCGTCATCCGGTGCGAGACGGGTGAGGCCGTGTGGCTCTCCATCAGGTCCTGGGCAGGGAAGGTCGAGTAGAACGAGCCGCCGCAGCCGACGAAGTAGACGGTGCGCAGCCGGTCGGCGAGGCGGGAAGCGAGCTCGCGTGCCGCGGGCGCCTGGGCGACGGTGCGCTCCAGGGTCGGGGCGAGGTCGGTGGCGAGCGGGATGGGGTCGACGGCGACTGGCGACGGCATCGGGAGGGTCTCCTTGGAACGGGTCGGGTGCGCGCCCGCCACCGAGAACGCCGGACCGGCGCAGGGCGCGCGCCGATCAGGAACGCCGCCTTCCGGAAGTCGGTTACTGAGAAGGTTCTCAGTGGCAGTGGTGAGAACCTTCTCAGCGCCTTAGACTGTCGTCAACAGGTTCTTGGGAAAAGTTCTCGAGACGGCCGACCGGGCCGGAGAGGGGCGAGGTGCCGCACAGGGAGAAAGGCTCGGGCCCCCCGAGCATCGTCGAGGTCGCCCGTGAGGCAGGAGTCTCCACCGCCACGGCGGGCCGGGTGCTCGGCGGCTACGGGCAGGCCAGCGCCGCCTCACGCGCCAAGGTCGAGGACGCCGCCCGCCGGCTGTCCTACCGGCCCAACGGCCTTGCCCGCAGCCTCATCCACGGCTCGACGGAGACGGTGGGCGTCATCGTCACCGATGTCGGCAACCCCTTCTTCGCCAGCGCCGTGCGGGCCATCACCGACGTCGTCCGTGCGGCCGGCTACGAGATGCTGCTGGCCAACACCGACTCCGATCCGGAAGCCGAACGGCGGGCGATCCAGGTCATGTGGGAGAAGCGCGTCGACGGGTTGATCGTCGCACCGCAGTCCCCCGAGAGCGCCGAGCGGCTCCGCGCGCTGGCCGACGCAGGACTGCCGCTCGTCCTGCTGGACAGGCCGCTGCCCGCGCTGCCCCAGGTCGACCAGGTCATCATCAACAACACCTTGTGCGCACAGCGGGCCGTGGCGCACCTCGTGCGGCTCGGACACCGTCGCATAGCCGTGCTCAGCGAGGCGGCCCGGGACTTCCCGAGACTGCGCGACGCCGCGCCGGCGGAGGGGGACGCCGAGCGGCCCAGCGCCGCACGGCTCGTGGGCTACGCCGCGGCGCTGCGCCGCGCCGGTCTCACCCCCGACCCGGGGCTGATCGTCCACTCTCCCTACGACAGGGACGCCGCGACGCACGCCGTGCTGCGCCTGCTGCGGCGGGACCCGGGCGTCACGGCGCTCTTCTGCACCGACAACGTGCTCGCCTCGGGCGCGGTCGCCGCTCTCCAGCGCAGCGGACGCGCCTGCCCCGATGACGTCTCGCTCGTCGGTTTCGACGACCAGGAGTGGACCACGCTGGTACGGCCCCGATTGACGGTCGTACGCCAGCCGAACCGCGAACTGGGCAGCACGGCGGCCGAACGTCTGCTGGAGAGGATCGCGGAGCGGCGCGGAGACGGCGCAGGCGACCCGGGCACGGAGGAGGCAGCGACCACCGGGAGCGGCACGGCGCCGGACGCCGCCCGAGACGCCGACGCGCAGGACGGGCAACGGCTGGTGCTGCGCGGCAGGTTGATCGCACGAGACTCCACGGGACCTCCTCCCGCTGTGTCCTGAGACGACGAGCGGGCAGCGCGACGACCGCCGACCCGCTTCCCGGCACGGGGAGTCGAGACCGTGCAGGAAGACCCGTTCGAAGGAGGCGCACATGGCAGCCCGGCGCATCGCCGTCATCGGAGCCGGTGTACTGGGCACCGCGCTCGCCCACCGGCTGACCGAAGAACGCGGAACGCCCGTCGAAGTCGCACTGTTGGACGGTGAGCGACCGGGACACGGGACCAGCCGCTGGAGTCTGGCCTGGCTCAACTCCAACGGCAAGGCACCGCGCGCTTATCACGACCTCGGGACCCGCAGCATGGCCGCCTGGGGACGGCTGGCGGAACGCACGGGCGGCGACGCCTGGTACCGCCCGGTCGGCAACCTGCGGTGGGCCGAGGAGGAGAAGGGCATGCGGCGCCTGGCGGAACGGGTCGCGTGGATGACCGCATGGGGCTACCCGGCGGAGCTCGTGGGCCGGCGCAGGATCGCCGACCTGGAACCGGCGCTGGAGCTGCCCTCGGACCTCACCCGCGCCGCCTGGTTTCCCCAAGAGGGCTACGTACTCACGGAATTGATGATCGCTTCCCTTGTAGAGCGGGCACGGGCACAGGGCGCCGACGTACGCAGCGGCCCGGCCGGTCACGTGACAGCGGTCGAGGGGGAGGCCGGCGGGCCGCGCGTGGTGCGGACGGCGGACGGCGGAAAGCTGGAGACCGACACCGTGGTGTGCTGCGCGGGACGGTGGACACCGGAGGTGTCGCGGTTGGCGGGAGCCCCCGGGGCCGGCGTCCCGATCGTCGACCCCCAGCCCCCCGGCTCCTCGGCGCCCGCGCTGGTCGTCCGGGCAGGACCCGTACGCGACGCACCCCTGCGCGTCCTGCACACGCCGCGCGTCCACCTGCGCGCGCACGGCGCGGACAGCACCCAAGTCCACTTGGAGGCAGGGGACGTGGCCGTCGACCTCCACACTCCCGAGCGCGAACTCGACGAGTGGGCGACGACCCTCCTGGAGCGTGCCCGCTCTCTCCTCCCCTCCCTCCGGAACGCGGAGGTCGTCGCGCGGAAGGTGTGCGTGCGGCCCATGCCGCCGGACGGACTGCCGATCGTGGGCCCGGCGGCGGAAGCGGGCGGCCCGTACGTGGCGGTGACGCACAGCGGGGTGACGCTCGCCCCGGGCCTCGCGGAGCTGGTGGCCGAGGAGCTGCTGACAGGCAGACGTCACCCGGACCTGGCTCCGTTCAGGCCGGAACGGTTCGCGCCGGGATCGGCCGGTGGCGAGTGAGGGCCCGGGTGCGATAGGGCGGTGCTATACCCAGGCCGGCTCGGTTCAGCCCGCGCCGTACCACGACGCGGTGCACGGTGGCCGGGGCGAGGGCGATGCCGTGCAGCCGCTGCACGTCGGCGGCGAGCCGGGCGGGCCCGCGCGTGGTCTGCCGCAGAGCCTCGACCAGGTCCGCAATGTCCTCCGCGTCCGGTGCGGTCCGGGCTCGTGGCCGGCCGGGACGAGTGGCCGAGCGCTCCGTTCCCGCCGTGCTCGCGCCGGCGGGAGTACCACTTCGCCGGACGGCGGCGGGAGATGCCGTTCAGCCGCAACGTGTGCGCTCGGACACCCGGTGTCCACGCGCTCGCACAGTCGGCGATGCCCTTCCGGCGTCAAGGTGTCCCGCCATTTCAGCCCATCATTGTTGCAGCCTGAAAGCCCATCAGTTCTTGCTGTCTTCGGTGGGGGTCGTCGGCTCGGGGAGGCTGGGCAGGAGCAGGCAGAGCGGAACAGCGGCGGCGGTGAGGGCCACGGACCACCAAAACGCGTGGTCGTAGCCGTCTGCCAGGGCGCTGGGGGTGTGAGCGTCGCCGATGTTCTGCTGGAGGATGACAAGGAGGATGGCGACGCCTACCGCACCGCCGATCTGCTGGGCGACGCGGGTGATCATGCTGGCGTCCGGAATCTGCTCGTGCTCCAGTCCGACGAAGGCGGCGCCCATGGGCGCGATCATGGCAGCGCCGAGGGCGATGCCGCGGACGAACAGCGCGGCCATGAGCAGGCTTTCGTCGGTGTCGGCGGTGACGAAGGCGAACGGCACGGTGGATGCGGCGACGAAGACGAACGCGACGAGGGCCACCGTGCGGGAGCCGACTCGATCCATGTACTTGCCTGCCAGGCCTCGGGCGACGAGGGCACCGACTCCTTGAGGGATGAGCAGCAGTCCGGCGCCGAGGGGGGTCGCGCCGCGGACCTGCTGGAAGTACAGGGGCAGCAGCATCATCGAGCCGAACAGGGAGATCCCGCCGAGGAAGAGCAGGGTGGATGACGAGGCCACCGAGCGGTGCCGAAACATGCGCACATCGACCAAGGGGGCGGACGCCCGGGTGAGAGCCCAGACGGCGAAGCCCCCGACCAGAGCGACCCCGGCGAGCAGTGGGATGAGGACCTGAGCACTGGCGAAGCCCGTGCTGCCGTCGACCTGGGAGAGGCCGTAGAGCAACGCCGCGGAACCTGGGCAGAGCAGGATCAGGCCGACGGTGTCCAGACGGACGCGGGGGCGGTCGGCTGCGGGCCGGTCGTCGGGCAGGTTGCGCCAGGCGAGCCAGATTCCGACGAGGCAGAAGGGGATGTTGATGAGGAACAGCCAGCGCCAGTCGGCCAGGTAGAGGACGAGTCCGCCCAGAACCGGGCCGAGGATCGGCCCGAGCGCCGTGGGCACGGTGATGATGGCCATGACCTTGCCGATGTTCCGGCCCTTGGTGGCCTGCATGAGCAGGGTGTACATCAGCGGCATCATGATGCCGCCGGCGAGGCCCTGGACGATCCGGAACGCGATGAGGCTGGTGGCGTTCCAGGCCAGGGCACTCAGGATCGACCCGACCAGGAACCCGCCCAGAGCGACGACCCACAGGCGCCGGCCGCCGAGCCGTGCCTGGGCCCATCCAGCAAGCGGAATGGTGACGAAGACGGCCAGCATGTAGCCGGTGCTGACCCACTGGATGGTCGACAGCGTCGCGCCGAAGTCTTTGGCCAGGTCGTTCAGGGCGACGCTGATGATGGTGGTGTCGAAGACGACACCGAGAGCACCAACGATCAGAGTGATCGCCATGCGCAGCACGGCGGGATCTACTCGGCCGGGGTCTGCGGGGACAGGCTCGGCCTCGCGGGATGTGCTCACGATCGACACCTCTAAGATAGAAACCTCTTCCTTACTCCGCTCAAGGTAGTCCGGTACCGTAAGAAAGACAAATCTATCTAACTTGTGAGGGCGAACAATGGCTCAGCGGCGCCGCGGGGCGGAACTGGAAAAGGCACTCCTCGATGCGGCCTGGAACGAGCTCACCGACAACGGCTACGCCAGGTTCACCATGGACGCCGTCGTCAAGCGCGCGGGCACCAGCCCGCCCGTGCTCTACCGCCGCTGGTCCGATCGCGACGGACTCATCCGGGCCACCATCGTCCACATCCTCCGGGAGTCCCGTCCCGCCATCCCCGACACCGGGAGCCTGCGGGAGGACCTCCTCGCCCTCATGCGGCACATTGCCACCCAGCACGTGCAGCTGGTCACCGTGATGTACGCGCACCTGGCCAGCTACTACCGGGAAACCGGAAGAAGCCCCAGCAGCCTGTTCGACCCCGTCGCGACGGGCCGCACGACAGCGCTCGACACGCTCTTCGACCGCGCCGTCGAGCGGGGCGAGATTCAGCCGGAATCCCTCACCGAGCGCATCAAAACCCTGCCCTTTGTCCTGCTGCGCCACGAGATCCTCTCGACGTTCGCCCCGGTACCCGAACACGTCCTGGAGGAGATCCTCGACACCGTCTTCCTCCCCCTGGTGTGCTGACTGGCCACAACAGCTCACGCTCGACGCTTCGTGGCACCAACCCCATGAGATGGCACACCTAGGGGTTTCCTTCGGATCATCTCGCCGACCAGACGCACATGGCGGCGATGTGGAGTCCGGCTTAAGTAGGAATCAGCAGGAAGCTTGTTGAGATCCTGTCGGATTGGGCGACAGGCATCGGTGTGGCAGGAAAGCCGCCTCTGTGAGGTTCGCCGGATGAAGTGTTAGCACGGATAGACGTCGTTGTCGGCCGGGCGGTGCCCGCCTCCGGTGGACAGGCCGGTTCGCTTCAGCGCCGCTGAGCAAAGCCGACGACCTCCCTGCTTTCGCCGGTGCCGCCTGCACCAGCTACGACCGCGGACTTGTCCGACGCGATGACGGGTTCAGCTGCACGTCTCCTGGACCGCACGACCACATGCCCGGAAGAAAAACCGGGGGCCGCGCCCACCCGAGGCAGCCGCCCGTGTGGTACGGCAAATCACGAGGGGCGCGACCGGATGGAAGCACGGAGACAGCCCGTGCAAGTGTCTGTGCGATTTTACGCCGCGCGGGATTGGTGGACGGGGTCTGGTCGGCAGGGTGTACACGGTTTGTCAGCAGAATCACGATCGACCGCGAGGTTCGGTCGATCACAAGAGAAGTACCGGTAAATCCGGTGTGACCCAGTGTACGGACGGAGGACAAGGGGCCCATATACCATTTCTGGTCGAGTTCGAATCCGAGGCCATGTGCATTTCCGGGGAATTCTTGGTTGTAGTTGCGTTGCAACAGATTTATGCCGTGCGGGGACAGGATGCGCTGACCGCAGTATGAACCGCCGTTCAAGATGGTTTGACTCAGGACCGCGAGATCATCGACTGTCGAGAAGACGCCCGCGTGTCCAGCTACGCCTCCGAATGCCCAGGCGTTGTTGTCGTGGACGGAACCGTGGATGAGCCCCCGTCCTGCCTCGTAGGAAGTGGCCGCTATGCGCTTCCGTTCGCGTGCCGGCGGATTGTATCCGGTGTCCCGCATGCCGAGCGGTGCGGTGATATCCCTGCGGACAAGGGCATCGAGCGTGCGGCCGGTAATTTTTTCCAGGACCAGTTGCAAGCTCAGCATGTTCAGGTCGGAGTAGAGATACCGGGAACCCGCCGGTGACAGCGGGCGGCTTCTGAGAATAGCCTCTGTCTGCTCTTGTTTTCCTCCCTGTACTTGACTCAAAGATGGTTGGGGGTCCGGGGGCAGACCGGATGTGTGGGTCAACAACTCCTTGACCGTGATGCGTTCTTTGTTGTTGACGGAAAAGCCGGGCAGGTAACGGGAAACTGGTGTGTTGAGGTGCAGTCGTCCGCTCTCGAGTTGCTGTACCGCCACGAGAGAGGTGAACAACTTCGACAGGGAGGCCAGGTCGTAGATTGTGTCTGGTCGCGCCTGTTGCCGCTGACGCGCGGGAATATTTCGACCGTCCTTCCCGTATCGGACGGCGTAGCCTGCTGAACTACGCGCAACTACGTTGCCCTCGGAGGCGATCAGCCACGTGGCTCCCGGAAAGAGGAACTCATTACGCGAAGACGGATCAGTCCACTTCTTCATGTCGTGCGCGAAGGCATTGAGGGGGCCGGAAGTCATGCCGGCCTCTTGGGGCGTAGTGCGGTGGAGCACAGAACCAGAAGGGGCATATCCGCGGTGGGGGCGATGGCAACCCGGGGCGGCAGTGTGGGTCTTGTGTTTCTGAGCTCCCTGGGATCCGGCTTCGATCGCGGAAAGGCACAGTGCCAGCACTCCGGCCAGAAAGAACACGGTGATCTTGCCGAAACTGGTGAGAAACGGCTTCATCTTCTCTCGACCCCCTCTGGCTCGGAGCATGGAGACAGGCCGCTCGGGCGGAGGACCCGTGACGAACGCGGAGGCTCTCCAGACGAGACTAGACCCGGGCTGAGTCAAAGGCATGCCAACGGTGGCTGCACGAGTCGCTGAATATCACCGACGTGAGGAGAGCACAATTTGTTGCACCCCTGCATTCGGCCGTCGTGCTGCGGGCCCGTCCACCGTGGAGTTGACAGCCGACAACTGCCCTTGCGGCGCGTGGCCCTAATCCTGGCGGATGGCATCCAGCCGAGTTGGGCCAGGTGCCACTCACAGCGTCGCGCGCCGCACGTGGTGGTCTCGAAAGTGCCGCGGTGTTCGGCCCTCGCCGTTCGTGGACCGGATCGGCCGGCATCAGCGGGGCGATCCGGTCAGCACCACGGTGTCGACCTCAGTAGGCCAGGTGGCCGTCAGGGCGGATGAGGACGTGGCCGTCGGCTGACGCGGTGTACGCCGAGTAGGCGGCGAAGGCGTTGCCGTCGATGTCGATGACATACCGGCCGAAGTCGGTCGGGTCGTCGCCGGGGCGCAGGACGGCGTAGCTGTGGTCCGCGTCCGGGGCGGACGCGCCGAAGACGAGTCGGGTCGCGTGAGGGCCGCGGAAGAGATCGAACAGCCGGATCTGCTTGCCCGTGGAATCCCGGACAAGCGCGTCGGGAGCGCGGTCGCCGGGGGCGAGGGCGCCGGTAGCGGATTGCGGGCGGTAGCTGATGTGCAAGCCGAGATGCTCCTCGCCGCGCTTGTGGGCCTCGGCCCGGCCGGCGGCGTACAACCGCAGGAGATCGTCGCTCGTCTTCAGAGCGGTGGCCGCCACTGCCCTGCGTTCGGTTTCGTAGCTGTCCAGCTTGGTCTCTGCCGCCAATTTCCAGCCGAGGTTGTAGGCGTCTTGAACGCTGGTGTTCATCCCTTGCCCGCCAGTGGGCGGGTGGACGTGCGCGGCGTCGCCCGCGAGGAAGACGCGCCCGACGCGGAATCGTTCGGCGAGCCTGACATTCGGGCGCCACACGGTGGACCAGTGGCAGCCGCTCAAGTGCACGCCGGCCGAGAACCCGTCCAGGACGGTCTGCATGGTGGTCAGGGAGGCGTCGTCGTCCATGCCGATGGGAGTGTTGAGCTGAAACATGTCAGTGCCTGGCAGCGGGGTCATCACCACGCCGGTCATGGGGCTGGTGGCGGCGGCGAACCAGTGGCCGATGGTCGGATCGAGATCCGGGGCGTACACGTCACCGATCACAAGTCGGAAGGTTTCGTCTGTGGTGCCGTGGAAAGCGGCTCCGATCGCCTTGCGCACGGTGCTGGAACCGCCGTCGGCCCCTACCAGGTAGTCGAAGCGCTCGATTTCGCCTGTGCCGAAATATGCGGTCACCGCATGTTCGTCCTGTTCCAACCCCGTCAGCTCCATTGCGGACTCCACCCGCGTGCCGAAATCGGCGAGGCGGGAACGGAGTATCTTTTCGAGTTGGGCCTGACCGAGCGTCCACGGGTTGGGGTACGGCTGGTCAGGCCGGGGGGCCCGCAGCTCGGCCATCCGGCGCTCCTCAACCGTGTGTCCATCGAGGTGGACACGGTAGGCCGGCGGAAGAGAACCCGCGGCCAGTACGGCGTCCACCACGCCTAGGTCGTCGAAGACCTCCAGTGTGCGCGGCTGGATCGTGTCTGCTCGCGATCCGCGGAAAAAACCGTCGGCCTTGTCGACGACGCGTACTTCCACCCCACGTCGGGCCAGGTCGATGGCGAGCGTGAGGCCGGTCGGCCCGCCGCCCGTGATGAGGACTCGCACAATGTGCCCCTTTCGTTCAGTGCGTGATGGATCGCGGCCCGACTCGTCCGGGTCGCGGCGCGGCGAAGGTGTACTCGCCCAGTTAGTGAACATCGTTCACGGTGAACGTTGTTCACGCTAGGCTAGGTGTAGCCGGGAGTCAACCGACTCCCGGTGGAACGGCCGCAGATCGGGATCGACGCCCGCGCGGCCGCACGCGAGGACGGAAAGCGGGCACGATGCTGCTGCGGAAGGCGAACGTGGTCGACGGCGCGCTGGCGCTGCTGGACGACACGGGCCTGGACGGCCTGACCATGCGTAAGCTCGGTGAGGCGCTGGGAGTGCGAGCCGGCGCCCTGTATCGGCATTTCCCCAGCAAGCAGGCGTTGCTGGACGCCATGGCCGAGCGGATCATGGCGTCGGTCGAAGTCACGCTGGAGCCCGGGCACTGGAGCGAGCAAGGTGTGGCCCTGGCCGGCCGGCTACGGCACGCTTTGCTGCGCCACCGCGATGGTGCCCGTGTGGTGGCCGGCGCCTACACCGCCGAGGCCCACACCGTCCTGTTCGGCAACACTTCGGCTGCCCTGCTCCGCCAAGCCGGGCTCCCGCCTCGGCAGGCGGCGTGGGCGGTCGCGGCGGTCAGCCAATATGTGATCGGCCACACGATCGAGGAGCAGGCGCGCGCGGACCTGGTCGAAGGCGGCTTGTGGTCGAAGAAGATGGACGCCTTCACCGAACTCTCGGACGACGTCGCCCTCTCGGCCTTCGACGCCGATCCGGAAGAACGGTTCGTCTACGGCCTACAGCTCTTTCTCAACGGAATTCGTCATGAACTCTCCACCACCGAATGACCGCCCCGGTTCGTAAGACCATCTCGCGGCTTCCCGGGCAGTGTCGAGAGCGAAATCGCTTGGCACGAGTGGGCGTCGGGTCCCATGTGACGAGCGGCAGTGTGCGATACGTGATCAGTTGCTTCTCGCACTCGGCCGGCGTGAGGCAGCCGACTGCGAGAAGTGCCGACCGGGGCCTCGATACCGGCCTCGGCTGGAACGAGGCTCTACCGGTCGGTCGAGACACGCCCGCTTGTGAACCGGGTTCGCCACCAGGGATCTTTTTTGTGCGGCCAGTAGTCCGTTTCGTGCGAGGGTCGACCCTTCCTGTCGCCGGGCCATGTCGGCGATCGCTGCGGGCGGCCCCACATCGCGGTGCGGTGCACCAAGCCGTCCGGGATGAGGGTCGGGCCAGCCGCGAATACCGACTCATGGTCGATCGCAGGCATGTCCGCCTGCGGGGCCGAGTCGTTACCGGAGCCGGCGTCCGCCTGCCCCTCCAGCACACTGCCGATCGTGAAACGGCCGGCGGCCAACATGGCCGTCCGCGCGTCCCGCTCAGTCGCCCCCGAGGTGAGCAGGAAGTTCATCTTGTGGTGCATCCGGCCAAGGTCGCCTGCAGGGGTGCTGCCCGTGTGGAAGCGTGCGCCATCCCGGCGCAGCAGCAGGGTGCGCCGGAAGCTGTTGTCCGGCAATCGATGGCGCCGATCGTCGTCGGGCGTCGGCAGCGGGGCGGGCGCGTGTAGAGCGAGGGCTGTTCGACAGATCGCGTTGCGTACGGCAGCCGGGTAGGTGGGTGCCGTGAGCAGATGGTGCACCGACCAGGACCGGTTGCAGCGTCTGGGAGAGGTGAGTCTTCGACAGGCTGCACTGGGGCGGCGGTCCTCGCCGATCGGACTCGGCCTCGGGGCACGGAGCCCGCAGGAGACCGCGGTCGCCGTGGCCGACGAGATCATCACCGCGCAGTGAGGCGGAACCGGCCGGCGGCTGTGCCAGAGCCGCATGCCGATCCTCCGCCGGGCGCCGCCCCGCGACGGAGAGCCCATCTCGGGTAGCTGCCATGACTGCTGAGCGCGCCGGCACGCGGAAAACGGAAAACTGTATGCTTCGCATGGTCGTTACTCGCCGACAGCGTCATCCGTCTTCCCGACCCGGCCTGTCGGGCGGAGGAAGATAAGGGGAGCGCTGTGGCGAGGCAAGCGGTCAGCGGGGACGGCCCGGAAGGATTCAGGACACCGGGCACCAGTCGTCACCGCCCGAATCCGCAACCGCAGTGTGGTACGGACGCCGGGGCCAAGAGCCGAGCTACCCGTGTACGAGCCGACCGACGGACTCGGCGTGAGCCGCGTTACCGTTCCCCGAAGCTGTCCGGCAGCTCGAGGTGGAGTCCTTGGTGGACAGCCTGCTGCGCCATGGCACCGTCGTACGTCTGATGAGCCCCCGCCTCCTTCGGGACTCGTTCGACATCCTGCGGGCCATCGAGCCGATCGCGGCGCGGCACGCGGCCGAGTCCGACGACGGGACGATCAGCGCCTCGATGCAGCAGTGGCCGGAAGACATGCAGGAGTTGGCCGAGAAACGGGTGCCGCGGGTGTCGGAGGCGATGCTGCATGCCCATCGTGAGTCCCACCTCACGCTCTTCAGGGCCGCGGGCGGAGAGGGGCTGCAGCGCCACCTGTGCATGTTGTGGAACACCTGCGAGCGGTGTGTGACGAACAGCCTCTCCAAGCACGGGCGGCAGGCCGCGGCAGCGCGAGAGCATGCCGACTCGGCGCGGTGCCTTCAGGAGTGCGACTCGGGCGGTACGGCGAACGTACTGCCTCGGCACCTTGAGGCGAACCGTGCCGGGTCTTCGGACCATCTCACCGAACGGGTGGCGCAGTCCTGCCCGCAGGCCCCCTGATCCTGATTCGGGAATGACGTGGAGGTTGTCCGTGACAGATGGCCGAGAAGAACAGTCGTCCGCTGCTCAGCGCGCCTACGCCGAGATCGCCGAGCGCATGGCCTCGGGTGAGCTGCGCCCCGGCATCTGGTTGCGGGAAGAGTCCCTGGCCGCCTCGATGGGGATCAGTCGCACGCCGGTGCGGGAGGCGCTGCGCAAACTCAACTCCGAGGGGCTCGTGCGGATCGAGCGCTACCGAGGCGCTCAAGTCGTGGAGTGGAGCCCCGAGCAGGTCGCTGAGATCTACGGGCTGCGCGCGGTCATCGAGGGCTACGTGGCAGCGGTCGCCACGCAGAACATCACCGAAGACATCCTGAGCAAACTCGAAGCCAACCTCGTCGACTACGACCGGGCGATCGCGGAAGGGGGCGCCGCGGCCAGACAGCGGGCGGCCACTTTGAACAACGAGTTCCATGCGACGTTGCTGGAGGCCACCGGCAACAACGCTCTCATCCACTTGCTCACCGGTGTGCTCGGTCTGGCACTGGTGCGCCGTACGTTCCTCCGCTACACCGAACGCGACCTTGCGCGCAGCGCCGAGCATCACAGGCAACTGATCGAGGCGCTGCAACGAAGGGACGCAACATCGGCGGAGATGATTATGAAAATTCATATCAGGGCTGCGCAGCAGGCAGTGCTGGAGCAGCAGGAGCGTGACGCCCGCGCAGACGGGTGACGAGCCATGCCGACAGTGCACCGCCCACGAAGGCTGCGGCCACCGGTGCGTAGCGACGGGCGCAGGGCCATGTGAAGGCGAGCGCGTTCAGCTCCGAGCCGCCGGACCCGGTGTCGGCCAGGCCGGCGGTAGAAGGGGGGACCTGCGGGCCGGAGGCGTTGGTCGGCTGTCCTTCAGTCAGCAGCGCTTCGAGGTTGTCGGCGAACTGACCGATGATCCGGGCTCCGACGTCCGCCATGGCGCTGCGCCCGAACTGTGCGACCTTGCCGGTGATCTGCAACTGGGTGTTCACCACGACGCGGGTCCTGTTGCTGCCTTCGGGTACCAGGTCGACGGTGACAGCGGCTTCAGCGGAACCCTTCCCACTGCTCTCGTTGCCGCCTGCGTCGAGCACCATGCGGTGCTTGTCCGCGTCCCGCTCGCGGAAGGTCGCCGTGCCGCCGTAACTGACTTTGATGGGCCCGACCTTGACCGCCACCGTCCCCTCGTAGGACCCGTCGTCCTTCTCGGTGACGCTCGCGCCGGGCATGCAGGGGGCGATCCTGGGAACGTCGGTCAGCAGGCCCCATGCCTCTTCCGGGGCGGCCGATACTACGAACTCGTTGTTGAACTCCATGCTTCACTCCTCGTCGTTCCATGTGGCTGTCGCTGCCTCTTCGGCGGCGATGCCGCGTTCCAGTGCCTCCCCGACAGCGCTGACGATGCCGTTGTAGCCGGTGCAGCGGCAGATGTTGCCGGACATGGCGACGCTGACCTCTTCCCGGTCGAGAGGCTGCCGTGCGCACACCAGGTGGTGGCCGGAGAGCAGCATCCCGGGCGTGCAGAAGCCGCACTGGAGGGCGCCGTGCCGGGAGAAGGCGTCTCGCAACCGGTCCGCGTCCGGTCCTTCGAGGCCCTCGATCGTCACCACGTCGCTGCCCTCGCAGGCCCCGGCCAGAGTGAGGCAGGCCCGCATCGGCAGTCCGTCGACCATGACGGTGCAGGCCCCGCACACGCCCTGCTCACAGCCCAAGTGCAGGCCCGTGAGGCCGAGTTGGTCGCGAAGCAGGTCGGCGAGGGTGGTGCGGCCGGCCGTTCGCGCCGTATGCGCTCGGCCGTTGACCTTCATCCGGACCGTGATCTCGTTCATGCGGTGTCATCCCTCTCTGCAGCCCGCAGCGCCCGATGCACCGTGACCGCGTGCAGCTGCAGTGCGTGCCGCCCGGTGGAATCGATGGCCGAGAGGTCCTGACCGATATCGGCTGCGAGAGGCTCGACGAGTCGCACGGGCGCGAGATCAGCGGACGACTTGCCGTGTACGGCCGCTTCGGTACCGCTCAAACGGAGTGGGCGATCGGTCGCCGCGCCGAGCCACAGCTCCACCTCCTGCCAGGAACCGTGTGCATTCCCCTCGCCGCGGGCGACGGCCATCGAGTCGGCGAACTCGCCGGGCTTACGACACATCTTGTGCATCCCCCAGCGTGCCGTCGGCGTGAGGCTCGGCACTTCCACCTCGGTTATCAGCTCGTCCGCTTCAAGGACGGTGGTGAAGAAGCCGAGCAGAAGTTCCCGTACGGGGATGGTGCGCGTCCCGCGTGCGGACCGGGCGTGCACGGCAGCGTCCAAAGCGGACATGACCGTGGGCCACTCGGCGGCGGAGTCGCTGTGCGCGAGGCTCCCGCCGACCGTGCCGCGGTTGCGGATCGCCGGGTAGCCGATGCCGGCGGCGGCGTGCGGCAGCAGACCCCGGGTGACGTCCGGCACTAGTTCGTGCTCGAACATCATGTGGGTGGTGGTTGCCCCGTAGCGTGCGCCGGTGGGTGTCTTCCGGCTGCTGCGCAGCTCTTCGACGCCGGTGAGGTCGATCAGCGTCTCCGGCTCGGCCAGCCGCATGTTCATGAGGGGGACCAGGCTCTGTCCACCGGCGATGACCTTGCCGTCGTCTCCGGCGTCGGTGAGCAGTTTGATCGCTTCGTCGACGGTGGTGGGGCGGTGGTACTGGAAGTCGGGTGCTTTCATCGGGTCGCCTCCCGCGTCGCCTGGTTCGAGGCCTCGGCAGTCGTCGCGCTGAGCTGGAGCGCCGTCCATACCCGCTCCGGAGTCATGGGGGTCTCGTTGACTTGCGTGCCGTACTCGCGCAGGGCGTCCCGGACGGCGTTGGCGATGGCCGCGGGCGGCGGAATGGCTCCGCCCTCGCCGGCGCCCTTGACGCCGAATGCGGTGTGCGGCGACGGCGTCGCCATGTGCTCGATCTTGATGTGCGGGACTTCCGTGGCCCCCGGCAGCAGGTAGTCCAGGAAGCTCGTCGACTTCGGCTGCCCGTCGGCGTCGTGCACGATCTCTTCCAGGAGGGCGTTGCCGATGCCCTGCGCGATGCCGCCGATGATCTGACCGTCGACGATGCGCGGGTTCACCACCGTGCCGCAGTCCTCGACGGCGGCGTAGTCGAGGAGCTTCACCGCCCCGGTGTCCAGGTCCACTTCCACCACAGCCACCTGGGTGGCGTAGGTGAACGCTCCGGTCTGTACCTCCGGACGGTAGTAGTGGGTGACCTCGAGCCCGGCCTCGACGCCCGGCACGTGGTCGGGGGTGAAGAGGAACTCCTTCGCCAGCCGCGCGTAAGTGACCGAGTCCTTCTTGCCCACCACGGCGTGGTCGCGCAGGACCGTGTTGTCGACCGGCTCGTCCAGCAGCACGGCACCGATACGCTTGACCTTCTCCGCCAGCGCCAGGGCGGCACCGTGGGTGGCTCCGCCCGCCATCACCATGGTGCGGGAGGCGAAGGTACCGTCGCCCCGCGGGGTCATGGCGGTGTCGCCGTGCGACACGGTGACGTGGTCCAGGTCGACATCGAAGACCTCGCTGACGACCTGCGCCAGCGTGGTCTCCGACCCCTGTCCGTGTGTCTTGATACCGACGCTCAGGGTGAAACTCCCGGTGGCGTCCATGGCCAGCCGCGCACCCTCCGTACCGATGGTGACCGCCAGCCCGCGCGCGGCCCATTCGAGGCAACCATGGGCGGTCTGTTCGGTGAAGGAGCCGTAGCCGATGCCGATGCGCCGACGTGCCGAAGCGGGCAGGGCTCTCTGGCGCTTGCGCCACGCGTCGTGCTCGATGAGGGCGGTGGCGCGGCGTACGGCCTCGGGGTAATCGCCGCTGTCATAGACCTTGTTGGCGGCGGAAACGTACGGCATCTCCTCGCTGCGCACCATGTTCTTGATGCGCACCTCGTATGGCTCCATGCCCAGTTCGTGGGCGAGTTCGTCGATCGTGCGCTCGATGCTGAAGGCTGCTGCAGGCCGGGCAACGCCCCGGTACGGGCCCGAAGGGGTCTTGTTGCTGGCCAGGCTGCGGGTGCGGAAGCGGTAGTTGTGCAACCGGTACGGTCCGGGGATCATCGCCGAAGCCATCGTCGCGTCCATCGTGGCCGTCCACGGATGCACCGAGTAGGCGCCGCTGTTGACGAGGATGTCCGCCTCCACCCCCAGCAGCGTGCCGTCGGCCGCCGCGTACGCGGTGATCCGGTGCCGATGGTCCCGCGCCTGGGTGGAGGCGACCTGGGCCTCCGAGCGATCCTCCACCCAGCGCACCGGGTGGTCGACCTGGGTGGCGATCGCGGCGAGCGTGATCTCCTCCGGATAGACCGAGCACTTGGCGCCGAACCCGCCTCCCATGTCTGTGGCGATCACGCGCACACTTCGGGCCTCCATGCCGAGTTGGAGGGCGATCATGTCGCGGATCATGTGCGGGGTCTGCGTGGACGACCACACCACGAGCTCGCCGGTCGATCGGTTGTAGTGGGCGATCACACCCCGTGTCTCCAGCGGCACGACGGCCTGCCGGTGCAGCGTGTACTCGCGGGTGACGGTGACGTCGGCCTCGCGGGCAGCCGCATCCACCTCGCCCACTTCGCCAGCGGTGGTGGCGAAGATGTTGTCCGGCCAGTCGTCGTGCACTTTCGGGGCGTCCGGGGCCAAAGCCGCGGCGAAGTCGACCACGGCCGGGAGCGGTTCGAGGTCCACGCCCACTCGCGCGGCGACGTCCTCCGCCTCTGCCCGGGTGCCGGCGATGGCGAGGGCGACCGGCTCACCGACGTACCGGACCTTGTCCTCGGCCAGATTGGGCAGCGCCGCGGCACGGAACCCCTCCAGGGTCGAGGTCGCCGTCAAGGGCTCGGCGAACGGACCGAGCCGCGCCGCGGTCCACACTGCCTCACGGTCCGTCTGCGGCACCGAAATCCCGCGAATCCTGCCGTGCGCAACCTGACTGCGTACGAAGGCGACCTCGCGCAGCCCGGGTAGCTGAATGTCGGCGACGAAGTACCCCCGGCCCGCCATGTGCCGGGAGTCCTCTCGGCGAGGCGCCATTGCCCCGACCCCGTGTCGCCGTACGGAGACGGCTTCCTCAGCGCTCATCCGGCTCACCTCACTCGTGGTGGTCCACTGCGACCACCGAGACGCAAAAACCGTATACAAGAAGAGAGCACAGGACAACGGCGGTGGCACATTCCGAGGGGTAGCGTTGGTTGCTTCCTGCCGCGCCGGATCGGCTGGTCGCGCGGGCCGGCGAGAGGTCGACACCAGCCCGCCGCGCACCTTCGCGTAGAGGTCTCCCCAGGAGCTTGCCCGAGAAAAACCGAGTTGGGGTTTCGGCGACGCGCTTGGTGCCACTGCAGGCGCGATGCGCGTGAAGAAGCCTATTTGCTCGTTGCGCAAGCATTTGACGCGTTCCTGCAGCTGCGCGTCTACCTCCGGCCTCGCGAGGGCCGAGGCGTCCAGTCGTGTTTTGTATACGACTCGGCGCTACCCGGTGCGACCACATCTTCCGCCACGGTCCCATCGCCAGGAGTGATGCCGTGTGAGCAGGACGAGCGGGCCGCTGTGCCGGGCGAGCTGAGCACCGAGGAATTACCGCTTGCCGGGATACGCGCTGACGACGGTTTGTCGAAGGGGGAGGCCACTGGGGTCTGTGGCACCGACATGGCCGGATGTCACCGGGGGCGGCTAACCCCGCCAACGGCTCCGTGCCCATTCTGACCCTTCCCCTGGTGGCGGGATGAGCCGGTGGCAGGCGAGCGACCAGCCCAACTCGTCGTCGTGGCCTCGCGGGGCAGGGCGATCGCGCCTTGCGCGGCAAGGGGAAGTTTTGGGGCTTGGAACCTGCACGTCATACGGCCTGTGACGTTTGCTTGGTTGCGTATGTGCTGAATAGTGTGGCCCGGTACTGGCGTCCGTTCGTGGGGAGTGCTGGGTGGCGAAAGGTCTGCTGCGCAGGGCCGGAGGGACCCGGCCGCGGAACGCCCTGGCCGGGTCGGTGCGATGGAGAATCACCGCCCCGGGGGCGCTGCCGCGGCGGATGGACTGGGTGCTGGTTGGGACCGCCGCCGTGCTCTCTCTCCTCGGTGCCGTGCTGATCGACTCCGCGACGCGCGGGAGCGGGGCCGTACAGGGCGGCGACACGGAGCACTTCGCGCTGTGGCATCTGTTCAACGCCGGGCTCGGGGTGCTGCTCATGGGCGGTGTCGTGTGGTGCGGTCTCACCCGGCTGGTCTGGGCCGCGCCTTGGTTGTATGCGGCTGGTGTGATCCTGGTCGTGCTGGTGTTCACACCGCTCGGCTCCACCGCCAATGGCGCTCAGCGGTGGCTGGATCTGGGCGGATTCGCCCTGCAGCCCGCCGAGTTCGTGAAGGTGAGCACGGTGCTGATGCTGGCCGTCGTGCTCGGCTGCCGGAGCGGCGAGGTCGACGGGTTCGGTTCACGGCGTGTTCTGCTGGCGCTGGCCGTGGTGGTCGTGCCGTCGGTCTTCATCCTGCTGACGCCTGACCTGGGGCAGTCGATGGGGTTGGGCGCGATTCTGCTGTGCGTGCTGTTCGCGGCGGGGGCGCACTGGGGTTGGGTGCTCGGGCTGCTGGGCGCCGTTGCGGTGGGGGCCCTCCTGGTGTGGCAGTTGGAGCTGCTGGACTCCTACCAGGTGGATCGGTTCGCCGCGTTCGTCGATCCGGCGCTCGACCCGGCTGGGGTCGGATACAACACCAGCCAGGCCAGGACGGCCATCGGATCGGGGGGCCTGACGGGTACGGGGCTGTTCAACGGGCCGCAGACGGCAGGCCAGTTCGTGCCGGAGCAGCACACCGACTTCGTCTTCTCGGTGGCAGGGGAGGAGCTGGGTTTCCTCGGGGCGGGAGGCATCATCGTGCTGTTCGGGGTGTTGCTGTGGCGCGCGTTGCGGATCGCTCGGCGGAGCAGCGACCTGCTCGGGGCTCTGGTCGCGAGCGGGGTGGTGGCCTGGCTTGCCTTCCAGACGTTCGAGAGCATCGGCATGAATCTCGGGATCATGCCGGTGACTGGTCTGCCGCTGGTCTTCGTCAGTTACGGCGGCTCGTCGATGTTCGCTGGCTGGGTGGCTGTGGGGCTGCTGCAGTGTGTTCACGTCCGGCGCCCGGTTTCGGCCTGAGTTCCAACGCCCGTTTGTACGCGTTTGATTCCGGCTGTTCGCGACCGGCGCCAGTCGGTGAGGGCCGCGGCAGTGGAAGGGTCTGTGCGAGAGAGCGCGACGAGGACGCCGACTGCGTACATCAGCGAGAGCAGAGCCGAGCCTCCGTAGGAGAACAGCGGAAGCGGGACGCCCGAGATGGGCAGCATGCCGAGCGCGCCGCCGACGTTGATGACGGCCTGGACGGCGATCCACAGAGTGATTCCGCTGGCGGCGAGTCGAACGAAGAGCTCCTCGGCGCGGCTGGCCGTGCGCAGCCCCGCGGCGAGGAGCAGGGCGAAGAGGGCGAGCACGGTGAGGGTGCCGAAGAGGCCCAGCTCTTCGCCGGTGATGGCGAGGATGAAGTCGGTGTGCGGTTCCGGAAGTTCTCCCCACTTCTGCGTGCTCGTGTTGAGGCCGCTGCCGAACACGCCGCCTGCGGCGAGGGCGTAGAGGCCGTGTACGGCCTGCCAGCACTCGTCGTGCGGGCCCGGGTCGACGGCGCCGACGCAGGCGAAGCGGGACATGCGGTGGCCGCTGGTGATGATGAGGAGGACACAGAGGGCGGCGACGGCGCCCAGGGTGAGGCCGAAGAAGCGGGTGGGGACCCCGATCGTCCACAGCATCCCGAGCAGGGCGCAGCAGAGGATGACGGAGGTACCCATGTCGCCGCCGATCAGCACGAGGCCGAGTAGCACCAGGGCGCACGGCAGCAGCGGCACCAGTACGTGCTTCCACTCGGTGAGCAGTCCGAGATCGTGCTTGCGGGCCAGCAGATCCGCTCCCCACAGGACCAGCGCGAGCTTGGCGAACTCGCTGGGTTGGAGCTGGAAGGAGCCGCCCAGGGCGATCCAGTTGGTGCTGCCGTTGACGGTTTCCCCGAGTCCCGGCACCTGGACCAGGCAGAGCAGAACGACGGTGACGATCAGCACCGCGTACGCGGTCATGCGGTGCGCCCGCAGCGGCATCCGGGCGGCCAGGAGCAGCAGTACGCCGCCGGCCACGGCTGCCAGCAGCTGCTTGCGGAAGTAGAACGCCGCGTCGTGCCCGTACCTCAGGGCCTGGATCTGGGAGGCGGAGTACACCATCACCAGGCCGAGCACGAGGAGATGCAGGCTGCTGCCAAGGAGCAGGGCGTAGGCCGTCAGCGGCCGGTCCCATACGCCGCGGAGGCGGTCGGCGGCGCGACGGGCGGGCCGGAGCGGCCGTCGCGTAGGCGCCGGCACCTCAGGATTCGCCGGCGTGGGCGGGCGGGGCCGAGGCGGCGTCCGCGTCGGGCTGCCCCGTCGGAGCAGCGGCGGGTCCGGTGGCGCTTGGCGGTCCGTAGCTGCCCGGCTCACCGCTTTCCTGCTGCATCGCGCGGGTCTCGCTTCTGAAGATGCGCAGGGACTTGCCGAGAGCGCGCGCGGTGTCGGGGAGCTTTTTGGAACCCATGAGCAGGATCACGACGACGGCCATGATCAGTAGGTGCCAGGGTTCGAGGCCGTTGCGCAGAAACATGTCGCGTCTCCTCCGATGCCAACAGTTGCTATATTGCGCAACTATACAAGTATGGGGATGGCGACCTCTCCGACTACGTACGCAGCAGGTGGAGGAACGTGCATGGCAGGCAGCCACAAGGCGTCCCGGCGCGGCGTCGCCGGACGTGCCCACGCCCGGCGACGCCGCCGCAGGCCGAGCCGGATAGTCGCGGCGTCGATATCGGGCACCCTTCTGCTGGCCACCGCCGCCGGCTGCGCGTACCTGCGGCTGAGCGGAAGCATCAGTACCTTCGGCAGCGACGGGCTCAGCGAGCACCGGCCGGAGGAGAGCGCGGGCGGCCAGAACGTGCTGATCATCGGTTCCGACTCGCGGGGCGGGGAGAACAGCGAACTCGGCGGCGGCGAAGGGGACGTGGGCCGCTCGGACACAGCCCTGCTGTTGCACGTCTACAACGACAAGAAGCACGCTGTGGCCGTGTCGGTGCCGCGCGACGCGCTGGTGAAGATCCCGTCCTGCAAGAAGCCCGACGGCAGTTGGACCAGGCCGCGGAAGCAGGCGATGTTCAACGAGGCGTTCGCCGTCGGACAGGCGCCCGAGGGCAACCCGGCCTGTACGCAGAACACCGTCGAGGAGCTGTCCGGGCTGCGCGTGGACCATACCGTCGTCGTCGACTTCGCGGGGTTCTCGGCGCTGACCGAGGCCGTTGGTGGGGTGCAGGTGTGCGTGCCGAACGACGTGTACCAAAAGGACCTCGACCCCGGCCGGAGTCAGCGCGGAAACCTGCTTTTCGCCAAAGGGAAGCACACCGTCTCCGGGCAGCAGGCGCTGGACTACGTGCGGCTGAGGCACGGCATCGGGGACGGCTCGGACATCGGCCGCATCCAGCGCCAGCAGGCCTTCGTCGGCAGCTTGGTGAAGAAGATCAAAAGCCAGGGCGTCGATCCGCAGACGTTGCTGCCGCTGGCCAAGGTGGCCACCGAATCCCTCACTGTGGACGAGGGACTGGGCTCGGTGCGCAAGATGTCCGCCTTCGCCTCTCAATTGAAAGACATCGACCTGGACAACACTGCCTTCGTCACCCTGCCGTGGCGGTACCGGGGGGCCCGGGTCGCGGTCGTCGAGTCCGAGGCCGACCGGCTGTGGGCGGCGCTCAAGGCGGACCGTCCGCTGGATGGGGACGCCGAGTCCGGGGAGTCGGGCGGCGGAAAGAGGGAGGACGGCAAGAAGAGGGAGTCGGGCAGCGGAATCGAGATCTCCGTCCGCAACGGCACCACCGTCTCCGGGCTGGGCGCGCGCGCCACCGAGGCGCTGGAGAGGCATGACTTCACGGTCACCGGCACCGAGACCGCGCACTCCCAGGACGTCGAGACCACGCGCATCGTCTACGACGCCGACCGGAAGGCGGACGCGAAGGTGCTGGCTGCGTACTTCCCGGGCGCCCGGCTCACCCAGTCCGCCTCCGGCGGCGTCGAAGTGGTCCTGGGCAGAGACCACGCCGAGCGTGTGGCCGATTCCGGGTCGGGCGACGAGAAGAAGCCGCGGACCGCCGGGGACGATATCTGTTCGGACCTCTCCTACGGCTGACGCACGCGCCTGGCGGCCGCCTCTTTCGGCAGGCTGCCCGTGGGCGGAACGGCGGTGGTGCGGGTGTACCGCCGCCAGGCCAGGTTGAGAACGAGGCAGTAGAGCGTGAGCACCAGGCTGAGCAGGAGATAGTACGGGAGGGGAAGCCGGGCCATGCCGAGCAACGGGCCCAGCGGGGAGAGCGGCAGCAGCAGTCCTACGGCCCCCAGGGCGGCAGCCGCTAGGTGCGTGACCCGGGCGCCCGCCCGTAGGGCGCTGCTTCCGGTGTGCAAGGTGACCATGACCATGGCCTGGGTGAGCAGGTTCTCCGTGAACCAGCCGGACTGGAAACCCCGTGCGTCCCCCGGACCGTGCAGCACGGAGACGTGTGTGGTGAGCGCGAGGGCGCCGAAGGTGGCCAGGTCGGCGAGGGCGTTGAGGGCGCCGAAGCCGCCCAGGAAGCGCAGCAGCCCACGCGAACCGAGGGTGACCGGGCGGTCGAGGTCCGCCCGCCGGGGGTGGTTGAAGGCGAAGGCGAGCTGCGCGGCATCGAAGCAGAGGTTCTGCAGCAGTACCTGAGTCGGCAGCATCGGCAGGAACGGCAGCAGCACCCCCGCCACCAACATGGCGAAAACGTTGCCGAGATTGCAGGAAAGAGCGACCCGCAGGTACGAGACGATGTTGGCGACGCTGCGGCGACCGGTCAGTACGACCCCGGGCAGCATCCGCACACCCTTCGGGAGCAGCACGATGTCCGCCGCGGCACGAGCCGCGGGCGCCGCCCCGGCTGGGGCGAGGGCGACGTCGGAGGCTCTCAGCGCGGGCAGATCGTTCACGCCGTCGCCGAGAAAGGCGGTGGTCCGGCCGCCTGCTGCCAGGGCGCCGACCACACGTGCCTTCTGCTCCGGCGTGCACCGGGCGAAGACGCGCTCGCGGGCCGCGACCTCGGCGAGTTCGACGTCGTCCCAGGCGTCGATCTCCTCACCGGTGACCGCGCCGCGCGGGCCCGGCTCCAACCCGGCCTCCCGACAGACGCGGAGGGCGGTGCCCGGATGGTCGCCGGTCACCACCTTCACGGCGATGTCCAAGCCCTGCGTACCCGAAGTGCCGGCCGGGCTCGTGAGGGTGGTGAGGGTTTCGACGGCGTCCGGGGCGAGGGCGTCGCGAAGGCCGACGAAGCCGATGAAGAGCAGGCCGCACTCGTCCGCCGTCCCATAGACCTCGGAGAGCCGAGCCGGGCGCTCGGCCAGGCACACGCCGAGCAGCCGCAGCCCGTCCCCTTCCGTGAGCTCGCGGGCGCGATCGAGAAGCTCCGCCCGAACGGCCTCGGTGATCTCCACTGCGTTGCCGTCCCGCTGCCGCACCGTGCTGCAGCAGTCCAAAACCTTCTCCACGGCGCCCTTGACGACCAGCGTGTGGGTACGACCCTGCCCGGGCTCGGCGACGACGGCACACGAGCGGCGGCGGACCGGATCGAAGGGCACCGCGGCGATGCCCTCGCCGTACTCCTGCCCATCCACCACGTCCGTGCCCTCAGCCTGCAGCAGAGCCTCATCGAGCGGGTCGGGTACCGGCGATTCGGCGAGCTGCACCGTCCACAGAGCGTTGACCGCGGCCCAGCGGGCGACCTCGTCGTCCCACATTCCGGCGGGGTCCAGCGAGCACTCCACGGTGGGCCGACCCTGGCTGAGGATGCCGGTCTTGTCCGTGCAGAGCACTTCGGCCGAGCCCAGGTCGCGCAGCGCCGGGAGGCGTTTGACCACCGCCTGACCGTCGCGCGCGAGGGCGGCCGCACCGCGAGCGACGGCGGTGGTGACCACGACCGGCAGCATCTCCGGGATCAGCCCCGCCGCGACAGCCACAGCAAACGGGAGGGTCTCCAAGCCCCGGCCGCGCAGCGCCGCGTTCGCGAGCAGCACGAGCGGCGGCATGAGCAGCATGAAACGGACGAGGGCGCGGACCGTGCCGTTGACGGAACGGTCGAAGGCACTGCGGTGCGTGCGCCCCCGGCCGCTGTCCCCGGTCTCCGCCCCGGCGAAGCCGGCGAACCAGGTGTGCCCGCCCGTGGCGACGACGAGCGCGCTGCCGGCGCCCGAAGTGACGCTGCTGCCTTGGAAGCACAGGTACGGTCGGGAGAAGGGGCCCGCGGCCGCCTCCTCCGGCTCCTCGCAGGGGAACTTCGGCACCGGTGCCGACTCACCGGAGAGCACGGCCTGCTCCACTTGGAGCCCGGTGGCCCGCAGCAGACGCACGTCGGCCGGCACCGAATCGCCGGGGCCCAGCTGCACGACGTCCCCTGGCACGAGCTGTTCGGCCGGGATCTCCCGGTCCCGCGGCGCCGCATCGGTCGAACTGCGCCGCCGCACGGTCACGGTGGCACCGATGAGGCCGCGCAGGGCGGCGAGCGAGCGTCCCGCACGCCGTTCCCCGTGGGCCCGCAGTACACAACTGATCGCCACCAGTGCGGTGCTCACACAGGCCGTGCCCCAGGAGCCGATCAGCAGCAGGACCGGGCCCAGCGCACACAGCACCGCGGTGAACGGATCGCGCAGCCCCTGCGCCGCCGCGCGAACCCATCCCGTACGGCAGCCACCGGGCAGTGCGTTCTCGCCGTGCGCCGCCAACCGCCTCTCGGCCTCCGACTCGACGAGACCGCGCGGCCCACTGCCCAGCCGACGCAGCACCTCGAGGTGAGTGAGGCCGGAGAAGGCACCGTCGACCGCGTGCCCGCGGACCGCGGTTGCGGTGACCGCAGCGGTGGTAGTCGGCTTCGGCACGATGCCGTCAGGCTCCGAAACCACGGGCGTCTCCCACTGAGCCCGAGAGGCGCCGCTCCGGCGAACCGTGCTCCTGCATCTCGCCCTTACGTCGGTCGAGCAGCCACTGGACGACGCGCACGACATCCGGGTCGTCGGCCAGATAGACCACCCGCCGTCCCTCCCGACGGGAACGCACGAGACCGGCGAGCTTCAGCTTCGCCAAGTGCTGGCTGATCGAGGGCAGCGCCCCGCCGACCCGCTCCGCGAGCTGGCTCACGTCGCTTTCGCCCTGTGCCAGCGCCCACACGATGTGTAGCCGCGCGGGGGAGGCCAACAGGCCGAAGACACCGGCAGCCTCCGCAAGCGCCTCCGCGGATGGATCACCGGAATTCTCGACGCTCACCGCGACCTCCACACCCGTCCGACGGGACAGCACTCATACTTACGCAACCCCGCAAGTCTACGGCCGTGCTGCTTGGCCTCAGCAGTCATCTGTTTTCGTGGGTCTGCGGCAGCGGATGAGGGTGGGCGAGGCTGGTGGAGGCGAGGAAGTGGGTGGCTTCGCCGTCGTGGCGGCGGTGGAGTCGACGGCAGTCGGCGAGCCAGGGCATCGTTCGTTCGACGGCCCAGCGGTGGCGTCGTATGTGGCGGCGTGGGTCACGTGGATTTCCTGGGTGGGTTGCTTGTCGCGCAGGCTTTGGAAGGTGTGCTGGTGGTGGAGGCGTAGTAGGTGCTCGGTGTGATCTCGGCGGTGTTCCCTTGGAGCGCATCGCGGATCGGCTGGACGTCGAACTCCTGTTTGTGCTGGTCGATGTAGGCGGCCTTCAGTCCAGTGGGCGGTCCAGCTCGGCGGCAAAGAAAGCCGACGCAGACTTCAAGATCGCGTTCGCCCGCTTCAACTCGCGGTTTGCGTGTTCTAGCTCGGCAATCCGAGCCGCATCGGAACTGGTGGTGCCGGGGCGCAGGCTCTCGTCGGTCTCGGCCCGCTTCACCTACGTCCGTAGCGCCTCGGGTTGGATATCGAGTTGGTCGGCGATACGCCGGATCGCCTCCGCCCGGCCCGTCGGGTCCTTCCGGGCCTCGATCGCCAGCCGCGTCGCACGCTCACCCAGCTCGTCGGAGTACTTCTTGGGTGCAGCCATGGTCGGCTTCCTTCCGGGGCATCGATGTCTCCATCAAACCCGGGGCGGTTCAGAGGACTCGATCCGCACCAACAAGGTTTGGTCGACGGAGTTGCTGGCGGTCGAACGGAAGGCCACTCGCAGTGAGCGCCAACACCAGCGGTGGCCCTCTGGCCAGACGGAGCACGATTCCGAACTCGCTCCGGGCCGACGCCGGGGAAGCAGACCAGGCGGGACTCGACACCCACTACGAGTCGGCGAGCTGTACTGGGCCACAGCCGAGACCCCTCGCCGTCTCCTCCGGCGCGCAGCTGGCCGCCGCACGTTGGACCACCGCCGACCGGCCCGCCGCAGCAGGGCTGTTCATGTGCGCCGGCGGCGCAGGCCAAAGCGACAGCGTTGTCTGTTGCGGTTGTTGCCGCATGAGTGGTGCTGGCGCGCAACATGGAGGAGCCGCTCCATGCCGGCATGCCGGTGTCCGGCGACACGAGAACGAAGCTCTGCGAGGCCGTGGCCCGTCTGTTGTCCGGTGAGCCGCTGCACACCACGGCGCTTTGACCAAGGAGAACCTGGCAGGCGAGGCGAAGGTCAGCCACGCCACCGTCCACAGGGCCGAAGAAATTTTGGTCGAGTGGGATGCCCCGGCCGCCCGTCGTACGCCGGGAGAAGTCGAACGCGACGAGACAGTCGCCGACTTGCCAAAGGGCTGCAGGAAACCATCACGAGGGCAACTGAACTGCAGGACAAGTTCGACGCGCTCGCCACGGTGACCACGAACCTCTACTACGAGCACTCCGCGCTGAAGAAGAAAACACTTCCGCCCAGGGACGGCGTCGGTCGCCGCCCAACCTGCGTCGGGTCCTGGCTGGAGTAACTCCGCAGGTGCGGAAGCCGAGACGAGAGCCCCGGGGCGGACCGGGAGGTCATAGTTCCGGGACGCGTCCGTTTGGGGAAACTGTTTTTTTGGTGTCGGTGGTGAAAGGCCTTTCGAGTTCTCCGTTCAGCCAGCGGAGCTGTCGTCGAGGAGCGGGGCGAGGCCATCAAGGAGGCGCTGGAGACCGAACTCGAAGAGGGCGTCGAGGTCGAGGTCGTAACCAGTCGTGGCGAGGCGCGAGAGCGCGGGGAACCGGCCGGTGGCCAGAATCGTCAGGAGCGAAGGCTCTTGGGTGTCCATCCACTCCTCGTTGTCGAGGCCGCTGTGCGCCTCGGCCTCCCGCTCCGACTCCAGGTTGACGGCGATACCTCGGGCGTAATTGAGCAGCATGAGGTGAGCGGTGAAGGCGGATTGAAGGTCGAGTCCGTGGGCTTGCAGGGTGGCAAGCATCCACTCGCTGTACGGCAGTGCCGAGGTGATCATCTGAGGACGGGTCATGGACAGGGCCTGTGCGAGCCACGGGTGGCGACGGAACGGGCCCCAGAGTTGCCGGGCGGCCAGCTCGATAGCCTCGCGCCAGCCCTCCGGCGGATCGGCCGGCAACGGGCGCTCCGCGATGACCGTGTCCATCATCCGCGTCAGCAGGTCTTCTTTGTCGGCCACGTGTCGGTACAGCGACATGGTCGCCACCCCGAGCTCGGCGGCTACCCGACGCATCGAGACCGCGGCCAGCCCTTCTGCGTCGGCGACCGTGACAGCGGCGGCGACGATCCGTCCGAGCGTGAGCGACATCTGCCCCGATGACTCGTCGGACAGCACGCCTGGGCGGGCGGCGGCACCGGGCCGGGGGGCCCGCACCGGGCGGCTCGGGGCCGCCACGACCGTTCCGACGCCGGGGACGGCGCGGACCATGCCCTCGTGGCGCAGTTCGGTGAGCACCTTGGTCGCGGTCGCCATGGCGACGCCCCACTGCTTGGTGATCTCGCGGGTCGAGGGCACGCGATCGCCGGGCGCCAGTTGACCCGTCTCGATCCGCCGCCGCAGTTCGGCGACGATCTGACTGTAGCGCGGTACCGCCTGTCCGCCCACCGACACCCCTCCGCACTAGTGCACCTGGTTGGGGCGCCATTCTAGCCGCCGACTGCGGGCGATCCCCGCGTCCGGGTACTCCCTACGTTTCTTCGCACTAGTGCGCCACTCTCCAACACCGCCCAACAAGAAGGCATTTCACGCTTGCGGACTCCTGTGCGTACGGCGTACATTTGCGCCATGTCGAACAACGAGATACTCATCTGCGGCGCCGGCATCGCAGGGCCCGCGCTGGCGTACTGGTTACGCAAAGGGGGCTTCACTGTCACAGTCGTGGAGCGCGCTCCGGAACCCCGGCCGGGCGGACAGACCGTGGACCTGCGCGGCGCCGGTCGCACTGTGATCGAACGGATGGGTCTGATGGACCGAGCCAGGGCGGAAAGCGTGGACCAACGCGGCCTGGCGCTCGTCGACCACTCCGGCCGCACCACCGCGCGTGTGCCCGCCGACAGCTTTTGCGGCGAGGGGATCGTCTCCGAGATCGAGATCCTCCGCGGAGATCTCGCCCATCTGCTGTACGAGGCCACCCGGCCGGACACGGAGTACCTGTTTGACGACACCGTCACCGGGATCGATCAGGACGCGGACGGGGCCACCGTCACCTTCGAGAAGGCCGCGCCGCGCCGGTTCGGGCTGGTCGTCGGCGCGGACGGACCGCACTCCGCGACACGCGCGCTGGCCTTCGGTCCGGAGCAGAAGTTCGTCCACCCGCTCGGCCTCTACACTGCCTGGTTCACCGCCGCCGACGACCTGGAACTCGATGGCTGGTACCTGATGCACAACGCGCCCGGCGGACTGGTCGCCTCCGCACGGCCCGGCCGCCTCCCCGGCGAGATCAAGGCCGGCCTCAGCTTCCGCTCGGCACCGATCGCCTACGACCGCCGCGACGTCGCCGCCCAGCAGGAACTGGTGGCCCAGCGCTTCGCCGGACTCGGCTGGGAGACCCCACGCCTGCTGCGGGCCATGCACACCGCCCCGGACTTTTTCTTCGATTCCGTGGGCCAAGTCCGCCTCGACCGCTGGTCGCGCGGCCGTGTGGTGCTGCTGGGCGACGCCGGATACTGCGCGACCCCGCTGACCGGCCTGGGGACCAGCCTGGCGCTGGTCGGCGGATACGTCTTGGCCGGTGAACTTGCCGCTGCCGCGGGCGACCATCACATCGCCTTCCGCCGCTACGACGAGGTGATGCGCCCGTACGTGAGCCAGGCCCAGCAGCTCCCGCCGGGCGGTTCCTCGGGGTTCGCGCCTTCGGGCCGGCTCGGCATTCGCCTGCGGGACCTTTCCATGCGGCAGATGACCCGCTGGCCGATGCGGAACGTGCTCGCCGCACAGTTCGCCAAGGCTGGAGACATCACACTGCCGGAATACGATCTCGCTGCGGACACACGGTGAGCGGTGCCAACCAATGGCCAACGAACGTGTAGACAGGATCGCGCGCACACCGGACGTCCTCAACGCCCCCACCGCAGAGTGTCAGGTCAGGGCAGAGGACTGACCGAGCCGTCACGCACGGGCAGCGCTTCCTTGCCCCTCTCCGAGACAGTTGACGCGTGGTTCGCAGTAGATCGTTCAGACGCTTCCACCTGGGTCCAGTGAGACAGGAGGAGGGCTGGGGACATGCGCACTTTTCCTCGGTCGGTGATCACACTGGTGCTTGCTGTCCCGGCGGCCGCGGTCGACCGGCGAAGGCCGGCGTGACTTTCTTTGAGGGCCCGGACGTGCGAGCCGTCGACCGCGTCATCGTCCTCCTCCAGGATCTCGTGCAAACGTTTGCCTCGGTCCAGTTCCGCAAGCGCCGCCGGCACGTCACCCCGCTGCAGCCGACCAGATGGCCGGAGCGTTCAACCGGCTGGACGTGTAGAAGAACAACGGCTTCGGTGACCAGTTCGGCAAGCAACAAGCCCGGCGCATCCGGCAGGACCTGCACGGCGCGGGGGCGCTGGAACGGGACGTCGTCCTAGGAGCAGCCAAAGGGCGCCTCCGAGCGTGCGGTGCGGAACCTCAGCAAGCTGAGAGACGCGCTGGACCGCCATTGAGTCGACCTGGTCCCATGTCCCTTCGGTAACGGCGTACGTGAAGAACTCGTTCCATCCGGCGAGTCGGCGGTAGCAGGGCAGGGCACAAGCGACGCCGGCGAGGTGCTGGCTCGGTGCGCGGGCAGTCGACACAGGTCAGCCGTGATGTTCTGCACGGCTTTCGAGTCGTTGCGTCGTCGCAGCGGTCCGTGCGGAATCATGCGCGGCCAGCGGCGTCTACAGCGGCAGCGATGAAGGAAGCGACGAGGCGGCGGCGGTCGTCCTGCGACCACGCGAGGACGAGTTCGCTGTGGGGGGCGTCGGCCACGGGGCGGTAGACGAGGTCGGGGTGCATGGGCTCGGCCAGCGAGCGGGGCAGTATCGCGACGGTGCGTCCCAGCCTGATCATGTGCAGCGCCTCGGCCGCGTCCGTCACCTCGGGCCCCTGACGGGCTTCGGGCGCTCCGGTCCAGCGCACGCCTTTCCAGCGAGGCAGGGTCTCCCGGGCGAGGTCGGCAAGAGTGACTTGTGTGCGAGAGGCGAGGCGGTGGTCCGGTGGAAGGATCGCGACGCGTCCCTCGACCGTCAGGGTTTCGTGGTCCAGGCCGGTCATGTCGTCGAACGGCACGTACAGCAGGGCGACGTCGGCGCGGCCGTCGCGGACGTGCTCAGCGCGGTCGGTGGCTCCGCCGAAGAGGATGTCCACCTGGCGGGTGTCGGGCTGGCGGGCGTAGGCGGCCAGGATGCCGGACAGGAGGTTTGCGTCACTGCCCGGTTTGATCACCAGCCGCAGGTGGGTCTGTTGATCGCCGGCCCGGCGGGTCTTCTCGGCAGCCGCGCTGACTGCGTTGAGCGCGTTCCGGCCGTGGTGCAACAGAGCTTCTCCGGCGGGGGCGAGGGCGACGTGCCTGCTGGAGCGCTCCAGCAGACTGACTCCGAGCCGGGATTCCAGGCGTCGGATCGCTTTGGACAGGGCTGGTTGTGCGATGGACAGACGGGCCGCGGCGCGACCGAAGTGCAGCTCCTCGGCCACGGCGACGAAGTACTCCAGCTCGCGGGTCTCCAGCTCGGCCATGCCGTGAGACTATCGCCGATTCATTCCTGTCAGTCATCGAACCATGGCGGGTGGATCTTGGACGCGGGTGAAAAGTGCCTGTTCACTGGGGTAATGATTCACCACACCATGATCGTAGCGTTTGACAATCCGATTCCGTCGCGTGAGTTGGATCAGTATCTTAAGGAGTTCGAGGAGTTCGTGATGGGCTCCGGTCTGGTCGAGTCGGTCGCGGCTCGGCACCACATCAGCGTCCCGGGCGACGTCCACGCGCCCATGGCTGTTGCGAGCGCCATCGTGCAGCTTCGCCTGGCCGACCTCGACGCTTTGAACGCGACGTTCACCATGCCCGGGGCCGTCGACCTCATCAAACGCTGGCAGGGCCGCCACCCGTACAAGGCGATGTGGGCCAACCACGAGCCGCTGGCATGAGCAGCTACGCCGGCAAGGCCGGTCTGGTCACCGGCGCCGGCAGCGGAATCGGGCGTGCCAGCGCGCTCGAATTTGCTCGGCGCGGGGCCGTGATCGCCGTGCTCGACCTCGACGAGGACAGCGCCCGCCGGACCGTGGAGCTGATCGCGAAGGAGGGCGGCCAGGCGGAAGCCGTCGCTGTCGACATCGGCGACGAGGAGTCCGTGCAACAGGCCGTGGCTCAGGTCGTGTCAACGTTCGGCGGGCTCGACTTCGCGCTGAACAATGCCGGGCTTGCCTCACACGGCCGCGTCCTGACGGAGATGTCGCTCCAGGAGTGGGAGCGCGTATTGCGGGTCAACGTGATCGGCACCTGGCTGTGCATGAAGTACGAACTGCCCGCGATGCAACAACGCGGCGGCGGAGCGATCGTGAACGTCGCCTCCAACGGCGGCCTGTACGCGATCTCTGGCGCCCCGGCGTACGTGGCAGGCAAGCACGGCGTCGTCGGCCTGTCGAAAGTGGCTGCCGTGGACCACGGCCCGGACGGCATCCGGGTCAATGCGCTGTGTCCCTCGGTGACGGAGACCGCCATGTTCGATGGCGTCGTCGCGTCGACTGGTGCGCACATCATCGAGCAACAGACGGCCGTGACCCCGCTGCGTAGGCTGGCCACTCCCGAGGAGGTCGCGGCAGCGGCGGTATGGCTGTGCTCCCCGGACGCCTCCTACATCACCGGCACCGCCCTGTCGGTCGACGGCGGCCGCCGGGCTTGAGAAGGGGCCACCAAACACTGGGGGCATTCGCGACGCTGACCGCGGCGTTGTCTCGCCAGCCTCCTTCGTCGGTTATAGCACTCCCAGCTCCCGCAGCTGCTCGGCGCGTTCGGGGGTGAGGCGGTCGCGGCGGGTGCGTTGGTTGGACAGCCATACGCCGAGTTTCACCGGGTGCTCGCCGTCGGTGTCGTGGATGGTTTCGATGTGGTGGCGGGGGACGCCGGTCAGGGTGCCGTGGCGGTTGCGGTACTGCTCGGCGGCGGCGCGGCCGCGTTCCCAGGCGGCTGCCCGAGCCCCTCCGGACGGCGCCGCGGTCGTCTTCGGGCCGGTCGGTGCCGCGGGTTGGGGGGTGACGCCGAGTGCGGTGAGGCGCTCTTGCTGGCCCGGCACCAGGTGTTCCCATCGTTGGCGTTGGGCGTGTAGCCAGGTGCCGAGGTCTTCGCCGTCGATGGTGTGTCCGGGGCGAATGTCGTTGAGGGTGGTGCCGTTGCGTAGGCAGTTGGCGAGGCGGGTGTAGCGGCGTTGCCAGCTGATGTTCCAGCCGAGTGTGCGGGGGTTCCAGTCGGGGTCGATCGCGGCGAGTTCGTCGGCGCGTTGGGCGGCGCGTTCGGGGTCGGCTCCGAGTCCGCCGGGTTGGCGCAGGTTCGCCAGCCACCGGCCGAGGGGGAGTTCGTCCCAGGTGGCGTTCTGGGGGACGCACAGGGTGCCGTGTTCGGCGTGGTAGGCGCGGGCGGCGTCGATCCGGATGCGCCAGTGCTCGTCGCGCTCCGACCAGACCATGCCGAGCTCGTCCAGCCGCTGCACGCGGCGTTCCTCGAGGATGTCGTCGGCGTGCTGCCGGCGTTGTTCGGCGATCCACCAGCCCAGCGGGTAGGTGTCTTCGTCGCGGTAGTGGTACGGGACGCGCAGGTCGCCGTAGGCGGCCTGGTAGCGGGTGGCGGCGGCGTAGCCGGCGCGCCAGTTGTCCCGCTCGGGTTCCAGGACCCGCATCTGCACGAACCGGGCGAGTTCGGCGGGGTCGCGGCGGGTGGAGAACCGCAGCAGCAGCCGTCCTTCCTCCCCGTCGTCGGGGGCGGGTCCCACACGCTCAGGGACAGACACCTCGGCGGCGGGGGTCTGGGGGAGGGCGAGCATGTCCACCATCTTCTCGTCGTGTGCCCGCAGGGCTTGGAGTACGGTCACCAAGGGTTTGTAGGCGCCGGATTCCAGCATTCTTTCCGGATTCTCGTCCGCGTCCAAAAAGACCGGAACAATCAGGGTGGCCATTTTCCCTTGCCGGGGCTGCTGCCGGAGGGCACGGCCGACGGCTTGGACGATATCGACCATCGATCCCTTCGGGTCGATCAACGCGACCGAGTCGACGGAGGGGACGTCGACGCCCTCGGTCAGTACCCGGCAGTTGGAGAGCACGGCGCGGTCGGCGTCCCCGCTGCCGAACTCGCCCAGCACCCGCCGGCGATACGAGGATTCATGCTCGCCGCACAGCCACTCGGCCCACACCCGCCCTGAGTCGGGATGCCGCTCAGGGGCCTCGGCGTGCAATTTCGCCGCGACGTCGCGGAAGCTGCGTGCCCAGGCCTCGGCCTCCACGGTGCGGTGGTGATAGGTGATGAGGGTGCGCAGTCCGCGGTCGGCCATGGCCTCGCACACCGCGGCCTGTGCGGCCGCCAGCCGCTTCCCGCGGATCTCCTCCTCCCGCTTGCGCTCGCCGTAGAGCTCTTCCGGGGGGAGTTCGGGGTCGCGGACCTCGACGCACACGATCTGGAAGCGTGCCAACAGCTCGCGTCGGATCGCGTCGGCGAGAGGGAGCTCATAGCAGACCGGGCCGAAGACGTCAGGGTCGTCCATGCTGCAGGCCACCTCGGCGGGCAGCGCCTCCCGTACCCCCTCGCGCACCCGCGCACTCGGGGGGCGTTCCTCCCAGACCCGCGGGGTCGCTGTGAGGTAGAGCCGGCGACGCGCGGGGAGTTGGGTCTGGTCGTGCACGGCTGCCCACGCCTTGCCCCAGGAGCCGGAGGTGCGGTGGGCCTCATCCACGATGACCAAGTCCCACCGGGGGAGCGGGGCGAGGCCGAAGGCACCCTCATGTGCCTCGACGAGGACCGGTAGGGAGGCATAGGTCGCGAAGACGGTCACCTGGCGGTGCCGGTTGGCCCACAGGGCCAACTGCGGGGCGCTCGTCGTCGAGCGGACTTCCGCGCTCCACAGCAGCGGATCGTCCCCCAGCGAGCACACCGCATACGCCGCGCCCCCACGCCCCTCCGCCCGCCACTCCGAGACGGTCTGTGAGAGGAGTTCGAGCGTGGGCACGAGCACGAGGATGCGGCCGCGCGGCGCGAGGCGCTCCCCGGTGTGGATCGCGGTCTTCGTCTTCCCCGTTCCACACGCCGACACCAGCGTCGCACGCAGGCCGCCTTCCGGCTCACACTCTCCTGGCTTTACCTCCAGAGCACGAACCGCAGCGCCCATGGCTTCTACCTGATGCGGGCGGAGTTTCCTCGGCATGATTCCCGGCTCTTTCCGATCAGCAGTGGAAGGTGACATGAATCCCCAGAGAGTATACGTGCATCACAACAGGATACACACATGGTTGGCCGCCTGACACGCTTCGCCAACCTCACGTCACCCGACGCAAAGACGAGGGTGCCCGAGAACTCCAGAGTCCATCCGTGCATCATTTCCTCGGGTCGACCCCTGAGGGGAGGACGCACGCTCATCCAGGAGAGGTAGTCTCCCCATACCGCTGCGCAGCCGCACCACTCGCACCACGCCCACACCCCACCCACCCTGTAGATGCCCGGCAAAGCCGGAAAACACCCCGCGCAGCGGGGTGTTAAGGATTCCCGCGCAGCGGGAATCCATTCTCTTTCGCGAAGCGAAAGAAGAAACTCCTTAAATGTGCCGCGGAGCGGCACATCAGAATTCCCGCGGAGCGGGAATTACATTCCGCGAATGCGGAATGCTAATCGACGCGAAGCGTCGATTTTTAGGGGATGCGAAGCATCCCCTAACC
>NZ_KB905824.1 GCF_000381025.1 Streptomyces sulphureus DSM 40104
GGAGTGGTTGGATGCGTGGTTGGGGGAGTATCGGCCGACGGTGGGGATGTATTTCTCGGGGGGTACGTCTTCGGCGTATCAGGCGAACATGTGGCTCTCGACCTTGGGCGCGCTGGAGGGACGCCCGGTGATCGTGTTGCGGGAGCGGTTCATGGTCCAACGCATCGAAGCGACCGACGTACCGATCCTGTGCATCCCCAAAGTCGCCGACCTCATGCGCCTGGAACACTCCAGCCTCCGCATGCTCCTCCACCCCGCCAACTCCGGCAAAACCAGCCAGGTCCTCCGCATCCCCACCATCAAACACGCCTTCACCAACCACGGCGAAAGCGACAAACTCTCCTCCTGCAACCCCTACGCCAAGGCCTACGACGAAGTCTGGGTCGCAGGCCCCGCCGCCCGCGAGCGCTACCACCTCGCCGACATCGGCGTCGAAGACAAAGACATCATCGAAGTCGGCCGCCCCCAACTCGCCCCCATCAACCCCCACACCGGACCCCCCACCCCCGACCGCCACACCACCGTCCTCTACGCACCCACCTGGGAAGGCTGGACCGACGACCCCGGCAACACCAGCATCATCCACGCCGGCGAACACCTCGTCACCGCCCTCCTCGCCCACGACCACATCCGCCTCCTCTACAAACCCCACCCCATGACCGGCACCGTCGACCCCCGCGCCGCCGAAGCCGACCACCGCATCCAAACCCTCATCCGCCACGCCAACACCCAACGCACCGGACCCCGACCCAGCGGGCGCGACGAGCTCGCCCGTAGAACCGTCGAGATGGCCGCGCTCGTCGGCGACCGCCGCCGCAGGGACGCGGACGAGGTCGAGCTGATGCTGCGCCAGTCGCAGCCCGAGCCGGGGTGGGCGGCGCGGGTGCGGGAGGCGGCGGCCGCCTGGGAGGAGACGTACTGGGCTTCGCTGCCCGAGTGGGAGCACCAGATCGTCACCGGGCCACGTCCCGGCCTCTTCTCCTGCTTCAACGAGGCGGACCTGCTCGTCTCCGACGTCTCCAGCGTCGTCTCCGACTACCTGGTGAGCGAGAAGCCGTACGCCGTCGTGAACACGAGCGGTCTGCCGGAGTCCGAGTACCGCGAGCAGTTCCCGACGGTGCGCGCGGCGACGATCCTCACCCCCGACGCGTCCGGCGTTCCCGCGCTGCTGGAGAGCGTCCGCAACCCGGGGGAGGACCGACTCGCCGAGGCGCGGGCGGAGTTGAGGGCATACCTCCTCGGACCGAACGAGCCGCCCCCGCTGGAGCGGTTCGGCCGTGCGGTCCTCCGCCTCGTCGCCGAGGCGGAGGACCGGGACACCCGTCTCGCGGGCCGCGCCGAGGCGCCGGGCTGAGGTCGCCCGGCGGCTGCGTCGACGGTTTCACGCGGGGGTCGAGGTCTGCGGCACCTCCTCGGGCCCCGAGGCGCCGGCGGGCGCGGTCTCGTCGCGCGGGGTGGCGGTGAGCGGTGGGGTGGAGTCCTGCGGTGTCGGGCCTGCCGCGAGCACCAGGTTGTTGTTGACGGAGAAGTAGAGCCGCAGCGACCTCTCGGTGCTCAGCGCCACGCGGGGCGGCATGTCGGTCTTCTTGCGGTCGGGGAGGTCGTCGAGGAGCCGCGCGAGCCGCACGGGACGCGCCCCCGGAGCGGGCCTGAACCAGAGGTCCCAGGCGGTCTCCTCGTCGCTGCGGGCGAGGGCGCCGGGCAGGTCGTAGGGCACCTCGAAGCTCGCGGAGGCGCGATCGGCGCCGGCCGTACCGAGCCGGGCGAGGGGCAGTTCGAAGCTGCGGGCGTCCTCGCCGCGGGCCACGCCTGCGAGCATCGCCTGCCCCTCGGGGGCACGGCGCGCCTCCTCCGCGGCGCGGCCGTACAGCTCGGTGTCGAGCGTGCAGGAGCTGGGGCCGAGCGAGACCTCGACGACCTCGGCGTGCCCGTCCCTGTGCCACGCGCGTACGGCGAGGAACCCGCCGGCCGTGGCGTACGGGACCCACGGTGTGAGCACCTGCCCCGAACCGCCGACCTGGAGCGGCGCCGGGTTGCTCAACAGCCGTGCGCTCTCGACCATTTCGACCCGCACCCGGGTGTGCTCCGCTCCGGCTGACGTCCTCACTTCGACGAAGGCATCCCAGCGGGCTTCGGCAAGCCGCTGCTCCCGCCGGTCCACCACGACTTCGGTGCGCTCCTCGACCGAGGCCCCCTGCTGCTCGGGCAGCGGCAGCCGCACCTCGGGCACCCCTTCCTTCTCGTACCGGGTACGCAGCACCAATGCGGTGCTTCCCGCGGGGAGTTCGGCGGTGCGCAGCGCAACGTGCAGCCCCCCGTCGCGTGCGACGCGTACGTGCGCGGAGGGGTTCGGGAGCGACGGCCGGCGCTGCGCGTTCCCGCGCGCCGGGCGCAGGCGCCGGAGCACCGGGCGGAGCACCCCGGCGAGGAGTCTGCGCACCCGGGGCGCACCCGGGACCCGGCGCAGCGCGCGCCCGCCGGTGGCGCGGACCGCGGCGCCGGCGCCGGAGCTTTCGCCCTCGCCCGGCGGCGAGGTGGCGGACTCCGCGTTCTTCTTCGCGGGTGCCGCCGCGTGCGGAACGCCGCCGGGGGTGAGCGGCTGGAGCGGCTCGGGCGGGTGCTGCGGGGCGCTGCGCGCGGGGCGCTCGGCGAGCAGCCGCTCGAAGAGCTGCTCGTACTCGGTGGCGATCCGCTCGGGCGCGTACCGGGCCGCCTTGTCGAGTGCGTTCCTGCTCATGCGCCGGCGCAGTCCGGGGTCCTCGATGAGGTGGAGGAGCCCGTCGGCGTACGCGTGGACGGTGAACTCCTCCTCACCGCGCGGCGAGAGGACGCCGTCCTTGCCGTTGGTGATGATCTCGCCCGGTCCGTAGGGGCAGTCGGTGCTGACGACGGGGACGCCGCAGTGCATCGCCTCGATGATCGTCATGCCGAAGGACTCGGCGTCCGAGGAGACGGCGGCGATCGCCCCCTTAGCCCACTCGGTCTCCAGCGGCGAGTGGGCGCCCATGAGGAACGCCCGGTCGTAGAGGCCGAGTTCGTCGATGGAGCGGCGCAGATTGGCGCGCTGCTGGCCGCGGCCGTAGATGCGCAGCCGCCAGTCCGGGTGCTTCTCGCTGACGAGCGCGAAGGCCCGCAGCAGCCGGTCGTACCGCTTCACCTTGATCAGCCGGCCGGCGGCGATGATCGTCCGGGACTCGCCGTCGGAGGGCTCGACATCGGCCGGCGGGACGGCGTTGGGGATGCAGACGATCTCGGTGTCGCTTTCCATGAGGGCGGCCCGGTAGTCGGCGGCGTCCGCGTACGAGACGGTGACGAAGCCGTCGAGGTGCGCGATGGCGGCGTCCTGATGGCGCCGCTTGTGCTCGCCGTGCATGCGGTGCGTCAGGTGCTCCTGGCCGATGCGGAGGGTGTCGGGCGAGCCGTACGCCGCCAGGTAGTCGTTGATCTTCGGCCGGGTGGCGATGACGACGTCGGCCGCAAGGGTGCGCAGGCACTCCCGGATGCGGTCGTCACCGAGCTCGGTGGAGATGCCGCGCGCGAGGTGGTCGGCGCCCTCGGTGAAGCGGCGGCTGGGCCGGTGGAAGCGGGGATCGTCGCCGTCGTAGCCGGGGGAGTCGCGGCGCAGGTCGATGAGGGAGGTGAGGGTGATGCGCGGGTCGAAGGGGAGTGCCGGGGTCTCTCGTGTCCTCCTGAGGCTGACTACCTGGACCTCGTGCCGATCGGCGAGGGCCCGGGAGAGGTTGACGGTCGAACGAATGGTGCCGCCGATGCCGTAGGCGTTGTCCAGCAGGAAAGCGATCCTCATCAGGTGCTCCGCACTTTCTCCCCCCGCAGTGATACGGGTGTTCTTCTCTTACTGCTCTGAGTGATATGCACAGTGATATGCACTGCGCTCCCGTATTGCGCAATTCATGTTGCGGGGGTCGGAGCCGGTGCTCTGGCGCGCGTGAGGCGCTGACCAGCGCGTACGTACCTCATGCAGGGGCAGGATCGGTCCTGGAACGACTCAGCGCTATCCCTCTTTCGGGTTCCCGGCGGCAAGGCGCTCCGGGGTGGTGCACGCCCGTCCTTATGGTCGGATCAATGGAGATCGCCGACCGTGCCAGGACGGCACCGAGGACCGCGTACACGGCCGTGGAGCAGGCAAGCCGCGGTACCGCAGCGGGGCTCGCGGTGCAGGAGATGCCCGAGGGACGAGAGATGCCGAACCTGCAAGAGGCCGAGCTCCGGTCCACCGCATCACCGGAAGCGGCGGGGAGCGTTCACCCGCCCCGTCGGAAGCCCCCGGAGACCGGCGGGCTCTCTTTCCTCGCCAAGCTGGTGCCCTCGCGCGTCCTCTCCGGCTCGACCGCCTCTGCGGTCGTCGACGGACGCAGCAGAGATCCGTTCCTGGACAACGCGAAGTTCCTCCTTGTCGTGCTCGTCGCGGTGGGCCATAGCTGGGGGCCCGTCGTCGAGGCGGTGCCGGCGGTGAAGCCGCTCTACCTCTTCGTCTACGCCTTCCACATGCCCCTCTTCGTCACACTGTGCGGTTACTTCTCGCGGAACTTCCAAGGCCGTCCCGACCAGGTCCGCAGGCTCGTCGCGGGGGTGCTCCTGCCCTACCTCGCCTTCGAGGCGATCTACTCCGCGATGTACGTGGTCTGCTTCGGCGAGGAGTTCGCCTGGACGCCGACGTCGCCGCGGTACCTGTGCTGGTTCCTCGTGGGGCTCTTCTTCTGGCGGCTCACGGCGCCGCTGTGGTCGGCGGTGCGCTTCCCGCTCGCGTTCGCGGTGGCGATCTCGCTCGTCGCCGGGCTCACCGACGTCGGGGGTGAACTCGCCCTCTGCAAGGTCCTGATGTTCCTTCCCTGGTTCGTGCTGGGGTTGCGGCTCAGGTCGTCCCAGTTGCGTCCGCTCCGCAACAGGGCGAGCCGCAGGTGGGCGCTGCCGGTGCTGGTGGGGGCTCTTGTCGGCGCGTACTGGGCGGCGCCCCGGGTGACGACGCAGTGGCTGCTGATGCAGCAGAGCTACGAGCAGCTCGGCGTCGCTCCGGAGGTCTACCTCGGGATGCGGCTCGTCCTCTTCGCGGTCGGCCTGCTGCTGTGCGCCGCGTTCCTCGCGGCCGTTCCCGCCGTGCACACGCGGTTCACCGCCTTCGGCGCCCGCACCATGTATCCGTTCCTGCTCCACGGGCTGCTCATCAAGGCGTTCGAGGGGCTCGGCGGGTACGAACTCGTCGTCGACTGGGGCGCCTTGGCGATGGTGCCCGTGACACTGCTCGCGGCAGCCGCGGCCGTCGGGCTCTCGACGGCTCCGGTCTGCCGGTGGCTGCGTCCGCTCGTCGAGCCGCGGCTGCCGGGTTTCCTCACTCCGCGGCCCCGGACATCCACACAGCGGACCGGGACGGGCGCCGGGGTGCAGAGTTCGACGGCGGGCGCGAACGCCGACTGAACATCGGATGTCTCGCGGCGGACGGTCCCGACAAGCCCTGACGATTCGAGGTGCGCGGCGCTGCGCACGCCCCCTGCGCTCGCCTATACAGGCCGTGGACCGACGCGAGCCCCGGCGTGCGTACCGCAGGGCTCCACCACCCCGCTTGTTCAGGAGCGCCCTCCCCGATGTCCGCACCACAAGCACCCGGCGCCGCCGAAGCCGACGCGCACCCGGCGCAGCCGCCGCGTTCGCTCCACGAGGTGCCCGGCTGGTTCTACAACACCGACCTGATCCTCTTCGATCTCCTCCTCGACCGGCAGCGCCGTCTCCGACACCGGGGCGACATGTTGGAGATGGGCGCCTACCTCGGGAAGAGCGCGGTGCTTCTGCGGGCGTACCTGCGTCCTGAGGAGACCTTCACCGTCTGCGACCTCTTCGGCTCCCCGGCGCCGACCGAGCACAACAGCCGGGAGACCGAGCGCTCCTACGCCACCCTGACCCGCCGCGGCTTCGAGGCGAACTACCTCGCCTTCCACGAGGAGTTGCCCCGTATCCTCCACGCGCCGACGAGCGTGGTGCCCCGCGAGGTCCCCGCGGAAAGCTGCCGCTTCGTCCACGTGGACGCCTCCCACCTCTACGAGCACGTGCGCGCCGACATCGCCGCGACCCGAGGCGTCCTCGGCGGCGCCGGCATCGCCGTCCTCGACGACTACCGCTCCGGCCACACCCCCGGCGTCGCCTGCGCCACCTGGGAGGCGGTCCTCCGCGGCGGATTGCGGCCGATCTGCACCAGCCCGCACAAGTTCTACGGCACCTGGGGCGATCCGGCGCCGCTCCAGGAGGAGTTGTACGAGCGGTTGAGCGAGCGCGGCAGGTGCTGGTTGCAGTGGCAGGAGGTCGCGGGGCAGCGGTTGCTGCTCGTCGCGGCGAAGGACTCGGCGCCGCCGCCGCTCCCGTCGCCGCGGTGCACGTCCGGCGGGGAGGCGGCCGACAGGCCGGCGTCCGGGGTACGGGCGTCCCGCGCCCGTGTACCCGCGGGGCTGCGGCGAACCGCGGTGGACTGGCTGCCGCCTGCCGTGGTGCGCGGGCTCGTCCGGGTGCGGGGGCGTGCGCTGGGCGCGCGGGCACGCCTGTGAACTACGTGCCATTTTCCGTCCGTTGAAACTTTTTCGAGGACGCCGGGGCAGCGCGCGCGGGGCAACCGAGGCGGCGCTCACCGCGGACGGGAGTCTCTCCGCGGTCCTGGCGCTGCGACCCCGGCCGCCCTGCTCCCGAGCGCGAGCAGGGCGGCGCCGGTTCTGCCGCGTGGAGCCCGAGGGCGCGGTCCTCGCCGGCTCCGCGCCTGGCACCGCACGCCCGCGCGGGCCGCTCTGCTTGTCGAGCTCGGCGGCGCCGAAGTGCGCCGCTTCCTGGGGGATTCGGACGCCGCGTACGTGAGGCAGCGGGCGTCGCGGCACCTTCCGCGTGCGTCCGCCTGTGCACGCGTGTGGGCCGCCGGCGCCTTCGTCGCCCTCACCCGGTCGGCCCGCCCGAGGTGCCGCCGGCGCGCGGCCGCGATTGGATGCCAAACGCGGGGCCGCCCTTGCGGTCCCCGTACGAGGGGTCTCCGACCGGAACGGTGAGCGGGCCAACCACCCGTCGCCGCAAGCGGGTTGGGTGCCGTCCTCCGGGGCGGCTCCTCGTGGCAGCGAGTCGTACCGCACGGATACGGGAGTGCCCATGCAGAGCCAGCAGTGCCGCGTCGCGCCGGGGGCGCAGGTCGCCGAGGACGCCGAGATCGGCGCAGGGTCGGCGGTCTGGGAGCTGGCGCAGGTACGCGAGGGCGCCAGGATCGGTGCCGACTGCGTGATCGGACGGGGCGCGTACATCGGCCCCGGGGTCGAGGCGGGGAACCGGGTCAAGGTGCAGAACCACGCCCTCGTCTACGAGCCCGCCGCCCTCGCGGACGGCGTCTTCGTCGGCCCGGCCGTCGTGCTCACCAACGACCGGGCGCCGCGCGCCGTGACGCCCGACGGCTCGGCGAAGCGGGCCGGGGACTGGGAGCCCGTCGGTGTCTCCGTCGCCGAGGGGGCGTCGCTGGGGGCGCGGTCGGTGTGCGTCGCGCCGGTGCGGGTCGGGCGGTGGGCGATGGTCGCGGCCGGTGCCGTCGTGACGGCGGACGTGCCGGACTTCGCGCTCGTCGCCGGCGTGCCCGCCCGGCGGATCGGCTGGGTCGGCAGGGACGGGGCGCAACTGGTGGAGCGCGCGGGCGAGCCCGGCGTGTGGGAGTGCCCGCGTACGGGCGAGGTCTATCGGGAGCGGGAGGGCGGGGGGCTCGTCGAGGAGCCGTCGGCGGCTGCGGGGGAGCCGGGAAGGGAGCGCGCCGCCCTGCCGCTCGGCTGAGCCGGGCCGTACGGGCGAATTCCTCGGTGCGGCCGCTAGCGCGCTGCCGCGACCGGGTCGACATGGAGGGGAACGAGCCGTGCTGACGGAGGGATCGCGCCATGGACCGCGAGCGCAACGCACCCGAGAACGTGCCGGCCGCACAGCCGGTGATCGGTGAGGAGGAGATCGAGGCCGCGGTGCGGGTGCTGCGCAGCGGCCGCGTCGTGCAGGGGCCCGAGGTGGCCGCCTTCGAGGAGGAGTTCGCCGAGTTCGTCGACGGACGTGCCTGCGTCGCCGTCAACTCGGGGACGTCGGCGCTCCACCTCTCCCTGCTGGCGCTCGGCATCGGGCACGGTGACGAGGTCGTCGTCCCGTCCTTCTCCTTCGCCGCGACGGCGAACGCGGTGCGCCTCGCCGGCGCCGAGCCGGTCTTCGCCGAGATCGACCCCGAGACCTTCTGCCTCGACCCGGACGCCGCCGCCTCCGCGATCGGCCCGCGCACCGCCGCGCTGCTCCCCGTCCACCTCTACGGACACCCTGCCGCCGCCGACCGCCTCGGTGCGCTCGCCAGGCGGTACGGGCTCGCCCTCGTGGAGGACGCCTGCCAGGCGCACGGCGCCGCCCTCCACGACGTGCGCGTCGGCACGTTCGGTGAGGCCGGCTGCTTCAGCTTCTACCCGACGAAGAACATGCACGCGCTGGAGGGCGGCATGGTCGCCGTCGAGGACGCCGAACTCGCCCGCACGCTGCGGCTGTTGCGCAACCAGGGCATGGAGCGTCGGTACGACAACGAGATCGTCGGCGCCAACTTGCGGATGACCGACGTCGCCGCGGCCGTCGGACGGGTCCAGCTCGGCCGGCTGCCCGCGTACACGGAGCGGCGGAGGGCCAACGCGAAGGCGCTCGACTCGGGGATCACGACCCTGGCCACCCCGCCGGTCGCCGATGGTGCCCGACACGTCTACCACCAGTACACGGTGCGCGTCCCCGGCGGCCGACGGGACGCGGTGCAGCGGGAGTTGGAGCTCCGCGGCGTCGGCAGCGCCGTCTACTACCCGACGCCGATCCACCGGCTCACGCCGTACGCGCAGCAGCAGGCGGGGCTCCCCGAGACCGACAGGGCCGCGGCCGAGGTGCTCTCGCTCCCCGTCCATCCCACGCTCACCGCCGGCGACCTGGCGAGGGTGGTGGGCGCCGTCGACGAGGCGGCGGCCGCGGCAGGGGCGGTGGTCGAATGAGCACGGCGGACGCGGCCGTGGACAGGCCGACGCTGCGCGCCGGGCTCGTCGGCCTCGGTGCGATGGGGCGCAACCATGCGCGGGTCCTCTCGGGGCTCGACGGGGTGGACCTCGTCGGCGTCGTCGACCCGGCGGCGGACGTGGCCGAGATGCCGCCGGGCGTGCCGCTCCTCGACCGGCTGGAGCGACTGCTCGAACTCGCCCCCGACTACGCGGTGGTGGCCTGCCCCACCGGGTACCACGAGGAGGTCGGTCTGCGGCTGGCCGCCGGCGGCATCCACGCGCTGATCGAGAAGCCGCTGGCGCATACGCCGGAGGCGGCGCGGCGGCTCGTCGACGCGTTCGAGGCCGCGGGCCTCGTCGCGGGCGTCGGACACATCGAGCGGTTCAACCCGGCGTTCCAGCAGCTCCGTTCGCGGCTGGAGGCCGGGGAGCTGGGCGAGGTCTTCCAGGTGGTGACGCGGCGGCAGGGGCCTTTCCCGCACCGGATAGCCGACGTCGGTGTGGTGAAGGACCTGGCGACCCACGACATCGACCTGACCAGTTGGATCACGGGCCAGCCGTACACCTCGCTCTCGGCGCGGACGGCCTCGAAGAGCGGGCGCGTCCACGAGGACATGGTCTCGGTCGTCGGGGAGTTGGCCGACGGCACGATCGTCAGCCACCTCGTCAACTGGCTGAGCCCCTTCAAGGAGCGGTTCACCGCGGTGACGGGCGAGCGCGGCTGCTTCGTCGCCGACACCCTCACGGCCGACCTCACCTTCCACGCCAACGGGGCGTTCGCGACGGAGTGGGAGGCGCTGCGCGCCTTCCGCGGCGTCGCGGAGGGCGACATGATCCGCTACGCCTTCCCCAAGCGGGAACCGCTGCAGGTGGAGCACGAGCGGTTCAGGGATGCGGTGCACGCCGGCGCTGCCGAGGTCGCGGACCTCGTGACGGTGCGCCAGGGGTTGCGCACCGTCGAGGTCTCCGCCGCCGTGCTGGAGTCCGCACGCGCACGCAGCGACGTCGGCGGCGCGGCCGGCGAACCGAGCCACGCGCCCGCGCCGCTGTGACGCGGCGGGCACACCGATCCGAGCAGCCACGTAGGAAGGCCCGCCGATGCCCGACTCGCCGATGAACAGGATGTTGCGGGGAAGAGGCGGAAGAGCCGGGGCGCCGCGCGTCCTCTACCTCGCCTACTACTTCCCGCCCAGCCGTGCGAGCGGCGTCTTCCGCGCCCGGGCGACGGCCAACCACCTCGCGTCCCGGGGCTGGGAGACTACGGTCTTCGCGGCGCCGAGGGAGTTCTTCGAGGAGTACCTCAGGGGGGCGTGCGACCCCTCGCTCGAGGCGACCGTCCATCCGCGGGTCCGGGTGCACAGGCCGCCGATGTCGTTCTCGCACTGGGAGCGCGACGTGCGCAGATACGGCGTGCTGCGCCGCAACTTCCCCGCGCTCTCGCGGGAGCTGCACCGCGCGCTCCAGAGCCGCGTCTTCCCCGAGCTGTACCTCAACTGGATACCGCGGGTGCTCGCGGACGCGGTCGCCTGCCATCTGCGGCGGCCCTTCGACCTCGTGCTCGCGACGGGCAACCCCTTCGTGTCCTTCGCTGCCGCCTGGTTCCTCGGGCGGCTCCTCGGCGTCCCGTACGCCGTGGACTACCGGGACGCGTGGACTTTCAACCAGTTCACCGAGGAGCCGAAGTTCCCCGCCGGCTCCCCCGCCCACGGGTGGGAGCGGCGCGTTCTCGAAGGGGCGGCCGAGGCGGTCTTCGTCAACGACGGGATGCGGCAGTGGCACCGGGAGCGCTATCCGTCGGCGGCTGAGCGCATGACGGTCGTGCCCAACGGGTGGGAGCCGGAGCTCCTGGGCGACCAGGCGTTCCGTCCGCCGGACCCGGACCGCCCCCTGCGCTTCGGGTACCTCGGCACCGTCACGTCCTACCTGCCGCTCCGGGAGCTCTTCGAAGGGTGGCAGCTCGCGCGCAGCCATCCGCTGCTGGAGGGGGCCGAGTTGGTGATCCACGGGCATCTCGGCTTCTTCCCCAAGGACGCCGCCGCACTGCGCCGGCGCCTGCCCGTGGGCGGCGAGACGGGTGTGCGGTACGCGGGTCCCTTCGACAAGGCGGACGTGCGGTCCGTCTACGCGCAGAACGACGCGCTGGTCTTCTGCGTGCCGGGGGCGCGGTACGTGACCTCGGGGAAGGTCTTCGAGTACATGGCGTCGGGGAAGCCGGTCGTCTCGGTGCACGAACCGGAGATCGCGGCGGCCGAGGTGCTGAGCGGGTACCCGCTGTGGTTCGCCGGCGGGGAGTTGACGGCGGAGGAGGTGGCGCGCTCCTTCGTCGCGGCGGCCGAGGCGGCGCGCGCGGGGGACCGCGAGCGCCACACGCGCGCCGTCGCGCACGCGCGGGCGTTCACCCGGGAGGCGACCCTCGGACCCTGGGAGCGGCGGCTGCGGAGGCTGGCGGGGCACCCGGCCCCGGAGGACGACCCCGAGGCGTCGGCAGACCAGTCGGAGCGGAAAGCGGAGGCGACACGATGAGGCGGACGACGGCAGCGGCGCCGGCACCGACCGGAAGCCGCGTGCTCTACCTGGCGCTCGGCGGCTTCCGCATTCGCGCGGCGCTCGACCGCGTACGGGAGTTCGCGGCGGCGGGCCACCAGGTGCTCCTCGTGGTGCCCGACACCCCGGCCTGGCGGCAGGCCGGAAAGGTGCCGGGCGTGGCCCGGGTGGTCCTGGACACCTCCGGCGGGCAGGCCGCGATCCGCGCGGCGGACCGGTTGCTCGCCTCCCCGCGCAGCCCGCTGCCCCGCACCGACCTGCTCGTCGCGGGCGACGCCGTCGCGCTGCCCGTCGGATGGCGCGCGGTGCGGCGGAGGCCGGGCGTACGCCTGGTGCTCGAGCCGTCGGGCGTCGTCGGACGGCGCACCTCTCCCGCGGAGCTCGCGGTCGTGACGCCGTGGTACCCGTCGCCGAACAACCCCTTCGCCGGCGCCTTCGTGCAGGCGTCGACGGACGCTGTGCGCGAGGCGGCCGAGCGGATCTCGATCCTGCACACCGAGGACTGGACGGGGGAGACGCACGGCCGCGTGCAGTCGGCGGCGGTCGCGGCGGCCGACCGCCTCCTCGACGACCCCGCGCGCATCCCCGTCCTCGACACCCCCGAGGGCGAACTCACGCGCGTACCCGTGGTGGTGGGCCGCCGCCGGGACTACGCGCAGTGGGTCGCGGCGAAGGAGCAGGCGCTGCGCAAGGCGCTCCCCACGGGGCGGATCGAGGCTCCCGTGATCCACGCGCACACCGGCATCTACGGCGGCGTCCTCGCCATGCGGCTCGGCCGCCCCGACGCGCGCATCGTCGTCACCGAGCACGCGACGTTCCTGAGCCGCATCTTCGAGCAGCGCGCGGCGAAGGCGCTCTACGAGCGGGTGCTGGAGCGGGCCGACGCATTCCTCTGCGTCGGCAGCCTCCTCCGCGACCAACTCGCCGAAGAGTTCCCGCAGTACGCGGAGAAGGTGCAGGTGCTCCCGAACGTCATCGACTTCGACAGGTTCGCTCCCGGACCGCCCCGCGATCCGCGGCTGCTGCGGTGGCTGTACCTGGGCCGCCTCGTCGAACACAAGGGCGTGGACGCGCTGTTGGAAGCGTTCGCACAGGTGGCCGCGGATGAGCCGGAGGCCGCACTGACGATGGTCGGCTCGGGAGCCCGCGAGTGCGCACTGCGGGAGCGCGCCGCCGAACTCGGCCTCGGAGACCGCTTCACGGTGCTGCCCCCCGTGGCCCCCGAGGAGGTCAACACCCTGTATCACCGGCATGACCTGCTCGTCCATCCGTCGTGGTTCGAGACCTTCGGGATGACGCTCCCCGAAGCCGTCGCCACCGGCATGCCGGTGCTCGCCGCGCGCAGCCACGGGCCTACGGAGACGATGCAGGGCGTCGAGGAGCTCGTGGGCGGGCTGATGGACGTCAGCGAGGACCCTCAGGTGATCGTCGACGCCTACCGCGCGCTGCGGGGCCGCGTCGACCGGCTCGATCTCCCGCGCGCCACCGAGGAGTTGAAAGCGCGCTACGGCAGGGAGGTGATCGGCGCCCGACTCGCCGAGGTCTACCGCGGCGGCGGCCCCGCGCTGGGCGACGACGACACGGACACCATCGAACTCCCCTGGATCGTCGGCTCGTTGGCGCCGGGCCAAAACGCCGAGGACCCCGAAGAGTTCACCGAAAACGACGAGCGCGGCCCCGACGAGTACCGCAAGGAGGGGGCCGACAGCTACGACGAGGAGCAGGACGAGCCGGAGGTGCCGCCCCTCGGCCGCCGCCCCGGGACGGCCTTCGGGTTCGTCTCCGACGGCGCGGGCGACATCGTTTCGGCCGGCGCTGCACCCCTGCCCACCGCGGAGGCGCCGGCGGCACCGCAGGCGTCGGACGCGCCCGCGGCCACCCGTACGCAGGCGGTGCCCTCCGTCACCGAGCCCGCCGCCCCGCCCGCTCCGGGCGCAAGCGACGTCGCGCGCGCCGTCGCGCCAGACGCGGCGAGCCGGGCGCCGGGCCGCGTGGTGCTGCTCGCTGTCGCGCCCGGGCGCCCGCGCCGGGTGAGCGGCTTCGCCGACTACCTCGTGGCGCGCGGCGTCCCCGTCGACCTCGTCACCGCCGACCGCGGGCGCTGGTCCGGCACCCGACTCGACCCGCGCGTACGGCTGTTGAGCGTGCAGGAGGCCGAACGCAGGCTGGCGGGGCCGCGGATCGAGCGGTTCCTCGTCTTCGGGCTGCCGCGCCGGGTCCTCGTGCGCGCCGAGCGCCTCGCTCGCCGGGCCCGCTCGACGATCGCGCCCGAGACCGGCATCGCGGCGCTGCGGCGCAAGCAGCTCCGCGCCTCCGACCTCTTCCACCAGCGCGTCTACCAGCGTGCGCGGCGCCTGTCCCGTCCCCGTACGTTCGCCAGGCTCGCCCGCCGGCACCTCCTCGCCGAGCTGCGGCCCGGCGCGGCCGAGCGCGTCTTCGTCTGCGACGAGCCCGCCACCGTGCTCGGCTGGCAACTCGCCCGCAGGTACCCGCACTTGGATGTCTCCAACTCGCTCGACCAGGAGCCGTACGCCCGACTCCCGCTGCTGGAGCAGCCCACGACGCCCACCTGGACCCGCACGGGCGGGCTCCACGGGACACGGGAGGTCGCCGGGCCGTGACCGGGCGGCCGCCGGTCAGCCGCGTCCGAGGAAGGCGGAGAGCGCCTGGACGGTCCGGCGGCCGTCGTGGTGTTCCTCGGCGAACTTGCGCGCAGCCGCACCGATCCGGGTCGCCTCCTCGCGGTCGTCGAGAAGCGCCTCCAGCGCGCAACGGACGGTCCCCGCACGGGCGTTGACGAGCGGCACCGGCACGCCGAGCGCTGCCTCCACCGCGGCGTCGAGGCGCGCGAGCACCGGCTTGCCCGCGGCCATCGCCTCGCAGGCGAGGTTGCCGTAGGCGCCGACGCCGAACTGGTCGACGACGACGTCGGCCCTGCGCACCCGCTCCCGGACCTCCGCACGCGGCACCCCTTCGACGAGCTCGAACCGCACGTGGCCGCGCCGGTCGAGCTCCTCCAGCGCGGGCACGATGCGCTCGGTCCCCTTCGTCCACCGCTGCGAGGGCGCGTGGAGCACGACGGGCCGGGAGCGCTTCATCACCGGGTAGCCCCTGGCGAAGGCGGCGACGTCGACGACGAGCGGCATCCAGACGGCGCCCGCGGGGAGGTCGGCGAGGAGGTCGGGGGTGGTGGCGAAGACGGGGAGACCGCTCTCCTCGGCGACTCTGCGGTTGCGTTCGGCGAGCCTGGTCAGCCTCCGCCGCACCTCCTCCGGTGCATCGCGGAAGAGCGAGTCGGCGCCGTGCCGTTCCAGGTGGCGGGCCGGATGGCGCACCTCGCTGCCGCGTGCGAGGAGGGCCGTGCGCAGCGGGCTGCGGAGCAGGTCGGGCAGGTCGTCCTCCAGATGCGGCCCGTTGAGGCGTCCGAACACGGGGCGGAAGGCGTCCGCGAGCAGGTGCGTGTACCCGGCCAACACCCGTTGGAGCTGCTCCAGTTGAACGTGCGGGCGGTAAGACGACCGCGGGTCGAGGAAGACGTCGACGGGGTGGACGAGCTTTTCGGCGGCGTTCGCCATGAAGACCTCGGCGGAGACGTCGTCGCGCGCCGCGCAGACGGCGCGGGCGACCTCGGCGAGCTGCCCCGAGTGGTTGGCGGGCCCGAGGCCGAGCCGTACGGGCGTCTCCCCCAGCGGGGTCCAGCGCGGCTGTGGCGCGTCCGGCTGCGGCGCGGGAGCCCGTCTGCGGCAGCTCCGCCCCGCCGCGTCGAAGTCGGCGGGCGGTGGCAGCAGGCCGGTCAACTCCGCGTATTTGTAGGGCAGTTCGGTCGCGGGGAGCACCGGAGGCGCGATCGCGAGTCGGTGCTCCGCGCGGAGGGCGCCGGCGCGGGCCTCGGTCTCGGTGACGACCGCGTCGGCGCGGTGGAGGAGTACGCACTCGGCCGCGGAGTCGGCGCCGGCGGGTCTGCGCGGCTCGTAGACCCAGCGGCACCGGTGGCCCGTCGCGCGCATCCGCGCCGCCGCGTGCGCCGCGGCGACCGCCGTCGGCAGCCCGCACGCGTGCACCGCGTCGGGGCGCAACCGCTCCAGCAGCGGCCCGAAGGCGAGGTCGAGCGCGAGCAGCCGCGGGCGGTGGACGAGGAGTTCGGACGGCGCCGACCACCGGGCCGCGCGCACCCGCTCCGTACGCACCGCTCCGTCGAGCCGCTCGAGGCCGCCCCTCGCTCCGGCCGCGAGCAGCCCGTGCGGACGCAGGCGTGCGACGTCGTGGGCCCTCCGCGCCTGCCGCGCGCCTCGCCGCACGGCGGCCGCGACGTGCCGCAGTGCCTTCCGCCGCAGCCGCGCAGCCGGTCTGCGCGGCGGGCGCCGCAGCGGCCACCCGCCCACCGGCAGCAGCACCACGGGCACCGTCCCCAGCACCGTGTGCCGGCGCCCGCTCCCCGCACTCCGCGCGAGCACCGCGACGTCCCAACCGGTACGCACGGCCGCCTCGCAGATCCCCCGCACCCGCGCGGCAGCACCCGGCACCCGGGCGGGCGCCGACTCGTCGAGCACCTCGGCGCTGAGCACGACGAGCCGCGGTCTGCGCCCCGAACTCCCGTCCGTGGAGGGAGACTTCGGGCCCGCCATCAGGAGGCCCCGCGCCGCATCGCGGCGACGGCCGTGAGCGCGGCTGTCCCGTCGCCGTACGGGGCGGTGCGCTCCTGGTGGGGCGCGGGGCGGGTCGCCAGGTCGGCCCAGCAGTCGGCGCCGAGCGCGTCGGGGTCGGGGACGAGGATGTTCCAGTCGCCGGCGAGCGTCTCCGGCCACTCGGTCTCCGTCCGCAGCGTGGTGCACGGGCGCCCGAGGAGGTACGCCTCCTTCTGGAGCCCGCCCGAATCGGTGACGACGCCGTGCGCGCCCAGCACCGCAGCGACGAGCTGCGCGTACGGCAGCGGACGCGACACGTGCACGCTCCCGCGCGCCAGCTCGACGCCCTGCGCCCCGGCGCGGTCCACGAGGCGCGGATGCGCGAGGAGGACGACGGGCAGCGGCAAGTCAGCGAGGGACGAGGCGAGCGCCTCGAGCCGGCCCGGCGGCTCCGTGTTCTCCGCGCGGTGGAGCGTGGCGAGGAGGTACGGCTCCCCCGGGCGCAGTCCGTCCGGCAGCGGAGCCGGCGGTGCGCTCCCCGCGTGCACGGCGTCCCTGGTGGCGAGGCAGACGTCCACCATCACGTCGCCCGTGAGCTCGGCGCGGTCGTCGAGCCCCTCGGCCGTCAGGTGGCGGACGGCCTCCTCGGTGGGGGCGAGCAGCAGGTCGGCCGCGTGGTCGGTGAGGACGCGGTTGTGCTCTTCGGGCATCCGGCGGTTGAAGGAGCGCAGCCCCGCCTCCAGGTGCGCGACCGGCAGGTGCTGCTTCACCGCGGAGAGGGCGCCGGCGAGGGTGCTGTTGGTGTCGCCGTAGACGAGGACCCAGTCGGGGGCCGTGTCGGCGAGGACGGGGTCGAGCGCGGCGAGCGCGTGCCCGGTCTGCGCTCCGTGGCTGCCGGAGCCGGTACCGAGGTGCACGTCGGGTGCCGGAATGCCGAGTCCGGAGAAGAAGACGTCGGAGAGGTCGGCGTCGTAGTGCTGTCCCGTGTGGACGATCGTGTGCTCGTGGCCGTCCTTGGCGAGTGCGGTCGAGATCGGTGCGAGTTTTACCAACTGCGGGCGTGCGCCCACGATGCTGACGACTCTCATGTGCGCTCACAGGGGTGCGGCGGCGGGAATTCGACAGGCTGGGACGGAAGTGCTCAGGGCGGAAGCAGGGCCGCGAGACGGCGTCCGAAGTGCGGATTCACCCCGTTGGCCTGCTTGTTGCCGCTGTTGTTGACAACGCGTTCGGCGATCATAACGACAGTCAGTCAGCCAGTGAGAAAAGCGCAACCGGTGAGTCTTCGGCCGTGGACCGAGAATGCGCGTGCGCAGCCTTTCCCCATGCCGCCCCGTCCCGTGCACGCGGGAATCCACGCGCGCGTTCCCGGCTGCGGACGGGCCGGGAGAGGAGACATCGTGGACGGTGGCGTTACCAACCGCGGGCGGATCGTGATGCTCGTCGACAACGGGGTGCGGGGCGACTCGCGCGTCCAGAAGTCGGCGGCCTCCGCCGCGGCCGCCGGCTGGGAGGTCTACCTCCTGGGACGGGCACCGGGTCCGGCGCGGCGCAGGTTCTCGCTCGGCGGTGCGCGCGTGCGGCTGCTGCCGCGGCCGGCGCCGCTCCACACCAGGAGGCACACGCTGCGCAGCGCCGCCTTCCGCCGGCCGCTCGCCTACCCCGACGCCCGTGCCGCCGCGTACAAGGAGCAGTGGGCGAAAGCACGCCGCAGCGACCTGCGGATGCGCAGGGCCGTGCTCGACCTCGCGTTGCGGCGCAGCCCGAGCGGCGTGCGTACGGTGCCGCTGCGGCTCGCCCGCGGGTGGCTGCGCGTGCCGGGCGCCGCCTCGCGGCTGGCGATGCGGTGGATCGCGCTGCGCGACCGGCAGCGGCAGCAGGCCGAGGAGCACCGCACGACCCTGGAGGGCCGTCTCGACCGGCTCGCCACCGCGGCGTGGCGCACCCTCCTCGGCAACCGCTCCTGGCGCCGCCTCGAACCCCACCTGTACGACTACGAGTTGGCGTTCTGCGCCGAGATCGACGCGCTGCAACCCGACCTCATCCACGCGCACGACTTCCGCATGCTCGGCGTCGGGGCCCGCGCGGCGGTGCGGGCGCGGGCCGAGGGCAGGGACGTCAAGCTCCTCTGGGACGCGCACGAGTACGTGCCGGGGCTCAACGCGCCGCATCATCGCTGGATTCCGGCCCTGCACGCCTGGGAGAAGGAGCACGCGCCGTTCGCGGACGCCGTGGTGACGGTCTCGCCGCCGCTCGCCGAGCAGCTCCGCAAGGACCACGGGCTCGCGGAGCTGCCGACCGTCGTCTACAACGCGCCCGTCACGGAGCTCACGGCCGAGCAGCGGACGGCGGAGCTGCCCGACCTGCGTGCCCAGTGCGGCGTCGGTCCCGAGACGCGGCTCGTCGTCTACGTCGGCGGGATCGCGCCGGTGCGCGGGGTGGACACTGTCATCGCGGCGCTCGCCGAACTCCCCGATGTGCACCTGGCGTTGGTATCCCAGCCACCCGGCGGCGGCATCTCGGGGGCGGCGCGCGCGGCGATCCGCGCGGAAGAGTACGAGGACCGCGTCCACCTGCTGCCGTACGTGCCGCACTGGCAGGTCGTGCCGTATCTGCGGAGGGCGGACGCGGCGGTGAGCCCGCTCGTCCACCTGCCCAACCACGAAGTGGCGATGAGCAACAAGTTCTTCGAGTACGCGCAGGCCCGGCTGCCGCTCGTCACCAGCGACGTACGGGCGATGGCGCAGATGGTGCGGGCGACGGGCCAGGGCGAGGTCTTCACGGCGGGCGACGTGCAGGACTGTGCGGAGGCGTTGCGCCGCGTGCTCGACCACCCGCAGCGCTACCGCGCGGCGTACGACAAGCCGGGCCTCCTCCCCCAGTGGACGTGGGAGGCGCAGGCGGCGAAGCTCGACCGGCTCTACGCGGAGCTGCTGGGCCGGCCGCCGGTACCGCAGGGCGGCGGCCGGCTCAGCACCGTCGTGGGGCTCTCGGCGGCGCCGAGAGCCGGGGTGCGGCAGTGAGGGAAGCGCGCGAAGTGACCGCAGGCGTAAGCGAGTCGGAGGAGGAGAGCATGCGGATCTGCGTGGTAGCGCTCGGGAAGATCGGGCTGCCGCTCGCGGTGCGGTTCGCCGGTGCCGGACACACGGTGGTCGGCGCGGACGCCTCGCAGCGGGTCGTCGACGCGGTGAACGACGGTGCCGAGCCGTTCCCCGGCGAGCACCTCCTCGCCGACCGGCTCAAGGAGGCCGTGGCCGCGGGGCGGCTGCGCGCCACCGTCGACACCGCCGCGGCGGTCGCCGAGAGCGAGGCGGTGGTGCTCGTGGTGCCGGTCTTCGTGACGTCCACGGGCGAGCCGGACTTCACGTGGATGGACAGCGCGACCCGGGACGTCGCGGCCGGGCTGCGCCGCGGCACGCTGGTGAGCTACGAGACGACGCTGCCCGTCGGCACCACGCGCAAGCGGTGGGCGCCGATGCTGGAGGACGGCTCAGGGCTCATGGCCGAGCGGGACTTCTCGCTGGTCTTCAGCCCCGAACGCGTGCTCACCGGGCGGGTCTTCGCCGACCTGCGCCGCTACCCGAAGCTCGTCGGCGGCATCGGGCCCGAGTCCGCGCGCCGCGGCGCCGCCTTCTACGAGAGCGTCCTCGACTTCGACGAGCGGACTGACCTGCCGCGCCCCAACGGCGTGTGGGACCTCGGCTCGGCCGAGGCGGCGGAGCTGGCGAAGCTCGCCGAGACCACCTACCGGGACGTCAACATCGGCCTCGCCAACCAGTTCGCGCGCTTCGCCGACCGGGTGGGGATCGACGTCGAGCCGGTGATCGAGGCGTGCAACACGCAGCCCTACAGCCATATCCACCGTCCGGGCATCGCCGTCGGCGGGCACTGCATCCCCGTCTACCCGCGGATGTACCTGTGGAACGATCCGCAGGCGAGCGTGGTCCGCGCGGCGCGCGAGGCGAACGCGCTGATGCCGGAGTACGCGGTCGAGCGGCTAGCCGAGGCGTACGGCGCACTCGACGGCGCCCAGGTGCTGGTGCTCGGCGCGGCGTACCGGGGAGGCGTCAAGGAGACTGCTTTCTCCGGGGTGTTCGCGACGGTCGACGCGCTGCACGCGCACGGCGCCGAGCCGTACGTCTCCGATCCGCTCTACGACGCGGCCGAACTCTCGGCGCTCGGGCTGCCGCCGTACGCGGGAGAGCCGGTGACGGCGGCCGTCGTCCAGGCCGACCACGCGGGGTACCGCGAACTCGGTGCCGCGGACCTGCCGTACCTGCGGGTGCTCGTCGACGGGAGGCGGGTGACCGTGCCGGAGCGCTGGCGCGGCGTGGACCGCGTGGTGCTGGGGGCGCCGACGGAGGAGGCTGCGCCGGCGTGACGGTGCCGACGCGCGGCGCCTCGCCCCGCGGTGTGCCCCGCCGGGCCGCCGGGCCGCCGGATGTGAGTGTCGTCGTGGCCGTCCACGACACCATGCCGTACCTGAGCACCTGCCTGCACTCGCTCGCCGAACAGACCCTCGGCGAGGGGCGGTTGGAGGTGATCGTCGTCGACGACGGTTCGACGGACGGCTCGGGCGACGAGATCGCGGCGTGGGCGGGCAAGCGTCCTGAACTCTTCCGCACCGAGCGTCTGCCGCAGAACTCCGGTGGGCCCGCGCTTCCGAGCAACCTCGGCCTGGAGAGGGCGTGCGGCAGGTACGTCTTCTTCCTCGGGGCCGACGACCACCTCGTGCCCGAGGCGCTGGAGCGGATGGTCGGGGCGGCCGACGCGCACGGCAGCGACGTGCTGCTGTGCAAGATGGCGGCGGTCGGCGAACGAAAGGTACCCAGCGGGGTGTTCGCACGCAGCGCGCCCGCGATCAGGCTCGTCGGGGACGGGCTCCCGTGGGCGCTCTCCAACACCAAACTCTTCCGCAGGGAGCTGCTGGAGCGCCACGGCCTCCGCTACGAGGAAGGGATGCCGGCCTTCAGCGACCAGCCGTTCGTCCTCGGCGCGTGCGTCCGCGCGCGGCGGATCTCCGTCCTCGCCGACCGGGTCTACTACCACGCCGTCCGCCGTGCCGACTCGGGCAACATCACCTACCGCACCGGTCCTGAGGTGCGCCTGCGGTGCGCCGAGCGGCTCCTCGACGCGACGCACGCGCTCCTCGAAGGCGACGAGGAGCTGCGCCGCGGCTTCCACAGACGGCACTTCCACGTCGAGCTCTACCAACTCTTCCGCCATGGCTTCCTCGCCCTGGAGCCGCCGGCGCAGCGCGCGGTGTGCAGAGGCGCGGGGGCGCTCGTCGAGCGGTACGGGGACGGGGTGCTGGAGCGCCTAGACCCGGAGCGGCGGACGGTGCTGGAGCTGGCACGGGAGGAGCAGCACGAGGCGGTCCGAGGGGTGTTGAGATGGCAGGAGGCGGTGGCCGCCGGGGAGTGGGGGCGTCCCGCAGAGACGCCGCCGGTGGACGTACGGCGGTCCTGGGTACGCAGGGGTGTGCCGGCTCGGGTGCGGCGGGTGGGGAAGGGCTGGCTGCCGGGGCGGGGGTGAGTTCTGCGGGGCCGACTGCTCGTGCTGACGGGGCAGTTCGGGCGTGCGGCGGCTCGTTTCCGTGCGGGCGGGCGGCGTTGGGAGGCCGCTCGTGGTGCCAGCCCCGTTCGGAGAGCGGGGCGGCCGGCAGGGGGGACGCGCCGGGGCTGCTGCCCAGCGCGACGTCCCCTTACGTCGGAGCTCCGGCCAGCCGGCGCCCAGCCCGAACCCGCCAACGCGACGGGCAAGAGGGCGATTCGGCGACCGGATGTGCCGTCGCGCCGAGCCGGTGAGCCGAAAAGACCCCGGGACGGTTGCGGGTCCCCGTCAGCCGTGCGCCGGCGCGATCGCCGGTTCGTCGGGCCGGGTGAGGGGCGCCGGGCGCCGGACGCTCAGGGGCAGGGGTGCGGGAAGGGTCTCTGGTGGTTCCCCCAGGAAGACGCGGCGGACGACGCGTTCGGCGGCGCGGCCGTCGTCGTAGGGGCAGAACCGCTCGCGGAAGGCGTTCCGGAGCGCGTCCGAGTGCGGGCCGCGCCACTCGCCCGTGCGGAAGAGGGCGAACAGCTCCTCCTCGGTGCGGGCGACGGCGCCCGGGGTCTCGCCCGGGCGTCCGGAGAGCAGGTCGAAGTAGACGCCCCTGGCGCTGCGGTACGCCTCCCAGTCGGGGGCGTAGATCACGAGGGGGCGGTCGAGGTTGGCGTAGTCGAACATCAGGGAGGAGTAGTCGGTGATCAGGCCGTCGGCGGCGAGGCACAGCTCCTCCGTGTGCGGATGCGCCGAGACGTCCAACAGCAGTCCGCGCTCGGCGAGTTCGCGGAGCTCCTGGTCGGGCCCGTAGAAGTAGTGGGTGCGGACGAGGAGGAGGTGCTCGTCCCCGAGGGACGCGGCGAACCGCTCCAGGTCGAGGAGGGGGACGAAGTCCTCCCGGTAGTCGCGCATCGTCGGCGCGTAGAGCAGGGCCGTGCGGCCCTCGGGGATGCCGAGCCGGGTGCGCAGCGCTGCGACCTCGTCCGCGTCGGCGCGTACGTAGCGGTCGTTGCGGGGGTAACCGGCCGGCAGATCCTCGTAGTCGCAGGGGTAGGCGCGCTCCCAGTGCTCCGAGCTGTGCGGATTGGCGGTGACGCTGATGTCCCAGCGCTCGCTGCGGCGGAGCAGGCGGGGGAAGTCGGTGCCGCGCGCCGAGGCCGGGTAGGGGAGTTGGTCGAGGCCCATGCGCTTGAGTGGGGTGCCGTGGTGGGTCATCACGTGGAGCTGTCCCGGCCGCTTCACCGTGGAGTCGGGCCAGTTGACGTTGTTGACGAGGTAGCGCGCGCGGGCGAGCAGCCGCCAGTAGCGGCGCGAGCCCGGATGGACGTGGTCGGTCCCGGGCGGCAGCGAGGCGGCGCCCTCCGGGCTCACCACCCACACTCCGTGGATTTGCGGCGCGCGCCGCAGGGCCTCCCGGTGGACGGCGGCCGGGTTGCAGGCGAAGCCGCGGCTCCAGTACGCGCTGTAGAGCGCCAGGTCGTCCCGGAGCGGGAGACGGCGGTGGACCGCGTAGTAGCCGCGGCGTGCCTGGCGCACTCCGCCGCGGCGGAGCGTGCCGAGGCGCCCGCGTACGGCCGACGCGCCGCGCCTGGCGCGGAGTTCGGCGGCGAAGGGTGCGTAGTGCCCCTGTGCGAGCGCCCGGAACCCGCGGTCGCCCGCCGGTGGGCGGAAGCCGTCCGGACGGTAGCGGTGGTAGAAGCTGGAGGCTCGGTCGAAGTAGGCGCGGCGGTCGGCAGGGCGGACGCGGTCGGTGCGGCGCAGGCAGAAGAGCAGGTGCGTCACCATCCGCTCGAAGAGGAGCGGGCGTACGCCGTCGAGCTCCGGGTGGCGGTCGAGGAAGGCGAAGAGTGAGGCGTACTGCGGAAAGATGTCGAAGTGGCGCCGTCCGGGGGAGCGGGTGATGGCGCCGAGGTGGCGCTGCCGGTAGTCGACGCAGATCCGCGGCAGGCACGCGACGCGCGCGGCGCAGACCATCGCCTCGTTGGCGACGGGCACGTCCTCGTAGAGCCCCGGCTCGAAGGAGAGTCCGTTGCCCGTGTAGAAGTCCCGCCGGTACGCCTTGTTCCAGGCGACGTGGAAGAGCGAGAGCAACTCGGGCCGCTCGTCCACGCCGCCGGTCCCGCCTGCCGCCTCGGCGAGTTGGACGCCGTAGCGGCTCGGTACCACCTCGCCCCACCAGTACGAACGCTGGTGGTCGAAGACGAGCAGCTCCGGGTCGCCCGCCGCGGTGAGGCGGCGGTCGATCGACGCCAGGGCGCCGGGGAGGTAGCGGTCGTCGCTGTCGAGGAAGAGCAGGTACTCGCCGGTGGCCTGCGCCGTGCCGGCGTTGCGTGCCGGGCCGAGTCCGCCGTTGCGGGGGAGGTGGAGTACGCGCAGCCGCGGGTCGCGCGCCGCGTACTCGTCGAGGATGCGTCCGCAGCCGTCGGGCGAGCAGTCGTCGACGGCGAGGACCTCCAGGTCGCGGAAGGACTGTCCGAGCACCGAGTCGAGGCACTCGCGCAGGTACCCCTGGACCTTGTAGACGGGGACGACGACGCTGAAGCGGGCGCGTGCGCCGGTGGGGTGGAGCGACATCGGCTCTGCCAATCTCTGCGGAGCGGTGGGCGGTCGGCCGGTCAGCCGGCGGCGCGGGTGCCGACCCGGGGCGGGGAGTCGCGGTCGCGGAGTATCCGTCGCGCCTCGGCCGGGGCGGGCGCGGGGCGCCGTTCCGCCGGGGGCACGTGGGGCGGCAGCGCGTCCAGCGGCTCGCCCAGCAGCACGTGGCGCACGGTGCGTTCGGCCGCGTGGCCGTCGTCGTGAGTGCAGAACCGTTCCCGGAAACCGGCGCGGCGCCGCGCGGACTCCGCGTCGCACCAGGCGCCCGTCGTGAAGACGGCGGCCAACTCGCTCTCGTCGTGCGTCACATGACCGGGCGGCGCGTCGAGCAGGTCGAAGTAGACGCCGCGGGTCGCCCGGTAGACCTCCCAGTCGGGAGCGTGGACGACGAGCGGGCGGTCGAGCACCGCGTAGTCGAAGAGCGCCGAGGAGTAGTCCGTGACGAGGGCGTCGGAGGCGAGGTAGAGCTCCTCCGTGCGGGGATGGGCCGAGACGTCGACGAGCCGACCGGCGCCGGGGGGCGTACCCGGCGGGGTGTCGAAGTAGTGCGCGCGGACGAGCAGGACGTGGCCGGGGCCGAGGAGCCGGGCGAGGCGGGCCGGGTCGAGGGGGTAGGGCGCGTCGTGCAGATGGTCGCGGTGGGTCGGTGCGTAGAGGACGGCGATCGCGCCCTCGGGGAGGCCGAGCGCGGCGCGTGCGGCGAGGACCTCTTCGGGGCCTGCGGTGAGCAGGACGTCGTTGCGCGGGTAGCCGAACTCCAGCGGTGTGTACGCGGCGGGGTACGCGCGCTCCCAGGCGAGCGTCGAGTGCCGGTTGGCGCTGAGGCTGAAGTCCCAGCGGTCGGCGTGGGTGAGGAGCCGCCGGAAGTCCATGCCACGTGCGGCCGCCGGGTACTGCTGGAGGTCGAGGCCCATCCGTTTCAGCGGCGTCCCGTGGTGGGTCTGGAGGTGGGTCTGCCCCGGTCTCTTCACGTACCGCGCAGGGAAGTTGACGTTGTTGACGAGGTAGGTGGCGCGCGCGAGGGCGCGCCAGTAGGAGGCGGAGCCCGGCTCCAGGCGGCGTACGCCGGGCGGCAGCGTGTGCGCGTACGCGCGCGGGGCGACCCAGGCCGTACGGAGGCCGGGTGCGAGTGCGCGGGCCTTCGCCTCGATCGCTGCGGGGTTGCAGGCGTAGCCGCGTCCCCAGTAGGCGGAGAAGACGGCGAGGTGCGGGTCGAGCGGGCGCTGCCGCTGTGCCGCGTAGTAGAGGAGGAGCGCGGCCCGCTTGGCGAGGTTCGCGGCCGAGCGGGAGCGGGTGCGCGTCGTGGCCGCTGCGCGGTCGGCGCGGTGGAGCGTCCGGAAGAGGCGGTGCGAGCCGCTGCGCATCAGCAGATGGCGGACGACGGTGCGCCAACTGCCGCCCGTGGGCAGCGGTTGCCCTCGCCCACCCGCGGGCGGCCGGCTGGTGCGCGGGTGGTGGATGCGGCAGTAGCGGCGGCTGCGGGCGAAGAACTCGGCCCGGAGGGTGTGCGGGAGGCGGCTGGGTGCGGTCGCGATCGTGGTGAGGTGGTCGAGCATGCGCCGGTAGAGGGCCGGGCGCCAGCGGTCGAGCCAGGGGCGCGCGTCGAGGAAGTCGAAGATCCGCTCGTACTGGGTGAAGACGTCGAAGTGCCGTCGGCCCGCCGTGCGGACGATGCTGCCGCGCCGGCGCTGCCGGTAGTGGACGCAGACGCGGTCGAGCGTCGCGATCGATTCCGCCGCGAGCAGCGCCGGGTACGTCCACACGGTGTCCTCGTAGTAGCCGGGCGGGAAGGCGAGGCCCTGGTGCGCGACGAAGTCCCTGCGGTACGCCTTGTTCCAGACGACGGGGAGGAGGCGCAGCAGCTCGGGGCGGTCGGCGAGGGTGGTGACCTCGGGGCCCTCGCGCGGGGCGAGGAGCGCGGTGCGCGGGTTGGGGGCGAGCTCGCCGTGCCAGTGCGCGAGCGCGAAGTCGTAGACGAGGATGTCCGGGTCGCCCGTGGCGGTGAGGCGGTCGGCGAGCGCGTCGAGGGCGCCGGGGGTGAGGGTGTCGTCGGCGTCGAGGAAGAGGAGGTACTCCCCGCGCGCGGCCTCGACCCCGGCGTTGCGGGCCCCGCCGAGTCCGACGTTGGACGGGAGGTGGAGGGGGCGTACGCGGGGGTCTGCGGCGGCGCACTCGTCGATGATCCGCGGGGAGTCGTCGGGCGAGTGGTCGTCGACGGCGATCAACTCCAGGTCCGTGCAGGACTGTCCGAGGACGGACTGGAGCGACTCGTGGAGGTACGCCTGCACCTGGTAGGCGGGGACGATCACGCTGAATCGAGGCACGGCGTTCCACCCATCCCAACGGCCGGGCAGGAGATTCCCTGTCTTCACCCGGTTCTGTGGGGATCGGGCGAGGTTTGCAGGTAATCATCCGAATTATCCGTCTGTTGGTCACCGTAACCAGCCAGGTACGCGCTGTCGACCGGCCCCGGTCCCTCTGTACCCCGGGACGGTGGCGAGGCGGTGCCCGCGGCCTTCCTGCCGGGGCTCGGCGCCTTGCGCCGGCTGGTCGAAGGGGTCGCCCGGCTGCCGCTCCCCGTCGACGCCCCGGTCCGCGACCGCGCTCACCGCCTGCCCCCGACACCGGCTACTTGACGGCCCCGGCCATCACCCCGGAGACGAACTGCTTCTGGAAGGCGAAGAAGACGGCGAGCGGGATCAGCATCGAGAGGAAGGCCCCCGGCGCGAGGACGTCGATGTTGTTCCCGAACTGGCGGACCTGCTGCTGGAGCGCGACGGTGATCGGTGGGTTGGCGGCGTCGGCGAAGATCAGCGCGACGAGCATGTCGTTCCATACCCAGAGGAACTGGAAGATGCCGAGCGAGGCGATCGCCGGGCCGCCGAGCGGCAGGACGACGCGTGTGAAGAGCCGTATCTCGCCCGCGCCGTCGAGCCGTGCGGCCTCCAGGAGTTCGCGCGGGATCTCGGCGAAGAAGCTCCGCAGCAGGAAGATGCCGAACGGCAGCCCGAAGGCGGTGTGGAAGAGGACGACCCCGGGCGTCGTCTCGAAGATCCCCAGCGCGTTGAAGAGCTTCGCCACCGGGACGAGTGCCACCTGCACCGGCACGACGAGCAGGCCGACGACGGCGAGGAACCAGTAGTCCCGGCCGGGGAAGTCGAGCCAGGCGAAGGCGTACCCGGCGAGCGCGGCGACGAGCACGACGAGGACGGTCGCCGGCACCGTGATCAGCACCGTGGTGACGACGGAGTCGGTGATCTGCGCGTTGGTGAGGAGCGCGTCGTAGTTGTCGAGGGTGAGCCGGCCGGGGTCGATGATCCACGGGAACGAGGAGCTGAAGCCGAAGATCTGCCACCAGCCGCTCGTCGAGATGTCGGCGCGGTCGCGGACCGAGGAGCCGAGGAGCCCCGCCGTCGGCATCAGCCAGAAGAGCGCGATCACGACGAGGAACAGGCGGACCGCCCAGTGCCCCGTGAGCGCGGCGACGCGTGCCCCCGCGGTGCGGCGGCGCGGCCCGGAGCCGGGCCGCTCGTTCGTCGGTTCCGGCGCCCGGGCCGGGGTGCTGACGGTGGTCACCTCTGGGACTCCCTCCGCAGGCGGCGGATGTTGACGACCATCACGGGGACCACGAGCAGCAGCAGGACGACGGCGATCGCGCTGCCGACGCCCTGGTCGGCGCTGCTGCCGAAGGAGGACAGGTAGAGCTGGAGCGCGAGGACGTTGGCGTCGCTCTGGGTGGCGCCCGGTGCGATGACGTAGACGAGGTCGAAGATCTTCAGGACGTTGATCACCAGCGTCACGAAGACGACGCCGAGGACGGGCGCGAGCACCGGCACCGTGACCCTCCGGAAGACCTGCCACTCGTTGGCGCCGTCCATCCGGGCGGCTTCCAGCAGCTCCCGCGGGATGCCCGCGAGCCCCGCGGCGATCAGCACCATCGCGAACCCTGCCCACATCCACACGTAGGAGCCGATGATCGCGGGGGTGACGAGGGTCGGCCCGAGCCAGTCGACGCCGCCGTACGGTGCGGCGAAATTACTCGCAGGCAGGCGGAGTTGGGCGCCGTCGGCCGAGGGCGGCAGGGTGAAGACGCCGTCGGGGCCGCTCGTCGCCTCCGCGATTCTCTTCCCGTCCTTGACGGCCTCGACCTTCACTCCGGCGAGGCCCTTCTCGCCTGCGTCGACCCGTCCGTGCTCGCTGCCGCCGCCGCGGACGAAGTCCAGCCAGACGACGCCGGCGACGCCGCCCCCCTCGGCCCGCGGCGCCGGCTCGGCGCGCTGCGCACCCGCGGCCTCCTTCGGGGGGATGCCGACGAGCGGCAGCAACGCCACCTCGCCGGCCGAGGCCGTCGCCTTCGTCGTGAACGCCCCGCCGTCCGAGGGCTCAAGGCCCGCGCCCTCGCGCGGCTGGGCCCCGGGCCAGGGCGAGGACTCGGCGAAGGTGTCGTGGACTCCCGTCCACACCGCGTTGGCGACGCCGCGTTCCGGGTCCTGCTCGTAGACGAGGCGGAAGGTGATGCCGGCCGCGAGCATGGAGACGGCCATCGGCATGAAGACGATTAGCTTGAAGGCGGTCGCCCAGCGGATGCGCTCGGTGAGGACGGCGAAGAGCAGTCCGAGCGCCGTCGCGAGCGAGGGCGCGACGATCACCCAGATCAGGTTGTTGCGCAGCGCCGTCAGGATGCCCGAATCGGTGAAGATCTCACCGTAGTTGGCGAGGCCGACGAAGGCGCCTCCGCTTGCGTCGAAGAGGCTGCGGTAGACGGAATAGGCGATCGGGTAGGCGACGAGCGCGCCGAGCAGCACCAGCGCGGGAAGCAGGAAGAGCCATGCGATCCAGGCGCGCGAACGGCCCACCGCGGGGCGCGCGCCCGGTGCTCCGGTGGTGCGGCCGGGGGCCTGCGGTGCGGCGGGGTCGGTCGACATGACGGTGGTCTCCCCTGTTCCGTCAGCGGCCGCTGCGGCGGGCTCTGCCGCGGGCCTGGTCGGTACGTGGTGTGGTGTGCCGGGTGGTGGGCGCTGCCGGTCCTGTCACTTCTCGTACGCCTTCGCAGCGGCGGCCTCCAGGTTCTGCTGCGCGCCCTCGACGTCGTGCGGCTTGAGGAGGAAGTCCTGGAGCGCTTTCCACTCGCCCTGGCCCTTGGTGCCGCCGAACGCGGCGGGGGCCTGGTCCGACATGTCGAAGCGGAAGTCGTCGCCGGCCGAGACGAGCGCGCGGGCGATGCGGCGCTGTACGGCGTCCGGATACGCGGCGAGGTCCAACTCCCGGTTGGGGGAGAGGAATCCGCCGGCTTCCGCGGCGATGCCGGCGGCGTCGGTCGAGGCGAGGAAGGTCAACAGCGCCTGGGCGCCCTCGCTCTGCCGCAGGACGACCGCCGCGTCCCCCGCCGTCACCACCGGCGACTCCCCGTCCACCGCGGGGAAGGGGTACGCCTTCGCCTCCTTGCCGATCCGCGCGTTGGTGTCGCCCGCGATGTTGACGCCGACGAAGTCCGCCTCGAAGACCGAGGCGGCTTGCGGCGAGGCGAGGTCGCCGAACGCCTTCGTCACGGAGGCCGGGAACTCGGTCTGGAGCGCGCCCCGCGGCCCCCCGGCGAGCAGGCGGCGCTCGCCGAAGAGTTCGCCGAGCGTCTTCAGCGCCCGGCCTACCGAGGGGTGGGTCCAGGGGATCTCGTGCGCCGCGAGCTTGTCGTAGAGGTCGGGGCCCGCCTGGGAGAGGTAGATGTTCTCGAACCAGTCGGTGAGCACCCAGCCGTCGGCGCCGCCGACCGAGACGGCGGGCACCCCGGAGTCGGTGAGGGTGCGCGCGTCGTCGAGGAACTGCTGCCAGGTCTTCGCCTCGCCCACCCCCGCATCCCGGTAGGCGGCGGTGTTGTACCAGATCAGGGACTTGTTGGCGACCTTGTAGTAGACGCCGTAGCGGGTGCCCTCGTACGTCGCGAGGTCCTGCCAGCCGCGCGAGAAGTTCTTCTCCAACTGCTGCCGCGCCTGCGGTCCGAGCGGCTTGAGCCACCCCTTCGCGGCGAACTGCTCGACGACGCCGACCTGCGGGACCATCACCACGTCCGGCGGCTTGCCGCCCTCGACCTTCGAGCCGATGTAGGTGGCGACGTTGTCGCCCGTCGGGACGAACTCCACGGTGGCGCCGGTCCGCCGCTCGAACTCGGCGAGCACACGGCGGAAGTTGGCCTCCTCCGGACCCGTCCAGACGGCGGCCACCTGCAACTTCTCGCCCTTCAGCGAAGGGAGCCGCACCGTGGGCCTGTGCTCCTTCGCCCAACTGCCCTCGTCCGTCTCCTCCCGACCGACGGCGGTGACGGCGAGCGCGGCGACGGCCGCCAGCACCAGCGCGCCCCGCAACCCGACACTCGCGAGCCGTCCGGCGCCCTTGCCGCGTAGCGATGTAGGCATGCCTCTCGTCCCCCGTTCGCAGCGCGCTTCCTACCGGGCGCCTCGCACTGTGCTTTCCGTGCGCATAGGTGTACGCCCGGCGCGGGCGGACGGCAATAGGGCGGTGGGGGGTGAACTGCGGTACGGGGGTGGGGGGTTGCGGCGAAGGGAACGGGGCGGCGGGGAGAGCCGGTGACGCCCTCCCGCGGTGAAGCAGGCATACGAGAGCTCGCCGCCGTGGCCAGGGCGTCGGGGTGCGACCGGTCGGTGCCGGGTGGGTGTGTGCGGGCTTCGGGTGCGGAGGGCGGGTCTTGCCGAGGCGGGCGGCCGTCGCACGAGGCTGGTCACGGCGGCAGTCGGGGTTGCTGCTCCGGGCTGGTCTCTTCGAAAGGAGCCTCCCGTGCGCCGTGCGACACCCGTGGCCATGCACCGGCACCGGCCCGCTCGGGCCGACGCCTGTGCCGCGGACCAACGTCGTGCACAGCGCGCGCAGTTGGCGGCCTTCCGTGCTCGCCTCGGCAGAGCTGTCGCGCTAGCGTCCTGCGTGTGAGCGCAAAGAGCCCCTCCGTGCTGGTCGACATCCGGAAGTACGACGGCAGCCTGAGTGCGCGGTGGACCGCCGACCGGCTCGGTGAAGACGAGTACGGGGTCTGGTTGGGCACGGCGCGGGGAGTCTCCGTCGGCTCGGCCACGGGCGGTTGGACGAGCCGGTTCGCGTACGTGATGCTGGTCCCGCGCGGCGAGTGGTGGACGGCCACGTTCTGTGCGGCACCCGGCCCCGAGATGTACTGCGACGTGTGCACGGTGCCCGAGTGGAACGCCGACGGGACCGTCCTGCGCATGGTGGACCTCGATCTCGACGTCGTGCGGCCTCCCGGCGGCGAGCCCCGGATCGAGGACGAGGACGAGTTCGCCGAACACCGAGCCGTGCACGCCTACCCCGAGAGCGTCGTCAGCACCGCCCTGGAGACCTGCGAGTGGCTGGTGGAGGCGGGCAGCCGAGGCGGTGACGGCGCCGAACCTTTCGCCTCTGCCTACCGCTACTGGCTCGATCTCTTCGGGTAGGCCGAGGCGTGGACGGCTACCGGTGTCCCGGTCCGCCGAAAGAGGATGCCTCGGAGGCGGGCGACCATCGAAATGAGCTGGTGACAAGGGCGGTTGAGGCGATTGCTCTCCGCCCGGGGTCTGTCCTTTCCGCTCCTTCTCGTGCGGAACTTCTTGCGTTGTGCGCCGCCGACCAAGGGCGACGTTGCGGGAAATCTTCTCCCTGGCGCTGGCAGGCGCACTCTCAAGCAACACACCAGTCCCTGCTGCCCTGCCCCGCGCACGCCGACGACCACCGGGTTTTCGGGACGCCGCCGAATTCTCCAGACGCGGGGGCTCACGTGCCGGCAACTCGCCTACGCCCCTTGCGGTAGCGGCCGGCGTTCCATGGCGGCCCCGGGGCCACCCCAAGCACGCCGCGTTCTCCGCGAGGAGGAGCCTCCGGTGCGTTGCCGTGACGTCCCCGGCTCGTGGCTTGCTCTCGGCCCGCGGGTCGGAGCTCCAACGCGCCGAGCAATCACGGGTGTTGTCCCGGGGGCGCTCCAGCGCCCCTACCCCTCGGGTCCCTCCCCACCAAGCGGCACGCTCGGCCGAGCGGACGCTCCCTCCGCGCGCCCCCGCTCGCGCCCGCGTGCCGGGGCGCCCGGTGAGGCGACGCGGGGATCGGGGCGTTCCTCGGCCGGGGCTGCGCTCGGTGTACGCGTCGTTTCCTCCCGCGCGTTGGGCACGGAAGCGTCGGGGCGCACCTCGGGCCGCCCGTCGGGCGCCGGGGAAACAGCCCCCGCGTGCGTGTTGGACGGCAGCGCATCGGAAGGGGAGCGCGGCGCCGGGGTTCGGGGGACGTCGCCGGTGTCCGGAGGGACGACCCGGGGTGGGGCGCCCGTGCCGGCGGCGCGCTCCAACGCGCTGGTGAGCAGGGCGAGATCGGTGGGTCCGTTGCCCAGCTCGCGGACCTGGCGGCGGGTCGGCGGGTCGCCGGCTCGGGCCCAGTCGACGGGGACGACGGTGGGCCGCATCGTGGCCGTACGGGGGATGCGTCCGGTGACGCGGGCCGACTGGAAGGCTGCCGCCTCCTGCGGCCCGCGGAGGGTGCCGCGCCCGCGCGGGGCGCCTCCCTCCTCCCCGCTCAACTCGGCGAGGAGGGACGCCGCTCGCACGGCCGTCGTCTCGGCGGCGCGGGTCGAACGCCCCGTCGTGAGGACGAGGTGGACGCCGAGTTCCGCGCCGCCGCGCGCGACGGCCTCCAGCGCCCTGACGACCGAACCCGCCGCCGGGCGGCCGGGGTTGCCGAGCGCCGGCTCGACGAGCGTGTCGAAGTCGTCGACGAGCACGGCGAGCCGGGGCAGTGCGGGCGGGGCGTCGGCGGTGGATGGCGCGGTGTGCCGGGACGGTTCGGCACCGGGATGGGGTGCGGGGCCGCTCGCGCCCGCGCGGCCCGCGGAGGTGCGGGAAGCGGAGCCGGTGTACTGCTCCCAGGTGCGTGCACCGTAGGAGTCGAGGACTTCGGCGCGGCGCTTCAGCTCCGCACCGAGCGACTGCGCGAACTCCCGCATGGCGACCGGCTCCGAGCCGTTCATCTGGCCCCGGACATGCGGGAGTTGGCCGCACGGGGCGAGCCCGCCGCGCTCGTCGCCCGGCTGGGCCGCGCCGTCGACGAGGAGCAGCCCGAGGCGCTCGGGCGGTTCGCCCGCGGCGAGCGAGGCGGCGAGCGACCGCAGCAGCTCCGACCTGCCCGAGCCGGCAGGCCCCCGCACCACGGCCGTCCCGCCGAGCGAGGCGAGGTCGGCCTGGAGCGGGCCGCGCAGCCCCGCGCCGAAGAGGAGCGGTACGCCGGCGGGGGAGTCGGCGCGCGCGGCCCAACGCGCGCGCAGTGCCGCGGGGGTGGCACGCGACAGCCCCAACTCGTCGAGCAGGCGGCAGGTGTGGGGGAGCGGGGAGGTGGGCGCGGTGCGCGGGTCGTCTTCCGGCTCGCGCAGTGGGGCGAGGGCGCGCGCGAACCGCTCGGCCCAGGCGGACGAGACGGCGTCGACGGTGGCGACGGGGCCGAGCGGCTGCGGTTCGCCCTCCGGAGCCGCACCCTCGGGCACGCGGACGAGGCGTACCGCGGTGGCCACGTCCCCGCTGAGGACGGCGAAGATCCGGAGCGCCCGGAAGGCGGGGGAGGAGGCGAGCGCGGCGCGGACCGTCGCCGCGACGGGTGAGGCGGGGGTCGCGGGGGGTGTCTCCGCGAGGCAGAGGACGTGGACGCCGGCGCTCGGACCCTCGACGGAGAGCCTCGCCACGGCTTCGCGGAGGGTCGCCGTGCCCGGGTCGCCGTCGACGACGAGGAGCGTGCGCTCCTCCGGCGTCCCGCGGGCCGACTCCAGGCGGTGGAGCAGCTCGTCGGCGCGGGCCTCCGCCTGCTCGCGGTCGAGCGCGAGGAGGAGGCCGCAGTCCTGGCCGCGGCGCGGGTGGAGGTGCGGCAGCCAGCCGAGCCAGGACCACTCGGCGGCGCGCTCGGCGGCCGGACGTGTGCGGTCGGCCGCGAGGAGCACCACCTCCAGGCGCGAAGGACCGTGCGCGGCGGCGAGCTGGGCGAGCACGGAGCGGGCGAGCCCGGCGAGCCGGGACCGCGGCCCCGCGAGGCCGAGTGCGCCGTGCTCCCCCAAGTCGGTGGCGAGGACGCGCGCGCCGCGGCCCGGCGCGGCCGGGTGCGCGGTGCCGAGGCGGGCCGCGAGCGCGCCGGCGCGCGGCGGCTCGCCCTCCCACAACTGCGGCCCGGGGCCGAGCGCGCCGAGGAGTACGGCGGCCGGATCGGGGAGCGCCGGCTCCGGTTCGGGCGGCTCGGCAGGGGGCGGCTCGGGGGAGGCGGGCTGCCGGCCCTCGTCACTCCGGGGGCCGGCGAACCGCCGCGCCCAGGCGACGGGGCCGCGGGCCCTGCGGCCTTCTCCTCCCTGCAAGGGGAGGGAAAGCGGAGCGAGCCCGGAGCCGTGCGTCCCGCCGTCGTCCGGCGGGGCGGGCGGAGGGGGTGGTGCGCTCTCCGTGCGCCCTTCGGCCGTGGGCTCGTCCGACGCGGTGAGGCGGAGCCTCCCTTCGCCGTCCCGGACGGTGGCACGGGACGGACCCGGCGGCCCCGGAAGCGGGCCCGCCGCTTCGAGGCGGAGCGCCGACTCCCCGATGCGCAGCACGGAGCCCGGCTTGAACAGGACGGGACCGGGCGCGACCCGGAGGCCGTCGACGCTGGTGCCGTTGGTGGAGTCGAGGTCGGTGACGGTGACCGTGCCGCCCTCGGTGACGGTGACCGCGCAGTGGAGGCGGGAGACGTCGGGGTCGTCGAGCGGGACGTCGGCCTCCGCCGAGCGGCCGAGCCGTACCCGGCCGCCCTGGAGGAGGTGGATGCCGCCCGCGTCGGGCCCCGCGACGACGTGGAGGCGGGCCTTCGCGGTGTCGAAGGCGGTGTCGGAGGAGGCGTCGGGGACGGGGCCGTGGAGCGCGAGCACGGCGCCGTCGAGGAGGGGCGGCTCGCCCAACGGGTGCTGTGCGTCGAGGCGTTCGGAGCCGGCGTAGACCGCGGGCGCTTCCTGCGAGCCCCCTGAGCCGGAGGCGCTCCGCCCCCCTCGCCCCGAGGGGCTGCTGCCGATGGCACCGCCGGAGGCGGCCGAGGCGACGGCGGAGCCGAGCGCGCTCACCACAGCGGAGAGCGGGGTGCCGCCGGGCGCGGTGACCAGGACGTCGGCTCGCGGCGAAGCCGTCCCCTCGGTGCCCGCGCCCGGCTGCCTCGACGCGGGGGCCCCGGGGCCGCCCGCGCGCGGCCCGAGGGTGACGGTCAGCCGGATCTGCATCGGTCCCTCCAGGTCCCCTCCGCAAGGTGTGCCGGACAGGCCGGCGCACAGGGCACGTTAGCGCGGTTGCTTCTGCTGCCGGACGAATAATCGCACCTGCCACCGACATCGGTGTACCTGCGGAACCGCCAAGTGATCATGAATCTCGCACCTGTTCGGTTCCGGAGACGAGTGCGCCGGCGAGTGAGACGCCTCACTCGCCCCTCCCTCCCCGGCGAAACCGCACCTCACACAGGAAGTCGCCGCCCACGTACGGTATTTACGACCTGCCCGGCTTCCCCTCCCGTGTACGGGATCACCCCTTCCGGGCCGTCGCCCAACCGGAATCCGACCGGAATCCGACCGGGACCTGCGCAACACGTTCACGCCCCGTACACCGGGAGGGCCGTCCGAACGCGCCGCCGGTGTACCTCGGCCGTCGAGGGGCGCCGGGGCGGCCGAGCCAGGACACACGGTGGGGCTCCGACCGTGCGGTCGGAGCCCCACCGGCGACGCGGGTCTACCAGCCGTGTTCGGTGAGCACGGTGCCCGCGAGATAGCCGTGCAGACCGGCGGCCGGGTACTCGATGACGTCCCCGGGCAGGTCGTGCACCGACTGCCAACGCAGGTCGAGACACTTGTCGGGCTCGCGGTTGGTCGGCTCCCCTTGCCATTCGGTCGCGAGGAAGAAGACGCCGATGCGCTCGATCTCTTTCGACTGCCGGTGGTGCACGGTGTGCACCTGCCGTAGGTGGGCCGGATGGACGGTGACGCCCGTTTCTTCGTAGAGCTCGTGGGCGGCGCCGGCGGTGAGCGGTTCGCCGGCGTCGAGTTTGCCGCTTGGCAGGTGCCAGCGGCCGTATCCGTAGGGGCCGCCGCGTTGCGACATGAGGATCTTCTCGCCGTCGCGGAGGATCACGTGCGTGTCGACGACGGGGGTTGCGAGGGCCATGGGGTCACCGTGTGCTTGTCGGGGCTCGTGTTGCCTCCGACGCTAGCGGGGTGAGGATCCAGCGAGGCCAGGATGTGCGCGGCAGCCTCCCGGGGTGTGGCCGTTTCGGCGTTCACGCTGACGACCCGTACGCCATCCGTTCGAGAACACCGGCTGCGTGTGCGTAGAGCTCGATGCTGTCGGCCCAGCCGAGCAGCACAACGTCGGGGCGCGGGGCGTCCGGCGCAGTCTCGACTAGGGGAGCCCGGAGGAGATATCCCGTGGTCGGCGCCGGGGCGAGCAGACCGGCGTACCGGCGTGCGGTGTGGCGGGCCCAACGGGCAGCGAGGCGCGGCGTCATGGCGCGGTGGGTGGCGAGAACGACCTCGTACGAGTCGGTGAGATCTTGCGCGATGGCTTCGCACCGATAGGCAAATCGGCGGGTCACCGTGGCACCTCCGCGGCGGGGCGTAATTGGTGGCGGATAGGGGCGCTCTTGGGCCCCGCCCGCCGACCGCTAAGTTCCTTCGGCCGGCGGGCGGGGAAGCGGGCCGCCCGGGGGAGTCACGGGGGAGACTCGACCCCGAACGACCCTGTCTCAGGGGCGAACCGCCTCGGCGGCTCGTATCCAACGCGCCGAGGCGGCGACGCTCGCAGCCGCGAAGTACAGCCGGTTCGCCTTGACCGACGCGGTGATGTACTCGTTCACCTCGGCGCCGTTCGCTGCGGTCGACAGCGGGTCGAGGCCGACGGCGAGCAGCACGTACCCGATCTCGGTGATCACCCGCCCCCAGTTCCCGGCGCGGGTGGTGAGGACATGCGGGGTGCCGTCGAGACGCAGCAGCACGACACCGTTGTGCACGGCGATCCGCTCACCCGCGTCGGGCAACGTGGCGTGAGCGGGCGCCGTGCCGAGGGCTCGCGCTATGCCGAGCATGCGGGACTCGATTACGGCTGCGGTGTCCGTGTCCCGGCGCGGCCTCGGATGCGTGATCAGCATGGGGGCGAACCCGTGATCGTTGATCCGGTCCACCCACGGCCGTACTGACAGGGACGCGATCACGCCCGAAGTCGGTGCAGTCGGGGTGAGTTGCTGGGCGCTCGTCACTTCGCGATCACCTCGGCCCACACGATCTTTCCGAACGCCACGTCGTCAACGCCCCAGTGGCACAGCCCGTCGAGGATCACCAACCCGCGGCCGCGATCACGCTTGTGTGACTCGGGCCGCAGGTGCGGGCGTCGGCGCACCGGGTCGCGAACTTCAACTCGCGTGCGGCCGTGGCGGGTGTGCAGCTTGAGCGCAAGGGAGTCGCCGGGCTCGGTCCCGTAGCGAATGCTGTTGGTGACGAGCTCGCTCGTGACCAACACGATCGCGTCGATGTAGTCCTCCGACGCGGCCGGCTCACTCTGCATCACGTACTCGCGGGCGAACTGCCGTGCCTCACGGGCCGATTGCGGCTTGCCGGTTAGCACCAACTCTCGCGGCTGATCGGGCCTCGAAGTGAGTTGCCGCGCGCCCTGTTGTTCGTCGACCATGCGTGTCCTCCCGGTGACGGGTAGTGCGGTCACTCAACCCCGGGGCATGCTGTACGGGCCACGAACTATCCGCAGACTGCATACGGCGATTCGCGCAGCGCATAGCGGTGCGGCACTCCGGGTCCATGCCGCGTAGCAAGAGGGGGAGAAGAAATCCCGTGAATTGGTCCGCGCAATCGATCCGCGACGCTGCACGAGCAGGCGACTACGGCCGGGTGGTGAAACTCGCCCGGGCCGCGGCTGGCCTTTCGCAAGGGCAGCTCGGGGAAGCCTGCGGGATGAGTCAATCCGCGATTTCGCGCCTTGAGGGGAGGGGCACGAGGTCGTACGAAACGGCTCAACTATCACGGGTGGCGAGTCATCTTCAGATTCCCCCGCACCTCGTCGGCTTGGCCGACCACACAGCGGCGATCGTCGCGCGGAGGGATGGAAACGGAACCGATGTGGAACGGCGCAACTTCCTTGGTGGGGTCGCGGCGGTCGCCGCAGCGCCGGCGCTCTCCATGGCGCCCACGCAGCAAGCGCACGCAGTCGAGACCGGACAAGCGGCCACCCTTCGCGTGGCCACCACCGCATTCCGGCGCCTCGACGGCACAACGCCGTCGCGGCAACTCGTCGACACGGTGCTCTCGCATCTGAAACTGACGCAATCGATTGCGCAGGATGCCGAGGGCGAAGACGAGCGGGCGAGACTCGCGGCCGTCGGCAGCGAAATCGCCAGTCTCGCCGGGTGGTTGCACTGGGACATGGGCGACAACGGGTCGGCCCGCACCTGGTACGGCGCCTCGATCAAGGCTGCCCGGCGTGCGACCAACCCGCTACTTGCGGCGTACCAGTTGGGGAGTCTCGCGCAGTTCGAGGCGCACTCAGGGAACGCGGCGCAGGGGCTCAGCCTTGCCCGTTCCGCGCGCAAGCAGCTTGGGCTGAACATGCCCGCCATTGCCGACGCGTGGCTGTCCGGCGTCGAGGCCCTCGCCCACGCTGCGGGCGGTGCCGAGAGTTCTGCCGACGAGGCACTGCGAACAGCAGCTCGTCGAGCGAAGCAGATCGAACACGAGGACACGCCACCGTGGCCGTGGGTGTTCTCATTCACCGAGGCCAAGGTCGCCGCGACCCGCGTGTCGTGCGGCGCACGGCTTGGGCTGCCCCGCTGGATCGCCAGCGAGCAAGACTCGACCACCGCGGTCATGACCTCGGGGCATGACAAGCAACGGGCGTTGCTCCAACTCGACATGGCGTCGGGGTATCTCGCAGCCGGGCGCCTTGACGGTGCATTCACCGTGGCTGCACGGGCACTCGAAGTGGGGTTGCGCTACAAGTCGGGGCGCATCGTGGAACGGGCGCGAGCCGTGCGCCGCTCGTACTCCGGTCCCACGCCCCCTAAAGTCCTGCGCGACTTCGACGACCGCCTGCACGGCGTGTTCCTGTAACGGAGAGAGGTAAGGACTGTGCGTTTGGGGATCACCGGGCACCGTGGACTGTCCGCCCAGGTTGAGCGGACGGTGCGCAAAGCCCTTGACGAAGAGCTGCGGAAGTACGACCCGGCCGAGCTACTCGGGGTGTCGTGCATTGCGGACGGGCCCGATGCATGGTTCGCCGAGGCGGTGCTCGACCGCGGCGGCCGGATCGAGGTCGTCGTGCCCGCCGAGCAGTATCGCGAAGGTCTACCCGAGTCGCACCACCCGACGTACGACAAGCTGCTCGCGCGGGCGGCTGAAGCGCACCACACCGGCATGCGCGAATCGACGTCACAGGCTCACCAGGCGGGGAGCGAAATTCTCGTCGGCCTGGTCGACCGGCTTGTCGCGGTGTGGGACGGGAAGCCGGCCCGCGGGTACGGCGGGACGGCGGACGTCGTCGCCTACGCACGGCGTACGGGCGTGCCCGTCGATGTGGTGTGGCCCGAGGGAGCCACCCGCGACTAGCCACTGCCCGCAGACACGACGAAAGCGCCCCTGCCCGGGTGAGGAAAGTAGGAAGCTTCCGCCCACGTACGGTATTTACGACCTGCCCGGCTTCCCCTCCCGTGTACGGGTCACCCCTTCCGGGCCGTCGCCCGACCGCAATCCGACCGGAATCCGACCGGGACCTGCGCAACACATTCACGCCCGGTACACCGGGAGGGCCGTCCGAACCGGAGAGGAGTGGACGCGCGGCGAACGGGCACCCGCCCGGGACACCGCGGTCCGCGCCACGCGCAACCGGAACCGGACGTGCGGCGTCTTCCAGGGAGTTTCCCCTCCCGGCGGGCGCGGACGGCAGGGCGGAGCGGGACTACGGGGAGCAGGTGCCCGCCTGCGGCCCGCCGCGAGCGGGCGGCACGGCACTATGGTGGGCAGGATGCAGTACGAGACCAGGGAGCGCATGACGTGCGGCCGGTAGGCAGCAAGTACCTGCTAGAAGAGCCGCTCGGACGCGGCGCGACAGGCACCGTGTGGCGCGCCCGCCAGCGGGAGACGGCGGGCGCCGAGGCGGCGGTCGCCGGGCACCCGGGCGAGGCCGTGGCGATCAAGGTCCTCAAGGAGGAGCTCGCCAACGACGCGGATGTGGTGATGCGCTTCCTGCGGGAGCGCTCCGTGCTCCTGCGGCTCACCCACCGCAACATCGTCCGCACGCGGGACCTCGTCGTCGAGGGCGACCTGCTCGCGCTGGTGATGGACCTGGTCGAAGGCCCCGACCTCCACCAGTACCTGAGGCAGAACGGCCCGTTCACGCCGATCGCCGCCGCGCTCGTCACCGCGCAAATCGCCGACGCGCTCGCCGCCAGCCACGCGGACGGCGTCGTACACCGCGACCTGAAGCCGGCGAACGTCCTCCTCTCCGAGGGAGAGGAGGGCATGCACCCGATGCTCACCGACTTCGGTATCGCACGCCTCGCCGACTCCCCCGGGCTCACCCGCACCCAGGAGTTCGTCGGCACCCCCGCCTACGTCGCCCCCGAATCGGCCGAAGGACGCCCGCAGACCTCGGCCGTCGACATCTACGGCGCCGGCATCCTCCTCTACGAACTCCTCACGGGCCAGCCCCCGTTCGGCGGCGGCAGCGCACTGGAGGTGCTCCAGCGCCACCTCGCCGAGGAGCCGCAGCGCCCCCCGCAGGTGCCCGACCCGCTGTGGACGGTGGTGGAGCGCTGCCTGCGCAAGAACCCCGACGAGCGCCCGAGCGCCGTCAACCTCGCGCGTGGACTGCGCACGGTCGCCTCCGGCATCGCGCCGGGGGCCACCCCCGAGCAGCAGACGGCCGCGATGGGCGTCGGCGCCCTCCTCGCCCCCGACCCGCAGCCGGCCGAGGTGCCGGGGAGCGGCACGGGACAGCAGCGGACGAGCGACGCGGACCCGACGCAGTCCCTCCCGTACGGCGCAGCAGGAGCGGCGCTCGGCGGCGCCGCACTCGGCGGTGCCGCGGGCGCGGCGGCCGCCAACTCGGCGGCGGGCGGCGACCCGGAGGCGGCGACCAGCGCCATGCAGCAGACCCCGGGGGCCGGCGGCAACGCGGACCCCACGCAGGTCATGCCGCCTGTCCCCGGCGGGCAGCAGGCCCAGCACGGGCAGCCGCCGCCGGAGCCGGAGGGTCCGCACCCCTGGGAGAGCCAACTGCGCGCCGCGCGCGACCGGAACGAGCAGACGCAGGTCCGCCCGATGGACCCGGCCGAGGACCCGCTCCGCCGCCCCCCGCAGCGCCGCCCCGCGCCCCCGCCCCAACAGCCCCAGCAGGCACAGCAGTACGGGCAGCCGTACGGTCAACAGCAGCCCTACGGCCAGCAGTACGGCGGTCCCCCGCCGCCCCCGCCGCAGCAGCAGCGTCCGCGTCGGGAGCCGCAGCCGCCCCGCGAGCCGAAGCCTCCGCGCGAGCGCCGCCGCAGTGCCAACCCGATGCACATCCCCGGCCTCGGCTGCCTCAAGGGCTGCCTCTTCGTGCTCGTGATCCTCGCCGTGATCTGCTTCCTCGTGTGGAACTTCACGCCGGCGCCCGAGTGGTGGGCCGAGGGCAGGAGCTTCTGGGAGTCGGTGAAGGACTTCTTCGGCCGCGTCGGCGACCTCTTCGACAACATCGGCTGACGCCGCCCGCCGTGCCCGCGGACCCGCGGGCACGGCGGGCGGTCGCCCACGCAGGAGATTTGTCGATTCCCCGCGGGCGTTTTCCGGCACAGAAGCGACGGTTACCGGCATCCAGCGGGCCCAACCCCCGCCTCGCCGCGTAGTTTTGTCGCCATGGCACGGAAGATCGGCAGTCGCTACACCGCTCACCGCGTCCTGGGCCGCGGCAGCGCCGGTACGGTCTGGCTCGGCGAGGGCCCCGAGGGGGCCGTGGCCGTCAAAATCCTCCGTGAGGACCTCGCAGGGGACGAGGATCTCGCCGAGCGCTTCGTGCAGGAGCGCAGCGCCCTCCTCTCCCTCGACCATCCGCGGATCGTCGGCGTCCGCGACCTCGTCGTCGACGGCAGCGACCTCGCGCTCGTCATGGAGCTGGTGCGCGGCACCGACCTGCGCACCCGTCTCGACCACGAGCGCCGGCTCGTCCCCCAGGCCGCCGCCGCGATCGCCGCCGACGTCGCGGAGGGCCTCGCCGCCGCGCACTCAGCCGGGCTCGTCCACCGCGACGTCAAGCCGGAGAACGTCCTCCTCGACGCCGTGGCGCCGCCCGGGCCGTCGGGCGCACCGCCCGCGCTCCTCACCGACTTCGGCGTCGCGAAGCTCATCGACTCGCCCCGCCGCACCCGCGCCACCTCGATCATCGGCACCCCCGACTACCTCGCGCCCGAACTCGTCGAGGGCCTGCCGCCGCGCGCCTCCGTCGACATCTACGCGCTCGCGACCGTCCTCTACGAACTCCTCTCCGGTTTCACGCCGTTCGGCGGCGGCCACCCGGGCGCCGTCCTCCGCCGCCACGTCACGGAGACGGTCGCGCCGCTGCCCGGCATCCCCGAGGAGCTGTGGCGTCTGATCCACCAGTGCCTCGCCAAGGCGCCGGCCTCCCGGCTGAGGGCCGCCGAACTCGCCGCCGGGCTCCGCGAGATGCTGCCGGAGCTCGAAGGCGTCCCGCCGCTCGACATCGACGAGCACCCGGAGGACCTCGTCGACGAGGGGCCGCCGACCGCCGCCTACCCCGCGGAGCCGCCGCCGACCGAGGCGGGCACGCCGCCGCGGGGCGCCGTCCCGCTCGTCCACGCCGGCGCAGGGCCCGACTCCAACCGGGACACCCACACGAGCATGCGCGTCCCCGGAGCGGAGGAACTCGCTGGCGGCGCGCACGGCACGGCCCGCAACCCGCGTGCGACGGGGGAGCCGCGCGCCGGCTCGGCCCGCCACCGGCTGGCGGAGCGCAGGCGCCGGCTGCGGCTGGGCGCGGTCGGCGTGCTGGTGGCTGCTGCCCTGGGCATCGGCGGCTGGCTCGCGCTCTCCGACGACTCCACCGGGTCGCAGCGGGCACCCGCCGCCGGGTACGGCTCCACGGAGTGAGCCGGGTGGTGACGAAGGCCACGCGCGCGGTCGTGCGGGGGCGCGCGGGCATCGCGGGGCCGTACGCCCCGGTCGCGGGGGAACGGGAAGCGGAGCCAGCCGTTAGGGTGGATGCGTGGCAGTCGTCGATGTTTCCGAAGCTCTGAAGTCCCTCTCCTCCACGATGGAGTCGATCGAGGCCGTCCTCGACCTGGACGCGCTGCGCGCCGACATCACGGCGCTGGAGGAGCAGGCCGCCTCGCCCGATCTCTGGGACGACGTCGACAACGCACAGCGCGTGACGAGTCGGCTCTCCTATCTCCAGGGCCAGTTGCGGAAGGTCGAGGAGCTGCGCGGCAGGATCGAGGACCTGGAGGTCCTCTTCGAGCTCGCCGCGAGCGAGGACGACGCGGACACCCGCGCCGAGGCCGAGACCGAACTCGACTCCGTCCGCAAGGCGGTGGACGAGATGGAGGTCCGCACCCTCCTCTCCGGCGAGTACGACCCGCGCGAGGCGATGGTGAGCATCCGCGCCGAGGCCGGCGGCGTCGACGCCGCCGACTTCGCCGACCAGCTCATGCGGATGTACCTGCGCTGGGCGGAGCGCAAAGGCTACGCGACGGAGACCTACGACATCTCCTACGCGGAGGAGGCCGGCATCAAGTCCGCCACCTTCGCGGTGAAGACCCCGTACGCGTACGGCACCCTCTCCGTCGAGCAGGGCACCCACCGCATGGTGCGCATCTCGCCCTTCGACAACCAGGGGCGGAGGCAGACGTCGTTCGCGGGCGTCGAGGTGATGCCGGTCGTCGAGCAGACCGACCACATCGACATCCCGGAGAACGAGCTGCGGATCGACGTCTTCCGCTCCTCGGGGCCCGGTGGCCAGTCGGTGAACACCACCGACTCCGCGGTCCGGATGACCCACATCCCGACCGGCATCGTCGTCTCCTGCCAGAACGAGAAGTCGCAGATCCAGAACCGCGCGGCCGCCATGCGCGTCATGCAGGCCCGGCTCCTCGCACACCGTCGCGAGGAGGAGCAGAAGAAGATGGACGCGCTCAAGGGCGACGGCGGCAACTCCTGGGGCAACCAGATGCGTTCGTACGTCCTCCAGCCGTACCAGATGGTCAAGGACCTGCGGACCGAGCACGAGGTCGGCAATCCGCAGGGGGTCCTCGACGGCGACATCGACGGCTTCATCGAGGCCGGCATCCGCTGGCGCAAGCAGCAGGAGCAGCAGGCCGCCGCCGAAGCCAAGGGCTGATCGCCGGACTGCCAACCCGGGCGCCGCCTCCGGGAATTGAGCGTTCCACTACCCAACTGCCCTTTCTGCGACGATATTTCCCGGGCTTCACTTGACGTCGCTGTGAAAACTGGGAAAGCTGTCGGCTCGGCATGCCTGTGTCAGGGGCATCAGGTGCGAGACGCCGTAGCTCCCCGCGTTTCCCCGCAGTTCGGTGGAGGTCGCCGCGCGCGACACCGCGCCGCCAGGCGCATTCCATCGCGGTCCCGGGGCGAGCAGGCACCTCCCAGCTCGCGGCAGGGGCGGGCGCTTCGACACCGCGGCCGCTGACGACGAAGTACAGCTACTGGGGGTAGTTGGAAGATGACCAATCCCAAGACGCGGCTGCGTGTGGCGCGGATCTCCGCCGCCGCCGTTTTCGCCGCAGGCGCCTCGCTCACCGCAGCGGGCGCGGCCCAGGCCGCCGGCCTGGACGGCAACAACGAGGTCTCCGCCCAGGGCGAGGACAGCGGGGGCTTCCTCGGCGGCCTCCTCGGCGGCGGCGGTGACGAAGGCCCCACGGCGGGCGTCACCGAGGGCGGCGACAACGGCGGCCCTGAGGGCGGCGACCAGTCCGGCGTCACCGAGGGCGGCAACGGCGACCCGGGTGAGAACGGTGACCCGGGTGAGAACGGTGACCCCGGTGAGAACGGTGACCCGGGCGAGAACGGTGACCCGGGCGAGAACGGTGACCCCGGTGAGAACGGTGACCCGGGCGAGAACGGCGACCCCGGTGAGAACGGCGACCCGGGCGAGAACGGCGGCGGCAACGGCGGCCCCGGGGGCGACGGCGGCTCCGACAACGGCGGCTCCGACAACGGCGGCGGCAACGGCGGCAACGGCGGCGGCGAGGAGCCGGCGACGATCGGCGGCTCCGGCGGTGGCGGCGACGACACCTGCGAGCTCGGCGACGCCAGCGTCGACTGCGGCGGCACCAACCCGGACAGCGCCGGCAGCCAGCCGGTGCAGGACTCCAAGCCCGAGAAGCCCCAGGAGGAGCTCGCCGACACCGGTGCGGCCGAGACCACCTTCCTCCTCGTCGGCGCGGCGACGATGATCGCCGGCGGCGTCGGCTTCCGCTTCCTGCCGCGGCTCCTCGGCCGCAACGGCGGCGCAGCAGCCTGAACGACCCGCGCCTGACGGGCACTTGCCCGTCGGCGCACCGAAGGGCCGGGGACGCGTTCCCCGGCCCTTCGGTCTGTCGCGCGACGGTTGCTCGGGTCGGTTCGGCCGCCCCGTGCACACCCGCAGCCGTAACGGGCCCCGCTCGCGCCCCGCCGCGGAGCGCAACCGATCAGGCCGTGGCCACCCGCTGGGCGACGAGCGCGACGGCGACGAGGGCCGCGAAGAGCCCGAGGAGGGCGGCGGGGGAGAGCGCAGCGAGCGGGTTGTCCCGGTGGAGGCGCTCGCGGTGGGCACGGCAGACGTGGCAGCGCCCCTCGCTGACCGGGCCCGCGCAGTTGGCACACACCAGTCGGTCGCACGTCATGCGGTACTCCTCTCCCAGCGGCGCTTCCGGGGCGACGGCCTCCGGCGGCGCCTGTCCCCGCAGACGCATGGCGCGGCCCACCGGTTCCGCAAGTGCGGCGGCCCCGGTGGCGGCGGGGGTCCTTCTCCCTACTCTGCCACCCGCGCAGCGCGGCCGCCGAGGCAGCCGACCGAGCGCACTACCCGCCGGCCCGGTCCGTGGTCAACAGCCGTACGTGCGGAGGGCGTCCCGGGGTGCTCCGGTCTGCTGCGAGGGCTGCCGTTTTGTGCCCATTGGCACCGTGAAGAAACCCACCAACACACCGTCCCGACTGCAAGGCACTCGGGGGTTCGCGTATGGTCGCCACACCGACGGGGAGCCGCACCGCGGCTTCCGCTGCCCCTACCCAGGTCGACGTGGTGTATCCGTGATCCGATTCGACAGCGTCTCCAAGTCCTACCCGAAGCAGAACCGTCCCGCCCTCCGCGAGGTGTCGTTGGAGATCGTGCGCGGCGAGTTCGTCTTTCTGGTGGGCTCCTCAGGTTCAGGCAAGTCGACGTTCCTGAGGCTGATACTGCGGGAGGAGCGCGCGAGCCAGGGCCGGGTGCATGTGCTCGGCAAGGACCTCGCGCGGCTCTCCAACTGGAAGGTGCCGCAGATGCGGCGTCAACTCGGCACCGTCTTCCAGGATTTCAGGCTGCTGAGCAACAAGACCGTCGGCGAGAACGTGGCGTTCGCGTTGGAGGTCATCGGCAAGTCGCGCGGGCAGATCCGCAAGACGGTGCCTGAGGTGCTCGACCTGGTCGGCCTCGGGGGCAAGGGCGACCGGATGCCGGGCGAACTCTCCGGTGGTGAGCAGCAGCGCGTCGCCATCGCACGCGCCTTCGCCAACCGCCCGATGCTGCTCATCGCGGACGAGCCGACGGGCAACCTCGACCCGCAGACCTCCGTCGGCATCATGAAGCTGCTCGACCGCATCAACCGCACCGGCACCACGGTCGTCATGGCCACGCACGACCAGCAGATCGTCGACCAGATGCGCAAGCGCGTGGTCGAGCTGGAGATGGGACGGCTCGTACGCGACCAGACGCGCGGCGTCTACGGCTACCAGCACTGAGCGCCCACCGCGCCGTGCCAGCCGGGCGCAAGCGCCCTTCCGCTCCAGCCGCACTACCTGTCTGAAAGGACGCCATGCGCGCCCAGTTCGTACTGTCGGAGATCGGCGTCGGTCTCCGCCGCAATCTCACGATGACCTTCGCGGTGATCGTCTCGGTGGCCCTCTCGCTCGCGCTCGCGGGCGGTTCGCTGCTCGCTCGCGAGCAGGTGAACACCATGAAGGGGTACTGGTACGACAAGGTCCAGGTCTCGATCTACCTCTGCAACAAGAACGATGCCTCCTCCGACCCGAACTGCGCCAAGGGCGCCGTCACCGAGCCGCAGAAGAAGAAGATCAAGAGCGAGCTCGACGAGATGAACGTGGTGGACAAGGTCTACTACGAGTCCTCCGACGCCGCCTATAAGCACTACAAGGAGCAGTTCAAGGACTCGCCCCTCGCCGACTCCCTCACGCCCGACCAGATGCAGGAGTCCTACCGGGTCAAGCTCAACGACCCGACCAAGTACCAGGTCCTGCAGACGGCGTTCTCCGGCAGAGACGGCGTGCAGGAAGTGCAGGACCAGCGAAGTCTCCTGGAGAACCTCTTCAACCTCCTCAACGGCATGAACATCGCCGCGCTCTGCGTCATGGCGCTGATGCTCGTCGTTGCGCTGCTGCTGATCGTCAACACCGTGCGGGTGTCGGCGTTCAGCCGCCGGCGCGAGACGGGGATCATGAGACTCGTCGGTGCCTCCAGCTTCTACATCCAGATGCCGTTCATCCTGGAGGCCGCCATCGCGGGGCTGATTGGCGCGGGGCTCGCCTGTGTACTGCTGCTGGGCGCCAAGTACTTCCTCATCGACAGTTGGCTCGCCGAGAAGATCGTGCTGATCAACTTCATCGGCTGGGACGCGGTGATCAAGGTGTTGCCCTTCGTGGTGGCGGTCGGTGTGCTGATGCCGGCGATCGCCGCCTTCTTCACCCTGCGCAAGTACCTGCGCGTCTGACCGCCCCTCCGGCGTGGCCAACCTGCCCTGCCCCAGGGGGCGCTGTCCTAGACTCCGCACCATGTCGGGATCGTGGTGGTCCGCTCAGCGACGTCCGGCGCTCGTCGGCGCCCGTGGCGCTGCGCTGACGTTGGTCTTCGCCGGCGCGCTCGCCGCCGGCGCGGCGACGGGTTCCTGGGACGGCGGGCCGCTCCACCGGTCCGGCGGCCGCGCCGAGTTGCGTCCCGACGCGGCACTCGGCGCCGCCGAGCGCGCCGGGGACGCCGCCGCCTCGGCCCACCGGGGGCGCGCCCAACTCGCCGACGACGCGGAGGAGCTGGTCAGCCGCAGCGGCGACCGCTGGGCGACCGCGTACACGGCGCGCGAGTACGAGGGCGTCCAACAGGCCCTCGACGGCACCTACATCGGCGTCGGCCTCTCGGTGGCCCGGGAGCACGGGCGGGAGTCGGCAGCCGGGTCCCGGGTCGCCGGTGTCAAGCGGGGGAGTCCGGCGGCCGAGGCCGGTGTGCGGGAGGGTGACAGGCTCCTCACCGTGGGCGGCTCGACGGTGCGGGGCGTCCCCGTCACCGACGTGGTCGCGCTCCTGCGCGGCTCGGGCGGCGAGGGCCGCGCCGCGGCGGCGCCCGGGAGCGAGGTGGGTGTGCTGCTGGAGCGCGACGGGCGCAGATGGCGGGCCGCACTGGAGCGCACACGGCTGAGCACGCGAACGGTGACGGTCGACCGGCTCGACGACGGGACGGCCCGCGTCCGCGTCGCCGCCTTCACCCGCGGCTCGGGCGAGCAGGTGCGCGAGGCGGTCGCCGCGCAGCCCGAGGGCACCGGCGTCCTCCTCGACCTGCGCGGCAACTCGGGCGGCCTCGTGGAGGAGGCCGTCGACGCGGCGGGCGCCTTCCTCGACGGCGGCCTCGTCGCGACGTACGACGCGGGGGACGGCCAGCGGGCGCTCTACGCGGAGCACGGCGGGGACGGCCGCCGTCCGGTCGCGGTGCTCGTCGACGGCGGGACGATGAGCGCGGGCGAGCTGCTCGCAGGGGCGCTCCAGGACCGCGGCCGCGCGGTGATCGTCGGCGCACGCACCTTCGGCAAGGGGGCGGTCCAGATTCCGCGGCAGCTCCCCGACGGTTCCGTCGCCGAGCTCACGGTCGGTCACTACACGACGCCGGGTGGCCGTCGGGTGGAGGGCACGGGGATCGTGCCCGACCTCCCTGTGGAGGCGGGGGCCGTCGAGCGTGCACGCAGAGTATTGGGTGGCCTCGGTACGGGGGCGTAGTGGAACAATGGCGGGGCTATGGCAAAGAAGGCGAGCAAGAAGAAGCAGGCCAAGGACACGGCCCCGGAGCGCAAGCTCGTCGCGCAGAACAAGAAGGCGCGGCACGACTACAACATCCTCGACACCTACGAGTGCGGCCTCGTGCTCACGGGCACCGAGGTCAAGTCCCTGCGTGAGGGGCGCGCCTCCCTGGTGGACGGCTTCGCCCAGATCGACCGCGGCGAGGTCTGGCTCCACAACGTGCACATCCCGGAGTACACCCAGGGCACATGGACCAACCACGCAGCGCGACGAAAGCGGAAGCTGCTCCTTCATCGAGCGGAGATCGACAAGCTCGTGGGGAAGCTCCAGGAGACGGGGTACACGCTCGTCCCGCTCCAGCTCTACTTCCGCAAGGGACGGGCGAAGGTCGAGATCGCCCTGGCCAGGGGCAAGAAGGAGTACGACAAGCGGCAGGCGCTCCGCGAGAAGCAGGACCGCAGGGACGCGGACCGTGCGATCTCGGCGGCACGGCGCAGGCAGCGGGCCGCCGCGCTGTGACGCGGCGGGAATGCGAGGGAGCCCGGATGCGTTGAACAGGATGCGGGCCGACGGCTAAGCGTTGGCACCGGCGCCGCACCGTCGCTTATGATGGGCGACGCAGCGTCCGAGAGGGCGCGGAGTTTCTCAACTCAACATGGGGATGATCGGTTTCGACAGCGGATGTCGAAGCAGGGGAAGCGAGCCGAGGAACGCGGCAATGATCTCGTTAACCATGTGCCGCAAAAAAATAATCGCCAACCAAAAGCGCGATTCCTTCGCCCTCGCTGCCTAAGCAGCGAGCGTGAAGTGTCAGCCCGGGTGCGTTCCCGACCCGGTTCCTGGCATCAGCTAGGGAACTCACCGCGTAGGTCCGGTCACGGGGCCTACCGGGACACCACACAGTGACTGAGCCCACGGAGACTCGTCCGCAAGAGCTCCAGGGCTGAGAAAAGCTCCCTGTGCAAGCAGGGGTTACGCGGACTGCGCTCGGAGAAGCCCTCCTTCCGCTCCGTTGGACGCGGGTTCGATTCCCGCCATCTCCACCGATCCCATGTGGGCAGGGCCCCCGTTCCGCTACGGCGGACGGGGGCCCTGTCGCGTGTCGGGGCGGCTGCGGCGCGGCGGTCAACTCCCCTACGGGCTCCGGGAGGTTGGCTCCGCCGCTCTGTGCCGGGCGCGTAACGGTTGCCGGACGACGGGCGCGCTCGCTCCGGCCGGCGTGCTGTGATGGAGGCCATGCATGCCAAGCCCGCGCCCGACTGCCTGCCAGCGAAGCTGTACCTCCTCGCCTGCGACACCAAGCGCCGCAGACTGCGGAGCGTCAACGTGCTGGGGTACGTCCTGCGCGCCGGCATCCTCACCGAACTCCAGCACCGCGGATGCCTGGAGGACCGGGACGGGCGGGCCGCCCCCGTCGGGGACGTGCGCACCGGGGACCCGATGCTCGACTGGGTGCTGCGGGAACTCGTCTCCATGCGTCCGCGGAAATGGGAGAAGCTCATCAAGCGTGACCGCACGCGCACGCTCCAGGCCGTGGAACGGCAGTTGGAGGCTGCGGGCGTGATCGAGGTGGAGCGGCGCGACTGGCTCAGCGACCGGGTCTCGGTGCTGAAGCCCGGCATGGTGGAGGAGCTGCGCTCGGAGGCGTCCCTCCCGCTCCTCGACCACTCGCAGCCCGCTCCCCAGGTGCCCCGGCAGCAGGCCGCGCTCTCCGTCATGGTGGCGGTCGGGCGGGTGCCCGGGGTCTTCACCGTGCGTCAACGCCGGCGCAACCGGAAGCGGTTGAACGAGCTGGCCGGGCACTCGGGCGAGACGCCCGAAGCGTTGAAAACGGCACTGCTCGACCGGTTCGACGAGACGGGCGAGCGGTTCGCCCCCTGGGACCGTCTCTTCAGGGCGGGGAGTGACGTGGCGGATTGAGTGGCCGGTTCGGGGCGCTGACGCCGGGCGCACGGCGCCTACCCTTCGGGGAACGGCGCTGCGCGGAAGGGAGCCCGGAATGCCGCACGCCCCGGAGGACTCGGCGCCCGAGCCGCTCGGGCCCGACTCGCTCACCTGGAAGTACTTCGGCGACTGGCGCGGGGTGCTCCTCGCGCCCTGGGCCGGAGCCATGCAGAACATGCACCCGCGGCTCGGCGCGGGCGTCGCGGAGCACTCGCGCTTCTTCGAGGAGCGCTGGCAGCGGCTCTTCCGCTCGCTCTATCCGATCGGCGGCGTCGTCTACGACGGACCGCGCGCCGCCGAGACGGCCCGACAGGTGCGCGGCTACCACCGCACCGTCCGCGGGACCGACGCGCAGGGGCGGCCGTACCACGCGCTCGATCCCGAGGTCTTCTACTGGGCGCACGCCACCTTCTTCGTCCTCACCCTCCTCGTCGCCGACCGCTTCGGCCCCGGGCTGACGCAGGCCGAGCGGCGGCAACTCTTCGACGAGCACGTGCAGTGGTGGCGGATGTACGGGATGACCACCCGTCCCGTGCCGCGTACCTGGGAGGATTTCTGCGCCTACTGGGACCGGATGGCCGCCGACGTCCTGGAGGACAACCGCGCGACCAGGGACGTCCTCGACCTCGGCGAACTCGCCAAGCCGCCGGTGCTGCGGCTGCTTCCCGACGCGGTGTGGCGGCTGGTGCGTCCGGCCGTCGCGCGGCCGATGCTCTGGTGCACCGTCGGTCTCTTCCCGCCGGCGGTGCGGAGGCGGCTCGGGTACGCGTGGACGGTCCGCGACGAGGCGCGGCTGCGCAGGTTCGGGCGCCTGGTGCACCTCGGTTGGCGCCTGGTGCCGCCGTCCCGGCGGTACCACCCGCGCGCACGCGCGGGCTGGGAGCGCGTGGCCGGGCGGCGCGCTCTCGGGGCGCCCGTTGTGGAGACGCCGCGGCGCAACCTTCCGCCGCCGGCCGAGCGGGGTTCGCCCACGCACTACTCGCCGCGGGTGTGAGCGGCGTCCCCAACTGGCCTTTCCGGCAAGCCCGTCGGTGGCTCGGATCGCCTGCGCAGTCGCCATGCCAGAGCGGCGGCGAGGAGCGCGGCGCACCAGGGCACGGCGTACGTGTGCCCGCCGTCCGCACGTTCGGCGGCCTGGCCGCCCGCTGCGGAGCCGGCCGCGATACCGCCCATGAGCGCGGTGACGGCGAGCGTCATGCCTTCGTTGAGGTGTGCCGCAGGGGTGCGCTCCTGGAGGAGCGTCATGCCCGTGACCATCGTCGGCGCCGTCGCCATGCCGGCGACGAGGAGGGAAGCGCCGAGGAGGACGAGGCCGCCGCCCGCCGCGGCGGTGACGAGCGGCAGCGCCAGCAGCGTCGCCATCGCGGCCGTGCAGGGGAGGAACCGTGCTGCGGCGGTGCCCGGCCAGTCGCGGGAGCCGAACGCGAGGCCCGCGAGCGCGGAGCCGGCGGCCTGGAGGGCGAGGACGGCGCCGCCCGCCGCCGGGTGCCCCTGCGCGTCGGCGAAGGCGAGCGTCACTACTTCGAGTGAGCCGAAGACGGCGCCGGCGGCGAGGAAGACGACCAGCAGCGACGGCATGCCGGGAAGACGCAACGGACTTGCCGCACGCAGCGACCGGGAGCGCGCCACCGGCGGTTCCGTGCTCCGCTGGGCCGTGAAGAGCACCATGCCCACGACCAGGAGGACGACGCCGGCGACGGTGCCGGCCTCGGGGAAGAGCCCGGTGCAGAGCGCCGCGGCGAGGACGGGACCCGCGGTGAAGCAGCCCTCGTCGAGGGCCTGTTCCAGGGAGTTCGCGGAGTGGCGGGCCGAGGCGTCGTGCCGGTACAGGTGGGCCCAGCGGGCGCGCGACATCCCACCGGTGTTGGGCGTGGTGGCCGTCGCCGCGTAGCAGGCGAAGAGCGTCCAGTCGGGGGCACCGCTGCGCAGCGAGGCGACGAGCGCGAGGGAGCCGCAGGCGGCGAGGAGCGTCGCGGGCAGGGCGACACGAGACTGCCCGTGCCGGTCGACGAGGCGCGCGACGAGCGGGGCGACGAGCGCCGTCGCGGCGAGTCCGGCAGCGACCACCGCTCCGGCGAGCGCGTACGAGCCGCGCCGCTCGGCGATCATCAGGACGGCGCTGACGCTGAACATCCCCATGGGCAGGCGGGCGAGCAGGTTGCCGAGGGTGAAGGCGACGGTTCCCCGGACGGTGAAGAGGCGCGCGTACGGGCCGGTGCGGCGGGGAGTACGGGATCGGCGGTGCGGCTGGGCGATGAGCAGCGTGTGGCCGCTCAGCCAGGGCAAGTGGCCGCGGGCAGACGGGGGTTGGGCCCGTCGGTAGCTGGGGCCCGGAGTGTGGAAGGGCATACGTGCACGGTCCACGGCTGCTGGCTGCGGCGTCCAACACCTGTTGCGGAGTGATTCACCGGGTTGTGTTGTTAGCCTCCTCGGATGCCTGCCGACCTGCCGCCCCGGGTGCTCCGCTGCTTCCTCGCAGTCGCTGAGGAGCTGCACTTCACCCGTGCCGCCGCTCGTATCCCCGTGGCGCAGCAGGCGTTGAGCCGGGACATCGCGCTGCTGGAGCGCCGGTTGGGCGCTGCGGTCTTCCATCGGACCACGCGGCGTGTGGAGTTGACCGCCGCGGGTGCGCGGTTGCTGCCGCTTGCACGTCGCGTCGTCGAGGCGCAGCGGGAGTTGGCGGAGGCGTTCGTGCCCGACGAGCGTCCGTACGTGGTCGACGTGGCCGCTCCCGTCTCGACCGGGCAGCAAGTGCTCGACGCGGCACGGGAGTCGGCGCCCGGCGTGGAGTTCGTGGCGCGGTACCACAGCGGGCTGGCGCGTGCCGCCGCCGAGATGGCGGACGGGCGCCTCGACGCCTCCTTCGGCCGGTTCGCGGGGCTGGACCGTGCGTCACGCGCCGGACTCGGGCACGTCCTGGTCCGCTACGAACGCGTCTGCGTACTGCTCCCCGAGGACGACCCGCGAGCCCGACTGCCGGAGGTGCCGCTGCGGTTGCTGCGCGGGTCCGAGCTGTACGCGGGCGCGGGCAACCCGGAGACGGCGGAGTGGACCGACTACGCGGAGGCCCTCGTCGCCGGAACGGGGGTGGGCCTGCTGCCGCCGTTCCCGAAGATCGAGGGCGAGGCCGAGTTCGCCCGGCTCGTGCGCAAGCGTCGGTGGTCGGTGCTGGCGAGCGAGGTGTTCGTGGGCGTGCCCGGCATGGTGCTGCGGCCCCTGGTGGAGCCGTGCGCGCTCTCGCCCGTCTCGTTGGTGTACCGGCGGCGGGGGCATCCCGGGCTGGACGCCCTGGTGGAGGCGGCGCGTGCGTTGGGGGAGCGGGAAGGGTGGCGGGAGTGGCCCGTCGAGGGGTGGGTGCCCGAGGCGGATGCACGGGGGATTGCGGGGAGTTGAGAGTGGGGGACTGGCTTGTGTGACGGTGCCGGGTGGTCGCTGGGTGAACGGGTGTGTGTGGCTGTGGGTCGCGGTCGGGCGGGCGGGGGAGGCGTGGCTTGGCCACTCGTCGTCGTGCTGGCGGTGCTTTCCGGCGCGGCGGGGGTGAGGAGCGGCGGGATGCCGGTGCCGATGCCGGGGAACTGGCGGGTGCCCAGCGCCTCGGCTGGTCAGCGGGTCGTGCGGTGCGCCACGGCCCGGTTGGCGCGCGCTGCGACCATCAGGCCGGGGCTCAACCGCGCTGCGTGCGCGGCGGGTTGGCGGTCCTCGGCGAGGCGGGTGGCGCCGCCGATTTAGTGGTCGTGCAGGTGCGAGGGGTGGGGACGTTCGTCGCCGGTTCGTCCGTCCGGTCGTCGCAAGGGGCTCCCCGGTGTTCGCGGGGCTCGGTCAGGATTTCACCCCGACGCCCGCCCAGACGGCGGCCTCGGCGCGGCCGACCGTACCGGGAAGCTGGGGCACGCCGACGCGTGCGAGCGTGGGTCGCCACTCGTGGGTCGCGACGAGCCCGGGTGCGACCAATTCGAGGGCGGGGCTGGAGTGTTCGAAGAATGCCTGCGTCTCCGCCCGGATGCGGAGGGCGAGTTCGATGCCTTGTGCGCGGCAGACCTCGGCGAGGCGGCGCATCGTCGGCGGGTCGAAGTCCTCGGTGCCGTGCGAGACGGCGAGCGTGCTTCCGGGCGGGAGGCGGTCCATGAGGTGCGCGACGAGGCGGTGCGGCTCGTCGGCGTCGGTGATGAAGTGCAGCAGGGCGATGAGGGACAGGGCCACGGGTTCGCCGAAGTCCAGCGTGGCGGCGGCGCGTTCGAGGATGCGGTCCGGGTCGCGCACGTCGGCGTCGACGTATGCCGTGCGACCCGCGTCGTTGCCGGTGAGGAGCGCCCGGGCGTGCGTGAGGACGATCGGGTCGTTGTCGACGTAGACGACGCGCGCGTCGGGGCGGTGCGCCTGCGCGACCTGGTGGAGGTTGGGCTCGGTGGGGACGCCCGTGCCGATGTCGAGGAACTGCCGGATGCCGTGCTCCTGGACCGCCCAACGCGTCGCGCGGTGCATGAAGTTGCGGTTCTGGCGCGCGGCGACGATCGCGTCGGGGAACGCCTCGATAGCGGCGCCCGCGCCCCGCCGGTCCGCCGGGTAGTTGGTCTTGCCGCCGAGGATGTAGTCGTAGAGCCTCGCCGGGTGGGCGCGCTTGACGCCGAGCCTGTCCTGCGCTGCGTTGTTCAACCGGTGACTCCCGAGGTGGCGGGGACGGGCGAGGTGGTGCGGGGGCAGCGGCCGACGCGCCACCGGTGCGTGCCGCTCCTTCGCGAAGTGCAGTGTGTGCGCTTCGAGTTGGCGGCCAGCGTCAGCGTCGCTCATGTCGGCGGCGAGAGGGTCGGTGCGCTGCCGGCGTGCGCGTGTCGGCGTGGTCGGCGCGCATCTCCGCCGCGCACTGCTGGGTGATGCGGCGGAGGCCGGGTTCGGCGCCGTCCTACGTTGCCGCGCTCGGCGCGGCAACAAGCGGCGGGGGGCGTGGAGTTGCGGACCGGGTGGGCGGTGGCGATGCCGGGGTGGGCGTCGACAGCCTCGACGGCTGCCGACCGGTTGCCCGGGCGCGCCCGGCCGCTCAGCGGGTCCCGCTCGTCGAGGGGTGCCATACGCGTCTCCAGGTGGCCGCGGCGGATGTCGGCCCCGGCACGTGAGGAGCCTGCCTGTGGTGTGCTCCTCGCCGGTGCCGCGACGGCTGCGACGTCCCCAACTCGACGGTCACGCTCAGGACTTGATGCCGACACCGGCCCAGACGCCGACCTCCGCCGCGCTCACCATCCCGGCGAGCCGCGGCTTCTGGTCGATCTCCAACTCGGTGCGCCACTCGTGGCTCGGGGTGAGCCCCGGGTCGGCTATCTCGGTCCCAGCCTGGTGGAAGAACCGTTCCGTTGTGGCCTTGTCGCGGAGTGCGAGCGTCATCCCCCGCGAGCGGTAGACGCGGCCGAGCTCGCGCATCGTGCCCGTGGTGGCGTCCTCGGGGTCGAAGTCCTCGGTGGCGTGCGAGAGGATCAGCGCGCTTCCCGGCGCCATGGCGTCGAGGAGGCGCTGGGTGAGGCCGTGCGGGTCGGCGTCGTCGCCGACGAAGTGGAAGAGTGCGACGACGGAGAGGCAGGCCGGTTCGCTCAAGTCCAGGGTTTTGTCGGCCTGTTCGAGGATGCGGTCCGGCTCGCGCACGTCTGCGTCGATGTAGTCGGTGCGGCCCTCGCGGGTGCCGGTGAGGAGGGCGCGTGCGTAGGTGAGGACGATGGGGTCGTTGTCGGTGTAGACGACGCGGGCGTCCGGCGCGAACTGCTGCGCGACCTGGTGGAGGTTGGGCTCGGTGGGGATGCCGGTGCCGATGTCGACGAACTGCCGGATGCCGTGCTGCTCGACGACGTACCGGACGGCGCGGTGCATGAAGCCGCGGTTCTCGCGGGCGGCGACCATCGCGTTCGGGTTGGCACCGAGAACCTCGGCGGCGGTCTCCCGGTCGGCGGGGTAGTTGGTCTTGCCACCGAGGTAGAAGTCGTAGAGGCGCGCGGGGTGGGCTCGCTTGACGCCGAGCCGGTCCTCGTCGCCGCCGTTGGTGGCCATCATGTCCTCCGAAGACTCCTGAAACCTCTGATCGTTGAGCAGCGCGGCCGACTCTACGCGCCCCCACGCGCGCTGTACCCGGCAATCGCGGGAAAGAGACCACCCTGCACAAAAGGTCCCCAGCCTGCGGCCCGTCGGCGTCAACACGGCGCCGATCGCGCGATGTTGACGCGCAGGGGGCGCGCACGGTGCGCAACTACGCGCTGGATGCCCACTGTTCCCGTCTTCCCCGCTCTGAGCTGCACTCGTACGCACACGTCCCGGCTGACGCCCAACCGGGCACCTGGACGGCGCCGGGCGTCCCGGCGCCCGCGGCTGCCATGATCGGCGTACGACGGCTGCCGGACTCCGTGCCCGGCAGCCGTACCAGTGCGCGTAAGGAAGTGGGCCCAGAGTGAGCTACGTCGTCGTTGCCCGGTACCGCACCCTGGAGGGCAGGGAACAGGAGGTGCTCGACCTCCTCGATCGGGCCGCCGCCGCCACCCGCACCGAACCCGGCAACCTCGCCTACCGCGTCCACCAGGGCGCGGAAGACCCGCGCACCGTCGTCCTCTACGAGGAGTACCGGACGGAGGCCGACCTCGCCGCCCACTGGGCGAGCGAGCACTTTCGCGACGTCGTCGCGGGACGCGTCATCCCGCTCCTGGAGAGTCGCGAGGTGGTGCGGTGCCTGCCGCGGGACCAGTGAGCGACGTCCGTACGGCAACGGGCGGCGAAGCGGGGCGCGTTGGGTTGCGCCTTACACAGCTTTACGGTGCGTCGCGGGTTCACGTCGCGAGTCGACGCGTCCGCGGGGAAGCTCAGGTCGCCGACAGGAAGGACGAGGATGCGGCTCCGGGAGCGCCAGGCTTGTGGACTCCGCCACGTCGCCACCGGATTCGGCGCAGGGCGCCCGCTGCTGCCGCCCGTGGTGCGGACGGCTCTCCAGGAGCAAGGGCGCTGCCGTCCAGTCGCCCCGTGAACTTCTCTGCCACGCAGGCGACTTGAGCCCCGGCTCGGCCGTCGGCGACGTGCTCGGGGGTGCGGAGGCTACGGCGGCGACCCCGCGGCTCGACTCGCCTCCGGCACCCTCCTGATGCGGCGGCAAGCGGAGCAGCACCGCTCCTACCTGCCGACCGCGCGGTACCGAACCGTCGCGTCGTCCCGGTGCACGGCGGCTCGCCGCCCGACCGAAATTGCGTTGCGGGCGACCTCTCCCCGTGCCAGGGTGCTCGCGTTCCTGTAGCCGATCGTGCGAGGCAGCAGATGCTCAACCGGAGTGTTCTCACGGCCCGGCGGCCCCCGGTGGCCGCACCGCGGACGAATGCTTCGGAGTCTCTGCATGCCCACACAGATCACGGCGCTCGGCGTCACGAAGAGCTACCCGGGTAGGACCGTCCTCGACGAGGTCTCCTGCTCGGTCGCCGCCGGCTGCACCGGCGTCGTCGGGGAGAACGGCTCGGGGAAGAGCACGCTTCTGCGCCTCTTCGCCGGAGCCGAGCGGCCGGACGCGGGCGAGGTCCGCGTCGAGACGGAGGGCGGCGTCGGATACCTGCCCCAGCAAGGGGAGTTGCCGCCGCACGCCACCGTCGCTGAGGTCCTCGCCGAGGCGCTGCGCGAACTCCGCGCCGTCGAGCGCCGGATGCGGGAGCTGGAGGCGCGGATGGCCGACGGCGCGGAGCAGGTGCTCACCGAGTACGGCGAACTCCTCACCGTCTTCGAGGTGCGCGGCGGCTACGACGCGGAGGCACGCCTCGAACGCACCCTCCACGGCCTCGGGTTGGCGAAGCTGCCCCGCGACCGCCGCGCGGGCGACCTCTCCGGCGGCGAGCAGGTACGGCTGCGCCTCGCAGCCCTCCTCGCCGCCTCGCCCGAGGTTCTCCTCCTCGACGAGCCGACCAACCACCTCGACGACGCGGCGCTCACCTGGCTCGAGGACCACCTGCGCACGCGCCCCGGCACGACCGTCGCCGTCTCGCACGACCGCACCTTCCTCGAACGCGCCGCACACACCCTGCTGGAGGTCGACGCCGACCGCCGCACCGTCCTCCGCCACGGCAACGGCTACGCCGGCTACCTCGCCGACAAGGCGGCGGCGAGGCGCCGTTGGGAGCAGGCGTACGAGCGGTGGCGCACCGAGGTACGCGCCCAGCGGGAGGCCGCGGCGACCACGGCGCGGCGGGTCGCGTACGGGCGCGGCCCTACCGACACCAACAAGATGGCCTACGACCGGGCGGGCGGACGAGTCCAGCAGTCGCTCGCCAGCCGGGTGCGGAACGCGGAGGAGCGCCTCCGCAGACTCCTCGCGGACCCGGTCCCCGAGCCGCCCCAACCGCTGCGTTTCCGCGCCGAGTTGGCGTCGCGGCGGCTCCGAGGGCCCGTCCTCGCGGCCGACGGCGTGACGGTGGCCGACCGTCTCACGCCGACGGACCTCGCGCTCCGCTCGGGCGAGCGGCTCCTCGTCACGGGCCCGAACGGCGCGGGCAAGAGCACCCTCCTAGCCGTCCTGGCAGGCGAACTGCCTCCGGACGGGGGCACGTTGCGCCGCCGCGGGCGAGTCGGCCACCTGTTGCAGGAACCAGTCGTCGGGGCGCCGGAGCGGACGGTGCTGGAGGCATTCGCACGCGGACACCGCGGCCGTTCGGAAGAGCACCGCCAAAACCTGCTGCGCTTGGGCCTGTTCGCCCCCGAGGTGCTGGAGGCGAGGGTCGGCACACTCTCCACGGGTCAGCGCCAGCGGCTCGCACTCGCCCGCCTCCTCAGCGAACCCGCCGAGCTGCTCCTCCTCGACGAGCCGACCAACCACCTCTCACCCGCGCTCGTGGAAGAGTTGGAGGCGGCACTCGACGCGTACGGCGGTGCGCTCGTCGTCGTCAGCCACGACCGCAGGCTCCGGCGGCGCTGGAAGGGGACGGAGCTGCGGCTGCCGGCCGGGGACGACCCTTGCCTTCAAGAGCGCTCCAACTCCTAGGCTCCACAACGACGTTCCCGACCAGCACGGCGTACGACCCCACCCGGGAGGAACAGTGCAGGACTTTCACGACACCCCGCTCCCGACGCGCACCCTGTGGCCCGACGGTCCGGAGGTCGGCGCCCTCGGCCTCGGCTGCATGGGCATGAGCTGGGGCTACGGCACCTCCGCCGACGCCGAGGACCCGGCAGCGGTGATCGCCGAAGCGCTCGACCTCGGCGTCACCTTCCTCGACACCAGCGACGTCTACGGCCCCTTCACCAACGAGGAGTTGGTGGGGCGCGTGCTCGCCGGCCGCAGGGACGAGGTGGTGCTGGCGACGAAGGGCGGCCTCGTCGCCGACTTCGAGACGTCGGGCTCCACCCCGGTGCGGCCGGACGGCCGCCCCGAGCACCTGCGCCGAGCGGTCGACGCGTCGCTGAAGCGGCTCGGTACCGACCGCATCGACCTCTACTACCTGCACCGCCCCGATCCGGAGGTCCCCGTCGAGGAGTCGATCGGTGCAATGGCGGAGGCCGTGGAGGCGGGCAAGGTCCGTGCGCTCGGCGTCTCCGAGTTCAGCGTGGAGCAGCTCGACCGGGCGCAGGCCGTGCACCCGGTGGCGGCCGTGCAGTCGGAGCTGTCGCTCTGGACGCGGGACCACCTCGCCACCTCGCTGCCGTGGTGCGAGGCGCACGGAGCGGCCTTCGTCCCCTTCTCGCCGCTCGGACGCGGCTTCCTCACGGGCCGGTTCAGGGCCGCCGCCTTCGCCGACGACGACTACCGCACCCGCATGCCGAGGTTCCAGCAGGAGAACCTCGCCGCCAACCTCGCGATAGTCGAGGGCGCCGAGGCGGTGGCCGCGCGGCACGGTGCGTCGGCCGGGCAGGTGGCGCTCGCCTGGACGCTGGCGCAGGGCGAGCACGTCGTACCGATCCCGGGCACGCGGCGCCGCTCCCGACTGCGGGAGAACGCGGCGGCGGCACAACTCCGGCTCAGCGAGGAGGACTTGGCCGCGCTCGACGCCCTTCCCGCGCCGACGGGCGAGCGTTACTGAGGGCGCGCGCCTTCCGGGCCTGCCCCCGCCGTGCCGTAGAGGGGGACGACGGGCGGCGCCTCGGCCGCCAACTGCGCGACGGCGGTGAGGCGTTCGGCTTCACCGAGCGCCTCCCACGCCATCGCGTCGTCGAGCGCGGGGGAGATGCGGTCCCAGTTCTCGCCCCGCGCCCTGATCTCGCCGCCGCGGTGCTCCGACGCGTCGCCGTACCGCTCGTTGCGCTCCCGGACGTCCGGGGTGTCGGCGGCGTAGAGCAGGAAGAGGTCCTTGTCCGTCCGGGCGCCGTACGGGTTGCGCGTGCGGAGGTCGGCGAGGTGGTAGGCGCTGAGCCTGATCGCCTCGTTCGGCTTCCCCTCGATGTATGCGGCGAGTTGGGCGTCGCTCATGCCGCTCAGCGGGGAGCCGTCCTCCGCCGTGAACGCCGGCGGATGGCGCTCCAGCACGCGGCGGGCCGTGCCGGGCTTGAGATGCGTGATGCCGAGGGACTTGTCCGGCTTGACGGTCCCGGCGAAGAGCCGGTTGAGTCGGCGGCCGACGAACGAGGCAGGACCGTCGGGCGAGCCGTCGACGTGCTGGTACCACTGCTGTTCCTGCCACAGCGTCGCGAGGAGCAGCTTGCGCGACGTGCCCGTCTCGCGTGCCGCCCTTGCGACGGCGGCGAGTTGGGAGGGCGTGACGTTGATGGGGTGGAGGTCCTCGTCCCTCTCGCTGAGGCGCAGGGCTATCGCGTGGGGGGTGCCCTCTGCGGGGGCGGCCTCCGGAGTCCGACCGTCGGGTGCCGAAGCCAACTCGTCGGTGAGCGTGGGGGCTTGGTACTGCGGCGCCGGGGGACGCGAGCGGCTCGGGGCACAGGGCTGTGCGGCGGCGTCCATGTGTGGTGTCCTCACCCGGCCCCTCCTCCGCGAACGATGTACGGCTCTCCCCGGGATGTCCCCTTCGACGAGGGGCTCCACGCGGTGGCGTCGGCTCGTTCTGCGGGGTGGCCAGTGTGGCAGACGCGTGCCGGGGGGCTCCGGGCGGTGGCGCCCGTCATTCCTTCACCGAGTGCGGCCCAACTCTTCTGTCCCGTGTGCGGAGTTCGCCCGCCGCACCGGTCGCGACGAGTAGCAGGGTGAGCCCCACGCCCGCGAGCACGGCGGTCGACGGCGGGGCCGCGCGCTGCGCGACGCCGACCACGGCGGCGCTGGCCGCGTAGCCGACGCCGGTCGCCGCGTACATCACCGAGTACGCCGCCGCATGCGCGCTCGGCGGCAGGGACTCGCGCAGCGACAGGGACCGCGTCAACTGCACGCCGGACTGGAGGAGTCCGGCGCCGAGCAGCGCTCCCGCGATCCACGGCAGCGACGCAGCCGTCGCGACGACGGTCACACACCCGGTGACGCCGACCAGCAGCACCAGGCCCTGGACACGGAGCGGCCCGGGCCACGCGCCGCGCAGCCCGTAGAGCGCGGCACCGACCGCCGAGGCGACCGAGAACCCGGCGAGGAGCGGACCCGCCCAGCCCACGCCGAGCGCCCGCTGCTCCAGCAGTGCGGGCAGGGCGAGTTCGGCGAGGGCGAGCAGCGACATCGACGCGGCCCCGACGACGTAGACCGGCCACGCCCCGACCAGCATCCGCGCCAGCGAGGCGCCTCCCCGGTCACCCGTCTCCGCGGCCCACCCGGCGGGCAGCGCCCACAGGCCCGCCGTCGCCGCGGCCATCAGCGCCCCGGAGAGCAGGAGCGGCAGGGACGGCGCGACCCCGAGCGCGAGCGCCCCCGCGAGAGCGGGCGCCACCGACCAGAGCGTGTAGGTCAGGACGGACTCGACGCTCAGTGCCTTGACGACGAGACCTTCCGGAAGCTGTGCGACCACCAGGGCTCGCAGCCCGCCTCCCGCTGCCGCGGGCGCGCCACCCGCGAGCGCGGCGAGCGCTCCCAGGAACACCGGATGCGCTCCCGGCAGCACCCCGACCGCCCCGAACGCGCAGGCCCCGACGGCGAGTCCGGCCGCCAACTGCCCACGCGCCCGCTCCGGCCGCAGCCGCGCCCCGAGCACCGCGGCCCCGACCACCTCCCCGACGACGTAGGCAGCCGCGAGCCCGGCACCGACGGCGTACCCGCCCGGCCGCTCCCGCACGAGGAAGACGAGCGCGAGCGGCGCCATGGCGACGGGGAGGCGTGCGCAGGCGACGACCAGTGCCCAGGTGGTGAAGAGGCGGGTGGCCAGGTGGCGGTAGTGCACGGCGCACTCCGACGGTGTTGTGGGTGGGTCGGGGGCGGTTGCGCCCGGTGGGGAGGTGGTTCCGTCCGGGTGGGGCTCGGCGGGCTCAAGTCATGGCAGGCCGACCAAGGTTGGGACCGTCTTGGCCGCCTCGCCCGTACGTCCGGTGCTGTGCGGCGGCGTCCCGTCCTCTACGGGGTGCGGGTCAGGTGCAGCGGTCGGGGGCCGCGTGCGTGAGGAACCGGTGCCAGGCGGTGGGTGCGAGAGCGAGCGCGGGGGCGTCTGGGCTCTCGGAGTCGCGTACGTGGACGGTGCGGGGGCAGGCGGCGACTTCGAGGCAGTTGCCGCCTTCGTCGCCGCTGTAGCGGGACTTGAACCAAGCAAGTCCCGGCCGAACGCGACTGGCCTGTGTGTTTCTCATGACTCTCCTGGCAGACGGTCCAGCAGGCTCCTGCTGTCTTCCGGGCTGAGGGCACGAACGGACCGTCGAGACCGGCATGGGTTCCCCGTCCGAACGGCAGCAACTGCACGGTGATACCCGGTTGTTCGGCGCTCACACGCAGACCGTGGAGCTGCTGGAGGTAGGTGCCCCCTTCCTCCGAGGCGGTCTCGGAGTACCGCCTCGGAAAGGATGGAACTCGCGGGCGGAGGTTCTTTGCGCTGGAAGATCTCCTGACGTTCCGTCCGAGCCGCCGCTCGAGCCCCGGCACGACGCGGTTCTGGAACGACCCGATCGCCACGGCCTCCCGCTCCCGATCGATGAACTCCGCCGTCCACACCGGTTACTTGTCCATCTCCGGAAGGTTCTCCGCGGCAACCGCCAACGTCCCCTTCGTGCCGAGGAGTCCGTCCAACTGCTCCGCGAGGTCCGGCTTGAGCGGCCGCCTCCGGGCCGGACGACGTCAAGGGCCGGTGTGGTCGCCGATCTCCCCGGAGCGCCTGCTGGAGCCGGGCCCGAACCAGTCCAGGCAGACGACCGTGGCGTCGTCCAGGAGGTCGCCGCCTGTGGCTTCCCTGAGCGCCCTGGTCATGAAGCGGACGGCCTCGCGGGGATGCTGGTGGGCGTCGCGTTCGATCACTGCGGGGAGGTCGAAGTCGGCGGTGTTGCGCTCCGTCATGCCGTCGGTGAAGAGCACCACCCTGTCCCCCGGCTCCAGGCTCACCTCCTGCACCCGGTAGTCGCCGTGCCAGGGGAAGCCGAAGGGCAGGTCGATGTGGGGTTCGATCTCGCTCACGCGGCCGTTGCGCAGCCGCATCGGCCAGGGGTGCCCCGCGTTGACCAGCAGCGCGCGTCCGCTGGTCAGGTCGATGCGGAGGAGCTGCCCCGTGACGGTGGCGCCCTGCCCGTGGTCGGCGAGGGCCCGGTGGGCGGCGCGGGCTTGGTCGGCGAGGCTGCCCCGGGCACGCCGCGTCTGGCGGAGCGCACCGACGACGAGGGTGGCGAGGAGCGCGGCGGCCTCGTCGTGGCCCATCGCGTCGGTGACGGAGACGTGCAGGGTGTTCCAGTCGAGGCTGTAGTCGAAGGTGTCGCCTGCGATGCTCCCCGCGGGTTCGAGCCCGCCGGCGACGGTGGCCTGGCCCGCCTCGACGGTGAGCGCGTCGGGCAGGAGGTTCTGCTGGATCTCGGCGGCGAGGGTGGGGGTGGAGCTTCGTCGGCCCCACTCGAAGAGGTCGGTGAAGCGGCGGTTGGTGGCGACGACGTAGGCGAGCGCGTGCGCGGCCTGCGCGATCCGCTCCTCCTCCGAGGGGCTGGGCGGACGCGGCATGACCAGCTCCAGCACGCCGACGGCGTCCCCGCGTGTGGTCACCGGCGTGACCACACGCAAGCCGCTGCCGTAACCGTCGGCCCGGGGCGCCTCGGTGATGCGCAGTTGCTGCCTGCGCATCACCTCGTCGTAGATCGTGCCGGGGACCTGCACCGGGTTCCGTTTGCCCGCGCCGTCCGGCGGCAGCGCCGGCACGCGCCACAGCATCTCGCCGCCGAGGTCGGCGATGAGGAAGCACATCTCGGTGGCCTTCACCTGCTCGGAGAGGACGTCGGCCACCACGACGACCGAGTCGACCGGCGGCGCCTGCTCGACCGCAGCCAGCAGGTCCGCCATCGTCGTGCTCTGCTCCGTCACGGGAGCACCTCCCATCGGCACGCGTCGCACGCCCGCTCCTCCGGGAGGCCCCGGTCCAGGACGCCGACGGCTTCCGCCGCGCCGGTCCGCGGGTCCGGAGCCCGCCGAGGTGCACACGGCGTCCCCGCGATGCGACGACGACCGACCCGGGGCGTCCTCGCCGGACGGCCGGACTCGCCGTCGGGCCGCGGAGGGCGGGTTTCCGCTCCCGTCGCGGGTTGCCCTCCCGGTCATGCCGAAACAGGGCACGCCTCGCGTTGCGGGAAAGCGGCCGCGCCGACGTCCGGACCGGCGCGAAGGCGAGCGCGCTACCAGCCCACCGCGCCGGACTCCACCCGCCGCGCCGGGCCGCTGTTGGACCCGGTGGCCGGGCCGATTTACGGTCGGGCTCGACGGTGCAGAGGGCGAAGGCCCGACGGCCGCGCTCCCCGCAGACGACCGGAGGCAGACCATGGCCAAAATCCTCTTCGTGATGACAGGCGCCGACCACTGGACGCTCCAGGACGGCACCCTCCACCCGACCGGCTTCTGGGCGGAGGAGGCCGTCGCGCCGTACGAGGCGTTCAAGGACGCGGGCCACGAGGTCGTCGTCGCCACTCCCGGAGGGGTCGTGCCGACGGTCGACAAGGGCAGCCTCGCACCCGAGTTCAACGGCGGGGAGGACGGCGCCGCCGCGATGGCCCGTTCCCTGGAGACCTTCGACGAGCTGCGCGAGCCCGTCGAGTTGGAGGAGGTCGACCTCGACGGGTACGACGCCGTCTTCTACCCCGGCGGCCACGGCCCGATGGAGGACCTCGCCGTCGACGAGAACTCCGGCACCCTCCTCGTCGAGGCGCTCGACCGCGGCACCCCCCTCGGCATCGTCTGCCACGCGCCCGCCGCGATGCTCGCCGCCATCCGCGAGGACGGCGGCAACGCCTTCGCCGGCTACCGGGTCACCGGCTTCACCAACGCCGAGGAGTCGCAGGTCGGCCTCGCCGACAAGGCGGCCTGGCTGCTCCAGGACCGGCTCGTGCAGGCGGGGGTGGACTTCCAGGAGGGCGAGGCGTGGGACCCGCACGTCGTCGTCGACCGGCAGCTCGTCACGGGCCAGAACCCCGCCTCGGCCGCGCCGCTCGCCGAGGAGCTCCTCAACAAGCTGGCCTGAGCGGGCCGTCGGCGCCGGGACCGTGCTCGCCGTCGTGCCGGGTCCGGCGAACTCCTCATGCGCCGCGCCGTGTTCGGGTCGCCACCACGAGCGCGGCGCGCGGTGTGCCGTCCGGGCGCCTGCCCAGGTCGGGGAGCGGGTGGAGCCGGGGTACCAGGTCCGCCGCGTGCAGGTCCGCGAGGACATCGCGGAGCGGGAACGTCCGGTAGTACATGACGAAGCGCGGCCGGTGGAGGGCGTTCCGCAGCCGCATCGCGGTGTCGAACCCGAGCGTCGCCCAGTACGCGGCGGACCCCGGTCGCGGCGGGGCGGCGACAGGGAAGGCGAACCGCCCTCCGTCGCACAGCACTTCGCTCACCCGGCGGAAGAGCGCGGGCCGCTCCGACGCAAGGAAGTGCCCGAACGCGCCGAAGCTGACGACGAGTTGGAAGACGGGGCCGAAGGGGAGTGCGAGCGCGTCGGCCCGCACCCACTCGGCCGGGCCCGCGGCCGACGCCCTGCCGGCTGCGAGCATCCCGGCGCTGCGGTCGAGCCCCACCACGCCTTCGGTGCACAGGCGTTGGAGCACGCCGACGCCCGCACCCGTGCCGCAGCACAGGTCGAGGCCGCGCGCGTACGGGCCCAGCGGGCGCAGCGCCGCGGCCGTCGCGTCGAGGACGCGCTCGGGGGTGCGGAACGGGGTCGCGTCGAACTTCGGCGCGAGCAGGTCGTAGCCGCGCTCGACGGACGAGAGGGCCTGCACGGCGAGTTCGCGCACGGTGGGGCCGCCGGGGGAGAACATCGCCGCCAGCATAAGCCCGGCCGTCTCGGCTACGGCCGCGCGAAGGCCCGCGCGGCAGGACTAGCATGGCCGCCCCGACGGCAGCGACGAGAGGGAGACATGGCGGACCAAGGCGGCATACCCGGCGGTGCGGGGAAGGGTGAGGACGCCGGCGCGCAACCCTGGCCCGCACCGCAGGACGCGCTCCCGGGACCGTCGCCGTACGCCCCGTATCCGCGGATGGGCCCGTATGCGCAGGAGGGCCCGTATGCGCAGGCCGCTCCGTACCCGCAGGCCGCGCCGTCGCCGTACGGGCCGCAGTACGCCGCCAACCAGCCGCCGTACGCCCCCGGTTACGGCTGGGGCCCACCGCTGCCGAACGGGCAGGCCGTCGCGGCGATGGTCCTCGGCATTCTCGGGCTCTTCACCGTGCCGCTGGTGCTCTCGGTGATCGCGGTCTGCCTCGGCACCGTCGCGAGGACGAAGGCGGACAGGGGCGTCGCGGCCGGGCGCAGCATGGCGGTCACCGGGTTGGTGACGGGATGGGTCGGGCTCATCGGCTTCGCGCTGGTGCTGCTGCTCGTCGCCGTCGTGGTGGGCTGAGCGGCTTACTCCTCGTCGGGCATGGGCGCCGGTTCGGCCTCCTTCATGCGACGGTCCGTCCAGTACCCGTCGCCCTGGTCGTGCTGCACCTCGGAGGTGGAGGTGCTCTCGGCGGGCCCGGAGGGCTCCGGTGAGGGTTCGGCCGTGTCCTGGCGGAGCGCGACGACGGCGGTCACGGCGGCGACGACACCGGCGACGAGAACGAGCTTGCGGATGCCGGAGCGCTTCACGGCGACCTCCCTGGCGGTTGCGGAGCCGTACGCGTACGGCGCTCACCCCGCCACGCTAGTGGCTGCGCGGCGGGGTGAACACCGGGGCGTGCGGGGCGGGTTCAGGTGACGGGGCCCTGTTCGTCGAACATCGCCTTGACGCTGTCGCCGAAGTAGGAGCTTCTGTTCACTCCGTTGCTGTCGACGGTGGACATGACGCCGTTGGTGTTGCCCAGCCCGGAGGACTCGTCGAACTCACGCATCCACGGACCTCCGCTGGAGCCGCCGCCGAAGTCGCAGCCGAGTGCGAGCTTGCCGTCGGAGTCGGAGGTGGTGCCCGTGCAGTACCACTGGAGTTCGCCGTTGTCGCGGTTGCCCGGGTAGCCGTTGATCGTGATGTCCTGCTCCCGCGAGTAGTTCCAGCTCAGCCCGTTGCCGCCGGTGCGGTTGACGAGCTTGTCGTCGTCCTGCGGCCAGGTGGTCACCATGGCGACGTCCCAGTTGAGGTCGCCGTTGTCGATCCAGCCGTTGAAGGTGCGGAGCTGCTTGGCGGCGAAGGTGCCGTAGGGCCGGTCGCCGTTGCGGTACTCGGGCGCGTACGCCCAGTTCTCCATCCAGTCGCCGCCGTTGCCCTCGTGGGCGCAGTGGCCCGCGGTGATCGCCATCTGCTTCGAGTCGCTGTTGAGGGCGCTCGCCGAGCAGACGTAGTCCTTGCCGTCGCTCGGCTTGGTGAAGAAGACCTTGCCGGCGACCGGGGTCTCGTCGATCTTCGTGCGCACGTCACCCGAGGGGGCCGCCGCCGGTGTGTCCCCCGGGGTGCCCGTCGGCTGCTCGGCGGTGCCGGAGGAACGCTTCGCGCCGGCGTCCTCCGCGGTCAACGGCTGGGCGTTGCGCATGCGTTCAGGCGTCCAGTACTCCTCCACCTCCTTCGCGCTGCTGAGCGTGTCGACTCGGGCGCCGTCCGCCGTGCGGGCGGGCGATGCGGTCGTCGAACCGTCCGGCGAGGGCGCCTGTTGGGCCGAGGCGGGTGCGACCGCGGCCAGTGAGAGGAGGGCGGCGGCGGGCAGAGAGAGTAAGACGTGCCGAAAGAGGCGCACTTGTGTTCACCTTCCGAAGTTCCGGACACTCTGGGCGCACGACACCGTAGGGTGACGGAGCGGCCCGCGGAAGACCGCCTGCCCCCGGGTGGTGAACGCCGCCTCGCTGCCTCGCAGTTGGGGGCGGGTGCAGGGTCTCCGATGAGACGCAGGGCACATGCAAGGAGTCGCCTCGCCGCACCTGGGGAGCTGCCTCTCCATCTTCGGACCCGCCTGGTTCACGGACCCTGAAAGGTTGCTCCCTCTGATCTGCCTCTGGCACGAGGCCGCACCCCTCGCCGTCGTCCCCTCCCCGACCTCGCCTGGGAGATCCCGCTCATCGGCGACTCGCCCACGCTCTCCGACGGGCTGGAGGCGACGTACATGTTCCGGATGTTCGTCTTCGTCCGGCCGCTGATCCTCCTCGCCGTCCTCGCCTTCGGCTGGATCGAGAACCTCGCTGCGCGCCGCCGCCCCCGCCTCCTTCCGACCCGCTCCCGAGGGACCGCGCGGCGCGCGGGCGGGCGCGTGCGCTGCGGCCTTCGTGTCGCGTACGGTTGACGGCTGCCTCAGCCAGCAGAAAGGGGCCGGCGCGTGGGAGCGCAGCACGACAGCGTTCACGAGCAGCAGCGTCTCCGGGACCGCGAGAGCCTCAGGGAACGGGAGATCCACGGCGAGCAGCACCACCTCGACGAGGTCTACCGCCGCCTCGAGGAGAAGATCGACGAGGCCGAGTTCCTCATGGACGACGCCGCGAAGCGCGCCCAGGTCGGCACCCCCGGAGCCCTCGCCGAACGGGACGCGCAGGTCTTCCGCGCCGGCGTCCATCTCAACCGCCTCAACAGCGAGTTCGAGGACTTCCTCTTCGGCCGCATCGACCTGCTGGAAGGCAAGGACGGCGTCCGCGGCCCCGACGGCGCCCACACCTCCGTCGAGCCCGCCGAGGGCGCGGTGCGCACGGGCGCCGACGGCACGGAGACGGCGGAGATCGCCGAGACGCTCCACATCGGCCGCCTCGGCGTCCTCGACGCCGACTACGCGCCGCTGGTGATCGACTGGCGGGCCCCGGCCGCCGCCCCCTTCTACCGCGCGACACCCGTCGCCCCCGGCCGCGTCGTCCGCCGCCGGGTGATCCGCAGCAAGGGCCGCCGCGTCCTCGGCGTCGAGGACGACCTCCTCCGCCCCGGCCTGCGCGCCACGCTCGACGGCGAGGAGCTCGCCGTCACGGGGGACGGCGCCCTGATGGCCGCGCTCGGACGGGCGCGCAGCCACACGATGCGCGACATCGTCTCGTCGATCCAGGCCGAGCAGGATACCGTCATCCGCGCCCCCGCCGCCTCGGTCACCGAGGTCGCGGGAGGTCCGGGGACGGGCAAGACGGCCGTCGCGCTCCACCGGGCCGCCTACCTCCTGTACCAGGACCGCCGGCGCTACGCGGGCGGCATCCTGATCGTCAGCCCCACCCCGCTCCTCGTCTCCTACACCGAGGGCGTCCTGCCCTCGCTCGGCGAGGAGGGGCAGGTGGCCATCCGCTCCCTGGGCTCACTCGTCGAGGGCGCCGAGGCCGACGCGTACGACCCGCAGCCCGTGGCGCGGGTCAAGGGCTCGGCGCGGATGGCGAAGGTGCTGCGCAAGGCCGCGCGCGGCGCCCTCGACCTCGACGAGGTGCCGCAGCGCTTGCGCGTCGTCGTGGCCGGCGGCCGGATCGAGCTCTCGGGCGAGGAGCTCCAGCAGGTGCGCAGGCAGGTCCTCGGCGGCACGGCGCCCGTCAACCTGATGCGCCCCCGCGCCCGCAGGCTCCTCCTCGATGCGCTCTGGGAGGCGTCCGGCGGCCCCCGGAGGCACCTGGACCCGGAGCTGGCGGCCGAGGCGCGGCAGGGCTTCGACGAGGACGTCCAACTCGAGGACTCCTTCGGGGAGTTCCTCGACGCCTGGTGGCCCGAGCTGACCCCGCGCGGCGTCCTCGCGGCGATGGCCGACGCCGACCGCCTCGCCCGGTGGTCCCGCCGCGTCCTCACCCGCGAGGAGTCGGCGCTCGTCGCGGAGTCGCTGGCGCGGGCGCTCCCGTCGAGCGGCCCCGACGCGCTCTCGGCCCACGACGTCGCCCTCCTCGACGAACTCCGCACCCTCCTCGGAACCCCGGCACGCCCCGCGAAGCGCGAGGCAGACCCGCTCGACCAGCTCACGGGGCTCGAGGAGTTGACGACGTTCGCCGACCGCACGGCACCGCGCCGCGAGCGGGCCGAGCGCGCGGCGGAGGAGCGCAGGGACTACGCGCACGTCATCGTCGACGAGGCGCAGGACCTCACGCCGATGCAGTGGCGCATGGTCGGCCGCCGGGGGCGCCGGGCGACGTGGACGGTCGTCGGCGACCCGGCGCAGAGCTCCTGGTCCGACACCGAGGAGGCGGCAGCCGCCCGCGACGAGGCGCTGGGCAAGCGTCACCGGAATCGCTTCGAGCTCACGGTCAACTACCGCAACCCGGCCGAGATCGCGACGGTCGCCGACCGTGTCCTCACGCTCGCGATGCCGGGCAGCGAGCCGCCCCGCGCCGTCCGCGCCACCGGTGCGGAGCCGCGGTTCGAGGCGCCGTCGGGCGACTGGGGCGAGGCGGTGCGCGCCGCGGCGCAGCGGCTCCTCGGCGAGGTCGACGGCACCGTCGGCGTCGTCGTGCCGATGTCCCGGCGCGAGGAGGCCGCGGGGTGGCTCGACGGGCTCGGGGAGCGGGTCGTCGCGCTCGGCAGCCTGGAGGCGAAGGGGCTGGAGTACGACGCGACGGTCGTCGCCTCGCCCGCCGAGATCGCGGACGAGTCCCCCGCGGGCCTCCGCATCCTCTATGTCGCGCTCACCAGGGCTACGCAGCGGATCACGGTCCTCGCTGCGGAGCGCGACCTCCCGGACGCCGAGGGTGTCCCGGACCTGCTCACGGAGTGAGCGCGGCGGGGCTCAAATCCGTTGCCTCGCTGGGGAATCACCGTGCCGAGGTCTTTGTTAGCCTGAGTGTGGCACCGGCCCGATCCATGCCCCCGGGCCCAACCATTGTCGCTACGAGCGACCACTTGCCGCGAGGCGAGCTGGCGGGTCGGTGTCACTCTTCTTCTCCCCGCCCGGCCGTCGCGCCGGGCTTTTTGCGTTGGCGCGACGGTTCCCGGACCCCCGCTTCGGGCGGAGGTCCGGGAACCGGGGTACGGGTGCCGGTCAGCGCCGCTGCGGCGGCGGCCGGCGGGCGGAACTGCCCGGTGGCCGGCGGCGCTTCAGCCGACGACGCGGACCTGCTCGGCCTGCGGGCCCTTGCGGCCCTCGGCGATCTGGAACTCGACGCGCTGCGAGTCCTCGAGGCTGCGGTAGCCCTCGCAGTTGATCGAGCTGTAGTGCACGAAGACGTCAGGCCCGCCGCCCTCCTGGGCGATGAAGCCGTAACCCTTCTCCGCGTTGAACCACTTGACGGTGCCCTGAACCATTTTCTGGATCTCCCATGGGTGCATCTGGCGTGTGCGGGCCGATCCTAGGGCCGATATGCCGGATTCCTACATATTGCTACGGGTTTCGACGCAAGGAATACCGGGTTCCGCTCGACTGCTTCAATTCCGCGTGGGGGAAGATGAGTTCCGTCATACCGGTTTCGTTACCGCGTACCAGTCAGTAGGTGGGACGATCTGCCGATGTGCCCCGCCGGCGCCGAAGGATCGGCGCCCAGCGGCCGGCACAGCACAACGACACAAGCGAAAGCAGAGGGAAGTCGGCAATGAGCTCGGCGCCAAGCGTCTCGTACTCGATGACCGTCCGTTTGGAGGTCCCGGCAGGCGGGACCGCGGTCAGCCAGATCACCACGGTCGTGGAGTCCTCGGGAGGCTCGGTCACCGGCCTCGACGTCACCGCCTCGGGCCACGAGCGGCTCCGCATCGACGTCACGATCGCGGCCAGCTCCACTGCGCACGCCGACGAGATCGTCGCCGAACTCCGCGCCATCGACGGCGTATCGCTCGGCAAGGTCTCCGACCGCACCTTCCTCATGCACCTCGGCGGCAAGATCGAAATGTCGTCGAAGCACCCCATTCGCAACCGCGACGACCTCTCCATGGTCTACACGCCGGGCGTCGCGCGCGTCTGCACGCAGATCGCCGAACACCCCGAGGACGCCCGCCGCCTCACCATCAAGCGCAACTCGGTCGCCGTCGTCACCGACGGCTCCGCCGTCCTCGGCCTCGGCAACATCGGGCCGCAGGCGGCGCTCCCCGTGATGGAGGGCAAGGCGGCGCTCTTCAAGCGCTTCGCCGGCATCGACGCCTGGCCGATCTGCCTCGACACCCAGGACACCGACGCCATCGTGGAGATCGTCAAGGCGCTCGCGCCCGGCTTCGCCGGCGTGAACCTGGAGGACATCTCCGCGCCGCGCTGCTTCGAGATCGAGGCCCGCCTCCGCGAGGCCGTCGACATCCCCGTCTTCCACGACGACCAGCACGGCACCGCCATCGTCGTCCTCTCCTCGCTCTACAACGCGCTGCGTGTGGTGGGCAAGCGGATAGACCAGATCCGGGTGGTGATGTCGGGGGCCGGCGCCGCGGGTACGGCGATCCTCAAGCTGCTGCTGGAGGCCGGCGTCGAGCACGCCGTCGTCACCGACATCCACGGCGTCGTCCACGGCGGGCGGAAGGACGTCGCGGAGGCGGCGCCCGACTCCCCGATGCGGTGGATCGCCGACCACACCAACACCGAGGGCGCCACGGGGACACTCAAGGACGCGGTCGTCGGCGCCGACGTCTTCATCGGCGTCTCGGCCCCCAACGTGCTCGACGGCGCGGACGTCGCCAAGATGGCGCCCGGTGCCGTGGTCTTCGCGCTCGCCAACCCGGACCCGGAGGTCGACCCGGCCGTGGCGCGCGAGACGGCGGCCGTCGTCGCCACGGGGCGCTCGGACTTCCCGAACCAGATCAACAACGTGCTCGTCTTCCCCGGCGTCTTCCGCGGGCTGCTCGACGCCCAGTCGCAGGTCGTCGACGACAGCATGATGATCGCGGCGGCCCGCGCCCTCGCCGACGTCGTCGGCGAGGACGAGCTCAACCCGAACTACATCATCCCGAGCGTCTTCAACGAGAAGGTCTCGGGCGCGGTGGCGGACGCGGTCCGCGAGGCCGCCCAGGCCGGGGCCGAGGCGCGCGGCGGGAAGGACGCGGTCGAGGGCGAGCCGCTCGGAGCGTGAGCAGAGCGGGCCGCCGACGGCCGGCGCGTGAGCCGTGCGCGGCCGTGCGCCCCGGCGTGCGCGGCCGTCGCGGCGGCGCGTCGCGGTTCACCGCCGCTTGCGGGCCCGCTTAGGGTGTCCCGCAGACGCAGGCCCCGGGAGGGTCACCACAGCCGGCCGCTGGCGTTCCCCGCAGTCTTCGAAGCCGGTCCACGGGCGCCGGATTGGCTTTCCCGCCGCAGGTAGGGGCAGGATGCGTCACTGGGCGAGAGGGTCTAAAAGCAGACCCGGGTCCGGGGACTGTCCGAGGGCCCTGGCAGCATCGGCTTCGATCTCACGCCTCATCGGCAAGAAGAACACGGGAGTACGAATATGAACCGCAGTGAGCTGGTGGCCGCTCTGTCCGAGCGTGCCGAGGTGACCCGCAAGGACGCCGACGCCGTTCTGGCAGCACTCGCCGACACCGTCGGCGAGGTCGTCGCCAAGGGCGACGAGAAGGTCACCATCCCCGGCTTCCTCACCTTCGAGCGCACCCACCGTGCCGCTCGTACGGCGAGGAATCCGCAGACCGGCGACCCCATCCAGATCCCGGCCGGTTACAGCGTCAAGGTTTCCGCGGGCTCCAAGCTCAAGGAAGCCGCCAAGGGCTGAGCGGCCGAGGCGGCGGGCCGCACGTCGCGCACAGCGGCGCGCAGGTCCGCCTCGGACATCGCAGCGAGGGGCGGCTACCGGGTACTCCGGTGGCCGCCCCTCGCTGTGTGCGGGTCCGCGGGTCACGCCCAGGCGGTATGCAGCTCCTCCCAGCGCACGCCGTCGAGGGAGTCCCGTATCCACGTCCGCGGGCCCGCCTGCAGACCCGGCACCGTGGGCACGCCGAGGACCCGGCAGCCGGCGGCGAGCGCGGAGGCCACGCCTGTCGGGGTGTCCTCGACGGCGAGGCAGTCGGACGGCTCCACGCCCAGGAGGTCGGTGGCGGCGAGGTACGGGTCGGGATGCGGCTTGCTGCGGGCGGTGTCGTCCGCGGTGACGGTGCAGGCGAACCGCTCGGCGCCGAGGGTGCGCAGCACCAGGTCGACGACGGGCCGGCCCGAGGCGGTGACGAGCGCCACGGGTGTCCCGTGCGCCGTCGCCAGCTCCAACAGCCCTACGGCGCCCGGCTGGGCGGTCACACCAGCGGCGATCCGGAGCATGAACGCGGCGTCGAGCCGCCTGGCCGTCTCCTCGACGCTGAACGGCAGGTGTGCGGCCAGTTGCGGTACCGCCGTGTCGAAGGGCAGCCCGGCGTAGTGCAGCAGCGTCTCATCGCCGGGTGATTCCCCGTGGGCGGCCAGGAGTTCCGCGACGGAGTCGAGCCAGTGCTGCTCGGTGTCGACGAGGGTGCCGTCCATGTCGCAGAGCAGGGCGGCGGGGAAGGTGGGCATGGGGACTCGCTCTTCGGTCTCGGTGCGGGGCGTACTGGGGCGGTCGGAGGTGGCGCGGGACGGGGCTCAACCCTCGGTGCGGGTGAGCGAGTTGGCCTGGAGGGAGTTGCGGACCGTGAACGCCACCGAGCCGGGCCGGTATCGGTCGTCCGAGGTCTCGACCGGGCGGCCGTCCTGGGCGGTTGTCGTGCGGCGCACCCGCAGCAGCGGGTTGCCGCGGCGGAGCCGGAGGTGCCGCGCCTCCAGGGTGCCGGCGGCGAGCGCGTCGATGTGGTGTTCGCCGTGGGTGAAGACGAGGCCGGTGTCCTCGTGCAGCCGGCGGGTCACGGAGACGCAGTCCGGCGGGAGTTTCTCGACGGCGGTGCCGATCCAGTCGGCGTAGACGGCCCGTTCCAGCAGCACGGGGTCGCCGTCCAGGGTGCGCACCCGCAGTACCCGGAAGACCCTTGCGCCGGTGGGCACTTGGAGCCGTGCCGCGATGTCGCCGCCGGCCGCCTCCCACGCCGACTCCAGAACCAGGCCGCCGGCGGTGTGCCCGCCGGACGCCGCCCACTGGGCGAAGCTGCGTAGTTCGGTGAAGCTCTGGCTCGGGGTGGTGGTCAGCACCATCCGCCTGGCGCCCTGGCGGGAGCCGATCATCCCTTCGGCGAGCAGCGCGGAGACGGCCTGCCGCACGGTGCCGCGCGAGGCGTCGTACGCGGCGGCGAGTTCGGCGTCCGACGGCAGGGCCGAGCCGACCGGGTAGCGGCCGTCGGCGATGGCGCTGCGCAGGTCGTCGGCGATCTGCTGGTGACGGCGGGTCATCTGGCTCCTCGGGTGCCGACGCTGGGCGACGTTCTGCTGTACGCCCCCGCCGGCCCGATCGCTGCGGCAGGGGCTTGCTGATCCTGTCATCTGTGCGCAGCGGACGCATGCCGACATAACGTGGGCGATGCTTGTAACCGCTTTGGTGCGCGCTAAACCTCTTCGAATGTACCGCTTTGAGCTGCTGCTTTTTAACCGGGTGTGCGTTTGCTCTGGGAGTTGGGTCTGCTAGTTTCCTTCTAATCCAACTCGCACTTGTCTGTACAGGCTACCGTCAGCGGAAGCAGGAGCAGGACGTGAAGGCAGACCATAGAAGCCGTTATTTGACCGCTGCGCTCGCGGTGATCGCACTGACCGCCACCGCAACCGGCTGCGGATCAGCGCCGGACCAGGGCGCCGACAGCAAGGCGGCGAGCGCGCGTTCGGCCGCCGACTTCGGCGGCATGGACGAACTGGAGGCGGCGGCGAAGGAGGAGGGCGAGCTGAACGTCTACGCGCTCGCCCCGACCTGGGCCAACTACGGCGAGATGATCTCGGCCTTCGAGAAGAAGTACGGCATCAAGGTCAACAACGAGGACCCGGGCGGCACCAGCCAGGGCGCCCTCAACGCGGCCGCCAAGCGCAAGGGCCAGGACCGCGCCGTGGACGCGCTCGACCTGGGTACCTCCTTCATGCAGTCGGCGAAGGCGAAGAAGCTGCTCGCCCCCTACAAGGTGGCCGACTGGGAGGGGATACCCGACTCCCAGAAGCAGTCGGACGCCTCCTACCTCAACAACTACGGCGGCTACGTGTCGATCGGGTGCGACGCCGCAGCCGTCGCGAAGTGCCCCGAAACCTTCGCCGACCTGCTCAAGCCCGCCTACAAGAACAAGGTCGCCCTCAACGGCAACCCGAACGAGTCGAGTTCGGCCTTCTCCGCCGTCTTCGCCGCCTCCCTCGCCAACGGTGGCAGCTTCGACGACGTGGGCCCCGGGCTGGAGTTCTTCAAGAAGCTCAAGCAGCGCGGCAACTACGTCCCCGTCGAGTCCACCAAGGCCACCATCCAGAAGGGCGAGACGCCGATCTCGATCGACTGGGACTACCTCAACCTCGGCTACGGGGAGTCCCTCAAGCCCAAGGGCGTCGACTGGCAGGTGACCGTCCCCTCCGACGGCGAGTACTCGCAGTACTACAACCAGGGCGTCAACAAGTACGCGCCCCACCCGGCCGCCGCCCGGCTCTGGTTGGAGTTCCTGTACAGCGAGGACGGCCAGAACATCTGGCTCAAGGGCTACTCGCGGCCCGCACTGTTGGAGCAGATGGAGAAGGACGGCACCGCCGACAAGAAGACGGCGGCGAAGCTCCCCGAGGTGGACGGCACGCCTGAGTTCCCCACCCTGAAGCAGGAGGCCGAGGCCCAGCAGGCGATCAGCGACGGATGGGGAAGCGCGGTCAGCTAGCACCCGCCCTGGGCTCCGCCGCCGCCCTCCCCCTCGGCCCGGTGGAGCCTCCCGCCCCCGAGGAGACCCCGTCATGCCTGCCTCTTCCGCCCCACCAGCCACCCCGATCCTGCCGCGCGCCTACCGGCGCCTGCGGCGCATGCGTTGGCCCGCCGTCGTACCGTTCTTCGCCTTCCTCGCCGTCTGCTTCGGGATACCGGCGGGGACGCTCGCCTATCAGGCGTTCATGGTCGTCGACCCGGCGACCGGCGAGAGCAGCCCCGGCTTCGACAACGTGGGCACCGCGCTCTCCGGCGCCTACGCCACCGGGCTGCTCGGCAGCGTCCGGCTCTCGCTCCTCACCGCGGTGCTCGCCACCGTGCTCGGTGCCGTCATAGCCCAGGCGGTGGTCAACTCGCGGCGCAGCGCACTCCGGAAGGCGATCGTCTCCGCCTCCGGTGTCTTCGCCAACTTCAGCGGCGCCCCGCTCGCGTTCGCCTTCATCGCCACCCTCGGCACCACCGGCACCGTCACCCGGCTCCTGGACCTGTCGCGCACCGGCTTCAGCCTCTACACCTTCACCGGACTCGTCCTCGCGTACCTGTACTTCATGGTGCCGCTGATGGTGGTCACCATCCTGCCGGCCCTGGACGGTATCCGGACGCAGTGGCGCGAGGCCGCGGCCTCCTGCGGGGCCACCCGCGGGCAGTTCTGGCGGCATGTGGGGCTGCCGGTGCTCACCCCCTCGCTGCTCGGCGGCGCCGTGCTCATGTTCGGCACGGCCTTCGCGTCGCACGCCACCGCCGCCGTGATGACCGGCAGTTCGGTGCCGCTCATCACCATCCAGATCGCCAACGCGCTCTCCGGCAACGTGCTCGTCGGGCAGGAGAACCTCGCGCTCGCCATGAGCCTCAACATGGTCGTGATCGCGCTGCTGGTGATCGCTGTACAGATCCCGCTGCAACGACGGAGCAACCGATGGCTGGCCTGAAGACCGCAGCGCCCCCCGCACCCGCCGCCGGCGCCGAGCGCCCGGCGCCGCCCGCCCGTCCGCGCACCGCGCGCCGACGCCGCGGCGTCGGCAGCCTCTTCGTCCTCTTCCTCGCCGCGGCGTACTTCCTCGTGCCGGTGGCCGCCTCGCTCTGGTTCACCGTCGACGACGCCGGCAAGGGGATCAGCTTCGACGCCTACGCCAAGGGCCTCACCGACGACGGCCTCGCCACCAGCCTGCTCACCTCCGTACTGCTGGGCCTGGCCACGGTGGCGCTCGGGCTGCTGCTGATGGTGCCGACGCTGGTCGTGGTGGTGCTGCGGCTGCCGCGGCTGCGCCGGTTGGTGGAGGTGCTGTGCATGGTGCCGCTCATCGTGCCGCCGATCGCGCTGGTCGCCGGGGTGAGCACCGTTCTCTCCTGGGAGCAGGAGCTCGCCTCGACGCCCTTCTACCGCACCTTCCAACTCCTCCAGAACAAGGACTTCCCGCTGGTCCTGGTGCTGATCTACACCGTGATGTCGCTGCCGTTCCTCTACCGCTCGCTCGACGCCGGTCTCCGCGCCGTCGACCTGCGGACGCTGGTGGAGGCCTCGCGGAGCCTCGGCGCCTCCCGGACTGCGACGATCTATCGGGTCGTCGTGCCCAACCTGCGCTCCTCGGTCGTCAGCGGGGCCGTGCTGAGCCTTGCGATGGTGCTGGGCGAGTACACGGTGGCGACCGTGCTCGGCTTCGAGCCGTTCGCCGTCTGGATGGTGCACGTCGGCGAGTACGAGGCCCAACTCTCCGTCGCCGCAGCCATGCTCAGCCTGCTTCTCACCTGGGGCCTGCTGCTCCTGCTCACCAACATCGCCGGGGGACGAGCCCGCAACCGGAGGACCACCGCATGACCAGCAACGCGCCCATCGCCAAGGGCCGCACCGCGCCGGACGCCACCGGTGTACCCGTACGCCTGCGCGGCGTGCGCCGCGCCTTCGGGCGCACCACCGCACTCGACGGCCTCGACCTGGACTTCGCACCCGGCGAACTCGTCGCGCTCCTCGGCCCCTCGGGGTGCGGCAAGACCACCGCGCTCCGCATCCTCGCGGGCTTCGAGACCGCCGACGAGGGCGAGGTGCTGATGGACGGCGAGGACGTCGCGGACGTGCCGGCCAACCGGCGGGACATCGGGATGGTCTTCCAGTCCTACAGCCTCTTCCCGAACATGACGGCGGCCGAGAACGTCGGCTACGGGATGCGGGTGCGCGGAGCGGGCAGGCGTGAGCGGCGCGAGCGTGCCGCCGAACTCCTCGCGCTCGTCGGCCTCCCCGGACGCGAGGGGCACTACCCGCACCAGCTCTCCGGCGGCCAGCAGCAGCGCGTGGCGCTGGCCCGCGCGCTCGCCGTGGAGCCGCGGGTGCTCCTCTTCGACGAGCCGCTCTCGGCGCTCGACGCCAAGGTCAGGCTCCAACTGCGCGAGGAGATCCGGCGCATCCAGCTCGAGTCCGGGATCACCACCGTCTTCGTCACCCACGACCAGGAGGAGGCGCTCTCGCTCGCCGACCGGGTCGCGGTGATGCGGGACGGGCGGCTCGAACAGTGCGCGCCGCCCGCCGAGTTGTACGCGCGCCCTGCGACGCCGTTCGTCGCCGAGTTCGTCGGGACGATGAACCGGATACCCGGCACCGTGCGCGACGGCGGGGAGGTGGAGGCGCTGGGGCGCCGGCTGCCGGTGCACGGGTCGGCGCCTGCCGAGGGCACCGAGGTGGACGTACTGCTGCGGCCGGAGGAGCTCGCCGTACGGGCGGCCGAGGACGGCACCGCGACCGTGCAGGTCGCGACCTTCCTCGGCGGCCTCACCCGGCTCGGCCTGCGGACCGAAGCCGGTCTCGAGGTGAAGGCCGACCTGCCCAGCCGGGAGGCGGCGGCGCTGGCGCCCGGGGCCCGGTGCACGCTCGTCCCGCACGACGGCGCGGTGCTGGTCGCCGATCGGTCCGCCGCCGGGTGACCGGGCGACCGCCCGGCCGACGGTTCAGGGGCGTTCGACCTTCGCACCCAGCTCGACGAGCTTCTCCTGGAAGTTCTCGTAGCCGCGGTTGATGAGCTCGATGCCGTGGACCCGGGAGGTCCCCTCGGCCGCGAGCGCGGCGATGAGGTACGAGAAGCCGCCGCGGAGGTCGGGGATGACGAGGTCGGAGCCCTGGAGGCGGGTGGGGCCCGAAACCACGGCGGAGTGCAGGAAGTTGCGCTGGCCGAAGCGGCAGGGCATGCCGCCGAGGCACTCGCGGTAGAGCTGGATGTGCGCGCCCATCTGGTTGAGCGCCGAGGTGAAGCCGAGCCGGGACTCGTAGACGGTCTCGTGGACGATGGAGAGCCCCGACGCCTGGGTGAGGGCGACGACGAGCGGCTGCTGCCAGTCGGTCTGGAAGCCGGGGTGCACGTCGGTCTCGAGCGCGATGGCGTTGAGCGGGCCGCCCGGGTGCCAGAAGCGGATGCCCTCGTCGTCGATCCGGAAGGCGCCGCCGACTTTCCGGTAGGTGTTGAGGAAGGTCATCATCGACTGCTGCTGGGCGCCGTGCACGTAGACGCTGCCCTCGGTGGCGAGCGCGGCGCTCGCCCAGGAGGCGGCCTCCAGGCGGTCGGGGAGGGCGCGGTGGGTGTAGCCGTCGAGGCGGTCGACGCCTGTGACGCGGATGGTGCGGTCGGTGTCCATCGAGATGATGGCGCCCATCTTCTGCAGGACGCAGATGAGGTCCTCGATCTCGGGCTCGACCGCCGCGTTGGAGAGCACCGTGACGCCCTCGGCGAGCACTGCCGTCAGCAGGACCTGCTCGGTGGAGCCGACCGACGGGTAGGGCAGCTCGATCTTGGTGCCGCGCAGGCGCTGCGGTGCCTCGAGGTACTGGCCGTCTGCGCGCTTCTCGATCGTCGCGCCGAACTGGCGAAGGACATCGAAGTGGAAGTCGACGGGGCGGCCCCCGATGTCGCAGCCGCCGAGCCCGGGGATGAAGGCGTGGCCGAGGCGGTGGAGGAGCGGCCCGCAGAAGAGGATCGGGATGCGGGAGGACCCGGCGTGCGCGTCGATGTCGGCGACGTTCGCCGACTCGACGTGCGACGGGTCGAGGACGAGCTCGCCCGGCTCCTCGCCGGAGAGCACGGTGACGCCGTGGAGCTGGAGAAGGCCGCGGACCACGCGGACGTCCCTGATGTCGGGGACGTTGCGCAGCCGGCTCGGCCCGCTGCCGAGCAGCGCTGCGACCATCGCCTTCGGCACGAGGTTCTTCGCGCCTCGGACACGGATCTCGCCCTCCAGCGGCGCACCGCCGTGGACGAGCAGGACATCGGCAGGGCTGGTCATGGATCTCCGCGTTCCTGTGGCTGGTTGGGCAGTGGCGTGCTGGTTCGGGGCTGCTCGGCGGTTCTCGGCTCGGGCGGGCGGCCGGTGGCGCCGTGCACCGGGGCGGGCCCGAGCCAAAACGTCATCGTAATCCGGTTGATGCCGCGCTGCGTACGCCCGTGCGGTAGGGGGAAGGCGGCGAGGAGTCGTCAACACTCTTAGTGTGCACGGGTTTACATACGGCTTCCGGGGTCGCAGAGTTGTTCGCCCCGATCCGGCGGTTGCCTCCCGCGGGGCGCCCGGGTGCGGGATCATTGGCCCATGACCGAGGCGTCCTCGCTCACCGGCCGGCTCCTTGTGGCCACGCCGGCGCTCGCCGACCCGAACTTCGACCGGGCCGTAGTCCTCCTCCTCGACCACGACGAGGAGGGCTCGCTCGGCGTGGTCCTCAACCGGCCGACCCCTGTCGACGTCGGCGAGATCCTCCGGCCGTGGGCCGCGCTCGCGGGGGAGCCCGGCGTCGTCTTCCACGGCGGCCCCGTCTCGCTCGACGCCGCGTTGGGGGTGGCCGTCGTGCCCTTCGGCGGCGGCCGGGAGCGGAGCGCGGAGCCGCCGGACGCCGGCGCGGCGGACGAGGAGGCCGCCGACGGAGTCGCGGGCGACGGGCCGCTGGGGTGGCGGCGGGTGCACGGGGCGATCGGTCTCGTGGACCTGGAGGCGCCGCCCGAGCTGCTCGCCGCCGAGCTGGGCTCGTTGCGGATCTTCGCGGGGTACGCCGGCTGGGGTCCGGGCCAGTTGGAGAACGAACTCGGCGACGGCGCCTGGTACGTCGTCGACTCCGAGCCGGGGGACGTCTCCTCGCCCGCGCCCGAGGGGCTGTGGCGCTCGGTGCTGCGGCGGCAGCGGGGCGAGCTGGCGATGGTCGCCACGTATCCGGACGACCCCTCGCTCAACTGACGTTCGAAGGTGAACCGGTCGGCCGGGCCGGTGTGACGCGCCGCACGCGGGCGCGGTCGACCGCGTCGCGGCGCAGCCGTCCGCGCGTGCCCCACGGCTGCTTGTGCCTTGAGTACCCTTGGATCGCATGAGCACTTTTGAGTCTGAACCCGAGCGCGGGACGGGCACCGGCACTCTCGTCGAGCCGACCCCGCAGACCTCGCACGGAGACGGCGACCACGAGCGGTTCGCCCACTATGTCCAGAAGGACAAGATCATGTCGAGCGCGATGGAGGGCACCCCCGTCGTCGCGCTCTGCGGAAAGGTCTGGGTGCCGGGCCGCGACCCGAAGAAGTACCCGGTCTGTCCGATGTGCAAGGAGATCTACGAGACGATGGGCGCCGACGGCGGCAAGGGCGACAAGGGCGGCAAGGGCGACGGCAAGAAATAGCCGGGTGCTCCGCGCTCGGCGGAGGCCCGTCCCTTGAGACCGGTTCGCAAAGGCTCGGCGGTGCGCCGCGCTCCCTCTGTGCGAGGGATGCGCGGCGCACCGTTTTTTGTGTGCCTCGGCAATTCGGTGTGCGAACTCCCGTGCATGCGTGTGGAGTTCGGACGGTTCACGGATTGGTCGAGACCTCTTGTGGGGGTCGGCTGCTCGCCCTAGCCTCCTGCGGGAGTTGTGCGGTGCGAAACACGCATTGCACTGTGTGCAATGCCTGGGCTTGGGGGTCTCGCCGTGAAGGTGTCCGCGCGTATCGCCGTGTGTGCGGCGACGGTTGGTATGGCAGGCGTGGCGGTCGCGGGATGCGCGCCGTCCACCTCTACGGAGGACTCGGGGAAGGACGAGAAGACCGGGACGGTGCGGGTCTGGCTCTTCAAGGAGGTCGGCAACGCGCCGAAGCAGCGGGTTGTCGACGGCGTCGTCGAGCGCTTCGAGAAGAAGCACAAGGGCGTCACGGTGGACGTGCGGTACATCCCGATCGACTCCAGGGCCGAGCGGATCAAGGGCGCCTTCAACGACCGCGGTTCGGCCCCCGACGTCATCGAGTACGGCAACACCGACACTGCCGGCTACGTCGCGGACGGCGGACTCGCCGACGTCAGCGAGGAGTTCAAGAGCTGGCCGGCCGCGGACGACATCGACGCCACGGCGAAGAAGTCGGTCACATACGACGGCAGGACCTACGGCGCGCCGCTCTTCGTCGGCGTCCGGGCGCTGTACTACCGCACCGACGTCTTCGAGGAGCTCGGTCTGAAGCCCCCGAAGACGCTCGGCCAACTCACCGAGACCGCGCGGCAGATCCGCAAGGAGCGCCCGAAGCTCTACGGCCTCGCCGTCGGCGGCGCCTACACCTACGGCGCCATGCCGTTCATCTGGGCCAAGGGCGGCGACCTCGCAGACGAGCGCGGCGGCGAGTACGCGGCGGCGCTCGACAGCCCCGAGGCGAAGAAGGGCATCAAGGCGTACACGGACCTGCTCGACGACAGCAACTGCCCGCCCGCACGCTGCTCCCAGTGGGGCGGCAACGAGACGGTCGAGGCGTTCGCGGGCGGGCGCGCCGGCATGGCGATCGCGGGCGACTTCAACCGGCAGGCGATGGAGGACGGCGAGGTCAAGGGCGACTACGGGGTCGTCCCGCTGCCGGGCGAGAAGAGCGGCGAGATCGCGCCGGCCTTCGCGGGCGGCAACAACGTCGGCGTCCTGAAGTCGAGTTCCCACCGGACGCTCGCCGTCGAGCTGATGAAGGAGCTAGCGGGGAAGCGGGCGCAGGAGGAGCTCTTCGACGCCATGGGATTCCTGCCGACGTTCACCGACACGCGGCGCAAGGTGGCGGAACGTGAGCCGTTCGTGAAGCCGTTCGTCGAAACCCTCGACGCGGGCACCGAGTTCGTGCCCGTCAGCCCCGCCTGGGGCGAGATCGACGCCTCGCTCGTCCTCCCCGGGATGTTCCAGGAGATCGCGGGCGGCAAGAAGAACGTCGACGCCGCCGCGGAGGACGCGGCGAAGAAGATGGACAAGGTCTACGTGAAGTGAGCCTCCTCGCCGCCCCGCCGGGCAACGGTGCGGGCGGCGGCGGGCGCTCCCGTCGCCGCGCACGCCCCGCCTCGCTCCAGGGCCACCGCTGGACGCCCTGGCTCTACCTCGCGCCCGCGCTCCTCGTCCTCGCCGGGCTCCTCGCCTACCCCATCTACCAGTTGGGGCTCCTCTCGCTGCTGGAGTACACCCAGGCACAGGTGAGCGGCGGCGAACCGGCGACCTTCCGGGGGCTCGGCAACTACGCCGAGCTCTTCTCCGACCCGCAGTTCTGGGACGTCCTGCTGGCGACCGTCGTCTTCGCCGGGGCCTGCGTCCTCGGGACGATGGCGGTCGGCTGCGCGCTCGCCGTCCTGCTGACGCGTGTCCGGGCCGTGCCGCGGCTGCTCCTCATGCTCGCCGCGACGGGGGCCTGGGCGACGCCCGCGATGACCGGGTCCACGGTCTGGGTCTTCCTTTTCGACCCCGACTTCGGGCCCGTCAACCGGGTGTTGGGGCTCGGCGACCACTCCTGGACGTACGGCCGGATGTCGGCCTTTGCGGTCGTCCTCATGGAGGTCGTCTGGTGTTCCTTCCCGCTGGTGATGACGACCGTCTACGCCGGGATACGCGCGATCCCCTCCGAGGTGCTGGAAGCGGCCGAGCTCGACGGGGCCTCGCTCTGGCGGACCTGGCGGAGCGTGATGGCGCCGATGCTGCGGCCGATCCTCGTCGTGGTGGTGATCCAGTCGATCATCTGGGACTTCAAGATCTTCACGCAGATCTACGTGATGACGGGTGGGGGAGGCGACGCGGGGCAGAACCTGGTGCTCAACGTCTACGCCTACCAGAAGGCGTTCTCCTCCTCGCAGTACAGCCTCGGTTCGGCGATCGGCATCGTGATGCTGCTGATCCTGCTCGCCGTGGTCCTCGTCTACCTGCGGCTGCTGCGACGCGGAGGTGAGGAGCTGTGACGGCGGTGCCGAGCGGGCCCGTACGGGGGCGGCGGGGGCTGCGGAAGCCGCGGCGCGCGCTCGCCGAGGCGGTCGCCGTGGTCGTCGCGGTGCTGGTGGCGTTCCCGCTCTACTGGATGGTGCTCTCCGCGTTCAAGCCGGCCGGCGAGGTCCGCTCCGACCGGCCGCTGCCCTGGACGCTGGAGCCCACCCTCGACTCGTTCCGGCGCGTCTTCGAACAGCAGGATTTCGGGCGGTACTTCCTCAACAGCCTCGCCGTCGCGGGCACCGTCGTGCTCGCCTCGGCGCTGATCGCCTTCCTCGCGGCCGTCGCCGTCGTCCGGTTCCGGTTCCGGCTGCGGACGTCGGTGCTCGTGATGTTCCTCGTCGCGCAGATGGTGCCGATCGAGGCGCTGACGATCCCGATGTTCTTCCTCATGCGCGACCTCGGGGTGCTCAACTCGCTCTTCTCGCTGATCATTCCGCACCTCGCCTTCTCGCTCCCCTTCGCCGTCTGGATGCTGCGCGGGTTCGTCAAGGCGGTGCCCGAGGCGCTGGAGGAGCAGGCGTTCATCGACGGGGCGAGCCGCGCGAGGTTCCTCTGGCAGATCCTCTTCCCGCTGGTGTTGCCCGGGCTCGTCGCCACCTCGGTCTTCTCCTTCATCTCCACCTGGAACGATTTCCTCTTCGCGAAATCCTTCATCATCAGCGCCACCGAAAACTCGACGCTGCCGATGGCGCTCCTCGTCTTCTTCGACAACGAGACCCCCGACTGGGGCGGCGTGATGGCCGGTTCGACGGTAATGACGCTGCCGGTGCTGCTCTTCTTCGTGCTCGTGCACCGGCGTCTCGTCTCGGGGTTGGGGGGCGCCGTGAAGTGAGGATCGTGTGAGAAGTGGGCGCCGGGCGCGGGAAAGTCGTGTGGAAACCCGCGGCGTGAGCCGGGGGTTCGTCCGCCCGAGGCGCCCGGTTCCTCCGCAGTTCCCCGTCGCAGACCGCATATCCGCCACCCGATGCGAAAGGCAGGACGCCATGGGCGATCCGACCGGCCTGATACCCGCCCCGCTCTCCGTCCGCACCGAGTCCGGGCACTTCCCGCTCACTTCCGAGACGCTGCTCCACGCCGGCCCGGGCGCCGAGCGCGCCGCCCGCCGCCTCCGCGCCGAGCTGAGCCCGCCCACCGGCCTACCGCTGCCGCCCGCCCCCGAGCCGGTCGACGGCGCGCTCTGCCTCCTCCTCGACCCCGGACTGCACCAACGCCTGGGCGACGAGGGGTACCTGCTCGACGTCACGCCCGAGCGCGCCACCCTCACCGCCGCCGCCGAGCCGGGCCTCCACTGGGCCGTACAGACCCTCCGCCAGCTCCTCGGCCCCGCCGCGTACCGCCGCGCACCGCTCCCCGGCGGACCCGACTGGTCACTCCCCGCGCTCCACCTCGCCGACGCGCCCCGCTTCCGCTGGCGCGGCCTGATGCTCGACGTCGCCCGGCACTTCATGCCGAAGGACGGCGTCCTGCGCGTCCTCGACCTCCTCGCGGCGCACAAGCTCAACGTCCTCCACTTCCACCTCACCGACGACCAGGGCTGGCGGATCGAGGTCCGCGGCAAGCCCCGCCTCACCGAGGTGGCCTCCTGGCGGGAGCGCAGCCGCCTCGGCCACCGCGCCTCCCCGCTCTGGGACCCGCGTCCGCACGGGGGTTACTACACGCAGGAGGACCTGCGCGAGATCGTCGCGTACGCGGCGGAGCGGCAGATCACCGTCGTGCCCGAGATCGACATCCCCGGCCACTCGCAGGCCGCGATCGCCGCCTACCCGGAGCTCGGCAACCGCGACGCGGGCGTCGACACCGCGGAGTTGGGCGTCTGGACGGACTGGGGGATCAGCACACACCTCCTGGCGCCCTCCGAGGAGGTGCTGCGGTTCTACGAGGAGGTGCTGGAGGAGGTGCTGGAGATCTTCCCCTCGCCCTACGTCCACCTCGGCGGAGACGAGTGCCCCAAGGACGAGTGGCGCGCCTCCCCTTCGGCGCAGGCACGCCTCGCCGAGCTCGGTCTTCCCGACGAGAACGCCCTCCAGGCGTGGATGCTCCGGCACTTCGGGGAGTGGCTCGCCGCCAGGGGCCGCCGCCTCGTCGGTTGGGACGAGATCCTCCAGGGCGAAGGCGAGGACGCCGACCCGCGCACGGCAGCGGGCGCCGTCGTCCCCGACGCCCGGCCGTCCTCCGCCTCCCCGCTCCGCGCGGACGGGCCGAGCGGGGAGGCGTACGCACCCGTCCTCGCGGACCTTCCCGACGGCGCCGCCGTCTCCTCGTGGCGCGGGTACGCGGGCGGCGTCGCGGCTGCGCGTGCGGGGCACGACGTCGTCATCTGCCCCGAGCAGCAGGTCTACTTCGACCACCGGCAGGACGCGGGCGAGGACGAGCCGGTGCCGATCGGTTACGTGCGCACCCTCGCCGACGTCTACCGGTTCGAGCCCGTGCCCCCGGAGCTGGCGGGGACGGAGCTCGCGGCGCGGGTGCTGGGGACGCAGGCCACCATGTGGGCGGAGTGCACCGAGACGCCGCAGCGCGTCGACTACCAGCTCTTCCCGCGGCTCGTCGCGCTGGCGGAGGTCGCCTGGTCGCAGCTCCCGGCGCCGGGGCAGCGCGACGTCGAGGGGTTCGAGCGCCGCATGGAGCGCGCGCACTACCCGCGGCTCGACGCGATGGGCGTGAACTACCGCCCGCCGTCCGGGCCTTACCCCTGGCAGCGTCGTCCCGGCGTGCTCGGACGCCCGATCGACGGAGCACCCCCGATCGTGTGAGCGCCGCCCGTGCGTGCGCATCGCGGCGGCGCTCCGCGGTGCGCACGCGCTCGGCCGCGCGTGCGAAGCCCCGGTCCCCGTCGGCCGGTTCGCCGCCGTCGCCGCCTTCCCCGAGTGCACTTCACGGTCGATAGCGGCTCTTCTTCCCAATAGGCCCTCTTCGGGACACAATCGCCCGTCCCGGACCCTCGTGTGGACAGCCCGCCGGGATATGCCAGAGTTGCCACCGCCGGGCCGTGAGCACGTACCGTACGGTCAGTGCGGCCGGGGAGGTCGGGGAGCCCCGGCCTGCTCCGAGCGGTCCGGGGATGGCCGGGGAAGACCGGGGAAGGGGCGCTGGATTGAGCACGCACGTACGGCATCCGCTGCACGGCGAGCAGGCTGTGCCGTCTGTCATGCTGCCCACCACGCTCGACGAGGCCGTCTCGGCGCTCACCGCCGTCCCCGCGGCCGTGCCCGTGGCCGGAGGCACCGACCTCATGGCCGACGTCAACGCAGGCCAACTCCGCCCCGCCGCCCTCGTCGGCCTCGGCCGCGTCGGCGGTATCCGCGGCTGGGAGTACCAGGACGGGCACGCGGTACTCGGCGCGGGGCTCACCCACGCGCGCATGTGCCGACCCGACTTCGCAGCCCTCATCCCCGGGCTCGCCGCCGCGGCCCGCGTCGCGGGCCCGCCGCAGGTGCGGAACGCCGGCACGCTCGGCGGCAACGTCGTCACCGGCGCACCGACGGGCGACGCGCTGCCGGTCCTCGCCGCGCTGGAGGCGACGCTGTCCATCGCCGGCCCCGGGGGCGCGCATCGCGAGGTGCCGGTGAGCCATCTCCTCGCCGGCGTCGAGATGTTGCAGCCGGGCGAACTCGTCGGCCATGTAAGGGTTCCGCTGCTGCACGCGCCGCAGACCTTCCTCAAGGCGACGGGGCGTACGGGACCCGGCCGCGCGCTCGCCTCGGTCGCCGTCGTGCTCGACCCGGTGCGCCGCGGGGTGCGGTGCGCGGTGGGCGCCGTCGCGCCGATGCCGCTGCGCCCGCTGGAAGCGGAGCGCTGGATCGCCTCGCTCATCGACTGGGAGGGCGGACGCGGCCTCCCCGAGGGCGCGTTGACGGCGTTCGGGGAGTACGTCGCCATGGCGTGCATCCCCGACCCGCCTGCCGAGGAGGCCGAGGGCGAGCCCCCCGTACTTCCGCCCGCGGCGCTGCACTTGCGGCGTACGGTGGCCACACTGTCCCGTCGGGGACTCGGGAGAGCACTCGCATGAGCAACGAGAACGACCACGACAGCACAGGTGCGGGCGGCGAGGCGGAGCACGGCGGATGGCAGGCCCCGCCTCCGCCCCACACCCCGTACGAGCAGCAGACGCCCCCGAGTTGGGGCCCCGGCGAGGACTCGGACGCGACGGCCTTCGTGCAACTCCCTCCCGACCTGGGCGCCTACCAGGCCGACCCGTCCGCGTCGGCCGGCGGCCCGGGCACCCCGCTCGCCGCGCCCGGCACCGGCACCGGCGGATACACCCCGCCCACGATCGACCCGGCGGGCCCGATGACGCCGGCCGCCTCCACCGACCCGTCGGCGACGGGGCAGTGGGTACTGCCGTACGCGGCCGAGGTGCCGGGCGGCGAGGCCGAGGCGCGCACGCACCCGTACGGGGGCCACGATGGCGCGCCGGAGGCGCCGCCCCACCCCGGCGCGTACGCGGGCGGCCCCGGGTACGGGCCGTACGCTGCCCAACCCCCTGGCGTCGAGGGCCGGTTCGGCGGTACACCGGTCGACTCCGGCGTGCCGCCCGTGCAGGCGCAGCAGTGGCACGACGCCCCGGGTGCGGCCGCGTACCCGGAGGCCGAGCCGGATTCCGCTTCCGGGCACGGGCCCTCGGGCCAGGGTGCCGCGGCGGCGCTCGCGGGGTCGCACGAGGCCCGCAGCCGGCGTCCGCTCGGCGCGGGCGGTGGCGCGGCCGAGGGGCACGCGGCCCACGCGGAGGGCGGTTCGCCCGGCGCGCAGCCCGGTGGCGCACCGCAGGGGACGGGTGCGTACGGCGCGCCCGTAGGGCCCGGTGTGTCCAACATGCCTGTGGAGCCGGCCGGTTGGCCCTCGCGGACGGGACCGGACGGGACCGTGGCGCCGCCGTCGGGCGGGGCCGGCATCCCGGCCGACGGGGGCACGGCCGCTTCCGGGCAGGCGTCCGGCGCCGAGGAGCCGGAAGGCGCGGGGCCCGGGGACGAGACGCCGCACGCGGGCGGGAGCGCGGAGCCGCCCGCGACGGGACCCGGCGCGGGGCCGGACACGGGTGCCGTACCGGAACCCGACGCGGGTGCCGTACCGCGACCCGATGCGGGCGACGCACCGCGACCCGGTGCGGGTGCCGTACCGCGACCCGGCGCCGGCGACGCACCGGAGCCCGATGCGGACGACGTACCGGAACCCGATGCCGGCGACGCACCGGAACCCGACGCGGCCGACGGGGCGGAAGCGGCCGACGTCCCGGACGTCGAGGCCCCGTCCGAAGCGCTGGTGGACAGCGAACACCCGCACGTCTCCTACGCGTTGCGCGTCAACGGCGTCGACCGACCGGTCACCGATTCGTGGATCGGCGAGTCCCTGCTCTACGTGCTCCGCGAGCGGCTCGGCCTCGCCGGGGCCAAGGACGGCTGTGCGCAGGGGGAGTGCGGCGCATGCTCGGTACAGGTCGACGGGCGGCTCGTCGCCTCGTGCCTGGTGCCCGCCGCCACGGCTGCCGGGAGCGAGGTGCGCACCGTCGAGGGGCTCGCCTCCGAGGGCACCCCTTCCGACGTCCAGCGCGCCCTCGCCGAGGGCGGGTTCGTCCAGTGCGGCTTCTGCGTCCCCGGGCTGGCGATGACCGTCCACGACCTGCTGGAGGGGAACCACCGCCCCAGCGAGCTGGAGGTCAGGCAGGCGATCTGCGGCAACCTCTGCCGCTGCTCCGGCTACCGCGGCATCCTCGACGCGGTCGGCCGCGTCGTCGCCGAGCGCGCCCACGCGGGCGAGGAGGACGAGGGCGCGGAGGGCGAGGGCGCGCCCGAGGCGCAGGCCGAGCGCGAGGCACCGCCCGTCGCGCAGATCCCGCAGCCGCAGCAGCCCGAACCCCCGGCGCACCAGGGCCAGTTCGTCCCCCCGCAGACGGGCGAGCACCCGGGCGGCGTGCCGCACGGACAGGGGCCGCACATCCCGCACCAGGCGCCCCCCGGCGCCGGCGGTGCCCACCCCGGCCCCCACGACCAGGGCGGCCGGCAGTGACGTCCGCGCCCGGCACCCCGCGCGCGCACCGCCCGTGCGCGCGCCATCTCCGCGCCGCGGCCCGCGGCCGGCACAGCACCCTCCCGCCCACGCTCAGGAAGGCGGTGGCATGACGGACATGGCCGAGACGCGCAGTAACCGAGCCACCCGGACGGGCGGCCCCGTCGCCGCGGACGCCGCCCCCGAAGAGGACCTCGCCGCACACGGGTTGGGCGCCTCCCTCACCCCCGAGGACGCGCCGGCCAAGGTGACCGGCACCTTCCCCTACGCCGCTGACCTGTGGGCCGAGGGCCTGCTGTGGGCTGCCGTGCACCGGTCGCCTTACCCCAGGGCGCGGATCGTCTCGATCGACACCGAGCAGGCCGAGGCGATGCCCGGTGTCCTCGCCGTCGTCACACACCGTGACATCCCGGGCGAGGAGTCCTTCGGGCGGAAGGTCGCCGACCAACCGGTCTTCGCGCGCGAGGAGGTGCGCTACCACGGGGAGCCGATCGCGGCCGTCGCCGCCGACCACCCGGACACGGCGCGCCTCGCCGCCGCAGCCGTCGCGGTCGAGTACGAGGTGCTCGACGCGCTCACCGACCCGCAGGAGTCGTTCGAGAGCGAGCCGCTCCACCCGGACGGCAACGTCGTGCGCCACATCCCGCTGCGGTACGGCGACCCGTCCGTCTCCGGCGAGGTGATGGTCGAGGGGATGTACCGCATCGGGCGGCAGGACCCGGCGCCCGTGGGGGCCGAGTCGGCGCTTGCGGTGCCGCGTCCGGACGGCGGTGTGGAGATCTACACGGCCTCCACCGACCCGCACACCGATCGCGACCTTGCCGCCGCCTGCTTCGGGCTCCCGCCGGAGCAGGTCAAGATCGTCGTCACCGGGGTGCCCGGGTCGCTCGGGGACCGTGAGGACGTCGCGCTCCAGGTGCCGCTCGGGCTGCTGGCGATGCGCACGGGGTGCCCCGTCAAGATCGCCGTCACGCGCGAGGAGTCCTTCCTCGGGCATCCGCACCGCCATCCGACGCTGCTGCGGTACCGCCACCACGCCGACGCCGAGGGCAAGTTGCTCAAGGTCGAGGCCCAGATCCTCATGGACGCCGGCGCCTACGCCGACACCTCGTCCGACGCGCTCGCCGCGGCCGTCTCCTTCGCGGCGGGGCCCTACGTCGTGCCGCACGCCGTCGTCGACGGCTGGATGGTGCGTACCAACAACCCGCCCGCGGGGCACCTCCGCGGCGAGGGCGCGATGCAGGTCTGCGCTGCCCACGAGGCCCAGATGGACAGCCTCGCCGCCAAGTTGGGGATCGACCCCGCCGAGCTGCGCAAGCGCAACGTCCTCGCCACCGGTGACCTCCTTCCCACGGGGCAGACCGTCACCTGCCCCGCCCCCGTCGAGGAGCTCCTCGACGCGGTGCGCGAGGCGCCGCTGCCTCCGCTCCCCAAAGAGGGGCCGCAGCACCAGTGGCTCCTTCCCGGCGGCCCCGGCGGCGCGGGGGAGCCCGCGGCGGTGCGTCGCGGCGTCGGCTACGCGCTCGGCATGGTGCACATGCTCGGCGCCGAGGGCGCGGACGAGGTCTCCACGGCGACGGTGAAGGTGAGCGGCCCCACGGCGACCGTGCTGTGCGCGGCGGCCGACTCGGGCCAGGGGTTCACCACGCTGGCGCGGCAGATCGTCCAGGAGACCCTCGGTATCGACGAGGTCCACGTCGTACCGGTCGACACCGACCAGCCCTCGGCGGGGCCCGCGATGCGCGGACGGCACACCTGGGTCTCGGGCGGTGCCGTCGAGCGCGCGGCGAAGATGGTGCGCACACAGCTACTCCAGCCGCTCGCGGCGAAGTTCGGGATGTCGACCGAGCTGCTCTCCATCGCCGACGGCAAGATCACCTCGTACGACGGCGTCCTCTCCACGACCGTCGTCGAGGCGCTGGAGGACAAGGAGCTCTGGGCGACGGCGCAGTGCAGGCCGCACCCCACCGAGCCGCTCGACGAGACGGGCCAGGGCGACGCGTTCGTCGGTCTCGCCTTCGCAGCGATGCGCGCCGTGGTCGACGTCGACATCGAGCTGGGCACGGTGCGCGTCGTGGAGGTCGCCGTGGCGCAGGACGTCGGACGGGTTCTCAACCCGCGGCAGTTGAGAGCGCGGATCGAGGCCGGTGTCACGCAGGGGGTCGGTGCGGCGCTCAGCGAGCACCTGCGCGTCGCCGGCGGCATGGTCCGCCACCCCGATCTGCGCACCTACGCGCTCCCCACCGCGCTCGACGCACCCGAGGTGCGCATCGTCAAGCTCGTCGAGGAGCGCGACGTGGTGGCGCCGTTCGGCGCGAAGGCCGCGTCCGGTGTACCGGTCGTCGTCGCGCCCGCCGCCGTGGCCTCCGCCGTGCGCGCGGCGACGGGGCGTCCCGCCAATCGGCTGCCGATCCGGCCGCAGGCGGCTGCGGTGGGGTCGCAGTAGCGGCGGTGAAACGGGCGTCCGGCGGGGGGAGTTGGCGTCGCCGGGGTTGAGCAGGCCGGCGGCGGGTCGTTGGCGGACGTTCTTGTGTGTGCCTGCTTCGCAAGGTGCGGGTGTCGGGGGCTGCGGCGCCGTCTCGCTCCGGGCAGCGCGCCAGGGCGAGACGGCTGGCTTGTTCGGTGTGAACCGGGCCTGCGTGACGGCCGGTTCGGCAGCGGTCTTCTCCGGCGGTGAGTCAAGAGGCGCCCGATCGTGGTGAAGCGTCGGGAGGCGCTGCGTCGGTTCCGTGCGGCGTGAACTCGGTCCGGGAGGTGGCCTGTTCGGCAGCCGGTTCTGTGGCGCACGTGTCCTTTGGTCCCGGCCGGTTCGGCAGCGTCTGCGGGGTGACGCGCTCTGGTGCGCCTGGCCGCGGTGACCTCCACCGGCGCGAACCAGCCCTGTAGTACGTGGTTTCGACGCCGGCGACCACGGCCGACGCGTCCTTCCCCCTCGGTACAGGCTGCTCGGAATGCCGAGCGGAAAGCACGGATGGCGGCGATTCGCGTCAGCAACGGAAAAGTGGCGCGGAAGACTCTGACGCAGAGGCGCATGCGTACGACTGGTCGAAGTCTGCTCAGGCACGCGATTGCGCGATTGCGACGCGGCGCTGACACATCTGATACGGCCTCGCCCTAGCGTCTTACGCGTCGGCCCGAAGAGGGCTGCCGGGGCCGCCCGGTCCCGATCGCGAACGAGAGCGAAGAGGTGTTGCAATGGCTCGACGACTCACGAAGGGTCTCGCCACGACCGTGGCGACCGCAGGACTCGTCCTCTCCCCGGCCCTCGCCGGCGCTGCCGGCGCCTCGCCGTCCGGCGCGTCCGCCCCGTCCGCGGGGACGGCCGCCGCGTGCGCGCCCGAGGCGTGCTGGGACAAGGGAGGCACCTTCTGGACGAAGACGAACTGTCAGAAGGACGGCAGGGACGCGGTGCGGGCGAGCGCCAAGTGGACCGCCTACACGTGCAAGCAGAGCTTGTCGAACTGGAAGTACACCCTCTACCTCAAGCCGCGCTACTGAAACGTCCGCGGCCCGATCTCGTCCGACACGGGGGAGCGGACGAACACTGCGCCCCGTCGTCCCGGTGCCCGAGCACCGGGACGACGGGGCGCACCGCCCTTCCGACACCGCCCGACCGCACCAGGCCCCGCCGCTCTCGGACCAAGGCCCCAGTGATGTTCCGTCGCTCGGCTGGTCCCCGGACGAGCGGTGAGGCTTACGGTGCCCGCATGAGTGCATCCGACAAGCCGCAGGACACGGACCCCGGTGAGCCCCCGACCGGAGCCGCCGGCGCCGGACGGGCCCCGGCGGAGGCCGTCACCGTGCGGGCGACGGCCGGGGAGACGGGCAACATGCTTGCGCCCGGAGCCGGTTCGCGCCCGCCCGTCGAGCCGGAGCCCGCCGGCTCGGTGCTGCGTCCGCCGTACCGGGCGCTGAGCCTCGGCATCGTCTCCGTCGTCCTGCTCGTCGCCTTCGAGGCGACGGCGGTCGGTACGGCCATGCCCGTCGCGGCGCAGGAGCTCGACGGGGTGCCGCTCTACGCCTACGCCTTCTCCGCGTTCTTCACCACCTCGCTCGTCGGCATGGTCGTCTCGGGGCAGTGGTGCGACCGGCGGGGGCCGCTGGCCCCGCTGGGCACCGGCATCGTCGCCTTCGCCGCCGGGCTGCTGCTGGCGGGGACGGCCGGGTCGATGTGGACGCTCGTCTTCGCGCGCGCCGTGCAGGGGATCGGTGGCGGCCTGGTGATCGTCGCGCTCTACGTCGTGGTCTCGCGCGCCTATCCCGAGGCGTTGCGCCCGAAGATCCTCGCCGCCTTCTCCGCCGCCTGGGTCCTGCCCTCGGCCGTCGGCCCGCTCATCGCGGGCACGGTCACCGAACACCTCGGCTGGCGCTGGGTGTTCCTCGGCATCCCCGCACTGGTGCTGCTGCCGCTCGCGGCGATGCTGCCCCCGCTGCGTCGCGCCGCCTCGGGCCCGCCGGAGGGCGCGGAGGCACCGGGCCCCTGGGACGTGCGGAGGACGAGGCTCGCGCTGGGGGTCGCCGCGGGAGCGGGCCTGTTGCAGTACGCGGGGCAGGAGTTGCGCTGGTTCTCGCTGGTGCCCGCGGTCGTCGGCGCCGGGCTGCTGGTGCCGGCCGCGCTGGCGCTGCTGCCGCGCGGAACCTACCGCGCCGCGCGCGGGCTGCCCGCCGTCATCCTGCTCCGCGGGGTCGCGGCGAGTGCGTACGTGGTGGCCGAGAGCTTCGTCCCGCTGATGCTCGTCACCCAGCGGGGGCTCTCCGTGACGCTCGCCGGGCTCACCCTCGCCGCCGGCGGGGCGGCCTGGGCGCTCGGCTCCTACCTCCAGGCGCGGTCCCGACTGGAGCCGTACCGGGCGCAGTTGGTGCGGCTGGGCATGGTGTTCGTCGCGCTCTCCATCGTCTACGTGCCGCTGGTGCTCGTCGAGTCGGTGCCGGTGTGGACGCTCGCGCTGACGATGGCGCTCGGCTGCTTCGGCATGGGCCTCGTCATCTCCTCGATGAGCGTGCTGCTCCTGCGGCTCTCCCCGCCGGCGGAGGCGGGACGCAACTCCTCGGCCCTCCAGGTCTCCGACAGCCTCAGCACCGTCGTCCTCCTCGCCTGCACCGGCGCCGTCTTCGCCGCGCTCGGCGGCGGCACGACGGGCGCCGCGCACACGGGCGCGACGGCGGAACAGGCGGCGGGCGGCGGCGCCTTCGTCGGCGTCTACGCGGTGGCGGCGGCGGTCGCGGTGCTGGGGGTGGCGGTCGCGGGACGGGTGCTGGGGAGCACGCCCGCCCAGAAGAGCCCGTGACCGTCCGGTGCCCGCACCCCAAAATCCGCTTATGGTTCCGGCATGTTCGACTCCCGGCACATCCGCACCTTCCACGAGGTGGTCCGCACCGGCTCCTACTCGGCGGCGGCGCGTGAACTCGGCTACACCCAGCCGGCGATCACCCAGCAGATGAAGGCGCTGGAGCGCTCCGTCGGGACACCGCTCTTCGTCCGCGCCGGCCGGCGGATGCGGCTCACCGAGGCGGGCGAGACGCTGGCGAGGCACGCCGGGGTGATCCTGGACAGCATCGCCGCCGCGCACCGTCAGATGTCGGCGCTCACCGGCCTGCGCTCCGGACGGGTGCGGGTGTGCGCCTTCCCGAGCGCCGCGGCGACGCTGGTGCCGGAGACGCTGGCGGCGCTCGCCGTCGAACACCCGGGCGTCCGCGTCGAACTCCAGGAGGGGGAGCCGCCGGAGACGCTGGAGAAGGTGGTGCGCGGCGAGTGCGACGTCACGCTCGCCTTCACCTACCCCGGGCTGCGCGAACAGGTCCCCGACGAGCTGGTGGAGATACCGCTCATGGAGGACCAGTTGACGGTCCTGATGCCGGCGGGGCACCCGATGGCGCGACGCCGCGCGGTGCGGCTCGCCGAGCTCTCGGAGGAGCGGTGGATCGCCGGCTGTCCGCGGTGCCGCGCCAACTTCCTCCACGAGTGCGCCGAGTTGGGCTTCGCGCCCGACATCGCCTTCACCACCGACGACAACCTGGTGATACAGAGCCTCGTCGCGGAGGGCCTCGGCGTCGCGATGATGCCGGGACTCGTCCTCGACTTCCTCGCCCACCGCAAGGTGACGGGCCGCGCCCTCGACCCCGCCTCGCGGCGGCGGGTGTGTGCGTACGTGCTGCGGGAGCACCTGGAGATCCCCGCGACGGCGCAGGTACTCGACGGCCTGCGGACGGCCGCCACCAACCGCGTGGGGTGCTGAGGTCCGCCCATAAGCAGAAGTGAAGTACGGGCGAAGGGACCGTCGTTGGACGCGCCCGCACGGCCTCGGCACGCTGCCGGCATGGTCTCCCCGAGCCGCACACTCGAAGCAGCGCACTCACCGGGCGGCGCGACGACGCCGCGCTCGGCCGCCCTCGTCGACGAGGTACGCGCGGTCGTCGGGCGCGGGCTGCCGCCGGACGCCACGGCACACCTCGTCGGCGAGGCGCTCGCGCCGCACCTGGGCGCCGACGACCTTCTCACGCCCGAGCAGCACGAGGGCGATCCGCACCGCTACCGCCAGCACCTCCTCCACGCCGAGCCGGACGGGAGCTTCTCCGTCGTCGCGCTGGTGTGGCTGCCGGGCCAGTCGACGTCGATCCACGACCACGTCGCTTGGTGCGTCACCGGCGTGCACCACGGCGAGGAGCACGAGCGTCGCTACCGGTTGCGGCCCGCCGAATCCGCGGCGGCGCAGGCGCGGTTGGTGCCGACGCAGGACGTGGTGAGCCCGACCGGCACCGTAGCTGGGTTCGCGCCACCCGGCGACATACACCGGGTGTGGAACGGCGGCACCGGGACGGCGATCTCCCTGCACCTCTATGGCGCCGACGTCTCCCGCCTCGGCAGCAGCGTCCGCCGCGTCTACGAACTCCCCGAGGCCCACGAGGGGCAGCCGAAGGCCGGGGCCTGATGGCCCTGCTCGGCGAACGGGCGGCCCGGCGGACGGGCGCCGAGCCGCCCGCACGGGACGCGCCGCGCGTCCCCTCCCGCCTGCCGGGGCTCGCCCTCACGGCCGTCGGCACCGCGCTCGCCTTCGCGCTGCACCTCGTGCTGCCGGCGCTTCCCGCGCTCACGGCCGCGCTCGTCCTCGGCGTCCTCGCCGCCCATCTGCCGGGCGCGCGCACGCTGGTGCACGGCCTCGCCGGGCCGGGCCTGACGTTCGCGGGCAAGCGCCTGATGCGGCTCGGCATCGTGCTCCTCGGTCTCAAGCTCAGCCTCTCCGACGTCCTCGGGCTCGGCTGGGCGACCGCCTGCATGGTCGTCGCCGTCGTGGCCGTGACGTTCTTCGGGACACTGTGGCTGGGGCGGCTGCTGCGCCTGCCGCGCGACCAACCGCTCCTCGTCGCCACCGGGTACGCGATCTGCGGCGCCTCGGCGATCGGCGCCGTGAGCGAGGTGCGCCGCAGCAGGGGCCCGGAGGCCGCGCGGGACACGGCCACCTCCATCGCACTGGTGACGCTCTGCGGCACCCTCGCCATCGCCGTACTTCCGCTGCTCCAGGGCCCGTTGGGGCTCGACGACGCCGAGTTCGGGCGCTGGGTCGGCGCGGGCGTGCACGACGTCGGGCAGGTCGTCGCCACCGCGCAGACGGCCGGGCCCGACGCGCTCGGGCAGGCGGTGCTGGTGAAGCTGGTCCGGGTGCTGATGCTCGCGCCGCTCGTCGCCGCCGTCGCCTTCGGTGTCCGCGCCCGCGTGCGCGCCGGGCGCGAGGTGCCGGCGGGGAGCGGGAAGCGTCCGCCGCTCGTACCGCTCTTCGTCGCCGGGTTCGCGGCGGCCGCCGCCGTCCGCACCACGGGGCTGCTTCCCGACGGGACGCTGGAGGCGGCGGGCACCGTGCAGGAAGTCGTCCTCGCCGCGGCGCTGTTCGGCCTCGGCAGCGCCGTCCACCTCCCGACGCTGGCGCGCACGGGGGTGCGCGTCGCCGCACTCGGCCTCGGCGCCTGGGTGGTGATCGGTGGGGTGTCGTACGCCGGGGTGGTACTCACCGGGTAGCGCATGCGGGCTGGTCACGGCGGCCCGTCGTCCGGGAGTGGCACACGTCGCCGAGGAGGGCGGCGGAGGCGCCCGAGCCGCGGCGCGCGTCCGGGGGCGAGCGCTTCCGGGCACGACGGCGAACCAGGGGGAGCGGACTCCCCCGCGGCCTCCGCCCGGCGGCGCGGGTAGGCTGTCGCGGTCGCCCGGTGCAGCGGCGCCGAGCGATGCGACTGCGACCAGCGACCCGTACGGAGACCGTGACTACCTCCCCCGCAACCACCAACCTCCCGCCCGCCTTTCCCGGGCGGGCGCCGTGGGGTACCGCAGGCAAGCTGCGCGCCTGGCAGCAGACCGCGATGGACGCGTACCTGGAGCGGCAGCCGCGCGACTTCCTCGCCGTCGCGACGCCGGGCGCCGGCAAGACGACCTTCGCGCTCAGCCTCGCCTCCTGGCTCCTCCATCACCACCACGTCCAGCAGGTGACGGTGGTGGCGCCGACCGAGCATCTGAAGAAGCAGTGGGCCGAGGCCGCGGCGCGGGTCGGCATCAAGCTCGATCCGGAGTACAGCGCGGGCCCGTTGAGCAAGGAGTACCACGGCGTCGCCGTCACCTACGCCGGCGTCGGCGTCCGCCCGATGCTCCACCGCAACCGCGTCGAGCAGCGCAAGACCCTCGTGATCCTCGACGAGATCCACCACGCGGGCGACAGCCGCTCCTGGGGCGAGGCGTGCCTGGAGGCGTTCGAGCCGGCCACCCGCCGACTCGCCCTCACCGGCACGCCGTTCCGCTCCGACACCAACCCGATCCCGTTCGTCGAGTACGCCGAGGACAGAGAGGGCCTGCGCCGCTCCGTCGCCGACTACACCTACGGCTACGGAGACGCGCTCACCGACGGCGTCGTCCGTCCGGTGATCTTCCTCTCCTACAGCGGCAGCATGCGCTGGCGTACGAAGGCCGGCGACGAGGTCGAGGCGCGCCTCGGCGAGCCCATGACCAAGGACGCCACCTCGCAGGCGTGGCGGACGGCGCTCGACCCGCGAGGCGAGTGGATGCCCTCGGTGCTCAGCGCCGCCGACCGCCGCCTGAGCGAGGTCCGCCGCGCCGTCCCCGACGCCGGTGGCCTGGTGATCGCGAGCGACCAGGACTCGGCCCGCGCCTACGCCAAGCTGCTCCGCGAGGCGAGCGGCGAGAAGCCGGTCGTCGTCCTCTCCGACGACGCCGGCAGCTCCGACCGGATCGAGGAGTTCCGGCACTCGAACGACCGTTGGATGGTCGCCGTCCGCATGGTCTCCGAGGGCGTCGACGTGCCGCGCCTTTCCGTCGGCGTCTACGCCACCACCGTCTCGACACCCCTCTTCTTCGCTCAGGCCGTCGGCAGGTTCGTCCGCTCCAGGCGGCGCGGCGAGACGGCCTCGGTCTTCCTGCCGACGGTCCCGACGCTGCTGAGCTTCGCGCACGAGATGGAGGAGGAGCGTGACCACGTCCTCGACAAGCCGGCGAAGGACGGCGGCGACGACCCGTACGAGGAGGAGGCCGACCTCCTGAAGGAGGCGGAGGAGGAGAAGGACGAGGACACCGGCGAGCAGGACCAACTCTCCTTCGAGGCACTGGAGTCGGACGCGGTCTTCGACCGGGTGACCTACGACGGCGCCGAGTTCGGCATGCAGGCGCACCCGGGCAGCGAGGAGGAGCAGGACTACCTCGGCATCCCCGGACTCCTCGAACCCGACCAGGTGCAGCTCCTCCTCCAGCGCCGCCAGGCCCGGCAGATCTCGCACAGCAGGAAGAAGCCCGACGACGAGGCCGACCTGCTGGAGATGCCGGCCGAGCGGCGGCCCGTCGTCACGCACAAGGAGCTGCTGGAGAAGCGGAAGCAGCTCAACACGCTCGTCGGCGCCTACTCCCACCAGAGCGGCAAGCCGCACGGCGTCGTCCACACCGAGCTCCGCCGCGCCTGCGGCGGTCCCGCGACGGCCGAGGCGACGGCGGGCCAGATCGATCAGCGGATACAGAAGGTCAAGGAGTGGGCGACGCGCATGCGTTGAGCCCGCGTGCTGACCAGGGAGGCGGCCCCGCCCGTCGGACGGCAGGCCCGCGACGCGTCGAGCGCCTGCACCCCGGCCCGGCGATGCCCTGCGTGTCCCGGGCGGCGGAGGGTGCGGCGACCGCACGGGCTACCGCAGCGCCTCGATATTCCCTGCAACAGCCGTTCTGCACAGGTAAGTTGAGTCCGCGTACGGGCCGCAAGCCAGGCGACTCCGCACGCTCCGCACGGGCCCCTGAGCAATTCCTGCCGTGTTTCGGGAGAGTTTCTGCCCGGATACTGGACAGGCCCTTCCGGAGGGCGGTGCGTGTCGATAGGTTTTCGCGTCACACACACGCCCCGTGGCAACGCCGCCGCGGAGCGCAACCGGTGGCGACCGTACGCAGCCCCGAGTCCCTACCGCCGCGACCGGCCGACGCCTGCGCCGGCGCTCGGGGCACCACCCGGGCCGGCGGCCTGCGACCGGTGCCAGGGGCGCCGCGACCACGGCCGCCGCAACTCACCCGAGGAGGGCGCTTCGTGACCGCGGAGACCTCTCAGACACTCGACAGGGGACTGCGCGTCCTCAAACTCCTCGCCGACACCGACCACGGCCTCACCGTCACCGAACTCTCCGGCAAACTCGGCGTCAACCGGACCGTCGTCTACCGCCTCCTTGCCACCCTCGAACAACACGCCCTGGTCCGGCGCGACCTCGGCGGCAGGGCCCGCGTCGGCCTCGGCGTGCTGCGGCTCGGACGGCAGGTGCACCCGCTCGTGCGCGAGGCGGCACTGCCCGCGCTCCGCGAGCTCGCCGAGGACGTCGGCGCCACGGCGCACCTCACCCTCGTCGACGGCACCGAGGCGCTCGCCGTCGCCGTCGTCGAGCCGAGCTGGACGGACTACCACGTCGCCTACCGCACCGGCTTCCGGCACCCGCTCGAGCGCGGCGCCGCGGGCCGGGCGATCCTCGCGGGACGCGGCCTCCGTGACGGCCCCGACCGCCAATTCGTCCTCACCCACGGAGAGTTGGAGGCCGGCGCGAGCGGCGCCGCGGCACCCGTGCTCGGGGTCGGCGGGATCGAGGGGAGCGTCGGGGTGGTGATGCTCTCCGAGGCGGTGAGCGAGGAGATAGGGGAGCGCGTGGTGCGCGCGGCGAAGGACGTGGCCGAGGCGCTGCGGTAGGGCGGCGCGCCCCGCGGTCGGGCGGCCGGCGGCGGATCGTCTAGATTGCCGGGGTGACCGAGAAGCAGCCCCGCAGCCTCCGCAACCTCGACCGCCGCACCCGCCTCGTCCTCTCCTTCCTCCCCGCACTCGCCCTGCTGCTCGCCGCCGTCCTCGCGCCGCTGCCGTTCGCGGTGGCGCAGCCCGGCATCACCGCCGATGTCCTCGGCGAGGAGAAGGGCAAGTCGGTGATCAGCGTCCCGCGCGACGAGGAGTCCGGTGAACAGGCGGCCGACGAGCAGGGCCGGTTGCTGCTGACCACGATCGCGGCGACGGCGCCCGAGGCGAGCGTGCGCATCGGCGACGTCGCGAGCGGGTGGTTCGACAGCAGGCGCGCGGTGATGCCGCGCGCCGCCGTCTACCCCGAGGGCGAGAGCGTCGAGGAGATCGAGGAGCACAACGCGAGCGAGATGAAGGACTCCCAGGACGCGGCGGTCGACGCGGCCCTGCGCCAGCTCGGCCGCGCCCCCGGCTCCGTCGACGTCACGCTGCGCCTCGCCGACGTCGGCGGGCCCAGCGCGGGACTGCTCTTCTCGCTCGGGATCATCGACAAGCTGGAGGGGGACGGCGCGGGAGGCAACCTCACCGGCGGACGTACCGTCGCGGGCACGGGCACCATCGACGGCCGGGGCAAGGTCGGCGCGGTCGGCGGCGTCCCGCTGAAGACGCAGGCCGCGAAGCGCGACGGTGCGAGCGTCTTCCTCGTCCCCAAGGCCGAGTGCCAGGAAGCCAGGGCCGAACTCCCGGACGGGCTGCGGCTGGTGCCGGTCGCCACGCTCGACGGAGCGCTGGACGCGCTGTCGAAGCTGCGCAAGGGCGAGAACATGCCGACGTGCTGAACTCCGGGGCCGCCGGGGTGGGGGAGCAGCGCGCCCTGACGTTGCGGCTCGTGCGGGTTCCTGTCGGGGGTCCGGGCGCGCGCTTCACACCGTCGAGCCCACGGTGGTGAGGAACCCGCGCATGTACCCGGCCACGGTGTCCAGGTGGCTTTCGAGCAGGAAGTGCCCGCCCCCGGGTACGAGACGGATCTCCGCGTCCGGCAGGTCCCTTGCGAAGGCGCGTGCTCCGTCCGGCCCGAAGATCTCGTCGTTGGCTCCCCAGACCGCGAGGAGCGGGACCTGGCGTTCCCGGAAGTAGGCGTGGAGCCGGGGGTAGAGGGATCGGTTGCTCGCGTAGTCGCGGAGCAGGGAGAGCTGCACGAGGTCGTTGCCGGGCCGGTTGACCTCGCGGTGGTCGACGGCCCAGGTGTCGGGGTCGACGAGCTCGGGCCGGTCCACTCCGTGGAGGTACTGCCACCGGATGGCGTCGAGCGAGAGGGCCGCGCGGACGGGGGGTTCGGTTTCGGGACCCGGGTTCTCGGAGTACGCCCACACGGGGTCCCAGAACTCCGGTACGAAGCCGTCCTCGTAGGCGTTGCCGTTCTGCGTGACGATCGCGGTGACGGCTTCGGGGGAGCGCAGGGCCAGCCGCCAGCCGATGGGGGCGCCGTAGTCCTGGACGTACAACGCGTAGCGGGCGGCGTCGAGTTGGGCGAGAAGCTCCTCGGTGATGTCGGCCAGCGAGTCGAAGGTGTAGGGGAAGGCTTCCGCGGGCGGGGCGTCGGAGTTCCCGAAGCCGAGGTGGTCCGGGGCGATGACGCGGAAGCGGTCGGCCAGCGCCGGGACGAGACGGCGGAACATGCGGGAGCTGGAGGGGAATCCGTGCAGGAGCACGAGCGCGGGCGCTTCTCCGGCCCCTGCCTCGCGGTAGAAGACGCGGTGTCCCTGCACCGTCGCGTAGCGGTGGCGCACCTCAACCATGGCTAACCCCTTCAGATCTGTGGGCAGGTTATCCCTCGGTGGCCAGTAGACCGTCCTGGGGGTAACCTGTCAAACCACTTGATAGGGTTAGCTGAAGGGAGGGCGTCGTGCTGGAGGAACAGGCCCTGATGGAGGCGCTGAACAGCACCCCCGTCGCCGACGGCCGCCGCCGGGACCTGTGGCGCGACGACCGCGAGCTGGACAACTGGGCACAGGAGCACGGGGGTTGCGGCGGTGACGCGGAACGCCGCTGGCTGCGCACCGCCAGGGACGCGCTCCAGGCCGCGGAGACGGGCGCGTCGGCGCAGCCCCGACTGCGCCGGGTCCTCGCCGGCGTGCGCAAGGTCCCGCGGCCCGGCCCGTCGGGCGTCGACTGGGAGTTGGAGATCCCGCCCGACCGCAGGCTCGCGGTGGAACTCGTCCTCGCCTGGGCGGACGTCAACGAGCGTCTCCCGGGCCGCCTCCGCCCGTGCGAGAACCCCGAGTGCCGCCTCTTCCTCCTCGACCGCAGCCGCGCCAACTCCGCACGCTGGTGCTCGATGAAGACCTGCGGGAACCGCCTCAAGGCCCGCCGTCATCAGGCGCGGGCGCGCGGGGGTTCGGGCGGTGGGTGAGGGCCTGCGGGGCTCACCCCGAAAACCGGCGATCGCCGCAGGGATGCGCGGGAGCGGGTCCGACGCGGTGACGAAGCCGTCGCCGTCATGGACGACCCACCGGCCACGCGCGTTCCGCTCCGAGCGGTTCCGGGCGCATGCGGCGGAGCCCGTTGTGCGCGGCTGGCGTCCGGGCGCTCCGTGGCCGTCACGGGACGGGTGGCCAACGCGCTCTCAACGGCCGCATGTGCAACGGCAGGCCCGGAGGCGTTCGGTGGGGCGGAGGAGGTAGAGGTGGCCGTCGTCGAGGTGGAGGACTCGACCGCGGCCCGAGCTGCCGGGGGTGTAGAGGCCGACGATCGTGGACCAGCGTCCGCCGTGTAGGACGCGGTCGCCGCTGCGGAGGTCGAACGGGCCGGTTTTGTCAGGGAGTTCGTACCAGCCGGTGCGGGTCATGGTGGGGTTCCTGGAGATCGGTGTTCGGGTCGCGGTCGGCACGGCGCTTTCCGTCGGAGTGAGGGCACGGTGTCGGGTGAGGGTGTTGCGGCTGTCGTCCGGGTGCCTCGTGCTCCCGAGCCGGAGATTCGGAAGTCGACGCCGGGGGAGCGTTCCTGTCCGAGCTTGAAGACGGCTGCGTGGGCACGTCGTTCACAGCTCGAAGGCGTGGTTGGGACGGGTGGGCTGCTGTCCGGTGGATCAAATGCTGGGCAACTAGAACGAGTTGGACGGATGTCAGCTCGTAGCACCGGTGTCGGTTGCCCGGGCGCCGCAGGCTGCGCATCGCACGGCCCCGGAGCACGGCCCGGCGTCGGGCTCTCCGTCGCGTGGCGGATCGGCATGGACGGTCGCGGGCGGCCCTGCGCCAGCCACAGCAACCGGAACGGCAGCCGCGTCGAGGATGTCGGTGACGCGGCGCTCGTACGACACCAGGCGGCACGGCCCGGCAATCCGTATCGGCCACCGGCGTCGAGAGGGCGCTCGTCAGGTGCAGGCAGCGGGGAGTTCGCCGCGCCCCGCCGCTCCGAGTCGGCCACGAGGCAAGCAGGAGTCCCACGGCGAGGCGTGCGCCCGCAGGTCCTCGCCGGGCTCAGGACGAGGCCACCCGTCCCGCGGTAGACGGCTCGAGAGCGGCCGCGTCCAGGTGGTGGCGGAGCCACTCGGCGACGAGCTCCAGCAGGTACGCGTCGACCGGTTCGCGCATCAGGCGACGGTACGAGTTCGGGGCGGGGCGTTCGGGGTCGCGCCGCAGGAGGTGGGTGAGGTCGGGGATGCGGAAGGTCTCCGCGCCGCCGGGTACGAGCCGGGCGATCCGATCGAGGTCGGCCGGGTCGACCTGGAGGTCCTTGGCGCCGGTGACGGCGAGGACGGGGGTGTGGATGGCGGCGAGGTCGTTCCGGGAGTCGTGGGCGAGCACCTCGCGCACCCAGCGGGCATTGACCTTGACTCCGGCGACGCGCGCCACGTCCGTACGGGTCTTCTTCAGCCGCGCGAGACCCCGGTTGCCCAGTGCTCCCAGCGGCCGGCTCAGCAGCCGGACGGGAGCGGGCATGCTCGCGACCATGGCGCGGCCCTGCCAACGGAAGGCGTCCGCGCCCAGGTTGGCGAAGCCGGCGAGCAGCACCGTCGCCCGTACGTCGGTCCGGGCGGCCAGTGCCATGGAGTGCAGGGAGCCCTCGCTGTGGCCGATCAGGCCGACCGCGTCCGCACGTATGTCGGGCCTGCCGGACAGGGCGCGCAGCGCAGCGGCGGCGTCCAGGCGGTTGCCGTGGAAGCTGCTCCTCCGCCAGTCGCCCGGGGTGGCGCCGGTGCCGCGTCGGTCGTAGCGCAGGGTGGCGATGCCCCGGGCGGCGAGGGCTTCGGCCACCGGCTGCGCCAGGTTCATGGGGAGCTTCGGTGCGTTGCCGTCGCGGTCGAGCGGGCCGGAGCCGTGGAGCAGCAGGACGGCCGGGTGCGGTCCCGGGCCGGGGGGCAGCGTCAGGGTGCCGGCCAGCGGGGTTCCGTCGTCCGCGGTGACAGCCATGTCGATGTCGGGCAAGGCTTCGCCTCTTTCGTCTCGCGCCTCATTCGTTCGCAACAACGAGAACGTTATCAGATTTGAGATTATGAGGACGGTGCGAGTCTCGCCAGGTTCGGAAGCGCCCCGAGTCCTGGCCGTAGCAGGTGAGTTGACCACCGTGGGGCTACGGGAAACTGCCGGGCGTCTTGCCGTGAGCAGACGTCCGCACCTGGCCGTGCCGGAGGCCGTGCGGGCAGAGGAGAAGGCAACCGGCACAGCACCATGGGCAGGTGGCGCAAGCAACCGCGAACGCGCGGCCTCAGGGGAGTTGGTCCGACAAAAACGCCACCGCGCCCGCACGTCGTCTCCCGTGCGGGGGCGGTGGCGCCGGTGTTGCGGAACCCCTACCCGATGAAGCCCTCCTCCTTCATCCAGTCCAGCGCCACCGTGTGCGGGTCCTCGCCGTCGACGTCGACCCTGGCGTTGAGCTCCTGTGCCACGTCGTTGTCGAGCTTCTTGGTGACCGGTGCCAGTACCTCGCGGATCTGCGGGTACCGCTTGAGCGTCGCGGTGTTGATCTCGGGTGCCGCGTTGTAGTTGGGGAAGAACTTGCGGTCGTCCTCCAGGAGCTTCAGGTCGAGGGCCTTGATGCGGCCGTCGGTCATGAAGACCTCACCGAAGTTGCAGGACGTGCCCGCTGCGGTCTGCGTGTAGACGACGCCGCCGCTCATCTTGGACACCTGCGAGGACGGGATCTTCATGCCGTAGGCGCGTGCCATGCCCCTGAGGCCGTCCTCGCGCGAGGCGAACTCGTTCTCGGAGCAGACGGTGACGGCCGACGGGTCCTCCTTCTCGAGCTTCGCCATGTCGGAGAGCGTGTGCACGTCGTACTTCTTCTGCACCTGCTCGTTGACGGCGATCGCGTAGGTGTTGTCGAGCGAGGAGGGCGGAAGCCAGGTGAGGCCCTCCCGTGCGTCCTCGTCCCGTACGGCCTCCCACTGCTTGTGCGGGTCGACGATCGGCTTGGTGTGGCCGAGGTAGGTGATCCAACTGGTGCCGGTGTACTCGTACATGCCGTCGGCGGTGCCCGAGCGTACGGCCTCGCGGGCACCGATGGAGCCCTGGATGCTCGTCCGGTCGACGACCTCGGCGCCGGCCGCCTTGAAGGCGATCCCCATGATCTGGCCGAGGACGATCTGCTCCGTGAACTCCTTCGAGGTGACGGTGAGTTCGGCGCCCTTGAGCGGCTTGCCCTTGCCGATCTTCCCCGGTCGGAGGGAGTCGGTCATCGGGCTGCCGCTGACGAGGCCGCACCCGCTGAGCGTCAGCGCTCCGGCGAGCGCGAGCGCCGGGGGCGCACAGCGGCGTGCGCGCCGTGCGCCGGCGGCCCGTGTCCTCGTGGCGGAGACGCCCCGTGTCAGGCCGCGCATCAGGATGCTCCCTCCAAGCCACGCGGACGCAGCAGTAGTTCGGCGAGTGAGGCCAGCCAGTCGACGAGCAGCGCCAGCGCGACGGTGAGCACGGAGCCGAGGAGCAGCACCGGCATCCGCTGGTTGGTGATCCCGTCGGTGATCAGGTCGCCGAGGCCGCCGCCCCCGCCGAAGGTGGCGAGCGTCGCGGTGCCGACGTTGAGGACGAGCGCGGTGCGCACCCCGCCGAGGATCAGCGGTACGGCGAGCGGCAGTTCGATCCGCGTGAGCACGGCGAGCGGCGACATGCCGATGCCCTTCGCCGCCTCCAGCAGCGCGGGGTCGTTGGCGCGCAGCCCGGCGATGGTGTTGGCGAGGACCGGCAGGATCGCGTAGATGACGATGCCGATGATCGCCGTCTTGGCGCCGATGCCGAGCCAGATGACGAGGAGGATCAGCAGGCCGAGCGAGGGGACGGCCTGTCCGAGGTTGGCGAAGAGCATCGCGAACGGCGCGATCCGCGAGACCTTGCCGCGGGTGAGGGCGATGCCGAGCGGGATCGCGATGATCAGCACGAAGAAGGTGGAGATCACCGTCAGTTGGACGTGTTGGAGCAGCCGGACCTGTACGTTGCCGCCCGAGATCGAGTTCTGTGCCACGGCGTCGAGTTCGGCCCCGCGGAACCAGAGCCAGGTGGCGAGCAGCAGCAGCGCGATGGCCCCGGGGAGGACGGTCAGCTTCGGCCAGGTGAGACGGGCGAGCGGCTTGTCCTCGGCGGGGACCTCGGCGAGTGCCTCGTCGTCCCCGAGGTCCTCGACGCCGTCGCGCTCGTGCTTCAGCGACTCCAGCAGCTTCCGGTCCCCGCGGGAGTCGCCCCCGGAGCCTGAGCGGTGGTCGTGCGGGGCGTTCACGAGGAACCCTCCTCGGCCGCCTGCTCCTCCAACTGGTGCTGGTGCTCGATCGCCTCCATGCGGTCCTCGTCGAGGAGTTCGTGGACGGAGTTCATCAGCGTGGTCATGTCGACGACGCCGGTGTACTCGCCGCGCCGCCCGGTGACGGGAACCCGTCCCGCGTTGTCGGTGAGCACGGCCTCCAGCGCATCGCGCAGGGTGGCGTCGCGCGTCACCGTGTCGTTGACGGGGGTGCCGGCGCGGGCGAGCGAGCCCTTGGCGCGCATCAGGTCGCCGCGGCGCAGCCACTTGTAGGGGCGGCGGTGTTTGTCGAGGAGGAGCACCTCGTTGCCCTGGCCCGCGTCGAGGAGGCTGAAGATCGAGCGGAGCGGCTGGTCGAAGGTGGCGACGGGGACCTCGCCGACGTTCACGTCGCGCACGCGCGTCAGGTTGAGCCGCTTGAGCGCGGCGCCCGCGCCGACGAAGCCGGAGACGAAGTCGTCCGCGGGGTTGGTGAGGATCGCCTCGGGGGTGTCGAACTGCGCGATGTGCGACTGCTCGCGGAGGACGACGATCCGGTCGCCGATCTTGATCGCCTCGTCGAAGTCGTGGGTGACGAAGACGATCGTCTTCCGCAACTCGTGCTGGAGCCGGATGAGTTCGTCCTGGAGATGGTCGCGGGTGATCGGGTCGACGGCGCCGAACGGCTCGTCCATGAGGAGCACGGGCGGGTCGGCCGCGAGGGCGCGGGCGACGCCGACGCGCTGCTGCTGGCCGCCGCTGAGCTGCCGCGGGTAGCGCTGCTGGAACTCCGCCGGGTCGAGCCCGACGAGGTCGAGCATCTCCTCCACGCGCGCCTTGATCCGCGCCTTCTTCCAGCCGAGCATCTTCGGCACGGTCGCGATGTTCTGGGCGACCGTCATGTGCGGGAAAAGCCCGGACTGCTGGATGGCGTAGCCGACGTTGCGGCGGAGCTTCACCGCGTCCATGTCGGTGACGTCCTCGTCGTTGATCTTGATGCGTCCCGAGGTCGGCTCGATCAGCCTGTTGATCATCTTCAGCAGCGTCGTCTTGCCGCCGCCCGAAGGGCCGACGAAGATCACCGTCTCGCCGGCCTCGATCTCCAGGCTGACGTTGTCGACGGCGGGCTCCGTCGCGCCCGGGTACGTCTTGCTCAGCGACTCCAGGCGGATCGTTGCGCCGGTCGTCCGGCCGTCGCCGCCGTTAAACGGCTGCTCCTGTGCGGAGTCTCCGCTTTCGGTCGTGGTGGACGGGGTGTCAGGCACGAATCCCCCTCGGGATGGTCAGGCGTCCGATGAGGACGTAGGCGCCGTCGAAGAGCAGCGCGAGGATGACGATGCCCAGCGTCCCCGCGAGGACCTGGTTGAGTGCGTTGGCGCTGCCCAGCGAGGCGACCCCGCGGAAGATGAGGTTGCCGAGCCCCGGGCCCGAGGCGAAGGCGGCGATCGCGGCGATCCCCATGAGCATCTGCGTGGCGACGCGGATGCCGGTGAGGATCGGCGGCCAGGCGAGCGGCAGTTCGACGCGGAGCAGCCGGCCGACCCGCGACATCCCCAGTCCCTTGGCCGCGTCGACGAGCGCCGGATCGACGCCGCGCAGCCCCACGATGCAGTTGCGCACGATCGGCAGCAGTCCGTACAGCGTCAGCGCGATGACGGTCGGCGTCACACCGAGTCCCACGATCGGGATCAGCAGACCGATCAGCGCGAGCGAGGGGACGGTGAGGATCGCTGACGTCGTCGAGGTGGCGAGGTTGCCCGCCCACTCGGTGCGGTAGGTCACCACCCCGAGCAGCACGCCGATGACGGTGGCCGCGACCATGCACTGGAAGACGGCGCTTGCGTGCTGGTACGAGTCCGCCAGTAGCTGCGCATATCTGTTGCTCACGTACTCCCAGAAGTTCACTCGGCCCTCTCCTCGGTCATCCGGTTCGTGCGATCGACCGGGGGCTGCGGCTCCGTGCCCCCCGCGGCCTGACGGACCAGCGGGACGATCCTGAGCGGTACCGGGTTCTCCATGACGATCGCCGTGGAGGCCCTGACGATGCCACCAAAGCCGACGACCCGGTCGATCACACGCTGGAGATCCGCGTTGGAGCGGGCCACCAGGCGGCAGAGCATGTCGCCCTGTCCAGTGATGGTGAGCAGTTCCAACACCTCGGGCACGCCGCTGAGGTGCTCGCGGACGTCGGCGCCCTGGCCCTGCTTGATCTCCAACGTTGCGAAGGCGGTGACCGGGTAGCCGAGGGCCGCCGGATCGACGTCGGGACCGAAGCCGCGTACGACTCCGCTCGACCGGAGGCGGTCGAGTCGTGCCTGCGCCGTTCCGCGCGCGACGCCGAGACGGCGGGACGCCTCGAGGACGCCTATCCGCGGCTCGTCGGCGAGGAGTTCGAGCAGTCGACCGTCGAGCCGATCGATACCCATGGCTTACCTCTCAGTAATTATTTCGGAGTTGGCGATTTTACGCCTGTGCATGTTGTGCAGATCGACCGACACATCCGTCACCGAGTTGGTCAGAGTGTCCAGCTCAAGTGCGAAGTGTTGCGCACCTTGTGGAGTGGCGTCACCCTGCGGGCATGGCAGATACGACGCAGCAGACGCGGTCTCAGACACCCCAGACCACCCCTCAGACCCCTGCGAGCGCCCGGGAGGCCGACCCCTTCCCGGTTCGCGGGATGGACGCCGTCGTCTTCGCCGTGGGCAACGCCAAGCAGGCGGCGCACTACTACTCCACCGCCTTCGGCATGCACCTCACCGCCTACGCGGGACCCGAGAACGGCAGCCGGGAGACGGCCAGTTACGTACTGGAGTCCGGCTCGGCGCGGTTCGTCTTCACCTCGGTGATCAAGCCGTCCAGCGACCACGGCCGCTTCCTCGCCGAACACGTCGCCGAGCACGGCGACGGCGTGATCGACCTCGCCATCGAGGTACCGGACGCGCGCGCCGCCTACGCGTACGCCGTCGAGCACGGGGCGCGCGGGCTCCAGGAGCCGTACGAACTCAAGGACGACGACGGCACCGTGGTCCTCGCGTCGATCGCCACCTACGGCGAGACCCGGCACACGCTCGTGGAGCGCTCCGGCTACAGCGGCGCCTACCTGCCGGGGTACGCGGCGGCCGAGCCGCTCGTGCGCCGCTCGGCCGACTCGCCGAAGCGGTTCTTCCAGGCCGTCGACCACTGCGTCGGCAACGTCGAACTCGGCCGCATGAACGAGTGGGTGGAGTTCTACAACAAGGTGATGGGCTTCACCAATATGAAGGAGTTCGTCGGCGACGACATCGCCACCGAGTACTCCGCGCTCATGTCCAAGGTCGTCTCGGACGGCACCCGGAAGGTGAAGTTCCCGATCAACGAACCGGCGGTCGGGAAGAAGAAGTCGCAGATCGACGAGTACCTGGAGTTCTACGGCGGCCCGGGCGTGCAGCACATCGCGCTCGCCACCAACGACATCGTGGCGAGCGTCCGCGCGATGCGCGAGGCGGGCGTCCAGTTCCTCGACGTCCCCGACTCCTACTACGAGACCCTCGGCGAGTGGGTCGGCGAGACCCGTGTGCCCATCGAGGAGTTGAAGGAGCTGAAGCTCCTCGCCGACCGGGACGAGGACGGCTACCTGCTCCAGATCTTCACCAAGCCGGTCCAGGACCGCCCCACCGTCTTCTTCGAGATGATCGAGCGGCACGGCTCCCTCGGCTTCGGCAAGGGCAACTTCAAGGCCCTCTTCGAGGCGATCGAGCGTGAGCAGGAGCGCCGCGGCAACCTCTGACGGCGGCCCACGCACCGCCGTACGGCGGGGGGTTGCGGCTCTCAGCGGCACGGAAGAAGGGGCGGGCGCACCGTGCGCCCGCCCCTTCGTGTGCCCCTGGCGCCGCACAAGGCGCATCCCGATGCGAACGGAGCTGCGCGGGTGGCGGCCGGACTTCAGGGAGCTGGTCCGGTTCTTGTTCGTTCTGGTGCGGTCGTGGAGCTTGCCCTTGCTCGGCAAGATGTCGGCCCCCCCCGCATATATATCGTGCCTCGATATATGCTCGATGCATGACACGACGGAACCCGTCCCTGACGGAACCGCAATACTTCATACTTGCTGCGCTCATGGACGGACCGTTGCACGGATACGCCATCATCAAGGCCGCTGAGCAGGCCACCGACGGACGGCTCCGGATCGCTGTCGGCACTCTCTACGGCGCGCTGGAGCGGATGGAGCGGGCCGGGCTGGTGGCCGCCGGCGACGAGGAGATCGTCGACGGGCGGGCGCGGCGCTACTACCGGCTCACCGAGGACGGCACCGAGGCGCTCGGCCGGGAGGCGCTGCGGATGCAGCAGGCGGCGGCCCTCGTCCTCGGACGCCCGGGGAATGCCGGGGCAGCCCCGGCATGAACCGTCTGCTGCTTGCGGCCTACCCCGAGCCCTACCGGTCCCGGCAGGGAGAGGAGTTGCTGGCCTGCCTGGCCGAGGCGTATCCCGGCCGCTCCTGGCCCCCGCCGCGGGAGGTGGTCGCCTTGGCGCGCGCCGGGGTGCAGGCCCGCGCGCGTGCCGTCGTCGACGACACGTCTCGGCCGTGGTGGCTGGACGGCATCCATCTGACCGCGCTCCTCCTCGCCGCGCTGGCGCTGGTGCCGTACCTGCAGGACGTGTGGCACTGGGCACTGCACATCGATCCCGGCCGGCATGCCATCGCCTTCCGCTTCTCCGGCTGGTACCCGTGGGCGCAAGGTCCCGGCACGCGGACACGGCTCCTGCCCTACGGGCTGCTTCCGCTGGTCTGCCTGATCGCCCTGCTGCGCGGAAAGCCGTGGATCGCCCTGCCGGCGGCGGCAACGATGATCTACGCAGGCGCCACGTTCAACAGCAGTACGTTCTTCGGCGACGAGGGCAAGGCGGGCCTGGGCTACTACGGCCTCGGCGCCCCGATAACGGCCCATGACCTGGTGCTGTCCGGGGCACTGTGCACCGCGTGCGCCGTGCTGGCGGCCTGCCGTCCCGGCCGGCTGCGGCGCCACTCCTACCGTTGGCTGATCCCCGTCGTGCTCGCCATGTTCCTTGCCGGGGGCCTGCACATCATCTCCGTCAGTCCGGCCTTCCAACGCGGTCTGTTCGCCCTCGAAGTCGCCGCGCTGATCGCCGCTTGGGCGGCGACGGCCGCCACCGGCGACTACCGGTGGCTGATCCCCGTCGCGGCGGTCGCGTTCGTCCGCACGCAGGCGATCGTCATCCGGCCGGACGGGTTCATGCAGTCCCTGCCGGACCTGGTCGTCCTCCTCCTGCTGATCGCGCCCCTCCCGGTCCTGGCGATCGCCGCCCAGCGCCGCCAGAGCCGGGCGCTCCTCGAATAGGAGCAGACCCCGGTAGGCCGCCCGGCCTGTCGGCCAGCCTCGCACCCGAAGCGGTGCGTGACCGCACTGCTCCCCACGAAGAACAGAGAGGGCAATGACGCAGCGAGACCCGTCCACGTCTTCGGGCCCCGGCCAGGCCCCGGGAACCGCGGCCGAATCCAACCCCGCGCGGGGGATACGGCTACGGGTCTCGGCCCCGCTGTGCCTCCTGGCGTTCCTGGCGGTCTACCTGGTCGCTGTCTGCACCCCGTTCGGGCAGCGGACCGAGAACGCCCTGTTCAGCGGGTACGGTGCCAAACCGGCGTGGATCTACGACTGGTCGGGGGCGGCGTACGGGTCGTCGGCCCTGCCACCCCTGGAACAGACCGCGATGCCCACCCTGCTCGTGGGCATCGCGGCCATCGCGGCCGTCACTCTGGTACGCAGATGCTGGTGGCAAGGCTGCGCGGCGATCGGGATCGTCATGGCCACGCTCGGGAGCAAGGAGCTCACGAGGATGATCCTGCCCCGCCCCGATCTGGTGGGCGCGCGCGTCTCGCTCATCGAGGCGAGCTTCCCCAGTGGACACGTGGCCATCCCCGCCGGGCTGGCCCTCGGCGCCGTCCTCGTCGCCTCCCCCCGCGTCCGCCCCTACGTCACCGCAGTCGGCATGCTGTGGCTCGCCGTCACCGCCGGCGCCGTCCAGGCCACCTACCATCACCGGCCCAGCGACGTACTGGGCTCCGCACTGCTGGCCTGCGCCTGCTACAGACTCGCGGTCCGGTTGCTGCCACCGGTCCACGCGCCCGGCGGCGCGCGGCGCCTTCGTGCGCTGCCGACGGTCGCCCTGGCACTGTCAGCCGCCGGCGCGCTCGTCGCCGGCGCGCGGGACGACTCCGTCACGCAGTCGCTGGTCTTCGCGGCAGCCGCCTTCCTGTGCGCGGCCCTTTTCTGGTCCGCTTCCGGTCCACGACAGCGGACGGGCCTGCGCGGGGCTGAACACCCGGCCGCGGACCGGCGCGTCCCGGCGCAGCGGCGGTCCGACGCCACTCCTCGGTCGTAGAAGCCGGCGGGCCGCGCTCCCGCCCGGCGCAGCAACCGGACGACACATCGGCGCAGGGCGGACGTCGACCGAGGCGGCGCTAGAGCCCGTACTCCTCCAGCAGCCGCAGCCACACCTCGCTCGTCGTGGGGAAGGCGGGCACGGCGTGCCAGAGGCGGTCGAGGGGGACCTCGCCGACGACGGCCACCGTCGCCGCGTGGATGAGCTCGCCGACCTCGGGCCCCGTGAAGGTGCAGCCGAGGACCACCGAGCGGTCCTCGTCGACGACGAGCTTGGCGTGCCCGGTGTAGCCGTCCTCGGCGAGTGCGGCGCCGGCCACGTCGCCCATGGCGTACTCGACGGCGCGGACGGAGAAGCCGCGCTCGCGCGCCGTCGCCTCGGTGAGGCCGACGGAGGTCGCCTGCGGGATGGTGAAGAGGACCTGCGGGACGGCCGCGTGGTCGGCGGTGGCCGCCCAGCGGCTCCAGGGCGCGGGCTCCACTTCGCGTCCGGCCGCGCGGGCGACGATCGCGTCGGCGCAGGCGCGCGCCTGGTACTTGCCCATGTGCGTCAGGAGATTGCGCTGGTTGACGTCGCCCGTCGCGTAGAGCCAGCCGCCGTCGACGGCGGTCACCCGGCAGGAGTCGTCGACCTGGAGCCCCTCGCCGGCCGCCAGGCCGACGTTGCCGAGGCCGAGGCGGTCGGTGCGGGGGCGGCGCCCCGTCGCGACGAGGACCTCGTCGCACTCCAGGGTGGTGCCGTCGTCCAGCTCCAGGGTCGCGCCGCCGTGCGCGCCGCGGCTTGCGCGCGACGCCTGCACGCCGGTGCGCACCCGGACGCCCGCCTCCTGGAGACCGGCTGCGACGTCCGCGCCGACGAACGGCTCCCACCCGGTGAGCAGCGCCTCGCCGCGCACCACCATCGTCACCCGGGAGCCCAACGACGCCCACATGGCGGCGAGTTCGCAGCCGACGGGCCCGCCGCCGATCACCGCGAGCCGCTGCGGGGGCGAGCCCGCGGCCGTCCCCTCGCGGTTGGTCCAGGGGGACACCTCGTCGAGCCCGGTGACGGGCGGGACGACGGCGGAGCTGCCGGTCGCGAGGACGACGGCGGTGCGCGCGGCGACCGTCTCCGGCGCGCCCTCACCGCTGACGCGGAGCAGCTTCTCGCCGATCAACTCGCCCCACCCACGGAGCAGTTCGATCCCCGAGCTGCGAATCCAGTCGGCCTGTGCGTCGTCCCGCCAGTCGGAGACGAAGCTGTCGCGCCGGGAGAGTGCGGCCCTGGTGTCCACCCGGTCGCGGACGGCGCCCCGCGCCCCGTCGACCGAGCGGGCCGCGGCGAGCGCGGCGGGCGGGCGCAGCAGCGCCTTGCTCGGAATGCACGCCCAGTACGAGCACTCGCCGCCGGCGAGTTCGCCCTCCACGATGGCGGCGCTCATGCCGGCCTTGACGACGCGGTCGGCGACGTTCTCCCCGACCGGGCCTGCCCCGATGACGACGACGTCGTAGGTGCGTGTTGCGGAGTCGGTCGAGTCCATGCGCTGGCGTCCTCGCTGGTCCGCGGCGGCCTGCGGCCGGCCTGGGCGGCGCGGACGAACCGGTACGACGGCCCGCCGCTCTCCTACGGCTCCCCATGCTAGGAGCGCGCCGCGCACCCCGCCCGGTGTGGGACGTCGACGGGGTTCCCGCCCGGTGCGGCGGCTGCCACCCTGACCGGATGAGCCTGCTGATCGAGCGCCTCAGGGAAGCGATCCCCACCGAAGCCCTGCTCACGGACCCGGACGTCACCAGCAGTTACGCCCACGACATGGCCGGGTTCTGCCCCGCCGGCACCCCCGCCGCCGTGGTGCTGCCGCGGACGGTCGAGCAGGTGCAGCATGTGATGCGCACCGCCACCGAATTCGGCATCCCCGTCGTCCCGCAGGGGGCGCGGACGGGGCTCTCCGGGGCTGCCAACGCCGACGAGGGGTGCCTCGTCCTCTCGCTCGTACGGATGGACCGGATTCTCGAGATTTCGCCCGTGGAGCGGATCGCCGTGGTGGAGCCCGGGGTCGTCAACGCGGTCCTCTCGCGCGCCGTCGCCGAGCAGGGCCTCTACTACCCGCCCGATCCGTCGAGTTGGGAGATGTGCACGATCGGCGGGAACATCGGCACGGCCTCCGGCGGGCTCTGCTGCGTCAAGTACGGAGTGACGGCCGAGTACGTGCTGGGGCTCGACGTCGTCCTCGCCGACGGGCGGCTGCTGCGTACGGGGAAGCGGACGGCGAAGGGCGTCGCGGGATACGACCTCACGCGGCTCTTCGTCGGCTCGGAGGGGAGCCTCGGCGTCGTCGTACGGGCGACGCTGGCGCTGCGGGCAGCCCCGCCGCGGCAGTTGGCGATGGCGGCCGAGTTCCCCTCGGCGGCCGCCGCCTGCGACGCCGTGTGCCGGATCACCGAGGCCGGATTCACGCCGTCCCTGCTGGAGTTGATGGACCGCACCACACTCCGCGCCGTCAACGAGCACACCAGGATGGGCCTCCCCGAGACGACGGAGGCGCTGCTCCTCGCCGCCTTCGACACGGCGGAGCCGGGCGCCGACCTCGCCGCGGCCGGTGAGCTGTGCACGGCGGCCGGCGCGAGCAGCGTCGTCCCGGCGGACGACGCCGCCGAGTCGGAGCTGCTCCTCCAGGCGCGGCGGGAGGCGCTGCCCGCGCTGGAGCGGCTCAAGGGCACCACGATGATCGACGACGTCTGCGTGCCGCGCGCCGCGCTGGGCGCGATGATCGACGGCGTCGCGAAGATCGCCGAGCGGTACGACCTCACCATCGGCCTCTGCGCGCACGCGGGTGACGGCAACACCCACCCGAACGTCTGCTTCGACGGGACCGACGAGGACGAGGCGGCGCGGGCGCGGGCCTCCTTCGACGAGATCATGGAGCTCGGCCTGCGCCTCGGCGGCACGATCACGGGCGAGCACGGCGTCGGGGTGCTGAAGAAGGAGTGGTTGGCCCGCGAACTCGGCCCGGACGCACTGGAGTTGCAGCGCGGCGTCAAGGCCGTCTTCGATCCGCTGGGGCTGCTCAACCCGGGCAAGCTGTTCTGAGGGCGGCGGCCGCCGCTCCGGCCGCCGCCGTCGGCGTCAGGCCGCGTCGAGCCGCACCATCAGCGTCTGCCGGGCGTTGGCGATGAACGACTCGGTCGCGGCCTCGTTGCGCGGGTCGTCGGTGAGGGCGAGGTCGGGGAAGCGGTCGAAGAGCGCGGGGAGGGCGATGCGGCCCTCCAGCCGGGCGAGCGGGGCGCCGACGCAGAAGTGGACGCCGTGGCCGAAGGAGAGGTGGTCGGTGCGGGTCGGGCGGTCGAGGTCGAAGGTGTCGGCGTCGGGCCCGTGGTGCTCCGGATCGCGGCCCGCGCCTGCGTAGTTGGCGAGGATCGCCTCGCCGGCGGGGATCACGGTGCCGTCGTCGAGCTCGATGTCCTCGACGGCGTACCGCAGGGGGAGGTTGGCGATGGGGGGCTGGTGGCGCAGGGACTCCTCGATGGCGTCGTCCCAGGTGCGCTCGCCGCTGCGTATTCGCGCCAACTCCCCCGGATTCTCCGCGAGGTTGCGGATCGCGTGGTGGAGGAGGTTGACGGTGGTCTCGTGGCCGGCGCCGATCATCAGGAAGAGGGTGTCGAGGAGCTCCTGCTCGCTGAGGCGGGAGCCTTCGCCGTCGCGGGCGGCGAGGAGCGCGGTGGTGAGGTCCTCGCCGGGGGTCTCGCGCTTGGCCGCGGCGAGGTCGGACATCACGCGCATCAGCGTCGCCATGTGCCCCTGCGCCTCCTCCGAGCTCGTGGAGGTGGCGAAGAGCGCGTCGACGGAGGTGCGGAGCGGCTCGCGGTCGTGCTCGGGGACGCCGTACAGCTCGCAGATGACGGTGATCGGCAGCGGGTAGGCGAAGCCCTCGCGGAGGTCGACGGGCCCCGGCTGCGCGGCGTCGAGGTCGTCGAGGAGGCGGGCGGTGATCTCCTCGATCCGCGGGGCGAGCCGCTCGGTGCGGCGCGGGGTGAACGCCTGGCTGACGAGGGTGCGCAGGCGTCGGTGGTCGGACCCGTAGGCGGTGAACATGTTCTCCACGCCGACCCAGCTCATCAGCGACCAGTCGGCGGGGACCTCGCCGTTGCGGAAGGCCGTCCAGTGCTGCCGCGGGTCCTTGGAGACCCGCTTGTCACCGAGCAGGCGTTTGAGGAGGGCGTGGCGCCCTACCGACCACGCCACCACTCCGCCAGGGAGTTCCACACGCGCCGCAAGCCCCTGGGTGCGGAGGGCTGCTGCCTCGCCGTGGACGTCGCCTCCGAGCGGGTCGAGTCGTACGGGCTCGGCGTCCGCTGAGGCGTGGAAGGGGCAGTTGCGGTCGTCGACGGTTGCCATGGGGCGTGTCCTCCTGCACTTCCGTACGGGTCTGCGGTCGCATCCTGCGGTCGGACGGGCTGTGGGGGGAAGACCACCGGCAGGGCGGAGAGCCCTCGCTGGTAGGGACCTGGGCGCCAGGACAACTGGGGCCGGGGGGTCGCGAGTTCGATGTCGGGGAGCCGGTCGAGCAGGACCTCGACGGCGACGCTCGCCATCATCATCGCCACCGACCAGGCCGGGCACTCGTGCGGTCCTGCGCTCCAGGCGAGGTGTGCGCGGTAGCCGGAGTCGCCCGTGCCGCCCGTCGCGTCGCCGCGGAGCGCCTCGTCCTGGTTGCAGGAGCCGAAGGAGACCATCACGGGCTCCCACGCGGGGAGGAGGATGCCGTCGATCTCCAGGTCGCGCACGGGGTAGTGGGTCGCGTAGTTGGCCATCGGCGCGTAGTCGAGGAGCGTCGTCTCCAGGGCCTCCGCGATGCGCTGGCTGCCGGAGAGGAGGCGCCCGTACGAGCTGTCGTCGCTGAGGAGCTGAAGGAGGGTGGAGGCGATGAGGTTCTGCTCGGGCTCGGTGCCCGCGCCCATCACCAGCAGCAGTTGGTTGATGATCTCCGAGTCGTCGTCGTTGCTCGACGGGTGCGCGAGGAGCCACGAGGCGACGTCCTCGCCCGGCTCGCGGCGCTTCCGGGCGACCAACTCCTGCCACGTCGCGCTGAGTTCGACATTGGCCTGGGCCGCCTCGGGGCCGCCGTCGAAGACGGTCGCGGTGAGCTGCTGGATGCGGAGGCCGAGGTCGTCGGGGACGCCGAACATCGCGAAGAACATCTGGAGGGGCAGCACCCCGGCGTACTCGCCCATCAGGTCGGCCTCGCCGCGCTCGGCGAAGGTGTCGACGAGGCGGTCGGCCGTCTCCCTCGCGGTGCGGCGCAGTATCGGCGGGTCGAGTCGGCCGAGGCTGTCGCGGACGGCGGTGCTGAGCCTGCGGTGCTCCTCGCCGTCCTCGTAGAGCGCGTTGGGCCGCACCCGCATCATCTCCAGCACCGGCGGCATGGGGAGGCCCTGCCGCTCGCGCGCCTCGAACCAGGGGCCCGAGTTCTTGCTCATCTCCGGGTGGTGGAGGACCTTCAGCGCGGTGTGGTAGCGGACGACGAGGGAGACCTCGACGTCCTCGTGGACCCGCGCCCTGACGATCGGTGCGGTCTCCCGCGCACGCGCGTAGAGCGGCGCCGGGTCCTGGGTGAACTCCTCGCCGTAGAGCAGGAGCGGCGCCTGGTCGTCCGGACCCGCGCCGGGGACGGCGGGTGCGTCTTGCTGGGTCACACGGTCTCCTGGAGGGCGTGCGGGCGGCGGTTGCGGTCCTTCAGGTGGAGCACGAGACTCACCAACGCGTCGCGGGAGGAGGTGCGTTCGCGTGCGTCGCAGGTGAGGAGCGGGGTGTCGGGGTCGAGTTGGAACGCCTCCTTCAGCTCCTCGGCGTCGTACGCCTCGTTGCCGTCGAACTCGTTGACGGCGACGACGTACGGGAGGCCGAGCGCCTCCAGGCGGTCCATCGCCTGGAAGGAGTCCTCCAGCCGCTCGGTGTCGGCGAGGACGACGGCGCCCAGCGCACCGCCCGTCATGTCGTCCCAGAGTGGCTGGAAGCGCTGCTGGCTCGGGGCGCCGAAGAGGTAGGCGATCAGGTCGGGTTGGAGGGTGATGCGCCCGAAGTCCATCGCCACCGTGGTCTCCGTCTTGCCCATGCGGCGCAGCTTGTCGATGTGCTCGCCCGCCTGGGTCATCGGCTCGTCCGTGGTGAGGGGTTCGTAGTCGGAGAGCGACCTGATCATGGTCGTCTTGCCGACGCCGAGCGGACCCACCACCACGAACTTGACGAGGGTGATGTCCCCTTCGGGCAGATGCGGTACGGAGCGGCCGGTGGGCGGCGCGTCAGAGGTTTCGGAGTCCATCCAGCACTCTCTCCAGCAGCGCGTCGGTCTGCTGAGCGTAGGCGGGGGCGAAGAGGTCTGTGGGCGGTTGCGGTGCCTGCGCCGTGACCAGGCCGCCGTCCACGAGGTCGGAGACGACGACCTTGGTGACGCTCACCGGTAGCGAGAGCTGCGCGGCGATCTCGGCGACGGTGAGGCCGCCGTCCTGGCAGATCGCCACCACCCGCTCCTGTTCCGGGCTGAGTTCGGTGGGCGGCAGCGCCACCGGCGGCGACGGTACGTTCCGCACCCGCACCACGGTGATGAGGTCCAGCGTGTTGCGGGTGGGCCGGGACCGGCCGCCGGTGACGGCGTAGGGGCGAACCAGCCGGGGCGCGCGGTCTGGCCGTGCGCCGGGGTTCACGACGGTGCGTCCGCGCCGCGCCTGGGCGTCGCCATCTGCTCGCCCAGACGCAGCACGCAGGTGTGGGCGGCCGTGGTGAGCGCGGCGAGATCGACGTCGCGGTCGGCCCGTACGGCGAGGAAGCTCTGGTCGCCGGCGCCGACGATCATGAGGAACCCGCCCTGGTAGGAGTTGATCGTCTCCTCCCAGGTGCCCTCCTCGCCGCTCATGGCGCGCTGCGCGTAACTGCGGGCCAGCGCCTGGATGCCGGAGGCCGCGGCAGCCATCGGCTCGGCGTCCGCCGTCTCCAGCTCCTTGGAGTGCGCCCGCCTGATGCCGTCGCCGGAGAGGAGCACGGCGGCGCGCGTGCCGGGGACGGCGTCGACGAGTTGCTGGTCGAGAATCCAGCCCAGGTCGTTCTCGACGTCGTATCGGGGGGTCTCACGGGACGTTCGGGAGGTCATGGTCGCTGTGTCCTTCACTCGACGTGCGGATCGCCGTCCGCGGCACCGGACTTGGGGCGGGGAGCGTTCTGCCAGGCACCCATGCGGGCGCCTGCCGACGACGGGTCGACTCGGGGTGCCGTCGCCGGTGGGAGCGGCGCCGGTGAGGAGCCGACTGCGGCGCCGCGCTTGCGCACAGGCAGGCCGTGACGGGTGCGGCGCTGGGGGGCAGCCTGCTCGTGGCCGGCCTGGTCCGGCGACGGATCGCGTTCCGGTTCCGGCGGGCTCTCCTCGCGCCGCGCGGTGGCGGACGCGGGGCTGGCGGGCTCGTGGGGTGCCCTGGCGGCGTCGGACGGTTCCGGGGCCGCCGGCGCCGGGTCTGCGGGGGCGGCGGGCTCCTCGGGGGCGGCCCGCTGGTGGACGGAGGGTTCCTCGCGCGCCTGGAGTCCGGGCGCGCGTACGGGCTGGGCGTCCGCGTCGTTCCCGTCCCGGGGGAGGGGCACGGCGGGGGCGCGGTGTGCGCCCGTCCGGCTCGCGGGGGCCTCGTCCTCGGGTGCGTCGGTGAGGAGTTGGGTGGGGATGGTGACCGTGACGCGGACGCCGGCGAGGCGGGAGCGGCGGTCGATGACGATGCGCAGGGCGTGGCGCTGCGCGATGCGTCCGGTGAAGGCGTAGCCGATGCGGGGCGGGTCGCCGAGGTCGCCGACGCCGGCGGTGACTTCACCTGCGGCGAGCGCCTGGATGCGGGCCAACTCGTGGTCGCTTATGCCGCGTCCGCCGTCCTCGACGCAGACCGAGAGGCCGTTGGCCACCCGCATCGTGCTCACCTCGACGACGGAGCTGGACGGCGAGAGCGCGACCGCGTTCTCCAGGAGGTGCCCGAAGAGCTGGATCAGCGGCTCGACGGCCTGGGTGCGCACCGCGACCCGGGGGCGGTCGAGGAGGCGTACGCGCTGGTAGTCGGGCGCGGTGGAGAGGGCGCCGCGCAGCACGTCGTAGAGCGGGGTGGTGGGGCGCTGGCGTCCGGGGGCGCTGCCGGTGAGCACCCGCAGCGAGAAGAGCCAGCGGGCGAGGCTCTGCGCCTTGTGGTCGATCGGGAGGAGGCTGCCGAGGACCTCGGGGTCCTCGTGCTCGTGCTCCATGTCCTCGATCTGCTGCTGGAGTTGGTAGACGAGCGTGAGGAGGCGGTCGGCGACGCCGCGCAGCGCGTTCTCAGCGGACTCCTCGGCGCGCTCCTTCGCCTGGGCCGAGACCCCGCGGAAGGCATCCATCACCTCTTCGACCCGGGCGTCGAACCCGGTGCCCGCGAACCGGGGGGTCGCGGGGCCCGGGTCCTGCTCGGGGAGGCCGGTGCGGCGGGAGGCGAGCGCCGGGAGCCGACGTCGCACCAGGTGCGCCAACTCGGCGTCGCGCAGGTCCTCTTCGTGCTTGAGCCGCGCGGTGATCTGCGTCTGCCGCACCAGCAGCACCAGCAGCACCAGGGAGATCACCCCCATGGCGATGAGCGACCAGGCCAGTATCTGCGTCATCAGCACCTCGACCGGAAGACGGAGCGTTCACGGGCGGGCGCCGGGCAGCCGCCGCGCGGGTACGTCCTCGCGCGGGTTGCGGCGGCGCGACGGGCGGCGACGGCCCGCCGGCGGAGCGGCGGCGGGGGAGCGGCCATGGTGCCGGCCTGGTTCATGTGGTGCCGTACCTCGATCGCGCGTGGTGCCGAATGGTTCTGTCCGAGCCCCCGAAATCCCGTGTCGAACACGGGTCATGACGGCCCGTCGTGACGGACCGGCATCCGGTGATCGTACCGTCACCCCGCGCAGGGCGGGGACCCTCCTCCCCGTCTCCACCCTGGTTGGTGCGGTGTGTGGGGTTGCGGACGAGGTGGTGAAGCACATGGGAAGCCCCGGAGAGCCCCGTTCGACGGCCTCGACACGGGTTTCGGACGCGGAGTCCCGTGGGGTGCGGAACCAACGGACTTCTGCGGGCGACGAGTTCCGCGCGAGGCGTACGGAGCCTTTCGCGTCTGGGGCAGACTGGCGCCATGACCGTCTCCGTGCACCACATAGTCGTCGACGCGCACGATCTCCCCGGGCTCGCACGCTTCTGGGCGGACGCGCTGCGCTGGCGGGTCCTCTCGGAGCGGGAGCGCGAGGTCGTCATCGGGCCCGACCTGTTGGCTCCCGTGGGGATCTGCTTCATGCCCGCTGAGGAGGAGAAGCGGGTGAAGAACCGCCTCCACCTCGACCTGACCTGTACGGCCGACGAACGCGAGGCCGAGATCGAGCGACTCCTCGCGCTCGGCGCGCGCCGAGCGGACGTCGGCCAGACCGGCGAGGAGACCTGGACCGTCCTCGCCGACCCGGAGGGCAACGAGTTCTGCGTGGTGCGGCCGAAGTCGACGCTCACCGGCTGAGCAGCCGTCCGTCGCGCAGGGGGCTCGGCGAGGAGCGGTGGTTCAACCCCGTGCTCGTGCCGTCGATACCCGCAGGCGGTCGGCTTTTTCTCCGCCGGCTCGGGTCGGTGCGCGGCGTCGGTTGCGGATTCGGGGCGAGTTGCACCGATACCGCGCGGTACTCCGTCACCAAGTGCGGTGACGACGTCTCGATGTTCTTCCGCCTCCATATGCCCCGCTGGCCGCTGTTGAGCGGCGGTACCGGCCTGGTGGCCGCTGGTCGCCGTGCCGTGGCGGGCAGCGGCGGGTGGCCGGATGGTCGGGGGAGGCCGTGTTGCTGCGCCTGGTGGCGCGCGGTCAGCGGGTGGTGCGCGGGTGCCGGCAGCGGAGGCCGGCGAAGTGGTGCGCGCGGACACAGCCGACGGGTTCGCGCCTCGCTGCGGCGTGGACGGCGGGAGGCGCGCACCCACTCCGGAGGGCGCACGAGGTGTCCGACGGCGCGTGGAGCGGCGCGGTCCGCCGGCGGTAGGCCGGAAGCGGAGTACGGGTCAGGTCGGGCGGGTACGGACGGTCGGTTGCGACCATCCGCACGAGCGTCCCCAGCGGCCGCGGCATGAGCAACGGCCGGGCGTCACAGGCGTATGCCAGTCGTGCGACGCGCGCGCCGGCCGATCCGCCGAGCAACTCGGCGGATCGGCCGGCGCGCTCCGCATACGCCGCCGTCAGCGGAGGTGCGGCAGCGTCGGCCGGGTGAGGTCGGGCGCGCCCGGACCGGCTTGCGGGCCAGGGCGCTCGGTGGAGTCGAGGTACGGACCGTCCAACAAGCCTGCCTGCGTGGGCGGTTGCGGAGGGTCGTCCCCCGGGCCGGGGAGGGGCGGGCCGTCGGAGCGCGCCTCGGGTACCGGCGGCTCCGCCGGTCCCTCGGCGATGCCCGCGAGCATCATCGGTCGGCGGAAGCCGGCGAGCTCCAGCAAGTGCGTGAGCGCGTCGCGGAGTTCGGGCGTGTAGAGCGCGCGTTCCTCGTCCGTCATGGCGAGGTCGACGGACTGGTCGCGCCTGGCGAACGCCGCGTTGACGCCGCTCAGGATCTTCAACAGCAGGTCGAAGGAGGGCGGATCGAGCCGCTCGGCGAGCTGCCGCAGATACACCTGGGCGCGGTAGTGCGTATCGGTGGTGCCACGACTCGTCCGGTCTGCCCGCTGGGTCGGGTCTTCTTCCGGAGGCATGGGCGGAATGATGGCGTATCTGCCGGGTCCCTGTGCACTGAATAGCAAAATATTCAACAATCTGAGGGGTCCTTTGTCCACTCCTCGACCGTGTGTGATCGGTCGTTGTCCCAACTCTTCCCAGGTGAGGGCGTTGGCCCCGCACCGGAGCGGGGCCGCCGCGGTGCGGCAGCCGCGGTGACAACTCCTCGTACTGATGGCGCAGTCGGCCACCCGGCGGCTGCCCTGGGCGCGTACGCACCGCGACGTCTGCACCCCCCCGGCTAGCGCGGCATGCCGTCCCCCGGCGCGAGCAGGGCGCCGAGCGCCTCCTCCAGCGCCGGTCCGTCGCCCTCGCTGCCGCTCGGCACCGCGCGCAGCGTCTCGTCGAGCCACGCGCGCACGGGCGCGGTCGGCGTCTCCATCAGCGCTTCCCCGTCGGGCGAGGCGAGCGAGAGGAAGACGTACGCACCGCCGCCCGCGGGCCACAGCCGCACGTCGCCGCAGCCGCTCGGGCGCTCCACACCGTCGATGAGCAGGTCCCGCGCGAACGTCCAGTGGACGGGGGCGCCCGAGCCGATGTGAAAGGCCGCGTGGACGGCGTACGGGTCGTCGGGGTGGTAGGTGAGCCGTGCCGGGACCTGGACGCTGCGGTCCTCCGACAGCACCAGACGGAGCTGGAGTTCGCGCTCGATCGGTGTCTTCTGCATGGCGTGCGCCCTTTCCGTTGCTGGCCGTTCTCCTGTCTCGCCACCTCGGCCGGGCGGACGCCGGAGCCACCCGGGCCCCGCGTCCACCGAGTCGCGGCACTGGAGAGAGCGCCAGGGGCGCCGTTGCTTACACGGGTTCGCCGGCTTTTCTTCGTACGGTCTGCCTTCCGCCGGCGCCGTACGGGGCGTCGGAGGGTTCTGGTACATCTGGACGGCGTGGTCCGCGGTTGCGCGAGAATGCCTCTGTGGACGCGCCGGACGCACCACGCAGACACCACGGACGAACAGATACGGGACTCGGACATCATGAGTGCGCCACCCTCAGGTTCCACGAACGGAAGCCCCAGCCCGGGGTTCTACCCGGACCCGTCGATCCCCGGCTACATCCGCTACTGGGACGGTTCGGCCTGGGTGCCCGGCACCAGCAGGCCCGAGCCGAAGGAGGGCGAGCCCTTCCCCGATCCGCCGTCCGGCGCTTCCGGCCGCCCCGCGGTGCCGGCGCCGCGCGCGTCGTCCCCGCCCGAAGAGCCGCCCACGGAAGGGGAGTCGGCACCCGGCTCCCCGGTGATCGATTGGGACGACCCGGCGCGGTTGCACGGCAACAGGCCCGGCAGCGGGGCCTCTTGGGGGGCCGAACCGTCCGGCGCCGAGCCGTCCGACGAGGCGCCGCCCAACTCCCTGCCGCTCGCGTCGGGTTCCTCCGCGGGAGCCGCGTCGGACAAGGCGGACCGACCGACACCCGCGGCCGAACGCCCCACGTCCGAACGCGGGTTGCCCGCACCGCGAGACGCCGAGCCCACCGACTCGGCACCGGCCGCCACCTTCCCGGCCGACGCGCCCCCGCCGGAGCCGCAGGACGCCACCCCGCCCGCTGCGTCGGCGCCGGGCGACGTGATCCCGGCCGACGATCCCGTGCCGTCGAGCTACGCGCCCGCCGACCGAGCCCCGTCCACTGCCTCCGCGCCCCGCGACGCCACCCCCGCCGACGATCCGGCGCCGTCGCACCACGCGCCCGCCGACCGAGCCCCGACGGCCGCACCGGCACCGCCCGACGCCACCCCGACCGACGCGCTCCCCACCGACAGCCCCCGCGCCGACACCCTCGACCCCGCCCCCGACCGGGCGACCCCCGACGCCGACCCGCGAGCCGGCTGGGGCGCAACCACGCGCGATCCTGCGCCCCAACGCACAGGCACCGAGGGCACGTCGACGCCCCCGAGCCGCGGCAGGAAGGCCCCGGTGCCGGAGGACCACACCGTCACCCTCGGCCCCGCCGCCCCCGGTAAGAGCGTGGGCAGGAAGCCGGCAGCGGAGAACACCGTCGGCCTGCGCCGCACACCGGAGCAGCCCGCGCCGCGCCCCGGCCCCCACGCACCGGAGGGCACCCCGCCGACCGCCCCCGGCGGCGTACCGCTCCAGGCCGCCGCACCGCACGCGGCCGGCCCACCCGGCGCTCCCGCACAGGCCGCCCCGCCGGCCTGGGGCGCTCCGTCGAGCGGGCTCCCCGGCGACCCCGGGGAGCAGGTGACGCCCTGGCGGCCCCCGGTGGCGAATCCGTTCGAGTCCGCGCTCCAGACGACCCGACCAGCGGGGCTCGGGCGTCGGCTGGCCGCGCGGGTCGTCGACCTGGTGCCGTCGCTCGCCGTCGCGGCGGGCGGCGTCCTCCTCTTCCTCGAACCCGCCCGTGACCACGTCCAGGGCAAGATCGACGCTGTCGAGCGGGAGGGCGTCACCAAGCAGGTCTGGCTCCTCGACGCGACGACGGGCGTCTACCTCGCAATCGTCCTCGCCGCGCTGCTCGTGCTGGGGCTCCTCTGGGAGGTCCTGCCGACGGTCCGCTGGGGACGCACGCCGGGGAAGAAGCTCTTCGGCGTGCGGGTCCTCGACGTGGAGCGGCAGGACCCGCCGCGTTTCGGCGCCGCGCTCGTGCGCTGGCTGGTCTACGGGGTGTTGGGCGTGCTCGTCGTCGGCATCGTCAACGTGGCGTGGTGCCTCTTCGACCGGCCGTGGCGCCAGTGCTGGCACGACAAGCTCGCCCGCACCTTCGTCGGCAGACCGTGACGCCGGCGCTCCCTCCGACGGCCCCACGCCGGATGCGCCGTGCCCGCCGCGGCGTTCCACTCGGGGCATGAGCGAGCAGAACCGCCCGGACGACCCGTACCGCCCTCCCGATCCCCCGGGCGGCGGCCCCCCGCCACCCGGGGGCGGCTCCCCGTACGGCAATCCGCCGCCTCCGCCCGGCCAGGGCGGGGGAGGGCCACCGCAGTACGGTCCCGGCGGCGGCTACGGCCAAGGGCCCTACCCCGGCGGCCCGTACGCGGCGCAACAGGACCCGCTCGCGGGCATGCCGCCGCTCGCCAACCGCGGCAAGCGCCTGCTGGCGCGGATCGTCGACGCTTTGGTCGTGGGCATCCCGGTGGGGATCGTGATGAGCCTCGCGGTCGGGTTCGACCGGGGCGGCAACGGCGTCTCGACGGCGCAGGACGGCCAGGGCTACTGGCAGCAGGGCGTCTACCTGCTCGTCTACCTCGCCTACGAAGGGCTGATGCTCAGCCACAGCGGGCAGACGGTGGGGAAGAAGCTGATGCGCATCCGCGTCGCCATGCTCTCCAACGGCGCGGTGCCGCACGGCACTCCGTCCTGGTTCCGGGCCGGCATCTACTCGCTGCCGGTTGTCGTTCCCTGCCTCGGCTTCCTCTTCTGGCTCGTCAACGTCCTCTTCTGCACCTGGGACAGGCCGTACCGCCAGTGCCTCCACGACAAGGGCGCGCGGACCGTGGTGGTGGAGACGGACTGACCGGCCGCCGGGGGAGGGCGGGCGGTTCACACCCGGACGGGCACGTCGGCGGCGGCCATCGCCAGCAGCGTCTCGCCGAGGACGTGCTGGAGGCTCGCCATCGTGGCGCGAGCCTGCGGGGTGTGCGCGTAGATGGAGTCGATGTGCAGGCCCTCGGCGTCGCGTACGAACCAGGAGTTGGTGCCGTTGGTCGCCGACGACCACACGTGCAGGACGGGCTTCCAGCGCGGGTGATGCTCGCTGCCGGGGCCCTTCCGGGTGTCGATGTAGCTGAAGAAGTTGACGGGGAACGGCCAGGAGCGGGCGATGAAATGCTGCGGCGCCAGCAGCTCCCACGCCCGTACGAACGGCACTTGCAGGTTCTCCATCGTCGCCGTGAACGACTCCCTGACGTCGCCGAGGAGCCGTGCGAGGTCGGAGAGGTCGGGCCCGTGCGGGAAGGAGGGGAAACCCGTTACGGCGAACTCGATGGGGAGCGTGTTCACGTACCACCCCAGCGAGTTGCGGAGGGCGCCCCCGCCCCGCTCGCTCACCGGCATCAGCGCGCGGTAGGTCTCCGGCCCTCCGAGGTCCCGCAGGGAGACCGCGACCCCCGCGAGCAGCCCCATGAACATCCGGCCGCCCGCCTCGCGGCAGCGCAGGTCGAGCGCTTCGGCATCGCGCGCGCCGAGGAGCAGCGCCGACTCGTGGACGGGCGGGTACATCGAGTCCGGGTCGACGCCGAGGTCGAGGGGGAAGCGGGGGAAGAAGCCGCCCCCGCGCTCGGCGAAGGACCGCCATCCGTCGAGGCACGGGTCGTCGACGTGCAACGAGGCGAACCTGCGCCGCTGTTCGTGCGCGAACTCCGCGTAGCTGCCGACCTCGGGGAGGTGCGGCTCCTCGCCGCGGCGCAGGGCGGCGTAGGCGACCTGGATCTCGTGGACGACGTTGAGCATCGAGATGCCGTCGGCGACGATGTGGTCGAAGGCGAGGTAGACCGTCGTCGGCCCGTCCTCGCGCACCACGGCGCCCATCGTGTACAGGGGCCAGACGAGGGCGTCCGTCTCCTGCCGGAAGCTTGCGGAGAGGAAGGCGCGCAGCTCCTCCGCCGAGCCGAAGTCGCCGACGTCCTCCGCCTCCAGGCGTACCTCGTCCGCCGGGTACGTCGCCGCGGAGAGGTCGCCCGCGAGACGCTGGAACTCGCACCGCAGCACCTCGTGCCGCCGAGCCAGCGAGAGGAACGCCGACTCCAGTGCGGCGCGGTCGAGTTGGCCCTCGATTTCGAACGTCAAGGCGAGCCAACTCGCGAACGGCTCCCCTGCGCGGCGCGATTCCTCGATCGTCGAGAAGTGCTTGACCTGGTTGAACGACGCCTGTCTGCGCTCCGCATCGCCCTCGCAGGCTCGCTCGGCCGCTGTCGACGCCAGCCGCCAGCGGATCACCCGCCCCGGCTCGACGTCGAGCCTGTCCAACGCGAACTGCCGCATTCCGTCCCTCTTCCGCACCTGCCGACCTTGACTTCCCCGGCACAACGAGCGAGCCGCGGGAGGGCAACGTGCGGTGCGGTGGCGGGGTTTGGCCGTACGGAGGCCGCCGCGCCGCCGCTGCCCGTGCGGACGGTGCGGCGGGCGGGCTCAGCCGGTGCCGCTGTGGCGGTAGGTGCGGACGCGTTCGGTGGGGCGGAGGAGCTGGAGGCGGCCGTCGTCGAGGTGGAGGACTCGCCCGTGTCCGGTGGTGCCGGGTGTGTAGAGCTCGACGATGGTGGCCCAGCGTCCGCCGTGCAGGACGCGGTCACCGCGGCGGAGGTCGAACGGGCCGTTCTCGTGGGGGAGTTCGTACCAGCCGGTGCGGGTCATGGTGGGTTTCCTAGAGGTAGGTCTTGACGTACAGCGCTTGCCGTCGGGGAGCGAGGTCCGGTCTCGGCAGGCCCCCCTTTGGGTTTCGGCGGGGATTGGCTTTTCTTGAGCGGCGGATGGCGCCCGCACTGGGATCGGTGACCCGGGAGCTGCGCTTCCGTGGGGGTGTTGGACTGGTGTGCGTGCGCGAGGGGGTTGGAGCACGGCGAAGTGCGCGGGCTCGAACGCGGCCTGGGTAGGCACGCGCAACCCCCGTGGGGGTGTGTCCGCTCGGGCCCGGGAAGGGGCACCGGGCCCGAGCGGGGTCTCAGCCGCGGGGTGTGCGGCGGTGGACGCGGATGCGCTCGGGTGGGCGGAGGAGTTGGAAGCGTCCGTTGTCGAGGTGGAGGACGCGGCCTCGGCCTGAGCTGCCGGGGGAGTAGAGGTCGACGATGGTGGCCCACCGCTCGCCGTGGAGGACGCGGTCGCCGCGTTTGAGGTCGAACGGGCCGAGGCCGCCGGGGAGTTCGTACCAGCCGGTGCGGATCATGGTGGGTTCCTAGAGGTAGATCTTGGCGTGGCAGTCGGCGCAGCGTTTGCCGTCGGGGGTGAGGGTGCGGTGTCGGCAGGGCTGCTCCTGCGGCCGCGGTTTCGGTTGCGGCTGTCGTTCTTCGGGCACGTCACGCTCCCGGACGGGTGAGCCAGGCGGCGCACAGCACGAAGCCGATGCCCGCGGTGATCGAGAAGAGGAGGAGGGGGCCTGCCCAGGCTCCGAGTCGGCGCCGGGCGGCGTGCGCGGGGCGGGTCACAGCCAGCCTCCGGGGATCGCGCGGTACGGGCGGGTGATGTGCTCGCTGTACGTCAAGTGCCCGGGCTGCGAGCGGAGATGAGCAGCCACCCAGCCGTGCGCCTTCTCGGCGTCGGTGCTCGTCGGGCCGCTCTCGGAGCACACTCCGCACTGCATCGCGTAGACGTGGGGCTCCGCTTCCAGTGCGGTGTCCGGCGTGACGGTGTACTCGCGGAAGCGGTACCGCCGCTTGATGCGGGGGCGTTGGCAGGTGGATGTCGGGCTCGGTTCTTCCTCCGGTTGTACAGGCATGGCGCACACCTCCGGCTCGAACGGGGCGGATCGCTGCAACACGTGCTGATGCGCACTCAAGAGCCCTTCATGAGCGCGGAGTTGCAACAAGTTGGGAAGTGGCAGCAGTCTGCAACGCTTCCGCGGTGGATCGCAATGCCACTAACGAGTGCAATTGCTCGTGGAGTTGCGATGCCGATGCTGGACCCGTCAGACTTGCGCATGTGACGACATCGAGCCCTGTAGTGCGACGCCGGAGGCTGGGCCAAGAGCTCCGGCGCCTCCGCGACGCCGCCGGCTTCAAGAACGGCAACGAAGCCGCGGCCCAACTCAAGTGGTCCACCTCCAAGTTGAGCCGCATCGAGGGCGGTCGCACGGCACCCATACCGGCGGACGTCAGCCGCATGCTCGACCTGTACGGCGTCGAGGAGGGGAGCGAGGAGCGGAAGAGGCTCACGGTCCTGACCAAGGAAGCCCGTAAGAAGGGCTGGTGGCAGCTCTACAGCGATATTCCGTACTCGACCTTCATCGGTCTGGAAGCCGAAGCGTCGCAGCTTCTCACCTATGAGGCTGTGGTCCCTGGGCAGCTTCAAACTCGCCGTTACGCCGAGGAGATCAACCGGGCCACGAACCTTGGCCTCTCCGAGGAGACCCTCGAACAGCGCGTTGATGTGCGACTTCAGCGGCAGAAGCTCCTCACGGAGGGGTCCGAGCCGCTTGAAGTGCGGGCTGTCCTCGACGAATCGGCGCTACGTCGCCTCGTCGGCGACCGCGACGTGATGCGGGAGCAGCTCAACCACCTGCTGGAAGTTGCAGAACTTCCGAATGTCCTGCTACAGGTGATTCCCTTCTCGTCTGGAGCCCATCCTGGGACACTTGAAGGGCCCTTCGTTGTCCTACGCTTTCCCGATCAGGAAGATCCTGACGTGGTCTACGTCGAGGCCAACAGTGACCAGTACCCCCATGATGTGTCACGCTATGAGCTGGTGTTCGACAACCTGAGAGCTGCTGCCGCCAGTGTCCCGGAGACGCTGGCGCTGATCCGGAACATGGTGAATGACCTATGACGATCGACAAGGGCACGGACGGGAAACTTGCCCGTGCCATCTGGCGCAAGTCCAGCTACAGCCAGGCCAATGGGAACTGCGTGGAGATCGCTACTGGTGTGCCGTCGATCATCCCGGTGCGGGACTCGAAGGACACCTCGCGTGCAGCCTTGGTCTTTTCTTCGGCTTCTTGGTCAGCGTTCCTCGCTGCCTCCAAGAGCGAGCTGATCGCGCAATTCTGAATCACGAAGAAAGTGCCCCCGCTCCAGCGCGATGCTAGAGCGGGGCTCTTGTCATGCGGCTATTCACCAGGTGATATGGCAAGGTGGGCGTCTGCGTCAAGTGCCCTCTCTCGGTACTCAGTTGCGCGACGGAGAGCGTCGGTCGAACCACGTCGAGAACAGCGACCGGTATCCCGATCGTGTGCCACGCTAAGAGTCGGCGTTCGACAACCCGAGAGCTGCCGCCAGCGCCCCGAGACGCTGGCGCCGACCCGGAATGTGGTGAGTGGCCTATGACGATCGACAAGGGCACGGACGTGAACCTCGCCCGCGCCACCTGGCGCAAGTCCAGCTACAGCCAGGGCAATGGCGCCTGCATCGAGGTCGCCGACGGCGTGCCATCGCTGGTCCCGGTGCGGGACTCGAAGGACACCGCTCGTGCGGCTCTGGTCTTTCCCTCGGCCGCCTGGTCGGCGTTCGTCGCCGCCGCGAGCGAGTCCGGCACGCAGCCCTGAGCCACGAGCGAAGTGCCCCGCCCCGGTGCGACACCGGAGCGGGGCATTCGTCGTGCGGTCGCCGTCGTCCGGCAACACCGCGGCGGGAGCGGCTACTTGCAGACGGCCGTCTCCGTCAGGTCCTGAATGTGCTTGTGGGCCTTGGCCATCTCCTCGGGCTCGGCGGCCACCGCGCTCGACAGTGCCGTGGTGGCCACCGTGGCCGCGCGGCCGTCGTCCGTGACGCCGCTGAAGGTCTCGTAGCCGTGGATGGAGCCGCCGTGGCCCCACAGGTCTTCGCCGCAGGACAGGGGCGTGCGGAAGAGGCCGAGGCCGTATTCGGTGTTCGGGGTGGGGGAGCCCTCGTCGGCCGCCACCGTGGTCTTCATCTCCTTCAGCTCGGCGGCGTTCAGCACCTCGCCGCCCAGCAGCGCGGAGAAGAAGCGGTTGAGGTCCCGCGGGGTGGTGACGAGCTGCCCCGCGGCCCATGCCTGGGACGGGTCGAGGCGGGAGATGTCCTTCAACTGGCCGCCGGGAGCCGTGGAGCCGTAGCCCTTGGGGTGGGTGTCCCGGATGCCGCGCTCACCCACGTTCGGCCAGTAGGTGTCCTTGAGGCCGAGCGGGCGGATGACGCGGTTCGTGAGCACCTCGCCGAAGGGCCGCCTCGTGACCTTTTCGACGAGCAGGCCCGCCACGACGTAATTGGTGTTGCTGTACTGCCACTTGGCGCCGGGCTCGAACGCCGCCTTCTCGCTCAGGGCGAGGTCGAGCGTCTCACGCGGGTTGTAGTACCTGTCGCGGATCTTGAACGGATCGGTGCCCAACGCCTGGGTGTACTCGGGCAGTCCACTGGTGTGCTGGAGCAGGTTCCGCACGGTGATCCGCTTCCAGTCGATGCCCTCGCCGCGGATCAGGCCCGGCAGGTACGTCTCTACCGGTTCGTCCAGCTTCACCTTGCCGTCCCCGACCAACTGGAGCACGACGGCCGCTGTGAACGACTTGGTGTTGCTGCCGGCCCGGACCTGGCCGTTCTCCGGCACGTCCGCGCCGGTCTCCACGTCACCGGTGCCGGCCGTGTAGTCGCGGACGTCTCCGTTCCGGTCCTCGACGGCGGCCAGGACGGCGGGGAAACCGTCCTTCTGCACCAGGGCCTCCGCGCCCTTGCTCACCGCGTCGCTGTCACCGGCGCCGTCCGAGGAGCCGTAGGCCATGGAGCCGCCCACGGCGAGGCCGCCACCCAGGACCGCCAGCGCGGCGACCACCGACAACACGCGGCCGCGCCGCTTCTTCGGCTCGTTCTCGGCGGAGGTCTGAAGAGAAGGCACGGTGTTTCCTTCCGGCGGGGCTGTTTTCGCGACCCGTTGAGCATGTCCTGGACCGAGCGCCCTTTCGATGGCGCCAGCCTGCGGAAACCGGGTACAGCCAGCACTACTGCGGCCGTCAGGGTTTCCGGAGCGGACCGACGCCCGCAGGCAGGTCTGCCGGAGGCGGTCGGTGGCGGCCGGGGTCTCGGTGCTCCGTCCGTCCTCGGTGTCCTGCGCTGCGGGCTCGACGGGGGCGGCATGCTTCTTCCGGGAGCCGGCCGTCGTCCGACGGTGGTGTCCGCCGGACGCCCTTGTCGAGAGGCCGCCTGGCTGTCCGGGACATAGCGTGCTCCCCATGCGCACTGCTCGGACGAACAGGTCTCGCCGACGCCCGACGGGGCCGCCCGCACCAGCGCCGCCGTGGGCATGCTCGGAAACCCGGCCGCCGGTCTTCGCGGGCGGCGTGCCGCTCATGGCCGACGGCGGGGCGAGTGGCTCGCGTCAGCAGGACGGCGCCGCGTCCTGGTAGCCGCATCGGCACCGGGCCGAGGACGCCCGCGGGCAGAAAGAACCGGACACCAGCAGCGAAGGGTGCGAGGACATGGCGGGACCGATTCTCATCACCGGTGCGGGCAGCGGATTCGGCAAGGAGGTCGCGCTGCGGCTCGCCGCGGCCGGACACGAGGTGATCGCGGGCGTGGAGATCATCGCCCAGGTCAGTACGGTCCGCGCCGAGGCCCGGGAGCGGGGCGTCGCGCTGCGCGTCGAGAAGTTGGACGTGACCGACCCGGGCGACCGCGAGCGCGCCCCGAGTTGGCACGTGGAGGTCCTGCTGAACAACGCCGGGGTCTCCGAGGGCGGTGCCACCGCGGACATCCCCGAGGAGCGGTTGCGGCGGCAGTTCGAGGTGAACGTCTTCGGGCCGGTTCTGCTCACGCAGGGGATCGCTCGGCAGATGGCGGCCCGTCGCAGCGGCCGCATCGTCTTCATGTCCTCGGTCGCCGGCCTCACCGTCGACCCGTTCACCGGCGCCTACGCGGGCTCCAAGCATGCGGTGGAGGCGTTCGCGGACGCGCTGGACCAAGAGCTGGCGGAGTTCGGTGTCACGGTGGCGACGATCAACCCGGGCCCCTTCCTCACCGGGTTCAACGACACCATGTTCGAGACGTGGAAGGAATGGCGCGACAACCCGGCCGACCGCCTCTACGACTATGGCCAACTCGCCTTCCCGCACGAGCAGTTCGACCCCGAACCGGTCTACAGGCGGACCGTCGAGGTGCTGCTGGGCGAAGACCACCGCTACCGGCACCTGCTCCCCACCGAGATGGAACCGCAGGCCCGTGAGCAGGTAGACGCCCTGTGGGATCGGCGACTCAACGACGGACGCCGCCCCGACCTGGTGCAGAAGGCGTACGACATCAGCCCCGGCACACCGGCCGAATCCGCCGGAAGCTGAGACGACTCGGACCCCCTGGGTCCCCGAGCCGAGCCGCACGGCACGACCGGCCGGACATGTCTGGCGTGCGGCTGCGCCCTACCCTTTTCCGGCGAGGCTCCCCATGACGTCCTGTACCTGCTGCTGGGTCAACGCGTCGGCGGGCAGCGGCTGTTGCGCGGACTCGGCGCGGAGCCCGTCGAGGAGGAAGGCGACCCCGCGGCGCCAGGCGTCCGGGGCGGTGTCGGCGAGGGCGCGGGCGAGGAGGGCGTGGGCGCCGAAGGTGAGGACGAGGTCGGCGCTGGTGAAGTCGGGGCGCAGGACGCCGGCCGCCCTGGCCTGCTCGACGAGCCGCTCGGCCGCGTCCATGGACTGGCCGCAGACGCTCATGAGGCGCTCGGCGCCCGGATAGCGGCCGCTGACCACGTCGGCGACGGCCGGGTCGGTGGCCTGGAGTTCGCAGAGCTTCTCGACGTAGTAGGCGAACGCCTCCCAGGCGTCGTCCAAGGAGAGGGCTTCCCTGGCGACCTCGTCGAGGCGGTCCGCCGCCAGATCGGTCACCACCTCGTCGATGAGGGCCTCGCGGCTGCCGAAGAGGTTGTAGAGCGTGCCGTGGCTCACGCCGGCCCGCCGGGCGATCTCCTTCAGCGGGACGTCGAGGCCGCGCTCCTGGAAGAGCTCGGCGGCGGCCGCCCGCAGCTTCTCCGCGTTCCGTCGCGCATCGGCCCGCATCCGCTCGTTCCTCCTGGTCGTGGCTGGGCGTCCCCATCGTCGCACGGTCGCGCCGACGGAAGTTGACTCCGGGGTCGACTTTGGTGCTACCGTCGTCGTAAGTTGACCCTAGGGTAAAGATACTGGAAGCAAGGAGCACCCATGTCCCAAGTGATCGCCGTCTTCGGCGCCGGTACCGGCCTCGGTGCCTCCGTCGCCCGCCGCTTCGGCCGCGAGGGTTTCCGCGTCGCCCTGGTGGCGCGGCGCAAGGAGCGCTTGGACGCCCTCGTCGAGGAGCTCGGGGGAGACGGCGTGGAGGCGGCCGGCTTCACCGCCGACCTGTCCAGGACCGCCGAGGTGCCGGAGCTGGTCGCGCGCATCCGCGACCGCTTCGGTCGCATCGACGTGGTCGAGTACGGACCGCTCGGCGGCGAGCACTCCTTCACCCCGGCCGCCCGGGTCGACGCCGCCGTACTGGAGAAGAGCCTCCCGCTCTTCCTGCTCACGCCTGTCGAGGTTGTCCGTGCCGTGCTGCCGGAGTGGACGGAGCGGGGCGACGGCGCCTTCCTCATGACCACAGGTGTCACGGCGATCCACCCACGGCCCGGGCTCAGCGGCCTGGGCCCTGTCGCGGCCGCGGCGCGCAACTATCTCCACTCCCTCAACGGCGAGTTGGCCGACGCCGGCATCTACGCCGGGACCCTCTCCGTGGGCGCGATGATCGCCCGCAGCGAGGCGAGCGAGACGGTCGCCGCGGAGGAGCTGGAGTCGCTCGCGGAGTTCCCGGTCGTCGACCCGGACGAACTCGCCGAGCAGTACTGGGAGATGTACACCGGGCGCGATGAGGTCGAGCGGGTCCACCCGCAGGCCGGGTAGCGCGCTTCCCGATCGGGCGGTTGCGCTCGGCGGCTGCGTCGCCGTGCCGCGCGCCTCCGTACCGTCGGCGCGCTGGAGCCGGGGTCGGCCGTGCCTCCTCGGCTCGGCGTTCACCGGGCGACCATGTGCGCGACGGTGTGCCCGGGGCCGTGCTGCCAGGGGGACGGTGCGACGGCGGCCAACTCCCCGGCGGAGAGGCCCTCCAGCGCCGCCAGCCAGTCGGCGCGCAGGCCGGTCAGCCACTCGACGGCGGGGCTCCCCGTGCCGGGCCAGGCCGAACTGCCGGCGGAGCAGGGGGAGTACGGGCGCGTCGTCCGGCGGGGAGGCCGTCGCGCGAGCTCGCACGGCGTTCGTGCGAGGGAACCGGTCGTCGGGTCAGGCGCCGAAGCGGCGGCGGGAGCTTTCGATGTCGCCCAGGTACCGATGGGTCCAGGCGCAGATGCCGTCGACGGTCGCCAGCAGGGCGCGGCCCGGTTCGGTGAGGGTGTACTCGACCCGCGGCGGCACGACGGGGTGCACCGTCCGCTCGACGAGGCCGTTTCGCTCCAGCATGCGCAGGTTCTGGGTGAGCATCTTGTGGCTGACGCCCTCGACCTTCCTCCGCAACTCGCTGAAGCGCAGCGTGTGTTCACCGAGCGCCTCGATGATCAGCAGCGCCCACTTATTGGCGACGTCCGAGAAGATCTCGCGGGCGAGCGTGTCCGCGCGCCGCAGGTCCGCCTCGTCGGGCGAGCCGCTGAACTGTTTGGTCACCAAGAGGTTCCCCACTCACTCAAAAGTGCGTTCTTCCACGTCAGCGACGACTCTCCTACGGTTCCCCGGTAACCACAAGAGAGCGGCCCGTACGCGGGCCCGTGCAAGGAGGCAACGCATGGCCGTCACTTATCTCCAGCCCGCAGGTCTGCCGCGGATCGACCTCTACCGACAGGTGTCCGTCGCCACCGGCTCCAAGCTCATCTCCGTTGCGGGGCAGGTCTCTTGGGACGAGGAGGGCAACACGATCGGCGGAGGCGACCTCGCCTCTCAGGTCGAGCAGTGCTACGTCAACGCCGGTACGGCCCTTGCGGCGGCCGGCGCCACGTTCGACGACGTCGTCAGGCTGCGGGTCTACGTGGCCGGGGGCTGGACTTCCGACCGGATGCCCCGCTTCGAGGAGGGCGTCGCACGCGCCGCCGCCAGGCTGGGGACCCGCCCTGTGCCGCCCGCCACGCTGATCGGCGTCGTCGCGCTGGACGTCCCCGACCATCTCGTCGAGGTCGAGGTCACCGCGGTCGTGGAGTGAACTACCCGTAGCACAACGGAAGTTGGGCGGCGCACAAGGGAACCGCCACCCCCGAAACGGCGTTTCACTCCACAAATGGCAATTGGTGTTGAGGGGGACAGCATCGTGTCGTTCGAAGAGGAATGGGCCGATCTCAAGGCCGCGGCGCAGGAACGGTTGCAGACGGGGACCAGGCTGGCGGGGGTCGGCACCAGCCCGGCACCAGGGCGGATGCCCGGTGCCCAGAACCTCGGGTTGGACGCCGCCCCCGTCCGGCGCATCGCGAACCGCACCCACACCGAGAACAGTGAGAGCGGCGACAGCAACAAGCTCGCCGACGCCGAGGCGGCGGGCCGGGCGCACCCCGGCTGGGAGTGCGGTCCGGTGAGCAACGACTGCGTCGACGCCTGGCAGGGCCGCCTCCGCGGCCTCAGCAGCCTCGTCGCGGACGCTGCCGACGGACTCAACGGCGCGATGGACGAGCAGATCGGCGGGGACCGCTCGGTCGCCGACCAACTCCGCAGCGGCGCCGAGTGGTTGGAGAACGCCTGATGGTCTCGGTGCCGGAGTTGAAGGAGGCGGAGCCGCAGAAGTGGCGGGACGCCGCGGAGGACGCCCTCGCGGCGGCGAGGCGCTGCGGCAGCATGTCGGCGCTGGCGGAGGAGGAGGTCGCCGCGACGCTCCTGCAGTGCTGGGCCGGGGACACGGGCGAGGCGGCACGCAGGAGGTTCGTCCAGCACGCAGAAGACTTCGAGGCCGCCAAACTGGTCCTCAAGAAACTCGTCCGCACCTACGATGACCTCGCCGACGCGGTCGAGACGGCCAAGGCCGACCTCGTCGGGGGCCTCTCCTACGCCGACTCGCACGACCTCGTCGTCGACGACAGCGGCCGCGTCCAACTGGCCACCCCGATCATGACGGCGCCGGGCGACGACAGCCACTTCGGCCCGCTCGACCACGCCGCCGAGGCGATCGGCGACGCGCTCACCAAGGCCACGGAGGCGGACCGGACGGCCACCGCTGCCCTGCGCCTCCTCGGCGCGATGACCGATATCACGGACCCGGCGCTGGCGAGGGAAGCCCTCCGCCAGGACAGCCCGCTCGCCGTCGCGCTGCGGCTCCAGAACGCGGGCGGGGGCGACCACTCGATCAACGTCTCGTCGTCGCAACTCGCCGCGGTCGAGCAGGCAGCCAGGGAGACGGGGGTCTCGAAGAAGCTGCTGCTCGCCACGCTCTGGCAGGAGCAGCAGTGGTACCAGCACATCGACGGGTCGCCGAACGGCCCCGCCTCCTTCTTCGGCCGGCCGTTCAACTGGCTGCTCTCGCAGACGATCAAGCCGGACAAGTCGCTCGGCATCACGCACATCAAGCCGGACACGGCCCGCACCGTGATGGAGAACCACCCCGACGCCTTCCTCGACACCGAGAACAACAGGCTCAGCGAGATGGACGACTCCCAACTCGCCAAGTACATCGAAGAGAACCCGAACGAGGCGATCCGGCTCAGCGCGTACCACTACAGCGATCTGCGGGAGCAGAGCGAGTACGGTGCCAGGACGGACAAGGACCTCTTCCTCCTCTACGCGGCCGACACCCCGGACGTCCGCGAGCTGAACGAGCAGTACGGCGACGAATCGGAGCCGCGCGGCGGGGACATCAGAACCCGCGGCGAGAACTGGGACCGCATCTCACCGCGGCTCGACGACGCCATGGCGTGGGAGCACCTCACGGAGGCCGAACGGCTGGAGGCCATGGAGCAGTTGGAGAGCCAGACGCCCGACGGGCAGTACGTCTACCTCGAACCGATCTACGGAGACGGCATCAGCATGGGCACCGGCACGGACACCGGCACCGACAGGTGGGAGCCCGAGCCGACGCCGTCCCCCAGCGCCAACCCGCCGCCGACCCCGCCGGAAGGTGACTGACACGTGCGCCGACTCGCTCTCGTCGTGGGGCTGGTCCTCGTGGTCCTCGCGCCGGTCGGCTACGCGCTCTTCCACCGCGAGGGCCCGCGCCCGCCCGTGCCGCTTCCCGAGGGCGTGCCGCGGGCTCCGTCCTACGACTCGGCGCCCGCCGTCGTCGCGCGGCTCGACGCGCGCGGCATCCCGTGCAAGGAGCTTCCGCGCGACTCGCGTGGGCAGCGCCTCGGTCAGCTGGTGGCGTGCGAGGCGACCGTCGACGGCCGGGAGGTCGGGCTCGACATCTACGTCGCCGCGCGCCGCGGCTTCGACCGCGACCGGGACCTGGGCACCATGGTGGCCAACAGCCGCGCCCGTCCCTACTTCCACACCCTCGTCGTGGCCGGCAACTGGAAGGTCCGCGTGCATCGGGCGCGGTTCGCCTCGGACATCGCCGAGGCGCTCGGCGGCGTCGTACTGAGACCGTTCGGGACGCCTCACCGCGAACTGCCGCCAGCGTGAGCGGTTTTCACAGCCCCGCCGTCCAACTTGCCTTCCAAAACGTCCAGTTCCGGCTGGCAACTCCGCTGCCAGCCGGAACTGTGGTTTTCAAGTGCCTTACGACGGGGGGGCGTTCAGCGCCGCAGTGAGTACTCGGGGCGCGGGGCCCGGTGGGTGTGCGTGAGGTGGCCGCGTACGGGCTCGGCCGGCTTCTCGACGGGCGGCGCGTCGGCGGCGTCCGAGCCGTCGGAGAACGCCGCGGTACGGGCCGGCTCGCGGCCCGTACCGCTCTGTGCGATATCTGCACCGCTGGTGGGTGCGGTGCGCGCGGCGGCGCGGGAGGCGAGTGCCGCACGCACGTAGGGGAGGGCGACGGCGACTGCGAGGCCCAACAGGAGGCCCACGACGGCGATCACCGCGGTCCCTGTGCCCGAGCGGGTCTGTGTCAGCCACAGCATGGCGAGCGTGGTGCAGACGACTGTGGCGGAACCGTAGGCGAGCTGTGCGGGGATCGGACGCGGCATGGCGGATTCCGCTCCTCGGGTGTCGGTCTCGGGGTTGGCAGCCGGTCGGGCTGCTCCGGCGGACGGTGCGGGCCTGCGGACGAACTACCGGCTGGAACACCGGCCGTCGGCGGCACGGGCTCCCGCCGGCGGATGCAGGCCCCCGGGTGGAGCGGAGCGCCTGCGAACGACTCTAGGGCCGAGATGCCCGGGCCGATACCGCGGTAAGCGTGACCTGTGGCACGCGCCTGTTGCACGGGGGGCGCACCGGCGCACGGTGCCACCGACCCCCCAAGTCCCTTGGCACGGCGTGCCGTTGCACGTCCGCCCCGCGCGCGGTCCGGTGTTTCCCCACGCGCCCGGGCGGCATTGGACGGGGACGCCGGCGACCCGCGTGCGGACGCGGATACGCACTCCGGCGTAGGGGCGTCCGCTGCCTACGTACGGCCTGACCGGCCTCCCCGCCACCGGCCCGGTGAGGGGTCCATCTCTCGTCGTCGGCACCGGACTTGGGGCCGGCTTTCCTCCAACCTCTGCCGCCGCTCCGGGCATCCGCCTCCGCGGCGGCGCATGGTGTTCGCAACTGTAATCTGACGGGGCGTCGGTCGTCATCGGTGCGGTACGACGTGGAGCCTGGGGCTCGGTGTCGCACCGAAGGGCGCTGCGACGCGGTGTGGTTCCGCGGTCACGCCGCCAACTGCGGCTGCAACGCGCGTAGTTGGCATGCGCACGGCTCAAGCGCATTCCGTCGGCCGGAAAGCCGAAGGGGCGGGCGACACGGCCGCGGGGGAGCGGCCCCCTCGCTTGAGCGCCGAGAACGGGCGGTCGCCTCCCCGGCGCGCCTCCGGCGTCGTCACGCAACGTATACAGGTGGGAGCAGAAAGGGTGGGCGGGGGTGTACCGGCGGATGGCGCGGCAGATCGGCGCATTGTGACCCCTCGCTGGCGAAGGGTGGGCAACCCGACGATCCGGGGATACCTGACAAAGCGTGCCTATTCGACTACGCACACCCCGAGTTGATCAAGGAGGATGCCGAGCGCGGGTGACGAGCGCAACAGATTGATTTGCATCGTTGCAGGTCAAAACATGATCGGGCGTTACCCCCCTGGCGGTCAGCGCTCAATCGCGTTTAGATGCCTTACTAGGTCCACCGAAGCCGAGTCTCACGGGGGAGATGTTGATCATGTCAGGAGGCGGATTCGTCAGGCTGCCCGACGGCAGCGTGATCGTTGCGCTGACCCTTCCGCGGCCCCGACCGGCGGGCGCCGCACCCAGGAGCGAGTCGCCCCCGCGGGTGTCACGCTCCGTGCAGAGAAGGCGACTGGAGATAGTCGAGGAGGCCGGGATGCGCCGCTGGTCGGCGGCGGCCGACGAGCCGCACACCGTCCGTGCGGCCGCCCCTCGCCGCCACGGCGACGAGCCCCGCGTCCGCGTCCTCGTCCACTCGGGGAACCGCGCACGCGCCCTCACACGCCTCCGCAACCTCGGCCTGCGCGCCGTCTACCTCAACGGCAACGCTGAGCCGCCCACGGCCGACGAGGTCACCGCCGTGCTCCACCACCCCGAGGGCCTCGTCTGGCGCGCCGTCCCCGAGGACAAGGCCGAGCCCTGGCACCCCATCGCCTCGCTCCTCCGCGTCGGCACGGCCTGACGGGCGCAGCCTCAGTTGCGCACGACGGGGGCGCCGAGCAGCTCGACGCCCGCCTTCCGCAGCTCCTCCAGCGCCTGCTCGGTCGTCTCGGCGGCCACGCCAGCCGTGAGATCGAGGAGGACCTGCGTGCGGAAGCCCTCGCGCTCCGCGTCGAGCGCGGTGGCCCGTACGCAGTGGTCGGTGGCGATGCCGACGATGTCCACTTCGGCGACGTCGCGCTGCCGCAGCCACTCGGCGAGCGGCAGCCCGTTCTCGTCCGCGCCCTCGAACCCGCTGTAGGCGGCGGTGTACTTCCCCTTGTCGAAGACGGCCTCGATCGCCCCGCCGGCGACCGCGGGGGCGAAGTTCGGGTGGAACCCCACCCCTTCGGTGCCCGCGACGCAGTGTGCCGGCCACGAGTCGACGAAGTCCGGGTGCGCCGAGAAGTGGCCGCCGGGGTCGACGTGGTGGTCGCGCGTGGCGACGGTGTGCCGGTAGCCGGCGGAGGCGTCGCCCACCAACTCCGTGATGGCGGCGGCGACATCGGCCCCGCCCGCGACGCCCATGCTGCCGCCCTCGCAGAAGTCGTTCTGCACGTCGACGACGATCAGTGCCCGGTGCATGGTCCACACCCTTCGGCCGGAGCGGTGGCGCCCGGCCTGATCCTGACCGGGTCGCCGGGGACGGCGGCGGCCGGTCGCACGCGTCCGGCGCGTCCACGGGGTTCGAGCGTAAGACACCCGTACGGAACGCGCAGCGCGCACCCCCTCCCGCCGGTGCGGCCGGACGAACGGGCCCCCACTGCCGGGCTCCGACTGCCGCCGTACGCAGGGGAGTCGGGCGCCGGTGGCTCAGAGGTGCTCGGTCGGCAGCACCGGCTCCCCGCGGGAGAGCTGCATCGCCGACATCGGCAGCCCCGCCACCGCGGCACGGTGCCGCTCCCGCGCCGCCGAGAGCGCCTCGCGGCCCACCGCCTCGCCACCCCTGAAGAACTCCCGCTGCACCAGGTGCGGCTCCAACTCGTCCGGCACGGGGCCCGTTCCGACGACCTCCGCCTCGGCCACGCCTGCCCCGTCGGGCCGCCGCGCGGCCCACTTGGCGCCCCCGAGCGACTGCTTCCCGCCCATCGACCGCTTCGCCACCGGCCGCAGCGGCGCCCCGGGTTCGTTCGAGTCGGCCCGCGCCACGAGCTTGTACACCATCGAGCACGTCGGATGCCCGCTCCCCGTGACGAGTTGGGTGCCGACCCCGTACGCGTCGACGGGGGCCGCCCCGAGCGAGGCGATGGCGTACTCGTCGAGGTCGCTGGTGACGACGATCTTCGTGTGCTCGGCGCCGAGCTCGTCCAACTGCTGGCGCACGCGGTGCGCGAGGAGGAGCAGGTCCCCCGAGTCGATCCGGACGGCGCCGAGTTCGGGCCCCGCGACTTCGACCGCTGTGCCGACCGCCTCGGCGACGTCGTAGGTGTCGACGAGGAGGGTGGTGCCGCGCCCCAGCGACTCGACCTGTGCGGTGAACGCGCCGCGCTCGGTGTCGTGGAGGAGGGTGAAGGAGTGCGCCGAGGTGCCGACGGTGGGGATGCCGTACCGGTGTCCCGCCGCGAGGTTGGAGGTGGTGTCGAAGCCGCCGATGTACGCGGCGCGCGAGGCGGCGACGGCGGCGAGCTCGTGGGTGCGTCTCGCGCCCATCTCCAGCATCGTCCGGCCGCGCGCCGCCAGCGCCATCCGCGACGCGGCGGCGGCGACGGCGGAGTCGTGGTTGAGGATGGAGAGCAGCACCGTCTCCAGCAGCACGCACTCCGCGAAGGTGCCCTCCACGCGGAGCAGGGGCGAGCCGGGGAAGTAGACCTCCCCCTCGGGGTAACCGACGATGTCGCCGCCGAACCGGTAGTCGGCGAGCCACTCCAGCGTCGGCTCGTCGACGACGCGGGCCTCGCGGAGGAACTGGAGCGTCGAGGAGTCGAAGCGGAAGTTCTCGACGGCGTCGATCACGCGCCCGTTCCCCGCCATCACGCCGTACCTGCGGCCGCCGGGGAGGCGCCGGGTGAAGACCTCGAAGGCCGAGCGCCGGTGCGCGGTGCCGTCCGCCAACGCCGCCTGCACCATGGTCAGTTCGTACTGGTCGGTGAAGAGCGCGGTGGAGGGCACGGAGACCGGCAGCCCCGCTGCCGCGTCCTGGTGCGCGGGCGCTGCCTCGCCTGGTCGGTCCACGGGACTCACCTCGTGCGTCGGATCTGCCGGCCCCTTCGTACGGCGGCCGGCGCTGTTGGTGTGCCTCGGTGCGCGTGACGGCGGTGCCCGCCGCCGGCGCGCCGAGGATACCCTTCATTTCGTCAGCATGACGATATAAGGCGGGGTGCCGCCGCTCCTCTCCGGGGCGACGAAGAGCCGGCTCTTTGTGCCGCAAACGGCGGCTGATGGCAGCATGGACCCCGTGAGTGTCGCGCCGACCGAGAAGCCGATGGAGACCGAGAACCCGGAGACCGGCGAGGAACATGCCGAGGTCCCCGCGGCGAACGTCCCGTGGGTCACCGTGGTCCACAACGACCCGGTGAACCTGATGAGTTACGTGAGCTACGTCTTCCAGGCATACTTCGGCTATTCGAAGGACAAGGCCAAGAAACTGATGATGGACGTGCACCACAAGGGCCGGGCGATCGTCTCCACCGGCAGCCGCGAGGAGATGGAGCGGGACGTCCAGGCGATGCACAGCTACGGCCTCTGGGCCACGCTCCAGCAGGACCGCTGATGGCCGGGTACTTCGAGGCCACCTCGGACGGCGCCGCCGTCGCGCTCGACGAAGTCGAGATCTCCATCCTCCGCAGCCTCACCGTCCAACTCCTGGAGCTGATCGGCCCCGGCGACGCGGACTCCGGCAGCGAGGAGGCCGACCCGCTCGACGCCCTCTTCGCCGAGGGCCCGAGCGAGCCCCCCACCGACCCGGCGCTCGCCCGCCTCTTCCCCGACGCGTACGGCGGAGGCCCCGGCGGGACACCGGAGGCGGAGACGCCGGAGGCACAGGCCGAGGCGGCCGAGGCGCGCTCGGCCTCCGCCGAGTTCCGCCGCTACACCGAGACCGACCTGCGCGCCGGCAAGCGCGACGCCGGCCTCACCGTCGTCCGCTCCCTCGACACGCTGCAACCGGCCGAGGGCGGCGCCGTCCTCACGCTGGGCCCCGAGGACTCCCGCGTCTGGCTCGGCGTCCTCAACGACCTGCGGCTGGCGCTCGGCGCCCGCCTGGAGATCACCGACGACGAGGACAGCGGCGAGCTCTACCAGCTCCCCGACTCCGATCCGCGCAAGCCGATGGTGATGGCCTTCCTCTGGCTGGGCGGCCTCCAGGAGACGCTCGTCGAGACCCTCCTCCCCTGACCCGCTCCGCCCCAAGAGCCCCGCACCGCACGCCGGTTGCGGGGCTCCGCTGCTGCTGCCCCGGGCGCCCCGCACCCGCCGTCCGGTGGTCCCGCGGCCGGTCGCCGCTTCGCCGGCGCCCGGCGGTGGTACGGCTGCGTCTGCGAGCCAGGCGCACGCCCGGGGGCGCATGGCGGCCGACGGCCGTGGGCCGCGCCCCCGGACCGCGAGCCGGCCGGACGAGCGCCGGCCGAGGGAGAGAGGCGGGGCCACATATGACCTCCGAGCAGGTCGAAGAACCACCGCCGCCGGAGGAGCCGACGGGCCCCGCGCGGGGCGTCAGCCCGACCGCGTCGGGCGAGGAGGGGTACCGCAGGGGGCTCGGCAGCCGGCAGATCCAGATGATCGCGATCGGCGGCGCCATCGGCACCGGGCTCTTCCTCGGCGCCGGCAAGACGATCCACAGGGCCGGGCCGAGCATCATCCTGGCGTACGCGGTCGCCGGCGTGGTGATCTACTTCATCATGCGGGCGCTCGGCGAACTCCTCATGTATCGCCCGGTGTCCGGTGCCTTCTCCGAGTACGCGCGGGAGTTCCTCGGCCCCTTCTTCGGCTTCGCCACCGGCTGGACGTACTGGCTCTTCTGGGTCGTCACCGGCATGACGGAAGTGACCGCCGCGGCCACCTACGTCCACTACTGGTGGCCGGGGCTGCCGCAGTGGACATCGGCGCTCGCCTTCACGCTGCTGCTCTACGCGGCGAACCTGATCTCCGTGAAGATCTTCGGGGAGATGGAGTTCTGGTTCTCGATGGTCAAGGTCACCGCGATCATCGGGATGATCCTCGTCGGCCTCGGCGTGATCACCTTCGGGTTCTCCGCCGCCGGCTCCAACGCCTCCTTCGACCAACTCTGGTCGCACGACGGCTTCTTCCCCAAGGGCGTGGGCGGCACCCTGATGACGCTCCAGCTCGTGATGTTCTCCTTCGTCGCCGTCGAGCTCGTCGGCGTGACCGCCGGTGAGTCGAAGACGCCGGCGAAGGACCTGCCGCGGGCGATCAACACCGTCCCCTGGCGGATCGCCCTCTTCTACGTCGGGGCGCTGACCGTGATCCTCTCCGTCGTCTCCTGGACCGCCTTCGAGCCCGGCACGAGCCCGTTCGTCGCCGCCTTCGCCCGGATCGGGCTCCCCGCGGGCGCGGGGATCGTCAACTTCGTCGTGCTCACCGCGGCGCTCTCCTCCTGCAACTCGGGGATGTACTCCACCGGCCGGATGCTGCGGGACCTGGCGCGCAACGGGCAGGGCCCGGCCTTCCTCACCAGGCTCAGCGGCAACGGCCTCCCGCTGCTGGGGACGACGGTCTCGGTCGCGCTGATGCTCGTCGGCGTCTGGATCAACTACCAGTGGCCCTCAAAGGCGTTCGACTACGTGGTCTCCTTCGCCACCATCTCCGGCATGTGGGCCTGGATCATGATCCTGCTCGCGCAGCTCCGCTACCGGCGGCTCTCCGACCGCGGCCTCCTCCCGCGCTCCCCGTTCCGCGCGCCCGGCACGCCGTACACGAGCTGGTTCGCGCTCGGCTTCATCGGGCTGACGCTCGCCGTGATGGCCGTCGACCCGGACGCGCGCATCTCCCTCTACGGGGCGCCGATCTGGGCCGCGCTCCTGGTCACCGCCTACCGGATGCTCAAGTCGCGCGCCCCCGAGATCTTCGACGAGCCCCGGCCCTGAGGCGGCTCGGCGCCCCGATTGCGCGGACATGAGCGGAGAAGGCGGCTCTACTTCCTTGCACAGTACGGAAGTTGAGTCCTACCTGCCCTTTGTCAAGGTCGTGATCTGCGAGTTCTCCTGTGGTAGGAACGGCTGACCGCTCGCCTACGGTTCGCCGCGCCCGTCCGGTCGATGCGGGAAAAACCGTCCGCACGGCCAAAGGACATGCATGGCGACTGAATCCTGGACCGACCGAGTCGACAGCACGATCAACGATCTCGTCGACCCGGTCTCGACCCTGCTGAACGACCTCGTCTTCTACGAGGTCAACGTCTTCGGCGCGAGCATGCCGCTGATCGTGGCCTGGCTCGTCATAGCCGGCCTCGTCTTCTCCTGCTACTTCGGCTTCGTGCAGGTCCGCCGCATGCCGCTGGCGCTGCGGCTGGTGCGGGGCAAGTACGACCAGCCGGACGCGCCGGGCGAGCTCAGCCACTTCCAGGCGCTCACCTCCGCCGTCTCCGGGACGGTCGGCCTCGGCAACATCGCGGGCGTCGCCATCGCCGTCTCGATCGGCGGCCCCGGTGCGACGTTCTGGATGATCCTCTGCGGATTCCTCGGCATGGCCACCAAGTTCGTCGAATGCACGCTCGGCGTGAAGTACCGGAAGATCAACGAGGACGGGACCGTCTCCGGCGGCCCCATGCGCTATCTCACCCACGGCCTCGCCGAGCGCGGACTGCCCGGGCTCGGCAAGGTGCTCGCCTTCTGCAGCGCCGTGATGGTCCTCTTCTTCGCCTTCTTCGGGGGCAACCTCTTCCAGGTCAACCAGTCCCTCGAGCAGCTCACAGCGGTGACGGGCAAGGAGGACAGCATCTTCGCCTCCTCGGGCGGCTCGCTCGCCTTCGGCGTCGTCCTCGCGCTGCTCATCGGGCTCGTGCTGCTCGGCGGCGTGAAGGCGATCGGCCGTGTCACCAGCCGCCTCGTGCCCGCGATGGCCCTCGTCTACATCGCCGGCTGCCTCGTCGTGATCGGCTTCAACATCGGCTCCGTCCCGTCCGCGCTCGTCACCATCGTCACCGAGGCGTTCAACCCGCAGGGCGTCGCCGGCGGCCTGATCGGCGCCCTGATCATCGGCTTCCAGCGGGCCGCCTGGTCCAACGAGGCCGGCATCGGCTCGGCGTCGATCGCCCACGCGGCCGTGAAGACGAAGCGCCCCGCGACCGAAGGGCTCGTCGCCTCGCTCGAACCCTTCGTCGACACCGTCATCGTCTGCACCATGACCGCCGTCACCATCGTCATCGCCGGCGGGCCGCTCTACGAGAGCCTGCGCGACAAGGCCGCGGCCGGTGAGGAGGTCGACACCGGCACGGGCGCCGGGATCTCGGTCACCTCCGACGCCTTCGAGACGGCGCTGCCGTGGTTCCCCTACGTCCTCACCGTCGCGGTGCTGCTCTTCGCCTTCTCCACCGCGCTCACCTGGAGCTACTACGGCCTGAAGACCTGGTCGTTCCTCTTCGGCGAGAACCGCGCCTCGGTCCTCGTCTACAAGGTGGTCTTCAGCCTCGTCACCATCGCGGGCGCGCTCCTCTCCCTCGGCGCCCTCGTCGACCTCTCCGACGCCGTCCTCTTCGGCGCCGCGCTCTTCAACATCGCCGGCCTCTACCTGCTGATGCCGATCGTCAAGCGGGAGCTGCGGAAGGTGCTCGACTACGCCCGGCGCAAGGATGCAGGCGACTCGGACGAGGAGATAGAGCGCGACGAAGCACGTGCGGAGGAGGCGACGCAGGTCGGCTGATGCGAGCGGACCGCCGCCCGAGCCCCGCGGCGGCGGTCCGCGACCGCCCGCCTCGCCCGAACAGCCGGCGATTAGTCTGGGCCGCATGCTGACCCTCACCCAGGAGTTGCACGACCGCATCGTCGCGCACGCCCGCAAAGACCACCCGGACGAGGCATGCGGCGTGGTCGCCGGGCCGGCCGGCGAAGGACGCGCCGAGCGGTTCATCCCGATGTTCAACGCCGCGCGCTCGCCCACCTTTTACGAGTTCGACTCGCAGGACCTGCTGAAGCTCTACCGCGAGATGGACGACCGGGACGAGGAGCCGGTGGTGATCTACCACTCGCACACGGCCACCGAGGCGTACCCGTCCCGCACCGACATCACCTACGCCAACGAGCCGGGCGCCCACTACGTTCTCGTCTCGACCGCCGAGTGCGGCAACGACGAGGGCCCGTTCTCCTTCCGGTCCTTCCGCATCGTGGAGGGCGAGGTCACCGAGGAGGAGGTGCGGCTCGTCGAGGCGTACGCCTGACCGCGTGCGCCGGCGGGCGGGTGTCCACATACGCGTCCGCACATCGGGACGCAGCTCGGGTGCCGGCACGGGAATCGATACGATGACCCCATGGTTGTCCACCGTGTGAGCGCATTCGAGAACGCCGCGGGCAGCCTGCTCGTAGGCCGCCTGCACGTGGATCTGTGCCGCCTCGCCAGCGCCGTCTGTCCCGCGCGCAGCGCCGCCGTCTGAGCCGCGAAGGGCAGCCCGCCGGCGAGGGGCTGCCGCCGTGTGCCGAGCCGCACCGGGCGCCTGCGCCGCCCGCACCCCACCTCATTCACAGGAGCACGATCATGGCCATCGAGGTCCGCATCCCGACCATCCTCCGCACCTACACGGACGGCCAGAAGGCCGTCGAGGGCACCGGCGCCTCCGTCGGCGAGCTCTTCCGCGACCTGGAGACCCGGCACACCGGCATCGAGGAGCGCCTCGTCGACGGCGGTGAGCTGCGCCGCTTCGTCAACGTCTACCTCAACGACGAGGACGTCCGCTTCCTCGACGGCATCTCCACCGAGCTCAAGGACGGCGACAACGTCACCATCCTGCCCGCGGTCGCCGGCGGCAGTGCGGAAGCCGAGACGTCCGCCTGATGCGCTACGACTCCCCCTTGGCCGCGGTGGGGAACACCCCGCTCGTGCACCTGCCGCGGCTCTCACCCTCGGAGTCGGTGCGGATCTGGGCGAAGCTGGAGGACCGCAACCCGACCGGCTCGGTGAAGGACCGCCCGGCGCTCCACATGGTCGAGCAGGCCGAGAAGTCGGGCCGGCTCACGCCCGGTTGCACGATTCTGGAGCCGACCTCGGGGAACACCGGCATCTCGCTGGCGATGGCGGCGAAGCTCAAGGGCTACCGGATCGTCTGCGTGATGCCGGAGAACACCAGCGAGGAGCGGCGCCAGCTCCTCGCGATGTGGGGCGCGGAGATCGTCGCCTCACCGGCGGCCGGCGGCTCCAACACCGCCGTGCGCGTCGCCAAGGAGCTGGCGGCCGAGTACCCGGACTGGGTGATGCTCTACCAGTACGGCAACGAGGACAACGCCGGGGCGCACTACGCGGGCACGGGCCCGGAGATTTACGCCGACCTCCCCTCGATCACCCACTTCGTCGCGGGACTCGGCACCACGGGCACGCTCATGGGCGCGGGCCGGTACCTGCGCGAGCAGAAGCCGGACGTCCGGATCGTCGCCGCCGAGCCCCGGTACGACGACCTCGTCTACGGGCTCCGCAACCTCGACGAGGGGTTCGTCCCCGAGCTCTACGACGAGTCCGTGCTCACCACGCGCTTCAGCGTCTCCTCCGAGGACGCCGTCACTCGGACGCGTGAACTCCTCGCGCAGGAAGGCGTCTTCGCCGGCGTCTCGACGGGCGCCGCGCTGCACGCCGCGATCGGCGTCGGCAAGCGGGCGCTCCGCGAGGGCGAGGACGCCGACATCGCCTTCGTCGTCGCCGACGGCGGGTGGAAGTACCTCTCGACCGGCGTCTACACGGCCGAGTCCACCGAGGCGGCCGTCGAGCTGCTCCAGGGACAACTCTGGGCCTGAGCAAGGACGTTGCCCAGGCCGCAGCACCGGCCCCGGTTCCGCCAGGCGCGGACCGGGGCCGAAGTGCGCCGGAACGCCGGCCCGTTGGGCGCCGGGTCAGCCCTGCCCGTCCCGGACCCGCCGCCACAGCGCGGCGTCGACACGGCCCGCGCGGTGCCTGAGGTCCGTGAGCTCCACGTCCTCGCCGGGCCCTCCGGTGCGTACCCGCGGGGTCCCCGCGTCCGCGTCCCTGGCGCTCACCGACGCGGGCGGCAGCGGCAGTTCGTCCGCGCCGGGAGCCGACTCGGAGGCCGTGACGCGGGCGACGCGGGCACGCCCGCCGTGCACGCGGAGGACGAGGCAGAGGCGCATGCCGGGCGGCGTGTGCGGCTCGGGCGAGGGCTCGTCGACGGCCCACCACACCTCGCCGGGTGCCGGCGTACCCGGCTGCTGCGGCCTGCGGCGCGCACCGAGCCTCCCCCGCCCGTCGACCACGGCCGTGACGAGCGCGAGCGCGACGACCACGCCGAGCGCGACCCACCATGCCTTCTCCACCGCGCCACCTCCCCGGCCCCGCCGGTCCGTTGTGTGCGCGCCCAGTCTCGCGCGGACGGACCGCGATCGGAGCCGCGCCGCCCGTACCTCGCGCTGGTGATTCCGCCCACACCGCCGCACTGCGGAGGAGCGCGGAGGACCCGGGCGGCTTACGCTCGAAAGCCCCTCGTCAGCGTCGTCGTGGGCGACGGCACTGGCAGGGCGCGCCGAAAGTCCGCGCACCGTCGTCCACGGAGGTCCCGCTCGATGAAGCTCACCGTCCTCGGCTGCTCGGGCTCGTTCCCGTCGACCGAATCGGCCTGCTCCAGCTACCTGGTGGAGGCCGACGGCTTTCAGCTCCTCCTCGACCTGGGCAACGGCGCCCTCGGCGAACTCCAGCGCCACACGGGCCTGTACGACCTCGACGCCATCGCGCTCAGCCACCTCCACAGCGACCACTGCGTCGACATGTGCGCGTACTTCGTCGCCCGCTACTACCGCCTCGACGGCGGCCGTTGCTCGCCGATGCCGGTCTACGGGCCGCAGGGCACCGAGCAGCGGCTCACCACCGCGTACGGCGACACCCCTTCCGACTCCTCGATGAGCGAGGTCTTCGACTTCCGGACCGTCGCCTCGGGACACGTCTTCGACGCCGGTCCTTTCCGGGTCACGGCGGCGCTCGTCGACCACCCGGTGGAGGCGTACGCATACCGGGTCGAGCACCGCGCGACGGGGCGCACCCTCACCTACTCGGGGGACACGGGTCCCTCGGAGGCGCTGGACGAACTGGCAAGCGGGAGCCACCTGTTCCTCTGCGAGGCGTCGTTCACCGACGGCAAGGAGCACATCCCGGGGCTCCACCTCAACGGCCGCGAGGCGGGCGAGGCCGCGGTCCGCGCCGGTGTCGAGCGCCTGCTGCTCACCCACATCCCGCCGTGGACCGACCCGCAGATCAACGCGCGGGACGCGAAGGGTGTCTTCCGGGGCCCGGTGGAGATCGCGCGGGTCGGCGCCGTGCACGAGGTCTGACCGTCCGGCGCTCACTTGCTGTATTTCTGCCCCTCGTCCTCGGGGGCGGTCTCCTCCGGCTCGCGTCCGGGCGTCTTGAGGTCGAACTTGGTGATGACGAAGCGGAAGACGGTGTAGTAGATCACCGCGAAGCCGAGTCCGATCGGCACGATGAGCCAGGGTTTCGTCGCGAGGCTCCAGTTGATGACGTAGTCGATGAGCCCGGCGGAGAAGCTGAACCCGTCGTGGACGCCGAGCGCCCAGGTGACCGCCATCGAGGCGCCGGTGAGCACCACGTGGATGCCGTAGAGCAGCGGTGCGACGAAGAGGAAGCTGAATTCCAGCGGCTCGGTGACGCCCGTGACGAACGAGGTGAGCGCCACCGAGAGCATCAGCCCTCCGACCTCCTTGCGGCGCTCGGGCCGTGCGGCGTGCGTGATCGCGAGGGCCGCGGCAGGCAGCGCGAACATCATGATCGGGAAGAAGCCGGAGAGGAACTGCCCCGCCGACGGGTCGCCCGCGAGGAACCTGTTGATGTCGCCGTGGACCTCGGTGCCGTCCGGTTTCTCGTAGGAACCGAACTGGAACCACATGAAGGTGTTCAGGAACTGGTGCAGCCCGACCGGGATCAGCGCCCGGTTGGCGAGGCCGAAGAGCCCGGAGCCCCAGGAGCCCATGTTCGTCAGCCACTTGCTGAAGTCGGTGAGCGCGTCCCCGATCGGCGGCCAGACCCACTGGCAGAGCACCGCGAAGCCGAGCGCCACGAACGCCATCACGATCGGCACGAGCCGCCGGCCGTTGAAGAACCCCAGCCAGTCGACGAGCTTGACGCGGTGGAGCCGCTGCCAGAACCAGGCGGTGAGGAGCCCCATGACGATGCCGCCGAAGACGCCCGGGTTCTGGAAGGTCGCCGGCTCGGTGGAGCCGTCCCCCGCGACGCAGGCCCCGTCGGAGAAGTCCATGCCGCCGGGGCACTCGGGGAACTGCTGGAGGATGTTGTAGTAGACGAGGAACCCGGCGACGGCGGCGAGCGCCGTCGAGCCGTCGGACTTCTTCGCCATCCCGATCGCGACGCCGACGCAGAACAGGAGCGGGAGGCCGAGCGCGGAGTCGAGGAGGGCGCTGCCGGCGCCGAGGAACACCTTGGCGACGTTGGTCCAGCCGATCCCCTCGTCGCCGAAGAGGTCGGGCTGCCCGAGCCGGTTGAGGATGCCGGCGGCCGGGAGCACCGCGATGGGCAGTTGCAGGCTGCGGCCCATCTTCTGGAGCCCCTGGAAGAACTGCGAGCCCACGCTTCCCCATCGGCCCCGTGGCGACGCCGCGCTCTCTGCGCTCACCTGTCACCTCCTCGCCCCGTTCGGCCGCCCGCTACGTTCTCGGGAGCCGCCAAGTAACCGTCATCATTCGCCACCAAGCAGTCATACGCCCGCGAAGGTGGGCCGAACGTGGGCTAACGTGAACACACCCGGAACGGCACCGGCGTTCGACCCGGCGGCCGACGGAACCGGCGAGCGGCGTCGAGGCCAGGAGGAGCAGATGGCGAACAAGGCGGAGAAGATCGTGGCGGCGCTCGGCGGGCTGGAGAACATCGAGGAGGTCGAGGGATGCATCACTCGGCTGCGGACCGAGGTGCACGACCCGGCCCTCGTCGACGAGGCGGCGCTCAAGGCCGCCGGCGCCCACGGCGTCGTGAAGATGGGCACGGCAGTGCAGGTGGTGATCGGCACCGACGCGGACCCGGTCGCCAACGAGATCGAGGACATGCGGTGATCCGCTTGCGGGCAGGGGGAGTTGGGGCGGCGCGGAAGCGTCCGTTCCGTTCGGTGGCCTGATCTCCACGTACGCCCCTCGCCCCGGCGAGGAGACCCCCGAGCGGCGGATAGGGTCGGGGCCATGGATCGCATCGACGGCCGTACGGCCGAACAGCTGCGCGCTGTCACCATCGAACGCGGCTGGAGCAAGCACGCCGAGGGGTCCGTCCTGGTCTCCTTCGGCGACACCAGGGTGCTCTGCACCGCCAGCCTCACCGAGGGCGTGCCCCGCTGGCGCAAGGGCAGCGGCCAGGGCTGGGTCACGGCCGAGTACGCCATGCTGCCCCGTGCCACCAACACCAGGGGCGACCGGGAGTCCGTCCGCGGCCGCATCGGCGGGCGCACCCACGAGATCTCCCGGCTCGTCGGCCGCTCGCTGCGCGCCGTGATCGACTTCAAGGCGCTCGGCGAGAACACGGTCGTCCTCGACTGCGACGTGCTCCAGGCCGACGGCGGCACCCGTACCGCCGCCATCACGGGCGCCTACGTCGCGATGGCGGACGCCGTCGCCTGGGCCCAGGAGAAGAAGCTCGTCAAGGCGAAGGCGCAGCCGCTCACCGGTTCGGTCTCCGCCGTCAGTGTCGGCATCGTCGACGGCACCCCGCTCCTCGACCTGAAGTACGAGGAGGACGTCCGCGCCGAGACCGACATGAACGTCGTCTGCACCGGCGACGGGCGCTTCGTCGAGGTGCAGGGGACGGCCGAGGGGCAGCCGTTCTCGCGCGACGAGCTCGACGGTCTGCTCGACCTCGCCGCGGCCGGCTGCGCCCAACTCGACGGTGTCCAGCGGCAGGTGCTCGGCAACTGAACCGGCGCGGCTTTCGCCGGCCGGGTGCAACCTTTTCGTCGCCCCGGAAACTTCGCGGACTTCTCGAACGTCATACCTGGTACGGGCCGCGCGGGTCGAACCGTGCGGTCCGTCCAGCTTTCTCGCGGGGCCCCGGCAGGCGCGGCGGCCCCGGCGGGATAATCGCCGCATGAGCCACACCCTGATCCTCGCCACCCGCAACGCACACAAGGTCGTCGAGCTGCGCGCCATCCTCCAGGGCGCCGGGCTCGACGTCGAACTCGTCGGGGCCGACGCCTACCCCGAGGTCCCCGACGTCAAGGAGACGGGCGTCACCTTCGCCGAGAACGCGCTGCTCAAGGCGCACGCGCTCGCCGAGGCCACCGGCCTGCCCGCCGTCGCCGACGACTCGGGGCTCTGCGTCGACGTGCTCGGCGGGGCGCCCGGCATCTTCTCCGCGCGCTGGTCGGGCCGGCACGGCGGCGACGCCGTCGACCGCGCCAACCTGGAGCTCCTCCTCGCCCAGCTCTCCGACATCGACGAGCCGCACCGCGGCGCCCACTTCGCCTGCGCGGCGGCACTGGCGCTCCCCGACGGCACGGAGCGCGTCGTCGAAGGCCGCCTCACCGGCACCCTGCGGTACGCGCCGGCGGGCGAGGGCGGGTTCGGCTACGACCCGATCCTTCAGCCGGAGGGCGAGACCCGCACCTGCGCCGAGCTGAGCGCCGAGGAGAAGAACGCCCTCAGCCACCGCGGCAAGGCGTTCCGCGCGCTCGTCCCCGTCGTACGGGAGCTCCTCGGCTGAGCCTGACGCGCCTCAACCGCCCGGCGTCCCCCACCCGTTCACACCCCTTGCCGATACGAAAACGTATCCGATACGTTCGCGTATCGGGAGGGGCCGATGGACGGGACGACGCAGCTCGACGGCAAAGCGAGGCGCACCACCGCGCGCCGCGCGCAGACCCGGCGCAGGCTGCTCGACGCCGCGCTCCGGGCCTTCGCCGAAGAGGGCTTCGGCCGCACGACGGTCGAGAGCGTCTGCGCACGCGCCGGGTTCACCCGGGGCGCCTTCTACTCCAACTTCTCCTCCCTCGACGAACTCTTCCTCGCCATGTGGGAGGAGCGCTCCGCACGGATGCTCCACGACCTCCGCGAGGCCCTCGCCCAGGTGCCGGCCGCGGCGCCCGAAGAGGCCCTGCGCGCCGCGCTCGCCGCCGTCGGCGTGGACGACGAATGGCACAGGATCACCGCCGAGTTCACCGCGCACGCGCTGCGCACGCCCGGCCTGCGGCGCATCGTCGCCGCCCGTGAGCAGGCGATCCGGGAGACCCTCGTCCCGGTCCTCACAGGCGCCCTGCGCCGGGCCGGTCGCGACGTCCCCGACGAGGCGGCGCTCGGCAGCGCGCTCGTCGCCGTCCACGACGGCACCTCCGTACAGGTCCTGCTGGAGCCGGGGAGCGAGGACGCCCTCAGGCACCGCGAGGAGCTCTTCCGCCACGTCCTCTACGCCTACAGCCGACCGACTCCCCGCGACGCAGGGGCACTTGAGCCACCTGCCCCGGAGGAGACCCCGCACCCCGAGGAGCCGCACCGTGCCTGAGGACGCCGACGTCATCGTGGTGGGGGCCGGCCTCGCCGGCCTCGTCGCCACGTACGAACTCGCCCGCGCCGGGCGCCGGGTGCTCGTCGTCGACCAGGAGAGCGACGCGAACCTCGGCGGACAGGCGCACTGGTCGCTCGGCGGGCTCTTCCTCGTCGACAGCCCCGAGCAACGGCGCATGGGCATCCGCGACTCCGAGCAACTCGCCCTCGCCGACTGGCTCGGCTCCGCCGCTTTCGACCGCCCGCGCGAGGACCGCTGGCCGCGCCGCTGGGCCGAGGCGTACGTGCACTTCGCGGCGGGCGAGAAGCGCAGCTACCTCCGCGGGCTCGGGCTGCGTCTCACGCCCAACGTCGGCTGGGCCGAGCGCGGCGACGGCACGGCCTCGGGGCACGGGAACTCCGTACCGCGGTTCCACCTCGCGTGGGGGACGGGGCCCGAAGTGGTGCGCGTCTTCCGGGAACCGGTGCAGGCGGCGGCCGCGCGCGGCCTCGTCCGGTTCGCGCACCGGCACCGCGTGGAGGAGCTGCTCGTCGAGGACGGCGCGGCCGTCGGGGTGCGCGGCAGCGTGCTCGCAGCCGACCCGGCGGCGCGGGGCGTCGCCTCGTCCGACGAGGTGGAGGGCGAGTTCGAGGTGCGGGCCCAGGCGGTCGTCGTCACCTCGGGCGGCATCGGAGGCAACTCCGCGCTGGTGCGGAAGAATTGGCCGGTCGAGCGGCTCGGCGAGGCCCCGCGCTCGATGATCACCGGCGTCCCCGCCTACGTCGACGGGCGGATGCTGGAGACGGCCGAGCGCGCCGGGGCCTCCCTCGTCAACCGCGACCGGATGTGGCACTACACCGAGGGGATAAAGAACTGGGCGCCCGTCTGGCCCGACCACGCGATACGCATCATCCCCGGGCCGTCCTCGCTCTGGCTCGACGCCACGGGGAAGCGGCTCCCGGCGCCGTACTTCCCCGGGCACGACACCCTCGGCACGCTGCGGCACATCCTCGGCACGGGGCACGAGCACACCTGGTTCGTCCTGACGCGCTCGATCGTGGAGAAGGAGTTCGCGCTCTCCGGCTCCGAGCAGAACCCCGATCTCACGGGCAAGGACCTCAAGTTGACGCTCTCCCGCGTGAAGAAGGGCGCCCCCGGGCCCGTCCAGGCGTTCCTCGACCACGGCGAGGACTTCGTGCAGGCCCGCAGCCTCCGCGCACTCGTCGACGGGATGAACCGCGTCGCACCGGAACCCGGCCTCGACGCCGCGCAGGTCGAGCGCGAGGTGCTCGCCCGCGACCGGGAGGTGGACAACGCGTACTCCAAGGACCTCCAGTTGATGTCGGTCCACAACGCCCGCTCCTACCGGGCCGATCGGCTCACCCGCGTCGCCAGGCCGCACCGCCTCCTCGACCCGGCGCACGGACCGCTCGTCGCCGTCCGCCTCCACCTGCTCACCCGCAAGACCCTCGGCGGCCTGGAGACGACCCTCGACTCCCAAGTCGTGCGCCCGGACGGCGAGTTCTTCGACGGCCTCTACGCGGCGGGCGAGGCCGCCGGCTTCGGCGGCGGCGGCGTCCACGGCTACAACGCGCTGGAGGGCACCTTCCTCGGCGGCTGCATCTTCTCCGGCCGCGCGGCCGGCCGCGCCCTCGCCAGGAGCCTCGCGTGACGCCGGCGGGCGAGCGCCGGACCGCCCTCGTCACCGGCGCCTCCTCGGGGATCGGCGCCGCGGTCGCCGCCGCGCTCGTCGCGCGCGGGGTGCGCGTCCTCGGGACGAGCCGCGCCCCCGAGAAGCTGGCCGAGCCGCTCGACGGCGTCACCTACCTGCCGCTCGACCTCGGCGACGACTCCTCGATCGAGGAGTGCGCCGCGGCGGCGGGAGACGTCGACATCCTCGTCAACAACGCGGGCGAAAGCCAGAGCGGTCCGCTGGAGGAGCTGCCGCCCGAGGCAGTGCGGCGCCTCTTCCAGCTCAACGTCTTCGGCGCCGTGCGCCTCACCCAGCTCCTGCTCCCCGGCATGCGCCGACGGCGGTACGGGCGGGTCGTGATGGTCGGCTCGATGCTCGCGAGCTTCCCCCTGGCTTACCGCTCCTCGTACGTCGCGTCCAAGGCGGCGCTGCGGGGGTTCGCCAGCGCGGCGAGGCGCGAGGCGGCGCCGTGGGGCGTCGGGGTCACCACAGTCGAGCCGGGCTCGATCAACACGGGGATCAGCGAGCGCCGCACGCAGTACCTCCGCGAGGATTCGCCGTTCGCGGACGAGTACCACGCCATGCTGCGCGCACTCAACGCCAACGAGGCCGACGGGACCTCGCCCGAGAAGGTCGCGCAGACCGTCCTCCGCGCGATCGAGGCCCGCAGGACCAAGCCGCTGTACGCGGTGGGGAGTTCGGCCCGGCTCGTCTTTCCGCTGCGGCGGCTCCTGCCGCGATCGGCCGTGGAGCGCATCGTGCAGCGGCGGCACGGGTTGGGGTGAACCGGGCGCCGAGGGACGGGGCTGACGCCCGACGACCATGCATTACACGTCCGCCCACTCGTACGACACCCGCACCGACCGCTTGACCCGACTGTCGAGGCGAAGAAGAGCGGAGGGCACCAGTGGAACCGGAGTTCCTCGTCGTCCTTGCGGTAGCCTTCGTCTTCGGCCTCCTGTGCGCGCTCGCTCCCCACTCCGTCATCAGGGCAGCACGCGCGCTCTCGGCCAAGGCGGGCGCCGAGAAGCGACGCCTCAGTCGTGGGAGGACGAGGGCCCTGCGGTTCCTCGGCGTCGTCATTGCGCTCGGAGTTCCCGCTTTCACGTATCTCAGCCGAGGTGACCTGTGAGCCGGCACGGTGCTCTCGTGCGTCTCACCGGGCTCGGGCGCGAAAAGGGAACAAGGCCGGCGCTGGAAACGCCGAGCCGGCCTCCGTCGGCCCCGAACCCGTCTGCTGCCTCGTCACCCGCCGCCAACTCCGGTCGCCACGTTGGCCGTTCTCCAGAGCGCCGCGTGCGGCGAAGGTGTGGCGAAAGCCCCCGACCCGCTACACCTCACAGGCGTCTTTGCAGGCCAGGGGCCATAACTCCGGGTGCGGCCGGTGGGATTCGAACCCACATGGGATTGCTCCCAAGGGCACCTAAAACCCTCGCTTATACCATTCAGCAACGGCCGCCGGAACGACGGTTATCGTACCCGGTCGCCCCCGCGCGCAGGAGCCCGGACCGCGCGCCGCCCGGTGGGCGCGCGGTCCGAGGGCTCAGCGCTGGTTGGAGGACTGCTTCCGGACCAGCTCCTTCGCCTCCTCCTCCGTGGAGACCGACGGAGGCGAGCCGTCGAGCGGCTGCTGCGCCGTCTCGCGCATGCAGAGCACCGCGATGATCCCGAGGAGCGCGGCGCCCGAGGCGTAGAAGGCGGGGGCGAGGTTGTTGCCCGTGGAGTCGACGAGGTAGGTCATGATGCCGGGCGCCGTGCCGCCGAAGATCGACGTCGCCACGTTGTAGCCGATCGAGAGGGAGCCGTACCGCACCTTCGTCGGGAAGAGCGCCGGGAGCGTCGCCGACATCGTGCCGAGGAGGCAGACGAGGCAGGCCCCGAGGACGAGCAGCCCGCCGACGGCGGCGAGGAAGTTGCCCAGCCGGAAGAGCTGGAAGGCCGGCACCGTCAGCACGAGGAACCCGAGCATCCCGGCGAGCAGTATCGGCTTCCTGCCCACCCGGTCGCTGAGCCTGCCGATCTGCTGGAGGACCGTCATCATCGCCACCATCGCGATGATCGCCGCGACCAGCTCCATCGAACCCGAGTACCCCATCTCGCTCGTCAGGTACGCCGGCATGTACGAGAGGAGCATGTAGTCGGTGATGTTGTACGCGGCGACGAGGCCGATGCAGAGCAGCAGCCGCTGCCACTGGCCCGCGAAGATCGCGGAGAACTCCCGCTTCGGGGTGTTCTCGGCGGCCTTCGGCGCACTGCGCGCCTCGGCTGCGGCGTTGGCCGAGTGGGAGAGCTCCTCGACCTGCTTGCGGAACGCGGGCGTCTCCTCCAGCTTCAGCCGCAGGTAGAGCCCGACGACGCCGATCGGCCCGCCGACGAGGAACGGGATGCGCCAGCCCCAGTCGAGCATCGTCTGCTCGCCGAGCGTCGTGTTGAGGAGGAGGACGAGCGCCGCCGCGCCGGTGTAGCCGGCGAGCGTGCCCAACTCGAGGAAGCTGCCGAAGAAACCGCGCCGCTTGTCCGGTGCGTACTCCGCGATGAAGGTCGCGGCGCCGCCGTACTCACCGCCCGTCGAGAACCCCTGCACCATGCGGCAGACGAGCAGCAGGACGGGGGAGGCGACCCCGATCGTGGCGTAGGAGGGGATGAGCCCGATGGCGAAGGTGCCGGCCGCCATGAGGACCATGGTCAGCGCGAGCACCTGTTTGCGGCCGATGCGGTCGCCGAGCGGGCCGAAGAACAGCCCGCCGAGCGGCCGTACCAGGAACGAGGCGGCGAACGCGGTGAACGAGGCGAGGAGTTGGGTCGCCCCCGCACCGGGGAAGAAGACCTTGCCGATGATGACGGCGAGGTAGGAGTAGATCCCGAAGTCGAACCACTCCATCGCGTTGCCGACGGCTGCGGCCTTCGTCGCCCTGCGCACCGTGGGCTCGTCGGTGACCGTGATGTCGCTGCGGCGCACGCGCGGGTTGAGTCGGCGCGCGATGGCGCGGTACAGGGGTCGATGGCGTTTGAGCGCCGCCTCGTCGGGCGGCGCGGCCTCGGGGTCCATGGCAGATCTGTACCGCGCCTGCGCCCGCGCCGCTCGCCCGGTCGGCGTACGGGTTACGTTCTTCGTGCTGTCGACTGCGGGGTCGCCGCCCGACGAACTGCGGGCGTTGACATGCCGCGGAGTCAATATCAGCCCTCCAGACCGAGATCCCGGATCAGCTTGGCGACGTGCCCCGTCGCCTTGACGTTGTAGAGCGCGCGCTCGACCTTCCCGTCCTCGTCGACGACGACGGTGGAGCGGATGACGCCCGTGACGGTCTTGCCGTACAGCTTCTTCTCGCCGAACGCGCCGTACTCCTCCATGACCTCCTTCGACGGATCGCCGACGAGCGTGACGCGGAGGCCCTCCTTCTCCCGGAACTTCGCCAGCTTCTCGGGCTTGTCGGGCGAGACGCCGATGACGTCGTAGCCGGCGCCGGCGAGCAGGTCGAGGTTGTCGGTGAAGTCGCACGCCTGCTTCGTGCACCCCGGCGTCATGGCGGCGGGGTAGAAGTAGACGACGACCTTGCGTCCGCGGTGGTCAGCGAGCGAGACCTGCTTGCCGTCCGCGTCGGCGAGGGAGAAGGCGGGCGCGGTGTCGCCCGGCTGAAGTCGCTCGCTCACGTGTCCTCCTCGGTCGTACGGCGGGCGCCGATGCGGCCCGTCTTCCGTGCCCGAGGGTAGCGCCGACGCCACAGTGGGGGTGCCGTGGGGCGAAGGATGCGGCAAGCTGACAGACTGTCCGGTAACAGACGGTGTCGCGGGGGCACTGCCGTGTCGCGCGAGCCCCCGAGGCGCCGAGCAGACCGGGCGTGCAAGCCCGTATCCCACAGCGACGGAGGCAACGCGGTGCCGGAACCCAGAACCCCCGCGGACATCGAGGCGGACATCGTCCGCAGGCGGCATCAGCTCGCCGAGGCGCTGGACGAACTCGCGGTACGGGTGCATCCGCAGACCCTCGTCGGCGACGCCAAGGCGCGTGCCTCTGCGGCCGTCGACCGGACGGCCGGACGTGCGTACGTCGCCGTCAACCGCGTGGTCTCGCAGGCGCGGGGGCAGTTCGTCGACGAGCAGGGGTCGCCCCGGCTGGAGCGGGTGGTCCCCGCCGCGCTCGCTGCCACGGCCGTCGTCGGGCTGTGCGTCCTCTCGGCTCGGCGCAAGCGCCGTTGAGGCCCTGAGTTACGGTTCTGGCGTGACCTCCGAGACCACTGCACCCGACACCGCTGTCCGCGCCGAAGGCTCCGCCGAGATGGACAAGCTGCCCATCCGGATGCTCCACGACCGCGTCCTCGTCCGCTCCGACCGGGGCGAGGGGGAGCGGCGCTCCTCGGGCGGCATCGTCATCCCGGCGACGGCCGCCGTCGGCCGACGGCTCGAATGGGCCGAAGTGGTCGCCGTCGGACAGAACGTGCGCACCGTGGAGCCGGGGGACCGCGTGCTCTACGACCCCGAGGACCGCGCGGAGGTCGAGGTCCGCGCCGTCGCCTACTACCTCATGCGCGAGCGCGACCTGCACGCGGTGGCGGCCCAGCGCCTCGAAGGCGCGGGCGACTCCACCGGCCTCTACCTCTGAGCCCACCGGGCGAGGGGCCCGCGCCCCTCGCCCGGTGCGGCCCGTCGACGTCCCACCGATTCGCGGAGTTCGGCGCTCAGTGCCCCGACGTCACCTTGAGGCCGATGACGGACGCGAGGAGCAGCGCGATGAAGAACAGCCGCGCCACGGTGGCCGGTTCGCCGAGGAGGACGATGCCGAGGATCGCGGCGCCCGCCGCGCCGATGCCGACCCAGACCCCGTAGGCGGTTCCGATCGGCAGCGTCCTGGCGGCCTGCGCGAGGAGGAACATGCTCGCGGCGAAGCCGAGCACCGTCCAGACGCTCGGCCAGAGCCGGGTGAACCCCTCCGTGAACTTCAGCCCGATCGACCAGCCGACCTCCAGGACGCCGGCGAAGACCAGCAGAACCCATGCCATGGGGGCACCTCCGTAGTCATTGTGCTTGCGGGGGTGCGTCGTCTTTGCTGTCCCGGTACGGCGCGTCTCGTCGGGGCCGGCGGCTGCCGGTGCTCTGAAGGTAGCAAGCCGTGCGGCGGCGTGCGGTGGCCCAGGTCACCGGGCCACCGCGGCCGTCGTCAGTACGCCCAGAGGCCGCCGGGGGCCAGGCTCGGGGAGACGGGTGCCGAGGCGGACGCGGGCGAGGCGGTGGGGCGGTAGGTGGCGACGGCCGAATAGGGACCCTCGACGCCGCCGTTGTCCCAGCCGCCGTCGATGCCGCCGCCCGGGTCCTCGCCGCCGCCGTCACCGCCGTCCTCGCCGCCGTTGTCGCCGCCGTCGACGCCGCCGCTCTCCGGGATGCTCGGCGGGGGCGGCTCCTCGCTCGGCGGGTCGTCGGTGGGCGGGCCCGTGTCGGACGGGGGCGGAGGCGGTTCGGACGTGGGCGGCTGCTCCGTGGGCTGCTCGCTCGGGGGCTCGCTGCCCGGGGCCGACGACGAGGGGGGCGGGCTGGAGGGGATGCCCGGGTCGGCGCCGTCGGTCTTCAGGTCGAAGCGGCGGATCTTCTCGCCCTTCAGCGCGGACTTGGTGTAGGCGCCCCAGATGCGCGCGGGGAAGCCGCCGCCGTTGACGCGCTTCTCGCCCGCCGCGCCGTAGAGCGGCTTCTGTGTGCCGTCCTTGGAGTCGATGCCCAACACGTTGACGACGGTGGCGAGTTCGGGTGTGTAGCCGGCGAACCAGGCCGCCTTGTCCTCCTCGGCCGTGCCGGTCTTGCCGGCGGCCGGCCGGCCCGCCGACTGCGCGGCCGTGCCGGTGCCGCCCTTGACGACGTTCTGGAGGATCGCCGTCGTGGAGTCGGCCGCGGTGCGGGAGACCTTCTGCTTGGGGTCGTGGTCGGGGAGGTCGAAGACCTCCTCGCCGCGGGTCATCTTCTCGACCATGCGGTACGCGCCGTGCTTGCCGTGATTGGAGAGGGTGGCGTACGCCTCGGCCATGTCGAGCGGGGAGGCGGTGGCGACGCCGAGCGCGATCGAGCCGTCCTCCGGCATGTTCGGTGTCTTCTCCGGGAGGCCGAGGTCGATCGCGGTCTGCTTCACCTTCTTCGGGCCGACGTCGACGCCCATCTGCGCGAAGACGGAGTTGACCGACTTGTCCATGGCCGTCGTGACCGGGATGCGCCCGTACGACTTCTCGTCCTCGTTCTCCGGCGCGTAGTCGGTGCCGTGGCCGTCGTTGACGACCTCGCGCTTGTTGGTGCCGTCGTAGACGGTCTGCGCGTTGATCGCCTGGCCGTCCTGGGTGCGTGCTTCGTTCTCCAGCGCCGAGGTGAAGAGGAACGGCTTGAAGGTGGAGCCGACCTGGTAGGCCCTGAGCGTCGCGGTGTTGGTGTACTGCTCCGTGTAGTCGGTGCCGCCGTACATCGCGAGGACCTTGCCCGTCTTCGGGTCGATGGAGGCGGCGCCCGCGCGTACGTAGTCGTCGACCTTCCGCGCCTTCGGGTCGAGCTTGGAGAGCAGCTCGTCCTTGACCGTCTCGCGCATCGCCTCCTGCTTGGGGCGGTCGAGCGTGGTGGTGATGCGGAAGCCGCCGCCTGCGAGCTTGTTCTCGTCGACGATGTCGTTCTCTATCAAGTGGTTCTTGACGGCCTCGACGAGGTACCCCTTCTGCCCGGAGAGGCTGTTCGGCGGCTTCGTCTGCTTCGGCTCGGGGAACTCCATGCCGGCGCGCGCCTTCTTGGTGAGCCATCCCTCCTCGACCATGCCGTCGAGGACGTACTGCCAGCGGGCGACGGCGCGCTTGCGGTTCTCCGGGTGCTGCCTGATGTCGTACGCGTTCGGGGAGTTGACGAGCGCGGCGAGATAGGCGCCCTCGGCGGTGGTGAGGTCCTCCGCGTCCTTCTCGAAGTACGCCTGGGCCGCCGACTGCACGCCGTAGGCGTTGCGGCCGAAGTAGCTGGTGTTCAGGTAGCCCTTGAGGATCTCGCTCTTGCTCACCTCGCGGTCGAGCTTGATCGAGATGAAGAACTCTTTCGCCTTCCGGGTGAGCGTCTGGTCCTGGTCGAGGTAGTAGTTCTTCACGTACTGCTGCGTGATCGTCGAGCCGGACTGCTTGCCGCCGCCGGTGACGGTGTTCCAGGCGGCGCGGACCATCGCCTTCAGGTCGACGGCCGACTCGCTGTAGAAGCCGCGGTCCTCGGCGGCGAGCACCGCGTGCTGGGTGGTCTTCGGCACCTTGGAGAGGCCGATGTTCTCGCGGTTGACGTCGCCTTCGCGGGCGATGGTGGTGCCGTCGGAGTAGAGGTAGACGTTGGTCTGGGCGGCCGCCGCCTTGTTCGGTGCGGGGATGTCCACGAGGAGGTAGCCCGCGACGAGGCCCCCCGTGATCAACAGCAGCACCAGCAGCCCTGCGCCCAGGACCATCCGCCACGTGGGCACCAGTCGCCTCCAGCCGGTGCGGCGCGGTGCGCCCTCAGCCGGCTGCTCCTCCCCGCCGGCCTCGTGGCCCTCGGACCCGCCGTTCGGCTCGTCACTCATTACCCGTACTCCTCGTCAAGGCCCCGCTGGCGCGGATCACCCGTACACACTGTCGCACCCTCCGCCTTCTGCGGCCGAGTGCGCGCCCCCCGCTGAAGAGCTCCGCCTCCTTTCGGCTCCGGGGCGCTCACCCTGTGGGGTGAGAAAATTCCGTGGCGACGCCGGGGAACGCTCAGCTAGAGTCCTTCGGTTCACCGCGCCCGTTGTCGCCGGCCGCGACGGCTCACGTCTGCGTTCCCCGCACGTCGCTGCGGACACCACTGCGCCGTCGTCCGCACCGGTCGACGCCGAGGACGTGCCTACTGGAAAGACGGCGGAGGGAAGCAAAAGGATGCGCCTGCTTCTCCTCTATTCCACCGTGCTGCGCGGGGGATTCCGACGATATGCGACATACCGGGTCGCAACGGCGGCCGGGGTCTTCACCAACACCGTCTTCGGCTTCATCCTCGCGTACACCTTCCAGGCACTCTGGAGCGAGCGCCCCCAACTCGGCGGCTACGACGAGGCACAGGCGCTCACCTTCGTCTGGATCGGGCAGGCGATGCTCGCCACCGTCGCACTCATGGGCGGCGGCTTCGAGGAGGAGTTCCAGCAGCGCATCCGTACCGGCGACGTCGCCGTCGACCTCTACAGACCGATCGACCTGCAACTCTGGTGGCTCGCGAGCGACCTGGGGCGCGCCTGCTTCCACCTCCTCGGCAGGGGCGTCGCGCCGATGGCGGTCGGCGCCTTCGCCTTCGATCTCGCGCTGCCCTCCGAGCCCTCGGTGTGGGCGGCGTTCGGCGTCTCGGTCCTTCTCGCCGTCCTCGTCAGCTTCGCCGTGCGGTACCTCTTCGCGCTCTGCGCCTTCTGGCTCCTCGACTCGAACGGCGTCAGCACCCTCAGCACGCTGCTCGGGGTCTTCTTCTCCGGGATGCTGCTGCCGCTCACCGTCTTCCCCGGCTCCTTCGGCGAGGCGGTGCAGCAGCTCCCGTGGGCCGCGATGCTCCAGGTCCCCGCCGACGTGCTGCTCGGCGCGCGTGAGGGCGGCGACGTGGCGGCGGGGTGGGGCTTCCAACTCGGCTGGGCCGCCGTGCTGTTCGCCGCGGGCCGGGCGGTGCAGGCGCTCGCGGTGCGGCGGGTGGTGGTGCAGGGTGGTTGAGGCGATACGCCGGCGGGCGGCGGTCTTCCTGTGGGGCGTGCGCGCCTACGGATTCATCGCCGGGATGTGGGTGCGCTCGACGCTCGCGTACCGCACCTCATTCCTGATCATGGCGACGGGGAACCTCCTCACCACCTTCCTCGACTTCGTCGGGATCATGATCATGTTCTCCCATGTGGAGATGCTCGGCGGCTTCACCCTCGCCGAAGTCGCCTTCCTCTACGGGACGTCGAGCACCGCCTTCGGCCTCGCCGACCTCTTCCTCGGCACCTTCGACCGGATCGGCACCCGCATCCGCGACGGCACCCTCGACACCCTCCTCGTCCGCCCGGTCCCGGTGCTCGCGCAGGTCGCCGCCGACCGGTTCGCGCTGCGCCGGCTCGGGCGGGTGGCGCAGGGCGGTGCGGTGCTCGTGTGGTCGCTCCTCCAGCTCGACATCGAGTGGACGGCCGGGCGCGTGCTCCTCACCGCGGCGATGCTGGTGAGCGGCGGCGTCATCTTCGGCTGCGTCTTCGTCCTCGGCGGGGCCTTCCAGTTCTGGGCGCAGGACGCGTCGGAGGTGCAGAACGCCTTCACCTACGGCGGGACGACGCTCCTCCAGTACCCGCCGACCCTCTTCGCCAAGGACCTGGTGCGCGGCGTCGTCTTCGTGGTGCCGCTCGCCTTCGTCAACTGGCTGCCCGCGCTCCACGTGTTGGGGCGCGAGGACCCGCTCGGCCTGCCGGGCTGGGTCGACCTCGCGTCGCCCGCCGTCGCGCTCGTCTGCTGCGCGCTCGCCGGGCTCGCCTGGCGGCGGGGGCTGCGCGCCTATCGGAGTACCGGGAGTTGAGCATGGAAGCAGCGGCCGAACCGTTTCTGGAAGTCGACAGGCTGGAGAAGGTGTTCCGCATACGTCGCCGGGCGGGGCGGCTGCGCCGGGAGCGCGTCGAAGTGCGTGCCGTCGACGGGCTCTCCTTCTCCGTGCCGCGCGGCGAGATGGTCGGCTTCATCGGGCCCAACGGTGCGGGGAAGTCCACCACGGTGAAGATGCTCACCGGCATCCTGACGCCGAGCGGGGGCCGGTTGCGCGTCGCCGGGCTCGATCCGTCCCGGGAGCGCGTGGAGTTGACGCGGCGGATCGGCGTCGTCTTCGGGCAGCGTACGACGCTCTGGTGGGACCTGCCGCTGCGCGACTCCTACCGCCTCATGCGGCGCATGTACCGCGTCCCCGCGGCCCGCTACCGCGAGAACCTCGACCGCTGCACCGAACTCCTCGACCTGGGCCCGCTCCTGACCGTCCCCGTCCGGCAGCTCTCGCTCGGCCAGCGGATGCGGGCCGACATCGCCGCGGCGCTCCTCCACGACCCGGAGGTCCTCTACCTCGACGAGCCGACGATCGGCCTCGACGTCGTGAGCAAGTCCGCCGTCCGACGCTTCCTCGCGGACCTCAACTCCGAGCGCTCCACGACGGTCCTGCTCACCACGCACGACCTCGGCGACATCGAGCAGCTCTGCGAGCGGGTCCTCGTCATCGACCACGGACGGCTCATGTACGACGGCGCCCTCGCCGGGCTCCACGAGGTCGGCGAGAGCGAGCGCGTCCTCGTCGTC
>NZ_KB905825.1 GCF_000381025.1 Streptomyces sulphureus DSM 40104
GGCAAGACGACCTTCGTCGGCGCGGTCTCGGAGATCAACCCGCTGCGCACCGAGGCGGTGATGACCTCGGCGTCGGCCGGGATCGACGACCTCACCCACACCGCAGGAAAGTCGACGACCACGGTCGCGATGGACTTCGGTCGTATCACTCTCGACGACGACCTGATTCTGTATCTGTTCGGTACGCCGGGGCAGGACCGTTTCTGGTTCATGTGGGACGACTTGGTGCGGGGTGCGATCGGTGCGGTCGTGCTGGTGGATACGCGGCGGTTGGCGGACTGCTTCCCCGCGGTCGACTATTTCGAGAACTCGGGGTTGCCGTTCGTGATCGCCCTCAACGGCTTCGACGGTCATCAGCCCTACGGTCCCGAAGAGGTCCGCGAAGCACTCCAGATCGGCCCGGGCGCCCCCATCATCACGACGGACGCGCGCCACCGTGCCGACGCCAAGAGCGGTCTCATCACCCTCGTCGAGCACGCGCTCCTCGCCCGGCTGCAGTAACCACCCGCCGTGGTCCGTCGGTGTGCACCGCATGTGCAGATCGAGTGGCCGAACAACGAGCAAGTTGCCGTCCGCTGCACGTAGTTGTGCAGATCGGCGGACCACGGCGGTACGCGGAACGTGGTCTTGGCCATCCTCGGCCTCACCTTCATAACGTTTCGATAGTGAAACGCAGCACCATTGAACACTGGTGGCGAGCGGAGTGTTCCCCTCTGCGCACGATCCGCTCACCTTTTGTTCGTGCACGGCCCCAATGCCCGGTTTTCCGGAGCTCCGTGAACGCTTCCCGGTCGGCGAACCGACTGTTTGGAATGCGCAGCCGTGACGTGCTGGAATTCGTGAACTCAGCAGTAGTGACGGCGCGCTGCTGATCACGGGAGCGCTGGGCGCCGAGAGGTGAGAAGTCGAGTGAGGCGAAGCAAGGCGGGGCCTGAGCCGCAGGCCCGGGCGAAGACGCGGGGGAACTTCACCCCGCCGTCGTACACCACGACGCCCTCCGGCAGGTCTTCGGGCACACCCCAGGCGAACACCCCGGCAGGCGACGGGGGGCGAGGCGGCAAGGGCAGCCGCCTGTCCGTGCGCAACTGGCGCGTGGCCACCCGGCTCAACGCGATCCTGCTGCTTCCGGTCCTGGTGGCGCTGGTGCTCGGCGCATTCCGCGTCAACGACTCCATGCAGACGTGGCGCGAGGCCGAGGAGGCACAGCGCACCGCCGAACTGGTGCAGGCGGCCTCGGAATACGGCAACGCCCTCATCAACGAGCGCGACCGCACGGCGCAGCCGCTCCTCAAGGGCGACCGCAACGCATCCGAGATAGACAACCTGCGCAACACCACCGACCAGGCGGCCCGCGACTTCCACAAGGCTGTCGACAACATGCCGGACAAGCCCGGCCTCAAGCGCCGCCTCGCCGCCTTCGAGGCGCACGAGCCGAAGCTGAGCCGTCTCCGCCAGGCCGCCTACACCTCCAGCCTCAGCGGTACGGAAACCGAAGAGGGCTACACCACCATCCAGCACCCGCTGATGGAGTTCGCCAACGAACTCGGCCTCGGCACGGGCAACGTGACCTCCTACGGTCGCACCGTCTACGCCATCTCGCTCGCCAAAGCGGCCGGTTCGCTCACGCGGTCCATCGGCACCCACCTCCTCGTCAAGCCCGGCCCCTCGGCCGCCGACAAGAAGCAGCAGCTCACCGCGTTCGCTTCGTACGCGTACCTGGAGAACATCGCCCTCGGCGAGTACACCTCGGGCGGCCGTCCCGAGGACATGCGGCTTCTCAAGTCGGAGACGGCCAAAGCTGAGCGGGACGGCAAGAAGAAGGTCGCCGAGGCACGGCGGGAGGCACGCTCCAAGGGCGCCCCCTTCGTCACCCCGCCCGACCGCAAGAAGATGATTGCGGCGATCGGGACGGGTGCCGGCGCCGACAAGCTGCGCAGCCAGGGGATCACGGCCGACACCTGGTTCCGGACGGCTTCCGGTACCTTCGAGGCCTACGAGAAGATCGAGCACCAACTCTCCATCGAGGCGGTCGAGGAGACGAGCCAGATCGCCTCGGATGCCAAGCGGGACGCCATCGCCAACTCGGCCCTCGTCCTCCTGGCGCTGCTCCTCGCGTTCGTCATCGCCGGCAAGATGGCGCGCTCGATGAGCCACCAGATGCGCACGCTCCGCACCGCCGCCTTCGACGTGGCCGAGCAGCGCCTGCCGACCCTCGTCGACCAGCTCTCCCGCACGGACCCGGGCAGCGTCGAAACCCGCGTCGAGCCGATGCCCATCGACAGCCGAGACGAGATCGGCGAAGTCGCCCGCGCCTTCGACCAGGTGCACCGCGAGGCCGTCCGCCTCGCCGCCGAGCAGGCCCTGCTGCGTGGCAACGTCAACGCGATCTTCACCAATCTCTCGCGCCGCAACCAGGGGCTGATCGAGCGCCAACTCAACATGATCACGGACATGGAGGAGAACGAGGCCGATCCGGACCAACTGGAGAGCCTCTTCCGGATGGACCACCTCGCGACGCGCATGCGGCGCAACGGTGAGAACCTCCTCGTCCTCGCCGGCGAGGAGCCGGGCCGCCGCTGGGCGGAGCCCGTCCCGCTCGTCGACATCCTGCGCGCCGCCTCCTCCGAGGTGGAGCACTACGAGCGGATCGAACTCTCGGGCTTCCCCGAGACGGAGATCCACGGGCAGGTCGTCAACGACCTCGTGCACCTCCTCGCCGAACTGCTGGAGAACGCCACCTCGTTCTCCTCCCCGCAGACGAAGGTCCGGGTCACCGCCACGCGGCTGCCGGACGGCCGCGTCATGGTGGAGATCCACGACAAGGGCATCGGCCTCACGGCCGAGGACTTCGCGGACATCAACCACAAGCTCGCCAACCCGCCCCACGTCGACGTCGCCGTCTCGCAGCGGATGGGCCTCTTCGTCGTCGGGCGTCTCGCCGACCGGCACGGCATCCGCGTCCAGCTCCGCCCCTCGGGCGAGCAGGCCGGCACCACCTCGCTCGTCATGCTCCCGGACGTGATCACCCACGGTGGCGGCGGCGAGCAGCCGGGCGCCGAGGAGGACTTCACCGTCTCCCGGATCATGGCTGAGCGGACCGTCGAGCCCGACTACGGCGGGGCCGCGCGCTCGGCCGGCGAACTCGGCTTCGACGACGGGCGCTACGAGGTCCCCGCCGATCCGTCGTCGCTCGACCCGGTGAGCCGCTCGCTCTACCGTGAGGAGCGGCGGGCCGCGCTGGAGGGGCATCATGACCCCGCTGTCACCGGCGAGCAGCCGTACGGACAGCAGCCGGGTCTCCCGCAGGGCGGGGCCGCCCAACTCGATGGTGCGCAGGGCGCGATGGGCCCCGGCGAGCACCAGGGCATGCCGCACGGTTACGGCGACCCGTCCGGCTTGCAGGGCCCGCAGGTTCCTCAACAGCAGCCCGATCAACCGCAGTTCGGCGGCGAGCAGCCGCAGCAGCCTGCTGGCGGATACCAGTACGGTCAACTGAACCCCCCTCAAGAACCCTTGTTCCAGGGCGAGTACGCCCCGGGCGGACCGGAAGCGGAAGCTGAACCTAGCGTTTCGAACACCCCGGGTGACCGCGTAGGCTTTGATCACCAAGGGCCGCTACCGAGCACCTACCGCTCCACCACCGAAGCCGGCCTTCCGCGCCGCGAGACCGGGCGGCGTCCGGGCAACGGAGGGCAGAGCGGTCAAGGTGCGCAGCAGCCCGCGCAGGACTCGTCGGTCCCACCGCAGCAGCCCCAGCAGGGGACGCAGCAGTCGGAGGCCGGATCGGACTGGCGGACGCCCAACGACGACCGCTGGAACAAGGCGGGACAGTTGCGCGCACCGCAGGTCGGTGGTGTCACCGACTCCGGCCTGCCGCGCAGAGTGCCCCGAGCCAACCTGGTGGAGGGCACGGCAGAGCAGAATCCGCAGGAGGGGCCGTCGGTCTCTCGTGCTCCCGAGGACGTCCGGGGCAGGCTGAGTAACCTGCATCGGGGCGTGCGCAGGGGGCGCACGGCGGGCGATGCGAATCAGAATGACCGACAGGGCTTCGGCCCCGGCAGCACCTACGATCAGGAGCGTTAGTGTGAGCCCGATGAGCCAGGCGGCGCAGAACCTGAACTGGTTGATCACCAACTTCGTGGACAACACCCCAGGGGTGTCGCACACGGTGGTGGTCTCCGCCGACGGACTTCTGCTTGCGATGTCCGAGGGGTTCCCGCGCGACCGCGCCGACCAGTTGGCGGCGGTGGCATCGGGTCTCACCTCGCTCACCGCGGGCGCCTCCCGCATCTTCGAAGGCGGCAGGGTCAACCAGACGGTGGTGGAGATGGAGCGCGGCTTCCTCTTCATCATGTCGATCTCGGACGGCTCCTCGCTCGCCGTCCTTGCGCACCCGGAGGCCGACATCGGCCTCATCGGGTACGAGATGGCCCTGCTCGTCGACCGCGCCGGGACCGTTCTCACGCCCGACCTGCGCGCCGAGCTTCAGGGCAGCCTCCTCAACTAGCGGGCGGAGGAAGGGGGAACGTGGGATCGAGACCGGAGGGGCTACGCAGCCGGGCGAAGCGGCGCAGCACCGGATACGCGCACCGACCGTTCTGCACCGGTGGACGCCGGACCTGCACAGCTTCCGCACAGATACACCCGAAATCGTCGCGTGTCCGGCGAACCAGCAGCGTCTCCCATGCGTTCCGTTAAATGAGGCCGAGCTCTCAACCGGTAGACAGGCAGTGCGTATTGCGCCCCGGCGCCATACAGTGCGGGGACGCGCTGCGGTACTGCAGTCGCGATTCGGGGGGACGATCCGAGGTCGCGGTGGGAGAACCGGTCCGCACGTCCGTGAGTCGGAGGAGGAGAAAGTGGCAACGCCCCCAGGAAGCCCGTCGCCGTACGGCGACGGCTATGACCAGCGGTCGCAGGGCGGCCAGACGCCGATCTCCGGAGCGGACGCGCCGTTCCCCAACCGCTTCAACTTCCCCTCGTCGCCGAGCGATCAGGCGACCGGCCAGTGGCAGCAGGGCCAGCAGGGCCCGGGCTGGCCAGGCCCGAACGGCCCGCACCAGCCGGGCCCCCCGCAGCAACCGCACTACCCGGGCACTCCCCAACAGCCGTTCCCCCAGGGCCCGCCCGCGCCCTATGAGGAGGGCCCACCCCCGCGCATCGAGCCGACGCCGCCGCCGGCCCCCCAACCGGGCGCCGAGCAGGGCAAGCGCCGCACCGCCCAGCAACGCCTGGTGCGCCCCTACGCCATGACGGGTGGCCGGACCCGTCCCCGCTACCAGCTCGCCATCGAGGCGCTGGTGCACACCACGGCAGCCACCGCTCAGCTCCAGGGTCAACTCCCCGAGCACCAGCGGATCTGCCGCCTGTGCTACGAGATCAAGTCGGTCGCCGAGATCTCCGCACTCCTGTCCATTCCGCTCGGCGTCGCCCGGATTCTCGTCGCCGACCTGGCCGAGGCGGGCCTCGTCGCCATCCATCAGCCCGGCGGCGACGAGACCAACGTCGACGGCCAGCCAGACGTGACATTGCTCGAAAGGGTGCTCAGTGGACTTCGCAAGCTCTAGCGGCGGAACAGTGGGAGGTTCCGGCCGTTCGACCACCTCCGCGAAGATCGTGGTGGCGGGCGGTTTCGGCGTGGGCAAGACGACCTTCGTCGGCGCGGTCTCGGAGATCAACCCGCTGCGCACCGAGGCGGTGATGACCTCGGCGTCGGCCGGGATCGACGACCTCACGCACACGGCGGACAAGACCACCACCACGGTGGCCATGGACTTCGGTCGCATCACCCTCGACCAGGACCTGATTCTGTATCTGTTCGGTACGCCGGGGCAGGACCGTTTCTGGTTCATGTGGGATGACTTGGTGCGGGGTGCGATCGGTGCGGTCGTGCTGGTGGACACGCGGCGGTTGGCGGACTGCTTCCCCGCGGTCGACTATTTCGAGAACTCGGGGTTGCCGTTCGTGATCGCCCTCAACGGCTTCGACGGCTACCAGCCCTACGGCCCCGAGGAGGTCCGCGAGGCGCTCCAGATCGGCCCCGATGCGCCGATCATCACGACGGACGCGCGCCACCGCTCCGACGCCAAGAGCGCGCTGATCACCCTCGTCGAGCACGCCCTCATGGCTCGACTGCGCTGAGCAACAGCGCAACCCCGACGTGTCACGGCCGCATCGCCTCCGGGCATGCGGCCGCACGCTTTCCAGCCCCGTCCCGAGTGTGCCGCCGGATAGCTCCCCGGCGGCTGCCGCGGCCGGTGCGGCCGCCCGCGCGAGCCCGCGGCGAGGTGTCATAGGCTGGAGCGTCAGTTCCGCAGGCCAGTGAAGGACACCCCCGTGCGCATCGCCAGATTCTCCCTCGACGGCACCGTCGGCTTCGGAGTGGTCGAAGGGGACGCGGAGACCGAAGGCGGCCCCGTCCTCGACATCATCAAAGGGCACCCCTTCGCCGAGTTCGAGCGCTCGGGCAAGAAGATCCCGCTCTCCCAGGTCCGCCTGCTTCCGCCGGTCCTGCCCAACAAGGTCGTCGCCGTCGGCCGCAACTACGCCGAGCACGCCAGGGAGTTGGGCAACGAGGTGCCGGACGTCCCGGTCGTCTTCTTCAAGCCCTCCACCTCGGTGAGCGGCCCGGGGGACCCGATCGTCCACCCGTCGTTCTCCTCCGAGGTGCACTACGAGGCCGAGCTCGCCGTCGTCATCGGCCGACTCTGCAAGGACGTCCCGAAGGAGCGCGCGCGGGACGTCGTCCTCGGCTACACCTGCGCCAACGACGTCACCGCGCGCGACGTCCAGCGCAGCGAGGACCAGTGGGCCCGCGCCAAGGGCTTCGACACCTCCTGCCCGCTCGGCCCCTGGACCGAGACCGACCTCGAACCGTCGGACCTCGGCCTGATGTGCACCGTCAACGGTGAACAGCGCCAACTCGGCCGCACGAGCGACATGGTCCGCTCCGTCGAGGACCTGATCGTCCACATCACCGAGGCGATGACGCTCCTGCCCGGCGACGTCATCCTCACCGGCACCCCGGCAGGGGTCGGCCCCCTGCGCGTCGGCGACGAGGTCGCCGTCACCATCGAAGGCATCGGCACTCTCACCAACAAGGTGATCAAGCGTGACTAACGCGAGCAACGTCCGCGTACGTTTCTGTCCCAGCCCGACCGGCAACCCGCACGTCGGCCTCGTCCGTACCGCCCTCTTCAACTGGGCGTACGCGCGGCACACCGGCGGCACCCTGGTCTTCCGCATCGAGGACACGGACGCGGCGCGCGATTCCGAGGAGTCCTACGAGCAGCTCCTCGACTCCCTGCGCTGGCTCGGCCTCAGTTGGGACGAGGGCCCCGCGCCCTTCGACGTCGCCACCGGCGCGGGCGAGGGCGGCCCGCACGCCCCCTACCGCCAGTCGCTCCGCTCCGAGCTCTACCAGGACGTCGCCGCCCGCCTGCTGGAGTCCGGCCGCGCCTACCCCTGCTACTGCACGACCGAGGAGTTGGAGACCCGCCGGGAGCAGGCCCGCAAGGAGGGCCGCCCCTCCGGGTACGACGGCGCCTGCCGCGACCTCACGCCCGAGCAGATCGCCGCCTACGAGGCCGAGGGCCGCACCCACATCGTCCGCTTCCGGATGCCGGACGAGCCGATCACCTTCACCGACCTCGTCCGCGGCGAGATGACCTTCCAGCCCACGAGCGTCCCCGACTACGGCATCGTCCGGGCCAACGGCAAGCCGCTCTACACCCTCGTCAACCCGGTCGACGACGCGCTGATGGAGATCACCCACGTCCTGCGCGGCGAGGACCTCCTCTCCTCGACCCCCCGCCAGATCGCGCTCTACCGGGCGCTGGCGGACCTCGGCGTCGGCAAGGGCATCGTCCCCGAGTTCGGCCACCTCCCGTACGTCATGGGGGAGGGGAACAAGAAGCTCTCCAAGCGGGACCCGCAGTCCTCGCTCAACCTCTACCGCGAGCGCGGCTTCCTCCCCGAGGGGCTGCTCAACTACCTCTCGCTGCTGGGCTGGTCGCTCGCCGAGGACCGCGACATCTTCTCGCTCGACGAGCTGGTCGCCGCCTTCGACGTCCGCGACGTCAACGCCAACCCGGCCCGCTTCGACCTGAAGAAGTGCGAGGCGATCAACGCCACGCACGTCCGCGAGCTCCCCGTCGAGGAGTTCGCGGCCCGCTGCGCACCGTGGCTCCGCGCCCCCTTCGCGCCGTGGCCGCCGGACAACTTCGACCAGGCGGCCTTCGACGCACTCGCCCCGCTCGCGCAGAGCCGCGTCACCGTCCTCTCCGAGATCACCGACAACGTCGACTTCCTCTTCCTCGACGAGCCGGTCTTCGACGAGAAGTCCTGGCAGAAGGCGATGAAGCCGGGCGCGGGCGAACTCCTGCGCACCGCACGGGAGAAGCTCGTCACCACCGCATGGCAGGCGGAGCTGCTCAAGGAGGCCGTCCTCACCGCGGGCGAGGCCCACGGCCTCAAGCTCGGCAAGGCCCAGGCCCCCGTCCGCGTCGCGGTGACGGGCCGCACCGTCGGCCTCCCGCTCTTCGAGTCCCTGGAGGTACTCGGCCGCGAGCGCACCCTGTCCCGCATCGACGCGGCCCTCGCGAAGCTCGCGGAACAGCCGGCGGAGTGACCTGCTTCGGGTCCCGGGGCTGCTGCTCCGGGGCCCGAAGTGCGCACGGGCGAGCGGTGGTTGGCCGGCTCTTCGCACACCGGTGGGCGTGACGCGCGCACACACGTCCCGCCGATCGTCCGCCACCCGACGCCCCAGCTTTCGGCCAACGGCGCCGCGATCAGCAGTCCACAGCCGGACTTCCGGGACGCCGCATTCGCCGCGACTTCGTCACCGCGGGGGGCGACCGCGCCCTCTGTGGTACACAGCAACGTGGTCGTGCAGCCGATGCGTAAGCTTGGAGGGCGCGTTCACGCCCTCGGGATCAGAGGGTGCGTATGCCTCGCGCCTATCAAGCAGTGTGGGGGACTTTCTCCGCTGTCTCACCGCTCTCCGGAGCCCAAGACGGCTGAGGCTTGACGCCGTTGCTGGTGGGCGCACCGGGTGGCGTCCGTAACCGTGGGTGAGCGCTCGCATACAACTGTGGCCGCTCCCGGGGGAGTGGCCGCGGAACCTGGATCACGACTGCTTGTTGGTGACAGATTCCTCACGCTGGGTGATAGACGGCACAGGCTGCCGCGTGGCCGTGCACGCTGCCGGGATCTTGGCTCCCACCTCCAACCCGTTTTGGCGCACCGTCCGCGATCGGGTAATGTTCTATCTGTCGCCGAGGGGGACAGGCCGGAAGGCCGAGAGCCCGGGTGATCATCAAGCAAGACTCCCAAGGGAGTTGAGCATGGTGGGCTATGGTGTAATTGGCAGCACGACTGATTCTGGTTCAGTTAGTCTAGGTTCGAGTCCTGGTAGCCCAGCTCGGTTTACACACACTCTGTGTGATCGATGCCCCCGTTGTGTAGCGGCCTAGCACGCCGCCCTCTCAAGGCGGTAGCGCCGGTTCGAATCCGGTCGGGGGTACTCGACCCAAGGACCCCCGCGGAAGCGGGGGTCTTTTCGTGCGCCCCCCGTGCCCCTCAACTCTCCCCGCCGAACCGGCGGTTGGACTCCTCGGCGTCGGCGATGCGCCGCAGGCTCAGCAGTACCGGTTCGTAGAGCAGCGTCCCGAGCACGGCGGCCTCTATCCGCTTCTCGCTGCCTCCGGCGCCCTGGATGAGGTCGAGGTCGGCTTCGGCCGCGGTCGTGGCGGCCCGTGCGTACGGCAACAGCGTCTCCGTGTCGCAGGGGTAGCCCAGATCCCGGAGCGTGGCGACGGCCCGCAGCAGCATGCGGTACGGCGGGTACCCCTCGCCGGCCGAAAGGCCGAACTCCCAGCCGAGCCGGGACAGTAGCTCCGTAACGGTCCGCTCGACCGCAGGGTCGATGCCGTCCGCCTCGATCCCGACCCCGTCCGGCAGCGAGCTCACCGCGGCCCCGAGGCGGTAGTGCAGCGTGCTCCCCGGGGCGTCGACCGCAGCGAGTACGGCGCGGACGGTGGCGATCGGCATCTTCGCCACCTGGACGAGCGCGCGAACCAGACCGAGCCGCCGCAGGTGCTCCTCGCCGTACTCGGACCGGGTCGTGCTGATGCGCTCGCCCGCCGGCAACAGCCCTTCCCGCAGGTAGTACTTGACCGTCGCGACGGGCACTCCGCTCCGCTCGCTCAACTCCGAAAGTCGCACCCTGAGAACCCTTCACCGCACCGTGGATCGACGGACACCTCCCCGCAGTGCGCAAGTTCGGTAAACCCCCTTGCCAACAACCTTGGAGAGTAGGACTATCCAAGTGTGCGGGATAGCCGCACTATCCAGTATCTGCACAACGTCTGCAAGGGGGAGCACCATGGCGGCAGCGGTGGAGCAAGGACGTCGGACGACGGCCGCCGAAGGGGACGTCGTCGTCTTCCTCGTCGGCATGCGGATCAACCGGCTGCGCGCGCTGCGCCACTGGCTGCCGGTGTTCAAGGTGATGCCGGAGATGCTCAAAGAACTCTCCGCCGATCCGTCCTCGGGCCTGCTCGATGCCCGTATACACCTCGCCGGTCCGCGCGAGTTCGTGGTCGTCCAGTACTGGGAGTCGCGCGAGAAGCTCTACGCCTACGCGGCGGCCCCCGACCGCGGGCACCGCCCCGCCTGGACGGACTTCAACCGCCGGGCACGCAAGGCGCAAGGATGTGTCGGCATCTGGCACGAGACGTATCTGGTGCCTCCGGGGCGCTACGAGTGCGTCTACACCGACATGCCCCGCTACGGCCTCGGCGCCGCGCACGGCACCCAGCCGGTGCAGCGCAGAGGCGAGCGCGCCGCTGAGCGACTGCGCGCCGGCCGGGCCGAGACCTGACGCTCCCAACTGCGTAAGCACGGCCTCCGGTTGCCGGGCGCGGGGCGTGTGCGTCGCACGCCCCGCGCTGTCCGTCAGCCCGTGCGTCGCAGCGCTTCGCTGAGCCGCGCGGCGGCGTCGACGATCGCCTGCGCGTGCATCCGCCCGGGGTGGCGCGTCAGCCGCTCGATCGGTCCGGAGACCGAGACGGCGGCGACGACCCGGTTCGAGGGCCCGCGTACGGGCGCTGAGACGGAGGCCACACCCGGCTCGCGCTCGCCGATCGACTGCGCCCAGCCGCGGCGGCGTACGCCGGAGAGCGCGGTGGCGGTGAATCGCGCGCCCTGAAGCCCGCGATGGAGCCGCTCGGGCTCCTCCCAGGCCATGAGGATCTGGGCGGCCGAACCCGCCTTCATGGGAAGGGTCGAGCCGACGGGCACGGTGTCCCGGAGTCCGGAGAGGCGCTCGGCCGCGGCGACGCAGATGCGCATCTCGCCCTGGCGGCGGTAGAGCTGGGCGCTCTCGCCCGTGATGTCGCGCAGGTGCGTGAGCACCGGGCCTGCCGAGGCGAGGAGCCGGTCCTCGCCGGCTGCTGCGGAGAGTTCGCCGAGCCGGGGTCCGAGTATGAACCGGCCCTGCATGTCGCGCGCGACTATGCGGTGGTGCTCGAGCGCCACCGCAAGCCGGTGCGCTGTGGGGCGCGCAAGACCGGTCGAGGCGACGAGACCCGCGAGGGTTGCCGGACCGGACTCCAGAGCGCTCAGAACCAGAGCTGCCTTGTCGAGAACACCGACGCCACTAGAGTTGTCCATGAAACGATACTCGCGTCTCAAAGTATGAAACGCAAGTTCACGCTTCTACGGAAAGCGCCAATCTGTAGTGACGGCAGCCACCCCGGAGGCGAATACGAGCCACCGCCGCGGGCGGAAATGGGTGGCGCAACTGGTCTCGAGAAGTGGTCGGCACCGCCGCCGGCCGGAGGGATAGCGATGGGACGGACACTCGCGGAGAAAGTCTGGGACGACCATGTCGTCACGCGCGCGGAAGGCGAGCCGGACCTTCTCTTCATCGATCTGCACCTGCTCCACGAGGTCACCAGCCCGCAGGCGTTCGACGGCCTGCGCAAGGCCGGCCGCGAGGTGCGCCGCACCGACCTCACCCTCGCCACCGAGGACCACAACACCCCGACGCTCGACATCGACAAGCCGATCGCCGACCCCGTCTCGCGCACCCAGTTGGAGACGCTCCGCAAGAACTGCGCCGACTTCGGCGTCCGGCTCCACCCGCTCGGCGACGTCGAGCAGGGCGTAGTCCACGTCGTGGGCCCCCAGTTGGGACTCACCCAGCCGGGCACCACGGTCGTCTGCGGGGACAGCCACACCTCGACCCACGGCGCGTTCGGTGCCCTCGCCTTCGGTATCGGCACGAGCCAGGTCGAGCACGTACTCGCCACCCAGACGCTTCCGCTCGCGCCCTTCAAGACGATGGCGGTCACCGTCAACGGCGAACTCCCTGCGGATGTCACGGCGAAGGACCTCATCCTCGCGATCATCGCCAGGATCGGCACGGGCGGCGGCCAGGGATACGTCATCGAGTACCGCGGCGAGGCCATCGAGAAGCTCTCGATGGAAGCGCGGATGACCATCTGCAACATGTCCATCGAGGCGGGCGCCCGCGCCGGCATGATCGCTCCGGACGAGACCACCTTCGCGTACGTCCAGGGCCGCGAGCACGCGCCCGAGGGCGAGGAGTGGGACGCCGCCGTCGCCTACTGGAAGACGCTGCGCACCGACGCCGACGCCGTCTACGACCACGAGGTCGTCATCGAGGCCGACGAGCTCGCCCCGTTCGTCACCTGGGGCACCAACCCCGGCCAGGGCGCGCCCCTTTCGGCCTCCGTGCCCGACCCGGCCTCCTTCGCGGACGAGTCGGCGAAGCTCGCGGCCGAGCGTGCGTTGGAGTACATGGGGCTCGCCGCGGGGCAGCCGCTGCGCGAGGTCCCCGTGGACACCGTCTTCGTCGGTTCCTGCACCAACGGCCGTATCGAGGACCTGCGTTCGGCGGCCCAGGTGCTCGACGGGCGCAGGGTCTCGGGGGATGTACGCATGCTCGTGGTACCGGGTTCCGTACGTGTCGCGCTCCAGGCCGTGGAGGAGGGGCTGGACAAGGTGTTCACCTCGGCGGGTGCCGAATGGCGGCACGCCGGCTGCTCGATGTGCCTCGGCATGAACCCCGACCAGCTCGACCCGGGGGAGCGGGCGGCCTCCACCTCCAACCGCAACTTCGAGGGCAGGCAGGGCAAGGGCGGCCGCACCCACCTCGTCTCGCCGCAGGTGGCCGCCGCCACCGCGGTGCTGGGCCGACTCTCCTCGCCCTCCGACCTCGCCGACGCCCACGAGACCGCAGGAGTCCGCTGATCATGGAAGCCTTCACCACGCACACGGGCCGGGTCGCACCGCTGCGCCGCAGCAACGTCGACACCGACCAGATCATCCCCGCCCACTGGTTGAAGAAGGTCACCAGGGACGGCTTCGAGGGCGGCCTCTTCGAAGCCTGGCGCAAGGACCCGGAGTTCGTCCTCAACCAGGAGGCGTACCAGGGCGCCACGGTGCTCGTCGCGGGCGAGGACTTCGGCACGGGCTCCTCGCGCGAGCACGCCGTCTGGGCGCTCCAGAACTACGGTTTCAAGGCCGTCATCTCCCCCCGGTTCGCCGACATCTTCCGCGGCAACTCCCTCAAGAACGGCCTGCTGACGGTGGTGCTCCCGCAGGAGACCGTCGAGCGGCTGTGGGAGCTGGTCGAGGCCGATCCGGCGACGGAGGTGACCGTCGACCTCCAGGAGCGCGTGGTGCGCGCCCCGGGCGTCGAGGCGTCCTTCGAACTCGACGAGAACTCCCGCTGGCGTCTGCTGGAAGGGCTCGACGACATCAGCCTCACGCTGAAGAACGAGGACGCGATCGCCGCGTACGAGTCCTCGCGTGCGACGTTCAAGCCGCGCACCCTCGCGTGAGCCGGACGATGAGACGTCGGCCGATCTCCGGTCGCAGCAGCGGCAGTTGGCTGCACCGGTGCCTTCCGAGAGGACGGTGAAGCGCGCCCCCGCCACACCGGCGGGGGCGCGCTTCGTGCTGTGTGCGCCGACGAGTTCGTACCCTTCGGGTGGGTCTCCGGTGTGGCGCGGTGCCTCATCGGGCCTTCCCTGCAACGGTCTTGGGGAGTCGTTCGGGCAACGGCCTTGCCGTGTCCGAGACCTGCCTCCCTGGCAGGCGCGGAATGACTTGAAATACTCTTGAGCGTCGTATCAGTTCACAGTAGGGAGCGCCGCTTGTCGCGGAGCCGCCCGGGGTTCTGCTCCGTGCGTCGGATGGCACCTCCAACTAGCCGGGCACGCAGGGCAGTTGGGTCGCGTTCGTGGTGGGGCACCCGTTGCCGCACGCGCAACGCAGGACGCGCGGCGCACCCCGCTGGAAGTCACAACTCACCGCAGATGGCACAATCACCGCATGGAACGCGACGGTCAACTGGAGCTCTACGACCGGCTCGCCGCCCGACTCAAGGAAGCCAACGGGCGCGTCCGTTCGTTGCGTGTGTCGGACGAAGTTCGACTGGCGCTGTTCCGGAAGCTGCTCGTGATCACGGCGGCTTCCAAGCACGATCTGGCCGATGCCGAAAGGCGCCTGGAGCGTCTGATGGTCGACATCGACGAGGGCCGATTCCCCAACGCGCGGGGAGACGTGCGCGCTGACGGAACGCCGTGAAGGTCGAGTTCGTTGCGGCACAAGGGTGATTCGCCCGTTTCGTGTTTGATTTGCGGTATATATCTGCCTAGCGTGCGAAAAAGCTTGAACAGATTCGTTCCGGCAATGTCTCCGAAGGGGAAGACGTGAACAAGGCACAGCTTGTCGAAAGCATCCAAGACCAGCTCGGTGGACGACAGCAGGCGGCCGACGCCGTCGATGTCGTGCTCGACGCGATCGTCCGCTCCGTCGTTCAGGGCGAGCGGGTTTCGGTCACCGGCTTCGGTTCCTTTGAGAAGGTCGACCGTCCGGCGCGTTACGCGCGCAACCCGCAGACCGGTGAGCGGGTGCGGGTCAAGAAGACCTCGGTCCCGCGCTTCCGTGCGGGCGCCGGCTTCAAGGACCTCGTCAGCGGGGCGAAGAAGCTCCCGAAGAACGACGTAGCGGTGAAGAAGGCCCCCAAGGGCAGCCTCTCCAGCGGCACCAGCACGCGGAAGGCCACCGCCAAGAAGGCGTCGGCGAAGAAGGCCCCCGCCAAGAAGACGGCGGCGAAGAAGACCACGGCCAAGAAGAGCACGTCGGCGAGGAAGGGCGCCCAGAAGTCGACGGCGAAGAAGTCGACGGCGAAGAAGGCCCCTGCGAAGAAGACGGCGGCGAAGAAGAGCACCGCTTCGAAGTCGACGGCGAAGAAGGCGCCCGCCAAGAAGAGCACGGCCAAGAAGGCACCGGCGCGCAAGACGGCGGCACGCAAGACCACCGCCAAGAAGTCGACCGCGCGCAGGCGCTGAGCGGTCAACTCCGGGCCGCGGACGAAGCGAAGCGCCGGGCCGGGCTCCCTCGGGGGAGCCCGGCCCGCGGCTTGTGCGTCCGCGGTCTTTTCGTGTGGCGGGGTGCGCCCGGCCGGAGGAGCCTGCGGCGCAAGCGTGTTGAGCGTCTGCTCAGCCGATGCGCGCGGTCCGGTGCCCGCCGCGGCTCACCAGGTGTGCAGCGTGACGAGGGTGATCCGCCGCTTCTCGTCCTCTCCCTCGACGTCGACCCGGACCCGCTGCCCCGGGCGGAGCAGGCGAAGGCCGCCCGCCTCGAAGGCCGCTGCACCGAAGTCGAGCGGGGTGCCGTCGTCGAGCAGCACGCTGCCGGTGCGCGACGCGTCGTCGAAGGTGTACGCGGTGGCCTGCATGGCGCGCAGCCTACCGGGCCGCGGGGCGCGCGGCCGGGCCGGCGCCTGCCGCCCGCCAGGCGTCCGTCCACGGCCCCAGGCCGAGTTCGGCGGCCGCCTCCAGGTCCGCTGCCGTGTCGACGTCCCTGCGGACGCTCTCCACGCCGCCGAGTGTGAGCTCGACAGCGCCCGAAGCGCCGTGCGCCGTACGCGATTCGACGCCGAATGCGGGGGCGAGTTCCATTCCGGGCAAGGCGGACAACAGGGTCGTTCCCTTTTTCTCGGCGTCGGCGAGAAAAGCCCTCGGGAATTGGCCGGCAGCCGTGAGAGCCCTCGCCAATTCCGCGGTGCGCAGCGCGGGCAGGTCCGCGTTGAGGGCCGCCACGGGAGCGGCGGGCGCTGCGGCGCGGGCCGCGGCAGCGCCGTACGCGAGCGCGGCGTTGAGGCCGGCGGCCGGAGCGTCGGGGACCGGCCTCGCGCCGAGCGCCGCGAGTTCCGCCGAGGCGTAGGCGTCGTCCGTGACAACGACCACACTCGCGACGAGCCGGCAGCGCAGCGCGGCGCTCACCGTGTCCTTGGCGAAGGCGAGCACGAGCGCGGGCATACGGCCGCCCCGCGCCGCCGGCGTCAGCCTCGTCTTGGCGCGTGCCAGAGGCTTCAACGGCACCACGAGGCTCCAGCGGGCCGGGGGTTCGGACGGATGCATCGCCGCCATTCTCGCCCGCACCCCGCGTCCGTGGAACGGACCCGGGTTACGGTGTGGTCGGCGCAGCGGAGCGGAGTACACGCTCGACAGGGCGGCATGGGCCGCGCAACACTGCCCTGTGCTTCGCCGGGGAGGTCTCTTCCCGCCCGCAGGGGAGCCGCCCACTCCCGTACTCCCTCGGCCCCGCCGAGAGGTCCGCGCGCCGAGCGGGGAGACGCAACCCGATGCGCTCCGGGGGAGATCCCACGCGGTTGTCGATACGGGCCAAGAGGAGATGGTGTCCGGGTGTCCCGCCACAAAGTCGGTTTCTGGTACCGCCTTGCTGCGGTATTGGCGAAACCGCCGCTCCTGCTGTTCTTCAAGCGTGACTGGCGAGGGACGGAGCACATTCCGAACGACGGCGGATTCCTCACCGTCGTGAACCACAACTCGTATCTCGACCCGCTCTCCTACGCGCACTACCAGTACAACACCGGGCGCGTGCCGCGGTTCCTCGCCAAGGTCGGGCTCTTCAAGAAGGGCTTCGTCGGTGCCGTGATGCGCGGCACGGGCCAGATCCCGGTCTACCGGGAGTCGGCGGACGCGGTGGGCGCGTTCCGCGCGGCCGTCGACGCCGTCGAGCGGGGCGAGTGCGTGGCGTTCTACCCCGAGGGCACGCTCACCAGGGACCCCGACATGTGGCCGATGGTGGGCAAGACGGGCGCGGCGCGGGTGGCGCTGCTCACCAAGGCGCCGGTGATCCCCGTCGCGCAGTGGGGTGCCAACCTCGCGATGCCGCCCTACGCCAAGGAGAAGAAGCTCCGCCTGTTCCCGCGGAAGACGTTCGTCGTGCAGGCCGGACCGCCCGTCGACCTCTCGGAGTTCTACGACAAGGAGCCGACGAGCGAGGTGCTGCGCGCGGCGACCGAGGTGATGATGGACGCGGTCACGGAGCAGCTCGCGCAGGTCAGGGACGAGGAGCCGCCGGCGGAACGCTTCCGCCACCGCAGGGGCGCCGCTCCGCAGCCGAGGCAGCCGTCGCTCGGCGCGGAGCCCGCACACCGCAACGACAGTGCCGCCCCGGCGGCCGAGGGGGAGAACGCGTGACGAAGGCAGCGGTATTCGGCACCGGTTCGTGGGGGACCGCCTTCGCGATGGTGCTCGCCGACGCCGGGTGCGAGGTGGCGCTGTGCGGGCGGCGCACGGAGGTCGCCGACGCGATCAACGGCGCCCGCCGCAACCCCGAGTACTTCCCCGACGTCGAGTTGCCGAGCGGCATCACCGCGACGACCGATCCGGCCTCGGCCGCATCCGGCGCCGAGTTCGCAGTGTTGGCCGTCCCCTCGCAGACGTTGCGCGCCAACCTCGCTGCCTGGAAACCGCTGTTGCCGTCCCAGGCGGTGTTCGTCTCGCTCATGAAGGGCGTCGAACTCGGCACGGCGAAGCGGATGAGCGAGGTCGTGCAGGAAGTCGCCGGCGTGCCGCAGCGGCAGGTCGCCGTCCTCACGGGGCCGAACCTCGCCCGCGAGGTCGCCGCGCGGCAGCCGGCCGCCGCCGTGGCCGCCTGCGCGGACGAGGCCGTCGCCACGAGGTTGCAGCAGGTGTGCCACACGCCGTACTTCCGGCCGTACACCAACACCGACGTCGTCGGGTGCGAGCTCGGCGGTGCCGTGAAGAACGTGATCGCGCTCGCTGTCGGCATCGCGGACGGCATGGGCCTCGGGGACAACGCGAAGGCGTCGCTCATCACCCGCGGCCTCGCCGAGACGGCGCGCCTCGGGCTCGCCATGGGCGCCGACGCGCAGACGTTCGCGGGGCTCGCCGGCATGGGCGACCTCGTCGCCACGTGCTCGTCGCCGCTCTCGCGCAACCACACCTTCGGCACCAACCTCGGCCGGGGCATGACGCTGGAGGAGACGGTCGCCGTCACCAAGCAGACGGCGGAGGGCGTCAAGTCCTGCGAGTCGGTGCGGACCCTGGCGCAGCGGCACGCCGTCGAGATGCCGATCTCGGAGACGGTCGCGGGCATCGTCCACGAGGGGAAGCCGCCGCACGTCGCACTCAAGGAACTGATGGGCCGCAGCGCCAAGCCGGAGCGTGTCTGACGCGCCGGAGCCGGTGAACGGCCCGCGCGTACCGGCGGCTTCGGCCGCACGCGGCACCGGAAGGGACTCGCGCCCTCACCCGCTGACTCGAACTGGCCCACCGGGTAAAGTCGCAGCGATATGAGCAGCCACAGCCCCTCTCCCAAGCCCCGCGTCGCCGTCGTCTTCGGCGGGCGCAGCTCCGAGCACGCGATCTCGGTGGTGACTGCCGGCGCGGTCCTCGCCGCGATCGACCGCGACAAGTACGAGGTGCTACCGATCGGCATCACCGCCGACGGCCGTTGGATGCCCGCTGTGGACGCTCCGGAGCGGATGGCGATCGAGGGGCGGAAGTTGCCCGCCGTCGCCGACGTCGCGGAGTCCGAGCAAGGGGGCGTGGTCCTGCCGCTCAACGCAGGCGAGCGCGAGGTCGTCTACACCGAGCCGGGCGCGGTGCCGAAGACCCTCGGCGAGATCGACGTCGTCTTCCCCGTCCTGCACGGCCCGTACGGCGAGGACGGGACGCTCCAGGGGCTGCTCGAACTCTCCGGGGTGCCCTACGTGGGCGCCGGTGTGCTCGCCTCCTCCGTAGGGATGGACAAGGAGTACATGAAGCGGGTCTTCGAGTCCTTCGCGCTTCCTGTCGGCCCGTACCTCACCGTCCGCCCGCGCGACTGGGAGCAGGACCCGGCCGCTGCGCGCGCGAGGATCGTCGACTTCGCCGCCGAGCACGGCTGGCCGGTCTTCGTGAAGCCGGCGCGCGCCGGCTCCTCCGTCGGCATCACCAAGCTGGAAGGGCTCGCCGGGCTCGACGAGGCCGTCGCCGAAGCGCGCAGGCACGACGCGAAGATCATCGTCGAGGCGCTGCTGAGCGGGCGCGAGATCGAGTGCGGCGTGCTGGAGTTCGAGGACGGACCCCGGGCGAGCCTGCCGGCCGAGATCCCGCCGGTGAGCGAGCACGACTTCTACGACTTCGAGGCGAAGTACATCGACTCCGCCTCCGGCCGCGTGCCCGCCCCGCTCACCGAGGAGGAGACGGCGAAGGTCCGCGAACTCGCCGTCCGCGCCTTCGACGCACTCTCCTGCGAGGGCCTGGCCCGCGTCGACTTCTTCCTCTGCGCGGACGGCGAGTTCGTCATCAACGAGATCAACACCCTCCCCGGGTTCACACCGATCTCGATGTACCCGCGGATGTGGCAGGAGACGGGCGTCCCGTACCCGGAACTCGTCGACCGCCTGATCCAGGCCGCGCTGCGGCGCTCCACCGGCCTGCGCTGAACCCCCAACCTGCGGCGTCCACAGGGCGGTTGACGGCCTAGCGCGTGCGGGGCACCTCGGCGCGCACCGACGCGGCGAGGTCGGTGAGGGCACCGATCTCGGGCGCGTACGCCTCCGGGACGGTGACCTCGACGTACGCGGCGCGGTCGGTCGTCGTGAACCGGTAGCCCTCGTCCTGCTCCTCGATCAGCCAGGAGACGCCGTTCACCTCGGCCGCCTCCGACGTCGGGTTGTACTCTTCTGTGCCTGGTGTCAGCTTCGCCGGCCGGTCGACCCCGCAGCGGAGTTCGATCGCCGGGTCGCCCCAAGCAGCGGTGTAGGGGGAGTCGGTGGCGTCGGTGCTGTGCTCCTCGCCCTCGACCTTTCCCGGCAGCGCATCGTGGAGGCCGCGGCAGACCGTCGCGGCCTTGCCCGAGGGGCTGGGGGCCGCGGGGCTCGCGTCGCTCTCCGTCATCGCGCAGCCGGCGACGGCCGCGAGGAGCAGCGCAGCGCCGAGCGCCGCCCGGGGCGTGCGGGTGCGGCCTGTGCTGCGGTGCGGGATGCTCACGCGGCGAGCATACGGGTGCCTAGAGATGGACGATGGGACAGGTCAGAGTGCGGGTGATGCCGTCCACTTGCTGGACCTTGGCCACCACCATGCGGCCGAGGTCGTCGACCGTCTCCGCCTGCGCGCGCACGACGACGTCGTACGGCCCCGTGACGTCCTCTGCTTGGAGAACTCCGGGCATCTCCGCGATGAACTCGGCAACCGCCGAGGCTTTTCCGACGTCGGTCTGGATCAGGATGTACGCCTGTACCACGGAACCTCCAGGGCGGCGACGAGGATCATGCGGGGCGAGGCAGACACGGTACCGCGCGCGGTGCGGCAGGGGGAGGCCCGCGCAAAGGCGGCCCGTAGCGCTCCGGCGGGGCGGCGCACGGGCACACTCGACGAGCAACGAAGGGGCGACGACATGCAGGAACTGAGCGGGGGCGGCGCAGCCGAGGGCTACGCCGCGGGGCGCAATCCCGGAACGGTGGGCGAACTCGGGGAGTTCGGCCTGATCAGGGAGTTGACCTCCCGGCTCACCTCGACGCCGGCCGTACGCGTCGGACCGGGCGACGACGCCGCCGTCGTCGCCGCACCGGACCGCCGGGTGGTGGCGACGACCGACATCCTGCTGGAGGGCCGGCACTTCAGGCGCGACTGGTCGACGGCGTACGACGTGGGCCGCAAGGCGGCGGCGCAGAACCTTTCCGACATCGCGGCGATGGGCGCGTCACCCACCGCGCTCCTGCTCGGACTGGTCGTCCCCGCCGAACTCCCCGCCAACTGGCCGACGGAGTTGATGGACGGCATCAGGGACGAGGCGGCCGTCGCCTCCGCAGCGGTGGTCGGAGGGGACACCGCACGGGGCGAGACGATCACCGTCTCGATCACGGCCCTCGGCGACCTCCGCAACCGCGAACCCGTCACGCGTTCCGGCGCGCTCCCCGGCGACACGGTGGCGGTCACGGGCTGGCTCGGCTGGTCGGCGGCCGGGCACGCGGTGCTTTCGCGCGGGTTCCGCTCGCCTCGCGCGTTCGTCGAGGCGCACCGCAGGCCCGAACCGCCGTACCACGCGGGTCCCGCGGCGGCCGAGCTCGGCGCCACCGCCATGATCGACGTCAGCGACGGACTCGTCGCCGACCTGGGTCACATCGCCCGCGCGAGCCGGGTCCGGATCGACGTGAAATCGTCCGAACTCGACATCCCCGCGCAGATGCACGACATCGGCCAGGCCGTCGGCGTCGACCCGCTCCAGTGGGTCCTCACCGGCGGCGAGGACCACGCGATCGTCGCCACCTTCCCCGGCGGGCGCAAGCTGCCGGCGCGGTGGCGCCGCATCGGCGAGGTGCTCGCGCCCGCGGTCCGGCCGCAGGTGACCGTCGACGGCGCCGCGTGGGCCCGGGCGGGCGGCTGGGACCACTTCGGCGACGAGTGATCGCCGCCGCCGTACTCCGGGGCCCAACTCACCGAGCCCGCCGGGTAGTCTCGGCGGTGTGCCTGCTCAACCGATCGCCGCAACTCCGCCCCGAGTCCTCACCGTCGCCGGTTCCGACTCGGGCGGAGGCGCGGGCATCCAGGCGGACCTGAAGACGATGCTCGCGCTCGGCACCCACGGCATGAGCGTCGTCGCCGCCGTCACCGCGCAGAACTCCCTCGGGGTGCAGGGGTATTGGGAGCTGCCGGCCGAGGCGGTCGCCGCGCAGTTCCGCAGCGTCGTCGACGACATCGGGGTGCAGGCGGTCAAGACGGGGATGCTCGCCTCGGCCGAACTCGTCGCGCTCGTCGGTGAGTTGCTCGCCGAGGTCGAGGCGCCCGTCGTCGTCGACCCCGTGGGCGTCTCCAAGCACGGCGATTCGCTGCTCGCTGCCGACGCGCTCGACGCCGTACGCGAGCGGCTCCTCCCCGTGGCGACCGTCGTCACCCCCAACCTCGACGAGGTCGCCCAACTCACGGGTGTCCACGTGGAGTCGGAGGAGGGGCTGCGCGAGGCCGCCGAAGCGGTGCTGGCCCACGGGCCGACGTGGGCGCTGATCAAGGGCGGGCATCTCGCCGAGGGCGACGCCGTCGACCTCCTCACCGACGGCCGCGCCGAGTACTGGCTGCGTGCACCGCGCCGCTCCAACCGCCACACGCACGGTACCGGTTGCACCCTGGCGAGCGCGCTCGCCGCGCGCCTCGCCAACGGGGACGCCGTCCCCGAAGCGGCCGCGGCGGCGAAGGAGTACACGGCAGGGGCGATCGCCGCCGGCTTCCGGCTCGGCGCCGGCATCGGGCCCGTCGACCACGGGTGGCGGCTGCGCGGCGAGTGAGCAGCCGCGTGCAGAGGACAACGGGGCCGCGGTGCCTACGGTTCGGCCGTCCGGACAGACAGAAGAGCCGGCCCGTCGGTGACGGGTCGGCTCTCCACAGCGACCAGCGAGGTGGCCGCGCTGCGTTACACGAAGGACGTCAGCGCGAGACCTTGCCGGCCTTGATGCACGAGGTGCAGGCGTTGACACGCTTCGGCGTCCCACCGATCACCGTGCGGACGCGCTGGATGTTGGGGTTCCAGCGGCGCCGGGTGCGGCGGTGCGAGTGGGAGATGTTGTTGCCGAAGCTGGGGCCCTTGCCGCAGACGTCGCAGTTGGCAGCCACGGGGTCACTCCAAAGACTTCAGATGCACGTACGGTCAATCCCGGCCACGCGGAGTCGGGTAGACGACCGGCGGTGACTGGAGATGGTGCCCGATTCAGTAGGGCAACCACCGAAGCATACAACGCCCCCGCAGGCCGGAGGAAACCGGCCGCCCTCGGCCCCCGCGAGGGGCCCCTGTCCGCGGACCCGACGTAGCCTGCCGGGGACCGCCGACGAAGGAAGGGCCCCACGTGCCGCACCCGCTCGACCCCGACGCCGTACGCCGCTGGTGCACCGCCGCCCGTACCGCGTTGGAAGCGGCCCGCACCGAGATCGACGCGATCAACGTCTTCCCCGTCGCCGACGGGGACACCGGCACCAATCTGGCCCGCACCTTCGCGGCGGCTGCCGCTGCCCTCCCCGCACAGGACGGCGCCACCGCGTCCGAGGCCGTGCGTGCGATGGCGCGCGGCGCGCTCCTCGGCGCCTGCGGCAACTCGGGGACGATCCTCGCCCAGTACCTCCGCGGCCTCGCGCTCGGCCTCGACGCTGCCCAACCGCAGGGCGACCCGGGCCACTTGCTCGCCGCCGCGCTGCGCCGGGCCGCAGACGCCGCCTACGAAGCGGTGGCCCACCCCGTCGAGGGCACGATGCTCACCGTCGCGTCGGCGGCCGCCACCGCGGCGGAGGAGAGCAGGGACCAACGGCCCGCACTCGTCGCGGGCGCCGCCTGCCGTGGCGCCGCCGCCGCACTCGCCGCCACCACCGAGCAGTTGGGCGCCCTCGCCGCCGCCGAGGTCGTCGACGCCGGAGGCACGGGCCTGCTCGCCGTCCTCGGCGCCCTCCGGCAGGCGCTCGGCGGGGCGCCGCTGCCGGAGACCCCGCCGAACTCCGGCCCCGCGCAGCCCGGTTCGTCGCCCGACGCCGACGTTCCCGCAGGCGCACCCGCGTACGAGGTGATGTACCTCCTCGAGACCGGAGCCGAGGAGGTCGCGGCGCTCCGTGCCCGGCTCGACCCGCTCGGCGACTCCCTAGTCGTCGGCGGCGGCGACGGACTGTGGAGCGTCCACGTGCACGTCCACGATGCGGGCGCCGCCGTCGAAGCGGCGCTCGACGCGGGACGTCCCCGGCGCATCCGCATCGCGCACCTCGGCGCCGGCTGCGGCGCCCCCGATACGGCCCCCGGCGCACGCCGGCACGAGGGCACCGAGCGCGGTCCGGCGCCGCGTGCGGTCGTCGCGGTCGTGCCCGGCGAGGGCCTCGCCGGACTGTGCACGGAGGCCGGAGCGGCCGTCGTCCCCGCCGCCGAGGCCGACGAACCCGCGCTGCTCGACGCGCTCCGCGCCACAGGCGCAGGGCAGGCGGTGCTGCTCCCCAACGACACCGAGCTCCACACGGTGGCGGCGCGCGCGGCCGCCGCCGCTCGCGAGGCCGGCATCCGGACCGCCGTGATCCCGACCCGCGCCGCCGTCCAGGGCCTCGCCGCGCTCGCCGTGCACGCGTCGGAACTCCGCTTCGACGAGGACGTGGTCGCCATGACCTCGGCCGCCGGCGCCACCCGCTACGGCGAGGTCGCCGTGGCCGCCCACCGCTCCTGGACGACGGCCGGCGTGTGCCAGGCGGGGGACGTGCTCGGCCTCGTCGAGGGCGACGTCGCCCTGATCGGCGGCGGGATCGCCGAAGTCGCCGACGAGGTGGTGGACCGCATGCTCGCCGCGGGGGGCGAGCTGGTGACGCTGGTGACGGGCTCCGAGGCGCCCGCGGGGCTCGGCGAGCGGCTGCGGGGGCGGGTGCGCACCCGGCACCTCGGCGTCGACACCGTGGTCTACGAGGGGAGGCAGCACACCTCGCCGCTCCTCGTCGGCGTCGAGTAGCCGTACCGTCGCCCCCCGTCTGTCGGTGGTATCCGCCAAGATGGACCCGTGGCTGCGCGTGACGAAGAACCCTCCCCCGACCCGCTCGGTGAGCCCCTGCGGAAGCTGCTCGGCGGCAGCACCGCCAAGGCGATGGCCGACCACCTCGACCTGCACACGGTCGGCGACCTCCTCCACCACTACCCCCGCAGGTACGCGGAGCGCGGCGAGCTGACCCGCCTCGCGGAACTGCCGCTCGACGAGCACGTCACCGTCGTCGCCCAGGTCGCCGACGCGCGGGTGCACAAGTTCAACCACGGGCGCGGGCAGCGCCTGGAGGTGAACCTCACCGACGGGTCGGGGCGGTTGCAGCTCGTCTTCTTCGGCCGCTCCGTCCACTACCACCAGCGCGAACTCCTCCCCGGCAGACGCGGGATGTTCGCCGGCAAGGTCGGCGTCTTCAACCGCCGCCTCCAGCTCTCCCACCCGGACTACAAACTCCTCGACGAGGAGACGGGCCGCGAGGAGGCCGAGCGCTTCGCCGCCGAACTGCTGCCGATCTACCCGGCGGTGCGGCAGCTCTCCTCGTGGACGATCGAGCAGTCCGTGGCGACCGTCCTCGCCGCGCTGGAGGCGACCTCCTGGCGCGGGCTCGCCGACCCGCTGCCCGAGCGGCTGCGCGGCGAGCGCGGCCTCGTCCCGCTCGCCGAGGCGCTGGAGAAGGTCCACAGGCCGCAGTCGAGGGCCGAGATCGCCGAGGCGCGGACGCGGCTGAAGTGGGACGAGGCGTTCGTGCTCCAGGTCGCGCTCGCCCGCCGCCGCGCCCAGGAGTCGAGCCGTCCCGCCGTCGCGCGGCGCCCGGTGGAGGACGGCCTGCTCGACACCTTCGACGCACGGCTGCCCTTCGCCCTCACCGAGGGCCAGCAGCAGGTGGGCGCCGAGATCCTCGCCGATCTCGGCACCGAGCACCCCATGCACCGCCTGCTCCAGGGCGACGTCGGCAGCGGCAAGACCCTCGTCGCCCTGCGCGCCATGCTCGCCACCGTCGACGGCGGCGGCCAGGCGGCGATGCTCGCGCCGACCGAGGTCCTCGCCCAGCAGCACCACCGCTCCCTCACCGAGATGATGGGCGGCCTCGCGGAGGGCGGCATGCTCGGCGGAAGCGAGCAGGGCACCCGTGTCGTGCTGCTCACCGGGTCGATGCCGGCCGCAGCGCGGCGCAGGGCACTGCTGGAGCTGGCGACGGGCGAGGCCGGCATCGTCGTCGGCACGCACGCCCTCATCGAGGACAAGGTCACCTTCGAGGACCTCGGCCTCGTCGTCGTCGACGAGCAGCACCGCTTCGGCGTCGAGCAGCGCGACGCCCTCCGCGCGAAGGCCGAACGCCCGCCGCACCTGCTCGTGATGACGGCGACGCCGATCCCGCGCACCGTCGCGATGACCGTCTTCGGCGACCTGGAGACGTCCGTCCTCGACCAACTCCCCGCGGGCCGCTCCCCGTTGACGACCCACGTCGTCCCGGCGAAGGAGAAGCCGCACTTCCTCAGCCGCGCCTGGGAGCGGGTGCGGGAGGAGGTGGAGGCCGGGCACCAGGGGTACGTGGTCTGCCCCCGGATCGGGGACGAGGAGCCGGCGAAGGCGGGGAGCGCGGAGCAGGGCGGGGACGAGGACGCGGAGAAGCGCCCCCCGCTCGCCGTCCTCGATGTCGCCGAGCAGCTCACGGCGGGGCCGCTCGCCGGACTCCGCGTCGAGCCGCTCCACGGGCGGATGGCCGCCGAGGCGAAGGAGGAGGTGATGCGCCGCTTCGCGGAGGGCGAGGTGGACGTGCTCGTGGCGACGACGGTCGTCGAGGTCGGCGTCAACGTCCCCAACGCGACCGTCATGGCGATCATGGACGCGGACCGCTTCGGCGTCTCCCAACTCCACCAGCTCCGGGGCCGCGTGGGGCGCGGTGCAGCGCCCGGCCTCTGCCTGCTCGTCACCGACATGCCCCCCGCCACGCCCGCGCGCACCCGCCTCGACGCCGTCGCCGCGACCCGTGACGGGTTCGCGCTCTCCCGGATCGATCTGGAGCAGCGCCGCGAGGGCGACGTCCTCGGGCAGGCGCAGTCCGGTGCGCGTTCCTCGCTGCGGATGCTCGCCGTCATCGAGGACGAGGACGTCATCGAGGAGGCCCGCCGCGAGGCGACCGCCCTCGTCGCCGCCGACCCGGAGCTCGCCGCACAACCGGAACTCCGCACGGCACTCGCCGCCCTCCTCGACACCGAACGGGAGACCTTCCTCGACAAGGGGTGATCCGCCCGCACCCGCGGTCCGCGCCGGGCGCGTGCAATCCTCGAACCTTCCTCTCCACGACCAGGAGCACCCATGACCCGTGTCATCGCCGGAGCTGCGGGCGGACGCCGGCTCTCGGTGCCGCAGAGCGGCGGCACACGCCCCACCTCGGACCGCGCCCGCGAGGCGCTCTTCTCGAGCTGGGAGGCGCAGTTGGGCGGCGCCGCCGGCTGGCGCGGCCTCCGCGTCCTCGACCTCTACGCGGGCTCGGGCGCCGTCGGCCTGGAGGCGCTCTCCCGCGGTGCGGACCACGTGCTGCTCGTCGAGGCCGACGCAAGAGCGGTGCGGACGCTGCGCGAGAACGTCCGCTCCCTCGGACTGCCGGGAGCCGAGGTGCACGCGGCGAAGGCGGACCGGCTCGCGGCGGAGCCCGCTCCCGAGCACCCTTACGACGTCGTCTTCCTCGATCCGCCGTACGCCGTCACCGACGACGCCCTCCGCGAGACACTCCTCACACTCCGCACCGGAGGCTGGCTGTCCCACGCCGCGCTGGCCACCGTGGAACGCAGCACCAGGGGCGGTGAATTCCGCTGGCCGGAGGGGTTCGATGCGATGAGGTCCCGTCGGTACGGGGAGGCGACGCTTTGGTACGGTCGCGCCGCCGAACGGGAAGTTACCCCCCGGTCATGTTGAGTGCAGGGGGAGGAGCCCCCACCTCAGAGCCGTCCGAGAGCGAGGAAACGCCAGTGCGTCGCGCAGTCTGTCCGGGGTCCTTCGATCCCATCACCAACGGACACATCGACATCATCGCCCGCGCCTCGAAGCTGTACGACGTGGTGCACGTGGCCGTGATGATCAATAAGTCCAAGCGCGGCCTCTTCACCGTGGACGAGCGGCTCGCGATGATCCGCGAGGTCACCGAGGAGTTCGGCAACGTCGAGGTGGAGGCGTTCCACGGGCTCCTCGTCGATTTCTGCAAAGAGCGCGACATCCCCGCGATCGTCAAGGGTCTCCGGGCGGTCAGCGACTTCGACTACGAGCTGCAGATGGCGCAGATGAACAACGGCCTCTCCGGCGTCGAGACGCTCTTCGTCCCCACCAACCCGACCTACAGCTTCCTCTCCTCGAGCCTCGTCAAAGAGGTCGCCACCTGGGGCGGCGACGTCTCCCACCTGCTGCCGGAGCCCGTGCACAAGCGCCTCGTCGAACGTCTCGCCGAGAGCTGAGCGGAGCGCCGAACACCGCGCGGTGAGCGCGGGGTTGGGGCACCGGCTGTCGACTCGGGTCCGCTCGCCGTACAGTCACCCCCGTGGACGTACAGCAGAAACTCGATGAGATCGTCGCCACCGTCGGCGGCGCACGCTCGATGCCCATGTCCGCCTCGTGCGTGGTCAACCGGGCCGAGCTCCTCGCCATGCTCGACGAGGTGCGCGAGGCGCTTCCGGGCTCGCTCGCGCAGGCGCGGGAGGTCCTCGGCGGCCGTGAGCAGATGGTCGAGGAGGCGCGCAGGGAGGCCCAGCGGATCGTCGAGACCGCGGAGGCCGAGCGCGGCTCGATGGTCTCGGGGACCGAGGTGGCCCGTCGCTCCCAGGAGGAGGCCGACCGCATCCTCGCCGAGGCGCGTCGGGAGGCCGAGGAGATCCGCGCCGAGGCCGACGAATACGTCGACAGCAAGCTCGCCAACTTCGAGGTGGTGCTGAGCAAGACGGTCGGCTCGGTCGAGCGCGGACGGGAGAAGCTGCTCGGCAGCGGCCCGGGCTCCGAGGAGTGGAACGCGGAGTACGCCGAGGACGCCCCGGAGCGCACCACCGACCCGCACGAGCTGCGCAAGCGCGCCGACGGCTACGTCGACGCCCGCCTCGGCTCCGTCTCCGCCGTCCTCACCAAGACCCTCGAGGCCGTCGGCCGCGGCCGGCAGAAGCTCCAGGGCCACGAGCCGGTCGACGAACTCGCCGCCCACATGGCGGCCCAGGACGGCGCCGGCGACCGCGCGCTGCACGCCACGGACGACGAGTTCCTCGCCGGCCTCTCGCAGCAGCCTCAGCAGGCGCCCCCGGCCGAGCAGCAGCCCGTGCAAGTACCCCAGCAGCACCCGCAGTACGCGCCCGCCGCCGAGCACCAGGCGCCGGACCCGTACTACGCCCAGCAGCCCGACCCGTACGCCTACCAGCAGCAGTACTACGCGCCGCAGCAGGACCCCTACTACGTGCAGCAACCGGTCGCCTACCAGGGCGACTTCGCCGGCTACTACGAGCAGCAGCCGGCACCCCAGCAGTACCAGCAGGGCGGCAACCAGCTCGACGAGACGAGCTTCTTCGACACGAGCATGATCGACCTTGCGCAGGTCAGGCAGTACGAGGAGCAGTACGACCAGCGGCGCTGAGAGCGGCTGCGCGGTCGCCCCAGCCCCGCATACGAGGTCAGACAGCCCGGATTGGGCCATCGCCGACCTCTGAAGTATCCTGGCCCCTCGGTCACGCGTATCGCCGCGATGCAGGCTGCCCGGATCGGTGCACCGTCCAGCGGTCCCGCCCGGCTGCTGCCCGACCCGTACATCGGCACCACCGTAGAAAGCAGGACACCCTGAACGCCCCCCTCGACCACCGCGCCCCCCTCGTGTTCGACACACGCGAGCTGGGGCGGCGTCCTGGTGCGATGAAGAGGGTGTCGACCAAGGTGCCCTCGCCCGGTGGTCTCGGTGTCGAGTTCATCAAGGTGCCGGACGACGCCGAGATCGAGATCGACCTCCGCATGGAGTCGGTGGTGGAGGGCGTCCTCGTGACGGGGACCGCCCGTGCGCCGCTCACCGGCGAGTGCGTAAGGTGTCTCGAGCCGCTTGAGCAGCAGTGCGAAGCGGAGTTCCAGGAGATGTTCTCCTATCCGGACGTCGACGAGCGGGGCCGCGAGAGCGCGGAGTCCGAAGAAGACTCCGAAGAGGAGACCTACTCCCTAGAGGGCGATCTCTTCGACCTCGAACCCGTGCTGCGCGACGCGGTGGTGCTCTCGCTGCCGCTCCAGCCGGTGTGCAGGGAGGACTGCCCGGGTCTGTGCCCCCAGTGCGGGGCCCGTCTCGCCGACGACCCGGACCACCAGCACGAAGAAGCCGTCGACATCCGTTGGGCGGCACTGCAGGAACTCGCCGGCACCATGAGGGACGGCGAGCAGGACAACGAACCCCGCTCCGGCGGGGACGACCCACAGGAGAAGTAGCCGTGGCTGTTCCGAAGCGGAAGATGTCGCGCAGCAACACGCGTCACCGCCGGTCGCAGTGGAAGGCTGCGGTCCCGACCCTGGTGAAGTGCGAGCGCTGCCACGAGCCGAGGCAGCAGCACATCGCGTGCCCGAACTGCGGCACCTACAACAAGCGTCAGGTCCTAGAGGTCTGATCGGCTGGTGACGGGCTCGATGTCAGACGCCAGCACACCCGAGAACCCCCGCGCCAAGCGCGGAGGTGATTCGGACCTGGTAGAGGCGGCCTCGTCACATGCGCTCCTGGAAGGGCGGCTCGGGTATCACCTGGAGTCCGCCCTTCTGGTGCGTGCGCTGACGCACCGCAGCTACGCCTACGAGAACGGCGGACTCCCCACCAACGAGCGCCTGGAGTTCCTCGGCGACTCGGTGCTCGGACTCGTCGTCACCGACACGCTCTACCGCATCCACCCCGACCTCCCCGAGGGCCAGCTCGCCAAGCTGCGCGCCGCGGTGGTCAACTCCCGCGCACTCGCGGGTGTCGCGAGAGATCTCGAGCTCGGCTCCTTCATCCGCCTCGGCAGAGGTGAGGAGGGGACCGGCGGCAGGGACAAGGCGTCGATCCTCGCCGACACCCTCGAAGCCGTGATCGGCGCCGTCTACCTCGACAAGGAGCTGTCGGCCGCCTCGGAGCTGATCCACCGGCTCTTCGACCCGCTCATCGAGGAGTCCTCGAACCTCGGCGCGGGTCTCGACTGGAAGACCAGCCTCCAGGAGCTGACGGCGGCCGAGGCGCTCGGCGTGCCCGAATACGTCGTCAGCGAGACGGGCCCGGATCACGAGAAGACCTTCACGGCTGCAGCCCGCGTCGGTGGTGTCGCGTACGGCACCGGCACAGGACGCAGCAAGAAGGAGGCCGAGCAGCAGGCCGCAGAGGCGGCCTGGCGCTCGATCCGCGCCGCCGCCGACAGCAGGGCTGCGGCCTCCGAGGACGTCGCCGAGCGCAGCACCGCGAACGGTGCCGCTCCCGCCGAGACGGGCGGCCCGGGCCAGGAGTCCGAGAGCAGCCCCGCGGGTCGCTGACCCCGGCTCTCCGCCCGACTTCGCCTCGGGCGGAGAGCGCCACCCCCGATCACCGTCCGGAGACCCGATGCCCGAGCTGCCCGAGGTCGAGGTGGTCCGCCGCGGCCTGGAGCGTCTCGTCACGGGTCGCACCATCGCAGCCGTCGAGGTTCTGCACCCGCGCTCGGTCCGCCGCCACGTCGCAGGCGCCGCCGACTTCACCGGACGCCTCGCCGGCCTGCGGTTCGCGCCGGCCCGCCGCCGCGGCAAGTACCTGTGGCTCCCGCTGGAAGGCGCCGACGAGGCGCTCCTCGCGCACCTCGGAATGAGCGGGCAGTTCCGCGTGCAGCCTCCCGGCGCTCCCGACGAGCGGCACCTGCGGGTACGTCTCGTCTTCACCGACCCGCACGCAGGCGAGCTGCGCTTCGTCGACCAGCGCACCTTCGGCGGACTCTCCGTCCACGCGCAGACCGCGGAAGGGTTGCCCGACGCGGTCGCGCACATCGCCAGGGACCCGCTCGACGAGGGGTTCGACGAGGCGGCCTTCCACGGCGCCCTCCGCCGCCGGCGCACGACAGTCAAGCGCGCCCTGCTCGACCAGTCCCTCATCAGCGGCGTCGGCAACATCTACGCGGACGAGGCGCTCTGGCGCTCCCGTCTCCACTACGACCGCCCGACGGCGACGCTCGCCAGGAGCCGCACCATCGAACTCCTCGGCCACATACGGGACGTGATGACGGCGGCCCTCGCGGCCGGCGGCACCAGCTTCGACAGCCTCTACGTCAACGTCAACGGGGAATCCGGTTACTTCGCCCGCACCCTCGACGCCTACGGGCGCGAGGACGAGCCCTGCCGACGCTGCGGCACCGCGATGCGCCGCAGCGCCTGGATGAACCGATCCAGCTACTACTGCCCGCGCTGCCAGCGACGGCCCCGTACCCCTGCCCGGGCGCCCGCGGGCGTGTGAGGCCGCGGCGCGCCGAGGCTCAGAACCCGAACTCCTGCACCCACCACGGGCCGCCCTCACCGAAGTGCGCGCTGACGCCGAGGGTGCGGTAGTCGCAGTTGAGTATGTTGGCCTTGTGCCCGGGACTGTTCATCCAGGAGTCCATGACCGACTGTGCGTTCGCCTGTCCCCTGGCTATGTTCTCGCCGCCGAGGTTGTCTATCCCGCGGGCATCGGCGCGGTCCCAGGGGGTCTGGCCGTCGGGGGAGTTGTGGCTGAAGTAGCCGCGCTTCGCCATGTCGGCACTGAAGTCGTCGGCGAGTGCACCGAGCCGCGTGTCTGCGGTGACGGGCTTGCACCCGGCCTTCGCGCGCTCCTGGTTGACGAGCTGGAGCACCTCCGTCTCGGCGGCCGTCTGCGCGTCGGAGGTCTGCGCGGACTTGGTGCTCCCCGGCTGCGCCTGCTGGGAGCCGCCGCCCTGTGAGCTTCCCGACCCCTCGGGCGAGGAGGAGCTCTCGCTGCGCCCCGACGAGCCCTCGGATTCCTCGCTGGACTCGGACTGCGAAGGCGAGGGCGTCGGCTTCGCGCTCTCACTGCCGCGCGACTCGTCCTTCTCCGGCCGTTCCCGCTCCTTGTCGCGGCTGGCCGTGTCCCGCTCGTCCGCCGAACGGCCGCTCTCCGAGCGGGAGTCGGTCTTGGAGGGCGTGGGGGAGACGCTCGCCGGCAGACCGCCGTCGTCGAGATCGCTGGGGGAGTCGGCCTGCACGCGGTCGTTCTGCTGGCCTCCTCCGAGGCCGCCCGGGCCGGGGACCAGCCCGGAGGCGACGGCGACCGCACCCATCGCCATGGCTGCCGAAGCGCCCAGCAGCCCGGTGCGCACGGGGGCCGCACTCCGCTTCCGGTGGCCTCCGCCGCGGTGGCGGGCTGCGGGCCTGGATCTGCCGGACGCGGAATCCACGGGAGCGGCAGCCGGGTCAGCGCGTCGATGACGGCCCATCTCTGCTGTCCTCACAATGCTCGGCGTCGATGATCTGCACCGCCGTCACCCGTACGGGCGAGGCATGTTGACGGGCAATGTACGGCATCACAGGGGAGGCCGATGTGCCGACCCGAGAAATGTCCGGATAGCGTGCGGGGCATGGCAGCAATGACTCCGCACGCCGGCGGACCCGACGAGACGGACCGTGCCGAGAGCCAGGAGACCGGCGAGGCCGCCCCGTCGCCGCCGCGCACCACCGCCGACGCGGCGGGCAGAGTACGCATGACGGCCTGGGTCAGGGGCGAGGTGCAGGGCGTCGGCTTCCGCTGGTTCACCCGCGCCGCGGTGCTGCGGATCGGCGGCCTCGTGGGATACGTCTCCAACCTCGACGACGGCAGGGTGCAGATCGTCGCCGAGGGGCCGCGCGCCGGATGCGAGCGCATCCTGGAGTGGCTGCGTGGCGGCGACACCCCCGGCCGCGTCGAAGGCGTCACCGAGCTCTTCGACCAACCCCGAGGGGGGTACACGGAGTTCGCCATCCGATGATCCAAAGCGGTTGCCATTCGCCTGCGGGCGTGCGAGGCTGCCGCAACGGATCGGGAGAAGCGGCCCGACCGTGCCGACCAGGGATTCCGGGAGCAGGGGAGACGCCCCGCGGGAGGCCGACTCCGGCGCAGAGCGCCGTCGAGGCAGGGCCTCGCCGTGACGTGGGGCGTGATCGTGTTGACCGTCAAACCATTTGGTGAGACTCTGGAAACACCCTGCGCACCTGACCTGTTTGATTCCTGAGAACCTGACAAAAGTCCAGAGCAGACACAGCGGGTGCGATCCCCTCTAGACCCACCACCGCTTCGGTCGGTCACTCAGTGTGGAGGACCATCCATCATGGCAAAGGCGCTTCTCGGTTACGTCGGCGGCTCCGACCCCCGCGTTCTCGCCGAGATGCGACGGCTGCAGCAGCGCGTAGAGGACCTGGAATCCGAACTCGTTCGTATCCAGGCCGAGAACGACGCTCTGTCCGCCGCATCTCGCAACGAGGACCGGGTGCTCGAAGGTATCGACGTCGCCACGGCGGAGCCTGCGCTGACCTGATCGTCCTCGGGGCTGATCCGGAGTACACGGGCCGGGAGCCGTCGGACAACCGCTTTCACGGAAGGGCCGCTCTGTCTGCGGCCGTGCGCTCGTTCTTCGCGCGTCCTCGACGCCCGGAGGCGTACGCCTTTCGTGAGTTCGCTCTCCGTCGCTTCCGTCCTGTCGCCCCTGTCTCCACGGCAGGAGCACCGGCAGTCCCGTACGGCGCGGGGCCCGAGCCATCGGGCCCTCGGTCGTCGGGTGATCAGGCGCTCAGCCGCCGAGCACATCTGTAAGGGACGCTTCGGCGTCCCTTCGTCGTTTCCACCGCCTCCGCTCCCCGCCCGGGCTGCGCTTCTGCCCCTCTCGGCACGTCGACCGCGGACGGTGCCCGTTTGCCTACCGTCTGATCTGCCCCCGCCCCCGAGAGGCGAAACCAGCGGGAGACGGCCGGCCGCGAGGTCCGCGCGACATCTCGGGACGAACGCCAGTAGAGTCCGGACGCGTGCACCTCAAGAGCCTGACCATGCGGGGGTTCAAGTCCTTCGCCTCCGCCACGACGCTCCGCCTGGAGCCGGGGATCACCTGTGTCGTGGGCCCCAACGGCTCCGGGAAGTCCAACGTCGTCGACGCCCTCTCGTGGGTGATGGGCGAACAGGGCGCCAAGTCGCTGCGCGGCGGCAAGATGGAGGACGTCATCTTCGCGGGCACCACGGGGCGCCCGCCACTGGGCAGGGCCGAGGTCTCGCTCACCGTCGACAACTCCGACGGTGCGCTGCCCATCGAGTACGCCGAGGTCACCCTCACGCGGATCATGTTCCGCAACGGCGGCAGCGAATACCAGATCAACGGCGACACGTGCCGCCTCCTGGACGTGCAGGAGCTCCTCTCCGACTCGGGGATCGGGCGCGAGATGCACGTCATCGTCGGACAGGGGCAGTTGGACGGGGTGCTGCACGCCGACCCCACGGGCCGCCGGGCGTTCATCGAGGAGGCGGCCGGCGTCCTGAAGCACCGCAAGCGCAAGGAGAAGGCGCTGCGGAAGCTCGACGCGATGCAGACCAACCTTTCGCGCGTCCAGGACCTCACCGAGGAACTCCGCCGCCAGCTCAAGCCGTTGGGGCGCCAGGCCGCGGCCGCGCGGCGGGCCCAGGTGATCCAGTCCGAGCTGCGCGACGTGCGGCTCCGGCTGCTCGCCGACGATCTCGTCAAGTTGCGGAAGGCGCTCAGCGCCGAAGTCGCGGACGAGGCGGCGTTGCGGGAGCGGAAGGAGGCGGTGGAGGGGCGGTTGAAGGAGGCGCTGCGGCGGGAGGCGGCGCTGGAGCAGCAGGTGCGCACCCTTGCGCCGAGGCTGGAGCGCGCTCAGCAGACCTGGTACGGGCTCTCCCAGCTCGCCGAGCGCGTACGCGGCACCGTCGGCCTCGCCGACCAGCGTGTGCAGCACGCCTCCGCGCCGCCCGCCGAGGAGCGCAGAGGGCGCGACCCGGAGGAGATGGAGCGCGAGGCCGAGCGCGTCCGCGAGCAGGAGGCGGAGCTGGAGGCCGCGTTGGAGGCGGCGTCGACGGCGCTCGACGACACGGTGGCGCACCGCGCCGAGTTGGAGCGCCGTCTGGGCGACGAGGAGCGCAGACTGCGGGACGCCTCACGGGCGCTCGCCGACCGGCGGGAGGGGCTGGAGCGGCTCCGCGGCAAGGCGGGCGCCGCGCGCAGCCGCGTCGCCTCGGCGGAGGCGGAGGTCGAACGGCTCGCGGTGTCGCGGGACGAGGCGCGTCGTCGTGCCGTGGAGGCCGCGTCGGAGCACGAGAAGCTCCGCGCCGAGGTCGAGGGGTTCGACGGCGACGACGGTGAGCTCGCCGAGCAGCACGAGGCGGCCAAGGAGGCGCTCGCCGCGGCCGAGGAGGCGCTCACCGCCGCGGCGGAGGCGGCGACGGCAGCGGAGCGGGAGCGTGCCGCCGTCTCGGCCCGGCACGACGCCCTCGCGCTGCAGCTCCGCCGCAAGGACGGAAGCGGCGCACTGCTGGCGGCGGCGGACCGCCTCTCCGGCGTGCTCGGTCCGGCCGCCGAACTCCTCACCGTGGCACCGGGGTTCGAGCTCCCCGTGGCGGCTGCGCTCGGCGCCGCTGCCGACGCGGTGGCCGTCGCCGACGCGGGGACGGGCGTCGAGGCGCTACGGCTCCTGCGGAAGGACGAGGCGGGGCGTGCGGCGCTCCTCGTCGGCGGGGGCGCGGAGGAGCCGGCCGGTTCGGCGGCGTCGGGGGAGTGGCCGTCGGCGGTGGCGGGTGAGCCGGTCGACGCTGCGCGCCTGGTGCGCGCCCCGGAGGAGCTGCGGCCCGCGCTGGCACGGCTGCTCGGCGAGACGGTCGTGGTGGGGACGTTGGAGGAGGCGGAGGAGGTGTTGCGGCGGCGGCCGCGCGCCACCGTCGTCACCGCCGAAGGGGACCTGCTCGCCGCTCATTTCGCGCAGGGGGGCTCGGCGGGGGCGCCGAGCCTGTTGGAGTCGCAGGCGGCCGTGGACGAGGCCGCCGAGGAGCTCGCCGGCCTGGAGGTGCGGTGCGAGGAGCTCGCGGGGGAGCGCGAACGAGCGAAGGAGCGCCGGCGCGCATGTGCCGCCGAGGTCGAGGAGCTGGCCGCGCGGCGCAGTGCGGCCGAGCGCGAACGGTCGCGGCACGCCGGGGAGTTGGGACGGCTCGCGGGACAGGCGCGGTCGGCGGAAGGTGAGGCCGAGCGGGCTGCGGGCGCGGTCGTGAAGGCAGAGGAGGCGGTGGCGCGGGCGCGCGAGGAGGCGGACGAGGCCGCAGAGCGCCTCGCCGTCGCCGAGGAGGCGCAGGAGGACGACGAGGAGCCCGACACCTCGCTCCGCGACCGGCTTGCGGCCGACGGAGCCAACGCGCGGCAGACGGAGATGGAGGCCCGGCTCCAGGTCCGTACGCACGAGGAGCGCGTCAAGTCCCTCGCGGGGCGCGCCGATTCGCTCGACCGCGGGGCGCGCGCGGAGCGCGAGGCGCGGTCGCGGGCGGAGGAGCGCCGGTCGCGTCTGCGCCGGGAGGCCGAGGTGGCGCAGGCGGTCGCCGACGGGGCGCGGCAGCTTCTCGTATACGTGGAGGCTTCCGTCGGGCGGGCCGACGAGGAGCGGAGCGGCGCCGAGCGGGCGAAGGCCGAGCGCGAGGCGGAGCTGGGGCAGGAGCGGGAGAGCGGCCGGGAGCTCAAGGAGGAGCTCGACAAGCTCACCGACCACGTGCACAAGGGCGAGGTGCTCGGTGCCGAGAAGCGCCTGAAGATCGAGCAGTTGGAGGGCCGCGCCCTGGAGGAGCTGGGCGTCGAGCCGGAGGCGCTGGTCCGCGAGTACGGCCCGGACCGGCCCGTGCCCTCGGCGCCCCCGCTCGACGCCGCGCCTCCGCAGGTGGACGACCCTGCACAGGTGCCGGAGGTCGAGGAGCCGGCGGAGGACGAGGGGAAGCCGTTCGTCCGCGCCGAGCAGGAGAAGCGGCTCAAGGCAGCGGAGCGCGCGTACCAGAAGCTCGGCAAGATCAACCCGCTGGCGCTGGAGGAGTACGCGGCGCTGGAGGAGCGCCACCGCTTCCTCGGCGAGCAGCTCGACGACCTCAAGAAGACCAGGGCGGACCTGCTCCAGGTGGTGAAGGAGGTCGACGAGCGCGTCGAGCAGGTCTTCACCGAGGCGTACCACGACACTGCGCGGGAGTTCGAGGGCGTCTTCGCGCGCCTCTTCCCCGGCGGTGAGGGTCGCCTCGTGCTCACGGACCCGGACGACATGCTCACCACGGGCGTGGACGTCGAGGCGCGGCCTCCGGGCAAGAAGGTGAAGCGGCTCTCGCTCCTCTCCGGCGGGGAGCGCTCGCTCACCGCGGTGGCGCTGCTGGTGTCGATCTTCAAGGCGCGACCGAGCCCCTTCTACGTGATGGACGAGGTCGAGGCGGCGCTCGACGACACGAACCTTCAGCGCCTGATCCGGATCATGGAGGAGCTGAAGGACAGCTCCCAACTGATCGTCATCACGCACCAGAAGCGCACCATGGAGGTGGCCGACGCCCTCTACGGCGTCTCGATGCAGGGCGACGGCGTCTCGAAGGTGATCAGCCAGCGGCTCGCCTGACCCGCGGCCGGGACATCCGGCGGGGGAGGGTTGGACGGTGATCGCGGAGCGGTGGCTGATACTGGTCGGGCTATGGAAACCGTCATCCTTGTTGTAGTCATCGCCGTGATTCTGCTCGGCGCGCTCAGCGGACTCGTGGTGAGCGGCCGCCGCAAGCGGGCCGCTCCGCCGAAGGAGACCGCGGCGCCAGTCGAGACGACCGAGGCGCCTCCGACCGAACCGCGGGTCGGGGAGGAAGCCGAGACCACCGAAGCCCCGCGGAGAACCATCGAGGAGGTCGGGCTCCCCGAGGCGGAGGCCGAGGCGCCCGCAGTGCCGGCCCCCGCACCCGTCGAGCCCGAGATCGAGACGCCGGCGCCGGCCGCCGGCCGCCTCGTCCGCCTCCGCGCGCGGCTCTCGCGCTCCCAGAACTCCCTCGGCAAGGGCCTGTTGACGCTGCTCTCGCGGGAGCACCTCGACGAGGACACCTGGGAGGAGATCGAGGACACGCTGCTCACCGCGGACGTCGGTGTGAGCGCCACCCAGGAGCTCGTCGAGCGGCTCCGCGAGCGCGTCCGCGTCCTCGGCACACGTACGCCCGACGAACTGCGCGCGCTGCTCCGCGAGGAGCTGCTCACCCTCGTCGGCCCCGACCTCGACCGCACCGTCCACACCGAGACCCAGGGGCCCGTCGACCGCCCCGGCGTCGTTCTCGTCGTCGGCGTCAACGGCACGGGCAAGACCACGACGACGGGCAAGCTCGCGCGTGTCCTCGTCGCCGACGGCAGGTCCGTCGTCCTCGGCGCGGCCGACACCTTCCGTGCGGCCGCCGCCGACCAGTTGCAGACGTGGGGTGAGCGCGTCGGCGCCCGCACGGTCCGCGGGCCGGAGGGCGGGGACCCGGCCTCGGTGGCGTTCGACGCCGTCAAGCAGGGCACCGAGGCCGGCGCGGACGTCGTGCTTGTCGACACCGCGGGCCGCCTGCACACCAAGACGGGGCTCATGGACGAGCTCGGCAAGGTCAAGCGCGTCGTGGAGAAGCAGGGGCCGGTCGACGAGGTACTTCTCGTCCTCGACGCGACGACCGGGCAGAACGGGCTCGTCCAGGCGCGCGTCTTCGCCGAGGTGGTGGACATCACCGGCATCGTGCTCACCAAGTTGGACGGCACGGCGAAGGGCGGCATCGTCGTCTCCGTGCAGCGTGAACTCGGCGTTCCCGTCAAGCTCGTGGGGCTCGGCGAGGGTCCTGACGACCTCGCGCCTTTCGAGCCCGAGGCGTTCGTCGACGCGCTCGTCGAGGGCGAGTGACGGGCGCCCGCGCGTGCCACGGCGGGGAGGGGTGGTGAGCTGCCCGGGTCGGGCGCCCGAACAGCCGGCGGTCGTCGAGCCGTTGGGCGTCCGACCGCATCCGGGAGGAAGCGGAGCCGCGGTCCGCACGGGCCGCGGCCCCGGCCGGTGGGGCAGCGTTCAGCGCTGCGTCGACCTGTGCGCCACGTACGCGAGGGTGCCGAGGAGGAGCCGGGCTTCGGGTGGCCGGGAGACGCCGTCGGGGGAGGGGCCGCGGAGCCAGCGGACGGGGCCGAGCCCGGCGCGATCGGAGGGCGGTGCGGTGATGTATTCGCCCTTGCCGAGGCCGCGCAGATCGAGCCGGGCGTCGTCCCAGCCCATGCGGTAGAGCAGGTGCGGGAGTTCGGCGGCGGCTCCCGGCGCGACGAAGAACCAGGCGCGGCCCTGCGGGGTGAGGGCCACGGGCCCTAGCGGCAGGCCCATCCGCTCCAGCCGCACCAGCGCCGAGCGCCCTGCCGCCTCGGCGAGTTCGATGACGTCGAAGGTGCGGCCCGTCGGCAGCAGCAGTCCTGCGCCGGGGACGGTCGACCATGCGCGGGTGGCCTCCTGGAGGGTGGCGCCGGCCGGTACTTCGAGGGAAGCGTCGAGCGGATGCGTACCCGGTGCGGGGCAGGCGGGCGCGCCGCAGGAGCATGCCGCGCGGGCTCCTCCGGCGCGGACGGCGTGGGCTCCGGGGACCACGGCCCAGCCCCACAGGCCGGTGTACTCGGCGACCGCGGTACACACCGAGGCGCGGACGCGCCTGCGGCCGCCGGGCCGCAGGTGGTTGATCTCCCGCAAGGCGCCGAGACCGCCGATGGAGCCGATCGTGAAGCCCATGCCTCCTCCAACGGGTGCCGTGCGCGGATGGTTACGAGCGCTGCGAACCGGCGCCGGGGACGGCGGCCGGGGTGCGCGCGGTGGCGGGAGCCCGCGGGGCTGCGGACGTCGCACACGGTGAACGCCCGGGCGCCGACGGGGCGTTGGGACCCGGCGTGCTCCGCTTTCGTGGTCAAGTCAACCGCGTGTGGGTGACGAAAGGTTCATCCGAAGGGGTGGCGAATGGTGGCGATTACGGGTTCGCTCTCGCGGGACTCGTGATCGTAGGATTACTTTCGGTACGCACAGTGCGGGGGCGCCTGCGGCGGGGGTTGCGCTGCGGGCACGCGCTCATCGATGACCTGGATGGCGTGAACCTCGTGGATGGAGTAGACGGCACCGCGGCTGCGGGCGCCCGGGCCGCGGACGCGGCCGACGCGCCGCCGACGGGCTCGGGGGCGGAGGGGGGACCTGTGGTCGAGGGCGTGCAGTCCGGCAAGTGCCCCAACGCGCAGCTCAGTTCGTGGTTCGTACGCAGCGGCTGGTCCAAGGGCGAGCTGGCGCGGCAGGTCAACCGCCGTGCGCGGCAGCTCGGCGCCCACCACATCAGCACGGACACCTCACGCGTCCGCCGGTGGCTCGACGGCGAGCAGCCCCGCGAGCCGATTCCGCGCATCCTCTCCGAACTCTTCTCCGAGCGGTTCGGCTGCGTCGTCCCCGTCGAGGAGCTGGGGCTGCGCAGCGCGCACCGCTCCCCGGCGGCCTCGGGGGTCGACCTGCCGTGGGCCGCGCCCCAAACCGTCACGCTCATCAGCGAGTTCACCCGCGGAGACCTGATGCTCGGGCGCAGCGGCTTCCTGGGCAATTCGCTCGCGATGGCAGCGGGCCCCGAACTCGTCGAGCCGATGCAGCGGTGGCTCGTGCCGAACCCCTCGGCAGCCGCCGAGGAGCCGTCGGCGCCGGCAGTCGGCGAGCGCCCCGACCTCTCCGCGCCCGAACTCGACCTGCTGGAGCAGACGACGGTCATGTTCCGGTGCTGGGACGCGCAGTGCGGGGGCGGCCTCCGCCGCAAGGCGATCGTCGGTCAGCTCCACGAGGTCACCGAACTGCTCGAGGAGGAGCACCCCGAGCGGATGCAGCGCCGCCTCTTCGGCGTCACCGCCGAACTCGCCGAGCTGGCCGGGTGGATGAGCTACGACGTCGGCCTCCAGACCACCGCGCAGAAGTACTTCGTCCTCGCCCTCCACGCCGCGAAGGAGGCCGAGGACCGCCCGCTCGGCGCGTACGTACTCAGCAAGATGTGCCGCCAGATGATCCACCTGCGTCGCTCCGAGGACGCCCTGGAGCTGATCCACCTCGCGCAGTACGGCAGCCGCGAGGCCGCCACCGCCCGTACCCAGTCGATGCTGTACGCGATGGAGGCGCGTGCCTACGCGAACCTCGGGCAGCCGGGCAAGTGCAAGCGCGCGGTGCGGATGGCGGAGGCGACCTTCGAGGAGGCCGACGATACCGACTCCGACCCCGACTGGATTCGCTTCTTCTCCGAGGCCGAACTCTGCGCCGAGACGGCCCACTCCTACCGCGACCTCGCCTACGCCTCGGGCCGCAGCCCGACGTACGCCTCCCTGGCCCAGCCGGCGATGGAGCGCGCCGTCGCGCTCTTCGCGCGCGAGGCGGCGGAGTCCGAGGGCGGCGGCCATCGCCGGAGCTACGCGCTGAACCTCATCGGTATGGCCGGCCTGCACCTGCTGCGGAGGGAGCCGGAAGGGTTCGCCTCCTGCGCGGGAGAGGCGATCGACCTGGCGAAGCTCCTGCGCTCGGAGCGCGTCCACAACAAGCTCCGGACGACGGCGGCTTCGGCCGTCCACGAGTTCGGCGACGTCGCCGACGTCGTCGAGTTGAGCCGCCGGCTCGAGGCGGAGCTGCCCGAGGAGGCCGCCGTCGCCGGATGAGCGGCGCCACCCGAACCGCCGGTTGCGGCGGCCCGGTCGAATCGATTCGGCTCCCCCGCCAGATCACCGGGTCCGCCGCGGCCGGCTCCTAGGCGCCCGCGCCCGCCGGCGCCACCGCGAGACCCGGCCCGGAGAATAGTGCTCCCCGTGCGCAAAACACGGGCCATTCATCCCGGCGTAACACCGGTCCCGCCATCTTCACGTGCGCGCAACAGACGTCGGCACCGAAGGAAACGCGGCTCAAAGAATCTGGGTGCATACCGCCCGCAGAATCTGCCCGCACGGCTTGCGACTTCGAGGAGACGTCCATTGAACGGCGCGGATACCGCTTTCGTATTGGTCAGCGCGTTCCTGGTCATGTTGATGACACCGGGGCTCGCCTTCTTCTACGGCGGCATGGTCAGGGTCAAGAGCGCCCTCAACATGCTCATCATGTCCTTCATCTCGCTCGGCATCATGGGCGTCCTGTGGGTGCTGTACGGCTACTCGCTGGCATTCGGTCCCGATACCGGAGGCGTCATCGGGAACCTCGACTTCGTCGGCTTGAAGGGCATAGGACCCGAGAGCCTCACGGAAGAGGGCGGCATCCCCGTCTTCGCTTTCGTGGTCTTCCAAATGATGTTCGCCATTCTCACTCCGGCGCTGATGAGCGGCGCACTCGCGGACCGTGTGAAATTCGGTTCCTGGGCGCTCTTCATCGCGCTGTGGGGCACCGTCGTCTACTTCCCGGTCGCCCACTGGGTGTGGGCCGACGGCGGATGGCTCGCCGAGCTCGACGTCATCGACTTCGCCGGGGGCACCGCCGTCCACATCAACGCCGGTGTCGGCGCGCTCGCCGCCGCGCTCGTCGTCGGCAAGCGCATCGGCTACCCGAAGGAGCCGATGCGGCCCCACAACCTGCCGCTCGTCGTCCTCGGCGCCGCGCTGCTGTGGTTCGGCTGGTTCGGCTTCAACGCAGGCTCCGAGCTCGCCGTCGACGGCACCACCGCCAACATGGCGCTCAACACCCAGCTCGCCACGGGCGCCGCCGTCCTCGGCTGGCTCGTCTACGAGCGCCTCCGCCATGGCGCCTGCACCACGCTCGGTGCGGCCTCCGGCGCGATCGCCGGCCTCGTCGCGATCACCCCGTCCGGCGCGGACGTCAACGCCATGGGGGCGCTCGCCATCGGCGTCGTCGCCGGCCTCGTCTGCTCCTGGGCCGTCAGCCTCAAGTACAAGTTGGGCTACGACGACTCGCTCGACGTCGTCGGCGTCCACCTCGTCGGCGGCGTGATCGGGACGCTGATGGTCGGCTTCCTCGCCGTCGACGGCGTCGGTGGTGCCGGGCAGTTCGGGAAGCAGGCGATCGGCGCCTTCTCCGTGATGGCCTTCTCCTTCGCCGTCTCCTGGCTCCTCGCCAAGCTCATCCAGGTCACCATCGGCTTCCGTGCCGACGAGGACGACGAGACCGCAGGCGTCGACCGGGCGTTCCACGCCGAGACCGCCTACGACTTCAGCGCGGTCGGCGGCTCCTCCCGCTCCCGCACCGGGTCCGGCATCGACCAGGACGCCGCGCAGACGGCGAAGGACAAGAAGGTGGACGCATGAAGCTCATCACCGCGGTCGTCAAGCCGCACCGCCTCGACGAGGTGAAGGAGGCGCTCCGTGCCTTCGGGGTCCAGGGCCTCACCGTCACCGAGTCCAGCGGGTACGGGCGCCAGCGCGGCCACACGGAGGTCTACCGGGGTGCGGAGTACACCGTCGACCTCGTGCCGAAGGCTCGGATCGAGGTGCTCGTCGAGGACGAGGTCGCCGAGCAGTTGACCGAGATCGTCGTCGAAGCGGCGAGGACCGGCAAAATCGGCGACGGCAAGGTCTGGGTCGTTCCCGTCGAGGCCGCTGTACGGGTCCGCACCGGCGACCGCGGTCCCGATGCGCTCTAGAACCACCCGGCGTACGTCCCGTGCTCACCGGGGCGTACGCCGGCTTGCGTACTGAGTCAGGGGAACGGATGACAGCCACGCGAGGCCCCAACCCGACCGCAGCCGACGGCAGTTACGCGGCGGCCCGGCTGCGCCTCCTGCACGGCGACTCCCAGCCGGGAGCGCCGCGTCGCGCCGAGCTCGCCGCCCTCACCGACCGCTGGCTCGCCTCCCTTTTCGGCGACGCCGAGGGCGCCTCGCTCGTCGCGGTCGGCGGGTACGGACGCGGCGAGCTGTCGCCCAGGAGCGACCTCGACCTGCTCCTCCTCCACGACGGCATCCTGGACGGGCAACGCCTCGCCGCACTCGCCGATCGCGTCTGGTACCCCGTCTGGGACGCCGGCCTCGACCTCGACCACTCGGTGCGCACCCCCGCACAGGCCCGGCGTACCGCGGCCGACGACCTCAGGGTGCAGCTCGGCCTCCTCGACGCGCGCCACCTCGCGGGCGACGCGCAGCTCACCGCGTCGACGCGGACCGCGGTGCTGGCGCAGTGGCGTGCCCAAGCCGCCGAGAGACTCCCGGAGTTGAGAGAGCTGGACGAGGATCGCGCACGCCGCCACGGCGACCTCCGACACCTCCTCGACCCCGACCTGAAGGAGGCGCGCGGCGGCCTCCGCGACGTCACCGCGCTCCGCGCCGTCGCCTCCTCCTGGCTCGCAGACGCACCGCGCGAGGGGCTCGCCGCCTCCCGCACCGCCCTCCTCGACGTACGCGACGCGCTCCACCTCGCCACCGGCCGCGCCACCGACCGCCTCACGCAGCAGGACCAGCCGCAGGTCGCCGCCGACCTCGGCCTCGCCGACGCGGACGCGCTGCTGCGCCGCGTCTACGAGGCCGCGCGACGCGTCTCCTACGCGAGCGAGGTGACGTGGCGCGAGGTCGGGCGCGTGCTGCGGTCCCGTACACAACGGCCGGGCCGGCGCGGCGTGTTGGGAGGTGCGGGGCGCACGGCCGGCGCCGGGGCGGGAGCGCCGGAGCGGACGCCGCTCGCCGAGGGCGTCGTCGAGCACGAAGGGGAGGCCGTGCTCGCGCGCGGCGCACGCCCCGAGCGCGACCCGGTGCTCGCGCTCCGCGCGGCCTCGGCCGCCGCGCAGGCCGGACTCCCGCTCGCCCCCGCGTCGGTGCGCCGGCTCGCACCCGCCGTGCGCAAGCTGCCGGTGCCGTGGCCGCAGGAGGCCCGCGAGGAGTTCGTCACCCTGCTCGGCGCCGGCGTCCCGACGGTGCCGGTCTGGGAGGCGCTGGAAGCGGAGGGGCTGATCTCCGAACTCCTCCCCGACTGGGAGCAGGTGCGGTGCCGACCGCAGCACAACCCCGTGCACCTGTTCACCGTCGACCGGCACCTCGTGGAGACGGCCGTCCGTGCCTCCGCGCTCACCCGCCGGGTCCACCGTCCCGACCTCCTGCTCGTCGCCGCGCTCCTCCACGACATCGGCAAGGGACTCCCCGGCGACCACTCCGCCGAGGGTGCGGGCATCGCCGAGCGGCTCGCACTGCGGATCGGCTTCGCCAAGGCGGAGGCCGCGACCGTCGCCCTTCTCGTCCGCCACCATCTGCTGCTCGTCGAGACGGCGACCCGGCGCGACCTCGACGACCCCGCCACGGTCCGGGCCGTCGCCGAGTCCGTGGGCACCAGGGGCACGTTGGAGCTCCTGCACGCGCTCAGCGAGGCCGACGCGCGCGCCACCGGACCCGCGGCCTGGTCCGCCTGGCGCGCCGCGCTCGTCGGGGACCTCGTCGAGCGGACCGACGCGCTGCTCGCCGGCGCACCCGCACCGCTGTCCGCGGACGTCCGTCCGACGGCGGAGGCCGAGCGGTTGGCCGTGGAGGCACGGCGCACGGACGGCCCCGTACTCGCGCTCCGCGCGCGGACGCAACCGCCGGCGCACACGACGGACGCCGGAGGCGAGGAGTCCGAACCCGAGCCCGTCGGCGTCGAGTTGCTCCTCGCCGTCCCCGACCAGCCGGGAGTGCTGCCGTGCGCGGCCGGTGTGCTGGCGCTCCACCGGCTCACGGTGCGCGCCGCCGACCTGCGCACCGTCGAGCTGCCGGGCGAGCTCGCCGCGGACAGGCGCCCCGTTCTGCTGCTGACCTGGCGGGTCGCCGCCGAGTACGGCTCGCTCCCGCAGGCCGATCGGCTCCGCTCCGACCTCCAGCGCGCGCTACGCGGCGCCCTCGACATCACCGCACGCCTCGCGGAGCGCGAGACGGCGTACGGACGGAGGCGCGGGGCGCCGGCACCGCCGCCCGTGGTGACGGTGCCGCCCGACGGCTCCGAGCTCGCCACCGTCCTGGAGGTCAGGGCCCAGGACGCCCCCGGGCTGCTCCACCGGATCGGCAAGGCGCTGGAGGACGCGGGGGTACGCGTGCGCAGCGCACACGTCAGCACACTCGGGGCCAACGCGGTGGACGCCTTCTACGTGACGGACGGGCGGGGAGCGCCGCTCTCCGACGCCGCCGCGCTCGCCGCCGCGCTCCGGGAAGCGCTGACGCGGCCGTAGTCGGGGTCCGCCTGCGCCCGTCGCAAACCCGGCGCTGACCGTTACCCCGCGAGGCGGATACCCTTGGGGGTCGACTGCCACTTGACCGCCAACGCGAAGGACCCGCGACCGCCGTGTTCGACACTCTTTCCGATCGCCTCGCAGCGACCTTCAAGAACCTCCGGGGCAAGGGCCGCCTGTCCGAGGCGGACATCGACGCCACGGCGCGCGAGATCCGGGTCGCGCTCCTGGAGGCGGACGTCGCGCTGCCCGTGGTCCGCGCCTTCATCAAGCAGGTCAAGGAGCGGGCGCTCGGCGCCGAGGTCTCCCAGGCGCTCAACCCCGCCCAGCAGGTCATCAAGATCGTCAATGAGGAGCTCGTCGGCGTCCTCGGCGGCGAGACACGACGGCTCCGCTTCGCGAAGAACCCGCCGACGGTGATCATGCTCGCCGGCCTCCAGGGTGCGGGCAAGACCACCCTCGCGGGCAAGCTCGGCCGCTGGCTTCAGAAGCAGGGCCACACGCCGCTCCTCGTCGCCGCCGACCTCCAGCGCCCCAACGCCGTCAACCAGCTCTCCGTCGTCGCCGAGCGCGCCGGCGTCGCCGTCTTCGCGCCGGAGCCGGGCAACGGCGTCGGGGACCCGATCGAGGTCGCCAAGGACTCGGTCACGCACGCCAAGGAGAAGCAGCACGACGTCGTCATCGTCGACACCGCGGGCCGTCTCGGCATCGACGAGGAGCTGATGCAGCAGGCCGCGGACATCCGCGACGCGGTCAGCCCCGACGAGGTCCTCTTCGTCGTCGACGCGATGATCGGTCAGGACGCGGTCTCGACGGCCGAGGCGTTCCGCGACGGCGTCGGCTTCGACGGCGTCGTCCTCTCCAAGCTCGACGGCGACGCCCGCGGCGGTGCCGCCCTCTCGGTGGCGCACGTCACGGGCAAGCAGATCATGTTCGCCTCCAACGGCGAGAAGCTCGACGACTTCGACGCTTTCCACCCGGACCGGATGGCGTCGCGCATCCTCGGCATGGGCGACATGCTCACGCTGATCGAGAAGGCCGAGGAGACCTTCAGCCAGCAAGAGGCCGAGAAGATGGCGGCCAAACTGGCGAAGGGCCCCAAGGAGTTCACGCTCGACGACTTCCTGGCCCAGATGGAACAGGTCCGGAAGATGGGCTCCATCTCCAAGCTCCTCGGCATGATGCCCGGCATGGGTCAGATGAAGGAGCAGATCAACGACCTCGACGAGCGGGACGTCGACCGCACCGCTGCCATCATCAAGTCCATGACGCCTGGGGAGCGCGCCGAGCCCACGCTCATCAACGGGTCGCGCAGGGCGCGCATCGCGCGCGGTTCGGGCGTCGACGTCAGCGCCGTGAAGAACCTGATCGAGCGGTTCTTCGAGGCGCGGAAGATGATGTCGAAGATGGCCCAGGGCGGCGGCATGCCCGGTATGCCGGGGGCGCCGGGCGGCGCCGCGAAGAAGAAGGCGAAGCAGCAGAAGAAGGCGAAGGGCAAGCGCCAGTCGGGCAACCCGATGAAGCGCAAGCAGCAGGAGCAGGCCGAGTCCGATCGCAAGTCGGGGGAGCAGGGCAGCGCCTTCGGCATCCCGGGACCCGGCCAGGGCCCGGGCGGGTTCGAACTCCCCAAGGAATTCAAGGACATGCTGCCCCCCAAGTGAGCCTTGTCCGTGTGAGGACGATGATGTGGGCATGCATGTCTACATCCGCCCGCCGCAGCCCGAGGACGAACGGGCGTACAGCGAGGCCGTCCTGCGCTCCGCCGACCACCTCACCCCGTGGAACCCGGTGGAGCCGGACGGCCTCCCGGACCTGCTGCGCCGCCAGGGCCCGCTGCTCCGCAGCTTCCTGATCTTCGACGGCGGCGACGACGGCCTCGTCGGGCGGGTGAACGTGGCCAACATCGCGCGCGGGAGGTTCCGCAACGCCTCCCTCGGCTACGACAGTTACCTCCCGTACGCGGGGACCGGCCGCATGACCGAGGGACTCCGCCTCATCGTCGACCGCTGCTTCGCCCCGATCCCCGAGGGGCTCGGCCTCCACCGGCTTGAGATCAACGTGCAGCCGGAGAACGAGCGCTCCCTCGCGCTCGCCCGCCGTCTCGGCTTCCGCCACGAGGGCTTCTCGCCGCGCATGCTCTACATCAACGACGACTGGCGCGACCACGAGCGCTTCGCACTCACCGCCGAGGAGTGGCCGAGGGGCTGACGGCGGCGTGGAGCCGGCTGCCTCGCCGCTCACGCACGCGCTCGTCGTACCAGATTTCGCCACGAGGCGGCTCCGCAACGGGATTTGCGGGTGCAGGGTGCCGACTGCGAAGGGGCATATGCGGATGCTCGCGGCCTCTTCGGTACGGGAAGCGATCTCCGAGGTACGCTCACTCGACAGGGGCAGCTCAAAGATCGGCGTCCAGTCCCGAGCCGCAAGGGGCTCATGCCGCTAGCACGTGCCGCACACCCACGCAGCACCGGCCGAGCGGAGCCGATAAGCCGCGCGCACCGTCCCAGTAGGCGTGCCACCGCACACTGCCTGTCCGTCGATACGTCCCGGCATGCGACAGGTGTACGGGTCCTCCGCAGTTCTTCGCAGGCGCCCGCGTCCAGACCCATCGGTGAGAACTGACTGGTACGTGCAAAATATTTGGGATGGCCCGGAATCGGAACACTGGGGCACCCCGACTCGTTGAGAACGACGTGAGCACGACACCACCAGTACTCGCCGCCGAACTGGCAGCCGCCTGGGCCGACATTCAACGGCACCACCCCGAGCTGCCGGATCTGGCCGCGCCCGAATCGCTCATCGGTGAGTCCTCGTCCGCCTGCGGCACGGGGCTCTCCTTCGAACGGCTGCTCCACGAGGCCGTGCACGGCATCGCCGCCGCGCGCGGAGTCCGCGACACCTCGCGGGCCGGCCGCTACCACAACCGCCGATTCCTGGGCATCGCCGAGGAGTTGGGGCTGGACCACCCGGAGGAGCCGCACCCCAGCAGCGGCTTCTCGCTGGTGATCCTCACCCCGGAGACCAGACGCCGCTACCGCCCGACCATGGAGCGCCTCCAGCGCGCGCTGAAGGCGTACAGCGCGGCGACGACGTCCGACACCGGAAGGAGCTTCCGCGGCCCCGCGGCCCGGCACGGCTCCTCGGGCGGGGGCGTGCGCGTCAAGGCCGTCTGCGACTGCGGGCGGAACGTCCGGGTCGTCCCCTCGGTGCTGGCGCAGGCGCCGATCATGTGCGGAGCGTGCGGCAAGCCGTTCCGCATCCCCGCCGAGTCGAGTGCGCCGGAGCCCGTGGCCGCCGTCGGCTGAGGACAGCGGCCGCCGTCCGCCCGCGGGAGCCGCCCTCCGGAGCCTCGGGGAGGGCGGCTCCAGCCGCTCGGACCGGTTCCTGGGGCGGTTCGGCCGCGTTGCGCCCGTGTGGCATCATTGGCCGCTGTACCCGACAGCCGCACAGGACCCCTCTCTCCTCCGGCTGACGCGTCCACCGGACACCAGGACCGCAACCCCACGTGGATTCCGCAGTGTCCACCCACGTCAAGACCAGGAGACACCACACCCGTGGCAGTCAAGATCAAGCTGAAGCGTCTGGGCAAGATCCGGGCCCCGCACTACCGCGTCATCGTCGCCGACTCCCGCACCCGCCGCGACGGCCGTGCGATCGAGGAGATCGGCCAGTACCACCCGACCGAGAACCCCTCGCGGATCAAGGTCGACAGCGAGCGCGTGCAGTACTGGCTCGGCGTCGGCGCCCAGCCGACCGAGCCCGTCCAGGCCATCCTCAAGGTCACCGGTGACTGGCAGAAGTTCAAGGGCCTGCCCGCCCCCGAGCCGATGAAGCTCCCCGAGCCCAAGGCCGACAAGCGCGCCGTCTTCGAGGCCGCGGCCAAGGACACCGGCGAGGAAGCCAAGGGCGAAGCGATCACCCCCAAGGCGAAGAAGTCGGAGAAGAAGGCGGACGAGGCCAAGGCCGAGTCCTCTGACGAGTCGACCGGAGCCTGAGGATGCTCGAGGAGGCCCTCGAGCACCTTGTGAAGGGCATCGTCGACAACCCCGACGAGGTGCAGATCGCGGCGCGTAACCTGCGTCGCGGCCGTGTGCTGGAGGTCCGGGTCCACCCGGACGACCTCGGCAAGGTGATCGGCCGCAACGGCCGCACCGCCAAGGCGCTGCGCACCGTCATCGGGGCGCTCGGGGGCCGGGGAGTCCGCGTCGACCTCGTCGACGTGGACCAGGTCCGCTGAGCAGCGGGAGATGAGCACCGGCACGGGCCGGGGACGGCAGCAGCCGTCCCCGGCCCGTTGTCGACGGCAGCAGTTTCAGCCGCACATCGCGGCCGGCAATTTCGAGAGGGCACGAGAGTGCAACTAGTCGTCGCGCGGATCGGCCGTGCCCACGGCATCAAGGGCGAGGTCACCGTCGAGGTGCGTACGGACGAACCGGAGCTGCGCCTCGGACCCGGTGCCGTACTCGCCACGGACCCGCCCGAGGCGGGCCCGCTCACCATCGAGCAGGGCCGCGTCCACAGCGGCCGACTCGTCCTGCGGTTCGCCGGCGTCAACGACCGCACGGCGGCCGAGGGGCTCCGCAACACCCTCCTCGTCGCCGAGGTCGATCCGGACGAACAGCCGGAAGACCCCGAGGAGTTCTACGACCACCAGTTGACCGACCTCGACGTGGTCACCGTCGAGGGTGTCGCGGTCGGCCGCGTCTCGGAGGTCGCGCACCTGCCGTCGCAGGACCTGCTCATCGTCGGGACGCCCGAGGGGGGCGAGGTGATGATCCCGTTCGTCACGGAGATCGTCCCCGAGGTCGACCTCGACGAGCAGCGCCTCGTCGTCGATCCGCCCCCTGGCCTCCTCGACGCCGACGAGGGGAAGGGGCAGGCGTGAGGATAGACGTCGTCACCGTCTTCCCCGAGTACCTGGAGCCTCTGCGGCTCTCGCTCCTCGGCAAGGCCGGTGAACGCGGCCTGCTCGACGTCCGCGTCCACGACCTCCGCGCCTGGACGCACGATCGCCACCACACCGTCGACGACACCCCCTACGGCGGCGGCCCCGGCATGGTGATGAAGCCCGAGCCCTGGGGAGAGGCGCTCGACACCGTGATCGGCCCGGAACCGGCCGAGCCGCCGGTGATCGTCGTGCCGACGCCGAGCGGTCGCCCGTTCACGCAGCAGCTCGCAGGCGAGCTCGCGGAGGCGCCGTGGCTCGTCTTCACGCCCTCCCGGTACGAGGGGATCGACCGGCGGGTGATCGACGAGTACGCCGACCGCTTCGACGTGCGAGAGGTCTCCATCGGGGACTACGTGCTCGCCGGGGGAGAGGCACCGGTCCTCGTCATGGTGGAGGCCGTGGCCAGGCTGGTCCCCGGGGTACTGGGCAACTCCGCTTCGCACCAGGACGACTCCTTCGCGCCGGGGCCCATGGCCGACCTGCTGGAGGGCCCCGTCTACACCAAGCCTCCGGAATGGCGCGGCCGCGGCATCCCCGAGGTGCTGCTCAGCGGTCACCACGGGCGGATCGCCCGGTGGCGCAGGGACGAGGCGTGGCGGCGCACCAGCGCCTTCCGCCCCGACCTCGTACGACGCACGGAGCCGACCGCGCTCGACGCGGCGGACCTGCGCGTCCTGCGGGAACTGGGCTGGGAGTTGGAGGAGCCGCCCGAGGCCCCGGGCGGAGCTCAGCGGCTTCGTCCGGTCGAAGGTCCGGCGGCTGCGGACCCCTGAATTTTGCCCGCCGGGGACGGCGTGGAAGAATGGGCCGTCGCTCGCGTGGGAGTGGCGACCCTGCCACAGGGGGACCGACGCCCACCCGGCGAGCATCCGGGTTCTCCAGACCTCGGAACCCCTTCAGAATCACGAGCATTCCGTCGATGACCTGTGGCATCGACGAGGAAGCGGACTTCTATGTCTCACGTACTCGACTCCGTCGACGCGGCCTCGCTGCGCAGCGACATCCCGGCGTTCCGTCCGGGCGACACCCTCAACGTGCACGTGCGCGTTATCGAGGGCAACCGCTCGCGTGTGCAGCAGTTCAAGGGCGTCTGCATCCGCCGCCAGGGCGACGGCGTCCGCGAGACCTTCACGGTCCGCAAGATCAGCTTCAGCGTGGGTGTCGAGCGCACCTTCCCCGTGCACACCCCGATCGTTGAGAAGATCGAGGTTGTGACCCGCGGTGATGTCCGCCGGGCGAAGCTCTACTACCTCCGCGGTCTGCGCGGCAAGGCCGCCAAGATCAAGGAGAAGCGCGAGAACTGATCCCGCGGGCCCGCGTCGAACGGCCCGACAGGGCTCGTCCCGGTGCGGTGCCCCGGTCGCACACACCGTGGACGACGTATCCGAGCAGAACCAGCAGCGCGATCGCCCTTCCGTCTCCGAGCAGGGGAGGAAGCGGCGGTCGCGCGCTGTGCGTTGGGGCACCCCCCTCTGCGGCCTCCTGATTGTGCTCTTGCTGACCAGCGCCTTTGTGGTGCAGCCTTTTCTGATTCCGAGTTCCTCGATGGAGCCCACGCTGCAAGTCGGTGACCGGGTGCTGGTCAACAAGCTGGCCTACACCTCGGGTGACCGTCCCGACCGCGGCGATGTCGTCGTCTTCGACGGCGCCGGCTCGTTCGAGGACGAGGAACCGGAGGGCAACCGTCTCGCCGCGCTGCTGCGGCGGGCCGGGGCTGCGGTCGGACTGTCCGACGCCTCGGGCTCCGACTACGTCAAGCGCGTCGTCGGGGTCGGCGGGGACAGCGTCGCCTGCTGCGACGAGCGGGGGAGGATCGAGGTGAACGGTGAGCCGGTCGACGAGGCGTACCTGCATCCCGGCGACGCACCGTCGACGGTGCCTTTCGACATCGAGGTCCCGGACGGACGGTTGTGGGTGATGGGGGACCACCGCTCCGACTCCAGTGACTCGCGCGACCACCTCGGCGGCCCGGGCGGCGGCACCGTACCGCTCGACCGCGTCATCGGCCGCGCGGACTGGATCGGTTGGCCCGTCGGGCGATGGACCACGGTACCCGCGGCAGCCGGCGGCGACCGTGGCTGACGGTGAGGGGCCGACGTACGGTCGGCGACCCTCGTCGCCGCCCCCGCAGGGCGGCTACGGCCACCCCGGCCGGTACGACTACTCGGAGCCGTTCGACTACGGCAGCCCTCGGCCCGTCCAGCCCGGGGCCCCGTGGGCGCCGCCTGGCCCGAACGGGACGCCTGCGCAGGCACCGGGCGCCTACGGCGCGAGCGCGCCCCCGCCGGGTATCGACCCGTCTCCGCCGTACGGCGCGCAGCCCTACCCGCAAGAGACCTTCAACGGGCGGGACTTCGGGGTACCGCCGGAGGACCCCGAGGCGGCCGACCGCCGAGCCGACGCCTTCCTCGAGAGCGTCGCCGAGCCGACTCCGCTGCCGCCACCGGGCGAGGGACGCGCGGTGAGGCGCCGTCGGGCGAAGCGGAACAGGCGCAGGCGACGGCTTTCGGCCACCAAGGAGGTGCCGATACTCGTCGGGGTGGCGCTGCTGATCGCGTTGCTCCTCAAGACCTTCCTCGTGCAGGCGTTCGTGATCCCGTCGGGGTCGATGGAGCAGACGATCCGGATCGGCGACCGCGTCCTCGTCGACAAGCTGACCCCGTGGTTCGGCAGCCGTCCCGAGCGGGGGGACGTCGTCGTATTCGAGGACCCGGGCGGCTGGCTGGAGCAGGAGCAGTCGGAGCCGGCCGACGATCCGCCCGGCATCAAGCAGGGCAAGGAGCTGCTCACCTTCATCGGCCTGCTTCCCTCCGACGACGAGCAGGACCTCATCAAGCGTGTGGTCGCCGTGGGTGGGGACACCGTCAAGTGCTGCAACAGCGAGGGCAAAGTGACCGTCAACGGTCAGCCGCTGGAGGAGCCTTACATCAATCCGGGTGACAAGCCGTCCCGGGTGAAGTTCGACGTCGAGGTGCCGATCGGCCGCGTGTTCGTCATGGGCGACCACCGCGGCAACTCGGCCGACTCCCGGTATCACCTCCGGGACCCGGGTCGCGGGACGGTCCCCGAGGACCTGGTGCTCGGCCGCGCCGTCGTGATCGCCTGGCCCTTCGACCACTGGCGGAGACTGGAGGAGCCGGAGACCTATGCTTCAGTACCGGACGCCGCGGGTTCCCCGGCGTCCGCCGGGTCCGACGACAATCGGGTCACCCCACTCCCGTTCTCTGCGGAACTCCCGCTCGTTATGGGAGTGGTGGGCCTGCACCGGTTGACGGTCAGGCGGCAGCGCAGCGTGAGGAGTGAACGTGGGGGATGTGGCGGTCGGCGCACGGTCGGGTTCCGGGGACTCGGACGACGGTGGGGAGCACGATGACCGGGCCCCTTCCGGTGCCGAGCAACCGCCCGCGCCTCCGGTGGAATCGACTGAGCGGGAAGACGGGAGCGAAGTGAGCGGCGTGAGCCACCGGGAGCAGGAGAAGGCGGAGAGCGACGGGCGCTCCGAGAAGAACCAGCGCCCGTTCTGGAAAGAACTGCCGCTGCTGATCGTCGTTGCGCTCGTGCTCGCCCTGCTGATCAAGACCTTCCTGCTCCAGGCGTTCTCCATCCCGTCCGACTCGATGCAGAACACCCTCCAGCGTGGCGACCGTGTCCTCGTCGACAAGCTCACCCCCTGGTTCGGTTCGACGCCGGACCGGGGCGAGGTGGTCGTCTTCCACGATCCGGGCGGCTGGCTGCCGGAGGTCGAGGTCGAGGAGAACGTGGTCCAGAAGGCGTTGAGCTTTGTCGGCCTGATGCCCTCCGGCAATGAGAAGGATCTGATCAAGCGCGTGATCGCGGTCGGCGGCGACACCGTCGAGTGCAAGGAGAACGGCTCGGTGCGGGTCAACGGCAAGGCGCTCAAGGAGTCGGAGTACCTCTTCCCCGGCAACACCCCCTGCAACGACAAGCCGTTCGGCCCGATCAAGGTGCCGGACGGCAAGCTCTGGGTCATGGGTGACCACCGTCAGGACTCGCTCGACTCGCGGTACCACGAGACGCAGCCCGGAGGCGGTTTCGTGCCGGAGGAGAACGTCGTCGGTCGCGCCGTCGTGATCGCCTGGCCGGTCAACCGCTGGGACGCGCTCTCCGTTCCCGACACCTTCAGCAGTCAGGGTCTCGCAGGTGCGGCCTCCACCGCGGTCCCGGGCGCGTTCGGGCTCGCCGGGGCTGTCCCGTTCGTCCTCTGGCGCCGCAGGGCACGGGTCCGCCAGGCCGTGTAACGGGGCTGACGCCGCCCGTACCGCCGGGTAGTGTGCGCTCCGGATCTTCCGAAGCGCACCGGGAGGCGCCGGGGTTGGCGGCCGCCGTGGCGCGTGAGCGATCAGGGGCGGGCATGGCCGAGGCGGCGGGCGGGGCCGGGATATCTCCCGTGGGACGCATACTCTCGGGCGTCGCCGTGGCGCTCGGCTGCGTCCTCTTCCTCGGCGGATTCGTCTGGGGTGCTCTTCTCTACCAGCCGTACACGGTGCCGACCGACTCCATGGACCCCACGGTGAAGCCGGGGGACCGGGTGCTCGCGGAACGGGTCGACGGGGACGAGGTGCGCAGAGGGGACGTCGTCGTCTTCCAGGACTCCGTATGGGGCTCGGTGCCGATGGTGAAGCGGGTGGTCGGCGTCGGGGGCGACAAGGTCGCCTGCTGCGACAGCCGCGGCCGCCTCACCGTCGGGGACCAGGCGATCGACGAGCCGTACGTGCGCTCAGCGCGCGGCAAGGACGCACAGCGCCCCTTCGGAGCGACGGTCGTGCCCGAGGGCAAGCTTTTCCTCCTCGGCGACAACCGGCTCGCCTCCCTCGACTCCACCGCTCACCTCGACGACGGCGACCACGGCGCCGTCCCGCGCTCGGCCGTTCAGGCCCGGGTCGACGCCGTCGCCTGGCCGATCAGCGGTCTCGGTGTGCTCGAGCGGGCCGAGTGGACGGACGAGCTCCCGGGCGAGCCCTCGGAGCCCGGACCGGTACGGTTGCTTGCGGTCGCGATTCCGGTCGGAGCGGTGCTGATCTTCGGTGGCGCGGCCTGGGCGCCGATCGCCCGCAGAGTGAACTCCTCTCCACGGGGTTGACCCCCGTGACGCACAATGGGAGGACGCACGGCTGAAGGGGAACATGCCATGAGTGCCGAGGACCTCGAAAAGTACGAGACGGACATGGAGCTGAAGCTCTACCGGGAGTACCGGGACGTCGTGGGTCTCTTCCGGTACGTCGTCGAGACGGACCGGCGCTTCTACCTCACCAACGACTACGAGATGCAGGTCCACTCGGTCCAGGGAGAGGTCTTCTTCGAGGTGTCGATGGCCGACGCCTGGGTGTGGGACATGTACAGGCCGGCGCGGTTCGTGAAGCAGGTCCGCGTCCTCACCTTCAAGGATGTCAACGTCGAGGAGCTCAACAAGCGCGAGCTCGACCTGCCGGAGGACTCGGGGTTCAAGTGACCCCTGTCGGCCGGGGGTTCGTGCTCTGGTGTCACTCTTCGGAATGACCGGGTTTTCCACAACTCCCGGGTAATCCACAGGAATTCACCAAGATCCACTTTTCTTCTGCGCTAGCGGCAGAGTCTCCGCCGGAGGTGGTGGAGATGAACGCACAACGCGCGCTCGGCAGGTATGGAGAGGATCTCGCCGCACGGCGTCTCCGTGACGGCGGAATGGCGGTCCTGGAGCGCAACTGGCGGTGCAGGGAAGGCGAGATCGACATCATTGCGCGTGATCGCCACGCGTTGGTGATCTGCGAGGTGAAAACCCGCAGGGCAGGGCTGTACGCCCAGCCCATGGCCTCCGTTCCGCCCTCGAAGTACGCCCGGCTGAGGCGGCTCGCCTCCAGGTGGCTCACGGAGCGCTGGCTACCGAGGTACGGCAGCCCGCCCATGGAGGGCGTCCGCATCGATCTCATCGGCGTGGTCCTCCCCGATCGCGGTGCCCCGCTCGTTGAGCACGTCCGGGGGGTGGGGTGAGTGACCTTCGCCCGTACCTGCTCCGTGGCGCTCGTCGGGGTCGAGGGGGTCCCGGTCGAGGTCCAGGCCGATCTCGAACCCGGCATCGCAACCTTCACCCTCGTCGGACTCCCGGACAAAAGCCTCAGCGAGAGCAAGGACCGGGTCCGTGCGGCGCTGGCGAACTCCGGGGTCGAGTGGCCCCAGCGCAAGCTCACGGTGGGGCTCAGCCCCGCGTCCGTCCCGAAGGCGGGGAGCGGATTCGATCTCGCCGTCGCCTGCGCCGTGTTGGGCGCGGCCGAGCGGATCGACCCGCGGGAGATCGCCGGCCTGATGATGATCGGCGAACTCGGGCTCGACGGCCGCGTACGCCCCGTCCGCGGTGTGCTCCCCGCGGTGCTCGCCGCGGCCGAAGCCGGGTACCGCCAGGTCGTCGTCCCCGAGTCGGCGGCGGCTGAGGCCGCCCTCGTCCCCGACGTCTCCGTGCTCGGGGTGCGCAGCCTGCGGCAGTTGATCGCGGTGCTCGGGGACGAGCCAGTGCCCGAGGAGCCGCCGGCCGAGCCCGGCCACGACCCGACGGTGCCGGACACCTTCGGCCTCGTCTCGTCCCAGAGCAGTCTGCCGGGCTCCGGGCCGGTCCGAGTCCCTGACCTCAGCGACGTCGCAGGGCAGCGCCGTGCACGCTCTGCGCTGGAGATCTCGGCAGCGGGAGGCCACCACCTCTTCCTCAAGGGCCCGCCCGGCGCGGGGAAGACGATGCTCGCCGAGCGCCTTCCCGGGCTGCTCCCGCCGCTGAGCCGGCAGGAGTCGCTGGAGGCGACGGCCGTCCATTCGGTCGCGGGCGCACTCGAGGCCGGCCAGCCCCTCATCGACCGTCCGCCGTACTGCTCGCCGCACCACTCCGCGACGATCGCGGCCCTCGCGGGCGGCGGCTCCGGTGTCCCGCGGCCCGGGGCGGTCTCGCTCGCCCACCGTGGGGTTCTTTTTGTCGACGAGGCGGCCGAATGCAGTGCCCGCGTACTCGACGCGCTGCGGCAGCCGCTGGAGTCCGGGTACGTCGTCGTCGCGCGGGCAGCGGGAATGGTGCGGATGCCGGCGAGCTTTCTGTTGGTCCTCGCTGCGAACCCGTGCCCCTGCGGGCGGTTCGGCACGGCCGCCGGCGTCTGCGAGTGCCGGCCGTCCACTGTGCGCCGCTACCGGGCGCGGCTCTCGGGGCCGTTGATGGACCGTGTGGATCTCCGCGTCGCCGTCGAGCCGTTGGCCCGCGCGGAACTCATGGCAGCAGCCGGCGCCACGGAGACCACCGCCGTCGTAGCGGAAAGGGTACGAGCGGCACGCGAGCGCGCGTCGGCTCGTTACGCGGGGAGCCACTGGAGCACCAACAGCCAGGTCCCCGGCCATACTCTGCGCAGCCACTACCCGGTAGCGGACGGAGCGCTGAGCCAGGCTGAGCGGGAGATGGAGCGTGGCCTGCTCACTGCGCGCGGACTCGACAGGGTGCTCCGGGTCGCCTGGACCGTAGCCGACCTGGCAGGGCACGACAGACCCGACCGCGAGGACGTCGACTGGGCCCTCGAACTGCGGACCGGGATCAGCCGGGGTGCGGCACCCGGGGCCACGCCCGTCTCACTCGGGGAGGGGGTGTGAACGCCGGCGCGGAGGAGCGGTTGGCGAGGGCGGCGCTGACCCGCGTGGTGGAGCCTGGGGACGTGCGTGCGGGGCGTTGGCTCAGCGAACACGGGCCGCAGGCGGTCTGGGAGTGCCTGCGTGAGCGGCCGGCCCCACCTCCGTTGCCCGGTGCCTCCGAGCACGTTTGGCGAGGGCTGAGACTCAGGGCAGAACGCGTCGCTCCGGAGGCGGACCTCGCCGCCGTCGCCGAGCTCGGAGGGCGGTTTCTCTGCCCGGGGGATGCCGAATGGCCCCGCCAGCTCGACGACTTGGACATGGCCCGCCCCGTCGGGCTCTGGGTGCGTGGCCGCCCCTCACTGCGGTTTTGGGCACTGCGCTCCGTCGCCCTCGTGGGAGCGCGGGCCTGCACCGACTACGGCAGCCGTATGGCTGCGGTGCTCGGGGCGGGTCTCGCGGAGCGGGGGTGGACGGTCGTCTCCGGCGTTGCCTACGGGGTCGACGGCGCCGCCCACCGGGGGGCGCTCTCCGTCTCAGGACCCACCGCCGGCGTGCTGGCCTGCGGGGTTGATGTCGCTTACCCGCCAGGGCATCGGGAACTGGCCGGTCGGCTCGCGCAGCAGGGTCTGCTGCTCGCCGAGTTGGCGCCCGGGGACCATCCGACGCGCAGTCGCTTCGTGCTCAGAAACCGTGTCATCGCGGCTCTCACCCGTGGCACGGTCGTGATCGAGGCGCCGGTGCGGAGCGGCTCTCTCGTGACGGCACGTCATGCACGCCGTCTCGGAAGACACCTGATGGGCGTCCCTGGTCCGGTCACCTCCGGTCGCTCCGCGGGCGTCCACGAACTCCTCAGGGGAGAGGGCAGCGTCGTCACGGACGCCGACGAGGTCGTCGAACTCGTGGGTGCAGTCGGCGAACTGGCGCCCGAGCGGCGTGGACCGGATCTTCCGAGGGATCTCCTGCCGGCTCAGACGGCCGCGGTACTGGAGGCGCTGCCGGCGTCGGGCACATCGAGCCTCGGCAGCCTCGCACGTGAGGCAGGCGTTCCCCCGGAAGTGCTCCGGATCAGGCTGGGTGAACTTCACGCGCTCGGTTTTGTCGAACGGGTCGGCGACGAGTGGCAGTTGAAGGGCGGTGGGAGACGGCACTCGATCGTGTGATGAGCCGTTCCTTGACCTGGGTCTATGGAGTGGAAGGCTGCTCCATGTGCGCCGGCGCGGACCTTGTGCGGGCTCGCGCGGTTGCCGGTGTTTTGCCGTGCGCCGCCCGTACTTTTGCGTGCGCTTCGAATGCGTACAACAGAGCGACGCTTCCAGCGAGTTGGGCGGTGTCGCGGTCGCGTTACGCTCACGCCATTCGCCACCGCGGCACTCATCTCGTACCACTGAGCAGACCACCATTCCGCAGCACGCAGACGGCTCTTCACGAAGCAGAACGGCTAGGCGACGAATGCCCCAGCACATCACCGGGCCTGACCGTACGGCCATGGCAATCCCAGAAGGCGGCGAAGCCGTGCCCGCCACGCTGGAGGAACTGTGGCGCGCCTACAAGCGAACGGGGGATTCCAGGCTCCGAGAGCAGCTCATCCTGCACTATTCACCACTGGTGAAGTACGTGGCGGGACGAGTGAGCGTGGGGCTTCCCTCCAACGTGGAGCAAGGGGACTTCGTCTCCTCCGGCGTCTTCGGACTCATCGACGCCATCGAGAAGTTCGACCCAGACAGGTCGAACAAATTCGAGACCTATGCGATCACCCGCATCAGGGGCGCCATGATCGACGAGCTGCGGGCGCTCGACTGGATTCCCCGCTCGGTACGGCAGAAGGCGAGAGCCGTCGAACGTGCCTACGCGACGCTGGAGGCGTCCCATAGGCGCAGTCCGTCGGAGTCGGAGGTGGCCGGCCATATGGGGATCTCCCAGGGTGAACTGCATGGTATTTTCAGTCAGTTGTCCCTCGCCAACGTCGTCGCCCTCGAAGAGCTGCTCCACGTCGGCGGTGAGGGCGGCGATCGACTCAGTCTGATGGACACGCTGGAGGACACCTCCGCCGACAACCCCGTCGAGGTTGCCGAGGACCGGGAGCTCCGCCTCCTGCTTGCACGGGCCATCAACAGCCTGCCCGAGCGCGAGAAGACGGTGATCACGCTCTACTACTACGAAGGGCTGACCCTCGCGGAGATCGGCCAGGTCCTCGGGGTGACCGAGAGCAGGGTGAGTCAGATCCACAGCAAGTCGGTGCTGCACCTGCGTGCCAAGCTCGCCGACGCCGGGCGCTGAACCGTACCGACCGTCGCCGCACAGCAGCTCGTTCGACAGTTCGCTCCGTACGATTCGGCCCTACCCGAGCGCTGGCCCATGTCTCCTTCGTAAGCTGGGACGGTGCCCAGGATTCGAGCGGCCTCAGTGGCCGAGCACCGGAACATGCAACGCGCCGCCCTGTTGGACGCCGCACGTTCGCTGCTCTCCGAGGGCGGTACCGAGGCGTTGACCTTCCCCGCCCTCGCGCAGCGCACGGGCCTCGCCCGCTCTTCGGTCTACGAGTATTTCCGATCCCGTGCAGCAGTGGTCGAGGAGTTGTGCGCGGTCGACTTCCCCGTTTGGGCGGCCGAGGTCGAGGCCGCGATGGCAGCGGAGGAGTCGCCGGAGGCGCAGCTCGCGGCCTACGTGCGCAGCCAGCTCTCGCTGGTGGCGGATCGCAGGCACCGAGCAGTGGTGGCGATCTCCGTCGGTGAGCTGGACGGGGCTGCCCGCGAGCGCATCCGAGCCGCTCATGGCGGGCTCATCGCGATGATCGTCGACGCTCTCGGCCAACTGGGCCACGAGCAGCCCCGGTTGGTGGCGATGATGCTGCAAGGCGTGGTGGACGCCGCCGTGCGGAGGATCGAACTCGGTGCCGCCGAGGAGCCGGAGCAGGTGGTGGAGGCGGCGGTGGGCTTCGCGCTGCGCGGCGTCGCCGGGTGAGGGCGCGCTCCGCAGCGGTCCGCCCGGCGTACCGGACCTGAATACGAGACAGGGCGCGGGACTCCGTAGATCGGTAGGAGCCGGGCCCGGCCGCCGAGCATCCCCGGCGGGAGCAGCGAGAGCGGGTCGAGGTACCGGTCTCCCCGCAGCAGGCCCCAGTGCAGGCATCCTCCGCGGCAGCGGTGATGCGGAGTGGGTGCCGCTGCTGTCGTCGTCGCCACGGTCTCCCCGGCGCGGACGACGGCTCCGCTCCGCACCCTCGGGCGGACCGACTGGTAGGTGACGCGCAGCGGCGGGCTTCCGCTCTGGTGGAGAGCGATCGAGACCACACCCCTGTTCGCCACCTTCCCGACGAAGACGACCTTGCCCGGCGCCGCGGCCACCACCGGCCGCCCGCTGCCGACCGTGAGATCCACGCCTCGGTGGCCGGCGGCCCAGGGGCGGGGCGGCCGCTCCCAGCCTCGGGCCACGAGCGGACGCCTCCCCGGCTCGCTCCCCGCGACCGGCCAGGCCCGACGGCCGGCCGGACCGCATCCCCGTCCGGGCAGGGCCCCTCCCCGGCAGACGCCTTCCGGCGGCGCGAACCCGAACGGGGAAGGTGGACCCGCGCCCGGCTGCGCGGGAGGGAGAGTGCCGAGCGCGGGAGTGTGAGAGGGCGCGGGCGGGGTGACGGCTGTTCCTGGCGGCGAGGGAGCAGCTTCCGCGAGACCCGCCAGGAGGGACGCCGCCGTCAGCAGCACGAGGACGGCGAGCGCCATGACGGACGGGCGCCACCTGCTGCTTCGGCGGAGGCGGTGACCGGAAACCGGCGGAGCAGCAGCGAGATCCACCGAGACGCCGGCGCTCCTCGCGCGGCGGAAGGCCGACGCCTTCGCCCAGGAGGGGACCGGACGCCGGGAAGCGTGCCCCCGTGACTCGTGGCCGAGTTCGGAACCGACGAGGCGACGGACGGAGCCGTGGCCGGCGACGCGATGGCCGGCCCGACGGGTGCGGTGAGTGCGGTGCATGTGAAGAGGATCGCGACTTCCGCGGAAGGTCGGTGATCATGCTCAGTTTCTGTGGATAACCCGACAGTTGGGGATAACTTCGTCACCTTTGAGGGGGATCGCCGCGTCAAGGTCGAGCTGCCGCTTCCCGTGCCGTCCACGAACTCCCGCGCACGCACCGCCGAACGGCAGCCTTTCGAGGCCGCCCGCCACCGGTACCCGGCACGGCCCGACGGCAGCAGCGGAGCCGAGGGCGCAGGCGACTGCACGGTTCCCGTACACTGCTGGGGCGGCCCGGTCTGCCGGGCTGACTTCGCACGTCCCGCCACCCTCGCACGGTGGCCGCGCAACTCGGTGCCGGAGACCGCCTCTTCAGGCCGTCGACGGTGCGGCGCGACAGGGGCGTCAGGCACGCCGAGGCCGACCGGCCCCGGTGAGACAACCGAGTACCTCAAGGAGAACGGCCATGGCCGTCGTCACGATGCGGGAGCTGCTGGAGAGCGGCGTCCACTTCGGGCACCAGACCCGCCGCTGGAACCCGAAGATGAAGCGCTTCATCTTCACCGAGCGCAACGGCATCTACATCATCGACCTGCTCCAGTCGCTGTCGTACATCGACCGCGCCTACGAGTTCGTCAAGGAGACCGTCGCGCACGGCGGCTCGATCATGTTCGTCGGCACCAAGAAGCAGGCCCAGGAGGCCATCGCCGAGCAGGCCAGCCGCGTGGGCATGCCCTACGTCAACCAGCGCTGGCTCGGCGGCATGCTGACCAACTTCTCCACCGTCTACAAGCGCCTCCAGCGTCTCAAGGAGCTGGAGGAGATCGACTTCGACGACGTCGCGGCCTCCGGCCTCACCAAGAAGGAGCTGCTCGTCCTCTCGCGCGAGAAGGCGAAGCTGGAGAAGACCCTCGGTGGTATCCGTGAGATGCAGAAGGTGCCGAGCGCCGTCTGGATCGTGGACACCAAGAAGGAGCACATCGCGGTCGGCGAGGCCCGCAAGCTCAACATCCCGGTCGTCGCGATCCTCGACACCAACTGCGACCCGGACGAGGTCGACTACAAGATCCCGGGCAACGACGACGCGATCCGCTCCGTCACGCTGCTCACCCGCGTCATCGCGGACGCCGCGGCGGAGGGCCTGATCGCGCGCTCCTCCGGCGGCTCCAGCGAGGGCAAGGGCGAGAAGGCCGCGGGCGAGCCGCTCGCCGAGTGGGAGCGCGAGCTCCTCGACGGCGACAAGGCCGAGACGAAGGACGCCGAGGAGGCCGCGGAGTCCGAGGTGCAGTCCTCGCCCGAGACCGAGCAGGCAGCCGAGGCCGAGCAGGCCGAGGTGCCCTCGGCAGAGCAGGCCGGACAGGCCTGACCAAGGCACTCGGCGCCCGCTCAGGGCCGGTTCCACCGCGGTACGGCGGGGGGTAGCCCCGCCGTACCGCGCGCGTGGAGCAGCGGCCGGCACGGCGGAACGCGGTAGTGCGTCGCCGCCGGCCGCATCATCCTCATCGACTTTCCGGGAAGAGAATCACAGACCATGGCGAACTACTCCGCCGCTGACGTCAAGAAGCTCCGCGAGCTCACCGGCGCCGGCATGATGGACTGCAAGAAGGCGCTCGACGAGGCCGAGGGCGACGTGGAGAAGGCCGTCGAGGTCCTCCGCGTCAAGGGCCAGAAGGGCGTGGCCAAGCGCGAGAGCCGCTCCGCGGAGAACGGCGCCGTCGTGGCGCTGGTCGCTGACGACAAGAGCACCGGCGTCCTCGTCGAGCTGAAGTGCGAGACGGACTTCGTCGCGAAGGGCGACAAGTTCCTCGCCGCCGCCAACGCGCTCGCCGAGCACGTCGCCGCGACGAGCCCCGCCGACATCGACGCGCTGCTCGGTTCGGAGATCGAGCCGGGCAAGACCGTCCAGGCGTACGTCGACGAGGCCAACGCCAACCTCGGTGAGAAGATCGTCCTCGACCGCTTCGCGCAGTTCTCCGGCGCCTACGTCGCCCACTACCTGCACCGCACCGACCCGGACCTGCCCCCGCAGGTCGGCGTGCTCCTGGAGCTGGACAAGGCGGACGCCGAGACCGGCAAGGACGTGGCGCAGCACATCGCTGCCTTCGGGCCGAAGTACCTCTCCCGCGAGGAGGTCCCGGAGGAGACCGTCGCCAGTGAGCGGCGCATCGCCGAAGAGACCGCACGCGAGGAGGGCAAGCCCGAGCAGGCCCTGCCGAAGATCGTCGAGGGGCGCGTCACGGGCTTCTTCAAGGAGAACGTCCTCCTCGACCAGCCCTTCGCCAAGGACAACAAGAAGTCGGTGGAGAAGGTGCTGGACGAGGCCGGAGTCGGCGTGAAGCACTTCGCACGCTTCCGGGTCGGTGCCTGACACCTCCGTACACCGCACGCCGGGTGAGGAACGTGACCCGGCTCGGGCCCGGTAGGGTCCGGCACAGGCAGTTGTGACGAGGAGGCCATTGCCGCAGCGAGAACCGCGAGGGTTCACTCGGCAGTGGCCTCCTCGGTATGTGCACGAGGAGAGATCCATGAGCAAGGACAACGGCAACGACAGCGAGGGCCGAAGGCGCTTCCTGCTGAAGCTCTCCGGGGAGGCGTTCGCCGGTGGCGGCGGGCTCGGCGTCGACCCCGACATCGTGCACAAGATGGCCCGGGAGATCGCCTCGGTCGTCCGGGACGGGGCCGAGATCGCCGTGGTGATCGGAGGCGGCAACTTCTTCCGCGGCGCCGAACTCCAGCAGCGCGGCATGGACAGGGCGCGCTCCGACTACATGGGCATGCTCGGCACGGTGATGAACTGCCTGGCCCTCCAGGACTTCCTGGAGAAGGAGGGCATCGACTCCCGCGTGCAGACGGCCATCACCATGGGCCAGGTCGCCGAGCCGTACATCCCGCTGCGTGCCATCCGCCACCTGGAGAAGGGGCGGGTCGTCATCTTCGGGGCCGGCATGGGGATGCCGTACTTCTCGACGGACACCACCGCGGCGCAGCGCGCGCTGGAGATCAACGCCGAGCTGATGCTGATGGGCAAGAACGGCGTCGACGGCGTCTACGACGCGGACCCGGCGAAGAACCCGTCCGCGGCGAGGTACGACTCGCTGGAGTACGCCGAGGTGATCACGCGCGACCTCAAGGTGGCGGACATGACGGCGATCACCCTCTGCCGTGACAACGAACTGCCAATTCTGGTCTTCGAGTTGTTGGCGGAAGGCAACATCGGGCGGGCCGTCAAGGGTGAGAAGATCGGCACCCTGGTGAGCAACCAGGGCATCAGGGCCTGACGCCCCCTCACATGCGTACCGAAGAGTGGTGCGCAGCGGCGGGGTGTCGGGCAAAACCGTGGCGTACGAACGGCACGGTACGGGGATGGACAACGGCCTGCCGGTCGGACACCGTGCAGGAATCAGGGCACTGCCGCGCCCGGGGACCCGGACCGGCGGTCAGGCTCATTCATCGAACCAGGAGCACGTGGTGATCGAAGAGACCCTCCTCGAGGCCGAGGAGAAGATGGAGAAGGCGGTCGTGGTCGCCAAGGAGGACTTCGCCGCGATCCGCACCGGCCGTGCGCACCCGGCGATGTTCAACAAGATCGTGGCCGAGTACTACGGCACACTCACGCCCATCAACCAGCTCGCGTCCTTCTCGGTGCCCGAACCGCGTATGGCCGTCGTCACCCCGTTCGACAAGAGCGCGCTGCGCAACATCGAGCAGGCGATCCGGGACTCCGACCTCGGCGTGAACCCGTCCAACGACGGCCACCTCATCCGCGTCGTCTTCCCCGACCTCACCGAGGAGCGGCGACGCGAGTTCATCAAGGTCGCCAAGGCGAAGGGCGAGGACGCGAAGATCTCGATCCGGAGCATCCGCCGCAAGGCCAAGGAGACGCTCGACAAGGCGGTCAAGGACGGCGAGGTCGGCGAGGACGAGGGCAGGCGCGGCGAGAAGGAGCTCGACGACACGACGTCCAAGCATGTGGCGCAGATCGACGAGCTGCTGAAGAACAAGGAAGCCGAGCTGCTCGAAGTCTGAGCTCCACGTCCGAGGTCGAAGGCTGCAATCAGTGAACGAACCATCCTGGGGAGCGCCGTCTCCGAACGCCGGCCCGTCCGGAGCCGCGGGGCCGTACGCCCCCGGCGTGGGCGGCGGTGCGGCCGAGCCTCGGCACGCTGTGGCGCCCGAGGTGCGCGGGGACGAACTCGCCGAGACCCGACCCACCCCCGCGGTGTCACCGCAGGGCTCCCTCGAGGAGGACGGGTCCCGGCACGACCGTCCGGAGCCCGGCGGCACCGCTCCCGGGACGCCGTCCGAGGGCGCACCGGAGTCCGCGACACCGCACGCGCCTCCGCATACGCCGGGCGCCTCCCCGCGTCCGGCGGACGCCCCGTCGGCCGGAGCCTCCGCCCCGACGGGCAGCACGGCGGCCGGCGGACGGGCCGGCTCCGTGGAGGAGAGCGCGACGTCCGAGAGTGCACCGGCGCCGAAAAAGCGCGCGGGCAGGGACCTCGGAGCGGCGATAGGGGTCGGGGTCACCCTCGGTGCGGTGGTGGTCGCCTCACTCCTGCTCTTCAAGCCGGTCTTCGTCGGCGTGATCGTCGTCGCCGTGGTCGTCGGCCTCTGGGAGTTGACCTCTCGGCTGAAGGAACGCAAGGACATCCGGGCGCCGTTGGTCCCGCTCGCCGTGGGCGGGGCCGCGATGGTCGTCGTCGGGTACGTGTGGGGCGCCGAGGCATCCTGGGTGGCGATGGGGCTCACTGCCCTCGCGGTCCTCGGCTGGCGGATGACGGACTCGCCCACCGAGTACCTGCGGGACGTCACGGCCGGCGTCTTCGCCGCGTTCTACGTCCCCTTCCTCGCCTCGTTCGTGGCCCTGATGCTGGTGCCGGAGGACGGTGCCTGGCGGGTGCTCGTCTTCCTGCTGCTCACGGTGGTCGCCGACACCGGTGCGTACGCGGTGGGTTGGTGGTTCGGCAAGCACAAGCTCGCCCCCAGGATCAGCCCCGGCAAGACACGTGAGGGGCTCGTAGGCGCCATCGCGTTCGCCATGGCGGCGGGAGCGCTCTGCCTCCAGTTCCTCATCGACGGCGGTACATGGTGGCAGGGGCTGCTGTTGGGCCTTGCGGTCGCGGTGACGGCGACCCTCGGCGACCTGGGCGAGTCCATGATCAAGCGGGACCTCGGCATCAAGGACATGGGCAGCCTCCTCCCGGGCCACGGGGGCATCATGGACCGACTCGACTCGCTCCTCCCGACGGCTCCCGTCGTCTGGCTCCTCTTCGCGGCGTTCGTCGGCACGAGCTGAGCTCGCGCCGTGCGCGAGAACTCCCCTGTGGGCGGAGGGGACTTTCTTGCGCCTCGTCGAGCCCGGGCGGACGGGCCGTTGCGCACCGGCGGCACCCGGCGGCCGGCGGCCCCGCCGGCACTGCCGCCGACTTCCGTCTGCGCGAGGGAAGTCGAGCACGCCGGTACGGTCCGCTGCCGCCGGCACGGACTTCCCGACGGGCGCCCGCTCGCCCGTACCGAGTCAAAGGGTGCGCAGGCCCCGATCGGCGAAGGCGATCAGCCACTCGAAGCTCTCGTCGATGTCGGCGCTCCACTGGAAGCCGTTGGCCCCCTGCAAGGTGGCGAAGCCGTGGCAGAGGCTGCGGAGCATGCGCAGCGCGTGGTCGACGTCGGATACGTCCAGGTGGTAGCCGCGCAGGACCGCCGTGAACGTGTCGAGCAGCCGCCGACTCCCCAGGGCCATCGGATCGTTCGGCCCTGACGGTTCCACGCCGAGCGTCGCGGCGTACCGTCCGGGGTGTTCCAAAACGAAGGTACGAAAGGCGCGCGCCGCAGCAGCCAGGGCGTCCCGGCCCGCGTACCCCTGCACAGCGGTGCCGATGGCGTCGGCGAGCTCGCTCAGCGCCAGCGTCGCGATACGCCGGTTGAGATCGTCCTGGCCGCCGACGTGTTTGTAGAGGGAAGGGGTACGCACGCCCACCCGTTCCGCGAGCGACCCCATCGTCAGGTTGGCGAGCCCCACCTCGTCGGCGAGGGCGGCACCGGTTGCGACCACCGTCGCTCGGTCCAGGCCGGCCCTAGGCACGAACTGCCTCCGATCCGAAGAAGGCGAGCAGGAGTGAAGCCACCTCGTCGGGGAACTGGTCGTGGGGGTAGTGCCCGGCGCCCTCGATCATCTCGAGCCGACCGAGGCCGGACGGCAGGGACGCGATGATCGCCGAGCCTTCGGCCTGCGGGTCGGCCCAATCGGGGTCGAGCGTGCCCATGATCACCAGGACCGGGCACTCGACGTTGCCGAGCTGCTCGCCGGCGTCGGCCGGTGCGCTGCGGGCCATGCCGCGAAACGCTTTCTTCCGGCCGGGCTCGCGCATCAGGGAGTCGATGCGGTCGAGCCGCTCGTCCCAGTCGGCGGGCTTCGTGTCGGGGTAGGCCACGTCGAGGTACGAGCGCCAGAGCCGCACGCTGCCGAGCACGCCCGCACCGAGCAGCCGCATCATGCCCTGCCGTACGCGCTTCACTCGGAGGTCGCCGAAGCCGATCGACTGCTTGCGGGTGAAGGGCGCCAGCTCGACAACTGCGGTGACCAGCGCGGGTTCCTGCGCCGCTGCGATGGTGGCGGCGCCGCCGGAGATCGAGTGACCGACGAGCAGGGCCGGGCCGCCCAGGTGACGGATGACGGCGAGGAGGTCGCCCGCGAGGGCGGTGCGGCTCCAGGCAGGCCAGTCGACGCCGGACTCACCGCTGCCCCGCATGTCGAGGGCGGCGACCCGGTACCCCGCCGCCACCAGCGACGGGATCACAGCGCGGTAGGCGTCGCGGCTGTCGCCCATGCCGTGGGCGAGGACGACGAGCGGTCCTGAGCCGGTCACCTCGTAAGCGAGGGTGCTGCCGTCGACGGCGAGGTACTCGGTCATGGCTTCCCCTTTTGGTTAATGGCGTTAGCCAAAAGCTAATTAGATTAGCCAGGCGCTGTCAACCGCTCGATACGGCTCCAAGGACGAAGACGGGCTGCACCGACGGCTGTTGGAGGATCTGCGCCGTGCTCCCGGCTCCGGCCCCGCACGACGCCGGCCGGAGGCACCCTTCGCCGTCTGCCACACTGGAACGGTTATGCCTTCACCCGGAGAACTCACCTTCGTCGCGCCGCGCGGCGCCAAGAAGCCGCCGCGACACCTTGCCGATCTGACGCCACAGGAGCGTCGCGAGGCGGTTGCCGAGATCGGTGAGAAGCCGTTCCGTGCCAAACAGCTCTCGCAGCACTACTTCGGGCGGCTGGCGCACCGGCCCGAGGAGTGGACGGACATCCCGGCTGCCGCGCGCGGAAGGCTCTCCGAGGCGCTGCTGCCGGAGCTGATGAGCGTGGTACGCCACATCAGTTGCGACGACGACGCGACGCGCAAGACGCTCTGGCGCCTGCACGACGGCACCCTCGTCGAGTCGGTCCTGATGCGCTACCCGGACCGCGTCACCATGTGCGTGAGCTCGCAGGCCGGTTGCGGCATGAACTGCCCGTTCTGCGCGACGGGTCAGGCCGGCCTCGATCGCAACCTGTCGACGGCCGAGATCGTCCACCAGATCGTCGACGGCGCCAGGGCGCTGCGCGACGGGGAGGTCGCGGGCGGCCCGGCGCGGCTCTCCAACATCGTCTTCATGGGGATGGGCGAGCCGCTCGCCAACTACAAGCGGGTGCTCGGCGCGATCCGCCGGCTCACCGACCCGGCGCCCGAGGGGCTCGGGATCTCCCAGCGCGGCATCACCGTCTCGACGGTCGGCCTCGTGCCGGCGATGCACCGTTTCGCCGACGAGGGGTTGAGCTGCCGTCTCGCCGTCTCGCTCCACGCCCCCGACGACGAGCTGCGCAACACCCTCGTCCCCGTCAACACCCGCTGGACGGTCCGCGAGGTGCTCGACGCGGCCTGGCGGTACGCCGACGTGTCGGGGCGGCGCGTCTCGATCGAGTACGCGCTGATCCGCGACATCAACGACCAGGGGTGGCGCGCCGATCTGCTCGGGCGGCTCCTCAAGGGCAGGCGGGCGCACGTCAACCTGATCCCGCTCAACCCGACGCCCGGTTCCAAGTGGACGGCCTCGCGTCCCGAGGACGAGGCGGAGTTCGTGCGCGCGCTGGAGACCCACGGGGTGCCCGTGACCGTCCGGGACACCAGGGGCCAGGAGATCGACGGCGCCTGCGGGCAGTTGGCGGCGAGCCAACGCTGAGTGAGGCGTTCGGACTCGGTGTTAGGGTTCGAACGTACACACTCCATCCGACAGGGGAGCGCCCCAGGCGCTGAGAGTGCGGACGTGCACGCGTCCGCAGACCCTCGAACCTCGCCCGGGTTATGCCGGGTAGGAAGTCGAAGACATCAGATGCACAGGTATGTGCGGCGCGCAGCCGCGGCCTCCACTGCTCTCGCCCTCGCACTCCTCGCGGCCTGCGGCGCCGGTTCCGGGGACGACGGGAAGACCGTGCGGCTCGTCACCCATGATTCGTTCAACGTCTCCAAGAGCGTCCTGAAGAAGTTCACCGAGCGGACCGGTTACAAGGTCGAGGTGGTCAGCGGCGGTGACGCGGGAGCCATGGTCAACCAGGCGGCGCTCAACAAGGGCAACCCGCAGGGGGATGTCCTCTTCGGCGTCGACACCGCTCTCCTCTCCCGGGCTCTGGACCAGAAGATCTTCACCCCGTACCGGGCGAAGGGCCTGGACAAGGTCCCCGAGCGCTACCGAGCCGACGACAGGAACCGGGTGACCCCTGTCGACTCGGGCGAGATCTGCGTCAACTACGACCGGAAGTACTTCGCCGAAAAGGACCTCGAACCCCCGCGCACCCTCGACGACCTGACGAAGCCCGCCTACCGGGACCTGCTCGTCACCGAGAACGCCGCCACCTCCTCGCCGGGCCTCGGCTTCCTCCTCGCCACCGTCGACGAGTACGGCGAGGACGGCTGGAACAGCTACTGGAAGAAGCTCCGCGCCAACGGCGTCGAGGTCGTGGACGGTTGGGAGCAGGCCTACAACGACCGCTTCTCCGGCTCGCGCGGCGGCAAAGGCGAGGGCGACAGGCCGCTCGTCGTCTCGTACGCGTCGAGCCCGCCGGTCGAGGTGGTCGACGCCGACCCGAAGCCGAAGCAGGCGCCGACGGGCGTGGCCCGCGAGACCTGCTTCCAGCAGGTCGAGTTCGCAGGGCTGCTCGACGGCGCCGGGAACGCCGAAGGCGGGCGGAAGCTGCTGGACTTCCTTCTCGGCAAGGAGTTCCAGGAGGACATGCCGCTCCAGATGTTCGTCAACCCCGTACGCGAGGACGCGCGGTTGCCCGAGCTCTTCACCCGGTACGGGGAGCAGGCGAAGGACCCGGCGACGATGGCGCCCGAGCGGATCGCCGACAACCACGAGCAGTGGGTCAAGGCATGGACGTCACTCGTCGTGAAGTAGTCCGGGCCAAAGGCCGGTTCGCGTCGGGGAACCTCGTGCGGCTCGGTCTGATGGCCGTCCCCTTCGTCTTCTTCGGGCTCTTCTTCGCCTACCCGGTGGCGGCGATCGTCGGCCGCGGGCTGCGGCCCGAAGGCGCCTGGGCGTTCTCGGTGCTGGGCGAGGTGCTCGCAGACCCGGCGATCGGACGGGTGCTGTGGTTCACGCTCTGGCAGGCAGCGGCCTCGACCGCGCTGACGCTGGCGCTCGGCGTGCCCGCGGCGTACGTCTTCGCGCGGCTGGAGTTCCCCGGGAAGCGGCTGTTGCGCGCGGTGCTGGTGATTCCGTTCGTGCTGCCGACCGTCGTCGCCGGCTCGGCCTTCCTCGCGCTGCTCGGCCGTGGCGGTGTGCTCGACGGCCTCTTCGGGGTGCGGCTCGACACGAGTGTCTGGGCGATCCTCGTCGCCCACGTCTTCTTCAATTTCGCGGTGGTCGTCCGCACGGTGGGCGGCCTGTGGGCGCAACTCGACCCGCGGCAGGAGGAGGCCGCCAGGGTACTCGGCGCCGGCCGGGCCGCGGCCTGGCGGCGTGTGGTGCTGCCTGCGCTCGCACCGTCGATCGGGGCCGCCTCGCTGATCGTCTTCCTCTTCACGTTCACCTCCTTCGGCATCGTGCAGATCCTCGGGGGGCCGCGGTACGCGACGCTCGAAGTAGAGATCTACCGGCAGACCGCCGACCTCTTCCAGCTCCCCACGGCCGCTGTCCTCACCCTCCTCCAACTCCTCGTCGTCGTCCTCCTCCTCGCCTGGCACGCGCGGACGGTACGGAAGCGCGAGTCGACGCTGAGCCTGGTGCCGGCCGAGCAGACGGCGCACCCTCCGCGGGGCCGCGGGCAGTGGGCGCTGCTCTGGGCGGTGCTCGGGGTGGTGGGCGTACTGGTGGTCGCCCCCCTCGCGGTCCTCGTCGAGCGGTCGTTCAACGGTCCGGACGGCTACGGCCTCACCTTCTACCGGCAGCTCTTCACCGACACGGGGAACACCACGTTCCCCGTGCCCCCGATCGCCGCCGTCGGCAACTCCCTTGCGTACGCCGCCGCTGCGACGGCGCTGGCGCTGGTCGTCGGCAGCCTCGCGGCCACGGCACTCACGGTGCGCAGGGGGGCAGGCGGCCCGGGCCGGCTGGTGCGCGGGTTCGACGCGCTGCTCATGCTTCCGCTGGGGACCTCCGCCGTCACCGTCGGGTTCGGGTTCCTCGTCGCGCTCGACGAACCGCCGCTCGACCTGCGGGAGAGCTGGCTGCTCGTGCCGCTCGCGCAGGCGCTCGTCGGGGTGCCCTTCGTCGTCCGCACGCTCCTGCCCGTGCTGCGCGCGGTCGACGTGCGCCTACGGGAGTCCGCCGCCGTCCTGGGGGCGTCGCCGCTGCGGGTCTGGCGGGAGGTGGACCTCCCCATGGTGGGCCGCTCCGCGGCGGTCGCGGCCGGGTTCGCCTTCGCGGTCTCCCTCGGCGAGTTCGGTGCCACGGTCTTCCTCGCGCGTCCGGACGCACCGACGCTGCCGGTCGCGGTCGCCCGGTTCCTCGGGCGCGCGGGCGAGGCCAACTACGGTCAGGCGATGGCGCTCAGCACCCTCCTCATGGTGGTCTGCGGAGCCACTCTGCTGGTGCTCGAGCGCGTACGCACGCACAGTGCAGGGGAGTTCTGATGCTCGAGCTCGACGGGGTGACGGTCCGCTTCGGCACGCGCACGGCGCTGGAGGAGGTGCAACTCGCCGTCGCCGAACGGGAGATCGTCTGCGTCCTGGGGCCGAGCGGCAGTGGAAAGTCGACGCTGCTGCGCGTCGTCGCCGGGCTCCAGGACCCCGAGTCCGGCGCCGTCCGGCTGGCCGGGCAGGACCAAGCGCGCGTGCCCGTGCACCGCAGGGGCGTCGGCTTGATGTTCCAGGACCAGCAGCTCTTCCCGCAGCGGGATGTCGGCGGAAACGTGGCCTTCGGGTTGCGTATGCACGGCGTCCCCGCCGAGCGCCGCGCGCGGAGGGTGGCCGAACTGCTGGGCGTCGTCGGCCTGCCGGGCGCCGAGCACCGGGCCGTCGCCTCGCTCTCGGGGGGCGAGCAGCAGCGCGTCGCGCTCGCCAGGGCGCTCGCTCCGCAGCCGCGGCTGCTCATGCTCGACGAGCCGCTCGGCCAGCTCGACCGCGGTCTGCGCGAGCGGCTGACGCGCGAACTCCGGCGGATCTTCACCGAGTTGGGCACCACCGCCCTCGCGGTCACGCACGACCAGTCGGAGGCGTTCGCGCTCGCGGACCGGGTGGTCGTGATGGAGGAGGGCCGTATCGCTCAGCAGGGGACGCCGCTCGAGGTGTGGAGGCAGCCCGCGTCGGAGTTCGTCGCGCGCTTCCTCGGCTTCGAAAACGTCGTCACCGCGACCGTGCACGGCGACGGCGTCGCCACTCCGTGGGGGAAGGCGCCCGCCCCTGCCGACTGGCCCGACGGTGAGGTCCGGTTGCTCGTCCGCCCCACGGGGGTGCGCCTCGGCCCCGCCGGGACCGGGCTGCGGTGCACGGTGGAGGCGCGGACGTTCCGCGGAGGGAGCGGCTCGACGGTGACACTGCTGCTGCGCCCGGCCGGCGGCGGGCCGCCGCTCGAAGCGTCGTGCCCGCTGGGTGAGGCGCCCGAGGAGGGCGACGTCGTCGGCGCGACCCTCGACCCGGACGAACTGGTACTGCTCGGCGGGGCGTGAGCACCGCTCAGCGGAAGGGGAAGGCCGCGAGGACGCCGACCCCCCAGGCGAGCGCGGCCAGCAGGCCGAGGAAGAGCAACGCCCGTACGGCGAAGGCGCGTCGGAGCGTGCGCCGGGGCACGCCCAGGCGGAAGAGTGCGGCGTTGGCGGGCGCCCGTCCGGAGCGTGCTTCGACGAGCGCGGTGAGGGCGCTGGCGACGATGCAGTAGACGACGAGCCCGGCACCGAGCGCCGTCAACGGACCCGAGGTCCGCCCCAGCGCGGCGGGCAACGAACCGTGCACCTCGGCCGCCGCGACGGCACCGGCGACGACGCCGCAGACGAGCCCGAGCGGCTGCCCGACGCTGCGCGCCTCGCCCTGCAGGGCCCGCCCGGCGAGCAGCCGCAGCGCGCCGGGACGCCACGACGCGAGGAGCCGCCCGCAGAGCTGGGCGAGCCCCGGCGCCACGACGGCCAGCCCCAGCACGATCAGCACCCACCCCCCGACGACGCCGACGAGCACCGCCCGCGCACCGGTGGCGCTCCGCCCCGCGTACACCTCGACCGACAGCCCGGCGGCGAGCGCCGCGACCCCCCACAGCAGCCCGGCGAGATACGGGACGGTTTCCGCGCCCGCGGCGCCGCGCGGGAGGGAGCCGGCGCCGAAGGCCGGCCCGGAGTCGGGGCGCGCGAACGGCCGCGGACGCGTCGCGAAGGCGGCCCCTGCCGCGGCCGCGGCGGGCGGCAGGCACAGAAGCGTCAGCGCTGCCGCGGAGGGGAACGGGCGGTCGGCGGCGAGGAGTTCGGCGGCGGAGCCGCCGTAGGGGAGCGAGCTGAGGCCGCCGCGCAGATGGAGGTGGAGGAGGAGTGCGAGGGCGCTGCCGAGGAGACAGGAGACGGCGGTCGAGGAGGCGGTGAGCGCGGGCAGCCTGGCGGCCCCGATGCCCGCGGCGGCGAGCCCCGAGCGTGTGCGCCCGCCCTGTTCGGTGCGGGCGACCGCGGCGGCGAGCTGGACGGTGGCGGCGAGCGGCAGGAGGCACCAGAGCAGCCCGATCGCGGCCTCTCCGCGTCTGCTCGGGTGCGCGAGCGCGTGGCTCAACTCGGCGAGGAGCAGGAAGCCGACGCCTGCCGTGGCACAGGCGAGCAGCAGCCTGCGGAGGATCGCCGCGGGGGAGGCGCCGCGGACTAGGCGAAGAGCGAGCACGCTTCGCTGCCCTCCCACTCGGGTTCTGCCTGCTCCTCCTCGCCGGGCGTGCGGCCGTCCGCGAGGGTGATGCCGCGGTCGGCGAGGGTGGCGCCGGTCGCGTCGGCGGCGGTGGCCACCGAGACGTCGTGAGTGGCGAGGACCATCGTCAGTTGCTCGGAGCGCGCGGCTGCCGTGAGGGTGCGGAGCACCTGGGCGCGGTCGGTGTCGTGGAGCGGCGCCGTCGGCTCGTCGGCGAAGAGCACCGCGGGGGTGTGGATCAGGGCGCGGACGATGGCGACCCGCTGACGCTGCACCTGGAGCAGTTCGGGCGGCCGCCGGTGGGCGCAGCCGCCGACGTCGAGCCGCTCCAGCCACTCGAGGGCCCTGGTCCTGGCGGTGCGGTGGCCGGTGCCGCGGAGGAGCAGGGGGAGGGCCGCGTTCTCCCACGCGGTGAGTTCCGGGACGAGCTGCGGGGTGCTGCCGATCCAGCCGAAGTGGTCGCTGCGCAGCCGCTCGCGCGACGCGGCGGGAAGGAGGTGCACGGCGACGCCGTCGAACCAGGTCTCGCCCGCCGTGGGTACCAACTGGCCGGCGAGGCAGCCGAGCAGCGTGGTCTTCCCGCTGCCGCGCGGCCCCGTGACGACGACGATCTCCCCCCTGGCGACGTTCAGCGAGACCCCCTGGAGCGCGGGGGAGCCGTCGTACGCGTACTGCACTCCGGAGGCCCGGAGCACGTCCTCCGGTGGGGCGTCCGTCTCCTGCGGGGTGTCCATCGGTGGCACCTCCACTCACGTGTGCTGCTGCTCTGCCGGTGGTCCGCCGATCCTGCGGCCCCCTCCCTCGCCCGGGTGAACGAGAGGCGGAGGCATCGGTCACTGGCACGGTAGGGACCGGAGGGCGGCTGCGGTGCACCATCGGCTCCGGGACGCGTGTGGTTCCACCGAACGGGGTCGCACGGTGCCCGCGGGCGGCGGCATCCGCGGTGCCCGGCCGGCCTGTTCTGTGCGGGAGTTCGGGTATGTCGAAACATCACGCCGGTGGCTAGGGTGGTGCGCCTCACCGACCGAGACGAGCAGGAGGGGCGCCACATGACCACCGAGTTGCGGCGGCTGCGGAACTACATCGACGGCGAGTACCGGGACGCCGCCGACGGACGCACCACCCTGGTCGTCGATCCCGCCAAGGGGGAGCCGTACGCGGTGGCACCGCTGTCCGGTCAGGAGGACGTGGACGCCGCGATGGACGCGGCCCGGCGGGCCTTCCCCGGCTGGCGCGACGCGACGCCCGGCACCCGCCAGCTCGCCCTGCTGCGTATCGCGGACGCCCTGGAGGCGAGGGCCGACGAGTTCCTCGCGATCGAATGCGAGAACTGCGGAAAGCCGGTGGAGCTGACGCGGCAGGAGGAGCTGCCGATGATGCTCGACCAGATCCGCTTCTTCGCAGGCGCGGCGCGGGTGCTCGAAGGGAAGGCCGCCGGCGAGTACATGGACGGGCTCACCTCGTTCGTGCGCCGGGAGCCGGTGGGGGTCTGCGCGCAGGTCGCGCCGTGGAACTATCCCGCGATGATGGCGGTGTGGAAGTTCGCGCCGGCGCTCGCGGCAGGCAACGCGGTGGTGCTGAAGCCCTCGGACACGACGCCGGCTTCGGCCGTCTGGCTCGCCGCGCTGATGGGCGAGTTCCTCCCGGCCGGCGTCTTCAACGTGGTCTGCGGTGACAGGGACACCGGCCGCGCCATGGTGGAGCACCCGGTTCCGGCGATGGCGTCGATCACCGGCTCGGTGCGGGCGGGCAAGGAGGTCGCGGGGAGCGCGGCAGCCGATCTCAAGCGCGTGCACCTGGAGTTGGGCGGCAAGGCGCCGTGCGTCGTCTTCGACGACGCGGACATCCCGGCCGCCGTCGAGGGCATCAGGGACGGCGGCTTCTTCAACGCGGGCCAGGACTGCACCGCGGCGACGCGCGTCCTCGTGCAGGGCGGCGTGTACGACGAGTTCGTCGCGGCGCTGGCGAAGGCCGCCTCCGAGGTGAAGACGGGGGACCTCGCCGACGAGGACTGCTTCTACGGTCCGCTCAACAACCCGGAGCAGTTGGCGCGCGTCGCCGGGTTCGTCGAGCGGCTGCCTGCGCACGCGAAGGTCGTGGCGGGCGGCGAGCGCGTGGGCGAGCGCGGTTTCTTCTTCGCACCGACGGTCGTCGGCGGGCTGCGGCAGGACGACGAGATCGTGCAGGACGAGGTCTTCGGCCCCGTGATCACCGTGCAGCGCTTCTCCGACGAGGAGCAGGCGGTCGAGTGGGCGAACGGCGTGGAGTACGGCCTGGCGTCGTCGGTGTGGACCTCGGACCACGGCAGGGCGATGCGGATGTCGAAGGCGCTCGACTTCGGCTGCGTGTGGATCAACACGCACATCCCGCTCGTCGCCGAGATGCCGCACGGCGGCTTCAAGAAGTCCGGGTACGGCAAGGACCTCTCGATGTACGGCCTGGAGGACTACACGCGGGTCAAGCACGTCATGACGTCGCTCTGAGCCGCCGGCCCGGCCGTCGCCCGTTCCCGGGCGGCGGCAACGGGCCGCATGCGCAAGGCAGTCGGCACGATGTCGTGACACGGCGGCGACGGTGCCGTGGCGGGGCCGGTGGTTGTCTACGGCCGTACGTCACTGTCCCTGCGTGTCCGCGAACAACCCGCATGCTCATCTTCGGCTCGTCGAGCAAGCTCGTGCGGCTCGCCATGGTCAACCTCCGCTGCGCGCACTGCGGCAACCCGTCCGCGCACGCGGTGCGCAAGCAGGTGGCCAAGTTCACGCTCTTCTTCCTCTCCCTCTCTCCGACAGCGCCGGCGACGTACCTCGCGCAGTGCACCTTCTGCGGCGCCGAGAGCGGAGAGAACGCGGGGCAGCTCCCCGTCCAGGGCCAGCAGCCCCGGAACCCGTGCACGGGCCGGCAGCCGTCCCCCGAGCATCGCCAGGTCCGAGCCGGCGGCCTCGTCGGTCGCCGCGAGGGCCGGCGGGGTCCTGCCGTCCAGCATCCCGGGCAGCAAGGACCCGCCCTCCGGCGGCAGTACCCGCAGCCGCCGCAGGGAGGCCGGCCCTCAGCCGTGCAGCAGCCGTACGAGCGCCTCGACGCGGTTGGTGGTGAGCGCGTCGACGCCCATCGAGGCGAGGCGTCGCATCGTGCGCGAGCGGTCGACGGTCCACGCGGAGACGAGCAGGCCCGCGCCGTGCGCCCGCTCGATCACGCGAGGAGTCACCAGCCCGAAGCGGTAGTTGAGCCACCGCGGACGCAGCCGCTCGACGAGGGCGTCGCGTACGGGCGCCGTCCGCTGCCAGGTGAGCGCGAGTTCGGCGTCCGGAGCGGCCTCCCGCACGGCACGCAGCGCATCGGGTGCGCCGCAGTAGTAGACGCGGTCCTCGGCGCCGGCCGCGCGGACCTCGGCGACTGCGCGTGCCGCGGCGGCCGGATCGGCGAGATCGATGAGGGTGCGTACGGAGCGCGTGGTGTCGAGCGCCTCGCCGAGGCGCGGTACGCCCCCGCCGGTGCGTCTGCGCACCTCGTCGGCGGAGACGGCGGCGACCTCGGCCGCGTACCCCCAGAGCCGCTCCAGCGTCGCGTCGTGCACCACGACGGGCACGCCGTCCGCGGTGCACCGGACGTCCAACTCCACCGCGTCGGCGCCGGCGAGGACGGCCGCGGCGAAGGCGGCGAGGGTGTTCTCGCGTGCCGTGCAGGGGGCGCCGCGGTGTGCCACGGCTGCGAGGGTCACGGTGCAGGGTGCCAGGCGTCGAGGTGTGCGCGGATCTCCTCCAGCAGGCGCCGTTTGCCGGGCTCGTCGAGGAACGAGGCCCGCACGGACTGCTCGGCGAGCGCCGCGACCCCGGGTACGTCGAGGCCGCAGAGCGCGGCTGCGATGCCGTACTCGGTGTTGAGGTCGGTGCCGAACATCGGGGGGTCGTCGCTGCCGAGCGCGATCGGGACGCCGGCCGCTGCGAGCCGCGGGAGCGGGTGCGTGGCGAGCGAGGGGACCGCGCGCGTCGCGACGTTGGAGGTCGGGCAGACCTCCAACGTCACCCCGTGGTCGACGAGTTCGGCGAGGAGGAGGGGGTCGCGCGCGGCGGCGATGCCGTGGCCGACGCGCTCCGCGCCGAGCTCGTCGACCGCGGCGCGCACCTCCTCGGGGCCGCCCGTCTCGCCCGCGTGCGGGACGCTGCGCAGCCCGGCGGCACGCGCCCGGTCGAAGTACGACTTGAACCGTGCCCGCGGGACGCCCGCCTCGGGACCGCCGAGGCCGAAGCCGACGAGTCCGTCGGGCGCGTGCTCCACTGCGGCGCGCAGCGTCTCCTCTGCGGCCTCCTCGCCCGCGGGGCCCGGGATGTCGAAGATCCAGCGCAGCACGACGCCGAACTCCGCCTCCGCTGCCTTCCGCGCGTCCTCGATCGCCTCCAGAAAGGCTCCCAGCGGAATGCCGCGGGAGGTCGAACTCGCCGGCGTCACGGTCAGTTCGGCGTACCTGATCTGCTGCCGGGCCATGTCGCGGGCGATCTCGTACGTGAGCAGGCGGAAGTCCTCGGCGTCGGTGAGGAGTTCGACCACTGAGAGGTAGACGCGGACGAAGTGCCCGAAGTCGGTGAAGGTGAAGTACTCGGCGAGCGCCGCCGGGTCCTCGGGAACCTGTGATTCGGGGTGCCGTGCGGCGAGCTGCGCGACGATGCGCGGGGAGGCGGAACCGACGTGGTGGACGTGGAGTTCGGCCTTGGGAAGCCCGGCGACGAAGGCCGCGGTCTCCGCGGACGGCGAGGGCGGACGCGGGTCGGCGGGCAAGAAGCCTCCAGGGGTGTACGGCCGGCGCACGGCCTTCGGACTGCGGGGGCACGGGCGGCCCCGGGAACATCGTAGGACCGCGGCGGAAGCCGCCGCCGATCGGTGTCGGCGGCCCTGCCTAGCATGGGGAGACGAGAGTTCAGGAGGGCAACAGACCATGTCGCACCAGCCGGGAGCACCCGGCCCCCAACAGCCGGGACCCTGGTCGGCCCCGGGCGCGGGCAAGGGCCCGCCACCGATACCCAGGGCCCCGGAGGCGCCGGGTTCCTCGCCGTACGCCGGCGCGTACGGGCAGGGACCGCAGTATCCTCAGGGGCCCGCGATGGGCCAGTACGCCTACGGACACGGCCAGTTCAGGCCGCCCCCGCCGACGGGGCAGGCGGTGGCGGCGATGGTGCTCGGCATCCTCGGCTGCGTGCTGCTTGCGTCGTGCTGGGGCGCCGCGATCGCGCTCATCACGTCCGTCATCGGACTGGTGCTCGCGGTGAAGGCGAAGCGCGGCATCGCGCGGGGCGAACTCGGGGGACAGTCGCAGGCGACGGCCGGTTTCGTGCTCAACATCATCGCGCTCGTGCTCTCCGCACTGATCGTGCTCGCCCTGGTGCTCGCCTTCACGGTCTGGCAGGACGACCTCGAGGGGTCCGACTCGGCTCCCACCTACGAAGGCCGTGCTGCCGCGGTCCTCCTCAGCGAGTGAGGGGTGCGTCGGCGTTCCCGTCGGCCCAACACGTGTAAGAAAAAGGGGACTTCGCGCTCTCTCCGGTGACACCTCCCGACGGGGGAGGTCGACGCCTGGGAGTGACCATGGAAGACGGGGGCGAAGAGGCGGCCGCTGTGCGGTGGCTGGCGACTGCGGCGCCGGACCCTGTGCGGTGCCGCGAGGAGTGGGAGCGGAACCCGCTCGGCGTGACGCTGCTGCCTGCGGGAAGCCGGTGGGACGTGCTCATCGTCGGGGCGGGGCTCGGGCGTGGTGTGCTCGAACGGCTCAGGGAGGCGCCCGTGCCCACGGGCCCGGTCCTCGCCGACTTCGGTGAGGCGCGCGTCGGGTTCTTCGTGCCGCCGGGTGCGGCCGGACCGCGACACGGGCCCGTTCGCCGCGCAGGGCAGGGGAGTTGGGTCGTCGTGCCCTACCCGGGCAGGTCGACGGGCGGTGTGCGCTGGCTCGTCCTGCCCGACGGCCTCGGCACCCTCGCCGACCCGATGCGGCTGCGGTGGGCCGTTCACCGGACGGTCGAGGCGGGGTGAGCGTCAGCTCCCGCCGCGGCGCCTCAGCAGCCCGTCCCGGGAGGCGACGGCGACGGCCGCCGTCCGCGACTCGACCTCCAACTTGGCGTAGATGTGCACCAGATGGGACTTCACGGTGGCCTGGCTGAGGTGGAGGCGGCGGCTGATCTCCAGATTGGTGAGGCCGTCGGCGACGAGTCCGAGCACCTCTGTCTCGCGGCTGCTGAGCGAGGCGCCCGGCGCGCGCATGCGATCGAGAAGGCGGTCGGCGACGGCAGGGGCGAGCGCGGAGCGGCCCGCGGCCGCCGACCGTACCGCCGCGGCGAGTTCCTCGGGCGGCGCGTCCTTGAGCAGGTAGCCGGTGGCGCCCGCCTCGATGGCGGGGAGCGTGTCCGCGTCCGATCCGTACGTGGTGACGACGAGGACGCGCGGCGAAGCGGGCAGCGCGGTGATCCGCTCCGTCGCCTCCGCGCCCGTCATGCCGGAGCCGAACTGGAGGTCCATCAGCACGACGTCGACGCCGCCCGCCGCGGCGAGCTCCACGGCACGTTCCGCGGTCTCCGCCTCGCCCGCGACGGTGAAGTCCGGCTCGCCCTCCAGCACGGCGCGCAGTCCGGCGCGGACGACGGGGTGGTCGTCCGCGAGGAGGAGTCGCACGGTCGCGTTCACGGCGTGTTCCCTTCGTCGCCGTACCAGGCTGCCGCAGCCTCCGACGTGCCCGCGCACACGGGGAGTTGGGCGGCGACGGCGGTCCCGCGCCCCTGCGAGGACTCGACGGTCAGCGTGCCTCCGAGCGCCCGCGCGCGGGCGCGCATCGCGGCGAGCCCGAAGCCGCGGTGTCCCGGTTCGGGCGGCGGCAGCGCTCCCGGGGCGAAGCCGTGCCCGTCGTCGACGACGTCCAGGGCGACGCGGTCCGGCATGTAGCTGAGGGTGACTTCGGCGGCTGATGCTCCGGCGTGCGCCACCGTGTTCGCCAGCGACGACTGCGCGATCCGCAGCAGCGCCACCTCGTGGGGGACGGGCAGCGTCCGCGGTGTCCCGGAGACGTGGAAGCGGACGGGGAGTCCGTGGCGGAGGGACGTGGTGTCGCAGAGCCGCTCCAGCGCGACCCGGAGCGAGGCGTCCTCGCCCGCGAGGTCGGGCGGTGTGAGCGCGTGGACGAAGCGGCGCGCTTCGGCGAGGTTGTCGACGGCCGCTTTGCGGGCCTGGGCGACGTACCGGCCGGCGGGCGCGCCCCCTGCGCCCTCCGGCAGTGCGCGTTCGGCGGCGCTCAGCAGCAGTTGGATGCTGGTGAGGCCCTGCGCGAGGGTGTCGTGGATCTCGCGCGCGAGGCGCTCGCGCTCGGCCGTCGCGCCCGCCGTCCGCCCGGCCTCCTCCAACTCGGCATGCGCCTCGGTGAGTTCCTGGATAAGCCGCCGGCGCTGCTCGCTCTCGCGGTAGAGCGCCTGGTACCCGAGGACCGTCGCGGCGGCGACGGCGGCACCGATGAGCGGACCGAGGAACGAGGCGAGCGACGGACCGCCGTGGTGCCAGGCGTACCCGGCGGCGGCAGCGAGCGCCGTCGCGAGGACGGCGCCGAGCGCGGGGCGCCGCGGCAGCAGGTGGAGGAGGAGGAAGTAGAGCGGGAACGCCACCCACACGCCGTCCGCCGTCAGCGCCGTGAGCGCGAGCCAGGCGGCGCCGACGCCGCCGAGCCACCCGGAAGTCGCCGGCAGCGACCGCCCGACGGCGGGCAGTACGGGGCCGAGCGCGTACACCGCGGCGACGAGAGCGGCGGCCGCGACGGTCGCGGCCGGGTGCGCTGCGTCCCCCGTCACGGCGCGGCCGGCGGCGACCGTCAGCAGACCGGCGACGAGCAGGTGCAGGCACCACTTGAGGAAGCCGGGCACGGGCGTGGGGGAGAGGGGGTTCACGGTGTCCACAGGATAGGCGGCGCGAGGTGCGGCGGCATCGATCGAAAGGTTGACCCGGTGCACCGCCCTTCGGCCGCCGAGGAGCGATCCTCGGCGCGATGCCGCGGGGTCGCGGTGCGGCCCAGCGTGGGGGCACGTCGCCGAGGACCGGCGTATGCGCCACCGACCGTCAGCACGAGAGGCCGCCCCCATGTTCGTCGCGCTCAGGGACCTGAGGTTCGCCAAGGGGCGGTTCGCCCTCATGGGGACCGTCACCGTGCTCATCGCCGCACTCGTCGGCCTGCTGTCGGGACTCACCTCCGGGCTCGCGCACCAGAACACCTCAGCCGTCACGGGGTTGCGCGCCGACCGCATCGCCTTCGGCGCCACCGACGAGGACCGCTCGTACACCGACTCGACGGTGAGCGCGGAGCAGTGGCGGCAGTGGGCGCGGGCGCCGGGTGTGGAGGCGGCCGAGCCGCTCGGCATCGCGGCGGCCAAGGCGCGCGCCGACGGTGGCACCGCCTCGGTCTCGGCCTTCGGCACCGAGCCGGGCGCCGGCATCCTGCCCGAGGGGAGCGCGCTCGCCGCTTCGGAGGTCGTGCTCTCCGAAGCGGCGGCCGAGGAGCTCGGCGCCGGGACAGGGGAGCGCGTGACGCTCGGCGGCGCCGAGTTCACCGTCACCGCCGTCACGGGGGACGACTGGTTCAGCCACACCCCCGTCGTGTGGACGACCCTCGACGACTGGCAGGGCCTCGCGCAGGGGGCCGGTGAAGGACCGCACGCCACCGTCGTCGCGCTCACGACCGACGGTGCGGACACCGCGGCAGCCGACGAGCGGATCGGCACGGACACCGTCGAGCGCGACGACTCGCTCTCCGCCATCGGCGCCTACACCTCGGAGAACGGGTCGCTCCAGCTCATGCGGGGCTTCCTCTTCGCCATCTCGGCGCTGGTCGTCGGCGCGTTCTTCACCGTCTGGACGATCCAGCGCAGGCCCGACGTCGCCGTGCTCAAGGCGCTCGGCGCCTCCACCCGGTACCTCCTCAAGGACGCGTTGGGGCAGGCGCTCGTGCTGCTCGTCGCCGGAACGGCCGTCGGTACGGGGATCGCGGCGGCCGTGGGCGCCGCCGTGGCGGGGACGGTGCCGTTCGTGCTGACGGCCGGGTCCTTGCTGGCGCCGTCCGGTGTCCTCGTCGTCCTCGGGGCGCTCGGCGCCGTGCTCGCCGTCCGTCGCATCACCTCAGTAGACCCGCTGATCGCACTCGGGAGCGCACGATGAACGCCGCAACCACCCCGACTCCCCTGCGGATGACCGACGTCACGCTCACCTACCCCGACGGGCGGGGCCGGCTCACCGCGCTCGACCGCGTGAGCCTCCGGGCCGAGGCGGGGAGCGTCACCGCAGTCGTCGGTCCTTCCGGCTCGGGGAAGTCGAGTCTCCTCGCGGTCGCCGCGACGCTGGTCACGCCGGACTCCGGAAGCGTGGAGGTCGCCGGCGAGGAGACCGCGGGACGCGGTGCCGCCGCGCTGACCCGGCTGCGGCGCTCCCGGGTCGGCATCGTCTTCCAGCAGCCGCACCTGCTCGCCTCGCTCACTGCCCGCGAGCAACTCCAGGTCATGGCCGACCTGGAGGGGCGGAGCCCGAGGTCCGCGAAGGGGCGCGCGGAGGAGCTCCTCGCCGCCGTGGGTCTTGAGGGCGAGGCGCACCGTCGCCCGCACCAGCTCTCCGGCGGGCAGCGGCAGCGCGTCAACATCGCGCGCGCCCTGATGAACGACCCGGACCTGCTCCTCGTCGACGAGCCCACGAGCGCCCTCGACCGGGGGCGCGGGGCCACCGTCGTCGAGCTGCTCACCGGCCTCACCCACCGGCGGGCGGTCGCGACGCTGCTCGTCACCCATGATCGGGAGCAACTCGCCGCCGTCGACCGGGTCGTGGAGGTCCACGACGGGCGGCTGCGCTCGCCGCAGCCGTCAGGACGACGGCAAGGCACCAGCTAGCGACGACGTCGAGCGGCCAGTGGTATCCACGCACGACGAGCCCGAGTCCGTTGGCGACGGTGAGAGCGGCGGCTGCCGCCCACAGGCTCCGTGCGGCGGGCCGTGCCGCCCGCGCTCCGCCGGGACCGGCGTGCGCCGCGAGGAGCAGCGCCGCGCAGCCGAAGGCGACGGCGGCGGTCGCGGCGTGCCCCGAGGGAAAGTAGCCCTCGCCGCCGAGCGGCCCGTCGCGGCCGGCCCACGCCTTGAGTCCGCTCACCACCGCCGGCACGCACGCCAGCGCCAACACGGTGCAGCACACCGGCCACCAGCAGCTCCGCGCGCGCACCAGCACCCAGCCGGCCGCCACCGCGAAGACGGGAAGGGCGACCGTCATGTTGCCCAGGTCTGCGAGGAGTTGGTAGAGGTCGCGCGCCCCGGTGTCGGCGGCGCGGAGCTCGGTGGCGAGATCGCGGTCGGGGCCGAGGAGCGGGCCGTCGGCGAGGACCTGCCAGCAGGCGACGGCGAGGAGCAGCAGGGCGGCGGCCGGTGCCACGACTCCTCGCAGAGAGACGAAAGGCCGCTCCGGGCTGTGGGGGAGTCTCCCGGAGCGGCCTCGACCGGTCTTCCGCGGGCCCAGGGGGGTGTAGGACAAGCGGTCTTCCGATCGATGAGCGGTGTGCGCGAGGGCACAGCCGGGCCGGCTGGAGAAGCGGTTGCCGACTCGACGGGCCCCTGTGATTACCGCGACCGGGGCCCTGCGTTGGCAGAAACCGTACGTCAGGAGGCCGCGCCCCGGTAGGCCGCTTACTCACCGGCCATGGGCCTCGCACACGTTCTTCACGTGGCGGTCGCCGCAGGCAGAACGGTCCCCGGCAGTGCCGGGGACCGTCCGCTCGCCCTCACAGGGTGGCGAGCGCGTCCTCCAGGACGCCGATCCCCTCGACGAGCAGGTCCTCGCCGATCACCAGCGGCGGGAGGAAACGGGCCACGTTGCCGTAGGTGCCCGTGGTGAGGAGGAGCAGGCCGTTCTGGTGGCAGGTGGTGGCGAGCTTCGCCGTCGCCTCCGGGTTCGGCTCCTTGCCGCCCGGCTTGACCAGCTCGATGGCGAGCATCGCGCCCCTGCCGCGTACGTCGCCGACGACGTCGTACTGCTCGGCGAGCTTCTCCAGCCGGGGCTTCATGACCTCCTCGATCCTGCGGGCCTTCGCGGGGAGGTCCTGCTCGCGCATCGTCTCGATGGAGCCGAGCGCGGCGGCGCAGGCGACCGGGTTGCCGCCGTAGGTGCCGCCGAGTCCGCCCGAGTGCGCGGAGTCCATGATCTCGGCGCGGCCGGTGACGGCGGAGAGGGGCAGGCCGCCGGCGATGCCCTTCGCCGTGGTGATGAGGTCGGGGACGAGCCCCTCGTCCTCGCAGGCGAACCACTGGCCGGTGCGGCAGAAGCCGCTCTGGATCTCGTCGGCGACGAAGACGATGCCGTGCTCCGCTGCGAACTCGGCGAGCCGCGGGAGGAAGCCCTTCGCCGGTTCGATGAACCCCCCCTCGCCGAGGACCGGTTCGACGAGCACGGCGGCGACGTTCTCCGGGCCGATCTGCTTGGTGATCTGGTCGATGGCCTGCGCTGCCGCCTCCTCGGCGCAGTTCTCGGGGCCGGTGAGCCACCGGTAGGGGTAGGCGACGGGGACGCGGTAGACCTCGGGGGCGAAGGGGCCGAAGCCCTGCTTGTACGGCATGTTCTTCGAGGTGAGCGCCATGGTGAGGTTGGTGCGGCCGTGGTAGGCGTGGTCGAGGACGACGACCGCCTGCCGGCCCGTGTGGAGTCGGGCGATCTTGACGGCGTTCTCCACCGCCTCGGCACCGGAGTTGAAGAGTGCGCTCTTCTTCGCGTGGTCGCCGGGGGTGAGCCGTGCGAGCTCCTCGCAGACCTCGACGTACGGCTCGTAGGGGGTCACCATCGCGCAGGTGTGCGTGAAGTCGGCGAGTTGCTGGCTCGCGCGGCGGACGACGGCCTCGGCGCTGTTGCCCACCGTCGTCACGGCGATGCCGGAGCCGAAGTCGATGAAGGAGTTGCCGTCGACGTCCTCCAGCACGCCGCCGCCGGCGCGGCGGGCGAAGACGGGCATCACGGAGCCGACGCCGTCTGCGACGGTCGCCTGCTTGCGTGCCGTCAACTCCCGGGAGAGCGGCCCGGGAACGGCGGTGACGAGCCTGCGCTCCTGCGGAAGTTCCGGACCTCCGGACAGTTCGGTCATCGTGCTCATTGCGCTCTCCTCAGGAGAAAGGGATCGGTCGGCCTCCCCGCAGGCTAGGGCCGTGGGCCCGGGCGAGACATGCACCGGCCCGGTGAAGTCTCGGCGGCGTGTTGGCCGCAGCGGATATAGGTTGTCCACAGGCGGCCCAACTGACGTGCGCGCCCACTAGATTGGTGGGGTACGCACGAGGGGGAGACCCCAGCAACGGTCGGAGGCAGTGGAGATGGAGATGGGGGCGTCTCCCCGGCGGAGCGACGGGACGGAGGCCGAGCGGCGTCCGGCCGGGCCTCCGCTCGACAAGTCGATCCCGCCGCAGCCCGGCTCGCCGCCGGGCGTCGAGCCGTACCCGCCGGCGGCGCCCCCGATGCCTGCCGGCGCCCCGGCCCAAAGGCCGCCGCTCGCCGACTGGTTGCGGGCGCCGCGACCCGAGGCCGAGCCCGGCATCTGGCGCCGCAACCACCAGCCGAGGGAGGCCGACGACCCCGAGCGCATCCCGGCGCGCCAGCTCGTCAGCGGCGCCGTCGTCACCTTCCTCGTCGGCTGGCTGCTGTGGTCGCTGCTGTACAACGGCTACCTGGGCAGCTTCTGGCTGTGGCCGCTCCTCGCCCTCACGCCGGATTCCTGGCGCACGGGAGACGACGGCAAGGTGGCGTACGAGCTCGCCTCCTACCTCTACTTTGCGCTCGTCCTCGGCGGACTCGTCGTCGTCTTCGGGAAGTTGGGCAAGTGGGCCGAGCTGTTCCGGCGCGTCCGGGCGCGGCTCACCCGGACATCTCCGCGCAACCGTCCGCCGCTTCCCGAGGTCCCGCCCGTCCCCCCGCCCGAGGTCGACCCGGCGCGCTGGCCCGAACTCCGCGCGGGCGGTGCCCCGCAGGCGGCCGAGCGGCTCGCCGAGGCGATCGAGGCCGACGCCATGAGCGACGTCGACCACGCCCGGATCACCCGCGCCTGGCACTCGGTGAGGGTCCGCCCGGAACGGATGGGCGCCTTCCACGACAGCGTGCTCAAGCTCGGCCCCGGCGCCTGCCCGCACCCCTCGGGCGCCCGCGACCTCGCGGCCCGCGTCGCCCGCCACGACCTCTCGCTCCGACAGGTGCGCATCGGCACTGCCCCCGACACCGAGCGCAACCCCCACGAGTACCGCGGCGCCGGCATGGCACTCGAACCGACGGTGCTCGGCACCTCGGCGCTCGTCGTCGGGCCGCCCGGATCGGGGAAGACCCACCGCGTCGCGCGCCCGATCACCGAGTCGCTCTGCCTCCAGGCGCTGGCGATGCAGTCGGCCGTCGTCGCGGTGGGCGCGGCGGGCGAACGCCTCGCCCCCGACGAGGCGTTCGACGTCGTCGTACGCCTCGGCAGCCCCGAGTCCCGCTACGACCTCGACCTCTACGGCGGCAGCTCCGACCCCGACGAGGCCGCCGCCGTCCTCGCCGAAGCGCTCGTCGGAGACCTCGCGGCGCAGACGCACGGCGGCGACAGCCGGCGCGCTGCCACCTGCCTCGCGCAGCTCCTCGGCCCGTTCGCCGCCGTCCACGGGCGCTATCCGACCGTCGCCGAGCTCCGCGAACTCCTCGACGGCTCCCGCGCGGCGCTCGACGCACTGAGGGCCGCGCTCACCGAGGCCGACAAGCAGACCCTCCTCCGCGAACTCGACGCCTACGAGCGGCAGTCGGGCCGCTCGGGCGACACCGCCTCTTTCCTCGCAGACCGTGTCGCGCTCCTCGACCGCCCCGCCTTCGCCGGCTTCTTCCACCCCGAGGGCGCGAGGCCGCCTGCCGACGCACCCGAGCGCCGTCCCTTCACGCTGCGCGCCCTGGAACACCCCGTCCGCGTCCGCATCGACCTCCCCGAGCGGGGTCACGCCGAGGCGTCGAGGCTCCTCGCGCGGCTCGTCCTCGCACAGTTCACCGAGGCGGTGGCGGCGCGGACCGACGAATCCCTCTTCGCCTGCCTCGTCCTCGACGACGCCGCGCAGACGGTCACCCCGCAGTCCCTCCGCGCCCTTCAACGCCTCCGCTCGGCCCACGCGGGCGCCGTCCTCACCCTCCGCTCGCTCGACGACGTCCCCGAGCACCTGCGCGGCCCGCTCCTGGGCGCCGTCGGATGCCGCATCGCCTGCGCCGGCGTGAGCCCCTGGGACGCGGAGCGGTTCGCCGCGGCGTGGGGCAAGGAGTGGGTGCAGACACGTACGGTAACCAACCGCCAACTCGTCTCCGACGAACCGTTCACGCGCCTCATGCACTCGCTCAGGAAGCTGGTGACGGGCCGCTACGTCAGCGCCGAGTCGGTGACGGTCCGCACCGAGCAGCGCGAGCGCTGGTCCGCCTCCGAGCTCGCCAACGAGCTCCAGCCCGAGCACGCCGTCGTCTCTCTCACCACGGTCCGCGGCGCTCGGACACCACCCGTTCTGACCAGGCTCGGAGAGTGAGCTCGGCGACACCGGGGGCGCTCGCGCCCGCCTGTACCGTGAAGGGCGTTATGCCACCGACTCTTGCCACGCTGGTCCAGCACTCCTCCCTGCGGCTCTCCGTGGTCGCGGGGCACGAGCACCTGGACACCCCCGTCCGCTGGGCGCACGCCAGCGAACTCGCCGACCCCACCCCGTACCTCGACGGCGGCGAGCTGCTCATGGTGACGGCCCTGAAGCTGCCGGCAGAGGACCCGGGGGAGATGCGCGCCTACGTGGGCCGTCTCGCGGGCGCAGGCGTCGTCGGGATCGCCTTCGCCGCAGGGGTCAACTACGAGAAGATCCCGGGCGCCCTCGTCGACGCCTGCCGCGAGGGCGGGATGCCGCTGCTCGAAGTGCCGCGGCGAACCCCGTTCATCGCGTTGAGCAAGGCCGTCTCGGCCGCGATCGCTGCCGAGCAGTACCGTTCGGTCACCGCCGGGTTCGAGGCGCAGCGAGAGATGACGCGGGCGGCGCTCTCGCCCGAGGGCCCCACCGCGCTCCTCGCCCGCCTCGCCTCCCAAGTCGACGGATGGGCCGCGCTGTACGACGTCTCGGGAGCCGTCGTCGCGACGGCACCGGCCTGGGCGGTGCGCCGCGCCTCCCGCTACGTCGGCGACGCCGAGCGCCTTCGGGACCGCCCGGCGCCCGCGAGCGCCGTGGTGGGCGAGGCCGCAGAAGGGCGGGACCGTGTCGAGCTCCAGTCGGTCGGCGGCGGCCGCCGGGCCCGCGCCGTGCTCGCCGTCGGCACGGGCGAGCCGCTCGGCACGGCGGAGCGGTACGCGGTGCACTCGGCGATAGCACTGCTCACCCTCACCATGGAGCGCTCCCGTGCGCTCCAGGAGGCCGAACAGCGCCTCGGCGCCGCCGTGTTGCGCATGCTGCTCGTCGGCGAGGGCGATCACGCGCGCGCCGTCGCGGGTCAGCTCTACGGCGATCTCCTCGACGCCCCGATGCGCGTCGTCGTCGCCGAACCGGCATCCGCGGCCGCCGCTCGCAGGGCGCACAGGCCGGCGGGGCCGCTGCCGCCGGGGGAGGAGGCCCGGATCGTCGTCAACGGCCCGGAAGGGCGGCTGCCCGCCGAGGAGATCGATCCGGTCGACCCGCCCTGGCCACTGGAGGAGCTCGCCGACGCCGTCGAGACGGCGGCGGCGCGCAGCGGCGAGGCGGTCCTCGTCGTGCCCGACGGCCCGCGCCTGGTGATGCTCGCGGCCGACGGCGGAGCGGCTGTGCGTGCCTGCGTCGAGTTCTCCTCGACGGAGGCGGCGCAGCCGGAGCGCGCACGGCGTCCGCACCGCGGCCCCAGCGCCCGGGGTGCGCGGGGAGGCAGCGAGGACGGGCTCGCGATCGGAGTCTCCGCGCCGGCCGGACTCCCCGCGGTCGCCGTCGCGTTCAAACAGGCGGACCAGGCGCTCTCCGTAGCGCGGCGCCGCGGTGTCGCGCTCGTCGAGCACGAGGACGTAGCCGCCGGCTCGATCCTGCCCCTCCTCGCCGACGACGCCGTCCGCGCCTTCGCCGACGGCCTGCTGCGCGCCCTGCACGAGCACGACGCCAATGGTCGCGGCGACCTCGTCGCCTCCCTCCGCGCCTGGCTCTCCCGCCACGGCCAGTGGGACGCGGCAGCGGCCGAACTCGGCGTCCACCGGCACACGTTGCGCTACCGCATGCGCCGCGTCGAGGAGATCCTCGGCCGCTCCCTCGATGACCCGGACGTCCGCATGGAACTCTGGCTCGCGCTGAAGACGACGGGGTGAGAGACGTTGCGAGGTCGGCCGCCCACCCGCTGGCCGACCGCCGCGCTCCGGCCAACGGCCGTGCCACGCCTGAGCGGTCACCGCACGGCCGAGCCGACGAACCCGTCGTCCGCGGTGAAGGGCTGTAGCGCTCCGGTCCCAAGTGCCCGCCCTGCCGTGCGCTTTGCCACTGCGCCCTCGCCGACGGCAGCACCGTGATCAGCGGCCGTGCCCCCGACCAACGACCGCGCCATGGCGCGCGGTCCGAGCCGTGCTCACTATGCGGAAGTCACGACGCCACGGGCCTGACGCCCATCCTTCCGGCCGTTCCGCAGCGGCCCGGTTCACTGATCGCGCCCCGGCCGAGCGCTCACGCAAGCGCCGAGCCGGCGAGCCCGGGCCAACGACCGCTCCCCGGGCCGGCGGCCACCGTACGCGCCGAGCCGCCAAGTCCGAACCGGTGGCCGCTCCCGGTTCGAGCGCTCCCACACACGCCGATCCGAGAAGCCGGGGCAAGTCGCCGCGCCTCGACCGACCTCCTCCGCCAACCCCCGCACCCGGGCCGCCTCACACCCGCCTGAAGCACCACCCCAACTCCCCACCCTCTCCGGCGCGTTACCCCGCCCCGCCAGGCGCAACAGGACATTCCGTAGCCACCCCGCCCGGAACCCCTCCGCACCGGACAAGGAACAGCGCGCGCTCGAAGCCCTACGGTGGGGCACAGCTCGGATCGCCCCCCGTACGGCAGCCGCCCGGCGGTGCGCACCGGCACGGCGACCCGAGCGGGAGGGCACAACCGATCCGGAAGGGCGATCCCCAGTGACCACAGCGACTTCCCCGTACCCGTTCTGGCTCGCCGGCCGCACGGCCACGGGCAACGACACCCTCGACGTCACCTCGCCCTGGGACGGCCGGCTCGTCGGCACCGTCAGCCTGCCGGACGAAGCCCAGACGCAGCAGGCGGTGGCGGCGGCGGCCGAGGTCGCCGAGGAGTTCGCCGCCACCCCTGCGCACGTCCGCGCCGCAGCGCTCGACCACGTCGTCCGTCGCCTCGGCGAGCGCAGCGAGGAGGTCGCCCGCCTGATCTCCGCCGAGAACGGCAAGCCGATGAAGTGGGCAAGGGGCGAAGTCGGCCGCTGCCTCTCGGTCTTCCGCTGGGCGGCGGACGAGGCGCGGAGGTTCAACGGCGGCGAGGGCCAGCGCCTCGACTCGGACGCCGGCGGCGAGGGGCGCCTCGCCTTCACCCGCCGCTTCCCCTACGGCCCGGTGCTCGGCATCGCGCCGTTCAACTTCCCGCTCAACCTCTGTGCGCACAAGGTCGCGCCGGCGCTCGCGGTCGGCGCCCCGATCGTCCTGAAACCGGCCCCCGCCACCCCGCTCTCCGGCCTCCTCCTCGGCGAACTCCTCGCCGAGACCGACCTGCCCGCCGGCTCCTGGTCCGTCCTGCCCGTCCCCAACGACCGCATGCCCGACCTGGTGCAGGACGAGCGGCTGCCGATCATCTCCTTCACCGGCTCCGCGCCCGTCGGCTGGTCGATCCTCGACTCGGTCCCCCGCAAGCGCGTCACGCTGGAGCTCGGCGGCAACGGTGCGGCCGTCGTCCTCGCCGACTACTCCTCGGAGGCCGACCTCGACTTCGCGGCGCAGCGGATCGCCACCTTCTCCAACTACCAGGGCGGCCAGTCCTGCATCTCCGTCCAGCGGGTCCTCGCCGACGCCTCCGTCTACGACCGGCTCGTACCGAAGATCGTCGCCGCGGTGGAGTCGCTCACCACGGGGGACCCGGAGGACGACGCCACCGACGTCGGCCCGCTCGTCAGCGAGGAGGCGGCCAGGCGCGTCGAGTCCTGGGTCGAGGAGTCGCTGGCCGCCGGCGCCCGGCTCCTCACGGGAGGCAAGCGGGACGGCGCCAGTTTCGCGCCGACCGTCCTCGAAGAGGTGCCGGCCGAGACCAACATCGGCAGCGAGGAGGTCTTCGGCCCCGTCGTCTCCGTGAGCCGGGTCGAGGGCGAAGAGGCGGCGTTCGCTGCGGTCAACGACTCCAAGTACGGCCTCCAGGCGGGCGTCTTCACCCACGACCTGCAAGCGGCCTTCCGCGCGCACCGCGCCCTCGACGTCGGCGGGGTCGTTGTCGGCGACGTCCCCTCCTACCGCGCCGACCAGATGCCGTACGGCGGTGTGAAGGACTCCGGCGTCGGCCGCGAGGGCGTCCGCTTCGCGATGGAGGACTACACCTACGAGCGCGTCATGGTCCTCACCGGCCTCCAGCTCTAGGCACGCCGGCACGCTCCCGGTGCATCCTCGGCGCCCTTGTCTGCGTCCTACTCCGAGGGGCGCCGCCGCGGCCCCGCCCGACCTCTGGTTTCGGGCGGGGCCGCGGCTGTGCATTCCCCAAGTAGGTTTGCTTCAGGCGGAGTTGGGCGGCACCGGTGCGCGCTGCCGGCCCGGGAGTGGAGGCGTCTTATGTCGGCATCGAAGAGGCCGCCACCGCAGTGGGGACGGCTTGCGACGCTTGCGGTCGCCGTCGCGGCGCTGCTGCTGCTCCTCGTGACCGTGGGGCTCGCCGTCGCCGAACTGAGGTGAGGACGGGCGGCACGCTGCGCGGAGTCTGGTACGGGCGGCCGCGATCGGGTACACACGACCGAGTAGCACCGGCCGGCAGTCAACGCCCCCAGTCCTCCCGAGGTGAGCGAGATGACCGTCTCCGAGCGCGAAGCCCGTGCCGTCGCCGAGGCAGCCCGCGAACAGGACTGGCGCAAGCCGAGCTTCGCCAAGGAACTCTTCCTCGGCCGCTTCCGCCTCGACCTGATCCACCCGCACCCCGAGCCGGCCCCCGAGGACGCGGAGCGCGGCGAGGCGTTCCTCGCCGAGCTGGAGGAGTTCTGCCGCACCGGCATCGACGGCGCGGCCATCGAGCGCGAGGACCGCATCCCCGACGAGGTGATCCGCAAGCTCAAGGAGATGGGCGCGCTCGGCATGAAGATCGGCCGCGAGTACGGCGGCCTCGGCCTGACCCAGGTCTACTACAACAAGGCGCTCGGCATGCTCGCCTCCGTGAGCCCGGCCGTCGGCGCGCTGCTCTCGGCGCACCAGTCGATCGGCGTCCCGCAGCCGTTGAAGCTCTTCGGCACGCAGCAGCAGTGCGACGCCTTCCTGCCCCGCTGCGCGACGACCGACATCTCCGCCTTCCTCCTCACCGAGCCGGACGTCGGCTCGGACCCGGCGCGCCTCGGCGCCACCGCCGTCCCCGACGGCGACGACTACCTTCTCGACGGCGTGAAGCTGTGGACCACCAACGGCGTCATCGCCGACCTCCTCGTCGTGATGGCGCGCGTCCCCGCCTCCGACGGACACGAGGGCGGGATCAGCGCCTTCGTCGTCGAGGGCGACGCGGAGGGCGTCACGGTGGAGAACCGCAACTCCTTCATGGGCTTGCGGGGGTTGGAGAACGGGGTCACGCGCTTCCACCGCGTACGCGTGCCCGCTGCCAACCGGATCGGCCCGGAGGGCGCGGGCCTGAAGATCGCGCTCACCACGCTCAACACCGGCCGCCTCTCCCTCCCCGCGACCTGCGTGGGCGCGGGAAAGTGGGCCCTGAAGATCGCCCGCGAGTGGTCGGCAGAGCGGGTGCAGTGGGGGCGCGAGGTTGCCAGGCACGAGGCGGTCGGCAGCAAGATCTCCTTCATCGCCGCGACGACCTTCGCGCTGGAGGCCGTCGTCGATCTCGCCTCGCAGATGGCGGACGAGGAGCGCAACGACATCCGCATCGAGGCGGCCCTGGCGAAGCTCTACGGCAGCGAGATGGCGTGGCGGATCGCGGACGAGCTGGTGCAGGTACGCGGCGGCCGCGGCTACGAGACGGCCGCGTCGCTCGCGGCGCGCGGCGAACGCGGTGTCCCCGCCGAGCAGTTGCTCCGCGACCTGAGGATCAACCGGATCTTCGAGGGCTCCACCGAGATCATGCACCTGCTCATCGCGCGGGAGGCCGTCGACGCCCACCTCTCCGTCGCCGGCGACCTCATCGCCCCCGACAGCTCCTTCGCGGACAAGCGCAAGGCCGCCCTCAGCGCCGGCGCCTTCTACGCCAAGTGGCTCCCGCAACTCGTCGCCGGTCCGGGCCAACGCCCCGGCGGCTTCTCGGAGTTCGGCAGCCTCGCTCCGCACCTGCGGTACGTCGAGCGCACCTCGCGCAAGCTCGCACGCTCCACCTTCTACGCGATGTCGCGCTGGCAGGGCCGCATGGAGACGAAGCAGGGGTTCCTCGGCCGCGTCGTCGACATCGGTGCCGAACTCTTCGCGATGAGCGCCGCCTGCGTCCGCGCGGAGAAGCTCTACGCGGACGGCGCGGCCTCCGGCGACCCGGACGCCGCGGCGCGGGGCCACCACGCCTACCAACTCGCCGACGCCTTCTGCCGCCAGGCACGCATCCGCACCGACGAACTCTTCGGCCGGCTCTGGACCAACACCGACGACCTCGACGGCGAGGTCGTCTCCCGCGTCCTCGACGGCGCCTACACCTGGTTGGAGAAGGGCGTCGTCGACCCGTCCTCGGCCGGCCCGTGGATCGCGCCGGCCGAGCCGGGACCGAGCCGCCGCGAGGATGTGCACCGGCGGATCGGGAGCTGACCAGGCACGCGCGCCGACCCGTGCCGAATGCGGGCACCGGGCGACTCCCGCCGGCGGGCAGCCCTCACAATAGATGCATGACCCATAGCCCAGCAGCGCCGCTCGCCGACCCGCACCAGCGCTACCCGACGGCGGCCGTCCCCGAGGGCCCCCGCGACGTGGTGATCCTCGGCTCCACCGGCTCCATCGGTACCCAGGCCGTCGACGTGGTCCTTGCCAACCCGGACCGCTTCCGGGTGACCGCCCTCTCGGCCGCGGGCGGCAGGGTGGAGCTGCTGGCCGGTCAGGCGCACCGGCTCCAGGTCAGGGCCGTCGCCGTCGCCAGGGAGGAGAAGGCCGCCGAGGTGCGGGAGGCGCTGCGCGCCCAGTACGGTCCGGGCGAGCCGATCCCCGAGGTGCTCGCGGGGCCCGACGCCGCCACCGCACTCGCCAAGTCCCCCTGCCACACGGTCCTCAACGGCATCACCGGGTCGATCGGCCTCGCCCCGACGCTCGCCGCGCTCGAGGCCGGCCGGGTCCTCGCGCTCGCCAACAAGGAGTCGCTCATCGTCGGCGGTCCGCTCGTGGCGGCCCGCGCCGAACCCGGGCAGATCGTGCCCGTCGACTCGGAGCACTCCGCTCTCTTCCAGGCGCTCCTCGGCGGCGAGCGTCGCGAGGTCCGCAAGCTCCTCGTCACCGCCTCGGGCGGCCCGTTCCGCGGGCGCACCCGCGCCGAACTCGCCGAGGTGACACCGCAGGACGCGCTCTCCCACCCGACCTGGGAGATGGGCCCGGTGATCACCGTCAACTCGGCGACACTCGTCAACAAGGGCCTCGAAGTGATCGAGGCGCACCTCCTGTACGACATCCCGTTCGACCGCATCCAGGTCGTCGTCCATCCTCAGTCGGCCGTCCACTCGATGGTGGAGTTCACCGACGGCTCGACGCTCGCGCAGTGCGGCCCTCCCGACATGCGCCTCCCGATCGCGCTCGGCCTCGGCTGGCCCGAGCGCGTCCCGGACACGGGACCGGTCTTCGACTGGACCAAGGCGATGAGCTGGGACTTCCACCCGCTCGACGAGGCAGCGTTCCCCTCGGTCGCGCTCGCGGCCCGCGTCGGGGAGCTCGGCGGCACCGCGCCCGCCGTCTACAACGCGGCCAACGAGGAGTGCGTGGAGGCGTTTCTCGGCGGAAGGCTGCCCTTCACGGGGATTGTGGATACGGTCGCGGCAGTGGTCGAGGAGCACGTAGCGAAACCGGATGCCGCCACGGGAACCGAGCTGACGCTCGACGGTGTCCTCGGCGCCGAGGACTGGGCGCGTGCCCGTGCTCGCGAGTTGGCCGCGTCGCAGGTGGAGGCCCGCGTATGACGACGTTCATGACGGTACTGGGGATAGTCGTCTTCGTCGTCGGCCTGCTCTTCTCCATCGCATGGCACGAGTTCGGCCACTTCAGCACGGCCAAGATGTTCGGTGTCAGAGTGCCGCAGTTCATGGTCGGCTTCGGTCCGACGCTGTGGTCGAAGACGAAGGGCGAGACCGAGTACGGCATCAAGGCGATCCCGCTCGGCGGCTACATCCGCATGATCGGCATGTTCCCGCCCGGCGACGACGGCAAGGTCAGGCAGCGCTCGACGTCGCCTTTCCGCGGCATGATCGAGGACGCGCGCGCCGCCGCGTACGAGGAGCTCCAGCCGGGCGACGAGAAGCGGATGCTCTACACACGGCGGCCGTGGAAGCGGTTCATCGTGATGTTCGCGGGACCCTTCATGAACCTCGTACTCGCCGTCGTCGTCTTCGTGACGGTGCTGATGACCTTCGGCATCAACACCCAGACCACCAGCGTCTCGACGGTCTCCGAGTGCGTGATCCCGGCGTCCGCGCAGTCCGACAAGTGCCACGGGGGCGCGCCCGCCTCGCCGGCGAAGGCCGCCGGCCTCCAGCCGGGCGACAAGATCGTCGGCTTCGACGGGCGCAAGGTCGAGGAGTGGGACGACCTCCAGCAGAGCATCAGGGAGACCACGGGCCCCGCCACCCTCACCGTCGAACGCGACGGGGCGCGCAAGACGCTCCAGGCCGACCTGATCGAGAACAAGGTCGCCAAGTCCGACGGCCGCGGCGGCTACGTCCCCGACGAGTACGTCACGGCGGGCTTCCTCGGGTTCACGCCGGCGAGCGGCGTGGTGCAGCAGTCCTTCCCGCAGGCCGTCGACCGCATGGGGGACATGGTCGAGTCGGGCGTCCACGCGCTCGTCGCGCTTCCGGGCAAGGTGCCCGACCTGTGGAACGCGGCCTTCGACGGAGCCGAGCGCAAACAGGACTCCCCGATGGGCGTGGTCGGCGCGGCACGCGTCGGCGGTGAGGTCTTCTCGCTAGACATCCCGCCGAGCCAGCGTGTGGCGACGATGCTGCTCCTCGTCGCGGGGTTCAACCTCTCGCTCTTCCTCTTCAACCTGCTGCCGCTGCTCCCGCTCGACGGCGGGCACATGGCGGGCGCCGTCTGGGAGTCGCTCCGACGCGGCTTCGCCAAGGTGTTCCGACGCCCGGACCCGGGCCCTTTCGACGTCGCCAAGCTGATGCCGATCGCGTACGTCGTCGCCGGCGTCTTCATCTGCTTCACGCTGTTGGTGCTCGTCGCCGACGTCGTGAATCCGGTACGGCTGACGGGCTGATGGCGTCCGCGTATCAGCCGGCAGCGGGCCCCGCTGCCGCGGATCGGCCCCGACCTGCGGGTCCGGTCCGCGGCACAGGGGTGATCGGGCGGTGTCCCGGAGAGCGATGTGCTCCCGGAGGGTTGGGTGCCGTAATCTCAGGGAACGGAGCCCGTCGATCCCGGGCCATGATCCACAGTTGGGGTTGCACGCGAAGATGACAGCGATTTCGCTCGGAATGCCGGATGTGCCCGTCAAGCTCGCCGAGCGCAGGCGGAGCAGGAAGATCCACGTGGGCCCGGTCGCGGTCGGCGGTGACGCACCCGTCTCCGTGCAGTCGATGACCACCACCAAGACGTCGGACATCGGCGCCACCCTCCAGCAGATCGCGGAGCTCACCGCCTCCGGCTGCCAGATCGTCCGCGTCGCCTGCCCGACGCAGGACGACGCAGAAGCGCTCCCCACGATCGCGCGCAAGTCGCAGATCCCGGTGATCGCCGACATCCACTTCCAGCCGAAGTACGTCTTCCAGGCGATCGACGCCGGCTGCGCCGCGGTCCGGGTCAACCCGGGCAACATCAAGCAGTTCGACGACAAGGTCAAGGAGATCGCGGACGCCGCCAACGCGGCCCGCACCCCGATCCGCATCGGCGTCAACGCCGGCTCCCTCGACAAGCGGCTGCTCGAGAAGTACGGCAAGGCGACCCCCGAGGCGCTCGCCGAGTCCGCGCTCTGGGAGTGCTCGCTCTTCGAGGAGCACGGCTTCCAGGACCTCAAGATCTCGGTCAAGCACAACGACCCCGTCGTGATGGTCAACGCCTACCGGCTCCTCGCCCAGCAGTGCGACTACCCGCTCCACCTCGGCGTCACCGAGGCGGGCCCCGCGTTCCAGGGCACCATCAAGTCCTCGGTCGCCTTCGGCGCCCTGCTCAGCGAGGGCATCGGCGACACCATCCGCGTCTCGCTCTCGGCCCCGCCGGTGGAGGAGGTCAAGGTCGGCACCCAGATCCTGGAGTCGCTCGGCCTCCGGCAGCGTGGCCTGGAGATCGTCTCCTGCCCCTCGTGCGGTCGCGCCCAGGTCGATGTCTACAAGCTCGCCGACGAGGTGACCGCCGGACTCGACGGCATGGACGTCCCGCTCCGCGTCGCCGTGATGGGCTGTGTCGTCAACGGCCCGGGCGAAGCCCGCGAGGCTGACCTCGGCGTCGCCTCCGGCAACGGCAAGGGGCAGATCTTCGTCAAGGGCGAGGTGATCAGGACCGTCCCCGAGGCGAAGATCGTCGAGACGCTCATCGACGAGGCCCAGAAGCTCGCGGAGCAGATGGAGAAGGACGGTGTCGCCTCCGGCGAGCCGCAGGTCGCCGTCGGCGGCTGAGCCTGCTTCCCCGCCGGCTGCCGTTCCGCGCCCCGGCGCCCCGCCCGTCCACGCGGAGGTGCGTGAAAGTGTCCGCCGCCATCCGGCGGGACGGGACAGGCCCGTGCTGACCACCCCGTCCGTCCGGCCGGTCGACCCCGCCGAACTCGACGACGTCCTGCGGGTGCTGCGGCGCGAGCCCGTCAACAACACCTTCATCACCGCACGGGTCGAGACCGCGGGCCTCGACCCGTGGCGGCTCGGCGGTGAGATGTGGGGCTGGTACAGCGCCGGACGGCTCGCGTCGCTCTGCTACGCGGGGGCCAACCTCGTCCCGCTCTGCGCGGAGCCCGAAGCGGTGCGCGCGTTCGCGGAGCGGGCGCTGCGGCAGGGGCGGCGCTGCTCGTCGATCGTCGGTCCGGCGGAGGAGACAGCCCTGCTCTGGTCGTACCTGGAGCCCCACTGGGGCCCTGCGCGCGAGGTGCGCGCGTGGCAGCCGCTGATGACGACCGAGCGGGAATCCGCCGCCGTGCCCCCCGATCCGCAGGTACGCCGCGTGCGGAGGGACGAGGTCGAGCGCGTCCTCCCGGCCTGCGTGTCGATGTTCACCGAGGAGGTCGGCGTCTCGCCGCTCGCAGGTGACGGCGGGCTGCTCTACCAGGCGCGCGTCGCCGAACTCGTCGGCGCCGGACGGTCGTTCGCGCGGTTCGAGGACGGGCGGGTGGTCTTCAAGGCCGAGATCGGTGCCGCCACCCCGGCCGCCTGCCAGATCCAGGGCGTGTGGGTCGCACCCGAGCGGCGCGGCGAGGGGTTCTCGGAGCCGGGCATGGCCGCCGTGCTCAGGTACGCGCTCCGCGAGGTCTCGCCGGTCGTCAGCCTCTACGTCAACGACTTCAACACGGCCGCCCGCGCCTCCTACCACCGCGTCGGCTTCCGCGAGGTCGGTGCCTTCATGAGCGTGCTCTTCTGACGGGCTGCGCAGGCTGCTCCGCGCACATCGTCGCGGTGTGCCCGGCGAGCAAGTAGCCTCCGCCCATGCTGCATTCCTCGCAGGGACGGCTCCCCGAACCGCCGGAGGCGACCGTCGGACCCGTCGACCTCGCCGCCCGGGTGGACGACGCACTCGCGGTGCAGGCGCTCGCCTTCGGCCTCAGCGAGGACGAGATCGGCATCCGCCGCCACGTCATGCTGCGCCACGCGGCGCTGCGGCACACCCGCGCGCTGGGCGTCACGACTCCGGAGGGGCGCCTCGTCGGCTTCGTCTACGGGATGCCCAACGACCGCACCCAGTGGTGGTCGACGGTGGTCCACCCGTACCTGCGCGAGGACGGCGTCGACCACTGGCTCAGCGGCTCCTTCGTCATCACCGAGCTCCACGTCCACCCGCGGTGGCAGCAACTCGGCCTCGGGCGGCGGCTGATCACCGGGATCACCGACACCGCGACAGAGGAGCGCTCGCTCCTCTCCGCCATCGACACCGACAGCCCCGCGCGCCGCCTCTACCACCACCTCGGCTACCGGGACCTCGCGCGCCGCGTGATCTTCCCGGGCGCCGCGAGCCCGTACGCGGTGATGGGCGCCCAACTGCCGCTCGCCGGGCCGAGGTAGCCGTACTCCCCGCATCTCATTTCCGTGCGGTCACCCCCTGCCGATAAGCTCGCATCCGTTACCCGTACGGCCCGAGCAGGAGTACCCATGGCAGCCCGTGTCCAGCGTTTGTCCCGGTCGATGCTGAAGACGCTCCGGGACGACCCGGCGGACGCCGAGACGCTGAGCCACAAGCTGCTCGTCCGCGCCGGCTACGTCCGCCGCACCGCCGCCGGCATCTGGAGCTGGCTGCCGCTCGGCAAGCAGGTCCTGGAGAACGTCACCCGCGTCGTGCGCGAGGAGATGGACGCGATCGGCGCCCAGGAGGTGCTTCTCCCCGCCCTGCTGCCCAAGGAGCCCTACGAGACGACGGGCAGGTACGAGGAGTACGGCGACCTCCTCTTCCGTCTCCGGGACCGCAAGGGAGGCGAGTACCTCCTCGGCCCGACGCACGAGGAGATCTTCGCGCTGATGGTGAAGGACCAGTGCACGTCCTACAAGGACCTGCCGGTGATCCTCTACCAGATCCAGACCAAGTACAGGGACGAGGCCCGCCCCCGCTCCGGCATCCTGCGCGGCCGCGAGTTCACGATGAAGGACGCCTACTCCTTCGACACCTCCGACGAGGGGCTCGCCGAGGCGTACGCGCTCCACCGCGAGGCGTACATCCGGATCTTCGAGCGGCTCGGCATGGACTTCCGGATCGTCTCCGCCGTCTCGGGCGCCATGGGCGGCTCCGCCTCGGAGGAGTTCCTCGCGCCCGCCGCCGCCGGCGAGGACACCTTCGCCCAGTGCCCGCACTGCGGCTTCGCCGCCAACACCGAGGCCGTCACGACCGCCGTCGAGGCCGGCTCCGTCGACGGCCTTCCGCAGCCGGAGGAGCTCGACACCCCGGACACCCCCACGATCGAGACGCTCGCCGCCCACCTCGGCGTCCCCGCCTCGGCCACGCTGAAGAACCTCCTCGTGAAGGTCGACGGCGAGATCACCGCCGTCGGCGTCCCCGGCGACCGCGAGGTCGACATGGGCAAGCTGGAGGAGCAACTCGCCCCGGCCGTCGTCGAACTCGTCACGGCCGAGGACTTCGCCGAGCGCCCCGACCTCGTCCGCGGCTACGTCGGCCCGCAGGGCGGCATGGCGGGCAAGGCGTTCCCGTACCTCGCCGACCCGCGCGTCGCCGTCGGCACCTCCTGGGTGACGGGCGCCAACAAGGAGGGCAAGCACGCCCGCAACGTCGTCGCCGGCCGGGACTTCGAGGTCGACCGCTACCTCGACGTCGTGGTGGTCGAGCCGGGCGACCCCTGCCCCAGGTGCGGGCACGGCATCGAGCTCGACCGTGCCATCGAGATCGGCCACATCTTCCAGCTCGGCCGCAAGTACACGGACGCCTTCGAGCTGGACGTCCTCGGCCAGGACGGCAAGCCGGTCCGCCTCACCATGGGTTCCTACGGCATCGGCGTGTCCCGCGCCGTCGCCGCGCTCGCCGAGCAGACGGCCGACGCGCAGGGCCTCTGCTGGCCCCGCGAGATCGCCCCGGCCGACGTCCACGTCGTCGCCGCGGGGAAGGCGAAGCAGACGGAGGTCGCGTTGGAGATCGCCGAGCGGCTGGGGGAGGCAGGCGTCCGGGTCCTCGTCGACGACCGGGCAGGCGTCTCGCCCGGAGTGAAGTTCACCGACGCCGAGTTGATCGGCGTGCCGACGATCCTCGTCGCCGGCCGCGGCGTCAAGGACGGCCTCGTCGAGCTGAAGGACCGGCGCACGGGCGAGCGCGAGGAGCTGCCCTACGACGAGGCGGTGTCGCGCCTCCGCGCACTGGTCCCCTGACCCTCCGGGGTCGGCTCCCGGACCCCGTACGGCCGTCGGTCCGGGGGACCGTCACAGCCACGTGGCGAACTCCAGCAGCAGTTCGGCGTCCGCACGGTTGCCGGCCCACTGGCGGACGCCCGACTCGACGGCCCGGTAGAGCGTCCAGCCGCGGAGGCGCTCGCGGTCGATGTCGAGCGAGTCGGCGAGGCGGTTGACTCTGCGGCGGGTGGAGGCTGCGGCGCCCGAGGTCGCCATCAGATCGTGGAGCCGGTCCCGCGCCAGCCGGGCAAGGTCGAACGCCGGCTCGCCGACGAGCGGGTCGGGCCCCGCCGCGAGCCAGCGCGCCCGCGCCGAGTCACTGGCCAGCACGGCGCCCTGCCGGAAGTCCCCGTGCAGCAGCACTGGGGCTTCCGCTCCGCGCAGCAGTTCCTCGCGCGTCTCCAGCGCCTCCTCGACGAGGTCCTGCGCCTGGGGCGGCGCACAGGCGCGCATCCTCGCCGCCTCCCGACTCGTGTGCGCCGTGACCGTCTCGAAGGCCGCCGCCTCGGCGGGCGGCCCGACCCAGAGGCGGCGGACCGTCGACGCGGCCTCCAGCACGGCCTTCGCCTCGGGCAGCGACCGCAGCGACATCTCGCCCCGCAACCGCTCCAACAGCAGGACGCCGTCCTCGGGTTCGGCCTCCAGCACGTGCACCGCGCCCAGCCCGTCCCAGTGCGCGAGTGCTGCCCGTTCCCTGGCGCCGCGCTCGGCGGGCGTCGCGTCGAGGGGGGCGAGGAGCTTCAGCGCGGCCGGCTCCCCGTCCGCCCTGTGCACGAGCACGACGAGGCTGCTCCGCCCGCCCGGCGAGACCACCCGCTCGGGGACGAGCTCCCACCGGGCCAACGACCGCTCCAGCAGTCCGCCGAGCCCCTCGAGCCAGGCGGCGCCCGTCGCCGCGGCGGCGTCCGGCTGCGCGGCGAGCGTGCGCGAGAGCCGTCTCGGGATCTCCAGGGGCAGTACGGAGGACATCTGCTGGCGGCCTTTCGAAGCGGGCGGCGAACGGACGAGGCCCCGCCCCTGCAAAGGCGCGGGTCAGAGCGTGCCGGACGCACCGCTCCCGGCGTCGGGACGGCCGGACGTGTCCGAGGAGCCCGGCCCGTCCGAGAGGGCCGAGGACGACGGCGCCGGCGCCTGATCGGAACCGTGGAGTTCGGTGAGCCCCGGGAAGGGTACGCCCGTCCCACGCCACCGCACCGACCGGACGGCCGCCTCACGGAGCGCGCCGGCGGCCTCGCGCCGCCTCGCCCCCTCGCTTGCCCGCACGAGGTCCGCGTACACCCCCGCGAGCCGGTCCTCCAGCTCCGCCGCGAGACGCTCGGCCGCCGTGCCGTCGGGCACCGCGAACGGGAGCGCGTAGGCGGCGGCAGCGGGCTCGGGCTTTCCGCCCAGGTCGCGGATGGTGCGCCGGAGTGCGTCCCGGCGCGCACGGTGTGCGTCGTACGCCTCTCGGGCTTCCTTGCGGCGCTCTCCCGCGATGCGGCCTCCGACGACGCCGTAGCCGTAGACCGTGGCGTGCTCCGCGCTCAACGCGGCCTGTGCGGCGGCGAGTTCCTTCACGACTCGGACTCCAGCAGGTAGGCGTGCGCGGCCCCGGCGGCCGCAACGGAGGCGAGCACCCGGGCGAGTTCGGGCGGCGCATCGACGAGGCTGCGGGTGCGGCTCTCGGCGAGCCGGCGCTCCGCTTGGGCGAGCGCGGCGAGCGCACCGCCCTCGTCCTCGGGGACGTCCGCGCCGGGAGACGCCTCGCCGCTCGGCGACGGGGGGCTCTGCGGCGTCGAGCGACCGCGTTGGCCGCGCGGGTCGTCGAGGACCTGCACATGCCGGGCGACGGCCGTGCGGAGCGGCCCGAGCCGCTCGCCGAGCGCGGTGTGCGCGGCGAGCGCGCCGTCGTACTGCGCGAGCAGCGTCTCGCTCTGCTGCACGGCCCGCCTCCGCAACGCCCGCGCGCCCGCGGCCTTTTCCTCCTCGCTCGCGTCGCCGGGCCCTGAGCCGTCGGAGCAGCCGGCGAGTGCACCGCCGGCTCCCAGCACGCCGGCGAGCACCACCCTGCGAGGGGGCCCGGCACCGACCTGTGGCGGTGTGCGCGGCATGGTGCTCTCCCTGGTGAAAACGAGTCTCGCCCGACTGTCTGACTATCACGTCACAGTGATCATCTGCGAAGACCGGCACGCGACGCTACCCGTGCCCTTCCCGGAGCGCCGAACCGTCCATCGCGGCGGGCCCGATGCGTACCCGTACGTCCCACAGATCCGGTGGCGTGCGTGCTGCCGCGGGGGAGATCGGTGGTCTGGTCCGTGCACTCCCCGACAGGCGATAGGCTTGACGCGACACGCCCCGTAAGTAGGCCCCACAACAGCACACGCGGCCGAGGAGTCACCCGGATGAGTACCACCCAGAGCGAGCGGCTGCGCGGACTGTTGGAACCGCTCGTCGCCGAGCAGGGACTCGACCTGGAGGAGGTCGAGGTGACCCCGGCGGGCAAGCGCCGCGTTCTCCGCATCGTGGTCGACTCGGACGAGGGCGTGCAGCTCGACACCTGCGCCGAGCTCAGCCGCCTGTTCTCCGCCGAACTCGACGCCTCGGACGTCATGGGGGGAGCCCCCTACGTCCTGGAGGTCACCTCGCCGGGCGCGGACCGGCCCCTCACCGAGGAGCGCCACTTCCGTCGCGCCGTCGGCCGCCTCGTCAAGGTCAACCTCACCGAGCAGGCGGGCGGCGGCGAGCTGACGGCGCGGATCGTCTCCGTCGACGAGGAGGGTCTCGATCTCGAGGTCCCCGGCGTCAAGGGGAGGAAGCCCACCGCCCGCCGGCTCCGGTTCGACGAGATCGCCAAGGCGCGGGTGGAGATCGAGTTCAACCCCAAGCCCTCCGGGAGCGCGCGGGACCAGTCCGCGGCTGCGCGCGACCGCAGGCGCGTGGAAGCCGACGACGTGACCGCGGACGCCGAGAAGAACGAGGAGGCGTAGCCGTGGACATCGACATGAGTGCCCTGCGCGGGCTGGTGAGAGAGAAGGAGGTCTCCTTCGACCTGCTGGTCGAGGCGATCGAGTCGGCCCTCCTCATCGCGTACCACCGCACCGAAGGCAGCCGCAGGGACGCACGCGTGGAGCTCGACCGGAAGACGGGGCATGTGACCGTCCGGGCAAAGGAGAGCGCCGACGAGCTCGAAGAGGGCGCCGAGCCCCGCGAGTTCGACGACACCCCCACCGGCTTCGGACGCATCGCGGCGACGACCGCGAAGCAGGTGATCCTGCAGCGGCTGCGCGACGCGGAGGAAGAGGTCACCTTCGGCGAGTACGCGGGCCGCGAGGGCGACGTCGTCACCGGCGTCGTGCAACAGGGCAAGGACCCGAAGAGCGTGCTGGTGGACATCGGCAGGCTCGAGGCGATCCTGCCGCCCCAGGAGCAGGTGCCGGGGGAGACGTACCCGCACGGGATGCGGATGCGTACCTACGTCGTGCGCGTCGTCAAGGGCGTGCGCGGACCGTCCGTGACCCTCTCGCGCACCCACCCGAACCTGGTGAAGAAGCTCTTCGAGCTGGAGGTCCCCGAGATCGCCGACGGCTCGGTCGAGGTGGCGGCGATCGCTCGCGAGGCAGGGCACCGCACCAAGATGGCCGTCCGCTCGACCCGTACCGGACTCAACGCGAAGGGCGCCTGCATCGGGCCGATGGGCGGCCGGGTGCGGAGCGTGATGGCGGAGCTCAACGGCGAGAAGATCGACATCGTCGACTGGTCGGAGGACCCTGCCGAGCTCGTCGCCAACGCGCTCTCGCCGGCGCGGGTCAGCGAGGTGGAGGTCGTGGACCTCGCCGCGCGCTCGGCGCGCGTGACGGTGCCCGATTACCAACTCTCCCTCGCCATCGGCAAGGAGGGGCAGAACGCCCGCCTCGCCGCTCGCCTCACCGGCTGGCGGATCGACATCCGTCCGGACACCGCCGAGGCCGGCGAGGGTGCGACGGGCCAGCCGGTCGAGCAGGGCTGAGCGCGCGCTTCCCTGTGTGAGGGTGGTCTCACCCCCCGCCCACGGTCTGGATGCAGAGAGGTAGACTGAGGAAGTGTCTGGCCGGACGCGAACTCGTGCGTGCCCTGTACGTACCTGTGTGGGGTGCCGGGAGCGCGCCGGCAAACCCGAACTCCTGCGTGTGGCACTGGTAGGGGGGCGATGCGTCCCCGACCGACGCGATACGCTGCGCGGGCGGGGTGCTTATCTGCACCCCGCATCGGCCTGCCTTGAGCAGGCCGTCCGTCGTAAGGCGTTCAACCGGGCTTTCCGAGGTCCGGGACCTTTCGACACCGCTGAACTGCGCGACCACCTCAAGCACTTCGAGGAGACCGGCCGGTGGCCGGCACCCCGGAGCGGGGCGAGCGCGGAGGGGGCGGATCGGTAGGTTCCCGGGTGGGGAAGGACCGGGCAGCACCGTAAGACAGCCCGCACGGGCCCCGTGCGGGACGAGGTACCTCGCGAGTGGGAAGTAGGTCGAGATTGCGATGAGCACTCGATGAGTACGCGATGAGTACGCCCATGCATAAGTAGCGAAGGTCCGGCGGACGATCCCCCGGGCCGTAAGGAGCGAAGTGGCTAAGGTCCGGGTATACGAGCTCGCCAAGGAGCTTGGAGTAGAGAGCAAGGTCGTCATGGCCAAGCTCCAAGAGCTTGGGGAATTCGTCCGTTCGGCGTCCTCGACGATCGAGGCGCCGGTTGTCCGCAAGCTGACAGATGCACTTGACGCGGGCGGCGCAGGGGGCGCCAAGAAGTCCGCGAAGCCGGCGGCGCCGAAGAAGGCGGCCGCCAAGCCTGCCGCGCCCAAGCCGGGCGCCGAGGCGCCGAAGCCGGGTGCGCCCAAGCCGGGCCCCAAGCCCGGCCCGAAGCCTGCCGAGGAGCCCGCGCCGGCCGCCGACACGAGCGCCGCGCCGACGCCCGCCGAGGCACCCAAGCCGGCACCGGGCGGCCAGGCCCCGTCGAACCCGGAGTTCACCGCTCCGCCCGCGAAGCCGGAAGCTCCGGCCCCGAAGCCGGGCCAGGCACCCAAGCCGGGCCAGGGCCCGAAGCCGGGTCCGGGCGGCCAGGGCCGCGGTGGCCAGGCGCCGAAGCCGGGCCAGGGTCCGAAGCCGGGCGGCCGCCCGTCCGGGCCGCGTCCGGGCAACAACCCCTTCACGTCCGGTGGTTCGACCGGTATGGCCCGCCCGCAGGCGCCCCGCTCCGGTGGCGCGCCGAAGCCGGGCCAGGGTCCGAAGCCGGGGCAGGCGCCGAAGCCCGGTCAGGGTCCGAAGCCGGGTCCCGGCGGCGGTCCGCGTCCGCAGGCACCGGGCGGCGGGCGTCCGAGCCCGGGCAACATGCCGCGTCCGCAGGCACCGCAGGGCGGCGGCCCGCGTCCCGGAGGCGGGGGCGGGGGCGGTGGCAACCGTCCCAACCCGGGCATGATGCCGCAGCGTCCTGCCACAGGCCCGCGTCCCGGCCCGGGGCGTGGCGGTCCGGGTGGCGGCGGCGGTCGTCCGGGCGGCGGTGGCCGTCCGGGTGGCGGCGGCTTCGCCGGTCGTCCCGGTGGGGGCGGCGGCGGTCGTCCCGGGGGCGGCGGTTTCGCCGGTCGTCCGGGTGGCGGTGGCCGTCCCGGGTTCGGCGGTCGTCCCGGCGGTCCGGGTGGCCGCGGTGGTACGCAGGGTGCCTTCGGGCGTCCCGGCGGTCCGGCGCGCAGGGGGCGCAAGTCGAAGAGGCAGCGCCGCCAGGAGTACGAGCAGATGCAGGCGCCGTCGGTCGGCGGCGTGATGCTGCCGCGCGGCAAGGGCGAGACGGTCCGGCTGTCGCGCGGTGCCTCCCTCACCGACTTCGCCGAGAAGATCAACGCCAACCCGGCCTCGCTGGTGCAGGTGATGTTCAACCTCGGTGAGATGGTCACGGCGACGCAGTCCGTCTCGGACGAGACGCTGCACCTCCTCGGTGAGGAGATGAACTACGTCGTCCAGATCGTCAGCCCCGAGGAGGAGGACCGGGAGCTCCTGGAGTCCTTCGACATCGAGTTCGGCGAGGACGAGGGCGGCGAGCGGGAGCTCGAGCCGAGGCCGGCGGTCGTCACGGTCATGGGCCACGTCGACCACGGCAAGACGCGTCTGCTCGACGCCATCCGCAAGTCGAACGTCACCGAGGGCGAAGCCGGCGGTATCACCCAGCACATCGGTGCCTACCAGGTGTCGACCGAGGTCAACGGCGAGGACCGGCGCATCACCTTCATCGACACCCCGGGTCACGAGGCGTTCACCGCCATGCGTGCCCGCGGTGCCAAGTCGACGGACATCGCGATCCTCGTGGTCGCGGCGAACGACGGCGTGATGCCGCAGACGGTGGAGGCGCTCAACCACGCCAAGGCCGCGGAGGTGCCGATCGTCGTCGCGGTCAACAAGATCGACGTCGAGGGCGCCGACCCCACGAAGGTGCGCGGTCAGCTCACCGAGTACGGCCTGGTGGCGGAGGAGTACGGCGGCGACACCATGTTCGTCGACATCTCGGCCCGCCAGGGCGAGAACATCGAGCAGCTGCTCGAGGCCGTCGTCCTCACCTCGGACGCCGCCCTCGACCTGCGGGCCAACCCTGAGCAGGACGCCCAGGGCCTCGCGATCGAGGCGCACCTCGACCGCGGGCGGGGTGCCGTCGCGACGGTGCTGGTCCAGCGCGGCACGCTGCGGGTCGGCGAGACCATGGTCGTCGGCGACGCCTACGGCCGTGTCCGCGCGATGCTCGACGACAAGGGCGAGAACGTGAAGGAGGCAAGGCCCTCCACCCCGGTGCAGGTCCTCGGCCTCACCAACGTTCCGGGCGCCGGCGACAACTTCCTCGTCGTCGACGAGGACCGCACGGCCCGCCAGATCGCCGAGAAGCGCGCGGCCCGCGAGCGGAACGCAGCGTTCGCCAAGCGCACCCGCAGGGTCTCCCTCGAGGACCTGGACAAGGTGCTCAAGGCGGGCGAGGTGCAGCAGCTCAACATCATCATCAAGGGCGACGCCTCCGGTTCGGTCGAGGCACTGGAGTCCTCGCTGCTCCAGCTCGACGTCGGCGAAGAGGTCGACCTCCGCATCCTGCACCGCGGGGTGGGTGCGGTCACCGAGACCGACATCAACCTGGCGACGGGCTCCGACGCGATCGTCATCGGCTTCAACGTCCGCGCCGAGGGCCGGGCGACGCAGCTCGCCGAGCGCGAGGGCGTGGACGTCCGGTACTACACGGTGATCTACCAGGTCATCGAGGAGATCGAGGCGGCCCTGAAGGGCATGCTGAAGCCGGAGTACGAGGAGGTCGAGCTCGGCACGGCGGAGATCCGCGAGATCTTCCGCTCGTCGAAGCTGGGCAACATCGCCGGTGTCCTGATCCGCTCCGGCGAGGTGCGGAGGAACAGCAAGGCCCGGGTGCTCCGCGACGGCAAGGTGGTCTCGGAGAACCTCAACATCGAGGGGCTGCGCCGCTTCAAGGACGACGTGACCGAGATCCGCGAAGGCTTCGAGGGCGGTATCAACCTCGGCTCCTACAACGACATCAAGGTCGACGACGTCATCGCGACGTACGAAATGCGGGAGAAGCCGCGCGGCTGATCCCCAGCGCACGGGACCGGGGCTGATCGGCCCGCTCCCGGCCGCCCGTACGGCAGTCGTGCTGTACGGGCGGCCGGGCGCAAATGCGTCGATCGGCCCCGGCCTTCGCGTGTACGGTGCCGATACCGCACTCTGGTGGCACGGCCACCGCGGAGTGCGGTCGGCATACCTTCAAGGCCCCGCGGGTGGCACGACCCGCTGTCTATGTACGTAGGGACGCTGTCCTTCGATCTGCTCCTCGGCGACGTGCGGTCGCTGAAGGAGAAGCGCTCCGTGGTCCGCCCCATCGTCGCCGAGCTCCAGCGGAAGTACGCGGTGAGCGTGGCGGAGACGGGGGAGCAGGACCTCTACCGAAGAGCCCACATCGGCCTGGCCGCGGTCTCCGGTGACGCGGGGCAGTTGAGCGGCCTGCTGGACCGGTGCGAGCGCCTCGTGGCGGCGCGACCCGAGGTGGAGCTGCTGTCGGTGCGGCGGCGGTTCCACGGTGAAGACGACGAATGAGCAAGGAGACGGACGAGTGGCCGACAACGCGCGGGCGAAGAGGCTGGCTGACCTCATCCGTGAGGTGGTCGCGCAGAAGCTGCACCGGGGTGTCAAGGACCCGCGGCTCGGCACCAACGTGACCGTCACCGACACCAGGGTCACGGGCGACCTCAGGGAGGCCACGGTCTTCTACACGGTGTACGGCGACGACGAGGACCGCAAGGCCGCCGCAGCGGGCCTGGAGAGCGCCAAGGGCGTACTCCGCTCCGCGGTGGGCGCCGCGGCGGGCATCAAGCACACCCCCAGCCTCACCTTCGTCGCCGACGCGGTTCCCGAGAACGCCAAGGCCATCGACGAGTTGCTGGCGAGGGCGAAGGAGTCGGACGAGGAGGTCCGCAAGGCGTCCTCGGGCGCCGAGTACGCGGGCGGCGCCGACCCGTACCGGAGGCCGGAGGAGGACGACGGGCTCGACCCCGGCGACCCGGAATCCGCCGCCGAGGGTGACGAGCCGACGCGTGACGAGCGCGGGAGCGAGGGCGCCTGACCGTGGCGGAGAAGCGGACGGATGCCTCGCCCAAGGGGACGCCCGGCGGACTCGTCGTCGTCGACAAGCCCGCCGGGTTCACCTCGCACGACGTCGTGGCGAAGCTGCGCGGGATGGCGAGGACGCGGCGCGTGGGTCACGCCGGCACCCTCGATCCGATGGCGACGGGGGTGCTCGTGCTCGGCGTCGAGCGGGCGACGAAGCTCCTCGGCCACCTCGCACTGGTGGAGAAGGAGTACCTCGCCACCGTCCGCCTGGGGCAGTCAACGGTCACCGAGGACGCGGAGGGCGAACTCACCGGCGCCGAGGGCGCCCGCGGGCTCGACGAGGACGCGGTGCGCACAGCGGTTGAGAAGCTTACGGGGGAGATCCTCCAGGTCCCGTCGAAGGTGAGCGCGGTCAAGGTCGACGGGAAGCGGGCGTACGCGCGGGTGCGCGAGGGCGAGGCGGTCGAGCTGGCGCCGCGGCCCGCGACGGTCTCCGTCTTCGAGGTGCTCTCCTCGCACGAGGAGACGGCGGCGGACGGCACCCCCGTCACCGACCTCGTGATACGCGTCGAGTGCTCCTCGGGGACGTATGTGCGGGCGCTCGCCCGGGACTTGGGCGAGGACCTGGGCACCGGGGGACACCTGACGGCGCTGCGCCGCACGCGGGTCGGTCCGTACGGGCTGACCGGGGCGCACACCCTGGAGCAGTTGCAGGCGTGTGTCGACGACGGGCGGGAGCTGCCCGTACTCCCCGTGGGCGAGGCGGCCGCCGCGACCTTCCGCCGCTGGGACGTCGACGCCGAGCAGGCGCGGCTGCTGGGGAACGGGGTGCGGCTGCGGATGCCGGAGGAGCTGGGGGGCGCGACGGTCGCTGTCTTCGGGCCCGATGGGCGTTTCGTGGCGCTCGTCGAGCGGCGGCAGGGGCGGGCCAAGAGCCTCGCGGTCTTCGTCTGAGGCACGCGGCCGGTTCGACGTCACCCGTCGGTCCGAGCCCCCGTCGCCCGGCGGGGCCGGCCTGATCGGCCCCGCCGGGTACAGCCGGAGCCGCTGCGGCGGGCTGGTCCCACCGTGCCGTGCGCGCGCCCACGGCCCCCCTCCCGGCTCCCCTTGTCTCTATGTCCACTCCTGAGCGGTGATTCACCCCAACGTGCAGGCGCTCGAGGTGAACGACCGGCGTGCACGGGGGCGCGTTCGTCCATGGGGTGGTGAGGGAGATCAACTCCCGCCTAATCTCGGATCGTTGAGAGGACAAGGGGGCGGGAGGTTCGGACGATGTCGGCGGTGCGGTCCCGGGGCGCGCTGGCCCGGGTCTGCGGGCCGGACGGTCGGGTGCGCGGCACCGCCTTCGCCGTCGACGAGGGCACCCTCCTCACGGCGGACGAGGTGCTCGCGGCGCCGCGTCCCTCGCTCCTCGCGGCCGAGGGGCCGCCCCTGCCCGTCGCCGAGCGGTCGGTCGTCCGCCTCGACGAGTGGGACCTCGCGCTCCTCCGGGCTCCTGGCGAAGGGCCCGAACCCCTCGTCGTCGGCGCGGCGCGCGGTGTGTGGGAGGGGTGCGCCGTGGCGCTCGGGCCTTTCGGCCCCCGCGCACGCCTCACCGGCACGGTGCCCGTCCGGTACGCCCCGGAGAACCGCGCCGGACTGCCGCCCCACCGGTTGCAGGAAGCGCTGCGACTCGTCCCCGCCGAGGCGGAGGCCGAGCGGTATCTGCACAGCCCCGAGGCGCCGGGCACACCGCTCCTCGACACCACGACCGGTGCCGTACTGGGCGTCGTCGCAAGGGAGTTGGCGGGTCGCGCAGAGGCGGCGCACGCCGTGCCGCTCCCCGTCGTAGCGGCGCAGGCCCCGGAAGGGGTGCTCGCAGCCGTGCTGCGCCGCAACGCCGCGAACCACCCCGCATTCGGCCGTGACCTCAACCTCGCCGGCGCGCTCCATCTCACCGCGGCGTCTGCGGCGCCGGCCGTCGAGCGCCATGCGGGGGCGGTCGCGAGGCCGCAGACGTCGGCCGAGCTCGCGGCCTTCACCTCGGGTCGCGCCTCGGTGGCGGCGCTCGTGGGGGAGCCGGGCGAGGGAAGAACGACGGAGCTGGCGGCGCTCGCGGTGCGCCGCGCGCGGGGGCCGGAGCCGGCGCCGACCGTCTGGTTGCGCGGGGCCGAACTGCGGCCGGACGACGCGGGGTTGCGGGAGGCAGTCGGCCGTGCCTTGCTGCGCTCAGGACGCATCCTCGCCGCGTCGCTCGACACGGCCTCGGCCGCCGGCGAGGCGCAGGCCGACCCGGACGTCGTCGCGCGGCTCGCCAGGGACGCGGGGCGGCCACTCCTCGTCGTGCTCGACGCGCCCGAGGAGATGCCGGTGGCGCTCGCCTCCGACCTCCTCAAGTGGGCGCAGAACAGCGCGGGTTGGCTCGGGGCCTCCGGCGCCCGCCTCGCCGTCTGCTGCCGTCCGGAGTTCTGGGAGTACGCCGGGCGGCTCTTCCCCTCGGGGCTGCTGCACGAGCCGTCGGAGCCCGCGCGGGACGGTACGGCGCTGCCGCCGTGCATCCGGCTCGACCCGCTGCCTTCCGGCCAGGCCGCGCGCCTGCGCAGGGTCCTCGGCGTGCCCGAGGGCGCCCTCGCAGCCGCCGACGCCGCTCATCCGCTGGCGGTCCGGCTCTGCGGAGAAGTGCGCGCCGCCCAGCGGCTCGTGTCCCGGCGGCCCGGCGCCGGGGCGCCGTTGACCCGTCGGGACGTCTTCGCCGCGCACCTCGACGCCGTCGCGCTCCGTGTCGCCCTCCACCTCACGTCCGGCGGACGTACGTCGGCCCACGGCTCGGTGAGCCGTCTCGCGGCGCGGGCCGCCGGGCGGCTCCACGAGGCGGCGCGGCGATGTCTGGGGCCCGGCCAGGGGGAGTTGGACCGGTCCGGGTTCGAGGAAATCTTTCCCTGGGCCGGCGGCTGGGCTCCGGCTGTCCTCGCCGAGGAGGTCCTCCTTCCGGCCGGCGACGGGTACCGGTTCGCGGACGAGGAGTTCGGCGAGTGGCTCCAGGGCCGCCATCTGCGGCTCGACGCGGCACTCGCCCAACTCACCGCGCTGGTCGGGGAGTCGGGGGAGTGCTCGTCGGTGCCGAGGTACCGGTTGGGGACAGTCGTCGAGGCGCTCCTCTGGCACGGCGAGCGCTGCGGACCCGCCGCGCTCGGGGACGTGCTGGCGCCGCTGGTCGGTGTCGCGGTTCCGGAAGGGGCGCCTGCGGAGGGCTCCCGTCGGGAAGGCGCCGACTGCCCTGATGCGCGGGGGAGTCGGGAGGCAGCGCGTGTGCCCCGGCAGTCCGCGGGCGCTCACGACGGCGGACGGAAACCCCGGAGCGCCTCCGGAGCGTCGCCGGGCGCCCCCGCCGAACCGCGGTGGTGGGCGGCGCGGCTGCTCGTGCGGACGTTGCCTGACCTGCCGGACGCCGCCTGCATGCCCGTCGTGGAGGCGCTTGCGGTGCGGCTGCGCGCGCTGGTCGCGGGCGGCGGCGTCGTACCGGAGGAGTTCGGGCCCTGGTTCTGGCGCCGTCTGCCTCTCGCGCCGGGGCGCAAGGCCGAACTGCTGCGGCTGCTCGTCCCCGCCGACGACCCGTCGGGGCAGGGGCGCGGGCGTTTCCTCGACCTCGCCTCCGAACTCCTCGAAGCCGCCCCCGACGAGGTGCGCCCCGTGCTCTGCGGCTGGTTCGCGGACACGACTCCGCTGACGGTGCGGCACCGCGGCGTCTCCGACGTGCCCACCGTCGCGGCGGCGGCGCAGGCGCTGCTCTACGCGCGGCGGCGGGACGGCGTGCAGCACCTCGTCGAAGTGCTGGCCGAGGCGGCGCACCCGCGCGCGGACGAACTGCTCGAAGAACTGCTGGAGGAGGAGCCCGCCGCGTTCTGCCGCGCCGTCCACGCCTGGGCGACGGATGCGCGTCCGCGACGCCGGGCGCTCGCAGCCGAGTGGGGGGTGCGGGTGGCGCGCAGGGCCGAGGCGGCGGACCTGGCGCTGCTGCGCGCGGCGGCGCTCGCGCTGCGGGAGTCCCCCGCGGACAGCTCGCTCCACGGCGCCGCGCTCGCCGTGCTCGTCCGCGATCCGGGGGCGCGCGCCGCTCATCTGCCCTCCGCCGTGGCCCGGTTCGTCTCGGACGGCGGGACAGAGCTGGCCCGTGCACTGGGCACGGCGCTCGACGCGTACCCGGAGCAGGTCGTCGGGGCGTGCAGGGAGCGGCTGCGCGCGCCCGAAGCGGAGCCGGGCGAACTCCTCGCCGTCCTCGACGAGGTGCGTACAGCGGAGGCCGCCGCCCGCGTCGCCAGGGTTTTCGCCGAGTGCGCGGAGCAGCGTCCCGAAGCCGTGGCCCGAGCGGTCTCCGACGCCGTGGACGGGTCGGCGGGCGGCCGGACCGTGGTGCTCCGCGCCTTCCTCCGCGAGCTGCTCGACTGCCCGCTGCGGCAGGTGCGCAGGAGCCTCGCCGAAGCGCTCGCGCCCGTCGAGGGCGACCTGCGGGACGAGCTGCTCGCCGCGCTGATCGCGCACGAGACGGCGCCGACCGTCCTCCGGGCGACTCTGTGTGCGCTCGTGCGCCAGCGCAGTCCGCAGCGCGACGGGGCGCACGTCGGAGCCGTCGGTACGCGGATGGCGACCGCTCCGGGCGGGACTGCCGGGTTCGACGCGCTGCTGGGGGAGCTTGCCGTCGAGATCCCCGGTGTCGCCGCGGCGGTGGCCGAGTGGGTGGACGCGGCACCCGAGGTGTGGTCACCGCTGCTCGGTCCCGCCGTCAGGCGCGCCTGCCTCCCCTGGCCCGCCACCGGCGCACGCCCGCGCGACGGGGAAGCCGTGACGACGGAGGCGGCGCGCGGGCGTTGAGGCGCAGGGCGGAGTCGCGCAGGGGTGGGTCCCTGACCGCCACATGCAGCGGACATGGCACCCTTGGACCGGCGAACGCCATCGGCAGGGACAGGCAGCGGACAACGGCTAGAGCATCGGCGAGGAGCAGGACGTGCAGTGCTGGCGTGGCTTGGAGGACATCCCCGAGGGCTGGGGGCGCAGTGTCGTCACCATCGGCTCGTACGACGGGGTGCACCGCGGGCACCAGCTCATCCTCGGGAAGGCTGTGGAGCGCGCCCGTGAACTGGGCGTTCCGGCCGTCGCCGTCACCTTCGACCCGCATCCCAGCGAGGTCGTGCGGCCCGGCAGCCACCCGCCTCTCCTCGCCACCCACGAGCGCCGTGCCGCGCTCATGGGCGAACTCGGCATCGATGCGGTGCTGGTGCTGCCGTTCACCCCGGAGTTCTCCAAGCTGTCGCCTGCCGACTTCGTCGTGAAGGTGCTCGTCGACAAGCTCCACGCGAGCAGCGTCATCGAGGGCCCCAACTTCCGCTTCGGGCACCGCGCTTCGGGCACCGTCGAGACGCTCGCCGAGCTCGGCCGCACCTACGACTACGACGTGGTCGTCGTCGACCTCTACGAGCGCGGCGAGGCGGGCGGCGGACAGCCGTTCTCCTCCACGCTGGCGCGCGGCCTCGTCACCGAGGGGGACGTGAGCGGCGCGGCTGAGGTGCTGGGGCGCCCGCACCGCGTCGAAGGGGTGGTGGTGCAGGGCGCGAGCAGGGGACGTGAGTTGGGCTTCCCGACGGCGAACCTGAGGACGCCGCCGCACTCGGCGATCCCGGCCGACGGCGTTTACGCCGGCTGGCTCCACGCGCAGGGCGAGGAGATGCCGGCGGCGATCTCGGTCGGCACCAACCCGCAGTTCGACGGCGACGAGCGCACCGTCGAGGCGTACGCCATCGACCGCGTGGGCCTCGACCTCTACGGGGAGTACGTCGGCGTCGACTTCCATGCCTACCTGCGGGGTCAGTTGAAGTTCGACACCTTGGACGCGCTCAAGCAGCGGATGGCCCAGGACGTCGACGAGGCGCGCGCGCTGCTCGCCGACGCCCGTGGCTGAGGTCGCCGGGCAGCGGGTGCGGCGTCGGCCGGTCGCGAGCCGTCGGGCACTCAGGGGCCTGGCGCCGTCCCGTCGGTGACGTTCGACGCGGAGTGAGTGACGTGCCTCGGGCGCGGACTGTGCGCAGGCGGCTCTTCGCCGTGCTGAACGCCACGGGCGCCGGCAGAGGAGGCCGTGCGGCACCGCCTCCGGCACGATGCGGAACGCGAGCACCTGGCGTCGAGCCGCCGTCAGGACCGGGTGGCACGGCGGTCCCGCGCTGTGCTCAGCAGCGGAACGACGCGGCAGGACCGGCCGTGAGAGCGGTAGCAGGCCAGCCGGTACTGCCGCTCGCACCGGTTGCCGAGCACTCTGCGCGTACCGGCCACGTCTCCCCGGGCTCGTCCCCCTCGGCGCACGCCGGGAGGGGGTCGCGTCCACGGGGAGTTGTAGCCGGTCGCGGATCGCTCCCGAAGCTCAGCGTGGCGGCTGCTGGCCAGGTCCCTGCCCGGGGTGGCCCGGCTGCTGCCCCGGCCACTGCCCCTGCTGCTGCGGGTAGCCGTACGCACCGGGCGGTATCCCGGGGAGCGGCTGCCCCGGCATGGGGGGTGCGAGCTGCGGCGGCGGGTTGTTGCCGTCGCCTGTCCAGAGGCCCTGTTCGCGCTGGGCGCGGGCGAAGTCCTCGGCGATCAGCGTCGAGAGTTCGAAGTACGCCTCGCGTGTCTTGGGGCGCATCAGACCCAGGTCCAACTCGGCGCCGGCGGAGAGGTGTTCGTCGAACGGGATGGTGACGACGCCTCGGCAGCGCGTTTCGAAGTGCGACACGATGTCCGACACCTTGATCATCTTGCCGGTCTCCCGCACCCCGGAGATCACGGTGAGGGAGCGCTGCACCAGGTCGCTGTAGCCGTGGGCGGCGAGCCAGTCGAGGGTGGTGCTCGCGCTGCTCGCCCCGTCGACCGACGGGGTGGAGATGATGATCAACTGGTCGGCGAGGTCGAGGACTCCGCGCATCGCCGAGTAGAGGAGGCCCGTCCCCGAGTCGGTGAGGATGATCGGGTACTGCTTGCCGAGAACGTCGATGACGCGGCGGTAGTCCTCGTCGTTGAAGGTGGTGGAGATCGCCGGGTCGACGTCGTTGGCGAGGATCTCCAGCCCCGAGGGGGCCTGCGAGGTGAAGCGGCGGATGTCCATGTAGCTGTTGAGGTACGGGATCGCCGTGACCAGGTCGCGGATGGTGGCGCCCGTCTCCCTGCGTACCCGGCGGCCGAGGGTGCCGGCGTCCGGGTTGGCGTCGATCGCGATGACCTTGTCCTGGCGCTCAGTCGCGAGCGTCGAGCCGAGCGCGGTCGTGGTCGTCGTCTTGCCGACGCCGCCCTTGAGGCTGATCACCGCGATGCGGTAGCACGACAGGACCGGCGTGCGGATCAGCTCCAACTTCCGCTGACGCTCCGCCTCTTCCTTCCGTCCGCCGAGCTTGAACCGGCTCCGTCCGCCGCCGGGCTGCTGCCGGTTCTTCTTCTTGCTGTTGACGAGCCGGTCCGACGAGAGCTCGACGGCGGCCGTGTACCCGAGCGGCGACCCCGACTGCCCCTGGCGCCGCGGGTCGGCTCCGGGGGAGGGCTGGGCGGCCTGCGGCCGGCCCGGGTGCGTGCCGGGGGCTCCGGGGTGCTGCGGGTACGGCGGGGGCTGCTGGTACTGCTGCGGGTACCCGTACCCGCCCTGCTGCGGCACGGGCGGGGGCGGCGACTGCTCGGGGGTGTGCCCCGCCGGTGGTGTCGTGCCCGTGCCGGACGGCGGCACCGGGGCGGATGTCTCACCCGGCCGGTGCGCGTCGGGCTGCGGCGGCAACTGCGGTGGCATGGGCGGGGGTTGGGGCGGCTGCGCCGGCTGGGCAGGCGGCTGCGCGGGCGCCTGCTGCGGTCCGGCCTCGGCCGGTGTGCCAGGCGCTGTCGGCCACGGGGCGCCGGCGGGGGGCTGGGCGGCGGGCTGGAAGTGCGGTGGCAGGGGCGGCAGTTGGCCCCCGCCGCTGTTCGGGCCCGACGTCTCCCCGACGCCGGGGGTGTTCGGCCACGGTTCGGCCTGCTGGGGCGTCCCCGCGGGCGGTGTGCCCTCGGGCGGCGCCGGGCGGGGGTACCGCGGGTCGGCGCCCGGCGGCACGGCGTCCTGCGGGGCCTCGCCGGGGTCGTCCGTCCTCTGGGCGCGGGACGCGATCTCGCGGCGCAGGGAGGCGCTGGAGATGCGGACGGTGGCGCCATCCTCCAAGTCGGCCGTGCCCGCGAGGGGTTCGGCGGGCGGGGGCGCCGCGTGCGGCCTCGGGGCGTCCTCGGGCGGCGCGTCGGCCTGCTCCTCGGCCGGCGAAGGCGTGGACGCCGGCTCGGAGTCCTCGGGGGACGGTGCGACGGGTGCGTCGTCGTCGGGCTCCCCGGGACCTGAGAGCGCGGTGTACGGGGAGGCGGTCTGCTCTTCCGGGGAGGCGTCGTCCTCGGCTGACGGGGCGTCCTCCGCCCGTACGCCCAAGTCCTCCTCGGCGGAGTCGTCTTCGGGCAGCTCTGCGGCGCGGTCGTGCGTGCCGTGCGGGGTGGTGTCCGCCGACTCGGCTTCCGGGGCCGCCGGTTGCGTGGGCGACGTCCCCAACGGCTGCGGGGGGCTCAGCAGATGGTCGCCGTCCTCGTCGGCCTCCGACGCGTCCGAGCCCTGCGTGTACCAGGCAGGGGGCGTGTAGTCGATGGTGAACTGGCCTGTGGACTCGGAGTCCTGCTCCGGGTCGGCGTCGTCCGCGTCGATTTCCCCCGCTTCGAGCCGATCGGTCTCGGGGATGGTCCCGCCGACGCGGATCTCGTCCCGATCGCTGCTCACAGTGCCTCCTGCTGCTCTGGTCGTACTCCCCGGTAGGCCAAGTGCGCCCCCGCACAAGCCTAATCACCGCCGTGGCGGATACGCCCCCTCGGTCCCGGCGATCCGGCCAGTACGCGTGCCCCGACACACCCGACACAACCAGTCGAAGGTCTCGATTCCATTTCGGCCGTACCCCGGGCGTACCCCCGGGCACGCGGGCTACGCACCAACGGCGCCCGGCGCCGCGGCGATCGGTGTCGCGCCGAGGGTCCGCGGGGTCGTCAGTCCAGGCGCCTCGGGACGCCGAGCAGACCCGACTCCGCGTCGGTCGGCTGCGTCACGGCGTACTGGCGGTCGTGCCGGGTGCACCAGAGGGTCACGCCGTCGCCCAGCGTGGAGAGGGTGTCGACGTCCCGCTGGGGGAGCTGCATCCGGCGACCGATCTCCCGCGCCTCGTCCGGCGATACGCGCTGCACGCCGACGAGCGAGGCGCTCCGCAGCAACCGCGGCGCCGAGGGACTCAGATACGGCAGCAGCGTCACCACCGACTGCCACGCCATCGAGGCGACGCGCCCGCGCGGCGGCCGCATACCGCAGTCCCGCACCACCAGCACCGGGCTGCTGACCGTCGCGCCCATCGGCGGCACGCGGCCGACGTCGTGGAGGCTGATGCACTCCTGCCCCGCACCGGCCGCCTGCACCAGGTTGCTCCACACCTGCGCCCGACCCGTCTCCACGGCCACCCGCGCGCCCGTGCCCGCCGCACGCAGCGCGAGCACCTGCGCCGTCCACAGGCCGCCGACGAGGAGGACGTCGTACGGCACGGGGTGGTGGAGGCCGATCACCTGCGGCCGGCCCTCGGCGTCGGCGCCGATCACCACGCCGTCGTCGCCGATGGGGAGGGAGAGCGCCCCCAACTCCTCGTGCGCCAGCGAGTGTTCGGCGCGCCTCGGGCCCACGAGGCCCCTGCGTCCCGTCGTCGGCATCAGTGGGCACCTCCCAGCGGCAGGGTGGCGAGGACGCCGGGCAACTGCTCGCGGTCGAGCCGGACGAGTCCGACCTTCGCGGAGCGCGCCGTGCGCTCCAGGTGTCGGCGGGCCGAGTCCAGTTCCGTCTCCGAACGGCCGGTCACCCGCAGATGCCCGGCGAGGGCCGCCGACTTGTTCCCGCGGGAGCGCCCGACCGTCAGGCTGAAGGTGGTCGTGAAGGTCGGCACCGAGGTCAGGAGCGCCGCAAGACGCGGCAGCGGCGTCGCGGCGCGGCCCAACTCCGGCCAGCGGCCCACCTGGTAGGTGCTGTGGTGCCGGTCGTCGCACTGCCACTCGCGGGCCGTCTCCGTGGTGCGCCGGGCCGGCGGGGTGTCGGGCTGGCTCGCCCTCGCCGTCGCGACGGGGTTGACGCAGGCCGAGGTGGCGACGGCCGAGACCAGCTCCTCCTCGCTCAACACCGTCGTACGGAAGCCGGCGCCCGTGCAACGGCTGGCGAGGTGGTCCGCGGCGCGTACGAGGCAACGGCGCGCGCCGAGCAGCCCGCCACCGCGCAACCGCACGGCGTCCGGGCAGAGTTCGGGGTCGAGCTTGAGCGCCACCCAGGTGAGCCGCAGTGCGGGCGAGCCCGTCTGCTGCTGGAGCGGGCCGTAACTGTGGCGCGCCACCGACTGCTCGGGGAGGTGCGGCGCGGGTGCCGGCTGGACGTGCTGCACGATCTGCACCGACTCCAGCCGGATACCGTCGACTTCGAGTGCGTCGTGAAGCAGCCCGAGCGGCAGCGCACGGGCGCCGAACGCCGGACGCAGCGCGCTGTCGACGGCCTCGACGCGCACCACGGCGGTGAGGAAGGTACCGTCCCCCAGCATCCCGACGGTGCGCCTGTCCCGGTCGACGTACGCCTGCGTGTGCAGCCCGGGGACGCACTCGGCCGCCGGCGCGAATCCGGCGTCCACCCCCAACCTGCCCTGGGTATCGAGGAGTTCGGAGGGCAGGGGGCCGCTCATCTGACGTCTGCGGGAACGCAGCGCGAGGTGCGTCGAGAACCAGTCGACGACCGACCTGTGGTGGCGGCGCAGCACCGCGAAGCAGACCAGCGCGCCGGCGACGACGGCCGCAGGGACCAGCATCAGCCCGTGCACGGCGGCGGCGACGAGGAGCACGGCTGCCGCCAGCTCCAGCAGCACCAGTTGGGTCAGCGCGAAAGGCCCGAGGCGGTTGGTACGGAACTCGGTCCGCAGCGCGGTCGAAGCAGGCGTGCGCGGCGCGGAGTTGACCGGTGCCGACTCCGGTTGCCGCTGCGTGACGGAGCCTCGGGTACGCGTCGCCATTGCCATCCCGAAGGCCCCCTCTTGTCCGTATGCGCCCGGCGGTCAAGGGCGTTGAACGGTCGATCACCCTACCTGAGCGGCGCGCAGCAGTGTGCAACCGGCATAGTAGGGGCCGTGCCGGCGTCGCGGCACCCGAGGCGGAGGCCGCATCCGACGGCCGACGGGGATCAGCAGGGGAGACGCACCACTCATGGCATCACGGCGGGACGAGCTCAACGCCTACACCTTCGCGAAGAAGCGGCTCAACGCGGCATTCCTCCAGCCCTCGCAGACGGGCACCGAGGAGGGCGCACCGCGACCGCTGCGGGCCGTGCTGCCCGGGATGGTCGTGGGTGCGCTCGTCCTCGCCGGGTTCGGCGCATGGGGCATGTTCAAACCCAAGGAGCCCGAGAAGTGGGACGAGGTCGGCGAGAAGGTCATCGTCGGCAGCAAGTCCACCACTCGATACGTGGTGTTGAAGACCAACAAAAAGAAGCAGCTCCACCCCGTCCTCAACCTCGCCTCGGCGCGGCTGCTCCTCGACGCGGGCAAGGGCGAGGTCGTCAAGGTCGACGAGGAGGTCCTCGACGGCGGCGACATACCGCACGGCGCCACCATCGGCATCCCGTACGGCCCGGACCGCCTCCCCGAGCCCGAAGAGGCGGGCGCCGCCAAGCGCTGGGCCGTCTGCGAGCGTCCGGGGCAGGGCGGGCGCGCCATCCAGAAGGCCGCGTTCGTCTTCGCCGAGCGGGACGCGCAGCGGACCGAGGGGCAACGCCGCCTGAGAGGAGGCGAGTTGCTCTTCGTCGAGGACCGCGGCGGGCAGCGGTGGGCGGTCGACAGCAAGGGGGTGAAGTACCCCGTGCCCGAGGACGAGCTGCTGCTGCGCACACTCTTCCGCAGCGAGCAGCCGCAGCGCGTCTCGAACGAGTGGCTCGCCACCTTCCGCGAGGGTGACGAGATCAACTTTCCGCAGGTGCCGGGCCGGGTGAACCAACGCGCCGGCGCCTCCGACGAGTTGGGCGAGGCGGACCGGGTGGGGATGGTGCTGCGAGCCCGGGCCGGCACCGGTTACCAGCACTATCTCGTCCTCACCGGACGCGTCGTACCCGTCTCCGACTTCACTGCCGTCCTGCTGCTCAGCAAGACCGAGCAGCCGAGCGGGCAGAACGGCAGGGCGACGACGGTGGCGCCGAGCGCGATCGTTCCGGGGAAGCGCGCCTTCGACGCGGGTATCGACTGGCCGACGGAGCGCGCGGTCAAGGTCAACTCGGCCCGCACCACCGCCGGTGCCCGCAACACCGTCTGCAACGTCCTGCGCAAGGTCGACGAGAAGACCGGCACCACCACCCTCAGCACCTGGGCGGGACGCGACTTCCCCGCCCAGCTTCCCACCGGTTCCACCAGCGCGTACGTCACCCCGGGCAGTGGGCAGCTCTTCCGTCAGATCAAGGGCAACGAGACGAAGGCCGGCTCCGTCTTCCTCGCCACCGACACGGGCCTTCGTTACGCCCTCCAGGCCAACAACGACAGCGCGGGCGACGACGCGGGCATCGGCACCGACGGCAAGCAGGACGAGCAGAGCGGGCAGCAGCAGGCGCAGGGCAGCGAGGCCCAGGTGCGGCTCGGGTACGAGAACATCAAGCCGGCGCCGATCCCGGCCGCGTGGTCCCAATTCCTGCCCACCGGGCCTCGGTTGGGGACGTCTGCGGCCCGGCAGCCGCAGGGGTCGTGAGGGGGAGCTGATGGGCCACCAGCACACACCGCACGCCGCGCGCAGCATGCCCGGCGCCCGAACCGCGTCCCGCCGCCGGGCCGGCCGCGTCGCCGTGCTCGCCGGGCTCACCGCGTGCACCGCCGCGCTGCTCCCCGTCGCCGGCGCGACGCCGGCCGCAGCCGACACCTCGGCGCAGTGCAAGTTCCCCAACAAGAGCTACACCGGGCGGCCTTGGGCGCTCCAGCGGGTGCTCCTCGACCAGCTCTGGCAGGACACCAAGGGCGAGGGCGTCCGCGTGGCCGTCATCGACACCGGCGTCGACGTGAAGAACAAGCAGCTCAAGGCCGCCGTCGCACCGAGTCTCGGCGCCAACTTCCTGAAGAAGACGAAGAGCAAGAACGGGGTCGCCACCGAGCGCGGGAAGAACGACGGCACCGGGGACCGCGTCGGCCACGGCACGAAGGTCGCCGGCATCATCGCCGCCCGCCCCGCTGCCGGCACCGGGTTCGTGGGGCTCGCGCCGGGCGCCACCATCATCCCCGTCACGCAGAACGACGAGAACGGCAGCGGCGACGTCAAGTCCCTCGCCAGGTCCATTGTCCACGCGGTGAAAAAGGGCGCGGACGTCATCAACATCTCGCAGGACACCGAGGAGGCGATCCGGCACGACTCGATCCTCAAGTACGCCATCGACAGCGCCCTTTCGGAGGACATCGTGGTGGTCGCCTCCGCGGGCAACGACGGCCTCGGCGGCAAGGTGAAGCGGACCTACCCGGCCTCCTACCCCGGCGTCCTCGCCGTCGCCTCCTCCGATCGGAACAACGAGCGAGCGCCGTTCTCGCAGGCCGGGGAGTTCGTCGACGTTGCGGCGCCGGGCGTCGACATGATCTCGACGGTGCCGCTCGGCGGGCACTGCGCGGACAACGGCACGAGCTTCTCCGCGCCGTACGTGGCGGGTGTCGCAGCGCTGCTGAAGGCGAAGCACCCGGGGTGGACGTACAAGGAGATCACCGCGCAGATCGAGCAGACCGCGGAGCGGTCGATCGCCGGCCACGACATCCTCGTCGGGTGGGGCGTCGTCGACCCGGTCAGGGCCGTCAGCGAGGACGATCACCGGATCGAGCGACCCGAAGCCGACGAAGGCGTCGCCAAAGGGGAGCTGCCGACACCTGCAAAGCTCGAGATCGGCGAGACCGAGCAGGAGCGGAACACGCGAATCGGTACCTACGCGCTGGTAGGAGGTGGCACGCTGGTGGCCGTCGTGGGCGGTGCTTCCTTGGTCTACAGGGACTGGCGGCGGAAGCGCAGCCTCCGCTGACCGACCGCGAACTGCGGGGGGACGGGGAACCGCGCGTGCGTCAAGTCACGTCCTCGACTTTGCAGTTGGAACACTGGAGCGCGGTGGCTAAAGTGGCGTGTGCACGCACCGTGCACATCTGAAGACTGCTACGGGTGGAGGGGGAGAACCTCGTGGGGTTGCCTGACGACGAGGTGGGGCTGTCCGCACAACCGATGACGGCGGCTGGGGCGGCCGCGCAGCTCAAGCGCGAGGCGGAGACCCTCAAGGAATTCAAGAAGCGGGTGGACGGCATCCTCCGGCGCCTGGACAGTTCCCCGGCGTCCAAGTCGCAGTTGAGCCGCGAGACCCTCCAGCAGGCGTCGTTCGGTTCCGCTGACTTCGCCGAGGCCGCCGACCTCTACCGCATGTACAACCGGGTCCACACCCACCTCACCACCCTTTCGCAGACCTTCGGCGACCAGATCGAAGCGATGAAGATCGCGGTCCACGGTGCTGACGTCGGCTTCGACAACCTCGAAGAGGATGTCAGGCAGCGCTTCTGGGACATCCATCAGCGCACGAAGGACCGGTACGAGGCGAGCCGCCCGGCGGAGGAGCGCGAGACCGACCGCAACGACGATCCGGGCCTGTAGGAAGAAGAACGGGGATCGAGTATGAGTGGCGACGGCGAGTCGAAGCTCACGGGCATGGACGCCCAGGTGGCCATGGCCCAACTACGCCAGGGCTTCCGCGGGATGAAGAACATGCCGTTCCTGGGCAGCATGTCCGGCCTCTCCCGCATCGGCAGCACCAACTTCGAAGAGCGCGAGCTCAACGCGATGCTGGACATGGTCGACAACGCGAAGCCGAGCGACCTGACGGCGACGGGCGGCGCCCTCGAACAGGCAGCCAAGGACATCAAGCGGATCGGCGACGACCTCAAGAAGCATGTCGGCGAGGTGGCCTGGGAGGGCAAGGGGGGCAGCAGCTTCCACAAGTGGGGCGGCAAGCTCGGCTCGACCACCCTGGACCTCGCCGAGTACACCTTCACCGCGGCCAGTCAACTGAAGTCCGCAGGCGAAGGCCTGGCCGCGGTGAAGGCGGCGATGCCCCCGCGCGACAGCCGCATCCTCCAGAAGGCACCCGAGGACATCCCCGCTGCCAAGCGCGTCGAGACCAACGACGAGTACACCGCAGCGGTGAAGACGGAGAAGCACCGCCAGGAAGCCATCACCCAGATGAACAAGCTCTCCTCGTACTACCAGGTCACCCACGACACCATCGCCATGCAGCCGGAGCCGGTGTTCGAGCCGATGGAGGATCCGCAGGTGCCGCGGCCAGTGAGAGGGTTTGAGGTACCTGGTGGAGTCCCTGCAGCAGGAGGCGCCTCTGGCACCAGCCCCGCCGCTCCTGGCGAAATGCGTGAGAGCGTGGCGGCCTCGATCAATGCAGGGGGCGACAACTCGGTCGGGACCTCGGCGGAACCTAGTCCGGTACTCCCGGACCACGCGGTGGGAACATCAACCGACAGCGTGGCCTCTTCCACCGCTGCAGCGCCGCTCGGGACTCACCACACTCCGACTGCACCGGTATCTGGATCGGGCCCTGCACAGCATCCAGGCTCCGTTCCCTTTATGACATCTGCACCGCCTATGCGTGTTCCAGGGGTCGGGGGAATTCCGCGCACAGCGACGCCGCTTGGCAGATCTACAGGGAGCGGTGGGCCGTCCGAGGTAAGGAGGCCTATTGGCCGGAACCTTGCTCCAGGGCCGACTGAGGGATCAGCGCGTTCCGGCTCGGCGAGCCGAACCGGTGGGCCAGGACAAGGCGAACGATCACTTCCCGGCAGAAACACGGGGACGGCAGGACGCCCAAGCCCCGTGAGTGGACGATCCGTTGGGCGACCAGCCTCAAACCCGATGAGTGGACGAGCCTTCGGCGGGGCCGCGCGCAGTGCGCGGGGAGACGGAGTCGTTGGAGGCCAGCCGAGCGGGCAGGCGACTAGTGGGCGGGGTGCCGCGGTCCCTCGTGGAGGAGCCGTCGGCGGTGAACGCGGCGTGGCTGCGGGAAGAGGCGTTGTCCGTCCGGGTCGGGCTGGTGACGGGAGGAAAGTTCAGGCGTCACCGCAAGAAGGTGGGGTTTCGGGGCGCCCGCGGTCTCTTGCGTCCACTCAGGGACGAAGTGGGGAGTTCACACAGGGGGGTACCGGTCTCCTTCATCGTAAGGGCAATGAGGCGGTTGGTACTGGGCGCGGAATTCGGTCCGTTGGGCGTGAGCGTTCAGAGAAATTGGACAAGCGTCCTGACTTTTTGACTGAAGACGAAGAGACTTGGGTGAGTGGGCGTCCTCGCGCAATGCCGTCGGTCATCGAGTAGGTGCTAAGAGAAGGGGCAGTGGCTCAACAGTGAGCGGAAAGAATCGTGCTAGGCGATGGAGCGTTGGCATAGTCGCTGCCCTGGCTGTGGTTTCGATGGCGTCTCCGGCCTTGGCGGATGCTCGGCCTGATCAGTGGTATTTGAAGCCAATGCAGGCTGAGGAGATGTGGGAAACATCTAAAGGGAAAGGTATAAAGGTTGCGGTCGTCGACTCTGGTGTGAATTCCGGAACGACATCGCTACGCGGACGTGTGCTTCCAGGTAAGGATGTGTCGGGTGCTCCTGGAGGTGCCACCGACGATCAGATTGGTCACGGGACCACAATGGCTGAAATGATCGCTGGGAGTGGCAGGGGCGGGGGCCTTCGGGGGCTAGCGCCTGAATCTCGAGTTATCCCTATCCGCACCGAGGGTAAGGGGATGCGAGGAGGGAAGGGAGAGGACACCCTCCCTGAGGCGCTACGAGCAGCTGCCGATTCCGAGGCAAAAATCATCAATATGTCTATTGGTGGCGAGTACTCGGACCCAGACTTGGAAGCAGCCGTCAACTACGCTGCACATAAGGGCAAACTGATGTTTGCCTCCTCCGGTAACGATGGCGCGGGAAAGAACAAGAACAATTACCCCGCTGGCTACAGTCAGGTAATCGGCGTCGGGTCAGTCGATAAAAACGGCACGGTGGGCGATACATCCGGAAACGGGCAGCATGTTTCTCTCGCTGCTCCTGGCGTTGATCTGCCTATTTGGTGTGACGGCAAATTCGAAGGCTATTGCTCAAGTTCGGGTACAAGTATCGCGTCGGCCCTAGCCTCCGCCTCCGCCGCCCTGATCTGGTCCAAGCACCCCGACTGGACTGCCAACCAGGTAGCCCGTGTCCTGGTTAGCACCACCGGCCGCATGATGGAGGGGAAGAAGCCCAGTAAGTACTTCGGCTACGGAACCGTGCGTCCGCGCGAGAACATCCTCGCCGGGAAGGGCGATCCGGGCCAGCCCGCCCAGCCGGCTTTCGCCGAGAACGGCGACTTCATCCGGAACCCGGGTACTTCCTCTCCTTCAGCGGCCGCTGAGCCCTCCGAGGGATCATCCAGCAGTGGCGACAACAAGGCAGGCAACGGAGCCGGACAGGCCGATGAGGCTGCGGCCGAAACCGATTCCGGAAGCTCAAATTCCGCCCTATGGTGGGGGGTTGGCGCCGTTGCTGCTGTGGTCGTGATCGGTGGTGCCGTGGCCCTAGTCCTCCGGAAACGGCGAGCAGGGTAGGACGGTCGCAGCCAACCAACGTCAGAAGTACAGCACCATCAATCGTGCAGAAAGGAATGCCGTATGGCGAACCAGAGGGTAAGTGACGGCACTCTCCAAAGGCTTGAGACCACACTGCTGGAAAAAATCAACAGCATCAACAGCCAGGTCAAGAGCCTGAACGCGAACCTCGACATCCTCGAGGGAGCCTGGAAGGGCATCGGTGCCGCCGAGTTCAACAGGGCGCAGGCGGCTGTCAACAGGCGTATGTCGAACCTCAACCAGCTCCTGGCGCAGTACCTCGAAGCGGTCGAGGCCACCCGGAAGCTGTCGGGCAACAACGAAGACGATGTGGCGCAGGCGTTCCGCGGGGTGGACGTCGTGGACTCCGGTGTCGGCGTCGACGGCGGGGGTAAGCCTGCTTCGGCGCTCAACCAGTACTGAGCCCGGCCACCTGTACCTCCGCTTCAACCTCTTTGGAGACTCTTATGACAACACCGAGCGGAGACGAGCTCTTCGTCAACTACGGCTCGTTGGAACAGATCGCAGAAAACATCAAGGGACAGGCCGACAAGCTCAAGGAAGACCTCGGCGAGATCCAGTCGAAGATGGGCGAGGTCGCCCACATCTGGGAGGGCGAGGCGCAGACCGCCTACCAGACGGTCCAGACGAAGTGGAACCAAAACGTCGACGAGGTGCACCAGGCCCTTACGGCCATCGTCAGCAAGGTGCACATCGCCAGCGGCGACTACAGCGCCACCGACAAGAAGGCCGCCGCGCAGTTCGGCATGTGAGCAACCACCACCGGCCGGGTACGCACGGTCGTTGACGAGGGCGGGCACGCGCGGGAGGTGCCCGCCCTCGGTGCGTCAACTTGCCTCAGAAAGCTAGCCGTTGTGCTCATTCGGCTCCAGGTCGAACTCCCCGTCCCGCACGCCGAGTACGAAAGCCTCCCACTCGGCGGCGGTGTAGCGGAGCACCACCTCGGGCTCCTTGGAGTTCCTCATCGCCACCGCACCGTCCTCGAACTTGCCGATCTCCACCTTCTCGTCCTCGGGCCCACCGGGCGCGCTCTCCCACACGAGCCCCGAGATGTCCCGCCCGTACAGCTCGTCCTTCTCCTGCTGCGTACCCATCAGACTCCACACTTCTTCCCTGGACAACACACGCCGCCCAACTATCCTGCTGTGTACGCCTGTTAGTTTCCCCGCTCATGGCGCTGCAGTGCAATCGAACGGTCGGCGCGAGACGTCGTGTCAGACTCCTTCTCCGCGCACCGGCTTGGGAGGCTGCTTCGAAATCTTCTCCCACCCGTTGCAATCGAATTCCTTGGCGACGGCCCGTGCCACTTGTCCGGAGAATCTGAGGAGTGCTTCCTGTGTCTTCTCGTGAGATTCGATATTTTTGCCTCGCATGCGATCTGCTGTGACGAGCAGAGGGATCGTGCCCCTCGAGCGAGGAAGTGCATGGCACGGGATCAGCAGACGCAGTGCTCTGCTCTACGGGACGTAATATCCGTAGTCGCGGCCGAACGAGATTGGGTGCTCCTTGTCCTTGAGCACCTTTCTCTTGCTTGGAAAGGGGCCGCTACGTTTGACTTCGGCGCTAACGCTTTGACCGTCGCTAGCCAGCTGGCAGTAGGACAGGGGCGCCTTGGGGAATCCTGGGGGATTCCTCGGAGAGGGATGAGCTGTTGCGGAGTAGATACTGAAGCTCTTTTCCAGGAACCTTGTCCCGGCACACACGCTTCGGCGGTGATGAATCGGAATGCTGATCGTTCGATGAAGTGAGCGTGACGATGAGTATGACGCTGAGAGCCGCAGCGGCGCTCGACCCCAGCCACACCTTGTGTGCTCTTTTCAAGGAAACCTCGCCTGATCAGCCCGGTTAGGGGGGAGCTGTGTGTGTCAGTGATTTCATCGGAAACATCCTGAGCGGCGTCATGTACATGTTGATGTAGTCGAGGTGGTTGGATATGTGCGCGCAGCCCTGGAGTACGGTGCGGAGTTTGCTGGTCCAGAGGCTGTTGGTCTTCTTCAGCGCTTTGCCCAACTCGAAGGAGTGACTGGTGAGTTCGCTCGCCGCTCTCACCGTGTCCGCCTTCTCGCCGTGGCCGAAGCTGCCCGTGACGTCCGCGTCCTTGCGCAGTTGACGGTGGAGGACGAACGCCTCGTGCCCCACGCCACCGAGGTCGTCCTGGCTGACGAGGAGCCCTGCCTTGTCCGGTGGTAGAAACTGGTTGAGCTGGAGGCGTTGGGCCTACTCGCCCCCGGCCTTTGCCTTGAGTTCGGCCCACTCCCGTTCGAAGCTCACGTCAACCACCGTTTCTGTACGGGCGATTCGGGGGCGCAGAAACGCACACGAAGAACGGCGTCACCCTAGCAACTCAGGGTGACGCCGTATGACTGTTCGGAGTGCTCGCCTACAACTCCTCGGGGAGCCAGCCGACTTGCACCAGCGGATTCCCCCGCTTCCGTGAGACGAAAACCCCGCGGCCGGCCGGCATCGGCCGTGGCCTGACCTTGCCGAGGAGTTCCCCCTCGCCGGGGTCCCCGGAGAGGACGATGCCCTGTGCGCCGAGTTCCTTGATGCGCGTCATGAACGTCTCGAACATGGAGCGCGAGGCGCCGCCGGTGGAGCGCGCGATGATGAAGCGGACGCCGATGTCGCGGGCGAACGGCAGGTTCTCGGTGAGGACGGAGAGCGGGTTGCCGCTGGAGGTGGCGACGAGTTCATAGTCGTCGACGAGGATGAAGATCTGCGGCCCGGTCCACCAGCTCCGGTCCCGGAGCTGCTGCTGCGTGACGTCGGGGGGCGGCTGGCGGCGCTCCATCAGGTCCTGGAGGGCGTTCATGTGCACCTCCATGGCGTTGGACATCGCCGCGTACTCGATGAGGTGACTCCCGGGAACGGCGCCGAGGAGCGAGCGCCGGTAGTCGCCGACGACGATCTTCGCCTCCTCCGGACCGTACCGCTGGGTGATCTGCCGGGTGAGGAGCCGCAGCAGCGCCGTCTTCCCCGACTCGCTCTCGCCGAAGACGAGGAAGAACGGGTCGGTCTCGAAGTCGACGAAGACGGGTTCGAGGTTGTTCTCGTCGATGGCGAAGGCGACGCCGCGCTCGGGCGCCGCATCGCCCGGGGGCAGTTGGGCGGAGGGCAGCTCGCGGGGGAGGAGCCGGACCGCGGGGGCGGGGTTGCCGGTCCAGGCGTCGGCGACGGCCTTGGTGAGTTCGGCGGTCGCGTCGGAGAGGACGGAGTCGGACTCGACGCCGTCGATCCGCGGGACGGCGCCCATGAAGTGCAGCTTCTCCGGTGTCTGGCCGCGTCCGGGTACGCCCGCGGGGACGTTGGCCGCGACCTTCCGGTCGAACTCCGAGTCCATGGTGTCGCCGAGGCGCAGCTCCAGGCGGTTGCCGAGCTGGTCCTTGAGGGCCGCCCGGATCTCCATGGCGCGCGAGCCGGTGATCACGACGTGGACGCCGTAGCCGAGCCCGCGCGCGGCGATGTCGGTGATGACCTGGTCGAGCCCGTCGTACTCGGCGCGGAAGTTGGCCCAGCCGTCTACGACGACGAAGACGTCGCCCCACGCCTGGTCGGTGATCTCGCCGCGGGCACGGCGCCTGCGGTAGGTGGCGATGGAGTCGATGCCGTTGGCGCGGAAGTACTCCTCGCGCTTGTTGAGGATGGAGTAGACCTCGGCGACGGTACGGCGCACGCGCTCGGGGTCGAGGCGCGAGGCGATACCGCCCACGTGCGGCAGGTGCTGCACGGCCGACATCCCGCCACCGCCGAAGTCGAGCCCGTAGAACTGGACTTCGGCCGGCGTGTGGGTGAGGGCGAAGGCCGAGATGAGGGTGCGCACGAGCGTCGACTTGCCCGACTGCGGCCCGCCGATGATCTGCATGTGCCCCGCGGCCCCGGAGAAGTCCCGGTAGAGCGGGTCGCGGCGCTGCTCGAACGGCTTGTCCACGAGGCCGAGCGGGACGACGAGTTCACCCTTGCGCGGGTAGTCGGCCTGGGTGAGTCCGCGCTCCGGGGTCGCGGAGAGGCCGGGCAGGAGCTGGTCGAGGGAGGGCGGGGCGTCGAGCGGCGGCAACCACACCTGGTGCGCCGGCGACCCTTGGCCCTCCAGCCGCCGGACGACGACGTCGAGGACGGTGTCGGCGAGCGCGTCGTCGTCCGCGGAGCTGCGCGGGCTCGGCATCGCGACGGGCGCGGGCTCATGCTCCGGTACCTCGACGGGCGCCGCGGTGAAGAGGACGGGACGCCGCCCCGCGGGCAGCGGCCCCGACGGTACGGGCTCGTGGTCGGAGTCGGCGGAGCGGTAGACGCCGGAGACGTAGGCGGCCTTGAACCGCACCATCTCGTCCGTCCCGAACTTCAGGTAGCCCGAGCCGGGCACCGAGGGCAGGTGGTACGCGTCGACGACGCCGAGCGCCGCCCTGGACTCGGCGGCCGAGAAGGTGCGCAGCCCGACACGGTAGGAGAGGTACGTCTCCAGACCGCGCAACCTGCCCTCCTCCAGCCGCTGCGACGCGAGGAGCAGGTGCACCCCGAGCGAGCGGCCGATGCGCCCGATCTGGATGAACATGTCGATGAAGTCGGGCTTGGCGGTGAGGAGTTCGCTGAACTCGTCGATGACGAGGACGAGCGACGGGATGGGGGAGAGGGGGGCGCCCGCGGCGCGCGCCTTCTCGTAGTCGTGGATGTTGGCGTAGTTGCCGGCGTCGCGGAGCATCTCCTGGCGGCGGTTGAGCTCGCCGCGGATGGAGTCGCCCATGCGGTCGACGAGGGTCAGGTCGTCGGCGAGGTTGGTGATGACGGCGGCGACGTGCGGCATCTGCGCCATGCCGGCGAAGGTGGCGCCGCCCTTGAAGTCCGCGAGGACGAAGTTGAGCGTTTCGGAGGAGTGGGTGACCGCAAGCCCGAGGACGAGCGTGCGCAGCAGCTCGGACTTGCCGGAGCCGGTCGCGCCGACGCAGAGCCCGTGCGGCCCCATGCCGTCCTGCGCCGCCTCCTTGAGGTCGAGCATCACCGGCTGCCCGTCGACGCCGACGCCGATCGGCACGCGCAGCCGCTCGGCCTGCGACCGCGGCCGCCAGGTGCGCGTCGGGTCGATCGACGCGGCGTCGCCGAGGTTGAGGAGGTCGGTGAAGTCGAGCTTGGCGAGGAGGGGTTCGTCGTCGTCGGCGCCTGAGGCGGCGACGCGCAGCGGCGCGAGCTGCCGGGCGAGGGCTTCGGCTGCGGGGGCCGAGAGCTGGTCGGGGACGCCGTCGTAGACGAGTCCGTGGCCGGACTCCAACTGCAGCTCCCCGGCGTGGACGACGGCGGAGAGCCCGCCGCGCGGTGCGTCCAACTCGCCCGCCACGACCTCCAGTACGGTCACGCCCTGGAGCCCCTCGGGTGCGGCGAGGACGGAGGTCGGCGGCACCTGCACCCCGTCGAGCACGACGACGACGTGCGGCTGTTCGGGGACGGGCTCCGCGTCGAGATTGAACCGCGGCCGGCCCTCCAACTTCACCGCGAGGTAGTCCTCCAGCTCAAGTGCGTCGTCGAGGACGAGGCGCCGCTGTCCCGCCCCGTCGGTGTTCTCGCGGTCCTGTACGTGCGGCAGCCACTTCGCCCACTCCCACTCCTTGCGGGCGGGTCCCGACGTCGCGACGACGACCACCAGGTCCGTCGGCGAGTGGAGCGCGGCGAGGCCGCCGACCATGGCGCGCGCCGTGCCGTAGACGGAGGCGGCCTCGCCGCTCACCGTCATGTGGTAGAAGGCGCGGAGCGAGACCGCGATCGGCAGCCCGCCGAGCGTGCTGTGGGTGTTGAGGAACTGGTGCATGGCGCCGGCCGTGAGCGGCTCGAGCTCGTCGACGGGGGCGGTCTCCGGGGCCACCAGGGGCGTGGCGAGCTGCTGTTCGCCCAGGCCGACGCGGACCTGCCCGAAGTCCTCGTCCGTGTACCGGCGTTCCCAGACCCGGCTGCCCTCGGCGACGAGCGACCAGAGCTGGTCGGGCTCCGGGTGCAGGTAGAACTGCGCGTCGCGCTGCTTCGCCGCCGTCCTGCGCACCTTGCGCCGGGTCTGGGCGAGGTACTTGAGGTAGTCGCGGCGCATCTGCGCCAACTGGCCCTGCGTGCCCCTGCGGTAGCGGATGATCATCGCGACCGCCATGCCGACCGTCGAGGCGAGCATCAGCATGCCCATGATGCGCATGAACGGGTGCGCGCCAGGCATGAAGAAGAAGACGACCGAGCCGCCCATGCCGAGCATCGGCATGACCTGCATCAGCACGCCCTCCTGCTGCCCGCGGGGCAGTTCGGGCGGCGGCTCCAACTGGAGCGTGTCGCTCGGCACTTCGGTGGGCAGTGCCCGCGACGGACGCTTCACGACGATCTGGGTCACGGTCGCACCACTTCCTGGTTCCCCCTCGTTTTCCCTCGCGGGCCCGTGCTTTCACCCGACACAACTGCGGCCGACGGCCGACGCGTTGACGGAGACGTTGCGGTCGTTCACCTCCGCCGGCACGTGCGGTGCGTACGACAAGGGCCGGTCCGTCGGGCTGCGTGGCGCGACGCGGTCGGGTCTCCACTGCGCGAAGTGATCCTACTGGCCGCGGGAGTTGCGGGGGAGCTGTAGGGTGTCGCGCGGCGAGCGCAGCGACGAAGACCGGCGCACATCTGCCGGACCGCCCGCCGAGCCGAGGCCCGCCGCCCGTAAGACCGCGCAGCGCAGCCGCAGACACCGGAGCAGTCCGAACAAGGGGGACCCGCAGGTGAGTACGACGACCCCGGCGCCCGCCGGCCAGGGACAGGGCCGCAGCCGCGCGGCCGCCTCCCGCACCTCGGGCCACGGCCCGGCGACCGCCGCGGAGACGGGGTTCTGTCGCGTCACCATCGTCGCACCCGACAGCAGGATCGACGTCGCGCTCCCCGAGGACATCCCCGTCGCCGACATCTACCCGGAGATCCTCCGCCTCTCGGGCCAGGCCCCGGGCGAAGGCGCCCCCGTCGGCTACCACCTCGTACGGCGCGACGGCACCGTGCTCGACGCGTCCCGCTCCTTCTTCGCGCAGCGCATCCTCGACGGCGAGGTGCTCAGCCTCCGCCCGTTCGCCGAGTCCCTCCCGCCCGCCGTCTTCGACGACGTCTCCGACGCGGTGGCCACGGGCGTCACCCGCGAGCGGCGCATGTGGAACGACGGGCAGATGCGCGCCGCGGGACTCACGGGCGGAGCCGTGCTGCTGCTCGCCATGGCCTTCGTGCTCTGGTTCGCCGATCCGGTCGGCCACGACATGCACGGCCTCGCCGGCATCCTCGCGTCCGTCATGGGCGTGCTGCTCGTCGCCCTCTCCGCCGTCCGTGCACGCGTCTACGAGGACCGCGCCTCCGCCGTCGCGCTCGGGCTCGGCGCCCTGCCGATGGTGATGATCGCCGGCTCCGGGCTGCTCCCGCTCGCTGCGGGGCAGGGGGTCGGGAGGCTCCAGTTCCTGCTCGGCTGCGTCGCGGTGCTCGTCGCCTCCACCGTGCTGATCGCGCTGACGCCGCACGGCGACGGCCCGTTCGTCGCCGCCGCCTTCACCTCCACCGTCGGCACGCTCCTCACCTTCGTCGCGATCCTCGCCGACTTCAGCCCCGTGGAGACGGCGGCCTTCGGGGCCCCGCTCGCCGTCGGCCTCCTCGCCTTCCTGCCCGGCCTCTCGACGCGCTTCGCGCGCCTGCCCATCGGCTTCGATCCGCCCCACTCCGGCGGCGGTGACTACCTCGCCGACCCGGACGCCGCCCCCGAGACCCGCGGGCCCGTCGACGGCGAGGCGATCGCGGCCCGGGCGAGGCGGGGACACGAGATGCTCGTCGGCCTCGTGGGCGGCTGCGCCGCCGTCGTCGTCGGCAGCGCGGCCGTGCTGGGCTTCTCCGACAACGGCTGGGGCCAACTCCTCGCGCTCGCCGCCGGGTTGGCGATGCTGCTGCGGGCGCGGCTCTTCCGGTACACCTCGCAGGTGGCGTGCGCGCTCGTGGCGGGGCTCGGCTCCCTCGTCCTCCTCTCCGTCGGGCTCGCGCTCAACCCGCCGGTCGACGCCGTCCGCGAGATGCTCGCGGGGGACGGGGCGGCCCTCGACATCCGCACCGTCTGGCTCACCGCGAGCCTGGCGGCGGCCGCCGCGCTCGCCACCGCGGTCGCGCTGATCGTCCCGCGCAGCGGCGTCACCCCGTTCTGGGGCAGGTCGCTGGAGATCCTGGAGACCTTCGTCCTGTTGACGCTCCTCCCGCTCTGCCTCGCGGTGCTCGACGTCTACTCCTCGGCCCGCGCGCTGACCAGCGACTGAGGCGGCCGGGGTCCGGCAGCCGACCGTGGACGGAGCGGTCCGGGCGCGCTGATACCCTGGAGCGGCCTTCCGAGTATCGAAGTACCTCTGTGAAGAAGACCAGGGGCGCTCGGCGGCACAACCCGAGGAGTACGAGTGTCGTCTCTCGACGCCGCGACCAAGAAGCAGATCATGACCGAGTTCGCCACCAAGGAGGGTGACACCGGCTCCCCCGAGGTCCAGGTGGCTCTGCTCTCGCGTCGCATCTCCGACCTGACGGAGCACCTGAAGTTCCACAAGCACGACCACCACTCGCGCCGTGGCCTGCTGCTCCTGGTCGGCCAGCGCCGCCGGCTGCTGCAGTACCTCGCCAAGAAGGACATCCAGCGCTTCCGTGCGCTCGTCGAGCGCCTCGGCATCCGCCGCGGTGCCGCGGGCGCCCGCTAGACGCACGCAGGGGAGCGGCTCCCGGAGGGGGCCGCTCCTTCTCCGTATGCGAACGAGCCCGAAGGCGGCCCCTCTTTGTAGGCTGGTCCCCAAGGACTCACAGACGAGAACACAGAGTTGAAGGCCGGGGCGCGCCCGCCCGACGTCGGTCCTCGGTAGTGGCCCTCGGACACCGCAGTCCGGGTGCTTCGATCGAAGACCGGCCCGCCATGGGGGCGCTCCGCCGCAGACGGCCCCTCCGCCAGGACGGCGAGGGGGCACAGACGAGGAGAAAACACTGGTGGAGAACGAGACCCACTACGCCGAAGCCGTCATCGACAACGGTTCCTTCGGCACCCGCACCGTCCGCTTCGAGACCGGCCGCCTCGCCAGGCAGGCCGCCGGCTCCGCGGTCGCGTACCTGGACGACGACACCATGGTGCTCTCGGCCACGACCGCCTCGAAGAACCCCAAGGACCAGCTGGACTTCTTCCCGCTGACCGTGGACGTCGAGGAGCGGATGTACGCGGCCGGCAAGATCCCCGGAAGCTTCTTCCGCCGCGAGGGCCGGCCCTCCGAGGACGCGATCCTCACCTGCCGGCTCATCGACCGCCCGCTGCGGCCGTCGTTCCAGCACGGCCTGCGCAACGAGATCCAGGTCGTCGAGACCGTGATGGCGCTCAACCCCGAGCACCTCTACGACGTCGTCGCGATCAACGCCGCCTCCTGCTCGACGCAGTTGGCGGGGCTCCCCTTCTCGGGCCCGATCGGCGGCACCCGCGTCGCCCTGATCCGCGGCCAGTGGGTGGCCTTCCCGACCGTCACGGAGCTGGAGGAGGCCGTCTTCGACATGGTCGTCGCCGGCCGCATGCTCGCTGACGGCGATGTCGCGATCATGATGGTCGAGGCCGAGGCGACCGAGAAGACGATCGAGCTCGTCGGCTCCGGCGCCGAGGCGCCCACCGAGGAGCTCGTCGCGGCCGGTCTTGAGGCGGCCAAGCCGTTCATCAAGGCGCTCTGCACCGCGCAGGCCGACCTCGCCTCTAAGGCCGCGAAGCCGACTGGCGAGTTCCCGATCTTCCTCGACTACCAGGACGACGTCCTGGAGGCGCTCTCCTCCGCCGTCCGCGACGAGCTCGCGCAGGCGCTGACGATCGCCGGCAAGCAGGAGCGCGAGGGCGAGCTCGACCGCCTCAAGGGCGTCGCCGCCGAGAAGCTGCTGCCGCAGTTCGAGGGCCGCGAGAAGGAGATCTCGGCGGCGTACCGCGCGCTCACCAAGCAGTTGGTGCGCGAGCGCGTCATCAAGGAGAAGAAGCGCATCGACGGCCGCGGCGTGACGGACATCCGCACGCTCGCCGCCGAGGTCGAGGCGATCCCGCGGGTCCACGGCTCGGCGCTCTTCGAGCGCGGCGAGACGCAGATCCTCGGCGTCACGACGCTCAACATGCTCCGCATGGAACAGCAGTTGGACACCCTTTCCCCGGTGACCCGCAAGCGCTACATGCACAACTACAACTTCCCGCCGTACTCCACCGGCGAGACGGGCCGCGTCGGCTCCCCGAAGCGCCGCGAGATCGGCCACGGCCGCCTCGCCGAGCGCGCCGTCGTGCCGGTGCTGCCGACGCGGGAGGAGTTCCCCTACGCGATCCGGCAGGTCTCGGAGGCGCTGGGCTCCAACGGCTCCACCTCGATGGGCTCCGTCTGCGCGTCGACGATGTCCCTCCTCAACGCCGGCGTCCCGCTGAAGGCGCCGGTCGCGGGCATCGCCATGGGCCTCATCTCGCAGGAGGTCGAGGGCGAGACGCATTACGTCACGCTCACCGACATCCTCGGCGCCGAGGACGCCTACGGCGACATGGACTTCAAGGTCGCCGGCACCAAGCAGTTCGTCACCGCGCTCCAGCTCGACACCAAGCTCGACGGCATCCCCGCCTCGGTGCTCGGCGCAGCGCTGAAGCAGGCCCGAGAGGCCCGGCTGCACATCCTCGACGTGATGAACGAGGCGATCGACGTTCCGGACGAGATGTCCCCGAACGCGCCCCGCATCATCACGGTCAAGATCCCGGTGGAGAAGATCGGTGAGGTCATCGGCCCCAAGGGCAAGATGATCAACCAGATCCAGGAGGACACCGGCGCCGACATCACCATCGAGGACGACGGCACCATCTACATCGGCGCCGCCGACGGCCCGGCCGCCGAGGCCGCCCGCTCCACGATCAACGGCATCGCCAACCCGACGATGCCCGAGGTCGGCGAGCGGTACCTGGGCACCGTCGTCAAGACGACCACCTTCGGTGCGTTCGTCTCGCTGCTGCCGGGCAAGGACGGTCTGCTGCACATCTCGCAGATCCGCAAGCTCGCCGGCGGCAAGCGCGTCGAGAACGTCGAGGACGTCCTCGGCGTCGGCCAGAAGGTCCAGGTCGAGATCGCGGAGATCGACCAGCGCGGCAAGCTCTCGCTCATCCCCGTCCTCGACGAGGAGGCCGAAGGCGAGGCTGCGGACGGCGAGTCGGCCGGCCAGTGACCCGCACGCACCGTGAGACGGCCCGCTCCGCATCCGCGGGGCGGGCCGTCGCCCGTAGCCGCGCCGTCACCCGCACCGAGGTCGAGGGGGTCCGCGGCGCCGGGACCGTACGCAAGACCGTGCTGCCGAGCGGCCTGCGGATCGTCACCGAGACGGTCCCGACGGTCCGCTCGGTCACCTTCGGCATCTGGGCGCACGTCGGCTCCCGCGACGAGACCCCGGCGCTCAACGGCGCCACCCACTACCTGGAGCACGTGCTCTTCAAAGGCACGAAGCAGCGCAGCGCCCTGGAGATCTCCTCGGCGCTCGACGCCGTCGGCGGCGAGATGAACGCCTTCACCGCGAAGGAGTTCACCTGCTACTACGCCCGCGTCCTCGACACCGATCTCCCGCTCGCCGTCGACGTCGTCTGCGACATGCTCACGGACTCCGTGATCGACGAGGAGGAGCTGGAGGCCGAACGCGGCGTCATCCTCGAAGAGATCGCGATGACCGACGACGACCCGGGTGACTGCGTCCACGACGTCTTCGCCCACACCATGTTCGGCGACACCCCCCTCGGCCGCCCCGTCCTCGGCACGGCCGAGACGGTCAACGCCCTCACGAGGGACCGCGTCGCCCGCTTCTACCGCAAGCACTACGACCCCACGCACCTCGTCGTCGCCGCCGCGGGCAACCTCGACCACGCGGACGTCGTCCGCCGCGTCCGCCGCGCCTTCGAGCACGCCGACGCGACCCGGGAGCCGGCCGCACCCCTCCCGCCCCGCAGCGGAAGCCGTACTGTCCGCGCGGCGGGCAAGCTCGACGTGGTGGACCGCGCAACGGAGCAGACCCACTTCGTCCTGGGGATGCCGGGCCTCTCGCGGTACGACGAGCGCAGGTGGGCGCTGGGCGTGCTCAGCACCGCGCTCGGTGGGGGCATGAGCTCCCGGCTCTTCCAGGAGATCCGCGAGCGCCGCGGCCTCGCCTACAGCACCTACTCCTTCACCTCCGGCTTCGCCGACTGCGGCCTCTTCGGCGTCTACGCCGGCTGCCGGCCTGCCCACGTACCGGAGGTCCTGAAGATCTGCCGGGAGGAGCTCGACGACGTCGCCTCCCACGGCCTCTCCGACGACGAAGTACGCCGCGCCATCGGCCAGTTGGCCGGCTCCACCGTGCTCGGCATGGAGGACACGGGAGCGCTGATGCACCGCATCGGCAAGAGTGAACTCTGCTGGGGCGAGCAGATGTCGGTCGACGCGATGCTGGCGAGGATCTCCGCCGTCACACCGGACGAAGTCCGCGCCGTCGCCTCCGAGGTGCTCACCCGGCGCCCGTCGCTCTCCCTCATCGGCCGACTGGACGGACGCCGGGCAGCCCGGATCGAGGACGCCGTCGCCTGACCGGGCACGGCCGGCCGCGACCACACCACACGCGAAGGAACCAGCACCATGAGCAAGCAGCGCGTAGCGGTACTCGGCGCCCGGGGCCGGATGGGCTCCGAGGCCGTGCAGGCCGTCGAGTCGGCCCCCGACATGGAGCTCGTCGCGGCTCTCGGCAGCGGAGACCCGCTGGAGCGCCTCACCGAGGCGGGCGCGGAGGTCGCCGTCGACCTCACACGTCCCGACGCCGTCATGGCCAACGCCGAGTACTGCGTCGACCACGGCATCCACGCCGTCATCGGTACGACCGGCTGGACCGACGAGCGCCTCCGCACCCTCCGCGGCCACCTCGCGGACTCCCCGGGCACCGGTGTCCTCATCGCCCCCAACTTCGGCATCGGTGCCGTCCTCACGATGCGCTTCGCGCAGCAGGCGGCGCGTTTCTTCGAGTCCGTCGAGGTCGTCGAACTGCACCACCCGAACAAGGCGGACGCACCCAGCGGCACGGCGGTCCGCACGGCACAGGTCGTCGGCGAGGCACGGAACGCGGCAGGACTCCCGGCGCAGCCGGACGCCACGGCCACGTCGCTCGACGGCGCACGCGGCGCGGACGTCGAGGGCGTCCCCGTCCACGCCGTGCGGCTGCGGGGCCTCGTCGCGCATCAGGAGGTCCTCTTCGGCGGCGAGAGCGAAACCCTCACGCTGCGGCACGACTCGATGCACCGCAGCTCGTTCATGCCGGGCGTGCTCCTCGGCATCCGCCGCGTCCCCTCGACGCCGGGGCTGACGTTCGGGCTCGAGCACTTCCTCGACCTGGACTGAACACCGTGCGCGCCAAGATCACCTATTTCACGCTCGCGGCGGTCCTCGTCGCCTACTTCGTCCTCGTCGGCAGCCGCGGCTGGCTGCTCATCCAGCAGGGGACACCGGTGACGGTCGCGTTCGGCGTCGCCGTCCTCGTGCTGCCGCTGATCGGCGTCTGGTTCCTGTGGAAGACGACGCGCTTCGCCTCCCGCGCGGGGAGGCTCTCCCGCGAACTCGAGGCCGAAGGCGGCCTGCCCGTCGACGAGTTGGAGCGCACCCCCTCCGGGCGGATCATCCGGGAGTCGGCCGACGCGGTCTTCGCGGCGCGGCGTGCGGAGGCGGAGGCGGAGCCGGAGAACTGGCGCGTCTGGTTCCGCCTCGCCGTCGCCTACCACGACGCGAGGGACACCCCGCGCGCACGCAAGGCGATGGAGCACGCCATCCGGCTGCGCGCCCGGGAGCGGACGGGCGCGGCGCCGGGGGCCCGCACACCCGGCCGCGCCTGAAGCGTCAACGCCGGTACTCGGCGGCCCAGGCCTCTATCACGTCGGCGGCCGAGTCGAAGGAGTCGTGCCGGGTGAGGAAGTCGGCGTTGTGGTCGGTGAGGAGTATCCGGTCCTCGCGGACGGCACCGGCCTGCCGTCTGCCGTTGCGCGCCGGCGTCAACCGCAGGGCCTCTCCCTGCACCGTCCTCGGCAACCCGAGCCACCTCACCGGCTGCTGGACCGTCTGCACGGAGTCCACCTCGCGCCACCGCAGGGTCGACGTCCGCACCACCCCGACGTGGCGTATCCCGTGCGCGCTCACCCACACCCCGGCACGCAGCAACCGCAGCGCGGCGGCTATCACCAACGCTGCGGCGAACGCACAGACGAGCGCGCTCGGATACGAACCGGCCACCGCGATCACCAGCGCGGAGAAGAGCATGTACGAGGCGAGCAGCAGGAGCAGCGCCCCGCCACCGACGCGCCAGGGGCCCGGCCGGTACGGCCGGCGCCACATCTCGCGGTCCTCGTGCTTGAGGGACGGCAGGTCGTGGTCGGCGGCCGGTTCGCGGTCGACCGTCAGGAAGGGGAGGGGCACGGCGCATCCTCGTTCGTCGCTCGGTTCTGAGCGGTGAGGTTAGCGAGACGCGCGTGACCGGGCCACCCCAGGGGTGCCGGACGGATCAGCGGTGCTCGGCCGTGGCTGCCGGGCCGCCGCCGTCCTCGTACGTGGTGTCGAGCGCCGGGCCCGCCAGCACGAGCGAGCCGACGATCCCGGCGACGACGGTCAGCCCGACGAGCGCCCCGCCGATCCGCTGACCTGTGGTGCGTCGCGGCTTGGGCGGCGGCGTGACGTTGCTGCGGAAACGCTCGGAATCGGCGAGGAAGGCGAACGGGACGGATTCTCCGCGGCGGAACATGTGGGCGCGCTCCGTAAGATCGGTCTGGTGCTACATGAGGTGAACGTCCCGCGGTGGCCGTGAGTGCCCGATCCGGGGATCGGATGGTGACGAATTCCGCGGACCGCGAGGGTGGGTGCCCCCCTTCTCTACCGCGGTGCCCTCTCCGTCACGCATACGTCGCCACCGTTCGCACGGCCGGCGGCGCCGATCGGCTCCTGGGGCGGTGTCGGCGGCGGGCCATAGGGTTGTCGCCGTTGCCCGGAACACGACGCAACAAGCACGGAGCGGAAGGACTCACGATGACCGAGACCACGGACCGGCAGGCCGAGCCGACATTCCGCGGGGACGTCGGCGCGGAGCTGGTCAGACACAGCGCCTCGGACACCGACGTCCTCTGGGCGGCCCGCGTCTCCACTGCTGGCGAGCAGTCCCTCGACGAGCTGCAGAAGGACCCGCAGCGTTCCAAGGGCCTCATCAACTACCTCATGCGCGACCGCCACGGCAGCCCCTTCGAGCACAACTCCATGACGTTCCTCGTGAGCGCCCCGATCTTCGTCTTCCGCGAGTTCCACCGCCACCGCGTCGGCTGGTCGTACAACGAGGAGTCCGGCCGCTACCGCCGCCTCGACCCGGTCTTCTACATCCCGGCCCCTGACCGCAAGCTCGTCCAGCAGGGTCGCCCCGGCAAGTACGAGTTCGTCGAGGGAACCGAGGAGCAGCACGCCCTCACGGTCGACGCGATGGACTCCGCCTACCGCAAGGCGTACGCCACCTACCGCGAGCTCCTCGACGCCGGCGTCGCCCGTGAGGTCGCCCGCGCTGTCCTGCCCGTCGGCCTCTTCTCCTCGATGTACGCCACTTGCAACGCCCGCTCCCTCATGCACTTCCTCGGCCTGCGCACACAGCACGAGGACGCCGCCGTTCCGAGCTTCCCGCAGCGCGAGATCGAGATGGTGGGCGAGCAGATGGAGGCGGAGTGGGCGAAGCTCATGCCGCTCACCCACGCCGCGTTCAACGCCAACGGCCGCGTGGCGCCCTGACTCTCCGTGCCTGCGGCACGCCCTCGGTCGGCCCGTCCGAGTGCATCGTTCTTCGCGCCGCCGCTCTGTGCCGGGCCGCCGACTCGGGTGGCCGGGCGCAACAGGTGTCCGTATTGCGAGTTTTGTCCACGTTCCTCTAGCCTCGAAGAGCGGGTCCGGCGCTGCTTGAACCCCCGAGCATGCAGCGCCGGGCCCTCCTTGCTGCCCGGAGCGAGCCCCTAGGGCGCACGAGGTGGCGCGCTGCGAGTAGCGTGGACCCCATGGCTCCGACCTCCACACCGCAGACGCCCTTCGGGCGGGTCCTGACAGCGATGGTCACGCCGTTCGAGGAGGACGGTTCGCTCGACCTCGACGGCGCCCAGCGCCTCGCTGCTCACCTGGTGGACGCCGGCAATGACGGCCTGATCGTCAACGGCACCACCGGAGAGTCCCCCACGACGAGCAACGCGGAGAAAGCCCAGTTGGTCCGGGCAGTCGTGGAGGCTGTCGGAGACCGGGCACACGTGGTGGCGGGGGCCGGCACCAACGACACGGCACACAGCCTCGAGCTCGCCAGGGACGCCGAACGCGCCGGCGCCCACGGCCTCCTCGCGGTCACCCCGTACTACAGCAAGCCTCCCCAGGAGGGCCTCTACCAGCACTTCACGGCGATCGCCGACGCCACCGAACTCCCGGTGATGCTCTACGACATCCCGGGCCGCAGCGGCGTCCCCATCAACACCGAGACGATCGTCCGGCTCGCCGAGCATCCGCGGATCGTCGCCAACAAGGACGCCAAGGGCGACCTGGGCCGCGCTAGCTGGGCCATCGCCACCAGCGGCCTCGCCTGGTACAGCGGCGACGACATGCTCAACCTGCCGCTGCTCTCCGTCGGCGCCGTCGGCTACGTCTCCGTCGTCGCCCACCTGGTCACCCCGGAACTCCGCGCCATGCTCGACGCGCACCTCAGCGGCGACGTCGTCAAGGCGACGGAGATCCACCAGAAGCTGCTCCCCGTGTTCACCGGGATGTTCCGCACCCAGGGCGTCATCACGACAAAGGCCGCACTCGCAGCCAAGGGCCTGCCCGCAGGCCCCCTGCGCCTTCCGCTGGTCCACCTCTCGCAGGAGGAAGCCGAACAGCTCAGGCACGATCTCGCACACGGCGGGGTAGGGCTTTAACCCACAGACTTCACAACTGCATACAGAAGAACCTGTCGTTGCACGACCTCGTCCACGCATCACGCTCGACACGTACGTCCGCGTACGCAAACGAATATCGCGCGCCACGTGCCCCTGAGGCGCGTGGCGCGTGTAGTAAGGAGAGTCTTTTGAGTCATCCGCACCCCGAGCTGGGGCCGCCGCCCGAACTCCCGGAAGGCGGCCTCCGCGTCACACCGCTCGGCGGCCTCGGCGAGATCGGCCGCAACATGACCGTCTTCGAGTACGGAGGCCGGCTCCTCATCGTCGACTGCGGCGTCCTCTTCCCCGAGGAGGAGCAGCCAGGGATCGACCTGATCCTCCCGGACTTCACCTCGATCCGGGAGCGTCTCGACGACATCGAGGGGATCGTCCTCACCCACGGCCACGAGGACCACATCGGCGGCGTCCCCTACCTCCTCCGCGAGAAGCCGGACATCCCGCTCATCGGCTCCAAGCTGACGCTCGCCCTCATCGAGGCGAAGCTCCAGGAGCATCGCATCCGCCCGTACACCCTCGAGGTGGAAGAGGGGCACACGGAGCGGATCGGCCCCTTCGAGTGCGAGTTCGTCTCGGTCAACCACTCGATCCCCGACGCCCTCGCCGTCGCCATCCGGACCCCCGCAGGTCTGGTCGTCCACACCGGCGACTTCAAGATGGACCAACTCCCGCTCGACGGGCGGCTCACGGACCTGCGCACCTTCGCCCGCATCGGCGAGGAGGGCATCGACCTCCTGCTGTCGGACTCGACCAACGCCGAGGTCCCCGGCTTCGTCCCGCCCGAGAGCGAGATCTCGGGGGTGCTGCGCCAGGTCTTCGCCGGCGCGCAGAAGCGCATCATCGTGGCGAGCTTCGCCAGCCACGTCCACCGCATCCAGCAGATCCTCGACGCCGCCCACGAGTACGGCCGCCGCATCGCGTTCGTCGGGCGCTCGATGGTCCGCAACATGGGCATCGCCAAGGAGCTCGGCTACCTCAACATCCCCGACGGCCTGCTCGTCGACGTCAAGGCGCTCGACGACCTCCCGGACGACGAGGTCGTGCTCGTCTGCACGGGCTCGCAGGGCGAGCCGATGGCGGCCCTCTCGCGGATGGCCAACCGTGAACACCAGATCCGCATCGTCCCCGGCGACACGGTGATCCTGGCCTCCTCGCTGATCCCAGGCAACGAGAACGCCGTCTACCGCGTCATCAACGGCCTCACCCGCTGGGGCGCCAACGTCGTCCACAAGGGCAACGCCAAGGTCCACGTCTCGGGCCACGCCTCGGCCGGCGAACTGCTGTACTTCTACAACATCTGCCAGCCGAACAACCTGATGCCGGTCCACGGCGAGTGGCGGCACCTTCGCGCCAACGCCGAACTCGGCGCGAAGACGGGCGTGCCCCACGACCACATCGTGATCGCCGAGGACGGCGTCGTCGTTGACCTCGTCGACGGCAAGGCGAACATCAGCGGCAAGGTCCAGGCCGGCTACGTCTACGTCGACGGGCTCTCGGTGGGCGACGTCACCGAGGCATCCCTCAAGGACCGCCGCATCCTCGGCGACGAGGGCATCATCTCCGTCTTCGTCGTCGTCGACAGCACCACCGGCAAAATCTCCGGCGGCCCCCACATCCAGTCCCGAGGTTCCGGTATCGACGACGCGGACTTCGCCAACGTGCTCCCGAAGATCGACGAGGCGCTCGCCAAGTCGGCCCAGGACGGCATCGCCGAGACCCACCAACTCCAGCAGCTCGTACGCCGGACCGTGGGCAAGTGGGTCTCCGACAACTACCGCCGGCGCCCGATGATCCTCCCGGTCGTCGTCGAGGTCTGACCCCAACCAACCGCGGGGCGCTTGGATTTGCGTCCGGGCGCCCCGCTCAAGTACGTTTACATCTCCACTTCGGCGGGCACAGGGACGCATTCAGTGGCCCGGCTCGTGACCAGATGTCAGACCGGGGGCCGGAAAAGGCACCGAAAAGATTCTGGTAATGTGGTGGACACCGAGAGGGAAGCGCCCGGAGGGCCCTGGGAGGGGTTCGATGGAAGCGTTCGTTCTTTGAGAACTCAACAGCGTGCCATTTAGTCAACGCCAAGTTTGTTGATGCCCGTACCTGGCCTGTTTTTTGGTTGGGTGGGTTTCTTTGATTTTTTTCGGCAAGGATTGTGCATGCCCGCGTGTGTGTGGGTGTGTGGTCTTTGTGGATGTGGAATGCATTCATGGAGAGTTTGATCCTGGCTCAGGACGAACGCTGGCG
>NZ_KB905826.1 GCF_000381025.1 Streptomyces sulphureus DSM 40104
CCCCGGGCGGGGGCACGGAGGCCGTCGTCCGGTTGCCGGGGGCGCCGATTCCGCCGCCGGGGTGGACGGGTGCCGGGGAACCGTGACCGGCACGCCGGCGCGGGAGTTGTGTCGGGGCTCGGGGCTCGGGGCTCGGGGCTCGGGGCTCGGGGCTCGGGGCTCGGGGCTCGGGGCTCGGGGCTCGGGGCTCGGGGCTCGGGGCTCGGGGCTCGGCGGCGTGGACGTCCGGGCTCCGGGGGTGCGGCGGTAGGCTCGCGGTCATGGCCAGCCATCCACTCGCTGTTCCTGCCACGTCGGCCGGGCAGGAGGGACTCGACGCTTTCCTCGCGCAGCCCGAACGCGCCGTCGTCGCACTCGACTTCGACGGCACGCTGGCGCCGATCGTCTCCGACCCGGCCCGGGCGTACGCCCATCCGGAAGCCCTTCCCGTACTGTCCCGGATCGCCCCGGCACTGCTCGCGATCGTGATCGTCACCGGACGGCCGGCGGCCGAGGCCGTACGCCTGGGCGGCCTCCGCGACAACCCGCCGCCGAACCTCACGGTCCTCGGTGCCTACGGTGCCGAACGGTGGGAGGGGCGCACCGGCGACCTGGAGATCCCCGAGCCCCCGCCCGGCGTCGCCGCCGTCCGCGCCGAACTCCCCGCACTCCTCGTGGAACTGGGTGCGCCGAGCGGCACGGCGATCGAGGACAAGGGCGGGGCGCTGGCGGTGCACACGCGCAACACCGAGCGGCCTCAGGAAACGTTCGACGCGCTCACCACGCCGCTCCAGCAGCTCGCCACGCGGCACCGGTTGGTGACCGAGCCCGGGCGTCAGGTGATCGAGCTGCGTCCACCCGGCGTCCACAAGGGGACGGCGCTCACCGCCTTCGTCGAGGAGAAGGACGCGTCCGCGCTCCTCTACGCCGGCGACGACCTCGGGGACCTGGAGGCGTTCGCCGCGGTCGAGCGGCTCCGCGACGCCGGGGTACCGGGGGTGAAGGTCTGCAGCGGTTCCGACGGCACGGGCGACACCGTCCCCGCACTCGCCGAGAGGGCGGACGTGCAGACCACGGGCGGACCGGCGGGCGTGCTCGCTCTTTTGGGCGCGCTGGAGGAGCGACTCGCCTCTTCCTGACTCCCCCGACCATCCTTGACTTCAATTTCAGTTCAAGTTGAAGACTCTCCTCAACGGGCGCTCGATACGCGTCCGTTTGGACACACCCTCTGAGGTCAGGAGAGATCCATGCCCGTCCCCACCGCCCCGGCCCCTTCCGCCTCCACCCTTGCCGCGCCGCGTCCCCTCCGGCTCGTCGTGATCGTCGGCAGTGTGCGGGAAGGACGGTTCGGGCCGACCGTCGCCGACTGGTTTCTCAAGGAGGCCGTCGAACACGCGGGCTTCGAGGTCGACACCGTCGACCTCGCCGAGGCGGAGTTCGCGCCGCTCGTCAGCACTCCCACCTACGCCGGAGAACTCACACCGGCGGCCGACCGCGTACGTGGGGCACTCTCGGCCCGGCTCGCCGCGGCGGACGCCTTCGTCGTCGTCACCCCGGAGTACAACCACAGCTTCCCCGGAGCGCTGAAGAACACGATCGACTGGTTCGGGGACGAGTGGTACGCCAAGCCCGTCGGCCTCGTCAGCTACGGCGGAATGGCCGGCGGGCAGCGCGCGGCCGAGCACCTGAGGTCGGTCTTCGCCGAACTCCATGCGGTGACGGTGCGCGAGACGCTCAGCTTCGTCGACGCGTGGAGCCGCTTCGACGAGCACGGCCTCCCGCGGGACCGCGCCGGTACCTCGGCCGCAGCGGCCTCCCTCCTCGTGCAGCTCGAGTGGTGGGCCTCGGCGCTCAGGGAGGCGCGCGACCGCACCCCCTACACCGTCAACTGAACTCCTGAACAGCGACGTTGCCCTCCGCGGGGTCCGGCCCCCGGCTGCCGCGGAGGGCACGCCCCGGCGCAGGCTCCCGACTGGCAGGTGCCGGGTCGTATCGTCGGGTCCATGAGCGACGTGGTGGTTGTGGACGAGATCTCCGACGAGGACGTAGACGAGGTACTGGCGCTGGTCGACGAGGCGGCGCGGAAGGACGGGCAGGCAGCCGTCTCCGAACAGGGAAGGCTCCGCTTGCGCGGCGGACGCCAAGGGGTCCGACACCTGCTCGTGCGGGAGGGCGGCAGGCTCGCCGGCTATGCCCAACTCGACGGCACCGACCCGGTGGAAGCGCCCGTCGCCGAGCTCGTCGTGGGCCCCGCATTCCGCGGGCGCGGGTACGGGCGGAAGCTGACCCGGGCGCTCCTCGACACCTCGGGGCAGCGCTTGCGCATCTGGGCGCACGGAGGCCACCCCGCGGCGAGGCACCTCGCCCAGTCGGTCGGGCTCAAGCTCTTCCGCGAACTCCGCCAACTGCGGCGACCGCTCGCTCCGGAGGGCACGAGCGATCTGCCCGAGCCCGCGATCCCCGAAGGGGTCACCATCCGCGCCTTCGAGCCCGGAGCCGACGACGCGGCGTGGCTCGCCCTCAACGCCACAGCCTTCGCCGACCACCCGGAGCAGGGCAGCCTCACCCAGCGGGACCTCGACGAGCGCAAGGGCGAGCCCTGGTTCGACCCGGCGGGCTTCTTCCTCGCCGAACGCGAGGGCGAACTCGTCGGGTTCCACTGGACCAAGGTGCACCCGCAGGAGGGGCTCGGCGAGGTCTACGTCCTCGGCGTCGGGCCGAACCAGCAGGGAGGTGGCCTCGGCCGTGCACTCACCGCCGTCGGCCTGCGCCACCTGGAGCGGGACCGGCGGCTGCCCACCGCGATGCTCTATGTCGACGCGGACAACGGGCCGGCCGTCGCCGTCTACGAGCGCCTCGGGTTCCGCACGTACGAGACGGACCTGATGTACCGCACCGAGAACTGAACCGCCTGTCAGCACAGGCATGTTCGCGGGTGCCCGTACGCGGCGAGCGTGCGGGCACCGGCCGTCAGCGCTGCGCTCGGCGACCGGCCACGTCGGCTTAACCGGTGGTTCACCCGTGCTTGCGATGCTCGCGGCATGCGCCGACGCCCGACCGAAGCCGCCCGCCGCGCAGCCGTCGGCCGTGCCCTGTACCCGGTGCCCGGCAGTGCGGTTCGGCGGAACAATGGAGAGATGAGCGAGCCAGCCTCCCGCACACCGCAACCCTCCGTCGGATCGCTCGCGGCCCAGCGCCCCGCGCACCGCATGCCACTCCAGGGGTCGGCGATGGAACGCCCGCCGCTCGACCCGGAGATCGACTCCGACGCCGGCCTCTACGCCGAGGGCGAGGAGCCGGAGGCCGAAGGTCGGGACCTCCCACCCGGGCGCTTCCTCGACCGGGAGCGGAGCTGGCTCGCCTTCAACGAACGCGTCCTCGAACTCGCCGAGTCCGCCGGGACGCCGCTCCTGGAGCGCGCCAACTTTCTCGCCATCTTCGCCACCAACCTCGACGAGTTCTTCATGGTCCGCGTCGCCGGGCTCAAGCGGCGCATCGCGACCGGCGTCGCCACGCGCAGCGCGTCCGGGCTCCAGCCGCGCGAGGTCCTCGACCAGATCTGGACGCGCACCCGCACGTTGATGGCGCGCCACGCCGCCTGCTACCAGCAGGACGTCGCGCCCGCGCTCGCCGACGAGGGCCTGCACTTCATACGCTGGACGGAGCTCACGGAAAAGGAGCAGGACCGCCTCTTCACGCTCTTCCGGCAGCAGGTCTATCCCGTTCTGACCCCGCTCGCCGTGGACCCGGCGCATCCCTTTCCCTACATCTCGGGACTCTCCCTCAACCTCGCCGTCGTGGTGCGCAACCCCGTCAGCGACCACGACCACTTCGCACGCGTCAAGGTGCCGCCACTGCTGCCGCGCTTCCTGGAGGCGTCGCCCCAGCGGTACGTCCCGCTGGAGGACGTCATCGCCGCGCACTTGGAGGAGCTCTTCCCCGGAATGGAGGTCCTCGGGCACCACATGTTCCGTGTCACGCGCAACGAGGACCTCGAAGTGGAGGAGGACGACGCGGAGAACCTCCTCCAGGCCCTGGAGAAGGAGTTGATGCGCAGACGGTTCGGGCCACCCGTCCGCCTCGAGGTCGAGGAGTCGATCGACCCGTACGTACTCGACCTGCTCGTACGGGAGTTGAAGATAAGCGATGCCGAGGTGCATCCGCTGCCGGGCCCGCTCGACCTCTCCGGACTCAGCGGTATCGTCTCCGCACTCGACCGCCCGGAGCTGAAGTACCCGAAGTTCGTGGCGGGAACGCACCGGGACCTCGCCGAGGTGGAGTCGTCTTCGGCGCCCGACATCTTCGCGGCCCTGCGGCAGCACGACGTCCTCCTCCACCACCCGTACGACTCCTTCTCCACCTCCGTGCAGGCGTTCCTGGAGCAGGCGGCAGCCGACCCCGACGTGCTCGCCATCAAGCAGACTCTGTACCGGACCTCGGGCGACTCCCCGATCGTCGACGCGCTCATAGACGCAGCCGAGTCGGGCAAGCAGGTGCTCGTCCTCGTCGAGCTGAAGGCGCGCTTCGACGAGCAGGCGAACATCAAGTGGGCCCGGAAGCTGGAGGAGTCGGGTTGCCACGTCGTCTACGGGCTCGTCGGGCTGAAGACGCACTGCAAGCTCTCGCTCGTGGTGCGGCAGGAAGGCGAGACCCTGCGCCGGTACGCGCACGTCGGCACCGGCAATTACCACCCGAAGACGGCGCGGCTCTACGAGGACCTCGGGCTCCTCACGGCGGACCAGCAGGTCGGGGCCGACCTCTCGGACCTCTTCAACCGCCTCTCCGGCTACTCGCGCCGTGAGACCTATCGGAGACTGCTCGTCGCTCCCCGCTCGCTGCGCGATGGGCTGGTCTCCCGTATCCACCGCGAGATCGCGCACCAGACCGAGGGCCGCCCCGCCGGAGTCCGCATCAAGGTCAACTCGATCGTCGACGAGACCGTCGTGGACGCTCTGTACCGGGCGTCGCGGGCCGGAGTGCCCGTCGACGTGTGGGTACGGGGCATATGCGCTCTGCGGCCCGGGGTGCCAGGGCTCAGCGAGAACATCCGGGTACGCAGTGTCCTCGGCCGATTCCTCGAACACTCGCGGGTCTTCTCGTTCGTCAATGGCGGAGAGAGCGAAGTCTGGCTCGGCAGCGCGGACATGATGCACCGAAACCTCGACCGCCGGATCGAGGCTCTCGTGCGCGTGACCGATCCGGCGCACCGCGCCGCGCTCAACCGCCTCCTGGACGACGGCCTCTCCGACGCCATGGCCTCTTGGCACCTCGGCCCCGAGGGCGACTGGATCAGACACGCGCACGACGACCAGGGACAGCCGCTTCCCAACGTGCAGGAGGCGCTGATCGAGCGCCGACGGAAGCGGCGCCTCGCGGGGGCCTGAGGCAAGGACGTTACGGACCGAAGTGAACGGGGGGCGAACGGTGGGGAGTTGGCTCGACAGGCGTCCACGCTGGACCGTCCCGAGCTTGCGGGACGGGGACCCGGCGGTGAGTGCTGAGTGCGTGCTCCTCCCGTACGAGGGCGCTGAGCGGAGATCGAGGAAGCCTGTGCCGGCTTGCGCCCGTGTCTGTCGGCCGAGAGGCGTTCCGTCGCCGGAAAGCTGCGAAGGCGTGCGACGGGTGGACAAAAACGGTGGTGCGGTGAGGGGGCCGGTGTGGGCAGCGGGAGCACGAACACCAGCGGCATGCGTGCCGGACCCGACGTCCGCCCTCCTCGCGGCGACTCCTCTCGCACGGGGCCCGCTACGGCAGCAGAGGTCGTCGGCGCCTACCTCAACAGGCATGCGGCCGAACTCCTGCGAGGACTGAGGCAGTACGCCGAGTCCACCTCCGCGACATCGGGACGCGAACCGGGCAGCCGCACCACACGCCCGGCGCGCATCCCGGCGCACCGCACGACGTCCCGCCGTCCGGAGCAGTCCGGAAAGCCCGCTGAACGCTCCGGGACAGGGCGTCTGCCTTCCGGCGCACCCCCGCAGCAGGGCGAGGGGAGCGACGGGCCCAACCCGCCGCCCGGCGTGCGGCTGCCGGGGCGGACCGCCCACGTCGTGGACCGACGAGCCGTGCGTGGAGAAGGGGTCGCCGAACCGGACTTGCGTGCCGCCGCGGACGGCTGCGATTCGGATGGCGCGGAGTCCGGGCCTCGGGCAGCGGAGGACGCTGGAGAAGTCGGGTCCGAGGCTGCGGCGTACCGACCGAGCGCGAGCGAGGAGAGCACCGGGCCCGAACTCCGGGCCCGTGCAGAGCAGTCCGCGTTCCGACCGCGTCAGCACAGCGGCACCTCCGGCCCACCACCGTCCGACCGCCGAAGCCACAGGCCCCTCCGCCCCGAACCTCCGGCAGCGGGCGCCGAACGACGAGGCGACCCACCGCCTCAGCGAGTGCCTGCCGCTGAACACACCGCACCCGTCGGCGAACCGCCCACGAGCCTCACCGACCGGGCCGATCCGGTGTCCGAAGCCGCCCACCGGATCGCCGCCGCGGCTCGCCGCCTCGACGTCGCGCTCGATGCCCATCGACCGCTCCTCGGCGCCGAGTGGGCCGACCACCTCCGGGCCGACCTCGGCTGGCTCGCCACCACGCTCTCGTACGAGTACGTCCTCGGCGCCCGCCTCGACCGCCTCCTCGCCGCACTCCACCGGCTCACCGACGGAGAACCCCGTGCCAGGGGCGCCGGCGCGCTCGCGGCCGGGGCGGCACGTGCAGGCGCGTTGCTGGAGCGTCGCCTCACCCTGGCCAGGACGAAGGCACACTCGACAGCGCTGCGGGCCGCCGGCTCTGCGCGTTTCCACGCGGTCGCCGACGCGGTGGCCGTCCTCGCCTCCGAACCGCCGCCGGACTCCGCGCCCGGCGCACACCTGCCCGCGAGCGCTCTCTCCACTTCGCCGGCCGTCGAGGACGTGCGCCGCCGGCTCTGCGTCTCGCTCGCAAGCCTCGCTTTCCCCGAAGCGGGCGCGCAGCGGAGCTCGGCAGGCAGTCTCGTCGGCGGGGCCGAGCAGGACGCCGCTTGGGAGAGGGCGAGGTTGCTGCTGCGCGCGCACAGGTACGCTCGTGAAGTGCTCGCAGAGCCCGCCCGTGCGGGCGCTGCTCGCGAGGCGCCACCCACCGGGCCCGGAGACGACCTGCTCCGCGACGCCTCCCGCGTCCTCGACCGTCACCACGAGGCGTCCGAGGCCGCGGCCTGCGCGGCGGAGGCCGCGGAGACTCCGCGGATCGCCCCGGCGACGGCGTACGCGCTGGGCGTGCTCCACGCCGACCAGCGGCACGAAGCCACCGCAGCGCGACGGGCGTTCGCACGACTGTGCGCCGCACCGGGCGGGTTGACCGGAGCCTCGCAGGGCGCCTCCGGCGCGAGCGGAGACCATACGTGGGACGAGGACGACGGGTGCGTCTGAATCCCCCGCGGTGTCGGCTGTCCGGTCAGCCGGCACCCGTTCGAGGAGAGGAACGGCGTGGCAGTGGAGACCATCCGAGCAGCAGGTTGTGTGCTGTGGCGGCATCCGACGGGAGGCGAGGAGATCGCGCGTGCGGAGCCCGCCGGGGGAGCCGCCGCACTCCAGGAGGGCGTCCCGGAGCAGAGGACGGACGCCGTCCCTCCCCGACTCGATCCCGCGGCGATCGAGTTGGCCCTGGTCCACCGCCCCAGGTACGACGACTGGTCGTTCCCCAAGGGGCATCTCGAGGACGAGGAGCAGGACGATCCGCTCCGGGCCGCACTCCGGGAGGTCCTTGAGGAGACGGGCTTCACCTGCGAACCCGACGCCCCGCTCACGACGCAGCGCTACCGCGTCGGCCCCCGCCCCAAGGAGGTCTACTACTGGGCGGCCGAAGCCTCGGGCGGCATCTTCGTCCCCAACGAGGAGGTCGACCGTCTCGTCTGGCTCCCGCCTGCCGAGGCCCGCGCCCAACTCACCCATGAGCAGGACCGCGAACTCGTCGACGAACTCCTCTTCTCTCTGCGGGGACGAGCCGCCACACCCGCCGAGCCCGCCTGAGTCGGGCTCTCCGGCGCACCGGCGTCGAAGGGCGGCTTCCGACGCCGGTCCCTCGGCACCGGGTTGCTCGGAGGCTCCGGAGCGGCCCTGGGCACCGCACCACGCGTTGCCCAGGGGCGTCGCTGCCCAGGTGTGGCCCGGCTCTGTCACGGCCCGCACTGAGGCTCGAAGTCTGCGCAGCCAATGAGTGCGGGGCGGGGTCCTGCCCGGAACAGCACCGTGCGCTGCACGCTTCGGCTTCCCGCCTGCCCGAATCCATCGGAGCACGCCCGCTCTCCTGAGCCAGTGACGCCACCGCCCGCCTCGCGCTCGCGCACTACTCTCGGGAACCGTCAAAGGCTCCCCCTTGCACGCGCCCTCCACCGAGAGACTGCTGCTCAGCCTGCCGGGGCCAACGCACTCCAGCGCACGGTCACCTCTCCCTGCCGCCAACGCCCAGGCCCGTCCACGACCGGCCACTGCTCGGCGAGCGCCTCGACAGCCCGCATCCACCGCTGCCGGACGCTCAACGCACCGTAGGGAGCAGCCACGTTCCAGGCCCGGTCGAAGTCCCGGAGGAACCGGTGGACAGGCTCGCCCGGCAGGTTCCGGTGGATGAGCGCCTTGGGCAGCCGCTCGGCGAGGTCCGAAGGCGCGCCCAGCGAGCCGAGCCGCGTCGCGAAGGTGACGGTACGGGGGCCCTCCCGTCCGAGCGCCACCCACACGTGCCGTCGCCCGATCTCGTCGCAGGTCCCTTCCACGAGCAGACCATCCGGCGCCAGCCTTCCGCACAACCGCGCCCAGACGGCCGCGACCTCCTCCTCGTCGTACTGCCGCAGCACGTTGGCGGCCCGGATCAGCAAGGGCCGTCGTCCCTCCGGCACGGGCAGCGGTACCTCGAATCCCCCGAGGTGAAAACCGAGTCCCTCCCGCGCGAAGGGCAGGGCGTCGGTCACACGCCCCGGATCGATCTCCACGCCGTAGACCTGCACGTCGCGACGGACAGCGCGGAGCCGTCCAAGGAGTTCGACGGCCGTCCAGGGCGCAGCTCCGTACCCGAGATCGACGGCGATGGGCGGCGGCCCGGACCTGCGGAAGGCCGAAGCGAGGCTGACGGCGATCCAGCGGTCCATTCTGCGCAGCCGATTGGGATTGGTGGTACCGCGGGTGACGGAGCCCACGGGGCGGCTGCGCGAAGTCATGGGCCGAGCGTACGGCCGCGAGTCGGGGCGACGACGTCATGTCACGATTGGGCAAAAGAGGCCGGGCCCGGAAATGGGAGGCGCTGGTTCCGCTGTTGTACCGCGAGGGGCGGCAGCAGGTCGTCTTCTCAGGCGGAAGTGGAGACCGCAAGGAGGCAACCGCATCGTGAGCCAGTACGTGTCCCGGCTGGCGGCGACTGCCGGCCGCAACAGAAGTCGCGGCCAGCAACCCAGGCTGCGGCTTCCGGGTTCCCGGCGCCCTCGTCGGATCGCCATGTTCAGCGTCCACACCTCGCCGCTCCACCAGCCGGGCACCGGCGACGCCGGCGGCATGAACGTCTACATCGTGGAGCTCGCCCGCCAACTCGCCGCCCAGGGCGTGGAGGTCGAGATCTTCACCAGGGCCACCAACGGTGCGCTTCCACCGAGCGTCGAGCTCGCGCCCGGCGTGCTCGTACGCCACATAGACGCCGGCCCTTACGAGGGTCTCTCCAAGGAGGAGCTCCCCGCACAGCTCTGCGCATTCACCCACGGAGTCATGCAGGTGTGGGCCGACCACAGCTCCGGCTATTACGACCTCGTCCACTCCCACTACTGGCTCTCCGGTCACGTGGGTTGGCTCGCCTCCCAGCGCTGGGGCGTCCCGCTCGTCCACGCGATGCACACGATGGCCAAGGTGAAGAACGCGGCACTCGCCGAGGACGACACCCCGGAGCCGGCCTCCCGCGTAATCGGAGAGACGCAGATAGTCGCCGCGGCGGACCGCCTCATCGCCAACACCGAGGAGGAGGCGGCCGATCTCGCGCACCATTACGCCGCCGACCCTGCCCGGACCGCGACGGTCCACCCCGGTGTCAACCTGGACACCTTCCGCCCGGCGGACGGTCGCGCCGCCGCTCGCGCCCGCCTCGGCCTCCCGGCAGATGCTCTGATCCCGCTCTTCGCCGGCCGGATACAGCCGTTGAAGGCGCCCGACGTGCTTCTCCACGCTGTCGCACTCCTCGTGTCGGAAGCTCCGCACCTGCGGCGGCAGCTCGTCGTGCCGATCGTCGGCGGGCCCAGCGGCAGTGGGCTGACTCGTCCCGAGCGGCTGCAGAAGTTGGCCGCTCGACTCGGCGTGGCCGACCTGGTGCGCTTTTGCCCGCCGGTCGGCCAGGAGCGCCTCGCGGACTGGTACCGGGCAGCTTCGGTACTGGTGATGCCTTCGCACAGCGAGTCCTTCGGGTTGGTGGCGGCCGAGGCGCAGGCCTGCGGCACACCTGTCGTGGCCGCCGCGGTCGGCGGCCTTCCCGTCGTGGTGCGGGACGGAGCGAGCGGCTTCCTGATCGACGGCCACGAACCGGCCCAGTACGCGAGCGCGCTGCGCCGTTTCGTCGAGCAACCGGGGCTCGTCGACGCCATGGGGGCGGCGGCGGCACGGCACGCAGCCGGGTTCGGGTGGGACGCGGCCGCCGGCGCGACCGCCGAGGTGTACACCGCCGCACTGCAGGACAGACAGCGTCGCCTACGCTCCCGGCTCAGGTGAGGTGTGCGCCGCGCAGCGACGCACACCCGAACGAGACGACGTGGGCGCGGTGGCGGATGTCCCGCGCCGGGTGGCGAGGTGAGACGGCGATGACCGACCGACGCGAAACACCGAGTGGAACCGATCCCGACAGCGGACCCGAGCAGCGCCGACGTGCAGGTACTTCGACGGGTACCACCGCGACGCCGACGCAGGAGAGCGCCTGCGCGGTGATCGAGGCGGCGCTCGCCGAGGCGGAAGTGGAGTGGGAGCACCCCAGGCCCGGCACATACGTCGTCACTCTCCCCGGTACTCGGAAGCTGTCGACGACCTGCGCGCTCTCCGTCGGGCGGCACTCGTTGTCGGTCAACGCCTTCGTGGTCCGTCGTCCCGACGAGAACGCCGCAGCCGTCCACCGCTGGATGCTGGAGCGCAACACCCGCCTCTACGGTGTCGGTTACGCGCTCGACAGGCTCGGGGACGTCTACCTCGTCGCGCGACTGCCGCTCGCCGCGGTGACCCCGGACGAGGTCGACCGACTCCTCGGCGCGGTCCTCGAGGAAGCCGACGGCTCGTTCAACTCCCTGCTGGAGATGGGTTTTGGCAGCGCTATCCGGCGCGAGTACCGCTGGCGCACTTCGCGCGGTGAGTCGACGCGCAACCTGGAGGCGTTCTCGCACATGTTCGGCGAAACCGACGACGAGCGGCCAGAGGCCGGCTGAAGCAGAGCCGGCCCCATGGGCGCCCCGCCCTCGCCTCCGCCACCCCTGTGCGAACGAGTCCCTCCCGGACGCGACTCCCTCGTCGGAGGCGACGGGCGGACCACTTGGAGTGCGGTGGGCCACGGAGTTGTCTGGCGCGATACAGCCCCTCCGGCCGCGGGACCGCGGCATGCCGTTTCCGTGCACGTGAACCTCCAGGTGAGCCGGCGAGATCGCAGAGCGCGCTGCCCGACCATGCTGCGACTCCGTTGCGCGGAAGCCGGTCCTGTTCCGGCCACATCTCCTCGGTCGAGGCGGTGGAGAGCTGAGGGGAAGCGGCACATACCCGACGCATCCGGAGCGAGCACGAGCAGCGCAGGGCCGGTACGCCCCGTGAGCCTTCGACGGCGCGTCGGGGAATCAACCGGAATTCGCTGCCTGCTTGCTGATTTCTGGCTGAAATCGGACGTGGTTCTCGGCGAGGACGCGCAGGCTTTTTCGCGGGCGGCCGTCCGGCCACCCCGCAGCCGCGTCGGTCGGCTGCGTGCACGGAACGGGGGACGGTCTGGTGCTGCTCCACTGCCTGCACAGGCTCAAACGCTGCTTCGCCAACGGCCGGAAGCCGAGCAGGACTTCAACGCTCTGTTCGGTCAGTCCGCACGCTCACGGCGGCCGCTGGGGGAGTGCTTGGCTGACGGCTCTCCGGTCGAGCGGGCGATGCGGTCGGCCCGCCGGGCGCTCCCTCGCGCGACTGACCGGGCACCTTGCGAAGAAGCAGTGCGTAACCGACCGCCGCGAGCGTGCCGATCAGTGCACTGATGCCCCAGAGCGTCCGGGCTCCGGCGGTGTCGATCACCAGGCCGCTCAGGAGCGGTGTGCCCAGCGCGGCAACCGACCAGGAGAGGCTGAACATCCCCTGGTAACGCCCGCGTCCATGGGTCGGAGAGAGCGCGACCACCAGCCCCATCTGCGTCGGCGAGTTGACGATTTCACCGAGCGTCCAGACGACCACTGTGAGCGCGTAGAAGGCGACGGACCCGGCGAAGGCGCCGAGCCCGAACCCGTACCCCAGCAGCAACGCCGAGACGACGAGCAACCGCGCAGGGTCGCGGTGCTCGATGAGCCGGGTGACGGGGATCTGGAGGGCCACGATCAGTACACCGTTGAGGGCGATCACAGATCCGAAGTCGCTGCTGTCGAAGCCCTGTTGGCCCATCGCGACGGGAAGGGCGACGAACGCCTGCTGCAGGAGCGTGGCGAGCAGCAGGTTGAGTCCCACGACGGCCATGAAGCGCCCGTCCCGCAGGACGCCGCGCATCGACACGGTCGGCGCACCGTCCTGTTCCGGGCCCGTGCCGGCGCCGCCTGTCCCCTGCATCCGCTCGGGGCGGGACTCCGGCAGCTTCACCCAGACGACGAGTGCGCAACCGAGGACCAACGCGGCTTCCGTGAAGAAGAGCAACTGGTAGCTGTACTGCGCGATGAAGCCGGCGCCGGCGGAGGAGAGCGCGAAACCGAGGTTGATGGCCCAGTAGTTCAGAGCGAAGGCTCTGATGCGGTCGCCCGGTGCCACCACGTCGGCCATCATCGCTTGAACCGCCGGCCTCGAACCGTTGGTCGCCATACCCACCATGCCGGCCACCAAGGCGATGGCGACGGGGTGTTCGACGAACGCGAGTGCCGCCACCGAGGCGGCCGTCGCGAGCTGTGCGACGAGCATCGTCGGCCGTCGACCGAGCCGGTCTGTGAGCACCCCGGCCACCAGCGAGGCGACGACGCCGCCGAAGCCGTAGAGAGCGCCGACGAGACCCGCGTAGGAGGCGGAGTAGCCGCGTTCGACCGTCAGATAGAGGGCGAGGAAAGTCGAAACGAACGCTCCGAGTCGGTTGACCAGCGTGCTCGTCCAAAGCCACCAGAACTGGCGCGGCAGCCCGCCGACGCTTTCGGAGACCGCACGTGTCACAGCGATCGGGAACACACGTCCTCCGTGGGAGAGCAGGGGCAGGGTGCGGCCCGCAGCCCCCGGGTCGGGGCCGGGCGTAATCAGCGGAATCGGCTGTCAGCCGTTACGAGCCGCTCGGCACGCTACGGCCGACCCCCGTGCCGGCTCCAACGGATTGACGGTGCAAGGCAATTGGGGCCGCAGATGCTTGAGGGCCGGCTCATGCCGCTGGAGAACACGCAGCCCCCGCACGGAGAAGCGGGGCGCCGCACGTCTCCTCGAACCGTCAGCGCCGCGCTGCTCCTCGCCGATCTTGTGATTGCCCGGAGACCCCCACTGACCGCCACCGCGACCGGGTACGGCAGCGGTCTCGCCCCACGGGGCACGCAGTAGGCTCGGAGCCATGGCCGACGCACCGTACAAGCTGATCCTGCTCCGCCACGGCGAGAGCGACTGGAACGCCAAGAACCTGTTCACCGGCTGGGTGGACGTCAACCTCACGGCGCAGGGTGAGAAGGAGGCGGTCCGCGGCGGCGAGCTGCTGCGTGAGTCCGGCCTGCTCCCCGACGTCGTGCACACCTCGCTGCTCAAGCGCGCCATCCGGACCGCCCAGCTCTCCCTCGAAACGGCGGACCGCCACTGGGTTCCGGTGCACCGCTCCTGGCGTCTCAACGAGCGTCACTACGGCGCCCTGCAGGGCAAGGACAAGGCGGCGATCCGCGAGGAGTACGGCGAGGAGCAGTTCATGCTCTGGCGTCGTTCCTACGACACGCCTCCGCCCGTGATCGAGGACGGTTCGGAGTTCTCGCAGAGCGACGACCCTCGCTACGGCGACATCCCCACCGAGCTGCTGCCGCGCACAGAGGCCCTCAAGCAGGTCGTCGACCGCATGCTGCCGTACTGGTACGACGGAATCCTCCCGGACCTTCTCACGGGCCGCACCGTCCTCGTCGCAGCCCACGGGAACTCGCTCCGCGCACTCGTGAAGCACCTCGACCGCATCCCGGACGACGAGATCTCCGGCCTCAACATCCCCACCGGCATCCCGCTCTTCTACGAGCTCGACGAGCACTTCCAGCCCGTCAAGCGAGGCGGAACCTATCTCGACCCCGAGGCTGCCGACGCGGCTGCGAAGGCCGTCGCCAACCAGGGCAAGAAGTAGTCGCCTTCTTCCCCGCCGCGCCCCGCGGCGGGGAAGGCCGCCCACGGCGGCGCGGAGCAGGCCGCCGCCGGCCCGAAAACCGACAGCAACCGCCCCCGCCCTCCGCGCAAGACCCCAGAAGCAAGCACTTCGACGCAACTGCGCCGCTCTGAAGGCGCGTGCCCTAGCAGTACCCCCCGCACTGGCAGGGCCCACCCGACTGGCAGCCGCAGCCGCACCCTGAGCCGCATCCGCACGCCCCCAGCAGCGGCAGCGCCGAATGCTCCCCGCCCGGCTGGGGCGCGGACGGTATCTGCTCCGGTGCCCCGGTTGTCGTAGCGGACTCGGACATGGCTGCCTCCTGGAGTTCTCGCTGGTGAACCCTGCGTCAGCTACGGCGCGTTCCGGCTGTGCGGTGCGCCGGGTGACGCGAGGACGCCGCAACGACGACCACGCCGCCGCAGCACACGATGGCGAGCGCCGTACCGCGCAGACCTACTCCATTCGACGCCCCACCCCCGCGGGCGCATCAAGGGGCGCGCAGGAGCACGCTCCCGCAACCGCCCTCCGGCCCCACTCGGCCCCTCAACTCGGTCCCGTATGCAGCGCGTTCCACGGAATCCGCGCGCCGTCGGTTCGTGCGGGCGTCCGTGAGCGGAGCTCTCACGCGCCTTCGACCGGCGCGGTCCCGTCCCCGTGCGCTCCCGCGGCGTCCAACTCGTCGGCGTGCTCGCCCGTCACGAGGTAGACGACCCGCCTCGCCACGGAAACGGCGTGGTCGGCGAACCGCTCGTAGTAGCGCCCGAGGAGTGTGACGTCCACGGCCGTCTCGATGCCGTGCTTCCAGCGGTCGTCCATGAGGTGCTGGAAGAGCGTCCGGTGGAGCAGGTCCATGGCGTCGTCGTCCTGCTCGAGCTGCAGCGCCTGGTCGATGTCCTTGGTGACGATCACCTCCGCGGCCTTCGCCATCAGCCGCTGTGCGAGCTGCCCCATCTCCAACAGCGTCGCCTGAAGATCGACGGGGACGGGGGACTCGGGGAAGCGCAGCCGCGTCACCTTGGCGACGTGCTCCGCGAGGTCGCCGGCCCGCTCCAGGTCGGCACTCATCCGCAGTGAGGTCACCACGATCCGGAGGTCCGTAGCGACGGGCTGTTGGCGCGCAAGTAGCTGTATCGCGCGCGACTCCAGGTCCCGCTGGAGATCGTCGACCTTCTCGTCGGCGGCGATCACGCTCTCCGCGAGATTCAGGTCGCTGTCGAGCATCGCCGTGGTGGCACGCCCCATGGCGGAGCCGACGAGTCGTGCCATGTCGACGAGGCCGTCGCCGATCGAGTCCAGCTCCTCGTGGTACGCGTCCCGCATTGCCTTCTTCCTCGCCTTCCGTGGGCTTCCCTCGGTGAGCACCCGCGTGCGACCCGGTGCCGCAGAGAGCCGGGTTCAAAGGGCCTACGCTCCCACGTTGGTCCCCCAACGAGACCAGAGCAGCCCCCGCCGGTGAACCGGCCCCGACGCGAAGGTGAACTCTGGGCTACGTCTCTCCGAGGTTGTCCACAGGCGGATGGGGCACCCCGTCGACGGCGCCTAACCTGGAGACATGGACGTGAATGCGGCGGTCGCCGCGGCCGCGGCGATCGCGGGTGTCTGCACCGGCGCGATAGCCGTGCTCGCCTTCCGCTGGAGCGAGCGGGAGCAGAACAGGCCCACCCGCACCTCGCTGCAGACAGGCGCGGTGCTCCCGCCCGGCGTGGACACCGTCCTGTCCGTCCTGCGCTCGTCCGCTGTCGTCCTCGACGAGAGCGATTCGGTCGTCAAAGCCAGTTCGGCCGCCTATGCCCTCGGCCTCGTCAGGGGCGGCAAGCTCGCCGTCGAGCCGATGCTCGGGATGGCGCGTGACACCCGCAGGGACGGCGAGATACGCCAGGTCGAACTCGACCTCCCCCGTCGAGGCAGAGGCGAGTCGCTCGCCGTCTCGGCCCGCGTCGCACCGCTCGGCTCACGCCTGGTCCTCCTCCTCGTCGAGGACCTCACCGACGCCCGTCGGATCGAGGCCGTCCGCCGCGACTTCGTCGCCAACGTCAGCCACGAGCTCAAGACCCCGGTGGGCGCCCTCTCCCTCCTCTCCGAGGCGGTGCTCGACGCCGCCGACGACCCGGAGGCGGTCGAGCGGTTCGCCGGCCGGATGCAGTCGGAGTCGACCCGTCTCACCAATCTCGTGCAGGAGCTGATCGACCTCTCCCGCGTCCAGAACGACGACCCGCTGGAGGATTCCGAGCCGGTCCGCGTCGACGTGCTCGTCGAGGAGGCGATCGAGCGCTGCCGCCAGAGCGCCGCGAGCAAGCAGATCACCCTCGCCGCCGGAGGGGCGGAAAAGCTGTACGTCTGGGGCAACCGCAGCCAACTCGCCACGGCATTGGGCAACCTCGTCGAGAACGCCGTCAACTACAGCCCGGCCCGTACGCGGGTCGGGATCGCCGGCCGCAGGATCGCGGCGCCCGGCGGCGAGATGATCGAGCTCGCCGTCACCGACCAGGGCATCGGCATCTCCGAAAAGGACAGGGACCGCATCTTCGAACGGTTCTACCGCGTCGACCCCGCGCGCTCCCGTGCCACCGGGGGTACGGGCCTCGGCCTCGCCATCGTCAAGCACGTCGCGGCCTCGCACGGCGGCGAGGTGACCGTCTGGAGCGTCGAGGGCGAGGGGTCCACCTTCACCCTCCGCCTCCCCGAAGCGGGGCGCGCAAGGGAACGCGAGCGAGCCGAGGTCGAGCGCCTCGGCAGCACCGGCCTCGCGGGCGAGCTCCGCGCCCCCTCCGCGGCCGACGAGTACGCGGACGAGGAAGAGCCCGACGCCGAGGAACGACCCGACGCCGAGGAGCCGCCGGAGGACCGCCCCGCTGCCCACAGCACAACGAACCATCGCCCGCCGCCCGATGCGCCCCGACACGGACCACGCGCGACGGGCCTCTCATCGGGTACGGGCCGAACGCCCCGTCCCGCCGGCGCGTCGCACCCGGAGCGCGCGTCCAACCACCTGCACGCAGACGAAAAAGTCTCTGCCCCGGAGGTCCTCCCGTGACCCGAGTGCTTGTCGTCGAGGACGAGGAATCGTTCAGCGACGCACTGTCCTACATGCTCCGCAAGGAGGGATTCGAGGTGGCCGTCGCGGCCACCGGCCCCGAAGGGCTCGACGAGTTCGAACGCAACGGCGCCGACCTCGTCCTGCTCGACCTCATGCTCCCCGGCCTCCCCGGCACCGAGGTCTGCCGTCAGCTACGGGGCCGCTCCCAGGTGCCGGTCATCATGGTGACGGCGAAGGACAGCGAGATCGACAAGGTCGTCGGCCTGGAGATAGGAGCCGACGACTACGTCACGAAACCGTTCTCCTCGCGGGAGCTGGTCGCCCGCGTCCGTGCGGTGCTCCGTCGCCGGGGCGAGCCGGAGGAGGCGCTGCCCAGCGCGCTGGAGGCGGGGCCCGTCCGCATGGATGTCGAGCGGCACGTCGTCACCGTCTCGGGCGGAAAGGTCGACCTGCCGCTCAAGGAGTTCGACCTCCTGGAGATGCTCCTCCGCAACGCAGGCCGTGTCCTCACACGCATGCAGCTCATCGACCGGGTCTGGGGCGCGGACTACGTCGGCGACACCAAGACGCTCGACGTCCACGTCAAACGCCTCCGCGCCAAGATCGAGCCGGACCCGGGCGCCCCGCGGCACCTGGTGACGGTCCGCGGCCTCGGCTACAAGTTCGAGCCCTGACCGACCCGGTTCCCACGCGTCGGGCCCGCCGAACAGATGCGGGCCCGACGCCCGGCGAGCAGCGGAGGCTCAACCGCCGTGCTGCGCACCCTCGTTCTGCTGCTGACCGGCACCTGAACCGGTTTCCTCCCCGGTCGCGGCTCCCTCGTCCTGCTGCCCCGCCTCTCCCGCACCGTTGCCCTGCGTGCCGGGCGAGGCTGAGCCGCTCGGCTGTTGCGACGGCGAGGTGCTCGGACCGGACGTCGCGTACTGGTGCTTCGCCGGCACGACGCTGGCATCCACCTTCACCGCTCCGGTGGAGCTGAGCTCGAAGGAGAGCGTCTGGTTGTCGCCGTTACGGATACCGGCGCCCGGAGCGTCGTCGATCAGCGCCGAGGCGTTGTCCTCGCCACCGATGGCGAGCGACCCGCCCGACGGCACGACGAGCTTGCCGCCCTTCCCCGGCTCGAGCTGGATGCTGCTGCCCGAGCCCGGCATCGAGATGCCCTCGAGGGTCTGGTCGCTCTTGCTCCCGTTGAAGATGCGGGCGTTCACGACGGCCTGGTCCGACCCCTCGCCGCCCGTCACGACATGGACGTTCTGAATCCTGACGGGGCCCTCGGTCGCGGCCGGGTTGTCCGGGTTGACCTGAAGCGTCTGCGCGTCGTTCCCCGCGCCACAGGCGGTCAGTACGGAGACGGAGAGCGCGAGGGCGCTTGCGGCGAGGGTGCCGCGTCGAAGGCTGCTGCTCACGGCGGCGGCAACTCCTTGGCGAGCTCGGGCGGTCGAGCGGTCCCCTCGTGGGTGACGCGTCGTCCGCGGACGGTTGAGACTCCGCTCCCACCCCGTGTGCCGGCAACGCAGCGCCCCGGGGCCGGGCGAGAGCGTGCTGCTGCCCGAAGATTACCGACCCGTGCGGAAGGCTCCGCAGCCGACCCTCCGGCCCGCGGGCGGTGCAGGGCGCGTGGGCCGCCGGCGGGTCTCTTTCCTGCTCGGAGGCGGGGTCCGCACATGGGCACGTCTGTGCAGCTGTGAACTGTCGGGAGGGCGGGCCGCGGGCAGACATCCGTATGGGCGATTCTCCGTAAAGAAAGCCCGCACGAATAATTGATCACCTTGCTCTCGCGAGTGTCTTGCAGAGTCCCGGACAGTCTCTGATCAATTCCTGGAAAAGCGTCGACACGGACCGGAAGGACGCCAACCAGCAGGCGGGCAAAACGGACAGAAAGTTGCGGCTTCGCGGTCTTCATCACACGTGACGCCCAGGTTTCGTTCCGCTTCCGCGACCCTTCCGACCTGCGAATACCCCGCCAGGGGCGACTCCCGCAGCACGTCAGTGGCCCCGTTGTCAAGCCCCGAGATATGCCCTGACCTGCGAAAACGCCATTCAGAACGCACCGTCGTCGTGTTACTCTAGATAGCCACGGAAGGGGTACCTGACACATGACGTTCAAGGTTGGCGACACCGTGGTCTATCCCCATCACGGGGCCGCGCTGATCGAGGCCATCGAAACTCGCCAGATCAAAGGCGTGGACAAGACCTACTTGGTTCTGAAGGTAGCGCAGGGTGACCTGACGGTGCGTGTGCCCGCGGACAATGCCGAGTTCGTCGGCGTGCGGGACGTGGTCGGCACCGATGGCCTGGACAAGGTCTTCGAGGTGCTGAGAGCTCCGTACGCAGAAGAGCCCACCAACTGGTCGAGGCGGTACAAGGCGAACCTCGAGAAGCTCGCCTCCGGCGATGTGATCAAGGTTGCCGAGGTCGTCCGCGACCTGTGGCGCCGTGAGCGCGAGCGCGGGCTCTCCGCAGGTGAGAAGCGCATGCTCGCAAAGGCCCGACAGATCCTCGTCAGCGAGCTCGCGCTGGCGGAGAACACCAACGAGGACAAGGCCGAAGCGCTCCTCGACGAGGTGCTCGCTTCCTGACCAGCCGCCCCGCTCCGTCGACGTGAGGCGGCGGACGACCCGCGGAGATCGTGCGCGAGTCGACCCGCGAGGTATAGCCCCGGGGTATCCGGTGTACCGATCGGAACGCCCCGGGGTCTCGTGTCCCCGCTGCTTCGCCGTCCCGTGGTCCAAGCCTGGTGCTCCGCAAGGCGGTTGGGGTCGGCCTGAGCGGCGGGAGTGTTCGCCGTGTCCGGCGGCAGTCGATACCACGGCGCTCGTCCGTGCGCGGGCTTGGAGGGCATGCCTCCGCCTGCTCGATCTGTCGGTCTGCGCCCACTCACGACTACGCGTCGCAACTGTCCCGTCGCGTTGGGGAGTTGGCTACGCACCGAGGGAAGCGCTCTGGAGGCGAGGACGCCTCGGACAGGCCGCTGAGAAGAGCACCCGCCCCTTCGATCGATCGACTCGATCGGTGAAAGCGTGCCGGGCCCGGGCACTGTCTCGACCGGCGATCACGGAAGGGGGCCGATCGGGGCTTCGCGCCCGGCACGCTGAGGCCATACCCATCCCCGCTGAGTAAACAAACCTGAAGGCTCAACCGATGTCCACGGAACCTGCCCAGACCGTTCCCGAGGGGCGCCGCACCGCCGCCGTGATCCCGGCCGCCGGACGCGGTGTCCGACTCGGTCCCGGCGCACCCAAGGCGCTGCGCCCGCTGAGCGGAACGCCCATGCTCGTCCACGCCGTTCGGGCCGTTGCGCGGGCGAGGGCCGTCTCGCTCGTCCTCGTCGTCGCGCCGCCCGACGGTACGACAGAGGTCCGTCATCTTCTCGATGCGCACAGCCTCTCCGACGTCTTCGTGGTCGGGGGTGGCGAGACCCGGCAGGACTCGGTCCGTCTCGGGCTCGACGCGCTCCCCGACGACGTCGACACCGTCCTGGTGCACGACGCGGCCCGGCCGCTGGTGCCGGCCGAGACGGTGGACTCGGTCGCCGAGGCGGTCCGCGGCGGCGCTGCCGCCGTCGTGCCGGCGCTGCGGCTCACCGACACCGTCAAGGAGGTCGAGCCCCGTGGCGACGGCGGGCCCGAACCGGTCACGGGGACGCCCGAGCGGGCGCGGCTGCGTGCTGTGCAGACCCCGCAGGGCTTCGCCCGCGAGGTGCTCGTCGACGCCCACAACCGGGTGGCCCGCGAAGGCGAAGGTGCGACGGACGACGCGGGGATGGTGGAGCGCACCGGCGTCGAGGTGGTCGTCGTGCCGGGGCACGAGGAGGCGTTCAAAGTGACGAGGCCGCTCGACCTCGTCCTCGCCGACGCGGTACTGGCACGGAGGATGGCACGTGACTCCTACTGACCCCACGGGACCGACGCACTCGGCGGCGGGTCCCGCGCTGCCGCTCACCGGGATCGGCACTGACGTCCACGCCTTCGAGGAGGGCCGGCCGCTGTGGTGCGCCGGGCTGCTGTGGGAGGGCGAGAGCCACGGGCTCGCGGGGCACTCGGACGGCGACGTTGCCGCGCACGCCGCCTGCGACGCGCTCTTCTCCGCGGCCGGGCTCGGCGATCTTGGTGCGCACTTCGGCACCTCGCGTCCGGAGTGGGCGGGCGCCGCGGGGGCGGAGCTGCTCGCGGAGGCCGCGCGGCTCGTGCGGGCGCGGGGGTACGAGATCGGCAACATCGCCGTCCAGGTCGTCGGGGTGCGTCCGAAGGTGGGTAAGCGGCGTGCGGAGGCGCAGCGGGTGCTCTCGGAGGCGGCCGGTGCGCCGGTCTCCGTTTCGGGGACGACGAGCGACGGGCTGGGGCTGACCGGGCGGGGCGAGGGCCTCGCCGCGCTCGCAACGGCTTTGGTGGTGCCCATCGTCTCGGGCTAGTGCGACCTGGGCGTGTGTGCCAGGGCACCTCTTCGGCACGTGGTTGTCTGCTGCACATCGGTTGCAGTTAGCCTTTGGGGGTGTCCTTCGTACTGCGCACTGCCGCCCCCGCCGATGTAGACGCCGCCCGCAGCGTCATGCTCGACACCGTCTACCGCGATCTGCGGTCGGGGTACGTGCCGCGCTGGCACCGGGACATCATCGACCTCGAGGGCGTCTACCTCGCGCCCGAGCGGCGGACGCTGCTCGTCGCCGAGTCGGCCTCGGGCGCGATCGTCGCCACGGGAGCGGTGCGGGACCAGGGGCCGCAGGCTCCGCCGAATCCCGAGTGGGTGGCGCGCAGGTTCCCGTCGGGGAGCACGGCGCAGCTCTGCCGGATCTATGTGCGCCCGGAGTGCCGGCGGCAGGGCATCGCGCGTGCGATGGTCCGTGCGCTCAGCGAGTTCGTCGCCGAGGCGGGCGGGTACGAGACGATCTACCTCCACACCGATCCCGCGGTGACGGGCGCGGAGCCCTTTTGGCGGTCGCTCGCCGAAGAGGTCTGCGACGAGCGGGAGTTGTCGGGAGGCGGTCAGGGGATCGTTCATTTCGCGCTGCCCGTACCGGCGTTGGTGCAGGTCGGCGCCGCGGGGAGCGGCCGGCCGGTGGCTGCTAGTTGAGAATTGTTTTCAGTTAGGGTCTCCGTCATGTCCTCGATACCTTCCGGTCCAAGGCCGCGCGTGCCGCGCCGCCTTCGCTCCGTCGCTCTTGCGGCGACCGCAGCTCTCCTCGCCCCAGCGGCGCTCGCCGCATGCGGTGGTTCGCAGGGCGACGACGCCGATCGGCTCCGAGTGACCATGGCGTTCCCGCCGACGCAGGCGATGAGCCCCTACGGGGACGACGCGGTGCTCCTCAGCAGGCTCTCCGTGACCGAGGGCCTCACCCGCCTCGACGAGAACGGCGCCGCCAAGCCGGCCCTCGCCACCTCGTGGCGCTCCTCCGACTCGGCCGAGACGTGGACGTTCACCCTGCGGAAGGCGAGCTTCCAGGACGGCGGCGAGCTTCGCGCCGAGGACGTCGTACGCACCCTCGAGCACGCACAGCAGGCGAAGCCGCAGCCGCGTGTGCTCAGCGACGCGGGGGAGTGGCAGGCGAGCGCGGCGGACGAGCGGACGGTGCGGATCACCAGCAGCCGCCCCGACGCGCTGCTGCCGCAGCGGCTCGCCAACCCGTCGCTCGCGGTCTTCTCGGGCGCCGCGTACGGCAAGAAGGGCAAGGTCGATCCCGTCGGCCATGCCACGGGACCGTTCACGCTCACCGAACTCCAGGGCACCGCCGCCGCGACTTTGGAGCGGAACGACGAGTACTGGGACGGGCGCGCCAAGTCCCCCGGTGTGGACGTGGAGTTCGTCGCCGCGGGGACGGCGCGGGCCAATGCACTGCGGTCCGGCGAGACGGACATAGCCGAGGCCGTTCCCGTCTCGCAGGTCTCCTCGCTCAGTCGGAAGCAGGCCCGCGAGGTGCCGACGGCCCGTACCAACGGCATCTACCTCAACACCGAGAAGGGTGCCCTCGCCGATCCCGCGATGCGTGCCGCGGTGCGCGAGGCCGTCGACGGCGGCGACCTGGCCAAAGACATCTACGAGGGCCACGCCGACCCGGGCGTCGGGCTGTTGGGCCCCGGCGTGCGCTGGGCGGACAAGCTGCGCGACGCGCCGGAGGGACGTGCGCAGCCCGCGGACGCCGCCGAGGTGCGCAACTCCAAGACGATCACCCTCGCCACGTACACCAACCGGGCGGAGCTGCCCGAGATCGCCTCCGCCGTCCAACAGCAGTTGAAGCGCGCCGGGTTCACGGTCAAGCAGGTGGTGCGCGACTACGCGCAGGTCGAGTCCGACGCGCTCGCCGGCGGCTTCGACGCCTTCATCCTGCCGCGCAACACCCTGCTGGACACGGGCGATCCGGTCTCCTACCTCCAGTCCGACTTCACCTGCAAGGGCTCCTTCAACATCGCGCAGCTCTGCGACTCGAAGGTCGACGCGGCGATCTCCGAGGCCGCCGGCACCGCCGACGAGGAGGAGCGGCACCGCAGCACGATGCGGGCCGAGGCGCGGGTGCTCGGTACCGACGCCTTTGTGCCGCTCGTCCACGAGCGGTTCGTCCAGGGTGTCGCCGAGGACGTGCGGGGCGTCGCGCTCGATCCGACGGAGCGCGCCCTCGTCACGGCCGAGACCCGCCGCCGCTGACGGTGGGTGTGCGGTGGAGCGCGGCCGCGCGCTGGGGTGGTCGGGTGCTCGCCGGCGTTGTAGTCCTCGCCGTCGTCGGCCTGTTGCCGTGGCTCGCCAGGACCGACCCGGCGCGCGCGATCCTGCACGCGCGGTACGTCGAGCGTGAACCGACCCCCGAGGCCCTCGCCGCGGTCCGCGCCGAGACCGGGCTCGACGACGGGCCGCTCGCCGTCCTCGGACGGTGGCTGGGCGGTCTCCTCCGCGGCGACCTGGGAAGCTCCTGGGTCTCTGGGCAGCCGGTCGGTTCCGATGCCTTCGCTGCGCTGGGTGTCTCGTTGACGTTGATGGGGGCCGCGCTGCTTGTCGCGGTCGTGCTCGCCGCGCTGCTCGGCGTCCGGACCCTGCGGCAGGGGGCGCTCGGACGCACACCGCGCAGCGCGCGGGCGGGTGCGGGTGGCGCGGTGCTCGCCGCGCTCCCCGAGTTCCTCCTGGCGTCGGTGCTCGCGACCGTCTTCGCCGTGCAGTTGGGGTGGTTCCCCGCCCTGGGGTGGGGCGGGGCGCACGAGGCGGTGCTGCCGGCGCTCGCCATGGGGGTGCCCGCCGGCGCGGTCCTCGGACGCCTCCTCGACGACGCGCTCCCCGCCGCCTTCGCCGAGCCGTGGGCGCGTGCCAACGCGGCCGCCGGGCTGCCGCCCGCGCGGATCGCGCGGCATGCGCTCCGGCGCGTACTGCCGCCGCTGCTGCCGCAGTTCGGGTTCGTCGCCGTCGGGCTGACGGGCGGTGCCGTCGCCGTCGAGACGCTCTTCGCCGTGCCGGGCCTTGGCGGTCTGGCACGGGAGGCGGCGCTGGCGCAGGACCTTCCCGTGCTCCAGGCGTGCGTGCTTCTGCTGCTGCTCGTCGGGTTCGGGGCGGGCGCCGCGGTCGGCGCGGGCCGGCGCGCGCTGCTCGGACCCGCGCTCGAGGCGGGTGCGCTTCCCGGGCTGCGGCGCCCGCGGGCGGCCGTCGGCGGCGCACGGGTCCTCGGCGCCGTGTGCCTGGGGGCGCTGCTGCTCGCGTTGATCGTCGCGGGGTTGCTGCGCGATCCGCTCCAAGTGGACACGGCTGCACGGCTCGTGGCTCCCGACGCCGCGCATCCGCTCGGCACCGACTCGCTCGGCCGTGACGTCCTCGCTCGGCTGGGGCACGGTGCCGCACGCACCTGCCTCACCGCGGTGGGGGTCGCCGGCGTGGTGCTCGTCGCCGGGGTGCTCGTGGGGCTCGCGGGGCGGTGGACGGAGGGGCTGCGCGAGGTGGTCAACGCGCTGCCGCCGGTGCTCGCCGGGCTCGTGGTCGCCGGTGTCTTCGGGCCCGGCGCGTGGGGCGCGGCGGCCGCCGTCGCGCTGGTGAGCTGGGCGCCGCTCGCGGCGCACACGGCGGCGCTCCACGAGGAGGAGCGCGCCGCCGCGCATCTGGAGAGTGCCGTCGCGCTCGGCGCGAGCCGGGGGCACATCCTGCGCCGTCACGTGCTCCCCGGCGTCCTCCCACCGGTCGCACGCAACGCGCTGCTGCGCATCCCAGCGCTCGCTCTCGCGCTCGCCTCCCTGGGCTTCCTCGGCCTCGGCGCCGAGCCGCCCGCGCCCGAGTGGGGCCGGATGCTCTCCGAGAACCTGCCGTACGCCGAACGCGCCCCCTGGGCGGTGCTCGCGCCGGCGGGAGGGCTCGTTGCCGTGGGCGTACTCGCCGTGCTCCTGGGCGCGTTGGGCACGGGCGAGCGCGTACGGCGGGAGGCGTCCGCATGAACACTCCGGACGAGGGCGGAACGCGGCGCTCGCACGAGCGGCAGAAGACGGCCGCCACCCCGGTCGACGGGCTGCGGAACCGCGGCCGCTCGCTCCGCCAGATGCACGAGCTGCCGCCGCTGCTCAAACTCCTCGCCGGGACCCAACTCGCCTTCAACGTCGGCTTCTACGCCGTCCTCCCCTACCTCGCCGCGCACCTCGGGGACGGCGGGCTCGGCATGGCCGGCTGGCTCGTCGGACTCGTGCTGGGGCTGCGCACCTTCAGCCAGCAGGGGCTCTTCGTGGTCGGGGGCGCGCTCACCGACAGGTTCGGGCCGCGGCCCGTCGTCCTCGCCGGGTGCGTGCTGCGGATCGCCGGTTTCGTGTGGCTGGGGTACGCGGGGTCGACGGCGGGGGTCGTCGGTGCCGTCGTCGTGGTCGGCTTTGCGGCCGCGCTCTTCTCGCCGGCCGTCGAGTCGGAGACGGCGCGCCAGGCCGTGCGCCACGAGGAGGCGACGGGGCGACCGCGCGCCGGGACGCTCGCCGTCTTCTCCGCCGCGGGGCAGGCCGGCGCCTTCCTCGGCCCGCTGCTCGGCTCGCTGCTGCTCCTTGCGGACTTCCGGACCGCCTGCTGGGCCGGCGTCGCCGTCTTCGTCGCCGTCCTCGCGGGGCACTGGCGGCTGCTCCCGGGCGGCAGGCCCGTACGTCCTCCGCGCGGCGGGGAACCGGCGGGCGCATGGCAGGAGTTGCTGGGCAACGGCAGGTTCCTGCTCCTCTGCCTCGCTTACGGCAGCTACCTGCTCGGCTACAACCAGTTCTATCTGGCGCTGCCCCAGGAGGTCGTGCGGGCCACAGGGAGCCAGTCCGCGCTCGGCTGGCTCTTCGCGCTCTCCTCGCTGCTCGTCGTCACCGCCCAACTCCCCGTCACCAGGGCCGCGGGCGCGCGCCTGGGCCAGCGCACCGCGCTGCTCGCCGGGCTCGGCCTCGTGGCCTGCGGGTTCGGGTGCGTGGCCGCCGCGGCGCCGCTCGGGCTGACGGGTGCGCCCGGGCTGCTGCCCGCGGCCGCGTACGTCATGCTGCTCACGCTCGGGCAGATGCTCGTGGTGCCGGCCGCGCGTTCGCTCGTCACGGAGCTGGTGCCCGAGCACCGTCTCGGGTTGGGGATGGGCGTGCTCTCGTCGGTCTCGGGGCTGCTCGTCCTCGCGGGCAGCTCGGCCACGGGTGCGCTGCTCGGCGGACCGCTGCCGTACGGGGCGGCCTGGGCCGTACTCGCCGTGCTGCCGCTCCTCGGCGCTGCGGCGGGCGCAGCGGTCCGCGTGCGGCGCTGACGTAACCGGAACTCGCGTCGGCGCGGCGGCGGTTGGTTCACGTGCGGGCGCTCCGTACGGTGGTCGCAGCCCGCCCCGACCGCAGCAGGAAGGCGCAACCGTGACCGCTCAGCTCTCCGACGCCCTGAAGAAGACACTCGACGGCAAGGTCTTCGTCGTCGTCGCCACCGTGCAGCCCGACGGAAGCCCGCAGCTCTCGCCGGTGTGGGTCCAGCGCGACGGAGACGACCTGCTCGTCTCCACCACCGCTGACCGCCGCAAGGCCCTCAACCTCCAGCGCGATCCGAGGGTGAGCGTCGTCGTGCAGCCCGCCGAGGACCCCTACCTCTACGCGGAGATCCGCGGCAAGGCGACCCTCACCACCGAGGGCGGGCAGCAGCTCATCGACGAGCTCGCGCAGAAGTACGTCGGCAGGCCGTACGCGGAGTTCAACCCCTCCTCTGCCGGCGAGGCCGAGCGCCTGGTGGTGCGCATCACTCCGCGCAAGGTCGTCGGCCGGATGTGACGTACGCGGGGGCCGCCGAGGCTCGCCCCGCGGCGGTCGCCCGCCCCGTACCCCGACCCCGGCACGCCCCTTCGGCAGGCCGCTACCCTTGATGCGTGACTCTTCGCCTGTACGACACCAGCGCCCGGCAGATCCGTGACTTCAACCCCCTCGTGCCGGGTTGTGTCTCGATCTACCTCTGCGGCGCCACCGTCCAGGCACCGCCGCACATCGGCCACGTCCGCTCCGGCCTCGACTTCGACATCATGCGCCGGTGGTTCGCCCACCGCGGCTACGACGTGACGTTCATCCGCAACGTCACCGACATCGACGACAAGATCATCGTCAAGGCGGCCGCCCAGGGCCGCCCATGGTGGGAGATCGGCTACGCCAACGAGCGCGCGTTCAGCGAGGCTTACGAGGCCCTCGGCTGCCTCCCGCCGACCTACGAGCCGCGCGCGACCGGGCACATCCCCGAGATGATCACGATGATGCAGCGCCTGATCGACGAGGGCCACGCCTACCCCGCGGACGGCAACGTCTACTTCGACGTCCGCTCCTACCCGCAGTACCTCTCCCTCTCCAACCAGGACCTCGACAACCTCCTCCAGCCCGAGGGCGAGGGCGAGACGGGCAAGCGCGACCCGCGCGACTTCGCGCTCTGGAAGGCGGCGAAGCCGGGCGAGCCGAGCTGGGAGACGCCCTGGGGGCCCGGGCGCCCGGGCTGGCACCTCGAGTGCTCGGCGATGGCGCACAAGTACCTCGGCTCCGCCTTCGACATCCACGGCGGCGGCATCGACCTCGTCTTCCCCCACCACGAGAACGAGCTCGCCCAATCCCACTGCTACGGCGACGAGTTCGCGAGCTACTGGGTGCACAACGCCTGGGTGACGATGAGCGGCGAGAAGATGAGCAAGTCGCTCGGGAACTCCGTCCTAGTCAGCGAGATGGTGAAGCGCTGGCGTCCGATCGTCCTCCGCTACTACCTCGGCACGGTGCACTACCGCTCCACGATCGAGTACAGCGAGGAGGCGCTCCGCGAGGCCGAGGCGGCCTTCGGACGCATCGAGGGCTTCCTCCAGCGGGCCGCGGACACGGTCGGCACCTCGGCGCCGGCCGCCGAGGTGCCCGAGCAGTTCGCCGAGGCGATGGACGACGACTTCGCGGTGCCGCAGGCGCTCGCCGTCCTCCACACCACCGTCCGGCAGGGCAACGCGGCCCTCGCCGATGGCGACGAGGCGACCGCCGCCGCCGCGCTCGCGGACGTCCGTGCGATGCTTGGCGTCCTCGGTCTCGACCCGCTCGACGCACAGTGGGCGTCCGCCGGCGAAACGGGCCGCGGCGAGGAGCTGCACTCGGTGGTCGACTCCCTCGTCCGGCTCGTGCTGGAGCAGCGCCAGGCCGCCCGTGCCCGCAAGGACTACGCGACGGCCGACGCCCTCCGCGACGACCTCAAGCAGGCCGGGCTGCTGATCGAGGACACCCCCTCGGGACCGCGCTGGGAGCTCGAGTGACCCGGCCGCGCCGGGCGGCTCCCCGCACCGAGCAAGACCCACGACAGGAGACAGTGCCCTGATGGCCGGTAACAGCCAGCGCCCCAACCGGCGTACGTCGAACAAGAAGGGCGCCCAGGTCGGCAGCGGCGGCCAGCGCCGCCGCGGCCTCCAGGGCAAGGGGCCGACCCCGCCCGCCGAGATGCGCAAGGGCCACGCCAAGCAGCGGGCCGCGCAGGCGAAGGCGCGCCGCGAACAGTCCCGCTCGCCGCGCAAGGGTGCGCCGGGCAGCACGGCGGAGCTCGTCGTCGGGCGGAACAGCGTCGCCGAGGCGCTGCGCGAGGGCGTGCCCGCCAACGCGCTCTACGTCCAGCAGTTCATCGACAACGACGACCGGGTGCGGGAGAGCGTGCAGCTCGCCGGCGAGCACGCGGAGATCCGCCTCGTCGAGGCCCCCCGCGCCGAGCTCGACCGGATGACCAACGGCCTCAATCACCAGGGCGTGGTCCTCCAGATCCCGCCGTACGAGTACGCGCATCCGGACGATCTGACGGCCGCGGCCTTCGACGCGGGCGAGGAGCCGCTGATCGTCGCCCTCGACGGCGTCACCGATCCGCGGAACCTCGGCGCGGTCGTCCGCTCGGTCTCCGCCTTCGGCGGGCACGGTGTCGTCGTGCCCCAGCGGCGGGCGGCCGGGATGACGGCCGGCGCGTGGAAGAGCTCGGCGGGGACCGCAGCGCGTACGCCCGTCGCCAAGGCGACCAACCTGACGCGGGCGCTGGAGGCGTACAAGAAGGCCGGCCTCACCGTCGTCGGGCTCGCGGCCGAGGGCGAGGTCGGGCTCGACGAACTCCGCGCGCTCGACGGGCCCGTGGCGGTCGTGGTGGGCAGCGAGGGCAAGGGGCTCTCGCGGCTTGTCGGCGAGGCGTGCGACATCACGGTGCGGATTCCGATGCCGGGGGGCGCGGAGTCGCTCAACGCCGGTGTGGCGACGGGCGTCGTTCTCTACGAGGCGTCGAGGCGCCGGGCCTGAGTCCGGAGGCTCTACTGCCGCCCGTATGCCGGGAGTTGAGGGCCTTGACGGGTCTCGGACACATCGGAGCGGTCAAAGCAGTGTCCTAAGCGTCCATCACTCGGTTAGATGAGTGTGGACACCAGAACTCGCCGCACCCCCACGCCCCCGGGTCCCGCGCAGGGGGGTCCGGCGTCTCCTCGCGCACGCAGTTCGTCAGCCGGCGGGTCGGGGGGTCGGGGCGGCTTTCTCGACGACGAGTCGGTGCTCAGCTCAGTGAGAGTCGCCTCCGACCCGGCCGAAGTGATCGTCAACCACGTCAGCTTCCGGGTGCAGTTGGGCGGCGAGTCCGCTCCCCGCAGCACCTCATTCGCCGACACGGCGCCGCTTCCGACGGTCTCCCCCGAAGCGGTGGGCGGTGCGGTCGGCGCCGACTCCGGGCGCCGGCGCGCGCCCGTCGTGTGGAGCGGTAAGACGGCGCCGGGCGCAGGCCTCCCGACGGAGCTGCTCCGCGCCGTACCGTCGGGAGGCGCGGCGCCGACCGCGGCACAACCGGCCCTCACGCCCGTACCCGGCCCGCAGACACGGGTGCTGCCCCGGGTCAACCGCGGGACGGGCCCCACACCGACGATCGGCTCCCCGCGCGGCCCCGGTGCGCCCGAGGGCCCCGAGAGCGTCCCCTCCGCCGAGTCCGCACTGCTCACCGGCGTGCGCCAGGCGCGCGGCGCCTTCGACGAGGAAGACCCCTTCGACACGGGCCAGTTGGAGACCGTCACCGACGTCCGCGGCGACGAGCAGGCCGACGAGCGCCGTGCCCAGCGACAGGCGTACTACCCAGGCCGCCGGATGAACCTCGGCGTCGTCCTGCTTCCGCTCCGCATCTTCCTCGGCCTCATCTCGCTCTACGCGGGCATGGGCAAGCTCTGCGACCCGGTCTACTTCGACGGCGGCGAACGCGGCTCCATGGTGACGTGGCTGCGTTCCCTCGAGCCCTGGGCGGTCGCCGAACCGCTCCGGGACTTCGCGCTCGCGCACCCCGTCGGCTCCGGGCTGACCGTCGCCTTCCTCCAGGTGATCGTCGGCGTCCTCACCGTCCTCGGGCTCTGGCAGCGTGCAGCGGCCGTCCTCGGCGCGCTGCTCTCCGCCGCCCTCCTGCTGACGGTGAGTTGGCGCACCGTCCCCGCCTACGACGCCCCCGATCTGCTCTACCTCGCGGCGTGGAGCCCTCTCGTGATCGCGGGGGCGCCGGTCTACTCGCTGGACTCGCGGCTGAGCGGTGAGGCATGGCGCCGGCTCGGCCCCCGCGTCCCCGTGCGCGACCTGCGGCGCCGGGTGCTGCGGCGGGGGGCGGTGATCGCCACCGTCGTCGTGGGGCTCTCGCTGCTCGCCGGCTCGATGCTCGGCGGCGCCGTCCGCTCCACCCAGGTCGCCACCGTCCCCGACGACGGCGAGGCGCCCACCAACCAGCTCCCCGGCTCCCCGCTGCCGCAGCGACCGGGCGCCGACGAGCGCGGCGACGCTTCGACGCAGGGCCCGGAGGGCGGCACGGTCGGCGCCCCGGGAGGCGCACGCCAGCAGGAGCCGGACGACTCGGCGGCCGAGCAGGAGCGCGAGGAGGACCGGACGACAAACCCGGAGACGGCCCGCGAGCAGGGTCAGGAGTCAGAGTCGGTGCCGCAGCAGTCGGCTCCGCCGCAGCAGCAGCCCCCGCCCCAGCCCTCGGCCGGCGGTCAGACGACCGGCCCCGGCACGGCCCCGGACTCCTCCGCCTCGGCAGGCGGCGGCGGGGCGCAGCACAGCGAGCCCGAGCCCGACTCGCCGCAGAGCGGCGGCAGTTCGCCGGAGGGCGACGACTCGGGTGGCGGCCGTGGGGCTCTGGGCGGCCTGCTGGGACGCTGATTCCCCGCGCCCGCCGTCTCGCCCGGCGGGCGCGGATTCGGTTGCCAAGCGCCCTTCGTACGACGGCGATTGACGGCGCCGGCGCCCGGATCAGCCGTGACCGAGTTCCCTCGCCGCCTCGGTGAGGTCCTTGGCGGTGTCGATCGCGCGCCAGTAGGACCCCTGGGGCAGGGGGAACCCGGCGAGGCGGCGTTCGCGTGCCAGGCGGGGGAACGTCGTCCGTTCGTGGTCGCCGCGCTCGGGGAGGAGGGGCGTGAAGGCGTCGGAGAAGACGTAGACGCCCGCGTTGATGAGGTAGGGGGACGGGGGCGCCTCGATGAAGTCGAGGACGTGGCCGAACTCGTCGGTCTCGACGGCGCCCCAGGGGATGCGGGGGCGTGCGAGGGCGAGTGTGGCGAGGGCGCCGCGCTCCGTGTGGAAGGCGGCCATGTCGCGGAGCGAGAACCGCGTCCAGATGTCGCCGTTCGCGGCGTACCAGGGCTCCTCGGGGCGCGGCAGCGACGCGGCGGCGAACCTCAGCCCGCCGCCCCGGCCCAGCGGCTCGGGTTCCACAACCGTGCTGACGCGCAAGGGGAGTTCCTCGGCCTCGAGCCAGGACTCCAGGACGTCGGCGAGGTGCCCGCAGGAGACGACCGCGTCGGTGACGCCCTCCGAGGCCAGCCACGTCAACTGGTGACCGATGATCGGCGTCCCCGTGCCGGGGATCTCGACCATCGGCTTGGGGCGGTCGTCCGTGTAGGGACGCAGCCGCGAGCCCTGGCCGCCGGCCAGGACCACGGCTTGGGTGGGCTGCTCCGTCGTCATACGGGGAGCTTATGCGCAGCCGCCCCCCGACGGCTGCGCGTCGCGGTGCCGGCTCGGCGAACTCCGGCTGCGTCAGCCGACGTCGGCGACGCCGGTGGCGAACGAGGTGTCGCAGACCGGGCGGGAGAAGGACTGCGCTCCCTGCTGCCCGTACTTCTGCACGGCGGCGCGTCCCAGCGCCTTGGCGAGGGAGGTGCAGTGCTCGCTCAGCGAGGGCTTGCGGCTGATCTCCTTCTGGAGGCTGGTGAGCGCGGACCCCGGGTCCTTGCGGTGGAGTTCGCGGGTGAGGCGGTCCAAGAGGGCGCGCTGGGGCGCGCGTTCGGCGCTCCCGGGCTTGGCGTCCGCGTCGGCGTGCTTCGCCGACGCGGTGAGTACCTGGGACTCGGCGGCGTCGTTCGCCCACGGGACGCGGGTGACCGCGAGCGTCCCGGAGAGGACGAGGACGACCGGCAGGACGAGAGCGAGGGTGCGGCCGATGCGGCGGGCTGTGGCGAAGTTCACGCGGTGATGGTAACTACTGGTGGCGGTTTGGCGACAATGCGTCACACCTCCGAGCGACGGATTTCGCGGTGCTGTCCGTACGGAAGTTGACGCATCCCCCGCGGGGCATGACGCAGCGGGGCCGTGCTCCCGTTACCGGAAGCACGGCCCCGCACGCCGCAGTTGGCCAACGCGCCGCCGACAAGCGGGAGTTCACCCCGCGGTCGGCGTGCTGCTCGGCTCAGTCGCTCAGTCGCTCAGTCGCTCACCGGTCGAGGTGGAGAAGACGTGCGTCTCGCCGCCCCGCGGGACGACGTTGAGGGTGCTCCCCTTCTCCGGGACGTCCCGGCCGGGGACGCGCACCACGAGGTCCCGCTGCTCTCCGCCGATGTCGCAGGTGCCGTAGACGTAGCCGTCGGCACCGAGTTCCTCGACGACGTTCACCGTCACCTCGAGTCCCGCGGTGCTCTCCTTCTCCAGGCCGGAGCCACCGGCCACCTCGAAGTGCTCGGGACGCACGCCGACCGTCACCGTGGTGTCGCCCTTGTCGCTCGCCGCCTTCAGCGCGTCGCGCTCCACCGGCACCACGCTGTTCCCGAACTTCACCCCGCCGTCGGCGATCGGCACCTCCACGAGGTTCATCGCGGGCGAGCCGATGAACCCGGCGACGAAGAGGTTCGCCGGACGGTCGTACATCTGACGCGGGGTGTCGACCTGCTGGAGCAGCCCGTCCTTGAGCACCGCGACGCGGTCGCCCATCGTCAGCGCTTCGACCTGGTCGTGGGTGACGTAGACGGTGGTGATCCCCAACCTCCGCTGGAGACCCGCGATCTGCGTGCGCGTCTGGACGCGGAGCTTCGCGTCGAGGTTGGAGAGCGGCTCGTCCATGAGGAAGACCTGCGGCTCGCGGACGATGGCCCGCCCCATCGCGACGCGCTGCCGCTGACCGCCGGAGAGGGCCTTCGGCTTCCGACCGAGGTACTCGGTGAGGTCGAGGATCTTCGCCGCGTCCTCGACCTTCTGCCGGATCTCCGTCTTGGGCACACCCGCGATCTTCAGCGCGAAGCCCATGTTGTCGGCGACGGTCATATGCGGATAGAGCGCGTAGTTCTGGAACACCATGGCGATGTCCCGGTCCTTCGGCGGCAGATGGGTAACGTCCCGCTCGCCGATGCGTATGCTGCCCTCGTTGACGTCCTCCAGCCCCGCGAGCATCCGCAGGGAAGTGGACTTCCCGCACCCGGAGGGCCCGACGAGGACGAGGAACTCGCCGTCCTCGATGTCGATGTCGAGCCTGTCGACGGCGGGGGTCTCGCTGCCCGGGTAGACCCGGGTCGCCTGGTCGTAGGTGACCGTAGCCATGGTGTCTCCTTCACCGGCAGGTACGTGCCGGACGATCCGTCGTAAAGGGGATGAACGGTCCACGCGATGTGTCCACCCCGTAAACCTGCGATGACGCTATCCCGCTCGTATGTCTTTTGTCAGCACTCCGACCGCCCCAACTCCCCCGCACGCCCCCACCCTGCTCCGACCGCCGGTGCCCCGCCCCCACGGCGATGGGTACACTTCTCGGGCGCCGGCTCGCTGGTCGTGCCGGCCGGCCGCCTTAGCTCAGTTGGTTAGAGCATCTGTCTTGTAAACAGAAGGCCGTCGGTTCGAATCCGACAGGCGGCTCAGCAGGTGAGAGCCCCGTTCCGACCTTCCGGAACGGGGCTCTTTGGCGCCGTACAGCAGCGAAGTACAGCGACCGTGGTGATCGGGGACGACTACCGTTCGGCGGTCGCAACTCAAGTTCGCCGCCCCTGAGAGGAGGACCTAACTGCCGTCGGCCGGGTCGTTCCAGTGACCCGGCAGGACTGGAGGGCGCCATGTATCGGCACCGCTCCGGTCCAACCTGGGCGGATCGACAGGGGCGGGGGTCGGAGCTCCGTCAGCGACGGCTTCAAGGGAAGCCTGTACGTAGCGTAGGTAGCTCCGCACGTCTCGGATCTGTCGCTCGCGGTTGTTCCGGCCGATCCCCCGCCAGCCAGCGTCATAGGCGAGCTTCACCAGCGTCCGGTACCGGTCCCGGATTTCGGCGTCCCCGATCATCAAGAGATCGGTGTGCATGCCTCGCCGGGTCGATTCCATTGCTGCGATGCACTTCTCTCGGGCGTGATCGCTGAGCACGGGTTGATCTGCCCCTACGTCCGGCAGAGACGGTAGCCAGCCGTAGAGGTCTGCCAGTCGTTCGAGCAACTGGCGGGCTGATTCCGCAGCACGTTCACGTTCTCTCTCGTGCCGTGCGAGCCGCGCCGCTGCAACCTCCTGAGCAGCGGCCAGCTCTATCTGAGATCGAACGGTCCTGGTGGTCTGCCAACGCGCCACACCTATGGTGATTAAGCCGCCGACGAGAGTCCCGAGTAATGAACTGGCTGTTTGGCCTGCAAAGTCGCTCCAGCCACTCATGCCGGACCATCCTGGGCGGACGGGGTGCCCTCATCAAGGCCGTGTGGGCCGAAGCCCTTGGAGAGCCATTGCAGGGCGTCGCGGATCTCTGCGTCGCTGGCCTCTGAGTACACGTCGAAGGTCATCGTGAACTTGGAGTGCCGCAAGATCCGCTGCGCCACCTTGGGGTGCACCTTCATGGCGACCAGAAGCGAACCGGTGGTGTGCCGGGTGTTGCGGAGTGGGATGGCGCGAACGCCCGACTGGCGGACGCGGACGGCGAAGGCCCGGGTGAGGTTGTCCGGCTCGATCGGCGTCCCGTAGCGGGTGGTGAAGATCAGCCCGTGCACGTCCTGCCACAGCTCACCAGCCCCTTCCCGGTCCGTCGTCTGCTGCTGGCGGCGCTGCCGGAGCGCGGTCAGGCAGAGGTCGGGGAGGGGGAGGAAGTCCTCCGAGTCCTCCGTCTTCCTCTCGCGGTGCAGGACCCCACCGCCCGCACGCTGTAGCTGGTGGTCGATGTACAGCTCTCCGGTGTCGAAGTCGACGGAATCCCACGTGAGGCCCAGGATCTCCCCGCGCCGCAGGCCGAGAGTGAGCGCCAGGACCCACGCGGCGTACAGCGGGTCGACGGACGAGACGGCGTGCTCCAGGAACCGGCTGGCCTCACCGACGGACCACGCTTTGACCTTGCGGCGCCGGGGCTTGGGGACCCGTACGGGCATGGCCGCGTTGCGCGAGATCTCCTATTCGACCACCGCATGGCTCAGGGCCGCACGGCGGGTGTCCCGGGCGATCTGGACGAGACGCCCGCTCGGGTACTTCTCGCAGCACTGGCCGAGGGCACAGCACCGCTGACGCTCGGGACGGCGTTTGGAGTCCTTGCCTTGGGCGCGGCACTGGCAGGTGCCGGCCAACGTGGTCAGCCACTCGCGCACGTCCCGCGCGGTGAGATTGTCGAGCCGCTTCGAGCCGAGGTGCGGCCTGATGTAGAGGCGCGCCGCACCCTCGTACGCGACGTAGGTGAGGGGCGCCAGGTTGGGCTTCACGATCTCCCTCAGCCAGTAGTCGAGGAAGGCCGCGACGGTGCGGTGCCGGTGGCGACCGGGCCCTTCTTGGCGTCGGCGTGGACCTTGAGCTATTTGCCGTGCACGTCGGGGCCCGTCTTGCCGTAGACGTACTTGCGCTTGCGTTTGCCGTCGGGGTGGTGACCCAGACGTACGCGGCGAATCCGTTGCGGTACGGGTAGATGGAGCCTTCGCCGTTGCCTCGCTTGCCGCTCATGCCGACCACCTCATGGGGTCTTCGGCCGTCTCGGCGCAGTGGTTCACGTACTCGTCGACCCAGGCCGGGAGGACGCGGCGGTTGCGGCCGACCTTGACGGAGCGGATCTCTCCGGTGAGCACGGGCATCTTCGTCTTGGAGAGGCCGAAGCCGAGCATGGCGGCGACCTCGGCCGTGGTGTGCCACTTGGGCGTGAGGGCCGTCGTCGTCGGTCGGTGCCTCCTTCGGCGGCGAGGGAGGTAGAGCGTCAGGCTTCGGCGGCGGTGAGGCCGGTTCCGGAGTAGGTCCAGTGGGCGAGGACGAGCGTCGACTCGTTGTCGTCGGGGTGCGTGTCTTCTCCGTGTGCGATGGCTGCTTGGAGGCGGCGCCATTCGGCGCGGGCGGCGCGGAGGGTGCCGAGGGTGGTGGAGTAGCGGCGGGTCTTGGTGGAGAAATGGCCCTGGAAACCGAGCATGTGAGCCCAGGCCCGCAGGCGGAGGTGTGCGCGGTCTTTGCGGGCGCCGAGGGCCCAGGCGGTGCGGATGAGGCGTTCGGCGTGTGCGGGGAGGTTCATCGTCGCCAGCTCGGCGACGAAGCGAACGCGGCGGTCGAGGGTGCCGGTCGCGGTCTCGGCGCCCTTGGTGGCGTACTCGGCGATGTAGGCGGCCACCGCGCGGTCGGTGAGGTCCTGGCCGCCGTCGAGGTCGGGGCCGTGGATGGTGCGTACGTCGAGCTGGCGGCCGAAGACGAAGGTGTGCGTACGGCCGTCGAGGGTCGGCCCGATGACGGCGGCCGTACGGGAGGCGGCGCGGATGGCGTCCGTCAGCAGCTCGGCGGAGGCCAAGTGCGGGGGCGGGGAGTCGCCGCCGTCGGGGCCGTCGAGTATCTGGATGCAGTTCGATACGCCATTCTTAAAGTGGCCGACGACTACGACTGGGTTTCTTCGCCTCGCTAATGTGAGCCGTGCGATCAGCGCACAGCCTGATCCGTGAGGTCGCGGTAAGTTTCGTCTGACTTGGCATGTATTCATATTCGGGCTTTCCTCATGGATTCATTGGCGCCCTGCAACATTCCACCCAAGAGTGCGACAAGTACCAGAACCGCAACAGCTTTAAGCGTGTCCACGGTCGCCGCCTTTCTCCATGCCGGCTCCTCCTTGGGGGGTTTCCATGCCCCAAACCGGAAAAGATTCCACGCGTACAGAAAGAGGGTGGTTCCCGAATACTGAAGCCATCGACGCGTATCCCCATCGACTATCACCGACACGATCACCAGAATCAACCCAACAGCCACGGATATTAACGCAAAGCGCGTTGAGAGTACAACGCGGGGCATCCGGCTTGTGACGCCCTCTACGCCCGGGGCGGCGGAGAAAATTGCCCGTAGACTGATGCTGCGAATAATCTCCCAGTCTCGCGCAAGCTTATTTGCAAAGCCCCGAAGGTTCGGTTTGATGTCGCCCGGGCGCTTCGCCACTCCCTTGTAGAAGAGTAGAGTTTCTCGGTTCGACATGAGGCTGACAAACCCCACACCTCTAATGTCGGAACGGTCAATTAGCTTACCGTTGCTGTTTTTTCGTTTCCAGCGAGGAACCTTCGGATCGCACAGGTGACCGTCATGCATCCGGCGGGCATTCTTGTGATGGCGACAGTATGACCACTCTCCGGGAACCACTTGACGGCAGGGCTTGTCTCTCCGGCGTTGAGTCGTGTGGTAATACTTGCAGGCAACTGGCCAGACCCGTCCGCGCATTATCCAAATGAGAACCCGAAGTAAAGCCACGAGTGGAAGAAATAGGGAACCAACTATTAGTGGCCACGGGATGGGGCTGAACCTACGGTCTAGCCACAGAGCAAAAATAGTAAGGCCCTGTCCGATTAAGTCAAACAGGTCAACCACTTTTCTCCCCTCGCGCTGACAGGCCGGCATGCGCGCCAGAAGTATGGACAATTCTGGGCAGTCTAGCTCATACCATCAAGTGCATCCAGGGTGCACAGCACTGACCCAGATCCACCGGTGCAGGAAGGTCAGCCCTAAGCGCCGGTAGAGCAAGCCCGCACATCTGACGCTGGTGCGCCAGATGTATGCCAGAACGGTCGATGCTCCAGAGGCAACGTGGGTCTGCTGAAGAATGGCTATCGCCCACTCCTGCACGGGTTCACCCAGCTCATGCCTTCCGGAAAGACCTGTTGCCCCGTGGTGCCCAGGGTGGGGGCTTCAGGTGTGGACAGCGCTGGGAGAGCGCGGGGTAGCTTCGACGCTCATAAGTCGACTTCAGGAGGCTCGTGTGCATGCTGATGCTTCGAGCAGGCCGGGGCAACTCTGGGCGGCCGGTGAAGTCTTGGCGCGTCCGGGCCGGTGTCTGGTGTGGCAGGTGTGTACGGGTGGCACTTCGAGGAGGCGCCGCACCCGGACCTGCCAGCCGGGCGGCTTGAAGCGGTGCTGAGCGAGTGGATGACCGAGTACGTGCGCGTGTGCTGGCTGGAGCATCCGGAGCCGTGGACCGTTGAGGCAGATCTGATCAGTCGTCTGGACCTGCCGCTGAACCTCGATCGGGCCCGGCGCAACCCCTTCCACCCACGTCTCACCGAGCTACGTGCCCGGGCACGACAGCGGGCGAGAGAGCTGCCCCCACCGCGTGACAGGCCGCGTCGGGTGGACGCCACCAGCGGGTGCTGTACAGCAGCGAAGTACAGCACCTCCGCTGACCGTTGGCGCCCGCAGGCCCCTCGCGGCGTCAGTCGTGCGATCACTCCGACCGTGGATGTCCGAGCTGTCCACAGCTTGTAAACAGAAGGCCGTCGGTTCGAAACCGACAGGCGGCTCTCCGAGCGGAAGACCCCGTACCGGGATAGGCGCGAGACCTTTGCGGTTCTTTCGGCAGTGCGTTGATCGCGTCTGGGTGCGCCAGGCCGCGGTGGCTCAGGCGCTCGGCGTGGTCACCGACTCCTTCGCGACGGCACATCGGGGAAGCCCGCAGGCATGTCAGCAGCAATCCCGTGGACCTGACCCAGCCCGTCCGGCAACGGCCGTGGAAGGAGCCCCTCATGCATAAGTCCACCGCCAAGCGTTGGAGCTGTACGTGCACTTGATCGTTCTGCCGGCCTCGTTGGTGGTTGTGGCGCCGTGGTCGCTGTTGCGGCAGTACTGGCCTGCTGAGTAGCAGTTGCCGGAGTTCGAGACGAGCGTGCAGGAGCCGGTGTTGTTCTCGGTGGTGGTGTCCTCGTCGGTGTTGTCCGCGGCTGCCGTGTCGTCGTCGCTGTCGGCCGGCTCGGCGGGGGCCTGTTCGGTGACCGTGACCGTGGGGCCGGGTTTCGGCTTGGCCTTGACGGTTCTGGTGACGGTGGGGGCCGGTGCGGGGGTCGCGGTGGTGGTGACGGTCGTTGCGGGCTTGGCCGTGACGGGCTGTTGCTCGGTGTCTTCGGCGGTGCCGATGATCAGGCCCGTGAGGAACAGGGCCGAGCCGCCGAGCCATACGAGGACGCGTTTGTGGAGCGGGCGGGTGTCGGGCGGTCTCGGTGCCGGCGGTATGGGGCCGGTGTACGGGTTGGTCATCTCGTCCCCCCCAAGGCTGTTTCGGGTGGAGTGACCGTAGTGCTCGGTGAGTTGGGGTGTGGAGGGTACGTGAGAGAAGTGATGGTTCTGTGACCGTTGGCTGTGGCCGGGGTACCGGCGTCTCAGGGCACCAGCACCACCTTCCCCACGGTTTCCCGGTTCTCCAGCGCGCGGTGGGCGGCTGCCGCCTCGGTGAGGGGGAAGGTGTGGACGAGCGGAGCGAGGACGTCCTCCGTGGCGAGGCGTAGGGATGCCTCCTCGAACTCGCGCTTCCGGTCCTGCACTTGGGCTGCTGGGAGGCCGCGCACGGTGATTCCCTCGGTGGGGGCCTCCTCGGTGCCGTCGTCCGCCTCCGGGGAGACGCGGGTGGAGGCGCCGCCGTACGCGTGGTGGATCGCGGCGGGGGCGAGCAGGGTGGTGGCGGTGCGGGCGAGTGCGCCGCCCGGGCCGTCGAAGAGGTGGGTGACGGGGCGGGGCGTGCCGAGGGCGGTGCGGACGGTCTCGGGCCAGTCGGGGCGGTTGTAGTCGACGGCGAGGTCGGCGCCGAGGCTGCGGGCGCGGTCGGTCTTCTCCGGGCCGCCGGCGGCGGCGATGGTGCGGGCGCCGCGGTGGTGTGCGTACTGGGTGAGGAGTGCGCCCATACCGCCGGCGGCGGCGAGGACGAGGACCGTGTCCGCCGCGGTGAGTTCGACGCTGTCGAGGACGGCCATGACGGTGCGGCCCGTGCCGATCATCGCGACGGCCTGCGCCGCGGAGAGCTGTTCGGGCACGAAGTGGACGGACTCGACGGGTACGACGGCGAGTTCGGCGTAGCCTCCCGGCGCGCGGCCCAGGTGCGCGACGACGCGGCGGCCGAGCAGCGAGGTGTCGACGCCGGGGCCGACGGCGTCGACGGTGCCCGCGACCTCGCGCCCCGGGACCGTCGGCAGTTCGGGGAGTGGGAAGGGCCCGAGGGCGCGTCCCTGGCGGATGACGGCGTCGAGCAGGTGGACTCCGGCCGCCTCGACGGCGACGCGGAGGTGGTCCGCGGGCGGGAGCGGGTCGGGCACCTGCTCGAGGACGAGGTTCTCCGCGGGGCCGAAAGCGTGCAGGTGGACGGCGTGCATGGCGGTCTCCGGTGGTGTGGTCGGCGTGGTCGCGCCATCCTGCAACTTGAAGTGCGGTACAGGTAAAGCGTCGGAAGTGCTGTCAGCGGTGGGCGGCAGGATGGTGGGCATGGTGCAGAAACAGCAGCGTGAGATGCCGGTCGTCCGCAGGCCCGGGTTGGCCCTGCCACCGCTCTCCCCTTTCCGTGAAGGGGAGTTGGGGCCCGAGGGCGATCACGACGGCGTGGCCTTCGAGGACCTTGACCTGAGTGGGCAGTCCGCTATCGGGACGATGTTCCTCGACTGCGGCCTCCACCGCTGCCGGCTCGACGACGCGGCGCTGGGGCGGGCCCGCTTCCTCGACTCGCTCCTCGACTCCGTCTCCGGGGTGGGCACGGACCTCGCCGGCGCGCAACTCCGCGACGTGGAGCTGCGGGACGCGCGGCTCGGCGGCACCAAGCTCCAGGGGGCCGCGTTCGACCGGGTGCTCATCCGCGGCGGCAAGCTCGAGTTCCTCAACCTGCGCCAGGCCGAGTTGACCGATGTGGCCTTCGAGGGGTGCGTCCTCGTCGAACCGGACTTCTCCGGGGCCAGGTTGCGGCGGGTCTCGTTCGACGGCTGCACGCTGCGGCGGTCGGATCTGACAGGCGCGGAGCTGCAGGATGTCGATCTGCGGGGAGCGGTGGAGCTGGACATCGCCTCGGGGAGCGACCGCCTTTCGGGAACGGTGATCTCGTCGGTGCAGCTCACGGAGTTGGCGCCGGTGCTCGCGGCTCAGCTTGGGTTGCGCGTGCAGGGGTAGGAGCAACCGGCTCCTGCGGGTGGGTAGTTGGCGTGCGAGGAAGAGCGGCGATTCGCGGATTGCGTGACGTGCGCAGGCTCTCTCGATGGACCCGAACGCTTCCTACCGTGAAAGCGGAGCGGAGAAGTGCGCGTGGCGACAGCCGAGGCCGCCGAGCGTGCGCCACGTGCACGGGACCCGCGCTCCGCACCGGGCGCAGCGCACCCCCCATCCGACTCGGCGCTGCACCGCGGGAAGCGTCAGGCGAGGTGAGCCGGTGGCCTGGCGCGTCCTCGTCAAAGGTCCCTCTCGGAGGCGGTCGGTCTCAGGAGAGGTACCCCTCGACCTCCGTCTGCGGCCGTACGCGCGCACGGGACGGGTCCTCGCCCGCCTCCTGCGCGGCCCGGCGCTGGCGGAGCAGGTCCCAGCACTGGTCCAACTCCCGCTCCACGTCGGCGAGGGCGGCGTTCTCCTCGTCGCTGCTCAGCTCTCCCTCGGAGAGCCGGGCGCGGAGCCGGTGCTCGTCCTCGACGAGCTGCTGGACTCTGCCGAGGATCTGTGTCTGGGCCCGGTGCTCGCGTTCGTCGGCCACCGGGTCGTTCTGCGGCTTGCCCATCGCGTCCACCTTCCTCGAGCTCTGCGTCCAGCGTAGGAACGCGGCGCGGACCTCGCGATTCGGGCGTGGGTCACACCCGTGGCCGGCGGGCGAGGAGGCCGAGGACGGAAGGGTTGTGGTCGAGCCCCTCGTGCATGTCGGTGAGGTCGGCGACGAGGTCGTGGAGGAAGTCGCGGGCCTCCCGGCGCAGCACCGAGTGGGAGAGGACGAGCGGCGGCGCTGTCCTCGCGGTCCAATCGGCAGTGATCTCGACTGTTCCGAAGCGGCGTGTGAACCGCATGCGGTCCGCCGACTCGGTGAAGTCGAACTCTGCCTCGTAGGGACCGGGGGCACGGCTGCCGCGCGGGTCGCGGTCGAGCTCTTCCACGATGTCGGAGAGGGCCCATGCGAAGTCGAGGACCGGCACCCATCCCCAGGCTGTGGAGAGTTCGGTGTCCTCCTCCGTGTCGGCGAGGTGGACGTCGCCGCAGAAGAGGTCGTGGCGGAGGGTGCGGACGTCGGCTGCGGCGTAGTCCGTCTGCGGCGGGTCCGGGAAGCGGGGCGAGAGCGAGTAGCCGATGTCGAGCACCGGGGGATGGTTTCACGGCGGACGGCCGGAAGGGACACCGGGACCGCGGGCGCCGGCCGACCCGTTGAGCGGAGCGGCGGGCCGGCCGGCGCGGCGCACGTCAGACGTTGACGCCGAAGTCCTGCGCGATGCCGGTGAGCCCGGAGGCGTAGCCCTGGCCGACGGCGCGGAACTTCCACTCCTCGCCGTGCCGGTACATCTCGCCGAAGACCATCGCCGTCTCCGTCGCCGCGTCCTCCGAGAGGTCGTAGCGGGCGATCTCGGATTCGTCGGACTGGTTGACGATCCGGATGAAGGCGTTCCGCACCTGGCCGAAGTTCTGGCTGCGCGACTCGGCGTCGTAGATCGACACCGGGAAGACGATCTTGTCCACCTCGGCGGGGAGGGAGGCGAGGTTGATCTTGATCTGCTCGTCGTCGCCCTCGCCCTCGCCGGTGACGTTGTCGCCGGTGTGCACGATGGTCTGGTCCGGCGTCGCCGTGTTGTTGAAGAAGACGAAGTGCTGGTCCGAGTAGACCTTGCCGGCCTCGTTGACGGCGATGGCGCTCGCGTCGAGGTCGAAGTCGGTACCCGTGGTGGTGCGCACGTCCCAGCCGAGGCCGACCGTGACGGCGCCCAGGCCCGGTGCCTCCTTGGTGAGCGAGACGTTGCCGCCCTTGGACAGGCTTACAGCCATGGGGTGCCCTTCTGTCAGTTCGCTTGCCCGGAGTCTCCGGGATCGAGGGTCGAGGGAGGCGCACCGGCGGAACGCCGCCCTGTCCTCCTCAACGCCCTCCGGGCGGCGACGGGTTCCAGAATCTTTGCGTTCTTTACGCGCCGTTGTCGGGGAGCCGCTCGGGGTCGCGCGCAAATGCGGATGACGGACGCACGCCGGAGCGCGACCATGGACGCATGTCAGGGCCCTATGTCATACGAGGCTCGGTGGTGCTCCCCGAGTCGGAGCTGAACTGGCGCTTCTCGCGCTCCTCGGGGCCGGGCGGCCAGCACGTCAACACCGCCGACACCCGCGTCGAACTCCGCTTCCCGCTGGCGCGCACCGAGGCCCTGCCTCCGGTGTGGAAGGAGCGGGCGCTGGAGCGCCTCGCCGACCGGCTGACGGAGGACGGTGTCCTCGTCGTCCGCGCCGACCAGCACCGCTCGCAGTGGCGCAACCGCGAGACCGCCGCCGTCCGCATGGCCGCGCTCCTCGCCGAGGCGACGGCGCCACCGCCCCCGCCCCGTCGGAGGAAGCGCACGCCCCGCCGCGTCAACGAGCGCCGCCTGCAGGAGAAGAAGCGCAGGGGCGACCTCAAACGTGGCCGCTCCAGGGGCGGTAGCTGGGACTGAGCGCCGCGCTACCCGAGCGCCCGGTAGTTGCTGCGGTAGTAGACGAGCGGGGAGCGGTCCTCCTGCCCGAGGCGGGTGGCGAGGACGCGGCCGACGACGAGCGTGTGGTCCCCCGCGTGCACCCGCTGCTCGGTGCGGCACTCCACGGCGGCGAGTGCACCGTCGACGAGCGGGGCGCCGCTCATCTCCCCGACGGTGTGGGGAAGTTCGCGGAAGAGCAGGCGGTCGCTGAGGCGCCCCTTCATGGCGAAGCGGCCGGCGACCTGGCGCTGCTCGTCGGTGAGGAGCGAGACGGCCCAGTGGTCCTGGCGTTCGAGCAGCTCGTCCATCCGGGAATCCGTGCGCAGGCTGACGAGTACCAGCGGCGGTTCGAGGGAGACGGAGAGGAACGCCGTCGCGGTCATGCCGACGTCGCTGCCCGAGGTCCCCTCCTCCGGGTCGTGCGCCGTGGCCAGCACGACGCCGGCGGCGAGTCGTGCCATCGCGGCCCGGAACTGCTCATCGCTCACCCCTTCAGGATGGGGTATCGCCGCCGAGCCCCGACCGCCCCCCGCGGAGGACTCGTCGGACTCGGAGTTCGTCTGCTGTTGCACTGCATGGGACACGTGAGCAACGCTAACGACCGCGCTGACCATACGGAATCGGCCTCGGGTACCAGAGGGCCCAGGACCTTCGGCCGGTCCGCAGCAGTGGCGCGACGCCCTTCGGCCGCGTCGGGGGCCGCATTCCAAGGCGGAGGGGCGTCCGTCCCCGGTGCTCCACGCTCCGGGGTCAACTGACTGCGTATTGTTGTGACTTGAGTCACAGACGGGGGTAATTGTTGACCCTGAGTACCGAGTGAACAGCTCGCTGTGATTCAGTGGCCGGTGGCAGTCGGAGTGACATCCCACGAGTACCTGGAGTGCGCGAACGTGGCTCAGGGGGGAGGGCGATGGAGACCGAGTCGGAGCCCTATGTCCGCCTCGCCAGTCTGCGGCAGTTGCACCATGCCCTGGCACGGCTCAACACCGCCCGCAGCCTCGCCGACACCCTCCAGTGCGTCGCCGACGGCGTCGTCGACTGCCTAGGATTCCAGCTCGCCGCGGTGAACCTCGTACGCGGGGAGGGCGACCTCGTGGTCGCCGCCGTCGCGGGGAGCGACGCGGCCGAGGCCGTGATGAGCGGCAGGGTCGGCTCCCGCGACGCGTGGGACCGGCGCCTGGGGATGGGTGAGCGCTGGGGCGAGCTCGTCTTCGTCCCCTACGCCGAGGGCTGGGTGCTCGACGGGGACGACGTGCCGGAGTGGCACACGGCAGGGCCTGCCCCGCGCTTCCCCAACGAGTGGCACCCGATGGACCGGCTGATGGCCCCGCTGTGCACCTCGGACGGCGAGCTGATCGGCGTCCTCTCGGTCGACCGCCCCGTCAACGGGCGGCGTCCGGGCGCCTGGGGCTGCGAGGCGCTCCAGATGTACACCTCGCAGGCGGCGATAGCCATCAGCAATGCACGGCTGCGCTCCAACATGCAGCGCGCCCTCGTCAGGCTCGAACGCGAGCAGCAGGCTCTCCGCGCGAGCGAGGAGAGCTTCCGCCAGGCGTTCGAGTACGCACCGAGCGGCATGGCCGTCGCGGAGATGGGCGGCGACCAGCACGGCCGCCTCGTCCGTGCCAACGACGCGCTCTGCCGCCTGCTGGGGCGCCCGGCGGCGGCGATGCGCCGGTACTCCTTCTCCGACCTCGTCCACCCCGAGGACATCACGACGCTGCTGCGGACGTCGGCCGAGGGTGGCCGTGCCGAGCTGCGGCTCTCGCGCAGGGACGGTTCCTACGTGTGGGTCTCGCTGCGGAACTCCGTCGTCGCCGACACCGCGGACGGGCCGCGCCTCCTCCTCACCCACGTCGAGGACATCGAGGAGCGCAAGCGGCACGAGCTCCACCTCGCGCACCGCGCCAGCCACGACTCCCTCACCGGGCTCCCCAACAGCGCCGAGCTGCGGTCGCGCCTCTCCAGCAGGCTGTGCAACCGCCCGAGCCCGGCGCTGGCACCTGCGGAGGCGTACGGCTGGGCCGAGGAGGAGGGCGCCGGTTTCGAGCCGCCCTACTCTCTCGACGCGCAGGGGTTCCCCGAGGTCTATCCGTTCGAGCCGCCCGAGGGCGCGGGCGCCGAGGCGCCGTCGCCGCTCTCGCCGACGCCGAACCACGTCCACGCCGAGCCTCCGGAGGAAGGGCCCGACGGCCGGAAGGGGCTCGCCGTCCTCTTCTGCGACCTCGACGGGTTCAAGTCGATCAACGACCGGCACGGCCACCACTGCGGTGACGCCGTCCTCATCGAGGTCGCCAATCGCCTCACGGCCGGGGTCCGCGAGAACGACACCGTGGCGCGCCTGGGCGGCGACGAGTTCGTGGTCCTCGCCGACGGGCTCGGGCCCGCCGAGGCGCAGGACCTCGCCGTGCGGCTGCGCAACGCGATCATCCCGCCGATCCGGGTCGACGGCGGCAGCGTCCGCGTGGGCGCGAGCTTCGGCATCGGCTGGGCGCAGTGCGGCATGACGGCCGACGAGGTGCTGCACTCCGCGGACCAGCGGATGTACGTCGAGAAGCGGTCCCGTTCCAAGGGGCAGCGTCGGGCCGGCTAGCGGATGCGGGCCGAGGGCGCCGCGTCGCCTAATGTGGCTGCCGCACAGGGGAGTTCGTCCGTGTGGGGGCGACGCGTTGCGGGGTGTGGGGGTTCTGTGGGGATGTGAGGTTCGCCGCTGTCCCGCATGAGATGCGGGGGCCCGGATGAGGCTCTGCCCAACGTCCGTATGGTGCACGTACGTCGCTCGTTGTTGTTCACAGAGCGGCTTTGTCTGATCGTTCCGTGTTGGCCTGATGGCCGCCCCGGAGAGGTAGGCTCAGCCGGATACCAAAGCAGTGGGGAGTGAAGGGGATGACCGCCGAGAACAACGGCTCGGGTTCGGCGCCGGAGGGCGACGACCCGTTCGCCTACCTGTACAGGCAGGAGGGCGCCGCAGGCTCAGCGGGCCAGACGGCTTCCCAACCCGGCGTCCCCAGGCGTTCGTACAACCAGGTCCGCGCCGTCGGTGAACGGCAGTACGGCCAGGCGCAGTCGGGCGCACCCGGCCCGGCCCAGCAGCCCAACGCGCACTACGCGGCCCCCGAGACGATGCCGGGCGGCCGCGCCGCCGCCCGTCAGGAGGGGCAGCCGCAGCGCGGCGGCCGGAACCGCACCGGCCTGTTGATCGGGGCGATCGCCGTGGTCGCGGCCGTCGTCGTCGGTATCGGTGCGGCCGTCATCTTCAACAACGACGAGAGCGCTCCGCCCGAGCAGCAGGCGGGCAGTGGCGAGACGGACCAGCCCGGCGAGGAGGAGCCCGAGGAGGACACCGCGGGCGGCGACGACAAGAAGCCCCAGAAGGAACTCCCCAAGGAGGACGCCGCATCGCTCCGGCTCGACGGCGGCGCCGTCCCGGCGAAGGACGTCGCCGACGCACAGGCACGCGGCGGCACGTACGTGGGCGGCATGGACAAGCCGGGCGCCTCGGTGACCTGGGAGCTCAAGGACATCCCGAAGGACGGCAAGTACACGCTCTTCGTGCGGTACGGCGTCCCGGGCAAGGACGCGGACGCCACGCTCGCGGTCAACGGCAAGCCCAGCTCCCAGAAGCTCAACCTCTCCAACTTCGCCGGTGCCGACAAGGGCGAGTGGGACAAGGGCTGGACACGCACCTTCTCCTGGATCGACCTGAAGAAGGGCGACAACGCCGTCACCATCTCCTGCGGCGACGGCAACACCTGCAACTTCAACCTCGACCAGATGTGGCTCAAGGGCGGCTGGGTCAAGCAGTGACCGGCGGGCCGCTGCCCCGCCGGGGTGCGGACGCGCTCGGCTAGAGTCGCTCGCGTGCCCGCCGTACCGCGCCTCATCGATTGCGAAGAGATCCGCCACACGTCACAAGGGCTGGCGCTCCCCGCGCTGCTGTGGCGGGCGGGGCCCGGGTGGCGGATGGCGTCGAGCGCCGTGGTGGGCGGGGGGATCGGCGAGCGCGGCTGGTTCCTCAACGCGCAGGTGCAGCACGGGTATCGGCGGCGCGACCCGGAGGCGCACCTCCGGGAGATCGCCGCGGCGCACGTGGCGGGCGAGGGCGTCGCGATGATGACGGCAGCGGAGATCTCGCGCGCACGCGGGCTCGCGACCGACGGCGGCGCAGAGGCGCTGGTGACCGCCGGGGTGGGCGTCGCCGGTTGGGCCGCCGTCCCTGCCGGGGCCGCCGTGGCGCCGAGCGGGCCCGGCACCGTCAACATCCTCGCCGCGCTGCCGGTGCCGCTCTCCGACGCGGCGCTCGTCAACGCCGTCGCGACGGCCACGGAGGCGAAGGTGCAGGCGCTCGTCGAAGCCGGGTACGAGGCGACCGGTACCCCGACGGACGCGGTGTGCGTGGCGGCGCAGACGCTCCCCGTACGGGGCGGCCCGTGGGCAACTCGGGCCGCCGTCACCGGAGTTCGGGTGCCTCGTCAAGCCCCGCGGGAGCCGAAGCGCGCCCCCGGCGGTGAGCGCCCGGCGCACGCCGTGACGGCGGGCAGGCGCCCCGAGGAGTCTCAGGGAACGGCCCGTGCCGAGGCGGCAGAGCCCGCGGTCGTCCAGTTCGCCGGCCCGCGCTCGGAGTGGGGCGCACGGCTCGCGCGGGCGGTCCACGGGGCGACCGCCCAAGCCCTGGTGCGGTACGCGGCCGTTCGGGACGCGCGGGCGAGTACCTGATCGGACCGCTCCCCGACTCGACGGCGTCGGACGGGTCTGCGGCCGCCTCTCACCCGGCCCGTCGCCGAGCCCGCCGCGCCACCGGTACGAGCGGCAGCGTGGCGGCGACGAGCACGGCGGAGACCCCGAACGCGCCGGGCACGCCCCACGCGTGCGCGAGTACGCCGACCCCGGCGGCGCCGACGCCCGTGCCGCCGTCGAAGCCCATGTTCCACGCCGTGCTCGCCGCCGCGTGCTCGCCCGGCGCCGCGCGCTGGAACATCAGCACGAGTGTGTCGTTCTGGAGCGCCCCGAAGCCGAGCCCGTAGCAGGTGGCGGGGAGAACGGCGAGCGCCGCCGCGGCGGCCGGGTGCAGGGCGAGGACGGCGAGGCCGCCCATGCCGAGCGCGCAGGCGGCCACGTACCAGCCGAGCCGGCCGCCCGCGCCGGCGCGGTCGCTGTACGCGCCCGCGAGGTACCGACCGGCCGCGATGCCGGCGGAGACGGCGAAGAGCGCCAGGGGCGCGGCGGCCGGCGCCGTGAGGACGAGCGGCAGGAAAGCGGTGATCCCGCCGAGCGCGCAGGCGCCCGCCGCGAGCACCGTGAACGGTGCCGTGTGCGGGCCGTACGCGGCGCGTACGGAGCGAGCGGGCTGCCCGATCCCGTCGTCCGGTGCGCTGTCGGGCGCCGTCCGCGTGCCCTTCGGCAGCGTCAGGGCGAGCGGACAGGCGAGGACCGCGAGCAGTCCCGTACTGACGAAGACCGCGGTGAACCCGAGGTGTGCGGCGGCCCAGACGGCGAACGGCAGCAGCACGATCTGCGGTACGCCGACGGCCACCCCGTACCAGCCGACCGCTCGCCCGCGCCGCTCCGCGCGGACCAGCTCGACGACGAGCGCGCTCCCCGCGACGGCGACGAGCCCGAATCCGACGCCCCGCACCGCGCTGATCGCCAGCACCCAGGCGAGCTCGGAGGAGAGGGGGTAGGCGAGCGTCGGCAGGCCGAGGAGGAGCGCACCCGAGGCGAAGAGCTGCCGCAGCGTCCAGCGTCGGAGGAGGCGCCCGATGCAGGTCTGCGCCCCGACGGTCGTCGCCATCGTGACGCCGGTCGCCGCGCCGACGCCGCCGGCCTGCGAACCGCCGTCGGCCGCCCAGAGCGGGACGACGGAGAGGAGCGGCGCGTAGTTCGCGAAGGCGCAGAGCGTGGCGAGGAGCAGCACGCGGAACGCGGAGTCGGCGAGGGGCGTCTCCGCGGGTGCCGTGGTGCGGGGGCGTCGGCGCGAGGAGAGCGGGGTCATGGCATCTGTCTATGCCGAGGCCCTCCGCCGGGTCCAACCGCCGCCGCCGACTGCCCTGTTGACGTCATGGAGTGACGTTGCTGCCACACAGTGCCACCGGTTCGTCCCCGAGAAGCGGGATGCCCTGATTTCTTCCACGATGGAGTCGGTACGGCTTCTGCCCGTGGACGCCGCGGCCCCGGGCCGTGGAGTGCCGCGGTGGAAGACACTCCCCGCAGTGCTCGGAGGTAGGACCGATGGCTGAGAAGAGCGAGAAGAGCCCGCAGGACCGCGGCACGACGACGATCTCCGACACCGTCGTCGCCAAGACCGCAGGGATCGCGGCGCGCGAGGTGTCCGGTGTCCATGCCCTCGGCGGAGCCGCTTCGCAGATGATCGGGGCCGTCCGTAAGCGCGTCGGCGGAGGCACCGACGTGACGCAGGGTGTCTCCGTGGAGGTCGGCCAGACGCAGGCCGCGGTGGAGATGAGCATCGAGGTCGACTACGGCGAGCAGATCCACAAGGTCGCCCAGCACGTGAGGCAGCGGGTCGTCCAGCGCGTCGAGACGATGACGGGGCTGGAGGTGGTGGAGGTCGACATCACGGTCACCGACGTCTACGTCGAGGGCGAGGACTCGCAGCAGGACCAGCAGAACCAGCAGAACCAACAGCGCCAGCAGGGCCAGCAGTCGCAGGAGCAGGGCCGCTCGCTGCGCTGAGCGCGCCGTGCCGCCGGCGGGGCGGTCCCCTTCGGGGGTCGCTCCGCGGTACAGCCAACAGACCCGTCGTGCACGGGTGTTCCCTTCCGGGACCGGCGACGTCCCGGCCTCCCCAGGAGGCGCGCCATGCAGTCGATGCAGAGCATGAGAGGGCTGCTCGGCGGACTCGAACCCGAGCAGCGCGAGCGGTTGCGGACGCTCGGCACCGAGGTCGCCTTCGCGCCGGGGGCGGAGATCTTCGAGGAGGGGACGAGGGCCGACCGCTTCTGGATTCTCCGCAGCGGCTCCGCCGTCCTCGACCTGCACGTGCCGGGCCGCCGCCGGGTCGTCATCGACACCGTGCGGCAGGGCGAACTCCTCGGCTGGTCCTGGCTCTTCCCGCCCTACGTCTGGACGCTCAACGGCGAGGCGGCGACCTCGGTGCGCGCCCTGGAGTTCGACGCGGAGGAGGTGCGGCAGCTCTGCCGCGAGGACCCGGCGCTCGGTCAGGCGCTCGTCTGGGCCGTCGCCTCTGTCATCGGTGACCGCCTGCGCCGCTCCCGCAGCCGCCTCCTCGACCTCTTCGGCCCGTACGCGCCGCAGGGTCGCACGGAGGAGGACGGCGACTAGCGCGCCGGGAGTTCACGCGGTTGCGCTCAACCGCGCACGCCGCCCCCGACGCAGAGCGGGCTCACCCGCCCCTCCAGCATCTCCGCGAGGCCGTTGACGGCGCAGAGCTGTGGCTCCTCCGCGATGTGCACGGTCATCCCCGTCGTCTGGCGGATGCGCTCGTCGAGCCCGGGGAGGACGGCGCTGCCACCGGCGAGGACCATCCCGCGCTCGGCGAGGTCGGCCACGAGGTCGGGAGGGCAACCGAGGAGGACGGACCTGATCGAGTCGGAGAGGTTCGCCAGCGGCAGCGCCACCGCGGTACGGATGTCCCGCGGATTGACGCTGACGCTCCTGGCGAGTCCGCTCACGACGTCGCGGCCGATCACCTCGGCGATCTGGGCGTCGGACTCCTCGCCTGCGAGGGCGAGTTGGAGCGGCCGCACGGCCTCGCTCGGCAGCAGCAGCTCGTGCTGGTTGCGCAGATGCTGCACGACGGCGTGGTGGACGGTGTCCCCGCCGAGCCGCACGGTGTCCGAGGCGACGATGGCGCCGAGCGACAACACGGCAACCTGCGTGCTCGCCGCGCCGCACACCAGGATCATCGTCGCTTCCGGCAGCTCGACCGGCAGCCCCGAACCCACGGCCGCGGCCGTCGGCGAGTCGACGAGCTCCACCCGCCGGGCGCCGACCCCCGTGAGCGTCTCCACGGCGGCCCTGCGCGCGAGCGGATCGGCGTCGTGCGGGACGACGGCGGCGGCGCGGACGAGTGCGCGCCGTCTGCGCAGCCCCCGCAGCTTGGTGCCGACGAGCGCACGCAGCATCCGCTGCGCCATGTCGATGTCGACGACGGTGCCACCGGCGACGGGGCGTACCACCCGGATGTGCGGCGGCGTCCGGCCGTCCATCCGCTCGGCTGCCTCGCCGACGGCGATCAGCGTCCCCGAAAGCGTGTTGACGGCGACCGCGGACGGCGCGTCCACGATGAGCCCGGACCCCTTGACGTAGACGCGGGTGCGCGAGGCGCCCATGTCGACGGCGACCGAGCAGCGCCGCAGGTTCTCCAGCGTGGGGCTCATCCGAATCTCCTTGCGCGAGTACCCCCGCGTGTTCCGCTAGGGCGGAGCCGGGAGGCGTCGGAGGGCGGTGTGGTGGTCGCGCCTGGCGGCCACATCGCCATCCTGGGCAGCCCGTGCTCCGGGCGCGCGGCGGAGTGGTCCGGTCGGGCGAGAACCGGACCCCCGCTGCGGCGCGCTACTCGACGGAGGCCGGGAACGCGGACTCATCCGCGGTTCCCTCCTCGCTGAACTGCGTGCGGTACAGCTCCCTGTAGCGCCCGCCGAGCGCGAGGAGCTCCTCGTGCGTGCCGCGCTCGACGATGCGTCCCTCCTCCAGCACGAGGATCTGGTCCGCGGCGCGGACGGTGGAGAGACGGTGTGCGATCACCACCGAGGTGCGCCCCTGGAGCGCCTCGGTGAGCGCCTCCTGGACGGCGGCCTCCGAGGTGGAGTCGAGGTGCGCCGTCGCCTCGTCGAGGATCACCACCTGGGGCTGCGCGAGCAGCAGTCTCGCAATGGTGAGCCGCTGCCGCTCGCCCCCGGAGAGCCGGTACCCGCGCTCGCCGACGAGGGTGTCGAGCCCGTCGGGGAGCGCGGCGACGAGGCCGTCGAGGCGGGCGCGGCGGAGTGCGGACCACAGCTCCTCGTCCGCGGCGCCGGGGGCGGCGAAGACGAGGTTGGCGCGGATCGTGTCGTGGAAGAGGTGGCCGTCCTGGGTGACGAGGCCGAGGGTGCGGCGCAGCGAGGCGGCGGTGAGGTCGCGTACGTCGCGCCCGCCGACACGGACCGCGCCGGCGTCGACGTCGTAGAGGCGGGGCGGAAGCGAGGCGAGGGTGGACTTCCCCGCTCCGGAGGAGCCGACGAGCGCGACCATCTCGCCGGGGGCCGCGCGGAAGCTGACGTCGTGGAGGACGCGCTCGCCTCCGCGGGTGTCGAGGACGGCCACCTCCTCCAGGGAGGCGAGGGAGACCTTCTCGGCGGTCGGGTAGGCGAAGTCGACGTGGTCGAACTCGACGTCGGCCGGGCCCTCTTCGGCGTCGACGGCGTCGGCGCGCTCCCTGATCAGCGGCCTGAGGTCGAGCACCTCGAAGACCCGCTCGAAGCTGACGAGCGCGCTCATCACCTCGACCCTGGCGCCCGCGAGCGCGGTGAGCGGGGCGTAGAGGCGAGTGAGCAGCAGCGCGAGCGAGACGACGGTGCCCGCCTGGAGGGTGCCGCCGAGTGCGAAGAGCCCGCCGAGCCCGTAGACGAGCGCGAGCGCCAGCGCGGAGACGAGCGTGAGCGCGGTGATGAAGAGGTGCTGCACCATCGCCGTCCGCACGCCCAGGTCGCGTACGCGGCCCGCGCGTTGGGCGAACTCGCGCGACTCCTCGTCCGGACGGCCGAAGAGTTTGACGAGGGTGGCGCCCGGTGCGGAGAACCGTTCGGTCATCCGCGTGCTCATCGTCGCGTTGTGCTGCGCCCGCTCCCGCTCCAGCCGGGCCAGGCGGCTGCCCATGCGGCGCGCGGGGACGACGAAGAGCGGGAGGAGCACGAGCGTCAGCAGGGTGATCTGCCAGGAGAGGCGGAGCATCACGCCGAGCGTCAGCAGCAGCGTCACGAGGTTGGCGACGACGTCGGAGAGGGTGCTGCTGAAGGCGCGTTGGGCGCCGATGACGTCGTTGTTGAGGCGGCTGACGAGGGCGCCCGTGCGGGTGCGGGTGAAGAACGCGACCGGCATCCGCTGCACGTGGTCGTAGACGGCGGTGCGCAGGTCGAGGATGAGCCCTTCGCCGATCCGTGCCGAGAGCCACCGGGTGACGACGCCGACCGCTGCTTCGGCTAGGGCGATCAGCGCGATGAGGCCGGAGAGTTGGAGCACGGTGCGGCCGGGGCTGCCGTCGACGATCGCGTCCATCACCTCGCCCGCGAGGAGCGGTGTGGCGACGGTGAGGGCGGCGAGGAGGCTGCTGAGGACGAGGAAGGCGAGCATGCGGCGGTGGTGGCGTGCGGCGAAACGGTAGATGCGCCGCAACGTGGTGCGGGAGAGGCGGCGGCGGTCGGGGCCTTCGCCGTCGGGGGTATGGGTCTGGGAGAGGGCGTGCCACGCCGTCATCTCCATGCTCATGAGGGCCTCCGGTACGTGGTGCGGTCGGTGCGCCGCTGGTCTGTCGGCCCGCCGAGAGTAGAAGTTGAAGTTCTGTTCAAGTCAACGTGTGTACTGCGACGGACCCAACCGTCCGTGTGAGTAGGCGGGTTGGGACCGTCGGCCGAGGCGGCACGGACAGGTGGACGGGCCGGTGCTGCGTCTTCGGGCGGGGGAGGTGACCACGTACCGGATGTGCAGGTCAGATCGAGGGGAACGGGGCCGTGCCCTGGGCCGTCAAAGCCGCGGCGTGCCCAGGGGCGCCGCGCGTCCCGGTCCGACCGGGTGTGATGGGCCGGCGACGGCGCGTCGTGCACGTGCATTAGCACATGCGTGCGCATGTGAACGCGGTTATGATCCCGAGAAGTTGACGACTTTCACAGCGTCAGCAGAAACCCCCCACATTTCGAGCCCAGGAGATCCCAGTGCCTCAGGCGTTCAACGGCATGGCAGCCAAGGACCTCCAGGCAGTGGAGTGGCGCAAGAGCCGCTTCAGCAACTCGCAGGGAACCTGTGTGGAGTTCGCCAAACTGCCAGGAGGCGATGTCGCGATGCGCAACTCGCGCTTTCCCGACGGTCCCGCACTCGTCTACACCACAGCGGAGATGGAGGCGATGATGCGCGGCGTCAAGGAGGGAGAGTTCGACTACCTGCTGGGGGAATGAGCCGCCCGGCATGCCATCGGGGCTCGACGGCCCCCTGACCGACCGCCGCCGGCGGCCCGCCGGGCGCCGGCAGCGGAGAAGTGCGCGGGCCTGTGCGGGCGGCCGACGCCGGTGCCCGACAGGCTGTTTCGGCCGAGACCCACGCCGGGGCGCCGTCTGGTACGGCCGCGCGCCCGGGCTCGTACACCGAGACCCGGGCCCTCAGCAGGCGCGGCCCGCGTTCATCCGGCGTCGAGCTCGAAGAGCGCCCACACGACCTTGCCGGAGAGCGCGCCGCCGAGCGGGTGCCAGCCCCAGCGGTCGCTGAAGCAGTCGACGAGGCAGAGGCCGCGCCCCGACTCGGCGGTGAAGTCGACGTACGCCGCGTGCTCTTCGCCGGCCTCCGCGGTCGCCCTGCAACCCGCCTCGAGGGACTCGGCGCACTCGACGAACTCCTCGTACGCGAGGGCCTCGGGGCCGCACGGCGTCGCCGGAGGCGCCTTCGGCGGCTCTCCGCTCGGGTCGCGTACGGCGCACAGGAGCCGGGCCGACCAGTGCAGCAGGTGGAGCCGGATCGGCGGTTCCGCCTCCTCCGGCCGCTCTTCCGGCAGCCCGTGCCGCATCGCGTTGGTGACGAGCTCGGAGACGACGAGCGCGACGTCCTCGAACCGAGCGATGAGGCCCCAGTGTTCGAGCGTCTTGCCGGTGAAGTCCCGTGCGCTTTTCACGGCTTCGTACCGGGGCGGAAGCGCGCAGGAAGCCGAACCGGAGACGGGGCTTCCGTCGTCGAGGTTCGGGAGACCGTGCCATAAGGGCTCCAGCACGGTCGGTCCTTCGGTACCCATGGCGGGCCGCTCCTGGCGTCGCGGGGGGCTGATCCGCTGGGGACCAGGACTGGTGGCGGTGGACGCGTTCGCTCTCGCAAGGTGGCCGGAAGGTGCACCAACTCCGGTGACGTCCGGTCAACTTGTGTGGGTCCCATGGTTCCGAAAGCCGCCTGCGGATGCAAGGGCAGATGCACGTGCACGCGTGACTTTCGCTCGTCTGTAACCGCATGGGCACGCAACGGAGCGCGGAGGTGGCACACTTCCCTCCAAGCAGGGGTGGAGGGTTGATCAGAATGCCTACAGAGCCGGCAAACAATGGCAACGGGGGAGTGAACGGGGCAAGTAGTCCAAACGGTTCGATGGTTCGCCGTATCCTGCTCGGGTCCCAGTTGCGGAGGCTCCGTGAAGGCCGCGGTGTCTCCCGCGAGGCTGCCGGTTATTCAATTCGCGCGTCGGAATCCAAGATCAGTCGGATGGAGCTGGGCCGTGTGAGTTTCAAGGCACGTGACGTCGCAGATCTGTTGACGCTCTACGGAGTCACCGACGAGTCGGAGCGGGAGCCGCTCCTCGGGCTCGCCCGGGACTCCAGCATCGCCGGGTGGTGGCACAGCTACAGCGACGTGCTGCCCGGCTGGTTCCAGACCTACGTCGGCCTGGAGGGCGCCGCCTCCCGCATCAACACGTACGAAGTCCAGTTCGTGCACGGGCTGTTGCAGACCGAGGAGTACGCACAGGCCGTGGTCACCGCGGGCCATCGGGGACAGCTACCGGAGGAGGAGGTCGAGCGACGCGTGTCGCTGCGGCTGGAGCGCCAGAAGCTCCTCCACGGCGAGACCGCGCCCCACCTGCTCTGCATACTCGACGAGGCCGCGCTGCGCCGTCCGTTCGGCAGCACGGCCATCATGCAGGGGCAGTTGGAGCACCTCGCCGAGGTCTCCGAGAGCCCCAGCATCACCCTCCGGGTGGTGCCCTTCGAGTTCGGCGGCCACCCGGCGGAGAGCGGCGCGTTCACGCTGCTGAGCTTCCCGGAGCCGGACCTCAGCGACGTCGTCTACCTGGAGCAGCTCACCAGCTCGCTGTACCTCGACAAGAAGGACGAAGTCGCCCAGTACCACCAGGTGTTGGCCCGCCTCGTGGAGGACGGCCTCTCTCCCGCGCACACCCGGGACCATCTTCGGCGAATCCGCCAACTTGTGTGAACGACAAGTAGGATGAGGTCGTTTCGAGCCGACGCTGCGGGCCGTCGCCGCTCCCGGAGCGCGCAGGACCCGGACCGCCGGAAGCGCGGGCGCCGGCTCGGGACCGACCGCGACGGCCCCCCACGTCACCGCCCGCGCGGCCCCGAACGCCCGGAGCCCGCAGCAGAGCCTCAGGAAAACGGCGTCCCGCTAAGGATCGGCATGTCCTACTTCACCGAGCTTGCGCTCCAGTACATCGACGGCGAATGGCGTCCTGGCGGCGGCTCCTGGGACATCGTCGACTTCAACCCCTACAACGGGGAGAAGCTCGCCTCGATCACGGTGGCGACGGTCGAGGAGGTCGACGAGGCGTACCGCGCGGCGGCACGGGCGCAGCGGGAGTGGGCCGCGACCAACGCGTACACCCGCAGGCTCGTCTTCGAGCGGGCGCTCCACATCGTCGAGGAGAGCGAGGAGCGGATCACCGAGGCGATCGTCGCGGAGCTCGGCGGGACCCGCCTCAAGGCCGCCTTCGAGCTGCAACTCGCCAAGGAACTCCTCCGCGAGTCTGTGCAGTTGGCGCTGCGACCGGAGGGGAGCATTCTGCCCTCGCCCGTCGACGGCAAGGAGAACCGCGTCTACCGCGTGCCCGTCGGTGTCGTCGGCGTGGTCTCGCCCTTCAACTTCCCCTTCTTCCTGACGCTCAAGTCGGTCGCCCCTGCGCTCGCGCTCGGCAACGGCGTCGTCCTCAAGCCGCACCAGAACACGCCGGTCTGCGGCGGCGGCCTCGTCGCGCGCGTGCTGGAGCAGGCCGGGCTGCCGCCCGGGCTGCTCAACGTCGTGATGACGGACATCGCCGAGATCGGGGACGCGCTCGTCGAGCACCCGGTGCCGAAGGTGATCTCCTTCACCGGCTCGGACAAGGTCGGCGGCCACGTCGCGTCGGTGGCGGCTTCGCACTTCAAGCGCACCGTCCTGGAGATGGGCGGCAACAGCGCACTCATCGTCCTCGACGACGCCGACCTCGAGTACGCCGTCGACGCCGCGGTCTTCAGCCGTTTCGTCCACCACGGCCAGGTCTGCATGGCGGCCAACCGCCTCATCGTCGACCGCTCCGTGGCCGAGGAGTTCACGGAACGCTTCGTGGCCAAGGTGCGCACGCTGCGCGTCGGGGACCCGGAGGACCCGGAGACGCACATCGGCCCGCTGATCAACTCCGGTCAGGCGGAGGCGATCACGGGCGCCGTCGAGCAGGCGGTGCAGCAGGGAGCCACGGCTCTCCTCAGGGGCGAGACCCGCGGCAACCTCGTCCCGCCCGCCGTCCTCACCGACATCCCGCCGGGGTGCCCGCTGCTGCGCGAGGAGGTCTTCGGCCCCGTCGCCCTGATCCTCCCCGTGGACGGCGAGGAGGAGGCGGTCCGCGTCGCCAACGACTCCCCCTACGGCCTCGCGGGCGCCGTGCACACGGCGGACGTCGAGCGGGGTGTGGCGCTCGCCTGGCGCATCGAGACGGGGATGTTCCACGTCAACGACTCCACCGTGCACGACGAGCCGATCGTCCCCTTCGGCGGTGAGAAGCACTCGGGCGTCGGCCGGCTCGGCGGCTCGCAGATGGTGGAGGCGTTCACCACGACCAAGTGGATCTCCGTCCAACACGGGCGCAGCGCCTTCCCGTTCTGACGCCCGCCATCCCCCCACTCCGCGGCTGCGGTCGAGCGAGGTACCGGAGCGACGAAGGAGTCGGTACGGCCGAACTGGTGTCCGAAGCGCCCGACCTGCTCCGGGAGGAGGGCACAAAAAGCCTCGCCCCGCAAGCCGGCACCGGTAGTGCCTCGTCCTATCCTTGTCGCCATCCGAGGCGTGACCGCGAATGCGGCGGCGAGGGCGTGAGAGGTGGACGATGTCGGCGATCCGGCTGCTCGTCCTGGGCGCCGTGCGGCTCCGCGGTCGCGCGCACGGCTACCAGGTCCGCAACGACCTGGAGTCCTGGGGCGCCCAGTACTGGTCAAACGTCAAGCCCGGCTCGATCTACCACGCGCTGAAGCAGCTTGCGAAGCAGGAGCTGCTCCATGCACACGAGTCGGCCCCGTCGGCCGCCGGCGGCCCACCGCGCACCGAGTACGAACTCACCCCCGCCGGCGACGCCGAGTTCCTCCGCCTGCTCCGGCACTCCCTCGCCGCGATCGACGAGAAGCCCGACGTCCTCACCTCGGGCGTCGGCTTCCTCGTCGACCTGAGCCGCGAGGAGGCGCTCGCCCTTCTCGGGCAGCGGCTCGAAGCGCTGGAGGAGTGGCAGGCCGAGGTCGCGGAGGAGTGGACCCCGGACGAGCCGGCGGAGTGGAGCCACATCGGCGAGATCATGCGGCTCTGGGTCCACAACGCGGAGAGCGACGCGCGGTGGGCGCGTGGACTCGTGGCACGCCTGGAGGCGGGTGCGTACGTGATGGCGGGCGAGGGCGGGCGGGACCTCTCCGTGCTCGTCGACCGGAATCCGCGTGCGGCCGAGGTGCTCGCCAGGTCCGACGCCGTACGGCGGAGGCTCGGCTGAGACCTGTGCCCGGTTCCGCGTGAAGTGGGACGATCTGCGCTGTACGGAAGCGCCCACCGGCGCCCGCGAGCGGAGAGGAACCGCACATGCCCGAGTCGGTCGACGTGAGGGAGTTGCGGCTCGGCGTCTACGGCGTCGACGGTGCCACCTCCGAACTGGCCCGTGAGGCCCGCGACCTGCTCTCCCGCAGACTCCCGGGCGGCTGGCTGCTGGAGGAGCGCACCGCGGAGACACCGTCGGAGCCCGGTGACGCGCTCAGCATCGGCGAGCTCTACGCCGAACTCCCCGAGCAGTGGCGGATCGAGCACCCCGGCGCCGACCCGGGAGAGCGACGCGTCGTCGAACTCCGCGTCGGCGTACGTACCTCCGCCTCCGAGGCACGCGCACTCTCCGAGGCGCTCTGCCGCCTCGCCTGCCCCGATCTCGCCCACGAGGGACCGTGCGCCCTCCCCTGGTCGTCGAGCGTCCTCGACCCCGTCGACGAGGAGACGCGGGACGAGCTCCGCGAGCGGTACGGCCCGCTCGCCTGAGACCGGCTTGCACCTCACGCCGCGTGAGGGCCGAGGGTGGTGCGCGTCGGCGGACGGTCGCCGACCGGCGCGGAAAGGAGGCGGGATGGGCCACTCGGTGGGACGGGTCGCCGCTCTCTCCGGCGTCACGGTGCGCACACTGCACCACTACGACGCGCTCGGACTGCTCGTCCCCGGCGAGCGCACCCCGGCCGGCCACCGCAGGTACTCGGACGAGGACCTCGACCGGCTCCAGCAGATCCTCTTCTACCGTGGGCTCGGCTTCCCACTCGACGAGGTGGCCTCGCTCCTCGACGACCCGACGGCCGACGCCTACACCCATCTCCGGCGCAGGCACGCGCTGCTGAGGGAGCGGATCGGGGTGCTGACCGAGATGGCCGCCGCCGTGGAGAAGGCGATGGAGGCGAGAAGGATGGGCATCAACCTCACCCCGGAGGAGAAGTTCGAGGTCTTCGGCGACTTCGACCCGGACCGGTACGCGGACGAGGCGGAGCGCCGCTGGGCGGGCCGGTCGGGCGGAGCCTGGGAGGAGTCGCAGCGCCGGGCCGCCGCGTACACCAAGGAGGACTGGAAGCGCCTGCGCGAGGAGATGGACGACATCCATCGGCGCCTCGCCGACGCGCTGGCGTCCGGCGTCCCGGCCGACGCCCCCGAGGCGACGGACCTCGCCGAGGAGCACCGCCGCTTCATCGCACGCAGCAGTTACGAGTGCGACCACCGGATGCACGAGCAGCTCGGCGAGATGTACGTCTCCGACGAGCGGTTCACCGCGACCTACGAGGCGATCAGGCCCGGCCTCGCCGCCTACGTGCGCACGGCGATCGTCGCCAACGCGCGCCGGCACGGGGTGGGTTGAGGCCAACATCCCGACGGGCGACGAGCGGCGTGCCGACCTGCGGACGGGCGGCACGCCGCTCGTCGCTCGGCGCCGCGTTCCGCCGCACGGTTGCATTTGGCTCGCGCTCGTGGCGGGGTGCCGGTAAGGGGCGGCAGGCGCGAAGTATGACTATCGGCGACGGGTGCCGTCGGACCGAGCTGTGAGGACACCATGCGCCGGATCGCCTGCCGCAACCACCGCGCCGCCACCGCCACCGCCGCTGTCGTACTCGGCGCCGCCGCCGCGGTGCCCGCGCTCGCCGCCCCCGCGTCGGCCGACGGCCTGCCCCTGCGACCGCCGACGGGCTGCGCCGGCGGCGCCCACCCGGTCTTCGCCGGCCCCTGCGCCGACCCGGCCGCGCTCGACGCGGAGGACGCCGACCGCGCCGAGCAGTACGGGAGTTCGGCCGACGAGGCCCGCGCCGGCGCCACGACGTCCCGCCTCGCAGAGGGAGCGGGCGAGGCCGCGGAGCCGCACGGCGAGCTCGCCGGCGCTCCGCCCACCGTGGTGGCCTCCGCGCGTGACCTTCCCGCGCAGTGCGCCGCGTTGATCGGCGTCGGGCTCGTCCTCCTCGGCGTCGTCCGCCGCCTGCGCAGAGGCCGTGCCTGAACCGTGCCACCTCCGCGGCCCGGTGGTGCGGCGGTGCGGCGCCGAGGCCGGGCCGTGCCGGTCGGAGGCGCTCCTGAGCGGCGGATGCCGCCGCGTCAACTCCCCGCGGGGGAAGGCCGGGAGTCGGCCCTGGGCGCGTGCGGTGAAGCGTCCTCGCGACGGACTCCGCGATGTGAGGCAAACCGCATCCGCCGGTGGGAACCGGGCGAAGCCGCCCGCGCGTGGAGCAGGTGGCACCAGACGCGGTCGGTGCGCTCTCCGCGGGCGCGACCGGACGCGCCGTCGCACACCGTCGCTCGCGCGACCGGAACGAACCGCGCGGGCCCCCGCGCGAGCAACCCGGCATCCGCCGGCCCGCAGCAACCCACCAGCGACCCCACCGGATGCGCACCCGCGCACGCCGGTGCCGCGTGGGGCGCAGGCAGGGCGGAGGGGGCGGCTACGGCGGGCGTCCGGAGCGGGTTGAGGATGTGCGGAGCGCCCGGCGAACAACCGGGCGCCGGTGTACCAGGCACGGACGAGACCGGATAGGAGCGGAAAGCACAGTGGTTCGGGATTCCAGCGGGAACGGCGACGCGGAGGGCACTGGCCCGGAGGACGCGCAGCCTTCCGACGAGGCGCGGAGCGCCTTCACGCCACCGCTCGGGGTTCCGCTGCCGCCGGAACCCGAGGACGACCAGCCCACCTCGGAATTCACGATTCCGAGCGGCCTGAAGGTCACTCAGCCGTACGACATGGGCAGCGCGTTCACCCCGGCCGAGGGCATCCCCGTCGTCGGACCTCTCGCCAACAAGGGCGCCCCGTGGCAGGACCGCATGCGCACCATGGTGCGCATGCCGCTCGCCGAGCGCCCGGCGCCCGAGCGCGCACCGCGCGCTGAGGAGAGCGAGAGCGGCCCTGCCGTCCCCCGCGTCATCGACCTCACGCTCCGCATCGGGGAGCTGCTCCTCGCCGGGGGCGAGGGCGCGGAGGACGTCGAGGCCGCGATGTTCGGCGTCGCGCACGCCTTCGGGCTCGACCGCTCGGAGCCGAACGTCACCTTCACGCTCATCTCGATGACGCACCAGCCGTCGCTCGTCGACGACCCGATTTCGGTGAGCCGCACGGTCCGCCGCCGCGGCTCCGACTACACCCGCCTCGCCGCGGTCTTCGCCCTCGTCGACGACATCACCAGGGGCGACGTCACGCTGGAGGAGTCCTACCGGAGGCTCGCCGAGATACGGCGGAACCGGCACCCGTGGTCGAAGTGGGCGCTGACGGTGGCGAGCGGGGCGCTCTCGGGCGCCGCCTCCCTCCTCGTGGGCGGCGACGCGCTCGTCTTCGTCCTCGCCGCACTCGGCGCGATGCTCGGCGACCGGCTCGCCTGGATCTGCGCGGGGCGCGGGCTGCCGGAGTTCTACCAGTTCGTGGCGGCAGCGATGGCGCCGGCCGCCATAGGGGTCACGGTGGCGCTCTTCGCGCCGAAGGACGACTCGATCACGATGTCGGCCGCGGTGATCACCGGTGGCCTCTTCGCGCTCATCCCGGGACGTGCCCTAGTCGCTGCCGTGCAGGACGGCCTCACCGGGTACTACATCACCGCGGCCGCACGCCTGCTGGAGGTCGTGTACCTCATCGTGGGCATCGTCTGCGGTGTCGTGCTGATCCTCTACATCGGCTCCGAGCTGGAGGCGAACCTCACGCCCGACGTCGTCGAGCGCCACTCCAGGCCGACGATCCAGCTCTTCGCCGCGATGCTGCTCACCGCCGCCTTCTGCGTCCTGCTCCAGCAGTCCCGCGGCACCTTCGTGCTCGCCACGCTCAACGGGGGCGTCGCCTGGCTCGTCTTCGCTTCGCTCAGCGACACCGTGGGGGCACCGGCCGTCGCCTCGACGGCCGTTGCCGCCGGACTCGTCGGCCTCTTCGGGCAGTTGATGTCGCGGTACCAGTTCGCCTCGTCGCTGCCGTACATCACGGCGGCGATCGGACCGCTGCTCCCCGGCAGCGCGACCTACTTCGGGCTGCTCAACATCGCGCAGGGCTCACTCGACAAGGGGATAGAGCAGATCGCCAAGGCCGTCGCCCTCGCGCTCGCCATCGCGATCGGCGTCAACCTCGGAGGCGAACTCGCGCGGCTCTTCATGAAGGCACCCGGGCAGGAGACGAAGCTGCCGGGACGCCGTGCCGCGAAGCGGACCCGCGGGTTCTGACCGCGCAGGCGAACGGCGTGCGCCGTACGTCAGCAGGCACTCCGCTGGCGCACGGCGCACGCCGTCGCGTTGACTTTCCCGGGCACGCCGTACCGCGCGCCCGCGTACCGCGTCCTCAGTGACCGCCCTCGGCGGCGAGGCGCTTCACCGACGCCTCGACCTCGGCCTCGGCCTCCGCACGCCCGACCCAGTCGGCGCCCTCGACGGACTTGCCGGGCTCCAGGTCCTTGTAGACCTCGAAGAAGTGCTGGATCTCCAGCCGGTCGAACTCGCTGACGTGGTGGATGTCGCGCAGGTGCTCCATGCGCGGGTCCGAGGCGGGGACGCAGAGCAGCTTGTCGTCGCCGCCGGCCTCGTCGGTCATCCGGAACATGCCGATGGCGCGGGCCTTGATGATGCACCCGGGGAAGGTGGGCTCCTCCAGCAGCACGAGCGCGTCCAGCGGGTCGCCGTCCTCGCCCAGGGTGCCTTCGACGAAGCCGTAGTCCGCCGGGTACACGGTCGAAGTGAAGAGGTGCCGGTCGAGACGGATGCGACCCGTCTCGTGGTCCACCTCGTACTTGTTCCGCGAACCCTTCGGGATCTCGATGGTGACGTCGAACTCCAAGGGAGGCTCCTCCGTGTAGATCAGCGCTGCCGGGTGCCGGGGCAGTCCCGGGTTGCACACCGCGGTCCGGTGGTTAAGTGTCCCTCACACAGGTGTGTGGTCGCGAAAGGGGCTGGTCGAGGTGCGGGACACCACGTCCGTTGAACGCGCCGTCGAACGATGCGTACGCCGGGTGCGCAGCGCGGCGCGGACGTCCGCCGCCGGTCTGCGCGACGGCCGTGACCGTGCCCGCCGACGGCTGGGCGACGGCCGTGACCGTGCCCGCCAACGGCTGCGTGACGCGACCCCGCAGCAGCGGCAGACCCTCGCCCTGGCGACGGGTTCCGCCACCCTCGGCCTGCTGGTCGCCGTCACGGCGGTCGCCGCGACGGGGCCATGGGACTCGGGTCAGCGTACGGCGGAGCGCGTCCGCGCGGCCGGCCGGGAGGAGACGAGTGGCGCGCACCACACCGGCGCCGAGCAGGGGCGGGGCACCTTGAAGACGCCCGAGGTCCTCGCCGCGGTCGGGCCCCTGGAGAAGGCGGGCGCCGGCACCCGTACGCCGGGCAGGGCCGACAGCGTCCCGCCGCCCACGGCCTCCGCACTCGCCGACACACTGGAACCGCTCCTCGACGACCCCGCGCTCGGCCGCTCGCCGAGCGCCTCCGTCCACGACGCCTCCAGCGGCAAGCAGCTCTTCGGCGTCGCGGAGGGCAGGGCGGCCACCCCGGCCTCCACCGTCAAGCTCGCCACTGCCACCGCCGCGCTCAGCGCCCGCGGCGCCGACCACCGGATCACGACGAAGGCCGTCGTCGACGGCGGCCGCGTCGTCCTCGTCGGCGGCGGCGACCCGACGCTCACCCGGGGACAGCTCGATGCCCTCGCCAAGCGCTCGGCGGCGGACCTTCGCGAGCGCGGACGCAAGAAGGTCGACCTCGGCTACGACACCACCCGCTACTCCGGCACCCGCCAGCACCCCATCGGCCCCAACGACAACCTCGCCCCCGTCACGCCCCTGATGGTCGAGGAGGGCAGGCTCGACGGCTCCCACAAGGGCCCCGCGCCCCGCTCCGACGACCCGGCGGGCGAGGCCGCAGCCCGCTTCGCCGAGCAACTGGAGGACCACGGCGTACGGGTCGAGGGCCCGGCCTCGCACCACAAGGCACCGAAGGACGCCGAGACCCTCGCGGCCCACAGGTCGGCACCGCTCTCCGAGCTCGTCGAACGGATGCTCACCAACAGCGACAACGACATCGCGGAGGCCCTCGCCCGGCAGACGGCGCTCGACTCGCGCAAGTCGGCCGATTTCGAGGCCGGTGGCCGAGCCGTCGCGGCGGAACTGCGGAAGCTCGGGATGCCGGTCAAGCGCGCGGAGTTCGCGGACGGAAGCGGCCTCGACCGCGCCGACAAGGTCTCCGCCTCGCTCCTGAGCCGCCTCCTCGTCACCGCCGCTGACCCGGACCGCGACCACCTGCGCAGCGTGTTGACGGGGCTGCCCGTCGCGGGCTTCACCGGGACCCTCGACGGCCGCTACGACGACGCGGACGGCAAGGGCGGCGCCGGCCTCGTCCGCGCCAAGACGGGCACGCTCACCGGCGTCAACACGCTCGCCGGCACCGTCGTGGACGCGGAAGGACGGCTGCTCGCGTTCTCCTTCCTCACCCACGGCGCGAAGGACCCGCAGGGCGCACAGCGCGCCCTCGACCGCGTCGCCTCGGCCCTCGCCAACTGCGGTTGCCACGACTCGCCTTCGGCGCGCTGACTGCGCTCCCGCGCGTCCCCTGGAAGGGGACGGTCGACGGGCCGGCTCCCGCTCGGGGCCCGCGGCACGTACCGTGAAAACCATGACGAGCCTCGGTGGTACGGAGATGGTCGACTGGAACCTCGCGGTGGCGACCGCGACCCGGCTCGCCAGGCCGGGCCCGGACGTCGGCCGCGAGGAGGCGCGGGCGATCGTCGCCGAACTCCGCGGGCACGCGGAGACCTCGCACGAACACGTCGCCGGCTTCACCGGGCTCTCCCCGGCCGAGCAGCAGGGCGCGGACGCACCCGTCCTCGTCGTCGACCGCCCGGGTTGGGTGCGGGCGAACGTCGCCGGGTTCAGGGAGTTGCTCTCCCCGCTGCTGACCAAGGTCGAGCAGCGGCGCGGGGCCACCCCCGGCGGTGCGGTACTGGGCGCGGTCGGCGGCAAGGTCACGGGCGTCGAGGTGGGGATGCTGCTCTCCTTCCTGTCCTCGCGCGTCCTCGGCCAGTTCGAGACGTTCGCGCCCGCCGGCTCCGGGTTGCCGGCGGGGGTGGGCGGCGGCCGCCTCCTCCTCGTCGCGCCGAACATCGTCCACGTGGAGCGCGAACTCGACGTCGAGCCGCACGACTTCCGGATGTGGGTCTGCCTCCACGAGGAGACGCACCGCACCCAGTTCTCCGCCGTGCCCTGGCTCAGGGACCACCTCGAGGGCGAGATCCAGACCTTCCTCGGCGAGACCGAGGTCGACCCGTCGACGCTGCTGGAGCGCCTGCGCGAGGCGGTGCAGTCCTTCGCCGGCTCCCGCCAGCAGGGCGGCGAGGCGCCGGAGCCCGCGGCGGGGAGCCTCACCGACCTCGTGCAGACGCCGGCGCAGCGGGAGATCCTGACCCGGCTCACCGCGGTGATGTCGCTGCTGGAGGGCCACGCCGACTACGTCATGGACGGCGTCGGGCCGCAGGTGGTGCCCTCGGTCGCCGAGATCCGTGAGAAGTTCCAGCGGCGCAGGGCGAGCGGTGCCAGCCGCCTCGACCAGGTGATGCGCCGCGTCCTCGGCCTCGACGCCAAGCTGCGCCAGTACAAGGAGGGCGAGCGGTTCGTGCGGACCGTCGTGGACGAGGTCGGCATGGAGGGGTTCAACCGTGTGTGGACCTCGCCCAACACCTTGCCGACGAAGGCCGAGATCGACGCTCCGGCCGACTGGATCGCCAGGGTTCACCGCCGCGCGGAATGAGGTTCCGCCCCACGGGAAAAGGGAGCGCCGCTGATATCCGACAACGTTGGCGAAGTGGTCGAGAATCCCGGTAATCACCCTTCCGAGGGAGCGTGATGGCCGGGTGCGCGTGCGATGCTCGGGGAACACTGTACGTCTCTGTCACCATCTACACACTCTGAGTGAAGCAGTCTTTCTCGGTGAGGAAGTGAATCGGACATGGGTCCCCACCCCGCGGTCGCCGCAATACGCCTGGCGGTTCGCCGCACCCTCCATGACGTGCTCAACGAGCACGCAGCAGCATGCCGCCCCTCACACACCACCGTCCCCGCCCCGTCCGCGGACCCCGGTCCGCGCGTCCCCGCGAGCGCCGGCGCACCCACCGCCCGCGCCGCCGGCTCCCCGGCCGCCGGCGAAGAGCCGGCCGCCCCCCTCGTGCTGGTCGCCTGCTCCGGCGGCGCCGACTCCATGGCACTCGCCTCGGCCCTCGCCTTCGAAGCGCCCCGCCTCGGCGTCCGCGCCGGCGGGGTCACCGTCGACCACGGTCTCCAGGAAGGCTCTCGCGAGCGCGCCGCCGAGGTCGCAGCCCGCCTCGCCGACCTCGGCCTCCGGCCCGTCGAGTCCTTCTCCGTCGAGGTCGGCCGGAACGGCACGGGCCCCGAGGCCGCCGCCCGCGAGGCGAGGTACGCAGCTCTCGACTCCGCGAGCGAGCGCACCGGAGCAGCGGCCGTCCTCCTCGGTCACACCAGGGACGACCAGGCGGAGACGGTCCTGCTCGGCCTCGCCCGCGGCTCGGGCACGCGCTCGCTCTCCGGCATGGCCGCCGTCTCCGGTGCCGCAGGTCGCTACCGCCGCCCCTTCCTCGCCGTCGATCGGCAGACCACTCGCAGGGCCTGCCTCGCCCAGTCCCTCTCCGTCTGGGACGACCCGCACAACGCCGACCCCGTCTTCACCCGCTCCCGGGTGCGCCACGAGGCGTTGCCCGCGTTGGAGAAGGCGCTCGGCAAGGGCGTCATCGAAGCCCTCGCGCGGACGGCCCAACTCTCCAGGGACGACGCCGAGGCCCTCGACGCCTGGGCCGCCGAGGCCGAGCGCACGGTGCGGGTCGGGGGGCCCGCATCGGGCATGTGCCAACTCGACACCGCACGGCTGCACGCGCTGCCGCCCGCCGTACGCCGCCGGGTGATGCGCCGTGCCGCGATCGAGGTGGGCGCGCCGGCCGGCTCCCTCTTCGCCGTGCACGTCGAGGAGATGGATCGGTTGATCACCTCCTGGCGCGGGCAGCGGGCGCTCAACCTCCCCGGCCGTGTGGAGGTCTCCAGGGCGGGTGGCAGACTGGTTCTCCGGCAGGGCTCGGCCGGCTGACCGATTCGGACGGGCTGCGGAGACCGAATGAGAGCTGCACCGGTGGATGAGAAGGACATGGGCACCGACCTGGAGTCGGTGCTCGTCAGCAAGGAAGAGATCGACGCCAAGCTCACTGAGCTCGCCGGGCAGATCGACGAGGAGTACGCCGGCAAGGACCTGCTCCTGGTGGGCGTGCTCAAGGGCGCGGTGATGGTCATGGCCGACCTCGCCCGTGCGCTCTCCAACCCCGCCACCATGGACTGGATGGCCGTCTCCTCCTACGGGGCAGGCACGCAGTCCTCGGGTGTGGTCCGCATCCTCAAGGATCTCGACACCGACCTCCAGGACAAGCACGTCCTGATCGTCGAGGACATCATCGACTCCGGGCTCACGCTCTCCTGGCTCATCTCCAACCTCGGCTCCCGCGGCCCGGCTTCGCTCAACGTCTGCACGCTGCTGCGGAAGCCGGACGCGGCGAAGGTCGACATCGACGTCAAGTGGGTCGGTTTCGACATCCCCAACGAGTTCGTCGTCGGCTACGGTCTCGACTACGCGGAGAAGTACCGCAACCTCCCCTTCGTCGGGACGCTCGCACCGCACGTCTACGGTGGGTGAGGTCACCGTCCCGAACCGGGAGGCGGGGATCGGAAGGCCCGGGAACACACGGCTTCCGCCCTCCGTTGTCCCTCCGTTGGACGGTGTGGGAAACCGGTGTTGTTGACCGCCCTCGGCGGCGCCGAGTCACAATGCTGGGGTACCGTCCGAAGGTCAGGCTTTTCAACTCACTGTGGCAGGAGGGACGGGGCGTGCACGCCTCGTATGGATGGACGTGAAGCGATACTTCCGTGGGCCGGTCATGTGGATCGTGCTGGCCGTCCTCGCCGTGGTCGTGTTGATGCAGGTCGTCAGCTCGTCTGGCGGCTACAAATCCGTGGACACCGGCCAGATCGTGCAGGCGATCGACCAGGACAAGGTGAAGTCCGCCGAGCTGACGACGGGTGACGAGGAGACCGTCAAGCTCGAGCTGAAGGACGGCGCCAAGGTCGAGGACAGCGACAAGATCCAGGCCAGCTACATCGACGACCAGGGCTTCGATCTCCAGAAGAAGCTCCAGAGCAAGTACGACCAGAAGGAGATCCCGAAGGGGTACACGGTCGCTCCGCAGAAGCAGAACCCGTTCGTCGGGATGTTGCTCTCGCTGCTTCCGTTCGTCCTGATCATCGTCGTCTTCCTGTTCCTGATGAACCAGATGCAGGGCGGCGGCTCCCGGGTGATGAACTTCGGGAAGTCCAAGGCGAAGCTGATCACCAAGGACACCCCGAAGACCACCTTCACCGACGTCGCCGGGTCCGACGAGGCCGTCGAGGAGCTCTACGAGATCAAGGACTTCCTCCAGGAGCCGGCGAAGTTCCAGGCGGTCGGCGCCAAGATCCCGAAGGGCGTGCTGCTCTACGGCCCGCCCGGCACGGGCAAGACGCTCCTCGCGCGGGCCGTGGCCGGTGAGGCGGGCGTCCCCTTCTACTCCATCTCCGGCTCCGACTTCGTCGAGATGTTCGTCGGCGTCGGCGCCTCCCGCGTCCGCGACCTCTTCGAGCAGGCGAAGGCGAACGCGCCGGCGATCGTCTTCGTCGACGAGATCGACGCCGTCGGCCGCCACCGCGGCGCCGGCATGGGCGGTGGGCACGACGAGCGCGAGCAGACGCTCAACCAACTCCTCGTCGAGATGGACGGCTTCGACGTCAAGGGCGGTGTCATCCTCATCGCGGCGACCAACCGTCCCGACATCCTCGACCCGGCGCTGCTGCGGCCCGGCCGCTTCGACCGCCAGATCGCCGTCGACCGCCCGGACATGCAGGGCCGCGAGGAGATCCTCCAGGTCCACCAGAAGGGCAAGCCGATGGCGACCGACGTCGACCTCGGAGCCGTCGCCCGCCGCACCCCCGGCTTCACGGGTGCCGACCTGAGCAACGTCCTCAACGAGGCCGCGCTGCTCACCGCGCGCAGCGATCAGAAACTGATCGACAACAAGTTCCTCGACGAGGCGATCGACCGCGTCGTCGCGGGTCCGCAGAAGCGCACGCGGATCATGAGCGACAAGGAGAAGAAGATCACCGCGTACCACGAGGGCGGCCACGCCCTTGTCGCGGCGGCCTCTCCGAACTCGGACCCGGTGCACAAGATCACGATTCTCAGCAGAGGCCGGGCACTGGGGTACACGATGGTCCTCCCCGACGAGGACAAGTACTCCACCACGAGAAACGAGATGCTCGACCAGCTCGCCTACATGATGGGTGGGCGCGCGGCCGAGGAGCTCGTCTTCCACGACCCGACGACGGGCGCCGCCAACGACATCGAGAAGGCGACGGCCACCGCGCGGGCGATGGTCACCCAGTACGGCATGACGGAGCGGCTCGGGGCGATCAAGTTCGGCTCCGACCAGTCCGAGCCGTTCCTCGGCAAGGAGATGTCGCACCAGCGCGACTACTCCGAGGAGGTCGCGGGGCTCGTCGACGAAGAGGTCAAGAAGCTCATCGAGACGGCGCACAACGAGGCGTGGGAGATCCTCGTCGAGAACCGCGACGTTCTCGACAACCTCGTCCTGGCGCTCCTGGAGAAGGAGACCCTCGGCAAGGAAGAGATCGCCGAGGTCTTCGCGCCCGTCGTGAAGCGCCCGACCCGCCCGGCGTGGACGGGCTCCTCGCGCCGAGCTCCCTCGACGCGGCCCCCGGTGTCGGCCCCCGCTGCTGCGCTCTCCAACGGCAACGGCGCCTCGGTCGACCTCGGCAAGGAGATCGGCCCCCGGGATTCGGACGCGATCGTGGAGCCCGTCGACCCGGAGAACAGCTAACGGCGCCCCGCCCCTGAAGCGGGGTCGCCCGCGCCACATCGGCGTAGCGGAATGCCCACCGCGCCCCTCGGGTTTCCCACGAGGGGCGCGGTGGGCGTCTGTGCATCTGAGAGGCAGGAGCGAGGAAGAGATGACCGACCCGGTGACGCTGGAGGGTGAGGGCGAGCCGTTCGGCGAGTTCGACGAGAAGCGCGCGGAGAACGCCGTCAGGGAACTGCTGATCGCCGTGGGCGAGGACCCCGACAGGGAGGGGCTGCTCGACACCCCGGCGCGCGTGGCCAGGGCGTACAAGGAGATCTTCGCCGGCCTCCAGCAGCAGCCGGAGGACGTGTTGACGACCACCTTCGACCTGGGCCACGACGAGATGGTCCTGGTGAAGGACATCGAGGTCTACTCGACCTGCGAGCACCACCTCGTCCCCTTCCACGGCGTCGCACACGTCGGGTACATCCCGGCGAGCACCGGCAAGATCACCGGGCTCTCCAAACTGGCCAGGCTCGTCGACGTCTACGCCAGGCGCCCCCAGGTGCAGGAGCGTCTGACCACGCAGATCGCCGACGCGCTCACCCGCATCCTGGAGCCGCGCGGCGTGATCGTCGTCGTGGAGTGCGAGCACATGTGCATGTCGATGCGTGGGATACGGAAGCCGGGTGCGAAGACGGTGACCTCGGCGGTCCGCGGTCAGCTTCGGGACGCGGCGACGCGCTCCGAGGCGATGAGCCTCATCCTGCGCTGACCGGAGCCGCATCGGCGGCCAAAGACCAAGAAGCCGCCGGGCGGGGCGAGTTGGACCCCGTCAGTCGGCCGAGGGCGCCGCCGGGGCGTTGTCGTCGTCCTCCGGGAGGCGGCAGATGCGCTCCAGATAGACGGCCGCCGCGACGACGGCGGCGCCGGCGACGACGGCGAGGCCCGCGTGCAGCGTCTGGGAGCCCCGGAGCGCGTCGTCCCCGCCCGAGGTGAGCAGGAAGACACCCGTGCCGCCGTACATACCGGCGACGAGCGCCGCGACGAGCGCGCTCGCCTGCCCGAAGAGGACGGCACGCGCCGCCACCATCGGCTCGACGCCCTTGGCGTCCGGCTGCCTCTCCCGCTGCGCCTTGAGCCGTGCGCGGAGCGAGAGCGCGGTGGCGAGCAGGACGGCCGCGATGGCGCCGAGGACGATCGGCGCCGCGACGGGGACGCGGGGGAGCGTGCCGTAGGTGTCCCACAGCCCCGCGCCCGACCAGGAGAGCACCCCGGCGATGAGGCAGAGGCCGATCAGGGTGCGGATGCGTAGTTCCTTCACCAGTGCCTCACGTCGCCGTCTCTCGGTGTGCGGAGTCGCAGGGTGCGCGCCCCCGTGCGGCAGGCTACCGGTCGCGCACTGCGCGGCGCACCGCCGGGCGCCGGCCTCCGCGGGGCGGCGGGCCGGCACCGGTCGGTGTCCGCGGTGCTGTCAACGTTCAGTCGGGCAGGCTGAGTTCCAGGTCGGGGCGGGGCGTGACGCCCTCGCGGCCGAGCGCGTCGAGCAGCGCCGTCACCGTGCCGCGTCCGGGGAGCTCGGCTCCAGGGTCGACGTCGTGCCACGGCACGAGGACGAAGGCACGCTGGTGTGCCCGCGGGTGCGGCAGCGTCAGCCGCGGGTCGTCGGAGCGGACGTCCTGGTACGAGACGATGTCGACGTCGATGGTGCGCGGCGACCAGCGCTCGTCGCGTACCCGCTCCAGTGCTTCCTCGACGGCCTGCCCGCGCTCCAGCAGGGAGCCGGGGGGCAGCGTGGTGCGCACCAGGACCACCGCGTTGAAGTAGGCGGGCTGGCTCGCGGGATCGACGCCCCAGGGGGTCGTCTCGTACACCGGTGAGACCGACTTGACCTTCAGGCCGGGGGTGTCGGCGAGGGCGTCGACCGCGCTTTGCAGCGCCTCGAGGCGGTTCCCCAGGTTGCTGCCGAGGGAGATCACCGCGAGCTTGGGGTTGTGCAGCGTCGTGTCGGCGTCGTCCACCTGCCGCACCACGGAGGCGGGCACCGGCTGTACGGTCGGGTCACTGTTCGGCGTCATGCGCGGCTCCGCTTGATGGTGATGGTCACGTCGTTGAACGGGACGGCGATCGGGGCGTCTGGCTTGTGGACGACGACCTCGACCTCCTGTACGACCTCGTGTGCGAGGCAGACATCGGCGATGCGTTGGGCGAGCGTCTCGATCAGGTCCACCGGCTCCCCCTCCACGACGGCGACGGCCTGCTCGGCGACGATCCCGTAGTTGACCGTCCGGGAGAGGTCGTCCTCCGTGGCGGCGGGGACGGTGTCGAGGCCGAGTTCGAGGTCGACGACGAACGTCTGCCCCTCCTTGCGTTCCCGTTCGAACACGCCGTGATGCCCACGGGCCGTCAAGCCGCGCAGTGCGACGCGGTCCATGCGTATCACTCCCGTCGGTCGGTGGAGGTGTGCGGTTGCGCGGTGCACGGAAGTACACCTCGAATCGAATTTACCTGCGAGCACGCATGCCGGGAGCGCCCGGGGTGCCCAACCGGAGCCCCGGCCCCCGTGCCGCGGGGAACGGCGGACGGCCCGCTGACCGAGGGTGCCACCGGTTCGGGCCGCCGCCTACCCACAGCACCGGCCGACACTCGCGCGCCGTCCCTCAGTGGCACGAACGGGTGCCGGGGATCGCACGCTGCTGACGTCGGAGTGCCAACGGAAGGCGCCGCGGGGCGGGTTGGGCACGCGCCGTCAGGCGGGCGGCCGGCCTTCGTCCGGTACGGCGGGCGTGGTGCCGCCGGCGCCTTCCTCGTTCTCGACGAGGACGGGGGAGCCGTGGTGCGACCACAGCCGCCAGCCCCCCTCGTCACCGGCGGCCGGATCGGGGGTGGTGTGCCGGAAGACGTTGGTCGCCACCACGAGGCCGCCGACGAGCGGACTCGCACCGTCCTCGTCCTCGGGGCCCGAGCTGAGGATGTTCTCCGTGCAGCTCACCAACGCGGTGTCGCCCTGCACCGAGACCTCGACATCGGTGAGGAAGAACTGGATGTACTCCGTGTTGGCCATGATCAGCGCATAGGAGCGGAGCACCTCGGCGCGGCCGCTCAGCACCGGCCAGCCCGGATGCACCACGGTGACGCCGTCCTCCAGCCAGAGCGCGGAGAGCGCCTCCAGGTCGCCCTCCTCGACGGCCTGGTACAGCGCGGTGTTGGCGGCCTCGACCGCCTCGATGTCCGTGCGCGCGCTGCTCACTCGGCTCCCTTCAGCCCGGCCGGGACGGGGTCATGCGCTGCGGCCACTCTGCCCGCGACCTGCGCCCTCCACACCTTCCGCACCCTCGACCGCCCGGACCACGCGCACCGCGTCCGCGCTCGCGCGGACCTCGTGGACGCGGACGGCCCAGGCGCCCTCCCGCGCGGAGAGTGCGGTGACGGCAGCCGTCGCGGCGTCCCGCTCGCGGGCGGGCGGGGGAGAGCCGTCGGAGCCGGCGAGCGCATGCCCGAGGAACCGCTTGCGGGAGGCGGCGACGAGGAGCGGCCAGTCCAACTCGGCCCGGATGCGGCCGAGTCGGGAGACGAGGGCGAGGTCGTGCTCAGCCCGCTTGGCGAAGCCGAGGCCGGGGTCGACGACGATCCGGTCGCCGGCTATGCCGCCCTCCACGGCGCGCTCCACGCTCTCCCGAAGCTCGTCGACGACCTCGGTGACCGTGTCGGCGTACTCGGCGCGGTCGTTCATGTCGACCGACTGCCCGCGCCAGTGCATCACCACGAACGGAGCGCCGGCGTCGGCGACGGTCGGGACCATCCGCGGGTCGGCCCGCCCCCCGCTGACGTCGTTGACGAGCGCGGCCCCCGCGGCGAGGGACGCCTCGGCGACGGTGGCCCGCATCGTGTCGACGCTGACGACGACGCCCTCGGCGGCGAGCCCCCGCACCACGGGGAGCACCCGTCGCAGCTCCTCGTCCTCGTCGACGCGCGAGGCGCCCGGACGGGTCGACTCCCCACCGACGTCGACGAGGTCGGCCCCGTGCGTGACGAGGTCGAGGCCGTGCTTGATCGCCTTCTCGGTGTCGAACCATCGCCCTCCGTCGGAGAAGGAGTCGGGTGTGACGTTCACTGCGCCCATGACGGCACAGCGGTCCCACTCGGGGAGGCCGGCGACGGAGCCACGATCGGTAGTCATCTCTCCAGCGTAGGGCGTACGCCGAGGCGGTCGCGCGGAGCCGGAGTCAGGTGAGCCACCGCTCGGCGCGTGCGGTGCGGCGGCCGGTGCGGGAGCGGTCGGCCTGGGCGAGGAGGAGCGCGTGCGCCTCGTCGGCGTCGCGGAGCCTGGCGTGCGCCGTGCCTCCGGCCCCGTTGTCGACGGCGACGGAGGCGAGGGAGAGGCTCCGGTGCCACGGTCCCTGGCGCAGCCGTACGCTCTGCACCTTGGCGTGCGGGACGAGCACGGTGCGCCGCTCCAGCAGGCCGCTGCGGGCGACGAAGACGGCGTCCGTCGTGCCGTGCGCGAAGGCCCGCCACAGGACCGGGGCGCCCAGCCGTGCGCGGCGCGGTCCGCGTGCGGCGGCTGCGGCGGCGGCAGCGAGGTCGACGCCGGGCAGGACGCGTGCGAGCACCTCGGCCGCCGCGGCGCGGTCGGCGACGGGGAGCAGCGTGCCGCCCTTCTCCTTGCCCATGCCGGCGACCTCCAGCTCCACGCGGACCCAGCCGAGCCGCCGCCACAGCAGCGGTTCGCGGACGCGGACCGCCTGGACCCGTCCCGGCGGGATGGTCGCGTGCTCGCGGCCGAGGAGGCCGCGGTCGATGCGGAGGCCGTCGGGCGAGTCGTCGACGGTCCAGTCGTACTCGGTGAGGAGGCGGCCGAAGGTGGTCCGCCCGGCCAGGCTGAGCGCGGGCACCAGCAGGGCGAGCAGCGCGAAGACGCTCCCCGTCACCGCGTACAGGACGCCGGGCGCGACGAGCGAACCGACCACCGCGACCCAGAAGGAGCCCCGTAGCGCAACTGCCGCGAGCTGCGTCCGCGGGCGCACCCGGAGCAGCCGGGCCGCGGGCGCCTCGCCGGCGTGGCGGGCCGTCTGCGGCGCCATCCCCGCGGCGAGCGCGAGGAGTTCGGCGCGCAGCGCGACGGCCTCGTCCTCGCCGAGGTAGGCGAGCTGGTCCTTGCTGTCGGTGCCGACGAGGTCGAGCGTGAGCCCGGCGACGCCGACGGCGCGGGCGAGGAGCGGGCGGCGGACGTCGACGGCCTGGATGCGGTCGAGCCGCAGGTGGGCGGTGCGGCGGAAGAGGAGACCCGTGCGGATGCGCAGTTCGGTCTCGGTGACGAGGTAGCTCGTGCACCACCAGGAGAGGAAGCCGTAGACGGCGGCGGCCGGAACCACCACGAGCAGGCCCAACGCCAGCCAGCCGAGGCTGAGTTCGGTGAGCCAGCGGCCTGCCTGCTCGACGTTGTGGAGCCCGGCGGCGGCGAGCGCCGCTATCGGTGCCCAGGCTCTGCGCCAGGGCGTCACCGGGTGGAGCGGCGTGCCCTCCGGACGGGTCGGGAGGAGCCGGACGAGCGCGCGGCGGACGGGGCCGCCGGGCGGGGCGTCGGGCTGCGGGGTGCCGGAGTCGCGTACGTCGGTCACAGGCCGGCCGACCTCGTCTCGCCGAGCTCGGTGAGGCGGTCGCGGAGGCGCTGCGCCTCGGGCGGCGTCAGCCCGCGTACGGCGGCGTCCGTGGTGGCGGCCGCGGTGTGGAGCTGGAGCCGGGCGAGGCCGTACCGCCGCTGGAGCGGGCCCGAGGTCACCTCGACGAGCTGCATCCTGCCGTAGGGCACGACGGTCAGCCTCCGCCACAGGACGCCGTGTTCGATCAGCAGGTCGTCGGCGCGCTCCGCGTACCGCCAGGAGCGCCAGTTGCGCGCGAGCGCGCCCCAGGCCCAGGCCGCCGCGGTCCACGGCACCAGCGCGAGCAGCGTCCAGGCCCCCGCCGTCGCCCAGAGGACGGCGGCCGCCGCGGCCCCCGCGAGGAGCAGCGGACCGCAGACGAGGAGTCTCCGCATGCGCAGCAGCGCACGGTCGACGCCCCGCCACTCTCCTTCGTGCGGTGCGTGCGCGGTGCCCGCCGTTTCGGCGGTGGTGTGCGGTGCGCTGCTCATGCCTTCCAACGTACGGGCGCGGCTGAGGGCGCGGTATCCACCTGAGGTACAGGACCCGGGCGCTGCTGACAGACTGAGCGCATGGAGACGACGCGGACGGAGACCACGGTCGGGATCGGGGGCGCCGCGGAGAGCACCGACATGGTGCTCAACATCGGCCCGCAGCACCCTTCGACGCACGGGGTGCTGCGGCTCCGCCTCGTCCTCGACGGGGAGCGGATCAGCCGCGCCGAGCCGGTCGTCGGCTACATGCACAGGGGGGCCGAGAAGCTCTTCGAGGCGCGGGACTACCGGCAGATCGTCGTCCTCGCCAACCGGCACGACTGGCTCTCTGCGTTCTCCAACGAACTCGGCGTCGTGCTCGGCGTGGAGCGCATGCTGGGCATGGAGGTGCCGGAGCGCGCCGTCTGGACGCGGACGCTCCTCGCCGAGCTCAACCGTGTACTGAACCACCTGATGTTCCTCGGCTCCTACCCCCTGGAACTCGGCGCGATGACGCCGATCTTCTACTCCTTCACCGAGCGCGACGTGCTCCAGCGGGTGATGGAGGAGGTCTCGGGCGGGCGGATGCACTACATGTTCAACCGCGTCGGCGGTCTCAAGGAGGACCTGCCCGCCGGGTGGCGCGACCGCGCGCGGCAGGCGGTCGCCGCCGTGCGCGCACGCCTGGGCACCTTCGACGATCTCCTCCTCGGCAACGAGATCTTCCGCGGGCGCACCCGCGGCGTCGGCGTCCTCGACCGTGGTACGGCGCACGCGTACGGCGTGAGCGGTCCGATCGCGCGCGCCTCGGGCGTCGACTTCGACCTGCGCAGGGACCAGCCCTACCTCGCCTACGGGGAGTTGCAGGACGTGCTGCGCGTGGTGGTGCGCTCCGAGGGGGACTCGCTCGCCCGCTTCGAGGTCCTCCTGGACCAGGCGCGCAACTCGCTCGACCTCGCCGACGCCTGCCTCGACCGACTGGAGCGGCTGCCGCAGGGTCCGGTCAACCAGCGGCTGCCGAAGGTGCTCAAGGCGCCCGAGGGCACGTCCTACACGTGGACGGAGAACCCGCTCGGGCTCAACGGCTACTACCTCGTCTCCAAGGGGGAGAAGACGCCGTACCGGCTGAAGCTGCGGTCCGCTTCGTTCAACAACATCCAGGCGCTGGCGGAGCTGCTGCCGGGGACCCTCGTCGCGGACATGGTGGCGATCCTCGGGTCGTTCTTCTTCGTCGTCGGCGACATCGACAAGTAGTCGGCGACATCGCCAAGCAGACGCCGGCGCGCGTCAGTTGGGGACGGCTCCGTGGAGGCCGCCGAAGCCGGGCGCGGGTGTGCTGGCGTGGCCGCCGGGGTCCTGGCGCTCGGTCCCGACCTGCTCGTCGGGGGAAGGGCGCGCTTCCTCCTGCGGCGGTCCCTCGGGCTCGGGGCGCGAGGCCGCGTCCCCCGCGCCGAAGAAGTCGAAGCGCTGCGGCTGCTCGGTGCGCGGCTCGGGCAGTGCGGGGGACGGCGGGAAGGGAGCGGCCGGTCCGAGCGCCGGCGGGGCCGCCGCACGCTCCTCGGCCTCCCTGCGCTCCTCGGCGGCCCGGGCGGCGGCGGCCTCCTCGCGGCGCCGCTCCTCGGCCTGCTCGCGCTGGTGCGCGGCGTTGCGCGCGAAGTGCCGCAGCGCCTCGGACGCTTGGAGGTAGGTGAGCGGGGTGGGGGCGCCCGAGGCGTGCCGGTGGTCCGTCGCCGCGGCGGTGAGCGCCCGCGTCGGTTCCGACGTTTCGATCTCCAGTTGGCGCCTGCCCTCCAGGGCGCTCGCGCGCTCCGACTCGGCGTGCGCGTACCGGCGCAGCAGCGCGGCGTGCTCCGAGCGGAGGTGGGCGAGCTCGGCGCGCTTGGCACGGAGCTTCTCCTCCAACCGCGTGCGCAGCTCCCCGGCTTCCTCGGCCTCGCTCTCCAGCTCGGCCTGCCGCTCCTCGGCCCGCCACTCGAGGCTCGCCTGCTTCATGCGCAGTTCGGCGACGCTGCGTCCGGCGGCCTTGTCCCAGCGCCGCAGCAGCACGCCGCCGACGACGGCCGCAGCGGCAGCGGCAGCGGTGAGCCCGCGCAGCACCACCGTCCCGGTGTCGCCGATCCCCGGCTCGCCGACGAGCCAACTGCCGCCCGCACACGCCAGCGCCGAGACGGCGACGGCCGTCGGCGTCAGGAGCCGGTGCAGGGGCGGCGAATGGCGGTGGCGTCCACGTGGCATGGCTGGAATGTACCCGGTGTCGCGCGGGCGACGACACCGGACAGCGCATCGTTACCGCGTCGCGTCGCAGGGGAGCACTGCGCGCGGGTCTGCTCAGTCGAGTCCCTGCTCCTTGAGGTAGGCGCGGGCGACGTCCTTCGGCTTCTGGCGCTCCTCGTCGACCTTGCGGTTGAGGTCGGTGAGGTCGTCGGTGGTCAGCGCCGCCGTGAGGCGGGCGAGCGCGGCGGCGGTCTTCTTGTCGCCCGCGCTCTCCGCGTTGACGACGGGGAGGACGTTGTCGGCGTGCTGGAGCTTCTTGTCGTCCTTGAGCACCACGAGGTCGAAGCGGTCGAGCGTGGCGTCGGTGGTGGTGGTGAGGACGAGCTGGTCCTCGCCGTCCTTGACGGCCTGCTTCGACTGCGCGGTCCCGACGCCCTTCGGGTCGACCTCGGTGACGTCGATGCCGTACGTCTTCTCCAGGCCGGGGCGGCAGAAGGGCCGCGTCTCGCACTCGTCGCCGGCGGCGACCTTCACTTTCTCGTCGCTTCTGCCGAGGTCGGAGAGCGTCTTGAGGTCGTGCTCCTTCGCGTACTCCTTCGAGACGGCGAAGGCGTTCTGGTCGACGGCCTTGCCGGGCGGGAGCACCTTCAGGCCGCGGGGCTCGGCGAGCTTGCGGAGCGCCGCGACGGTCTCGTCGCGGTCGCTGGAGGCGACCGGCTTCGCCTTGGGTCCGTTCTTCTTGGCGTTGAGGAACTCCGCCATCGTCGCCGCGTACTCGGGTACGACGTCGATCCTGCCCTTCTCCAGCTCGGGCGCGTAGAGCTCGCGGTTGTTGACCTTCTTGACGGTGGCGTCGTACCCGGCCGTGCCCAGCACGCCGGCGTAGAGCTGCGCGAGGATCTGCGACTCGGTGAACCCGGCCGAGCCGACGACGAGTTCGTCGCCGCCTCCCGTGTCCTCCTGCTCCTCCAGGTCCTCGCCGCCGCAGGCGCCGAGGGTGAGGACGAGGACTGCGGCGGCTCCGGCGCCCAGCGCTCTCCTCGCGGGGCGGCGGGTCCGTGCGGTGGTCTCCATCGGGATTTCCTTCGTCTCAGGGCTACTGGCGGTGCGCGGTGCGCGGTGCGCGGTCAGACGGACGCGGGCTCGGGTGACGCGGCCGGCTCCGTCCTGCGGGCGCGGTGGCGCAGTGGATCGAGGAGGCGTTCGGCCGCGGTGAGCGCGGCCTGGACGAGCAGGGCGAGGACGGCGACGAGCAGCGCGCCTGCGACGACCTGCGGGGTGTCGTAGTTGCCGAGCCCCGCGGTGATCAGCCGTCCGAGCCCGCCGCCCCCCGGCAGCGCGGCGAGCGTCGCGGTGGCGACGAGTTGGACGGCGGCCGTCTGCACGCCCGTCGCGATCAGCGGGAAGGCGAGCGGGAGTTCGACCTGACGGAGGAGCTGCCAGCCCGTCATCCCCATGCCGCGCGCCGCCTCCACCACCTCGCGGTCGGCCTCGCGCACACCGGTGTACGCGTTGGTCAGCAGCGGCGGCAGCGCGAAGAGGACGAGCGCGACGATCGTCGCCGACTCGCCCCACTGCCCCAGGGGACCCATGCTCAGCAGCACCAGCACGGCGAACGTCGGCACCGCGCGCCCCGCGCCCGCGAGGTTCACGGCGAGCGCGCCCCCGCGGCCGACGTGCCCGAGCCAGAGCGCCGGAGGCAGCGCGAGCGCGCAGGCGATCACGAGGCAGGCCCCCGTCAACCAAGCGTGTTCGCCGAGCCGTTGGAGCACCCCGCCGGCGCCCGTCCAGTGCTCGGGTGAGGTGAGCCACTGCCACACCTCGGGGACGACGTCCATGGCTCAGCCCGCCTTTCCGGCCGCCCGCCGACGGCGCGTCCAGGGCGTCAGCGCGCGCTGCAGCCAGAGGAGGAGCAGGTCGGCGGCGACGGCGAGGAGGACGCAGAGCGCGGAGGCGGTGAGCACCTGCGACTTGAAGTAGCTCTCCATGCCGTCGTAGATGAGGTTGCCGAGCCCGCCGTACCCGACGGTCGCGCCGACCGTCGCGAGCGAGACGGCGGTGACGGTCGCGATCCGCACCCCGGCGAGGAGCGCGGGGAGCGCCAGCGGCAGCTCGACCTCCCACAGCAGCCGCACGGGCCCGTACCCCATGCCGCGTGCCGCCTCGGTCGCCTCGGCGGGGACGGACTCCAGGCCCGCGAGGACGTTGCGCACCAGCACCGTCAGCGAGTAGAGCGCGAGCCCCGTGACGACGACGGCGGCCGAGAGCCCGAAGAAGGGGAGCAGCAGCGCGAACATGGCGAGCGAGGGGATCGTGTAGAGCACGGTGGTGAGTCCGAGCGCCGGCCCTTTGGCAAGGCGCCACCGACGCGCGGCGAGCGCGAGCGGCACGGCGAGGAGCAGCGCGAGGCCGACGGCGGCCGCGGTGATCCAGACGTGCTCGGCCGTGGCGGCTGCGAGTTCGCCGCCACGCGTGCGGACGTACTCGCCGCAGAACCACGCGTTGGTGGCGAGGCAGTCCGCCGTCTCTCCGGCCGAGGTCAGGGCCGGTCCGGTCTCGGTCAGCACGCCGTCACCTCCCGCTCGGCGTCCCAGGGACCCTACCCGCGATCCGGTAATGCGTGCGATTCTTCGGCGGCTTCGGGGAGACTTGTGGTGGCGGTGCACACGCCGCAGCAACCGGCAGCCACGAGGACGCAGATGATCCGCTTCGACAACGTCACCAAGCGCTACCCGGACGGGACGCTCGCCGTGGAGGACCTCTCCTTCGAGGTGGCCCAGGGCGAGTTGGTCACGCTCGTCGGGCCCTCGGGGTGCGGGAAGACGACGACCCTGAAGATGGTGAACCGCCTGGAGGAGCCCACCGCGGGGCGCATCCTCGTCGACGGCGAGGACATCGCGGCCGTCGAGCCCGTGCGCCTGCGGCTGCGGATCGGGTACGTCATCCAGCAGGCCGGGCTCTTCCCGCACCGCACGGTCCTGGAGAACACCGCGACCGTCCCGCACCTGCTCGGCTGGCCGAAGAAGCGGCAGCGCGAGCGCGCCCGCGAACTCCTCGACCTGGTGGGTCTCGACCCGGCGGAGTACGGCGACCGCTATCCCGACCAGCTCAGCGGCGGGCAGCGGCAGCGGGTCGGGGTCGCGCGGGCGCTCGCTGCCGACCCGCCCGTGCTCCTCATGGACGAGCCCTTCGGCGCCGTCGACCCGGTGGTGCGCGAGCGGCTCCAGGAGGAGTTCCTCCGGCTGCACTCGACGCTCGACAAGACGGTGCTCTTCGTCACGCACGACATCGAGGAGGCGGTGCGCCTCGGCGCCCGGATGGCCGTCTTCGGCGACCACCGGATCGAGCAACTCGACACGCCGGCAAAGGTGTTGGGCGCACCGGCCAACGACCGGGTGGCCGACTTCGTCGGCGCCGACCGCGGGCTGAAGCGGCTCTCCGTCACCCCCGTCGAGCGCAGCGACCTGGAGCGGCCGCCCGTCGTCCACCTCCAGGACCGTCTCGACAAGGCCGACGAGCGGATGCGTACCGCCGCCGCGCGCTGGGCCGTCGTCCTCGACGACGCCGACGAGCTCCACGGCTGGGTCTCGGCGCCCGCCGTAGGCGCGGCGTGCGAGGCAGGCGGCGGCGACCTCGGCACGGTGCGCGAGCACGCACGGCGCATGGAGGCGTGGCTCCGCCTCGGCTCCCCGCTCAAGCACGCGTTCAGCACCATGCTCCAGTACGACGCGGGCTGGGTGGCCGTCCTCGACGACGCCGACCGCTTTGCGGGCGTCCTCACCCCCGCCGGGCTCCACGAGGCGCTGCGCCGCTCCGTCGACGCCGACGAACGGCAGGTCCCGCGTACCGAGGCGGCGGTCGAAGGGGTGCCGGACGCCTGACTCAGGCGAGCGGGTCGTGCGTCTCCACGGGACAGACGAGCCAGCCGAAGTCGCCGAGCCCGCCCTGCTCCGTGAGCTCGGCCGCCTCTCCCGCCGCGGCCAACTCCCTCACGTAGCGCGCCGGGTCGTCCGCGGCGAGCGAGAGCGGCGGGCGGGTGCCGCGGACGCCGAGCGTGTGCAGCGCCTCGCGCTGGCTGCGCAGCAGTGCGGGCCCGCGTACGGCGGCGGCGCAGGCGTCGAGCGCGACGTGCGCCGTCAGGTCGCAGGTGCCGTCGGCGACGGGCCGTACCTCGCGGCCGTCGCGGAAGCCGGCGAGCGTCGCGAACGGCGGCCGGTCGGCGCGCTCGTGGCCGTAGTCGACGGCGACGGCGACGCCGGCGGCGAGCGTCTCGACGGCCGTGGCCCAGGCGGCGTCGCGCGGCGCCCCGATCTCGGCCCGGGTGCCCGGCTCCGGCTCCGGCGGCCACCAGCGCGCCAGCCATGCGGCGTCGTCGGCGTCGAGCGGGCTGCCGAGGCGCTCGGCGCCCGAGCGGTCGGTGAGGACGTAGCGGAGGGTGCCCTCGGCGTCGACTTCCGCCACGTCGAGCGGCACGTTGTCGAGCCACTCGTTGGCGAAGAGCAGCCCCCGCACGGTGCGGTGCCCGGGCAGCGCCCCCGCCCACTCGATCCGTGCGTCGAGCCCGGCCGGGCGCTCGGCGCGCTCCACCGCGACGGGACGCAGCCGCTTCGCCAACTCCTCGGGGACGGCGGCGAGTACGCCGGTGAGGAGCTCGCCGCGGCCGGCTCCCATGTCCACGCACTCCAACCCGTCGGGGCGTCCCAGGGCTTCGTCGACGCGGCGCAGCAACTCCGCGACGGCACGGGAGAAGAGCGGCGACGCATGCACGGAGGTGCGGAAGTGGTCGCCCGGCGCCTGCCCCGTGTAGAAGCCGCCAGGGCCGTAGAGCGCCTCGCCGGCGGCGTCGCGCCAGCCTCTGAACTCGGTGTGCACGCGCACACGCTAGCCGGAGGCAGCCTCCACCTTGGGGAGTAGGGACAGGGCTGCGGATCGGCCGTCGGGCTGACCCGGTCGGCGTCCCCGGCTCCATACGCTGGATACCGTGAGCCGCATCTACGACTTCCTCCGCAGACACCCCATGTGGGTGGACGGCTTCTGGGCGCTTCTTCTGCTGGGGATCTCGGCGCTCTACCTCTTCGCGGGGCAGGCGGTTCAGGGGGAGACGGAACTGCCCTCGGGGCTCGTGGACGGCCTCGCGTTCGTGCCGATCGCCGTCGCGCTCTCCGTCGTCGTGGCGTTCCGGAGGAAGCTGCCCGAACAGATGCTGCTCCTCGCGACGGGTGCCGGAGTGGCGCAGCTCGTCGCCGACGTGACGGTCTACCCGGGCGACTTCGCGCTGCTGGTGATCATCTTCACCGTCGCCTCGCGCGGGGCGCGGTGGGCGTCCTGGTTCGCGCTCGCGGGTGCCGTCGCCGCGCCCTCGCTCTCCGCGGTGCGGTGGCCGACGGAGGGGCAGGACCCTTCGAACGCGGCCGTGGGAACGATCTTCCTGACGGTCACCTTCGTCCTCGCCTGGGTGCTCGGCGACTCCCTGCGCACCAGACGTGCGTACTACGCGGAGCTGGAGGAGCGCGCCACCCGCCTGGAGCGGGAGCGGGAGGCCCGCGCCAAGGTCGCCGTCGCCGCCGAACGTGCGCGGATAGCACGGGAGTTGCACGACGTCGTGGCGCACAACGTCTCCGTGATGGTGGTGCAGGCCGACGGCGCGGCGTACGTCCTCGACAGCGCGCCCGAGCAGACGCGGGACGCGCTGGAGACGATCTCCGGCACCGGCCGCCAGGCGCTCGCCGAGATGCGCCGCCTCCTCGGCGTCCTCCGCACGGGACAGGGCCAGGACGGCGACACGGCGGCGGCCTACGTGCCGCAGCCCGGCGTCGAGCAGCTCGCCGAACTCGTCGAGCAGGTGCGGAGCGCGGGGCTCACCGTCGACTTCCGTATCGAGGGCGCCCCCCGGGCGCTGCCGAGCGGCGTCGAGCTCACCGCGTACCGCGTCGTCCAGGAGGCGCTCACCAACAGCCGGAAGCACGGCGGGGACCAGGTGGGTGCGAAGGTACTCCTGAAGTACGGGGAGCGGGAGCTGACGCTGCTCGCCGAGGACGACGGCAGCGGCGAGGGCCGCCGGCTCCACGAAGGCGGCGGCGCCGACGGGCTCGGCCACGGGCTCATCGGGATGCGCGAGCGCGTCGACATGGTCGGCGGCAGCCTCCAGGCGGGGCCGCGTCCGGGGGGCGGATTCCGGATAAGCGCCGTACTGCCACTCCCCGAAGCCGCGGAAGCGGCGCCGGCCCAACGACGGAGGAACCGATGACGATCCGAACGATGCTCGTCGACGACCAGATGCTGCTGCGCGCAGGATTCCGGATGGTGCTGGCGGCGCAGCCCGACATGGAAGTGACCGCGGAGGCGGGCGATGGCGGCGAGGCGCTGGAGCTGCTCCGCTCGACGGCGGTCGACGTCGTCCTCATGGACGTCCGCATGCCGGGGATCGACGGAGTGGAGGCGACGCGGCGGATCTGCGAGGGCGGCGAAGGCGGCCCCGGCGACCCGAAGGTCCTCATCCTCACCACCTTCGACCTGGACGAGTACGCCTTCTCCGCGCTGAAGTCCGGCGCCGCGGGCTTCATGCTGAAGGACGTCCCGCCGACCGACCTCCTCCAGGCGATCCGCGCCGTCCACAGCGGCGACGCCGTCGTCGCACCCAGCACCACGCGGCGGCTGATAGACCGCTTCTCCGAGGTGCTCCCCGCCGCCAAAGCCGAGCCGGAGACGGGTGCCCTCGCCAGGCTCACCGAGCGTGAGCGCGAGGTGCTCGGGCTCGTCGCACGCGGGATGTCGAACGGGGAGATCGCGAACCGCCTCGTGCTCTCGGAGGCGACGGTGAAGACGCACGTCGGCCGCATCCTCACCAAGCTCGACCTGCGCGACCGCGTCCAGGCGGTGGTCCTCGCGTACGAGCTCGGCGTGGTACGGGCCTCGGGGTCCTGAGGCACCGGTCAGCGCAGCACCGTCTCCAGGAAGTCGCCGCCGAGCCGCGCCACCACCGGGATGTCCAACTGGTACTTGACGTACCGGCCCTGCCGCTCGACGGTCACGAGGCCGGCCTTGCGGAGCACCGCCAGGTGCCGGGAGACCTCGGGAGCGCTGAGCGCGTACACCTCGGCGAGCTCGCCCGTCGTGTGCGGGGAGCGCGAGAGGCTGCGGCACATGCGCATCCGGACGGGGTGCGCCAGCGCCTCCATGCGCAGCGCGAACTGCTCGACGGAGGCGGGCGTCTGCTGCCGGGGCTGCGGTGGCGCCACCGGGTAGTGGACGACGGGGCGCCAGCGGGGCCGGTGGAGCACCATCAGGTGGGGCCAGTTGAAGGTGGTCGGCACGAAGGTGAGGCCGGTGCCGCGGGTGTCGGTCTCAGCCTCGGCGAGCTTGTCGACCTCCAGGCGGGTGCCGGTCTCGTCGAGGGAGAGCGCGGGGGAGACGTCGGCGAGGGCCGCGCGCATGCCGTGGTGGAGGAGGAGGTCCCGCTTGCGGCGCGCGTCGGCGGTGAGGCGGGGGCCGACCTGGGTCCAGATGTCGGCGAAGAACGCCTCGTCGCACTCCTCGAAGAGGCGGCGCATCCAGCGCCGCATGCGCGGCGGGTCGTCGATCAGCCGCCTGGTGAAGTCGAGTTGCTCCCGGCCGCGCGCGGCGGCGAGAGCCAGCGCCTGCTCGCGGAGGTGCTCGTCGTGGAGCGGGGAGCGCGGGCTGGGGCTGTCGTACTCGGAGAGGCAGGTGAACTCCAGCGCGACGGTGACGTACTCCTCGTCGTCGAGCTTGTCGAGCAGGTCGAGGTCCTCGGCGAGCGTCTCGCCGGGGCGGCCCTCGGCCTCCGGCCGGGCGGCGAAGCTCAGCAGCAGGTCGGAGAAGGTGGCGCCCCAGAGCAGCTCCGTGCAGCAGAGGCGGTCGGCGAGGTCGGCAGTGGTACGCGCCGAGATGTCCGCCGCCCAGGAGCCGGCGCCCGGGTGGTGCGCCGGCGCCGCCAACGTGTGCAGCACCGTGCCGAGTTCGGCGAGCGGGGAGGGGCGGAAGACGGTCCGCTCCGGGCTCAGGTCGGTGAGGTGCACGGTGACGCTCATCCCGCCATGATGCGCGGGGTGCGGCTGCTGCGGCACGTCGTTTGACCGCGGGCGTCAATCGGCGCCGGCTCCGCGGGCCGATTGACGGCGCCGGCGAATCCGCGTGCCCCGGGGCCGTGCACGGCGGCACCTTCGACGGCATGACAGTCACCCAGCAGTACGCGATCGACCTGTACCGACTCGGCCGCACCGCGCCGCCCGCGCCCGGCACCGTCGAGGCCCGCCGGCTGGGCGCGCGGTGGCGCCGTCGGCGTGCCGCCGCGCGGTCCCGGGCGGGGAGGCGCCCGGCCGGTTAGCGGCCTCAGCGGAGAGGATCGAAGTGCCGCAGCAGCGCGGGGGTTTCGCCGCCCGCGAGCGACTCGGCGAGCAGCCTCCCCGTGAGCGGCCCGAGGACGACGCCCCACATGCCGTGGCCGCCCGCGATCCGTACGCGCGGCGAGTTGGAAGCCCCGACGAGCGGCAGCCCGTCCGCCGTGCACGGGCGGGAGCCCACCCACTCCTCGCGGCGGGCGCCCCAGTCGACGCCGGTGAACATCGGACGGGCCGACTCGACCACCGTGCGCACCCGCCGCGGGTCCGGCGCCGCGTCCGCAGCGCGGAACTCCATCATCCCCGTCACCCGGAACCGGTCGCCGAGCGGATTGCAGGAGATGCGCTGCTCCGGCAGGTAGACGGGCCGGGTCGGCATCGGCTCCGGGCGGACGCTGAAGCTGTAGCCGCGGCCCGGCTGCACGAGGCGCCGCACCCCGAAGGGACGCGCGAGGGCGTTGAGCCAGGCGCCGTTGGCGAGGACGGCGGCGTCCGCCTCGATCCCGTCGCCTTCGCGTGTGGTGAGCACGACGCCGGGCGCTCCCCGGTCGTGGACCCGCGCCACCTCGAAGCCGGAGCGCACCTCGCCTCCCCGCGCGGTGACGGCGGCGGCGAGCGCGGCGACGAACTCGGGCGGGTCGACGAAGCGTTGGCCGTGCACGCGCACCCCGCTGCGCGCCTCGGCGCTGAGGATCGGCACCAGGGAGCGGAGCTCGTCGCCGTCGACGAGGTCGTAGGAGAGCCGCGCCCCCGTGGCGGCCGCCCGCTCGAACTCGGCGAGCAGGTGCCGACGTCCGGCCTCGCCCGTGCAGGCGGCGAGGAACGGCTCGGCCTTCTTGACCGGTGCGGCGACCCCGCCGTCGACGAGCCGGTCGTAAGCGTCGAGGCTGACGCGGTTGACCTCGTTGAAGACGGCCATGGCGCGGCGCCACCGCCCGGGCGTGCAGCGGGACGCGAACGCGCCGAGGAACCGCCAGAGCCGGCGGTCCCCCGGCAGCGGCACGGAGACGGGTGAGGAGCGGTCGAGGAACGCGCGCACGCCGTACCGCAGCACGCCCGGCTCGGGGAGCGGCATGGTGAAGGCGGGCGTCAGCAGCCCCGCGTTGCCCCAGGAGGCCCCGGCGGCAGGGCCCGTGCGGTCCACGACGGTCACTCCGATCCCGTGCTCCTGGAGGAACCAGGCGGTGGAGAGCCCCACCATCCCGGCCCCGACGACGGCGACGTGCGCGGGCGCCGAACCGTGCATTCGGCCACCTCCTTCTCCTCGGGGGCGCGCAGTGCACGCGCCGGGTTCACTCCAGGGGCCTGCGCGCCGTCTCGGGCGAGGCGAGCACCGCGGGCAGCGAGACGAGCGCGACCGCGACGAGGTAGAGCGCGGGCACCGAGAGGTTGCCCGTGCGCTCCACCGCGAACGTCATCAGCAGCGGCGCGGTGCCGCCGAAGAGCGCGAAGGAGAGGTTGTACCCGACGGCCACGCCCGTCCCGCGTACCCGTGCGGGGAAGAGCGCGGGCAGCATCGCGGTCGTCGTGCCGAGCACCGGGGCGTGGCAGGCGGTCAGAAGCAGCAGGCCGAGCAGCACGGGCGGCCACGACCCCTGCCGGAGCAGCAGGAAAGCGGGCAGCGCCAGCACGACGTAGCCGACGGCCGCGCCCACCAGCATGGTGCGGCGCCCCACCCGGTCCGACAGCGCACCGGCGAAGGGGATCGCGGCGGTGAGCAGGAGACCGGCGACGAAGACGAGCGCCTGCGCGGTGGCCGCCGCCATCCCCAACTCCTCGGTGAGGTGGCTCGGCAGGTATGTGAGGAGCACATAGGTGCCGACGCTGGAGAAGACGACGACGCCGCCGCAGAGCACCACCCTCTTCCGGTGCGCGGTGACCACCTCGCGCACGGGGGCGCCCGGTTCGCCGCCGCGCTCGGCGAGGGCACGGAAGCTGGGGGTGTCGGTCAGCCGCAGCCTCAGGTAGAGCCCGATCGTCCCGAGCGGCAGCGCGAGCAGGAACGGGACGCGCCAGCCCCACGCCTCCATCGCCGCGTCCGGGAGCGCGTACGTCAGCAGCGTCGTCAGCCCCGAGGCGAGGAGGAAGCCGCCGATCGCGCCGCACTCCAGCCAGCTCGCCCAGAAGCCGCGCCTCCTGTCCGGCGCGTACTCGACGACGAACGTGGACGCCCCGCCGTACTCGCCGCCGACGGCGAATCCCTGCACCAGCCGCGCCAGTACAAGGCAGACGGGCGCGAGCGCGCCGGCGGTCGCGTACCCGGGAAGGAGGCCGATCGCGGCGGTGGAGGCGGCCATGGTGAGGATCGTGAAAGAGAGCGTCCGCTTGCGTCCGATGCGGTCGTTGAGCGGGCCGAGGACGAACGCGCCGAGCGGGCGGACGGCGAAGGCGACGGCGAAGGTCGCGAAGGAGGCGAGCAGGGGCAGCCCGTCGACGGAGGAGGGGAAGAAGACCTCGCCGAGGACGACGGCGAGGTAGCCGTAGACGGCGTAGTCGTACCACTCCGTGGCGTTGCCGATCATCGCGGCCGTCACGGCACGGCGCTGCGTGCGCGCTCCGGCCGGCTCCGTCTCGAGCGCCTCGCCCACGGTGCGGCTCCTCTCGCTGCGGTCGGACGGCGCCGGCGCTAGGGGAGCAGCACCGGCTCGGCGGGGCCGCGGGTGAGCACGCGGGCGCCGCCCTCCGCCACGACGAAGGTCTGGCTCAGCCCGACGCCGCCGCTGCCGAACGAGCGGAAGGAGCCCGGCATGTGGAAGACCATCCCGGCGCGCAGCGGCTCGTGGTTGCCGGGGACGAGGTGGAAGGGGACACCGTCCATCCAGTGCGGCTTGTGCGCGAGGCCGACCGGGTAGCCGAAGAGCCCGTGGAAGACGACGTCCGAGGGGAGCCGGCCAAGCGCGCGCCACGCGGCGTCGGCGACCTCGGCGCCCGTGACGCCGGGTGCGGCGGTCTCCAGCACGGCCGCGAGGGCGGTCTGCGCGAGCTCCGTGAGCCGCCGGGACGCCGGCGTCGGCTCGCCCCTGAAGACGGTGCGCATCACCGGTGCGTGGTAGCGGCGGTGCGTCCCTGCGAACTCCAGGAACGTCGGCCCCGCGCCCAACGGGCGGTCGACCCAACTGGAGTGCGGGATGCCGCCGCGCTCGCCGGTCGCCACGACGGGGCCCCACGCCGAGGGGGAGTCGGCGTGCCGGTAGAGCGCGGCGGCGATCGCGGCGGCGACGGAGGAGTCGGTCGCCTCCGGTTCGGCGGCGGCGGCGAACCCGGCCTCCGCGCCCGCTTCCGTCACGGCGGCCGCCTGCTCGACGCAGCCGAGCTCCGCTTCCGACAGCACGAGCCGCACCCGCTCGACGAGGTGGTCGGGGTGGGCGACGTCGAGCCCGCGGTCCCGCAGCAGCGTGACGGCGTGCGGCGGGGTGGAGGAGTGCGCGGTCTCGACGCCGACGCGGGCACCGTGCGGCAGCACCGCGGCGGCGTCGCCGAGGAAGGCGTCGAGTCCGCTCAGCGCGTCCGCGTACCCGCAGAAGCGGACGCGGTCGGCGCGCGCGCTCGCCAGCGCGCGGCCGACCTCCAGGTCCGGGACGTAGAGAACCGTCTCCTCCGCCGTCACCAGCAGCGGTTGGGGCGCCGTCTCCGCCGTGTGGTAGCCGCACAGGTACTCGACGCTGGACGGGCGGAAGACGACGAGCCCGTCGAGCCGCTCCTCCGCCATCCGGCCCCGCACCTCGGCGAGGCGCGCCTCGAACTCGGCGTCGTCGAAGGGCGGTTGCTCGGCCGCGCGTACGGCGGCCGCGCGCTCGGCGGTGAGCCAGGGCGGGTCCTGTGCGTCCCCGAGGCCGGCGACGACGGGCCGCCGGTGCCGCTGCGGTGTGCTGCCCATGCGATCCCCTCTCCACCGAGGCCCGTGCAGGGCCTGCCCGCAGTCTGTGCGGCCCCGACCGTGCACGTCTATTGCACGCTCCTACACGGTTTCCTTTAGCGTCGGTTGATGGAGCTCTCCCTCAACAGGCTGCGGACGCTGCACGAGTTCGCACGCTGCGGCACGGTGACGCGGGCCGCCGCCGTCCTGCACTACACGCCGTCGGCCGTCTCGCAGCAACTCGCGGCCCTGGAGCGGGAGGTGGGCCTGCAACTGCTCGAACAGGTGGGCAGACGCGTGCGGTTGACCGATGCGGGGCGGCTGCTCGCCGGCCACGCGGCGGAGGTCCTCGCGGCTGAGGAGCGCGCCCGTATCGCGCTGGAGGCGGCCCAGGAGACGCTCACGGCCGAGCTCACCGTGGGCGTGATGGCGACCCTCGCGGGCACCCTGGTGCCGCCCGTACTCACCGCGCTCGCCGCGCGCCACCCCGGCGTACGCGTCACGACCCGCGAGATGGTCCCCGAGCGCACCCAGGACGCGGTCCGCGACGGCGACCTCGACCTCGCCTTCGCACTCGACTACCCGCCGGCCCCCGCCCACTGGGACGCGGCGTTGGAGGCCACGGAGGTCGGCGTGGAGCGCCTCCACCTCGTCGCGCCCGCGGGGCGCTTCACCGCGGGCCCGGGCCAACGCACCGTGGACCTGGCGGAGTTGGCGGAGTCGCCCTGGGTGGCCTCCGGCGTCGACACCGAGTTCGGCCGTGCGCTGCGCGCCGTGTGCCGTTCCGCCGGCTTCACGCCGCACCTCGCGCACCAGGTGGACGAGCAGGCGACGGCCATGGCCATGGTCGCCGCCGGGCTCGGCGTCACCCTCGCCGCCGACCTTGTACTCCCGCTCCGTCCGGTCGGCGTCGACGTCGTACCGCTCCGCCCGCCTTTCACCCGCCGCGTCGTGCTCCTGCGGCGCACGGCGACGCGTGCACGCCCCTCGGAAGAGGCTTTCCTCCAGGCCGCGTTGGAGACGGCCGCGGCCTTCGGCCTCACCGACGAACCCGCCCCACCAGCGGCGACGCAAGCGCCTCCCGGCTGAGCAGAGCGCTGGTCCGGCGTCACGGCCCTCTCCCGCTGCCGCGCCAGGCATTAGCATGGCCGAGGAACGTCCGGTACCCGGCCCCAGGGACCGGAACGCAGACGGAAGGCCCCCGGTGAACCCTGCCGAGCACACCCCGCACCCCCCGGAACCCGCGGCCTCGCCCCGCGCACAGGACAGACCCGCCCGCCTGTCGGTCGGCGTCGTCGGCGCGGGACGGGTCGGGCCCGTCCTCGCCGCCGCCCTGGCGATGGCCGGGCACCGCACCGCCGCCGCCTCGGGCGTCTCCGAGGCGTCCCGCAGGCGTGCGGCCGAGCACCTCCCGGACGTACCGCTCGTCGAGCCCGCCGAAGTGCTCGCGCGCTCCGAACTCGTCCTGCTCACCGTCCCCGACGACGCCCTCCCCGGCCTCGTCGCCGGCCTCGCGGAGACCGGCGCCGTCCGTCCAGGACAGCTCCTGGTGCACACCTCGGGCCGGTACGGCACCGCGGTGCTCGACCCGGCCACCCGCGCCGGTGGCCTGCCGCTCGCGCTCCACCCCGCGATGACCTTCACGGGGACCGCCGTCGACGTACACCGCCTCGCCGGCTGTTCGTTCGGCGTGACGGCGCCCGAGGAGCTCAGGCTCGCGGCCGAGGCCCTGGTGATCGAGATGGGCGGGGAGCCCGAGTGGATCGAGGAGGCGTCGCGCCCGCTGTACCACGCGGCGCTCGCCGTGGGCGCCAACCATCTCGTCACGCTCGTCGCCGAGTCGATGGACCTGCTGCGCTCCGCCGGAGTGCAGGCGCCCGAGCGCATGCTGGGGCCGCTCCTCTCCGCCGCGCTCGACAACTCGCTCCGCTCCGGAGACGCGGCGCTGACCGGGCCCGTCGCCAGGGGCGACGCGGGCACCGTCTCGGCGCACGTCGCAGAGCTGCGCAAGCACGCGCCGCAGAGCGTCTCCGGCTACCTCGCCATGGCCCGCGCCACGGCGGACCGTGCTCTCGCCCACGGGCTGCTGAAGCCGGAGCTAGCCGAGGATCTCCTCGACGTCCTCTCCGGACCCGCCGACAGCCGCTCGCGCCGAGCGAAAGGCGGCCCCCAACGCCCCGAGGACGACGACGAGTCGGGAGACGACCGATGAGCAGCACACCCCGGTTGGTCGGCACCGCGGACGAGCTGCGCGCCGATACCGGCGCCCAACGCCCCGAGCGCGCCGTCGTGATGACGATGGGCGCGCTCCACGAGGGCCACGCGGCGCTGATCCGTGCCGCGAGGGAACGCGTCGGCCTGCACGGGCGCGTGGTCGTGACCGTCTTCGTCAACCCGCTCCAGTTCGGCCCGGGCGAGGACCTCGACCGCTACCCGCGCACGCTCGAAGCCGATTTGCGGCTCGCGGCCGAGCACGGAGCCGACACCGTCTTCGCCCCCTCGGCCGACGAGGTCTACCCGAGCGGGACCCCGGAGGTCGGGCTCTCGGCCGGAGCGATGGGCGAGCGCCTCGAAGGCGCCTCCCGCCCCGGCCACTTCGACGGGATGCTCACCGTCGTCGCGAAGATGCTCCACCTCACCGCCCCCGACCTCGCCTTCTTCGGCGAGAAGGACGCGCAGCAGCTCGCCCTCGTGCAGCGCATGGTCGCCGACCTCAACTTCCCCGTGCGGATCGTCGGCGTCCCCACGGTGCGCGAGCCCGACGGCCTCGCGCTCTCCAGCCGCAACCGCTACCTCTCGCCCGCCGAGCGCCGCTCGGCGCTCGCCCTCTCGCGCGCACTCGACGCGGGCACCGCGGCGGTGGCGAAGGGACCCGACGCCGTGCGCGCGGCGGCCCGCGCGGTCCTCGCCGCCGCCGCACCCGAGGTCGCGACGGACTACCTCGCGCTCGTCGACCCCGCCGACTTCACCGACGCGGAAGGCGGCCACCGCGGCGAGGCGGTGCTCGCCGTCGCCGCACGCGTCGGCACGACCCGCCTCATCGACAACGTCCGCCTCCACCTCGGCGACGCGGCGGGCGGCCCCCGGTGACCGCAGGCGCTCCGCCGCTCGCAGCCCCGGCGCCGGGCTGGACGGTGGAGGCCGACGTGGTCGTCGTCGGCTCGGGCGTCGCCGGTCTCACGGCGGCGCTCCACTGCGCCGACGCCGGCCTGCGCACCGTCGTCGTCACCAAGGCGAGGCTCGACGACGGCTCGACGCGCTGGGCGCAGGGCGGCATCGCAGCCGCGCTCGGCGAGGGCGACACCCCCGAGGAGCACCTGGAGGACACGCTCGTCGCCGGAGCCGGGCTCTGCGCCGAGGAGGCGGCCCGCGTCCTCGTCACCGAAGGCCCGGACGCCGTACGCCGGTTGATCGCGGCGGGCGCCCGCTTCGACGCCGAGCACGGCGCCCTCGCGCTCACCCGCGAGGGCGGCCACCACAGGCGCCGCATCGCGCACGCCGGAGGCGACGCCACGGGCGCGGAGATCTCCCGCGCCCTGGTCGCCGCCGTCCGCTCGCGCGCGGGGCTGCGCACCGTCGAGGGCGCCCTCGTTCTCGACCTCCTCAAGGACGCCGAGGGCCGTGCCGCAGGCGTCACGCTCCACGTCATGGGGGAGGGCGAGCACGACGGCGTCGGCGCGGTGCGGGCGCCGGCCGTGGTCCTCGCCACCGGCGGCATGGGCCAGGTCTTCGCGGCGACGACCAACCCGCCCGTCTCGACGGGCGACGGCGTCGCGCTGGCGCTCCGCGCCGGAGCCGAGGTCTCCGACCTGGAGTTCGTCCAGTTCCACCCGACCGTCCTCTACCTCGGCCCCGATGCCGAGGGACAGCAGCCGCTCATCTCCGAGGCGGTGCGCGGCGAGGGCGCGCACCTCGTCGACGCCGGCGGCGCCAGGTTCATGGCGGGGGAGCATCCGCTCGCCGAACTCGCCCCCAGGGACGTCGTCGCGAAGGCGATCACCCGCACCGCAGCCGCCCACGGCACCGACCACATGTTCCTCGACGGCCGCCACTTCGGCGCCGCGATGTGGCACAACCGCTTCCCCACGATCCTCGCCGCCTGCCGCGCCCACGGCCTCGACCCCGTCACCGAGCCGATCCCGGTGGCGCCCGCCGCGCACTACGCGAGCGGCGGCGTCCGCACCGACCTCCACGGCCGCACCACCGTCCCCGGCCTCTACGCCTGCGGCGAGGCCGCGTGCACAGGCGTGCACGGCGCCAACCGCCTCGCCTCCAACTCCCTGTTGGAGGGCCTCGTCTTCGCCGAACGCATCGCGGCCGAGGTCGCCGCCGACGCCCGCACCCGGACCGCGGCCGAGCAGCTCCCCGCGCCCCGCGCCGTCGAGCACACCCGGCTGCTGCCGCCCGAGTCCCGCGGCGTCGTGCAGCGCCTCATGACGCGCGGCGCCGGCGTCCTGCGCTCGGCGCCGGGGCTCGCGGCAGCGGCGGCGGAGCTCGCCGGGCTCCGCGAGGCGCCCGAGGCGTCGAAGGCCCCGGTCCCGTCGGTCGAGAGCTGGGAGGCGACCAACCTCCACCTGGTGGCGACGGCCCTCGTCGCTGCGGCGGGCGCCCGCGAGGAGACCCGCGGCTGCCACTGGCGCGAGGACCGCCCCGACGCGGACCCGGCCTGGCGCCGCCACCTGGTCGTCTCGCTGGAGACCCCGCCCCCCGCCGCAACGCGCGCCGGGCGCAGTAGGGTCGAGGCGCCCGAGAGCCGCCCGGAGTTGCGGACCACCGAGTCGACGGCCTTCCCGGGCACCGTCCAGGAGCCGCCCGCGAGCAGCCGCGGACCGCGCAGAACGACCGAGGAGAGACCGTGACCAGCCCCACCCAGGACTCCTCCCAGGAGCGCCGTCCCGAGCCCGTCGACGTCCCGCTCCTCCAGATCGGCGGCCCGGCGGCGGGCGCCGAAGGCTGCGGCGACTCCTGCGGCTGCGGCGGCCACGAGGGCACGGGCCTCGACCCGATCGACTGCGGCCTCGACCCCGACCTCGCCGAACTCCTCGCCGCGGCGGGCCTCGACCCCGTCCAGGTCGAGGACGTCGCGCACCTCGCGATCGAGGAGGACCTCGACAACGGCGTCGACGTCACCACCGTCGCCACCGTCCCCGAGGACGCCGTCGCCCTCGCGGACTTCACCGCCCGCGAGGCCGGCACCGTCGCGGGGCTGCGGGTCGCGGAGGCGGTCCTCTCGGTCGTGTGCACCGACGAGTTCGAGGTCGAGCGGCACGTCGAGGACGGCGCCCGCGTCGAGCAGGGCCAGCCGCTGCTCACCGTCCGCACCCGCACCCGCGACCTCCTCACGGGGGAGCGGAGCGCCCTCAATCTCCTCTGCCGCCTCTCCGGCATCGCGACGGCGACCCGGGCCTGGTCCGACGCGCTGGAGGGCACGCGCACCAAGGTCCGCGACAGCCGCAAGACGACGCCGGGCCTGCGCGCACTGGAGAAGTACGCGGTGCGCTGCGGCGGCGGAGAGAACCACCGGATGTCGCTCTCGGACGCGGCGCTCGTCAAGGACAACCACGTCGTGGCAGCGGGCGGTGTCGCCGAGGCGTTCGCACGGGTGCGCACCGAGTTCCCCGGCGTCCCCATCGAGGTGGAGGTCGACGAACTCGCCCAACTGGAGCCGGTGTTGGCGGCCGGCGCCGACCTGGTGCTGCTCGACAACTTCACACCGGCCGAGACGGCGGAGGCCGTCCGCCTCGTCGCGGGCCGCTGCCGCCTGGAGTCCTCCGGCCGCCTCACCCTCGCGGGCGCCGCCGAGTACGCGGCCGCGGGCGTGGACTACCTCGCCGTGGGCGCCCTCACCCACTCGTCGCCGATCCTCGACATCGGCCTCGACCTGCGCCCCGAGGGCGCGTCCGCCGAAGACGACTGACGGAGCGACGAAAACCGCATGCTGCTCACCATCGACGTTGGCAACACTCACACCGTCCTCGGCCTCTTCGACGGCGAGGAGATCGTCGAGCACTGGCGCATCTCGACCGACCCGCGCCGCACCGCCGACGAGTTGGCCGTCCTGCTCCAGGGGCTCATGGCCATGCACCCGCTGCTCGGCGAGGAGCTCGGCGACAACATCGAGGGCATCGCGATCTGCTCGACGGTCCCCGCCGTCCTCCACGAGCTGCGCGAGGTCACCAGGCGCTACTACGGCGACATCCCCGCGATCCTCGTCGAGCCGGGCGTGAAGACGGGCGTCCCGATCCTCATGGACAACCCGAAGGAGGTCGGCGCCGACCGGATCATCAACGCGCTGGCGGCCGTCGAGCTCTACCGCGGCCCGTGCGTCGTCGTGGACTTCGGCACGGCGACCACCTTCGACGCCGTCTCCGCGCGAGGCGAGTACGTGGGTGGCGTGATCGCCCCCGGCATCGAGATCTCGGTCGACGCACTCGGCGTCCGCGGCGCGCAGCTCCGCAAGATCGAACTCGCCCGCCCCCGCGCCGTGATCGGCAAGAACACCGTCGAGGCGATGCAGTCCGGCATCCTCTACGGCTTCGCGGGCCAGGTCGACGGCGTCGTCAACCGGATGGCGGCGGAGCTCGCCGACGACCCGGACGACGTCACGGTGATCGCAACCGGTGGCCTCAGCCCCATGGTCCTCGGCGAGGCGACCGTGATCGACGAGCACGAGCCCTGGCTGACGCTGATCGGCCTGCGGCTCGTCTACGAGCGGAACGTCTCCCGCGTCTGACCCGCGCCGACCCGACCCCGCGGGCCCGAACTCGGCCGCCCGCGGGGAGGTCCGGGCTGCCCGCAGCGCCGATCGCCACGCCCGAAAGCGACTTTAAGTCCCTTTTTTCGCTTCTGGATTTATCGTCTGGCCATGCCCACGCCCTACGGTTCCCGCGGCGGCATGGCGTTCAGCGCAGAGGAACTGCGTGTACTGCGGAGCGCCCTCGCCCTCGCCCTGAAGGCCGACCCAGGCGCCGCCGACGCGCACGGCTGCGTGCGGCTCGCCGACGCCGTCGAGGAGGCCGTCAGCGAGTCCCGGCGGCTGCGCTCCTTCCTCCTCGCCGACCTCGCCCGCTACCGCGAGGCGCTCCCCGGGGCCGCCGCCGGCTACCTCGCCGAACTCGAAGAGGCCCTCACCGCCGGCTACCTCCCGCGCCCCGACGACCTCGCGGCGCTGCGCTCCCTCTGCACCGAGGCGGCAGGGCCGCAGGAGCGCGCCCGCCGCGAGGCGCTCCTCCTCCGCTGCGAGCGCATCGCCGATCTCGCCGTCCGCACCCGGCTCCCCTCGCTGCCCAGGGGGCGCAACGCGCCGGCGCCCGAGACGCCGCGCATCCCCGCCCCCGCCCGCCCGGCGCCCGAGCCCCACGCTCTCCCCGCCGACGCCCCGCAGCCCCAACTCGCCCCCGCCGAGCCCGTCGCCCCACCGGATACCCCTGCCCCCGACGGCCCGGTGCTGGACGCGGCGCCCGAGGAGAACGGCGACGAGGAGGCGCCCCCGGACGAGGACGCCCCGCCCGGGCGCCCGTCCGCGGAGCCCGAGCCGCAGCACGCGCCCGGCCGGGAGGAGCCCGAGCCGCCGTCCGCACACCCGGCCCACCCCGTGCCCACCCCGGCCGAGGTCTTCCCTCCGCGCCGCCCCGGCTCCCCGGCGCAGGCCCACCCGACCCCGGCCGTGACGGCCTGACCCGGCCCCCTTCCGGCGTCCGGGGCGTACGGAAGGGGGCCAGGCGCCCCGCGCTAGGGTGGTGCCCCGACCGTCTAGGAGGCCCGGAGCCATGGACTACATCGCCGCACTCACACCGCCGTTCGTGATGGCGGTCGCCTTCACCGCTCTCATCGTGACGATCGTGAAGAGCCAGGGCGGAGCCAACAAGGCGAAGGAGGACGGCGCGGTCGACGCCGCCCTCGCCCGCGCCGAGGCCGTGCAGCAGTCGCAGTCCGGGGGTCCGGCGCAGCAGCGCTGACCTGCCTCCGCCCGGACGGAGGCAGGTTACGCGCCCGGATGCCGGCCGGAAACCCCCCGTATCCGGACATCTCCCACTACCATTCACACGTGCCTCGGCCACTGGGAGAGTTGGAAGACGCCGTCATGACGCGGGTCTGGCGGTGGAATCGTCCCGTCACGGTCCGGGAAGTCCTCGAGGACCTCGAATCGGAACGCACCATCGCCTACACGACGGTGATGACCGTAATGGACAACCTGCATCAGAAGGGCTGGGTCCGTCGGCACCAGCAAGGCCGTGCCTATAGGTACGAACCCATCTCCACGCGTGCCGCCTACTCGGCCGCGCTGATGAAGGAGGCGTGGTCAGCGAGCGACAACCCGGCGGCCGCTCTCGTCGACTTCTTCGGCATGATGTCGCCGGAACAGGTCGGAGTACTCAGGGACGCACTCCGTGTCGTCCAGTTGAACGGCGTGCGCGTAGACGAACCGAGAGAGGACCCGTCTTCCGCCGAACCCGCGGAACGGCCTTCCCGCACCCAACTTCCTTCCGAAGGCAGCGAGTCGGATCTGCCGGAGACCGGCACTTCTCGGAGTTCGCCAGCACCTCGGAGCTCGGAACCCCCGGCTTCGGGTACCGGGGGTTCCGAGCGATAGCGTCCGTTGCATGTCCGTAGCCGATCCGCATAGCGAAACCACCGTGCGCAGGGCGCGGACCGCCGATGTCCCCGCGATGCGCGACCTCATCGACGCGTACTCCCGCGATCGCATCCTGCTCGGGAAACAGTGGGTCACGCTTTACGAGGACATCCAGGAGTTCTGGGTGGCCGAGCGCGACCACGACGGCAGGATCGTGGGGTGCGGCGCCCTCCACGTCATGTGGGAGGACCTCGCCGAGGTCAGAACGCTCGCGGTCGCCCGCGACCAGCGCGGCACGGGTATCGGGCACCAGGTGCTCGACAAGCTCGTCACGACCGCGCGCTGGATCGGCGTGCGGCGTATTTTCTGCCTCACCTTCGAAGTCGACTTCTTCGCCCGGCACGGCTTCGCCGAGATCGGCGAGACGCCCGTTGACGGCGATGTCTACAGCGAGCTGCTCCGTTCCTATGACGAGGGAGTGGCGGAGTTCCTGGATCTCGAACGGGTGAAGCCGAACACCCTGGGCAACAGTCGCATGCTGCTGTATCTGTGAACCGTCGGGACTTCTCTCCCACGCCGAACACGGCCGCGCGAAGGCGGCGTTCGGGGTTCACGCGCGAACAACACGCAACCCCTTTGCCGCCGCCTCTCGCGACGTGAACCCGTGAGCGGCTCTCCGGGACTTCGGGATGTGTGCCGAACCGTCGTCACGCCGGTGAAGGCGGCGTCGCTATGTCCGAAAGGTCCGTCAATCATGAGCGGGGCGGCAGCAAACTCGGCCCGGGGTTTGTGTTTTACCGGGAAAAGCGGTTTGCTTTCGTCGTCAGTATCAGTATTCAGTTATCGACGAATGGGAGTAACCGGTGGCGCAGAAGGTCCAGGTACTTCTTCTCGACGACCTCGAGGGTGGAGAGGCCGACGAGACAGTGACGTTTGCACTCGACGGCAAGTCCTACGAGATCGACCTCACGTCGGCGAACGCGGAGAAGCTGCGCGGTCTGCTCGAGCCGTACGTCAAGAGCGGACGCCGCACCGGCGGGCGATCGGCGCGCGGCAAGGGCCGCTCGTCGGGCGGCAGCTCCCCGGACACCGCGAAGATCCGCGCGTGGGCCAAGGAGCAGGGGTACGAGGTCAATGACCGCGGTCGGGTGCCGGCAGGCATCCGCGAGGCATACGAGAAGGCCACGAGCTGAACAGCGGAGCGGCCGGCAGCCCCGGCCGTGACGAGCCGGGCGCGCACGACGCGTCGCCGCCCGGCGGCCGCACCGGGCCGACTCCGGCGCCCGTCCGCGGCGCCGGCGTGTAAGCCGGGCCGAAAGCGGCTCCCTCGGGGCCCGTGCCGGGCGGGCGGCTCACCGGGACCACGCCCGGGTGTGCCGCCGGCCGGCCCCCGCCTCACTCTGCGCGACGGCGCCACGGCCCGTGCAGTCGGCTTCAGCGCCGAGCACCGGTTCCGGAGCGTGACGCCCACCAGCGCGCGCCATCCCCTCCTCCCCTGTCGAGGTCCTTCGACGGGTCCCGCCAACGCCGTTGTCGTGACGCTCAGTTGTGCGCTCACATCACACTGTGCTTCCTGCGCCTCTCCTGGGCGCGCAACCCTGTTCGCCGTCAGCGGATGTGCTGCCCCGCGTACGCCCCCGTCGGCATGGACTGTGCGTGTTCGGGGGTAAGAGCCCCGGCAGGAGAGGAAGAACGGCGCGTGACGGCTCGGACACGGCGATCGCAGCGCTCCGCCCCAGGTGGCGGGCGGCTCGTGAGGTTCCTGGAGTCGGAACGTGCTCCGGATGCGGCAGCGGCGGAACGGGGGTGAGGGGCAGCGGTGTCCGTTACGGACGGGCGTGTCGACGGCGCCACGTTCGCCGTCGGCGTAGTGGAACCAGGCGGATACGCCTGGCCTGCGGGAACATCGTCTCGCACCATCGGGTTGGAACTGTTGTCGGCTGCCCGGGGCACGAGACGATGGACCGGTGTCGGCAGTTGGAATGAGCGGTCCCCCGTTGCGGGACTAAGCTGCGGAAGGACAGCGAGGGGAGCGTCCCCTCACTGCCTGACCGCTCTGAGGAGCGATTAACGATGTTCGAGAGGTTCACCGACCGCGCGCGGCGGGTTGTCGTCCTGGCTCAGGAAGAAGCCCGGATGCTCAACCACAACTACATCGGCACCGAGCACATCCTTCTGGGCCTGATCCACGAAGGAGAGGGTGTCGCCGCTAAGGCCCTGGAGAGCCTCGGGATCTCGCTTGAGGCTGTCCGCCAGCAGGTGGAGGAGATCATCGGCCAGGGCCAGCAGGCGCCCTCGGGCCACATTCCCTTCACCCCCCGTGCCAAGAAGGTCCTGGAGCTCTCGCTCCGCGAGGCCCTTCAGCTCGGCCACAACTACATCGGCACCGAGCACATCCTGCTCGGCCTGATCCGCGAGGGCGAGGGCGTCGCCGCCCAGGTCCTCGTGAAGCTCGGCGCCGACCTCAACCGGGTGCGGCAGCAGGTCATCCAGCTGCTCTCCGGTTACAGCGGCGGCAAGGAGGCGGCCACGGCGGGCGGCCCCGCAGAGGGCACCCCTTCGACGTCGCTCGTCCTGGACCAGTTCGGCCGCAACCTCACGCAGGCCGCGCGCGAGTCCAAGCTCGACCCGGTCATCGGGCGTGAGCAGGAGATCGAGCGCGTCATGCAGGTGCTCTCCCGTCGCACCAAGAACAACCCGGTGCTGATCGGTGAGCCCGGCGTCGGCAAGACGGCCGTCGTCGAGGGCCTGGCCCAGGCGATCGTCAAGGGCGAGGTGCCGGAGACGCTCAAGGACAAGCACCTCTACACCCTCGACCTCGGCGCCCTCGTCGCGGGCTCCCGCTACCGCGGTGACTTCGAGGAGCGGCTGAAGAAGGTCCTCAAGGAGATCCGCACCCGCGGCGACATCATCCTCTTCATCGACGAGCTGCACACTCTCGTCGGTGCAGGCGCCGCGGAGGGCGCGATCGACGCGGCGAGCATCCTCAAGCCGATGCTCGCCCGAGGCGAGCTGCAGACGATCGGCGCGACCACCCTCGACGAGTACCGCAAGTACCTCGAGAAGGACGCGGCCCTGGAGCGCCGCTTCCAGCCGATCCAGGTCTCCGAGCCCTCGCTGCCGCACACGATCGAGATCCTCAAGGGCCTCCGCGACCGGTACGAAGCGCACCACCGCGTCTCGATCACCGACGCCGCGCTGGTCGGCGCCGCCACCCTGGCGGACCGCTACATCTCCGACCGTTACCTCCCCGACAAGGCGATCGACCTCATCGACGAGGCCGGCTCCCGGATGCGCATCCGCCGGATGACGGCACCGCCGGACCTCCGCGAGTTCGACGAGAAGGTCGCCAACGTCCGCCGCGACAAGGAGTCCGCGATCGACTCGCAGGACTTCGAGAAGGCGGCCTCGCTCCGGGACACCGAGAAGCAGTTGCTCGCGCAGAAGGCGAAGCGGGAGAAGGAGTGGAAGGCCGGCGACATGGACGTCGTCGCCGAGGTCGACGAGGAGCTGATCGCCGAGGTCCTGGCGGCCTCCACCGGCGTCCCGGTGATGAGGCTGACCGAGGAGGAGTCCTCCAGGCTGCTGCGCATGGAGGAGGAGCTGCACAAGCGCGTCATCGGCCAGGAGGACGCCATCAAGGCGCTCTCCCAGGCGATCCGGCGCACCCGTGCGGGTCTCAAGGACCCGAAGCGGCCCGGTGGTTCGTTCATCTTCGCCGGCCCGTCCGGTGTGGGTAAGACCGAGCTCAGCAAGACCCTCGCCGAGTTCCTCTTCGGCGACGAGGAGGCGCTGATCTCGCTCGACATGTCGGAGTTCAGCGAGAAGCACACCGTCTCGCGGCTCTTCGGCTCCCCGCCCGGCTACGTCGGTTACGAGGAGGGCGGCCAGCTCACGGAGAAGGTGCGCCGCAAGCCGTTCTCCGTCGTCCTCTTCGACGAGGTGGAGAAGGCCCACCCGGACATCTTCAACTCGCTCCTCCAGATCCTGGAGGACGGCCGCCTCACCGACTCCCAGGGCCGCGAGGTCGACTTCAAGAACACGGTCATCATCATGACGACCAACCTCGGCACCCGGGACATCTCGAAGGGCTTCAACCTGGGCTTCGCCGCCCAGGGCGACGTCCGCACGGGGTACGACCGGATGAAGGCCAAGGTCAACGACGAGCTGAAGCAGCACTTCCGCCCCGAGTTCCTCAACCGCGTCGACGACACCGTCGTCTTCCACCAGCTCACCCGTGAGGACATCGTCCGCATCGTGGACCTGATGATCTCCCAGGTGGACGAGCGGCTGAAGGACCGGGACATGGGCATCGAGCTCAGCACGGAAGCCAAGGAGCTGCTCGCCAAGCGGGGCTACGACCCGGTGATGGGTGCCCGTCCGCTGCGCCGGACCATCCAGCGCGAGGTGGAGGACATCCTCTCGGAGAAGATCCTCTTCGGGGAGCTTCGTCCGGGCCACATCGTCGTCGTCGGCACCGAGGGCGAGGGTGAGGAGAAGCACTTCACCTTCCGGGGCGAGGAGAAGTCCGCGCTGCCGGACGCTCCCCCGGTGGAGTCGGCCGCCGGAGGCGGGCCGAACCTCTCCAAGGAGGGCTGAGCAGCAGGCGATTCCGTCGGCACGAGGGCCGGCACCCACACTCCGTGGGTGCCGGCCCTCGCTCGTCCGGCGCTGTCTTCCCGACGGCGGCACATGCCCGAGAAGGCTCAGGACGGGTAGGCGCCCTCCGGCACCTCGCTGGTCGTGGCGTTGCCGCCGAGCGACTTCTGCAGGGAGAAGGTGAGCACCGAGTACTGCGTGCCGCCCTGTACGGACCGGGTGGTGAACCTCGCCTTGTCGTCGAACTTCTCGAAGGAGCAGCCGCGGCTGAACGCCTTCTCTGCGGAGTTCCAGTCCGTACCCGTGGTGAAGAAGACCGTGTACGTGCCGTTGGCGACGTTGTTCACCTGTGCGCTCTTGCCCTTCCTCAGGTAGAGCGTGAAGAGGGGCGACCGGCCGCGAGCGAAGGTGACCGCCGCGTCCGACTCGGAGCCGTTGCGCAGGGTCAGCTTGCCGAGGCCGCCGCCCGGGCCGCCTTCGATGAAGGCACCGTTGGCGAGCCTGCGCTTCTTCGGCTTCTCCGTCTTCACCTTGTGCAGCTTGGTGGTGTACCCGAGGTCGTCGAGGCGCTCGATCGCCGCGTGCGCGTCCTTCCGGGCCCGGGCGTCGTGGAGTTCGCTGCGCGGGGCGACGGCGCACCGGCTGTCGCCCTTGACCGCGTCTCCGAGTTCCTGGGCGTACCTGGTGAGTGCGCCGGCGAGTTCGGACTGCGTCTCGAAGGCGTCGTCGGGTGCCTTGACTGCGGTGAGCCGCTCCACAGCGGACTCGGCTTTCCCCGCTGCCTCGTCCACCGCGTGCTCCAGCGCCTTCGCGCCCGACGCCGAGTCGACGTGCGCCAGCGCCCTGTTGAAGGGCTTCAGCGCCTCGGTCAACTCCGCCTTGTACTCGGCCGGTTCGACGGTCGGGGAGGGGCTGGCGCTCTTCCGTCCACCCGCCGGCTTCGCCTCGTCCCCCGCCGACGAGCAGGCTGCGAGCGGCAGCAGGAGCACCACGGCGCCGGCCGCCAGCCCGCGCGCACTTCCCCGCCCGACACCCGCCACGGCCCCTCCCCGATCTCCCCTGCGCGGAACGGTCATTGCCCGCCACGCTCAGGCTTCTCCTGCGGTGCTCGGGTGTCAACTGCGTGTGTACACACCGTGGGCTTTCTGTTACGCAACGCGGCGCCTGAGCAGCAACCGCCGCAGGACGCCGCCCAGTTGGTGCAGGGCGCCACCCACTGCGGCGTCATCGGTGGTCGCGTGCCTCCCCTGCGGCGCGCTGCCCCTGCCACAGGCCGAGCGTCGCGAAGAGGACGGAGATCCCGCCGCCTGTGATCGACACGATGCTGCGTACCGCCTCGCCGGGGAGCGCGGCGCCGAGCACGGCGGCCAGGAGGAGGACACCGCCGGCGGCGTAGAAGGCAGGAGCGGCGGCCTTGTTGGCTGCTCGCCACGCAGCGTCGCCCGAGAGGCTGCGGCGGGTGCGTACGCCGACGAAGCGGTTGCGGGGGAGTCGCTCCGTGGCGCCCAGCCAGGCGGTGACGAGGAGGGCGACGCCGGCCAACAGGAGGACGGCGCCGACGAGGACGCGGGTTCCGGCCCCGTCCTCGTCGAGCGCGAGTGTGGTCCAAGCCACGTCGTGCGGCTGCACCTCCCTTGCGGTGCCGGCTACTTGGGCCAGGGCTGCTGTGCACGCCATCGTTGCTCTCCCCGCATCGGCTGGTGGTAGAGGGCGGGCGCCCCCGTCCTCGGGGCCACCTAACCCGTTGTGCCCGGTTCATGCGGCTTGCGGGCGGCGGTTGTTGAGGTGCTCGACCACCGCGAGCGGAGTGAACGGGGTCACTTCGCGGCGCGCTCCGAAGGGGGCCGGGTGTGGGCTCACGCACAGGGGATGGCGTGCCTACGAAAGGAATTAGGAGACGGTGAAACGGGCCTTCGGGGCGGCGGGCCTGCAGTTTCTGCGCCGTATTGGGGAAGATGGGCGATCCGTGGGCGACTTGCCTGGTTTTTCACACTCTGGAGTCCGTGTCATTACTGTCGTTCTTAGTAGCAACCATCCTTGATGCCCCCCTGGGCGTCCGTTATCACTGGACATGCTTCTTGAGGCAATCAGGAAGCAACCCCCCACATCCGGAGGTAACTCCCTCATGTCCAAGACCACCGCGAAGCGCATGACCCAGGCCCTCGGCAACCGCCGCACCCGGGCGGTCGTCCTGGCGGCAGGGTTCAGCGCCTCGATGGCCCTGGGCGCTGGCAGTGCCATAGCCGCAGACGGCGGCCACTCGGACGCCTTTGCTGCGGGTACTGCGTCGCAGATCGCCGGTTCTGCCCGCGCGCAGGCCGACAACCAGCTCAAGGACGCGGACGCGAAGAAGAAGGCCGCCGACGACCGCAAGGCCGACGAGAAGGCCGAGCGGAACTCCGAGCGGGGCAACGGCTGGACGTCGCCGATCGACGGCGACTACGAGCTGAGCGCGACGTACGGCAAGGACGGCGGACGCTGGGCCTCCGGCCACTCCGGCCAGGACTTCGCCGTGCCGACCGGTACCGGTGTCGAGTCCGTGAACAGCGGCACCGTCGTCAAGGCCGGCGGCAACGGTGCGGGCGACGGCCCCGCCTACGGCAACGCCGTCGTGGTCAAGCACGACAACGGCCAGTTCTCGCAGTACGCCCACCTCGACTCCATCGACGTCAAGGTCGGCGACAAGGTGAAGTCCGGCGAGGAGATCGCGAAGTCCGGTAATACCGGTAACTCCTCCGGTCCGCACCTCCACTTCGAGATCCGTACCTCCGCCGACTACGGGACCGCGATCGAGCCCGTGGATGCCCTGAAGGACCACGGCGTGAAGCTGTGACCCGACCGCGGCGGTCCGCAGGGGCCGCCGCCCCCGTCTCCCAGCCCGGCGCCCGACCCCACCGGTCGGGCGCCGGGCTCGTTGCCGTCGGGTGCGCCTACGGTATGCAGGCGCACGAACGCGCACTGCCAGTGCGGAAGTTGTCCACAGGTAGCGGGGCGGTGTCCCTGCCGCCTGTCACGATCGGCCGATGACGACCACCCCGCGCACGGCACGCCTGCGGGCGTTGCGGCGCGCCAAGGACGCGATGGACCGCAGGCGTTCGGACCCTCGCCTCGACCTCGCCGCCATCGCGGCCCACGCCGGGTACTCCCCGCGCTACTTCCTCCGCGCCTTCAAGCGGACCTACGGCGAGACCCCGCTGCGGTACCTGGGACGCCGGCGCATGGAGCACGCCGAGGAACTGCTGCGCGCGGCCGACCTGTCGGTCACGGAGGTCTGCGAGCGCGCGGGTTTCGCCAGCCTCGGCTCCTTCTCCACGCGCTTCAAGGCGCGTACGGGTGTCGCTCCGGGTGCGTATCGGGCACGCCATCGCGGCGGGATTCGGGGACGCGTCCCGACGTGCTACATGAGGCTTCTCAGCGGTGCTGGAGGTGGTGGAAGGGCCCGGTGCAGAGCTCCGGGGGGCGGCGCCGACGGCCGCGGCGTCGAGGGGTCCGGCGAAGAGGGCAATTTGGAAGAAGCGCGGTGAGCGGCCGACTGCATACGGTGAAGGAACAGTTGGGGAGCCGCAGCGCACGGCGCCCACCGCTGCGAGCCGCCCGTCATATGGTCCGTAACCGTCCGGGAGCCCCCGCATGATCACCGAACTCGCCTTCACCACCCTCTGGTCCACCGATCAGGAGCGCACTCTCGCCTTCTGCACGGAGAAGCTCGGCCTTGAGCTGCGGTGCGACGTGAGAGAGGGGAATGCGCGTTGGATCACGGTCGGGGTGCCAGGCGTGGAGCGTCCCGAGATCGCCGTCATGCCGACCGACGGACCGGGGCTCGATCCGGAGTCGGCGGAGGCACTCAGCACGCTGGTCGCCAAGGGCGTGCTCGGAGTCTGCGCCTTCCATACCGACGACTGCCGGGCGGAGCACCGCCGACTCGAGCAGCGCGGCGTGGAGTTCGTCCTGGAGCCACAGGAACGCCCGTACGGCACCGAGGCAATGTTCCGGGACGACAGCGGCAATTGGTGCGCGCTCACCCAGCCCCACGTGGCCGCGAAGGAGGGGAAGCGATGAACGGCACGCGGCACGGCCTCCGGTCGGAGGCCGTGCCGCCCGGAGCCTCAGCCCCGGGGGAGGCGGTAGACGCCGCCGGCGAGTGGTTCGACGAGCCCGTCGGCCACCAAACCGTCGAGGGCGCGAGCTCGCTGCACCGGTTCGTGCCACACCCTGTCCAGGACTGCCTGCGGCACGGGGTGGTGGGCCTCTCGAAGCACGGCGAGCAGCCGCCCGCGCACCTGGCGGTCGGTGCCGGCATAGGACTGCACCCGCCGTGCCGGCCCCTGGTGCGGAGGGGAACCTGCGAGCCGCCAGGCACAGAGCTGTGCGACGGGGCAGCGTCCACACTCGGGGCTCCGCGCAGTGCACACCAATGCGCCGAGCTCCATCGTCGCGGCGGCCCAACTCGCCGCCGTGGAGTCCTCCTCGGGCAGCATGGCGCGGGCCAGCTTCCGCTCGGCCGCGGTCGTCGCGTTCGGTGGAAACTCCCGTCCGTTGACGGCGCGTGCAAAGACCCGTCGCACATTGGTGTCGAGCACAGCGTGCCGCCGCCCGTAGGCGAACGAAGCGACGGCGGCCGCCGTGTACTCACCCACGCCGGGAAGAGCGAGAAGCTGCGCATGGTCTTCCGGTACGTCGCCTCCGTGGCGTTCCGCTATGGCGGCTGCCGCACCGTGGAGCCGCAGCGCTCTTCGCGGATAGCCGAGGCGGCCCCAGGCGCGCACGGCTTCGCCCGGTTCTTCGGCTGCAAGATCGGCGGGGCGGGGCCAGCGCGAGAGCCACTCCTCGTAGACAGGCAACACCCTGTTGACCGGAGTCTGCTGCAGCATGAACTCGCTGACCATCACGCCCCAGGCGCCAGCCTCGGGGCGCCGCCAGGGAAGGTCCCGGGCGTGCTCGGCGAACCAGTCGATCACAGGGGCGTGGAACTCGCTGGCCGCGCGCTCGACGGGGGAATCGACGGAGGAAGGGGATGTCCGTGGCGCCGGAGAGTCGGCGGAGGAAGTCTCGGTGGTCGCAGTCATGGCAGAGCCGATCCTGGCACGTAGCTCGCCCGTGGGAAAACGGCCACGCGGCACAGCCGCCCACACCCGACGTCCATACAGCCGTGTGCGGGGTTTCGGTCCGCTTCGTACGTGTAATGCCGCTCGTCCTGCGTCTCTGGACGACGGCACCCACTGGCCGTGCGCGCAGACGAGGAGGTGGACTCCCGGTGAAAAGGCAGGAGGCGAAGGCGCATTCGTCAACTCGCGTCGCGCCCGCCCCGAAGTGGTGGACGCAGCAAGGGCGATGGGCCCCACCTGCTGCTCAAGTCAGCGAGTTGGCTGCCCGCGTGCGCGGAGATGGTCCCAATCGTGCTGCATCTGGCGGGCACGGGTCGGCCGTGTGGCTGATGTCTCGTAAGGTTTCCGCGTGGGATCTCTGCGCAATCCGATCGGGCCGCTCCCTTCCTCCATCTACTGGCGTCGAAGGGCAGTTGCCGTTGCCGTCTTGGCACTCCTGGCCGTGGTCGTCGTCTGGGCCGTCTTCCGTGACGCGGGCGAGTCCACCAGCGACGACAGCAAGGGTGGCGGCGGTCCTGCGGCCACGATCACCCCGGGGCCCTCGGACTCCGGCCCCGGAATCAGTGAACGACCTGGCGGCCGTGACGAGGAGAGCGGTTCCGAGGCATCGGACGGCGGCTCCTCCGGCTCGGACGAGGGGGACGGAGACAACGCCGACGACTCGAAGGGCGGCGGTTCCACCGGCGGCTCGGGATGGGGCGATGCGGGCGGCGGCGCCGGCTCCGATTCCGGCTCGACGGGAGGGGCCGGCGGTGAGGGAGCCGGGAGCGACCATGGCGGCGTGCCCGCCGGGTCCTCTCTGCCCGAGTGTCGAAAGGGCGATGTCGAGGTCTCCCTGAAGAGCGTCAAGAAGACGTACGGCAGCGGTATGCGACCACGGTTCAAGCTGGCGGCTGAGAACAACCGAGCCACGGCTTGCAAGCTCGACTTCGGCCCCACGGCGACCGTCGTCACGGTGAAGGACTCGGAGGGAGCGACCGTCTGGGCCTCCGATCACTGCCCGCGCACCAAGAAGCCGGCGTACGTACAGCTCCCCGCCAACCACGAGACAACACGCACCTTCTCCTGGTACCGCAAGGCCAACGCCGCCAACTGCGCCACGCCCAACAGCAGTTCTCTCTCCACCGGTGACTACCGTATCGAGGTGGACCTGCACGGCCTGGAGAAAGTGAGCGCCAAGTTCACGCTGGACTGACCTTCGGCAGGGCCCCGTCGAAGGACGGGGCTCCACCTCGATGAGCTGCTCCGGCTCCTGTGGATGCGCGATCGGTTCGCTCACCTCGCCTGCGTCCTCGGGCTGCTGAGCGCGGGCTGCCGCCGGGCTGTTGGGCGCCTCCGGCGTTCCTCCCCGACGGTGCGCCCCTCGTGGCGGCGACTGCTGAAGCACGGTCGACGCCCGACAACACGGTCGCTGCGGGTGCCCGTTGACAAGCGGCCGAGAGGGCGGGCCACATCCCAGCATGGGCGGCCTCCACCGAGTCGCTTCCCGCCCCGGTGGACCGGCCGCCCGCGCAAACGGAGCACCCGGCCCAAGTCCCGAGCCCCTCGTAACCCACGGCCGGACACCGCTCACCCGGCAGCTCACCGCCGGGCCCCGCTCGTCCGGCAGCCCACGGCCCACGGCTCGTCGACGACGGCAGCGCCCTCTCCCCACCGGGCAACCGTCAGACGTACCGCTCCAGAATCGAGGACTCCGCGAGCCGGGAAAGACCCTCGCGCACGGAGCGGGCCCTGGTCTCGCCGACCCCTTCGACCGCCTGCAAGTCGTCGACGCTCGCCGCGAGCAGCTTCTGTAGGCCCCCGAAGTGCTCCACGAGCCGCTCGATGATGGTGCCCGGAAGCCGCGGAACCTTGGCCAACAGGCGGAACCCGCGCGGCGAGACGGCCGAGTCGAGCGTCTCCGGGGAGCCGCTGTACCCCAACGCCCTCGCCACTGTGGCGAGTTCGAGGAGCTCCGTGTGGGTGAGCCGGTCCAGCTCGGTGAGCGCCTCGGCGACGGTGCGGGCGCGGCGGCCCGCACCGGCGGCCTGCGGTACGTAGTCGCGCGCGACGAGTTCGCGTTCCGGCTCCACTCCGGCGATGAGCTCGTCGAGCTGGAGCGAGAGCAGCCGCCCGTCGGTCCCCAGCTCGACGACGTACTCCGCGATCTCCGTGGCGATACGCCGCACCATCTCCAGACGCTGCGCGACGGCGGTGACGTCCCGCACCGTCACCAGGTCCTCGATCTCCAGCGCCGAGAGCGTGCCCGCCACTTCGTCGAGGCGGAGCTTGTACCGTTCCAGCGTCGCGAGCGCCTGGTTGGCCCTCGAGAGGATCGCGGCCGAGTCCTCCAGGACGCGGCGCTGTCCGTCGACGTAGAGCGCGATGAGCCGCATCGACTGGCTCACCGAGACGACGGGGAACCCCGTCTGGATCGAGACCCGCTGCGCCGTCCGGTGCCGGGTGCCCGTTTCCTCCGTCTCGATGGAGGCGTCGGGGACGAGCTGGACCCCCGCACGGACGATCTTCGAGATGTCGCGGTCGAGGATGAGCGCTCCGTCCAGCTTGCACAGCTCGCGCAGACGCGTCGCCGAGAAGTCCACGTCGAGGACGAAGCCGCCGGTGCACAGCGCCTCCACCGACCTGTCCATCCCGAGGACGATCAATCCCCCGGTGTTGCCGCGCAGTACGCGCTCCAGGCCGTCGCGGAGCGCTGTGCCCGGAGCGACCGCGCTCAGCGAGGCGCGCATCAGACCCTCGGCGCCGGCGCTCTGACCGGCCCTTCCGGGGGCTGTTGCCCGGTCGTTGGCTGCCACTGCACTCCTTCGGTCGTGCGGGTGCCTGTCGGCATCGGGTCGTTGACGTGCATCCGCCGGCAGGGTCGCCGCAACTGGTTTGTCACAAGCGGTTCGTCGTACATGCCTGCCGGCATGTCGCAGGCGACGGGCAAGACCGGGGCAAAGTCTACCGGCGGCGCGCTCACGACCGTGCGGGACCGCCGTGGCCGGGCGTTGTGCGCGGCCGAACTCCCCGGTTGCGGACGGCCGTCGGCGGGTCTGCTCCTCGGCCGACACCCTCAGCCGACGGGCTCCTCGCCCCGGCGCACCGGCCGCTTCGGCAGCACGCGCAGCGCCTCGCCGACATCGGCCACCTCCCGCACGCGCATGCCGTCCGGTATCCGGCCGGGGTCCGCGGGGACGAGCGCGTGCGTGAAGCCGAGCCGCGCGGCTTCGGAGAGCCGCCGCTGCACACCGGTCACCCGACGCACCTCCCCGGCGAGCCCGACCTCCCCGACCGCGACGAGGTTCTTCGGCAGCGGCGTGTCCGAGGCGGCGCTCGCCAGCGCCAGTGCGACGGCGAGGTCGGCGGCCGGCTCGGTGAGCTTCACGCCGCCCACCGTCGCGCTGTAGATGTCCCGCTTGCCGAGCGCGCTGATCCGCCCGCGCTGCTCCAACACGGCGAGCATCATGGAGACTCGGGAGGTCTCCAACCCCGAGGTCGTTCTGCGCGGTGACGGGATCTGGCTGTCGACGGTGAGCGCCTGCACTTCGGCGACGAGCGGGCGCCGTCCCTCGAGCGTCACGGTGAGGCAGGTGCCGGGGACGGGTTCGGCACGGTGTGTGAGGAAGAGCCCGGAGGGGTCGGCGAGGCCGGTGATCCCCTCGTCGTGCAGCTCGAAGCACCCGACCTCGTCGGTCGTGCCGTAGCGGTTCTTCACCCCGCGGACGAGGCGCAGTCTCGCGTGCCTGTCGCCTTCGAAGTGCAGCACGACATCGACGAGATGCTCCAACAGCCGCGGCCCCGCGATCGCTCCGTCCTTGGTGACGTGGCCGACGAGCAGCGTCGACATCCCCCGTTCCTTGGACGCGCGGATCAGGGCGCCCGCCACTTCGCGCACCTGGGCCATGCCGCCCGGCGCCCCTTCGAGCTCGGGCGAGGCGACGGTCTGCACGGAGTCGAGGACGAGCAACGACGGCTTCACCTCGTCGAGATGGCCGAGCACGGCGGAGAGGTCCGTCTCCGCCGCGAGGTAGAGGTCCTCGCTCAGCGCACCGATCCGGTCGGCGCGCAGCCGCACCTGCCCCGCGGACTCCTCACCCGTGACGTACAGGGTGCGTTGGCCCGAACCCGACGCGCGGGCCGCGACATCGAGCAGCAGCGTGGACTTCCCCACCCCGGGCTCGCCGGCCAGAAGCACCACGGCGCCCGGCACCAGCCCACCGCCCAACACCCGGTCGAACTCGGGAACCCCGGTGCTCCGCGCCGTCGCCTGCTCGCCGTCCACCTGCGCGATGGGAAGCGCCGAAGCGGAGACCCTGCCGGGGGCCGTGGTCCGCACCCCGGGGCTCCCTGCCTCCTCGACGGTGCCCCACGCCTGGCACTCGGGGCACCGCCCGAGCCATTTCGCGGTCTGCCAGCCGCACTCGGTACAGCGGTACGCGGGACGGTCCTTGGCGGACGACTTACGGGTTGCCATGGCCCTCACGTTAGCCGCGCCCACCGACAGGGAGCGGCCCCGCCTGCCGGGCGGCCGTCCGTGCCGTACGCCGCGGAACCCCGAACTCGACGGCCTGCCGCGGTACTTAGCGGATATCGTTACCCGCGTCGGTCCTCACCGCTGATAGTCATCCGTACGGATTAAAACTGCGCAACCGGGACCGGTAAAACGCCATCATCCGCCTACCGTCACCGGGTGATGACCAGCAGCCGTGAAGACACCGCAGACCCCACCGGCGCACCACCGGCGCACACCCAGGTGCACCGGCGTCGCGACGACCGCTATCTCGACGGCCTGTTCACCTACTGTCTCTCGGTCGTGTGCGAGCACGAGCCGGCCGTCTCCGCCCTCGGGGAGGCCCTCGCCCTGGCCCACCGCCGCCGCGAGCGAGGCCGCGCCCCCGCGGAGCCGGCGCTGTACCGGGCATGGCTCTACGCGCTCGCCCGCTGGTCGTGCACCTACCGGCTCGCCGCTGCCAGGGAACCCGAGGGCCCGGCGCTGACGGGCGAGGCGCGGGCCCACCGCCGTCGCCAACTCGCCGCGCTCGCCTGGCCGGAGGCGTCCGGGCAGACACCCGTCGAGCGGGACGCGCTCGAACTCGCCGTGCGCCACGGTCTCGGAGCCCGCGAGGTCGCGGCCGTGCTCTCCCTCGACACGCAGGAGGCGAGCGCTCTGGTCTCGCACGCCTCCTGCGAGGTGGAGCGCACCAGAGCGGCGCTCGCCGTCGTCGAGTCCGGCGGCTGCCCCGCCGTCACCGGCCTCGCGGGGGACGAGCAGCTCCTTCTCGGCACCCCGCTGCGGCGCGAACTCGTCCTCCACATCGACGACTGCGGCCGCTGCCGCAGAGCGGCCGAGCGCGCCATGTCGGGCGTGCGGTGGCCCGGCACCGCACCAACCGGCGCCCGTCTCGCGGTACTTGAGGCTCCGCGTGCCGACATCGACGCCGCCGTCGAGGCGGCCCTGCACGCCCGCTCCCGTCGGCTGCCGCGTTTCGACCGCGCCGGCTTCCCCGTCGCGGACCGTGAGCGCGAGGCCCGCCGCGAGCGTCTGCGCGGCCGGGCCGTGACCACCACCGTGGTCGTGGCCGTTCTCGCGGCTCCGGTGCTGACCCTGTGGGCGGCCTGGCGCGACACCTCCGACACGGTCGAAAGCAGCGGCCCGGGCTCCTCCTCCGAGCTCCACGACCGGGACATCCCCTACGAGAAGGCCGGCCAGGCCGCACCGCAGCGTTCGAAGAAGGCGGACGGCGACCACCGCGTCTCGGTGGCGGTGACCCACCCGGCCGGCGACTCCCGCCTCGCGACGCGAGCCGAACCACGGGGGGACGGCGTCGTCCTCACCCTCACCGCCCTCGGCGGCGAGCCCGTCCACTGGTCGGTCTCGACCGAGGCCGACTGGCTGCGCATCGTCCCCCCGCACGGCGTGCTGGAACCGGGCGACGACGTCACGGTGCGGGTCACCGTCGACGCGTCGCGGGCGCCTTCGGGCCGATGGTCGACGCGGCTGGCAGTGGCGCCGTCGGGCGCCGTGGTGAGCATCGCGGGGAGCGGCAGCACCGCGGCTCCCGGCGCGAAGCCGCACCGCCCGTCTCCCGGCCGCCCCGACACCAGCCCCTCCGGACCGTCGAGCCCTGCCGGGCCACCCCGGCCGCCGACGGACCCGCGGCCCCCGGACGATTCGGAGGACCCCGAGTCCCCCGGGGAGCCGCAGGACCCGGAGAGCCCAGGCGAGCCGGAGGAGCCGAGCGAGCCCCCGCCGAGCACCCCGCCGCCCTCGTCCACGCAGCCGTCGACGCTCCCCGCCCGCTGAAACGCGGGGCCGCCTCCGACCGCGGCCGAGTCAGACCGGGTCGGCCGGGTGCGGCGCGAGGAGCGGAAGCTGCGACGCCAGGCGCTGCTCGCAGAGTTCGACGAGCTTGGCGTAGCCGGCCTCGCCCATCAGCTCGGTGAGCTCGGGCTTGTAGGAGACGTAGACGGGCTCGGAGGCGCCGTGCGCGGACGGCGCCCCGGTGCACCACCAGTGCAGGTCGTGCCCGCCGCCGCCCCAACCCCTGCGGTCGTACTCGCCGATGGAGACGTAGAGCACCTCCTCGCCGTCCGGCCGCTCGACCCACTCGTACGATCTGCGGATCGGCACCTGCCAGCAGACGTCGGGCTTGGTCTCCAACGGCTCGCGGTCCTCCTTGAGGGCGAGCGTGTGGAGCGCGCAGCCCTGACCGCCGGGGAAACCGGGGGAGTTGTTGAAGATGCAGGCGCCGTTGTAACGACGGGTCTGGCGCTCGCCCTCCTCGTTCACCTCCGTCCAGCCGGTCTCCGTGCCGACGTTGTGGTTCTCCCACAGCTCCGGCGTGAGACGCGCCACGTGCCCGGCTACGCGCTCCTCGTCCTCCTCGTCGGTGAAGTGCGCGCCCAGTGTGCAGCAGCCGACCTCGGCGCGGCCCGGGGTGATCCCGCTGCAGCCGCGGCCGAAGATGCAGTTCCAGCGGCTCGTGAGCCAGGTCAGGTCGCACCGGAAGACCTGTTCCTCGTCGGCGGGGTCGTCGAACTCCACCCACGCACGTGTGAAGTTGAGGCCCACCTCCTCGTCGCGCGCCTCCCGGCCAGGAGCCGTGCGCTGCCCCGGAGTTGTTGCTACCGCTTCGTCTACGCCCACGTCGCCCGCTTCCGTACTGCCCTGGTTCATATGCTTCGCCGCTTTCGTCGTACCCACGCGCCCCAGCGTAAGAGAGAGAGCACGCGCCCTTTGCACGGCGCACCCACGGACCGTTCGCCGTTGGTCCATCGGCTCTTCCAGCACGCGCAGGCGACGGCGGCTAGCGTGCTGTCCATGAGACTCGGAGTGCTCGACGTGGGTTCGAACACGGTCCATCTGCTGGTGGTCGACGCGCACCCCGGCGCGCGCCCCCTCTCCGCCTACTCCCACAAGGAGGAACTCAAACTCGCCGAACTCCTCGACGCGCGCGGTGCGATCAACGCGCAGGGCGTCGAGCGCCTCGCCGAGGCCCTGCGCACCGCTTCACGGATCGCCGAGGACAAGGGCGTCGAGGACCTTCTCGCCTTCGCCACCTCGGCGGTCCGCGAGTCGAGCAACGCGGAGAGCGTCCTCGCGCACCTCGCAGAGGAGACGGGGGTCAAGCTCCAGGTCCTCTCGGGCCCCGAGGAGGCGCGGCTCACCTTCCTCGCCGCGCGGCGCTGGTTCGGGTGGTCCGCGGGACGGCTCCTCGTCCTCGACATCGGCGGCGGCTCCCTGGAGATGGCGTACGGGATCGACGAGCAGCCCGACGCCGCCGTCTCCCTCCCGCTCGGCGCCGGCCGGCTCACCTCGACGCTGCCGGGCGACCCGCCCGAGGCCGGCGCCTTCCGCTCGTTGCGGCGGTACGTGCGCGCCGAAATCGCCCGTACGGTGGGGGACTTCACCCGGCTCGGCAGCCCGGACCACGTCGTAGGCACGTCGAAGACCTTCAAGCAGCTTGCCCGCCTGGCGGGAGCGGCACGTTCCTCCGAAGGACCGTACGTACGGCGGCAGCTCACCCGCGAGGCGCTCGAAGGCTGGGTGCCGAAGCTCGCCGCGATGCCGTCGGACGAGCGGGCTGCGCTCCCCGGTGTCTCCAGGGGCCGAGCACGGCAGCTCCCGGCGGGTGCGCTCGTCGCGGAGGGCGCCATGGACCTCTTCGGCGTCGACGCTCTGGAGACGTGCCCGTGGGCGCTGCGCGAGGGGGTCATCCTGCGCCGCCTCGACCACCTGGACACCGCATAGCCGAACCGGCGCCGCCTCGCCGGGCCGCCGCACGGGCGTGCCTGCGGTCGCGGGCCGAGGGCGGCCCGGGCTTCCGCGGTCAGGCGTTCTAGGCTGTGCCCGTGGTCGAGCGAGCGATGCGTACCCCCGGCGCCAAGGTCGCGTTGTCCACCGCCTCGGTCTATCCGGAGTCCACGGCGGCGGCCTTCGAGATCGCGGGACGCCTTGGTTACGACGGCGTCGAGGTGATGGTCTGGACCGACCCGGTGAGCCAGGACATCGAAGCACTCCGCCGCCTCTCCGACTTCCACGGGGTCCCCGTCCTCGCCGTCCACGCCCCCTGCCTGCTGATCACCCAGCGCGTCTGGTCGAAGGACCCGTGGGAGAAGCTGAAGCGGGCACGGAGCGCGGCGGAGAGCCTCGGCGCCTCCACCGTCGTCGTCCATCCGCCCTTCCGCTGGCAGCGGTCGTACGCACGGGACTTCGTGCGCGGCGTGTGGCGGATGGCGGACGAGACCGACGTCAGGTTCGCGGTCGAGAACATGTACCCCTGGCGCTACCGCGACCGCGAGATGCTCGCCTACGCCCCCGACTGGGACCCGACCACCGACGACTACCGGCACTTCACCATCGACCTCTCCCACACCGCGACGGCCCGCACCGACACCCTCGCCATGGCGGCCCGCATGGGGGACCGCCTCGGCCACGTGCACATCGCCGACGGCCTCGGCTCCAGCAAGGACGAGCATCTCGTACCGGGGCGCGGCAGCCAGCCCTGCGCCGAGCTGCTGCAACAGCTCGCGACGCAGGGGTACGACGGACACGTCGTTGTCGAGGTGAACACCAGGCGCGCCATGTCGGCCGCCGAGCGCGAGGCCGACCTCGCGGAGGCGCTCGCCTTCACGCGCCACCACCTCGCGGGCGAGGCCGGCGCGTGACCGCGGGGCGGCGAGGGCGCGGCAGGCCCCCACGCGACGAGGGCGCGGGTCCCAGCACGAGGGAGCGCATCCTCGCCTCCGCGCGCGCCGAGTTCGCCGGTCGGGGCTACGACAAGGCGTCGATCCGCGCGATCGCACGCGGAGCCGACGTCGACCCGGCGCTGGTCCACCACTACTACGGCACGAAGGAGCAGGTCTTCGCGGCGGCCGTCGAGGGCGCGCTGGCGCCGGTGCTGAAGGTGCCGGACGTGCTCGCCGCGAGCACGCCCGACGGCTTGGGCGAGGCGGTGGTCAAGACCTTCCTCGACGTCTGGGAGGACCCCGAGACGTGCGAGCCCCTGGTGGCCATCGTCCGCTCGGCCGTCAGCAACGAACAGGCGGCCGCCGTCTTCCGCGGGATGATCATCAAGCACCTGATGTCCCGCGTCGCCGGCCAAGTGTCGGTCCCGGACCCCGAGTTCCGCGTCGAACTGGCGGCGACGCAACTGGTGGGGGCCGCGCTGCTCCGGTACGTCATCAAGATCGAGCCGCTCGCTTCCCGACCGCTCGAGGACGTCGTCGAGCGCCTCGCGCCGATCGTGCAGCACCATCTGACCGACCCCTGACCTTGACGCTCACGTCACGGCGCACCGGTGGCTGCGGGCGCCGGCCGCGGCACGCGTGCCTCCGGAGCACCCGGACCGGTCTCATCATCCGAACCACGGGTCCGGATCGCGGTCCCCGGGCGTAGGCTCGATGACTCAGGAGTGCACGTTCCGGCCCGCAACGGCCGACGGTCGAGACCGCAGTCGACGTTCGGCACAGCGGGACGGGGCGCGCCCGTCGTACGCACAACACGTGCTCACAAGGGAGTGGAGCAGCCATGCCCGAGCTCAGGTCCCGCACCGTCACCCACGGCCGCAACATGGCGGGGGCGCGCGCCCTCATGCAGGCATCCGGGGTAGCCCGCGAGGACTTCGGGAAGCCGATCGTGGCCGTGGCCAACAGCTTCACCGAGTTCGTCCCCGGGCACACCCACCTCCAGCCGGTCGGCCGCATCGTCAGCGACGCGATCAAGGCGGGCGGCGGCATCCCGCGCGAGTTCAACACCATCGCCGTCGACGACGGCATCGCGATGGGCCACGGCGGCATGCTCTACTCCCTGCCGTCGCGCGACCTCATCGCCGACTCCGTCGAGTACATGACGGAAGCGCACTGCGCCGACGCGCTGATCTGCATCTCGAACTGCGACAAGATCACCCCGGGGATGCTGATGGCGGCGATGCGCCTCAACATCCCCACGGTCTTCGTCTCGGGCGGCCCGATGGAGTCGGGCACGGCCACCCTCGTCGACGGCTCCGTCCGCAAGCTCGACCTCATCACCGCGATCTCCGACTCGGCCGACGAGTCCGTCTCCGACGAGGACCTCCGTCGCATCGAGGACAGCGCCTGCCCCACCTGCGGCTCCTGTTCCGGGATGTTCACCGCCAACTCTATGAACTGCCTCACCGAGGCGATGGGCCTCGCGCTCCCGGGCAACGGCTCCGTCCTCGCCACCCACACCGCGCGCCGCGACCTCTACGAGAACGCCGGCCGCACCGTCGTCGAGCTCGCCCGCCGCCACTACGACGAGGGCGACGAGACGGTCCTCCCGCGGAACGTCGGAAGCCGCCCCGCGTTCGAGAACGCCATGGCCCTCGACATCGCCATGGGCGGCTCCACCAACACGATCCTCCACCTCCTCGCCGCCGCCCAGGAGGCCGAGCTCGACTTCACGATGGCCGACATCGACGCTCTCTCGAAGCGCCTGCCGTGCCTCAGCAAGGTCGCCCCCAACGTCGCCGAAGGCCGCACCTACTACATGGAGGACGTCCACCGGGCCGGCGGCATCCCCGCGATCCTCGGCGAGCTCTACCGCGGCGGCATGCTCAACGAGGACGTCCACACCGTCCACGCTCCCTCGCTCGCCGACTGGCTGAAGAGCTGGGACATCCGCGGCGGCTCCCCGTCCGCCGAGGCGCTCCAGCTCTTCCACGCCGGCCCCGGCTGCGTCCGCTCGGCCGAGGCGTTCTCCCAGTCCGAGCGCTGGGACACTCTCGACACCGACGCCGCCCACGGCTGCATCAGGGACGTCGAGCACGCCTACTCCTCCGAGGGCGGCCTCGCCGTTCTCCACGGCAACCTCGCGGAGAACGGCTGCGTCGTGAAGACGGCAGGCGTCGACGAGTCGATCCTCACCTTCCGGGGCCCCGCCGTCGTCTGCGAGTCCCAGGAGGAGGCGGTCGAGCGCATCCTCAACAAGACGGTGAAGGAGGGCGACGTCGTCGTCATCCGCTACGAGGGCCCCAAGGGCGGCCCCGGCATGCAGGAGATGCTCTACCCGACCTCCTTCCTCAAGGGCAGGGGCCTCGGCAAGGCGTGCGCCCTCATCACCGACGGCCGCTTCTCCGGCGGCACCTCCGGCCTCTCGATCGGGCACGTCTCCCCCGAGGCGGCGGGTGGGGGCGCCATCGCCCTCGTCGAGGACGGGGACGAGGTCGTCATCGACATTCCGCAGCGCACGCTGAGCCTCAACGTCCCCGAGGACGAGCTCGCCTCGCGCCGCGAAGCCCTCGCCGGCGCGTACGCCCCCAAGTCCAGGGAGCGCAAGGTCTCCACGGCCCTCCGCGCCTACGCGGCAATGGCCACGAGCGCCGACAAGGGCGCGGTCCGCGACCTCGGCCTCCTGGAGCGCTGACCCGCTTACGGGCGGGACCCGCTGCCGGCGAGCAGCGGGTCCCGCCCGTCCTCGGAATCCCCCTCGAACCGGGCCGAGGCCGCCCCTGTGGATAATCGGCAACGTGCCCGACAACGACCGATCCGCCAGCGAGCCCACCCCCGAGCCGATCCGCTTCTACGGCACCACCTGGGTCGACCATTCCGCCGGCTACGCCCTGCGCCGCGTCGGCCTCGGCCTCGGGGCGGTGGTCGCCGCCGTGCTCGGTGCGTTCCTACTGCGTTTCGCCTACGAGGGCGTCGCCATCGCGGAGGTGGGCAGTTGGGCGGAGATGCTGCTCGTCCTCGCCTTCGCCGTGTGCAGTGCGCTCGCCTTCTCGCGCACGCTCGGCTCGTACAGCAGGCGTCCCGACGCCAAGGACGCGGCGGTCGAATCCTCGATGCGCAGCATCCGGCTGGTCGGCTTCGTCGGCGTGCTCCTCGCCTACGCCCTCCGCACCGTTGTCGAGGCGCCCGGCGAGAAGCTCGCCCGCGCCGAGTACGAGCAGGCCCTCGCCCGCCACCACCGCCGCCGCGCCGCCCGTACCGGCAATCCCGCAGCGAAGCGCCGCTCCCGCCGCCGCTGACGCTTGACGCCTTCCGGCACCGTGCGCTGACTCCCCACAGCCACGTCCAGCTCGTCGAAGAGCGCCGGGCGTTCCGCGAGCCTCACCGACGCGGGTGCGCGACCCCGTACACGAACGAGCCCTGCCTTGACGGACCTTGACGCGGAGAATGCGTCAATCCATAATTCCACACATGGTGAATAAAGACGCAGCCCCGCCTTCCCCGGGCACACCGGCGATCGAAGCAGCAGGTCTCACCGTGCACCGCGGCACCCGCCGTGTCCTCGACGACCTCTCCTTCGCCGTCGAGCCCGCTCGCGTCACCGGCCTCCTCGGTCCGTCCGGAGGCGGCAAGTCCACTCTGATCCGCGCCATCGTCGGCACCCAGGCGAAGGTCAGCGGCACGCTGCGGGTGCTCGGCCGCCCGGCGGGCTCGGCGCCTCTCCGCTCCCGCGTCGCCTATGTGACGCAGTCCCCCTCCGTCTACCTCGACCTCACACCGCGCCAGAACCTCGACTACTACGCCTCCGTCCTCGGCATCCCGCGCAAGGAGCGCCCGGCACACGTCGAGCGCGCCCTCGCCGAGGTCGACCTCACGTCCCACGCAGACGACCTCACGGGCAGCACCTCGGGAGGCCAGCGCTCCCGCGTCTCCCTCGCCGTCGCGCTTCTCGGCGCCCCGCAACTCCTCGTGCTCGACGAGCCGACCGTCGGCCTCGACCCGGTCCTCCGGCGAGACCTCTGGGACCTTTTCCACCGCCTGGCCGAGAGCGGCACCACCCTCCTCGTCTCCTCGCACGTCATGGACGAGGCCGAGCGCTGCGACCACCTGCTCCTCCTGCGCGAGGGCCACCTCCTCGCGGCCGACACCCCGGAGAACCTCCGCACCCGCACCAACGCCCCGACCGTCGAGGACGCCTTCCTCGCGCTGGTCGACGAAGCCTCAGCGCACCACTGACGCCATCCTCCCGAGCGCCGAAGAAGGCCGCCATGAACGTCACACGCACCCTGGCCACAGCCCGCCGCGTCCTGCGCCAGCTCAGCCACGATCCCCGCACCATCGCCCTGCTCCTTCTGGTGCCGGTCTTCCTGCTGGTGCTCCTGTACTACGTCTTCGACGCGGACCGCCGGAGCTTCGACGGCATCGGCGCCTCTCTCCTCGGCATCTTCCCGCTGGTGACGATGTTCCTGGTCACCTCGATCGCGACGCTCCGTGAACGCACCTCGGGAACCCTCGAGCGCCTGCTCTCCATGCCTCTCGCCAAGGCCGACCTGATCGGGGGGTATGCGCTCGCCTTCGGTCTGCTCGCGGTCGTCCAGGCCGCGGTCGCCACCGGCACCGCGATCTGGCTCCTCGACCTCAACATGGCGGGCTCCCCCTGGCTCCTCCTGCTCGTCGCTCTCCTCGACGCGCTCCTCGGCACCGCGCTCGGGCTCTTCGTCTCGGCTTTCGCCGCCTCCGAGTTCCAGGTCGTCCAGTTCATGCCGGCCGTGATCTTCCCGCAGATCCTCCTGTGCGGGCTCTTCGCACCACGCGGCTCGATGCAGCCGGTCCTCGAAGCCATCTCGAACGTCCTCCCGATGTCCTACGCGGTAGACGGTATGAACGAGGTACTCCGCCACACCGACCTCACCGGCGACTACGTCCGGGACCTGGTGGTCGTCCTCGGCTCCGCGCTGCTCGTCCTCGCCCTCGGCGCTGCGACCCTCCGCCGCCGAACGGTCTGACCACCCGGGACACGTCGACGCCGGGTGCGGCGGCGGTGGAAGGATGCCGGGGGACCGCCGGCTCCGGCCGGCCGCTGTCAGGCACGTGTAGGAGATGAACCGCCAGATGACACAGAAAGTCGCAGTCCTCGGCACCGGCAAGATCGGCGAGGCCCTGCTCTCCGGAATGCTGCGGGGTGGCTGGTCCCCCTCCCACCTCATGGTCACCAGCCGGCGCCAGGAGCGAGCCGACACCCTGCGCGCTCGGTACGGAGTGGAGGCCGTCTCCAACCCGGAGGCCGCCAAGAGCGCGGACGTCCTCATCCTCACCGTCAAGCCGCAGGACATGGCGACCCTTCTGGAGGAACTCGGACCGCACACCCCGGCGGACCGGCTCGTCATCAGCGGTGCCGCAGGTCTTACCACGTCCTTCTTCGAGGAGCGCCTTCCCCAGGGCGTTCCCGTGGTCCGCGTCATGACCAACACCCCGGCCCTCGTCGACGAGGCGATGTCGGTGATCTCCGCGGGAACACACGCCACGGAGACCCACCTCTCCCTCGCCGAAGAGATCCTCAACGGAGTCGGCAAGACGCTCCGTGTCCCCGAGTCCCAACAGGACGCCGCCACCGCCCTCTCGGGCTCGGGCCCCGCCTACTTCTACTTCCTCGTCGAGGCGATGATGGACGCCGGCATCCTGCTGGGTCTGCCGCGCGACAAGGCGCACGAGCTGGTGGTCCAGGCAGCCGTCGGCGCGGCGGCGATGCTCCGCGACAGCGGCGAACGCCCGGTGACCCTCCGCGAAAATGTCAGCTCTCCGGCGGGCACGACCATCAACGCGATCCGCGAGCTGGAGAGCCACCGCGTCCGCGCGGCCTTCATCGACGCCATCGAGGCGGCCCGCGACCGGAGCCGGGAACTCGGCTCCTGAGCCCGACTCGTCGAGGCTTGACAGTGGTGGGGGTGGTCCGTAGTGTTCTCCGAGCTGCCCCGGAGGCTTTGTGTTTGTGTGGGTGGCTCTTCTGCCGTCTGGTGGCGGTCTCTTCTGGTTGGTTTTCTCGTTTCTTTGCGGGTTTTCTGCGTGCCTTTTTTGGGTGTGTGGGGGCTGGTGGGGGAATGGGTTCCGGATTTTGTGTGGTCTGGGTGATCGACTAATGTGGGGGTCGCGTCGGAAGGCGTCCCGCCGGCCGGGTTGGTTGGATTCGGGTTCTTGCTTTTTCTTCTCCGTGTGAGGGGGAAGGGTGGGAATGGGAGTCTGATAGAGTCGGAGACACCGAGAGGGAAGCGCCCGGAGGGCCCTGGGAGGGGTTCGATGGAAGCGTTCGTTCTTTGAGAACTCAACAGCGTGCCATTTAGTCAACGCCAAGTTTGTTGATGCCCGTACCTG
>NZ_KB905827.1 GCF_000381025.1 Streptomyces sulphureus DSM 40104
GGCTCCGCCGCGTCGGCCTCTAAGACATCGACGCGGCGGAGCACCACACCACACACCCAACGAGGCGGGGACCCATGTCCGATACCGACACCGATCCGAGCGACGACGCCGAGCACATCTACCGCACCGTCGCCGCGGCCCCGATGCCGCGCCCGCGGCGGGGCGAGCGCGGCGTGATGATCGTCAGCCGCCTCGCCACGGTGGACAGTTGGCCGATCGTCTCGTACCTGCCGCACCGGGCCGTCGCCGTAACGGTCGCAACGGACCGTGGCCCGCTGGAGATTATCGGCCTGTACGTACCGTCGCGGGACGCCGGGCCGAAGAAGACAGTTCGCAAGACGCAGTTCCTCGAAGAGTGCCGGGAACGCATCCCGGAAGGCCGTGGCGGACCGCGCCTGGTCATCGGGGACTACAACGTCCTGGAGGCCAACCACACCCGACGTACCGGTTCTTCAAGCCGTTCGAGTACCGCTTCTACGGGTCGTGCGCGGCGTCCGGGTACCGCGACGCATTCCGTGCCCTGCATCCCGATGCCCTCGAATACTCCTGGGTCGGCCGCACCCGGGACGGCTACCGGTACGACCACGCGCACGTGTCCGCGCCCCTGGCCGCCGAGCTGACCGACTGCTCCTACGTCCATGCGCCGCGGACCGGCTGGGCCCGGCTGACGGACCATTCCCCACTCACGGTGGGGCTCGGTGCCGCACCGACCGTGCCGCTTGCTGTGACCGAGCCGCAAGCGGACGAACCGGCCCTCGCACTGTTGTGACCCGACAACGAAGGAGACTCGTGGACGCGAACACCTGGACCTCGATCGACAAGCTCCGCCAGTGGCTCGATGACGAGGCCGCCCCGGCAGCCGAGCAGGACCGGCGACTCCTCCGAGTCCTCAAGATCGGCGAGGAGTACGGGGAGGTAGCGGAGGCGCTGCACGGCGCGCTCGCCGCGAACCCCCGCAAAGGCTCCAGCCACACGTGGGACGACGTGGAGAAAGAGTTGTGCGATGTGATCGTGACGAGCATGGTCGCCCTCGCGTCGATCACGTCGGATGGCCACCAGGTGTTCGATGACCGGCTCGACCATCTCATCGAACGTGTGGGCTTGTGACCGTGATTTGCCGGAAGCGATGGCCGCCCGTGGTGGTGCACGCTTCTGCCTAGCTGCCGCTCGCGCTCGGAGACTGGTCATCCCGGGTTCGAGCGGCCCCTGCCCCTCCGCGTGCTGCCCCGGGGGGGCGCGGACGGGGCATCTTCTGTCCTAGGAGATCCCACCACTGGTCTCAGCGCCCCGGTGATGAGGCGTGTGGGCGATCAAGAAGGGCCCCAGCGTGTTTGCTGGGGCCCTTCTTGGCGTTCTCACCTGCTGTTTCCTGCTGTGCCCCCGGCAGGATTCGAACCTGCGACACCCGCTTTAGGAGTTCGATCGGGCTGTGCCCGCCGGTCTGGTCGTGCTTGCGGGACTGGCACGGCAACGTACGGGGTGGACCGCCGATATTTGCTGCCGTCCGCCGCCGTTGATGTCAGCGATGGATGTCAACTGCCCTACGCCTGGGCTCACTTCTTACGGCGCTTGCGCGCGTTCGCCTTGCGTCTCTCGATGGTGTATGACGACCAGTCGCCCCGGTGCTTGTGGCACCGCGACGCACCCACCATGGCCAAGTTCTGGCAACGAGTCCCCTTCGCTGTCGTCGCCCCGCACTTCGACTGCGTGCCCACGACGCACCACCCCCTGAACTTCAACGTCCAACTCGGTTCAGGCTGGCGCGTGACCGGCCTTGGAGGGAGGCGCACGCCCGATGCAACGGGGCGGCGGGGGCGCAAACCTCACCGGCTCCCTCCAAGTGCCGCACCTGACCCTCTCGTTGCGGACTTGGGGCCGGGGGTGAAGCCTGGGATGGACCTCCTGCGGCCGATACGGGCCGCTTGTGGTTGAGGCAGTTGCTGTACTTCGCTGCTGTACCGATGCGGCTCCGTCTGGACCTCAGCCACAGACAGCTCGCCACAACGGCGGGAGCCCCAAACGATCAGGCGCGCGTGGGCTGCCGCACCGGCCACCGGCCTCCCCCACGCTGTCCGTCTGTCGGAGCAACCAGGGCGTCCCCCGAGACCTTCGGGGCGAACCTTTGGCTGGTTCCGCTCTGCGTCACCGCATCTGAGGCGCGCTATAGATCGCTTTGGCCGAGCTTCGAGGATGGATTCTGCCTCTACCGAGGTGTCACTAGCGATATGCTCTCGGAGTCTGACTGACCGTCACTCACATTCTCCAGTGGGTACCCCACTGGAGTCCGCTCTGCAGGAGCGGGACACCTATGAGACGGGAAGGCACGACATGCCAGAGGAGCGACTGCCTGACAGGGTGGAAGGTGAGGGGCCCGGGGACTCTCCGAGACTCCGACTGACCCTCGCTGTACTCACTGCGCTGACGGCAATTGCTGGATGTGTGGAGGCGCTAGCTCGATAGCGAGCATGCGGTAGCCGACGAGGTCTGATCTGCGCGAGCGGGTCCGACCGTGACCAGGTCGGCCGGACCCGCTATGCGCCTTACACGCTTGGGCCTGGTCACGGCTGCAACCGTGGCCAGGCCCTTCTGCGCGCAGTTGGGCCGGGCAAGATGCATCGCTGAACGCGAATGTGCAACGTGCGCGGCTCCACCAATATAGCTGAGTTCAACGCCAAAAACCTCTACTGGCATCAGAAATGCGCAGGTCAGCGGCACTGCTGCTGACCTGCTGCACCGCAGGAAGAGTCCGCTGGCAGGTTGGGTTACTGACGCCGCACTTGGCGTCAGTAACCCAACTCTCCATCCCCGCATGGTGCGGGGAGCAACTTGTCCGCCCCGCACTGAGACTCCGCTGGCAGGGGGTCATCCCCACAATGCTGGGGAACTCTTCAGACAGAGTACGCAAGACACCCCACAACCGGGCCACCACATGTGCTCGTCATCGCCGTGAGGCTGCTGTCTGCTCGGTGCGGTGTGGGGATCGGCCGGGCCGGAGCGGGGCGAAGACAGGAGCGCAGGCCCGGTCGAGCCCCACACCGTTGCGGTCCGCGTGAGCGGACCGCCTTGAACTCGTAGAGAAAGTTGTTACTCACGCCCCAGGGCTGGCAGTTGGGCCGTTGAGAACCACTCCGTGCATGCGGGTAGCGGTCCGGCTTGGCGGTGTACCAGGGGCAGGAAGAGTACCGGGCGCGCGGTCCATGTGAGCTCGGCGGCCTGGCGTGGAGCGTGAGGGCATAGGAGCCTCCGGCCTGTAGCTCGTCCAGGGCGGTCCTGTAGTCGCGCGTGATCCACTGCCATGCCCGGTCGAACGGCTCACCTTCCAGCGCTGCCACGATCGTTCGCAGTGTGACCCGTACCCAGCGCACGGCCTGGGCCGCGTCCTCGGCGTCGAAGTGCGCGCGGAACGGTGTCGCGTTTATCTCCGGATCCGTGATGGAGACGCACTCGCACCAGTAGCCGGACCTCGGCTTGAAGCTGCGGTGGCTGGGTGGAGTCATGGTGCGTGGGTCTGCGCGGGAAAGTGCTCGTCCGGATGCGGGTGTTCGGCCGGCGTCTCCTGTCGCAGCTCGGCGGTGACCGTGTAGCCGTGGGTGCTGTCGCCGCGGACTTCCAGGTGGTCGGCAAGAGCGGCCACCAGGCCGAGGCCCCGTCCGTGGATCTCGTCTTCGTCGGGTTCCTCGGTGTGCGGGATCGACTGCCGGCCTCCGGAGTCCCGGACCGAGACAGCGACCGAATCGACCGTACGCCGCAGGTGGATGCGGACGACACCCGTGCCGTTCCCGCTCGCGCTGTGCAGTAGGGCGTTCGTGCCCAGCTCCGTCACGATCAGCGCTGCGTCGTCGGCGCACGGGCTGTCGCTGAGGATGTCGTGCGTCCAGCGGCGGGCGCGTCCGATCTCTTCCCGAAGACCTGGACAGGAGAGTTCCCAGATCCGCACTGTGCTCGTATACTCGTGCATACAAGTTCCTTTGTGCTGGTGGCCGCTATGGGTAGTAGTTGTGAGCTAGACGAGTTTCACGCCGTCGTGCGCACGCACGGCCGGCGGGGATGCTGCGTCGAGCGCGTCCAGGACGCGGATTGTGTATGCCTCGTCGGCCAGTTCGGAGACTTCATCGCGGGTCGCCCAGTGCAGGGCGTACGTCTCGTCGCCAGTCGTCGCGGAACCGTCGATCGCCTCGCAGCGGAAGACGAGCGAGACGATCAGGCCGGTCATGTTCTTGTAGACGCCGGTCAGAGTGGCGGGGAGGAAGATCTTGTAGCCGGTCTCTTCCAGGACCTCGCGCTGAAGAGCGTCCGGGATGGTCTCGCCCGGTTCGAGGACGCCGCCCGGCGGCTCCCACCTGCCGTTGTCCCTGCGCTGGATCAGCAGGGCCCGGCCGTGGTCGTCGACGATGACCCCAGCGACGCTCACGGAGTGGGGGCGTTCAGCAGTGCTCACGTTCCTCTGTCCTCTCAGCTGACTAGGCTTCTCCACCGTAGCAACGTAACTCAGCCTCTCGTCTAGATATGTGAAGGAGTACAGCATGGCGGCTCTTCCCTCCGGTCTACTCGGAGCGCTCGACCCGACCAGCGACCGCGCGGTCTTCCGGCAGATCGCCGACCAGATCCGCGAAGCGATCGACAAGGGGCGCTTCAAGGAGGGCGCCAAGCTGCCGTCCGAGGCTGAGCTCGTGGAGCACTTCGGGGTCTCGCGGATGACCGTGCGGAATTCGATCTCTCAGCTCCAGGGCGAAGGACTCGTCTCGTCCGAGCACGGCAAGGGCGTTTTCGTACGGCCTCGGCCTCCGGTGCGACGGCTGGCCTCCGACCGCTTCGCCCGGCGGCACCGCGAGCAGGGGAAGGCGGCTTTCACCGTGGAGGCAGAAGCCGCGGGGAGCCGTCCCGAGGTCGACAGCCTGGAAGTGAAGGAAGAGCGGGCCTCGCAGGACATCTCTGCCCGGCTCGGATCGGTGCGCAAGGTTCTCTCGCGCCGTCGGCGGTATCTGCTGGACGGCCGGCCGGTCGAGTTCGCCACGTCGTACCTGCCGTTGGACCTCGCGCGCGGTACGCAGATCGCCGAGCCGAACCCGGGGCCCGGTGGCATCTACGCCCGGCTGGAAGAGCTCGGGCGCCACCTGGACCACTTCGACGAGGAGGTGCAGGCGCGCATGCCCTCGCAGGAGGAGACCAAGATGCTGCGGCTGGCTGCTGGTGTGCCCGTCATCCATCTGGTGCGGACCGCGTACGACTCCGAGGGCCGTGCGGTGGAGGTCTGCGACACGGTGATGGCCGCCGACGCGTACGTACTGGCGTATCAACTTCCCGCCAACTGATCGTCGTTGCTGGTCAATGGGCTGGTGGGTGCGCTTCTCCCGAACTCGTACACGCCGATGGGCATACTCGTATAGACGAGTGGGCAAGCTGTGTGTCACAGTGGTTCTCATTCCGCCCGAGCGGACTGTTCTGGTGGAACTCATCTAGACGACTAGGTGTCGATCGCCGCCGGGCGACGGCATACGAAGAAGGAGAAGTGACCTTGCGAACGATCCGTATCGAGACCTCGAACGCGACCGTCCTGCTCACCGAGGCCCCGGAACCGAAGGTGCGCGATCGGCAGACCGGCGAGGTCGCCAAGGACGCCGTCAGCGGCGAGTCGCTGATGAAGGTCGGCGTGGTCTACATCGACGAGGGGGAGTCCTCGCTGATCCACGTGACCGTTCCGGAGAGCGGGGTGGCCGAGGGGCTGACGCTCGGCGCCTCCATCTCCCTGCCGGGGCTGATCGCCCGTCCCTGGGAGTCGGTGTTCAACGGCCAGCAGCGGCACGGCATCGCCTACCGGGCAACAGCCGTCGTCCCGGGCGCCGTTTCGGCCGGTGTGGGGGCCTGACCGCATGTCCGAGCTGACGACGCTGATGGAGGTGGGTGGTCCCATCGCCGCATGTGGTGGCGGGGCCGCCTACCTCCGGGCCCGGCACCCGGCGGCCTACTGGTCCACGGTCGGCCTGCCGGTCTCGGTGGCCCGGATACTCGGCTCGTACGGGTCGGTCATGGACTCGTGCGGGCTGACGGTGCAGCCGTCCCGGCTGCGTGTGCTGGCCACTCGGGCCACGACTCGGCGGGAGATTCGTCCGGTGCCGCCTCGCCGTGGGCTGATGCGGCCCACCTCGACCGGTCTGTGGCTGAGGCTCCGGCTCGCACCGGGCCAGGAGCCCGAGGACGTGGCGGCTGCGGCTGAACGGCTGCGGCACGCCTGGGGAGTTCACTCCGTGTACGTGCAGGACGTGAAGCCCGGCGTGGTCGAACTGCGGCTCGTCGGCTTCGACGTGCTGTCGCGGGTGCGGATGCCGCGCAAGGCCGGTGGCGGCTTCCTGCGGATACCGGTCGCGCTCCGGGAGGACGCCACGGCCTCCGTACGGGACTACCGGGCGATCCCCCACCAACTGACTCTGGGCGCCACGCTTTCGGGCAAGTCTATGTACCTGCGGCACCTAATCACCGGGCTCGCGCGTCAGCCCGTCGCGCTGGTCGGGATCGACTGCAAGCGGGGTGTGGAACTGGCGCCGTTTGCTTCGCGGTTGTCCGCGCTGGCAACCGACCCGGAACAGGCGTCAGAGCTGCTGCCGGCGCTGGTGGACCTGATGGAGTCGCGCTACGACCTGATCAAAGCCCGCCAGGGGATCGCCCCGAGCACGCCGGACGAAGAGATCACGTCCGATGTGTGGGGGCTGCCGGAGAGCGAACGACCGGTGCCGGTGGTGCTGTTCGTGGACGAGGTGGCCGAACTCTTCCTCGTCACGACGCGGAAGGACGAGGAACGGCGGGACGAGATGGTCACCCAGCTCATCCGGCTCGCCCAGCTCGGCCGCGCTGCCGGCATCTACCTGGAAGTCTGCGGCCAGCGCTTCGGGGCTGAACTCGGCAAGGGCGCGACCATGCTCCGGTCCCAGCTCTCCGGCCGCGTCTGCCACCGCGTGAACGATGAAGCCTCCGCCAAGATGGCGCTCGGTGACATCGCTCCGGAAGCGGTCGGTGCCGCGTGCGCCATCGCCCCCGAACGGCCCGGCCTCGCCGTCGCCGGAGACACCTCCGGCGGCTGGACTCGCGTCCGTACGCCGTACCTCTCGCTGGCCGACGCCTCCGCCGTCTGCCAGGAACACGCCCACCTGGTGCCCGACGTGCCCGCGCTCACGCCCTTCCGGCCCGTCGTCCCGGCCGAGCCTGTCGAGCGCCCGGCTTCGCTCGTGAAGCCCCGGCCCGTGGCCGACTGACCTCCTCCCCAACCCAGTTGGCGTGACCGCCTCGCGCCGAGTCCCTACCCCGCCCATGCCTGAATCCGGAAGGAGGCGCCGCGTGCGTAGCTACCTCGCCCGCGTCGACGCCGTACTCGTACAGGCGGTCATCGCTGCCGCGCTGTCCTTCGCCCACCTGCACGACCTGGCATCGGCCGCCGGACAGGACGGCTGGAAGGCGTGGGCCTACCCGGTCTCCGTCGACCTGCTGTTGGTCGCCGCTTGGCACCGGCTTCGGTCGGGACAGGAGAAGTCCGCGGCCTGGTGCTGGTTCCTCGTCGCCCTGGCCGCCTCGCTCGGTGCCAACATCGCCACCGCCGGCCTTCTCGACCTGAACGATGTGCCCGACTGGCTCCGGATTCTCGTTGCGGGCTGGCCGGCGCTCGCCTTCCTCGGCGGGACTCTGCTGGCGCACGCCGCCAGGGAGGAACGCGGTGCGCGGCAACCTGCGGGCCAATCGGCGCCGTTGAAGCCTGCTGCCGAGCCTCCGGCCTCCGAGCCAGAGCCCGCCCCGGTTGTACCCGCGCCGGTCGCGGAGCCTGAGCCTCTGCCCGCTCCCGAGCCTGAACCCGCGACAGAGCGGGAGCCCGCTCCTGCGGCACCGCCCGTACCTGCCGCGCTCGTCGCGCATGCCCGCAAGGTCGCCGACGACCACCAGACCCGTACCGGCTCGCCCATCGACGCCGACACCCTCCGCACCCGCCTCGGAGTCCCGGCGCCCATGGCCGACCAGCTCACCGCCCAACTCGCCTGACACCGAAGGAGATCTGCCATGCCCGGAGACACACCGGACCGCTTCGACTTCCTCGACGCGGCATACGAGATGGCTGCAACAGGTCGTCCGACCTTGGCCCGCCTGCTCGCCGAGGAAGCTGCCGCGTCGGTCTCGGACCCCGCCGAAGCGGCCCGCATCCTGCGCGACTTCCCCGGCCGCTCGCTGCGACTGGAGGACTGCTGATGCCGCTCAACCGTCGCTTCCGCCGCGTGACCCGTGTGGGCCCCGTCCAGGTCGGCACCGCCAACGACCACTGGGGCCGGGAGAAGCACACCGCCGCCTGTACGGCCCCGCGCTGCGGTTTCTCCGCCGACTACGACTCACGCGCCGCCGCCGAACTCGCCGCCCGTACGCACCGCTGCCCGGTGCGCTGAAGGGAGCCCCGCCCGCATGACCGTCAACCTGCCGATCGTCGTCGTCCTCGGCCTCATCGCCTGGCTCGCCGTGAAGTTCCTCGGCGTCCGCACCTGGCTCGTCGTCGTGATCGCGCTCTTCGGCTTCTACCTCGCCGACACGTTCCTCGCCCCCGCCATCGACTCCGGCACCCGCAACGGGGTCGAGGTCGTCAACGGCACCCACGACTGAACGGAGATCGTCATGCTCTTCCGGCCTCAACTGCCCGACGCTCCGCAGACTCCCGCGCAGATCACCAGCGTGACGGCTTCACGTCCCGCTATTCACGACCACTCGTCGGCGTCGGCCTGCGGCTGCCAGCACACCGCCGGCCCCGCTGTCCCGGCGGTCGCCCCTGCCCGCCGGTCGCTGTCCAACGTCAGCACCCGGGCCATCACCGCCGTGATCGTCAGTGGGGTCGTCGTCACCGCGCTCCTGGCCGCCGTCGCCGTCACGGCCATATCCGTGGCCTTCGCCGCCGTGGTCCTGCGCTCCCTCATGAACCCCCAGCGCCACCACTGACGCGGCTGCCGGGGCGGCCTCGATACCGCCAAGCATCCGCCGCCCCGGCAGCCCACCCCTTCACGACCGAAGCCGTAAGGAGAACTTCCATCATCACCCGCCAAAACCCGGCTCCGCTCGCGGACCTCGGGAGCCTCGCCTCAACGGGCGCCCTGCCCGGTATTATCCGGCAGCTCTCCAACCTGGGCGGCTGCACCCACCCCGTACGCCTGGCCGGACACCGCACCGAGCACACCCTGAACACCAATACCGGTGAGATCAGCCCGGCTCTGCGGCGGCTCGACTCCACTGACCTCCCCGCCGGCGACCTCTTGGTCCGCTGTGGCAACCGCCGAGCCACCCGCTGTGCGGCCTGCGCCGAGGTCTACCGCCGCGACACCTTCCACCTGATCACGGCCGGACTCCGGGGCGGCAAGGGCACCCCGGAAACGGTCACCTCGCACCCGCGCGTCTTCGCGACCTTCACCGCGCCGAGCTTCGGCCCGGTGCACAACCACCCGACCGGGCCCGGTGGTTCGGTACGGCCGTGCCGCTGCGGCCGACGCCACACCGACGACGATCCGGCGCTCGGGGCGCCCCTGGATCCGGACCGCTACGACTACGACGCGGCCGTGCTCTGGAACGCGCACGCCGGGATGCTCTGGCGCCGCTTCACCATCTACCTCCGCCGCGAGATCGCCCGCCGGGCCGGGCTCACCCAACGCGCATTCCCGGACCACGCTCGCGTCTCCTTCGCGAAGGTCGCCGAGTACCAGAAGCGCGGCGCCGTGCACTTCCACGCCGTCATCCGCCTCGACGGCCCCGGCGGCGGAGACACCCCGGCCCCGCACTGGGCCTCCGCCGAGGTGCTGACCGACGCCATCCATACCGCTGCCCGCAAGGCAGAGGTGGCCGGCCCCGAACTCGACGGCCGCGCACACTCCTTCGCCTTCGGCTGCCAGCTCGACGTACGCACCATCCGGGGCGCCGACTTCGACGGCGGAGTCGAGCTGACCGACCGGGCCGTCGCCGCGTACATCGCCAAGTACGCCACCAAGGGCGCCGAGACCGCCACGGGCGTCCTCGACCGCCCGCTGAAGTTCGCCGCCGAGCTGGCGCACATGAACCTGCCGCCGCATGCCGAACGCATGATCCGCACCGCCTGGTGGCTCGGCGCCCGCAAGGATCTCGAACACCTCAGGCTCCGCGCCTGGGCCCACATGCTCGGCTTCCGGGGCCACTTCTCCACCAAGACCCGCCGGTACTCCACCACCCTCGGTGCCCTCCGCCAGGCACGCGCCGAATGGCGCCGTCTCCAGGCCGCCATCGCACGCGGCGAAAAGGATCTACAGCCTGTGGACGGTGCTCCGGCCGACACCGAGGAGACCACTCTCGTTCTCGATCACTGGACCTACACCGGCACCGGCCTCACCCCGACCGAGGAATGGCTCAGCGCCTCACTCGCCCAGGAAGGAGATACCAACCATGGCTGACGAGCTGCTGACCGTTCCCCAGGTCATGCGACGGCTCAAGCTGGGCCGGTCCGCTGTCTACGACTTGATCAGGTCCCGCCGGTTGGCCTCCATCACCATCGGCCGTTCCCGCCGGATTCCTGAGAGTGCCGTTCGCGAGTTCATCGCGCACGAGCTGGAGGTGGCGGCCTGATGGCTCAGCAGCGCAAGCGGAACCCCAACGGCGCGGGCACGATCACCAAGCGCAAGGACGGCCGCTATCAGGCCGCCGTCTACGTGATGCAGCCCGACGGCACCCGAGCCCGCAAGTTCGCGTACGGCAAGACCCGGGCTGAATGCGACACCAAGCGACGGGAGTTGCTGGACAAGGCAGACCAGGGCATCCCGGTGCCTACCAGGTCGGCAAAGCTCGCTGACTGGCTGCCCTACTGGCTCGAGCACGTCGTACGCCCTCGTCGGAAGCTCAGCACCTTCGACAAATACGAGGCGCACGTACGGCTTTACCTCGTTCCCATGATCGGCACCAAGCGGCTGGAATCCCTGGGCGTCGCCGACGTACGCCGCTTCCTGACCCGCCTGGACAAGCAGACCACGGCCGCCACCGCGAAGGAATCGCACCGCGTGCTGCGGTCGGCTCTCTCCGCCGCCTGCCGGGAAGAGCTGCTGACGCGGAACGTCGCCAGCCTCGTCGAGCCGCCCCGCGTGACCGCTCGGGAACTGAGTCCGTGGACGCTGGACGAGACGCTGACGTTCCTGGGCGCCGCGCGCAAGGACCCGCTGTACGCGGCCTTCGTGCTCGCCGTGACCATGGGGCTCCGGCGGGGTGAGATCGTCGGACTCCGCTGGTCGGATGTCGACCTGGAGAACCGCGTTCTGTACGTGCGGCAGCAGACCCAGCGGCGACGCGGAGAGCTCTACAGCGACGGTCCGAAGGGACGCCGTAGCCGTGCCATTCCGCTTCCCGCCATGTGCGTTGCCCCGCTGCGCTGGCACCGGATGCGGCAGGCCGCAGCAAAGCGGAAGGCGGGGGAGAAGTGGCAGGACAGCGCGTACGTCTTCACGACCGGCACCGGGCGGCCGGTCGAACCACGCAACGTGTACCGCTCCTTCACCCGCGTCGCCAAGTCCGCCGGCCTCCGCGTGATCCGGCTGCACGATGCCCGGCACGGGTGCGCGACGCTCCTCGTCGCCGCCGGGGTGGCCCCTCGCGTGGTCATGGAGATCCTCGGGCACAGCCAGATCAGCATCACCATGGACGTCTATACGCACGTCGTGCAGGACACCCAGCGGGAGGCCATCAGCCACATGGACCGGATGCTGAAGAGGCGTCCCGACCGTGGCTGACCGCCACCGTTGATGTCAGGCGTGGATGTCAAAGGCCCCCAACCATGATCGGTTGGGGGCCTTTGTGCTGGTGCCCCCGGCAGGATTCGAACCTGCGACACCCGCTTTAGGAGAGCGGTGCTCTATCCCCTGAGCTACGGAGGCGGAGTGGCCGTTGCGGCCGGTGGGCAGGGCGGGGTGCCGCGCTGCCCGGGCCAGTGTAGCGGGTGATCGGGAGGTGGGCGTCGGGGAGTTCGCAGGAGTGGGGACGGAGGTGGGGAACGCGGGAAGGTGTTGTCGGAATGCAGGGCAACTCCCCGGTAGGCGGGGAGCGTTGGTGAGGCGGAGCCCGGCAGGCACGCGGTGGGCTACGGGTAGCGGAGGCCGTGGCCGTGGGGGAACAGGGTGCGGGTGGGGTCGTCGAGAGTGGGGATGGGGACGGGGAGGCGGCCTGTGGGTGGGGTGTCGCCGTAGAGGGTGCGGACCAGGGAGTCGAGGGAGGGGGTGGTGTGGGAGTAGGTGGTGAGGTAGGTGGGGGCGTTGGGGAAGTGGCGGATGTCGTAAGGGTTCTGCACGGCGGCGACGATGACGGGGCGGTTGCCGGCCGACTTGCGCAGGGCCTCGACGAGGGCGGCCTGGGCGGTGCCGCGGTCGGAGGCGACTGCCGTGTTGGTGAGGACGAGGGCGACGTCGTGGTCGGCGAAGGCGCGGACGCAGGCGGCGATGCGGTCGGCGTCGGGGGCCGAGCCCGTCGACAAGGGGGAGGCTTGCTGGTCGGCGCGTGCGGCGATCGCTGCTGAGACGCCGTCGACCTGGTCCGTGCCCCAGCCGGTGACGAGGACGGAGCGTCGGGCGGCGGGGAGGGGGAGGACGTCGCCGTCGTTCTTCACCAGCGTGATCGTCCGGTCGGTGAGCGCCGAGCCGTCCAGGAGGTGACGGCGCTTGCCGACCGTGCGCTCGGCGCGGGACTCCTGCACGTAGGGGCGGGGGAAGAGGCCGTGCCGCAGCTTGTGTGCGACAAGGCGGACGACGGAGGCGTCGAGGCGGGCTTGCGTGATCGTTCCGTCGCGGACGGCCTTCAGGACGGCCTTGCGCGCGGTGTCCAACTGCGGTGCCAGGACGAGTTGGTCGCAGCCGGCCTGGAGGGCGCGTACGGGGGCGATGTCGGGTGGGAAGTCCTCCGTCGCTCCGCTCATGTCGAGGGCGTCGGTGGCGATCACGCCGCGGAAACCCAGCTTCTCGCGGAGGAGTCCGGTGATGATCGGGGGTGACATGGTGGCCGGTCTCTTCGCCGGGTCGAGGGCGGGGACGACGATGTGTGCGGACAGCACCGTGTCGACGCCCTGTGCGATGGCTGCGCGGAACGGGGGGAGGTCGATCTCGTTGAGTTCGTCGAGGGAGTGGTGGATGACGGGCAGGCCGGTGTGGCTGTCGGTGTCGGTGTCGCCGTGGCCGGGGAAGTGCTTCGCGGCGGAGGCGGTGCCGCCGCGGTGGAAGCCGCGGAGGCTCGCGGTGACGAGCTGGGAGCAGAGCTCGGGGTCGGAGCCGAAGGAGCGGACGCCGATGACGGGGTTGTCGGCGTTGACGTTGACGTCCGCGCTGGGCGCGTAGTCCTGGTTGATGCCGACGGAGGCGAGCTCGGCTGCCGTGATCTCCGCTGCGCGTCGGGCGTCGGTGCGCGAACGGGAGGCGGCGAGCGCCATGTTGCCCGGGAGTTGGGTGGCGGGGGAGGGCATGCGGTAGACGACGCTGCCGCCCTCCTGATCCGTCGCGATGAGCAGTGGAAGGCGCGCGCCGGAGTGCAGAGCGGCGCGTTGGAGGCCGTTGGAGAGCGCGGCCGTCTGGCGGGGGGTGCGCAGGTTGTCGGTGCCGCGTCGGGCGTCGAAGTAGATGACGCCGCCCGGACGGTACTCCTTGATGACGTCTGCGGGAGTGTCGACGCCGTACAGCTCGCGGTTCTTCGCATGCGGGGCGTCCGCGGCCTGTCCGTACACCTCGACGACGAAGAGCTGCCCGACCTTCTCCTCCAGCGTCATCCGGCTGACGAGCGCTTCGGCGCGCTGTCGTGCGCGGCGGGACGCGGCGGGCGGCGGGGCGGCGTCTGCGTGAACTGCGTTGATACCGAGGGCTGCTGCGGTTCCGGCGGCGGCGCCGAGTACCTGTCTGCGGGTGGTGTGCGGCAACGGAACGCTCCTCACTGTGGGGTTGTGGGAGTGCGCAGGTCGTGTGATCAGCACATCGTGGCAGCGGGGGCGGTGGGGGGCCAGACGCCGCGCAGGGGGCACGGTGAGTAGCGACCGTTGGGGGTGTGTGCTCGGGCGTCGTCGAGGTGCCTGGTTTTGGCTGAGGTTCGTCGGTGGGTTGCGTGAGGTTTGAGGTCGTCTGTGTGGGGAGGCGCCCTGGTGGCACTCGAGAAGAGAGGACGGGAACTCCCCGACTCCGACCGGAGAATGCTCATGCCGGGGTTGTGATCTGCTCTGTTCCCGCGCTGGGACGTCGCGGCCGTGGCGCCGGACTCGGGCGGTGAGCCGTGGAGGGGTACCGGGCCGTCGAAGCGGAATGTGCTTGGGGGCGCAACCATGCGCGGCCGTACGTCGTCAATGCGGACGAGGGGCGCAGCGCCCGCCGGGCACCGAAGGACCCGGCGCCGCTCTGACGGAAGCAGTCACGCCGGCGCGCAACGGGCGAGACCGAGGCGGGTGCGCCGGGAGAGGGAGCCGACCGCGGTCCCGACCGGCCGCCGAGGGCACGAGGCTTTCCGGAGGCCCCGCGACCGGCTGTTTTGCAGCCGGGGCGGCAGCGTGGCCGCACAGGGTACTGCATGATCCGGAAAATGTTGCGTGAGTTGGGAATTCTGTCCGGATTCCAGTCGTTGAACTGATCGCAAGAGGGCACTCGGGGAGTGTCCGAGCTAGCCGCCAGGCCAGTTGAAGACCACTCGCAAGGGAGCACGCATGGCAACCCGTGCCGTCGCCCGTCGTAACGCCACCTCGACCGGTGCTGCTGACACGGCAAGCAGTGTTCGCGCCGCAGGCAGCGAAGTCGCGGACCGCGACCTGGTCGGCATGTACTTGGACGAGATCGCCCGCACCCCGCTGCTCGACGCGGAGAAGGAGGTCGAGCTCTCCCTCACCATCGAGGCCGGCGTCTACGCCCGGCGAATACTCGATGGTCTGGAGGAGCCCCTCGCCGGCGACTCGCCCAGCGCCACCGCCTCGCGTGAGGAACTGGAGAGGGTCGTGGCCGAGGGGGAGCGCGCGAAGGACGTCTTCATCAGGTCCAACCTCCGCCTCGTCGTCGCCGTTGCACGGCGCTATCCGCGCTCGGGGCTGCCGCTGCTCGACCTGATCCAGGAGGGCAACGCCGGTCTTGTGCGCGCGGTTGAGAAGTTCGACTACTCCAAGGGCTTCAAGTTCTCCACCTACGCGACGTGGTGGATCAGGCAGGCGATCACGCGTTCCATCGCCGACCAGTCGCGTACGATCCGCCTCCCCGTGCACCTCGTGGAGGAGCTCGGCCGTATCCGGCGCGTGCAGCGGGAGTTCAACCGCGAGCACGGGCGCGACCCCGAGCCCGCCGAGGTGGCGCAGGAACTCAACTCCACGCCGGAGCGCGTCACCGACGTGCTGGACTGGGCGCGCGACCCGGTGAGCCTCAACATGTCCGTGGACGACGAGGGCGAGACGCAGTTCGGCGAGCTGCTGGAGGACACCTCGGCGGTCTCCCCGGAGCAGTCGGTCCTCACGGTGCTCCGCCGCGAGGGCCTCGACGACCTCATCGGCCGTCTCGACCCGCGTACTGCGTCGATCATCAAGGCGCGCTACGGCATGGAGGACGGTCGCGAGCGGACCCTCACCGAGGTCGGCAAGCAGCACGGGCTGACCCGTGAGCGCATCCGGCAGATCGAGAAGCACGCGCTGCTGGAGCTGAAGAAGATGGCCCACGACACCGGCTTCGACGAGGCGGCCTGACCGCCCGATCGAGCCCCCTGAACGAGCCCCGGCGCCCTCCCCCGAGCGCCGGGGCTCACCTCTGCCGTGGCCGTTCCGCCAGGTGCCGGCGCGGTCAGGTGCGCGAAGTGGCCGTCGGCTTCGCCCAGTTGAGCGAGTAGCGGTAGTAGAGGCGGCGTCTGACGCGGGAGCCGGGGAGGAGCTCGGCGGCCGTGCGACGGATCTCGTCGAGGGACTCGTACGGCTCCGCGACGACGACGCCGACATCGCGTGCCTCCCGGTGCACGAGACCCATGAAGCGGATCGGCAGCACAGACAGCGCTGCGACGAGCACGTCGAGCGGTGATCTTCGCGCGGCCAGACCGACCACGCAGAGCCGCCCGCCGGGGGCGAGGAGTCCGGCTGCGCGGCGGAGGGCGGGTCTCAGCGGCATGTGGTGCAGGCTCGCCACGCAGAGGACGGTGTCGAATCCTGGTTGCCAGGGAGCGTCTCCGGACTCGGTGGCCTCGAGGAAGTCGCCTTGCACCACCTGGCAGTTGGGCACCTCCGAGAGCCGTTCCCGCGCCACCTCGAGAGCGCAGGGGTCGGCGTCGACACCGACGACCTCGCGGACGTGCGGGGAGAGACGCTCCATGAGCAGGCCGTCGCCGCAGCCGATGTCGAGGACGCGACCGCCCTGCTCCGCGGCGATGGCGCAGAGCTCGGGGTGGTAAGCGGCGTTGTGGTTCCAGTACGTCTGCGGCGCCATACGGTGAGGGTAGCCAGGAGGGCGACCGGCTCTGCCGGGCACTCGGGCCTGCCTTCAGTACGCCGGGGACGGTGACGTGGGGCAGTCCGGCATGAGCGGAGCGCGGCCGGCCGCGCCGTGCTCCGCGGAACGATGGCGGATTCAGGGCGTGGCCGGCGGTCAGCGACCGTAGAGGTCCCGGTAGGCGGGGAAGACACCGCCCGGGCCGTCCACCCCTTCGGCTGCGAGGACCGCCTTCACCATGGCGCGCGTCAGCACGTCGGCTCCCGCGGCCAGTACCGTGTTGAACTCCTCGTCTTCCAGGTGACGTTGACAGGTGGCGAGTGCGAAGACGGCGTCCCCGTCGTACGTGAGGTGGACGGGGCGGACGGCGCGGGCCATCCCGTCGTGTGCCACGCCGGCGAGTTTCTGTGATTGCGCCTTGTCGAGACGGGCGTCGGTCGCCACCACTGCGAGTGTCGTGTTGAGTACGGGGCGGACCGGCCCGCCCGTCCGACGGGACGTTTCTTCGGCGGCCTCGGTGAGCAACATCACGGCTTCCGCGTGTTCGTCCGCCGGGGGGAAGTGCGGAGCCCGGCCGAAGAGCGCCCGGGAGCCGAGGAGTTCGCCGTAGAGAGCGCCCGTCGACGGGTCGATCGGAGAACCCGCGGCGTTCACCACCGAGAGCGCGGCGATCGTCGTTCCGGACTCCAGCACGGCGGAGGCCGTACCGACGCCGCCCTTGAGGCCGCCGGCGACCGCACCCGTACCGGCGCCGACGCACCCCTGCTCGACCGGGGCGCCTGTCGGGCTCTCTCCTGCTGCTTGGGCTGCCGCACGGCCCATGGCGTGGTCCGGGCGGTTTCTCCAACCTCCTCCGCGTCCGAGGTCGAAAAGGATCGCCGAAGGGACGACGGGCACCACCTGTCCCGGCTCCGGGCCCACCTGGACGCCGAGGCCCTGCTCCTCCAGCCACTCGGCCACCCCGGAGGCCGCGTCGAGTCCGAAAGCGCTCCCGCCGCTGAGCACCACGGCGTTGATCCGCTCGACGGCGTTCCTCGGCTCCAGCGCATCGGTCTCCCTCGTGCCGGGGCCGCCGCCGCGCGAATCGACCGCCGCTACCGCGCCCTCGGGAGCGAGTACCACGGTCGTCCCCGTGAGCCAGCCCTCGTCGGTGCGTTGGGAGTGACCGACGTGGAGGCCGGGGACATCGGTGAGCGCATCGCGGGCGCCGTGGTTCTGCATGGAGCATGCATACCAGCGGGTCGTCCGACCACGACAGCTCTGCGCCACCGTCGCCGTACGCTGGAGACGTGACTACCAGCGCGCAGCCTCCGACCGAGCCCGTGCCCGACGGCCCCGCCGAGGGCGAGGTTCCGGCCGGCCGCCCGCCGCGGACCGCTCGACGCGCGGCGCTCGTCTTCGACGATCCGCTCGACGGCCGTTCGTCCGACGACTCGGACTCCGGCTGGGGAGACGACCGCGGGGGAGACCAGGACGATCTCGCCCGCTTCCTCCGCGAGAAGCCTCCCCACCACCTGTAGGCGCGATGCCCGGCCGACGGCTGCTTGGCTACTTCTGCAGATCGGTCCCGGGCTGCTGCCGCGGGATCTCCGTGCCTGTCGTGGGTGCAGCGGTCGAGGAAGCGCGCTGCTGCACTAGTGCGTCGCGGATCTCCTTGAGGAGCTCGACCTCCGTCGGCTCGGGCTCCTCCGGGGGCTGCTTGGCGGCCAGGTGGGCCTTGTACTTGTTCATCGGCAGGATCATGAGGAAGTAGACGACCGCCGCCGTCATCAGGAACGTCAGCGAGGCGCTCACGACCGGGCCCCAGCTGATGGCGATGCCCTCGGTGAGCTCCCCGCTCTTGTCGAAGGTGCAGGGGCCCTGGAGGCATGAGCGGTACTCGTCGAGGTCCCGCGTGCCGATGGCGCCCACCAGCGGGTTGATGAAGCCCTGCACCACGGCCTCGACGATCTTGCTGAACGCGGCGCCGACGACGACTGCAACAGCCAGTTCGACGACGTTCCCGCGCATCAGGAACTCCTTGAAGCCGGAGAGAAGGCTCTGCTTCTCCTCCTGCGCGGCTTCCGTGCCCTGCTCCTCGTCCTGCCCGCTCGCACGCGGGGTCTGCTCGCTCAACTTCCTGCCTCTTCCCGTGGCCTGTGCCCTGCTCGTCCCGCGGCTCCACCGGAGCACACGGGGAATGGCGACGCCGGATGGTGCGGCGTGCCGCGACGGGGCAGAGAAGCGCCGCCAGCGCCACCACCGCGCAGGCGGGCAGGCGTCCGACGATGCTCAGCACAGCGTGACCGCCAGCCGCGTTTCCCGGGCTTTCGCCAACGCCGCCGCCGTGCTCCGCGTGACGCGGAGGACGGCGAGCGCCCCGTCGCCCGGCACAGTCTCTCGATTACGCGGCAAATCAGCCACTCGGACACATGTGGCGAGTATCCGAGCACGCTGGGTCCCGCGGCCGACGGAGAGCACATCGATCCGATCACCGGGCTTCAGCAGACGCACCGCTTCAGCATCGGGAAACCGGACAGGTGCTGAGACCCGGCGTTCGGTGCGGCTTCGGGCACCCCGCGCCGCAGGCCCCGAGGAATTTTCGGCGCCGTCCGCACGAGCGGCACCCGGCGGTGCGCTCGGCGCCACCCGGCCGGGGACCAGGGCGACCGCAGCGGCGACAGCAGCGGCGACCGCAGCGACGGCGAGCCCCGCGGTCGCCGCGCCCCGGCGCCTCCGGAGCCGTCGCCGCAACCGAAAGCGGCTCTGCTCGACCCGGATCGGGGCGAACGAAGGCACCGCCCCGAGCGCTGCCGGGGACGGACCACCGCCGCTGGGCGGGTTGTCGGTGCGCGGAGCGCGCGGTTCTGCGGGCACGGGTTTCACCACCAGGTCTCGGGGCGGCCACGGTCAGGCCGTCGAGGAACACCGTGCATGCTTCTCCGGAATCCCGCTTGAACCTGTGGACAACACCTGGCCTGTGGAGAACTCCGTCACTCGTCCGACTCAACTTCCGCTGCCTGACGCTACGTTGAGCCACGTACCCGAAGGCACGTCGAGCTCCCGAGCCATCCCGAACGGCGCCCCGGTACGGCCTCAGGGCAGCAGTATCCCCGTCTCCAACCCGGCCAGCGCCGCCGTACAGAGGCAGTTGCGCTCCGCTGGAAGTTCCTTCACCGCGTCGAAGAGCACCCGCCGCAGCCGCTCGACGTTCTCGCTGAAGACGCGCATGACCTCCTCTTGCGAAACGCCGTCACCGGCCTCCGCCCCTGCGTCGAGGTCGGTGACGAGCGTCATCGACGCGTAGCAGAGCTCCAGTTCGCGCGCGAGGACCGCCTCAGGGTGCCCCGTCATCCCGACCACCTCCCAGCCCTGCGCCGCGTGCCAGCGCGACTCGGCCCTCGTCGAGAACCTGGGGCCCTCGATGACGACGAGGGTGCCGCCGTCGACCGCCTCCCAGCCGTGCGCCCGCGCGGCAGCGAGCGCGGCGTTGCGGCCGGCTTCGCAGTACGGGTCGGCGAAGCCGAGGTGGACGACCTCGGGTACGGCGCCGTCCTCGCGGGGGCAGCCGTCGAAGAACGTCTGGGTGCGTGACTTGGTGCGGTCCACGAGCTGGTCGGGGACGAGCAGTGTGCCGGGGCCGTACTTGGGTTGGAGCCCGCCGACGGCGCACGGCGCGAGGACCTGGCGCACGCCGACGGAGCGCAGCGCCCACATGTTTGCGCGGTAGTTGATCCGGTTCGGCGGGAGGTGGTGGCCGCGACCGTGGCGCGGCAGGAACGCGACGCGGCGCCCGGCGATCTCGCCGAGGAAGAGGGAGTCGCTCGGGCGCCCGTAGGGGGTGTCGACGTCGACCTCGGTCACGTCCTCGAGGAAGGAGTAGAAGCCGGAACCGCCGATGACACCGATCTCTGCGTGGTCACTCATGCGGCAACCCTAGAGCCGCCTGCTCCTCTGCCCGACCCGAAGACCCGTGCAGGGGCGGGCAGTCAGGCGGCGGTGCTGCTCGCCTTGCTGGTGTTCGACGACGAGCCGGACGAGCTGGAGCCGCTGTCCGAGGAGCTCGACGACTTCGAGGAGTCGGACGAGGAGGAGGACGAGGAGTCCGATTCGGACTTCTTCGCGGAGGAGTCCGAGGACGACGTCTCCGAGCCGTTCGACCCCGAGCCGGAACCCACCGAGCTGCTGGAGGAGCTGCGGCTGTCGTTGCGGTAGAAGCCGGAACCCTTGAAGACGATGCCGACGGCGGAGAAGACCTTCTTCAGGCGTCCCTCACATCCGGGGCACTCGGTCAGCGAGTCATCGGTGAACTTCTGCACCACCTCGATGCCCTCGCCGCAGTCGGTGCACTGGTACTGGTACGTCGGCACGTTCTTCCTCCTGGCACTCGTACTCGTTGAGTGCTAACGACGCTCCATAGTGCAGTATTCCGGCCCGTCAGTCCACCGCGGCACCTTCGCGGTGACCGACACCACGCGACGGGAGCGCCTCGCGCGCCGGGCTGTCCAGCGCTCCCCGGAAGACCGCGAGGACGGCGAGGGCGAGAGCGGTGCCGGCGAGCGGCGTGAGGAAGCCGCCGTTCGCGCCCATGCCGTCGGCGAGTTGACCGGCGACGGTCGAACCCAGCGCCTGACCGAACGCGATCGCGCCCGTCAGCCACGTGAACGCCTCGGTGCGGACGCCTGCGGGGACGAGCAGCTCGGTGAGGGTGAAGCAGGTGATCATGCACGGCGCCACGCAGAGCCCGGTGAGCAGCCCGAGTCCGCCGAGCAGTACGGCCCACGTGCCCCACTGGGCCGCGGCGGCGAGCGCGAGCGTGGCCAGGACGAGCAGTGGGTACGCGGTGAGCAGCCTGGTCCGCGGCCCGCGCCCGCTGCGGAGGGCGCCGACGGCGAGCGCGGCGAGCATGTTGCCGGCCGCGAAGACCCCGTACATCACGCCGTTCGCCTCCGGCCGTCCGATCGACTCGGTGAAGGCCGTCAGCGAGACCTGCATCCCGCCGAAGACGATCCCGATGCCGAGCACGGCGATCGCGAGCACTCTCGTCCCCGGCACTCCCAGCGCGGACCGCGTGCCCTGTCCCGACTGCGTGCGCGGGGAGCGTACGGGCGCCGGCTGCGTGCGCCCCTGCGCGGCGAAGAGCAGCCCCCCGACGAGCGTGACCGCCCCTTCGGCGACGAGCCCCGCCGCCGGGTGGACGCCGGTGCAGAGCGCCGTGGCGATCACCGGTCCGACGACGAACGTGAACTCGTCGGTCACCGACTCGAAAGCGGCCGCCGTCGAGGCGAGCGGCGAGCCGCCGAGCTTCGCGGCCCACCGCGCCCGGACCATCGGCCCCGCCTGCGGCGCCGTCCCGCCCGTCGGCACCGCGGCGACGAAGAGCGTCCACGTCGGCGCCTGCGCGAGCGCCAGCGTGACGAGGACGGAGACGGCGGCCGCGTGCAGCATCACGCCGGGTACGAGCACCGCGCGCTGCCCGAAGCGGTCCGCGAGCTTGCCGCTCTGCGGGGCGAGGAGCGCGAAGGCGAGACCGGAGGCGGCGGAGACGGCGCCGGCCGTGCCGTAGGAGCCGGTGGTGTGCTGGACGAGTAGGAGGATGCTGATCGCGAGCATCGCGAAGGGCTGCCGCGCGAGGTATCCGGTGAGCACGAAGGTCCGTGCGCCGCTGGTGCGCAGGAGCCGCCCGTAGCCCGGGCGTTGCCCCGCTTCAGGGTGCTCGGTCTGCTCGCCGGTGCCGGCCGGGGATGCCACGGTCTGGCCTCTCCGCTGCCTGGTGACGCGCACGCGGTACGCGCCGAGAGCTGTCCTCTCGCGCATGACCGGGGTAGATACCTGGTCCCTCGACCGTGGCCGCCGTGCGGTCGTGCCAGCCCTGCGCCAGGCAGAGTCGGTGCTGGTGGTTACGGCCCGAGCGTACCGACTCGCTTCGGGCGAGCGGGAACCGGACGTCCACCCGGACGCTCCGGCGTCGATGCGCCGCCAACTCCCGTACTGCGTCCGATCGTTACCGAAAGTGGTCGCACAGTCACCGGCTGCTTGCTCCTCGCCGGGTGCCGTAGGGTCGGAGGGGACGCGCTGGACCGTCCGTCAACTCCGCCCGGATGCGGGTGGTTTGCGCTCACCCGATCGGTGGGCGTGGCGTGAGCCGCCGACTCGCTGTGTCGGCGCTACGGGGCTGCGCCTATGGTTGCTTCCGTACAACTCCCCGTCGGCAACCGAGCTCCAGATCCGCCCTGCCCCGCGAAGGACAGCGATGCCCGCCAAGAAGACCTCGCGACGCGCCCGTCTGATCGTGATCGCAGTCGTGCTGCTGCTCCTGGTGGGCCTCGGCGGCGGAGCGTACTGGAGCGTCGACACCGTCCGGGGCTCCTTCCCGCAGACGACGGGCTCGTTGAAGGTCAAGGGCCTGGCGTCACCGGTCGACGTCAAGCGCGACGCGCACGGCGTCCCGCAGGTGTACGCGGACTCCGCCGACGACCTCTTCCTCGCGCAAGGCTATGTGCAGGCCCAGGACCGCTTCTGGGAGATGGACGTACGACGGCACACCACCTCCGGGCGGCTCTCCGAACTCTTCGGTGAGGAGCAGGTGGAGACGGACGCCTTCCTGCGCACCCTGGGCTGGCGAAAGGTGGCGGAGAAGGAGTACCAGCGGCTCTCCGGGAAGACGAAGAAGTACCTCCAGTCCTACGCGCGCGGCGTCAACGCCTACCTCAAGGAGCACAAGGGCTCGGCGGCCTCCGTCGAGTACGGCATGCTCGAACTCACCGGCACCGACTACGAGCCGGAGCCCTGGGACCCGATCGATTCGGTCGCCTGGCTCAAGGCGATGGCCTGGGACCTGCGAGGCAACATCTCGGACGAGATCGACCGCGCGCTGATGTCGAGCCGGCTGACGAAGAAGCAGATCGAGGACCTCTACCCGTCCTACCCGTACGACCGCAACAAGCCGATCGTGGAGGGCGGTTCGGTCAACCCGGCGACCGACGAGTTCAGCACTTCGGATGCGTCCGACGGGCAGCAGGAGAACCGTGCCGGTACGCGGAGCCCGCAGGACGCAGCGGGCGGCGTGGCGACCCAACTCGGCGGCGTGGCGCAGAAGCTGGACTCCGTCCCCTCCCTGCTCGGTCCCAACGGCACGGGTATCGGCTCCAACTCCTGGGTCGTTGCGGGCGAGTACACCACGACGGGCAAGCCGCTCCTCGCCAACGACCCGCACCTGTCACCCCAACTCCCGTCGGTCTGGTACCAGATGGGTCTGCACTGCCGCCAGGTCGACGCCTCCTGTCCCTTCGACACGGCCGGCTTCACCTTTTCCGGCATGCCGGGCGTCGTCATCGGCCACAACCAGGACATCTCCTGGGGCTTCACCAACCTCGGCGCCGACGTCACGGACCTGTACCTGCAGAAGGTGAGCGACGGCAAGTACCTCTACGACGGCAAGCGCGTCCCCTTCCGCAGCCGTGAGGAGACCATCGAGGTCGCCGACGGAGCGAGCCGGAAGATCACCGTCCGGGAGACCAACAACGGCCCCGTCATCTCCGACCGGGACACCGAGATCCGCCGCGTCGGCGACGAGGCCCCCGTCCGCAGCGCGGCCCCCGACCGGGCCGACGGGTACGCCGTCTCGCTGCGCTGGACGGCGCTCGAACCCTCGCGCACGATGGACGCCGTCTTCGAGCTCAACAGCGCCTCGAACTTCAAGGAGTTCCGCAAGGCGGCACGCGACTTCGCCGTCCCCTCGCAGAACCTCACCTACGCCGACACGAAGGGGAACATCGGGTACCAGGCACCCGGCCGCATCCCCGTGCGCGGCGCCGGCGACGGCCGCTACCCCGCGCCGGGCTGGGACCCGCGCTACCGCTGGAAGCAGGACCCGGTCCCGCAGTCCGCGCTGCCGTGGGAGTACAACCCCCAGCGCGGCTACATCGTCACGGCGAACCAGGCCGTCGTCGACAAGGAGTACCCGTACCACCTCACGGACGACTGGAGCTACGGCGCCCGCAGCCAGCGCATCAACGACTTGATCCACTCGAAGATCAAGGACGGCGGCAAGATCTCCATGGGCGACATGCAGACCATGCAGATGGACAACAGCTCCGAGATCGCCAAGCTCCTCGTGCCGTACCTGCTCAAGCTCGACATCGACGACGAGTACGTCCGCGAGGCGCAACAGCTCCTGGAAGGCTGGGACTACACCCAGGACGCCGACTCCGCACCGGCCGCCTACTTCAACGCCGTCTGGCGGAACCTCCTCAAGCTCGCCTTCGGCGACAAGCTCCCCAAGGAGCTCCGCGTCAAGGGCGAGTGCCTCAACGTCCCACCGTCGGATGAGTCGGGACCGCTCGACGATCTCGACGGCAACGCCCGCCTGGTGCGCGAGTGCGGTAAGCGCGACGCCGCCTCCGCCCAACCCGACGGCGGCGACCGCTGGTTCGAGGTCGTGCGCCGACTCCTCAAGGACCCCGACAGCGACTGGTGGAAGACCCGCGACACCAAGCTGCGCTCCGGCGACAAGAACCGCGACGAACTGCTGCGGCACGCCATGAAGGACGCCCGCTGGGAGCTCACGGCCAAGCTCGGCAAGGACATCGACACCTGGAGCTGGGGCCGCCTCCACCAGCTCACGCTCCGCAACCAGACGATCGGCACCGAGGGCCCCGGCATCGCCCGCTGGCTGCTCAACCGCGGCCCGTGGAACCTCTCGGGCGGTGAGGCGGCCGTCGACGCCACGGGGTGGAACGCGGCCGGCGGCTACGACGTCACCTGGGTCCCGTCGATGCGCATGGTCGTCAACCTCGACGACTTCGACGACTCCCGCTGGATCAATCTCACGGGGGCCTCGGGGCACGCGTACAACGACCACTACACGGACCAGACGTCGCTCTGGGCGAAGGGCGAGCTGCTTCCGTGGGCGTTCAGCGACAAGGCCGTAGAGAAAGCGACCGACGACAAGATGGCGCTCACCCCGTGACGGGTGCGCCCCCTCGGAGCGCCGGGCGCGGTCAGCCGCGCCCGGCGAATCTGTGCACGCCGGAGGGGGTCACCGCCGCGTGCACCGGCCGGTCGTGCGCCTCCGCCGGGACGTGCGCCACCACCTCGTGGTCGTAGAGGAGGACGGCGAGCGCCGGCTCGGCGCCCGATTCGGTGAGCCGCTCCAGCACACGGTCGTACGAGCCGCCGCCGCGCCCGAGGCGTACGCCCCGCACGTCCACGGCGACCCCTGGCAGCAGCACCGCGTCCGCCGCGACGATCGCCGACGTGCCCAGCCGGGGGCCCGCCGGCTCGAGCAGGCCGTACTTCGCGGGCGTCAGTGCCTCCTGGCCCGCGTACTCGCCCCAGTCGAGGTCGTTGTCGGGGAGGAGCACGGGGAGCAGTACTCGTACACCGCGTGCCCGCAGCGCGTCGAGGAGCGGCCCCGTACCCGGCTCGCCGCCCATCGAGACGTAGCCGGCGACGGTACGTGCGTCCGCCAACTCCGTCAGGCCGAGGGCGTGTTCGGTGAGGACCGAGGCCGCACGGCTGACCTGGTCGGGCGTCAACGCCGTCCGCGCGTGGAGGAGTTCGTGGCGTACGGCGCGCTTGTGGTCCTCGGTCCCGCTCACTCTTCGATCACCGCGCCGTCAAAACCCCTCATGTGAACGCGAATGTACGTGTACCGCAACAAACCGTAGCGAAGCTTATTTAGGTGCTCAGCCGGCCGTTATCGTGCGGGACATGACTACCTCCCGTTCTCGGACCGGCAACGGCCTCACCAAGGCCGTCATCCCGGCAGCCGGCCTCGGCACCCGCTTTCTCCCCGCGACGAAGGCCACCCCCAAGGAGATGCTGCCGGTCGTCGACAAGCCTGCCATCCAGTATGTGGTCGAGGAGGCCGCCGGAGCCGGGCTCTCCGACGTGCTGATGATCACAGGTCGGAACAAGCGCCCGCTCGAGGACCACTTCGACCGCAACTACGAGCTGGAGCAGGTCCTCAGGGACAAGGGCGACGCCGCCAAACTCGACCGCGTCCAGGAGTCGAGCGACCTCGCGACGATGCACTACGTCCGCCAGGGCGACCCCCGCGGCCTCGGCCACGCCGTGCTCTGCGCGGCCCCCCACGTCGGCGACGAGCCCTTCGCCGTCCTCCTCGGCGACGACCTCATCGACCCGCGCGACCCGCTCCTCGCCCGCATGATCGAGGTACGCCGGCGGTACGGGGGCAGCGTCGTCGCGCTGATGGAGGTCGACCCCGAGCAGATCCACCTCTACGGCGCCGCCGCCGCCAAGCCCACCGAGGACGACGACGTCGTCAACGTCTCCGATCTCGTGGAGAAGCCGTCGACGCAGGAGGCCCCGAGCAACCTCGCCATCATCGGCCGGTACGTCCTCGACCCCGGCATCTTCGACGTCCTCCGCCGCACCCGGCCGGGCAGGGGCGGCGAGATCCAACTGACCGACGCACTCCAGGCACTCGCCGCCGACGAGTCCCTGAGCGGCCCCGTCCACGGCGTCGTCTTCGGCGGACGCCGCTATGACACCGGGGACAGGGGCGACTATCTCCGTGCCATTGTCAGACTCGCATGCGAACGTGAGGACCTGGGCCCGGAGTTCCGGGAGTGGCTGAGCACGTTCGTCAACGAGGAGATGTAGCGCTTTGAGCAGGACCTGGTCGGTCGACGAGCACCTTGCCGACATCCTCGCGCGGGTGCGCCCGCTGGAGCCGATCGAGCTTCCGCTCCCGGAGGCGCAGGGGTGCGTCCTCGTCGAGGGCATCGAAGTCCCCACCGCGCTCCCGCCGTTCGACAACAGCTCGATGGACGGCTACGCGGTACGCGCCGCCGACATCGCCGGCGCGAGCGAGGAGAAGCCGACGGTCCTGGAGGTCACAGGCGAAGTCGCAGCCGGCAGCGGCGCACTGCCCACGGTCGCCGAGGGCACGGCCGCCCGCATCATGACGGGCGCGGCGCTCCCCCCGGGAGCCGACGCGGTCGTCCCCGTCGAATGGACCGACGGCGGCACGGGCGAGGGCCCGGCCGAGTCGATGACCGCTGAGGAGGCGCGCGGCGAGGTCGGCGTCCACCGCCCGGCAGAACCGGGCGCCCACGTCCGCACCCGAGGCAGCGACGTCGAACCGGGCGCCTCCGCGCTCACCGCGGGGACGGTGCTCGGTGCGCCCCAGCTCGGCCTCCTCGCCGCGCTCGGCATCGCGACCGTCCGTGTGCGCCCGCGCCCGCGCGTCGTCGTGCTCTCCACCGGCGCCGAACTGGTCCCACCGGGTGAGGCGTTGGGCCCCGGCCAGATCCACGACTCCAACAGCTATCTCCTCACGGCCGCCGCCCGCGCCGCCGGCGCCATCCCGTACCGCGTGGGAGCCGTCCCCGACGACCCCGAGGAGTTCCGCGCCACCCTGGAGGACCAGCTCATCCGGGCCGACCTCGTCGTCACCAGCGGCGGGGTGAGCGTCGGGGCGTACGACGTCGTCAAGGAGGCGCTCACCGACTGGGAGTTCGAGACGGCCGTGCCGCAGGAGGAGGGCCCGGCGGAGGAGCCACCGGCGGCCGGAGTCGAGTTCCGCCGGCTCGCGATGCAGCCGGGGAAGCCGCAGGGCTTCGGCCTCATCGGGCCCGACCGCACCCCCATCCTCACGCTGCCGGGCAACCCGGTGAGCGCGTACGTCTCCTTCGAGCTCTTCGTCCGTCCGGCCCTGCGCACGCTCAGCGGCCTGGAGCCCGTGCTGCGCCCCGCCGTCCCTGCCCGCCTGGAGTGCCCCGAGCCGCTCGGCTCGCCCGAGGGCAAGCGGCAGTACCTGCGCGGCAGTTACGCCCCGCCGTCGGAGGGCGCGGACATCGGCACCGTGCGCCCCGAGGGCGGCTCCTCCTCGCACCTCGTCGCGGCGCTCGCACGGGCCGACGCGCTGATCGTCCTTCCGGAGAAGGTCACCCGGGCGCGTCCGGGCGAGGAGTTCGAGGTGCTGCTTTTGGAGGAGAGCGGCGTGCCCTCCCGCTGAGCAGCCGTCCGACGCCGGGGAGGCTTCGGGCTGCCGGTACGGTGTCTTCGCACTCTCGGCGCGGGCCGGGCAGGCCGTATCCTGCGCTTCCCGGGGCCGAGCAGGTGGAGAGCAGGATCGGGAGAGAGATGAGCACCGCGGAGCAACAGCACCTCACCCACCTCGACGAGACGGGCGCCGCCCGCATGGTCGACGTCTCGGCGAAGGAGACCACCGCGCGAACCGCCCGTGCCACGGGCCGGGTGCGGGTCTCGCCGCGCGTCGTCGCACTCCTGCGCGGCGAGGGCGTACCCAAGGGCGACGCGCTCGCCGTCGCCAGGATCGCCGGCATCATGGGCGCCAAGCGCACCCCCGACCTCGTCCCGCTCTGCCACCCGCTGGCCCTCTCGGGCGTGGAGCTCGAACTGTCCGTCGACGAAGGGGCGGTGGAGATCGCGGCGCAGGTGCGCACCACCGACCGGACCGGTGTCGAGATGGAGGCGCTCACCGCGGTCTCGGTGGCTGCGCTCACCGTCGTCGACATGGTCAAGGCCGTGGACAAGGCGGCAGTGATCGACGGCATCCGCGTCGAGGAGAAGACGGGCGGCAAGTCCGGCGACTGGCAGCGCACACAGGAGGCAGACGCATGAGCTACCGCGCCCTCGCCCTCACCGCGTCCAACCGCGCCTCCGCCGGCGTCTACCGGGACACCGGCGGACCGCTGATCGTCGAGGGCCTGCGCGAGATGGGCTTCACGGTCGACGGGCCGAGCGTCGTGCCGGACGGGAAGCCCGTTGCCGAGGCGCTTCGCGTCGCCGTCACCGAGGGGTACGACGCCGTCGTCACCACGGGCGGCACGGGCATCTCGCCCACCGACAGCACCCCCGAAATGACCCGCTCCGTCCTCGACTTCGAGATCCCGGGCCTCGCCGAGGCGATCCGCGCAGAGGGCCTCGCCAAAGTCCCCACGGCGGCCCTTTCGCGCGGCACGGCAGGCGTCGCCGGCGGTACTCTGATCGTCAACCTGCCGGGCTCCTCGGGAGGCGTCCGCGACGGCCTCGCCGTCCTTGCCCGGCTGCTGGTCCACGCCGTCGAGCAGATGCACGGCGGCGATCACCGCAGAGGGGACGACCCGAGCTGAACGCCGGATGGCCAGCAGAGCTGTCGGACGGTCCAACGGCCCTCCGTCCGATACGCCTTCGCGACCAGCGCGCCTGGCGTGAGGTCAACCAACGCAACCGCGACTGGCTCCGCCCCTGGGAAGCGACGATCCCCCCGGCCCCGCCCGGCCACCTTCCGGGGCACCGCCCCACCTACCGGCAGATGGTCCGCCACCTGCGGTCGGAGGCGCAGGCCGGGCGGATGCTGCCGTTCGTGGTGGAGCACGAGGGCCGCCTCGTCGGACAGTTGACGGTGGCGGGCATCTCCTGGGGCTCCATGTGCTCGGGCCACATCGGCTACTGGGTCGATCGGTCCGTCGCCGGACGCGGCGTGATCCCCACCGCCGTCGCCCTCGCCGTCGACCACTGCTTCGGCGCGGTCGGGCTGCACCGGGTCGAGGTCTGCATCCGCCCGGAGAACGCACCCAGCCGGCGGGTCGTGGAGAAACTCGGCTTCCGCGAGGAGGGCGTCAGGCCGCGCTACCTGCACATCGACGGTGCCTGGCGGGACCATCTCGTCTACGCGCTCACCGTCGAGGAGGTGCCGGAGAGCTTGCTCGCCAGGTGGCACCGGGCGGCCCCGGGCGCGTCGCAGAAGTGACCCGGAGTGCGTTGCCGAGCAGGGCAGTTGACCGGTGCGGGGAACTCCGACTGCGTCCCCGGCGTTCTTCCCGTGTCCTCAACTTCCCCATGGAACGAGCACATTTGAAGCCACGAAGTCCGGCAGTAACAAAAAAAGTTCGAGGGATCAGCCAGATCGTGCGACACACCGCGGTATTTGGCAGATGGCCCCTTGCAAACCCCTCTACGGTGTGAGGGTGAGCAGCAGCGGCCTCATCTACGCAGTCATCGTCGGGGCCTGGGCCGCCTACCTGGTGCCGATGTGGCTCCGTAGACAGGACGAGCTCAACGAGGCCCGTCCGACGGAACGCTTCAGCACCGCCATCCGCCTGCTCTCCGGCAAGGCGGGTATGGAGCGGCGCTACGCCAAGGACGTGGAGCGGCGCCAGGCCCAGCGCACCGACGACACCGACGCGGCCGACCCGGAGGAGCCCTCCGCGCCGACCGCCGAAACACCGGGCGCCCGGACTGACGCCTACGCGGCGGAGCCGACCGATCCCTCGGTCGACGTCCGGGCCTTCGCCAACCCCAGAACCATGATCGGCGCCCCTCAGGCCGAGGAAGAGCGAGACCTCGCGGCACCCTTCGACGATGCCGCGCCCCGCCGCCCGGCCCGCGCCGCCTCCGAGGCAGGACGGGACGCGAGACCGGCACCCCGGCCGGGCCAGGCGAAGCGCACGAGCCGCGCGAAGCGGGCCAAACTGCTCGCTCGGCGCCGGCGCACCACGATGTGCCTCTTCCTGGCGTTCACCTTCGGTGCCATCGTCGCCGCGGTCGGGGGCTTCGCTTTCCTCTGGGTCCCGGCCGCGCCCGCCGTCCTCCTCAGCGCGTACATCGTCTACCTCCGCGTCCAGGAGCGCCGTCGGTTCACCTTCACCATGGACCGCCGCCAGGCCGAGGCCGCCGCCCGGCAACTCCACCGCACCCGCAAGCCGACGGCGGAGCCCACCGCCCTCGCCGAGACCGACGACGGCGTTCCTGACCCCGGCACGGAGGACGCAGTCGCCACCCCCGACCCGGCCACCTCGGAACGCCCCCGCGCGGCCCGTCGCCCGTCGCCCCCTGCCTCGGCCGACCGCCGCGCTCTCGTCGAGCAGACCGACCACGCCGAGTGGATCGACCAGCAGCGAGCGGCCCGCGACCGCGAGCCCACCGACGGCTGGGACCCCGTCCCCGTCCCTCTGCCCACCTACGTCAACGCCCCCGTCGCCCCCCGCGCCTCCCGCGACGTCGACCTCGACGCCCCCGACGCGTGGAGCTCCGCCCGCTCCACCGGCCCCCGCGCGGACCCCGCGCCCGAGCGGGAGGCCCGCCCGCGCGACCGCCGCACTCCTCTCTTCGACCAGTACGCAGGCGAGGACGACCGCCCGCGAGCCGCCAACGAGTAGCCCGCCACCTCGCCCTTGCCGACCAGCACAGGAACGGATTTCGTCGCAGCCCGCTGGTGATGCTAAAGTTTCATCCGTCGCAAACAAGGGCCTGTGGCGCAGTCCGGTAGCGCATCTCGTTCGCAACGAGAGGGTCAGGGGTTCAAATCCCCTCAGGTCCACAGTGCAAGAGCCCCCTTCGATCAGCGGGAACGTTGGTCGAAGGGGGATCTTTTTGGCTCCCAGAGCGGATCTCACCATCGCTCGCCTCCCTTATGTTGCTCTGCGTGGTGCACGTCCAGGACCGGCGCCGCGCGAACGGGGCAGGGTGCTGCGTCGTTCGGTGGCAGGGGGGCAGCTCCTCAGCGGGAAGAAGGAGCCCGAGTGCTCGACAGCCGAGAGGCCGCTGAGCAGTTGCCGGGTTCGGTGTATGTCCCAAGGTCAGCGCTTGGCGCCGGCCGGAGCCCGATGCGTTGCTCTTGCTGGTGCACGGCAGGCACGCGCCGGTTCGAGGGTCCGCCGAGACCCCAATCGGCAGTGGCTCTCCGGCAGATGCTGAGCGCTTGTTGATCGGGCAGGTAAGGCCGCCAAGGGGCTGCCTCGGGTGGGCCTCGTTCAACGGTCGGGGCCGTCGCAGTCTTCAGCACCCTTCTTGGCAGCCCCCCTTGGACAACCACTCACCGCAGCAAAGAAGTTGGCGAGTAAGTTCCTCGCATGAGCGACAGTGCTGATCTTCTCTCGCTGATGACCGTGACTCGGTGAATGCCCATGGTCAGCGGCAGCCCGACGGGCTCGGGTCGCCGCCGCTGAAGGCCAAGGGCCGACGACGGGGGAGGCGGGGAGTCGGGCTGCTTTTCGTTCGGGTCGGAGGTCAGGTGAAGTAGTCGGGGGAGCTGGCGGGGTGCCACTGGAACATCATGACGGTGGCGTCGTCGGTCAGGCCGCCGTGCTGGTATGCGAGGAGGGTTTTGATGAGGCGGCGCAGGGCCTCGGGCGGGGGCTCGTCGGCGGCCATGGCGCGCATGAGGAAGTCGGTGAAGCGTGTGAGGCCGAAGCGCTGTCCGGAGTCGTCTTTGGCGTCGATGATCCCGTCGGTGTAGAGGAGGACCCGGTCGCCGGGTTGCAGGTGTGCTCTCTGCACGGTCCGCTTGGAGTCGGCCATGCCGGCGGGCAGGCCGAGCGGGGGCTCGGGCTCGCGTTCCAGTGCCTCGGGGACGAGGTCGGTGCCGCGCATCAGCAGGGGCGGGGGGTGGCCCGCGTTGATCCATTCCAGGGCGCCGGTGTCCAGGTGCAGATGGGCGAAGACGGCCGTGGCGTGACGGTCGTCGAAAACGTCGGACAGGGCTTGGTCGACACTGTGGACGAGCGGTTCGAGTTCGGCCGTCGGGTCCGAGCGGCGGGTGTTGCGGCTGGCGGCCAGGGCGACGGAGGAGGACAGGCCGGCGGACAGGTCGTGACCCATGCCGTCGACGATGGTGGCGTGCAGCGTGTGGTCGACCACGGCGTGGTCGAACGCGTCCCCGCCCAGGTTGTAGGCGGGCTCCAGGATGGCGCTGGAGGTTGTCAGCCGGGTGCCGATGGACCGTGGCGGAAGGAAGGCCCGCAGCATCTCGGCGGAGATCTTCATCTGTTGAGTGCGTTGGGAGCGGGCATAGAGGTCGCTGATGACGCCCTTGGCGTACAAAACCAGGGTGACGATGGTGGAGAGGGTCCGGCAGCGCCGGAGAGCCTCCTCGTCGAGGGTGTCGGCCTCGATGCACAGAACACCGAGGCGTTCGATGCCGTCCACCAACGGCAGCCACAGGGTCAGCCCGCGGGACTCTCCTGTGGTCACTCTTTCGACGAGGGTGCGGTACACCCAGCCGGCCACTGTGGAGTCGATGGGCAGTGCGGCATGGGCGGGGGCGGAGCCGTCCGGCATCATGGTCAGCCGTTCCTGCTGGACGTCCGCCAGGTAGAGGAAGACGTTCTCCGCGCCCAGTTCGGAGCGGTGGCTTTGCAGGAGCTGCGGCAGCTCGGAGGGCTGCATGCGGTGAATGTCGCCCAGCAGAGCCTCGAAGACCGCGTCCGAGGAGTCGGAGCGGTTGGTCATGGCCGTTCACCTCCGGCCCGAGGGGGTGCGCACCTGCGGCTACAGGGCACTTCCGTCAGGCTACGATCCGCGGCGCCGGGGTGCGTCATGAGCTGAGGGAGCCCCACGCGCGCGCCTGCGCCGCACCGTGACCGGCTCCCGCCACAAGCGTCGCGTCGACGGGTGCCCGGGTTCGCGTCGTCGGTACGGCCGAGACGGACCCTCACTGTTGCTAGGTACAAAGGCTCCTCCCTCCGTCAGTAATCTCACGGACGTCGGACAGGTCCTGTTCGTCGGTATCGCACCTTGTCGGGTGCGTTCAACGGGAGGAGAGCCAACATGAAGGTACGCAGCGTGCTCGCGGTGGCCGGTTCCATGGCCGCGGCAGCGACCGTGTTCACGGCCGCACCTGCCAGCGCCAGCCCCGCCGCCGCGCCCTCGGGGTGCGCAACGGGCAACGTATGTTTCTACACGGGCAGCAACTACTCGGGGTCCATGTGCGACTGGGACGTCGCGGACCCCGACACCACTTCCGGCTCGATCTCCTGCTCATGGATGAGGGAGGGCACCGAGCCGAAGTCCGTGTACAACAACGGGACCAGCGCCGACGGTTCCACAGGTGTCGCCTACTACTGGAAGACCAACTACAAGGGCGGCCGGATCGGCTGCACCAAGAACGGCAGCGGCGGCAACATCTCCGGGGACTACGTGCCCATGTCCCTCAAGTGGGTCTCCAACAAGTGCGGGTGAGCCTCTGAGCGACCCGTGCCAGGCGGCTGATGGCGCATGGCGTTCGGTCGGCGCCCCTCGGGCCCGGCAGCGGAGTGCCGCTGCCGGGCCCGAGGCCGTTCCGCCTGAGGGCGTCCGCTCCTCCCCGCGCTTGCTGATCCGGTATATGCCAACTCAGTACCACTTACGAGGGCTTGGCCTCACCCCGCGCGCTGCCTAGTCTGGAGCTTCGTTTCGGGGGAGGAATCGAGCATGGAGAGCATCATCGTGGTGCCGCCCGGGTGTACGCGGGTGGAGGAGCAGATCCGCCTCGCGCCCGGCGAGGTCCTGCACTTCGGGCGGGCAAGAAGGACGGCAGCTCCCGACGCTCTCCGGCTCGTGATCGGGGACGAGGCCGTGTCCCGTACGGCGGGGTGCCTGACCGCGGGTGCGGCGTTCTGGTCGCTCAGCAACCTCAGCCGGCACCACACGTACGTGGTCGAGAACCCGGAGGGTGCGGGGGAGCACATCAAGCTCGCCCCCGGGCGCGTGGAGGCGCCGGTGCCGTTCGAGTTCTCCCGTGTGCTGTTGCCCGCCCGCGAAGGCATGGCGACCTTCGACGTGTGGACGCCGCGCCACCTCTACGTGTCGGCCGCGCACGAGCGCGGCGAGGGACACACCACGGCGCACGCGTTCTCCCTGGATCGCAGCAAGCGCTACTTCCTCGTACTCGCCGCACTGTGCGAACCCCGCCTGCGCGGGCGGACGTTGGCGCCGCTTCCGACCTCCGCGCAGCTCATCTCCAGAGTCGAAGCCGTATGGCCGGAGGCCAACCGGGCCTCGGTGCAGTGGAACATCGACTACCTGGCGGTCAAACTCGGTCTCAAGCCGGCCCGGGAGCAGTCCGTCTGCGGCGAGCGGATGCACGGGAAGAAGGAGCAACTGGCCTCGCTGGCACTCCGGTTCGACCTGGTGGGCGAGGACGACCTGGAGCTGCTGGAGACGGTGGCTCCGGATGTGTGCAGCCCCTTACCGCTATGAGCAATCCCGACGGCCTGCCGGTCGTCGTGCCGTACGGGTATCGGGTCGGCCGCTGGGAGGTCCTGCACCCCCTGGCCTCGGGCGCCTTCTCCAGCGTCTACGCGGCCAGGAACACCGCCGGGGCCGGGCAAGGAGGTGTGGACGACGCCACCGAGGCGGACGGTGACACCTGCGGCGGCGAACCCGCGACGGCCGCCCTGAAGTTCCTCGCCACCGGCACCCGGACGCCCCGCCAACTGCGTCACCTGCAGGAACTCTCCGAGCGCGAGCTGCGCCTGCACGAGGCGCTCCGCCGGCCCCACCTGGTCCGGATGTACGAGGCGTACACCGTGGACGACCCCGAGAACCCCGAGCTCGACGGCTGCGGCGTCCTGGCGCTGGAGCAGGCCGAGAGCTCCCTGGACGTACTGCTCCGCCTGAACGCGCTCACCAGCCCCAACACCGCGCTGCCGGGCGCCGGTCGGCTGCTGATCCAGATCGGTACGGGCCTGACCCAACTGCACGAGTCCGGCTGGGTGCACGGCGACCTCAAGCCGGGCAACGTCCTCCTCTTCGCCGACGGCGCCGCCCGGCTCTCCGACTTCAACCTCGCCGCCGAACTGGAGGGCACCCACGCCTACACCCCGGCCTTCTCCACCCTCGACTACACGCCTCCGGAGCTGTTCTGGCCGGAGACGGGCGCACGCGGCATCCGGACGCGCCAGACCGCCGACGTGTGGGCCTTCGGCGTCCTGAGCCACCTGCTGCTGACCGGAAGCCTGCCCTTCCCCGGCGCCACCCCGGCACTGCGGCGCGACGCGGCTCTGCGCTACGCCTCGGGGCACGAGCCGCTGCCGCTGTCGGCCCGACTGCCGGACGCCTGGCGGGACTTGGTCTCCGACTGCCTTGCCCCGACGCACACGGCACGCGCGCCGCACACCAGCGCGCTGCTCCTCGAGCGGGCGAAATCGGCGACCGGACCGAGCGGAGAGGTCGTCGTGCCCCGTACGGGGGCGGACGCCACGGGGACCAGGCGCCGGACGTGGCTGCGTACGGTCCTTCTCACCACCACCGCGCTGCTGTGCGGGCTCGGCCTGGGGCTCGGTTGGGCCCTGACGCGGCCCCCGGCGGGCGATTACGGCTACGCCCGGTGCCCGAAGAAGAATGTGTGCTTCTTCAGCGAGCGGAACGGCAACGGCGACATGTGCTCCTACCGCGAGAGCGACGGCGACTGGGCGAAGAACGACGAGTGCGCCTGGACGCGGAGGAAACCTGTTTCCTCCCTCTTCAACAACGGCGACCTGAAAAACCCGTACTACAAGGTCGAGTTCTACCTGCGGCCGCATTACAAGGCCCGCGTGGGGTGCACCAGCATCAACCAACAGGGCAACCTCACCGGCACCTACCGTGTGCGCTCCCACCGCTGGGTCCGCGACTGCTGAGGCCGTGGGCTCGTCCGGCGCCCACGCCTCGCGGCCGCGTGGCTTCGTCATGCAGGGCGCGGTGCTCGCTCCCAGCGCGACCGAGTGCCAACCGGTCCGTCGCCCCCGGGCCCTCGTACTCCACGGCCGGTTCGTCGAGCAACTGCCCTGCCTCCACGGAGTCTTGCAGTACGCGGAACGGCATTTCCACGCTGCGGGCGCTAGCCTGTGCTCGCGCCCGGACCACCGAAGGTCCGCGGCGATTCCGCCCACCGACAACCGGCGGTGGGACGACGCGCGCACTGCCTACCCCAGGACACGACAATGAACCAGCCCCACTCCGCCCGCATGTACGACTACTACCTCGGCGGGAAGGACTGGTTCGCCGCCGACCGGGAGGCCGCGGAGGCCGTCCTCGGGCGCCTGCCGAAAGTACGTACCGGTGCGCGGGCCAACCGTGCGTTCATGCATCGAGCGGTCCGCACCCTGGTGCGCGAGCACGGGGTGCGGCAGTTCCTCGACATCGGAACCGGCATCCCCACCGCGCCCAACCTCCACCAGGTCGCCCAGGAGATCGCGCCCGAGTCCCGCGTCGTCTACGTCGACAACGATCCCCTCGTCGTCGAGTACGCCGACGCCCTCATGCGCGGTACCCCCGAGGGCCGCACCACGTACCTCGAAGCGGATGTGCGCTCCCACGACATCGTCGCCGACCCCCATGTCGCCGACACCCTCGACCTGGAGCAGCCCGTCGCGCTGAGCCTCGTCGCGCTGATGCACTTCATATCCGAAGAGGACGAGCCCTACGAGATGGTCCGCCGCCTCCTCGAGCCGCTCGCCCCCGGAAGCTTCCTCGTCCTCTCGCACGCCACCGGCCAGTTCGACCCGGAAGGCGCCGCCTACTTCAAGGACATCTACGCCACAGGCAAAGTCCCCTTCGCCCCCCGCGACCAGCAGCAGGTGGCGAGGTTCTTCGACGGCCTCGACCTCCTGGAGCCCGGCCTGGTGGCCACCCATCGGTGGCGGCCCGACGAACCGGTGGTCCAGGCCGACAGCGAAATCGGCGGATTCGCCGGGGTGGCACAAGTCCGGCAGTGACGTGAACGGTAGCGCCTCCTTCCGTTCGACTCTGCGAACCGTCGAGGCGCTGCCGTATGCCGGTGGCGGTGCCCGGACTCGGGCGAAAGCATCGGTGGTCGGCAGGTCTTGTTACGTAGGGCACGATAGCCGCGGCGCCGTCAGGCGGGTACGCCTGACGGACGCCCTTTCCGTCTCCCGTTTACGCGGAATGCCGCCGTGCTCGGGCCGTGGACACGGTCTTGGCCGAGCACCAGCAAGCAGCACGCGGGGCGCCGGAAGAGGCCCGAGAGATGGGACCGGCGGGTCGACCGAATGTGCGCTCGCCGGGCCGCAGGACGTGCGCGGATCGCCGAATGCAACGAATCGTGGTCGGTGGCAGGTGCGTTGGTTACCTTTTCTTTGCTCGCGCGCTCGTTGCCGTAGTGTGTGCGCGATTTTGTTTTCCCAGCACGACCCCCACGTTGTGGAGCCGCACGCGGCTCAGGGATTGCCGTTCGTACTCCTGGCCGAGGTTGCGAGGAGCAGGAGCCATGGTGATTGAGGCGGGCCCGCGATGTCGGAGGGAACCCCGGCGCGGTCAGCCTCCCGAAGCGGGCGCACCCTCTCCCCGCCCCCACTCTGTGGCGGTAGCAGTACGGGAAGTGGACGGAGAGGGAGATGACCCCTCTTGAAGTCACCGCCTCCCTCCTGGCGGAGCACAGCAACCGCGTCCCTGCGGACCCCGACTTCACCACCCGTGTGATCACCGACGCCCTGTCCGGCGCGGAGATCGACTGACGTCCGACCGCGCGCTGTTCGTCGAGCCGGCCTGCTCGCCTCCGGGCGAGCCCGCCTGCCGCCGTCGCCACGTCCGCGGTGAGGAGCTCTCTCCGCTCGACGGAAACCCCCGAACCGGCGCCGGTCATCGGGGGAGTGCACCGCACGTTTCACAGCCCGAAGAGATCCGCCGCGTTGTCGTGGCACACGGCGCGCAGCCACTCGTCCCCGAGCCCCAGCCGCTCCAAAGCGTGGAGCTGGTGCACGTACGGATAAGGGGTGTTGGGGAAGTCGGAGCCGAGGAGGATGCGGTCGCCGAGCGCGGCGAGCCGTGGCAGGGCCCGACGGGGGAAGGGCATGAACCCCTCGGTGAAGTCGGTGAACGCCATCGTCGTGTCGAGGCGCACCTGGTCGTACCGCTCGGCGAGGTGCAGGAACTCCTCGTACTCGGGCATCCCCATGTGTGCGACGACGAGCGGCAACTTCGGGTGCCGTGCCAGCAGTCGGGAGACGGGTTCGGGCCCTGTGTACCTACCGGGCGCGGGCCCGGAACCGCAGTGCATCACCACGGGGATGCGCGCCTCGGTCAGTACGCCCCAGGCTTGCTCCAAGCGTGCGTCGGCCGGATCGTACGCCCCCACCTGTACGTGGGACTTGAACACGCGCGCGCCCGCCTCGACGGCCTCGCGGACGTACGCGCCGACGTCCGGCTCCGGGTGCAGGGTGGCGGTGTGCAGACAGCCGGGGGTGCGGCGGGCGAAGTCGGCCGCCCACCCGTTGAGCCAGCGGGCCATGCCGGGCTTGTGTGGGTAGAGCATCGAGGTGAACGCGCGGACGCCGAACGCCCCCAGCCGCGCCGTGCGTTGCGCCTCCGTCTCCCGGTACGTGATCGGCCACTCCAGGCCGCCGGTCAGCGGCCCCTGGCCGTCGAAGTACTCCCAGACCTTGTGCAGGACCCGCTCGGGCATGAAGTGGGTGTGCACGTCGACCAGCCCGGGCAGACCGAGCCGGCCCCAGAAGCGACGGACCTCGGGGGCCTCCGCTCCCGGCGCCCCGGCTTCGTCCGCAGACTCCGGGGCGCAACGCGCGTCGGGGGCAGCAGAGTTGACGTATGCCGTGCGGTGCTCCTTCACGTCCACGAGCGTCCCCGGTGACGGGCACGGTACGGCAGCGACACGGTGAGGTGTCCGTCACACGGGCCGGGGCTCAGCCCTCGACCCGTGCGTTCGTGCCGTCGTCGTCCCGGCGTCGGCCCAGCGCGCCCGGCCACCAGGCACGGTGCCCCAACTCCCGTACGAGAGCGGGGACGAGCAGCGAGCGGACGACGAGGGTGTCGAGGAGCACGCCGAAGGCGACGATGAAGGCGACCTGGGCGAGGAAGGCGAGCGGGATGACGCCGAGGGCGGCGAAGGTGGCGGCGAGGACCACACCTGCGGAGGTGATGACGCCGCCGGTGGCGGTCAGGCCGCGCAGCACGCCCTGGCGCGGGCCGTGGTGGTGCGTTTCCTCGCGGACGCGCGACATCAGGAAGATGTTGTAGTCGACGCCGAGCGCGACGAGGAAGACGAACCCGTAGAGCGGGACGGCGGGATCGGTACCGGCGAAGCCGAAGAGGTGGGTGAAGACGAGCGAGGAGACTCCCAGCGTGGCAAGGAAGTTCAGCGCCACCGTCGCGACGAGCAGCACCGGCGTCACCAGCGACCGGAGGAGCCCGACGAGGATGACGAGGATGATCCCCAGCACGACGGGCACGATCAGCGTCCGGTCGCGCTCCGCGGTGTGGAGGGTGTCGTACTGCTGGGCGGTGTAGCCGCCGACGAGCGCGTCGGCGCCGGGCACGGCGCGCACGGCGTCGCGCAGGTGCACGAGGGTCTCCTTCGCCGCGTCGCTGTCGGCGGCGTCCTTCAGCGTGACGTCGACGCGCACCCGCCCGTCGACGACGAGCGGAGCGCCGCCGCCCGGCCGTCCCGACTCGGTGACGGGGGCGGCCGAGGCCACGCCGTCGGTCGCCGTCGCCGCGTCGGCCACCTGCGTCGCTTTGCGCGCGTCGGCGAGGACGACGGCGGGGTTGCCGGAGCCTCCGGGGAAGTGCTCGCCCAGCGTGCGCTGGGCGGCGACCGAGGGGGCGTCGTTGACGAAGATCTCGTCGAGGGAGACGCCCTCGGAGCTGAAGGTGGGCGCGAACGCGGCGCAGGCGAGGAGGCCGACCGTGGTGAGTGCCCAGACCCGCCGCGGTGCACGGTCGACGAGGCGGGCGATCCGTGCCCACAGGGTGCCCGAAGCGGCCTTCGCCTCCGCGGACTTGGGCTTCGCCGGCCAGTAGGCCGCACGCCCGAGGAGCAGCAGCACGGCCGGGAGGAAGGTGAGCGCGCCGGCCACGGCGCAGACGATGCCGATTGCGCCCACCGGGCCGAGCGCCCGGTTGTTGGTGAGGCCGCTGAGCAGCAGTGCGAGGAGTCCGAGCGCGACCGTGGCGGCGCTCGCCGTGATCGCGCCGACGGATTCGCGCCACGCGGCGCGCATGGCGGCGAAGCGGTCGGCCGTGCGGGCGAGTTCTTCGCGGAAGCGGGCGGTGAGGAGGAGCGCGTAGTCCGTCGCGGCGCCGATGACGAGGATGGAGAGGATGCCCTGCACCTGTCCGTCGACGCTCACGGTGCCCCGGTCGGCGAGGGCGTAGACGACCGCGCTCGCGAGGGCGAGCGCGAAGACCGCGCCGGCGATGATGACGAGCGGCAGCAGCACGCTGCGGTAGACGACGAGCAGGATCAGCAGCACGCTCGCGAGGGCGACGGCCAGCAGTATGCCGTCGATGCCGGCGAACGCTTCGGACAGGTCCGCCTGGCTCGCCGCGGGGCCGGCGACGCCGACGTCGGTGCCGGGGACGTGCTGTGCCGCGTCGCGGACCCGTTCGACCGCGGCGCCGAGCTCGTCGTCGAGGTCCGGGGGGAGGTCGACGACGCCTTGGAGGGCCTCGCCGTCGCGGGAGGGTAGGGCGGGCGAGACGGAGGTGACGGCGGCGTCGTCGCGGAGTCCTGCGAGTGCGCGGGTGGCGGCGCGTCGTTGGCCGGTGTCGAGGCGTCCGCCGTCGGCCGCCGTCCACAGGACGACGGCGGGCACCGTCTCGCCCTGCTGGAACCGTTCCTGCGCGTCGATCACCTTGGTCGACTCGGCGTCCTCGGGGAGGAAGGCGGCCTGGTCGTTGGTGGAGACCTCGCTGAGTTGGCCCGCGTAGGGGCCGAGGGTGCCGCCGACGCCGAGCCAGACCGCGAGCAGGAGCAGGGGGATCAGCCAGCGGGTGCGACGGGCGGTGGCGGCCATGGTGCTCCGGGGCATAGAAATCTCAATCGTTGAGAGATCACCGTACACGGCCGCCCGGCCCGCGCCCGGGTACGACCTTGCGCGTCGTCGGTGCTCAGCGGGGCTCGGTGCGGACCTCGGCCAGTTCTTCGTTGAGCGCCGTCAAGAAGCGCAGTACGACGGCGAGTTCGTCCTCGCTGAAGCGGTTGCGTGCGCGCTCGGTGGCCTCCGCGAGCGGACGGAAGTGGGTGCGGGCGGCGGCCCGCGCCCCTGCCGCGTACTGGATGCGCACCACTCGGCGGTCCGCGTCGTCGCGTAGGCGACGGATGTGGCCCGCGCGCTCCAGCCGGTCGAGGCACGCGCTGACGGCGCCCGACGTCAGGCCGAGGCGCTCGCGCAGCAGGCCGGGCGTCACGGGGCACTCCGCGTCGAGGACGAGGGAGAGAGCCTGCACGTCGGTGGCGTGCAGGCCGTGTTCCGGCGCGAACGCGTGCATCGTCCGGTTGACCTCCCCGTTCACCCGCCGCAACTGCACGGCGAACGCCTGGAGATCGGCGCCGTCCTCTTGCCGCGGACCCCGCCGTCCGCGCTCCTCGCTCGTCACCACCCGGCCACCCTATAGAGAGCGCGGTGGACGCCGGACACGTGCGAGGGGCGGCCCGCGCACCGTGGGGGCAAGCCACGTGGCGGTTCTCCGCAGGCGGCGCAGAATGGAACGAAGCGGCGGCGCGAGCGGGAGGCAGGGATGGGCTCCTCCGATCCGAGCGGTGAGCACTCCCCCCGGGAGCCTCCGACCGCGGACGTCGCACTCGCGGTCAACGGGATGGGGAGCTTCACCTGGGACCTGGAAACCGGCGTCATGCACTACGACGAGGGCGCGTACCAGGTGATGGACTTCGCCCCCGACGAGTTCGACGGAAGCCTCACCATGCTGAGCGACCGGATGCTGCCGGAAGAGGTGTCCGTCGTCAACGAGCAGATCGAGCGGGCGCTGCGCGAGCGGTCGGCGTTCAGTACTTACTTCCGGGTGCGGTACCGCGACGGGTGGCTGCGCTGGACGCACACCCAGGGGCGCGTCGTCTGCGACGACGAGGGGCGGCCGACCCGGGTCCTCGGCATCATCCGCGACGCCAGCCAGGAGCTGCGCGCCGTCGACCAGACGCACAAGCTGCGGGAGGAGCGGGCCGAGCGGCACCGTCAGGCCGACATCGTCGGGTTCGTCAACGACGAGCTCGCCCCGACCGTCACCGTCGAGGACGTCGCCGAGGCGCTCACCGGCACGCAGATGCAGGAGCGGCTGGGCGTCTCCAGCGTCGTACTCGGGCTGGTCGAGGACGGTCTGGTGAAGATGATCGGTGCCAGTGGAATCAACGAGGAGGTGCAGCACGACCTCCAGGTCGTCCGGGTCGGGGACCAGCTACCGCTCGCCGACGTGATCCGCCGTCGCGAGCCGGTCTTCCTCACCGATCCGGAGGAGTACCTCAGGCTGTACCCCGCCATGGGGCGCTATCTGCAGCTTTTCTCCGCCGCCAGCGCCGTCGTCTTCCTGCCGCTGATCGCGCACGACAGGCCGATCGGCGCGCTCGGCCTCACCTACGACGGGAAGGGCCGCTTCAGCACCGACGAGCGGACGGTGCTGCGGGCCTTGGGCCGCACCATCGCCCAGTCGCTGGAGCGGGCGTTCCTCTACGACCAGGAGCACGAACTGGCGGCCGGGCTCCAGAACGCCATGCTCCCGGGGCGCATGCCGACGGTGCCGGGGCTGACCCTGGTGCCGCGCTACCGCCCGGCCCGCGCCCGCAGCGGCATCGGCGGCGACTGGTACGACGCGCTCGTCCTGCCCGACGGCCGGGTGGCGGCGGTGATCGGGGACGTACAGGGCCACGACGTCAAGGCGGCGGCCGTGATGGGCCAACTCCGCATCGCGCTGCGGGCGTACGCCGCCGAGGGGCATCCGCCCGCCACCGTGATGGCCCGCGCCTCGTCCTTCCTCACCGAACTCGACACCGAGCTGTTCGCCACCTGCCTCCTCACCGTCCTCGACCCCGCCACCGGGACGGCCGAGACGGTACGTGCCGGGCACACCGAGCCCCTGGCCCGCTTCCCCGACGGAACCTGCACCTGGCTCGAAAGTCCGGGCGGCCTCCCCCTCGGCCTCACGATCGACGACCGCCCGGCCTACATGGCGAGCGAGACGGTACTGCCGCCGGGCGCCGAGCTTTTGCTGTGCACGGACGGGCTGCTGGAGTCGAGGGGACGCGACATCGACGAGGGCCGCGACCTGCTCGTCGACACCCTTTCCACGGGTCCGGCCTCCCCTGGGGAGCTGGCCGACCACCTGCTCGGCGGCATGGCCGCTTACACCGGCGCCGAGGACGACGTGGCCCTGCTCGTCCTGCAACGGGGGACGCGCCCGCCGGCGCCGGAACCCCGACTCGACGTCGAGGTCCTCCAGAACGACCCGGCATCCCTCGACACCGCCCGCGCCCTGCTGCGGACCTCCCTCCACCGGTGGTCGATGGACCCGCTCGGCGACGTCGCGGAGCTGCTCGCCTGCGAGATGGCCACCAACGCGCTGCGGCACACCGGAGGGAACGCGACGCTCAGCGCCCGCCCGGTGCACTACGACGGGGAGCGGCGGTCGCTGCGCCTCTCCGTCGCCGACGAGTCCTCCGACTTCCCCGTCCGCCGGGCGGCCACCGAGCTGTCCACCCGCGGACGGGGGCTGATGCTCATCGAGGAGCTGGCGGCGGCCTGGGGCGTGGAGCCGCGGGGGACGGGCAAGAGCGTCTGGTGCGAGCTTTCTTGACTGGGCGCTCCGGGGCATGTCGGCAACGAAGCTGAAGGGCGGCCCATGAGCGCCGTCCACGCGTTGCTCAACGGCCTTGAATCGGCTCGGACACCAGGGGCGTCACCAGGTGTCGAGCCGCAGGTCCCGGAGGTACCAGTCGAGGCGTGACCCGTCCTCGTCCTGCGTGTGCTTGCTCGGCGTGAAACCCGACCGGAGAGCGACCGCGGCGGAGGCGGTGTTCTTCCGGGACCACGCGGATCACCGCCTCCTTCCCGCCCTCGCTTGCCGCGTACCGGCAGGCCAGGAGGACCGCGCGGGTGGCCAGACCGCGTCCTCTCCAGGGCGGGTAGAGGCCGTAGGCGACGTTCACCTGGCCGGGAGACAGGCCCTCTGCTGCACACCGCAGGTCGATCGTCCCCGCGAGTGCCTCGTCCGTGCCTACTCGGATAGCGAAGGCGCGGAGGGGGCCGGCGGTGTCCCACTGTTCCTGACAGTGCCGGATATAGGTTTCGACGCCCTCGCGTGTGCCGGGACGGCCGCTGAGCCAGTGGACCAGCGGCTCATCCTCCCCGGCGAGGTGCGCCTCGGCATCGTCCGGACGCAGTGGGGACAGAGTGATGATCCCGTCGGACGGATTCGCCTCCTGCATCCGGCGATTGTTGACGCCGGAGCAGCGTCGCGCCATCGGATTCCGCGCGCCAGTTCGGCAGATTGAGCACCGCGCTGCACCGCGAAGGCGCGGATGCGGTCCCAAGCGGACGGCCGTGGAGGTCGCTGTCGGGAGACCGGGTTCTGCTCGTCGTCATGTACTGGTTGGTAGCCTCCCGGGGATGAGTTCGATCTTCGACGAGGCCGTGCGCGCTCGGCTGGAGGCGCCGCACATCTGGTACGTCGGCACCGTGTTTCCGGACGGGGCGCCGCAGGTGAGCCCGATGTGGGTGGATCTGGAGGGGGAGGGGGAGCTCGCCTTCAACACCTCGGTGGGGCGGGTGAAGGAGGAGAACCTCCGCCGCGATCCGCGTGTCTACCTCTCGCACGCGGCCGACGACGACCCCTTCGACCGGGTGCAGATCAGCGGCGAGGTCGCCCGCTTCATCGAGGGCGACGAGGCGCACGAGCGCATGGACCTGCTCGCCAGGAAGTACCTCGGCAGCGAGCGGTTCGAGTGGCTCATGCCGGGTGAGGAGCGCGTCGCGGTGATCGTGCGCCCGCTCAAGGTGCGGCACATCGTCGGGGTGGAGCGCTTCCGTGCCGGCGGTCCGACGGCTGCTTCCTGAGCGGTCCGACACCGTCGCGGGCACGTGTCACGCCGGGGGCGCAACGGGGTGCTGCGCGGCCGGGGCCGGGGGCGCGACGGTGGGGTGGGCGACGCTGACTCCGGGTGGGATCGGGACGCCGGCCGCCGACTGCTGCCCGTCGAGCCGGAGTTGGCCCGACTGCGGATTGCGGTGCCGACCGTCGTCTGCTGCCCGTCCGTGGTGCCGGGTGTCGACTGCCGCCCGGTAAAGGCTCCTTCGGTGCCGTTCGGCAACTGCCGTGCGCTGCCAATCAACGCTCACTGCTGACTTCAGGGCGTCAGGGTGCATCTTGACGAAGTCCCTGATCGGGCTGGAGCGGTGGCTGTGTCCCGTGGCGTGTGAGATGTACGGATGCCTCGCACAGCGCACAGGAACTCAACGGCCCGCCCACGCAAGACGCTCGGCTGGAAGACACCAGCCGAGCGTCTTGCGTGGTCTGTTCACCGCCTGGATCAAGCGGTGTGGCAACAGCTACCGGAATTCACGTGCCACCGATGCCGAACAGGCCCCGGGTCGGTTCGTGCCGAGGAGTCCTCAGCATCCCCTCGTGGAGATCTCGTTCTTCGGGGAAGCCTGCGCAGCCGTGCTGTTCGGAGTTGCCGACTTGCAGGTGTCCTCGACGACGAGCAGCCACCAGCTACCGTCCTCGTTCTGGTCGCAGTGGTACTTGGTGATCACCGGGTTGTTCTCGGCAGCCGATTGGCAGGCCGAAAAGCTCCCGTACGTGCCGTTGTAGTACCCGCCGCCCTTGGTGGTCGGTGCGGCCGGTGCGGCCTGGGCGGACTGGGCGGCGACGCCCGAGAAGGCCAGGAGGCCGACGGCGGCGACTGCTGCGCGCTGGAACTTGCGCATGTTTTCCTCTCTTCGAGTGCAGAGGTGTGCTGGTGCTTGCACACCTCGACGGCATAGGAGCCCGGTTGTCGCGGAGCGGGGGCGAACCGGCCGGCTTCGCTGTCGGCCGGAGTCGTGTCCGGCTGTGGCAAAGCGCCGCGCCGTGCTCCAAGATCTCGTCGGGACACCTGAACCTCACCACGCGCGCGAAGAACGCTTCAAGGGCTCAAGATCGTCTGTTACGCGCCTGTCGCAAGCCGGTCGAAGCGCTTGCTCTGCCTCCCATGGGCACCGCCCCGACGCCTATCGCGACGAGACGCAGCGCCGAATCCGTACGCACGACGGCGACTGCGAGGGGCTCATCGACGCTCTTGCGCGCACCTGACCGAAGACATCCCTGGCCCTGTCGTTCAACGACCCGTCCGCGGTTCCGCACCGCCAACCACCGCCCGCCAACCGCCCGTCCGCACCCCCGAAGTCCCGCCGATCAACCAGATGCGGCGCTCGATCAGTCACAAACCTTCCGGTAGGGCGCGTCCGGTACGTTCTGCTGCCACTCCGCCCGTGTCAGGTTCTTCGCTCTGTGGACGCGTGCGCAGAGCTGTTCGGTGAGCTGTTCCGGGTCGAGGCTCATCTTGTACGCGTCGACCGCGCCGCCGGCGAGGTGGAGGTCGCCGGCGGTGTCGAAGGCCGCGTCGAGCAGGCGGTCGTCGATCCCCGGGAGGACGCCCCCCATCGGCTGCCGGGAGGGGACGTCCCAGAGGTGGACGCTGCCGTAACCGACGATGCCGGCGAGCGAGTCGCCGTCCGGGGAGAACCGGAGCTGCAACACCCCCCGTTCCGAGGGCTTGTCCGGGCCTGGCAGGTGCCCCACGCGGCGGGTCGCGTCACCGTTCCAGAGGGCGACGCCTTCCGGCTCGGCGACGGCGAGCGTCTTCCCGTCGGGGCTGAACGCCACGTCGCTCAGGTCGACTTCGCCGAGTGCCCTGCGTGTGGTGCGGCCCGTCGACAGGTCCGCGCGGTCGCCGTCTGTCGTCACGAGGAGCGGCTTCTCCGCCGATCCGCCGACGGCGATTTTGTAGCCGCCGACGCGGGGGAGGGTGCGGGTCTTCCTGCCCGCCGCGGTGTCCACGACGTCGACGGACCAGGCGTCGTTGCCGTCGGTCCCGGCACGGCTGACAGCGAGGGTCCGTCCGTCCTCGCCGAAGGCGAGCGCGGCGACGCGTCCGCCCGAGCCGCCGCCCAAGCCGATCCGACGTGTCACCTTTCCCGTCCGGGTGTCCTGGAGCAGGACGGCGGTCGACTTCTCCTCCTCGCGGGCGTACGCCAGCGTCCCTCCGTCCGGGCTGAGTTCGGCCGGCGCCATGTACTCGCCCTGAGGAAGGAACTCCCCCAGGGCCGTGCCGCCCGAGACCGGGTGGTCGGTCCGCTTGCGCGGTGCCTGCCTTCCGTCCTCCGGGAGCGTCCAGGTCCGGACGCGGTGGCGCCGGCCCTCGTTCTCCGCTGCCAGCAGGGTTTTCGCGTCGGGGCCGAAGCGGGCGAGCGAGCGGTCCCGCTGCTTCCTCGGCAGGGCGAGCGAGCGCAGGCTCAGCGTGTGCACCGACGTGCCTTCCACGTAGCGCAGTTCGCCGCGTGCGGAGTCGAGCGCGAGCGGGTCGCCCTCGTCCGTCATCAATTCGGAGTTGGTGACGCCCGTGGACTGCGTGAAGAGGGGTTGGGACGTGTCCGCGGCTGCGGCCACGGCCACGGAGCCGTCCGCCATCGCGGCGACGAACTTCCCGTCGGGGCTCATGCGGACGGGGAGCGGATAGACGTCCTCGCCGGACGGGGCCTGGAGATTCCAGCTCTCGAGGGATGCCTCCGAGAGTTTCTCGCCGGTCGAGGTGGACCAGACGGCCAGCGCTCCCTCGGTCGTCCCGAGGGCCATCCGGCCGCTGTCGGCGCTGAAGGAGGCGGTGAAGCCGTCGGAGCAGCCCTGCTCCTCCGCGCTGTCCAGCTCCGTCGAGGCGCCGGCGTCGATGTCGTGCAGGAGCGGTGTGCCGTCCTCGGGGCAGGAGACCAAATATCGGGCGTCTGAGGAGAGTTGGGCACCTGTGCCGGCCACCCGGAGCAGGGTGTCGCCGGTGTGCGTGTCGACCACGGACGCTGCATCCTCGCCGTTCTCGCTCACTTCGAGTGCGCGTACGCCGCCGGAGGCGAGGGCCTCGACGGAGTGTTCCTCATCGTTCACCTCGCCGACGGCCTTCCCCGTGGCGATCTCCTGCACCTCGCCGTCCTGCACGGCGAACCTGCCGTCCGGTGACACGGCGCCCGGGGCGGTCTCCCCCTTGGTGCGTGAGGCGAGCTCCTTCCCGGTGCGGAGGTCGAAGCGCCGTGTCTTGCCTTCCGATGCTCCGAACGTCGCGGTGACCAGAGTGCTGCCGTCGGCGGAAAGCCTGCGGGTCGTCGGGCTTCCGATCACGGTCGGCTGCTTCGTCGGGTCCTGGAAGACGGCGCTCTCACGCTGCCACGCCGACCGGTAGAGCGCGGCACGCGCCTCCTCGGCGGGCGCCACCTGCCAGGCGGCGGCGCTGAGCAGCGCCGCGGTCTCCGGGTCCGACGTCCGCAGCCCGTCGGCAACGGCGGCGACGTTCCGCGCGGTGGCGAACGCCTGCTGCTCCGCGTTGGCGCGCTGGAACTGCCAGGCGGCGACGCCCGCGACGAGCGCCGTCGCCAGCAGTACCGCGATCCCGCCCCGCAGCCTGCGGCGTTGGCGGTGCCTCCGGGACTCCTGGGCGCGCGACGCCGAGAGGAACTCCCGCTCGACGAGGTTGGGCCGGAGCGCGGTGCCGGCCGTCGCGGCGTGGTCCGCGGCGGCGCGCAGGACGCTCCCGTGCAGGAGGCGGTCGGCGGGGCGCCCGGCACGGTCCCAGGCCCGCGCGGCGTCGCCCGTCCTGCGCAACTCCCGGAGCGCCGCCCGGTGTTCGGCTGTCCACGCCGCGAGCCGGGGCCATGCCCTGTGCAACGCGGCGCTGACGGGGCGGACCGAGCCATCGGGTTCGCAGATCAGTACCCGCTCCGCCGCAAAGGCTGCGAGCACCTGCTCGACGGCGGCCGCCTCGGGGGCCGGGCGACCGTGCAGCAACTCGCCGTACTCCGCCGTCCGTACGCCGTCCTGCGAGCCGTCCGGCGCGTCCCCGGGAACCGTCAGCCGCAGCAGGACCTCTTCGGCGACGGCCTGCTCGACAGGGCCGAGCCCCGCGTACACGCCCTCCGCCACCGCGCCCCACTCGGGCAGCGAGGCGGACGCACGCGCGGGGAGCGCCGCAGCGCGGGCGCCTTCCGCCAGCAGGTCCGCAGAGGAGGGCGGACGCGGGTCCCGTGCGCCGGCCGTCAGCAGCCGGAAGAGGAGATCGGCCGAAGTCGGCCTCTCCGCCGGGTCCTTGGAGAGCGCGGCGGCCAGGAGGGGACGTATGCGCTCCGGCACGGGCGTGAGATCGGGCTCCCGCTCGGTCACGCGGACGACGATCTCGCCGAGGTTCTCCCCGTCGAACGGGGCGGTGCCGGTCGCCGCGAAGAGCACCACGGCACCCCAGGCGAAGACGTCGCTCTTCCCGTCCGCGCGGGAGCCGCGCAGCACTTCGGGGGCCATGTAGCTCGGGGTGCCCATCATCCTGCCGGTCTCGGTGAGCGACATCTCCTGGGTGCGGGCGATACCGAAGTCGATGACGCGGGGCCCGTCGGGTCCGAGGAGCACGTTGCCCGGCTTCAGGTCCCGGTGCACGACCGAGGCGGCGTGGATGGCGGTGAGCGCGGTGGCGATGCCGGTGGCGAGGCGGACCAGCGCGTCGCCGTCGAAGGCTCCGCCTTCGGCGACGGTGGCCTGGAGGTCGCGGCCGTCGATGAACTCGCTGACGATGTACGGGGGTTGGGCCTCGGGGTCCGCCGCGAGCACGCGGGCCGTGCAGAAGGAGTCGACCCGTTGGGAGGCCGCGACCTCCTTGCGGAAGCGGTCCTTCGCGTAGTCGTCCCCCGTGCCCTCCCGCCGCAGGACCTTCACCACGCAGCGGGCCCCGGAGCCGTCGTACGCCTCGTAGACGACGCCCTGCCCGCCGGCCCCGAGCCGCGAGGCAAGCCAGTACGGGCCGATGCTCCGGGGGTCTTCGGGCCTGAGAAACTCCTGGCTCACGCTGCCCTCTTCCGTCCGGTGCCGTTGCCTTACGCCGTCACCATCCTGACGCGCTGCCGCCCGCACCGGGCCGGGGGTGCGGCCCTGTTACGGAGCTGACGAGATCGGTACACGGTGCCCCAACGGGCTGCCGGGGCACGTTCGATGGCGGCGGGCAGGTTCCGCTGTCCCGCGGGCGGCCTATCGGCTAGCTTCTTGTGTGGTGGATCGTGTGCGCCGAGTGACCCGTGGTGCCGGCGGGCGACGCCGGCCGAGCGAGGCTCCGCGAGGGGGACCCGGCGGGCGCCGCCGCCTTCGCGCGGGAGTCGGTCGCGCTGCTCGAACGGACCGGGGACATGCCCGCGTTGCGGAGTGAAGAGGTTCTCTTCCACGCTGCGAGGGCCCTGTACGCCGCCGGCGCCCGGAGCGAAGCGGAGGAGCTCCTGAGCCGGGCGCGGGAGAAGATGGAGAGGAAGGCCGAGAGCATCGAGGACCCGGCGCTGCTCCGCGGCTTCCGGGAAGACGTTCCGCTGAACCGTGCCCTCGCGCTCGGCGATCTGGAGAGTGAGTAGCCGTCGTGCATCCAGCCAACGGAGAACCACAGGCAGGGCCTCGTCCGGGCGCGGCCGGAATGCTGACCATCACCAAGGAGTTCCACTTCTCGGCGAGCCACGTACTCAGCAAGCTCCCCTCATGGCACAAGTGCGCCCGCCTGCACGGCCACAACTACGTGGTCGTCCTCGAACTCTGCGCTCCCCCCGAGGAGTTGACCGACGCCGGCTTCGTCCGTGACTACGGCGACCTGGACGCCTTCAAGACCTGGCTCGACGAGACCCTGGACCACCGCCACCTCAACGACGCCGTGGACTTCTCCCCGTCGGGGGAGCGACTCGCGCACTGGATCTACGCACTCTGGGTGGAGACCTACCCGGAGCTCACGGCCGTCTGGGTCTCCGAGACGCCCCGCACCTGGGCGATCTACCGGGGAGGGGCCGAGCCTGCCTAGGCGGGCGTCTGCGGCTGCACCGCTCGGCGCGGTGCCGGACTCACCGGCGGGTCTTCCGGCGGGCGAGCGCCGTGCACGTCGCCGTCGCCGCTGCCGCCGCGCCGAGGAGGACGCGCCACCGGTGGACGGAGAGCCACAGCACCGGATCGCGGTCGTGCGCAAGGGTGTTGAACGAACCGTGAGCGCCCCTGTCGTGCTCGTCGTCCCGCGGCTCGAAGACGTTGCTTCCCCAGCGCGGCAGGTCGGTCCCGGTCTGCTGGGAGGCGACGCCGGTGCGGGCGAGGTAGAGGTCGACGAGCTTGGGTGCCAACCGCTCGCCGAGGATCGTGTACGCGGTGGGGACCCCGACCCACAGGTTGCGCCGCGGGTGCTCCGCGAGGTGGGCGATCGCCCGCGCCGCCACCTCCGGTTGGTAGACCGGGGGTACGGGCATCGGGTGGTGCGGCATCCGGGAGGCGTTCCAGTTGAACTGGGTGGTGTTGAGCCCGGGGAGCTGGACCTGGCAGAGCCGTACGGCGCTGCCCTCGTGGCGCAGCTCCGTGGCGACCGACTCGGAGAAACCCTTCACGGCGTGCTTGGCCCCGCAGTACGCCGACTGCAACGGAATCGAGCGGAACGCCATCGCGGAGCCCACGTTCACGATGACGCCGCGATCGCGCGGGCGCATCCGCTCCAGCGCGGCCAACGTCCCGTGCACCTGCCCGAGGTAGGTGACGCGGGTGGTCCGGTGAAGCTCCGCGATCGGGGTGTCCCAGGCGAAGGAGAGCGCGCCGACGAAGGCGACGTTCGCCCACACGTCGATCGTGCCCAACTCCTCCTCGACGCGGGCCGCTGCGCCGCGTACCTCCTCCCACTCCGCCACGTCGGCCCGGACGGCCAGCGCCCGACGCCCCTCCCGCTCGACGTCGGCGACGGCGCCCTCCAGCCCGGCCCGCCCGCGCGCCAGCACCGCCACGTCGTAGCCGCGCCGCGCGAACTCCCGTACCGCGGCCCGCCCGACGCCTGCGGAACCGCCCGTCACCACCGCGACCCGCGCGCGCTCTGCCTCGGCCATGTCCGTCCTCTCCCAGGAGACGAGGCACACTGGCCCGCCCGCGACGGCCGACCCACGCCGCCGCGCCAACCGCGGGCGCGGGTTCACCCGGGCGGGGCGCGCCACCGGCCGTCCGGCGCACCGTCACGGGACGAGCGAAGCCGGGTCCGCTCACCTGCCCGGTGCGCTCGTCGCGGAGGTCAGTCGCGCCCGGCCGGCTGCGGCGCGGCGGACCCGGTGCCGGACGGTGCGTCCTCTTCCGGGTCGGCGGCCCGGCGTACCGCGGGGATCACGGCGGCGATGGCGACGGCGACGAGCGCGACGCCGCAGCCGACGAGCAGCCCGGTGCGGAAACCGGTCTCGGAGGTGAGGGTGCGGCCGCCGGCCGTCGTGGTCAGTTGCGCGAGGAGGACGCCGATCACTGCGGCGCCTATCGACGTGCCGAGCGCCCGCAGCAGAGTGTTGAACCCGTTGGCCGCAGCGGTCTCCGACTGCGGCACGGAGCCCATGATGAGCGCGGGGATCGAGCCGTAGGCGAGCCCGACGCCACCGTTGATGACCATGATCGCGAGCATGATCCCCCAGGCGGAGCCCATGAGCAGCAGCGAGACGGCGTAGCCGCCCGCGATGACGAGGGCGCCGCTGATGAGCGTGGTCTTCGGGCCCCGCGCATCGGTCAGCCTCCCGCCGAGCGGGGAGACGAGCATCATGGTGAGGCCGCCGGGAGCCATCCACAGCCCCGAGGCGAGGAGCGACTGGCCGAGGCCGTACCCGGTCTCCTCGGGGAACTGGAGGAGCTGCGGCATCACGAGCATGCTCGCGTACATCGCGAAGCTCGTGAAGACCGACGCGATGTTGGTGAGCAGCACCCGGGGCTCGGCGGTCGCCCGCAGGTCGATGAGCGGCTCGCGGGTGCGCAACTCCCAGGCTCCCCAGGTGAGGAAGAGCAGCGCGGCGGCGGTGAAGAGGCCGAGCGTCGTGCCGGAGGCCCAGCCCCAGTCCGCTCCCTTGGAGACGGCGAGGAGCAGGCAGACGAGCCCGGCGCCGAGCCCGAACGCGCCCGGCGCGTCGAAGCGCTGCCCCCGCGCGCTCGCCGGCACCGCCGGCACCACACTGCGCACGAGCAGCGCGATCAGCAGGGCGAGCACGGCCGAACCCCAGAAGAGCACACGCCAGTTGGCGTACTGCGCGACCGCGGCCGAGATCGGCAGCCCCAGCCCGCCGCCGATCCCCAACGAGGCGCTCACCAGCGCGATCGAGGAGCTGAGCCGCTCCGGCGGCATCACGTCGCGGAGCAGCGCGATCCCGAGCGGGACCATGCCCATCCCCATGCCCTGGAGTCCGCGTCCGAGGATCATCGGCACGACGCTCGACGAGAGGGCGCACACCACCGAGCCGAGGAACAACGGGACTGCGCAGCACAGCAGCATGCGGCGCTTGCCGAGCATGTCGCCGAGCCGGCCCGTGACGGGTACGCAGACGGCGGAGACGAGCAGGGTGACGGTGACGACCCAAGTCGCGTTCGCCGGCGTGGTGTCGAGGATGCCGGGCAGCTTCGGCAGCAGCGGGGTGACGAGGGTCTGCATCACCGCGGCCGTCGTGCCGGCGAGGGCCAGGACGCCGACGACCCCTCCGGTACGAGTTGACTCCTGCTTCAAGACGTTCCCCTCCCGCTGCACAGATGTTTGCGGCAACTATAAATCAGTCGATTGACTTAATTGGCGTCGCGGGTGTTCACTCCCTCAGGAGCCCCCACCGACCGCTGCCGTCCCCAGGAGGTCCTCCGTGACCGATGCGCAGGCACCCGTCCCCTACCCGCTGAAAGCGCGGACGCCGCTCCAACCGGCCGAGGAGTGGGCGGAGTTGCGGGAGAAGTGCCCCGTCGCACGGGTCGTCCTGCCCAGCGGCGACGAGGCCGCGCTGCTCACCCGGTACGAGGACGTCCGCACGGCGCTCTCCGACCCGCGCTTCAGCCGGGAGGGCCTGGCGCGCCCCGACGCGGCACGCATCGCGGCAGGGGACTCGGAGGGGATCTTCAGCAGCCCCATGGCGAGGACGCTCAACGCCGAAGGGCACGAGCGGTGGCGCCGGATGGTCGGGAAGTGGTTCACGGCGAAGCGCATGACGGCACTGCGCCCGGACATGGAGGCCATGGCCGACCGGCTCGTCGACGGGATGGTGGAGCGGGGCAGCCCGGCGGACATCGTCGCGGACCTCGCCTTCCCGCTGCCCGTCTACGTCATCTGCACGATGCTCGGCGTTCCCGAGGCCGACCGCGACCGGTTCAAGACCTGGTCCGACACCTTCCTCACCATGACGCGCTACACGAAGGACGAAACGGCCGCGGCGCACCGGGAGTTCGCCGCGTACATGGCCGGGCTCGTCGGGGGCAAGCGCGCCGAGCCGGGCGACGACCTGCTCAGCCTCCTGATGAGCGGCGCGGACGGCGAGGGCGAGCCGATGACGGAGGAGGCGCTCGTCGCCACGGGGCAGGCGCTGCTGCTCGCGGGGCACGAGACGACCGCAGGATTCATCGGGCTGATGCTCGCCCACCTGCTCTCCGACCGGAGCCGCTGGGAGCGTCTGCTCGCCGACCCTTCGCTGACGCGGCTCGCGGTGGAGGAGAGCCTCCGATTCGACCCGAACGGCGCCAACTTCGGCATGCTCAGGTACGCCGACGAGGAGGCCGAGCTCGCCGGGGGGACCGTACCGGCGGGGGCGACCGTCGTGTGCAGCATGGCCTCGGCCAACCGGGACGAGGACGCGTGGGAGTACGCGTCGGAGATGGACCTCGGGCGCAGTCCCAACCGGCACCTCACCTTCGGCGCGGGCGCGCACTCCTGCCTGGGGCAGCCGCTCGCGCGCACCGAGATGCAGGCTGTCCTCAGCGTGCTGCTGCGCCGACTGCCCGGTCTCGAACTCGCCGTCGACGCGGCCGAGTTGCGCGCCCACGAGGGGCTGCTCACCGCTCCGCTACGCGAACTCCCCGTCACCTGGCGACGGTGACGCGCGCACGCCGGGACCGTACCGGCGGGACGCGTGAGGCGCTCATGGCGGCCGCCGAGCGGCTCTACGCCGAGCACGGGCTGCTCGCCGTCTCCAACCGCCGGATCGGCGAGGCCGTGGGGCAGCGCAACGTCACGGCGGTCGGCTACCACTTCGGCGGCAGGACCGAGTTGGTGCGCGCGATCATGGCGCGCCACGGTGAGCAGGTCGACCGGCTGCGCGGGAGGTGCCTGGCGGGCGGCCCGCCAGGCGACGACGTCCGGGGCTGGGTCGAGTGCCTCGTGCGGCCGCCGCTGAGGTACCTCGCGTCGCTCGGCGTCCCCTCCTGGAGCGCCAGGTTCGGCGCGCAGGTGATGACGGACCCCGCGCTCGGAAAGCTCGTGGGCGAGGAGGCGTGCGCACGTCCGCACCTGCGGCGCATCCTCGACGGGCTCGGCCGCCGCCTCGACCACCTGCCGCCTCCCGTCCGGGAGAGCCGCGGCACGATGGCGCGCCAACTCGTCACCGCCGTCGGCGCTGAGCAGGAGCGTGCCCTCGCCGAGAACGATCCCCGCGAGTCCTGGGAGGAGACGTCCCAGGGGCTCGTCGACGCCCTCGTCGGCCTGCTGACCGCAGAGGTCACCGAGCCGACGCACACCATCCGCACCCAAGGCAAGGAGACACCTGATCGTGAAGCTCAGCGTTGACGAGGAGAAGTGCTGCGGCGCGGGGCAGTGCGTCCTCATCGCCCCGGACGTCTTCGACCAGCGCGAGGAGGACGGCATCGTCGTCCTCCTCGACCCCGACCCGCCCGCCGAACTCCACGAGGCCGTACGGGAGTCGGCCGAGGTCTGCCCGGCCGCCGCGATCCGCCTCGGCGAGGACGTGTGACGGCGCCGCGGAGCGTGCTCGTGGTGGGCGCCTCGGCGGCCGGTCTCGGCACCGCGGAGGCGCTGCGCCGCAAGGGCTACGCCGGCCGGCTCACCGTGCTGGGCGCCGAGCACCGACTGCCGTACGACCGGCCGCCGTTGTCGAAACAGGTCCTTTCGGGCGCCTGGGAGCCGGAGCGCGCCGGACTGCGCAGCCGGGACGCGCTGGACGCGCTCGACGCCGAGTTCGTCCTCGGGGACGCGGCCGTCTCGCTCGACCCCGCGGCGCGCACCGTGCGCACGGCCGCCGGGCGCACGCTGGGGGCGGAGGCGGTGGTCCTCGCCACCGGGCTCCGGCCGCGCCGGCTGCCGGGCCAGGGCGACTTGGACGGCGTGCACGTCCTGCGCACCCTCGACGACGCGGTGGCGCTGCGCGGTGCGCTCGGGCAGGCTCGGAGAGTCGTCGTGGTCGGCAACGGCGTGCTCGGTGCCGAGGTCGCCGCGACCGCCGCCGCCTCCGGCGCGCACACCAGTCTTGTCGGCCTCCAACCGGCGCCGCTCGCCGAGCAGTTGGGGGAGCGCGTGGGCGGACTCGTCGCACGGCTCCACGCCCGCAACGGAGTGCGCCAGTACCACGGCACGGGCGTCGAGGAACTCGTGCACGAGCAGGCGCGTGCGACCGGGGTGCGGCTGCCTTCGGGCGAGGTGCTCCCCGCCGACGTGGTCGTCGTCGCCGTCGGCTGCACGCCGGCCACCGAATGGCTCGTGACGAGCGGCCTCCGCCTCGACGACGGCGTCGTCTGCGACGCCCGCTGCCGCGCGGCGGACGGCGTCTACGCGGCCGGCGACGCGGCCCGCTGGTACCACGAGGGGCTCGGCGCGCACGTGCGGCTGGAGAACCGCACCAACGCCACGATGCAGGCGGGCGCCGTCGCCGCGAACCTCCTCGGCGGCGACGTCGCCTACGCGCCCGTCCCGTACTTCTGGACCGACCAGTTCGACGTGAAGATCCAGGTCTTCGGCACCCCGCGGCCCGGCGCCGAGGTCGCCCTCGTCGAGGGCGACGAGGAGGGTGGCCGGTTCGTCGCCGTCTACGGCGGCGGGCGCCCGCACGCCGTACTCGGCTGGAACATGGCCAAGCAGGCGCGACAGCACAGCAGAGCACTCTCCACCACGGGCGCCGCCGCGGCCTGACGGCCCCGCACGCACAGACGCACGCCAACCAGACCCCCTAAGGACGCATCTTGACGCTCGCGCCCGACGCGTACGACGACCTCCCCGAGTTCCCCAACCCCCGCGCCGCTTCCTGCCCGTTCGGGGTATCGCCCCCGATGCGCGGCCTCTTCGACCGCGGCCCGCTGATGCGCGTCGCCTCCTGGGGCGCGAGTACCCCGTGGGTGGTGACCCGGCATGCCGAGCAGCGGGCCCTCCTCGCCGATCCGCGGCTCAGCGCCGACTTCTCCCACCCGGGCTTCCCCAGCCCCGTCGACCCCGAGAAGGCGCGGGGCGGGCACTCGGACATGAGCTTCGTCGGCATGGACGATCCCGAACACGCGCGGCTGCGCCGCATGGTGAGCGGGGCGTTCACGGTGAAGCGCGTCCAGGCGATGCGTCCGGCCGTGCAGCGGATGACGGACGAGTTCCTCGACGCCATGCTCGCCGGGCCGAAGCCGGCGGACCTCGTCCAGCAACTCGCGCTGCCCATACCGTCGTTGGTCATCTCGCACCTGCTCGGTGTCCCCTACGAGGACCACGACTTCTTCCAGGCCAACAGCAAGACGATCGTCTCCTCGGTCGCCTCGGCCGAGGCGCGGCAGACGGCGCACGGCAACCTCTCCGGGTACCTCGACGACCTCGTCGGCCGGAAGCTCACCGAGCCGGGCGACGACCTCCTCTCGCAGCTCGCCGAGCGTGTCGGCAAGGGCGAGTTGGCGCGCCGCGAGGCGGCGGCGATGGGCGTGCTGCTGCTCCTCGGCGGCCACGAGACCACCGCCAACATGATCACGCTGGGGACGCTGCTGCTCCTGGAGCACCCCGAGCAGCTCGCCGCCGTGCGGGACACCGAGGACCCGAAGGTCGTGGAGGCGGCCGTCGAGGAGCTGCTCCGCTACCTCTCCATCGTCCATCTCGGGCGCCGGCGCACGGCGTTGGAGGACATCGAGGTCGGCGGCGAGACGATCCGCGCGGGCGAGGGCGTCATCCTCCTCAGCGAGCTCGCCAACCGTGACCCGGCGGTCTTCCCCGAGCCCGACACGCTCGACATCACCCGCAACGCGCGTCCGCATCTCGCGTTCGGAGCCGGCACCCACCACTGTGTCGGTCAGCCGCTCGCCAGGCTGGAGCTCCAGGTCGTCTACCCGACCCTCTTCCGCCGCGTGCCGACGCTGCGCGCCGCGGTGGCGGTCGAGGACATCCCCTTCAAGTACGACGCCGTCATCTACGGGGTCCACAAGCTGCCGGTGACCTGGTAGGGGCTGATTCCCGTACCGCAGCGGTCCGTTGCGGTACGGGCCCGCCTCACCGCGGCCAGCGGCGGCCGGAGAGCTCCTCGATGTCGGTGTTGAACTGCCGCAGGTGCGCGATGAAGCTGCGCAGCCTCTCCTCCGGCCAGTCGGCGACGACCTGCGCGATCCCTGAGGCGATGGCGTCGCGGTCGGCGGCGAGGCGCTCGGCGCCCCTGGGCGTGATGCGGAACTTGCGCGCGATCCCGCCCGCCGGGTCGAGGGTGCGCTCGACGAGCTGGTCCCTGAGGAGGGCGCCGGTCTGGCGGTTGATGGTGGAGGCGGCGAGGCCGAATGCCTGGACCAAGTCGGCTATGGACATGGGGCCTTGGGCCTCCAGCCGGCTCAGCAGCACGTAGGCGCTCCGGTCGAGCGCCTCTTCGCCGCGGAGGCGTCGCGGCGACGACATCTCCTGGTGACGCGTGAGGATCAGCAGCTCACGTTCCAGGTCTTCGCCCGCCTGTCCGGCATCCATCTCCGCCCGCCTCCGGCTCGTGCGTGGGTACGCGATCAGAATACGCCAATGTGCATCATGCCTGAGCTGTGCATGATGCTCTCGTTGTGCATCATGCAATCGTTCCGTACCGTGCGGTCCATGGAGCCTCACGCGGCTGCCCGACGGGGCAACTCCGCACGTACGCACAGCAGTTACCGCCGTCCACCCGACCGTCCGCACCGTGTGGTGCCAACCCGACCGTGACAAGGCGGAGTTGGCCCTCGGGCACTCGGACACCGGGGTGGGGAGCCGTCGTCACGTCCGCCGTGTCCCCGAACGTTCGTACAGGAAGAGGTCGTATGAGCCAGCACGAGCAGACCCTCCGCTACCCGCTGTCCCAGGAGGACGCGCTCGCCGCGCCCGCCGAGTGGGAGCGGCTGCGCAGCGAGTGCCCCGTGGCCGCCGTCGAACTGCCGAGCGGGGACAGGGCCACGCTGCTGACCAGGTACGAGCACGTCAAGCAACTGCTCTCGGACCCCCGGTTCGTCCGCCCGACGTCCGCCGACGGCGCCGCACGGGTCGCGCCCGGCGGCGTGGGCGGAGCGGCGGCGACCGGCGACTCGACCGCCGTGCCCGTCCGCGGCGAGGAGCACCAGAAGTGGCGGCGCATGGTGGGCAAATGGTTCACCGCGCGGCGCATGTCGGCGCTGCGCCCCTCGATAGCGGAGATCGCCGAGACGCTCATCGACGACATGGTCGAACAGGGGGAGCCCGCCGACCTCAAGGCGGCCCTCGGCTTCCCGCTGCCGGTCTACGTCATCTGCGACATGCTCGGGGTGCCCGCCGAGGACCGGGCGCGCTTCTCCCACTGGTCCGACGCGATGCTCAGCCTCACCCGCTTCTCGCAGGACGAAATCGACACGGCGCACCGCGAGTTCGTCTCCTACATGGGGGACCACATCGCCGCGAAGCGGGCCGCGCCGGCCGACGACATCCTCAGCATGCTGATCACGGAGAGCGCCGAGGAGGGCGGGGGGCTCACAGACTCAACGCTGCTGGGCACCGGGATGGGGCTCCTCGTCGCGGGGCACGAGACGACGGCGAACATGATCGGCAAGATGGTCGCCATGCTCCTCGCCGAGCGCGCGCGGTGGGAACGGCTCGTCGCGGACCCCACGCTCGTGCGTACGACCGTGGAGGAGTCGCTGCGCTTCGACGCCAACCTCGGCTTCGGGATGCGCCGTTACGTCAGCGAGGACGTCGAGGTCGGCGGGGAGATGCTGCCCGCAGGGACGACCGCGATATGCAGCATGCAGGCGGCCAACCGGGACGAAACGGTCTTCGCCACCGCCGACGACATGGACCTCGGGCGGAGCCCCAATCCGCACCTGACCTTCGGCGCGGGGCCGCACTCCTGCCTCGGACAAGCCCTCGCCCGCACCGAGCTCCAGGTCACGCTGGAGGTCCTGGTCCGCCGACTGCCGTCGCTCGAACTGGCGGCCCCGGTCTCGGAGTTGCGGCGCGTCGAGGAGATGCTCGTCGGCGGCCTGCGCGAGGTGCCGGTGCGGTGGTGAGCACGAACGGGAGCGAGGAAAGGGGACTCGGATGAAGATCACTGTCGACGAGGAGAAGTGCTGCGGGGCCGGCCAGTGCGTGCTGATCGCCCCCGAGGTCTTCGACCAGCGCGAGGAGGACGGCATCGTCCTCCTGCTGGAAGCGGAGCCGGGGGAGAGCCAGGAGACCGACGTCCGCGAGGCGGCGGCGGTCTGCCCCGCGGGAGCCATCCACCTCGCAGAAGGCGGGTGAGCGCGGGGAGTCGGACACCTCCGCGTCCCTGCCGCGGTCGCCGGTCTCGCCGCGTCCCTCTGGCGGGTGGCCACATGACAATGCCCCCCGCACCGGCGCGATGCCGGGGCGGGGGCTTGTCGTCGTTTCCCCGTGCATGCGGGGCACATACCGGGTCAGGGCGCTTCAAGCTCCCGACGGGCCGTCCCCGCGACGCGGGGGCGGTTAGACGGGAGTCGGTGGCACGACGTCGCGTCTACACGGCATCGCAGGATGGAGGCTCACGAGCAGCGGCTCGCCGCGCTCGAACGCCCCCGCCCCGGCGCAATGCCGGGGCGAGACCTCTACCACCTGCGGTCAGGGCAGCAGGTTCTTCTGTCCCGCCCGAACGCTCTGCGTGAACAGGTCGTAATCCGTACGGGACACGATCAGCACCTGCGCCTCCGGGTCCCCCACATCCTTGGAGTCACGCAGGGCAACGACCCCATCAACGAACGCGACCTCTAGGCAGTTGTTGCCGCCGTCAGAGAGGGCGGACTTGCTCCAGTGAGCGTTCGAGAGGTCGACCTTCTTGTTCATCTAGCATTCCTTGATCAGTTCGTGGATGAAGCGACGAGTCGCCTGCACATCGAGTGCGTCATCCTGGAGGCTCTCGAACGCAGATCGGTACCGGTCTACATCGCCATCGTCCTCCAGGTACACGGACGTTGTCAGCGCCTCTACCACGGCGACCGGCGGCCCCGCGTCGAAGTGTAGAAGACGGAAGGACCCATCAGTACCGGCATGAGCACCCACTGCCGACGGCAACACCTGTATGGCGATGCTGCTTCGCTCCTCCGAGACGTCCAGAAGGTGTTGGAGTTGAGCCCTCATGACGTCTGCTCCTGCCACTGTTCTCCGTAGAGCCGCCTCGTCAAGGATGACGCAGAAGTCGAGCGGGTTGTCGCGGAACAGGGCGCTCTGTCGCGCCATCCGCAAGTCCACGAACCGGTCAACTTCCCGTTTCGTGGACCAAGCTTGGCTGCGCTCCACGATCGACGCCGCGTACTCCCTGGTCTGGAGCAAACCGGGCACGATCTGGGCCAGGTAGGTCTCTGCCTTTGAGGCCATTCCCTCAAGGGCCAAGTACTCCTCGAACCCGTGAGTCTGGATGGCTTCCTTGTACTCATCGATCAGTGTCGTCCGCCGGCTCGACGCCGCGAGCGTGGCCATGGCCTTCATCCTGGCCCTGGTCCGCTCGTCCTCCACGCCGTAGACCTGAAGGAACGCAGTTAGCCCGAGCCCTGACACTCGCTGCTTGCCGTTCTCAATCTTGCTGAGCGGTGGCTTCCCGCTCAGCCCGAGGCGTTCGGCCGCCTCTTCCATGTTCAGTCCGGAGCGCAGACGCAGCGACCTCAGCGCCGAGCCGAGCCTCCTGCGATGCACGTTGGGTCTGGCTTCCACCACAAGCTCACCTCCCGGTCGCGCAGCGTACCGTGACCCCCGTCGGCATATGCCAGTTTCGACAATAGCAACGTTTCTGGTGCCACTTCGTCTTGTGCGAAACGTTTCTAATGGCCCATCGTTGTCTTTGTGAGCAACAACTGCCGTTGGTCAATGGATAGTTGCTCTCCTGCGCTGATGGCTCCTCAGGTGCAGAGTCACGGTGACAGCAGGAGAGAATCCCCAGCCTGCAAGGTGATGCAGCATGCCCAACTCCACGTACCGACTGCGCCGATACGCCATAGTCCGTGACGAGGAACCGGACGCCGAACGGCACTCGTACGCGATGCAGTGCGCCGTCTGTTCCGAGACCGGCCCACCGGGCCCCGATGCCGCCGTGGCGCACGACTGGGTCCCCGCCCATCTCCGCGCGCACCCCGAGCACTTGACGTACCGCGAACACATCACACGCGCCTACCGCGCGATCCCCGGGGACTGGCTGTGAACCGGGCCGCGCGCGCCGCGAGCCGCCGCATCGGAGCCTGCGCAGGCCCCCTCTACCTCTCCGCCATCGCCAGTGGAATCGGCTTCGTGCTGTATGCCGCCTGGCTCATCCGCCCGGGAGCCTGACGTGCCCGAAACCCCCAAGCCGCCGCCGGAGCCGAAGGCTCCGCCGTGCCGGCACAACGGTGCGCTCACGTCCGACGGCAAGCGGTGCGCGCAGTGCGGGTGCCGTCTCTACCTCTAGGAACCCCGCCATGATCCGCACCGGCTGGTACGAACTCCCCGGCGGCCTCGGCCCGTTCGACCTCAAACGCGGCGACCGCGTCCTGCACGGCGGCCGTTGGGCCACCATCGTCGACCTCTACTCCCCCGGCAGCTCGGGCCGAGGCCGCGTCCTCCACCTCGACGACGGCCGCTACTACCTGCTGCGTCCCGGCGAGCGGCTGCCCTGCGGCCGCCGAGCCGGCCACGGCTGAAGACTCCGCTCGGGCCCGGTGACGACCCCACCCCGGGCCCGAGCGGACACCACCCCGCCCGTCAGAGGGGCGGACGGGAAATGAGTCCAACGGTGAAGGGAAACCGCATGACAGCACAGACCATCGAAGCGACGTCGCCGGAAGCACAGCCGCTCCGGCCGTTCGGCCTCACCAAGGCCGTACCGGTCACCGCGCCCGACACCGCGACGACGGCGCCCGTCCTCACGCTCTGCCCTGAGCGGCAGATCAGCGTCACCGAGGACGGCATCCCGTTCATACACGAGCCCTCCATGGCGTCCGAGTTCATGACCAAGCAGCAGACCCGCGAAGACAGCCAACTCGACGAGAGCACCGACAACGACAAGGACTGACCACTACACCTGTAAGGGAGTGATCACCCAATGACGGTCCTGGTGCTGACTCGCGCGTCCGACGCGACGTCCGACCTCGTCATCTCGGAGCTGTCCGACCGAGGGGTGCCCGTACACCGGCTCGATCACAGCGACTTCCCCGACCGCCTCACCGTGGGCGCACACATCGACCCCGAGGCGCGCGGCTGGTCGGGCATCGTGCGCGGTCAGCACCGGGACCTGTCACTCGATGAGGTCCGCGCCGTCTACTACCGGCGCCCCTCCCCGCCCCGAACGCATCCCGACTTGACCGAGGCAGACGCCCGGTGGGCCGCGTCCGAAGCGCGCGCAGGGTTCGGCGGCCTGCTCGCCGCGCTCGACTGCCTGTGGGTGAACCACCCCAGCCGCAACGCACATGCCGAGATCAAGCCCGTTGCTCTGGCCGCCGCCCGCCGCTGCGGCCTGGACGTACCCCGCACCCTCATCACCAACGATCCTGCCGACGCACGCGAGTTCGTCGATTCGCTTCCCGGCAGGGTCGCCGCGTACAAGGGGCTCGGACCCGGCGGTCCCCTCGGTGACGACGCCGACGCGCACGCACTGTGGACTACGCAGGTACGGGCCGACGAGATCAACGACACGGTGAGCCTCACAGCTCACCAGTTCCAACAGTGGATACCCAAAGCCTACGAAGTACGGTTGACCGCCGTCGGCCGCCAGCTCTTCGCGGCGGAAATCCATGCAGGATCAGACGCCGCCCGCGTGGACTTCCGCACGGACTACGACAGCCTCACCTACCGCCCGTGCGACGTCCCCGGATCGATCGCCGCCGGAATGAACGCTCTACTCGACGACCTTCAACTCCGCTACGCCGCGTGCGACTTCCTCGTTAGCCAGGATGACGGGCGCTGGTACCTCGTCGACGTCAACCCGAACGGCCAGTGGGCTTTCATACCCGAACTCCGCGCCCCCATCACGCACGCACTCGCCGCTCTCCTCGGAGGACACCGCCCATGACCACTACCGCCACCTCGGCCGAAGAGTTGCGCCACCGCATGGTCGAACAACTCGCCCGCGAAGGCGCGTTGCACTCCTCCGAGTGGCGCGCAGCCTTCGACGCCGTACCTCGCGAGCGGTTCGTACACGGCTTCACCCGCCGCACCGAGCGCGGACTCGTCACCTACGATCAGGACGACCCCGGCTACCTCGAAGCCGTGTACGCGGACGATTCGCTGAACACGCAGTACGACGAGCACGGCACCGCCACGAGTTCATCAAGCCAACCGACAGTGATGGCACACATGGTGGAAGCCCTCGCACCGGCCAGCGACACCCTTCCCGTGCTCGACCTCGGCACCGGGCCCGGGTACAACGCGGCCCTGCTCAGCCACCGCTACGGAAGCGCCCGCGTCGTCTCCCGCGATGTCGATCCCGCGCTCGTCAGCGCCGCAGACGATCACCTCGCCGCTGCCGGATACGCGCCGACTCTCAGCGTGGGCGACGGCGCCGAAGGGTGCCCGGACCACGCCCCCTACGGCGCGCTGATCGCCACCTACGGGACCGGACGCATCCCCGACGCGTGGCGCGCCCAAGTCGCCCGCGGCGGCAACATCGTCGCCGCCCTCGGATACGGCCTGATCTCCCTCACGATCGGCGAACACGCCCGCGCCACCGGCCACTTCCTCCCCATCCTCGCGGCCTTCATGAAGGCCCGTACCGGCCCGGACGTCGCCCCGACCCCCGCGCGTGGTTACGCCGGAACGCTCGCCACCGCGGAGGGGCACACGCGCGAGATCGAACTCCCCGCCAAACCCGACGAGAGGATGCCCAGCTTTCTCGGCTCCCTGGCACACCCCGACGTCCTCGACCTGTCCATGCTCATCGAGGGGCAGACGAGGTACGGCCTCATCCACCCCAACACCCGCTCATGGGCCCGCATCACCCCCAACACAGACGGCACGGCACGCCTCGACCACGGCGGCCCCCGCAACCTATGGACGGAACGCGCCCCGCTACTCGAAGCGTGGCGCGCGGCAGGCGGGCCGAACGCCGACGCCTACCGCCTCACCGTCCACCCGGACGGCACCCACGAACTCCACCTCGGCGAACAGACATGGCCGCTCCCGTCGTAACCGCCACCCCACGCAAGACTCAACGTAGACCGGGCGGCCCCAGAACGCTCATGTGACCGCTCCCCGTTGGCGGTCACAGGGGCTTCGCCAGGCGTGTCCCAACCCACCGCCGTAGGCGCCGCCGGGACGATTTCGCCCCCGCCGAGCGAGCACGGTAAGTATCCGACCGGAGCCACGCCACACTTCCGTTCCCACGTGTGGCACCGCCCTCCTCGGGCACCCGGGGCGGTGGACGGCTGCGTACGCACGGCTCGGCGCTGTCGCGCAGCCGCCTGACGCCGGTAGTCGAGCAGTCTGTCGAGGGCGACATGAAGATCGTGGCTCTGCTGTACCCGGAAGAACCGCACGCCCGCACCGACTCGGGGGTGCTCGCCAGCGCGGAGCGCGTACTGGACCTGCGCGACTGGTTGGAGCGCGAAGGCCACACCGTCGTGGGGACCACCGACACGGGCGAGGGGCTCGACGAGGAGCTGGCCGACGCCGATGTGCTGATCACGACGCCGTTCTGGCCCGCTTACATGGACGACGCACGGTTCGCCGAGGCGCCGCAGCTCAAGCTGGTGATCACCGCGGGGATCGGCTCGGACCACATCGACCGCGACGCGGCGAAGCGTCACGGGGTCTCCGTCGCGGAGGTGACGGGGAGCAACGTGGTGAGCGTCGCTGAGCACAACGTCATGCAGATCCTTCTGCTGGTGCGGGACTTCCTCCCGGGACACCGGCAGGTGGAGGAGGGGCGCTGGGACGTCGCCGACGCGGTGCGGTCCTCGCACGACCTGGAGGGCAAGACCGTCGGCCTCGTCGGGCTCGGCGCCATCGGAGGCCGAACCGCCCTGCGGCTCAAGGGTTTCGACGTCCGCATGCTCTACCACACGCGCCACCGGCGCTCCCCCGCCGAAGAGGAGACGCTCGGCGTGAAGTACGCGCGCCTCGACGACCTCGTCGCCGAGTCCGACGTCGTCTGCCTTGCGCTGCCGCTCAGTTCGGAGAGCCGGAGCCTCTTCGGCCGGGAGCGGATCGCGGCGATGAAGCCGGGCAGTTGGCTCGTCAACACCGCGCGGGGTGCGCTCGTCGACACCGACGCGCTCGTGGAGGCGCTGGAGAGCGGGCACCTCGCCGGCTACGCGGGCGACACCTGGTATCCGCAGCCCGCGCCGGTCGACCATCCCTGGCGGACGATGCCGCGGCAGGCGATGACGATCCACACCTCCGGGATGAGCCTGGAGGCACAGGAGCGGATCGCGGCCGGCGTCCGGGAGATCCTCGGCGCCTACCTCGCCGGCGACCCGCTGCCGGAGGACTACCTGCTCACGGACGGTTCCGGCGGGTGACGAGCCCGCCCGTCCGTCGCCTTGCCGCGGGTCCGCGCCGCTCCCGTCGGGAGGCCGGGGGCAAGCGCCAGCGGGCGTCGAGGGGTCACGGCGGACCCGGGCCGGAAGCGCCCAACGGGCTCCGGGTCCCGGGAACGGGGCGCCGGCCTCAACCAGTGAGCCGCCGGACCGCCTCCAGGGTCAGCTCGCGCGTGTGCGGTTCTGTGTCCAGGGCGCGGTGGATCGACAAGCCCTCGATGAGCGCGTCGAGTTGGCGTGCCGTTGCGGGGTCGAAATGCCGCTCGAGCGAGGTGCGGCTGCGCTGCATCCAGGCGCGGGTCAGCTCGCGGTAGACGGGTTCGCGTGCGGCGAGGGTGTAGAGCTCGTGGGTGAGGACGAGTTCGCGTCTGCTGGCGTCGGAGAGGCGGTGGACGAGATCGGCCACGGCCTCCCGCGCCTCGGCCGGCGTCGCGGCCGCATCGAGGTACTCCTCGAAGACCTCCGAAATCCCCTGCGCGAAGCGGCCGAACGCCTCGCGGAGCAGCTCCTCCCTGCTGGCGAAGTGGTAGGTCATCGAGCCGAGCGGCACCCCTGCCCGCGCCGCCACCTTGCGGTGCGAGGTGCCTGCGACCCCGGACTCGGCGATGAGGTCGAGCGCCGCACCGATGATGCGGTCCCTGCGCTCCGGGTCGTTGCGTCCGGTGGCCACGGCGCCTCCTAGAGGGAGCGAACCACCCGCGCGGGGTTGCCGACGGCGAGGACGTCGGCCGCCACGTCCTTGGTGACGACGGAGCCGGCGCCGATGACGGAGTTCTCCCCGATCGTCACCCCTGGCAGCACGATCGCGCCACCGCCGAGCCACACGTTGTCCCCGATCACGATCGGCTGCGCCGCCTCCCACTTCTCACGCCGCGGCTTCGGCTCCAACGGGTGCGTGGGGGTGAGGAGTTGGACGTTCGGGCCGATCTGGCAGTCCCGGCCGACGGTGATCGGCGCGACGTCGAGCGCCGTCAGGTTGCAGTTGGCGAAGGTGCCCGCGCCGACGGTGAGGTGCGTGCCGTAGTCCACGTAGAGCGGCGGCCTGATGTGCGCGTCCTCGCCCAGCTCGCCGAGGAGTTCGGCGAGGATCGGCCGCGCAGCGGCGGGGTCCCGCACGAACTCCCGCTCGTACTCGGCCGCGAGGCGGACCGCGCGGCGCTGAGCCTTCTCGATCTCCGGGTCGTCCGCGATGTAGAGGTCGCCCGCGAGCATGCGTTCGTGCTGGGTACGGGGGTCTGCCTGGGAACCGTTCGTCACGCGTACGATCGTACACACGAGGCGTACGACCGTACGCCTCGACGCGCGGCGCGTCTCCGTCGCTCCAACACCCGATCCCGAGAGGGAGGTTGCGCATGAACGGCAGAGGCGAGTCGCTCGACCACGGCGCCGCGCTGCGCAGACGGCGGACGGCCCTCCACGTGCTGATGCTCGCCACGGGTATCGGGATGGCCTCGTGGGTCGCGCGCACGCCCGCGGTGCGGGACGCGCTCGACGTCACCACGGGCGGTATGGGCCTCGTCCTCTTCGGGCTCTCCTGCGGTTCGATGGCCGGCGTCCTCGTCTCCAGCGGACTGGTGCGCCGCTACGGCGCGAAGCCCGTCATATGCGCCGGCGCGGCCTTCCTCGCGGCGGGCCCCGCCACCATCGCCGCCGGCTCGACGGCGGCCTCGCCGCCCGCGGTCTTCGTCGGCCTCGCGCTCTTCGGAGCCGGGATGGGGCTCACCGAGATCGCCTTCAACATCGAAGGGGCCGCGCTCGAAGGGGAGATGGGGCGCCCCGTGCTCCCTGTCCTGCACGGCTGCTTCAGCCTCGGCACCGTCCTCGGGGCGCTGGGCGGCATGGCGCTCACCGCGATCGCCTTCCCCGTCGGTCTGCACCTGACCGCCGTGGCCCTGGTGGTCGCCTGCGGTTCCCTCTGGGCGGTGCGCCACCTCCCCGCCGGTACCGGACGCGCGCCCGCCACCGGGCGCCGCAAGGGCGAGGGCCTGCGGGTGCAGCTCCAGGTGTGGCGGGACGGCCGGCTCGTCCTCATCGGGCTCGTCGTCCTCGCGATGGCCTTCGCCGAGGGCAGCGCCAACGACTGGCTCCCGCTGCTGATGGTCGACGGCCACGGGGTGAGCGCCACGGCCGGGTCCCTCACCTTCACGGCGTTCGCCGCGGCCATGACGGCCGGACGGTTCGCGGGCGGGCCGCTGTTGGCGCGGTTCGGACGCGTCGCCGTGGTCCGCGCCAGCGCGCTGACGGCGTCGGTGGGGCTCGCGCTCGTCGTCTTCTCTCCGGTCCCGCTCGTCGCCGGGGCCGCCGTGGTGCTCTGGGGGCTCGGCACCTCGCTCGGGTTCCCCGTCGCGATCTCGGCGGCGGGCGACGGCGGCGGCGAGGAGGCGGCGCGCGTCGGCGCCGTCGCCACCACCGGGTACTTCGCCTTCCTCGTCGGGCCGCCCTCGCTCGGCTTCCTCGCCGACCACGTCGGGCTCCGGCTGACGATGCTCGTCATCCTCGCGATGCTCCTCGCCGCCTCCTTCCTCTCCCGCGCGCTCCGTCCGGCGGCCCGGGCCGGGGCCGCGGCGACCGGTGGGCGCGTCGACGAGGAGTGCGCGCGCTGACCCTGCTCCGGGGTGACCGTCCGCGCCTTCAGGCCGACGTTGCGCTGGTGTTCGTGGCGTCGCGTTCCGCGCGCGCGGAGTGGTCGCCCGTCGCCGAGGTTCTGGACGTTCCCGTCCACGGCGGACGTCGGGAGGTCGGATGGCGGCGTGGCGTATCGGTCGCGCAGACAGCGGGGTTGACCGGTGGGGGAGTGGCCCCGGGGCGCGGATGCGCGGTGCCGCGGGAGCCCCTCGTCTATCGTTCAGGCGTTCTAATTACGATGGCGGCATGGAGAGCGAGTGGTACGAGCGGGCGGGGCCGTGGGCCCGGTGCGTACTGCCCGACAGCCAGGAGCTCGACGTCGTGGTGACGGCCCGCACCCGTGCGCCCGACGGCCGCTGGTGGTACGAGTGCGAGGCGATCCTGCCCGCGCGCCACGACACCTGCGAGGGCAGCCGGGCGGCGGCGCAGCCGACCGCCTTCACGGCACCCGCGGAGACGCTCACCCCGATCCCCGGCGAGGACTACACCGCGCTCCCCACCGAAGGCGCGGTCGCCGGACGACAGTGGCTCCTCCAACGGCTCAGGCAGCACCACGACCACCTCCCCTCGCACCGGCTGCACCGCCGCGACTGCTGGCAGGCCGACCCGGCCGCCACCCCCGTCACCACGGCGACAGCCCACCGCCTGGCACGCGACCCGCACACCGAACCGTGCGAGGTCTGCCGCCCGGACCGGCCGCTGCTCGGGCAACTACCGTGAGGAGGCGGGCAAGCAGTAGGAAAAAGAGGGTGCTTCCCGCAGGGGCGGGGGTGTTCCGGAGCCGGTGGAGCGCGGAGTTGGGGTCGGTCCGTGCTTCCCGCGCGGGAAGCACTTGATCACGACGTAGCGGCCGGAGACGTGGAAGTGACCCCCGTGCTCTGCCCCGAGCGAGCCCCCTCGACCGTCGGCGCACCCGGCGCCCCCGGACTGAGGCACTGCGCCCCCGCGAGCAGCTCCTCGACCACCTCGTCCAACTCCAACCGCCGCTCCACCCGTTGGAGCTCGCCGGCGTGGGCCTTGGTGGTCACCCGGGGCGGAGCGAGGAGGCTGCAGCAGTCCTCGTCGGGGAGGACGGAGATCTGTGCGGTGCCGATCGCGGTCGCCTCGTTGATGATCTCCTGCTTCTCCCAGCCCAGCAGGGGGCGGAGCACGGGGAGCGTGGCGGCCTCGTCGACGGCGGCGAGGTTGGCGACCGTCTGGCTCGCCACCTGGCCGAGGCTGTCTCCCGTGACCAGTGCGTCGGCGCCGAGGTCGCGCGCGAGGGCGGAGGCGGCGCGCACCATCAGTCTGCGCTGTGCGACGACTTGGACGCGCCCCGCGCCGGCGATCGCCAACTGCTTCTGCGCGCGGCCCATCGGGACGGCGTGGAGGCGGGCGGCCGGCTGGTAGGCGTTGAGTTCGCGGGCGAGCGCGTACGCCTTGTACGCGGAGGAAGGGTCGGTGTAGGGAGCGCCCGTGAAGTGGACGAAGTCGCAGCGGAGGCCGCGGCGCATGGCGCGGTGTGCGGCGACGGGCGAGTCGTACCCGCCGGAGAGGAGCGCGAGCGCGCGGCCGCTCGTGCCGACCGGCAGCCCCTCGAGCCCGCGCAACCGGCGCCAGCTCAGGTAGCTCTCCCCGCGCTCGACCTCCACGCGCAGCTCGACGTCGGGAGAGGAGAGGTCGACGGGGAGGCCCAACTCCCCCTGCACCCGCGCGCCGACGGCGGCGGCGAGCTGCGTCGAGGTGAGCGGGAAGGCGCGGTCCCTGCGCTTGGCGCGGACCGCGAAGCTGAACCGGCCGCGCTCGGCCCGCAGGACACCGAGCACTTCGGCGGCGGCCGCCTCGATCTCCTCCTGCCCTCCGGCGATCCGCAGCGCGGGCTGCACCACGCCGAAGCCGACGACCCGCCGCACCGCGGCGAGGAGTACGTCACCCGGCACCTCTCCGCCGACGAAGGTGACACTGCGGCCCTTCCTGATCCACGTCCGACCGTCGAGCCGGTCGAGCGCGGTGCGGAGGTTGGCGAGCAGCCGCTCCTCGAAGAGGGCGCGGTTGCGGCCCCTGAGGAAGACCTCGCCGTGCTTGAGCAGCACGCAGGGGCGCTCCCAGACCCAGGGCAGCGAGGCCGTCCCCGGCGCGCCGCCGGGCGACCCCGCGTTCGCCGCGCGCGGGTCCTGGACGCTCCGTCGTGCGGGCACGGGACCCTCCTTCACCTCTCGTCGCGGGCGACCGGGACGCCCGCCCGCCGTCGGCGACGGTACCCCGCTGCCCCGCTCGGCCCGCTACGGGGCGACCGGTGCCGCGTCCTCGGGCGCGAGCGGCGGCTCCGAAGGGCCCTCGCGTACCCGGTCGAAGAGTGCGGCCCGCAGGACGGCGGGGGCGAAGAGCGCGGTGAGGGGCTTGTCGAGGGCGAGCACGCCGCGGAAGGCAGCGCCGACGACGGGGTCGGCCTTCGAGCGGTCCTGGACGCGCTGGAGGTACCAGCCGGCGAGGCGGTCGGCCGCCGTGGAGCCGAGCGCGTTGCCCGTCGCGCCCGGCATCGCCTTGTCGGCACCTGCGCAGATCGTCCACGCCTGCGTGGAGGCGGCGAGGAGCGCCCGCTGTACGCGGCGCGTCGACGGCGTGCGCCGCGGGTGCGCGAGCGCGTCGCGCAGGGCGACGGCGCAGAACGCGGCGACGGACATCCCCTGCCCGTAGATCGGGTTGAAGGTGCACAGCGCGTCCCCGACGGCGAGGAACCCGGCCGGACGCCGTCCCGGAAGGTCGTACCTGCGGCGGACGTTGGCGGTGTTGCGGAAGCCGTAGACCGGCGAGAGCGGCTCGGCCCCGGCGAGCCACTCGGCGAGCACCGGGTGCGGCAGCCGGCGCGCGTACTTCTCGAACTCGTCCTCGTCGACGGGCGGTTGGTCGTCCCGCAGCCCGGAGAAGGTCACCAGGTGGCGCCCGTCCTCGATCGGCATGATCACACCGCCGTACGGCTGGGTGCCGTCGGGGACGAGGTAGTAGCCGAGGCAGTCGGCGACGTCGTCCGCCGAGCGGTGGCGGTAGATGCGCGTCGCGTAGGCGAGGCCGGTGTCGATCACGTCCTCGTGCGGCGGCTCGGCGCCGAGCGTGGCCATCCACGCGGCGGCCTTCGAGCCGCGCCCCGAGGCGTCGACGACGAGGTCGGCAGCGAGCGCCCTCGTCTCCCGCCGCGCGGAGGAGCCGCGCCGACGCAGCAGGACGCCGCGGACCCGCGCGGTGTCCCCTTCCAGGCCCACCGCCTCGGTGCTCTCCAGGAGTTCGATGCGGGGATCGGCCAACACCCTTGTACGCACCAGCCGTTCGAGGCGCGGACGGTGCCCGGTGAAGTAGGAGGAGGTGTTGGCGCTCCGCCGGAGCCAGCCGCCTCCCTGCCATTGCAGCACGTCGCGCGGGATGCCCACCCGGGGCGAGCCCTGCTCCTCCAACTCCCGTGCCACACCGGGCAGAAGCGATTCGAGCGCCGACTGGCCGCCCTCCAGCAGCACATGGAGGTGCCGGTCCTGCGGGACACCGGCGCGCGGCTCGCCCGCCGCGAGCGGGCGGTCCCGCTCCACGAGCGTCACCCGCTCCGCGTGGTCCGCGAGCACGCGGGCCGCGAGCAGCCCCGCGATGCTGCCGCCGATCACCACCGCATGCCGCTCGGACACTCTCGCCGACGTCTCCATACGCTCCCCTTTGCCGCTTTTCGACTGTCCCCACTATTCCCCTTCGGGAGGCGATGGGTACGGCAACGTGCGAAGTGTCCCTGGATGTCGGACTGTTGGAGGACGCCCGGCACCGTCCCCCGGGCGAGCTACGCGCAAGTGTCCACCGGACGGTGACGATTCCCGACCGGCTGATCCGTAGCGTCCGTGGCACGCGGCGCCCCTGCCGCGGCTCGGATGGAGGAGTACAGGTGAGACTGGTGTGGCAGTTGGCGGCCGTGGTGGCGGTCGCCTTCGTCGGTGGGCAGGGCGTCGCGGCGGTGGAGGGGAACTGGTGGCTCACGCTCGCCCTGGGCCTCCTGACGGCCGTGGTCTCGGTGCTCGTCTACGGGTGGGTGGTGCAGAAGACCGAGCGCCGCACCGTCACGGAGGTGGACCGGGCAGGGGCTTGGCCCGCGCTCGGCCGGGGGACGCTGATCGGCACCGTGATGTTCGGGGCCGTCATGACCAACCTTGCGGCCGCCGGGTACTACGAGGTCGCGGGGATCGGCTCGGTGACGGGCGCTGTGGGTCTGGTCGGCTTCATGGCGGCCGCCGCCGCGACGGAGGAAGTGCTGTTCCGCGGCGTCCTGTTCCGGATCGTCGAGGAGCGCGCGGGCACGTGGATCGCGCTGCTGCTCACCGCCGTCCTCTTCGGCCTCTCGCACCTGCTCAACCCCAACGCCAGCCTGTGGGGCGCCCTTTGCATCGCCGTCGAGGCCGGCGGCATGCTCGCCGCCGCGTACGCGGCCACCCGCAACCTGTGGGTGCCGATCGGCGTCCACTTCGGCTGGAACTTCGCCGCGGGCGCCCTGTTCAGCACCGAGGTCTCGGGGAACGACACCCCGCAGGGACTGCTGGACTCGTCGACCTCGGGCCCCGCACTGCTTACGGGAGGCGACTTCGGCCCCGAGGGCAGCGTGTACTCGGTGCTCTTCGGCGTCCTGGTCACCCTCGCGTTCCTCTGGCTCGCCCACCGTCGCGGCCACCTGGTGCCGCGACGCCGCCGTGCCGCGGACGCCGAGACCTCCATTACGCTCCCCCGGTGATCGATACTCGGCGCGTCCGGCAGACCTGTCGCCGCTTCGGCGTCCCGGCCGTGTGCCTCCTGCTCGGCCTCGCGCTCTTCGCCGTGTCGTTCCTGCCGGGCTTCGAGAGTCACGGAACGGAGCTGGGAGGCGTACCGACGCGTGACTTCGACGTGTTCACGCTCGTGGTCGTCGTCCTGCAATGCGCCCCGCTCGTCTTCTGCCGACGGTGGCCGGCCGTGTGTCTCGCGCTGGTGTCGTTGGGCTTCGTGTGCGACCAACTCCGCGGCTACCACACCGTCGCGGCCACCGCGCTTCCGTTCGCGCTGCTGGGCGCCGGGGCCTACCTGGAGTGGCACCGCCGCGCCGTCGTGCTCGCCCTGTCGGCGGCGTACGTGCCGCTCGTCTTTGCGCTGTGGGAGCTCGGTTCGGGCGAACCGCCGCACGAGTTCGTCACGTTCTACCTGCTGCTCGTCCTCGTCTGGGCCGCGGGCGCGTGGCTGCGCTCCTACCGCGCGACGGAGGCCGAACGTCGTCTCCGCGTCGCCGAGGAGACCCGCGCCGCCGAACGCGCCCGCCTCGCCCGGGAGTTGCACGACGTCGTGACCCACCACGTGACGGCGATGGTCGTGCAGGCCGAGGCGGCCCGATACCTCACCGCCGCACCGGACCGCCTCGACCAGGCCCTCACCGCCGTCACCGACACCGGCCGGCGGGCCGTCACCGACCTGCGGCATCTGCTCGACCTGCTCGACCCCGGCCACGAAGCTGAGGCGAGGACACCGGCGGCCGGCGGACTGAGTACGCTCGTGGAGCAGACGCGCAAGGCCGGGCAGCCGGTGGAGTTCACGGAGGAGGGGGCGCCCGCCGAGTCGACGGGCGGCGCCGACGTCGTCGCCTACCGGGTTGTGCAGGAGGCGCTCACCAACGCGCTCAAGTACGCCCGAGGCAGCCGTACTTGGGTGCAGGTGCGGCACGGCGGAAGGGAGGTCGCGGTGGAGGTCGGCACGGAGGGCGCGGGGTCGCCCGCCGCCTCGCCCGGTGGGAGCGGGCGCGGCCTCGCCGGGCTCCGCGAGCGGGTCGACGTCCTGGGCGGCGACTTCAGCGCGGAACAAGGGGAGGACGACCGCTTCGTCGTGCGGGCGCGGATACCCGCGCGGGGCCCGTCGTGACCGCGCCGACGCGGGTGCTCGTCTGCGACGACCAGGTCCTCGTCCGAACCGGCCTCGTGACGATCATCGACGCCCAGCCCGACCTGGAGGTGGCGGGGGAGTGCGGGGACGGGCGGGCGGCGGTCGATCTCGCCGGGCGGCTCGGCCCCGACGTCGTCGTGATGGACGTGCGGATGCCGGAGCTCGACGGCATCCAGGCGACCCGGCTGCTCGCGGGCGCCGGGGTGCAGCACCCCGTCAAGGTGCTCGTGGTGACGACGTTCAACCTCGACGAGTACGTCTACGAGGCGCTGCGCGCGGGGGCCAGCGGCTTCCTCCTCAAGGACGCGCCGCCGGCCCAACTCCTCCACGGCATCCGGACGGTGGCCACGGGCGCGGCGCTGCTCGACCCCGAGGTGACGCGCCAGCTCGTCGGCAGGTACGCCGCGCGCATCCGCCCGTCGGAGCAAGGATCGCGCGACATCCCGCTCACGCCACGCGAGTTGGAGGTCCTCCGCCTCATCGCGGACGGCCTCTCCAACGGGGAGATCGCCGGGTCCCTCCTGATCAGCCAGGAGACGGTGAAGACGTTCGTCTCCCGCATCCTCACCAAGCTGGAGCTCCGCGACCGCGTCCAGGCCGTCGTCTACGCGTACCGCAGGGGCCTCGTCGTCTGACGCCGCCCGGCTCCTACCCGCCCTTCTCGGGGGCGGGCAGCTCGTCGAGCATCTGCTCCAGCCAGCCCACCCAGAACGACTCCTGCGCTATCCCCGCGCGCAGCACACCGTGGAGGAGCGGGTCCTCGTCGGCAGCGCCTTCCGCGGGAAAGTCGCGCTCCTCGATCGCCCGGTACTCCTCCAACTGCGCGCTGTGCATACGGAGATGGCGGCGGAGTTCGGCGGCGAGCCCCTCGGTTCCCACCACGGAGGCCGCCCGTACGCGCACCATCAGCGGGTCGCGCACGGGCCTGGGGTCCTGGGCGGCGGCCACCCAGCGGCGCAGCTCCGCGCGGCCGTCCGGCAGCACCTCGTACTCCTTGCGCTGCCCGCGGCTGGGCGGCTGCGGGACGGCCCTGATCAGTTCCGCGTCCTCCAGGCGGGCCAGCTCACGGTAGATCTGCTGATGGGTGGCGGACCAGAAGAAGCCGATCGACTTGTCGAACCGCCGCGTCAACTCCAGCCCCGAGGACGGCTTCTCCAGGAGTGCGGTGAGGATGGCGTGCGGCAGTGACATGCGGCGATCCTAGGGGGTGTCGTTCCCTCCCCGTCGCACAGCAGACGGGGAGGGGACGGCACCGCCTAAAGGGCGGCCGCGAGCCGGGTCCCCTGGTCCACGGCACGCTTGGCGTCGAGTTCGGCGGCGACGTCGGCGCCCCCGATGAGGTGCGGCTCGCCTCCGTCGGCGAGCAGTTCCTCGTAGAGCGCGCGCCGCGGTTCCTGGCCCGTGCAGAGCACGACCGTGTCGACGGGGAGCACCCGCTTCTCGCCGTCGACGCTCAGGTGCAGCCCCTCGTCGTCGATCCGGTGGTAGGCGGCGCCCGCGACCATGGTGACGCCGCGGTGGCGCAGCTCGTTGCGGTGGACCCAGCCCGTCGTCTTCCCGAGCCCGGCGCCGACCTTGCTCGTCTTGCGCTGGATCAGGTGCACTCGCCGCGGCGACACGGGGTGTACGGGTGCGACGACGCCGCCGCGTGTGCGGTGGCGGGCGTCGACGCCCCAGCGCGCGAAGAAGGCCGCAGGGTCGAGGGCGGCGCTGTCGCCGGGGTCCGTGAGGTACTCGGCGACGTCGAAGCCGATGCCGCCCGCGCCGAGGATCGCCACCCGGTCGCCGACGGGCGCCGCGTCCCTGAGGACGTCGAGGTAGCCGAGGACGCTCGGGTGGTCGAGGCCGGGGATCTCCGGGCGGCGGGGGGCCACACCGGTGGCGAGGACGATCTCGTCGTGCCCTTCGACCGCGAGCAGTTCGGCGGTGGCGCGGGTGCCGAGGCGTACCTGCACGTCCAACTCGTCGAGCCGGTGGCGGTAGTAGCGGAGGGTCTCGGCGAACTCCTCCTTGCCGGGGACGCGTCGGGCGATGTCGAGCTGGCCGCCGATCGCCTCGCCCGCCTCGTAGAGCGTGACCTGGTGCCCGCGCTCGGCCGCGGAGACGGCGCAGGCGAGCCCGGCGGGCCCGGCGCCGACGACGCCTATCCGCTTGCGCAGCCTGGTGGGTGCGAGGACCAGCTCCGTCTCGTGGCAGGCGCGCGGGTTGACGAGGCAGGTGCTCGTCCGCAGCGCGAAGGTGTGGTCGAGGCACGCCTGGTTGCAGCCGATGCAGGTGTTGATCGCCTCGGGGCGTCCGGCCTCGGCCTTGGCGACGAACTCCGGGTCGGCGAGCATCGGCCGGGCCATCGAGACGAGGTCGGCCTTGCCCGAGGCGAGCAACTCCTCTGCCGTCTCCGGAGTGTTGATGCGGTTGCTCGTCACGAGCGGCACGGAGACGGCGCCCATGACGCGCTCGGTCACCCAGGCGTAGGCGCCGCGCGGCACCGAGGTGACGATCGTCGGCACGCGTGCCTCGTGCCACCCGATGCCGGTGTTGATGAGCGTCGCGCCCGCCTCCTCGACGGCCTGCGCCAGCTCGACGACCTCCTCGATCGTCGAGCCGCCCGGCACCAGGTCGAGCATGGAGAGCCGGTAGACGAGTACGAACTCCTCGCCGACGCGCTCCCGTACGCGCCGCACGATCTCCACGGGGAAGCGCATCCGGTTCTCGTAGGAGCCGCCCCAGCGGTCGGTGCGCCGGTTGGTCGGTGCGGCGACGAACTGGTTGATCAGGTATCCCTCGGAGCCCATGATCTCGACGCCGTCGTACCCGGCGAGCTGCGCCAGCTCGGCGCAGCGCGCGAACTCCTCGACGGTGCGCTCGACTTCGTCGCCGCTGAGCTCGCGCGGGGTGAAGGGGCTGATCGGCGCCTTGAGGGGGCTCGGCGCCACGAGGTCCTCGTGGAAGGCGTAGCGCCCGGTGTGGAGGATCTGGAGCGCGATGCGGCCCCCGGCCGCGTGGACGGCCTCGGTGACCGTGCGGTGCTCGACCGCCGCCTCGGGCGTCGTGAGCATCGCGCCGCCGTCGTAGGTGCGTCCGGCCTCGTTCGGTGCGATGCCCCCCGTCACGATGAGCCCGACACCGCCGCGCGCCCGCTCCGCGTAGAAGGCGGCCATCCGCGCGAAGCCGTCGGGTGCCTCCTCCAGGCCGACGTGCATCGAGCCCATGACGACGCGGTTGGGCAGGGTGAGGTGCCCGAGGTCGAGCGGGTTCAACAGGTGCGGGTACGCGGTCATTCGGGCCTCCTCGCCGGGCGCGGCCCGCTCCCTGCGGCCGCACCCGACGATTATGCAACTGTGCGCAAAACACGTCTGGGGCAGCCCCTCGCCGAGACGCGCTCCCACGCCTCCGCGCGCTCCTGCTCCCCTTCCGCAACGGCTCGGCATCGTGCGGGGAGCACGCGGCACACCGTGCCGGAGGCGGCGGTAGCTCGACGACCGCGGGGGACGGCGGCGCACTCGGTGCCGCGGCCCGGCAGGGGCTGGGCGTCGAGGCGCCGACGAAAACGCACCCTCGCGCCGGGACTCCCCGGCGCGGAGCGACAGCCACCCGCCGGGGCGCTCACGCCGCGCGGGGGCCGCGCCGCGGGCGCAGGCGGCCGAGCCGCTCGCGCAGGGCGGCGAGGCGTTCGCTCCTGCTGCGCTGCTCGCGCGAGCTGCGGTCGAGCTCGTCGAGGAGGCGCTGGCTGCGGTTCTCCGGCTGGAGCTCGTCGAGGACGCGGTCGATCTGCGCGAGCAGCACGCCGAAGTGCTGCCACTGCTCCGGGTCCTCGCGCACCTTCGTCAGCAGAAGCTGGGCCACCTTCTCGCGGGTGTCGCGGGCGGCGCCGAGCTCGGAGGACAGCCGGTCCTCCGCCTCCTCCGCGTTGGCGCTCGTCTGCGCGGTGACCAGCACGGAGAAGCTCACCATCGCGCCGCCGACGTGCGACAGCATCCCCTCCAGGTCCGGCGCGATCCCCTCGGGGATCAGCGGCTCCTCCTCCTCGCGCTCCTGCGCCAGATCGGTGAGCGAGCGCGCGAGGACCCGGACGATCACCGCGCAGATCTCCAACGTGTCGAGCCCGGTGCGCAGCACCGCACGGGAGAGCTGGGCCTCCCGCACGCGCGGGTTGAACCGGAGGCTGTCCTCGGCCTGCCGCAGCGAGGAGTCGACCTGGCCGATCTCCTGGTCGATCCGGCGCGCCTCGTCCAACCGGGCCGACGTGCGTGCCACGGGCGTCGGGGTGCCGAGCGCCTCCGCCGTCTCCATCATCAGCCGCCGCATGCGCCGGGCGAGCTCCTCCATCGAGTCGCTGGCGCTCTTCACCCAGACCGGTGGCGCGAGGAAGAGGTTGAAGAGGATGCCGACCGCCGCACCGATGAGGGTGTCGAGCACCCGCACCCAGGCGCCGCTCGTCGATCCTGCGACACCGAGGATGAGCATCGCGCTGATCGCCACTTCGTTGACGAACTCGTTGACGCGCAGCAGCCGCCCCGCGACGAGCGCCGCGAAGACCACCAGGCCCAGACTCCACCAGTGGAGCCCGACGAGGGAGCTGAAGCCGATCGCGATCATCACCCCGATGACGACCGCGTTGACGCGCCGGAACCCGAGCTTCAGGGTGGCGAAGAGCGTCACCTGCACCACGAGCAGCGCGGTGAGCGGTGCCGTGATCGGCGCCGTCTCCGGGCTCAACTTGGCCGCGACGGCGTAGGCGAGCGTCGCCGCCGCGGTCGCCCGCGCCGTCTGCACGACGACCTGGTTCCGACTCTTCGCGGAGATCTGGCGCCACCCGCGCCGCACCGCTTCCCTCGCGTCACCCACGCAGTGCCCCTTCCCCGCAGCGCTCCACCACCCGCGGTGCACGCCGCGCTGCCACCTGCGTGGAGTCGAACCCGCCGAAAAACGCCGCGCGCGGCGCGCCCGGCGAGCAGTACGTTCCGGCGATGGACGACGACGGTTTCTTTCCCGCGGACGTGGCGGCGAGGTACGACGAGGAGACGGCGGTGATGTCGGCGCCCGCCGCGGTCGAGCCCGCGGTCGAGGTGCTCGCGGAGCTCGCGGGCGAGAGCCGGGCCGTGGAGTTCGGCGTCGGCACGGGACGCCTTGCGCTGCCCCTCGCCGCGCGGGGAGTACCGGTGCACGGGATCGACCTCTCCCGCGCGATGGCCGAACGGCTGCGCGCCAAGCCGGGCGGTGCGGACGTCGGCGTCACGATCGGGGACTTCGCCACGGTGCGGGCAGCGGGGCGGTTCGGCCTCGCCTACCTCGTCTTCAACACCGTCAACAACCTCACGACGCAGGACGCGCAAGTCGCCTGCTTCCGGAACGCGGCGGCGCACCTCGCGCCCGGCGGTTGCTTCCTCGTCGAGGTCGGCGTCCCCGCGCTGCGGCTGCTGCCGCCGGGGCAGCGCGTCGTCCCCTTCCACGTCTCGGAGGAGGGCTGGTCCTACGACGTCTACGACACGGCGACGCAGGCGATGACCTCGCACCACGTCATGGTGGGCGCGGACGGCGGCGGGAGGCACAGGGCGATCCCCTTCCGGTACGTCTGGCCGGCGGAGCTCGACCTGATGGCGCGGCTCGCGGGGATGCGGCTGCGGCACCGGTGGGCGGACTGGTCGCGGGCGCCGTTCACCTCCGAGAGCGAAGGGCATGTGTCGGTCTGGGAGAAGCCGCCCGAGTGAATCCGCGGCTGCCGTAGGGGAGTTCACGGGCGGCCCCCGGGGTCGCCCGAGCAAAGGGTTACGTGCCGGCTCTTCCGCAGCGCGCGGAAGCCTCGGCGGACCGCCGCCGGGGCGCAGGGGCGCACGTCATGCGCATGCGGGAGCAGGGCGCCGCCTTCGTGCGCCCATGCGCCCGCGTTCACCCAGAGTTCACAGAGAAATTTGCACACGGCGGTGGGCGAACGGTCAGAATGGAGACCGCTGTCCAACGCGGCTCCGTCCGTGGGCACTTGTGCCCTGCGCCGGATTCCGCCGGGCTGCCCTGTCTCACCGGCCGCGCGGCCCCGTGCCGCAACCCCGCGAGCGACGGCGGCCGTTCGCCCCACCGACGACGCAACGCCAACCCCACGAGAGGACGAGGAGGCGGTCCCTTGCGGCGCACCAGCACCCCGGTCAGGGCGCTGGTCGCCGCTGTCGTCCTCGTCCTCTCCGTGCTCACGGCGGCCGACGTCGCGCAGGCCGGACAGCAGGTCCCCGAACGCGGGGAGATCACCTCCGAGCGCGTGGAGAGCACGCTCGCCGAGAGCGCCAAGGCCCCGCCCGGGGAGCGCAGGACGCGTCACTCCGCGGGTGTGCAGGCGGCGTCGCTCCAGTCGCTCCAGGTGTGCGCGTGCGCGGTCCGCGCCGAGCTGCGCGGCCGGCCCGCCGTCGCCGAGACAGGCCGCACGGTGGTGCCCGTCACCGAGAGATCGGACGAACTCCCCATCCGCCACCAGGTGTTCCGCTGCTGAGCCTGCGGCACACCGGAGGCGCGGCGCGCTGAAGCCGGCCCGCGACCGGCGTACGCAGCCGCCTCCGGAACCGCCCGCACCCGGCACCAACCGGCCCACGGTCCGCGACCCCATCGCGCTTGCGGACCCCGGCCCGGACGGCTGCGTGCCCGGCGTGCCCACGGAACCCCAAGAGCCAGCGATCTGACCGCCCCTGCGCAGGCACCGGCGCGCCGGACCGCGCTGTGGCGCGACTGGAGGCAACCATGCAGTCCTTCATCCACCACGCCCGCGATCTCCACACCCGCATCACCGCACACGACGACGAACGCGAGCGCTTCGGCCGCCTCGCCGGCGGCCAGGCGCCCGAGGCGCTCTTCATCACCTGCTCGGACTCGCGCGTCGTCCCCTCCCTCATCACAGGCGCCGAGCCCGGCCAGCTCTTCGAACTGCGGACGGCGGGCAACGCCGTTCCTCCGTACGGGACTTCGTCCGAGGTCAGCGGCGAGGCGGCGACGATCGAGTACGCCGTGAGCGTGCTCCGCGTCCCCGACATCGTCGTCTGCGGGCACTCGCACTGCGGCGCCGTGGGCGCCCGCGTCCGCGGCGAGGACCTCGCCGCCGTCCCGGCCGTCGACGGCTGGCTGCGCAGCCAGCTCGCGCCGTCGGCCGAACTCGCGCCCGGCGCGGCCGAGAAGGACGAGCCCGAGGTGAGCGGCGCCGTCCAGCGCCACATCCGCACCCAGCTCGACCGCCTCGCGTCCTACCCGTGCATCCGCAGCCGCATCGACGCGGGCGCACTGCGGCTGCACGGCTGGTTCTACGCCGTCGACACCGGCCTCGTCCTCGAACACCGGCCCGAGCACGGGGCGTTCCTCCCGCTCTGAGCCCTCCCGTGCCGTACCGCGTACGGCACCCTCCACTTTCACAGAGGAACCCCTATGCCCCATCCAGCGAAGAAACTCCTCCCCCACCGCGCACGGCGGTCCGCGCGCTCCCTGCCCACGTCCGGCACCCTCCGCGCGGACTTCACCGCCTCCCTCGTGGTCTTCCTCGTCGCGCTGCCGCTCTGCGTCGGCGTGGCGGTCGCCTCCGGCGTCCCCGCCGAACTCGGCCTCGTCACCGGCATCGTGGGCGGGCTCGTCACCGGGCTTCTCCCGGGCAGCTCCCTTCAGGTCAGCGGCCCCGCCGCCGGGCTGACCGTGCTCGTCTACGAGGCCGTGCAGACGTACGGGCTCCCCGCGCTCGGTGTGCTCGTCCTCGCCGCCGGGCTCATTCAACTCGCCCTCGGCGCCCTCGGGTTCGGGCGCTGGTTCCGTGCCATCTCCGTCTCCGTCGTGCAGGGCATGCTCGCGGGCATCGGCCTCGTGCTGGTGGCGGGGCAGGTCTACGCGCTCGCGGACCAGCCGGCGCCCGGCGAGGGAGTGGCGAAGCTCGCCGGGCTGCCCGGGCTCGTCGCCGACGCCGCCGGTTCGCCGAAGGCGCTCACCGCGCTCGCCGTCGGTGCCTCGACCATCGCGGTGCTGGTGCTCTGGCCGAAGTGGAAGGCGGGGGCCCGCGCGGTGCCCGCGCCGCTCGCCGCCGTGGCGCTGGCGACGCTCGTCACCGCCCTCGCCGGGCTTCCGATCGAGCGGGTCGAGGTACACGGCCTCATCGAAGCCGTACAGCCCCCGGGACTCGGTGAGTTCGGGCAGCTCGCGGGCGTCGGCATGATCGGGACGGTGCTCGCCTTCACGCTGATCGCCTCGGCCGAGTCCCTCTTCAGCGCGGCGGCGGTCGACCGGCTCCACGACGGGCCGAAGACCGAGTACGACAAGGAGCTGATGGCCCAGGGAGCGGGGAACACCGTCTGCGGTGTGCTCGGCGCGCTGCCGATGACGGCGGTGATCGTCCGCAGCTCGGCCAACGTCGCGGCCGGCGCCAGGACCAAGGCGTCCCGCGTCCTCCACGGCGTGTGGCTGCTCGTCTTCGCCGCAGCCCTGCCGGCCGCGCTCGGCGTCATCCCGCTCGCCGCCCTCGCCGGGGTGCTCGTCCATGCGGGGTGCAAGCTGATCCCGGTGAGGCAGTTCGGCCCGCTCTGGCGGGAGCACCGGGCCGAGGCCGTGGTACTGACGGTGACGGCCGTCTCGATCGTGCTCATCGACATGTTCCAGGGCGTCCTGATCGGCCTGCTCCTCGCCGTCGTGAAGACCGCCTGGGAGACCTCCCACGTCCACGTCGACGTCGACGACCAGGGCCCCCAACACCCCCTCCACGTACGGGTTTCCGGCAACGCGACCTTCCTGCGCCTGCCGAAGCTCCAGGACTCCCTGGAGTCGCTGCCCGCCGACCGCCGCGTAGCGCTGGACCTCGGCGGACTCCGCCACGTCGACCACGCGTGCGGCCTCGCCCTCTCCACCTGGGAGGAGCAGCACAACACCGCGGCCGCACGGCACGCCGCCGAGGAGGACGAAGCAGAGGAGCCGGCCAGAAGGGCGGGTGCAGGAGCCCCGCGCGGCTGACACCCGGCCCGCCGCGGCACCGCGCCCCCGGTGCCGCGGCGGGCACCCCGCCCGACGGCCCGCGGGTCAGCGGGGTTCGAGGCGGAGGGTCGTCCGCGCCGAGTCCGCGGAGAGCATGTCGTCGACGTAAGGGGAGCTCCCGTACTTGCGCCGGTAGGCGTCGTCGACCGCACGCCGCACGTCCTCGTCCGCTACCGGCTCGCAGTGCACGGGCAGCCGCGCGCCGCCCACCTGCACCGCGCCGTCGGGGTTGCGCCGCATCCGCCGGTACCAGCGGCCCTGGGCGCCGCGGAACGACCGGAGGTAGGGGACGCCGTCGGCGACCACGGCCCACACGGTCACCGGCGCCCGCTCCGCGCCGTCGTCCCCCGGCGCTACCACCTCGAATTCGCTGCGCTCGGCGAACTCGCGCACCTGCTCCTCGCTCCACACCATCACTGCCTCCCGCTCGCGACCCCACGACGGACATCCTCCGCCCCGGCCCGGGGGTCCGCGACCGCGCGCACACGTACGGCGCATCGCCACCAATCCGCTGACCGCACGGCGACGAAGGAGTATGGGATGCCGCCACAGGAGGGCCGATGGACGACGCCGGAGACCCGGAAACCCCCGAGCGGGGCGACCACCGCCGAAGGAGGGCCGCCGCGTGAGGGAACCCGTCCGCATCGAGGGAGGCGCGACCGGCGCGCCCTCGCTGGAGGAGATGCTCGCGCGGGTGGCCCAGGGCGACCAGGACGCCTTCGCCTCCGTGTACGACACGGTCGCGGGGCCCGTCCTCGGCCTCGTCCGCTCGGTGCTGCGCGACCCCGCCCAGTCGGAGGAGGTCGCGCAGGAGGTGCTCGTCGAAGTCTGGCGCCTCGCCGCGCACTTCGACCCGGCGCGGGGCGGCGCGACGAGCTGGGTGATGACGCTCGCGCACCGCCGCGCCGTCGACCGGGTGCGCTCTTCGCAGGCCGCGAGCGACCGGGACGCGCGCGCCGCGCAGCTCGACCGGACGCCCGCTTACGACGAGGTGGTGGAGCAGGTCGAGGCGCGGCTCGAACGCGAGCAGGTGCGGCGCTGCCTCGGGTCGCTCACCGAGCTCCAGCGCCAGTCGGTGACGCTCGCGTACTACCGCGGACTCACCTACCGTGAAGTGGCCGAGCTCCTGACGCAGCCGCTCGGCACCGTCAAGACCCGACTGCGCGACGGCCTCATCCGGCTCCGCGACTGCCTGGGGGTGAGCGCGTGAACACCGCCGAACTCCACACGCTGACGGGCGCGTTCGCCGTCGACGCGCTCCCCGAAGACGAGCGGCACCGCTTCGAGGCGCACCTCACCGAGTGCACGGCCTGCACCGCCGAGTCCGCCGAGCTCCGCGCGACCGCCGCGCGCCTCGGGCTCGGCGTCGCCGAGACCCCTCCGCCCGCGTTGCGCGACCGTGTACTGCGCCGGATCGGAGAGGTCCGCCAGGAGCCCCCGCCGTCGGGGAGCAGCCACCGGGCCGACGAGCGGCGCCCGGGCCGCGCCGCGAAGTGGCGCACGTACGCGCTCGCCGCATGCCTCGCCGTCGCCGCGGCGCTCGGCGGTACGGCCGTCTGGCAGCACCAGCAGGCGGACGAGGCCCGCCGGCACGCGCAGCAGGCCCGCCAACAGGCCACGCAGCTCGCGGAGTTGCTCGCCTCGCCGGACGCGCGGACGGTCAGCGGAGGTGCACTCCCGGGAGGCGGTTCCGCCACCGCTGTGGTGTCGCAGGACCGCGACCGGGCGGCCCTCCTCGCCTCCGGGATGGCCGAACCACCGGACGGCAAGGTCTACCAACTCTGGTTCGCCGACGGCGACACGATGCGGCCGGCCGGATTCGCAGAACCGGGCACCGGCGCCGTCCTGCTCGACGGCCGCGCCGACGGGGCTTCGGGCATGGGGATCACCGTCGAGCCGGACGGAGGCTCCCCGCAGCCGACGAGCGACCCGGTGCTGCTGCTGGAGTTCCCCGCCTGACGAGACACGGAGGCCCGCATGCACGTACGCCTGCTACGCACGGTCGGCGCGGCCACAGCCGCCTACGGCACCGCCGTCACCCTGTGGCCCGGGCTGCTCGCAACCCCCTCACGGCTCGTCGACGCCGCAGGCCGGACGCAGGCCCACACCCGCACCGCACTGCGCCCCGTCGGCCTGCGGGACGCGGCGAGCGGCGCAGCGCTGCTCTGCGCCCCCGAGGGCCCCGCCCTGCGCACCGCCGCCTTCCTGCGCCTCGCCGCCGACTTCGGCGACGCGGCGCTCCTCGGGTGCACCCTGCCGCGGGGGGCGCGGGGGAAGGCGGTCGGGGTGTCGGTGGTGTGGGGGGTGCTTTCTTTGGTGGGGGTGAGCAACTGGACGTTGTGCAGGGGGTGTTGAGGGGGTGCGTCGGTCGGCGGCCCTGCGCGGTGGGCAGGGTGGCGAGAGGCGAGGGTGTCGCTAGCTGACAAACGGCTCCTGGGAGGTCAGCCCGTGACGGACGCGTTCCATCAGCGCGGGATGCATGGGGTGTTCGCCGAGTCGAGACGGTTCCACCCAGCGCACTTCTGCGGCCTCGTCGGGTTGCGGTTCGATGTTCCCGCCGGTCACCCGGGCGCGCAGGCAGATGTTGATCGGCTGCCGGACTTCGTCGACGCGGTCACCGTGCAAGTAGACGATCACGTGGTCCGGACTGGAGAACACGCCCACGAGGCCGGTGATCTCGACCTCCAGCCCGGTCTCTTCCTTGCACTCCCGAGCCCCGGCCTCTCCGACCGTCTCCCCCTTCTTCACCCCTCCGGTCGGGATGGTCCACAGGTCGTTGTCCACACGTTTGAGCAGAAGCAGCCGCCCGGCCTCGTCGCGCACGAAGACACTCGCTGAGGTCTTGCGGCTCGTGGGACGCGGGGCGTCGGGATCTTGCCAGTGGTCGACCCTGCGGGTGCTTTTGCTCACTACGCCTCCGGTGCTGTGGTGGCGGATCGGGCCGCGGCCCATACCCGCTCGTAGGACTCGACGTAGGTGTTGAAGTAGGCGCCGTTGATGCGACGCAGATGCAATGTAGGTGTGTAGGCGGCCAGCACGCCGTAGGCATGTACATTCACGAGCATCTCGTCGTCGAACCGGTAGATGCTGTTGTACAGCGGGGTGTCGTGCAGCCGGACATCGACTTGACGGGGCATCCGCTCCCGATAGTAGGAGAGTACTGCCGAGACACGGCCCGCCACGCCGCCTCCGAAGCGGTATTCGCCGTCTCGAGCGGCGAGTTGTGTGCCTTCCTGGTCACCGAGGAGAAGCCTGACACGGGCGCCGTTCCTCGCCTTCTGCGCCAACGTGGGCAGCCAGTCGGGGTGTTCCTCGGTGAGGAACAGTCCGGCGAAGGCGAGCAGGTCGATGTCGCGGCTTGAGTTGCGCAACAGCTCAGTCCACAGGTGGCGGGGCACGTCGCTGCGCCGGGGGTAGGTGGCGACAAGTTCGGCTCCGACGAGCGATGCCGTGTTGGTGCTCTCCGGCCACAGATACGACTCCTCTTCCTGGAGGACGGCTGCGACGCGGTAACGGGTGCGCGGGTAGGGAATTGATCCGCCGCCGATCCATCGCTCGACGCTCTTCGTCGACACCTCAGCGGCAGCGGCGAGGGTGCTGAGATCAAGTCCGGCACGATGCATGGCTCGGCGCAGGCGTTCATTCACCATCCGGCAAGCATGGCACCTGACGACATCTGGCGGCAGGTGGATGTCTGAAGACGTCTCACCATGTCGGTGTGCTGTCTGTGGTAGCGGAAGAACATGGAGTAATCAAACTCCCGGGCCGGCAGCGACGGAACCGAGGAGGCCGCCCCCAACGCTTCGTAGGAGCGTCGAATCCATGAATTTCCCTCCACCTTACGGCGGTTGGACACGAGGCAAACCGAGTTCGCAAGGGTCCGAGCACGAGCCCGTCGGGGGCTGTCTCATCAATCAACCCAGTGTCACCTGCCGCTTTGCCGAATGCGATATCGCCCGAGGCGAGGAACCCGATGCCGAGCCGCGCTCGTTCGCCGTGCCGTGCGCCACCTGTTCCGAGACGGCTCTCCCAGCGACGACGCTGATGCGGCACCGCGAGCACGTCACCCGGCCATACCGTGCGATCCTCCGAGGCTGGCTGTGACCCGCCCCGCGTACGTCGCCCGGCGCCAACTCGGAGCCTGGGCAAATCAGCTCCCCCTCTTCTCGCTCACCGCCGGTATCGGCTTCGTCCTCTACGCCGCCTGGCTCACTCACTCGGGAGCATGACGTGCTCGACGAACGCCAATCGCCACCGCAGCCCGCACCGAAACCCCAAGAGCAGCCCTGCCGACACCGCGCCCTCACCCCCGACGGCAAACGCTGCGCCGACTGCCACGCCAAGATCTACCTCTAGGAACCCACCATGATCCGCACCGGCTGGTACGAACTCCCCGGCGGCTCCGGCCCGTTCGACCTCCGCCGCGGCGACCGCGTCCTGCACGGCGGACGCTGGACCACCGTCGTCGACCTCTACTCCCCCGGCAGCTCAGGCCGAGGCCGCGTCCTCCACCTCGACAACGGCCGCCTCCAGCTCCTCAGGCCCCTCGAACGCGTCCCCACCTACCGCCGCACACCCCGCGATTGAGACCCCGCTCGGGCCCGGTGTTTCCTCGTCCCGGGCCCGAGCGGACACCGCCGACCGCATCGCCGGAAACCTGCCGCGCTGACCGGCAAGCGCTGGTCAGTGGGTGCCCGGGTGTGGAGTCACCGGATCACTCCGTCACGGGCACGCACTCGGCGAGCAGTTCGACGACGTCGTGCCAGGCTCGCCGCGCATGCCGTGGGTGGTATCCGACGCCGGGGGGTGCGGGGTGGTCGACCGGCGGGTGGTGGAAGGCGTGCAAGGCGCCGCCGTAGACCACGAAGCGCCAGTCGACGCCCGCGGCCTGCATCTCGGCCGTGAACGCGTCGCGTTGCGCCGGCGCCATGATCGGGTCTTCCGAACCGACCCCGGCCCACACCGGGCAGGGGATGCGCGCCGCCTCGCCCGGCCGGCCCGTGGTCAGTCCGTTGACGGTCGCGATCGCGCGCAGGTCGACGCCGTCGCGCCCGAGTTCCAGCCCGATCGCGCCGCCGGTGCCGTAGCCGACGGCGGCGATCCTGTCGGGGTCGGTCCGCGGTTCGGCGCGCAGCACCTCGAGCGCCGCGTGGCCGATGTCCCGCATCCGGTCGGGGTCGTCGAGCAGCGGCAGGCAACGGGCCAGCATCTCCTCGGGGTCGCCGAAATAGCGCCCGCCGTGGAGGTCGAAGGCCAGCGCGACGTACCCCAGTTCGGCCAGGGCGTCGGCCCGGCGGCGCTCGACATCGCTGAGCCCCGTGCCCTCCGGTCCGAGCAGCACTGCGGGCCTGCGGTCGGTACCTGCCGGAAGCGCAAGGTGCCCGATCATCGTCAGGCCGTCGGCCGGGTACTCGACCGTGCGCGTGGTACTCGTCGTCATGAGACCGGACGGTAGTGCTCGTCGGACACGGCCGGGCTGAGGTTCACCGCCGGCAGAACAGCGCGGGTGCCCGGTGAAGAGAAACCGCACCCGCGCGAGCTGACCCTGGAGGTGGCGGCTCACGGGTTGAGGCAATCGCACGGCGGGCCCGGTCACTCGGTGACCGGGCCCGCTGTGTGTGTCGTGTGCGTCAGTCGCGCTGCGCGTCGGAGGGGAGCTTGCGGATCTTCATGTCGTCCGCGTCGTCCGAGTCGAAGCCGTAGTCGAGCAGCTTCGCCGCGTCCTCGTAGCGATCCTTGCTGTTGAGTACCGTGCCGGTGAGGGTCTTGCCGTCACGCGTGGCCGCGAAGACGAGGCAGGGGCCTGCCGCCGTGGTCGTACCGGTCTTGATACCGGTGATGCCCTTGTACGAGCCGAGGAGCTGGTTGGTGTTGTCCCACTCGTAGTAGCGAGTGCGGCCGTTGGCAGCCGGGGCCTCTGTCTCGTAGTTCTTGGTTTTGACGACCTTGCGGAACGTGTCGTTCTGCATGGCATGCTGGGCCAGCTTCGCCAGGTCCGCGGGCGTGGTGGAATCGCTGCTGGTGCCGTCGAAGGAATCGAACTTGGTCTTCGTCAGGCCGATTTCCTTGCCCCTGGCGTTCATCTTCACGACGAACGACTGGGTGCGCTGCTCCAGGGTGGCCCCTTCACCGAAGGTGTCGGCGAGAGCGTAGGCCGCGTCGGCGCCGGAGGGCAGCAGGGCGGCGTACAGCAACTGGTCGACCGTCAGCTCGTCGCCGGTCTGCAGGTCCGCGGTGCTTGTCCCGTTTTCGAGGGTGTAGTCGCGGTACGCCTTCTTGACGGTCACCTTCCGGTCGAGGTCGGCGTTCTCGTCGTCGAGGACCGTGGAGGCGAGCATGATCTTCACCGTGCTGGCCATCGCCCGGTCGTCGTTCACCTTCTTGCCGAAGACCTGCTCGCCGTTCTCGTCGAACAGCGAGGCGCCCTTGGCGGCGATCTCCGGCGGAGGCGTCTCGGACCCGGCGATGGCGATGACGGGGACGCTGGTGGCGAGTACGACACCGGCGGAGGCGGCGACGATGATCTTGCGCTTGGACAGGGTTCTGGTAGCCATGGAGCCACTCCGCATCTACTGAGTGAGGGGTGCATTCGGGGTGGCGATTTCCGACGGCGTGTCGAAGGCCGTGCCCCGATGGGTGATGCTCGTTCTCAACTTCTTTGCCGCAGCGGTGAGTACGTGCGCGGCAGGGTTGCCGCCTTCGTACGTGGTGCATCGGTGTGCATGTTCCACCGCCGCCCACCCTTGAACTGCCGTAGGGGAGAAGGGAGATCAGTCCACGCTTCGAGACGCTGAATCAGCACGTACGGAGATGTGCGATTCCAGTGACGCCGGTATGTGTTCTGTGGAGATTCGGTGAACACTCGGAGGTGCCAAAATTCCAGGGAGGCCGGGTGCACGAAGTCCTGTCGATCCACAGGTGACGGACAGATGGCCGGGTACCGGTTCGAGTCCTGCAATTCAGGCATGAAAGCGTGCACTTGGTGCCGTATGGCTGAGGCGCCGGCTCTCACCCTGTATGCGCCGCGTCTCAAGTTGGCACATCCTTTTCCTGTCTTGCGGTTACACGGACAACGCGCTGATGCGTGTGCGTAGCCGCCGCCGCTGCTGAGCGGCCGAAGGCCCTCGGCGGTCTCAAATAGTGGTACACATGCGAAAGTTGTTCGAGCACTGCCAATCAACCATGTCGGCTGCGACTTTCGCAAACCACGAGAGTCTTCACCGCAGACTTCGACGCCTCTTCGGGGAATCCGGATCGCGGCGGCCAATGACAAGCGGACACGGCCCGGTAGGCAGACGCCGGAGCCCGAGGCTTCTTTCGTGCAGTCGGTCACTTGCAGACGAGACCTCTCGGCGGCCCGACCGGCAGCCGGTCAGGGCGAGTCGGACAGCGCTCGTCCGGGTGGAGCGACTCGCCGCGCACCAACCGGTCGTTTCCGAAAGCTGGTTCGTTCGACGCCGCCCCGCGACTGCCCAGAGTGCGGCCTCCCACGAGGTTTCGGCGACTGGCATCCGTACTTGGCGGCCGTGTACACCGCACGGCGTGCACGGCCGCCGACCCCGGGTGGGTTCACCGCACTCGTTCGGTAGTGCCCTCGGTCGCCTCCCGTGCGGCGAGCTCCCGCATCCGGTAGTGGATCTTCTTGCCCGTCGCCGTGACGGGCAGCTCCTCGACGAAGCGGTAGGCGCGCGGCCGCTTGTAGGGGGCGAGCATCGGGTGGCTGCGGCAGTGCTTGTCGCACTCCGAGGCGGTGAGAGAGGCGTCGGAGCGGACCACGTACGCCGTCACCAACTGCCCCCACTCCGGGTCGGGGACACCGACCACGACGGAGTCGGTGATGCCGGGGTGCTCGTTGAGCACTTCCTCGACCTGCACCGGGTGGACGTTCTCGCCACCGCTGAGGATCATGTCGTCCCGGCGGCCGACGAGAGTGACGTACTCGTGTTCGTCCCAGGTGGCGAGGTCCCCGATGTAGAGCCAGCCGTCGCGGAAGTTCTCGGCCGCCTCCTCGGGGAGTCCCGCGTAGGAGTAGGCCGACTTGGGGGAGCGGACGATCACTTCGCCGATCTCGGTGCCGTCCTTCGCCGCGAGGTCGTCGGGCGCGGCGCGCCTGTCCTCGTAGACCCGGACCACGGCGACGTCGTCGTCGGTGCAGGCGCGTCCGGCGGTGCCGGCGTGGTCGGGGAGGTCCGAGGGGCGGAGGAAGGTGTTCCAGAACGCCTCTGTCGTGCCGTACCCGTTGAAGATCCGTTCGGTGAGGACGCGTTGGTAGCGGAGGCACGCCTGCCGCTCCAGCGGGGCGCCCATGGTGACGATGCCGCGCAGCGTGGAGAGGTCGCGCGGGCGCGCCTCCTGCGCGTCGGCAAGGCGCTCCAGGTTGGTCGGCGCCCCGATGAGGAAGGTGAGGCCGCGCTCCTCGACGAGGTCGAGGACGCGCTCCGCGTCGAAGTGGCGGAGCGGGACGGCCTCGGCGCCGACGTAGAAGACGGGGTTGGGGCCGCCGGAGTAGAGGCCGCCGCGGTGGAACCACGGGCTCATGTTGAGCGTGCGGTCCTCGGGGGTGAGCGGGAAGTGCATGATCACGTCGTGCGCAGAGAGCACCTCGGTGGCGTTGTTGAGCGGAACTCCCTTGGGGAGTCCCGTGGTGCCCGACGTGTAGAGACGGGTCGTCTCGCCGTAGAGGCCGGTCTCCGGCCGCGGCGGCGCCTGACGCCCGGCGCCTGCCGCGTGCACCTCGGCGAACGGGACGGCGCCCGGGGCCGGTTCGGGGCCCGGTGCCCCCGGCGCGTCGACCTGGACGACGAGCGGCGGGGCGTGCCCGGAGAGGTGGAGCGCCTGCGCCGCCTCGCCTGCGAGGGTGGCGTCGTAGACGTACGCGGCGGGCCGGCCCGTGCTCAGCACGTGGGCCGTCTCGCCGGGCGCCAGGCGGAAGTTGACCGGGGAGCCGATCGCGCCGAGCCGCTGGGTGGCGAGGTAGAGGAGTGCGAACTCGGGGCCGTTGAGGAGCTGATGCACGACGAGGTCGCCGGGGCGCACGCCGTGTGCGGCGAGCCCGGCGGCGAGCCGGTCGACGTCGGCGCCGAGTTCGGCGTAGGTCCAACTCCTCCCGGTCGCCGGATCGCTCAGGGCGGGACTGGTGGCGTAGCGGTGGGTGTTGCGGGTGAAGCCGGCGAGGTAGGTGAAGTTCCGCTCGAACACCTCGCGGAAGGCTGTCGGGTCGTAGGCGTCGGTGCGCTGGCTCACGGTTCTCACCTCGGGGGAGCGCGTCGGCGGAGCGCGGGGGTTCTCCGTCGGCCGGGGCGCGACGGCGGTCACGCGCGCGGGCTCTGCGGCTGAGGTGTGCGCTGCGTTCCGCAGCGGTGTCGCGAGCGGGCGTGGTGGCTCTCTCCCTCGGCGTCGTCCGGGGACGCGGCCTGGGGATCTGACTGGGAATGTGACTGGGGATCTGGCTGTGGTGCACGGGGTGCACGGGATCTAGCGGACGAATAGTACGCGTGTACGTTACACGTTGGACTGCCGTCCAGGGACAGGCGGGGTGGTCTCCGGCGGAACCGGGCGGGGCGGACGGCAGTGCGGGCCGGCGTGCGCCATGAGGGGCTTCGAGCCCCGAGCCGCCTTCGAAGACCGCGGGTCCGCAGGCGTCGGGGTCGGCGACGGGCGGCGTGCTACGTCGACTTCGGCACATTGCCGCACGCGCGCGACGTGCACAGGCTCTCGGACGGGCACCTGATCCGTGGATCAGGCGCGGCCGCTGTCGTGCTGCTCGACCCGGGTTCGTCGAGGGGCTCGGGATCGTCGAGCGGCGGCGCCGGACGAGGGCGGGCGCCCTCGTCCGGCGCCGTGGCTCAGGTGCGTTGCGGAGGGCTCAGCACTTGTCGCGGTACGAGAGCAGCAACTCGTCGGTCTGCGTCTCGGTTCCGTCGGTGGCCCAGATCTCGGCGGTGTACTCGCCGACCGGAGCAGGCGCGAGCGACAGCGAGACGGTGGCGTTGAGGACGAGGCCGCCGTCGGGACGGCGGTGGTTCTCACCGGGCTGGAGGGTCATGCCGCCCGTGCTGGACGAGCCGGGAGGCAGGTTCCGTACGCCGGTCTTGATCTCGGTCGACCAGCGGCCGCTCACCGGGGCGTAGGCGTAGGTGTTGGGCCACCCGTGCGTCGCCCTGACGCATATCCGCTGGTTCTCGGCCTCCAGTGTCCATGTCGCCGTCGAGGCGGAGGCCGGGGCGGTACCGAGCAGTGTCAGAGTGAGAGTCGAGAGCAGGCCGAAGAGTAATCCGGTTACACGGCGCCTTCTTGCCATGCGTACCTCCTGATGTGAGCGCGCACAGAGCAGAGAGAAAGGGCCTCCCGGGCGTGCTCGCGGACCGGGAGCCGTCCTGAGTCTCACGCAGTCAACTCGCCCGGCACAAGAGGGTAGTTGCGTTTTCAATGACTTGGCCGTGCGGCCTCGGGGCCGGTGCCGTGCGCCGCCTGCCCTGTCCCTGAGCCGGACTTGGACGCGGAGCCGACCGAGCCCCCTCACCCGCCCGCCCCGGACGCTAGCCGCGAGGCACCACCGTGGAGAGCACGTCGGGGAGCGGATACCAGTCCGAGGTGACGAAACTGGCGTGGTGCGAGGCGAGTTCGGCGACGCGGTCGAGCGCTTCCCGAGGCTCGGGGGAGACGGCGTCGATCTCCGGTGCGACGAGGTGTGCGTCGGTCATAACGAGGAGGTATCCGTTCTCGCGGTACCAGGCGGTGTCGATCGTCCCGTCCGCGTAGGCGGAGGCGTCGCCGTCGAAGACGACGAACCAGCCGCGCAGGTCGGCCGCGTAGCGTGCCGCCCTCGGGTCGCCGGCCTCGGCGCCGTGCACGGCGGGGAAGGCGGCAGCCGAGTCGAGGTCGCCGGCTGCTGCGAGGTCGCGGAGGTGTGCGGCGTACTCCTCGTCGGTCCACAGGTCGTCGGCGGGGTTGCTCTCCTCGACGGTTCCGGGGATCAACTCGAAGAGGAACTTCCCTGCCGAGTCGGCGCGTTGGGGCCAGGCACCGGCGCGGACGGCGGTGTCGAGGTCCTCGTGCCCGTCGGCGACGTCGCCCGGTGAGAGGACGGCGTCGCCGAGGCCGTCCTCGAGCAGGGCGTCGAGTTCGGCGGGGCCGCGGCCGGCCTTGGCGTAGAAGCCGTCCTTCATCTCGACCTTGACGAGGACGGGCGGGTGGTCGGGGTGGGCCGCGTGCCAGGCGGCCATGTCCGCGACGCAGCCGGCGAGGTCGCGGTTGCGCGTCCCCGAACTCTCCCCGCCCGCGCAGTTGTTGGCGTTGCCGAGCGGATTGCTGTGCGAGACGCGCCAGCCCTTCCCGAGCGCGTTGGTCCACACGTCGAGCTCCAGCACGGAGGCCCCGGACTCCAACGCGTCGGTGAAGTAGGGGTACTTGTCCTGTTCGTAGGCGTTGTGCACGCCCACCGCCGTCGTATCGGCGAGCGACTCCGCCGCCTCAGGCGGGGCCGCGCCCGCGGGCGCGGCGAGGAAGCCGGTGAGCACCGCCAGGGCCAGCGCGAGAAGGCCGCGCCCCAGGGTGAGGTGCCTTGGTCTGTGGGATTCGGACGTCACGGGTCTGACCTCGCAGGTGGGGGGCAACTCCCCGGCAGACTAGAGGAGTTGCCACCGCAGCGGTACGGCTGCCGACGTGCGAGGGGTGAACGTCCCCGCCGGGGTTCAGCTCCCCGGCAGGCGCAGGAGTTCGCCGATGCGCCGGACGGCCTCGACGAGGTGGGGCACCGCACCGTCGGCGAGCTCCTGGCGGTGGGTGATGACGTTGACGGCCGTCGGCCGCTCCCCTGCCGGCACGGGGATGGGCGCGGCGACGGCGTACGTACCGGCGACGACCTCGTCGTGACTGGAGACGTACCCCGCCTCGACGGCCCGAGCGACACGCGCCGCGACGGCCCGCGGAATCGACTCGGGCCGCGCCCCGCCCATCATCAACGCGAGCCCCGCGGCGCCGCGTTGGAGCGGGTCGCGGCTCCCGACACCGTAGGAGAACCGCGGCCCTGGTCCGGGGGGCTCCACGACGGCGACGGCCACGGCGCAGTCGTCCTCGGGGACGACGAGGCAGGCCGTGGCGCCGAGTTGGTGGGTGAGGGCGCGCAACACCGGCTGGGCGACGTCGAGCAGGGGTGGGCGGGAGTGCTCGGCGAGGGTGAAGAAGGAGACGCCGATGCGGTATCGGTTGCCGTCGCGGGAGGCGAAGTGGCTCCGGCTGAGCGTCGTCAGCAGCCGGTAGGCGATCGACCTGTGGACGTCGAGGCGGGCGGCGATCTCGGAGGCGGTGAGGCCCTGCGGGGTTTCGGCGAGCATCTGGAGGACGCGCAGGCCGCGTTGGAGCGTCTGGGAGCCGTCGGCCTTGCGGCCGGACTCCGCCGACTCCGCTTTCGCTGCGGAGCCCGTTCCCGGGGTGCGAGCGGCCATGGGGCACCTCCGTCCGACCGGCGAGGTGTTGACAGCCGGCGCGGGCGACTCGATAGTGATGCAATCTTTGTAACACGGTGTTTCGATTATTGCAACATGCGCCGGGAGGCCAGGTGTACTTCTCACCGCGTCGTCACGGCTTCCGCTCTCGTCCCGGCGGAGGCACGGAGACCGTCGTCGTTGTCGGCGCAGGACCGGTCGGCCTCGCCGTCCGCCGACACGGCACCTCCCGTCGACGCGGCCGCCCCGCAGCGACGGGGCCCCTGCGGCTTACGCGGGATCGGCGCGGAGAGGCCGGAGAATCCAGGCACGGTGCGCTCCGGACGCGGAGCACGAAGCCCTGCCACCCCTGTGAGAAAGGAGAGGCCCCATGGCCCACTATCGGAGCATCGGGGAGGTGCCGCCGAAGCGGCACACCCAGCACCGCCGACCCGAAGGCGGCCTGTACTACGAGGAGTTGATGGGCGAAGAGGGCTTCTCCTCCGACTCCTCGCTCCTCTACCACCGGGCGATCCCCTCGGCGATCACCGCGTCCGAGGTCTGGGAGCTGCCCGACCAGCGGACGGTGCCCAACCACCCGCTCGCTCCGCGCCACTTCACGCTCCACGACCTCACCGCCGCCGACGACGGCTGGCGTTCCGTCGACGCCGTCACCGGGCGTCGCCTCGTCCTCGGCAACGGTGACGTGCGCATCTCCTACGTCGCCGCAGGCGCGCCCTCGCCGCTCTACCGGAACGGGCTCGGGGACGAGTGCGTCTACGTCGAGTCGGGTGAGGCGGACGTCGAGACGGTCTTCGGCGTCCTGAACGCACGCAGCGGCGACTACGTCCTGCTGCCCCGCGCCACCACGCACCGCTGGGTGCCCAAGGGCCCGGAGCCGCTGCGCGCCTACGCGATCGAAGGCAACAGCCACATCACCCCGGCACGCCGCTACCTCTCGAAGTTCGGGCAGCTCCTGGAGCACGCGCCCTACTGCGAACGTGACTTGACGGGTCCGAGCGGGCCGCTCCTCGTCGAGGGGACGGACGTCGAGGTACTGGTGAAGCACCGCGGCTCCGGGGGCGAGGTCGTCGGCACGCGGTTCGTGCACCCCACCCACCCCTTCGACGTCGTCGGCTGGGACGGGTGCCTCTACCCGTACACCTTCAACGTCGAGGACTTCGAGCCGCTCACCGGCCGCATCCACCAACCGCCGCCCGCGCACCAGGTGTTCGAGGGCGACAACTTCGTCATCTGCAACTTCGTCCCCCGCAAGGTGGACTACCACCCGCTGTCGATCCCCGTGCCCTACTACCACTCCAACGTCGACAGCGACGAGGTGATGTTCTACTGCGGCGGCGACTACGCCGCACGGAAGGGCTCCGGCATCGGGCAGGGCTCCGTCTCGCTCCACCCCGGCGGGCACGCCCACGGGCCGCAGCCGGGCGCGTACGAGCGGTCGATCGGAGCCGAGTTCTTCGACGAACTCGCCGTCATGGTCGACACGTTCAGGCCCCTGGAGATCGGCGAGGGCGGCCGGGACGCCGAGGACCCCGAGTACGCGTGGAGCTGGGCGCGCGGCTTGCGGGGTGAGAGCGCGTGACGCCCCGACTGCCCCGGTTCGCCGACCGGCTCTGCGACGACGCCGCGGTCTTCCCGCCCGGCTCGCTTCCGCTGGAGGCGGCCGTCCCCGCGCATCGGCGCCATTGCGACGCCGTTTACGCCGGGTTGGTGGGCCCGCTCGTCCTCGCGGCGCCCTCGCTGGAGAAGCTCCGGCCGCTCCTCGACGGAGGGGAGCCGCTCGCGCTCGTCATCACCGCGCCGCAGGGGCCCGGGCAGTTGGCCGGGGCGCTGCGCGTCGCCGACGGACTGCCCGTCACCGTCGCGGGCGTCGAGGTGGCGGTGGGCGGGGACGCCGACGTGCCCGCGTACTTCGCGGATCTGGCGCGGGTGACGTCCGGGCTCCCGGCCTCGTCCGTCTACGTCGAGGTGCCGCGCGATTGGCGCAGGGACGAGGTCCTCGCCGGGTGCGCGGCGGCCGGACACCGGGCGAAGTTCCGCACCGGCGGCGTGGAGGCCGCGCTCTACCCGGACGTGGACGAACTCGCCTCCTCCGTCGCAGCGGCCACGGCAGCGGGCGTCCCCTTCAAGGCGACGGCAGGACTCCACCACGCCGTGCGCAACACCGACCCGGTGACGGGGTTCGCGCAGCACGGCTTCCTCAACCTGCTCCTCGCCGCCGAGCGCGCAGCCGCCGGGGCCGACCGAGAGGAGCTGGCGGGGGTGCTCGCCGAGCGCGCGGCGGAAGCCGTCGCCGCGCAGGTGGCAGTCCTCGCAGCCGATCCGGAGCGCACCCGGGCCGCCCGGGCGTGGTTCCTCTCCTTCGGCACTTGCAGCATCACCGAACCCCTCGCCGAGCTGGTCGAACTCGGCCTGGTACCGACCGAGTTCGCCCGCCCGGCAGGCGGCAGCACAGAAAGGGGGGCCACCCCATGACGTTCATCGAGATCCCCGACGACTCGCTCTTCGGCCTCGCCAACCTTCCGTACGGCGTCTTCTCGCCGCCCGACGGCGACCCCCGGGTCGGGGTCCGCGTCGGCGACACGGTCGTCGATCTCGCCGCGGCGCTGGGGGACGAGGTGTTCGCCGAGCCGTCGCTCAACGCCTTCATGCGGCAGGGCCGTTCGCGCTGGGTCGTGGTGCGGGAGCGGGTCACGGAGCTCGTCATGGGCGACGTGCCCGCCGAGGTGCTCCACCCGGTGGACGGCGTGCGGATGCATCTCCCGATCGAGGTCGCCGACTACGTCGACTACTACGCCTCCGAGCACCACGCCACCAACCTGGGCCGGATCTTCCGACCCGACGCTGCGGCGCTGATGCCCAACTGGAAGCACCTGCCCGTCGGTTACCACGGCCGCGCCGGCACGGTCCTCGTCTCCGGCAGCGACATCGTGCGCCCCAACGGCCAGCGCAAGGCCCCCGCCGACGCGGCCCCGACCTTCGGGCCCAGCCGGCGCCTCGACATCGAGGCCGAACTCGGCTTCGTCGTCGGCACGGGCTCCCCGCTCGGTGAGCCGGTGCGCACCTCCGACTTCCCCGAACGGGTCTTCGGCGCCGTCCTCGTCAACGACTGGTCGGCGAGGGACATCCAGGGATGGGAGGCGCAGCCGCTCGGGCCTTACCTGGGGAAGTCCTTCGCCACCTCCGTCTCCGCCTGGGTGGTCCCGCTCCTCGCGCTCGAGGCGGCGCGGGTCCCGATGCCGAAGCAGGACCCCGAGGTGCTGCCGTACCTCCGCGAGACGGAGGACTGGGGCCTCGACATCGAGTTCGCCGTCGAGTGGAACGGGCACACCGTCTCCCGGCCGCCCTACCGCGAGATGTACTGGTCACCCGCGCAGATGCTCGCCCACATGACCGTCGGCGGCGCCTCCTCGCGGACCGGTGACCTCTACGCCTCGGGGACCGTCTCCGGGCCCGAGCGGGACCGCAGGGGCGCCTTCATCGAGATGAGCTGGAACGGACAGGAGCCGCTCGAAGTCGGCGGCGCACAGCGCACGTTCCTCGAGGACGGCGACGAGGTGGTCCTCACGGCCACCGCCCCCGGAACGGACGGTGCCCGCATCGGCTTCGGCGAGGTGCGCGGCAGGGTACTGCCCGCGCGACCGACGGCCTGACGGTGCCGGCGGTACGGCCCCGCACGGTCGGCGTGCGGGGCCGTGTGCCGCGGGCGCCCGGAGCGTGCCGGCAGCGCCTGCCGCTCGCTCGGTCCGGAGCAGGTGCGGGCCGGGTGCTGCTTCTCGCAGAACCGCTATGCGCTGTCGGCGACGGCGCTGGTGGCTCCGGCGTGTACGTAGCCGTGCTGCTGGCTCACCTCGGGACGGGAGGGGAGCGTGAGGTGGACACGGCCGGGGCTGATACGGGTGAGGTGCGCGCCGAGGTGCCTCATCAGTCCCTGGCGACCGAAGCTGTCCTCGATCCGCTTGCGCACCTGGGGGCTTGCCTGCTCCGGAGGTTGCTGTGCCTGGTCTTCCACGGGCCCTCCTTCGTGGGTGCGCCAGAGGCGGCGGCCGGCCGACTCGTCGATCCGTCTCTCAGCATGATCTACGCGGCTCGGCCCCGAAAGGAGGAAAGCCGGGCACGCTCCTCCGTGGACGCCCAGTCCGGTTCCGTGGCGGTTTCGGGGCGTCAGCCGGTCTCATCGAGGCACGCGCCCGGGCTCCGGACGACGAGCCACCGCACCCGGAAGCTCAACTCCTCGGCATTCGGGGTGCGTTGACCTCGCAGGTCTCAACAATACTTTTGTTGATGCCTCCCGCGCCTCCAGGGCTCGCACTATTCTGCTCGCACGGTGTGCTGCGCACGTTCTCCGCGAGGAGAGGGGGCGGCATGGGCACGGAATGGTCGGGCGGTGCGAAGGCGATCGCCGAAGCGTTCGCCGAACTCATAGGTGCCGGAAGCGGGTTGGCGCGGCGCAAGCCGCGTGGACGCTCCGCGTCGCCCGTGCCGGCGATGGGGGCCGTAGCGGACCGCTGGAAGCGCGTCTTCCCCGGGGACGGCGTGCCCGGCACGACCGGATGGCTCTGTCTCGACAACCACGGCAACCCGCACAACAAGGCCGTCTCCGTCGTCACCCTCGACCCGACCGACGGCGACGTCCGGCTCGTCGGGGCCGCGTGGCCTCAAGGGCGCCCGCAGCGGGATTGCGACGTACCTGAGCGCAAATAGCCGGCCACGTGCAGCGGTTGGAGAGGGCGCTCTCCGTCCCCGTTCACCCGGCCCCGTACTCCAGCACCATCACCTTCTCCCCGTCGTCCACCTCTCCCGTCTCGACGAAGCCGTGCCGGGCGTAGAGGCGTTGGGCCGCGGTGTTGCCCGGTACGTAGCTGAGTCTGACCTCCGTGTGCCCCTGGGACCTGAGGTGGGTGAGGAGGGCGGCGAGGCCGCCGGCGCCGTGGCCGCGGCCCTGGTGCCTGCGGTCGACCATGAAGCGGACGAGGTGCGCCGTCCGCGGCGTCTTCGGGTCGCTGTCGACGAGCGCGAAACCGACCGGCTCGCCCGCCGCCCGCAGCAGGAGCGGACGGGCGCTGGGCCGGGCCCACGCCTGCGCTATCGAGAGCGTGTTGGAGGCGACGAACCTCCGCTGCTCGGTGGTGACTTCGAGCCCGACGGCGGCGTCGAACGTCGCCGCGGTCAGGGGCTCCACGTGGACGGCAACCATGGCAGCACACGGTATCCCTGCGCGGACGGCGCCCGCCGGTCGCCCTCGTCACACGGCACCCCGTTCGGATACGGGGGCAACGGCGCGTAGATGTGTGCGGATCGTCCCGCGATCGTGCGAACTTCCGCGGTGAGGAGGCGCTGAGCGCGTACGGAGGGGCAGGGTGTGCACGTACCGCGGCGCGTGCCGCACGCCCAGCGTGTCCGCCGCGGTGTGCAACGTCAACAACGCCTGACGTGCGGCCGGTTGCGCCCCAGGGGCACCGGTGCCGTCGGATCGAGAACCCACCTTCCGAGCGTGAAAGCGGGCCGGCAGATGAGTACGCCGTCTTCCACCGAGAGCGCACAGGCCGTACGCCAGTGGCTGTGGCCGCTGACGCTGCTGCTGGTGGCGTGCGGCGGGGCATTGCAGGGGGCGGCGTGGACGAGTTGGCCGCCCGAGGCGACCGCCGCCGGCCTCGTCGTCAGCTCCGCGCTCCTCGCCTGCGTGCTCCTCCTTTGGAGCTGCCACCGCAGGCTGAACGCCCAACTCGCGGCCCAACGGGCCGAGTCGGTGCGCCTCCAGGAGGAGCACACCGCCAACAGCGCCGAGCAGGACCGCAGGTGGCGCGAGTGGGCGCGCAGCTACGACGACTCCCTCCGCTCCTGCCTCCGCGCGTTCGCACCCGAACTCCGCGCCGTGATGGCCGAGGGCGCCCAGGGCGAGGTCCCCGCGGAGGCCCCCGGGTGGCTGCGCGAGGAGCTCCGCTCCCTCCTCGACCTCGCAGGCGAGATCGAGGACGACCACCAGGACGCGTACGAGCACATCCTCGTGACGCTCGGCACCCGCATGCAGTCGGTCGCCCTGCGCATGGAGGCGAAGGCCCGCCTCGGCCTCTGCGACCACCGGGACAACGCCGTGCGCCAGATCGGCATGGAGATCACCCACGAGGCCAACCAGCTCGTCCACATCACCGCGGGCGTCAGGGTGTTGTCGGGGGAGTGGGCCGGGCAGCAGTGGCCCGACCCGATCGTGGCCTCCGAGATCGTGCAGGCGGCCTCGGGCCGCATCGTCGACTACAAGCGGGTGCGTGTGCACGGCGACCCGGACATCGCCGTCGTGCCGCACGCTGCCGAGTACATCATCCACTGCGTCGCCGAGCTGCTCCAGAACGCCACCATCTACTCGCCGCCGGGATGCACCGTCCACGCGTGGGTCGAGGAGGACCAGGACGGCCTCGTGATCCAGGTCGACGACCAGGGGCTCGGCATGACGGAGGGCCGCCTGGAGGACATGCGCCCCATCGCCTCGGGCGAGCGCCCCATGACGGTGCGCACGCTCCACGGGCCGCAGATCGGCCTCGCCGTCGTCGGCAACATCGCCCGCCGCTTCGACCTAGACGTCCACCTCGACCGCTCGCGCTTCAAGGGGCTGCGCGCGATGGTCTACGTACCGGGCGACTTCGTCGAGCCGTTCCACGAGCACCTCTACGGGCCCGGCAACTGGCCCGAGGACGGCGTGCCCGCGCTCGACGCCCCGATCGCCGTCGCCGCGGCGCACCCCGGTGCTGCGCGCACCCAGACCGGGACGGCGAAGAGCGGACCGCCCAAGCGCATCAACGAGCCGGCAGCCGTACCGAGTTCGCAGCAGAAGGCGCAGCTTCCCCCGGCCCGGACGAGGAAACCGGACAGCGGGGTGCCGCGACCACCGGGCGAAGGAGGCCCCGAGTGGACGGGCGAGCGCACGGCCTCGGGGCGCCTGCCGAAGCGCCGCAGCGGTGTCGTCAGGGACCACATCGGGCTCCCGATCCTGTCGCCCGCCGACGACCAGCACGCGGCGCCTGCGGAGTCGGAGCCCGAGCCGTCGGCGCAGGAGACGGGCGCCTGGCTCGGCGCCTTCGTCGAGGCGGGCCGCGCGCCCTACGAGGAGCCGGCGGTCGAAGGCGAGGCACCCGCCGAACACCCGCGCCGACAGCGGGAGTCGGCGCTCCCCGACCAGTCACCGCCGGGCCGGGGGCCCACCGGGCCGCCGGCAGCAGCGGACGCACCTGCACCCGAATCCGCGGACGCACCCGCGTGCACGGAGACCGACCGACGCACCTCACGAGGATGACCAAGCCCATGGCACAAGAGATCGACAACTCCTGGATGGTGCAGGAGGTGGTGGACGTCTCCGGCGTGCGCCACGTGGTGGTGCTCAGCGCCGACGGACTGCCGACCGCCAAGGGCGCCGACACCGACCGTGAGACCGCGGAGTGGATCGCGGCCGCCGCATCCGGACTCGCTTCGCTCGGCAAGGGCAGTGCCCGCAAGTTCGGCACGGGACGGCACGTCTTCCGGCAGTCCATGCAGGAGTTCGAGGGCGGCTTCCTCTTCGTGCGGATCGCCGGCGACGGCTCCTGCCTCGCCGTCGTCACCAGGCAGAAGATCGACGCGGGTCAGATCGGCACCCAGATGAAGCTTCAGATCGACCGGTTCGGTGACCACCAAGGGACGCCGAGTCGGCAGCGGGTGCCATGACCGCCGGGGAGCCAGGGCGCCCCCAGGTCCCCGGGTACGTCCACACCACGGGGCGCACCGACATCGAGGCGGAGATCGGCTGGAGCCTGGAGACGCTGCTCCGAGTGACCAGCAGCGCCCTGCCGCTCAACGGGCCGCTCAGCAGCCGTAGCCACCGCCGCCTCCTCAGCGACTGCGCAGGGCTCACATCCGTCGTCGAGGCGGCTGCACACCTGAGGCAGCCCGTGAGCGTCGTGCGCGTCCTCGCAGAGGAGCTCGTCGCCTCCGGGCACTTGGCGGTCCCGACTCCGCACCACCCGACCCGTGCGCACGACAGCGCCCCAAGCCGCGAGTTGCTCCAGGAAGTGTTGGATGGCCTCAGAAACCACGAGTTCGCCTGAAGGGCGGCCACCGCTGCCCGTTCGCAAGGGACGGGCAGGGCGGTATCTGCCGGAGACGGTGACTCAGTCGGTGAAGATCCTCGTAGTCGGCCCGTTCGGCGTCGGCAAGACGACGCTCACCGCGTCCGTCAGCGAGATCGAACCGCTGCGGACCGAGGAGCGGATGACCGAGGCGAGCGTGGGCGTCGACGACCTCCGCGGGCTGGAGTCGAAGACGGAGACGACGGTCGCGATGGACTTCGGCCGGATCACGCTCAACCCCGCGCTCGTCCTCTACCTCTTCGGAGCCCCGGGGCAGCGGCGCTTCTGGGACCTGTGGCAAGGACTGGTCGTCGGCGCGGTCGGCTTGTTGGTGCTCGTCGACACGCGCCGTCTGGAGGACTGCTTCGACGTGCTCGACCAGTGGGAGGCGCACCGTCTGCCGTTCATCGTCGCGGTCAACCGCTTCCCCGGCAGCGAGGAATTCGACGACGACGAGATCAGGGAGGCGCTCGACATCCCGTTCAGCACCCCCGTGGTGCAGTGCGACGCGACCGACCCGTTGCAGTCGGGGGAGGCGCTGCGCACCCTCGCCGCGCACGCGTTGGCGTGCAGGGAAGAGGAGGCGCTGAAATGACCCGCTCGTTCGTCCGCACAGCGGACGCCACGGTGTCGCTCACCGAGCTCACCCAGACACCCGATCCGGAGCCCCTCTACCGCAGCCTCCGCAGCGAGTACGGCTCGGTCGCCCCCGTGGTGCTGGAGCCCGGCATCAACGCCTGGCTCGTCATGGGCGTCCAGGAGCTGCGCTCCGTCACCGAGCGGCAGAAGCTCTTCTCGCGGGACGCCCGCAACTGGCGCGACCTCACCGCCGGCACCGTCCCCCCGGATTCGGGGCTGCTGCCGATGATGGGGTACCGGGACACCGTCGTCGGCAAGGACCTCGCCGAACACCAGCGGCTGCGGCGGCCGTTGGACGACGCGGTCCGCGGGATCGCGCCCCGACTGCTCCGGCGGCAGGTCCGCGAGCGGTGCGATCTCCTCATCGACGCCTTCTCGGGGCGCGGCAGCGCCGACCTCGTGACGGAGTACGCCGTGCACGCGCCGATGCAGGCGTTCTCCGTCCTCTTCGGCCTCGACGTCGCGCAGGGGCACGAGCTCAACAGCGCCCTTCTCGCCCTCTTCGGCAGCCAGCCCGACTCGCAGGCGGGAAACCGGGACTTCGAGCAGATCCTCCGCGAACACCTCAGGGACCGCGAGAAGGTGCCGAGGACGGACCGCCCGGACGACCTGACATCCGCCTTCCTCGCCCACCCCGGACTGCACAGCGAGGACGAGCAGCTCCAGGCGATGGTGATGATGATCGCCGGCGGCAACGAGCCGGTCACCTGCTGGATCGCGCACACGCTGCTCCGCGTCATCACCGACCCGTCGTTCGGCGCGCGGCTGCGCGGGGGCGACCTCGGCGTCAACGAGGCGCTCGACCAGGTGCTCTGGGCCGAGCCGCCGATGACCAACATGCCGGCCAGGTACGCACTCCGCGACACCGACCTCGGCGGCCACCGCATCCGCCGGGGTGACGCGCTGATCCTCGGCTTCCACGCCACGCACGCGACGGACCCGACGCTGCCGCCGGACCCCCGACCGGCGGGAAACCGGGGCCACTTCGCCTACTCCGCGGGCGCGCACATGTGCCCGGCACAGGACCCCGCCTGGACCATCACGCACACCGCGGTCACCACGGCGCTCCACCGCCTCGCCGCCGTACGCCTCTCCATCAGCCGCGACGAGGTCACCTTCAACCCCTCCCCGTGGACGCGCCGTCCCAGCAACCTGCCCGTCACCTTCACGGTGCCGATGGTGCGCACCCCGAAGTCGGAGGACGAGGAAGGAGACGAGGAGCCGATGGCGGACGCGAAGACGGGATGAGCGGTTGGCCGCGCCAGGGGGCCGACTCCCTTGCAGGGCGGATGTGCAGCTTCCGTGCGGCCCTCTGCCCGAGCACCGGCCACGGGGCGCCGCCCTGGCGTCCCGTTCGCCGCGCTGTCCGTGGCGATCGGCTCAGCCAGGCGACGGCCTGCGCCGTCGGCCGAACGCACCGCCCCGGCGGGCGGGTTCGCCGCCGCCGTCGCTACCGCCCTGCCGACGCCGTTCGCCCCTCGACTGCCGACACGGTGACGCGGCCCGTCATACCGTCCCGAGCAACCTTCGCGAACGCCGAGCCGTCTTGCCCGGTGCCGAGGTCGGCTTGGCGAGTGCGTGAGCGAGGGGTGCGGATGAGGGAGCGGGACGCCGTGGTGACGTGGGTCGACGCACGCGACGCATTGCCCTGGAGCGGTGCGCCGGTGGCAGCGGCGATCACGGGGTGGTATCCGGCTGACACGCTCACCGACCCCGACGCGGTGGAGGAGGAGTTCTGGCTCGTGAGGCCGATGGTCTTCACGGCTGAGCACCGGAGCGGGGACGGGACGGAGCACAGGGACTGCTTCGTCGACTCCGACGGCATCGTCCGTCTGCCCTACGGCCTCGGCAGCGAGGAGACCGTGACGCACTGGGCGGAGCTGCCCACCCTGCCGGGCTCGACGACGCACTTGGTGCTCGGGGAGGACGTGCAGGCAGCTCTCCGGAACGCGTGGGGCACCCGTCCCACGGCATGACCGCAGCCGGCTACGGGCTATGCGGGTGCGTACGGAGCCGGACGGGCCAACTTGCGCGCAGGCTGCGAAAGTTCGGACGACGTGGTGTTGGCGCGTGCCCCGCGTTCGGCGACCCCACCCCGCTCGTTCGGCGGCGCTGGACGCGTGACGGAAGCGCCGTGCGGCGCCCTGCGACTCGGCAACGGCTCTCCGACCCACCGTCCGCCTCGGGGCCCGTGCCGCACCAGGCATCGGCCCGGCAGACCGCGCTGTCGGAGGAGTCGGCTCGTCACAACGCATGCCCGCCCGCAACCTGGAGCACCTGGCCCGTGATCCACCGCGCCTGCTGGGAGGCGAGGAAGACGGTGGCGTCCGCGATGTCGGACGGGGTGCCCACGCGGCGGAGCGGGATGGCTAGCTCCACCTCGGCCACCAGCGCGGCGGGCATCCACCCCGTCTGCACAGGGCCGGGTGCCACGGCGTTGAGGCAGACGCCGAGGGGGCCCAGGTCGAGCGCCGCGCTCCTGGTGTACGCCTCCAGCGCGGCCTTCGAGGTGCCGTAGGCCGTCTGGCCCGGGAAGGCGCGGGCGGCGTCCGTCGAGATGTTGACGACGCTGAGGGGGCGGTCGTCGGTACGGGTGCGTACCAGTTCCGCAGTGAGGGACGCGGGCGCGAACACGTTGACCTCGTGGTGGCGTCGAAGCCCTCCCGCGCCTGCGGTCAGCGGATCGTCGGGGGATTCGCAGTGTGCGGCGTTGTTGACGAGCACGTCGACGGGGCCGAGCCGCTCGGCCGTCCGTGCCAGCAGGTGCGCGGGGGCGCCGTCCTCGGCGAGGTCCGCCTCCAGAGCGGCGGCGTCCCGCGCCCCCAGCGCACGCAGGCTGCGTACAACTGACGTCGGTGCACCTTCGGTTGCCATGTGGTGCTCCCGCTTCACGCCGTCCGGGAGAGGGCGCGCGGTGGCATGGTGGTGGACGCCGACCGCCGCGCCCTCGGCGGCGAAAGCCTCGGCGATCGCACGGCCGATCCCTGCGTCCGCGCCCGTCACCAGAACTGTGCTCGTGCTCAGTCCGGTGTCGATCACCGGACTGAGTCTAGGCGTTGGCCCCTCGGCAGGTGGCCCGGCCCGTACGGGAAGCACCGGGCAGCCGGCTCGCGCCGCAGGATGATCAGCCGGTCGTCAGTACGCGCCGGAAGGGGAGCGCGACGAGCAGCGCGATCAGGACGAGGGCGCCGCTGGCCCACACAGGTCCGAGCCGCCCGGCGGTCGTGCCGAGGGTGGCCGCCGCGGCCAACGGCCCGGCGGCGGCACCGACGTTGAGCGCCGCGGTCGCGTACGAGCCCGCCAGCGTCGGGGCTCCCGCCGCCTCGTAGAGCACTCGCGTGATCAGTGTGCTGCCCAGCGCGAATGACAGTGCGCCCTGGACGCACGCGAGGACCAACAGCGCGACCGGCTCGTCGGCGAGCACGGCGAGCAGGGGCCACCCGACGAGCAGCAACGGCCAGCAGACCGCCGCCACCAGGCCGGGCCGCCGGTCGGAGAAGCGCCCGGCGACGGTGACCCCGGCGAACGAACCGGCGCCGAAGAGCACGAGCGCGACGGAGACCCACAGCTCGCCCAGCCCCGCGACGTCGGTCACGACGGGCGCAAGGAAGGTGAAGCTTGCGAAGGTCGCCCCGTTCACCAGCGCACCGAGCGTCACGACGAGCAGCAGCCGCGGCCTCCTCAACTGAGCGAGCTCTGCGCGCAGATCCGGTGTCGCGGACCCCTCTGCGCCCTCGCGGGGAATGCCCCGGAGGATGCCGAGAGCAGCGGGCAGGCAGAGCACGGCGATGGCCCAGAAGGTCGCCCGCCACCCGAGGAGGGTGCCGAGCACCGCTCCTCCCGGCACCCCGGCGACCGTGGCCACCGTCGTGCCCGAGAGGAGGACGGCCAGCGCGCGTCCCTTCCTGTCGGAGGGGACCAGTGCGGCGGCGGTCGTCAACGCCACGGCGAGGAACCCGGCGTTGGCGAGCGCAGCGACGACCCGCGTGACGAAAAGGACCGGGAAACTCTCCGTGCAGGCCCCAGCGACGTGGGCGGCTGCGAAGACGAGGACGAACGTCGGAAGACTGGCCCTGCGGGGCCAGTTGCGGGCGAGTGCCGCCATCAGCGGGGCGCCGACGATCATTCCGACCGCGAAGGCCGAGGTGAGCGTCCCCGCGGCCCCGACTGTCACGTCGAGTTGCGAGGCGAGGTCCGGCAGGAGGCCGGCGAGCATGAATTCGGAGGTGCCCATGGCGAAGACCGCCAGGGCGAGCAGATAGAGCGGGAGAGGCATCGAGTCGGCTCCGGGTGACGCAGGAACGGTTACGCGTCGTCACCGCGGTCAGCCCTGAGGGCGCGCTCGCCGGGCCGCAGGGGTGCGGTCGGCTCGATGGTTCAGGGGGCTGACGGCGTGACCGGCAGCCCCGGCTTGGACGCCTTGGGACTCGACATGCTCCGCACGCTATCCGGTCGTCGGCCGCCTGCAAAAGAGGGGCAATCCGGCGCCGTGCCCCCCCCCGGACCCGGGCGGCGACCCCCACACCGCCGCCGCCCGGGAGCTGTCAGTCGGTGAACAACTGGGCGACCTTCAGCGCCAGTTCGTAGATGCCGTATGCAAACGGGAGGCCCACCCACAGCCAGACGAGGACGGCGAGCCAGGTCCGGCGGGGTGCCGTCGGCTCAGGAGAGGCGCTGCTGGGAGCCATCGTCGGCCTCCGTTTCCTTCGACTCGGCGGGCGTTTCCGTCTCGGCGGGCGTTTCCGCACCGGCGCCCGACGGCGCGGGCTCGTGGTAACGCGAATTGACGGGCCGGATGCACTCGTTGGCGACGAAGCCGACCACGAGGAGGCCCATCATGATGTAGAGGGAGAGGCTGTAGAGCCCGGGCCCGCTGCGCCCCGCGGCCTCCTGCGTGTCGGCGACCCAGTTGACGATGAGCGGGCCGAGCACACCCGCGGTGGACCACGCGGTGAGGAGGCGGCCGTGGATGGCGCCGACCTGGTAGGTGCCGAAGAGGTCCTTCAGGTAGGCGGGCGCGGTGGCGAAACCGCCGCCGTAGAAGGAGAGGATCACCAGCGCGGAGAGGATGAAGATCGGCTTCGAGGAGTCCCCGGCCGTGGCGATGAGCAGGTAGAGCAGGGCTCCGACGCCGAGGTAGAGGCGGTAGATGTTCTTCCGCCCGACGGTGTCGGAGGCGGCGGACCACGCGAGGCGCCCGCCCATGTTGGTGAGCGAGAGCAGCGCGACGAACCCGGCGGCCGCGGAGACGGAGACGGGCGTGCTGGTGCCGGAGAAGAAGTCCCGGATCATCGGCGCTGCCTTCTCCAGGATGCCGATCCCCGCGGTCACGTTCATGCACAGGACGATCCACAGGCACCAGAACTGGGGCGTACGCAGCGCGTTCTTCGCCGACACCTGAGCAGTGGTGACCATAGCCCGCTGCTCGGTCGGCGGCGTCCAGTTCGGTGGGCGCCAGCCGTCGGCGGGGACCCGCACGAGGAGGACGCCGAGCGCCATGAAGACCGCGTAGACGAGCCCGTGCACGAGGAAGGCGCCGGCGATCCCGCTGCTGTCCTCGCCGAAGCTCTCCAACATCTGCGAGGACCAGGGCGAGGCGATGAGCGCGCCGCCGCCGAAGCCCATGATGGCGATACCGGTCGCCAGGCCGGGACGGTCGGGGAACCATTTGATCAGCGTCGAGACGGGCGAGATGTAGCCGATGCCGAGGCCGATGCCGCCGACGAACCCGTAGCCGAGGACGATGAGCCAGAACTGCTCCGTCGCCGCACCGAGTGCGGAGAGGAGGAACCCGCTGGAGAAGCAGAGCAGCGATACGGCCATCGCCCAGCGCGGACCCTTGCGCTCGACGAGGGTGCCTCCGAACGCCGCCGAGAGGCCGAGCATCACGATGGCGAGCTGGAACGGGAGCGCGCTCGCCGTCCCCGAGAGGTCGAGGGCCTTCTCCAGCGCTGGCTTGAAGACACTCCAGGCGTACGCCTGGCCGATGGACAAATGGATGGAGAGCGCGGCGGGCGGGACCAACCAGCGGCTCCAGCCGGCGGGAGCGACCGTACGGGAGCGGCTGAGCAGTCCCCCGTCCGGGACCTGTGCGGACTTCATGGGGCGGCACTCTAAGTAGTTGAGCCGTGAATGACCAGGGGTGTGACGCCACCCCTTTCACTCGGCTCACCTGCGGTGACACTTCCGCGGAACCCGGAAACGATCAAGTGTCCTTCGAGGAGGGGCAGTTGTGACCGAAGCCGGCCCCGGCGCACCCGACACGCCGGAGCCGGCCCGATCCCCGCGTCAGTGCCCGGCGCGCGCCTTCTCGTCGGCGGCTCCGCCCGCCCCGACGAGTCCCGTCGCCACCTCGCCGGACTCCAGCCGCGGGGCGAAACGGGCCACTTCGCGCTTGCCGACGTTGCCGATCAGTGCCGGGAGGTACCCGCGGATGCTCTGCATGCCGCGGAGCCACCACTGGGCGTAGACGTGCGCCGAGCGGCGCTCGATGCCGTCGACGATGCGGTCGATGGCCGGGCCGAGCGGGTACGTCTTGTTCGTCGGCCAGGGGAGGCGCTGGCGGATGTCGCGCATCAGGTCGTCCTCGTCGGCGCCGCGGACCATGTCGGTGTCGGTCCAGCTCAAATAGCCGACGCCGACCCGCACACCGCGGTAGGCGACCTCGGCGCGCAGGCTGTGCGCGAACGCCTCAACCCCCGACTTCGACGCGCAGTACGCCGTCATCATCGGCGCCGGCGTGACGGCGGCGAGGGAGGCGATCTGGAGGAAGTAGCCGCGGGACTCGCAGAGTACCGGCAGGAAGGCACGCCCCGTCACGGCGCCCCCGATCAGGTTCACCTCGATCACGCGGCGCCACGCGACGGGGTCGGAGTCGATGAACGGGCCGCCGTTGGCGACACCGGCGTTGGCGACGACGACGTCGACCTTGCCGAAGCGGTCCTTCACCTCCTGTGCGATCCGGGCCATTGCCACGTGGTCCGTGACATCCGCGTGCCAGTGGGCCGACTCACCGTGGAGCGAGTCGCTCACGCGCTTCAGCTCCTCCGCCTCCAGACCGACGAGCGCCAACTTCGCACCCCTCGCCGAGAGTTTCCGGGCGAGCAGCTCGCCCACCCCCCGTGCGGCCCCCGTGACGACGACTACCTGGCCCTCCAGGCTCATGCGGCTCATGCGCTCTCCTTCTCGGTGCCGGACACTGTGCGGGAACCGTTGCTGTGCACGGGCGGGTCGGCCCCGTCGAGGTGCTTGGCCGCCAGGCCCTTGAGCACTTCGGCGACCGTCTCGGGGGACTCGATGGGCGTCATGTGGCCGAGGCCCTCCAGCGCATGGAAACCGGCGGGCTGCGGCAGTGCGTCGGCGAGCTCACGCGCGTGGACCGTGGGCGTCATCCGGTCCGCGGTGCCGACGAGTACGGCCGTGGGGACGGTGAGTCCCGGGAGTTTGGCGAAGACGTCGAGCTGGGTGAGGACCCGGCCCCACGCGCCCCTGACCTTCACGGGGCACGCGTGGACGAGGCGTGCGCACGCCTCGACCTGGGCCGCGTCCGAACGGCGGCCCATCGTCGCGTACTTGAGGGCGCGCCTCGTGAGCGGCGTGCTGGGGCCGAGCGGCGCTTTCGCCGTGAGCAGCAGACGGTGCGTCCTGCGGCGGACCCCCGCCGAGCGGAACGGGAAGACCGTCGACTCCTGGGCGAGGTTGCGTCCGCCCGTGCTGCACAGCAGCAACGCCGCGGCGTGCTCGTGGAGTTCGGGGCGGTCGGCGGCGGCCATGAGCGTCATGCCGCCCATGGAGTGGCCGCCGAGGACGGCCTGCTCGCCCGGCTCCAGGGTCTCGCCGAGGACCGCGACGAGGTCGTCGGAGAGGGTGGCGGGCGTGTACGCCTCCGGGCGGGCCGCCGGGGTGCGGCCGTGTCCGCGCTGGTCGTAGAGGATGACGCGGTAGCCGGCCTCCACGAGGTCGCGGGTGACGGGGGCCCAGAAGGTGGTGGCGCAGGTCCAGCCGTGCGAGAGCACGATCGCCGGGTCCTTCTCCGCTCCGTGCACCTCGACGTGGAGGCGGGCACCGTCGGCGGAGTGCGCGGTCAACTCGCGTGCGGGCAGCGGCGCGACGTACCGTCCGCCGGTCCCCTTCGTCAGACGGCTCACTTGGCCCCCTCTCCCGTGTAGATCGCGTCGGCGCCCTTGCCTGCGGCGGCCGTGCCGGCGAGTGCGGCGTCCTTGCCGGCGCCGGGGCGCAGGACGTCGTACTCCTCCAGCCGCACCTCCTGGGTGACCTTCCGGAACTCGGCCGTGGTGCCGGGCCACACGGTGGTGTTGCGGCCGTTGTCGTCGAGGTACCAGCTGTCGCAGCCGCCGACGTTCCAGACGGTGCGGGCCATGCGGTCCTGTACGTGCGCGTTCCACGCGCGGACGGACTCGCGGCGTGCGTCGAGCGCCACCCGGCCGCCGGTGCGGCCGCCGCCGAGGGTGTCGAGCTGGCGCAGGTAGTCGACCATGTACTGGAGTTGGGCCTCGATCATGAGGATCATCGAGCTGTTGCCGAGCCCCGTGTTGGGGCCGATGATCGTCATGAAGTTGGGGAAACCCGACGCCGTGCAGCCGCGCAGCGCCTCCATGCCGTCCTTCCAGGACTCGGCGAGGGTGCTGCCGTCGGCTCCCTTGACGCGTTCGGCGATCGGCATGTCGGTCACGTGGAAGCCGGTGCCGAAGACGATCGCGTCGACCTCCGCCTCCGTGCCGTCGGACGCCACGAGGGTGTTGCCCCTCACCTCCTTGAGCCCGGAGTCGACGAGGTCGACGTTGGGCTCGGCGAGCGCCGGATAGTAGTTGTTGGAGAGCAGAATGCGCTTGCAGCCGATGCGGTAGTCCGGCGTCAACTTCCGTCGCGTCGCAGGGTCCTTGACCGCCCGTTTCATGTGGGCCGAGGCGAGCTTCTCGACGAGGCCGAGCTGCTTGGGGTGCTTGGTGAACGCGCCGACCTGGAGCTCGCGGATCATCCACAGCGCCTGCCTGCGCAGCGCCCTGGTGGACGGCACCTTCGCGTGGAGCCAGCGCTCGGCGCCCGTGATCTTCCGGTCCATCCGCGGCATCACCCACGGCGGGGTGCGCTGGAAGAGGGTGAGGCTGCGCACCTCGGGCTGGATGGCGGGGACGACCTGGATCGCGGAGGCACCCGTACCGATCATCGCGACGCGCTTGCCGCGCAGGTCGTAACCGTGGTCCCACTGCGCTGAGTGGAAGACCTTGCCCTCGAAGCTCTCCAGACCGGGTATGTCCGGGATCTTCGGGTCGGAGAGCGGCCCGGTGGCGGAGACGACCATCTCTGCCGTGTAACTGCCGCGTGAGGTGTCGATCCGCCAGTGCAGCTCATCCGACTCCCAAGTCATCTGCTGCACCTCAGTGTTGAAGCGGATGTGCTGGCGCAGCCCGAAGTTGTCCGCGACGTTCTCCAGGTAGGCGCGGATGTGCGGCTGTCCGGAGAAGTTGCGCGGCCAGTCGGGGTTGGGCGCGAAGGAGAAGGAGTAGAGGTGCGAGGGTACGTCGCAGGCGCACCCCGGATAGGTGTTGTCGTGCCAGGTGCCTCCGACGTCCTCTCGCCGCTCCAGGACGACGAAGTCCGTGACTCCGGCCCGGCGCAGGCGTACGGCAGCACCGAGGCCGCCGAACCCGGTGCCGATGACCGCCACCCGTACGTGCTTGTGCTCGTGTTCGGCCGCCATGCCGCGCCTCCCGAGAATGCTCACACGACCCGTGCTTACTGTGCCAGTGATTACTGGCACAGTTCGGAGAGTAGAGCAGTGGCATACCGATGGGTAGGGGTCGTCGAGCGGAAGTTACCGCCGGTTTCCCGAACGGCGCCGTGTCGCCAACCGGTGTGCGTCGGACGGCGGTTGTGCGACGCTCGTCGGCGGCCGGGTCCGCGGGGGCGTGGGCTGCGAAGGCGTGCTGCGGCCGGTCCGGACCGGGTGCTGGGGGCGGAGCGCGGGTCGCGCTTCCGGGGAGTGGGCTTGAAGTCCGATCGTCGCGTCCGGGTGCGGAGTGGCGCGCACGTCCCGGTTGCGCACTTCATGAAGCGCCGGGATGGCGGGCTTCTCGTTTCTCCCGGGCTGTCGCGTCTGCTGGTGACTTCCTGCGATTCCGGTCCGGCGGCAGGAAAGAGTGCGCCGCCGATTCCGGCGGCGACCGGATGGTTGTTGACGTCGCCACTCGCCAGGAACGCCGGCGCGGCGATGTCGGCCAGACCCGGAGAATGAAGCGGCAGCCCTTGCAACAGGAATCCCCGGAGTCCTGCTGGTGCCGGGCCTCGTGGGGGCAGTTGCTACCTCCTGAAGATGCCGACTGCGATGGCTGCGGCGATCCCGGCGCCGATCGCGACGATGACGTATGCGCCGATATTCATGCTTTGGTCTCTTCCTTGCCGTCAGACTTCACTGCACGTGTGCGTGTGCGGGGGCCGGCGAACGGATAATGAAGGGATCAACTAGCTTTGGTCGAAAGTCAGTTGCCTCACCCATCAACGTTGACGACAACGAACGGTGCCGTCCAGGGCGGCGAACCGTCCTCGCGGTATTAGGCTGGCTCCGTGGCGAGCACAGGACGGGCACAGGACCCCCATGCGGCGGGCGCGGAGCCCCGGGGCGGCTCACCCGGCCCAGGCAGTGAGGAGCCCAGTGCCCTCGTCCGGAACGCTCCGGACGACCCCGCACACGCGTCCCGGAGCGCGGACGAGAAGCGGGAGTACCGCACCGAGGAACTCGCCGCCGAAGCAGGCATTCCCATCCGGACGCTCCGCTTCTACCGCGAGCGGAAACTGCTGCCGCCGCCGCGGCGCGAGGGGCGCATCGCCTGGTACAACGAGCACCACCTCACCCGGCTCCGCACCATCACCGCACTTCTCGCCCGCGGTCACACCCTCGGCGGGATAGCCGACCTGCTCACCGCGTTCGAACGGGGCAGGGACACCCGGAGCGCCGCCGAACTCCTCGGTCTCGAACACGTCTTGGTGGCGCCGTTCTCCGAGGAGGTGCCCGTACGGCTCACCCCCGAGCAGCTCGCCGACTACTACCAGGGCCAGGTGACCGTCGAGAACCTCGACGCCTCGCTCGACATCGGCTACGTAGCCGTCGACGGGGACGAATTCCTCCACGTCAGCCGTCGCCTCCTCGAAGCCTCGGCGGAACTGGTCCGCGAAGGGGTGCCGCTCGCCGCGGTACTGGAGGCCGGGCGGCAACTGCGTGCCCACACCGACGACGTCGCCGAACTCTTCACGCGGCTCTTCAGGGAGCACCTGATGCCCGGCGGCGCCGAGACGGCGGAAGGCGCAGCAGCTCAGCCCGAACCCGGCGCCGTGGCCGAGGCGTTGGACCGCGTGCGCCCACTCGCCAAGCAGATCGTCGAGGCCGAGCTGGGACTCGGTTTGGACCGGCGCATCCGCGCGGAACTGGAAGCGCTTTGGGGGGATGCCGGCGGTGCGCCGGGCGAGGAAGCGCCGTCCGAGGAGTCCCGGGCGAGGGAGGAAGCGCCTGGCGGGCTCTCGGAGACCGGGGGTTCGGGGACTGCGCCGGGTGTCGGTGGGGCGTAGGGCCTATCGGTGAAGGTCCGTGCGGACCCGCCGATGCGCATACGCGCCCACCACTTGCACAACGGACGGCCGCCGCCCGCCCCGGCGAGAGCAGCCGCTCGCCGTCGGGTAGTTATCAACGCCTCTGTGTACAGGCCCGGTTGGTCCCCATCACGGCTTCCGTGTTCAGCGTGTTTTCACCGTGGCGCGGGCGAGCAGGTAGGCCGGGCGTATCTGTTCGTGCTCCTCCGCGTCCATGCCGCCCAGTTCCACGACGGCAACCTCACCCTTTGCGCCCGGTATCGCGAACGCCTGTACCGGCTTGCGGTCGAGTTCCTCGCCGTCGATCGTCGTCACGCGTTCGTACACCGTCTCCGATGCGTGTTTTGAACCCGCTGTGAAACTGCGGTACTCGACTTTTTCGGCCTTCTTCTCGGGAACGAACCGGCGCAACGCGTCGCCGGGCTCCTGTTTCTCTCCCACCCATACGCGGAGGTAGCCGATGTTGCCCGCCGGCTTGGCGTCCACTTCGCAGGCCAGGCGCAGACCGCCCTGCTCGTGGTTCCCGTCGACTGACTCGGCCGTCCACTTCTTCGCCGTCTCGAACGAGACCGGCAGCTCGCACGCCGAGCCCGCGGCACCTATCCGCGTGCCCGACTCGGCCTGTTCGCCTCCCTCGGCGAACGGCCCCTTGCCGGGGCCCGACCCGCCGTCGGAGCCGCCCCCTCCGGCCGGGGTCTCGTTGCCGCCGTCACCGCCGGAGGGCGCAGCCGTAGTCTTCTCCACATTTTCTTCGCTGCACGCTGCGAGCCCTGCGCACAGCAAGGCGCACAGCCCCATCACCACGACCGACCGCACCCAGCGCATTACTTGTCCCCCGTTCTCCGCACGAGCCTCCGCCCGCACACCGTTCCCAGCTCCGACGCCGCACGTCGGCCAGCTTCCGCCGGTCCAGCGGACCGCCATGCTGCCAGCCGCCGATCAGGCGTGCCACCCGTATCCACGCCCGACGGTGGCGCCTCAGGTCCCGTCAACCGGCGGTTTCTTGGTGGATACGGCATGCACCAAGGGCGCCGCCCGCCGGCTGGCGCGCCCAAGCCGCTACCACGGCTTTTCCCACTCGCCCGCGAGACCCAACTCGGCCCACACGCGGCCACGGAGGACTTCGTACTCCTCGCGCAGCCTTGCGCCCTCCACCGGTGGACGAGACACCGCCACCCCCTCCGTCACCGACTCCGCGGGGCCGAACTGCTCCCGCGTGAGGTCGATTTCGATACCGCCGGCGAGCCTGTTCCACCAGTGCATGTCCGTCCGCGCACCGTCCACGTGGACCTCTCCCACCATCAGCTCACCCCCGAAGAGATCGTTGACGACCATGGCCGTGACCCCGCACTGCTCGCGGGCCGGATTCTCCGTACTCCAACGCTCACGAAATTCCGGAGTGCAGGTGTCCGCGCCCCAACTGCGGCGCACCGCCGCCTCCACGTCGCTCAGCACCAACGTCATGGAGAAGAGCCTCGCACCGACCACTGACAATCGACCGGCGTCCGTCCGCGAAGTGCGAGCACCCGCCGTGCCCTCGGTGAGCGACTCCCCGGCAGGAAGCGAAAAGCGCGTCCCGAGCCGCTCGACTCGGGTCTCCTGCAACCGTCTTGGCCTGCGGAGACGTGTCCACGTCAGAGGTTGTCCACAGGGGTCGCGGGGGAGTTGCGCCGGACGTACGGTCTTCCTCGTCGGAACTGATGACGGGGGACTGGAATGCGCACATCTGTGATCACCGGCTCAGCCGGGACGGCACCTCAGGAGGCGGTTGGGCCGGGCCGCCTCGCAGGGACACCAAGCCTGTTGTGGCATAAGGCTGTCCGAGTCCTCATGCGGTTGTTCGAAAGCCGTGAGGGAGAGGCTCGTGGGCCGTCGGACCCTCCAGCGCCCGCCAATCCGCGTCGACACGTGAGTGCTCAAGCCGCATCGGTCCGGCACGAATCCCTTCCGCGCACGGGTGCCAGAGCAGGGACCCTCAACTGCTCGGTCCGGCGCGGCCGTTGCCCGACCCCGTGCCGGCGGTCAGTCCCCGAACACCGTGGTCACCGGCGCGTGGTCGCTCCAGCGTTCCGCGTGCGTGGCCGCGCGCTCGACGTAAGCCTTGAGGGCGCGGTCGGCGAGGCCAGGGGTGGCCATGGCGTAGTCGATGCGCCATCCGGCGTCGTTGTCGAAAGCCCGTCCCCGGTAGGACCACCACGAGTAGGGACCGGCCTGGTCCGGGTGGAGCGCGCGGACGACGTCCGTGTATCCGCCCTCCTTCGGATCGAGGACCTTGGAAAGCCAGGCACGCTCCTCCGGAAGGAAGCCGGCGTTCTTGCGGTTGGCGCGCCAGTTCTTCAGGTCGGCCTCGGTGTGGGCGATGTTCCAGTCCCCGCAGACGAGTACTTCCCTCCCGTCGGCCGCCGCCTTCGTGCGCAGCTCGACGAGGTAGGGGAGGAAGGCGTCGAGAAAGCGCTCCTTCACCTCCTGGCGCTCGGTGCCGACCTCACCCGAGGGAAGGTAGAGGCTGGCCACGGTGAGGCCGGGCAGGTCCGCCTCTATGTAGCGCCCCGCGTCCTCGAACTCCGGTGTGCCGAAGCCCACACGCACGCGGTCCGGTGCGCGGCGTGTGAGGAGTGCCACGCCCGCACGTCCCTTGGCCGCGGCGGGTGCGTAGAAAGCGTGCCAGCCCTCCGGTTCGCGGACGGCCGCCGAGAGCTGATCGGCCTCCGCCCGCACCTCCTGGAGGCAGACGGCGTCAGCGTCCGTGCCGGCCAGCCACTCGCTGTACCCCTTCTTCGCCGCGGCCCGGAGGCCGTTGACGTTCACCGTTGTCACCTTGTGCAAGACCTGCTCCCGAATCCTCAGAGGGCGACGACCGAGCCTACGCGAGGCACGCGCTCCGGCTCCTGGTCATGTCCCGCCTGGATGGGCCGACGCACCGGCCACCGTGCGTCGCCTCTTCCTCCCCTGCGTACAGGCGTGGCCCTTCCCACACCGAAGGCACCGTGCGCTCCCGCCCACTGCGTACGGCCTGTGCCGGAGGGCGGCATAGGATTTCCGGATGCGCATCGTTCCCGTACATTTCGACCACCCCGACGCGAGGAAGCTCAACGACGAAGTGCAGCTCGAGTACGCCGAGCGGTACGGCGACGAGGGGGACGTCACACCACTCGACCCGTCGATGTTCACGCCGCCGCGCGGCCTCTACCTGCTCGCCTACGACGACGCGGAGACCCCGGTGGCCACCGGCGGCTGGCGCGGCCAGGAGCAGAACGAGGAGGGGTACACCGACGGCGACGCAGAGTTGAAGCGCATGTACGTGGTGCGCAGGGCTCGCGGGCAGGGCCTGGCCCGACGCATCCTGGCGGAGCTGGAGAGCGACGCCCGGGCCGCCGGGCGCAAGCGGATGGTGCTGGAAACGGGCACGATGCAGCCTGAGGCACTGGCGCTCTACACCTCCTCCGGATACGCACCGACGCAGAAGTTCGGCCTCTACCGCTTCGAGCCCCAGAGCAGGTGCTTCGCCAAGCACCTCTGAGCCCTGCGCACCGGTGGTCACCGCGCTCCGCCGGCTCCTCGCCACATGTTGATCGCGCACGACGCCCCCGGCACCGCAGCGTGATGCCTCGGGTCGGTCACACCAGGTCCGGGACGGCCGGAAGTTGGGAGCTCGGTAGACCTCAGTCACCCTCCGACGGCAGGGGGGGGCGGTCCAACCGGACTGCGGAGAGGAGCCCCTCCGACCTGCATCCGTCGAAGGGGCATCCGGCGAAGCCCGCACAACTCCGCTGCTGAGGCGGCAAGTTCGGGAACGCGGGACCGTTACTGACCCGCAACTGCCGGATCCGTCGGCTCGTTCCCCACGGCCTCCTCCGGCTCCTGTTGCCGGACTTTGTCGAGCTGGCGCAGTGCCGGGAGGGCCAGCACCGAGACGGCGACGACGGCCCAGCCGAGCCCGAGGAGCGCACCGGTCTGGCGCAGCCCGCCCCACTCGATCAGGAGGCTGGCGCCGAGGGTGCCGAGCGGGATCGCCGTCATGGAGACCGCGTTCTGAAGCCCCAGGACCCGACCTCGCACGCTCTCCGGAATCCGGTCCGTGACCAGGACGAGGCAGAGGGCGGGCAGTGGCCCTGCACCGATTCCTGCGACTACGGCCGCCCCCAGCAGAATCGGAATCGGCGGGAGCAGGGCGAGCCCCACGATGCCCGCTGTGGAGAGGAGTTGGGCGACGACGAAGACCGCGCGCCGCGACAGGCGCGCACCGATGGCGGCGTACAGACCGGAACCGACGATGCCGCCCACCGCGAGGAAGGAGATCACCAGACCGAAGCCGCCGGGCGAATCCTTGCCCACGAGGTACACGGGCAGGACGAGGTTCTGCAACGGCGCGAGGATGGCGGCGCTCCCCGCGGAGACGAAGGTGACCGCGGTGACGACGCGGTCGTGCCGCAGCACGGAGAACCCGCGGGCGATGTCGGCCTTCAGCCCGCCACCCTCGGAAGCGGGCGCGGACGCGGACCGCGCTCCGACCGTCCTGGGAAGACTCAGCGTGACGAGGGCCGCGGCGGCGGAGCATCCCGAGGTGATCCACAGCACCGTGGCCGGGTCGACGAGGACGATGAGCCCGCCCGCCACCGCAGGACCGACGACCACCACCACGCCGCCGACGCTCTCCCTGAGCCCGGCCAGCCGCTCGATGCCGACCCTGGAGGCGGCCGCGAGGTCGGGCGCCAACGTCTCCCGGGCCGTCATTCCCGGCACGTCGAAGAGCGCCCCGGCGACTCCCAGGACGACGAACCACACAACCGTCAGACCGGAGAAGTGGTCGATGATCGGCAGCGCGGCCACGCAGGCGGCGGAGGCGAAGTCCGCGCCCACCGAGAGGCGTCGGCGGCCGACGCGGTCGATGAGCACCCCTCCGGCCACGGCGGACACCAGCATGGGGAGCGCGCTCGCCGCGGCGACGAGGCCGACCGCTGCCGCGTCGCCGGTCCGCAGATAGACCAGCCACGGAAGGGCAATGGTCGCCACGGTGTTTCCGAGCAGGGACAACCCGTGGGAAAGAAGGTATCGGGTCAGCATCGGCTCAGTATGGCACCGCCGTACCGGGATAACAGCGAAATTTTCGGCGTCATCGCTGCATTCCGCGAGGGACCGTATGGGTGTGGCACTCCCGCTGTCGCTTTACGAGTTGACGCACCCCGAAAAGGCGAGACCGTTCGCTCGTAATCGCGTTCCTTGCAGGTACTTCTGTTCAACCTTCTTTCGAATCTGTTCAGTTGGGAGCGGGAGCGCAGGGTGGTGAGCATCTATGCCCTTCTTAAAGCCGATTCCTTCTTCGGTCAGCCGAAGGCGTATCGGGAAAGGTGACCGACCCGCCCCAACACGGGCAACCGGGCGAGCACTTCGGCATCGACCCTCATCCGTGTGCGAAGGGCGAACGGCAGCCTCCGGAAGTCGGCGGGGTCGGCCGTGTGGTAAGCCTTGACCGACTTCACCAGTCGGAGCCCTGGGACCTCGCGCTCCAACTCCCGCGGATGGTCCACGCCCCAGGCCAACCTCGCGCCGGTCTTGCGGAAGAGCGCCATGGAGCGCGTGGACCGCACGGCGTACCTGGCGTAGGTGTCGAAGACGGCCTCGCCCTCGGAGAAGTGCTCCACGAGAGCGCGCAGCATGCGCGGGCCCTCGTCCGCCGCCAGGTACATGGTGAGGCCCTCGGCGATCACGAGGACCGGGAGGTCCGTGGGGACTTCGGCGAGCCAGTCGGTCTCCGTCACCGACGCGGCGATCGTCCGGTGGTCGCTCCGCGGGGAGAAGAGCTGCTCGCGCACCTCGATGACCTCGGGCTGGTCCACGTCGAACCAGCGCACTCCGGGTCCCCGCTCGACGCGATCGACCCGGTTGTCGAGGCCGCAACCCAGGTGCAGCACGGTGGAGTTCGGGTGCGCGGTCAGGAACTCGCGGGTGCGGCGGTCGAAGAACCGGGCACGCAGGGCGACTCCGACCGCGTTGGACGGCCGCATCCCCAGGGCGCCGAAGTCGTATTCGATCTTCTGCACCAGTTCCGGCGCCGTCGAGTCGGCGAGCATCGGGTGCGGCGAACTCGCGTCCAGCGCGCGGGCGTAGAGGGGTGCGAGGAGGGTCGCGGCGGCACCGGTCAGCGGGACCTTCATACCCGGCTCCGGTGCCCGGCGCCGTCGACCGTGTGCAGGTCCTGTTGGGGACCGGATACCTCGATGGCCGGGTCAACCATGGCCTTCGCCTTTCCGTAAGGGCCGACCAAAAGGGAAGCAGTGTACGACTGGAGGATCTGGAAACCGAGATCGTCAAGAGATTCCCTGATCCTAGGGGTACCCCTGTTTTCTGCGCAAGGACCGGGTGATCTCCGACCGACTCGTCAACTATTCAGTAACGTGGCGGCCGTGTAAGAGAGTTGAGTGGCAGTTGTCCTAGGCGCTTGCGATGACCTGCATTGACAATGCCTTCGATCTTCACTAGCTGTGGTTCTCCGGTTTTTATCGATCTTCACGTTGCGCCCGCGTGCCCCCTGCACAATATTCGAACTGCAACGAAAAGTACTGGCCAAGACGGCCGGAACCAGCTCTGCTGTACACGGCTCGAAAATTTGATCACCAATTGCCCGACGTATCTGCTCTTGACATGGATAGCCGGCGTTCAGCACTCTGCTTCAGAGTCCTTGCCACCAGCTCTCGGGGGAGATGATTCCGTGGGCAACGGCCGTAGTGCCACGCTGGTTTCGATGCCGTGGAACAGTGTGGTGCGTCCGTCGATTCAGGTGGGCACGCTGCGTGCGGTGGCCGAAGAGGAAGGCTGGCAGGTCACCTCCGAATACGCCTATCTCAGTTTCTACGGCCTGGGCAGGGAGATGCTCGGGTTCAGCGAGAGCGAGTGGGCCGACGCCTACGAAACGATCTCGGAAAAGCTTTACCACATGGCGGTCGGCGACTGGATATTCGCGCGCCGCCACGGCGAATCCCAGCAACGCGACCGGTACTTCGCCGAGTTGCGCGAGATGCGGGTCGACGACGAAACGATAGCGCTGATCGATTCGTTGCGCCCGGTCGCCGAGCGGCATGTGGAGGAGACCGCGGCGGCCCTGCTCGCATCCGATCCCGATGTCATCGGATTCACTTCGATGTTCAGCCAGAACGGGCCGACGCTCGCGGTCGCCGAGCGTCTGCGTGCGGAGGGCTATCCGGGCGTGATCGTGCTGGGGGGCAGCAACTGCGAGGGCTCGATGGGGCGGGCGCTCCTGGAGAACTACCCCGCGGTGGAGGCGGTGGTCGACGGTCCGGGTGAGGATGCGTTCGTGGCGCTGTTGCGGCAGGTGGCGGCCGGCGGCCCCGTCAGGTCGCAGGGGCGGCTGCTCACCCGCCGTCCGGCAGGGGGAGCGGATGCAGCCGAGAGCGGCACGGGGATCTCGCTTACCGGGCTCAGCGTTCCCACGCCCAACTACGACGGATACTTCGAGCAGTTGCATGCGGCGGGTTTGGAGGGTCTGGA
>NZ_KB905828.1 GCF_000381025.1 Streptomyces sulphureus DSM 40104
TCGGCGGTGGCTTGGCCGAGTGCACCGTGGGTGCGGGCGCGGCTCCAGCCGCCGGCTCCGGCCGCGATGCTCTCCAGCCACGGGCGCGGCATCGGCGCGGCGGCGACGGTGCGGTAGATGTGCTCGGCGTCGTCGCTCGGATCGGTGTCGGTATCGGACATGGGTCCCCGCCTCGTTGGGTGTGTGGTGTGGTGCTCCGCCGCGTCGATGTCTTAGAGGCCGACGCGGCGGAGCCATTCCCGGGAGCCTCTGTCGCCGGGAGTCCAGGGGTGAGGGAGCAGCCCCCCGCCGGGCCCCATCCCGTCCTTACTGCGCCTCCGGGTTTGCCACCGCGCGCAGGCCCGGCCGCAACGGCGCCGTGAGCGCTGGGACTTGGCCGAGGTCTTCGTAGTCCGACCTGACCCGCAGATACCGGGTGTGCCCGGTCTCCCGGTAGTGGCGGCCGCGCCAGGCGTCCGCACTCGCCTCCGACGGCAGGGCGCTGGCCTCCGCCTCGCACTCACGACCGCCGGCCTGGCTAAGGCACACCACGTCCCACAGCGTCCGAGTGATCACAGGACCTCCCTCCCACGAGAACGAAGAGCAGTCAGCACCTCGCGATCCTCAGCACGACGCACCGATGCCGGAGTGGTGCTCCACGCCGGCCCGACACCCTCCGGCAAGGGACGCAGCCGGACCTCGTGCGGCCGCACCTCCTCCACCACACCGAGACGCCCGGTCAGACGGTCGATCACCACATCATCCCGCCTCACCTGACGGCCCTCGTCGTCATCCGGCCTACCGCGAAGGCGACTTCGCGGTGCAACGCGTCGACGCCCTGCTCGAACGTCGCGCGCTCGGCGCCGGTCGCGGGCCGTAGACGATCGGGACGGGCCGGCCACTCGTAGCCGGTCGCCGTGATGAGCACATACCTGCCGTCGTCCGCGACGCGCCGCATGCGTCCGACCCACGGCGGCCCAGGCGGCGACTCATCCACCAGGTACGCCCCCACGGCCGGGGGCCGCGCACTCACGAGACCGCTCCGCCCGAGAGGCGCACCTGACCGCCGGCGGCGGAGCCGAGCGCAGCCGGGCACGTCAGCTCGCCAGTGCCGCCGCTCCCCTCCCGGACCACCCGGACCAACAGGTCAGCAACGTCCGGCCACACGCGTCCCAGGCCTACAAGAACCAGCCCCGATGAGACATCGGCACGCAGGGACGGAAGCACTATGCCCACCTGATCCAGCGCCTCCCTCAGCGCCTCGACAACCAAGAAAAGATCGACGTCACGTGACTGCACGGCTGGGTTCATGGACGTGACGGTAGGGCCGGGGGCTTGACACCCACCATGCGATGTTCTCCTCTGTTCCCAGAAGCTTGCCGAGTGTTCTCGCGTGGTCTCACATCGGATGCCTTGCGTCGTAGCCCGCAACATCGAACGCCGTGATGCTGAACGCGATACGACAGGACCCGAGGCAGCTAGGAGTTGACGATGCGGCGACTGCGTTTCAATGGCACTGACAGCAAGAACGGTGGCTGCCCTGCGATTCATGAGGACCTCGACAGTGGTGAGATCATCGTGCAGGGAAAGCCGCTCTCCGCGCTGGACGATCTCGCCCAGCTTGAGCACTTCGGCCCGGGGGACGCTGCGGTAGCCGTCCCTCGCGAACTGCTTGTCAACCACGGACCCAAGGAGATCGAGCGCGTGCCGACAATCATCGGACTGGAGGAGTTCGGAAGGCTCTTCCAGTCCTTCGAGCACTCGGCCTGGCACCTGGAGACACGACGTGGCTACGCCACGGACCGGGAAGACCCCTCCTTCACGGAGTTCTTGGCGACGGGCACGGTTGCCTGTGACATCGACAGCGACTGGTGCACAAACATTCGGCGGCAGACGGACGCAGGCAAGTACGTGGGGCGTGTGCGTGTGGTGGATGACCCGCCCACGGAAGGTCAGTTGTTCCTGCTCAAGTACGCGGAGTGCAACGCGGCGACGGGCGAGGACGCGCGGAATCTATGGCGCGCGGACGCAACACGACTTCGGCTGCCTGAAGAGGACTTCTGGCTGTTCGACAGCCGCCTCGTGGCGGTACTCCGGTTCGATGACGAAGACGCCTTCCACGACGTGGAGATCATCACGGAACCGGGCGAGGTACTGCGGTACTGCCAGGTGCGTGACGCCGCAGTGCACGGGTCTGTGGCCCACGACGAGTTCGCCGCGCAGATGGGCGAGAAGGGCTAGCGAGCGGCACCGGTGAGCACGGACTTTCAGCAGGCTCGGGAGGCTCTGAGGGCTCGGTTGCGAGAGCTGCGCCTTTCCTCTCCTGGGGGCCGTGTCACCGGTACCGAGCTTGCCCGACGGCTCGGCTGGCCGCACTCCAAGATCTACAAGTTGGAGAACGGCCGGCAGACCGCCACCTCGGGCGACCTGCGGGCCTGGGCGGATGGCATGGGGCAGCCTGACACCTTCGAGGAACTGGAGTCACGACTCAAGGGCTTCGAGTCCCACATCCGCTCGTGGCGGCGTCAACTGGCTGCGGGCCACCGGCCTGTGCAGGACAGTTGGAACGCGGAAGTCTCGCGTTCCAAGGCCATCCGGGTATGGGAGGAGTCCGTGGTTCCGGGCATGCTCCAGACTGCCGACTACTCGCGGCACATATTCCTGCGGTACGCGGCCCTCCAGGGCACCATCCGGGATACCGATGACGCCGTCCGCGCGCGGATGAAACGCCAAGAGTGGTTGTACCAGGGAGGCAGGAGGCTTCACGCCTTGATGTGGGAGGCGGCCCTCCGCGCTCTGATCTGCCCGCCATCCGTTCTCGTCGCTCAGCTAGATCGTCTTACCGGTCTGATCGGGATGGATACCGTCGAACTGGGGATCATCCCCTTCGGCGCCTCGCTGAAGATCCCTGCCGCTAACGGGTTCTGGATATTTGACGAACGGCTTGTGGTCGCGGAGGACTGGCATGCTGAGCTGTGGCTCGACGATGCGGACAGCATCGATGCCTACGCGCGCGTATGGCGCACTCTTCGGGAGAGCGCAGTGTACGGAGCTGACGCACAGCACTTGATCAATACGGTGGTGCGGGAGCTGGCTCCGCGCTGAATGGTCGTGTCCGCAGCAGCGCGACCATATTCACCGCTCCCTGTGCCAGTGCGACCAGCATGGCCCACCGTGCCCAGCGATCCTTCTGCTCCGCTGCCGCCTCCTCGGTCGTTGGCAGGACCGTAGGCCAACTCGGTCTGCGGGCGTCGGCGATTATCCACAGGTGGGCAGATAAGTCACACCGGGGCGGCGGGGTGATGCTGAATGCGCGATTCCGCGAGTAGCGTCGCTGGTCAGAAAGTATGCTCCCCGCACACGCGGGGGTGGCCCTCGTCTCGACGTCGGCGAGCGCGGATCGGATCAATGCTCCCCGCACGTGCGGGCGGCTGAACAGAGAGCCCCGTCATCCACCAGAGCGGCGGGGGCTCCACCTCACCCAAGACGCTCGTACAGCGACACCACCAACGCCCCACCCCGGACAACGCCGCGATCGACGGCAGAGGCCACCGCCCGCGCTTCAACTCCTCAACGGCACCACAGAGATCCGCGATGTCCTTGTCATGATCCTCGCGGAGCCACCGGAGTTCGCCGGTGCTGCGGTTGCGGCGGATTAGTAGCCAACCGCCCCGCCCGTCCAGCAGCGGCGGCGCCACCCGCGAGCCGACCGCTCCGGTCCCGGCTGTCGCCCGGTTCTGTGGCGACCCGTCCGTGACGACGACGCGACGTGACCACTGACTGCCCTTGTGGCCAGGCGAGTTGAACTTTTCCCGGAGCTTCCGGACGTGCGCGCGTCGCGCGCCGAGCGGAATCCGCCGCGCGCTTCCATAACCGGCGACGGGACCGGTGGTGGGTGACGGCCCTCATCCGGTGGCGGTGGATCTGCCGCCCCTCCTGCGTCCTCCTGCCGTGACCCGTGCTTGCTCGCGGCGGGGTCGATCTCTGTAGGGAGAGCCCTCCGGCGTCGGACCTAGACTTCTGGAAGTACCCGAGGGGAGGTCGCCATGGCGCTGGACGAGGACGAACAGGCCATCTACGCGGCGCGCGAGTACTACGAGAGCGGCCGGACCATGGCCGCCATCGCCCGCGACCTGCACGTGTCCCGTTCGAGTGTGTCGCGGCTCCTGGCTCGGGCCAGGGAGGTCGGGCTGGTGCAGATCCATGTGCTGCCGCCGCGCTTCCGCGTCAACGACCTCGAGAAGAGGCTCGCGGAGGCGTTCGAGGTGCGGCCGCGCGTCATCGCCCTGCCGGAGTCGGCACCGGCGCCGGAGGCGTACGCACGCACAGCCAGGGCGGGCGCCCAGCTCCTCGGGGAGCTGATGGAGCCCGACACTCTGCTCGCCCTGTCCTGGGGGACGATGGTCAACGCGATCAGCGAGGTTCTCGAGTCCAAGCCCTGCACCAACTCCCGCATCGTCATGACGGACGGTGTGGGGCAGTCCGAGTCCGGCGTGCACTACTCGTTCGGGATGCTGGAGCGATTCGCCACGGCCTTCGGCTCGGACGTGCAACAGTTCCCCTTCCCGATCTTCGTCGACTCGGCGGCGGCGAAGGACATCCTCGAGCGCGAGCAGTTGCTGCGTCATGTCCGGTCCCTCATCGCCAACGCCGACGTGTTCGCCTTCAACCTCGGCACCGTTCAGGAGGGCATCCCGAGCCAGCCGTACGTGAGCGGGTACTTCCTGGACGAGACGGACTACCGGCAGCTTCGCGAGGACGCCGCCGTGGGCGACGTCTCGACGACCTTCTTCGACGCCTCGGGAGCAAGCGACGGTATCCGGATGAACGCCAGGACCACCGGTCCGGACCTGCGCACCGTCCGGGAGATCCCACGACGGGTGTGCGTGACGAGCGGAGTGGTCAAGGTGCCGGCCCTCCGGGCGGCCCTGAGGGGCGGCCTCGTCACCGATCTGGTGCTCGACGAGGGCACGGCCGAGGTGCTGCTGGCCCACTGACGGCCGCCTGCCGGCCCGGCTGCTGAGCAGCCGGCCGGCAGGATCAGGAGATGCGCCGGCCGCTGCCCTCCGTCATGAAGGCCGCCGCCGCGATGGAGACGACGCTCATCCCCAGCATCACCAGCGAGATGGCCCAGGTCCCCTCGGTAGCGCCGGTCAGCGCGGCCGCGAGGAACGGCAGGGTGCCACCGGACAGCGCGGCGGAGACCTCACGGCTGAAGGCGACTCCGGTGAAGCGGACCTTGCTGTTGAACTGCTCGGCCAGCAGCGTGGCCTGGGCGCCCAGCATCAGGTCGTTGGAGAGGGTCAGCAGGATCAGCAGGGCGAGCCAGATCACCACGGCGATGCCCGTGTCCAGCATCCAGAAGAACGGGAACGACATCAGCGCGCAGAGGACGGCACCCGAGATGAACACCGTCCTTCGCCCCAGCAGGTCGGACAGGTACCCGGACAGCGGGAGCGTGGCCAGTTTGACCACGTTCGCGAGGAGCACGCCGACGGTCCCGATCCATGCGGCCTGTCCCACGTCGTCGGTGATGTATGTCAGCGCGTAGACGCTGGGCACGTAGGTGGCGACGTTCGGACCGACGCTGGCCAGGATGCTCAGGACCACCTGTTTCGGGTGGGTGCGCATGAGAGCGACGAACGGGACGCGCTCCCGGGCGTCGTCCGCGGCCACCTTCTTGAACGCCGGCGTCTCGTCCACGCGCCTGCGTACGTAGAGCCCGACCGGCAGGAGGGCGATGCTCAGCAGGAACGGGACGCGCCAGCCCCAACTGTGGAACGCCTCCTCGGGGAGCCAGGTGAAGGGCGTGAACACCACGGTGGCGAGGATGACGCCCATGGCGTTGCCGGTCGGCGGGATCGCGGCGAAGAGCCCCCTCCGGTTGGTCGGCGCGTGCTCGGCGGCCATGAGCGAGCCGCCCGCGTACTCCGCGCCTGCCCCCAGCCCCTGCACGATGCGCAGCACGACCAGGAGCACGGCGGCCCAGATACCGATCGACTCGTAACTCGGGATGAGACCGATCAACGTCGAGGACACGGCCATCATCGTCAGCGTGATCATGAGGACCAGCCGGCGGCCGAAGCGATCGCCGAGGTGCCCGAAGACCAGGCCGCCGATCGGGCGGGCGAAGAAGCCCACCGCGAAGGTGGCGAAGGAGGCCAGCGTTCCCGCTGTGGGGTCCGAGGGGTCGAAGACGACCTTGTTCAGCACCAGCGCGGAGGCGGTGCCGAAGAGCATGAAGTCGTACCACTCCAGGGCAGTGCCGATGGTCGAGGCCGAGACGACCCTGCGGACCATCGAGCGCGTGGACTGCTCCGCTGTGGTGGCGGTGGACGTCAACGGTGCTCACCGCCCCACGGATGCGTCGCTGCTCGCCCCGAGGTAGGCGCCGCGCTGCTCGAGCTCGGAGCGCAGGCGAGCGGTGTCGGTCTCCCGGACCGGGGTGCCTCGGTCTGCGCCCCAGGCTGCAGCGATGCCCGCCGCCTCGCCCATGGCGAACGACGGCGGCATGACCCGGACGGCGGCGAGCGCCTCGTGGGTCGCCGAGAGGCAACGGCCCGCGACCAGGAGCCCGTCGACGGACTCCGGGACCAGGCTCCGGAAGGGGATCTCGTACTCGTTGGCGGTCCGCGGTATGCCGTCGTCGAAGGGGCCGGCGTTGCCGCTGGGGCTGTGGATGTCGACCGGGTAGCCGGCCACCGCGATGGTGTCGGGGAACCGGGTTCCGTTGACCAGGTCGTCCAGCGTCAGCACGTACTGCCCGACGACGCGCCGGGACTCTCGCACCCCGACCGTGGCCGCGGTGTCGATCAGCTTGCAGTGCTCCAGGCCGGGCAGCTCTCGGTGGAAGAAGTCCATCAGGACGTCCACCTGGCGCCGGGAGACGACCTCGGCCTTCGTGAGGTCCCGCGCGTCCGTCCCGTCGACCCCGTTGACCCGCGTGGTGTTGATGCGCCAGACGCCCGGCTCCATGGTCTTGAAGAGCTGGACCCCGCGGCGGGGCAGGTCGTAACGGCCGGAGGCCTGTGCCTCCTCCACCAGGTGCTGGAAGGGGAACAGCTCGTCGGGGTACTGCCGCTTGTACTCCTCGACGGCCTCGTCGTCGACGCTCCCGATACGGAAGAACAGGGTCATCGGCTGCATCAGGCCGTCCGATTCCCTGCCCTTCTCAAAGCGCGCCCCGGCGAAAGCCGCGACGTCACCGTCACCGGTCGCGTCGATCACCACACCCGCCGGGAGGTATGACATACCGGACTTGTTGACGATCACGACTCCACGTACCGCCCCGTCCTCGACTACGGCGTCCACGGCCCAGGTGTGCAGGAGCAGGTCGACGCCTTCCCCGAGCAGCATCTCCTGCGCGACCCGCTTGGCCGTCTCGGCCTCGAAGGGGGTCACAGCGTCGTGCCCGTACCTGATGAAACCGGAGTACTGCGTCCCGGCCTTGGTCCTGGACGGGTGGACTGCGCCGCCCTGCTCCTCCATCCTGCGCACGAACTCGTCGAAGACGCCCCGCACGAGCTGCGTCCGCCCGTCCAGGGAGAACGACGTCATGCACGGCCCGACGAGTCCGGCCGTCAGGTTGCCCCCGGCGACCCCGAACCGGTCGATCACGCGCACGCGCGCCCCGGTCCGCGCCGCCGAGACCGCCGCCGCCAGGCCGGCGGGACCGCTGCCGACCACCAGGACGTCGGTGGCCTCCGCCTCGTCGATATCGCGCTGGTACAGCCTCGTACTCAACGAAAGTCTCCTTCGACTCGCTTTCGGTGATGCGAACGCCGACCATCCTCAGCAGCGCGAAAGGCGGGTTCAACGGCCGGCACATCGGTGCACCGCCACAGCCACCGGACACCCCCGGACGTCCGGTGAGCACGGCTCGCCGGTGCACGAATGTGCCGATTCACCGGCGCCGTCCGCGCCTGTGGACATCTCACCGCGGCCTCAGCCGGAGAGGTGCCCCTCGCTGTACGTCACCGCGACGACGAGCAGCGAGCGGTATCGGGACGACGGCCGCTCGGAAGCGCGCTGTGAGTCGATCCTGGGGACGCCCCGGCTCGACGCAGCAGTCGTGGCGCCTTCAGCGCAGTGGTGACGCGGGGGGCCTGTGTTGCCGCGGACGTGGCCGGCCGGGGACCGCAGCGAGCGGCGGGCGGAGGACTGCTTGATCGGAGCTCCACCGGTGCTCCCCTCGGCAGAATTCCCTGCTGCCCGAGGGACGGAGCGGCAGCGAAGTTGGCCGAGAGTGAGACAGCTATGGGCTGCCACCTCCAGCGCGGCGGCTTGGGATCTCCGCAGTTGCAGAAACCACCAGGTCACTAGGGCCTGGTGTGTGCGCAGATGCTGTAGGAACCAGCCGGGGGCACGGCAGAGTTGCAGATCAGAGACCCGTCTGCCCGACAGGGTGGAGGGGGCCTCCGTTGTGCAGCACACATACGCCCGTGCCCATCCCTGCGGGAACTGTGCCCCGGAGATCGCATCGAGGGCCTGACGCGGTCCGGGCTGAAGCCCCGAGTAGAGGGCTAACTACGGGCAGCCGGCCTTCGGCAGCGACAAGCTCGCAGAGCTGGGCGAGCTGAATGACGTACGCCGCGCGGCACATGAGGCCGCCCGACGTCTCGGACGGAGCCGACCGCCAAGGTCGTCGGCGACCGACTCTCCGTAATCGACGAGCAGGATTCCCCGAAGGGACCTACGAGCGGGCGGGCAACAACGCCGCCGATCGCAGTGATGGCCGAAATCCTGGCCGGGCGCGGCGTTCAGCCACCAGGACCGACCGCCGCGCCCCCGTTCCTACTTGGTCGTGTGTGTGGGGTAGACCTCGACGTCGGTGTAGGCGCCCTTGATCTTTCCCGCGCCCGCGGGCCACTTCAGGTTCACGGTGTGTGTCTCGTTCGGGGGCGTCACCTGGATGTGGGTCGGATGGGTGTGGCCGTCGCCGTTCTTGTCGATGGCGTAGGCGAGGTTGAAGACAGCAGCGTCGCCGGGCTTGAGGTTGGTGACACGTGGCTGGGCGCGGCCTCGCTCAATGGGGCTGGAGGTGTGGTCGACGTCCTTGATGTCGACGCCCGCGAACCCCGTCGCCGAGCAGGTGGTCGAACCCCGGTTGATCATGGTGATGTCGATCCTGCCTGAAGCCGCGTCAGGCGCGGCGTCCCTGGCGTCTATGGCCAGGTCCTCTGTCTTGCAGAACTTGACTTTGCCTCCGGTCTTCGTCGCACCGTTCGCGGCGCCGGCGCGAGTCTGAGTGCCCTTGCCGGAACCCGACTTCGCGTGACTGGACTGCGAGCTCCCACCGTCCGAGGAGGAAGCAGACGAGGACGAGGCCCCCTTGGAGGACGAGTCCTTCTCAGGGCCGTCGTTGCCGCAGGCGGTGAGCGAGAGGGTGGCGACGACGCCGATGGCAGCGAGAGCAGTGGTCCGGGTGTACTTCACGGTCTTCCCCCAGGAGTAGGGCGGTGCATGTGATCCAGAAGTATTTGTATCCCGCACCGAGTTACAGGCGGTCCGCCGAGACGTCTTCGTTCTGTCACGGACGTATCGGCCACGCAGGCCGCCGAGACACCACCGCACGCCCACCTGATTCCGGCCGGTCAGCGGGGCAACGGCGAAACGGAGCTCCCTGTGAAGGGCCGTCCCGCCGCCCCGTGACCGTGCAGCGAGAGCCAGGTACGAGCAGTACCGAGCGTCAAGCCGCTCGGTACCGGTGGTCGGATGAGCCCTACGACGCCCCTGCCTAGGGTCGGAGCATTCCGGAACGGAGACGGTTTCGGTGTTCCGCATCCGTACGGCGCGGGACAAGTGCCCGACCGGTGAGGAGACTTGTGGATTCATTCCTCGGAGCACCCGTACCGCAAACGAACCGAGGGGCACCGATGACAGTAGCCACCATCCTTCTGGTCGACAGTGAACAGGTCGTGCTCGAAGGACTGCGCAAACTGCTGGACAGCTTCGACGAGTTCTCCGTGGTGTCGACGGCGCTCGATGCCGCTTCGGCACTCCATGCCCTGCGGGAACGAAGACCGCAGATCGTCGTCACGGGCCCGACGGTCGCGGGAGCAGGAGGCGTCCACGCCGCCCGGTTGATCCGTCAGGACTCCCCGCACGTACGCATCGTGGTCCTCAGCTCGAACCAACAACCCGTCTTCATGCGGGAGGCGTTCATGGCGGGCGCCAACGCCTATCTCTCCCGCTGCATCAGCGGTGAGGAGCTGCATCAGACCCTGTTGGCGGTGCACCGAGACGGCGCCGCGCTCTCCGGAGCCGCTGCGGGGCTGATCCTGCAGATCGCCTCGGGCTGCTCACCGGACGAGGGCTCACCGCTGTCCCAACTGACCGAACGTGAGCGGCAGATACTCTCGCTCGTCGCCGACGACCACGAGACCGGCCATATCGCCAAGTACCTGGGCATCAGCCCGAAGACGGTGCGCAACTACCTCAGCCGCATCTACGCGAAGCTCGGCACCCCGAATCGCGTGCAGACGACGCTCTACGCCAAGCGCTTCATGGGCCAGCCGCAACCGGACGGGGCGCCGGCGGTCCCCTAGGCGATCCCGTGCCCGGCCGGGTCCCAGTCACCTCAGTAGCACTCCTTGCTCACGCGTGATCTATTTCGCTACGCTACGTAGAGCGTAGCGAAATAGAGAATCCGCTCAGGGAGGAGCGCCAATGACCGGCAACCGCTGGTGGACCCTCGTGCTGGTGTGCGTTGCCAGTTTCATGGTGTTGCTCGATGTCACGATCGTGAACATCGCTCTGCCGGACATCGAGGCGGAGTTGGGCGCCTCTCTCAGCGATCTGCAGTGGGTGGTCGCCTCCTATGCGGTAGCACTGTCCGCCGCCCTGTTGACGGGCGGATCGTTGGCCGACAGGTTCGGCCGGCGGGCAGTCTTCGCTATCGGGATGATCTTGTTCACGGTCGCCTCCCTGCTGTGCGGGGTCGCGGGCGACCCCCTCTTCCTGAACGCCGCCCGCGTTCTTCAAGGACTGGGCGCCGCCGCGCTGCTGGCGACGTCACTGGCCCTGCTCGCCGCCGCCTATCCCGGCAACAAGGAGCGACACCTGGCGCTTGCCGTCTGGGGAGCCGTCAGCGGCGCGGCCCTCGCCGTGGGACCGCTGGCAGGCGGCATGCTGGTCGAGGCCAGCGGCTGGCGTTCGGTCTTCCTCGTCAACCTGCCGATCGGCTTCCTCGCGCTGGTCGGCGTGGCCTACCGCATGTCCGAATCGCGAGGCCGCAGGTCCGGACCCGTCGACTGGCCCGGGTTCGTCACCCTCAGCATCGGGCTGGGCTCCCTCTCCTTCGCGCTTCTGCGGGCCAACGAAGCCGGCTGGGGAAGCGCCCAGGTCACCGTGGCGTTCTGCATCGCCGCGCTCTCGCTCGCGCTGTTCGTGTGGATCGAGCGGACCCGCCGCGATCCGATGCTTCCCGGCGCCGTCTTCCAGCGCGTCACCACGACCGGGGCCAGCCTCGGGGTGCTCACGATGAGTTCCACGGCCTTCGCGCTGCTGCTCTACCTCACGCTCTACCTGCAAACGATCCTGGGACACGACCCCCTGGAGGCCGGGCTGAGACTGCTGCCCCTCACCCTCTCGATCTTCGTGGCGTCGGCGGTCATGGCCCGTGTCGGATCGGTGGTACCGGCCCGCTGGCTGGTGTCGGGAGGGCTCGCCCTCATCGGCGTCGGGCTGCTCCTCATGGGGGGTCTGAAGACCTCCGACGACTGGACGACGCTGTTGGCAGGGCAGTTGGTCACCGGCCTCGGCGTCGGATTCGTCAACCCGAACGTCGTGGCGGCGGCGATGGGAGCCGTCGACTCCGAGCGATCCGGTGTGGCCTCGGGGCTCAACAACACCTTCCGTTCCCTGGGCATCGCGCTGGGAGTGGCCGTCATGGGCGCCGTGTTCGCCGGCCGGGTCAAGGATTCCGTGTCCGACGCGCTGGCGGGTACCCCGCTCGCCGGACGTGCCGACGAACTCGCAGGCGCCGTCTCCTCCGGGCAGTTGGAGCACGCGATGGGACAACTGCCCGCACGCGAGCGCGGAATCTTCGCCCAGGCCGCTCAGTCGGGCTTCGTCGAAGGGCTCAACTCGGTTCTCGTCTTCGCCGCGGTCGTCGCTTTCGTCGGCACCGTACTCGTCATTCCGCTGATTCGGAGCCGTGACCTGGAGGGTGACGGTGATTCGGAACAGACGGCCGCCGCCTCCGGCCACTGACCGCTCCCTCCTCTTTCCCCCCACCACCCTCTTCCAGACTCAGGAGTCATCGCGGTGCACACCGAATACACTCGCGTCGTCGTCGTAGGTGGCGGCCCCGCCGGCATGATGGCGGGCCTGTTGCTCGCCAGACAGGGCATCGAGGTGATCGTGCTGGAAAAGCACGGCGACTTCTTGCAGGACTTTCGCGGGGACACCGTCCATCCCTCGACCCTCCGCATCATCGAGGAACTCGGCTGGATCGAAGAATTCCTCGCCCTGCCGCACAGCAAGGTGCGGACGATCGGCGTGCAGACCCCGGCCGGCTACACGGACTTCGCCGACTTCTCCAAGATCGGCGGCAAGCACCCGTACATCGCTTTCATGCCGCAGTGGCACGTCCTCGACTTCCTGACCCGGAAGGGCTCCCAGTACCCGGGGTTCCACCTGATCCGGAACGCGGAGGCCACCGAACTCGTTCAAGACGCCGACGAGGTCCGCGGCGTGCGTGTCAGCACACCCGACGGTCCGATGGAACTGCGCGCGGACATCGTGATCGCCGCGGACGGCCGCCACTCGGCCATGCGCGAATCCGCGGGGCTCAAGCCGTCCGTCAGCAAGTCCCCTATGGACGTGCTGTGGTTCCGCCTCAGCCGCCTGCCCGACGAGCGGCAGACCTTCCTGCACACGGGCCAGGGGTTCGTCCTGATCACCATCGACCGTGGGGACTACTGGCAGATGGCCTACGTCATCCCGCAGGGCGGCTACGCCACGGTCAAAAAACAGGGCCTCGAACGGCTCCGCGCCGACGTCGGCGCCATCGACGCCGGGCTGGGCTCGCGCATGCTGGAGGAGGTGGAGAGCTGGGACGACGTGAAACTCCTGACCGTGCGGGTCGACCGGCTGCGCACCTGGCACCGGCCGGGCCTGCTGTGCATCGGGGACGCGGCACACGCGATGTCGCCGGCAGGCGGTGTGGGCATCAACCTGGCCGTCCAGGACGCGGTGGCCACCGCCCGGATGCTCGGGCCGGTGCTGCGTGCGGGGCGCGCCCCGGAAGAGCGCGACCTGAAGAAGGTGCAACGCCGCCGCGAACTGCCTGTCAGGGCGGTTCAGCTCGCGCAGGTCAACATGCTCGCCGACCTGTATCCCAAGGACCGGCGGAAGACCGTGGAGCGGCCCTTCGCGGCGCGGATGGTGCGCCGCTTCTCGTTCCTCAACAAGTGGACCGCCTGGTTCGTCGGCGTCGGTCTGCGCTCCGAGCACATCGGCCCCGTCGTGGCCGGGGGCGGATCGGGCGCCGGGACGTCGGGCGTCGGCTCGTGACCCCGCTCCCCCGCACTCGCGGCGTCAGGTGAGGGCGGGCCACAGTGTGTCAAGGACCGTGTCCGTCCAGTCGGAGGGCACGGTCCCTTGCGTCGCCGAGAGGGCGATGAAGGAGCCGGCGAGCATGCTGACGACCGTGGGACAGTCGATCCCCTCGCGCAGTTCTCCGTCGTCGATCCCTTGCTCCAGCGCGGTCAGCAGTACCTCGACCCGAGGGTTCAGCACGCTTTCCCGAAAGGCGCGGGCGAATTCCGGATCGTCCTCGTCGCCGCTCAGCAAGGCGGCGAGCACACGGAGTCCTACGACGTCTTCGAGACCGTGACGGAATTGCCCGAGAAGGAAATGCAAGCGCTCTCGGATGGGCAATCCGGGCGGAGGTTCCGGAATCCCCTCGACGAAGCTGAGCGAGGCGCGGAGAAGCTCGTAACGGTTGCGGTAACGACGGTAGATCGTCGTTTTTGCGCGCCCTGAGTGGAGTGCGACGGCCTCCATGGTGACGCCCTGTGGGCCACGTTCCCGTAGCAACTGCAGTGCGGAGCCCATGATTACCCGGGAAACGTCTTCGCTGCGCGGACGGCCCGGTGCCGGACGGCTCACTCTTTCCTTTTGCATTACGCATCATTGTAGCGCCGACCGACGGGGCGCACCCCGTCGGTCGCAGGAAACCGTCTCTCAGAGGCGAATCGGCACTCCGGCGACGAACAACCGGCCGAGGCCGCGGAGCATGGCTTCGGCCCCGTCTTCGCTGCGGCCGATCGAGGCCAGCCAGAGCCTGTGGTCGCCGGGCAGGCAGCGCGGGCCCAGACCGGTGAGCGCGCGTCCCGGGCCTATCTCCACGAAGGCCGACGCCCCGAGCGCGTCCAGTGAGCGGATGCCGGCGTCGAAGCGGACCGGGCCCCGCATATGGGCGCTCCAGTGGTCCGGGTCGCCCAGGCGGCGCCGGTCGGCCACCTCACCCGTCACGGTGGAGACCATCTCCACACGCGGCGAGGACGGGCGTACGTCCGAGACGGCCGCCCGCAGCTCGTCCAGGGAGGGCTCCTGGAGCGGCGAGTGCAGCCCCTGCCGCACGGGCAGCGCCGAGGTGCGTATGCCCAGTTCCGTCAGCCGTTCCACGACCACGGCGAGTTCGGTAGCAGGGCCCGAGATCGACACGTCCCAGGGGGAGAGCACCGCCGCCACACCGACCCGCCGGGCTACTTCACCGAGACCGTCGAGCACGCTGCGGACGGACCGCTCCTCCGTGGCCGCCACAGCCATGGCGCCGCTGTCCACCCGCGCTGCCAGCTCGGTCTCCGCCACCAGCATCCGGACCGCGTCCCGGAGTGTGAGGGCGCCGGACAGATGTGCCGCGAGGTACTCGCCGGAGCTGAAACCCATGAGGGCGTCGGGCTCCACCCCGCGTTCCCGCCACAGCGCGGCGAGTCCGCATCCCACTGCGAACGTGGTGAGTGCGGCGTACGGGAGGTGGTAGAGCTCTCCGGGAGGCGCATCGGCGCCCGGTTCGAGCAACTGCGTCAGGGGCTTGGCGACGTACGGCGCCGCCGCGCTCGCGCAGCGGTCGAAGGCGTCGCGGTAGGCAGGCTCCGTCCGGTACAGGTTCATGCCCATGCCGGTGAACTGCGCCCCCTGGCCGCTGCAGAGAAAGGCGAGGCGTACCGGCCGCTCCGTAGCGGTCCCGGAGGCGACCCCGCGCACCGGGCCTCCCGCGAGGTGGGCCGACAGCCGCTCGGCGAGCTCGGCAGCGCTGTGGCCGGTGACGGCGATCCGGTGCGATGCGGCCGGATCGACGGCCGTGAACGCTTCGGCGCAGAGCGGGCCGGGAGAGCAGTCGTCGGCGGAGGCGAGCAGGGAGAGGAACTCGTGCGCCGTACGGTCGAGTTCAGCACGGGTACGGCCGGCGAGCGGCAACAGGTGAGCAGTCGCGGTGGGTTTCATCGGGGGCTGCCTGCGGATCTGGCGACGGCGCGGCACCATGCCGCTCCCGCATCGGCAAGCGCGATGGGAAAGGCCATGAACGTGAACGGGCCGTCCGGCAGGTTCCGTAGTCCGCCGAGTCCCTCGATCTGGATGAACTCCCGCTCCCTCCCGTGCATGTGCGCGGGCCACAGTGCCGAGGAGTCGCCGGTGCCGAAGAATTTCTCGACCATTTCCCGCGCGGGCCCGTCGAAGCTCCAGCAGTCGGTGCCCAGTACCTTCACCCCGAGATCGAGCAGGTGGTCGACGGCCTCCGGGGAGACGGCTGTGGACTCCGTGTGGTACGCGGGGGTGCCGAGGCGCAGGTCGGAATCGGTGCGGAAAAGCACCACCGTGCCCGGTCCCGGCTGCTGCTCCGAGCGCATCAACGCTTCCTTGACGTCCCGTTCGGTGACCGTTCCGCCGCACTCGCGGACGTCCAGCACGATCCCCGGGCCGCAGAACCACTCCAGCGGCAGGTCCAGCACCTTCTTCGCAGGCTGCCCCTCGCACGTCGGCCCGTAGTGGAAGGGGGCGTCCACGTGGGTGCCCTGGTGCACGGACATCCGGTAGAACTCGTTGGAGAGGAAGCAGCCGCCGGGCACGTCCTCGGCACGCAGCCGGCGGCGGCCCGAGAGCCAGCGCAGATAGTTGACCATCCGGTCGCGGCGGCTGTCGCCGGGGAGCGCCCTGATCCGGCGGGAGAGGATCCCGACGCCCTCCTCGTGCAGCCACTGCTCGAACTGCACGCCGGGCGCCCTGCGTTGGACAGGGATGCTCAGGTCGGTGAACACGGGGCGGGGGGAACTGCTGTGTGCAGTCACGGTCGAACCTCGTTCGCAGAGGGGGGCGTTCAGGGGAGTCGGTGCGGAGGGCGGGGCGACGTTCGGCCCCGGCCGGTGCGGAGGGTGGGGACCCACGCCGGTACGGACCGGCGGTAGCGGGCGTACTCGTCGCCGAAGGTCCGCAGCAGGCTCGGTTCCTCGACCCGCTTCGCGGCGGCGTACGACACGGTGAGCACCACCGCCGCCCACAGCAGGACGGCGAAGGCCGACCACAGCAGCGCCTCACCGGCGAGCAGCACCGTCATCCCGGCCGCCATCGGGTTCCTGACGATGCCGTACCAGCCGTTGGTCACCAGGTGTTCCGGCGGCCGGTCCCCCAACGGGGTGGGCTGGCGCAGATAGACACGGTCGACGGCGTACGCGGTCATCCACGCGCCCAGCAGCGCCAGCGCGACCCCGGCCGGTAGCGCTGCGGTGCGTGGTAGCGCCACGGCTGGGCCGGGCAGCACCAGGCCGAGCGACGTGGGGACGATGCCCGCCACGACCAGCGGCACCACCAGGGGACCGACCCGCAGCCCGCGGTCCGTGCTCATACGGCGCCCGCCATGGTCCGAGCGCCGGCCGTACCGGCGCCGTGCCCGTAGACGGCCCGTGTCCGGGCCGGTGCACTGGCGGCGTACCCGCCGTACGCTTGCGCTCCCCCGGCCTCCAGGGCCAGGGACGCGACGACGCAGCCGAACCGGCAGGCGTCCGCAGGCGCGAGACCCCGCGCGACGCCGGCGAGTGTTCCGGCGCACAGCGCGTCGCCGGCGCCGATCCCGTTGGCCACGGCGACGCCGGGCACGGCCGGGATCACGACGGGCTCGTGCCCGTCCCGTTCCAGCAGCACTCCGTCAGGCCCCAGAGAGGTGGTCCAGGTGCCGACGGAGTCGAGGATGCGCCTGGCGCTCCAGCCGGACCGCTCCTGCAGCACGGACGCCTGACGCTCGTTGGTGAACAGATGGCCGGCCCCGCTGATCAGGAACTGGGCATCGGCACGGCTCATACCGTCGAGCCGCTGCGGCGGGCGGGTGGCGAACGGGATGCCCTCCTTCCTGCACTCCTCGGTGTGCCGCAGCATCGCCTCCGGGTCGCGGGAGGCGAGGACGACGAGGTCAGGAGCGATCCCTTCGTACGGCGGGACACTCTCGGCACGGGTTCTCACTCCGTGCCGCTCCAGCCGGGCCCGCACCCCGCCGGGGTCCGTGCCCTCCGCGACCAGCACAGGTGCGAGTCCGAGGACACCGAGGCCGTAGGCGACGTTGGCTCCGGCGCCGCCCTGGACGCCTTCGGCAGGTGGGCCGGTTCCAGGGTCGGGGCCGGGGTCGTGAAGGTGTCTCGTGGGGTTCGGCCCGAGCGGTCCGAAGACGGCGATTCTCATGGCGTGCTGCTCCTGGCGGAATGGGGCGCTGGGCTCCGGGACGGGGCGGTGCAGGGGATGGCGGGCGGCTGCCCCCCACCGGCGGTGGGGGTTGGGCGGAGAGCAGCCGCCCGCCGCGGAGGCCGACCCGGAAGGGCCACGGCCAGGGCGACCTCCTGCTGTCAGGAAGCCTTCACGGCTCCCGATTCGATCTGCGCCTTGATGTTGGCCTGGTTCTCGACCGTGTGCTTCTGCATCCGGTCCAGGACGGTGGCGAGCGGGGTGGGGACCGCCTCGTCCAGCTCGAAGTCCTGCACCCAGGTCATCCGCGTCCCCGACGGCTGCGGCTCGCACGTCCACCTCAGGTGCATGAAGCCGAACGGGAAGAGGGGGTCACGCCGTTCGGCGATGGCCACCAAGTCGCGGTGGTCCATCAGCCGCCAGGAGCGCCAGCTTTCGCCCTCCGCGTTGGACAGCTCGAAGACGATCTCGGTCCAGCGGCCCTCGCGCTCCTGCGAGAGGACGACCGCCTTGTGGTACTCGTTGAAGATCTCCGGCCAGCGGGCGATGTCGTTGACGATCGCGAAGACGTCTTGCGGGTCGGCTTCGATGTCGATGCTGTTCTCGATCCTCGGCATGCTTCAGCCCTCCCTTGCGGCCGCGCCGACGGGCTCGCTCCGCGAGCGCAGCCGGGTGACGTGATTGACCAGGTCGCCCACCGTCCTGAACGCGCTCTCGGCGTCCGCGTCGATGGCGATGTCGAAGTGCTCCTCCAGTGCCACGACGATCTCCACCAGCTCCGTGGAGTCGATGTCGAGGTCATTCGAGAGCCGTGCCCCTTCGAGGAGTTCGCTCTCCTCGAAGCCTGCCTTGCACATCACCGAGACGACTGCCCGGCCCGTGTCCGTATCCATGATTCCTGTCATTTCCTCGTTGCCTCCAGGGAGTAGAGCGGGCGCCCGTCAGGTGGCCAGGGCCACAGCGACGGCCACGTCCGCGTCGTGGGTGATGCTCAGGTGGAGCCTGGTGAGCCCCGCCGCGCTGAACGCCTTCGAGGCCCTGCCGGTGAGCAGGGGCAGCGGCTCGCCGCCGCTTTTCCGGTCGACCTCCACGTCGTGCCAGCCGAGCCCTGAGCCGTGCCGGGTGAGCGTCTTGCGGACGGCCTCTTTGGCGGCGACTCGGCCGGCGACACAGTTGAGCCGGTAGCTCTCCGACGTGCCCGCGCACAGCGCGCGTTCAGCAGGGGTCAGGAGCCGATCGACGAGCCGCTCACCGCGCTCGGTCAAGAGCAGCCCGAGGCGGGCCACATCGACCACATCGACCCCCACGGCCCGCACGGCTCCCTGTGCGGGCGCCCGTTCCGGCCGCTGCGGGGCGGGAACCGACCACGGGTTCGCGATCCGCCGCGCGACCTCGGCGGCGATGTCGTCGCTCAGCTCCGCAGCACCAGGCACGCGTTGACACCTCCCAGCCCGCGCGAGACGACGAGGGAGTGCTCCCACCGGCCGATGTCGCGGGCCTCGCCGCGGACCAGGTCCAGGTCGACGCCCGGCGCGGGGCGGTCGAGGTTGGGGGTGGCGGGGAGGACGCCCTCGTTCATCGCGCGCAGCGAAAGCACCGCGTCCGCGAGGGCCGCGCCGCCCAGCAGATGGCCGAAGCCTGTCTTCGGCACGGTCACCGGCATCCCGTCGCAGTCCCCGCCAAACGCCTCTCGCAGCGCGTACCCCTCGGTGACGTCCTCGAAGGGGACGCCCGAGCCGTGTGCGAACACCGCCCCCACGTCCCGAGCCGTGACGTCGGCCCGCTGCACGGCCGTCTGCATGGCACGGCCCAGCACTTCACCTGTGGGCTCGACGGTGTAGTAAGGCATGTAGCCGTCGGTGGTGACGTCCCAGCCCGCCAACTCACCGTGGACGACGGCGCCGCGAGCCTCCGCGGTCTCGCGCCGCTCCATGACGAGGAAGACGGCGCCCTCGGCGAAGACGCTGCCGCCGTGGCCCGCGTCGAACGCGCGGTACAGCTCGTGCGGTTGGATGCTGCCGCGGCTCTTCGCGCCGAGCCCGCTGGTCTCCAGGCACAGCCAGCCGTACGGCGACAACGGTGCCTCGACACCGCCCGCGATCACCATGTCCGCGTGGCCCCGGCGGAGCGAGTCGGCGGCACCGATAAGGGCGTACGCACCGCTCGCCCGGTCCGCCACGAAGGTGCGGGCGGGGCCCTTGACGCCCTGGTCGATGCAGATGTTGCCCTGCGGCGCTGCGGGGAACCAGGCGGTCGCCTGGTACGGGCTCACCGCGCGGGGTCCCTCGGTCCACAGCTTGCGCAGCTCCCTCTCGGCGAACTCCCAGCCGCCCAGGACGTTCCCGACCATCACGCCGGTGCGCTCGGCGGGGACGTCCTCGCCGACGGTCAGCCCGGCGTCGGAGAGGGCCTGCCGTGTGGCGTGCACGGCGAGGTGCGTGAACCGGTCGGTGCGCTTCACGAACCGCGAGGGCAGATGGTCGCGGGCTTCGAAGTCGGCCTGTCCCGCGGCGTTGCACGCATAGCCGGAGGCATCGAACCGGTCGATGCCGGTGATGCGGGACCGTCCCGCGCGGACGTCTTCCCACAGCGGCTGCACGCCGATACCGGAAGGTGTGACCGCGCCGATACCGGTGATGACGATCGCGCTCATCGAGCGGCCTCCTCGGTCTTCGCGGTCGCCCCCGTCGTCGAGCTGACCGCGCGGGTCACCATGGCCGCGTGCAGACCGGCGAAGCCGCTGGCGTCCTTGAGGACGGTGCTGCCGTGCCACGGCCTGCCCGTTCCGGGGACGTAGTCGAGGTCGCACGTCGGGTCGGGGTTCTCGTAGTTGGCGGTGGGATGCACGAAGTGCCGGCGGTGCGCCAGCGCGGTGAGCACGATCTCCATGGCGCTCGCAGCCGAGAGAGCGTGGCCGAGCATCGACTTGGCCGAGTTCACCGGGACCTCGTGGGCGCGGTCCCCGAGCGCGAGCTTGAGGGCGCTGGTTTCGCAGGTGTCGTTCTGCGGGGTCGAGCTGCCGTGCGAGCTGACGTGGTCGATTTCCCAGGACTGGGCCCCCGCCTGCTCCATGGCGCTGGTCATGGAGCGGGTCAGATCGGCTCCGTCGGAGAGCAGGTCCGTCATGTGCGCCGCGTTCGAGGAGTGGGAGAAGCCCGAGATCTCCATGTACGGGGTGGCGCCGCGGCGCAGCGCGTGCTCCTTCTCCTCCAGCAGGACGATGCCGCATCCCTCGCCGAGCACGAACCCGTCCCGCTCCGCGTCGTACGGCCGCGAGGCGGCCTCGGGGCTGGCGGCGTGGGCACGCGAGAGGCAACTGATGATCTCGAAGGAGGCCACGGTGATGGGTGTGATGGGGGCTTCGCTGGCCCCGGCGACCATCACGTCCGCCTCTCCGTGGCGGATGGCCTCGAATGCCTGGCCGACGGCGTCGATACCGCCGATGCAGCCCGTTGAGAGCGTGACGCAGGGGCCCTGGGCCTTCAGGAGCGGCGAGAGCACGATGGCGGGCGTGTTGGACATCGAGGCCAGGTACAGTCCGCGACCGGCCTGGGACGGGTCGATGGGCTCGCGTCCGTGATCGGTGACGGCGAGGAACTCCTCCTCCATCTTCGGCGTCCCGCAGATGGCCGTCGAGAGTGATATCCCGGTGCGCTCAGGCGCGTAGTCGCCCGGCGAGAGGCCGGCGTCCTCCACCGCCTGGAGCCCGGCGGCCACGGCGAACTGGGAGAACCGGTCCAGCCGCTGCACCTCGGGCGGCAGCGCGGAAACACCGTCCTCGAAGTCCGGAACCTCCGCGATTGCGTCGGAGAGGAAGTGGAACGAGCCGAACAGGTCCGAGACCGTGATCTCGGAAAGGGATTTCGTGAGACTCTTCCCCGCCGACACCACATCCCACAGCGCGTCCGTTCCCACGCCTGCCGGGCTGACCGCTCCCAGCCCGGTGACCACAACTTCTCGCATGTTCATCGCCTCTGTCCTGTCAGGGCCGTTGTCAGCCCCTGTGTGATGGTCTTCTTCGGCACGAGTCCGGCATGCTCCATCGCCGCGCGGCACTCCTGGGGGCTGCGCAATCCGCCCTGCGCGGTGTTCACCAGCAGGCTGAGATCGATCATGGCCCGGGGCTGACCGGGCCCGACGTCTCCGGTGCGCATGACGTCGGCGAACAGCAGGGTTCCGTGCGGGCGCAGCATCCGGACGCAGCGGTCCAGCATCCGAGCGGCCTCTTCAGGGGCCGCGAACCGCCCGGCGTTGGCCATCACGACGGTGTCGAACGTGTCGTCCGGAAACGGCTGCCGCGGACCGAAGTCCCCCGATACGAAACTGAATCGGTCCGTCGCCACGGAGCTCCGTCGCACATGGCACCGTGCGATGTCCAGCAGCTCGGGCACGTCGTGCACCGTGACCTCAGCCGCCGGGTCGGAGGCGGCGAGCGCGATGCCCCACTCGCCGCTGCCCGCGGTGTGGTCGAGCACTCGACCTACCGGCCCCAGGCCGAGGCCCGCCACCACCTCGGCGGCCACCGGGGCCGCCACCGGGTAGGTACCGGCGAACATGCCGGGCTGCTGCCCCCGTTGTTGCGGTGCCCCGAGCCGACTTCGCCGTGCGCCGGTGCGCAGCGTCTCCGTGAGCCGGGCCCACTCGTCCCACTGCCCCAGCACCTCGGCGAAGTGGGCACTGAGATCCCCGGGCCGCCCCCGGATCAGGTACTCGGCGGCCAGCGGGGTGCACCGGCGCCCGGTGCTTTCGTCACCGGTGAGCAGGCCGAGGTCCACCAGGGCGTTCAGCAGCCGGGTGAGGGCCTCGGCGTCGCAGTGCAACACCGAGGCGAGTTCCTCGTCCCTGAGCGGACCGTCGGCCAGCTCGGTGAACACATCCAGTTCGAGGGCCGTACCGAGCACCCGGGCGCGGGCGAAGCCGAAGTTCAGCCCGAGCAGGGTCCCGGGGTGCGGAGCCTGCCCGGCACCGGGGGAAGCAGCGGCCGTGCCATGCGGCATGGCGGTGGCCACCGCGCTCCCCCGGTCCCCGGACTGGGTGTCGCCTGTCATCGACGCCCCCTACTTCGTCGCCACGACGAGGCCGGAGAGCAGCGAGATGTTGCTGGTCTCCACGGAGCCGAAGCCGGCCTCCTTGACCCAGCCGATGATGTCCTCGTCGTCCCGGACCTCGCCTTCCTCGGTGTTGACGAGGAGGATCAGGCCGAACATGTACGGGAACAGGCCGGCGGCGAGCGACGGCATGTGCGCGTGCACCAGCAGTTGCCCGCCTTCGGGCAGATGGTCGTAGACGCGCTTGATCAGGTGCGCCGCGCGCTCGGGCCCGTACCCGTCGAGGACGTGGGACAGCATGACCGTGGCGCTCTCCGGCCACGGGCCGTTCATGATGTCCGTGGGATGGGGCGTGACCTGGTCGCCGACGCCGGCCTCGGCGACGTTGGCACGGACGAGGTCGATGACCGCGGGGTAGTCGAGCGACGTCACCGCGAGCCCGGGGTTGCGCCGGGCCAGTGCGATGGAGTAATCGCCGGACCCGCAGCCCAGGTCGAGGATGTGGCTGACGCCCTCCAGCGGGGCAGCCTCGGCCAGCTTGTCGGCCTGCAGGCGCGAGCTGACGCGCATCGCCTGGATCAACCGCGCGGTGCCCTCACGTCCCTCACCGGCCGCCGCGCCCTGGTCGCGGTACCCCTGTTTGAGCACACGCTGGTTGAGCGAGGAGTTGTCCCGCACGGCGTCGGCGAGCTTGTCGAAGTGCGCGAAGTGGCTGTTCTGGTGGTTGGCGAAGCCGCCCATGTACTCGGGGCGGTCGGCCACCAGATAGCGAGAGGCCTCCGGGGAGTTGGTGTACCTCTCCCCCGCGCGCCGGACGAGGTCGAGACCGGTGAGCGCGACGAGCAGCGCACGGGTCGGACGCTGTTCGAGGCCGAGGGCCGAGGCCAGCTCGCCGACGGTGTGCGGCTCCTCCTCGAGGCTCTCGAAGAACCCGAGTTCCAGGGCCGTGAACACAGCCTTCGACTGCAGGTACGCGGTGAGGATGCCGTGGACGCGCGACGAGTCCTCGGCGGAGCCCGGCGCGGGGGTGACAGGCGCGGACGCGATGGTCACTTGTCCCCCAGGGAGTTCGCGTACTCGGGAAGCTGCGTGTACTCGTAGGGGTCGTCGGAGAGGAAGAAGTTGCGCACCGGGGGCCGCTCGCACGGCGCGACGACCAGGAACCGGCACGTCTGATCGGTCCCGGTCACGAAGCCGTGGGCTTCGTTGCGGGGGATGAAGACGACGTCCCCCGGACCGACCTGTTCGGTCAGGTTCTGCTCGGGCATCACGAGACCCATCGAGCCCTCGATGATGTATATTTCGTGCTCCCAATCGTGGTAATGGGGCGGAGTGGAACCGTTGGGGGAGAGCTCGAACTCCGTCAGCACGAAACGGTCGGCACCGTCCGTCGTGTCGATGAGTTTGCGGTGCAGCGCGTCTTTCGCCCCCGGTTCCCTGACGATTTCCGCCTTCACTTCGGTCCTGTGGATCTTCCTCATCGCATTCCCTTCGCCAAATGAGATCGGCTTCGCTCTGACCCCTCAAAAGCTAGGGGTGACCCGAAGGGATTTCGATGGGCACGGCTCCCCGCACAACTAAGGCATCCGCCCGAACTGCGTAGGGACGCGCGACCACGCAACTGGGACACCTGCCCACCGGCGGCCCGGCCATGGGAACAGAGGCCGTGGGGGAAACGGTGAGGTACCGGCGGTACCGGTCGACGGGGCCGGACGGTACCCGGAGGCGGATGCTCCGCCTTCCTCCCTCGCCTAAGGTCGCAGCGCACTGAGGAAACACGTGAGCCGAACCAGCACAACCCCCCACACCGTTCGGCTCCGGTGACCGCCCTCATTCCGTTAGTTGAAAACGAACGTACCCTGTCCCACGACCACTGGACTACGCCTGAATCTCGCTCGATATGCTCCCTCGGAGCCCGCACCGTGGCTCCGCACGGGGCGAAGCACGTCGTCGTCCTCACGGAACCCACGTGACCGGACGGCACGGCGAACCCGGTGGCGGCCGTCTGCCTGCCGGAGAACGAGGAGGCTTGTTCCTCCGTCGACGACGGAAACTCCGACACCGTCCCGGAGAATCGGGTCCGTCCGAGGACGGAGTGAAAGTGCGTCACCAAGCAGAACACTGTGCAACCTGGCCGACGCACCGCCCGCTCTTCCCGTGGCAGCGAGCTTCCGGACCAACCAGAGTGTTCTCGCACTCCTCAGGGGGAGGGGGCACAAAAAGCGCCGCAGCCCGGTTGCCACATGTGGCCCGAGTCAACAAATGACCCTCGGGCGTCCAGGAGCTCCACGGCGGCGCCTTTACCTCCGTCGACCTTCCCCCGGCCGTGCGCCTCACTGATCTCTGCACTGGCAGATACTCGCCAGTTCCCGCTCGCCGCGTACCGCATCAACGATCGCGGCCTGGCTGGCGGACTCGGAATCAGTCCAATTCCCGCCAGCGAGCCGACCCGACGGCTGATGCCGAAATGACTGGCCGTCTCCCGTTCGACGGTGCCGCGGTCCGAGTACGTAAAATCCGCGCCGGGATACAGCGGGACTCCAAGAGTCAACACGACCACGGCACCGTCCGGACCCCGCAATCTGGCGAACGCCCTGAAATACGGGCCGGGGGCGCTGCACAGGACGCCCGTGTCCCGGGCACCGATGAGCGGCCGTTGACAGCACATCGCCGCGGCCGGCAACGAAAGCCTCTCCTTGGGACTAATGAGAGAGTGCACAGCCTGATCGCATCGTCCACGTGATTGGAGCGCCACGTCGGATTCGATCTGGGCACGCACGCGCATCCTGCACCGCAATTCCGGCAAAGACCTCTCGCCGGAAACGGTCTCACCCGGTGAACACCCCGGCGGCCCATCAACCGCTAAACGGCCGCGCCACATGCGACCATAACCACCGATGAGCAGCGACCGTCAAGATTATTGCAGGTCCGCGTAGCGCGCTGTTAACATCCACTCACTTGAGCTGGCCAGAATGGTCTGGCGACCCGCCAGCGCGACTGAGTCCAGATCTGCAACCGAAGGTGGGGGCGTCGGCAATGGGAGTGGTCGTGATAGGTAGCCACCCGTGCACGCGAATGGCACTCAGCGAACTGATTGAATCCCAAACAAGTCTCACCTTGAAAGGCGAAACGGCCACGGCGGACCAAGGTCTTTGCCAGATCAAACGAGAGCGCCCCGATCTCGTCATCTCCGACTTGGAACCGTGCCAGGGCAGCGAGGGCGCAGACTTCCTGCGGGCGATCAAAACTCTGCCGTGGAGCCCCCGCATCATGGTGTTCTCGGCCTCGCGCGACCCGGGCGAAGTCCTCGAAGCCCTGTCGTCCGGCGCTGACAGCTTCGTTCACAAGAGCACACCGATGCATGAGGTGCTGCTCGCCATCGAGAAGACCAAGCGCGGGGAGAGCGTCCTCCTCCTGGAGCGCGACGCCGCCCCCGAGGGCCAGCCGCTCAAGCAGATCGCGTTGCAGCACGAACTCACGGAGAGAGAGGGAGAGGTCCTGCTTCTCTTGCTGCGGCGCTTAACTAATGAAGAGATCGCCGACGAGCTGGTCCTCGCCCGCCAGACCGTGAAGAACCACGTGAGCCGCATCTTCCGCAAGCTGGGTGTGGACAATCGGCACGAACTGCGGGACGCGATCAGGCAGGCCAGCCGCAGCGCCATCGACGCCGCCAGAAGCCCCGATCCTCCCCCACCTCCAGCACTCCTCCACCACGTAAGGGCGAAGATCACCGCGAGCCACGGAGTCGTCTCCGCCTCCGACGAAACGGGCCGGACGCGCGCTCTCGACCAGGAGCACGCGCGGGGTTCCGGTCCGACCACGACGCGCTGAAGCTACCGTCGATAGCGCTGACCCGTGTTTTGCTGCAAACGAAATGACCGTCGCACTGTTTCCGGGGGGGGGCAACGGTCACCTTAGTTCTGCACCGAAAGTTCGTGGCGTCTGCATCGTTCGTGGTGGGTGGCGCGGCCTTTGACCGGCTTATCCTTCGCCAGGCAGGCCGACGCGGCGCGTATCGGCGCCGTCGACTTCGTCGAGCAGTACCTCGTCGTGCAGTCGGCAACCGGTAGTCGGCCAGGTACCGGAAGCGGTGTTCCTTCTTCGGCAACAGCGGCGCGACCCGCTTCCACGGGTCTTCCGGCTCGCCGTACGGGACGAAGTTCCCAGGGGCAGACAACACCCAGCTCACCCACCGGTACGGCCGCCAAAGACGCCCCGTGTTCGAGCGGCTTCCGTTGTTCGCAGATACCCCATGCGCCGGCTCCCCCATTCTTGCGGTCCAGGTAAACAAGCGTTCAGCGTCAGACCCTCCGTACTGAATAGTAGAAAACTGGTGACACGTGCACTGCTCGCATCTACTCGCGACAACTATGTAGAGTGCGCCCCATGAAGGGCGTGACACTCGTCGGCGGGGCATTGTCAGCTCGCAAGCCCAGCCTTGTCGATCCATGGACCCGGGGAAAAGGCATAGACCTTCCCCGGATCAGTGGGGCTCCGGCGGGTCGAACGTCTCACCATTCGTCATCGCTCACACGGTTGGCATCCTGGCGTGCACCACATCATCGACGACGCCCGGATGTCAACGTTTGCGCCTTCGTAGGCCACACGCTTCCACGGATCTTTTCGACGGCGGCGGACCATGCGAAATCGGCGCCACCGCGGATTCCTGCTCGACCGAATGAGGAATCGCCATGGTGATCAGGGGGAATAGAAATGGGAGCAATCATCATAGACGGGCATCCTTGTGTCCGAGCGGCGATGGGAAGCCTTATCGCCTCAGGAACGACTCTAAAATTCCTGGGTGAATCGGCTTCCGCGAGCGAAGGAATAGCTCAGGTGCAGTATTTGCGCCCGAGCCTGGTGATATCCGAGCTGGAACCCCTACGCGGACCGCGTGGATGCGAGCTGCTGTGGTGCATCAACTCGATGCCCTGGAGCCCGAGGCTCATGGTCTTCTCCGCGACCCGCGATCCCGCCGAGGTAGTGGCAGCTCTGTCCTGTGGCGCCGACAGCTTCGTCCACAAGAGCATTCCGACGACCGAGGTTTTGCAGGCGATAGAGAGAACGAACCGCGGGGAGAGCGTCCTCGCGCTCGAAGGTGACTCGATCCCGGACGAGACACTGCCCAAGGTCATCGCGCGCCACCTCCTCACCGACAGGGAAGGCGAGGTGCTCCGCCTCCTGCTCGGGCGGTGCAGCAACGGAGAGATCGCCTCGGCACTGAGCCTGACTCAGCAGACCGTGAAGAACTATGTGAGCCGCGTGTTCCGCAAGATCGGCGTAAAGAGCCGCCGACAGCTCCGGGATTCGATTGCCGCCATGGTCACGCGCTGCCAGGAGGGCAATTGAGCCGCAGGACTCTCCCCTGCCGTACCGACGGGATCGGCACGGCAGGGGCGCCGCCCGGGCGGTTCCGAAAAGCCGCAACCACCCGGCGCCGCACATGACCCAGTGGGTGTCCGTTCGCGGTGGCCTTTCGGGAACAGCACGACGAGAGTGGTCCCTCTTCCAAACCGCCTGGTGAGGAGTGGCCGCGCGTTTGGAGGCTGCCGTGGCGCCGGAGCACCCAGGGACGAACCCCCACGCGCGAGCACAGGTCAGTAGCGCAGCTCGGCCGGGAGTCCCGCAACGGGCACGTTCTGGTAGGCGACGGGGCGGAGGAACCGGTGTATGGCCGCAGTACCGACAGAGGTCGTGGTGGGCGCTGTGGTGGCGGGCCAGGGACCGCCGTGCTGCTGCGCGTCGCTGACGGTCACGCCGGTGGGCCACTCGTTCCACAGGACGCGGCCGACTCGTTCGGCCAGCGCGTCGAGGAGGGTGAGAGCGTCGGCGTCCGGGGCCTCGCCGCCGTGCACGGACCCCGTGAGACTGCCGCCCGACGCATCGAGCACCCGGACGACCTCGTCCAGCGACTCGTACTCCACCAGCAAGGTGGCGGGCCCGAAGACCTCGGTGGAGATCAGTGAAGGGTCGGCGAGGACAGCTTGCGCATCGGTGCGCAGCAGGACGGCCTCGGGTCCGTCCTGGCGGCCCTCGGCGCGGGCGGCCGTGCCGACGTCGGGCCGCGAGGACAGTTCTCGCAGGGACTCCCGGTAGGCGTCGTGGATGCGTTCGTTGAGCATGGGGCCGGGTGCGACCGCAGGTACGGCAGCGGCGAAGTCCGTGGCGTCCGGCACGAAGACGACGCCGGGTTGGGTGCAGAACTGGCCCGAGCCCAGTGAGTACGAGTCGGCGAAGCCCTCGGCGATCTCGAGGCCGCGTTCCCTCCAGCCCGACGGAGTGACGACGACGGGGTTGGTCGAGCCGAGTTCGCCGTAGAAGGGGATGGGGTCGGGCCGGCGGGCGGCGAGGTCGAACAGCGCCCGGCCGCCATGGGTCGAGCCGGTGAAACCGACTGCCTTGATGCGACTGTCCTGGACGGCGGCCACGCCGGCCTCCTGCCCTTCGACGAGGGAGAGCAGGCCCTGCGGTGCTCCGGCCGCCGTCAGCGCCTCGGTGACCGTACGGGCGGTGAGGACGGAGAGTTCGGGATGGCCGGGGTGAGCCTTGACGACGACAGGGCAGCCTGCCGCCAGCGCGCTGACGGTGTCACCACCGAACACGCTGAACGCGAAAGGGAAGTTGGAAGCAGCGAAGACCAGCACCGGGCCGAGGGGCAGGTGGGTGCGCCGGATGTCGGGGCGCGGGCCCATGGGCCAGTCCGCGTCGGCGTGGTCGATTCGTGCGTCGAGGAAGGCTCCCTGCTCCAGACGGTCGGCGAAGAGCCGCGCCTGGAAGGTGGTGCGGGCGAGTTCGCCGCGGAGTCGGGCCTCCGTCAGACGCGTCTCGCGCTGTGCCACAGGTATGAGGGTGTCAGCCGCCGCGTCCAGGGCGTCGGCGGCGGTCCGCAACTGGCGGGCGCGGTCACCGGCCCGCGTATTGCGGGCAGGGCGTTGTGCCGAGCGGGCCGCGGCAAGCGCCGTGTGGACGGGAGCGGGGTAGGGCACGGTGGTGACGGGTGGAGTCACGGGGTCCTCCGGGTGTGTGGTGCTGATGTGCTGACGGCCGCCGAAGATCCGAGCGATGCCGCGCAGAGGTCTCAGGTGACGATCGTGTGCGAGGCCATGTCGGCGAGGGTCCACTCCTCGATCTCCACGAGGTGGAGCGCGGCTGCCTCCTGTGCCTTGTCCACATCGCGGGCGGCTATGGCGTCCAAGATCTCCAGGTGCCGCTTGGTCGACCCGGCCAGTCGGTGGCGCCCGGTGGCACCGAGAACGCGCAGCCAGTAGACGAACGGTTCGACGGATTCGCGGGCAGAGATCAACCGGCTGTTGCCGGTGGCGACGACGATCTCCCGGTGGATGCGGGTGTCGCTGGCGAAGAAAGGATCGTAGTCGCCGTTGTCGGCGGCTTTGAGCGCGGAGACAGCCTCAGCACGCAGGTCGGCGATCTGCTCTCCCGGCATGTTCACGGCGGCGACACCGGTCGCAAGCCACTCCAGTGCCTTGCGCAGTTGGCAGACCTCATGCACGTCGTGACGACTCGGCCGGGTCACAAAGGTGCCGGACCGCGGCCGGGTCTCCACGAGCCGGTCGTTCTCCAGGCGCACGAGCGTGTCCCGTACCGGCGTGCGGGACACTCCGAACTCCTTGGCGATGGCCTGCGGGTCGAGTCGTGAGCCCGGTGCATAGACCCCGGTGGTGATGCGGTCACACAGGATGCCGTACAGCTGATCGGCGATCGAGCCGACCACGAGGGCGGGCTCGCTGCTGTTCTGAGGGTGCTGAGTGGCCATGGACTGCTCCTGCGGGAAACTGATGTCTAATCGATCAGATTAGCCGCAACGAGCGCCGTGCGGATGCGCTCGCGCTCGGCCTCGGTCGCGGGCGCGAAGGGCCGCCGCGGCAGACCCGGGGAGCGTCCTTGGAGCTCGAGCGCGGCCTTCAGGGTGGCCGGCAGATTCGGAGCATCGATGGCACGCCAGACGGTGAGTATGCGTTCGTGGAGCGCGAGAGCCGTGGCATGGTCGCCCGCCTGCACGGCGTTCCACAGCTCGACGCTCAACTGAGGGGTGACCGTCGGGATGGCGGCCAGCGCTCCGTGCGCGCCCATCATGAAGGCGGGGTAGTGCAGGTCGTCCAGAGCGGCAAGGATCGTGAAGCGGTCGCGCACCCGGTGCAGCAGGTCGGCCAGAAGGTGGACGTCGCCGCCCGACTGCTTGACGGCGACGACCTGCGGAACCTCACGCAGCAGCTCGATGGTGTCGATGGGCACCAGCGCCCACGGAACCACGTTGTACAGGACGATCGGCAGGTCGGTCGCTTCACCGATCTCGCGGTAGTGGGCCACCGTTTCCTGGGGCGACGCGCTGAAGACGTAGTGAATCGGGGTGACCTGCAGCGCATCGACTCCGGCCTCCTTCAAGGCCAGTGAGTAACGCTTGGCCTGCGCGGTGGAGTTCTGAATGACTCCGCCGATCACCGGCACCCTGCCGGCGACCTCGTCGACGACAGTCGCACAGATGGCGGCGCTCTCCTCCAACGACAGCGTCTGCCCTTCGCCGGTGCTGCCGCACGCGCACAGCGCTGTGACCCCCCGGGCCAGGAGGTACTGCACCTCGCCGCGCAGCAGGTCGAGATCGACCTGGTCGTGCTCGTCGAACGGCGTGACCACCGTCGAAATCATGCCTTCGAGCCGCACTTCCTTCACGGATTGCCTCCCGCTGCTGCTCTTGCCGCCCCTTCAGAGCGGATGTAATGTCTGATGCATCAGATGTTAGCACGTGGGAAACGCGAAGGCACAGGCCGCTCCCGCCATTGCCCGCATCGCCCAGAGCCGTACATCGCAACGGAGCGAGCATGTCCACATCCGAGACATCCGAAGCTACGGCGCCCTCGCAGAGAAAATCGCTGCGCAGGGTCGTCACCGCCAGCACCCTCGGCACCACCGTCGAGTACTACGACTTCACTCTCTACGCCACCACGGCAGCGCTCGTCTTCGACAAGACCTTCTTCCCCACGGCCTCCCCGATCGTGGGCACCCTCGCCGCCTTCGCGACCTACTTCGTCGGCTACGTAGCCCGTCCGCTCGGCGGCATCGTCTTCGGACACTACGGCGACCGGCTGGGCCGCAAGAACGTCCTGATCATCACCATGCTCATGATGGGACTCGGGACCTTCGCCATCGGCCTGTTGCCCTCTTACGACAGCATCGGTGTCGCCGCACCCGTTCTCCTTGTCGCAATCCGGCTGGTCCAAGGGATCGGCATGGGCGGCGAGTACGGCGGCGGGCTGCTGATGGCGCTGGAGTACAGCCCCGCCCGCAGACAGGGGCTTGCCACCTCCCTGGTGCACATCGGTACCCCCGCGGGCGTCCTGCTCCCCGTCGGGCTGGTGACCGCGCTCGACGTCGTGCTGCCCGACGGGACGTACGACCAGTGGGCTTGGCGGCTGCCGTTCCTCGCGAGCATCCTGCTCGTCGGCGTCGGGGTCTACATCCGCCTACGGGTCACCGAGAGCCCCGAGTTCGTCAAGATGCGCGAGCAACGCGAAGTCCAGAGCCTCCCCGTGAAGGAGGTCTTCTCCAGGCAGTGGCGTGCCCTCGCCCTCTCCGTCGTCGCGAAGATCGCCGAGAGCGGGCTGTTCAACATCTACTACGTCGTTGCCATCACTTACGTCACCTCCGAACTCGACCTCGACAAAGGCCCGGTGCTGATGGCGGTGCTCGTGGCCTGCGCGGTGGAGTGCCTGACACTTCCGTACTTCGGGGCACTGTCCGACCGTGTCGGCCGTCGGAAGGTCTACATCGGCGGAGCCGTCTTCCAGGCGCTGCTTGCCGTCCCCTTCTTCCTGCTCATGCAGACCGGTTCGTTCTGGGGATACGCGCTGGGAATGACCCTCGGGCTGGGCGTCGGCCACGCCTCGATGTACGCAGCGCAAGGCGCGCTCTTCGCCAACCTCTACCCCGTCGACGTCCGCTACACCGGGCTGTCCGCCACCCAGCAGATCGGTGCCACTCTCGGCGGCGGCTTCTCTCCCCTCATCGGCACCGCGCTGCTCACCGCGGGCGGGGGCCACTGGAGCTGGCTGGTCGTCTACTGCGTGGGAGTCGCCGTCCTCTCCGCGCTCGCTGCCTCCCGGCTGCGGGCCGGTGAACGATGAGACGCCATGGCCGGAACGCCGACGCTTCCCCTGCCCGAAAGGACCCGGAGCGGTGAACCACCTCTTCCTCCCCCACACCGACCCCGTCGGCCTCGCACTCCGCGGCTTCGCCCGTGCCCACGCTCCGCTCGTGCAACTGCACGAGGACCCGCTGTTCGTCACCGCGACCGCGCCGCACCCCGACCGTCGTACCGCGCTCGTCTCCGGCGGCGGTTCCGGTCACGAACCCCTGCACACCGGCTTCGTCGGCCGCGGCATGCTGGACGCCGCCGTTCCCGGCCGGATCTTCGCGTCTCCGCACAACCGCCAGGTCTATGAGGCGAGCCGCGCCGTCGCCCGCGAGCAGGGCGTCATACACATCGTCAAGAACTACACCGGCGACCGCATCAACTTCGGCATCGCCGACGAGCGGCTGCGCGCGGACGGCATCAAGGTGCAGCGGGTCCTGGTCGACGACGACCTGGCCACCGAAAGCGACCGGACGGCGACCGGCCGACGCGGCACGGGCGCCACCGTCGCCGTCGAGAAGATCCTCGGCTCGGCCGCCGACACCGGCCTCGGCCTGGACGAGTTGGCACTGCTCGGACGGGAAGTCGCGGGCGCCTCGCGCAGCCTCGCCGTGGCCGGGCGCGCCCATACCTCCCCCTCCCGGGGCGGCGAGGCGTTCACGCTCGCACCGGACGAGATCGAGTACGGCGTCGGCATTCACGGCGAACGGGCCGCAACAACCATCGACCGCCCGGCACTCGACAACGTCGCCGAGAGAATGACCACCGAGCTGCTGGAGAGCCTGCCCAGCACGAGGGAGGGCGTGCTTCTCCTCGTGAACGGGCTGGGCGCGACCACGGCGCTGGAGCTGTACGCCGTCCACGAGCTCGTCAGCCAGATCCTGGAGAAGCGCGGGATCGACGTAGCCGCACGGCTCGTCGGCAGCTACGTCCCGGCCCTGGACATGAGCGGCTTCTCCCTCACCCTGACGGCTCTGCGTCCCGGGTGGCTCGACCTGTGGCAGAAGCCCGCCCGTACGCCCGCCTTCCCCGCAACGGAGCGATTCGCATGACAACGATCGACCAGTCCCGCGTGGTGCGCACTTACGCCCGAGCCGCCCGTACCGCGCACGAAGCGCTCACCGCGCTGGATCAGATCTCCGGTGACGGGGACTTCGGGGACAATCTGCGCGACGGCCTCGATGCGACCGTCGCTGCGCTGGATGCCGGACCCGACGTCTCGGCGACCGCGGTAGCCGGCAGCGTCTTCCTCGACGAGGTGGGCGGCACCAGCGGCCCGCTGATCGGCCTTCTCTTCAACGAGGTCAGCCGCGCACTGAACGAAACGGCAGACGACCGGGCGGGTTGGACGGAAGGGGTACGGTCCGGTCTCGCGGCGATCCAGCGGGTCGGAGAGGCCGACCCAGGGGACCGCACCCTCGTCGACGCACTGGTCCCGGCCCTCGACGCACTGGCCGGCGGAGGCTCCTGGACCAACGTCGCCGAAGCCGCACTGTCCGGTGCCTCGGCGACCGCCGACGTCCGAGCCCGCCGTGGCCGCGCCTCCTACCTGGGCGAACGGGCCGTCGGGAGCCCCGACCCGGGAGCCACCGGCCTCGCCCTGCTCTTCTGGGCTCTGGCCCGCGTCGCCGAACCGGACGCCCGGCTCGGCGACGTCCAGGAACTGGTCCCCGTGCCGCGTGGCCCGGAGCAGACAGGTACGCGATGAGTCGGTGCGGCGGGGCGTCCCAGCCCCGCTTACATCCCTGCAACGACGGCCTGTTCTCCCGAGGTGTGCGTGAGTCCGTCGGCGCATGCACTCCGGGCCGCAGACCCGTACGTCCGAGAGCTCGCTCAAGTCGCACCGGACACATCGAGCACTGCGCCGAGACCTTCCGACGACGCATCGCGAACCGGCGCATCGGTGGTCCAACCAAGCGAACTTTTCGTCGCAAATCGAGAGTTTCCACCCGTAGCAGTACGCTCGATCCGGCGGTGTCCACGAGGGCTCACCTCGCCTCGCGCTGGGGCGCAGACGCCGTCCCGGTTCCAGCCGTTCGATGCGCGGGAGGCAGTATGACCAGCCGCAAGCAGAACCCCGACGAGCAGGAGGGCCCCGCGGACGCGGGCGCAAAGGGCACCCCGGGTGTTGAGGACGGCGGAGCCGACAGTGGTGCCGAGGGTCCGGCGGACGGCGGCGCCGCCGGCGTCCCCGGCGTCCACGACGGCGGCGCGGACGGTGGCGCCGAAGGCCCGGCGGACGCGGGTGCGGCCGGTACCCCGGGTGTCCGGGACGGCGGAGCGGACAGTGGCGCCGAAGGCCCGGCGGACGGCGGCGCCGCCGGCGTCCCCGGCGTCCACGACGGCGGCGCGGACGGCGACGCCGAGGAATCCGACGACCGCTCTTGAACGCCTCGGGTGCCGAGCTCCGGAACCCTGGCGCCGCAGCGGACGCCGGGGTTCTGGAGACGCTCCTCGCCGGCCTGGCCCGGGAGGAGTTCGCCGGCGACGTATGGTCGCGCAGACCGCTCCTCGCACGTCGGGCGAGCGAGTTCTCCGGCCTCTTCTCCGCCGACGCCGTCGACGAGTTGGTCTCCCGACGCGGACTGCGTACGCCGTTCCTCCGCGTCGCCAAGGACGGGGCCACGCTCCCCGAGGCGTCGTTCACCTCGGCCGGAGGCGTCGGCGCCACGATCGCCGACCAGCTCGACGACACCGCCCTGTGGCGCCAGTTCGCCGACGGCGCCACGCTCACCCTGCAGGCCCTGCACCGCACGTGGGGACCGGTCGCGGACTTCGCCGCCAGGTTGAGCACGGAGCTGGGACACCCGGTGCAGGCCAACGCCTACGTCACCCCGCCGCAGAGCCGGGGCTTCGACGACCACTACGACGTCCACGACGTCTTCGTCCTGCAGGTCGAGGGGACCAAGCGCTGGCTCGTCCACGAGCCGGTACACCCCGACCCGCTCCGTGACCAGCCCTGGACCGACTTCCGCTCGGCCGTGGCCGAAGCCGCGAAGGAGAAGCCCGACCTCGACGCGGTGCTCGAGCCGGGCGACGTCCTCTACCTGCCGCGCGGCTGGCTGCACGCCGCGCAGGCGCAGGGCGAGGTCTCGATCCACCTGACGCTGGGCGTCCACAACTGGACGCGCTACGCGCTGGCCGAACAGCTCACGCACTCCGCCCTCGCGCTGCTGCGCGAGGAGCCCTGGATGCGCGGCACGCTGCCGCTCGGCGTGGCCGAGCCGGAAGACGAGATCGACAGTGTGCGCGAACACCTGCTCGCCGCCGTGCGCGAGGCCGAGGCCGCTCCCCGCTTCCACCGGACGCGGCGCCACCAGGGCCGCCCCGCGCCGCTGGGGCCGCTGGCCCAGCTCGCGGCCGTCGACGGCCTCGGCCCCGAGTCGCCGGTCCGACTCCGTGAGGCGTTGGAGCCGCGGTGGGAGGGCACCCGCCTGACCACTCGCGCCGGTTGGCTCGACTTCTCCGAGGACGACGTGCCCGCCGTGACCCGCCTGCTCGACGGTGCGGAACGCACCGCCGGTGAACTCGGCGTCGCCCTCGTCGAGAGACTGCTGCGCGCGGGCGTGCTCGTACCCGCCGGACGGTGACTCCGCCGCGTTGACTGCCACCGAGCGCTTCTTCTGCGCCGAAGCCGCCCGCGTCCGCGGCGACCTGCTGGCGGGCACCGCGCCGTACGGCCGCACGTGGGTGCTCGTCGAGTACCGGGGCGGCTGGCCGGTGAACGGCTTCGACGGTCTCGACCTCGATCCCGGCACCAAGGCACTCGTGTTCTCGGCGGCTCAGGCGGTGAGGGCACGGGTGCTGCTGATCAGACGACACGGAAGCGGCAGGTCGCACGGCCCGAGGCGCTGGGCCGTCCTGCACCACGAGACCTCGGGCGCCCACCGCCAGCAGTGGGGGGTGTGGAACCGTGACGAGGACCTGGCGCAGATTGCCGAAGCCCTCGGTGCCCCCGGAGACCTCGGGCGGCCCCCTGTTGTCCTCGTCTGTACGCACGGGAAGCACGACGTCTGCTGCGCCGTGCGCGGACGGCCCGTGGGGCGCGCCCTGAGCGAGCGCCGACCGGACCAGGTGTGGGAGTGCACGCACGTCGGCGGTGACCGGTTCGCCGCCAACGTGGTCGTCGTACCCGACGGTGTGTACTACGGCGGCCTCGACGCCGGATCAGCCCTCGTGACGGTGGAAGAGCACCTGGCCGACCGTGTCCACGCGGAGCACCTGCGCGGATACACCGATCTCCGCCCGCCTCAGCAAGCCGCCGTCGCGGCCGTGCTGCGGCGCTTCGGGCCGGCCGGCCGCCACGAGTACGCGGTCGCCGAGACGTCCCGAGTCAGTGGCGACCGCTGGTCGGTCCGCGTCACGGGCAGCCGGCCTTCGACCGACTTCGACGTCGACGTGCGGAGCCACCGCGCACCGCCGCGTCAGTTGACCTGCCGCGGGTTGCGGACGAGTGCGGCCGTCGTCCATGTCGCCACCTCGGTCCGGCCCCGCTGAAGGGCGGGGTTCACCGAGGGCACGCCCGCTCGCTCCCGGACGACGCGACGGCATAGGTGACGAGCCCGTAGACGAGGTGCGGCACCGCGTCCGAAGCCCAGTCCTTCGCCGACCAGTCCTTCGGATCGCTGACGCCCAGCTTCGCCATGGGAAGGTCGGTCGCGGCCATCGCCAAGGCACCGGTGACCGCACCACCCAGCCACCACGGCATACGCACGCCCGCGGACCGCAGCAGCGAGACGGCCACGCCCGTGCCGCAGCCGACGGCGATACCGGACAGGGCGCCGAGGCCGGTGAGCCGGTTCTCCCGGATGTCGCCCGAACCGGGGACCGAACGCCCCGCCGCCTGGGCGAGCTTCTCCACGACCTGGCTCGGAGCGCCGCTGGCGCCTCTGCCCCGCCGCACCATGTCGGTGTAGGTCACGGCGTTCAGCACGGTCGTCCCTGCGGCACCGGCCACGCCACCTCGTAGAAGGTTCTCAAGCATGCAGGCTTCGGTTCCCGATGTGCGGTGCTGCTGAAACCCCCGGAGACGGCGAGCACTTCGGCGTACGCGCCGGGCCGGTCCCATCGGTGGCTGACGCGTCTGCATCCGAGCCCGGGGTGAACCTGCGCGAGCAGCACACTGCTTACCGCCCCGGCCGCGGGCTCCCGCGGCGCCCGGCTCCGCGGGCGGTTACGAACCGGCACCACCTCGATGAACGCCCTGGAGACGGGGCTGCTGCTCCGTACCACGGTGCTGCTCAAGCCGAGCTCCGCTTCCCTTTTCGGCATCGCCCGGCACCCCAGCGGTCTTCGGACCCGACGACGCCGTCACCATCCGCTCCCCGCGGCAGCGCACCGCCACGCTCTCGGGCCCGCCGCCCCGCAGGACGACGGGCCCGAGGCGGCTACCCGACGTTCGCCGGCGGGGACGAACGCGCGTCGCCCTCCCCGTCGTCGGCCTCCAGGCTGCGGTGCACCGTCTCCGGCCCCATGGCCAGGGCGATCAGGGTGATCACCGACAGCAGCCCCATGTAGGCGACGATCGGCCACCAGTGGCCGGCCCAGGCGTACAGCGCGGTGGCGATGAAGGGCGACAGCCCACCCGCGATGACGGAGCCGACCTCGCGGGAGAAGGCGAAGCCGGTGAGCCGGAACTCCGTGTCGAAGAGCTCCGCGTACCAGGCCGCCTGCGGGGAGAGCATCGCCGGGTAGAGCAGCCCGAGCCCGACGATGAACGCGCCGACCACCGCGCCCGTGCTGCTCGTCCCCACGAGGAGGAAGAACGGGACGAGCCACAGCAGCGAGACGCCGGCACCCAGTGCGTAGACCGGCCGTCGGCCCACCCGGTCCGAGAGCCAGCCGTAGAGCGGGACCATCGGAAGTTGCACGACGGAGGCGGCCATCACTGCGGTGAGGGCGAGGGAGTCGCCGAGGTCGAGCGTCGTGGAGACGTACGAGACCCCGAACACCGGGAAGAGGTAGGCGAACCCGTTCTCGCCCATCCTCGTGCCGACGACGATGAAGAAGCTCCGCGGGTGCCGCCGCAGCGCGTCGAAGAGGGTCGCCTGCTGCGGACGCTGCTGCTCCTTGGCGTTCTCGAACGCCTCCGGTTCCTCGACGCGCTGCCGCACGAGGTATCCCACACCCACGCAGACGGCACCGAGGAGGAACGGAATGCGCCAGCCCCACGACTGGAAGGCGTCGTCCGGCATCAGCATGAAGAGCGCGAACACCCCGTTGGCCAGGAGCGTTCCGAGCGCGAAGCCGAGCGGGGCCGCGGAGCCGACCAGCCCGCGCCGCTTCGGTTCCGCGTGTTCGACGGAGAGCACGACGGCACCCGCGTACTCACCGCCGGCCCCGAATCCCTGGACGAGCCGCAGCACGACGAGCAGCGCGGGCGCGGCGGCGCCGATGGTCTCGTACGTCGGCAGGACGCCTATCGCCGTGGTGGCGCCGCCCATCAGCAGCAGCGTCAGGACGAGCACTTTCTTCCGCCCGACGCGGTCCCCGAGCCGCCCGAGCACGAGCCCGCCCACCGGGCGTGCGACGAACCCGACGGCGTACGTGGCCAGCGCGGCGAGGGTGCCGACGACCGGGTTCCCCGAGGGGAAGAAGAGGGTGTTGAGGACGATGGCGGCCGCCGTGCCGTAGATGATGAAGTCGTACCACTCGAGTACGGTGCCGACGAGCGCGGCGGCGGCTGCACGTCCGGACTGGGGCGTTCTGGTCGAGGGCATCACTGGTCCTCCGTGTTCTGCGGTGCCGCTCTGCGGAGCACGGCGCCCTGCTGCACCGGGCCGACGAGAGCCGCGTACTGCCCGAGCCACCCCCGCTCCAGGTCCGGACGGCCGGCGGTCACCGGCGTCCCGTTCCGGAGGGGGGAGACGTCGACGAGCCGGGCGTCCAGGTCGATGCTGACGGTGTCGCCGGGGCGCACGCCGGCGAGCGGCCCGCCGTCCGCCGCCTCCGGCATCACCTGACCGACCACCAACCCGTGGTTGAGGCCCGAGAGTTCGCCATCGGTGACCACGGCGACCTGCCCGGCGAGCCCGGCCCCGTTGAGGGCGGCCACGAAGCTCGCGGCGAACACGGTGCCGGGGCCGCCGCGGGGACCCATGCCGCGCAGCACGATGACGTCACCGGGCCGGATCTCGCCCTCCCCGAGGGCATTGATCGCCTCTTCCTCGGTGGCGAAGACGTTGGCCGCGCCCGAGAACCGGCGCCGTGCCGTCCCGGCTCCGGCCACCTTGACGATGGCGCCGTCCGGGGCGAGGGAGCCGCGCATGATGAGCAGCCCCGGCTCGTCGTTGACGGGTTCTTCGAGACGGTGCAGCACTTCGCCGTCGGCTGCCGGGGCGCGCTCGGCAAGGGCGCCGACGGTCTCGCCTGACACGGTGAGCGCGTCGCGGTGCAGCCTGGGCAGGAGGGTGCGCAGCACCGTCCGCACGCCGCCGACCCGGTCGAGGTCCCACACCTGGTGCGCACCGTTGGGCCGGATCGCGGCGAGCTGCACCGCGTCGCGCCCCTTCTCCTCGAAAGCCGCCACCACGTCCATCCCGAGGTCCGCCTCGTTGGCCACGGCCGCGAGGTGGCGGACGCAGTTGACGGAGCCACCGAGCGCGAGCGCGACCTCGATGGCGTTCTCGATCGCCTCTCGGGTGAGGACCTGCCGTGCGGTGAGGCCGCTCGCCACCATCTCGACGATGCGGGCACCCGCCTCGGCCGCCTTGGTGCGCATCGGCGCGGAGTCGGCACGGGTGGGGGCGGAGCCCGGCATCGTCATGCCGAGGGCCTCGGCGAGGACGTGCATGGTGTTCGCGGTGGCGAGGCCGGCGCAGACACCCGGGCCCTGGATCGCCGAGTCGGCGAGCCGCCCGAGCTCCTCGGTGGTCATGCTCCCCGACTTCACCGCGCCGACGGACTCGTAGACGGTGTCGATGTCCACCGAGCACCCGGCACGGCGACCGCCCTGCTGGTACCCGCCGACGACGAGGATCGAGGGGATGTCGAGACGGGCGGACGCCATGAGGTGCGCAGGCGTCGTCTTGTCGCAGGAGGAGAGGCAGACCATGCCGTCGAGCACGGCACCCTCGACGGCCGCCTCGACGTCGTTGACGATCAGGTCCCGCGTGGGCATCAGATACCGCGCCTTGCGCCCCGCGCTGGTGACGAAGTCGCTCGGCGCGACGGTGCGGATCTCCAGGGGCAGCCCGCCCGCCTCCCAGATCGCCTCGGAGACGAGGTCGGCGATCCCGTCCAGGTGTGCGAAGCAAACGGACAGCTTCGAGGAGGTGTTGACGACCGCGATCTTCGGCCGTCCCTGGTCCTTGAGAGCGTGCCCCATCGCGGTCCACTGCGCCCTGCGCACCGCCCACCGCGTGCTCCCCGGCGCGAACTCACTGCGCAGCCGGCCGGGTTCGCCCCGGTCCTCGTCCGGCAGCAGGGGGCGCCGGGTTCCGTCTTCGGACATGGTGCTCGGCCTCTCCTCGTTCTCGGTTCGACTGCCGACCCGGCGGACTTCTCGACGGCCCGTCACAGCGCGCTCCCCGCGGCACGCATCCGCTCCCGCACGTCGGAACCGCGGATGTCCCGGTACCGCGCCTCCTCCTCGAGGGAGATGAGGGTCGCCACGGCCGCCGCGTGCCCGTACTCGAAGCACTGGGCGGTGACCCGGGCGGAGGCGAGCGCCTCGTGCTCGGCGCTCAGGCAGCGCCCGGCCGCGATGACGTGCTCGCCGGCACGGGGTACGAGGGCGTGGTAGGGCACCTCGTAGTAGTCGTCGTAGAGCCACTGGAGCTTCGGCCGATCGCCGTTGTGCAGCTCGATCGGCCAGGCGGAGCGGACCACGCCGTCGGGACGCTTGCGGCACTCGACGACGTCGTCGTTGCGCAGCGTCTCCACCCCGAGGATGCTGCGGGTCTGCCGGATACCGACCTCGACCCCGGTGTCCACCACGAAGGAATCGGCGCAGCCGGGCACGTTCCTGGCCAGGAAGTCGGCGTAGGCCCGCACCTGTTGGCGTCCGTACACCTCGGCCTCGGTGAAGTCCTCCGGGTCGATGACGTTGAGCATCCTGCCGTCGCGCCCGGTCAACCGCGTGGCGTTCACGAGGAGTTCGCCCGGGCGGGGCGTGCGGAACATCCATATCTTCGAACGCGGCAGGTCGGCCCCTTTGTCACGGGCCTCTTCGATGGCCGCGGAGACCTCAGGGGCGCAGATCGTGTCGGGCCCGTAGAACGACTCGTACGCGGCCATGTCGACGTTGCCGAGCCGGAAGAACATCGTCGGGTTCTGGATGACGCCCTCGTCGCCGAAGACGGTGGGCGCACCGGTGCGCGCGACGACGGCGGCGTCCCCCGAGGCGTCGATCACCCGTCGGGCGCGCACGACGGAGCGTCCGGCGTTGGATTCGATCACCACGCCCCTGAGCGTCTCCCCGTCGAGGACCGGCGCGAGCACACCGGCGTGGAAGAGGACCCGGACCCCGGCGGCCTCCAGGAGCGCGTCGGCGGTCTCCCGCCAGACCAGGGGGTCGTGCGCGTCGGTGAAGGTCTTGCCGTAGAGCTGCGGCGCGGTGAGGCCGCCCCGGCTACGCAGCTCCTTCCGGAACCGCTCGGTGAACCCGTACACGAGCTGCTCGGGGGCGACAGGCTCCGGCGCGGAGCGGTACAGGCCGCAGATGGTGCCGGACATCCCCGCCACGGCAGCGCCGCCCGCGAAACCGTACTTCTCGACGAGGAGCACGCTCCGCCCCTGCTCGGCCGCGACGGTGGCCGCCGCCACCCCTGCCGCTCCGGCGCCCACGACCACGACGTCCACCTCGCACAGGACGGGCAGTGCGGCGATGTCGAGGTCGCTCGTGTCCAGGCGCCAGGAGGCGAACTCGGGCTGTGATGTGTGACTCATATATCAGTTGTACATGGCTAGGATGCTATGTGTCCAGACAAGACGACGAGCTGATTTATGGCAGGGAGGGCGCGGCGTGCAGCGGGAGCCGAACAAGGCCGACCAGGCGTACGACATGCTCGAGGACATGATCACTTTCCAGGAGCTGGCCCCCGGTCAGCTCCTGTCGGAAGCGATGCTCATGGAGCTCACCGGACTGGGGCGCACACCCGTACGCGAGGCCCTCCAGCGCCTCTCCCGGGAGCGCATGGTCGAGATCCTGCCGCGCCGCGGGGTGTTCGTGGCCACCACGACCATCGAGGAGCACTTCCGCCTCCTGGAGCTGCGCCGCTCCCTGGAGGACCTCGCGGTCCGGCTGGCGACGTTCCGCGCGGAGACCCGGCAGAAGGAGTCGATGCTCGAACTGAGCAGTGCGCTCGACGAGTTCGAGGGGGACGACGCCCGGGCCTTCGGAACCCTGCTGAAGCAGGCCCACGAGTTGGTCTCCACGGCAGCGCACAACGACTACCTCCAACTGGCCATGGCGCCGCTCCAGGCCCTCTCCCGCCGCTTCTGGTTCGCCCACCTCCCCGACACCGCCCAACACCTGGCCCAGGCGGCGCGGTTGCACGGCGCCATCCTCCGCGGCGTCGCGCACGGCGACGAGAAGGACGCCGTGTCGGCGTCCCGACGACTCAACGACTACCTGATCGACGTCACCTACCGGGCCCTCGGCGCCCCGAAGCAGCACGAGGCCGAGTAGCCCCGCCCGTACATCCGGAGGCAGGGCACAAGCGCCTTCCCGCCCGGGGCGATTCCGAGCGTCAGGGACGGGCCGTCTCCGCGCCGGAGGGCATCTCGTCCGGCTGCGTGCCGAGTTGGCCGGCGAGCCACGTGGCGACGAGGGCGAGGAGTTCGGGGTCGACCGGGTCGCGGAGGAGGCGGCCGTAGGAGCGGAGGGTGTGGCGGCCGGGGTCGCGGCGCAGCACGTGGGTGAGGTCCGGGACGCGGTGGATCTCGGTGGGGCCCTGGGTGAGGCGCCGGATCTCGTCGAGGTCGTCGGGGTCCACCTGGAGGTCCTTCTCGCCCGTGACGGCGAGGACGGGGGCGCGGACGGCTTCGAGGTCGGCGCGGGTGTCGTGGGCGAGGTTCTCGCGCATCCAGCGGGCGTTGAGGGGGAAGCCCGCCAGGCGCGCCACGTCGGTGCGGGTCTTTCGGATGTGGGCGAGGAATCGGTTGCCCAAGGCGCCGAGCGGGCGCCGGAGCAGTCGCACGGGGGCGGGGAGCCCTTGGACGACCGAGCGGGCCTGCCAGCGCAGGGCGTCCTCACCGAGGCGGGCGTATCCGGCCAACAGGACCGCTGCCCGCACGTCCTCCTGCCCGGCGACGGCCATCGCGTGGAGGGCGCCTTCGCTGTGGCCGACGACGCCGACCGCGTCGGAGCGTACGTCGGGGTGCTCGGCGAGGGCGCGTACCGCGGTGGCCGCGTCGCGGCCGTTGTCGGTGAAGCCGCTCGCGCGCCAGGCACCTGGGGTCTCGCCGACGCCGCGGCGGTCGTAGCGGAGTGTGGCTATGCCTTTCGACGCGAGGGCGTCGGCGAGGGGTCGGCCGAGGTCCACGGGCACCTTCGGCGTGTTCCCCTCGCGGTCGAGCGGGCCCGAGCCGTGCAGGAGCAGGACGGCGGGGTGCGGGCCCGCGGTGTCCGGCAGGGTCAGGGTGCCGGCCAGGGGTGTCCCATCGTCCGCGGTGACCGTCATCGCTGCGTCGGGCAAAGTTCCGCCTTTCATCACTCTCATATGCGAGAAAGTTATCAATCATGAGACACTGGACGCATGGCAAACGCGAACCAGCTCATGCACCCCGTCCGGATGCGCATCCTGCAGACGCTACTCGGCGCCGACGAGCTGACGACAACCCAGCTACGCGATCGACTGCCCGATGTCTCGCCAGCAACGATGTACCGCCACGTCGCCGCCCTCACCCAGGCCGGCATCCTCGAAGTCGTCCGCGAGAGGCCGGTACGCGGAACCGTCGAGCGCAGCTACCGGGTCCACCAGAGCGAGGCCCTGATCGACGCCGACACCCGAGCCAGCATGACCAAGGACGACCACCGCCAGGCATTCACGGTCTTCACCGCGGCCGTCATGGGCGACTTCGACCGCTACCTGTCCCGCGACGACGCCGACCCGCCACGAGAGGGAGTCCTGTACCGGCAGGGCGCCGTGTGGGTGACCGAGGAGGAGTTCACCGCTCTCGTCGACGAGATCGAAGCCGCCGTCGAACGCCGGACGCATACCACTCCGGGGGACGGGCGTCGGCGGCATGTGGTCAGTTTGGTGTTCGTGCCGGACAAGGCGGCGGGGGACGACGGGGAACGGGACGGTGCCGCAGCCGACGAGGAAGGAACTGCCGGTTGAGCGCAGAGGTGTGAACGCCGGACAGGCCGCGCGGGAAGAGCAGTCCACCGTGTACCGCCCATCGGCCGCCGGCTCGTAATGTCCACCCACGCGACCGTGAATGGCCGGCCGAACGTATCCGCTCGACCAGTTCCGCAGGGAGCGGCACCTGCCATGACCGGAGTTGCATCGCAGTGTCGCTGTACGAGGCAGCGGACGATTCTTCTCGCTCTCGTCGGCGCATGCCCGCAGGAAGTCCCTTGCTGTGACTCGCCGCCGCCCCAACGTCGTTGTGCCCTAGCTGAGTTCCAGGACGGTCGGATGAGCGCCCGGTGTTGCGTGGCCGCGCTTGTGTCGACCTCCGGTGTGGCCGCGGGCGGTGCCCGCCCGCCGGGCGGAGCGGGCACCTCCGGGATCATCCGCGCGGGTAGAGCTGTTCGATCTCCTTGCCGAAGTCCCGGATGATCGCCGCGCGCTTCAGCTTCAGCGAGGGGGTGAGGTGGCCGCTCTCCTCGGTGAAGTCCTTGGGGAGGACGACGAACCGGCGGATCGACTCGGCGCGGGAGACGAGCTTGTTGGCCTCGTCGACGGCCTGTTGGAGGTTGCGCAGCAGGTCCTCGTCCTGGCAGAGCTCCGCCGTCGACAGGTGGCGCTTCTTGTGCATCTGCTGCCAGTGGGCGAGGCCGTCCGGCTCGAGGGTGAGGAGCGCGCCGATGTAGGGGCGGTTGTCGCCGACGACGAGGCACTGGCTGACGAGCGGGTGTGCGCGGAGCCAGTCCTCCAGCGGGGCGGGGGCGAGGTTCTTCCCGCCCGAGGTGATGAGCAGGTCCTTCTTGCGTCCTGTGATGCTGAGGTAGCCCTCGTCGTCGAGGGCGCCGAGGTCGCCGGTGGCGAACCAGCCCTCGTGGCCGCGGTCGGGGACGGCCGTCCGGGTGCGGGCGTCCCAGTAGCCGCTGAAGACGTTGCGGCCCTTGAGGAGCACCTCGCCGTCGTCGCCGATGCGGACAGCGGTGCCGGGGAGGGGCCAACCGACCGTGCCGAGGCGGGGCTTGAGCGGCGGGGTGGCGGTGGCTGCCGCGGTGGTCTCGGTGAGGCCGTAGCCCTCGTAGACGGTGACGCCCGCGCCCTCGAAGAAGGCACCGAGGCGGCGGCCGAGCGGCGAGCCGCCGCAGATGACGTACCGGCAGCGGCCGCCGAGCGCTGCGCGTATGCGGCGGTAGATGAGCAGGTCGTAGAGGGCGCGGCCGGCCTTGAGGCCGGCGCTCGGCCCGTTGCCGCGGCCGTGCTCCTGCTCCTCGACGGCCTGCCCGTACCGCTGGGCGATGCGCGCGCCGCGGTCGAAGGAGCTGGCGCGGCCCATCTTCTCCGCGGTGGCGCGGCCGGTGTTGTAGACCTTTTCCAGTACGTAGGGGATGCCGAGGAGGAAGGTGGGGCGGAACCCCGCGAGGTCGGCGAGGAGGTCGTCGGTCCTGATGCTCGGGGCGTGGCCCAGCTTCACGCGGGCGCGGAGGCAGCCGACGCCGACCATGCGGCCGAAGACGTGCGAGAGCGGCAGGAAGAGGAGCGTCGAGGCCGGGTCCTTGCTGACGGACTTGAAGACGGGGTGGAGGAGTTCGATGGCGTTGTCGACCTCGGCGAAGAAGTTGCCGTGGGTGAGGACGCAGCCCTTGGGGCTCCCCGTGGTGCCCGAGGTGTAGATGAGGGTGGCGATGTGGTCGGGGGCGAGCTGCTCGCGCCGCTCGTCGACGGCGGCGTCGGGCAGGTCCCGGCCCGCGTCGGCGACGAGTCCGACGGCGCCGGTGTCGATCTGCCAGAGGTGCTCGAGGGCGGGCAGGTTGCCGCGCTCGGCGCTGAGCATCCGTGCCTGGCCGACGTCTTCGACGAAGGCGGCCCGTACGCCGGCGTCCTGGAGGATGTGGCGCGCCTGGGAGGCGGAGGAGGTCGGGTAGACGGGGACGGTGACGAGTCCCGCGGCCCAGGCGGCGAAGTCGAGGAGCGTCCATTCGTAGGTCGTCCGCGACATGATCGCGAGGCGGTCGCCGGGGGCGAGGCCGTGGGCGACGAGGCCCTTGGCGAGGGAGCGGACCTGGCCCGCGAAGTCCTGAGCCGTCACGTCGTACCAACTGCCGTCCTCGGCCTTGCGGCTGAGGACCTCCTCGTGCGGCGCCTCGACCGCGTTGGTGAACGGGATGTCGGCGAGCGAGCCGCTGGTGACGCCCGGTGCGAAGGCCGGTACGTACGCCTCCCTGACGGTGTCTCCGTCGCGGGTGAGCCGGGGTTCGACGAGGGTGGGACGCGGATTCTGCGTACTGGTCGCTGCACTCTGCTGGGTGGACATCGCGGCTCCTACAGGTCGGTACACCCGCCGTCGGGCTCCGGACGGGCGGTCTGGCCGGCGCTCCGCCCGCTCGGCGTGCGGCTCGCCGCTTCTGTGGCGCGGATCCGTACGGTGCGTACGGCCAGGTCGTGCTGCGGAGCCCGAACCCCCTTGCAGCCGAAGGGGGTTCGGGCGCTGTGTCAGGCGCGCTCCAGGATCGCCGTCACCCCTTGCCCTCCCGCGGCGCAGATCGAGACGAGTCCGAGAGCGCCGGGTTCGGCTCCCTCGCGTTCGGCGAGGAGTTTGGCGAGGGTCGCCGTGATCCGTGCGCCGGTCGCCGCGAACGGGTGGCCGGTGGCGAGGGACGAGCCCGCGACGTTGAGCCGGTCCGGGTCGACGGGCGCGAGTCCCCGCTTCTCCCAGGCGGCGGTGGTGGCGAGCACCTGGGAGGCGAACGCCTCGTGGATCTCGACGAGTGCGAAGTCCTCCATGCCGAGGCCGGTCCGCTCCAGCATCCTCGGGACCGCGTGGGCGGGGGCCATGAGGAGCCCGTCGGATTCGGCGTCGGTGCGCCCGTCGAAGGAGACGGCGCCGGTCTCGTACGCGGTGAGGTAGGCGAGCGGGCGGAGGTCGCGGCGCTCGGCCCATTCCTCGTCGGCGAGGAGGACGGTGGCGGCGCCGTCGGTGAGCGGGGTGGAGTTGCCCGCGGTCATCGTCGGTTCGCCCGGGGGGCCTTCGGGGTCGTCGGTGCCGAAGACGGGGCTGAGCCGGGCGAGTTTCTCGACAGAGCTGCCGGGGCGCAGGTTCTGGTCCCTGGCGAGGCCGTTGAAGGGGACGACGAGGTCGTGGAGGAAGCCGCTGTCGTAGGCGGTGGCGAGCTTCCGGTGGCTCGCGGCGGCGAGTTCGTCCTGTGCCTCGCGGGTGATCCCCCACTCCTTGGCGGTGCGCGCCGCGTGGTCGCCCATGGAGAGGCCGGTGCGCGGTTCCGCGTTGCGCGGGATCTCGGGGATGAGGTGGCGCGGCCGCACCTTGGCGAGGAGCGCGGCGCGCTCCTTGGCGGACTTGGCGCGGCGTACGCCGAGGAGCAGGCGCCGGAGCGCGTCGTTGATGGCGAGCGGGGCGTCGCTCGCGGTGTCGGCGCCGCCGGCGACCGCGGAGTCGGTCTGCCCGAGGGCGATCTTGTTGGCCGCGGCGATGACGGCCTGCATACCGGTGCCGCACGCCTGCTGGATGTCGTACGCGGGGGTGCGCGGGTCGAGCCGGGAGGCGAGGACGGTCTCGCGCGCGAGGTTGAAGTCCCGGCTGTGCTTGAGTACGGCGCCGGCGACGAACTCCCCCACGGCGCCGGGCTCTTGGAGGGCGTACCGCTCGACGAGGCCGTCGAGCGCCGCGGTGAGCAGCTCCTGGTTCGAGCAGGCCGCGTACGGACCGTCGGCCCTCGCGAAGGGGATGCGGCTGCCGCCGAGCACCGCGACGCGGCGTGGCGGCTGCGCTCTCATGAGGCCGTTGGAACTCATCCTCGACCAAACTCCTGACCTGTAAGTAACCTTACTCGGAAGTAAATTTACGCGAGACTGAGGAGTTGGGGAATGGCCGATCGCTACCTTCATTGGACCAACACAGGGCCCGGCCGATTCCTCTCCCGACGCCTGGGCCTCCCCCGTCCCGTCCCGCTGCACCGCTGGTCCGCGGAGCGGCCGACGCTGGAGGGGGGCCCGCTGCTCCACCTGACCCCCGTGCAATCAGCCGTCGGGGAAGAGGAGTTGGCAGCCGCGCTCGACGGTTGCGGTCTGCCCGTCCGCTCCGCGCAGGAGCAGGGCGAGCGGTACGCCGCCGTCGTGGTCGACGCTACGGGTATCCGCACGCCCGCGGAACTCACCGGCGTGCACCGGGCGCTCCACGCCGTCGGGCGACGCGTCGCCGAGTGCGGCAGGTACGTGGTGCTCGGCGCCGAACCCGAGGCGGCCGACCACCACCAGGCCGCGGCGCAGCAGGCGTTGGAGGGGTTCACCCGCTCGCTCGGCAAGGAGACCGGCGGGGGCCGCACCGCACAACTGGTCCGACTCGCCCCCGGCACCCGCGCACGGGACGCCGCGAGCACCCTGCGGTTCCTGCTCTCGCCGAAGTCGGCCTACGTCAGCGGTCAGGTGGTCCGGATCGGTCCCCCGGCCCGCGACGGCGTCCAGGAGGCCGACGCGGCACGCCCGTTGGCCGGCAGGACGGCGCTGGTCACCGGCTGCGCACGGGGCATCGGGGAGGCAGTCGCCGAGACGCTGGCGCGCGACGGGGCCGAGGTGCTGTGCCTCGACGTGCCGCAGGCGCAGGAGCAGTTGGAGGCCGTGGCCGCGCGCCTCGGCGGGCGCGCGGTGACGCTCGACATGACGTCGCAGGACGCGGGCGAGCAGCTCGCCGCGGCGCTGCCCCGGGGCGGGCTCGACGTGCTCGTCCACAACGCCGGCATCACGCGCGACCGCCGGCTCGTCAACATGGGGGAGGACCGCTGGGGTCCGGTCCTCGACGTCAACCTCGACAGTGTGCTGCGCACCACGGACCACCTGCTCAAGGAGGGCGCGCTGCGCAGCGGCACCGGGCGGGTCGTCGCCACGGCCTCGATCGCGGGCATCGCGGGGAACGTCGGGCAGACCAACTACGCCGCGAGCAAGGCGGGCATCATCGGCTTTGTCCGCTCGCTCGCGCCGCGCGCAGCCGACGAGCACGGGGTGACGGTGAACGCGGTCGCGCCCGGGTTCATCGAGACGAGGATGACGGCGGCCGTGCCGCTCTTCATCCGGGAGGCGGGGCGGCGGATGAGCTCGCACAAGCAGGGCGGGCTCCCCGTCGACGTCGCGGAGACGACCGCCTGGTACGCGCACCCGGCCTCCGGCGGTGTCAACGGCCAGGTGGTGCGGGTCTGCGGCCAGAGCCTGCTGGGGGCGTGATGGGGACGGCCGACCACGTCGAACGCCTCGACAGGGCACCGAAGTTGACGCCGCTCCTGCTCGGCGGCGCGCTGCGGGCACCGCGGAAGCGCGGGCCCTTCGAGGTGGCCCGGCTGCCCGCGCGCCGGCTCGAACTCGGGGGCGTACGGGCGGATTCGGCGGCCCTGCGCCGGTACGCCGAGGTCTGCGGGTTCCCTGCGGACGCCGAGGTTCTGCCTCCGACGTATCCGCATCTTCTCGGCTTCCCGCTCCAGATGCGGCTCATGTCCGCAGCCGACTTCCCCTTCCCGCTTCCCGGACTGGTGCACACCGGCATCGAGATGCACCAGCACGTACGTCTCGGGGCCGGGGACGCGCTCGACATCGCGGCGTGGGCGGAGGGTCCCGAACCGCACCGCAGGGGAAGCGTCTTCACCATGGCGACCGAGGCGCGCCGCGGCGGCGAGGTGGTCTGGGAGTCGCGCAGTCGGTACCTGTGCAGGCACCGCACCGCGGCGGCGGGAGAGCAGGGCGAGCGGGAGCCGGACGAGGAGCTCCCCGTACGCGCCGAATGGCGGCTCGGCGGCGACCTCGGCCGGCGCTACGGCGCCGCCTCGGGCGACCGCAACCCCATCCATCTGAGCGCCCCGACGGCGAAGCTCTTCGGCTTTCCGCGGGCGATCGCGCACGGCATGTGGAGCTTCGCGCGGTGCCTCGCGGGGAGCGAAGTGCAGCAGGCGTGGGCGCGCGGCGAGACCGGCGAACACCTGGACGCCGGCGCCGAGTTCAAGGCCCCCGTGCTGCTCCCCGCGACGGTGCGGTTCGCCGAGGGGGAGGCCGGGACGGGCACGGCCGCGCTCGCGCTGCGTGGCGCCGAGGACGGACGGCTGCACCTCACCGGGTCGGTCTCCAGCGCTCGCCCTTCACCAGCGCCCCCAGGCCCGTCCAACTGAAGTTCATCAGCACGGCGGCGGTCTCCTTCGCCGAAGGCCGGTCCTCCTGGCGGGAGTTGGACCAGCCGGCGAGGGACTCCGCGGCGCCGACGAGGGCGTGCGCGAGACCGGAGACCTCGCGGTCGGCCAACTCCTCGTCGCACCCGGCGTCCTGGGCCGCCTGCGCGAGCAACTCCGTGACGAGGTCGGTGAGTCGGGTGCGGAGGGAGGCGACCATGGAGGCGAACGGTTCCCCCTGGGTACGCGCGCGGGAGAGCACGGCCCAGCCGTCCGGGTGCGCCGAGGTGTGCGCGAAGAAGGCGCGCAGGCCGTTCCAGAGCTGCTGGTCGGCGGGGCCCGAGACGCCGGCGCCCAACCGTACGGCCTCGTGGAGGGAGTCGCCCTCGCGTCTGATGCAGGAGGAGAACAGCTCCTCCTTCGACTTCAGGTAGAGGTAGACGAGCGGCTTGGAGACGCCGGCGGCCTCGGCGATGTCGTCCATCGAGGCGGCCTGGTACCCGTGGCGGGCGAAGCCCGCGACGGCGGCGTCGAGCATCTGCTGCTCCCGCACCGCTCTCGGCATGCGCTTCTGCCCGCCGCGCCGCTCGGCCCTGCCGTTCCCCGTGGTCACTTCGCCTCCACTCCTGCTGCCCCGGAAAGCGTACGCGTCACGAAGGCGGCGCGGTGGGCCCGGCGAGCAGCACGTCAACTCGCCTGCCGCGCGAAGGCGTTGGTCGGTGTGCGGACTGCCGTGCGGGGCAGGCGGCGGGACGGACGCCTCGCTACGAGGGAGGCCCCGTGTGCGGCCCGCAGAACAGCCACTGGGTACGTACCCGCACCGAGGAGGGGAGGGCCGCGTTCCTTGCGGAGCGGAAAGCGGAGGAGGAGCGTGCCCTCCACCCCGGCGCGGGTGCCGTGGTGGCCCTCGCGCTCGGGGTGGGGGTGCTCAGCGTCGGGGTGGTGTCAGTGCTGCTGTGAGCGCCGGTGCGGGCGGCGCGCGCCACCCGCACCGTGCGCCCTACGACGCCGAACCGCCCGACGTCACGGGCTCCTTGGGCCGTGCGTCGGTCTTCGGGGGCTCGGTCGCGTCGAGGTCGTCGAGGCTGAAGCTGGTCGCTCCGCGGAAGGCCGCCACGTCGAGGATCTTCTCGCGCGACGAGACGAGCACGGGGACCACCACCTGCCCTGCGACGTTGGTGGCCGTGCGCATCATGTCGAGGATCGGGTCGATCGCGAGCAGCAGGCCGACACCCTCCAGCGGGAGGCCGAGCGTGGAGAGGGTGAGCGTGAGCATCACGGTCGCGCCGGTGAGGCCGGCCGTCGCGGCGGAGCCGATCACCGAGACGACGACGATGAGCAGGTACTCCTTGATGCCCATGTCGATGCCGTAGAACTGCGCGATGAAGATGGCGGCGATCGCCGGGTAGATCGAGGCGCAGCCGTCCATCTTCGTCGTCGAGCCGAACGGCACGGCGAACGAGGCGTACTCGCGCGGCACGCCGAGGCGTTCGGTCACCTTCTGGGTGACCGGCATCGTGCCGACCGAGGAGCGGGAGACGAAGCCGAGCTGGATCGCCGGCCAGGCGCCGCGGAAGAACTGGACCGGGTTGACCTTGCCGACCGTCGCCAGGAGCAGCGGGTAGACGCCGAAGAGGATCAGCGCGCAGCCGATGTAGACGTCGGCGGTGAACGTGGCGTAGTCCCCGAGCAGGTCCCAGCCGTAGTCCTTCACGGCGGTGCCGATGAGGCCGACGGTGCCGAGCGGTGCGAGCCGGATCACCCACCACAGCGCCTTCTGCAGCAGCTCCAACGCGGACTGGCCGAAGGAGAGCAGCGGCGCGGCGCGCTCCCCGAGCTTCAGCGCGGCGACGCCGACCACCGCGGCCATGAAGACGATCTGGAGGACCTGGAGCTCCGTGAACGGCGTGATGACGTCCGTCGGCACGATGCCGGTGAGGAAGTCGAGCCAGGACCCCGCGTCCTCGGGCTTCGCCGCGTCGGCGGCGGAAGCGCCCGAGCCGGAGCCCGGGTTGGTGACGAGCCCGATCACGAGGCCGATGGCGACGGCGATGAGCGAGGTCGCCATGAACCACAGCAGCGTGCGGGTGGCGAGGCGCGCCGCATTGTGCACGTTGCGCAGGTTGGTGATGGAGATGGCGATGGCGAAGAAGACCAGCGGCGCCACGGCCAACTTCAGTAGCTGGACGAAGATTTCACCGATCTTGTCGAGCGTGGTGCCGAGCCAGGAGACGTCAAAGCTCCGGGCGGCCCAGCCCAGGACGACGCCGAGGACGAGGCCGAGGAGGATCTGCGCCCAGAACGGGACTCTGGGTATCCGTGAGCGCGTGGGTGCGGAGGTATCGGCAGAGGACACGGAAGGCTCCGGGGAAGCTTCGAAGGATGGGATGGGCTTCCGGGCGCGTCCGTTGGCGGCGCGGCCCGAGCGATCGTCCGGAGACCTGCCCGGCGGGCGGAGAGCGGGAGGGCGTGCAGGGTGTCGACGCCATGACCGGAGGCTAGCCCCGGTGTGCCGCTCCGCGACAGACGGGCGCGGGGCCGGTTGCGGCCCGGGCCTCGCGGCGGGGAGACCTCAGCGACAGTAGGCGGAGAGGCAGCGACACAGATCGACGTGCAGCCGCGCGACGAGCAGGGGGCTCGTCGGCTGGGAGGTGCTCGCTGCCGTCGTCATGACGGACACGCTAGCACCGACGCGTGCGCCGCGCGCCGGGCGAGCTGAGCGGTTCGGCCCAACCCCCCTGTTGCGCCCGGGAGTTGGGCCGGAACGGTGTGACCGGAGTGGCCGGCCTCACAGAGAGCGGCGGGAACTCACCGGCGTCAGGCGACGCCGTCCTCCTGGCTCTGGTTGGCGGCGAGCTTGCCCTTCGCCTTGGTGACACCGTTGTAGACCTGCTCCGACATGGCGTCCCGCTGCCTGCGCAGCAGGACGAAGCTGAGCGGCGCCGAGACGACGAGGGCGAGCAGCACCACCCAGAGCGGGTTGGCGTCGCCTATGGCGGAGGGGAAGACCCCGAACTGCACCAGCAGGCTGATGACGAGGAAGCAGCCGACGAAGATTCCCAGCCGCATCAGGGTGTAGCGGAGGGTCGCGTGCGAGGTGGTGCTGCTCACGGTCTGTCTCTCCCTGCTTCGCGGAGTACTGCACTTGACTCGGCGGAGTCCGAACCCCCGGCGAACCCGCGCCACATGGTGACGTCGTCCCGGAAGTCCCCGTCCGCCACCTTGATCGCGCCGGGCACCCGGCCCACCTCCCCGTAGCCGCAGGAGGCGTAGAACCGCTCCAGCCCCGAACCGCTGCGCAGGGTGAGGCGTATCCCCTCGATGCCGTCCATCCCCCGGGCCGCCTCCTCGGCCGCTGCGAGCAGCCGCCGACCGGTCCCGCGACCCTGCGCGGACGGGTGCACCATCACGGTGTAGAGCCATACCCAGTGTCGCATCAGGCGGTGCGTGTTGAAGAAGAAGAACGCCGTTCCGCAGACGTGACCCTCGTCATCGAGGCCGACGAGGAGCCGGCTGCGGCCCTCGGCCATCGCCCGCAGGTACCGCAGGAGTTCGGGCCGCACGTCCTCGGGGGTGACCGGCGGCACGAAGCCCACCGAACCGCCCGCGTTGACGACGTCGGCCCACAGGCGCAGCACCTCGTCCCGCAGCTTCTCCGTGACGGGCGGGTCGAGGACGAACGCGCCCGCGGCAGGGGCTTCGGTCAGCGACACGGCACGCTCACACGCGCATCGGCTGCGGACTCTCGCGGCGGTCCGGGTCGGGCCCCGGGTGCTCCCGCAGGACACCGAAGGCGGCGTCGCGCTCCACCGGGCGGAAACCGGCGTCGCGGACCAGTTCGACCAGCTCCTCGCGGGTGAGCTCGTCCGGGCCCGCCGCCTCCTCGACGGGCTCGCCCGCCACCTCGTCGGCGCCGTGGTTGAGGGCGAGTTGCGCGGTGAAGAGGCCGTGCGACTCCCAGCCGACCCGGAGGTGCGGCACGTTGTCGACGAGGAGCCGCGCGACGGCGAAGACCTTCAGCGCCGCGGCGCCCGTCGCCGGGTGGTTGTCGGGGCCCTCGTAGCGGAGGGGGGCGAGGAGCGAGAAACCGCCGGTGGAGTCCTGGAGCCGGCGGAGGTCGAGCAGCCGGTCGACGAGCTGTTCGCTGCTCTCGCCGTGCCCGTAGGCGAAAGTCGCCTCGGTGCCGAGGCCGGCCGCGTGCGCGGCGCCGTGGATCTCGGCGAGCTCGGGCGCGTCCGGAGCGTCGAAGAGCGACGGGCCCTCGCCTGCGAGCGAGGTGACGCCCGCCGACCGCAGCGCGGCGAGGAGCTCGGCGCGGCGCGCGAGACCGCGCAGTTGCGAGGCGCTGCACGCCGCCAGCGACGTGCCCGCCGCCAGCTCGGCGGCGACCGCGCGGAGCCGCTCCGGCACCGCGGCCCAACCGACCTGCCCGGCCACCGACTCGACGCCGGTGACGACGACCTCCGTCGCACCGGCCGACGCGCTCTCCCGTGCCGCAGCCGCCGGTTCTGGCCCCGCGAGGTCGAGGCGGCGGGTGACGGCGAGATACCCGACGTCGCCGACCGCGGCGAGGCGGGCCGCGTGCGCGAGGCCGCCGAGCCAGGCGAGGTCGTCGGAGGAGAGGAGCGCGACGCCGTCCTCGCGTGAGAGCCTCGCCCCCGAACGCGCCTTCTCCTCCAGCTCGCCGCGGAGCTCCGCGTCCATGCCTCGCACCCTCCTCGATCCGTGCACGTACCCCGGCGAGCCTACGCCACGGCGCCCGCGCGGCCGCGGGGCGGTGGCTTCCGCCGTCAGTCGTCGGGGAGTTCGCCCACGCGGTTCTCCCACTTGGTGGAGAGGACGATCGTCGTCCGGGTGCGTGAGACGCCCTTCGTCCCCGAGAGGCGGCGGACCGTGCGCTCGACGCCGTCGACGTCCCGGGCGCGGATCTTCAACATGTAGGAGTCGTCGCCGGCGATGAACCAGCAATCCTCGATCTCCTGAAGGGAGCGGAGCCGTCCTGCGACCTCCTCGTGGTCGGTGGCGTCGGAGAGCTGAACGCCGACGAGCGCGGTGACGCCGAGTCCGAGCGAGGGCGCGTCGACCGTCGCGCGGTAGCCCGTGATCACGCCCGCGGTCTCCAGCCGGTTGATGCGGTCCGTCACGCTGGGGCCCGAGAGGCCGACGAGCCGGCCGAGCTCGGCGTAGGAGGCCCTGCCGTTCTCCCGCAGCGCCTGGATGAGTTGCCTGTCCACCGCGTCCATGGCTGCCGTCGCCTCCCGTTGGTCGATGTCGGGTCACCGGCGTTCCCCGGTGAAGAATCTAAGCCATCGCCCGTGCGCGCCTGCCCGCGGCCGGTCCGGCAGGTGCTCAGGCGGCCCCCTCCGGGCGGTGTGCCGGGAGGACGAGGCGGAAGGTACTGCCGCCTCCCGGCACCGTGTCGACTTCGACGCGGCCGCCATGGCCCTCCGCGATGACGGAGGCGATGGCCAGGCCGAGGCCGCTGCCGCCCCGGTCGCGGTAGCGGGACAGGTCGGTGCGGTAGAAGCGCTCGAAGACACGTGAGGCGTCCTCCTCGGCCAACCCCGGCCCCTCGTCGGCAACTTCCACCACGCAGATGTGCTCCCCCCTGGGCAGCGGCGGGGACCCGGCGGTCCGTCCCTTCCGCTCGCAGCCTCCGGCCGAGGTACCGGCCAGGGCCGTCCCGACCCGCACGGTGACGGGTGTACCGGCCGTTGCGTGGGTGAGCGCGTTGGTGAGGAGGTTGCCGACGACCTGGCGCAGGCGGTGCGGGTCGCCCAGCGCCTCGACCCTCTCGTAGGCCTCGCCCTCGGCCCGCTCGGGTCCTCGGCGCCGCAGCGGCTCCAGGTGGACGGCGCGGTCCGGGCAGCTCACGGCAGCCGCTGCCACCGCGTCGGCTGCTGCGGAGAGCAGGTCCACCGGGGCGTTGCCGTAGGAAGGCTCACGGCCGAGCTTGGCGAGCAGTACCAGATCGTCGATGAGTACGTTCATGCGTTCCGCGTTCTGCGCTATGAGGCGCTGCGCCTCCCGCTGCTCCTCCCCCGTCAACTCCTCCGAGCGCGAGGTGAGTTCGGCGAAGCCCTGGATGGAGGTGAGCGGGGTGCGCAGCTCGTGCCCCGCGTCGGCGACGAAGCGGCGCAGCCGCTCCTCTGACTCAGCGCTCTGGCGCAGCGCCTCCCGGAGACGCTCCAGCATGGTGTTGAGGACGCTTCCCAGGTAGCCGATCTCCGTGCGCGGGTCGGTGTCGGAGAGGCTCAGCCAGAGGTCTCCTGCGGCGATCCGCTGGGCCGTGCGCTCCGTGCGCGTCAACGGGCGCAGCGCGACACGCACGACGCCGTGTCCGAGCACGACCAGCCCCCCGGCGGCGACGGCCAGGAGCCCGAGGTCGAGCCAGAGCAGCTTGGAGGTGGCACCCTCGACGGTCGCGAGCGGCAGGCCGACCACGGCCTGCACGCCGCCTGGGCCCGCCACTCGCAGCACCCGCCAGTTGCCGCCGCCGGAGTCGGCGGGGACGGTCGCGAGGCCGCCCTCCGCGGTGTCGAGCCCCTCGGCGCGCTGCGGCAACTCCGGGCCCGCGTCGCCCTCTTGGCCGAGCGCTTCGTCCTGGAGCCCTCCCGAGGCGTCGTAGAAACGGACTTGGAAGTCCGTCGGCAGCATGTCGGTGTTCCTGACGTGCTCGGGGAAGCCGTCCGGGCTGACGGCGTCGCGGTACGCGCGCTGCGGGAGATGGAAGTCGCGGAGCTGCTGGTCGACCCTGTCCCGCAGCCAGGAGTCGAGGACCGTGTACCCGACCCCCTGGGAGGCGAGGACGGCGACGGTGGCGAGCAGCGTGGCACCGAGGACGAGGCGCAGCCGCAGGGACCTCGGGCGGGGGAGGTGCATCAGGTCCCCGTTCGCGGGTTCCCCGGCTGCTCGCGCGGTAGCCGCAGGCAGTACCCGACGCCGCGCACGGTGTGGATCAGCGGGGGGTCGAAGCGGTCGATCTTGCGCCGCAGGTACTTCACGTACGTGTCGACGATCCGGGAGTCGCCGGCGAAGTCGTGGTGCCAGACCTCTTGGAGGATCTCTGCCTTGCCGAGCACCTGGTTGGCGCGGGCCAAGAGGCAGGCGAGCAGCCTGAACTCGGTCGGCGAGAGCGGGATGTACTCGCCCGCGCGGTGGACCTCGTAGGCCGCCGTGTCCAACTCCAGGTCGGCGAAGCGCCGTACGGGGTCCGACCTCCCCTGTTCCATACCGCCCGTGCGCCGCAGGACGGCCCTGACCCGCAGCAGTACCTCCTCCACGTGGAAGGGCTTGGTGACGTAGTCGTCGCCGCCCGAGCTGAGGCCCGCGATCCGGTCGCCGACCTCCGTGAGCGCGGTGAGGAAGACGACGGGTGTGTAGACGCCCGTCGCCCTCAACTGCCGAGTCACGGCGAAGCCGTCGAGGTCGGGGAGCATCACGTCGAGGATGATCAAGTCCGGGCCGAGGCGCTCGATCTCCCGCAGCGCGGATCTGCCCGTCTCTGCGGAGCACACCTCGAAGCCGCCCACGCGCAGCGCTGAGGTGAGCAGAAACCTGATGCTCTGGTCGTCCTCGACGACGAGGACCGTGTGCCGGGCGGGCGGGAGGTGGTCTGGCTCGGACATGGGGCTCCGATCTGTGGCGGTGTTCGGTCGCCGGCAGGGCATACGCGCGCGCCCGCGGGCCGCCGACGGCGGCCCGCGGGAGAGGAGTTGCTCAGCCGGCTACCTCTTCGTCCTGGGAGAGAGCCTTGGCGCGCTGGGTGAGCGTCCGGCGGAGCTTCTTCACCTCGGCGTCCAACTTGTCGCCCGCGCCTGCCTTCTTCGCCTGGTCGGTGAGGTCCTCCAGCGCTTCGCGGGCCTCGCCCGACTCGTAGAACCGCTGGTACAGCTCGCGGTAGGCCGACTTGTAGTCGGAGTCGAAGGCATCCGAAGCGAGGAACTTCTCCTTGAGGACGTGGCCGCCCATCTTGCCGGGGCCGCCGCCGCTTCCTCCTCCGGGAGCTGTGCTGGGCATACCTTCGGGCAGCCCCTCGGGCGGTCCGTCGGGCATGCCCGCGGGGGCTTCGCCGTCCTTTCCGCCGGGCTGCATGCCGCCCATGCCGGTGTCGTCATCGGGGCCGGTCCCCGCGTCGCCGCTGAAGGTGAGGTTGAAGTCCCAGCCGAGGACACTGAACTTCTTGGTGTCCAGGTCGTACCAGAGGAGGTAGTTGTTGCCCGGACCCGCCATGTCGTCGAAGTTGAGCAGGAGGTTCTGCGTCGCGACGTACTTGGCGAACGAGTCGACATCGACGTGGTCGCCCAGCTCCTCCTCGAACTCCTTGTCCGACGCCCGGTCCGCCCACTTGATCAGCTTCATCACGGGTTCGAGGTCCTGACTTCCCTTCTTGTTGAGCTGGTTGAAGGACTCCTCGTAGTCGGTCGGGTCGTCGCCCTTGTACTCGAAGCCGCCTCCCGCGCGCGCTTTGTAGAGCACGCCGTTGCCGTCGACGGCCGTATCGGCGTAGTCCTTGCTCGGGTTCTCCACCATCAACCTGGTTACCTCGGGGCGGTCGTTGACCTCGACGGAGGCGAAACCGGCGCGCTCCGCCGTCTGCCCGGAGTCCCGCATGAGGGAGAGGGAGAGCGCCTCGTTCATGGGAACCTGCTCGTCCGTGCCGGGGCGCAGGGAGATCTGCCGGTGGCCCTGGTAGGCGCGGCCCTCCAGGTACTGGTCGACCTGGATCAGCCAGGGCAGCTCCTCGGGCTTGTCCGCCGACAGGTCGTAGGCGACCATGCCGCCGCCGGGCTGCCGGCCGCCGCCCTTTCCGCCTGGCTGCTTGCCGTTGCCCTGCCGGCCACCGTTCTGCTGGTTGCCCTGCTGCTGCCCGCCGCCCTTCCGGTCGCCGCCTTGGCCGCCGCCCTGGCCGCCGCCCGGTGGACCGCCGCCGTTGCCGTCGTTGCGGAGGGACATCAGTGTGGAGTTCCCCTTGAGGCGGATGCCGACGCTTTCGAGGAAGGTGCCGTCGATGGTCAGATCGGCCTCGATGAAGTCCTTGCTGCCCTCGTCCTTGAACTCCTTCATCATCTTGTCGAAGTCGGTCTGGCTGTACTGAAGTTGGATCGAGTGCGGGACGGAGTCGTCGTAGAGGTCGACGGAGCCCTCGATGTTCTCGGTGATCCGGTCGGCTTCCTGGACGGAGGCGCTGGTGACGTACGGCGAGATGCGCGCGTCCCCGAAGAAGGCGACGAGCAGCAGGAGTCCGACGCACAGCGCAGCGGCGGGCTTCCAGTGGTGCCGCAGCCGTACGGGTATCCGGTGCTTCAGGCGCCTCGGCCCTGGTGCTGGGGTTGGAGTACTCATCACAGGTCGGTCTGGTCGTATCCGGTCAGTACCGTCACCCGCTGGCCCGAGGTGCGCTCCTGCAGAGCCGAGACGAGGTCGCTGGGCTCCGCCCCCTTCTTCATGCGCACCGTATAGAAGACTTCGGTGAGTGCGCCGCCCCGGATGGTCTCGGTACTGACGAGTTCGTACTCGGTGGTGTACTTGATCAGCACATCGCTGATGGCCGGGGTATGGTCCCCGCCCGCCGGGATCTGAACCTTGACCACCTGGCGCTGCACGTTGAGCTGGAACCAGTTGAACTTGTGCATGACGATGATGATCAGGCAGATCGCGACAGCCGCCACGGCGGCGAGTACGTAGAAGCGGGCACCGCAGGCCATGCCTATGCCCATCGTCAGGAAGATGAACCCGACGTCCCTGGTCTCCTTGATGGCGTTCCGGAAACGCACGACGGACAGGGCTCCGACGAGCGAGAACGCGCGCGCGAGGTTGGAGCCCACGACGAGCATGATCAAGGCGACGATCATGCCGACGATGACGAGCGTCTGCACGTACGACTGGCTGTACGAGACGTTGCGGTGCGTGCCCCGGTAGACGTAGCCGATCATGGTGCTGAGGACGAAGGACAGCCCCATGGCCGCCACGATGTCCAGGACACTGAAGGTGCCGCTGAGTTCCTGCAGGTCGAAGTTCACTGTGCTCGTGCCTCCGTGGGCGGTGTGACGGGCTGCTTGTCCAGCCGTGTTCTCTCGGTTGCGGGCGCGGGCTTCTCCGTCGCCGGCACGGGGAAGTCGGCTTCCCTGATGTGGAAGACGGAGCGCGGCGCGAGCCCGTGGGCCTCGATGCTCTGCACGTACTTGGAGACACGGACGAGGTTGAGGTTCCGCTTGGCCGCGAGGTCGGTGATCCAGTACGGGGTGCGCTCGTTGACCTTGACCTCCATCACCGCCAGGTGCGGCGGGATGGTGAAGCGGTTCTCCGCATGCGGGGTGCCGAGGTGGAAGTCGCGGTCCCTGCCGCGTACGCGCCGGTCGAGGGTGACGCGCAGGCCGGTGTCGACGTCACGGCCGACCAGGGCCTCGCGCTGGTAGCCGGTGATCGCGGTGGGACGCAGATCGAGGCGGACGATCAGCTCCAGGACCTCCTGGACGAAGGCCGCCTCCTTCGGCGAGTGCTCGATCAGCTCCCGTCCGTCGCAGAGCCTCCGGGCCGCCTCGTACGGCAGGGTCATCCGCCGCTTCTGCGTGACCCGGTTGACGCGCTGCTTGATCTCGACGCAGACCGGTGAGTCGTCGTCGATGCCCGCGAGGTCGCCGTAGTGCCGGATGCGCAGCTTCCGGCGGAACTTCAGACCCTCGATCTTCTCCCAGTAGAACCGCAGTCGGGGTGTGTCGTAGTACAGGCTCCACACCCCGTACCCGCCGGGCGGGCTGTTGCGGTCGACGTCCATGCGCTCGGCGAGTTCGTCGCGGATCTCGGAGGCACGCTCGACCGGCACGAGGTACTTCAACTCGAACCTGTTGAACGCATGCAGACGGCTGGCGACTTCCAGAGCGGGCTCCTCGGCCTCTGCACCGGTCCGACCGCCCTCCGGCACGTCGGCCGGCTCACCGGAATCGGACCGCCGCAACCCGCCAGGGGTGCGTCGCCACCACATACGTCTCCTCTCACCGCGGTTGGCCAGGTACGGAGACCAAGAAACCCGGCAGCGATGAGAAGCCGATGAGAGAAAGGGGAGAATCGCGAGAGTATTCAGCGCGTACCTGAGGCGATCACAAGGTGTACGCGCAGCGAACCGCCGACGACGGCGGCGCGGAGCCCGGGCAAGTGCCCCGGGTCGGCCGGGTGCGGTCGGACTCGAGGGTGCGCCTCACCGTCCGGGCGTGACGCCGCCGCGCCACCGGCGGTAGAGGGTGTGCTCGACGCCGGCGGCGTCGAGCACCCGTCCGGCCACGAAGTCCACGAGCCCCTGCACCGTCCGCGCCCCCGAGTAGAACGCAGGAGAGGCGGGCACCACGACGGCGCCGGCCTCGTCGAGCTCCACCAGGTGCTGCAACGTCCCCCGGTGCAGCGGCGCTTCGCGTACCGCGACCACCAGCGGGCGGCGCTCCTTCAGCGTCACCGAGGCGACACGCTGGAGCAGGTCCTTGGAGAGCCCGAGTGCGACGCCCGCGACGCACGCCGTCGAAGCCGGCACGATCAGCATCCCCTGCGCCGGGTACGAGCCGGACGAGGGCCCGGCGGCGAGGTCGCCAGGAGTCCAGTGGCGGACGCGGGCGGCGCCGAGCGCTTCCGCGTCGAAGGTGTCGTCGGTGCCGTCCGCGCCCTGCGCGAGCCAGCGGCCGAGGTCCTCGGCGGCGTGCGCGTCGCGGAACGGGTGGCCCGTCTCGTCGAGGACGGTGAGCCGGGAGGCCCTGCTCACCACGAGGTCGACGTCCTCGCCCGCCTCCAACAACCCCCGTACGACGGCCGCCGCGTACGGGGTGCCCGAGGCACCCGAGACCCCGACGATCCACGGTTTCCTCGGGTTCCGGGTGCGCGCGTCCTCGTCGTTCACATCCGCCGAGCCTACTCGTCCGCCGACGGGCGGCAGCCGCCGCGGTGGAGCGGAAGCAGGCGTACCGACTGGCGCCTGCGGCCGTCGATACGGTTGGCTCTGGGGATGGACGTCTCACGCCTCTTCCGCTCACGCGCCCGAGTGGCCGGTGCCGCGGTGTGCGCGGCGGCGCTCGCCGCAGCGGTCACCTCCTGTTCCGCGACCGAGAAGCTGACGACAGGGCTCCAGGTGAAGCGGTCCGTGGAGAAGCTCGGCGACAAGCCGGCGGCGACGGTGCTCGTCGCGGCCGACGCCTCGCAGCAGGAGGCGCACGACTTCCTGCGGGCGGCGAGGGGCGGCTCCGCCGGCGGCTCCCTCGAGGAGCAGGCCCGGCTCCTCTCGACGGGCGAACTCACCTTCGCCGTCGGCTCGGAGGAGGAGAAGACGGCGCTCGCGGACCTCAGCAAGTCGGAGCGCCTCAACGTCGCCGCCGCGCTCAACTTCGGCGGCAAGGACACCGTCGCGGCGAAGTCCGTCGCCGAGCAGCTCTACGTCCGTGTCAACCTGCGCTCCGTCGCCCACCACTTCGAGTCCGCGCAGCTCGACGCCGACCGGGCCGACCGCCTCGTCGCGCTCGCCGACCGGCTCCCCGCGACGCTCGGCTCCGCCAAGGACGCGTTGCGGGGCAAGTGGGTCCGCGTCGACCCGGACGCCTTCGACGCGTTCGTCGCGGCGGCGCAGCAGATGCGCGAGGCGGCGCAGGCCCCGGCGACCTCCGAGGGTGAACGCGCGGGCCAGGAGCGGGAGAAGAGCCCCGCGCCGAAGCCGACCCAGGAGTTCGCCCGCGCGACGGCGCTCGGTTCGGCGCTCGCCGGGCAGTCGGAGCGCGAGTTCCTCGACGGGCTCCAGAAGACCCTCGCCGAGCACGCGACGTTCGCGAAGGCGGGCGAGCGCGACGGCGCCGAGCACGTCACGGCGTCGATGCCCGGCAGGGAGACGGCGCGCGACCTCTCCCGCGCCCTCACCGCACTCGGCATACGTCTCGACCCGTCGACGGTCCCGGACGAGCGGATCACCGCCGACCTGGAGATCCGCCGCGGGCAGCTCACCGGCATGACGCTCGACGCCGGGCAGTTCCTTCCGCCGCAACGGGACGCCGAGTCCCCCTCGCTCCCGCTGGAGTTCGACTTCGGCGGCGGCGACGCCATCCCGACCCTCGCGCCCGACGGCGCCCGCACCCTCCAGCCGCAGGACCTCCTCGCCGCCGTCGTCTACGGCGCCTTGGGCACCGGCAGGCTGTAGCAACATCCTTGGGGAGCGGAGTTGCCCTCCCGCCTGGAACGGGTAGGGATCGCGCTCCGTTGTACGTGCGAGGGGGACCCGGAGGGGCCCCTGCGACTGCCCGTGAAAGCCGACCGCACGCGGAGGCCGCCACCGCGGCACCGCCGACCGAACGAGCACCCGCCGCAGGGGAGGGCCCATGCCGAACGGCTCCGCGTCCCGCACCAGGACGGCCTTCCAACTGGTCCTGGGGTGGCTGGCGCTGCTCTGGGTCCTGGAGATCGTCGACCAGGCCACGGGCAACGCGCTCGACACCTTCGGCATCGAGCCGCGGAAGATGGACGAGCTCGTCGACATCGTCCCGGCCGCCTTCATGCACTTCGGCTTCGACCACCTCGTCGCCAACACGCTGCCGCTGGCGGTCCTCGGCTTCCTCGCCGCGGTGCGGGGTCCGGGGCGGTTCGTCGCGGTCGCGCTGATCACGATCGTGATCAGCGGCTTCGGGGTGTGGCTCATCGCGCCGCCGGGGAGCAACACGGCGGGCGCCTCTGGGTTGATCTTCGGCCTCTTCGGCTTCCTGCTCGTCCGCGGCTTCGTGGACCGCCGGATCACCGACGTCGCGATCGGCGCCGTCGTCGCCGTCTTCTACGGGTCGATCCTCTGGGGGGTGCTGCCGACCGAGTCGGGCGTCTCCTGGCAGGGGCACCTCTTCGGGCTCGTCGGCGGCGTCGTCGCCGCCTTCGTCACGGCGCCCCCGCGCCCGGAGGGGGTCAAGCCCGCCTGGCACTGAGGCTCAGACGTGCAGCCCGCGGACGGCGAGGTCGAGCAGGGTGCAGACGAAGAGCGCCACCCCGATGAAGCCGTTGACGGTGAAGAACGCGCGGTTGAGCTTCGAGAGGTCGTGGGGCCGCAGCAGCGCGTGCTCGTAGACGAAGGCGCCGACGGTGACGAGGAGCCCGAACCAGTACCAGAGCCCGGCCCCCGTCATCGCACCGAAGACCGCGAGCAGCGCGACCGTGACGACGTGCGCCCCGCGTGCGCCGTAGAGCGCGGCAGCGATCCCGAACCGCGCGGGCACCGAGCGGACGCCGCCCGCGCGGTCGGCCGCGACGTCCTGGCAGCCGAAGATGAGGTCGAAACCGCCGATCCACACGCCGACGGCGAGCCCGAGCACCACCGCCTCCCACGACCAGGCCCCCGTCACCGCGAGCCAGGCGCCGATCGGCGCGATCGCCTGCGCGAGACCGAGGATCGCGTGGGGGAAGTCGGTGAACCGCTTGCCGTACGGGTAGACGACCATCGGCACGACGGCGAGCGGCGCAAGCGCGAGGCAGAGCGGGTTGAGCAGGGCGCAGACGCCGAGGAAGAGGACGAGCGCGATGAGGGCACCCGTCCACGCGGTGCGCACCGAGACGGCGCCCGTGACGAGTTCGCGCGAGGCGGTGCGCGGGTTCCGCGCGTCGATCTCGCGGTCGATGATGCGGTTGGCGGCCATCGCGAACGTACGCAGGCCGACCATGGCCGCGGTGACGAGGAGCAGCTCCCGCCAGTGCACGGTGCCGTCGGCGAGGAACATCGCGGTGAGCGACGCGATATAGGCGAAGGGCAGAGCGAAGACGGAGTGCTCGATGAGCACCAGCCGCAGGAACGCTTTGATCTTTCCCGGCTCGGGGCGCGCAGGGCCCTCCCCCAGTACGCCTTCCGCAGCGCTCACCGCAGGGTCACTCCACTCACAGTCCGTACTCCTTCCACCGCCTGGTGACCTTTTCGGCCGTCCGCGGGTCCGACTCGATCATCCGCGGCCAACCGCCGTCCCGCGTGTAGCCCTCACCGGGGAGCTTCCGGGTGGCGTCGACGCCGGCCTTGCCGCCCCAGAACTGCTGGTACGAGGCGTGGTCGAGGTGGTCGACCGGGCCCTCGACCACGGTGAGGTCCCGCGCGTAGTCGACGTTGCCGAGCGCGCGCCACGCGACCTCCTGGAGGTCGTGGACGTCGCAGTCCGCGTCCACGACGACGATCAGCTTCTCCAGCGAGAGCATGTGCGCGCCCCAGATCGCATGCATCACCTTCTGCGCATGCTTGGGGTACTTCTTGTCGATCGCGACGATGATGCAGTTGTGGAAGCCGCCGGCCTCCGGCAGGTGGTAGTCGACGACGTCCGGAACGATGATCTGGAAGAGCGGCAGGAAGAACCGCTCCGTCGCACGGCCGAGCGGGCCGTCCTCCGTCGGCGGGCGCCCGACGACGACCGACTGGAGGAGGGGGCGGCGGCGCGTCGTGACGCAGTCGATCGTCAGCGCGGGGAACGGCTCCTGCGGCGTGTAGAAACCGGTGTGGTCGCCGAAGGGGCCCTCGGGGAGCATCTCGCCCGGCTCCAGCCACCCTTCGAGCACCACCTCGGCCGCGGCAGGGACCTGGAGCGGGACCGTCTTGCAGTCGACCATCTCGACGCGCTTGCCCTGGACGAAGCCGGCGAAGAGGTACTCGTCGATGCCGCCGGGCAGCGGGGCCGTGGCTGCGTAGGTGACGGCGGGCGGGCAGCCGAAGGCGATCGCGATCGGGAGCTTCTCGCCGCGGCGGGCGGCGACTTGGTAGTGGTTGCGGCTGTCCTTGTGGATCTGCCAGTGCATGCCCACGGTGCGCTTGTCGTGGCGCTGGAGGCGGTAGAGGCCGAGGTTGCGGACGCCGCTCTCGGGGTCCTTGGTGTGCGTCAGGCCGAGGTTGAAGAAGGAGCCGCCGTCCTCGGGCCAGGTGAAGAGCGCGGGGAGTGCCTCCAGGTCGACGTCGTCGCCGCGGGCCACGACCTCCTGGACCGGCGCCTCCTTGACCTTCCTCGGCGGCACGTGCGTCATCGAGCCGAGCTTGCCGAACGCCTCGCGGACGCCGAAGAAGCCCTGCGGGAGCTCGGGTTTGAGGAGTCCGCCGATCTGCTCGGTGATCTGCTCGAAGGAGTCGAGGCCGAGCGCCTTCAGCAGCCGGCGGTCGGTGCCGTAGACGTTCATCGCCAGCGGCATCGACGAGCCCTTGACGTTCTCGAAGAGGAGCGCGGGGCCACCGGCCTTGTTCACACGGTCGGTGATCTCACCCACTTCCAGGTACGGGTCGACTTCCGCCTTGATCCTCGTGAGGTCACGGTCGCGCTCCAGCGCCCGCAGCAGCGAGCGGAGGTCGTCGTATGCCATGCCCCCAGTATCCGGCATCGCCTCTCTCCCCCTCGCCGCGGGGCCGCCCCGGGCCAGTACCCTTGCGTGGTACGGGGGCCGGACCACCCGAAGACGCGCGCCCCCAGCGCCCCGCACCTGCGCACACCGAGGGAGCATCCATGCTCAGGTACCTGCCCTTCCTGCTGATCATCGCGGTGTGGATCTACTCGTTCATCGACGTCCTCAACACCCCGGAGAAGGAGGTACGGAAGCTTCCCAAGCTGGCCTGGGTCTTCATCGTCCTCCTCTTCGGCCAGGTGCTCGTCGGCCCGATCGCCTGGTTCGTCGCCGGCCGCCCGCGGAAGAACGCGCCCTACGGCGCCGTACGGCCGCAGGAGCGGCGGTGGGTGGCGCCCGACGACAACCCGGACTTCCTCAACTCCCTGAAGGACAAGCCCACTTCCCGCGACGACGACCCCGCGCCCGAGCCCCCGGAGGGCGAGGCCGGGACCGAGGAGCGGAAGCCGGGGCAGGACGCCGCCGACACGGGCAAGGGCGAGGAGCGCCCCCGGGACGGCGGCGGCCCGGCGGCCGGCGGTGTCGAGGACCACCTGCGGGAGTGGGAAGAGGACTTCAAGCGCGGCGGCGACGACAACCCCGGCCGCTGAGCCCGCCTCACTCCCCGTGCGGGCAGTTGCCGGCGGGTCACTCGTCCTGCGGGCAGTCGTCTGCGGGGGACTCGCTTTCGGTTCGGTAGAGTTCGGCCGGTCCTGCCCGCTTGCCGCTGCGCTCGCCGTCGCCGCGCCGCGCCGCCTTCGGCGCCGGGTACTCCAGGATGTGGACCGCCTTGCAGACGGGCCACAGCCCCTTGCTCTCCAGTTGGTTGAACCCGTAGGTGCCGCTGGCCCCTGTGACACAGGAGCCGCACCGGCCGTCGGAGTCCCGGTACGGCTTGAAGTTGAGCAGCTTGTTACGGACGTTGTTCCGGACACGCGCCGCCGTCTTCTGCTCGTCCTTGCCGGCCTCCGCGAAGGCGTGCCCCGACGCCTCGGTGACGGTGTGGACGGCGTCGTAGTACATCACCGCGTAGCCGTCATCCAGCAGCTCGGGGTCGTCCACGTCCATCCCCGCCTTCTTGGCGACGGTCGCGAAGTACTTGGAGAACCGGGGGAACCCGGTCGGCTTCGACTTTTCGCGCGGCCACTCCGGGTCGACGGCCGCGGCGTTGACGAGGACGATGCGGGCCTCGCGCATCTGCTTCGTCAGGTCGTCGTCCGTCAGCTCGGGCGGCAGCCCTATGCCGACCTTCAAAATGCGCAGCGGCTTCTTGCCGCATTTGTAAGAGTCGGCGAGTTCTTCCACCAGCAAGGGGAGGTCGTCGTCGCGGCCCACGTAGAAGATGGTGTCGACGGGCGATTTGCAGATGTCGGCGACCGGCGTCTTGAAGAGCCGCACCTCCCCGGCCTCCTCGCCACGACCGCCGATGAAGCTGGAACTGTTCTTCCGCAGTCGGTACTCGTCGCCGAAGCTATCCTCTATCTTCTGGCGCAGGTTGAGGGAGTAGGTGTCCTTCGGGTGGTCGTCGTAGACGAGGTGCTTGTCGCCGTCGCCCGGGTTGTCCTCGAGCCACTCGTCCAGCGCCTCGACGAAGTGCTTGTTGGACGGCGAGTTCTTGAAGAAGTACCCGTCCGCGTTCATGTTCGACGAGGTGATCACCGGGCCCATCGACGGGATGTCGCGGGCGCGGAGCGCCTCTATGAACTCCTTGGAGTACGAGGTCGAACTGCCCAGCCCCGCCGTGGCGATCAGCGGTGAGTCGTCGTTCCCCTTGAGTTGCCCGAGGGTCTTGACGACGGGTTTCCACTCCTTCATCCCCCTGCCGATGTCGGCAAGGAGAAGCTGGTGTTCCGGACCGCCCCCGGCGGCCTCGTTGGCGGCACGCTGCGCGGCGGCGGCGCCTGCGAGTCCGTGCTGGATGAGGTCGAGCGGCATCGCACTCGTGCGGTCGGAGGAGAACGGCATCGTCACCGCGATCCGTTGGAACGACTCCGCCTCTTTTGCCACCCTGTTGTTCTCCTCGGCGATGGAGCGCACCAGCCCGCGCAACTCGCCGTCGTACGCGAAGTCTTCGGCCGAGACTCCCATGCAACTCTCCTCGACCTGCTGGAGCCCCTCGCTGCACTCGGAGTCGCGCGTCGCGAAGGCCACGGCGACGAGGACGCCCGCGAGGACGGCGAGACCCAGCACGGCAGCGACTGTCTTCTCCCCCGGACCGAGGGGACGGCGACGCGTTCGATTCGGCACGGCTGTCTTCAGTCCAATCCTTCGACGGGATACGGCCGCCTGCCCTCCCAGGCGGCCGTCGGCCACGAGCGGGCAGCGGCGTTGAGCACGTAGCGGCCTGAGGCATGGCGCAGTGAGAGGAAGTCCAACTCGGTGCCGAGGTCCGTGCACACCTCGCGGATCGGTGCGCGCAGCGGGTCGCCGAGGTACCAGAGGCCGTGGACCAGCCGGTTGATGGAGCGCTGCACGTCCCCCGCGCCCGCGTACCTGTGGTCCAGTTCACCGCGCGCGGTCTCGGTGCGCTCGTCCCGCCACTCGGCGAGCGGCGGGTGCGGGGCCGTCGCGACGTGCCGCACCGCGGCGAGGAAGGCCGGCGCGTCCTCGCGCTCGGTGAACCACTCGGCGAGGAGCTCGCAGACGCGCGGCGCGTCGCCCAACGCCAGGGTGTGGCGCAGCGCTTCGGCCTCGTCGCCCGGCGCTCCCCGCCTCGTGTGGAAGTCGCGGAGGAAGGCGTGGAGGTCGCCCCACTGGCGGCCCGGCTCCTCGCTCGGCGAGGCGCGGCGGGTCTCGTGGACGAGCAGCGTGTACAGCAGCGGGTCGGAGACGAAGGAGGGCGCGGGGACGAAGGGGTGCCCGCGCGGCACCGTCCACTCCTCGCGCTCCAGGTAGCGCTCGGCCTCCACGACGCGCGCCCGCTCCGCGTCGACGACGCCCGCGTGCCCCTGAATCGCCTCGCTCGTGAGGCCCTCCCCCGCCAGCGCCTCCGCCGCCTCGCGGTCGCGTGCGAGCGAGAGGACCATCAGGTGGTGCCTGGTCGGCAGCGCGGGAAGGAGCCTGCGGACGAGGTGCTCGCCGACGGGCACACCGTCCTCCGTCGGCAGGTCGAGGAGGCTCTCCGGGGTGACGGGGCGCTCCTCCGCCGCCTCGACGGCGACGTCGCAGAGGACGCTGCCGCCGAGCGGGTGCCCGCCCGTGAGGCGGTATATGACGGTGCGGAGTTGGGCGTGGCCGGGCGTGGCGGTGCGCTGGAGGAGGGTGAGCAGGTCGTCGGCGGTGAGCGGCGGCAGCGGGACGCGGAGCACCCCGGCGGAGCGCCGGTCGGAGGAGCGGCGCTGCCACTGCAACGGCTGGGCGAGGTCGGCGAGTTGGCGGCGCTGGGCGTGCGGGTAGCGGTCGGCCCCGTCGCCGAGGTAGGTGGCGAGAACGACGAGCGGGTCCGCGGTGCCGCTCTGCGCGGCGATGCGGCGCTCCTCCAGCAGCCGCTCGAGGAACGCGCGGCCCGCCTCCGTGTGCACGTCGTCGAGGAGCGCGAGCGGGCGCGGAACCCGGTTGACCCGGCGCCACCAGCCCGTGTAGCCGTCCGCCAGGTCCTCCAACAGGGCTGCCACGAGGGTCTGTTCGACGGGCGGGAGGAGGTCGCCGCCCTGGTGGAAGTCGAGGCAGAGCCGGACGAGCGGGTCGATCTGCTCGGTGTCTGGGGCCTGCGGGCGCGCGCGGTACCAGGCGTTGGCCTCGGCCCGCTTCGCCGCCGTCGAATGCTGCTGCATGTACGCCTCGACGACGAGGGTCGCGACGGTCTCGACGTCCTCGTCGCCCCCCGCGTCGGCGAGTTGGTCGGCCACCGCCGTGACCCAGTCCTCCCCGTCGCGCTCGGCACCGCCCACGGCGAGCGGCAGCAGGCGGCCGATGCGCTCCGTGGCGAGGACGCGCTGTGCCTGCTGGGCGCGGCGCCAGCTCGTGACGGCGAAGAGTCCCGGGAGGAGCCTCGGGAAGCGGCACGGCTGGTAGCCGGGGACGGCGGCGGAGAGCCCGACGGCGATCCGCTCCAGGACCTCGACGACCCCCGAGGTGTTGGGGAGTTGGGTGTAGGGCTCGGGCCCCGCCTCCTGCTGGGGCGCGCCGAGTGCGGCGAGGTCGACCCGCGCGAAGGGCACCAGGCCCCGGTAGTTCTCCTCCGCCGCGTCGAGCGCCGCCGTCTTGCCCGTGCCGTGCTGGCCCGTGAGGAGAACGACGGGAAGGTCGCCCTTCGGCTCCTGCCGCACCAGCCGGACGCGCGGCACCGTCTCCAGGCCGACCAGCCTCGGCAACAGCTCGTCCACGAGCGGCTCTTGCCCGTACAACCGCACTTGCGTGTCCCCCCGCTAGTTGGTCCGAACCGACGTCGACGACCTGCCCGTGACCGCCGCTGCAACGCCGTCCGCCACGACGTCGTCGCCGTCCCGCTACCCAATCGTCACCCTCCGACACGCGGGCTCCCGGCGGGGAGGGGGCGGCACGGCGGCGGCGTCAACCTCCCATCGCCCGGCTCATCACCTGCTCCATCACGAGATCGAGGAGCTCCTTCGCCGCGCCGTTCGACGCCGAGGACATCACCTGGCGCATGCGCTGGAGCACCCCGCCGGAGCGCGTCTGCGCCTCCTCGCCCCCGCTGTCGTCCTGGAGGGCGAGCTGGTCGCTGAGGCGGACGAGCTCCTGCGTCGGCCCTTCGGGCAGGTGTAGCTGCGGCGCCATCTCCCTGATGAGCACGGCGAGTTGCTGCGAGTTGAGTTCGATCGAGTAGGTGACGTCGCTGCTGTAGAGGTCGCGTCCGGCGATCTGGACCTTGTTGGCCTGGTGGATGACGGTCTGCATCACCGGCTGCTGGCGCTCCCTGCGCTGCCGGAGGTAGTCGTCGAGGCGCGCGCCGCCCCAGACGAACTCACGGCCGTCGTCGGTGAGCGAGAGCTGACGGCCGCCGAGCGCGTCCTCCTCGCCGTAGGCGACGAGGTCGATGGAGACGAGGTAGTCGACCGCGGCCGCGACCTCCTGGCTGGAGAGCGCGTCGCCGAGGAAGAAGACCTGCGGGGAGTCGTGGAACTCGCCGATCCGGGAGCCCGGTTGACCGCGGCGGGAGCCGAGCCAGTCGAGGAGCGCGTCCTGTGCGTACCGCCAGCGCTCGTTCTCGTCCTGCCTGCGGTGGTTGAGGCGGCCGACCTGCTCGACGCCCGCGGGTTCGAGGACGACCTCTTCGCCGCTGCTGCCGTAGTGGGTGTACCTGCGCAGGAATCCGAGCCCTGCGAGGTGATCGACGAGGCTGTCGAGGACCGTCGGATCGAGGCTCTGCCGCTGCCGGAACTCGGTGCAGTCGACGGGGTGTTGGGAGTCCGCGCCGGAGTTCTCCGAGACCCACAGCAGTAGCCGCGGCGCGTACCGGTCGAAATCCGCGTCCGGAGCGCCGTGGCTGGGGCGAGAGGGCAACGAAGCAGTCACTGTGTCGGCGAGCCTACCCAACACGGTTGATGCAACCAAGGGTTGTCGGCCAATCACCAGCTCACCACGCACACGTGTGCGGCGCGGCGCAAGAGCGCCCCGCCGCACCGATTGCCCTCTTGGAAGGGGGAGTTGCCGCCCGCGGGGTCCGTGTGGCGGACCCCGGCGCGGGCGGCTCAGATTCCGGCGTACGAGTGCTTGCCGTTGAAGAACACGTTGACGCCGTAGTAGTTGAAGAGGAAGCACGCGAAGGCGAACAGCGCGAGGTAGGCCGCCTTGCGCCCCTTCCAGCCGGCCGTGGCGCGTGCATGCAGGTACATCGCGTAGGCGACCCAGGTGATGAACGACCAGACCTCCTTGGGGTCCCACCCCCAGTACCGGCCCCAGGCGTCGCCCGCCCAGATCGCTCCGGCGACGATCGTGAACGTCCAGAACGGGAAGACCGCCGCGTTGATCCGGTAGGCGAACTTGTCGAGCGAGCCGGAGGAGGGCAGCCGCTCCAGGACCGAGGTCGCGAACCCGCCGGGCTTGCCGCCCGACATCAACTTCGTCTCGTAGCGGTCGCGGAAGAGGTAGAGCACGGTCGCCACGGCGCCGAGGTAGAAGAGCGCGCCGCAGATGATCGCCAGCGAGACGTGGATGTAGAGCCAGTACGAGTGGAGCGCGGGGACGAGCTGGTCGCTCTCGGTGTAGAGGACGGTCACGGCGAGACCGAGGTCGAGGAGGACCGTCGTCACCAGCGGCAGCCCGATCCAGCGCACGTTCTTCTTGGCGAGCAGGAAGGCGAGGTAGGCGCCGACCGCGACCATCGCGAACGTCGTCGAGAACTCGTACATGTTCGCCCACGGTGCGCGCTGCACCGAGAGCGCACGCGTGAGGACGCCGGCGAAGTGGAGCAGGAAGGCGAGGACGGTGAGCGATACGGCGATCCGCCCGTACATGTCGCCCTGCACGTCGCCGCCCGCGGCGCCGGGGCCGTCGGGGACGTCGCCGCGCCTGCCCGCGCGGGTGACCACCTTCGGCGGCTCCAGCACCGTGGTGCTGGAGCCCGACTTGACCTTGACGGAGGGCGCCCCCGCGTCCGCCGACTCCTCGCCCTCGCCCGCCTCTCCCGCGCGCGCGTTCGCCGCGCGGGCCTTCGCTCCCGTGGCGCCCTTGCCGAGCGCGGCGGCCGTGCGGGCCACCTTGCTCCGGCTGCCGAAGGTCCACTCGGCGATGTGCCCGACGAAGGCGAGCACATAGACGGCCATGGCGGAGTAGATCAGGTAGTTGCTGATCTCCGCGAGGCTCTCGTTGGTTGCAGCCGCGATGTTCACTCGCGCTCTCCCTCTGTCTGTTGTCCGCTCGCCTCCGGGCGCGCGCGCCCGTCCCGAGGTTCGCCCGGTGCGGAGTCGCCCCCGTCGCCGGCCTGTTCCGCACGGGCGCCCGGCACGTCGTCAGGGCGCGCCTCCCCGTGCGGCTCGTCCTGCTGCGGTTCCGCTGCCGCGTCCCGCCCCGGCTCCGCCGTGCGGTCGGCCGCCTCCTGCCCGTCGGCTCGGGGACGCGGGGCCTCGGCGTAGAGCGAAGCGGCGAGCCCGGCGAGCTCCTCCGGCAGCCGAGTCGACTCGCTGCGCCCGAGCCCCGCCATCTCGACGACGGTGCGTCCGTCGCGCCCCTTCTTCGCCCGCACCCATACGCGCCTGCGCTGGATGAAGAGCGAGCCGGCGAGGCCGCCGATGGCGAGCAGGGAGCCCGCGAGCGCCCAGCCGTTGCCGACCTGGTGGGAGACGGTGAAGTTCGCCCACTGCTCGATGCCCTCGAACTCCAGCGAGCCCGCGCCGTCCGGAAGCTTCATCGTGTCGCCGGGCTGGAGCCGCTCGGCGAGTGCGTCGCCGTCGTCGTTCTTGAACTGCTTGAGGTTGCTGGTGTCGAGGCGGTAGACGTTCTGCGCGGGGCCGCCGTCGACGCCGAGGTTGCCGTGGTAGGCGGTGAGGAACATCTGCGGGTTCTTCAGCGTCGGCGACTGCGAGAACATCGTCCCGGAGTTCGGCGCGAAGTCCGGCACGAAGAAGCCCTGGAAACCGAGTTGGTCCTTGCGGCCCTCGGCGTCCCGGTAGTCGGGCACCTTCACCACCCCGCTGGAGGTGAGGTTGTTGTCCTGCTGGAGGAAGGGGACGGGGCCCGCGTACGCGACGTCGCCCTGCCCGTCCCTGACGGTGACCTTCGGCGCGTAGCCGTGCGCCTGGAGGTACACCTTCGACTCGCCCACCCGCAGCGGCTCGTTGACCTTGACCGTGGCGTCCTTCGGCTTCCCTTCGGCGCCCTCCCAGTAGGAGATGTCGGCCTGGTAGTCGCGGGCCGAGCCCTTCTGCGGCCCCGTCATCTCGTACTCGGCGCGGAAGTCCTTGAGTGTGAAGCCGAAGGTGTCGAGGTCCTGCGCGGTGAAGAGGGAGCCGGAGGAGAAGTCGTCGTACTGCGTGAGGGTGTTGGAGAAGCCCTCGCCCATGACGACGAGCTTGCCGCCCTCCGACTTGAAGAGCTGCCCGGCGCCGAAGGCGAGGAGCAGCACGATGAGGGAGATGTGGAAGAGCAGGTTCCCCGCCTCGCGCAGGTACCCCTTCTCGGAGGCGACGGAGTCCGTGCCCTCCGCCGTGTGCACCCGGAACCGCTTCTTGCCCAGCAGCGTGCGGGCCGTCGCGAGGACGTGGTCGGCTTCCGCCTCGGTCTGCCACGTGGTGTAGACGGGCATCCGGTCGAGCTTCCGGGGCGCCCGCGGCGGCCTGCCACGGAGCTGGCCCACGAACTGCCAGGTGCGGGGCACGATGCAGCCGGCGAGCGAGATGAAGAGCAGGATGTAGATCGCCGAGAACCACACCGAGGTGTAGACGTCGAAGAGTTGGAGCTTCTCGTAGAGCGGCGCCAGCGTCGTGTGGTCGTCCTTGAACCGGTCGACCGCGATCGCGTCGACGTCCGTCTGCGGGATGACCGAGCCGGGGATCGCCGCGAGCGACAGCAGGAAGAGCAGTATCAGCGCGAACCGCATCGACGTCAGATGCCGCCAGACCCAGCGCAGCCAGCCGATCGGTCCGAGCGAGGGAACGTTGAGCCGCTCCTCGCTCGGCGCCGTCGAGAGCTGCGAGGTGGCGGCCTCCTGGTCGGCGGCCTCGTCCTGCCCTGAACGCTGGTCGGTGCTGCCGGTGGTGCTCATCGTTCAGATCCCCACGGTGAAGTCGGAGGACCAGATCTGCATCTCGTAGACGATCTGGTCCCAGATACCGGTGACGAGGAGGACGCCGACCGCGACGAGCATGCCGCCGCCGATCCGCATCACCCAGGTGTAGTGCCGCTTGACCCAGTCGAAGGCGCCGAGCGCCCGGCGGAAGCCGATCGCCGCGAGGACGAACGGCACTCCGAGCCCGAGGCAGTAGGCGACGGTCAGCAGCGCCCCGCGCGCGGCGCTCGCCTCGGTGAGTGCGAGCGTCTGCACGGCGGCGAGGGTCGGCCCGATGCAGGGCGTCCAGCCGATCCCGAAGAGCGCCCCGAGCATCGGCGCCCCGGCGAGGCCGACGGCGGGGCGCTTGTGGATGCGGAACTCCCGCGAGGTGAACCGCGAGAGGAGCCCGGTGCCCGCGCTCATGAAGCTCAGGCCGAGCACGATGGTGAGCACCCCGAGCACCTGCGTGATGCCGGTCTTGTGCTCCTGGAGCGCCCAGCCGACGCCGCCGAAGAGCGCCCCCGTGGAGACGAAGACGGCCGTGAACCCGAGGACGAAGAGCCCGGAGCCGGCGAGCATCCGCCCCCTGCGCGCGTGCGCGAGGTCGGTGCCGCTGACGCCTGTGACGTAGGAGAGGTAGCCGGGTACGAGCGGCAGCACGCACGGCGAGAAGAAGGAGACGAGCCCGCCGAGGAGCGCGATCGGCACGGCGAGGAGCAGCGCACCACCGAGGACCGTCTCGTTCATGCCGGTGGCTGCGGCGTGCACGTCCGAGGTGAGGAGGGACTGCGCGGCGAGTGCGTCGGCACTCATACGGGGCTCACTTTCCGCCGTCTTCCTCGACGACGGGCTTCAGCGCGTCCTGGAGCTCCTTCTCGCTGAGCTCCTTCAGCGCACGCGCGGCGATCCTGCCCTCCCGGTCGAGGACGAGCGTGGAGGGGATCGCCTGCGGCGAGAGGCTGTTCTTGGGGAACTTGAGGATCAGCTTGCTGTCGGGGTCGTAGTAACTCGGGTACTCGACACCGAAGTTGCGCTCGAACGCCTTCGCCTGCGCCTTGTCCGGGTCCCTGGTGTTGATGCCGAGGAACTGGACGTCCTTCGGGTCGCTCTCCTTGGCGACCTTCGCGAGGTTCGGCGCCTCGGCCCGGCACGGCGAGCACCAGGAGCCCCAGACGTTGAGGACGACGACCTTGCCGCGGTGGTCGCTGAGTTTGAGGCGCTCGCCGTCGAGTGACTTGCCCTCGATGTCGGGAGCCGCCTGCCGCTTCCCCTGGGGAACGGTGCTGATCTCCCCCGTCCCCTGCACGAACTTGGTGTCGCCCGACGCCGATCCGGCGTCCCCGCCACTGCACGCCGTGAGCGTCAGCACGCTCGCTGCGGCAACGGCGGCCACCATGGTGATACGCGTACGGACGGCACGGCTCTGGCTCATGTGAAAAGTTTCGCATGAGCCTGCGGGGGATCTTTGGCACCCCCCTTGTCCGATACGTACGGCCTGCTCAGCCCCGTACGAAGGGACCGGCCTGCTCAGGCCCCCACGCCTCCGGAACCGCCCACCGGCCGTGCGCCTGGGCGCAGATGGGCGGGGACGAGGTCGCCCGCCGGCTCCCGGTAGCCGACCGAGACGATCCGGTCGCCGAGGAAGGTGAAGCTGGTGAGCGAGGCGAGCGAGCACTGGCGGCGGCGCGGGTCGTGCCAGAGGCGTCGCCCCTCGACGTAGCTGCGGAGCGTCCAGATCGGGAGCTGGTGGCTGACGCAGACCGCCTCGTGTCCCCTGGCCGCGTCCTTCGCCGCGTCGAGCGCCGCACGCATGCGCACCACCTGCTCGACATAGGGCTCCCCCCAGGAGGGGCGGAACGGGTTGCGCAGGTACTTCCAGTTGTCGGGCTTGCGCAGGGCGCCGTCCCCGACGCCGAAGGTCTTCCCCTGGAAGACGTTCTCGGCCTCGATGAGCCGGCGGTCGCTCGCGATCTCCAGGCCGTGCGTCTTCGCGAGCGGCGTCGCCGTCTCCTGCGCCCGCTCCAGCGGGGAGGCCGCGACGTGCGTGACGTCGCGCTCGGCGAGGTGCTCGGCGACGCGCTCGGCCATCTCGCGGCCGAGCGGCGAGAGGTGGTAGTCGGGCAGCCTGCCGTAGAGGATGCCCTCCGGGTTGTCGACCTCGCCGTGGCGCATCACGTGGACGACGGTGACCGTCTTGTCCAACTCCTCGGCGCCTTCGGAGTCCTGCGCACTTCTGGCGCCTTCGCCGTAGCTCACCTTCGCCGCTCCGCTCTCTCTCGCTCCCGCACGCCGGTGCATGCCGGCGTGCGCTCGGTCCTACTCGGGCTGGGCCTGCGCGGCGGCGGTCGCCGCCGCCGGCAGCGCCTCGGCGATCCGCTCCAGCGCGCGGTCGTCGTGCACCGCCGAGACGAACCAGCACTCGAAGCCGGAGGGCGGGAGGTACACGCCCCGTTCCAGCATCGCGTGGAAGAACGCCGTGAAACGGTACGTCTCCTGCTGCTTCGCCGCCTCGTAGTCCGGTACGCCGCGCTCGCCGAAGTCGCCGAAGAAGACCGAGAACATGTTGCCCGCGGTCTGCACGGTGTGTGCGACGCCCTCCTTGTCGAGCGCCTCGGCGACGAGTCCGCGCAGCCGCTCCGACGCGGAGTCGACGGCGGCGTACGCCGCGTCGTCGAGGAGTCGGAGTTGGGCTGTGCCCGCGGCCGTCGCCACCGGGTTTCCCGCGAGCGTGCCCGCCTGGTAGACGGGGCCGACCGGCGCCAGGTGCTCCATCACCTCGCGCCGCCCACCGAAGGCGGCCGCGGGGAAGCCTCCGCCCATCACCTTGCCGAAGGTCATCAAGTCCGGTACGACGCCGTCGATTCCGAACCAGCCCTGCCGGCTGACGCGGAAGCCCGTCATCACCTCGTCCGAGACGAGGAGCGCGCCCTCAGCGCTGCACAGCTCCTTCAGGCCGCGGTTGAACCCGTCGCGGGGCGGCACGATGCCCATGTTCCCCGGCGACGCCTCCGTGATCACGCATGCGATCTCGCCCGGGTGCGCGGCGAACGCCTCACGCACGGCGTCGAGATCGTTGTACGGCAGCACCAGGGTGTCGCCGGTCTGCGCCCCCGTGACGCCCGGGGTGTCCGGGAGTCCGAAGGTCGCGACGCCCGAGCCGGCCGAGGCGAGGAGCCCGTCGACGTGGCCGTGGTAACAGCCGGCGAACTTCACCACCTTCGGGCGCCCCGTGAACGCGCGGGCGAGGCGGATCGCCGACATCGTCGCCTCGGTCCCCGAGGAGACGAGCCGCACCTCCTCCACCGGGTCGATCCGCTCGACGATCGCCTCGGCGAGCTCGACCTCGCCGACACCGGGCGTCCCGAAGGACGTTCCCCTGGCGACGGCGGCGTGCACCGCGTCGGTCACCTGCGGGTGCGCGTGCCCGAGGATCATCGGCCCCCACGAGCAGACGAGGTCGACGTACTCGCGCCCGTCGGCGTCGGTCAGGTAGGGACCGGAGCCGGACACCATGAACCGGGGCGTACCGCCCACCGCGTGGAAGGCGCGCACCGGGGAGTTCACACCTCCGGGTGTCACGGCGGCGGCTCGGTCGAAGAGCGACTGCGATACTGGGGCCTCGTACGAGTAAGTCACGGAAGCCATGGTGTCAGAGCCGCCACCGGGGCCGCGCCGCGCGTTCCTGCACACGCGTTTCGTAGTCGGCTGGGCGGGGAGGTCTCTGTCACGATGATCGGGTTGCGCGGCCGTGGCCGTGAGTGGTCGGGTGGTGACATGCATCGCGGAGGCGAAGTCGGAGAGGGGACCGGCGACCTCGGACCAGAGCGCGCGGGCGGACGCCATCGTCGCGATGCAGCAGAACCGGGGAGCAGGGGTGGCAGCCCAGTGGGGGTGACCTACAAGTACTTCGGCGCTCCTGACGGCGCCACAGCCGCCAGGGTGCCCCTTTCGATGCGCCCCGAGGAGCTCGGCGGGGACGAGCTCGGCCAGGGCATGTTCACCAAGATCAAGCCCGAGACCATGGCGGCGATGGTCCTCACCGGCATCGAGGGCCTCCCCCTCTACCGCGTCCCCCCGCTCGAACTCGTCGTGCTGCACCCGGATTACGCCGTCGTCAAGCTGCCGATGACGGTCGTCGACCCGCTCCTCGGGATCGGCGAGGAGTCGGTCGGCGCCGCGGCTTTCATCTGGTCGACCGTCCCGGACCGCGCCGGCCCGCAGGATGCCTTCGCCATCTACGAACTGCTCCACCACTGGCAGGACTTCTCCGACCGTCTTCACGCGGCGGGCCATCAGCCGTACTGCCTCGTGTGGCCGTGAGCGGGCGCCCGGCGTGCTGAGCGGCGCCTCGTTTTCCGTCCCATCGAGGATACTTGGGACAGTTCGCCGCACCCGGCGATACTCTTCCTTTACTCTCTGCGTACCTGCCGTTGGTGATACGTCCGCCGCGGCAGCCCGTCACGTTCTGCCCAAGGAGAAGCATGGCGCTGTGGGATCGGCTCAAGGAGTCCGCATCGACGATGCAGTCCCAGCTCAACGCGAAGAAGAACGACCTGAAGAGCGGCGCCTTCAGAGACGCCAGCATGGCGATGTGCGCCCTCGTCGCCGCTGCTGACGGCAGCGTGGACGCGAGCGAACGCCAGCGCGTCGCCGGCCTCCTCGCCACCAACGAGGTGCTCCAGAACTTCCCCGCCGAAGACCTGCGACAGCGGTTCGAGGAGGGGTGCGAGAAGCTCTCCGCCGACTTCGACTTCGGCAAGGTCAGCCTGCTCCAGACGATCAGCAAGGTCGCCAAGAAGCCGACCGAGGCGCGCGCCGTCATCCAGATCGGCATCGTCATCGGCGGCGCCGACGGGGACTTCGACGACACCGAGCGCGCCGTCGTCCGCGAGGCGTGCTTCCAACTCAACCTGCCGCCCCAGGAGTTCGACCTCTGAGCGAGCGAGCCCGGCGGCCCTGAGCATGCCGCCGCCCGGCCCCGCCTCCCTTGCGGCGGCGGTGGCGCCCCGCCCGGTTCGGGGTGCGATGATGCCGGGCGGCGGCTTCGTCGCGGCGGCCGGTGTCTGCCGGGCCGTCGATGCGCCGGAAGGGCCGACAGGGAGGTGGGAGATGACCGAGAGACCGGACGAGTTCCCACGCGGCGGAAAGAAGCGCCGCCAGGGCGAGTTGGAGGCACAGGTCCTCTCGGCGCTGCGCTCCTCCCCCGAGCCCGCGACGGCCGCCTGGGTGCAGCAGTGGCTCGGCGGCGACCTCGCGCACACCACCGTCGTCACCATCCTCACGCGGCTCCACGCCAAGCAGACGGTCACCAGGCACCGCAGCGGACGCTCCTACGTCTGGAGCCCGGCGGCCGACGACGCGGGGCTCGCCGCGCTCCGGATGCGCCGGGTGCTCGACAGCGAGAGCGACCGCAGCGCTGTCCTCACCAGCTTCGTCTCCTCGCTCTCGCCCGAGGACGAGCGCCTCATGCGCGAACTGCTGCACGAGGCGTCGGCAGGACCCGAGGAGGTGGAGCGCAGCGAGGCGGCGGGCCGCCGGGGCGTCGAGGGGACCCAACGCGGCCCCGGTGCACGCGCGTTCGGGAGCGAGCCGTGACCGGCGCGATCTTCCTGCCCGTCGTCCTGCCGCTCACGGCCCTGCCGATCTCCCACCTCGCGGAGCAGTACCTCCACCCCCGGGCCGCCACGCGGCTCCTCACCTCGTTCGGCTGCGTCCTAGCCGTGTGCAGCACGCTCTGCCTCGGCCTCCTCATGGTCGTGGGCACCGCGCACCTGCCGGGGAACCCGCTCCCCGACGGCTGGGCCGACCCGCAGGTCCGCGCCGTCGTCCCCTATCCCGACCTGACGGGGACGACCGCCATCGTGGCGCTCGCCGCCGCCCTCACCGCGGCGCTCACCACGCTCCACCGGCACCGCCGCGTCCGGAACCGCGCGCACGCCGCACTCGCCGGGCTCGGTCCGGGACCGGGGCCGGCCGTCCTGCCGGACGACGAGCCGTACGCCTACGCGCTGCCTGGGCCGGGCGGCGGGCGCGTCGTCGTCTCCACCGGGATGCTCGCGCGGCTCGAAGGGAACGAGTCTCGGGCGCTCTTCGCGCACGAGCGCGCGCATCTCCGTGCACGGCACCACCGTTACCTGCTCGCCGTCCGGCTCGCCGCCTGCGCCAACCCGCTCCTGCTGCCGCTGCGCGAGGCGGTCGCCTACGCCGCCGAGCGCTGGGCCGACGAGGAGGCGGCCCAGGCCGTCGGCGACCGCCGGCTCACCGCGCGGGCGGTGGCGAGGGCGGCGCTCGTCTCCCGGGCGCGAACCGCCCCCGGCATACCGCACTTCGCCGCGCTCGTCCCGGCGCCCGACCCGACCGACGGCGCCCGCCCGCCGGGAGGGCTCCCCGCCTTCGCCGCCGGGCCCGTGCCCCGCAGGGTCGCCGCGCTGCTCGGGCCCGTGCCTTCGAGCAGGCAGTGGCCGCCGCTCGCCAGCAGGGGCGGGGTGGCGGCCTTTCTCGCGGCGGCCGGGACGACGGCTTCCGCGATGGCTTCGCTCAATGCGGCGATCGCTCTCTTCTTCGTGCTGAAGGCCGCCACGCCGCTCTGATGCCGGTTCTGAGCGATTTCCGTCGGTCGCACGCGAGTTGGGTCGCCTGCTCGGGCACCTGTGGGGTGTGTAGACGTCCGCCAGTGTGCCGGCCGTGGGCGGAGCGCGCTCCCCGGCGTACGTGGACGGCCGTGCTGCCTCTGCGAGTTCACCTCTGATCGATTCGCCGCCCCGGGGAATTGCCCCGAACTTCTACACCTCTGTAGAGTCAACGTCGTCTTGCAGCCGGTGCGCCGACGTGCACCGCCGCACGCAGTCCGCGCGCGGTGCCCAGCGTCGCCGCACCCGCGGTGTGCCGCGGTACGGCAGCGGGCGGCAAACGGCCGGCGGGAGGAGACCGGAGTGCACGGCAGGGCAGAGCGCAGGGCGGAGCCCGTCTCGCTGCTGCGCGCGAGCACGGGAGAGCACCGCGGCGTCGACCTCAGCAAGCAGTGCTCCGCGCGCCGTGCGGCCAGGGTTGTGCCGCCCGAGTCCGAGGTCCGCAGGGACTACCGCCCCGTCGAGATCCGCTATGCGGACGGGAGTTGGCGCACGGGGCGGATCACAGCTTGGTGGCGGCCCCGGGCCGCCGACGGGGAGCAGTGGCCCCGGGCCGCCGACGGGGAGCAGCGGCCACCGGTCGCCGAAGAAGGGGACCGACCCGTCGTCGACGGTGGCGAAGAGTGGTGCGAGTTGCGTGAGGCGGGTGTCCCCGGGACCCGCTGGATGCGGTACGACGCGGCGCGGATCGCCGTCCTCCCGATAGAGGGCACATGAGCGGCAAGCGGGCGCGCCGCAACCACAGGAGGGTCGACCGCAGCAGGCGCAATCGCGTCTTCGCCTGGAGCGGCGGCGTGCTCGCGGTGCTCATACTCCTCGCGGGGGCCGGCGGCGCCTGGGTGTACACCAGCCTCGACGGAAACATCCACTCCGCCGACCTCAGCGACCGGCTCGGCGGCGACCGCCCCGACAACCTCAGCCCCGGCTCGAAGAACATCCTCGTCATCGGCTCGGACAGCCGCGACGGCGCAAACAGCAAGTACGGCAAGGACCTTGAGACGATGCAGTCGGACACGCTCATGGTGGTCCATGTCTCCGCCGATCACGAGTGGGCGAGCGTCGTCTCCCTCCCGCGCGACAGCTACGTCCCCATACCCGCGTGCGACCGGGGCAACGGCTCGCAGTCGCAGCCGCACCGCTTCAAGATCAACGAGTCCTACGCCATAGGCGGTACGACGGGCGACGTCTCCAGCGCGGCAGCCTGCACGATCAAGACGGTCGAGAAGAACACCGGCCTGCGCATCGACCACTTCATGTCCGTGGATTTCCAGGGCTTCAAGGGGATGGTGAACGCGCTCGGCGGGATCGAGGTCTGCCCCAAGGAGCCGATAGACGACGAGAAGGCCCAACTGAAGCTGGACGCGGGCTGCCAGACGGTGAAGGACGAGGACGCCCTCGGCTACGTCCGCGTCCGCTACAGCGTCGGCAACGGCAGCGACACCGACCGGATCGGCCGCCAGCAGGAGTTCATGCGGGCGCTCGCCGAGAAGGCGCAGGCGAAGCTCACCAGCCCCAAGCAGCTCTACGACTTTCTCGACTCCGCCACCAAGTCCCTCACCACGGACAAGGAGTTGGCCGGCATCAAGCCGCTCTACGAACTCGCCTCCAAGATGAAGGACATACCCCAGGACCGGCTGCACTTCGTCACCGTCCCCAACTACCCGCGGGAAGCCGACGTTCCGAAGGACAAGGCGAACCTCGTCTGGCAGTACCCGCAGGCGCCGAAGCTCTTCTCCGACCTCGCCAAGGACCGCGAGACGGACGAGAAGAAGCTCAAGAAGCAGACGTCGTCCCTCATATACGCAAGCCGCGTGCCCGTGCAGGTGCTCAACGGAACGGGGAAGCCGGGCGCCGCGGCCGAGGCTGCCGGCCACCTGCGTGCCCTGGGCTTCCCCGTCACCACGGGCAACGCACCGTCGAACGTCGAGGAGACGGAGGTGAGTTACCCGCCGGGCATGGGCCGCAAGTCCCTGGTGCTGAGCTCCAGGCTCGCCGACGTCACGCCCCAGGAGGACTCCTCCGCCTCCCCCGGCCACGTCACCCTCGTCCTCGGACCTGACTACGAGCGCGTCGACTGACGCGGCGCCGGCGTCGTCATCCCTTGACGCACACCACCTGCTTCAACCGGGCCACGACCGCCACGAGATCGCGCTGCTGCTCCATCACCTTTTCGATCGGCTTGTACGCCTTGGGGATCTCGTCGACGACGCCGGTGTCCTTCCGGCACTCGACGCCCTCCGTCTGCCGGGCTAGGTCCGCGGCCGTGTACTGCCGCCGCGCCTCGCCCCGGCTCATCCGCCGACCCGCCCCGTGCGAGGCCGAGTTGAAGGACAGCGGGTTCCCCAGCCCCTGCACGATGTACGAGGAGGTGCCCATCGACCCCGGGATGATGCCGAGCTCGCCCGCGCCCGCGCGGATCGCCCCCTTCCGCGTCACCAGCAGTTCCGCGCCGTCGTACTGCTCCTCGGCGACGTAGTTGTGGTGGCAGGAGACGACCTCGTCGAAGACGGGCTTCGCCTTCCCGAACTCCCTGCGCACCGCGTCCTTGAGCAGCGCCATCATCACCGCGCGGTTGTAACCGGCGTACTCCTGCGCCCAGAAGAGGTCGTTCCGGTACGCCGCCATCTGCGGGGTGTCGGAGACGAACACGGCGAGGTCCCGATCGACGAGGCCGCGGTTGTGCGGGAGACGCTGGGCCTCGCCGATGTGGTGGTCGGCGAGCTCCTTGCCGATGTTCCTCGAACCGGAGTGCAGCATCAGCCACACGGAGCCCTCGGTGTCGAGGCAGACCTCGCAGAAGTGGTTACCGGAACCGAGCGTCCCCATCTGCTTGGCAGCGCGATCGGCACGGAAGTGCACCGCCTCCGCGACGTCTTCGAACCGCTGCCAGAAGTCTGCCCAACGCGCGGCGGGGAAGGCGTGGAGCCGCGCCGGATCGACCGGCTCCCGGTGCATCCCGCGCCCGACGGGGATCGCCTCCTCGATCCGGCTGCGCAGCCGGCCCAGGTCCTCGGGCAGGTCCTCCGCGGTGAGCGAGGTACGCACGGCCGACATGCCGCAGCCGATGTCGACGCCGACGGCCGCGGGGCAGACGGCACCGCGCATGGCGATCACCGAACCGACGGTGGCGCCCTTGCCGTAGTGGACGTCGGGCATCACGGCGAGCCCCTCGATCCACGGCAGAGTCGCCACGTTGGCCAACTGCCGCAGGGTGTTCTCCTCGACCCCTGGCGGCATCCCGCCCTCGTGGGCAGGCGGCTCCCCCCACATCCGGATCGGCACCCGGGCGCCCGGCATCTCGAAGTACGGCATCGCGCTCAACTCCCCGTCGGTTTCCCCCTATACCTACCGCAAGCCAATGAAAGGGAAAAAGTTCCCAGAGAAGGCATAACCGCCGGCGAACCGGACGGTCGTACGGAAGGTGAGGTAGACATTGTGTTCCGCGGCCCCCAGCGGGCAGCAACACGTTTTCGACCGAACCGGGAGGCCATCCGTGCAGCGGAGGGCAACGTCGTACGCCAGGCACGCGGCACGCACCGCACTCTCCGTCGCCCTCCTCGGCGCCCTCGGGACCGCGGCCTGCACCTCCTCCTCGTCCACTGCCGACGAGGAGGACGCAGCCCCCGGCCCCTCCGCCTCCACCTCGGCGCCTCCCGGCAAATACCGCACCCTGCCCGAACCCTGCGGCGCCGTACCGCTCGGAACGCTCAAGGACATGCTCCCCGGCGCCGACGACGAGGACGAGGAGCCCGAGGCGACGAGCTCGCCCTACGAGGGCGAGGCACGCGTCACCTATGACACCGACCGCCGCGTCGGCTGCCGCTGGAAGAGCGAGGACACCCTCGGATCGCACCGGCTCAGCGTCGACTTCGAGCGGGTCGTCTCCTACGACCCCGCCGTCAGCGACGACGAGCAGGCAGCCACCCTCTTCGAACGGCGCGCCAACGCCGCCGACATCCCCCCGCCCCCCGACGAGTCGGAGGACCCCGAGGAGACCGCCGACCCCGAGGACTCCGGCAGCCCGTCCTCCAAGTCCCCCGGCGGGGACGGTAAGGCGTCCGAGTCGGCGGGCGACTCCGCGCAGGACTCGGACCCGCCGGCCGGGGAGAAGGAGTCGGACGAGGAGGGCAACCCGTCCGAAGAGTCCCCCGAAGAGGCGACGGAGGACGCCGAGGAGGAGGACGGCGAGTCGCTCGCCCCTCGCCATCTCGACGACCTGGGCGACACCGCCTACGTCGACGACGCGCTCGAAACCGGCGACGCCAGCGTTCACCGTGACATCACTCTCGTCTTCCGCACTGCCAACGTGATCGCCACCGTCAAGTACACCCGCTGGTCGACGGAGGACACCCGCACGCCCGACAGCCGCGAACTGCAGGACCGAGCGGTGTCGTTGGCCGACCAGCTCACCGGCACGCTCAAGGAGGACTGAGCGTCCAGGCCCGGCCGCCCGGAGAGGAATCCCACACCCCTCCGGGCCGCCGAGGAAGGGTGACAGGGCCCCGCCGCCGCCTCGGCCGCGTACCGTACGGGCCGTGCCGTCAAGCCACCCCCCTCAGTACGAGTAGCCGAAGAAGTCTTCCTGGAAGCGAAGGAACCATGCACCGAAACGCACCGCGCCACGTCCGCACCCTTCTCTGTGCGGCCGCAGCTCTCCCCGTACTGCTGGTAACCGGATGCTCCTCGGACTCGGACGGCGACCAGGACTCCGCAGCACCCTCCGCCTCCGCGAGCGAGAGCGCCGAGGCGCCCGCGCCGGCGAAGATCAAGGAGCTCCCCGACTCCTGCAAGAGCATCAAGAAGAAGACGGTCGACTCGCTGGTGCCCGGCGCCGAGAACGCGGGCGGCAAGCGGGTCGGCTCGGGCGACGTCGGCGACTTCAATAGCTGCCTGTGGACCGGGCTGAAGAAGTACGACTACCGGCAACTCGTCGTCACGATGAAGCGGTTCGACTCCGACGAGTCGCTCGGCAGCGGTGCCAAGCGCGCCGGCGAGTACCTGACGAGCCAGGCCAAGAGCGTGGAGGACAACAAGGACCTCAAGGGCGCGAAGAAGGCCGCCGTCAAGGGGCTCGGCGACGAGGCCACCAGCTTCAGCTACAAGACCGAGAAGAAGGCCACGAAGAAGTCGAAGGAGGACTTCCAGGGCCAGCACCTCCTCGTCCGCAAGGACAACGCGGTGGTGAGCGTCGAGTACGAGGGCGCCGGCTTCGAGGGCGGCAAGATGCCCGGTGCCGACACCGTGAAGGAGAACTCGGAGAAGGCCGCCAAGGACGCGCTCGCCGGGCTGAAGTGACCGCGGTACACCCCTGAACGCGCCCGCGGCGCCCCGGCTTGCCCCGGGGCGCCGCGGGCGCTCCCACGGCACGCATGACGGATCGGTCACAACCCGGCCGACGGAACCTCCGCCTCCGCGCGCTTGGTCCGGAACGTACGGCGGCTCCCGCGTCCCCGTGCGGGCGGATCGCAGATACCGTCGGACGCGGTATGCCAGTCTGGGCTGGCCAGTTTCCGAGGGTGGGGGACAACTCCAGTGCAGGCCGTACAACTGACGCGAATACACCGGGTGCTCATCGCGGTGGTGGTCACGGGCGCCGTCGTGATCGCCGCCATCGGCTTCGCCGGGTCGTTCTCCGCCGTCCGCGATCTCGCCGAGAAGAAGGGGTTCGGGGACTTCGCTCCGTTCTTCCCGATCGGCATCGACGCGGGGATCGTCGTCCTCCTCGCGCTCGACCTCCTCCTCACGTGGATTCGCATCCCCTTCCCGCTGCTGCGGCAGTCCGCCTGGCTGCTCACCGCCGCCACGATCGCCTTCAACGGCGCCGCGGCGTGGCCCGATCCGCTCGGCGTCGGGATGCACGCGGTCATCCCGCTGCTCTTCGTCGTCACCGTCGAGGCGGCCAGGCACGCCATCGGGCGGATCGCCGATCTCACGGCCGACCGGCACATGGAGGGCGTCCGCGTCTCCCGCTGGCTGCTCGCCTTCCCCTCGACCTTCCGGCTCTGGCGCCGCATGAAGCTCTGGGAGCTGCGCAGTTACGACGAAGTGATCCGGATGGAGCAGGAACGCCTCATCTACGAGGCCCGGTTGCGCGCCCGCTACGGACGGGCCTGGCGCCGCAAGGCACCCGTCGAGTCCCTGATGCCGCTCAAGCTCGCCCGCTACGGCATCCCCCTCACCGAGACCGCGCCCGCCGGCCTCGCCGCCGCCGGGCTCGAACGCACGCCGCACCCCCAACTCACCGCCGCAGCAAGCCCCGACGCGCGCACCGCAGTCGCCGGCAGGGACGGCACCGACCACCGCCCCGTGAGCGGCGGGAACCGTGAGCCGGAGGCGGCACCCGACCGACCGCCGGCCGCCGAGTCCGCCGTCGCCACGGAACACGCCCGTCGGGACGGCGCCGCTGCCGGGGCCGTGGGAGCCTCGGCGCATCCTGCCTCCGGAGACGAGCAGCCGGCCTTCACTGCGGGTGCGTCGGCCCAATCCCCTGCGGAAGCAGACCAGTTCGCACCCGAGCCCTTCGCCCCCGCTGCCGGTGCGGGCGCCGTACCCGACGCGGCCCCCGGCGGGTACGCGCAGCCGGGCGGAAGGACTCCCGAGGTCCGATGGCCCGAGAGTCCGGACTCCTCGGGCGGTGCTCCTGCGCCCGCGCCGTCGGCCGATCCGTCCTCGCTCTCGCCTCTCCCCCACTCGGCGGGCTCCTCCTGGACGGACGCACCCGCACCGCCTCGGACGCCCGAGCCCCAGGCAGCCTCCTACGCCGCCGACTCGACGGCCGCACCTCAGGTCACCGTCCCCGTCGGTTCGGGCGGCCGCCGCCGCAACCTGACCTCTCCCCCGCACCTCAACGGAAGCCCGGCGCACCCCGGTTCGGCCGACCACACGGCTACGGAGCCACCCCCGCACGCCCGGCAGCCCGAGCTCTTCCCCGAGCCGCTGCCCGGGCCGAACGCGACCCAGGACGGCGGTGCCCTCCGCCCCGCGGACGGCCAAGCACCGGACCCCGCGCCGCAGCCGGTCGAGCCACCCGACGCGCAAGCCGACGCGGAGGCCGAAGTACCCCCGTCGGAAGAGCCGCTCGGCATCCCCGAGGGCGTCGCGCGGGACGACATCTACTACACGGCCTACCTCCAGTACGCCGCCAACAGCCACGGCCACCCCACCGCGCGCCAGCTCTCCCGCCTCCTCTACGACGAGTTCAACGTGACCGACCGCGACGGCAACATGCTCTCCGAGACCTATCTCCGCCCGTACACCCGGGACTTCAAGGAGCGGTACCGCCTGGAGATGGGCATGGGCTGACCGCGCCCCCTCCCACTCCCTTCCGTCCGTTGCCGGTCGGAGAGGGCACGCCGGAGAGGCCGCAGCACGACGGGCGCCGTGCACGTCCCGCAGCCGGGTGCCGACGAGGCAACCGGCCGGCCTCCCGCCCCCTCGGAAGCCGTGTCCCTGACTCCCTCGGGGTCGGGCTGCTGCCCCACGGGCACATCACCACCGCAGGCCCCAGCGCCCACCGCAGGCCCCGCGACAGCGCACCTCCTCCGCAGCCACGAACCCGGGCGCTTCGGCCCCCGGCCGCCACGCCCCCGCAGCACTCAGTCCGCGGGGGCACCGCCGGCAGCCACCGGCGGAGGCGGCCCCGGGTCAGCCGCCCAGCAGCTTCCGCACCCGCTCCGCGCCGACCGCCAAGAGCAGCGTGGGCAGCCGCGGCCCCGTCTCGCTGCCGACCAGCAGCCGGTAGAGCAGGGCGAAGAACGACCGCTGCGCGACCTTGAGTTCGGGGGTCGGCTTGGCGTCCGGCGACAGCCCGGCGCGCACCTTGGGCACCCCGTAGACGAGCTGGGTGAGCCCTTCGAGGGACCAGTGCTCGTCGAGCCCGTCGAGGAGCGTCGCGAGGGATGCGCGCTGCTCCTCGTCGAGTGACGCGAGGAGCTCGGCGTCGGGCTCCTCGCGGACTCTCGTGCGCTGCTCGGCCGGGACCTGGGTGGTGATCCACCGCGCAGCGCGGTCGAGCCGGGGCCTTACCTCGTCGAGCGAGCGGACCGGGTGTTCCGGATCGAGTTCGCTGAGGATGCGCATCGTCTGCTCCTCCTGGCCGCCGGTGATGTCCGTGACCGAGGCGAGGGTGCGGTACGGCAGCGGACGCGGGGTCGACGTCAGCGGGCCGAGCGCCGTCGAGGAGGCGCGGGTGTGCGAGGCGAGGTCGGCCGGCTGCGCCGAGCCGGAGTCGATCTTGCGCACGAGGGCGTCCCACTCGTCGTAGGTGCGCTGGATCTCCTGGTCGAAGGCGACCTTGAAGGACTGATTGGGCTTGCGCCTGGCGTAGAGCCAGCGGAGCAGCGGTGCCTCCATGATCTCCAACGCGTCGGCAGGCGTGGGCACTCCGCCCTTCGACGAGGACATCTTCGCCATACCGCTGATGCCGACGAAGGCGTACATCGGCCCGATCGGCTGCTCACCGCCGAAGATCTCCTGCACCAACTGCCCGCCGACGACGTACGAGGAGCCGGGCGACTGGTGGTCGACGCCCGAGGGCTCGAAGGTGACGCCCTCGTAGGCCCAGCGCATCGGCCAGTCGACCTTCCAGACGAGCTTCCCGCCGTCGAACTCGCTGAGGTGGACCGTCTCTCCGTGGCCGCATGCGCAGGTGTAGGTGAGAGCGGTGGTCTCGTCGTCGTACGCGGTGACGGTGGTCAGGTCGCGGGCGCAGACGGTGCAGTACGGCTTGTACGGGTAGTAGGCGCCGGCGCCCGAGCCGTCGTCCTCGGAAGCGGCGCCCGAGCCCTGCTCGGCCTCGGCCTCTGCTGCCGCGTCGGCCGCGTCCTTCACCTGCTTCTTCTGCTGCTGCTTCTTGCCGCCGGACTTGTCGAGCGTGCGGTACCGCTCCAGCACCGCGTCGATGCGCTCACGCTCGCGCATCGCGAAGAGGATCTGCTCGCGGTAGGCACCCGAGGTGTACTGCTCGGTCTGGCTGATGCCCCGGTACTCCACGCCGAGCTCCAACAGCGAGGCTTCCATCGCCGCCTTGAAGTGCGTGCCCCAGCTCTCGTACGGGCTGCCGACCGGAGCGGGGACGGAGGTGAGCGGCTTGCCGATGTGCTCCTCCCACGAGGAGTCGACGCCCTCGACGCCGGCGGGCACCTTGCGGAAGCGGTCGAAGTCGTCCCAGGAGATGAGGTGTTCGCACGGGACACCGCGCCGCTTGATCTCGTCCGCGACGAGGTGCGGGACCATCACCTCGCGGAGGTTGCCGAGGTGGATCGGTCCCGAGGGGCTCAGCCCGGAGGCGCAGACCACGGGTTTGCCCGGGGCCCGACGCTCCGCTTCGGCGATGACCTCATCGGCGATACGGGAGACCCAGTCGGCCTCGTGAGTGGTCTGAGCCACGTCAGGCACTTCCTTACTCTCTGGCCGGAACGGCCATTGCATCCACTACGTCCACGGGCGGCCGCAGGCGGCTCCTGCCGCAGCGGCCGTCCTCGACCGCCGCACCCGCACCCCGACCGGGGCACGGCTGCGGCCTGCCCGCCCATTGTTCCATCCGTTCCGAAGCGCCCCGAAGTTATCCACAGGCTCGACGGCGGCGCAGGCCACCGCCGTTCCCCCGGCACCGCTGCCGCCTGTGCCCCTCGGCCTCCCACCCGGAAAATGCGGGCGACACCGTCCCCCTCCACCGTGGAATACTGGCTGCGGACGACATCCACCACGCGATACGAAACGGTCTGCATCCCTTATGGCATCGGTCCCCTCACTCGCCAGCTCGCTCCGCCAGCGCGTCGCGGAAGCCTTCTCGGCCGCCCGGCCGGAGGCGTCCGGGGCCGACCCGCTGCTGCGCCGCAGCGACCGGGCCGACTTCCAGGCCAACGGGGCGCTGCCGCTCGCGAAGGAGCTGAAGTCGAACCCGCGCGAGCTCGGCGGCGAGATCCTCGCGCGGCTGGAGAAGGGCGACCTCGTCGCGGAGGCCGAGGTGTCGGGCCCCGGCTTCCTCAACCTCACCGTCAAGGACGCGGCCCTGGTGACCAACCTCGCCGCCCGCTCGGCCGACGAGCGCCTCGGCGTACCCGGCGCCGCGCACCCGGGCACCAGCGTCATCGACTACAGCCAGCCGAACGTCGCCAAGGAGATGCACGTCGGCCACCTGCGCAACACGGTCATCGGCGCGGCCCTCGACAACATCCTCACCTTCCGCGGCGAGACGGTGGTCCGCAGGCACCACATCGGGGACTGGGGCACCCAGTTCGGCATGCTCGTGCAGTACCTCATCGAGCACCCGGGCGCGCTCGACGCCGAGTCCGCGGCGGACGACGGCGGCGCCTCCATGTCCCGCCTCAACGCGGTCTACAAGGCGTCGCGCGCGCTCTTCGACTCGGACGAGGGGTTCAAGACCCGCGCCCGCGCCCGCGTGGTGGAACTCCAGGCGGGGGACCCGGAGACGGTCGCCCTGTGGCAGCGCTTCGTTGACGAGTCGATGCGCTACTTCCACTCCGTCTACGACCTCCTCGACGTCGACATCCACGACGAGGACGTCGTCGGCGAGAGTGCCTACAACGACGATCTCCACAACGTCTGCAAGGAGTTGGAGGAGTCCGGTGTCGCCGTCCGCTCCGACGGGGCGCTCTGCGTCTTCTTCGACGACGTCAAGGGCCCCGACGGCACCCCCTCGCCGCTGATCGTCCAGAAGTCCAACGGCGGCTTCGGCTACGCGGCCACCGACCTCGCCGCGATCCGCGACCGTATCCGCAGGCTCGGCGCCGACACCCTCCTCTACGTCGTCGACTCCCGCCAGGCGCTCCACTTCCGGATGGTCTTCGAGACGGCCGAGCGCGCCGGCTGGCTGCCGCAGGGTGCGGCGCACCACCTCTCCTTCGGCTCCGTCCTCGGCAAGGACGGCAAGCCGTTCAAGACGCGCGAGGGTGAGACGGTCCAGCTCAGCCGACTGCTCGGCGAGGCCGTCGAGCGGGCCCGCGAGGTGGTGGCCGAGAAGTCGCCGCAGCTCCCCACCGAGGAGCTCGACGAGCGCGCGGCCCAGGTGGGCATCGGCGCCGTCAAGTACGCGGACCTCTCCACCTCCCGCACCCGCGACTACGTCTTCGACCTCGACCGCATGGTCTCGCTCAACGGCGACACCGGCGTCTACCTCCAGTACGCCTACGCGCGCATCCAGTCGATCCTCCGCAAGGCGACCGAGGGCGCGACGGAGCACGCCCCCGTCGCCCACCCCGAGCTGATGCTCTCCCCGGCCGAACGCGCCCTCGCCCTCGCCCTCGACGAGCTGGGCGAGACGATCGAGGACGCGGCGGAGACGTACGAGCCGCACAAGCTCGCCGCCTACCTCTACCAACTCGCCACGCTCTACACGACGTTCTACGACCAGTGCCCCGTCCTCAAGGCAGGCGAGCCGGAGCTGGTGGAGAACCGCCTCTTCCTCTGCGGGCTCACCGCCCGCACCCTCCACCAGGGCATGGCACTCCTCGGCATCCGCACCCCCGAGCGCCTCTGAGCCACCGGGGCGCACCACCCGCGCCCCGGTGCATGGCACCATCCCCGCATGCCCACGTACGCCACGGCCCGCCTCGCCGCCCGCGCCCGCGCGCTCGCCGCCGACGCACCGCCCGGCGTCCGCCCCGTCCTCGGCCTCGCAGGACCGCCGGGCGCGGGCAAGTCCACGCTCGCGGAGGCCCTCGTCGAGGAACTCGGCCCCGCGGAGGCCGCGTTGGTCCCGATGGACGGCTTCCACCTCGCCGAGAGCGAGCTCCGCCGGCTCGGCAGGCTCGCGCGCAAGGGCGCGCCCGACACCTTCGACGCGCACGGCTACCTCGCACTCCTCTCGCGCCTCCGGACCCCGGCCCACGGCGAGACGGTCTACGCACCGACCTTCGCCCGCGCGCTGGAGGAGCCGGTGGCGGGGAGCATCCCGGTGCGGCCCGAGGTACCGCTCGTCGTCACCGAGGGGAACTACCTGCTGCTCGACCGCCCACCGTGGGACGCGGTCCGGCCGCTCCTCGCCGAGTGCTGGTGGATCGACCTGCCGGACCCCGAGCGTCTGCGGCGCCTCGTCGCGCGCCACCGCCGCTTCGGCAGGTCGGCCGTGGAGGCCGAGGAGTTCGTGCACGCCTCGGACGAGGCCAACGCCCGCCTCGTGGCAGCAGAAAGCGGCGCCGCGGACCTCGTGGTCGCAGCGCCGCCCCGCTGAAGTCTCAGAGCCCCCTGAGCCGTTGGGCCACCTCGGTCGCCCAGTACGTCAGGACGGTGTCGGCCCCCGCGCGCTTGAACCCGGTGAGCGACTCCATGATCGCGGCGTCCCTGTCGACGAGCCCCTGCGCGGCGGCGTTCTCGATCATGGAGTACTCGCCTGAGACCTGGTAGACGGCGAGCGGCACGTCGACGCGCTCCGCGTAGTCCCGCACCACGTCGAGGTACGGCATCCCCGGCTTGACCATCACCATGTCCGCGCCCTCCGCGAGGTCGAGCTCCAGCTCGCGGAAGGACTCACGGCGGTTCGCCGGGTCCTGCTGGTACGTCTTCCGGTCGCCCTCCAGAGAGGAGCCGACCGCCTCGCGGAACGGCCCGAAGAACGCCGACGAGTACTTCGCCGTGTAGGCGAGCACCGCCGTGTCCACGTGCCCCGACTCCTCGAGTGCCGTCCGGACGACGCCGATCTGCCCGTCCATCATGCCGCTCGGGCCGAGGACGTGCGCCCCGGCCTCCGCCTGTACGACGGCCATCTCCGCATAGCGGCGCAGGGTCGCGTCGTTGTCGACGCGGCCCTCGGAGTCGAGCACGCCGCAGTGGCCGTGGTCGGTGAACTCGTCGAGGCACAGGTCGGACATGACGATGAGGTCGTCACCGACCTCGGAGCGCACGTCGCGCAGCGCCTGCTGGAGGATGCCGTCCGGGTCGGTGCCGGCCGAGCCGAAGGCGTCCTTGAACTCGGGGACCCCGAAGAGCATGATCCCGCCGACACCGGCGGAGACCGCCTCGGCGGCCGCCTTCCGCAACGTGTCCCGCGTGTGCTGGACGACGCCGGGCATCGAACCGATCTCCACGGGCTCGTCGATCCCCTCCCTGACGAAGGCGGGGAGGATCAAGTCGCCGGCGTGCAGCCGGTTCTCCGCGACGAGTCGCCGCATCGCGGGGGTGGTACGCAGCCGTCGCGGCCGTACCTCGGGGAACCTTCCCTGCGCTCTCACGAGCGGGACCTCCTTCGCGCCGGGCGCTTCTCACTCGGCCGCTTCACCTGCTCCCCGGCCTCGACGGCCGTCGCCCGGCGCTTGGCGCCGAACTCGGCGAGCGCCTCGGCGAGTCTGTGGACCGAGGGTTCGGGCGAGAGTACATCGACCCGCAGGCCGTGCTCCTCCGCCGTCTTCGCCGTGGCCGGGCCGATGCAGGCGATGACGGTCACGTTGTGCGGCTTCCCCGCGATCCCCACGAGATTCCGCACAGTGCTCGACGAGGTGAAGAGTACCGCGTCGAAACCACCGCCCTTGATGGCCTCCCGCGTCTCGGCAGGCGGCGGCGACGCACGCACAGTGCGGTACGCGGTGACGTCGTCCACCTCCCAGCCGAGCTCGATCAGCCCCGCGACGAGGGTCTCGGTCGCGATGTCGGCACGCGGCAGGAAGACGCGGTCGATCGGATCGAAGACGGGGTCGTACGGCGGCCAGTCCTCCAGGAGCCCGGCGGCCGACTGCTCGCCGCTCGGCACGAGGTCGGGCTTGACCCCGAACTCCACCAACGACTTCGCCGTCTGCTCGCCGACGGCCGCGACCTTGATCCCGGCGAAGGCCCGCGCGTCGAGCCCGTACTCCTCGAACTTCTCGCGCACCGCCTTGACCGCGTTCACCGAGGTGAAGGCGATCCACTCGTACCGGCCCGTGACGAGGCCCTTGACCGCGCGCTCCATCTGCTGCGGCGTGCGCGGCGGTTCGACGGCGATCGTCGGCACCTCGGCCGGTACGGCGCCGTAGGAGCGGAGCTGGTCGGAGAGCGAGGCGGCCTGCTCCCTGGTGCGGGGCACCAGGACCTGCCAGCCGAAGAGCGGCTTCGACTCGAACCAGGCGAGCTGCTCACGCTGCGCCGCCGCGCTCCGCTCACCGACCACGGCTATGACCGGCTGCCCCCCGTCGGCCGCCGGCAGGACCTTCGCGGACTTCAACACCTGGGCGATCGAACCGACGGTCGCGGTGAAGGTGCGCTGCCTCGTGGTGGTGCCGGCGAGCGTCACCGTCAGCGGGGTGTCGGGCTTCCGCCCCCCGGAGACGAGTTCGCCCGCGACGGCGCCGACCCCGTCGAGCGTCGTCGAGACGACGGCGGTCACCTCGCTGGCGCCGACCTCGGTCCAACACCGCTCGTCGGCCGTACGCGCGTCGACGAACCGCACGTCGGTCCCCTCCGCGTCGCGCAGCGGCACCCCCGCGTAGGCGGGGACGCCGACGGCCGGTGTGATGCCGGGGACGACCTCGAACGGGATGCCGTCGGCCGCGAGCGCCAGCATCTCCCGTGCGGCGTCCGAGTCGAACCCGGGATCGCCCTCGACAGCACGGACGACCCGCTTGCCTGCGCGCGCCGCGGCCATGGCAGAATCGGCCGCATCCTCGGCATTCGGGAGGTCACTTCCCTTGCTTGCAGGGGCAGTTGAGGCTGCGTCAGATTCGGCTCGGAGCGGTGTGTCCACCCCCGGCCGGATGTGCGCGGCGACGATGTCGTGCACCCGCGCGTCGGCGACCAGCACGTCGGCCTGCGACAGTGCTTCGACGGCGCGCAGCGTCAGCAGGCCGGGATCACCCGGGCCCGCGCCGAGGAAGGTCACGTGGCCGTGCGCGCCATAGAGGTGCGGGCTGCTGCCTTCCGGGGTGGTACTCGGATTCTGGGCGGCGGTGGGGCTCAAAGTGCTCGCTCCCCCATCAGACCGGCCGCACCCTTGGCGAGCATCTCGTCGGCGAGCTCCCGGCCCATGTGCTGCGGGGCCGAGTCCTCTCCGTCGGACGCCGGTACGGGACCGGTGGTGGACAGCTGCACCAGCGTGGAACCGTCGGTGGTGCCGACGACGCCGCGCAGGCGCAGTTCGGTGACTACCTGCCCCTCGACAAGGAGGTCGGCCAGTGCACCCACGGGTGCGCTGCAACCGGCCTCCAAGGCGGCGAGCAGGGTTCGCTCGGCCGTGACGGCGGCCCGCGTCGGCAGGTCGTCGAGCTCGGCGAGCTGTGCTGCGAGTTGCGCGCTGCTCGCGGCGCACTCCACAGCGAGTGCCCCCTGACCGGGGGCGGGCAGTACTACGTCGGGGGCGATGAGCTCGGTCGCCTCGTCGAGCCGTCCGAGCCGGGACATCCCCGCGGCGGCGAGCACGATCGCGTCGAGCTCGCCGGAGCGCACGTACCCGATCCGGGTGTCGATATTCCCCCGAATCGGAACCGTCTCGATCTCTGCGCCCAACGCGCGTGCCCACGCGTTGAGTTGGGCCATACGCCGGGGCGACCCCGTGCCGATGCGCGGCACCCCGCCGCTCTCCAGGAGCCCCCGGAAGTCGAGCCCGTCCCGCGCGATGAGCGCGTCCCTCGGGTCCGCGCGCAGCGGCACGGCGGCGAGCCTGAGGTTCTCGGGCTGGGTCGTCGGGAGGTCCTTGAGCGAGTGGACGGCGAAGTCGATCTCGCCGTCGAGCAGCGCATCGCGCAGCGCGTTGACGAAGACACCCGTTCCGCCGATCTGCGCGAGCTGCTCGCGGCTGGTGTCGCCGTAGGTGGTGATCTCGACGAGCTCGACGGCCCGCCCCGTGAGCGTCCGCACCTGCTCGGCGACGAGCCCGGACTGCGCCATGGCGAGTTTGCTGCGGCGCGTACCCAGCCTGAGCGGGGATCGGGTGGTCTGGACGGCGTCGGTCATTGCCGCTCCTGTTCGGGATTGCTGACGGCGGCGACCGTCTGCGGGTCGAGGTCGAAGAGTTCACGCAGCGCGTCCGCGTAGCCGGCTCCGCCCGGCTCGCCCGCGAGCTGCTTCACCCGCACCGTCGGGGCGTGCAGGAGCTTGTCGACGACGCGGCGCACGGTCTGCGTGATCTCCGCGCGCTGCTTGTCGTCGAGCCCGTGCAACCGCCCCTCCAGGCGGGTCATTTCGGAGGTGACGACGTCCGCCGCCATGGCGCGCAGCGCCACCACGGTGGGGGTGATCGTCGCAGCGCGCTGTGCGGCGCCGAAGGCGGCGACCTCCTCGCCGACGATGTTCCGGACGGCGTCGACGTCGGCGGCCATCGGCGCGTCCGCCTCGGCCTCGGCGAGCGTCTCGATGTCCACCAGCCCGACGCCGTCGATCCCGTGGACGGCGGCATCGACGTCCCTCGGCATGGCGAGGTCGAGGATGCCGGGCTCCGTGACCGGGCCGCGGAACGCCAGCGCCTCCCCCACGGCTTCGGCGGTGAGGACGAGCCCTGTGGCGCCGGTGCAGGAGACGACGATGTCGGCGTAGGGCATCTCGCGCGGCACCTCGTCGACGGAGACGGCGGCCGCCTTCACGCCCGTGGTCTCCGCGAGGCTCTCGGCGAGCCGCTCGGCGCGGCCCACGGTCCTGTTGGCGATCACCAGTTCGGCCACGCCTTCCCGTGCGAGCGTCGTGGCCGCGAGCGACGACATCGAGCCGGCGCCGATCACCAGCGCCCGCTTCCCCTCGGCCCACCCGGCCAACTCCGGCGCACCGGCGAGCTGCTGGAGCCCGAAGGTGACGAGCGACTGCCCGGCTCTGTCGATCCCCGTCTCGGTGTGCGCCCGCTTGCCGACGCGGAGCGCCTGCTGGAAGAGGTCGTTGAGCAGCCGTCCCGCGGTGTGCTGCTGCTGCGCGAGCGCCAGCCCGTCCTTGATCTGCGCGAGGATCTGGCCCTCGCCGACGACCATCGAGTCGAGCCCGCAGGCCACCGAGAAGAGGTGGTGGACGGCGCGGTCCTCGTAGTGGACGTAGAGGTAGGGGGTGAGCTCCTCCAGGTCGACGCCGCTGTACTCGGCGAGCAGCGTGGAGAGTTCGGCGACACCGGCGTGGAACTTCTCCACGTCGGCGTAGAGCTCGATCCGGTTGCACGTGGAGAGGACGGCGGCCTCGGCTGCGGGCTCGCTGCCCACCACGGCGCCGAGCAGCCCTCCGCGCACCTCGGCGGCGAGCGCCGCGCGCTCCAGCACGCTCACCGGCGCGCTGCGATGGCTCAGACCTACGACGAGCAGACTCATGCCGGCATCACGGCGGGCAGGTCCCCGTCAGGTCCGGAGTCGGTGCGCTTGGTGACGGAAGCAGCGGGCGGCGCGGCCGGCGGCGCCGTGTCCTCCTCGGCCGGCACGTCCTCACCCGCCTTGCGCTGCTCGTGAAAGGCGAGGATCTGGAGCTCTATGGAGAGGTCGACCTTGCGGACGTCGACCCCCTCGGGCACCGACAGCACGGTCGGCGCGAAGTTGAGGATGGAGGTGATCCCGGCGGCGACGAGGCGGTCGCAGACCTGCTGCGCGGCGCCGGCCGGGGTGGCGATCACGCCGATCGAGACGCCGTTGTCGTCGACGACCTTCTCCAACTCGTCCGTGTGCTGCACACCGATACCGGCGACCGGCTTCCCGCTCAGCGAGGGGTCGGCGTCGATCAGGGCGGCGACGCGGAACCCGCGGGAGGCGAACCCCCCGTAATTGGCGAGCGCGGCACCGAGGTTGCCGATACCGACGATGACGACGGGCCAGTCCTGGGTGAGCCCCAACTCGCGGGAGATCTGGTAGACGAGGTACTCGACGTCGTAGCCGACGCCCCTCGTCCCGTAGGAGCCGAGGTAGGAGAAATCCTTGCGCAGCTTGGCCGAGTTGACGCCGGCGGCGCTCGCCAGCTCCTCGGAGGAGACCGTCGGCACCGAGCGCTCGGAGAGCGCGGTGAGCGCCCGCAGATACAGCGGAAGGCGGGCGACGGTGGCCTCGGGGATGCCTCGGCTGCGGCTCGTCGCCGGTCGGTGGTTTCGGCCAGTTGCCACGTTGCTCCTGCCGTTTGCGCGAAGCGGTGAGCGGTCCTCCGCGAGGCTTTTGCCCTGACCGCTCCGTCGCGCCCAGGCTATGCCTTTGTGAACGCGTGCACAAAGATGGTGTCCGCTTTGTCCCGGCAACGTGACCGGAGCCACAAACGCCAACAGGGACACGCGGACACACTCCTCACGTATACGCCCCCGGACGGCAAAACGACCTCGATGGTAATCGAATCCGGCTCGAATCCCGACCACGAACGACCGCACCCCGGACCGTGAAAGCCGACCCCAACTCCCGCCGCACGCACCGCGTCCGGCCGCTCACCGAGCGTCCGTCCGCGACCGCGCTAGCCGACGAGCGCCCGCCGCAGCCGCTCCGGATCGACGCGCCAGAAGTCGTGCTGCTCCCCGTCTACGAGGACGACCGGAATCTGCTCCCAGTACTTCCGGTACAGCTCCTCGTCCTTGTTGATGTCGCGCTCCTCCCACTCGGCAGCGGTCTCCTCGCAGACCCGCGCCACCACGTCGCGCGCCACCTCGCACAGGTGGCACCCCGGCTTCCCGATCAACGTCACTTTTCGCATACGCCCATTCTCCCGTCGCGCGACCGGTGCCAGGCGCCGAACGCCCGTCCGCTCGCGCACCGCGAACCGCTCGCCGCACACCCGCAGGACGTCCGGCCGTAACAGGCGCGGTCCGCGGTATGGCTATGCTCGCCACATGCCCCTTCCCGCATGGCTCTCCCCACGCAAGCGCTCCGCGACCGCGCGGAGCGTGCTGGCAGGCGAGGCGGCCGCGGAGGCGGCGCGGAAACAGGAGCAGGCCGAACAGGAGGAGCTGGCGCGGGAGTCCGCAGCCGCCGAGGAGCACGAGGAGCAGTTCCCGGTCAGCGGTGACCCCCTCGCCGCGGCCTTCTTCGACCTCGACAACACCGTCATGCAGGGCGCCGCCCTGTTCCACTTCGGCCGCGGCCTCTACAAGAGGAACTTCTTCCAGACCCGCGAACTGACCCGGTTCGCCTGGCAGCAGGCGTACTTCAGGCTCGCAGGCACCGAGAACAGCGGCCACATGGAGGAGGCTCGCGACAGCGCGCTCTCGATCGTCAAGGGCCACCGCGTCGCGGAGCTGATGTCGATCGGCGAGGAGATCTACGACGAGTACATGGCCGGCCGCATCTGGCCCGGCACCCGCTCCCTCGCGCAGGCGCACCTCGACGCCGGCCAGAAGGTCTGGCTCGTCACCGCGGCCCCCGTCGAGGCTGCGACGATCATCGCCAGGCGCCTCGGCCTGACGGGGGCGCTCGGCACCGTCGCCGAGTCCGTCGGCGGCGTCTACACCGGGCGACTCGTCGGCGAACCGCTGCACGGCCCGGCGAAGGCGGAGGCGGTCCGCGCGCTCGCCGCGGCCGAGAGCCTCGACCTCGACAGGTGCGCCGCCTACAGCGACTCGGCCAACGACATCCCGATGCTCTCCCTCGTCGGCCACCCGTACGCGATCAACCCGGACACCCGACTCCGGGAGCACGCACGGGAGATGGGCTGGCGGCTGCGGGACTACCGCACCGGGCGCAAGGCGGCGAAGGTCGGCATCCCGGCCGCCGCCGGCGTCGGCGCGGTCGCAGGAGGCGCGGTCGCAGCGGTCGCGCTCCAGCGCCGCCGCCGCTGAACTCCTGCCCCTGCCCCGCGCGTCACCGGCGCTCCACCCGCACCGCACGCCGCTGCGCACGTCCGCGCGCGAGGAAGCCGCCGCAGCGCGACCGTCACGGAGCGCGCCCGGGCGAGGGCCGAACTCGTCTTGTTACCCCGTACCGCGGCGACCAGTCCTCCGGAAGCGCCGCGGAGGGAGGGTCGTCACAGAACGCCCCTGAAGCGACAGAACCTGTCTCAAAACTGATCAGTTTCTCGTCTGCATTCCCCTAGAGCTCTGACCCCAACTCATAACAGACCAAACCGAATCGACGATTTCAACAACTAGGGGTAGTGCCGCCTTTACGAAGCGTTATTCTCCTCAGACGCAATTCGGTACCCATCCGTCCACACGGGCGAACGGTCCCGCACTGCACGTGATGGAAGCTCTGCCTCTGGGAGTCCCGTGTACCCACACGTCGGGGTTGACGCCTCGGGCCTGGCTACGCTGCGCACGACAGTCGTCGACCAACTGCGTGCATTCGTCCCCACCGCGTACGCCGTCCCGGCCCTGGCCGCCGCAGCCGCACCACCCGCACCTGTCCCCGCAGGCCCCCGATACGCCCTCGCCGACAGCGCACAGGGCACACAGGGAGCCGCCACCCAACCGACCGACCACGCCACCGCCAACGCCACCGCCGAAGCAGCGAGCCCCGGCACCGGCACCGCGGTGAGCGCACATCCGCCGACCGCCGCCCGCCGCCGCGGCCGCGCCGCCGCGAGCAGGCGCACCCCGGCCCAGGACGCCGACAGCCGCCGCATGATGGAGCTCGTCGAACGGGCCCAGTCCGGCGAGGCGGAAGCGTTCGGCCGGCTCTACGACCAGTACAGCGACACCGTCTACCGCTACATCTACTACCGCGTCGGCGGCCGGGCCACGGCCGAAGACCTCACCAGCGAGACCTTCCTGCGCGCACTGCGCCGGATCAGCACCTTCACCTGGCAGGGCAGGGACTTCGGCGCCTGGCTCGTCACCATCGCGAGGAACCTCGTGGCCGACCACTTCAAGTCCAGCCGTTTCCGTCTGGAAGTGACGACGGGCGAGATGCTCGACGCCAACGAGGTCGAGCGCTCGCCAGAGGAGTCCGTCCTCGAATCACTCTCCAACGCCTCCTTGCTCCAGGCCGTCCGTAGACTCAACCCCCAGCAACAGGAATGCGTCACGCTCCGTTTTCTCCAGGGCCTCTCGGTGGCCGAGACGGCGCGGATCATGCACAAGAACGAGGGCGCGATCAAAACCCTCCAGTACCGCGCCGTCCGCACCCTGGCGCGGCTGCTCCCGGACGACGTCCGCTGAGCACTCCCCGCCGCACCCGTAGGGCCCAACTTCCTTTCGCCGACCGCGGTTTGAGCTCCGGAGCCGATACGCTCCGGAGGGCCGCGGGCACCCGCGGTCACATCATCGTGGTTCCGTAACCCGACTGCTCCGCCGCTCGTTGTGGGGGTTGCAGACTCCCCGCAGCCGCGGCACGCCCCTCGCGCGCCCCACCGGAGCGCGTTCGGCTCGGCCGCACAACCACCCCTGTCTCGCGGGGAGTCGACCGTGTCGACGAGAGGAGGTGCCGCCTGTGATCGGATCGACCTCGACGGGCCGCCGGGCCCTCGCCTTCGCCGATGCCCTGGAGCGCGAGCTCACCGAGGGCACGGCGGTCGGCGAGGCCGGGCCCGGCACCGATGGTCCGGCGGCGCAGCAGTCCACCGCCGAGAGCCTGTCCCCCGGTCCGGACGGCGGCGTTCCGCTCGCCGTGGCGGCCCGTCTCGCCTCCGTCCCCCGGCCCGAGTTGGCCGAGGACGTCAAGGAGACCCAGCGCGCCGGCCTCGTCGCTGCGATGGAACGTGCCTACGCCGAGGCACCGGAGCCGTCCCTCCCCGCACAGCGCGACGCCCGCCCCGAGCCCGGCGGAGGCCCGCTCCACCGGCTGCGCCCCAAGTCCCGCTGGGGCAAAGGGATCGCGGTGGGCGGCCTCGGGCTCACCGTGGCCGCCGGCACGCTCGGCGGCGTCGCCGCCGCCAGCACCGGAGCGCTCCCCGGCGATTCGCTCTACGGGGTGAAGCGCGGGATGGAGGACCTCCGCCTCGACCTCGCAAGGGACGACGCCGCCCGCGGCGCCCTCCTCCTCGACCACGCCTCCACACGCCTGCACGAGGCCCAACGCCTCCTCGAACGCGACCGCAGCGGCCCCCTCGACGACTCCTCCGTCACCGAGATCCGCAGCGCCCTCTCCGGCATGCACGAGGAGGCGAAGGAGGGCCACCACCTCCTCAGCTCCGCCTACCGCCGGGACGGCGACATCGCCCGCATCCGCTCCCTCTCCGCCTTCGCGGGCCAGCACCGCTCGGGCTGGGCCCGCGTCGAAGAGCGCCTCCCGCAGCAACTCAGCGACGTGAGCAGGGAGGTGAACTCCGTCTTCGACGCCATGGACGATGAGGTCCGCCCCCTGCGCTCCCTCCTCCCGCGCGAGGACGACCACGCACCCCCCGAGCACAGGCGCGGCACAGGCGACCGCACAGGCGAAGAAGCGCCCTCCCCGCCGCCGACCCCTCGCTCCTCCGACGATGCAGGCGGCCGCACAGGGGACCACGGCGAAGCCGAAGAGCCTTCCCCCACCGACGGCTCCGGGCACGAGGAGGGCCTGCTCGGCGGCCCGGGCGTCCTCGTCCCCGACCGCGACGAGGACGACGAGTCCCCGTCCCAGCAGGAGCCCCGGCCCGAAGGCCCGTCGGGCCCCGCCCCCGAACTCACCGTCCCGCCGATCCTCCCCGACGTGCTCCCGGGGCTCGGTCTCGGCGACAAGGAGTAGCGCGGCGCGCGAAGAGCCGCCGCCGGCTCAGAAGAAGACCGAGCGGCGGCCCACGAGCAGCTTGTAGAGCGTGTGTTGGATCGTCTCGCGCACCTGGTCGGTGAGGTTGAACAGCAGCATCGGGTCCTCCGCCGCCTCGGGCGCGTACCCGTCGGTGGGGAGCGGCTCCCCGAACTGGATCGTCCACTTCGTCGGCAGCGGTACCGCGCCCAGCGGTCCGAGCCAGGGGAAGGTCGGCGTCACCGGAAAGTACGGGACGCCGAGCAGCCGTGCGAGCGTACGGGAGTTGCCCACCATCGGGTAGATCTCCTCCGCACCCACCACCGAGCACGGCACGATGGGCGCGCCCGTCCGCAACGCCGTGGAGACGAAGCCGCCCCGCCCGAACCTCTGCAGCTTGTACCGCTCGGCGAACGGCTTCCCCAGCCCCTTGAACCCCTCGGGCATCACACCGACGAGTTCGCCGCGCTCCAGAAGCGCCCCTGCGTCCTCGGCACAGGCGAGCGTGTGCCCCGCCTTGCGCGCCAACTCCCCGACGACGGGCAGCACGAAGACGAGGTCGGCACCGAGGAGCCGCAGCGTGCGATCGGCCGGATGGTGGTCGTGGACGGCGACCTGGAGCATGAGCCCGTCGAGCGGCAGCGTCCCCGAGTGGTTGGAGACGATCAGCGCTGCGCCCTCGTCCGGTATGTTCTCCAGGCCGCGCACCTCGACGCGGAAGTACTTCTCGTACAGGGGGCGCAGGAGCGACATCAGCACCTGGTCGGTGAGTTCGCGGTCGTAGCCGAAGTCGTCGACCTCGTACTCGCCGGTGAGCCGCCGCCGCAGGAAGGCGAGCCCGTGCGCGGCGCGGTCCTCCCAGTCGGAGCCGAGCAGCCGCTCGAGCATGCTCGGTTCTGACACTTCGGTTGCGGGCGTCGCCTCTCCCCGCCCCTCGTTCGGGGGAACGGGTTCTCCTTCCGAACGTGACTGCTCCGGCACGGACTTGAGCGGACCTTCGCCGGGAGTCGACCGCCGCGTGGACGTGCCGCTCCCCCTCTCGCCCCCTTCGGTGCGCATGCGACGCTCCCGCCCCGTACCGCGGCCCCGACCGCGGTCGTCGTCGAACGGAATCACCTTCGCATCAGCCACTTCGACGCACCTCCTACCCCTCCTTGCGCCCGGGCAGCAGCCCGGCGAACAGGTCCACGGCACCGGCCAGCCGCTGCGGCGGAACCGGTCCGGACCCTCGCCTCCGCAGGAACGCCTCCAACACCTCGGCCGTGCTCCGCCGCGCGGTGAAGCCGAGCACCTCCCGCGCGTGCCCCGTCGCCACCGCGCCCCCGTGCGTCAGCACGTCGACGAGCTCCGCCGGCAGATCGGGCGCTCCGGCGGCACGCAGTGCGGCGCCCGACCACCCCAGCGCCGGAAGCGGCAGCGGCAGCGTCGGACGCCCCAACCGGCGTGCGCACTGCGAGAGAAGGAGCACGCCGTCACCGGCGATGTTGAACGTCCCCGCGGGCCCGTCGGGTGCGAGTACCCGGTGGAGCGCGCCGAGCACGTCCTCTTCGTGCACGAACTGGAGCCGCGGATCGTGCCCGAGCACCGTCGGAAGGACGGGCAGCGAGAAGTAGCCGGCGAGCGGGGCCTCCCGAGCCGACCCCAACTCGTGGGCGAAACGCAGCACCGAGACCGCGACGTCGGGCCTGCGCCGCGCGAACCCGCGGACGTACCCTTCCGCCTCGACCGCGTCCCTGGCGAACCCGCCGCGCGGCAGGGCCCTCGAGCGCATCGTCTCGTCGAAGAGCGCGGGGTCACGCGGCGCCGAACCGTAGACGCCCGTGGTCGACTTCACGACGAGCCGCCGCAGTGCCGGCGCCTTCTGGCACGCTCCGAGTAGCTGCATCGTCCCGATGACGTTGGTCTCCTTGACCGCGGTGCGCGAACGCCCGAGCGGCGACGGCGTCCCCTGCAAATCCAGGTGGACGACGGTGTCGACGCCGTGCCCAGCGAGCACGCCGGCGATCGCGGGCTGCCGTATGTCGAGCCGGACGAACTCCGCGGCCCCGAGCGGATGTACGGGCTGCCGCAGGTCGACGGCGACGACCCGCTCCACCTCTTCCGAGTCCTGGAGACTGCGGATGAAGGCACCGGCGCTCGCACGTGCCGCCCCGGTGACGAGTACGACCCTGCCCAAGGCCCCTCCCTGAAGGCTGCTCCCTGGTCCCCACCGACGCGGCGCCACGCCCTCACAGGCGCCCGCCGGGTGCGCCCACGGTACCGATCGGGTGTGGCACCCCGGTGACGGAAGGCGTCTGCGGGCGGACTTCCCCCTGGAGCGACGAACGCCGCCCTCCCCGACACCGAGCGGTGCGGGAAAGGGCGGCGATCAACGACGTCGGTGCGCGCTCACTTCTTGTTGCGACGCTGCACGCGCGTGCGCTTCAGCAGCTTGCGGTGCTTCTTCTTCGCCATCCGCTTGCGCCGCTTCTTGATGACAGAACCCACGACAACCCTCGCTCACGCGATGCGACCCCGCCTCATGGGCGGGGGCGACTCATTTCGAATCACTCGGTGCGGGGCGTCCGAGCCCACACGACCTACACAGGGCCAGCCTACCCGGCACCGGGGAGTGCTCGTTAACCGAGGGTCGCCGGAGGAACGGGTGCGGTCCGGCTGACCGCACCCGCACTCTGCGAGCGCCGCTGAACGTCAGGCGCTCTCCACCCCCACGTAGGACTCCTGGAGGTACTCGTGCACGGCCTTTTCCGGAACCCGGAAGGACCGGCCGACCCTGATCGCAGGCAGATGACCGCTGTGCACCAAGCGGTACACGGTCATCTTGGAGACTCGCATCACCGAGGCGACTTCCGCCACGGTCAGGAACACGACCTCGTTGAGAGGTCCCTTACCAGCAGCCATGTCACACCTGAACCTTCCGCACATGTCGGGCACCGGCTTCCCCTCCGGTGACTCCTGGTCGCATGTGCGCTCCTCCCCAGATTAGGGGCGGGTGATGCAAGTGGTGAAGAGGAGTAGCGTTCAGCACGCTTCTGGGACAGACACGCTCGATTGAGTACATAGCGAGTAAGCGCACGGTAGTAACCGAACCGCACCGCGTCATCAACCGGAACCGGCACACGCCCCGCACCCGCCCACCGCCCGACCGACTCCCGCTCTTCCCCTACCCTTGCCCGGCCCTCCGCCAACCGGCTCCGACCAGCGAGTTTTCCACGTGCACCGCTCTGAACTCCCACCGGACGAGGGCGAGTTGCCACCGCGCTCCGGGAACTTCCCCGCCACGAACAGGAGGCTTCCGACGCGCCCGTACCGCACCGCGTCGTACCGCCCCCGGGTCCCCGCCGAGCCCGCACCGGGACTCTCCGTGCGTAGCTCCGGTTGTACGGGCGTACTCGGAATCGGGTCGTTATGTCGACACGTCTGCCCGTCGCTGATCCTAGTACACCGCAGCAGAGTGCCGAGGACGATGAGTCCCATGTGGCGTAGCGGCCCGGGAGTCGACGCGCGTGCCCGCTCCGCCCCGCGTCCCACGCCGCTCGCCGCTCGCCGCACACGAGCCCGCGCACCGGGCTTCACCGTCGCAACGGCCCGACGCCGGAGGCTCGTTGCCGGTCACTTTCCCCGGATCGGGTGACGCACCACACCGGCGAACATCCCAACTCGACGGGTCCGCCGCCACGTTCGCAGCTCCACTCCAGCCCGCGCCGAGGCCCCGTTCAACAGCCGCGCCTACGGCAGGAGTCCGTGCGCGGGAAAAACGGCCCGCCGCACCCGCACCACGGCCCGATCGAGCGCCTCCGCCGGGTCGTACCCCGACTCCCAACTCCGCCAGGTGACTTCGACACCGTCGGTCATCCGGCGCGGCTCAAGCACCTCACCGGTCCGCGCGTACACCTCGGCAAGCCAGTCGGCCGGCACCTCGGTCCCCGGCTCGACGGGCGCACCCGCGGCCAGCCCCACCAGATGCGTCCAGGTCCGCGGCACCACCTCCACGACCGCGTACCCTCCGCCGCCGAGCGCGAGCCACCTGCCTCCGGCGAACTCGTGGGCCCAGCCGTGGCACGACTCGGCCGCAGCCCGTTGTGCGTCCACGCTCACGCCCAGGTGAGCCAGCGGGTCGTCGACGTGGGTGTCCGCACCGTGCTGCGTCACCAGCACCTCCGGAGCGAAAGCCCGGAGCAGCTCCGGCACCACCGCGTGCATCGCGCGCAGCCATCCGGCGTCCGAAGTCCCCGCAGGCAGCGGCAGGTTGATGGACGTGCCCTCCGCGTTGGCGCCACCGGTCTCCTCCGGCCAGCCCGTGCCGGGGAAGAGCGTGCCGGGGTCCTCGTGGACGGAGATCGTCAGCACCCGGGGGTCGTCCCAGAACGCAGCTTGCACACCGTCCCCGTGGTGCACGTCGGTGTCGACGTACGCCACGCGCTCGGCGCCCATCTCCAGCAGACGCGCGACCGCGAGAGCCGCATCGTTGTACACGCAGAACCCCGAGGCGCCGCCCGGCATCGCGTGGTGGAGGCCGCCGCTGAAGTTCACCGCGTGCTCGGCCTCCCCTCGCCATACCGCTTCCGCCGCGGCGACCGACATCCCCGCGATCAGCGCCGAGGCGTCGTGCATACCGGGGAAGGCCGGATCGTCGATCGTCCCGAGGCCGTACTCTCCGCGGGCCGACGCGGGATCGGCCGCCGCCTTGCGCACCGCGTCGATATAGTCCTGCCGGTGCACGAGCCGCAGCGTCGAGTCACCGGCCGCCGGCACCGAGCGCACCCGCAACTCCGGGGCGCGGGGCAGGACCAGGGCCTCCGCGAGACGCATCGTCAGGGCGAGCCGGACGGGGTCCATCGGATGTCCCGGACCGAAGTCGTAGGCGGTGACCGCCTCATTCCACATCAGCTGCGCGCGACCGCTCATGCCGCTCACCGTATCCGCCGCCCACTCCCTCGAACGAGCGCGCGTACCCCAATGTCACCAGTACGAGCACCATCGGGATCAGCATCGCGCCGCGATAGCTCCACACGTCCCCGACGGCCCCCACCAACGGCGAACCGACGAGGAAACCCACGTAGTTGAAGATGTTCAACCGTGCCACCGCGGCGTCCGAGGCCCCGGGGAAGAGCCTGCCCGCTGCTGCGAACGTCTGCGGCACGAGCACGCAGAGGCCCAGCCCCAGCGCAGTGAACCCGGCCATCCCAGCCCAGGCACCCGGGGCTCCCGCCACCACCGCGAACCCCAGCGCGGCCAGAACCGTCCCCGCACGCACGACAGCCACCGCGCCGAAACGCCGCACCCCGAGGTCCCCGACCGCGCGGCCCAGCAGCGTCGTCACCATGTAGACGTTGTAGGGCACCGTGGCCAACTGCTCGGAACCCCCGAGCACGTCGTGCAGGTACTTGGCGCTCCAGTTGGAGACGGTCGAGTCACCGATGTACGCGAACGACATCACGAAGCAGAGCGGCAGCAGCAGCCGCATCCCCGGCCCGACGCCCTCGGGCTGCGTAACCGGAGCATCCTCAGCAGGAGCGTCCCGGTACCACCGGCTCGCCACCAACGCAGCCGGCACGGCCACGAGCACCACGGGCCCGTACAACTCCGCCAGCCCCCACGCCCAGTGGGCCCCGCACCACGCCAACGAAGCGCCCACGATCCCGCCAAGACTGTAGGCAGCGTGGAACCCCAGCATGATGCTTCGCCCGTACTCGCGCTGCAAGCTGACACCGAGCATGTTCATCGACGCATCGAGAGCACCCACGAAGAGCCCGAACGCGCCGAGTACGAGGCACAGTTGCACGAGCCCGTCGAACGCGCCGACCCCCAGCAGCGCCAGCCCCACGACCGGCTGCGCCCACCGCAGCACGACGCTCGGCCGCACCCTCCGCACAACCCGCTCGGTGCAGACGCTCCCCACCCCGGCCAACACCGGCACCGCAGCAAGAAAGGCCGGCAACACGGCGTCCGACAGCTCGTACCGATCCTGCACCGCAGGGATACGCGTCACCAGAAGAGCAAAAACGACGCCCTGCGCGAAGAAGGCAACAGCAAGGGATATCCGCCCACGAGAGCGCCGCGTACGTGACATGAACGCACCCTAGAAGCGGGAGTGGTTCACCGACAGATGTAGCGCTCACTCACTTTCGAGCCCCAACAGCCCAGGCAGCTCGGCCATTTCGGAGAAACACGCCCTGGCCCCGCCCAACCGCTCCCTCGGCGTCATCGCACAGAACCCGAGAACGTCCATCCCGGCCGCCCGCGCAGCCTGCACCCCCGCAGGACTGTCCTCGACGACGACGCACTCCTCGGCCTTCACCCCGCGCACAGCGGCCGCATGCAGAAACAGGTCGGGCGCCGGCTTACCCCGCCCCACATCGTCCGCACTGAACAGCGCCCCCCGGGAAAAGAACCTTTCCAGCCCCGTCTTCCGCAGCGCGACCCGTATCCGCTCGTGACTCCCCGACGACGCCAGACAGTACTCGACGCCGGCCTCGCGGAGGGCCAGCAGAACCTCGGCCGCCCCGTCCACCGGCTCCAGTTCCTCGCGGAACGCCTCGAAGACCCGCCCGTGGAACACCTCGTCGAAGTCGGCCGGGAGCTCACGCCCGCTCCGCTCCCGAATCGAGTCGTGGATGCTGTGCACCGCCGATCCCATGTACCGCTCGATCGATTCCTCGTAGCTGGTCGGATGCCCCAGCTCACTCAGGTACTCGGCGAGAATGCGATTCGATATCGGCTCGCTGTCGACGAGCACCCCGTCGTTGTCGAAGACCACCAGCTCACAACCCATACCGGCACCCTACGAGAACCGGCGGCCCAGAAAAATGTGCACAAACGAAAAAGGCCCCTGGCCTCCAGCGTCTGAACGCTGGGGGCCAGGGGCCTTTAATGGTAGTTCGGCGGTGTCCTACTCTCCCACACACTCCCGTATGCAGTACCATCGGCGCAGAAAGGCTTAGCTACCGGGTTCGAAATGTGACCGGGCGTTTCCCCAACGCTATAACCACCGAAACACACACAACACCAACACACCCAACCCCCCACAACAGGGGGCCGGTATGTGCTGTTCGTTGTTTCAGAACTGCACAGTGGACGCGAAGCCTCTATGGACAAGCCCTCGGCCTATTAGTACCGGTCAACTCCACCCCTCACAGGGCTTCCATACCCGGCCTATCAACCCAGT
>NZ_KB905829.1:0-53645 GCF_000381025.1 Streptomyces sulphureus DSM 40104
CTCGGGGCTCGGGGCTCGGGGCTCGGGGCTCGGGGCTCGGGGCTCGGCGACGAGTGTGAGCACCCCAGCCCCGCATGGCCAAGGCCCAGCACTCACGCGCCCGACCCAACCCAAAACCCGGCGACCAGCGCCGATCACTCCCCCTCCCACACCTCCACACCGCCCAACGCCTCCCGATACACCTCCCCCACGAACTCCCCCGCCGCCTCCGCCACCACAGTCGCCGTCGACAGAGCAACCGCCTCGACAAGCGCCTCACGCCAGCCCCGCCCCCGCACCACCCCGAGCAGCAACCCCGCCACGGCCGAGTCCCCCGCCCCCGTCGGGTTCCCGCCGAGCCGCCTGGGCGGCCGGGCCCTGCGCGTACCGTCTTCCGTCACGAGCACCATGCCGTCCGCCCCCAACGACGCGGCGACCGCCCGTGCTCCACGGCGGCGCGCGTCCCGCGCCGCCCCCACCGGGTCCGTGCTCCCGGTGATCTCCACCAGCTCCGCCAGGTTCGGCTTGACGAGGTCGGGCCGAGCGGCAAGCCCTCGGCGCAGCGGTTCGCCGCTGGTGTCGAGGAGCACCGGGACCTGCGCAGCGCGCGCTTCCCGCACCAGGCCGGCATAGGCCCCGACGGGCAGCCCCGGTGGAAGGCTGCCGCACAGCGCAACGGCCTCTGCTTCACCGAGCAGCCGCCGGTACGCGTTCCGGAACGTCGCCCACTCCTGGGCCGATATCTCCGGCCCGGCCTCGTTGAACTGCGTGGTGTCGCCCGTGGTCTCGTCGACCACGGCCAGTGTGCGGCGAGTGCCGCCCTCGACGGTGACGAGTTCGTCCCGCACGCTGCGATGGTGCCCTCGTTCGGCGTCGAGCAGGGCGCGGACGGCCCGGCCCGTGTCGCCGCCGACGAAGCCGGTGACCGCAGTCGCGTACCCGAGCGCAGCGAGCACCCGGGCGACGTTGAGGCCCTTGCCGCCCGGACGCTCCGTCGCCGAGCGCACCCGGTGCGTTCCGTGCGGGTCGAGGCGGGGCACTCGGTAGGTGACGTCAAGGGCAGCGTTGAGCGTGACCGTCAGTATCACCGGACTCCCTCCCGCCGGCCGTCGGAACGGTGTGATCAAACCATCCGACCGACGCCCATGACGAGTCCCCGACAACAACCAGCCCGGCCCGCAAGCCTGTTGACGAGCCGTTTCACGCGCCCGTACGCACCCCCGGCTCGCGGACCCATGCGCCCCGCCTCATCACGCCGACGACCTCGAACTCCGCGTCGAGCACCACGAGGTCCGCGTACTTCCCGACCTCCAACGACCCCACTCGGTCCTGCATCCCCAGCAGCCGTGCCGGGGTCGCCGAGAGCGCGGCGACGACGTCCGGAACGGGCAACCCGTCCACCGTGACCGCGCGGCGGAACGCCCTGTCGAGAGTGAGCGTCGAGCCGGCGATCGACCCGCCCTCGACGAGGCGTGCGACACCGTCGCTCACCTCCACCTCGAGCGGGCCGAGCGGGTACCGCCCATCCCCCATCCCCGCCGCACCCATCGCGTCGGTGATGAAGGCGACCCGTCCAGGACCGGCGTCGCGGAATGCGAGTTCCAGGGCCGCGCGGTGCATGTGCGTGCCGTCGTTGATGAGTTCGACGGTGACGCGGTCGTCCTCGAGGAGCGCGGCGACCGGGCCCGGCGCGCGGTGGCCGAGCACCGGCATGGCGTTGAAGAGGTGCGTGGCCACGGTGGCGCCCGCCTCGACGGCGCGTCCGACCGTCTCGTAGTCGGCGTCGGTGTGCCCGACGGCGGCCCGGACGCCGAGGTCGGCGAGGAGGCGTACGGAGTCGATTCCGCCCGGAAGTTCGGGGGCGAGCGTCAGCATGACGGCGGTGCCCCGTGCGGCGTCGACGAGCCTCCGCACGTCGGCCGGGTCCGGATCGCGGAGCAGCGAGGTGTCGTGGGCGCCGCAGCGCTGCAGCGAGATGAACGGCCCCTCGAAGTGGACCCCCGCGAGGTCGCCCTGTTCGACGAGTTCACTCAACACCCGCGCCTGCTCGGACAGATCGTCGAGGGTGCCCGTGACCGTCGAGGCGACGGTCGTGGTCGTGCCGTGCGCGCGGTGCGTGTGAATGGTCCGCAGGGCTTCCTCTGCCGTGCCGGCCGAGAAGGAGGCGTTCCCGCCGCCGTGCACGTGGACGTCGACGAAGCCCGGAACGACCCAGTGGCCGGTCAGGTCCACGACCGTCGCCTGCTCATCTTCAGGGTCGACTACGGACGGACGCTTGGTGACATGGGCGATCGTGCGGTCCTCGATGGTCAGTCGGCCGCTCTCGTGCACCCCGTCAGGGAGTACGAGGCGCGCTCCGGACAGCACCGTTCGCTTACTCATCGACGTGAAACCTCCGCGGAGAGAAGATCCCAGGCGAGGAGCCCCGCGCCCAGGCAGCCGGCGGCGTCCCCGAGGGCCGCGGGCACGATTGTGGGGGGATGTTGGAACGTGACGCGGTCGCGCACCGCGTCACGCAACGGAGCGAAGAGGGTCTCACCGGCCTCGGCGAGACCTCCGCCGACGATCAGTGTGCGCGGGTCGAGCAGCGTGCAGGCCATGACGAGACCGCCGGCGAGACGATCGACCGCCTTCTGCCACACCGCCAGCGCACGCACGTCACCCGACGCGACGGCCTTCGCCGCGTCCGCCGCTGTCGCCGCGGGGTTTCCGCAGACGGCAGCCCAGTCGCGACCGACCGCGGCGGCGGAGGCGAGCGCCTCCAGACAGCCCCGCTGGCCGCAGCCGCACTCCGGACCTTCCGGATCGACGACGACGTGGCCTATCTCTCCGGCTCCTCCGTGCGCCCCCGGTTCGACCCGCCCGTCGATGCCGATCGCCCCGGCGATTCCGGTACCGATCGGCACGAAGAGAAAACGATCCGTTCCCTCGCCCGCGCCGAGCCGTCCCTCGGCGAGGCCTCCGGTGCGTACGTCGTGCCCGAGGGCGACGGGCATGCCGAGCCGCTCCACGAGGAGGGAACGCAAGGGCACTTCGCGCCAGGCGAGGTTCGCGGCGAAGGTGACGGTGCCCGTCGCCTCGTCGATCACGCCGGGCACGGCAACTCCGGCGGCGACCGGGGGTGTTGCGTACTTCTCGACGCCGGTGCGCCGCAGGTCCTCGGCGAACTCGAGTACCTCGTGGAGTACGGCGTCGGGGCCGCGTTCGGCGTGCGTGCGGCGGCGTGCCTCGTGGAGCGGTCTGTTGTCGCTGTCGATCAGGGCGGCCTTCATGCCGGTGCCACCGATGTCGAGGGCGATGACGTATTGCCGTGGGCTCACTGCACTTCTCGCTGTCGGGGCTGGGCCGGCTGCGGGCCGGCCTGGGCTGGCGGTGTGCACGTCGCGCTCGTACGCAAAGTGCCTCGGATAATCGGTCGGTTGACGCCCCACAGTCTCCCGCGAGACTGCAGAATAGGTCTAGTCCAGTAGCGGATCTTTGTCGTAGTGCGACCTGCGCGGTCCCTGTCGTGCGAGGCTGGGTTTTCTTCAACTCCTCGCTGTGGCAGGTGGGTTGTGCCGGTGGAGAGGCTGTAGTGAGGTAGGCGGCGCAAGGTGGGAAGCGGAACGGCCTGGGAGAGCTGCGTCCGCGTCACGCTGTTCTGCTCGGGGGGAGCGTGCCCAGAACGGTCGTACCGTTCGCGCACGTGGCGACCGCTCTGCATGCCCGAGCTCTCGAACGTCAGCACAGCTCGGCATGGAGGAGAGTCAGCAAGTGGAACGAAGACGGTTTTTGCGTGCGGCCGTTGCGGGCATGGGCGCGGCCTCCACGGGGGCTGCAACGACGGGCTGCGGCATCGGCGGGCCGGGCGAGACGACGCTGCGCCTCGTAGCCGCCGACTACGGTTCCCCCTCCGCGGGAGACAGCTCCCGCGGCTACTGGCAGCGTCTCGCCGACGCGTTCCAACGCGCGCACTCCGACATCAGCGTCGACGTACGGGTGTTGAGCTGGAACACCATCGAGAAGAAGGTCGCCGAGATGGTGGCCGACGACGACGCACCCGACATCGCGCAGATCGGCGCCTACGCCGACTTCGCCGGAGCGGGCAAGCTCTACAAGGCGAGCGACCTGCTGCCCATACCCGTCCAGGCCGACTTCCTCGCGAACCTGGCAGAAGCCGGGCAGGTCAACCGGGTCCAGTACGGTCTTCCCTTCGTCACCAGCACGCGGCTCTTCTTCTACAACAAGGCGCTCTTCGAAAAGGCCGGGCTCGACCCGGAGAAGCCTCCCCGCACATGGAGCCAAGTGCGCAGCATGGCGGAACGGCTCAACTCCGCCGGCGTCAAAATTCCGTACGGGCTTCCCCTTGGACCCGAGGAGGCGCAGGGCGAGGCCCTCATGTGGATGCTCGGCGCAGGCGGCGGATACACGGACAGCGTCGGGACGTACTCCGTCAACGCCGAAGAGAACGTACGCGCCCTCCGCTGGCTCCGGGAGAACCTCGTCCGGCCGGGGCTCACCCAGCCCGCTCCCCACAAGACCAACCGTGCGGAGATCTTCGAGGCGTTCGCCGAAGGGGAGGTCGGCATGCTCAACGGCCATCCCACGCTGATGCCGCAGGCGAAGCGGGGCAAGGTGGACTTCGGGATGGCCCAACTGCCGGGCGAGAAGGGGCCGGCCGGCTCCACGCTCGGAGTGGCGGACTGGATGATGGCATTCCGCCAGCACGGGAACCGCGAGGCGATCGGCACCTTCCTCGACTTCGTCTACTCGGAGAAGAACCACTACTCCTTCGTCGACAGCTACGACCTGCTGCCCGTTACCACTTCGGCCTCCGAACGCATGCGCAAGGACCGCGACCACCGTGACCTCTGGCGGTTCCTCGACCAGTTGCCGTCGGCCGACTTCTATCCGCTCGGCAAGGTCTCCTGGGCAGCGGTCAACGCGGATCTGAAGGGCAACATCGGCAAGGCGATGCTCGACGCGACCGATCCGGAGGCGCTGCTCACGGGGATGCAGCGCAAGGCTGAGGCGGAGGAAGGACAGGAGTAGTCGGTACCTTGGAGCCATGGGTACCAATGGCTCGGACGGGGCGGAGACGGGCGCCGGCGAAGCCTGTCGCCGGGCGCCGGGCGAGGAAGGGCTCGGGCCCCGGGGCGAGCCCGCCGTGAGGGAAAGCCCCGACGGTGGCCTCCGTCCGGCAGAGAAGGGCGACTTCGGCGAACTGACGGAGCTGGAGCGGGAGGTGCTCGCGTTCGAGCGCCGCGGATGGCCGAGCCCCGGGAAGAAGGAGCGGGCGATCCGGGAGCGGCTCGAGCTCTCGGCTCCGCGCTATTACCAGTTGCTCAACGCGCTACTTGACGACCCTCGGGCGTGGCGGCACGACGCGGGCACCGTGAAGCGCTTGCGCGAACGCCGGGATGCTCAGCGTCAGTTGCGTTGAGTCACGTGGTAGGGACGGTGGCTCGGGGCTCGGGGCTCGGGGCTCGGGGCTCACCCCCGACACACCACCTCCCCATGAGGCACCACAAACCACCCGTCCTCATCCCCCGCCCAGTCCAGCCAGGCCCTCCCCATCCGCCGCAACTCCTCGGCCGAGGCGTGCCCACCATCCACCGCCGACCTGGCGAAATTCGATTCCACGATCCGCTCGGCCCACAACTCCCCCCACCACTGACGTTCCTCGGCCGACGCATAGCACCAGGCCCCGGCAGAGGCACCGACCTCACGAAACCCCGCCTCCCGTGCCCAGGCGTGGAGCCGCCTCCCGGCATCCGGTTCGCCCCCGTTCGCGCGCGCCACTCGCTGATAGAGATCCCGCCACGCGTCGAGCCCCGGAAGCTGCGGATACCAGAACATCCCTCCGTAATCCGCGTCCCGCGCAGCGACGACCCCTCGACCTGTCCGCACCCGCCGCATCTCCCGGAGCGCGGCCACCGGTTTCCCGACGTGCTGCAGCAACTGATGCGCGTGGACGACATCGAACGCACCGTCCCCGAACTCCAACCTGTGCACGTCCCCAACCCGGAACTCAATATTCCGTAGCCCGCGCCCACCGGCTGCCACTTCTGCCTCACCAAGGACGGTGGAGGAGGCGTCCACCGCGACGACATGCCCGCTCGGAACAGCCTCGGCGAAGTCCGCGCTGATCGTCCCCGGACCGCACCCGATGTCGAGCACGGCGGCATCCGGCGCGATCTCTTCCAGCACGTACGCGGCCGAGTTGGCCGCGGTGCGCCAGCGGTGGGAGCGGAGTACGGACGCGTGGTGGCCATGTGTGTAGAAGGCGGTCTCTCTTCCCATGGCAGCACCGTAAGCCTGCCGCTCGCATTGCGGACAGTACCGTCTCACAATTCGATCGGCAGTGTGCGGGCCGTACCGCAGTAAGCCCGTTCGTCCACCGACGGCTACTGCGCTACCCGTTTGCATGAAGACCGCCCTGCAGAAACGGCCAACCGGCCCGCGAGGAAGGAGACTGGTCCCGACGCCCGAACCACTTCCCCGGTTCGGAACGTGCTGTGGGCGAACGACGCGAACCCGGTGGCGAAGGGCTGGAGATCATGGGCATCGATCCGAGTGAACTCACCGATGCGCAGCTAGTGAAGGAGCTGGAGACCATCCACCGGACGCGCCACGACACACTCCTGCACGGCTCGGCCGACGCCCTGAACGCACACACGGAACGCCTGCGACAACTGGAGCAGGAGTACCTGCGCCGCCACCCGGACCGCCCCGTCTCCTCCGGCAGAACCCGCGAGGGCGCACGTTCACGCACCGAGTGAGCAGAGTGATCGATCCCCACTCTGTCGCCCTTGATTCGGGCGATTCGGACGACCACCTCACCGACCGGAGCGCTGCCGCCAGGACGGTCGGAAAACCGTTGGCGCCGGCGAGAGAGCGCGCGTAACATCACCCTCTCTCCTCCCCGCCCAGCCGCGGGGACGCCGCCGCACGGAAACCGGTCGGCCCTCGGTAGCACCGCCGAGGCACCATCCCAGCCATTCGCCAGCACGGCGCCTGCTGCCCCGATCTCCGCGCGCGGCACAGGCGCGCCGTCGTGCTGCGCACGCACACCCCGGAGGCAACACCGTGAGCGCGCCCGAGATCGCACCCCCGGACGACGACGACCGAGCAGCGGCGCGGCAGCCCGACGAAGACCAGGCCCAGCCGACGCCAACCGGGACCGCCCCGCATCCGGTGGCCGACGAGCGAACTCTCACGCCTTCGACCGATGCCCTGTCGCATGAGCGAAAGCACCTCGCCCGCGCCCGCGCCGCACTGCGCGCGATGCGCCAGGACACCGAGTCGCTGAACATCTCGGACGTGGCAACCAACTGGGTCAACGCCGCCGTCCTCGCACGCGACATCGACGCCCGAGTCGCATCGCTCGCCGACCTTCCCGGCTCACCGCTCTTCTTCGGCCGCCTCGACTTCCTGCACGGCTACGCCGACATCGGCGACAGGTTCTACGTCGGCCGCCGCCACGTCCACGACACCGACGGCGACCCCCTGGTGGTCGACTGGCGCGCCCCCGTGTCCCGTCCCTTCTACAGCGCCTCCAAGACCGATCCGCTGGACGTCGCCATGCGCCGACGCTTCGGTTACACCAATGGCGACCTGTCGGCGTACGAGGACGAACACCTCACCGACCCCTCGGAGTCCGCACGTTCGAGTGCACTGTTGCAGGCCGAGATCGAACGTCCGCGCGTGGGTCCGATGCGTGACATCGTGGCGACGATCCAGCCCGAACAGGACACCATCGTCCGCGCGGACGTCGACGACACCGTCTGCGTCCAGGGTGCCCCGGGGACGGGTAAGACCGCCGTCGGACTGCACCGCGTCGCCTACCTCCTCTATGCACATCGCAAGAGGCTGGCGCGGACGGGCACGCTCGTCGTCGGGCCCAACGACTCGTTCCTCCACTACATCGCCCAAGTCCTGCCCTCCCTGGGCGAGTCGGAGGTACGGCAGGCCACGGTCGACGAGCTCACCCAGCACGCCCTCCTCACCTCCGGCGGCAAGCTCAAGGGAACGGAATCGGCTGCGTCGGCGAAGCTCAAGGGCGATGCGCGGATGGCCGAAGTCCTGCGCCGTGCCGTCTACTCCGGCGTCCGGAAGCCCGAGGAACCGCTCGTGGTCTCGCGTGGGATCCGCCGGTGGCGCATCCCCGTCGAGGAGCTGAGCAGGTTCGTGGACGAGCTCCTCGAACGAGGCTTCCACTACAACGCCGGACGGGAGGCGCTGCCGCTCCGCGTCGGGCATGCGATCCTCACCCGGGTCGAGAAAACCGGCGAAACGGCCGACAGCACGATGGAGAGGACGGTCACGAAGAACGTGGCCGTCAAGGCATTCGTCAACTCCTGCTGGCCGGCCGTCGATCCTGCCAAGCTCGTCCTCAGGCTCCTCTCCGAGCCGGAGTTTCTCGCCGAGCACGCGGACGGCATCTTCACCGCGGAGGAGCAGGAGGAGCTCCTCTGGAAGACGCCGGGCAGAGGGGTGCGCTCGGCGAAATGGTCCCGTGTCGACGCGGTACTGGTGGACGAGGCGATGTCACTCGTCGCCCGCTCCGCCTCCGTCGGCCACCTCGTACTGGACGAGGCACAGGATCTGTCCGCAATGGAGTACCGAGCCCTGGGCCGACGGTGCGCCACAGGCACGGCGACCATCCTCGGCGACCTCGCCCAGGGCACCACGCCCTGGGCGACGACGAGTTGGGAGGAAGCCATGCACCACCTGGGCAAACCGGACGCCGTGGTCGAGGAGCTGACGGACGGCTTCCGCGTACCGCGGGAAGTGATCGCCTACGCCTCCAGGCTCCTTCCGCAGATCGCCCCGACTCTCAAGGAAGCCACGTCGATCAGGGACGCCGCCGGACGGTTCGCAGTGCGGGAGCGAAGCGCCGATAAACTCGACGCCGCCGTCGTGGAGGCATGCAGGGAGGCCCTGGCTCACGAAGGCACCGTCGGCCTCATCGCTTCCGACGACCGCATCCCCGCCTTGACCACGGCCCTGCGTGCAGCCGGACTCGCCCATCTGGCTCCCGGAGAGGACACCTCGCCGCAGACGAGGCTGACCCTGGCGCCGGCCCCGCTGACCAAGGGCCTCGAGTACGACCACGTCGTACTCGACGAACCCGCAGCTGTCGTCGCAGCCGAGCCCGATCCCTGGACCGGCCTCAGGCGCCTGTACGTGGCGTTGACCCGTGCTGTGTCCGGGCTGACCGTGGTCCATTCCGCGCCGCTGCCGGAGGCACTCCGGTAGGGCTCGGGGCTCGGGGCTCGGCGACAAGCTACACACCGCCAGCCCCCACCCTCACCCGCCCAGCAACCCCCGCCACACACCGACCTCCCCCGGATCAACCCTGCCCGACCATCCCCCTCTCCGAGCAGCACCACCGATATGGAAGGCATCCAGCCCCTCCGCCAACAGCTCCGGCACATGCCGGAGCTGGAGCCCACCCCCGACCATCAGCCGCGGCCCGTACCCCGGTTCCCCCGTCCGCGACCGGCGCGCTTCACTGCGGAGCACATCCAACCCGCTCCCCACACCGTCTGCCGAACCCGCCGTCAGGTAGGTATCGAGCCCCGGGAGGTCGCCGAGAGAGGCGAGCCGTTTCCGCAGACCATCCCTGTCGGCAGCCCGGTCGATGGCTCGGTGGTAGGTCCAACGACAGCCCGCGACAGCCTCGTTCAAAGCGGCGAGCACCGGGATGTCGGGGAGCCCGGCCTCATCGAGGTACCCGAAAACGAACTCAGACGCTCCCTCTTCGCGCAGGGCACGGGACTCCGCACACAGGCTCTCGAGCTCCCGCTGCCCGGCCATCCGGAAGCCGTTGGCGGGCCGGAGCATCACGCGAACGGGAATGTCGACAGCAGCGACGACACGGGCGACCGTCTCCCTGCTCGGCGTGAGTCCGTCCTCCTCGATCGCCGAAACCAGTTCGAGGCGGTCCGCCCCTCCGGCCTGCGCAGCACGCGCATCCTCGGCGTCGAGCGCGATCACCTCAAGAATTGGTCTAGACATATACCACAGAGTGCCATACCCCGAGTTTCCCCGGAAGACAGCACCGCGCCCGACGACGACAATTGGCCCGTGAGCTCCACAGAACCGGAAGACGACGCCGTTCCCCAGCCGACCGACGACCTTCTCGCCGCCTGGACGGCCCTCCTCATCAGCGCTCGCGGCGGCACAGCACATCCAGACCCGACGCCGTACGGAGCCGACCTCCTGCAACGCTGGTCAGAACCGCAACGCCATTACCACTCAACTACGCACCTCCGCACCGTCCTTGATCAGGTGGCCCTGCTGGCCCCGGAGGACCCGCGGCGCGAGGGGAGCCCCTTCGACCGGGACACCGTGCTCCTGGCGGCCTGGTTCCACGACGCCGTCTACCGCCCCGACCGCAGCGAGAACGAGGACCGCAGCGCCCGCCTGGCAGAACGCGCCCTCCCGGAAGCGGGCGTCGACGCATCCCGTACAGCGGAGGTCGCCAGGCTGGTCCGGCTCACCACCTCGCACGCCCCCTCGCCCGACGACGCGGCAGGCGCCGTCCTCTGCGACGCGGACCTGTCCGTACTCGCAGGCCCGCCCGAGGCGTACGCCCGATACGCCGCACAGATCCGGCAGGAGTACTCGTTCGTCCCGGAAGCCGTCTTCCGCACGGCCCGGTCAGAGGTGCTAGCTCAACTCCTCGCACTTCCCAGAGTGTTCAGCACCCCCTACGGCGCGGAACACTGGGAGGAAGCCGCACGACACAACGTACAAACGGAACTCGACCTACTGGCGGCCTGACGACAGGTTCCAACTTCGCGGGGAATGCAGCACGTTGATCGGCCGGTTGGCCTCACCTGCCCGCGGACATCACGCCGGCTGACGGAAACAGACCCGATACACCCTCCGGAGTGCCTGCCCAGCCTCCAAGCGGCCAGGCCGCTCCCGTAGGCAGACGTCGCATGCCCCTCGCCGTGTACGTGCTGGGGATGTCCGTCTTTTCGCTGGGTACCTCGGAGTTCATGCTCGCGGGCATCCTCCAGCCCATAGCCCGCGATCTCGGCGTCTCGATTCCCCGAGCAGGACTTCTGATCTCGGCGTTTGCGATCGGCATGGTCCTCGGCGCGCCACTTCTGGCGGCCGCGACACTACGGCTTCCCCGACGCGCCACGCTTCTCACCTTCCTCTTCGTCTTCGTACTCGGACAAGTCGCCGGAGCCTTGGCTCCGACGTACGAGGTGCTCTTGGCTCACGTCTCGTCAGTGCACTGGCGTGTGCGGGTTCCTGGGCTGTCGGCACAGCCGTGGCGGTGTCGCTCGTCCCGGACGGCGTCAAGGCGCGTGCCTTGGCCGTGATGGTGGGCGGGTTGAGCGTCGCCAATATCGCCGGGGTGCCGGCGGGATCGTTCCTCGGCCAACACGCGGGGTGGCGTGCCTCGTTCTGGGGCGTCGCGATACTGGCCGGACTCGGCATCACGGGCGTCGCGCTGCTGGTGCCTCGGACGGCTGCACACGTCGGGACGGAGGCTCCGAGACTGCGCCGTGAGGCACGCATCCACCGCGACCGCCGGGTCTGGCTCGCAGTCGGCACCATCGCATGCAACGCCGCGGCGACCTTCGCCCTCTTTTCGTACCTCGCGCCGCTGCTCACCGAAGTGTCGGGGTTGGTTGGGGCGGCGTCCCGACCGTGCTCGTCCTCTTCGGGATCGGCAGCCTCATCGGCACTCTTCTCGGCGGCCGCACTGCCGATTCCCACCTCTTCGGCACGATGTACGCCGGTATCACTGCCACTGCGGCGGCCCTCGCGCTGCTCGCAGCGCTCGCTCCGTCCACGTACGGGGCCGCCGCGCTCACACTCGCGCTCGGGGTCGCTGCCTTCACGACGGGACCGGTCTTCAACGCCCGGATATTCGATGTCGCCTCCTCGGCGCCGACGCTTGCCGGAGCTACGGCCACCTCGTCTTTCAACCTCGGCAACACCGCAGGTCCCTGGCTGGGGGGGACTCGTCATCGGCGCCGGGCTGGGGTACCGGACGGTTGCCCTCACCGGGGGCGTACTCGCGGCGGGCGCCGTGCTCCTCACAGTCCTGGCGGCCCGAACGGATCGTTGTGGTGGCCGCGGATGAAATCGGCCGGCCTCAGGAGCGGCACGGCGACGGCTGCTCCGACTGCCGGGTTCCTTCGGCTTGCGGGCCGCGGCGCTTCGGTCGTCGCAAACCGGCTTCCGTGAGACGGCGGAGCAGTTCCTTGCTGCCCACTTCCCGGGCTCCTGCTGCGACGGCTGTCTCGTACCGGGCACTGGGCAGGTCGTAGTGGTCGCGGTCGAAGGCCCGACGCGGGCAGCCGAGCGCTTCAGCGAACGCGTGCAGCTCTTCGTAGGAGGCGTCGCTCACCAGGTGCGACCACATACGGCCGTGGCCTGGCCAGGTCGGGGAGTCGATGTAGATCGTCACGTCAGCGCCTCGGGATGCGCTCCGAGCCCTGAGCCCCGAGCCCCGGGGCACAGCGCTCCGAGCCCCGAGCCTCGAGCCCCGGAAAAAAGAGCCCCCAGCGCCGAGCCCCGAGCTCCGGGCCCCGGGAGGCGACGCCAGGCCGCGCGAACGCAACTGAGCCCCGAGCCCCGACCCCAAGAAAGCTCAAAGCCGAGCCCCCAACTGCCCGATCCGTGCCACAGCAGTGGACGTCTCCGAACAGACCCACTGCGGGTCCTCCCCGAGCTCCGGCTGCACATCGAGAGCATGGGGATCTCCACCACCGCACACGGGACACAGGGGCCACCGTCCGTACCTGTCCAACAGGGCATCCTGAACGTCCTGCGCAACCAGCCCCGCAACGAAAACGACACCTTCCGGCCACTGCTCGACCCACCATCGACGGTGCGACACCGCCTCCTCCACCAGCGAGACGATGTCGGCCTCCGCAACCCTGCTCGCATGCAGGTCGGCCAGAATCAGGGCCCGCGCAACGTGAAGCCCCCTCTCCAACGAGGACGGTTCGCTCGCGGACTGCCCGAATGCCGGTTCATGGTCTTCCATACCTTCCATTGCACCAAACCGAGGAACCGAACGGCCCGCACGGACAGCCGGAGAGCCGTACACGTCATGCACCGTTGACGGAAAGCTCCGCAGAAAATATCTTCCGTCTGTGGCCGGAAATCTGAAGGAAAATTTCACCAGCGTTCCGAAGCAGGTCTCGGCTGCCCCGCCCGTCCGCGGCCGATCGGAAACGGACCGCTCCCCGAGCCCTCCCGCCCCGGAGGCCCTGGCAGCCAAGGTACGAACCATGGCTCCCACCATGACCCGCTCCATGCAACGCGTCGCCGAAGCGGTGGCCTCCGACCCGGCAGGGTGTGCCCGACTCACCGTCACAGGTCTCGCCGAACGCACCCGCACCAGCGAAGCGACCGTCGTCCGCACCTCCCGGCTGCTCGGCTACCCGGGCTACCGCGACCTCCGCCTCGCCCTCGCCGGCCTCGCCGCCCACCTGCAGTCGGGAGCGGCCCCCTCGGTCACCGCCGACATAGCCGTCGACGACTCGATGGCCGAAGTGATCGCCAAGCTCGCCCACGACGAACGCCAGACCCTCGCCGACACCGCCGCATGCCTCGACGCGTCCCAACTCGACGCAGCAGCGACGGCCATGGCAGCAGCCGGAAGGGTGGACGTCTACGGGGTCGGCGCTTCATCCCTGGTCGGCCAGGATCTCGCCCAGAAGCTGCTGCGCATCGGCCTCATCGCGCACTCCCATACGGACCCGCACCTGGCGGTCACCAACGCCGTCCAGCTCCACCCCGGAGACGTCGCCGTGGCGATCACGCACTCGGGGCGAACCGGCGACGTCATCGAGCCGCTGCGGACCGCCTTCGAGCACGGCGCGACCACCGTCGCCGTGACCGGTCGCCCGGACGGCGAGGTCACGCAGTACGCCGACTACGTACTCACCACCTCGGCAGTCCGAGAGAGCGAGCTGCGACCGGCTGCCATGTCGAGCCGGACGGGCCAACTCCTCGCCGTCGACTGCCTTTTCGTCGGCGTCGCGCAACACACCTACGAGACGGCGGCGCCGGCCCTGTCCGCCTCGTACGAGGCGCTGGCGCACCGGCACGTTCCGCCGACCAGACCCCGTTGAGCGTTCTTGCCCCATCCTTCGGCCCGAACCGTGCACAGAGAGAGCCGCGCACCATGAGCACCGAACCTCCAGCAGCCCCTACCGACAGCGCTTCCGACTCCCGGCCGACCGGCGCGCTCCAGGAGCAGCTGGCCCACCTGACAACCGAGGCATACCGCAGCGAACTCGCCGAGATCGACCGGCTGCCGACCCTCGACATCGCGAAGCTCATGAACACCGAAGACGGATCGGTCCCGACCGCCGTAGCGACGCAGCTCCCGACGATCGCCGCAGCCATCGACGCCACCGCCGAGCGGATGTCGCAAGGAGGCCGACTGATCTACGCGGGCGCCGGCACCGCCGGGCGCCTCGGGGTCCTCGACGCGAGCGAGTGCCCACCGACCTTCAACACCTCGTCCGACCAGGTCGTCGGCCTCATCGCCGGCGGTCCCGGTGCTCTGCGGACGTCCGTCGAGGGGGCGGAGGACAGCCCGGAACTGGCCGACGCCGACCTTGAGCAGCTTGCGCTGGGGAGTCGGGACACGGTGGTGGGCATCTCCGCATCCGGGCGCACTCCGTACGCCGTCGGAGCTGTGCGGTACGCGCGCTCCCAGTACGGCGCGCTCACCATCGGCCTCTCCTGCAACGCGGGCTCACCGCTTGCTGCCGCCGCCGACCACGGAATCGAGGTCGTGGTCGGTCCGGAGCTGCTGACCGGCTCGACGAGACTGAAGGCCGGGACGGCGCAGAAGCTCGTCCTCAACATGATCTCCACGCTCACGATGATCCGCTTGGGCAAGACCTACGGAAACCTCATGGTGGACGTGCGCGCTTCGAACGAAAAGCTCCGCGCCCGCTCCCGACGCATCGTGGCCCTGGCCACCGGCGCGGAGGACGAGGAGATCGAAAGGGCGCTGTCCGCCACGGACGGCGAGGTGAAGAACGCCATCCTGATGCTGCTCGGCGATGTCGACGCCACGACAGCGACGCGCCTCCTCACCTCCTCAGGCGGCCACCTGCGCAAGGCACTTGAAGCCGGACGCGTCTGAACAACAGCGCCACGAGCGCGAGGCCCACCTCTGCCGTCTGCATGACGCGCCCGCACGTGCACATGCAGCTTTGTCCGCCGCTGCCACCCGGATGCCATGAATTCGGCAGGCCGACCTGCGTTCCGCGGTCCGCCGCCGCACCATCGGCAGCACCGGCCACGACGGTCGGCGTCCCACGACCAAGGACGCCAGCATGAGCAAAGACGAGAACCGCGAGCTAGCCGAAAAGATCCTCCCTCTGGTCGGCGGAGCTCGGAACGTGACATCCGTCAGCCAGTGCATGACGAGGTTGCGTCTGAGCCTGGACGACAGGTCACTCGTGCAGGACGCCGAGCTGCGCATGTTGCCGGGGGTTCTCGGAGTGGTCGAGGACGACACGTATCAGATCGTTCTCGGCCCCGGGAAGGTCGCGCGCGTGACGCCGGAGTTCGAGCGTTTGGCCGCCGGGAGTGCCCAGTCGACGGTGACGCGGAAGGGGCGTCGAGGGAAAGACGTCGCGGAAGAACCGAACTCCGGGCCTCAAACCCGGAACTCCGAGCCCCGAGCCCCGACGCCTCAGCTCCGAGCCCCGGGCCTCGGCCGAGACTCCAGTTCCCCCGAGCCCCGAGCCTCGAGCCCCGGTTCCGATGCTCTGGCGGCGGAAGGCGAAGCCATCCGTACTGCCCAGAAACGAAGGAACGCCACCCCGCTCAAACTGATGCTCCGAAGGATCGCGAACATCTTCGTGCCACTCATCCCGGCACTCATCGGCTGCGGCATCGTCGCTGGCTTCAACGGACTTCTGACGAACCTGGGTTGGGCCTCGTCCGTGACGCCCGCCCTCACAGCGATATCAAGCGGTTTCATATCGCTCCTAGCCGTGTTCGTGGGGATCAACACCGCGAGGGAGTTCGGTGGCACCCCAGTGCTGGGTGGGGCAGCCGCCGCAGTCATCGTCTTTCCTGGAGTCACCGACGTCTCGGCCTTCGGCCACAAACTGGCCCCCGGGCAGGGAGGCGTTCTGGGCGCTTTGTTCGCGGCCCTCCTGTCCGTCCAAGTCGAGAAGTACACCAGACGATGGGTCCCTGAGGCCCTGGACGTGCTGGTGACCCCTACCTTGACGGTCCTCGTATCCGGCCTCGTCACTCTCTTCGGTCTCATGTACGTGTGCGGCGAGTTGGCGACGGGCATCGGGCACGCCGCGAACTGGTTGCTGGCACACGGAGGCACCGCGGCGGGGTTCGTTCTCGGCGGGCTGTTCCTGCCCCTGGTAATGCTAGGGCTGCACCAGGCACTGATCCCCATCCATACGACACTGATCGACCAGCAGGGGTACACAGTGCTCCTCCCGGTACTCGCGATGGCGGGCGCCGGCCAGGTCGGAGCGGCAATCGCCATCTACTACAAGCTCCGCCGCAACTCATCGATCAGGACGACCATTAAGTCCGCACTTCCCGCGGGGTTCCTCGGCATCGGCGAACCGCTCATTTACGGCGTCTCCTTGCCTCTCGGCCGCCCCTTCGTAACGGCGTGCATCGGCGGCGCTTTCGGCGGCGGAGTGGTCGGCCTCTTCTACCAGCTCGGGACCTCGGTGGGGTCTGCTGCGATCGGCCCTTCGGGATGGGCACTCTTCCCTCTGCTCAAGGGGGACCACGGCCTCGGACCGGTTGCAGCGGTCTACGCGTTCGGACTCACTGTGGGTTACGTGGCGGGATTCGTCGCCACATACCTCTTCGGATTCAGCCGGGCGATGCTGTCGGATCTCAACGCCGAGCCGACGCCCAGTTCCGCGGAGAACACTTCGACCGTCGAGAAGTCCACGTCACCGAGCACAGCCCACGTCACCGAACCAACGTACGGCGACGAAGGGGACACAGGCACGGAGGGCCCCGAGCCGGAAGGACCGGAAGGAGATCAACCACAGCCCAAAGCTCCAAGCCCCGTGTAACGGGCACGAGGAGCGTCGGGAACCACGGGCTGCAGATCCTGACCGGGCCCCACCGCGGCAATGCCGAAGCAGCCGACCGGCTCCGCTATTGCCTGCTCACGATGACCTCGCCTCGGCACATACGTTCCGCCTGGCCGGCAAGGATGGCTGCCCGTGTGCGAGCGCGGCCGCGCTAGCCCTGCTCAGGCCCTCCGCGCTCTCACAGCATGTTGACGATCTAGAGGAAAGCCAGAAATCGAACTTCCATCTTGACCACGCTGGCGGGCTTGCACTTCAAACGCAAGACCTTCTGCCTCACATACCTTGAAGAGGCGGCACAACCGCTGCGGCATCAAGTAAGCGCTTGGCCAACCACGTTGTCGAACAAGGCGCGAGGGCTCGGTTAGCCCCTGCAGTTCGGAAAATTTCTCCGGTCCGCGTTCACCCCTGCGGGGGAGAGCCGTACCGTGAAGCCCGGGAGGTGTGGGAGTATTCCGGAGGAGGCGCTCCGGAGACGGAGTTCCTCAATATCCCTCCGGGGAAGCCGTGTCCGCCTTTTGGTAGTACATCACGGGGGTTCGACCACAGGGCGGGCACGGCATAATTACTCCGGAACTTGGATGACTTCCAAGTCCGGCTGGAGATCGACTCCCGGCTGAACGAGGGGCGTAGCGCTCGTTTTCGACAGCGCCCAAAATAATTCCCCCGTTGTGTGCTGCTGCGGTTTCGGTCCGCAGCACAGCAGACGTCCGTTGCGGCACCGCCGCAAGGAATCCAAGCCGGAAGTCCGATGACCCGTACCCCGCCTGAATGGGAAGCCCAACGACCGGAGCCTCGTCCGGTAGGAAAAAGCAAGGGCCTGCGTTGGGCCTTCGGAATGCCGATGGCCGTTCTCAATCTCGTTGCATGCGCGACCTGTTACCAGGCCGTGAGTGCATCTCCTCATGAACAGCGTGGCGACTTTATCCTCACTCGCATCGAAGGCATGTGCTGTATGACCTTCGCGTGCGCAGCACTGGCCATCTGCCTGTCGTGCGTCCCACTCGCGCGTCAGGTCGTGAGCAGGTGGTGGATGGCAGCTCCTCTGACGCTGGCCCTGATCGCAGCCACTCGATGGGCTTCACTGTTTCAGCCCTACTCCGAGTCAAGCGGAATGTGAACGACATCCGGTTGAGCGACAGCTTGAGGACCATGGAAATCGAACCGACGTCTCTGGCCAGGCGATTTGCCTGGATCAAAGCGTAAGTTACAGCGTCCCCACCGCCGACGTCGGTTCGGTGAAAGGCTCGACCGGCGTGCGGCAACCGCCTTGTCACAACGTGCGACTTCGGGTTAGCTGACGAACTTCGTACGGGTCCCTCACGGTCGTAGTGACGGCAGCCGCACGACCACAGTCACGGAGGAGGAACAGCGGTGAGGCAGTCCGGCACGCCCATCCCTGACCATGAGTGTATTCATCACCATCCTATGGCCCCTCGGGGATACGGAAAACGTAACGCTCCCGGCCAACAAGGCCGCAGCACGGGCGATTTCAAGCATCTCCCCGAGAGAGAAGCGAGCCTGGCGGCGTTCATCGACGCGCTTCCAGTTGGTGCCGCAATGGGATACAAGACCCTGGCGAAAGCACTGCCGGCGCTGGGGCAGGCTGCATGCCGCACTGCACTGCGTGAGCTGTCGCGCGCCGGACACCTCCGTCGATACCTCGAAGCAGTAAAGCCGAGCATCACCAACGGTCTGCGCTGGGTCACAAGAACCTTCTTCTCACGGAGCCCGCGCGACCAGACGTGGTGGGAATCGTTCCGCATCAGGAACGGCCTGTTGCCGCTGAACAACGAGAGTCGGCAAAATGACCGCGCAACGAATCCAGTCACACGTCCATCTCGAACTGATCTCGACGTCCGACTCGTTCGCCCTTGCCGAAAGGTGGGGTTCGAGACCTTGGAGAGCAGAAGAAGGACAGACGCAGACCAGGAAAGGCCGCCTATCCCCTTCCTGACAAGGCACGAAAGCGCTGTCCCGCCAACTGTCGGGGAGCAGTTGGAACTACCCTTGCCGGGGCAATGCGTTCAACGCGGCGGGCGCATTACCCACCCTGGGCGACGAGCGGCCAGACACAGCTCCGGTCCAACTAGCCGTCCCGCTGGACGTCGGCCCAAACCGCCGCCCAACAGCCGCGCGGGAGCGGGTAGAGCGCACCATGCCGGCAGTTCCCACCGCCTACAAAGCGCTCGGGAGTCACTCGAAGCAAAGGGATGCCCCAAGCAACACGACCGCTCGGCACGAACCATTCTGGGCAAAGCGTTTTTCACAATTCGTGATTGGTTCTTCCCCACCAACTAAACCTAGCTTGGGGCGACTTCAGCAAAGAAGAGCCAGCCACTCCTCCACGAGCCCACACTCGACCACTACTTTTTCTCGGGCAGACACCCTTGCCTTGGGCGTGTCACCAAAGCCCGCCAGAAACTCCGCCCCGAGCCCCGAGCCCCGAGCCCCGACGACCAACGCCCGAGGGCGGGCACCCGTTTCGGGTACCCGCCCTCGTGTCGACTCCCAACACCGGCCCTTCCGGACCGCCCGACGAACGTCGGATCAGAAGTCCATGCCGCCCATGCCACCGGCAGCAGCAGCATCCGCACCGGCTGCAGCCTTCTCCGGCTTGTCGGCGATGACAGCCTCAGTGGTGAGGAAGAGCGCCGCGATGGAGGCAGCGTTCTGCAGCGCGGAACGCGTGACCTTCGCCGGGTCGATGATGCCCTCGGAGACCATGTCCACGTACTCACCCGTGGCGGCGTTCAGCCCGTGGCCCACCTTCTGGTTGCGGACCTTCTCGACGATGACGCCACCCTCGAGACCGGCGTTGACCGCGATCTGCTTGAGCGGAGCCTCCAGCGCGAGCTTCACAGCCTGCGCACCGGTGGCCTCGTCGCCCTCGAGGTCCAGCTTCTCGAAGGCCGACGTCGCCTGCAGCAGAGCCACGCCACCACCGGCGACGATGCCCTCCTCGACAGCCGCCTTGGCGTTGCGCACCGCGTCCTCGATGCGGTGCTTGCGCTCCTTGAGCTCCACCTCGGTCGCGGCACCGGCCTTGATGACGGCGACGCCGCCGGCCAGCTTGGCCAGACGCTCCTGAAGCTTCTCGCGGTCGTAGTCCGAGTCCGAATTGTCGATCTCGGCACGGATCTGCGCGACGCGGCCTGCGACCTGGTCGCTCTCGCCCGCACCGTCGACGATGGTGGTCTCGTCCTTGGTGATGACGACCTTGCGGGCACGGCCGAGCAGCTCCAAGCCGGCGTTCTCCAGCTTGAGGCCGACCTCCTCGGAGATGACCTGACCACCCGTGAGGATGGCGATGTCACCGAGCATGGCCTTGCGACGGTCGCCGAAGCCGGGGGCCTTCACCGCGACGGACTTGAAGGTGCCGCGGATCTTGTTGACGACGAGCGTCGACAGCGCCTCGCCCTCGACGTCCTCCGAGATGATCAGCAGCGGCTTGCCCGACTGCATGACCTTCTCAAGCAGCGGAAGGAGGTCCTTCACGTTGCTGATCTTGGAGTTGACGATGAGGATGTACGGGTCCTCGAGCTCCGCCTCCATGCGCTCCATGTCGGTGGCGAAGTACGCGGAGATGTAGCCCTTGTCGAAGCGCATGCCCTCGGTGAGCTCCAGCTCGAGCCCGAAGGTCTGCGACTCCTCGACGGTGATGACGCCTTCCTTGCCGACCTTGTCCATCGCCTCGGCGATGAGCTCGCCGATCTGGGTGTCAGCGGCGGAGATGGAGGCGGTGGAGGCGATCTGCTCCTTCGTCTCCACGTCCTTGGCCTGCTCCAGCAGAGCGGTGGAGACCGACTCGGTGGCCTTCTCGATACCGCGCTTCAGAGCCATCGGGTTGGCTCCGGCCGCGACGTTCCGCAGGCCCTCCTTGACGAGCGCCTGGGCCAGGACGGTCGCGGTGGTGGTGCCGTCACCCGCGACGTCGTCGGTCTTCTTGGCGACCTCCTTGACCAGCTCAGCGCCGATCTTCTCGTAGGAGTCCTCCAGCTCGATCTCCTTGGCGATCGAAACGCCGTCGTTGGTGATGGTGGGGGCGCCCCACTTCTTCTCCAGAACGACGTTGCGGCCCTTGGGCCCGAGGGTGACCTTGACGGCGTCGGCGAGCTGGTTCATACCGCGCTCAAGGCCGCGCCGCGCCTCCTCGTCGAACGCGATGATCTTGGCCATGTGGTGTGGTCCTCCCTGGGTTCCCCATGCATGGCAAGGGAAGGGTTGGATTTCTCCGGACCGCGCTGGCGCCCGCGACGGACGGCCTGCGACCTGACGGCTCCTTGCTCCGCCAGGACCCGGACCTCACCGACCCGGTCCTTCTTGTGCTGCTCCCGCTCGGGAGAGCGGGCTGTCACTCTCATCGCGAGAGTGCTAACGCCCATAATTAGCACTCGACCCCTGTGAGTGCAAGCGGCCCAACAGCTTCCGTTCGTCCCGGCCCTGGGAGCTACCCACGACGTGTCCGGACACGCGCGAGGGGCCGCACCCGTAGATGCAGCCCCTCTTGAAGTCTGCGCAGTGTGGTCGGCGTGCTCGGTGCTCAGCCGGTCACACGGACCATGTCCGCCTGCGGCCCCTTCTGACCCTGAGAGATCTCGAACTCGACCCGCTGCCCTTCATCCAGGGTGCGGTAACCGTCCATCTGGATCGCGCTGTAGTGGACGAACACGTCCGCACCACCGTCGACCGCGATGAAGCCGTATCCCTTCTCCGCGTTGAACCACTTGACGGTGCCCTGAGCCATTCCTAACTCCCCTATTACTGGCCCTTGCGCGGGCCCGCACTTCGCGAACCCGGGTCAGAACTCACCTCAAGAACCCCGGCATGCGAGGCCCGGAAGTGTGCGCCGGAACGCGTCGACCGACGCTGAATGTATCTGCCCGGACGCCCTGTGCAACAGGTCAATCAGACGAGAAATGAGGAGCCGACAAAAGGGGCATTGAGGCTCAACTCATGCTTTACCGGAGCAAGTTACACTGCTCAAGCCGGTACGACTCCGACAAAAAGCACCGGTGAATCCGCATGCAAGGACGGCGCTTCCTTCAGGTGCGAAGCGCTCGAAAGCGGGGTACGTGACCACCCTACCGCCTCCTCAAACATCGAATCGCCCGCCCCGGTTCGAAGAGCCGGAGCGGGCGATTCGGCGATGCGCGGCCAGTGTTGTCAGCAGCCGCCTGCCACTGCCGGGATGATCGAGACGCCTGCGCCGTCCGGAGTCGGCGTCTCCAGTCCCTGCTCGAACCGGACGTCGTCGTCGTTGACATAGACGTTGACGAAGCGACGGAGCTTACCCTCGTCGTCGAGCACGCGGGCGCCGATGCCGGTGTGGTTCTTGTCCAGGTCGCTGAGGACCTCCGAAAGGGTAGCCCCCTCAGCGGACACCTCGGACTGACCGCCGGTGTAGGTACGGAGAATGGTCGGGATGCGGACCTTGACGCTCATGGGTTGCCTTCCGTTGCGCAGGGGCGGTTCAGATGTGGTCACTTCACGCAGCCGGACTCAGGCCAGCCCGGCCGCGTGGAACGATTCGAGGTTCGGCTTGATGACGGCGGTCGGCCCGGTGGTGGACGCGACCGCGTCCAAGGTCTTGAGGCCGTCACCGGTGTTCAGCACGACGGTCGTCAACGAGGGGTCCAGACGACCGTCCTCGATCAGCTTGCGGGTCACGCCCACCGTGACGCCGCCGGCGGTCTCGGCGAAGATGCCTTCAGTCCGCGCGAGCAGCTTGATGGCCTCGACGATCCGTTCGTCGTCGACATCTTCGACGGCGCCGCCGGTGCGGCGTGCGATGTCGAGGACGTACGGGCCGTCGGCGGGGTTACCGATCGCGAGCGACTTTGCGATCGTGTCCGGTTTTACGGGACGCACAACGTCGTGGCCCTCCTTGAAGGCTCGGCTGACCGGAGAGCAGCCCTCCGCCTGGGCGCCGAAGATCCTGTAGGGGCGGTCCTCGACAAGGCCGAGGTTGATCAGCTCTTGCAACCCCTTGTCGATTTTGCTCAGTTGTGAGCCGGAAGCGATGGGAACGACAAGCTGGTCGGGGAGCCTCCACCCCAGCTGCTCACAGATCTCGTAGGCGAGCGTCTTGGAACCCTCGGCGTAGTACGGCCTCAGATTGACGTTGACGAACCCCCACCCCTCACCTGCCGGGTCTCCGATCAACTCCGAGCAGAAACGGTTGACGTCGTCGTAAGTCCCTTCGATGCCGACCAGTTCGCCGCCGTAGACGGCCGCCATGACGACCTTGCCCTGTTCGAGGTCGTGCGGGATGAAGACACAGGAGCGAAGGCCGGCCCTCGCCGCGGCGGCACCGACTGCTCCCGCAAGGTTGCCCGTGGAGGAGCAGGAGAGGGTGGTGAATCCGAAGGACCGAGCCGCTTCGACGGCGATGGCGACCACACGGTCCTTGAACGAGTGGGTCGGGTTGCCCGAGTCGTCCTTGATGTGGAGTTCACCTGTGACGCCGAGCTCCTGGCCGAGGCGCTCGGCACGGACCAGCTTGGTGAAGCCGGGGTTGGTGCTCGGTTTGTCGGAGACATCCGCAGGGACGGGCAGCAGGGGCGCGTACCGCCAAATGCTGTTCGGCCCCGACTCGATCTGCTCACGCAAAGCCTGCGCGTCGCCCGCGGGGTGGTCGTAGGCGATCTCAAGCGGACCGAAACAGACCTCGCACGCGAAGATCGGACCGAGAGGGAAGCGCTCTCCGCACTCACGGCAGGAGAGTGCGGCGGCGGGGCCGAGATCCGGTCCGGAGGAACCGCTCGTAGTGCTGGTCGTTGCGGAATCCGTCTGCACAGCCATGGAGGCGAGGCCCTTTCTCCTCATCTTCCCCGGGACGTATCTCGCCCCAGGCCGGAATTGGCACCATCTCCACGGCGGCCTCGCAAGGAATGAACTCTGCGATCTGCGCGTTTTCCGAAAAACGCAACGCCGGGAGGGTTGCCGGGGCTTCAACGGGCCGTTCCCTCTGCCCCTCTGGATGAGCTGCTCTATGGCACCGGCCTTGGGACGACCGGGCGTTTGTCAACGCACCCCGGCCTGCATCGGCCGGATGCGCTGTTCAAGACTGTAGCTGAAGCCCCCGGTGATCGAGATAGCCGTCCGATGCGCGAGATCGATCACAGACGTCGAGCTTCGGCCTGGCAGTTGTACCGAGCTGGTCGGTTGCTTGCATCCCCGGTCCAGGACGGCCGTAGCACGTCGCCGAAGGTTCCCGTACCCGCTCAAAGGTGGGCGCGGCATGGACTGAAGGAGTACAGGTGCTGGACGAAGTGAGCCGCTGGCTGTCGCGGCGCTCCCTCCGTGCTGCTGACTACCCGATCGAGGACCTCGTGGCCGCGAAGCGCTCGCCGACGCTCGGCGACGGCACAGGGGCAACCACTGTCAGCGTCGTGCTTCCGGCGCTCGACGAGGAGGACACCGTCGGCGACATCGTCACCGTCATCCGGGAACAGCTGATGCGCCCCGAGCTTCCGCTCGTCGACGAACTGGTGGTGATGGACTCGGGCTCGACGGACCGCACTGCGGAGGTGGCCGCCGGGGCCGGAGCCAAGGTCGTCAGGCGGGAAGAGGTGTTCCCCGGGACGCCGGTTCTTCCGGGGAAGGGCGAAGTGCTCTGGCGCTCGCTGGCGGCTACACACGGTGACATCGTCTGCTTTGTCGACGCCGATCTCAGATCCTTTTCACCCGACTTCGTCTCCGGGATCGTGGGGCCTTTGCTCGTCGACCCGGAACTGCAACTCGTCAAGGCGATGTACGACCGGCCACTCGGCGACGTCCCGGGAGAATACGGCGTCCCCGCCGCGATGGGGGGCGGTCGGGCCACGGAGCTCGTCGCGCGTCCGCTGCTCAACCTGCACTTCCCGCTGCTTTCGGGCTTCGTGCAGCCGCTCGGTGGCGAGTACGCCGCTCGACGTGGCCTTTTGGAGCGGCTGCCCTTCCCCGTCGGTTACGGCGTCGAGATCGGGTTGCTGATCGACGCGCTGCGAGTCGCCGGCCTCGATGCGCTGGCCCAGTCGGACGTGGGAGTGCGGTATCACCGGCACCAGGACGCGCAGGCGCTCGGGCGGATGGCCACGGCGATATACGAGACGGTCGAGCAGCGCCTGGGGCGGTCCGAGCGTAGGGGGTGGGCGGGGAACGAAGGAGGCGTGGAGCTCGTCCAGTTCGAACGGGCGACGGGCGGGGGGTTCTTGGCACGGGGGCACGTGGTTGATGCGCGTTCGCGGGCAGCAGTGGTCGATCAGTCTGAGTACCGGAGTGGGGAGCGGCGGGAGGAGTGATGTCGGGGCTCGGAAACCTTCGTAGCCCCGAGCCCCGAGCCCCGAGCCCCGAGCCCCGAGGCTCACCCCTCTCCGAGCAGCTCCTGTGCGTCCGTGATGCGGTATGCGTAGCCCTGCTCGGCGAGGAACCGCTGGCGGTGCGCGGCGAACTCCTGGTCGACCGTGTCCCGGGCGACGACGGAGTAGAAGCGCGCCTCGTGCCCGTCGGCCTTCGGCCGGAGGACTCGCCCGAGACGCTGCGCCTCTTCCTGCCGCGACCCGAAGGTGCCGGAGACCTGGATGGCCACGGTCGCCTCGGGAAGGTCGATGGAGAAGTTGGCCACTTTGGAGACCACGAGGCAGTCGATCTCGCCCTCGCGGAAGGCACTGAAGAGCTTCTCGCGCTGGACGTTGGTGGTGTCGCCCTTGATGACCGGGGCGCCCAGGTGCTCGCCGAGCTCGTCGAGTTGGTCGATGTACTGCCCGATCACCAGCGTCTGCTCCCCCTGATGCTTTCTGACCAGGGCTTCCGTGACGTGCTGCTTGCTGGCGGTCGTGGCGCAGAACCGGTACTTCTCGTCGGATTCCGCTGTCGCGTAGGCGAGCCGCTCGGAGTCCGTGAGATTGACCCGTACCTCGACGCAGTCGGCCGGTGCGATGTAGCCCTGCGTCTCGATCTCCTTCCACGGGGCGTCGAAGCGCTTCGGCCCGATCAGCGAGAAGACGTCGGACTCCCGGCCGTCCTCCCGTACGAGGGTGGCGGTGAGGCCGAGGCGGCGGCGTGCCTGAAGATCCGCCGTGAACTTGAAGACGGGAGCCGGCAGCAGATGCACCTCGTCGTAGACGATGAGACCCCAGTCCCGGGAGTCGAAGAGCTCCAGGTGCGGGTAGACGCCCTTCCGCTTGGCCGTGAGTACCTGGTATGTCGCGATCGTGACGGGGCGGATCTCCTTCCGCGTCCCGCTGTACTCGCCGACCTCCTCCTCGGTCAGGGAGGTCCGTCGCACCAGTTCGTGCTTCCACTGGCGTGCGGAGACGGTGTTGGTGACGAGGATCAGCGTCGTCGCCTGCGCCTCGGCCATGGCCCCTGCACCGACGAGCGTCTTCCCGGCTCCGCACGGCAGTACGACGACTCCGGACCCGCCGTGCCAGAAACCCTCCACCGCCTGCCGTTGGTACGGACGGAGCTGCCACTCGGTTTCGTCCAGGGCGATGGGATGGGCCTCTCCGTCGACGTAGCCGGCCATGTCCTCGGCCGGCCAGCCGAGCTTGAGGAGGACCTGCTTGATCTGCCCGCGCTCCGACGGGTGGACGGCGACGGTGTCCGGATCGATGCGCGTACCGACGAGGGGCTGGATCTTCTTGGAGCGGAGGATCTCCTCCAGCACGGGACGATCGGTTGTTTCCAGTACGAGACCGTGCGCGGGGTGCTTGTTGAGCGTCAGGCGACCGTAGCGGCCCATCGTCTCTGCGATGTCGACGAGCAGTGCGTGCGGGACGGGGTAGCGGGCGTACTCGACGAGCGCGTCCACGACCTGCTCGGCGTCGTGACCGGCCGCACGGGCGTTCCACAGTCCGAGCGGCGTGACGCGGTAGGTGTGGATGTGCTCGGGCGCCCGCTCCAGTTCGGCAAAGGGCGAGATCGCCCGGCGGCACTCCGCGGCCTGCTCGTGGTCGATCTCGAGCAGGAGCGTCTTGTCGCTCTGAACGATCAATGGGCCACCTGGCACGTGCTTCTCCTCCGATCACGGACGGTTCGAGGCCGCCTCGCCTTTCGAAGCGGTGCACTCGGGGCTCGGGGCTCAGGACCCCGGGGCTCGAAGCTTCAGGCACCCGGGGCTCGGGGTCCCGCACCGAACCCGGAGCCTCGGCTCCGGTCCCCGGAGCTCGGGGCTCAGACCCCGGACTCACGGCTCACGGAACCGGAGCTCGGGGCTCGGAGCTCGGGGCTCAAAGCCCTCGTGCCCGGAGCTCGCGGCCCGGAGCTCGGAGCCCGGCACCGCCGGCTGAGCCCCGGCCCGCCCTGCTGAAACCGCGGCTTGAGGCTCAGCGCCCAGCTCTCGGTACGCGGGACTCCGCCCCGAAGCTCACCCCGATCCCCGGAGCGGCCCCGAGGCTCGAAGCGAACCAGCGCCCAGCCCCCAGCCAAGCGTCCAGTGTGCCGCATCTCCAACCCTCGCCGACGCGAAAGCCATCCCTAGACCCGGGCCGCACCCTTGATGCCGCATGCACAACAACGCGCACCACCCTCCCCATTCCGGCCACCCACCGCTCGTCCTGCGCTACGCACCCCAACCGGACCACACCAGAAATCGATCACCTTCGACCCACAACCGACCAGCCACGCCACCGCACCACGACACAGCCCTCCCACAGCCGAAAGCCCCGCAGCCGACCCCCGCTCATCCCCCGGAAAGCTCCGCCACCCCCGTGATCCGATGGAGCGGATACGTCCGCACCTCCTCCGCAGTGTGGTCGTACCCGGTGACGAAGCCGCCCTCGACGCGTACTGGCGCGAGTACACGCTGGCTGGCGGCCCCATCGGCGTTGACGTAGCCGATCCATACTTCGCCCCCGCTGAGGGCAGCCGACTGCATCGTCGCGAGCGTCTCGGCGGCCGTCGTACGCGGCAGCTCACCGGTGAAGCCGGCCTGCCGCTGGCCGCGAGCGGGCGACACCGCTCCGGCTCCCGCGGCCGCCGCGTGATCGCCCGCCCGTACGGCGCGGACGGCCGCTTCGAGCAACGCCGGGTCCGGGAGGGGCGGCCCATCCGGCACCGGACGCGGTGGCGTGCGCTCCGGCGCGCGGTGACGTTCCGCCCGGGCGACGACGACGTCTCCCGTCGCCGACTCGGCCGCAGGCGCGTACCCCATCTCGCGCAGCCGCGTGAGGAGTTGGTCCGGCGGCGCCGGCGAGGCGAGCACGGTCGGCGCGAGGAGGCGGAGCCGTAGCTGGGCGCCGCGCTTGTCGGCGAGGATCTCCGCCAGCAGGGTGTCGTCGTCGCACCGCAGGTACGAGGAGGCGGCTCCCACGCGGAGGGCGCCGTGACGACGTGCCACGTCGTCGATGAGGTAGGTGAGGGGCTGCGGAACCGGGGTCCGCGCATGCGCGGCGAGGAAGGCGTGGATGTCGGCCGCGCTGCGCCCCGCGTCGAGCCCGCGGCGTACGGAGGCGGGGGAGAAGCGGTACACCGTGGCACCGCCCTTCGACTCGATGTCCGCCAAAGAGCCGAGGACGTCGGCGAGTTCACGTTGGAGCGGCCCGGGGGCCACGGCGGTGAGGTCGGCCTGGAGGAGGACGTGGTCGAGCGGCTCCGGCAGCAGAGGGGCGAGCGCCTCGGCAGCCGCCGGGGCGCCCTCTCCCTCGGGCGGCGCGAGAAGGGGGCGTGCGTATCCTGCCAGCGCGCCTCTGCCCGTGACGCCGAGGGACTCGGCCTCCTTCAGCGTCCAGTCGGCGAGAGCGCGGCGCAGCTCGCCCGAGGCGCCGCCGCGGAGGGGCTTCTCCCAGTCGAGGCGCGCGAGGACGGAGTCGGGTTCCGGTGCGGTGCCCGGCTCGGGCTCGGCGAGCAGTTCGAGCGTGCGACGTCGTATCTCGGGGGCGGGACCGCGGTCGAGGCCCGGACCGAGCGCGGCGTATCCCCGGCCCTTCGCGTCACGTTCGCCGACGAGCCCGGGGAGCCGCGTCCCGTCGAGCCAGGCGCCGACGAGCCGGACCCACTTCAGGTGCTCCGGCGCACGAAGCCAGTCGTCGTACTCGGGGGTGGGCGCGAAGCGCTCGTCCTCCTCGCCGTCGGCCGTCACGAGCCCTGCGGCGTAGGCGAGTTCCACCCAGAACGCCGCGACGGGCTCGGGCAGCTCGAGCGCGTGCGCCGTGCGTTTGAGCTCCCGTACGCCGAGTCCGCCGGCGCGCAGCACCGGCGGCGGCTCGGCCTCCCACGACGAGAGGAGTTCCTCGACGACCGCGTTGGCCGCCAGCGCCTGTCCCGCCGCGGCCCCGTCGACGGACGCGACGGTGTGCGTGCGCCGCGCGGTCAGCTCCGGCGGGACGGGGCGCAGTTCGCGGTGTGCGCGCCCGCCGCGGAGGTGGAGCGCCACCTCGCGCGGGAGGACGACCGTGGAAGGACCGCTGCGCACGAGCAGCCCCCGGTCGAGGAGCCATCGGATCGGCGCGGAGACCGGCCCCTCGTCGGCCCGCCCCGTGCGGGAAGCACCGTCCCGCTGCTCGACGGTGCCGTACGGCGGCCCCCACTCCAGCCGGCCGAGGATCTCCTGCGACTCCGCAGGCGCCTGGGCGAGGAGCGCCTCCATGGCGGTGCGGTCGGCGAAGAGAGCGGTCAACGCATCGAGAGCGCTCACTGGATCGTGCGTTCCCGGGAGACCGGTGTGCGAAAGGATCTCCTGCAGGCGCCCCGGTGACATCCCGGCGACGGCTTCGGCGAGCGTCGGCCCCAACCCCGTGGGCGAGCCGCCCTGGCCCGGACGGCCGGGCCCGAGGAGCTCGCGCGCGGTGCGCACCAGCCGGAGCCGGTCGTCCGGGCCCCAGAGCAGGGCCAGTCGACGGAGCCGGTCCAGCGCGCCGGGGAGCGCGTGTCCGGCGTCGGGGAGCAGGGACCGCAGCGTGTCGAGGTCGCAGGGGTCGGGCGCGACGGCGAGTGCCTCGGCCGTCTGCAACGTGAAGGCGTCGAGGCGTTCGACGGCGCGGACGATCGACGCCCGCGTACCCGCCCTCGTCGCGAGCTGGGTGAGGTCGGCCGGGACGGGGGAGAGGAGGTCCGCCCTGGCGCGGAGCAGGGCGGCGAGGGACGCGTCGTCGCGTGCCCTGAGCTCGTCGGCGAGCGTCCGCGGGGATGTGCCGCGGCGGTCCCGGCCGTCGGCCGAACCGTCGGTGTGCTGCTGCTGCGCCTCGCTCATCTCTCCCACGTTAGCTGCGCGCCCGGGAGCAGTGGAGTGCCGAACGGTTCTCTCCCGTGACGGACGGAGGGGCAAGGGGCGCAGCGCCACGCTGTGCGGTCGCGGTACCGTCGGTCCGGACGCGCATGGCGGGGTCCCGCTCGGCGGGGCGGGCGAGGTCGTTGGGGCAGCGGTGGGGATCGAGAGCGAGCAGCTCGTATTCGACTATCTGAGCAAGGTCGGCGACCTTGCGCACGGCACGTCGTTGACGGCGACCGAGCGCGCCCGCCTCGTCGGCGACCTGCGCAGCAGGATCGACCGCATGCGGGCGGAGGAAGGCGGCGCACAGAGCAAGGCCGCCGTCCGGCGCATCCTCTCCCGGCTGGGCAAGCCCGAGGAGGTCGTCTCCCGCGCGGGCGAGGAGGAGGTCGCCGAGCCACGGCACACCCCCGTCGACGTCGGAAAGAGACTTCCGGGACAGCGCACCCGGCGGCTTCCGTTCCGCGGCCGGTCGACAGAGGAGGGCGAAAGCGGGCCGTCGGTCCCGTCCCCCCGCGACGGCGACACGCAGCAGAAGCCTCCCGGATTCCCGACGTCCACGGGCGCCGCACCCCCGCATCTCGCCGGACTCGACGAACTCGGCCCCGAGGAGTCCGATCCCGACTGGTGGCGACTGGACTCCGGCACACGCGGCGGGCCGTTCGACACCGGCCCGTACAACGCGCGGCCGAGCGACGAGGGAGCATCCCCCGGCGGTTCGGAGGACATCGTTCCGGGGTTCGTCGGGGGCATCGAGCTGCCCGAGATCTGGCGCCAGCCGGCGTCCGAGGAGGAGCCCAAGAAGGGGCCTTCGCTGGAGAAGGCGCCGGCGGACACGGGCGTCGAGCAGGACACGGCGGAGAGCGACGCCGCGGAGACGGCACGGCGCGGTCCCGCCGGCGCTCTGCGCGGCCTGCTCCGCAAGCGGGTGGCGGTCGGGCCGCGGCACGGCGGGATCGTGGAACTCGCCGCCGTTGTGCTGCTGTTGGCGGGGGCAGCGCTCGGGTCGCCCATCGCGCTCGCGGTGGGGTGGCTCGCCGCGTGGTGGGCGCCGAAGTTCAGCCGTACGGAAGCGAAGTGGGCCGCGTTGGGGATGCCCGGGCTCGTCGCGATCGGCACAGGGGTGTGGCTCTGGGGGCGGCTCGACGGGCGTTGGGGGGAGCCGCTCGCCGAGGGGGCGGACGCGCTCGGCGAGGTGGTGTCGGGGGCGCTGCCCGTGGTGCTCCGGGTGGCGGCCGTCGCCAGCGCCGTGTTCCTGCTGTGGAGGGCGCGCAGGCAGGCGTAGCGGTCGGGCTCCGGCGGCCGGCGCGGGCCCTGCCAGGCAGAATGGCCGCATGGTTGATCCAGCTTCGAACACCGTGCCCGCGGTCGGCTTCGATCTCGACATGACGCTGCTCGACACCCGCCCGGGCATCCGCGCCGCCTACGACGCGCTCGCCGAGCGGACGGGGCAGCACATCGACAGCGCGCTCGCGATCACGCGGCTGGGCCCGCCGCTCGAGGTCGAGCTGGCCGAGTGGTTCCCGGAGGAGGAGATTCCGCGGATCGCGCAGGTCTACCGAAGCCTCTATCCGCAGTACGCGATCGAGCCGAGCTCCGCGATGCCGGGCGCGCGGGAGGCGGTGGCCGCCGTCCGCGAAGCCGGCGGGCGGGTGGTCGTCGTCACGGCGAAGTACGAGCGGAACGCCAAACTCCACCTCGACCACCTCGGGTTGACGCCCGACGTCCTCGTCGGCGATCTGTGGGCCGAACGCAAGGCGGAGGCGCTCAGAGCCCACGACGTGGGCGTCTACGTCGGCGACCACCTCGGCGACGTCGCAGGTGCGAAGACCGCGGGTGCCCTCTCCGTCGGCGTCGCGACGGGCCCGATCCCGGCCGACGACCTGCGCGCGGCCGGGGCCGATGTCGTCCTTCCGGAGCTGACCGCGTTCGCCGACTGGTGGCGCGGCTACGTGGCGTCCTGACGACCGGAGCTCAGCGTTCCGGCGGGACGGTCGCCTCGCGCGCCGCCCGCCGCTGCGCCGCCGCCGTACGCACCACGCCCGCGGCCGCGACGAGGAACCCGACCCCCATCAGCATGCAGACGAAGTACGCGACGGAGGGGAAGCGCTCCGTCCCGAGGAAGAGCGGTGCGACGGTGACGACCGTCGCGACCGCGCCCACGAGGAAAACGATGCCGCCGATTCGTACGAGAAGATCACCGGCGGAAGGAGTTTCAGCGTTCACCCGCCCAGGGTAGGCCCGTCTTCAAGTACGTGGGGGAACCCCCGGCGGCGCCTTGCAGCCGGGCCCTGGGCCATTAACCTTGGTCGATGCGGGTCCTGCGATCCGCTCAACGGCTCTCGGAGTCGATATCGCGTAGGTTTCGCGCATTTCCCGCATCCGCGAACGGGTTCGCCCGCCGAGTACGAGACGAGGACACGTGCCTACCGGCAAGGTCAAGTGGTTCAACAGCGAGAAGGGCTTCGGCTTCCTCTCCCGCGACGAGGGAGGGGACGTTTTCGTCCACTCCTCGGTACTCCCCGACGGGGTGGACTCGCTGAAGCCGGGCCAGCGCGTGGAGTTCGGCGTCGTCGCCGGTCAGCGTGGGGATCAGGCGCTCTCCGTCGCACTGCTTGACCAGCCTCCCTCCGTCGCGGCAGCGCAGCGGCGCAAACCGGACGAACTCGCCTCCATCGTCCAGGACCTGACGACGCTCCTCGAGGGCATCTCCCAGTCGCTCGAACGCGGCCGCTACCCGGACAAGCAGTCCGGCCGACAGGTCGCCGGGATGCTCCGGGCCGTCGCGGATCAACTCGACGTCTGACGGCCGGCGCCCGGCGCGCCGGACGCCGGCTCGAGGACTCCGCTCAGGGGAAGCTGAGCTGCTCCGACTTCAGATGCGGTACGAGCCCCTCGTCCGCCGCCCTGGCGAGCAGGCCGCGGACCGCTGCGTAGCCGTCGGTCCCCAGATCGGCGGTGAACTCGTTGACGTAGAGCGCGATGTGCTGGTCGGCCACGTCGCGGTCCATTTCCTGCGCATGCTCCGCGACGTACGGGCGGGACGCCTCCGGGTCGTCCCACGCCATCCGGACGGAGCGCCGTACGGACTCGGCCAGTTGCTCCAGGACCTGTGCGCCCAGTGAGCGCTTGGCGACGATGGCGCCGAGCGGGATCGGGAGGCCCGTCGTGGTCTCCCAGTGCTCGCCCATGTCGGCGAGGGAGTGGAGGCCGTAGCGCTCGTACGTGAAGCGGGCCTCGTGGATGCAGAGGCCGGCGTCGACGGCGCCGTCGCGGACCGCCGGCATGATCTCGTCGAAGGGCAGGACGACGACCTCGCCCACGCCGCCGGGCACCTCCGAGGCGGCCCAGAGCCTGAAGAGCAGGTAGGCGGTGGAGCGTTCGCTGGGGACGGCGACCTTGGCGCCGGCGAGGTCGGCGGGGCGGCGCGGCTCGCGGGTGAGGACGAGCGGGCCGCAGCCGCGTCCGAGTGCGCCGCCGCAGGGGAGCAGCGTGTACTCGTCGAGCACCCAGGGGAGCTCCGCGTACGAGATCTTGAGGATGTCCAACTCGCCGCGTTCGGCCATGCCGTTGGTGCGGTCGATGTCGGCGAAGGTGACGTCGACAGTGGGGGCTCCGGCGACGCGTCCGTGCGCCAGCGCGTCGAAGACGAAGGTGTCGTTGGGGCAGGGGGAGTAGGCGATGGTCAGAGGGTGGGGAGGGGTGGGCATCGGGAGGCTCCTGGATGGGTGTGGGCTGGTTTTGGGACCGGGTTGCGTTGGGGGCGTGGTGGGTTGGGGGCCTTGTACGGGTTCTGGCTTCGGGAGTGGGGGTTGATGCCGAGCCTTGGATTGAGCTCCGGGCTTCGAGCTCCGGGGCCTGAGCTCCAAGCTCCGAGCTCCGGGTCCTGAGCTGACCTTCCCGTTTCACAACGGCCCTCGAGCTCCGGCCTGTGCGGGGCTCAAGCTGCAGTCTCCGGAGCTTCGAGCCATGGGCTGGGAGCTTCAGGACGGCGGGCCGGACCCCGAGCTCCCAGGAGTCGCGGCTTGAGCTCCGCGTTCCGAGCCCCGAGCTCCGAGGTTTGGCCTGCGGGCGGCGCCTCGACTGCGTTGCGAGCCCCGCCCTGACTCCCGACGAAGCTGAGCCGGGAGCGTCGACTGAGCCCCGGGCTCCGAGCTCCGAGCTCCGAGCTCCGAGCCCCGGGCCCCGAGCCCCGAGCCAAACCCTCACCCCCACCCCACCAACACTCCCGCACCCCCCCGAAACACCCCACGCAGCCCCTCCAACGCCCCCGCTATCCCCCAGCTCCCCCGGTCGCGTGGCCCCACAGCGTTGGAGACGGTGCGAAGTTCAACGACGGGAACCCCATGCGCGGTAGCGGCCTCGGCTACACCGAACCCCTCCATGCCCTCGGCAGCCGCTTCCGGATGGCGCTCCGTCAGCTCCCGGGCGCGGTCGGCGGTGCCCGTGGCGGTCGTGACGGTGAGGACGTCGCCGAGCACACCACCGGTCGCAGCGGCCACGGCGTACGCCAGCCGGCCCGGCGGGTGGTGCTCGGAGGTGCCGAACCCGAGCTCCGTCACCGGCAGGAACCCGTGATCGGCGGTCTGCGCCCCGAGATCGGCGGCGACGATCTTCCGCGAGACCACCGCGCCTCCCATGCACAGTCGGGAGCGCTCCACCGGCCGTCCCGAGCCCGCGCCGCCTGCCGCCCCGGTGGCGGAGCCCGCGACCCCGCCGACGTCGAGACCGTCGTGCACGTCGCCCGCTGCCGCACTGCCGCAGTCCGTAAGGAACCCTCCGCCGATCCCCGCGGAGACGACGAGGCCGTACCCGGCATCTTGGCCTCCGGCAACCGCCGCCGCGGTCAAGGCGGTTGCCGCCCCCGCGGCCGCAGCGGCGGGGCCTGCCCCGACGGCGACAGCATCGAAGACGGACGCCTCCCGACCCGCATCCGCCCGCACCGAAACGGCGATGCGCCGCATCTCGTAGCCGCCCGGCAGGTGAAGCGACCGCACCTCCGACCGCTCGCCGACACCCGAGCCCCCTGGCGAGCCCTGCGCGGCTCCCCAGTCGAGAATCCCCTGCTCCACGGCCTCACGCTCAGCGGAAACGGCGGTGACCACAAGTACTCGGCGACGACCGCTCACCACAGCACCGGCCCTCGAAGCGCAAGCGCCGTCCCTTGCAGCGAACCCGGGCCGTTCAACAGGCCGGGCCTCAGGACTCGTTCTTGAGCTTCAGGTGCCAGACGCCCTTGGCGGTGCTCCCGTCCGTCTCGACGATGGCGAGGCGGGCCTGGTTGCTCATCGAGGTCTGGCCCGTGGGGCTCTGCTGCTGGAAGAACGCCTCGCCCGGCAGCGAGTAGTAGGTCTTGTTGATCGGCTGTGTCACGGGCTGCCCGTCGATGTAGATCGACCAGCCCGTCTCGGCCACGTCCGGCTCGACGCCCACGCGGAGCTTGTCGCCGGTTCCGATGGCGAAGGTGTCGCCCTTGTTCTCCTTGAGGCAGTTGTCGAACTTCGACTGTGCGAGCGCCTTGCCGTCGTTGTAGCAACTCGCCTCGCTGGAGACGGAGTTGCCGCCGACCGTCGCCGTCGTCACCGGGGTGGGCGCGGAACAGCCGGAGAGCGCCAGGAGGCCGAGGGAGGCGGTGCCGACCGCCACGGCGGTGCGCACGGTGCGTCGGGACGGAGACGGCATGCGGTCCTGCCGCGTGGCAATGCTCATGTCCGCAGGCTACCGGGCGGTTGTGGTCAGGCTACGCGGGGGTGCGGCGTGCCGCGGCGCGCTGCGGAGACGAGTCCCCGTACGGACGTGAGGCACCCCAGCGCGACGATTCCCGCCGCGACCGCCATCCCCAACGTCCCCCACAGCGGTAGTGCGATACCGACGGCGCCGCCCGCGACCCAGGAGCACTGGAGCAGCGTCTCGGAGCGCGCGAAGGCGGAGGTGCGGACGTGTTCGGGGACGTCGCGTTGGATGAGTGCGTCGAGCGAGAGCTTGCCGAGCGCCTGCGCGACTCCCGCGGTCGCGGCGACGGCGGCGACGGTCGGCGTCTTGAGGAGTACGGCCGAGAGGACGGCGACGCCGACGGCCGCACAGAGCACGCAGACGATGATCGCTTCGGGCGCCCGCGACCTGAGCCAGGCACCGATCGCCGTCCCGACGGCGTTGCCCGCCCCCGCGGCCCCGGCGACGAGCGCGAGGAGGAACGCGGGATGGTGCCCGTCGAGCGGCTGTTCGCGGAGGAGGAAGGCGAGGAAGAAGGTGAGGAACCCGGAGAGCGCCCGGAGCGAGGCGTTGGCGGCGAGCCCGTGCACGACGGAGCTGCCGACGGTACGCAGCCCCGGCCGCCGCCTGCGGCGGGCAGCGGCCTTGGTCTCGTGCGCGGCCTGCGGCTCTCCGGTGGCGAGGAGTGCAGTGCCCTCGCCCTTGGCCGAGTCGACCTTCGGGTCGAGCAGGAAGGAGAGGAAGGTCCCGAGGACGAAGACGGCGAACGCCCCGTAGAGCGGCCACGCTTCGCCGACGAGGTGGAGTCCGGCCGCGACGGGTGTGGCTGCGCCGGTGGCGAGGAGCCCGGCGAGGGTGACGCGGGAGTTCGCCTTCACCAGGGGGACGCGCGCCGGCAGCAGTCTGGGCACGACGGCGGAGCGTACGACTCCGTACGCCTTGGAGGAGACGAGCACCCCGAGCGCCGCCGGGTAGAGCTCGATCCCTCCGCCGGCCACCGCTCCGGAGAGCGCGAGCGCGAGCAGCGCTCTGGCGAGCATGGCGGCGGCCATGGCGGCACGCCTGCCGTGCGGGATGCGGTCGAGGAGCGGGCCGATGACGGGGGCGAGCAGCGCGAAGGGCGCCATCGTCACGAGGAGGTAGAGGGCGACCCTGCCGCGTGCCTCGCCCGTGGGCACGGAGAAGAAGATCGTTGACGCGAGGGCGACGGTGATGAGCATGTCGCCTGCCGAGTTGACCGCGTGGAGTTCGATGAGGCGCCCCAGCCCGGACTCTCCCGCCCCCTGCGCGTGGGTGGCGCGGCGGATGCGTCGCGCCAGGGCGGCCGGCGGCCGGCGCAGCACGCGGCCGATCCCTCGGAGCTTCTCGGCAGCCACGACCCACAGTGTGCACCCGGACGCGGTTGGGCACGGCATCCTCCGCGGAACCCGTGGGGTAGCGTGGGTGGACGGTGCGCTCCGCACGGCCCTGAGCGCGGGCGCGGACGTCGCAGCGGCCCAAAGGTCCCGCTCCGTCCCTCTCCCGGCGCTTGCCGGCCGCCGTCGGACCGCGCATGCCGACAACGGCGCTACAGCGTAGGAGAGACGATTCTTGTGAGTGCTGCATGAGTGCCGCGACGCAGAGCCCCAAGCGGAGCGCGCGGAGCCGCCGCACCCCGGACCGGCTGTGCGCCGAGGCCGTCGGCCTCGCGAAGGAGGCCGTCGAGGAGGTGGCGGGTCCCGGCGCCGTCGGCGAGTACGTCGAGGCGGTGGCCGACGGGGACCGGGTGGTGACGCACTTCTTCGAGTCGCGTCAGCCCGGCTACCGGGACTGGCGCTGGGCGGCGACCGTGGCGCGCGCCTCCCGCGCGAAGGTGGTCACGGTCGACGAGACGGTGATGCTGCCGGGGCCCGACGCGCTGCGCGCCCCCGAGTGGGTGCCGTGGAGCGAGCGGCTGCGCGCAGGCGACCTCGGCCCCGGCGACCTCCTGCCGACGGACGCCGACGACCTGCGCCTGGAACCCGGCTTCTCCGGCGAGGAGGCGCCGCCCCCCAACTCCGCCGTCTCCGCGGAGGCGGAGCGCGCGCAGGAGGCCCGCGAGTCCGACGAGTTGACGGCGGCCGAGGACTTCGGCGACGTCAGCCCGGTCGGCGAGGACCTCGGCGAGACGGAACTGCGCACGGGCTCGCCCGCCGCGCCGGCGCCGATCCCGACGCGTGCGCGGATCGCCGCCGTCGCGGAGGACCTCGGGATGGGGCGCGCCCGCGTCCTGTCGCGGTACGGGCTGCACACGGCGGCCGACCGCTGGGAGGAGGCGTACGGGCCCAAGTCCCCGATGGCGCAGGCGGCGCCGGCCGCGTGCGTGAGTTGCGCGTTCCTCGTGCCGCTCGGCGGCTCACTGCGGCAGGCGTTCGGCGTCTGTGCCAACGAGTTCAGCCCCGCCGACGGCCACGTCGTCTCCTTCGCCTTCGGCTGCGGCGGGCACTCCGAGGCGGCCGTCATGCCGAAGCCGCCGCAGCCTCCGCCGCCCGTCCTCGACGAGACCCGGAACGACGTCCTCGAACTCGGCGACGCCGAGCAGGCCGTGGACGCACCGGCGCCGGAGGCCGACGCGGCACCGGAGGAGAGCGAGGACAAGCCCCGCTCGGGCGGTGGGAAGTCGTCGAGGAGCCGCCAGCGCCGCAGGCGCTGAGCCGCCGGTTCGGGCCGCAGTGCGCCGGCCGGGCCCGTCATGCCGTACCGTCACCGGGCAGACGGCATCCGAGGCGACCCGGGACGACGAGGAGAGTGCGGCGTGGACGGCGGCGGAGCGGTACCTGTTGGGCGCGCCCCGGAGGCGGACCCGTTCGGCACGGCCGCGTTGCGGCGCGGAGTCCTCGACGGTTGGGCCGCCTCGGCCGCGCGGTTCCGTGAGGACGCCAACGCGGAGCAGGACCTCGTCCTCGGCGGCTACCGGGATCGCCTCGTCGTCGAGTTGGCGCAGAACGCTGCCGACGCGGCGGCACGCGCCGGCGTCGCGGGGCGGCTCCGGCTGACCCTCTCCGACGGCGTGCTCGTCGCCGCGAACACGGGGGCTCCGCTCGACGCCGAGGGTGTCGCCTCGCTCGCGACGCTGCGTGCTTCGGCCAAGCGCGACGAGGCGGGCGAAGAGCGGGCCACGGTGGGCAGGTTCGGGGTCGGCTTCGCTGCGGTCCTCGCCGTGAGCGACGAGCCGGCGGTGGTCTCCCGTACGGGCGGTGTGCGCTGGTCCCTGGGTGAGGCGCGCGAGCTCACCGCCGAACGCGGCACCGACGCACCGCAGTTGCACGAGGAGCTGGCACGCAGGGACGGCCATGTGCCGCTGCTGCGGCTGCCGTTGCCGGCCGAGGGCGCTCCGCCCGAGGGTTACGAGACGGCGGTCGTGTTGCCGCTCCGGGACGCGGCGGCCGAGGAGTTGGCGCTGCGGCTGTTGGAGGGCGTCGACGACGCGCTCCTGCTCACTCTCCCCGGCCTCGCCGAGGTGGCGATCGAGGTCCCGGAGGGCACGGGACCGCAGCAGGAGGGCCCGTCGCTGCGCACGCTCACCCGGACCACCGAGGAGCCGGGACAGCAGGCGGAGAGCGGCGAGGCGGTGCTGGGCGAGACGCGTATCGACGACGTCTCGCCGCGCGGGACCGCCGTGACGCGCTGGCGCACCGCTTCCCTCGTCGGCGAGGCGGGGGCCGAGCTCCTCGCCGACCGGCCGTTGGAGGAGCGTCTGCGCCCCGAGTGGTCGGTCACCTGGGCGGTGCCGGTCGGCGACGACGGCGGTCCGCTGCCCCCGCGCACGGTGCCGCGGGTGCACGCGCCGACGCCGACCGACGAACCGCAGGGCGTCCCCGCGCTGTTGATCGCTTCCTTCCCGCTGGAGCCGACCCGGCGCCGGGTCGCGCCGGGACCGCTCACCGAGTACCTCGTGGAGCGGGCGGCGGAGTGCTACACGGAGCTGCTGCGCGGCTGGCGTACCTCTGCCGCCGGCATCCTCGACCTCGTCCCCGGGCAGCTAGGAACGGGCGAACTCGACGGTGAGGTCCGTGCGTCGGTGCTGCGCCGGCTGCCCGCCACCCCGTTCCTCGCGGGTGCGGCGAGGGAGGACGGGGCGCCCGCCGTGCTGCGTCCGCGGGACGCCGAACTCGTCGAGGGGGCGGGCGCCGCGACGGTCGAGGTGCTCGCCGAGCTCTTCCCCGCGCTGCTGCCCGCCGGGCTGGAACACCGTTCCGAGCTGCGGGTGTTGGAGGTGCCGCGGATTCCGCTGGCGGACGTCGTCGACCGTCTCGCCGGCGTCGAGCGCGGCCCCGAGTGGTGGTGGCGGCTGTACGACTCGCTCGCCGGCATCGACCCGGACCGCCTGAGCGGCCTTCCGGTGCCGCTCGCGGACGGCCGGACGACGATCGGTCCGCGTCACGTCCTCCTGCCGCAGCCGCCGCGCGAGGGCGTCACGGAGTCGGCAGAACCCGCGCGCCTTGCCGGGCTCGGCCTGAAGGTGGCGCATGTCGCCGCAGCACATCCGCTGTTGGAGAAGCTCGGCGCGACGCTCGCCACCCCGCGGTCCGTCCTCACGACACCGCAGGTGCGCGCGGCCGTTGCCGGGTCGCTCGACGCCGACGAGGTCTGGGACCCGGAGCAGCAGGGCCCGGACGCCGAGGAGTTGGCGGCGACCGTCCTCGCGCTGGTGCGCGACGCGGGCCTCCAGCCGGGGGACGAGCCGTGGCTGGCGGCGCTCGCTCTCCCCGACGAGGAGGGCGAGTTGGCGCCCGCCGGCGAGCTCGTCTATCCGGGCAGCCGCTTCCAGCAGGTGATCCGCGAGGGCGAACTCGGGGTGTGCGACGCCGCGTTGGCCGAGGAGTGGGGCGAGCAGCCGCTCACCGCCGTCGGCGTGCAGGCGGAGTTCGCCCTGGTGCGTGCGCGGGACGTGGTCCTCGACCCGGACGAACTGGAGCCGCGCGACACGGAGTTCGCCGAGCCCGACGACCCGGGCCTCCTCGACGCCGTCGACGTGTGGTGCGAGGACGCGCTCGACCAGCTTCCCGAGTACCCGCTGCCGCCCGTCGCCGCCGAGCTCGTCGCCGTCCGCGACCTCGACCTCGTCGACGACGAACGCTGGCCGCAGGCGCTGGGGATGCTCTCCGAGCCGCCCCTGCGCGAGGCGCTCACCGAGCCCGTGCGCGTGTTGCCCGCGAGCGGCCCCGTCGCCAACGTCCGTGCCTACACCGCCTGGTGGCTCCGCGGGCACCCGGTCCTCGACGGGCGGCGCCCCGCCGGGCTGCGTACCGCGGGCGGCGACCCGCTGCTCTCGGGGCTCTACGAGGAGGTCGACACGGGACCCGTCGCCGACGCCGGCGTGCTCCGCGCTCTCGGCGTGCGCACGACGGCGTCCGCCCTCCTCGACGAGCCCGGCGGTGCCGCCGAGCTCCTCGCGCGTCTCGCGGAGCCCGAACGCCCCGTGGAGGCCGCGCAGTTGCACGGCCTCTACGGACTGCTCGCCCTGCTCGACCCGGACGAGGTCACCCTCCCCGACGAGCTCCGCGCGGTCGACCCGTCGAGCGCCGGGACCCTCGTCGTCGACGCTTCCCGTGCCGTCGTCGCCGACGCGCCCGATCTCCTCGCGCTCGCGGGCGACCGTCCCCTCCTCCCCGTACCGCCGCGGTACGCACGGGAGTTGGCGGAGCTGCTGGAGGTGGACAGGTTGAGCCGTGCCGTCCCCGGCGCGGTCTCCGGTGCCGCGACGGAGCGCGAAGTGCCGGCACAGGTGAGGGTGGTGCTGCCCGAGGCGCCCGCGAGCTACTTCGAGTACGACGAACTCCGCGTCGACGGCGTCGAGTCCGACTGGCGCGTGACCCCGGACGGCGCCGTGCACGCGGCGACCTTCGAGGGCCTCGCGGCAGGGCTGGCGTGGCGCACGGGCCTGTGGAGCCGGCGCTTCGAGACTGCGGCGCTGCTGGAGGACCCGTCGCGTGACGCGGAGTTGGCGCAGGCGCGCTGGTTCGACTGACGGGCCCCGGGCTCAGGCCCGGGCACCCCCCGCCGCGATCCCGGCGAGGACGAGTTCCCAGCCTCGCCCGAACTCCTCCTCCCGCTTCTCGACCTGGGAGAAGGACGAGGCGAGCAGCGGGTACTCCGCGGTGCGCGAGGCGAGGTGCCCGGCGACGGCCGTGCGGGCCGCCTCCTCGTCCGCGCGGTGTCCCCACACCGCCTCGGCCTGCGCCGAGCCGATGACGTAGTGGCTGACGACGCCGGCCGCCGCGGCGAGCCCGGACTCGTCGAAGCCGGCGGAGGCCAGCGCCGCGTACGCGTACTCCGTGGCGCGGAGCGCCTGCGGCCCGGCGAGCGGCCGCGTTCCGGCGAGGTGGGCCGCCCACGGGTGGGCGAGGAGGACGGCGCGGAGCCCGGTGGCGAAGGCGGTGAGGTCGCGGCGCCAGTCGTCGCTCGGCGGGGGCGGGTCGAGTTCGCCGAGTACCGCGTCGAGCGCCAGGTCGAGGACGTCCTCCTTGGTGGCGACGTGCCAGTAGAGGCTCGTCGCGTGGGCGTCGAGGCGGGCTGCGAGGGTGCGCATGCTGAGCTTCTGCACCCCTTCGCCGTCGAGGAGTTCGACGGCGGCGGCTGTGATGCGCTCGCGTGAGAGCTGCGGCCGCGCGCGTCCGGTGCGCTCCTCGCGGAACCACACCGCTCCGGCTTCGCCCTTGGTCACTTGTTGCCTCCCCGCCTCGGATCGCCTTCCGGGAGCCTACCTACCAGCCGACAGCGCTTGCCTTCTCATACACTGTTGGATAGCGTCCGTCAGTGTTGGACAACCGAGGGAGACGCCGTGGACGAGACGACGCAGCCGACCCGCGACCGCTCCGCCGAGAGGCCGGGCCACCCGCGCCGCTGGTCGATCCTCGCCGCCCTCTGCGCGGCGCTCCTCCTCGTGGTGGTCGACAACACCGTCCTCCACGTCGCCCTGCCCGCGCTCGGACGGGCCTTCGACGCCTCGATCGGCGACCTCCAAGGGGTCCTGGAGTCGTACGTCGTGGCCTTCGCGGGACTGCTCATCACCGCCGGCGTCCTCGCCGACCGGTACGGCAGGCGACGCGTGCTGCTCGTCGGACTGCTCGTCTTCGGTGCCGCCTCCGCGCTCGCCGCTGCGGCGCCCGGCATCGGGTGGCTCGTCGCCGCGCGCGCCGCCATGGGCGTGGGGGCGGCCCTGGTGATGCCGTCGACGCTCGCCGTCCTCGTCGACGTCTTTCCGCCGGGGGAGCGCGCCCGCGCCTTCGCGGTGTGGAGCGCGGTCGCCGCCGTCGCCATGGCGGGCGGGCCGCTCCTCGGCGGTGCGCTGGTGGACGCCTGGAGCTGGGCCGGGGTCTTCCTCGTCAACGTGCCCGTCGTCGCGGTGGCTTGGGTCGGGGTGGTGCGGCTCGTCCCCGAGTCGCACGGGGATCGGGCGCGTCGGCTCGACCTGGCGGGGGTCATGCTGCTGACGGCGGGGCTGGGTGCCGTCGTCCTCGCCGTCGTCGAGGTGCCGGAGCGGGGTGCGGACGCGCGGGTGCTGGGGAGCGGGGCGCTCGGCTGCGTGCTGCTCGCGGTGTTCGCGGCGCGCACGAGGCGGGTGGCGTATCCGCTCGTCGACCTCGGGCTCTACCGGGACCGGCGGTTCTCGGGGGCGAGCTTCGCGGTCGCCGTGCTCACCGTCGCGACCGGCAGCATTCTCTTCGTCCTCGCGCAGTACCTCCAACTCGTCCTCGGACTCGGTGCGTTCGAGACAGGGCTCGCCGCGGTGCCGCTCGCCGCAGGCGTCGTCGTCGGGTCGTTCTTCGGCGGGCGCGCTCCCCGGCGGTTCGGCGAACGTGCCTGCATCGTCGGCGGGTTCGTGGTCACCGCTGCGGGCTTCGCGGTCCTCGCGACGCTCGGTACGGGGAGTCCGCTCGCGGCCGTGGGCGCGGGGCTCGCGCTGGCCGGGCTCGGCTCCGGCCTCGGGGGGCCCGCCGCGACGAGCGCGGTCCTCGGCGCCGTGCCGCCCGAACGCGCGGGAGCCGGCGCCGCGCTCAACGACACACACCAGCAGCTCGGCATCGCGCTCGGCGTGGCGCTCCTCGGCAGCCTCCTCGCCGCCGTGTACCGGGTGCGCCTTCCCGAGAGCGTCCCCGACGGCGCGCGCTCCTCGCTCGCCGCGACCCTGCGCCACACGTCGCACGCGGGAGACGCCGAACTCGCCTCGGCGGCGCGTGCGGCGTTCGTCGGCGCACAGTCGACGGTGCTGTGGACGGCGGTGGCCGTCGCGCTCGCCGGCGCGTGCGTCGCACTGCTGACCCTGCGGGAGCCCCGGGAATGAAAGCGGGGCCGGTGGCTGCACCACCGGCCCCGCTCCAACGCGCCTGCTACACGGGGAACTTCTTCCCGACCAGGCGCCAGACGAACTCCAGCGCGACGCCGGCCACCACCGAAATCCCCACCGCCGTCCACGGCACCGTCGTGCCCACCAGCTTCAGCGCGAAGAAGTCCTGGAGGAACGGCGTCACCAGGACCACGACGAACGCCACGCCCATCGTCAGCACCAGGCCGATCCGCCACCACGTGTAGGGGCGGGCGATGATCGCGAGCACCCACATCGCGATGAGGAAGAGCGTCAGCGTCGCGGCGCTCGTCTCCGCGGAGAGCGCTCCCGTACCGCCGTACTGGCTGCGCGCGAAGAGGTACGAGCAGAACGTCGCGGTGCCGGCGACGAGGCCGGCGGGGATCGCGTACCGCATCACCCGGCGCACGAAGTGCGGCTTGGCCCGCTCCTTGTTGGGCGCCAGCGCGAGGAAGAACGCCGGGATACCGATGGTGAGCGAGGAGAGCAGCGTCAGGTGCCGCGGCAGGAACGGGTACGGCACCTGCCAGAGGATCACCAGCAGCGCGAGGAGCACCGAGTAGACGGTCTTGGTGAGGAACAGGTTGGCGACCCGCTCGATGTTGCCGATCACCCTGCGGCCCTCCGCGACGACCGAAGGGAGCGTCGCGAAGCTGTTGTTGAGCAGGACGATCTGCGCGACCGCCTTGGTCGCCTCGGAGCCCGAGCCCATCGAGACGCCGATGTCGGCGTCCTTCAGCGCGAGCACGTCGTTGACGCCGTCGCCCGTCATCGCGACGTGGCGTCCGCGGGACTGGAGGGAGCCCACCATGTCCCGCTTCTGCTGCGGCGTCACCCGGCCGAAGACGGCGCCGTCCTCGATCGCGCGGCCCCGCTCCTCCTCGTCGTCGGGGAGCTTGCGCGCGTCGACGGGCGAGTCCGCGCCGGGGAGGCCGAGTTCGCCGGCGACGGCACCGACCGAGACCGCGTTGTCCCCGGAGATGACCTTCGCCCTGACGTCCTGCTCGGCGAAGTAGGCGAGGGTCTCGGAGGCGTCGGGGCGGAGGCGCTGTTCCAGCACGACGAGCGCCGCGGGCCTCGCGTCCTCGGTGATCCGCGGGTCGTCGAGGCCGACCTCGGTCCCCGCCTCGGCGAGGAGCAGCACCCGGAGACCCTGTGCGTCGAGGTCGGCGACCTCGGCGAGCGCCTCCTCGCCAGGGGCGAGCAGGACGTCGGGGGCGCCCAGGAGCCAACTGCGCGCCTGTCCTTCGGAGGCGTCGTCGACGAACGTGGCGCCGCTGTACTTGCGGGCCGAGGAGAACGGCAGCGTCGCCGTGAGCCGCAGACCGGCCCCGCGCTCCGACGGGTACGCGTCGGCGATCGCCCGGAGGCTCGCGTTGGGGTGCTGGTCGGAGGCGCCGAGTGCGGCGAGGACGCGCTCGTACGCCGCCCGGTCCTCGGACTCCGGTTGCCCGAGGAGCCGCAACTCCCGTACGTCCATACCCCCTTCGGTGAGCGTCCCCGTCTTGTCGAGGCAGACCGTGTCGACCCTGGCGAGCCCCTCGATCGCGGGAAGCTCCTGGACGAGGCAGTGCTTGCGCCCGAGCCGGACGACACCGATCGCGAAGGCGACCGAGGTGAGCAGCACCAGTCCCTCGGGGACCATCGGCACGATGCCGGCGACCATCCGCCGGATCGCCTCGCTCACGTCGTGCTTCTGCACGACGAGCTGGCTGAGCACGAGGCCGATCGCCGCCGGGACCATCATCCAGGTGATGTACTTGAGGATCTGGCTGATCCCGCTGCGCAGTTCGGAGTGGACGAGCGTGAACCGGGAGGCTTCTTCGGCGAGTTGCGCCGCGTACGCCTCCTTGCCGACCTTCGTCGCGGTGAAGGCCCCGCTGCCGGCGACGACGAAGCTCCCCGACAGGATGCGGTCGCCCGGCTGCTTGACCACCGGGTCGGCTTCGCCGGTGAGGAGCGACTCGTCGACCTCCAGCCCGTCGGCCTCCGTGACCTCGCCGTCCACGGGGCACTTGTCGCCAGGTGCGAGCTCCACCAGCTCCCCCAGGACGATCTCCCCCGTCGGGATCTCGACCTTGGCGCCCTCCCTGCGCACCGTCGGCCTCGACTCCCCGATCACCGCGAGGCTGTCGAGGGTCCGCTTGGCGCGCAGCTCCTGGATGATGCCGATGCCGGTGTTGGCGATGATGACGAAGCCGAAGAGCCCGTCCTGGATCGGACCGACCACCAGAATGATCAGGAACAGAACGCCGATGATCGCGTTGAACCGCGTGAAGACATTGGCGCGGACGATGTCGGCGGTCGACCGACTGCTGCGCACCGGTACGTCGTTGACCTCGCCGCGGGCGATCCGCTCGGCGACCTGGGACGAGGTGAGCCCCGTCGCGGGGGTGTCGGGAGCGTCCGGCGCCCCGTCGGCGGCGCGGTCCTCGGAGGGTCCCGCTTCGGTGCCTTTCGGGTGCGTCATGTCCCGACCGCGCCCTCGGCGCTCGGTCGGGGCGCGTACACACCGCGCCCCGCTGTCCTGCGAGTCGACTGGGGCCACATGTTCCGGCATCGCTCCTTGACTGGGGTGGTGGTGCACGCCCGGACCGCCGTCGGCCTGCGGTGCGGGTGGGCCGGTTGGTGCGGGTACTGCGAGAGACGCTCCGGGCACCGGCTCCAGTTGCCCGGTGGGGCGGGGCGTCGGAGCGCCGCCCTCCTCGGCTCAGGCCGAGGAGCCGGACGAGGCGGCAGGACCGGGGTCGGCGGGCCCCGAATCGGCGGCGGCCCGGCGGATCGCCGCGTCACGTCGCCGCACGTACCAGATGCCGAGGCACCCGAGGCCGGCGCCCGCGGCGCAGGTCCACACCCACCAGGTGTGCCCGTGCTCGTCGAACCATCCGTAGAAGGGGAGCTGCACGAGGAACAGGACGAACCAGACGAGGGTGCCGCCGATGACGGTGCCCACGACGTTGCCCTCCAGTGGCTCGGGCGCCTCGTGTTCGCCGTTCGTCCACTTGCCCATCAGGCCCATCGCCCTCGGCTCCCTCTCTCCGGTTCTCGGCGCTGCCCCGTATCTTTCAGCCACCGGACGCGAGTTCGTGCACCGGGGTGCCCGAAGCGTGGTACTGGTCCTGTATGGAAGGCCGCCGGCTGTTGCCGATGTGACCCTCCGCGCTGGGTTGGTGGCTGTGCGCGGCTCGCAGGTTCCGCACTTTCCTGCTCGAAGCTGGATTCCACCCTAACCAGCCGTGGAACGGTTCTACGCGCGGAGATGGCGATCACTCGACTCGTTTGTTCATACTGATGCCTGTTGGATCTGACTGGATTCTTTCGTTGGATGACCCGAGATGATCTAACTCTCCGCCCCCCAGGCCCAGTTCCCTCCGAGGTCATGCATGCCTTCTTCGGCCAACCCGGTCGATACTGAGAGCAAGGATTCTCAGCCGCCCGCCCGCAGCAACGCCTTCGATCGCTTCTTCCAGATCTCCGCACGCGGCTCCAGCGTGACCAGGGAAATCCGGGGCGGTCTCGCTACCTTCTTCGCGATGGCCTACATCATCGTGCTGAACCCGATCATCCTCGGCGCCGGCACCGATAAGTACGGTCACCAGCTCGACAACGCGCAACTCGTCACCGCAACGGCACTTATCGCCGGTCTCACCACCGTCCTGATGGGCGTGATCGGGAACGTGCCGATCGCGGTCGCCGCGGGCCTCGGCATCAACGCGGTCGTCTCGCTCCAGCTCGCCCCCAAGATGAGCTGGCCCGACGCGATGGGCATGGTCGTCCTCGCCGGCCTGGTGCTGATGATCCTTGTCGCCTCGGGACTGCGGCAGCGCGTCATGGACGCCATCCCCAACGGGATGCGGCGGTCGATCGCGATCGGTATCGGCCTCTTCATCGCGCTGATCGGGCTCGTCGACTCCGGCTTCGTGACGAGGAACCCCGACGCCGCCAACACCACCGTGCCGCTCGGTCTCGGCCAGGGCGGGCAGCTTCAGGGCTGGCCCGTGCTCATCTTCGTCCTCGGCCTGCTGCTGATGTTCGTCCTCAAGGTCCGCAAGGCGAAGGGCGCCATCCTCATCGGCATCGCCGTGATGACGGTGGTCGCCATCGTCGTCAACAGCATCGCCGTCATCCCGGACGACGCGTGGGGGCTGGCCGTCCCCACGGTCCCCGACTCGCTGGTGGGCACCCCCGACTTCGGGCTCATCGGACAGGTCAGCCTCTTCGGCGGCTTCCAGGAAGTGGGCATCCTCACCGGCTGCCTCTTCGTCTTCACCGTCCTGCTCTCCGGGTTCTTCGACGCGATGGGGACGATCATCGGGGTCGGCGAGGAGTCGGGGCTCACCGATGACAAGGGGCAGCTTCCGGGGATGGGGCGCATCCTCATGATGGACGGCATCGGCGTCGCCGGCGGTGGACTCGGGTCCTGCTCGGCGAACACCTGCTTCGTCGAGTCGACGGCGGGCGTCGGCGAGGGGGCGAGGACGGGGTTCGCCAACCTCGTCACCGGTGGGCTCTTCCTGCTCGCCCTGATCTTCACGCCGTTGGCGACCGTCGTGCCCTCGCAGGCGGCGACGCCCGCGCTCGTCGTCGTCGGCTTCATGATCATGGCGTCGAACGTGCGGGGCATCGACTGGGACGACCTCACCGTCGCCGTGCCCGCGTTCCTGACGATCATCTCGATGCCGTTCACGTACAGCATCACCAACGGGATCGGCGTCGGTGTCGTCGCGTTCATCGCGCTTCGGGCCGCGACCGGGCGTATCCGCACGGTGCCGTGGCTGCTCCACGTCGTCGGCTTCTTCTTCCTCGTCTACTTCCTGCTCGATCCCATCGAGCAGGTGCTCGGCGTGAAGTAGCCGTTCGCGTACAGGCTCACTGCCGGTCGGTCCTCGGGGGATCGGCCGGCAGTGTCGTGCGCGGTTCAGTTGTGGTCGGGCTCGCCGTAGAAGCGCTGCGTCTCCTCGACCGCTGTGCGGAAACGCTCGTCGAAGTCGTCTCTGACGAGTCTGCTGAGAACGTAGTCCTGGATCGTCATGCCGCGCTTGGCCGCATGCTCGCCGAGCCTGTCGAAGAGCTCGCTCTCGACGCGCAGGCTGAGCACTTTCGTCTGGACGTGCGAGGTCGTCGGCGTCATATCTCCACCGTCCCGGCCGCTTGCGCGGATCTGCCGATTTTCCGTGCGAGCTCACTCGTACGTGTGAGCCCCATGGGAGGCGGGTGGTCAACGGCGGTGAGGTGGTTCCGAGTTGGTCTTTAGTTCAGGTAATGAGTTACCCTAAGGACATGCCGGAACAGCACGCTTCCCCTCGCGGCGCGGCCGAGGACGAGCAGACAGAGAGCGTGGACGCCGTCGCAGCCGGCGTCACCGGAGCCGACGCAGAGGCGGTCAACGCCCTGCGCTCCGCCGTGATGCGCCTCTCCAGGCGCCTCAGGCACCAGCGCGTCGACGAGACGCTGAGCCCGGCCGAGATGTCGGTGCTCGGCACCCTCGCGCGGTGCGGCTCCGCGACACCGAGCGAGCTCGCCCGCAAGGAGTACGTACAGCCGCCCTCCATGACCCGCATCGTCGCGATGCTGGAGGCGAAGGGGCTGGTCCGGCTGGAGCCGCATCCCGACGACCGCAGGCAGAAGGTGGTCATGCAGACCGAGCAGGCCGAGTCCATGCTCGCTGCATCACGGGCGAAGAGGAACGCATGGCTTGCCGAACTCGTCGTCGAGCTCGACGACGAGGACTGGGCCACCCTGCGGGCCGCCGCACCCGTACTGGAGAAGCTCGCACGTCTGTAAGGAGAACGTCGAAGCCGAGGAGGCGAACCCGGATTGAGTACGGGCCACGGAGCACACTCCGCACCCGGACCAGAGGACGAGAACAACAGCCGTAACCCGCAGCCTGCCGGCCCCCGCGCGCAGGGAGCCGATGCTCGCGAGCCCGATCTCCGGAAGATCGAGGGGGCGCACGACAAGGCCGGGAAGCCCTCGATGTTCAGCTCGCTGCGCATCCGCAACTACCGCCTCTTCGCCGGGGGGCAGGTCGTCTCCAACACGGGGACGTGGATGCAGCGCATCACCCAGGACTGGCTGGTGCTCAGCCTCACGGGCTCCTCCACCGCCGTCGGCGTCACCACTGCGTTGCAGTTCCTGCCGCTGCTGCTCTTCGGCCTCTACGGCGGCGTGATCGCCGACCGGTACGCGAAGCGGCGGCTCCTGGTGATCACCCAGACCGTGATGGGACTCACGGGGCTGGCGCTCGCCGTCCTGACGCTCAGCGGGAACGTGCAGGTCGGCCACGTCTATGCGTTGGCGTTCGTCCTCGGTCTCGTGACGGTCGTGGACAATCCGGCCCGGCAGACGTTCGTCTCCGAGATGGTCGGTCCCGATCAACTCCGCAATGCGATCTCGCTCAACTCCGCCAACTTCCAGAGCGCCCGGCTCATCGGTCCCGCCGTCGCCGGTGTGCTGATCTCCGCCGTGGGGAGCGGATGGGCGTTCCTGCTCAACGGGGTCTCCTTCATCGCTCCCGTCTGCGCGCTGCTGGCGATGCGCCGTGCCGAACTCCACCCGACCGAGCCCGTCGCGCGGAGCAAGGGGCAGCTCCGTGAGGGGCTGCGGTACGTGCGCGGGCATCCGGAGCTGCTCTGGCCGATCGTGCTGGTGGGGTTCATCGGCACCTTCGGGTTCAACTTTCCGATCTGGCTGACCGCCTTCACGGACAACGTCTTCCACAGCGGCCCAGGAACGTACGGGCTGCTCAACTCGCTGATGGCGATCGGCTCCGTCGCCGGCGCCCTGCTCGCCGCGCGGAGGCGGGCGGCCAGGATGCGGATGCTGCCGCTCGCGGCGCTTCTCTTCGGTGTGCTGGAGATGGCCGCTGCGGTCTCGCCCTCTTTCTGGCTCTTCGTCGCGTTGATGGCGCCGATCGGGATCGTGGGGCTCACCTTCAACGTCACGGCCAACGCCAGCGTGCAGATGGCCTCGGACCCGGCGATGCGGGGGCGTGTGATGAGCCTGTACATGATGGTCTTCATGGGCGGTACGCCGATAGGCGGGCCGATCATGGGGTGGATCACCGACACCTACGGGGCCCGGATCGGCTTCCTGAGCGGCGGGTTGATCTCCGCCGTGATCTCGGTCACCGTCGCGCTCGTCCTCGCGCGGGTGAGCGGTCTGCGGCTCCGGGTCGACCTGCGGCGCGGTCATCGGCACGTGCGGTTCGTGCCGGCCGAGCGGGAGAAGCAGGTCGCCGGGGTGGTGTGAGCCGGCCGGGGTGGTGCGCCGGGGGTCGCGGTCGTGCGGCGGGTGCGCGAGGGTCTCCTCATGAGGCTCTTCGCCGCCCTGCTGCCGCCGGAGCACGTGCTCGCCGAACTGGTGCGCCCCGTACGGGAGTTGCAACGGCTGCCCGGTGCCGAGCGGCTCCGGTGGACGCCGCGGGCCGGCCGGCACTGCACCCTCGCCTTCTACGGGGAGGTCTCCGAGGAGCAGTGCGAGCGGCTCGTCGGGCGTCTGGCGCGGGCTGCGGGGCGCAGCGAGCCGCAGCGGCTGCGTATCGCGGGCGGTGGGCGGTTCGGTGACCAGGTGCTGTGGGCCGCGGTGCGTGCGGTCCCCGAGGAGTCGGACGCCGGGGTGCGCCGGCTCGCGTGGGCCTCGGCTGCTGCTGGGAGGCGAGCCGGTGTGACGGTGCCGGAGGGGCGCGGTTTTACGGCGCACCTCACTTTGGCGCGTGCGCGGGGGCGCGCTGGGGCGGTCCGGCTCGCGCCGTTCGTCGAGAGGCTGGACGCGGTGGCCGGTACCCCGTGGAGGGCCGATGCGCTCGCCCTGGTGTGGTCGAAGCTGCCCGTCGGCGGGGTCGAGGGCGAGCAGCCGCGGTACGAGACCGTGGCGACGTGGCCGCTCGGGAGCGGGCGTACGCGGGCGTGAAGGGGAAGAGCCGGGCTCCGGGAGGGGAGTTATACCCACACCGTTACGGTAGGGGTGTGGATGCGAAGACCAGAATGCGGATCGTGAGTGGGGCGCTCGTCGTGCTCTTCGTCGTGGTGGCCGTGGCAGCAGCGTTCGGCAACTGACGTCCCCAGCCTGCCGGTTCGGAAGGAACCCCGGGTGAGGTACGTCGTCTGCCGGGGCCCCGCGGCGGCCGCGGGGCCCCGCGACGTCACCAGGCGAACGCCTCCGGTGCGGGGCCCGGGCCTGGGAAGGTCTCGTCGAGTGAGGTGAGCAGCTCCTCGTCGAGCTTCAATTCGACGGCGCGCAGCGCCGAGTCCAGTTGTTCCTGGGTGCGCGGGCCGACGATCGGGCCCGTCACGCCGGGGCGGGTGAGCAGCCAGGCCAGCGCCGTCTCGCCCGGTTCCAGACCGGCCTTGTCCAACAGGTCCTCGTATGCCTGGACTTTGGCGCGCACCTTCGAGTTCGCCAGGGCGTCAGCGGAGCGGCCCGAACTCGAACGCGACGAGCCGCCCTCGTGCTCCCTGCGGATCGCGCCGCCGAGCAGGCCGCCGTGCAGCGGCGACCAGGGGATGACGCCGAGGCCGTACTCCTGCGCTGCGGGGATCACCTCCATCTCCGCCCTGCGCTCGGCGAGGTTGTAGAGGCACTGTTCGCTGACCAGGCCGTACATGCCGCGGGCGGCGGCCTTCTCGTTGGCCTGGGCGATGTGCCAGCCGGCGTGGTTGGAGGAGCCGGCGTAGAGGATCTTGCCCTGCTGGACGAGGACGTCGATCGCCTGCCAGACCTCTTCCCACGGGGTGGTCCGGTCGACGTGGTGGAACTGGTAGAGGTCGATGTGGTCCGTCTGCAGGCGGCGGAGGCTGGCGTCGACCGCCTGGCGGATGTTGAGGGCGGAGAGGCGGGACTGGTTGGGCCAATCCTCGCCGTCCGTCCCCATGTTGCCGAAGACCTTCGTGGCGAGGACCGTCTTCTCGCGTCGGCTGCCGCCCTTGGCGAACCAGTTGCCGATGATCTCCTCGGTGCGGCCCTTGTTGGGGCCCCAGCCGTACACGTTCGCGGTGTCGAAGAAGTTGACGCCTGCTGCGTGGGCGGCGTCCATGATCGCGTGGCTTTCGGGCTCGTCGGTCTGGGGGCCGAAGTTCATCGTGCCGAGCACGAGTCGGCTCACCTTGAGTCCGGTACGTCCGAGCTGCGTGTACTCCATGACCGTAGCCAAGCGGCTGGAGGGGGCTCGAAGCAAGCGGTGGACAAGGCTTTGGGGAGTGGCGGACTAGGGAAGGCGGGCGGGGGGAACTGCGGCCTGAGAAAGTGAGGTTGAGCTTCGGGGCGTGGGTGGGGATCGAAGGTTACGCTCCGAGCTTCGGGGGGCAATCCTCGCTGCCGAGCCCCGAGCCCCGAGCCCCGAGCCCCGAGCCCCGAGCCCCGAGCCCCG
>NZ_KB905829.1:53745-93642 GCF_000381025.1 Streptomyces sulphureus DSM 40104
CCGAGCCCCGAGCCCCGAGCCCCGAGCCCCGAGCCCCGAGCCCCGAGCCCCGGGGTCACTCGGTGTCGAGCCTTCGGTACGCCTCCCCGATGCCCCAGGCCTGGTGGAGCGCGTCGGCGAAGGAGGCGGCGATGCGGTGCTCGCCCTCGGCCGACGGGTGCGTGCCGTCGTAGGTGTCCCGCGCGACGTTCCAGTCGGACGGGGCCGAAGCGAGGAGAAGGGGAGCGTCGGTAGCCGAGAGGTCCGCGACGGCCTTCTCCAGGAGCACGCCGAAGTGCGCGCAGCTCTCGGCGAATCCGGGGTCGTGCTCCGCGCGGATGTTGCGGAGCACGGGCAGTACGGCGACCCGTAGCCCCGGGTTGGCGGTGCGCGCGGCGAGAAGGAAGCGGCGCACGTTGGCCTCGGTCTGTACGGGGTCCGTGTAGAACCCGAGGTCGATGAGCCCGAGCGAAACCAGCAGGGTGTCGGCGCGGTGCGCGGCCACGGCGTCCGCGACCTCGGGCGCATGGTGGAGCCAGCCGAGCCCCCAGCCGGCGAGGTGCCGCCGCGCTTCCTCGGGGAAGTCGTCGGCCGCGTAGGCGTGCGAGCCCTCGTGGAGCGCGGTGCGCGGACCGACGATGCGGAACGGTGTTTCACAGGTGCGTACGAGGTGCTGCCACATCCGGTAGCGCCAGGTGAAGTCGCCCGCGGACCCGAGGGTCATGGAGTCGCCCACGAAGAGAACGCGCATCGGTACATCGTCTCCGAGCCGGCGTGCGCGCGGGAGTGTGGGGCCCTCGCGGGCGTCGGGCAGTCGCCGTGCGACGGCCCGCGGCGCACAAATCTCCGTGGATGTTGGAGACTTGGCTCATGTCTGTGGTTGTGCGTGCAGCGGGGGTCGCCTGTGCCGTGGTCGTCGCCGTGCCTTCGGCGGCGGTGGCCGACGGCGTCGACGGCTTCACGATCAAGGACCCGCGGATCACCGAGTCGAGCGGGCTGGCCGCCAGCCGGGCACACAAGGGCGTCTACTGGACGCACAACGACTCGGCGCACTCCCCGCTCGTCTATGCCGTCGACGGCCGCACCGGCAAAACCGTGGCGACGGTGACGCTCCAAGGCGTGGAGATGCGCGACGTCGAGGCGATCTCCGTCGGCACCGACGGCAACGTCTACGTCGGCGACATCGGCGACAACCGCGACGGCACTTGGCCCGAGGTATGGATCTACCGCTTCAGCGAGCCGAAGGAACTCGGCGACACCACGCTCACCCCGACCCGTTACACGGTCCGCTACGACGACGGGCCGCGCGACGCCGAGTCGATGATGGTCCACCCGAAGACCGGCCGCGTCTACATCGCGAGCAAGAGCAACGCGGGCAAGGGCGGTCTCTACGCGGGCCCGGAAGAGCTCTCCCCGCAGGGCGTCAACACCTTCGAGCGCGTCAAGGACATCGATCTGTGGGCGACGGACGGCGCCTTCTCGCCCGACGGCACCCGGCTGGTACTGCGCGGCTACTTCACGGGCGAGATGTACGCATGGCGCGGAGGCAAAGCGGAGCTTCTCGGCAGTGTGCCGGTGCCGATCCAGCGTCAGGGCGAGTCGGTGACGTTCACGCTCGACGGACGGACCCTGCTGCTCGGCAGCGAGGGCGAGAACAGCTCCGTCGAACCCGTCGAGCTCGACGGGAAGTTGCTGCCGGAGAGCGCCGCGAAGGAGAAGGAGTCGGGCAAGCCTTCCGAAGGGGGCGCGGGCGACGGCAGCACGTCCGACGGAGAGGACGAGGAGGGCGGCGACAAGACCGTGGTCGGAGCCGGTGTCTTCGTCGCCGCCGTGTTGGCATGGCTGGGCCTGCGGCGGCTCTTCAGGCGCCGCGACTGAACACGGGCGGTCCGCGTCCGACCGTGCGTGACGTGCACGCGGCCCCCTCCACCCACGGGTGGAGGGGGCCGCGGCGGCGGACCGTGCCCGACGGCACCGATCCTGTGCTCAGATGTTCTCCACGACGTAGTCGACGCACGCGGTGAGCGCTTCGACGTCGTCAGGCTCGACGGCGGGGAACATCGCGACGCGGAGCTGGTTGCGGCCGAGCTTCCGGTAGGGGTCGGTGTCGACGATCCCGTTGGCGCGGAGCGTCTTGGCGACGGCGGCCGCGTCGATGTCGTCGTCGAGGTCGATCGTGCCGACCACCTGGGAGCGCTGCGCGGGGTCGGAGACGAAAGGCGTCGTGTACTTCGCGTCCTCGGCCCAGCCGTAGAGCCTCCGGGCGGAGTCGGCGGTGCGGCGCACCGCCCAGTCCAGGCCGCCGCGGCCGTTGAGCCACTCGAGCTGGTCGTTGAGGAGGAAGAGCGTGGAGAGGGCGGGGGTGTTGTACGTCTGGTTCTTGCGGGAGTTGTCGATGGCGGTCTTCAGGTCGAAGAACGCGGGGATGTGCCGGTCCGAGGCAGCGATCCGCTCGGCGCGTTCGAGCGCGGCCGGTGAGAAGACGGCGATCCAGAGGCCGCCGTCGGCGGCGAAGGACTTCTGCGGCGCGAAGTAGTAGACGTCGGTCTCGGCGATGTGCACGGGGAGGCCGCCGGCGCCCGAGGTGGCGTCGACGAGGACGAGGGCACCCTCGTCCGCTCCGGCCACGCGGTTCAGCGGCATGGCGACGCCGGTCGACGTCTCGTTGTGAGTCAGCGCGTAGGCGTCGACGCCGGCCTCGGCCTCCGGGAGGGGGTGGGTGCCGGGCTCGCCGGTGATCACCGAGGGCTCTCCGAGCCATGGCGCCAGTTTCGCGGCCTTGGCGAACTTGGAGGAGAACTCACCGAAGGAGAGGTGCTGGGACCTGGAGTCGATCAGGCCGTGCGTCGCGATGTCCCAGAAGGCGGTGGAGCCGCCGTTGCCCAGGACGACCTCGTATCCGTCGGGGAGTTGGAAGAGGTCGCTCACCCCCTGGCGCACCTTGCCGACGAGGTCCTTGACCGGTGCCTGGCGGTGTGAGGTACCGAGGAGCGAGCTGCCGGTCGCGGCCAGCGCACTGAGTGCCTCCGTGCGTACCTTGGACGGGCCCGAGCCGAAGCGACCGTCGGCGGGCTTGATGTCTGCGGGAATCTGGAGATCAGCCACAGAGCGAGGGTAGTCCCTCCGGCGCGATCGGGAAGCGGGCGTTTCAACTCCCGAGATCCCGACTGGGACGCGGCGACGTGCGGAAGATCGGATTCCGCCTCCGCCGCCTCGCGCGTTGCCGTCACGTCGCCCCAGGCCAGCGCGGTGAGAGGGGGAACCTGGTGGTCCGGTCGGGCGGGGCGGCTTCCGCGAGCGGCTCAAACCGTTTTTCCGGAAACGTACTCGGGTACCCCGGCGGGCATGACCACACCGACGACCGGGCTACAGCTCTTCGCCCGAGAGAAGCGGGTGCGGCTGACGACGTACGAACCGGAAGGTACCCCGGTCGCCGGGCGCTGCGCGCTCGCGGTCGAGGGCGACCGCGCGTACGTCCGCACCCATGCCAGAGCGCGGAAGAACGTACGTATGGAGCGGTTCCCCGAGGCGGAGATCACACCGGCATCGCTGGGCGGTGCGCCGACGGGCGCGCCGATGATGGCGAAGGTCCGGCGGCTCCACGGGGACGAGGCCCGCCACGCGGCGGGCGTCCTCGCGAAGCAGCACCCCTTGGTGCACGGGCTCGGGGTCCCGCTGGGGTACGCCCTCATGTTCGACAAGCCTGTCCATTACGAGGTGCGTCTCGTCGGCGAGGAACGCAGGGCGCCCCAACGCTGAGGGGCCGGCTGGGGCGGGCGTGGTCTTGGTCGCGACGGGCCGGAGCGGTACGCCTTGTCGGGGCTCGGGGCTCGGGGCTCGGGGCTCGGGGCTCGGGGCTCGGGGCTCGGGGCTCGGGGCTCGGGGCTCGGGGCTCGGGGCTCGGGGCTCGCGCCGGGTGTGCTCGTCGGCGTAGTGCATGGCCAGCGGACGTCGGTTGGCGGTCGTCGGGGAGGCAAGCGGCACGGACCAATAGGTGTGTCCGGCCACCAGAGCTGAGCCGGGGTCCGTACCGGGCCGGTCGAGGGCGTCCGTGCCGTTGAAAGCAATTTCCGTGCATCGGCGACGCGGGGAACGTGCAGCCTGTAGGTATGAACGAGGCACAGGGGCAGGGACGGGTGGACGGTGCTGCCGGGACGGAAGACGGCGGTGGCGTGGCAGGGCAAGGGCGCACGGGAGCGCGGCAGGGAGGCGCCGTGCGCGGGCGTGCAGGCGAAAAAAGCGCGGAGGACGCAGAGTTGGAGCGCGCCCTCCGCGCGCAGGTGCGCGGCGAGGTGTCGTTCGGTTCTGCTGCGCGGGCACTGGTCACCATGGACGCCTCCAACTACCGCCGTGTGCCCGAGGGCGTGGTGGCGCCCAGGGACGCGGAGGACGTCGCCGCGGTGCTGGGCGTCTGCCGGGAGCGCGGGGTGCCGGTTCTCGCGCGGGGCTCGGGGACGTCGATCGCCGGCCAGGCCACGGGCGTCGGCGTGGTGCTGGATTTCACGCGGCACATGAACGCCGTGGAGGAGCTCGACCCGGAGGCGGGGACGGCCGTCGTCCAGCCGGGCGTCGTCCTCGACGTGCTGCGCAGGGCGGCGGGTGAACACGGCCTGACGTTCGGGCCCGATCCGTCCACGCACAGCCGTTGCACGCTCGGCGGAATGATCGGCAACAACTCCTGCGGCTCCCACTCGGTGGCCTGGGGTACCACGGCCGACAACGTCCGCGAGCTGGAGGTGCTCACCTACGGAGGCGAGCGCGCGCTCCTGGCACGCGGCGGCGCAGGCGTGCCGACGGCGCTGCGGGAGCAGGTGTCGCGCCTCGTACAGAGCGAGTTGGCGCTCCTCAGGACGGGGTACCCCGACCTGCCGCGCCGCATCTCGGGGTACGCGCTCGACGAACTGCTCCCGGAGAAGGGAGAGGACTGGGCCCGCGCGTTTACGGGCAGCGAGGGGACGCTGGGCGTCCTGACGCGCGCCGAGGTCGGCCTCGTGGAGGCGCCGGCGGCGCGGGCGCTCGCCGTACTCGGCTACCCGGACGAGAGCGCCGCGGCGGAGGCGGCGGCGGGTGTCCTCCCGTACGGGCCGCTGACGGTGGAGGGGATGGCCGCCGACCTCGTGGGCGACGCGGCGCGTGCCGCACTGCCCCGGGGCGGCGCCTGGCTGTTCGTCGAGGTCGGCGGGGGCTGCGAGCAGGAGGCGGAAGCACGCGCCGAGGAGGTCTGCCGCGCGATGCGGACGGCGACGACGGGCCACAGGGTCGTCGTCGGTCCCGTGGACCAACGGGCGTTGTGGCGGGTGCGGGAAGACGCTTCCGGTACGGCCACGCGGCTGCCCGACGGCGGCGAGGCATGGCCCGGTTGGGAGGACTGCGCCGTTCCGCCGGCGCAACTCGGCTCCTACCTCAAGGAGTTCAGGGGACTGCTGAGTGCGTACGGTCTGCGGGGCCTGCCGTACGGGCATTTCGGGGACGGCTGCATCCACGTCCGGATCGATTTCGACCTGCTCAGCCCCGAAGGCGTGGGCCGGTTCCGGGAGTTCTCCTCGGACCTCGCCGACCTCGTGGTGGCGCACGGGGGTTCGCTCTCCGGCGAGCACGGGGACGGGCAGGCGCGCGCCGAGCTGCTGCCGCGCATGTACGGGGAGCGACTCGTCGGTGCTTTCGGACGGTTCAAGGACCTGTGGGACCCCGACGGCGGTCTCAACCCGGGGATGCTGGTGCGGCCGGCGCGGATCGACGAGAACCTGCGGTTCGCGCCGCTGCCGCGTACACCCGTCGACGTGGAGTTCGGATACCCGGAGGACGGCGGGGACTTCGGCGCCGCGGTACGCAGGTGCGTCGGGGTGGCGAAGTGCCGGGACACCGCTGCGGGAGCAGCGGTGATGTGCCCGTCGTTCCGTGCGACGGGCGAGGAGCGGCACTCGACACGCGGCCGCGCGCGCCTCCTCCACGAGATGCTCGCGGGCGAGGTCGTGACCGACGGTTGGCGCTCGGAGGAGGTGCACGAGGCGCTCGACCTCTGCCTCTCGTGCAAGGGCTGCCGCTCGGACTGCCCCGTCGGCGTCGATATGGCCACCTACAAAGCCGAGTTCACCCACCACTACTACGAGGGCCGGCGGCGCCCGATGGCGCACCATTCGATGGGGAGGCTGCCCGAGTGGCTGTCGCTCGCGGCCGCGAGCCGTACGGTGCCGCTGCTCAACTCGGCGGCATCGGTGGGTCCGTTGGCGGCGCTGGCGAAGCGCATGGGCGGGATCGCGCCGGAGCGCGACATCCCCGAGCTGCCGAAGACACCGTTCACGCGGTGGTGGCGGAGGCAGGACCGTTCGCGTCAACCCGATGGGCGCCAAGTGGTGCTGTGGCCCGACACCTTCACCAACTACTTGGCGCCCGGGGCCGGTTCGTCGGCAGTGCGGGTGCTGAACAGCGCCGGGTTGCGGGTGGCCGTACCGCCGCGGCGGGTGTGCTGCGGGCTCACCTACGTCTCCACGGGCCAACTGGACCGCGCCCGCAAGGTGATGCGCCGCACGTTGGACCGGGTCGCGCCCGCGCTCGACGCGGGGCTGCCGATCACCGTTCTGGAGCCGTCCTGCGCCGCGGCGCTCCGGACCGATGTCCCCGAACTGCTCGACGACGACCCGAGGGCAGCACGCCTCGCACAGGCGGTGCACACCTTCGCGGAGACTCTGGAGCAGTACGCACCCGACTGGGAGCCCCCGTACGTGGGGCGCCCCGTCGCGGGACAGAACCACTGCCACCAGCACGCGGTGCTGGGCAGCGCTCCGGACCGGCGGCTGCGTGAAAAGGCGGGCATGAAGGGCGAGTTGAGCTCCGGATGCTGCGGGCTCGCCGGCAACTTCGGCTTCGAGAAAGGGCACTTCGATGTTTCCGCCTCGTGTGCCGAGGACCAGTTGCTGCCGGCGGTTCGCAACGCCCCGGACGACGTCGAGTTGATCGCCGACGGGTTCTCGTGCAGAACGCAGTTGGAGCAGCTCGGCGGCGTCCGCAGCCGGCACCTCGCCGAGGTGCTGGCGGAAGGGCTCGACGACGCCGAACGGTAGGCGCGGGGCGCCCACGGCTTCCGCCGGGGCGCCCGACGGCCGTCAGGCTCCGGAGACGGCGAGGACGAAGTCGAAGGCGGCGACCCGTCCCTGCTCGTCCTGCCGGACGCTCATGAGCAGGGCGGGGTCGTAGAGCGCGTGGGTCTCGTTGCGGGGGTCGCCGGGGAAGGAGAGCTGGGTGGTGAGGGCCTGCTCGCCGGGTGTCTGCACCTTGGCGTGGAGGTGGCGGGTGCGTCCGGGGTAGTAGAGGCCGGGGGCGCGTGTGGTCAGCTCGAACGCGCCGTTCTCCGCGGTGTATTGGTGGCCGCGGAGGCCGTAGCCGACGTTGTCCTAATCGCCGCCCGCGTCCGCCTGCCAGAAGTCGAGCAGGACGTTGCCGAGGGGTTCGCAACCGACGCCGAAGACGTATCCACTGAGCGTCAGCGGCGTCCCGGCGGGGCTCGGCTCGACGAGGTCGGTGCGCTCAGGCGAGGGCCGGGGCGGCCGCACCGAGGAGCAGGGCTGCGGGTGCGGCGGCTACGGCCGCCTTGAGGCCGCGCACCGAGCTCCGAGCCGCAAGCACCCAGGCCATGCCCCGATCCTCGGCCCGCCAGCACACACCCCGAACAGCACCACACCCCGACGCTGACCAACACCTCATGCAAGCACGCTTGCTTGTTTCCCCCCACCCTGTCACTCTCGAACGCCAACAGCCCCACCTCACGGGAAGGGTGAGTATGACGGCGGGTGACGTACTGCGTATCGGCAACGCCTCCGGCTTCTACGGCGATCGCTTCGAGGCGGTGGAGGAGATGCTCACCCAGGGCCCCCTCGACGTCCTCACGGGCGACTACCTGGCCGAGTTGACGATGCTGATCCTCGGGAAGGACCGCCTGAAGGACCCGCAGCGCGGCTATGCCAAGACGTTCCTCCGCCAGATGGAGACCGGGCTCGGCCTCGCACACGAGCGCGGAGTCCGGTTGGTTGCCAACGCGGGCGGCCTCAACCCGCGCGGACTCGCCGAACGCCTCGAGGAGTTGAGCGAACGGCTCGGCGTCCCGGCGAGAGTCGCCTACGTCGAGGGTGACGACCTCTCCGCACGAGGCTGGGGGGAGGGCGTGCTCACCGCCAACGCCTACCTCGGCGGAGCCGGCATCGCGGAGTGCCTGCGCGCCGGCGCGGACGTCGTGGTGACCGGGCGGGTGACGGACGCCGCGCTCGTCACGGGTGCGGCCGCGGCGCACTTCGGCTGGTACGAGCCCCCGTCCGGAACCGACGACCCGCCCCAGGAGTTCGCCCGCTACGCCGACGCCCTCGCCGGTGCAGTGGTGGCCGGACACCTCCTCGAGTGCGGGCCCCAGGTCACGGGCGGCAACTACGCTTTCTTCGCCGACGAGTTGGTCAGAGGGCGGGGCGTCGATGTACGCCGCCCCGGTTTCCCCGTCGCGGAGATCCACGCGGACGGCTCGGCCGTCCTCACCAAGCACCCGGACACAGGCGGCGCCGTCACCCGGGGAACGGTGACGGCGCAACTGCTCTACGAGACGGCGGGCGCCCGCTACTTCGGCCCCGACGTCACCGCGCGCCTCGACACGGTGCGCCTGGAGGAGGAGGGCCCCGACCGGGTCCGCGTCTCGCAGGTACGAGGCGAACCGCCCCCGCGCGCACTCAAGGTGGGGTTGACGAAACTCGGCGGGTACCGGAACGAGGTCGTCTTCGTCCTCACCGGCCTCGACGTCGAGGAGAAGGCCGCGCTCGTCCGCTCCCAGATGGAAGCGGTGCTCGTCGACAACCCGCCGGCGCAGGTGAGTTGGTCGCTCGCCCGTGCCCGGAGTGCCGAGGCGCCGGTGCAGGAGGAGGCGAGCGCGACCCTGCGTATGGTCGTGCGCGACCCGGACGCCGAGACGGTCGGCCGAGCGGTCAGCGGCGCGGCGATCGAGCTGGCGCTTGCAAGCATCCCGGGCTTCCACGTCACGGCGCCGCCGGGAAAGGGCGCGCCCTACGCAGTCTTCGAGACGGCCTGGACGCCCGCGGACGGCGTCGAACACATCGCCGTACTGCCCGGAGGCGCACGGCAGCCAGTGGCGCCCCTCTCGCACACCGGCGGAACGGAACCACTCCCGGAGCCGCCTCCGCCCGCTCCGCTCGCACCGGACGTGCCCCTGCGCGAGGCTCCGTTGGGGAGGCTCGTCGGCGCACGCAGCGGGGACAAGGGCGGGAGCGCGAACGTGGGGCTGTGGGCGCGGAACGGCAGCCAGTACGTCTGGCGGTGGATGGCCCACGAGCTCACCGTGGAGCGGTTCCGGCAACTCCTGCCGGAGACGGCGGGGTTGGACGTGACGCGGCACGTCCTGCCGAACCTGCGCGCGCTGAACTTCGTCGTCGAGGGCATCCTCGGCGAGGGCGTCGCCTCGCAGTCCCGCTTCGATCCGCAGGGCAAGGCCCTGGGGGAGTGGCTGCGAGGGCGCCGACTCGCCGTCCCCGAATTCCTCCTGGACACAGTCGAGTTGCGCGGTGGCCGGTGACCCGCGTCCCCGCACCGGCGCACGGTCGCAGGACGACGGCTCCGCACCCGTACCACGTCCGCAACCCCCTCCCGAAGGTGGAGACATGAGCGCGCTGCACACCCGACTCGACCCGTCGAGCGAGGAGTTCGCCGGCCGACGCGCCGCGATGCTCGACCGCCTCACCGAGTTGGAGACCGAGCACGCCAAGGCGCTCGCCGGCGGAGGCGAGAAGTACGTCGAACGTCACCGGGGCCGGGGCAAGTTGCCGGCTCGGGAGCGCGTGGAGCTGCTGCTCGACCCGGACACCCCTTTCCTCGAACTGTCGCCCCTCGCCGGCTGGGGCAGCGACTACACCGTCGGCGGCTCCCTCGTCGCCGGGATCGGAGTGGTCGCAGGCGTGGAATGCCTCGTCACCGCGAACGACCCGACGGTCAGGGGCGGCGCCAGCAACCCGTGGACGCTGCGGAAGGCGCTCCGTGCCAACGAGATCGCCTACGAGAACCGGCTTCCGTGCATCTCGCTCGTGGAGTCGGGCGGGGCCGACCTGCCGAGCCAGAAAGAGGTGTTCATACCCGGGGGCGCCCTGTTCCGCGATATCACGCGGCTCTCGGAGGCGGGCATCCCGACGGTCGCGGTCGTCTTCGGCAACTCGACGGCGGGCGGCGCCTACATCCCCGGCATGTCGGACCACGTCATCATGGTCAAGGAGCGCTCCAAGGTCTTCCTGGGCGGTCCTCCGCTGGTGAAGGAGGCGACGGGCGAGGACGCCGACGAGGAGGAGCTGGGCGGCGCCGAGATGCACGCCACGACCTCGGGCCTCGCCGACTACCTGGCGCTCGACGAGGAGGACGCGCTGCGCACCGCGCGCCGTGTGATCGCCCGCCTCAACTGGCGGAAGGCGGACGAGGGGCCGCGCGTCGGCGCGGTCGTACGGGATCCGCTGTACCCGGAGGAGGACCTCCTCGGCGTGGTGCCCGAGGACCTCAAGGTGCCTTTCGACCCGCGCGAGGTGATCGCCCGCCTCGTCGACGCCTCGGAGTTCGACGAGTTCAAGCCGCGTTACGGACCGAGTCTGGTCACCGGGTGGGCGAAGCTGCACGGTTACCCGCTCGGCATCCTCGCCAACGCGCAGGGCGTGCTCTTCAGCGAGGAGGCACAGAAGGCGGCCCAGTTCATCCAACTCGCCAACCAGCGGGACGTTCCGCTGCTCTTCCTGCACAACACCACGGGCTACATGGTGGGGACGGAGTACGAGCAGGGCGGCATCGTCAAGCACGGGTCGATGATGATCAACGCCGTCTCCAACTCGAAGGTCCCCCACCTGTCGGTCCTGGTCGGCGCGAGTTACGGGGCCGGGCACTACGGGATGTGCGGCAGGGCGTACAACCCTCGGTTCCTCTTCGCCTGGCCGAGCGCCAAGTCGGCCGTGATGGGGCCGCAGCAGCTCGCGGGTGTCCTCTCCCGCGTGATGCGGCAGTCGGCGGCGGCCAAGGGGCGGCCCTTCGACGAGGAGGCGGACGCCGGGCTGCGGGCGATGGTGGAGGAGCAGGTGGAGAGCGAGTCGCTGCCGATGTTCCTCTCCGGTCGGCTCTACGACGACGGCGTGATCGACCCGCGCGACACCCGCACCGTCCTCGGCCTGTGCCTGTCCGCCATCCACACCGCCCCCGTGCAGGGTGCACGCGGCGGTTTCGGCATCTTCCGGATGTGAGGCGTGAGTTCGATGATCACTTCCGTACTCGTGGCAAACCGCGGGGAGATCGCCCGCAGGGTCTTCCGCACCTGCCGGGAGCTGGGGCTCGCCACCGTCGCCGTGCACTCCGACGCGGACGCCGAGGCCCTCCACGTACGCGGCGCCGACGCCGCCGTGCGCCTCCCGGGCACGGCCCCGGCCGACACGTACCTGCGCCGCGACCTGTTGGTGAAGGCGGCCCTCGACGCAGGCGCCGACGCGGTGCATCCCGGTTACGGATTCCTCTCCGAGAACGCGGATTTCGCTCGCGCGGTGATCGAGGCAGGGCTGGTCTGGATCGGTCCGCCGCCGGAGGCGATCGAGGCGATGGCTTTCAAGACCCGCGCCAAGGAGCTGATGCGCGCCGCCGGCGTACCACTGCTTGAGCCCGTGCCCGCGGGTGAGGCCGACGCCGGGAGGCTGCCGTTGCTGGTGAAGGCGTCGGCGGGCGGGGGCGGACGCGGTATGCGCGTGGTGCGCCGGCTCGCGGATCTGCCGGACGAGATCGCTGCCGCGCAGTCGGAGGCTGCCGGCGCCTTCGGGGACGGCGAGGTCTTCGTCGAGCCGTACCTGGAGCGGGCGCGCCACGTCGAAGTGCAGGTCCTCGCGGACGGGGAGGGCACCGTGTGGGTGCTGGGCACCCGAGACTGCTCGCTACAGCGCAGGCACCAGAAGGTCGTCGAGGAGGCGCCGGCGCCCGGACTCGACGAGGAGCGCACGGAAGCGCTGCACCGGGCGGCCGAGGAAGCAGCGCGCGCCGTCGGCTACCGGTCCGCAGGGACGGTGGAGTTCCTCGTCCCCACCGGAGACGGCGGCCCGTACTTCCTGGAGATGAACACCAGGCTTCAGGTGGAGCACCCCGTCACCGAGTGCGTGCACCGCGTGGATCTCGTGGCGGAGCAGGTCAGGATCGCCGAGGGACGGAGCCTCGACGCCGCCGGGCCGCCCCCGGCACAGGGGCACGCCGTCGAGGCGAGGCTCTATGCGGAGGATCCGGCGCGCGGCTGGCAGCCGCAGACCGGCGAGGTTCTCCACCTCAACGTCCCGGACGCCACCGAGGGCACGGGCGGCCACCGGCATCCCGACGCCTCAACTCCCGTGCTGCCGTGGAGAGTCGGGGAACACTCGGGCCTGCGGCTCGACACCGGCGTCACCGCGGGCAGCGAGATCGGCACCGCCTACGATCCGATGCTCGCCAAGGTGATCGCCTGGGCACCCGAGCGCCGTGACGCCGTGCGCCTCCTCGCCGACGCCCTGGCACGGGCGCGCATCCACGGCCCCGCGACCAACCGCGAGCTGCTCGTACGCTCCCTGCGCCACCCGGAGTTCACCTCGGGCGCCTTCGACACCGGCTTCTACGAGCGCCATCTCGCCTCCCTCACCGAGGAGTTGGTGGGTGCCCGAGAGGACCGGCGCACCGCAGCCCTCGCAGCCGCACTCGCCGACGCGGCCGCGCGCACCGGCGCGCCCGAGGGGCCCGGGCGCCCGCCCGCGGTACGGATCGGCGGCTGGCGCAACGTGCCCTCCCAACCGCAGGTGAAGACCTACCGCGCGGAGCCAGCGGGTGAGGAGCCGGAAGAGGTCGAGGTGCGCTACCGGCTCACGCGGCAGGGTCTCCTCGCCGACGCCCATCCGGCGGTACGCCTCCTGTCGGCGGCACCGGACGGCGTCTGCCTCGAACTCGACGGTGTACGCCGGGAGTTCGCCGTCGCGCGCTACGGGGAGCGGATTCATGTCGACTCCGCGGCCGGCTCGTACGCTTTCACCGCGCTGCCCCGGCTTCCCGAGCCGGAGCCGGAGCGTCGTCCCGGCTCGCTCGTGGCGCCGATGCCGGGGACGGTGGTGCGGGTCGCGGACGGCCTCGTCGTCGGCGACCGGGTGGCCGCCGGGCAGCCGCTGCTCTGGTTGGAGGCGATGAAGATGGAGCACGAGGTGGCCGCGCCCGTGTCCGGGGTGCTGACGGTGCTCGACGTCGAGCCCGGACGGCAGGTCGAGATGGGCGCGGTGCTGGCGGTCGTCGACGAGTGACGGCCGCCGCGACGCGCGCAAGTGAGTCGGGAGCACGAGCGGGGCGCCACGTCGGGGCCCCGTCCCACGAGAGGACCGGAGGCGAACCATGAGCCCAACTGATCTGCTGGACACGGAGGAACAGCGCGCGCTGCGCGCCTCGGTCGCGGCACTCGGCGGGCGCTACGGGTGGGGGTACCTCACCTCGGCCGTCGAAGACGGGCGCAGCGTCGACGAGTTGTGGCGCGAGGCGGGGAAGCTCGGATACCTGGGTGTCAACCTGCCCGAGGAGTACGGGGGCGGGGGCGCCGGCATGGTGGAACTCTCCCTGGTGCTGGAGGAGTTGGGTGCCGCCGGCTGCCCCCTGCTGATGATGGTCGTCTCTCCCGCCATCTGCGGGACGGTGCTCGCCAGGTTCGGCACCGAGGAGCAGAAGCGGGCCTGGATACCGGGACTCTGCGACGGCAGCCGCAAGATGGCCTTCGGCATCACCGAGCCCGACGCGGGCTCCAACTCGCACCGCATCACCACGACCGCCCGCCGCAGGCAAGACGGCGGGTGGGTGCTCGACGGGCGCAAGGTCTTCATCTCGGGCGTCGACATCGCCGACGCCACGCTCATCGTCGGCCGCACGGAGGACTCCCGCACGGGGAAGCTGAAGCCGTGCCTGTTCATCGTCCCGCGCGACACCCCCGGGTTCACGCGGAGCCAGATCGACATGGAGGTCAACGCGGCCGAGAAGCAGTTCGAACTTGTCCTCGATGGCGTGGAGTTGCCGCCGGAGGCGCTCGTCGGGGACGAGGACGCCGGACTCCTCCAGCTCTTCGCAGGGCTCAACCCGGAGCGCATCATGACGGCGGCGTTCGCCATCGGCATGGGCAGGTACGCGCTGGGCAGGGCCCTGGAGTACGCCCGGGAACGGCAGGTGTGGAAGACGCCGATCGGTGCGCACCAGGCGATCGCGCACCCGCTCGCGCAGGCCCATATCGAACTCGAACAGGCCAAGTTGATGATGCGCAAGGCCGCTCTCCTCTACGACGCGGGGGACGACGTCGGCGCCGGGGAGGCGGCGAACATGGCCAAGTACGCCGCGGGCGAGGCGTCCGTCCACGCCGTCGACCAGGCGGTGCACACCCTCGGCGGCAACGGCCTCACCCGCGAGTACGGCATCGGCGCGCTGATCACGGCGGCCCGGGTGGCGCGGATCGCGCCGGTGAGCCGGGAGATGATCCTGAACTACGTGTCCCATCAGACGCTCGGACTGCCCAAGTCGTACTGAATCGCGGCAACTTGCCCGCGCGGAGGGCGGCCCGGCCGCCGACCCGTCCGCCACGCACCGGAGCGGAGGAGCTGTGGAGCTCGTACACCTGGCCGTCGGCGACGGCGTCGCCACCCTCACCCTCGACTCACCGCACAACCGCAACGCCCTCTCGACGCAGCTCGTCGGCGAGCTCTACGAGGCGCTCGCCACCGCTGAGCGCGACCCCGGTGTACGCGCCGTGGTGCTGACGCACACCGGTAGCACGTTCTGCGCCGGAGCCGACCTCACGGAAGCCGCCGACGATCCGACGGCGGGACCCCGCGGCCTCGCCGAGCTGCTCCGCTACCTCGTCGCCTGCCCCAAGCCCGTGGTCGCCAACGTCGACGGGCACGTGCGGGCCGGCGGGACCGGGCTGTTGGGGGCGTGCGACATCGCGGTGGCGGGCCCCGCCTCGACCTTCGCCTTCACGGAGGCGCGCATCGGCGTCGCGCCCGCCGTCATCTCCATGACCGTCCTTCCCAAGCTCCAACCCCGCGCGGCAGCCCGCTACTTCCTCACAGGAGAGCGCTTCGGCGCGGAGGAGGCGGCGCGCATCGGCCTCGTGACGCTCGCCGCCGAAGAGCCGGACGCGGCGCTCGGGCCCGTACTCGACGGGCTGCGGCGCGGCGGTCCGCAGGGGCTCGCCGAGTCGAAACGGCTGGTCACGGCCGATGTGCTGCGCCGCTTCGACGAGGACACCGGTACCCTCGCCGAGTTGTCGGCGCGGCTCTTCGCCTCGGCGGAGGCCCGCGAGGGCATCACCGCATTCCTCGAACGACGGGAACCCGCATGGGCCTCGACCACCACAGGCGAACCGCCACAGCCCACGACGATGCCCGACGACGGGCGCACGGCCCCGCCGGACTGACGCGGCGCGGCACGGCGCCGGACCGTCGTCGGCGCGCCCGCGCGGCCGGCCGCGGCACGGTGTTCCTGGCCGGGGCCGAACGATGAGCGCCCGAGGTGCCGAGCCCAAGCAGGACCGGAGCCGCGCCACCAGGCAGCGGCTGCTGGAGTCGGCCGTGACCTGCCTCGCCGAACTGGGTTGGGCCGGCAGCACGGTGAGCGTCGTCGCGGAGCACGCCGGGGTCTCGCGCGGCGCGGCGCAGCACCACTTTCCGACGAGGGAGGACCTCTTCACCGGCGCCGTGGAGTTCGTCGCGGAAGAGCGCTCCCGTGCGCTGCGGGAACTCCCCATGCCGGAGACGGTGCCGGCCGCCGTCGACACGATCGTCAATCTCTACACCGGTTCGCTCTTCCGCGCGGCTCTCCACCTGTGGGTCGCGGCGAGCAACGAGCCGCAACTCGGGCCGCGTGTGACGGCGTTGGAGGCGAGGATCGGCCGGGAGACGCACCGGATGGCGCTCTCGCTCCTCGGCGCCGACGAGCGCACGCCCGGCGTACGGGAAACGGTGCAGGGCCTCCTCGACATGGCCCGCGGGCTCGGGCTGGCGAACCTGCTCACCGATGACCGTGCGCGGCGTGAACACGTCGTCCGGGAGTGGGCGGTGCTCGTGGAGCGCGCTCTGGGGGGCGGGGTGGGGCGGTCGGAGTAAGGATTCGGTCGGGGGGGCGTTCGGGGGGCGTTCGGGAGGCGTTCGGGGGTGCGGTCCGTTTGGGGCGGGGTCGGCTGTCGGGCGTGCGGTCAGGATGCTGCACGTGCGGGTGGCGATGGTGGTAGCTGGGGTGCCCGTCCTGGCTTCGAAAGTGGGGCCGTCTCCGTGGTCGGCGGGATGGCGTGGTCGGTGAGTGCGGGTAGCTCCCTGGGATTTGAGGGCGAACTCCGGGGCGGTTCCGTCGAATTGAAGGGTGCGCCCCGAGCTTCGGGCGCCGGACTGCAGGGTCGGTGTCTGTTTTCGGGGGCGAGCTTCCGGGGCGCTGAGGTTTGCGCTCCGGGCTCCGGGCTCCGAGCCCCGGGCTCCGAGCCCCGAGCCCCGAGCCCCGAGCTCCGAGCCCCGAGCCCCGAACGCGGAGCCCCGAGCCCCGAGCCCCGAGCTCCGAGCCCCGAACCCCGAACCAGCTACGCCCCGACCCCGCCGACCGCCTCCGGCCCCCGCGGTCCGGGCCCCACGTACCGTGCCGAGGGCCGGACCAGCCGCCCCGTCCGCTTCTGCTCGAGGATGTGCGCCGACCAGCCGGCCGTACGCGCGCAAGTGAACATCGAGGTGAACAAGTCGGCCGGTACCTCGGCGAAGTCGAGGACGATCGCCGCCCAGAACTCGACGTTGGTCTCCAACACCCGGTCGGGCCGCCGCTCGCGCAGCTCGGCGAGGGCTGCCTGCTCCAGCGCCTCCGCGACCTCGAAGCGCGGCGCACCGAGCTCGCGCGCCGTCCTGCGCAGCACGCGCGCCCGCGGGTCCTCGGCGCGGTAGACCCGGTGTCCGAAACCCATCAGCCGCTCGCCCAGGTCCAACTGCCGCTTGACGTAGGCTCGTGCGTCGCCGGTGCGCTCGATCTCCTCGATCATGCCGAGCACCCGCGAGGGCGCCCCACCGTGCAGCGGTCCCGACATCGCGCCGACGGCGCCCGAGAGCGCGGCGGCGACATCGGCGCCGGTGCTCGCGATCACCCGCGCGGTGAACGTCGAGGCGTTCATGCCGTGTTCGGCGGCGGAGGTCCAGTACGCGTCGACGGCGGCGACGTGCTTCGGGTCCGGCTCGCCCCGCCAGCGCCGCATGAACCGCTCGACGACGGTCTCGGCCTTGTCGATCTCACGCTGCGGCACCATCGGCACCCCCTGTCCGCGCGCCGACTGCGCGACGAACGACAGCGCCATCACCGCGGCCCGCGACAGGTCCTCGCGCGCCTGCTCCGCGTCGATGTCCAGCAGCGGCCGCAACCCCCACACCGGCGCCAGCATCGCGAGCGCCGACTGCACGTCGACGCGGACGTCCCCCGAGTGCACCGGAACGGGGAAGGGTTCGGCGGGCGGCAGCCCCGGCGCGAACCCGCCGTCGACGAGGAGCCCCCAGACGCTCCCGAAAGGAACGTGCCCCACCAGCTCCTCGATGTCGACGCCACGGTAGCGGAGCGCCCCGCCTTCCTTGTCGGGTTCGGCGATCTCCGTCTCGAACGCGACGACTCCTTCAAGTCCGGGCACGAAGTCGGACATCGGGCGGCTCCCTTGTGGTCTGGACGGCGGGCGCCGCGGGGTTCCACGGAGCCCGGTCCGGCTGTCTGACGCGGTCGCGACGGTGAGGTGCCAGGTGCGGGACGAGTCGGACGGTCCGGTTCCGCGGCCGTCGCTCGCGGTCCTCGCCGTCGTGGTGCTCCTGCCCTGTCGGGGCCTGGGAAAAGCGGAGCGGAGGTCCGGCGAAGCCTAGCCCTCCGGTGGCTGATTCTGTCGGCTCCGGCACCGGCCGGGAAGGGTGATGCTCGGCACACGCCCGGGGCATCCCCAACGCCCCCGTGACCGCGTCTTTTTGACGCGCCGTCGCAAGAGGTCCGGGGGGCGGCCCGTCCGGCGCGTCCGGTGACGGATGCGGCAAGATGTGCGGGTGTCACAAGCTGAGGACCCCCATGCCACCACCCCGCCGGACCAGACCTCGCACAGCGTCCTCGACCCTGCCGGGATGCGCGCCCATTACCGGGCGCAGGGTCTGAGCGAGGAGGACCTCGCGCCCGACCCGTTCGCGCAGTTCGAGCGGTGGTTCGCGGACGCGTCCGAGAGCGGGCTGCACGAGCCCAACGCGATGGTCGTCTCCACCGCCGACGCCGAGGGCCGTCCGAGCTCCCGCACGGCCCTCCTGAAACACGTCGACGAGCGGGGCTTCGTCTTCTACACCAACTACGGCTCCCGCAAGGGCACGCAGCTCGCCGCCAACCCGCACATCGCGTTGCTCTTCCCCTGGCACGGCATCGCCCGCCAGGTCAGCGTCGAGGGGACGGCCGAGCGCACGGGCAGGGACGAGACGGCTGCCTACTTCCGCACCAGGCCGCACGGCTCGCAGTTGGGCGCCTGGGCGAGCGAGCAGTCCTCCGCCCTCGCCTCGCGCTCCGAACTGGACGGAATGTACGCGGAGTTGGCCGAACGCTATCCGGAGGGCGAGGACGTGCCGGCGCCGCCGCAGTGGGGCGGCTTCCGGGTGCGTCCGGAGTCGGTCGAGTTCTGGCAGGGTCGCGAGAACCGTCTCCACGACCGTCTGCGGTACGTGCGCGCGGAGAGCGGGGAGGGGTGGGGCGTGCAGCGCCTCTGCCCCTGAGCCGTCCCGCGCGGAGGCGGACAGCAGACGGCCCGCGGGCGACTCCCCACCGCCTTGCGGCGGTGCGGCGTCGGTCGGACGAGTCCGACGAGCCCGCGGGCCGGGTGGACTGCTGGAGATTGGCCGGAGTGACCGGCGTCCCTCGCATTCCGGTCAGTGAACTCCCCGTACGGAGAGCCGAGACCGGGGTCTGCGAAGTGTGGCGCCGGCCCTAGGCCGCAGCCACCTCACGCGTCCGGGTACTGATCATCAGCCGGATCACCTCCTTTCTCGTGTATGTGCACGGTAGCCAGGCGCCTGATGCGGGTGCAAGTGATTTCGGAGACGCAACGATTTCCCGGAATCGACTGTGTGGTGCGTCACGTTGGAGTTGAATGATCCGTGTCCGCGACCGTCGCACCCGGCGGCGGCGGACGGCGACCGCGGCCGCCCCGACCGGGCGGCCCGGACCAACCAGATCGCTGGGGGTGCCGGATGGCGGCTCGATCCAGAGCACACAACGCCCCGTCTCCGGGCGAGGGCGAGGGCGGCGAGGCCGACACATGGCAGGGCGCCGAGTCCGGTGAGGACGGCCTGCTCCTCGCCGCTCTGCTCGACGGCATGGACGCCGCGCTCTGCGCGTTCGACGCCGAGGGCGTGGTCACACACTGGAACCGCGAGGCCGAGCACATCCTCGGCTGGACGCGGCAGGAGGCCGTGGGCCGGAAGGGGCTCGCCGGCTGGGCGGTCCGCGCGGCCGACGCCCCCGAGGTGGAGCAGCGCCTGCTGGCGGCGATGGGTACGCCGGGACGCCAGGTCCACGAGTACGCGCTGTTGCGCAAGGACGGGGGCCGGGTCCTCGTACGCATCCAGAGCTGCGGCGTCTGCGGTGAGGACGGCACCCCGACGGGCGTCTACTGCGCCTTCAGCGAGGTGCACACCCAGATCGACCTCGAACGCGCCCTCGCCCTGAGCGAGGCCCTGTTGGAGGAGGCGCCCTGGGGCGTCGTCCTCGTCGACGCCGACCTGCGCCCCACCGCGCTCAACGCCCGCGCCGTGGCCGACTTCGGTCTCGCCTCGCCCGCCTCCCTGCTGGGCCGCCCGCTCGGCGACGTCCTGGAGCAGGGCGTCGAGGAGTTGGAGGGCGCGCTCCGGCTGGTGCTCGCGGAGGGGCCGCCGCCCGCGCCCGGCGAGATCCGGGTGACCCTCCGCGACCCGCGCGACGCCCGGCAGCGGGAGCAGAACGAGCCGCTGCGGTCGCGGCAGCGGTGCTGGCAGAGCGGATTCCTGCTCCTCTCCTCGCCGTTGGCCGAGGAGCCGTCCCCGCTCGGCGCCGCCTGGTTCTTCCGCGACGTCACGGAGGAGAAGCAGCAGGCCCAGGAGAACGCCAGGTTCCGCTTCCGCGAGAAGCAGACGCACCGCGCGGCCCGTGTCGCCGCCGAGTGCGTCGACCCGATGGAAGCCGCCACCACACACCTGGAGTTCGCGCTCGCCGGCTTCGCCGACCACGCCGTCCTCGACCTCCTCGCCCCGGGTTCGCCGCTCCTCCACCACCCCGAGGACGAGCCGTCCCCGGCGCTCCTGCGCGCGGTCCTCACGCCGCCGCTGCCGGCGGGCGAGGGCGCGCACGCCGCGGCGGGCGCGGAGGGCGGCCTCCCCGTCGGCTACGGCAACGCGCACCCGGCGCTCCAGGCGCTGCGCCGGACCGGTGCCGTCCGCGCGAGCCTGCCGGGCCCCGAACCGCGGGCCGACTGGGCGGCCGAGCGCCGCTGGCCCGAGGGCACGATGCACGGGCTCTGCGTCGTCCTGCGCGCGGGCGGCCGCTCCCTCGGGGTGGCGAGCTTCCTCCGCGGCGCCGGTCGCACCCCCTTCGACCGCGCCGACGCCGAGTACGCGGAGGACGTCGCCTTCCGCGTCGCCTCCGCCGTCGCGTCGGGACGATCGGCGGGATAGACCTCAGCGGTAGAAGATCCGCTGCGCGTTCTCGGCGAAGACCCGCTCGTTGGCGGCGAGTCCGCCGTCGACGTTGCCGGAGCGCAGCAGCGGCGGTTCGATGCCGCGCTCGGCGAGGAGCCCGACCGCCGTCGCGACGACCGCCTGCATCAGCGCGCTGGCGACGACCGTCGACGCCGGCGCGAACGGCACGTCGACGCCCTGGTGCCGCAGGGTGGTGTCTCCGACGGGGATGCGGTTGTCGAGGACGACGTCGCAGTGGTCCTTGAGGAAGGTGCCGGTGGCGTTGGACGGCTGCGTCTCCTCCGCGTACGCGAGCGAGGTGACGCCGACCACGGTGAGGCCGAGCTCCCGGGCGCGGGACGCCATCTCGACGGGGAGGATGTTCCGGCCGGAGAGGGAGACGATCACCAGCAGGTCCCCGGAGCGGGCAGGCGACGCCTCCAGGACCGTACCGGCGAGCCCCGCGACGCGTTCCAGGGCGCTGCCGAGGTGCGCGGGTTGGACGTCGACGCCGACGGCGCCGGGCACGGGGAGCAGGTTGAGCACGGCGAGGCCGCCGGCCCGGTAGACGACGTCCTGTGCGGGGAGCGCCGAGTGCCCCGCGCCGTAGGCGAAGGCGCGGCCCGAGGAGGCGAGGGTGTCGGCGAGGAGCCGGCCGGCTGCGGATATCGCCTCCGCCTGCGTGGTGCGCACCTCGGTGAGGAGGGTGGTGGCGGCGTCGAAGAACTCGTCGGCAAGCGACTGCTCGCTCATGGCGTGGCCTCTCGGTCGGCGGGTGGGCGCGGCCGGTGGCCGCGGTGCCGCGGGGGCCGGGCGCGGGCCGTGCGTCCGACGGCGTACCTGGCGGGCCGCCGCCCTCGCCGGCCGCTCGGTTCCTCGCGCCCGCCCGCGCCGCTGCGGCGATCACGTTGGGGCGGTCAACCCCGCCTGTCAATACCGCGTCCTCTTGGAGGGGCCGATTGTCAGCGGGATGCGTCAGAATTGACGCCAGGGCCACCGCACGATCTGACTAGGGGCTACGCATGTCCGGACTCATCGACACCACCGAGATGTACCTCCGCACCATCCTGGAGCTGGAGGAGGAAGGCGTGGTCCCGATGCGTGCCAGGATCGCGGAGCGCCTCGACCAGAGCGGGCCCACGGTGAGCCAGACCGTGGCCCGCATGGAGCGCGACGGCCTCGTCACCGTCGCAGGCGACCGTCATCTGGAGTTCACCGACGAGGGCCGCATGCTCGCAACCCGCGTCATGCGGAAGCACCGCCTCGCCGAGTGCCTGCTCGTCGACATCATCGGCCTGGAGTGGGAGCAGGTCCACGCAGAGGCGTGCCGCTGGGAGCACGTGATGAGCGAGGCGGTCGAGCGCCGGGTCCTCGACCTGCTGCGCCACCCCACGGAGTCGCCTTACGGAAACCCGATCCCCGGCCTGGAGGAGCTCGGCGAGGAGCGCGGCGTCGACCCGTTCCTCGACCACGGCCTGGTGAGCCTCAGCGACCTCTCCTCCTCGGGCGGGGAAGGCAAGACCGTCGTCGTGCGCAGGATCGGGGAGCCGGTCCAGATGGACGCGCAGGTGATGTACACGCTGCGCAGGGCCGGGGTGCAGCCGGGCGCCGTGGTGAGCGTCACACCGGGCGTCGGGGGCGGCGTCCAGGTCGGAAGCAGTGGCGAGGAGGCCGAGTTGGGCTTCGACGTGGCGGCGCACGTCTTCGTCGCCAGGCGCTGAGCGCTCGCCGCGTCCCCGCCGTGGTGCGCGGGGCGGTCGTTTCGTGGTGCGTGGGTCCCGGGTCGCCGCGGCGTGCGGCGGGGCGCGGTGATCGTCTCGCGCGGTGACCTTCCCAATTCGCCCGCGCAGTACCAGAGTTGCACCCAGTGAAGAGACCGCGACGGCGCGTGGGCGGTGGCCCGTCCGCCAGGGACGGAAGGGGAGCGGATGCTCGGCCTGCGTGTGCGGCTCGCAACGTGGCGAGGGCCCCGGTGCCTTGGGCGGCCGGAGCCCTCGCTTCCCCATATCCCCCGGGGGCGACCCGGAGCCCCGAGCTCTCAGGGTCGGCCCCTCTCGGTACGTCTCTCCCCTGGTCACGGCGGGGCAACCCATGAGCGTTGTCACTCTTATGAGGGGAGTTGCACAGGATGGGTTCTGTTCGAATAGAGATTCGATAAGCTCTGTGAGCGGTGCGAGGAGTGGGGGTGGCACGACGCATGGTGCGAAGGATCGAAGTGGCCGGCTCGGACGGAATCCGGCTGGCTGCCTGGGAGTTCACTGATCCACCGAAGGGCGGGCCCGGTGGGCCGCAGGACGTCGGGGCGAGGTCGGAGGCCCCCGGCGCCGGACCGCCCGGAGTCCTGTTGCTGCACGGACTGATGGGGCGCGGCGCGCACTGGGCGGAGACGGCCCGCTGGCTCTCCGCGCTCTACCGCCCCGTCGCTCTCGACCAACGCGGCCACGGGCAGAGCGAGAAGCCGCCCGCCGGTCCCTTCGGCAGGGACGCCTTCGTCGCGGACGCCGAAGCCGCCATCGAGCAGCTCGACCTCGCGCCCGTGGCCCTCGTCGGCCACTCGATGGGCGCCCTCACCGCGTGGCAACTCGCCGCCAAGCGGCCGGACCTGGTGCAGGCGCTGGTCGTCGCCGACATGCGCGCCTCGGCCCGTGGTGAGCAGTCGCAGCGCGAGTGGGAGGAGTGGTTTCGCTCCTGGCCCGTCCCGTTCGCCACGCTCGCCGACGTCCGCCGCTGGTTCGGCGAGGACGACCCGTCGCTGGAGCGCTCCCGGCCGGCACGGGGCGAGTACTTCGCCGAGGTCATGCGCGAGACGGAGGACGGCTGGCGCCCCGTCTTCTCGGCGGAGCAGATGCTCCGCGCCCGCGAGACCTGGGTCTACGACGCGCACTGGGACGAGCTGGCGCAGGTGCAGTGCCCGACCCTCGTAGTGCGGGGCCTCGACGGCGAGTTGGGCAGGGCCGAGGCGCAGGAGATGGTGCGCGTCCTTCCGCGCGGCATATACGCCGAGGTCCCGGAGGCGGGCCACCTCATCGACTACGACCAGCCCGAGGGGTGGCGTCGCGTGGTGGAGCCGTTCCTGCAGGCGGCCCTCTCCGCCCGGGGCTGAGGAGCGTCGGCGTGGTCCGCGGGCACGCGCCGCGGGCCACGCCGTGCCGGGCTGCTCCGCCGACGGTCGACTGGTGCGGGTGGGCGGCGGACGTGCGGCTCGTGTTCTGGGCGACGGCGGCGCCAGCGCTGCTACAGCCGCTCGGCGGGCACTAGTTCGGTCCGGGGCCGGGGAAGGCCGTGCGCTGCACGCCTCGTGTGCCGTGCCGGGCTGCTTCTGCGAGCCGGTTCAGGCTGCCTGTGAGCAGGCCCTCCCAGGCTGTTCGCAAAGTGAAGTGCCCTGCGTAAAGGTTCAGTCCAGGCCCCCCACGATGTACGGCGCGCCGTGGCCGCAGGCGTAGGCGAGCGGAGCGACCAGGTCGTCGGCGTCGGGGAGCCGGCGGTTGCCGGTGGAGGGGCGGCGGACCCACTGGACGGCGCCGCGGTGGCCGACTCTCGTCGGCGGGGCGGGGACCCAGTCGTCCTCGGCGTGCGTGGTGAGGTCGAGCGCGTCGGCCGTCCGGCCTGTGCGGCGGAGGAGCGGCGGTGCCTTCCTCGCCGTGCCGGGGAGCGCGAAGAAGAGGAGCCGTCCCGAAGGGGTGGCGGCGACGGGGCCCGGGGTCGCGCCGAGGCGTTCCATGCGGGCGAGCGCGAGGCAGCCGGCGGACTCAGGGACGTCGAGGACGTCGAAGGTGCGACCGGTGGGGAGGAGGACGCTCGCGCGCGGGTGCTCGCTCCACAGGGCGCGGGCGGTGCGCGGGCTGCCGGTGGCCTCTTCCGCCCAGCGCGGGCGTGCGGGGTGTGCGCCGGGCGTGGCGCAGGCCGTGCTGCCGCAACTGCACCGCAGTGCGCCCCCGGTCGGCTCCAGCCAGGTGCCGGGGGAGACGTCCCAGTGTTGCTCGGTCACGTACCGGAGTGCGTGCTCGACGGGGGTTGCCGCCGCTTCCGTGGTCTCGTCCAGCTTCGTCACACAGCTCTCAACTCGCCTTGCGCACAAGGGTTACGGGACTGCACGGGAGAGCAACGTTCCCACGCTGTACGGCAGTTGGACGCGGTGACGCAGTGGGGCGCCGCCACCCGCTTCCGACACGCACCGTGGTCGAGTGCATGCGAAGTGTGCGCCCGGTGTGCGCCCCGTGCCGGCGGAGGGCGCACCGGTGCATCGATGGGGGCGCGCATGCGGATCGCTCATCGTGAGTGGGTAGTTACTGCTCGTGCGGAAGCCTTGGAAGGCGTTGAACGAAATCGTCCTCTCCGGTGGCAAGGGGAGGGTTTCGGCGAATTCGCCGTTGTTGCCACCTGATGGGAGTTACGCGCAATTGCGCTGGGCAGAGTGATCAGGCATCAAGCACAGCCTTCGTCCCGAGGGGGAGACACCATGGCCGCAAGGCCGCTCGTCGCGAGGCAGCCGAACGAACGGCTGCAGGCACTCATCCAGGAAGCCGCCTGCTCCAACGCGGGCCTGGCCCGCAGGGTCAACATGTGCGGTGCCGAGCACGGTCTCGACCTGCGCTACGACAAGACCTCGGTCGCCCGCTGGCTGCGCGGCCAGCAGCCACGGGGACGCGCCCCGGGGATCATCGCCGAGGCGCTCGGCCGCAAGCTGGGCCGCAGCGTGACGCTCGACGAGATCGGCATGGCCAACGGCAAGCACCTCGCCTCGGGCGTGGGGCTCCAGTTCGCGCCCACCGTGCTCGGTGCCGTCGAGCAGGTCTGCGAGCTGTGGCGGAGCGACGTCGGACGCCGCGACTTCCTCGCGGGTGCGACGGTCGCCTCCTCCGCGCTCGTCGAGCCGAGCAGGGACTGGCTGATCACCTCGCCCGACGCCCAGGTGGCGAGGAGCTCGGGCGCGCGGGTCGGGATGAGCGATGTCGAGGCCGTGCGGGGGATGACGGAGGCGCTCTCCCGGCTCGACCACCGCTACGGCAGCGGCCACATCCGTCCGGTCGTCGTCCACTACCTCAACAGCGTCGTCTCCGGGCTCCTCGCCGGCTCGTACAAGGAGCAGGTGGGGCGCGCGCTCTTCGGCGCCGCTTCCCGACTCACGGAACTCGCCGGGTACATGGCCGTCGACACGGGACAACACGGCCTGGCGCAGCGGTACTACATCCAGTCGCTGCGTCTGGCGCAGGCGGCGGGGGACCGCGGGTACGGCGGATACGTGCTCGCGGCGGGGATGAGCCACCTCGCGGCCTCGCTCGGCAACCCGCGGGAGATCTCCCAACTCGCCCGCGCGGCACAGGAGGGGGCGCGCGGGCGCGTCACGCCCCGCGCGGAGTCCCTCTTCCACGCCGCTGAGGCGCGGGGGCACGCGCTGCTCGGTGAGGCGCGCGCCTGCGAAACGGCGATCACACGCGCCGTCGACGCGCTCGAACGTGCCGAGGGTGCCCCCGACTCGGGCGACGACCCCTCGTGGATCGCCCACTTCGACCGCGGCTACCTCGCCGACGAACTCGCCCACTGCCACCGCGATTTGGGCCGCCCGCGCGAAGCCGCCGGGTGCGCGGAGGAGGCGCTCGCCGCGCACTCGGAGGACCGCGCGCGCCGGCGCGCGATCGGGCTGCTCCTTCTCGCCGGTGCGCAGGCACAGCAGCGCGAGATCGAGCGCGCCTGCCACACGGGCACGCGCGCCTCCGAACTCCTCGGGCAGCTCCGCTCGGAGCGCGGCGTCGAGTATCTGGAGGACTTCAGGCGCCGCCTGGAGCCGTACGCGGAGGAGCCGGTGGTGCGCGAGTTCGCGGCGCGGTGCGAGGTGGGAGCGGCTGCCTGAACTCTGCGGAGGCGCCGGGGCGCGCGGTGCGGTGTGACGCGCGTCGCGCCCCGGACGCAGAGGGGCTGGTATGCGGTTCACTGCACGCCGCCCCTCCGACCGTCTCCCCTCGGGGGCGTGGTCCGGCCTCGGGCGAACCCGGTAGCGTGAGCCGACGGTTTCAGCACAGCCACGCCTACGAGGAGCCACGGTGACGACGCACAACGGACGCGGTGGGGGCAGCGCCGACGACGACGCGCAGCCCGCGGCCCCTTACGAGGGTGTCGTGCTGCCCGCGAACGGTGAGCCGTGGACCCCGCAGCAGCAGCACGAGCGCGAGGCGGCGACGTCCGGACACGCGTGGGGCGCGCCGTGGGGCCCGGAGTCCGAGGCTGTCGTGAACGCTCCGGCACCCCCGCCCGCGCCGCCGCAGCGCGGGCACCGGGAGGTGGGCCCGGAGCCGCACCACTCTCAACAGGCCCTGCCGCAGGGACAGTACGGGCACGCGTCGTACGGCGGGCAGCAGGCGTACGAGCAACCGCACCGCCCCCAGCCTCCGGGCGGTGCAGGCCGGCAGTCGGAGCCCGGCCTACCCGTACCGCGGGAGACGGAGGACGGGAGACACGCGCTGCCGCCGCTCGACGCCGAGCCTCCTTCGACGGGCCGGCACCCCGGCCCGCTGCCCCAGCCGGGACAGCCGCCGTCCGGCCTGCCGGGCATGCAGCCCGAGCCGCTTCCCGAGCAGGGCGGCGGTCAACTCCCGCCGTTCCCGCACCACTCCGGCCCCATGCCGCCTGCCGGCACCCCGCCGATGCCGCCCGTCCCGCCGCTTCCTCCCGAGGGCGCGCCGCCCCCGCCGCAAGGCGCGCCGCCCCCGCCCGAGCCGTCCGGCCCGAGCGGCGGCTACGCCTCCCACTCGCCGCAGGACACCGCGCACCAATGGCCCGGCGCCTTCCCGCAGGCGGCGCACCCGCAGCCGCCGCAGGGCGGCTCGGAGGCGGAGTCGACGCAGCTCCTCCCGCCGATGATCGTGTCGCCCGAGGACGCCCAGTACGGCGGCTCGGAGGACGGCACCCAGTTCATCCCGCAGCAGAGCGCGGCACCCCAGCCCGCAGGCCCCGACGCACAGGCCACGCAGTACATCCCCCCTGTCACCGACGCCCCGCAGGACAACGAGACGCAGCGCCTCCGCGCCACGCCCCCCTCGTACGCCTCCGCGCCCTCCGGCGGCGAGGAGGAAGTGCGACGTCCGCTCGCCGAGTTCGACAGCCTCTTCCGCGCAGAGCCGGCCGGGGGAGCGAAGCCCCCCGAGGAGCCGGCCGCGGCCACCCAGAGCCTTCCGCTCTTCGACCAGGCGTCCGCGGGCCAGCAACGGGGCTTCGGCGCCGAGCCGTTCGACGAGTACGAGCCGCAGGGCCGCGCGGCGCGGCGGAACGCCGAGCGCGGGAAGGGCGCCAACCCCGGGGTCCTCGTGGGCGTCGGCGTCGCGGGCGTCGTGCTCGTCGGACTCGTGGCCGGGGCGCTCATCGGCGGTGGCGGGGACGGCGACGACGACGGGTCGAAGGCCGCGCCGGCCCCCACGGAGCCGGCGGGGAACGAGGCGTCGTCGAAGGCGCCCGATCCGGTCGAGCAGCAGGCGAAGTCGCTCGACCGCCTCCTCTCCGACAGCAACAACAGCCGCAACGCGGTGATCCGTTCCGTCGACGCGATCAAGAACTGCTCCAAGCTGCCGAAGGCCGCCTCGGACCTGCGGGCGGCGGCGCAGCAGCGCAAGAGCCTCGTCACCAGGCTGGAGAAGCTGAAGACGGACAAGCTCCCGGAGGCCGAGCGGCTCAGGGCCGCCCTCACCCGGGCCTGGCGCTCCTCGGAGGCGGCCGACCGCCACTACGCGTCCTGGGCCGACCAGACCGCGGGGAAGGGCGGCTGCCCGGGAGGCAACGCCAAGCAGACGCACAGCGCGGGGGCCGGCAACCGCGCGAGCGGCGCGGCGACCAACGCCAAGAAGGAGGCGGCGTCGCTCTGGAACCCGACCGCCGAGAAGTACGGGCTCGACAAGCGGGAGTTCAGCCAGTTGTGACCCGGGGCGCCCGCCTCGGCGGGACGCGCGCGGAGAGCCCGGATGCCCGGGCTCCGGATGTGGAACGTAGGGTCGGTGGCCATGCAGCAGGTGCAGCGAGCTTCCGCGAAGTCTTCCCGCCACGGCCGTGGTTCGAGCACCATGGGCGGCATGCCCGTCAACGACATGCCCTGGTGGCGCTGGCGCACCAACGTCCGCTCCGCGCTGCACATGCTCTCCGACCCGGCGTTCCAGCGGGAGTGCTGGGCGGCAGGGGTCGCCGGGTACGGCGACGTCACAGACGCCGTCTACCGCCTCGTCGAGGACACCTGGCTCGACAACTGGTCGGCGGAGAGGTACGTCGGCACGATCTTCCGTGACGCGCAGGAGGCGGCCCTCGTCGACACGGCGGTCCTGCGCGTGCTGCGCATCCTCCATCAGGTCGGGGCCGACGCGCCCGCCGGTGCGTACCTGGAGCACCCCGCGTGGCCCGAGGCGGTGCGCGCCGCCCGCGAGGCGCACGTGATGCTCGCCACCAACGACGGCGACGAGCCGGACGAGCAGCCGCACTCGCTCGACGTATTGGCGATCATGCTCCGCGCCGTCTGAGCCTGCCCCGCGTGCGCGGGGCGCGTGCGACACGAGCGGCCCCTGTGGTGTGCCAGGCTTGGGGCATGAGCCAGTCGCAGCCCGCAGCCCCGGAGAACCAGCAGCCCATCGCCGCAGGCGGCAGCGGGCCCGGTGGCGCCGCGGACGGCGGGCAGTTCGTGCTGACGCTCTCCTGCCCCGACACCCGCGGCATCGTCCACGCCGTCTCCAGCTACCTCTTCATGACCGGCTGCAACATCGAGGACAGCCAGCAGTTCGGGGACGGGGACACCGGGCTCTTCTTCATGCGGGTGCAGTTCAGCGCCGACCCCGACGTCACCCTGGAGAAGCTGAGGGCGAGCTTCGCCGCCGTCGGCGACTCCTTCCGGATGGAGTGGCAGATCCATCCGGAGGGGCAGCGGATGCGCGTCCTGCTGATGGTGAGCAGGTTCGGCCACTGCCTCAACGACCTTCTCTTCCGTGCGCGGACGGGGGCGCTGCCCGTGGAGGTCGCGGGCGTCGTCTCCAACCACACCGACTTCGCCGAGCTCGTCGACTCCTTCGGTGTGCCCTTCCACCACATCCCGGTGACGAAGGAGACCAAGGCGGAGGCCGAGGGCAAGCTGCTGGAGCTGGCCGAGGCGGAGGGCGTCGAACTCGTCGTGCTCGCGCGGTACATGCAGGTCCTCTCCGACGACCTGTGCAAGCAGCTATCGGGCCGGCTCATCAACATCCACCACTCCTTCCTGCCGTCCTTCAAGGGCGCGAAGCCGTACCACCAGGCGCACGCCCGCGGCGTGAAGCTGATCGGCGCCACCGCGCACTACGTCACGGCGGAGCTCGACGAGGGCCCCATCATCGAGCAGGAGGTCAGGCGGGTGCGGCACAACCTCACGCCCGAGCAGCTCGTCGCCGTCGGCCGCGATGTGGAGTGCCAGGCACTCGCCCGCGCGGTGAAGTGGCACAGCGAGCACCGGGTGCTCCTCAACGGGCACCGCACCGTCGTCTTCTCCTGAGGCGTCACAGCCGGGAGAGCGAGGCCGCGGCGAAGAGGACGTCCCTGATCGCCTCGCGGTCGCCGTCCTGACCGGCTGCCGCGTCCTCCGGCTGTACGTGGCCGGCGGCGAGCTGGCAGAACTCCAACCCGTCGAGGGCGACATGGGCGACGTGCTCGTGGTGGGAGACGGCCGCCTGCGGCGAGTCGAGCGGGATGTACCAGTCCCCTCCGCCGCTCCCCTCGACCTCCAGGTGGAGGGTGCGCCCCGGTGCATCCGCCGGCGCGAGCCGCGGTGGTGCGGCGAGGCCCTCGCGCCGGCGCACCGCGATCGTGGCGGGGAGCTGCCGCGCCGCCAGGTCGACGAGGCGGGCGAGGTGCGCGGAGGACGGCGGGTCGTACGGGTACGCGACGGCCTCGGCGATGTCGGCTGCGTGCGTCCAGCACTCGAAGGCCCGGTCGAGGAAGGCGTCCCGGAGCGGCAGCGTGAACCCGCCGTAGGAGACGGGGCGTTCGGCCGTCTCCGCGGCCTCGTCCGGCCCCTCGGCGGCGGCGAAGGACGCCGTGCGCACCGCTGCGCGCGCCTGCTCGCGCCACAGGTCCCGCACCTCCCGCGGTCCGGGTTCGCGCGCGAGAGTGCGCCAGTACGCCTCGGTGCGTGCGACGGGGCCGCCGGCGTCCGCGGGAGGGTCGAGCGGGTCGGAAAGACCGAGCGGGTCTGGCAGGCCGAGCGCGGCGGCGACGATTCCGTCGACGGCGAGGAGGTGCCCGATCACCCGCGCCACGGAGGTCTCGCGCTCCTCGACCCGGCCCCGCCCGCTGCCGCGCGCGTCGAACCAGCGCAGCCGGACCGGTGCGCGCCACTCGTCCTCCGCCATGTCCCGGAGCAGCGCGTCGAGTCGGGAGGTCTCCGCGTCGTACGGCGTCGCCCACTCCGGGACGGGGACGCGCGGCGCCCTGCGGTTCAGGCAGGACTCCAGCACCCGGGAGCGGAGCGTCGGGTCGAGGTCGAGGTTGTCCTCGGGATGGAGCAGGCCGACAGCCTCGCGCAGCCGGTGCGCCTCGTCCGCGCACGGCGCGCACCGCAGGAGGTGGGCCTCGACGGCGGCGCTCTCCTCGGCGGAGCAGGCAGCGAGCGCCCAGGCGCCGAGGAGGGACTTGAGTACGCGGTGGTCCTCCCACTCGGCGCCGGAGTGCGGGGGCGCCGACTCGCGGCCGCTCATCGGCGCTGTCCCGGGAACCCGTCGCGCCGCGGTGGGGCGACGGGGCCTTCGGGGACGGCGGTGGAAAGGAGTTGGAGTCCGAGCCGCAGCCGGCGCCTGGCCTCGTCCTCCGTCACGCCGAGCCGGCGTGCGGCCTGCCGGTAGTCCTGACGCTGGAAGTACGCGAGCTCCAGCGCGGCGCGCAGGGACGCCGGCATGGAGCCGACGATGTAGTCGGCGCGGGCCGCGGCCGAGGCGGCCCGTACTTTCTGCTCGGCGCGCTCGGCCTCCAGCGGCGTCTGCGACGGCGAGCCCAACTGACGGCTGCGGAGCCGGCGTTCCGCGGCCTGCCGGGTGGCGTCCGCGAGCCAGGAGCGCAGCGGTCCGCGCCGCGGGTCGTACGCCTCCGGGTGCTCCCAGAGCTGTGCGAAGACGTCCTTGGTGACGCGGTCGACGGGGTCCTCGCCGAAGCTGTCGCCCGCGCCGCCGAGTGCGCGGTGGGCGAGGGAGTGCACCAGCGGGCCGAAGCGGTCGTAGAGCTCGCCCAGCGCGGCGGCCTCGCCGCGGACCAGGCGCTGCTGCATCTTGCGGTCCCAGCGCGTCGGTGTGTCGTTCGCCATACCGGCTCCCCAGCCCTGCGGTGGGCTCCGTCGGTCTCCGCTGTCTCTCGTGCCGGCGCGTGCGCCGGTCGTGGTTCCGTCCACCGTCGGTTTCGGGCTCCGGCGCCGGGTCGCAGCCTGGCGTCCCCGGTACGGGGGCGCCTTCGTGCGGTGGCGGCGGAGGGGAACCTCCGGTCTGTGCTCGTCAAATGTAGTGCGGGGGGCTGTTCACGTACGCCCCTTTACGGCAATGTGCGCCCCTGGACCGGTCGCCGGTGGTATTGCGTCGGTCACGTTCCGCTTGCTTTCGCGGAGAGGGCGGACGGCGAGGGTTGCCGGAACGTGACCGTGAGTGGCGGGTGCGTCCGCATCTCGACCGCATACTCTCGAAGGGGAGTGGCCGCGGCGGGGGAGGGCAGCCGAAGGGTGGAGCGCAGGCTGCCGGCCGCGTGTATCCGCACCGCGAGGAGTGAAGGGGATTCGGGGACGTGTCGTTGAAGGTCATGGAGGAGCGGCGGGGGGAGTGGACGGTCTTCCGGGTGAGCGGCGAGCTCGACCTGGTCACCTCGCCCGCCGTCCGTCAGCATGTGCACGACGCGGTCGCCGAAGGGAGACGGCTGCTTGTCCTCGACCTCTCGGAGGTGCTCTTTTGCGACTCCAGCGGCGTGGGCGTGCTGATCGCCTCGCGCCGGTTGATGCGCTCGTGCGCCGGACGGCTGCGCCTGATCCTCCCCGCGCAGGGGGCCGAGGAGGGCTCGCACGTCAACCGCGTCCTCGCCGCGCTCGGCGTGCGGCGGCTCTTCGAGTGCTTCCCGGACTTGGAGGCGGCGACCGACTCCGAGGCCACGGCGGGCCCGCTCTCCGCCTGAGACGCGGCACGACCGGGCGGCGCAGCGCGCGCGGTCCGTCACGTCGGGTTGGCGATGTCCCTGACGCGCGGAGCCCGGCTGCGGCGCGAAGTTGACTCACGTTCCGTGACCAACTCCGTGTCGGTGAGCCCGCCTGCGGGGCATGCGGGCCATCCTTGCACGTGCCCGTCCGCACGTCCGCATTCTGCTGATAACTGCGCCGATCCGTCGAGTTCCGCCCATGGCAGGTCGCTTGGGCGGGGATGTGCTTCGGGTAGGCTCGCGCGGTGCGCTCAGGCCCCGTCCGGAACCCTCCGGCTCCAGCTCGCAGCGGCGCAGGTCTGTGGCTGGCACGGGGAGTTGGCAGGCGTGGGGCGAGCGGTACGGTCGGGCATGTTCGACGTGTGGGCGCAAGGGTCGCACAGTATGCACCACGGCTCATCCTTTGCGCCGGAATATGCCTGAAGCGCTTGTTGCGGCAACTATGCCTCAACCATGCTGTCTTGCATCGAGGTCACAGTCCGTGATGCCGAGAAGACGCGGGACGACTCTCCCGCACGTTCGGATGGTGTGAGCGGTGCAGGTGCTTCACGAAGAGCTGGAGATCGGGCCCGACCCTGCCGAGGTCGGTCGGGCCCGCAGATGGGCTCGGGCCAGGTTGGCGCGGGCGGGCGTCGCGGCGGACGAACCGCTCGCCGAGACGCTGGTGTTGCTCGTCTCCGAGCTGGTCACCAACGCGGTGGTGCACACCGGCCGCGACGCGGTGCTCTCGTTGATGAGCGGGGCGCGCGGCCGCTCCGTGCGCCTGGAGGTGGCCGACGCGAGCCGGCTCCCTCCGCGCACGCGGCGGGCGGCCGGCGACGAGACGTCGGGCCGCGGCCTCGAACTCGTCTCCGGGCTTGCGGACCGCTGGGGCTGGGAGCAGGAGGAGGGCGGAAAGCGCGTCTGGTGCGAGGTGGAGCCCGGGTCGTGCGACGCGGGCGGCCGCGGACGCCTCCAGGGGAGCGGCCGTGCCACCTACCTGGGGTTCGAGAGGCTGCTGGTGCGGTAGTGCCCGCTGTCGGCCAACGCGGCGGCCGATACGCCCTGTTTCAGAGGTAGTTGAAATGGAATCGCGCAGGATGCCGTCAACTTCCGGTGTGCGGTGCGGTATCCGGCAATGACCACACGTGCAAAACGGGCAAACTTCGCATAGTCCAGACCAGGTGTTGACGTCTCGTATCTGGCTGATCACCCTTGGGTGGAGCGATTCGTCGCGAGGGGACGTCGAGGAGTGAGGGACTCCTCGACGAGTGCGGGTCGCGGTCCGGCGTCAGCCACCGCTATGGGTGCTCCCGTGCCTCCGGCGGTGGCAGGGTCTGAACGCCGGAGCCGGGTGGCGGTCGCCGTGCCGTGCTCGGGGTGCGCATCGGTGCACCGCCACCCGACCGACCGGCCCGCCGCTCCCCGCCCTTCAGCGTGCGTGCTCCGTCGGGGTGCTCTCCCGGAACGTCCTGCGGTAGGCGCTGGGCGAGACGCCGAGCGACGTGTGGAAGTGCTGCCGCAGCGAGTCCGGTGTCCCGAACCCCGCCTGTACCGCCACCCGTTCGACGGGCGCGTCCGTGCTCTCCAGCAACTGCCTGGCTCGCAGCAGGCGTTGGGCGGTGATCCACTGTTGCGGGCTGGTGCCCACCTCCGCGCGGAAGCGCCGTGTGAACGTCCGGACGCTCATCGACTCCCGGTCGGCCAACTCCCGCAGCGACACGGGGCGATCGAGGTGCCGCAGCGCCCACTCCCGGGCCGCACCGGTGGAGGAGTCCTCGTCGGGAGGCATCGGCGCCTCGACGAACTGGGCCTGGCCGCCGTCCCGATGGGGAGGCACGACCGTGCGCCGTGCGACGTCGTTGGCGACCGCACCGCCGAAGTCTTCGCGCACCAGGTGGAGGCAGAGGTCGACGCCCGACGCGACGCCCGCGGAGGTGAGGACGCCGCCGTCTTCCACGTAGAGGACGTCGGGGTCGACGCGGATGCGTGGGAAGAGGCGCTGGAGGCGGGGAGCCGCCTGCCAGTGCGTTGTGGCCCTGCGGCCGTCGAGGAGGCCGGCGGCTGCGAGCGCGAACGCCCCCGTGCAGATCGACGCGACGCGGGCGCCCGGACGTATCCGGGCGAAGAGCGCCGCGAGTTGGGGACTGAGGCGGCCCGCGCTCCCGGTCCCGTCGTCCTCGTGGGCGGCCGGAACGATCACCGTGTCGGCCTCGTCGAGCGCCTCGGGGCCGTGGGTCACCTCCACGGTGAAGTCGGCGTCCGTGCGGACGGGGCCCGGCTCCGCCGCGCAGGTGGCCACGGTGTACAGAGAGTGCCCCGCCGCGTCTCTCGCGTTGCCCAACAAGCGGTGCGGGATGCCGAGTTCCATCGGGAGGAGGCCGTGGCGCACGAGGACGGCGACCTTGTGGCGGCCCGGCTCGGGGAAGGGGTGGGTGTTCCGCAGGGTGGGGGCCGGTGGTGCGGCCTCTTCCGGCGTCGTTGCGGGACACGATGCGGCCGACTGCCTCATGGCCCGATCCTCCCACACCATGGCCCACGGGCCAGTCGTCCGTGGAGAGTCGGCGGGCGAGACTGCCGACGTGGACAGCACTCTCGACTCGCAGACGCCAGAGCCCACCCCGCCCGCCGGCGGCGGCCTCGCAGCCCAGGGCGGGCCCGCCGCCGACTCGACGCCCTCCTCGGGGCCGGTGCCCCGGAGCCTGACCGAGCCGCCCGAGGCCGGACGCCGCCCGCGTATTCACCGTGCCTGGTGGGTCGCGTTCGTCGCCTTCGTCGCGCTCGTCGGTGCCGCGGGGTTCAGGGCGACGCCCGGGGTCTTCATCGAGCCGCTGCACGCGGAGTTCGGATGGTCGAGGGGGACGATCTCCGCGGCCGTCTCGCTCAACGTCCTGCTCTACGGGCTCACTTCGCCGTTCGCGGCCGCGCTGATGGACAAGTACGGGATCAGGCGCGTCGTCGCCGCGGCCCTGCTGCTGGTCTCGGCCGGGAGCGGGCTCACCGTCTTCATGGCGTACTCGTGGCAACTCCTGCTGCTCTGGGGGTTGTTGGTCGGCGTGGGCACGGGGTCCATGGCGCTGGCCTTCGCCGCGACCGTCACCTCGCGGTGGTTCGTCGCCAGGCGCGGGCTCGTCAGCGGGGTGCTCACGGCGGGCGGCGCCGCGGGGCAACTGGTGTTCCTCCCGCTGGTCGCGCTCGCCGTCGAGGGGCCCGGGTGGCGGGTCGCCTCGCTCGCCGTCTCCGCCGCCTCGCTGCTCGTCGTGCCGCTGGTGATCTGGGTGATGCGGGACCGGCCGGAGGACACAGGGACGATCCCGTACGGTGCCGGGCCCGAGTACCGGACGCCGCCGCGGCCGACCGGGGGCGCGGCGAGCGGAGCGCTGCGCGCACTCGCGGGCGCCGCGCGGACGCGCGTCTTCTGGCTCCTCGCGGGGACGTTCGCGATCTGCGGGGCCTCCACCAACGGCCTCGTCGCCGTCCACTTCGTGCCGGCCGCGCACGACCACGGGATGCCGGTCACCGCTGCCGCCTCGCTGCTCGCCGTCATCGGCGTCTTCGACCTCGTCGGAACCGTCGCCTCCGGCTGGCTCACCGACCGCTTCGACCCGAGGCTGCTCCTCGCCGTCTACTACGCGCTCCGCGGCGTCTCGCTCCTCTTCCTGCCGCTGCTCCTCTCGGACACGCTGCACCCGCCGATGCTCTTCTTCGTCGTCTTCTACGGCCTCGACTGGGTGGCGACCGTGCCGCCCACGATGGCCCTGTGCCGCGCGCACTTCGGCGAGCGCGGGCCCGTCGTCTTCGGGTGGGTGCTCGCGGCGCACCAGGCGGGCGCCGGGGCCGCCGCCTGGGCAGCGGGGGCGGTCAGGGACGTCAGCGGCGCCTACGACCAGGTGTGGACGGTCTCCGGGGCGCTCTGCGCCGTGGCCGCGCTGATGTCCGTCGTGATCGGGGGAACGGCGCGGGCGCACCGCGGCGGGTGAACTGCCGTGCTCAGGAGGTGGCTTCGACGAGCGCCTGGGCTATCCGGCGTGCCTCGTGGGCGAGTTCGCGCAGTGCGCCGCTGACGGGGCGGGTGAAGCCGGCGAAGTGCAGCCCGGGCGAGTGCGGGAGGGTGCGCGGGCCGTGCACGAGGGGTCGGCCGGACCCGTCCAACTGCTCCAGGTCGCCGACGAGTTGACCGAGCGCGCTGCGGTACCCGGTCGCCGCGACGACGGCGTCGGGCCGCACGGACGAGCCGTCGGCGAGCCGGACTTCGGCGCCGGAGAACCGGTCGACGCCCGCGACGGGTTCGATGCGTCCTCCGCGTACCAGCCCGGAGAAGCCGTCGTCGACGACCGGGGGCGCGCCCGCCGCCGCGGCCGAGCAGATGCCGCGCCGCGGGTGCGGGAAGCCGTGCTTGCCCAGGTTCTCCACGCGGGTGAGGCGCCCGGAGAGGCGGTCCCCGAGCCCCGTCGGCAGGCGGCGTGCGAGGATCGCGCTGCGCTGGGCCGGCCATCCCAGCGACGAACGTCTGACGACATGGCGGGGAGTGCGCACGGCGAGGCGGACGCGCGAGGCTCCGCCCCTGGCCAGGTCGGCGGCGATCCCGGTGCCGCTGCTGCCGCACCCCACCACGAGGACGTCACGGTTCTTGTACGGGGCCGAAGTCCGGTAGTCGGCCGAGTGGAGGAGTTCGCCCTCGAAACGGTCGCGGCCGGGCCAACTCGGCGTGTACGGCGTGTGGTTGAGTCCTGTCGCGACCACGACCGCGGGCGTGGTGAGGCGTCGGCCACCGTTGGCGTCCAGTCGCCACTGTTCCCCGGTCCGGGTGATTTTGGAGACCTCGACGCCCGTGGCGATCTCGACGCGGTGGTGCGCCGCGTACCGCTCCAGGTAGGCGACGAAGTCGTCGCGGGTGAGGCGGCCGCCGCTGGTCCGCTGCGGGGGCAGCCCCGGAAGCTCGGCGTACGCCCGCGGGGACTGGAGGCGCAGCCCCTCGTAGTGCGCACGCCAGGCGGCGCCGACCGATTCGCCGCGCTCCAGTACGACGGCTGCGAGCCCGCGGGCGGTGAGGGCCGCTGCCGTGGCGAGTCCGGCAGGGCCTGCACCGATGACGTGGACGGGGGTTCCGGCGTCGGACATGAGCATGCCGGGGATTTTAGGCGGCGGGGCGGGCTTCACCTGCGGGCGGTCGGCGGGCCGCGCTCGCAGGCGCGCGGGGGTGCGGGGGGTGTGTCGGCTGCCGGGGCGCTCGCGGGTCGCGGCGCAGGGAAACGGTTTGGCGGTGCGCGGTCCGAGCGGCATCCTGGGCGGCGTGCTGATACGTGAGACCGAGCCCGCCGACTGGGCAGCCATCTGGCCGTTCTTCCGCACCATTGTGCGGGCGGGCGAGACGTACACCTACCCCCGCGACGTCGGCGAGGAGCAGGGGCGCGAGCTGTGGATGGTGCCGCCGCCGGGGCGGACCGTCGTCGCGGAGGACTCCGAAGGTGTGGTGATCGGGTCGGCGAAGATGCACGCCAATCACATGGGCGGCGGCTCGCACGTGGCCACCGCGAGCTTCATGGTCGCCCCCGAGGGGAGCGGCCGGGGCGTGGGGCGCGCTCTGGGGGAGCACGTCCTCGCGTGGGCGCGGGGGGCGGGCTACCGCGCGATGCAGTTCAACGCCGTTGTGGAGAGCAACACTCGGGCCGTCGCGCTCTGGAAGTCACTGGGATTCGAGATCATGGCGACGCTTCCCGAGGCTTTCCACCATCCCGAACTCGGATACACCGGGCTGCACGTGATGTACCAGAAGTTCTAGACGGAGCAGGGGCGGGGTTTTTACTCGGTCGGGGATCGGTGTCCGGGCAGGGTATTGCGGCCCGTTCTTCGTGCGGCGGTTGCTGCTGATTGGGCGGACGGTTTTCCGGGCATTCGGCGTTGCGGTGTGCGCAACGCGTTGTGCCCGTCGGAGGGGTTGACGTCCGGGCGGCGTCGTTTCCTCGGCGGTGTGCTCGCTTGTGGTGGCTTCCTGAGCCTGCCCGAGCAAAGGGGCGAAGTCGCGGCGATGCCGGGCCGGTTGCCGCGCCTCGTTCTTCGACTCGCTTTCCCGTGACGGGCCGTGCGTCACCGGTGAGCGGAGTGGGTCAGGCCGCGGGCTTTCTGCCCGTCACGCCCAGATGCACCAACTGGGTGAGTGTCGGCTTGAGTTGGGCCTGCTTGACTCCCCAGGGCTGGAAACCCTTCTGGTGGCCAGCGACACCGGCGAGCATCACGACGAGCGCGCCGGCCATGGCGGCGGGATTGACCTCCTTGCCGACGCGGCCCTTGGACTGGAGCTCCTTGATGGACTCGGTGAGCGAGTTGTTCACCGAGTTCAAGATCCGCATGCGGATGCGGTAGAACCGCTTGTCCCCTTCAGCCGCACCGAGGTCGACGACTCTGAGGATCGCCTCGTTCCTGCGCCAGAACGTGAGGAAGCCGTCGACCAGCCCTTCCGCCGTCGCGCGCCCCGCCTTTCCGGCCCAGGACTTTCCCTGCACCAACTCCTTGAGGGAGCCGCTCTCCTTGGCGAGCGAGTCCGCGATTTCCAGTACCGCACCCTCGACGTCGGGGAAGTACTGATAGAACGTGGCCGGAGACGTGCCTGCTTTCCGTGCGACGTCGATGACCTTGACGTCGCGATAGGGAGAGCTTCCGAGCATCTCGCGCAGGCAGTCCAGCAGCTTCTGCCGCGTCTCTTGGCCGCGGCGCCCTGCCACGCGGCCGTCGACGGTTCGAACTTGTCCTGTCATGCCGTCAGCTTACCGACGGGTGATCCGGACGCGATTCGGTGGCGGGCAAATGGGGTGCGGTGCCGGTAGAGGAATCGTGCACGTGGCCCGAAGGGGGTGTGGTCGGCTGTTGCAGGTTGCGGTTAATCGTGCAACTTGGCGCAGGGGTTGGGGTGATGCGGTGGGAGTGGGTTGGTGAGTGGGGGTGGGGTTCTGGTTAATGCGGGGCGGATTGTATTGGGGGATTGGGTGCGTGCAATTCGGGGTGGGGTGAGTGGGGTGGGGTTTCTGGGCCGAGCCCCGAGCCCCGAGCCCCGAGCCCC
>NZ_KB905830.1 GCF_000381025.1 Streptomyces sulphureus DSM 40104
CTGCAAAAACCCCAACACCTCCGCACCCGAACGCGAATCCAAATTCCCCGTCGGCTCATCCCCGAAAATAATCTCCGGCCGCGACGCCAACGCCCGCGCCACCGCCACCCGCTGCTGCTGCCCACCCGAAAGCTGCCCCGGACGATGACGCAACCGATCCCCCAACCCCACCGTCGCTACCACCTGCTCCACCCACGCCCGATCAGGCTTCCGCCCCGCAATATCCATCGGCAACGTGATGTTCTCCCACGCCGACAACGTCGGCAGCAGATTGAACGCCTGAAAAACAAACCCCACCCGATCCCGACGCAACCGCGTCAACCACTTCTCCCGCAACCCCGTAATCTCCGTCTCACCGAGGTGAATCCGCCCCTCGGTGACGCTGTCGAGGCCCGCGAGGCAGTGCATCAACGTCGACTTCCCGGAGCCGGAAGGCCCCATGATCGCGGTGAACTCCCCCCGGACGATGTCGACATCGACGTGGTCGAGGGCGAGGACGCTCGTCTCGCCCGACCCGTACGCCTTGACCACCTGGCGCGCGGACGCCGCCACTTTCTCGGCGCCCCCGTGGCCCGTCACGGCAGTAGTCATTCCAGTTCTCTCCTCGGTTCGACAGAAAGCCCGGGACTCCCGCCCCGAGACCGCGCCTCGGCGCCCACCGCGACCCGGTCCCGGTACGCCCCCGACAGCTCTTCGATGCTGCTGCACCCCCGGCCTCGGCCGCGATGGTGCGCGTCCGTGTATCCGACCGGGGGCAGGCCCCACCACACGTGTGCGGCCCGCCCCACAGAAGCTACGGGCCCTCGACGCCCCCGGCGTCCTGCCGCGGCACGAGACGCGTCCCCGGGGACGTCGGGGGAAGCGGGCCGCCGCGGCGGTGCCCGAACGCAGCGAGGGCCGGACGCGCCGACGCGCATCCGGCCCTCGAGGGGGAGTTACCGGGTCAATCGCCCCTGCGTACCGTCTGCTGGGCGGGGATGGAGACGGACTGCGCGGGGACCTTCTCGCGGTCGGGCTCCTGCTCCCCGGGAAGTGGCGAGGTCTCGTCCTTGGGGGGGACCTCGGCGGTACGGCCCGTAAGGGTCGACAGACTCGACCGGACGTGCGCCATGTGCTGGCGCATCTCGTCGGACTGCTCCTGGTGTTCGCGCAGGATCCGCTCCGTCTCGCGCTCGACGCCTTCCTCCCGCAGCCGCGCCTGCGCCAACAACTCCTCGGCCTGCGCCTGCGCGTCCTCGACCCGGTGCCTCGCCGCCTCCTCGGCCTCGGCGTGCGCCCGCTTGGCGTCGGCGAGGAGGTGCTCGGCCCGCTCGTCCAACTCGCTCACCCTGGCGTCGACTTCGGCCTTCTCGCGGGCGAGGTCGTGGTCGGCCGACTCCGACTCGGCCGTGTGCTCGCGCTCCTGCTCCGCGAGCAGCTCGGAGCAGCGCCGCGCCGCCTCGCGCAGGGCCTCGGCGGCCTCGCCCCGCACCGACTCGGCCTCGGCCTCGGCCTCGGCCACCCTCCGCTCGCCCTCGGCCTCGGCCTCCTCCAGGCGCTGCTGCGCGGCGCGCTCCGCCTCCGCTCTGATGCGTTCCGCCTCGACGCGGGCCGCCTCCCCCACCGAGCGGGCCTCCTCCTCGGCCTCCTCGGCGGTGCGCGCGGCGCCGGACTCCGCGGCGGAGCGCACCTCCTCGGCCTCCGTCTCGGCGAGGCCCAACAGGTCCTGGGCGCGGGCTCCGAGGGTGGCGTAGGTCTGCGGCGGCAGCGAGGCGACGACGCCCTGGAGCCGCTCGGCCTCGGCCTCGGCCTCCTCGGCCTCCGCTTCGAGCGCGTCCGCGCGGCGGTGCGCGGCCTCGCGCTCCTCGGTCAGGTCGGCGACCCGGCCGTCGACTTCCTCGGGCCGGTACCCGCGGCGGACCACGACAAAGCCGTGCGGCGACGACGCACTCATAGCGAGCCCCTATCTCAATTCTCCAACGCAACGAGCAGCACAGGGCCGCGAGCCCCTAGGCGGACCCGCGACCCCCGCAAGACCCCCTCGGCGAAGCGGCCATACCGCCATACTCCACCCGCAGCCGTACCCCAGGATGCGCTACTTCACGTGCCGAGCAGTAATCGGCACAACCCGTCGCAACCGACCCGAAACCCCACACGCCCCAGTGACCCCGCGGACCGTGCCGACCCCGACCACGCGGCGGTGAGCGGGGGTTCGGAACCGCGCACGCCGCCGCACAGGCCCCTGGAACCGTCAGCCAAGACCACGGCGATGCCACTCGTGTGAGGGAATCGACACAAAGTCCGCCACGAACTACCCCCTCTCGGACGGGCAACGGGACCCCACCGGCGCCGAACGAGACCGCACACCGGAAAGCGACAACGCACGCCGAACAGCCGAGCGCCACACCGCCGACACCGCAACTACCCCGCGCCACACGAGAGTTCAGCACCCGCGGAACGTACGACTCAGAACAGCCCGTCCCACATCTGCTCCAGCAGCACCGACCACCAGTTCTCGGGCGAGGCGAGCGCCGCCGCGTCGAAAGCGGCCAACTGGAGCTGGAAGTCGACCGTCCAGCGGCCGGCCTGCTCCTGGGTGAGCCCGTAGCGGAGCCGCCACATCCGGCCGAGCAGGGCGAGCGAGCGCACGAACTCCGGCAGCCCCGTGTTGACGAACTGCGGCTGCGCCGGCTGCCCACCGGGCCCCGCCTCCAGCGGCACGGCGACGATATTGGCCGTGCCGTACTGCACGCACAACTGACGGCCGAAGTCGGTCCCCATCACCAGGTAGGAGCCCGCGTCGGACGACGGCTGCACGCCGCGCTCCTGGGCCAGCTCCGCGAGCGTCGGCACCGGGCGGCCGGGCTGCGCCTGCCCCCAGAAGAAGGGCCCCATCTCGATGGGGATGCCCGCCCACACCAGGGTCTGCGCCACCACGTCGGGCACACCCTGCCGGGAGACGGCACGCTGGTCGAAACGGAAGACGCCCTGCGGCCCGAACGCCTGGAGGAGCTCCTGGCCGATGCCGTCGGGCGGCAGCGGCGGCGCCGGCTGCACCTGCGGCGGAAGCGGGACGCGGTGCGGAGCCGGGCGCGCGGGGCCGTCGGCCACCTGGTGCAACTCCCCCTGGTGCGCGAGAAGTTGACGCATGCCGTCCTGCCGCGACGCATGGTCGCGGCCGTACGCGGCGGTATGGCTCACCCGCACCTGCGGCCACGTCTCGCGCACCATACGGGCGCAGTAGCCGCCCGGCAGCTCGCACGACTCCAGCTCGGTGTGGAGCTCCACCACCTGCTGCGGCGGGACGTTCATGCCGTGGAGCTCGTGGAGGAGCTGCCACTCGGGGTGCGGGGTGCCGGGCGCCGACCGCCGGATGAGCTGCTGCTCCGAGCCGTCGGCCGCGCGGTAGCGGAGCACCGCCATGTAACCGGGGCCGACCGTCGGTTGGCCGGACGGCTGCTGGGGATAGCCGTACGCGGGAGCCGGGCCGCCCGGCGCGGGCGCACCCGGAGCCGGCGGCGGGGTACCCGAAACCGGAGCCGGGGGCGGGGTGCCGGGGGCCGGCGGCGGCGGGCCGGGCGCGTTGGGCGGAGGACCCGGGGCCGCAGGGGTCGAGGGCTGACCGCCGGCGAGCATCGTCGAAGCCTGGTGGACGTCGCCTCCCGAGGAACCCGCGCCCGGAGCCCCGGGCGTCCCCGGCGGCGGCGGGATCGGGGCGCCGCCCTGCGAGCTGTCCGAGAGGACCGTCGCCGCGTGGTGCACACCGCCGCCCTGCGAGTCCGAACCGGAGGCTGAGCCCCCGCCCTCCGCGCCCGCCTGCGCGACGTCGTCGGAGGAGACGAGCTGCGTCGGCACATAACCGGCGCCTGGACGCGCACCCGGAGTACCGGGCGCGCCCGGAGGCGGCGGCACCGTGGGACCGCCGCGCGAGGACCGCGACGAGACCGGACCGCCGGGCGCCCGGCTGGTGTCGGCGTCGGCGATGTCGCCGGCGCCCGACGAGCCCGCGTCCGGGGGCGGCGGCACCTGCAGGGCCGCGCCCTCGGACAGGACCGTCGCCGCGTGGTGGAGCCCCGCCGAACCGCCTTGCGACGGCGAGGAGTCGGCCTCCTCGACGGGCGGACCCGCCGCCACCCCCGGCAACGAGCTGCCCTCCGGCATCAGTTCGGTGCGCGCCTCGGAATGCGATCCCGACGAGGCGCTCTCCTCCTCGTCGTCGCCGGAGAGCGGCGGCGCGAAGACGGTCGCGGGCGGCTGCTGCGCAACTCCGCCCGAGCCGCTGGTGTCCGCCGCGTCCCACGGACTCGGAGCCGAATCGGACGCAGCCGGGGCCGAGGGCTCCGCCGCCGGCTCCTCGGCCGAGCGGCGGTCGGGGATGCCCAACTGGTCGGCCGCCTGCTGGAGCCACTCGGGCGGCGTCAACAGGAACGACGTCGCCTCCAGGTCCAGCCGCTCCGGGGCGGGCGCAGGAGCGGGCGCCGGTGAACCGCCGTACTCCTCCTCGAAGTTGCGCACGACCTCGTCGACGGGGAGGCCGGGCCAGAGCGTCGCGTCACCGCTGTCCTTCGCGATCACCAGCCGCGGGCCCGCCGCCTCCGGCGAGTCGGGGCCCGCCCAGGCGACGAAGCCGAGCGCGAACTCCCGCACCTGCGCCTCGCGCCGCTGGTCCGACGGCACTTCCGCGCCGTTGATCCAGCGCTCGGCGCGCTCCTGTGCCTGCGCCAAGGTCACCATCGCGCCCTCACCTCTCCACCTCGACGGCGAGCGCGAAGCCGCCGTCGACCATCAGGTTCGCCACCGTCTCCAACTCCGGCGGATTCCCGGCGAGCCTCCGGAGGAACTCGTCGAAGTCGGCGCCGCAGGGCCGGAGCAGCCGCTCCACGCGCTCCTGTACGGAGAGGCCGTCCGCGTCCCCCGCGTCGTCGTACGCGCAGAACCAGACGGAACCCACCGCCTCGCCCCTCACCTTCACCGCGAGCAACCCGCCCTGGACGAAGGCGACGCCGAGGTAGTCCTTGGTGAGGTGGTCGCGCAGACACTTGTTGACGTAGACGAGGTCGTCGACGGAGGCACGATCGCTCTCCGCACGCAGCGTGAAGAACGGCTGATCGAAGAGGAGACCCAACTCGGCGTCGAGCGCCACCCCGCGCGGCGCGCAGCCGCCGGCCGCCTTGAGGAACGAGCGGTACGCCTCGGGAAGCCGATACCCCAACCGCTCCTCCGCCTCCCGCACCCGCGCCTCGGGAACGGCCACCTCGCGCGGCGCCTCGAAGTGCACGGGCTTGGTCTCCTGGAGCGGGCGCGTGCCCGTCTTCGCATGGTCGACGGCCGCCGTGGCGAGGCCGCCGTGGTGCCGCAGCAACGCCTTCACCTCGACGGGCACCAACTCCATCCGGCGGCCACCGGCGACGTGGTGCCACGTCCAGCCGTGCGGCGTCGCCACGGGCGGCAGGCTCCCCCACAGCTCGTGACCCGAAGCGTGGAGCGCGGCGTTGGCCGACACGTAGTCCGTGAGGCGGAGTTCGTCGCCCCCGAAGCCCTCGGGAGGCTCCGCGATCTCGGCGGCTGCACGCGCGTACCCGGAGAAGTCCGGGAAGCCGTAGCGGTCGACCGGCACCCCGGCGGTATGGCGGGCCGCCCTGACCGGGTCAGGGAAGTTCACCACTTGCCCGGCGTACGCACGGTTCGGTGGCGCGGCATGCTGCCCGAGCCGACCTGTCGTCATCGCGCTGGCCCCCTGCTGCGTCTGGCTGGTACGGGACAGCCTATGCGGTACGGCGACACGCAGTCACCGGGCCCGGGGGGCCGGAGGCGGGGCCCCGGACCGTGCGCGTCCCCACGAAGCAAGCCGCGTACGACCGTTGACCAACCCACCACCGCACGACCGACGCGCACGCCGACCGCATCACCCCTTCTCCGCCGCCTCCAACTTCCGGTGCTGCTCCCTCACCACCGCCCCCTCCATCGGCTTCGCCTTCCCACCCTCCAACGCCATCGACGCGAACGTCGCCGTGCTCCCCGCAGTGCGCACCACCGTGACCGACATCGCAGACCCCGCCTTGCTCGACTTCGGACGCATCGTGAACTGCACCGCGTCCACGCCGACATCGGCCGAGTCGCCCGCCTCGATCGTCACCTGCTCCTCCTTGGCGCCGCCCTGGCTCCCGACGAAGCCGTCGCACTTCCCGACCGCCGTACGCAGACCGCCGAAGGTCTTCGCCGCACCGTCCTGCTCCTCGTACGAGGAGAGAACCACCTGCTGGAACGCGCCACCCGTACCCACCCCGCTCTCGGCCAGCGCGGCACTCGCGTACGCGGCACGCGCATGCGCCGGCTCGGGGCTGAACAGATCGACGATCGGCTGGCACTCCCTGCGGTTCACCTGCACGGCATCGGTATCGAGCGGGCCGCCGTCCTTCTGATACCGCACCCGGTAGTCGCCCGCCTCCCCGCTCTTCAGCAGCGCCGACTTCAACTCCTTGCCGGTGAGCGGCTTCCCGGACGCCTCACCGCCGCCGGACCTCCCGTCGTCACCGCCCTCTTGCGAGGACCCGCCGGAGGACGACCCCGACCCGTCGTCGTCCCCGCTCGAACAGGCAGCGAGGGGAAGCGCAACGGCCGGCACGAGCACGGCCACGACCGCCGCACGCCTCAGAGTGGTGGTGCGCATCTGCTGAACTCCCGTCTTCCGAGGGGCCGCGCGCAGGCGAAGAAGAACGCCTCAGCCCTGGCCGGTCCACCCCGTCGGTCCTTCCGGCCCACGATGTTGACCTGCCCACGCCCGTCCCACCACCCCCGCACCGGCCCCGAGCGGAAAACCGTCACAGAACCGCGACAAGCCGGGTCACCACCCCGCACGAAGCCGCACACGGCATACTTGGCGCCGGTCCCCGAACGCGGGGGACGCACGGGAGGAACGCACCACCATGCACACCGCACCACCACCGCAGACCAACGAGGCCGAGCACACCCCGCCCCACCCCGCCCCACAGGACCAGGCGGACGCACCCGCGCTCCGCCACCGCCGCGACGCCCTCCTCCCCGCCGTCGCCGCCGCGCTCCACGTCGACGGAACCACCCTCACCTGCACCGGCGCCAAGGGCGACCAACCGCCCCCGCTCCACCCGCTCGTCAGCCGGTTCCTCGACGAACTCGCCCCCGCACAGCGCACCCGCCACACCGGCCGCTGCGCCGAATCCGTCCTCCTCTCCCGCTTCCTCCACGCGACCGAGGAGGCACGCGAGGCAAAACGCACCCGCCGCAGCGGACGCAAGCCACGCCAGACGAAGCCGCTCAGCCACGGCGAAGCCCGCAAGGCCCTGCGCCGCGCCCGCCTCACCACCCGCCGCATCCGCGAGGACGGCGACCCCCTCCACGGCAGCTACGCGCCACCCTGCCGCTCCTGCACCGCCCTCCTCGGCCACTTCGGCATCGCCGTCGTCGCCCCCGAAACCGGCACCGGAGCCGACGCACCGACGGAGCCCGCACCGTGACCCCCGCAGCGGAACGCTTCCCCGCACCCGTCGCCGCCGCGCTCGCCGACTCCGGTTGGCAGCCCGGACGTTGGGAGATCCGCCACGCCGAGGAGTGGGCCGACACCCTCCGCGCCCACACCTCGCCCGGCGGCCACCGGCACGCCGTCCTCCCCGCCGCCGTCGAAGTCTGGGCGGAATTCGGCCCGTTGCACATCGCGCCGACCACGCAGGGCCGCGACCTCGCCCCCACCGCCGTCACCGTCGACCCGCTGCCCTGCCTCCACGCCGCACGCACCCTCAGCGACCTCGGCCGCGCACTCGGAACCGAGGTCTGCCCCGTCGGCACCGAGACGGAAGGGGAGGCGCTGCTCGTCGTCGACGTCGCAGGCCACACCTACGGCGTGGACGCCTCGGGCGACTGGTACCTCGGCCCCCGCTTCGACGACGCCCTCACCGCACTCCTCCTCGGCCACCGCCCCGCCCGCCTCACCGCCACCCTCTGACCCCGGCCGCCCCGCCACAGCTCCGGCCAACGGCCGCTAGCCTGCGAGGAGTCGTCCGTAGTCGAACCCCGGGAGCCGGCATGCTCACCCCGCGCCGCGCCGACCTGCCGACCGTCCGCTGCGACCTCTGCCCCGACCACCCCCTCCTCCCCACCCACGAAGAACGCCACAACCACCAGCTCTGCGCCCGCTGCCAACAGCGCCTCCTCGCCGTCCCGCACCCCGAGGACCACCTGTGCGCGCCCTGCCGCCGCGAGTGCCCCGACTGCCACGCGCCCACCCCCGAAGGCGCCGCATGCCGCACCTGCCGCGGACGCTGCCGCACCTGCCGCGCCCCGCTCCCCCCGCGCCCCGCACCCGCCGACGAACTCGTCACCGTCGCACCCGAGGGCCGGAGCGACCGCCGCAAGTGGGCCAAGACCTACTTCCCCCGCTCCTCGACCCGCGAGCAGTGCGACGCCTGCCGCGCACCCCGAGACGCAGCCCGCACCGTCCTCGCCGCCCTCCCCGAACCGCTCCTCCGCGCCTGCGGCGGCGCCCTGCCGCCCGCCGCGCTCGACGTCCTCCACGCCGAACTGCGCACCCGCACCCCCGCAGAACTGATCAACCGCATCGGCCGCCGCTGGTGGACGAGTTGGGCGCACCGCCCGCTCCGCACCGAAGAACCCGGCGAAGAACGCCGCCCCGACACCGTCCTCACCTGGCTCCTCGCCCCCACCCCCTGCAACGGCCGCTGCGAGGACGGCTGGCACCGCGCCGACCCGAGCAGGCCGGACGAGGACGACCGCCCCTGTCCCGTCTGCCGCGGCGGCCGCCTCCTACGCGCGACGCCCGAACACCACGACGAGGAACACGACGAGCCCTCCGAGGGCGACCCGCGCAAGGTCGCCGACCGCCCCCTCTCCGAAGCGCTCGCCGACGCACCCCCCTTCCGCGAGTGCGAAGGCCGCGACGGCGCCTGCGGCCTCCCCGTCGCCGACCCCTACCCCTACTGCCCCGCCTGCCTGGGTTGGCCGCGCTGCTCCTGCGGACGCCGCTTCGACCCGGAGCGCGCCGACGGCTGCCGCGCATGCAGCCGGGGGTGAAAACCACGCCCGCCGCGGCCCGCCGACGAGCGGGCGCCGCTCAGCGCCCGTGCGGAATGATCGCCGACACCCGGAAGCCCCCCGCATCCGTCGGCCCGGAGACGAAGCCACCCCCGAGCGCCACCACGCGCTCCTTCATCCCCACGAGCCCGTTGCCGCCGCTCGGCAGCCCCGCATCCGCCGCCCCCTCCGCCGGCGCCGGGTCGTTCTCCACCTGAAGAGCCACCTCGTCCTCGCGGTGCGCAAGCCGCACCCGCGTCTGCGCACCCGCCGCGTGCTTGTGCACGTTGGTGAGCGCCTCCTGCACGACACGGAACGCCGTCTGCTCCACGGCAGCCGGATAGACCCGCGCCTCCCCCTCGATCGACAGCTCCACCGCGATCCCGGCCGCCCGCGACTGCCCGACGAGTGCGTCCAACTCGGCGAGCAACGGCACCGTTCCGGCGTCCGCCACGTCGCGCACCGCCGTCGCCGCGCCACCCGCGCCGACGTCCGCGACGGCCTGCACCGGCACCGGGACGTCCTCGCACGACGCCTCCGCCGCGCCCGGCCCCCTCGCCGTCGCCACGAACTCCGCGAGCCGCGAGGGCACTTCCGCCTTCTCCTCGACCGCCTCTCCCGAGCGCAGCACGCCGAGCATGGTCCGCAACTCGTCGAGGGCCTGCCGCCCCATGTCACCGACGAGCGCCGCGTTCTTCGCCGCCTTCTCCGGGTCCTTCAGCGCCACCGCCTTGAGCGCCGCCGCGTGCACCACCATGAGGCTCACACGGTGCGCCACGACGTCGTGCATCTCCCGCGCGATCCGCGTCCGCTCCTCGCTCCGCGCCCACTCGGCGCGCTCCTCCGCACGGTCGGCGAGGAGCGACAACTCCCGCTCCAGACCGTCCGCGCGCTCCCGCAGCGAGACGACGAGCCGCCGACGGGCGCCGACGTAGAGGCCGAGGAGAAGCGGCGGCGCCGTCACGCCGACCGACATCAGCACGGCGACGAGCGGCATGAACCAGGCGTCCGGATTGAAGTCGGCCTCCCGGCCGATGGAGCGGTCCATCTGGATCAGCGTGATCAGCAGCGTCCCCGCCGCACCCATCCCCGCGAGCAGCGCGATGATCCGCCGCGGGACGGCGGACGCAGCGAGCGTGTAGAGGCCGACGACGCCGAGCACGAAGCCGGTCTGCGCCGGCAGCACCGCGATCCCCACCAGCACCACGACGATCGGCCACCGCCTGCGCACCAGCAGCACCGCCCCCGCGAGCGCCCCCAACGCCACGGAGAGGGCGACGGGCACCCCCGTCTCGCGCGCGAAACCGACGCCGCGCACCGCACTCTCCAGCGCGGAGGCGACCGCGAGGAGCACGTCGAGCGCGGCGCTGCGCGGTCGTTGCCACCAGTACGTCCACCGCCACCACGGCGGTCCCCTGCGCTCCTGCTCCCCGGGCCCTGCGCGGACGCGGCTCTCCCCCGACTCGGTCATAGCGCCCAGCGTACGACCGCCGGTCACGCCTTCCCCCGGAGAGCCCAGGAACGTCCCGTTCCGCACGCCTCTATCCCAGGACAGCCGACTTCGGGCACGGAACAGCGCGATCCCACCCGAACCGCTGAAGCGGGCCGGTGAGCGCACCCCCGGCGCGACGACGCTGGACCCATGACGTCACCCACCGAACCCGCCTCCGCGCGCGACGACACCGGCGGCCTGCGCACGGGGGCCACCACCTACGAGCACCTGCGCGCCGAGGCCGTCCGCCTGCGCCGCGCCGGGCTGAGCCGCCGCCGCATCCGCGACGAACTAGGCGTACACAACAACGACCTCCTCAACCGCCTCCTCACCGGCGAGCCCCCTCCCGAGTGGACCCGCCGCCCGCGCGCCAAGGACGAACTCCGCGCCCGCGCACGCCGATTGCGCACCGAGGGCTGGACGTACGACCGCATCCAACTCGAACTCGGCGTCTCGAAGAGCTCCATATCCCTGTGGGTCCGCGACCTGCCCCGCCCCGCCCCGTCCCGCACCCCGTCGGAACAGGCACACCTCGCCTCCCGGAAGCGCTGGGAGTTCGAGTCGGCCCGCCGCGAGGAGGAGCGCCGCCGCACCACACGGGAGGCGACCGCCGAGATCGGCGAGTTGACCGACCGGGAGCTCTTCCTCGTCGGGGTGGGGCTGTACTGGGCCGAGGGGTCGAAGAGCAAACCGTACGCACGGAGGGAGAAGGTCACCTTCGTCAACAGCGACCCCGAGATGATCAGTCTGTATCTCTCCTGGCTGCACCTGCTCGGTGTGCCCCAAAGGCATCTCCGGTTCTGCGTCATGATCCACGAGTCCGCCGACGTGGCAGCGGCCGAGGACTACTGGGCCGAACTCGTGGGCGCGGACCGCTCCGCCTTCCACAAGACGTCCCTCAAGAAGCACAACCCGAAGACGGTGCGCCGGAACACCGCGGAGGGGTACCGGGGCTGCCTGGTGATCAAAGTGCTCCAGGGAGCTGATCTGTACCGTCGCATCGAGGGCTGGTGGTGGGGCATAGTATGGGGTGCCCGAGGCGCCGAGAAGGCAAATCGGACATAGGGGCAATCCCGGGTCGACTAAGGGCAAGTCCACAGGTTTTGGTCCTGTTGATGAGGGTTCGAATCCTTCCCCGGGAGCTCATGCGCACTACTGAACGGGCCGGCGTCTACGACGCCGGCCCGTCGCGCGTCCGTCCCCCACTCCCCGCGCCACTCGCATCCGCTCCCCGACCCCCCGGTATCCTGCGGCATGTCATCCCACCCGAAGCCGAAGGGCACCCCCGTGAGCGCCAATCGCCCGGCAGCCGTCGTCGTTCTCGCAGCGGGTGAGGGCACCCGCATGAAGTCGGCCACCCCCAAGGTCCTGCACTCCCTGTGCGGCACGTCCCTCGTCGGCCACGTGGTCGGCGCCTCCCGCAGCCTCGATCCGGGCCACCTCGTCGTGGTCGTCGGCCACGCGCGCGAGCAAGTCGCCGCGCACCTCGCCGAGATCGACGAGCAGGCCCACACGGCGGTCCAGGAGCAGCAGAACGGCACGGGGCACGCGGTGCGGGTCGCGCTGGAGGAGCTGGCGCAGCACGGCGTCCTCGTCGAGGGCACGACGATCGTGACGTGCGGAGACACCCCGCTGCTCACCGGCGCGACGCTGCGGCACCTCTCCGAGGTGCACGAGTCCGAGGGCAACGCGGTCACCGTGCTCAGCGCCGAGGTCCCCGACGCAACCGGGTACGGCCGCCTCGTACGCGCCGCGGACGGCGCGGTGTTGGAGATCGTCGAGCACAAGGACGCGACGGCCGGGCAGCGGGCGATCCGCGAGATCAACTCCGGTGTCTTCGCTTTCGACGGCCGCCTCCTCGCCGACGCGCTCGGCAAGGTGCGCCGCGACAACAGCCAGGGCGAGGAGTACCTGACCGACGTCCTCGGCATCCTGCGGGAGGCGGGGCACCGCGTGGGCGCCGCCGTCGCGGCCGACCACAGGGAGATCGCCGGCATCAACAACCGCGTGCAGTTGGCGCAGGCCCGCCGGACGCTCAACGAGCGCCTTCTGGAGGAGGCGATGCTCGCCGGCGTCACCGTCGTCGACCCGGCGACGACGTGGATGGACACCGCGGTGACGTACGAGCCGGACGCGGTCGTGCAGCCGGGGACGCAGCTCGAGGGCGCCACCCATCTCGGCGCCGGCAGCGAGGTCGGCCCGCACGCGCGGCTGACCGACACCGTCGTCGGCGCCGGAGCGCGGGTGGACAACACCGTGGCCGAGGGGGCGGAGATCGGGGCGGGCGCGAAGGTCGGTCCGTACACCTACCTGCGGCCGGGGACGAAGCTCTCGGCCGAGGTGAAGGCGGGAAGCTTCGTCGAGATGAAGAATGCGGAGCTCGGCGAGGGGACGAAGGTGCCGCACCTCTCCTACGTCGGCGACGCGGTGATCGGCGAGCAGACCAACATCGGTGCCGCGAGCGTCTTCGTCAACTACGACGGTGTGGACAAGCACCGGACGACGATCGGCTCGCACTGCAGGACCGGTGCGGACAACATGTTTGTGGCACCTGTCACGGTCGGGGACGGTGCCTACACGGCCGCCGGTTCCGTCGTGACCAAGGACGTGCCGCCGGGCTCGCTCGCCGTCGCCCGCGGTCAGCAGCGCAACATCGCTGGTTGGGTGGCCAGGAAGCGTCCGGGGAGCGCCGCGGCGCGCGCCGCGGAGGCGGCTGCGGACGGTTCGGGCAGGACGTCGGGCGAGGGGGGCTCGGAGTCCTGACCGGGTGCTCGGCCGCTCGGGGCCGGGCGTACGGTTGGAGGGCCCACGCGATGCATGAGCAGCCTGGAGCGGACCAGGGCATACGCACGGTGCGTGCGGGTAGACGCAGGCACCGGGCGCGCTGTGTGCACTGTTCCCGGTCGATGTCCGGTTGACGTCCGTGAGCGAGGTAGGCGAGGCGACCCGTCCTCCGCCTGATTGGGCGCGCGTAGCCGGTGAGCCGCCACGAGGTGCGGCAGCGCGCGTACGCAGGTACTCAGGTACGCAGTACGCAGGGAACAAGGAGACACTTCGTGACCGGGTTCAAAACGACCGGCGAGAAGAAGCTGATGCTCTTCTCCGGCCGCGCTCACCCTGAGCTGGCGGAGGAAGTAGCGGAGCAGTTGGGCATCGGCGTGGTCCCGACCAAAGCTTTCGACTTCGCGAACGGCGAGATCTACATCCGCTTCCAGGAGTCGGCCAGGGGCGCCGACTGCTTTCTGATGCAGAGCCACACGGCGCCGATCAACAAGTGGATCATGGAGCAGTTGATCATGATCGACGCGTTGAAGCGGGCGTCGGCGCGGTCGATCACCGTGATCGTCCCCTTCTACGGGTACGCGCGGCAGGACAAGAAGCACCGCGGCCGCGAGCCGATCTCGGCGCGGCTCATGGCGGACCTCTTCCGCAAGGCGGGCGCCGACCGCATCCTCACCGTGGACCTCCACACCGATCAGATCCAGGGCTTCTTCGACGGTCCGGTCGACCACCTCTTCGCGCTGCCGCTCCTCGCCGACTACGTCGCGAGCAAGGTCGGCGGCGACAAGCTGACGGTCGTCTCCCCCGACGCGGGCCGGGTGCGGGTCGCCGACCGCTGGGCCGACCGCCTCGGGGCGCCGCTCGCCATCGTCCACAAGCGCCGCGATCCGGACGTCGCCAACAAGGTCACCGTGCACGAGGTGGTCGGTAACGTGAAGGGCCGCGTCTGTGTCCTCGTCGACGACATGATCGACACCGGCGGTACGATCTGCGCCGCTGCCGAGGCGCTCTTCGCCAACGGCGCGGAGGACGTCATCGTCACCGCCACGCACGGCGTCCTCTCGGGTCCGGCGGCCGACCGGCTGAAGAACTCGAAGGTGAGCGAGTTCGTCTTCACCAACACCCTGCCGACGCCTGGGGAGTTGGACCTCGACAAGATCACCGTGCTCTCGATGGCGCCGACGATCGCACGCGCGGTCCGCGAGGTCTTCGAGGACGGCTCGGTGACCAGCCTCTTCGAGGAGCAGGCGTAGCGGACGCCGGCGTGATCGATTTTTCGGCGGCCTCCTTCTCCGAGTAGACTCCCCTCGTCGCTCGGCGAGGGAGGCCGTGCCGCGTTCCGGGGCAGCCCGGAGGCCGGCTCATCCGTTATCGACGCGCGCTCTTCGTAGCAGGTCTGTCGTGGACGGACCGAGTGACGCCCGCGGGGTCGCCCGGCCCGGCGGAGCGGCGCCCCGGCGCCATCACACCGACGACTGCGAGGAGCGCAGCATGGCCGACGTCACACTGACCGCCACCGTCCGCAACGAGTTCGGCAAGGGCGCGGCCCGTCGCCTGCGCCGCGAGGAGAAGGTCCCCGCGGTGCTCTACGGCCACGGCGCGGACCCGGTCCACGTCGCCATCCCGAGCTACGACATGATGATGGCGCTGAAGAACTCCAACGTTCTGATCGACTTGGACATCGAGGGCAAGAGCGTCCTCTGCATCCCGAAGGCCGTGCAGCGCGAGGCGATCCGTGCGTTCCTCATCCACGTCGACCTGCTCACCGTGAAGCGCGGCGAGAAGGTCAACGTCGACGTGCCGCTGCACATCGAGGGCGAACTCGGCCCGGGCCAGCACATCCTGGAGCACGTCTACAACACGCTCCCGATCGAGGCCGAGGCGACGCAGATCCCCGAGACGATCACCGTCTCCGTCGAGGGCCTCGTTGCGGGTGACTCGATCGAGGCGAAGGACATCACGCTGCCGAAGGGCGTCTCCCTGACGATCGAGGGCGACGAGACGGTCCTCTCCGTCCTCGCGGCGCAGGCCGAGGAGCCGGCTCCGGAGTCCGCGGAGGGCGAGGGCTCGGTCGCCGAGTAACTCCCTTTCGCCCAGCGGCCGGTCCCCTCGCCGGGGCCGGCCGCGCGGGTGCGGTACCGCCGCGCCCTGGCCGTACCGCCCGCGACCCGAGGACCCCGTATGCCGCCGACTCCGAGCAGCGCCCCCGACAACGCGCCCTGGCTGGTCGTCGGCCTCGGCAACCCGGGCCCCGGGTATGCGGGCAACCGGCACAACGTCGGCTTTATGATCGCCGATCTGCTCGGGGAGCGGATCGGCGGCAGGTTCCGTACGCACAAGGCGCGCGCGCACGTGTTGGAGGGGCGGCTCGGGGCGCCCGGCTCCGGACCGCGGGTGGTGCTGGCGAAGCCGATGTCGTACATGAACCTCTCGGGCGGCCCGGTCACCGCGCTGCGCGACTTCTACAAGCTGCCGCTCGACCGCATCGTCGCGCTCCACGACGAGCTGGACATCGACTACGGCACACTCCGCCTCAAGCGCGGCGGCGGCGACAACGGCCACAACGGACTGAAGTCGCTCACCAAGTCCCTCGGCCCCGACTACTACCGCGTCCGCTTCGGTATCGGCCGCCCGCCCGGCCGGATGCAGGTCGCCGATTACGTGCTGAAGGACTTCTCCGGGGCCGAGCGCAAGGAGCTGGGCTACCACGTGGACCGCGCGGCCGACGCCGTCGAGTCCCTGGTCACGGCGGGGCTTGAGCGGACACAGAGCACATTCCACGGTTGAACGGATAGACCTCGCACCGCAGTTGACCGGTGGCGGGTTTCTCGCCAGTATCCGCCTCATGCGCTCCGGTGCCCCCTACAAACGCAGCCGTAGGCGCCGTCTCGGTGAGAACGTCTACGGCATGCTGCTGCTCGCCAAGACGCTGCTGATGGTGCTCGTCGCCACGGTGCTGCTGGTGGCGGGCGTCTGGGCGTCCTGGGGCAACGCCTACCCGGCGCTGGCGGGCGAGGAGCGCGGCACCGTCCGCGTCACCGGCTGCGGCGACGACGCGTGCACGGGCCGCTTCTCCGCCGACACCGGCTCGGCGCCCGTCAAGGTGACGCTGGGGCAAGCCGTCTCGGGCTCGCCCGGCGAGACGCTCGACGCGGCGCTCCGCCCGGGCGAGCGGCATGCGGTGCGCGCGGACGCCGGCGGAATCCTGTACTCCTGGGCGCCGTTGGGCGGTGCGCTGTTGCTGGCGTCGATCGTGGTCGTCGGCGGGCTGCGGATGCGGCGGCTCGGTGTCGGGCTGGGGCTGCTGGGCGCTGCGCTGCTCGCCGGTGCGTGGGCGCTGCTGACGTTCTAGCGCCGTGCGGGCCCGGCGGCTGCCGGGCCCGCACGGGTGCGGCGGGGTCAGCCGGTGTTGCGCAGGCCCGCGGCGACGCCGTTGACGGTGAGCAGCAGTGCGCGCCCGAGCGTCTCGTCGGGTTCCTCCTCGCGCTCGGCCGCCTGCCGCTGGCGGTGGAGGAGGGAGACCTGGAGGTAGGAGATCGGGTCGAGGTAGGCGTCGCGGATGCGGAGTGTCTGCTTCAACACCGGGTTGGCGGCGAGGAGTTCGTTCTCTCCTGTTATGCGCAGCACTTCTTCGACGGTGCGCCGGTGCTCCTCGGTGATCGTGGTGAAGACGTGCCGCAGTTCGGGCGGGACGAGGGTGTCGACGTAGTGGCCGGCGATCCGCAGGTCGGTCTTGGCGAGCGTCATCTCCACGTTGGAGAGGAAGTTCTGGAAGAAGTGCCAGTGGGCGTACGCCTCTTCGAGGATGCTGTCGAGGCCGGCCTCGCGCGCGGCCTTGAGCCCGCTGCCGACGCCGTACCAGCCGGGGACGATCTGCCGGGACTGCGTCCAGCCGAAGACCCAGGGGATCGCCCGGAGCCCGTCGAGTCCGGCGCCGCTGTCGGGGCGGCGGGAGGGGCGGGAGCCGAGGTGGAGTTCGGCGAGTTGGTCGACGGGGGTGGAGGCGAAGAAGTACGCGGGGAGGTCGGGGTCTTCGACGAGTCGGCGGTAGGCGGCGTGTGCCGCGTCGGAGACGGTGTCCATCGCGGCGTCCCAGCGGGCGAGCGCCTCGTCCGACTGGCGGGGTGCCGTGTGGAGCGCGGACGCCTGGAGCGTTGCGGAGACGGTGAGTTCGAGGTTTTCACGGGCGAGCGCGGGGACGAGGTACTTGTCCGAGATGACTTCGCCCTGCTCGGTGACCTTGATCTCGCCTTCGAGGGTGCCCCAGGGCTGCGCGAGGATCGCATCGTGCGTGGGCCCGCCGCCTCGGCCGACGGTGCCGCCGCGGCCGTGGAAGAGCCGGAGGCGGACTCCGTGGCGGTGTGCGACGTCGCGGAGGCGGCGTTGGGCGCGGTGGATCTCCCACTGGCTGGTGGTGATGCCGCCGAACTTCGAGGAGTCGCTGTAGCCGAGCATCACCTCCTGGAGGTCGCCGCGGAGGGAGACGAGGCGGCGGTAGCTGGGGTCGGAGAGCATCGCGTCGAGGAGTTCGTCGGCGATCCGCAGCTCGTCCGTGGTCTCCAGCAGCGGGACGATGCCGATCTTCGCCCAGCCGGAGTGGAGGTCGATGAGTCCGGCCTCGCGGGCGAGGACGGCGACGGCGAAGACGTCGTCGGCGCCCTGGCACATGGAGATGATGTACGACTCGATCACCTCGGGCCCGAAGGTCTCCAGCGCCTTGCGCACGGTCTCGAAGACGCCGAGCGTCTTGGCGCCGGCCGCGTCGAGCGGTGCCGGGCTCGGGGAGAGGGGGCGGCGGGAGCGGAGTTCCCTGGTGAGGAGGCGCTGCCGGTAGTCGCGGGGCATGTCGGCGTACCGCCAGGACTCCTCGCCGAGGCGGTCGAAGAGCTGGCCGAGCGCGTGGTGGTGTGCGTCGGCGTGCTCGCGGACGTCCATGGTGGCGAGGTGGAGTCCGAACGCGGCGGTGGTGCGCAGGGCGCGCTCCAACCGTCCGTCGGCGACGAGGCCGCCGCGGTGGCGGCGGAGGGAGTCCTGGATGAGGGCGAGGTCTTCGAGGAGGCCGCCGGTGCCGAGGTAGTCGCGTCCGGGGGCGTGGGGCGTGCCCTCGGCGAGGCGTTCGCGGGTGTTGAGGAGCTTCTGCCGGATGCAGGTGACCTTGAGGCGGTAGGGCTCCTCGGCGTTGAGCCGCTTGTAGCGGGGGCTGATCTCGGGGAGGCGGACGAGGTCCTCCTCGAGGGAGGCGAGGAGTTCGTCGGTGGCGCCGCTGTTGCGTACGGAGTTGGAGAGGGCGCCGCGGAGCTCGTCGATGTGCGCGAGCGCGTCGGTGATGCCGTGCTCGTGCTGGAGGAGGAGGACGTCCCAGGTGACCTGCGGGGTGACGTTGGGGTTGCCGTCGCGGTCGCCGCCGATCCAGGTGCCGAAGGTGAGGGGGCGGGTGCCGGGGGGCAGCGGGGCGCCGGCGCGGTCGAGTTCGGCGGCGAGGTCCTCCAGGACGTCGCCTACGGCGCCGCTGTGGAGCTCGTCGAGGTAGTAGATGGCGTTGCGGGACTCGTCGGCCGGTTCGGGCCTGGCGACGCGGAGTTCGTCGGTCTGCCAGACGAGGTCGACGTTCTCGGCGAGGCGCAGGTCGGTGCGGCGGCGCTCGCTCGGGTCGGTGTTCTCCAGCAGCTCGGCGATGCGGCGGAGCTTGGTGAGGACGGAGCGGCGGGCCGCCTCGGTGGGGTGCGCGGTGAAGACGGGGCGTACCTGGAGGTTGGCCGCGGTCTCGGCGAGGTGCTCCGGGTCGGCGTCCTTGAGGCGGTCGGCGGTGCGGGCGAGTTGGCCGCCGACGGCTGCGCGGTGGGCGCGGAGTTCGCGTCCGCGGTGGACCTGTTCGGTGACGTTGGCGAGGTGGAAGTAGGTGGAGAAGGCGCGGACGAGCTTCGTCGCCGTCTCCAGGTCGGTTTCGCCGAGGAGGGCGGCTGCGGCCTCGCCGTCGCTGCGCGTCAAGGCGCGTACGCGCTCCACCAGATCGAGTAGTTCGCCGCCTTCCTGGCGGACGAGCGTCTCGCCGAGGAGGTCGCCGAGGCGGCGGATGTCGGCGCGGAGTTCGGCGCCGGCTTCGGCGGGGGCGGCCGGCTCTTCCGTGCGGGCCAGGTCGGCGGGTGGCTGGTTGCTGTCGGCACTGCTCACAGGTGCGGCTCCTTGCAGCGTTGCTTCTGGCAGGTGCCGGACCGCGCTGTCCGACGCCTCCACAGAATAGGCCGCCGGCGCTCGGCGCAACGGGCGCGTCCGGTGCGTCCCACTTCGCGGACGCCTCTCCGCGTCCGGCCCGGCGCACCACCTTCGGGCCCTCGTCTTCCGCGGGGAAGGGCTGCCATACTTACGACGCCGTAGGTTACGGAACCGTAGCCAATCGCCCAGCTTCCACGAGGGACGTTCATGACCAGTAGCCCCGACGTACTCGATTCGCCCGAGAAAGCACCCGAACCGACCACCGAGGAGACCGGCACCCTCGGCGGCGAACAGCGGCGGTCGATGGAGCAGGTGGCGCTGCTCCTCTTCATCACGTTGCCGTTCGTGGCGCTGGTGGCCGCGGTCCCGCTGCTGTGGGGCTGGGGCGTGAGCTGGCTCGACCTCGGCCTGCTCGTCGGCATGTACTTCCTGGGCTGCCACGGCATCACCATCGGCTTCCACCGCCACTTCACCCACGGCGCGTTCAAGGCGAAGCGCCCGCTGAAGATCGCGTTGGCGATCATGGGGTCGATGGCGGTGGAGGGCCCGCTGGTGCGCTGGGTCGCCGACCACCGCAAGCACCACAAGTACTCGGACGCGGACGGCGATCCGCACTCCCCGTGGCGGTACGGCGAGACGATCCCCGCGCTGCTCAAGGGCTTGTGGTGGGCGCACATCGGCTGGATGTTCAACGAGGAGCAGACCCCGCAGCACAAGTACGCGCCCGACCTCGTCAGGGACCCCGGGATGCGCCGCATCTCGCGGCAGTTCGTGCTGTGGACGACGGTCTCCCTGCTGATCCCGCCGCTCGTCGGCGGCCTCGCGACCTGGTCGTGGCAGGGCGCGTTGACGGCGTTCTTCTGGGGCTCGCTGGTCCGCGTCGCGCTGCTCCACCACGTCACGTGGTCGATCAACTCGATCTGCCACGCCGTCGGCAAGCGCCCCTTCCGCTCCCGTGACAGGTCGGGGAACGTCTGGTGGCTGGCGGTCCTCTCGTGCGGCGAGTCCTGGCACAACCTCCACCACGCCGACCCGACGTGTGCGCGGCACGGTGTCGAGCGCGGCCAACTCGACTCCAGCGCCCGGTTGATCCGCTGGTTCGAGCTCGCCGGCTGGGCGTACGACGTCCGCTGGCCCCGCAAGAACCGCATCGACTCGCGCCGGCAGGAGGAGACCGGCTCCCGCCGGGGGAAGGAGCCGGCGCAGGCGGCATGATGGTGACTGTGCCGACCGACACGCCTTCCCCCACGGGCGGGGACACAGCAGCAGACGCCGAGGGGGACGAGGTGTCCCCCGCCGAGACGGGCGAGGCGGGGTTCCGCGACGGGCCCCGTCCCCGCAAGCAGAAGAAGCGGGCCCGCCGCAGGATGACGGGCAAGGAGCGTCGCGAGCAGCTCCTCGACATCGGGCGCACCCTCTTCGCCGAGCGCGGCTTCGAGGGGACGTCGGTGGAGGAGATCGCGCACAAGGCGGGCGTCTCCAAGCCGGTCGTCTACGAGCACTTCGGCGGCAAGGAGGGGCTCTACGCGGTCGTCGTCGACCGGGAGATGCGGCGGCTGCTCGGCATGGTGACCGGCGCGCTCACCGGAGGCCACCCCCGTGAGCTGCTGGAGCAGGCGGCCTTCGCGCTGCTCGACTACATCGACCACTACACCGACGGGTTCCGCATCCTCGTGCGGGACTCGCCCGTGGCGCAGTCGACGGGCACCTTCGCCTCGCTGATCAGCGACATCGCGACGCAGGTCGAGGACATCCTCGGCCGTGAGTTCAAGTCGCGCGGCTTCGATCCGAAGCTCTCGCCGCTCTACGCCCAGGCGCTCGTCGGCATGGTCGCGCTGACGGGCCAGTGGTGGCTCAACGTCCGCAAGCCGAAGAAGTCCGAGGTCGCCGCGCATCTCGTCAACCTCGCCTGGCACGGCCTTGAGAGCCTGGAGCAGAAGCCGCGGCTGATAGGCCACAGACGGAGCTGAACTCCCGCGGCGCGACGGCCCGTTCCGGACCACACGAAGGTGTGACACGTCCCGGGACGGGCCTTCGCCGTCCGCGCCGACCTACGATGATGTCCTCGACCGTACCCGGGAGGCCCGCGATGTCCGCAGCACCCGTCGAGTTCCCGCCCGACGACGGCACCTCCGAGCGCCCGCCCTCGCTCACCGAGGCCGCCGACGCCATCGCCGAGGCACACCCCGGGTACCGCGCCGAGATCGTCGGAGGCATCCTCACCGCGACACCGCCCCCGGACGTCCCCCATTCCAGGGTCCTGAGCCGGCTCATGCGGCCCTTCTTCGCCGCTGGACTCGACGACGAGGGAGGTGAGACCGAGGTGCATCAGGGCATCGGCGTCTGGCTGCCCGGGGAGCCCACGGACTACGCCATCCCTGACCTCGCCGTGGTGGACTCCGACATCGACGAGCACGTCGCCGCACGCAACTGCGCCGACCCGGGGGTGTTTCGCCTCGTCCTGGAAGTGACCTCCGAGAACCACAACAACGACCTGCGGCTCAAGGCACTGGCCTACGCACGCGCCGGCATCCCCGTCCACGCGATCGTCAACCGCAGGCACGGCCGCCTCCACATCCTCACCGAACCGGCCGACGGCGAGTACCAGAGCCACCGCCTCCACGCCCCCGGAGAGCAGGCCGTACTCCCCGAGTCCATCGGCGCAAAGGTCTCCCTCGACGTCGCGCAGATCCTCGACGCCGGGAAGAACAAGCGGAGTTGAGGGCTAGGCGGCCTTCCGGAGGTACGTCGTGAACTCCGCCCAGGCAGCGTCCGGCACAACCAACACCCTGGACTGCGCTCCCCACTTGCTGTCCCGCACCGGCACACACCCACGGGACCCGAGGGCCGCCTCGACGCATTCGCCGCCGGCGGCGTTGCTGTAGCTGCTTCTGTGCCACATGGAGCAAGGACGGTCGCGGACGCTTCTCACAGCCGGAATCTCTCCATCGTTCGCCGAATCAACGCGGCGGACTCCGTCAAAGAGAGGGAGTTCGCGCGCAACACATCGTAGATAAGTCGGCGTCCCCGCACCTCTCCCTCTTCCTCATAGAGGCGTCCGACTTCGACGCCCTCCTCCCACGCCAGATGTCGACCGGACGGCAGTTCCAGCAGTGTCAGCGAACCTCCGAGCAGGTAGTGCCCACCCATCGAGAATGGCGCCACCTGAATGTTGACGCGCTCATGAGCCGAGTAGGCGAGAAGACAGGCCAGTTGTTCGGCCATCACCGCAGCTCCCCCTACCGGCCGGCTAATCACTGCCTCATCCAGTACCACCCAGAGCCGCGGTACGTCCGTGCCGCGCATCCGCTGCTGACGTGCGAGTCGAGCCGCGACGCGTTCCTCCACCACCTCGTCGTTCGCCTCGGCTGCCGTGCGAAAGATCGCCCGCGCGTACGCCTCCGTCTGTAGTACGCCGGGTACGAGTTGGACGGCGGAGTGCGCGACCCCCACCGCTTCCCGTTCGAAATCCATGTACCGCCGGTACTGGTCCGGGTGGGCCTCGCGGCGGGCGAGGTCGTAGAGGCGGACGAAGTGGCCGTCCGTGCCGAACGCGGCGTCGAGTTGGGAGGAGAGGCCGGGCGGGGGCATGATCTCGGCCGTCTCGATCCGCGCGAGGGTGCTCTTGCCCGCACTGACGACGCCGGAGAGCTGGGCGAGGGAGAGGCCGGCCTCCTCTCGGCAGCGGCGGAGTTCGGCGCCGTAGAAGTGGCGGGCCGAGCGGAAGGGGGTGAGTGGCTGCGGCTGGAACCTCATGAATGCTCGTCTCGTCCCGGATGCGAGCTGGGACGGGCGGTGCCGTCCCAGGGGCGACGCCGGGACGGGAGCGTTCGCTTGGGTGGGTTGACCGCCACCGAACCGGCGGGAAAAACCTAGCCAACGAGAGGGACGCTATGCACGGTAATGCTGAAATCGCCCCTGTTTATTCGCCGTTGACCTTCGCGCGGCCGGAGTCGGCCCGTTGAGCGCCCCGAACCGCTCGACCATGCGGTTGCTGCCGTGGACCCGTGAGGACGGAGCACCCTGCTACGTCGTCGGGGACGGGGACGGTGCGGTCTCACGGATGGCGGACGAGGTGGAGGCCGTGCAGTTGGCCATGAGCGCCCAACTCGTGGAGCACGCCGAGCACTTGCTGGCAGATCCCGAGGCCGGGCGGGAGGAGGCGCGGTATCTCGCAGGATGCCTGTGCAGCGCCCTCACCGACGTGCTCCGCGTCGCGGAGGCGCGAGGCGGCAGGCTCGGCGACTGCCGGGAGTGAAACGGACAGGGCCGGCAGCCCGTCACCGCTTCACCGCGACGACGAAGATCCGCCGGAACGGGTACGGCGTCCCGTACGGGCGGGCGGGGTACGCCTCGCGGAGCGCTGCCGCGTACTCGTCGAGGAAGGCGTCTCGGGCCCCGGGGTCGTCGGCGAGGAGGTCGAGAACGGGGCGGAGGGTGGTGCCCTCGACCCAGTCGAGGACGGGGTCCTCGCCGTGGAGGAGCTGCTGGTACGTCGTCTCCCAGGCGTCGACGGTGCAGCCGAGGCGGGTGAGGGCGTCGAGGTAGCCGCCGGGGTCGAGGACGGGGGTTTCGGTGTCCTCGCCCAACCTGCCTTTCCAGCGAGGGGAGTTGCGCAGTCGGGACAGGAGCGTGTGGCTCGGTGCGCCGAAGTTGCCGGGGACCTGGAAGGCGAGGACGCCGCCGGTCGGCAGCGGGTCGAGCCAGGAGGCGAAGGCGGCGGCATGGCCGGGGACCCAGTGGAGGGCAGCGTTGGAGAAGAGGAGGTCGAACGGCTCGGCGGGGTGCCACCTGGAAAGGTCGGCGCGCGCGAAGTCGAGGGTGCCGCCGCCATGGGTGCGGCCGGCGTGGGTGCGTGCGGCGGCGAGCATCTCGGGGGAGCTGTCGTAGCCGGTGACGTGGGCGCGGGGCCAGCGTGCGACGAGCGGCGCCGTCGGGCCGCCGGGTCCGCAGCCGAGGTCGGCGATCCGCGGATGCGGGGCCCCGGGGAGGTCGGGGACCCTGGCGAGAAGGTCGTGGACGGGACGGAGGCGGTGGTCGGTGTGGCGGAGGTACTGCCGGGGGTCCCAGCGAGGGCCTGCGTCCGAGGGGGCTTCCATGGGGGCAGCATGCGAGCCAAAGTGTCTCGACGTCAAGAGACTTCACGTCGACACAACAACTAGACTGCTCCCATGAAGGACGAGGTCGACCGTTTGGTGGCAGCCTGGCGCCGGGAGCGCCCGGACCTCGACGTGGAACCGCTCGAGGTACTCAGCCGCGTCAGCAGGCTCGCACGCCACCTGGACCGTGCACGCCGCACGGCCTTCACCGAGCACGGGCTGGAGCCGTGGGAGTTCGACGTGCTCACCGCGCTGCGGCGGGCCGGCGCCCCCTACCAGCTCTCGCCCGGACAGCTTCTCACCCAGACCCTCGTCACCTCCGGGACGATGACCAACCGCATCGACCGCCTCGCCAAAAAGGGCCTCGTCGAGCGCCTCCCCGACCCGTCGGACCGCCGTGGCGTCCTCGTGCGGCTCACCGTCGAGGGACGCGACCGCGGGGACAGCGCGCTCGCCGGGCTCCTCGCCCAGGAGCGGGCGATCCTCGTCGAGCTCAGCACCGAGCAGCGCAGGCAACTCGGCAACCTCCTGCGGGAGTTGACGGCCCCCTTCGACAACACCCCGCCGCCGGGCGCCGTCTGACCACCGCCACCTGCTCGAACACAGACCCGCGCGCCCCGCGGTGGTACCGGCCTTCCGCCGGCCTCTAACATCCGTCCATGCACGCACGGTTCGCAGGACGCACGGTCATCGTCACCGGGGGCGGCGCAGGGATCGGTGCCGCCACCGCACACCGCCTCGCCGACGAGGGCGCAGCCGTCGTCCTCCTCGACACCGACGAGGAGCACGGCCGCCGCACCGCGCGGCAGATGACGGCGTCCGGGGCCCGCGCCGCCTTCGTCCTCGGCGACGTCACCGACGAGCCCGCGTGGACACGGGCCGTCGCCACCGCGCGCTCCGGCTTCGGCCCCGTCGACGGCCTCGTCTCCAACGCCGGCGACATGCGCCCGGGCGACGCCGGCTCCCTCTCGCTCGGCGACTGGGAGGCCCAGCTCGGCACCAACCTCACCGGCGCCTTCCTCGGCCTCCGGGCCTGCCTCGACGACCTGCGCGAGCGCCGCGGCGCCGTGGTGCTCACCTCGTCGGTGCAGGCGCACGTCGGCCTCCCAGGGCGGCCCGCGTACGCGGCGAGCAAGGCGGGGCTCACCGGGCTCGGGCGTCAACTCGCCGTGGAGTACGGGCCGTCGGTGCGCGTCAACACGGTGCTTCCGGGGCCCGTCGGCACGGGCGCCTGGGAGGGCTCGACGGAGGCCGAGCGGCGGAACACCGCGGATGCGACGGTCGCCGGTAGGTTCGGCAGGCCGGAAGAGGTCGCGGCCGCCATCGCGTTCCTCCTCTCCGACGACGCGTCGTTCATCACCGGCACGAGCCTGCCCGTCGACGGCGGGTGGAGCGTGTACAAGCGGTCGAGCTGAGCTGCACGGGCAAGTTCCGTGCCGACGACAGGAGTTGGGACGCACACGAGTGCGCCTCGTCGGCGTCCCGTTGAGGGGCGGTCGTCCGTCTCGCCCGCAGGACTTCCCCAATCGAACTGCAACGCAGGCCACTTGGGCGAAAGGCCGCGACATCCCGACCCACGGCCCGCACGCGACGGACCCCGCCGTCCGGCACTCCTGGACGGGTCCTCGCGCGTCCGGCCGTGCAGAGGACCCGGTCGCGGCCGAGGTGCGGGCTGGAAGCCCGGCGTGCCCGGCCGCATGGCAGTGGCCGCCCAGCGCTCCGTCTTCAGCCCCGCGCGCAGCCGCTCACCCCGTCCGCCCGTACCAAGTCCCCCGCCGCACACGGCGGTTCAGCCCCCGCCCTCATCCGGCGGCGCTCGGCTCCAGTTCCGCGGGGCCCACGCCCGCGCGCCGGGCCAGGGCGACGGCGGCGAGGGTCGAGTGGACGCCGAGCTTGCCGAGGACGTTCTGCATGTGGGTGCGGACGGTGTGCGGGGAGAGGTAGAGGCGTTCGGCGACGGCCTTGCGGCCGAGGCCCGCGACCATGCACCGCAGCACCTCCCGCTCGCGCGGCGTCAGCGACTCCACCAACTGCTCGCTCTCGGTACGGTGTTTGCGGGAGGCGGTGAGCTCCTTGAGGACGCCGGTGAGAAGCGCGGGCGGGAGGTGCGTCTCGTCCTTGAGGACCCCGCGGATCACCTGGAGCAGGCGGCTGAGGGAGCAGTCCTTCGCCACCCATCCGCCGGCGCCCGCCTGGAGCGCCGCCGCGGCGTGCCGCGGATCGTCCCGCTCGGCGAGGACGACCGTACGCAGCCGGGGATGGTCGCCGCGCACACGCGCCACGAGCGGGATACCGCCACCGGCGGGCTGCTCCCCCGGCGCACGCTGCGGCGGCGGAGCCGGCTCGACGGACGGTGCGCTCGCCTGCGCCGGTGCGCCGGCGAGCGGCGCAACGGCGGCCTGGCGGCCTCCCCGCGCCGCCGCGGCCGTCAACTGGCGGCTCTTCAGGCGCCGTTGGTGCGGCTGACGCTGCGGGTGCGGCGGGTGTCCCGGAGTCGGCGGGTGGGGTGTCTGGTGCACCACCCCTGCGGCGGCCTCGCCCGCGGGGTGGCCGTCTAACGGTGGAGCCAGCGGCGCCGCGAGGTCGGCGTCGACGAGCATGACGTCGAAGCCGCGGCCCTCCGTGGCCGCGCGCTCCAACTGGCGCAGCGCGGCGGGGCCGCTGCCGGCCGCCGAGACTTCGACGTCCTGCTCCGCCGCGAGCGCGGCGCCCAACGACTCGGCGAAGATACGGTGGTCGTCGACCACCAGGACACGGATACGTTGCATCGCCACCCCCAGGCAGTGCGGGTACGGCGCCCGATGCACGGAGCGCGCATCCCACGGCCGCCGCCGTGTCTGCTGGCTACCCCGGCACCGGGCGTCGTACCCGGCTGTCTCGCCCCCTGATCGACGTCGGCCCCCACCGACGCCGTCTACCAGTCTCAGCGTACGGATGCCCGCACCCGACGGAAGGCGATTGGCACAACTCCTTTGCCGGCGCGGCCGATCGGAGCGGTCCGCAGGGCGCCGGCGCAACGCCCTCCGTCCCGCACCCGGAACGCACAACGGCCCGGTGCGCTGGGGCGACTCCCGCCGCACCGGGCTCTGCGCCTACGGGGTGAGCCGGCGTGCGCCCGCGCTCGGTACCGCCTCGAAGACCTCCGGTTCGGCGTAACCCGCCTCGGCGAACGCCAGCACCAGCGCCTCGCGGACGTCGTCCACGAGTACCTCGTCGAGGAGGACGATCGCCGAGCCGCCGAAGCCCCCGCCGGTCATCCGCGCACCGAGCGCGCCCCGGTCGACGGCGACCTCGACGACGAGGTCCAACTCCGGGCAGGAGACGGCGAAGTCGTCCCGCAGCGACCGGTGCCCGGCGGTGAGCACGGGCCCGACCGCCCGCGTCTCCCCCGCGTCGAGGAGTGCGATCACCTGCCGGACCCGGTCGTTCTCGGTGACGACGTGGTGCACGTACCGGCGGACGACGGGGTCCTCGATGCGGCCCAGCGCCTCGTCGAGCCCGTCGAGCGGCACGTCGCGGAGCGCGCGGACGCCGAGCGCCGCGGCTCCCGCCTCGCAGCCGCGGCGGCGCTCGGCGTAGGCACCGTCGCCGAGTTCGTGTGTGACCCGGGTGTCGACGACGAGGAGCCGCAGCCCTTCCAGAGCGAGGTCGAAGGGGACCTGGCGGCGCTGGAGGTCGCGGGTGTCGAGGTAGAGGGCGTGGCCCTCGGTGCAGCAGGCGGCGGCCATCTGGTCGAGGATGCCGCTGGGCACGCCGACGAACTCGTTCTCCGCACGACGGCACACCTCGGCGAGGCTCGGGCGGTCGAGGCCGAGCCCGTAGAGGTCGTCGAGCGCGAGCCCCGTGGAGACCTCCAGGGCCGCCGAGGACGAGAGCCCCGCGCCGGTCGGCACCGTGGACTCGAAGTGCAGGTCCGCACCGCCGACTCGGTGCCCGGCGGTCCGCAGCGACCACGCGACGCCCGCCGGGTACGCCGCCCAGCCGCCGGCGAACCCCTCGGCGACGGGGGCGAGTCCGTCGAGCGTCAACTCGACGACGCCGCCCGGCTGGTCGGAGGAGTGCACCCGCAGCACCCCGTCGTCCCGCCGCGCCGCCTCCACACGGCACAGGTGCGGCAGCGCGAGGGGCATGACGAACCCCTCGTTGTAGTCGGTGTGTTCGCCGATCAGGTTGACGCGTCCGGGAGCTCCCCAGGCGCCCTCCGGCTCGCGCTCGTAGATCTCGCGGAACCGGAAGGCCCCGCCCGCCGTGGTGGCGCTCATCGTGCCGCCTCCGTCCGCTGCGCGAACTGCCAGGCGTCGCCGACGATTTCGACGAGGTCGGCCCGGCGCGGCGTCCAGCCGAGCACGCTCCGCGCCCGGTCGGCCGAGGCGACGAGGACGGCCGGGTCCCCCGCCCGCCGCGGTGCCGGAGTCACCGGCACCTCGCGCCCCGTCACCTGGCGTACGGTCTCGATCACCTCGCGGACGGAGAAGCCGTTGCCGTTGCCGAGGTTGCAGACGAGGTGGCCGCCGGGGGCGACCGCGTCGAGCGCGCGCAGGTGGGCCTCGGCGAGGTCGGTGACGTGGATGTAGTCGCGGACGCAGGTGCCGTCGGGCGTCGGGTAGTCGTCGCCGAAGACGGAGACGCTCTCCCTGCGGCCCTGCGCGGCCTGGAGGACGAGCGGGATCAGGTGCGACTCGGGGTCGTGCCGCTCGCCGTACGCGCGGCCGTCGGGCGCGACGTGGGCACCGGCGACGTTGAAGTAGCGCAGCGACGCGGCGGCGAGGCCGTGCGCCGCGCACTCGCCCGTGAGCATGTGGTCGACGGCGAGCTTGGTGGCGCCGTAGGGGTTGGTCGGCTGCGTCGGGTCGGTCTCGGTGACGGGGGAGCGCTCCGGCTCGCCGTAGACCGCGGCCGTCGAGGAGAAGACGAGGCGCCGCACGCCGGCCTCCCGCATCGCCGCGAGCAGCTTCACCGTGCCGCTGAGGTTGTTCCGCCAGTACTTCTCGGGGCGTTGGACGGACTCGCCGACCTGCGAGTGCGCAGCGAAGTGCAGCACCGCGTCGTAGCTGCCGTCGACCCACTCGGCCGCCTGCTGGATACGCCCCTCGACGAACTCGGCGCCCTCGGGGACCGCTTCGCGGAACCCGGTGCTGAGGTCGTCGAGGACGGTGACCTCGTGCCCCTCCTCCAGCAGCCGCGCAGCGACGACGCTGCCCACGTACCCGGCGCCGCCGGTCACCAGGTACCTGCCGGGACTCCGCTCGCCCGCCTGGGATCTCGTCGTACTCAACTAGCTTGCCACCTCTCGCAGTCGCCGAGCCGCGGCCTCCGGCGGCACGTCGTTGACGAACACGTTCATACCGGACTCGGACCCGGCGAGGAACTTCAGCTTTCCCTCACTCCGCCGGATGGTGAAGAGTTCCAGGTGGAGCGCGAACTCCTCCCGCCCGAACGCCTCCCCCGAGTGCGTCGTGCGCCCGATGCGGGGCGCCTGGTGCCAGCCGGAGATGTACGGGGTGGGCGGTTCGCCGTCGCCGAAGATCCGGTCGAAGCGGCGGAGCAGTTCGAGGTAGACGGAGGGGAACTCCTCGCGTGCCTCCTCGCCGAGCGCCGGCAGGTCGGGCACGCGCGGCTTGGGGTAGAGGTGGACCTCGTAGGGCCAGTGCGCCGCGTGCGGTACGAACGCCACCCAGTGCTCGGCGTCGATCACCACCCGGTCGCCGAGGGCGAGTTCGCTTGCGACGACCTCGTCGAAGAGGTTGCTGCCGCCGGTGCGCGAGCTGAACTTCCGGGCGGCCGCGAGCATGCGGGCCGTGCGCGGGGTGGTGAAGGGGTAGGCGTAGATCTGGCCGTGGGGGTGACCGAGCGTCACACCGATCTCCGGGCCGCGGTTCTCGAAGCAGAAGACCTGCTCGACGCCGGGGAGTCGGGAGAGTTCGGCGGTCCGGTCGGTCCAGGCGTCCAGGACGAGGCGGGCGCGCTCCTCGCTGAGGTCGGCGAAGGACGCGTAGTGGTCGGAGGTGAAGCAGACGACCTCGCAGCGTCCCGCGCCGGGGCGGTGGGCGAGGAGGCCGAGCGGTCCGTCCTCCGTCTCGGGGCCAGGGCGGCCGGCGAAGGAGGGGAAGCGGTTCTCGAACACGGCGACGTCGTAGTCGTGTTCGGGGATCTCGCTCGGGCGGCCCTCGCTGCTCGGGCAGAGCGGGCACTGGTCGGCCGGCGGGTGGTAGGTGCGCGCGTTGCGGTGCGCGGTGATGCCCACCCACTCCTCGAGGAGTGGGTCGTAGCGGATCTGCGGTTCGGGCTCCACCCGGGGGAGGTCGCGTCGGTCGACGGCGTCGCGTGACGCGTCCTCGTGGTCGGCGCCGTCGTAGTAGATGATCTGCCGGCCGTCGGCAAGGTGGCGTTGGGTCTTCTTCACCGTGCGGGCTCCTCGCTCGTTGACCCCAAACAGAATCGCACACATTGCCTCGCCAGCTCACACGAAGGTCAGTGCCGCGTGGTCCCTAGCCTACAAAAGACTCATTCCGGACAATCGATGCGGCGTTGGCTCCGGTAGCATCACGATCCAACAAAACCATGCAACAGAAGACTTCAGAAAGGGAAGTTCAGCAGGTACTTTCGCGTCCGTTCCGATCGCGCAATGAAGCGAGTAACCCCATGCACTTCCTGGCCGAAGAGCTTCGGCTCCCCACCAACGGACTCGATTACACACTTCTCGGCATCTACTTCGTCGTGGTGCTCGGGATCGGCTTCGCTGCCCGGCGAAGTGTCAAGACGAGTCTCGACTTCTTCCTCTCCGGGAGGTCGCTCCCCGCCTGGATCACCGGCCTCGCCTTCGTCGCCGCCAACCTGGGCGCCACCGAGATCCTCGGCATGGCGGCCAACGGCGCCCAGTACGGCGTCTACACGGTGCACTGGTACTGGATCGGCGCGATCCCGGCGATGGTCTTCCTCGGCCTCGTGATGATGCCGTTCTACTACGGGTCCAAGGTGCGCTCGGTCCCGGAGTTCCTGCTCCACCGGTTCGGCCCCTCCTCGCACCTGCTGAGCTCGATCATCTTCGCGGTCTCCGCCGTGCTGATCGCGGGCGTCAACCTCTACGCGCTCGCCATCGTGCTGGAGGCGCTGCTCGGTTGGCCGCAGTGGGTGGCGATCGTCGTCGCCGGGTTCTTCGTCCTCGCCTACATCACGCTCGGCGGGCTCTCCTCGGCGATCTACACCGAGGTGCTCCAGTTCTTCGTCATCCTCGCGGCGCTGATCCCGCTCACCGTCCTCGGGCTCAAGCGCGTCGGCGGCTGGGACGGCCTCTCCGACTCGCTCACCTCCTCGCACGGCGGCTCGTTCATGACCGCGTGGGAAGGGACGGGGATCGGGACCGACAACCCGCTGGGCGCCAACTGGCTGACGATCGTGCTCGGTCTCGGCTTCGTGATGAGCTTCGGCTACTGGACCACCAACTTCGCCGAGGTGCAGCGCGCGCTCTCCGCGAAGAACCTTTCCGCGGCGAAGCGGACCCCGCTCATCGCCGCCTTCCCGAAGATCCTGATCCCGGCCGTCGTCGTCATCCCGGGGCTCATCGCGCTCGTCATGGAGCCCGCGCTCGGCAAGCCCGGCAGCGGCCTCGACTACAACCACGCCATCCCGGTGCTCATGCGGGACCTGCTCCCCAACGGCGTCCTGGGGATCGCCGTCACCGGGCTGCTCGCCGCGTTCATGGCGGGCATGGCGGCGAACATCTCCTCGTTCAACACCGTCTTCACCAACGACATCTACGCTGCCTACCTGAAGAAGGGGCGCCCGGACGAGCACTACGTGTTCACCGCGCGCGTGGTCACCGTCGTCGGCGTGCTGATCGGGATGGGCACGGCGTTCATCGCCTCCACCTTCAGCAACATCATGAACTACCTCCAGACGCTCTTCTCCTTCTTCAACGTCCCGCTCTTCGTCGTCTTCATCGTCGGGATGTTCTGGAAGCGGACGACGCCGGCGGCCGGCTTCTGGGGGCTGCTCTCCGGGACCGTCGCAGCGATGATCAACTACTTCTGGTTCTACCAGGCCGGGTTGATCGACATCCCGACCGAACAGGGCGCCAACTTCGTCTCGTCGATCGTGGCGTTCGTCGTCGGCGGCATCGTGATGCTGATCGTCACGCTCGTCACCAAACCGAAGCCGGCGGCCCAACTCCAGGGCCTCGTCTACGGAACCGTCTCGCCCGGGCTCCAGGAGCCGCCGGCCGAAGGGGACGACGCCTGGTACCGGAAGCCGGCGCTCCTAGGCTGGGGCGCGATCATCCTCGCAGCCGTCTGCTACATCCCGTTCTCCCTCTGACGCCGCAAGGACGCTGAACACCCATGAGCGAGCAGCACAACCGCCCCGACGACGAGAACCCGCCGGCCGCCGAGGAGATGGCCCGCGAGGTCGACGAGCTGGAGCGCCGCTCCAACACCGCGGCCCGCCTCTTCGACGTGCGGCGGATCATCGGCGGCCTCTTCGTCGTCTACGGGGTCATCGTGACCATCGCCGGAATCCTCGCCACCGAAGAGGACCTGAAGAAGGCGCAGGACGTCAACATCAACCTCTGGACGGGGCTCGCGATGCTGGCACTCGGCATCTTCTTCCTCGTCTGGCTGCGGGTCAGCCCCACCGTCCCGCCGCCCCCGGCCGAGGAGCTCGTCCGCGAACAGGGGATCGACCCGCACGACGGCGGCCCCGACAGCGGCCGCACCGACGGCGGGGAGTCACCGGGCACCCGCGACTGACGCAGCCGTGCGCGGCCGTCCGCACCGGCGGGCGGCCGCGCACGGCTCAGCCGGCGTCGGGCGGGGCGGACCCCGAAGCGCGCTCGAGGAGCCCCGTCCGCGCGGCGAGCGCCGCCGCCTCCAGCCGCGAGCCCACGCCCAACTTCATGAGTACACGCTGCACATGGGTGCGTGCCGTGCTCGGCGCTATCCCCATGCCGGCCGCGATCAGCCGCGTGTCCTCCCCCTCCGCGACCCGGACCAGCACTTCCACCTCACGGGGCGTCAGCATCTTGAGGAGGCGGGCACCCTCGTCGTCGGGCTCGGCGACCGGGTTGAGGAGCTCGGCGAAGGACTGCTGGAGCAACTGCGGGGCCACGGCCGCCTCCCCGGTGCGCGCCTTCACCATGGCGCGCTCGACGCCCTCGATGCGCTCGTCGTGCCGGACGTAACCGGAGGCGCCCGCGGCGAAAGCGGCAGCTATGCCCCGCGGGTTGGGAACGGGACCGAGGACCACGACGGCGATCTGCGGCTTCTCCCTCTTGATCCGCACCACCGGATCGAACGTGCCGGGCTCGGCGGGGGTGGCCGTGCCGAGCAGGCACACCTCCGGAGCCCGGCTGATCACCAGCTCCGCCGCCCCGGCACCCGGCGCCGCCGCGGCCAGCACACGATGGCCTCTCAGCTTCAGCGCCGAGGCGAGGGCCTCGGCGAGCAGGCGGTGGTCGTCGACCACCATGAGCCGCACGCTCATGAGCTTCCCCCCACACGTCAGGAGAGGCCGACACCCCCCAGGCCCAGCCCCTCTCCTGCCCCCGGAAGCTACACGCTCGCTGCCCGATCCGCGCCCCGTACGAGACGAAATCCCCCTCGAACAGGCCGCGCTGAGCGGGTAGTTACGCCGCCGGCCCGCCGCAGCGGGTGCGACGGGCCGGAGGTGGAAGGGGTACGGGTCAGTCGGCGGCGAAGCCGACGGCGAGCTTGCGCTTGTCCCTGTCGTAGTCGCGCCGCTCCGAGATCAGCTTCTCCAGCAGGAAGAGGCGGTTGTTCTCGTAGAGGATCGGTGTGCGCGCCGAGTAGGGGGCGATGGAGATGGCCTGCTCGCCCTTGCCGACGTCGGAGACCGGCATCTTGAGCTGCACCGTCTCCTTGCCCTGCGCGGCGTCGAGCTTCACGATCTCGCCGCCGACCGAGTACGCGGGGAGCTTGTACGCGATGACGTCGTCGCCCTCCGTCTTGATCGGTACGATCGTGCGCTTCTCGCCGGCCGGTGCCTTCCACTTGGCCTTGCCCGTGGCCCAGTCGAAGGCCATCACCTCGTTGGTGCGGCCGGTGTCGCTGGAGCCGGCGTGCTCCGTGGTCGAGAGGTAGAAGGCGTCCTTGCCGACCGCCATCGTGTGGCAGGAGTTGACCTCGGTCGAGCACGGCTTGTTGTAGCGCTTGCCGATGGTGACCTTCGCCTTGAGCTTCCCGTTGTCGTCGACCGTCATGACGTCGGTCGGCAGCGAGGTCCCCGCGCCGACGACGAGCGTCAGCGGCTTCGACGACGCGATCCGCGCCGTTTGGACGCCCTTGGGCGCCTTGAACTTCATCGTCGCCTTGCCGGTCTTCGGGTCGAGCTTCTGCACCGTGATCTGCGAGGAGGAGAAGCTGCCGCACTCGACGACGACGGCGAGCTCCTCACCGCCCACATAGCCGGTGTCCCGGCAGTTGCTCGGCTTGCCCGACCACAGCTCGTTCCCCGAGGAGATCGAGTACGCAACGGAGCCGCCGATCCACGCGGCGGCGACGGTGTCGCCGCTTATCGCGACGTTCTCGGCGCTCGTCGTCGTCGAGCCCGGCAGGTCCTTGTCCCAGACGAGCTTGCCCGCGTGGAGGTCGATCACCACCATGCGCGTGCACTTGGCGCTGCTGGAGACGGTCTCCTGGACGATCGCGGCGACCTTGCCGTCGGACGTCTTCTCGTTCGACGCCGCGCAGACGCCGCCCTTGAGGTCGATCCGCCACTTCTCCTCGCCGCCGGGCAGGCTGAAGCCGATCAGCTCGTTGACGGAGCTCTTCGCGAAGACCTTGTCCGTGGCCCAGCCGCCGACCACCGAGGTGACCGTCTTCACCTTGGGTGCGTCGAGGCTGACGATCTCCTTCGCGTTGACGTTCGCCTTTTTGTCGCCCTCGGCCGAGGCGCCCTGCGACGAGCTCTTGTCGTCACCCTTCGACTCGTCCGAGCCGTCGTCGTCCCTCGTCACGAAGAAGACGGCGACTCCGGCGATCAGGACGACCGCGACGGCGGAGGCGATGATGGCGATCAACTTGCTGTTGCCACCGCCGCCAGGCTTGCCTCCCGGAGGCGGCGTCGGGTAGCCGAGGGCTCCGGGCGGGGTCTGCTGCGGGTAGCCGTAACCGCCCTGCGGGTAGCCGTAACCGCCGGGCGGCGGGGTCTGTTGCGGGTAGTTGTAGCCGGCGGGCGGCGGGGTCTGCTGCGGGTAGCCGTAGCCGGCGGGCGGCGGGGTCTGCTGCGGGTAGCCGTAGCCGCCCGGGGGCGGCTGGTGCGGGGCGCCGAAACCGCTTGCGGTCGGCGGGGCTTGGGGGCCGCCGGGCGGTGCCTGGGGCGGCGGTCCCGGAGGGGGTGTCGGGGCGCCGGCGGGCGGCGGTGCCTGGGGCGGTCGGGGCGGCTGGTTGGAGGACGGCTCCTCGGAGTCCGGGCCCTGCGGGGCGCCGAACCCCCCGGAGGGCGGCTGGTTGGGCGGTGGGGGCGGCTGCGACATGGCAATCCCTCGTGAACATGCTGGCCGAATGCCCGGCCCCTCTCACCCCCGTGTGGACACCCCCGCACGTACAACCCCCGTACGAAAAGCGCCCTGGGCCGAGCGAATCGGACACACAGCCGGCCAGTGGTCGACTTCTGAGCGGACATTCTTTCTACCACCGGATGCCCGAAAGCCAAGGGGCGGTTCCCACCGGGGCGAAGGGGACAGGCGCCGCTCGGCCGGGAGTTCGGCTTCGCCAGTCCCCAACTGCCCGTATTCGGCGCTCACTTCACGGGCAACGACACCATCCCCTCCCGACCGGGCGGCGCCTCGAAGCCCACGGCGAGGGTGGACTTGGGATGGTCCGGGTCGTCGTCCCCCAGCGTCGTCTCCTGGAGGAAGAGCCGGCCGTCGGCGAAGACGAGCGGCACGTTCTCGCCGGTGCTGTAGATCTCCGCGGACGGCTCGCCCTCCGGTGCCGGCGTCCTCAACAGGCGCCGCTGGCCGCCGTTCTCGGGATCGACGAGGAGCACCTCGGCGCCCGTCCCCCAGCCCGGGCTCCGGTAGGCGAGGACGCCGCCGCCGACCCTGGCGAAGGGGGTGAGCAGGCCGCGGCCGTTCGCCGAGGACTTCCACACCGCGCGACCCGTCCTGCGGTCGAAGGCCATCACCTCGTTGGTCGGGGGGTCCTTCGGGCCCGCGCCGTTGTGCTCCTGGGTGGCGAGGTAGATCCGGTCCTCGTCCACGGCCATCGAGTAGCACGAGTCCACTTCGCCGCCGCAGGGCCGCCGGTACCGCGAACTCAGCGGAATCCGCGATTCCACCTCGCCGTTGCCGCCCACCGTCAGCACGTCGGAGACGAACTCCTCGCCCGCGCCCACCACGAGCGTCAGCGGGTCGGCCGAGGCGATGCGCACGGTGCGGACGTTCTTCGGCACCTCGAACTCCCAGAACGGCTCCCCCGTACGCGGCTCCACGCGCTTCACGTACGACTTCATCTTCGGCGGATTGCCGCACTCGACGACCGCCGTCAGCCCCTCGCCGCCCACGAATCCGCGGTCGCGGCACCACGTCTCGTCCCTGTGCCACAGCCGCTTGCCCGTGGCGACGTCGAACCCGGCCGAGTGACCCGTCCACGCGGCACCGACCGTACGTCCGCCGAGGGCGACGCTCGCGTAGCTCCCGGGGCCGCCCGGGAGCTTCCACCGCCACACGACCGTGCCGGTCGTGAGGTCGAGCAGCGCGACGGAGGTGCACTCGGCGTCGTGGTCCTCCCCGGCGCGGACCACGACGGCCACTCTGTGGTCCGCCGTCTGCCCGCTGGAGGCGGCGCAGACGCCGCCGCCGAGGTCGATCGTCCACCGCGTCTTCCCGTCCGGGAGGCCGACGCCGCGGACTCCGTCGAGGGTGGTCTTGGCGAAGACCTCACCCGTCGCCCAGCCGCCCGGGACCGTTGTCGGCGCGTCCGCGCCGGGGGCCTCCAGGTCGAGGATCTGCCGCGCCTCGCCCTTCCGCGGCTCGTGGAACCCGTCGGGCCCGCCCCGCCGGTCGTCGGACGTCACGACGAGCACACCGAGGAGCACGACGAGCGCCACCACCACCGAAGCGGCGACCAGGACGACGACGTGGGCGGGCCTCGTCCCCTTACCGTGCGGCGGCGAGGCCACCGGACCCGTGCCGCCCCCGGGGTACGCCGTCCCTCGCAGCCGTGCCACTACCCTTTCCCCCTCCCGCGCGCGGACCGGGTAACCGTACCTGCGCAACTCGCCTGAGGAGATGGGGGTGTTGGGGCTCACGGGCGCCGGAGGCACGCCTCGGGAGCGGGCGCTCCGTCGCCCGGGGAAGCGGAGAGCTGCTTCCGGGCGGGCTGACTGCGCTGCCCCTCGCCGGGCACGGAGGGCGGCCTGCGCAGGAGGACGTGCTGTCGCGTGGCCGGTCGTACACGACGGACGAGCGCGAGCGCCCCCCGAAGCAGCCAGCAGGCGCTCCTCACCGCAGCCGCTTCGAGCCGAGCACGCGGACCGCCGGCGCGCGGGCACGGCGCAGGGCACCGCCTCGCCGAACTCCCCGTCTGCGGCGCCCCGTCGGGCCGGCTGCTACCCCTCCTCGCCCAGCTCCAGCCACCGCGTCTCCAACTCCTCGCGGCGGGCGGAGAGTTCGCGAAGACGTGCGTCGAGGTCCGCTACGCGGGCGAAGTCCGTCGCGTGGGTGGCCATCTCCGTGTGGAGGGTGGACTCCTCGTCGCCGATCTTGTCCAACTGGCGCTCGATGCGCTGCATCTCCTTCTGCGCGGTGCGGGAGATGCCGGGGGACTTCGCCGGCTTCGGCTCGGGCTGCTTGGCGGCGGCGGGCGCCGAGTTGGCTGCCGCGGCCTCCTGGGCCGCGCGGCGCTCCAGATACTCGTCGACGCCGCCGGGGAGCATCCGCAACGTGCCGTCGCCGAGGAGGGCGAGGACGCGGGAGGTGGTGCGCTCGATGAAGTACCGGTCGTGGGAGACGACGATCAGCGAGCCGGGCCAGCCGTCGAGGACGTCCTCGAGCTGGGTGAGGGTCTCGATGTCGAGGTCGTTGGTCGGCTCGTCGAGGAAGAGGACGTTGGGCTCGTCCATGAGCAGGCGCAGCACCTGGAGGCGGCGGCGCTCCCCGCCGGAGAGGTCGCCCACCGGCGTCCACTGCTTGTCCCGTCCGAAGCCGAAGCGCTCGCAGAGCTGCGAGGCGGTCATCTCGCGGCCCTTGCCGAGGTCGACGCGGGAGCGCACCTGCTCGACCGCTTCCAACACCCGCAGGCCGCCGTCGAGTTCGGTGACCTCCTGGGAGAGGTAGGCGAGCTTCACCGTCCTGCCGACCTTCACCCGCCCGCCGACGAGCAGCGGCGAGGGGACCTCGCCGCCGGTCTGCGCCGTCTCCGCGAGCGCCCGCAGCAGCGTCGTCTTGCCGGCGCCGTTGACGCCGACGAGGCCGATCCGGTCGCCGGGGCCGAGCTGCCACGTGAGGTGCTTGAGCAGCACCTTCGGCCCGGCCTGGAGGGTGGCGTCCTCCAGGTCGAAGACGGTCTTGCCGAGGCGGGAGTTGGCGAACCGCATCAGCTCCGCGTCGTCGCGCGGCGGCGGCTCGTTGGCGATGAGCGCGTTGGCGGCCTCGATGCGGAAGCGCGGCTTGCTCGTGCGCGCGGGGGCGCCGCGGCGGAGCCAGGCGAGCTCCTTGCGCATGAGGTTCTGCCGCTTCGACTCCTCCTGGGCCGCGATCCGCTCGCGCTCTGCGCGCGCGAAGACGTAGTCGGAGTAGCCGCCCTCGTACTCGTGGACGGCGCCGCGCTGCACGTCCCACATGCGGGTGGCGACCTGGTCGAGGAACCAGCGGTCGTGGGTGACGCAGACGAGCGAGGAGCGGCGGGCACGCAGGTGGCGGGCGAGCCAGGCGATGCCCTCGACGTCGAGGTGGTTGGTGGGCTCGTCGAGGACGACGAGGTCCTGTTCGGCGATGAGGAGTTGGGCGAGGGCGATACGGCGGCGCTCGCCTCCGGAGAGGGGGCCGATCACCGTGTCGAGGCCGCGGGGGAAGCCGGGGAGGTCGAGCCCGCCGAAGAGCCCGGTGAGGACGTCGCGGATCTTGGCGTCGCCGGCCCACTCGTGGTCGGCGAGGTCGCCGACGACCTCGTGGCGGACGGTCGCCTCCGGGTCGAGCGAGTCGTGCTGCGTCAGGACGCCGAGGCGCAGGCCGCCGTTGTGCGTGACGCGGCCGCTGTCGGCCGTCTCCAGCTTGCTGAGGATCTGCACCAGCGTCGTCTTGCCGTCGCCGTTCCGCCCGACGACGCCGATCCGGTCGCCCTCGCTGACGCCGAGCGAGACGCCGTCAAGCAGGGTACGGGTGCCGTACACCTTGCTGACGGTTTCCAGATTGACGAGGTTGACAGCCATTGCACTCCATCGGCAGCGGATCGCGGGTCGGACGGCCAGCCTTCCAGCGTAGTAGTCCGGAACGACCGGCGGGGACGCCGACCGCCGCGCTGTGAGCACGCACCGTCGCGTGACCGCGGCGGTGCGTGACCGTCAACTGCCGTGGAGCATCAGCGCTATGCCGCCGACCATCGCCGCCGAGGCTGCTATTCGCGGGGCGCCGAACCGCTCCTTGAAGAAGACCGCGCCCATCGCGGCGCCCGCGATGATCGAGGATTCCCGGAGCGCGGCGACGGGGGCGAGCGGCGCCCGGGTCTGCGCCCAGAGCACGAGCCCGTACGCGACGACGGAGAGTCCGCCCCCGAGCAGCCCGCGCGCCGCGACGGGCCGTAGCTGCCCCCAGAGCCGCCCCCGGCGCACGGCGAGCGCGTACGCGGGGATGGCGAGCCCCTCCAGCAGCATCAGCCAGCCGATGTACCCGAGCGCGCTGCCCGAGGCGCGGACGCCGACGCCGTCGACGACCGTGTACGAGGCGATCGCCAAGCCCGTGCCGACGGCGGCCGTCAGCGCGGGCCAGTCGGGTCGCGCGGCCCGTATCCCCCAGAGCGCGAGGGCGAGCAGCGAAGCGGTCGCCAGCAGGACGCCGCCCAACTGCCAGGCGTCGGGCAGCTCGTGGACGAAGACGGCGGCGAGCACCGTCACGACGAGCGGCGCCGTTCCGCGCGCGACGGGGTAGACCTGCCCGAAGTCGCCGAGTCCGAACGACCGCATGAGCAGCACCTGGTAGAGGACGTGGAGCACGGCGGAGGCGAGGAGCGGAGGCCACGCGCCGGCCGCCGGCACGGGCGCCACGGCGACGAGGACCGCGCCGCAGACGGCGCCGCCCGCACCGACGAGCGTGAAGGCGACGAGCTGGTCCCTGATCGCGTGGGCCATCGCCGACCACGAGGCGTGCGCGAGCGCCGCCGTGAGAACGGCGGCGACGACGAGCGGCGTCACGCGGACTGCTCGGTCGGCCGAGCCTCCCCCGCGGCGTGCGCCCCCTCGCGGACGTCGGCGAGCCGGCCGCCCGCGTACTCGACGAGAGCACGGGGGGCGAGGGGGAAGACCGTGTGCGGGGTGCCTGCAGCGGCCCATACCGTCCCGTGGTCGAGGAGCCCGCGGTCGGCGAGGACGCGCATCGCGGTGGCGTGGCCGAAGGGCGGCACGCCGCCGATGGCGAAGCCGGTGGCGCGGCGGACCGTTTCGGCCGAGGCGCGGCCGACGCTCTCGCTGCCCAACTCCGCCCGCACCAGCTCGACATCGACGCGCCCGGCGCCGCCCATCAGGACCAGCACGGGGTCGCCGTCGGCCTCGAAGACGAGGGACTTGACGATCTGGTCGAGGGCGCAGCCGATGGCCTCCGCGGCCTCTGTGGCCGTGCGGGTGGCCGCGGGGAAGCCGCGGACCTCCACGTCCGCGAGTCCGAGCTGCTCCAGCGCCGCGGTGAACCTGGGGTGGGCGGTGGTGGGTTGCGTCATGCAGGCGACCGTACCCCTGCGCGCCCCGGGCCCGCGACGCGCCTTCCCGCCGGGTACGGCAGCGGCGCCGCACCCCGGGCCAACTCCCGGGGTACGGCGCCGTGTTGGCACCTGTCGGCTCAGCCTGCGGACTCCAGGACCTTCCGGACGACGGGTCCCGCGTTGTCGCCGCCGTGCCCGGAGGCCGGTACGACAGCGGCGGCGGCGAGGTCGCCGCGGAAGGCGGTGAACCAGGCGTTGGGCTTCTTCTGGCCGTCGACCTCGGCCGAGCCCGTCTTGCCTCCGATGTCGCCGCCGAGTCCGGAGAGGGCCTCCGCTGCGGTGCCGCTCGTCGCGGTGAGCTTCATCAGCGAGCGGATGTCCTTCGCCGTCTGGGGCTTCATCGTGGTGGAGGCCTTGGCGAGGGTGCGGTTGTCGAGGGAGGGGTCGACGAGCACGGGCTGCTTGAAGTTGCCGCTCTCGACCGTCGCCGCGACGGAGGCCATCGTCAGCGGGTTCATCCGCACGGCGCCCTGGCCGATGAGCGACGCCGCCATCTGCGCGTCGGCCTGCACGGGGACGCTGCCGTCGAAGGTGCCGGTGCCGACCTTCCAGTCGAGGCCGAGGCCGAAGACGTCCTTCGCCGTCTTGGTGAGGTCGTCGTTCTTGAGCTTCTTGGCCTGGGTGATGAAGGCGGTGTTGCAGGAGCGGGCGAAGCTCTGCGCGAAGGTGCCGCCGTCGATCTTGAACTTGTCGAGGTTCTGGAACTTGAAGCCGCCGTGCTTGGCGTACTTGGGGCACGGGTGCGGCTTGCCCGGAGCCGTGATCCCCTTCTCCAGCAGCATCGTCGCGGTGACCACCTTCATGGTGGAGCCGGGCGCGAGCGAGCCGCGGACCGACGAGTTGAAGCCCTCCGCCGGGGAGTCGGCTGCGGCGAGGATTTCGCCCGTGCTCGGCTGCACGGCGACGACGGACGCCTTCGGCTTGCCCTTGACGGCGGCCTCGGCCGCGCTCTGGGCGCCGAGGTCGATCGTGGTCTTCAGCGTGCCCGGGGTGCCCTTGCTGAGGACGGCGAGCGGGCGGCCCTTGTTGTCGCCCTGGGAGCTCTTCTTCGCGTCGACGATGCGCGTTTCGACGCCAGGGGTGCCGTCGGTCTTGTCGCCGTAGCGCTGGCGGAGGTCGTCGAGGATGTTGCCGAGCGTGGGGTGCTGCTGCTTGGTGATCGGCTTGCCGTTGCGGTCGACGGCCTTGATCGGCGGTGCGCCCGAGGCGTCGGTGCGCAGCTCCTGGCCCTTCTTCAGCTTCGGGTGGAGCACCGAGGGCTTCCACGCCACGACGGCCTCGCCCGTCTCGGTGTTGCGGACGACCTCCAGCTCCGACTCGTAGTTGAGGCTGGAGCGCTGGTTCTTGTAGGCGAGTTGGGCCGTGACGCGGAAGGGGACCTTCGCGCCCTGCGCGGTGCGCGGTGTGACCGCGACGCTGCTGTAGCGGGCCTTCGAGGTGAGCTGGGAGAGCGCCTTGCCCGCCGCCGAAGCGTCGTCGGTGCGCTGTGCGGCCTTGTTGAGGCGGCCGTTCGACCAGTCGCCGAGGAACGCCTTGGCGGTGTCCCGCACTTCGGCGACGCTCGGCGGTCCCGTCTCGACCGACTCGGGCGCCTTGCCGTCCTCCGAGCTGACCTTGCCCTGGGTCTCGGTGGTCTCCTCGCCGTCGCCCCCGACCAAGGCGTAGACACCGAAGCCGGTCAGCCCGACGACCGCGGCGGCGACACCGCCGATCACGGCCATTTTCTGACTGTCACGCATCTGACTCTCTGCCCCTCCACCCCGCCTCAGCCGACGTGACCGAGGACTGTGCGAGGCACCTTAGAACACGACGGTGACAACTCGTGTCCCGGTATGCCCCATCAGCCCCGTATCCGGGAGATGCGGAGAGCGGGATTCACCGATTTCAGCGGTTCGGACCGGAGTTCGGAACCACAAAAGGCTCCGCTCCGACACTCCCACGGGAGACGTACTGCCGACCGCCCGCGGTTCCCACACACAGCGGTCGATTGCACCGATTGAGGCGGCAACTCCCGTGTACCCGCCATCGATTGGGCGAGACCCGATTCTAGATGTCGCCTTTGACCTTCTTCATGGTCAAGTTGGATTCGACGCGCAAAATGCCGGGGAGACCGGTGAGCTTGTTGATGACGAAGGCTTCGTAGGCGGCGTGGTCTTCGACAGCCACGCGCAGCACGTACTCGGGGCGGCCGAACATCCGCCGGCACTCGACGACTTCGTCGTAAGAAGCCAGCGCCTCTTCCAGGCTCAGGATGCTGTCCTTGTCGGTGGAGTAGACCTCGATGTCGACCAGGACATCCAGTCCACGACCTTCCGCCTCGGGATCGACGACGGCGCGGTAGCCGGTGATGACGCCTTCGTCCTCCAACCTCTTGAGACGCCGCAGGCAGGGCGGTGGTGTCAGACCGACGCGCTTGGCCAGCTCGACGTTGCTCAACCGGCCGTCCTGACGCAGGTGGAACAAAATTTCTCGGTCGACCTCATCCAGTCTCTTCCTGTTACTCACACAGGCATCGTACTGCCATTATCAGCAACCAAATAAGGCGGCATTCGTCCTATCGTTTCCCGCATGGAAACGCCCACGGCTGTCCCGGGCAGCCCTCCCCGGTCTGCCTCCGCACCGCCCCGCACACGGACCGAGGTCCTGGCCGCCCTCAAGGACTCCGCGTCCGTGGGGCTGGGCCTGATGCCGATGGGCCTGGCCTTCGGCCTCCTGGTCACCCACACCGGACTGCCGTGGTGGTCGGCCCCGATGTTCTCCGCCGTCCTGTACACCGGCGCCTTCGAGTTCCTCCTCGTGCCCCTGGTCGCCACGGGCGCCCCGCTGGTGACGGTCGGCCTGACGGCCTTGCTGGTGAACGGCCGGCACGCCTTCTATGCGCTCTCCTTCCCCCTGCACCGGGTACACGGACGCCTCGCGAAGGTCTACAGCACGTTCGCACTGAGCGACGAGGCGTACGCGATGACCACGGGCAGCCGGGCCGACTCCTGGACCAGCGCGCGCATCGTCTCCCTCCAGGCGTTCATGCACTTCTACTGCGTCGGCGGCGCGGCCACGGGCGCCCTGCTGGGCTCCCTGCTCCCCGCCGGCGTCACCGGGCTGGAATTCGCCATGTCCGCACTACTGGTCGTGCTGGCGCTGGACGCCGTCCGGGACCGGCGCGAGGATCTGCCGACACCGCTGTCGGCGCTCCTCGCCGCACTGATCGCCCGTCTGGTCTTCCCCGATCAGATGCTGTTGGGCGCCTTCGTCCTGTTCACCGCCGCGCTCCTCGCCCGCCACCTGGCCGGACGCACGAGGCACCGTCATGTCTGAGGCGCCCTACCTGCTCGCCGTGGCCACCGTCTCGGCTGCCGTCACGTGGGCTCTGCGCGCCCTCCCCTTCACCGCCCTGACCCCGCTGCGAGCCAACAGGACACTCCAGTACCTCAACACCCGGATGCCGGCCGGCGTCATGGTCATCCTGGCTCTCTACACGCTGCGCGACCTGCCCCTCACCCACCTGCGCGCGGCCGCGCCCCTGGCTGCTCTCGCGGTGACCGTCGGGCTGCACCTGTGGCGCCGCAACGCGCTGCTCAGCGTCTTCGCCGGCACCGCCGTCAACGTGGCCCTGACGAGCATCGTGTTCGCCGCTTGACGTGCCACAGGGCCCGCGCCCGCGACTGCCGGGACATCCAGGGGAGTTGCGCCTACCACCGGTTCAGATCCACGTACTCAGCCACATCCGGTGCCGCCACTCCTCCATCGGCAGCGCCTCGCCCGTGAAGATCGGCCAGAACGCGACGAAGTTCCACAGGATCAGCAGACCCACCACTCCGACGGCCACCACCCCGGCCGTACGCCGTCGATCGTCCACCCCCGGCGGCCCCGCGAGCGCACCCGCCGCCATCGCCAACCCCAGGCAGAGGAAGGGCAGGAAGACCACCGCGTAGAAGAGGAAGATCGTCCGCTCCTGGTAGAAGAACCACGGCAGGTACCCCGCCACCACGCCGCACAGGATCGCGCCGCCGCGCCAGTCCCGCCGGAAGAGCCAGCGGTAGGCGACGTAGAGGAGGGCGAGGCACGCCGCCCACCACAGGACCGGCGTCCCCAGCGCGAGGACCTCGCGGGCGCAGCCCTCGGCCGCGTCGGCGGGGCAGCCGTCCTTGCCCGCCTTCGGGGACTCGTAGAAGTACGAGACGGGGCGCCCGAGGACGAGCCAACTCCACGGGTTGGACTGGTAGGTGTGCTCCGAGGTCAGGTTGACGTGGAACTGGTAGACCTCGTTCTCGTAGTGCCACAGGCTGCGCAGCGGCCCCGGCAGCCACGCCCACGGACCGCCCGCGCCCTGCTCCGCCGCCCAGTCGCGGAAGTAGCCGCCGCGCGTGGCGAACCATCCGCTCCAGGACGCGACATAGGTGCCGAGCGCGACGACGGGCAGCGAGACGAACGCGGGCAGCGCGTCCTTGGTGAGCATCGCCCGGAACGGACGCGCGGCCCCCGCCGTGCGCCGCGAGCCGACGTCCCACAGGACGGTGAGGATGCCGAAGGCGGCCAGCACGTAGAGGCCGTTCCACTTGGTGGCGAAGGCGAGCCCGAGGCAGAGCCCGGCCGCCAACCGCCAGGGCCGCAGGCCGAGTCGGAGACGCGCCGCCGTGCCGTGGTCGAGGAGCGCCGTGCCGCCGTCGTCGCGTGGGAGGCCGTCGGCGAGGCGGGATCTGCTGCGGTCGCGGTCGACGAGGAGGCAGCCGAACGCCGCGAGCACCCAGAACATCACCACCAGGTCGAGGAGGGCCGTACGGCTCATCACGAAGTGGAGCCCGTCGACGGCCATCAGGGCGCCGGCGAGGCAGCCGAGCGCGGTGGAGCGGAAGAGCCGGCGGCCGATCCGGCAGAGCATCAGCACCGACAGGGTGCCGAGGAGCGCGACCATGAACCGCCAGCCGAACGGGTTGAGCCCGAAGGCCCATTCGCCGAGCGCGATCACCCATTTCCCCACCGGCGGGTGGACGACGTAGGAGCCCTCGTCGGAGAGCGGGATGTGCTGATCGTCGGCGAGGATCTGCTCGTTGGCCTTGTCGGGCCAGGTGCCCTCGTACCCCTGCTGGAGCAGGGACCAGGCGTCCTTCGCGTAGTACGTCTCGTCGAATATCACCGCGTGCGGCGACCCGAGGTTCCAGAACCGCAGCACCCCGGCGACGAGGGCGGCGAGCAGCGGGCCGCCCCACGCCGACCAGCGGGCGAGACGGAGCGCGACGAGGGGCGGGAGACCGAGCGCCCGGCCGAGCGCGCCGTCCGGTTTCGGGAACGGCGGCACCAGGCGGCGGACGACGCCGGTGCGTGCACGGGGGGCGTAGCCGAAGCGGCGCAACCGCGCCGTCCAGGCCGGCCGGGCGTCCTCGGGCTGCTCCTCGCGGTCCACGTCCGCCACCGTGTCACTGGTCGTCACGCGGGCCATCGTAAGGAAGCATCCCGGCGGGCCGCTGTGCGTCCCCTTCGACGAGTCGGCGGCGCCGCACGAGCGGCCCCACTCCGGCGCCGTCGGCGGCCGGGGCTGCTGCGAGGATGGGCGGGTGACTGGAACGCTCGTACTCGCCGGCGCGCCGATCGGCGACCCGGCCGACGCCCCGCCCCGGCTCGCCGACGAACTCGCGGCGGCCGACGTCGTCGCCGCCGAGGACACCCGGCGGCTGCGGCGGCTCGCGCAGGCGCTCGACGTGCAGCCGGGCGGGCGGCTCGTCTCCTACTTCGAGGGCAACGAGGCCGCGCGGACACCGGAGTTGGCGGACGAGTTGGAGGGCGGGGCGCGGGTCCTCGTCGTCACCGACGCGGGGATGCCTTCCGTCTCCGATCCGGGGTACCGGCTCGTCGCCGCTGCCGTGGAGCGGGGGGTGCGGGTCACGGCGGTGCCTGGGCCCTCGGCCGTGCTCACGGCGCTCGCCGTCTCCGGGCTGCCGGTCGACCGGTTCTGCTTCGAGGGGTTCCTCCCCCGCAAGCGCGGGGAGCGGCTCGGCCGGCTGCGGGAGGCGGCGGAAGAGCGCCGCACGCTCGTCTACTTCGAGGCGCCGCACCGGCTCGACGCGACCCTCGACGCGATGGTCGAGGTCTTCGGAGGGGAACGGCAGGCCGCCGTCTGCCGCGAGCTGACCAAGACGTACGAGGAGGTACGGCGGGGCCCGCTGCGGGAGTTGGCGGCGTGGGCGGCCGAGGGGGTGCGCGGGGAGATCACGGTCGTGGTCGGGGGCGCGGCGCCGCCGGACCCGGGCGACCTCGACGCGGCGGAGCTGGTCCGCCGCGTCGCGGCGCGGGAGGCGGCGGGCGAGCGCCGCAAGGAGGCGATCGGCGCGGTGGCGAAGGCCGCAGGGGTGCCGAAGCGGGCGGTCTTCGACGCGGTGGTGGCGAGCAAGCACGCCGAGGAGTGAGCGCACGCCGGCTCGTGCGGGAGGCGACAGCGTAGGACGACCGCGGAAAGAGGGGCGTGACCCACGCGGCGTCGCGCCCCGGGACGGCCGTGCGGAAGGCGGGTGGACGCTTTCCGGTAAAGAGCGGCCCTGCGACGGTAAACGGGCGCACCCGGATGCCGCCTTCCCGTACACGGCGGAACAAAATCTCCGCCAACGACTGCGTACCCGCACTGCGTTGCGCGTCCGCCAGGCGTCCACTGGCCGGAGAGCGCATTGCGCAGAGAGGAGCCGAACATGGATGGCGTGTACGGCAACAAGGGTGAAGCAGGGCGGTCCCCGGCGCGTGAGGACGGGCACGAGGCGTACTCCTTCGCCTGTATGAGGTGCGGCCACGGCTGGGAGCAGGAGTACGAGATCCACCACTACGCGCACGCGGACGGCACCCCGTACGTCGTCTACTACACGAACGGTGTGCGGGTGCCGTCCCCGCTCACGCGGCCCACGTGCGACAACTGCGACGGGCACCTGGTGCGCATCATGCGCTCCGGACGCGTCTCCGGCGCAGCGAGCCACCTGCACCGCTGACGGCGCCGAGCAACCGACCTCGGGTGGCGCCCGCCCTCCCCGCCGCCCGAGCGACCGCGGCAATTCCCAGCCAACTCCTTTGCCGTTTCACGGAATCGGCGGCCTCGCCGGAATTCACGCGCACCGCAGCGGCTCTCCAACCCGGCGGAATACCAAGGCGCATGAAGAGACGCTCACGGAGAAAGCACGGGAGGAAACCCCGGAACTCCGCCTTTCCGCCGAGCAATCGAGCCCGGGTTGCCGGCGCCCCCTCGCCCCGAGGGCCGCCGGGCGACGTCCTATCCTCGCTGGTATGTCGAAGACCCCGAGGTCGGAGCAGCCCGCGCCCCCGCTCCCCGAACCGCTCGGCACCCCGGTGGCCGACTCGCACACGCACCTCGACATGCAGCAGCCCGAGGTGGCCGAGTCGGTGCGGGCCGCCGCCGAGGTGGGGGTGCGCACGCTGATCCAGGTCGGGTGCGATGTGGAACGCTCCCGGTGGTCGGCACGGACCGCCGCCGAGTGGCCCGACGTGTGGGCCGCCGTCGCGCTCCACCCCAACGAGGCGCCGCGCCTCCACGGCAGCGCCGGCGCCGAGGGGCCGGCCGGCTCCCCCGCCGAACTCGACGCCGCGCTCGCGGAGATCGAGAAGCTCGCTGCGCTCCCCCAGGTACTCGCCGTCGGGGAGACGGGGCTCGACTACTTCCGCACCGGCGAGGAGGGCGTCGCGGCGCAGCAGTACTCGTTCCGCGAGCACATCGCCATGGCGAAGCGGCTCGACCGCGCGCTCGTCATCCACGACAGGGACGCGCACGACGACGTCGTCCGCATCCTCCGCGAGGAGGGCGCCCCCGCGCGGACGGTCTTCCACTGCTTCTCCGGGGACGCCGCCCTGGCGGACATCTGCGCCTCCCACGGCTGGTTCATGTCGTTCGCCGGCAACGTCACCTTCAAGAACGCACACGGGCTCCGCGAGGCCCTCGCCGCGGCCCCGCCCGAGCTGGTGCTCGTGGAGACGGACGCCCCCTTCCTCACCCCGAGCCCGTACCGCGGACGGCCGAACGCGCCGTATCTCGTTCCGGTCACGTTGCGGGCGATGGCCGAGACGAAGGGAATGGCGGCCGAGACGCTCGCGGCGCACGTCGGAGCCAACACGGCGCGCGCCTTCGGCTACTGAGCCCCTCCCGCACCGCACGGCCGGACGGCGGAACCGCCGCGACACCACGGACTTGCGTCGCTTGGGCAAGCGCTCCCCGCTCCATTACGTTCCCGGCGCAGTCGAGCCGCCGAGCGCTTGGAGTGGTCGCGTGAGCCAGCCGCATGAGAACCATCGAGTCCCCAGCGACGATCGCGGCGACGCGACCTCGCCCACCGCAACCCCCCGAGCCCCGGAGCTGCCACGGCAACCCGGGGCCGAGCCGTCTCCGGACGGCCGCGGACGGAGACGCTCGCGTGCCGCGCGCACGCTCTCCGCGCTGCGGCAGCTCTCGCAGCGACCGGCCCCCGCCGACGGCGAGCAGCCCCCGCCCGGCGACACCGACATCCCCATGCCCACCCCGCGGACGACGCAGGACCCGGCCCCGTCCTCCACGCCCGGCACCGAGACGGACGAGCCCCCCGGCCGACGCCCGTCGCGCTTCCCCACGTTGGCCCTGCGGCGCTGGCTGCCGCAGGCGCTCGCGCTCGCCTGCCTCGCCGGCGGTGCGGGCACGCTGCTCGTCCACGACAAGGACGTGACGCTCACCGTCGACGGGGAGCCGCGGACGCTCCACACCTTCGCCTCCGACGTCGAGGAGCTCCTCGACGAGGAGGGCCTGCGCATCGGCAGCCACGACATCGTCGCGCCCTCCCGGCACCAGAAGCTCTCCGACGGCGACGAGGTGGCGGTGCGCTACGGCCGGCCGATGCAGCTCACCCTCGACGGGCGGCAGCGCCGCGTGTGGACGACGGCCGAGACCGTCAGCGCGGCGCTCGGCCAACTCGGCGTGCGGGCCGAGGGCGCCGACGTCTCCGCCTCACGGAGCGCGCGGATCGCACGGCAGGGCATGGCGCTCGACGTGTGGACGGCCCGCCGGGTCACCTTCCGCGCCGACGGCGAGGACCACGTCGTGCGGACCACCTCGCGGACCGTCCGGGAGGCGCTGAAGGAGGCGGGTCTCACGCTGAAGCAGCAGGACCGGCTCTCCACCTCGCCGCGCGCCTTCCCCGGCGACGGCGAAGTGATCGAGGTGACGAGGGACCGCGTCGTCGAGCGCGCCCGGGAGGAGCGCATTCCGTTCCGCACCGTGCGGCGCGAGGACTCCTCGCTGCTGCGCGGCCGGGAGGTCGTCGAGCGCTCGGGCCGCTCGGGGGTACGCCGGGTCACCTACGAGCAGCGGATCGTCGACGGTGAGCCGAGGGAGGAGCGGAAGCTCGGCAGCGAGGTGGTGCGCAAGGCACGCAAGCGCCTTGTGCGCGTGGGGACGCGGGAGCCGCGTCCGGTCGCCTCGCCCGCGCCCCGCGCCGCCGCGTCCGGCGGCAAGAAGCGGAGCACGGGGGCGCCGAGTGGCGGTGGCGGCGGTGGCGGCCAGAACTGGGACGCGCTGGCGCACTGCGAGTCGAGCGGCAACCCCAACGCCGTTGACGCGTCCGGCAATTACGGCGGCCTGTACCAGTTCGACACCCGCACCTGGCACAGCGTCGGGGGCAGCGGGCGCCCGCAGGACGCGTCGGCCGCCGAGCAGACCGCGCGCGCGAAGAAGCTCTACGCGTCACGGGGGGCGAACCCCTGGCCGGTCTGCGGCCGTAAGCTGTCCAGGTGAGCGACTCCCCCGGCACCTCCGCACCCGAGACGGCGGGCGGTTCGCTGCTCGGCCCCGCCGACGTCCGCGAACTCGCCGCCGCTCTCGGGGTGCGCCCGACGAAGCAGCGCGGTCAGAACTTCGTCATCGACGCCAACACGGTCCGCCGTATCGTGCGCACCGCGGGGGTCTCGGGCGACGACACGGTGCTCGAAGTCGGCCCGGGGCTCGGCTCGTTGACGCTGGGGCTGCTGGAGTCGGCGCGGGCGGTCACCGCCGTGGAGATCGACGAGGTCCTCGCCGCCGCGCTCCCGTCGACCGTCGAGGCGCGGGTGCCGCACCTCGCCGACGGGTTCCGGATCGTCCGGGAGGACGCGCTCCGCGTCACCTCCCTCCCGGGCCCCGAGCCGACGGCGCTCGTCGCCAACCTCCCCTACAACGTGGCGGTTCCCGTCCTGCTCCACCTGCTCGCGCGGTTCCCTAGCCTGCGGAGCGGCCTCGTGATGGTGCAGGCCGAGGTCGCAGAACGGCTCGCGGCCGCGCCCGGCTCCCGTACGTACGGGGTGCCGTCGGTGAAGGCCGCGTGGTATTGCGACGTGAGGCGCGCGGGGGCGATCGGCCGGAGCGTCTTCTGGCCTGCGCCCAACGTCGACTCGGGGCTCGTCGCGCTGGAGCGCCGCAGCCCGCCCGCCGTCGATGTCGCACGGGACGACGTCTTCGCGGTCGTGGACGCGGCGTTCGCGCAGCGGCGCAAGACGCTCCGGGCCGCGCTCGCCGGGTGGGCCGGCTCGGGCGCCGCGGCGGAGCGGGTGCTCGACGCCGCCGGGGTGGCGCCGACGGCGCGGGGCGAGTCGCTGACGGTCGAGGAGTTCGCCGCCGTCGCGGCGGCAGGCAAGAAGGCTGCCGAGGAGGGCGCCGCGTGAAGCGCACGGTGACGGTTCGGGTTCCGGCGAAGGTCAACGTCGGCTTGTCGGTGGGGGCTCCGCGCGCGGACGGCTTCCATCCGCTCGCCAACGTCTTCCTCGCCGTCGGGCTCTACGACGCGGTCTCGGCGACGCCGGCCGACTCGCTGGAGCTCACCGCGTCGGGGCAGGGCGCCGAACTGGTCCCGCTCGACGAGCGGAACCTGGCGGCGCGCGCCGCACGCCTCCTCGCGGAGGCGCACGGACGCGACCCCGCCGTCCGACTCCACCTCGCCAAGGACATCCCCGTGGCGGGCGGCATGGCCGGCGGGAGCGCGGACGCCGCGGGTGCGCTGGTGGCGTGCGACACGCTGTGGGGGACCAACGCCTCGCAGGACGAACTTCTCGAAATCTGCGCCGAGTTGGGCTCGGACGTGCCGTTCAGCCTCGTCGGCGGCGCGGCCCTGGGGCGCGGCAGGGGCGAGCTGCTGACGCCGCTGCCCGTCGGGGGCGAGCTGCACTGGGTCTTCGCCGTCGCCGACGGCGGCCTCTCCACGCCCGACGTCTACCGCGAGTGCGATCGACTGCGGGAGGCGGCCGGGCAGTCGGAGGTCGCGGAGCCGGAGGCGCCTGCCGCGCTCCTCGCCGGGCTCCACTCCGGCGACCCGGTCGAGCTCGCGCCCGAACTCGTCAACGACCTCCAGCCGGCCGCCCTCTCGCTCCGCCCTTCGCTCGCCGAGACGCTCGACGTCGGGACCGGCGCGGGCGCCCTCGCCGGGCTCGTCTCCGGCTCGGGGCCGACCTGCGCGTTCCTCGCGCGGGACGCCGAGTCGGCCGCGCACGTCGCGAAGTCCCTTGCCGCGTCGGGCAGTTGCCTCACGGCGCGGGTCGCGGCAGGCCCCGTGCCGGGCGCGGTCGTCGTCTGAGGGACGGGGCCCGTCACGGGCACTCGCGCACCGCACGCACCAGCGCCTGCGCACGCGGGTCGCTGGTGACGGACTTGCGCATGCCGTTGGTGGTGTAGGCGAAGGCCGTGCCGGACTCCGGGTCGGCGAAGGCGAGCGAGCCGCCGCGCCCCGGGTGGCCGAAGGAGCCCGCCGAGAGCATGGGGCTCGCGGGCCCGTGGAGCATGTAGCCGAGGCCGAAGCGGGTGGTGACGACGAGGACGCGGTCGGGTCCGTACGACTCCTGGGAGCGCGCCTGGGTGAGCGTCGCGGGGGTGAAGAGCCGTGGCGCGTCGGGGAGTCGGCCGAGGAGCGCGGAGTAGAAGCGGGCGAGGGAGCGGGCGGTGCCGAAGCCGCCGGCCGCCGGGTGGCCCGCGGCGCGGTACTCCGGTGCGTTCTCGTCGGGCGGCGGCGTGATGGCGGAGAACGCGCGGTTGGTGAGCGACTCCGGATCGCCGTACGCCTCGGCGAGGGAGCGCTTGGGGCGAATCCTCAGGCCGCCGCCCCGAGCCGACTCGGGCGCGGGGACCGGCGCGAGGCGGGCGGCGCGGTGGCGGGCGGCGTCGGGGAGGCCCAACCACAGGTCGAGGCCGAGCGGTTCGGCAATCTCGCGCGCGAGGAACCGCGCCGCGGTGCGCCCGGTGGCGCGCCTGATCACCTCGGCGAGGAGCCAGCCGTAGGTGTGCGGGTGGTAGCCGTGGGCGGTGCCCGGCTGCCATGCGGGGGTCTGCCGGGCGAGTGCCGCGGGCGCGGTCGTGCCGTCGCTCGCCTGCTCGGGGGTGAGCGGGGTGTCGAGCGCGGGGAGGCCCGCCCGGTGGGAGAGGAGGTGCCGCACGAGGACGCGTTCCTTGCCTGCGGCCTTGAACTCGGGCCAGTAGTGGCCCACGGGTGCGTCGAGGTCCAGTTGGCCGCGCTGGTGGAGCAGGTGGGGCACGGCAGCGGTGAGGCCCTTGGTCGCGGAGCGCAGCATGACGACGGTGTCCTCGGCCCACTCGGGCGCCGTGTCCGGGTGCTCGGGATCGGTGGTGCCGGCCCACAGGTCGACGACGGGACGCCCGTCGCGGTGGACGGCGACGGCGGCGCCCGTCTCCCCGCGCTCGGTGAAGTTGCGTACGAACGCGTCGCGTACCGGCTCGTACCCCTCCGCCACCGTGCCTCGGACGTCTGCCCCTGCCACGCTTCCTACGCTCCTGCCCAGTTTTCTTGCGTCCCGTGCTCTCGCCGGCGGCGCCAGAACCGTCGGCCTCGCCGTGCTCAACCGCCGGGCCCCTTCGTCTCTTCCCGCACGGTGCCGAGCGCGGCGCACGGGTGGCGGCTCAGCCGGCGGGCGCGGTCACGGAGCGGGGGTCGAAGCCGAAGGGAAGCTCCAGCCGGTGCGCACGCATCAGCTCCGCGTCGCCGAGCAGGTCCTGGGTACCGCCGTCGGCCACGATAACCCCGCCGCTGAGGACCACCGAACGCGGGCAGAGCTCCAGTGCGTAGGGCAGGTCGTGGGTGACCATCAGCACCGTGGGCCGCCGGGCGCGGCCGTCCGCGTCGGGTACGCGCAACGTGCGGAGGATCGCGGCGAGTTCGCTCCGCGCCGCGGGGTCGAGGTTGGAGGAGGGCTCGTCGAGGACGAGGATCTCCGGGTGGCTCGCGAGGACGGTGGCGACCGCGACCCGGCGACGCTGCCCGAAGGAGAGGTGGTGCGGCGCGCGGTCGGCGTGCGCCTCCATGCCGACTTGGCGAAGCGCCTTCGCCACACGGGATGCCAGCTCCTCCCCTCGCAGCCCGGCGCAGGACGGGCCGAAGGCGACGTCCTCGCGGACCGTGGGCATGAAGAGCTGGTCGTCCGGGTCCTGGAAGACGAGGCCGACGCGGCGCCGCACCTCCTTGAGGTGCTCCCCCGTGACGGGCAGCCCGGCGACGCTGACCGTCCCCGCGCCCGGCGCGAGCAGCCCGTTGAGGTGGTGGACGAGGGTGGTCTTGCCTGCGCCGTTCGGGCCGAGCAGCGCGACGCGGCTGCCCCGCTCGACGGTGAGGTCGACGCCGAAGAGCGCCTGGTGGCCGTCGGGGTAGGCGTAGGCCAGGCCGGAGACTTCCAGGGAGATCTCGCGGTCGGGCGGTGGGTCGGTCACAGTGTCCATCCTCCGAGGCAGACGAGGAGTGCGAGGAGCGGGAGGCAGGCCGCGGTCGCCCACTCGGCGCGGGTGGCGGCCTCCTCTTCGGAGCGCGGCATCGTGCCGGTCCATCCGCGGCTGAGCATGGCGAGGTGGACGCGCTCGCCCCGCTCGTAGCAGCGGATGAAGAGGGCGCCCGCGGTCTTCGCGAGCACGCCCCAGTGGCGGGGGCCGCGCGCGTCGAAGCCGCGGGAGAGGCGGGCGAGCCGCATGCGGTGGAGCTCGCCAGCGAGGACGTCCGCGTACCTGAGCATGAAGGAGGCGATCTGCACGAGCAGCGGCGGCAGGCGGAGGCGCTCCAAGCCCCGCAGCAGGGAGCGCAGTTGCGTGGTGGAGGCGAGGAGCACGGAGGCCGCGACGCCGAGCGTGCCCTTGGCGAGGATGTTCCAGGCGCCCCACAGCCCCTCGACGGAGAGGCCGAGCATGTCGGTGCGCGGCCCCTCGGCGACGAAGGGCAGCAGCACAGCGAAGGCGACGAACGGCACCTCGATCAGCATCCGCTTGAGCACGTGCCCGGGCCGGACGCGTCCGGCGGCGGCGACGCAGGCGAGGAGCAGCGCGTACGCCGCGAAGGCGGGGAACGCCTCCCGCGGGGTGGCGACGACGAGCACCACGAAGCAGCAGACGGCCGCGATCTTGCACTGGGGCGGCAGCCGGTGCACCGGCGAACCGACCGGGAGGTAGAGGGTGTCGGCGGGGGCCGCGCCCATCGGTCAGCTCCGCTCGTCGGCCGCGCGGCCCGCCGCCCTGCTGCGGCGTACGGCAAGAAAGGCGCCGGTGCCGACGGCGAGGGTCGCACCGACGCCGACGACCCCCGCGAGGCCGCCCGAGAGGCGGGCGCCGGCGATGCCGGTGACCGCGTAGTCGGCGAGCGGCGAGCCTTCGGTGGCGTGCGCCTTCTCCTGCGCGTCGATGCCGTTGTCGGCTGCGACCTTCTCCAGACCGTCCGGCTCGGCCGAGGCGTAGAAGCTCACCCCGCCGCCGAGGACGAGCGCGAGGAGCAGCCCCGCGGCCCACAGGCGGCGGACGGGCTTGCGGGGCGCGGCGGCTTCGTCCGGTGCGGGTGAAGTGCGCAGCTCCAGCGGGGAGTCGAGCCGCTGCGCCGCGTGGACGAGGTCGGGGCGCACGGCGAGGACGGCGCCGACGGTGGCGGCGGTGATGGCGGCCTCGCCGAGGCCGATGAGCACGTGCACGCCCGTCATGGCGGCGAAGACTCTGCCGAGGGGGACGTCGGCGGTACCGCCGAGCGCGTAGATGCCGGTGAAGGCGACGGCGGCGGCCGGCACCGAGACCAGCGCGGCGGCGAAGGCGCCGCCGGTGACCGAAGCGCGGCCGCGCGGCAGCACCCGCTGGAGGAGGTGGAAGACGGCGTACGCGACGACGACGGTGACGACCGCCATCGTGAGGATGTTGACGCCGAGCGCGGTGAGCCCGCCGTCGGCGAAGAGGAACGCCTGGAGGAGAAGGACCACGGTGACGCAGAGCACGCCGGTGTACGGCCCGACGAGCACCGCGGCGAGCGCACCGCCGAGCAGGTGGCCGCTGGTGCCCGCCGCCACGGGGAAGTTGAGCATCTGGACGGCGAAGAGGAACGCGGCGACGAGGCCGGCGAGCGGTGCCGTCCGGTCGGCCCCCGGTGCCTGCTGCCGGCCGTGCCCGAGCTCGCGGCGGGCGCCGCGGAGCGACACGGCGACGGCCGCCGCGGCGACAGCCCCGGCGGCCAGGGAGACGGGTGCGTCGATGAAACCGTCGGGGACGTGCACGGCTGCCCTCCACTCTGTGGTGCTCGACTGGGCTGCTGCACCGCCGAGTTGGGCCGGAAGCCCCGGACGGCGCACACTTGTGGAGAATAGCCAGTTGCAAACTCTTCGCAAGAGCGCCGGAAGTGCGTGATTCCCCGCGCGCCGGGAGGGCGCACTCCCCGCGCACCCCAACTGGGCGTCGGCTCCGCCGCCTTGGAGCGTGCGCCCGCCGCGCCGACCGGACGCCACCGACGAGCCGCGCGGCGCCATCGACGGGGAGCCGTAACACGGGCACAGTGGGGTGCGGTGGTGTGCAACGGGGTTATGCGGCGGACCGCCGAGGACCGTCAGCGAGCCCTGACGGAAACGGGGCGAACAGGCTTGACCCGCAACGCGGTTGGCCGGTGCCCCCGGACGCCTCGGCGCCGTGGCGGAACCGGCGCACACCGCTGCCGTCGCCCGCGGCCGGGCAGCCGCGGGCGAGGGTGTGGCAGAGGTCACGGCGGTTCCAGGAGACTGCCGGGGTTCGTGCGGCGTCCCTCTCAGCGGGCCCCCGCGCACACCGACGCAGGGGCGTAGGGCGCCTGCACCGACCGGTACCGGTGCCCGTAAGGAGGAACAGATGTCACCCGCATCCCGAGTCGTCGAACACACCGTACGGGCCCGGCTGATCGCCGAACCTCCGGCGACCCGCAGCCTCACCGCTGCCCTGCGCTACGACAGCGCCGACCCCTTCGCCGTGCGCCTCGTCTTCCCGCCGCACATCGCGCTCGACGGCGGTGAGGTCTGCTGGGCCTTCTCCCGCGAGCTGCTGGAGGAGGGGCTGTGCCACCCGTCGGGCGACGGCGACGTGCACGTGTGGCCGTGGCAGGTGCACCGCACCGTCGTCGAACTCCACACGCCCGAGGGTGCCGCCGTCGTACGGTTCGGCAGCACGGACCTCCGCCGCTTCCTCGACACCACCTACGCCCTCGTCCCCCGCGGCGAGGAACAGCGCGGGATCGATCTCGACGCCGGGCTCGCCGAGCTCCTGCGGGAGGTGTGAGCCACCGCCCGCACGAGCCGGCCCGGGCCCGCGGGGGCCCGGGCCGGATGTGTCAGACGCCGGTGGGTTCCGGAGTGCGCCTGTCGGGGACGTCGTCGCCCGGGCCTCCGTCGGACGGTCCGGAGCCGCCCTGCGGGCCTTCGGGGCCCTCGGGGCCGCTGCCTCCGCCGCCGTCGGTGAGCGCCTTGTTGAGCTTCTCCCCCTCGACGTCGACGTTGGGCAGGATGCGGTCGAGCCAGCGCGGCAGCCACCAGGCGCGGTGGCCGAGGAGCGTGAGCACCGCCGGCACCAGCGCCATGCGGACGACGAACGCGTCGAGCAGGATCGCGACGGCGAGCCCGAAGCCCATCATCTTGATCATGGCTTCCGAGGCCCCGATGAACCCGGCGAAGACGCTGATCATGATGACGGCCGCCGCGGTGACCACACGGGCACCGAGCTTGAATCCGGAGGTGATCGCCTCGCCCGGGCTCTCGCCGTGCACGTACGCCTCGCGCATCCGCGTCACGAGGAAGACCTCGTAGTCCATCGCGAGACCGAAGATCACGCCGACCATGATGATCGGCATCACGCTCATGATCGGCCCCGTCTGCTCGACGCCCACCAGGTCGGCGAGCCAGCCCCACTGGAAGACGGCGACGACGGTGCCGAGCGCGGCGAGCACCGAGAGCAGGAAGCCGAGCGCGGCCTTGAGCGGCACGAGGACCGACCGGAAGACGAGCATCAGCAGCACGAAGGCGAGCCCGACCACGAGCGCGAGGTACGGCGCCAGCGCGTCGTTCATCACCTGCGAGAAGTCGATCGCCACGGCCGTCGCGCCGGAGACGAGCACCTTGGCGCCGGTGTTCTCCTCGATGTCCCCCGCACGGTCGCGGATGTCGTGGACGACCTCCTCGGTCTGCGTGTCGCTCGGGCCCGAGGCGGGGACGGCGCTGATCGTCGCCGTGTCACCGGCCTTGTTGAACATCGGCGGGGCGACCGTGACGACCCCGTCGACCTTGGAGAGCTCCTCGCCCACCTGCTTCGCCGCGCCCTGCGCGTCCTCGCTGTCCCTGGTGTCGACGACGAGGAGGAGCGGGCCGTTGAACCCGGGGCCGAAGCCCTCGGAGAGCATGTCGTACGCCTTGCGCTGGGTGGTGTCGGTCGGCTGGTTGCCCTCGTCCGGCAGACCGAGCTCCATGCTCCCGACGGGCACGGCGAGGACTCCGAGGCCGAGGACGGCCGTCACCAGTACCGCCCACGGACGGCGGCGGACGAGCGCGGCCCAGCGCGTGCCCCCGTTGGGCTTGCCCTCGGGGTCCGGCGCGGGGGCGCCCGTCTCGGGGTTGGCGGCGCGGATCTTGCGTCCGAAGATCCGCTTGCCGACCATCCCGAGCGCCGCGGGCACCAGCGTGATCGCGACGAGGACGGCGATGACCACCGTCGCGGCCGCCGCGAGGCCCATCTTCGTGAGCATCGGGATGTTGACGACGGAGAGGCCGACGAGTGCGATCACCACCGTGAGCCCGGCGAAGACCACGGCCGAACCCGCGGTTCCCACGGCCCGCCCGGCGGCGTCCTCGCGCTCGCGGCCCTCGGCGAGTTCGGCGCGGTACCGGGAGGCGATGAAGAGCGCGTAGTCGATGCCGACAGCGAGGCCGATCATCATCGCGAGGGTGCTCGTCGTCGCCGAGAGTCCGAGCGTGGCGCCGAGCGCGGCGATGCCGGAGACGCCGATGCCCACGCCGATGAGCGCGGTCACCAGCGGCAGCCCGGCCGCGATCAGCGAACCGAAGGTGAGGATCAGGACGATCGCGGCGACGATGATGCCGAAGATCTCGCCGTTGCCCATGTCGGGCTCGGCGAAGAGCGCGTCACCACCGGTCTCGACCTCGAGCCCCGCGTCCCTGCCCTGCTGGGCCGCGGACTCGATCGACTCCCTGGTCCCCTCGGTGATGTCCATGGCGCCGACCTTGTACGTCACCGAGGAGTACGCGGTCGTGCCGTCCTTGCTGACGCCGGCACCGCCCTGCGCATACGGGTCGGAGGCCATGGCGGCCTGGTCCTCGCCGCCGAGTTCGCCAACGACCTCGCGGACGGCGGCGCGGTGGTCGGTCGCGGTGATCTTCTCGCCGTCGGGGGCGCGGAAGACCATGCGCGCGGTCGCGCCCTCCGCGTTGGCGTCGGGGAACCGCTCCTCCATCACGTCGAAGGCTTGCTGCGCCTCCGTACCGGGGAGCGCGAAGTCGTCGTCGGGCGGGCTGGACGCGGACGAGGCCGCTATGCCCACGGCGGCGAGCAGCGCGACCCAGATGAGGGCGAAGCTGCGGCGGCGCCGGAAGGCGAGGCGGCCCAGCCGGTAGAGGAAGGTGGCCACGGTCTGGTTCTCCGGTCTCTCGTGGTCGGGCGACGGGTCGACGGCTGCGCGGGCCGGGTGCGCTCACCATCTGGGTACGGCGCGGGCATCGGACGCCACGAGCCGGCGCGAGCGCCTGCCCATGGCAGTCCATGCCAAAAGACGCCGCCTCCCAGAAACGGGGTTGAGCCGCCTCGCCGTGACGTACACCACTTCACGACTTGCCGGGCGAGCGAACGCCCGGACCATGGGAGAGGTGACAGACCCGCGCCCGCCCGGTGCGCCGCCCGACGGGCACGGCGCAGCCGAACCACCGCCCCCCGTACCGGACGCCTACCTGCGCCACCCCCACCTCAGCGGCGAACTCCTCTGCTGCACCACGGAGGACGACCTCTGGGTCGCGCACCTGCCGCCCGGATCGCACCGCACCGAGCGCGCCTGGCGGCTCACCAGCGACCGCACCCGGCTGAGCCACCCGCGGTTCTCGCCCGACGGCTCGACGCTCGCCTTCGTCTCCTGGCGGAGCCTCGACCCGGAGGTCCACCTCGTCCCCGTCGCCGGCGGACCCGCGCGCCGGCTGACGTACTGGGGCGCCGTCGACACCCGCGTCTGCGGCTGGACCCCCGAGGGGGACGTCCTCGCCGTCGCCTCGCACGGAGAACCGTTCTCGTACCACGCCTGGGCCTACCGCGTCCCCATCTCCGACCCCGACCAACCGGCGGCCGACTCCCACCCGGGACTGCGCCTGCCGTGGGGCCCCGTCGCGGAGATCGCCGTCACGGGGGCGGACACGGAGCGGCGGACGCTGCTGCTCACGGGGAAGCCGCCGCACGAGCCCGCCGAGTGGAAGCGCTACCGCGGCGGTGCGACGGGACGGCTGTGGCTCCAGGGCAGGCAACTCCTCGCCGACCTCGTCGGCCACCTCGACTCGGCGATGTTCGTCACGCCGCCGGGCGACGAGACGCGGGTGGCCTTCCTCTCCGACCACGAGGGGATCGCCAACCTCTACAGTTGCCGCGAGGACGGCACGGACCTCCGCCGCCACACCGACCACGACGACTTCTACGCCAGGAACGCCGCCACCGACGGCACCCGCGTCGTCTACCAGTGCGCGGGAGAGCTCTGGCTCGTCGACGACTTCTCACCCTCGGGCAGCCCCCACCGCCTCGAACTCCGCCTGGGCGGCCCGCGGACGGGACGCCGCCCCCACCAGGTACCGGCGTCTGCGAACCTCGACTCGCTCACCGTCGACACCACGGGCCGCGCAAGCGCCGTGTGCGTGCGCGGCAGCCTGTACTGGCTCACCCACCGCGACGGCCCGGCGCGCGCGCTCGCCGACACCCGCGGCGTCCGCGTCCGGCTGCCCGCGGTGCTCGGCGACACCGGCCGGGTCGTCTACGTCACCGACGCGGAGGGCGAGGACGCGCTGGAGATCGCCGACCTCCCGCGCGCCTCCCGGCCGCGCGTACCGCGCCGGCTGGCGGCCGGACGGCTCGGGCGCGTACGGGAGTTGAGCGCCTCGCCCGACGGCGGGACCGTCGCCGTCGCCTCGCACGACGGGCGGCTCCTCCTCGTCGACGTACGCGACGAGGACGGCAGCGGCAGCGTCTCCGAGCTCATCAGGTCGCTCAACGGGCCTTTGGGCGACCTCGCCTTCTCCCCCGACTCCCGCTGGCTCGCCTGGGCGCACCCCGGCATCGGACGCTCCCTCAGCCAGATCAAGCTGGCGTGCCTGGCGGCCGGAGAGGACGGCGCGCGCAAGAGCGCACGGACCGTACTCGACCTCACGGACGGCAGGTTCGAGGACGAGCAGCCGGTCTTCACGCGCGACGGCCGCTACCTCGCCTTCCTCTCCTGGCGCGGCTTCGACCCCGTCTACGACGTGCACACGGGCGACCTCTCCTTCCCCCTCGGCTGCCGCCCCTACCTCGTCCCTCTCTCCTCCGCGACGCTCTCCCCCTTCGCGCTCACCCCGCAGGGCCGCCCCGCCGCGGGCGGCCTCGACCCGCAGGAGCTCGGCGGTCCCGACGCCGCCGAGGGGACGCCGACCGTGCTCGTCGAGGCGGAGGGGCTGGAGAGCAGGGTGACGCCGTTCCCCGTGACGGCGTCGAAGTACGCGGGGCTCCATCCCGTCGCCGGCGGAGGGCTGGTGTGGCTGCGGTATCCGATCTCGGGGGCGCTCGGCGAGACTTTCGCCAACCCGGCCGACACCTCGGGGCGCCCCACGCTCGAGCACTTCGACCTCGCCACCGCGCGCCGCACCGAACTCACGGGCGACGTCGACTGGTTCGAGGTGAGCGGCGACGGCACCCGCCTCGTGGTGAGCGACGAGGGGGAGCTGCGCGCCGTCCCCGCGGACGAGAGCGCGGACGCCGACTCGACGACCCGCATCGACCTGCGGCGCATCCTCCACGACGTCGACCCGGCCGCGGAGTGGCGGCAGTCGTACGCGGAGGCAGGCCGGTTGATCCGCGCGTACTTCTGGGACCCGGGGATGAGCGGCGTCGACTGGGACGCGGTGCTCGCGCAGTACCGCCCGCTCGTCGAACGTATCGCCACCCCCGACGAGTTCGCCGACCTCCTCCGCGAGGTCCTCGGCGAGCTCGGCACCTCGCACGCCTCCGTGGCGGCCTCGCGCCGCAGCGAGGGGCCGCCGCACTACCGTCGCCCGCTCGGCTTCCTCGGCGTCGACGCCGTGCGCACGGTGGAGGGCCGCTGGCGGATCGAGCGCATCCTGCCGGGCAACTCCTCGGACTCCCGGGCGCGTTCACCGCTCGCGGGGACGGCCGTGCGCGAGGGGGAGTCGATCGTCGCCGTCGACGCGCGGAAGGTCGATCCGGTGGCCGGACCCGCGCCGCTCCTCGCTGCGGCCGGCGGCACCACCGTCGAACTCACCTGTGCGCAGGACGACCCGGACGGCGGGGAACCGCGGCTGCACCGCGTCGCCGTCGTCCCCCTCATCGACGAGCGGCAGTTGCGCTACCAGGACTGGATCGCCCGGCGGCGTGAGAAGGTGCGGGCGCTCAGCGGCGGCAAGTGCGGCTACCTGCACATCCCCGACCTCGGCGGTTCGGGCTGGGCGCAGTTCAACCGGGACCTGCGGATGGAGATCTCGCGGCCCGCACTCCTCATCGACGTGCGGGGCAACGCCGGCGGCAACATCAGCGAGTTGGTGCTGGAGAAGCTGACGCGCTCGGTGCTCGGCTGGGACCTGACGCGCAACGCGCAGCCGGTCTCGTACACGACGAACGCCCCGCGCGGCCCGCTCGTCGCCCTCGCGGACGAGGCGACGTCCTCGGACGGCGACATGATCACGGCGGCGTTCCGGCTGCTCGGACTCGGACCCGTGGTCGGCGCGCGGACGTGGGGCGGCGTCGTCGGGATCACCGGGCGGCACCGGCTCGGCGACGGCACGGTGATCACGGTGCCGATGAACGCGGCGTGGTTCGAGGGGTACGGGTGGTCGGTCGAGAACCACGGTGTCGATCCCGACATCGAGGTGGTCCGCACACCCGTCGACTGGGCCGAGGGCCGCCCGTCGGAGCTGGAGGCCGCCGTGCAGACGGCCCTTGAGCTGCTGGAGCGGCACCCCGCCGCCGTACCTCCCGACTACCGCGACGTACCGGACCGGAGCAGGCCGCCGCTGCCGCCCCGCACGTGACGGACACACCGTGCAGGAGCGAACACACAGCGCAAATTGGCGCGTTGGTGTGGTCCGTGCCACGCTGAAAAAGGTGGGTTACGGACATAACGCACATGTGGGCCAGAGCAGCCCGTGCCCCCTGCCGAAGGGGCCACCCCACGCCGTCAGCGTCGAGGAGTGACGATGGGCATCGCAGACCAGTTCAAGGGCAAGGCCGAGGAAATGCAGAAGAAGGCGAAGGACAAGATGAACGAGGGAGGGGACCGCGCCAAGGACACCGGCCAGGAGGCCAAGGAACAGGGCTCCCGCGAAACGAAGAGCCACGAGTCCGGCAAGGGCGAGAAGAAGATGCGCGGCAGCAACGACGAGTGACGCCCCCTCGGGCCCGTCACCCGCACACACCCGTCACCGACCGGTCAACGTCCCTTCGCCCGACCGCAGTCGGCAGACGGGACCCGCGCCGGGGCCGTTTGGTCCCGGCGTTGCGGTGTGCTCCACCGGCTTGCGGCAGCGCCTGGGCAGACGGCCGTAAGCGGGGGCAGGAGGAGCCGCCATGGCATCGAACATGCGTCGTTTCCCCTGGCGGCCGACTCGCTGAGAGCGTCGTACTGTTCGCGCATGGTGTCGGCATCGCTCAAGGGGTAGGCAGATGGCACCTCTCCGGCGGGATCGTTGAACACCACGAGTCACCACTCGATGCCGTCCGTCGAGAATGCCGGAGTCAGGGTTCGACACCGACATACGTGAACTCGGCCTGTTCGCCGTCGAGTGGCGGCAAGCCACTCGCCCCGGCCGCCGTGCCCGCCTCGCGTTCCTCTGTGCAGGACCCGAGATCGCACCACCCGAGGAAGCACGCGACTGCTGGAACGACTGAACCACCCCGGAACCCGGACGGAGGTGACCGCGGAACGTCCACGGCCTGCGCGGACACTGCAACTCCCCGATCGCCGGACACTGCACCACCGAACCCGACGGCCAACTCAGCCTCAGCGCAACGGTGTTCTCCCGCGACGGGAGCAAGTTCACACGCGCGCACATCTGGGGCGATACCTTCAACGAGGCCGGCACCCTGGGCTTCCGCGTCTGCGCCGAGCCGCTGCGGCAAGACGCCCGCGACGTCATCGACGGCATTCCGCACTGACTCGGCGCTCCTCAGCGACCGCTCCAAGAGGATGCACTCCGCGGCTGGTTGCTCCAACCATAGGCTTCCTCTGTGAGCACCCGTTTACGATCTCTTGCCGGGACACCCGGTCAGGCCCGGAGAACGCCCGATGCGGGCGGGCACTTCCGACCTCTCGGCTCTCCAACCGACTATTCCTACGGTTTCCGTTCCGAGAGTCGTGCGCCCCACCCCGCCCGAAAACGCACCGGGGCCGCGGTGACCGAGCCGCAGCCCCGGTGCGCGCGCACCCTCTCACAGGCCGACGCCGCGCGTCCGGCCAAGTCCCCCTGAACGTACGGCTGCTCGGCCGCACCCGCGGGCGTACGGTGACGGCAGCGGAGCCCGTCGGACCCCGCCAGCCGGACCCGGGAGGCCGACCATGTCCCAGCAGACTCTCGCGTGCTTCGGGTACGACGACTGGGCGTGGCTCAACCCGCCCCGTGAAGCGTCCGTCACCGCCGACCGCGTCCGCGTCGTCGCCGATCCGGGCACCGACTTCCCTTCCGGCCGCGGGCAACGCACGACGGGGCACGCCCTGCTGCGTCCCGCACCGCTGCGGTTCGGGATACGCGCCGTCGTCACAGGTGCCTACCGCGAGCAGTACGACCAGGCGGGGTTGCTGCTGTGGTGCGGTGCGCACCACTGGGTGAAGGCCGGCATCGAGTACGTCGACGGGGTGGAGCAGCTCGGCGCCGTCGTCACCCGGGTCTCCTCCGACCGCAGCGCCGTTCCGCTCTCCCGACTCCGGGAGAACAGCGGCCCGTTGACGATCGCGCTCGCCCGCGAGGGCCCCACCGTCGAGATCCGCTTCGGACTCGCCGGCGGCGAACCCCGCACCCTGCTCCGGCAGGCGTACTTCCCGCCCGAGCCCGAGTGCCGCACAGGTCCCATGGTCGCCTCGCCGACGGGTGCGGGGTTCGCCGCCGAGTTCAGCGGGGTGCGCTTCCGGTCGCCCTGAGCGGGGCTACCTCTTCAGCGCCACACCGCCGAAGCCCGTCGTCTCGGCCGCCGGGCCGCCCTGGTGCTCCGGGTGCCACTGAGTGATCGGTACGAGCCCCGGCGGGACGGCCTCGAGGCCGTCGAAGAAGGCGGCGATCTGCGCGCGGGTGCGCAGGAGGTAGGGCACGGCTCCGGTCTCGGCGTAGCTGTCGGCCGCCTCGTTGGCGCCCGCGTCCTCGTCGGTGGCGTCGTGGAGGGAGAGGTAGCTGCCCGGTGGGAGCGCGTCGACGAGTGTGCGGACGACGCGGACCGCCTCCCCGTGCGAGGAGACGTGCCCGAGCACGCCGCTGAGGATCAGTCCGACGGGGCGCCTGAGGTCGAGCGTTCCGCTCGCCTTCGCCAACACGGCTTCGGGGTCGAGGAGATCCGCGTCGACGTACTGGGTGACGCCCTCGGGGGTGCTGGTGAGCAGCGCGTGCGCGTGAGCGAGGACGAGCGGGTCGTTGTCGACGTAGACGACCCGGGCGTCGGGCGCGATGCGCTGCGCGACCTCGTGGGTGTTGTCCACGGTGGGGAGCCCGGTGCCGATGTCGAGGAACTGCCGCACACCCGCGTCCTCCGCCAGGTAGCGGATGGTGCGGATGAGGAAGTGGCGGGCCTGGCGGGCGAGTTCGTCGACGCCGGGGAAGGCTCTGCGGTACTCGTCGCCGGCCTGGCGGTCGACGGCGTAGTTGTCCTTGCCGCCGAGCCAGTAGTTCCATATCCGCGCGGAGTGCGGCACGGTCTCGTCGATCAACGGTTTGCCCTCGGCTTCTGAAGCTGCCATCGGCGGCCTTCCTCCTCGATACGTACGCGCGGCGGCCTTCTGCCGCCGGCCCCAGCAGTCTGCCCGGGAAGGCCCGGCGTGTGCGGACCGAACGGGCCTTTCCGCCAGGGGAGTTCGCCGGCGCTCAGAGCGGCAGGTTCGAGGCGGCCAGGCGCAGGGCGCGCCGGACGGACTCGTCCCCGCTCAGCTCCGACGACTCGTCGGCGCGCCAGGCCCAATCCTCGACGGCGACGCGGAGGGCGCCGTTGAGCATCACCGCCTGCACCTTGAGGGCGAGCGGGTCCGGCTGCGGCGCACGGGAGCGTTCGGCGAGGATCTCGGCGAAGACCGCCTCGGCGGCGAAGTGGACCTCGAGCCACACGGCGCGCAGCCCCGGCTCGTTACCGGTGAGCCGGACGAGGTCGCGCAACGTCCGGCTGTCGCCCGGGTCGTGGGCCTGCGGCCACCCCTCGCCGCCGATCGCGTCGCGGAGCGGGCGCTCGGCCGGCCAACGGCGGAGGACTTGGGCCATGATGTCGAGGGCCACCGTCAACAGCGGGCGTACGCACTGCTCCTTGGTGGCGAAGTAGCGCCACAGGGTGCGGGTGGAGACTCCGGACGCCGCTGCGATCTCCTCGCCCGAGGTGGCGGCCACGCCCTTGGCGGTGAAGAGGCGGACCGCCTCCTGCGCGATCTCCACACGCGTCGCCGCTTTGCGCCTCTCGCTCAGCGGCGGCCTTCCCGTCCGACCGCTGTTCGCCCTCTTCTCAGCCATGGCGGCCACCTTAAGTCCGGCGCCGGTTTGTCGCCTCATGCCGTCGTGGCACTCACTGCCAATAAGTTGTACGGTCGGCCGCACGGACGGATCGCGGGCACCGGCCGGGAACCGAGCAAGGCAAGGGAGCCCCTCATGAGCAGCAACCGCGACTTCGAAGGTCGCAGCGTCATCGTCACCGGCGCCGGGTCCGGCATCGGGAGGGCGGCCGCGCTGAAGTTCGCCGAGCGGGGCGCGAAGGTCCTCGTCGCCGACCTCTCCGAGGAGAACGCGCACCGCGTCGTCGGCGAGGTGCGGGACACCGGCGGGACGGCGCACGCGGTCGTCGGCGACCTCGGCCTCCAGGAGATCGTCGACGAGGTGACCGCCACCGCACTCCGCGAGTTCGGCCGCATCGACGTGCTCGTCAACAACGCCGGCATCATGGACCGCATGTCCGCTGCCGCCGACACCGAGGACGCCGAGTGGGAGCGGGTGCTGCGGATCAACCTCACCGCGCCGTTCATGCTCGCGCGCGCGGTCGTTCCCCACATGATCGAAGCGGGCGGGGGCGCCGTCGTCGCCACGGCCTCCGAGGCGAGCTTCCGCGGCAGCGCGGCCGGCGCGGCCTACACCGCCTCCAAGCACGGGGTCGCCGGACTGACCAAGTCCCTCGCCGTGATGTACAGGGACAAGGGCGTGCGGGCCAACGCGATCGCGCCCGGCGGCACCGTCACGGGTATCTCCGTCGACGCGCAGCAGGGTGCGCACGGTCCCGGTGTCGTCGGCTCGTACATGGTGAACATGGGCTCGCGCACGGCTCGGGCCGAGGAGCAGGCCGAGGCGATCGTCTTCCTCGCCTCGGACGCCGCGAGCAACATCAACGGCGTCGTCCTTCCCGTCGACAACGGCTGGGCGGCCGTCTGAGCGCCGGCGCTTCTCCGGGGAGCGACCCGAACCCCACTGTTTCGCGGGGCCGTTGGGGAGTCAGGCGCCGCTCCAGCCCCGCGGGTCCGCGCCGCCCGGCAGCACGGCGCTGGGCTCGTAGGGGGCGCGGGTGAAGACGAAGCTGCCGAGGTCGAGATAAGTTCCCTCGGCCGTCGTGACGGGGCGCAGCCGCTCGCCTGCGTAGTAACCGTCGAGGCCGCGCCAGGTACCGTCCGGCTCGGGGCGGAAGCGGGAGGCGCGGCCTCCCCCGTCGAGGGCGGTGAGGCTGAGGTTGCGCCCTGAGGTGACCCGCAGGGTGTGCGCGCGGGTGCCCCAATACCAGGTGCCGGTGAGCGCGAGGAGCTCGGGATCTGCTTCGGATGCCGGGCGCCAGGGCTCCGGGATGCGGGGCTCGTGGTCGCGCGTGAGCCGCACCAGGTCGCAGGCGACGTCGCCGGTTGCCGGACCCGAGGTGGCGTTGGCGAGGGCGATGCCGGCGAGGGCGTCCTCCTCGCTCACCCACAGCGAGGCGAGGAAGCCGGGCATGGAGCCGCCGTGGCCGAAGAGGACGCGGCCTTCGGTGCGGACCAGGCCGAAGCCGAGGCCGTAACCCGCTGACCAGTTGGGGTCGTTGGGGCCCGAGGCCGGGGCACGCATCTCGCGGAGCGTCTCGACGGGGAGGATGCGAGGGTCGCCGTCGAGGAGGAAGCCGGCGAAGCGGGCGAGGTCGGCCGCCGTCGACCACAGCTCTCCCGCGGGCGCCATCCGGCCCGTGTCGACGGCCGGTTCGGGCTGCATGACGTCGGCGAAGGGGTGGACCGCCCAGCCCTCGGCGTGCGGAGGCTCGGGAGCCGTGGTCGTGCGCTCCATGCCGAGCGGGGCGAGGATCTCTCGCCGGAGGGCCCGCTCCCAGGTGGTGCCGCGGACTTGGGCGACCAGGGCGCCGAGGATCGCGTATCCGGGGTTGGAGTAGTGGTGGGTGCGGCCTGCGGGGTGGAGAAGGGGCTCCTCGCCGAAAACGTCCGTGAGGCGGGGGCGCACCTCGCCTGGCGTCCGCTCCCACCAGGGGCCGCCTGTCTCGGCTGCAAGCCCCGAGGTGTGCGCGAGGAGTTGGGCGACGGTCGCGCTGCCGGCAGGTGCGGCCTCCGGGAGGTGGGCCGCGACCGGTTCTGCGAGATCGATCAGGCCCTCCTCGCGCAGGCGCAGGACGAGGACGGCCGTGAACATCTTGGTGAGCGAGCCGATGCGGTACTGGGTGTCGGCGTCCGGGACCCTGTGCTCGTCGGCGCTGCGGCCCGCCGACCAGACGAGCGCACCCCCACGCATCAGGCCCCCGACGAACGACGGCGCCCTGCCCTCGGCCTGGGCCACGGCGACGCGGTGGAGCAGTGCCCTGGCGGTGGCGGGCAGAAGCGATTCCCGGGCTTCGCTGGTGGTCATGCGCCCACTCTACGAGCACCCTCCGACACGGGCCGGGGAGTGCGTCAACGGTCGTGGGGTGAGGGGGTGCTTGGCCAGGTGGCCCGCGGGTGGAGTGTCACGCGCCGCGTGGAGTCGGTGCGTGGCTGGGACGAGCGCGCCGTCACGTGGATGCGGCCGGTTGTCGGAATTTGCCTGGCACCGCGCGCAGTTGGGACACGTGACGCAACACGCAGAGGCAGCACATAACCGCGCGAGGCTCTCGCCTACCGCGACGTGGGCGGCTACGCCGCCGCGGTCCTCGCCGGCGTGCTCAGACGCACTCCCCCGACTGGGGCCGGTGTGAGTGCGAGGTGCACCCTCGCCGCCGACGCGACCAGACGGCGAGCCCCGCCGATTGACCGTCGCTCAACGCGGCATGCGCCCAGGTGAGTTGGAGGTTACTCGCCGCCCGATACCCGCCGCAGCGTCTCGACCAGGGTGCGTACGCCGAAGCCCGTGCCGCCGTGCGGGACCTCGCGGTAGGACGGCTCGTCGTTGTGGGCGGGGGCCGCGATGTCCAGGTGGGCCCAGGGCAGGCCGGTCGGGACGAAGTCCTGGAGGAAGAGGGCGGCCTGGGTCGTGTCGCCGTACCGGTACGAGCAGTTGGCGCGGTCGGCTGTCGCGGAGTGGAGGTGCCGGCGCTCGTCTTCGGCGAGCGGGAGCCGGCACAGTGGTTCGCCGGTGCGGTCCGCCGAGGCGAGCACCGTCTCGGCGAGCTGCTCGTCGTTGGTGAAGAGGGCGCCGGTGCGGGTGCCGAGGGCGTGGGCGGCGGCCGAGGTGAGGGTGGCCACGTCGATCAGTAGGTCGGGGCGTGCGCGTCCGGCGTGGACGAGGACGTCGGCGAGGACGAGGCGGCCCTCGTTGTCGGTGTTGACGATCTCCGTGGTGGTGCCGTCGAGGTGGCGTACGACGTCGCCCGTGCGCAGGGCGGCGCCGTCCGGCATGTTCTCCGTCAGCGGCAGGTGGGAGCGGACGCGTACCGGCAGCGCCAGTCGGGCCAGCGAGGCGAGTGCTCCCACTACGGCGGCGGCACCGCCCATGTCGGACTTCATGGTGTGCATCTCGCGCGCCTGCTTGAGGGAGAGCCCGCCCGAATCGAAGGTGACGCCCTTGCCCACGAGGCTCACCACGGGGACGGCGGGGGCGCCCTCCGGCGCGTAATCGATCTCCACGTACTTCGCGGCCTCGCGGGAGCCCCGGCCGACGGCGGTGAGGCCGGCGAGCCCCAACTCTGCGAGCGCCGCGCCCTCGTGGACCGTGCAGGAGAAGCCGTACTCCTCCGCCATCTGCCGGGCCCGGTCCGCGAAGAGCGTGGGGGTCAGCTCGCCCGGTGGGGCGTTGACGAGGTCGCGGGCGAGGCAGGTGCCGTCGCTGACGGCCTGGGCCTCGCGCACGGCTGCCGCCGCTTCGGGCTGCGGAACGGCCACGATCAGCTCGTCGAGGGTGCGCGCCGGCTTCCTCGACCGGTGGGTGTCGTACCGGTAGAGGGCGAGCAGGGCGCCCTCGGTCACCGCGCGTGCGCGTTCCGCGGGCGGCACGGGGCCGTCGGCCAAGGCGAGGTCGAGGCGGAGGGTGCGTGCGGGGCCCGCGGCGCGCACGGCTGCGGCGGCCGCCGCGCGGAAGGTGGCGGGCGTCGCCGAACCGGCGGCACCGAGGCCGACGTTGAGCAGCACACTCCCGTCACCGGACGGCTCGGCGACGACCTGCCCGGCTCTGGCGAGGAATCCGCGGCGTCGGCAGAACGTGCTCGCCGGGGCGCCTGCGTACCGCGGCAGCGCGACGGCGTCGGCCGGCTTCGCACATGCGCCCGGCCCGCTGTCGTCGACCGAGACGCGGACCATGCGTCAGGCGAGTTGATAGGCCGTGCAGGACTCGTCGCGTACGAGCAGGCCGTCGTCGACCAAGGCGCGCCTGAGGCTTACCCAGTCGTCGTACCACTCGCCGCACAGCGCGTTGACTTTCGCCTCGGAGTACACGGTGCCCCGCTCGAACGAGTCGGCGACGACGGCGAGGACGCGGGCGCGTACGTCCGGCTTGCCGGGGATCGACGTCAGTCGGCCGCGGCGGAAGTACGAGCCGGAACCGTCCCCGCCGGCCCGGCCGGAGACCTGCACCTCGGCCTGCATGGCGCGTTGGAAGGCGTCCTCGATGAGGGAGTAGCCGCGCGTCTCCGGGTCGAGCCGGGCGAGCTTGCCCTCCACCAGCTTCTGCAGGGCCGCCGCGGCGGCCGGCGCGCGCAGCCCCGTTCGCTGGGCGACCTCTCCCACGGAGTTGGCCCCGAGGGCGAGCGCGGCGTAGGCGGACCGCCGATCGGACTGCGCGAGGGTGCCGACCAGGTCGCGGCAGGAGGGCGGTTGGTCCTCTACGGAGGCCGTGTTCATGGCGGTATCCACCTTCCGGATCGTGAGGTCGCGCGTAGCGTAACCGCGATGGACTGGGCGACGCACGGGAATTCGCGCGACTATGCCTTTCCTTCAGGCTGCCAGGAGGGTGGCGGCTTGGCTCCCAGGGTGACGGGCACGGGGGTGCGGGCTTGGCGGGGTGTGCCTTTTGCGGGTGGTTTTCGGTAGGCGGATGGTTGTTCGCGGATGGCGAGGGCGATGATTTTGGTGCCTTCGATGAAGATCCAGCGGCGGCGTTGCCAGTTCTGGAGTTTCTCCCACGCCCGGTCCCAGGGTTGGCCTTCCGGCCAACCGTTGGCTTGCAGGTCACGGATGCGGGTCCCGCCGATGACAGCCCGGAAGAGTGCGGCGTCGTCGCCTTGCAGGACGGTTTCGTG
>NZ_KB905831.1 GCF_000381025.1 Streptomyces sulphureus DSM 40104
CGGCGCCAGCGTCTACGTCACCCGCAAGGGCGGCACCATCGTCACCTGCGCCTCCACCTCCGGCTACCAACACACCTACGACAACCGCTACCTGTGGATGTCCCTCAAACGCATCATCGGCTCACACTTCGCCAACTACCGCGAAGCCTGGGAAGCAAACCGCCTCATCGCCAAAGGCAAAATCCACCCCACCCTCTCCAAAACCTACCCACTCGAAGAAACCGGCCAAGCCGCCCACGACGTCCAACGCAACCTCCACCAAGGCAAAGTCGGCATCCTCGCCCTCGCCCCCCAAGAAGGCCTCGGCATACGCAACCAAGAAAAACGCGCCCAACACATCGACGCCATCAACCGGTTCCGCGATGTCTGAGACGCCCTCCGTCGGAACCGCAAGCTCCGCACGTCCCGTCAGGTCCCGCCCCTGGCTGATGCGTACCTACGCGGGCCACTCCACGGCGGAGGCGTCCAACCGCCTCTACCGGCGCAACCTCGCCAAGGGCCAGACGGGCCTCTCGGTCGCCTTCGACCTGCCGACGCAGACCGGTTACGACCCCGACCACGTCCTCGCACGGGGCGAGGTCGGCCGGGTCGGCGTCCCCGTCTCCCACCTCGGCGACATGCGGCGGCTCTTCGAGGAGATCCCGCTGGAGCGGATGAACACCTCGATGACGATCAACGCGACGGCGATGTGGCTGCTCGCGCTCTACCAGGTCGTCGCCGAGGAACAGGGCGCCGACATCGCGGAGTTGCAGGGCACGACGCAGAACGACATCGTCAAGGAGTACCTCTCCCGCGGGACGCACGTCTTCCCGCCCGGGCCCTCGCTGCGGCTGACGACCGACATGATCGCCTACACGGTCGGCCACATCCCGAAGTGGAACCCGATCAACATCTGCAGTTACCACCTGCAGGAGGCGGGCGCGACGCCGGTCCAGGAGATCGCCTACGCGATGTCCACCGCCGTCGCGGTGCTCGACGCGGTCCGCGACTCCGGGCAGGTGCCGGCCGAGCGGATGGGCGACGTCGTCGCGCGGATCTCCTTCTTCGTCAACGCGGGCGTCCGCTTCGTCGAGGAGATGTGCAAGATGCGGGCCTTCACCGAGATCTGGGACCGGATCACGCGTGAGCGGTACGGCATCGAGGACCCGAAGCAGCGCAGGTTCCGCTACGGCGTGCAGGTCAACTCGCTCGGGCTCACCGAGGCGCAGCCGGAGAACAACGTGCAGCGGATCGTGCTGGAGATGCTCGCGGTGACGCTCTCCAAGGACGCCCGCGCACGAGCGGTGCAACTCCCCGCGTGGAACGAGGCGTTGGGCCTGCCCCGCCCCTGGGACCAGCAGTGGTCGCTCCGTATTCAGCAGGTGCTCGCGCACGAGAGCGACCTGCTGGAGTACGAGGACCTCTTCACCGGGTCGCGCGTCGTCGAGGCGAAGGTCGACGAGCTGGTGGAGGCGAGCGAGGCGGAGCGGGAGCGGATCGAGGAGATGGGCGGTGTCATGGCCGCCGTCGAGTCCGGCTACCTGAAGTCGCAGCTCGTCTCCTCGCACGCCGGGCACAGGGCGCGGATCGAGTCGGGCGAGGAGAAGATCGTCGGCGTCAACTGCTTCGAGGCGACCGAACCGAGCCCGCTCACCGCCGATTTGGACACCGCCGTGCACACCGCGGACCCGACCGTCGAGGCGCAGCTCGTCGACGCCGTACGGGAGTGGCGCACCACGCGCGACGGACCGTACTGCCACCCCCGCGCGGCGCAGGCGCTCCGACTGCTCAAGGAGGCGGCGGCGAGCGACGCCAACCTGATGGAGGCGACGCTGGCATGCGCACGCGCCGGCGTCACCACCGGCGAGTGGTCGCAGGCGCTGCGCGAGGTCTTCGGCGAGTTCCGCGCGCCGACCGGGGTGAGCAGCGCCCCCGTCGCCGTGCCGGCCGAGGCGGGCTCGTCCCTCGCCGAGGTGCGGCGCCGCGTCGAGGTGACGGCGAAGGAGCTCGGGGTGGGCAAGCTGCGGCTGCTCGTGGGGAAGCCGGGGCTCGACGGGCACAGCAACGGCGCCGAGCAGATCGCCGTACGCGCGCGGGACGCCGGGTTCGAAGTGGTCTACCAGGGCATCAGACTCACGCCCGAGCAGATCGTCACCGCGGCCGTCGCCGAGGACGTGCACTGCGTCGGCCTCTCCATCCTGTCGGGCTCGCACAGCGCACTCGTCCCCGATGTACTGGAGCGGCTGCGTGACGCGGGAGGCGACCCGAGCGGGCCGCCGAACGGCACCGAGGTGCCGATCCCCGTCATCGTCGGCGGCATCATCCCCTCCGCCGACGCCGAGGCCCTGCGGAAGGCCGGCGTAGCGGCCGTCTTCACCCCGAAGGACTTCGGAATCACGGAGATCGTCGGCCGTATCGTCGACGAGATCCGCACAGCGAACAAGCTCGACCCCGTGGAGGTCCCCGCATGACCGTGCAACCCCCGCCCGGCGCCTCGCAGGACGCGGCCCGGCTGCGTCCGAGGCGCTCCTGCATGGCCGTTCCCGGCAGCAACCCGCGCTTCCTGGAGAAGGCCCAGGGGCTCCCGGCCGACCAGGTCTTCCTCGACCTGGAGGACGCCTGCGCCCCGCTCGCCAAGCCGGAGGCGCGCCACACCATCGTCAAGTACCTCAACGAGGGCGACTGGAGCGGCAAGACCCGCGTCGTGCGGGTCAACGACTGGACCACGGAGTGGACTTACCGCGACGTGACCACCGTCGTCGAGGGTGCGGGCGCCCACCTCGACTGCCTCATGCTCCCGAAGGTGCAGGACGCGGGGCAGATCCATGCGCTCGACCTGCTGCTCACCCAGATCGAGAAGACGATGGGGTATGAGGTCGGCCGCATCGGCATCGAGGCGCAGATCGAGAACGCACGCGGCCTCGTCAACGTCGACGAGATCGCCGGCGCCTCCCCGCGCCTGGAGACGATCGTCTTCGGCCCCGCCGACTTCATGGCGTCGATCAACATGAAGACCCTCGTCGTCGGCGAGCAGCCGCCCGGCTACCCCGCGGACGCCTATCACTACATCCTGATGCGCATCCTGATGGCCGCCCGCACCCACGACCTCCAGGCGATCGACGGCCCCTACCTCCAGATCCGCGATGTCGACGGCTTCCGCGAGGTCGCGGGACGCTCCGCCGCGCTCGGCTTCGACGGCAAGTGGGTCCTCCACCCGGGCCAGGTGGACGCGGCGAACGAGGTCTACTCGCCCTCCCAGGAGGACTACGACCACGCCGAGTTGATCCTCGACGCCTACGCCCACTACACCTCCGAGGCCGGCGGGAAGAAGGGCTCGGCGATGCTCGGCGACGAGATGATCGACGAGGCGAGCCGCAAGATGGCGCTGGTGGTCTCCGGCAAGGGCCGCGCCGCCGGCATGCGGCGCACCACCTCCTTCCAGCCTCCGGAGGCGTGAGATGCAGTTCGGGCGCACCTTCGAGGAGTTCCGGGTCGGCGACGTCTACAAGCACTGGCCCGGCAAGACCGTCACCGAGTACGACGACCACCTCTTCTGCCTGCTGACGATGAACCACCACCCGCTCCACATGGACGCCAACTACGCGGAGCGGACGACCGACTTCGGAAGGAACGTCGTCGTCGGCAACTACGTCTACTCGCTGCTGCTCGGCATGTCTGTGCCGGACGTCTCGGGCAAGGCGATCGCCAACCTGGAGGTGGAGTCGCTCAGGCACGTGGCGCCCACCTTCCACGGGGACACGGTGTACGGGCAGACGGAGGTGCTCGACAAGACGCCGTCGAGGTCGAAGAGCGACCGCGGGATCGTCCACGTCGAGACGAAGGGGTTCAACCAGGACGGCACCCTCGTCTGCGTCTTCCGCCGCAAGGTGATGGTGCCGACGCGGGCCTACCTCGAGGAGCGCGCCGCCGTCGGCGACTCCGGCGACGGCGAGCAGCCCGGGCGTCCCGAGCTGGCGCAGAAGGAGAAGTGAGATGGGCAGGCTCGCCAGGACCGAGGGACTCACGGAGATCCAGCGGGAGATCGTCGAAACGGTACGGAAATTCGTCGACAAGGAGATCCTCCCCGTCGCCACGGAGCTTGAGCACAGGGACGAGTACCCGACCGAGATCGTCGAAGGGCTCAAGGAGCTCGGCCTCTTCGGGCTGATGATCCCCGAGGAGTACGGCGGGCTCGGGGAGTCGCTCCTCACCTACGCGCTCTGCGTCGAGGAGATAGCCCGCGGCTGGATGAGCGTCTCGGGCATCGTCAACACGCACTTCATCGTGGCGTACATGCTCAAGCAGCACGGCACGCAGGAGCAGCGGGACCACTTCCTCCCGCGGATGGCGACGGGCGAGGTGCGCGGCGCCTTCTCCATGTCCGAGCCGGGGCTCGGCTCAGATGTCTCCGCGATCACCTCCAAGGCGGTGCGCGACGGCGACGAGTTCGTCCTCGACGGGCAGAAGATGTGGCTCACCAACGGCGGCTCCTCGACGCTCGTCGCCGTCCTCTGCCGCACGGAGGAGGGGCACCCGGAGGTGACGGCCCCGCACAAGTCCATGACGACGTTCCTCGTGGAGAAGGAGCCGGGGTTCGGCGAGGTGCGGCCGGGCCTCACCGTCCCCGGAAAGATCGAGAAGATGGGGTACAAGGGCGTCGACACGACCGAACTCCTCATGGACGGTCTGCGCGTGCCGGCCGATCGCGTCCTCGGCGGCGCGACGGGGCGCGGCTTCTACCAGATGATGGACGGCGTCGAGGTCGGCAGGGTGAACGTCGCCGCGCGCGGATGCGGCGTCGCACAGCGGGCGTTCGAGCTCGGCATCGACTACGCGCAGCAGCGCGAGACGTTCGGGAAGCCGATCGCACGCCACCAGGCCATCCAGTTCAAACTGGCCGAGATGGGCACCAAGGTCGAGGCCGCGCACGCGCTGATGGTCGGCGCAGCAAGGAAGAAGGACTCGGGCGAGCGGAACGACCTGGAGGCGGGGATGGCCAAATACCTCGCCTCCGAGTACTGCAAGGAGGTCGTCGAGGACGCGTTCCGCATCCACGGCGGCTACGGTTTCTCCAAGGAGTACGAGATCGAGCGCCTCTACCGTGAGGCACCGATGCTCCTGATCGGTGAAGGAACCGCCGAGATCCAGAAAATGATCGTGGGCCGCCGCCTCCTCGAGGAGTACCGGGCGCAAGGCTGAATTGTACGGTTCGGGGCGTTTTTCGGGGGCTGACGTTCGCCCCCGTGAGACGCTCCGGACCACGCCGGGACACTGACTGGCGCTCTGGCTTGCCCAGTTGCCGTCAGAAACCGATAGCATCCCGGAAAGCCGCCGTCCCCCGAGAAGTTGCGGCTCCCTCCGCTACGAAGGTCATCCATGCCCCACAGCCCCTACTCCGCACCCTCTGGTCGTCTCCGTCTCGCGCGCGGAGCGTCGCCGTGGCTCCTGCCGACGGCTGCCACCGCCGCACTCAGCCTGGCTCGCGCCGGCCGCTCCCGACGGGCCGCCGCGGTGGCCGTGCCGGCCACCGCGCTCACCGCGGGGATGCTGTGGTTCTTCCGCGACCCCGAGCGCGAGATCGCCCAGGGGCGGGTGCTGTCTCCCGCCGACGGCGTGGTGCAGAGCATCATGCCGTGGCACGACGGGCGCACTCGCGTCGCGATCTTCATGAGTCCGCTCAACGTCCACGTCAACAGGGCGCCGCTCGCCGGCGAGGTGGTGTCGGTTGAGCACGTTCCGGGTGGGTTCGTCCCCGCCTTCAACAAGGAGAGCGAGCACAACGAGCGCGTTGTGTGGCACTTTGGAACGGAGCTCGGCGACATCGAGATGGTCCAGATCGCCGGCACCGTCGCCCGGCGCATCGTGCCGTACGTGGGGACGGGTGCCAAGGTCGAACAAGGCGAGCGCGTGGGCCTCATCCGCTTCGGCTCCCGGGTCGACGTCTACCTGCCCGAGGGACTCGAAGCCGCCGTCGAGGTCGGCCAGGCCACGACAGCGGGGGTGACTCGCCTTGACCGTGATTGATCCCGATACCCGGGCCTCCTGGGTCCCCGAGGTCCCGGAGGACGACGACATCGACGACATGCCGCTCTCCACGCGGCTGTCGATAGCGGACACCCTGACGCTCGGCAATGCCACATGCGGCTTCATGGCCGTCTACTTCACCACCACCGGCGTCCTCATCCCCCACCTCACCGGCAGTGAGGACGGCGGGATGGCGCGGCACAGCGCGGCGACCGTGGTGGTGCTGATGCTCCTCGCCTCGGTCTTCGACCTCTTCGACGGCCTCGTCGCGCGGAAGCTCCGCAGCTCCGCGATGGGCGCCGAGCTCGACAACCTCTCGGACCTGATCAGCTTCGGGCTCGCCCCCGCGTACTTCGTCGTGGTCTGGGGGATGGTGGCCAACGACGCGCACCAGCGTGTGTCGGTGGTGGCCGCCGTCATCGTGCTGTTGGCGGTGGTGCTGCGGCTTGCGCGGTTCTCGTGCGTGCCGATGCGGGACGGCGTCTTCCAGGGGATGCCGGGTCCGTTCGGTGCGCTCACCGTGATCTCGATCGTGCTCCTCGAACTTCCCTTCCTGCCCACGCTTCTGGCGATCTTCGGCGTCGCCTGGCTGATGGTGAGCCGGGTCGAGTACCCGAAGCCGCGGGGCCGCCTCGCGGTGGCGATGCTCGGCTGGATCATCGCCAGCATGGGGCTGCTCGCGGCGTGGGCGTTCGACGCCCCCGGCGGCGAACTGCTGCTGCAGACGGGGTGCGCGCTCCAGGTCGTGCTCGGTGCCGTCATTCCGCTCTTCGCGACGGCGCGGCGGGTCAACGACTTCCGCGGCAATCGCAGGGAGGCACGGGCGGCCGCCCAATCCTGAACACCCTTCGGCGCGGAGCCGATACGTCAGCGGCGGAGGGCCGGTCCTGGGGGCCGGCCCTCCGCCGTTGCCGTCGGTACGAGCGCGGGCGGGTGCGTGCGCCCGGCAGTTGCTCCGTCAGGCGTGCCAGCGCACCCGTGCGGACTCGACCTCCGTGCGGTAATCGACGTAACCACGCTCGTAGCGGCCGCGGTTGGCTGGGTCGGGGACGACGGTCCGGTGGTCCGCGTACCAGACGGACTCGTCCACCGGGTCGCCGAGCGCGGCCCGCGCGACGATCGCCGCGCCCTTCGCCCCGACCTCGGTCTCCCCCGGCACACGCACCTCGCGGCCGAGGATGTCGGCGAACGTCTGCATCCAGCCGGTCGAGCGCGTGCCGCCGCCGCAGGCCGCGAGGGTCGCGGAGAGCCCGGCCGCCTCCAGGCAGTGCCGGGCGGCGTAGCCGACGGCCTCGCACATCGCGCGGACCAGGTCGCCCCGCCCGTGCGCCAGCGACATCCCCTCGAAGCGCGCCCGCGCACCCGGCTCGACGAACGGGGCGCGCTCGCCCGCCTCGGAGAGGAACGGCAGCGCACGCACGCCGCCCGCACCCGGCGGGCTCGACCTCAGCAGGGACTCCAACTCGGAGGTCTCGGCGCCGACGACGCCGAGTGCCCACTCGATACCCGCCGTGCCGACCATGGCGGGCATCGCCCGGAGCCAGCGTCCGGTGTCCGGCGTGCACAGCCACATGCCGGCCGGCTCGGCCCCGGGATCGACGTCCGCGCTGTCGGTGAGCACCTGGCAGGCGAGCGTCGTCCCGACCGTCAGCAGGCCGTCGCCGACCTCGCGTACACCGCTGCCGATGGCGCAGGCGGGGAGGTCGTAGGGGCCCGAGGTGACGGGCAACCCCTCGGGCAGTCCCGTGAGTTCGGCTCCGCGGGCGTCGAGGCCGAGCACCGTGCCGGGCTCGGCCGGCTCGGGCAGGAGAGGGGCGAGGTCGGCGACGCCGCACGCCTCCAGGGCGTCCGTCGAGTAGCGGCGGGTTCGCGCGTCGAGGAAGGGGAGGGTGGCGTCCGAGGCGTCGAGTGCGACGGTGCCCGTGAGTTGCTGCGCTATCGCGTCGACGCAGTAGCCGGCGACGGCCGCCCGCTCCAGGGTCCGCGGCTCGTGTGCGCGCAGCCAGGCGAGGAGCGGTGCGTGGCACCCGGGGAACATGCCGGAACCGGTTCGCCCGTAGACGCGCTCGACGGTGCCGTCCTGCTGCCAGCCGGCGACGAGGTCGGCGGCGCGGCCGTCCATCCAACTGATCATGGGCCGGGCCGCGCGCCCCTCGGTGTCCCTGAGCCACAGGCCGTCGCCCTGCCCCGTGAGCGCGAGCGCGGCCGGCGGCTGCGGCAGCGCGGCGGCGACCTCGCGGACGACCTCGGTCACGCTGCGCAGGACCTCGTCGAGGTCCTGCTCGACGACGCCGCCCGGCTGCCTGAGCAGCGTCGAGCGACGGCTCGCCGCGTGGAGCGGGCGCCCTGCGTGGTCGAAGGCGACGGCCTTGGTGACGGAGGTGCCGATGTCGACGCCGATGATCTCGGTCATGGCCGTGCTTCCTTGGCTCGGGGGCGGTTCTCTCCCGCGTGCGGCGCCGGAGAGCTCGTTGGCTCCGTCGCCGATAACGCACACGCTCGTTGTTATATTTATATCCGCGGACGTTAAGAAGCAACGGCCGGAGCGGTTTCGCTCCGACCCGGGAGGAGACGGATGGCAGCGCGGCTGTTGCTGGTACGCCACGGTCAGACGGTCTGGCACGCGGAGAACCGGTACGCGGGGATCTCGGACGTGGCGCTCACCGACAGAGGTATCGCCCAGGCCGAGGCGCTCGGCGTCTGGGCGGCTTCCCGCCGCGTCGACGCCGTCGCCTGCTCGCCGCTCAGCCGCGCGAGGGCGACGGCCGAGCCGGCCGCACGGCGGCTCGGCCTGACGCCCGTGGTGCGGGAGGGGCTGCGCGAGATCGACTTCGGCTGGGGCGAGGGGCGCACCATCGCGGAGATGGCGGCGGAGGACCCCGAAACGGTCCGCGCCTTCCAGGCCGACGCGGAGGCCGGAGCCTTCCCCGGCTCCGAACCCCCGTCCGCTGCCGCGGTACGCGTCACGGCGGCGCTCCGCGGGCTCGCCGCCGAGCACGAGGGCGGGACCGTCCTCGTCGTGGCGCACAACACCGCGCTGCGGGTGGCGCTCTGCGCGCTGCTCGGCATCCCCCTCGGCCGATACCGGCTCGTCTTCCCGAAGTTGGAGAACGCGGCCGTCACCGAGATCGGGGTCGACGGCGAGCGGACGGCGCTGCGCGCGCTCAACCTCCCCACGGCGGACGCCGCGTGAGCGGCGCGGCGGAGCCGCGGGGCGTGCGCGCCGGGCGCCCCACGCGCTCGCAGGAGCACAGGCGCCAGTTGATCACCGAGGCGGTACTGGAGCACGGTACGGTCAGCGTCGCCCGGCTCGCCGAGCTCACCGGTGTCAGCGTCATGACCGTCCACCGCGACCTGGACGAGCTCGCCGCGCGGGGCGTGCTGCGGCGCTTCCGCGGCGGGGTCTCCGCGCTGCCCTCCAGCGTCTTCGAGAGCAACCTCGACTACCGCCTCGGGGTGCGCTCGGCGGAGAAGGCGGCGGTGGCGAAGGCAGCGCTCGATCTCGTCGAGCCGGGCATGTCGGTGATGCTCGACGACTCCACGACGACGCTCGCGCTCGCCCAACTCCTCACGGGGACGGTCCCGTTGACGGTCCTGACCAACGCCCGCCGGGTGGTGGACGTCTTCGCGGGGCGGGAAGGCGTGCGGCTGATCGCGCTCGGCGGCGAGTACTCGCCCACGCACGACTCCTACCTCGGTGTGCCCTGCCTGGAGGCGATCGAGGCGATCTCCGTCGACCTCGTCGTCGTCTCCACCTCCGCGATGGACGCGCGGATGACCTTCCACCAGGAGCAGGACGTGGTCCTCGTCAAGCGCGCGATGCTCGGCCGCGGGACGCGCACGGCGCTGCTGATGGACCACTCCAAGCTTCCCCGCACCGCGCTCCACCGCCTGTGCCCCGTCGGTGACTTCGACCACGTCGTCGTGGACGCCGGGGTCCCCGAGGCGCTGCTCGCGGAGGTGCGGGAGCAGACGGAAGTGCGCGTCGCGGGTGCCTGACGCCCGCGCCCCCGTACCGCCACGCAGCGAAAGGAAGCGTCCCCATGGACACCACCTCCGGGTCCCCCGCGCCCGTCGTCGTCGGGATAGACGTGGCGACGGCCGCCGTCCGCGTCCTGTGCGTCGACGCCTCGGGGAGGGTTCTCGCGGAAGGGAAAGAACCACTTCCTCAGCCGGTGCGGAGCGGCGACCGCAGCGAGCAGGACGCGGGAGCCTGGTGGCCGGCGGCGGCGCGGGCGCTCCGCGCGGCGCTCTCCCGGCTGGCGGGAGGCGGCCGGGAGGTCGTTGCGGTCGCCGCCTCCGCCACCTCGGGGACGTGCGTCCTCGTCGGCCCGGAGGGGCGTCCCCTCTCCCCCGCGCTCATGTACGACGACCGCAGGGCCGCCGAACTCAACGCGTACGCACAGGAGTCGGGCGCCGCGCGGTGGTCCGCGCTCGGGATCTCCGTCGGGCCGACGGCGGCGCTCGGCCGCCTCGCGTGGTACGCGCAGACCGAAGAGGTGGCGCGCCCCCGCGGCAGCCGCCTGCTCCACACGCCCGACCTGCTCGCCGAGCGGCTCACCGGCGGGCGCACCGCCACCGACTGGAGCCACTCGCTCAAGACGGGCTACGACCCGCTGCGCGGCGAGTGGCCGACCGAGGTCCTCGACGCGCTCGGCATCCCGCCGTCGTGGCTGCCCGACGTCCAGGCGCCGGGCACCGAGGTCGGCACCGTCTGCGCGGCCGCCGCCGAGGAGACGGGGCTGCCGGAGGGCGCTTCGGTGCGGCTCGGGATGACGGACGGCTGCACCGGGCAACTCGCCACGGGCGCCGTGCGTCCCGGAGAGTTCGTCGGGGTTCTCGGTACGACCTACGTACTCAAGGGCGTCACGCGGGAGTTGGTCACCGACCCGTCGGGCGCCGTCTACAGCCACCGGCATCCGGACGGCTGGTGGCTACCGGGAGGCGCCTCCAACACCGGTGGGGAGGCGCTCGGTTGGTTCGACTGGTCCAGGTTCCCCGAACTCGACGCGGCCGCAGCCGCACGCGGGCCGGCCTCCTTCGTCAGCTATCCGCTGCGCCGCGAGGGGGAGCGGTTCCCGTTCGTCAGCAGCGCGGCGCGCGGCTTCACCACCGGCACACCCGCCGACGACGCCGAGCGGCACCGGGCCGACCAGGAGGGCGTCGCCTTCCTCGAGCGGCTCGCGCTGGAGCGCGTCGCCGAGCTGGGGGTCGCGGTGGAGGGCCCGCTCCACGCGGCGGGCGGCGGCAGCCGCAGCGCGCTGTGGACCCGTATCCGGGCGACGGTGCTGGGGCGGGAGCTGCGCGTCGTCGACCGGGCCGAAACCGCCTTCGGCGCCGCCCTGTTGGCGGCGGCCGGCACCCTGTACGGGAACCTGTCGGAGGCCGCCTCCGCGATGGTGGGCCCGGGGCGCACCGTCGAGCCGGAGCCGCGCGAGCAGCAGGCGCTGGAGGAGTCGTACGGGGAGTTCGTCGGGGCGCTGCGGGAGCGGGGGTTGCTCTGAGCGGGGCTGTCGCGGGTGGTGGCCGCGGTGTGGTGGGGCGGGGTCCGTGCCGGAGGGGTCCGGCGGGCGCTGCGCTCCGTCGCGCGGGCGGTACGACCGCTGTACGCCGCGATGGCGGTGTCAACGGCGGGTGATCCGCGGGGGGTTGGAGTGCCGTTTCCCGGTCCTGTCCGCGCTGCACCACGCCTCGCGCAGGCGGCCGTCGGCACCCCGTCGTCCGTCGCTGACACGCCCGACCGTCGGAAGGCACATCCCATGCGCGCGTCCTCCCGCCCCGCCTGGCGCCGAAGCTCGTACTGCGACGAGCTCAACGACGCGTGCGTAGAGGTCGCACGGACCCCGGCGAGGGTGCACGTCCGCGACTCCGGAGGCACCGCCGGCCTGAGTGTCAGTCGGTCCGGCTGGACGTGCCTTCTCGTCCGCCTCGAGGGCGTTCGACGGCGCTACCGCAGCGTCGCCGCGGGTCCGGGCCAACCGCCCCTACATGGCCGCCGGTTGGCGTCGTTTCTGCGGAGCTCCGGAGACGGACTGTCCGTGGCACGGGCACCACAGCGCTCGGCCCCGGGTCGGGACGCCGACGGCCCGGCGCCGCAACAACATGGGACGGTGCAGTGCCCGCGGTGCGCGGTGGCGGTCGTTGCCGACCCAGTTGTCCGTGCCGCACGTCCAGCACGCCTCCGCCCGCCTTCGTGACCAGCACGCCGACGCCCCGATACGGCGACGGCTCCCGAAGCGACACCCGGCCCGCGCCGCACGGCGCCGGCCTCCCGCCGGACGAGCACAGAGGCGGCGTCCGGCGGTACATCGCCCGACCGACTCCCCGACCGCCGCGTGACGCCGGCACCCCCTGTTCCCGCAACGTCGCGCCGGACAGCGCTGCACTCAACGGGACGGCGCCCTTCAGCAAACTGCCGAGCCGTCCCCCTCAGCGCCAACACCCCACTGCCCCCGAACCGTTGGCGCCTCGCGCCGCGCGCGCCGCAGGGACGGCGAACACCGCGCCGAGCGAGCCCACCCGGACCGCACCGCCACGGAACCCCACCTCGCACCCGCCCGGAGCACCCGCGGCGGTGAGCAACTCGCCCGCGCCGCACGGCTGGTGCGGAGACCGCTCGCGGCCGAGTCGGGCTCGCCGGGGGAGGTTTCCGTTTCGGGTGCCGCCCGTCGGATCAGGACGCTGTGAGGTAGTCCTCGGCGACGCGGGCTGCGATGCGTTCCAGGAGCGGGCCCGCCTGGGCGAGGGAGGCGTCCGCGTCCGGCTCGATGTCGGCGAGTGCGTACGCGCGCTCGATTCCCGCGGCGCGGAGGGCCTTTCGGTCGATCTTGAGGCGTCCGCAGACGGCGACGACCGGCTTGCCCGCCTTGCCTGCGGCCGCCGCCACTCCGGCGGGGGCCTTGCCGTGGAGGGTCTGTTCGTCGAGGGAGCCCTCGCCTGTCACCACAAGGTCGGCGCGCTGCAACGCGGGCTGGAAGCCGAGGACTTCGAGGAGAACTTCGATCCCCGGGCGGAAGGCGGCGCCCAGGCCGACGAGCGCGGCGTAGCCGACACCGCCGGCCGCACCGGCTCCCGGGGCCTCGGCCGTCGAGACGGCCTCGTCGCCGACCGACTCACCGAGCACGCGCACGAAGTGGGCGAGAGCGGCGTCGAGCACCTCGACGTCCCGTTCGGAGGCGCCCTTCTGCGGCCCGTAGACGGTGGCGGCGCCCTTGGGGCCCGTGAGGGGGTTGTCGACGTCGCTGGCGAGGACGAACTCGACGTCCTTGAGCCGCTCGTCGAGCTGGGAGAGGTCGGCCGAGACGAGCTCGACGAGGGGGCCGCCGCCGTGCGGGATCTGGTCGCCGTCCTCGTCGAGGAAGTGCGCGCCGAGCGCCTGGAGCATGCCGGCGCCCCCGTCGACCGTCGCCGAGCCGCCGACGCCGAGGATGATGCGCCGCGCGCCCGCCTCCACGGCGGCGCTGATCACCTCGCCGGTTCCGTAGGTGGTGGCGGTGAGCGGTGCGAAGACGCCCTCGGGGAGAAGTTGGAGGCCGGACGCCGCGGCCATCTCCACGACGGCCGTGCCCTCGTGGAGCGCGAAGGCCGCGGTGACGGGCGCACCGAGCGGACCCGTCACCTCCGCCTCGCGGCGCTCGAACCCGGACGCGACGGCGGCCTCCACGGTGCCGTCGCCGCCGTCGGCCACGGGGAGCGCCTCCGTCTCGGTGCCGGGGGCGACCTTGCGCAGCCCGTTGCCGACGTGCTCGGCGACCTCGACGGCCGTCAGCGATCCCTTGAACTTGTCCGCGGCGATCAGCACATGCGCCGTCGTTGTCATGGTTCTGCCCCTGGGTCTCTCTTTGCTCGAACAGGCAGTCGTGCCCGGGTGACCCTATCTGCCGGAAGGGTGCCCGGACCATGGGCCGTCCGGCGGCGGGGGCCTGTCGTGCTGTCGCACGGCCCAACCCGCCCCGGCACGACCCCGGTTACTCCGTTCTTCGGAGCCGCCGCCACACGGCGCGGGCGGCGTTGTGTCCTGACATGCCGTGGACGCCGGGGCCCGGGGGCGTGGCGGAGGAGCAGAGGAAGACCGCGGGGTGCGCGGTGGAGTACGGCACTCGGGAGAGCTTCGGGCGGAGCAGCAGTTGGAGCCCGGCGGCCGAGCCGCAGGCGATGTCCCCGCCGACGTAGTTGGGGTTGCGCTCGGCGAGCTGCGGGGGGCCTGCCGTCGCCCGGGCGAGGACGAGGTCGCGGAAACCCGGTGCGAAGCGCTCCAGTTGGCGCTCGACGGCCTCGGTGAGGTCGCCCTCCCATCCGTTGGGCACGTGACCGTAGGCCCAGAAGGTGTGCCGCCCCTCCGGCGCCCTGGTGGGATCGACGAGGCTAGGCTGCGCGGTGATCAGGAAGGGGCGCTCGGGCGCCCGGCCGCCGACGGCGTCGCGGAGCGCGACGTCGATGTCCCGCGCCACCGGGCCGACGTGGACGGTTCCAGCGCGGCGGGCCTCCTCCGAGCGCCACGGGACGGGCCCCGAGAGGGCGTAGTCGAGCTTGAAGACGCTGGCGCCGTAGCGGAAGTGCTCGTACGCGCTGCCGAGCCCGGCGATGCGGGCGAGGGCCGTGGGCGAGGTGTCGAAGACGTAGGCGCGGGCGGGCGGGAGTTCGTCGAGCCGGCGGACCTCGGTGCCGGTGTGGAGGGTGCCGCCGAGGGCACGGAGGTAGCCGGCGAGCGCGTCGGAGATCGCCTGGGAGCCGCCGCGCGGCACCGGCCAGCCGAAGGTGTGCGCCGCGAGCGCGAAGACGAGCGCGGGGCCGGCCGAGGCGGGGTTCTCCAGCGGTGCGATGACGTGCCCCGCGAGCCCGGCGAAGAGGGCCTTCGCCTTCTCCGCGCGGAAGCGAAGGTTGAGCAGGGCGGCGGGGAGGAGCCCGGACAGGCCGAACCTGGCGAGGAGCAGCGGGTGTTGGGGGAAGCGGCCGTCGAAGGCGGAGCCGAGTGCGAGGAAGTCGGCGGCGAGCTCGTCCCACCTGCCGATGAACGGGGCGACGAGGCGGCGGTACGCGCCGGCGTCCCGCGGGCCGAGCGAGCTCGCCGTCTCGCCGACGGAGCGCGCGAGGACGGCCGCGGTGCCGTCGGGGAACGGGTGGGCGAGCGGCAGCTCCGGGTCGAGCCACGTGAGGCCGTGTTCGGCGAGCGGCATCGAGCGGAACGCCGGCGACCCGACGCCCGTGGGGTGTACGGCGGAGCAGGGGTCGTGCCGGAAACCGGGGAGCGTCAACTCGTCGGTCCTCGCCCCTCCCCCGACCTTCTCCGCGGCCTCGAAGAGCTCCACGGAGAAGCCTCTCCTCGCCAGCTCGACGGCGGCCGTCAGGCCGTTCGGGCCGGCCCCGACGACGACCACGTCACGGATCGTTGGCACTGTCGGCTCCCCTCGTGCCCCTGGCGCGGGGCTCTCACCGGCTCGGTCGCACAGCGTGGGCCACTCTACGCGGACGGTCCGACACCGCACCGGCGACCACCCGACAGCACCGCGGACACACCCGTCACCGCGCCGGCGGAGAGGCGCGGTCCTGCGCGAGCCCGGGGAGCGGGTCCTGCGCCGGCTCGAAAGGACCCGGCACGGGTGCGAGCCGCATCCGGAGCCGCCTTCTGCACTCGGGGCCGAGCCCCCAGCGCCGGGAGACGCGGTCGCGCAGCGGGTGTCCGCACATCCGGCAGCGGAGCGGTTCGGGCTCGTCGGGGGCGGTGTCGGGGAGGAGCGGGAGGTCGTCCATGTGTCCACGATGCCAGGCTTGTTGGGGTCGGCGCGGGGGAACGAACGCTGCCCGTCGTCGAGGTCGGGCGGTGCGGCCGGGGTCGTCCGCCGGGTGCGGGGTAGGCGACCGCCATGGGGCTGAGGGCGGTCGAGGGCGCGGCGTACGGAGCGTGGTGCGGGGCGGCGTGGTGGCTGCTCACCGGCTCCGCCTCGGGCGCCGTAGCAGCGGGGGCGGCGAGCGGTGTGGCCTGGTGGGCGGTCCGGCCGCTCGTCGCCAGGGCCTTGCGGAGGAACGCCGAGAGGGACGCGGAGAACCTGCGGCGTGCGCGGCGCGGGCGGTGGGGCGAGTGACCGGAAGGTGCACGCCCGCGTGGCGGTCAGCCGCCGAGCGCCCCCAGTACCCGGTGCACGGTCGACTCGTCGCGGGCGGAGACGAACGGGAGCGCGTTGTGCCCGCGGAGCCGGAAAGGCGAGCCGTCGAAGGTACGGGTGGCGCCGCCGACTTCGGCGACGAGGAGCTGCCCCGCCGCGTGGTCCCAAGCGGCCTCCCAGGTATAGGCGACCGCGTCCAACTCCCCTGCTGCCACGGCGAGGTACTCCAGGCCCGCCGAGCCCGTGGGCCGGACGGCGACCGTCTCCGGCGGGCTGTCGCGCAGGGCGGCGAGGGCGGTGCGCTGCGCCGCGTCGTCGGCGCCGGGGCGGGAGAAGGCGACGTCGAGCGGCGCCCCGCGGTCCTCGGGTGCGGCGAGCGGCTCGCCGCCGAGCGCGGCACCGCCGCCGCGTACCGCGGTGGCGAAGAGCCCCAGGACCGGCGCGTACGTCCAGGAGGCGACGGTCTCGCCGCCGCGTGCGAGCGCCACCAGCGTGCTGAACTCGGGTGCGCCCGAGACGAAGTGCCGGGTGCCGTCGATCGGGTCGACGATCCAGACCCAGCCGTCGTCCTCGAGAGCCGCGTACCTCCCCGGGTCCGCGTGCACGGACTCTTCGCCGACCACCGCCGAGCCGGGGAGCAGCGCCGTGAGCGCCGCCGACAGGTGCGCCTCGGCCGCGCGGTCGGCGACGGTGACGAGGTCGTGGGGACCCGCCTTCTCGAACACCTCGTCCGCGCCGAGGCGTTGGCGGCGCGGCAGCACCTCGGTGGCGACGGCCTCGCGCACGGCCTCTTCGACTTCGCTGAGCAGACGTTCGGGGAACACCCGGCAATCCAAGCATGCCCCGGCTGCGCCGCTAGGCCAGGTGGCCGCTCGCCGCTGCGGCACTACCCTGGCGGGCATGAGCCCCGAGCACACCCCCGGAAACGACGCCGAGGAGAGCAGCGGGGAGGACGGCCGTCCCCTCGTGGCGATCCTCAGCGGCGCAGGGATCTCGACCGACTCCGGCATCCCCGACTACCGCGGCCCCAGGGGCCTGTGGCGCGAGGACCCGGAGGCGGAGAAGCTCGTCACGTACACGTACTACATGAGCGACCCGCAGATCCGGCGCCGCTCCTGGCAGATGCGCCGCACCAGCCCCACGTGGGAGGCGCGGCCGAACGCGGCGCACGAGGCGGTGGCCCGCCTGGAGCGGTCGGGGGTGCCGATGCGGGTGATCACGCAGAACGTCGACGGGCTCCACCAGCTCGCGGGCGTCCCCGAGGAGAAGGTGCTGGAGCTGCATGGGAGTTCGCGGAGCGTGGTGTGCACGGGGTGCGGGGCCGCTTCGTCGATGGCTGCGGCGTTGCGGCGGGTCGAGGCCGGGGAGGAGGACCCGGCGTGCGAGGTGTGCGGCGGCATCCTGAAGTCGGCGACGGTGATGTTCGGGGAGCAGCTCGACCCGCGGGTGCTGAGCGCCGCGGTCGCCGTGGCGAAGGCGTGCGACGTCCTCGTCGCCGTCGGGACGAGCCTCCAGGTGCAGCCGGCGGCCTCGCTCGCGTCCCTCGCCGCCGAACACGGGGCCCGACTCGTGATCGTCAACGCCTCGCCCACGCCGTACGACGCGCTCGCCGACGAGGTCGTGCGGGAGCCGATCGGCGAGGTGCTGCCCCCACTGCTCGACGCCCTGCGGGGCTGACCCGCCCGCTCCTCAGCCACCCGACCGCGACCGTGGCACCACCACGGGCGCACCGTCCGAGGGCCCGGCGACCACGTCGGCCTCGACCTCGTACAACTCCTTGACGAGGGCGCTGTCGACGGTCTCTGCCGGCGGTCCCTGCGCGAGGACGCGCCCGTCCTTCATCGCGACGACGGTGTCCGCGTACCGTGCCGCCGCCGAGAGGTCGTGGAGCACCATCACGACCGTCCGGCCGCCGGCTGTGATATCCCGCACGAGCTCCAGCACGTCGACGACGTGGCCGAGGTCGAGCGCGCTCGTCGGCTCGTCGAGGAGGACGAGCGGGGTCTCCTGCGCCAACACCATGGCGAGCCAGCACCGTTGGCGCTGCCCGCCCGAGAGCCGCGCGAGCGGTTCTCCCGCGAACTCGACCGTGGCCGTCGCCTCCATCGCCTCCCGTACCGCTCGTTCGTCCTCGCGCGACCACTGCCGCAGGACGCTCTGGTGCGGGTGGCGGCCGAAGCGCACGAGCCCGGAGACGGTCACCCCCTCCGGTGCCAGCGGTGACTGCGGCAGCAGCGCGATCCGTCGGGCGGCCTCTCGTCTGCCGAGCGCCCACACGTCGACGCCCGAGGCCCGGACCGTGCCGGAAGCGGGTCGATGGAGCCGGGCGAGGCTGCGCAACAGGGTCGATTTGCCGCACCCGTTGGGCCCGACGATCGCCGCGACCTGCCCGGCTTCGACCGTGACGTCGGCTCCGTGCACGACCGGGCGGTTCGGATAGCCCACGTGCAGCCCCGCCACCTCCAAGCCGGGCGGTCTCGCGCTCACCGGCCGCCCTCCGCCGCCGCGCTCGGTCGGCGGCCGGGGCCGTACCAGCGCCTGCCTCCTGGCCGGCGCGCGTCAATTCCGCTGCTGGTCGCGGCTGCTCGCGCCGACCGGATGCGGACGGTGCGGGGCCGGCCCACTTGCTTCACGTACATATGGTTAGCCTAACCTAAGTTAGTCGCTCGGAAAGGGCGACCGACAACGACCCGATACGCCGTGCTGCACAGCGACTTGTCCGCCGCACCCTGCCCGGGCGGCGCCCATCGACCCGCGCAAGCGGCCTGATCCCACTCAGACGACGGAGGCTCAGCATGCCGTGCCCCGATCCAGCCGGACCGCAGAGGCGACCGCACGCCTGCGCCCGCCCGAAGGACGAGCGCGGCGCCCCTTCCCGCCCGGGCGAGGCGCCGCCGGGGTCCGCCCACAGCCGCGGCAGCGCGCGCCGAGGCATCAACGGCCGGGTTCCGCCCGGCGGTTGCCGCTGTCGCGCAGCAGGCCACCGGATCACCACACGTCAGGCGGAGGCACAGTGAACGCCGAAGAAGAACTCCAGGGGCGTCTCGCCCTCGTCACAGGGGCCGGGCGCGGCATCGGCTGCGCCGTCGTGGAGACCCTCGTGGCCAGGGGCGCGCGGGTCGTGGCGGCCGACCTCGACACCGAAGGCATCACCGACCTCGCCGAGGCGTACCCGGGACGCGTGACGGCGCTGCGTCTCGACGTCACCGACGCGGGCGCCGTCGACAACGCCGTCGAGGAGGCGGAGGCGACTCTCGGGCCGCTCGACATCGCCGTCAACGTCGCCGGGATACTGCGCAGTTGCGAGGTGGTGGAGCTCGGCGACGACGACTGGGCGCAGACCTTCGCCGTCAACACCGACGGTGTCCTGCACGTCTCCCGCGCCGTGGTGCGCGGCATGGCGGAACGCGGCTCGGGGAGCATCGTGACGGTCGCCTCCAACGCCGCAGGCATTCCGCGGACCGGGATGTCCGCCTATGCGGCGTCGAAGGCGGCGGCCGTGATGTTCACCAAGTGCCTCGGCCTGGAGGTCGCTTCGCGCGGCGTGCGGTGCAACACCGTCTCGCCCGGCTCCACGCTCACCGACATGCAGCGCGCCATGTGGCGCGACGCGGGCACGGCGGACGAGGACGAGGCCGCCCGCCGCGTCGTCGCGGGCGACCTCGCCTCGCACCGCACCGGCATCCCGCTCGGCCGCATCGCCGACCCTGTCGACGTCGCGGAGGCGGTCGCCTTCCTCGCCTCCGACCGCGCGCGGCACATCACCCTCCACGACCTCTACGTGGACGGCGGCGCGACGCTCCGCGCCTGACCCCACCCGTTTCCGCGGCCCTCTGCGGCCGCATCCCCTCAGGAGGAGAGATGACCACCTCCCTGCGCGAATCCCCCGGCGGGGCGGCGGATGCCGCGGCACCGGCGCCCGGTGCCGCGACCGCCCTGCTCGACGCGTACGGCGCCACCCGCGACCGCTTCCTCGCAACGCCGCGGCACACCCTGCTCACTCACGGTACGGCCGCCGAACTGCCCCACGACGGCCGTCCGTTCACCCGTGCGGTGGCCGAACTCCTCGCTTCGCGGGCCGAGTCGGGGGACGGGCCCGCGCTCGTGGCCGGGGCGCTCCCCTTCGACCCGGAGCAGCCACCCGCCGTCGCGGCCCCGTTGAGCGTCGAATGGGGGCCCGCACTGCGCACCGACCCGCTCGTGGCGCTGCCGGGCGCGCCGGTGGAGCCGACCGAGTGGCGGATCACACCGGTTCCGACGCCCGAGGCGTACGAGGCGGCCGTCGCCGAGGCGGTCACCCGGATGCGGGACGGTGAGCTCGACAAGGTGGTACTCGCCCGCTCGCTGGAGCTTGCGGCCGAACGGCTGCCGGACACCGCCCAGTTGGTGAGCAGCCTCGCGCGGCGCGACCCGGGCGGCTACACCTTCGCCGTGCCGAGCGGCCCGGGGCGCACCCTCGTGGGAGCCAGCCCCGAACTGCTCGTCAACCGGTTCGACGGGCGCCTCACCGCCAATCCGCTCGCCGGCTCCACCCCGCGCAGCAGCGACCTCGCGGAGGACGTGCGGCGGGCCGCGGCGCTGCTGGAGTCCCCGAAGGACCTGCACGAGCACGCCGTCGTCGTCGACGCCGTACGGGAGGCGCTCGCGCCGTTCTGCACCCGTCTGGAGGTGCCCGCGGTGCCGACGCTGGTGCGCACCGCCGCGATGTGGCACCTGTCCACGACCGTCACGGGCGAGCTGCGCCAACCCGCCGCTTCCGCGCTGGAGTTGGCGACGGCCCTCCACCCCACGCCTGCGGTGTGCGGGACGCCCGTCGAGTCGGCGAGGCGCACCATCGCCGCGTCCGAGCCGTTCGAGCGCGGCGCGTACACCGGCATGGTCGGCTGGCAGGATGCAGCAGGCGACGGCGAATGGGTGGTGACGATCCGCTGCGCCGAGGTCGGGGAGAAGGTGCTGCGGCTCTTCGCCGGCGCCGGCGTCGTCGCGGACTCCTCGCCCGCCGCCGAACTCGCCGAGACCGACGCGAAGTTCCGCACCTTCCTCGACGCCGTTGGAGCAGCGCTGTGACCGACACCACGACCGCACCCCCCGCCCTCGCCACGACGCCGGGTCTCGACGCGCCCACCTGGCCCGCGGAGTGCGCGGCACGCTACCGCGCCGCGGGCTACTGGCGCGGCGAGACCTTCGGCGGCGTCCTGCGTGAGCGCGCCGCGGACCACCCGGACCGGGTCGCCCTCATCGACCCGGCGCCGGAGAGACGCACCTGGACCTACGGGCAGCTCGACGAGCGCGCCGACCGGCTCGCCGCCGGCTTCGCCGCGCGGGGGATCGGGAAGGGCGACCGCGTCGTCGTACAGCTACCGAACGTGGGCGAGTTCGTGGAGGTCGTCTTCGCGCTCTTCCGTATCGGAGCCCTTCCGGTCTACGCGCTGCCCGCGCACCGCGACACCGAGATCGGCTACTTCTGCTCGTTCACGGAGGCGGTCGCGTACGTCGTGCCCGACGTCCACGGCGGGTTCGACCACCGCCGCCTCGCCTCCCGCGTCAAAGAGCGGACGCCGAGCCTGCGGCACGTCTTCGTCGTCGGCGACCCGGGCGAACACACCGCGCTCGCCGAGGTGTTCGCCGAAGCGGACGCGGCGCTCGAAGGTCCCGAGCCGCACGAAGTCGCCTTCCTCCAGCTCTCCGGCGGCACGACGGGCCTTCCGAAGCTCATCCCCCGCACCCACGACGACTACATCTACTCGCTGCGGGGCTCCAACGACATCTGCGGCGTCGACGGCGACACCCGCTTCCTCGTGCTGCTGCCCGCCGCCCACAACTTCCCCATGAGCTCCCCCGGTTGGCTCGGCGTGCTCTACGCGGGCGGCACCGTCGTCCTCGCGCCGCGTCCCGACCCGTCGGCCGCCTTCCCGCTCGTCGCACGCGAACGGATCACGATGACGGGGATGGTGCCGCCGCTCGCGCTCGTCTGGACCGAGGCGGCGCCGGAAGCCGAGGAGGACCTGGGCAGCCTCCGACTCGTCCTCGTCGGCGGCGCGAAGTACAGCGAGGAGGCCGCGCGGCGCCTCGAACCCGCGCTCGGCTGCCGGCTGATGCAGGTCTTCGGCATGGCGGAGGGGCTCGTCAACTACACCCGGCTCGACGACGACTACGAGACGATCGTCACCACCCAGGGCCTGCCGATCTCCCCCGACGACGAGATCCGCCTCGTCGACGACGACGGAGAGCCCGTGCCCGACGGCGAGTTCGGCCACCTCCTCACCCGCGGCCCCTACACGATCCGCGGCTACTGGCGCGCCCCCAAGCACAACGAGCGCTCGTTCACCGCGGACGGCTTCTACCGCACGGGAGACATCGCCCGACGCACCCCCAGCGGCCACCTCGTCGTCGAGGGACGGGCGAAGGACCAGATCAACCGGGGCGGCGAGAAGATCGCCCCGGAGGAGGTGGAGAACATCCTCCTCGCCCACCCGGCCGTCCACGACGTCTCCGTTGTCGCCGTGCCCGACGAGTACCTGGGCGAGCGCTCGCTCGCCTACGTCATCCTGCGCGACGGGGCCGAGAGCCCCGGCTCCGTCGCGCTCAAACGGTTCGTCCGCGAGCGCGGCATCGCCGCCTACAAGATCCCCGACCTCGTGGAGTTCGTCGACGCGTTCCCCGAGACCGGGATCGGCAAGGTCAGCAAGAAGGGCCTGCGGGCGAACGGCCCCGCGGCAGACGAGCATTGAAAGGCCGCCTCTCCATGGCACTCCCCGCAATCGCCCCCTACCCGCTCCCCCGGCCCGACGAGCTGCCCGAGAACCGGGTCGCCTGGCGCGTCGACCCGAACCGCGCCGTCCTCCTCGTCCACGACCTCCAGCAGCACTTCCTCGGGGCCTTCCCGCGCGGCGCCGAACCACTCACCGGGCTCCTCGGCAACACCGCGCGCCTCCTCGAAGCCTGCCGCGGCCGCGGTGTGCCCGTCGTCTACTCGACGCAGCGCGGCGGGCAGACGCCCGAGGAGCGCGGCCTCCAACTCGACTTCTGGGGCCCGGGCGTCGCGGACGACCCCGCCGCGCTGGCGATACCGGAAGCGGTGGCGCCCGCAGCCGGCGAAACGGTGCTCACCAAGTGGAAGTACAGCGCCTTCGTCCGCACCGAACTCGCAGCGCTCCTGCGGGAGTCGGGGCGCGATCAGCTCCTCGTCGCCGGCGTCTACGCGCACATCGGCGTACTGGTGAGCGCGTGCGACGCGTGGATGCAGGACATCCGCGCCTGGGTCGTCGCCGACGCCGTCGCCGACTTCACACGCGACGACCACGACGCGGCGCTGCGCTGGGCCGCCGGCCGCTGCGCCGCGGTGACCACCACAGACGCGCTCGTCAAGGAGCTGGCATGACACTCACCACGGAACGCATCCACCACGACGTCGCCGCCGCCCTCGGCGAGGACCCGGCGGAGATCCCCGTCGACGAAAGCCTCGTCGACTACGGCCTCGACTCGGTGCGCATCATGACGCTGCTGGAGCGCTGGCGCCGCGAGCACGGTGTGCAGGCGGACTTCGCCGACCTCGCCGAGGCCCCCGCGGTCGAGGCGTGGGCACGGCTTCTGGGGGCCGCCTCGTGACCGCGACAGCGACCCACCGCCATGCCTCGCCCGACACCGAGCATGCACTCCGACTTCCGCTCACCGCAGCGCAGTCGGGCATGTGGTACGCGCAGGCGCTCGACCCGGCGAGCCCCGCGCTCAACACCGCGGAGTGCCTGCGGATCGACGGGCCGCTCGACGCCGACCTCTTCGCCGAGGCGCTGCGCCGCGTCACCGAGGAGGCCGAGGCACTGCGGGTGCGGATCGAGGACACCCCGCAGGGACCGCGTCAACACCTGCTCCCCGCCGTCGAGTTGCCGCTCTCCGTGCACGACCTGCGCGGCGACGGAGCGGAGCGGCGGGCCGAGGCGTGGATGCGCGAGGACCTGGCGCGGGCGCGCGACCTCTCCCGCGAACTCCCCTTCACACACGCGCTGTTCCGCGTCGCCGACGAGCGGTGGCTCTGGTACCAGTGCATCCACCACCTCGTCATGGACGGCTACGGGTACTCGCTCCTCGTCCGACGCACCGCCGAGGTGTACTCGGCGCTCGCCGAAGGCGCGGACCCGGCGCCCCGCACCTTCGGGCGCCTCGCGGAACTCGTGGCGCAGGACGCCGCATACCGCTCGTCCGAAGAGTTCGCCGCCGACCGCGAGCACTGGGCGACGGCGCTCGCCGACCGTCCCGAGGCGCCCAGGCTCGCCGGTCGGGACGCCCTCGCCTCGCGCACCTTCGGCCGCCGCACCGCGTACCTGCCGCCCGCCACCACCGAGCGGCTGCGCACCCTCGCCGAGGAGCTCCGCGCGACCTGGCCCGACGTCCTCGTCGCGGCGCAGGCCCTCTACACCGCGCGCGTGACCGGCCGTTCGGACGTCGTCCTCGGGCTGCCGCTGATGGGACGCATGGGCTCCGCAGCGCTCCGCATCCCCGGCATGGTGATGAACGTGCTGCCGCTGCGTCTCACGGTGCGGCCCTCGGACACGCTCGCCTCGCTCGTGCGGCAGGTCGTCCTCGGCATCCGGGACGTGCGCCGCCACCAGCGGTACCGGTACGAGGACATCCGGCGCGACCTGGGGCTGCTCGGCGAAGGCCGGGCGCTCGTCGGGCCGCTCGTCAACGTCATGCCGTTCGACTACGGTGCGGCGTTCGCCGGCGTACCGGCGAGGGCGATGAACCTGTCGACGGGGCCCGTCGACGACCTCACGGTGAACATCTACGACCGGGCCGACGGCCGGGGACTCCGCATCGACCACGACGGCAACCCCGCGCTCTACCCCCACGAGGCGCTCGCCGCACACCAGTCGAGGTTCCTGCGGCTGCTGGAGCAGCTCGCCGGCGCGGACCCGGAGCAACCGCTGGGCGCGTACGCCGTCGCGAGCCCCGCGGAGCGGGAGTTCGTCCTCGACGAGTGCAACCGCACGGCGCGCGAACTCCCCTGCACCACCCTCGCAGGCCCCTTCGAGAGCCGCGCCCGCGAGACGCCGGGGGCGACGGCGCTCCGCGAGGGCGACACCGCGCTCAGCTACGAGGAGCTCAACGCGCGGGCCAACCGCCTCGCACGACTCCTCCAGGACGAGGGCGCGAAGCCCGGCGCGCTCGTCGCCGTCTCACTGCCGCGCTCGACCGACCTGGTCGTCTCGCTCCTCGCCGTCGCGAAGTCGGGCGCCGCCTACCTGCCGCTTGACCCGGAGTACCCGCCGGAGCGCCTCGCGTACATGCTCGACGACGCGGCGCCGGTCTGCGCCGTCGCCGACCGTGCCGGGAGGCTGCCGGCGCACGGCCGCCCGCAGCTCCTCCTCGACGAACCCGGCACCCGCGAACGGCTCGCCGCCTACCCGGCGGTCAACCCGCCCCGGGCCCTCACCCCCGCGCATCCCGCGTACGTCCTCTACACCTCCGGCTCGACGGGACGCCCCAAGGGCGTCGTCGTCTCGCACGGGGCGATCGACAACCGGCTGCGCTGGATGCAGGACACCTACCGGCTGCGGCCCGACGACCGCGTGCTGCAGAAGACGCCTTCCTCGTTCGACGTCTCCGTCTGGGAGTTCTTCTGGCCGCTGCGCGAGGGCGCCACGCTCGTCGTCGCCGAGCCGGGGAGCCATCGCGACCCGGCCCGCCTCGCCGCGACCGTCGCCGAACACGCCGTCACCACTTGCCACTTCGTCCCGTCGATGCTTCAGGTCTTCCTGGCGGAAGCGGACGCCTCGCGCTGCGCGTCGCTGCGTCGGGTCTTCTGCAGCGGCGAGGCGCTGCCGCGCGAGACGGCGCACACGTTCGCGCGTGCGCTTCCCGAGGTCGCGCTGCACAACCTCTACGGGCCGACCGAGGCGGCCGTCGACGTGACGCACCACACGTGCGTGCCGGAGGAGACCGGCCCCGTACCGATCGGTGCGCCGGTGTGGAACACCCGGCTCTACGTCCTCGACCCTGCGCTCCAGCCCTGCCCGCCAGGCGTGACGGGCGAGCTCTACCTCGCGGGCGCACAGCTCGCCGACGGCTACCTGCACCGGCCCGAACTCACCGCGACGAGGTTCGTCGCCGACCCGTTCGGTCCGCCGGGGGCGCGCATGTACCGCACGGGCGACCTCGCGCGGTGGACGGTCCGCGGCGAGGTGGAGTACCTCGGGCGCACCGACAACCAGGTGAAGCTCCGCGGGCAGCGTCTCGAACTCGGCGAAGTGGAGGCCGCGTTGGCGGCGCTCGACGGCGTCGACGGCGCGTGCGCGCTGGTCCGCGAGGACCGGCCGGGCGAGCAGCTACTCGTCGGCTACACCACGGGCACCGCCGAGCCGGCGGCGTCGCGGGCCGCGCTCGCGCGACGGCTGCCCGAACACATGGTGCCGTCGACCGTCGTCGCCCTCGACGCGTTCCCGCTCACCCCCAACGGCAAGCTCGACCGCGGTGCGCTGCCCGCGCCGGTCTTCTCCGGCAGCGGGCGACGCGCCCCCGAGGGGCCGCGGGAGGAGGCGCTCACCGCGCTCTTCGCCGAGGTGCTGGAGGTCGAAAACGTCGGCCCCGACGACGCGTTCTTCGATCTCGGCGGCACCTCGCTGCTCGCCGCGCGCCTGGTGGGCCGCGTACGGGAGCGCCTCGGCGCCGAGTTGACGATCGGCTCGCTCTTCGAGGCGCCGACGCCGGCCGGGCTCGCCGTCCGCACGGCCGACGACTCCGCCGCCTCCGGTGACGCGCTCGGCGTACTGCTGCCGCTGCGCGCCTCCGGCTCGCGCACGCCGCTCTTCGCGATCCACCCGGCGGGCGGAATTTCCTGGTGCTACGCGGGGTTGGCCTCGCGGCTCGGCCCCGACCAACCGGTCTACGGGCTCCAGGCGCCCGGCCTCCTCGACACCTCGCCACTGCCGTCCTCCCTCGACGAGCAGGCGGCCGCCTACGTCGAGCACCTCAAGTCGGTGCAGCCGCACGGCCCCTACCAGTTGCTCGGCTGGTCGGTCGGCGGCGTCCTCGCACACACCGTGGCGACGCTGCTCCAGGAGGAAGGCGAGGAGGTCGGACTCCTCGCGCTGCTCGACGCGTTCCCCGCCGAGCAGTGGCGCGAGCGCCCGGCGCCCGAGGAGGGCGACGCACTCACCGCCGTGCTGCGCATGGCCGGATTCGAGCGCACCTCCGAGCGCGACCACGCGGACGTGCTCGCGACGCTGCGGCGCGCGGGCAGCCCGCTCGCCGGGCTCAGCGACCACACGCTGGCGCGGATCGTCGACATCGTGCCGCACCACGCGAGGCGGATGCGCGAGCACCAGCACCGGCGCTACACCGGCGACCTCGTCTTCTTCACCGCGGCGGCGCCGCGGCCGGAGGACTGGCTCACGCCCCTGGCGTGGCAGCCGCACGTGGACGGCACCGTCGAGAACCACGAACTGCCCTGCACCCACCCGCAGTTGCTGCGGGACGAGCACGTCGGGGCCATCGCCGACGTGCTCGCGGCACACCTGGAGGTACCGCAACGATGACCGCGACCGCGACGGAGCCGGGCCCCTTCGACCCGCCGGCCGACGGCCGGGACGACGCCTTCCTCGTCCTCGTCAACAGCGCGGGCGACCACTCCCTGTGGCCCGACTGGCGTGCCGTCCCGCAGGGTTGGCGACGCAGCTTCGGGCCGGACACGCACGGGGCGTGTTTGCGGCATCTTTCCGCAGGGTGAGCAGCGGGGCGCACGGAGACAAGGCGGTGAACGGATCGGAGACGGACCACGATCCGTAGCCGTTCCCCAACGGATGCCCCCTCGACAACGTGCACGTATATACAGGCATATCGTGGGAACGCGCAAGGGTTCGGAGCAACGGACCCCGGAGGAACGCGCGGGAGGACGAGCAATGCCAGACGAACACCACACCGCGCACTGCTGCGCGCCCGCGAGGACGGAAGGCTCCACGGCGCAGTCGGCCGAAGCGCACACCGGCGTCGCACCCGCCTGGGCCGGCACCGGCACCCACGGCATCGAACAAGCGCAGGTACCCGCCGGGGAGTTCGCGATGGGCGACGCGCACGACGACGGGCAGCCGACGGACGGCGAGGGCCCCGTGCACCGGGTGGCGCTCCCCGGCTTCGAGATCGACGCGACCTGCGTGACGGTCGCCGACTTCGCGGCCTTCGTCGAGGCCACCGGATACCGCACCGAGGCCGAGGAGTTCGGCTGTTCCGCCGTGTTCCACCTGGCGGTACGCGCACCCGCGGAGGACGTCGTCGGGTCCTCGGCCGGCACCCCGTGGTGGCTGGCGGTGAAGGAGGCCGACTGGCGCCGCCCCGGCGGGCGGCAGTCCGACGCGTACGAGACGCCCGACCACCCCGTCACCCACGTCTCCTGGCACGACGCCGCGGCGTACTGCGCCTGGGCCGGGCGCGCCCTGCCGACCGAGGCGCAGTGGGAGTACGCGGCTCGCGGCGGCCTCGCCGGCGCCCGGTACCCGTGGGGGGACGTGCTGCACCCGGACGGCGCGTGGCGGTGCAACATCTGGCAGGGCACCTTCCCGGTGCACAACACCCTGGCGGACGGCTACCTGACCACGGCTCCCGTCCGCACCTTCGCGCCCAACGGTTACGGACTGTGGCAGACGGTCGGCAACGTCTGGGAGTGGTGCGCCGACCGGTTCTCCCCCGTCCACTACACCTCGGAGCCGGTGACCGCGCCCACCGGCCCCGAGGCGGGCAGCACCCGTGTCATGCGCGGTGGTTCCTACCTCTGCCACGACTCCTACTGCAACCGCTACCGGGTGGCCGCCAGGTCGTCGAACACTCCGGACTCGGCCACGGCCAACCTCGGCTTCCGCACGGTCGGCAGCCCCTAGCCGCGGCGCGGGCACGCGCGGCCGGGGCGACCGCGCGACCGCGCTCGCGCACCGGTCACCACTCGGCGAACGAGCCGTCGTCGTGCCGCCAGACAGGGTTGCGCCACCGCGCCCCGACCTCGGCGGCACGGCGCACCGCACGCTCGTCGATCTCGATCCCGAGGCCCGGGGCCCGCAGGCGCTCGACATAACTCTCCGACGTCGCGAAGACGCCCGGGTCGACGAGGTAGTCGAGCAGGTCCGAGCCGACGTTGTAGTGGATGCCGAGGCTCGTCTCCTGGATGAGCGCGTTCGGCGAGGCGAAGTCGACCTGGAGGCTGGCGGCGAAGGCGATCGGTCCGAGCGGGCAGTGCGGAGCCAGCGAGACGCCGTACGCCTCGGCGAGCGAGGCGATGCGGCGCACCTCGGAGATACCGCCCGCGTGCGAGAGGTCGGGCTGGGCGACGGCGAGGCCGGAGCCGACCACCTCGCGGAAGTCCCAACGGGAGAAGAGGCGCTCGCCGGTGGCGATCGGGATGCTGGTGGACGCACATATCGCCGGGTAGTCGGCGGTGAGTTCGGGGACCAGCGGCTCCTCGACGAAGAGCGGGTGCAAGGGTTCGAGCAGGCGGAGCGCCTGGCGCGCGACCGCAGGGGAGAGCCGGCCGTGGAAGTCCACGGCGATGTCGAAGTCGTCGCCCGTGGCCTCGCGCACCGCGGCGACCCGCGCGACCATCGCGTCGAGCGCCGCCTTCGACTCCAGCCCGCGCATCCTGCCGGAGCCGTTCATCTTGACGGCACTGAGCCCCAACTCCTTCTTCTGCAGGGCGGCTTCCGCGACGCCGGCGGGGTCGTCGCCGCCGATCCACGCGTAGGTGCGCATCCGCTCGCGCACCGCACCGCCGAGGAGCTCGTGGACCGGGACGCCGAGGCTCTTGCCCTTGATGTCCCACAGGGCCTGGTCGATGCCGGCGACGGCGCTGGAGAGGATCGGGCCGCCGCGGTAGAAGCCGCCCTTGGTGAGGGTCTGCCAGTGGTCCTCGATGCGGAAGGGGTCGGCGCCTATCAGGTAGTCCGAGAGCTCCTCCACCGCGGCGGCGACGGTCGCCGCGCGGCCTTCCACGACGGGCTCGCCCCAGCCGGTGGGGCCCTCGTCGGTGTGGACCGCGAGGAACAGCCACCGCGGCGCGACGGAGAACGTCTCAAGTCCCGTGATCTTCATGCGGATACCTCCGAGGTGGTGGACGAGGTCAGCGAGCCGGCCAGCTCGCGGACTCTTTCGAGCTGCGCGGGATCGCCGAGCGCCGAGCCGAGCGCGACGCCGGCGGCGCCGGAGTCGAGATAGGTCCGGGCGGTGTCGAGGCGGACACCTCCGGTGGCGACGAACCGTGCCTGCGGGAACGGTCCGTGCATCGAGCGGAGCCAGTCGGGGCCGAGGTCGGAGGCCGGGAACATCTTCAGCCAGTCGAGTCCGAACGCCAGCACGCGCTGCACCTCGCTCGCGGTGGCGACGCCCGGGAGGTGGGGCAGCCCCGCCGTGAGCGAACTCCCGGCCACCGCGGGGTCGAAGCCGGGCGCCACCGTGAAGACGGCCCCGGCGTCCGCCGCCTGCCGCACGTGCGCGGCGGTCGTCACCGTGCCGGCGCCGACGGGCAGGCCACGGGCGCGGCCGGCCTCGACCGTGGCGGCCAACGCATCGAGTGCGGCCGGCGACTGGATCGGCACCTCGACGAGGCGGATGCCGACGTCCCAGGCCCGCTCGGCCAGTTGGACGGTCCGCGCGGCGTCGAAACCGCGCAGTATCGTCATCAGTGGAAGGTGTGCGAAGTGCGTGGCGAAGAACGCCCTGGTGTCGTCGGTCATTTCATCCATCCCAGGTCGCGTGAGATCGCTTGCGCCGTCTCACGAATCAGCGGGAGCCTGCTGCGCAGCTCCTCCAGGTCGAGTTGCTCCTTGAGCGCGGTCACCGACAGCGCCGAGGTCACCGCGCCGGTCGCGTTCCGGATCGGCAGCGCGATGCAGTTGACGAAGCTCTCGTACTCGCCGTCGTCCTCCGCGTGGCCGCGTGCGCGGATCTCCCCGAGGTGCGCGGTGAAGGCGTCCCTGCCGGCCACGGTCGTCGGCGTGAACCGCTCGAACGAGCAGGTGGCGAGGAGGCGTTCGCGCTCCTCGTCGTCGGCCCAGGCAAGGATCGCCTTGCCGACTCCCGAGGCGTGCAGGCGCACGCTCTTGCCGATCTGGGAGTAGAGCCGCACCCTGCCGAACGACTCCGCCTTGTCGGCGTAGACGATGCGGTCTCCGTCGATCACCGCGACGTGCACGGTGACGTGGAGTTCGGCGGCGAGGGCCTGCACGTGGGAGTGGGTGACGCTGCGCAGGTCGAACTGCTCCGTCACCGCCTGGGCGAGTCCCACCAACCGGTGGCCGACGACGAACGTGCCGTCCTCCGCGCGCCGGGCGAGCCCGCCGTTGACCAGGTCCTGCATCAGTCGCAGGGCGGTGGTGCGGTGCACGTCGAGCTCGGCCGCGATGTCCGAGGGGCGTTGCGGCCCCGTACTCATGAGTTCGAGGATGCTGATGGCGCGCTCGACGGCCTGGCTCACGACGCCACCTCGCGCACCTCGCGGAGCCCGCTCGCGTCGACATGGTCGGCGACGGAGCCGAGGGCGAGCTCCGCCGTACGGTGACCCAGCCGCAGGCGGTCGTCCGGCTCGGCGCCGTGCAGCAGCGCCGAGAGGTACCCCGCGGCGAACGCGTCGCCCGCGCCGACCGGCTCCACCACTTCGACTTCGGCCGCCGGTTGGAACCAGCGGTCCGTCCCCTCGAAGAGCGTGGCTCCCACCTCGCCGTCCTTGACGACGAGCTGTCCGCTCGCCCCGACGAGCTCCCGCACGTCCTCCGGTGCGGCGGTGCCCCACAGGGCGGCGGCCTCGTCGAGCCCCACGAGGACGACGTCCGCCTGCCGTGCCACCTCGCGCAGGACACGCGGGGCTTCGTTCGAACTCCACAGCGCCGGCCGGTAGTTGACGTCGAAGACGCGCAGGCCGCCGGCCCGCTGCGTCCGCGCGAAGAGTGCGGAGGCCGCCTCGGCGCAGGAGTCGGAGAGGGCGACCGTCACACCCGAGGTGTAGCCGATACGCACGTCACGGAAGGCGACGGCGTCGAGATCGGCCGGGCTTATGCGTGAGGCCGCGGAGCCCGCCCGGTAGTAGTGGACCTTGGTTCCCTCGGGTCCCGGGTCCTTGAAGTAGACGGCGGTCGGGGCCGCCGGATCGCGCACCACGGCCCTGGTGTCGACCCCGGACGCCGCGATCTCGGAGACGACCCGCTCCCCGAGCGGATCGTCTCCGAGCCGGCTCACCCAGCTCACACGGTGGCCGAGATCGGCGAGGTACTGCGCTGTGTTCGACTCGGCGCCGGCCACCCGCAGTCGGGCGTCCGTCGCCGACCGCAGAGGGGTCGACGCGGGCGGTGCGACGAGCACCATCGATTCGCCGAGACACACAACGTCGGGCGGGGGGGCGTGGGTTGAGCGGGAATCCGAAGCAGCGGCCACGTGCGTATCGCCCACCGGAACCTCCTCGGTCATCGTCAGAGTTGTGCAAATTATGCACACCTTGTGCAGATGTGCCACCACCAGCATACTGGCCCGGCTGTCGAGCACAGGCAGCCGAGAAAGTGAGCGGCGAAGGAGCCCCGCACGTGAGCACATCGACAACCGCCAGCAGCAAAGCCCCACTTCACGTGAGAGGCGTACCGTCCTGGTTCATCTACGTCTTCGGCGCCCTCGGTGCGGTGCTGTGGGGCTACGACACAGGTGTGATCTCCGGGGCGCTGCTCTACATCAAGCGCGACTTCGCCATCTCCTCGGCGGGTCAGGGACTCGTCACGTCGTCCTTCACGATCGGCGCCGCGGCGGGCGCGCTCATCACGGCACTCCTCGTCGACCGGCTCGGCAGAAAGAAGCTGCTGCTCATCGCCGCCGGCATCTTCGTCGTCGGCACGCTGATGTCCGGACTCGCGGGCGACGAGGTCGTCCTGATCATCGGCCGCGCGGTGCTCGGCATCGGCATCGGCTTCGTGTCGGTGAACATCCCGATCTACCTGTCGGAGATCTCCCCGGCCCGGATACGCGGCCGCATCGTGTCGCTCACTCAGTTCATGAACGCGACCGGCATCCTGCTCGCCTACCTCTCCAACCTCGCCTTCTCCCCGGCCGGGGCATGGCGGTGGATGATCGGGATCGCGGTGGTGCCCGCGGTGCTGCTCTTCTTCGGCGTGCTCTTCCTCCCCGAGAGCCCCAGGTGGCTCGTGGGGAAAGGCCGAATCGCCGACGCCCGGGCGACGTTGGCCGCCCGGGACGACGGCGCCGACCCGGGTGTCACGATCCGTGAGATCGAGGAGGGGCTCGCCGCCGGTCGCGGGGCATGGCGCTCGCTGCTGCGGCCCTGGGCACGCAAGCCCGCCGCCATCGCCGTCCTGATGACCGTCCTCGCGCAGTTCCTCGGCATCAACGCCATCACGTACTACGCGCCCACGGTGCTGACCTCCGTCGGCTTCAGCGACAGCGCCTCACTGATCACGACCGTGGGGTTCGGCGCCATCTCCGTCGTCGCCACGGTCTTCGCCGTGCGCTACGGGGACTCCGTCGGGCGCCGGCCGCTGCTCATCGTCGGTGCGGCGATCACGGGGACGACGATGCTGCTCACGGCGATCTTCTCGTGGTCCTTCGGCATCACGGCCGGGATCACAGGCGTGGTGGCCATCATCTGCTTCTGCCTCTTCAAGGGCGCGTTCTCCTCGACGTGGGGGCCCATCTCCCGCGTCGTCGAGACGGAGATCCTGCCGATCTCCATCCGCGGTACGGCGATGAGCGTCGCCGAGGTCGCCAACTTCATGGCGATATTCGTCGTCACCCTCTTCTTCCCCATCCTGCTCCAGGCGGGGAGCGGATTCGCCTTCTTCACCTTCGCGTTGATGGGCGCGGTCGCGGTGGCCGTGATCGTCTTCTTCGTCCCGGAGACCCGGGGCCGCACGCTGGAGGAGATCGAGGCCGAGATGCGGGAGGGGCCCGCCGCCCGAGCCGCGCAGCGGAACGGTACGCCGGCGCCGGCGGACGACGCGGCGTCCGCAGCCCGCGTCGACTGACGCCAACACCCCACACACCAGGGCTGTTACACCAGCAAGGAGAAAGCACATGCCCGACGGGCGCCCCAACATCGTCTTCATCATCACCGACCAGCAGCGCTTCGACACGATCGCGGCGCTCGGCCACGAGCACGCCCTCACCCCGAACCTCGACCGCCTCGTCCACGAGGGGACCGCCTTCACCCACACCTACGTCACCGCGCCCTCCTGCGCCCCCTCCAGGGCGAGCCTGTTCACCGGCCTCTACCCGCACAGCAACGGCGTGCTCAAGAACAACGACCCGTGGAGCCACTCCTGGGTCGAGCTCCTCGCCGCCGACGGTTACCGGTGCGCCAATGTCGGCAAGATGCACACCTTCCCCTACGAGACGTCGATCGGCTTCCACGAACGTCACGTCGTGGAGAACAAGGACCGCAGCAATCCGACCCTCCCGTTCTTCCTCGACCAGTGGGACAAGGCGTTCTGGGCCCGCGGGCTCGTCAAACCGGACCGGGCGACCAAGTACCGTGCCATGCCCGACTACCAGGACCGCCTCGGCGCCTACGTGTGGGAGGCCCCGGACGACCTGCACGCCGACAACTTCATCGGCGGCCTCGCGACACTCTGGCTCGACCGCTACCCGGGCGAGGAGCCCTTCTTCCTCCAGGTCGGCTTCCCCGGGCCGCACCCGCCGTACGACCCCACGGAGGAGCACCTCGCGCGCTTCGACGACATCGAGATGCCGCTGCCCGTCAACTCGCAGGCGGACATGGACAGTCAGCCCCACGCACTGAAGGACCTCAGGCGCGACAACCTGGAGGTCGACCACGACGGGATCGTGCATCTGGAGAACCCGACCGACGAACAGGTGCTCCGCCAGCGGAAGCACTACATGGCGAACATCTCCATGATCGACGAACAGGTCGGCTTCCTCATCGAGGCGCTGGAGCGGCGCGGTGCTCTCGACGACACGGTCATCATCTTCACCTCGGACCACGGCGACTGCCTCAACGACCACGGCCACATCCAGAAGTGGTCCATGTACGAACCCAGCGTGCGGGTCCCCGCGCTCGTGCGCGGCCCGGGCGTGGTGCAGGGGCAACTTGTGGACGGGCTCACCTCGATGATGGACCTCGGCCCGACGGTGCTCCAGCTCGCCGGTATCGAGCCGCCGGAGTGGATGGAGGCCGAGTCCCTGCTCCCCGCGCTGCACGGCGAGCCCTGGGCGGGACGCGAGTACGCCTTCTCCGAGCACGCCAGGGACATGATCCTGCAGGCGACGGCCCTCATGACGATGGTGCGCGACGCCAACATGAAACTCGTCGAGTTCATCGACTCCGACGAGGGCCAGCTCTTCGACCTGGAAGCCGACCCGCGTGAGGAACACAACCTCTGGGACGATCCGAAGTTCGAGGCGCACCGACGCCGCCTCTCCGGGGTCATCGCACGCTGGCGCGGAACGAGCCAACTGCGCACCGCCCCGTGGAGCGAGCAGTTCCGCTGAGGCCACCGGCCTGTACGGCGGATGAGCGCGACGACTTCGGCGGCGTGGGCGAGTCGGCGCAGACCGCTCACCGGCGCCCGGGGACTTGCGGCCGGCTTGCTACACGCGCTCCGGCGGACGCCAGTCGGCGATTCCGTCGAGCGCACGGAGCATGAGAGCGGGGGCCAGGCGGCCGACGAGGGCGAACGCGGCGTTGCGCAGGGCGCAGGCCGGTGCGCTGGTGAGCGTCGTCGTCCGCGCGGCGCGGGCCGACTGTTGCACGATCTTGGTCGTGCGGGGTAGGCGCAGCCGGGTGTAGGAGGCCGGCGTGAGGGTGATGTTCTCGGCGGGGTCGGCGAGTTGCCCGAGTACGACGGCGTCCTCGATGGCCTGGTTGCCGCCTTGGCCCATGCTCGGGGTCATCGGGTGCGCGGCGTCGCCGAGCAGGACCACCCGGCCGTGGTGGTGGGCGGGAAGGGGCGCGGCGAGGTGGTGGACGTCGTTGCGCAGGACCGCTCCCTGCGGCAGCGTCTCGAGGAGTTGCGGCACGGGCGGGTGCCAGGCGGAGAACAGGCGCCGCAGCATTGCGGGTTCGTCGTCGCGGGCGTGGTGCGCGGCAGGTTGGGCGGCGGCCGCGTAGGCGTAGACCCGTCCGTCCGGGAGGGTCTGGGTGCCCCACATCCGCCCGCGTCCCCAGGTCTCGTGCGGCTGGACTCCTCCGGGCGGGGCGTCGGTGAGGAAGCGCCAGGTGGTGAAACCCGCGTAGCGAAGGCCGGGATGGTCGGGGAACAGGGTCCGGCGGGTCGCAGAGTGGATGCCGTCGGCGGCGACGACGAGGTCGGCTTCGAGGGATTGCGCCCCGGCGGTCACGAGGGCGGGCCGCTCGGGGCCGCCCGGATCGGCGAGCACCGCTTTCGTGCCGGTGCGCAGTGCCGCGTGGGCCGGCAATCGGGAGCGCAGCAAGTCCACGAGGGCTGTGCGGGTCAACAAGACGAGGGGGTCCCCGAAACGCGCGCTGGTGCTGTCCCCGGTGATCGGTACCAGCCATCGGCCTGACGGCGCGCGCAGACCCCCACGTCCGGTCCAGGTCCGGAGGGCGCGCACGGCATCTCCGAGCCCGATGATGTCCAGGGCTCGCAGGGCGTTGGGAGCGAGGGAGATGCCCGCACCGACAGGTTCGAGTTCCGCGGCCTGTTCGAGGACGGTGACCGACCATCCGCGGTCGGCCAGGATCGCGGCCGCCGTCAGCCCGCCGACGCCGGCTCCGATCACCAGCGCCCGTGGGGAGCCCGACGTCCGCGAAGCTCCGTAAGGGATTCCCATCGTCACATCCTCAGGACGCCCCACTCTGACGAATCCGCAACCGGCGTACGGCAGACACCTGTTGCACAGATTCCTGGTGCACGAGTCCGCTGCCGCACATGACGACCGCCGACGCGACAGACCGTATCGCCCCCGGCCGGACACCATCGCCCAACATACACACGACCTGCTGCGGGCAGGAACGCACCTGACGGCGGTGATCGAATCCGCCGCAGGGGCGGGACGAACGGTCCGTCACGTCGCATGAGCCGTGTCAATAACGTCCCGTCCCGCAACATCCAGCCGCGCCGCCTTCTTTTGTCATGGCCGACCACGAAGAAACGGTCCTGGTAACCCAACTCGCCGGGAAAGGCTCACCGTGGCCCACCATGCTCCTCACTATGGTTTCCGCTGCCACACGTTTCGCGAAGCTTCGGCGAGGAGAATGCATGCACGAACAACCAAGCGATGCCGAGGACGACGTGGGCGGCGGATTCAGTGGGGAGCCGGAGCTGTCGCCGCAGCAACAGAAGCTTTCTGGTATCCCCGGCGATACGTCCCACTCCGCGAAGTGGAACATCTACCATGTGGCCTTGGTGTCCGCGCTGGGCGGACTACTGTACGGCTATGACACCGGGGTCATTTCGGGAACCCTCGATCAGATCGCCCAGGATTTCGGGATCACGAATTCCTATGAGTTGTTCGGTGTCAGCATCCCCAACAACACCATCGAGCAGATGATCACCTCCTCGATTCTGCTTGGTGCCGTGATCGGCGCGCTCGCGGCAGGACCGTACACTGTGCGGTTCGGACGGCGGACCACGATCCTGACGGTCGCTGTGCTTTTCGCCGTCGGGGTGGTGCTTGCGGCATTGTCCCCCGAACCGCTCTCGCTCATCGGCAGTCGACTGCTGCTGGGTTTGGCGGTGGGTGGCAGCACCCAGACCATCCCTACCTACATCGCTGAACTCTCCCCTCCCGGTCGTCGCGGTGGTTTCGTCACCTTCTTCAATATGGCGATCGGCATCGGCATTCTGAGTGCGGCGATCGTGAACGCAGTATTCAGTGATGTCGCCTGGCACTGGAAGATCGTGGTAGCCGTCGTCCCCGCAGTCATTCTGATCATCGGCATCCTCACGCTGCCCGAGAGCCCACGCTGGCTCGTGCGGCATGAGTACATCGACTCCGCACGGAAAGTGCTGCGTTGGGTGCGACCCACTGGTCGGATCGCTGACAGCGAGGTGCGTGATATTCAGGAAGTCCTGCGCAGGGAGAGCGAGGCCGAGGAGGGCCCTTGGCGGGCGCTCGGCGAGAAGTGGCTGCGTCCGGCGCTGATCGCCGGAATCACGGTGGCGGTCTTCACTCAGATCACCGGACTCGAGATGATGATCTACTACACGCCGATCATCCTGACCGACGTGGGATTCGCGCCCTCGTTCTCGCTGGAGGCCAATGTCTACGTCGGCGTCGTGTACGTGGTGATGACGCTGATCGGCAAACTGCTGGTGGACCGCATCGGCCGCCGGCGTCTGATGCTCATCATGCTGCCCGGCTCTGCGCTGTCGATCGCGCTGTTCGGCCTGCTCTTCATCGTCTCCGAGGACCAGCCCAACGGGTGGCTCGCGTTGGCGATGCTACTGGCGTTCATGTTGTTCCAGACCGGGGGTATTCAGGTCGTCGGCTGGCTGATCGGCTCCGAGGTGTATCCGCTGCGGATTCGTCCCGCGGCCACCGGTGTGCACGCTGCGGCACTATGGGCGTCGAACCTCGTCGTCACTTCCAGCGCACTCAGCCTGGTCAGTGCGCTTTCCCTGGGCGGGGCGATGCTGGTGTACGCCATGTTGAACGTTCTCGCCTGGGTCGTCATCTTCTTCCGCGTGCCGGAGACCAAGGGGCGTTCGCTGGAGGCCATCGAGCAGGACCTGAAGCGCGGCGTCTTCTTGCCGCGGACGAAGACCTCATGAAAAGGGTGGTGCGCATGGCGGTGTCGTCGTCGGGCGCGGGCGAAGACAGGCGGAGTAGGCGATGTCCTTGGGTTCCATGAGGCTCGCCGTGCCAGTGGCCGGTGGTCCCAGCCCTCTCGCCGCCAGGGCCTGATCGGGCTGCCGCCCGCCCATCAAGCCGCCCCGCCGCACGTCGACACACGTGCGGCGGGGCCCCGTTGACCGCTACTCCGCCATGCTCCCCTTGACGTCGGCGAGGACCGCACGCGCCGCGAGCGGGCCGCCGGCGCTGTTCCAGGCGGAGCCCTCCACGACGACGACGTGGTCGTCGCGTACGGCGTCGAGGCGGGTGAAGTTGCGGATGTCCTTCGCCTCCTTCAGTGCCTTCTCTCCGGACGCCCGGTCGTCGAGGGTGCCGAAGAAGAGCCAGTCGCCGTCGATGGTGCGGAGCTTCTCCAGACTGACGGGCTCGCTGTGGCCGAGGCTCTCGCCCTGCTGGTCCTTGGGGCGCTTCAGGCCGAGGGAGGCGAGCGTCGAGCCGACGTGGCCCTTGCCCTTGCCGACGACCGAGGGTGCCCCGTCCTGCCAGCGCACCACGCTGGTGACGGCCTCGGCGTTGTCCTCGAGGCCGTTCTTGGTCTCGCGTACGTCGGCGTCGAACTCCTCGATCCACTTCTGGGCCTTCGCCTTGTCGCCGAGGGCATCGGCCGTGGCGAGGAAGGACTTCTGCCAGTCCTCGTTGAGTTTCGCGGTGAGGACCGTGGGGGCGATCTGGCGGAGCTTGTCGGTGACGCGCTTGGAGCCGGTCGTCTCGTCGAGGAGGATCAGGTCGGGCTTGAGAACGGCGAGCTTTTCGAGGTCGGGCTCGGCGACGGTCGCGACGACCTTCGCCTTGGCCGCCTTCTTCGCCAGGTAGCTGGAGACGCCCTGTTGGCCCCGTCCTGCGGTGGCGCCGACGGGCTGGTGGCCGAGGGCGAGCGCCGCGTCGAGAGTCGGCTCGCTGAGCGTGACGATCTTCTTCGGCTTCTCGGGGACCTCGGCCTTCTTCCCGTCGGCTCCTGTGACGGTGCGGGTGCCCGCGTCCGCGGCGGGCTTCGAGGACGAGGAGGACTCCTCGCCACCACAGCCGGTGAGGACGACGGCGCCCGCCAGTGCGGCGACGACGGCGGCTCTGCGGGTACGGGAGGCGGTAAGGGACATGAGTGCTTGCTCCTGCGGAAGTAGAAGGATCGTTCAGAAGGTGTGGAGCGCGGCGAGGCCGTCGGCGAGCGCACCGCTCCAACAGGTGTAGTCGTGGCCGCCGTTGAACTCGGTGAGCACCGTCGGGTAGCCGCGTGAGTCGAGGCGGGTCAAGAGTTCGCGCACCATGGTGGCCATCGCCCCCTCGTGCAGCCCGACGTCCAGGCGCACCCGCAGGCCCTCGCGGACGGGCAGTTCGGCGAACCGGCGGCTCATCCACTGCTCGCCGGTGTCCATCTTCGACGGGATGCCCGGCCCGATGTCGGGGCGCCACCACAGCGAGGGGGACTGTGCGACGACGTTGCCGACGCGGTGGGTGCGTTGCTCCAGCCCGACGTGGAGCGCGCCCAGCCCGCCGAGGCTCTGCCCCGCGACGGTGGTGCGGCGCGGGTCGGCGCAGAGCGGCCAGCGGGCGGCGGCCCAGGGGAGCAACTCCTCGGTGAGGAAGTCCGTATAGGGCTGCCGGCCGCCGAACTCCCGCATGCGCGTGGCGTTGTCGACGGCGTCGGGGGCGAGGACGACGAGCGGGCGGACGGCGCCGTCGGCGTGCAGGTTGTCGAAGAGGTTCTCGGCGGCGAGTTGCCCGAACCACATGTCGCCGTCGAGGAGGAGGAGTACGTCGGCGCCGTCCGGTGCCTCGGCCGCGGTCGGGGGCAGGTAGGCCCACACGTCGCGGGTGGCGCCGAGCGCCTCGGAGCTCAGGCGGTGCCGCTGCACCTCGCCCCGCGGCACGCCGTCGCGCCGGCCGGCCCACGGCTGCGGAGGTGCCTCGGGGAGCGCGAAGACGGAGCCGGGCGGGCCGTGCCAACGGGTGGCGATCGTACGGGGGTTGAGCGGGTCGCCGACGGCCTCGGCGGCGAGCGCGCGGAGCCGGTCGTGCGTGAGGTCGGCCGCGTCCTCCGTGGCGGCGACGCGGTAGGAGCCCCGGTGGTCGGCGCGCAGCCGGTAGGTGAAGTGCCAGACGTCCGTGCCGTCGAGGTGTTCCATCAGCCCCGAGGTGTAGTCGCCGCGGTCGATGAGCCGGTTGGCGAGGAGCAGCACCGCGCCCGTGGTGCCGCCGCCGCGCCAGAGGAACGTGACGGCCCGGTGGTGCGGCTCGTTGGGGAGCGGCTCGATGAGCGGGGTGCCCGACGTGCGCACCTCGGCCCAGAAGCGGTCGAGCGCGGCGGCGCGCGCGTCCGGGCCCGACAGCTCGTCGAGGTCGCGCGCGAGGCGCGCGACACGGGGGCTGCGGGCGCGGGCCGGTGCCGCGGGGTGGCCTGCTCCCGTGCCGCGGGCGGGTTCGGCTGTGCCGTAGGGGACGGAGTCGGGGGATGCGGTCGCCTGCGGAGGGTGGGCGTTCATCGGGTTCTTCCCTGCGTCAGGGCGAGTTGGACGAGTCGGCCGACGGTCTCGGCGGGGCTGGGCATCGCGGCCATCTCGGCTGCGGTCTCCCGGGCGGCGTCGACGAGGGCCTCGTCCGTGAGGAGTCGCTCGACGAGCGCGGGGGTGAGGTCGTCCGGGCCGTCGGGGACGAGTCCGCAGCCCCGGTCGCGTACCGCGGCGGCGTTGGCGGGGCGGTCGGCGCCCTCGCCGAGGACGATCTGCGGGAGCCCGGAGTCGAGCGCGGTGAGGGTGGTGCCTGCGCCACCGTGGTGGACGACGGCGTCGGAGGCGTCGAGAAGCGCGCCGAGCGGAATCCAGTCGACGGTGCTGACGTTCTCGGGCAGTTCGCCGAGCGCGGCGACGTCGGCGCCGCCGAGCGCGAGGACGAACTCGGCGTCGAGGCGGCGGGCGGCCTCGACGACCCACGCCACAGGCGAGACGCCGTCGACGACGGGCCGCACAGTGCCGAGCGTGACGGCGACCCTCGGCCGCCGCCGCGGCGCGAAGAGCCAAGGGGGCAGCGCAGCCCCGCCGTTGTAGGGCACGTACCGCATCGACCAGCGGCGCGGTTCGTCGGTCGTGGTCATGCTGGGCGGCGCGACGTCGAGCCAGGCGGCGACCGGCTCGGGTCCGTCGAGGCCGTGGCGTTCGTAGCCCCCGGCGAGCGCGTCGTTCATCATCGCGACGTGGGCTCCGGTGTGCCCGAACCCGACGGCGTGCAGTACGGAGGGCAACCCGAGGCGGGCGGCGACGAGTTGGCCGACGACGCCGTTGGGCGTGTGGACGACGAGGTCGGGCCGCCACTCCTGCGCGACCTGCACCATGCGGTCGGCCATCTCGTCGCTGAAGAAGGAGAAACCGCGGCCCTTGGCGGGGCGGCCTGCCTCGCCGGGCGAGGGCGGTCTTCCCTGCCGCTTCTTCTCCATCTCGGCGTAGCGGGCGTCGGGATCGATGCCGGGGGCGCAGTCGACCGCCAACAGCCCTGCCTCCGTGGTGCGTTCGACGGCGGCGCCGCACGTGCCGACGAGGACGTCGTGTCCGGCGGCCCGGAACGCCTGGGCGAGCGGGACCATCGGGTACAGCAGCCCGAAGAACGGCGGTCCTGCCAACAGTACGCGCATGGTGGGTGTTTCCTCCTCGGCTGGGGACGGCCTGAGGCGTCCCGGAACGCTCGCGGGAGTTCCGGGGTCTCTGTGCCCGAGGTCACGCCCCGCAGGTGGCATGTTGTACTTAGGTAAGCCTAAGCTAATCATGTGATTCCGAGGCCAACAACACCCGCCCCGTGGTTCCGCAGGCTCGCCGCGGCCTGCCTGCGGCACCGACGGCTGACCCTCGCCGTGGTCCTGAGTTCCGTGCTGGGCACGGGGCTTGAGGCCGTCGGCCCGCTCGTCGCCAGGCTCGGCGTCAACGACGCACTCGACGGCGAGACCCATCGGCTCCACCTGCTCGTCGCCGCCCTCGTCGGGCTCGCCGTGGTGCAGTTCGGCGCCGAGTACACCCGGCGCTTCGTCGGGGGGAAACTCGCCCTCGCCGTCCAACACCGATTGCGTACCCGGGTGTTCGCATCGATCCAGCAGCTCGACGGAGCGGGGCAGGACACCCTGCGCACCGGGCAGGTCGTCTCCCGGACCAACAGCGACCTGCAACAGGTCCAGATCATGCTGGGCATGCTGCCGATCCCGATGGGCGTCGCGGCGCAGTTCCTCGTCGCGGTCGTCGCGATGGCCTGGTTGGCGCCGCTGCTGACGCTCGTCGCGCTCACCGTCGTCCCGGGACTCGCCTGCCTGACGGCCTACACCCGCAAGCGGCTTGTGCCCGCGACGAAGGCGGCGCAGGCGCAGACGGCCCGTATCGCCGAGCGGGTCGAGGAGAACGTCACGGGCGTCCGCGTGGTGAAGGGGTTCGGCCAGGAGGAGCGGGAGACCGAGCGGCTCGCCGCCGCCGCGCGCCGGCTCTTCGGGCGCCGGCTGCGGGTGGTGCGACTCCAGGCGGCCGCGACGGCCTCCATGTCGGCGCTACCGCCGCTCGGCCAGGTCGCGGTGCTCGGGTTCGGCGGCTGGCTCGCGCTGCGGGGCAGCATCGACATCGGCACCTTCCTCGCCTTCGCCGCCTACCTCTCGCTCCTCGCCGGGCCCGCCCGCCTCTTCGCCAACTTCGTGGTGACGGCGCAGCAGGGGCGAGCCTCCGCCGAGCGCGTCTACGAACTCATCGACGCGGAGCCGCAGATCACGGAGGCGCCGGACGCCCGGCCCGTGCCCGCAGGTCCTGTGGGGCTCGCCTTCGACGGGGTGCGCTTCGGCTACGCGCCGAGCGATCCGGTCCTCGACGGCCTCTCGCTGACGGTCGAGCCGGGCGAGACGGTCGCGCTGATCGGTCCCGCCGGCTCGGGCAAGTCGACCGTCTCGCTGCTGCTGCCGCGTTTCTACGACGTCCAGGCGGGGTCCGTCCGCGTCGGGCCCGTCGAAGACACCGTCGACGTACGGGAGTTGCGGCTCGACTCGCTCCGGGAGACCGTCGGCGTCGTCTTCGAGGAGCCGTTCCTCTTCTCCGGCAGCGTCCGCGACAACATCGCCCACGGGCGCCCCGAGGCGACGGACGAAGAGGTGGAGGCGGCGGCGCGTGCGGCGGGCGCGCACGACTTCGTCACCGCGCTGCCCGAGGGGTACGGGACCGACGTCGGCGAGCGCGGCCTCACCCTCTCCGGTGGCCAGCGCCAACGCGTGGCGCTGGCACGCACGTTGCTGACCCGCCCGCGTGCGCTCGTCCTCGACGACGCCACCTCGGCCGTCGACGCCGAGACCGAGGCGGCGATGCACGCCACCCTCGCCGAGGTCACCCGCGGGGCGACCACGCTGCTCATCGCGCACCGCCGCTCCACGCTCGACCTCGCCGACCGCGTCGCGGTCCTCGACGAGGGACGCGTCGTCGACGTCGGCACCCTCGACGAACTCACGGCGCGCTGCGCCCTGTTCCGCGAACTCACCGCGGGGCACAGCGGCTCGGTCGAGGAGCGCATCAACCCGGCCGACACCCACGGCGCCGAGGGCGTCACCCCGGAGCTGTGGCCCGTGACAGAGCCGGAAGCCGCAGACGAGCCCACGGAGCCGCCGGCAGATCCCGCACTCGACGAGGCCGAGCTCCGGCGCCCGCGACCGGACTTGCGCCTCAGCGGCCTACTGCGCCCGGTACGCGCCGCGCTCCTCACCGGGCTCGTCCTCGTCATCCTCGACACGGCCGGGACGGTCTCCCTGCCCCTGTTCGTCCGCCACGGCCTCGACTACGGCGTCGCAGAGGGCGACGGAGGAACCCTGCGTAACGCGGCCCTGGCGGCGCTCGGCGTCGTCCTCGCAGGGTGGGTGCTGCTCCACACGCACACCCGCCTCACCCGCCGCGCGGGCGAACGAGTGCTGTACGGGCTGCGCGTCCGCACCTTCGCCCAACTCCAGCGGCTCGGCATGGACTTCTACGAGCGCGAGCGCAGCGGCCAGATCATGACCCGGATGGTCAACGACATCGAGGCGCTGTCGACCTTCCTCCAGTCGCACCTGCTCACCTCGCTGGCGGCGCTGGCGACGGTCGCGGGCGTCGCGGTGACGATGCTCGCCGTCGACCTGCCGCTCGCCCTCGCGGGGCTCGCGCCGCTGCCGCTCGTCGCCCTCGCCACCTTCGTCTTCTGGCGACTCTCCTCCGCCGCCTACGCGGACGCGCGGCGGCGCATCGGGGAGGTCAACTCCACGCTGCAGGAGAACATTTCGGGTCTGCGCGTCGCCCAGGCCGGCAACCGGCAGAAGGACACGGCGGCCGACTTCGACAAGCTCTCGGACTCCTACCGCACCTCCCGGCTGCGCGCCCAGCGGTACGCCTCGGTCTACTTCCCGAGCGTCAACATCTGCGCCGAACTGGGGAAGGCGCTCGTCCTGTTCGTGGGCGGCACCTGGGTCGCCGAGGGCACCCTCGACGCGGGGGTGCTCGTCGCCTTCATGCTCTACCTCGGCCTTCTCTTCTCCCCCATCCAGCAGCTCTCGCTCGCCTTCGACAGCTACCAGCAGGCCGCCGTGGGCCTGCGGCGGACGGTGGAGCTCCTCCGACTGCCCTCCTCGGTCCCCGACAAGCGCCCCGAAGAGGCCGCCCCGCTCCCCCGACGCCTCGCAGGCGCAGTGGAGTTGCGGCACGCCTCGCACCGCTACCCGGGCGCCCCGAGCCCCTCGCTCGACGGTGTCGACCTGTGCGTCGAGCCCGGCGAGACGCTCGCCCTCGTCGGGCGGACGGGTGCCGGCAAGTCCACCGTCGTCAAGCTCCTGACCCGGTTCTACGACGTGGCCGAAGGCCAGGTCCTCGTCGACGGCGTCGACGTCCGCGCCTACCCGTCCTCCGCCTACCGGCGCCGTATCGGCTACGTGCCGCAGGAGGCCCATCTCTTCTCCGGCGACCTCGCCGACAACATCAGGTACGGCCGCCCGGAGGCGAGCGACGCCGAGGTCGAGGCCGCCGCCAGGGAGACCGGTGCGCTCTCGGTGGTGGCCGCGCAGCCGTACGGCTTCCGGCAGCAGGTCGACGAGCGGGGCCGCAACTTCTCCACCGGAGAACGGCAGTTGCTCGCCCTCGCCCGCGCCCGGCTCACCGACCCGGGGCTGCTCCTCCTCGACGAGGCCACCTCGGCGCTCGACCCCGCGGCCGAGCGGTTCGCCGCGGAGGCGACCTCCAGGTCGGCGGGCCCGCGGCGCACCACCGTGCTCGTCGCCCACCGGCTCGCCACCGCCGCGCAGGCCGATCGCATCGCCGTCGTGGAGGACGGGCGGATCGCCGAACAGGGCACGCACGAGGCGCTGTTGGCGTCCGACGGCGCCTACGCGCGGCTCTGGCGCCACCAGCACGGCGCCGACGACCTGCCCGTCACCGTGCCCGCTCAACCGACCTCCGGGGCCGAAGCCCCGGAGGCACCTGCCACCGAGGGGAAGCTCCGATGAAGGCTCTCGTACTCGCCGGGGGCACGGGCTCGCGGCTGCGGCCCATCACCCACACCGCGGCGAAGCAGCTCGTGCCGGTCGCCAACAAGCCGGTGCTCTTCTACGGCATCGAGTCGCTCGTCGCCGCCGGCGTCACCGAGATCGGCATCGTCGTCGGCGACACCGCCGAGGAGATCCGCGCCGCCGTCGGCGACGGTGCGCGGTTCGGCGCCGAGGTCACCTATCTGCGCCAGGAGCGTCCTCTGGGTCTCGCGCATGCCGTCCTCGTCGCGCGGGAGTGGCTCGGCGACGACGACTTCGTGATGTACCTGGGCGACAACTTCGTCGTCGGCGGGATCAGCGGCCTCGTCGCCGACTTCAGGGAGCACCGGCCCGAGGCCGGCATCCTGCTCACCAAGGTGAGCGATCCGACGGTCTTCGGGGTCGCCGAACTCGCTGCGGACGGCGGGGTGTTGAGCCTCCAGGAGAAGCCGTCGCAGCCGCGCAGCGACCTCGCCCTCGTCGGCGTGTACCTCTTCACCCCGGCCGTGCACGAGGCGGTGCGCGCCATCGAGCCCTCGGACCGCGGCGAGTTGGAGATCACCGACGCTCTGCAGTGGCTGCTCGACCACGAGCACGCGGTGCAGGCGACCGTCATCACCGGCTACTGGAAGGACACGGGCAACGTCCTCGACATGCTGGAGGTCAACCGTTCGGTGCTCGACACCCTCGACGGCACCGTCGCGGGGAGCGTCGACGCGGAGAGCCAACTCGTCGGCCGCGTACGGGTGGAGGAGGGGGCGAGGGTCGAGCGGTCGCGGATCGTCGGGCCCGCGGTCATCGGCGCCGGCAGCGTCGTACGCGACTCCTACATCGGCCCTTCGACCTCCGTCGCCGGCGGGTGCCTCATCGAGGGCAGCGAGGTGGAGTTCTCCATCGTCCTCGACGGCTGCCGCATCGACCGTGCAGGGCGCATCGAAGGATCGCTGCTGGGACGCACCGTGCACGTCACGGGCGCCCCCCGCGCGCCGCGCGCCCACCGCCTCGTCCTCGGCGACCACAGCCGCGTGCACCTCACGACCTGAACGGACCCCATGCGCATCCTCGTCACCGGCGGGGCCGGCTTCATCGGCTCCCACCTCGTCGACTCCCTTCTGGCGGAAGGGACTTCGACCCACCGCACCGTCACCGTCCTCGACGCCTTCACCTACGCGGGCAATCCCGCCAACCTCCCCTCGTCCGCGACCGGTTCGTGCCTCGACGTGGTCGAGGGGGACATCCGCGACGCCCACCTCGTCGATGCGCTCATGCGCGACCACGACGCCGTTGTGCACCTCGCCGCCGAGTCGCACGTCGACCGATCGATCGCGGACGGCGGGGAGTTCGCCTCCACCAACCTGCTCGGCACCCAGACGCTGCTGGAGGCCGCCGTCCGCCACGGCGTCGAGCGCTTCGTGCACGTCTCCACCGACGAGGTGTACGGCTCCATCCCGCACGGCGCCTGGTCGGAGGAGGAGCCGCTCGCACCCAACTCCCCCTACTCCGCGAGCAAAGCCGGCTCGGACCTGCTCGCGCTCGCCTACCACCGCACCCACGGCCTCGACGTCCGCGTCACCCGCTGCTCCAACAACTACGGGCCGCGCCAGCACCCGGAGAAGCTGATACCGCTCTTCACCACCCGACTGCTGCGCGGCGAGACGGTCCCGCTCTACGGCGACGGCGGCAACGTCCGCGACTGGCTCCACGTCGCCGACCACTGCCACGCGCTCCAACTCGTGCTGGAGAGCGGCGAACCGGGCCGCGTCTACAACATCGGCGGCGGCACCGAACTCACCAACCGTGAGCTGACCGCGCGCCTCCTCGACGCCTGCGGCGCCGACTGGGACCGCGTGACGCCCGTACCCGACCGCAAGGGCCACGACCGGCGCTACTGCGTCGACTGGTCCCGCATCCACGAAGAGCTCGGCTACACGCCGCGGCACTCCTTCGCGGAGGGGCTGGCCACCACCGTCGCGTGGTACCGCGACAACCCGGGGCGGTGGGCCCGGTGAGCGCCTGGCTGGTCACCGGAGCGCAGGGCATGCTCGGACGCGACGTCGTCGCCGTGCTCGAAGCCGCAGGGGAGCGCGTACAGCCGTGCACACGCGCCGAGTTGGACGTCACGGACGGCGCGGCGGTCGCCGGTGCGCTCGGCGCGGTGCGGCCCTCCGTCGTCGTCAACTGCGCCGCGTGGACCGACGTCGACGGGGCCGAGCAGGCCGAGCCGGAGGCACACCGGCAGAACGCCGAGGCACCGCGCCTCCTCGCCCGGGCCTGCGCCCGAAACGGCGCGCGGCTCCTGCACCTCTCGACGGACTACGTCTTCCCCGGCACCCACCGCCTCCCTTACGCGGAAGATGCCCCGACGGGGCCGCGCACCGCGTACGGGCGCACCAAACTCGCGGGCGAACAGGCCGTGTTGGCGGAGCTGCCGGCGGCGGGCGCGGTGGTGCGCACCGCCTGGCTCTACGGCAGGCACGGGCACAACTTCGTCCGCACCATGGCCGGGCGCGCCCTGGCGGGCGCCACCGTCGACGTCGTCGACGACCAGCACGGCCAGCCCACCTGGACGCGCGACGTCGCCCGACACCTCCTCGCGCTCGGACGCGCCGACGAGCCGGCGACCGGCGTCCACCACAGCACCTCGGCGGGCCGCACCACCTGGTACGAGTTCGCCCGCGAGGTCTTCCAGCGGTGCGGGGCCGACCCGGCGCGGGTACGGCCCGTCTCCAGCGCGGCGCTCGCACGCGCCGCGCCCCGCCCGGCGTGGAGCGTCCTGATGCAGAAGCGCACCCCTGCGCCTCACCAACCCGCCCCCCGGGACTGGCGGGAGGTGCTCGCCGAGGCGCTCCCCCACGTCGTCCCGTCCGGTGCGCCGAACTTCGAAGGAGAGTCGTGAAGGAACCGTTGACGATCGAGGGCGCGTGGCGCCGCACGCCCCGCGTCCACACGGACGAGCGCGGGAGGTTCCACGAACTCTTCCGCCGGGAGGACTCCGTCGAGCAGGGGGAACAGGTCGAGCGGCTCGAGACGGCGCAGGCGAACTGCTCGGTCTCCCGGCGCGGGGCGCTGCGCGGCATCCACTTCGCCGACGTGCCTCCCGGCCAGGCGAAGCACGTGGCGTGCGTACAGGGCGCGATCCTCGACGTCGTCGTCGACGTACGGGTCGGCTCGCCGACGTTCGGCGCGTGGGAGGCCGTCGAACTCAGCGCGGAGAACGGGCACTCCGTCCACCTCTCCGAGGGCCTCGGCCACGCCTTTCTCGCGCTCAGCGAGACCGCCACCGTGGTCTACCTCTGCTCCACCGGGTACGCGCCCGGACGCGAGCACGGCATCCAGCCGCTCGACCCCGGCATCGGCATCGCGTGGCCGTCCGACATCGAGCCGATCCTCTCCGCCAAGGACCGGGAGGCGCCGACGCTCGCCGAGGCGGCCGAGGCCGGACTCCTCCCCCGCCACGACGCCTGCCTGCGGTACCGCGCCGCGCACCACAGGACGGAGGGCGCCGCGTGACCGCTCTCGCCGCCGACTCGGCTGCGGGTACGGGTAGTTCGGCGCAGACACCGGGCGTGGGCCCCGCGCGCGCCGGCGCGGGGCTGGTGCTCGGGGTGGTGCTCCTCGTCGCCTCCGTGGTGCTGAGCCTGTGCGCCGGCGCCGAGGCCGTGCCTCCGGGGACGGTCTGGGACGCGCTGGTGCACGGCGCACACGGCGAAGAGGCGGCGATCGTGCAGGACATGCGGCTGCCGCGGACCCTCATCGGGCTCGCGGTCGGCGCCGCGCTGGGGCTCGCGGGCGCCGTGATGCAGTCGCTCACCCGGAACCCGCTCGCCGACCCCGGGCTGCTCGGCGTCAACGCGGGCGCCTCCGCCGCCGTCGTCACCGCGATCAGTCTCTTCGGGGTGGAGAGCTTCGGCGGCTACCTGTGGTTCGCCGTCGCCGGCGCGGGGATCGCCTCGGTCGTCGTCAGTGCGCTCGGCGGCAGCGGCGCCGCGACCCCCGTACGACTCGCGCTCGCCGGCACCGCGGTGAGCGCGGCGCTCTCCGGGTACATCAACGGCCTCCAACTCCTCGACACGCACGCCCTCGACCGGCTCCGCAACTGGGACGTCGGCAGCCTCGCCGGACGCTCGGGCGACCTGCTCGCGCAGGCCGCGCCGCTCCTCGTCGTCGGCGCCTTCCTCGCCTTCGCGCTCGCCCGGCCGCTCAACGTGATGGCGTTCGGGGACGATTCGGCGCGCGCCCTCGGGACAAGCCCCGGGCGCACGCGCGTGCTCTCCGTCGTCTCGGTGACGCTGCTGTGCGGCGGCGCGACGGCCGTCTGCGGGCCGATCGGCTTCGTCGGCCTGATGGTGCCGCACGCGGTGCGGTTCTTCACGGGGCCCCACACGCCGCGGCTCTTCGCGTACTGCGCGCTGTACGCGCCGGTCCTGCTGCTCGTCTCCGACGTGGTGGGCCGCGTCGTCGCGCCGCCCTCGGAGATCCAGGTCGGCATCATCACCGCCCTCCTCGGCGGCCTGCTCTTCATCCACCTGGTACGACGCCGAAAGGTGGCGCAACTGTGAGCCCGACCGGCCCCGGCCGCACCACGCTCGACCCGCCGCAGGCGCCGCCGGAGCCCCCGCGGCACAGCGTCACCCGCAGCCATCTGCGCACCCGCGGCGACCGGCTCTCCCTCCGCTTCGAGCTGCGCGCGGTGTACGTCGCCGCGGTGCTCGCGGTGCTCGGGCTCTTCATGGCGACGGTCGCCATCGGTTCGGGCGAATATCCGCTCAGCCCGGTCGAGGTCGTACGCACCCTGCTCGGAGACGGGCCGCCCGGCGCCGAGTTCATCGTCACGGGGCTGCGGTTGCCGCGCGCGCTCGACGCGCTCCTCGTCGGCTTCGGCATGGGCGTCGCAGGCGCCGTCTTCCAGTCGCTCTCCCGCAACCCGCTCGGCAGCCCCGACATCATCGGCTTCGGCAGCGGTGCCTCGACGGGTGCGCTGGTGGCGCTCCTCGTCTTCAACTCGGGCCCCGTACCGACTGCGGCCGGTGCCGTCGGCGGCGGCCTGCTCACCGCGGTCGTCGTCTACCTGCTCGCCCGCAAGGGCGGCGCCCACGGCTACCGGCTGGTGCTCATCGGCATCGGCATCACCGCGGTCCTCAACTCGGTCACCTCGTTCCTCTTCGTACGGGCCGACCTCGGCAAGGCGGCGGAGGCAGCGACGTGGCGCATCGGCAGCCTCGGCGGGCGCGGTTGGAGCGACGCCGCGACGGCCGCCGTCGGCCTGCTCGTCCTGCTGCCCGTGCTCCTCGCCGCGGCCCGGCGCCTCTCGCTCCTGGAGCTCGGCGACGACGCGGCCGCCGCGCTCGGCGTCGGCCCCGAGCGGACGCGGGTGCTGCTGCTCGTCACCGGCACCGGGCTGACGGCGATGTCGGTCGCGGCCGCCGGACCCATCCCGTTCGTCGCGCTGGCCGCACCGCAGATCGCGCGGAGACTGACGCGCTCACCCGGGCCGAACCTGCTGCCGGCCGGGTGGGTCGGCGCGCTCCTCGTCGTGGCGTCCGACTGGGCCGCCGGCAAGCTGCCGGGCATCGTCCCGGTCGGCGTCGTCACCGGCTGCGCCGGCGGCGTGTACCTCGCCTGGCTGCTGTGGCGCCAACGGCGGGCGGGGCGGCTGTAGCGGGGCATCGAAGGGACGCACCGTCTCGCACCGCAGGACATCCGCATCCGGAGCCATACCGTTCCGCAACGTGGGCCGGCCGCAGCAGCGGCCGTGCCGTCCCACGACGCCGCACCGTTCCGCGGCATCGGACACCCGCATCCGAGGGCGCACCGTTCAGCAACATGGGGCGGCTGAAAACCGGAGTCGAGCCGTCCCACCACGGGGAGCGCTCACATCCGGAGGCCGGGCCACCGGCGACGCGGGGCGACCGCATGGTCAGCCGCACCGTTCCGCGGCCTTCGGCTGCGTCGCACCGTTCGGCGGACGGACGCGGGACGGCGCCGCGTCCCCGGCGCGCGTCCGCCGCCACCCGTGGAGCACCCCGCAACTCCCCGGACGGCGGGCCGACTTCGCCTCCCGAACGGGCGGCAGGCGCCGCCCTAGGGCCGCATGACGAGCTTCCCCACGTGTCCCCTGCGGGCGAGCTCCTCCTGTGCCTCGGCGGCCCGGTCGAGCGGGAACCTCGCGGCGACGACGGGCTGGACGTCGGCCCGCCGGGCCAGGTCCATGAGGAGGTCGAAGTGCGTGGGCGTGTGCATCGCGGAGCCGATCACCTGCGCGTTGTGGAGGTAGAGGCGGCGCACGTCGAAGGCGACCTCGTAGCCGCCGAGCGCGCCGGCGACGACCCACCGGCCGCCCTCGCGGAGCAGCGGCAGTCCGTCGCTCACCAACTCGCCTGCCACGACGTCGAGCGCGACGTCGACGCCCTCGGGCGCGGCGTCGTGGACCTGCTCGGGAACGTCCCGCGCGCGGTCGAGGACCGCGTGGGCGCCTGCCTCGCGCACCGACTCGATCTTCGATCCGCTGCTGATCGCGAGCACCTTCGCCCCCCGCGCGCGGGCGATCTGCACCGCCGCGAGGCCGACCCCGCCGGACGCCCCCGAGACCAGTACGGTCTCGCCTTCGCGGAGGCGTCCGCGCTCGATCATGCCGAGTGCCGTGCCGTAGGCGGTCGGCAGCGAGGCGAGCTGTTCGTCCGTGAGCGGGGACTCCGTCGCGTCGTGCACGCGGTCGGTGCGCGCGGTGACGTACTCGGCGTAACCGCCGTCGCGTTCGCTTCCCATCAGGCCGACGGGCTGCGCGTCGGGGCCGTCGGAGTCGTAGATGGCCGGGTCGACGACCACGCGGCGGCCGACGAGGCTCTCGTCCACATCTGCGCCGACCGCCGCGACCCGGCCTGCGACGTCGGCGCCCTGAATGCGCGGGAAGTCGATCGGGCCCCGCCAGCCCGACAGCGCCTCCGGGTCTCCCGGGCGACCGTAAGCGCCCTGCCGGGTCCACAGGTCCGTGTTGTTCAGCGCCACGGCGCCGACCCTCACCAGCACCTCCCCCGTCTTCGGAACGGGCAGGGGCACCTCCGCCGGTTCGAGCACCTCCGGTCCTCCGTGCTCTGTGATCCGCACCGCGCGCATCGTCTCGGGCATCGCTGGAACCTCCTCGCGGGTATACCGGTCTGTTTAGTGACGACCACGGTATACCGATCGGTCAAGTCTGCTCAAGGCGGGAACGGCGCGTCCGTGGCATGTGGCTGCCGAGGAGTTGTTCCGCGGACGCGGGGTTGTGTGACCGGGGAGCTCCGACATCGCGGCGTCGACCCCCGGGCGACGCGGAACAGCCCGGCCCCGTGCGGCGTTCACCGTAGGCACGGTTCGAAGCAACGGAGGCATTTCGGCATGCACGGTGAGTACAAGATCCCCGGCGGCAAGCTGGTCGTCGTCGACCTGGAGCAGCGCGGAGGCGTCCTGCGGAACGTGCAGGTTGCCGGCGACTTCTTCCTGGAGCCCGACGAGGCGATCACCGCGATCAACCAGTCGCTCGAGGGCGCCTCCGCCGACACGGATCTCACCGGTCTCGCGGCGAGGATCGAGGCGGCCGTCCCCGAGGACACCGTCATGTACGGGATCACGGCTGCGGGCGTCGCCGTCGCGGTGCGCCGCGCCCTCGCCGAGGCGACTGACTGGACCGACTACGACTGGCAGGTCATCCACGAGGCACCGCAGTCCCCGCCGCTCCATATGGCGCTCGACCAGGTCCTCACCGAGGAGGTCGCCGCGGGCCGCAGGCCGCCGACGCTGCGGGTGTGGGAGTGGGCCTCGCCCGCCGTCATCATCGGCAGCTTCCAGTCCCTCCGCAACGAGGTCGACCCCGAGGGCGCCGACCGGCACGGGGTGACCGTCGTCCGCAGGATCTCGGGCGGCGGAGCGATGTTCGTCGAGCGCGACAACACCATCACCTACTCCCTCTCCGTCCCCGCCTCCCTCGTCTCCGGGCTCTCCTTCGCCGACTCCTACGCCTACCTGGACGACTGGGTCCTCGCGGCTCTCGGCGACATCGGCGTCCGCGCCTGGTACGTGCCGCTCAACGACATCGCCTCGAAGGACGGGAAGATCGGCGGCGCCGCCCAGAAGCGCATCGCCACCGGCGACGGTGCCGTCCTCCACCACGTGACCATGTCCTACGACATCGACGCCGACAAGATGCTCGACGTCCTCCGCATCGGCAAGGAGAAACTCTCCGACAAGGGCACCACCAGCGCCAAGAAGCGCGTCGACCCCCTCCGCCGCCAGACCGGCCTCCCCCGCGCCGAGATCATCGACCGCATGATCGCCTCCTTCGCCCAGCGCTACGGCCTCACCGAAGGAGCCGTTACCGCCGAGGAGATGGCCCGCGCCGAGGAACTGGCACGGACGAAGTTCGGCAGCGAGGAGTGGACGGGGCGGGTGGCGTAGGGCCGCCCGTCCCGGCCGCGGGCGAGCGCCCCCACTCTCCCTGCGCCCCCGAGATCCCACGCAATCCGCCGAACTTCCCGCCAGCGCGGACCCGTTCGGCGCCGAGTCGCGAAAACCCCGACCGAAAGAGCCCCAACGCGACGAACCCCAGCGCTCCGATGGCACCCACCGGCACAGTCGCCTCGCCCTGCGCGCCCAACACCCCACCCCACGCCCCGAATCGCCCCCGCAACCACGCCGAACCCCCGTGCGTCCCCCCTGGCGTCGAGGCGCCGCGCCCAGGCGCTGCCAGGAGGAGCCAGGTGGAAGCTTCCGCACGCCGAGGGCGGCGCCGTCGTCCCGGCCGTCTCGGTGCCGCCGTCATCGGAGGCGCCGCGGGGATCGCCGTGACGGTGACGGCCGTTGCGGTGCTGTGGTGGCCGCGGTCGGACGTCGTCCAGGAGAGCCGGGCCCCGGCGGACGTGCAGTACGCGGACGGGTCGCGGCATCACCTGGCGCTCGTCGAGGAGCGCACGCTCTCCGGGCGGGAGACGTACCGTCTGGTGGTCGGGCGGGACCCGGGGCACGGCTACGGACACCACGTCGACCTCGGCGCAGGGGTCGCCGCCGAGGGGATCGAATCGGTCGCGTGGACGGCCGCGGGCGTGCGGGTGCGATTCGGCACGGGACACCGGGTGTTCGTCCCCGCCTCCCTCTTCGTGGGCGGTCGCTGAAGCGGTCCGCCGTGCGGGCGCGGCCGTCGCGGGCCATCGTGGAGACCGGGCGTCCGGCGAGGTCCGCGACCTCGCGCGCGCCGACGGGGGCACCTACGGGCTCGGCGCCGAGTACCTCTACCGGATGCTCGACTGGGACCGCGAGCAGCGCAGTTGAGGCCCTGGCGGCGGGCTGCGGTCCAGGTGGCCGGGGCTTAGCCTGAAGTGGCTTCCGGGCTCGCGTGCGGGAGCGCCGGGCCGCGGTGCGGGCCGGCCGGCCGTCGTCGGCGAAAGGAAGGGAGCTGCCATGGGAGAGGAAGTCGAGGTCGTGGACGCTCCGGGCGCCAACCGGTACGAAGCCCGGATCGGCGGTGAGCTGGCGGGGTTCGCGCAGTACGTGCGGTCGCCGACGGTCGTCGCGTTCATCCACACCGAGGTCGACCCCGCGTACGAGGGCCGCGGCGTCGGGAGCGCGCTGGCGCGGGCGGGGCTCGACGCGGAGCGGGCCGCGGGGCACCAGGTCGTACCGGTCTGCCCGTTCGTCGCGGGCTGGATTCGCAAGCACCCGGAGTACCAGGCGCTCGTCTACGACGAGGAGAGCGCGGTCTCCGACTGAATCCGGCGGCCGGCCTGCGGGGAGGGCACCGCGCCGAGGTCGCACCCGGCACGCCACCACCGCTGGACACCCCCAAATAACTGTTTGACGGTTGCCCCCCGCCCGCCGACACTTCCGTCATGCCGCCAACTTCCCCCGACGCACCGCGAGAAGAGCTGCGCGGACTCCGCGTCCTCGCGCACCCGCTGCGCCTCCGGCTGCTCTCGCTCACCACCGCACGCGCGTACAGCGCGGCCGAGGCCGCCCGCGAGCTGGGTGCCTCGCAGGCCAACGTCAGCTACCACCTGCGCCGACTCCACGAGGCGGGCCTGTTGAAGCTCGACGGCGAGGAGACCGTCCACGGCGGCCTCGCCAAGCGGTACTGCTACGACAGGTCGAGCCGCCTCACCGCCGGCACCGGGGCGGACGAGTACGCGGCCGTCGCCTCCGCGCTCGGCGAGGAGCTGCGTCGCCGCTCACACCGCCGCGATCCCCGGCACCCGGGCTCGCTCACCGACGCGGAGGTCTGGCTGCCGAAGGCGACGTGGGAGCGGGTCCGCGAACTCGCCGAGGAGATCGGCGAGTTGGTGCACGAGGAGGCCGTCCCCGCCGACAGCCCGGGCGCCGTCCCCACCAGCGCGACGCTGCTGCTCTTCCGCATGGCCGACGGACGGGGAGACGGGGAGTGAAAAGCCGCCGGACCGCCCGGAACCGACCGCTCCTGAATGCCCTGCGCCGACGCAACCTGCGGAACCTCGCCGCCGGGCGCTCGCTGACACACTGCGCCAATACGATGGCGCCCATCGCCCTCGCCTTCGCCGTCCTCGACCTGACGGGCTCCGCCGCCCACATGGGGTTGGTCGTCGCCGCGCGTTCGCTCACCAATGTCGCGCTCGTCCTGCTCGGCGGGATGCTCGCCGACCGGCTGCCGAAGAGCGTGATCCTCCAGGGCTCCAGCTTCGCGGCGGCTGCCGCCCAAGCCACCGTCGCCGCCGTCCTGTTGACCGGAAGCGGCGGACTGCCCGCGCTCGTGGCACTGAGCACCGTCAACGGCGCCGTCGCCGCGCTCTCGCTCCCGGCCGCTGTCGCGCTCACCCCGTACACGGTCCCCGCCGGGGAGCTGCGCGCCGCCAACGCCGTGGCGCGGATGGGGGTGCAGGGCGGGATGATGGCCGGTGCGTCGCTGGGCGGGGCGGTGACGGCGGTGTTCTCGCCCGCGTGGGGCTTCGCCGTCAACGCGGTGCTCTTTGCGGGGGCCGCAGTCGCGTACCACGGGGTGCGCGTCTCGCAACCGCCCCGGGAGAGTTCGCACCCGATCCGCGAACTCCGCGAGGGGTGGCGGGAGTTCACGGCACGGCGGTGGGTGTGGCTCGTCGTGCTCCAGTTCTTCGTCGTCAACGGTGTGACGGCGGGCGGCATTTACGTGCTCGGCCCGACGATCGCCGACGACACCTTCGGACGCACCTTCTGGGGGCTCGTGCTCGCCGTGCAGATGGCGGGCGCCCTCGTCGGCGGACTCTTCGCGGCGCGCTCGCGGGTGCGGCACGCCCTGCGGCTCGGCGTCGCCGTCGTCGTCTTCGACGCGCTGCCGCTGCTGGCGCTCGCCGAGACGGCGCCGCTCGCGCTGCTGGTGGCGGCGATGTTCGTGAACGGCGTGGCGATGGAGCAGTTCGGCGTCGCCTGGGAGGTGTCGCTCCAGGAGAACATCCCGACGGACCGGCTCGCCCGCGTCTACTCCTACGACGTCCTCGGCTCCCTGCTCGCCCTCCCGCTCGGCGAGGTCGCCGCCGGCTGGCTCGCCGAACGGTACGGCACACGCCCCGCGTTGCTCGGCGGCACCGCCCTGCTCGTCGCCGCGACGGGGCTCGTCCTCTGCAGTCGCCAGGTGCGCGGGCTCACCGTCCGCGCGAGAGCGGGCGACGTCGGGGACACTGCCGCGGAGGAGGAATCCAGCGCGGCGACGTAGGGCGCCGGCCCGGTGGCAGCCCGCCGCTCGCGCCGCTACAGCGCGCCGCCGCTGCTGCGGCCCAAGGGCGGCGGCCGAAGGGATGGGGCGGGCGCGGGCTCCGCCGCAGGCCCGTTGGACCGCCGCACCGCCCCACCCCCGTAGGAGCGGCGCAACGTCTGTCCCCGGAACCGAGCGCGACGCCCTACGAAACTCCCTCGGCAAGCCGCTCCCCCTCTCCCCGCCCCGCGCGTAGCAGCACCTCGGTGAGCGTCTCCGGCGCCGAGACCATGGGGAAGTGCGCGGTGTCCAGGTCGAAGAAGGCCGAGGTGGGCCGTGTGAGCGCGGCGAACCGCGGGTCGCCGGTGGCGGCGAGTTCCGCCGCCACCGCCGTACTGGTGCCGTTGCGGGTGCAGAAGACGCCGGTGAGCGGCGTCTCTGCCGCGGCGCCTGTCAGGTGCAGGCGGCTGGTGAAGGTGCCGAGCGGCTGGGGCGCCGCTCGCCTCACCATCCAGGCGAGTTGGGCCTCGTCGAGGTCGGAGGTGGCGGCGCCCCGCCACTGCTCGGCGGTCGGCGCCGGAATCCGCCAACCCTCCTCGGCCTCGACGGCGTGCCGCCGCATCACGGACTGGCGCGGCGAGTCGGGCTCCCTCTCGTTGAGCAGCTCCAGGACGGAGTAGCCGTCGAGCGGAAACGCGGCGTCGAGGTAGACGACCCGCTCGACGCGTGCGCCGCGCCGGTCGGCCGCACCCACCGCGGGGAAGATGCCGTAGCAGTGCCCGACCAGGACGATGCGCTCCCCTTCGAGGTGGTCGAGGATCTGCACCAGGTCCTCGACGTGCGTCTCCAAGTCCACGGCGGGGCCCGCGAGATGGCGCCGGTCCCCCATGCCGGTGAACGTCACCGGGTGCGCTCCGGCCCCGGCGCCACGCAGCCCGTCTGCGACCTCCTCCCACACCCAACCGCCCAGGTAGCCGCCGGGGACGAGGACGAACGTCGGCTCAGTGGTCATGCGACCTCCCATGGTCGTCGTGCGGGCCGTCCTGCGCGGCCGCGTGCTCAGTACGCTAGGAACTCCAGCGACGGGAGGTTCAACCCTTGCTCCTCGACGAGACGTTGAGCATCGGCGAGCTCGCAGCACGGACCGGCGCCACGGTCAAGACCGTCCGCTACTACTCCGACCGAGGGGTGCTCCCCGAGGCGGGCCGTAGCAGCGGCGGGCACCGCAGGTACGCGCCGGAAGCAGTGGACCGGCTGCGCCGCGCCCGGTCGCTGCGCGCACTGGGCCTCTCCCTGCCGGAGGTCTCCCGTCTGCTGGCGCACCCCGAGGAAGAGTTCGAAGGAGCTTTGGAGGGCGCCGCGGCACGGAAGTTGGGCGACCTCGGCACGGAACTCACCGCGCTGCGTTGGCGGGAGGCGGCGCTCCGCCTGCTCCACGAGAGCCCGCCGGAGTTGCGCGCCGAACGCCTGCTGCTCGTCGGCGGGTTGGACGCGCCGCCCGCCACGGCGGATCTGGCGCGCTTCTGGCGGAGGCTGCTCCCGCCGGGTATCCCGCACCGCCTGCGCGACGCCGTGGTGGAGGCCGCCGTGGTGTGCCCGCCCGCCGAGCCGACGCCGCAACACGTCCTCGCACAGGCCGAGTTGCACACCCTCGCCACCAGGGGACGGCTCAGCGTCGACCTCTGCGCCCCCTTCTCGGCGGCCCACCCCGGCTACCGCCCCGACGTGCTCTACGAGGGCATCGCCGAGGCGGTGCCGCTCACGTCCGCGCACCTGCGCGCCGGGCGCCCGCCGCACGAGGGGGACGCCCTCGACTGCTTCGTCGCCGCCCACGCCCGCGCCCGCGGCGCCGACGACACCCCGACGTTCCGCCGCGACCTCAGCCGCCACCTCGCACGGACGGCCGACCCGATGATCGAGCGCTACTGGCAGCTCGCGGGCCGGCTGGCACCCGCCGACGAGCCCACCCCCGGCGCCGTCGACGACTGGCACCGGGCCGCTCTCGACGGCCAGTTGGCGCGTACGGACGCCTGACCTCGCAGCACCGGCGGGCAGACGGGGCCGCACCCGGCGAAGGCGCGGCCCCTGGCCGGGCTACTGCTCCGGCCAGCCGCCGTACGGGACGGTGAGCAGCTCTAGCTGGTGCCCGTTCGGGTCCAGGAAGTAGACACCGCTGCCGCCGTCGTTGTGGTTGACCGTCCCCGGATGCTTCCGGTGGGGGTCGGCCCAGTGCGCGAGGCCGCGTTGGGAGATCTTGGCGTAGGCCGCCGCGAACTCGTCCTCGGACACGAGGAAGGCGTAGTGCTGCGGTGCGATGTGCTGCTCGGTGCTGGCGAAGTCCAGGGTGATGCCGTTGCTCAACACCACGGGGACGAACGGGCCCCATTCGGGGCCGACTTCGAGTTCCAGCAGCTCCGCGAAGAATTCAGCGGATTCCCGGTTGTCCCGGGAGTGGACGATCGTGTGGTTCAACTCGACTGCCAAAAGAATGCCTCCATAGGCATCTCCCGACACCTCCATGCCTCACCCTGCCGGTGACCGACACGCGATGCCGTGCCAGCACGGTACGACACCCGGGCGGCCGATGTCCTCCGCTTTCGTCCTCTTTCGGAAGAACGCCCGCACGACCCCGGCACCATCGAGGGTCAGCGCGCACAGCGCGAAAGCCCGTCGCACCGTGGTGAATCCCCTGACGGCCGCCGGTGACACATCGTGTCGGGCGACCCTTTGACAGGCCGCTCCCGACGGGTCGTACGGTGGCCCGCGGGTAGGCCAGGGCGCGCCCGCTACCGGTGAAAAGGCGTCTCGACCTCGGAGTCGACCGAAGCCGCATACCCGTACCTGGTGAGGTGACGCTCTTCATGGCTGACACGGCCTCCACGGCGCAGCCGTCCGGTTACCGCGGCAAAGCCGTCGGCATCTCGATAGCCGCGGCCGTCGGTGGATTCCTCTTCGGCTTCGACTCCTCCGTGATCAACGGCGCCGTGGATTCCCTCAGCGGGCACTTCCAGCTCGGCGACTTCCTCTCGGGGTTCGTCGTCTCCATCGCGCTCCTCGGCTGCGCGGTCGGCGCCTGGTACGCGGGCCGCCTCGCCGACGGGTGGGGCCGCCGCAACGTGATGCTGCTGAGCGCGGCGATGTTCGTGATCAGCTCGGCCGGGTCCGCGTTCGCCTTCTCCGTGCCCGACCTGCTGCTCTGGCGCGTCGTCGGCGGCCTCGGCATCGGCATCGCCTCCGTGATCGCGCCCGCCTACATCTCCGAGGTCGCGCCCGCCTCGGGCCGCGGCGCGCTCGGCTCCCTCCAGCAGTTGGCCATCACCATCGGGCAGCTCGTCGTCCTCAGCTCCAACAAGAGCCTGGCGGGAGCGGCCGGCGGCGCGTCCCAGGACCTGTGGCTCGGCATGCCGGCCTGGCGCTGGATGTTCCTCGTCGGGGTGCTGCCGGCCGTCGTGTACGCGGTGTTGGCGGTGCTCATCCCCGAGTCGCCGCGCTACCTCGTGCTGGCGGGCAAGGAGGAGAAGGCCGCAGAGGTCCTCGGCAGGGTGACGGGCGTCGCCGAACCGCAGTCCAAGGTGCGGGAGATCCGCGAGACCCTCCGCAAGGAGCACAAGAGCAGCTTCAGCGACCTCCGAGGCCCCCGCTTCGGGCTGCATCCGCTGGTCTGGGTCGGTATCGCCATGGCCGCGTTCCAGCAGCTCGTCGGCATCAACGCGATCTTCTACTACTCGACGACGCTGTGGCAGTCGGTCGGCTTCAGCGAGTCCGACTCCTTCACGACCTCCGTCATCACCGCCGGCGTCAACGTCGTCATGACGGTCGTCTCGATGCTCTTCGTCGACCGCGTGGGCCGCCGCAGGCTGCTGTCGATCGGCTCGGTCGGCATGTTCGTCGCGCTCGCCGTCACCGCCGTCGCCTTCTCGCAGCAGCGGGGCAGCGGCGAGGACATCTCCCTGCCCGACCCCTACGGACCCGTGGCTCTCGTCGGAGCCAACGCGTTCGTGGTCTTCTTCGCCCTCTCCTGGGGCCCCATCATGTGGATCATGCTCGCGGAGATGTTCCCCAACCGGATGCGGGCCATGGCGCTGGCGATCGGCACCGCCGCCAACTGGATCTTCAACTTCCTCGTCACCTTCTCCTTCGAGCCCATGACGGAGCGCGTCGGCCTCTCCTGGCTCTACGGGGCGTTCGCGTTCTTCGCCGCGGCCTCCTTCGTCTTCGTCCGCAGCAAGGTCCCGGAGACCAAGCAGCGGGAGCTGGAGTCGATGACCGGGGAGACGCACCAGCGGAAGGGCGGCTAGGCCGCAGGCCGAGGTCGCGGGTCGCCGGGGATCGCGCGGCGAGATGCCGTACTGCGTGCGCGCTGTCTCCTCGCCCCGGAGTTGGCAGCGGCGGTGCGAGCCGTGGTGCAGGCAGCCGTGGCGTGGGCACGCAGCAGATCGAGCCCCGCCAACTCCGGTGCTGGCGGGGCCTTTCCGTTCAGAGTCCCCTACTTGCCGAGCGCGCTCCGGGGCAGGCGACGCCTACGGGTGGAACCGCCCGTCGGAGAGCGCGGATACGAAGCGCTGCCACGAGGCTGAGGGGAACGTCAGAGCGGGGCACTCGGTGTTTTTCGAGTCCCGGACCGGGACTGCGCCTTCCGATGCGTGGTCTGGCGCCCACTCGACGCAGGCACCGCCGTTGTCACTGTAGGAGGACTTGAACCACCGGAGGGACGCGGTCATCACGGAGTGCTCCCTTCCCAGTTGCCTGATCACGGCGCCAGGCACCAATGAGGGCGACCGCCCTCGTCCGAGGGCATGCCCGCATCCGGTGCGGCGCACACGTGCGCACACCCGGCAACGCCTAAGTGCCCTGCAACCACCAACTC
>NZ_KB905832.1 GCF_000381025.1 Streptomyces sulphureus DSM 40104
ACTGGGTTGATAGGCCGGGTATGGAAGCCCTGTGAGGGGTGGAGTTGACCGGTACTAATAGGCCGAGGGCTTGTCCATAGAGGCTTCGCGTCCACTGTGCAGTTCTGAAACAACGAACAGCACATACCGGCCCCCTGTTGTGGGGGGGTTGGGTGTGTTGGTGTTGTGTGTGTTTCGGTGGTTATAGCGTTGGGGAAACGCCCGGTCACATTTCGAACCCGGTAGCTAAGCCTTTCTGCGCCGATGGTACTGCATACGGGAGTGTGTGGGAGAGTAGGACACCGCCGAACTACCATTAAAGGCCCCTGGCCCCCAGCGTTCAGACACTGGAGGCCAGGGGCCTTTTTCGTTTGTGGAACGGATTCTGCCGCGCTTTCTTCGTGGGGAAGAGAGGGGAGGGAGAGTAGGGGAAACCGCTCCGGGGATACCGGGATGGTCTTCTGTACTCTCCCTCTTTCCATACCTGACGGGATTCCAGCACCGTTCAGTCAGTCGAGGTCCAGGCCCGGGAGAGGGAGGACCGTGGTGAGTGGTGGGTCGAGCCGGCCGGGGGATGACCGTGCGGCCATGCGGCGGCCGTGCTCGACCACGTACTGGGTGAGGGCGTTGAGGAGCGGCATCGTCTGCGGCTCGTTGCCCACTACGTAGAGGGTGCCCAGTTCGTCGAGGAAGGATTCCAGCGCGATGCGGTCGGCTCTGCGGGCCGTGCAGGAGTCGCGGACGTGGAGGCGGTCGAGGGGCGAGAGGGCGGTGCGGACCAACTCCGTTGCGTCCTGGCGGAGTCGGGGATGGCCGGTGAGGAGGGATTCCAGCTCGCCTGCGGTGCCCGGTGCTGCCTGGGGGTGGGTGCGGAGGGTTTGTACGGGGTCGGTGGCGGGGGTCTTGGCCTGGGCCCAGCGGTGCACCTCGCGGAAAGGGCGCTCGTCGAGGGCTGCTGCGTGGAGCCAGCAGCGGAGGAGGGTTTCGGCCGCGGTGTGCGTCGTCGCGTCGATGGGGCGCGGGGACCGGAGCGGGGCCAGGAGGGCTGCTGCGCGTGAGGTTGCTGCGTGGCGGTCGGCGCAGCCGTGGTGCGGGGACCAGCGGAGCCGGTCGGGGGTGTCGCACTGGTGGGTCGGGTCGAAGAGGTGGACGGGGCCGATTTTTGCCCGGGCGTCCTTGGTGCCGGCCCACAGGGCGGGGTCGTCCGTCGCGACGAGGACGGCGCCCGGGGCCTCCAGGATGCGGAGTCGTGCGTCGTCCGATGGGTCCGCCGCGTCGGGGACCGTGGCTGGTCGCTTTGAGAGGGACGGGGCGGCTGTCGGGGCTTCGGGCTCGGTGTCGGGTTGCGGGGAGTCCGGCAACTGTTGGGTTTCGGTGAGGTGTTGCTTGCGTGCGCGGTGGGCGGCGCGTGCTGCTCGCGCGCGGGCGACGGTCCCCAGGGTGAAGACTGTGAGGACTGTGAGGACGAGGAAGTGGCCTATGAAGATGCCCCAGAAGAGCCCGTAGCCCGAGAGTTGGGAGGGCGGGGTGCCGGGCCAGGCGCCTGCGAGGTCGTGGGGCTCGGTGACGAGTTCGCGCAGGGCCAGCGGTGTGCGGCCGAAGGTGACGCCCTCCGGCCAGGCACCGTGCGAGAGGAGGCCGGAGATGCCCGTCGCCGTCCAGGTGAAGAGGGCGAGGCCGAGGAGGAAGGCGAGGACGGCGAGGAGGAGGCCGTCCGGGACGCCGCCTTGGCGGCCTTGGGCGGGCTGGGGTCTGCGCGGCTCCGGGGCGGTCTCGTGCGGCATCGGCATCGGCGTCCCGTGGTGGTGAGGGGGTTGGTCAGGCGACGGTGTGGTTGCGCGTTGAGCGTTCGATCGCCAGGGCGCGGGCCTCTGCCTCGGCCTCCAGGTCTGCTTCGAGCGCGCCCTGGAGGGTGTCGGGGGCCTTGGCGGATTCGGTCATGGCGCGGTCGGTGAAGACGAGCGGGCGTTCGGCCTCCGTCACGAGGTGTTTGACGACCTGGACGTTGCCGTTGACGTCCCAGACGGCGATGCCCGGGGAGAGCGTGGGGATGATCTCCACCGCCCAGCGGGGGAGGCCGAGGACCTTGCCGGTGGCGCGGGCTTCGTCGGCCTTCTGCGCGTAGATGGTGCGGGTGGAGGCCATCTTGAGGATGGCGGTCGCCTCCCTGGACGCGGCGCCGTCCATCACGTCGGAGAGGTGGTGGACGACGGCGACGAAGGAGAGGCCCAGGCGGCGTCCGAACTTCAGCAGACGCTGGAAGAGTTGGGCCACGAACGGGCTGTTGATGATGTGCCACGCCTCTTCGACGAGGAAGATCCGCTTCATCCGGTCGGGGCGAATCCAGGTGTGCTCCAGCCAGACGCCGAGGATCGCCATGAGGATCGGCATCGCGATGGAGTTGCGGTCGATGTGCGAGAGGTCGAAGACGATGAGGGGGGCGTCGAGGTCGATGCCGACCGTGGTCGGGCCGTCGAACATGCCGCGGAGGTCGCCGTCTACGAGGCGGTCGAGGACGAGGGCGACGTCGAGGCCCCACTCCCGTACGTCGTCGAGGGCGACGTTCATCGCTTCCGCCGCCTCGGGCTTCGGGTGGCGGAGTTGCTCGACGATGTCGGTGAGGACGGGCTGGCCCGCGGCCGTGGTGGCGTTGACGTACGCGTGCGCGACCTTGAGGGCGAAGCCCGAGCGCTCGTCGAGGCTGTGGCCGAGCGCGACTTCGATGATGGTGCGGAGCAGGGCGAGTTGGCCCGTCGTGGTGATCGCCGGGTCGAGCGGGTTGAGGCGGATGCCCTGGTTGAGCGCGTTGGTGGGGTCGAGGCGGATCGGGGTGATGCCCATCTGCTCGGCGATGAGGTTCCATTCGCCGACGCCGTCCTCGCCCTGCGCGTCGAGGACGACCACCTGGCGGTCGCGGAAGCGGAGTTGGCGGAGCACGTACGTCTTCTCCAGCGCGGACTTGCCGTTGCCCGACTCACCGAGCACGAGCCAGTGCGGGGCGGGGAGTTGCTGGCCGTAGAGCTGGAAGGGGTCGTAGATGTAGCCCTTCCCGCTGTAGACCTCGCGGCCGATGATGACGCCCGAGTCGCCGAGCCCGGGGGCCGCCGTCGGGAGGTAGACGGCCTGGGCCTGGCCCGTCGAGGTGCGGGCGGGCAGGCGGGTCGTCTCCGTCTTGCCGAAGAGGAAGCTGGTGAACGCCTCGGTGAGGGCGTTGAGGGGATCGAGCGCGGTCATGGTGGGCTACTCCCTCAGCGGCGGATGCCGGTCGCGAACGGCAGGGTGTTGACGAACGCCCTGTGGTGCTCCCGGTCGCACCACTCCAGCTTCAGGTAACTCTTCCCCGCCGAGGCCCGTATCGTGCGCTTGTCCCGGGAGAGCGCGTCCGGGGTGCGGGAGGAGACCGTGATCCAGCCGACGAGGTTGACGCCGGCGGCTCCCGAGGCGAGGTCGTCGCCGCGCTGGTCGATGCGGCCGTGGGCTGCGACGTCGCGCGGGTCGACGGTGCGGTTCATCTTCGCTGAACGGCTCGCCTCCGCCTCATCGTTGGTCTTCTCGGTGAGCATCCGCTCGATCGCCACCTCTGTGGGCTCCAGGTCCATCGCCACCGCGACCGTGCGGATGACGTCGGGGGTGTGGACGAGGAGCGGGGCGAGGAAGTTGACGCCGACGGGGGTCATCGGCCACTCCTTCACCCACGCCGTGGCATGGCACCAGGGCTCGCGGGTGCTCGACTCGCGGGTCTTGGCCTGGAGGTACGTCGGCTCCAGTGCGTCGAGCTCGGCCGGCCAGGCGTTCCGCTTCGACATCGCCTGGATGTGGTCGATGGGGTGGTCGGGGTCGTACATGGAGTGGATCAGCGAGGAGAGTCTGGCCTGGCCGAGGGGTTGGCGCACGCGGATGTCGGCCTCGGCCAACCTGGCGCAGATGTCGGTGAGTTCGCGGGCCATGATGATGGCGAGGCCCTCGTCCCTGGAGACCTTGCGGCCCGCGCCGCGTCGTGCGGCCTTCGCTATCGTCGCGCCTTCGGCGGCGAGTTCGCGGCCGTAGTGCATGCAGGCGACGAGGTAGGCGCGGTGCTGCTCGCTCGACGTCGACACCATGGACTGCAGGTGGTCGTAGGACTTGCGCAGCCATTCGTCGGCACGCTCGTCGCCGCGCTGCTCGACGTCCTTGGCGTGCGCGTCCGGGTCGGCGGGGAGGGTGCGGGCGAGCATCTGGAGGCGGGAGACGTATCCGTCGCCGTTGGCGACGTGCTTCAGCAGGGTGCCGAAGCGGTCGACGAGCGCCTCCTGGTCCTCGCTGTCGCGCAGGCCGACGCCGGGACCCTCGATCTCTATCGCCGCGGTGACGGTGCGGCGGTCGGCGTGGAGGAGCACCGCGAGTTCGTCCGGGCCGAACGGCGCCGAGAGCCAGTTGATGCGCCCGACGCCGGGCGGCGGGCCGATCTCCACCTCGCGGCCGTCGAGCGAGGTGCCCGCCTCGGCGGCGGCTGAGCGGTACGTCGTGCCGTTCCGCCGGAGCCGGCGGAACGAGCGGTTGATCTCGTACCACTTGTAGACGGTGCGGCCCCTGTACGGGACGTAGACCGCGGCGAGAGCCAGGATCGGGAACCCGACGAGCGCTGGGATGCGCAGCGAGAGGACGGGGATGATCAGGCCGCTCATCATGCCGAGGAAGGCGCCGGCGACGATCAGCGCGATCTCGCCCGTCTCGCGGTTCTTGCCGATGATCGCGTTGGGCCTGGCCCGGCCGATCATGTAGGTGCGCCGCGGAGTGGCGACGGGGGTGGACGGGGTGGTCAACGAGGGTCACCTCTCTCCGGGGCTGTTGCTGCGTGCGGTACGGGAGTTGTCGGGGGGCGGGGCCGCGCGGCGCGGCGGCTCCTTGCGTGGCGGTTCGGGCGGTGCGCCGCCGCGGCTGCCGTGTGCGGCGACGCCGCCCGAGACGGGGTTCGACGGTTTCGCCGAGGCCGCCTCGCCGCCGCCCGCGGGTGCCGCGCCGCCGCCTCCTCCGCCGCCGCCTCTGCCCCCGTGGGTGTTGATGCCCTGGCGGACGAGGGAGGCAGGGGACGAGACGATCGCCGCGCCGGCGCGGGAGGCCGGGTCGCTGCTGGCGTTCCGCTGGTTGACGATCTCGTCGCCGAAGCCGGGTACGAAGCGGTAGATCATGGCGCTGGCGAAGATCGCCAGCAGGATGATGGCGAGTCCGGAGACGATCGCGGAGAAGGAGTCGGGCCCCTCGGACCCCGAGAGCGCCCCGGCGAGGCCGAGGACGATCACGATCACCGGCTTCACCAGGATCACGGCGATCATGATTCCGGCCCAGCGCCGTACGTGGCCCCAGAGGTTCTTGTCGACGAGCCCGGCGTAGACGGCGGTGCCCAGCAGCGCGCCGACGTACAACAGGGCGGCGCGGATGACGAGTTCGAGGTAGAGGACCCCCGCGGCGAGCACGGAGATGAGCGACACGACGATCAGCATGATCGGGCCGCCGCCGATGTTCTCGCCCTTCTCCAGCGCCTTGGAGAAGGTGCCGAAGAACTGGTCGGTCTTGTCCGTGGTGCCGCTGGCGATGACGTCGGTGACCGCGTCCGTCGCCGAGACGACCGTGTAGAGGATCAGCGGGGTGAAGGCCGAGGCGATCACCGTCAGCCAGAGGAACCCGATCGCCTCGGAGAGCGCCTGGGTGAGCGGCACCCCGCGCACCGCCCGCTTCGCCACGGCGAGGAGCCACAGGGTGAGCGTCAGGACCGTCGAGGCGGCGAAGACGACGGCGTACTGGCGGAGGAACTCGGGGTTGGTGAAGTCCACCTTGGTGGTGTCGTTGACCAGGTCCGAAAGCTTGTCGACGGTCCACGCCGCGGCCTTGGCGCAGCCCTTGGCGAGGGAGGTGAGCGGGTCGAGGGTGGAGAGCGGGCTCTCCGGGTCGCTCGGGCCGCCGCCCGATCCTCCCCCGGCGCCGCCGCTGCCGTCGCCGGATTCGCAGTAGTCCCGCGCGGGGCCCGGGACCGATTCGCAGGGGTCGTCGTCGGGCGCGGCCGCGGCCTTGCCCGAGAACGCGACGGCGAGTGCCTGGAGGGGGACGAGGAACCCGGCGACGGCGGCGAACCGCAGGCGGCTAGCGGGCATAGGTGAAACCTCCGAAGCCATCGACGGCCCCCGCGATCTCCTCGGCGCCCGAAGCGGTGCTGTCCCCGCTCACCGGGGCGGGGCCGGCCTTCTGGGCCTGCGCGGTCGCCTTCCAATCCCCGTTGTTCCAGGCGAGTTTCATCGTGAGGGTGAACCAGCTGTCCGTCACGGGTTTCTTCGACCCCTCGCCCGCCAGGCCGAGGAGGCCGGAGCACCAGACCTGCACCGTCGCGCGGGAGTCGCTGTAGTTGACGGTCTTGGTGCCGACGGGCGTCGTACGCGAGACGAACGCGTAACCCTCGGGTGCCGAACCGTCCTTGTCGAGGCCGACCTTCTTGAGGAACGCGGGGGAGTAGGTGTCGTCCAACCTGCTGCGGAACCGCTCGACCGCCTTCGGTGCGATGACCGCGTCGAGGACCTCGTTGCGCTTGTCGGCGTCGAACATCTCCGTGCCGCCCAGCGCCACCGCGTAGTTGGCAGCCGCGCTCTGCGCCCCTTGTTCCGTCTGCGCGAACCCGGAGGGGATGGCGCCCTCCTCGGTGTCGACGGGCTTCTTCCCCGTGGGCGCCGTCGGTTGGGCCGCTCCGCCCTTGCCGTCGGCGGCTTCCTCGCCGGAGCCTTCGGGGCTGCCGGAGCCGCCGCGGTTGGCGAACGCGATCGCGGCGATGAGGAGGACGACGACGCCGAGGACGGTGACGAGGCTGCGGCCGGGGCGTGCGGGCTGTCTGGTGACACGTTCGCCGTCGGGGAGGCGTGTCCTCGTGGTGAGGCGGCCGGAGGCGTCGCGACCGTGTGCCGGCCCGTCCTCGCCGGTGTGGTCGCGCTCGCCGTAGCCGCCGTCGCCGATGCTCATGTCGGGCGTGCCCCCTCGACCTGTGCCGCTCAACTGTCGTTCAAGCGTGGTGATGTGCCGTCAACTGCCGTCCCTGCATTGTCCCCTCACCCGACGTTAGCTGTGCCACCGCGCGGATGTGCGCGGTGCGCTCAGGGAGTCGGGTCACAGGGTGAATCGTTACGCTCGGTGGTTGCTCCGACGCACCGCAAGCACCTCCAAGACACCCTCGTATCACGGGTATCCACAGCTTGTGGAGGGTTGCCGGGCGTTCGGCCGCCGCTCCGGGCCTGGTCCAGGCCCGGAAGCCGCAGCTCCGTTACGACTGTCCGTGTGCGGGAGGCCGTCCCCGTAGTCTCCGTCACATCCCCCGATGGGGCCGTTCCGAGGCGCGGGGGCGTGGCGGCGGGGCGTGTGCGGGCGCGACGGCCTGGAATCGGTGCATGAGTGAGCACCGCCACCGACCGCTCCGGGTTCCGAGGTTCTCCTGGTACCGCCCCATGCGCGGCCGTACGGACGAGGAGGAGGGGCGTGCGGCGACGCCGCTGGAGCTCCTCTTCGACCTGTGCTTCGTCGTCGCCGTCGCGCAGGCGGGCTCCCGGCTCGAACACACCGTCGTGGAGGGACACTTCGGCGCCGGGCTCCTCGGTTTCGCGGTGACGTTCTTCGCGATCTGGTGGGCGTGGATGAACTTCACCTGGTTCGCCTCCGCCTACGACACGGACGACGTCCCCTACCGGATCGCCACGCTCGTCCAGATCGCCGGAGTACTCGTCCTCGCCGCCGGGGTGCCGAGGGCGTTCGACCAACTCGACCTGACCATCCCCATCCTGGGGTACGCGGTCATGCGCACGGCCCTCGTGGCGCAGTGGCTCAGGGCAGCGGCGGGGGAGCCCGACGGGGGGCGCCGCAGCGCCTGCCTCCGGTACGCGGGCGGCATCGGCGTCGCCGAACTCGCCTGGCTCGTCTGGCTCTTCCTTCCCGAACGCTGGCAGCCGTGGTGGTTCCTCCTGGGGGTGCTGCTGGAGGTTGCGGTTCCGGTCGCGGCCGAGCGGCGTGCGGTGACGCCCTGGCACACCTCGCACATCAGCGAGCGGTACGGACTCTTCACGATCATCGTTCTGGGCGAGAGCATCTCGGCCGCCACGAGGGACGTGCAGGAGGCCGTAGAGGGCGAGGTGCACGCCGGTTTCGGGGAGTTGACGAGCGTGATCGTCGGGGGGCTGCTGATCGTCTTCTCGATGTGGTGGCAGTACTTCGCGCTCCCGGCGTCCGCGATGATGCAACAACGAGCCGGGTCGCTGCGCTCCGTGCTGGCCTGGGGGTACGGGCACGTCCTCGTCTTCGCCGGGGCCGCGGCCGTCGGGCCCGGGCTCGTGGTCGCGGCCCATCAGGCCATCGGCGGCACGGAGTTGACGCAGGTGGAGGCCGGTTCTGCGGTGACGGTGCCGGCCGCCGTCTACGTACTCGCCGTCGAGTACCTGCAGTTGCGGCCGTTCCAGCGCAGCCGGCTGGTCCGCGGCGTCTACCCCTGCTGCGCGGCTGCGGTCCTCGGGGCGACGTGGACGCCGGAGCCGGTGCTCGTCACGGGGTTGCTTCTCGTGTGCGCGCTGCTCGTGGCGATCGCCGGGCGCGTCAGGGCGCAGCGGGCGGCGGGCTAGACCGCCATCCCGTAGACGATCGTGAAGAGCGTGCCGAGCGAGCCGATGATGAAGACGCCGGTGAGCCCGGCGACGATCAGGCCCTTGCCCTGCTCCGCCGAGAAGGTGTCGCGGAGCGCCGTCGCGCCGATCCGCTGCTTCGCGGCTCCCCAGATGGCGATGCCGAGGCAGAGGAGGATCGCTATCGCCATCACCACCTCGATCATCACGCGGGCTTCGTTGCCGAGGGACCCGAAGGGGCCCCAGTCGGGCGCGATGCCGCCGATGATGGTGGTGATATCGCCTTTGTCAGCCGCCAGGAACATGGTGAACTCACCGACCTAGTCCGAGGGTTGTCCCCTCGGATTGTGCCATGACGGTGTGCTGCTCGCCGATCCGTATCCTGACGGGGCGCCACCTCTCGGACCGCGCCCATGAGTTCGACGATCCCCGTACCGTGGTGCGTACGTGCGGTGTCCGTCCGGCGGTGGACGCGTTCACGCCGTTCACCCGGGAGCGGTACTGAACACGCGGGTGGTGGGGGAGGGTTGGAGCGTGCAGGGGAAGAAGGTCTGGCTGCTGGGCGCGGGCGGAGCACTCGGGTTGCTCGCGCTCTTCGTCGCGCTGCTCGTCGTGGGAACGTACGTCGCCGCGGCGAACCTCGCCGGCGGTGCGAGCAACACGTCCGTCAGCCTTGCGCGCGGCACGGTCCCGGCCGCCTACTCGGGGCTGGTGCAGAAGTGGGGCAACCTCTGCCCCGCCCTCAACCCGGCGCTCCTCGCCTCCCAGCTCTACCAGGAGAGCGGCTTCCGCGCGGACGCGCAGAGCCACGCGGCGGCGCAGGGCATCGCCCAGTTCATCCCCGAGACCTGGGCGGCGCACGGCTTCGACGGCGACGGCGACGGCGAGGCCGACGTCTGGAACCCGAAGGACGCCATACCGTCGGCGGCGAGCTACGACTGCAAGCTGGCCGAGTACGTCTCGGACGCCTCGGGCGACCCGACGGAGAACATGCTCGCCGCCTACAACGCGGGCGCCTACGCGGTGATCAAGTACGACGGCGTGCCCCCGTACGGCGAGACCGAGAACTACGTGTCGACCATCCGGAAGCTCGAGAAGTCGTTCGCCTCCAGCAAGCAGAAGGTGGAGCCGTCCAAGCAGTCGGCCGGCGCCATCTACTACGCGCAGGAGAAACTCGGCACCCCGTACCTCTGGGGCGGCGACGGGACGCCCGAGGACAACGGCAGGTTCGACTGCTCGGGCCTGACGAAGGCGGCGTACAAGAGCGTCGGCGTCGACCTGCCCCGCGTCGCGAACGACCAGTGGAACACGGGGCCGCACCCGGAGCGGGACGAGCTCCTCCCCGGCGACCTCGTCTTCTTCGGGACCAACCTCGACGACCCGCGCTCCATCGACCACGTCGGCATCTACGTGGGCGGAGGCCACATGATCGATGCGCCGTACACGGGCGCGGAGATCCGATTCGATCCGATCGACACCCCCAACTACTTCGGAGCGACCCGGCCGACGGCGGGATGAGCCCGCGCCCCTCACTCCGAAGAGGGGTCACCCTTCGATAACGTCCGGGTGATCTTGGCCGCAGGGCGGAACGCTGTCACTGTCCGGCGGCGTTCTAGTGGGGGTGTACGGAACCCGCACGGGGTTCCGGCAGCCGCGGGGGATCGGCAAGCAGACGGGCAGGGCGCCGGCCGCACCGGCGACGACGCAGAGCAGAGTGAAAGGGCCGCACCACGATGGCTGTTTGGGACAACCCCGATGTCGACCTGCTCTACGACATCAACGGCCTGGCGAAGGACGCCCCCGGCTGGACCGACCGCACGATGGAGTTCATCGGCGAGTACGGCATCGCCTTCGGCCTCGTTGCGCTGGCGCTGTGGACGTGGTGGGGCATCGTGCGCAAGCGCGAAACGCAGCAGGACGCGGCGAGCGGGTTCGCCGGCCTCATCTGGGCACCGTTGGCCGCGGTGATCGCACTGCTCGTCAACTACCCGATCCGGGAGTTGGTCGAGCGTCCCCGCCCCTTCCTCGACCACCAGGACCTGGAGGTCCTCATCGAGGGGAAGACGGACTACTCCTTCGTCAGCGACCATGCGACCCTCACCATGGCGATCGCCGTCGGCATCCTCCTCGTCAGCCGCAAGTACGGGATCGTCGCGATCCTGCTCGCGGTGCTGGAGTGCTTCTGTCGCGTGTACATGGGCGTCCACTACCCGACGGACGTCGTCGGCGGGCTCGCGCTCGGTACCGCGGTCGCGCTGCTGCTGGCTCCGCTCGCGATGTGGGCGCTGACACCCCTCGTGCGCTACGCGATGCGCGTCTCGCTGCTCTCCACGCTGATCTGGGCGGGCCCCGTCACGCAGCGCCCGGGCGGCGGTGCGGCCGGCGGTGAGCGCGAGAACCGGGACAGCGACCTCGCCGCCTGATCCCCCTGCCCTGCGGTGACGTTCCTCCGCCGGCCGTGACGGGCGGCCGGCGCGCCTCGTTGCACTCGTCAGTGGACGAGGAGTGAGCCGGCGGCGAGGGGCTGCGGACGATGAGGGTGCGGGCGCGAGGGCGGGGCCGACGGGCGTTGCTGCCCGGGGTGCTCGGCGCCGCTCTGCTCGCCGGTGTGCTCGGCGCGGGCGGCTGCGCCCGCTCCGGCGCTCCCGCGGAGCGCACGGTCCCGGGCCCCGAGCAGGTGCGCCGGGCGGCGGCGACGCTCGCCGCCACCGGCACGTCGAAGGTGCGTACCGCGATGGAGACGGCAAGCGGCGGCACCCGCGTGACCCTGGAGGGCGCGGGCGTCTTCGACTACGTGCAGCGCACCGGCCGCCTGCGGGTGTCGCTCCCGCCCGGCGCCTCCGGCGCACGCGCGGGCGAGCGCCGTACGGTCACCGAGGTGCTGGCGCCCGGCGCGCTGTACATGAAGAACCGAGGCGCAGGGGTGCCGCAGGGCAAGTGGGTCCGGGTCGGCACGGAGCAGGCGCCGGACGGCAACCTCGTCACCGCGGGCGCGACCGACCCGCTCGTCGCGGCCGAACTCCTCCGCGGGGCACGCGGTGTCACACTGCGCGCGGTGGAGCGGCGCAACGGCGTGCGCGTCTGGCACTTCACGGGGACGGCCGCGCTGGCACGCGCCGTGCGCGACGCGCCTGCCGGGGCGAGGAAGCAACTCGCCGCCGCCGAGCGTGCGTTCGCGCGCGCGCACGTCCCGTTTGACGCCTACCTCGACGGGCAGGGGCGGCTCAGGGAGGTCACCCACCGCTTCAGCTACACCGGGGGCGAGGGCACGGCCGGAGTCCCCGTCTCCTCGACGGTCCGGCTCCACGGCTTCGGTACGGCGGTACGGGTCGCCGCTCCGGCGCGGGGCGAGATCTACTCGGGCCGGGTCGCGCACTCCTGACCGCGGTACGGCTGCTTCGGCGGCCGTGGCGCGGGCGGGGCCGTGACGGGCGGGTGGCGAATGGTTCGGAAGTGCCATGCCCGGACGGTGCGTACCTCCCTACTCTGGGGAGGCGTCCCGGAGTTACCGGAGTGGGTGTGCCTCGCGTTGCGACGGCGGGCACAGGAGGTGATGTGTGTGTCGACGCCGACGACGCCCTCAGGCCGCGGCGCCGCCGCCGGCCGCCGGGTGCGTCAGGGTCGCCGGTCCGCGGTGCAGGACCACGTCGCCCTCGCGGAGATCGAGCTCTGCGGCGAGCTGATGATCGCCGCCTCGGCCGCAGAGGAGGCCGGGGAGGAACGTCTGAGCCGGGAGCGGATCGACGAGGTCCTCAACCGCGCCCCCGCGGAGCTCGACGGGACGCTGCCGCCCCGCTTCGCGGGTGGGCGCGGGTCCGTGTGAGCCGCCTCACCCGTCGCTCGGCTCACGTGCGCAGCATGCGCGCGATGGCGGCCGTGGCCTCCTCGACCTTGGCGTCCATCTCCTCGCCGCCCTCGACCGCCGCGTGCGCGACGCAGTGGCGCAGGTGCTCCTCCAGGAGTTGCAGCGCGAAGGACTGGAGGGCCTTCGTCGAGGCGGAGACCTGCGTGAGTATGTCGATGCAGTAGACGTCCTCCTCGACCATCCGCTGGAGCCCGCGGACCTGGCCCTCGATCCGGCGCAGCCGCTTGAGGTGCGCCTCCTTGTCCTTGGTGTAGCCGTGCTCGCCGGTGGCGGCGTGCGCGGAGCACTGGTCGGGCTCGGTGGTCACGGGGTCCTCCTGGGGGCTTCGGCGTGCGCCTGCCTCAAGACGGTACGGGCGCGGGAGCGGTTGCGGTACAGGGGCGACGGAGGCGCGGGTCCGGGTGCGGCGACCGCCTCGGCGGGACCCTTGAGCGGAGCCCCTGAACACCCGCGTCGGCCATACCCCGCCCGGGTATAGGGTAACGGTTTTTTCGGAGGCAGATTCAAGCCAGCCACCTCGATAAGCGACACTGGGAACGCCGGTTCGCCGTGGCCGGATGGTGCGCCTAGCATCAACAGGACCGATACCGAGGCATCCGAGGAACCCTAGTGCGCTTTCGTCTTACCCCAAGGGAGACGAGCTTCTACGACATGTTCGCGGCCTCCGCGGACAACATCGTGACCGGCTCAAAACTCCTCATGGAACTGCTCGGGGCGGAACCCTCCGCACGCACCGAGATCGCCGAACGAATGCGCGCAGCGGAGCACGCGGGCGACGACGCCACCCACGCGATCTTCCACCAGCTCAACTCGTCGTTCATCACGCCGTTCGACCGCGAGGACATCTACAAACTCGCCTCCTCGCTCGACGACATCATGGACTACATGGAAGAGGCGGTCGATCTCGTCGTCCTCTACGAGATGGAGGAGCTGCCGCGCGGAGTGGCGCACCAGATCGAGGTGCTCTCCCGGGCCGCCGAGCTCACCGCGGAAGCGATGCCCAACCTGCGGACCATGGACAACCTCACCGAGTTCTGGATCGAGGTGAACCGACTGGAGAACCAGGCGGACCAGATCCACCGCAAGCTTCTCGCGCACCTCTTCAACGGGAAGTACGACGCCATCGAGGTCATGAAGCTCAAGCAGATCGTCGACGTGCTGGAGGAGGCGGCCGACGCCTTCGAGCACGTGGCCAACACGGTCGAGACCATCGCGGTCAAGGAGTCCTGACCTTCCGTGGACACGTTCGCGCTGATCCTGACCGTCGGGGTCGCACTCCTCTTCACGTACACCAACGGGTTCCACGACTCGGCGAACGCCATCGCCACCTCCGTCTCCACGAGGGCGCTCACCCCGCGGGCCGCGCTCGCGATGGCCGCGGTGATGAACCTCGCCGGCGCGTTCCTCGGCAGCGGCGTCGCCAAGACCGTCAGCGAGGGGCTGATCGAGACCCCGCACGGCGACTCCGGCATGGCGATCCTCTTCGCGGGCCTCGTGGGCGCGGTGATCTGGAACCTGATCACCTGGTACTTCGGCCTTCCCTCCTCCTCAAGCCACGCGCTCTTCGGCGGCCTCGTCGGCGCTGCGCTCGCGGGCGGGATCACGGTCTTCTGGAGCGGTGTGCTCGAGAAGATCGTGCTGCCGATGTTCATCTCGCCGATCATCGGCCTCGGCCTCGGCTACCTCGTGATGTGCGTCATCATGTGGCTCTTCCGCAAGTCCAACCCGCACCGCGCGAAGCGCGGCTTCCGCATCGCGCAGACCATCTCGGCCGCCGGCATGGCGCTCGGGCACGGCCTCCAGGACGCGCAGAAGACGATGGGCGTCGTCGTCATGGCGCTCACCATCGCCGACGTCCACCGGAGCGACCAGATCCCGGTCTGGGTGAAGATCGTCTGCGCCATGATGCTCTCGCTCGGTACCTACGCGGGCGGTTGGCGGATCATGCGGACGCTCGGGCGCCGCATCATCGAGCTGGACCCGCCGCAGGGCTTCGCGGCCGAGACGACGGCGGCCTCCGTGATGTACACCGCGTCGTTCATGTTCCACGCCCCGATCTCGACGACCCACGTCATCACCTCGGCGATCATGGGCGTCGGCGCCACCAAGCGTGTCTCGGCGGTGCGATGGGGCGTCGCGAAGAACATCGTCCTCGGCTGGTTCATCACCATGCCGGCGGCGGCCGTCTCCGCGGCGGTCTGCTACTGGCTGGTGCTTCTCTTCTTCGGCTGACGCGCCCCCGGCACAAGAAACCCGGCCCCCGGACAACCCGCCGAGCGGGCCGGGGGCCGGGCGGGCTCGCGGTGGCACCGCCATGCAGCACCGCGAGGCAGCCGGGGCTCGACGGCGTCAGCCGAAGCGCCCGGAGATGTAGTCCTCGGTCGCCTGGACGCTGGGGTTGGAGAAGATCCGCTCGGTCTCGTCGATCTCGATCAGCTTTCCCGGCTCGCCGACGGCGGCGAGGTTGAAGAAGGCCGTACGGTCCGAGACCCGGGCCGCCTGCTGCATGTTGTGGGTCACGATGACGATCGTGTACGCGGACTTGAGCTCTTCGATCAGGTCCTCGATGGCGAGGGTCGAGATCGGGTCGAGCGCCGAGCACGGCTCGTCCATCAGCAGCACCTGCGGCTCGACGGCTATCGCCCGGGCGATGCAGAGCCGCTGCTGCTGACCGCCGGAGAGCCCCGAACCCGGCTTGTGGAGCCGGTCTTTGACCTCCTCCCACAAGTTGGCGCCGCGCAGCGACCGCTCGACGACGTCGTCGAGCGCCGCCTTGCGGTGGCCGCCGTTGAGCCGCAGCCCCGCCGCGACGTTCTCGTAGACCGACATCGTCGGGAAGGGGTTGGGTCGCTGGAAGACCATGCCGACGGTGCGGCGGACCGCGACGGGGTCTATCTCGCTGCCGTAGAGGTTCTCGTCGTCGAGCATCACCTTGCCCTCGACGCGGCCGCCCGGAGTCACCTCGTGCATCCGGTTCAGGGTGCGGAGGAACGTCGACTTGCCGCAGCCCGAGGGGCCGATGAACGCGGTCACCGAGCGGGGCTCGACGGTCATGGAGATGTCGTCGATGGCGCGGAAGCCGCTGTAGAAGGCCGTCAGGCCGCTCACATCGATGCGCTTGGCCATGTCACTCACTTCGCTTCCTCGGGTGTCCGCGCTCGCGCCCGGACGGTGGTTCTTCGGGTCTGGTCGGCCGCGCGCCTCAACTGCGGCCCTGCGCGGGCGCCTTCCAGCGGGCGAGGCCGCGGGCGAGGAGGTTCAGCGCCATGACGAAGGCGATGAGCACCAGTGCGGCGGCCCAGGCGCGGTCGTAGGAGGGGGCGTTGCCGTTCGCCCACTGCTCGTAGATGTAGTAGGGGAGCGAGGACTGCGCGCCCTCGAACGGGTTGGCGTTGATCTGCGCCGAGCCGAAGACGAGGAGGAGGACGGGCGCCGACTCACCGGCGATGCGGGCGACCGCGAGCATCACGCCTGTGGTGATCCCGCCGATGGCGGTGGGGAGCACGACCTTGAGGATCGTCTTCCACCGCGGTACGCCGAGGGCGAGCGACGCCTCCCTGAGCTCGTTCGGGACGAGCTTGAGCATCTCCTCCGTCGAGCGGACGACGATCGGCATCATCAGGATCGCGAGGGCCATGGCGCCGGCGAACCCGGAGTAGCCGAAGTCCAGCAGGATGATCCAGAACGAGAGGACGAAGAGTCCGGCGACGATCGAGGGGATGCCGGTCATCACGTCGACGAAGAAGGTGATGGCGGAGGCGAGCCGTCCGCCCCCGTACTCGACGAGGTAGACGGCGGTGAGCAGCCCGATCGGGGCCGCGATGAGGGCGGCGAGGCCGACCTGTTGGACCGTGCCGAGCAGGGCGTGGTAGATGCCGCCGCCCTCGTCGAGGGTGAGGACGCCGTTCATCGAGTGGGTGAGGAAGTGGCCGTCGAGGACCCTGCTGCCGCGCGCGACCGTCTCCCAGAGGAGGGAGGCGAGCGGGATCACGGCGACGAGGAAGCTCACCCAGACCACGCTCGTCGCCAGGCGGTCGCGCGCCTGCCTGCGGCCCTCGACCGCGGCGGCGAGCAGGTAGCTCGCGACGACGTGGAGGGCGGCGGCGAGCAGCCCCCACTGGACGCGGCTCTCCCACCCCGCGAGGAGGCCGAGTCCGCAGCCGGCGAGGGCGGAGCCGAGGGCGGTGGCGGCCGGTGCCCACCGCGGGAGCCGCGGTTGCCGCAGTTGCGCCGGCGCGGGAGAGGGCGCCGGGGTCGTCTGCCTGGTCATGGTCTTGCTCATGCCGCTGCCCCCGAGTACTCCTTGCGCCGGGCGATGATGAGGCGGGCCGCTCCGTTGACCAGCAGGGTGATCAGGAAGAGGACGAGCCCCGAGGCGATCAGCGCGTCCCTGCCCATGGTTCCGGCCTCCTTGAAGCCGGCCGCGATGTTCTGCGCGAAGGTGCCGCCGCCGGGATCGAGGAGGCTCGCCTGGAGGACGAAGCTCGGCGAGAGCACGGTGGCGACGGCCATCGTCTCGCCGAGCGCGCGCCCGAGCCCGAGCATGGAGGCGCTGATCACGCCGGAGCGGCCGAAGGGGAGGACGGACATCCGGATCACCTCCCAGCGCGTGGCGCCGAGGGCGAGCGCGGCTTCCTGGTGGGCGGCCGGCGCCTGCCGGAAGACCTCGCGCGAGACGTTGGTGACGATCGGCAGGATCATGATCGCCAGCAGGATGCCGACGGTGAAGAGCGACCGCGGCGCCCCGCCCGCGTAGCCGAACACCCCGGTCCAGCCGAGGAACTGCTCGAACCACTCGTAGAGCCCGCTCAGGTGCGGCACGAGGAAGAGCGCCCCCCACAGGCCGTAGACGATCGAGGGGACGGCGGCGAGGAGGTCGACGACGTAGCCGAGCGCGGCGGCGACCCGGCGGGGCGCGTAGTGCGAGATGAAGAGCGCGATGCCGACGGCGACCGGCACCGCGAGAAGCATCGCGAGCACCGAGCTGACGGCGGTGCCGAAGACGAGCACCGCGATGCCGAAGACCGGCGGGTCCGCGTTGGCGTCCCACTCGAAGGTGGTGAGGAAGTTGCCCTCGTCGGCTTGGATCGCGATGGCGGCGCGCCAGCTCAGGAAGGCGGCGATGGCGGCCATCACGACGAGGAGCGTGATCCCCGAGCCGCGGGAGAGCCCGCGGAAGACACGGTCGCCGCGGTGGGTCGCGCCGCGGCCGGCTCGGAGCGCGGGGCGGTCGGGCCGCTCCTCGGGGGATGGCGCCGGCGGGGGGTGGACGGCGTCGGTGGTCATGGGCTCTCCGGTCTGGTGCGGGCCCCGTGCGGGGGCCGTGGCGGTGCACCGGATGGTTTCTGCCGCGTCCGCTGCGGGACGGCGGCGGTGTGCGGGACGGCCGGCCGGGCGCCCGAGTGCGGCGCCCGGCCTCGGGCCTGTGTCAGGCGAGGCCGTCGACGGTCTGGCGGACCTTCGCGGCGATCTCGGCGGGGAGCGGTGCGTACCCCTTCTCGGCGAGGACGTTCTGGCCGTCCTCGCCCGCCGTGTAGCGGAGGAAGGACTTGGTGGCGTCGAGGGTCTCCTTCTTGTTGCCCCGGTCGCAGACGATCTCGTAGGTCATCAGGACGATCGGGTAGGCGCCGGGCGCCTTGGTGCGGTGGTTGAGCTCCAGGGCGAGGTCCTTGCCCTCGCCGACGATCTTGGCGTCGGCGATCGCCTTCGACGCGTTGTCCGTGGTCGCCTCGACGGGCTCGGAGGCGCCGGTGTCGAGGTCGACCGTGTCGAGGTCGTTGCCGGTGGCGTAGGAGAGCTCGACGTAGCCGATGGCGCCGTCGTTCTGCTGGACGTTGGTGGCGATGCCGGAGGAGCCGTCGGCGCCCTGGCCGCCCTTGGTGGGCCACGCCTTGGCCGGCTCGTGCTGCCATGCCTTTGGGGCCGCTGCGTTGAGGTACTCGGTGAAGTTGTCGGTGGTACCGGACTCGTCGGAGCGGTGGAACGCCTGGATCTTGGTGTCCGGGAGGTCGGCGTCGGGGTTGAGCTTGGCGATCGCCTTGTCGTTCCACGTGGTGATCTCGGAGTCGAAGATCTGCGCCAGCACGTCGGCGTCGAGGACGAGGTCGTCGACGCCCTCGACGTTGTAGGTGACGGCGATCGGGCCGCCGACCATCGGCAGGTCGATCGCGCGGCCGTCCTTGCAGACCTTCTGGGACTGCTGGACCTCGTCCGGCTTCAACGCCGAGTCGGAGCCCGCGAAGGCCGTCTTGCCCTGGAGGAACTCCTGGATGCCGGCGCCCGAGCCGGTCGGCTTGTAGTTGATCTCCGTGGTGTCGCACGCCTGCTGGTACGTCTGCGTCCAGATGTCCATGGCGTTCTTCTGCGCGCTCGACCCGGACGCGAGCAGCTTGCCGTCGCCGTCGCACTTGATGTTGCCGGCCGCCTTGCTCGTGGCGTCCCCGCCGCCCTCGGAGTTGTCGTCCGAGCCGCAGGCGGTGAGTACCAGGGCGCCGGAGGCCGCGACGGCGCAGAGCGCGACGGCGCGGGACCGGTTGGTGCGCTGAGGCTTCACGTTGGTTCAGTTCCTTCCATGGCCGCGCCGCCGGTGCGACGCGCACGTGGGGCGGGGCGGTGGCCCCGTCTCCTTCGGTGTCCTGAGTGAGTTGTTCTGCTTTCGCCGGCCGGCCCCGTGGTCCGGTCGGCGCCTCTCGGGTGCGCCCCTTCCCAGCGGGGGCGGCCGACTCCCCGACTCGGCGCGAAGCTCGGGCGTACGGTCGAAATTAGGCAGCACAAGTGAATCGACCTGCCGGGACCGGTGAACGGGCGGTGAATCTCGGCCGTCGGGGCGGTGGCTGCCGTCATCTTCTGCGACGCCGGCGGGGCAGTGTGGCTGCGGGGCCTCTGTCGGAATTCGTTCCGGCATGGCAGCATCCGCGGAGTCGGTAGGGCTACCTGCGGGTAGCCGCGGGAGCTGCGAGGGGGTTCCGCGTGGGGCGGCGACTGGTCCGTATGGCGAGAAGCGGCGCACTGGTCTCGGTGTGCACGGTGGGGGCGCTGGCCGCGGGCACCTTCGTGCACCCGGCGTACGCACAGCCCGGGCCGCCCGGCGGTGGGGGCAGGTTGGAGCAGGTGCGCAAGGAGATCGCCGCGCTCCACGACCGCGCGGGCTCCGCGACGGACGCGTACAACGCGGCGGAGTCGAAGGCGTCGAAGCAGCGCAGCAAGGTCCGCGAGCTCCGGGGCAAGGTCGCATCGACGGAGCGCCGCCTCGCGTCGATGCGCGACACGGCGGGCGCCATGGCGCGTGCACAGTACCGCGGCGGCGGACTGCCCGACGAGGCGAAGGTGATGCTCCAGGACGACCCGGAAGCCTTCCTCCACTCCGCCTCGCTCGCCCGCAAGGGGCAGCAGGCCGCGAAGGGCTTCCTCGCCGACCTCTCCGGGACCCGCAGCCGGCTCCGGGGATACGCCGACGACGCCGCCTCGGAGTGGGAGCGCCTCGACGCGAGCCGTGCCAAGAAGGCGAAGGCGAAGAAGCGCATCGAGAGGCAGCTCAAGCAGGCGAAGCGGCTGGAGTCCCAGCTCGCGGAGGAGGAGCGCAAGCGGCTGCGGAAGCTGGAGGACGAGGCCGCCGCCGCGGCGCAGGAACGCTGGCTCGACTCCGGGGTACTGGAGAAGATCGACGGCAAGGCGTCGAAGGCGGGCAAGCGCGCGCTGGAGTACGCGGCGGAGCAGCTCGGCAAGGAGTACGAGTGGGGCGCCGAGGGCCCGCGCACCTTCGACTGCTCCGGCCTGACGATGCGCGCCTGGCAGGCGGCGGGCGAGCGCGTACCCCGCACCTCGCAGGAACAGTGGAAGCACCTTCCCCGGGTGCCGGTCGAGCGGATGCGCCCAGGGGACCTGCTGATCTACAAGCAGGACGCGAGCCACGTGGGGATCTACGTCGGAGACGGCGAGGTGCTCCACGCCCCGCGGACCGGGCGGCAGATCACCGTCGAGGGGGCGGGTGCCATGCCGATCCTCGGGGTGGTCAGGCCCGACAAGTGACCCGACGCCCGCGCATGCGGGCTCTGGCGTCGCACCCGCGTGAGTTTGGTCATGCCGACGCCGCGTAGGCGGAGCCGGGTTCGTGTGAATTGCCCCCGCGGCAGGGGCATATGACAAGGGCGAAGGCCCTTGAGGCATTCCGTCCGCACACGCCGGGACGCTAAGGTCCCTCCGGGAAAGCCCGGGACGACGTGCGCACCGACCGACCGCAGTCGCCGCCCCGGGCCCTGTGGTGTGCCGCTCGGCTCACCGCCACTGCCCTCGGGGGGAGGGAAGAGGAAGCTGAGATGTCCGTACGCGCGGAGCGCCCGTCGGCCCCCGAGCCGGCCGCCCGTCTCCCCGAACAAGGGGGCGGGGAAGGGGAGGCGGACGCCGAGGTGCCGGCGCCGGACGAAGGGCTGAGCACCGCCGGGGCGAGCGGCGACGGGGAGATCGACTCCGCGCCGAGCGCGCGTACCAAGGCCGGCGGAGGGCTCACCCTGCTCGTCATCGAGGACGACCCGCACGGCGCCGTCCGCATCCCCGCCGTCACCGATGCGGCAGGGCGCGAGGCGCGGGTGCGCACCGCGCGCAACCTCACCGAGGCCGCGCGGCTCCTCACCGACGACGTCCACTGCATCCTCCTCGACCTCGAACTCCCCGCCGTCCGCGGCGAATCCGAGGACTCACCGGCCGCCGAGCCCGGCGAGCTCGACGTCCTCCACCGGGTGCTCGACCTCGCGCCCGGCCACGCCGTGCTCGCGCTCACCGGCGGAGCCGATCTGGAGCTGGGTGCCGAGGCGGTGCGCGTCGGCGCCCAGGACTACCTCGTCCGCGACGAGCTCGACGGGCGGCTCCTCAGCCGCGCCGTCCGCTACGCCGTCGAGCGCAAGCGGGGCGACCTCGCGCAGCGCCAGCTCACCGAGTCGCGCCTGCGTGCACAGGAGAACGCCCGGCTGGAGCGGGGACTGCTTCCGCGGCCTCTGCTGGACGGGAGCGACCTGCGGTTCGCCGCGCGCTACCGTCCCGGCCGCTCCCGGGCCCTTCTTGGCGGCGACTTCTACGACACCGTCCGCACGGCCGACGGAACCGTCCACGCGATGATCGGCGACGTCTGCGGCCACGGCCCCGACGAGGCAGCGCTCGGCGTCGAACTCCGCATCGCCTGGCGCACGCTGACCTTCGCCGGGATCTGCGGAGATGAACTCCTCGGCACCCTCCAGCGCGTGCTGGAGCACGAGCGGGCCAGCGACGAGATCTTCGCGACGCTCTGCACCGTCGACATCGCGCCCGACGGACGCAGCGCGGGCGTCTGCCTCGCAGGCCACCCCCCGCCGCTGCTCTCCGGCGGGGACGCGCCCCCGCGGCTCCTCACCCACCAGGAGGGCGGCCCCGCGCTCGGCCTGCTCGCCGAGGCCCGGTGGCCCCGGGGTGAGGTGGAGCTCGGCGGGGAGTGGAGCCTCATGATGTACACGGACGGGCTCGTCGAGGGCCGGACGGGGAACGGCGGGCGCGAGCGCCTGGGAGAGGACGGCATGCTCGAACTCATCGAGCACCAACTCGAAGCGGGGGCCTGCGGCGAGGACCTCCTCGACGGCGCGATGGCCGACGTCAGGCGGCTCAACGGGGGCGAGCTCACCGACGACGTGGCCGTTCTCCTGCTCGACCGGGCCTGAGCCCCGGCGGCTCAGCGGCCGTTGAACGGTCCGTACGGGCCGTCGCTGCTGCTGCCACCGCGGCGCGGTCCGCCGCCCATGACCTGCTTCAGGGCGGGACGGACGTCGACGAGGTAGACGATGGTGGCGATGAGGCCGATGATCTGGAACAGGATCAGCCCGAAGGGCAGCAGATTCACGACGACCACGAGTCCGAGGATGATCAACCAGAACCGCTTGGTCTGCTTGTCCGCGGCGCGGTAGGCGTCCTCCCTGCGCATGACGGCATCGACGAAGGCGAAGATGCCGATTCCGAGCACCACAAGGCTGATCAGCCAGAGCAGTGTCCCGAAGCCCTCCATCAGCATGGGTGCTCACTCTCTCCTGGTAGTCGCTGCGTGCCGTCGCGCCGCCCGTGCAGCACGGGCCGGTCGCCCACCGGGCAGCATCCTGCGCTCCGCCCGCATGCCCGCAACCGTACCCAAGGCCGCACCGGGAGTGCACCGAGCGGACGGCGCCTTCCTCCCGGAGGCAGGTGCGCGGAGGGGCGCCGTGTACGCCGGGGCACGCGGCGCGGCCGTGTGCGGGCCGCCGCACCCGGAGCCGTCGCCCTCGGCGGCTCCGGGGACGGGCGGCCGCTCAGGACTCCTCGCCCTTCGGCGACGTGCCGGGCGCCGTCGTTCCGCCGGTGGACGCGGTCTCCGCCGCGGTGTTGCGGTCCGACGCCGGCTCCGGCCCGTCCTCCTGCGGCGGCTCGGCGACCTTGACCGTGGTCCGCTCGATATTCACCTCCGGCCCGTCGTCCTCTCCGCGCCAGGAGGCGACGGCCCCGCGGCCGCGGACGGCCAGCTCGTCGTAGCCCTCCTTCGCCTTCACCGCGTACTCGGCGGCGAGACCCACGCCCTGGAGCGCGTACTGCTGGGCCTGCTCGCGCAGCCGCTTGATGTCGGCGTCGAGCCCGGTGAGGGTCTCGCTCACCTTGGCCTGGGTCTCCTTCGCCTGGCGCGCCAGCTTCTCCTGGAGCTCCCTGGTGTCGGTCTCGCGTGCGGCGGCGAGCCTGCCGGGGGCCTCCTGGCGGATCTTGTCGATGACGCCGGCCGCGAAGTAGAGCGGGGTCGGGTCGGTGAGCGTCTTGCGGACGTCCTCTGCGAGGGGCATGCGAACTCCTTTGCGTGTGCTGCGTGTTGCGTCCTGGCACCGCCGACGGGTGTGCGGTGCCGTCCGTGCGACCTGTCGTCGTACGGCTGGACTTCGGTTCGGTGTGCTGTTGGTCGGCCTGCCGCGCGGGCAGGCTAGGCGCCCGTTGCGGCCTCCGGCTCCCCCTGCCCGGGCGGCCCGTCCGCTGCGGCGTTCTCCTTGCGGAACGACTCGTAGATCTGGAGCAGCGCCTGCTTCTGCTGCTCCTGGAGCGACGGGTCGGCGAGGATCGCCGCCGGCACCTGGAGCGACTCCGCCCGGTCGCGCTCGTCGAGGATGCCGGCCTGGACGTAGAGGGACTCCGCGGAGATCCGCAGCGCCTTGGCGAGCTGCTGGAGGATCTCGGCGCTCGGTTTGCGCAGGCCCCGCTCGATCTGGCTCAGGTAGGGGTTGGACACCCCTGCGGCATCGGCGAGTTGACGGAGCGACAGCTTGGCGTTGCGCCGCTGCTCCCTGAGGAACTCACCGAGGTTGCCGACGTTGAGCGAGGCCATGCGCCCAAGAGTGCACCCCCGCGCTAACTTTTGCAAGCAAGTCGCTTGCTGGAGGCTGTTCTTCGCGGGACGGCTTGGTGCGCTGGTTGACCATCTTCCAGGCCAATTGGCTGTTTCGGGCAGCTTGGTTGGTCGGCTTGGGTGTGAGTCAGGCGGCTCGACCGGGTGGTCGGGGAGGCATTATCCACGGTGTGCTGAATTCAGTAATCCGTGTACTGTGGCCATGTGCTGACTGTTGCCTCTGACATCGACGTGCTGGCCCGGTTCGGCCGCGCGCTCGCCGACCCGATCCGCTGCCGCATCCTGCTCGCTCTCCGTGACGCCCCCGCCTACCCGGCCGACCTCGCCGACATCCTCGGCATCTCCCGTACTCGGCTGTCGAACCATCTGGCGTGCCTGCGCGACTGCGGATTGGTCGTCACCGTGCCCGACGGCCGCCGCACCCGTTACGAGCTGGCAGACGAACGCCTCGGCCACGCGCTGGACGATTTGCGCACGGCCGTGGTGGCCGTGGAGACCGACCGCACCTGCCCGAACGCCGGGACGAAGGGCTGCTGTTGACCATGACCGCCGAAAGATCGCTGTTCCTCGGCCCTTCCCCGGCTCGCCGCGACGTGCTCACCCGCCGGGTACGGCTGTTGGTCGCGGCCACCATTGCCTACAACGTCATCGAGGCGGTCGTCGCCGTCACCGCCGGCAGCCTCGCCTCCTCCACCGCTCTGATCGGCTTCGGTCTCGACTCGGTCATCGAGGTCTCCTCAGCCGCGGCCGTCGCCTGGCAGTTCTCCGCCTCCGACCCTGCTGTTCGCGAGGCGCGCGAGCATCGGGCCCTGCGGATCATCGCCGTCTCCTTCTTCGCTCTGGCCACCTATGTCGCCTTCAGCGCCGTCCGCTCGCTCGTCGGGGCCGGGGAGGCGGAGCGGTCGTTTTCCGGCATCGTCATCGCCGCCCTGTCGCTGGCGATCATGCCGTTCCTGTCCGCCGCCGAGCGCCGCGCCGGGCGTGAACTCGGTTCCGCCACCGCGGTCGCCGACTCCAAGCAAACGCTCCTGTGCACGTACCTGTCCGCCGTCCTCCTGCTCGGTCTGGTCCTCAACGCCACCCTCGGCTGGTCCTGGGCCGATCCCCTCGCTGCCCTCGTTATCGCTGCCATCGCCGTCAAGGAGGGCCGCGATGCCTGGCAGGGCAAGGGCTGCTGCGCGCCTCCGGCCGCCGCGGCCATCCCTTCTGACGGCAAGGACGCGGACGCCTGCGGCTGTCGCCCCGGATGCGACTGCTGCGCTTGAGCACCGCCGCGACCGGGCGCACTGGGGTGTGGCCACCTTCCGTGCTCGGATCGGCCAACGAGCGCGGTCAGTCACGCACGGGACGGGACACGCTCGTCGGTGAACTCCAGCGGCGCGCGGCCGACTTGAGCACGAGCCGGGTGAGCAGCCCGCCCTGCGCCGCGGTGCCGGTCAGCGGGCGGGCAGGAGCCGGGGCACCGCCCGCACGTAGACGACCATGCCGACCACCTCGACCAGGGTCTGGGTGACCACGACGACCGCGGCGATCGCCAGCCGGTCCGGCAGGGCCAGGGCGAGCGGCAGCACGACGAGGGAGTTGCGGGTCGCTCCGGTGAAGACGAGCGCCCGTCCGGCCGGCACGTCGAGACGGAACAGGCGGGCGATGCCGACCCCGGCGAAGGCCATCACCACGAGGAAGAGGAGGTAGAACGGCACGACGCGGACCACGTCGGCCAGGCTGTCGCCCAGCTCGGGGACCTGGGAGGCGACCACCGTCAGCAGGGTCGCGGCCATCAGCGGCACCATGGCCGTGCCCATCGCATCGGCCGTCTTCTGTCCGGCCGGGCGGCGGGCCGCCCATGCCTGGGTGCACCACGCCAGCGTCAGCGGGACGACGATCAGCACGGCGAAGGCTTCGACGAACGGCCCGGCCTCGACCACGTCGGCCAGGTCCGCACCCATGAGCAGGAAGAGGAAGCCGGGCAGCAGCACCATCTGCGCGAGCAGCAGCAGCGGAGTGGCCGCCAGCAGCCGCTGGCTGCTGCCCCCCGCCAGCCCCGAGAAGACGATCACGTAGTCCACACAGGGAGCCAGCAGCACCAGCAGCACGCCCAGCCGCACCGCCTGGTCCTCGGGCAGGAAGGCGAACATCGCCGTGACCACCAGCGGCACCACGACGAAGTTCACCACCAGCGCGGCGGCCAGGAACCGGCCCGCCTTCAGCGAGCGGAGCAGTTCCGCAGCGGGCACCTGGAGAAACGTGACGTACAACAGGGCGGCGAGTACGGGATTGATGGCGTACTCCAGGCCCGGTCCCGCGGCGGGGGCGGCCCGGCCCACCAGGCCCCCGGCGGCGAGCGCCCCCACGTAGACGGCGACCTGGTGGCGTTCCATGCCCGCGACGAGGCCGGATGAGCGGGACACGTGCGTGCTCCTTGGGAAGGGCGGCCGCGAGAGCCGTATCGTGCTTACCTCACCGAACCTTCGACCCAGGCGAAGGTCAAGGCAGTGACTTCTCGAGGAGAGCGAACCAGGCGTCCACGAAGTGCTGATTCCAGGGTCTCCTGTCTCCTGTACCCGGCTGCCGCACCATCTGGCGTGCCCGTACGAGATCGGGATTGTCGTCGCGGTGCCCGACGGCCGCCGCACCTGCTACGAGCTGGCCGACGCGCGCTTCGGCCACGCGCTGGACCGCCTGCCGACGCGGAGCGGGCGCCTCAAATTCTGCCGGTGTCCACTCCGTGGCGGCGTCACGATAAGTGTTCGGCACCCGGTACTCCCCTTCAGCCTGGCCCGGGGAGCGTGGGTCTACGAGCGCGTCGCTGTCGCGTCGCGGCGAGGGTGGATGCATTGACCACTCGTACGTCGCGGGCTCAACGGGCGGCGCGGCCGAGATGGGTGACGAGAATGCGGATCACGTCGTCGTCGACGAGGTAGAGCACCCGGTAGTCGCCGACCCGGAGGCGTCGATAAGTGCCGCCGTGCGGTGTGGAGTTGGCGGGACGGGGGTTTTCGGCCAGAAGGTCGACGGCCTCGTACAGAGCGGTCAGACCCCGGGGGTCGTCCTTCAGGAAGCGCACGGCGGCGTTGGTGGCCTCCGGCTCCCAGACGATGCTGTAGGTCACGGACGAAGTCCCAGCAGGCGACCGACCTCCTGGTGCGACATGCCCTCCTCCAGAGTGCCCTCCGCCTTGCGCCGCTCACGCTCGGAGAGGGCCAGGGCGTCTTCGAGGTCCTCTATGACCTGGGGCGAGACGAGCAGCGCGGCCACATGGCCATGATCGGTGAGGGCGATGGTCTCCCGACTGTGGGCGGCGCGACGCACCAGGTCGCCGAGTTCGGAACGGGCCTTGCTGATGGCGATCTCAGTCATGGCTACATGATGGCAGAAGAGTAATCTTGTGGGCACTTCCAAGCGTTCTGTCGGCACAAGTCTCCGGAGACGAACCTTCCGTCCTCCACGTACGAGCCCGCCCGGGACGCCGCAGGCCATGGGGACGCGGTCGCCTACGGGCGAGCCGTTTCAGGCGGCGAACAACGGCTGGATGCAAGCGCTTGAAACCCCTCCGCCGCTTGGCGAAAGTGACGGGATGCCTCCCACCGACGCACCCGAACCCCACCGCAGCCACCCCATGGCGGAGTCCTTCGGCGAGGACGCCGCGCGGTACGACCGTGCACGGCCCCGGTACCCGGACGCGCTCGTGGCGGCGGTCGTCGCCGCGAGCCCGGGCAGGGCGGTGCTCGATGTCGGCACGGGTACCGGCATCCTCGGGCAGCAGCTACGGGCGGTGGGCTGCCGGGTGCTGGGTGTCGAAGTCGACGCGCGGATGGCCGAGTTCGCGCGCCGTGCGGGGCTCGACGTCGAGGTGGCCGCCTTCGAGGAGTGGGAGCCGGAGGGGCGCACCTTCGACGCCGTCGTCTCGGGGCAGTCCTGGCACTGGGTGGACGCCGCCGTCGGCGCGGCCAAGGCCGCCAGGGTGCTGGTGCCCGGCGGGTTGCTGGCGCCGGTGTGGAACACGTTCAACCCCTCGACCGAGGTGGCGGAAACCTTCGCCAAGGTCTACCGCCGCGCCGTGCCGGAGGCGCCGTTCAACCCCTGGTCGCCGGAGAGCCTCGGCGGCTACTCGCGGCTCTTCGCGCGGGCGGTCGAAGTCCTGCGCGAGGCGGGCGGGTTCGGGGCTCCGGAGGAGCGGCGCGTCGCGTGGGAGCGTCCGTACACGCGCGACGAGTGGCTGGAGCAGGTGCTCACCCACGGCGACGTCCTTCGGTTGCAGCCGGACGAGCGCGAGGCGCTGCTGTCGGGGATGGCGGAGGCGATCGACGCCTGGGGCGGGCGCTTGGCGATGGGGTACGAGACGGTCGCACTCTTCGCGGTGCGCGACGCCTGAACCGGGGGCCTGTCGTACCCGCCTGGCACGATGTTTCCATGACGCCGCCCGATCGCCCCATGCCGCCGCTCGCCGCCGACGAGCGTACGACCTTGGAAGGATGGCTGGACTTCTACCGCGCCACGCTCGCGCTGAAGTGCGCGGAACTGAGCGAGACGCACCTGCGCACCGCCTCGGCCGCCCCCTCCGCGCTCACACTCCTCGGCCTCGTCCAGCACCTCTCGGAGGTCGAACGCAACTGGTTCCGCCGGGTATGGGCAGGCGAGCAGGTACCGCCGATCTACGAGCCCGACGCCGACCCGTCCGCGCCGGACGGCGGCTTCACGCTCTCCGAGCGGGTCACCCGCGAGGACGCCCTCGCGATCTGGGAGGGCGAGATCGCCTGGGCGCGCGCCAACTGCGCCGGAAGAGCGCTGGACGAGACGGTCCCGTTCGGTGCGGCGCAGGTGAGCCTGCGGTGGATCTACGCGCACATGACGGCCGAGTACGCACGGCACTGCGGCCACGCCGACCTGCTCAGGGAGCGGATCGACGGGAGCACGGGGGTGTGATCAGGGCCGCCGCTCGTGCGCCGAACTCCCCGGCGTCGGAGCGCGGTTGCCCCGGTCGCAGGAGGGCGAGGTGCCGCGTCAGCCCGCGAGCCCGGGCACCGCTTCCGCGCCGGGGAGCCGGACGAGTGCGCCGCCGGGGAGGATCAGCTTGCCCCGGCGGCGGCCGCTGCCGACGAGTACGTACGGGGCACGCGCCGCCTCCTCGTCGATCAACAGCGGCCATTCCGGCGGCAGTCCGAGCGGTGTGACGCCGCCGTACTCCATCCCCGTCTCCTCGACGGCCGTCTCCGTCGGCGCGAACGACGCCTTGCGCGCGCCGAGGTGCTTGCGGACGGCGCGGTTGACGTCGATGCGGGTGTGGGCGAGCGCGACGCATGCCGCGAGGGTGGTCTCGCCGCCGCGCTTGGCGGCGACGATGACGCAGTTCGCGGACGCCTCCAGCGGTACGCCGTAGGTCTCGCAGAAGACGGCCGTGTCCGCCTTCTCCGGGTCGGTGTCGACGAAGAGGGCCGCTTCGGCGCTGTCGGACGCGGTCCAGTTCTTCAGCGCGTCCGCGGTGGGCGCGGCGAGCATCTCGGTCGCGTCGAGGGCGCGTTGGACGGAGTCGAACGTGCCGAGGGGGGATACGGGTCGGTCGCTCATGGACGGGACTGTAGCGGGTGCCCCGGGGTGGAGGCTGCTGTGGCTCTCCGTCGTGGGCGAGCGGGGGTGGGCTGCGTCGGGAGGGCGTCCCGGCGGGCGTCGGGGTGCGGAGGGGGCGCCGCGATCGCCCTCCCGTGGCCCGTGAGGCGGAAGACGCGGGGCGCTCCCTCGCGCTCGCCCTTGCGTGCACGGAGCGTCGACGCCGGCGGGCCACCAGCCGCGGTGCTGTCGGCTGCCGTGCGGCTCCGGGTACGCGTCGAACTCGCGGGCGGCGGCGGCCGGATGGGGGCAGCCGGCCTCGACGCGGCCGGACGGCGGTGTCGAGTGCGTGGGCGCCTGCCGCGCGCCCCGGCGTGTGCCGGGCGCCCGTCGTCAGCGCCTGTTGCGGTGGAACGCGCGGGGCATAGGGCGATGACCCACGGCCCCCTCGGCAGTCGGTAGAGGGTGAGGCCGGCGCCGGGCCGGCGCTTGCACCGAAACCGTGAAGGAGAGACGAGTGGCCGGGAGCAGCAGGAACGACGAGGACCAGAAGATCAAGACCTGCCTGTGGTTCGAGGGCGACGCGGAGGAGGCCGTGGAGTTCTACACTTCGCTCTTCCCCGGCGCGCGCACACTGGAGGTGCAGCGCTATCCCGAGGCGGGGCCGGGGGAAACGGGTTCTGTGATGACGATCGTCTTCGAGCTGGAGGGACGGCAGTTCATCGCGCTCAATGGAGGGAAGGTCCCGTTCCGCTTCAACGAGTCGGTGTCGCTCTCCGTCGAGTGCGACACCCAGGAGGAGATCGACAGGCTCTGGGCGTCGCTCACCGAGGGCGGCGAGGAGGTGGAGTGCGGCTGGCTCAAGGACCGGTACGGGCTCTCCTGGCAGATCGTGCCCCGCGTGCTCAAGGAGCTGCTGCGCGACGCCGACCAGCAGCGGGTCGAGCGTGCGATGCAGGCGATGCTCGGCATGTGCAGGCTCGACATCGCGCAGTTGGAGGAGGCGGCCGCCGGCTGAGCGCGGGGCAGGCCTGCGTCGGGAAGGTGCGGGAAACCGTCGTCAACGACCCCAGGATCGGGGAGAGTTGCTCCGCGGGACCCGGCCGGCCCCGCGCAGGCCCACGTCGCCCACGAGAGAGCGGATATGACCGAGACGCGACAGGAGATCGACTCCACCCGCCCGCACCCGGCGCGGATGTACGACTACTACCTCGGCGGCAAGGACTGGTTCGGCGTCGACAGGGAGGCGGCCGAAGAGGTGCTCAGGGCCGTTCCGTTCGCCCGCACCGGGGCGCGGCAGAACCGCGCCTTCATGCAGCGGGCGGTCCGCGCCCTCGCAGCCGAGCACGGCATCCGCCAGTTCCTCGACCTCGGCAGCGGCATCCCCACGGAGCCCAACCTCCACCAGGTGGTACAGCAGGTCGCGCCGGAGTGCCGTGTCGTCTACGCCGACAACGACCCGATGGTCCTCGAGTACGTCGACGTGCTGATGCACGGCACAGCGGAGGGCCGCACCGCCTACGTCGAGTCGGACGTACGCACGGACGACCTCCTCTACGACGAACGCGTCCGCGCCGTCCTCGACCTGACGCAACCCGTCGCCCTCTCACTCGTCGCCCTGCTCCACTTCTTCCCCGACGAACTCGACCCGCACGACCTCGTCGGCACGATGGTGGAGCGCCTCCCGGCCGGGAGCTGCCTCGTGCTCTCGCACGCCACCAACGACCTCGCGCCGGAGGAGGGCCGCCGCATCGAGGAGCTGTACCGGCGGGGCGGCAACCACATACAGGGGCGTACCAGGGAGGAGTTCGCGAGGTTCTTCGACGGCCTCGAACTCCTCGACCCCGGAGTGCAGTTGGTGCACCGGTGGCGACCGGAGGAGCGGCCGGAGCTGAACGACGCGGAGGTCTCCTTCTACGGCGCCGTCGCCCGCAAGCCCTGAACCGTTGACTCTTCCCCTGGGGCAGCCCGCAGCGTGTGCGTCCCCGGGCCCGAAGCCCGGGAACGAGGAGGGGAAAAGCGTGCGACTGCTCACGATCGGTACCTTCGCCCGCGCCGCGGGCCTCTCGCAGAAGGCGCTCCGCCTCTACGACGGCACCGGGCTGCTACGCCCCGCCCACGTCGACCCGGCCACCGGCTACCGCTACTACGCCGAGAGCCAGTTGGCCGAGGCGCGGCTCGTCGCCTGGCTGCGCCGGCTCGGGATGCCGCTGGCCCGGATCACGGAGCTGCGCGACCTGCCTCCGGCCGAACAGGCGGGCGCCGTCCGTGCGTTCCGGTCGGAGCGCGAGGCGGCGCACGCAGCCTGGCGGGACCTCGCCTCTCTCCTCGTCGACGAACTGACACGAAGGGCAGAGCCGATGACCGCATTCCGGGAGAGGGAAACCCCGCTCACCCTGCGCTACGCCGCCGCATCCGCGACCGGCCGCGAACGCCCGGGCAACCAGGACGTCGCGTACGCCGACGCCCGACTCCTCGCCGTAGCCGACGGTTTCGGGCCGCTCGGCCGGGAGGCGAGCAGCGCCGCCGTCGACGCGCTCGCCTCCGGCGAGGCGCCCGCGGCGCCCGAGGGCGCGCTGGCGACGCTGCGCCTGCTGCTCGACCGTGCCTCGGCCGCCGCCCGCGCCACGTCCGACGGCGCAGCCGACACGGCAGACGCAGGGACGACGCTCACCGCGCTGCTCCTCGCCGGGGACCGCCTGGCACTGGCCCACATCGGCGACACACGCGCCTACCTGCTGCGCGGCGACAGGTTCAGCAGGCTCACCGAGGACCACACGCACGTCGCCGCGCTGGTCGGCGCGGGCGAGCTGACGCCGGAGGAGGCGGAGTCCCACCCGCAGCGCACGCTGCTGCTCAGGGCGTTGACGACCGGAGCCGACGCGTCCTCGTACGACGCGGAGTTCGGCCTCCACGAAACGCGCGCGGGCGACCGGTTCCTGCTCTGCTCGAAAGGCCTCGGTGCGGCCGTCCCACCGTGGCGCGTGCGCACGGCCCTCACCTCGCACACCGAGCCGTCGGAGGCGGTGGCCGAGCTGATGCGGCTCGCGGACGCCGCGGGCGGCCCCGACAACGTGGCGTGTGTGGTGGCCGATGTCGTCGGCGGTTCGCCGACGGTGGTGGGTGCCGGCGGTTCGCCGACGGCGGCCGGCGGCCCGCGGCTCAGCTAGCCCCGTGTCGTACCGCGGACCGGTGCCGCCGCGTGGCGAACTCCACGCGGCGGCCGAGGAGTTCGGACGGGCGGCTGCCGTGCGGGGACCCGGGACACTCGCCGGCATGTGGCGGGCGTTGCGGAGGAGGCTCTCGAACCCGGCGCCGAGCCCCCTCAACTCCGGTCGAGCAGCTCCAACTTGTCGAACATCCGCGCTGTCTCGACGGCCGAGGGCTGTCCCTCCTCCGGATCGGCCCCGGCATCGAGGAGGACGCGTACGACCTCCTCCTCGCCCTTGAACACGGCGCCGGCGAGAGGCGTCTGCCCGCGGTCGTTGGCGCGGTCGGGGTCGGCTCCGCGCTGGAGGAGGGCGCTCACGGCCTCCGCGTGGCCGTGGTAGGCGGCGAGCATGAGGACGGAGTCGCCGCGGTCGTTGGTGAGGTTGACGGGGACGCCCGCGTCGACGTAGGCGGCGAGGGTCGCCGAGTCGCCCTTCCGCGCCAGGTCGAAGACGCGCTGGGCGAGTTCGAGCACCTCGGGGTCGTGCGCGGGCTCGTTGCTCTCGGGGGTCGGGGCGTCGGTCAAGGCGGTCGTCCTCCCTTGTGACGCGGTCACGCGCCGTTCCTCGGTGGCTCGGCGCACGGCACCGCCGCCGTGCGCCGACGGTCAGCTTACGTACGCGCCGGCGCCCGGAGCGTACGCGCCACCGCGCCCCCGTCGCGGAGGCGTGCCGTGCGCCTGCCCGCACACCAACGGAACATCCGTGGGAGCTTCAGACGTGCGCTCCTGGATCGATCGCCTGCACCACTTCGCGCAGGGACGCCGCGCTCCTCTCGGCCCCCGCCGCGGTGAGCGCCTCCCGCTCCTCGTCGCCCCTGGCGCAGCCGAGGAAGGGGACGCCTGCGGCCTCGGCCGCCTCCAGCGCCTTCGGCGTCCCGCCGACGAGCAGCGCGTCCGCCGCGTGCACACCCGCGGCCTCCAACGCGCGTGCGACGCATCCGGGATGGGGCATCAGCGGTCCCGTGCCCCGGCGTCCGTGGAGGTGCCCGGCGAGGAGGTGGCCTAGGCGCCGCCCGTCGAGGTAGCGGGCCGCCGCCTCCTCGCCGACGTCCGTGACGACGGCCGGCCGGCGTCCCGTGGCGACGAGGGTGTGCAGCAGCGTGTCGCTGTACGGCGCGGGAAAGGCGAGCGGCGCGGCGGCGTGCTCTGCGCGCTCGACGGCCGCCGCGACCTGGTCCGCCGTGCCGTCGCGTCGCAGCGTCGGCTCCGCGAGCGCGGCGCGCAGCGTCTCGTAGGGGTCTTCGCGGGCGAGCGGCGGGTGGCCTGCCGCGCGGACGAGGTCGTCGAGGGCGGTGGCCAACTCGCGCCGTGCCGTGGGGGAGAAGAGTCGGCAGACGGGGCCTTCGAGGACGAGCAGCACACACTTCGCCGTGTCGAGGAGATCGCGCATAGAGGTCCTTCGCAGCCGGGACGTGGCCGCTACAACTATTGCCCGGTGCCGGCGCGCCGTACAGCCGTCCGACCGAACGGGTCCTGTGGGGCGACCCCCGAGGTGTCAGAACAGGTCGGGACACCACGGCTGCCGGGAGGTCCGGAAGAGCGCATCGGCGGCGAGGGCCGCACCGGCACGCTCCTCCCCGACCCGGCCCACCGAGGCGAGCCGCACCGCGGACTCGCCGCCGAGGTAGAGCGCGCCCAACTCCCCGACGTCGAGCGAGAGTTCCGCCTCCTCGCGGGTGGGTGTGCACACGGCGCCCTCCGCGCCCGCGTCGAGTCGGAACCTGCCGCCGGCGAGCCCTGCGGCGTCCCGTACGTCGAGGACGAGCGAGCCGGGCGCCGCGTAGCGCCGCGCGCCGAGCATCCGCGGTACGTCGAGCGGGCGCAGCCACAGGAAGTCGGCGTGCACCAGCGTCTTCGCGGCGCGCGGGTTGGGGAGGAGGAGCGGCAGGACGTCGTCGGGGGCGCGCGTGCCGGAGCGGACCTGCGCGACCCAGTCGAGCGAGAGGACGTGCCGCCACAGCGCCCGCTCGGCCTCGGGCGTCACCGCGAAGAGGTCGTGGACCCGCGCCGTCTGGCAGGGCAGCTTCGCCTCCCAGTGCTCGTCCACGGTGTACGCGACGGCGCCCTGCGGGGTGCCCGACGCGTCGCGGTGGACGGCGTGGAGTGTGGGCGTGCGCTCCGTGCCGGGGAAGCGGGCGAGGGCGAGCTGCGTCTGCCAGCGGTGGTCGGGGCGGTCGATGGCGCCCTGGCGCTCCGGCAACAAGCGGAAGCGGTCGAAGACCTCGGGGAGGAGCGTGTACGCCTCCTGCGCGTCGACGAGTTCCACCCGCGCGCCGTCCTCCGGGCCGCCGTACCGCGGGTCGAGGCCCGAGCGGGCGATCTCCACCTCGAACTCGGTCGAGGCGGTGGCGGGCCCGAAGCCGAACCTGCCGTAGATCGGGTACTCGGCGGCGACGAGGATCGAGCAGGCGTCACCGCGCTCGCGGGCGGCGGCGAGGCTCTCCGCGACCATCCGCGAGAGCAGGCCGCGCCTGCGGTGCGTCGGCAGGACGGAGACCTGCGTGACCGCGTCCGCGGGGAGCTCGCCGCCGCCGGGGACCGTCAGCCGCCGCGGCATCGTCCGCAGCGCGCCGACGGCGCGAGCGCCCTCGAACGCGCCCCAGGTGCGGTCGAGTTCGACGTGCGGGAGGCGCGCGGCGAGCTCTTCGGACGACACCTCGGGCAGCCGGTGGAACCCCAGCTTCGTGCCCCGCAGCCACTCGGCGAACTCCTCCTCGGCGACCGTGCGGACGACCGGGTCAGGGGCATGGGCGACGGCGGAGGCGGTTCTCGTCGGCATGGCGTCACCCTAGGGACGCCCCACCACCCCCGCACCTCCTTTTCCGCGCGCGCCCTCACACCACGGCCCGCACCTCGCCCACCGTCCCGCCGCCGCCGAGCACCGGCTGGCGCTCCACCTGCTCCAGCACCTCGCCCGAGACCCCCGCGCCCCGCAGCAGCGAGGCGAGCACGGGGCCGAGGGCGCGCGCGGCGCCGTCGTCCACCTTGAACGCGAGCGCGCGGCCGTCGGGGAGCGCGAAGCCCTGCACTCCCTCGGCGCCCATCTTGCTGACGGCGCCCGGGAGTTCGCGCATCAGCCAGGTGTCGTGCCGCCGGGTGCCCGCGACGTACTCGGGGTGCGCCCGCATCGCGTCGGCCACCCGCCCCTCGGGGGTGCCCGCGTCGGCCGTCGCCAGAGTGCGGAAGGCGCGGGCGAGGCCGGTGAGGGAGACGGCGAGGAGCGGGGCGCCGCAGCCGTCGACGCCGGTGTGCGCGACGGGCTCCTGGGCGGCGGACTCCAGAGTCGCGCGGATGCCCCGCTGGAGGGGGTGGTCGGGGGCTAGGTACCCCTCCGTCGGCCAGCCGCGTTCGGCGCAGACGGCGAGCATCGCGGTGTGCTTGCCCGAGCAGTTCATGGCGATCCTCGAGCGTGTCCGCCCCGCGGCGAGGAAGCGCTCCGCCTCCTCCGCGTCGAGCGGGAGGTCGGGAGGACAGCCGAGCTGCTCCTCCGCGAGCCCGTACTCGGCCAACATCCGCTCCACCAGCTCCAGATGGAACGGCTCGCCCGAGTGGCTCGCTGCCCCCAGAGCCAGCCGCCTGCCCTCCAACCGCAGGCCGGCGCTGAGCATCCCGGCGGCCTGGAACGGCTTGTTCGCCGACCGCGGGAAGACGGGCGCCCCCGGATCGCCCCACTCCCGCTCCACGCTCCCGTCGGCACCGAGCACCACGGCCGAGCCCCGGTGCCGCCCCTCGACCAAGTCGGAGCGGACGACCTCGGCGAGGAGAACGGAGGACGGGGAAGTGGACATCGGCGCACCCTTCGACGGTTCGGCTACCCCACCATCCTGAACCCGTCGCCGAACGGCGAGGTGCGCGGCCTCAGGAGAGCAGGTCGTCCACCTGCGCCTCGCCCTCGCGATAACGGCGCGCGATCTCCCTGCTGCACCCGTCGGCCGTCCGCTGGAGCGACTGCCTGCGCTGCGAGACCCGCTGCTCCCGCTGGACCAGACGCTCCATCGCCTCCCGGAGCTCCCCGTCCGTACGGGCCGCGAGGTCGCTCAACTCCACCTCGGAGAGCATCTCTTCGGCGAGCTTGCGGTACTCCGCGCCGCGTGGTGCGCGCAGCGTCACGTGACGCGCCGAGGTGCGGTGGGCGGAGGGGGTGTCGGTGAGGATCTGCGGGAGCTGGTCGAGCAGGCAGGAGCCGGGCTCGCTGCGGCGGGCCAACTCGGCGGCGAGGATGTCGATCCGGCCCTGGAGGAGGCGGCGGAGGTAGCTGAGGTCCGCCTCGTCCTGCTGCGCCGCGCGGCGCAGCCGGCGCACTTCGGGCAGGCGCAGCAAGCGCACGTCGGGGGCGTCCTCGGAAGGTGTGCTGCCCGGGCCGCTCGCGCCTGGTGCGACCGAGCCGGCGCTGACGGGTCCGCTCGCGCGGGTGTCGCCGGGAATCGTGCCGGTGCGGGCCGTCGGTACACCGCTGGGCGTCCTGCCGGCTCCGGTTGTGCTCATGGGCTGGTGTCCCCTCATCCCCTTGCGCGGCAGCAGCCGTTCGCGCCGCGTCACCGCATCGTGCCACTCCATCACTGCCCGCCGCAGGCTGCGGCACCCATACGGCGGCAGCGCGCCCCCCGTGCCCCCGCGCCCCCGGAGTGCGTTGCATGATGGCCGAATGCGAGCGGTGGTACAGCGGGTCGACGGCGCGAGCGTCGTCGCGGACGGCGCGACGGTGGGAGAGTTCGCCGGTGAGGGCCTGTGCGTCCTCGTCGGCGTCACACATGAGGACACTTCGGCCAAAGCTGCCCAACTGGCCAGGAAGCTATGGACGGTTCGCATTCTTCACGATGAGAAGTCCTGTTCCGACACGGGAGCGCCGCTCCTCGTCGTCAGCCAGTTCACTCTCTACGGTGACGCCCGCAAGGGCCGCCGCCCCACCTGGAGCGCCGCGGCACCGGGCCACGTCGCGGAGCCGCTCGTCGACGAAGTCGCCGACGCGCTGCGCGCGTTGGGCGCCGAGGTGCACACCGGCAGGTTCGGCGCCGACATGCGCGTCTCGCTCACCAACGACGGACCGTTCACCGTCCTGCTCGACGTATGAGAACGGCGCGTACGCATCGGAACCGTACGCGCCGCAACCGACTCAGGGTGCTACGACGACCTCCTGGGCCGCCGCCGTCGCCTCGGGCCCCGCGATGAGGCGGGCGTCCACCGGAACGTTCCGCTTGATCAGCGCGAGCGCGATCGGACCCAGCTCGTGGTGGCGCGCGGAGGTGGTGACGAAGCCGAGCTTGCGCCCCTCTTCGCCCTCCTCGGCGAGGCGCACCGCGTCCCCGTGCACAGGCACGGAGACCTCGCTCCCGTCGAGGTGGAGGAAGACCAGCCGCCGGGGCGGCTTCCCGAGGTTCTGCACCCGCGCCACCGTCTCCTGGCCGCGGTAGCACCCCTTGTCGAGGTGGACGGCAGAGCCGATGAGCCCCACCTCGTGCGGGATCGTGCGGTGGTCGGTCTCCATCCCGATCCGCGGCCGGTAGGCCTCGACGCGCAGCGCTTCGTGCGCGAGCACACCCGCCGGCGGCCCGTACGCCTCCGCGAAGGAGCGCAGCTCGGCGCGGGGCAGGAAGAGGTCGCGCCCGTACGCCGTCTCGCGCACCGTGGCGCCCTCCGGCGGCTCGGCGATCGAGCCGGCGGGGAGCTGGACGACCGCGAACTCCTCGGTGCGGTCGGCGATTTCGACGCGGTAGAAGAACCGCATGCTCTCCAGGTACGCCAGCAGGCTCTCCTGCGCCCCGGGCTCGGTGTGGATCCAGACGGTCGAGCCGTCGTCCACGAGCGACAGCGCGTGCTCGATGTGGCCGTGCGCGGAGAGGACCAGCGCCTCGGTGGCGCGGCCGCTCGGCAGGTCGCTCACGTGCTGGGTGAGGAGCAGGTGCAGCCAGGAGAGGCGGTCCTCGCCTGAGACGGTGATCACGCCGCGGTGCGAGAGGTCGACGAACCCGGTGCCGTCGGCGAGCGCACGCTGCTCCTTGAAGAGGTCGCCGTAGTGCGCGGCGACACCCTCGTCGGGGCCCTCGGCTGCGACGGCGCCTGGCAGCGAGAGCAGCGGACTCGGACTGTTGAAGGCCATACGACAACCCTACGACGAGCGGCCGGCCGTCTTCGAGTGACGATCGGCCCCTTCTCCCGTCGGGACCTGCGACGTTGCCGCCGGGCCCGTACCGTCGGACGACTCCTCCGCGGCCTTGCGTGCGCACTCCGCGCACCGGCCGAAGATCGCGAAGTGCCGTATGTCCGTCTCGAAGCCGAAGGTCTCGCGCAGCGTCGCCGTGAACGGCTCGGCCACCGCGAGGTCCGCTTCGATCACCTCGGTGCAGTCCCGGCAGACCAGGTGCATGTGGTGGTGGCGGTCGGCGAGGTGGTAGGTCGGGGCGCCGTGGCCCAGGTGCGCATGGGAGACGAGGCCGAGCTCCTCCAGCAGGTCCAGCGTGCGGTAGACCGTGGAGATGTTGACGCCGCCGGCGGTGCGGCGGACCTCGGAGAGGATGTCGTCGGGTGTGGAGTGCTCCAGCTTGTCCACGGCCTCCAACACGAGCTGGCGCTGCGGGGTGAGCCGGTACCCGCGCGCTCGGAGATCGCTCTGCCAGTCGGTGGTTGCCACGCTGCAAGTGTAAGAGGGTTCGGTGCGCGGCAGGACCTCCCGGACGCCGCGAGCGGCCCCGGGGTCACTTGAAGAAGGCGATCCCGTCGTCCGGCAGGTCCCCGAGGTCCTTCGCCCACTGGCTCGGGTCGACGGTCTTCTTGAGCTGGGCCGACATGTACGGGCGGAGCGGCACCTGCGGGGTGGACTTCTCGCCCACCCAGAGAAGCTCGCCCTTGACGTAGCCGTAGAGGCGCTTGCCCCCGCTGTACTCGTCCGCGGAGGCGGTCCGCGCGATGGCGTCGGTGGCGAGGTCGACCTGCGGCTTCTGGTCGGCGAGCTCGCCGTACCAGACCTCGGCGACGCCCTGGTCGCGGATCATCACGACCTCGACCTGGCGCTCGGAGTCGATCCGCCAGTAGCCGGTCTCGGTCTCCAGCGGACGTACCTTCTCGCCCTCGTCGTCCAGCACCCAGCTGTGCGAGGTGTACTCGAGGAAGTCGCGTCCGTCGTGGCGGAAGCTGGCCTCCTGGCCGAAGTTGCACTTCTCCGCGCCGGGGAACTCGGCGACGCCGGCGCCTGTCCAGTCGCCGAGGAGGAAGGCGAGCGGGACGAGGTCCGGGTGGAGGTCGGACGGGATCTCGATCATGGGAACTCAGTCGTTCTGTGGGAGCGGCAGGGGCGGCTGCGAGCGCCTTCTCAGCGCTGGCCCTGGAAGAGCTTCTTGAGGGTGAGGCCGGCGAAGGCGACGGTCCCGACGCAGACCAGGACCATCAGAGCGGTGAAGAATGCCTCAAGCACGGTGGCTCTCCCTTGGGCGGTGCAGTTGTTCCACGGACGTGGGCGGACGTCCGCAGTCTAGTAGCGGCCTTTCGGCTCGGCTCTGTGAGCCCCGGCAGGCGGGGCACCGCCGCGAGCTGGACCCGTCGCGTACGGATCAGTAGACGAGCGCCTGTGCCCCGTCGGCCGTCGCCTCGGCGACGAAGACCTGGGCGCCTGCGATCCGGACGCCGTCGAGCACGTCCGCTTCCACGATGCCGCGGCGGGCTGCGCACTGGGTGCACAGGGTGATCCGGCCGCCCGCCTGGATACCGGCGATGAGGTCGGGGAGCGGTGCCGCGTGCGGGAGTTCGAACTCGGCCGCCCGGCCCGGGAGCGCGAACCACGACGACTCGCCCGTCAGCCACAGCGAGACCTCGATCCCGCTCGCCGCGGCGACGCCGGCGACCGTGAACGCCTGCGAGCACCTCTCGGGGGCGTCCGCGCCTGCCGTCACCTTGATCACGAGCTTCTTGCCGCCGGCGGCGGGAGGGGGAGTCTCAGCCATGCGCCCCAGCCTACGGCCGGGCCCCGCGCGCGCCGCTCACGAGCCCTTGCAGGTACGGCAGTTCGCGACCGCGCGCCCCGTTCCGCACGCGGGCGCGGTGTCGCACGCCGAGGGCGGCGCCCCAGGCGTCCAACCCGTGGGACGCCGCCCTCGGCGCAGCCGCGTCAGACCGCGATGGCGACGTCGGCGAGGCCGCCCTGCTCGGCCACGACCTTGCGCTCCGCCGTCCCGCCGGGGACGAGCGCGCGCACCGTCCAGGTGCCCTCGGCCGCGTAGAAGCGGAACTGTCCCGTGGCCGAGGTGGGTACCTCGGCGGTGAACTCGCCTGTGGCGTCGAGGAGTCGGACGTAACCGGTGACGGGCTCGCCGTCCTTGGTCACGTTGCCCTGGATCGTGGTCTCTCCGAACTTGGCGGTGGACGGGTCGGGCCCGCCTGCCTGTGCTCCGCACATGGGGATGAAGCCTCTCTCTTCGTGGCCGCGGTGGGTCCGGCGGCCCGCGGGGCGCGGGCCGCCGGTTGCTCAGTCCTCGGTGCCGACCGCGACCGGGACGCCGATGAGGGAGCCGTACTCGGTCCAGGAGCCGTCGTAGTTCTTGACGTTGGGCTGGCCGAGCAGCTCGTGCAGGACGAACCAGGTGTGCGCGGAACGCTCGCCGATCCTGCAGTACGCGATGGTGTCCTTGCCGAGGTCGACGCCTGCGTCCTCGTAGAGCTCCTTCAGCTCCTCGTCGGACTTGAAGGTGCCGTCGTCGTTGGCCGACTTCGACCACGGGATGTTCCGCGCCGAGGGCACGTGGCCCGGACGCTGCGACTGCTCCTGGGGCAGGTGCGCCGGCGCGAGCAGCTTGCCGCTGAACTCGTCGGGCGAGCGGACGTCGACCAGGTTCTTGCTGCCGATGGCGTCGACGACCTCGTCGCGGAAGGCGCGGATCGAGGAGTCCTGCGGCTGCGCCCTGTACTGGGTGGCCGGGCGCTCGGGCACCTCGGCGACGAGGTTGCGCGAGTCGAGCTCCCACTTCTTGCGGCCGCCGTCGAGGAGCCTCACGTCCTCGTGCCCGTAGAGCTTGAAGTACCAGTAGGCGTAGGCCGCGAACCAGTTGTTGTTGCCGCCGTAGAGGACGACGGTGTCGTCGTTGGCGATGCCCTTGGCGGAGAGGAGCTTCTCGAAGCCGGCCTGGTCGACGAAGTCGCGGCGGACCGGGTCCTGGAGGTCCTGCTTCCAGTCGATCCGGACGGCGTTCTTGATGTGGTTCTTGTCGTAGGCGGAGGTGTCCTCGTCCACCTCGACGAGGACGGTCTTCGGGTCGTCGAGGCGCGCCTCGACCCAGTCGGCGTCTACGAGGACCTCGCTGCGGCTCATGCTGTCTCCTGAGGGCTTGACGGGATGGAGCGGTGGAGCCCGCCGCCGTCTCGGGCGACGGGATGCGCAGCCGGACGGGCCCGCACGGTCGTGGGTGCGACGGACCGCCCGGACACGCCGGGTACGGGATCGACGCCGCTTCCGCACGACATCACACCGGTCGCAGACCCGCCCGCTCCCGGACGTGGACTGCGAGGGGCTGCGCGCGCGGCCGGCTGCGGCCGATCAGCGGGCCGCGGAACAGAGCATGGCGGCGACGCGGCAGAGATCGACCGCCCGTCGTTTGGTGAGGTCCGCCTGTGGCTTCATGCCCCCGATCGTAAGGAGGGAGCGGGGACCGTGTCACCGGCGATCCGGATGGTGAGAATCTTTTGACCGGGATTTGAGATTCGGGTGCTTGTCGGGGTGCGATGCCGGGGTCTGCGTGGGGCGTCCGGGGGCTCCTGGCCCTGGTATCCGGACGGGGTGTCTCGCGCAGTGGGACGTCGCGGTGGGGGGGTGCCTCTTTGTCTTTCGTCAAGTGAGGCGAGGCGTTCGGGGTTTGTAGAAGGTGCCGTTGCGGAGCATCGCGAAGAGCACGTTGATGCGTTGTCGGGCCAGGCGGAGAAGCGCTTGGGTGTGGGTTTTTCCTCGGGCCCGGCATTTGTCGTAGTAGGTGCGGGAGGCGGGATCGTGCAGGGCGGCGAACGCGGAGAGGAACATGGCGCGTTTCAGGACGCGGTTGCCGCCTCTGGGTGCGTGTTCGCCGTGGATCGAGGTGCCGGACGACTTGGTGGTTGGGGCGAGGCCGGCGTAGGAGGCGAGGTGGGCGGCGGAGGGGAAGCTGGTGCCGTCGCCGACGGTGACCAGCAGGGTTGCGGCGGTCCTGACCGCGACCCCCGGTAGCGAGGTCAGGACCTTGGAAAGAGGGTGTTGTTCCAGCAGGGCGCTGATCTGTGTTTCCGTGGCGCGGCGTTGGTCGTGAACGGCGCCGAGCGAGCGGGCCAGCGACGGGATCACGATGTCCAAGGTGCCGGTGCCCGGGACCACGACGGTCTGCTCGTTCAGTGCGTCGAAGACGTCGTCGATCAGCCGGGTCGCCATGCGTGGGGCCTTGGGCCGGATCAGCTCTACAAGTCTGCGGCGTCCGGCCTTTCGCAGGGCTGCCGGGGAGCCGTAGCGTTCCAGCAGCCAGGTCACGGCCTGATGATCGGGCCGGGGGCCGAGGACTCGTTCGAGGCTGGGGTGGAACTGGGTGAGCAGGCCGCGGATCCGGTTGCTGGTGCGGGTGGCTTCGGCGGCGAGGTCTTGGTCGAAGCCGGTCAGCACGGTCAGCTCGGCGGTGATCTCGTCGGTGACCTCCAGCGAGCGCAGGGTGTGGGGCATGGTCCGGGCGGCGTCCGCGATCACGGCCGCGTCGCGGGCGTCGGTCTTGGCCTCGCCGGGGTAGAGGTCGGCGATCCGCCGCATCGACAGGCCCGGCAGATAGGCGACCGTGCAGCCCGCGTCGCGGGCGACGGTGAGCGGGAGGGCGCCGATCGAGGCGGGCTGGTCCACGATTACCAGGACAGTGCCGAACTTGTCGCGGAGCTTGTCGAAGACGGCCCGCAGCTTCGGTTCGGTGTTGGGCAGTTGCTTGTCGAAGACCTTCTTGCCGGCCGGGGTGAGCCCGTGGCCGAGGTGAGCCGTCTTGCCGACATCCAGGCCCAGGAAGACGCCTATCTCGTCGCGGTCGTTCAAGCCGTCCTCCCGAACGGGATCGTGCGGTGCTGGCCCGGGCGTTGGCGTCGTGCGCGCATCCACGTTATGCAGACCTGCCGCCCGCGTAGTGCCGGGCGTTGCGCTCGGCGGGGCGGTAGTCGGACCTCTCATCAGCGTCTCCAACGGCGCCTCTCGGGCCCGGTGGCACCACCCCCCAGGTCATCGGTTCGACAGGGGGGAACAGCCATGCCGGGCCCGGAAGCCAGCAGCCCTCTTGCAGGACCGCATAGAAGATAACGAGGGGGCGCCGTTTGGGTCGGCTCACGTCGGGTGCTTGCTGGGCGGGGTCATCCCCGCACGCGCGGGGAGCACCTCCACGGGGTCCACGGGCGGGTTGTGGGTGTGGGACCACCCCCGCACGCGCGGGGAGCACATGGCGCTGGCGGAGTACCGAGAGCTGTACTGGGGACCACCCCCGCACGCGCGGGGAGCACTCCACTCGGCGCCGGGGGCAGACCGCGGCGGCGGGACCACCCCCGCACGCGCGGGGAGCACGAGCGCGGCGACGAAGCTGCCCCCCGGGGCTGGGGACCACCCCCGCACGCGCGGGGAGCACCTGGTCTGGGCGAGCGGTACGCCCATGGCCAGGGGACCACCCCCGCACGCGCGGGGAGCACCCTCCGTGACCTGCGCGTTCATCGGTCGGGAAGCCGATCCCAAGCAACTTCCGCAGAATCCGGCAATATGCACACAGAGGACAGAAGCCCACCTTCCTCCCGGCGCAAGCAGTTCACCCAGCCCGCTGCCACGACCAACTCTGCCCCGACGACGAAGAGTTCACGCAGTAGCCGACCCGGCCCACCAACCGTCCTACCCCGTGAACTTCACGTCCTTGCCGCTGAGGGTCACGACGATGCCCTCCTCGGTGGGGCGGGCCTCCTCCAGCTTGAGTTCGGAGGGGAGGGCGTCGAAGTCCCAGTCGTCGTCGATCCGGTCGCGGACGAGGCGGTCGAGGACGCCCTTGGCCATGCCGAGCGGGCCCTCGCCCTTTATCTCGTCGGCGTTGAGGCGGACGGTGTGCTTGTCCTTTATCGTCGCCGAACTGATCACCGTCACGGAGCCGACCACCGGGACCTTCTTGGTGATCTTCACCTTCTCTGGGTCGTCCTTGCCCGCCCAGGCGACGCTTGTGCCCTCGCCGGCGGCGGAGGAGAGGGCGTCGTACTTGATGAGTGCCTTGCCGCGGGCGCGGTCCGCCGTCACCTCGCTGAAGTCGCCGTTGGTGCGGACCTGTTCGCCGTGGACGTCGACCTTGGAGATGGTGATCTTGCGGTCGCCCGCCCCCGTCGTGAGCCCCTTGAGCTCGAAATCGACGTCGCCGAACTCTCGGGAGGCGAGCTGCGTGAGGAAGGGGAATCCGTTGATGGAGACGGACGTGTCGACGTTGCCCTCGACCGACTTGTGCCCCTCGATCTGCTCCTGGACCTTGTCGGCAGCCTCGTCCTCGGCGAGGTTCACCGCCAGGCGGTCGGCCCCGACGGCGAGTCCTGCCAGGACCACGAGGACGACGAGGACTATGCGAAGTGCGCGCATCGCGGTTGCTTCCCCCATACTCTCGGCTGCCGCGAGCGTAACCGAGCCGGCGGACGCGCGGGTCAGGGAGCTGATGACACCGCGCGACGCTCCCCGGTCGGCCGAGCGCTCAGCCGAGCACGGAGCCGAGGAAGTGCGCTACGGGCGCAGCACAGGCGAGTGGCAGCGCCACCCCCGCCGTCATGTGGACGAACCGCGACGGGAAGTCGTAGCTCGCCACCCGCAGCCCGAGGAGCGCGGCGACCCCCACCGCGAACCCGAGCGCCGCACCGGGCGCCCCCATCCCCGTCAGCTCACCGATGCCCCAGCCGGCGGCCGCACCGGCGAGGAGGGCGACCGGAATCCCGGCGACCCCCGGCACCACGGCACGCACAACCGCCGTGCCCGCTACGGCGATCACCGTGACGACGACGGTGTCCCGCGGAGCGAGCAGGTATCCGGAGGCGAGCAGGGTGACGACGGTCGCAGTGCAGTCGGCCGTGAGCGCGTAGAGGCGTTCGTCGGGCCCCGACCGGTCGCGCAGCCGTGCGGCGAGCGCGAGGAGCAGCCACACGCCGAGCGTCCCGAGGATGACGAGCGGTGCCCGTTCGGCACCGGCGAGGAGCAGCCCGCCGTCCGCGACGAGCGCGGAGAGGAAGACGAGCGCGATCCCCTGCCGCGCCGGCCACATCCCGTTGAGCCGGTACCAGCCGGCCGCGGTCACGGCCTGGAGCAGCACGACGGCGACGGCGAGCGCGGGCAGGCCCGGCTGCGCCCCCGCGGCGAGCAGCGCCGCGAGCCCGGCGGTGCACAGCGCCGACGCGATGCCCGGCGCGATCAGCGGCGAGCCGGGCGCCCCCGGCGCACGCGTCGCGACGTGGCGTCCGCCCGAACGCGGTTGCGGCGGCGCGGCGTCGGGGGTCGCGTCCGGCGCCTGCGGCGCGGTGACCGCGCTCTGCGGCCCGCCCTCGGGCGGGAGCGGTCCGGGATGCGGGTGACCGGTCATCGGGCACCTCCGGCGAACGGCGGGAGGACCTCTACGGTGCTGCCCTCGCGCAGCTCGACGCTGTCGTGCGGGCGGGCGCCCACCTGCTCCCCGTCGACCAGGAACGAGCAGCGCAGCAGCACCCGCGCGAACTCCGGCCGGTCGCTGCGGTGGGCGCGGGCGCCGTCGAGCGCGGCGGCCAGCGTCGCCGCCTCGTACCGCTCCTCCGCGGTGCCGGCGGCGGCCTTCGCCGCCGCCCAGTAGCGGATCGTGCCGCTCGGCATGGTCGTCCCTCTCAGTCCGTCTCAGTCCGTGTGGTTGCCCGGGGCCGCGTCGGTGCGCGGGCGCCCATCATGGCCCCTCCGCGACGCGGCCGCCGCATCCGCCCGGGATCCCGCTGCTGTGTGCAGCGTCGTCCACTCCCCGATGCGGTGCAGGAGCGGGGCGGACGCCGCGTTCTCCGCGTGGCCGAAGTCCGGTTCGATCCACAGTTCCGTGTGGTCCGGGGAGGCGGCCTCCGCGAGGGAGCAGGGGTGGTCGAGCGGGAAGTAGGGGTCGCGGTCGCCGTGGACGAGGAGCAGCGGGGTCGGCGCGACGAGCGGGGCCGCGGCGACGGGCGGGAGCGGCACGGGGTTCCAGTCGCCGGCGCGGACGCGAGTCCCTAGTCCGTATCGTGAGAAGAGCCGGCCCAGTGGGTGCTGGATGGCGAAGTGGAGCCGTCGCATCGAGGGGGTGCCGCGGTAGTACCAGCGAGCGGGGGCGCTCACGGCGACGACGGCGTCCGCGCCCGTGCGCTCGTCGGCGCCCACGAGAGCCCCGTGGCGCAGCACCACCGAACCGCCCATCGAGAAGCCCACGGTCGCCACCCTCTCGTGGCCGAGCTCGCGGGCCCAGGCGACGGCCGCTGCGAGGTCGTGGACCTCCAGGTCGCCGACGGTGGAGCGGCCGCCGGAGCGCCCGTGGCCCCGGAAGGAGAACGTGACGACCGAGGCGTACCGGGAGAGCAGCCGAGCGGCCCGTGCCAGAGCGGGACGGTCGAGGGCGCCGGTGAAGCCGTGCGCGAGGACGAGCGCGGGTGGCGCGTGCACGTGGTCCGCGCGGTCGAAGTACGCGGCCTCGAGGTCGACACCGTCCGCGGTGACGAGCCGGCGTCGGAGGTGCGGAGGCGGTGCGGAGGGCGGCAAGTCGCCACGCTCCGTGGCCGGTTCGCTGCGAAGGCGATCGATCTCACACTCGGCTGCGTCGTCCATGTCCGCTATTCTGCTCGGCAGAAGGACTCGGGCAGCGTCGCCCCCGGGTCCTTTTGTGCTTTCCGGGAGGAGGCTCCTCCCGGGCGGTACCGCGCCGAAGCGGCATAAAATGGACGCCGGTTCACCTGCGCCCCGTGAGCGGCGACGAGTACGAAGCAGTGCAGCCGAACCCCAGATTTCCGCCTGGGCGGCCCCTCTCAGAGGGGGCCGGGGAAGGGACCCCGATGGGCAAGCGAAACGCATCGACCCGCGACCGCAGGACCGCACACCATACGAGCCACGGGGAGGGCGCCCGCGCATGAGTTCGCTGCTGCTCCTTACCAACGCCGTCCAGCCGTCCACCGAGGTCCTCCCCGCACTGGGCCTGCTGCTGCACAACGTCCGCGTCGTGCCCGCCGAGGGCCCCGCGCTCGTCGACGCCCCCGAATCCGATGTGATCCTCGTCGACGGCAGGCGGGACCTTCCGCAGGTGCGGTCGCTCTGCCAGCTCCTGCGCTCCACGGGCCCGGGCAGTCCGCTGCTGCTGATCGTCACCGAGGGCGGTCTCGCCGCCGTCACGGCGGAGTGGGGCGTCGACGACGTCCTGCTCGACACGGCGGGCCCCGCCGAGGTGGAGGCGAGGCTCCGGCTGGCGATGGGCCGCAGACAGATCGCCGTCGACGAGGGGCCGACCGAGATCCGCAACGGCGACCTCTCCGTCGACGAGGCCACCTACAGCGCCAAGCTCAAGGGCCGCACCCTCGACCTCACCTTCAAGGAGTTCGAGCTCCTGAAGTACCTCGCCCAGCACCCGGGGCGGGTCTTCACGCGCGCCCAACTGCTCCAGGAGGTCTGGGGGTACGACTACTTCGGCGGCACCCGTACCGTCGACGTCCACGTGCGACGGCTTCGCGCCAAACTCGGGCCCGAACACGAGTCGCTCATCGGTACGGTGCGCAACGTCGGGTACCGCTTCGTCACACCCGAGAAGGGGGAGAAGGCGGCGGGCCGGCGGTCGGCGGCCGGCGGCGGAACGGTCGCGGAGGCTGCGACGCAGCTCGCGAAGGAGGCCGTCGAGGAGGCGGCGCCGGACGCCGAACAGGCGCCCGCACGCAGGGCGAAGGGATGACGCATCCCGCGTAGACTGGCCGAGTGGCCAAGGTGACGCGGGACGACGTGGCAAGGCTGGCGGGGACCTCGACCGCGGTCGTCAGCTATGTGATCAATGACGGTCCGAGGCCCGTCGCGCCGGCCACGAAGGAGCGCGTCCTCGCGGCCATCCAGGAGCTGGGGTACCGGCCCGACCGGGTCGCGCAGGCGATGGCCTCGCGCCGGACGGATCTGATCGGCCTGGTCGTGCCGGACGCCCGTCAGCCCTTCTTCGCCGAGATGGCACACGCCGTCGAACAGGCCGCGGCCGAGCGCGGAAAGATGGTCCTCGTCGGCAACTCCGACTACCTCGACGGCCGCGAGGTGCACTACCTCCGCGCCTTCCTCGGGATGCGCGTCTCCGGGCTGATCCTCATCAGCCAGGGGCCGAGCGAGCGCGCCGCCACCGAGATCGACGCCTGGGACGCCCGCGTCGTCCTCCTCCACCGCCGTCCCGAGGCGATCGACGACGTCGCCGTCGTCCTCGACGACACCGGCGGCGCCCAACTCGCCACCCGTCACCTGCTGGAGCACGGCCACGAGTACGTCGCCTGCCTCGGGGGCGTCGATTCGACGCCCCCGCAGGGCGACCCGGTCACCGATCACGTCGAGGGGTGGCAGCGCGCGATGGCCGAGGCGGGACGCTCCACCGAGGGCCGGCTCTTCCAGGCCCCGTACAACCGCTACGACACCTACCTCCTCGCGCTCGAACTGCTCGCCGGCGAGGACCGCCCGACGGCGCTCTTCTGCTCCACCGACGACCAGGCGATCGGCGTCCTCCGTGCCGCGCGGGAGCTGGGCCTCGAGGTGCCGCAGGACCTCGCCGTGATCGGCTTCGACAACGTGAAGGAGGCGGCGCTCACCGATCCGCCGCTCACCACCGTCGGCTCCCACCGCGAGGCGATGGCGAAGGCCGCCGTCGACCTCGTCCTCGACGACTCGTTGCGCGTGCCCGGCGCCCGAGGGGGCGGCATCACGGGCAAGGGGCGGGTGCGCCAGTTCCCCTCGGGGCTCGTGGTGCGCAGGTCGTGCGGGTGCCCGACGCCGAGCGGCGGGCCGCGGTAGGCGCGCCGAGCCTGGGCCGTCCCGGGGAGCTCCGGCCGGGCGGCGGAGTACTTCGCGGTTTTTCAGGGCGTCTTCAGCGGGTTCTCATGGTCGCGCCGCAGGCTCGGTCGTATGAGTGCACACGAGTCCGGACACCAGACCCGCCAGCAGCCCCCGTTCGACGAGCAGTCCCCGACCGCGCCGTTCCCGTCGGCAGGTGGTGACGCGGAGCCGCCGCCCGGATACGCACCCTTCGAGGGGGCGGCGCACGCCCGGCGCACGAGGCGCCGTCCGATCGCGCTCCTCGCCGCCGTCGCCGTCGGTGCGGCGATGGTCGGTGGGGGAGCAGCCGTCGGGCTGCAACAGTTCGTCGGCGACGGCGGGTCTTCGGCTGCGGCTCCCGTGGCCTCGGGGGACAACGCCTCGTCCGTCGGCGGCGTCTCCGAGGTGGCGGAGTCGGTGCGGTCGGGGGTGGTGGAGATCAAGGCCTCCGGCTCCGGGGGGCAGTCCACCGGCTCGGGGGTGGTGATCAGCGAGGGCGGCGAGATGCTTACCAACAACCACGTCGTTTCCGGTACCGACCAGGTGCGGGTCACCTTCGAGGGCGGCCGGACCGAGACGGCCAAGGTCGTCGGCACCGACGCCGACCACGATCTCGCCCTCCTCGAAGCGGAGGGTGACGGCGACTACGAGCCCGTCGAACTCGGCGACTCGGACGCGCTCGGCGTCGGCGACCAGGTCGTCGCGATCGGCTCGCCCGAGGGCCTCTCGGGGACCGTGACCAGCGGCATCGTCTCGGCCAAGGACCGCGAGGTGACGGTCCCGAAGGGCTCGGAGGGGGAGCAGAGCGGGCAGGAGCACTGGCCGTTCGAGTTCGGCGGCGGCGAGTACAACGGCGGCGTCGACGGCTCGACGACGACGTACAAGGCGATCCAGACGGACGCCTCGCTCAACCCCGGCAACTCCGGCGGGGCGCTCGTCGACATGTCGGGGAAGGTCGTCGGCATCAACTCGGCGATGTACGCGGCCGGTTCGTCGTCCGGGCAGTCCGCGGGCACCTCGTCGGGGAGCGTCGGGCTCGGGTTCGCGATCCCGGTCGACGACGTCGAGAAGCTCCTCGGCGACCTGCGCGGCCAGGGGTGAGTCAACCGCTGCTGCCGCGGTGGGAGGCTGTCCCCATGGCAGCCGCGAAGATTCTCATCGTCGACGACGAGCCGGCGGTGCGCGAAGCCCTGCGCCGGAGCCTGGAGTTCGAGGGGTACCGCACGGAGACGGCAGCCGACGGTCACGAGGCGCTCCAGCGCATGGGTATCGAGGAGCCGCCGGCGCGGTCTGCCAGGGCCGACCGCGCCGACCTCCCCGACCTCGTCGTCCTCGACGTGCTGATGCCGCTGATGGACGGCCTCACCGCCGCGCGCCGTCTGCGGGGCGCCGGCGAGCGGGTGCCGGTGCTGATGCTGACGGCCCGTGACACCGTCGGCGACCGGGTCACCGGTCTCGACGCGGGCGCAGACGACTATCTCGTCAAGCCCTTCGAGCTCGACGAACTCCTCGCGCGTGTCCGTGCGTTGCTCCGTCGGCGCTCCTACGCGGAGGAACAGGCGGCGGCGGGCGCGGCCGCGCCCGAGACCCTCTCCTTCGGGGGGCTGCGGATGGACCTCGGGACGCGCGAGGTCACCCGGGACGGCCGCCCCGTCGAGCTGACGCGCACGGAGTTCACCCTGCTGGAGATGTTCCTGTCCCACCCGAGGCAGGTCCTGACGCGGGAACAGATCCTGCAGGCCGTCTGGGGGTTCGACTTCGAGCCGGCCTCCAACTCCCTCGACGTGTACGTGATGTATCTGCGCCGCAAGACGGAGGCCGGGGGCGAACCGCGGCTCGTGCACACCGTGCGCGGGGTGGGGTACGTGCTGCGCGAGGGGCTCGGGTGAGCGACGGCGAGCGCGGGGAGGGTGCGCCTCCGTCGGCGCCCGACGGCTCGGGCGCCCCGGGGGCCGAGGACGACCGCTGCGGTGCCGGGCCCGACGAGCCGGAATCCGGTCCGGCGCCGGCCGGTTCGGGCGCGCTGCGGCGCGCGCTCCGGTGGGTGCCACTCGGGAGGGGGCGCCCGCTCCGCGCGCGGCTTGCGACGCTTGCGGCGCTCACTGTGGCGCTCGCCGTCGCCGCGTCCGCCGCCGCCTGCTGGTTCCTCGTACGGGCGCAGCTCGTCAACTCCCTCGATGATTCGCTGCGTACGACGGCCGTCTCCCCCCAGACCGTCATCGACCAGGTGCGCTCCGGGCAGTGCACGCCGCCGGACACCAAGGCGCCGAACCCCTTCGGCGCGACCGTGCAGGCCGTCGACGAGGCGGGGAACAGTTGCGTCCTCGTCGGCGAGGAGCTCGACGTCACCCAGGACGACACCGACGTCGCACGGCGCCAGTCGCACGAATCCCTCCACGACGCGCAGAGCGGCGACGGCGCCGACTACCGCGTCCACACGACGCCCGTGCCCGGCACCAGCCTCGCCGTCTCGCTCGCCCGGCCCCTCACCGAGACGGACGAGTCGCTCAACCGGCTGGCGCTCTTCCTCGCCGCGGTGGGGGGCGCCGGGGTGCTCGCCGCCGCGGGTGCGGGCGTTGTGCTGGCGCGCGCGGGGCTGCGACCCGTCGACCGGCTCACCGGCGCCGTCGAGCTCGTGGCGAGGACGGAGGACCTCACCGTCCGCATCCCCGTGGAGGGGGACGACGAGGTCGCACGGCTCTCCCGTTCGTTCAACTCGATGACGGAGGCACTCGCCTCCTCGCGCGAACTCCAGCGCCAGCTCATCGCCGACGCCGGCCACGAGCTGCGCACGCCGCTCACCTCCCTGCGCACCAACATCGAACTCCTCGCCCGGAGCGAGGAGACGGGGCGCCCGCTGCGTCCCGACGACCGCAGGGAGCTCCTCGCCTCGCTCACGGCGCAGATGACGGAGCTCAACACGCTCATCGGGGATCTCCGCGAACTCGCAGCGCCCTCCCCCGAGCAGGCGGCGCGGACCGGTGTGGTGGCGCTCCACGAGGCCGTCGAACGCGCCGTGGAGAGGGTGCGGCTGCGTGCGGCTTCGGTGGAGGTCGTCGCACGGTGGCAGCCGTGGTACGTGCGGGCGGAGCCGGCGGGGATCGAACGGTCGGTGGTCAATCTGCTCGACAACGCGATCAAGTTCAGTCCGGAAGAAGGCACGGTGGAGGTCTCGCTCGACGAGGGCGTCCTGGTCGTGCGCGACCACGGGCCCGGGGTTGCCGAGGAGGAACTCCCTTACGTCTTCGACCGGTTCTGGCGTTCTCCGTCCGCGCGGAGCATGCCCGGGTCGGGGCTCGGGCTCTCGATCGTGCAGCGGGCGGTGGAGCAGGCGGGGGGCGAGGTGCGGCTGAGGGCGGCCCCGGGCGGGGGCACGGAGGCCGTCGTCCGGTTGCCGGGGGCGCCGATTCCGCCGCCGGGGTGGACGGGTGCCGGGGAACCGTGACCGGCACGCCGGCGCGGGAGTTGTGTCGGGGCTCGGGGCTCGGGGCTCGGGGCTCGGGGCTCGGGGCTCGGGGCTCGGGGCTCGGGGCTCGGGGCTCGGGGCTCGGGGCTCGGGGCTCGGGGCTCGGCGGCGTGGACGTCCGGGCTCCGGGGGTGCGGCGGTAGGCTCGCGGTCATGGCCAGCCATCCACTCGCTGTTCCTG
>NZ_KB905833.1 GCF_000381025.1 Streptomyces sulphureus DSM 40104
GGGGTTTGTTTTTCAGGCGTTCAATCTGCTGCCGACGTTGTCGGCGTGGGAGAACATCACGTTGCCGATGGATATTGCGGGGCGGAAGCCTGATCGGGCGTGGGTGGAGCAGGTGGTAGCGACGGTGGGGTTGGGGGATCGGTTGCGTCATCGTCCGGGGCAGCTTTCGGGTGGGCAGCAGCAGCGGGTGGCGGTGGCGCGGGCGTTGGCGTCGCGGCCGGAGATTATTTTCGGGGATGAGCCGACGGGGAATTTGGATTCGCGTTCGGGTGCGGAGGTGTTGGGGTTTTTGCAGAGTTCGGTGCGGGAGTTGGGGCAGACGGTGGTGATGGTGACGCATGATCCGGTCGCTGCGGCGTATGCGGATCGTGTGGTCTTCCTCGCGGACGGACGCATCGTCGACGACCTCGCCGCTCCCACCGCCGAAGCCGTCCTCGAACGCATGAAAACCCTCGACACCCGCAACGAGTCGGCGCCCCGCAGCGAGAGCTGAGCGCAGCGCCCGCAGCGACCGCAACCGAACGGAATCCAGGACTCCCCCATGCTCCGCACCGCCCTGCGCAACGTTCTTGCGCACAAGGCCAGGCTGCTGATGACCGTGCTCGCCGTCCTCCTCGGCGTCGCGTTCGTCTCCGGCACCATGGTCTTCACCTCGACGATCTCGCAAGCCTTCGAGAAGAGTTCCCAGAGCGCGCTCTCCGAAGTCGACCTTTCGATCCGCGAGGACGCGTCGTCCGACCGGGACGAATTCGGCGGCGCACCGCCCTCGTTGGACCAGCGCACCCTCGACCGCGTCGAGCGCCTCGACGGCGTCTCCTCCGCGACGGGCGTCGCCTCCGGCTTCGCCGCCCTCGCCGACAAGAACCGCGACCTCGTCGGCGACGGCTGGGAGACGCGCGGCGCCAACTACTACCCGAGCGGCGCCGACAAGACCGATCCCCGCTACCCGATGGCCGACGGACGCGCCCCGCAGCGCGGCGGCGAGGTGGCGCTCGACGAGAAGACGGCGGAGCGCACGGGCTACCGCGTCGGCGACACCGTGGTGATGTCGGTCGACGGTCCGGTCCGCAAGGAGCGCGTCACGGGCGTCTTCCGCACCGACGACGGCAACGTGGCGGCCGGCGGCACGCTCGTCCTCTTCGACAACCGCACGGCGCAGCAGCTCTTCACCGAGCCCGGCGAGTACACCGAGGTCCGCGCGAAGGCCGAATCGGGCGTCTCCCAGGCTGAGTTGAAGTCCCGTGCGGAGCCGCTGCTCCCCAAGGGGTTCGAGGCGGTGACGGGCAAGCAGCTCGCCGACGACGAGGCCCAGATGATCGATGAGCAGATGTCGAGCATGAAGACATCGATGCTGGCGTTCGCCGGTATCGCGCTCTTCGTCGGCGTCTTCATCATCGTCAACACCTTCACGATGCTCGTCGCACAGCGCACCAAGGAGCTGGCGCTGCTGCGGGCCGTGGGCGCGAGCCGGCGGCAGGTGACGCGTGCCGTGCGGTTCGAGGCGCTGGCCGTCGGGCTCGTCGCCGCCGTGCTCGGACTGGGTGCGGGCGTGGGGATCGCCGCCGCGCTGCGGTCGTTCGCCGGCTCGCTCGGCGGGATGCCGGAAGGCCCGCTGGTGGTGACCGGCGGCACGGTCGCGACCGCGCTTCTCGTCGGGATGCTGGTGACGGTCCTCGCGGCGTGGCTCCCGGCCCGGCGCGCGGCGCGCATCCCTCCGGTCGCCGCGATGGGCAGCCAGTACGTCCCCAGCTCCAAGCGCGGGCTCCTGGTACGGAACACGCTCGGGGCGCTCCTCTCCGCCGCCGGCGGTGCGCTCGTCCTGTTCTCGCGGTCGCTCGACGACGGCAAGATGCCGCTCGCCGTCGGCGCGGTGCTGCTCGTGGTCGGCGTCTTCGTACTGACGCCGCTGCTGTCCCGTCCGCTGATCGCGCTCTCCGCTCCGGTGCTGCGCCTGTTCCGGGTGAGCGGCAAGCTTGCGCGCCTCAACGCCGTCCGCACACCTCGCCGTACGGCGGCGACCGCGTCCGCGCTGATGATCGGGCTCACGCTGATCACCGGGCTCACGGTGGTGGCGGGCAGCGCCCAGCAGGCGATCGACAAGATGGCCACCGCCTCGCTCAAGGCCGACTACTCGGTCTCCATGGCCAACTACAACCCCCTCTCCCCCGACGTCGAGCAGAAGCTCTCCTCGCTCGACGAGGTGACCGCGACCTCGCCGATGCGCAGCGCCTCCGTCGAGATCGACGACGAGACGCGCTACGTCACAGGCGTCGACGGGCGCTCCATCGGCGAACTCGTCGCAGCCGACTTCACCGCCGGGTCCTGGTCGGGGCTGGGCGACACGAGGAAGCCGGGCGTGGTCGTCGAGGAGAAGACGGCCGAGAGCAACGGCTGGGACGTCGGCTCCACCTTCGAGGTGGCCTACGAGGACGGCGCGAAGCAGGAGTTGACCGTCGGCGGCGTCTACAAGGGCAACCAGGCCGTGGGCGGCATGATGATCGACAACCGCGTCCTCACCCCGCACCTGGCGAAGCCCGTCGACATGCAGGTCATGGTGAAGGCGGCGCACGGTGCCGACGACGAGACCAAGGCGGCGATCGAGCGGGCGCTCGGCGGCAACCCCGCGCTCCTCGTCGAGGACCGCGAGGACATCTCCGAGTCGATCTCGCAGACGATCTCCATCGTCCTCAACGTGCTCTACGGCCTCCTCGCGATGGCGGTGCTCGTCGCGGTGCTCGGCGTCGTCAACACGCTGGCGATGTCCGTCTACGAGCGCGGACAGGAGATCGGCATGCTCCGCGCGATCGGACTCGACCGGCGGGGAGTGAAGCGGATGGTCCGGCTGGAGTCGGTGGTGATCTCGCTCTTCGGCGGCGTGCTCGGCATACTGCTCGGCGTCTTCCTCGCCTGGGCCGTCGGCGGAGCGATCGTCAGCCAGGGCTTCGACGCCTACGAGCTGGTACTCCCCTGGGACAGCCTCGGCCTCTTCCTGCTGCTCTCCGCGGTGGTGGGGGTACTCGCCGCGGTGTGGCCGGCCCGTCGTGCCGCGCGGCTGAACATGCTGGAGGCGATCAAGAGCGAGTGACCCGCGCCGTGCACGGCCCGGTGGCTCCCGCGGGGGCCACCGGGCCGTGCCGCGTCAGGGCGTCGCCGAGGCGTCCGCCCGCCACTCCCGGCTGCGCAGCGGCAGGCCGGACGCGCCGGACTCCGGCGTGCGGACGGCGAGGAGCTGGTTGACGCCGATCCGGTTGCGCTCGAAGGAGAGCGCCGAGGCCGCCATGTAGAGCCGCCAGACGCGGGCCCTGCCCGGCGAGGTGAGGCGGACGCCGCGCGCGAAGTCGGCTTCGAGGTTGCGCACCCAGGCGCGGAGCGTCAGCGCGTAGTGCTCGCGGATCGACTCCAGGTCCCGCACCTCGAACCCGGCGTCCTCCAGCAGCCCGACCGTCCGGCCCACCGGCGCCAGCTCGCCGTCGGGGAAGACGTACGCGTCGATGAACTCGTCGACCTCGTACGCGGATTCGTCCTCCAGCGGACGGCGCGCGATCTGGTGGTTGAGGAGGCGGCCGCCGGGGACGAGGAGCGCGTGGAGGTCGGCGGCGTACTCGCGGTAGCGTGCGGCGCCGACGTGCTCGGCCATGCCGACGGACGCGATCGCGTCGAACGGCCCGTCCTTCACCTCGCGGTAGTCCTGGACCCGGATCTCGACCTGTTCGGCGAGCCCTTCCTCCGCGACCTTCTTGCGCGCGTACACCGCCTGCTCCTCGGAGAGCGTGACGGCGACGGCGGTGACGCCGTACTCGCGGGCCGCGTGCACGACGAGCCCGCCCCACCCGCAGCCGACGTCGAGGAGCCGCTGGCCCGGACGGAGCGCAAGCTTGCGGCAGATGAGGTCGAGCTTGTCGTGCTGGGCCTTCTCCAGGGTGCCGCCGTCCTGCCAGTAGGCGCAGGAGTAGACCATGCTGGGACCCAGTACCAGCTCGTAGAACTCGTTGCCCACGTCGTAGTGGTGGCTGATCGCCTTGCGGTCGCGGCTGAGCGTGTGGCGCAGCCCGGTGCGCCTGCGGGCTTCCTCCCGCGGCGGTGGCGGCGGCAGCCCGGGACCGGCGAGCTTGGCGAACTCCGCGGCTGCGGAGCGGAGACCGGGGTCGCGGAGGAAGTCGAGAGGGCCGAAGGACGGCGCGCTCTCCTCCTTCTCCCAGATCATCCCGGCGAGCAGGTCGAGCGCTTCGTAGAGGTCGCCCTCGACATCGATCTCGCCGGCAACCCAGGCGCGGGCGAGGCCGAGTTCGCCGGGCTTGAAGACGAGGCGGCGAAGCGCCCGCCGATGCCGGATCACCACGACGGGGGCGCCGGGCGGACCGGCCTCGCTGCGGTCCCACGCCCTGACGCGGACGGGGAGCTGGTTGCCGAGCAGTTCTTCGGCGAGTGCGACGAGCCGCGAGGCGGCGTCGGCCATGTGGACACACCTCCGTGGAATGAAGGGGTGGATTCCCCGTACATCCAACACGGTGCGGGGGATTTATATGCCCACTGTGCACGGAAGTTGTGCCGCGGGGAACGCAGGCGCACCCCTCGCCCCCGCTCGCACCCGGCTGGTGCAGCCGCACGTCCGGCGCCCCCGCCCGCAGCAGGAAAGCGGCGAGGGGCGCGGGCCCCACGGATGGCCCACGCCCCTCGATCGAGCGCGCTTGTGCGGTTGTTCCCGACCGCTCGCCCCAGGAGGCGGACGGCGTGACGGACGGTCAGGCGCTGGCCTTCTCCGCCTCGCCGCGCTGGGGGGCGACCGTCTGCGCGGCCTCGGCCGACTTGGCCTCGGCCGCGGCGGTGACCGGTGCGGCCGCCTCGTAGAACTCCTTCTGCGGGGTCTCGACGGCGCCGAGCGAGACGACCTCGCGCTTGAGGAACATCCCGAGCGTCCAGTCGGCGAAGACCCGCACCTTGCGGTTCATGGTCGGCATGGCCATGCCGTGGTACGCGCGGTGGAAGTACCAGGCGAGACGGCCCTTGAGCTTGATCTTGCGCTTGCCGACGGCGATCAGCGCGACGCCCTTGTGGAGCCCGAGACCGGCGACGGCGCCCTTGTTGTGGTGCTTGTACTTCCCCTGCGGGAAGCCGCGCAGCCCGGAGATGACGTTGTCGCCGAGGACCTTCGCCTGCCGCAGCGCGTGCTGCGCGTTGGGCGGGCAGAAGGCACCCTCCTTGCCCGAGGCGAGGTCCGGGACCTGCGCGTTGTCGCCCGCGGCCCAGATGTAGTCGGTGCCCTTCACCTGGAGGTCGGTGCCGACGTCCACGTGCCCCTTGGGCCCGAGCGGCAGCCCGAACTCGGAGAGCACCGGGTTCGGCTTGACGCCCGCCGTCCACACGAGGGTGTCGGAGTCCACTTCGAGGCCGTTCTTGAGAACCACGTGGCCGCCGACGCAGGAGTCCATGGAGGTACCGAGGTAGACCTCGACGCCCCGCTTCTTGAGGTGCGTAAGTCCCCACTCGCCGAGCTTCGGGCCGACCTCGGGAAGGATGCCGGGGGCCGCGTCGACGAGGATGAAGCGCATGTCCTCGCGCTTCACGTTGGGGTAGTACGAGGCGGCGTCGCGCGCCATGTCCTCGATCTCGCCTATGGTTTCGGCGCCGGCGAAGCCGCCGCCGATGAAGACGAAGGTGAGCGCCCGGCGGCGAGCCTCCTCGTCGGTGGTGGAGTCGGCCTTGTCGAGCTGCGCGAGCACATGGTTGCGGAGACCGATCGCCTCCTCGACGCCCTTCATGCCGATGCCGTGCTCGGCGAGACCGGGGACGGGGAAGGTGCGCGAGACGGCGCCCATGGCGACGACGAGGTAGTCGAAGGGCAGCTCGTACGCCTCACCGACGGAGGGCGCGATCTTCGCGACCTTGCGGTCCTGGTCGATCGAGGAGACCCGACCGGTGAGGACCTCCGCCTTTCCGAGCACGCGTCGCAGCGGAACCACGACGTGGCGGGGCGAGATGTTGCCGGCAGCGGTTTCGGGGAGGAAGGGCTGGTACGTCATATACGAGCGCGGGTCGACGACCGTGACGGTCGCTTCGCCGTACCGCATCTTCTTGAGGATGCGGCGCGCTGCGTACAGACCGACGTACCCGCCGCCTACGACGAGGATTCGGGGACGCTCCGTGGTGCTCATGGATCCGAGTATCCACCCGACCCCCTGGGGGACCTCGTGAGGGTCTTCACAAGCACCCGCAGCACCTCTGTTACACTACGCGCCCCCGTGACCGACCCCACAGGCCCCGACGGGAACCAGACGGCCGGGCGGTGCGTTCACACCCGGCCTTGAGCTGCGCTTATCGCGAACACATCAGCCTCGGGGGGTTCGCGTTCACGGTACGGAAACACCGTCGAAGCGTCGAGGCCGTTCGTGAGATCCGGACGAAGCGAGAGTCGGGGCCGTTCCGGACTCTCGGTACCGCCCCTCACGGGCGGTCTTCCATGTGAAGAAGTTCACGAAGACTTTTCCACGGGGCGGCGCGCCGTGTCCGCTCATCCCTATCAGCAGAGTGCGCGGCTGCTCAAGTGAGGTCCGCAGGGCGGTACTTGGGGCCCGCTCCGCACGGCACGAGCCTTCCCACCTGCGTCCGTACCACGTGGAAGCCCGACCGGGCGGGAGGATGACGTCCCCCAGCAGCACCCGCACCGGAGGCCCTGATGTGCCGTCTCTTCGCCCTCAGCAGCGCCCCTCACCGCCGCCGCGCCACGTTCTGGCTGCTCCAGGCGCCCGACAGCCTGAGCACCCAGAGCCGCCGCGACCCGGACGGTACCGGCCTCGGCTTCTACGACGCCGAGGACCACCCGCACCTCCACAAAGCACCCCTCGCGGCCTACGAGGACCGGCACTTCGCCGAGGAGGCCAACGACGTCACCTCCACGACGTTCCTCGCGCACGTCCGCTACGCCTCGACGGGGGAGCTGACCCGCAGCAACACCCACCCCTTCCTCAAGGACGGCCGCCTCTTCGCCCACAACGGCGTGATCGAGGGGCTCGACGAACTCGACGCACACCTCGGCGCCGACCGGAACCGGGTGCACGGGGACACCGACTCGGAGCGCTTCTTTGCACTCGTCAGCCGCGAGACCCACGCCAGGAGCGGGGACGTCGCGGCGGGGATCACCGCGGCCGCGAGCTGGGTGGCGGCCCAACTCCCCGTCTACTCGCTCAACTTCGTCCTCACCACACCGCGTGAGCTGTGGGCGCTCCGCTACCCCGACACCCACGGCCTCTACGTCCTGCCCCGCACCGTCGACGAGACCCACCGCGGCCGCGAACTCGAGCACCGCGGCACCGCGGGGCGCATGCGGGTCAACTCCAGCGCACTCGCGGCGGCGCCCTCCGTCGTCGTGGCGAGCGAGCGCATGGACGACGACCCGCGCTGGCGCCTCCTGGAACCCGGCGAACTCCTCCACGTCGGCCCCGAGTTGACCACCCGCAGCACCCGCATCCTCCGCCGGGGCCCCGCGCACCGGCTCACCGCGGCCGACCTGGGCGCCGAGGCGGCGGCCTCGCAGGCGGCGGGGTGAGGGGCGGGCTCGGCGAGCGGTGGGGGCGTGCGATGCGAGGACGTGCCCCCTGTTACCCACTGGTCTGTGTACACCAGTCTGCGAACACTGAACCCATGACTGACAGCACTGTGTCCGTACGGGAAGCCCGCGCACACCTCGCGGAGCGGATCAATCAAGCCGAGGCAGGCACACCGACGGTGATCACGCGTAATGGCGCCGCCGTGGCGGCAGTAGTACCGATCGCCGACTTCGAAGCGCTGGAGGAAGCGGCCGACCTGATGCTGGCGCAAGAAGCTGAGGCGGTACTCGCCGAAGGCGGCCCTACCGTGACAATGCCCGAGCTGCTGGCGGAGCTGTTCGCCGAAGAGCGCGAAGACTCGGCACGAAGTATGCGTTTCGGTTCACCGCAGCGGCACGGCGGCAGCTACGGTCCGTGAGTCAACCCGATGCCATGCGCCTCCTCACCGCGCTGACTGCCCGCGGGGACGACCCGTACCGGGAAGGCGTTGACGTCGAGAAGCTCACCGGCACTTCAAAGCTTTACTGTCTCAGGGTCGATAACTACCGAATCGCCTACCAGGTGAATGACGGTGAACTCGTCATTCTCGTCGTCAAGGTAGGCAACCGGCGCGAGGTGTACCGCAACTTGTAGAAACATCGGCCGGGGTGCTTCACCACCCCGGCGGTGAAGCACCCGCCCCCTACCGCGCCTCGGCCGCCGCGAAAGTCAAGCCGTCGAGGATGTCGTGCTCGCTGACGACGACCTCCTCCGCGCCGGTGCGTTCCATGATCGTCTGGAGGACGAGGGCGCCGGCGTTGATGACGTCGGTGCGGCCCGGGTGCATGACGGGGAGGGCGGCGCGTTCGTCGTGGGTGGCTGCGAGGAGGCGGCCGGTGAGCTCCTGGACCTGTGCGTACGTCATGCGGGAGTGGTGGATGGCGGACGGGTCGTAGCTGTCGAGGTCGAGGGCGAGGCCGGCGAGGGTGGTGACCGTGCCGGCGAGGCCGACGAGGGTGCGGGCTTCGGAGAGGGGGACCGTCTCCTCGACGAGGTCGATCGCGGACTCGATGTCGGCGCGGATCGCCTGGATCTGGGCGAGGGAGGGGGTCTCGGTGACCTCGCCGTCCCGGGTGAGGTGGCGCTCGGTGAGACGGACGCAGCCGATGTCGACGCTGCGGGAGGCGGTCACCGAGTCGGTGCCGACGACGAACTCCGTCGAGCCGCCGCCGATGTCGACGACGAGGTACGGCTTCGCCGCGTCGGGGACGTCGGCACCGGGCGCCGAGAGTTCCCGCGTCGCGCCGGTGAAGGAGAACTCCGCCTCCTGCTCGCCCGTGATCACCTCGGGCTCGACGCCGAGGATCTCCAGGACGCCGCTGACGAACTCGGCCCGGTTCTCGGCGTCCCGCGAGGCCGACGTCGCGGCGAACGTGAGGTGCTCCCTCGCCACACCCAACTCCTCGATCGCCGCGGCGTACCGGCGGCAGGCGGCGAAGGTCCGCTCCAGCGCCTCGGGGGCCAGGCGGCCGGTGCGGTCGACGCCCTGGCCGAGTCGGACGATCTCCATCCTCCGGTCGAGGTCGGTGAGTTCGCCGGTCGCCGGGTCGATGTCGGCGACGAGGAGACGGATGGAGTTGGTGCCGCAGTCGATTGCGGCGGCGCGGATCGCCCCGCCGTCCGCTGCTGACGCTGCCTGCGCCGTTGCGGAATCGGGGGCGCCGGTCGGGGTGCTGTCCCGGGCGTGTGCGGGCTCGTCGGACGGCGCGCACGTGACGCAGGGGCCCTTGCGCCACCACTCGGGGAGCATCGCGAGCGCCTCGTCGCCCAGGGGATTGACGCCGGGGCCTGCGACGAGGGAATGGGCGACGAGGACGTGGAGGCACTTGACGCGTTCCGGCATGCCGCCGGCGCTGGGGAAGCCCTTCAGCTCCTCGATGGCGTCGCGCCTGGCGAGGTAGTCCTCGTGCGCCGCCCGGTAGGCGGCGGCGAGTCGGGGGTCCTCGGCGAGGCGCGAAGTCATCTCGCGCATCACGCCGTTGGCCTCCAGCGTCCCGATGGCGGACGCGGCGCGAGGGCAGGTGAGGTAGTAGGTGGTGGGAAACGGAGTGCCGTCCTCCAGGCGCGGCGCCGTCTCGACGACGTCCGGCAGGCCGCAGGGGCAGCGGTGCGCGATGGTGCGCAGGCCCCGTGGCGGACGGCCCAACTGCTCCCTGAAGGCGCAGACGTCCGCCTCGGTCGGTGCGGTGTGCTCGGTGGTGGGCGGAGGCGTTTCCATGCGTGGTCTCTTCTCGGCGCGGGCGCGGACCTGGCAGAGCCTACGGGCAGCGACCGGAGGGCCGTCGGGTGCGTCAGCCGTCCGAGTCGGAGAGGTCGATGCTGCGCCAGAGGTTCTGGTACCAGGGGCGGTCGGCGGGGCCCTCGTCGCCGTCTCGGGTGTCGTCGGCGGAGCCGTCGGGGCGGACGTAGCCCGTCTCGCCCGGGCGTACGTAGTGGAGGTGGAGCCTGGCCTGCTGCTCGACGTAGGCCGGGTCGTGCCAGCGGGCGCGCTCCTCGCGGAGGCGCTTGACCTCCTCGCGGGCCTCCTGCGCCTGCTGCCGCTGGTCGGCGATCTGCGAACGCTGCGTGACGTACTGCCGGGCGGGATAGGCGAGGACGACGACGAGTGAGCAGAGGACGAGCGCCAGCACCGCCGCCCTGCCGGTGAGCCTGCTGCCCGGCGGTGTGCGCATGCGGCGGCTCTGGGCGCGGTAGACGCGCTCGGCCGCCTGGCTGCCGAGCGCCCTCAGCCTGGTCGCGGTGGAGAACCGATCGGCTGGCACGTTCCTCTCCTGTCGCCCGTCTCTCGACTGCGGGTGTCAGCTCGCGCAGTCGTACGTCCCCGTCACCGTACGGGAACGGCGGCGGGGACGTACGGAACCGAGCGCCGGTCGGTCCTGCGGTCAGCGCTTGTAGCGGGGGAACGCCGAGCGGCCGGCGTAGACCGCGGCGTCGTCGAGGATCTCCTCGATCCGCAGCAACTGGTTGTACTTGGCGACGCGCTCGGAACGGGCGGGCGCACCGGACTTGATCTGGCCGCAGTTGGTGGCGACGGCGAGGTCGGCGATGGTGACGTCCTCGGTCTCGCCGGAGCGGTGGGACATCATGCACTTGAAGCCGTTGCGCTGGGCGAGCTCGACGGCGTCGAGGGTCTCGGTGAGCGAGCCGATCTGGTTCACCTTCACCAGCAGCGAGTTGGCGGTGTTCTCCTCGATGCCGCGGGCGAGGCGCTCGGGGTTGGTGACGAAGAGGTCGTCGCCGACGAGCTGGACCTTGTCGCCGAGCTTCTCGGTGATGACGGCCCAGCCGGCCCAGTCGTCCTCGAAGAGCGGGTCCTCGATGGAGACGAGCGGGTAGTCGGTGACGAGCCGCTCGTAGTACTCGGTCATCTCGGCGGCCGAGCGCTTCTCGCCCTCGAAGTCGTAGACGCCGTCGCTGTAGAACTCGGAGGCGGCGACGTCCAGCGCCAGCGCGACGTCCTGGCCCGCGTCGTAACCCGCCTTCTGGATCGCCTCGATGATCAGGTCGAGGGCCTCGCGGTTGGAGCCGAGGTTGGGTGCGAAGCCGCCCTCGTCGCCGAGTCCGGTGGAGAGGCCGCGCTCCTTCAGGACGCTCTTCAGCGCGTGGTAGACCTCGGCGCCCCAGCGCAGCGCCTCCGAGAAGGACTCGGCACCGATCGGCGCGATCATGAACTCCTGGATGTCCACGTTGGAGTCCGCGTGCGAGCCGCCGTTGAGGATGTTCATCATCGGGACAGGGAGTTGGTGCGCGTTGGGCCCGCCGAGGTAGCGGAAGAGCGGGAGGTCCGACGCCTCGGAGGCGGCGTGCGCGACGGCGAGCGAGACGCCGAGGATCGCGTTGGCGCCGAGCGAGGACTTGTCGGCCGTGGCGTCGAGGTCGAACATCGCCTGGTCGATGAGGCGCTGCTCGGTGGCGTCGTAGCCGACGAGCTCGGGGCCGATCTGCTCGATCACCGCGAGGACGGCCTTCTCGACGCCCTTGCCCGCGTAGCGGTTGGGGTTGTCGTCACGCAGCTCAAGGGCCTCGAAGGCGCCGGTCGAGGCGCCGGACGGCACGGCAGCACGGCCGGTGCTGCCGTCGTCGAGGCCGACCTCGACCTCGACCGTGGGGTTGCCTCGCGAGTCGAGGATCTCGCGGGCTACGACGACGTCGATGGACGGCACGTGAGTCTCCTTCATGTGTGTCTGGGTTTTGCCCCCCTGAGCCTAACCGTCCCAGGGGGGCCGACTCCGCGGGCCGTCCGTGTCGCGCTCCTCGCCGGGCGCTCGCGCGCTCGGGTCGCCGTGCGCGGGCGTGCTCCGGTGAGTGTGGGCGCCGTCGGATGTGCGTCGACTGCGCCGTCGTGCCGGCCTACGCGCGTGGCGGTGCGCTGCCGGGGAACGCGGCGCCGGTCGTCCCGACCGGCGCCCGCTGTGGTCAGAAGCTGAGGTGCTGGCCGGGGCGGATCAGATCGGGGTCGGAGCCGACGACTTGGCGGTTGCGCTCGTACAGCTCCGGCCAACCGCCTTCGACTTGGTGGCGCTCGGCGATGGCGGAGAGGGAGTCGCCTGCGCGCACCTCGTGGCCCCTGCCGCCGGGTCCGCCGTCGCGCGAGGGGTGGCCGGGGCCGTCCGCACGCTCACCGCGGTCGGCGTGGCCGGTGTCGCGGCCGGAGCGGTCGTCGGGGGCGGAGGTGTCCGAGGATTCATCCGGGTTGACCGGACTGCCCGGTGTGCCAGGCGTGTTGGAGCCCGCGCCGTTTTCAGGAGACTTGCGGTGCTTGCCCGAACCCTCGCCGGGTGCGGCGGGTGTCTCGGACGGCTCCGGGGTGCCCCGGTGCGAGCCGTTGTCGGACGAGCGGTCGCGGTCGGAACCGTCGGGCTCGTCGTCGGGCACGGGGCTCGCGGTGTCGCCGGGGGACGGTTGCGTGCGGTCGCCGGTCGAGTCGTCCTGCTCTGCCTCGTCGCCGGGGGTGACTTCGGGGTCCCGGGTCTGCTCGTCCGTGAGGCCCGAGCGCTCGGCGCAGGAGGACCAGGCGTCGGGGCCGCGGTCGTCGAGGACGCGCTCGGCGACGGAGATCTGCTGGCTCCGGCTGGCGAGGTCGGGGCGCGGCGCGTATGCGGTGCCGCCGTACCCCTGCCAGGTCTCCAGGCTGAGTTGGAGGCCGCCGTAGTGGCCGTTCTGCTCGTTGGCGCTCCACAGGCCGCCGCTCTCGCACTCGGCGACGCGGTCCCAGATGCCGGCGTCGGCCGCTTGCGCACTCGTGGCGCCGAGGAGGGGCATGGCGATGCCCGCTCCCGTCACCCCTGCGGTGACGAGCAGAGCAGGGGCCTGGCGGGGTCGTCTGTGACGGCCGTTCCCAGCGCGCATGGAGAACCTCTCGTAAGGACTCGGGGACGGCGCCGAACGTAGCCGCCAATCCTCGACATCACAAGCCAATGTCGCCTGCATCACGCGACGGTCACGCTCCATGACGGGAGGTCAGACGCCGCGTGACGACGGGAGGAGAGGCGCGGGCGGATGCCGCGTCCCCTGGCCCGCCGCCCGGTGCACGGGCGGCGGCGGGGCCGTCGGCTCGGCGCCGTGTCGATGGTCGCACAGCTTGGCCTCCGGTCCCCGCGGAAGGGTCGGCGGCCGGGGCTTCCGGCCCGCCGTGCCGCTCGAACGTGCCTGTGCGTGCGGTGCGTTGGGCGTCGTTACGCGTCCGACCGTCCGCCGTCGTAGTGCGTCTGCGTCAGTCCGGGTCCGCTCGGTAGGTGACCGGAAGAGTGCGCAGACCGCGCATGATCAGGCCGCCGCGCCAACGGAGTTCGTCCGGGGGCGTCGCCAACTCCAGGGCGGGGAGGCGGCGGAAGAGCGTGGCGAGGGCGGTGCGGCCCTCCAGGCGGGCGAGCGGGGCGCCGAGGCAGTAGTGGATGCCGTGGCCGTAACCGAGGTGCTGGTTGTCGGTGCGCGTCAGGTCGAGCGCGTCGGGGGACTCGAAGCGCTCGGGGTCGCGGTCGGCGGCGGCGAGGACGACGAGGACGGGGTCGCCCTCCGCTATCCGTGCGCCTCCGAGGACCAGCGGCTCCGTGGCGAAGCGCCAAGTGGCCATCTCCACCGGGCCGTCGAAGCGGAGCAGCTCCTCCACGGCGCGGGCGAGCAGCGCCTCGTCCTGCGGGCCGCCGCGCTCGACCGCCCCCTGGAGGAGGGCGCGCTGCTCGGGGTGGCGCAGGAGGGCGAGGGTGCCGTTGCCGATCAGGTTGACCGTCGTCTCGAAGCCGGCGAAGAGCAGGATGAACGCCATCGCCGCCGCCTCGTTCTCCGTGAGGTGCTCGCCGTGGTCCGAGGCGCGGATGAGGCCGGAGATCAGGTCCTCGTCCGCGGCCGGCTGCGGGGGCAGCAACTCGCGCTTGCGGTGGATGAGTTCGGCGAGGTAGCGGCGCATCTTCTTCACCGCGCGGCCGACGCCGCCGCGGGGCGCGTTGCCGTGGCGCAGCATCATCCCCGCCCAGTCGCGGAAGTCGTCCTGATCCTGGGCGGGGACGCCGAGCAGGTCGCAGATGGCGTAGATCGGGAGGGGGAACGCGAACTCGTGGATGAGGTCGGCCTCTCCGACGGGTGCGCCCGGCTCGCGACGGGCCAGGATCGCGTCGATCAACTCGTCGGCGAGCGCCTGCACTCGGGGCGCGAAAGCGGCGACGCGGCGCGGCGTGAACGCCTGGGAGACGAGGCGGCGGAGACGCGTGTGGTCCGGCGGGTCGATGTTGAGCAGGTGCGTCATGAGGTTCGCGCCTCGCTCACCGGGGATGCCCACCTTCCCCTTGTCGTGCGCCGACTCGCTGTGCCTGCCCGGGTTCTTGCTGAGCCGCTGCTCCGCGAGGGCGGCGCGGGCGTCCGTGTGGCGGGTGACGAGCCATGCCTCGACGCCGCTCGGCAGCGTCGTCCGATGCACCGGGGCGTGCTCGCGGAGCCAGGCGTAGGCGGGGTACGGGTCGGAGGCGAAGCGCCAGTCGAAGAGAGGGGGCATCGGCGGGGGCGCGGGAGGTCCGTCCGGAGGCGCGTCGCTGGGGTCGGGGCGGGGGCTCGGGGCGGACGTCCGGTCACCGGCGTGCGGGCAACGGGCCGTGGGGGGCGGGGCGTTGAAAGCTCCGGCGGTGGCGGCGCCGGACGCGGGAGCAGCTTCGGTGCGCGCCTCGACGAGGGGGAGGTCGGGGCCGGGCGGGCGGGTGCTGCGGGTTTCGGGCGCCTGTGCAGGGTCGGGGATGGTGGGTCGCTCGCCGGCGTGCTCGTCGGACGGCGGGGCGGTACGGGCGCCGCTCACGGCGCCGCCCGCCGGTACGGGGCCTGGGGCGGAGGCGCCGTCGGGCTCGTCGCTGAGCCTTGCGTGTTCGGCATCGACGTCATGGCCCTCGGACGCGGAGACGTCGTCGGCCCACTCCTCCCCGTCCGACCAACCGCCGCTGGACCGCGCGAAGTTGCGAGCAGCACCCCCCGGCGCGGTATGAGTGCCGCTCACGGCGCTGCCCTCCGACACAGCACCGAAGACGGACGCGCCGGCGGTCTCCTCGTCGCCTTGTGCACAACTGCCGTCGGACGACGGTGCGTTGCAGGCCGCGCCCGCCTGCGCCTCCCGCGCGCCCGGGGTGCGGGCTCCGCCCGACCCGTCCTCATGGCCCGGAGCCGCCGCGCGGAGCCCCGGGACGGTGCGTGTCCCGTTCGTCGGCCCGGTGGATGCGCCGGACGCCGACGCACGGTCGGCCGGCTCCTCGCCATGGACTCCCGGACGCCGCGTCCCCGTCGAGCGGGTCTCCTCGGGCAGCGGCGGACGGGCGGGGCCGTGCCGGTCGCCGGGTGGCCGGGTCGGTGCCGGGCGGCCGTCGGGGCGGGCGGGGTTTGCGATGGGGGGAGTCTCGTCGTGCACCTTACGACGGTACGGGCTGGTTCCAGGACGTGGCGATGAGGTACTGGCCGAGGAGGTAGCCGGCCATGACGAGGACGTCCTGGCCCGGGAAGCGGCGGCCCGCGGCCTGGAGGGCGATGAGGAGGTCGGAGCCGACGAAGGCGGTAGCGCCGACCGCGGTGCGGCCGCCGACGCCGAGGCCAGTCGCGCCCATCGCTGCGAGCGCGAGGCTGTAGACGGCGACGGGGGCGCGGAGTTCGGGGGCGAGGCTCTTGCGGAGTGCTCCGTTGGCCGCGGCCCACCCGGCGGCGCAGGCGAGGGCGAGGGCGGGACGGGCGCGCAGGCCGCGTGCCCCTCCGGCCTTCGCCATACCTGCCGTGTAGCTGAGTTGGGTGCCGAGGAAGGCCGCCATGCCTGCGAGGAAGGCGGGGCGGCGGTCGTCGCGGAGCAGCGCGGTGTCCCCGGCGGTGGCGCAGGCGAGACCGGCGAGGAGCGCGGCGGGATACGGCTCCTCGCGGTGACGGCGCCGGCGCAGCACATGCACCGCGAGCGCCGGCATCAGCAGCGGCTTCGCCGCGCGCTGCGGGCCGCGGTGGTAGCGCGCAGTGGCGAAGAGATCCACGGCCGAGAGGAGGCCGTAGGCGACGAGGGCGTCGCTGCCCCGGCCGTCGGGACGGGAGAGCAGCTCCGCGCACGACCTCGCCCGGACGCGCAGACCGCGCGGGGCTGCGAGGAGGTTCACCATGGCCGGCAGTGTGGGCCGCTCGCCGACGTCCGGTCAACGGTGCGTGTACGACGCATTCCGGTACGCGCTCGTGAAGCCGGCACGCAGAGGCCCGGGGCCTTCAAGGCGCCGCCACCGCTGCGAAATTGCCGGGTGGCGCGGCTCACACGACCTCCACGCCCTCGGCCGCGAGGATGGCGTCCCGATAGGTGCGCGCGGCGGCGCGCAGGGCGGTCTCGGGCTCGACGCCCGACGCCTCGGCGCGCAGGGCGAGGGCCAGCAGCTCGTAGCCGATCCCCTCGCCCACGACCTCGGGGACCACCACACCGGCGGCCCGCGCACGCCCCGCGAGCTTCCCGACCAGGGCGAGCGCCGGCTGCCCCATCGGCACCCCTTCCGTCACCGATCTCCGTTGCTTCTCCTCGGCCTTCGCCTCCAGCCACTGCGCCTTGACCTCCTCCGCGTCGGTGACGACCGCCTCGGAGAAGATGTGCGGGTGGCGGCGGACGAGCTTCTCGACCAGGGCCCCGGCGACGTCGTCCACCGCGAAGGGCTGCTCCGGGTGGTCCTCGGCGATGCGGGCGTGGAAGACGACCTGGAGGAGGACGTCCCCCAACTCCTCGAGTACGGCGGGGCGGTCGTCCTCCTCGATCGCCTCGACGAGCTCGTATATCTCCTCGACGCCGTACTTGAGGAGGTCCTCGTGGGTGCGGCGGCCCGTCCACGGGCACTCGCGGCGGATGCGGTCCATGATCTGGACGAGATCGAGGAGGCGGGCGCCGGGGAGGTCGTACGCACCGGGGAGCAGCTCCAGCTCCGGCATCTCCTCGCGGCCGGAGCCGGCGAGCGCCGCGAGCCCCTGCGTCAGCTCGGGCTCCCCCTCGGCCGCCGCCAGCACCACCGCACTCCGCCCGCCGGCGCACGCCTCCATCAGCGCGCGCGGCTCCACGGTGTTCCCCGCCTCCACGACGACGCCGGCCTCGCGGACGTACGGAAGCTGGGGGTGGTGCGGATCGGGGCTCAGGACGAGGTCGGCTGTGCGCAGGGCCTGCCACGCCGGCCAGGAGAGGAGCCCGGGGGCGACTCGGTGGCTGGTGGTGAGGAGGACGATGCGGCCGCTCGACGGCACCTCGGTGGCTGCTGACGCGCGGGGCGGGTGCGGCGCCCGCGCGTCCTCTCGGTTCGCGTTCACGGTACGAACCTACTGCGTCGCCAGTGGCGCACGCTTCTTCCAGATTGCCCAACCGATCGGGTCCGGCACCGGAGGCCGGGACCCGCGTGCAGCGCCGCGGGTCCCGGCCCTCGGGTCACATCGGGCGCTGCTGCTCCCGGTCGGCCTCGCGCCCCGAGAGGTCGCGGAGCCAGGGCGAACGCGCCTCGCCCAGCGCCGTCTTGCGCTGGTCCCACTCGCCGTACCGGGGGTTGACGTCGATCGACATCGCCTTCGACACCCCCTGGAGCTTGCGCGTCAGTGCCGCGTTCCCCTGCGGCGTACGCGGGTCGATCCCCTCGCGCTGCGCGATACGGTCGATCCGCAACTGCATCCTGAGCTGCGAGTCGATCTCGCCGGGGGCGATCGCCTGCTGCTGGAGCAGCGCCTGCTCGAGGCGCTTCGCGCCACCCGCCTGGCGCTCGAAGTCCCGGCGCTCCTGCTGGAGTTGGCGCCTGGTGACGTGGATGCCGGCCTCCTCGGCCGCGTGCGCGACGATCCGTTCACGGATCATCCCGTCGAGGGTCGCCTTGGTCAGGCGCCCCGTCTGCTTGATCATCTGCTCGCCCTGCGGGGCCGCGCGCTGTGCCTTCCGCACCTCTCCCACCTGGGACTGGAGCTGCGATTCACTGATCCGGCTGCCGTCGACGACGGCCGCGGCGCCCGGGTGCGTGTCCTGGCCGCAGGCGCTGAGCAGGGGCACGGCGGTGACGAGTGCGGCTGCGGAGCACAGGGACAGCGCGGACCTGCGGCGACGGCGTTCCATGGGGCCTCCAGAGGGCGGCGGGGGCCGTGTCGGCGTGCACGGCCTGGCGATCATCGATGGTAGGTAGTCGCTGTGGTCCTGACCACTGATTCGACACCAAACCGCCCAACGAGCAAGCCGGTTCGCGGTACCGAGCACCGGGCGCGGTCCGGCGCCGGCCCTACGCCCAGCCCTCCGCAGGAGGTTCCGCTTGTGGGTCGCGCCGCGGCTGGAGGCTGCCGTCGACGAGGCCGTCGCACACCCCCTGCGCGAACCGCAGACCGAGCGCCCCCGCACGGTGCACCGCCCTCCTGAACTCGGCGAGCCGCCGCAGCTCGGCCCCGAAACGCTGCTGCTCGGCGAGGGACATCCGGGGGACGCGGAGCCGGCGGACGTCGAGCCTCGTGCGAGCGCCATGGCCGGAAGCGAGCCGTGTGTTGGCCGAGGAACCGAGGGAGCCGGCGACGAACCAGGCGTCGAGCACCTGCGGGTCGACGCGCAGAACGGCCCACGCGCCAGGTTCCGTTACGTCTTCCGCTTCGGCGTGCGCGCCGTCCACGACGTACGCCGGAGCACCCCCGCCCGACGGGTGCAGCGGCACCGCTACGTCCCCGGCCGCCGGCTCGGCGCCGGCGGGCAGCATCGCCAGCGCCCCCGTCCGCAGCAGCTCGCCGACGGTCGCGGCGGGCGGCGGGGTGTCCGCGCCCCGCGCTCCCGGCGCGGGCGCCAGGCGGAGCGCGTTCCGCGCGGCGGCGTCGAACTCCCCGCGGACGGCCGCGAGCGAGGCGGAGTCGCCGACGGGGCCGCGCGCGAGGTGGCGGGCAGGCACGAGGTCGACGTCGTCGTCGAGGAGTTGGAGGACCGGGAGGACGCGCCACACCTCCGGCTGCTCGGCCGCCGTACCGCGGCTGTTGAAGGCGCGCCAGGCCGCGAGCGCCTGCTCGGTGACGCCGCCCCACTCCCCCTGCGAAGCGGCGTCGACGAGGAGGAGGCGCGGGTCGGGCGGCGGATCGGCCGCGGGACGGCGCAGCACCCAGAGGTGGAGCGGGAGGTGGTGGGGCGGCGCGCTCCCCGACGGCAGCGCGACGACAGCGCGGAGCGCGCCCCGGCGCAGGAGCGCGGCGCGGATACGGCGGCCCGTGCGCCGGGAGGCCGCGGCCGGCGGCATCAGCAGCACGGCGGTGCCGCCGGGGCGCAGCCGGGCCAATGCGTGCTGCACCCAGGCGAGTTCGGAGTCGGTACGCGCGGGGACGCCGTACTCCCAGCGCGGGTCGTGCACGAGGTCGCGGTGGCCCCAGTGGCGCTGGTTGAAGGGCGGATGGCAGAGGACGGCCTCGACGGGCGGCTCGGTCCCGGGGTCGGTGCGCAGTGCGTCCGCGGTGCGTATGGCGGCGCCTTCGGGGTCGCGGAGCGCCAGGCGCAGGTCGGCCAGGCGCGCGAGGACGGCGTCGGAGTCCGTGCCGTGGAGAGCGGGGGCGCGGCCGCCTGCGGCTGCGGCCGCGAGGAGGTCGCCGGCGCCGCAGGCGGGGTCGAGGACGCTCAGGGGTTCGCCCGCCAGCGCCGCCATCAGCGCGGCGACGGGCTCCGGAGTGCGGGTGTGCTGGCGGGAGTTGGCGTCGAGGTGGCGGCCGGCGAGCAACTCGAAGGCGGCGGCGGGCCCTTCGGCTCCGAGCTCGCCGAGGCCGGGGCATCCGGCAGCCTCGGAGACGGCCGCGGGTCCGTCGTCCGTGTGGTCCCTGAGCGCCTCACCAGCGGCGAGGAGCGCCGCCGCGACGCCTCGCGGGTCGGCCTCCAGGCGGTGCCAGACGCGCTCGACGAGCGGGAGCTCGACCAGCTTCCCCTGCTCCCTGAGCCACTTCTCCACCTCGACGAGGGAGAACGAGGGGCTCGCCCGGCTCCCGCCGACCGGCCGCGGGAAGTGCGGGTGACGTCGCCGCCAGTTGCTCACAGCGGCGCGGCCGACACCGGCGAGCCGGGCGATCCCGGCCGCCGTCACCAACTGGTCGCGCGCCACCTTCCCACCCCATACGTCTGCTCTCCACCGGCTCGCTCGCCGAGCGGCCGGGCGAGCATAGCGAACAGCCCGCCGCCAGTCGTACACAGGGTGTACGTCACAAAAACCATGATCGTTGTTGACTCGGTTCACAGCCGATGTTCTGATTAACCGCCGTGCGCCAGGCCCGAGATACGCACCGGCCCCGCACACCGAAGCACGGACCCGCACCACCGAAAGGCCCCTCATGTCCCGTCCCCGCCTCCCCCGAACGCGGCGGCTGGCGGCCGCTGCCACCGTCGGCACCCTCGCCGTCGGTGTCCTCGCCGCCTGCGGCTCCGACGAGTCCGCCGAGGGCTCAGGGCCCGGCGCCGAGAAGGCCGGCGCCGCACAGGCCGCCGCGGCGGACACCGGCGAGCGTCCGCTGAAGCAGGGCGAGACCACCACCTACCAGAACGGCCTGAAGGCCACCGTCTCCAAGGCCGAGGCGTACGAGCTCGGCGACTACGCGTCGGGGCACGCCAAGGGCCACACCCCGCAGAAGGTCGACGTCACGCTGGAGAACACCGGCGACGAGCGCCTCAGCGCCTCCCGCGCCCAGGTGAGCGCCCGTACCGACGACGGCGCCGTCCGCCAGATCGTCGACGAGGAGGCAGGCGTCGGCTTCCACGGGAGGCTGATGCCGGGCAAGGAGGCGACCGTCTCCTACGTCTTCGACGTCCCGGAGAAGGCCGAAGACCTCGACGTGCAGCTCGAGTTCGTCGACTTCGGCACCGAACCGGCGAAGTGGGGCGTCGAGCTCTGACTCCGTGCGGCCGGCTCCCCCCGGGAGCCGGCCGCAAACTGTTTGCCTCGCGCCGACCGCAGGTGGAGGATCTCCGCGGACCTCGGCAGTCGAGCAGGGAGCGGAGCCGGTGATGGGCGCCACGGCACACATCGTGTGGGACTGGAACGGAACCCTCCTCGACGATCTGGACATCACCGTCCAAGCCACCGACCACGCCTGCCGGTTGGTCGGCGGCGCCCCCGTCGACCACGCGCGCTACCGGGACTGCTTCACCCGCCCCGTGCGCGCCTTCTACGAGCGGCTGCTGGAGCGCGACGCCTCCGAGGACGAGTGGCGGGTCCTCGCCGAGGGCTACCACCGGCACTACCGCGACAACCTCGCCCGCGCCGCCCTCCGCCACGGCACCCGCGGGCTCCTCGCCGAGCTCGCCGACTCGGGCGTCACGCACTCCCTGCTCTCGATGACGGAGCACGACGAACTCCTCGGCCTCGTCGAGGCGCACGGCCTCCGCGACTCCTTCCAGGTCGTCGACGGCGCCCCGAAGCACCGCCGCGCGGACGGCAAGACGGAGGCGCTCCGCGAGCACCTCACGCGCCTCACCGGGCTGCGCGGTTCCCCGCTCCCGTCCGAGCAGGTGCTCCTCGTCGGGGACGCGCTCGACGACGGCCACGCGGCGAGCGGCAGCGGCGCCGCCTGCGTCCTGCTCGCCGACGGCGCCTACGCGCCGGGCGAGCCGCAGCGCCTCGGCCTCCACGTGGCCGAGACCCTCCACGAGGCGGCGCGGACGGGGCTGCAACTCCTGGAGGTGCGGCGGTAGTCGGCGCTACTCAGGCCAGGGCGAGCCCTGGATCGTGCGCACGAAGTCGCCCCGCTCGAAGCCCGGGACGAAGTGCTCGAGGACGTCGGCCTTGACGTTGCCGAAGGTCGTCTCCGGCTTGGGGCGGATACCGGCGGCGAAGGCGGCGAGGATGCGGCGTTTGAAGTCGGGGCGCGGATGGAGCGCCACGACCTCGTCCCGCTCCTCCTGGGTGAGGTCGTGGTAGCCGATCCCCAGCACGTCGTACTCGACGCCCGCGGTGACGAGCGCCACCTCCGGCTCCATGTACTGCGGCACCCCCGGCGTGGTGTGGAGGGCGATCGCCGTCCACACGCGGCGGACGCTGTCCTCGGGCACGCCGCGTGCCTGGAGGAACCGCCGCGCCTCGTCGGCGCTGTCGACCTCGAAGCGGCGGCCGCTCGCCCGGTGCTCCTCCGCGAGGCCGAGGTCGTGGAACATCGCCCCGATGTAGAGGAGTTCGGGATCGAAGCTCAGCCCGCGGCGGCGGCCCTGGAGCGCGCCGAAGAAGTAGACGCGGCGGGAGTGGTGGTAGATCAGCTCGTCCGCGGTGTCGCGGACGAGCTGGGTGGCGTCGTCGGCGAGACGGGTGTCGGGCGGGGCGATGCCGGCGGCGGTGGGACGGTCTGACACGTGGGCCTCCCTCTGAGGTGTGGACGGCCCCAGCGTTCCCGACACCGCGCCCGCCGTCGACCGTGCGGTTCACGGTGCTTCGACGGCCGCGCCTGTCAACAGGTCGCCGAGGCGGCTGCGCCGGTACAGCACGCGGCGGCCCTCGCGCGCCCTGGTGACGAGCCCCGTCCCGTGGAGGACGCGCAGGTGCTGGGAGACGGCGCTCGGCGTGACCCGGAGGCGCCGTGCGAGCTCCGCCGTGGCGAGCGGCTCCTCGAGAAGGACGAGCAGCCGCGCCCTCGGCGGGCCGAGGAGCGAGGCGAGCTCCGCCGGTTCGGCCGCCGGCGGTTCCTCCCAGAGCGTGGCCACGCCCCGGCTCGGGTAGACGAGGCGGGGCTGCACCTCGGGACCGGCCGGCGGCGCCGGCTTGTGCGCGAAGACGGACGGGAGGAGCAGCAGGCCCCGCCCCGAGGCGTCGACGCGGTGGCCGCCGAGCATCCCGTCGATGTGGAGGACACCGCCCCGCCAGCGCAGGTTCGGGTGCATGTCGGCGAAGAGCAGGCGGAGACCTCCCGTCGCCAATTGCCGCGCGCGGTAGGTCATGTCCGTCTCCAGCAGCAGCTGTATCCGTGGCCAGTGCGGTGCGACGGCCGTCCGCCAGTACCGCAGCAGGAGGGTGCAGACGGCATCCCGAAGGCGGGCGACGTCCGCTTCGTCGACGGCGTCGCGGAGGGGCTCGGGGAGCGGGTCCGGTGCGTGCGCCGCCGCGAGGTCGTGGCGGACGCGCGCGGGGGATGTGCGGCCGACGGCGTCGAGTTGGTCCTCGAAGTGCGGTGCGAAGTGCGCGGGTTGCGGGGTGAGGAAGTCGGGGATCGTGCGCCGTCGCGCGACGAGGGACATCAGCAGCCCGGTGTCGAGCGCGCCGAGCCCGCCGAGCACGGACCTGCGCCACGGGAGGTGGAGCGCCGAGAGCCCCGGGTCCTGGAGGACGCGGAGACTGAGCAGGGTCTCGTGGAGGGGCGAGAGGGCGAAACGTGTGTCGGCGAGGTCCTCGACGCCGAGCACGAAGCTGATCATTAAGCCGGACGCTACATCGATTGGCCGGAGTGCGTCGATGCCGTGGACTTCCGGGCATGCGACCGACAACCGACGTACGCCGGTGGGCAGTTGCGCGACGCACCCCGCGCCTCCCCGTGCCCGACAGGGACGGCACCCCCGCCACCCGTGGTAGCACCGGCACGCGAGTCCGCGCGACGTGCCACGAAGCGGCGCCCAACTCCCCGGCCCCGCAACGGAACCGGTCACGCACCGCAGCGGAACCCGCCGGGCACCCGGCGCCCGCCCGGGCCTCACGGCGGCCCGGCACCACCACGACCGCCCGCGCGTGCGCCCCCGAGCCAGCGCCTGAGGCCCTCCGATGAACCGCCCGACAACTCTGCTCCTCGCCCTCACCTGCGCGGTCGCCGTCGGCAATCTGTACTTCCCGCAGGCGCTGGTCCCGCTGATCGCCGCGGACCTCGGCACCTCGCCCGACACGGCCTCCTTCGCCGTCGTCGCCACCCAAGGCGGCTACGCGGCCGGGATGTTCCTGCTCGTGCCGCTCGGCGACCGCCTCCGCTCCCGTCCGCTCCTCGTCGTCCTGCTCGCCCTCACCGGAGCGGGGCTGCTCGCGGCGGCCTGCGCGCCGACCCTCGCCCTCCTCGCCGCCGCCGGAACCTGCACCGGGCTCACGACCGTCGGCGCACAGCTCGTCGGTCCGCTCGCGGCCGGGCTCGTGCCGGCCTCGCGGCGCGGGGCGGTGCTAGGAACCCTGCTCAGCGGGTCGATCGGCGGCATGCTGCTCGCCCGCACCTTCGGCGGGACGCTCGGCGAAAGGCTCGGCTGGCGGGCCCCTTACCTCGCGGCGGCCGTGCTGGTCCTGGTGCTGGCGGCCGTCCTGGCGCGGGCCCTGCCCGAGACGGCCCCACCCTCGCGCCTGCCGTACCCAGCGCTCCTCGCCGAGCCGCTGCGACTGCTGCGCACGGAGCCGGAGTTGCGCCGCTCCTGCCTGTACCAGGCGACGGTCTTCGCCGCGTTCTCCGCCGTGTGGACCTGCCTCGCGCTCCTCCTCTCCGGGCCCGTCTACGGCTTCGGCGCCGAGGCCGTGGGGCTGCTCGCCCTCGTGGGCGCCGTGACGATGCTCTCCACGCCGCTCGCCGGGCGCCTCGTGGACCGCCACGGCCCGAGGCCCGTCAACCTCGTCTGCCTGCTCGCGGTCCTCGGCTCCGCCGTGGTGCTCGCGCCGGGTGCCAGGGGCGGTACGCTCGGGCTGGCCGCGCTCGTCGCCGGCACGCTGCTGCTCGACGTCGCCATGCAGTCCGGCATGGTCGCCAACAAGACGCGCGTCTACGCGCTGCGGGCCGACGCGCGCAGCAGGCTCAACACCGCCTACATGACGTGCGCCTACCTCGCGGGCAGCGCCGGCTCCTGGCTCGGGGCGCGCGTCCACAACAGCGCGGGCTGGTGGGGCGTGTGCGCGCTCGTGGCGCTGCTCGCCGCGGTCGGGCTGGCCCGCCACTTCGCGCCGTACCGGCGGAGGGGCGGCGAACTCCCTGCCGTGCAGGGCGGTTTCACGTCGCGCACTGGTCCAGCATCGTCCGCTTGTCGGCCTTCGACACGGGGAGCCGGTACGCGAGGGCGACCTGCGCGAACCGCGTCGCGTAGGAGCAGCGGATCTCCGTACTCGGCGGGAGCCAGTCCGACGGGCCCGAGTCGCTCTTTCCGCCGTTGGTCCCGCCGTCGACGGGAAGGAGGTTGAGCGGGTCGTTGGCGAGGCGCTGGCGCTGGGAGTCCGACCACTCCGAGGCGCCGAACCGCCAGGCGTAGGAGAGGGGTATGACGTGGTCTATCTGTACCTCGGCCGCCTTCTCCTTGCGCCACTTCAACTCCTTGCCCGTATACGGGTCGTGGAGCCGCATCGACTCGACGACGCAGTCGGAGCCGGCCCGGTAGCTGAGCTCGCGGCCGTCGCGTGCGAGGACGTCGTTGCGGGTGTCGCAACCGTTGCCGCCGAGGGGGACGCCGTCGACCGTGTCCTTCCAGGCGTAGCCGAAGGCGTCCCTGTGGTAACTCCCGTCGGTGCGGGGCGAGTCCGTCGTCACCCTGTCTATCGTCCGGCGGGCCGCGGCGCGGTCCTGCTCCGAGACGAGCCGCGCCAGCCCCGGCTCGGTGCCGTCGGGGTTCTTCAGCGGACTCGTGCCCTCGCCTTTCCCCGACGGAAGCGGAGAGGCGGGCGACGAGGAAGGGCCGGTCTCGGGCGGGGGCGAAGCGGCCCGAGAGGAGGAGGCGGTACCGGACGGGTCCTCCGCCGCGGAGCCCACCGTCCCCTCGCAGCCCGCGAGGACGGCGGCGGCCAGGACGGCGGAGAGCGCGGCGCCCGCGCGCCGCGTTGCCCGTGGAGCCCTCCCTCGGCGCACGGAGACGTGATCGTCACAGGTCAGGGCCCTCACGGTAGCGCGCATTCGATCACCTTAGCGACGGCGAACACACCCGCGGTAGAGGGCCTTTCGCGCACACACCCGCTCCCACCTGCCGCAACAGCCCATCCGCTCCCCAACTCCCGTCCCACCGAGTCCGGTTGGAGCCGCACGCACCCCCGGTTCACCCGCCGCTCGCCGGGCGGACACCCCGCGCCCCTAACGTCCCGGCGGCGGGCACGGACGGGAGACGGGAGCGGGCAGCATGGCGGGGACGAGTCGGAAGGCCGGACGCGAGCCGCACTGGGACAACGTGCGCTTCCTCTCCGGGACGCTCGTGGCCCTGGGGCACGCGGTCGAACCGCTCCTCGCCCAGGCCGACGGGCTGCGGTGGCTGTACCTCGTCACCTGGGCGATGCGGGTCCCCGTCTTCGTCCTCGTCGCCGGCTACTTCTCGCACGCGGGACCGCTCGACGCGCGGGAACTGCGGCGGCTCACCGAGTCGGTGCTCCTCCCCTACCTGCTGCTCGGGCTCGTCCACACCGTGCAGCTCTACTGGCTCTACGGGGAAGTGCGGTTCTTCACCCACGAGCCGGCCTGGGGACTCTGGTTCCTGCTGTCGCTCTTCGTCTGGCGGATGCTGCTGCCCTACCTCGCGATGCTCCGCCACCCGACGGCACTCTCGGTGGGGTGCGCGCTCGCCGTCGGGCACCTCGACGGGTTCGACGGCAGCTTCTCCTCGGCGCGGACCGTCGCCTTCCTGCCGTTCTTCCTCCTCGGCTGGAAGCTGCGGCAGGGCCTCGGGGAGCGGCTGCTGCACGGCATTACGACCCGCTGCGCCGCATTCGCCGTGCTCGCCGTGGCCGCCGTCGGCTGCTGGGCGTACCGGGAAGGGCTCGACTCCGCCTGGCTCGCGATGCGCGCCCCGTACGCGCAGACGGCCGAGGCGCCGGTCCGGGACTGGGCGGTACGCGCCGCCGTGCTCGGGTGCGGCGCCGCCGTCGCGCTCGCCTTCGTACGGCTCGTGCCGAAACGGAAGCTGCCGTATGTGAGCGCGCTCGGCGCGGGCGGCCTCTACCTCTACCTGCTCCACCCGCCCGTGCTGCGCGCGCTCACCACCGCGGGGTGGCTCGACTGGGTGGGCACCTGGCCGAGCCAACTCGCCCTGATCGCCCTCGTGGTGGCGCTCTCCGCGGTGCTCGCCTCGCCCCCGGTGCGGCGGGTGGCGCGTCCGCTGGTGCAGCCGCGGCTGCCCTGGCTGTACGTGAGGACCGACGGCGCCGGGCGCGCGCCCGGCGCCGAGCGTGCGCCCGTCAGGACCCCAGGACCGAGCTGAGGAACTCGCCCGTCCACGCGAGGAGTTCACGCCCGCTCAGCGGCTTGCCGCCGATGCCGGCCGGCTTCGGCCGCGGCACCAGGACCTGCTGCGAGGCGGTCTTCACCATCGACCCCGGATAGAGCCGCTGAAGCCGCAACTCCTGCGACTCGCGCAGCTCCACGGGGCTGAACCGGATCTTGTTGCCCTGCAAGGTGATGTCGGTGACGCCGCAACCCCGCGCCAGCATCCGCAACGCCGCGACGAGGAGCAGGTTCTCCACCGGCTCGGGCAGCGGCCCGTAGCGGTCGGTGAGCTCCTCGCGGACGGCCGTGATGTCCTCCTCCGAGTTGGCCGCCGCGATCGAGCGGTACGCCTGGAGGCGCAGCCGCTCACCCGGCGCGTAGTCGTGCGGCACATGCGCGTCGACGGGCAGCTCGATCTTCACCTCCAGCGGCGGCTCCTCCGTCTCGCCGCCGCCCTCTTCGAGCGCCGCCCGGTAGTCCGCGACGGCCTCGCCGACCATCCGCACGTACAGGTCGAAGCCGACGCCCGCGATGTGGCCCGACTGCTCGCCGCCGAGGAGGTTGCCCGCGCCGCGGATCTCCAGGTCCTTCATCGCGACGTACATGCCCGCGCCCATCTCGGTGTGCTGCGCGATCGTCGCGAGGCGCTCGTGCGCCGTCTCGGTGAGCGGCTTCTCCGGCGGGTAGAGGAAGTACGCGTACCCGCGCTCGCGGGCGCGGCCCACCCGGCCGCGGAGCTGGTGGAGTTGGGAGAGGCCGAAGTTGTCGCCGCGCTCGACGATGAGCGTGTTGGCGTTGGAGACGTCGATGCCGTTCTCCACGATCGTCGTGGAGACGAGCACGTCGAACTTCTTCTCCCAGAAGTCGACGACGACCTGCTCCAGCGCCTGCTCCGACATCTGCCCGTGCGCCGTGGCGACCCGCGCCTCCGGCACGGTCTGCCGCAGCCTCGCCGCGGCCTTGTCGATCGACTCCACCCGGTTGTGGATGTAGAACACCTGCCCCTCGCGCAGGAGTTCGCGCCGGATCGCCGCGCCGATCTGCCGGTCCTCGTACGGGCCGACGAAGGTGAGCACCGGATGCCGCTCCTCCGGAGGCGTGGTGATCGTCGACATCTCGCGGATGCCGGTGACCGCCATCTCCAAGGTCCGCGGGATCGGCGTCGCCGACATCGTCAGCACGTCGACGTTGGCGCGGAGCTTCTTGAGCTGCTCCTTGTGCTCGACGCCGAACCGCTGCTCCTCGTCGACGATGACGAGGCCGAGCTCCTTGAACTTCGTCTCGGAGGAGAAGAGCCGGTGCGTGCCGATCACCACGTCGACGGTGCCCTCGCGGAGCCCGTCGAGGACGGCGCGCGCCTCGGCGTCCGACTGGAAGCGTGAGAGCGCGCGGACGTTCACGGGGAACTGCCCGTACCGCTCGCCGAAGGTGGCGAAGTGCTGCTGCACCAGCAGCGTCGTCGGCACCAGCACGGCGACCTGCTTGCCGTCCTGCACCGCCTTGAACGCGGCGCGCACGGCGATCTCCGTCTTGCCGTAGCCGACGTCGCCGCAGATCAGCCGGTCCATCGGGACCGACTTCTCCATGTCCTGCTTCACCTCGGAGATGGTGGTGAGCTGGTCGGGCGTCTCGGCGTAGGGGAAGGCGTCCTCCAACTCCCGCTGCCAGGGGGTGTCCTGGCCGAAGGCGTGGCCGGGCGCCGCCATCCGCGCCGAGTAGAGCTTGATCAGGTCGGCGGCGATCTCCTTGACCGCCTTCTTGGCGCGGGCCTTCGTCTTCGTCCAGTCGGCGCCGCCGAGCCGGTGGAGGGACGGCTGCTCGCCGCCGACGTACTTGGTGATCTGCTCCAACTGGTCGGTGGGGACGAAGAGGCGGTCCCCCGGCTGCCCGCGCTTCGCCGGCGCGTACTCCACGACGAGGTACTCGCGGGTGGCTCCCTGCACCGTACGCTGCACCATCTCGATGTACCTGCCCACGCCGTGCTGCTCGTGGACGATGTAGTCGCCGGACTGGAGCGTGAGCGGGTCGATCTGCTTGCGCCGTCTCGCCGGCATCTTCGCCGTCTGGCTGCCGGCGGCCTTCTGCCCCGTCAGGTCGGTCTCGGTGATCACCGCGAGCTGCAACTCGGGTGCGAGGAAGCCGTGGTCGAGGGAGCCGCAGGCGACGTGGACCACGGACGGGGTGATCTCGGTGAGGTCGGCGGGGCCGCCGTCGTCGCCGCGGTGCAGGCGCGCGGGGACGCCCTCGTTGCCGAGGACCTCGGCGGTGCGCGACGCGGGGCCCTGGCCCTCGGTGAGGTAGACGCACCGCCACCCGTCGCTCAGCCAGCGGCGGGTGTCGGTGAGCGCCCGCGCCGTCTCGCCGCGGTAGGTCTCGGGGGCCTGCATCCCGAGGGTGAGGGTGTCGGCGCCGTCGAGCTCGTCCTCCAGTTCGGTGTCGGCGGCGAACTGGCTCACCGACCACCACATCATGCCCATCTCCCGCGCATGCTCCCGGACTTCGGCGAGCGAGCGGAGCGAGGCGGCGCCGACGTCGATCGGCGCCCGGCCGCCGGTGGCCGTGGCCGACCAGGACGCCTGAAGGAACTCCTGGCTCGTCGCGACGAGGTCGGCGGCGCGGGTGCGTACCCGCTCCGGGTCGCAGACGAGCGTCATGCTGCCGGCCGGGAGGACGTCGAGCAGCAGCTCCATCTCGTCGACGAGGACGGGCGCGAGCGACTCCATGCCCTCGACGGCGATCCCCTCCGCGATCTTGTCGAGCATCTCGGCGAGCTCGGGGTGGGCCTGCGCCAGCTCCGCCGCCCTCTCCCGGACGCTCTGCGTGAGCAGCAGCTCCCGGCAGGGCGGCGCCCACAGGCCGTGCTCGGCGCTCTCCAGCGACCGCTGGTCCGCGACCTTGAAGTAACGGATCTCCTCGACCTCGTCGCCCCAGAACTCCACCCGCACCGGGTGCTCCTCGGTCGGCGGGAAGACGTCGAGGATGCCGCCGCGCACGGCGAAGTCCCCGCGGTTCTCGACGAGTTCGACGCGGTGGTACGCGGCCGCCGCCAGCCCGTCGACGACCTCCTCCAGGTCCGCCTCCTGCCCCTGCCGCAGCGCCACGGGTACGAGATCGCCCAGCCCCTGCACCTGCGGCTGGAGCACCGCGCGCACCGGCGCGACGACGACGGAGACGGGCCCGCCCTTCTCGTCGTCGGCCGAGGGGTGCGCGAGCCGGCGGAGCACGGCCAGGCGCCGGCCGACCGTGTCGGAGCGGGGCGAGAGCCGCTCGTGGGGCAGCGTCTCCCAGGACGGGAACTCCACCACCGACTCCGGCGTCAGCAGCGAGCGCAGCGCCGCGGCCAGGTCCTCGGCCTCGCGGCCCGTCGCGGTGACGGCGAGCAGCGGCCGCTGCGCGGAGCGGGCGAGTGCGGCGGCGGCGAACGGCCTCGCCGCCGGGGGGCCGACGAGGTCGAGGTGGTGCCGGTTGCCGTCGGCTGCCGCCTGTACGGCCTCTTCGAGAGCGGGGTCCCGTACGACGGCGTCGAGCAGTCCGGTGAGACTCATGGAGCGGCTTCCCTGCGGGTGGGATCTGGTGGGTCGGTGCTGGTGGACGAGGGCCCGGGCGTACGCGGCGTGCGGGGAGGCCGCTTGGCATCCCCGCGGCCGGACAACACGCCAGGCCCGGCACGCGGTGCGGGCCGGGGTGTCCAGAGTACGACCACGCCGGAGCGAGCGAGCACGCGTCGGGGACCGCGGTCCCCCCGCGACCGCGGTCCCCCACCGAGCGTGCCCGGTGCCTCACTCGGTGGCGATCGCGCCCAGCACGCTCATCCGTCCCGCACGGAACGCCGGCACCAGGGCCGCGACGAGGCCCACCACAGCCGAGCCGAGGAAGACGCCACCGATCGTCGCCCAGGGGATCTCCAGCACGTCGAGCCCTTCGAGCGCGAGGAGCTGCTGCGCCGTCGCGCCCCACGCCATGCCGAGGCCGAGGCCGAGGAGGGCGCCGAAGAGCGCGATCACCACCGACTCCAGGCGGATCATGCGGCGTAGCTGCCGCCGGGAGAGGCCGATGGCGCGCATCAGTCCGATCTCCCTCGTCCGTTCGACGACGGAGAGCGCCAGCGTGTTGACCACGCCGAGGACGGCGACGACGACGGCGAGCGCAAGGAGCCCGTAGACGAGGTTGAGCATCTGGCCGACCTGCGACTGGAGCGTCTCCTTGAAGTCGGCCTGGTCACGCACCTGGTACTGCGGGTAGCCGTCGAGGCTCTTCTTGAGCGCCGCGTACGCCGCCTCCTGCTGCCCGTCCGCTGCCGAGCCGAACAGGATCATGTTCAGCGGCAACCGGTCGGCCGGGAGATGGGTCCGCGCCGTCGCCGTGGAGACGTACATCGCCCCCTTGTCGACGCTCGTGTCGTCCGAGGTGATCGCGGCGACCCGCAGCTCCGCCGTCCGCCCGTGGTCGAAGTCGACGCGGACGACGTCGCCGGCGTGGACACCGTGCTCTTTGGCCCACACCTCGCCGACGGACATGGCGTTCTTCCCGTAGGCGTCGGCGAGTTCGCCCTCGACCGTCTCCCTGCGGAGGTCCTTCGCGTACGACGGGTCCGCGGCGACGAGTGTGTCCTTCGTGCGCGAACCGTCCTCGGGGACCACCGCGGCCGGCACCATGCGGTAGGACGAGACGTGCGAGAGGCCGTCGGTCTGCCGGATGCGCTGCTCGGCGGCCGGGGTGATCGGCTGTCCGTTGTCGGACTGGACGATGAAGTCCGCGCCGACCGACCTGTCGACCTGCTCGGAGGCCGAGGCGACCATCGAGGAGCCCACCACCGACAGTGCGGCGACGAGCGCGAGCCCGATCATCAGCGCGGCGCCCGTCGCGCCCGTCCGGCGCGGGTTGCGCAGCGCGTTCCGCTCGGCGAGACGCCCCACGTGCCCGAACGGGCGTGCCACGGGCGCCGAGAGCAGCCGTACGAAGACCCCCGAGAGCGCGGGCCCCACGGCGACGAAGCCGACGAGCGTCAACAGCACGCCCAGCGCGAGGAGTCCGGAGCCGGGGCCCGACTCCTCGGCGCGCGCTGCCGCGAAGAGGGACGCGCCCCCTGCGCAGGCGAGCACCGCGCCGAGCACGGCCCGGACCGTGCTGGAGCGGCGGTCCGCAGGGGCGCCCGCGTCCCGCAGCGCGGCCATCGGCGAGACCTTGCCCGCCCGCCGCGCCGGCAGGTAGGCAGCGAAGAGCGTCACCACGACCCCGAGCACCAGGCCGATTACCGGCGTGCGCCAGGCGACCGTCAGCTCCGAGGTGTCGAGGTTCATGCCGACGGCGCCCATCAGCTTCATCATGCCGACGGCGAGCCCGACCCCCGCACCGACGCCGAGGAGCGAACCGACCGCGCCCAGCAGCAGCGCCTCCACCAGCACCGAGCGGTTCACCTGCCGCCGGCTGGAGCCGAGCGCCCGCATCAGGCCGAGCTCCCTCGTGCGCTGCGCGACGAGCATGGAGAAGGTGTTGACGATCAGGAAGACGCCGACGAGCAGCGCGATCCCGGCGAAGCCGAGCATGGCGTACTTGAGCACGTCGAGGAAGGCGCCCATCTCCTCCCTGCCGGAGTCCGCCGCCTCCTGCTGCGTCTGGTAGACGAACGCGTCCGAGCCGAGCTCGGTCGCCACGTTCCGCTTCAACAGGCCGTTGGTGAAGCCCTCTTCGGCGGAGACGGAGAGCGAGGTGTACCGGTCCGTGGTGCCCAGGAGGCGCTTCTGCGCCGTCTCGGTGTCGAAGAAGACCAGGGCGGCACCGGGGTTGGTCACCTTGAACGTGGCGATCCCGGAGATCCGCGCGGAGAAGTCACCGACGGCGCCGAGGGTGCGCAGCTCGTCCCCGAGCGCGAGGCTGTGCTTCTCGGCGGTGTCCGCGTCGACCATCACCTGGGTCGGGCCGCGGGGCGCGTGACCGGAGGTGATCTCCATCGTCCGGCCGTCGTTCCCCGCCCAGTTGCCCGCGATGGTGGGGGCGCCCGTGGTGGCACCGACGTTGTTCTTCTCGCTGTCGACGACGGTGACCCCCGAGGAGGACACCGAGCCCTCGGCGTTGCGGACGCCGTCGACTCCGCGCACCCGTTCCAGGGTGCCGGCGGGGATCGTCTCGGGGCGGCCGGTGCGCGGGGCCTCCTCCTGCGTGGCCTCGCCCTTGGGCTTGACCGTGACGTCGGCGGCCGTCGAGGAGAACATCCGGTCGAAGGTCGCGTTCATCGTGTCGGTGAAGACGAGCGTTCCGCAGACGAACGCCACGGAGAGCAGCACGGCGATGCCGCTCAGCGCCATCCGCCCCTTGTGCGCGAAGAAGCTGCGAATCGAGGTGCGCAGGACGGTCACTGCCTGACCCCCGCAACGGCTCGGGCACCTGCGGGGGCGGCGCCGGCGCGGGTGTCGAGGGTTTTCATGCGTTCGAGGACTGCTTCGGCGGTGGGAGCGGCGAGGTCGTCGACGATGCGTCCGTCCGCGAGGAAGACCACACGATCCGCATACGCCGCAGCGACCGGATCATGCGTCACCATCACCACCGTCTGCCCCAACTCCCGCACCGAACTCTGCAAAAACCCCAACACCTCCGCACCCGAACGCGAATCCAAATTCCCCGTCGGCTCATCCCCGAAAATAATCTCCGGCCGCGACGCCAACGCCCGCGCCACCGCCACCCGCTGCTGCTGCCCACCCGAAAGCTGCCCCGGACGATGACGCAACCGATCCCCCAACCCCACCGTCGCTACCACCTGCTCCACCCACGCCCGATCAGGCTTCCGCCCCGCAATATCCATCGGCAACGTGATGTTCTCCCACGCCGACAACGTCGGCAGCAGATTGAACGCCTGAAAAACAAACCCC
>NZ_KB905834.1 GCF_000381025.1 Streptomyces sulphureus DSM 40104
GCGGCGACGGTGCGGTAGATGTGCTCGGCGTCGTCGCTCGGATCGGTGTCGGTATCGGACATGGGTCCCCGCCTCGTTGGGTGTGTGGTGTGGTGCTCCGCCGCGTCGATGTCTTAGAGGCCGACGCGGCGGAGCCTTTCCCGGGAGCCTCTGTCGCCGGGAGTCCAGGGGTGAGGGAGCAGCCCCCGCCGGGCCCCATCCGGCCTTACTGCGTCTTCGGGTCCTCCACCGCGCGCAGGCCCGACCTCACCCGCTCGGGCGGCTTGACGCGCCGCGTGAGGTCCTCGTTGTCCGCCTGGATGCGCAGGTAGTGGGTGTGTCCGGTCTCCCGGTGGTGGCGGTCGCGCCAGGCGTCCGCACTCGCCTTCGAGGGCAGGGCGTTGGCCTCTGCCTCGCACTCACGGCCGCCGGTCTGGGTGGTGCAGACGACGTCCCACAGCGTCCGAGTGATCACCGGGCCTCCCTCCCACGAGAACGAAGAGCGCTCAGGACCTCGCGGTCTTCAGCACGGCGTACCGATGCAGGGGTGGTGCTCCACGCCGGGCCGGTCCCTTCCGGCAGGGGACGCAGCCGGACCTCGTGCGGCCGCACCTCCTCCACCACACCGAGACGCCCGGTCAGACTGTCGATCACCGAGTCACCGTGCCGCATGGCCCACCTTGTGAGGCGTTGCTGTGCGGTGAGGGCGCCCCGCTCGGATATTGCTTGTCATCGTCGGAACTCCCTGGTCATACGTGTACTGGTGCACGTCCATGCACTCAGCGAGTGCTGGTAAGAGCGTTCCAACCTGATGCCAGACGGCTCTACCCCCAACTTGCCCTCGGAGTGAGGTGCGGTCGTTCGCGGGTTCTCCTCGGCCATTCCCCGGGTCTTCCTCGGAACCGCTAAGTGCCGCCGATAACGGGCAGATTGAGGGGCAGGCGGTCTACCGTCGTGCCACGTCGTGCCAGGAGGTTGGAGGGCGCTGTGTTGTTCTTCCGGCAAGTCCTCGCGGCCCGCGGAATGCGAAGCCCTGAGGACTTCCTTCCTCGGTATCGCGAAGCAGCCGCGAAGCTCGGGGAGACCGCTGAACCGGCCCTGAAAACCATCGAAGGGTGGATCTACGAGGGCCGGAGGCCACAGCGGGCCTTCCGACGGGTCGTGGTCGAGATGTTGAACTACGGCATCGATGACCTGTGGACCGACGTCCCCGAAGGGGCCGGGTCAGCCTTCGTTCCTCTCACTGACACGTCACCAGGTGCAGTTGGTGCCGACAACGGCGTCAACTTGAGCGAGATGAAAAGGACGGGCACGATGGCAGTGCAACGGGCGAAAGCGTTCCTGCTGAGCAACGACCAGAACCGAGTAGGTGACGATACGCTCGGCCTCCTCGACGACGAGGTGTCGCGTCTGGTCTTCGCATACCCGCGTGAGCCCCTGTCGGCGATCTGGGACGACCTGCTGGAAACCCAGGACCAAGTCTTTCGCCTCCTGGACGGCGGCAAGGTTCGACCGTCCCAACTGCGAGATCTCAACTTCAAGGCCGCGGTGCTGTCCTTCCTCGTAGCCAAGGGCTTCAACGATATGGAAGCTCGCGCGGAGGCGATGACGATGACCCGCGTCGCCGCCTCGTGCGCCAAGGAAGCCGAGCATGCCGGCCTGATCGCCCTCACTGACGGGCTCAAGTCGCTGATCGCGTACTGGGCGGACAAGCCGCAGGATGCCCACTTCTACGCCAGCCAAGGAGCACAGGCCACCGAGAACCTGCGCGGGACGGTCGGCCTGTGGCTGCTCGGTCTCAAGTCCCGCGCCGCCGCAGTCCTAGGCGACGAGGAGACGGTACGTACCGCCAACCAACAAGCCAACGACCGGCGAGAGGTCGTCGTGCACGACGACCTCGATCAACTCGGCGGCCTGTTCACCTACGCCCCTGAGAAGCAGCTCTACTACGCAGTGGAGTCGGAGGCACTGCTCGGCCACGGCAATGCGGCACTCGGTGCGCAGGCGGAACAAGCCGTGCAAGACTTCAGCGATCCGTCCTCACCGCACTGGGCCTTCGGCGACCTCGCGGGAGCACAGTGCGACCTCGCGCTGATCCGTCTCTTCGGTGGAGACCTAGACGGAGCCGTGGAGGCCATCCGACCCGTCTTGGACCTTCCGGTCTCCCATCGGAACAACGGCATCGTCGGGAGCGCGCTACGAGTACGTCAAGCCCTGATGAACAGCCCCGCACGCACCGCCGTTGCAGCCCAGGACCTCTGCGCCGAGATCGAATCCTTCCCGTCGAGCCGGCGCGCCCTGCCCCGGGGGTAGGGTCCGAGCCATGTACCCGGTCAACCGATCAAGCTCACGCCTGAAGCTACGCGAGCTCGCCCACGACGATGTCGACGCTGTGCTCGCCATCTACGGCAGCCCCGCGGCTACCGAACACCTGTCGTTCGAGCCGCGTAGCCGCGAGCAGGTCGAACAGATCGTGTCCAGGTCGGTCGCCTCGGCAGCAGAGAGCCCGCGTACCGAGTACGCGCTCGCCGTCGTCCAGCGAGACACGAACGACCTGATCGGGTTCGGCCGCATCGCTACTGATCCACATCAGCCGCGCGGCGCTACGTTCGGTTTCGCACTGCGCCCAGACACCTGGGGCGCCGGCCTCGGCCTCGAATCCGTCCAGCTCCTACTCGGCGTCGGGTTCGAGGAGCTGGAGCTTCACCGCATCTGGGGAGCGCGCTCCCCGCACAACAAGGCGTCTGCGAAGACCCTGACCGCTGCTGGGATGGTCGAAGAAGGGACCATCCGCGAGCACATTTTGAAGGCTGGTCAGTGGCGCGACTCCGTCGTACACGCCATGCTTGCCCGTGAATGGATTGCGTGACACTGGCACCGCCAACACCGCCGGTCAGGAAGATGCTCCCCGCGCGTGCGGGGGTGGCCCGCCTGTTGCTCCGGGCTCCACTCGGCCGGCTCGATGCTCCCCGCACATGTAGGGATGGCCCCAAGACCCCTGCCGTTCGATACGACGGCAGGGGTCTTCCCGAGCGATAGACACAGTCCTAACCTGCGCCGCCCTCGGGCGAGACTCCTCCGCGGTACGTGCTCCTCCTGACTGGCTGCGTGCTTGAACTTCGCCTCACCGTGAGGCATAGTTAGGTCATCGACAGAGGGAGGACCCGATGGACACCGCCGCCGCTGCACTCCAGGCCGACGTGACCGTAGCCACCATCCGCTACTGGTGCCGCTACGGAGCCGTCGCCGCCATCAAGCGCGCGGGCCGCTGGGTCATCTCCGCCTCCTCCCTCGCTCACCGCATCACTCTCGGCGCCATGCGCGCCAGGAAGGCGGCCACCATGACCACGACCACCGGCACGCTCGTGCAGATCAGGGGCGGCGAGTACGGCATCCGCGGCGACGCCGACGCCCTCGCCGCCGCCTACGCCGACGGCGCACCCGTCACACCCACCAACGCGCCCTACGCGCAGGATCGCATCTACCTCGGCGACACCCAGGCGACCTACGGCGACTTCGGCATCACCACCGAGCAACGCGGCCTGGCCTACACCCGCGAAGACGGTCAGGCCGTCTATCACATCGACCTCAGCCGCCTCGCCAAGCACGCCCCGGCTTTCGCCGCCGCCCTCCAGCAGCTCGAAGACGAAGCCGACGCCGCTGACGCCGCGATGCGCGCCCGCGACGACGAGTACCTCAACCCCCGCTACATGTGACGACTTCTCAAGGAGCGCTCGTGCCTACCTACGCCACTGTTCGCCTGCGGAACTTCACAGAGCCGGTCGACGTCGACTTGGACACCCTCACCCCCAAAGCCCGCGCGTTGGCTGAAGCCATCAGCATGAGCTTCGACCACCAGCCGCTTGGCGTGCTGTGTGACACCGGACGCACCAAGGGCGACAACCCCCACCACGCCTACTGGCACGGCACCGGCCCGAAAGCTGATGCGATCGCCGACGAGCCCGACCTGCGCTTCATGACCAACCTCGAACTTCTCCACGCAGGGTCGTCGACCAGCGAGGCGGAGTGGCTGGAGTACAACGCCCGCCAGATCCCCTACTACGCCTGGCCGATCGCCGGTGCGCGCAGCCGCATGGAGCCGCTGGAGGAGCGAGTGCCCTCAGCGGAGGCGGCACGCGAGGACCGGTGCCTGACCGCGGAGCAGGCGCAGCGCTACCTCGCAGACCTCGGCGTCAGCCTCACCAAGGACGCCTGGACCACGCTGCAACGCGTGGAGCACGCGCCCCGGCCCTACCGCTACGCCCTGGGCGAGATGATGCCGCTGTGGCACGCCGACCAGCTCGACGCCTACGCGCAGCGGCCGCACGAGCGGTGGACGATCTCCCGCGTCGCCGAGGAACTCGGCTACACGGGTCCCTCAGCGACAGGGACCGCGAGGAAGCAGCTCCACCGCTGGGGGCTCGCCGCCAGCGGCCGCGCCGCAGGACGCGGCGGAGAGAGCCTGTACGCGGCCGACCAGGTGCGCGCCCTGCACGGTGCACGCCCCGGCCGGGGCCGCCGTACCGACCTCACGTCGCCCTAGTCGCCTACTGTTCCCCGTGTTACACGGGGATGGACCCGGCGGGGGGCTTTTAACCGAGACGTTCGTACAGCGACACCACCAACGCCCCCACCCCGGACAACGCCGCGATCGACGGCAGAGGCCACCGCCCGCGCCTCAACTCCTCAACGGCGCCGCGCAACTCCGCGATGTCCTTGTCATGATCCTCGCGGAGCTGCCGCACATCCGCCTCCGCCCGATCCGTCCGCTCCAGCACCACATCGAGCCGACCGCCCAGCCGCGCGAACCCCGCCTCGGTGACACCGCGCAGCCGCTCCAGCTCGACCGCGACGGTCGGCTCCTCCGCCATCAGCTCGCCAGCGTCCGCGCCGACTTCGGCTCGACCGGCGCCACCTGACCGCGAGTCAGAAGCATCAGCACGGCCAGAACGAGCGCGTTCACCGCGCCCACGGTCTCGGGACTCACCTCGAACCCGTACGCGGCCAGCAGTGCGGCACCGGCAGCCACCACCCCGGTGAAGGCGGACGGCGCGACGGGTCTGGTCAGCGCGGCCGTCACCGCAGCGCCGACGGCGGACAACAGCGCGGTGATCGCGCCGGCCTGTTCCGCGCTCATGCCGATGTTGAAGGTGACGACGAGGCCGAGCGCCGCCGACACCACGCCGAGCACCAGGGCGGGTTCGCGTCCGAAGATCTTCACTGTTCAGTCCTCCTCAACCAGCGCGTCGCCGAGCCGGTCGAGCGCGGCTTGGGCGCCGGCCTCGGCCGCGGCCTTGATCTCGGCAGCGGTCAGTCCGCCGCCGGAGCCGATCGCGTCCACCAGCTTGTCGATCGTCGCCTGCTGCGCGCCGAGCTGCGCCAGGATCTTCGTGGAGTTGTCGGCGGCGATGTGCGCGTAGCCGTAGCCAGAGCCGAGCGCCGTCTGCACGCTGATCTGCCCGTCCTGCAATCCGGTCTGCTTCGGGAAGGCTTCGCTGACCCAATCAGCGATCTTCACCTGGTCGTTGAGCTGCATGTCGTCCTCCTGCGTGCTGCCGGTCGCCCACGTCCGCATAGCCGCGCGGCTGGAGAAGCGGGCGAGGTTCGTGTCGACGGGGGTGCTGGTGTACTGGTGGATCAGCCACGGCGCCTTGATCGACGGTTTGCCGGGCTTGCCGTTGTACTGGGCGATCCACAGGCCGTCTCCGGCGAAGGAGGTGCTGTCGCGGTTGAGCCAGTAGTCGCGGTTGCAGTACAGGAGCACCTTGTGGCCGGGGCGCTTCTTCTGCACGTACTTGATCCACTTGTCCTTGCTCGCGTTGCTGACTCCGGGGTCCTCCCAGTCGAGGACGAGCATGTCCCCCGCGACGAGGTTGATCTTCGAGAGGAAGTAGTCCGCCTGGGCGGTCATCGAGCCCGGTCGCACGAAGTGGTAGAAGCCCGTGACGAGCCCCGCATCCCTCGCCGTCTTGCGTTGGGCGACCCATTTCGGGTTTGTGTACGTGGTCCCCTCGGTGATTTTGATGATGACGAAATCCAGACCCTTTGTGCTGTACCGCTCGGACTGGTACGAGGAGACGTCAATCCCCTTAACGGTCACGCTGCATCGCCCCCTGAGGCTGGCGCATAGGTAATGTTTCGGAATTTCCCCTCGAAGCGATTCGCGGTCGACCCGAAGAAGGATTCTTCTTTCTCAATCCAAAAGTATCCGCCTCGGTACTGCTGATCGCCGGTCGTCACCGTGACCCGCTGGCCATTGGCCATGACCCGCGTAAACGTGATCTGCGTCGGGGAGACGACGAGTTCGTACGTGTTGTAGGCGTTGGCCGCAATAGCCGGGGAATTCGCCGTCGCGAGAGACACAATGTCGCTGTCCTGCGACGCCCATTTACCGATGCCGATTTCGCCATTCTGACGCTGATAGACGCGGTAAAGTGTCTTCTGCCCCTCCGGGAATCCGGACGGATTTGCCTGCGCGTCCTCAGGCCACTCACGCGGATCAGCATCCGTAGCAGCCCCGAAAAGCAGACCCATCTTGGCGCGGGCTGCGACGGACGCGAGCGTGTTCCACTTCATGTCCCACGTGATGGTGTAGCTCTCCGCATCCGTCAGCGGCGCCTCCCAGCCACAGAGCACGGCCGCCCGGCCCAAATCCTCCCCGAATCCCGACGGCAGAATCAGCCCTTGCTCGGCGGCCTCCACGCGGCCCCGCACTTGGCCGGTCGGCGAGACGACATTGCCCTGATCGGTGCGGTAGGTGAGCTGGCCCGTGCCGGGCCGCCGGTGCTCCCACGGGTCATACTCCGCGCGGTACCCGTACCGATTGCCGCCCGGGATGCCGCCGCGGTAGTACAGCGGGTCGAGCATGTACCCGCCCCGCAGCTCCAGGGACTCGATCCGCGCCCGGGTCGCGTGCCGCGAGTCGCCCCACATGAGCACCTGAAGCCCGGCGTCCCGGTAGGTGGTGAACACCTCGTCGTCGTAGAGGTGCGAGAGCACGATCCACTCGACGCCGGCGCCGGTCAGATCGTCCACCGGGTACGGCAGCCCGGTCTCACCCCACGTCTCGGGCCGCAGCGGCATCATCACGGGCGTGATCCCCGCGGCCGACACGGTCTCGGCGTTGGTCAACTCGCGCACGCCGATCATCGCCCAGGGCTGCGCGCAGTGCTGAAGCACAGCGCGGATCGCGCCGGTGATCGCGTCCGACTCCGGGTAGGCCGCCGCCTCCGGGTGTGGCGAGCAGTCCATGAGCGCCACGGCCTTGCCGTCGATCCGGGCGAGGAACTCGCCCGCGAGCGGCTGCTGGTACCGAGCCGCGAGCCACCCCCACCAGCCGCCTTTCCGGTCGGTCCGGTCCGCGATCGGGAAGGACTCGCCCGGGTCGTAGGACACCGGGTCGTCGGCGTCACCCGCGTAGTTGATGAGGCTCTTGACTGTGGACGAGCTGACCTGCCGGACGTCCTGGGACACGTAGATGCTGCTCCGCCCGGCGCTCAGACGGTGGTTCCAGTAGTCCACGACGACCCCGACGTCGTCCGACGAGGTGGCGACCTTGAAGCCGATCAGGTCGAAGCCGTGCCCCAGGCAGTATTCGAGCTGGTGCGGCGACGAGTACGGGCCGTGCAGCCCGGCGAGGGCCTCCGCGCCGACCACGCCCGGGGCGGCGGGCAGGGACTCGATCGGGCGGGCGCACACCTCCGGCATGGAGCTGTCGCCGCCCGGCGCGTACAGGCAGCCGTCGGCCCCGAACCGCAGGCTGTTGCCGCTGTCGGTGGAGAGGCAGGCTTGCAGCTTCCCGAGCCCCTTGTCCCACGTCAGGCCGAGCCCGGCGACGTCTGACATCAGGTCATCGGTATCGACGCCGAGCCGCCACGGGGACGGCACCGACCCGTTCCCCGACTTGGTCAGCGGAGGGTCGACCTCCAGCACGCACGAGCAGCTTCCCGTGCATCCGCACCGCGCCACCGCTAATCCTCTCCCTCGTCCAGTTGGTAGGGCACGAGCTGCTCCTGGCCGTCCTCATCGATGACCTGCTGCATCCACTCACCGCCCACGTTGAGCACGAGCACGCCCGTCGAGGCGCCGCCGTCCGCGACCGTCCGGCCGATCGCCCGCTGCACGGAGACAGCGGCGCGCATCGGCCGCTGTGCGGCCCGCTGGCCAGGCAGTGCGCTCATGCGCTCAGCTCCTCGTCCACATCGCCCAGGGGGATCAGCCCGATCCCGACCTTCTCCGCGCCGTCCTGCCAGGTCACGTCGACCTCGGAGAGCGCGAACCCCTGCGCCAGGGGGAGACACAGGCTGTGGGCGAATACGTCCAGCCGCTCCCCAGGAACGAGTTGGCGCATGGTCACTGGGGCGTCCGGGGTGAGTTGCGCGGAGTCCGGCACGCTGACCGACACCGGCACCGGGTACCGACCAGCCAGATCGTCACGCGCCGCCGCCCGAAGGTCAGCGTCGGTGACCTCTTCCTCCTGAAGCTTCACCAGGGTGTCCAGACGCCCATATGCGGTGCCGGTGCGGCCGGTGCCCAGGGTTTTGCCGGTACTGATGTTTCGCGATTCCTGGCTGGTCGCGAACGCGTAAGTGGCCCCGTTGCCCCCGTCCTTGACGACTTCGACATCCCCGGCGATGTGATCGAGCGTCAGCGTCGCCGCGGCCCGCGTCTCGCTCGTCGGCCGGCCCCGCAGCAGCAGCGACCGGCCCACCGTGGTCCAGGTCAACCCCCGCTTCGTCCACTCGCGGAGGATGGTGCCGAGGTACTCGGTCCACACGGTGCCGTTCGTACTGCCGTCCTTCTCGACCTTGATGCGGGGCAGGCCGGTGTCGCGGCGGACGATGTACGGCAGGACCTCGCACCAGTCCGGCGGCACGCTCAGGCTGCTTTCGGCGAGGTTGAGCCTGATGTGGTTCTCGGCGATGTACGTGATCGGCGCCCGCATCCGGCCCCGCGCGTCCGCTGTGCTGGAGGTGTAGGTGACGCGAAATGTGTTCACCACGTGGTCGAGCCACGAGAACACGTCCGTGGCCTCGATGACGACGGTGTTCCGCCCGAACTTCGGTCGCACGACGGGCCCTTGCCAGACGAGTTCGCCGTCGCGGTAGATCGTCAGCTCGTGCACCCACGGCTCCACGAGGCCGAGCGCCTCGCAGCACTCCGCGCCCACGTCGGCCATAGCTACGGTGATCGACGCCTCGCTGACGTCGTTGATCGTGCGGCCCCACGAGACAGCCGTCAGCCGAGGCAGAGCTGTGTACGGGCGGGCACCGCCCCGCCAGTGGATGAGCGCGGTGTACTCGGTGGCGCAGCCCAAGGTGGTGGTCTGGTCCCCGACCGGGCCGCCGCCTCCACCGCACCCCTCCTCAGGCGTGTACGTCACCGCGTCCGAGGTGTCGATCTCGGAGGCGCCCGAAGTGCGCTGGATCACCAGCTTGTAGGTGACCGGCACGCAGGCCGGCGGTGACGAGTCGAGCCACGTCGATCCGGTCGGCAAGGTGTTGCCCTGCCCGGAGAACAGGAGTTGGTCGACGTCGCCGACGCTGCGGAGGATCGACCAGTCCTGAATCCCCGCTGTCTGGGCGAGGTTGACCGTGAGCTCCACTCCGGGCTGCGGCCTGCCCACCACCGCGGCGGTGAGCGTCACGTCCGGGTCCACGCTTGAGTCGATCGCGTACAGGTTCATCAGGCGCGCGCCGACTGGCCCGGTCGCGAAGCCGAACACGAACTGCGGCCGTCCGTCGACGTCCCAGACGGCGACGGACTCCGGCTCGCGGGATTCGAGGGTCAGCGCGTGCAGGTCGTGAACGCGCTGGATCGTCTCCCCGGTACGGATGTCGATGACCGTCCAGTACGCGTCACCGTTCCCCTCGGGCGGCGCAGGGTTGGCGTCTCCGTACGCGGTGCCATGGAACTGGTAGACGTAGTGCCCGTACAGCGTCCACGACTGGAGGCTGGGGAAGGACGGCCGCGCGAACTCGAACAGCGGTGCGCTGAAGTCCTTCGCGCGGAAGTCCTCCAGGCCGAAGACGCGGTACCGCGTACCGCTGCCCGTGTTGTAGGCGATGCCCATGCGGCCGGTGTCGGCGTCCAGACTCGCGGTGATCGCCCGCACGTCCTGGTACGGGCTGATCGGCTCGTACACGTCCAGGTCCGGGGCGCCGACGTCCAGGATCGCGCCGTCCTCGAACGCCATCCTGACCAGTCGGCGGCCGTGCGCGTTGGTGCCGATCGGCTGCTGCTCGGCGTCGTAGGCCAGCCACAAGTACGCCGTACCGTCCTCGTGCTCGACGGCCAGGCCCGCGCCGTGGTCGAAGCCCCGCACGTACATCACGCCCGTGACCTCGCCGTCGAGCGTCACACGGTTGAGCGCCAGGTCCCCGCGCGAGTCCCGTACTCCGGTAGGCGGCGGCTCGGTCTCGTCGGTGAGCTGTATGCCGTTGGCGATGACCTGTGTCGCGTACACCAGCCCGGCCACAGGGTCGTATGCCTGCTGCTGGTGGACTCGGGTCTGATCGAGCGCGACGGCCCCGCCCAGCAGCGGCGTCGCGCTGCCGTCGAGGGTGAACAGGATGTCGGCCACGGTGTCACCCCAAGTCCGCGCGCGGCACGAGTTGCACGCGCGCTGTCGCGTCTGGAGCGGTGTAATCGCTGCGGGACCACACCTCGATGCACAGCCCGGTCGGGCACGCGAACGTCGGCCACTCGAACAGCGCGCCCTTCGTGCCGTAGATGATCGGTGTGGACGTGGCCGTGCCGATGGGGACCTGTGGGCACTCGATCACCGCGCGCCGTACCCGGCCGTCCACGCGCAGCGTCGAACCGCGCGGCAGATACGGGAGGTTGATGTCGGTGCAGGCGTTGCACGGATCGGAGTTGTCCTCGCACGGGGTGCCCTGCGGGTTCGTCCAGAACCGCACCAGGAGGCGGCGCATGTCCGTGGACCCGGCCCGCACCTCCAGCACGGGCACGGTCTCCAGCCACTCCGACTGAGCCAGCGGCGAGACCGCAATCCGCGACCGCTGGAACGTGTCCATTCCTGTCGCATAGCAAGGGGACGCCGGCGCCGGCGGCGCGGGCGGCAGCGGCGGAGGCGGACACAGCGGGTCCTGCGCGCACGGCTCCGGGGTGAGGCACTGCTGATACACCTGGTCCGGGTCGACCGGCCCGACGCGGTCGCCACCGCCGAGCGGCACCCAGTCCGAGCCTGTCGCCAACGGCTCGTGGTAGATCCACGGCACCCCGGCCGCCAGCGAGAACGTCACCGTCGTGAGGACCGCGCCGCCCGCGAGGCGCTGCTGTGCGGTCACCTGGGGGCTGTCGAGAAGTCCGACGTCGTACAGGTGACGCAGCTCCCGCTCACCATCCGTCGGGCAGCAGGAGAAGACGCACATCTCGTCCCCGTTGCACGCGCAGGCAGAGCCGCCCAGCGCGGACGAGAGCCACTCCAGCCCGTACGAGGCGGAGCACTCCCCGTCCGAGATGAGGAGCACGGTGTAGCCGATCTCCCGGTGCGCGCGGCTGACCGGGCCGAGCACCGCGCCGCCGCCGACCAGGGGCACCGGCTCCCGGCTCACCGTGCCCGCGTTGAAGCCGGCGACGTCCAGGCCGAGCACGCCGAGGACGCCGGCGGACTCCGGGACGGCGGGGTCGTACCAGGGTGCGTCGTCGGTCGCCGGGTCCACATACGGCATGTCGCCGAGGGCTGCGGGCAGGTCAGGGCACGGGTCGCACTGCACCGGCACCCCCCGCCCGGCCGCATACACCGCGGCGCGGGCGGAGTTGACGATCTCTGCCCCTGCGAGGTCCATGTAGTCGGCGAGCATCTACACCCCTGCCGCTCTGGCGATCTGTCCTTGGAGGTGCTGGGCGAGCACCGCCGGGTCGGACATCCGGCTTTGGATGTTCCAGTTGTTCGTGATCTGCGTGCCGCCGCCGCCCGCGCCCTGGCGGGCGAGGAGGTCCAGGAGGCCGGACTGCTGAGCGAGCTCGGCGGCGCGCCGCGGCCGGGAGAGGGGAATGATGACCTCCGGGCCGGCCTCGCCGACGAGTCCCTTGACGGGGCTGCGGACGATCCCGCCGTCCGCGAAGGGCAGCGCGTCCTGCACGACGGACGGGAGCCCCGACTTGATGGCAGAGATGATCTTCCCGCCGATGTTGCCGAGGGCGGAGATGATCCGTCCGGGCAGCGACGTGAACATGCTGACAATGCTGCTGATCAGCGAGGACACCGCGCCCCGCGCCGCACTCGCTGCACTCCGGAAAGCCCCGCCGATCCGTGAGCCGAGCGAGGAGAGGGCGGAGCCGATCCGGCCCGGAAGAGTGGTGAAGAGAGAGACCGCCGAGCTGATCAGGCCGCGGGCGGTCGCCAGCGCCCGCGTCCGCGCCGAGGTGAACGCAGACACCACACGCCCGGCGAGGCCCGCGAGCGCCGACCCGACCCGACCCGGCAGGGAGCTGAAGAAGCCCACGGCCGCCGAGATGAAGCCGGTGATCACGGAGCGCGCGAGGGAGAACGCCGTGCGGAAGGGACTCAAGATCAGCGACGGCAGCGAGCCCAGCGCACCGGCGATCCGCCCGGGGAGCGCGGCGATGAAGTTGACGGCCCCGGTCAGCCCGTTGACCAGCCCTGTCAGCACCGCCACCACGCCCCGGATCACCGGCACGACGGCGTTGATCGCGATCCAGGACACGAAGGCCGCGGCGATCTGGAGGATCGGCCCGGCCATGCTGATCATCAGGCTGACCAGCGGTGTCACCGCCGCGACGAGGTCGGCGATGGGCGGCAGCAGCGGCACCAGCGCGTCCATCAGGGCGCTGAAGGCGTCTACCAGCGGCGGCAGAACCGGCATCAGCGCGGAGAGGATCTGCCCGATCAGCGGCGCCAGCGCCGCCACCACCGTGGTGACGGCCGCGCCGACCGACGCGAGTACCGGCGCAAGGGCCTGCGCCGCCTGCCCGAGCGCCGTGCCGAGGGCGGTCGCGACCTGGGTGAGCACCGGGATGAGCGGCTGCACCGCGCCGAGGATGCTGGTCAGCGCGTTGACCAGCGGCGGCAACAGCGGTGTGACGATCTTCAGGGCGGCGCCGAGCACCGCCGTCAGCAGCCGCCCGAGCTGCTGGATGATGGGGCCGAGCGCGCCCGAGAGCTGCTGGATGAGCGGCCCGACAGCCTGAGCCAGGGTCCGCAGCGCGGGCGCGAGCGCACCGGCGAGCGTCCCGACGAGCTGCCCGGCCAGCGGCAGCAACGGCGAGATGGCGTTGACGACGGCCCCGAGCGCGGCGCCCACCGGCACCAGCGCAGGCTGGATCGCACGGAGCGCCCCGGCTACCCCGGTAGCGAGGGACTGGAGCGCCGTAGCGATCGGCGCGAGCGCAGGGCCGAGGGCGGCGATCAGACCCGTCAGCGCAGGGCCGAGCGTCTCGAAAATCGGGACGAAAGCCGGGGCGATGCCGCCGATCACCCTGATCAGCGAGGTGAAGATCGGGCCGAGCGCGGAGCCGATGGCGCCGAGCGCCTCGAAGACCCCGACGAGTGCGCTCGTCCCCTGCGCGGTCTTGAGGAAGTTTGCGACGTGTCCGGTGAGCTGGCTCACGACGCCGAGGACATCGCCGCCGGCCGCGGACGCGGCGGAGAAGACGCTGCCGAGGATGCTGCCGACGTTCGCGAGGATCGCTCCGAGCTGCCGGAAGACCGCGACGGCTTCGCTCACCCAGGCGACGGCCTGGCCGGAGTCGGAGACCTGCGTCATCCACACGCCGAGCCGCGCCCCCGCGTTGCCGATCGCCGCGCCAAGCTTCGGGCCGAAAGCCTCGGCGACGGCGGCCGACATGCGGAGGAAGCCCTCGGTGACGGGCCCGACGGCGAGCCGCAGCCGAGAGGTCGCCGCTTCTGTCCCCTTGACGATCTCCTGCACCGACTCGACGCCGCGGGACGAGGTGACGAACTGCAAAGCGGCTGAAGCCGCCTCGCCGAAGTTCGCCGCGATCGCCCGGGTGCTCTTGGACAGCGACCCGGTCAGCAGCTCCGAGACATCGGCGATCTGGTCGGCGAACTGGGCGAAAAACTTCTGCTGAAGGCTTTCTTGCAGGTCGGAGAGAGGGCTCCGGAGCCCCCGCACTGCCTGCGCCGCGGTCTGCGCGGCCGGCGCCAGCCCCTCGATCGCGTCAGCGAACTCCTCGGCATCGCCCGTCAACGCCGCGCCGAACGCCTCGCCAACTCCGTTGAGGGCCGCGGCGAGCACCCCTACCGCAGCGGCGCTCGTCGTGACGGCCGTGGGCAAGACGGCCAGGATGCCGATCGACGGCGTCAGCGCGGCCGTGAACTGCACCAGGCTGCCCGCTGCGGCGGCTGCCTGCCCGGCCAGCACCACCAGGCCCAGCCCCTTGGTGAGGATGCCGCCCGCGCGGCCGGCGGTGCCTGCGAGGCCGCCGAGGCTGGAGGCGAGCCGCCCGATGCTCGCCGTCGCGCGGGAGGTATCTGCATGCACCGGCACCTGCACCGGCCGAAGCCCGCGGGCCGCGGCCACGATCTGCGCGCGGAACCGGTCAAGGTCTGGGACTACGCGGATATCTGCCGTCAGTCCGCGGGCCGCGTTCCGCACCTGCGACTCGAAGCGGCCCAAGTCCGCGTCGACGCGGACTTGGGCTCGCACGGTCCGCAACGTGCGGCGCAGGTCTCGGGCGATCTGACGCCCGGCCCGCTCTCCGGTGCCGCGCACCGCCCGCTGCACAGCATCGTCCAGGGCCTCGCCGGCGTCCCGGCCCGCGCGGGCGAGTTCCTGGCGGAGCTGGGCTGCGTATCCGGCGGTGTCGGCAGTGATCTGGACGGAGGTGCGGCCGACCTGCGGCACGGGCGGTCACCTCCGGGCATGCACAGCACCCCGGTCATCGGGGTGTGTGCCCGGCCCACCAGCCAGCGGCGTCACCAGGACGGTAGGGGCGCGTACGGGCAGGTCCGACTACTCGTCGCCGTCGTCGGCCATGGCCGCGATCTGCCGCGCCTGCGCCGCCATCTCGGAGTCGGAGAACCCGCGCGGGACGGCAGTCCTGGTGCGGCGGAGTTCGGGCGGTGGGTCGAAGATTGCCTGCTCCACCTTGTGGAGGTCCCTCTCCTCCTGCGCGCCGTCGACCAGCCACGCCCACACGCCGGACACGATCCGGTGTGCTGACGCCGTGTCGACGTCCATCCCGTGCCGCACGCACCAGGCGCCCCAGTCCCGCCACCGCTCCTGAGCGAGGGTGCACAGCCGCGCGGCGGCCCACCACTCCATCCCGAACAGCTCCGGGGCAATACCTAGGACGATGCGCCAGCAGGCGTACATGCCCAGCCGGTCATCCGGGTCGCGCAGCCGCGCGTCGATCTCGCGGCGCTCCTCTCCCTCGAGGAGGCCGGGCACGAGCTGCGGCCACTGCCCGGACGCGGCGATCCCCGCGAGCGTGCGCCCGTCGGGCACCGTGAGGGTGTACGGGCGGCGGTCGATGCTGATGCGCAGCGGCCCCGGCTCGGCGGGGCCGAACCTCACGGCCGCGCGGGCTTCTTGGGCGCCGTCTTCTTCGCAGCGGCCTTCTTCGCCGGCGCCTTCTTCGCCGCGCGTCGCTCCTCACGGTTCGCGGAAGCGAGGCCCATCTCCTCCTGCCGGGCTTCCACCTGCGGCTTATAGTGATCGGCGATCTTCTGCACCAGGTCGATCACGTAGCCGATGCCCACCCGCCGGTTGCCCAGGTCGAGCACCTTGTCCATGACCTCGGCAGCATCGTCCGTGGAAAGGATCATCCGCAGCATCTGCTCGATGATCGCTTTCTGCTCGGTCGGGTCGTCGGCGCGAGCCTCCAGATCCGCGACCAGCAGCCCCACGGAGTCTTTCGGGAAGTGCGCTTCGTACACCTCCCCGTCGATGCGCACGGCGACGGGCGGCAGCGCATCCGGGTCGTGTCCGGCGTCGCCGTCGATCACGAAATCGGTTGCCATGGTGGTCCTCCTCACGGGTCGCGGGGGTTATGCGAGGACATAACCGTGAGGGGGCTTCAGACCCCCACAGCGCCGCGTTGTGGCTGGTGGTCCCCGGCACGGTAGGGGTCAGTACCGCACGGTCCGGTCGATCGGCCACGGCGATACCTCGGCCAGTGCGTCGGCGAGGAACGGCTGCCCGCGCTGCCCACGCACCTCCCGGGCGAACACCCGTCCCCCGCCACGCGGCTGCCAGGACAGCACCCGCGCCCGACGCGGGCGGATCGGCTGGCCCGACGGCCCGTAGATCCCGGTGCCCTCGTGCACGTACGCGGCGTACTCCAAGCTGGACCACACCTCGCCGACGACCTGGGAGCCCCGGACGCTCGTCTCCGACCGGATCGACGCGCGCAGCCTCCCGTTGTCCACCGGTGCTCGTCGGCGGGCCGCAGTCGCGACCGCCGTCGTCACCTCGTCCACGACGCCAGCGAGCACCCGTGCTACCGCTGCCTCGTCCACATCGACATCGACTCGCACGCCCACGTCACACCTCCACAGTGATCTGCGCCGTGACCCCTGCACACCCGCCCTGCGGCCCCATCGGCGTGATGGGCCCCGGCCACATCTGCACATCGGCCAGTGCGTCACAGCAGGCCACCGCGCCCCGCAGCAGTCGCGTGTCGGCGACCAGGCCCCAGGCGTCCGCCTCGCGCTGCTCGCACATCGGCGCGGACTGCCCGTCCGGCGCGACCACGGCGACGCACCGGGCCACGCCCAGCTCGATGACGGTCTGCATCCGCCACGTCTGGCAGCGGCGGCGCCGCTGGTCGGTGACGACCGGGTCTTGACGCACCACCCGCACCCACGCCTGGCCGTGGCCGCCATCGCAGTCACAGTCGCAGAAATCCTGCGACGGCGGCCCCGAGCCCCACACCAAGCAGCAGGCGCACGCGGGACGTCCGCCCTCGGAGAGCGCGGCACACAGGCACGCGGTCAGCCCGGAGAGCACCGGCCCCAACCGGGGGTCGGCGTCGGGCGGCAGCAGGACATCGGCCGGCGTTGTCACCGGGGCACCTCCGGGCGGTAGCGGGCCGCCAGCGGGGCGGGCGGCAGGTCGAGGGAGAAGACCGCGGCGTGCTGCCGGTGCTGCTGGGGGCTGACGAGCTGCACCCACGCCCACACCTGCGGCATGTGCGCGCGCAGTGTCTCCGGCCAGTCGCCGGGCGGGACGATGTCGTACGTCACGCCCTCTCGGCTGACCGTCTTCGTACCCGTCGGCAGAGCGCAGCCGCCCGGCCGCCCCTCACACAGCTTGGCGATCTCACAGGCGAGTTGACCGACCGCACGGCGTCCGGCCGCAGGCACTTCCAGGCCGCGCAGGTACCGCACGGACAGGGTGTCCGGCTCCGTGTCCGGACGGTCCACCCGCTGGCAGTCGGGCCAGCACTCCCCGCCTGTCCGGACGAGGCGTCCGCCTGTCGCCGTGCGGTGCAGGACGTATCCGGACGCGTCCACCGCCTGTCCGTCCTGCTTGACTTCGACCACCGAGTGGACCGGTCCCGGCAGGTGGATCTCGCACAGCGGCGTGCACGTGCATCCGCTGGGGCCGCAGCCGCACGGCCGGTTGTACCAGCGCCCCCGGTCGAGCACCGGACGCAGCAGCCCGTTTCCGTAGGCGAGCGTCGGCGTCGACTCGTGGCAGGCACGGCGACACGGCCGGATCACCTCCTCGCACAGCCCGTACCGGCCCGCGGTCAGCCGCCACAGCACGTCGGTGGCGATCTCGGCAGCGGTCTGCTGTTCCGGGCTCCACTCGTCCGGGTCGCCCGGCCAGCCAGGGCAGCACGACGTGTCGAGCGGCCACGGGCACGGTCCGTCCTCGGCGGGCGGCCCGAGCGGGTCCGGCCTCGGCGGGGGATTGATCACGGGCATGGTCGTGGTCCCTTCACGAGGGCTCGACCATCAGCCAGCCCACCGTCGAGGTGTCGGCTGCGGACGAGCTGGTGATCGTGAATCCGACGCCCGGGTCCCGGGCGTACGACAGGTGTCCGGGGTCGCCGCCGGGTGTCTCGCGCTGGAGGAAGAGGCGGCTGACGTCGGTCACCGAGGTGTTGGCCACAGTGACCGTGCCGCCCCCGAGCGTCGCCACGCCCAGCCGCGCGTTCTCGCCCTCCGCGATGGCCAGGCCGCCGCCGGGGCTCCCCGCGCGCAGCGCTTTCGCGGTCGGCTCCCAGGTGGTGAAGATGCCGCCGGACTGCCCGCCGCCCTCCATGACGGCGTACGAGTCCGTGCGCAGCGCCCCGCCATCGCCCCGGTACCAGCCGGGCGTGTCCGGGGCGTCGGCCCCCGTACCGAAGACCGTCAGCCCGTCGGCGCGAGTCACCGCCCGCGGGAACTCCTCCCCCTCGACGGCGACCTGGGCTGCGTTGTCCGCGGCGTCCTCCTGCCGGGCCGACAGCCCACCCGAGACCACGAGTTCACCCGTGACGGTCCCGCCGGCCAGCGGCACGTACGCCGCATCAGCCGCAGCCTCAGCCTCCGCGACGGCCCCCGCCTGGGCGGCGTCGGCCCTCGCCTGCGCACCGTCCTGCGTCTCCAGCACGGCCGTGTCCTCGATCCCGTGGATCGCTGTCGTCGCGTCCGAGTGCGCGGCGAGGGCGCTCGCGGCAACGGACTCGGCGGCGGCCTGGGCGGCGTCCGCCCGCTCCTGCGCACCGTCCTGGGTCTCCAGCGCGCTCGTGGCGAGGATGCCGTGCACATCGGTCGTCGCCGCCGTGTGCGCGGCCAGGTCGTCGGCGACGGTCTGCACCTGCCCGTCCGTGGCGAGCGCGCTGGTGTCGGGGATGCCGTGCACGTTGGTGGTGTCGGCCTCGTGCTCGGTCAGCGCGGTCGCGGCCGACTCCTCGGCGTCCGTACGAGCTGCGTCCGCCTTCGTGGTCGCGTCGGCCGCAGCGGCGGCGACCGCCTGGTCCCGTGCCTCGTCCGCCTTGTCCTTGGCCCCGGCTCGGGTCTCCAGCACCGTCGTGTCCGCGATGCCGTGCACGTCGGTCGTGGTCGCGTTGTAGGCGTCGATCGCCTCCGTCAGCTCCTCGGCGGTGACGTACTCCTCGACCACCCCTACGGCTACCTGGAAGCTCTCCGAGTCGACGTTGATCCAGTAGTGCCCGGCCTCCGCCCAAAAATGCAGGTAGCCCTCGGCGTCCGTGCTCGTCGGATTGGGCAGCGGCTCGCTACCCTCCTCGTCCGCGAACAAGTGCGCGAACACGTTGGAGTCGAGCGGGAAGACGTACGCCTCTTCGCCCGCCGCGATCTCGCCGGTCTTGTACCAATACAGCTCTCGGTACTCCGCCAGCGCCATGGTCACCCCTCTCCTGGTGGCCAGAGGCCGGGACCGCCGCGCTGAACGGCGGCCCCAGCTCTACTTGGCGGACTTCCTCGTCCTCATCCGCAGCCCGGCACCCTCGCCCGGTGTGAACGTCGCCGTCGCCGACAGCGACTCGTCGCCCGCCGAGGTCGCGGTGATCGTCTGCTCACCCGTCACCTCCGACTCGTACGCGTGCGTCGCCGTGGTCGTCCCGGCCGGAACCTCCTCCGACGTCGTCTCGTCGCCCCAGTCCACGGACACCGCCGAGCTGGCGGGGAAGTCCGTCAGGGTGATCTGCACCGTGCGGCCGGTCTCGTCGTCGGAGTCCGCGGTTGCTTCCATCGCCGGCTCGGGCTCCGGGTCCGGATCGGGTTCGGCCGGCACCACGATGGCCTCGCGGGCACGGAAGGTATCGATGTCGCCCCGACGGACCGACACCGTGTAGACGGACGGCACGCTGTAGGTGTGGAGCACTGTGACGGTGCCGTCCGCCCCAGCGGTGATCTCCTCCGGCTCCGAGCCGTCGCCCCAGTCGATCAGCGCCGTACCGTCCGACTGCGACGGCAGCTCCACAAGGGCGGTCACCTCGTAGTCCTCACCCGTGAGGGCCAGTGTCGGCTCGTCGGCCGGCAGCGGGACGGTGATCGTGCGCGAGGTGCAGATGACCGGGGTTTCCTTGTCGCACGCTGTGATCGTGTACTCGCCGTCCTCGTCGTAGACGTGCGTGATCCAGGCGCCGTCCGCGGCTTCCTGCGGGTCGGAGTCGTCGCCCCAGTTGATCATCACGGGGCCGAAGCCGTGGTTGTCGGCACGGAGCCTCACGGTCTTGCGGTCGGACTCGGACGCGAGGCCCGTGATGTACAGGTCCGCCGGGTCCGGAGTCGGCCGGTCCACCGGCTGGCATCCGCACTCCGGCTCCGGCGGCCGGATCGTGGTGACGAAGAATCGGCGGGGCACCTTCGGGCCGACCGGCTTGAGCATCGGGCCGGGCACACCGCCCTCGCCTGCCTGCACGTTGTACGGGCCCCGCCGCCAGCCGCTCCCGACCTTGGTGCGTCCGTTGAAGTTGAAGGACACAGCGTCGTTGGTGATCTCCAGATCGCCCGGGATGGCGCCCACGACCCAGGGCAGCAGCAGGTAGCCCCACTGGCCCTGTGCCCCGGTGCCGGAGCAGGCGTCAGCGTCGCCCGAGTAGACGTCCGTCCACAGCTCCAGGGCATAGCCGATGTCGGTGCGCATCTCGGTGGACTCGTCCCAGCCGATGGCGTTGCCCTCGGCGTCGCGGTAGATCTCGAAGCTGGGGTTCATGATCTGCACAAGGTCGGGGTCGACCTCGCAGAACTCCATCTCCAACCCGTGGTACGAGAGCGTTTCCGTGCCGGGCTCGTTCACGCACTGCTGGCCGTTGGCCTTGGTCACCGTGATCGCGTCGCCCTCTTCGGTCTCCGGGCTCATGCTGATGGTCACGAAGCCGTCCGAGACGACTTGGGCGCAGGGCCCGTAGACCGGGCGCCCGCAGGCGTCCAGGCGTGTTGCTCGCAGCGCTTTGCCGCGCAGCAGAGACGGACAGGGCATCAGTTCTCCTTGGGTCGGCGCCGCTGCGCGCGGCGAGCAGGCGGGGACTTCGGCGGGGCGGCGACTTCGGCGGCGGGGGCGGCGTGCTCGGGGACCACCAGCCCGGCACGCTCGCCGCCCGTCACCACCTGCACCCCGGCCCGTACACCGGGAGGCAGGCCGGGCAGGACGCGGCGCACCAGATCGCGGAGCGTCTCGCCCGAGTCGGGGACGTAGGCCGGCATCACGCATCACCGCCAGCGACGGAGACGAGGACGGCCGCCGCGTAGCAGTCGTGATCAAGCACGTAGGTGCGCTCCGCGATGGCCGTGCGGGTGTTGGTGGGCGGGTCGAACGCCTCGTGCACGAAGGGTTGCGAGCGATGCGCGGTCACGGTGCCGGTGGCGTACAGCCAGAACACGCCCTCAGCCGGAGCCGGATCGCTGGGCGCCGCCGGGTCGTCGTAGTAACCGCCACCGAACGCAACTCGGCTCTCCAACTCGGTGCGCATCTCCGGCCCCTGACGGGCGACCAGCCGCGCCGTCGTCCACACCGGCTGTGTCCAGCGAGGCGCATGGAGCGTCGGCTGCCCGGCGTAGTGCAGTACCGCATCCTGCTCCAGCGCGCCGAGCGCCACCGCCAGCGGAACCGCCGTCGTACCGAGCGGCGTGCGAGCACCGGCAGCGGCGAGCTGAAGCGAGAACGCCCTCTCCACCTCGCGGTGCTCGACCAGCCGCAGCCGCGCCATGGCGCGCTCCTGGGGGTCCGGGAAGGCGACCGCGTTGCACTCGGCACGGGCGTAGACCGTGAACGGACCACCGCTCTCCACCCAGGTCAGACCCTCGGCGAGCGGCTTGTCGTGCGAGGTGGTGCCCGAGGGCACCTCGAAGCTCAGCGAGAACGGAGACGCCCCGCCCGGCACGACGAGGCTTCCGGACTCCGGGCTCGTCGCCCCAGCCGCGGTGAACACCACGTCGTACTCGCCCGGCGCGTACACCACCGCCGGCCGGGAGCCGCCTGGCGCCACCGACCCGGCGTCGATGACCGTCGACCCGCGCCGCACTTCGTAGGCCACGGTCGTCTCACTGCTCGACCCCGACGACCACACGACCGGGTATGCCAGCGTCAGGCAGGAGCCAAGATCGCCCGACCCCTCGGCGTAGGGAATGGTGACCTCGGTCGCCGAGCAGCCGGACCCGGCCGGATACGAGATCGTCCACCCGCCTTCGGTCTCGGTCTCGACGGGCGTCGACTCGCCGGGCTCCAGCTCGACGTCGATCGGCTCGCCGCCGTCCTCGGGCGGGGTGACCGTGACCGTGACCGGCCCGGTCAGGCCCGCGTCGGCGGTCAGGACAAGGTCGGTGGTCGCCTCCTCGGAGGGCCGCTCGACCCGCACGCCGAGGCCCTCCGAGGGGGTGGCGGTCACTGTGGCCGTCAGCTCGGTTGGCGGGTCCGGCACGGGGCAGGAGCCCTCGACGCGCCCGCCCTGGGCGCAGGCGTCGGTCTCGTACTCGACTCCGCCCATCTGCCAGCGGCCATCGCCGGTCACCACCTGGGCGACCGACAGCAGGCCGTAGGTGTAGGGCTCGATCGGAGGCGCGTCGACCTCGACGCGCCCCGGAACAGGGGTAGGGGTGCTCAAGTGCGCCTCCGCGGTGGGGAAGCAGCCCGGGGACTCCGGCAAGGGGGGAGCGGGTCCCCGGGCTACTGGTTCAGGGATGGGCTAGTCGTCGCCGCCGGCGGCGCAGGTCACCGTCTGAAGGCCGCCGGACAACCCGTTGGCGCACAGCGGAATAGTGACGACGTAGGAGACGCCGCAGCGCATGCACACCTGGATGCCCTCCTCGGTGAAGAGGCTCGTGTACATGTTCTGCGTCAGTGAGGCGTGGTCGTAGACACCGTCAAGGCTGATCACGTCGGCCTGGAGCTGGAAGAAGCTGCCCGCGCGGTACAGCAGGACTTTGACCTCGTCCGGCCACACGGTCGGGACGGTCTCGCCACCGAAGCCGGAAGCGTCCTGGTCAGCGTAGGCGTCCTGCCAGTCGTACACCCACTGGGGACTGACGCCGACGGAACGGAGGTAGCCGTCGATGTCGCCGTCCGGCACGCTCCACCGGCGCTCGATCGCCTGCTTCTTCCGCAGGTCCGACTTCAGGATGCCGCGCAGCCAGAAGGGGGCGATCATCTCCAGCGTGGCCGTCTGCGAGAGCCGCTCCCGGTACCGCTGGTACTGCACCTGGAGCTCCAACATGGACAGCACCGACTCGACCATGCCCGGCCCGTGCGGGTCGGTCACTGCGGCCTGCGGGTCCGGCGTGGCCGGAGCGGGCATCGTGACCGCCGTGCTCAGGCTCTCCATCTTGGCGATCTTCCAGGCGTTCAGCTTGTGTGCGTGGATCGCGAGGACGCCCTCGGTGAACTGGCTTACCCTCTCGGGCCAGCCGCGTTCGGTGAGGATCGGGGTGCGCAGGCAGACGCCGTCCACGTCGAGGCGGCACTCGATCATGTCGTCCGGGCACGGCACTTCGAGGCAGGGCTTCTCTTCGCCCGCGATGGCGTCGGCCTCGGTCTGGTGGAAGCCCACGCTGTCCCAGGCGCCGAAGATCGCGGCCCAGTCGAAGTCGGCCGGGTACCGCACACCTCCCCGACGAGCCGACACGGTGGGCAAGTTGACCATGCCGTCCTGCGTGATCCGCAGATCGCACAGGTCATAGAGCGTCTCGGACGGGGCGCACCAGCCGCCGGCCGCGACGAGGGAGCCGCCGTTCAGCTTCGTCTCGTCGGTGGCGCGCTTGATGACCGTGTCCGCTTCGGAATCGTCCCGGATCGTGAACTCATCCGGGACGTTGCGCTTGATGCGGGCGACGCCGACACGCTGACGTCCGCCACCACCGCGCCCGCCGGAGGTGATCAGCGGCATTATCCGCTGCTCCCACGCACGGCCGAAGTCGCCGAGACCGTCGAGCAGTTGGCCGGTGGAGTATCCCGGCACATCAGCCGCGGCGACGAGGGTGTGGGCGGTCCGCCCGCGGTCCACCTCGGGCGCGGGCGGGGTCGTGGAGTGCAGGCCGAGCGGCACCCTCGGCCGCGCCGACGCCGCCACCGGCTCGGGGGCGGGCGCAGCAGGGTCCGGCTCCGGTTCCGGGTCGGGCTCGGCCTCCGGCTCCGGGTCGGGCTCATTCGCCGCCGGGGGTTGGAGGTTCCGCAGCCGGTCACCGGCCGCCGCCGCCCGCTGTGCCCGGTCGTCCGCGGCGGCCTGGTGCTCGGTGACCGCGTCGGCGACGGCGGCGAGCTGCTCCAGCACGGCCACGGTCTCGTCGTCGGCGGGGCCGTCGCCCTCGGTCGCAGTGTCGAAGCGGGCCAGCACTTCGGCGGTGACGGCGGACGGGTCCAGGTCGGCGCCGGCGGTGGTGATGGCTTGGCGGACGAGGTCCGCGTGCTGGTCGGCCGGGGCCTCGCGCAGCTTGGCGAGGAGATCGTCAAGGAAGCTCACGGCTTCGTCCCCCTTCTTCGGGGTCTCGTGTCGTCAGCTCCCGGCCCACCAGCCAGCGGAGTCATCGCGCAGCGTAGAGGCGCGTACGCGTAGGTCAGTCGTGCCGTGCAATCGCGGCGTTGGCGTTCATGACCGCCTCATCCACATGCTCCACCGCCCGGGACAGCTCCGGGCTGGACGGGCACAGCTCGGCCAGCAGCTCGGCGAACTCACGGCCCGCGGCGCGCAGCCGCTCGTACCGTTCGGGCTGGTCGTCGTGCGGCGGGTGGTAGGTGAAGCGGTTCGCGATGTCCAGGGTGTAGGCCATGATCAGACTCCCTTTGCCGTGGCGGGGATGACGATCGCGCCCGTGCGCGGGTCGATCTGCTCGACCTTCCCGCCCCGGGCCTTCCGCGCGGTCTCGGCGCGCGTCGGGTCGGCGTAGTCGACGCGACCGCCGTGCGGGTCGGTGTGCCTCCACACCGTGCCCTTCGCGCCCGTACCGGTGGCACGGCCGCCGGAGCGACCGCCGCAGTTACATCCCATGATCGATTCCTCTCTGGTGGTGGTCAGGACGCCTTGGCCTTGGCCTTCTTCGCCTCCCACGAGGCGACCGCCGCGCACGCCTCCGCGCGCGAGCCCGGGTTCACGCTCTGCTTGCCCGGGAAGTTGAGGTCGCCGGTGCGGCACATCTTCTTGGTGGCGTTGACGGCTACGGCGATTGCGTGCGACTCCGACATGCCCTTCTTCTGGAGATGCTTGGCGATGCGCTTGATGTAGGAGGGCAAGCCGCCGGCCTTCTCCACCCAGTTCGCCAGCTCGACCGAATCTTCCTCGTCCGGCAGAGCGGCGGCGGCGAGCTGCGCCACCGCCTGCGTCCGGAGCCGTCGCGCTGCCAGCTCGGCCCGCGTCCGGCGGGCGACCCCCATGGCCTCGGCCACGCGCTCGCGGCGCTCCTGCACAGCAGCCAGCTCGTCCGCGAGAGCTTCCACGTCCCCTTGGGACATCGGCACGCGCGACAGCGGCACGATCGCTTCTCCCGGGCTGAGTACCGCACCCGCCGCGACTAGCGCGTAATCCCCCTGCTCCGTGCGGCGTTTGGTCGGCACCGGGAAGCCTTCGGTGTTCACCGCGAGCGCGGCCACCAACTCCAGGCCGCTACCCTCCTGCCGCCAGTCCCCGGAGAACCGCGACAGCGACAGCCGCAACCGCTGCTCGTCGCTCAGGTCGGGCAGCACAGCACCCGCCAGCCAGATGCCGCGCGAGTCCTCTCCGGCCCGCACGACGGCCGCCATGGTGCCCGTGTGGTCGTAATGCTCGGCAGCCGCCTGCCGGCCCAGGCCGAGCGCGGCGTGGCCGGTACCCATGGTGATCAGACCAACGTCCACCAGCCCTTCACCCGTCGCGATCGGACGCGAGTTGAACAGCGTGTACCCGGACGGGGAGCGCGGCGGAGTGACTGCCCGGCCCGGGTAGGAGCGGTGCTCGACGCCCCACGCCGCGAGGTACCCGGACACGCGGCCGTCGTCGTCCACCGTGACGGGCTGGAGGTCCGGCAGGTCGGGCGCACGGAACCACTCCGTGGGCGGCAGCCAGCCCTCGTACCGGAACGCAGCCGACAAGATCCCCGCATCCGCCGGGCTGTCGGCCGGGCCGTCCCCGGCCTCGTTCGCGGGCACGGCGCCGTCCTCGTCGCAGTCGGCCGGCACCCAACCGCCGTCAGGCCCCGGTCGCACGCACCGGAACTCGTCCTCGTCCTGGTCCTCGTCCTCGATGGCTGGGACGGCGGAGGGCTGCTCGGCCATGCCGATCTGCGCCTCCGGGAATGCCGGGTGAGCCAGCAAGCTCGCCCCCATGATCCGCCAACTCGTGTACAGCTCCCCGGCGGCCATGCCGTCGCCGGGCTCGCAGTCGTCCACCGGGGCGCCGTCCTCGCCGACGCACACCATGCGGCCGTCCGCACGGTCGATGTCCGCGCTGACGAACCGGAAGAACCCGCGCTCGATCTTCCGGGCGAGCGCCGCCCCTTGCGGGTCGTCCAGATCGATCCGGCCCCGGCCCAGCAGCAGCGACCCGTCCCGCGTCACCTCGTCCAGTGTCATCAGCCCGACGGTGGCGCCATCATGGCGAGGGCCGGTGACGTACTGGACGGTTACCGGGAGCGGCAGTGGGCGCACGTCCACGTCCTGGTCGTCGGCGAGTTCGAGCATCCGACCATCGGCCGACCATTCGTTGACGAGCGCGATCGTGCCCGTCCATGTGCCGTCGTCGGCGACAGCGACCGCCGGGTCCGCGGCGGCTACGAGGGCTGAAGTCCAAGGGATGAGCACTGTCTTCTCCTACTCGGCAGGGGCGAGCTGCATGGAACAGCGGCAGTTGATGACCTCACCGGCCGGGCCGCGGGGGTCGCCGGGGAACTGGATATGGGCGCCCCCTACGTCGAACCGTTCGTTTAGCGGCACGGTCTGCCCGTCGGCCGCGCGGTGCGTCGCCCGGGTGCGGTCGTCGTGCGTGGCCAACCAGCGCTTCGTCCAGCGGCGGCCGGTGCGCGCCTGCGCATCCAATGCGGCCCCCAGCGACCCGGAGTTGAGCGCGCCGATCGTCTCGGTCCGAGTCATGGTGAGCACGGAGCCGTCCCACTGTTCCAGCGTCGCCAACTCCGCCAGTCTCGCCCGCAGTTCGCCCGTGGACTCCCCGCGGGCCACACCATCGCGCCACACCTGCCGCATCCGGTCCCACACCTGGCGCGGGAACGCGCGCAGCCGGTCCGCCAGCGGCTCGGCTTCGTCGTCCACACGCCCGGTCTTGGGAGCGTCCGGCGCTGTGCGGCCGTAGGCGCCCTGCCAGATCCGCCGCCAGACGGGAGCGATGTGCTGCTGCACCAGCCGCCGCCACCGGCTCTCGCCCGGCCAGCCCGACCAGTCCGGGCCTCCGCCTCCCGACGGCGCACCTGCGGCGGTGACGGCGCCGCCGAGCCCGAGCCCGGCCCGCACCTCGGCCAGGAACCCGCGCACCGCTTCCCCTACCGCCAGAGTCAGTTCCCGCTCGGCCGCAGCGACGCGGGATCGATCCCGCATCCGGGCCGCCAACCACGGGTCAGCGGGCGCCATCAGGCGGCCTCCTCGTCGCATCCGGCCTGCGCGATGGCGCGCGTGAGGTAGTCCCGGTGGTGCTCCTCCCGGGCCAGGAGCAGCGCGCGTACGTAGTGGTCCACCGCGCGGTGGAGGCACGTCTCGCCCGGGGTGGCGGCGTGGAACTCGCGGTACGCGTCGGTCAGCATCGGGTCGAGCTGCTCGGGGTCGGCGGCGAGTTCGACGTGGATGCGGTGCAGCGGCACATGCCGGAACTGCCCCCGCAGGCTGCGCCCGCCGCGGTTCAGTAGCCACTGCCCCGCCCGCTCCAGAGCACGGCGCACAGCCATGTCCAAGCAGGAGACGCGCCACTCCCCAGCAGCCGAAGCGACGAGCTGCGGCGGGTCGTTGCGCGGCAGCTCGGGCTCGACCGGTTCCCGCGCGATCTCCACCGGCGCCCGGTCAGCGTCCGTCGCCGCGGCCCGCGCCGAGTCCGGCAGTGACACACCGAGGGCCTCCAGCGCGGCCGGCGCGAGCTGCGCGTTCGACGCGGCCAGTTGGAGGAGGAGACGGCGCTGCTGTTCGTCGTCGTCCGGCATGTCCTCGGAGCTGAAGCCCAATTCACGCAGGTAGGCAGCATCGGACAGCACGCCGCGCGAGTGCGCCTCCGCGGCTTCGGGACCGCGGTTCGGCCTCTGCCGCAGCTCGGAAGTGTCGTACCAACAGCACCAGTTCTCCGGGTCGGGGACGCCCAGCGCCTCCCATGCGGGCCGGAAGTATCGCTCTGTCAGGGCGTCGGCAATGAGCCCGAGTTTCGGTTCGAGGTGGAGCTTGACGCCGCTCTCGTCGCTGAGCCAGGCGTTCCAGTGGTTGCTGTCCGCGAGCCCCGTGAGCACGTCCTGGGGCATGTCCAGCCCCGTCGCGACGCGCTTGATCGCGGCCTCACGGAGAGGCAACACGTTGCCGTCTAGCTCCGTCGCGAACGACTCGTAGACGAGCTTGTCTTTCGGCGAGCCCGGCGTGGTGAGCAGCAACGGAACGATCGCCGCCGCGCTGTCGCGATTCTTCAGCGGCGTCGCCATCGATTCCAGCAGCGCGGCGGCCACCGGGTTTGCGTGCAGGGGGTTCGGCCCGTCGGACTGCTGCGGCGTGGCCGGGGCCACGTCGTCGGACAGCAGCATCAGCCCGGCGCCGGCCAGCCGCGATTCCACCGTGGCGAGCACGTGCGCGGACAGTCCTTGCAGCTCCCGCAGCGGGTCACGGAGCGCTTGGAGCGGTGAGTCCGGCCGGTGAGCGATCTCCGCGTCCGGGCGCCACAGCCGGATCAAGGTGCAATCGGCCAGGGGCAGCTCTACGCGGGCGGTCGGGGAGTCAGGGAGTTGCACGCGGACGGAGGCGCCGCTCGACGTGCTGGTGACCTCGGAGGGGGAGCAGACCAGCCACCGGCGGCGGCCGGTGTCCGGGTCGTCGTAGCCGACGAGGTAGGACTCGCCGGGGATGTCGAGGAGGACGGAGAGGCGGCGCAGCATCTCGGATTGCCCGAGCTGCCCGCCCGCCAGTTCCTCGAGGGGCGCGAGGAGTGCGGCGGCCTGGTCCGCGCTGGTCTTGTCGTCGCCCTCGGCCTCGACGGGCAGTGGCTCACTCGATCCGTCGGGGTCGATGCGGCCGACGTACAAGCGGGCGCGCGAGCAGCCGTTCGCTGCCCAAGAGACGCCGGCGCGCAGCTCAGGTACGGCGCGGTAGAAGTCCCATCCCTCGGCCTGCCACTCTTGCCGTCTCCCGACGACCGTGCGCACCTGGTCCTTGGAGACGAGCGCGGCCGAGGCGAGGACGGCGCCGCCGGTTCCGGCAGGTTCGCCGGGCTTGTCGCGCTTGTGGATCTGCCACCACGCCATCGCGACCCCCTACCGGCGCCGGTCGCGGACGGCCATGTCCACTGCCAGCGGGTCGATCATGATGTGCTTCGGCGGCGGGGGCGAGTCGAGCCACGAGGCCGCGAGCGCGACGAGGTGTGAGGCGGTGAGCGCCGCGACGACGTACAGGAAGACGGTGGTGTCGTGCCAGGCCCAGTGCGCCCCGGAAGCTGCGGCAGCAACCCAAATCGAGGTGCACCAGGAGCAGCTCATGAGATCGAAGAGCCAGCGGAAGAACCCACTCGCCCTCCGTCCTTCGACTGCGGTGCGCACGGGCTGGAAGAGCACGTCGTCCACGACGAACCGCGTGACGCGGGCGACGGCGCCGAGAGTGAGGAGCGCGAGAATGATCTGGTGGGCCACGGGCGGCACGGTAGGGGCGCATACGACGAGGGCCCCGGCAACACCGGGGCCCTCGTCGTTACACCTCTTCGTTCACGACCGTCACGTTCATCTGGCGGAACCCGTGCTCGAATGACCTTGGCAGGTGCCAGAAGGAGTGGATGAGCCTGGCGAGGTCTCTATGGAACGCGGAGACCTCATAGTGGTGCGCCGTCTCGCCGTCCGACCCTTCGGTGAAGGCATCAGAGGGCACCGGAACCAGCGTTGATCCACTGTCGACGGCGGCGACGTCGTACCGGTCGACCATCGCCCCTGCGTAGTAGATCGTTGCGAAGTGACAGGGCGTCGCGCGGCGATGATCCGCATCGAGGTGCCGTTGGAACGGCGCCGCCCATTCCTCATCCGGCTCCGCTTCTCCGGAGTCTGCGCCCCATCCGATGCTCAGGCGGACGTCTTCGCGGTGGACGAGCAGCGTGTGGTGTCCATCGAAGATGGTGGTGCCATTGCCGTTGCTGATCTGGCGCCAGTCCTCGCGCGTCGAGGATCTGACGCGGTTGCGGATCTCTTCGAGTCGCATATGTGCGGGCTCCCTCCCCTTGTGAGTGACGTGATGCTACGTCCTACGCAGAGGGCAGAGGTTCGCTATGGTCCAACTCGTCCCAGGGGCATGCCTGCGAGGCCGCTGCGCGTCTGCCCGACTCCCGAGAGCGACACCCCCGCCGCCGACGAGATCGCCTCCCGCGAGGACGGCGCCCGCAGCAGCCCGTAGGCCAGGTACACGCTCGCGTCGATCCGCCCCGGGGAGTCCGACCCGGGCTGCCAGGACACCCACTCGGAGACCAACTCAGGCAAGTGCGCGGCCAACCGCACCCGGCCTTCCCGCCACTGCTGCGCGACGGGTTCGGCACGCAACAGCTTTCCGGCTCGCGCGGTGACCGGCTGGACGAACGGCGGCAGCGCCTCCGCTGCGATCGTCCGCTCCCGCTGGAGCGCGTCCCACGCCGTGCGGATCGCCAACGTCACCATGTC
>NZ_KB905835.1 GCF_000381025.1 Streptomyces sulphureus DSM 40104
TGGGGATGCGGAGGACCTGGCTGGTTTTGCCGGAGTTGGCGGGGTGGAGGAGCATGCGGAGGCTGGAGTGTTCCAGGCGCATGAGGTCGGCGACTTTGGGGATGCACAGGATCGGTACGTCGGTCGCTTCGATGCGTTGGACCATGAACCGCTCCCGCAACACGATCACCGGGCGTCCCTCCAGCGCGCCCAACGTCGAGAGCCACATGTTCGCCTGATACGCCGAAGACGTACCCCCCGAGAAATACATCCCCACCGTCGGCCGATACTCCCCCAACCACGCATCCAACCACTCCAGGACGGCCGCCTCCCCGACCGTCCGCCGCCCCGGCAGCAGCCACAGCGCGAGGTAGGCAGCACCGGCGAGGACGAGCACGCAGCACACGCCCGCCGCGAGCGCGCCCCAGCGCGGGTCCCGCGTCCACGCGGTCGCGAGGCACCCGACGAGGACGAGGAGGCCGACGGCGCGGAGCCGCACCCCGCCACCGTGCGCGAGGAGCCGCGGCGGCGCCGGGGTGAGGCGGAGCGCCGAGGTGTCGATGTTGCGGGTGACGACGGGCAGGCGACGTCTTCGCCTGACCATGCCGGCGACCACTTGGCAGAGGAAGTGCCCGCCCCAGCAGCCGAGCAGCGCCACGAGCAGGACGCCCGCCCACCACCCGTGGAGCGCGCCGAGGCGTGCCAGGCCGCCGACGAGGAGGGCCTCCATGAGCAACTGCCGTACGGGCGGCGTGAGCTGGGCGCTCGCGAGCCGGTGTGCGAGGAGGCCCGCGCCGTCGCGCGGTACCACGTCGAGGAGCACGGCGAGCGCCGCGCCCAGCGCCACCGCCCAGAGCTGCGCGGTGAGGACGCCGAGCGTCTGGACCACGTACGCGGCGAACAGCAGCGTCGGCCAGAGCAGCAGGTAGGCGCGGAGCCGGAGGGGACGCTCGTCGCGGCTCTCCTCGCTGGGGTCGCCGCCGGGGGCAAGCACCGCCAGGATCTTCGACCTCATGGCACCACCTCTCCTGCCCGTGTCCACGCTAGGCGGGTACGTACGCCGGGGCGCGCGCCGTTGCGCCGATCGGGGCGGGGACGACGGAGGGGCGCCCCTGGTCGGGACGCCCCTCCTGCGGTGGTGCCGTGTCAGCGGTTGCTGCGGAGCAGGGTGCGCATCGTCCGCATGGCGACGGAGAGGTTGGCGAGGTCGAAGGTCTCGGACGCCTGGATCTCGTCGAGCGTCCCCCGGGCACGCACGAGGACGGAGCGGTTCTTCTCCTCCCACGCGTCGTAGAGCTCGGCAGGGGTCGCCGTCAGGTCGCCGGCGGCGAGGACGTCGGCCGTGAGGAGCTGGTGCGCCGCGTAGAGGTCCTCGCGGATCGCGGCGCGGGCCATCGACTGCCAGCGGTCGGCCCGCGGCAACTCGCTGACGCGCCGCTGGAGCTGGGTGATGCCCAGCCGGTCGGCGAGGTCGTAGTAGACCTCCGCGACGTCGAGCAGCTCGCGTCCCGAGCGGCCCGCCACGGCGACGACGTCGAGCCCGGGGAACGCGGCCGAGAAGCCGGCGACGCGCAGCGCGAGCTCGCCGGGGACGCCGGCGGTCGAGAGCTGGTCGTACACCTTCTGGTGGTACTTGAGCTCGTCGCCCTTGAGCAGCTTCGGGAGGTGCGACCAGACCGTCTCGACGCCCTCGGAGAAGACCTCGATCGTGTCGGCGAGCATCAGCGGCTGCGGACGGTTGTTCAGCAGCCACCTGGTGGCGCGCTCCACGAGCTGGCGCGAGCGCAGGCGGATGCCGGTGAGCACCTCGGCCGCCACCTTGTTGTCGAGGGACTCCACCTCGTCCCAGATGCGGCCGAGCCCGAAGATGGCGCGGGCCGCGGTGTGGGCGCGGACGATCTCCTCCGTCGAGGCGCCCGACTCCTCCTTCATCCGATGGAGCAGCGTCGAACCGCCCGTGTTGATGGTGTCGTTGACGAGGAGGGTGGTGACGATCTCGCGGCGCAGCGCGTGCGCCTCGATCTGCTCGGGGAACTGCTCGCGGAGCGCCCCCGGGAAGTACGCGTGGAGGAGCTGCTGGAGGAAGTGGTCGTCCGGCAGGTCGGTGCCGAGGAGCTCGTCGGTGAGCGTGATCTTGGTGTACGCGAGCATCACGGCGAGCTCCGGCTGCGTGAGCCCCTGGCCGTTGGCGAGGCGCTCGCGGATCTGCCGGTCGGAGGGGAGGAACTCGAGCTGGCGGTCGAGCTTCCCCTCCTTGACGAGCCTGCGCATGTGCCGCTGGTTCGCCTGGAGGAGGCTCGGGGCCTGCTCCGAGGAGTTGGCGAGTGCCGAGTTCTGCGCGTAGTTGGTGCGCAGCACGAGGCGGCCGACCTCGTCCGTCATCTCGGCGAGCAGGGCGTTGCGCTGCTTGATGGTGAGGTCGCCGTCACGGACCACGGAGTTGAGCAGGATCTTGATGTTCACCTCGTGGTCGGAGGTGTCGACGCCGGCGCTGTTGTCGATCGCGTCGGTGTTGATCCTGCCGCCGCCGCGCGCGAACTCGATCCGTCCGAGCTGGGTGCAGCCGAGGTTGCCGCCCTCTCCGACGACCTGAGCGCGGATGTCCTGTCCGTCGACGCGGATCGCGTCGTTGGCCTTGTCGCCGACGTCCGCGTGCGACTCCGTCGACGCCTTGACGTAGGTGCCGATGCCGCCGTTCCACAGCAGGTCGACGGGGGCGCTGAGGATCGACTTGATCAGCTCGGCAGGCGTCAGCTTGGCGACACTCTGCTCGATGCCGAGCGCCGTCCGCATCTGCGGGGTGATCGGGATCGACTTGGCGCTCCGCGGGAAGACGCCGCCGCCCTGCGAGAGGAGCGCGGTGTCGTACTCGGCCCACGAGGAACGGGGCATCTCGAAGAGGCGGCGGCGCTCGGCGTAGGAGCTCGCCGCGTCCGGCTCCGGGTCGACGAAGATGTGCCGGTGGTCGAAGGCCGCGACGAGACGGATGTGCTCCGAGAGCAGCATGCCGTTGCCGAAGACGTCGCCCGACATGTCGCCGACGCCGACGACCGTGAAGTCCTCGGTCTGGGTGTCGTGCCCCAGCTCCCGGAAGTGTCGTTTCACCGACTCCCAGGCGCCCTTCGCCGTGATGCCCATGCCCTTGTGGTCGTACCCGGCGGAGCCGCCGGAGGCGAAGGCGTCGCCGAGCCAGAAGCCGTATTCCTCGGCGACCTGGTTGGCGATGTCGGAGAAGGTCGCGGTGCCCTTGTCCGCGGCGACGACGAGGTAGGTGTCGTCGCCGTCGTGCCGCACGACCTGTTCGGGGTGGACGACCTCGCCGCCGACGAGGTTGTCCGTGATGTCGAGGAGCCCCGAGATGAACGTCTTGTAGCAGGCGATCCCCTCGGCCTGCCACGCGTCCCGGTCCTGGGCGGGGTCGGGGAGCCGCTTGCCGACGAACCCGCCCTTCGCGCCGACCGGCACGATGACGGTGTTCTTCACCTCCTGCGCCTTGACGAGCCCGAGGATCTCCGTCCGGAAGTCCTCGCGGCGGTCGGACCAGCGCAGGCCGCCACGCGCCACCTTCCCGAACCGCAGGTGCACGCCCTCCACCCGCGGCGAGTAGACCCACACCTCGTACGCGGGGCGCGGCGCCGGGAGGTCGGGGATCGCCTGCGGGTCGAGCTTCATCGCGACGTACGTACGCGGATCGCCCTGCTCGTCCGTCTGGAAGTAGCTGGTGCGCAGGGTGGCGTTGATGACGGTGAGGAAGGAGCGCAGGATGCGGTCCTCGTCCAGGCTCGCGACCTGGTCGAGCGCGCCGTTGAGTTCCTCCAGCAGGCCGTCGATCAGCTCCAGTCCCGCCGAGGCGCGGCCCGGGTCGAGGCGCGCCTGGAAGAGGCTGACGAGGAGGCGGGTCGTGTGCACGTTCCGCCGCAGCGTGTCCTCCATGTACGCCTGGCTGAACGTGGCGCCGGCCTGGCGGAGGTACTTGGCGTACGCGCGCAGCACCATCGCCTGGCGCCACGTCAACCCGGCGGACAGCACGAGGGAGTTGAGGCCGTCGTTCTCGGCGCGACCCGTCCAGACCGCGGAGAAGGCGTCCTGGAAGCGCTCGCGGGTCTCCTCGTCGAGTTCCTGCACGCGGGCGGAGGGCATCCGCAGGCCGAAGTCGTAGATCCAGCCCGTCGAGCGGTCGCTGCACCGCAGTTCGTACGGGCGCTCGTCGACGACCTCGACGCCCATCGCCTGGAGGACCGGCAGCACCGCGGAGAGCGAGACCGGCTCGCCGATGCGGTAGATCTTGAACCTGCGCTCGCCCGCAGCCGCGCCGACCGGTTCGTAGAGGCTCAGCGCGAACCCCTCGTCGCCACGGCGCGCGAGCTGCTCGATGTGCTGGAGGTCGGCGACGGCGACGCGCGGCGGGAAGTCGGCCTTGTACCCCTCGGGGAACGCCTGCCCGTACTTGTGGTTCAGCTCGGCCGCGCGTTCCTCTCCGCACTCGGCGACGAGCGCCTCGGCGAAGCCGTCCGCCCACGAGCGGGTCGCCTCGGCGAGCCGCGCCTCGATCCGGTCCCGCTCGGCGTCGGTGAGGACGGGCAGCTCGGCGCCCGACTCGAGGCGGATCACGAAGTGCAGCCGGGAGAGCACGGATTCGGTGTTCCACGCGGTGAAGTCGACGCTGGTGCCGCCGAGTTCCTCGGTGAGGATGTCGGTGAGGCGCAGCCGGACCGCGGTGGTGTAGCGGTCCCTGGGGAGGTAGACGAGGGCCGAGTAGTAGCGGCCGTACTCGTCCTGGCGCAGGTAGAGCCGGAGGCGTCGGCGCTCCTGGAGGTAGAGCACGGACGTGGTGAAGTCCCTGAGCTGCTCGACCGGGGTCTGGAAGAGCTCGTCGCGGGGGTAGGTCTCCAGGATCTGGAGGAGGTCGCGGCCCGCGTGCCCGTCGGGTGTGAAGCCCGCGCCCTCCAGCACCTCCGCGACCTTGCGCCGGATCACCGGCACCCGGCGGACGGACTCGGTGTACGCGGCCGAGGAGAAGAGCCCGAGGAAGCGGCGCTCGCCGACGACCCGGCCCTGCTCGTCGTACTTCTTCACGCCGATGTAGTCGAGGTACGACGAACGGTGCACCGTCGCCCGGCTGTTGGCCTTGGTGAGGACGAGCATCCGGTGCTCGCGCGCCTTCGCCCGCGCGTCGGCGGGAAGGCGGTTGAACGACGGGGAGTGTCCTTCGTCCTCGGTGTGCTTCGGGTCGGCGCGCAGGATGCCGAGGCCGGTGCCCGGGAGCGCGCTCAGCGCCAACTCCGGCTGCACGGCGCCCTCTTCGGCCGGCTCCTCGTCGAGGCGGTACTCGCGGTAGCCGAGGAAGGTGAAGTGGTCGTCGGCGAGCCAGCGCAGCAGCTCCCTCGCCTCGTCGACCTCCTGTCCCGGCACGTCGTCGGCGACCGGCTCGGAGGGCAGTTCGGCGGCGATGCGCAGCGCGGTGCTGCGCATCTTCTGCCAGTCCTCCACGGCCTCGCGGACGTCGGAGAGGACGCGCTGAAGGTGGGAGGCGATGCCCTTGAGGTCCTCGCGCGCGGTCTCCCGGTCGATCTCGACGTGGATCCAGGACTCGTTGACCGTGTCGTGCGGCAGCTCGTCGGGCGCCTGGCGGGAGGCGGCGAGCGCCTCGTCGGGGCCCTGGGTGACCAACTCGCGGAGGCTGCCGTCGACTCCGCGCCGCACGAGGAACTGCGGATGGACCACCGCGTGGATGCCGCGGCCCAGCCGGGAGAGCTCGTTGGTCACCGAGTCGACGAGGAAGGGCATGTCGTCGGTGACGACCTCGACGACCGTGTGCGTGCAGGACCAGCCGTTCTCCTCGACGGACGGGGAGTGGACGCGGACGTTGGCGGTTCCCTGCGGGCGCTCCTGCGCGAGGCGGTAGTGCGCGAGCGCGGCACCCAGGATGTCGACGGGGTCGCGGTCGGAGAGGTCCTCGGGGGCGGTGTGCAGGTAGTACCGCTGGAGGTAGGCGTCGAGGGCGCTGTCTTCGAGCCCCTGCAAGGAGAGGTTTCCTCCGACGGGGCTCTGCTCGGCTACCTGGGCGGCCTCCGAGAGCCGCTCGGCCTTGACTTCGTCCAGCTTGGTCTGCATGTCTTCTGGCTCCTGTCGCGCGCCATTGCGTGACGTCGGTGTGAAGGTACGGCGTCATGGCGCAGGAGCTCCGCCCCGCTGCCGGCACCGTACCGCGAGCTGCGGTCAGCGGCCTCCCGGGCGTCCTCACCCTGTGGAGGCCCGATGAGGGCACGCTCGCCCGCACCGGCTATCGCGCTGATCATGCAGCCAGGTTATCCCTATGGACGGGGGGTGCGTCACGGTGAGGGGAATGTGTACAAAACCACTGCCACCGAGTGCAACCGAGGGCGACCGGGCAGTCGTCGTGAATCGGCACGCCGGGTCGGCGTCGCCCCGGAGCGCTCCCGACCCCCCGCACACCGAGTTCACCCGCGGCGCTCGCCACGGGTCAACGCTGCGATGAGACGAGGTACGCCCCCGCGGCCGGATGCCTGCGGCACGGGGGCGAGTTGGGTCGGGGTGGGGCGGGCGGTAATGCGAGTGGGGCTCGGGGGCGGCGGGCTTTGCGTCCCGGCCACGGCGAAGTGCGGGGGTGCGGGCGGCGCGGCGTGGGCTCGGCCGGTGGACCGCCTTGCTTTGTGGTCGCAGCGCCCGCGAACGGGCTCGTCCCTCTGAAACGGCCGTGTACGGAGCGTAGTTGAGCACGCGAGCGGCTGACTCCCGGCGCTCACGGCCCGAGCGACGGCGCACGGGACACCGGCCGAGCACGCCCGGAAAGGGAACGGGGCAGTGCAGCTCGTCGTCCGAAGCTGGGCCGCGCACGCGGAGCCTCGTCCGGAGCGGCCCACGGCGCGGACCTGCGCCGAGCGCCGGCCCTGCGCTAGGAGAGCAGGTCGGGGATCTCCTGCGTTGCGTACCAGAGGAGTTCGTGGTCCTCGACGTCCTCGAGAGCCGGCGGGAACGACGCGTCGCCGCGGCCGTCCGCCGCCCGCCATGCCGCCGCCGCTGCCGCCACCGCCTCGGTCGCCTCCTCGGCGTCGGCGTGGACCGCCGCGACCTTGGCGAGCGGTACCGTCCCGCGGAGCTTGACGAGACCGGCCGTCTCCGCCGGATCGGCCTCCGGGCCGGCTTCCACCGGCTCGACGGCGGAGTCGGGCACCTCGGCCGCGGCCACCACGCGGACGGGAGGCGCAGAAGCATCCTCCGCGAGCAGGCCGACGGAGGCGCGGGCGGCCGCCGTGAGCGCCTCGTACTCCAGCTCCTCCTCGCGCGCGGCCTCGGCACCCTTCGACGGGTTCTTGCCCTGTTTGCCCGCGGACGTACGGGAGTTGGCGTCCGCCTTGCCCGTTCCTTCGCCTCCGGTGTCCTCGCCGAGCCAGGCGCGCAGGGCCGGCGTCGCCGCGTAGGCGTCGAGGGGCGCCGGAGCCAGCTCGCCTGCGCCGTACGCCGCTGCCAGGGCGGGGAGGGTCAGAGGGAGGTAGACGCGCATGAGTGCCGCTTTCGTGTGTCGCCGAGTGAGGGCCCGGGCCAGCATACGGCCGCACGGCACGCTGCCGTCGGCGGCCGACCGTGCCCGAAGTCGCTGGTCCGCAGGGCGTGACGGCAACCCGCCGGCACCGCGTCACACCGCGGGGTGACCCCGCGTCGCATACCGCACCCGGCGAGAGACGCGTTGCGGGCCCCCTCCCCCGTGGATAGAACCATGCCGAGTGCAGCACGGGCTTTGCCCCGTGCTGGAGAGAATCGGGGGATTCTTTGACTGCGCCGATGGCATCAGGCGCCCACGGGGGCGGGGGAAGACGGAGCGCACAGGCTCCGCACCGGCGGAACGGCGAGAGCAGCCACCGCCGAAGACAAGGCGAAGCCCGTACCGGGCGTGTACTCGGGCTGCCCACCAACTCGCCGCGAGTCGACCGAGGTTGGGACCACGCCGTGCCGCCGTGCGGCACGCCACACGCAAGGGGGATCAGCACCATCACCGCAGAGCCCGACTCGGAGCACAGGGCCCCGCCCGTGCCCGACGCCTCACCGGCGCCACCCGGCCGTCCGCACGAAGCCGGCGCCCTTTCCCGGCCCTCCTGCGGGCCGGTCAACACCTCTTCCGTGCGTCCACGGCGGCCCGGTTCCGCGGGGGAACCGGGCGCCGGAACGGGACGACGGGCGGCGGCTCGGCGGTCGGACGCCGCCGCACCGCAGCCGACGCCGTCCGCCCCACCTTGTGCGGCGACCGCCGGGAGCACCGCGCCCACTTCCGGAAGGACACCCGCCGACTCCCCAGCGGCGCCCACCGATCGCCGTGGACAACGCACCGCGGAGACGAGGACGCCCCGCCCTTCCGCAACCACTGGAGCCGAGCGTCCGAGCGGTGCCGACCGGCTCGATCCCGTCCGTGAGCGACCGACGCTTCTCCACAGGGACGGCGAAGGCCGCGAGGGCGACCGGCGGACGCCAGCCCCGCACCCGTCCCGTGGAGCCGGGCGAGCGCGGAAACCCGGCACCCGGCAGCCAGGCGCATCGCAGACCGACGCACAACCAGCCGGCAGGGAATCAACGAGGCAGACCGCCCGACAGATCGACGGCCTCTCCCCCACGCATGCAGAGGCCCTCTCAGACGACCGCACCGGCACCCACACGGCCGCGAAGGGCCGACAACACCCCGCACACACCACCCAACACCCGGCCCACAGGGGACAAGCGATGCCGACCGAGCAACACCCGCCCACGGCAACTCGGCAGCCCAAGACCCGCACACGCCCCGGCTCCGCAACGGGCGAGCAAGCGGGCCGACTCGCGCCCACACCGGGCAATCCCCGCAGCACGCGCCCGAACCAATCACCGCCGACCACGGACCAACAGCGAACCGCACCCCCGACCAACGGAGAACGAGCAACACCGGCCGATCACCGCCCGTCCGCAGCCCAACCTCACACGACAAGCCCGGCCGAACCCACCACCGACACCACGCCCTCAACCACCCACCACAGCACCCGCGCACACCAGCCGCCCACCACAACGAACCGACAACACACGGCACACGACACACACCCCACCGACAACGAGCGCGCCGAACCGACCCACCGCGGGCCGGCAACTGCCCAGCAGCACGGGGCACGCACGCACGTCTCCTCTGGCCCCGGCACGCAAGCGGACCTCTCCGCACCCGCAGCAGGCGAGCAGCACACCCCCGCCCACCAACAGCCGTCCGCGACGGCACAACGGCGAGCGACACGGACCGGAGCTTCGTCCTCACCAGCCGACCAACGGCCGGGTGAGACGGGCACAGAGCCGTCGCCGACGAACGAAGCCCCGTGCGCCTCGCCCGAGGAGCCCGGCTCCGCGAACCCGCCCGGCTGCCGGCGGAGTTCGCCACGCGGACGCCAAGCCGAGCCGGGACACCCCGCCCGGCGTGAGACGCCTCGCGCCGAGCACCGGCACCGTGCCGGACACGTACGCGCCGCCGTCCCACGGCATGAGGGCGCCGGCTCGTCGTCCTCCGCCCGCCCCGCCGAACAGCCGGACGGGCGCCGTCCCGACGGCGCCGCGCTGCGCGCCGCCGCCGGGCAGGTGCGGGACCGCCGACCGCCGCACTGGTTCGCCGTCCGACTGGTCCGCGTCCTCGGCGCGCAGGCGCCCGTCCATTCGCTCCTCGGCCATGTGCACGGCGACTGCTACGAGCGCCTCGTCGAGCTGGCACGGCTCGCGCCCCTCGCCCCGGCACCCGGCGGGGCGGAGAGGCAACCCCTGCTTCTCGACGCCCGGGGCTCGCAGCCGGTCGACGGTGTGATCGAGGCGTTCGCACGGCTCGACGTCGAAGGCAGGCAGCGGGCGATGGCCTTTCGGCTGGAGCTGGGACGCAACCGCAAGTGGCAGTGCACCGCACTGGAGTTGGACCCTGCCCTGATGCCCGACTGACACCTGCGCCCGAGCACCGGCGCACTCCCCGACCGCACGAAAGGGCCCGGGGCTGCCGCTCCACGACAGCCCCGGGCCCGTCCCGCGCACTCGGGCTACGCCAACTCCGCGCAGCCCGATCTCACTTCTTCCGGCGCTTGCCCTTCTGCGCCTTGCGGCGCTCGGCGCGCGTCAGTCCGTCCGACTCGGAACGGACCGGCGTGTCCTCCTGCTGGAGATCGCCCTCGACGACGCCGCCCTCGGCAGTGGGAGCGGAGAAGCGCATACGGTCCGGCCGCTGCGGGGCGTCGAGGCCCTTGGCGCGGATCGCCGGACCGGCGCCCGCGCCCGCCGGCACGGCGTCCTGCTGCTTCTCCAGCGAGGGGGCCTCCTCCTCCGGCTTGGCGTCCTCCACCGGGACCTCCTCGACCTGCTGCTCGACCTGCACCTCCAGGTTGAACAGGTAGCCGACGGACTCCTCCTTGATGCCGTCCATCATCGCCTGGAACATGTCGTAGCCCTCGCGCTGGTACTCGACGAGGGGGTCCTTCTGGGCCATCGCGCGCAGCCCGATGCCCTCCTGGAGGTAGTCCATCTCGTAGAGGTGCTCGCGCCACTTGCGGTCCAGGACGGAGAGGACGACGCGGCGCTCCAGCTCGCGCATGATCTCCGAGCCGAGCTCCTTCTCGCGGGCCTCGTACTGCTCGTGGATGTCCTCGGTGATGGCGTCGACGATGAAGTCCGAGGTGATGCCCTCGCGGTCGCCGGCGGCCTCCTCCAGGTCCTCGACGGTGACCTTCACCGGGTAGAGCTGCTTGAAGGCGCTCCAGAGGCGGTCGAGGTCCCACTCCTCGGCGAAGCCCTCGACCGTCTCGGCCTTGACGTACGCCTCGATGGTGTCGTCCATGAAGTGGTGGACCTGCTGTTCGAGGTCCTCGCCCTCCAGGACGCGGCGCCGCTCGCCGTAGATGACCTCGCGCTGACGGTTGAGGACCTCGTCGTACTTGAGGACGTTCTTGCGGATCTCGAAGTTCTGCTGCTCCACCTGCGACTGAGCCGACGCGATGGCGCGGGTGACCATCTTGGCCTCGATCGGGACGTCGTCGGGGACGTTCGCCATCGCCATCACACGCTCGACCATCTGGGCCTTGAAGAGGCGCATCAGGTCGTCGCCGAGGGAGAGGTAGAAGCGGGACTCGCCCGGGTCCCCCTGACGGCCGGAACGCCCGCGGAGCTGGTTGTCGATGCGGCGGGACTCGTGGCGCTCGGTGCCCAGGACGTACAGGCCGCCGAGTTCGCGGACCTCCTCCACCGCGTCCTTCACCGACTGCTCGGCCTCCTCCAGGGCGCCGGGCAGGGACTGCGACCATTCCTCGGCGTTCTCGACCGGGTCGAGGCCGCGTTCGCGGAGGGCGTTCTCGGCGAGGCCCTCGGCATTGCCGCCGAGCTTGATGTCGGTTCCGCGGCCCGCCATGTTCGTCGCCACCGTGACCGAGCCCTTTCGGCCGGCCTCTGCGACGATCGCCGCCTCGCGCTCGTGGTTCTTCGCGTTGAGGACCTGGTGGCGTACACCGCGCTTGTTGAGCTGCTTGGAGAGGTACTCGGACTTCTCCACCGAGGTGGTGCCGACGAGGATCGGCTGCCCCTTCTCGTGCTTCTCCGCGATGTCGTCGACGACGGCGTCGAACTTGGCGACCTCGGTGCGGTAGATGAGGTCGGCCTGGTCCGCGCGGACGAGCGGCCTGTTGGTCGGGATGGGGACGACGCCGAGCTTGTAGATCTGGTGGAACTCGGCGGCCTCCGTCATCGCCGTACCCGTCATGCCGGAGAGCTTGTTGTAGAGGCGGAAGAAGTTCTGGAGGGTGATCGTGGCGAGGGTCTGGTTCTCGTCCTTGATCTCCACCCCCTCCTTCGCCTCGATCGCCTGGTGCATGCCCTCGTTGTAGCGGCGTCCGGCGAGGATGCGGCCCGTGTGCTCGTCGACGATCATGACTTCGCCGTCCATGACGACGTAGTCCTTGTCGTTCTTGTAGAGCTCCTTGGCCTTGATGGCGTTGTCGAGGTAGCCGACAAGCGGGGTGTTCACCGACTCGTAGAGGTTGTCGATGCCGAGCCAGTCCTCGACCTTGCTGACGCCTGCCTCGTGGATGGCGACGGTGCGCTTCTTCTCGTCGACCTCGTAGTCGCCCGTCTCCGGCTTCTGGGTGCGCGGGTCGCCCGGCTCGCCCTTGTCGAGGCGCTTCACCAGCTTGGCGAAGTCGCCGTACCACTTGGTGGCCTGGTCGGCGGGACCGGAGATGATCAGCGGGGTGCGCGCCTCGTCGACCAGGATCGAGTCGACCTCGTCGACGATGGCGAAGTTGTGGCCGCGCTGCACGAGTTCGTCCTTCGACCACGCCATGTTGTCGCGGAGGTAGTCGAACCCGAACTCGTTGTTGGTGCCGTAGGTGATGTCGCAGTTGTACTGCTCGCGGCGCTGCTGCGGCGTCATGTTGGCGACGATGCAGCCGACGCTGAGGCCGAGGAAGCGGTGGACGCGGCCCATCCACTCGGAGTCGCGCTGCGCGAGGTAGTCGTTGACCGTGATGATGTGGACGCCGTCGCCGGAGAGGGCGTTGAGGTAGGCGGGCAGGGTGCCGACGAGGGTCTTGCCCTCACCCGTCTTCATCTCCGCGACGTAGCCGAGGTGGAGCGCGGCGCCGCCCATCAACTGCACGTCGTAGTGGCGCTCGCCGAGGACGCGCTTCGCCGCCTCGCGGACCGTGGCGAACGCCTCCGGCATGAGGTCGTCGAGGCTTTCGCCGTTGGCGTAACGCTCCTTGTACTCGGCGGTGAGGGCTCGGAGCTCTGCGTCCGGCAAGTCGACGAAGTCCTCTTCGATGGAATTCACCTGCCGCGCGACGCGGTCCAGCTTGCGCAGGATCTTCCCTTCACCTGCACGCATGAGCTTGCCGAAGACGGACACTTAGGGTGGCTCCTTGCCGGTCGGGCCTGGCACGGTCGGTGCGCGGCACGGCCCGCAGACCACCTCCGCGGCCCCGGGGAAGGGGCGGGGGCAGTCTGCCGTGCCAATACCGCACCGGCCATCGTATGCGAGGGACGTCTGCCCCTGTACCCCTAACGTGCCGGAGCCCCCGAAGGTGCCGTACACCCGGCTCCCCACACGGTGTTCGGCAACGCACAATCTGCGCATGGAACCGATCACCCTCGACACCGTGCGACTCCGGTTGCGTGCGCTCCGTATCCAGGACGCCGAGTCCGTCAGGGCCGCGTGCGACGATCCCCACATCGCACGCTGGCTTCCCGTCCCCTCGCCTTACACGCTGCGTGACGCCGAGGAGTTCGTCACGGTCGAGAGCACACAGGGATGGCGCGAGGACCGACGGTACAACTTCGGTGTCTTTCTGCGCGATCCGCAGGGCGCGGAGGGGCCGCTCGTCGCCTGCACGGGGCTGGTGAACCTCGTCCAGCTCGCGGCTCCCCACCGCGTCGCGGAGCTCGGCTTCTGGACCGCGGCGCCGCACCGCCGCAACGGCTACGTCACCGAAGCCTCGCGGGCCCTCGTCGACTGGGCGTTCGGCGGGCTCGGGGTCGAACGGCTGGAGTGGGTCGCCGAGGTCGGCAACGAGGCGTCGCGCGCGGTCGCGCTGAAGCTCGGGTTCCGTATGGAGGGCGTGCAGCGGGCGAGGATCGTCCACCGTGGCATCCGCCGGGACGCGTGGACGGGCGCCCTCCTCCCGTCCGACCTCGAACTACCCCAGACCACGCCGTACCTGCCGGCACCCGCGCCCAAGTGACGCAGCCGGGCGCAGTGCCGTGCCCGACGCCGGGCCAACCGGGGTGTCAGTGGCGGCACTTAGCCTTGCGCCCATGACTCGACCGGAGCTGACCCTCACCGCCGACGAAGCCCGACGCATCGCGCTCCGCGCACAAGGGCTGCTCGGCGCCCCTGACCGCCGTGCCGGGGTACGCGGAGTGCTGCGCAGCCTCGGAGCCGTCCAGTTGGACACCATTTCGGTTCTCGCCCGGACCCACGAGCTCGTTCCCTATGCGCGGCTCGGCGCGGTCGGCAGGGAGGCCGTCGAGGACGCCTACTGGCACGGCGACCGCAGCTTCGAGTACTGGTCGCACGCCGCATGCATCCTGCCGATCGAGGAGTGGCCGCTCTTCGCCTTCCGCCGCCGGGCCTTCCGGGAACGCGGCCATCGCTGGCACCGGTTGAACGATCGGGACGCCTCCACCGCCCTCGTCCGCAAACGCCTCACCGACGAAGGCCCGCTCACCACGGCCGACCTCGGAGGGGGCCGGGCAGGCGGTGAGTGGTGGGACTGGACCGAGACCAAGATCGCGGTCGAGTGGCTCCTCGACACCGGCGAGGTGGTCTGCACCCGACGCACCGGCTGGAAGCGCGTCTACGACCTCGCGGAACGCGCCGTCCCCGCCGACCTCTTCCACGACGACCTCGACGACGCCGCCTGCATCCGCCGCCTGGTCGCCCAGGCAGGCGCCGCGCTCGGCGTCGCGACCCGCGCCGATCTCGCCGACTACCACCGCCTCAAGAGCGTCCAGGTCGACGCCGCGCTCCCGGAGAGCGGCCTCGTCCCCGTCGAAGTGTCCGGCTGGGACCGCCCCGCGTATGCCGACCCCTCCGCGCTGGCCCTGCCCCCGCGGGGGCGGCACCGCACCACCCTGCTCTCCCCCTTCGACTCTTTGATCTGGGACCGCAAACGCACCGAGCGGATCTTCGACTTCACCCACCGGCTGGAGGCTTACGTCCCCCGGGGGAAGCGGGTGCACGGGTACTTCACCATGCCGCTGCTTTCCGGTGGGCGCCTCGTGGGCCGCGTCGACCCGGCCAGGGAGGGGCGCACCCTCGTCGCCCGGCAGCTATCGCTGCAAAGCCCGCGGGAGGTGCCGCGCCTCGCGGAGGCCCTGCGGGAAGCAGCCGGCTGGGTCGGCTGCGACGAGGTGCGCGTCGAGAAGTGCTCCCCCGAGACGGTGCGGGCGCCGCTGGAGGCAGAGTTGGCCTGAACGGGCGCCGGTGGGAGTACGCGGTGTGCGTCCGCCTGCTCGCGGGGGTGACGGGCGCCGAACACTGGCTTGCTGGCTCAGTCCGGGTAGCACTGGCCGCGTTGGTCGGGTGGGGTCGGACACACGCCGGCGCTCGGAGCCGGGCCGAGCCCCGGCGACGCGTAACGCCCGCAACCAAGCCCGGTTGAGAAGCGCTACCGCACGGCCTGGGCATGAGCGGCCGGGACGGTGACGTTGCCGCCACGGTCGGCGAGGCCCAATGGTGACGGGCGCCGAACACGACTGACAGGCCGACACGGAGCCGGCGCACGCACCTCGCCACCGCCGCACGGGAGTTCATGGGGCCTCACCGGATTTCGAGAATCTTCTCCCGCATCGCGTAGACCACCGCTTCCATCCTGGAGTGCAACTGGAGCTTCTCCAGGATGTTGCGCACGTGGTTCTTCACCGTGTTCTCGCTGATGAAGAGCTCCTTGGCGATGTCCCGGTTGTTCATGCCCGTCGCCACCAGCTTCAGCACTTCGAGCTCCCGGTCGGTGAGCCTGGGTGCGGGGACGAGCTTGCTCTCGTCGGTGCGCTGGATCATCGTCTTGAACTCGGTGAGCAACTTCGCCGCCATGGAGGGGCTGATCTGCGACTGTCCGTCGGCGACTGCACGGATCGCGAGGGACACCTCGTCCGTGGAGATCTCCTTGAGGAGGTAACCCGTGGCCCCGGCCTTGATCGCGTCGTAGAGATCGGCCTCCTCGTCGCTGATGGTGAGCATGATGATCTTCGCGCTCGGCGCCACCTCCTTCAGCGAGGTGCAGGCCTCGATCCCACCTCGGCGCGGCATGCGCACGTCCATCAACACGATGTCGGGCAGCAGGTCGGCAGCCTTCTCCACGGCCTCGGCGCCGTCCCCCGCCTCGCCGACCACCTCGATGTCCTCCTCCTGCGCGAGGACGATCTCGAGCCCGCGCCGGAAGAGCTCGTGGTCGTCGACGACGAGGACCCGGATGGGCTCCCTCGCCGCCGGGCCGTCCGGTGGTTCCTCCGGGCACTCCCGGTGCGTTCCCGGCATCGGGACCACGGGACCGAAGGTATCCGCCATCGTCACTCCCCCTACAGGCTCAGCCGCACCAACCCGGGCGCACGGCAAGCCCGTTGGTGTGGGTCACGATGTTACTCATGCACGCGCCCCCGACCGGGCCGACGGCCGAGCCGGGGGCGCGCCTGCAGACGGGACGTCACGGGCGTATCAGCCGCCCAGCGCACCGCCGGCCCCGGGAGGCGCCTCGGCGACGAGCGGATCGTTCTCCAGGTGAATCACCCCGTAGTCGTAACCGCGGCGCCGGTAGACGACGCTGGGCTGCTTCGTCTCGGAGTCGATGAAGAGGTAGAAGTCGTGCCCCACCAACTCCATCTCGTTGAGCGCCTGATCGAGGGACATGGGTGCGGCCCTGTGCGTCTTCTCCCGAACGACCAGGGGCCCGTCGCCCTCCACTTTCAGCCCCGACACGTGGGTGACCGAAGGGGCGTGCCCGTCCGACTCGGCAGCCTGCTGAACGGCGGCGTCGAGTTCGCCGTTGAGCTCGGGCGCGAGGTGAGCCGTCGCCTCGGCGACGCTCATCGGTGACCGCCCTCCTTCACGGTGCTTGCGGCGCTTGTCGTGCTCCTTGCGTAGCTGTGCCTCCAGCTTGCCGGTCGCCAGGTCCAGCGCCGCGTACGGATCGGAGGCCGCGGCCTCCGCACGGATGACCGGTCCCCTGGTGCGCAGGGTGATCTCCACCCTGTCGGAACGGTCGGCCTGCCGGGGGTTGTTCTCCCTGCACACCTCGACTTCGAGGTTGATGACCTTTCCATCGAGCTTCTGGACCTTGTCCAGCTTGTCGGCCACGTGCTTGCGGAACCGCTCGGGCACTTCGGTCTTGCGGCCCTTGACGACGATGTCCACGCAGAACTCCGTTCCCGGACACTCCGCCCGCTCGACGGGCGCAGCGTCCTTGGTGCACTGACGCCGGAGGCACGGCCTCCTGCCGCTGCTCCGGCACAAGGTCGGCTTGCGACTGTCACCTCCTCCTCCCCCGAAGGGAAGATCGCCACCCAATCCGAACGTACCTCGCTGCAAGGACCCTCGGCACCCCTTACTGCCGCGTACCTCCGTGGACACCACATCCCGGCGGCTGCACGGACCGACGCCCCCGCCCCCGCACGCGCCGTTTCCGTACGAACCTGCACCACACGGCGGTGCCTCCTCCCCTGGCGCAAAAGACACCAAAGCACGGGTGCCTGTGAGTAATTGAGCGACTCCAACGCCTCCGGAGCCCCACGCTCACCGGACCGGATTCCCAGAGGTCGCAATCGCGAGTACAACACTGATCACGCTGGGCGATCACCTGTCGTAGCCCCCAAGCCCCCCGCAGACATCCGGCAAGGCGCCACTCCCGTCTGCCTTCACCTACCCGAGCCTCCCGATCCACCAGCGCAGCAGCACGCGCCCCAGCGCCCTCACTCACGGAGGCCCACGCCCCCGCACCCACGGCCCCCTCTCCCAAACTCCCTGCCCGCCCAAGGCTCCGTGACGACCCCCGAGCGCCACGGAGCCCCACCTCGACTCCCACCACTTCGCCCCCGCGGAGAAGCCGACCGTTCCCTTCGAACGACCGATCTCAGCCCGGCCCGCGACCAATCCCAGCCAACAAACCCACCCCCTCTCCCAGCGCCAACAACCGCCCTAATCCCATGGGTTACGACCTCACCACCGCAGATTCACGCCTCCGCAACGCCCACCCCGAGCAGCCCAGCAACCATCACCCCAACCCCGGCACCCACCAATCCGGTTCATCCCCGCACCGCCAGCACCGCAGCAACCGACGGCGCCTCACCCGGACCGCCCGTCCTCGGGTGCCGCCTCACCTCCCCACTGCGCATCGCGCGGTCGTGTTCGGCCCGCATCGCTCGTGCGGCCTCCACCAGCGAAGCCCCCGTGGTGAGGAGGTCGTCGACGAGCACCACCCGCCGACCATCGAAGAGCCGAGCGCTGCCGGGCCAAGCCACCAGCGCACCGCGGAGGTTGGCCATCCGCTCCGGCGCCGACAGCCCGGCCTGGTCCGTCACCGGGCGGCACTGACGCAGCACCGGCAGCACACGCGCGTGCTTCCCCTGGTGCCTCAACTGTCGTGCGGCAGACCGCGCGATCCGCAGCGTCGGGTCGTGCCCCCGCCGCCGCACCGACCGACGCGAGGAGGGGACGGGGACCAACGCCACCTCCCCGGGACGGGCGCCGCGCAGCGCCGCACCCACCGACCTCGCCAACAACTCCCCGAGCAATCCGGAAAGACACAGAACACCCCGTTCTTTGTGCGCGAGCAGCACCGCTCGCGCTTCGTCCCGATAGACCAACGACCCGTGGACCCGCGGCAGTCCGGCAGGGAGCGAGGACGGCCACACCCGACGTGGCACCGACTTACGCAGCGCCTCCCGGCACGCCTCGCAGAGGCGATCACGCACCAGGGAACGCCCGCAGCCGGCACAGTCAGTGGGCAGAACGAGCCCTTCGATCTCCAGCCGGAGCCCCTGCAACAGCTCCCGCATGACCGGCACTCTTCCAGCACCCCAAAACGCACACCACGCTTGTGGATAACCCGGAAATCGACGAACCAGCAGGCCAACGCTTTGGAAGCCAAGATTCCGGTAATTCGCTCACCGGGAAGAGCGAGGAATCCACACAGAGTTGACCCCGCCACTCACCGCAGCAGCCCCACCCCTCACAGGCAGCACCGCACACAGCTCCGGCCCCCGCAATCGCAGTCCCTCAACCGGGATAGGCAGGCGAAGAGTCCCTCCCCGACAGCGTCTTCCAGTTGGCGTCCGGAGGCAGCCGCACGATCCCCTCCCGCGTCTCCGCGAGCAGCGGCCGGCTCTCCTCCTCGGAGGAAGCGACACCCGTTACGTCATTGATCCCGGGAAGCGTCGGCTGGTCCGAGATGGACCCGTCCGTCTCCAGGTACTGCAACTGCTGCACACCACCGGACTCGCGCCCCACCACCACCAACGTGCTGTGCCCGGCCCACGACGCCGAGACGACGTCCTCCAACTGCGGTGCCAACGGCCGCAGGTCGGCCACGGCCACCTGCGGCTCCTGCAACGACCCGCTCCGCTCGACGCGCCCGAGCCGCAGCGACCTGTCCCCCTCGGAGTCCCGTACCTGCAACGCGATCCGCACGCCGTCGGAGGCGATCTTCACCGACTCGATCCGCTCGTCCCTCTCCAGGTCCGCGACCGGCACCTCCTCGGGGTCCTCACGCCCCCCGCGCACGCGCATCAACCGCGGCTGCTCCGGGTCCTGGTCCGCGATCCAGAGGTCGCCGAGCCCGTCCCAACTGGGCGCCGTCAGACGGTCGCTCTCCGTCTTCGCCTCGCTGCTCACCACGGGTTCGCGCAGCGGCCCACCACCGTCCTCGATCGAGGCGACGTACAGGTCCTGCCGCCCCCGCGTCACGGCGGCGGCTTCGCCCTCCGGACGGTTTACCGGGACCGCGCCCATCTCGACCCCGCCGCTCCCCAACGGCCCGCCCACCGGCTGCGAGCTCTCGCTGCGCACGCCGAGCGAGGCGACGCGGTGCTCCTCGTCGATGAGGTAGGCGCGCTTCGCCCGCCCGTTGAGGCGCCCGGGCTCGAAGTCGTCGGCCATCTCCCGCGTCTGCTCGCAGACGAGCCCACCGCCGGGACCGTTGAGCACGACCTTGCTCACCTCGGCCGACGCCTGGCTCTGAACGGTATGGAGCACCTGCGCAGCCATCCGCGCACACTGCGTGCGCCCGGCTTGCGCGCCCTCCGCGTTCAACCGGACCGTCAGCGCACCGGAGTCGTCGAGCGAGAGGTGCTGGCCCGGCACCAGCCGCGTCCCCGGAGGGAAGGAGGACGAGACGACCGGCGCCATCCAGTTGGAAGGCCCCTCCAGCAGGGCCTTGACGGTCTCCGTGACGGCGTTGATCCGGCGGCGCAGGTAGATGGGATCGGCGACGAGCACGTCTTTGCCCCGGGTCACCGACTCCGCGTCCGGGCCGAGGCTCGCGAAGTAGTAGTTGTTGATCGGCCGGTAGATGCGCTGGAAGTCGGACTCGCCGAGGACGAGTCCGTCCGGCAGACTGTCGATCCGCCACTCGCCCTCCACCTTCGTCAGGTGGAAGTCCTTGCGGTACGTGCCGTCCGCCGGCGAGTAGGCGGAGTTGGCGTCGATCTCCGCGATCCGCCGCCCGGTCACCTCGACCGTGTAGCCGTCCTCGGTCGAGAGCTCGGTGCGCGACTTGCGCGTGCTCGGTCCTCCGGCGAGGACCGTCGTCGCCTCGAAGGGCTCCCAGCTCTTCGCCATCTCCTCGGTCAGGTACTCCCTGGCCGTACGGAAGGCGGCCTCGTCACTGGTGGTCGCCTCCAGAAAGCCGCGGACGATCTCCCGCGCCGACTCGCCCTTCTGCGGGCTGACGCTGAAGACCCGTACCTGCGCGTCCCCTTGCGCACTCTGCGACGGGCTGACCCGGTCGACGCTCCCTCCGTCCGGCATCGACGCACACCCCGTCACCAGCAGCACGAAAGCGGACAGCAGCACGGCGGTACGCCGCTCCCCGGCGTGCGTCACCACTCCGCCGGCGCGCGCCCGGCCACGCCACAACTTACTCCGCACCGTCACGACCTCCTCCGGCGCTCGCCACCGCATCCCGGTGCGAGCCCGCACCAGCCTCCGACTGAGGACGAAGACCCCGACGCCGCCTGGAGTCCGAGGGCTCCAGCGGAAGCGGGGAACTCCGCAACGTGTCCCCGGCGTACGCCGGCAGCGTCAACCGGAACTGCGAGCCGTCCCCCGGACACCCCCACGCCTGCAACCAGCCGCCGTGCAACCGCGCGTCCTCGAGTGCGATGGAGAGTCCGAGCCCGGTGCCCCCCGTCGTACGCGCACGCGCCGGGTCCGCACGCCAGAACCGGTTGAAGACGCGCTCCGCCTCCCCCGGCCTCAGCCCCACGCCGTAGTCCCGCACGGCGACGGCCACCGCTCCCCCACCGGACGCGAGCCGCACGACGACGTCGCGCCCCTCCCCGTGCTCGACGGCGTTGTCGACGAGGTTCCTCAACACCCGCTCGATCCGCCGACCGTCGACCTCGGCGACCGCGGCCTGCCCGTCCCCTTCGATCAGAATGCGGCTGCCCTTGCGGTCGGCGAGCGGCTCCGCGCCCTCGGCGACGCGTGCCGCGAGATCCTCGAGGTCGACGGGGGACGGCTCCAAGTTGGCCGCACCCGCGTCGAACCGGCTGATCTCCAGCAGGTCGGAGAGGAGCGACTCGAACCGGTCGAGCTGGCTCAGCAGCAGTTCGGCGGAGCGCGCCGTCGCCGGGTCGAAGTCGTCGCGGGCCTCGTGGATGACGTCGGCCGCCATCCGCACCGTCGTGAGCGGGGTGCGCAGCTCGTGCGAGACGTCGGAGACGAAGCGCCGCTGCATCCGCGACAGCTCCTCCAACTGCTGGATCTTGCCCTGGAGGTTCTGCGCCATCTTGTTGAAGGACTCCCCGAGCCGCGCGATGTCGTCCTCGCCCGAGACCTTCAACCGCTCCTGCAAGCGGCCGGCGGCGAGCCGCTCGGAGATCCCCGCAGCCATCCGCACCGGCGTCACGACCTGGCGCACGACGAGCCACGCGATCGCCCCCAGCAGGACGAGGAGGAAGACGCCCGCCGTCGCGATCGTCCCCTTGACGAGGCTGAGGGACTCCTCCTCCTGCGTGAACGGAAAGACGTAGTAGAGCTGGTACGGGTTGCCCCGCGCATCGTTGAGCCGCTTGCCGACGATCAGCGCCGGATCGCTCCGGTCGCCCTGCCAGTAGACCCGCGCGTACCGCTGGTGCGTCCCCGGATGCTCGTCGAGCGCCGTTCGCAGATCGACGGGGATGCTCTCCTCCGGACGCAGATCCCCCGAGGACCTCGGCCCCCGCGTACCGATACCGCCCCCGACGAACGGCGCATCGTTGGTCTTCGAGCCGAGCGCCACCACCGAGTAGACGCCTTGCCCACCGCTCGCGAGCTGCTCGACGAGCGTGTTCAGCCAGGTCCCGGTGTTCTGCACCCGCCCGGTCTGCGCGGACGATTCGCCGCTCCGGCCGCTCCCGCGGTTGCCGGCCGCCGCGTCAGCGGTCTGCTGCGCGGCGAGGAAGCCCCCGCTCGCCTGGCTCTGCGCCGTCTTCTCCTTCGCCTCCAGCAGCCCGTTCCGCACCTGCCCGATCACGACGACACCGAGAAGGAGCACGACGACGAGCGACATCAGCAATGTCGCGGCGACCACGCGGAGTTGGATGTTCCGCCGCCACAACCGCAGCACCGGCAGGAGCGGACGCCGCACCCACCGCACGAAGAACCGCACCATCGGACGGGCCCCGGGCCCCGTGGCCCCTTCAGGGAGCAACCCGTCGGAGAACAGCACCCCGCTGCGCCACAACCGACCGAACCTCGACACGTCCGACTCGCGGTCCGCGGCGCGGCCCTTGGTGCCGCGGTACGGCGGACCCTTGCGGAACATCTCAGCCGGGCCCCGCCTTGTACCCGACCCCGCGCACCGTCACGACGATCTCCGGCCGCTCCGGGTCCTTCTCCACCTTCGAGCGAAGCCGCTGCACATGGACGTTGACGAGCCGGGTGTCCGCGGCGTGCCGGTAGCCCCAGACCTGCTCCAGCAGGACCTCGCGCGTGAAGACCTGCCAGGGCTTTCGCGCCAGCGCCACCAGCAGGTCGAACTCGAGCGGTGTGAGGGCTATCGCCTGCCCGTCGCGCTTCACCGAGTGCCCGGCGACGTCGATCACCAGGTCACCGATGGCCAGTTGCTCCGGCGCCGGCTCCTCCGACCTCCGCAACCTCGCCCTGATGCGGGCGACCAGCTCCTTCGGCTTGAACGGCTTGACGACGTAGTCGTCCGCCCCGGACTCGAGCCCCACGACGACGTCGACCGTGTCCGTCTTGGCGGTGAGCATCACCACCGGAACCCCGGACTCGGCCCTGATCATCCTGCACACGTCGATGCCGTCCCGCCCGGGAAGCATCAGATCGAGGAGGACCAGGTCGGGTTTGACCTCACGGAATGCGGCCAGCGCCTTGTCGCCGTCGGCCACGAACGACGGCTCGAAGCCGTCTCCACGCAGAACGATGCCGAGCATCTCTGCCAATGCGGTGTCGTCATCAACGACGAGGACGCGTCCCTTCATGCGTTCATCATCCCATTACCCGATCGTGACGTTACCGCTCGTGACGCGGAACACAGCTTCGAGACGCCCTCCGCATCCACGGGCGAGGCCACACCGGCGTCCGTCACGAGCGCCGATACCAACTCCGGGGGTGTGACGTCGAAGGCCGGGTTGTACGCCTGCGCCCCCGCAGGCGTGATGCGCACGCCGCTGCCGGGCTCTCGTCGGACCGCGTCAGGCGACGGCATTTCGGTCACCTCGTACGCGGGCCGCTGCTCCACCTCGATCCCCGAACCGTCCCGGGTTCCGAGGTCCACCGTCGTCACAGGCGCCACCACGACGAAGGGCACCGAGTGGTGCCGCGCGAGCACCGCCAGCGGATAGCTACCGATCTTGTTGGCGACGGAGCCGTCCGCAGCGATCCTGTCCGCACCGATCAGCACGGCGTCCACCCGGCCCGAGGCGAAGAGCGAGCCTGCCGCGTTGTCCGCCAGAACGCTGTACGCCATGCCCTCGCGCGCCGCCTCGTATGCGGTGAGGCGAGCCCCTTGGAGGAGCGGCCGTGTCTCGTCGACCCAGAGCCGACGCAGCCGTCCCTCGCGGTGCAACGCCGCCGCCACCGCGAGCGCGGTACCCCGTCCGCCGGAGACGAGCGCCCCGGTGTTGCAGTGCGTCAGCACACGCAGGTCCCTGCCGGGCAGCAAGTCGTCGAAGAGGCTACGCCCGTGCTCGGCGAGGCGCTCGCTCGCCTCGGCGTCCTCCCGGTGCAGCGCCCTCGCCTCGGCGAGTGCGGCGGCTGCGGCGGCCTTGTCCCCGGCGTCGGCGGCGGCCCGATGGGCCCGCTCGACGCGGCGCGCGCCGAGCGCCAGGTTGACCGCCGTCGGCCGGGCACCCGCCAACTGCTCGGCTGCCGCCGCCACGTCCGACCCCCGGGCCGCTGCGAGCGCGACGCCGTAGGCGCCGGCCAGCCCGAGCACCGGCGCACCCCGCACCGCAAGCGACTGGATGGCGTCGACGAGCGCGGACACATCGGCGCAGACCAACTCGGACTCCTCGGCGGGCAGTCGAGTCTGGTCGAGAAGCACCAGAACCGGTCCGTCCGGCGACTCCTCCCATCGCAATGTCGGCACATGCTGTTCAACCATCCGACCAGTCTGCCCCGCCCGCCCAGAGAGGCAGAAGCCTGCGGTGACGGGGCCACGCCGTCCGCACAACAGGTCGTGACACGATGGCTGCCACGCGAACACGGCCGAAAACGCGCGACGACGCCGCAACACCGACCCAGAGGTGAGCTCACGTGAACGACTCTCCGGGCTGGGCTTCGCCCGGACCCTCCTCGTCCGATCCCCACCACGAGGGAGGAGACGGCTCGGATGGCCGCAACACTCCCGAGGAGCCCGGGCACGCTCAGCACCCCAACTGGTCGGCAAACCAGCCACCTCCGGCCGGAGGTACCTGGGGCGCACCGCCCCCTCCCGGCGGCCCCGGTTGGGGACAGCGGTCCCATCCGGCCTGGCAGGCGGCTCCCGCGCCCCGGCCGGGCATCGTTCCGCTGCGTCCCCTCGGCCTCGGCGAGATCCTCGACGGGACGTTCGGGCTGTTCCGCCGGCACTGGCGTACCGTGCTCGGCGTCTCCCTCGTCGTCGGCGTCGTCACCCAACTCGTCGCAACCCTGGTCATGGGCTTCTGGTTCCGTGACGGCAGCGACCTCACCGCGCTCGACAACCCCGACCCGACCCTCGAGGAGATCGCCGGAGCAGCCGAGAGCACACTCAGCGGAAGCCTCGCAACGGGGATCGTCGGCGTGCTCGGCACGGTGTTCGCCACCGCCCTGCTCACCGTCGTCATCAGCCGTGCGGTACTCGGACGGAACATCACGTTCACCGAGGCCTGGACGGAGGCGCGCCCTCAACTCCTGCGCATGCTCGGCCTGATGCTGCTCGTACCGTTCCTGCTGAGTCTGGTGTTCGTCGTCGGACTCGTCCCGGGGACCGCCGTCGTCATGGCCGGCGCCGAGGGGGCAGGTGCAGCCCTCCTCCTGCTGGGCGCCTTCGCCGCTCTCGCCGTCGGCGTTTGGCTCTGGGTGCGGTGGAGCCTCGCCGCGCCCGCTCTCGTGCTGGAGAGGCAGGGCGTCGTGTCCTCCCTCAAACGCTCGACGAAGCTCGTCACCCTCACCTGGTGGCGCGTCTTCGGCATCCAACTGCTCGCCGTGGTTCTCGTGTTCGTCATCGCGTCGGTCATCCAGGTGCCGGTCAACTTCGCAGCGCTCCTGATCGACGGGGACGCCGCCGGCTCACTCAGCGAAGCGACAGCGATGAGCTGGCCCTACCTCATCACCACGGGCATCGGCGGCGCAATCATCTCGATGCTCACCTTCCCGATCCAGGCCGGCGTCACTGCCCTGCTCTATCTCGACCAGCGCATTCGCCGCGAAGCCCTCGACCTCGAACTCGCCCGCGCCGCCGGCGTCCCCGGCTACGGCGACCCCCACGCCTGAACCGGGCAACCCCCGACACCGGCTCACACCGAACGACGCCGCACCCGGTGGCCACCGCTCTCGAACGGTGACCACCGGGCCGGCGCCCTGCCCGCGGCGAGCACGCCCGGTGCCGCGCGCGCCCCCGACGCAGCGCCCCCGAAGGCACCGACGCCGCAGGCATGACCAAGGTGAGCATCTCCCCCGACAACCGCGCCGGCCTCCTGACGAAGACCCCGACGCGACGCACACCTCGGCGATCCGCAAGTCCCGTCCAACAGCACGGTCCCCGCGTCCCTTCAGCGAACGTCAAGCCCCGGTCGCCCCGGAAACCACCCGGCGGACTCATCGAACGCCCCCGATGACGCGATCAACCTCGGGCACCACAACGACCTCAGCAGCACACGGCCACGAACAACCGCACACCACCGCACGGACCGAACTCCGCCTGAAGACCGAACAGCCCCCGCCGGGACCGAACCAACCGGTTGCGACCTGTCGATGTGGGGATCACGAGGCCCAACCAGCCGGACCGCTCCGCCAGCCTTGAGGCTCACGGCCCGACGGGTGGCTGCTCGGTTGCCTTGAACATTACGCACTCACCCCGCCCACCACAGCCGACGTCCACCGCCAAGCACCGCGCCACTTCCACCCAACTCCCCTCGTTTTGAAGGAAGTTGGCCCTCCGCCGCCTCCTACGACAGCCATCCTCCCGGGTTACCCCCGGGATGACAGCCATCCCCCGATCGACTGGCAGCACACCCGGCACCAGACCGAAGCACCCACCCACAAACCCGCCCCTCATCTGCTAATACAGCAGCCCGTCCCCGCCATCCGCACCAACCACCAACCCCTCGCCCCGCGCACCCCCCTTGCACTCAACCCCGAGCGTCAGCTAGGGACTCGCCACAGTGCTGAGCACTCCCACTCCGACAATTCACTCAAGGCGCTACAGCGCGAGAACACCACCTACAGCACGCGAACACCGACCGTGCAGCATCCTCCAGGGCCGAGCGCTACTGACGGCCCCGTGCCGCCACACCACGGCCTTCTGGAAGGCCGAGAGCTCTCAGGCCACTTGCCAACTCGTGCCGACAGCCAGAAGCCCAGGGAGAACGAACTCCCGGCCATGACACGAGAACCCACCGCCCTTACTGGCGGCCTCGCCTGACGTTGAGCAAGGAGTCCGCGCCAGCAGTCGCGCCCGTCCCAACTGCCGCCTCCAAGGCGACGGCACCCCACGCCAGGTCCGGCACGACCACCAACCACAGCCCAGATCGATCGGGGAAGAACTCCCTCAGGCACGGAAGAGCGCGCAGAAACGTCCACAACCCACCGACTCATGGTGAACAGCGCCCCGGGCCTTAGGCCGTCTCCGACGACCCTCTGCGCTTCCATGACGGCAGCCAAGCGGCAGAGCCGGGTCTTCCCCGTGCAAGAGCGCCAGGGCCACACGGCAGGCATCAGCGGCCAGAATCCACCCTCGGTCGCAGAAGACGCCTGAAAAGAAACAAAAAAGACCCCTGGCCCCAGCGTCTGAACGCTGGGGCCAGGGGCCTCTAGAAGTAGTTCGGCGGTGTCCTACTCTCCCACACACTCCCGTATGCAGTACCATCGGCGCAGAAAGGCTTAGCTACCGGGTTCGAAATGTGACCGGGCGTTTCCCTCACGCTATAACCACCGAAACACACACAACACCAACACACCCAACCCCCCACAACAGAGGGGCCGGTGTGTGCTGTTCGTTGTTTCAGAACTGCACAGTGGACGCGAAGCCTCTATGGACAAGCCCTCGGCCTATTAGTACCGGTCA
>NZ_KB905836.1 GCF_000381025.1 Streptomyces sulphureus DSM 40104
CACGAAACCGTCCTGCAAGGCGACGACGCCGCACTCTTCCGGGCTGTCATCGGCGGGACCCGCATCCGTGACCTGCAAGCCAACGGTTGGCCGGAAGGCCAACCCTGGGACCGAGCCTGGGAGAAACTCCAGAACTGGCAACGCCGCCGCTGGATCTTCATCGAAGGCACCAAAATCATCGCCCTCGCCATCCGCGAACAACCATCCGCCTACCGGACGCCGCCGCCCAAGGGCACACCCAGGCGACAGGCCCGCAACCCCGTGCCCGTCACGCTCACCAGCCGGAAGTGAGGGAGGTGAGGCCTATCGCGGTGCATCCACATGAACAGCGCGACGACGGATGGATCGGTACAGCGAAACGAAAGGATCACTGACATGGGACCAGCGGTCGTATTCGACTGTATGACGGCGGACTTCCTCAACGACGACCCCAACAACGCCGAGCTCAGCTCCCTGGAGATGGAGGAACTCGAGTCGTGGGGCGCCTGGTCCGACGACACCGACCAGTCAGTCTGATGCCCGCCTGCGCGTAGCACCAGACGTGAAGTCGGCGGGCCGGCGCACAGGGAAGTGGGAGTGATGGCCGATTCTTCCGCGACCGACTGCGTACTGCGGGAAGTCGCGTTCCGCTCCTACCGGGCGGAGCACACGGTGACGGTCCAGTGCACGGTACGGCCTGACTCGGGACCGGGGCAGGCCGAAGGCTACGGCACCGCCACGACCGAGGCCGTCGCTCGGAAGAAGGCCCTTTCCGAAGCCGTGGAAAGGCTGTTGGCCTGCACCCCGTTCGCCCTCATCGCCCGTCGGCCGACACCGCGCACAGACCGGAGCAGGGGCACCGACCCCTGGCAGCGCGGGCTGCGCTCCGCGCCCGCCGGCTGCCAGGTACGCAACTACCGCTCGCTGAGCGGCGAGCAGCCGCGGCAGGTGCCCCTGTTCTGGTCTTCGCCCTGGGTCGCCGGCGAGGAGATGCGGTCGGCGAACCTCGCCCCGCAGGCGGCCCGCCTCTCCAGCACGGTCGGGTGGGCCGTCGCACCGTCGCCCGAAGCAGCCCTGCAGGGCGCCCTCTACGAGCTGACGGAGCTGCTGAACTACGGCGCGTTCCTCTACCGGTGCCTCGCGGCCCCCCGCGAACGCCCCGCGCCCGGCGGAGGCCCCGAGCCGCACGAAGAGGGCCGCACCCAGACCGTCCCCATAAGCTGGGCGACCCGCACCCCGACGATCCTCGCCGTGACGAGGAGCAGCGACCGGCTGATGCCCGCCACCGGTATCGGCTCAGGTACGACGGCGTCCGAGGCGGCCGAGCGGGCCTTCCTCGAACTCGCCCAGGCCGAGACGCTCTGGCGCGCCAACTCGACCGCCGTGCCGGCCGAGCGCTACTTCATGCGGCGCTTCGAGAAGTGGCCCCTGCTGAGACGCTGCGCCGCCCTGGACTTCGACCTCGGCGAGCACGCCGGCCCCTTCGACGACGGGCCCCACCCCTCTCCCTTGGGCGCGCTGGAGTCCAGAGCCATCGAGGTGTGGGCCGACCCCGGAGCCGTCGACATCTCGGGCGCCGACCTGAGGAGGACCCGCCTGTGCTTCGCCCACGTGGTGTCGGATCCGCAGCCGCTCCTCGGCCTTGTCCGCGCAGGTATTCCCGTCTTCGACACGGGGGAAGTGAGGAAGATCCTTGTCTGTCCACGCCGAGCACGATCTGCTGACCTCAGCCCTTCTGGACGGGTCGCTCACTCAGGACGTCCCACCCGAGCGTGAGACGCCGATCGGCAGAGCGCTCTCCGCGGCGAGCGACTGGCTGAGCTCCGAGCAACTGACCCCGGACATCTGGAAGTACGGGCTCGACTCCGCGCCCACCTACGAGGTCCACCTCAAGGACGCCGCGGGCACGCTGTGCTCGCGCAGCTCGGGCAAGGGTCTGGGGCACCGCAGCATGGCGAGCGCCCTCTTCGAAAGCGCCGAGCACTACCACCTCGACTGGCGCCGCGACCCGCTCGCCGACGAGGCCGCGTTCGTCCCCGGCCGCGAGGTCGCCGGGCAGCCGACGGCCGCCGGCTCGGCGCTGCTGCACCGACTCGGCGGCATCCTCGGCGACTCCCCGGTCCTCACCCGCGAATACCGCCCAGTGGCCGAGGCGTTGGGCGCCACCGGCGGCGCCGCACCCCCGCACCGCCACCCCGTCTTCCTGCGCGACGGCGGCTACCGGAACTGGCCGCACCCCTCGGACGACGGCTCCTTCAAGCCGCTCTGGCACTACACGACGAGCGCCGGCTACGCGGCTGGAACCACGCTGCACGAGGCGCTCGTCCACGCGGTCAACGAGCTGATCGAGCGCGACGCCTGGTCCTACCAACTTGCCCGTTCCTACTTCGGCCTGCCCGACGAGAGCGGCCGGGCCCTCCGCGTCATCGACCACGAGAGCCTCCCGGCGGAGCTGCGCGCCCTCGTCGACGACGTGGAGGCGTCGAGCGGCTCCCCGATCCTCATCGTCTCGATCCCCTGCGACACGGGGGTGCCGGCCTACGTGGTCTGCGACGCGGAGAGCGACGAGGACGTGCGGCTCATCGGCAGCGGCGCCTCGCCGGTGCAGGCGTACGCCCTCCAACGAGGGCTGCTGGAGTACCTCCAGGTGTGCACGATGTACCAGCACGGGCCCGTCGACGCGGAGCGCGAGGCCGCCCAGATCGCCACGGCCCTGGCCCGCTACCCGAGGCACCTCGCCGCCGCCGGGTTCGACGTGCGTCAACTCCCGCACGAACGGCAGCCGTTCGACAGCGACGGGCTCCCTGCCGCGGCGACTCCGGAAGAGCTGCTGCGGCACCTCATCGACCGGTTGCAGGGAGTGGGCGTCGACCTCCACTTCCGCGTCCTGACGAGGCCGGGGACGATCACCGTCGTCGACGTCGTCGCACCCGGGCTCGAAATGCTGGACAAGGCGCGCGCCGGCTACCCGGTCCTGCCGACCGGGCGGTTGGGCGAGAGGCTCAGGCCGCAGAGGAGGGAGCCGTGAAGCTCGTCCTTGTGGCGCCACCGTGGAACAGCCTCTACCGGCCCTCGATCCAGATCGCCACCCTCGCCGCGCTGAGCACCGAGGAGCAGGGCGATCCGATCAGCGCCGTCTACGGGTACTTGGACTGGTTCGAGTACGCGGTCGGCTTCCTGGAGTGCGACCCGGAGCAGTTCGCCGCCGTGTACGACACGATCGGCGAGGAGCTGTACGGGCTCGGCGTCGGCGACTGGATCTTCGGCGGCGGGCTGCCGGGCGCCGGGGACGCGGACGAGGCGTCGGCGACCGCGGAGTACGGTGCGTTCCTGCGGGAGCAGGGCGTCGACGAGGAAATCGTCGCCGATGTCCTGCGGTTGCGCGAGGCGGCGCCACGGTTCGTCGCCGACCTCGCCGAGCGGCTCGTGGACGACGGGGCCGAGTGCTTCGGATTCACCACATCCTTCAGCCAGTTGGTGCCCTCGCTGGCGATAGCCGTGGCGATCAAGGAACGGGCGCCGGACCGGCTCGTCCTCCTCGGCGGGGCGAACTGCGACCGTCCGATGGGCCAGGCCGTGATGCACGCCTATCCGTTCGTCGACGCGGTCGTCGAGGGCGAGGGCGAGCAGGCGGTGAACGCGCTCACCCGCGCGAAGAGCGTGGACGACCTGGCGGCGGTCCCCGGGATAGTGCTGCGGCACGAGGACGGCCTGCGCACCGCGCTGCCGTCGATCCAACCCGTGGAGTCCGCTCCCGTGCCCAAGTACGATGCGTACTTCGAGCGGTTGGAGAGCCTGCCGTGGGGCGACCTCATCGCTCCGCACGTGGCGCTGCCGTTCCAGATGTCCCGCGGGTGCTGGTGGGGCGAGAAGTTGCAGTGCACGTTCTGCGGTGAGAACGGCAGCGGGATGGTCTACCGCAGCAAACCGGGCTCCCAACTCGTCGACACACTGCGGACGTTGACGGAGCGGCACGGCGCCTTCAACACCTACGCCGTGGACACGATCCTGGCGAAGAACGACAACGGCCTCGCGGCGCTCGCCGACGCCGAGGTCGACATCACCACCTTCTTCGAGGTCAAGGCTAACCTCGGCCCTCGGGAGGTCGGCGAGCTGCGCGCCGCCGGCGTCACCATGGTGCAGCCGGGGATCGAGAGCCTCAGCTCGGGCGCGTTGAAGCTGCTGCGCAAGGGCGCGACGAGCTGGCACAACCTGCGCTTTCTCGTCCTGTGCCAGGAGTTGGGGATCGACGCGCAGTGGAACTTGCTCTCGGCCATGCCGGACGAGTCAGCGGAGATGCTGGAGGAGCAGCTCCGGCTGATCCCCTTCATCACACATCTGGCACCACCGTCGACGGTGAGCAAAGTCCGCGTCGACCGCTACAGCCCCTACTTCGAGAAGCCCGACGAGTTCGGCATCGAGCTGCGGGGCCCCGAGAAGAAGTACCGGTTCATCCACCGGGGCGAGGGCGTCGACCGTACGGCGCTGGCGTACTCCTTCGAGCACGGGCAGCAGGCGGGGAAGGAGCGGGACGATGACGCAGCCATGCTGGCGCTGCGCCGCCGGCTCGGGGCACGTGTCGGACTGTGGAAGAAGCTGCACGCGCAGTCCCGCTTCTCCTTCCGTTTCGGCCCGAACGTGACCGTGGTCCACGACTACAGGCCGCACGTCGGTACGGGCCGCACCGTGCTGCGGGGAGCCGACGACCTCCTCTTCCGCTCCCTCGTCCACGGCGGGCGCCTCATGCAGGCCGTCGGCCGGGTCGGCGAGCAGACGGGGACGCCGGAGAGCCGGCTGCACGAGAGGGTGAGCGAGTGGGCGGCGTGCGGCTGGGTCCACCTTGAGGGGCGGCGCGGTCTCGTCCTCGCCGTACGGGACGGCATGCGGGACGAGTTGGGCCGCGCGGCGGCGCTGAGGGGGTCGGATGCGGAGTCCTGACCGGGAGCAGGCGGAACGCTTCGAAGTCGCCTCCGTGGACGGCACGTTGCTGCGCGGGTTCAGCCGGGCGGCCCGCGGGTCGTCCGATGCGCGGGGCGAGCCGGAGACGCTGGTGCTGCTGCACGGTGTCGCGATGGACCACCGGGTCTGGTCCGAGTCGTCGTTCCTCGACGCGCTGCCCGACGACGTCCACGTCGTCGCCCCCGACCTGCGCGGCCGCGGCGAAAGCGACCCGGGGCACAGCGCCGAGGGCCACGCGATCGACCGCTACGTCGAGGACGTCCGCGCCGTGCTCGGCTTCTTCGGGCGGGAGCGGTACAGCCTCTTCGGCCTCTACTTCGGGGGCCGTATCGCGCTGCGGGTCGCGGAGGCGGACAGGCGGGTGCAGCGGGCCTTCTCCTTCTGCGCGCACGGCGAGGCGGTGGAGGTCCCGGCGGACGCCGTCGAGGAGGAGGCGAAAGAGATCGAAGGCCCCGGCGGGTACGCGTACCTCCGCGACCACTTCTCCGCCGCGGGAGCGCCTGCGTGGATGGTCTCCGCCTGCGACCGGGTCGACCAGGACGAGTTGGCGGCGGCGACCCGCGGCCTCCTGCACGGTTCGCACCAGCGGGCCGAGCGCGGAGCAGCCGACCAGGACCTGGTGCTGATCACTGCCGAGGGCGACGCCGACCTCGGCACGTTCCGCGAGGGCTCGGCCCGCCTCGGCGCCCGGCTCTGGCTGGTGGACAGCCGGACCCGGGTGCGCGCCGCTGCCCGCCTCGCCGAAGTCGGCACGCGCACGGCGGAGTTGCTCACCGCGGCGCCGGCGGCGATGAGGGGGGACGCATGACGGACGACGCCCTCTGGACCCACCGCAGGGGCCTGCTCCCCGACGGCGATCCGCTCGTCGGCGCGCTGGAGGAGCTGGCGGGCCGCAGCCGCAGCCACGTCCTCCGCGCCGTCGGGATGCTCGACGCGGAGACCGGAGAGGCCGCCCCGCCAAGGGACTTGGAGGTGGTCGACGGCGCCGTCGCCCGCTGGAGCCCTGCGCCGGACGCCGCGTACTGCGAGTGGTTCGCCCTGCCCGGGTTCGTCGACGCCCATGCGCACGTGTCCTCGGTGACCGACCTCGTCGGCATGCTCGCGTACGGGGTGACGGGTTACCGGCAGATGTGGGGCGAGCCCGCACACCTGTACAGCGCCGGCGTCCACCGTGCGCGCCACGCCGTCCTCCCCCTCCCCTGGACGACGGCGGGCGTCGTCGACGGCCCCGACTCCCGTATCCCGCACCACGTCACGGTCGTTGACGACGCGCGGCAGGTGCGCCGGGTGGTCGAGGACGTCCTCGCGTTCGGCTTCGACGGCATCAAGGTCTACGACGACTTGGCGCGGCCGGCCTTCGAGGCGCTGGTACGCGAGGCGGAGCGCGCCGGCATCCCCGTCGTCGGACACGTGCCCGAGGCGGTGCCGCTCGACGCGGCCTACCCGGGCATGTGGTCGACCGAGCACCTGTACGGAATCGTGCCCCACATCTTCCGGCTGCCCGCGGCCGACCGCTGGGCCGTCCTCGCCGACGCGTTGCAGCGGCACCGCGACGACGGCCCCGCCGTCGAGGGGGCCGCCGGCCGTTTCGTCTGCCCGACGCTCACCGCGTGGCGGGCGCGGAGCGGGGAGCGCCGCTACACCCGGCCGTCGAGGACGCTCCTCCAGTCGGCGACCCCGAGCCGCCGCCCCGCCTGGCACGCGGCCGCGAGGGACGCCCTCTCGCTGGAGCGGGCCGAGGCGCAGCGGCGGAGCCTGCTGGTCGACCGGCTCGGAGGCATCGCGTACGACCTGTCGCGCCGCGGGGCCAGGCTGCTCGTCGGCACCGACTGCGGGAACCCCTTCGTCCTCGCCGGGCCCTCGTACCACAAGGAGCTGGCCGAACTCAGCCGCAGCGGCCTCGACTTCGCGACCGTCCTCAAGGCCGCGACCGTCGACGCATACGCCGCAACGGGCCGCGACCCCGCACGGGCCGACCTGGTCCTCTACCGGCGCTCCCCGGCGCACGACGTCACCCGCCTGGCCCGGCCGGACGCCGTACTCGTCGACGGAGTCCTCCTCGACGCCGACGACTTGGACCACCTGTGGGGGCTGCGGCTCACGGCGGCCGGCCTCGACGCCGGCACCTGGAGAAGGGGCGACGTGGACCCGGCGGCCGGTGACCGACAGAATAAGGAGACTGCCGATGCAGGCTGACCCATCCACCGGGACGACCGACCCCGAGGCTCCCCCCGGGGTCTGCCCCGTCACCGGACGGCGCGCCGACCCCGTGGACTTCGAGTTCTTCAACGGCCCTTCGGCGTACCGCGAAGCAGCGGCCACCCACGCCGACGAGGGCGCCTTCTACAGCGCCAGCGGCGACGGGTTCTGGGTCCTTACCACGTACGAGGGAATCTGCGAGGCGTTCAGGGACGAGGAGCAGTTCACCGTCGGGCGCGTCAGCGCAGCGGACGGCGCCGAGGAGGACCGCTGGATTCCGCTGACCATCGAGGGCCGCCAGCACACGGAGTGGCGCCGCAGGCTGGGCGCGTGGTTCACGCCGCAGCGCGTACGCGAGCTGACCCCCTCGATCGAGGCCAACGCCCGGCGCCGGATCGAGGGGTTCGTCGACGACGGCGAGGTGTCGTTCAACGAGGATTTCGCCAGGCCGTTCGTGCTGGAGAACCTGATGACCGCGGTGGGCTGGGAGTTCGACCGCTTCGACCAACTCCTGCGCATCGACCGCGCGATGATCGATTCGCGGTACGCGCCCGACCCGCGTGAGGCGGCGTTCGAGGAGGTCGGCATCCCGGCGCTGGAAAAGCTCGCCCGCGAGCAGGTCGAGCGCCGTCGCGCCGAACCCGCAGACGACCTCACCACCGCGACCTTCGGCTGGGAGGTCGAGGGGAGGCCCGTCACCGACGACGACCGGGTCTCGCTGCTGTGCGTGCTCTTCCTCGCCGGCGTCGACTCGACGGTCAACCACCTGGCCAACGCCGTCCAGCACCTGGTGTGCCACGACGCCGACAAGCGGCGGTTCCTGGCCTCCAGGGAAGTACGCCCGAGGGCGGTCGAGGAGTTCCTCCGGGCCAACTCGTGCATGTATCCGGGGAGGTTGGCCGCGCGCGACGGGGCGGGCGGCACCGCCCGGCGGGGTGAGACGGTGCTGCTGCCGCTCGCCGTCGCCAACTACGATCCCGAGGTCTTCCACGACCCCGAGCAGGTCGACTTCGACCGGGAGCGCAACCCGCACATCGCCTTCGGTACGGGAGCACACCAGTGCCTCGGCGCCGCGTTGGCGCGGGCGCAGATCCGCACCGCCCTCGACGTGTGGCACGAGCTCATCCCGCACTACGGATTCCCTCCGCAGCCGGAGCCCTCGGAGCCCCGGTTCCTCCGCAATGCATACGACTTGAGGCTCGTCTGGTGAGGTCGCCATGAAGAGTGCCGGCAGTGCTGGTCGAGTAATGCTCGTTTCGATGCCGTGGAACAACGTGCGCCGCCCTTCGATCCAGGTGGGCACGTTGCGTGCGGTGGCCGAGGAGGAAGGCTGGCAGGTCACCCCGGAATACGCCTACCTCGCCTTCTACGGACTCGCCAAAAGGATGCTGGGCTACGGAGACGCCGAGTGGTCGGACGCGTACGACCTGATCTCCGAGGGCCTTTACCACTTCTCGGTCGGCGACTGGATATTCGCCTGCCGGGGCACGGAGGCCGCGCGGCGCGACGAGTACGTCGAGGAGCTGCGCTCCAGGAAAATCGACGAGCCGACGATCGGGCTGATCGATTCGCTGCGCGAGGTCGCCGAGCGGCATGTGGAGGAGACCGCCGCGGCCCTGCTCGCGTCCGACCCCGATGTCATCGGGTTCACGAGCACCTTCAGCCAGAACGGGCCGACGCTGGCGGTGGCCGAGCGGTTGCGTGCAAGTGGCTATCCCGGCGTGATCGTCATGGGCGGTAGCAACTGCGAGGGCTCGATGGGGCGGGCGCTCCTGGAGAACTACCCCGCGGTGGAGGCGGTGGTCGACGGTCCGGGTGAGGATGCGTTCGTGGCGCTGCTGCGGCAGGTGGCGGCCGGCGGCCCCGTCAGGTCGCAGGGGCGGCTGCTCACCCGCCGTCCGGCAGGGGGAGCGGATGCAGCCGAGAGCGGCACGGGGATCTCGCTTACCGGGCTCAGCGTTCCCACGCCCAACTACGACGGATACTTCGAGCAGTTGCATGCGGCGGGTTTGGAGGGTCTGGA
>NZ_KB905837.1 GCF_000381025.1 Streptomyces sulphureus DSM 40104
TCGTCTGTACGCTGTTTCTCACGCTTTCTATCGACCTTCTGGACATTATCCTGTACAACATCCATAAACTGTCCCACACGCTCGAATTTGGAATCATTAAAGAATTTCTCTTTAAGCCTATTAAACCCTTTCTCAAACCCAGGGAAATTCGCCCTCGCAGCACGATATAAAGTCACTGTACTATCTTGAAATTTCTCTGATACATTCAACTGCTCATTCAAACTATCATTCTCTCGCTTTAATTTATTAACCTCTTTACTTTTTTCGTGATACCCCTCTTTCCATGTATTCACTACTTCTTTCAAACTCTCTCTACGTTTTTTTAATTCTTGATTTTCTGTGTAATAGTCTGTGCTCTTAATATTTTCGTAATCATCAACAATCCGTTCTGCAGAAGAGATTGTTTCTTGCAGGCGTTCAAATTCATCAGCAGTTAATATCTTTCTACCAGTCTCTTCACGTCCAGAGAACAAACCTGTACGCTCATTTTCATAATCAAAGGGTTTCGTAGACCTCATATGCTCTATTCCACTCTGTAACTGCTTATTTGCCTTCTGTAACTCATCCTTAACTTCTTGCAGTTCCTGTTTATGAAATACAGTATCTTTCTTGTACTGATCCATCGCTTTATGTTCTCGTTCTGTAACCTCTTTGGACGTGCCTCTTTCAAGTTCATAACCTTTCTCATTCACATACTCATTAAATCTATCTTGTAATTGAGTAAAGTCTTTCTTGTTGCCTAACTGTTCTTTTGCAGACAATCTCCCGTCCTCTGTTAAAGGGACAAAACCAAAGTGCATATGTGGGACTCTTTCATCCAGATGGACAGTCGCATACAGCATATTTTCCTTACCGTATTCATTTTCTAGAAACTCCAAGCTATCTTTAAAAAATCGTTCTATTTCTTCTCCGCTTAAATCATCAAAGAAATCTTTATCACTTGTAACCAGTCCGTCCACATGTCGAATTGCATCTGACCGAATTTTACGTTTCCCTGAATAATTCTCATCAATCGTTTCATCAATTTTATCTTTATACTTTATATTTTGTGCGTTAATCAAATCATAATTTTTATATGTTTCCTCATGATTTATGTCTTTATTATTATAGTTTTTATTCTCTCTTTGATTATGTCTTTGTATCCCGTTTGTATTACTTGATCCTTTAACTCTGGCAACCCTCAAAATTGAATGAGACATGCTACACCTCCGGATAATAAATATATATAAACGTATATAGATTTCATAAAGTCTAACACACTAGACTTATTTACTTCGTAATTAAGTCGTTAAACCGTGTGCTCTACGACCAAAACTATAAAACCTTTAAGAACTTTCTTTTTTTACAAGAAAAAAGAAATTAGATAAATCTCTCATATCTTTTATTCAATAATCGCATCCGATTGCAGTATAAATTTAACGATCACTCATCATGTTCATATTTATCAGAGCTCGTGCTATAATTATACTAATTTTATAAGGAGGAAAAAATATGGGCATTTTTAGTATTTTTGTAATCAGCACAGTTCATTATCAACCAAACAAAAAATAAGTGGTTATAATGAATCGTTAATAAGCAAAATTCATATAACCAAATTAAAGAGGGGTATAATGAACGAGAAAAATATAAAACACAGTCAAAACTTTATTACTTCAAAACATAATATAGATAAAATAATGACAAATATAAGATTAAATGAACATGATAATATCTTTGAAATCGGCTCAGGAAAAGGCCATTTTACCCTTGAATTAGTAAAGAGGTGTAATTTCGTAACTGCCATTGAAATAGACCATAAATTATGCAAAACTACAGAAAATAAACTTGTTGATCACGATAATTTCCAAGTTTTAAACAAGGATATATTGCAGTTTAAATTTCCTAAAAACCAATCCTATAAAATATATGGTAATATACCTTATAACATAAGTACGGATATAATACGCAAAATTGTTTTTGATAGTATAGCTAATGAGATTTATTTAATCGTGGAATACGGGTTTGCTAAAAGATTATTAAATACAAAACGCTCATTGGCATTACTTTTAATGGCAGAAGTTGATATTTCTATATTAAGTATGGTTCCAAGAGAATATTTTCATCCTAAACCTAAAGTGAATAGCTCACTTATCAGATTAAGTAGAAAAAAATCAAGAATATCACACAAAGATAAACAAAAGTATAATTATTTCGTTATGAAATGGGTTAACAAAGAATACAAGAAAATATTTACAAAAAATCAATTTAACAATTCCTTAAAACATGCAGGAATTGACGATTTAAACAATATTAGCTTTGAACAATTCTTATCTCTTTTCAATAGCTATAAATTATTTAATAAGTAAGTTAAGGGATGCATAAACTGCATCCCTTAACTTGTTTTTCGTGTGCCTATTTTTTGTGAATCGATTATGTCTTTTGCGCAGTCGGCTTAAACCAGTTTTCGCTGGTGCGAAAAAAGAGTGTCTTGTGACACTCTTAAATTCAAAATCTATCGGTCAGATTTATACCGATTTGATTTTATATATTCTTGAATAACATACGCCGAGTTATCACATAAAAGCGGGAACCAATCATCAAATTTAAACTTCATTGCATAATCCATTAAACTCTTAAATTCTACGATTCCTTGTTCATCAATAAACTCAATCATTTCTTTAATTAATTTATATCTATCTGTTGTTGTTTTCTTTAATAATTCATCAACATCTACACCGCCATAAACTATCATATCTTCTTTTTGATATTTAAATTTATTAGGATCGTCCATGTGAAGCATATATCTCACAAGACCTTTCACACTTCCTGCAATCTGCGGAATAGTCGCATTCAATTCTTCTGTAATTATTTTTATCTGTTCATAAGATTTATTACCCTCATACATCACTAGAATATGATAATGCTCTTTTTTCATCCTACCTTCTGTATCAGTATCCCTATCATGTAATGGAGACACTACAAATTGAATGTGTAACTCTTTTAAATACTCTAACCACTCGGCTTTTGCTGATTCTGGATATAAAACAAATGTCCAATTACGTCCTCTTGAATTTTTCTTGTTTTCAGTTTCTTTTATTACATTTTCGCTCATGATATAATAACGGTGCTAATACACTTAACAAAATTTAGTCATAGATAGGCAGCATGCCAGTGCTGTCTATCTTTTTTTGTTTAAAATGCACCGTATTCCTCCTTTGCATATTTTTTTATTAGAATACCGGTTGCATCTGATTTGCTAATATTATATTTTTCTTTGATTCTATTTAATATCTCATTTTCTTCTGTTGTAAGTCTTAAAGTAACAGCAACTTTTTTCTCTTCTTTTCTATCTACAACCATCACTGTACCTCCCAACATCTGTTTTTTTCACTTTAACATAAAAAACAACCTTTTAACATTAAAAACCCAATATTTATTTATTTGTTTGGACAATGGACAATGGACACCTAGGGGGGAGGTCGTAGTACCCCCCTATGTTTTCTCCCCTAAATAACCCCAAAAATCTAAGAAAAAAAGACCTCAAAAAGGTCTTTAATTAACATCTCAAATTTCGCATTTATTCCAATTTCCTTTTTGCGTGTGATGCGCTGCGTCCATTAAAAATCCTAGAGCTTTGCAACCGAAAGTTAATAGCTGTCGCTACTACTTTCGCTTACGCTCTAAGTATATTTTAAGGACTGTC
>NZ_KB905838.1 GCF_000381025.1 Streptomyces sulphureus DSM 40104
GACGAGGCGTGCTTGTGCGCCGTCGTGGAGGTCGCGTTCGATGCGTCGTAGGTCGGCTGCGGCGGTGTCGACGACCGCACCACGATCCGACTCCAACTCCTGCGCCCGCTCCGCCAGTCGTGAGGGCCCCAGCAGGCCGAGCACGAGCAGCCGGTCCACCTGCGCGAGGCCGCGGATCAGCCAGGGCGTCAGCAGGACGAGCACGAGCCCGGCGAGCGAGGCGACGGCGAGTTCGGGAGCGCTGTCCAGGTAGCCCCAGTCCCCGAACTCGGGCCCCGGCTGGTCGGTGTACGCGTCGAAGACCCAGTGGTAGGCCGGGGAGAGGAGCAGCGCCCACCCCGTCGCCCAGAACACGAAGCTCACGGTGAACGCGGCCGTCGCCCACGGGAAGTACACCACCGTGTAGAGCAGGTGCCGCCACGAGGTGCCGCTGCGCAGGAGCGCCCCGACCCACGCCATCAGCCCGCTGCTGCGCTGCACCGCGCTCACCGGCTCGGGATCGGGCGCGTCCAGGTGCAGCAGCCCCCGCGCCCGCGCCCGCTCGAAGGCGCCGATACCGCGGCAGCTCGCGAGGGTGAGCGCGAGCAGCGGGATACCGACGAAGGTGATCAGCAGTCCGGCGCTCACCGAGACCATCGTCACCGTCCAGCTAAAGGTGACGATCGCAAGGGGGAACCCCGTGAGCAGGTAGAGGAACTCGCGGTAGGTCCGGTTCTCGAGCGGGGCGAGGAGAAACGCTGAGAACGGGTTGCGCGGACCGTCCCCGTATCCCGCGGTCCGCCCGGGACCGGCGTCCGACGGAGCGCGGTGGGCCGTTGCCATGGTGGTGCCCTTTCTCTCTCATGTCCCTCCGACGCCAGCAGACGCCGCACGCCCCGGCCCCGTGAGCCTGGGGGCGGGACTCTCCCAGCATTGTCCGGAGCGGCCTTGCGCCGCCATGGAGCCGACCGGCTTGTGGGGGCGGGGGTTTTCCCCACCGTGGGGCGGTGGCTGCGGACGGGCGGTGGCCGTGAAGGGAGACGTCGGCTGTGGCAGGGTTGAGGCCGCACCCTAGGGAAGTGAGGGACACCTGCAATGGCGGAGACCGCGAGGCGGATTGCGGACGATCTGCGTGCGCGCGTGGCATCCGGTGAACTGGCACCGGGGAGCCGCCTTCCGGGAGAGCCCGCGCTCGTGAACGAGTACGGCGTCGCGAAGGAGACGGCCCGTCGGGCCCTGACGCTTCTCGTCACGGAGGGCCTGGCGGTGCGGAAGCGCGGCAGCGGCACCTTCGTGCGCGAGTTCCGGCCCATCCGGCGCGTCGCCAACCGCCGCCTGGCCTCGGAGGGTTGGGGCTCCGGCCGGTCGGTCTGGAGCGCTGATGTCGAGGAGAGGGACTTGAAGGTCGTCGACGTCGAGGTCCGTGAGGACACCGCGCCGCGGCAGGTGGCCCGGGTGCTCGGCCTCGTCGACGAGGCTGCGGTGGTCGTCCGCAGCCGCAAATTCCTTGTCGACGAAGAGCCGGTGCAGATGGCGACCTCGTATCTTCCTGCCGAGCTGGTGCGCGGTTCCGCCGTCGAGCAGCAGGACACCGGCGCCGGTGGAACCTATGCGAGGCTCAGGGAACTCGGGTACGAGCCGGTGCGGTTCGTCGAGGAGGTCCGTGCGCGGATGCCGAGCCAGGAGGAGTCCGAGTGGCTGGAGCTGGCCCAGGGGACGCCGGTGATCGAGGTGCACCGTACGGCCTTCGCGGAGGACGGTCTGGCGGTCGAGTTCAACTGCATGCTGCTCGACGGTGGTGCTTACGTCATGGAGTACCAGGTCGACGGCTGAGCAAGAAGAATGTGGAGAGGCCCGCCGCGCGGCGGGCCTCTTTTTTGTCCTCTTGGCGGGCGCTAGGCGGGAGTTGGCATCCCTAGGGATGCGTGCTCTATGATCCCTAGGGATGTCGAGTGGCCTCCGAGGGGCTGCTCACGGCGGCGAGGACGGTCGCGGTGCGCCGACGACGCTCGCGAGGAGGCCAGCGTGACCAACGCGAGCTGCCGAGCCCGTCGGCGCGTCCGGAAGCGACGCTTTTCCCTGGGCGAGTGTGCATGTCCGGCTCTCTGCCCGTTCTCTGCTGGGCACGACAGGTGCGGGCTCTTGGGAGCACGCGGTGGAACGCTCCGAAGAGCGGGGAACCGGGTGCGGTGTGCGGCCCTGCTGCCGGTCTGCGCGGCCGGTGCGCTGCTCTTCTTCGTCGCCGTCCGGCGCGGCCGTGGGGAACGGACCGCCCCGGGAGGTGAGGGCGCCTGTGCCCACGACGTGCTCAGCGGCAAGCAGTGCGCCGACTGCCGCAGGCAGATCTATCTCTAGGAGGTTCGGTGAGCGATTGGTGCGAACTCCCCCGCCCGCTCGGCCCGTTCGACGTGCGACGCGGCGACCGTGTGCTGCTCGGCGGCGGCTGGCGAGGCGTCCGCGACCTGCGCACGCCCGGACACAGCGGCCGCGGCCGCGTGCTCCACCTCGATGACGGGCGCCTGTATCTCCTCAGGCCGACCGAACGCCTCCCGGTCGCACGCCGGAGCGTCGTCCGACCGTGAAGCCGTGCGGTCCCGTCTCGTCGTCACCGCGGGACCTGCGATGACGCCGGCTTGTCGAAGACCGCAAGCGACCGAAGCCGATCTGCCGAGCCGCCCCGGAACGCGGACCGCGGCGTTCAGGCTCCTTGGCGCTGCTTCGGGCGGCGCCCCGTCTTGCTCGGCTTCCCCGTGTGCTCGTCCCCCGAGGGCGCCGACTCCCGCTCCCGCCAGGGGAGTTCGGCGGTGATGGTGGTGGGGCCTCCGGCGGGGGAGTCGATGAGGAGGAGGCCGTCGACGGAGTCGAGGCGTTCGGCGAGGCCGGCGAGGCCGGTGCCGCCCGCCGTGCCGTCGGCGGGTGGTGTGGCTGTGGCGCCGCCCTTGCCGTTGTCGTGGACTTGGAGCATGAGTCGGTCTTTGGTGCGCCAGAGGTCGATTTCGGCGTGGTGGGCGTGGCTGTGTTTGGTGATGTTTTGGAGGAGTTCGGAGGCGGTGAAGTAGGCGATGCCTTCGA